>NZ_BBZF01000001.1 GCF_020884795.1 Micromonospora okii
GGGGAAGGTTCCCCGGGAACCCCCGCGGGGGTTCCCGGCGGGGCCTCAGGCGAAGCGGTCCGGGTCCCCCGCTCCGAACCGGACGATCTCGGGCTCACCGCTGGAGAAGTCGACCACGGTCGTCGGCTCGGTGCCGCAGTCCCCGGAGTCGAGGACCGCCTCGACCACGTGGTCCAGGCGCTCCTTGATCTCCCACCCCTGCGTCATCGGCTCGGCGTCGCCGGGCAGCAGCAGGGTGCTCGACAGCAGCGGCTCGCCCAGTTCGGTGAGCAGCGCCTGGGTGACGGTGTGGGCGGGGATGCGGACGCCGACGGTCTTCTTCTTCGGGTGCAGCAGCCGGCGCGGCACCTCCTTCGTGGCGGGCAGGATGAAGGTGTAGCTGCCCGGGGTGGCGGCCTTGACCGCGCGGAAGACGGCGTTGCCGAGGTGCACGAACTGGCCGAGCTGGGCGAAGTCCCGGCATACGAGGGTGAAGTGGTGCCCGGCGTCCAGGTGCCGGATCTCCCTGATCCTGTCCATGCCGTCCTTGTTGCCGAGGCGGCAGCCCAGGGCGAAGCACGAGTCCGTGGGGTAGGCGAGCAACCCGTCGCGGCGCAGCAGGTCGACCGCCTGGCCGATGGTGCGGGGCTGCGGATTGTCCGGGTGCACGTCGTAGTACTTCGCCATGAGTCGAAGCTTAGGCCGACCCGAGCGTCTGTCGTCTTCCCGACAGAGCCCCAGTCGCCTCGGGGGCGGACGGCCATCGTTGTCGCATGGTGGTTCGTGCGCCCCGAGGGGGCGGATACCAGGACCGGCTGCGCCGGCCCCCGATGCCCGGTCCCATGCTGGTCACCACGCTCGCCTTCGTGCTCCTGGCGCTGCTGTTCGCCCTGGCGACGGTGCACCGGCTGCTGACCGAGGACGGGTCGATCGGGGCCGCCGTCTTCTTCGCCACGATGGGGGTGGCCTGCGCGCTGGTCGCCCTCGGCCTGGCCGGGTGCCGCCCCTGGGCTCCCTATCCGGCGTACGCGTTGGCGGGGCTGTTCGCCGCCGCTTCCCTCGGCCTCTTCGGCGCGATCACGATCGTGGGGATCGCCCTGCTGGCGTGGGTCGTCTGGTCCCTCACGACGCGCCCGGCCCGCGAGTGGCTGGGCGGTGCCCGGCGGCTGCGCTGAAGGCAGGCAGCAGACGGTCGAGAGTGCCCACAGGGCGGCACGGCCGATGCTGGCCTCGGCGTCGCCCCGGGCTCGCCGGTCGATGAGGCAGAGCAGGACTGCGGGCTTATACGGGAAGATCGATCGCGTCCGACGCCAGCGTCACTCTGTGTTATGTCCTGATGACTTTAAAGTCATCGTCGGTCCCGGGGTTAATCGTTCTTTCGGCGGTTTCAAGCCGTAATAATCGCAACCGGCTGGCAGAAATTGGTCGTTTCCTTGCTCGTTCCAGCCTTTCCGGCCAGGGTCTTACGGTGGCGGGTATTTCTAGTAGCCAGCCGAATTCTGCGCTGATTCGTCGGAATGTGATTGCCG
>NZ_BBZF01000002.1 GCF_020884795.1 Micromonospora okii
GGGGCTGTCTCGCCAACGGTGTTTCCGGCGATCTTGGTTAGTAGGTTTCAGCGGCGGGGAAGCGGTCGCTGAAGGTGATGGCGAAGGCGTTCAACGCGGGTTTCCAGCGCATCGTCCATCGGCTCCTGCCTGCTCCGGTCGGGTCCAGGGACCGGGTCACCAGGTACAGACACTTCAACGCGGCCAGCTCGTTGGGGAAGTGGCCACGGGCCTTCACCGCCCGCCGGTAGCGGGCGTTCAACGACTCGATCGCGTTGGTGGAGCAGATGACGGTGCGGATCTCCAGGTCGTAGTCGAGGAACGGGATGAACTCCGCCCAGGCGTTGTCCCACAAGCGGATCACCGCCGGATACCGGCCGCCCCACTTGTCAGCCAGGTCCTCGAACGCCGCCCGGGCCGCTTGGGCGTTGACCGCCGTGTAGATCGGCTTGATGTCGCGCTTCAACTCGTCCCAGTACCGGCGTGACGTGAGGCGGAACGTGTTGCGGATCAGATGGATGATGCACGTCTGCACCACCGTGCGGGGCCACACGTTCGTGACCACCTCCGGCAGGCCTTTCAACCCGTCGCAGACGAGGAAGAACACGTCCTTCACACCCCGGTTGCGCAGGTCGGTCAGCACGCTCATCCAAAACTTCGCGCCCTCACCACCGGTGCCGGCCCACAGCCCGAGGATGTCCTTCTCCCCGTCGAGGGTGACCCCGATCGCGGCGTAGAACGGCCGGTTGGCGACCTGCCCGTCCCGGACCTTGACCACGATGGCGTCGACGAACACCGCCGCGTAGACCTCGTCGAGCGGGCGGTGGGACCAGTCGGTCATCTCCTCGATCACCTTGTCGGTGATCCGCGAGATCGTCTCCTTGCTGACCGACGCGCCGTAGATCTCGGCGAAGTGAGCGCTGATCTCCCCGGTCGTCAAACCCTTGGCATACAACGACAACACCACCTCGTCGACCCCCGACAACCGGCGCTGCCGCTTACGGACGATCTGCGGCTCGAACGTGCCAGCCCGGTCTCGCGGCACGTCGATCTGCACCGGCCCGTTGGCCTCGGTCAGGACCGTCTTCGACCGGGTGCCGTTGCGGACGTTGCCCGCCCCGGCGCCGGCCTGGTCGTGCTTTTCGTACCCGAGGTGCTCGGTGATCTCCTCGTTCAGCGCAGTCTCCAGGACCGTCTTGGTCAACTGCTTGAGCAGCCCGTCCGGGCCCGTCAACGACAGCCCTTGCTCCTTCGCCGCCCGAACCAGCTCAGCCGCGGCCTTCGCCTCCGCCGACGGCTCGGGCCGCTTCTTACGTCCGGTCTGCTCGTTCAGTGTCGCGGTCATCACGGCACCCTCCTCACCAGGCACAACGCCCGGCAGGTCAGGCCGGAAACACCGTTAAATCCACAGACCC
>NZ_BBZF01000003.1 GCF_020884795.1 Micromonospora okii
CGGATTCCAGGGGTCGTTGCACCATAGATGATCAACTGGTGTTGGTCAGTAGTTTAGCGAGGCGCTCGGCTGGGGTGTCCCAGCCGAGTGTTTTGCGTGGTCGGCCGTTGAGTTCGACGGCGACGGCGGCGAGGTGTTCGGGGGTGTGGACGGCGAGGTCGGTGCCTTTCGGGAAGTACTGGCGTAGCAGGCCGTTGGTGTTCTCGTTGGATCCGCGTTGCCAGGGTGAGTGGGGGTCGCAGAAGTACACGGGCATGCCGGTGGCGGTGCTGAACTGGTGATGCAGGGCCATTTCGGCGCCTTGGTCCCAGGTCAGGGAGCGTTTGAGGTGGGTGGGCAGGGTGGCGACGGTGGCTAGCAGCGCATCGCGGACTGCTTCGGCGGTGCGGTTTCGGCCGAGGTGGACCAGCAGGACGTAGCGGGTGGCGCGTTCGACGAGGGTGCCGATGGCGGAGGCGTTGTCCTTGCCGATGATGAGGTCGCCTTCCCAGTGTCCGGGCACGGCCCGGTCGGCGGCTTCGGCGGGTCGGTCGCTGATCATCACCATCGGGGTGGTGAAGCGGGACTGGCGTTGTCCGGGTTGACGGTGCGGCCGGCGTACCGCGCGGCCGGTGCGCAGCGCCCGGGTCAGCTCGCGGCGTAGCTCGCCGCGTCCTTGGACGTAGAGCGCCTGGTAGATCGTCTCGTGGGTCACGTGCATCCCTGGCCGGTCGGGGAAGTCCTGCCGTAACCGTCGCACGATCTGTTCGGGACTCCACCGTCGGTCCAGGCCGTCCTGCACCGCTTGGCGCAGTTTCGGATTCGCGGCGAGTCTGCTGATCTTCGGCCGGGGGCGCCGCGCGTCGGCCTGCGCCTGGGCCGCGTGCGGGCGGTAGTCCCCGGTCCGTGGGTGGGCGTTACGGCGCACCTCACGGCTGACCGTGGAGGGATCCCGTCCCAACTCGGCCGCGATCGACCGCAGCGATCTGCCCTCCCGGCGCAGGTCCGCGATCAAGATCCGATCCTCGACGGACAGGAACCGGCCGGAAGGGCTCGGCCGGGCGGGAGACGCAGCCTCCCGCCCGGCCTGGCTTACTCGTCCGTACCGCCAACGGTGCCCGGTACGCCGGTTGACCCCGACAACCCGGCACGCCTGCGCGGTACCCACACCTTGCGCCACAAGATCAAGATAAGCCTGGCGCTCGGCATGTAACTTCTTCCGCCCCTGCGGCAACCGGTCCTTACGAACTTCGAACACTGCAACCCCTGCAACTCAGGTGTTGCAACCACCACTAGAACCCAA
>NZ_BBZF01000004.1 GCF_020884795.1 Micromonospora okii
CTAGTGCCTCGTCATGCAGCCTTGAACGGGTAATCCGGGTGGCGGATCTTGGAGTTGATCGCGAACCCGGATTTCGGTCGGGCGTGCTGGTTGCGCCAGCGGATGTACGCGCCGATCGTGGCGTCCTGCTCGGCGTGACTGCGGTGGTCGGTGCCGTTGAGCGCGAAGTACCTGACGGCGGCGAACTCGGCCTCGATCCAGTTGAGCCAGGACGCGTAGGTCGGCAGGAAGACGAGGTCGACCCGGTTGGTGGCGCACCAGGCGCGGACTTCGGGGTGCTTGTGTGGGGAGAAGTTGTCGCAGATCAGGTACAGCTTCTCGGTCGGCCAGCGGCGGCGCAGGGTCTTGAGGAAGCCGAGGAACTCGCGCCAGCGTTTGCGGTCACGGATGCGGTAGTGCAGGCGTCCGGTGGCCAGGTCGAGGGCGGCGATCATGTGCCGCACGCCCTGGTCACGGGTGTAGGTGGCCCGTAGTCGCACCGGCTGGCCCTGGGGCCGCCAGGCGCGGCCGGGTCGGGGTTGCAGGTTCAACGGCCCGAACTCGTCCACGCAGATCACCCTCCCGTCGGCGGGCGGGTGGTCGTAGAGGTCGAGGATCCGGCGCATCTTCGTGGTGAAGTCCGGGTCGGTGCTGGCCTTCCACGTCTTGGTGGCCTGCCAGGACACGCCTCGTTCGTGCAGGACACGGCGGATCGTCTCGACGCTGACCGTCGTGACGTAGCCGGCGTCGATCAGGTAGTCCCGCAGCTTGGTCAGGGACCAGCAGGAGAACGGTCGGCCGAGTAAGCGGGGGTCGCACCGGGCGATGACGCAGATCCAGTCACGGGTCTGCTCATCGATCCGTCTCGGTGCGCCCCCGCTCCATTTTGGGTCGAGTGCGTCGAACCCCCGCTCGTTGAACGCGTGGATCACGTCCCGCACGTAGTCCTCGGTCACCTTCAGCAGGTGGGCGATATCGGGGGCCGGCTGCCCTTGGGCGGACATCAGCACCACGATCGCCCGACGCAGCTTCACCGGATCCTTCGCCGTCCTGGTGATCCGCTGCAACCGCTGCCCCTCGGCCATCGACACCTGCCGGACGAACACCTCCGGCCGTCTACCCACCAGCCACCACCTCCCAAGGTCGAATCGCTGGGAGACAGCCTGCCCGATAGATCCCCAGAACCAGCGGATTACACGATCAACGTTCCAAGACGAGGCACTA
>NZ_BBZF01000005.1 GCF_020884795.1 Micromonospora okii
TTGGGTTCAAGTGGTTGTTGCAACGGGGTGGATTCTCAGGAGGATGAGGATTCATGCCAGGGAGACGGTTGTCGTCCGGGGAGCGGGCGCAGATTGAGGTGTTGTTCGGGCAGGGGTTGTCGTTTCCGCAGATCGCGGCGGTGATCGGGCGGGACCGGTCGACGGTATGGCGGGAGGTGTCGCGTAACCACTGCTACACCGGTGGTCGGGTGCGGTCTGGGGCGCGGCATCCGCATGGTCCGAACCCGGGCTACGTGGCGGGGGTGGGGTATCCGAAGGGCTGGGGTGGGGCGTATCGGTGGAAGTACTGTCACCGCAACGCGCAGGCCAAGGCGGATCTGCGGGCTCGGCGTCCCCGGTCGGGGAAGCTGCGGCCGGGATGGGGTCGGCCGTGGCCGCCGTTGTGGCAGACGGTGAAGGATCGTCTGTCGCAGCGGCACTCGCCGCAGCAGATTGCCGCGTCCTTGCGGCGGGAGTTTCCCGAGCAACCGGAGATGTGGGTGTCGCACGAGACGGTCTACCAGGCGATCTACTACCAGGCCCGGGGTGGGATGCGGCAGGAGTTGGTCCGGCAGGTCGCCCTGCGGTCGGGGCGGGCCATGCGCCGGCCGCAGTCACGGCAGGCCGCTGCCGGCCGTGGCAGCAGACCTTGGGTCCGTGACTTCCACATCTCCACCCGCCCCGCTGAGGCCACCGACCGGGCCGTGCCCGGGCACTGGGAAGGCGACCTGGTCATCGGCGCCCGCGGCGCCAGCGCGATCATCACCCTGGTCGAGCGCGCCACCCGCTACGTCATGCTCGGCGCGTTGCCCGACTCGCGGGTCAGCGAGCAGGTCATCGACACTCTCATCGGTTTGATGCGTCGACTGCCCGCCGAGTTGCGTAAGACCCTGACCTGGGACCAGGGCATCGAGATGATTCAACATCCCACGTTCACCCTGGCCACCGACTGCCAGGTCTACTTCTGCGATCCCCACTCGCCCTGGCAGCGCGGCAGCAACGAGAACACCAACGGCCTGCTACGCCAGTACTTCCCCCGGTCGAGCACTGACTTCCGCACCTACACCCAAGACGACCTCGACGCGGTCGCCCGTGAACTCAACGGACGACCGCGCCAAACCCTGAACTGGCAGAATCCAGCAGAAGCACTCAACAAGTACCTCGTTGCAACCGCCACTTGAAACCG
>NZ_BBZF01000006.1 GCF_020884795.1 Micromonospora okii
GCAGAATGGCCAGATCGATATCAATGGTCGCCGGTTCAAAAATGCCGGCCAGAATATCGTTACGCTGCCATTCGCCAAACTGCAGCTCACGTTTCGCCGGATAACGCCACGGAATAATGTCATCATGCACCACGATGGTCACTTCCACCGCACGCAGAATTTCGCTTTCACCCGGGCTCGCGCTGGTTTCCAGCAGATCGTTAATCAGCGCACGACGGGTGGTTTCATCCAGACGCACGGTCACGGTCACCAGCAGATCAATATCGCTATGCGGTTTCAGGCCGCCATCCACCGCGCTGCCATACAGATGCACGGCCAGCAGGGTCGGTTCCAGATGACGTTCAATCACGCCCACCACTTCAGACAGCTGGGTGCTCACTTCCGCAATCACCGCTTCACGCATAATGTTCAGTTTGGTTTTCGGACGGCTGCCCTGCTGGGTCACATCGTTGCTGCTCCACAGCATCAGGCAACGGCCCACCGCATAACGCGCCTGCTGTTTGCTCGCACGCGGCATGCTCTGCACGCCAAAAAAGCAATCATAGCACGCCATAAACACCGCCACCGCACCATTACCGCCGCTACGTTCGGTCAGGGTACGGCTCCAATTACGGCTACGCATACTCTTCCTTTTTCAATATTATTGAAGCATTTATCAGGGTTATTGTCTCATGAGCGGATACATATTTGAATGTATTTAGAAAAATAAACAAATAGGGGTTCCGCGCACATTTCCCCGAAAAGTGCCACCTAAATTGTAAGCGTTAATATTTTGTTAAAATTCGCGTTAAATTTTTGTTAAATCAGCTCATTTTTTAACCAATAGGCCGAAATCGGCAAAATCCCTTATAAATCAAAAGAATAGACCGAGATAGGGTTGAGTGGCCGCTACAGGGCGCTCCCATTCGCCATTCAGGCTGCGCAACTGTTGGGAAGGGCGTTTCGGTGCGGGCCTCTTCGCTATTACGCCAGCTGGCGAAAGGGGGATGTGCTGCAAGGCGATTAAGTTGGGTAACGCCAGGGTTTTCCCAGTCACGACGTTGTAAAACGACGGCCAGTGAGCGCGACGTAATACGACTCACTATAGGGCGAATTGAGTGAAGGCCGTCAAGGCCTAGGCGCGCCGGATCCCCCGGGCCATACTAGT
>NZ_BBZF01000007.1 GCF_020884795.1 Micromonospora okii
CCGGCTTTCAGCACTCGATCACGTTGACGGCCAGGCCGCCCCGCGCCGTCTCCTTGTACTTGACCTTCATGTCGGCGCCGGTCTCCCGCATCGTCTTGATCACCTTGTCGAGCGAGACGTGGTGCACCCCGTCGCCGCGCAGCGCCAGCCGGGCCGCAGTGATCGCCTTGATGCTAGCCACCGCGTTCCGCTCGATGCAGGGGATCTGCACGAGGCCGCCGACCGGGTCGCAGGTGAGCCCGAGGTTGTGCTCCATGCCGATCTCGGCGGCGTTCTCCACCTGCTCCGGGGTGCCGCCGAGCGCCTCGGCGAGCCCGGCGGCGGCCATCGAGCAGGCCGAGCCGACCTCCCCCTGGCAGCCGACCTCCGCCCCGGAGATCGAGGCGTTCTCCTTGAACAGCACGCCGATCGCCCCGGCCGCCAGCAGGAACCGGACCACGCCCTCCTCCGACGCCCCCGGCACGAACCGGACGTAGTAGTGCAACACCGCCGGGATGATCCCGGCCGCACCATTGGTCGGGGCGGTCACCACCCGGCCGCCGGCCGCGTTCTCCTCGTTGACCGCGAGCGCGAACAGGGTCACCCAGTCCATCACCCGCAGCGGATCCGTGGACCACGGGTCCGCCTCCAGGCCGCGCCGCAGCTCCGCCGCGCGCCGCCGCACCTTCAGCCCACCCGGCAGGACGCCGTCGCGCCCGCAGCCGCTCTCGACGCACTCGCGCATCACCCGCCAGATCTCCAGCAGGCCGGAGCGCACCTCCCCCTCGGTGCGCCGGGACCGCTCGTTGGCGAGCATCACCTCGCTGATCGACAACCCGTTACCGGCGCTGACCGCCAGCAGCTCCGCCCCGGTGCCGAACGGGTACCGCACCCGGGTGGCGTCGGGCACGATCCGGTCCGCCCCGGCCGCCGCCTCGTCCACCACGAACCCGCCGCCGACCGAGTAGTACGTCCGCGTACGCAGCTCCGCCCCGGCGGCGTCGTACGCGGCGAAGGTCATCCCGTTCGGGTGGTACGGCAGCGA
>NZ_BBZF01000008.1 GCF_020884795.1 Micromonospora okii
GCCTCAGAGAGTGTTGGGTAACCCTGTGACTACTTTTGGCTGAGGTCGTCGTTGAGGCGTCGGGCTGCTTCGGTCTCGATCGGGCCTTGCGGTTCGACGTCCTCGCCGGCGAGGCGGGCGGCCATCAGCCGGATCATGGCGACCTTGATCATCGCTTCGGCGTGCGCGGGCTTGCGTTCGTAGTCGCGGGCCAACCGTCTGCACCGTCCCAACCAGGCGAAGGTTCGTTCCACCACCCAGCGTCGGGGTAGCACCTGGAAGCCTTTCACGTCGGCGTTGCGGGCCACGATCCGCAGCTCTACCCCGGCATGGGTACGCGTCCATTCCCGCAGCCCGGCGTCGACGCGGTTGGCGTAGCCGGCGTCAGCCCAGACCAGGCCCAGCAACGGGAACGCTTCAGTGATCCCCGCCAGGACCAGCTTGGCGCCGGCACGTTCCTGGATCGACGCGGAATGCACCACCGCCCGCAGCAGCAGTCCGCAGGTGTCGACCAGCACGTGCCGCTTCCGGCCCCGCGTGCGTTTACCGGCGTCGTAGCCGATCGCCTCGCCGCCCTGGTGACTGTGCGCGGTCTGCGAGTCCAACACCGCCGCTGACGGTTGCGGATCACGTCCCTCGGCCACCCGCACCGCGTCGCGCAGCCGGTCATGCACCCGGTCCCACGTCCCGTCAGCACTCCAGCATCGGAACCACCGATACGCCACGTCCCACGGCACCAGATCGTGCGGCACATGCCGCCACGCCGCACCAGTACGCAGCACATACAGGATCGTGTCGATGACCAACCGACGCGAATACCGCAACGGCCGACCACCCCGCCGCGGATCCCGCACCGGCAACAACGGCTCGATCACCGCCCACTGCCCATCCGTCAGCGACGACTCGTACGCCGGTTTACAGACACAGCGACACAGACGCGATCTTCGCCGACACGGTCAGCGAAGATCACATCGAGGTATCACCACACTCTCTCA
>NZ_BBZF01000009.1 GCF_020884795.1 Micromonospora okii
GGCCTGAACCGAACCGTTCTGCCCCTGGCCGCCCTGCTCCTTGTCGTTCTCCCCCTTGCCGCCCTGCTCCTTGCCTTTCCCGTGGCCCTGCTCCTTGCCGCCGTGCTCGCCCCGGTCGCCCTGCTTGCCCTGGTTGCCGTGCTCGCCGCGCTCGTCCCGGTTGCCGTGCTCGCCCCGGTCACCGTGCTCGCCCTGCTCGCCCCGGTCACCATGCTCGCCGCGCTCGTCCTGCTTGCCCCGGTCGCCGTGCTCGTTCCGGTCGCCTCGCCCGGAGCCGCCGTCGCCCTTGACGAACTGCTCCGCCGTGGACCAGGTGAGATCCGTCAGCCTGTCCATGCCGGCCGCACCGGCGCTGGTGCCGACGCCGATCGCGGCGAGGCTGACCACGCCGGTCAGGCCGGCGACGCCGGAGACGAGCCACACCTTGCGGCGGCCGCGCGTCCCGGCGGCCTTCTTCTTGCCGGTGTCGTCGTTCTTCCGAAGGTAATTGGACATCGGAGTTCTCTGCCCTCTCTTCGTATCAGACAAGGTCGCACCGCCATCGCGAGGCGTCCTTCGCTACAAATCGGTTGTAGCTGCTAAATGACACCGTATGAGAATGTTCTTCGTGGAGGGCGCGAATCCGAAGAAACCCCGCATCGGGTACAAGGTGCGCGACTAGTGCACACGGACGGCCTGCGGCCCCTCCCGCGACGCGTGCGGGAGGGGCCGGGCGGCTATGTGGATCAACCGAGGCAGTTGCCGCCGGTGCAGTTGTCGGGCCG
>NZ_BBZF01000010.1 GCF_020884795.1 Micromonospora okii
GGGCCATACTAGTACTGGATGCATCTGCAGGATATCGCGGCCGCTCTAAACGTGGTAAATTGTTAACTCCGAGCTAGACTTCAGGTGGCCGTATTTATCAGATTTCCTCGTTGTGTCCTCAGAAAAAAATGCCAATACCACTTTCAGCTGTGAATATCCACCATGAAGGGCAAGACATGCTCATAATTAACTGTCAGGCAGGCCAGGCCTTCAGCTACAACGACCTTGAATTGGTTTATTCTGCTTGTCCTCTATAAGTTTGCCAGAGGGAATCACACATGAGCCAAACCTATTGAAGAAAGCATTAGGACAGTGCCAGTCTTAATCACAGTGGGGGGTATGTTATTCCCAATGAAGTCGTCCAGAAACGGACTAGGTAGTTAGCTTTTTCTAGTGCCCAACACATTAGAGGTGTGGTTTTTTTTCTCTAAAATAAGGGTGGCCATAGGCTCTTTTAACCAGAATCGGTGTAGTCAGCTGAAATTGACTTGCACGCCTGGGTCCTGTGTGTCTACTAACTTTCTCGCGAACGATAGCTAACGGATCCCCCGGGCCATACT
>NZ_BBZF01000011.1 GCF_020884795.1 Micromonospora okii
CGGATGCCTTGAGCGGAGTGAGTAGCTTCGCGGGCTGCCAGGCATGGCCTGGTCTCGCATACCGCCGGCGGTTGTCGGGTTTCTGGTGTGGGGCTTGTGGGTTGTGGGTTGGTCGTTTGTTGAGAATTGCACAGTGGACGCGAGCATCTTTGTGGTCAAGTTGTCAAGGGCGAACGGTGGATGCCTTGGCACCAGGAGCCGATGAAGGACGTGGGAGGCCGCGATAGGCCTGGGGGAGCTGTCAACCAAGCTGTGATCCCAGGGTGTCCGAATGGGGAAACCTGGCTGGAGTCATGTCCAGTCACCCGCACCTGAATACATAGGGTGTGTGGAGGGAACGCGGGGAAGTGAAACATCTCAGTACCCGTAGGAAGAGAAAACAACATGTGATTCCGTGAGTAGTGGCGAGCGAAAGCGGATTGAGGCTAAACCGGCTGCGTGTGATACCTGTCAGGGGTTGCGTGGTCGGGGTTGTGGGACCCCGCTGAGTGTACTGACATGCA
>NZ_BBZF01000012.1:0-145074 GCF_020884795.1 Micromonospora okii
GGGTGAGGCGGATCGGCGTGATCCGTATCGGTGGTGGGAGTTGTGTGGGCGTTTCGGGGTGACGGTGTGGAATTCGGTGCCGGCGTTGTTGGACATGGCGTTGGTGGCGGGTTCTGGCGTCGAGGGTTCTGCTTCGAATGGTGGGTTGTCGGGGTTGCGGTTGGTGTTGGTGTCGGGTGACTGGGTTGGTTTGGATTTGCCTTCTCGGGTTCGGGGGGTGGCGTCGTCGTGTCGTTTTGTGGCGTTGGGTGGTGCGACGGAGGCGGCTATTTGGTCGAATGCGTGTGAGGTGGGGGAGGTGCCGGCGGGGTGGGTGTCGGTGCCGTATGGGTGGCCGTTGCGGAATCAGCGTTTTCGGGTGGTGGATGGTCGTGGTCGGGATTGTCCTGACTGGGTGGCGGGGGAGTTGTGGATTGGTGGTGCGGGGGTGGCGTCGGGGTATTGCAATGATGTGGTGCGTTCGGCGGAGCGGTTTGTGGAGTATGCGGGTGAGCGGTGGTATCGGACGGGGGATGTGGGGCGGTATTGGCCTGATGGGATGTTGGAGTTTTTGGGGCGTCGTGATCATCAGGTGAAGGTGCGGGGGCATCGGATCGAGTTGGGTGAGGTGGAGTCGGCGTTGTCGGCTTATCCGTCGGTGGGTTCGGCGGTGGTGTTGGCGGTGGGGTCGCCGTTGCGGTTGGTGGCGTTTGTGGTGCCGGCTGGTGATGGTGATGTGGATGGTTTGGCGGAGTTCTTGGGTGAGCGGTTGCCGTCGTATGCGATTCCGTCGGTGTGCACGGTGTTGGACGAGTTGCCGTTGACGGGTAATGGGAAGGTTGATCGGAAGGCGTTGGCGGCTCTGGCCGATGAGGACGGTCCGGTCGCTGGTGGTGAGCCGCCTCGGGGTGAGGTGGAGGAGCGGGTCGCGGCGATCTGGGTGGAGTTGCTGGGCGTTGCCTCGGTGGGGCGGCAGGACAACTTCATCGCGCTGGGCGGCGACAGCCTCCTCGCCACCCGACTGGTCGAGGCGATCCGCAGTCAATTCGGGGTCGAGATCCCCATGCGGCAGATCTTCGCCGCACCCACCGTCGCGCAGACGGCAGAACTGATCGACAGCTTCGAGGAAGGCGTTCTATGACCAGCTCGCTGACCACCCCGACCGCCGCCGAGCTGATCGCGGACCTGCGTGATCAGGGCGTGCACCTGTGGGAGGACCAGGGCCGCCTCCGGTTCCGCGGCCCGAAGGGCGCGTTGACCGAGGAGCGCCGCCGGGCGCTGGCCGAGCACCGCGACGCCGTCCTGGCGCACCTGGCCGGGCAGGGCGCGACCGTGGTGCCCGACCCCGAGCACCGGCACGACCCGTTCCCGCTGACCGAGGTGCAACTGTCGTACCTGCTGGGCCGCTCCGACCTGTACGAGTACGGCGACAGCCCGTGCCAGGTCTACGCCGAGGTGGAGTTCCCCGACCTCGACCCGGAGCGGCTGGAGGACGCCTGGAACCACCTGGTCCGCCGGCACGACATGCTGCGCGCCGTGTTCGACCCGCAGGGCTCCCAGCAGGTACGGCCCGAGGTGCCCCGCCACCACGTCCCGGTGACCGACCTGCGGGGCGAGCCCGACGACCGCATCGAGGCGCACCTGGGCGCCACCCGCGAGCGGATGGACCACCACCGCTACGACCCGCAGCGCTGGCCGCTCTTCGCGCTCGCCGTCACCCTGACCGACCGGCACGCCGTCCTGCACGTCTCCATCGACTTCCTCGTCGCCGACTACCTCAGCACCCAGGTGCTCCTCGACGAGCTGCGGCAGCTCTACGCCGGCGGCAAGCTGCCCGAGCTGGAGATCACCTTCCGCGACTACCTGCTCGCCCAGCGGGCCGCCCGCGACGAGGTCGCCTACGACCGCGACCGCGAGTACTGGCTGTCGCGGCTGGACACCCTGCCCGGCGCGCCCGAGCTGCCCGTGCTGCCGCAGCGCGGCGACGGCCCGGCCCGGTTCCGGCGGCTGAGCACCGTCCTGCCCGCCGAGCGGTGGGCGGCGCTGCGCGCCGCGGCCCGGGAGCGTCAGGTGACGCCGTCGACGGCCGTGCTCGCCGCCGTGGCCGAGGTGATCGGGCGCTGGAGCCGGCAGCCGCGCTTCTGCCTCAACCTCACCCTGCTCAACCGGGAGGCCCTGCACCCGCAGGTCGACCGGCTGGTCGGCGACTTCACCACGGTCAGCCTGCTGGAGGTCGACAACTCCGTCGACGCCGCGTTCGCCGACCGGGCCGTGACGCTGCAACAGCGGCTCTGGGCCGACATGGACCATCGCTCCTTCAGCGGGGTGGAGGTGATGCGCGAGATCGGCCGCAGACGGGGCCGCTCCGAGGCGCTGATGCCCGTCGTGTTCACCAGCACCCTCGGGGTCGCCGAGGGCGGACGGGCGGCGCAGGAGGACACCGCCGACGGGCGGGTCGGGTACGGCCGCAGCCAGACCCCGCAGGTGTGGATCGACGCGCAGGCCGTCGAGGAGGACGGCGACCTGCACGTACGGTGGGACGTGCGCGAGCGGGTGCTCCCCGACGAGGTGGTCGAGGACATGTTCGCCCAGCTCGGCGACCTGCTGCTGCGGCTGGCCACCGACGCCTCGACCTGGTCGCTGGCCGCGCCGGTCACCCTCCCCGAGGCCCAGTCGCGCCGCCGCGCCGCCGTCAACGACGTCCCGGCCCCGCTGCCGGAGGGGCTGCTCACCGACGGCGTGCTCGCCGCCGCCGACCGCGACCCGGCGCGCACCGCCGTCGTCGACGGCCGGCGCACCCTGACGTACGGCGAGCTGGTCGCCGGGGCCGGCGCGGTCGCCGAGGCGCTGCGGGCGCAGGGCCTGGCCCCGGGCGACCTGGTCGCGCTCGTGATGGAGAAGGGCTGGGAGCAGGTCGTCGGCGCCCTCGGCGTGCTGCTGGCCGGCGGGGCGTACCTGCCGATCGAGGCCGGGCAGCCGGCGGCCCGCCGCGACCGCATCCTGGCCGACGCCGGGGTGCGTCACGCGCTCACCCAGTCGTGGCTGGACCCGCGGCTCACCGTCCCGGTCGTCGCCGTCGACACCGTCGAGCCGGCCGCCGAGACGCCGCCGCCGCCCGAGCGGGCCCCCGACGACCTCGCCTACGTCATCTACACCTCCGGGTCCACCGGCGTGCCCAAGGGCGTGATGATGTCGCACCGGGCCGCGCTGAACACGATCGCCGACGTCAACCGGCGCTTCGGCGTCACCGACGCCGACCGGGTCCTGGCCCTGGCCAGCCTCGGGTTCGACCTGAGCGTGTACGACATCTTCGGCGTGCTCGGCGTCGGCGGGTCGGTCGTGCTGCCGGACGCCGACCGGCGCGGCGACCCGTCGCACTGGGCGGAGCTGGTGGCCGCCCACCGGGTGACGCTGTGGAACTCGGTGCCCGTCCAGTTGCAACTGCTGGAGGACTACCTGGCCGTGGAGCCCCGCGACGACCTCGACTCGCTGCGGCTGGCGCTGGTCAGCGGCGACTGGATCCCGGTGTCGCTGCCCGACCGGGTGCGCGCCCGCTGGCCCCGGCTGCGGCTGGTCGGCCTCGGCGGCGCCACCGAGGCCGGCATCTGGTCGATCTTCCACCCGATCGAGCGGGTCGACCCCGACTGGCCGAGCATCCCGTACGGCACGCCGCTGGCCAACCAGAGCTTCCACGTGCTGGACGCCGCCGGGCGGCCCTGCCCGGAGCACGTGCCGGGCGAGCTGTACATCGGCGGCGCGGGCCTCGCCCTGGGCTACCTGAACGACGAGCGGCAGACCGCCGAGCGCTTCCCGCAGCACCCGGAGCTGGGCCGGCTCTACCGCACCGGCGATGTCGGCGTGTACCGGCGCGACGCCGTCATCGAGTTCCTCGGCCGCACCGACCGGCAGGTCAAGGTCCGGGGCCACCGCATCGAGCTGGCCGAGGTCGAGGCCGCGCTCGCCGGGCACCCCGGCGTCGCCGCCGCGCACGTCCTCGTCGACGGCGACGAGCCGGCGCAGCGCCGCCTCGTCGCATTCGCCCAGCCCGCCGGGCGCGACACCCGCCCCGACGCGCGCCTGGCCGCGCTGACCGCCGCCGCCGGTGCCGCCGGCGACGCCACCACCGTCGACGTGGACCGCGACGAGCTGGCCGAGTTCATGCGCCGCCTCGACCTCGCCGGGCTGCTCGGCATGCTGCACGCCCTGACCACGCAGGGGCTGTTCGCCGGCCCCGACGACACGCACACCACCGACGAGGTCATCGCCCGCGCCCGGGTCGCGCCCCGGCACCACCGGCTGGTCCGGCGCTGGCTGGCCGCGCTGGTCGAGGCGGGGCTGCTGACCCGCGCCGGGGACGGGTACCGCGCCCCCCGCACCGTCGACGCCGCCGACCTGGCCGCCGCGTGGGCCGCCGTGGACGAGCTACAGCGCGAGGAGCAGTACCAGGCGTCCCTCATCGGCTACTTCCGCACCAGCACCGAGCTGCTGCCGCAACTGCTGCGCGACGAGGCTGACCCGCTGCCGCTGCTCTTCCCCGAGGGCAGGCTGGACATCTCGTACGCCGCGTACCGGGACAACGTGATCAGCCGGTACGTCAACCACGCCGTCCTCGGGCTGCTGCGCCAGTTGTCGGCCGACCGGCCGGAGACCCTGCGGGTGCTGGAGGTCGGCGCGGGCGTGGGCGGCACCAGCACCGTGGTCGTGCCCCAGCTCGCCGACGCCGACGTGGACTACATGTTCACCGACGTGTCGCAGTTCTTCCTCACCGAGGCGCGGCAGCGCTTCGGCGACCGCCTCCGCTACGGGCTGCTGGACATCAACGACGACCCGCGCGAGCAGGGCTACCTGCCCAACAGCTTCGACGTGGTGGTCTGCGCCAACGTGCTGCACAACTCCCGGCACGCCGGGGTGGTGCTGGGCCGGCTGCGGGAGCTGCTCGCCCCCGGCGGCTGGCTGGTCTTCATCGAGACCACCCGGGAGAACGTCCAGATCATGACCTCGATGGAGTTCATGATGCCGGAGAAGGACCCGGAGAAGTGGGACTACGAGGACCTGCGGCGCGGGCGCGACCAGACGTTCCTGTCCGTGGAGCAGTGGCGGGGGCTGCTGGCGGAGGCGCAGGCGGACGTGGTGCTGCACCTGCCCGGCACCGACGACGTGACCGCGGCGCTGGGCCAGCACGTCTTCGCCGCCCGGTTCAAGGCCGACCGGTGCGACGTGCGCCCCGACGAGCTGACCCGGCACGCGGCCGAGCGGCTGCCCGAGTACATGGTGCCGGCCCAGACCCAGGTCGTCGACGCGCTGCCGGTCACCGGCAACGGCAAGGTGGACACCGCGCTGCTGCGCCGGTGGGCCCGCCGCGAGCAGGGCGAGGCGGCCGGGCCGCACCACGCCCCCGCCGACGACCTGGAG
The DNA here is from genome assembly GCF_020884795.1 of Micromonospora okii. Taxonomy (GTDB): domain Bacteria; phylum Actinomycetota; class Actinomycetes; order Mycobacteriales; family Micromonosporaceae; genus Micromonospora; species Micromonospora okii. Next base: position 5,392 of record NZ_BBZF01000012.1, read on the forward strand.
CGCCGCCTCGCCGCCGTCTGGGCAGACCTGCTGCGGGTGCCCGCCGTGGGTCGCGACGAGGACTTCTACCAGCTCGGCGGGGACTCGCTGCTGGTCGCGCGGCTCGCCGGGCGGGTCCGCGAGGAAATCCCCGAGGCCGGCGGCCTGCTCTACGACACGCTGCTGCGCGCCCTGATGAACCGCCCCACCGTGGCCGGGCTCGCCGAGGCCGTGCGCTCCGCCGCGCCGACCGGGGAGCACGGCACCGGCGCACCGACGCCGGGCGACCCGCTGATTCGGCTCACCGACGCCCCCGGCGACGAGCTGCGCGTGCTCGTCCACGACGGGGTGGGCACCCTCGCCGCGTACCGGACGCTCATCCCCCTGCTGGACGACGCCGGGCCGGTCGTGGGACTCGCCGTCGGCGGCGACGACCCGTACCGCGACGAGGACCCGGCCGGGCTGGTCGAGCGGCGCGCCGCCGACTACACCCGGCGGCTGCTGGAGACCGGGCACGAGCGGTTCCACGTCGTCGGCTACTGCATGGGTGGCCTGGTGGCCCTGGAGATCGCCCGGCAGCTCACGGAGGCCGGCGCGACCGTGGCCAGCCTGACGATCATCAGCAGCTACGGGCTGCCGCACACCGTCGAGGACGACCTGGTGCTGGAGTACGTCTTCGCCCGGCTGGTCGGGGCCGACACCGAGGCGCTGGGCTACCCGGACGACGCGCGGATCGCGCGGGCTTTCGACGCGGTCCTCGCCGCCACGCCGGGCCGGGTGCCCAGCGGCGCGCTCGACGCGCTCACCGGCGACGACGAGCTGGCCGACGTGGCGGCCCGCTTCGCGGCGCTGCGGGCCCGGCCGCAGGCGCAGCGGCTGGCCGCGATCACCGGGCAGGCCGACGACGCCGACGCCGCCGAGGTCGACCTGTCGTCGCTGTACGAGCTGTACCGGACCAGCATGGCGGCGGTGACCCGGCACCGGGCGACCCCGTACCTCGGGGACGTCACGTTCCTGCGGGAGACCGAGGACACCGGGTTCCTGCCGTGGCTGCGCCGCGACATGACGGAGTTCTGGCGGGAGCTGTGCCTGGGCGACCTGTCGATCGTGGACGTGCCCGGCGACCACTTCACCTGCCTGCGGCCCCCGCATGCGGACCGGGTGGTCGAGGTGCTGCGCGAGGTGCACGCCGGGGAGCGGCGATGACGACCGTCGGGGTGCTCGGCTGCACCGGCGCGGTGGGCGCGGCCACGGTCGACCTGCTCGACGGGCTGGCGGTGACGGTCCGGCCGGCCGGGCGCAACCCCGACGCCGTGCGCCGGGCGGCGGGGGAGCGCGGCGTCGTCGCCGACGTCGACGACCCGGGCGGCCTGGCGGCGTTCTGCGCCGGCTGCGACGTCGTGGTGGACTGCACCGGCCCCGCCGACCGCATCGGCGACCGGGTGGCGGCGGCGGCCCTGGCCGCCGGGGCCGACTACGTCTCCCCGGCCGACACCTGCCAGCCGGGGCGGGTGCCCGCCGGGCGGCGCGTGGTGCTCGGCGCGGGGATGACCCCGGGCCTGTCGGCGCTGCTGCCGCGCGCCCTCGCCGCCGGGCACTTCGACCGGCTGGACCGGCTGACCGCCCACCTCGGCGGCCGGGACCGGTTCACCCCGGCCGCCGCCGCCGACTACCTGGCCGGGATGCGCGACCGGGACCGGCGCTCGGGGGCGGCGTGGGCCGGCGGCCGGCTGGTGCCGGGTCGGCTCGAACCGCTGCGCGACGCCGAGCTCCCCCACTTCCCGGGCCGGGTCACCGCGCATCCGTTCCTCAGCGCCGAGGCGCAGTGGCTCGCCGGCGCGCTCGGCGTCGAGGAGGTGCACTGGTACCACGTCTTCGACGGCGATCACGCCCTGTCGGTGCTCGGCCGGGTGGACCCCGACGCCCCCGACGCCGTCGAGCGGGTCGTCCGGGCCGCCGAGCTGGACCTGTTCGGCCGCGCCGCGTACCAGCAGATGGTCTTCCAGCTCGACGGCGCGTCGGCGGGCCGGCCGACCAGCCGGGTGCTGACCCTGCGGGGCACGGACAGCTACGCGCTGACCGCGCTGGCCCTGGCGCTCGCCGTCGAGCAACTGCTCGACGGCCGGCTCCCCGACGGGGTCAGCCACGCCGGGCGGGCGCTGGACGTGGAGACGACGCTGCGGCGGCTCGCCGCCGCGCCGGCGGTGCGCTGGCTCGACGTCGTCGAGGGGGCCACCGCGGTGGAGGAGGGGGTGCTGTGACCGCCAACGTGCTCGTCTGCGGGACCGGCTTCGGCCGGGTCTACCTCGGCGCCCTGGCCCGGCCGGACGGCCCGCTGCGGCTCGCCGGCATCCTCGCCCGGGGCAGCGAGCGGTCGGTGGGGATCGCCGAGCGGGCCGGAGTGCCGCTCTACACCGACCCCGACCAGGTGCCGGCCGACGTGGACCTGGCGGTCGTGGCCGTCTACGCGGGGGTCAACGGCGGCCCCGGCAGCGAGCTGGCCCAGCGGCTGATGAGCCGGGGCACGCACGTGCTCCAGGAGGGGCCGGTGCACCACGACGAGCTGGCCGAGTCGCTGCGGGTGGCCCGCCGCCACGGCGTCCTGCACCAGGTCAGCACCTACTACCCGCAGGTCGCCCCGGTGCGCCGGTTCATCGGCGCGGCGCGGGCCCTGGCCCGGCGGCAGCGACCGGTCTACGTGGAGGCCACCTGCGGACTCCAGGTCTTCTACCACCTGTTCGACATCCTGCGGCTGGCCCTCGGCGGGCTGCGGCCGTGGTCGTTCGACGAGCCGGTGACCGGCGGCGGGCCGTTCCGCACGCTCACCGGGCAGGTGCGCGGCGTGCCCATCGCGATCCGGGTGCAGAACCAGCTCCACGTGACCGACCCGGACAACCACGCGCACCTGCTGCACCGGATCACCATCGGCGCGGAGGGCGGCAACCTGACGCTGCTCAACACGCACGGCCCGGTGGTCTGGAGCCCCCGCCCGCACTTCCCCGAGGAGGGCCGGTCGGCCCACCGCCTCGACGAGGCCCCCGGGGCGCACCTCGACGCGCCCAGCGCCGAGTTCCTCGGCCCCGCCGAGGCGCCCAGCTACCGCGAGATCGTCGGCCGGCTGTGGCCGGAGGCCGCGGCCCGGCACCTGGCGGCGCTGCACCGCGACAGCCGGGCCGGCGTCTCCCCGCTCGCGGCCGGTCAGGCGCAGCTCGCCGTCTGCCAGGCGTGGCGGGACGCGAGCGTCCGGCTGGGCAAGCCCGAGCTGCTCGACGCGCCGCCGCCCGAGCCGCTGTCGCTGCGCGACCTGGACCTGGCAACCGACCCCGACCTGGCAACCGACCCCGACCTGGAGGAGGCGCGATGACCGGCGCGACGGCCGTCGACCTGCGGGCGCAGCGGTGGCTGCGCCGGCTCAACACTCCCTCGCCGGCCCCGGACGGCTCGCTGATCCGGTTGGTGGCGTTTCCCCACGCTGGCGGCGCGGCCAGCTTCTACAGCAAGTGGGCCCGGCTGCTGCCCCGGGGCGTGGAGCTGCTGGCGGTGCAGTACCCGGGCCGGCAGGACCGCGCCGGTGAGCCGTGCGCGACGACGATGTCCGAGCTGGTGGGGCCGATCGTGGAGGCGCTGGCGTCCGTGCCCGGGCCCGAGCTGGCCGTCCTCGGGCACAGCATGGGCGCGGCCGTCGCCGTCGAGGTGGCCCGGCGGATCGAGCAGCGCGACGGCCGGGCGCTGGCGCGGCTGTTCGTCTCCGGCCGGCCGGCGCCGCACCTGCAACCCGCCGAGGACGTGCACACCGGCGGCGACGAGGCGCTGCTGGCCGACCTGCGGCGGCTGGGCGGCACGGAGGAGGAGCTGTTCAGCGACGCCAGCCTGCGGGAGATGGTCCTGCCCGCGCTGCGGGCCGACTACCGGCTCATCGAGACGTACCAGCCGGACGGCGAGATCGTGCTGGACACGCCGATCACCGCGCTCTGCGGCGACAGCGACCCGGAGGTGACGCCGGAGCAGGCCGAAGCCTGGCGGCGGTGCACCCGGGGCGACTTCCGGCACCGGGTGCTGCCCGGCGACCACTTCTATCTCGTCGAGCGGCCGGTGACGACGGTCCGCGAGGTGTTGGCGGACCTACGACCGGGCACACCGGTGTCGATGTCGTGGCCCTCGACACCGTGAGATTCCCCCGTATCCCATCGGAATGTCACGTAGCCGACAAAAGCTCTGATCGGTAGGCTGTCCCAACCGATCAACAGAAATGAGGAGGAAAAGGTGACGACCAGCGACCGCACGCAACTTCTGAAGGAACTGTTCGCGCTGGAGGAGGAGGGCTGGCGGGCGATCTCCGCCGCCAAGGGCGACTTCTACCGAGCCCTGGTCACCCCCGACACCCTCGTCGTCGAGCACGACGGGGTCTCCACGGGCGACGACCTGGTGGCCGAGATCGACGGCAACACCTCGCCCTTCGAGGGCTTCACCCTCGACCAGGAGAAGCTCGTCCCCCTCGGCGACGACAGCGCCGTCATCACGTACCGGGCCAACGCGCAGGTCGCCGGGCGCGGCACGTTCCGCCTCTACATGTCCAGCGTCTGGGTGCGCCGCGACGGCGGCTGGAAGCTGATGTTCCACCAGCAGACGCCGGTGTCCACGTCCGAGAACTGACACCGGTAGGCCGACGCGGGGCGGGATGCCCCGGTCGGCAGGAGGGATGAGAACGTGACCCAGTGGGGGATCGAGGTCGAGCACCTGCGCAAGGAGTTCGACGGCAAGCCGGCCGTGCGGGACGTCTCCTTCACGGTGGGTGCCGGCACACTGCTCGGCCTGCTCGGGCCGAACGGGTCGGGAAAGACCACCATCATCAACTGCCTGACGACGGTGCTGACGCCCGACGGGGGGCGGCTGCTGGTCGACGGCTGCGACGTGACGGGCGCACCGGAACAGGTGCGCGCCCGCATCGCCGTCACCGGCCAGTTCGCCGCCCTGGACGAGGTGCTCAGCGGGCGGGACAACCTAATGTTGTTCGGCCGGCTGCTGCGGCTGCCCAAGCGGCAGGCCCGACAGCGCGCCGACGAGCTGCTGGACCGGTTCGCGTTGGGCGACGCCGCCGACAAGCCGGTCAAGGCGTACTCGGGCGGTATGCGGCGTCGCCTGGACCTGGCCGCCAGCCTGGTGGTGCCGCGTCCCGTGGTCTTCCTCGACGAGCCGACCACCGGCCTCGACCCCCGCAGTCGCGAGGAGCTCTGGCAGACCATCCGGCAGCTCCGCGACGACGGCGCGACGATCCTGCTGACGAGTCAGTACCTGGAGGAGGTCGACCGGCTCGCCGACCGGGTCGTCGTCATCGACGCGGGCCGGGTCATCGCCGAGGGCACCGGCGACGAGCTGAAGGGGCGCGTCGGCGGCCAGGTGTGCGAGGTGACGGTGCCGGAGCCGAACCGGGCGGCGGCCCGGGAGGCGCTGCGCGCGTTCTCGGGCGAGGTCGCCGAGCACGGCGAGCACCTGGTGGTGCCGGTGTCGCGCCCGGCGCAGCTCGTGGAGATCGTCCGGCTGCTCGACGACCGGGGCATCGAGATCGACGACGCCGCCCTGCGCAAGCCCACCCTGGACGAGGTCTTCTTCGCCCTGACCGGCCGGGCCGACGAGACGGCCGACGGGGACGAAAGGGCGGCCGACGGGGACGCGGGGACGACCGGCCGGGACGGGGAGCGGCCCGCCGGGGCGGTCCCGGCGGAAGGGGCGCGGTCGTGACGGCGGCGGCCGGCACCGAGGCGGGGCTCGGCAACCTGGTAGCCCAGGGCGCCGTCCTGGCCGGACGCAACCTGCGGCACCGGGCGACCGTCGAGATGGCCGTCATGTTCGTCGTCTTCCCGCTGATCTTCGTGTTCGGCTTCCTGCTGCTGTTCGGGCGGCTGTTCGACGCCCGGGGCCTGGACTACGGGCAGTTCCTGCCGCCGGCCATCGTCGCGCAGTGGATGTTCACCGTCGCCAACACCTCCGGCGCGGCGTCAGCGGCCGACCGGGCGTCGGGCATGTACCGCCGCTGCCTCGTCATGCCGGTCAACCGGGGCGCGATCGCCCTGGGCCGGATCGCCAGCGAGGCCGTGGGGGCGTTCGTCGCCGTCGTCGTGATCAGCCTGACCGGTCACCTCGCGGGCTTCCGGTTCCACGGCGGCGTCCTGGCCGCCTGCGGGTTCGTGGCGCTCGCCGTCGCGTTCGCCCTGGCGCTGACCGCCGGCACCACCGCCGTCGGGCTCTCCTCGGGCGACCCGGCCGCCGTCGCGACCCTGCTCAACCTGCCCTACCTGGCCCTGATCATGTTGTCGACGGCGTTCGTCCCGGCCGACGCGTTCCCCGGCTGGCTCGAACCCGTCATCCGCAACTCCCCGGTCTCCGTGGTCATCGACGCGCTGCGCTCGCTGGCGTCGGCCTCCCCGTCGTGGGTCGAGGTCCGGGGCGCGGTGGTCTGGGTCGCGGTGCTGGCGGTCGTCTTCGGCGTCGCGGCGTCCCGAGTCTTCCGGAGGGCACGATGAGCGTGGCGGCCGAGGCGGCGCTGCTGGCCGGGCGCAACACCCGGCGGTTCCTGCGCAGCCCGCAACTGCTGGGCGACGCCGTCGCCTTCCCCCTGATCCTGCTGCTGCTCATGCTGGTGATGTTCGGCGAGGTCGTCGCGGGCTCCACCGAGGAGCCGTACATCGCCCGGCTGGCCCCCGGCATCGTGCTGTTCAGCGTCGCGTACAGCAGCGCGGGCACCGCCGTGGCCCACCACCTCGACCTGCGGGGCGGCCTGCACGGCCGGCTGCGGACGATGCCGATCTCCCCGGTGTCGCCGCTGCTCGGGCGCATCGGCGGCGACCTGGTCAAGTTCACGCTCGTCACCGTGGTCACCGTCGCCGTCGGGTACCTGCTCGGCTTCCGGTTCCGGCAGGGCGCGCCGGCGGCGCTCGGGTTCCTGCTCGTCGCGCTGCTCTTCGCGGTGATCTTCCTGTGGGCGGCGCTGCTGGTCGGCGCGAGCGTCGGCAGCGCGGAGTCGGCGAACACGGCCCTCACCACGCCGGTGACGCTGCTGCTGTTGCTGTCGACCTGCCTGGTGCCGCTGTCGGCGTTCCCCGACTGGGCGCAGCCGGTGATCCGGCTCAACCCGCTGTCGACCGCCCACTCGGCGCTGCTCGGCCTCTCCTGGGGCGGGCCGGTCCTGACGCCGGTGCTCCAGACCCTCGCCTGGGCGGCGGTCTCGACCGTCGTCCTGGCCCCGCTGGCGCTGCGGCGGAGCATGCGGTGACGCACGCCCCGCCGCAGCGGCCTCACGCCCGGACCAGCTCGATCAGCTCGTAACGCAACTCGCCGTCGGGGTGCGCGCCGACGGCCCGGCGGCGCGGCTCCGGACGCCACCCGCGCGCGGCGGCGAGCCGGCCCAACAGCCCCGTGTCGCCGAGGTCGGTGAAGCCGAGCATGACCCGGCCGCCCGGCGCGAGGCGGTCGGCGACCGTACGGAGGAAGGTGTCATGAGTGGTGTAGCCCGGATCGGCGAAGGCGCGGTCGAGCATCGCGTCCGACGACTCCGGCAGCGCCGTGTCCACGAAGTTCGAGTTCCAGAAGACGAGGTCGTAGCGGTCCCCGTCGTCCAGCGGCGCGAACAGGTCCCCGCAGCGCACGTCGACCCGGTCGGTCACCCCGTGCCGGTCCGCGTTGCGGCGGGTGTTCTCCACCGCCGCCGGGCTGACGTCCAACGCCGTGACGCGGGCGCAACCGCGCTGCGCCGCGAGCACGGAGATGTAGCCGGTGCCGCAGCCGACCTCGCAGAACGCACCGCCGACCGGGTACGGCAGCCACTGCGCGTACAGCGCGGCCGACGGCGTCAGGTTCGGGGCGTACACCCCGGGCAGCAGGTCCCACTCCTGGCCGAGCAGCCGGAAGGTCTGCGGCTCCACCACGTCGTGGTGGCGCTGCCGCAGGCGGCGTACCAGATCCAGGCTTGCCGAATCCACAGTCTTCCCCCTTCGTCCACAACAGAGCGCATGCACAGGAGGCCCGGGCGATGAAGGTCCAGAGGCGCAGCCTACGACCCACCACGAGCCACGAGGGCCTCGTCGGCGTCGAGCCCGACACCCTCGATCCCACCACAGCGGACCGGGACCCGCTGGCTCAGTTCCGGTCCTGGTACGACCAGTGGCGCGCGGGACGCCCGGCCGCGCCGGACGCCGCCGTGCTGGCCACCGTCGACGCCGACGGTCGACCCGCCGCCCGCCACGTCGACCTGGCCCGCCTCGACCACGGCTTCGTCTTCTTCACCGGGCTGGGCAGCGCCAAGGCCACCGACCTGGCCGGCAACCCGCACGCCGAACTCTGCTTCGGCTGGCTCTCCGCCGGCCGGCAGGTGCGGGTCGGCGGCACCGTCGAGCCGCTCGACGCGCTGGCGAGCGACGACCACTTCACCCGGCTGCCGCGCGCCGTGCAGACGTTGGCCTGGGCCAGCGACCAGCGGTCGGTGCTGCCCGACCGCGCCGCGCTGCGCGAGCGCGTCGCCGAGGTGGCCGACCGGTTCGCCGGGCAGGAGCTGCCGCGCCCCGACGAGTGGGGCGGCCTGCGGCTCCTGCCCGACCGGGTCGAGTTCTGGCAGGCGCAGCCGCACGAGGCCCCCGACCGGGTGCGGTACCGCCGCGTCGACGGCGACTGGACCATCGAGCGGCTGGCCCCGTGAGCACCCTGGCCGCCCCCGCCGCGCCGGTGCAGCAACCGGCGTGGCCGGACCCGGGCCACGTCGCGACCGTCCGCGACGCCCTCGCCGACCGGCCGCCCCTCGTCGGCTGGGCGGAGTGCGCCGACCTGCTCGCCGCCCTCGCCGACGCCCACCGGGGAGAGCGGCTCGTGCTCCAGGCCGGCGACTGCGCCGAACGCTTCGCCGACGCCACCGACGCCGCGCTCGACGCCCGCATCGCCCACCTGTACGCCCTCGCCGACGCGCTGCGCGCCGACACCGGCCGGCCCTGCGTCACCGTCGGCCGCCTCGCCGGGCAGTACGCCAAGCCCCGCTCCTCGCCGACGCAGACCCTCGGCGACGGCACCGTCCTGCCGGCGTACCGGGGCGACCTGGTCAACGGCTGCGCGCCCACGGCCGAGGCCCGCCGCCCCGACCCGCGCCGGATGCTCACCGGGTACGACAGCTCGGCGCTCGCGCTGGCCCGCGTCCGCGCCTCCCGGGCCGGGCGGCCCGCGGCGGAGGCGCTCTACGCCTCGCACGAGGCGCTCCTCGTCGACTACGAGCAGCCGCTGGTGCGCGCCCACGCCACCGGCCGCTACGCCTCCTCCGGCCACCTCGTCTGGATCGGCGACCGCAGCCGCGACTGCGACGGCTGGCACGTGCGCTGGGCCGCCGCGCTCGACAACCCGGTCGCCGTCAAGATCGGGCCGACCACCACCCCCCACGACGCCGTACGGCTCAGCAGGCTGCTCAACCCGCACGGCGTGCCGAGGAAGCTCGCCTTCGTGACCCGGCTCGGCGCGCGGCACGTCCACCGGCTCCTGCCCGACCTCGTCACCGAGGTCACCCGGCGCGGCGCGCCCGTGCTCTGGCTCTGCGACCCCATGCACGGCAACACCGTCGTGCTGCGCGGCGGCGCGAAGACCCGGCCGCTTCAGGCCATCCACGACGAGGTGGCCGGCTTCGTCCGCGCGCTGCGGTACCGCCGCCAACCCCCGGCCGGGCTGCACCTGGAGGTGGCCCCCGACGACGTCACCGAGTGCGTGGCCACCCCGGAGGACACCCCCGCCGTCCCCGACCGGGTGGCCCTGCCGCGCTACACCAGCGCCTGCGACCCGAGGCTCAGCCCCGCCCAGGCCCGCGCGCTGCTCGCCCACTTCGCCCGGCTGCTGTGAACCGCCGCCCCCGCTGCTGTGACCCGCCCACCCACCCGGCCGTGAGCCGCCGACCGACCACAGAGGAGACCGGCGTGACCTTCAAGGGATTCCCGCCCGAGGCGTTCGCCTTCTACCGCAAGCTGGAGCGGGACAACTCGCGGGACTTCTGGCACGCCCACAAGGACACGTACGACACCTGCGTGCGCGACCCGATGCAGGCCCTCGCCGAGGAGCTGGGCGACCGGTTCGGCGCGACGAAGGTGTGGCGGCCCCAGCGGGACGTGCGCTTCGCCAAGGACAAGTCGCCGTACAAGACGTACCAGGGCCTGACCGCCGGCTCCGCCGACAGCATCGGCTACTACCTCCAGCTCGACGGGCGCGGCGTCCACCTCGGCGGCGGCTACCACGGCCTGACCTCGGCGCAGGTCACCCGCTACCGGGAGGCCGTCGACGCGGACCGCTCCGGGCGCAAGCTCCAGGAGATCGTCGACGAGCTGGAGGGCGAGGACTGGAAGCTCGTCGGCGAGCGGCTGAAGACCCACCCGCGCGGCTTCCCGGCGGACCACCCCCGGGTGGAGCTGCTGCGGTACCGCTCGCTGGGCGCCGAGCGCTACGTCAAGGAGAACGACCAGCTCCACGGGGCTTCGGCGGCGCGGCTGGTCCGCGACGGCTGGGCGCGGCTGAGCCGCCTCGTCGACTGGCTCAACCGACACGTCGAGACGGGAGGGAAGTAGGAATGCTCGAAGGGTGCGTTCCCTGGCCGGAGGAGTTCGCGCGGCGCTACCGCGACCGGGGCCACTGGCGGCCCGAGCGCCTCGACGAGCGGCTGCGCGAGTGGGCGAGGCGCGACCCGGACCGGATCGCCCTCGTCGAGCCGGAGCGCCGGATGACCTACGGCGAGCTGGACGGCCGGGCCGACCGGCTGGCCGGGGGCCTGCACGCGCTCGGCATCGCCGCCGGCGACCGGGTCGTGGTGCAGTTGCCCAACACGCTGGAGTTCGTGGCGGTCACCTTCGCCCTGCTGCGCCTCGGCGCGCCGCCGGTCTTCGCGCTGCCCTCGCACCGCGACAGCGAGCTGCGCCACCTCCACGAGGCCAGCGGCGCGGTCGCGCTGGTCGTCCCCGACCGGTACCTCGGCTACGACCACCGGGAGCTGGCCCGCCGGTTGGCGCTGCCGGGCACGGTGGTGGTCGCCGGCGACGCCGAGGAGTTCCACCCGCTCGACCGGCTCGACGCCGACCCGGTGCGGACGGACGTCGACCCGGCCGACGTGGCGCTGTTCCTGCTCTCCGGCGGCACGACCGGCAAGCCCAAGCTGATCCCCCGCACCCACGAGGACTACGGCTACAACCTGCGGGCCAGCGCCGAGAACGCCCGGCTCACCGAGCGCGACGTCTACCTCGCCGTGCTGCCCGCCGGCCACAACTACGCGCTGGCCTGCCCCGGCATCCTCGGCACCCTGCACGTGGGCGGGCGCGTCGTGCTCGCGCCCACCGCCGCCGTCGACGACGCGTTCACGCTCGTCGAACGCGAACGGGTCACCGTCACCGGCCTGGTGCCGCCGCTGGCCCTGCTCTGGACGGACATGGCCGAGCTGGGCGACACCGACCTGTCCAGCCTGCGCCTGGTGCAGGTGGGCGGGGCGAAGTTCAGCGCCGAGGCGGCCCGCCGGTTCACCCCGGCCCTCGGCTGCGCGCTGCAACAGTCGTTCGGGATGGCCGAGGGGCTGCTCAGCCAGTCCGCCCCCGACGACCCGCCGGAGGTCGTCGCCACCACCCAGGGCCGGCCGATCTCCCCCGACGACGAGGTGCGGGTGGTCGACGAGGCCGGCCGCGACGTGCCGCCCGGCGAGCCGGGGGAGCTGCTCGTGCGCGGCCCGTACACGTTCCGGGGCTACTACCGCGCCGACGAGCACAACGCGCGGGTGTTCACCCCCGACGGCTTCTTCCGCACCGGCGACGTGGTGCGGCTGCTGCCCAGCGGCCACCTGGTCGTCGAGGGTCGGATCAAGGACCAGATCAACCGGGGCGGCGACAAGGTGCCGGCCGAGGAGCTGGAGGACCACGTCCTGGCCCACCCCGCCGTGCACGACTGCGCGGTGGTCGCCATGCCCGACCCGGTGCTCGGCGAGCGCACCTGCGCGTTCGTCGTCCCGCGCGGCGAGCCGCCGCAGCTCGCCGACATCGTCGGCCACCTGCGGGAGCGCGGCGTCGCCGCGTTCAAGCTGCCCGACCGGCTGGAGGTGCTGCCGGCGTTCCCCCGCACCCCCGTCGGCAAGGTGGACAAGGCCCGGCTGCGGGAGATCGTCCGGCAGCGCGTCGCCGCCGGGGCGTCGCGGTGATCGTCGTGGGGGCCGGCCCGACCGGCCTGACCGCCGCGCTGGCCCTGCGGCACCACGGGCTGCCCGTGACCCTGATCGAGGCCGAGCCCGCCGACCGGGCCCGGCCGGGCAGCCGGGCCCTGTTCGTCCACGGGCAGACCCTCCACCGGCTGGGCGCGATCGACCCGTCGCTCGCGCGCCGGATCGCCGAATACGGCCTGGTCTGGCGGACCCGGCGCACCCTGCACGGCGGGCGGCAGGTGTTCCAGCGGAGCTACCCGCCCCCGCCGCCGGGGACGCTGCCGCCGTTCGTCAGCCTCCGCCAGGTCGACACCGAACGCTTCCTGCTCGACGCCTGCGCGGACGCCGGGGTCGACATCCGGTGGGGGACACCCGTGACCGGGGTGGACCCCGGCCGCGACGGCGTCACCGTCCACACCGCCGACGGGCGGCGCTTCGACGCGCCGTACGTCGTCGCCGCCGACGGCGCGCGCTCGGCGGTGCGCCGCGCCGTCGGCATCGGGCTGCACGGCCCCCGGGCGCGCGGCTTCCACGTCGTGGTGGACCTCGCCGACGACCCCGACGACCCGCTGCCGCCGGCCCGGACCCTGCACTACGAGCACCCGGGGATCGGGCGGCGCACCGTCATGCAGGTGCCGTTCGCCGGGGGCTGCCAGATCGACCTCCAGTGCCGCGTCGACGACGTACCCGAGGACTTCGCCACCGCCGATGCGGCGCGCGACTGGCTGCCGGCGGTCGTGCCCGCCGCGTACCGCGACCGCGTCCTGTGGGTGGCCCGCTACCAGTTCCAGCAGGTGGTGGCCGACCGCATGGTCGACGCCACCGGTCGGGTCCTGCTGGCCGGCGAGGCCGCCCACCTCTTCCCGCCGTTCGGGGCGCGCGGGATGAACAGCGGCATCGCCGACGCCGCGGCCGCCGCCGACGCCCTCGCCGCCGCGCCGGCGGACGTGGCGGGGGCCGTCGCCCGGTACGCCGAGCAGCGGCAGCGCGCCGCCCGCCACAACCGCGACGCGGCCCGGGACGCGCTGCGCCACCTGCGCCCCGGGCCGGCGATGCGGCTGCGGCAGCGGTGCAGCGCGGCGCTCGCCCCGCACGTGCCGGCGCTGGGCCGCTGGCTGGAGACGGCCCCCTACGGCCCCCGCTCCGGCCCGAGCCCGGAGAGCCGGTACTGAGACCGGCCCGGCGGTGGTGAGTGCCCGGTGTCCACGGTGGTCGGCCCCGGTCACGCGTCCCAGGTGACCGGGAGGCTCTTCACCCCGTGGATGTCCGCGCTCTCCGGGCGCAGGGGGACCTCCTCCGCCGGCACGGCCAGGCGCAGCGTGGGGAAGCGGTGGACCAGCGCGGGGAGCGCCACCCGCAGCTCGACGCGGGCCAACTGCTGCCCCAGGCACTGGTGGATGCCGTGGCCGAAGGCCAGGTGCCCGCCGTCCTGCCGGCCGAGGTCGAGCACGTGGGGGTCGGCGAAGCGCTCGGGGTCGTGGTTGGCGGTGTGGTACGACAGGATCACCGGCGAGCCGGCCCGGATGGTCTGGCCGCCGACCTCTACGTCCTCCAGCGCCGTCCGCATGAACGTCTTGGCGACGGTGAGGTAGCGCAGCAGCTCCTCCACGGCCGGATCGGCGAGCGCGGGGTCGGCGCGCAGCGCGGCCAACTGCTCCGGGTTGCGCAGCAGCGCGAAGGTGCCGAGGGCCAGCATGTTCGCCGTGGTGTCGAGCCCGGCGGCCAGCAGGAGCAGGGCGATCCCCTTCAGCTCCTCGTCGGTGAGGTCGCTGTCGGTGAGGTCGCCGAGGATGTCGTCGGTGGGGTTTGCCCGCTTGGCGGCCACCAGCTCGGCGAGGTAGTCCTGGGTCGCGGTGTAGGCCGCCAGGAGGTCCTCGTCGCTCGTCTCCCCGTTCATGAACGAGTCGACCTGCTCCTGGAAGGATGCCCGGTCCTGGTACGGCACCCCCAGCAGCTCGCAGATCATGATGGCGGGGATCGGCTTGGCGAACGCGGTCACCAGGTCGGCCGGCGGCCCGGCCTGCTCCATGGCGTCCAGGTGTTCGGTGGTGATCTGCTCGACGCGCTCGGTGAGCTGCCGCATCCGCCGCACGGTGAACTTGCGCACCAGCGGTTTCCGGTAGCGGCCGTGCCGGGGCTCGTCCATGAGGAGGAACTCGCCGGGCGGCGCCGGGGGCACCTCGATGTCCCCGTAGTCGATGGTCGGGTGGAGCATGAGTTCCTTGCGGGAGCTGAACCGCCGGTCGGCCAGGACCGACCTGACCAGGTCGTAGCCGGTGACCAGCCAGCCGGGCCTCCCGCCGGGGAAGGTGTAGCGGCTGATGGGGCCGTGCCGGCGGGCGTCCACCAGCTCGGCGGGCGGGTCGAAGGGGCAGCCGGGCCGACGCGCCGCGGGCAGCGTCGTGACGGTGTGGACGGATTCGGTCATGGTCGTTCCCCGTTCGCCGACGTCTATTCGGTATATGCCGAAAGCTACGTTGCGTTCGAGGTCCGGTCAATGTCGATAAACGCATCAGCCCAGGTGGTTGGCGGTAAATTGGTGCAATGACGCTGGGCGCGAACGCAATGCGGCGTTGCAATGAATGGCGGCGAAGGCAACACTGGCGGCATGCCAGGAGAACGGTTGACCCAGCAGGACCGCCAGCGCATCGCGGCGGGGCTCGCCGACAGGCTTTCCTACGCCGAGATCGCCCGGCGGCTCGACCGCCCGACCTCGACGATCAGCCGCGAGGTCGGGCGCAACGGCGGCCCCGGCGGCTACCAGCCCCAGCAGGCGCACCGGGCGACGGCCCGGCGGGCGCGGCGCGGCACGCCGGCACCCGCGCGTGACGCCGGAGCGCCGGTCGGCGCGGCGGAGGCGGAGATCGTCGAGATGGCGGTCCGGTCCGGGCTGCCGAGGACCACCGCGCGCGTGCACGTCGACCTGTTGCTCTCCGAGGCCGGCCGGCGCACCGCGGCCGAGCTGACCCGCCGACTGGAGGTCAGCCCGGCCTCCATCTCGGTGGCCGTGAACTTCCTGATCCGCAACGGGTACGTCCGGCGCGAGCGGGACCCGCAGCGGCGCTGCGACATCTACGTGGTCGACGACGACGCCTGGTACCACTCGGTGGCGATCAGCTTCCGGCAGACGCGCGACGCGGCGCGGGCCTCGTTGGCGGCGGCGGAGGCGATCGGGGTCGACAGCCCCGTCGGGCGGCGGCTGACCAGGGGAGGGACGTTCCTGGAGCGGGTCATTCTGGACATGATGGAGTCGGCGGACCGCTGGCGCCCCCTGCTTTCCTGAGGAGCCCGCGACGCCGCCTCCCACCTCGCCGCGGCTACCAGCAGCGGGCCACCTACCAGCCCGCCGGCAACTTCTGGGCTCTGCAATGGGCCGAGGCGGGGCTCTACCTCGGCCTCGCCCTGGCCCTGACCGGCTTCTGCGTCTGGTGGATCCGCCGCCGGCTGACCTGACGGACGCAGGCCGCGCGTCGCGGCGGCCCCTCGGGAGCGGGCCGTCAGGCGCGGCGAGAGCGGCTCCCGGACGGAGACGAACCCGTCCGGGAGCCGCTCGGCGACCAACCGGCAACGCCATTTCAGGTCATCGCCGGCCGGCTGGTCAGGAGAACTTGATCGAGCTCGCCCGGTTGCCCCACCCGTCGCCGATGTTGCCGAGCACGGGTGCCTCATCGATCCAGGTCGACGACGCGCCGGTGAAGTTCTTCCCGTCGAAGAGCTTGACGTCGCACTGGTGGTAGGTGTGCACCGAGCTGATCGCGTTGTTCATGTCGCCCGCCGACGTGACGCTCAGGTCGTCCCACTGCCACTCGGCGTCGTAGCCCGGGGTGCACTCCCGAGCCTGGGTGAAGGCGAGCACCTTGCCCCCGGTGCCGTAGTTCGCCTGAGCGTAGACGCGGGTGATGACCAGGCTGGCCTGGGCGCCGACGGCGCGCACTGCCCGGTCCTCGCTGCTCGCGCAGGTCGCCGCGCCGGTGTCGAGGTTGATCGCGCAGTTGCGCAGCGGCGCGGCGGCGGCCGGCGCGGCGAACGCGCCGAGCAGGCCCAGGGCGCCGAGGGCGGTACCGGCCGCAGTGGCGATTCGTGCCTTCATGATCTTCTCCTTCGTCTCGGATCGATCGCGGAACGTCGATGACGCTCCGTCTCCATTGCTAGTCGCCGGCCCGCTTGATCAGGGCGTTTGCGGGTTCCGATCAATCAACTCCGAACAATGCGTGGCGGCGCACCGGATGCCTGGCCTGGTCGGGCAGGATGGGCGACGAGGAATCGGGGCTGCCGCTCGGAGTGCTGGGTGAAGGGACGTTGCATGGCCCGTCAGGAAAAACCCGTCGATCCGGCCGCCGGCCCGGTGCAGGCCCTCGCCTACGAACTGCGCAAGCTCCGCGCGGAGGCGGGCAATCCCACCTACCGCCAGCTCGCCAAGTCCGCCGGCTACGGCGCGACGACCTTGTCGGAGGCGGCCGGCGGCACCCGCCTGCCCACGTTGGAGGTGCTGCTGGCCTACGCGGGCGCGTGCGGCGGCGACCCCGACGAGTGGCGGCGGCGCTGGCAGGAGACGGCGGCGCGGGTGCGCCCGACCGAGCCCGTTCCCCCGCCCGGCGGGGAGCCGGTCCGCGAGCCGTCCCGGGAGCCGGTCGACGAGCCGTCCCGGGAGGCCGGCGCGACCGGGGAATCCGAAGCGACCGGGGAAGCCGACCCGACCGGGGAGGCCGACGCGGGTGCGGAGAGCCATGCGGCGGTGCCCTCCGACGTGAGGCGGTCCGGGAACGGGCCGCCCCGGCGGTCGCGCCCGCGCTGGGTCGTACCCGTCGCGGTCGCAGCCTCGATCGTCGCCGTCGTCGCCGTGGTCGCCACGGTGATCGAGCTGCCGAACGACGAGCCGCCGGCGCGGGGCGCGGCGGGCTGTCCCTCGCCGCCGAACGGGGCCGCCTTCACGGGGGTGACCTACGGCAGCGGCGCCCACGTGCGCGGCGGGGCCGCCCGGGACGAGCCCGTGCTGACCACCATCCCGCCGAACTGCACGGTCGGCTTCACCGGCTTCTGTGTCGGCGAGAAGGTCTACGACAACACCGGCGGCATGCCGGACGTGCGCTGGTTCAAGGTAACCGGCGGCGGGGTCGTCTCCTCCGCAGTCGTGCACGGCAACCCGCCGCGTGACCTGCGGGCGTCGGACTGCCCCAGGGGTCGCCCGGTCCCGACCGGCCTCGAATTCGCCGTCGTCGCCGAACCGGGCCGGGCCCGGGCCGTGACGCTGCGGGCGACCGGCCCGGACCTGTACGTCGTCGGCTTCGCCGTCGCCGTGGGGCACCCGGCGTCGTCCGGCGGGCGCACCTGGCGACAGCTCAGCCTGACCGACGTGCGCGATCCGGCCGCCGGGGCGAGCGTCGGGCTCGACGAGCTGCCGAGCCCGACGGCCGGCGGGACGGTCGTCCTGGTCGCCGCCGCCTGCCTCGGCGGGGACAGCCCGACCGGCCTGGTGCGGGCCCGTGAGATCCGGCCGGACGCTCCGCGCGTTGCGGTGCCGGTGACGCTCGACCAGCGGCAGCAGGCCGAGGCGGCGTCGTCCGCCTGCCGCTATCCCAGCCGGGGCTGAGGGGGCGGGTCGGCGACCGGTTGCCGGCCCGCCTCGGTCTGAGCCGCGACTCGATCGGGAACCGATCGGCCCGACCCCCGCGACCCGGTCAGGAATCGAGAAGCGCCCGGGTGGGGCCGGGGCTAGCCTTTTGCCTGGTAGCCGGCGGCAGGCCGGGCCAGCGACGGGGGAGGAACCCGACAGTGTCCGAGACGACGTCCACGACCGCGCCCGACGGATTCAGCGCCGAGGAGCGGGCCGCGATGAAGGAGCGCGCCGCCGAACTGCGCGCCGAGGGGCGGAAGGGAGCCAAGAAGGCGGACGGGCTCCAGGCGGTCCTTGACCGGATCGCGCAGATGGGCCCCGAGGATCGCGCGCTCGCCGAGCGCATGCACGTGACGGTGACGGCCGCCGCACCCGACCTGTCGGCGAAGACCTGGTACGGGATGCCCGCTTACGCCAACGCGGACGGCAAGATCGTCGTCTTCTTCCAGGAGTCGGGCAAGTTCGGCACCCGGTACTCGACGCTGGGCTTCCAGGACGCGGCGCACCTGGACGACGGCGAGATGTGGCCGGTGACGTACGCGCTGCTGACCTGGACCCCGACGGTGGAGGAGCGGGTTGCCGAGCTGGTGCGGACGGCCGTCTCCTGACCGTGCCGGCACCGCCTGGCGGGTAATCGGTGGCATGATCCGGTCTGTGGGTGTTGCCTGACGGCACGGGTGGGCCGACGGGAGGCCCCGCCCCCGGCAGTCAGAAAGACCATGATCGTTGTGTCCGCAGCTTCCGGCGCATTGGGCCGGCTGGTCGTCGCCCGGTTGCTGACCCGGCTGCCCGCCCGGCGCGTCGCCGCCGCCGTCCGCGACCCCGCCCGCTGCGCCGACCTGGCCGCGCTCGGCGTCGACGTGCGGCGCGGCGACTACGACGATCCGGCGAGCCTGCGGTCGGCGTTCCGCGACGCGGAGCGGCTGCTGCTGATCTCCTCGCCCGAACTGGCGGCGGAGCGCCGGACCCGGCAGCACCTGGCGGCGGTCGAGGCGGCCGTAGCCGCCGGGGTCCAGGCGGTCGCCTACACCAGCTTCCTCGGCGCGGACCGCGACGGCGGCGGCATGAACGCGGCCCACCACGCCACCGAGCGGGCGATCGTCGACAGCGGGCTCGGGTACACGCTGCTGCGGCACCCGTTCTACACCGAGGCGTTCGTCAACCCGGGGCTGCGCGACGCGGTCGACGTCGGCCGGCTGACCGACGGCACGGGCGGGCGCGGCCTCAACACCGCGCTCCGCGCCGACCTGGCCGAGGCCGCCGCGAACGCGCTGACCGACGAAGCGCACCTGGGCCACGGGTACGACCTCACCGGGCCGCTGTGGACGTACCCGCAGCTCGCCGAGGCGCTCGGCGAGGTCACCGGCCGGCGGGTCGAGCTGGAGGCCGGGGAGACGCCGGGGCCGCTGGGGTTCCTGGTGGGCCTGGCCCGGGCCGGGGCGCTGGAGCGGCAGACCGACGACCTGTGCCGGCTGCTGGGCCGCGAACCGACGAGCCTGCGGTAGGCGGTGGCGCGGGCCCTCGGCCGGGGCTGATCTCTGCTTCAAGATCCGCGCAACTTCAGGGAAAGTGCGGCCATTTCGCGCTGCTAGGCCCCACTTTCCCTGAAGTTGTGCGGATCTCGCCCGCGCCCGGGCGGCTCCGTCGTCGCCAGTTCACGGTTGGCGGCGGTCTAGGGATCGACTCCGTCGGCCACGAAGACTCCGAGCCCTTGCCTGCCGATCAGTTCGCCGGACTCGATCATGGAGTCCACCGCTCGTCGGACGGTCGCGGAGCTCGTCGAGTGCTGGTCCATCAGCTCGCGGGTGGTCGGGATCTTCTCGCCCGGTTTCAGCAGGCCCGCCTTGATCCTGGCCCGGAGGTCGTCACGGATGGATCTCCAAAGCGGCTGGGCGTACGGCATGTTCCGATAGCACCACCCGCCGTGGCGGGATAGACGAGCAAGGGTAACTTTGCTAGGAAGCTTAGGAAAGCGGTGTACGATGACGGATACCAGGGATGAGGTAGGGACATGGGCAGGCGGTGGAAGTGGTCCCTGCGGGTCGAGGGGCGGGGTTCGCATGGGTGAGGCGGTGTCCAGCGTGCCGCGTCGGCAGCTCGGGCAGGTGCTGCGCGACCTGCGCACGCAGGCGGGGGTGACGCTGGACGGCGCGGCGGAGGTGCTGCGCTGCGGCCGACAGAAGGTGTGGCGGATCGAGGCGGGCCTGAGCGTCGCGCGCGGGCGCGACGTACGGGCGCTGTGCGAGCTGTACGAGGCGCGACCCGAGCTGGCCGCCGCGCTGATGGCCCTGGCCGGGCAGGTGCGGTCGACGGGCTGGTTCCACTCCTACGGCGACCCGATTCCGGCCTGGTTCGACGTGTACGCGGGCCTGGAGGCCGCCGCGTGCCGGCTGCGCGAGCACGCCGACACGGGGGTGCCCGCGCTGTTGCAGACCCCGGCGTACGCGGCGGCGGTCGGCGCGGCCCGACCCGACCTGAGCGGCGCGGAGCGGGAGCGCCTGGTCGCGCCGGCAGGGGCTGCTGCGACGGCACCTGCCCGCGCCGCCCCGGCTCGACGTGATGCTCTCCGAGGCGGTGCTGCTGCGCGTGGTCGGCGGCACGGCGACGGCGGCGGGGCAGTTGCGGCACCTGGTGGCGGCGGCCGAGCTGTCGTACGTGTCGATCCGGGTGGTGCCGCTGGCCGCCGGCCTGCACCCGGGCGTGGTGGCGGGTTCGTTCGTGCTGCTCGACTTCCCGCCCGCCGAGCGCGCCGCGCCGGAGCCGTCCGTGGTGTACCGGGAGCTGCCGACCGGCGCGCTCTACCTGGACCGGCGGGAGGAGATCGCCGCGTACGAGCGGGCGTGGGCCTGCCTCGACGGCCTCGCGCTGGGCGAGGAGGAGTCCCGGCGGCTGATCGGCAAGCTCGCCGACGAGGCGCACCCGGGCGGCTGACCAACCGACGGGCGCTCAGGGGCGGGCCAGCAGCTCGCCGTGCGGGATCGACAGCCAGCCGTCCGGGTCGGCGGCCCAGGCGCGCCAGCCGGCCGCGATCCGCGCCAGCGTCTCCGGCTCGACGCCCGACGCGAGGGCCTGCCGCCCCATCGCCGAGTCGACCACCCGGTCCGCCCACATGCCGCCCCACCAGGCCCGGTCCTCCGGGGTGGCGAAGCACCATGTGCTCGACGTCGCCGTGACGTCGGTCAGCCCGGCGGCGTGCGCCCAGGCGAGCAGCCGACGCCCGGCGTCCGGCTCGCCGCCGTTGGCACGGGCCAGCCGCTGGTAGAGGGCCAGCCACTCGTCGAGCTCGGGCAGCCGGGGATACCAGGCGAACGCCGCGTAGTCGCTGTCGCGTACCGCGATGTGCCCGCCCGGCCGGCAGACCCGGCGCAGCTCGCGCAGCGCCCGCACCGGGTCGCCGACGTGCTGGAGCACTTGGTGGGCGTGGACGACGTCGAAGGAGTCGTCGGGGAAGGGCAGCGCGTGCACGTCGCCGACCGCGAAGTCGACGTTGCCCTGCCCCCGCGCCGCGATCTCGGCGCGGGCCAGCTCCAGCGCCCCGGCGGTGACCTCCACGGCGGTGACCCGCCCGCTCCCGTCGGGGGAGGCCACCAGCGCCGCCAGGTCGGCGGAGATGGTGCCCGGCCCGCAGCCGACGTCGAGCACCCGCAGCCCGGCGCGCAGGACCGGCAGGAGGTGCCCGGCCGAGTTGACGGCGGTGCGCCAGCGGTGCGAGCGCAGGACCGACTCGTGGTGCCCGTGGGTGTAGACGGCAGAGGTCATGTCTCACATGTTAGTAGGGTTTTCCTGACAGGTGGAAGATGGCCTGTCGCCTCAGAAGGGCCAGCGCGCGTCGGAGCCGGCCTCGACGAGCGGGATCATAGCGAACGCGGCGTCGGAGAGCCCGCCGAACGTGTGCCGGTTGCCTGTCGTCGGCGCGTGCCCGACCCCGTACCCGACCAGGTTCCAGGTGTAGACCGGGACAGACGCGGGCACGGCCGCCGCGACGTCCCCGCCGCCGTGCCGGTGCGCCTGCTCGTCGGTGAGGATCACCACCCGGTCGTGGTCGTTGTAGTGCTTGCGCACCGCCCGCTCGGTGGCGGTCCCGCAGCCGAGGAAGAAGCCGCCCTCGCGGAACCGGCGCACCGCCGCCAGCACCGACTCGCCCGCCACCGCCGGGAAGACCCGGGAGGAGTCGGAGAACGAGACCACGGTGGCGCGCCGCGCGCGGGCGGCCAGCGCGAGCCCGAACACCGTGGCCGCGTCCCAGCAGCGCAGCGTGCCGTCCCGGCTGAAGGTGCTGTCCATCGACCAGGAGGTGTCGATCAGGACGAGGGTGTGCCCGTCGAGCGCCGGGACGTTCGTCAGCGCGTGCTGCAACGCCACCTCCAGCGGGTACGACCAGCGCAGACTCGGCACCGCGTTGTACGCCGACAGGAAGCGCATCGGCAGCACCCGCGACCGCCCGACCTCGCCCGGGTCGGCCAGCCGCGCCGCCACCTTCTCGGCGACGGCGTCGCTGACGCCCGCCCCGTCGAAGTTGCGCAGGTTCCGCAGCAGCGCCAGGTAGCCCATGCCGGGGATCGCGCTCTCCCACGCCGTCGCGTCCATCGTGGTCTGCCGCCACCCGGCGAGGGCCTCCCACGTCATGCCGGCCACGCCCAGCACCGCCGGGTCGGTGACCTCCCGGCGTCGCTCGACGGGCAGCGCCATCAGCTCGGCCCGGGCCGCCAGCACCGTCAGCGACGGCGGCAGCGGGTTGTCGCGGCGGTGCCGCCGGTCGAGGGCGTGCCGGAACAGGTCGCCCTGCCGCTCGTCGCGCGCCCTCGGGTGGGTCAGGTCGATGACGTCGCCGAAGCGCACGGCGCTGCCCACGGAGTCGTACCTGAGCAGGCTCCGCTCGTGGTAGAGCCGCACGACGGCGTCGGCGATGCCGCGCTTGACCGGCTTGGGCAGCGACCGCCCGTGCCGGCCCAGCCAGTACGCGAGGGCCTCGCCCGGCTCGTCGGCCCGCTGCAACGCGGCGTCCACGACGGCCCGCGACCCCGGGATGCCGGCGGCGACCTGCGCGCGGGCGCCCTCCAGGGCGGCCACGACGGACGCCGAGCGCAGCATCGCGCCGGTGCGCAGCCACGGCACGAAGCGGGCGAACCAGTCCGGGTCGGCGACGGCGACGGCCGCGACCAGCTCGCGGAACCGGGCGTCCCGGGCCTCGGCGCCCTCGTAGTAGGTGTGCTCGCCGACCATGTTGGACACGGCCAGCAGGAACAGCTCGGTGCGCGGCTCGCGGACGAAGCCCGGCGCGCCCTCGGCCGTGACGGCCCCGCGCCGGTCGGCGCGCAGCTTGACGTTGAACCGTGCCATCGGCGTCCCCCTGTGACCCGCGCCCCCGGAAGCGGGGCGGCCCGACCGTAGCCGTGGGGCCGACGGCGGGACAAGGAGTTTCCGGCCGTCCGCGAGGGACGGTACGGGGCGCGCGGGAGCCGGGGACGCCGCGTGCCCGAGACCGAAGGCGAGGCGGCGTTGCGGGCTCGAACCGCGGGCCTTGTGCAGGCCTTTACCAGAAGTAGCCGTCTGCGTCGCACCGGTCACGCGGCGTCCACGCACCTCCCGAGACCGAGTCGGCGACGGAGACCGGCCCTTGCGGGCCAAGGTGACCTGGGCCGCTGGTCGACGCCGCCGTGGTGGCGGTGGCGGGATTCGAACCCGCGTCTCCCCGTTGGAAGCGGAAGTATCCGTTGCCTGCGCACCGGGAGGTGCGCCCCGAAGGTAGGCGACCCGGCGCGCCGCTGGCAAGCGACTTCGCCGCCCGTGCTGCGGTGCTGCGGGGCGTGGTGCGTGAGGCCGGGCCCCGCTCGCACGGGGGGCCGACGCGCGTCGCGCCGGCATGGCGGGCGGGGAGCAGCCCAGGCGCCGTGCCGGCCCGACGAGGGGGATCAGCCCCAGGTGCCGGCGTACGCGAGCCGCCAGTGCTGGTTGGTGCCGCCCCAGCAGTCGCCCTGCACGACGGGGCCGGCGTGGGCCTGGCTGGCGTTCGCCACGTCCAGGCACTTGTCGCTGTGCCGCGCCCGGATCTCGTAGAAGCCGTTGGCGAGCGCGACGAACCGCCAGTGCTGGTTGGTGCCGCCCCAGCAGTCGCCCTGCACGACCGGGGTGCCGTGGGCGTTGCTGGCGTTCGCCACGTCGAGGCACTTGCCGCTGTGCTGCGGCCGGATCTCGTAGTAGCCGTTCCCGACCGCGATCCACCGCCAGCGCTGGTTCGCCCCGCCCCAGCAGTTGCCCTGCACCACCCGCGTGCCGTGGGCGACGCTGGCGTTCGCCACGTCCAGGCACTTGTCGCTGTGCCGCGCCCGGATCTCGTAGTAGTCGACCGCCTGGGCCCCCACCGACGCGGCGCTCGACGCCGTCGCCGCGCTGCCGGTCCCGGCCCACGCCGGCCCGCCGCCCAGCACCAGCAGACCGCCGACCAGGAGCGCGGCGAGCAGCGACTCCAGCGCGACCCGCGACGACCGCCGGCGACCGTGCGACCCGGGCGGCAGGTCCGTCGACTGGTGCTTTCCACTTCTACCGATCACGACTGCTCCTCGTCTGAATGGGTGGCCCGATGGCGGCGGCCAGGTGGCTGAACCCTGCCGGGCGGGAGCGCTGTCCGGCGGGTTCCCGGACACGGAAACGCCTGCCGATATCCGACGGTGGCTCTCCGCTCGCCGGGCTCTACCTGGGCGTATCGATGACTACCATCAGTGGTTGTCGCTGGTACCGGGCCGGTCCACGGCCGGCTCCCTCGGGAGAGGTGTGCGCGATGCCGACGGAAACCGCCCGCAGCCCGTCGCTGAGCCTCGTGCGGGCGCGGCTGATCACCGCACTGGAGGTCCGGCCCCGCTCCCTCGGCCTGGTCGTCGCGCCCGCCGGCTGCGGCAAGACCACCCTGCTCGCCCAGTACGCGGCCACCGTGACCGGGCCGGTCGGCTGGCTGCGCACCGTGCCGTCGGACGCCGACCCGGCGCGGGCGCTGCACCGCGTCGACGCCACGCTGCCCGACGGGGCCGACCTGCTGATCGTCGACGACCTGCACCTGGTGGAGGGCACCCCCGGGGAGTCCGTGCTGCTGGACCGGGCCCTCGCCCTGACCCGCGACGGCGTCCGGGTGGTCGTCGGCGCTCGGCGCACCCCGCCGCTGATCCTGGCCCGGCACGAGTTCTCCGACAGCGTCGTCGTCGACGCCGAGCAGCTCCGCTTCCGCACCTGGGAGGTCGAACGGCTGCTGCGCGACGTCTACCGGGAGCCGCTGCCCGCCGACGACGTGGCGGCCCTCGCCCGGCGACTCGGCGGCTGGGCGGCCGGCCTGAAGCTCTACCACCTCTCCACCCGGGGCCAACCGCTGGCCGACCGCCGCCGCGCCGTGGCCTCGCTCGGCGCCCGCGCGGCGCTGTCGCGGGACTACCTCACCCGTACGGTGCTGGCGGAACTCGCCCCCGCCCTGCGCCGCTTCCTCGTCCGGACCTGCGTGTTCGAGGCGCTCACCGCCGAGCGCTGCGACCGGCTGCTCGGCGGCGGCGATTCCCAGGCCGCGCTGGAGGAGCTGGAACGGCGGCAGGCGTTCACCGTCTCCCACGACGGGGGGCGCACGTTCGCGTACCACGAGGTGCTGCGCGCCCACCTCATCGCCGCGCTCACCGAGGAGCTGGGGGAGAACGCGGCCCGCGCCTGGCACGCCCGCGCCGGCCGGCTGCTCGCGGCCGAGGGCGCGGCGCTGGAGGCGGCCCGGTGCTTCGCCCGCGCCCAGCGCTGGCCCGACGTGCACCGGCTGCTCGACACCGCCGGCAGCGACGTCGCCCTGCGGGGCCTCGACCCCTGGTCCGACCTGCTCCCCGCCTGGTTCATCGCCGAGGACCCGTGGCTGGTGCTCGCCGACGCCCGACACCGGATCAACGAGGGCCGGCTCGCCGCGGCGGTGCCGCTGCTGCGCCGGGCCGAGGAGATGCTGGGCGACGGGCCGGCGCGGTCGCGCTGCCGCTCCCTGCGCGCCGCCGTGACCGCCTGGCTCCCCGACGGCCCCCACTGGCGCGGGCACTGGTCCGGCTGGCTGCGGGCCGCCACCCGCCGGCACCCGATGGTCGTCGTCGGCGAGGCGGAGCGGCTGACCGGGGCGGCCGACGACCTGGTCCGGGTGGGCGCGCTGCTGCTGGCCGGGCACGCCGCCGAGGCCGTACGCGTCCTGCACCGCTCGCCCCCCGCCGAGGCCGGCCTGCTCGGGCTCGCCGGCCGGCTGCTGCGGGCGGCCGTCGCGCTGGCCGGCGGGGACCCGCAGGCCCCCGCCGCCGTCGCCGCGATCGGGCTCGACGCCGACCGGGCCGGCCTGCCCTGGCTGGCCCGCCTCGCCCGCGCCGTGCCCGCGCTGACCGGCGCGGAGGCCGACCTCAAGGAGGCCGCCGCCGTCGTCGAGGAGTGCGACCGGCTCGGCGACCGTTGGGGCGCGCTGCTCGCGGCCGGCTGCGCGGCGCTGGCCCGCTCCCTGCGCGGCGGGCCGGAGGCGGAGGAGGCCGGCCGGCTACTCGACCGGACCCGGGAGGTGGACAGCGGCGTCCTCGCCGCCTGGGCGCAGTCCCTGCTCGCCTTGGCCGCCGTGCGCGCCCGGCTGCCCGACGCCGAGGTCGAGGTGCGCCGGGCGGAGAGCACGGCGCGCGCCGCCGGGGTGCCCGGGGCGCGGGTGCTCGCCCTCGCCGCCGGGGTGCCCGCCGGGCCCGGCCGCCTCGCCGGGGTCGCCGCCGTGCACGCCGCCGCCGAGCAGGCCGGGCTGCCCCGGCCGGTGGTGACCGCCTGGCTGGCCCCGGAGCGCGGGCCGACCCCGGCCGGCGGCGCCGACCGCCGCGCCGGCACGCCGCCCGGTCGCGTCGATGACGCGGCGGAGACGGCCGCGCTGACCGTGCGCTGCTTCGGCGGCTTCCGGGTCTGCCTGCACGGGGAGCCGCTGAACTGGTCGCCGCTGCGGCCCCGGGCCCGCGCGGTGGCCCGGATCCTCGCCATGCACGCGGGCCGGGCCGTGCACCGCGACCGGCTGCTCGACGCGCTCTGGCCCGACGTCGACCCGGCCACCGCGACCCGGACGCTGCACGTCGCCCTCTCCAGCCTGCGGCGGTTCCTCGACAGCCGGCTGCCGGCCGGCGACGGGGAGACCCACCTGCACCGCGACGGCGACGCGTACCTGCTGGCGCTCCCGCCGGGAAGCTGGTGCGACGTCAGCGAGTTCCGGCTCGCGCTGCAACGGGCGTCCCGGCTCGGCGTCACCCGCGACCCGCGCGCCCTCGACGAGCTGCGGGCGGCCCTGGCCGCGTACACGGGGGAGCTGCTGCCGGAGGACGGCCCGGCGGAGTGGGTCGTGGTGGAGCGGGAGACGCTGCGCCGGCAGGCGGCCGACGCGGCGGCCCACCTGGCCGAGGCGGCCCTGCGCGGGGCCGACGCCGCCGGGCCCGCGCCGCCGGTCGCCGCCGCCCGGTGCGTCGACGCCGCCGGGGCGCAGCGGGCGGTGGCGATGGCCGCCCGCTGCGTCGAGATCGACCCGTGCCACGACGCGGGCTGGCGGCTGCTCGTCGCGGCGCACGACCGCGCGGGCAACGCCGCCGCCGCCCAGCTCGCCCGCCGCCGGTACGCCGACGTGCTCGCCTCCCTCGGCCTGGACCCGTCGCTGGCCCGGAACGCCCCGGCCCCGGCCTCCGCCACCCCCGTCACCGCCGGCCGAAGAATTCCGCTTCCCCGATCGCCACGGCCGGATCCAACCCGGAGCCGTACGTCGAGCGCACCACCAGCCTGATCCGCACCACGTTCGACGCCTCGACGTCGAAGTGCTGCTCCCCGGGCTCGTCGCGCAGCTCGATGTCGGTCTTCTCCTGCCCGCCCTCGGCGTCGACGGTGACCACCGTGAGCCCACGCGGCCGGCCCGCCTCGAGGAACGCCTGCCGCCGGGGGCCGACCCCGGAGTGGATGACGACGGCGAGCAGCCGCACCGGCTCGGCGAACCGGCCCTCCACCCAGGAGCCGACGGCGGTGCCGGTCGGCGCCCAGTACCGGTTGTTCGCCCCGTCGGTGAGCCGGGCCGCGCCCGCCCCGACCCGCTCCGACGACGCGGACACCGCCGTCGGGACGAGCGACGCGGGGTCCTGGGTGCGGTCGCGCACCGCCTCCACGGCCCGCCGGGCCAGGGGCGGCCCGGCGACCGCCAGCACCCCGACGAGGCAGAGCGCGAGCACGATCAGCAGGCTCCGGCGCGCCGCCCCGGCCGCCCTGCGGTCCTTGCGGGGCGCCCGGCGCGGCGACCGGCCGCGCAGCCGGTCCCACAGCCGCCGCCACCAGCTCCGCTGCGGCTCGGCGACGACCGTCGCGGCCAGCGGGGCACCGCAGAACCGGCAGATCCGCCGGTCCGGCGGGTTGCTCCGGGCGCAGCGGGGGCAGACCCGGTCGGCCTCCGGCGGGCGGGGGACGGCGTCGACCGGCGCGGTGGCCCCGTCGGGCCGGTCCCGGGTGCGGGCGACCAGCCCCGGCTGCACGGGCAGCGGCTGGCCGCCGGCCTGCTCGGCGACGTCGGGCCGGTCCACCGCCCCGGGGACGGTGGCGGGGTGCGGCCGGTCCACCGCCCCGGCAGCGGCGGCGGGGCGTGGCCGGTCCGGCGGGGGCGGCGCGGGGGCCGGGGCCTCCCGGGCGGGACGCGCGCCGGCCTCGGTGCCCTGCCGGTCGGTGCCCTGCCGGTCGGTGCCCTGCCGGTCGGGGCCCGGTCCGGGGGAGGGGACGGTGGTCTGTCGGTCGGGGCCCGGACCGGAGGCGGGCGCGGCGGACCGGTGGTCAGGGCCCGGCGCGGGGGCCTGCCGGTCGGTCTTCGGTCCGGGCGATGTCGCGGGGGCCGGCCCGGGCGGGGGCGGGGTGGCGCCCTCGGCCCAGAGGAACTCCCGACACGAGGCGCAGAACTGCCGGCCCTCGTCGTTGGTCGCGCCGCAGTTCCCACAAACGATCATGGCTCCATCTCCAGGGTCAGCCGGACGTGCGCCGGCACGGCCGACGCCAGCACCCGCCGCACCAGCGCCTCGTCGGCGGCCCCGGTGACCCGGACCCGGATCTCCGGGACGGCGTCCGGCGGCGGCTCGCCGGTCGGCGTCGCCGAGCAGGTCACCCCGCCGCTGTCGGTGACCTCCACCCCCGCCCCGGTCGCCACCCGCAACGCCAGCTCGACGCCCCGGGCCGTCCCGCGCCACCGGTGCACCTCGACGGCGTGCCGGACCACCTCCCGGCGCACCTCCGGCTCCGCGTCCGCGTCGACCGGGGCGGCCACCCAACCGGCCAGCCAGTCCAGGAAGTCCGACGGCGTCAGGTCCAGGTCGAAGTACGCGTCCAGGCAGTCCAGCGTCAGCAGCACCGGCGCGAGCACCTCGTCCAGCCCGGCGGTGAACCGCTGCGCGAAGTCGTCCTCCAGGTACACGGCGGGCAGCTCCCGCCCGATCGGATGGGGGCTGACCAGCCCCGGCACCCCACCCCGCATCAGCCCCTCCCCACCTCGGCGTTCCGGCCGCTCACCCGGTGATCCGCACCTGGTGGGCGTACGAGAAGGCGAGCGCGCTGACGTCCAGCTCGATGCGCTGCACGGCCTCGCCGCGCTCCCCGGTCGTCGGGTCCGCGCCGAACAGCCGCACGTCCTCCACCAGGTCCACCCCGTCGACCCGCTGGAGCACGGCGTGCAGCTCGCCCGACTGGATCGGCCGGCCGAACGGCCACCCCGTCGCCTCCGGGCCGCCCCGCACCGGGTCCAGGTAGTCGTAGAGGGCCCGCACCGCCCGGCGGCGCAGCTCCGCCGTGGACGTCGACGCCCGGGGTCGGGCGCGCACCTGGGCCACCACCGTCACCCCCTGGTAGAACGGCGGCTCCACCAGCACCCGCACCCCCACGCAGCGGCGCGCCTCCAGGAACTCCCGGATCCGGTCCAGCACCTCGTCCCTGGGCCGCAGCGCCGCGAACCGGGCCGCGTCGTCGTCGGCGTCGCCGTGCTCGCCCAGCGCCGGCACCACCAGCACCCGCACCGCCGCCGAGCCGTCGCCCGCCGGCACGCACCGCACCCGCAGCACCTGCGGCGCGGCCTCCCGCGCCAACTGCTCGTAGTCCTCGGCGGTAACCGCCCGCTGCCCGGTCCGCAGGGACAGCGGCCCCCGCACCGACGTCTCGGCCAGCGACTCGCCGTCCACGCCGCCGGTGGCCGCCGCCCGGTTGGTCACCGTGGAAACGAACGGCACCGGGTCCCGCAGCACGGTCAGCGTGCGGGCGGCCACGTTGCCGTGCCGGCCGCCGCCCGTGCGGTACGCCGGGATGCGGACCACCGCGCCCTTCGCCGGCGTCGCCCCGTACGGGCGTACCGTGCCGTCGGCCTGCCGGACCGCCGGGCCGAAGCGGACCTCCCCGCTGGAGCGGTCCACGCAGACGTGCCGGTCGTCCGGCCCGGAGCCGGCGAAGCTCGCCACCTCCCGCCAGGTCTGCCACCCGTCGGCGGTGCCCACCTCGATCTCGATCGCGCCGTCGGCGGCCACGATCGGGGCCCGCTGCACGGTGAACCGCTGCCCCGGCACCCCCTCGGACGCGCCCAGGGTCTCCCCGGCGATCAGCTCGGCGTGGCACGCGGCGACCGTGCCGCCGATGGTGACCGCCTCCGCGCTGGCCAGCCTCGGCGGGGCGTGGAAGAACGGCTGACCGGCCGCCGCCTCCCGCAGCCGGCAGCGCAGCCAGCCGCCCCGGTGCCCGGCCACCGCCGACGCGACGTGCCCCGCCGGTACGTGCAGCACCACCTCACCGGCCCGGTTCAGCGCGCCCGTGGTGTCCCGCTCCACGGGGCACGCCTCCCAGCCGGCGTCGGTCAGCGCCTCCCACACCAGCGGCGGGTTCGTCGGGTCCACGCCGCGCCCGGCGACCGTCCAGTCCGTGGTGAGCAGCACCGCGCAGCCGGGCGTCGCCGCGTCGAGGCCGAACAGCACGGCGTCGCCGGCCACGGGCGGGTCCGCGAAGGCCGGCACCCGGTGCGCGCCGCCCAGGTCGCCGGTGCGGTCCGTGGGCGGGCCGCCGGCCGGCACGGTCACCACCCGGGCCAGCCGGCAGGGCGGCACGGTCAGCTCGTCGAGCGTCTCGAAGGTCACCGGCTCGACGTTCTCGGCGCGGACCGTGGCCACGTGCGTGCCGGCCGGCACGACCACCGGGGCGTCCCGGGGCGCGGAGAGCCAGAACGTCACGTCCGTGGACGCCACCGCCGGCGGGAACGGGGCGACGCCGAGCAGGTCGAGGAACTTCACGTAGTGCCGGTCCGGCACCCGGTTCAGCCGGTAGAGCAACTGGTCGACCATGTACGCGAACGTCTCGATCAGCGTCACTCCGGGGTCGGAGACGTTGTGGTCCGTCCATTCCGGGCAGCGCCGCTGCACCAGCCGCTTCGCGTCGTCCACGAGATCCTGGAAGCGGCGATCGTCGAGGTGGGGCGCGGGCAGGGCCATCACTCGGCTCCGGGTTCGTGCGCGGGGATCACGTAGAACGGGAAGACCAGGTTGCGCGGGTCGTTGTCCTGGCGCAGCCGGTAGCGGATGTCGATGTACAGGAGGCCCTCGTCGGCGTCGGCGAAGTCGACCAGCACGTCGTCCAGCTCGACGCGCGGCTCCCACCGCTCCAGCGCCAGCCGCACCTGGTACGCCACCTGCCCCGCCGTGGACGGGTCGGCCGGGGCGAACGCCAGCTCGTGGATGGCGCAGCCGAACTCGGGACGGCCGGGCCGCTCGCCCGGCGCGGTGCCGAGGATCAGCCGGATGCTCTCCACCACCTCCCGGTCGCCCCGGACCAGGGCGATCCCGCCGGTCGGGTCGGTGCGCAGCGGGAACGCCCAGCCGGCCCCGACGAAGTCCCTGGCCATCGCGTCACCCGCCGATCAGCACGGTCGGGCAGCCCGCGACGACCGGCGCGCCGCAGCCGGTCAGGTCGCCGACGCGGGCCGCCGGCCGCCCGCCGATCAGCACCGTCGGGCAGCCGGGCGGCACCAGCGGCGACGGCGGGTGCGGCGGTGTGCCGGGGAAGGCGCAGGCGTGCATCGTCCCCACCGTGGCGGCGGGCTGCCCGCCGATGAGCACGGTGGGCACCCCGGGGCCGCCGACCGCCCCCGGGTGGGCGGTGGGGTCACCGACGCGAGCGGCTGGTGGCACGGCGCTCTCCCTTCCTGTCTCAGTTGATCCGGACGACGCCGCCGCGGACCGTCACGGGGCCGCTCGCGGTCAGCTCCGCGCCGCCCTGGCCGGTGACCTTCACCGTCGCGCCCTCCACCGACGCGCCGGCCGTGCCGCGCACCTTCACCTGCCCCTGGCCCTCGATGCCGACGTCGCCCTTCGCGGTGACGGTGACCTTCTGCCCGGCCAGCTCCAGCGCGCCGGTGCCGGCGTCGAAGGCGATGCCCTCCTTGGCCCGGACGCTCACCTTGCCGTCGCTGACGATCTCCACCTGCCGGCCGGTCCGGTCGAGCCGCAGGGTGAACCTGCGGTCCCCGGTGGCGAGGAGGATCCCGTCCGGGCCGCTGCCCGCCTCCAACAGCTCCAGGCGGTGGCCGGTGCGCGAGACCAGGGCCCGCGCGGCGATCCGGCCGCTGCTGCCGTCCACCGGCTCGGTGTCCAGCTTCGGCGGCGCGTCCGTGCCGTTGTGCAGCCCGCCGAGGACGTACGCGGCGTCGAGGTTGCCGCCGGTGAACCCGACCAGCACCTCGTCGCCCACCTCCGGCAGCAGCACCGCCCCCCGGCCCGCGCCCGCCCCGGGCTGCACCACCCGCGCCCAGCCCGTCGTGTACTTCCCGTCCAGCCACGGCAGGGTGAGCCGGACCCGGCCCAGCTTCTTCGGGTCCTTCACGTCGCTGACCACCGCCGGGACCAGGCCGTCGCCGGCCCGCCCGGGGGCCGGCGCGGCGGCCGTCAGCCCGTACAGGGAGCGGTCGGAGCGGCCCGAGACGGTGAACGCGGTGGTGTAGCCGGCCTGCTCGCTGAAGACGTGCCGGGTGCTGGTCAGCACGTACCTGCCCTGGAAGGGCTCGCCGATGTTGGCCAGCGCCACCGCCGCGCCCGCGCGCAGCCTGGCGTTGCCCTTCGCCACCCCCTCGATCTCCGCGCAGCCGCCGCCGAGGTCGCCGGCGAGCGCCCCGGCCACCGTCCGCACCGCCGCGTCGGAGCGCAGCGTCGGGTCCGCCACCAGGTACGGCGGGCTGCCCACCTTCCGGCCCAGCTCCGCCGGGTCCACG
The DNA here is from genome assembly GCF_020884795.1 of Micromonospora okii. Taxonomy (GTDB): domain Bacteria; phylum Actinomycetota; class Actinomycetes; order Mycobacteriales; family Micromonosporaceae; genus Micromonospora; species Micromonospora okii. The sequence goes on from NZ_BBZF01000012.1 coordinate 38,434, forward strand.
CCGATGCCCTCCGCGCCCGGCACCGTCGGCGTCGCGGTCGCGCTGACCGCCCGCTTCGTCTCCGGGTCCCAGCCCCGGGCGGCCACCTCGGGCACCTGCGCCGTGGCGGTCACCCCGGCGCGCAGCGCGATCAGGTTCCGGTTCACCTCCAGCACCAGCGGGTCCTGGGTGGCCTTCGTGGACGGGTCCGGCGCGCCGGCCGGCGGCTCGGGCATCCGCAGGTGCAGCGCGCCGTCGAGCACCATCACCTGCGCGCCGACCAGCTCCGCGAGCCGGTGCAGGAACGCCCAGTCGCTGACGTTGTCCTGGCTGAGCTGCGCCTCCGGCTCGCCGCCGATGCCGGAGACCGGGTCGATCCGGCCCGCCTTCAGCCCGGCCCGCCGCGCCACCTGCCGCACGACGTCCGGCACGCTCATCCCCGGGTACGCGGCCACCCGCCGCCCCCGCAGCAGCCGGTGCGCCAGGTCCAGGCCCCGCACCTCGGTGAACGTGCCCGTGGCGTCCAGCTCGCACTCCACCGCCGTCACCTCGCCGGTGAGCAGCGGCGCGGGGCCGCCCGGGTCGGAGGTCTGCACGGTCAGCCGCACCGGGGCGCCGATGGCGAAGCCGCCCTTGGCCAGCACCGTGCGGCCCGGGTCCCGGTACCGCAGCACGAACCGGTCGGGCAGGTTGCGGCTGTCGTCGACCGCCGCGTACGTCAGCAGCGCGGCGATCTCCGCCGGCAGCGGGCTGCCGCCCACCTCGACCAGCAGCGCGTTGGCGAACTGCTCATTGGCCACGGGCCCTCCCGTCCGTCAACTCCTCCAGGGCGGGCACCAGCAGGGCGGTGCCGGGGCGCAGCCGCATCGGGTCGTCGATGTCGTTGGCCTCGGCGATCTCCCGCCACAGCCCCGAGCGCCCGTACGCGCGCTGGGCCACCGAGTGCAGGGTGTCCCCGGCGACGACGACGTGCACGTCCCGGGCGGCGCGCGCCCCGGACGTCGGGTTCTGGCCGGGCTGCTCGCCGGAGATCTCCTCCAGCGTCACCGTGCACAGCGCCCGCACCGGCGTGCCGCCGGGGGTGAACAGGGTGTACTTGGCGTTGACGCTGGCCACGAACGCGGGGAAGCCGACCATCCCGCCCCAGTGGAACACCACCCACGGGGGCGAGCCCTTCTTCTGCTGCCGGCTCGCGTCGGTCGGCACGCAGCAGCCGAACAGCTCCTCCACCCGCTTCACCACCGAGCTGTCCATCGTGGCGGTGGCGTCGAAGAACATCTCCAGCGTCAGCTTCGCCGGGTCCGAGCCGGTGAACTCCGGCACGCCGCTCTTCTTCGCGTTGCGCTGCGCGTCCCGCTTCCACTTGGCGGTCTTCGTCAGCGCCAGCTCCTTCGGGTTGAACTGGAACGGGATCCGGCCCAGCTTCGCCCCCGGGGCGGCGGTGCCGCCGTTGTTCGGCGGCTCGTGCAGTTGCAGGTACGCGTGGGTGAGCTGCGGCGGCGCGCCGCCGCCCGGCCCGCCGGGGCTGCCGGCGGCGGTGAAGGTGACCGGGGACGCGCCCACGAGGTCACCCCCCGGTCCGGGGGCCGAAGAAGCCGTGGTGCGCCAGCTCCAGGGTCTCCACGGCCACCTTCGGGCTGTCCGGGCTGAGCTGGGGCCCGGTCCACTTCACGGGGATGACGTCGAGCAGCCCCCACCGGGCGATCACCGTGCCCTCCAGGGTGCGCGCCTCGATGGTGGCGGTCTTGCGGGTGAGCCCGCTCGCCATCCCCGAGAACCAGCGCATCAGCTTCGTGCTGTCGGCGGTCACCGGCCGGGACAGCTTGACGTTGGAGAACTTCATCCGGGTCGGTAGCTGCCACACGTGCCCGTTGTTGCCGCCCTCCTCCCGCTGCTCCACGACGACCTCGCAGCCCAGCCCGTCGCAGCTGTTGAACGCGCCGAGATCCTGGTCGTCGATCCTGACGACGAAGGCGATCGCGACGGCGACCTCGTCTGTGGGCATTCGTCCCTCCTGGTCCCGGGCGTGTCTCCTGGTTTCGCCGGTCCGTTCAGCCCGGCCCGCCGAGCACCCCGTGCCGCTCCCGGTCGAGGCGCAGCTCGGTCTTCAACCGGCGCAGCAGCGGGTCGTACAGCTTCTTCAGCAGTTCCTCCGGCTCGACGGCCCCGCCGCCGCGCGCGCCCCCCGCCGTGCCCGGCTGCCCGGCCGATCCGCCCCCGCCGGCCGCCGGTTCCGCCGCCGGGGGCGGATCGGCCGGGGGCACGGTGGCGTCGACCGGCTCGGCCCGCTGCACCTGGGGGTACGCGGCAAGCGGCGACCCGGCGTGCTGCCCCCGGACCGGGACGTCGGGCAGCGCGCCCACCCACCGCTGCACGGGCGGCGGCCCGCCGTCGGCCTGCTCGGGCGGGCTGCCCCTCGTCGCCAGGGCGAGGGCGTCGGGCGCGGCGATCGGGGTGGCCGCCGGGGGGTGCCCGTCCACGGGGGCGACGACCGTCAGGGGGCCGACCGGCCCGGCCCCGGTGTCCCCGGTGGTGCCGTCCGTTGCCGCGCCGTTCCCGGTGGTGCCGTCCGTTGCCGTGCCGTCTCCGGTCGTGCCGTCCCCGGTCGCCGCGACGCGGGTAGCGTCGGCCGGGGCCGACGGCTCGTCGCGTTGCCAGGTCACCCGCTGCACGCGGGGCTGCTCCGGCGCGGGCGCGGGCGGCATCGCCCCGGTCAGCAGGGGAGGCGGGCGGTCACCGACCAGCCGGGCCACGACCAGCGGCGGGCCCCCGCCCGAGTCCGACGGCGCGCCGACCGGGGCCGTGGTCGACGGGGTGGCGGTCAACGGGGTGGTGGTCGACGGGGTGGCGGACGTCGCGGCGAACGGGTCGCCGCCGCCCGCGTCGACCGGTGGGAGCGCGGAGAACTGGCCGAGCAGCGGGGCCAGTTCCACCCCGGTCGGCGGCACGTAGGTCTGGACGGGCGGCGGGGTGCCCGTACCCGCGTCGGCTGGACCGCCGCGTGCCGGCGTGCCGGCCGTGGGTCCGGCGACGGGCAGCCCGGCCGGAGGTGTGGGGTCACCGGACGGGCGCGCGTCCCCGCCGGTGCTCCCCGCCCCGGGCGGCCCCGCGAGCGAGGGCCCTTCGCCGGTGGCGGAAACCTCCGCGTCGAGGCGGGAGACGGTGATCTCCCCGTCGCCCACCAGCGGGGCCGAGCGGTCGTCCGGCGGGGTGCCGGTCTCCGTCTGACTGGTCACACCGGCGGTGTCGTCCGTGCCGCCCGGTTCCCCGGGGGGCCCGTCCGCGCCGCCCCGCTGCCCGGCGGGCACCTCCGCGCCGAACCGCTCCCCGGTGGCCGGGCGGTCGTCCCCGCCCGGCGACCGCTGGATCGGGACCGTGTAGCTGCCGACGGCGGGCGACGGCGGGAGCGGTGGCGCGGCCGTGTCCCCGGCTCGGGTGCGCTGCACCGGCGGGGGAGGGGCGCCCCGGGGCGGACCCGCCGGAGACACGGGCGACACGATCGGCTCGCCCAGCCCGAGCCGGCGCGGCGGCCTCGCCGGCTCCCCGGGCGCGCGCTGCACGGGAAGATCCGGCACGGCCCTGGGCCCGCCCACCGCCGATCCCTGAGCGGCGTCACCGCCCGTCGCCGCGCCGTCCGGGACGGACGTCACCGCGTCGCCCGCGTCCGTTCCCGTGTCGGCCCCGCCCGCTCCCAGGGTGGGTGTGACGGCGGGTTCCGGGGCCGCCCACCCGGTCGGGCCGGCGTCGGTCGGATCGTCGATGGTCGCGCCGCCGATGGTCGGGTCGACGTCGGCCGGGCCGACGTCGACGGCGGGCAGGTGCAGCTCCTGCGGCGGTGGGGGCGCGGTCACCAGCCGGCTGACCGCGAGCGGCTCCACCGGCACCGGCCGCTGCGGCGGCACGGCCGACGGCCGTACCGCGAAACCGGCGGACGGCCGCTCGCTCGGCCCGGCGTCCGGCGCCCGGCCCAGCCCGGTGTCCGGCGCCCGGCTCGGCGCGGCGTCCGGTGTCCGGCCCGGCCCGGCGTCGGCGACGTGCCGTTGCAGGGGCGACGCGGTCGGCCGGGGAGCCGCCGACGGGGGCGTGGCTAGGGGCAGCGGCGCGGGCCCGCCGGCCGGATGGGCGGCCTCCGGGGCCACGGCCGCCGGGGACGGCCCGCTCACCGGCACGGCCGCGTCGTGCAGCACGCCGGCCGGCTCGCCGGCCCCGACGAGGTGCCCGAGGGGCGCGAGGTACGAGGGGTCGCGCCAGGCGGCCAGCGACCCGGTGAACGCGTCGGGCAGGTTCAGCCGGGGCTCGTCGGGGGTGACCCGCTGGATCGGCGGCAGGCCCTGCCAGGCGGGCGGCTCGCCCGGTGCCCGCGCCGGGGCGGTGGTCGCCGGGCCGCCACCCGGCGCTCCGGCGGTCGCCGCCGGCCCGCCGCCGTCCGGGGCGCGGGTCTCCGCCGTGGACCGTTGCGCGGTCCGCTGCGGTCGCCGACGCCACGGCCACATCCGGTCACCGTCCCTGGCTCATGCGGGTGTTGATGCTGGCGATCTCGCCCACGTAGCGCAGCCGCTCGCCGTGTTCGAGGTCGAGGATGTCGTCCAGCGCCCAGTGGAAGTGGTAGGCGACGTACGCGACCTCGGTGTAGATGCGGTCGGCCGCGTACGTCACGATTCCCCCAGGCGGCCACCGGCGAGGTCGACCGCGAAGCGGTGCCGGCACTCGGGGCAGACCACGCTCGCCCGGGTGTGCCCCTCGCTGTTGATCCGCCGGTACATGTCCTGGAGGAACGCCAGGTCGGAGGCGAACAGGTCCTCCACGACGCCGGGGTGCACGTCCGCCACCGTGCCGATCCGGGTGATCACGCGGCTCAGCAGCACCACCGTCAGGTACGGCGGGTTCTCCCGCACCCGGTCGTCGCGCAGCGGCACCAGCTCGTCCCGGGCGGTCGCCAGCCGCATCACCCCGTCGCGGTGCACGGTGCCCGCGTCGTCCACGTACCCGCGCGGCAGCTCGAACGGGAACTCCGTGCGCAGCGTCTCGCGGCGCGGGGCGACGGCGGGCGGCCCGGCCGGCGCGGCTTGCTCCGTCTGCCCGGGGCCGGGCGGCGGGACCAGGGAGGACGTGCGGCGCATGGGGTTACTCGACCTCCATCGCCTCGTACGTCACCACGAGCTTCTCGGTGAGCACGCTGGTGTCGCCGGCCTTGAGCGAGCTGATCTCCAGGCTCTTCGCCCACGCGTTGGTGAGCTTGTACCGCTTGATGGGGAAGCCCTCGTAGTCGAAGACGATGATCGCGCCGCCCTTGCGGGCGTCGCCCATCTTCCCGAAGCGGCAGTCCTTGATCCACCGCTCGAAGCTGTTGTCCGCCGTCAGGCCCCGGGTCAGCGTGACCTCGCCGGCCTTCGGCGCGCCGGGCGCCTTCCGTACGGTGAACTTGCCGTCGGCGGTGTTCGACTTGTACTCGATGACGTCCTGCTCCATCTTGAGGCCGGTGACCTCGGTGATCTGGCGGATGATGATGCTGTCCACCTCCAGGCCGAACGAGTGGCCGACGGCGGAGTCGAAATCGGGGAGCGGCACGACTGCCTCCTGACGCTGCGGGGACTACTCGTTGACCAGGCTGGTGCCGCCGGACATCTGCGCCAGCTGGAAGATGACGAACTCGGCGGGCTTCACCGGGGCGACGCCGATCTGGCAGACCACCTGGCCGGCGTCGATGCTCTCGGCCGGGTTGGTCTCCTGGTCGCACTTGACGAAGAACGCGTCGTCGGGGGTGAGCCCGAACAGTGCTCCGCGCCGCCACTCGTTGACCAGGAACGCGCTGATCGTGCGGCGGACGCGCGCCCAGAGCATGTGGTCGTTGGGCTCGAACACCACCCACTGGGTGCCGTTGAGGATCGACTCCTCCAGGTAGTTGAAGAGCCGCCGCACGTTCAGGTAGCGCCACGCCGGGTCGGACGACAGGGTGCGCGCCCCCCAGACGAGGATGCCCCGGCCGGGGAAGGCGCGGATGCAGTTGACGCCGAGCGGGTTGAGCAGCTCCTGCTCGGCGCGGGTCAACTGGGTCTCCAGGGCCACCGCGCCCCGGACCTGCTCGTTCGCGGGGGCCTTGTGCACGCCCCGGTTGGCGTCGCTGCGCGCCCACACGCCGGCCAGGTGGCCCGACGGCGGCATGAACCGGTTGGTGCCGGTCAGCGGGTCGAACACCTTGATCCACGGGTAGTAGAGCGCGGCGTACTTCGAGTCGTAGCCGGCCTGGTCGGTGCGCCACTCCTTCACCTGCTGCGGGGAGAGCGCCGGCGGCGGGTCCAGGATGGCCATCCGGTCGCCCATCAGCTCGCAGTGGGCGATCATCGCCGTCTGCACGGCCTTCACCGACTCCAGGTCGATCGCGCCGCGCTGGTAGGCCCCCATCAGGTCGGGCACCGCGACCATGGTCACCTCGTCGACGGCCTCCAGGCCCCCGAAGCCGGTGCGCTCCGCCGCGTCGCCCACGTACTCGTCGGCCGAGACGGTCTCCGGCGCGGAGGCCGGCCCCGGGCCGACCAGCGTCACCTCGCCGCCGCTGGGCCGGGCGAGCTGGCCCGTCGGGGCCGCCTCCTCGATCGTCACCAGCTTCGACTTCTCGCGGACCACCGTCACCACGTTGTCCTTGGTGCGCTTGGTGGTCACCGACTCGAACGTCTCGACCACCTGACCGCCGCGCTTGACCACCAGGGTGAAGCGGTCCTCGGGCGCGCCCTCCGGCGGGTCGGCGACCTCGACCGACAGGTCGTCCGGGGTGCCCTCGGGCAGGGCGCGGGCCACCACCCGGTACGTGCCGAGGATCGCCGCCGGCTCGGGGGCGGGGGGCAGGGCCTCGTCGCTGGCCCGGTCGCCGCCCACCCGCACGATGTACGCGGCCCCGCCGCCCTGCATGAAGTACCCGTACACGGCGTGGCCGAGGTAGCAGTCGGGGGCGAACTCGCCGAAGACCTGGGAGTACTGGCTCCAGTTCGTCACCAGGGTCGGGGTGTTGAACGGCCCCTGCGCGGCGAAGCCGACGAACGCGGCGACGGCCGTGCCGACGCCCTCGATCGGGCGGGAGCCGGACTCCACCTCCTCGACGTACACGCCCGGCGCCAGGTAGTTGGGCATCCCGCCTCCTCGTCCCTCGGGGGTCGAGTCGAGCGTCCCGCGCGCGGGGCGGGCTTCACACGTCCTGCGGGCCGCTTGATCGGGAACCGTTCGCTGCCCGTTCAGGCACCGGACGAAGGAAGGGCACCTTGTTAACGCTTTCGGTAGAGGAAGGGCCCCTTGCTAACGCTCGTGGGGAGCATCAGACCGCCTGCACAGCTCCAGACAGCCAGCACCGTCGGTCTTCATCCCGGCCTCAGGGGGCCCGGCTGTCCAACCACAGGGTCCGGTCCTTCCAGTTCGTGTGCAGACCGCGATCCCTGCAACGGGCGAGGACCTCGTCGACCTGCGGCAGGTCGGCCGGGAAGTCAAGTTCCCCCAGGTCCACGGCGACCATGCCCTCGAAGATGTGATCGCTCGCCGAGCGTACGGCCGGGGGCAGCTCCAGCGAGGTGGCCTCGACCCGGGGACCGTAGGCGGTGCCGGCGACGACCAGAACGTGCTCGCGGGTGCGTTCCCAGTCCTCGTCCTCGTCGGCGAACGTGGCGTCGTAGGCGTAGCTGCCATGCGGCCCCGGGGCGTGTGTGCCCGCGTCCTCGGGGTCCGCCGTTCTGTCGGCCCGGATCTCGACGGCCCAGGTGAGCACCAGCCGGTCTTCCCAGCCCTCGGCGTCGGGGAAGTCGGAGAAGTACGTCGCCCGGTATCGCTTGACCGACCAGTTGGTGACCCGGGCGTCGGGCCGCCCGAGATCGCTCAGAAATTGCGTCATGCAATCCGGGCTGCCCTCGTTGATCTGGGTCAAGCCGGTGGTGGTCGCGTAGAAGTGGCAGTGGAGCTGGCGCTGGCTCGATTCCCAGCGAGGAAGCCACAGTTTGAAGTTCAGGGGGCCGGGGTCTGCTGTGGTGGAAGTGAGGTCGAACTGTTCGGTCACGGCGGGTCTCCCGGTCCTCGGAAGTTGGGGCCGACGTCGAGCTTGAAATCCGGTCCGCTCTTGCTCCCGTTACAACTGGTGCAGATGGTCGCGTGGTTTGATATGTCGTTGTACCAATGCTCCCGTGGTGGTTGATCCGTGTTGTGCCCCTCCTCGTTCCAGTGCGTCGACACCTCTCGCTTGTGGTCGATGGCGGGCAGCCCGGTGGAGGTGGACCTGTCGGCCAGGTGGGGCGCGGTCGACACCTGATTTCCCGGGCACACGTACCAGTCCGATCCGGTGTGGGTGCCCCTCGGGTCCCAGGTGGATCTCTCGGTGGTCAGCCGGTTCCGGTGCTCCCTGAGCTGTCGGCGCTTCTCCGCCTGCGCGGCGGAGTCCCAGGCCGGGTAGAAGGTGGCGCGTATGGCCTTGCCGCTGCGGTAGGCGTCCAGCAAGCGGCCGTTCGCGGTGTAGGCGCTCTTGGTGAAGTCATGGAGGTCTTTCATCCCGTACATGTGGCCGATGATGTTCAATGCCCGGGTTATCTCCACCAGTTGAGCGTCCATCCGATCCTTCTTCGCCTGTGTCAGCCCTCTGGCGTCCGCCTTCTCCATTTCCCGCACCTGGGATCTCATGGCTCTGAGATATCTCAGCAGGTCTGCGCGCCTATCGCCGTCGCTTTCCTGCTTCAGTGCGGAGTCGATGAGGCCGCCGATCCACTCCCGGCGCTGGGAGGCCATTTCGACGCGGACTTTTCCGCCCTTGGCCTCCACGTACACCGTGTGGGGCTCGCCGGCCATGTCCGTGCCGCGTTCGAGGGACAGGTTCCCGTCGGTGCTGCCCTTGTCGTCCTTACCCTTGTCGTTCTTGCCGCCGTCCCCCCGCTTTCCGCGGATTTTGTTCCAGAGCTTGCGGCCGATCGCGGCGATCTTGTCGGCCACCCAGCCCACGGCCTTCATGACGGGCGCGGCGAGGCCCTTGAAGAACTTCTGGACCCGCTGGGCGATCCCGCCGACGCCGAGGACGGCCGCGAGCACCCCGATGAGCACCGGCACCGACCGGGCCAGGGCCTTCTCGATCAGGGCGGGCACCCCGCCCGTCCCGCCGCCCGCGATTGCGATGATCGCGTCGAGCACGGAGTTGACGAACTCGATGATCTGCGCGCCCTGGGTCACGATGAACGTGACGAAGTCGATGATCATCTTGACGGCGCGGACGAACGCCGACGCCGGGTTGAGCAGCGAGATGATCCAGGTGATGCCGGCCATGAGCACGGTCGGGATCAGGTACTCGCTGATCTTGGCGAACAGGTTGGCCTTGAGGTCGCCGACCTTGTCCTGGATCTCCTCCCACATGCCGCCGAGGCCCTGGGCCTGGACCTTCTGCACCAGCGGCACGGACTTCTCGACCGCGCCCATCGCCGGCTCGGGCACCCCGCGCTTGATGATCAGGCCCCGGATCGACGCCCAGGTCAGCCCGAGCAGGGAGCCGATCATCATGACGATGCCGCGCAGGTCGAACTTCGCCGGCAGTTCCAGCCCGGCCCCGGCCATCGCCCCGGTGAGCCAGCCGACGAGGCCCTTCTTCAGGTGCTCGCCGATGTTGCCCAGGAACTGCTTCAGGCCGGCCCCGACCGCGCTGACCAGGTTGCCGAGGAACCCGATCGGGTCCTTGATGATCGCCATGACCGCCTGCGCGGCCTTGGCCAGGACACCCATCAGCATGTCCTTGAGCTGCATGATCGTCTTGATGACCCCGGCGACGGCGTCGACGGCCTTCGCGACGAGGCCCTTGTTCTTCTCCTTCTCGGCCGCGATCTCCTCGTCGACCGACTTGAGCGCCTCGTTGTACTTCGTCGCCAGGGTCTGCACCAGCTCGGTGCCCTTGCTGTCGACCTGCTCGGTCAGCTCGTCGAACTTCCCCGAGAACTCGGCCGCCGCCTCCTTGCCGATGGCCTGGAGGTCGGCGGGCAGCTTCCTCACCTCGGCCTGCAACTGGTCCCGGCCGGTGGCGATGCGCTGCTTGGCCCGGGTCAGCTCCGCGCCGATCACGTCGGCGACGCCGGAGATGACCTGCTGCATCCGGTCGACGTAGCCCTTGCGGGCCGTGACGAAGATCTGGTTGGCCTCCTCGGGCAGCCCGGCGAACTTGTCCTTGATCCAGCGGCCCTTGCCGACGATGCCCGAGTACCGCTTGTCCTTGTACTCGTCCATCCGCCGCTTGTGCTCGGCGGTGAACGCGTCCCGCGCCGCCTTCTCCCCGGCGGTGAACTTCTCGTCGACCTTCTTGTCCAGCCCCGACAGGATGTCCTCGACGTCGGACTTCGTGGCGTCGAAGACCTTCTGCAGAACGGCGGTGACCTTTTCCCGCTTGACCTCGTCCTCCGACTTGGCCTTCTCCTTGCCCGCCCCGACCTGCGCGCCGGCCTGCCTGCGGTCGCCGGCCAGGGCGGTCATCGCCGTCGCCCCGGCCGCCCCGGCGGCGGCCTTCGCCCCGGTGAGGGTCTGCGCCTCGGCCGCGCGCACCTGACCGGGGGCGGTGGCCGCGTGCTGCTCGGCGGCGGTCTTCTCCTTCAGCGCCCCGGTGAACTCCGGCTCGTTCGACCTGGCGAGCTGCTCCTCGGTGACCTGCGCCTCGGCCATCTGCTGGTCGACCTGCTTCGGCCCCCCGGAGAAATCCGTCGCCGCGGCGGGGGCCCTGTCCGGTACGGCCTTCGCCGGATCCGGCGTGCCGGGGGTGGCCGGCGGCTTCTCCGCCACGAGAGGCGTGACCTGCTTGTCGACGGCCTTCGACGTGTCGGGCGGGGCCTTGGTGGTGGTCTCGATCGCCTTCGCCGACGACTTCTTGCCGTCGGTGACCTGGCCCTGCACCTGACCCTTGACCGCGTCGGCCTTGCCCGAGTCGCCGAACTTGTCGGCCTCGTCGAGGTTCTTCGGCGCCTGCGCCGCGATCGCCTCGTTCACCGCCCGCACGAAGGCGGCCTTGTCGAATTCGCCCGGCTTCGCGGCGTTCATCTTCTCCGCGTTCGCCGCCTTGCCCTGGGCCTCCCTGTCGTCCTGCGGCGGCTTCGCCGCGCCCTGCGCCCGTGCCGCCTCCGCCGAGGCCGGCGGGTGCGCCGACATGGCCTGCTGCTTGCCGCGCACGTCGGCCTTCAGCGCCGCGAACTTCGGGTCGGCCTGGGGCCCGGGGCGATGCACCGGGCCCGCGTCGGCCGCGAGCCGCTGCACCGGCGCGGCCTCCACCGGCCCGACGGCGGAGGCGGGCGCGGCGCCCGAGGTCGCCGGGGCGGCGGGGGAGCGCCGGGCGGGCACCGACCCGGTCGGGCCACGCCCGGAGCCGCCGGCACCCGGGCGCTTCGCCGCGGCGGTACGCGTCGACGCCGCCCACCGCTGAGCCACCAACCCCGCAACCGCCCGGTTCCCCGCGCCCGCCTGCAACCGCTGCACCGCCGCCCGGCTCAGCGGACGGGCGGCCGGCTCGCGTACCGCCGGGGTGGGCTCGGGGTTGGTGACCGCGCGGGGCGGCGGGGCGGGAGCGCGGCGGGCGTCGCCCCGCTCCTCGGCCGGTGCCTTCACCTCACACCTCCCGGTCGGGGCGGCCCACCTGTGGCCCAACGAGTGGACGCCGCGCGGGTCGCGGCGGAGAAGGGCGCTACTCGGCGGGCTCCTCTTCCTCCTCGGGTGCCTCCTGCCGCTGCACGTACGTCTGCGCCGACTCGTCCTCCTCGGGCAGCTCCTCGCGCTGCACCGTCGGGCGGTCGTGCCCGTCGTGCTCGACGGCCCGCTGCACGGGCGCGGCCGGGGCCGGGGTGGCAGCCGCCGGGGCTGTCATCAGCCGGTCGGCGTTCGCCACGGCCTCGCGCTCGAAGCGGTCGGAGGGGTCGCTGACCCTCACCCCGCCGCCGTGGTCGGTGCCGTCGACCGGGCCGCTGCGCTGCTGCACGACGTGGGTCAGCTCGTGGGCCAGCATGTGCTGCCCGGCCGCCGACGTCGGGTCGTAGCTGTCGCGCTGGAAGACGATCTCGGAGCCGACCGTGTACGCCTGCGCGTTGACCGACCTCGCCGACTCGTGCGCCGCGCCGTCGGTGTGCACCCGGACGTCGCCGAAGTCCTGGCCGCCGAAGCGGGCCTCCATGTCGGCCCGCACGTCGGGGGCGAGCGGCGTCCCGCCGCCGGAGCCGACCACGTCGTGTACGGGGGAGCGCTCCGGCTCGACCAGCTCGCCGACGGCCCGGTTGCCGACCGCCCGTTGCAGGCCGAGCAGCCCGGACGCGCCGAGGACGTCGGTGCGGCCGGCGCTGGCGGCGGCGTACGTCAGGTGGTCGGTGTCGCGCTCGGCGGCGGACGGCCGGTCGCCCGCCGGGCGCGCCGCCGCGTCGGAGTCGAACTCGCGATGTCCGCGCATGTCGGGCCTCCTCACCGGGTCGCCCGGCGCGCCGACGCCCGGGTCTCCCGGTAGACCGTCCCGCGCCCCGCCGCCGTCGTACAGGGGGGGCCGGGCCAGCCGTGCGGGCAGCCTGAGCTGCCCGTACGGGCAGCGCGGGGCGCACCGGCGGCGCGTGCGGCCCGCGCGGCGGACGCCGGTCACCACCGTCGGTCCCGATTCGGTCGCGGGGCCCGCCGGGCCTTGCCGCGCGCGCATACCATCGGCAGTCCGGGCGACTGTCTGGAGTGGACGGGAGGCCCCCGATGCCCCTACGTCGATCAGCCCCCCGCGCCTCGTCGCGGCGACCCCGCCCGCGCGCCGGGGATTCCGGCCGCCGGTCGTGGTGGCGCGGGTGGGGCCTCAAGGCGGCCCTCGCCTCGGCGGTCCTGCCGCTGCTCATCACCGCCGTCTGGGCGAAGGGCGCCGGCATCGTGCAGGGGCTGGTCGGTCCCGCCCCGAGCGTCTCCGGTTCCGTGGCGCCGGGGCCGTCCGCCGACGGCCCCGGTCCCGGCCCCGGGCCGTCGGGCGACCCGTCGCCCGCCGTGTCGTCGCCGGGCGACCCGCCCTCGGACGGCCCGCCGCCCTCTCCCGACCCGACCCGGCAGCCGCCCCCGACCGGCCTGCCCACGGCCGACCCGACCCCGACGCGGAAGCCGCCACCGCCACCACCCCCGCCGACCGAGCCGGCGAACCTCTCCGGGGAGGTGCGGCGCAGCGGGACGCTGGTCATGGCCGACTACACCGCCTACGACCTGGACTCGATGGCGGCGAACTGGAGCCCGACGAAGGACGACTGGGGCCCCAACCGCGACGTCGGCTACGCCTCCTGGTGGCCCGACGCCAACAACGACGCGGTGATCAGCCGCAACGACCCGAGGTACGCGGCGGCGCTGTCGGGCGGCGGCCCGTGGCAGCGCGCCGACTGCGTCCGCGCCCGGTACGGCGAGCCGTCCGCCCGCCCCGTCGGGGACCGGCTGCTGGAGGGGCGGGGGATCTGCGTGGTCACCTCGACGGGTCGGTACGCGCTGCTGGTGGTGAGCCGGGCGGTTCAGGGGCAGCTCACGGTCCGGGTCACCGTCTGGGAGTGAGCGCGCCCGGTCAGACGGCCAGCCCCAGGTACGGGCCGAACTCGCTCTCCAGGGTGAGCCGGCCGAGCTTGCGGTACTCCCGCCCGACCGCGCCGATCAGCTCCGCCATCCCCACCGGTCGGCCCGCCCCGGCGGCCAGGTAACCGGCGGTCACCGCCGCCGAGCGGATGTGCCCGCCGGCCAGCTCGAACGCCCCGGCGAGGAAGCCCAGGTCCACGTCGGGCGCGCGGGGCACCCGGTCGCCGAGGCAGCGGTCCCACAGCGCCCGCCGGGCCGCCTCGTCGGGCACCGGGAAGTCCACCACCACGTCGAGGCGGCGGGTGAACGCCTCGTCGAGGTTGGCCCGCAGGTTCGTCGCGAGGACCGCCAGCCCGTCGAACGTCTCCATCCGTTGCAGCAGGTACGCGGACTCGATGTTGGCGTAGCGGTCGTGGGCGTCGCGTACCTCGGAACGCTTGCCGAAGATCGCGTCCGCCTCGTCGAAGAGGAGCACCCCGTTCACCCCGGCGGCCTCGCCGAAGATGCGCTCCAGGTTCTTCTCGGTCTCGCCGACGTACTTGTCCACCACCGTGGCCAGGTTGACCGTGTACAGGTCCAGCCCGAGGCTGCCGGCCACCACCTCGGCGGACATGGTCTTGCCGGTGCCCGAGTCCCCGGCGAACAGGGCGGTCACCCCGTGCCCGCGCCCGCCGCCGGGGCGCATCCGCCACTCGCGCAGCACCCGGTCGCGGTGCCGGGCCCGTCCCGCCAGCTCGTGCAGCAGCGACAGCGTCGCCGGGGGCAGCACCAGGTCGTCCCAGCCGACCTCGGGGACGATCCGCCGGGCCAGCCGCTCCAGCCCGGCCGCGTTCTGGGTACGCGCGCCCGCCCGCAGGTGCGCCGCGCCGACCTGCTCCCCGGCGGCGGCGGCGAGCTGCGCGGCCACCGAGGCGGCCCGGCGGATCGCCGGCGCGCCGAGCACGAACTGGGCGGTGGCGGCGGCCGGGTCGAGCCCGCCGGCGAGCGGGCCGGGCAGGGCGGTCCGCCACACCTCGGCCCGCTCGGCGGCGCTCAGCGGCTCGACGTCCACCTGAACCGGGGTCAGCGCCGTCCACGCCGGGTCCCACGGCTGCGACCCGTACGCCAGCACCGGCGCCTTCCCGGCCGTGAGCCGGGACCACACCGCCCACGGCTCGTCGCCGCGCACCGGCCCGACCACCAGGCCCGCCCCGGTGAGCAGGGCCTCCCGGACCAGCACGGTGGCCAGCTCCGCCGCCTGCGGGTCGGCCGCGAGCCGGGGCAGGTCCACGGCGAGCGCGCCGCGCCCGGCGTGATCGAGGGCGGCCACCGCGAGGGCGGGGCCGCTGCCGCCGGCCTTCTCCCGCAGGTACGCCAGCCGCGCCCCGGACCGGCCGAGCCGCTGCGCGCCCGGTGGGGGCGGCCCGGCCGCGTCGACCGGCTCGGCGAGCCCGACCAGGGACGGCTCGGGAGCGTCCGCGCCGAGCAGCCAGCCGCCCACCCGGTCGGGCACCCACAGCCCCCGGGACAGCACCGGCCGGTCGGGGGAGTCCACGCGCAGCAGGGCCAGGTCGACCAGCGGCGCACCGGCGGCGAGCCGGAGCCGGGCCGGAGCGGCGGCCTCGGGCAGCCCGGACAGCCGCAGCGCCAGCCCGATCGACGGGCGGCGGCGCGTCACGTCGTCGTTGAGGTAGCCGTAGAACAGCTCGAACCGGCTGTCCACGTCGGGGGCGAGGGCCACCAGCAGCAGCGCCTCGTCCAGCGGGGTCAGCCCCGCCGCGCGGGCCAGCGCCGCCAGCCGGTCCGGGCCCTCGGCGTGCCCGGGGAGCGGTGACGCCCCCGGCCCGGCCGACGCCCTTGCCGAGGCGTCGGCCGGGCCGCCCGGCCACGGGGCGAAGGGCCCCCGGCCGGCGGCGAGGGCGGCGTCGACCGCCTCGTCGGAGAGGTACAGCCCCCGGAACGGGTCGTCGGGCTGCGGGTCGGCCTCGCGGCGGGCCGCCACTGCGGCGCGGACCGCCAGCTCGACCCGCTGGAGGCGGCGCAGCAGCGCCGCTGACCCCTCGGCCACGGCTCAGCCCTCCGCGCGGGCCGGCCGGTGCCGGACCCGGTCGGCGGCGGCGTCGCCGGTGCGGTCGCCCACCTCGGCGAGCACGCCCTCGCGGGCCGGCGGGCCGGCCTCCATCACGGGACCGCCGTCCACCGGCGCGCTGACCACCACGTCGAGCGAGGGCTTCAGCTCCCCGCCGAGCGCGGTCCACACGTCGGCGAACGCGCGGTCCTCCGGCGGCGGCAGCGCCACCGTCATCGGCACCGGCATCCCGATCGCCGCCACCGAGCCGGTCAGCAGGTCCCGGGGCAGCGCGTCGAGGCGCAGGAAGCACAGCAGCAGCGACGACAGCAGCCGGTGCTCGTCCTCGGGGCGCTGCGTCCAGGCGGTCACCAGGTAGGACAGCTTGACGTAGCGGGGCGGGGCGACGCGGCGGGCGACCTGGCCGCGCTCGTCGTACTCGTTGAGCAGCGCCCGGGACCGGCGGCGCAGGTCCTCACGGATGTCGTAGAGGTAGACGTTGACGGTGGGGGCGTTGCGCCGGGCCGCCCACTCCTTCGTCGGCGCCTCCAGGACGATGTCCACCCCGGAGCCGGGCAGCGCCCGGTCGCGGACGAGCCGGCGCAGCGCGTCGTCGACCTCGTGGATCACCGGCTCACCCCCGGCCGCCGAAGACGGGCGGGTCGAACGCGCGCGGCACCACGAGGAACGGCTCGGCGGCGCGTACCGGACCGAAGGCGGGGCCCGACACCCGCGCGGCGGCCAGGTCGCGCGGCCCCAGCTCGTCGCGGCGCAGCACCAGCACCTGCGTACGGAAGCTGCCGTCCGGCGCGGCCCGCACCGTGTCGGGGGTGGTGGTGATGCCCGGTTGCCAGCGCAGCCGCACGGTGGCCCCGGGCGGGAAGCCGGTGCCCACGGCGGCGGTGACGAACCCGGGCGGGCCGATCGCCGGGTCCACGCGGAGCTGCGGGGCGATCACCTGCACCGGGGCCTGCGCCGTGCGGGTCGCCGACACCTCCCGCACGGTCGCGGTCAGCCGGCCGGCGACGACGGCGGTCACGGCGGCCCGCGCGGGCAGGACGACCCTGAGCACCTGCTGCCCGCCGGGGCCCAGCGTGCCGAGCAGGCAGAGCCGGCGGCTCTCCCCGCAGCGCGGGTCGGCGCTCACCGGGGGCAGCAGCGGGGTGGGCGGGGTGACCTCCAGCCAGACGTTGTCGGCCGGGAGCCGGCCGCCGTTGCGGACGGTGAGGGTGACCGGCACGTCGTCGCCGCCCAGGTAGGCGGGCTGGCCGCCGACCGAGACGGTGAGGCCGAGGTCGGGCACGGGCAGCCGCTGGAACGCCGGCTCCTCCCCGACCTGGCGGATCACGGTGGCCGCCGGCCCGCCCCCGGCCGGCAGGACGACGATGTCGGGGGCCGCCTCGGACTCCTGGAGGGTCACCGCGAGCCGTCGCCCGTCGGGGGACCACGCCGGGTCCGCCGCCGAGCGGCCGTCGCGGTCGGCCGGGGCCAGCGGGTGTCGGGCGGCGGAGCCGTCGGGGGCCACCACGCACAGGTCGGCGGGGCCGCCGCTGTCGATGAACGCGATGGCCGACCCGTCCGGGGACCAGGCCGGCGACCGGTCGTCGACCCGGGCCGGGCAACCGTCGCCGATCCGGGCGCTCAGGTCGGTCTGGTCGGTGACGGTCAGGGAGCCGGTGACGCTGCCGTCGAGCCGGGCGAGCCAGATCCGGGTGCCGGTGAGCCTCGGGTCGGCCACGATGACCAGGGCGGTGTCGGCGCCGGTGCGGCCGGCGGAGTCGGTGGCCCGGCAGGTCACCACGGTCTGCCCGATCGGGAACGTCGCGCCCGACGGCGGCTCGCAGCGCACGGGCAGCGGCCGGCCGGCGGCGTCCACGGCGGTGGCGGCGTACGTGACGACGGCTCCGGTCGGCCCGGCGGGTTCCACCTGCACGTCGTCGACCCGGACCAGCGGCAGGCCGGGCGCGGCGACCCGGACGATCAGCTCCTGCACGGCGTCCGCGCCGGCCTCCGGCGGGTCGAGGTCGAAGCGCAGCGTGCAGCGCAGCACCGCGCCGGGGGCGGCGCCGGGCGCGACGGAGACGGTCTCGGTGAACACCGCCGGGGTGCCGGCGTCCACCCGGGCCGGGTTCGGGTCGAAGGCGACCGAGAGGCCGTCGTCGCAGACCGCGCTCGGCCGTACGGTGATCTTCAGCTTCCCGATCGCGTCGATGATCGCGTTGATCATCTGCCCCGGGTCGCTGTTCGCGGTCAGCAGCCCGCCCGTGGCCTCGGCCAACCGGCCCGCCGCGCCGTCGTAGTTCAGCCCCCGCTCGAAGTCCGCGCCCACGATCGGCACGCCGATCAGCGCGATCCCGGCGGCCTGGAGCGCGGCGGTGAGGCCGGCCTCGTCGACCGTGCCCCCCTCCGGCGGCGGGACGGCCTTGTCGACGCTGTCGGTGTCGCTGATCAGCACGACGATCCGGCTGCCGTCCGCCCGGAATCCGATCCGGTCGTTGCGGGCGAGCTGCCGCAGCCCGTAGAACCAGTTCTCCTGGCCGAACTGGCTGTCGGCCCGCAGGCCGGCCACGGCCTCGGCGATCTCGGGGTCGCTCCTGGTCAGGGGGAGCCGGGGGTCGTACAGCCGGGGGTCGCCGGCCCCGCCGAACGTGGCCAGGCCGAAGCGGGCGTCCGGCTGCCGCGTCCGGACGCTGTCGATCACCTCGGGGATGCGCAGCTTGAGCTGCTCGATGACGCTGGCCCCGCCCTCCCCGGGCTGGGCCATCGAGGCGGTGTTGTCGACGAGGAAGACGACGTCCGGCCGGGGCGGGATCGCCGGGGTGGGCAGTGACTGCCGCACCTCGAACGAGGTGCCCGGCCACGCCGGCCGGTCGGTCCTCGGCACCTCCAGGTCGCTGTCGCGGGGCGTGGCCGACCGGGAGAGGGCCAGCCGCGTGCCGTCCGGCGACCAGGACGGCTCGGCGTCGCGGGCGTCGAGGTGGGGCGGCGTCGGCACCTCGGCGAGCAGCCGACCGTCGGCGACCGCGACGAGCAGCACGCGGGACGTGCGGCCGTCGGCGGACCGGCGGGTGAACGCGATCGCCTCCCCGGTCGGGGACCAGCTCGGGTCGGTGTCCAGGTCACCCTCGACGGTGCCCGGCGGGGCGAGCGTGCGCGGGTCGGCGCCGGAGGAGTCGGCGACGACGATCCGCGCGCCGCCGCCGGGCCGGCCGGCGCTGTACGCCAGGCGGGTGCCGTCCGGGCTGAACGCCGGGTCGGTCTCGTCCAGCCCGGGCCGGGCGGTGTGGTCGCGGCGGTCCCCGCCGGTGGCGTCGGCGGTCCAGACGTCGCTCGTCCCGTCGTGCTCGGTGGCCGTCCACACCAGGTCGCCGCCGCGCCAGGCCGGCTCGTGCTCGGGCAGCGGGCCGGCGGCCACCGGGGTGACCCGGCCGGCGCGGGCGACGTACACGTCACCGGCGGGGTCGTCGCGGGTGGAGGTGAAGGCGATCCGCGCGCCGTCGGGGGACCACGCCGGCTCGGCGGCGTTGCGGGGGCCGGGCACCGCCCGGGTCACCGGGCCGCCGCCGGGGGCCACGGTGCCCACCGTACGGAACGTCGGGTCGGCGGCCGGCGCGAAGCGCGTGGTGGTGAGGGCGATCCGGGTGCCGTCGGGCGACCAGGCGGGTTGCCCCTCGGCGGCGGGGCCGTCGGTCACCCGGGTCGGGGCGCCCCCGGCGGCCGGCACCACCCAGACGTCCCCGGCCGGGTCGCCCCGGGTGCTGCCGAAGGCGATCCGGGTGCCGTCGGGCGACCAGGTTGGCCAGCCGTCCTCGGCGGGGTGGTCGGTGAGCCGCCGCAGCCCGGAGCCGTCGACCCCGACGAGCCAGACGTCGGCGTTGCCGGCCCGGTCGCTGGTGAACGCGACCCGCGTGCCGTCGGGGGACAGGGCCGGGTGGGCGACCGTGCCGGGCCCGCCGACCAGCCGCACCGGCGCGCCGCCCGGCCGGCGTAGGTAGAGCCCCCCGCCCCGGTCCGTGCCCCCGGCCGGGGCCCGCCGCCCGACCCAGACGAGCCGGCCGGCGCGCGCGTCGGCGTCCCGCTCGGCGTCGGCGCGCTCGGCGGGGGAGAGCAGCGGCCCGGGCGCGGCGGTGCCGCCGGGGCTGACCACCAGCGTCGGGCGCTCCGTGCCGCGGTAGCCCAGCCGGTAGCCCACCTCGGCGGCCGGCGGTGCCAGGGCGGGCGGCGCCGGCGGCCCGGTCGGCGCGGGCGGTGCCGGCGAACCGGTCGGCGTGGGCGGCACGGGCGCTGCCGGCGAAGCGGTCGGCGTGGGCGGCACGGGCGCGGCGAGGGCCGGCCCGGCCACCAGCCCGAGCACCACGACGCCCCAGCGGCGGTTGCCCCAGCGCACGACACCTCCCCGTGGTCACACCCGCCTCTACGGTGGCCAGCCCCGGCCGCCCGGGTACCGCCGGTCCGTGCCGGCCTGCGGGCAGCGCGCCGTGCCCGATGGGGCAGCGGGGCGTCAGATCAGGCCGTTGCGCAGCGCGTACGCCACGGCGTGGCAGCGGTTGCGCAGGTGCAACCGGTTCGTCACGTCGTGCAGGATGTTCTTGATGGTCCGCTGCGAGTACGACAGCTTCGCGGCGATCTCGGCGGTGTCGAAGCCGTCGGCGACCAGCCGCAGCACCTCCACCTCCCGGTCGGCCAGGCCGGAGAAGGTCAGCCCGCGCGGGCCGAGCACCTCCCGTTGCAGCGCCCCGACCTGCTGGAGCAGCCGGCCGAGCAGGTCGGGCGGGACCGCCCCCTCGCCCGCGGCGGCGGCCCGGATGACCGCGACGAGGCGGTCCGCGCTCGCCTCCGACCGGCGGACGATCCCGGCGACGCCGTTCTCCACGGCGGCGACCAGCCCGGCGTCGTCGACGTGGGTCACCACGAGCACCAGCGCGGACGTGCCCCGGCTGCGCCGCGCGCGCAGCGCCCGCAGGGCCGGCTCGTCGATGGCGTCGGTGACGACGACCGCCACCTCGGCCCGGTCGGCCTCGGCGTCGTCGACGAGCAACACCTCGGGGCGGGGCCGGAGCTGGCTGACCACCCCGGCGCGGGAGATGACGTCGGTGGAGGAGAGGTGAACGGGTACGCGTCGCATGAGCACCCCCGAGTGCGAGCGAACGGACTGTCGATGACGCCGAGTATCGCCGGGGGCACCAATCGTGCAGTCAACGTGGGCTCAACGGCCCTCCCGGGCTGCCCCAAGGTCTTCCTCCACGGCGGATTGCGCCGGCGGTGGCGCTCCTAGAGTCGCGTCATGACCACGGACGCGAACCTGGACACCGGCCTCGTCGAGGTCAGCCCGGGCGGCGAGGCGAGCTGCCGGCTGGAGGTCCGCAACACCGGCCCCATCGTCGAGTCGTACGTGATCGAGGTGCTCGGTGACGTCGCCGGCTGGGCCCAGGCGGAGCCGCCCACCCTGGCGGTCTATCCCGGCTCGGCGGAGTCGGTCACGATCCGCTTCCGGCCCCCGCGCTCGGCGCAGGTGGTGGCCGGGGAGCGGCCCTTCGCCGTGCGGGTCACCCCGGCGGAGAACCCGGGCGAGGAGGCGGTGCCGGAGGGCGCGGTGCGGGTGCTGCCGTTCGCCGAGATCGTCCCCGAGCTGCTGCCGCGCACCTCCCGGGGCCGCTGGGGCGGCCGGCACGAGCTGTCGGTCGCCAACCTCGGCAACGTCCCCGTCGGGCTGGCGCTGACCGGCGGCGACCCGGACAACCGGTTGCGTGTCGCGGTCAGCCCGCCGAGCCTCGGGGTCGCCCCCGGCGAGGCGGCGTTCGTGCGGGTCCGCGTGCGCTCCCGCCGCCTGCTGTGGCGCGGCCACCCGGTGACGCTGCCCTTCCAGGTCGCGGTCGCCTCCGAGGAGACGCCCCCGGCCCTGGTCGACGGTGCCACCGTGCAGGAGCCGCTGCTGCCGCAGGGGCTGGGCCGGGTGGTGGCGGCGCTGGTCGTCCTCGCGCTGCTCGGGGCCGGGCTGTGGTACGCGCTGCTGCGCCCGTCGGTGCGGTCCCTGGCCGAGGAGGTCGCCCAGGAGCAGGTGGCCCCGGTGGCGCAGCAGGCGAGCGCGGCCGACGACAAGGCCCAGGAGGCGATCGACCGAACGGCCCCCAGCGCCCCCGCGCGCCCGTCCGGGCCGACCCCGGGCAACCCGCCGGTCCCGCCGCCCGCGCCGACGCGCCCGCCGTCGCCGAGCCCGCGCCCGACGCCGCCCGCGGCCGCGCCCGCCCTGCCGCCGGGCGCGCAGTCGGCCAACCACCGGCTCACGGTCACCGCCGGCACCGGGGCCACCCGCACCGACCAGTACACGGTGCCCTCCGGCCGGGTCTTCGTGCTGACCGACATCTTCCTGCAGAACCCGCAGGGCGACGAGGGGCGGCTGGAGCTGGTGGTCGACGGCGCCACGCTGCTGACCCAGGCGCTGAACAACTTCCGCGACCTCGACTACCACATGGTCTCGCCGATCGAGGTCCGCGCGGGCCGGGTGATCACCCTGCGGGCCGCCTGCCGGAAGGCGGGCACCACGCTCGACGGTGCGGGAGGCGGCGGCGGTCAGTGCCGCGACCACGCCCTGCTCAACGGCTACACCCGCACCGCGAGCACACCCGCGGCCTGACCCCGAGGGGCCTGACCCCTGATCCTCAACCGGGGCCCGTGCCGCCGGCGCGGTCCTCCTGGTCCGCAGCAGCGGGGAAGCAGCGGTGCGGCGGTTGATGTCGTGGGGGCGGCCTATGGAGCTGAGTCGTCCAGGTCATCACCTGCCACCCGCCCGGAGCCCGTCCCGCCCCGACTGGTTGTCGTCGGCCGGCCCGTGTCGTTCCGGGGCGCGGCGTCGCCGGTCGTGGGGGTGACCGTTCGCGTCGCGGCCGGGGCGGGGCGGTGATGTCGCCTTCGGCTCAGCTCCACATGCGCCGGGACAGGCCGTCCCGCCAGGCGGTGTCGGTGAGTGGACCAGCCACCGAAGCCATCCCAGGCCCGTCGATCCCAGGCCCGTCGATCCCAGGCCCGTCGATCCCAGGCCCGTCGGCCTTGGCCGAAGCCGCTGCGACCTGCCCGCCCGCTGGTGCCGCATCGCCCGACGGAGTGCCTGACACACGGGGGAGAGCACCCGTCCAGCCGGGTTCCAACGCCCCTCGAGCACCGACCGCGACCGTGGACGGGAGCCGAGGAGGTAGCTGTGCGGATCATCGACCTGTCGTCCCCGATCGACGCGGCGGCGTACGAGCCGGACCCGGTCGGGCACGAGGTGCTCAGCCCCCGCCAGGGGGCCCTGCACATGAGCGCGGAGATGCGCGAGCACTTCGGCATCGACTTCGACCCGGACGTCCTGCCCGACGGCGAGTTCCTCTCCCTGGACCGGCTCAGCCTGACCAGCCACACCGGAACCCACGTCGACGCGCCCTCGCACTACGGCTCCCGGGCCGCGTACGGCACCCCCCGGCACATCGACGCGATGCCGCTGGACTGGTTCCACCGGCCCGGCCTGCTGCTCGACATCGCCCGCGACGAGCCGGGCGTGGTGGGCGCGGCCGACCTGGAGAAGGAGTTCGCACGCATCGGGCGCGTCCCGCAGCCGCGCGACATCGTGCTGCTGCGCACCGGCTCCAGCGCGTGGGCCGGCACGCCGCGCTACTTCACCGACTTCGTCGGACTCGACGGGTCGGCCGTGAACCTGCTCCTCGACGCAGGGGTGCGGGTGATCGGCACCGACGCGTTCAGCCTCGACGCGCCGTTCACGAACATCCTCGACCGCTGGCGGTCGACCGGCGACCGCTCCGTGCTCTGGCCCGCCCACTTCGCCGGCCGGGAGCGGGAGTACTGCCAGGTGGAGCGCCTGGCGAACCTCGAAGCCCTGCCCCCGTACGGCTTCCGGGTCGTCTGCTTCCCGGTGAAGGTGGCCGGTGCGGGCGCGGGATGGACCCGGGCCGTGGCCCTGCTCGACGAGGCGACCCCGCCCGCGACGGGCGAGAGGAGCCCGCGATGACGGCGCGGTCCGAACTGGTGACCTCGATCCTCCGTACCGCGACGACCGACCCCGACTCGGTGGCCCTGGTCTGGCGCGACCAGGAGATCGGCTACGGCGCGCTGGTGGAGCTGGCGGCCCGCGCCCGCGACCGGGTGACCGCGCTCGACCTCGACGACGACGAACCGGTGGGGGTGCTCGCCGACAAGTCGCCCGAGGCCGTCGCGCTGGTCCTCGGGGTGCTCCAGGCGGGGCGGCCGTTCCTGCTGCCCGCGTCGAACCTGCCGTCGGCCACCCTGCGCGAGCTGTTCGGCCAGGCCGGCTGCCGACATGTGCTCTCACCCCGGGACACCCTGCGGCTGCCCGGCGTGGTCGCCGGGCGGGTGCCCGAGGGCACCTCGTTCATGCTGACCACCTCCGGCTCCACCGGCCTGCCCAAGGTGGTGCCGCTCGGCGCGGACGCCATCGACCGCTTCGTGGCCTGGGCGTCCGGGCGGTTCGGCATCGGGCCCGGGGTCCGGGTGCTCAACTACGCCCCGCTCAACTTCGACCTGTGCCTGCTCGACGTCTGGACCACGCTGGGCCGGGGCGGCACGGTGGTGCTGGTCGACCCGGACCAGGCGTTGCAGGCCGGCGCGCTGGCCGCCCTGGTGGCCCGGGAGCGGGTGTCGGTGGTGCAGGCCGTCCCGATGCTGTTCGGCCTGCTCGCCGGCCCCGAGGCCGACGCCGGGCGCACGGGCGACGCGGGGTCCCGGGCCGACGCCAGGCTCGGGGGCGACGCGGGGTCCGGGGGCGGCCGGGGCCAGGAGCCCGCGCCCCGGGTCTTCCCGGACGTCGCGCACCTCGTCTTCACCGGCGACGCGATGCCGAACCGGCTGCTGCGCCGGCTGCCTGCCGCGTTCCCCTCGGCCCGCCTCTACAACCTGTACGGCTGCACCGAGACCAACGACAGCTTCCTGTGCGAGGTGGACCGGGACGGTCCGTTCGAGGGGCCGGTGCCGCTCGGCGAGCCGCTGCCCGGGGTCGACGCGGCCGTCGTCGCGCCCGACGGCGCGATCGTCGACGGGGCGGGCTCCGGCGAGCTGTGGGTGCGTACCCCGTTCCAGAGCGTCGGTTACCTCGGCGCCGCCGCCGGCAGCGGCCGGTTCGGCCCGGACCCGTCGGGGCGCCCCGGCCCGGCCTGGTACCGCAGCGGCGACCTGGTCCGCCGCGACGCCGACGGCCGGCTGTTCCTGATCGGCCGCGACGACCACCGGGTGAAGGTGCGCGGGGTCGGGGTGGACCTGGGCGAGGTGGAGCAGGCGCTGCTGGGGCACCCGGAGGCCGCCGACGCGGTGGTGCTGGCCGTGCCCGACGCGCTCGTGGGCTCCCGCCTGCACGCCGTGGTCCGCCGCGCCGCCGGCAGCACCCTGAACAGCCTCACCCTGCGCCAGCACTGCGCCGGGGTGCTGCCGCGCGGCGCCATCCCGGAGACCGTCCGCGTCGTCGACGCGCCGTTCCCGCGCACCTCCACCGGCAAGGTCGACCGCCTCGCGGTCCGCCAGGCGCACCTCACCAGCAGCTTCCCGGAAGGAGTCTGAGTTGCAGCACGCATCGGTCATCGCGCAGTTCGTCGTCGAGGAGTTCCTGCCCGACGTGGCCCCCGCCGACGTGGACGTCGACCTCGACCTCGTCGACAACGGGGTGATCGACAGCCTCGGCCTGCTCAAGGTGATCGCCTGGCTGGAGGACCGCTTCGGCATCGCCGCCGACGACGTGGAGCTCTCCCCGGAGCACTTCCGGTCGATCCGGTCGATCGACGCGTTCGTGGTGGGGGCCACCACGCCCCCGGTCGAGGCGAAGTAGACGTGCACCGGGTGATCGCCGCGCTGCTGGCCCCGCGCCAGCCGGTCGACCTGCCGAGCTGGCGTTCCTTCTGGGACGGCCTGCACGCCGGCGAGGTCCGGCGGGGGGAGGCGGTGGCCCTGCTGACCTCGCTGGCCACCTGCCCGCCGGACGTGGGGAGCGTGGAGGCGCTGCTCGCCTCGCTGGACGAGCGGCGGCCGGCCCCGCCCGCCCCGTACGGCGGCAGCGTCAACATCGTGGGCACCGGCGGCGGCCCCCGCACCTTCAACATCTCCACGGCGGCGGCCTTCGTGGCGGCGGCGACGGGGCTGCGGGTGGTGAAGACCGGCGCGCGGGCGTACAGCGGGGGGCGGGGCTCGTTCGACCTGCTGGAGCAGCTCGGCATCCCGCTGACCTCCTCGTACGCCGAGACGGGTCAGGCCCTCGACCGGTTCGGCCTGGCCTTCGCCGGCTACTTCGTCTACCCGGCCGAGGTGTCCCTGCTGGCCCGGGCGATCTTTCCCATGCAGATGCGGGAGATCGGCCGGTTCGTCAACACCCTCGGTCCGGTCCTCGCGGCGGCGCCGGTGACCGCCCAGCTCACCGGCGTCTCCGACCACGGCCTGCTGCCGACCCTGCGCCGGCTGGCCGCCGCCCGGGGCGGCCCCCGGGTCTGGTTCTGCACCAACGGGCTGGGCGCGGACGAGCTGACCGGCTTCGCCGACGACGTGCTGCACCCGGACGGCGGGCCACCCGTGCCGCTGGCGGACGTCGGCCTGGCCGGCGGGCCCGGCACCCTGGCGGACCTGCGCCCGGCGTCGCCGGGGGCGGACCTGGTGGCGGACTTCCTCGACGTGCTGGCCGGTCGGCGCGGCGCGGTGGCGACGCGGGCGGTCTGCCTGAACGCCGCCGCGCTGCGGGTCGCCGTCGAACCGACGACGACCTGGGCGGACGCGCTGGCACGGGCCGAGGCGGCCGTGCGCACCGGCGCGGCGCGGGACCTGGCCGTGCGGATGCGCGTCGCCGCGCCGCGACCGGCGGTGCGGGCCGGTGGCTGAGTTCTTCGCCGACCGTCCGGGCGGCCGCCCCGGGCTGGCGGTCTTCCTCACCGGCGGCGACCCGCCCCCGGACCGGCTCGCCGACCTGGTCACCCTGCTCGACGAGCGCGGCGTGGACTGCCTGGAGCTGGCGGTGCCGTTCCCCGACTCGGTCACCGACGGCCCCGTGCTGCGCCGTTCCGCCCGGCGGGCGCTGCGGCGCGGCACCGGCCTGGCCGACGTGCTGGCGTTCGTCGCGCGGGTCCGGCCCCGGCTGCGCCGACTGCGGATCGCCCTGCTGGCCGACTGGAGCCACAGCGTGCGGCCGGTGGGCGACGCCGAGTTCGTCCGCCGGGTCGCCGGCTCGGGGGCCGACGCCGTGCTGGTGCACGCGCTGCCGCCGCGCCTGCGCGAGCGCCACCTGGCGCTGGCCGCCGACGCCGACCTGCCCGTGGTCACCACCTGCTACGCCACGTCGCCGCCGCCCGTGCGGGCCGCCGCGGCCCGCGACGCCACGGCCTACGTGTACCTGGTGGCCGCGTACGGGCGCAGCGGCACGGCCCCGGCGGGCGGCTACGCGGGGCTGCGCGCGGCGGTCGGCGACGTGCGGGCCGCCGGCCGCGCGCCGGTCGCGGTCGGCTTCGGGGTACGCACCCGCGCCGACCTGCTCCAGATCGGGGCGACGGGCGCCGACGCCGCCGTCGTCGGCACGGCCGCCGTGTCGGCCGTCGAGCGGGCCGAGCGGACCGGCCGGGACGTGCTGGCCGGGTTCGACACATTTTTGCGATCAATGGCGATCGTCGACCAACCGTCGGAAGAAGGGACGCATCGATGATCATTCGCGAACTGGACGAGGTGACAACGGTCGAGTGGGGCAACGGCCTCAGCCGGCGCTTCCTGCTCGAGTCGGACGGGATGGGCTACTCGGTCACCGACACCACCGTGCGGGCCGGGACCATGGCCCGCCTGGAGTACCGCCGGCACCTGGAGGCGTGCTACTGCATCGAGGGCGAGGGCAGCGTCATCGACCAGGCCGGCAACACGTACCCGCTGCGGCCGGGCGTGCTCTACGCCCTCGACAAGCACGACCCGCACTGCCTGGTGGCGAGCCCGCACAGCGACCTGCGGCTGGTGTGCGTGTTCAGCCCGGCGCTGCGCGGCGACGAGCAGCACCGCATCGACCCCGAGGGCTTTTCCCAGTACTGATCCTGACCTGCTTGGAGTCAGCCAGTGATCTCTTGGACCGCTGACCAGGACGCCCTGCGAAACGGTCTGGCTCCCTGGCTCCACGTGCTCAACGCCGAGCACGTGGAGCTGGACGCCAGGGCCGAGTTCCCCCGCGAGAAGTGGGAGGCGATCCGGCGCACCGGGCTGCTCGGCCTCCCCCTCGGGGAGCGCTGGGGCGGCCTCGGACAGGACCTGCTCACCACCATGTACGTCCTGGAGGGCCTCGGCGAGGGCTGCCGGGACGGCGGGCTCAACTTCTCCGTCACCACGCACCTGGTGAGCACCGGCGTGGCGGTGCAGCGCTTCGGGTCGGCCGCGCTCAAGGACCGCTACCTGCCGGGCGTCGCCTCGGGCGCGCTGATCGGCGCGCACGCCATCTCGGAGCCGGAGAGCGGCTCCGACGCGCTGGCGATGCGCACCCGCGCGGTCCGCGACGGCGACCACTTCGTGCTCACGGGCCAGAAGGCGTTCGTCAGCAACGGCCCCGTGGCCGACCTGGTCGTGGTGTACGCGCGCACCGGCGCGCGGGGCGGGCCGCTGGGCATCACCGCCTTCCTCGTCGAGCGGGACACCCCCGGCCTGGTCGTGGGCCCGTCCACGGCCAAGATGGGCCTGCGCACCTCGCCGTTCGGGGAGCTGTTCCTCGACGACTGCCGGGTGCCGGCGGCCAACGTGGTGGGCAGCGTCGGGGGCGGCTTCCTCGTGCTCGACCACGTGATGAAGTGGGAGATCCTCTGCGGCTTCGCGATCAACGCGGGGGAGATGCGCCACCGCGTGGAGCGGTGCCGCGAGTACGCCCGCTCGCGCAGCCAGTTCGGCAGCCCGATCGGGAAGTTCCAGGCCGTGGCCCACCGGATCGTCGACATGGAGATCGGCGTGCGCACCGCCCGCGCCGCCCTCTACGGCGCGGCCGAGCGGATGGTCGCGGGCGCGAACGTCACCATGGACATCGCCGTGGCGAAGGTGGTGGCCAGCGAGGCGAACGTGGCCTCGGCGCTGGCCGCCGTGCAGATCTTCGGCGGCAACGGCTACACCGCCGAGTACGGGGTGGAGAAGGAGCTGCGCAACGCGGTGGCGGGCACCATCTACTCGGGCACCTCGGAGGTCCAGCGCAACCGCATCGCCGCGATGATGGGGCTCTGACCCGTGGCCCTGGTCAAGATCTGCGGGGTGGAGTCCGCCCGGGACGTCGACCTGCTGCGTGACTGCGGCGTCGACCTCGTCGGGGTGTGGTGCGGGGTGGCCGGAGGGCCGCGCGACCTGCCGGTGGGGCGGGCCGCCGCGCTGGTGGCCCGCGCCGCCGCCGCGCCCGGCTGCCGCCCGGTGCTCGTCACCACACTCGCCGACGAGCGCCGCCTGCGCGACGTCGTCGCCCGCACCGGCGCCCGGTGGGTGCAACTGCACGGCTGGCAGCCGCCCGCCCTGGTCCGCCGGCTCAAGGCCGAGCCGGGCCTCACGGTGGTCAAGGTGCTGCACGTACGGGAGGGGAGCTGCCCGGAGCAGCGCCTCGTCCCGGCGTACGAGCGGGCCGGGACGGACCTGTTCCTGCTGGACGCGCTCGCCCCGGACGGCCGGGTGGGCAGCACCGGGAGCCCGGTCGGCGTCGCCGCCGCGCTCGCCGTCGCCGACCGTTGCACCCGGCCGTTCCTGCTGGCCGGCGGCATCTCGGCGGCGAACCGGGCCGCGCACGACGCGGTCGTCGCCCACCCGCTGTACCGGGGCGTCGACGTCGACGGCGCGGCGCGCGACGACCGGGGCCGGCTGGACGCCCGGCGCGTCGGCGAGCTGCTCCGCGCCTGGCGGCCCGGCCCCGCACGCCCGGCCGCCGCCCCGGCCCGCTGACCGGGGCCGATCCGCCGACCGGGGGGCCGCGCCGCCCGGCCGCCGACCCGAAGGGACGCCTGCGATGGCCACCGACTTCCTCGACGCCCTGCTGCGGGCGCGCCGCCCGGTCGTGATGGAGCTCAAGCGCCGTGACGGCGCGGGGCGCGACCTGTTCGCCGGCCGGCCGCTGGCCCGCCTCGTCGCGGCGTACGAGCGCGCCGACGCCCCCTGCCTGTCCGTGGTCACCGGCCACTGGTTCGGCGGCACGGTCGACATGCTGCGCGAGGTGCGGTCGCTGACCGGCCTGCCGTTGTTGCAGAAGGACTTCGTCACCCGTCGCCGCGACCTCGACCGCGCCGTGGAACTGGGCGCGTCGGCGGTGCTGCTGACCGCCCGGCTGCTCGCCCGCGCCAGCCTCGACGTGCTGGTGGCCGGGGCGGTGGAGCGCGGCCTGACGCCGTTCGTGGAGGTGGCCACGCGCGCCGAGGTGCGCGCGGTGCCCCGGGCGGGCGAGTGCGTCGTGGCGGTCACCAACGGCGACATCGCCAGCCGCGAGCGTGCCCCCGCCGACCTCGGCCGCAGCGCGGAGCTGCTCGGCGACGTGGTCGCCACGGGCACGCCCTGCCCGGTCAGCGCGAGCGGCATATCGGGGCCGGCCGACGCCGCCCGCCTGCTGCGCGGCGGCTACCGGGGCCTGCTGATCGGCTCCGAGCTGCTGCGCGCCGGCGACGGGCTGCCGTCCTGGCTGGCCGAGCTCGACCGCCTCCGCCAGGCGGCCTGACGGGCCCGGCCGGCGCACCCCGCCGGCCGGGCCCGATCACGCGGGTCCGCTCAGGCGGAACGGGCCTGCGCCCAGTGGACCTCGCGGGCGATCCGGTGGCCGGTGTCCTGCCGCTGGGCGGGGCGCAGCGCGCTGACGCCGCCGGGCACGTTCAGCGCCGGATCGCCGGCGAGGATCGCCCGGTGCAGGCGCTGGAGATCGTCGCACGGGTCCACGCCCAGTTCGTCGACGAGGGTCTCGCGGGCCCGCTGATAGGCGTCCAGGGCCTCGGAGCGTCGCCCCGCGCGGTACAGGGCCAGCATCAGCTTGCTCTGGAAGCCCTCGTGGGTGGGCTGCCGGGCGGCCAGCCCGATCAGCTCCCCGAGCAGCTCGTGGTGGCGCCCCAGCCGCAGGTCGGCGTCGATGCGCAGCTCCAGCGCGCTCTTGAAGATCTCGTCGAGCCGCAGCGCCTCGACCTGGAGCAGGGGGCCGGGGTTGATGTCGACCAGCGCCGGGCCCTGCCAGAGGGCGAGCGCCTCGCGGAGGGTCCGCGACGCGGCGCCCGTCTCGCCGCGGTCCAGCTCCGCCCGGCCGCGCTGGGCGAGCTGCTCGAACCGCAGCGAGTCGAGGGCCTCGGGGCGCAGACAGAGCATGTACCCGCCGGCGTAGGTGCGCAGGACCTCGCCGGGCGGCCGACCGCCGCGCGGCGGTGCGGCGACCGCGGCCGGATTGGTGTTCAGGTGCTTGCGCAGTTGATAGACGTACGTCTGCAGTGTTGTGGTGACGCTCGGCGGGGGCTGGTTCTCCCACAACTCCTCGATCAGGAGCTGGTTCGGCACCACGCGGTTGGCGTGTATCGCCAGTAGTGCCAGAACCCTGCGGGTCTTCGGGGCCGTGGGCGTCGCGTCGGTTCCGTCGACGGATACCGACAACGGGCCGAGCAAATTGATCTGCACTGTGTACATCCTTCTTCTGCCTGTGGCGCTCGCGGTGTTCCGCTTCGTCATTCACGAGAATCTGGGTGCGCACCTGTCGAACGGCATCCCCCCGGTGAACTGTCGACGTGCCAGTCGTCTATTGCGTTGTTCCCCACGGCCCGCGGATATTCGTGCGAATTGCCGTGGCGGTCCATTGCCGGCGCTTTCCCCTAATTGCGGGAGGTGGCCGGTTCCGTCCGGGCGGCGGGCGCCCTGGCCGGGTGTCGGAAGTCGGCGTGAGAAGGCGGCCGTAGGTGCGGGCGCCCAGCGCGCCGGGTGCCCGCTCGCGGAGCCGGCACTCGCGTTGCCGGGGGCGAATCGCCTGCTCAACGGCATCGGGAAGGGGTGTCGAAGGCGATCCCGGGCGTCGGGCCTCGTCGCGCTCCGATATAG
This sequence comes from Micromonospora okii, assembly GCF_020884795.1. GTDB lineage: Bacteria > Actinomycetota > Actinomycetes > Mycobacteriales > Micromonosporaceae > Micromonospora > Micromonospora okii. Next base: position 70,028 of record NZ_BBZF01000012.1, read on the forward strand.
AGTGATGGTTTTCGATGAATTCCGGAAAGCGGGTTATCTGCAAGGAAAGCTAATTCTGTGAGAATTGCCCAAGGCAAGCAACTATTCCCCCCGTCAACAGTTCCCACACGGCTGGAAGCTGAGTCGATGGTATGCGCAGACATCCGGGTGGCGCAAGGATTGATTCATCTTGAGCTATCCTTCAGCAGAATTCGAGCGGGCCTCCGTTGGGCGGGTAGGGGTAGGCCCGCGCCGGGGCCGGTGACGGAAAGTAGCGCCGGGTGCCCGGCGACCGCATATTGGACGCCGCCGCAGCCCGCGGATTCCATGTCTGAATGCTGTCTCGACCATGGCGCGGGAGCGTGTCCGCAGGTAATGGGGGTCGGGCGGCGAGCGAATCGGAGAACATTTCAGCTCGCAAATACTCGCTGGTCGGTGGGTCCCCGCCCCGGCCGCGCCTTTCGGTGACGGCGGGGCCGCCCGACCTCCCGACCGTGCCCGCCGTGGACGGCCCCGGGGCGCGCCGACGGCGTACGGTGACGCGCGCCCCACGCTCTGCCCGGGGCTGACCCATGACTCAATCCGGGCGAGGCGGCATTGATCGGACAGTCAGCGTCCTCCGGCGACCCATCTGAGCCAAGACTCAGTCTGGAGCGGTCCTGGAGCGAGTTTCGAGCCGCCCCCCCGGTCGCCCCGGGGCCGGCCGCCGGCGACCGGCCGGCGACCGGGCCTCACACCGGGCCGGGCAGACCGTCGAGCAATTGCAGCAGATAGCGGCCGTACCCGCTCTTGAGCAGCGGCTCGGCCAGTTGGCGCAGCGCGTCGTCGTCGATGAGCCCGGCCCGCCACACGATCTCCTCCAGGCAGCCGACCTTCAGCCCCTGGCGCGCCTCCATCACCCGGACGAACTCCGCGGCCTGCACCATGGACTCGAACGTGCCCGTGTCGAGCCAGGCGGTGCCCCGGGCGAGCACGGTGACCGACAACTCGTCCATTCGCCGGTACGCCTCGTTGACCGCCGTGATCTCCAGTTCGCCCCGGTCGCTGGGCTTCAGCTCCTGCGCTATCCCGACGACCTTGTTGTCGTAGAAATACAGCCCCGGCACCACGTACCGGGAGCGCGGCCGGGCCGGTTTCTCCTCGATCGACAGGACCCGGCCGGAGTCGTCGAATTCCACCACCCCGTACGCCTGCGGGTCGGCCACGGGATAGGCGAAGATCCGCGCCCCGTCCGCCGGTTGCGCGCGGGCCAACTGACGGCCCAGGCCGGGGCCGTAGAAGATGTTGTCGCCCAGAATGAGGGCGACGGGCCCGTCGCCGATGAAGCGTTCCCCGATCAGAAAGGACTGGGCGATTCCCGCCGGGCTCTCCTGCACCGCGTACTCCAGGCGCAGCCCGAACTGCCCGCCGTCGCCCAGCAGCCGCTGGAACTGCGCCCGGTCCTCCGGGGTGGTGATGACGAGGACCTCCCGGACGCCGGCCATCACGAGGGTGGAGAGCGGATAGTAGACCATCGGCTTGTCGAAGATCGGGATGAGTTGCTTGGAGACCCCCCGGGTGATCGGCCACATTCGGGTTCCCGTACCGCCGGCCAGCAGAATGCCCCGCAGGGCTTGCCCGTTCGGCATCTCTCGCAGACCTCCTCGTCGACTCGGCCCGCGCGCGGCGTCGCGGCCGGATCGCCCGGCCCGGCGCGCGTGCCCCCCGTCCACCATCGGCCGGTGACCTGGGGATCAGGTCGACACCGGGTCGACGGCAGCGCCATCGGCCCGCCGGCCGGCGGGGACCGACTTCGACCCGACCTCGAGCCGCGTCGGCTAGCGTCGCGGCATGGAGCACATGCTCGTCACCGGCGGCGCGGGGTTCATCGGCGCCAACTTCGTCCACCGGGCGCTGGCCGCGCGGCCGGGGCTGCGGCTCACCGTCCTCGACGCCCTCACCTACGCGGGAAACCGCGACAGCCTCGCCGGGGTGGCCGACCGGATCACCCTCGTCCACGGCGACGTGTGCGACGGAGACCTGGTCGACGCCCTCGTCCGGGACTGCGACACGGTGGTCCACTTCGCCGCCGAGTCCCACGTCGACAACTCCCTCCAGGACCCCACGCCCTTCCTGCGGACCAACGTCGAGGGCACGTTCGTGCTGCTGGAGGCGGTGCGCCGGCACGACCGACGGCTGCACCACGTCTCCACCGACGAGGTGTTCGGCAGCCTGCCGCTGCGCGGCGACGAGGCGTTCACCGAGCAGACCCCGTACGACCCGTCCAGCCCGTACTCCGCCACCAAGGCGGCCTCGGACCTGCTCGTGCGGGCCTGGGCCCGGTCCTACGGGGTGCGGGCGACGCTGTCGAACTGCGCGAACAACTACGGGCCGTACCAGAACGTGGAGAAGTTCCTGCCCCGGCAGATCACCAACGTGCTGCGCGGGCAGCGGCCGAAGCTCTACGGCACCGGCGAGAACGTGCGGGAGTGGACCCACGTCGACGACCACAACGACGCGGTGCTGCTGATCCTCGACGCCGGCCGGCTCGGCGAGACGTACCTGATCGGCTCCGGCGCGCAGTGGAGCAACCGGGCCCTGCTGGAGCTGACCCTGACGCTGCTCGGCCGCCCCGCCGACGACTTCGACCACGTGCCGGACCGGCCCGCCCACGACCTGCGCTACGCCTGCGACAGCGGCAAGATCCGCCGCGAGCTGGGCTGGCGGCCCCGCTGGGCGGACGTGCCGGACGGGCTGGCCGCCACCGTCGACTGGTACCGGCGCAACGAGTGGTGGTGGGGCCCGCAGAAGGCCGAGACCGAGGCCCGCTACGCGGCCATCGGGCGGTAGACCGGCGGCCCCAGCCAGCTTCGAGCGGCCGTTCCTACCGTGGGGCCATGACTGACTCCAGCGCAACGACAGAGCACGCCGACCCGCCCCGCGGCGTCGTGGTGACCGGCGGCGGAACGGGCATCGGACGGGCGACCGCGCACGCGTTCGCCGATCGGGGCGACCGGGTCCTGGTGGTGGGCCGCACGGAGAGCACCCTCGCGGAGACGGCGAAGGACCGCGACGGCATCACGTACCTCGCGGTCGACGTCACCGACCCCGCCGCGCCCGACGCGATCGTCGAGGCGGCCCTGCGTGACCTCGGCCGCGTCGACGTCCTGGTGAACAACGCCGCGACGGCGGGCTTCGACGCGATGGGCCACCTCGACCCGGCCACCGTCCGGGCCGAGGTGGCGACCAACCTGCTGGCGCCGATCCTGCTCACCCAGCGGGCCGTGGAGCCGCTCGCCGCCACCGGCGGCACCGTGGTCAACATCAGCTCCGCCGGGTCGCTCGGCCTGCGCGCCATGCCGGGCAGCTCCGTGTACGCGGCCACGAAGGTCGGGCTGGACGCGCTGACCCGGACCTGGGCGGTGGAGCTGGCGCCCCGGGGCGTCCGGGTGGTGGGCATCGCGCCGGGGCTCATCGACACCGAGGTCGCCGTCCGGGCCGGCATGTCCCGGCAGGCGTACGACGAGTTCCTCGCCTCGATGCTGCCGCGCATCCCGTCGGGGCGGGTCGGCGTTGCCGAGGACATCGCCTGGTGGGTGGTGGCGCTCACCGAGCACGGCGGCCGGTACGCCAACGGCATGGTGCTCGCCGTCGACGGGGCCCTCTCGGTCACCTGACCCCGCCCGGCACGCCCGGCACGACGGAGGGCGCGACCCACGGGGTCGCGCCCTCCTCGCGTCGCCGGTGGCGCTACGGCCGCAGTGCCGGTGGCGTCACGGCCGCACGGCCAGCCGCCGGCGCTCGGCGTACTCCTTGGCGGCGTGCATGGTGGCGGTGCTGTTGCGGCCCAGCGCCGTCCGCACGTACTTGCGGGCGTCGCCCAGGCTCGCGTCGGGGCCGAGCACCTCCGGCACCGCGTCCGGGATCAGCACCACCCGGTGCGTGGAGGTGACGATCGTGGCGTCCCCGTACGGCTCGACCATCCACTGCCCGGTGTGCACGGACATCAGGGCCGGGGTGCGCAACTGCTTGTAGACGATCCGCCGGTGCGGGAAGCACACCCGCACCGAACGGGTGGTGTGGGTCGAGCCGTCCGGGGTGCGGGTGTCCATCTCCAGCACCTGCAAGCCGGGGGTGTCCTCGGTCAGCTCCACCCGGGCCACGTGCGGCAGCCGACGGTCCCACTGGCCCGCCTCGTTGAGGAAGTCGTACACGTCGGCCGGGTCGCCGTCGACGTGCACCACGTCGTCGAAGGCGAGGAACCGGCCGTCGCCCTCGGCCGGCGACTCGACGGCGGCGCGCAGCGCGGCCAGCTCCGAGCGGCTGTTGCGGTCCACCGCCTGGTGGATCCACGCCGTGGCGGCGGGGTCGTCGCCGACGGCCCGGAAGTCGTGGGTGAGCCGGACCAGGCAGCGCCCGTCCCCGGCCGGCTCGATGATCCACTCGCCGCTCATCGTGGCGACCGGGGGCGCGGAGACCTCCTGGCGGAAGCTGACCCGCCGGGCCTGCGGGTCCAGGTCCCGGCGGGACGTCCAGCCCTTTACGGTGTCGTTGGCGGTGGCCCAGATCCGGATCACCTCCGAGGACTGGCCCCGCTCGACGTGCTCCACGTGCACCGTCGGCGGGAAGACCAGCGGCCAGCGGCTGACGTCCACGACCAGGTCGTAGACGGCGCGGGCCGGGGCGGCGACGATCTCGCGGTGTTCGGTGTGTTCCGGGGGCGGCTGGCTCACGCGTCTCTCCTCAACGGGTCGGGCGGGTCGGGTCGGTTCAGTAGTTGCCGAGGCCGCCGCAGACGTTGAGCGCCTGGGCGGTGATCGAGGCGGCGGTGTCGGTGACCAGGTAGCCGACCAGCCCGGCCACCTCCTCCGGGGTGGAGTAGCGGCCGAGCGGGATCTTCGCCTCGAACCGCTGGAGCACGTCGTCGGTGGTGGTGTTCCAGAAGTCGGCGTACCCGTCGCGGACCCGCTGGGCCATCGGCGTCTCGACGTACCCGGGGCAGACCGCGTTGACGGTGATGCCGGTCTTCGCCAGCTCCAGGCCGAGGGCCTTGGTCAGGCCAACCACCCCGTGCTTCGAGGCCGAGTACGGCGCCCCGTAGATCACGCCCTGCTTGCCCCCGGTGGAGGCGATGTTCACCACCCGCCCCCAGCCGGCCTCCAGCATCCCGCCGGTGGTCAGCACCGCCCGGGTGACCCGGAAGACGCTGTTGAGGTTGGTCTCGATCACGTCGTCCCACAGCTCGTCGGTGATCTTCGCGGTCGCGCCGCCGCCGCTGCGCCCGGCGTTGTTGACCAGCACCCCGATCGGCCCCCAGGCGTCCACCGCCGCGCGCACCAGCGCGTCCACCTCCGCGCCGGAGCGGACGTCGCAGGCGCCGCCGCGCACCTGGAGGCCCTTGTCGCGCAGCGTCTCGGCGGTCCGCTCGACCGCCGCCGCGTCACGGGCGCAGATCCACACCCGGTGGCCCCGCTCGGCCAGCGCCGTCGTCACCGCGAGACCGATTCCGCTCGTCGCGCCGGTCACCAGCGCGACCGGACCGCTCTGCCCTGGCATCTCGTGTCTCCTCACGTCGGCTCACAGGTGCGGTCGAGCGTGCCAGCGGGCGCTCGAGGCTGCCTCGACCGCCGGACGGCCCCGCGACTTCCAGCGAGGTTCAAGGCAGATGCGACCCGCCACGTCCACGGTCGACACCACGACCGCGGCATCCGCGGCTCGGCACCGTTCGGACGTGGGGAGTGTGTTGGACATGCGGGCAGGCGGACTCGATCCTGCGGAACGGGACGCGGTTGTCTTCGTCAACCGGTTCACCGTGCACGCCTCAGCGGAGGACTTTGAGCGGACCTTCTCCGAGACGTCGGAGTTCATGGCGAGCCAGCCGGGCTTCGTCGCGCACACCCTGGTCCGGCACCTGGAGAAGCCCGGCGCGTACGTCAACCTCGCGTACTGGCGCGACGAGGAGTCGTTCCGGCGGGCGCTGGCCCAGCCGGGGTTCGCCCCGCACGCCGCGGCGCTGCGGGCGCTGGCCACCAGCGACCCGAACCTGTACCGGCCGGCCCTGCACCGCGACGCGGCCCCCGCCGCCGGCGGAACCGGCCCCGGCCCGGGGCGGGACACCCGATGACCCGACGGGCCGTCATCACCGGCATCGGCGTGCTGGCCCCCAGCGCCAACGGCAAGAAGTCCTTCTGGGACCTGCTGGCCAGCGGCCGGACCGCCACCCGCCGGATCTCGTTCTTCGACCCGGCCCCGTTCCGCTCCCAGGTGGCGGCGGAGTGCGACTTCGACCCGCTGCGCGACGGGCTGTCCCACCAGCAGGCCCGGCGGATGGACCGGGCCGCGCAGTTCGCGGTGGTCGGCGCGCGGGAGGGGCTGGCCGACAGCGGCCTGGACCTGGACGCCACCGACCCGACCCGGCGGGGCGTGGTGATCGGCAGCGCGGTGGGCTGCACCATGAGCCTGGAGCGCGAGTACGTCGTGGTCAGCGACGGCGGCGCGCGCTGGCTGGTCGACCAGGGCCACGCCGTGCCGCACCTGTTCGACTACCTGGTGCCCAGCTCGATCGCCCGGGAGGTCGCCTGGGAGGTGGGCGCGGAGGGGCCGGTCTCGCTGGTCTCCACCGGCTGCACCTCCGGGCTGGACGCCGTCGGCCGGGCCGCCGAGCTGGTGGTCGAGGGCGCCGCCGACGTGATGGTCTGCGGGGCCACCGACGCGCCGATCTCGCCGATCACCATGGCCTGCTTCGACGCGATCAAGGCGACGACCCCGCGCAACGACGACCCGGCGACCGCGTCGCGGCCGTTCGACCGCACCCGCAACGGGTTCGTCCTCGGCGAGGGGTGCGCGGTGTTCGTCCTGGAGGAGCTGGAGCACGCCCGCCGCCGGGGGGCGCGCCTCTACGCCGAGGTGGCCGGCTTCGCCTCGCGGGCCAACGCGTACCACATGACGGGGCTGCGGCCCGACGGCGTGGAGATGGCCGAGGCGATCCGGGCGGCGCTGGCGCGGGCCCGGACCGCGCCGGACGAGGTGGACTACGTCAACGCGCACGGCTCCGGCACCAAGCAGAACGACCGGCACGAGACGGCGGCGGTCAAGCGCAGCCTCGGCGCGCACGCGTACGCCACCCCGGTCAGCTCGATCAAGTCGATGATCGGCCACTCGCTCGGCGCCATCGGCTCGCTGGAGATCGCCGCCTGCGTGCTGGCCATGGAGAACAACGTGGTGCCGCCGACGGCGAACCTGCACGAGCCCGACCCGGAGTGCGACCTGGACTACGTGCCGCTGCGGGCCCGCGAGCACCGGGTCGACACCGTGCTCAGCGTCGGCAGCGGCTTCGGCGGCTTCCAGACGGCGATGGTGCTGCGCCGGCCGGAGCGGAGCGCGGCGTGACGGCGGCCCTGGTGACCGGGCTGGGCGTGATCAGCCCCGCCGGCCTCGACACGGAGACCCACTGGGCCAACACCCTCGCCGGCCGCTGCGCGATCGGGCCGCTCACCCGCTTCGACGCCTCCGGGTACGCCAGCACACTGGCCGGGGAGGTGCCCGAGTTCGACCCGCGCGAGCACCTGCCGGGGCGGCTCGTCCCGCAGACCGACCACATGACCCGGCTGGCCCTGCTGGTGGCCGACGCCGCGCTCGCCGACACCGACGTGGACGTGGCGGCGCTGGGCGAGTTCGGGGTGGGCGTGGTGACCGCGAGCAGCGCCGGCGGCTTCGAGTTCGGCCACCGGGAGCTGGAGAAGCTGTGGAGCCGGGGGCCGGAGCACGTCAGCGCGTACCAGTCGTTCGCCTGGTTCTACGCGGTGAACACCGGCCAGATCTCCATCCGGCACGGGATGCGCGGGCCCAGCGGGGTGCTCGTGACCGAGCAGGCCGGCGGCCTCGACGCGCTCGGGCAGGCCCGCCGGCACGTGCGGGGCGAGCTGCCGATGATGGTCACCGGCGGGGTGGACGGCTGGCTGTGCCCGTGGGGCTGGGTGGCCCACCAGGCCAGCGGCTGCCTGAGCCGCAGCACCGACCCGGGCCGGGCGTACCTGCCCTTCTCGGCCGACGCCGCCGGCTACGTGCCGGGGGAGGGCGGCGCGCTCTTCGTCGTCGAGTCGGCCGAGTCCGCCCGCGCCCGCGGCGCCCGGCCCCGGTACGGCGTCGTCGCCGGCTACGCGGCCACCTTCGACCCGCCGCCCGGCTCCGGCCGGGAGCCCTCGCTGCGCCGGGCCATCGAGGCGGCGCTGGCCGACGCGCGTGTCGCCCCGGCCGACGTGGACGTCGTCTTCGCCGACGCGGTGGGCCTGCCCGAGCTGGACGCCGCCGAGGCGCGGGCGCTCGCGGCGGTGTTCGGCCCGTACGGCGTCCCGGTCACCGTGCCGAAGACCATGACCGGCCGGCTGGGGGCCGGCGGCGCGGCGCTCGACGTGGCCAACGCGCTGCTCAGCATCCGCGACGGCGTGCTGCCGCCGACGGTGAACGTGACCGGGCCGGCGCCCGGCCACGAGCTGGACCTGGTGACCACCGCCCGCGAGGCGCGGGTGCGCACCGCGCTGGTCGTGGCGCGCGGTCACGGCGGCTTCAACTCCGCCCTGGTCGTCACCGCCTGACGGCCCCGAACCCCTCGAAGGAGAAGACATGGCGACCCTCGATCTGCCGGTCCTGCGGGACATCCTGCGCGAGTGCGCGGGCGAGGACGACGCGGCCGACCTGGGCGGCGACATCCTCGACGTGCCGTTCAGCGACCTCGGCTACGACTCGCTGGCCCTGCTGGAGACCGCCAGCGTGATCCAGCGCCGCTTCGGCGCGCGCCTCGCCGACGACGCCGTCACCCAGGCGCAGACCCCCCGGGCGCTGCTCGACCTGACCAACCGGGCCATCGCCGGCGACGGCTGACCCGACCCGACCGACCACCCGACCCACGACCCACGAGAGCCGAGGAGGCACCCGCATGAGCAGGAACATCGACGCCGTACGCCGGATGGTGGTGGCGTACAACACCGGGCAGACCGACGACGTCGCCGAGTACATCCACCCCGACTACCTCAACCCGGCCTCCCTGGAGCACATGGACCTGCGGGGCCCGGCCGCCTTCGCGATGGCCGTGAAGTGGCTGCGGATGACCTTCTCCGAGGAGGCCCACCTGGAGGAGGTCCGCTACGAGGAGAAGGGCGACTGGGTCCGGGCGTACCTCGTCCTCTACGGCCGGCACGTGGGCAACCTGGTCGGGATGGAGGCGACCGGCCGCCGCTTCTCCGGCGAGCAGATCCACCTGATCAAGCTGGTCGACGGCAAGATCCGCGACCACCGGGACTGGCCGGACTACCAGGGCACCTACCGCCAGCTCGGCGACCCGTGGCCGACCGCCGAGGGCTGGCGGCACTGACCCTCGCCGACCGCGCGGTGCCCCGGCCGGCGTCGCCCGCCGGCCGGGTCCCGCGCCCGGCATTCCGTTTCCGACCCGACCGAAGGGAAGACGCGATGATCCTCGTCACCGGCGCGACCGGAAAGGTGGGCAGGCACGTGGTGGCCCGCCTGCGCGAGGCGGGCCACCGGGTCCGCGCCCTGAGCCGCGACCCCGCGCGGGCCGACCTGCCGCCCGACGTCGAGGTGGTGGCCGGCAGCCCCGGCGACGCCGACGCGTCCGCCGCCGCGCTGGCCGGCGTGGACGCCGCGTTCGTCTGCCTGGTGGGCGACGTGGAGGCCGGGGCGCGGCCCTTCGCCGAGGCGATCCGGCGGGCCGGCGGCGTGCGCCGGCTGGTGCTGCTGTCGTCGTCGGCCGTGCTGCACCCCGTGCGGCACCGCATCGGCGACGAGCACCGCGCCGCCGAGGAGCTGATCGGCGCGGCGGCCCCGGACGCCACCCTGCTGCGGCCCGGCCCGTTCCACACCAACTCGCTGTGGTGGGCGAAGTCCATCCGGGAGCAGGGCCGGGTGCGTTGCCTGGTGGGCAACAACCCCGGCGCCCCCGTCGACCCGGACGACCTGGCCGCGGTGGCCGTGGCGGCGCTGACCTCCGGCGAGCACGCCCGCCGCCGGTACGAGCTGACCGGCCCGGAGGTGCTCACCTCCGCCGAGCAGGTCCGCGTCATCTCCGACGTGCTCGGCCGGGACCTCGACTTCGAGGTGGCCGCCCCCGAGGAGGTGGTGGCGACGTTCGCCTCGATCACCGGCGACCGACCGGCCGCGGAGACCAACGTCGCGGCGCTGCACAGCCCACGGGTGCCCTGGGGGCGCACCAACGGCACCGTCGAGCGGCTGCTCGGCCGCAAGCCGCGCACCTTCCGCGACTGGGCGGCCGAGCACGCCCACCTGTTCCGATGACCCGACCGTCCGGGAAGGACCGTACGATGGCCGACAGCAACCGCACCATCCTCGTCACCGGGGCCACCGGCACCCAGGGCGGCGCGACCGTCCGGGCGCTGCTCGCCCGGGGCCGCCCGGTGCGCGCCCTGGTCCGCGACCCGGGCACCGACGCCGCGCGGGCGCTCGCCGCGGCCGGCGTGTCGCTGGTGACCGGCGACCTCAACGACCAGGCCTCCCTGCGGGCGGCGATGGCCGACGTGCACGGGGTGTTCAGCGTGCAGACCTTCATGACCCCCGGCGGGCTGGGCGCGGAGCTGCGCCAGGGCCGCGCGGTCGCCGACGCTGCGGCGGCCACCGGCGTACGCCACGTCGTCTACAGCTCGGTCGGCGGTGCGGACCGCGCCAGCGGGGTGCCGCACTTCGAGACCAAGTGGACGATCGAGCGGCACCTGCGGTCGCTGGGCGTGCCCACCACGGTGCTGCGCCCCACCTTCTTCATGGACAACTTCGCCGCCTGGGGCCCCCAGGCGGTCGACGGCACCCTGGTGGTGCGGCTGCCGCTGAAGCCGCAGACCCGGGTGCAGCTCATCGCCGCCGAGGACATCGGGGTGTTCGCCGCGACCGCCTTCGACGACCCGGACACCTACGTCGGGGCGGCCCTCGAACTGGCCGGCGACGAGCTGACCGGCCCGGAATTGGCCGCCCGCTTCGGCGAGCTGGCGGGGATGCCCGCCCGGTTCGAGGAGCGCAGCCTCGACGAGGCGGCGGCCGACCCGTGGATCCCGTACAGCCACGAGATCGCGGTGATGTTCGAGTGGTTCCAGACCGACGGGTACGCCGCCGACATCGCGGCGCTGCGGGCCCGCCACCCGGGGCTGCGCACCTTCGCCGACTGGCTGCGCGCGATCGGCTGGCGCGTCCCGGCGCCCGCCGCCGGGTGACCCCTGCGGCCGGGACGCCGCGCCCCCGCGTATGTTGTATCGTACGGCATACGGCAGCGCCGAGGATGGAGGGGCGATGAGTCCGGACGACCGGGGCAGGGGTGTCGCCGATCCGGCCCGGAGCTTGGCCCTGCTCTGGGGGCCCCGTGGCCCGGACGCCCGCAGCAGGTCCAACCTCGGCGTCGAGAAGATCGTCCTCGCGGCCGTCGACATGGTCGACGCGGACGGGCTGGCCGAGCTCTCCATGCGCCGGCTCGCCCAGGCGCTCGGCGTCGGCGTGATGTCCCTCTACACGTACGTGCCGGGCAAGGCGGAGCTGATCGAGCTGATGATCGACACCGTCTACGGCGAGACCGTCGGCCCCGACCCCCTGCCGGCCGGGTGGCGGGTGGCCCTGGAGCGGGTGGCCCGCACCAACTGGGAGCTCTACCGCCGCCACCCCTGGGTGCTGCGCATCCCGGTGGGTCGCCCGCCGCTGGGTCCGCACGCCATGGCGAAGTACGAGTACGAGCTGCGCGCCGTCGAGGGGCTCGGCCTGACCGAGGTCGAGATGGACTCGACCGTGCGGCTGGTCACCGACTACGCCGAGGGGGTCGCCCGGCGGGCCGTCGAGGCGTCCGTGCTGGAGCGGGAGAGCGGGATGACCGACGAGCAGTGGTGGCGGGTCTGCGGGCCGCTGCTCGGCGCGTTCGTCGACGGGGCCCGGTTCCCGGTCGCCACCCGGGTCGGTTCGGCGGCCGGGGCCGCCCACGGCGGGTCGTACTCCCCGGAACACGCCTTCGAGTTCGGGCTCCAGCGCCTGCTCGACGGCATCGAGGTCTTCATCGCGGCCCGGACGGCGCAGGCCGGGGTGACCCCCGGCTGACCCGGCCGCCCGTCGGGCGGGTGTCGCCCGGCCGCCGCTCACGGCGGCCGGGCGCACGTTCGTGCCGGCGCGTTGCCGCTGCTGGCGTGCCTGTCGTCCGGGTGGCGCGCCGGCGCGGGCAACGCCACCGTATGCGCTACCGTATGCTGTACGCTAACCGTCGTCGAACTGTGTCCATCAGGTGTGTTCAGGAGGGAGCGACGTGACAGCGGGCAATTACGCGATTGTCGCGGAGGGACTGCGCAAGCGGTACGGGGACAGGTACGCCCTGGACGGCTTCGACCTACGGGTCCGGCCGGGCACGGTGTGCGGCCTGCTCGGCCCGAACGGGGCCGGCAAGACCACCTCCGTGCGGATCCTCTCCACCCTGCTGCGCTTCGACGAGGGCCGCGCCGAGGTCGCCGGCTTCGACGTGGCGCGCCAGGCCGACCAGGTGCGCTACCGCATCGGCCTGGTCGGGCAGAACGCCGCCGTCGACGAGGTGCTCAGCGGCTACCAGAACCTGGTCATCTTCGGCCGGCTGTTCCACCTCGGCGCCAAGCGCGCCCAGCAGCGCGCCAACGAGCTGCTGGAGCGCTTCGGGCTCGCCGACGCCGGCAGCAAGCCGGTCAAGGCGTACTCGGGCGGCATGCGCCGCCGGCTCGACCTGGCTGCCGGGATGATCCTGACGCCGTCGGTGCTCTTCCTCGACGAGCCGACCACCGGGCTGGACCCGCGCAGCCGCAACGAGGTGTGGGAGTCGGTCCGGGAGCTGGTCCGTTCCGGCACCACGGTCCTGCTCACCACCCAGTACCTCGACGAGGCCGACCAGCTCGCCGACCAGATCTCGGTGATCGACACCGGGAAGGTCATCGCCGAGGGCACCCCCGACGAGCTGAAGGCCCAGCTCGGCGGCGACCGCATCGACCTGGTCGTGCACAACGCCGCCGATCTGGCTTCGGCCGCCGCGCAGCTCCGCCAGGTGGCCGGCACCGAGCCCGAGGTCGACCCGGACCGCCGCTTCCTCAGCGCCCAGGTCGGGCACCGGGCCGCCGCCCTCACCGAGGTGCTGCGGGGGCTCGACGCCGCAGGCGTCACCGTCGAGGACGTGGCGCTGCGCCGCCCCACGCTGGACGAGGTCTTCCTGCACCTGACCGGCCGCCGCCCGCAGACCGCCGAGGAGGCCGAGGCGGCCGAGAAGGAGAAGAAGGCGAAGAAGGGCAAGGGGCGCAAGGGCAAGGGCGACGAGTCGAAGTCCGGCAGCCCCCGCTCGGAGAACGTCGAGGAGGTTCCCGCGTGACCAGCGCGACCCTGCCCGGCGCCGCGTCGCCGGACGTGGTGCACGGCCGTCCGTCCCTGCTGGGCGACAGCGTCACCCTGACCCAGCGCAGCCTGGCCCACTGGCGCCGCAACCCGGGGCCGCTGATCGCGTCCCTCGGGTTCAACATCGTCATGGTGCTGATGTTCGCCTACCTGTTCGGCGGCGCGTTGCAGGTGCCCGGCGGCGGCAGCTACCGCGAGTTCCTGATGCCCGGCATGTTCGCCATGACCATGGTGTTCGGCATCAGCCTCACCACGCTCGCCGTCTCCGCCGACATGGACCGCGGGGTCACCGACCGCCTCCGGTCGATGCCCGTCTCCCCGCTGGCCCCACTGATCGGCCGGGCCGTGGCCGACATGTTCTTCGCCGTGGTCACCCTCGCGGTGATGCTGCTGGCCGGCCTCGCGGTCGGCTGGCGGGCGCACGGCGGCGTCGGCGACACCCTCGCCGCGTTCGGGCTGATCCTGCTGCTGCGCTTCGCCCTGGTCTGGGTGGGCATCTTCCTCGGCCTGGTGATGAAGGGCCAGGAGGCCGTGGCCGGCGTGCAGACCCTGGAGTTCCCGCTCGGCTTCCTGTCCAACGCCTTCGTCTCGCCGGCCACCATGCCGGGGTGGCTGGGCGCGATCGCCGAGTGGAACCCGCTGTCGGCGACGGTCGGCGCGATCCGGGAGCTGTTCGGCAACCCCGGGTGGGGCGGCGAGTCCTGGGTGGTGCAGAACTACCCGATGATGGCGGTGATCTGGCCGATCGTGCTGGTCGCCATCTTCCTGCCGCTGTCGTTGAGCAAGTACCGGTCCTTGAGTAGCTGACGAGTGCGCTCGGAGCGCCGCATCGCACGATGAGGCGCACGCTGCCCCCGGCCGACGGGAGTCGCCGGGGGCAGCTTCGTGCCATCCGCGCCCGGCCAGGCCGGCCGCGCGGGTGGACCGTCGAGGAGGAGGAGCCGTGAGAAGGAAGAGAGCCGTACCCGCGATCGCCGCCCTGGCCGTCGCCGCCGCCGTGGGCCTGGCCCCGGCCGAAGGGCCGGTGCGGGCCGCCGGGCGGGCCGACCCGGCCGCCGGGGGCGCGGCGGCGACGGCCCGGGGCCTGCCAGCGCTGCCCCCGAAATGCCGGAAGCTGACCTTCCCGGTGGCGCTGACCGAGGGCGGCCCGGTGGACCAGCGGATCGCCGGCACCCTGTGCCTGCCCCGGCGGGGCGCGGCGCGCACGGTCCAGGTGCTGATCCCCGGCGGCACCTACGGCCAGGCGTACTGGTTCCTGCGCGGCGACCCGCGCCGGCCGTCCTACGTGGAGACGATGACCCGAGCCGGGTACGCGGTGCTGGCCATCGACCGGCTCGGCGCGGGCCACAGCTCGGCGCCCCCGTTCGACCGGTACGCCCCGGACACCCAGCAGGCGGTGATGACGCAGCTCGTCCGCGCCGTCCGCGCGGGCGGGGCCGGCGGGCGGAGCTTCGACCGGATCGTCCTCGTCGGCCACTCGTTCGGGGCCACCCTGGCCCGCACGATCGGCATCCACCGGCCGCACGACGTCGACGGGCTGATCCTCACCGCGGAAGCGAGCGCCCGGGTGGAGATCCCCTGGAACGACGTCATCCACGCCGCCGGTCAGGACCCGAAGTTCGCCTCCCGGGGCCTGGACCCGGCCTACTACACCACCCGGCCGGGCCTAAGGGGCGTCTGGTTTTACGACCGGTCCAACGCGCACCCGGCGGTGATCGCCCTCGACGAGCTGACCAAGCAGCCCGACGTCTACACCGAGGAGTTCCCGCTGCCGGAGGAGAACGTGGCCATCCGCGTGCCGGTGCTCATCGTGGTCGGCCAGCACGACCGGCTGGTCTGCGGCGCGGAGGGCAGCGACTGCTCCAGCTCCCGGGCGCTGCTGGCGCAGGAGAAGCGCTGGTACCCGAACGCGCCGCTGCGGGTCGAGGTCGTCGGCCGCACCGGGCACGCGCTCAACCTGCACCGCAGCGCGCCGGCGTGGATGAGCGTCGCCCGCGACTGGGTCGACCGGAACGTGGGCGCCGGCCGGCGCTGACGTACCGGCGTGCGGCGGGAGCCGGTGGGGGGCCGTGCCCGGCCTTCCGCCGGCCTCCCACCCCGCCTGCGCGGGCCTGCTGACTGCGCCCGCCCCGCCCCGCCCAGCCCCGCCCCGCCCAGCCCCGCCCCGCCCAGCCCCGCCCCGCCCTACCGCGATGGTGGCGGGGCGGCGCTGTTCTCCGTATTGCGCCTGCACCCTTGGCGTAACGCAGCGTGAATTCCCTCGACGGCGCGCCCAACCCCTTCGCCCCCTTTGCTCTGCTTCCCCATATGCAACGATCACCCAGCGCAAGAAACCCGCCTCTCCGCGGTCAGGCTCGTATCCTGCGCATGACCAGCTCAGGGCGTGTGTTGCGTAGGTTGGTGCAGAGCAAAGGGGCGGGTGGGAGTGTGGGCGGCCGACGGCTCGTGACGCAGAGTCCAATCGGGGGCCGTGGTGAGTCAGGTCTCGCAGCCGTGACGGATCGTGACCGGCGTGCGGCGGGCCCGCAGCGGCCGGCGACGCGGTGCCGGCTGCGGGCCTGGCAAAGGGTGAACCGGTCGGCCGCCTGCTCGTGAACAATGAGCCGCTACCCGCTGCGCTCCACGCCGTCTTCGGGCCAGTCGCCGCCAGCGAGGAGTTCCCACGGGCATCCCCCGGCGGCAGGGCCCCCGACCGAGCGGAACGAGCACCCGGTGGCGAACCACCGGGTGCTCGTTGCCGTGCGGACGCCGGCCGGGGCTGCTCCCGCCCCGGCCTGCCGCCCGGTCAGGGGCGGTCGGGTCCGACCGGGGTCGGCCGCGTGTTCGTGGAGCGGCGGATGAAGAGTGCGACGACGAGCGTGGCGAGCGCGAAGGCCCCGCCGGCGACGAAGCTCGCCGACATGCCGCGCAGGAAGACGTACCCGCCGATCGCCTCCTGCGGCAGGTCGGCCGGGACGCTGCCGGCCGCCCGGGTGCTGGCCGCGGTCATCACGGTGACCAGGACGGCGAGCGCCAGTGACGCGCCCAGCGTGGTGGTCGCGCTGATCATGCTGGACGCCGAGCCGGTCTCGTCGTCGTCCACCCCGGAGGTGCCCAGGACGGTGGCCGGGATCGTGCCCAGGGCGATGCCCGCGCCGAGCAGCAGCAGCGCCGGCAGCACGTCGGTGGCGTAGGTGGTGTCCAGGTCCAGCCGGGACAGCAGGAGGTTCGACGCGACCAGCATGGCCGCGCCGAGGACGACCAGCGGCCGGGCGCCGACCTTCGGCTGGAGCTTCACCACGGCCCCGGCCAGGGCCAGCAGGGTGACCGTCACGGGCAGGAAGGCCAGCGCCGCGACCAGCGGCGAGAAGCCCAGCCCCTGCTGGAAGAACTGGGTCAGGAAGAAGAGCTGGCCGATCTGGCTGCCCTGCACGAGTAGCACCGCCAGGTACGCGCAGACCCGGTTGCGGTCGGCGAAGAGGCGGGGCACCACGATCGGCTGCCGGGCCCGGCGTTCGATCGCCACGAAGGCCAGCAGCAGGACGACCCCGGCGGCGATCAGCCCCTGCACCGTCGGGCTGCCCCAGCCCTCGCTGCCGGCGGCGGAGAGCGCCCAGACCAGCGCCCCGACGCCGAGGGCCGAGGTGAGCGCCCCGGCGACGTCGAAGCGGCCCGGGTTCGGCTCGGTCTCCCGCACCACGAACGGCGCGCAGAGCAGCACCAGCGCGCCGATCGGCACGTTGAGCATCAGCACCCAGCGCCACGAGCTCGCCGAGGTGAGGGTGCCGGCCAGCAGCAGGCCGAGCGCCGCGCCCAGCCCGCCGACGGCCGTGTAGACGGCGATGGCGCGCCGACGCAGGGGGCCCTCGGCGAACATGCTCACGATCAGGGCCAGGACGCAGGGCGCGGTGAGCGCGGCGCCCACGCCCTGCACCGCGCGGGCGGTGATCAGCATCCACGGCTCGGTGGCCAGCCCCCGGGCCAGGCAGGCCACGGAGAACAGGGCCACGCCGGCGAGGAAGACCTTCCGCCGGCCGAGGATGTCCCCGGCGCGCCCGCCGAGCAGCAGCAGGCCGCCGAAGGTGAGCAGGTAGGCGTTGATCACCCAGGACAACGCGACGGGATCGAGGGCCAGTTCGGCGCTCATCCCGGGCAGGGCGATGTTGACGATCATCTCGTCGATCAGGATCATCGTCTGGCCGGCGACGACGACCGCCAGCGCGATGCCGTACCGGGCGGGGGTGCTCCTCGCCGGCGGTGCGGCGGTCAGGGACGCGGACATCGGGGATCTCCTGTCTCGTGCGGGTCGGGGGTGCGGGACATCACGCGGCCCGGCGGCGCGGCTCGCCGGCGGCAGCCGAGGCGACGGCGTCGCCGCTGGCCGGGGTGAGACCGGCCGAGGCGACGGCCGGGTCGACCGTGGCGGGAGAGCCGCCGGGCCAGCGGGCGAGCAGCACGCCGAGCACGGCGACGACCATGCCGGCCACCTGGAGGCCGGTCACCGGGGTGTCCTCCAGCCAGACGCTGCCCAGCAGCAGCACCACCGGCACCAGGTAGAGCACGGTGGAGGAGAGGACCGGGCCCTCGTCGCGGACCATCCGCACGAAGAACGTGAAGACCACGGCGGTGTTGAGGATGCCGAGCACGGCCAGGGCGATCAGGACCTCGGTGGACCAGGTCGGGGCGGGGCCCCAGTCCTGCCAGGTGAGGGTCAGCGCCGCCCAGCCCACGCCGAACAGCGCCTGGCTGGCCGAGAGCACCAGCGGGCGCATCCCCTCGTCCCGCATCACCCGGACCATGTAGAACAGCGCGTAGCCGTAGGCCACGGCCGCGACGAAGTTGATCAGCGAACTCCAGGTGAACCAGCGGCCGATCTCCTCCCACGGCGGGAACATCAGCAGCACCCCGACGAAGCCGACCAGCACCCCGGCGGCCAGCCGGCCGCCCCCGACCCGCTGCCGCAGCAGCGGCGCGAGCAGCAGCGCCCAGAGCGGGACGCTGGCGTTGAACACCGACACCACGCCGACGTCCTCGCCGGTCGCGTCGGGCACGAGCTGCACCAGCAGCACCGGCAGCGCGTTGACCAGGAACGAGATCAGCAGCAGGCGCAACCAGACCTGGGGGCGGCGGGGCAGCGCCGAGGCCGTCAGGGCGACGATCGCCAGCATGGCCGCCGCGCCGACGGCGACCCGGATGAGGCTGAACTGCGTCGGGTTCATGCCCCCGAGCGCCATCTTGATCCAGAAATAGGTCGAGCCCCACATCAGGGCCACTGCGCCGAAACGCATCAACGCACCACTGCTCACGGTCGATCCCTTCACGAAGGCGGCGTCGGCTCACGGGCCGGCCCGGCTGCGTCACAGGCTTCTGGCCTCGCATCGAGCGCCGACGGAGAACCGCTGGACAGCGGCCCCCGCCCACTCCCGTCCGGCCCGCGAGGGGTTCTCCAGCGGGCCGGGGAAGCATCGCGGTCACCGACACCGCCGACCAGGCGAACAGAGAGGGCGGCACTGATGACCGTGCAGATCGACAACGCCGCGGACCGGACGGCCTTCGCGCGGGTCTACGCCGAGGTCCAGCAGTTCTACGCCCGGCACATGTACCTGCTCGACAGCGGCGCGGGCCGGGAGTGGGCCGAGACGTTCACCTCCGACGGGGTCTTCGCGCCCCCGTCCGCCCCGCGACCGATCGCGGGCCGCGCGGCGCTGGCCGCCGGCGTCGAGCAGGCGCACGCCGAGCTGCGGGAGAAGGGAGAGCAGCACCGGCACCTGCTGCTCTCCGTGGACGTCCGGCCGCAGATGGACGGGTCGCTGGCGGTGCGCAGCTACGCGCAGATCATCGCCACGCCCCGGGGCGGCGAGCCCCGGGTACACCTGATGTGCGTCACCCACGACGTGCTGGTCCGCGACGCCGACGGGCGGCTGCTGGTCCGGCACCGTCGGGTCACCCGGGACGACCGGCCCTGACCCACCGACTCCGCGACCCGGCGGCGCGTAGGGAAGCCGTGCCGCCGGGTCGCGGGCCCACGAGTTCAGCGGGTGGGGCGCCGACCCCGGGTCAGTAGGTGGGGAGCAGGCCCCGCTCGCGCAGCTCGCGCAGGGACGGGGCGGCCAGGTCCCGGTCCGAGACGATCGTCGCCAACCCGGTCGGCCAGGGCAGGTCGAGGTCGGCGTCGAACGGGTGGACGGTCAGCTCCCGCCCCGGGACGTACTCCTCGTCGCAGAGGTAGAGCACCACCGCCCGGTCGGTCAGCGCCACGAACGAGTGCCCGACGCCGCGCGGGATGCGCACCGCCCGGGGCTCGTCCTGGCTGAGCCGGGTCCCCGACCAGCGACCGAAGGTGGGGGAGCCGACCCGCAGGTCGACCAGCACGTCCAGCACCTCCCCGTGCGCGCAGGAGACGACCTTGACCTGCCCCGGGCCGTCCGGGAAGTAGTGCACGCCCCGGATGACCCCCCGGCGCGACACCGACAGGCTGGCCTGCACCGCCCGGAAGCCGGCCCCGGTCTCCTCGGCCAGGGTGCTGTCGCGGAACACCTCGACGAAGTGGCCGCGCACGTCGGGGTGGGGGGTCAGCGGGGCGTTCCACACGCCGGGCAGCTCGACCCCGGTCTGCGCGGGGGCCGACGAAACAGTGGACATGGCGGGCTCCGTTCACGGTCGGTGGGACGGAAACGGCCGGGCGGGGCCGGCCGGAGCCCACGGTCGCCGCCGGCCCTCAAGGAACCGTCCAGATCCGAGCGGCCCGCCGGAAGCCCGGTCCAGCCCGGCTGGGCCGGTTCTCGAGCGGACCCGGGCAGTCTCGACCCCGATCGGCCGGCGGCCACCGCCGGCGGTTGACCGACGCGACGGAGGGTGCGGCGTGCTGCTGGCGGAACAGGTACGCGAACCGGAGGCGGAGCGGGGACTGACGCGCCGGCTCCAGCTCACAGAGGGGCTGCTCTGGTTGCGGGCGGCCCAGGGCGACCCGTACGCCGCGCTGCTCTGCGGCGTGCCCGGCGGGGAACCCGAGCGGCTGCGGGGGCGGGGGCCGCTGTGGCGGGCCGCGACCGGCGACTGGGTGGTGACCGACCACGCCACGGCGGCGCGGGCGCTGGCCGGCGACGGCGTGGAGCCGGTCACCCCGTTCGGGCTGCCCGCCGACCCGCCCGGCGGGATCGACGCCGCCGCCGGCGTACCCGGGGAACTGCCCGCGCGGTGCGACCTGGCGGCGGTGGCCCGGCGCGGCGCGGCGCGGGCGCTGGCCGGCGGCGACGCGGCGACGGTGGAGCTGCTGGCCGACGCCGAGCCGGCGCTGGACGCGCTGCTGCGCCCGCAGGACCCGGAGCGCACCCGGCGGGCGGTCGCGGCCGGCGCGGCGCTGAGCGGGCGCGCCGCGCGGCCGTTGCTCGCGGCGACCGGGGTGCGCCTCGCCGCGACCCTGGCCGTGAACGCGGTCGCCGCGCTGCTCGCCGCCGACGCCTGGGGCCGGCTCGCGGCGGAGCCGGGCCTCGCCCCCCGGGCGGTGGCCGAGACGCTGCGCCACGCGCCGCCGCTGCGGCTGCTCCCGCTCACCGTCACCGGCGCGCCCGGCTGGGGCGACGGGCAGCTCGCCGCCGGGGACCGGGTGGTGCTGCTGCTCGGCGTGGCCAACCGCGATCCCGCCGCCTTCGCCGACCCGGACCGCTTCGACCCGGACCGCCCGGCGGGGCCGGTGCTGGTCCCGGGCGGCCCGCTGGCCGGGGCCGTCGACTTCGCCCGGGGGTACGCCGAGGCGCTGCTGGCCCGGCTCGCCGCCGCCGCGCCCCGGCTGCGCGCCGACGCCCCGCCGGTGCGCCCCGGCCGGGCCCCGGTGACGGCGGCGGCGGCGCGGTTCGACGTGCGGGCGGACTGAGACCGTGGAGAGGAGAGAACCGATGCGCGTCCTGTTCGTCAGCATGCCCCACCCCACCCACTGGTTCCCGATGGTGTCGCTGGCCTGGGCGTTGCGCGCCGCCGGCCACGAGGTCCGGGTCGCCAGCCAGCCCGACCTGACCGACGCGATCACCGGCGCCGGGATGACGGCCGTCCCGGTCGGCGCCCCCGAGTGGTACGCCTCCGACCCGTGGGCCCCCGAGCTGCTCGGCGAGCTGATGGGCGCGGGCGGCTCCGAGCACGTGCAGAACTTCGACTGGGCCCGGGAGGACCCGGCCCGGTGGGACTGGGCCGGCCTGCTGGAGCTCGAAAAGGTGATGGTCCCGACGCTGTTCGCCTCGTTCAACAGCGGGTCGATGATGGACGACCTGGTCGCGTTCGCCCGCTCCTGGCGGCCGGACCTGGTGGTCTGGGAGCCGCTCACGATGGCCGGCGGGGTGGCCGCGACGGTCACCGGCGCGGCGCACGCCCGGCTGCTCTACGGCCCCGACATCACCATGCGGGCCCGGCGGGAGTTCCTGCGTCTGGCCGAGCGGCGCGACCCGGCCGACCGGGAGGACCCGACGGCCGAGTGGCTGTCGGACACGCTCGCCCGGTACGGCGCCCGCTACGACGAGACCGTCCGCACGGGGCACGCGACGATCGACACCACCCCGCCGTCCACCCGGCTCGACCTCGGCCTGCCCACGATCGGGATGCGCAACGTGCCGTACAACGGCCGGGCCGTGGTGCCGGACTGGCTGCGCACCCCGCCCGAGGGGCGGCGGCGGATCTGCCTCACCCTCGGCGTCTCCGACGAGCTGGACCGCTCCGCCGCGTCGCTGGGCGAACTGCTCGCCGGCATGGCCGACCTCGACGTGGAGATCGTCGCCACGCTGAACGAGGCGCAGCGCCGGGAGGTGCCCGACGTGCCGGCGAACACCCGGGTCGTGAGCTTCGTCCCGCTGCACGACCTGATGCCCACCTGCGCCGCGATCGTGCACCACGGCGGCGTGGGCACCCGGGCAACCGCCGAGGTGCACGGCGTGCCGCAGCTCATGATCGCGTACGGCTGGGACACCGTGGAGAAGGCGCGGCGCACCGAGGAGCTGGGCGCGGGCCTCTGCCTGCCCGCCGCCGAGGCCACCGTGGACGCCGTCCGGGCCGCCGTGCTGCGGTTGCTGGACGAGCCGGCGCTGCGGGCCGGGGCGCGCGCCCTGCGCGACGAGGCGCTGGCCCAGCCGAGCCCCGCCGAGACGGTCGCCGCGCTGGAGGAGCTGGTCGCGCGGCACCGGGCGCCGGCCGGCGCCGGGGCGCTCTGATGCCCGTGCCGGGCCGCCTGCTCCCGCCGCCGCCCGGCGGCCCCGCAGTCACCGCCCCGTCGGACCGGGGCGTGCTGGCCGACCGGATCGCCCGCTCGGCCGCCGACCCCGGCGACGGTACGGCCGGCGTGCTGGGTTGGCTCGCCGACCTCGCGCAACGCTCCTTCACGACGGCCGAACGCGTGCCGCTGGAGGAGCTGGCCGGCTGGAAGACCGACCCGCGCACCGGAGACCTCGTCCACGACACCGGCCGGTTCTACACGATCCACGGGCTCGACGTGACCGCGCCCGACGGCCCGGTCCCGCACTGGCGACAGCCGATCATCGACCAGCCGGAGGTCGGCGTCCTCGGCATCCTCGCCCGGGAGTTCGACGGGGTGCTCCGCTTCCTCCTCCAGGCCAAGGCCGAGCCGGGCAACGTCAACGGGTTGCAGCTCTCGCCGACCGTGCAGGCCACCCGGAGCAACTACACCGGGGCGCACCGGGGGCGGGCGGTGCCGTACCTGGAGTACTTCCAGCGGCGCGACCGGCGCACGGTGATCGCCGACGTGCGCCAGTCCGAGCAGGGCGCGTGGTTCCGCCGCAAGCGCAACCGCAACATGGTCGTCGAGGTGCGCGAGGACGTCGAGGTGCGCGAGGGCTTCCGTTGGCTGACCCTCGGCCAGCTCCACGGCCTGCTCGCCGTCGACGACGTGGTCAACATGGACACCCGCACCGTGCTGGCCTGCCTGCCGCTGACCGGCGCGGCCATGCACGAGGGCGACGGGCCCGCGACCGGCGGGACGGCCGACGACGGGTTCCGCGAGGCCCTGCGCCGCTCCGCCCGGTGCGCGGACGGCGCGGCGCACCCGACGCCGGAGCTGCTGAGCTGGCTGACCGACCGGCGCAGCACCGTCGAGCTGCGCACCCGGCGGATCGGGCTGGCCGAGACCGACGGCTGGCGGCGGCGCGACGGCCGCATCTCGCACGAGCGCGGCCGGTTCTTCGACGTCGTCGGGGTGGCGGTGCGGGCCCGGGGACGGGAGGTGGACGGCTGGGACCAGCCGATGATCGCCGCCGTCGGCACGGGGATCGTCGCGTTCCTGGTCCGCCGCGTCGACGGCGTGCTGCACGCACTGGTGCACGCCCGCGCCGAGCCGGGCTTCGTCGACGTGGTGGAACTCGCCCCGACCGTGCAGTGCCAGCCGGACAACCACATCGACCTGCCGGCCGCGGCCCGCCCGCCGTACCTGGACGAGGTGCTGCGCGCCGCGCCGGAGCGGGTCCGGTTCGCCGCCACCCTCTCCGAGGAGGGCGGCCGGTTCTTCCACACCCGCAACCGCTACCTGGTGGTGGAGGTCGGGCCGGCGGGAGTGCCGGAGCACCCCGACTACCGCTGGGTCACCCTCCGCCAGCTCGACGGCCTGCTGCGGCACAGCCACTACCTCAACGTGGAGGCGCGCAGCCTGGTCGCCTGCCTGCACAGCCTCCGGCACCCGAATCGAGGAGAGTCATGACCACTACCCCCGTCGGCGTCGCGCCGGCCCCCGACACCGTGGACCCGGCCGGACCGGACGCCGCGCTGATCCGCGACATGGTGCGGATCCGCTGCGTCGAGGAGGAGCTCTGCGACCGCTACCGCGACGACCAGGAGATGAGGACACCGACGCACTTCTCCATCGGCCAGGAGGCCACCGCCGTCGGGGTCTGCGCCGCCACGGGCCCCGACGACCTGGTCTTCACCGGGCACCGCTCACACGCGCCGTACCTGGCCAAGGGGGGTGACCTGCGGGCGATGGTGGCGGAGCTGTACGGCCGCGAGGCGGGCTGCGCGCGGGGCCGGGGCGGCTCGATCCACCTGATCGACCGGGCGGCAGGCTTCGCCGGCTCGGCGGCCATCCTCGGCGAGATGATCCCCGTGGGGGTCGGCGCGGGCTGGTCGGCGGCGCTGCGCGGGCGGTCCTCGGTGGCGCTGACCTTCTTCGGCGACGGCGCGACCGAGGAGGGGGTGTTCCACGAGTCGATCAACTTCGCCCAGGTGCACCGGGTGCCGGTGGTCTTCGTCTGCGAGAACAACCTGTACTCGATCTCGTCGCCGCTGCGCCAGCGGCAGCCCGCCGGGTCGACCATCACCGACCGGGTCGCCGCGTACGGGCTGTGGGCCCGGTCGGTCGACGGCAACGACGTGTACGCCGTGCGGGCCGCCGCCCGCGCCGCCGTGGCCCGGTGCCGCGAGGGCGCCGGCCCGGCGTTCCTGGAGCTGCACACCTACCGGTGGCGCGAGCACGTGGGCCCCGGCTGGGACCACGACCACGGGTACCGCGCGAAGGAGGAGATCGACGACTGGATCGCCCGCTGCCCGATCCGCCGGGCCACGGACGCGATCCGCGACGCCGAGCCGCGCGTGGACGACTGGGTGCGGCAGTGGGAGCAGCGGTACCGCGAGGAGGCCCGCGCCGCGGTCCGGTTCGCCCGTGCCGCCGCCTGGCCGTCGGTGGCGAACCTGCTCGACGGCGCGTACGAGACCGTCGGGCGCTGAGGACCGGGAGGAGACCGTGATGCGAGAGCTGACGTACTGGCAGGCGATCAGCGAGGCGACCATGCAGTGCATGGCCGACGACCCGTCCGTCCTGGTGCTGGGGGAGGGGGTGGACGACCACAAGGGCACGTTCGGCACCACGAAGGCCGCCTACGAGCGGTACGGCGCGGCCCGGGTGGTCGACGTGCCGAACTCGGAGAACGCCTGCGCGGGCATCGCCATCGGGGCGGCGGCCAACGGGCTGCGCCCGCTGGTGGTGCACACCCGGGCGGACTTCATGTTCCTCGCCCTGGACGTCATGGTGAACCTCGCGGCGAAGTGGCGCTACATGTACGGCGACCAGGGCGGGGTGCCGGTGGTGACCCGGGGCGTGGTGGGGCGGGGCTGGGGCCAGGGGGCGACCCACTCGCAGAGCCCGCACGCCACGTTCGCCCACTACGCCGGCCTGTACGTGGCCACCCCGGCGTCCCCGGCCGACGCGAAGGGCCTGCTGGTGACGGCGTTGCGCGGGGACACCCCGGTGGTGCTGATCGAGAACCGTAACCTGTACCCGCTGACCGGGCCGGTGCCGGAGGAGCCGGAGCCGGTGCCGTTCGGGGTGGGCCGGATCGCCCGCGCGGGCGACGACGTGACGGTGGTGGCCGCGTCGCTGATGGTGCACGAGGCGGAGCGGGCCGCCGAGCAGCTCGCCGCGCGGGGGATCAGCGTGGAGGTGGTCGACGTGCGCAGCATCCGGCCGCTGGACGAGCGGATCATCTGCGAGTCGGTGGCCCGCACCGGCCGGCTGGTGGTCGCCGACACGAGCTGGGCCCGGTACGGCCTGGCCGCCGAGGTGGCCGCCGTGGTCGCCGAGAACGTGCCGGAGACGCTGCGGGCCCCGGTGCGCCGGGTGGCGCTGCCGGACAGCCCCGCGCCGGTGTCCTGGCCGCTGGAGGAGGCGTTCCACCCGGGGGCGGACGCCGTCGTGGAGGCGTGCCTCGCGCTCGTCGGCGACGACCGGGGGTCGTTGCCGAGGTTGAGCAGCGTGGCCGCCGAGTTCCACGGGCCGTACTGACCCCCGGCCGCCGGGTCGGGCCGGCCGGCGGGTGCGCCGGCCCGACCCGCGCGGTCGGCACGAGTGGGGCACGAGGCCCCGATCGTGTAGCCTACGGTACGTTGTACGCTAGCGTTGTCACTCCGTCGGCGGGCGCTCGTCGCCCGCCCGATCATCCTGGAGGCACGGTGCGACTCGGGCGGTTCGCGGTCGTCTTCGAGCCGGGCGACCCGCCCCGGACCGGCACGGTCAGCTTCTACGACCCCGCCGGCCACGCCCTCCCCGAGGAGTTCGACGAGCTGGGGGAGTGTGGCGAGCTGGACCTCGCCCTTCCCCTCGACGGCCCCGTGGCGGCGTGGACGCTCCCGGTCTGCGCCGTTCCGGTCGGCGACGCCATCCGTCACCTCGTGGCGCTGCGCGACGCCGAGGACGTCACCCCCGCCGCCGCGTTCTGGTCGGCGGTGGCGGTCACCGGCCTGCACCTGGCCGCCCGGGGGCGGCTGCTGCCCGGCGTCTCCCCCGACGGCTACGACGCCTGGCGGGTGGGCCCGTTCGACGTCGCCGACGTGGAGCGCATCCGGGCCCTCGCCGCGGCGATGCCGCCCGAGGCCCGCGCGATGCCGGTCGACGTCGCCGCCGAGCAGCTCGTGCTGCCCGAGCCGGAGGGGCTGATCCGGGCCTTCCTCGACGCGGTGGCCGACACCCTGCCGCGCATCCCCGCCGCGACCTGGCTGGCCGGCGACCCCCGGTTCACCGGCCTGGAGCCCGAGCCGGCCGACGACCTGGCCGACTGGGCGAAGGAGGTCTCCGCCGGGGTCGACACCGGCCTGCGGGTGGCGCTGCGGCTGGAGGGCCGGGGCGACCTCGACACCACGCCGCTGACCGCCGTGGTCCGGATGCGCAGCCTCGCCGACCCCACCCTGGTCAGCGACGCGGCGGCGCTGTGGGAGGGCGACGAGCACGGCCTCGGCGAGGGGGCCACCTTCGAGGCGATGCTGGCCGTGCGGCGCGCCGCCGCCGTGTGGACCCCGCTGGGCCGGCTCCTCGACGAGGCCGCGCCGGTGGAGCTGGAGCTGCTCGACGAGGACCTGGTCGACCTGCTCGGCGGCGCCGAGGCCCGGCTCGCCGCCGCCGGCATCGACATCGAGTGGCCGCCGCAGCTCTCCCGCGAGCTGAACGCCCGGGCGCTGGTCAGCTCCCCGCCGGAGCCGCCCGCCGAGGTGGCCGCCTTCTTCCGCTCCTCCGTGCCGATGTCGCTGAGCTGGCAGCTCACCCTGGCCGGCGCGCCGCTGACCGACGCGGAGATGGACCTGGTCGCCAAGTCCCGGCCCATCGTGCGGCTGCGCGAGCAGTGGGTGGCCGTCGAGCCCGAGCTGGCCCGCAAGTCCCGCGAGCGGCAGCTCAAGCCCCTGAAGGCGTACGACGCGCTGGCCGCGACGCTGATCGGCAGCGCCGAGGTCGAGGGCGAGCGGGTGGAGGTGGTGGCCGACGGCTGGCTCGGCGCGCTGCGCGAGCGGATGGCCGAGCCCGACGGCGGGCCCGAGCCGCTGGAGCCGCCGGTCGCCCTCGACGGCACCCTGCGCGAGTACCAGCTCCGCGGCCTGCGCTGGCTGGAGCGGATGACCTCGCTCGGCTTCGGCGGCTGCCTCGCCGACGACATGGGCCTGGGCAAGACCGTCACGGTCATCTCGCTGCACCTGCGCCGCCAGGCCGACCCGGCCAGCGCCGGGCCGACCCTGGTGATCTGCCCCGCGTCGGTGCTCGGCAACTGGGAGCGGGAGATCCGCCGGTTCGCCCCCGGCACGCCCGTACGCCGCTTCCACGGCACCGCCCGCTCCCTCGACGACCTGGCCGACGGATTCGTGCTGACCAGCTACGGCACCATGCGGGTCGACGCCGGCAGCCTCGCCGCCCAGGACTGGGCCATGGTGATCGCCGACGAGGCGCAGTACGTCAAGAACCGGCTCAGCGGCACCGCGAAGGCGCTGCGGGAGATCCCCGCCCGCGCCCGGGTCGCGCTCACCGGCACGCCCGTGGAGAACAACCTCTCCGAGCTGTGGGCGATCCTCGACTGGACCACCCCCGGCCTGCTCGACAAGGTCGGCACGTTCCGGGCGCGGTGGGCCCGCCCCATCGAGGTCGACCGCGACGGCGCCACCGTGGAGCGGCTGTCCCGGCTGGTCCGGCCGTTCCTGATGCGCCGCCGCAAGTCCGACCCCGGCATCGCCCCCGAGCTGCCCCCGAAGACCGTCACCGACCACCTCGTCTCGCTCACCGGCGAGCAGGCGACCCTCTACCAGAAGGTGGTCGCCGAGGTGATGGCCGAGATCCGGGCCAGCACCACGAACATCGCCCGCCGGGGCCTGGTGCTCAAGC
Source organism: Micromonospora okii (assembly GCF_020884795.1). Lineage (GTDB taxonomy): Bacteria > Actinomycetota > Actinomycetes > Mycobacteriales > Micromonosporaceae > Micromonospora > Micromonospora okii. The sequence continues at coordinate 98,484 of NZ_BBZF01000012.1, forward strand.
TGCTGGTCGGCCTCAAGCAGGTCTGCAACCACCCGGCGCACTACCTCAAGGAGCCGCACGGCAAGCTCACCGGCCGGTCGGAGAAGCTGCAACTCCTCGACGACCTGCTGGAGACCATCCTCGCCGAGGACGGCGGCGCGCTGGTCTTCACCCAGTACGTCCAGATGGCCCGGCTGCTGGAGCGGCACCTGGCCGAGCGGGGCGTGCCCGCGCAACTGCTGCACGGCGGCACGCCCGTGCCCCAGCGGGAGGAGATGGTGCGCCGGTTCCAGGCCGGCGACGTGCCCGTCTTCCTGCTGTCGCTCAAGGCGGCCGGCACCGGCCTCAACCTGACCCGGGCCGACCACGTCATCCACTACGACCGGTGGTGGAACCCGGCGGTGGAGGAGCAGGCCACCGACCGCGCCTACCGGATCGGGCAGACCAAGCCGGTGCAGGTGCACCGGCTCATCGCCCAGGGCACCCTGGAGGACCGCATCGCCGCCCTGCTGGAGTCCAAGCGGGAGCTGGCCGACGCGGTGCTCACCGGCGGCGAGACCGCCCTGACCGAACTGTCCGACGCCGAGCTGCTCCGGCTCGTGCAGCTCCGCGACGAGGGATGAGGAAGCGCGACGTGGACTTCGACTTCGAGTTCGACGACGACGAGCTGGAGCAGGACGACGACGCGGAGCTGTCCGAGGACGACCGGCGGGCGCGCAGCTTCCCGAAGTTCGGCGCCGGCAAGCGGATCGGCAAGAAGTTCGCCGACACCTGGTGGGGCAACGCCTGGATCGACGCGATGGAGCGCATCGCGCTCGACCCCGAGCAGCTCAAGAAGGCCCGCCGGTACGCCTTCGCCGGGCAGGTCGGGCCGATCACCGTCAGCCCGGGCCGGATCTCCGCCGGAGTGCACGACGGCGACCAGTACACCCCGCACGACACGGTGGTGCGCATCGGCACCCTCTCCGAGGCGGAGTGGGACCGGCTGCTGGACAAGGTCGCCGCGAAGGCCGGGCACATCGCCGCCCTGCTCGACCGGGACATGCCGCACGACCTGGTGAACACCGCCGACGACGCCGGGGTGCGCCTGCTGCCCGGCTTCGGCGACCTGGAGCCGGAGTGCGACTGCCCCTCCTGGGACCACCCGTGCCGGCACGCCGCCGCGCTGGCGTACCAGGCGGCGTGGCTGCTCGACCGCGACCCGTTCGTGCTGCTGCTCATGCGCGGCCGGGGCGAGGCCGAGCTGATGGAGGAGCTGCGGCAGCGCAACGCCCGCCGCGCCATCGCCGCCGACGACGCCGACGCCCTGGCCGGCACCCCGGCCGAGGAGGCGTACGCCGCGCCCGCCGTACCGCTGCCCGAGCCGCCCCGGCCGGTGACCGGCGACCCGATGGCGCTGGGCCCGCTGCTCGCCGAGCACGAGGCCGCCGGGCTCGACGCCGAGGCGCTCGGGCTGCTCGCCGCCGACGCGGCGACCCGGGCCCGGCACCTGCTCGCCGCGACCGCCGACGAGGTGCTGGCCCCGGAGCCCGACGCCTGGCAGGACGCCGTGCGCCTGGCCGCCCGGATGCCCCGGTCCCGGGCGGCGAAGCGGCTCGGCGAGGCCAGCGGCCGGGCGGCGGAGCTGCCCCGGGCGATCAAGGCGTGGGAGTACGCGGGCGCGGCCGGCGTGGACGTCGTCGACGCGGTGTTCAGCCCCCCGAAGGAGCTGGTCGCCCAGGCCACCGACGCGTTGCGCGAGGCGGGCGAGGTCGACGGCGCCGCGCCGGAGGTGAAGAGCTGGCGCAACCGGTGGACCATCGGCCGCGACGTGCAGGTGCGCTACGGCCGCGACGGCCGCTGGTACCCGTTCCGCAAGCGGTCGGGGGAGTGGTGGCCGGCGGGCGCGCCCAGCCCCGACCCGGCCGACGCCCTGCTCGACCTGCCCCGGGACTGACCGCCCGGCAGGCTGCTGGGGGCTCCCTCCCCTCTACGATGGACGGATGGCATCGGTCAAGCAGGTCCAGGTCACCTTCGACTGCGCGGAGCCCGAGCGCGTGGCCCGGTTCTGGTGCGAAGTGTTGGGGTACGTCGTGCCACCGCCACCGGAGGGGTTCGCCAACTGGGACGACTTCAACCGGGTCCTACCGCCGGAGCTTCAGGATTCGGCCTTCGCCTGCGTCGACCCCACGGGTGCGGGCCCCCGGCTGTTCTTCCAGCGCGTTCCCGAAGGCAAGGTCGGCAAGAACCGGTTGCACCTCGACGTGCGGGTCGGTGCCGGGCTCGTGGGCGACGAGCGCCTGGCCGTGCTCGAGGCCGAATGCGCGCGACTGGTCGCGCTCGGCGCGACACGGGTGCGACTGCTGACCGCCGACGGCTACAACGAGTCGTGCCTGGTGATGCAGGACGTCGAGGGCAACGAGTTCTGCCTCGACTGAGCGCCTTTCACCGGCCGGGTTCCACCACCTGGACCGGAGCGGCATCCGGCACGGCTCCACCGGGCCCGTCGGCGCGCTCGGCCAACCCCACCTTTCACCGCCTTTGCTCTGCTTCCACCGACGCAACGGTTACGCCGCGTAAGTGTTGCATCGGCGGAAGCAGAGCAAAGGGAGCGCAAGGGTGCATGAGCCAGTGGACAGCAGCGGGTCTCGACGACGCCTCTGACGATGCGTCACGGCGGCCCCTTCGTGCCGTACGAGCAGGCTGAGTAGCGCAGGCCCGACGGTGCCCGTCAGACCGGGAGGCCGACGGCGGTGGCCAGGGCTGCCACGTCGGCCGGGAGCGGTCCGCCGCGTGCCAGGTCGGCGATGACGGTACGGGCCACCGGTCGTAGCCGTACTTCGGCGGGTGCGGTGCGGTCGGCGTGGATCAGGGTGCGTCCGGCCGCGAGGAGGTCGCCGACCAACAGGTACGCCCGCGCGATGTCGAGCAGGAATGCGGCGCGGTGTTCGACGGGCAGTCGTCGCCATTGGCCGGAGGCGACGACCTGGGTGTGTCGGGTGATGGCCTGGTGGGCGTTGCCGAGGTCGGCGGTGGTGGTGATGCGGGCGAGTGCGACGGTGGCGGGGCCGAAGCCGACGTGGTGCGGGTCGGTGTCGTCGTCCACCTGCGCGGCGATGTCGGCCGCCTGGTCGAGGAGTTCCCGTACTCCGTCCGCGTCGGCGCAGGCTGCGGCGGCGTGGGCGGCCTCGACCAGCAGGGCTCCGCGCAGCGGCAGCATGTCGGGGCTGTCGTGGGGCGGTCGGTGGGTGGTGGTGTGGTGTGCGGCGGGGAGGGTGGCGGCGAGGGCGAGTGGGGCGCGGCCGAGGGCGCGTAGCGCTTGGGCGAGCGGTACGACGGCTGTCGCGGACAGGGGTGGGTTGCCGGTGGCGGTGGCGATGGCGCGGTCGGCGGCGAGCCAGGCGAGGTCGGCTTCGCCGAGTTTGACCAGTACGGAGGCGGTGATCCGGTACGCCTGCACGAGCAGGCCGGCCGTGTCGTCGTCCCGGTAGGCGGTGTGGGTGTGTCGGGTGTCGCCGAGCAGGTCGGGTAACGCTCGGAGGAGGGCGGGGTAGTCGGCGTGGTCGTAGGTGAGCCAGGCGTGCCCGACGCGCCGGCTCAGCTCGTTGGGTGGGGTGGTGGGTGGGCCGTACGGGTCGGGGTGGCTGTCGTAGCGGGCGAGGGCGGCGCGTACCGCGTCGATCCCGGCCGCGACCGTTGCGCCGCTGGTCGTCCGTGGTGGGGTGGTGCGGCCGAGCAGGAGGGTGGGGTCGACGCGCAGGACGGTGGCGACTTCGGTGATGACGGAGTACCTGTCGAGGGTGCGGACGCCGCGTTCGACCTTGTCGACCCAGCTCTTGGATTTGCCGAGGCGGTCGGCGAGCATCTGCTGGGTCATCTGCCGCCGGGTCCGCAGGCGGGCGACGCGGCGGCCTATGGGCAGGTCACGGTTGGCCACGACGCCACCGCCGGTCGGGTACGGCCCGGGTGGTCTCCTCGGCCGGTATCCGTTCCGCCTCGGCCAGCTCCAGAATCCGTCGCCGCGCCGCCTCCCGCTCGGCTTCCTGGATCTGCTCGCCCCGGCTCTGCTTCGCTTCGTCGTCCCTGCTGGCCATGTCTGCTGCCTCCTGGTGGGTGTGTGTGCCTTTGCCGTCGGCGGCCTGGCGGGTCGGTTGTTCCTGGGTCGCCCATGACCCGAGCGGCCGGGCGCACCAGCCCACGAAGCGTTCGGTGACCTCGGCGGCGCTCAGGCCGGTGATCTCGGTGTGGGCGTCGCGTAGGTGCTCGCTCATGTAGCGGGTGAGGGTGCGGATGTTGCAGTGGCACAGCTCCTTGAGCTGCCGTTTACGTGTCGGGCACGGCCACGGTTCGCCGCAGGCCAGGCAGTTCCAGTCGGGCCGCGACGGCCCGTGCAACGCCGGATAGTCACCCATCGCCCCGCCCGTCGTCCGCCCTCCGGTGGCCGCCGGGCTGCCGACGCGAGTAGGGCGGGCACATGGGCGGACGGCGGTACTCGTTGCGGGGACGTGGTGTCCAGGGTGTGCGCAGCCGCCAGCGCTCCGCGCGTAGCTCGGCCACGGTGTCCCGGTAGTAGCTGGCCTCGTCCCGGGCGGTGACGATTTCCCGGTACAGGGCGTCCAGGTCGGCCTCGACCCGGCCCAAAAATCTTCCGACCGCCTCCGGGTCCAGGCCCCGCCGACCGAACCGGGTCAACGGGAACCGCTGCCACCGGATGTCGGTCGGCGTCAGCAGGTTCCGCCGGGACCGGTAGACCCCGCCTTCCGCCGTGGCACGGCCGATCCCGGGGGAGGGGATGGCCTCTGTCGGGTCTGGTGGCTCGTCTGGGTTGGGCTCCATGGGCCTCCGTCCTGTCCTGTCGATGCCTTGACGCATCTGATGGGACTGCGGTTGTAGTGGCTGTGCTGGACCGTCCCCGCGTCAGACGCCAGCCAGGGAGCGGGGACTCGCTCAATCTAGGTCACTGTATGACCTAGGTCAATCACTGCGCGGAGTCTGCCGGCGAGTCGTGATCTAATCGCCGGGCCAGCCAGGGAGAGACCACATGCCCATACCGATGTCGTCGCGGCAGATCGCAGACGACCTGACCGCCCGGATCGCCGCTCGGGAGTACCAGCCGGGCACCAAGCTGCCGTCGCTGCGAGAGTTGGCCGACCTGTACTCGGTCAGCGTGTCAACCATTCAGCGAGCCCTGGAGCTGACCCGTGAGCGCAGACTTACGGTGGGTCGTGCCGGCAGTGGGGTGTACGTAGTGGACGAGCCGCCAGCGTAGGAAGCCTCGCGAATATCGCGCTCGACGTTGTTCGCTCATTCTTCGATCTGGCGAGATGGTCGGCGAGCGTGGTAGAGACGCGCAAGTGCCGCACGGATGGCCGGCACCGCTTCAGCGGGGTGGTGATCGGGGGGAAGGTGCTCGATCGCTGCATAGACCGCCTTCTCGATGTCTCTGACGGTGAGGCCGTCGGGTAGACGCTGGAACCAGCGGTAGCCGGTCGGCTGCTGCGGCAGTCCTACATCGTGCAGATACGAGTTCGCGGCCTCGTCGATGATCGCTTGGTCATCGGCCGTGCGCGGCTCGAAGAACGTGCGCTCTCCGGCGCGGTCGATGATCGTCACCTTGATTTGATGTTGCCGGGTCTCAGCGAACCGAACCAGGGTGGCGGGGTCGGCCAGGTAGCCGAGCATGGCATCCCAGCCGGATCCGTTCAGCTCCCAGTACCTTCCATCGGGAGTGTCGATGGCATGGCGCTCGGAGTTGTCCGGCGGTGAACCGGGGAACGGCTGGGCCGTCTCCCACGCGTTCCGTGCGGCGCTGGTGTCGCCCATGCTGCTCCTTGCGAGACGGCACGCTCGCGGCTTCCCGCAGGGGCGGGAACGTGGTCACGCATCCGTATTCACCATTCACCCGTGATGGTATGACCTCGGACCGGGCAGGGGCGGACAATCGCTGAAGGTCAGTGGCGTGCGGTAAGCCGGTTGTTGCCTACTCGGAGACGCCCGTGCGTGCCGATGCGGCGCGGATCGCGTCGATCAGGGCTAGGCCGGCCAGCGTCCGTTCCCCGTGTGCGGCGAGGTCCCGCTCCCCGCGTACGGCGGCGAGGAACTCGCCCAGGGCGCCGACGAAGTGGTCCTCGGCGGGCAGGGTACGCAGCTCCACCCGGTCCTGCCGCTCCAGGCGCAGCACCGGCTGCCAGCCGGCCGCCGGGGTGAACGCCCGCTCCAGCACGATCCGCCCCCGCTCGCCCCACAGCTCGTAGCTCGACCGGTAGGCGTGCGTGAAGCCGTACGTCAGGTGGGCCGCGACGCCGGTCGCGTCCCGCAGCAGGGCGGCCCCGCCGACCTCCACGTCGTACCGGGGGTCGGTCTGCCGGGTCGCGCCGACCACGGCGAGGGGCCCGGCCAGGTGCAGCAGCGCGGCGTGCAGCGGGTAGTAGCCGACGTCGAGCAGCGCGCCCCCGCCCAGGTCGGCCCGGTGCCGGATGTCCCCGGCGGGCAGCGGGGGAATGGCCATCGCGGCGCTGAGCACCCGCAGCTCGCCGATCGCCCCGTCGGCGACCAGGCCGGCCGCCGTGGCGTGCTGGCCGTGGTGGACGAACATCCGGTTCTCCATGACCACCCGCCCGGCGGCGCGGGCCGCCGCCAGCACCGCCGCCCCGTCAGCCTCGGTGGTGGCTAGCGGCTTCTCCACCAGCGCGTGCTTGCCGGCGGCGAGCGCCGCCCGCGCCAGCGCGGCGTGCCCGCCCGTGTGCACCGAGACGTAGACGGCGTCCACGTCGTCGCGCTCCAGCAGCTCCCGGTAGTCCCGCGCCGGCGTGCCGCCGAACCGGGCGGCGAACTCCGCCGCCCGGCCGGCGTCGCGGGCGGCCACGGCGGTGAGCCGGGCCGGCGACGCGGCCAGCGCCGGCAGGAACCGCCGCGCGGCGATCGACGAACATCCCAGCAGTCCGATGCGGACGTCCTCCGGCACGGGCTCGGTCCTCTCTCGTCGCACGGCCCGGCTCGCGCGGGGCGAACCGGGCCGCTGGGCGGGGCGGTGGGGGCGCCGTCAGCGAGCGCCCCCACCGGTCGAACGGATCAGGGCACCAGGACGAGCTTGCCAATCACGCCGCCATCGATCAACTCCCGTACCGCCCGGCCCGCCTCGTCCAGCGGGTACCGGCGGGCCACCGTGGGCCGCAGTACCCCGTCGCGGACCAGGGTGAAGAGGCTGGCCAGGTCGTCGCGGAAGTGCGGGCCGGGCTTGACGTAGTAGGTGCGCGCCCGCCGGCCCCGGGCCGCGCCGACCAGCCCGGCGACGTTCCAGCCGATCACCTTGCGCAGCGCCGGCAGGTGCGGCCGGAACCACTGGCCGGGCCGGTAGCCCGCCACCGACGAGTCGTACGACACCAGCGTCCCGCCCGGGGCGAGCAGCGACCAGCCGGCGTTCAGGCCCGCGCCGCCGATGTGGTCGAAGACCGCGTCGACGCCCCGGGGCGCCAGCTTCCGCACCGCGGCCACCACGTCGTCGCGGTAGTCCAGCGGCTCGGCGCCCAGCGCCCGCACGGCGTCGTGCTTGGCCGGCGACGCGGTGCCGATGACCCGCACCCCGTGGCGCACGGCGAGCTGGGTGAGCAGGGTGCCCACCCCGCCGCTGGCCCCGTGCACCAGCACCGTCGCGCCCGGCCGGACCCGGGCGGAGCGGTGCAGCATCTGCCACGCGGTGACGCCGTTGCAGACCAGGGCGACGGCCTCGCCGGCGTCCAGGTCCTCCGGGACGCCGGCGAGGGACTTCGCGCTCACCTCCGCGTACTCCTGCCAGGCGCCGACGCGGGGCATGGAGACCACCCGGTCGCCGGTGCGCCAGCCGGTGACCCCCGGCCCCACCTCGACGATCCGCCCGACGAGGTCGTAGCCGAGCACGCACGGCGGCTTCGGCGGGAACGGGTGCAGCCCGCGTAGGGTCTGCACCTCGGCGAAGGAGACGCCGGCGGCCTCCACCCGCACCACCACCCGCCCGCGCCGGGCGGCCGGGCGCGCCCCGGTGCGCACCCGCAGCGCCTCCGGCTCGCCCAGCGTGGTCATGACGACCCGGCGGCTCGTCGTGCCCGGCGGGGCCGTCCGCTCCGTGTCGAGGCCCATCGTCAGACGTCCGCCGGCACCTTGCCGAGCTCCTTGAGCATCGGCAGGTAGTTCATGACGTCCCAGTGCTCGACCACCTTGCCGTCGACGAAGCGCAGCTCCTCGACGATGTGCCAGGCGACCTTCCGGTTGGTCGGGGCGAGGTCGCCGAACCGGCCCTTGTGGGTGGCCGTGATGGTGATCCGCAGGATGACCCGGTCCTCCTCGGCCATGATGCTCTTCACGTCGAGGTGCAGGTCGGGGAACGCCTGGATGCCGCCCTCCATCCGGCGGATCATCTCGTCGGTGTCGACCACCTTGTCCTCGGAGTAGTGGACGACGTCCGGGGCCCAGTACTTGATGATCCCGTCCAGCTCCCACCGGTTCCACGCGGCCACCATCTGGAGGCAGCGCTCCTTGTTCTCGGCCAGGGTCCGGTCGTCGGTCAGGGACCGTTCCGCGTTCTCGGTCAGGGACATGTGAACTCCTCGTGGCCCGACGGTTGTCTGGCTCCACCCTCGCGACCTGCCCTCAAGGACCCCTCAAGGGCAGGTCGTGATGCTCGGGGACGAGATCGGGCGCGGCCCGACGCGAAAGAGGACAGGTGGATGAGATGACGATCCTGGTGACGGGCGCGACCGGACACGTCGGCCGACACGTGGTCACGGAGCTGCTGGCCGGGGGCCACGCGGTGCGGGCGATGACCCGCGACCCGCAGCGCGGCCGGTTCCCGGCCGGCGTCGAGGTGGTCCGGGGCGACCTGACCGAGCCCGCGGGGCTGGCGGACGCCCTGCGCGGCGTGGAGAAGATGTACCTGTTCCCGGTGCCGGACACCGCCGTGGAGGTGGTGCGGGCCGCGGAGCGGGCCGGCGTCCGGCACGCGGTGGTGCTCTCCTCCACCTCCGCCGACGACGCCACGAACTTCAGCGGCGTCTACCACCGCACCGTGGAGCGGGCGGTGGAGGAGAGCGGCCTGGACTGGACGTTCGTCCGGCCGGACGAGTTCGCCACGAACCTGCTGTGGAAGTGGGGCCACTCCGTGCGTACGGAGGGGGTGGTGCGGGGGCCGTACCCGCAGGCCCGGCGGGCGCTGATCCACGAGGTGGACATCGCGGCGGTGGTCGCGCTCGCGCTGACCGAGGCTGGCCACGCCGGCCAGGTGTACGACCTGACCGGCCCGGAGGCGCTGGACCAGCGCACCCAGGTGGCGCAGCTCGCCGAGGCCACCGGACGTCAGATCCGCTTCGAGGAGGTCAGCCCGGCGGCGGCCCGCGCCGAGCTGACCGCGTACATGCCGGAGCCGGTGGTCGACATGGTGCTCGGCTACCTGGCCGACTCCGTGGACCGCCCGCCGGTGGTGCTGCCGACGGTGGAGAAGCTGACCGGCCGACCGGGGACGCCGTTCGCCCGCTGGGCGGCCGACCACGCCGACGAGTTCCGCGCGGCCTGAGCCGCCTGACGCGTACGGGCCGGCGGGGCGCCCCACCGGCCCGTACGTAGTACGGTATCCCACCCGGTACGATGGCGGGACTATGTCGAAGGAGCGCAAGGGCAAGATCGATCCCGCCCGCAGCCTGGCCATTCTCTGGCGCACCAGCGAGCCGACCAGCCGCAGCGCCGGCCCGGGGCTCAGCGTCGACCGGATCGTCCGGGCGGCGGTCGAGATCGCCGACGCCGAGGGCATCGACGCGCTCACCATGCGCCGGGTCAGCGAGGCCCTGGGCGTCGGGACGATGTCGGTCTACACGTACGTGCCGGGCAAGGCCGAGCTGCTCGACGTCATGGTCGACACGCTCTACGGCGAGATGAAGCGCCCCGCGGAGCTCCCCGGCGGCTGGCGGGAGCGGCTGGAGCAGATCGCCCGGGAGAACCTGGAGCTCTACCGCGCCCACCCGTGGCTGCTGCGCGTCGAGACCAGCCGGCCGGTGCTCGGCCCGCACCTGCTCGCCAAGTACGACTACGAGCTGGGCGCCGTCGCCGGCATCGGCCTCGACGACGTGGAGATGGACGCGGTGCTCACCCTGCTCCTCGGGCACGTCAGGAGCGCGGCGCGGGCCGCGCTGGACGTCATCGACCTGGAGCGCAGGACCGGCATGACCGACGGCCAGTGGTGGCAGTCGCACGCGCCCTGGCTGGAGCAGTTCATGCGCTCGGGCAGCTACCCGACGGCCTCCCGCGTCGGCACGGCGGCGGGGGAGGCGCACGGCGCGGCGTACGGGCCGGAGTACGCGTTCGAGTTCGGCCTCCAGCGGGTGCTCGACGGCATCGCGGTGGTCGTCGCCGAGCGCTCGGCCGGGGCCGGGCCGGACCGGCCGGGCCCGGCCGGGGTCGACCGGGCCGCGACGGGCCCGGCCGACGCCGGATAGGCCGCGCCGGGCTCAGCCGGCCGCCCCGGTCCGACCGGCGGGGGAGGTGCCGTCGGGCGCGACGCCGCCGGGGGAGAGGCCACCCGGCACGGTGCCGTCGGCCAGGCGCACCCGCACGTCGGCGTCGCCCCGGGTCGCCGCCGAGTACGGGCAGGTCCGGTGCGCCCGCGCGACCAGCTCCCCGGCCTGCCGCCCGTCCAGCCCCGGCAGGTCGACCAGCAGCTCCACGTCCAGCCGCAGCCCCTCGCCGCCCTCGCCGAGGCCCACCCGGGCGGTGACCGAGGAGCCGGTCACGGCGATCCGGTCCTGCCGGGCGATCCAGAGCAGGGCGGCGTGGAAGCAGGCCGCGTAGCCGGCCGCGAAGAGCTGCTCCGGGTTGGTGCCCACGCCGCCCGCCCCGCCCAGCGCCGGCGGCGCGACCAGCGTGGCGTCGAGCGCCCCGTCGGAGGAGCGCACCGCGCCCTCCCGGCCGTCGCCGGTCGCGGTGGCCTCCGCCACGTACAACAGGTCCATGGTCCCGCCTTTCCTTGCGGTTGCCGGCGGCCCGGCCGCGTGGCCGGGCCGGTGACGCGCGGCGGCGGCGCGCGTCACCGTGGTGACGCCCGCCGCCGCCCGGTTGGCGGTACGGGTCAGAGGCAGTCGGCGGCGGCGTTGAGCGCGTCGACCACCGCGTCCTCGAAGACGCCGGAGAAGTCGTCGGGGTCGATGTCGAGGGTGATCGACGACTCCAGGCGCTGGCTGCCGTCGAGGGTGGCGCCGATGAAGGTGGCGTAGCCCGGGATGCCGCCGCCGTGGCCCCAGAGGCTGAGGCCCCGGGCGGTGACCAGCGGCATGAAGCCCAGGCCGTAGCCGTTGGACATGGGCAGCGTCACCCACTCCGGCGGCACGGTGGTCTTCATCTGCTCGAACTGCTCCGGCTTGAGCAGCTTGCCGGTGACCAGGGCGACCAGGAAGGTGTCCAGGTCCTCGTTCGTCGAGATCATCTCGCCGGCCGAGCACGCCTCGGACGGGTTCATCTCGGTCACGTCGACCGACTTGCCCTTGATCTTCATGTAGCCCCGGGCGTGCGAGCCCGGGATGTGCGGGTCGTCGCCCGGCAGGACCGTGTTGGTGAGCCCGAGGGGCTCGATGATCCGGGCCCGGATCTCCTCGGCGTAGCTGCGGCCGGTCACCGCCTTGATCAGCAGGCCCAGCACGATGTAGTTGGTGTTGGAGTACTCGAACGTGCTGCCCGGGGTGAAGTTCAACGGCCGGTCCGCGGCGATCTTCACGAGCGACGTGGCGTCGAAGTGCCGGTGCCGGTCCCGCTCGAACCGGTCGCCCGGCCGCTGGAAGGCGTCGGCGTGGTTGTACAGGCCGCTGGTGTGCTGGAGCAGGTTGCGGACGGTGACCTGGCCGCCGTGCGGCAGCAGGCCCGGCAGGTACGTCTCGACCGGCTTGTCGAGGTCGACCTTGCCCTCGCCGACGAGCTGGAGGATGACGGTGGAGACGAAGACCTTGGTGATGCAGGCGATGCGGAACTTGCCGTCGGTCGGGACCGGCTCGTCCCGGCCGAACTCGCGCACGCCCGCGCGCACGGTGAACGTCTCGCCGCCGGTGGTGACCCGGAACTGGGCGCCGGCCGCGCCGACGGTGATGAGCTTGTCGACCGCCTCCTGGAGCTTGACGCGCTTCGGGTCCTTCGTCTCGGGCTTGACCGCGGTGTCGATGGACATCGGATTCCTTTCCTCGGCCCGGTTCACTGAACCGACAGGGCGTGGCTGAAGACGGTGAGCGGGTCCCACCGCTTCTTGATCTGTTGCAGGCGCGGGTGGTTCTCCTTGAAGTAGAGGTACTGCCAGGGCACCCCGGAGGCGTTCCACGCCGGGTCCGCCATGTCGACGTCGGGGAAGTTGATGTAGCAGCCGTCGTTGCGCTCGTCGGGGACGGGCACGCCGCCGGTGGCCGCGTAGACGTCCCGGTAGAGGCGGCGGGTCCAGTCGAGGTTCGCCTCGTCGGTCGCCGGGTCGTGCCAGGAGGTCAGGTACAGGGCGCGCAGCACCGAGTCCCGCTGGGCGATGGCCGTGGCGTCCGGCGCGATGGCGTTCGCCGCGCAGCCGTACGACTGGATCGAGATCGTGGCGGTGGAGAAGGCGTGGTCGTCGCCCCAGAGGTGCTCGTGGATCGCGTCGATCTGGGCGTCGGTGTAGCCGCGCCGCAGGTACGCCGACTTGATCTTGTGGCGGCCGTTCTCGCCGTCCTGCGCCCGCGCCAGCTTCTCCATCGTGGACAGCCACGGCCGCCGCTCGAACGGCAGGTCGTACCGGGGGGCGTCGACGCCCTCGGTCATCTCCGCGACGGCCCGGCCCAGCAGCTCCTCGGCGTCGTCGCCGTCGTCGAGGTGGTTGAACAGGATCGCCCCGATCCCCGGGTCGTCCTGCGGGGCCACCGCGAAGAGCACCAGCCCGCTGAACAGGCCCGCGTAGCGGGAGTCCGGCGCGCTGTTGCGCTCGTGCCACCGGCCGTGGCTGCCCACCAGCGCCCGCAGCGCCTCGCGGGTCAGCCCCTCCCGGGGGAAGATCGTGCTCGACGCCAGCACCGACGCCGGCGGCCGGGGCAGCAGGTCGCCGGGGCCGCCCGTCGCCCCCGGGCTGCGCAGCCAGTACCGGGTGACCACCCCGAAGTTGCCGCCGCCCGCGCCCGTGTGCGCCCACCACAGGTCGTGGTTCGGGTCCGCCGGGTCGGCCGTGGCCACCACCGCCCGGGCGCGGCCGTCGGCGCCGACCACCACCACCTCGACCGCGTACAGGTGGTCCGAGCAGGCCCCGAACCGGCGCGACAGCGGGCCGTACCCGCCGCCGAGCAGGTGCCCCCCGATCGCCACCAGCTCGCTCGACCCGCCGGGGACCGTCACCCCCCAGCCCAGGTAGAGGGCCCGGTACAGGTCGAGCAGGCGGACCCCCGGCTCGACCGCGAACGCCTGCCGCGCCTCGTCGAACCGGACCCGGTCCATGGCGGCCATGTCGATCACCACCCGGACCGCCGGGTCGGCCACGAAGTCCTCGTAGCAGTGCCCCCCGCTGCGGACCGCGATCCGCTTACCGTCGCGGACCGCGTCGTCGACCGCGCGGACCACCTCCTCGGTCGAGCGGACCAGGACGAACGCGTCCGGCCGGGGGGCGAAGCGGGCGTTGTCGCCGCGGACCACGAAGTCCTCGTAGCGCGGGTCGCCGGTCGCGATGCGCGTCGGTTCCGACATGCTGCACCCTTCTCTCTCCGCCATCAGCGGGTTCCATCCTGGGCAGCCCGCCTCGAGGGCCCGCCGAGCTGCGCTGGAGGCGGGGCCTTCCGGCGGTCCTCCAACGCGGCTCCACCGCCGACGTGCACGGTCGGTCCAAAGCAGGCGAGAGCCGCCTTCCCCACGACCCGGGAGCTGCCGTGGACACCACGACCTACAAGACGGCCGTGACGCAGGCGTTCAACAGCGCCGCCGCCTCGTACGACCGGATGGGTGTCGAGTTCTTCACCCCGATGGGCCGCCGGCTGGTCGAGCGGGTCGCCCCGCGGCCCGGCGAGCGGGTCCTCGACGTCGGTTGCGGCCGGGGCGCGTGCATCTTCCCCGCCGCCGAGCGGGTGGGCGCGACCGGCCGGGTGCTGGGCATCGACATCGCCGAGGCGATGGTCACCGAGGCCCGCGAGCAGGCCCGCCGCCAGGGGCTCGCCAACGTCGAGACGCGGGCCATGGACGGCGAGTACCCGGAGCTGCCGGAGCGCTCGTTCGACGTGGTGACCGGCAGCTACAGCGTGATCTTCTTCCCCGACGCCCCCGCCGCCCTGGCCCGGTACGCGAAGCTGCTCGCCGACGGCGGCCGGCTCGGCTTCACCAGCCCGGTCTTCACCCCGGACACCTTCCCCTTCCTGCCGCCGGTCTTCACCGAGCTGATCCCCCGGGAGCTGCTGCGCAACCTGCCGCCGCAGTGGCAGCCGGAGGAGCTGACCCGCCGGTTCAACAGTTGGCTCGCCGACCCGGCGGACCTGGTCCGCACCCTCGCCGACGCCGGCTTCCACACCGCCGAGGTGGTGGACGAGGAGGTGGCCATGGTCGCCGAGTCCGGCACCGCCTGGGTGGACTGGTCGCACACCCAGGGCATGCGCCTGCTCTGGCAGCACCTCCCCGAGCGGGAGAGCGGCCAGCTCCGCGAGCGCCTGATCACCGCGCTGGACGCCATGCGCGCCGGCGACGGGCCGCTGACCATCGGGGTCCCGGTCCGCTACGTCACCGCCACGGTGACCCGGTGAGTCCCGCCGGGCCGCCGGCCACCGACCACCCACGGGAGGAACACATGGGCACGGGCACACCGGGGGACGCCGACCTGGCGGCCACCTACTTCCTCGACCACGACTCGCCGGAGGTGGCCGACTTCGTCGCCCGCAGCGCCCCGGCCGACGCCGACCCGACGACCCGGGCCGTCGCCCTGTACTACGCCGTCCGCGACGGCATCCAGTACGAGGTCTACTCGGCCGACCTGTCCCGCGCCGGCCTGCGGGCCAGCTCGACGCTGCGCTCCGGCACCGGCATGTGCATCCACAAGTCGATCCTGTACGCCTCGGCGCTGCGCTCCATCGGCATCCCGAGCCGGCTGGTCCTGGCCGACGTGCGCAACCACCTCACCTCCGACCGGCTGCGCTCGCTGATGGGCGGCGACGTGTTCCGGCACCACTGCTACACCAAGGTCCACCTCGACGGGCGGTGGGTGAAGGCGACCCCGGTGTTCAGCCGGCGGCTGTGCCGGCTGTACCGCATCACCCAACTGGAGTTCGACGGGCGCACCGACAGCCTCTACCACCCGTACGACCTCGACGGGCGGCAGCACATGGAGTTCCTGCACACCCACGGCGAGTTCAGCGACCTGCCGTACGACCGGATCGTCAGAGACCTGCGGATCGCGCACCCGGGCCTGTTCGCCGCCACCATGCGGGTCGTCGACGGCTCCCTGGAGCGCGACGCGGTGGGCGCGGCGGAGCGCCGATGACCCGGTCCGTCGCCGCCGCCGCCGTCGCCGACCCGGCGCTGTCGATGCGCGGCGCCGTCGCGGCCCTCCGCCGGACCGACCCGGGCCGCTACCACGTGCGCGGCCCGCTCGGCCCCGACGACATCGCCGCCGACTACGCGCGCCGGTACGCGGGCGTGCCGGCCACCTCCCGGGCCGTGCCGGAGGACGTCGTCCGCTACCGCACCGGCCGGCACGACATCCCGGTGCTGCTCGGCCTGTACGGCGACGCCGAGCGGGTGCGCGGCTGGCTGCCCGGCTACCCGCGCCGGGTGGACCGCGCCGGGGTGCGCCGGCTGCTCGGCGCGGCCCGCCCGGCGGTCACCGGCGAGCGGCGCGCCGAGCGCCGCCCGGTCGACCTCGCGGCGCTGCCGGTGCTGCGGACCACCGACCGGGACGCCGGCGGTTACCTCACCGCCGGCATGGTGCTCGCCGACGGCGGGGCGGCCCTGTCGGTGCACCGGATGCTGGTGCTCGACCGGGAGCGGCTGGCCTTGTGGATGGTCCCCGGCCGCACCCTGGCCCGGCGGTACGACGAGGCGCTGCGGGCCGGCCGGCGGCTGCCCGTGTCGGTCAACATCGGCGTGCCCCCGGCGGCGATGGTCGCCTCCGCGCTGGGCGGCCGGTTCCTGCCGGCCGGGGTCGACAAGCTCGCCGTGGCCGGTGCCCTGGCCGGCGCGCCGCTGACCCTGGCCGGCGCGGAGACCCAGCCGGTGCCGGTGCTCGCCGAGTCGGAGATCGTGCTGGAGGGGTACCTCGACGGGAGCACCGCCGACGAGACCCTCGGCGACCGGGTAACCGGCTCGTTGCCGGAGTTCCTCGGCTACCACGGCCGGGGCCAGGCGGGGCTGCCGGTGATCACGGTGACCGGGATGACCGTGCGCCCCGGGGCGGCGTACCAGGCGGTGATCGGGCCGGGCCGGGAGCAGTCGGTGATCCTCGGCCTGGCCGCGGCGCTCTCCGTCGCGCTCGCCGGCCGGTCCCCGGACTGGAACCTGCTCCACGACCTGCACCTCTCGCCCGCCGGGGGCGGTCTGCTGACCCTCGCGGCCAGCCTGCGCAAGACCGGCCCGGCGGACGACGCCGCGCCCGCCCGGCTGGCCCGGGAGGTGTTCGACGCGCACCCGTTCACCAAGCTCGTCGTCTTCACCGACGACGACGTGGACGTGCGCGTCGACGAGGACGTGCTGTGGGCGCTGTCCACCCGGGCCAACCTGGGCAGCGACTGCGTGACCTTCGACGACTACCCGCCGCTGCCGATGGACCCGTCGCAGACCGACGCCTGGCTCGCCGAGCGGGGCCGCCCCGGCCGGTCGTACGTGGACGCCACGGTGCCGTACCGGGTCCGGGGCCTCGCCGAGCGGGCCTTCGCCGGGCCGCCGCCCCGGCCCCGGCGGGCCGCCCGCCCGGCCGACGCGCCCGCCGCCGCGACGACGCCCATCCCCACCGGGGTGCCCACCACGCCGGCCCGGGGTCGGGTTTTCGATCGCGGTCCCGCTTGAACCGGCGCGGGGGCGGGCGGGATGCTGAATGAATCAACGTATGCCGATTTCTGGAGGTCCGGATGCGCCGCTCGCCCCTGCTCGCCCTCCTGCTCGCCGTCCCCCTGATCGCGCCGCCGGCGATCGCCGAGGCCGCCCCCGCCCCCGCGCCCGTCGTCGCCCCCGCACCCACCGAAGGCCCGGTCGGCACCGCCTGGACCGTGGAACCGGCCACCGGCCGGACCACCGTCACCGTCGACGACACGGTCGGCGCGAGCGGGCTCGTCGCCCTGCGCGACCGCCTGGCCGGCACCGGCGCGGTCGTCCGCCGCGAGCCGGGACGGCTGCGCCCCCTGATCGCCGCCGGCCAGCCCGTCTACGGCGGCGGGCCGCCCTGCTCGCTCGGGGCCAACGTCCGCAGCGGCACCACGTACTACTTCCTCACCGCCGGCCACTGCACGTCGACCGCCTCCACCTGGACCGCCGACGGCGCCGGCACCCAGGTGCTCGGCGTCCGCGTCGGCACCAGCTTCCCCGGCAACGACTACGGCATCGTCCGCTACACCACCACGACGATCCCCCACCCCAGCGCCGTCTACACGTACCCGGGCACGCTGCCCGTCACCGGCGTCGCCACGCCGGCCGTCGGCATGGCCGTCTGCCGCAGCGGCTCCACCACGGGTGTGCGGTGCGGCACGATCACCGCGCTCAACGTCACGGTCAACTACGCCGAGGGGTCGGTCTCCGGGCTGATCCGCACCAACATCTGCGGCGAGCCCGGCGACAGCGGCGGCCCCCTCTACGTCGCCGCCACCGGGAAGATCGTCGGCATCCTCTCCGGCGGCAGCGGCAACTGCACCACCGGCGGCACCACCTACTACCAGCCGATCGGCGAGATCCTCGCCGCGTACGGGGTGACCATCCCCTGAGGCCGACGGCCGGGCGGCGGCGTCACGCGGCGAAGTGCGGGTTCCCCACCGTCAGCCGCAGCGTGTAGCCGCCCGGCCCCCGGTGCGCCGTGACGTGGTTGCACGACTGGTGCGTGATCCACAGGCCGAGACCGCCCTCCGCGCCGTCGCCCGCCGGGATCAGGCCGGCGAAGGGGTCCTTCGGCCCGTCTCCGCCGTCGGAGACCGTCGCCACCATCCGGTCCGGCCCCACCCACAGCCGCAGCCGCACCGTCGGCCGGCCGTGGCGCAGCGCGTTGGTCACCGTCTCGCTGACCGCCACCACCAGGTTCTCGACGTCGTCGACGGGCAGCACGCCCCGGTCGGCGGCGTGCACGGCGGCCCGCGCCTGCGCCGCCGTGGGGTCGGTCAGCTCGACCTGCGGCGGGGCCGCCTGGAGCGGGTCGGGCAGCACCGGCCGGTTCTCCCGCAGGTACGTCATCGGCTCCGTGTAGGTGGGGCTGGGCACGTGCCGGCCGTCCGGGGTCAGGTGGCGGGGATGGGTGCGCGCCACGTCGTCGAGCACCGCCCCGGGCGTGGTCCGCAGGTCGTACGCGCACAGGCTCCACAGCGGGAACTCGTCGTACGCGTGGTTGATCGCCGACTCGTACCGGGCCCACCAGTCCCAGGTCACCCCCAGGGCCCACGCGGGCAGCTCGCCGATGATGCGGATCTGCCCCGCCCCGCCGGCCACGTACCCGGCGAGCATCTCCCGGTACCGCCGGATGGCGCCGGTCGGTCGGGCGTAGACGTCGCCGCCGGCCAGGAAGAGCACCCCGGAGTCGGCGGGCAGCGCGCGCCGGAGCAGGTCGGCGTTGCGCTCGCCGAAGGAGACCACGCTCGGCTCGCCGGCCGCGACCCCGTCGAGCAGGAACGGCACCGCGACCGCCAGCAGCTCCTCCGCCGAGCGGTAGCAGACCGCCTCGTGGAAGTAGCCGTGGTGGCCGGCGGCGGCACCCGTCCTCATCCGACGACCTCCACACGCAGGTCAGGTAGGTCCAGCAGCGCGACGAGCCGGGCCACGCCGGGGCCGGCCGCGCGCAGCACGGCCACGGCGCCCTGGCGGCGGGCGTGGTCGCGCAGGAGCAGCAGGGAGCGGTGGTCGACGAAGCGCAGGTGGGACGCCTCGATCACCAGCCGCCCGTCGACCGGGCGCGGGTCGGCCCGGTCCAGCGCGAGGGCGAACAGGTCGTGGGTCGACTGGTCCAGCTCACCGGCCAGCCCGGCCCGGCCCCGGTCGGCGGCGTAGAGCCGGAACAGCACGCCCTCGGCGTTGCCCCCCGGGTGCAGGCACGCCAGTTCGGCGACCGCCTGTTCGCCCAGCACGGCGGGATCGTAGACGCACATCGCCGAGAATGGGTGGGTGCGCATGTACCGGTCGATCAGGTGCTCGTACCGGGTGAAGGCCCTGCGCTGCGCCGGGGTGCGGACCAGCCCGGTGGCCTCCGCCACCACCCGCAGCCCGGTGTGGCCGGCGGCCAGGGCGGCCCCGGTCGCCTCCGCGTACGCCCGCACCTGGGCCGCCACGTCGGCGACCCGGTCCTCGACGTAGGTGCCGCCCAGCGGGACGACCCGGGCGGCCCCGCTGCGCAGGGCGTCGTCGAAGCCGGGGACGGCGCGCAGCCAGGACTCCACCGCCGCCGCGTCCCGCTCCGTCACGTACCAGACCTGCTCGCCGGCGGCCAGGCCGGCGGAGAGGAACGCGAGGGCCGCGGCCTCGAAGGCGGCCGGGTCGTCCCGCCGCCAGCACGGGTGGTCGGCGGGCAGCGCGGGGTGTGCGTCGCCGCTCATGCCTGCCGTCCCATGCCGCCAGTCTAGGCCCATCCCAGCCGGCTGCCCCGGCCCCGGTGGGCCGGCCGCCCAGGTGGAGGCGGGACTCCCCGGGGTCAGCGCCTGCGCAGGGCGCCCAGCGCGCCGCCCCAGGCGATCACCTGGTTGAGCATGTCGTCGACGAGCCTGGCCTGCGCCGGGACCGGCCGGAACTCGGCGAAGTTGACGAAGTCCGTGAGCAGGGAGAGCGACACCTGGGACCGGACGCTGGCGACCTCGACCTGGGCCAGGACCAGCCGCAGGTGCTCGGCCGCCCGGGTGCCGCCGTGCACCCCGTAGCTGACCAGCCCGGCCGCTTTGTTCGTCCACTCGTGGTAGAGGAAGTCGATCGCGTCCTTGAGGACCCCGGGCACCGAGTGGTTGTACTCCGGGGTGACGAAGATATACGCGTCGAACGAGGCGACCCGGGCGGCCCACTCGCGCACCGCCGGGTCGTCGGACGGGGCCATCGCGGGCGGCAGCGGCAGGTTCAGGCGCGGCAGCGGATGGTCGGCGAGGTCCAGCAGTTCGACCTTGGCGTCGCCCCGCTGGGCGGCGATGTCCCGTACCCAGCGGGCCACCGCCTCGGCCTTGCGGCCCGGGCGGGTGCTGCCGACGACGACACCGATGCTGATCATGCGGGTTCCTCTCGGGGACGAAGGGGGAGGATCATCCGTCGGCGCCGGCCAGGTTCCGGGCCAGCGCCACCGCGCCGTACAACGAGGAGAGCCCGCCCAGGGCAGCGGCCCGGACGGCGGGTGCCGGGCGGCCCGGCCGGGCGAGCCGGGCGGCCTCCCGCGCGACCAGGTCGACGAAGCCGGGCAGCCCGGCGGCGAACCCGCCGCCCAGCACCGCCACGGCCGGGTCGACCAGCTCGCCGAGGCTGACCACGGCCGCCGCGAGCGCCGTGCCGGCGGGACGGACCGCCTCGTGCGCCCACGGCTGATCGCTCGCCAGCCCGTCGCGCAGCTCCGCGAAGCCCACCTCCGCGCCCCGGGCGGCGCTGGCCCGGCGCAGGGTGGCCGGGCCGGAGGCGAGCGCCTGGAGGCAGCCGTGCCGCCCGCAGTCGCACCGGGGCCCGTCGAGGTCGATCACCAGGTGGCCGACCTCGGGGGAGCCCCGGCCCGGCCCCGGCAGCGGCCGGCCGCCGAGGACCACGCCCCCGCCCACGCCGGTGCCGACCCCCAGGTAGACGACGTCGTCCGCGCCCGCGTGCCGGGCCTCGGCGAGCGCCGCGAGATCCCCGTCGTCGGCCCAGGCCGTCCGGCTGTCGGGGAAGAGGCGGCGCAGCGTCGCGTCGAACGGCAGCCCGGCCCAGCTCGGCCGGCCCGGCCAGACGCTCACCCGGCCGGTCGGGTCGGTGGTGCCGGGCATCGCCACCCCGACGGCGGCGAACCGCAGCCCGGACCCGGCGCGCAGCGCGTCCACCGCGTCGGCCAGCGCCGCCACGTCGGCCTCGACGCCGCCGCCGGGCCAGGTCAGCACCCGCTCGTACGCCTGACCCGTCGCGCCGTTCCGCGCCGCACCACCGGCCGTCGCGCCGTCTTCCGGTGCACGGCCGGCTGTCGTGCCCGCTTCCACCGGGCCGTCGGTCGTCGTGCCCGCTTCCACCGCGCCGTCGGTCGTCGCGCCCGCTTCCACCGCGCCGTCGACCGGCTCGGCGCGCAGGGCGACCTTGGTGCCGCCGATGTCGACCCCGAGGACGCCGACGTCGCTGTGCCCGGGCACCGGCGGTCAGCCCGCGAGCACGTGCAGCACCGCGACCGCGCCGGCCGCCACCGCGAACAGCAGGGGCATCAGCGACACCGGCAGCGGGTCGCGGGCGCGCAGGTGGTAGATCACCGCGCCGATCATCTCCAGGACGATGCCCACCGCCGCCGCGATCCCGGCCGGCGGCCAGAAGAGACCGACGATCAGGCCGACGACCCCGGCCAGGTCCAGTACCCCGAGGATCTTGGTGAGGCCCACGGAGACGCCGATATGGTCCATCTGCTCGCGCGTCCGCTGCTGACCGAGGAGCTTGCTGAGGCCGACGCTCAGGAAGACGGCGGCCAGGATGACGGTGAGGGTGATGAGGGGGATTCGCACGTCGCTTCCTTCATGGACGGTTGACGATTCGCCCGACCCTACCGACCGTCGGGCGCCCGGGGCCGGGAACGCGGCCGGGGCGGCGTGGCGTGCTACTCCACCGTGGCGACCAGGGCGCGGGCGGCCAGCCGGTAGCCCAGCGAGCCGAGCCCGACGATGATCCCGCTGGCCAGTGGGGCGAGCACCGAGTCGTGCCGGAAGCTCTCCCGGGCCCACACGTTGGACAGGTGGACCTCCATCCACGGCCGGGGATAGTTGGCCAGCGCGTCGCGCAGGCTCCACCCCGCGATCATCAGGGCCCCCGGGTTCACGATCGCGCCCACCGTGTCGTAGTGCTCCTGCACCGTACGGACCAGGGCGCCCTCGCAGTCGTGCTGCACGGCGACCACCCGCCAGCCGCGCGCCGCGACCTCCTCGCCGACCGCCCGTTCGATGTCGGCGAGCGTGTCGGTGCCGTAGATCTCCGGCTCGCGTCGACCGAGGATGCCCAGGTTCGGGCCGTTCAGCAGGAGCACATCGGACACAGTTCACCTCGCGTGGATCGCCCCGGCGGACCGGCGACAGATTCCACGCAGTCTAGTCGTGCCGGCCGCTTCGGGTGGACCGCCGTCGATGTGATGTGCGAACTAAGGGGTGGGTAGGGGCTGCTAGGGGACGTGAGCGGCCCTTCGGTTCGGTTAGCGTCCACCGCGAGCCGATGACGCCGCGCGCCGCGCCGACGCGGGACGGGCGGGCAACCGCTGGTCCTCCTGGACAGGGAAGTGGGAAGTCATGAGTGGTCAGCCGCCGACGGTGTCGGAGTTCCCCGAGTGGCCGCAGTTCGGCGACGAGGAGCGCGCCGGCCTGATCCGCGCCCTCGACCAGGGCCAGTGGTGGCGCATGGGCGGCAGTGAGGTCGACACGTTCGAGGCGGAGTTCGGGGCGTACCACGGCACCCCCCACGCCCTGGCCGTCACCAACGGCACCCACGCCCTGGAGGTCGCCCTCGAGGTGCTCGGGGTCGGCCCCGGCACCGAGGTCATCGTGCCCGCCTTCACGTTCATCTCGTCGTCGCTGGCCGCGCAGCGCCTCGGCGCGACCGCGATCCCGGTCGACGTCGACCTCGACACCTACTGCATCGACCCGGCCGCCACCGCCGCCGCCGTGACCGACCGCACCCGGGTCATCATGCCCGTGCACATGGCCGGCCAGTTCGCCGACATGGACGCCCTCGACAAGATCGCCGCCGACGCGGGCGTGGCGCTGCTCCAGGACGCCGCGCACGCCCACGGCGCGCAGTGGCAGGGCCGGCGGGCCGGCGCGCTCGGCTCCGTCGCCGCGTTCAGCTTCCAGAACGGCAAGCTCATGACCGCCGGCGAGGGCGGCGCGGTGACCTTCCCCGACGCGGAGACCCGCGAGCGGGCGTTCCTCGCCCACAGCTGCGGCCGGCCGCGCACGGACCGGGACTACCTGCACCGCACCACCGGCTCCAACTACCGGATGAACGAGTTCACCGCCGCCGTCCTGCGCGCCCAGCTCGCCCGCCTGGACGAGCAGATCGCCGTACGCGAGCAGCGCTGGCCGCTGCTGGCCGGCCTGCTCGCCGAGATTCCCGGGGTGGTCCCGCAGGGCCGCGACGAGCGCGGCGACCGCAACCCGCACTACATGGCCATGTTCCGGGTTCCCGGGATCACCATGGAGCGCCGCCGCGCCGTGGTCGACGCGCTCATCGCCCGGGGCGTCCCGGCGTTCGTCGCGTTCCGGGCCATCTACCGGTGCGAGGGCTTCTGGAAGGCCGGCGCCCCCGACGAGACCGTCGAGGCGATCGCCGCCCGCTGCCCCAACGTCGAGCGGATCCACTCCGACTGCGTCTGGCTGCACCACCGCACCCTGCTCGGCACCGAGCAGCAGATGCACGACATCGCCGCCGTGCTGGCCGACGTCCTCGCCGGATGACCACCCCGCCGCCGGCCACCGCGCCCGGTCGCCCGGCCGGAGCCGCACCGCCCGGCCGTCCGGTCCGGGTCGCGGTGGCCGGCCTCGGCTGGGCCGGGCGGGAGATCTGGCTGCCCCGGCTCGCCGCGCACCCGGCCTTCGAGGTGACGGCCCTGGTCGACCCGCAACCGGCCGTCCGGGAGGCCGTCCGCGCCACCCACGCGGTGCCCCTCGCGTACGCCGACACCGACGACCTGCCCGCCGACGCGGCCGACCTGGTGGTGGTGGCCGTCCCCAACCACCTGCACGCCGCCGTCGCCGCCAGGCTGCTGCGCCGGGGCGTACCGGTGTTCCTGGAGAAGCCCGTCTGCCTCAGCTCCGCCGAGGCCGCACTGCTCGCCGACGCGGAGCGCGACGGCGGCGCGGTGCTGCTCGCCGGCAGCGCCGCCCGCTGGCGGGCCGACGTGCGCGCGCTCGCCGACGCGGCCGGCGGGCTCGGCCCGATCCGGCACGTCGACGTCGCCTGGGTACGCGCCCGGGGGGTGCCCGACGCGGGCGGCTGGTTCACCCGCCGGGACCTCTCCGGCGGCGGCGCGCTCGTCGACCTCGGCTGGCACCTGCTCGACACGGTGCTGCCGCTGCTCGGCCCGGCGACCCGGGTCACCCACGCCGTCGGCAGCGTCTCCGACGACTTCGTCAACGACACCGCCGCCCACGCCGCCTGGCGCGGCACGGCCGGCGTGGCCGGTTCGGTCGGCGCGGCTGGTCTGGTCGGCGTGGCCGGGTCGGGCACGTCGGTCGGCGCGTCGATCGGCACGTCGGTCGGCACGTCGGTCGGCGACGTCGAGGACACCGCCCGGGGGTTCCTGCTCACCGACGGCGGGGCCTCGGTCGCCCTGCACGCCTGCTGGGCCTCCCACGAGGCCCTCGACCGCACTACGATCACCGTGCAGGGCGCGGCCGGGTCGGCCACCCTGCGCTGCACGTTCGGGTTCAGCCCGAACCGGGAGCCGACGCCGGTGCTCACCCGCACCCGCGACGGGGAGACCGTCCGGCTGCCGCTGCCCGCCGAGCCGATCGGCACCGAGTACGACCACCAGCTCGACGCCCTGCCCGGCCTGCTCGCCGACCCGGCCAGCCGGGGCGCCGCCGTCGCCGAGGCGCGCCGGACCATCGACGTCATCGAACGGATCTACCGCTCCGCCCGGGCAGGCGCGCCGGGGCGGGAGCACGCGCTGGCGGGCCAACGCGACCGGTGAGAACCACCGGCGACCTCACTCGCTTCCGGAGAGCAGCCATGAGCCAACCACCGTCCACCGTCGACGCTGTCCTTCCGCCGCCCATCGACGCGCCGCTGGCGTCGCCGGTCGGCGTGGCCGTCCTGCCGGCCGGTGCGCCGCTCGCGCCGCCGGTCGGCGTGGCCGTCCTGCCGGGCGACGCGCGTCTCGCGCCGCCGGTCGACGTGGTGCTCGCGCCGCAGGCCGCACGGGGTCCGATCCGGGCGGTCGTGTTCGACCTCGACGGGGTCGTGGTCGACAGCTCGGCCGTCATGCGCGAGGCGTTCAGCATCGCGTACGCCGAGGTGGTGGGCGGCGGGCCCGCGCCGTTCGAGGAGTACAACCAGCACATGGGGCGGTACTTCCCCGACATCATGCGGCTGATGGGGCTGCCCCTGGCGATGGAGGAGCCGTTCGTCCGGGAGAGCTACCGGATGGCCCACCTCGTGCCGCTCTTCCCCGGCGTCCGGGAGACCCTGGAGGAACTGCGCGCCCGGGGCATCCGTACGGCGATCGCTACCGGCAAGAGCGGCCCCCGCGCCCGCTCCCTGCTCGACACGCTCGGCGTGCTGGGCCTGTTCGACCGGGTGATCGGCTCCGACGAGGTGGCCCGCCCGAAGCCCGCCCCGGACATCGTCCTCCAGGCCCTCGGCCACCTGGACGTGCCGCCGGCGCAGGCCATGATGGTCGGTGACGCGGTGATCGACCTGCTCAGCGGCCGGGAGGCCGGTGCCGCCACGGCCGCCACCACCTGGCACGGCGGCGACGTGGCCGCCCTGCTGGCTGCCGGACCGGACGTGGTCGCGCACACCCCGACCGACCTGCTGGCCCACTGCCCGGCGACCCTGACCCCCTGACCTGCGCCGCGCGGCCGATCGCGGTCGCCATCCACCGACACCGACCGCGGCCCTGACGATGGACGGAGCGGCCGGGCGCGCACGATCGCGCCCGATCCCGGGGGCTGCGGCGTCAATGGCTGCGCCTGAGTCGGTGGTCGTGGGCGATTCGCCCGGGCCGGGTTGCTCGGTTCCGGCCCTGATGGAGCTGCCCGCACGAACGGGGCACCGCGCCCGCCGCCGACTCCCCGCACTCGGCGAGGCGCACCCCGGCCTCCCGGCTGTCCGTGGCCTCAGGTGGTCACCCACCCGCTCAACCTACTGCTCCGATGTTGGCCCTCGGCGGTCCGCCGCCGCGTACTCGGCGAAGATCTCGTCGAGGACGCGGTGTGCGGTCGCGGCCTGCTCGTCGGCCCTCTCCGCGGCGCGGGCGCAGGTGACGAGCGTCTTCCACAGGCCCCAGCCGCGCCCCCGCGCCCAGGTCTCCTCGCCCGGGGACAGCCGCTCCCGGAACGCCCGCCGACCGTCGGCGGTCAGCACCGTCCAGGCGACGGCGAGGTCACAGGCGGGATCGCCGACGCCGCAGGTGCCGAAGTCGATGACGGCGGCCAAGCTCCCCCCGTTGAGCAGGAGGTTTCCCTGGGCGACGTCGCCGTGGAACCAGGTTTCCGTGCCGTCCCAGCGCGCGTCGAGCGCCGTCGTCCAGATCTCGGCGGCCAGGTCCACGTCGACGCGGCCGGTCAACGCCGCGAGCGCGCTACGCGCTTTCTCGTCGTAGGTGCGCAGCGAGCCGCCCCGGTACCAGTTGTGCAGCCCGGGGCGCGGACCGTCGGTGGGATCGATGCCGTGCAGGGCCGACAGGAACTCTGCCAGGTCGACGGCGAACCGGACGGGGTCGGCGATACGGCTTGGGCTCGCGGGCTCACCGTCCAGCCACGAGTAGACCGACCACGAGAAGGGGTAGCCCCCGCCGGGTGCACCCTTTGCCAGCGGGGTGGGGACGGGGAGCGGGAGCCGGGGGGCCAGCGCCGGCAGCCACCGGTGCTCCTTGTCGACCGCCAGGGCGTACTCGGAGGCACTCGGCATGCGGACCGACATCCCGGAGCCGAGGTGGAAGGTCCAGTTGTCCCAGCCGCCGTCGTTCACGGGCCGCACCGGGAGGCCCGCCCACTGTGGGAACTGTTCGGCGACGAGCCGACTGACCAGCTCCGCGTCGACGGGAATGCGCTGGGGGACCGGACCGAGCTGCGGAACATCGCTCATCGGGACGTCCTTGTCTGACAGCCGTTCCAGGGCGTGGGGTTCGAACGTGAGATCGGCACGAGCACATCCCACAGCGGTACGGCGGTCAAGGCGCTCCGACCACATCTTTCTGCGGCTCTCGCCGTGAGAGGGCCTCTACGCGGAATCGTGTGGTGTCGCGGTGGTTAGGGCAGCCGGTACACGGACACGTGGGACCGTGACTCGGCGGTGAACTCGGTGCCGGCCCAGTCCCCGTGCCGGGACTCCAGCGCGAAGCCGGCCAGTTGCGCCATCAGGTCGAGCTCGGCCGGCCAGATGTAGCGGTGCGGAGTGCGGAACAACCGGGCCTCGGTGCCCTCGCCGAAGTTGAAGTGGTGCGACACGACGTGCTGGTGCAGTACGTCGTAGGTGTCGAGGCCGATGTAGCCGGGCTCGCACTGCCAGACCGTGGCCTGCCGGCCCGGCGGGAGTTGGCGCAGCTCCGGCACCCACAGCTCGATCACGAACCGGCCGCCGGGGCCGAGGTGGCGGGCGGCGTTGCGGAAGCAGGCGACCTGCTCGGCCTGGGTGAGCAGGTTGGCGATCGTGTTGTAGACGAGGTAGACCAGCGCGTACGTGCCGGGGGCGACGGCGGTGGCCATGTCACCGACGACCACGGGGATCGTCGCCTCGTCCGCCTTCGTGCGCAGCCTGTCGAGCATCGCGGTGGACAGCTCGATGCCGGTGACCCGCACGCCGCGCTGGGCGAGCGGGACGGCCACGCGCCCGGTCCCGACGGCGAACTCCAGAGCCGGCCCTCCTCCGGCGAGCGCGGCGAGCCGATCCACGGTCGGCCCCAGCACCTCGGGGGCGAACATGCCGGTGCCCGGGGTGTCGTAGCGCTGGGCGGCACCGGCGTCCCAGAGGTCATCCTGTCGCATGAGCCGACGATCGCCGGACGGGACGCGGAAGGTCAACTCATTTCCTCCTACCGATGCCATCGATTCGGAGGCGTGCGTGGCCGTCCGCCGCCGGTAAATCTTGGTACGAAACCGCCCCTGAGGGCCGTTTCGTACCAAGATTGCCCAGCCATCAGGGGTGACGCGCAGGCGCACTCGTGGGGGGAGCGGGGAGTGTTAGGAGGGGGCCCCTGTACAACCGAATGCGTTAACAAGGGGCCCTTCCTTACACAAGGGCGGTGCGGACGGTGGGCTCCGGGACGTCCGGGACCAGCTCCGGGCCCGTCGGGCCGTCGAGGACGAAGGAGAGGCCCGACGTCGCCTTCTTGTCGCGGCGCATGAGGGCGATCAGCTCGTCGTGGTCCACGTCGGAGGGGAGCGTCGGGTCCAGGCCGTAGCCGGTGACCACCTCGTGGTGCTCCGCGACCCGGGCCGGGTCGATGCGGCCCAGGAGGCCCGCCAGGCGGCCCGCGAAGGCCGTGCCGACGCCGACCGCCTCGCCGTGCCGGAGCCGGAAGCCGGTGGCGACCTCCAGCGCGTGCCCGAGGGTGTGGCCGTAGTTGAGGATGTGCCGCAGGCCGGAGTCGCGCTCGTCGGCGGCGACCACCCGCGCCTTGAGCGCCACGCAGGCGGCGATCTGCTCGGCGACCGGCCGGCCGCGTAGGTCGCCCGCGCCGATGAAGTGCGCCCGCGCGATTTCCCCGTACCCGTTGCGTCGCTCCCGCTCCGGCAGCGTCGTCAGGTGCTCGGTGTCGCAGAGCACCGCGCGGGGCTGCCAGTACACGCCGACCAGGTTCTTGCCCTCCTGCAGGTTGACCGCCGTCTTGCCGCCGACGCTGGCGTCGACCTGGGCGAGCAGGGTGGTCGGCAGGTGGATCACGGCGATCCCCCGGTGGTAGAGGCCGGCGGCCAGGCCCACCACGTCGGTGGTGGTGCCGCCGCCGCAGGAGACCACCGCGTCGGTGCGGGTCAGCCCGAAGTCGGCGAACGCGCGGCAGAGCCGCTCCACCGTGGCGAGGGTCTTGTCGTGCTCGCCGTCGCGGGCCGGCACCACCCGGTGCGGCACGCCCGGGTCGGGCGTCCACTCGGGCGGCCGGGCCGAGACCACCACGACCCGCCGCGCGCCGACCCGGGCGATCTCCGCCGGCAGCCGGTGGCGCACGCCGGGGCCGATCAGCACCGGGTACGCCCGCTCGCCGAGCGCCACCTCGATCCGGGCCGGGTCGGCGGCGGGGCTGGGGTCAGGTGGTGGGGACGGGCGCATGAGCCTGCGGCCTCCTCGACGGAGCGGGTACTGGCGGGGCGGTGGCCGGCGGGACAACGACCGAGGAAGCGGGGGCCGGCGGGGTGGGGAGCGGCGTGGCGGGCCGGCGGTCGCGGGTCATCGACAGGCGTAGCGCCAGTGCGGCCAGCGCGTCGACGTCCGGGGTGATGCCCCACCGCTGGTGGGTGAGCTGGGCGTGGTGCGCCAGCAGGAAACCCGTCGGCGTCGCCGCCTGCTCGTGGGCGGCCACGGCGGCCACCCGGTCGAGGTATCGGGCCCAGTCGAGCGTCGCCTCCCCGGCCGGCGGCAGGTCGCCGGCCGCCAACACGATCCGCTCCGCCCCGGCGTCCGCCCGCGCGGCCAGGTCCCGCCGTTGGGCGCCGGTGAGCAGCGCGCCGCGTTCCTGCCAGTGCAGGAAGAGGAAGGCCGGCCGGTCGGCGGCCGGGACCAGCCCGGTCAGGTGCCGCAGGTGCGCCACGGCCAACGACAGCTCCGCCCCGGCCGGCCGGGGCGCGTCGCCGCCGAGCAGGGCCAGGGCCAGGTCGCTGCCCGCGTGCGCCAGCGGCCCGCCCCGGGCGGCGTCCCGGACCGGGTACGGGTCGACGGCGGCCCCGTCGTCGGTGGGCAGCCGCCGGCGTACCTCGTCCAGGCCGGGGCCGGTGGCGTGGAAGCCGAGGCGGAGCCGGGGCCCGGCGGGGCAGGCGTACCGGTCGAAGAACCAGGACGCGCCGGGGTCGGCCCAGCGGGTCGCGGCGACCGCCCCGGCGACCACCGTGCCGATCAGCTCGGCGGCCCGGGGCTCGCCGGCCGGCACGGCCAGGCGGGCGAACAACCACGAGCGTTCCAACGACGGCACCTCGGCTGCTGACGGGGCGGGGGGTGGGGGCGGCCCCCATCATGGCCCCCACCGCAGGTCGCGCCGGTCGCCCGGCGGCCGGAACTGGGGACGACTTAGGGGTGTGACAGGGGTAGGTCGCCGGCAGGGGGCTCGGAACACTTGTGCCGTTACGGCGAGCGAGGTCTACGCCGCGGATGGGACTCGCCGACGGACGGATGGTGACATGCTTCGGAGTGACCTGGTCCAGCCGTTGCCCGGTCTGCTGAGGGCCCACGCCGAGGCGTTCGGGGACAAGGTCGCGTTCCGCGACGACCGCCGCGCCGTCGGGTACGCCGACCTGTGGGCGCGCACCGGACGGCTGGCCGGGCACCTGGCGGCGGCGGGGGTCGGCCGGGGCGAACGGGTCGCCTTCTGCCTGGGCAACCGGGTGGAGACGGTGGAGACGTGGCTGGCCGTGACCCGGGCCGCCGCCGTGGGCGTGCCGCTGAACCCGCGCAGCACCGACGCGGAGCTGGCGCACCTGCTCGACGACTCCGGCGCGGTGCTGGTCGTCACCGACCCGGAGCACCTCGACCAGGCGCTGCGGCTGCGCGCCGACCGGCCCGGCCTGCGAGTCTGGGTGACCGGGGACGCCCCGGCCCCGGACGGGGTCGCGGCCTGGGCGGAGCTGGTCGACGCGGAGCCAGGCGTGGCCGCCCGCGACGACCTGGGCCTCGACGAGGTCGCCTGGATGCTCTACACCTCCGGCACCACCGGCCGGCCCAAGGGCGTGCTCTCCACCCAGCGCACCTGCCTGTGGTCGGTCGCCTCCTGCTACGTGCCGATCCCCGGGCTGACCCCCGACGACCGGGTGGTCTGGCCGCTGCCGCTGTTCCACAGCCTCTCCCACATCGGCTGCGTGCTCAGTGTCACCGCCGTGGGGGCCACCGCCCGGCTCGTCGACGGCCTCTCCGCCGACGACGTGCTGCGCGCCGTCGCCGAGGACTCGGCGACCGTGCTGGCCGGGGTGCCGGCCCTGTACCACCACCTGGTCGCCGCCGCCCGGGACAGCGGCTTCCGCGCCCCGGCGCTGCGGGTGTGCCTGGTCGGTGGGGCGATCACCACGGGCGCGCTGCGTCGCGCGTTCGACGAGGTCTTCGACGCGCCGCTGCTCGACGCGTACGGCAGCACCGAGACCTGCGGTTCGATCGCCGTCACCCGGCCGGACCTGCCGCGCGTCGAGGGCTCCTGCGGCCGGCCCGTGCCGGGTGTCGACGTGCGCCTGGTCAGCCCGCAGACCGGCCTGGACGTGGCGACCGGGGCCGAGGGTGAGGTGTGGGTACGCGGCCCGAGCGTGATGCTCGGCTACCACGGCCTGCCCGAAGTCACCGCCGCCGCGCTGCGCGACGGCTGGTACCGCACGGGCGACCTGGCCCGCCGCGACGCCGACGGGAACCTCTTCGTCACCGGCCGGCACCAGGAGTTGATCATCCGCGGCGGGGAGAAGATCCATCCGGCCGAGGTGGAGGAGGCGCTGCGCTCGGTGCCCGGCGTCGCCGACGTGGCGGTCACCGGCCGCCCGCACGAGGTGCTCGGCGAGGTGCCGGTGGCGTTCGTGGTCGCCGGGCCGGAGGGCTTCGACCCCGCCGCCGCGTACGCGGCCTGCCGGGAGCGGCTCTCCTACTACAAGGTCCCCGCCGCGCTGTACGAGATCGGGCAGGTGCCGCGCACCGCCTCCGGCAAGGTCACCCGCCGGCTGCTGCTGGCGCGGCCGGCCCGGCTGCGGGCGGTCAACGGCGGCCACCACGACGCGCTGAGCCGGGTCGCCTGGCGGTCGCTGGACCTGGCCGCCGTGCCGCCGGCCCGCCGCTTCGCGCTCGTCGGCGCGGGCGGCGAGGCGCTGGTGGGGCCGCTGCGCGCGGCCTCGGCGGACCTCCGGGCCCACCCGGACCTCGCCGCGCTGCGCGCCGACCCGGACGTGCCCGACGTGACGGTGCTCGCCACCGGTGCCGCCGACCCGCCCGGCCTCGCCGGGCAACTGCGGGGCTGGCTGGACGACGAGCGGTTCGCCGCTTCCCGGCTGGTGCTGCTGACCACCGGCGCCGTGGACGCGTCCACCCCGGAGCGGGCCGACGACCCCGACCTCGCCCCCGCCGCCGCGCAGGTGTGGGCGGTGGGCCGCTGCCTCCAGGCGGCGTACCCGGATCGGATCGTGCTGGTCGACGCCGACGGCGACGCGGCCTCCCCGGCCCTGCTGCCGGCCGCCGTGGACGCGGGCGCCGCGCAGGTCGCGCTGCGCGCGGGCGCGGCCCGGCACCCGGCCCCCGCGCCGGTCCCCGCCCGCCCGCCCGCGGTGCCGGCGACGGTCGTCGACCCGGCCGCCCCGGCCGTGCTGACCGGGGCGGACACGGCGACCGGGGCGGCGCTGGCCCGGCACCTGGTCGCCGCGCACGGCGCCCGCCGGCTGCGGCTGGTCCACGCCGGCCCGGCCGACCTGGTTGCCGACCTCGCCGCCGCCGGCGCGGAGGCCGCCGTGGTCCCGGCCACGGCCGCCGTGCTGCCCGGCGAGCCCGTCGGCGCGGCCTTCCTCTGCCCGTCCGACGCGGACCTCGCCGACCCGGCCGGCGTCGCCCGGCTGCTCGCCCTCGCCGAGGCCCTGGACGCCCGGACCCGGCACGCCGCCGCCACGGCGTTCACCGTCCTCGTCCCGGCGGAGCTGCTGCTCGGCGCGGCCGGCCGGGAGGCCGCCGCCGTGGCCGTCGACGCCCTGCACACCCTGGTCGCCCGCCGCCGCGCGGCCGGCCTGCCCGCCCGGCTGATCGGCACCGGCGGGCCCGGGGCGGAGCGCGTCGACCTCGCCGCGTTCGACGTCGCGCACGACGGCGACGACCTCGTGCTGCTCGCCGCCCCGGCCGACCGGGCCGGCGCGGGACACCCCGCCTGGCGCGCGCCCGCCCGCGCGGTCGCCGCCGACGACGGCGAGCCCGAGGCGCTGCGCCGCCGGCTCGCCGGGGCGACCACCGCCGAGGGGGACCGGCTCCTGCTCGACCTGGTCCGCGCCGCCACCGCCGAGGTGGCCGGCCTGCCCGGCCCGGCGGCGGTCCCGGCGGGCCGCGCGTTCAAGGAACTGGGCTTCACCTCCGTCGGCGCGGTCGCGTTGCGCGACCGGCTGGCCCGTGCCACCGGGGTACGGCTGCCCGCCACCGCCGCGTTCGACCACCCGAGCCCCGACGCCCTCGCCCGGCACCTGGCCGCCCGGCTGCGCGGCGCGGCCCCGGACCCCGCGACCGCCCCGGCCGCGCCGTCGGGGGCGTCCACGGCGGACGACCCGGTGGCCGTCGTCGCGATGGCCTGCCGGCTGCCCGGCGGGGTCGCCTCCCCCGAGGAGCTGTGGGACCTGGTCGCCGCCGGCCGGGAGGGGCTCACCGGGTTCCCCACCGACCGGGGCTGGGACCTCGGGCACCTCTTCTCCGACGACCCCGACCAGCCCGGCACCTCGTACGTGCGGGTGGGTGGCTTCCTGCCCGACGCGGCGGACTTCGACGCCACCCTGTTCGCGATCAGCCCCCGCGAGGCCCTCGCCATGGACCCGCAGCAGCGGCTGCTGCTGGAGACCTCCTGGGAGCTGTTCGAGCGGGCCGGCATC
This sequence comes from Micromonospora okii, assembly GCF_020884795.1. Taxonomy (GTDB): domain Bacteria; phylum Actinomycetota; class Actinomycetes; order Mycobacteriales; family Micromonosporaceae; genus Micromonospora; species Micromonospora okii. The sequence continues at coordinate 132,191 of NZ_BBZF01000012.1, forward strand.
GACCCCACCTCGCTGCGCGGCAGCGCCACCGGCGTGTTCACCGGCGTCATGCACCACGACTACGCGGCCAACCTGCGCCAGGCCCCGCCCGGCACCGAGGGTTACCTCGGCGTCGGCACGGCGGGCAGCGTGGTCTCGGGGCGGGTCGCGTACGCGCTCGGGCTGGAGGGGCCGGCGGTCACCGTCGACACCGCCTGCTCGTCGTCGCTGGTGTCGCTGCACCTGGCCGCCCAGGCGCTGCGGTCGGGGGACTGCTCCCTCGCGGTGGCCGGCGGCGTCGCCGTGATGGGCACCCCGCAGGCGTTCGTCGAGTTCAGCCGGCAGCGCGGGCTCGCCCCCGACGGCCGGTGCAAGGCGTTCGCCGAGGCCGCCGACGGCACCGGCTGGTCCGAGGGCGTCGCCGTGCTGCTGCTGGAACGGCTCTCCGACGCCCGCCGCAACGGCCACCCGGTCCTCGCCGTGGTGCGGGGCAGCGCCGTCAACTCCGACGGCGCGTCCAACGGGCTGACCGCCCCGAGCGGGCCCGCCCAGGAGCGGGTGATCCGCCGGGCGCTGGCCGCCGCCGGGCTCACCGCCGCCGACGTGGACGCCGTCGAGGCGCACGGCACCGGCACCTCGCTGGGCGACCCGATCGAGGCGCAGGCGCTGCTCGCCACGTACGGGGCGGGGCGCGGCGCCGCCGAGCCGCTGCTGCTGGGCTCGCTGAAGTCGAACCTCGGTCACACCCAGGCCGCCGCCGGGGCCGCCGGGGTGATCAAGATGGTCCTCGCCATGCGGCACGGGACGCTGCCGGCCACCCTGCACGTCGACGCCCCCACGTCCGAGGTGGACTGGTCGGCCGGCGCGGTGGAGCTGCTCACCGAGGCCCGCCGGTGGCCGCAGGCGGGCCGCCCCCGCCGGGCCGGCGTCTCGTCGTTCGGCATCAGCGGCACCAACGCGCACGTCATCGTCGAGGCACCCCCGCCGGACCCCGCTCCCGCTGACGCCCCGATCGAGGGGACGGCGGCCGGCGGTCCTCGGCTGCCCGTGCCGTGGGCCCTCTCCGCCGCCACCGGCGAGGCGCTGCGCGACCAGGCGGCCCGCCTGCTGGCCTGGCTCGACGGGCCGGGCGCGCACGCCGACCCGGCCGACGTCGGGCACGCGCTGGCCACCACCCGCGCCGCCCTGGAACACCGGGCCGTGGTGCTGGCCGGCGACCCGGCCGCCGCCCGGGCCGGGCTGACCGCGCTGACCCGGGGCGACGCCGACCCCGACACCCCCGGCGTGCTGACCGGGCGGGTCGCCGAGGGCCGGCTCGCCCTCCTCTTCGGAGGGCAGGGGGGCCAGCGGCCCGGGATGGGGCGGGGGCTGCGCGCGGCGTACCCCGTCTTCGCCGGCGCGTTCGACGCGGCCTGCGCGGAGCTGGACCGCTGCCTCGCCGGCCACGCCCCGCTCCCCGTCGCCGACGTCGCCACCGCCGAGCCGGGCGACGAACCGGCCGGGCTGCTCGACCGGACGCTCTACACCCAGCCGGCCCTGTTCGCCTTCGAGGTGGCCCTGTACCGGCTGCTGGAGTCGTGGGGCGTGCGCCCCGACGTGGTGCTCGGCCACTCCGTCGGCGAGCTGGCCGCCGCGCACGTCGCCGGGGTCCTCTCCCTCGCCGACGCGGCGGCGCTGGTCGCCGCGCGGGCCCGGCTGATGCAGGAGCTGCCCGACGGGGGCGCGATGGTCGCCGTCGAGGCCGCCGAGGCCGAGGTGGAGGGGCACCTCACCGACCGGGTCGGGCTCGCGGCCGTCAACGGGCCGACCAGCGTGGTCCTCTCCGGCGACACCGACGCCGTCCTCGGCGTCGCGGCGACCCTGCGCGCCGCCGGCCGGCGCACCAGCCGGCTGCGGGTGTCGCACGCGTTCCACTCGCCGCGCATGGAGCCGATGCTCGACGCGTTCCGCGCCGTGGCCGCCGGTCTCACCTACCGCACCCCGCACCTGCCGGTGGTGTCCACGCTGACCGGCGCGCCGGTCGACCCGGCCCGGCTCCGCTCGCCCGAGCACTGGGTGGCGCACGCGCGGGCCACCGTCCGCTTCCTCGACGGGATGCGCGCCCTGCACGACCAGGGGGCGACCACCTTCCTGGAGATCGGCCCCGGCGGCGTGCTCACCGCGATGGCCCAGGACTGCCTCGCCGCCACCGGCGGGGAGGCGGCGTTCGTCCCCGCCGTGCGGGGCGTCGACGACGAGCCCGAGGCGCTGCTGACCGCCGTGGCGCGGCTGCACACCCGGGGCGTGCCGGTGGACGCCGCCGCCCTCGCCGGCCCCGGCCCGCGCCGCCGGGTGGACCTGCCCACGTACGCCTTCCAGCGGCGGCACTACTGGCTGCCGTACTCGGCGGTGGCCGGCGGCCCCACCGACGTGGGGCTGGCCGACGCCGGGCACCCGCTGCTCGGCGCGGTGCTGCCGGTCGCCGGCACCGGGCAGGTCGTCTGCACCGGCCGCCTCGCGGCGGCCACCCACCCGTGGCTGGCCGCTCCCGGCGACGCCGGGCCCGCGCTGCTGCCCGCCACCGCCCTGCTCGACGTGCTCGCCCACCTCGGCGGGCTGCTCGGTCTGTCCACGGTGGAGCGGCTGAGCGTCCCCCGACAGGTGCCGCTGGCCGCCGAGCTGGCCCTCGACGTGCAGGTCACCGTCGCCGCGCCGGACGAGCACCTGCGCCGCACGGCGCGCTGCCACGTCCGTACCGCCGAGGGGGAGCCGTGGCGGGAGGTCGCCGAGGCCGTCCTCGCCCCGGCCGACCCGCCCGCCATCCCGGCCGCCGTCGCGGCGTGGCCGCCCGCCGGGGCCCGCCCCGTCGACCTGGACACCCCGCACCGCCGGGCGCTCGCGGGGGAGCTGGCCCGCGCCGCGTGGGTCGCGGGGGACCGGCTCTTCGTCGACGTACGCCTGCCGGAGGACGCCCGCGACGCCGACGCCGAGCGGTACGGGGTGCACCCGCTGGTGCTGGACGCGGCCCTGCGCCTGCTCCCGCTGGCCGACTTCACCCCCACCGAGCCCCCCACCGAGCTTCCGGCCGACGCCGACGCCGACGCCGACGCGGACGCGCCGACCGGCGACCGCGCCGCGCCCGCCGCCCGGCCGGCGGCCGTCGACTGGGCCGGGGTGCGCCTGCACGCCACCGGCGCGCACGCGCTGCGGGTCAGCCTCGCCCCCGCCGGGGCGGACGCGGTGACCCTCAGCGCCGTCGACGACGCCGGGGCCCCCGTGCTCGACGTGGAGCGGGTGGTGCTGCGGGCCGTCGCGGCCGACGGCCCGCAGCCGACCGCCGAACCCGCCCCGGCCGGCCTGTACGCGGTCGACTGGCTCCCCGCGACCGCCCCCGCGACCCCGGTGCCCGCCTGGACGCTCGCCGACGGCGCGCCCCCGGAGGGCCCGCTGCCGCCGCTGCTCGTGCTCCGGGTCGGCGACGGCGACCCCGACGCGCCGGTGCCCGACCGGGCGCACGCCGTCGGCCTCGCCACCCTCGGCGTGCTCCAGCGCTGGCTGGCCGACCCCCGCGCGGAGACCACCCGGCTGGCCCTCGCTGTCCGCGACGGCGACCCCGTGCACGCCCCCGTCGGCGGGCTGGCCCGGGTCGCCGCCGCCGAGCACCCCGACCGGTTCCTGCTGCTGCGCCTCGACGCGGGCGACGACGCCACGGTGCGCGCGGCCCTGGCCGCCACCGCCGACGAGCCGGAGGTCGCCGTCCGCGACGGCCGCGCCCTGCTGCCCCGCCTCCGCCCGGTCGAGCACCCGGGCGCGGGCACGCCGCTGCCGGCGCTGGCCGGCGGCACGGTGCTGGTCACCGGCGGCACCGGCGGGGTCGGCCGGCACGTCGCCACCCACCTCGCCACCGTCCACGGCGTCACCGAACTGGTGCTGCTCGGCCGCGCCGGCCGGCACGCCGACTGGATGACCGCCCTCACCGACGCCGGGGTGACCGTCCGGGTGGTCGCCGCCGACGTCGCCGACCGGGCCGCCCTCGCCGAGGTGGTCGCCCCGCTGGCCGACCGCCTGGTCGCCGTGGTGCACGCCGCCGGGGTCACCGACGACGCCCTGCTCACCGGCCTCGACGCGGCCCGGTGGGAGCGGGCCCTGCGGGCCAAGGTGCACGGCGCGTGGCACCTGCACGAGCTGACCGCCGGCCTCGACCTCGCCGCGTTCGTGCTCTTCTCCTCGGCGGCGGCCACGTTCGGCAGCCCGGGGCAGGGCAACTACGCCGCCGGCAACGCGTTCCTCGACGCGCTCGCCGCGCACCGCCGCGACCACGGCCTGCCCGGCATCGCCCTGGCCTGGGGCCTGTGGGCCGAGGCGGACGGGATGGCCGGCCGGCTCGCCCCCGCCGACCTGGCCCGCCTCGCCCGGGGCGGCACCCGCCCCCTGGACACCGCCGCCGGCCTGGCCCTGCTCGACGCAGCCCTGCACGCCGACCGGCCCGCGCTGGTGCCGATCGGGCTGGACCTGGCCGCCGTCCGCGCCACCGGCGAGGTGCCCGCCCTGCTGCGGGCGCTGCTGCCCCCGCCGCCCCGGCGGGCCGTCAACGCCGACCCCGCGCCCGCCGCCGCCGGCTTCGCCGACCGCCTCGCCGGCCTCGGCGAGCCGGAGCGGGCCGCCCTGCTGCTGGAGCTGGTCCGCGCCCGCTGCGCCGTCGTCCTCGGGCACGCCGGCGGGGAGCAGGTCGAGCCGCGCCGCCCGTTCAAGGACCTCGGCTTCGACTCGCTGACGGCGGTGGAGCTGAGCAACCGGCTCACCGCCGTCACCGGCGTCCGGCTCGCCCCGCACGCCGTGTTCAACCACCCCACCCCGGAGCTGCTCGCCGCGCACCTGCACGCCCGGCTGCTCGGCACCGCCGCCGCCGAGGTCGCCGACGCCGCCACCGTCGCCGCCGACGAGCCCGTCGCGATCGTCGCCCTGGCCTGCCGCTTCCCCGGCGGGGTCGACACCCCGGAGGCGCTGTGGCGGCTCCTCGACGACGGCGGGGACGTCATCGGCGACCTGCCCACCGACCGGGGCTGGCCCGACCTCTACGACCCGGTCCCCGGCACCCCGGGCCGCACGTACGTGCGCTCGGGCGGGTTTCTCACCGGCATCGCCGACTTCGACGCGGCGTTCTTCGGCATCAGCCCCCGCGAGGCCCTCGCCATGGACCCGCAGCACCGGCTGCTGCTGGAGACCTGCTGGGAGGCCCTGGAGCGCGCCGGCCTCGACCCGGGCACGCTGCGCGGCAGCCGCACCGGCGTCTTCGCCGGCACCCACGGGCAGGACTACGCCGAGATGATCGCCCCCGGCGTCGCCTCCGACGACGGGGAGACCACCGCCGACGAGGGGCACCTGCTCACCGGCACCGCCGCCAGCGTCCTCTCCGGCCGCGTCGCGTACACGCTCGGGCTGGAGGGGCCGGCGGTCACCGTCGACACCGCCTGCTCGGCGTCCCTGGTGGCGCTGCACCTGGCCGTGCAGGCGCTCCGCTCCGGCGACTGCGACCTGGCCCTGGCCGGCGGCGTGTCGGTGCTGTCCAGCCCCGCCGGGCTGACCGGGTTCAGCCGTCAGCGCGGGCTCGCCGCCGACGGCAGGTGCAAGGCGTTCGCCGAGGACGCCGACGGGTTCGGCATGTCCGAGGGCGTCGGCGTCCTCGTGGTGGAGCGCCTCTCCGACGCCCGCCGCCGGGGCCACCCCGTGCTCGCGCTGGTGCGCGGCACGGCGGTCAACTCCGACGGTGCGTCCAACGGGCTGACCGCCCCGAACGGGCCCTCCCAGGAGCGGGTGATCCGGGCCGCCCTGGCCGCCGCCGGGCTCGACGCGGGCGACGTGGACGCCGTCGAGGCCCACGGCACCGGCACCCCGCTCGGCGACCCGATCGAGGCCGAGGCGATCCTCGCCACGTACGGCCGGCGGCCCGCGCAGGCCCCGCCGCTGCTGCTCGGCTCCGTGAAGTCGAACCTCGGGCACACCCAGGCCGCCGCCGGCGTCGCCGGGGTGCTCAAGATGGTCCTCGCCATGCGGCACGGCCGGCTGCCGCGCACCCTGCACGCCGCGCGGCGCACCTCCCGCGTCGACTGGGACGCCGGCTCGGTGGAGCTGCTCACCGAGCCCCGCCCGTGGCCCCGCGCGGACCGCCCCGCCCGGGCCGGCGTGTCGTCCTTCGGCATCAGCGGCACCAACGCCCACGCCATCATCGAGGCCGCCCCCGCCGAGGCCGCCCTGACCGCAGCCGCCCCCGCCGAGGCCGACCCGGCCGGGACCGGCCCCGCCGAGGCCGCAGCCGCCGTGGCCGTAGCCGGGACGACCGAGCCGCCCGCCGGCCCCGACGCCCTGCCCTGGCTGCTCTCCGCGCGCACCCCGGAGGCGCTCGCCGGGCAGGCCCGCAGGCTGCGCGCCCACCTCGCCGACCGCCCCGACCAGCGCCGGATCGACGTGGCCTGGTCGCTGGCCGGCACCCGGGCCGCGTTCGACTCCCGCGCGGTGCTGGTGGCCGCCGACCCGGACCGGATCGCCGCCGCCCTCGACGCGCTCGCCGAGGGCCGCCCCGCCCCCGAACTGGTCCGCGGCGACGCCGCGCCCACCGGCGGGGTGGTGTTCGTCTTTCCCGGCCAGGGCTCCCAGTGGGTCGGCATGGGGCTCGAACTGCTCGACCAGGCCCCCGTCTTCGCCGAGCGGATGGCCGCCTGCGACGCGGCGCTGCGGCCGTACCTGAACTGGTCGCTGCTGGACGTGCTGCGCCAGGCCCCCGGCGCGCCCGGCCTCGACCAGGTCGACGTGGTGCAGCCCGCCCTCTTCGCGGTGATGGTGTCGCTGGCGGAGCTGTGGCGCTCCTACGGCGTGCAGCCCGCCGCCGTGGTCGGCCACTCGCAGGGCGAGATCGCCGCCGCCTGCGTCGCCGGGGTGCTCTCCCTGCCCGACGCCGCCCGGGTGGTGGCGCTGCGCAGCCGCGCGATCCGGTCGTCCCTGGCCGGGACAGGCGCGATGGCGTCCGTGGCGCTGCCCGCCGAGGTGGTCCGCGAGCGGGTCGCCCGCCACGGCGACCGGCTGGCCGTGGCCGCCGTCAACGGCCCGGCCGCCGTGGTCGTCTCCGGCGAGCCGGCCGCCGTCGAGGAGCTCCTCGCCGAGCTGGCCGACACCCAGGCCCGCGTCCGCCGGATCGCGGTGGACTACGCCTCCCACTCGGCCCAGGTGGAACTCATCCGCGCCGAGCTGGCCGAGGCCCTCGCGGGGATCGCCCCCGGCCCGGCCGCCGTGCCGCTGTACTCCACCACCGACCTGCGCTGGCTCGACGGCCCCGAGATGGACGCCGACTACTGGTACCGCAACCTGCGCCGGCCCGTCGAGCTGGAGCGGGCGGTCCGGGCGCTGGCCGCGCAGGGCCACGACACGTACGTCGAGTGCAGCCCCCACCCGGTGCTCACCGTCGGCATCACCGAGACCCTCGCCGAGCACGACGGCCCGGTCACGGTGGTCGGCTCGGTGCAGCGCGACCAGGGCGACCGGGGCCGCTTCCTGCTCTCCGCCGCCCAGCTCCACGTGCGCGGCGTCGCCGTGGACTGGCGGCCCGCCCTGGCCGGCGGCCGGCGGGTCGACCTGCCCACGTACGCGTTCGCGCACCGCCGCTTCTGGCCCCGCCCCCGCACCGGCCCCGGCGACGTCGGCGCGGCCGGCCTGGACGCCGCCGGGCACCCGCTGCTCGGCGCGTCCGTGGCGCTCGCCGGGGCGGGCGGGCACCTGTTCACCGGCCGGCTCGCCGCCGCCAGCCCCGCCTGGCTCGCCGACCACGCCGTCGGCGGGTCCGTGCTGGTGCCCGGCACCGGCCTGGTCGAGCTGTGCCTGCGCGCCGGCGACGAGGTCGGCTGCCCCGTCCTCGACGAGCTGGTCATCGAGTCCCCCCTCGCGCTGTCGGCCAACGGTGAGACCCAGGTGCAGGTGGCGGTGGCCTCCGCCGCCGACGACGGCCGTCGGCCGGTCACCGTGCACTCCCGGCCCGCCGCCGCCCCGCCCGGCGCGCCGTGGATCCGGCACGCCACGGCCACCCTCTCCCCGGAGCAGCCCGCCCCGCCGCCGGGGCTCACCGCCTGGCCGCCGCGCGACGCCAGGGCCGTCGACCTCGACGGGTTCTACGCCGGGCTGGCCGCCGACGGGTACGGCTACGGGCCCGCGTTCCAGGGCCTGCGCGCCGTCTGGACGGCCGGCGACGACGTGTACGCCGAGGTGGAGCTGCCCGCCGCGCAGCGCGCCGACGCCGATCGGTACGGCCTGCACCCGGCCCTGTTCGACGCCGCCCTGCACGCCGCGCACTTCGGCGGCGTCGGCGACGCCGGGCCGGAGAAGCTGCTGCTGCCGTTCGCCTGGAACGGCGTGGCCCTGCACGCCGCCGGGGCGCACGCGCTGCGGGTCCGCCTCGCCCGGGTCGCCCCGCACACGATCGCGCTGACCGTCGCCGACGCCACCGGCGCCCCGGTCGCCGAGGTCGCGTCGCTGGCCCTGCGCCCGATCCCGCGCGCCGAGCTGGGCGGCCGGGACGACGCCGTCGACGACGCGCTGTTCCGGCTCGACTGGCAGCCGGTGGCCGCGCCGGAGCCCGCCGCCGGGCTCCGGGTCGTCGCGCTCGGCCGGGCCGTCGGCGCATTCCCGCGCCACGCCGACCCGGCCGCGCTCGCCCGCGCGGTCGACGGCGGCGCGCCCCCGCCCGACGCCGTGCTCGCCCCCCTCGGCGCGCCCGACGCCGACCCGCCCGCCCCGCCGAACCTGGCCGCCGGCCCCGCCGACCCGGCGACCGGTTCCGCCGACCCGGCGGCCAACTATGCCGCCCAGGTGACCGGTCCCGCCCACCCGGCGGCCGGCCCCGGCCACGGCGGGTCGGGCGGCGACCGGGCGCGGGCAGTCGCCGCCGAGGCGCTCGCCCTGGTCCAGGGCTGGCTCGCCGATCCCCGCTGGGCGGCCACCCCGCTGGTCCTGCTCACCCGGGGCGCGGTCGGCGTGCACAGCCCCGCCGAGGTCGACGACCCCGACGCCGCCACCGCCTGGGGCCTGGTCCGCTCCGCCCAGTCCGAGCACCCCGACCGGTTCGTCCTGCTCGACGCCGACGCCCCGCCCACCGCCGAGGAGCTGGCCGTCGTGCTGGCCGCCGGGGAACCGCAGGTGGCGCTGCGCGGCGGCACTCCGTACGCCCCCCGGCTGGCCCGCCGCGCCGAGGCCGCGACGCTCGCCCCGCCGGCCGGCGCGGCGGCCTGGCGGCTCGACGTCCCGACGCGGGGCCGGCTGGAGGGCCTCGCCCTCACCGCCTGCGACGCCGCCGACGTGCCGCTCGGCCCGCGCGAGGTCCGGGTCCGGGTCCGGGCGGCCGGCCTCAACTTCCGCGACGTGCTCAACGCCCTCGGCCTCTACCCGGGCGACCCCGGGCCGCCCGGCGGCGAGGCGGCCGGCGTGGTCGCCGAGGTCGGCGCGGAGGTCACCGACCTGCGCCCCGGTGACCGGGTGCTCGGCGTCTTCGCCGGCTGCCTCGGCCCGGTCGCGGTCACCGACCGCCGGCTGCTCGTCCCGGTGCCCGCCGACTGGACGTTCGCCCAGGCCGCGTCGATGCCGGTGGTGTTCCTCACCGCCTACCACGGGCTGGTGGACCTGGCCGGGCTGCGGGCCGGGGAGTCCGTGCTGGTGCACGCGGGCGCCGGCGGCGTCGGCATGGCCGCCGTGCAGCTCGCCCGCCACCTCGGGGCCGAGGTGTACGCCACCGCCAGCCCCGCCAAGTGGCCCGCCCTGCGGGCGATGGGCGTGCCCGACAGCCACCTCGCCTCGTCGCGCACCCTCGACTTCGAGTCGCACGTCCTCGCCACCAGCGGCGGGCGCGGCGTGGACGTGGTGCTCAACTCCCTCGCCCGGGAGTTCGTCGACGCCTCGCTGCGGCTGCTGCCGCGTGGCGGCCGGTTCGTCGAGGTGGGCAAGACGGACCTGCGCGACCCCGACCGGGTCGCCGCCGACCACCCCGGCGTCGCCTACCGGGCGTACGACCTGACCACCCTGGACCCCGACCACGTCCAGCGGATGCTGGTCACGCTGACGGGCCTCTTCGCGGCCGGGGCGCTCACCCCGCTGCCGGTGCGCGCCTGGGACGTCCGGCAGGCCCCCGACGCCTTCCGGTACGTCAGCCAGGCCCGGCACGTCGGCAAGGTGGTGCTCACTGTGCCGGCCGGGTGGGACCCCGACGGCACCGTCCTGGTCACCGGCGGCACGGGCCTGCTCGGCGGGTTGGCCGCCCGCCGCCTCGTCACCGGTCACGGGGTCCGGCACCTGCTGCTGGCCAGCCGCAGCGGCCCCGACGCGCCCGGCGCGGCCGAGCTGGTCGGCGAGCTGACCGCCCTCGGTGCGACCGTCACCGTGGCCGCCGCCGACGTGGCCGACCGCGACGCCGTGGCCCGGCTGCTCGCCGCCGTGCCGCCGGAGCATCCGCTCACCGCCGTGGTGCACCTCGCCGGGGTGCTCGACGACGGCGTGGTCACCGCGCTCACCCCCGAACGGTTCGACGCCGTCTTCGCGCCCAAGGTGGACGCCGCCCGGCACCTCGACGAGCTGACCCGCCACCTCGACCTCGCCGGGTTCGTGCTCTTCTCCTCCGGCGCGGGGGTGTTCGGCGTCCCCGGTCAGGGCAACTACGCCGCCGCCAACGCGTGGCTCGACGCCCTCGCCAGGCGGCGGCGCGGCGCGGGCCTGCCCGCCCAGTCGTACGCGTGGGGCCTGTGGGAACAGGCCAGCGCCATGACCGCCGGGCTGGACCGGGCCGACCCCCGGATCACCGCCCGCGACGGCCAGCTCGCCCTGCCGTCCGACCTCGGCATGGCGCTGTTCGACGCCGGGCTGGCCGCCTGCGAGGAGCACCTCGTGCCCACCCGCATCGACGTGGCCGCCCTCGCCGGCCGGGACGCCGTGCCGGCGCTGATGCGCGGCCTGGTCCGGTCGCGGCGGCCCCGGGCCCGCGCCGAGACGCCCGCCGGGGGCCGTGACCTCGCCGGGCGGCTCGGGGCGCTCACCGCGACGCAGCGCTCCGCCCTGCTGCTCGACCTGGTCCGCGCCGAGGCGGCCACCGTGCTCGGCCACGCCACCCCGGACGCGGTCGGCCCGACGCAGGCGTTCAACGAGATCGGCTTCGACTCGCTGACCGCCGTGGAGCTGCGCAACCGGCTCGCCGAGGCGACCGGGCACCGGCTCCCCGCCACGGTGATCTTCGACTACCCGGACCCGGCCGCGCTGGCCGAGTTCCTGCGCGCCCAGCTCGCCCCGGACGACCGGGAGCCGGCCCCGCCGATCCTCGCCGAGCTGGAGAGCCTCGAACGGTCGATGGCCGAGACGGTCGTCGAGGCGGAGCTGCACACCCAGGTCGCGGCGCGGCTGGAGGTGCTGGTCGCCAAGTGGCGGACGATGCGCGGCGCGTCCGCCACCGACGACGACCTGGACCTCGACCTGGCCAGCGACGACGAGATCTTCAGCCTGATCGACACGGAACTCGGGCTCTGATGCCCGGCCCGACGCGGACGAGCGAGGAACGGCGATGACGGACGTACTGATCGTGGGCTACGGCCCGGTGGGCCAGGTGGCGGCCATCCTCCTCGCCCAGCGGGGCTTCACCGTGCGGGTGGTGGAGAAGTGGGCCACCCCGTACACGATGCCCCGCGCGGTCTCCTACGACGGCGAGGCCAGCCGCATCCTCGCCGCCTGCCGGCTCGGCGACGCCCTCGCCGACGTCACCGAGCTCTCCGGCGAGTACACCTGGAAGAACGGCTTCGGGCGGACCCTGCTGCACGCCCGGGTCGCCGAGGACGGCCCGAACGGCTGGCCCGACTCCATCTCCTTCTACCAGCCCGGCCTGGAGGCCCGGCTCGCCGAGCGCGGCGCCGCCCTGCCCGGCGTGGAGGTGCTGCGCGGCGTCGAGGTGACCGACCTCGCCGACCACGGCGACCGGGTCGAGGTGGGCGGAGTCGACGCCGACGGGACGCGACACACCTGGACCGCCGGCTGGGTGCTCGGCTGCGACGGCGCGAACAGCTTCGTCCGCCGCTGGCTCGGCACCGGCGTCACCGACCTCGGCTTCGGCTACGACTGGCTGGTCTGCGACGTGGTGCTGAACGAGCCGGTCGAGTTCAAGCCCAACAACCTCCAGGTCTGCGACCCGGCGCGGCCCCGCACCGCCGTCTCCGCCGGCCCCGACCACCGCCGCTGGGAGTTCATGCGGGTGCCGGGGGAGACCCTGGAGGAGTTCCGCACCGAGGCCAGCGTCTGGCGGCTGCTGGGCCTGTTCGACATCACCCCGGACACCGCCCGCCTCGACCGGTACGGCGTCTACACCACCCAGGCCTGCTACGCCGACACGTGGCGCTCCGGCCGGGTGTTCCTCGCCGGGGACGCCGCCCACGTCATGCCCCCCTTCCTCGGACAGGGCATGAGCTCGGGCTTCCGCGACGTGATCAACCTGGCCTGGAAGCTGGACCTGGTGCGCCGGGGGCTGGCCGACGACGCGCTGCTCGACACGTACGAGGTGGAGCGGCGGGCGCACGTGCAGCACGCCATCCGCATGTCCATCGACTCGGGGAAGGTGATCTGCGAGACCGACCCGAAGAAGGCCGCCGGCCGGGACTCGGTGATGCTGGCCGCGCTGCGCCGCCGCACCCAGGCCCGGCACGCCCGGTCGCTGCGCGAGGCGATCGTCGACGGCGTGCTGCGGCGCGACGCCGACGGCGCGCCCGCCCCCCACGCCGGTGACCCCGCCCCCCAGGGGCGGGTGACGGCCGGCGGCCGGTCGGGGCGCTTCGACGAGGTCGTCGGCACCGGCTTCGTGCTGGTCACCCGCGCCGACCCGGCCGCCGCGCTCGACGCCGAAGCCCTGGCGTTCCTCGACG
>NZ_BBZF01000012.1:145299-181234 GCF_020884795.1 Micromonospora okii
CCGGGTCACCGTCCGCCCCGCCGCCCCGGACGCCGACGCCGACGCCGACGCCAGCGCGGGCGCGGACGCCTGCGCCGACGCCCCCGCCACCGGAGCCCGCTCCGCCGCCCCGCCGACCGCCGCCGTCGACGTCGTGGACCTCGACGGCACCCACCTGGCCTACCTGGCCGGCGCGGACGCCGACGCCGTGCTGGTCCGGCCCGACTTCTACGTCTTCGGCGTCGCGGCCGGCCCCGACGACCTGGCCGCCCTGGTGGACGACCTGCGCCAGCAGGTCTCCGCGCGGGCGCGGCAACCCTGACCACCCCTGCTCAAGGAGCTGACATGCTGGAGAACCTCCGCACCCTCGGCCGGGTCATCCGCACCCTGGCCACGAAGGACCCGGTGACCCGGGTCCGCCGCTTCTACGAGATCCAGTCCCCGAGCGTGGAGTTCGCCGCCCGCACCACCCGCTACATGAACGTCGGCTACTGGGAGGACGGCGTCACCAGCCTCGACGCGGCCGGCGAGGCGCTGGCCACGAAGCTCGCCGACGCCGCCGGCTTCAAGCCCGACGACACCGTCGTCGACGTCGGCTTCGGCTACGGCGACCAGGACTTCGCCTGGCTGCGCGACCGCCGGGTGGCGAAGGTGCACGGCATCAACGTCACCCCCCGGCACGTCGAGTACGCCCAGGAGCGGGCCCGCCGGGAGGGCGTCGCCGAGCGGGCCGACTTCCAGCTCGGCAACGCCCTCGCCCTGCCCTTCGCCGACGGGTCCGTCGACCGGGTGGTGGCCCTGGAGTCCGCGTTCCACTTCTACCCGCGCAGCGCCTTCTTCGCCGAGGCATTCCGGGTGCTCAAGCCGGGCGGCACGCTCGCGACCGCCGACATCATCCCGCTCAGCAACGACACCGCCCGCATGTCGATCAGCTCCGGCCCGCTGAGCTTCGTCAAGTTCAGCATCCCCGACGAGAACTGGCACGACCGCGCCCGCTACGCCGAGCAGCTCGACGCCGCCGGCTTCGCCAATGTCGACGTGCGCTCCATCCGCGACCGCGCCTGGGAGGGCTGGCGGCGGTTCCAGGCCAGCCGGCCCAGCGACCCGGCGTTCCGCGCCGAGGCCGAGGCCAGCGCGGTCAAGGGCATGGCCAACCACTGGCGCGACGAGGCGCTGATCAAGAAGGAGCTGGACCTCCTCGACTACGTCATCGCGGTGGCCCGCAAGCCGTGACGCGACGCGGCCCCCGCCGCGCCCGGAACCTCCGGGGCGGCGGGGGCCGCCGGGTCAGTTGACCGTCGTCGGGGCCAGGGCCGCCGAGATGGTGCGCAGGATCGCCGGCTGGTGCTGGGCCAGGAAGAAGTGCCCGCCCGGGAAGACCCGGAGGTCGAACGGGCCGGTGGTGTGCTCCTCCCACGCCCTGGCCTCGTCGACCGTCGTCTTCGGGTCGGCGTCGCCGGTGAACACCGTCACCGGGCAGCTCAGTTTCGGCCCCGCCGTGTACTCGTACGTCTCGGCCGCCCGGTAGTCGTTGCGGATCGCCGGCAGCGCCGCCCGCAGCAGCTCCGGGTCGCCGAGCACCGCCGCGTTCGTGCCGCTGAGCTTCTTCACGTCGGCCAGCAGGCCCTCGTCGTCGAGCAGGTGCACCGTCTCGTGCCGGCGGCGCGACGGCGCCCGCCGCCCCGACGGGAACAGGTGCGCGACCGGCGCGCCGGTCTCCGCCTCGATCAGCCGCGCCACCTCGAAGCCCAGGCTCGCGCCCATGCTGTGCCCGAAGATCGCCAACGGCCCGTCCCGCCACGGCCGCAGCGCCCCGAACACCTGCCGGGCCAGCTCCTCGATCGTCTCGACGCACGGCTCGTGGCGGCGGTCCTGCCGCCCCGGATACTGGACGGCGAGGACGTCGACGGCCGGCGACAGTGCCCGGGACACCGGGAAGTAGAAGCTCGCGGAGCCACCGGCGTGCGGCAGGCACACCAGCCGAGGCGCCCCGGCCGGCGCCGGGTGGAACCGACGGATCCACAGGCCGTTGTCCGAGTCGGTCATTCTCACGCGGTCCTTCCCCGAGCGGTGGTGCCGCGATCCGGCGGCACCGGCGATCAGGGGGACGCTAATCCGATCCACCGGGTGCGGCCACCCCTAGCGGACGGCCCGCCGGGTTAGGGGTTGTCGCAGCTCGTCGCCGCGCCATAGCTTCGCCCGCAGAGGGGACCCGGGGCTCTCGGCTGAATTGTGCACAAGGACGTAGAACCGATCTGGCCTGAGGAACTTCGCGCATTCGTACCGCCGCCCACGTCAGGTCTCCGCCGGCCACCGCGATGGGTCAGGTTGATGGACACCGAAGAGAAGCTCCGGGAGTACCTGAAGAGGGTCACCACCGACCTGCGCCGGACCCGGCAACGGCTCCGCGACGTGGAGGACTCGGCCCAGGCGCCGATCGCCGTCGTCGGGATGGCCTGCCGCTTCCCCGGCGGGATCACCTCCCCGGAGGCACTGTGGGACCTCCTCGCCGCCTCCGGTGACGCCGTCGGCGGCTTCCCCACCGACCGGGGCTGGGGCCTGGCCGACCTGCACGACCCGACCGGGCAGCGCCCCGGCACGTCCCGCGTGCGGGAGGGCGGCTTCCTCCACGACGCCGGCGACTTCGACCCCCGGTTCTTCGGCATCAGCCCCCGCGAGGCCCTGGCCATGGACCCGCAGCAGCGGCTGCTGCTGGAGACCTCGTGGGAGGCGTTCGAGTCCGCCGGGGTGGACCCGACCGGGCTGCGCGGCGGCCGGGTCGGCGTGTTCGCCGGCCTCAGCCACGGCGACTACGCCTCCGGGGCCGCCGACGTGCCCGACGGCGTCGCGGACTACCTCGGCCTCGGCAACGCCGGCAGCATCGCCTCCGGTCGGGTCGCCTACACGTTCGGGTTCGAGGGGCCCACCCTCACCGTGGACACGGCGTGCTCGTCGTCGCTGGTCGCGCTGCACCTCGCCGTGCACGCCCTGCGCTGCGGCGAGGCCGACCTGGCCCTGGCCGGCGGCGTCACCGTGCTGCCCACCCCATCCGTGTTCGTGGACTTCAGCCGGCAGGACAACCTCTCCGCCTCGGCCCGTTGCCGGGCGTTCGCCGAGGGCGCCGACGGCACCGCCCTCGCCGAGGGGGTGGGCGTCCTGCTGGTCGAGCGGCTCGCCGACGCCCAGCGGCTCGGCCACCGCGTCCTCGCGGTGGTGCGCGGCACCGCCGTCAACTCCGACGGCGCGTCGAACGGGCTCACCGCCCCGAACGGCCCGTCCCAGCAACGGATGATCCGGCAGGCCCTGACCGCCGCGCGGCTGTCGCCGGCCGACGTGGACGTGGTGGAGGCCCACGGCACGGGCACCACCCTCGGCGACCCGATCGAGGCGCAGGCGCTGCTGGCCACGTACGGGCAGGACCGGGAGCGGCCGCTGCTGCTCGGCTCGGTCAAGTCGAACATCGGGCACACCCAGGCCGCGGCCGGCGTCGCCGGGGTGATCAAGATGATCCTGGCGATGCGGCACGGCCTCGTCCCCGCCACCCTGCACGTCGACGCCCCCTCGTCCAAGGTGGACTGGTCCGCCGGCGCGGTGGAGCTGGTGACCGCTCCGACGCCCTGGCCCGAGGCCGACCGCCCCCGCCGGGCGGCCGTGTCGTCGTTCGGCATCTCCGGCACCAACGCCCACGTCATCCTGGAACAGCCGGAGCCCGCCGAGCCACCCCGGCCCGCCGACGCCGCGCCGACCGACCCGCCGGTGGCGCCCTGGCTCGTATCGGCGCGCTCGCCCGAGGCCCTGGCCGCGCAGGCGGCGCGGCTGGCCGCGTACGCCCGGGAGCGCGCCGACCTGCCGCCCGCCGACGTGGGCTGGTCCCTGGCCACCACCCGCGCCGCCCTGGACCACCGGGCGGCGCTGCTCGGCACCGACCGGGACGCCCTCCTCGCCGGGCTGGACGCGCTCGCCGACGGCGACCCCGAGCGGGCCGGCGCGACCCTCGTCACCGGGCAGGCGACCCCGGGCCGCCGGGCCCTGCTCTTCACCGGCCAGGGCGCGCAGCGGCCCGGCATGGGCCGCGATCTCCACGACCGGTTCCCCGCGTACGCCGAGACGTTCGACCGGGTGTGCGCCCTCTTCGCCGGCCACCTCGACCACCCGCTGCGCGACGTGGTGTTCGCCGCGCCGGGCACCGACCTCGCGGGGCTGCTCGACCGCACCGCCTACACCCAGGCCGGCCTGTTCGCCCTGGAGGTGGCGCTGCACGAGCTGCTCGCCTCCTTCGGGGTGACCGCCGACTACCTGGTCGGGCACTCCATCGGCGAGGTGACCGCCGCCCACGTCGCCGGGGTGCTGTCGCTGGCGGACGCCTGCGCGCTCGTGGCGGCGCGCGGGCGGCTCATGCAGGCGCTCCCCGCCGGGGGCGGGATGCTCGCCGTCGGCGCGACCGAGGCCGAGGCCCGCACGCTGGCCGGCGACGCCGTGGACGTGGCCGCCGTCAACGGGCCCCGCGCCGTGGTGCTGGCCGGCCCGACCGACGACCTCGACCGGATCGCCGCCGACTGCGCCGGGCGCGACTGGCGTGCCAAGCGCCTGCCGGTCAGCCACGCGTTCCACTCCCGGCTCATGGAGCCGATGCTGGCGCAGTTCCGGGCCGCCCTGACCGGCCTCGACTGGCGCCCGCCGACGCTGCCGATCGTGTCGAACCTGACCGGCCGGGTGGTCGACCCCGCCGAGATCACCGACCCCGACCACTGGGTCCGGCACGCCCGGGAGGCCGTCCGGTTCGGCGACGCCGTGGCGACGCTGCACGGGCTGGGCGTCACCACGTTCCTGGAGGTAGGCCCCGACGCGACGCTCGCCACGATGGCCGCCGACACCCCGGCCGACCGGCCCGCGCACCTCGTGGCGTCACTGCGCCGCGACCAGCCCGAGGCCGCCACCCTGGCCGCCGCCCTCGCCCGGCTGCACGTCACCGGCACCGGCGTGGACTGGGCCGCGTGGTTCACCCACACCGGCGCCCGGCCCCGCACCGTCGACCTGCCCACCTACGCCTTCCAGCGCCGGCGCTACTGGCTCGACGCCGCCCCGACCGGGGCCGACGCCACCGGCCTCGGCGTCCGCGCCGCCCAACACCCCCTGCTCGACGCCGAACTCCTCCCCGCCGCCGACGACGACGTGCGCCTGCACGGCGGCCGGCTCTCCGTGCGGACCCAGCCCTGGCTCGCCGACCACGCCGTGTGGGGCCGGGTCGTCGTGCCGGGCACGGCGCTGGTGGAGATGGCCCTGCACGCCGGCGCGCAGGCCGCCTGCGACACCCTGGAGGAGCTGACGCTCGCCGCGCCGCTGCTCCTGCCCGAGCAGGGCGCCCGCGCGGTGCGGGTCGGCCTCGCCGCCCCCGACGAGCACGGCCGCCGCCGGGTCGGCATCCACTCCCGCCCCGCCGACGACCCGCGCGCCGACTGGACCCGGCACGCCGAGGGCGTCCTCGCCCCCGGGGCCCCCGAGCCCCCCGAGCCGCTGACCGAGTGGCCGCCCGCCGGGGCCACCGCCGTCGACGTGCCGCCGATCTACGAGCGGCTGCACGCCCTCGGCGTCGACCACGGCCCCACCTTCCGGGGGCTGCGCGCCGCCTGGCGTACCGGCGGGGAGGTCTTCGCGGAGGTCGCGCTCCCCGACGGCGTCGCCACCGGCGGCTTCGCCCTCCACCCGGCCCTGCTCGACGCGGCGCTGCACGTCGCCGGCCTCACCGACGCCGACACCGACGACGCCGGGGCCCGACTCCCGTTCGCCTGGTCGGGCGTGGCGCTCTGCGCGACCGGCGCGACGACCCTGCGCGTACGCGTCACCCGCACCGGCCCGGCCGTCTCCCTGACCCTCGCCGACGGCACCGGCGCGCCCGTCGCCCGGATCGACTCCCTGGTCTCCCGGCCCCTCGGCCCCGACCAGCTCGACCCCGCCGCTTCCGCCGACCTGCCACTGTTCGACCTGGCCTGGACCGCGCTGCCGCTGCCGCCCCGCCCGGCCCCCGGGATCGTGACCCTCGACGCCGCCGCCGGGCTCGCGGGCACCGCCCAGGCCGGCGGGCTGGACGCGCTCGCCGAGGCCGTCGCCGCCGGCCGGCACGACCCCCGCCTCGTGCTCCTCCCCGCCGGGACCGCCCCGCCCGGCGACCCCCTCGACGCCACCCGCGCCCAGGTAACAGACCCCCTCGACGCCACCCGCGCCCGGCTCGCCGACACCCTCGCCGCCCTGCACCGGTGGCTCGCCGACGACCGGTTCGCCGACCGGCGGCTCGTCGTGCTCACCCGGGGCGCGGTCCCCACCGGTTCCGGCGGCGACGTCACCGACCTGCCCGGCGCGGCCGTGTGGGGCCTCGTCCGGTCGGCGCAACTCGAACACCCCGGCCGCTTCGTGCTGGTCGACCTCGACGCCGACACCGACGCGGACCTGCTCGGCCGCGCCCTGGCCGCCGACGAACCCCAGCTCGCCCTGCGCGACGGGCGGCTGCTCGTGCCCCGGCTGGCCCCCGCCGAACCCGACCCCACCGGCGCGGTCGACCTGCTGCCCGACGGCACCGTGCTGGTCACCGGCGCCACCGGCACCCTCGGCGGCCTCCTCGCCCGCCACCTCGTCACCGCCCACAAGGTGCGGCACCTGCTCCTCGCCGGCCGGCGCGGCGGCGACGCCCCCGGCGCCGCCGACCTCCTCGCCGACCTCACCCGGCTCGGCGCGCGGGCCCGCTTCGTCGCCTGCGACGTCGCCGACCGCGACCAGGTCGCCGCCCTGCTGGCCACCGTCGCACCCGAGCACCCGCTCACCGGCATCGTGCACGCCGCCGGGCTCCTCGACGACGCGACCGTCACCGCTCTTACCCCGGAGCGCACCGCCGCCGTGCTGCGCCCCAAGGCCGACGCCGCCTGGCACCTGCACGACCTCACCCGCCACCTCGACCTGCCGATGTTCGCGCTCTTCTCCTCGATCGCCGGCCCGCTCGGCGGCCCCGGGCAGGGCAACTACGCGGCGGCCAACGCCTTCCTCGACGGCCTCGCCCACCACCGGCGCGCCGCCGGCCTCGCCGCCACCTCCCTCGCCTGGGGGCTGTGGGAGGCCGGCAGCGACATGACCCGCGACCTCGGCACCGCCCGGCGGGACCGGATGGCCCGCCAGGGCATCGCCGCGCTCGACACCGAACAGGCCCTCGCCCTCTTCGACGCCAGCCGCCGCAGCCGCCAGCCGCTCCTGCTGCCCGTCCGCCTCGACCTGGCCGCCCTGCGCGCCCTCACCACCGTTGACCACCTCCCCGCCCCCCTGCGCGGGCTGGCCGGCGGCCGGGCCCGGCGCGGCACCGGCACCGCCGCCCCCGCCGCCGCCGGGTTCCACGACCGCCTCGCCGAGGCCGGCGACGCCGACCGCCGCCGGCTGGTCGAGGAACTCGTCACCGGCCAGGTCGCCGACGTCCTCGGGTACGCCTCACCCGCCGCCGTCGGCCCCGACCAGTCCTTCACCGAGCTGGGCTTCGACTCGCTGACCGCCGTCGAGCTGCGCAACCGGCTCACCACCCGCACCGGCCTGACGCTGCCGGCCACGCTGGTCTTCGACCACCCCACCCCGGAGGCGCTCACCGCGCACCTGGTGACCCGGCTCGGCCCCGGCCGGCCCGCGCCCACCCTCCTCGACGAGCTGGACCGGCTGGAGGCCGCGTTCGCCGCCACCGCCCCGGAGACCCTCGCCGAGCTGACCGCCGACGAGGCGACCCGCTCGGCCGTCACCGCGCGGCTGCGGGCACTGCTCACCCGCTGGAGCGGCGACACCGACGGCAGCGGCTCCGTCGCCCAGGCGATCGACGACGCCAGCGACGACGAACTCTTCGACCTCATCGACAGCAGGTTCGGTCACTCCTGACCGGCGAACCGCCCCGCTTGCCGACCAACGCGACAGGTGAACCCCGATGGCCAACGAAGCCAAGCTCCGCGAGTACCTCAAGCGCGTCACCGCCGACCTCGCCGAGACCAGCGAACGCCTGCGGGCCGCCGACGCCAGGAGCCACGAGCCCGTCGCCATCGTCGGGATGAGCTGCCGCTACCCGGGCGGGGTCCGCACGCCCGAGCAGCTCTGGGAACTCGTCGCCACCGCCGGCGACGGCGTCACCGGCTTCCCCACCGACCGGGGCTGGGACACCGACGCCGCGTACGACCCGACGGGCGAGCGGCCGGGCAGCACGTACGCGCGGGAGGGCGGCTTCCTGCACGACGCCGGTGACTTCGACCCGGAGCTGTTCCGGATCTCGCCGTACGAGGCCCTGGCCATGGACCCGCAGCAGCGGCTGCTGCTGGAGGCGTCCTGGGAGGCCATCGAGGACGCCCGGATCGACCCGCTGTCGCTGCGCGGCAGCCGCGTCGGGGTCTTCGCCGGCATGATGTACCACAACTACGCCGCCGGGCTCGGCGAGGTGCCCGAGGCCGTGGAGGGCTTCCTCGGCGGCGGCACCGCCAGCAGCGTGCTCTCCGGCCGGGTGGCGTACACGTTCGGCTTCGAGGGGCCGGCGCTGACCGTCGACACCGCCTGCTCGTCGTCGCTGGTCGCGCTCCACCTCGCCGTACAGTCGCTGCGCTCCGGCGAGTGCACGCTCGCGCTGGCCGGCGGCGTCACCGTGATGACCACCCTGGACACGTTCGTCGACTTCAGCCGGCAGCGCGGGCTAGCCCCCGACGGGCGCTGCAAGTCCTTCGCCGAGGGCGCCGACGGCACCGGCTGGTCCGAGGGCGTCGGGATGCTCCTCGTGGAACGCCTCTCCGACGCCAAGCGCCTCGGCCACCGGGTCCTGGCCGTGGTGCGCGGCAGCGCCGTGAACCAGGACGGTGCGTCGAATGGTTTGACGGCTCCGAATGGTCCTGCGCAGCAGCGGGTGATTCGTCAGGCCCTCGCCTCGGCGCGGTTGTCGGCGGTCGACGTGGATGTGGTGGAGGCACACGGCACAGGCACGACCCTCGGCGACCCGATCGAGGCGCAGGCCCTCCTGGCGACGTACGGGCAGGGTCGTGACGGGCGTGAGCCGTTGTTGTTGGGGTCGGTGAAGTCGAATCTGGGTCATACGCAGGCGGCGGCGGGTGTGGCCGGTGTGATCAAGATGGTCCTCGCCATGCGGCACGGTCTGGTGCCGGCGACGCTGCATGTGGATGTGCCGTCGGCGAAGGTGGACTGGTCGTCGGGCGCGGTTTCGTTGGTGACGGAGTCGACGCCCTGGCCGGAGACCGATCGGCCGCGCCGGGCTGCGGTGTCTTCGTTCGGCATTTCCGGGACGAATGCGCATGTGATCGTGGAGCAGGCGGAGCCGGTGGAGGTCGAGCCGACCGGGCCTGTCGAGTTGCCGGTGGTGCCGTGGTTGGTGTCGGCGCGGTCGGTGGAGGCCCTGGCGGGTCAGGCGGCGCGGTTGGCCGGGTTCGCGCGGGACGAAGCGGCCCTGTCCCCGGCCGACGTGGGCTGGTCCCTGGCGACGTCCCGGGCCGCCCTGGAGCACCGCGCCGTCGTGCTCGCCCCGGACCGGGACGGCCTCCTCGCCGGCCTCGACGCCCTCGCCGCCGGTGGTTCGGCCCCCGGCCTGGTCACCGGCGAGGCCGCCCCAGGCCGCCGGGCGTTCCTCTTCACGGGTCAGGGTGCGCAGCGCGCGGGGATGGGTCGGGAGTTGTACGACCGGTTCCCGGTGTACGCGGAGGCGTTCGACCGGGTGTGTGCGCTGTTCTTCGGGCGGCTTGATCAGCCGTTGCGTGAGGTGGTGTTCGCCGATCCCGGTACCGAGTTGGCGGGTCTGTTGGATCAGACGGTGTACACGCAGGCGGGGTTGTTCGCGGTGGAGGTGGCCCTTTACGAGCTGTTCGCTTCGTGGGGTGTGACCGTCGATTACCTGGTGGGGCATTCGATTGGTGAGGTGTCGGCCGCGTACGTGGCGGGTGTGTTGTCGTTGGAGGATGCCTGCGCGTTGGTGGCGGCGCGGGGTTCGTTGATGCAGGCGTTGCCGTCCGGTGGTGGGATGCTGGCCGTCGGGGCGGGCGAGGCCGAGGTGCGCGGCCTGGCCGGCGACGGTGTGGACGTGGCGGCGGTGAACGGGCCGCGTTCGGTGGTGCTGTCGGGTCCGGTGGTGGAGTTGGATCGGTTGGCGGGGGAGTGCGCCGAGCGGGGTTGGCGGGCGAAGCGCCTGTCGGTCAGTCACGCGTTCCACTCGCGGTTGATGGAACCGATGCTGGCCGAGTTCCGGGCGGTCCTGGCCGGCCTGGAGTGGCACGCTCCGAAACTGCCGATCGTGTCGAACCTGACCGGCAGGGTTGCCGACGCGGCGGAGATCACTGGCCCTGACTACTGGGTGCGGCACGTGCGGGAGGCGGTGCGGTTCGGCGACGCGGTCACCACCCTGCACGGCCTGGGGGTGAGCACGTTCCTGGAACTCGGGCCGGATGCGACGTTGACGGCGATGGCCGCCGAGACTGCGGCCGACCGGCCGGTGCAGCACGTGCCGGTGCTGCGCCGCGACCAGCCCGAGACGGCCGCCGTGGCGGCGGCGTTGGCCCGGTTGCACGTCACCGGCACGCCGGTGGACTGGGCGGCCTGGTTCACTCAGGCCGGGGCCCGGCCCCGCACCGTCGACCTGCCCACCTACGCCTTCCACCACCGGCGCTACTGGCTCGAAGCCCGCGCCCGGACCCACGGCACCGACGGCGGCACCCTCGCAGCGCCCGACGACGCCGCCCTCTGGCAGGTCATCGAGAACCAGGACGTCGAAGCCCTCGCCGCCGCCCTCGCCGTCGACCCCGAGGCCCCACTGGGAGCCGTGCTTCCCGCCCTGTCGCAGTGGCGACGCCGCCGGGAGACGGAGTCGACCGTCGACTCGTGGCGGTACCGCATCGCCTGGCAGCCGCTCCCCGACAGCCCCCGTCAGGAGGTCGGCGGCCTCCTCCTCGTCGTACCGGGCGAGGCCGAGGGGGCCGCCGGGGAGTGGGCGGCGGCGCTCGACGCGCCCGGCGTACGGGTGCTGCGGGTCGCCGCCCCCGACCGGGACGGGCTGGCCCGTGACCTCGCCGAGGCGTACGCCGAAGCGGAGGCGCGGCCCGGCGTCGTCCTGTCCCTGCTCGGCCTCGCGGACGGCACCCACCCCGACGCCGCCTCCGTGCCGGCCGGCCTCGCCCACACCGTCGCCCTCGCCCAGGCCCTCGGCGACGCCACGATCCCCGCCCGGCTCTGGATCGCCACCCGGGGCGCGGCCTCCGTCGACCCCCGCGACCTGCCCGTCGACCCCGACCAGGCAGCCCTGTGGGGCTTCGGCGGGGTGCTGCGCGCCGAGCACCCGCAGCGCTGGGGCGGCCTCGTCGACCTGCCCCCGGCGGCCGACGCCCGCGCCGTACGGCTGCTGCGCCGGCTGCTCGACGGCCGGCGCGCGGAGGACCAGGTCGCGCTGCGCGCCACCGGCGCGTACGCCCGGCGGCTGGTCCGCGCCGGCCGTCCGGCGGGCCCCGGCCGGGGCTGGAGCCCGCGCGGCACCACCCTCGTCAGCGGCGGGACCGGCGCGCTCGGCGCGCACGTCGCCCGCGCCCTCGCGGCGGCCGGCGCCGACCACCTGCTGCTCGCCAGCCGCCGCGGCCCCGACGCCCCCGGGGCCGCCGCCCTGGCGGAGGAGCTGACCGCCCTCGGGGCCCGGGTCACCGTCGCCGCCTGCGACGCCGCCGACCGCGACGCCCTACGTGACCTGCTCGCGGTCGTCCCCGCCGACCTGCCGCTCACCGCCGTCGTGCACACCGCGGCGGCCCTCGACGACACCGTGGTCGACGCCCTCACCGTCGCCCGGATGGTGACCGCCCTGCGCGCCAAGGTCGACGCGGCCCGCAACCTCCACGAGCTGACCCGTGACCGCGAACTGTCGGCGTTCGTCCTCTTCTCCTCCCTCGCCGGCACCCTGGGCGGGCCCGGCCAGGCCAACTACGCCCCCGGCAACGCCTGGCTCGACGCCCTCGCCCTGCGCCGCCGCGCCGAGGGGCTGCCCGCCACCTCGATCGGCTGGGGCCTGTGGGCCGACGGCGGGGTCAGCGCGGGCGACTTCGAACGACGGACGGTCCGCAACGGCTTCGGGGCGATGGACCCCACCACGGCCGTCCGCGCCCTCGTCGGGGCGCTCGACCACGACGAGACGCACCTCGTGGTCGCCGACGTCGACTGGGACCGGCTGGCGGCCAACGCCGCCGGCCGTCACCCCGACCCGCTGATCCGGGACCTCCTGACCGCCCCGCACGTCACCGACGCCGCCACCGCCGACCGGGCCGCCGGGAGCGCCGCCCTGCGGCACCGCCTCGCCGACCTCACCGACGCCGAGCAGCTCGACGCCCTCCGCGAGCTGGTGCGCGCCGAGGTGGCGGCGGTGCTCGGTCACGGCAGCGCCGACCAGGTGCCCGCCGAGCGGGCCTTCCGCGACCTAGGCTTCACCTCGCTGACCGCCGTCGAGCTGCGCAACCGGCTCGACGCCGCCACCGGGCTCACCCTGCCCGCCACGCTCGCCTTCGACCACCCCAACCCCACCGCCCTGGCGGCCCACGTCCGCACCGAACTGCTGGGCGGCCAGGCGCTGCCCGCGACGCGGACCCCGGCGGTACGCCCCACCGACGACGACCCCATCGTCATCGTCGGCATGGGCTGCCGCTTCCCCGGTGGGGCCGGCTCGCCGGAGGAGTTCTGGCGGCTGCTGGCCGACGGTGTCGACGCGATGACCGACTTCCCGGCCAACCGGAACTGGGACCTGGCCGCGCCGCACCAGTCGTCGTACGTGTCGCAGGGGGCGTTCCTGCACGACGCGGGGACGTTCGACGCGGAGTTCTTCGGCATCTCCCCGCGCGAGGCGGTCGCCATGGACCCGCAGCAGCGGCTGCTGCTGGAGGTTTCCTGGGCGGCGATCGAGGACGCCCGGATCGATCCGCTGTCGCTGCGCGGCGGTCGCGTCGGCGTCTTCGCCGGCACCAACGGGCAGGACTTCGACAACCTCATCCGCTCCGGCGGCGAACACCTCGCCGGGTACGGCGCCACCGGCGCCTCCGCCAGCGTCCTGTCGGGGCGGGTGGCGTACTCGTTCGGTTTCGAGGGCCCGGCGGTCACCGTGGACACGGCGTGCTCGTCGTCCCTGGTGGCGCTGCACCTGGCCGCCCAGTCGCTCCGGGCGGGCGAGTGTGACCTGGCCCTCTCGGGCGGCGTGACCGTGATGGCCACCCCCGGCGCGTTCGTGGAGTTCTCCCGCCAGCGGGGGCTCTCCGCCGACGGGCGGTGCCGGTCGTTCGCCGACTCGGCCGACGGCACCGGCTGGGGCGAGGGCGTCGGCGTGCTGCTGGTGCAACGCCTGTCGGACGCCCGCCGCGACGGCCGCCGGGTGCTCGCGGTGCTCCGGGGCAGCGCCGTGAACCAGGACGGTGCGTCGAACGGGTTGACGGCTCCGAACGGTCCGGCGCAGCAGCGGGTGATTCGTCAGGCCCTGGCGTCGGCGCGGTTGTCGGCGGTGGACGTGGATGTGGTGGAGGCGCACGGTACGGGTACGACGTTGGGTGATCCGATCGAGGCGCAGGCGCTCCTGGCGACGTACGGGCAGGGGCGTGAGGCCGGTGCGCCGTTGTTGTTGGGGTCGGTGAAGTCGAATTTGGGTCACACGCAGGCGGCGGCCGGGGTCGCGGGGATCATCAAGATGGTGCTCGCGATGCGGCACGGTCTCGTCCCCGCGACGCTGCACGTGGATCAGCCGTCGTCGAAGGTGGACTGGGGGTCGGGTGCGGTTGCGCTGGTGACCGCGCCGACGGCCTGGCCGGAGGTCGACCGGCCGCGCCGGGCGGCGGTGTCGTCGTTCGGGATCTCGGGGACGAACGCGCACGTGATCGTGGAGCAGGCGGAGCCCGTCGAGGCCGAGCCGGTCGCGCCGGTAGACGTGCCGGTGGTGCCGTGGTTGGTGTCGGCGCGGTCGGCCGAGGCGCTGGCGGGGCAGGCGGCGCGGTTGGCCGGGTTCGCGCGGGAGGACGCGGCCCTGTCCCCGGTCGACGTGGGCTGGTCCCTGGCGACGTCGCGGGCCGCCCTGGAGCACCGGGCCGTCGTGCTGGGCGGCACGGGCGACGAACTGGTGGGGGCGTTGGACGCCCTCGCAGCGGGGACCACGGCACCCGGAGTGATCACCGGTCAGGTGTCGTCGGGCCGCCGGGCGTTCCTCTTTACCGGTCAGGGTGCGCAGCGCGCGGGCATGGGCCGGGAGCTGTACGACCGGTTCCCCGTGTACGCCGACGCCTTCGACCGGGTGTGCGCCCTCTTCGGTGACCGGCTGGACCAGCCGCTGCGTGAGGTGGTGTTCGTCGAGGCGGGCACCGAGCCGGCGGGTCTGTTGGATCAGACGGCGTACACGCAGGCGGGGCTGTTTGCGATGGAGGTGGCCCTGCACGAGCTGCTGTCGTCGTGGGGGGTGACCGCCGACTACCTGGTGGGGCACTCGATCGGCGAGGTGACGGCCGCGTACGTGGCCGGAATCCTGTCGATGGAGGACGCGTGTGCGCTGGTGGCGGCGCGGGGTTCGTTGATGCAGGCGTTGCCGTCCGGTGGCGGGATGCTGGCGGTCGGCGCGGCCGAGGCCGAGGTGCGCGGCCTGGCCGGCGACGGCGTGGACGTGGCGGCGGTGAACGGGCCCCGGTCGGTGGTGCTGTCCGGTCCGGTTGTGAAGCTGGACCGCATCGCGCAGGAGTGTGCGGACCGGGGTTGGCGGGCCCGGCGTCTGTCGGTCAGTCACGCGTTCCACTCGCGGTTGATGGAGCCGATGCTGGCGGAGTTCCGCGCGGTGCTGGCCGGCTTGGAGTGGCGTGCGCCGAGGCTGCCGGTCGTGTCGAACCTGACGGGCAGGGTTGCCGAGGCGGGGGAGATCGCCGGGCCCGACTACTGGGTGCGGCATGTGCGGGAGGCGGTGCGGTTCGGCGACGCCATCACCACGTTGCACGGCCTGGGGGTGGGCACGTTCCTGGAACTCGGGCCGGATGCGACGTTGGCGGCGATGGCCGCCGAGACTGCGGCCGACCGGCCGGTGCAGCACGTGCCGGTGCTGCGCCGCGACCAGCCCGAGGCGACCGCCGTGGCGACGGCGCTGGCCCGGTTGCACGTCACCGGCACGCCGGTGGACTGGGCGGCCTGGTTCACCCAGACCGGCGGGCGGCCCCAGACCGTCGACCTGCCCACCTACGCGTTCCAGGGCAGGTGGTACTGGCCGGAGCCCGCGACGACCGGGAACCGGGCCGCCAGGCCGGGCGACGACATCGACGAGCGGTTCTGGGCGGCGGTGGAGCGGGAGGACCTGGCCGGGCTGGGGGAGGAGTTCCGCCTGGAGGCGGACGAGCCGCTGCGCGCCCTGCTGCCGAGGCTCGCCCGCTGGCGGAGGGCGGGACAGCAGCGGTCGACGGTCGACTCCTGGCGCTACCGGGTCGAGTGGCGGGCCGCTCCCGTCGTACCGGCGGCGGGGTTGAGCGGAACGTGGTTGGTGCTGACACCCCCGGCGCTGGCCGACCACCCCCTCGCCGGGGGCCTGGCCGCGCACGGCGCGGAGGTCCTGACGGTGGGCCTCGACCCGGCGGCGGGCCGCGACGACGTGGCCGCGCGGCTGCGCGCGGCGCTGCCTCGGCCGGACGGGATCGCCGGGGTGCTGTCGTTGCTGTCGCTGGCCGGTGCCGGTGTGGGCGAGGCCCTCGCCGTGGTGCAGGCGCTGGGCGACTGCGGTGTGGGCGGCCGGGTGTGGTGGGTGACCCGGGGCGCGGTGTCGGTGGGCAGGTCGGATGCGCTGGACGCCTCCGCCGCCGCCGTGTGGGGCCTGGGTCGGGTGGCGGCGCTGGAGGAGCCGCGCCGCTGGGGCGGTCTGGTCGACCTGCCCGAGGTGGTGGATGCGCGGGTGGTGCGCCGGGTGTGCCAGGCGGTTGCGGCTGCGGGCGAGGACCAGGTGGCGGTGCGGTCGTCGGGGGTGTTCGTGCGGCGGCTGGTGCGCGCTGGCGCTGACCCGGTGCGGCGTGAGTTCCGGCTGTCGGGGACGGTGCTGGTCACCGGCGGTACGGGGGCGTTGGGTTCACGGGTGGCGCAGTGGGCGGTCGACGCCGGGGCCGGGCGGGTGGTGTTGACGAGCCGGCAGGGCGAGCGGGCCCCGGGCGCGACCGAGCTGGCTGAGCGGCTGCGCGCATCGGGTGTGCGGGTGAGCGTGGTGGCCTGCGACGTGGCGGACCGCGACGCCCTAGCGGCGTTGCTGGACGGCCTGGCCGCCGAGGGCGAGCCCGTCCGGGCCGTCGTGCACGCCGCCGGAGCCCCCCAGTTCACCCCGCTCGCCGAGATCACGCCCGACGAGCTGCGCGACGTGCTCCGCGCCAAGGTCGACGGCGCGGTGAACCTCGACGCGCTGCTGCCCGGCGACGGGCTGGACGCGTTCGTGGTGTTCTCCTCGATCGCCGGGGTGTGGGGCTCCGCAGGCCAGGCCGGCTACGCCGCCGCGAACGCCTTCGTGGACGCGCTCGTCGCGGGCAGGCGGGCCCGGGGAGCCACCGGCACGGCCGTGGCGTGGGGCCCCTGGGCGGGCGCGGGCATGGCCGCCCAGGGCGAGGCGCAGGAGCAACTGGCCCGCCGGGGCCTGCCGGCGATGGACCCGGAGCTGGCGGTCACCGCGTTGCAGGCCGCCCTGGACCGCGACGACGCGGCGGTGGTGGTCGCCGACGTGACCTGGAAGCGGTTCGGCGCCTCGTACACGGCCCTGCGCCCCAGCCCCCTGCTGGCCGAGATCCCCGAGGCGCGGCCCGAGTCGGCCGGCCCGGCCGGAGACGTGGAGGAGGGGGCGCGGCTCGGCCGCCGGCTCGCCGGCCTGTCACCCGCCGAGCGGGACGCGGCCCTGCTCGACCTCGTACGCGCCCAGGTGGCGGCGGTGCTCGGGCACTCCACGCCCGATGCCGTCCCGGCCGACCGGGCGTTCCAGCGGCAGGGCTTCGACTCGCTGACCGCCGTGGAGCTGCGCAACCGGCTCACCGCCGAGACCGGCCTGGCCCTGCCCAGCACCCTCGTCTTCGACCACCCGACGCCGTTGGCGCTGGTGGCCCACCTCGCCGCCGAGCTGACCGGCGAGTCCGCCGACACCGTCGACCGGGGGCCGGCCGTCGCCGTCGCCGACGACCCCGTCGTGATCGTCGGCATGGCCTGCCGCCTGCCCGGCGGGGTCGACACCGCCGACCAGTTGTGGGAACTGCTCGCCGCCGGGCGCGACGGGATCTCCGACTTCCCCCTGGATCGGGGCTGGGACGGCTTCCTCGACGGCCGGCTCTCCGACACCTCGTTCCCCCGGCAGGGCGGCTTCGTCTACGACGCGGGGGCGTTCGACGCGGAGTTCTTCGGCATCTCCCCGCGCGAGGCCCTCGCCATGGACCCGCAGCAGCGGCTGCTGCTGGAGACCTCCTGGGAGGCCGTCGAGTCGGCGGGGCTCGACCCGTCCCGGCTGAAGGGGGAGCGGGTCGGCGTCTTCACGGGCGCCAGCTTCCAGGGGTACGCCTCCACGGCGATGGGCCGGGACCAGGAGGTCGGCGGTCACCTGCTCACCGGCAACGCGACCAGCGTGCTGTCGGGGCGGGTGGCGTACTCGTTCGGCTTCGAGGGCCCGGCGGTGACCGTGGACACGGCGTGCTCGTCGTCCCTGGTGGCGCTGCACCTGGCCGCCCAGTCGCTCCGGTCCGGGGAGTGCGACCTGGCACTCGCGGGCGGCGTGACGGTGATGGCGTCCCCGGCCACCTTCGTCGAGTTCGCGAAGCAGGGCGGCCTCTCCGCCGACGGGCGGTGCCGGTCGTTCGCCGACTCGGCCGACGGTACCGGCTGGGGCGAGGGCGTCGGCGTGCTGCTGGTGCAACGCCTGTCGGACGCCCGCCGGGACGGCCGCCGCATCCTCGCCGTCGTGCGCGGCACGGCAGTCAACTCCGACGGCGCGTCGAACGGGCTGACCGCCCCGAACGGCCCGTCGCAGCAGCGGGTGATCCGGGCGGCCCTCGCCTCGGCGGGACTGTCCCCGCTCGACGTGGACGTGGTGGAGGCGCACGGCACCGGCACCACCCTCGGCGACCCGATCGAGGCGCAGGCGCTCCTGGCCACGTACGGGCGGGGGCGCGACGGGTGTGAGCCGCTGCTGCTCGGGTCGATCAAGTCGAACATCGGCCACACCCAGGCGGCGGCCGGCGTCGCCGGGATCATCAAGACGGTCCTCGCCATGCGGCACGGCCTGGTGCCCGCCACCCTGCACGTCGACGTACCTTCGTCGAAGGTGGACTGGGCGTCGGGCGCGGTCACGCTGGTGACCGAGCGGCGCGAGTGGCCGGCGGTGGATCGTCCGCGCCGGGGTGCCGTCTCCTCGTTCGGCATCTCCGGGACCAACGCCCACGTGATCCTCGAACAGGCGGAGCCCGCCGAGGCCGAGCCGCCCGCCCCCGTCGACCTGCCGGTGCTGCCCTGGCTGGTGTCGGCCGGCTCGCCCGAGGCCCTCGCCGCGCAGGCCACCCGGCTCTCCGAGCACCTGCGACGCGACGCGGGGTGGCCGGCGGCCGACCTGGCCTGGTCGCTGGCGACCTCCCGGGCCGCGTTGGAGCACCGGGCCGTCGTCCTCGGGGCGACCGGGGACGACCTGCGCGAGGGGCTGGCCGCGCTGTCCGGCTCCGTCGCCGCCCCGCACGTCGTCACCGGCGAGGCCGTCCCAGGCCGCCGGGCGCTGCTGTTCACGGGTCAGGGTGCGCAGCGTGCGGGGATGGGTCGGGAGTTGTACGAGGGTTTTCCGGTGTACGCGGAGGCGTTCGACCGGGTGTGTGCGCTGTTCTTCGGTCGGCTTAATCAGTCGTTGCGTGAGGTGGTGTTCGCCGAGGCGGGCTCGGAGTTGGCGGGTCTGTTGGATCAGACGGTGTATACGCAGGCGGGGTTGTTCGCGGTGGAGGTGGCCCTCTACGAGTTGCTCGCCTCGTGGGGCGTGCGGGCCGATTACCTGGTGGGGCACTCCATCGGTGAGGTGTCGGCCGCGTACGTGGCCGGGGTGTTGTCGTTGGAGGACGCGTGCGCGTTGGTGGCGGCGCGGGGCTCGTTGATGCAGGCGTTGCCTGTTGGTGGCGGGATGTTGGCGGTGGGCGCGGCTGAGGAGTCGGTGCGGGAGCTGGCCGGCGACGGCGTGGACGTGGCGGCGGTGAACGGGCCGCGTTCGGTGGTGCTGTCGGGTCCGGTGGTGGAGTTGGATCGGTTGGCGGGGGAGTGCGCCGAGCGGGGTTGGCGGGCGAAGCGTCTGTCGGTCAGTCATGCGTTCCACTCGCGGTTGATGGAGCCGATGCTGGCCGAGTTCCGCGCGGTGCTGGCCGGTTTGGAGTGGCGTGCGCCGAGGCTGCCGGTCGTGTCGAACCTGACGGGCGGGCTTGCCGAGGCGGGGGAGATCGCCGGGCCCGACTACTGGGTGCGGCACGTGCGGGAGGCGGTGCGGTTCGGCGACGCCATCACCACCCTGCACGGCCTGGGGGTGAGCACGTTCCTGGAACTCGGGCCGGATGCGACGTTGACGGCGATGGCCGCCGACACCCCGGCCGACCGACTCGTGCACCACGTGCCGGTGCTGCGCCGCGACCAGCCCGAAACAGCCGCCGTGGTGGCCGCGCTGGCCCGGTTGCACGTCACCGGCACGCCGGTCGACTGGGCGGCCTGGTTCAACCAGACTGGGGCCCGGCCCCGCATCGTCGACCTGCCCACCTACGCCTTCCAGCGTCAGACGTACTGGCTGCACGACACCCCGCCCGCCGCCGCCACGCCCGTGAACACGGAGAGCGGGACCGACGAGCGGTTCTGGGCGGCGGTCGAGCGGGAGGACCTGGCCGGGCTGGGGGAGGAGTTCCGCCTGGAGGCGGACGAGCCGCTGCGCGCCCTGCTGCCGAGGCTCGCCCGCTGGCGGAGGACCGGACAGCGGCGCTCCACGGCGGACTCCTGGCGCTACCGGGTCGAGTGGCGGGCCGTACCCGACGTGCAGGCGAACCTGAGCGGGACGTGGCTGGTGCTGCTGCCGTACGACGGCGTGGAGGATGTGGTGCTCGCGGCCGTGACCGACGGGCTGGCGGCGGCCGGGGCGAGCGTCCGGCGGCTGACCCTCGACGGCCCGGCGAACGACCGCGACCTGCTGGCGAAGTCCCTCCGCGACGTCGGCGCGGTCGACGGCGTGGTGTCGCTGCTGTCGCTGGCCGGTGCCGGGGTGGGCGAGGCGCTCGCGGCGGTGCAGGCGTTGAGCGCCGCCGACCTGGGCGGCCGGGTGTGGTGGCTGACCCGGGGCGCGGTCTCGGTGGGCGCGTCCGACGCCCCCGTGGACGCGGTCGCCGCCGCGACCTGGGGCCTGGGCCGGGTGGCGGCGCTGGAGGAGCCGCGCCGCTGGGGCGGTCTGGTCGACCTGCCCGAGGTGGTGGATGCGCGGGTGGTGCGCCGGGTGTGCCAGGCGGTTGCGGCTGCGGGCGAGGACCAGGTGGCGGTGCGGTCGTCGGGGGTGTTCGTGCGGCGGCTGGTGCGCGCTGGCGCTGACCCGGTGCGGCGTGAGTTCCGGCTGTCGGGGACGGTGCTGGTCACCGGTGGCACGGGGGCGTTGGGTTCGCGGGTGGCCGAGTGGGCGGTGGGTGCCGGGGCCGGGCGGGTGGTGTTGACGAGTCGGCAGGGCGACCGGGCCCCGGGCGCGACCGAGCTGGCCGAGCGGCTGCGCGCATCCGGTGTGCGGGTGAGCGTGGCGGCCTGCGACGTGGCGGACCGCGACGCCCTAGCGGCGTTGCTGGACGGCCTGGCCGCCGAGGGCGAGCCCGTCCGGGCCGTCGTGCACGCGGCGGGCGCGGCGCAGTCCACGCCGCTGGCCGAGATGACCGCCGACGAGCTGGCCCACGTCCTGCGGGCCAAGGTCGACGGCGCGGTGAACCTCGACGCGCTGCTGCCCGACGACGGGCTGGACGCGTTCGTGGTGTTCTCCTCCATCGCCGGGGTGTGGGGCTCCGCCGGCCAGGCCGGCTACGCCGCCGCCAACGCCTTCCTCGACGGCCTGGTGGCCCGCCGCCGGGCCCGGGGAGCCACCGGCACGGCCGTGGCGTGGGGCCCCTGGGCGGGCGGTGGCATGGCCCACGGCGAACAGCAGGAACAGCTCGGCCGGCGGGGCCTGCCGGCGATGGACCCGGAGCTGGCGGTCACCGCGTTGCAGGCCGCCCTCGACCGCGACGACGCGGCGGTGGTGGTCGCCGACGTGACCTGGGAGCGGTTCGCCGCCTCGTTCACCGCCCTGCGCCCCAGCCCCCTGCTGGCCGAGATCCCCGAGGCGCGGCCCGAGTCGGCCGACCCGGGGACGCCGCCGGACTCCGGTGCCCCGCACGCGCTGCGCGACCGGCTGGCCGCCGCCGGCGACACCGAGCGGGACCGCATCCTGCTCGACCTGGTACGCGGCACCGCCGCCACGGTCCTGGGCCACCGCACGCCGAGCGCCATCCGGGCCGGCCGAGGCTTCCTGGAGCTGGGCTTCGACTCGCTGACCGCCGTGGAGCTGCGTAACCGGCTCACCGCCGAGACCGGCCTGGCCCTGCCCAGCACCCTCGTCTTCGACCATCCGACGCCGGCCGCCCTAGCCGAGCACCTGCGCGCCGAGCTGGTGCCCCACGGGGCGGCCACTCCGGTCGTGGCCGAGATCGAGCGGCTCGATCAGCTCCTGCGCGCCGTCGGTGACGACCGACGCGGTGACCCGGAGGTCACCCGCCGGCTGGAGGAACTGCTGGCCCACTGGCGGGGCGACGGCGCACCGGCAGCCCCCGCCCCCGCTCCCGCCGAGGCCGTGGCCGACGACCTGGCCGCCGCCACGGAGGACGACATCTTCGACATCATCCAGCGGGAGTTCGGCAAGTCCTGACACGCTCGCGCTCCGGTCCTGGGCGTCGATGGCCTCCGCGTCGTCGCGCAGGTCCTCGCGTTGTGGCCAGGTCGTCGCGTCGTTGCGCAGGCTCCCGCGTTGTGGCCAGGTTCCCGCGTCGTCGCCAGGCCCCGGCGAAGCCGTCTCAGCTTGGTCGGACTGACGGGGCCAGGACTTCCCGGCGGCCCCTGATGTGGATGATCAACACGGCGGCTGACGCCGCCGCCACCCAGACGGTCAGCCGCACCGGCTGGGCCATCAGGCTCTCCGGCGGGGGAGGCAGCACCGCCATCTGCAACGCGGCGCCGACCGGTGCCACCAGGGCGGCGATTGTCCCGGCCGGACCGGGGTGCCGGATCAACGCGCCGACCATCCCGAGCGCGGGACCGAGCAGCACACTGCCGACGAGCCAGTACCGGACGGCTTCGTACCACCACGCGCTGCCGTCGAAGATCGCGTCTACGCCGTAGTAGGCGGTGGTGGCGGTCAACAGCGCGAGGCAGCCGCCCACCGCGCCGCGCAGCATCCTCGCGGCGGGGCGTGGGTGCCGGCTCACCAGCCACCCCACCAGCACTGCTGTCGCGGCCCACGCCCAGCCGGCGTCGAGGACCAGGCTGGCGAACTCCGCGAGCTGCGACCAGCCACCACGCTCGGCCCGCGCGGTGCCGACCTCACCGAGCCACACCGGCACGTGGTTCACCACCGAGTCGACGGCGCCCAACACCATCCCGGCGCCCGCTCCGACCGCCACCCACCCCACCCGACCACGCCCCCGATTCACGCTGCCCAGTCTGCCGCCCCCACCAGCACCTCGCCCCGCTAACTCCCGTCGATCATGGAGTTGACGGCGACGTCGATCTCCCTGGCTGCCGCCAACTCCATGATCGACGGATCGGGCAGGGGTGGGGGAGGTCAGGGTGGGAGTGGGGCTGGCGGGGATTGGTGTCTCAAGGAAAGCTCAAATCCGGGTCGGGGGATTCATCGATGCCCGGAAGTCCCCATACGCTCACCGCACTCGGCTCGCCCACCAGCCTTTCGGGCCCTTCGGATCGACAGCCAGCGGTACGACGTGCGAGCCACCACCGACCGTCCTCGATGGAGTAGCGACCTTCGCGAGGCCGGGCAGCACATCCATCACATCGTCGCAAGCATGAAGGAGGGGAAGAGTGCGACGCACACCACGGCGCATCGCGCTTCTCGCGCTGCCCGCCCTGGTGGCGGGTGTCGTGGGGACCGGGCCCGCCGGCGCGGATCCCACGACGTCGACCGCCACGGCCGGCCCCGGCCGTTCCCAGCTCGAGGCTCAGGAGCAGGTACGCCTCGTACAGCTCAGGCTTGCCGGCGCCGACATGCTCGACAAGGTGGTTGCCGCCGGCTTCGACCTGGAGCACGGCCTCAAGCGCGTGCCGACCGGCATCGAGGGCGAGGCGGTGGTCACCGCCGCGCAGCTCACCGAACTGAAGGCGCTGGGCGTCGAGATCCTCGACGACGGCGCGGGCTTCGAGTGGAGCGAGGAGGCCGACGGTGGCCTCCAGGGCGCTGCCGCGCGGACGGTCGCGCCGGCGAGCCACACGGCGACGGTGCGGATCGCCCGCGCCGACTGGTTCACCACCAAGGGCCAGGGCTTCCTGTACGTGGAGGCGCGGACCACCGAGGGACAGCAGGCGGACCCGATCGTCGGGATGCAGGTCGAGAACGACTCGGGCAAGGGCACGTCGTTCGGCTACGCGCGGACGATGAGCCGGTTCGTGGACTCCGGGCAGTACATGTTCCACCGGAACCTGTTCAAGCTCGACAAGCGCCCCGACCAGATCCGCGTCACCAGCTCCACCGGCGGCGTCACCACCGGCCCCGTCTCCGACTGGCTGGAGAACGCCCCGCCGCCGCTGACGGCGAACCCGTCCTACAAGTGGAACTTCGTCGACGGCTACCGGCACCCGCAGCAGCTCTACAGCCGCGCCAACGAGATCGCCCGCCAGTACCCGCAGATCGCCGAGATCGTCTACCTGCCGAACAAGACGAACGGCTACCAGCGCAAGGCGCAGGCCACGATCGGCGGGACCGGGCAGGAGGCGGTCGTCGTCAGCTCGGCGGCGTGGGGCCACGAGGGCGGCAACGACGTCACGGTCGAGTTCGTGGAGCGGCCGGGGGCGAACCTCCCGCTCGCGGTGGAGGTCGCGGGCAAGGCGGTCCGCGTCCTGCTCGCCAAGGACGCCTCCGGCGCGCTGGCCAGCACCGCCGCCCAGGTGGCGGAGGGGCTCAAGACCCGGTCCCAGGGGCTCGTCGACCGAGCGCACCCGTACCGGACCAACGCCGGCACCGGCATCGTCCGGCCGACGCCCGGCCCGGTCGCCCTGACGGACTTCCTCGACCAGAAGCGCGTCGGCGCGCCGGAGGGCGAGGTGCCGCGCGGCCCCGCCACGATTCCGGTGCTGCGGATCGGCAAGCACCGCGACGGCAGGAAGCCCGGCGTCCTGATCCAGGCGCAGGACCACGCCCGCGAGTGGGTGCCGGCGACGACCAGCCTGGAGGCGGCCGAGCGGCTGGTGCACAACTACGGCTCCGACAAGGAGACGAAGAGGATCGTCGACAACACCGACGTCTTCTTCATCCTCTCCAACAACCCCGACGGCGCGAACTACAGCTTCTACAACTACGCCTCGCAGCGGAAGAACCTGACGAACCACTGCCCGGACGCGAGCGCCGACCCCGCCCAGCGGAACTCCTGGGGCGTCGACCTGAACCGGAACTACCGGGTCGGGTCGGGCCACGACGGCTACGCGGGCGGCTCGACGGTGTGCACCAGCGGCACGTACCAGGGCCCGGAGAAGCTCTCCGAGCCCGAGTCGAAGAACATCATCTGGCTGGTCGAGAAGTACCGGAACATCAAGTTCATGATGTCGGTGCACTCCAACGGCGGGCAGCTCTTCTGGCAGCCCGGGGCCTACATCGCGGACGGCCGGATCACCACGCCGCGCCCGCCGCTCGGTGACGAGGCGTTCTACTGGCAGTCGGCCGCCCGGATCCTGTCGCAGGTCAAGGCGCACCGGGAGACCGTCGTCACGCCGGAGAACGTCGGCGGCTCGTCCGACGTCCTCTACTCCTCGGCGGGCAACGTGCGCGAGGACCTCTACCACACCTACGGGATCTACGCGTACGGCTGGGAGGTCGGCGGCTCCGTCTACAACCCGGCCACCGGGAACTGGCAGGGCGGCTCGTTCCAGCCGGACTGGGTGGGCAACCCCGCCCTGGTCAGCGGCCACGCCGAGACGCTGGAGTACGCCAACGGGATCATGGAGATGTTCCGCGTCGCGGCGGACTGGGGCCAGGACAGGAAGAAGCCGACGTCCCAACTCGTCCCCGGCGGCGGAAAGTCCTCCGGCCCCGTCGACGTGCGCTTCGAGACGAGCGAGCCGGCCACCATCTACTACACGACGGACGGCAGCCGGCCCACGCTCGAGTCGCCCCGCTACGCGGCGACCGAGTTCCGCGAGCCGGGGCAGGTGTTCCACGTGACCGAGACGACCACGTTCAACTGGTTCTCGGTGGACAGCGCCGGCAACATCGAGAAGAACTACGACCCGACGAAGAACGACAAGCGCAACAACTACCGTACGGCGACCATCACCATCGGCAAGAAGTAGCGCATTCCGCGATCATCGCCCCGTCGGCGGACTCCGCTTGCGGGGCGATGATCGTTTCGTCACCTCCGCAAGGCCGCGCGCTACGCCGCCGGCGTGTTGTACCGATCGAGTGTCGCCTTGGACGTCGAGGCATCCTTGAAAGCCAGCTCCCACGGGCCGGTGTTGACGTCCATGTCCTTGCCGAACCCCACCCACTTCCCGGCCATCCGTCGGCCGGTTGGCTCGACCAGGAGCTGGATCGCGCCGTGGTACCGGGCGCCCCGGTAGTAGCCGGTCGGGTCGGTCTGCTCCACCCAGGTGCCGGTGACGACGGCACCGTCCACCGTGAGGTCCAGCGACAGCGACGATGCCGCCGAGCCGGGCAGGCTCCGGACGGTCAGTCGGTCGCCGTGCTGAAGCACGACCACGAAGTGCTGCCCGGCGAAGGACTCCTCCCGGCCGCTGGAGTAGTACTGGTAGCGGCTGAGCCACACGCCCTCGTACGACCCGCGAACTGCGGCTGGCTTCATGCCGGCCACGATAACGGAACGTAGCTTCAATGTCGCGGCCCGCAGCACGTGCTGTGCGTGAACCGGGTGTACTGTCCGCTGTAGTGCCTGGCCGGCCGGAGGTCGGCAGGGTAGCCGGCCGGTCTGCGAGCTGGAGCGCCGCTGATGCCTCGTCGCCCCATACCTGACGACCCCTCGATCGGTGACCGCATTCGGGCTCGCCGTGAGCTTCGCGGCTGGAGCATTCGGCACGCCGCCAGTCGTGCCGGCATCTCCCACACGTCCTGGTCGCGTATCGAGCGCGGCAAGCAGCGCACCGATCGGTACATGGTCGTGGACCTGGCCGCTGCGCTGGAATGCTCGGTGATCGACCTGACCGGGCAGCCGTACACGCCCGCTGATCGGCAGCTCGACGCTGCTCGGATCGACGCGGAGCGGGTGTGGCGGACCATGATGGACACGCCGATGGGCGTTCGGCTCGATGCGCCGGGCACCGTCGAGCAGGTACGCCGGGAGGCCCTGCTCGTGCGCGCGCTGTACGGGCGGTGTGACTACGCGGGTGCCCTGCGCCGGCTCGTCGACCTGGTGCCGGCGCTGCACGGCCTCTCCGATCACCGCGCGGCGTTGGCGGAGATGGTCCCGGCCTACGGCGTGGCGATGGGTTCCCTGCTCAACGTCGGCTATCCGGCTCATGCGTGGCTCGCGGCGGAGCGTTGCGCCGAGGCGGCAGGTCTGCTCGATGACCCGGTGGCTGCGGGGGTCGCGGCGGCGAACCGCGCCCGGGTGTCCGCCTACTCGGGGGCGTACGGGCCGGCGCGGGCGCTGTGTGACACGGCGGGTGCGGACCTCGCGGGGAGTGGGGCGGAGAGCGCTCTGGATGTGCTCGGCTTCCTGCATCTGGCGCGGGCACACCACCTCGCCGGCCTGCACGACCAGGCAAGCGCCGAGGACCATCTCGCCGAGGCGGCGCGAATCGCCGCGCACACCGGGGAGACCGAGAGCTGGGATCTCGCCTGGGGGCCGCGAAACGTGGCGCTGTGGCGGATGGCCTTCCAGCTCGACACGGGGCGTCCGGAGGCGGCGTTGCGGACGGCCGCAGGCGTCGAGCTGACCGGGTTGCCAGCGGTGCGGCAGGTGTACTTCTGGCTCGACCTGGGCCGGGCCGCTGAGGCTGTCGGCCGGGACCGGGACGCGGTGCGGATGCTGCTGGCTGCGGAACGGGTCGGCTCCCAGCACGCCCGGTCGTCAGCGTCGGCCCGGGAGACAGTGCGGTCGCTGCTGCGCAAGGGTGTGACCTCGGCAGAGCTGCGGGGCCTGTGCGAGCGGATGGGCATGACCGTGCAGTAGCCGGCCGATAGTGGTGCGTAGGTGTTCCAGTGGCCACATGTGCCGTCGGTAGCGTCCTGATCACGGACCCGGCTGCGCGAATTCTTCCCGATGCCCTGCCGCCGTGTCCCTCAGCCGGCGAGGCGGTGGCGGTCCTTCCAGAGCGCACCGCCGCGCCCTCTCTCGAAGGGGTGCAGGTGGGCGGTAAGCAGCGTGATCAGGGGCCGAGCCGGGGTGAGCAGGCGGAGGCGAAGGAACAGGAGGCGGCCAGGCGGCGGATTCTGGAGATGGCCGAGGCGGAGCGGATACCGGCCGAGGAGACGACCCGGGCCGTACCGGACCGGCGGTGGCGGCGTGGACAGCAGTGAGCTGCTGCCGGTCGGCCGGCGGGTCGCCTACTGGCGAGGGCGGCGGAAACTGTCGCAGCAGGTGTTCGCCGACCGGCTCGGCAAGTCGAAGAGCTGGGTGGACAAGGTCGAGCGCGGCGTCCGGTCCCTCGACAAGGTCTCCACGCTCCAGGAGATCGCCGTCGTCCTGCGCATCGACACGACGGTCCTGCTCGGCCGGGACGCCCGGCCCGCCACCGCGACCGAGCGGGCCGGGGGAGTGGAGCGGATACGCGAGGCGCTGTCGACGTACGAGATCGCCCTTGGTCGCCCCGGGGCCCGCGACGCCGCCCTGGTCGGCCGGGTGGTGCGGGACGTCGAGCATGCGTGGAACGCCTTTCAGCGCGCCCACTACCCGCAGGTGACCGCCCTGCTGCCGGAGTTGCTGGCCGGCGCGCAGCGCGCCCACGCCGACGACCCGGCGGCGGGCCGGGTGGGGCTCGTGGAGGCGTACCGGATCGCCGCCGCGCTGCTGGTCAAGCTCGGCGAGGCCGACCTGGGCTGGCTGGCGGCCGACCGGGCGATGGCCACCGCCACCGGCGTGCCCACGATGCTGGCCGTCGCCGCCGTGCAGCTCGGCCAGGCGCTGCGTGCCTCCGGGCGGGCGCGGGCGGCGTTGGCGGCCACGCTCGCCGCCGCGCACCGGATCACCCCGCTCGACCCGCACGCCGGCACCCCCGCCGAGGTGGCGCTACGCGGAACGCTGCTCGTCCAGGCCGCCCTCGCCGCGGCCCGCCACGGCGACGACGCGACCACCGCCGACCTGCTCGGCGAGGCCGCCGAGATGGCCGCCCGGGTGGGCGACGGCCACGACCACCAGCGCGCCGCGTTCGGGCCCACGGCGGTGGACCTGGCCCGTACCGCCGCAGCCCTCGACCTCGGCGACGCCGCCGAGGCCGTCGCCTGGCACGAGAAGACGACCAGGCGGGACGCCTGGCGGTGGCTGCCGGTCGAGCACCGCGCCGCGCACCTGCTCGACGCCGCCCGCGCCTACCTCCAGGCCGACGACCCGGCCAACGCCGGCCGAGCGTTGGTCGAGGCCGACCACACGGCACCCGCCGAGCTGCGCCACCGCCCGGCCGCCCGGGAGATCGTCGCCCGGGTGGCCCGTGAGCCGCACGCCCCGGCCACGATCATCCAGCTCGCGGTCACCCTCGGGGTGACGTGAGGATGACCGCCCCGTTCCTGTCCCTGGCCCAGATCCGCAACCGGCTGATCCTCGCCGCCCGAGCCGTCCTCCGCGACCACCCGCCGGGAGCCGACGGGCGATGCCCGGTCTGCCGGATCGCGCGCTGCCCGGTGGCGGTCGCCGCTCGCACCGTCCTCCGCGCCGCCGAGGACGGTGCGGCGATCCCCGGCAGAGCAGACCGCCCGAGAACTTCGGATAGGCGACACTCGCGCCAGCCCCGGCACGAAGATTGATATATATCGTTGGATCCGGTGTGGCGCGATCGAGGGTGCCTTTGATTCTTCGAGGGGGTAGTCGATGGGCAGGTGCGCGCGGTGCGGTGCGACCGGGCTGGACGCAGGCATGACGCTCTGTGACCCCTGCTTGCGGGAGATCGGGTCGGCCATGCAGGAGATGGAACGGCAGGGCGTCGACCCCTTCGACCCCGACAACCGGTACGCGGCCCCGGCGGCGCGACCGTCCGGCGGCGGGTGCGTCGTCGCCGCCATCGGCCTCCTGGCGCTCCCCGTGGGCGTCGTCGTCGGCCTGATCGAGGTCATCACGTAGCGTCAACCACGATGGTGCTCCCGCGCCGCTGGCGCGCCCAGGTCCGATGGCAGCGGGGCGGTCAGCCCGTCGACCGGCAGCCGACGCCGCCCGCCCACGCCGTCGATGGCAAAGCCCTCGCGGGCCCAGTACTCGAAGCCGCCGATCATCTCCCGGACGTGGCGGTAGCCGGCCTGCGCCAGCGTCAGCGCGGCCCTCGTGCTGCCGTTGCACCCCGGCCCCCAGCAGTAGACGACGATCTGCGGATCCTCGTGGGCGGCAGGCAGCTCGTCGAGCCGGGCGAGAAGGTCCGCGCCCGGCACGTGGAGCGCACCGGGGATGTGGCCCTGATCCCAGGCCGTCCTGCTGCGCACGTCGATGACGAGCGGCCTGGTGCCGGCGGCCCGGGCAGCCGCCACGTCCGATGGGTCGGTCTCGTGCCGCAGTCTCGCCGCGAAGTGCTGCGCCGCGCTCGCCGCATCGGCGTTCCGCTGCCTGTGCGCAGCGTCGGCCGCCGGGTCGGTGTCGGTCGGGTGAGGGGTCGTCGTCATGCCGATCAGTTTCAGCGGAACGACCGGGCAGGAACACTGGCAGCACTGCCGGACACCAGGCAATTTCTGCCATACTCGGCCGGTGCTGAAGAACGTCGCTGCTGTCGTCGGTGACCACGTCGCGGCGTTCGAGCTCGGCG
Organism: Micromonospora okii; assembly: GCF_020884795.1. Classification (GTDB taxonomy): domain Bacteria; phylum Actinomycetota; class Actinomycetes; order Mycobacteriales; family Micromonosporaceae; genus Micromonospora; species Micromonospora okii. The sequence continues at coordinate 175,462 of NZ_BBZF01000012.1, forward strand.
TGATCAGCGAGGTCTTCGGGATGGACCGCACCTCGGCCGGCCTGCCCCGCTACGACTTCGCGGTGTGCGCGGTGCAGCCGGGCCGGATTCCCAGCACCTCCGGCTTCGCCATCCACGTCGAGCAGGGGCTGGACCGCCTCGCCACCGCAGACCTGATCGCCGTGCCCGCGTGGACCGACCGGGACGTCGCACCCCCGGCCCCGCTCGTCGCCGCCCTGCACGACGCGGTCGGGCGGGGCGCGACCGTGCTCGCGGTCTGCTCGGGAGCCTTCCTGCTGGCCGCCGCCGGGATGCTCGACGGCCGCCGCGCGGCAACCCACTGGCAGTACGCCGCCACGCTGGCCCGCCGGTACCCCTCGGTGCACGTCGACGCCAACGTGCTCTACGTCGAGGACGGCCCCGTCGTCACCAGCGCGGGCACCGCCGCCGCCATCGACGCCTGCCTGCACCTCGTACGCCGTGCGCACGGCGCCACCACCGCCAACGCCCTCGCCCGACGCATGGTCGTCCCGGCGCACCGCACGGGCGGGCAGGCCCAGTTCATCCAGGCGCCGGTGCCCGCATCCGGCGGCAGCGACCTAGGCGACCTGCTGGAGTGGGTCCGACAACACCTCGCCGAGCCGTTGACCGTCGACCAGCTCGCCGCCCGCGCGCACATGTCACCGCGAACGTTCGCCCGTCGGTTCACCGCAGCCACCGGCACCACGCCCCACCAGTGGATCATCGACCAGCGGCTGTTGCTGGCCGAACATTTCCTCGAAGACACCGAGATGACGATCGAGCAGATCGCCGCCCGCTGCGGTCTCGGCACCCCCGACACCCTGCGGCACCACTTCACCCGACGCAGGCACACCAACCCCAGCACCTACCGCCGCACCTTCCACACCCGCACGACCGCCGGGGCGTGAGCCGGCTGCCGCCGGGCCGTGTCTCCCCGGCCGCCCGGGATCTCTACCCCAAGATCCGCGCAACTTCGGGGAAAGTGCGGCCAATTCGCGCCGTCAGGCCCCACTTTCCCCGAAGTTGCGGAGGGCACCTTGCCGGCGCGCTGCGCCTCAGCGGATCTCGTTGTCGGGGTGGTCGGCGTCGTAGGCCAAGCGGGCCTGGGCGATGGCCGCGCGGTGCGCCAGTGACCAGTCGGCGAGTGCCTTGACGAGGTGGGTCAGGCTCGCGCCGGTGTCGGTGAGGCGGTAGTCGACCTGGGCGGGCACGGTCGGGTACACGGTGCGGAGGACGAGGCCGTCCCGCTCCAGGCGGCGCACCGTGAGGGTCAGCATGCGCTGGGAGATCCCGTCGATGGCGCGCTGGAGCTGACGGAACCGCCGGGGCCCGTTGGCGAGTTCGACGATCACGAGGACAGACCACTTGTCGCCCACCCGATCGAGGACGTCCCGGATGCCGCAGTCCGGGTGGTCCGGCTGCCCGCATGGTTCGAGCGCGGCGGCTCCCGTGGTTACGTCGGTGTGCGTGGGTGACACGAGACTGCCTCCTTGTGGGCCGCCGGGCGCCGGTTCAGGCTCTTACCGTAGTTACCGAAGAGAACCACGGCAGGAGACCGAACCGCAATGATCATGGTGACCGGCGCCAACGGACAGCTCGCCTCCCGCACGCTCGCGGAGCTGGCCGAGCGAGGGGTGCCCGCCCTGGGAGGGAGCCGCACTCCCACCGACGCACAGCGCCACCTCGACTTCGACGACCCCGCCACCCTCGACCTCACCGGCGTCTCGACCCTGCTCCTCGTCTCGGCCGGGTACGCCGAGGACGACCAGGTCGTCGCCCGTCACCGGACCGTTCTCGACGCTGCGCGCCGCGACGGGGTGACCCACGTGGTCTACACCAGCCTGACCGGCGCCGGTGACCACCTCGGGTTCGCACCCGCCCACCGGGCCACCGAGCGGATGGTCAGGGGCAGCGGGCTCGCGTGGACCGTACTCCGCAACGGGCTGTACGCCGAGCTCTTCGGCGCCCTGCTCACCTGGACCCCCGACGGCCTGGAGTCGGCGTTCGGCACCGGCGCTCTCGCCGCGGTGGCGCGGGCGGACCTGGCAGCCGCCGCAGCCGTCGTCGCAGGCGAGCCGACCGCGCACGCCGGCAGGGTCTACGACCTGGTCGGCGACCCGATCACCGCCGGCGACGTCGCCGAGCGTCTCGGCGTCCCCCACCGCACGATCGGGCTGGGTGAGTACCGCAGCCGCCTGCTCGGCGACGCCAACCTGCTGCCGTTCCAGCCGCCGATGCTCGCCTCGATCGCCACCGGTGTCCGCCACGGGTTCCTCGACGACACCGGCCCCGACCTCGCGCGCCTGCTGGGTCGGCCGCTCACGGATCCGCTCACCGTCGCCGCCGATGCCGCAGCCGCCGCGCGCCCCGGCACGCACTGACGCAGGACGGGGCCGCCCACAGCTAGGGGTCGACGGTCCTGTCTAGGGGTGTGCCGTTTCCTGCCGGTTTCCCGTAGGGTCGGAGCCCGACAGGTTGTCGTCCCCGCGTGCGCGCGGGGGCGGGCGGTGGGGGAGGGTGCGCGGGTGCCCGGAGGTACGGGAGGTGCCCTGTGACCGGCTCCCAGGGCGGCCGGCTCCTCGCGATCAGCGACCTGCACGTCGTGTACGCCGAGAACAAGGCCGTCGTGGAGGCGCTGCGCCCCGACGACGACGGGGACTGGCTGATCGTCGCCGGTGACGTCGGCGAGTTCGCCGCCGACATCGAGTGGGCGCTCGGCCTGCTCCGCGACCGGTTCGCCAAGGTCATCTGGGCGCCGGGCAACCACGAGCTGTGGACGCCCCGGGACGACGCTCTCCAGTTGCGCGGCGAGGCCCGCTACCGGCACCTCGTGGAGCTGTGCCGCCGCCTCGGCGTGGTGACCCCGGAGGACCCGTACCCCGTCTGGGACCGCGACGGCGACCCGGTGCTGGTCGCCCCACTCTTCGTCGGGTACGACTACACGTGGCGGCCCCCCGGCACGTACACGAAGGAGCAGGCGCTGGCCCTGGCGCACGAGACCGGCGTCGTCTGCACCGACGAGATCCTGCTGCACCCCGACCCGTACCCGAGCCGGGACGCCTGGTGCCGGGCGCGGGTCGCGCACACCGAGCGGCGGCTCGACGCGGAACGCGGCGGGCTGCCCACCGTGCTGGTCAACCACTACCCGCTGGTCCGCGAGCCGACCCGCATCCTGCGCTTCCCCGAGTTCGCCCAGTGGTGCGGCACGGACCTGACCGCCGACTGGCACCTGCGCTACGACACCCGGGTCGCCGTCTACGGCCACCTGCACATCCCCCGCACCACCTGGTACGACGGCGTCCGGTTCGAGGAGGTCTCCGTCGGCTACCCGCGCGAGTGGCGTCGCCGCGCCACCCCGCCGGGGCAGTTGCGGGTGATCCTGCCGGCCCCCGCCCGCCGCTCCGGCTGACCCGCCGACGCCCCTGCCCCGCTCCGCCCGACCTTCCTTCCCGGCCCCGCCGACGCCCCTGCCCGAGCCCTCCGGGCCGGCCTCGCCGGGCCGGTCCGACCCGCCCCGACGGGGCCGGTTCCACCCGCCTCATCCTGCGAATACTCCGCCCGAGCGGTGCCCCGCCGGGAGGGTCGATTGAGGGGTCCGTAGGGGTTGGGCGGCTGTGCGCCGCTCAGTACCGTCCACTCACGGTGGCGGTCATGACACCGGAAATCCCGGGGGCGGACGGTGCGGCGGCGTGCGGGCGATCAGCGGTGAGGACACGACATGAAGCGGTGACTGCGTCCCTCTCGCCATCGGTCGTCCCCGGTCGATCACGCCGGGTCCAATCGATGGCTTCCTCAGTGTTCGGCGGAATCGGTCGATAGCAAGCTCCGGGCGGGTGGGTCATGGCGGACGAGAAGAAGCTCCTCGAACACCTGAAGTGGGTGACCACCGAACTCCGCCAGGCGCACCGGCGCCTGGCGGAACTGGAGAACTCCGAGCCGGAGCCCCTCGCCGTCGTCGGCATGGCGTGCCGGTTCCCCGGCGGCGTCGGCTCGCCCGAGGAGCTGTGGGACCTGGTCGTCGCGGGCACCGACGCCACATCGACGTTCCCCACCGACCGGGGCTGGGACCTGGCCCGGCTGTACGACCCGGACCCCGACCACCCCGGCACCTCGTACAGCGACCGGGGCGGCTTCCTGCGCGACGCCGGCCACTTCGACCCGACGCTGTTCGGCATCTCGCCGCGCGAGGCCCTCGCGATGGACCCGCAGCAGCGCCTGCTGCTGGAGAGCACCTGGGAGCTGTTCGAGCGCGCCGGCATCGACGCGGGCTCGCTGCGCGGCAGCCGCACCGGCGTCTTCGTCGGCACCGCCGGGCAGGACTACGCCACCGTGCTCCGCCGCCTTCCCTCCGGCGCCGAGGGGTACGTCCTCACCGGCACCGCCGCCAGCGTCATCTCCGGCCGCCTCGCCTACTCGTTCGGCCTGGAGGGGCCGGCGGTCACCATCGACACCGCCTGCTCGTCCTCCCTGGTCGCCCTGCACCTGGCCGGCCAGGCCCTGCGCGACGGCGAGTGCGACCTCGCCGTGGCCGGCGGCGTCAGCGTGATGGCCACCCCCGGCGGCTTCGTCGAGTTCTCCCGCCAGCGGGGCCTCGCCGCCGACGGCCGCTGCAAGGCGTTCTCCGCCGACGCGGACGGCACCGGCTGGGCCGAGGGCGTCGGCCTGGTGCTCGTCGAGCGGCTCTCCGACGCCCAGCGCAACGGCCACCCGGTCCTGGCCGTCATCCGGGGCAGCGCGGTCAACCAGGACGGGGCCAGCAGCGGCCTCACCGCCCCCAACGGCCCCGCCCAGCAGCGGGTCATCCGGCAGGCCCTGGAGAACGCCGGCCTCGCCCCCGCCGACGTGGACGCCGTCGAGGCGCACGGCACCGGCACCCGGCTCGGCGACCCGATCGAGGCGCAGGCGCTCATCGCCACGTACGGGCAGGACCGGCCCGCCGACCGGCCGCTCTGGCTCGGCTCCCTGAAGTCGAACCTGGGCCACACCCAGGCCGCCGCCGGCGTCGGCGGCGTGATCAAGATGGTCATGGCGATGCGGCACGGGCTCCTCCCGGCGACCCTGCACGTCGAGCGCCCCACCCCGCACGTCGACTGGACGGGCGGCGCGGTCTCCCTGCTCACCGAGGCCCGCCCCTGGGACGGGGAGCCGGGGCGGCCCCGCCGCGCCGCCGTGTCGTCGTTCGGGATGAGCGGCACCAACGCCCACCTCGTCCTGGAGCAGGCCCCCGAGCCGGCTCCCGAGGCCGTCGCCGGGGACGCGCGGGAACTCCCGGCGGTCCCGGTCGTGCTCTCGGCCGCGCACCCCGCCGCGCTCGCCGCCCAGGCGGGCCGCTGGGCCGCCTGGCTCGACGCCGACGCCGACGCGCGCCCCCTGGACGTGGCGTTCTCCTCGGTCACCGCCCGGTCCGCACTGGACAGCCGGGCCGTCGTGGGCGCCGCCGGCCGGGACGACCTGCTGGCGGGGCTGCGCGCCCTGGCGGCGGGCTCGCCGTCCGGCGCCGTGGTCGCGGGCCAGGCGACCGAGCGGGGCCCGCTCGCGGTGCTGTTCTCCGGGCAGGGCGCGCAGCGCGCGGGCATGGGCCGGGAGTTGTACGCGGAGTTCCCCGTCTTCGCCGCCGCGCTCGATGAGGTGTGCGCGCACCTGGACCGGGCGTTGCCGAAGCCGTTGAGGGCGGTGCTGTTCGCGGAGGCGGGCACGCCGGAGGCGGGGTTGCTGGATCAGACGGTGTTCACCCAGGCGGGTCTGTTCGCCGTGGAGGTGGCGCTGTTCCGGC
>NZ_BBZF01000012.1:181421-208254 GCF_020884795.1 Micromonospora okii
GGGGTCGTTCGGCGTGGTGCCGGACTTCGTGGGCGGGCACTCGATCGGTGAGGTCACGGCCGCGTACGTGGCGGGGGTGTTGTCCCTGGAGCACGCGTGCGCCCTGGTGGCGGCGCGGGGGCGGTTGATGCAGGCGCTGCCGGCCGGCGGCGGGATGCTCGCCGTCGCCGCCGCCGAGGCCGACGTGCTCGCCTCACTCGACGGGCTGACCGACCGGGTCGGGATCGCCGCCGTGAACGGCCCGTCGGCCGTGGTCGTCTCCGGTGCCGTGGACGCCCTGGACGAGGTGGAGCGGGTGTGGCGGGAGCGGGGTGCGCGGACCCGCCGGTTGGCGGTGAGTCACGCGTTCCACAGCCCGCTGATGGAGCCGATGCTGGAGAAGTTCCGGGCGCTGCTCGGCCGGTTGACGTTCTCCGCGCCGACGCTGCCCGTGGTGTCGAACGTGACCGGGGCCCTCGCCGAGGGCGACGAGCTGCGCAGCCCCGACTACTGGGTGCGGCACGTGCGCGAGGCCGTCCGGTACGCCGACGGGGTCGCCGCGCTGCGGGCGGCCGGTGTGGACACGTTCCTGGAGATCGGCCCGCGCAGCGTGCTGACCGCGCTGACGGCCGACGCGCTGCCGGACGGCGACACGGTGCTGGCCGTGGCGGCGCAGCGGCGGGACCGACCCGATGCGCACGCCCTGCTCGCCGCCCTCGCCGAGCTGCACGTCCACGGCGTACCCGTCGACTGGCGGCCCTGGCTCGCCGGTTCCGGGGCGGCGCGGGTGGACCTGCCGACGTATGCGTTCCAGCGGCAGCGGTTCTGGCCTGAGGTGGGTTCGTGGCGCGTCGGTGACGTGTCCGGGGCGGGTCTGGGGGTGGCCGGGCATCCGTTGTTGGGTGCGGCGGTGCGGTTGGCCGGTGACGACGAGGTGGTGTTGACGGGTCGGTTGTCGGTGTCGTCGCACGCGTGGTTGGCCGATCATGTGGTGTCGGGTGCGGTGGTGGTGCCGGGCACGGCGTTGGTGGAGTTGGTGGTGCGTGCGGGTGACGAGGTGGGTGCGTCGCGGGTGCGGGAGTTGACGGTTTCTGCGCCGTTGGTGTTGCCGGCCTCGGGTGGGGTGCGGGTGCAGGTGCGGGTGGGTGCGGCCGAGGGTGGCCTCCGTCAGGTGACGGTGCACTCGCAGGCCGAGGAGGACGCCGAGGCGGAGTGGGTGCGGCACGCCGAGGGCCTGCTGGAGCCCGCCGTCGTCGAGGAGCCGACCGTTGGGGCGTGGCCGCCCGTCGGGGCGTCCGAGGTGGAGCTAACCGGCTGGTACCCGGCCTTCGCCGAGCACGGCCTGTCGTACGGGCCAATGTTCCGGGGGCTGCGTCGGGTGTGGACCGGCGACGGCGAGGTGTATGCCGAGGTCGCCCTGCCCGACGAGGCGGCGGGCGACGCCGCGGGCTTCGGGGTGCATCCGGCGCTGCTGGACGCCGCCCTGCACCCGATCGGGCTGCTCGACGCCGGCACCGGCACCGGCCCCCGGGTGCCGTTCGCGTTCTCCGGCGTGCAGGTGCACGCCTCCGGCGCCCGCACGCTGCGGGTGCGGCTGACCCGGTCCGGCTCGTCGGTGCGCCTCGTCGCCGCCGACGAGAACGGCGCGCCGGTCGTCTCCGTCGACTCGCTCGTCCTGCGCGAGATGGGCGCCGTCTCGGCCCCCAGCGCGGCGGACCGCTCCCTGTTCGAGGTGTCCTGGCGGGTCGAGGACGTGGTCCCGGCCGGGGCCGTGTCGGGCGCGGTGGCGCTGGGCGACGCCGAGGTGGCGGGCCTGCTGGTCTTCGCGGACGTGGCGGCGCTGCTCGACGCGGTGGAGACGGGCCGGACGGCGCCGGGGCTCCTGCTGCTGCCGGTCTCCGCCGGCCAGGCGTCGGTGCCGGAGGCGGCGCGGGCGGCGACGACGAGCGTGCTGGGTGTGGTGCAGGCGTTCTTGGCCGCCGAGGTGTTGGTGGAGTCGCGGTTGGTGGTGGTGACGCGGGGCGCGGTGGTGGCGGGTGACGGGGATCGGGTGGTTGATCTGGCGGGTGCGGCGGTGTGGGGTCTGCTGCGGTCGGCGCAGTCGGAGCATCCGGGCCGGATCGTGCTCGCCGACCTCGACGGTGCGCTGGACGCCGGGGCGGTGGCCCTGCTCGCGGCGGTGGCCGACGACCCGGCCCCGACCGGCGGGCAGCTCGCGATCCGGGGCGGCGCGGTGCGCGTACCCCGGATGGCGCGCCTGGCCGGCGACGAGCTGACGCCCCCGGCGTCGGGCCTCTGGCACCTCGCGCCGGTCGCCCCCGGCACCCTCGACGGCGTGGACCTGGTCCCCGCCCCGGCCGCCGAGCTGGGGAGCGGGCAGGTGCGGATCGCCGTGCGCGCCACCGGCGTGAACTTCCGCGACGTGCTCATCGCGCTCGGCATGTACCCGGACCCGGCGGCCCGGATGGGCAGCGAGGGCGCGGGCGTCGTCCTGGAGGTCGGCCCCGGCGTCGACGGCCTCGCCCCCGGCGACCGGGTCATGGGCATGTTCGAGCCCGGGTTCGGCCCGCAGGTCGTCGCCGAGCGCGAGCGGGTGGCCAAGATCCCCGCCGGCTGGTCGTTCACCGAGGCGGCGTCCGTCCCGCTGGTCTTCCTCACGGCGTACTACGCGTTGCGTGATCTGGCGGGTCTGCGCTCGGGCGAGTCTGTGCTGGTCCACTCGGGTGCGGGTGGGGTGGGTATGGCGGCGATTCAGCTTGCCCGGCATTTCGGTGCGACGGTGTATGCGACGGCGAGCCCCGGCAAGTGGGGCACGCTGCGGGGCCTGGGTGTGGCTGAGGAGCGGATTGCGTCGTCGCGGTCGACGGAGTTCGAGGGGTTGTTTGCGTCTGCGTCGGGTGGCGCGGGTGTGGATGTGGTGTTGGACGCGCTTGCGGGTGAGTTCGTGGATGCGTCGTTGCGGTTGTTGCCGCGTGGCGGTCGGTTCGTGGAGATGGGCAAGTCGGATGTGCGTGATGCGGCTGTGGTGGCTGTGGAGCATCCGGGGGTTGCCTATCGGGCGTTTGACCTGAACGAGGCGGGCAGCACCCGGATCGGGCAGATGCTCGGCGAACTGCTGGAGCTTTTCGACAGTGGCGCTTTGACGCCGTTGCCGGTGCGGGCATGGGACGTGCGGCACGCGCGTCAGGCGTTGCGGCACATCAGCCAGGCCAAGCACGTCGGCAAGGTCGTGCTGACCGTCCCCGTTCCGGTCGATCCGGAGGGGACGACGCTGGTCACGGGCGCATCTGGTGCCTTGGCGGGTGTGGTGGCCCGGCATCTGGTCGCCTCGGGTCAGTCCCGTCGGCTGGTGTTGGCGTCGCGGCGGTTGCCGGTCGAGGGTTCGGACTACGCGGCGCTGGTGAGCGAGCTGACCGGGGCGGGGGCGAGTGTCACGGCCGTCTCGGTGGATGTGGGTGATCCGGAGCAGGTGCGGCGGCTCGTGGCCGGGGTGGACGCGGCGCATCCGCTGACCGCCGTGGTGCACTGCGCGGGCGTCGTGGCCGACGCGGTCGTCACGTCGCTCTCCGCCGACGACGTCGCCGCCGTGATGCGACCGAAGGTGGACGCCGGGTGGGCGTTGCACGAGGCGACCGCGCATCTGGATCTGTCGGCGTTCGTGTTGTTCTCGTCGGTCGCGGCGACGCTGGGCTCGCCCGGCCAGGGCAACTACGCCGCCGCGAACGCGTTCCTCGACGCCCTCGCCCAACACCGCCACGACCGGGGGCTGCCGGCCACCAGCATCGGCTGGGGCATGTGGGCCGCCGCCAGCGCCATGACCGCCCACCTCGACGGCGACGACGAGCGGCGGCTGCGGCGGTTCGGCATGAGCGCACTGACCGCCGCCGAGGGCAGCGCCCTGCTCGACGCGGCCACCGCCAGGCCACTGCCGACGATCGCGGCGGCCCGCCTCCGCATCACCGGGGACGCCGACCAGGTTCCGCCGATCCTGCGGCTGCTCGCCCGGACCGGCGGACGCCGCCAGGCCGGCGGCGCGTCAAGCCCCACGGGACCGGGCTGGGCGGAGCGGCTGGCGGGGCTGGCGCGGGACGAGGCGCGCCGGTTGCTGGTGGAGTTGGTGTGTGCGCAGGCGGCGGCGGTGCTCGGGCACGCGTCGGCGCAGGCGGTGCCGGGTGGTCGGGCGTTCAAGGAGCTGGGCTTCGACTCGCTGACGTCGGTCGAGCTGCGTAACCGGCTCGCGGGAGCGACGGGGCTGCGGCTGCCCGCCACCCTCGTCTTCGACTACCCGACGCCGGAGCGCTTGGCCGAGCACCTGCACGAGCAGCTCGGCGACACCACGAGCGCCGGCCGAGCCATCGCCCGCGCCGCCGGCACGGCGGGCTCCGACGAGCCCATCGCCATCATCGGCATGGCCTGCCGCTACCCCGGCGGGGTGTCCAGTCCGGAGCAGCTCTGGGAGCTTGTCGCCTCGGGTGGGGACGCGATCGGGGGGTTCCCGACCGATCGGGGTTGGGACCTCGACGGGCTGTACGACCCGGACGCCGACCGGGCGGGCACGTCCACGACCCGGCAGGGCGGCTTCCTCTACGACGCGGGCGAGTTCGACCCCGGGTTCTTCGGCATCAGCCCGCGTGAGGCCCTGGCGATGGACCCGCAGCAGCGGCTGCTGCTGGAGACCTCGTGGGAGGCGTTCGAGCACGCCGGCCTCGACCCCGCCAGCGGCCACGGCACCGTCACCGGCGTCTTCATCGGCGCCGCCTCCTCCGGCTACGCCGCCACCGGCGGCGACGGCCTCGACGGACTGGAAGGGCATCTGCTCACCGGCACCGCCGGCAGTGTCGCGTCCGGCCGGGTCGCCTACACGTTCGGCCTGGAGGGGCCGGCCGTCACCGTCGACACCGCCTGCTCGTCGTCCCTGGTCGCCTTGCACCTGGCCGCGCAGGCGCTGCGCTCCGGCGAGTGCGAGATGGCCCTCGCCGGGGGCGTCGCCCTGATGGCCCAGCCCGGCATGTTCTCCGAGTTCTCCCGCCAGGGCGGCCTCGCACCCGACGGGCGGTGCAAGGCGTTCGCCGCGTCGGCCGACGGCACCGGCTGGGGCGAGGGCGTCGGCATCCTCCTGGTCGAGCGCCTTTCCGACGCCCGGCGGCGCGGCCACCGCGTCCTCGCCGTGATCCGGGGGACCGCCGTGAACCAGGACGGCGCGTCGAACGGCCTCACCGCCCCGAACGGGCCGTCGCAGCAGCGGGTGATCCGGCAGGCCCTCGCCAACGCCCGGCTCACCGCCGCCGACGTGGACGCCGTCGAGGCCCACGGCACCGGCACGACCCTCGGTGACCCGATCGAGGCGCAGGCGCTCCTGGCCACGTACGGGCAGGACCGGCCCGAAGGTCGGCCCCTGCTGCTCGGCTCGATCAAGTCGAACATCGGGCACACCCAGGCCGCCGCCGGCGTCGCCGGCATCATCAAGATGGTCCTCGCGATGCGGCACGGCCTCGTCCCGCCGACCCTGCACGTGGACGAGCCGTCCCCGCACGTCGACTGGGCGGCCGGGGCGGTCACCCTCACCACCGAGGCCGCCCCCTGGCCGGTCCTGGACCGGCCCCGCAGGGCCGCCGTCTCCTCCTTCGGCATCAGCGGCACCAACGCCCACGCCATCATCGAGCAGGCCCCGGCCGACGCCGCCGCGCCCCGCCCCGAGCGCCCCGGCCCGCCGCCCGGACTGGTCGCCGCCGACGCCGTACCGCTGCTCGTCTCGGCCCGCGACGCCCGTGCGCTGCGCGACCAGGCCGAGCGGGTCCGGGCCCACCTCGCCGACGCGCCGGGCCTCGACCTCGCCGACCTCGGGTACTCGCTCGCCACCGGCCGCGCCCACCACCCGCACCGGCGGGTCGCGGTGGCCGCCGACCGGGAGACCGCGCTGGCCGGGCTCGCCGCGCTCGCCGACGCCGACCACCCCGCCGTCGCCGACGGTACGCCGAAGGTTGTCTTCGTCTTCCCCGGCCAGGGCTCGCAGTGGGCCGGGATGGCCCTCGACCTCCTGGACTCCTCGCCCGTCTTCCGCGACCGGATGGCGCAGTGCGCGGCGGAGCTGTCCCACCTCGTCGACTGGAACATCGAGGACGTCCTGCGGGGCGCGCCCGGGGCCCCGCCGGCGGACCGGGTGGACGTCGTCCAGCCGCTGCTCTTCTCCATCATGGTCTCCCTCGCGGAGGTGTGGAGGGCCTGCGGCGTCCGGCCCGACGCCGTCGTCGGCCACTCGCAGGGCGAGATCGCCGCCGCCTGCGTCGTCGGCGCGCTCACCCTGCCCGACGCGGTGCGGCTCGTCGTCGCCCGCAGCCGGGGCCTGCTGGCCATCTCCGGGCGGGGCGGCATGGTCTCCGTGCCGCTGCCCGCCGCCGACACCGAGCTGCTCATCGCCCCGTGGGCGCGGGCGCTCTCCGTCGCCGCACTCAACGGCGCCGCCGCGACCGTGGTGGCGGGCGACGTCGGCCCGATCGACGAGCTGCTCGCCGCCTGCGCGGAGCGCGGCATCCGGGCCCGCCGGGTCGCGGTGGACTTCGCGTCCCACTCCGGCCACGTCGAGGCCGTCCGCGAGGACCTGGCCGCCTCGTTCGGCGTGATCGAGGCCCACCCGGCGGAGGTGGCCTTCCACTCGACCGTCACCGGCGAGCGCCTCGACACCACCGGGCTGGACGCCGACTACTGGTACCGGAACCTGCGCGAGCCGGTCCGCCTCGCCCCCGTGGTCGACGCGCTGATCGACGCCGGCTTCCGCACGTTCGTCGAGGTCAGCCCGCACCCCGTGCTCAAGGTCGTGGTGCAGGACGCCCTCGACCGGGCCGCCGCCGGGCAGCCCGGCGTCGTCGTCGGCTCGCTGCGCCGCGACGAGCACGGTCCCCGCCAGCTCCTCACCGCGCTGGGCGACCTGCACACCGCCGGCGTACCCGTCGACTGGGCCGCCGTCTTCGCCGGTTCCGGGGCGGCGCGGGTGGACCTGCCGACGTATGCGTTCCAGCGGCAGCGGTTCTGGCCCGAGGTGGGTTCGTGGCGCGTCGGTGACGTGTCCGGGGCGGGGCTGGGGGTGGCCGGGCATCCGTTGTTGGGTGCGGCGGTGCGTCTTGCCGGTGACGACGAGGTGGTGTTGACGGGTCGGTTGTCGGTGTCGTCGCACGCGTGGTTGGCGGATCATGTGGTGTCGGGTGCGGTGGTGGTGCCGGGCACGGCGTTGGTGGAGCTGGTGGTGCGTGCGGGTGACGAGGTGGGTGCGTCGCGGGTGCGGGAGTTGACGGTTTCCGCGCCGTTGGTGTTGCCGGCCTCGGGTGGGGTGCGGGTGCAGGTGCGGGTGGGTGCGGCCGAGGGCGGCGTCCGCCAGGTGACGGTGCATTCGCAGGCCGAGGACGACGCCGAGGCGGAGTGGGTGCGGCACGCGGAGGGCCTGCTGGAGCCGGCCGCCGCCGAGGAGCCTGCGGTGGGGGCGTGGCCGCCGGTTGGTGTGCCGGAGACGGACCTGGCGGGCTGGTACGAGGCGCTTGCCGGGCACGGCCTGGTGTACGGGCCGGTGTTCCGGGGCCTGCGTCGGGTGTGGGCCGGCGAGGGTGAGGTGTACGCGGAGGTCGTGCTGCCGGACGAGGCGGCGGACGTGTCGGCGTTCGGGGTGCATCCGGCGTTGCTGGACGCGGCCCTGCACCCGATCGGGTTGTTGCTCAGCGGGGAGGGTGACGGGCCTCGGGTGCCGTTCGCGTTCTCGGGTGTGCAGGTGCATGCCTCGGGTGCGTCGGTGTTGCGGGTGCGGTTGAGTCGTGTGGGTTCGGGTGTGCGGTTGGTGGCGGTGGATGCCTCGGGTGCGCCGGTGGTGTCGGTGGACTCGTTGGTGTTGCGGGAACTGGGCGGGGTCGTCGCGTCGGCCGATCGTTCGCTGTTCGAGGTGTCCTGGCGGGTCGAGGAGGTGGCCCCGGCGGGGGACGTGTCGGGCGCGGTGGTGCTGGGTGACGCCGAGGTGGCGGGGCTGCCGGTGTTCGCGGACGTGGCGGCGCTGGTGCGGGCCGTGGAGGCGGGCCGGGCGACGCCGGGCCTCCTGCTGCTGCCCGTCACGGATGGGGCGCCGGGCGGGGGCGACCTGCCGGAGCTGGTCCGGTCGGTGACGTCGGGCGCACTGGGCGTCGTGCAGGCGTGGCTGGGTGCCGACGTGCTCGCCGACGCGCGGCTCGTCGTGGTCGGCCGAAACGCCGTGTCGGCGCAGCCGGGCGATCGGGTGGCCGACCTGGCGGGTGCGGCGGTGTGGGGTCTGCTGCGGTCGGCGCAGTCGGAGCACCCGGGCCGCATCGTGCTCGCCGACCTCGACGGTCCGCTGGACGCCGGGGCGGTGGCCCTGCTCGCGGCGGTGGCCGACGACCCGGCCCCGACCGGCGGGCAGCTCGCGATCCGGGGCGACGCGGTTCTGACCCCCCGGGTGGTCCGGCCAACCGGCGACACGCTCACCCCGCAGGCCGACCTGTGGCACGTCGCCGCCGTCGACCCGGGCACCATCGACGGCGTCGACCTGGTCCCCGCCGAGCCGGCCGTTCTGAAGCCGGGTGAGGTGCGGGTCGCTGTGCGGGCGGCGGGGGTGAACTTCCGCGACGTGTTGATCGCGTTGGGCATGTATCCGGACCCGACTGCCGTGATGGGCAGTGAGGGTGCGGGTGTGGTGCTGGAGGTCGGCCCCGGCGTTGACGGCCTGGTGCCGGGTGATCGGGTGTTCGGGTTGTTCGAGCCGGGCTTCGGTCCGCGGGTGGTGGCGCAGCGGCAGCGGGTGGCGAGGGTGCCGGCGGGTTGGTCGTTCGTCGAGGCGGCGTCGGTGCCGGTGGTGTTCCTGACGGCGTACTACGCGTTGCGTGATCTGGCGGGTCTGCGGTCGGGTGAGTCTGTGCTGGTCCACTCGGGTGCGGGTGGGGTGGGTATGGCGGCGATTCAGCTCGCCCAGCATTTCGGTGCGACGGTGTATGCGACGGCGAGCCCCGGCAAGTGGGACACGCTGCGGGCTCTGGGCGTCGCGCAGGAGCGGATCGCGTCGTCGCGGACCACGGACTTCGAGCAGTCTTTCGCGTCTGCGTCGGGTGGCGCGGGTGTGGATGTGGTGTTGGACGCGCTTGCGGGTGAGTTCGTGGACGCGTCGTTGCGGTTGTTGCCGCGTGGTGGTCGGTTCGTGGAGATGGGCAAGACCGACGTCCGCGACCCGGAACTGGTCGCGCGCCAGCACCCCGGCGTCACGTACCAGGCGTTCGAGCTGAACGCCGCCGGCCCCGAGCGCATCGGCCAGATGCTCGGCGAGCTGTTGGCGTTGTTCGAGCAGGGTGTGTTGCGGCCGTTGCCGGTGCGGGTGTGGGACGTGCGGCGGGCGCGGTCGGCGTTGCGGCACATCAGCCAGGCTCGCCACGTCGGCAAGGTGGTGCTGAGCGTCCCCGCTCCGGTCGATCCGGAGGGCACGACGCTGGTCACGGGCGCATCCGGTGCCTTGGCGGGTGTGGTGGCCCGGCACCTGGTCGCCTCGGGTCAGTCCCGTCGGCTGTTGCTGGCGTCGCGGCGGTTGCCGGTCGAGGGCTCGGACTACGCGGCGCTGGTCGCCGAGCTGACCGAGGCGGGGGCGAGCGTCACGACCGCTTCGGTGGACGTGAGCGACCCGGAGCAGGTGCGGCGGCTCGTGGCCGAGGTGGACCCGGTCCATCCGCTGACCGCCGTGGTGCACTGCGCCGGGGCGATCGCGGACGCGACGGTCACCTCCCTCGACGCCGACGCGCTCACCACGGTCATGCGGCCCAAGGTGGACGCCGCGTGGGCGTTGCACGAGGCCACCGCGCATCTGGACCTGTCGGCGTTCGTGTTGTTCTCCTCGGTCGCCGCGACGCTGGGCTCGCTCGGCCAGGGCAACTACGCCGCCGCGAACGCGTTCCTCGACGCCCTCGCCCAACACCGCCACGACCGGGGACTTCCGGCGGCGAGCCTCGCGTGGGGCCTCTGGGCCACCACCAGCGCCATGACCGCCCACCTCGACGCCACCGAGCACCGGCGGGCCATCCGCGCCGGCAGCGCCCCGCTCACCGACACCGAGGGGCTCGCCCTCCTCGACGCGGCGCGGCGGCACGGGGGCGCGCACGTCGTACTCATGAAGGTGCCGGCGGGGGCGGACGGGCCGGGCCCGGTGCCCGCCCTGCTGCGCGACCTCGTGCGCCCGCCCCGCTCGCGGCGACGGGCGGCGGCCCGCGCCACCGCCGACCTGTCGCTGGGCGAGCGGCTCGCCGCCCTCAGCCCGGCCGAACGTCGTGGCCAGCTTCTCGACCTGGTCGCCGGCAGCGTGGCGGCGGTGCTCGGCCACCGCTCGGCGGACACCGTCGACCCGCAGCGGCCGTTCAAGGAACTCGGCTTCGACTCGCTGACCTCCGTCGAGCTGCGCAACCGGCTCGCCTCGGCCACCGCCCTGCGGCTGCCCGCCACGGTCGCCTTCGACCACCCCACCCCGACCGTGCTCGCCGACTTCCTCGACCGGGAGATCGCCGGCCGGGCCACCCCCGCTCCGGCCACGGCGGCGACGGCGGCGACGAGCCTGGACGAGCCCATCGCGATCGTCGGCATGGCCTGCCGCTTCCCCGGGGACGTGCGGACCCCCGAGCAACTGTGGGACCTCGTCGCGGCGGGCGCGGACGTCATCGCGCCCTTCCCCACGGACCGGGGATGGGACCTCACCGACCTGCGCGCCGACGCCGAGGACGGCACGGCCGTCCCGCAGCGCGGCGGCTTCCTGTACGACGCCGCCGACTTCGACGCCGCCTTCTTCGGCATCTCCCCGCGCGAGGCCCTGGCCATGGACCCGCAGCAGCGGCTGCTGCTGGAGACCTCGTGGGAGGCGTTCGAGCGGGCCGGCATCGACCCGCTGACGGCCCGGGGCAGCAGCACCGGCGTCTACGTCGGCCTGATCTACCACGACTACGCGGGCAAGGCGGTCGGCACCTCCGACGAGCTGGACGGGTACGTCGGCAACGGCAGCGCCGGCAGCGTCGCCTCCGGGCGCATCTCGTACCTGTTCGGCCTCGAAGGGCCGGCCGTGACCGTCGACACCGCCTGCTCCTCCTCGCTGGTCGCGCTGCACCTCGCCGCCCAGGCGCTGCGGCAGAACGAGTGCGGCCTCGCCCTCGCCGGTGGCGTCAGCGTGATGTCCACCCCCGGCATGCTCGCCGAGTTCTCCCGGCAGCGCGGCCTGTCGCCCGACGGTCGGTGCAGGGCGTTCGGCGTCGGCGCGAACGGCACCGGCTTCGCCGAGGGCGTCGGAATGCTGCTGCTGGAGCGGCTGAGCGACGCCCGACGCAACGGTCGGCGCATCCTCGCCGTCGTGCGGGGCAGCGCGGTCAACCAGGACGGGGCCAGCAGCGGCCTCACCGCCCCGAACGGGCCGTCCCAGCAGCGGGTGATCCGGCAGGCCCTCGCCAACGCCCGGCTCGCCCCGGCCGACGTCGACGCCGTCGAGGCGCACGGCACCGGCACGGCGCTCGGCGACCCGATCGAGGCACAGGCGCTCCTGGCCACGTACGGGCAGGACCGGGGCGACGCCGCCCCGCTGCTGCTCGGCTCGATCAAGTCGAACATCGGCCACACCCAGGCCGCCGCCGGCGTCGCCGGCGTGATCAAGATGGTCATGGCGATGCGGCACGGGACGCTTCCGCGCACCCTGCACGCCGACGAGCCGTCCCCGCACGTCGACTGGGCGGCCGGCGCGGTCTCCCTGGTCACCGAGGCGCGGCCGTGGCCCGAGGTGGACCGGCCCCGCCGGGCCGCCGTCTCCTCGTTCGGCATCAGCGGCACGAACGTCCACACCGTCCTGGAGCAGGCGCCCGAGGCGACGCCCGCGTCGACCGTCACCGTGCCGGCCGTCGTCGCCTCCGGCGACCTCACCACGCCCTGCGTGCTCTCCGCCCGCACCGCCGAGGCCCTGCGCGAGCAGGCCCGCCGGCTGCGCGACTGGCTGGGGGAGAACCCGACCGTGCCGCTGCCCGACCTCGGGCACGCCCTCGCCACCGGCCGCTCCGCGTTCGAGCACCGGGCGGTGCTACTGCCCCGCGACCGGCAGAGCCTCCTCGCCGGGCTGGACGCCGTCACCGGCGACCTGCCCTCCTCCATCGTCGTCCGGGGCGCGGTCCGGGCCGGCCGGCTCGCCGTTCTCTTCTCCGGTCAGGGCGCGCAGCGCGCGGGGATGGGCCGGGAGCTGTACGCCGCGTTTCCGGTGTTCGCCGCCGCGCTGGACGAGGTGTGCGGGCTGCTCGACCCGCTGCTGCCCCGGCCCCTGCGGCCGGTGCTGTTCGCGGTCGAGGGCTCGCCGGACGCCGGGCTGTTGGACCAGACGGTGTTCACGCAGGCGGGGTTGTTCGCGGTCGAGGTGGCGCTGTTCCGGCTTGTCGAGTCGTTCGGGGTCGTGCCGGACTTCGTGGGCGGGCACTCGATCGGTGAGGTCACGGCCGCGCATGTGGCCGGGGTGTTGTCGCTGGCGGACGCGTGTGCGCTGGTGGCGGCGCGGGGTTGGCTGATGCAGGCGTTGCCGGTCGGTGGTGGGATGCTGGCGGTTGCCGCCGCCGAGGAGGCCGTGGCGGCGTCGATCGCCGGGCTGGCCGATCGGGTGGGTGTCGCGGCGGTGAACGGCCCGTCGGCCGTGGTGGTCTCCGGTGCCGTCGACGCCCTGGACGAGGTCGAGCGGGTGTGGCGGGAGCGGGGTGCGCGGACGCGCCGGTTGACCGTGAGCCACGCGTTCCACAGCCCGCTGATGGAGCCGATGCTGGACGAGTTCCGGGCGGTCCTGGCCGGGCTGGCCTTCGCCGCGCCGCTGCTGCCGGTGGTGTCGAACCTGACCGGGGCGCTCGCCGAGGCCGACGAGATCCGCGACCCGGAGTACTGGGTGCGCCACGTCCGCGAGGCCGTCCGCTTCGCCGACGGAATCGCGTACCTGCGGCAGCGCAACGTCGGCGCGTACCTGGAGGTCGGGCCGGACGGCGTGCTCGCCGGCATGATCCAGGACTGCCTCGCGGACGACGCGGCCGGCCCGGTGGTCGTGCCGACCCTGCGCAGGGGGCGGACCGAGGCGTCCGCGCTGTTCGGGGCGCTCGCCGAGGCGTACGTCGGCGGCGTGCCCGTCGACTGGGCCACGCTGACCGGGGGCGGCGCGGCCGTGCGCCCGGTGGACCTGCCGACGTACCCGTTCCAGCGGCAGCGGTTCTGGCCCGACCCGGCGACCTGGCGGGCCGGGGACGTCTCCGGAGCCGGACTCGCCGCCCCCGGGCATCCGTTGTTGGGTGCGGCGGTGCGGTTGGCCGGTGACGACGAGGTGGTGTTGACGGGTCGGTTGTCGGTGTCGTCGCACGCGTGGTTGGCGGATCATGTGGTGTCGGGTGCGGTGGTGGTGCCGGGCACGGCGTTGGTGGAGCTGGTGGTGCGCGCCGGTGACGAGGTGGGTGCGTCGCGGGTCCGGGAGCTGACCATTGCCGCCCCGCTGACCCTGCCCGCTACCGGCGGCGGCGTGCGGGTGCAGGTGCGCGTCGGCGCGGCCGACGACACCGGCGGCCGGGACGTGGCCGTCCACTCCCAGCCGGAGGACGACCCGGAGGCCGAGTGGACCCGGCACGCGGACGGCGCACTGGAGCCGGCCGCCGCCGAGGAGCCGACCGTGGGGGCCTGGCCGCCCCCCGGTCTGACGGAGACGGACCTGGCGGGCTGGTACGAGGCGCTTGCCGGGCACGGCCTGGTGTACGGGCCGGTGTTCCGGGGCCTGCGTCGGTTGTGGACCGGCGAGGGTGAGGTGTACGCCGAAATCGTCCTGCCGGACGAGACGGCGGACGTGTCCGCGTTCGGGGTGCATCCGGCGCTGCTGGACGCTGCCCTGCACCCGATCGGGCTGCTCGACGGCGGCTCCGGGCCTCGGGTGCCGTTCGCGTTCTCGGGTGTGCAGGTGCATGCCTCGGGTGCGTCGGTGTTGCGGGTGCGGTTGAGTCGTGCGGGTTCGGGTGTGCGTTTGGTGGCGGTGGATGCCTCGGGTGCGCCGGTGGTGTCGGTGGACTCGTTGGTGTTGCGGGAACTGGGCGGGGTTGCCGCGTCGGGTGGGGCCGATCGTTCGCTGTTCGAGGTGTCCTGGCGGGTCGAGGAGGTGGCCCCGGCGGGGGACGTGTCGGCTGCGGTGGTGCTGGGCGACGCCGAGGTGGCGGGGCTGCCGGTCTTCGCGGACGTGGCGGCGCTGGTGCGGGCCGTGGAGGCGGGCCGGGCGGTGCCGGAGCTGGTGGTGCTGCCGGTGTCGGCCGCCGAGGCCCCGGTGCCGGTGGCGGCGCGTGAGATCGCCGAGGGCGTGCTGGGCGTGGCGCAGGCGTTCTTGGCCGCCGACGTGTTGGCGGAGTCGCGGTTGGTGGTGGTGACGCGGGGCGCGGTGGTGGCGGGTGACGGGGATCGGGTGGTTGATCTGGCGGGTGCGGCGGTGTGGGGTCTGCTGCGGTCGGCGCAGTCGGAGCACCCGGACCGCATCGTGCTCGCCGACACCGACGAGATCGTCGACGCGCGGGCGCTCGGCGTGCTGGCCGCTGTCGCGGTCGACCCGTCCACGGTCGGCGGTCAGCTCGCGCTTCGGGGCGACACGGTGTTCGTACCCCGGCTCGTGCGCCAGGTGGGCGCGGAGCTGACCCCGCCCACGGACGGCGCGTGGCACGTCGCCGCCGCGCGCCCCGGCACGCTGGACGGCGTCGACCTGGTGCCCGCCGAGCCGGCCGCGCTCAAGCCGGGTGAGGTGCGGGTCGCTGTGCGGGCGGCGGGGGTGAACTTCCGTGATGTGTTGATCGCGTTGGGCATGTATCCGGACCCGACTGCCGTGATGGGCAGTGAGGGTGCGGGTGTGGTGCTGGAGGTCGGCCCCGGCGTTGACGGCCTGGTGCCGGGTGATCGGGTGTTCGGGTTGTTCGAGCCGGGCTTCGGTCCGCATGTGGTGGCGCAGCGGCAGCGGGTGGCGAAGGTGCCGGCGGGTTGGTCGTTTGTCGAGGCGGCGTCGGTGCCGGTGGTGTTCCTGACGGCGTACTACGCGTTGCGTGATCTGGCGGGTCTGCGGTCGGGTGAGTCTGTGCTGGTCCACTCGGGTGCGGGTGGGGTGGGTATGGCGGCGATTCAGCTCGCCCACTATTTCGGTGCGACGGTGTATGCGACGGCGAGCCCCGGCAAGTGGGGCATGTTGCGGGCTCTGGGGGTTGCGGACGAGCGGATTGCGTCGTCGCGGACCACGGAGTTCGAGGGGTCTTTTGCGTCTGCGTCGGGTGGCGCGGGTGTGGATGTGGTGTTGGACGCGCTTGCGGGTGAGTTCGTGGATGCGTCGTTGCGGTTGTTGCCGCGTGGCGGCCGGTTCGTGGAGATGGGCAAGTCGGATGTGCGTGATGCGGCTGTGGTGGCTGTGGAGCATCCGGGGGTTGCCTATCGGGCGTTTGACCTGAACGAGGCGGGCGGCGAGCGGATCGGGCAGATGCTCGGCGAGCTGTTGGCGTTGTTCGAGCAGGGCGTGTTGCGGCCGTTGCCGGTGCGGGTGTGGGACGTGCGGCGGGCGCGGTCGGCGTTGCGGCACATCAGCCAGGCTCGCCACGTCGGCAAGGTGGTGCTGAGCGTCCCCGCTCCGGTCGATCCGGAGGGCACGACGCTGGTCACGGGCGCATCCGGTGCCTTGGCGGGTGTGGTGGCCCGGCACCTGGTCGCCTCGGGTCAGTCCCGTCGGCTGTTGCTGGCGTCGCGGCGGTTGCCGGTCGAGGGCTCGGACTACGCGGCGCTGGTTGCCGAGCTGACCGGGGCGGGGGCGAGCGTCACGGCCGTCTCCGTGGACGTGGGCGATGCGGAGCAGGTGCGGCGGCTCGTGGCCGGTGTGGACGCGGCGCATCCGCTGACCGCCGTGGTGCACTGCGCCGGGGTGATCGCGGACGCGACGGTCACCTCCCTCGACGCCGACGCGCTCGCCACGGTCATGCGGCCGAAGGTCGACGCGGCGTGGGCGTTGCACGAGGCGACCGCGCATCTGGACCTGTCGGCGTTCGTGTTGTTCTCGTCGGTCGCGGCGACGCTGGGCTCGCCCGGGCAGGGCAACTACGCCGCCGCGAACGCGTTCCTCGACGCCCTCGCCCAACACCGCCACGACCAGGGACTTCCGGCCACCAGCATCGGCTGGGGCATGTGGGCCACGGCCGGCGGCATGGTCGCCCACCTCGCCGCCGACGACCGGCAGCGGCTCGGCCGGCTCGGCATGAGCGGCCTGACCGAGGCGGAGGGGACCGCCCTGCTCGACGCGGCAACCTCCGGGGCCGCCCCGGCAGTGGTGGCCGCCCGGCTGCGGATCACCGGCGAGGCCGGGCAGGTCCCGCCGATCGTCCGACTGCTCGCCCGCAGCGGGCCGCGCCGCCGGGCGCGCTCCGCCGAGACCGGGACCGACTCGGGCTGGGCGGAGCGGCTGGCCGGGCTGGCGCGGGACGAGGCGCGCCGGCTGCTGGTGGAGTTGGTGTGCGCGCAGGCGGCGGCGGTGCTCGGGCACGCCTCGGCGCAGGCCGTGCCGGGCGGTCGGGCGTTCAAGGAGCTGGGCTTCGACTCGCTGACCTCGGTGGAGCTGCGCAACCGGCTCGCGACGGCCACCGGGCTGCGCCTGCCGGCCACCCTCGTCTTCGACTACCCGACGCCGGAGCGCTTGGCCGAGCACCTGCACGAGCAGCTCGGCCACTCCGCAGCCCCCGTCGCCGCCGCGACCCGGGCCGTCGCCGCCGACGACGACCCGATCGCGATCATCGGCATGGCCTGCCGATTCCCGGGCGGGGTGTCCAGCCCGGAGCAGCTCTGGGACCTTGTTGCCTCGGGTGGGGACGCGATCGGCGGGTTCCCGACCGATCGGGGCTGGGATCTCGACGCCCTGTACGACCCGGACGCCGACCGGGCGGGCACGTCCACGACCCGGCAGGGCGGCTTCCTCTACGACGCGGGCGAGTTCGACCCCAGCTTCTTCGGCATCAGCCCGCGTGAGGCCCTGGCGACGGACCCGCAGCAGCGGCTGCTGCTGGAGACCTCGTGGGAGGCGTTCGAGCACGCCGGCCTCGACCCGCGCGACCCGAAGGTCACCACCGGCGTCTTCGCCGGCCTGATCCACCACGACTACGCGGGCCGCCTGGAGGGGGCGGAGGAGCTGGAGGGCTACCTCGTCAACGGCACCGCCGGCAGCGTCGCGTCCGGCCGGGTCGCGTACACGTTCGGCCTGGAGGGGCCGGCCGTCACCGTGGACACGGCCTGCTCGTCGTCGCTGGTCGCGCTGCACCTCGCGGGGCAGGCGCTGCGGTCGGGGGAGTGCGACCTGGCCCTCGCGGGCGGCGTGACGGTGATGGCCACCCCGAGCGCGTTCATCGGCTTCTCCCGGCAGCGCGGGCTCTCCCCGGACGGCCGCTGCCGGTCGTTCGCCGCGTCGGCCGACGGCACGAGCTGGTCCGAGGGCGTGGGGATGCTGCTGGTCGAGCGGCTGAGCGACGCCCGGCGCAACGGCCACCGCGTCCTCGCCGTCGTGCGGGGCAGCGCCGTGAACCAGGACGGCGCGTCGAACGGGCTCACCGCCCCGAACGGCCCCGCCCAGCAGCGCGTCATCCGGCAGGCCCTCGCCAACGCCCGGCTCACCCCCGCCGACGTGGACGCCGTCGAGGCCCACGGCACCGGCACCACGCTGGGCGACCCGATCGAGGCGCAGGCGCTCCTGGCCACGTACGGGCAGGACCGGGGCGACGCCGCGCCGCTGCTGCTCGGCTCGATCAAGTCGAACATGGGCCACACGCAGGCGGCGGCGGGCGTCGCCGGCATCATCAAGATGATCCTCGCCATGCGGCACGGCCTCGTCCCGCCGACGCTGCACGTGGACGAGCCGTCCCCGCACATCGACTGGAATGCCGGAGCGGTCGCCCTGGCCACCGCGCCGACGCCCTGGCCCGCCGTGGACCGGCCCCGCCGGGCCGCCGTCTCCTCCTTCGGCATCAGCGGCACCAACGCGCACGTGATCATCGAGGCCCCGGCGACGGCGGCGGTCGAGGGCGAGACGGTCGGGCGGGTCACCCCGCCGGTGGTGCCCGTGCTGCTCTCCGCCCGCACCGACGCCGCGCTCGCCGCGCAGGCCGGCCGGTGGGCCCGCTGGCTGGCCGGCGACGAGGGGCTGGCCCCGCTGGACGTCGCCTGGTCGTCGGTGACCACCCGCCCCGCCCTGGAGCGGCGGGCCGTGGTGACCGCCGCCGGCCGCGACGACCTGCTCGCCGGCCTGCGGGCCCTCGCCTCGGGCGAGCCGTCCGCGACCGTGGTCGCCGGCACCCCGGAGCAGCGGGGACACCTGGCCCTGATCTTCTCCGGTCAGGGCGCGCAGCGCGCGGGGATGGGCCGGGAGCTGTACGGGGCGTTTCCGGTGTTCGCCTCGGCGCTGGACGAGGTGTGCGGGCTGCTCGACCCGCTGCTGCCCCGGCCCCTGCGGCCGGTGCTGTTCGCGGTCGAGGGCTCGCCGGACGCCGAGCTGTTGGACCAGACGGTGTTCACGCAGGCCGGGCTGTTCGCGGTCGAGGTGGCGCTGTTCCGGCTTGTCGAGTCGTTCGGGGTCGTGCCGGACTTCGTGGGCGGGCACTCGATCGGTGAGGTCACGGCCGCGCATGTGGCCGGGGTGTTGTCGCTGGCGGATGCGTGTGCGCTGGTGGCGGCGCGGGGTCGGCTGATGCAGGCGTTGCCGGCCGGTGGCGGGATGCTGGCGGTTGCCGCCGCCGAGGAGGCCGTGGCGGCGTCGATCGCCGGGTTGGCCGACCGGGTGGGTGTCGCGGCGGTGAACGGCCCGACCTCGGTGGTCGTCTCCGGTGCCCTCGACGCCCTCGACGAGGTGGAGAGGGCCTGGCGGGAGCGGGGCGTCAGGACGCGCCGGCTGACGGTCAGCCACGCGTTCCACAGCCCGCTGATAGAGCCGATGCTGGACGAGTTCCGGGCGGTCCTGGCCGGGCTGGCCTTCGCCGCGCCGCTGCTGCCGGTGGTGTCGAACCTGACCGGGGCGCTCGCCGAGGCCGACGAGATCCGCGACCCGGAGTACTGGGTGCGCCACGTCCGCCAGGCCGTCCGCTTCGCCGACGGGATCACCGTCCTGCGCAAGGCCGGCGTCGACACGTTCCTGGAGATCGGGCCGCGCAGCGTGCTCACCGCGCTCACCGCCGACGTGCTCCCCGGCGACGAGGGCGTGCTCGCCGTCGCCGCCCAGCGCCACGACCGGCCCGAGGCCGCCGCCCTGCTCGCCGCCCTCGCCGAGCTGCACGCCCACGGCGAGCCGGTCACCTGGCGGCAGTGGTTCGCCGGCACCGGCGCGCGGCGGGTCGACCTGCCCACGTACGCGTTCCAGCACGAACGGTTCTGGCCCGAGCCGGCCGCCCGGCCGCACGGCCCGGCCCCGGTCGACGGCGGGGACGCCGAGTTCTGGGCCGCCGTCGAGCGCGGCGACCTCACCGCCCTCGCCGGGCAGCTCGGCGACGCCGCCGCCGTGGACGCCCTCACCCCCGCCCTGCCCGCGCTCACCGCCTGGCGGCGGGCCCGCGCCCGGGACGCCGCCGTGACCGGCTGGTCGTACCAGGTGGGCTGGCGGCGGGTCGACCTCGGCGACGCCCCGGCGGCGGCCGGTCGCTGGCTGCTCGTCGGCCCCGACGGCGACCCGGCGGCCGAGCGGGTCGCCGCCGCGCTGGCGACGGCCGGCGGGGAGGTGCGGCGGCTGCCCGCCGACCCGGCCACCGCCACCCGTGGCGGCCTGGCCCGGCGGCTGACCGCCGCGCTCGCCGACGGGCCGGTCGCCGGCGTCGTGTCGCTGCTCGGCGCGCACGACGACCCGCACCCGCGCCACCCGGCCGTGCCGGTCGGCACGGCGGCCACGCTGCTGCTGCTCCAGGCGCTGCACGACGCCGGGGCGGACGCCCCGCTGTGGTGCGTCACCCGGGGCGCGGTCGGCACCGGCGACCACGACCCGGTCCGCAGCGCCGCCCAGGGCGGGCTGTGGGGCCTGGGCCGGGTCGCCGGCCTGGAGCTGCCCCGGCTGCGGGTGGGCCTGCTGGACCTGCCCGAGGCCGACGTCGATTCCGCCCGGCTGGCGGCGGCGCTCACCGCCGCCGGCGACGAGGACCAGCTCGCCGTGCGGCACGACGGCGTGTACGGGCGGCGGCTCACCCGGGCCGCCCCCGCCGACCCGGCGGCGGCCGAGCGGTGGCGACCCTCCGGCACCGTGCTGGTCACCGGCGGCACCGGCGCGCTGGGCGCGCACGTGGCCCGCTGGGCGGCCGGCAACGGCGCCGCGCACCTGGTGCTCACCGGCCGGCGCGGCGAGGACGCCCCGGGCGCGGCGGAGCTGCGCGACGAGCTGACCGCCCTCGGCGTACGGGTCACCGTCGCGGCCTGCGACGTGGCCGACCGGGACGCGGTGGCGGCCCTGCTCGCCCGCGTCGACGGCGACCCGGCCCCGCTGACCGCCGTGGTGCACGCCGCCGGGCTCAACGACGTGGCCCCGCTGGTCGACACCGACACCGGCCGGCTGGCCGGGGTGCTGGCCGGCAAGGTCGCCGGGGCGGCGCACCTCGACGAGCTGCTCGGCGACCGGCCGCTCGACGCGTTCGTGCTCTTCGCCTCCATCGCCGGCATCTGGGGCAGCGGCGGGCAGGCCGGCTACGCGGCCGGGAACGCGTACCTCGACGCCCTGGCCGAGCGGCGTGCCGCGCGCGGCCTCGCCGCCACCTCCGTGGCGTGGGGGCCGTGGGCCGACGGCGGGATGGCCACCGACGACGCCCAGCGGGAGCTGGCCCGGCGCGGGCTGCGGGCGATGTCCCCGGCCGACGCCGTGCACGCGCTGCGGATCGCCGTCGGGCGCGGGCGGCCCTGCCTCACCGTCGCCGACGTCGACTGGGCGACGTTCGCCCCGGCGTACGCGGCGGTGCGGCCCCGGCCGCTGCTGGCCGACCTGCCCGAGGCCGGGCAGGCGGCCCGGCCCGCCGCCGACGACGCGCCCGCCGACGGCGGCGACGCCCTGCGCGAGCGCCTGCGCGCCCTGCCCCGCGACGAGCAGGACCGCCACCTCACCGACCTGGTCCGCGCGCAGGCCGCGGCGGTGCTCGGCCACCCCGGCCCCGAGCGGGTCAAACCCCGGCGCGCGTTCTCCGAGCTGGGCTTCGACTCGCTGACCGCCGTGGAGCTGCGCAACCGGCTGGCCCGCGCCACCGGCCTGCCCCTGCCCACCACGCTGGTCTTCGACCACCCCGACCCGGCCGCCCTCGCCGGGCACCTGCTCACCGAGCTGGTCCCCGAGGCGCACCGGGCCGAGGCGGCCGACCCGGCCGAGACGGCGGTGCGGCAGGCCCTCGCCACCATCCCGCTGGCCCGCATCCGCGAGGCCGGGCTGCTGGACCTCCTGCTGAAGCTGACCGACGGCGACGACACCGACCCCACCGGCACCGACGAGAACGTCGACATCGACATCGACGAGATGGACGCCGACACCCTCATCAGGCTGGCGCTCGACGGCTCCGAGTCCTGACCCATGTCCCACGTACGGAGTACATGATGTCCACGTCTGCAGATAAGGCCGTCGAGGCGCTTCGGGCTTCGCTCAAGGAGACCAACCGGCTCAAGCAGCTCAACCAGCAGCTCACCGCGGCGGCGCGGGAGCCCGTCGCCATCGTGGCGATGTCCTGCCGCTACCCGGGCGGGGTGTCCGGCCCCGACCAGCTCTGGGACCTGGTGGCCTCCGGCGGGGACGCCATCGGCGGTTTCCCCACCGACCGGGGCTGGGACCTGGACAACCTGTACGACCCGCAGGCCGACCGGGTCGGCCGGTCCACCACCCGGCAGGGCGGGTTCCTCTACGAGGCGGCCGAGTTCGACGCCGACTTCTTCGGCATCAGCCCCCGCGAGGCCCTCGCCATGGACCCGCAGCAGCGGCTGCTGCTGGAGACCTCGTGGGAGGCGTTCGAGACCGCCGGCATCGCCCCGTCGTCGGTGCGCGGGCAGAAGGTCGGCGTCTTCGTCGGCACCGCCGGCAACGGCTACGGCCACGGCCAGGACGGCGGCGCGGACGGCGCCGACGAGGGCTACCTGCTCACCGGCACCGCCACCAGCGTCGTCTCCGGCCGCATCGCCTACGCGCTCGGGCTGGAGGGGCCGGCGGTCACCGTGGACACCGCCTGCTCGTCGTCGCTGGTCGCGCTGCACCTGGCCTGCCAGGCCCTGCGCTCCGGCGAGTTCGACCTGGCGCTGGCCGGCGGCGTCACCGTGATGGCCACCCCCGGCGCGTTCGTCGGCTTCTCCCGCCAGCGCGGGCTCGCCTCCGACGGGCGGTGCAAGTCGTTCGCCGCCGCCGCCGACGGCACCGGCTGGGCCGAGGGCGTCGGCCTGCTGCTCGTCGAGCGCCTCTCCGACGCCCAGCGCAACGGCCACCGCGTCCTCGCCGTGGTGCGCGGCTCGGCGATCAACCAGGACGGCGCGTCCAACGGGCTGACCGCCCCGAACGGCCCCGCCCAGCAGCGCGTCATCCGGCAGGCGCTGAGCAACGCCCGGCTCACGGGCGTCGACGTGGACGCCGTCGAGGCCCACGGCACCGGCACCCGCCTCGGCGACCCGATCGAGGCGCAGGCGCTGCTCGCCACGTACGGGCGGGAACGCGACGGGCGCGACCCGCTCTGGCTCGGCTCGATCAAGTCGAACATCGGGCACAGCCAGTCCGCCGCCGGCATCGCCGGGATCATCAAGATGGTCATGGCGATGCGGCACGGCCTGCTCCCGGCCACCCTGCACGTCGACGAGCCGTCCCCGCACATCGACTGGTCGGCCGGGGCGGTGGAGCTGCTCACCGAGGCCCGGCCCTGGCCGGAGGTGGACCGGCCGCGCCGCGCCGCCGTTTCCTCGTTCGGCATCAGCGGCACCAACGCCCACGTCATCCTCGAACAGGCCGCCCCGTCGCCCGCCGCCGCGCCCCCGGCGCAGCCCGGCCTGCTCGCCTCGCCCGCCACCGTGTGGGCGCTGTCGGCCCGCTCCACGGCCGCCCTGTGCGAGCAGGCCGCCCGGATCGCCCGCTACGTGCGCGACCGCGACGGCGTCGACCCGGCCCGGCTGGCCTGGTCGCTGGCCACCACCCGGTCGGTCTTCGAGCACCGGGCGGCCGTCGTCGCCGCCGACCCGGCGCAGCTCCTCGCCGGCCTCGACGCCCTCGCCGCCGGCACCCCCGCAGGCACGGTCGTCACCGGCCTGGCCGGCGAGCCCGGCGAGGGCACCGTCTGGGTCTTCCCCGGGCAGGGCTCCCAGTACGCGGCGATGGGCGTCGGCCTGGTCGGCGCCTGCCCCGTCTTCGACGCCGCCCTCGCCGAGTGCCAGGCCGAGCTGGACCGCTGGCTCGACGTCGACCTCGTCGCCGTCCTCACCGGCCCCGACGACTCCTGGCTGACCCGCTCCGAGATCGTCCAGCCGGTCCTGTTCGCCGTCGCCGTGGGCCTGGCCCGGCTGTGGCGGCAGGCCGGCCTGAACCCCCGCGCGGTCATCGGCCACTCCCAGGGCGAGATCGTCGCCGCCCACGTCGCCGGGGCGCTGACCCTGGCCGACGCCGCGCGGGTCCTCGCCCTGCGCGTGCGCGCCCTGGGTGACATCGCCGGCACCGGGGGCATGGCCGCGATCGACCTGCCCGCCGACGTCGTCGCCGCCCGGCTCCCCGACGGGGTGACCGTCGCCGTCGTCAACGGCCCCGCCGCCAGCGTCGTCGCCGGGCCGGCGCAGGCCATCGCCGACACCGTCGCGGCCTTCGTCGCCGACGGCGTCCGGGCCCGGGTCGTCGACGTGGACTACGCCTCGCACTCCGCGTCCGTGCAACCGGTCGCCGACCGGGTGCGCGCCGAGCTGGCCGGCATCGCCCCCCGCGACGGGGACGTGCCGATCATCTCCACCGTCACCGGCACCCGGCTCGACGGGGCGGAGCTGGACGCCGACTACTGGGCCGAGAACCTGCGGCAGCCGGTGCTCTTCGACGCCGCCGTGCGCGCCGCGATCGACGCCGGGCACACCGACTTCGTCGAGATCTCCGCGCACCCGATCCTCACCATGCCGCTCACCGCGATCCTCGACGACGCCGGCACCGCCGGCCGGGCGCTGGCGACCCTGCGCCGGGGCGAGGACGCCGCCGTGCGGCTGCTCACCAGCCTCGCCGCCGCCCACGCGCACGGGCTGCCGGTGGACCACCGCCGCGTCCTGCCCGCCGCCGACGTCCTCACCGACCTGCCCACCTACCCCTTCCAGCGGCAGCGCTACTGGCCGGAGCGGATGGCCGCCACCGCCGCCGGGCCCGTCAGCCCCGACGTGGTCGACGTCGAGTTCTGGTCGGCGGTGGAGCGCTCCGACGTGGCCGCCCTCGCCGCCCAGCTCGACGGCCCGCCCGCCGACCTGGAGGTGCTCGCCCCGGCGCTGCCGGTGCTGTCGTCCTGGCGGAAGGCCCGGCTGCGGCGCGCCGTGCTCGACGGCTGGTCGTACCGGGTGGTGTGGAAGCCGGCCGGGCCGGCCGGCGGCGCGCCCGTCACCGGAGACCTGCTGGTCGTGCTGCCCGGGGGCGACCCGGTCGTGGACGGCTGGGTGGACCGGCTCGCCGCCGCGCACGGCGCGGCCGTGCGGCGGATCGCCGTCGACCCCGCCGGGGTCACCCGCGAGGAGCTGGCCGGGGCGCTCGCCGGGCACTCCGACGCGCCCCCGGCCGGGGTCGTCTCCCTGCTCGGCCTCGCCGACGCCGACTACCCGGGTCACCCCGGCGTCCCCACCGGCCTCGTCGCCACCACCCGCCTCGTGCAGGCGGTGCGGGACGCCGACGTGGCCGCGCCGCTGTGGTGCCTCACCATCGGCGGCGTCGGCACCGACCCCGCCGAGCCGGTGGCCAGCGCCGCCCAGCACGCCCTGTGGGGCCTCGCCCGGGTCGTCGGCCTGGAACACCCGGACCGCTGGGGCGGCCTGGTCGACCTGCCCGCCGAGCCCGGCCCGGCGGCGTGGGCCGAGGTGGCGCGCATCCTGACCGGCGGCGGCGACGAGGACCAGTTCGCCGTCCGCCCGTACGGCACGTTCGTCCGCCGGCTCGCCCGCACCACCGCCGCCAGCGCCGGGCGGGTCACCCCGTGGCAGCCGCGCGGCACCGTCCTGGTCACCGGCGGCACCGGCGCGATCGGCGCGCAGGCCGCCCGCTGGCTGGCCGCCAACGGCGCGGAGCACCTGGTGCTCACCAGCCGCCGGGGCCTCGACGCCGCCGGCGCCCGCGAGCTGGCCGACGAGCTGACCGCCACCGGCGTACGGGTCACCGTCGCCGCCTGCGACATGGCCGACCGCGAGCAGGTCGCCGCGCTGGTCGCCGGCCTGGACGACGTCGCCCCGCTCACCGCCGTGCTGCACGCCGCCGGCATCACCCAGCTCACCGCCCTCGTCGACACCGACCTGGACGTGTTCGACCACGTCATGGCCGGCAAGGTCGCCGGCGCGGCCCATCTTGACGCGCTGCTCGGCGACCGCGAGCTGGACGCGTTCGTCACCTTCGCCTCGATCTCCGGCGTGTGGGGCAGCGGCGGGCAGGGCGCGTACGCGGCGGCGAACGCGTACCTCGACGCGCTCGCCGAGGGCCGCCGCGCCCGGGGGCTCGCCGCCACCTCGATCTCCTGGGGCGCCTGGGCCGAGGGCGGCATGGCCACCACCGAGGAGGCCCAGCGGCTGCTCAGCCGGCGCGGCCTCAACCCGATGCAGCCGGCCGCCGCGCTGCTTGCCCTGCGCCGCGCCGTCGAGCACGGCGAGACCTGCCTGGTCGTCGCCGACGTCGACTGGGCGCAGTTCGCCCCCGCGTACGCCTCCGCCCGGCCGCGTCCCCTGCTCGACGACATCGCCGAGGCGCGGGCGGCCCTGACCGCCGGCCCCGCCGACGCCACCGACGACGGGGCCACCGACCACGCGGGCGCGCTGCGCCGGGAGCTGGCCGCCCTGACCCGCGCCGAGCGGGACCGCCACCTCACCGACCTGGTCCGCGACCACGCCGCCGCCGTCCTCGGCCACGCCGGCACCGACGCGGTCCGGCCGAAGCGGGCGTTCAAGGAGCTGGGCTTCGACTCGCTGACCGCCGTGGAGCTGCGCAACCAGCTCACCGGCGCGACCGGGCTGCCCCTGCCCACCACCCTGATCTTCGACTACCCGAACCCGGCCGCCCTCGCCGGCCACCTGGCGTCCCTGCTCCGGCTGGACGCCGCCGACGCGACCGCCGACGCCCCGACCGCCGTCGCCGCCGCGTCGGCCGGCCCGGCCGTCGCCGACGAGCCGATCGCCATCGTCGGCATGAGCTGCCGCTACCCGGGCGGGGTGAGCGACCCCGACGGGCTGTGGGAGCTGGTCGCCGCCGGACGCGACGGCATCACCGAGTTCCGCACCGACCGGCACTGGGACCTGGAGCGGCTGCTCACCGACGACGCCGAGGCGGCCGGCCGCTCCTCCACCCGGCACGGCGGCTTCATCGACGGGGCCGCCGACTTCGACCCGGTCTTCTTCGGCATCTCCCCGCGCGAGGCCCTGGCGATGGACCCGCAGCAGCGGCTGCTGCTCGAGGCCACCTGGGAGGCGTTCGAGCAGGGCGGCGTCAACCCCGAGGCGCTGCACGGCACCCCGACCGGCGTCTTCGTCGGCGCGTCCCCGTCCGGGTACGGCACCGGCGACGAGACCCCCGACCTGGACGGCTACCGGCTCACCGGCGGCGCGCACAGCGTCATCTCCGGCCGCGTCGCCTACACGTTCGGCCTGGAGGGGCCGGCCGTCACCG
>NZ_BBZF01000012.1:208279-279730 GCF_020884795.1 Micromonospora okii
ACCGCCTGCTCGTCGTCCCTGGTGGCCCTGCACCTGGCCGTGCAGTCGCTGCGGTCGGGGGAGTGCGACCTCGCCGTGGCCGGCGGCGTGAACGTGATGGTCACCCCCGGCGCGTTCGTCGAGTTCACCCGGCAGGGCGGCCTCGCCGCCGACGGGCGGTGCCGGTCGTTCGCCGCCGCCGCCGACGGCACCGGCTGGGGCGAGGGCGTCGGCGTGCTGCTCGTCGAGCGGCTGGCCGACGCCCGGCGACGCGGCCACCGCGTCCTGGCCGTGGTGCGCGGCTCCGCCGTCAACCAGGACGGCGCGTCCAACGGGCTCACCGCCCCCAACGGCCCGTCGCAGCAGCGCGTCATCCGGCAGGCCCTCACCAACGCCGGCCTCACGGCGGCCGACGTGGACGCCGTCGAGGCCCACGGCACCGCCACCGTCCTCGGCGACCCGATCGAGGCGCAGGCGCTCCTCGCGACGTACGGGCAGGACCGCCCCGCCGACCGTCCCCTCTGGCTCGGCTCGATCAAGTCGAACATCGGCCACACCCAGGCCGCCGCCGGCGTCGCCGGGGTGATCAAGATGGTGCAGGCGCTGCGGCACGGCACGCTGCCGCGCACCCTGCACGTGGACGAGCCCACCCCGCACGTCGACTGGTCGGCCGGGGCGGTGGAGCTGCTCACCGAGGCCCGGCCCTGGCCGGCCGTGGACCGGCCGCGCCGGGCCGCCGTCTCCTCGTTCGGCGTCAGCGGCACCAACGCCCACGTGATCATCGAGCAGCCGCCGGCGGACGTCATCCCCGGCGAGCTGGTCGCGCCGGCCGCGCCGCCGCTGGTGCCGGTGCTGCTCTCCGCCCGGGGCGAGGGCGGCCTGCCCCGCCAGGCCCGCCGCTGGGCCGACCGCTTCGACGGAGGCGACCTGCCCCGGCTGGTCGACGCCGGCTGGACGTCGCTGACCGCCCGCCCCGCCCTCGAACACCGCGCGGTGCTCCTCGCCGCCGACCACGCCGGCCTGGCCGCCGGCCTGCGCGCCCTCGCCGCCGGCGAGCCCACCGACGCCGTGGTCACCGGCCGCGCCACCGACCGGGGGCCACTCGCCCTTCTCTTCTCCGGCCAGGGCGCGCAGCGCGCCGGCATGGGCCGCGAGCTGTACGACGCCTTCCCCGTCTTCGCCTCGGCGCTGGACGAGGTGTGCGCGCAGCTCGACCCGCTGCTGCCCCGGCCGTTGCGGCCGGTGCTCTTCGCCGACGAGGCGGGGTCGATCGACCAGACCGTCTTCACGCAGGCGGGGCTGTTCGCGGTCGAGGTGGCCCTGTTCCGCCTCGTGGAGTCGTTCGGCGTGGTGCCGGACTACGTCGGCGGCCACTCGATCGGTGAGGTCACCGCCGCGCACGTCGCGGGCGTGCTCTCCCTGACCGACGCGTGCGCGCTCGTCGCGGCGCGGGGCCGCCTGATGCAGGCGCTGCCGGCCGGCGGCGGGATGCTCGCGGTGGCCGCGCCGGAGGCCGACGTGCTTGCCTCGATCGAGGGCCTGACCGACCGGGTCGGCGTCGCGGCCGTGAACGGCCCGTCGGCCGTGGTCGTCTCCGGTGCGGTCGACGCATTGGACGACATCGAGCGGCTCTGGCAGGAGCGGGGTGTGCGGACCCGGCGGCTGACCGTCAGCCACGCGTTCCACAGCCCCCTGATGGAGCCGATGCTCGACGAGTTCCGCGCCGTGCTCGACGGGCTGACCTTCCACGCGCCGCTGGTGCCGGTCGTGTCGAACGTGACCGGCGCGCTCGCCGACCCCGCCGCGCTGCGCACCCCCGACCACTGGGTGCGGCACGTCCGCGAGGCCGTCCGCTTCGCCGACGGGGTGGCCGCCCTGCGCGCCGCCGGCGTCGACACCTTCGTGGAGATCGGCCCCGGCGCGGTGCTCACCGCCCTGGTCCGTGAGACCCTCACCGGCGAGGGCGTCCTCGCCGTGCCGGTGCAGCGCCGCGACCGCGCCGAGCCGCGCGCCCTCCTCGCCGGCCTCGCCGAGCTCTTCACCGGCGGCGGGACGGTCGACTGGGCCCCCCTGTTCGCCGACGCCGCCCCCACCCGGGTCGACCTGCCGACGTACGCCTTCGCGGGGGAGCGGTTCTGGCTGCGGCCCGCCGGCCGCGCCTCGGACGTCTCCGGCGCGGGCCTCGGCGCGGCCGGGCACCCGCTGCTCGCCGCCGCCGTCCGGCTGGCCGGCGAGGACGGGGCCGTGCTCACCGGCCGGCTCTCCGTCGCCGCCCAGCCCTGGCTGGCCGACCACGTGGTGGCCGGCGCGGTCGTCGTCCCCGGCACCGCCCTGGTCGAGCTGGTGCTGCGGGCCGGCGACGAGTTCGGCCCCTGCCGGGTGCGGGAGCTGACCATCGCCGCCCCGCTGGCCCTGCCCGCCACCGGCGGCACCCGCGTCCAGGTCCGGGTCGGCCCGCGCGACGAGGCCGGCTGGCGGAACGTCACCGTGCACTCCCAGCCCGAACACGACCCGGACGGCGACTGGGTGCGGCACGCCGAGGGCGTGCTCACCGCCGCCGACCCGGCCGACGACGCCGGCCTCGGCGCGTGGCCCCCGGCCGACGCCGACCCGGCCGACCTCACCGGCTGGTACGACGCCCTCGCCGGCCACGGCATGACCTACGGGCCCGTCTTCCAGGGCCTGCGGCGGGCGTGGACGGCCGGCGACGCCGTCTACGCCGAGGTGGCCCTGCCCGCCGGCCCCGGGGACGGCACCGCCGGCTTCGGCGTGCACCCCGCCCTGCTCGACGCCGCCCTGCACCCCACCGCCCTGCTGCCCGGCGACGACGGGCCCGCCGGCCCCCGGGCGGCGTTCGCCTTCGCGGGCGTCCAGGTGCACGCCGTCGGCGCGGACACCCTCCGGGTCCGGCTCACCCGCAACGGCTCCGGCGTGCGGCTGCTCGCCGTCGACGACACCGACCGCCCCGTCGTGTCGATCGACTCCCTCGTCCTGCGCGAGACGACCGGCGTCGACCCGTCGGCCGCCACCATCGCCGCCCGGTCGCTGTTCCGCGTCGCCTGGCGGGCCGAGCCCCTCACCCCCGCCACCGCGCCCCGGGCCGCCCTGCTGGGGGCGGCCAACCCCGCGCTGCCCGACACCCCCGCGTACCCCGGGGTCGCCGAGCTGGTCGCCGCCGCCGACGTACCGCCGCTGCTCCTGCTGCCCGTGCCCGCCACCCCCGCCGACCTGCCGGCGCAGGAGCTGCCGGCGGCGGTCCGCGCGGCCACCACCGCCGTGCTCGCCGCCGTGCGGGCGTGGCTCGCCGCCGACGACCTCGCCGACACGCGCCTCGTGGTCGTCACCCGCAACGCGGTCCGGGCCGCCGACGCCGACCCGGCCGAGGACCTGGCCGGCGCGGCCGTCTGGGGCCTCGTGCGCTCCGCCCAGTCCGAGCACCCCGGCCGGATCGTCCTGGCCGACCTCGACCGGGACCTCGACGCGCCCGCCGTCGCGCTGGCCGCGACCGCCGTCGACGACCCGGCCGCGGCGCAGCTCGCCGTGCGCGGCACCGCGGCCCTCACCCCCCGCCTGGTACGTGCCGACGCCCCACCCGCGCCCGCCCCGCGCCTTCGCGGCGGCACCGTCCTCGTCACCGGCGGCACCGGCGCCCTCGGCGCGCTCGTCGCCCGGCACCTCGTCGCCGAGTGGGGCGTGGACTCCCTCGCACTGGTCAGCCGACGCGGGTCCGACGCCGCCGGCGCGGCCGACCTGGCCGCCGAGCTGACCGGCCTCGGCGCGCGGGTGGACGTGCTCGCCTGCGACGTCACCGACCGCGACGCCCTGCGCGCCCTCGTCGGGCGGCTCACCGACGCCGACCGGCTCGCCGGGGTGGTGCACACCGCCGGCGTCCTCGACGACGCCGTCGTCACCGGCATCGACCCCGACCGGCTGGCCCGGGTGCTCGCCCCCAAGGTCGACGCCGCCTGGTGGCTGCACGAGGCCACCGCCGACCTGGACCTCGACCTGTTCGTGGTCTTCTCCTCCATCGCCGGCGTCCTCGGCTCCCCGGGCCAGGGCGCGTACGCGGCGGCGAACAGCTTCCTCGACGCCCTCGCCGGCCGGCGCGGGGCGGCCGGCCTGCCCGCGCACTCCCTGGCCTGGGGCATGTGGGACACCGACGGCATGGCCGCCACCCTCGGCGCGACCGACCGGTCCCGGGTCACCCGCTCCGGCCTCGGCCTGATCACCGCGCCCGTCGGCCTCGCGCTCCTCGACGCGGCCGTCGCCGCCGACGCCCCCGCCCTCGTCCCGGCCGTCGTCGACGTGTCCGCCCTGCGCGCCTCGGCCGCCGCCACCGGCGTGCCGCCGATGCTGCGCGCCCTCGTCGGGACCGTGACCTCCCGGCGGCAGGCCGGCGGCGGCGCGGCCGGTGGCTGGGCGCGCCGCCTCGCCGCGCTCGCCCCCGACGAGGCCCGCGCCCAGGTGGACCTGCTGGTGCGGGGCCTGGTGGCGCAGGTGCTCGGCCACGGTGGTGCGGAGTCGGTGCCGGTGGATCGGGCGTTCCGTGAGTTGGGTTTCGACTCGTTGACGTCGGTGGACCTGCGGAATCGGGTCAACGCGGCGACGGGGCTGCGGTTGGCCTCCACGCTGGTCTTCGACTACCCGACCCCGGCCGCCCTCGCGGAGCACGTGCGCGAGCAGCTCACCGGCACCACCGACGGCCCCGCCGAGGCGGTCGCCGCGAGCGCCGGGATGGACGAGCCCATCGCCATCGTCGGCATGGCCTGCCGCTACCCGGGCGGGGTGTCCAGCCCCGAGCAACTCTGGGAACTGCTGGCCGCCGGGGGCGAGGGCATCGGCGAGTTCCCCGCCGACCGGGGCTGGGACCTGGCGAACCTGTTCCACCCCGACCCCGACCACCCGGGCACCTCGTACGCCCGGCACGGCGGCTTCCTGACCGGGGCGGCCGAGTTCGACCCCGCGTTCTTCGGCATCTCGCCGCGCGAGGCGGTCGCGATGGACCCGCAGCAGCGGCTGCTGCTGGAGGCGTCGTGGGAGACGTTCGAGTCGGCCGGAGTAGACCCCGCGCGGGTGCGGGGCAGCCGAACCGGTGTGTTCGCGGGCGTCATGTACCACGACTACGCCTCGCAGGTGCAGGAGCTGCCCGAGGGCCTGGAGGGCTACATCGGCACCGGCAACTCCGGCAGCGTGGTCTCCGGTCGGGTGGCGTACACGTTCGGCCTGGAGGGGCCGGCGGTCACCGTCGACACGGCGTGCTCGTCGTCCCTCGTGGCGCTGCACCTCGCGGCGCAGGCGTTGCGGTCGGGGGAGTGCGACCTGGCTCTGGCCGGTGGTGTGACGGTCATGGCGACGCCGGGGACGTTCATCGAGTTCTCCCGGCAGCGGGGTCTGTCGTCCGACGGGCGGTGCAAGTCGTTTGCCGCCTCCGCTGACGGGACGGGTTGGTCCGAGGGTGTGGGTGTGCTGCTGGTGCAGCGGCTCTCGGATGCGCGGCGGGAGGGCCGCCGGATCCTGGCGGTGGTGCGGGGTAGCGCCGTGAACCAGGACGGTGCGTCGAACGGCCTGACGGCGCCGAATGGTCCGTCGCAGCAGCGTGTTATCCGGCAGGCGCTGGCGAATGCGCGGTTGACGACGGTGGACGTGGACGCGGTGGAGGCGCACGGCACGGGAACGACGCTGGGTGATCCGATCGAGGCACAGGCGTTGTTGGCGACGTACGGGCAGGACCGGCCGGTCGATCGGCCGTTGCTGTTGGGGTCGGTCAAGTCGAACATCGGGCACACGCAGGCTGCTGCCGGGGTGGCGGGCGTGATTAAGATGATCATGGCGATGCGGCATGGTGTGGTGCCGTCGACCCTGCACGTGGACGAGCCGTCCCCGCACGTCGACTGGTCCGCCGGCGCGGTGGAACTGCTCACCGAGGCCCGGCCCTGGCCCGAGACCGGCCGGCCCCGTCGCGCCGCCGTGTCCTCGTTCGGGGTCAGCGGCACCAACGCGCACGTCATCATCGAGCAGCCGCCGGCCGCCGTGATCGACGGCGAGGTCACCGAGCGGGTCGTCCCGCCGGTCGTGCCGGTGCTGCTCTCCGCCCGCTCCGACGCCGCGCTCGCCGCGCAGGCGGATCGCTGGGCCGGGTGGCTCGCCGCCGAACCGGACCTGCGCCCGCTCGACGTGGCGTTCTCGTCGGTGACGTCCCGGGCCGTGCTGGAGCACCGCGCCGTCGTGGCCGCGACCGATCGCGAGGGCCTGGTGGCCGGGCTGCGCGCCCTGGCCGCCGGCTCGCCGTCCGGCGGCGTCGCCACGGGTACGCAGGCCACACGCGGCCCGCTCGCCCTGCTCTTCTCGGGTCAGGGCGCGCAGCGGGCGGGCATGGGCCGTGAGCTGTACGAGGCGTTCCCGGTGTTCGCGTCGGCGTTGGACGAGGTGTGTGCGCAGCTCGATCCGTTGCTGCCGCAGCCGTTGAAGTCGGTGTTGTTCGCTGACGAGGCGGGGTTGATCGACCAGACGGTGTTCACGCAGGCCGGGTTGTTCGCGGTCGAGGTGGCGTTGTTCCGGCTGGTGGAGTCGTTCGGTGTGGTGCCGGACTTCGTCGGTGGGCACTCGATCGGTGAGGTCACGGCCGCGCACGTGGCGGGGGTGTTGTCGCTTGCCGATGCGTGTGCGTTGGTGGCGGCGCGGGGTCGGTTGATGCAGGCGCTGCCGGCCGGTGGCGGGATGTTGGCGGTGGCCGCGTCGGAGGCCGACGTGTTGGCCTCGATCGAAGGGCTCGACCGGGTTGGCGTCGCGGCCGTGAACGGTCCGTCGGCCGTGGTGGTCTCCGGTGCCGTCGACGCCCTCGATGAGGTCGAGCGGGTGTGGCGGGAGCGGGGTGCGCGGACTCGTCGGTTGACGGTGAGTCACGCGTTCCACAGTCCGCTGATGGAGCCGATGCTGGACGAGTTCCGCGTGGTCCTGGCGGGGTTGGCGTTCCAGGCACCGCTGGTGCCGGTCGTGTCCAACGTGACCGGCGCGTTGGCCGAGGCCGACGAGATGTGCACCCCGGAGTACTGGGTGCGGCACGTGCGTGAGGCCGTGCGCTTCGCCGACGGGGTGGGCGCGTTGCGCGGCGCGGGTGTCGACACGTTCCTGGAGATCGGGCCGCAGAGCGTCCTGGCGGCGATGGCGGCCGACGCGCTGCCGGCCGAGGACGCGGCCGTCGTGGTCGCCGTGCAGCGTCGGGACCGGTCCGAGGCGCAGGCGCTGCTGGCCGCCCTGGCGGAGCTGCACGTCAACGGGGTCGCGGTGACCTGGGCGCAGTGGTTCGACGGGACCGGGGCGCGCCGGGTCGACCTGCCCACATACGCGTTCCAGCACGAGCACTACTGGCTCGGCATCGGCCGGGCGCGCGCAGGCGACGTCTCCGGCGCCGGCCTCGGCGCGGCAGGGCACCCCCTGCTCGGCGCAGCGGTCACCGTCGCCGGCGAGGACATGGTGGTGCTGAGCGGCCGGCTGTCGCTGGCCACGCACCCGTGGCTGGCCGACCACGAGGTTTCCGGCGTGACGCTGATTCCGGGCACGGCCCTCGTGGAGCTGGCGGTGCGGGCCGGCGACGAGGTGGGCCTCTCCCGGCTCCGCGAGCTGACCGTGGCCGCGCCGATGGTGCTGCCCGAGGCCGGCGGGCTGCGCGTACAGGTGCGGGTCGGCGCGGCCGACGCGTCGGGGGCGCGGGCCGTGGCACTGCACTCCCAGGTCGAGGGCGACCCGGCCGCCGAGTGGGTCCGGCACGCGGACGGCGTCCTGGAGCCGGCGTGGTCCGACGAGCCGCGCGTCGGCGCGTGGCCGCCGGCCGGCGCGTCGGAGGTGGATCTCGACGGCTGGTACGAGGCGCTTGCCGGGCACGGCCTGGCGTACGGGCCGGTGTTCCGGGGCCTGCGCCGGGCGTGGGCCGGCGACGGCGAGGTGTACGCCGAGGTGGCCCTGCCGGAGGACGCGGCGGGGGAGGGCGCGCGGTTCGGGGTGCACCCGGCGCTGCTGGACGCTGCCCTGCACCCGGTCGGGCTGCTGCTGGCCGGGGAGGGTGGCGGGCCTCGGGTGCCGTTCGCCTTCGAGGGTGTGCAGGTGCACGCCTCGGGTGCGTCGGTGCTGCGGGTGCGGCTGACCCGGGCGGGCTCGGGCGTGTGTGTCGTGGCCGTCGACGGGTCGGGTGCGCCGGTCGTCTCCGTGGACTCGCTGGTGTTGCGGGAGCTGACCGGGGTGGCCGCGCCGAGCGTCGCCGCGCGTTCGCTGTTCGAGCTTGCTTGGCAGGCCGAGGAGGCGTACCCGGCCGGCGACACGTCCGGCTGGGCGGTGCTGGGCGGCGACGGCCTCGCGGGCCTGTCCGCGTACGACGGGATCGGGGAGCTGATTGAGGCGGTGGACGCCGGCCGGGCCGACGCGCCGCGCACGCTGCTGCTGCCCGTGGCCGCCCCGGACTCCGCAGCCGTTCCGGACGCCGTGCACGCGACCGCCACCGCCGTCTTGGCCGTGGTGCAGGAGTGGCTGGCGGCCGACCAGCTCGCGGACTCGAAGCTCGTCGTGGTGACCCGGGGCGCGGTCGCCGCCGGGGACGACGACCCGGTGACCGACCTGGCGGGGGCGGCCGTGTGGGGGCTGCTCCGTTCGGCCCAGTCCGAGCACCCGGGCCGGATCGTCCTTGCCGACGTCGCGGGCGACCTCGACGCGGAGGCCCTGGGCCTGCTCGCCCGGGTTGCCGCCGAGGCGTCGGCCAGCGGCGGCCAGGTCGCCGTGCGCGCGGGGCGGGTGTTCGTGCCGCGTCTGGTGCGGGCTGCGGTGGTGTCGGAGCCGTTGGTGGTGGGTGAGGGCACGGTGGTGGTGACCGGTGGTACGGGTGCGTTGGGTGCGCTCGTTGCCGAGCATCTGGTGCGTGTGTACGGGGTGCGGTCGTTGGTGCTGGTGTCTCGGCGGGGGCCGGGTGCCGAGGGTGTGGGCGTGTTGGTGGAGCGGTTGTCGGGTCTGGGTGCGTCGGCGCAGGTGGTGGCCTGTGACGTGACGGATCGGGAGCAGGTGGCCGGGCTCGTGGCCGAGGTGACCTCGGCTGGTCGCCTGGCGGGTGTGGTGCACACCGCTGGTGTTCTGGATGACGGGGTGTTGTCGTCGATCAGTCCGGAGCGGTTGGCGGGGGTGTTGGCGCCGAAGGTGTCGGCGGGTTGGTGGTTGCACGAGGCGACGGCGGGTCTGGGTCTGGATCTGTTCGTGGTGTTCTCGTCGGTGGCGGGTGTGTTGGGTTCTCCGGGTCAGGGTGCTTACGCGGCGGGGAATGCGTTCCTGGATGGGCTGGCGGTGTACCGACGGCGGGTGGGGTTGCCGGCGGTGTCGTTGGCGTGGGGGATGTGGGACGCGGCCGGTATGGCGGCGTCGATCGGTGAGGCGGATCGGGGTCGGTCGGCGCGGGCGGGTCTCCCGCCGATGAGCCCCGAGGTGGGGCTGGAGTTGTTCGACGCCGCGCTCGGCTCGGCCCGGCCGGTGCTGGTGCCGGCCGTGCTCGACGTACCCGCGATGCGGGCCGCGCTCGCGCCCGGCGCACAGGCACCGGCGGTGCTGCGGACCCTGGTCGGCGCGACGGTCACCCGGCGGCAGGCCGGGCACGGCGGCGACTGGGCCGACCAGCTCGCGCACCTGGCTCCCGACGAGGCCCGCGCGCAGGTGGACCTGCTGGTGCGGGGTCTGGTGGCGCAGGTGTTGGGGCATGGTGGTGCGGAGTCGGTTCCGGTGGATCGGGCGTTCCGTGAGTTGGGTTTCGACTCGTTGACGTCGGTGGACCTGCGGAACCGGGTCAACGCGGCGACGGGGCTGCGGCTGGCCTCCACGTTGGTGTTCGACTACCCGACCCCGGCCGTGCTCGCCGAACACCTCTACGAGCAGGTCTCCGGTCAGCTCACCGCCCGCCGGTCGACGGCGCGAACCGGCAGCACCGACGAGCCGATCGCCATCGTGGGCATGGCCTGCCGCTACCCGGGCGGGGTGTCCAGCCCCGAACAGCTCTGGGCGTTGCTCGCCGCCGGTGGCGACGGCATCTCCGAGTTCCCGGCCGATCGGGGTTGGGACCTGGAGTCGCTGTTCGACCCGGACCCGGACCGCAGCGGTACGACGTACACGCGGCACGGGGGTTTCCTGCACGACGCCGCGAACTTCGACCCGGACTTCTTCGGCATCTCGCCGCGCGAGGCGGTCGCGATGGACCCGCAGCAGCGGCTGCTGCTGGAGGCGTCGTGGGAGACGTTCGAGTCGGCGGGGCTGGACCCGGCGCGGGTGCGGGGCAGCCGAACCGGCGTCTTCGCGGGCGTGATGTACCACGACTACGCCTCCCGGCTGGCCGACCTGCCGCCGGACGCCGAGGGCTACGTCGGCACCGGCAACTCCGGCAGCGTCCTGTCGGGTCGGGTGGCGTACACGTTCGGCCTGGAGGGGCCGGCGGTCACCGTGGACACGGCGTGTTCGTCGTCGTTGGTGGCGTTGCATCTGGCGGGGCAGGCGTTGCGGTCGGGGGAGTGTGACCTGGCTCTGGCCGGTGGTGTGACGGTGATGGCGACGCCGGGGACGTTCATCGAGTTCTCCCGGCAGCGCGGTCTGTCGGCCGACGGGCGGTGCAAGTCGTTCGCCGCCTCCGCCGATGGGACGGGTTGGTCCGAGGGTGTGGGTGTGCTGCTGGTGCAGCGGCTGTCGGATGCTCGGCGGGAGGGTCGGCGGATCCTGGCCGTGGTGCGGGGCAGTGCCGTGAACCAGGACGGTGCGTCGAATGGGTTGACGGCGCCGAACGGTCCGTCGCAGCAGCGCGTCATCCGGCAGGCGCTCGCGAACGCCCGGCTGACCACGGTCGACGTGGATGCGGTGGAGGCGCACGGCACGGGCACGACGCTGGGTGACCCCATCGAGGCGCAGGCGTTGCTGGCGACGTATGGGCAGGACCGGCCGGTTGATCGGCCGTTGCTGTTGGGGTCGGTGAAGTCGAACATCGGGCACACGCAGGCTGCTGCCGGGGTGGCGGGTGTGATCAAGATGATCATGGCGATGCGGCATGGTGTGGTGCCGTCGACTCTGCACGTGGACGAGCCGTCCCCGCACATCGACTGGTCGGCGGGGGCCGTTTCACTGGCGACGGAGACGACGCCGTGGCCGGCGGTGGATCGGCCGCGCCGGGCGGCGGTGTCGTCGTTCGGCATCTCCGGCACGAACGCGCACGTCATCATCGAGCAGCCGCCCGCAGAGGTGATCGAGGGCGAGACGGTCGAGCGGGCCGTCCCGCCGGTGGTGCCGGTGCTGCTGTCTGCCCGGACCGGTGCCGCGCTCGCGGGGCAGGCAGGCCGGTGGGCGCGCTGGCTGGCCGACGAGGGGCTGTCCCCGGTCGACGTGGCGTGGTCGTCGGTGACCACCCGCCCCGCTCTGGAGCGGCGGGCCGTAGTGACCGCCACCGGCCGCGACGACCTGCTCGCCGCGCTGACCGCCCTGGCCGAGGGCGAGCCCTCGGGAGCGGTCGTCACCGGTGCCGCCGGGCAGCGGGGCCAACTCGCCCTGCTCTTCTCGGGTCAGGGCGCGCAGCGCGCGGGCATGGGCCGGGAGCTGTACGAGGCGTTCCCGGTGTTCGCGTCCGCCGTGGACGAGGTGTGCGTCGGGCTCGACCCGTTGCTGCCGCAGCCGTTGAAGTCGGTGTTGATCGCTGATGAGGCGG
Source organism: Micromonospora okii (assembly GCF_020884795.1). Taxonomy (GTDB): domain Bacteria; phylum Actinomycetota; class Actinomycetes; order Mycobacteriales; family Micromonosporaceae; genus Micromonospora; species Micromonospora okii. The sequence goes on from NZ_BBZF01000012.1 coordinate 219,966, forward strand.
GGTTGATCGATCAGACGGTGTTCACGCAGGCGGGGCTGTTTGCGGTCGAGGTGGCGTTGTTCCGGCTGGTGGAGTCGTTCGGGATCGTGCCGGACTTCGTCGGCGGGCACTCGATCGGTGAGATCACCGCCGCCCATGTGGCGGGGGTGCTGTCCCTGTCCGACGCATGCCAGCTCGTCGCGGCGCGCGGCCGGCTGATGCAGGCGCTGCCGGCCGGTGGCGGGATGTTGGCGGTTGCCGCGTCGGAGGCCGACGTGCTGGCCTCCCTCGACGGGCTGGCCGACCGGGTGGGCGTCGCGGCCGTGAACGGCCCGTCGGCCGTGGTGGTCTCCGGTGCCGTTGACGCGCTGGGCGAGGTCGAGCGGGTGTGGCGGGAGCGGGGTGCGCGGACTCGTCGGTTGACGGTGAGTCACGCGTTCCACAGCCCGTTGATGGAGCCGATGCTGGACGAGTTCCGCGTGGTCCTGGCGGGGCTGGCGTTCCAGGCACCGCTGGTGCCGGTCGTGTCGAACGTGACCGGCGCGTTGGCTGACGCCGAGGAGATCCGCACGCCTGACTACTGGGTGCGGCACGTCCGTGAGGCTGTGCGCTTCGCCGACGGGGTCGCCGCGCTGCTGAGCGCCGGTGTCGACACGTTCCTGGAGATCGGGCCGCAGAGCGTCCTGACCGCGATGGCCGCCGACATTCTGCCCGACGACGAGAGCACGCTCGCCGTCGCCACGCAGCGCAAGGACCGGCCCGAGGCGCAGGCGCTGCTGGCCGCCCTGGCGGAGCTGCACGTCAACGGTGCCGCGGTCACCTGGGCGCAGTGGTTCGACGGGACCGGGGCGCGCCGGGTCGACCTGCCCACCTACGCCTTCCAGCACCAGCGGTACTGGCCCGGGACGGGGCGCCGCAGGGTCGGGGACGTGTCGGGGGCGGGGCTTGGCGACGCCGGGCACCCGCTGCTCGGCGCGGCCGTCGACCTGGCCGGCGACGGCGAGGTGGTGCTGACCGGTCGGCTGTCGCTGGCCACGCACCCGTGGCTGGCCGACCACGTGGTTTCTGGGGTGACGCTGGTTCCGGGCACGGCCCTCGTGGAGTTGGCGGTGCGGGCCGGCGACGAGGTGGGCGCCTCCCGCCTCCGCGAGCTGACCGTGGCCGCTCCGCTGACCATCCCCGCCACGGGAGGCGTGCGGATTCAGGTGCGGGTGGAGGCCGCCCCGGCGGGCTCCCCGCAGCGTGCGGTCGCCGTCTACTCGCGCCGGGACGACGACCCCGAGGCGGGCTGGGTCCGGCACGCGGACGGCATCCTGGAGCCGTCCTCCCCGGACGAGCCGGTGGTGACGGGCGACTGGCCGCCGGCCGGCGCGTCGGAGGTGGATCTCGACGGTTGGTACGAGGCGCTTGCCGGGCACGGCCTCGTGTACGGGCCGGTGTTCCGGGGCCTGCGTCGGGCGTGGACCGGCGACGGCGAGGTGTACGCCGAAATCGTCCTGCCGGACGAAGCGACGGACGTGTCCGCGTTCGGGGTGCATCCGGCGCTGCTGGACGCCGCCCTGCACCCGGTCGGGCTGCTGCTGGGCGGGGAGGGTGACGGGCCTCGGGTGCCGTTCGCCTTCGAGGGTGTGCAGGTGCACGCCTCGGGTGCGTCGGTGTTGCGGGTGCGGTTGAGCCGTGCGGGTTCCGGGGTTCGTCTGGTGGCGGTGGACGGATCGGGTGCTCCGGTCGTCTCCGTGGACTCGCTGGTGTTGCGGGAGCTGACCGGGGTCGCCGCGCCGAGCGCCGCTGCGCGTTCCCTGTTCGAGGTGAGCTGGCAGGCCGAGGAGGTGACCCCGGCCGGTGACGCGTCCGGCTGGGCGGTGCTGGGCGACGGGACGGCTGGGCTCGCGGGCCTGTCCGCGTACCCGGATCTGGCGGCGGTGCTGGCCGCCGTCGGGGCCGGCGCGGCCGTACCGCCGGCCTTGGTGTTGCCGGTCCTCGGCGCACCGGAACCGGACGGCGACCTGCCGGGCGCGGTCCGGGCGGCGACGACCGGCGCGCTGAACGTGGTGCGGGAGTGGCTGGCCGCCGAGACGCTGGCCGACTCGCGGCTGGTGGTCGTGACCCGGGGCGCGGTGGCCGCCGGGGACGACGACCCGGTGACCGACCTGGCGGGCGCGGCCGTGTGGGGTCTCCTGCGGTCCGCCCAGTCCGAACACCCCGGTCGCATCGTCCTCGCCGACCTGGACGGCGACGCCGGAACTTCCGTGCCGTCCCTGCTCGCGGCCGTGGCCGGCGCGGGCACCGAAGCCCAGGTCGCCGTGCGCGCGGGGCGGGTGTTCGTGCCGCGTCTGGTGCGGGCTGCGGTGGTGTCGGAGCCGTTGGTGGTGGGTGAGGGCACGGTGGTGGTGACCGGCGGTACGGGTGCGTTGGGTGCGCTCGTTGCCGAGCATCTGGTGTGCGCTTATGGCGTTCGGTCGCTGGTGCTGGTGTCCCGGCGGGGTGCGGCTGCCGAGGGTGTGGGCGTGTTGGTGGAGCGGTTGTCGGGTCTGGGTGCGTCGGCGCGGGTGATGGCCTGCGATGTGACGGATCGGGAGCAGGTTGCTGCGCTGGTCGCTGGTATCACTTCGGTGGGTCGCCTGGCGGGTGTGGTGCACACGGCCGGTGTTCTGGACGACGGAGTGGTTTCGTCGATCACTCCGGAGCGGTTGGCGGGGGTGTTGGCGCCGAAGGTGTCGGCGGGTTGGTGGTTGCACGAGGCGACGGCGGGTCTGGATCTGGACCTGTTCGTGGTGTTCTCGTCGGTGGCGGGTGTGTTGGGTTCTCCGGGTCAGGGTGCTTACGCGGCGGGGAACGCGTTCCTGGACGGGTTGGCGGCGTACCGGCGGCGGTTGGGCCTGCCGGCGGTCTCCTTGGCGTGGGGGATGTGGGACGCGGCCGGCATGGCGGCGTCCCTGGAGGCGACGGATCGGGCGCGGTCGGCGCGGGCGGGCCTCCCGCCGATGAACGTCGAGACCGGCCTGGAGCTGTTCGACGCCGCACTGGGCGGGGAACAGGCCGTCCTGGTCCCGGCGGTGGTCGACCTCCCGGCGCTGCGGGCCGCCGCCTCCTCCGGGGGCCTCGTGCCTCCGATGCTGCGCGCCCTGGTCGGCACGACCACGACCCGCCGCCAGGCGGGGCAGGGCGGTGGCGGTTGGGCCGAGCGGCTGACCGGGCTCCCCGAGGACGAGGGCCGCGCCCAGGTGGCGCTCCTGCTCCGGGGGCTCGTCGCGCAGGTGCTCGGGCGTGGCGGTGCGGAGTCGGTCCCGGCCGATCGGGCGTTCCGTGAGTTGGGTTTCGACTCGTTGACGTCGGTGGACCTGCGGAACCGGGTCAACGCGGCGACGGGGCTGCGGTTGGCCTCGACGCTGGTGTTCGACTACCCGACCCCGGCCGTGCTCGCCGAACACCTGTGGTCCGAGCTGGCCGGCGTACGCCAGACGGCGGCGGACCTGGTCGCCAGCGCGGCGGCGGGCACCGACGAGCCCATCGCGATCGTGGGCATGGCCTGCCGCTACCCGGGCGGGGTGTCCAGCCCCGAGCAGCTCTGGGCATTGCTGGCCGAGGGAGGCGACGGAATCGGTGAGTTCCCCGCCGACCGGGGCTGGGACCTGGGGTCGCTGTTCGACCCGGACCCGAACAGCAGCGGCACGTCGTACGCGCGGCAGGGCGGCTTCCTGTACGAGGCCGGCGAGTTCGACCCCGGCTTCTTCGGCATCTCCCCGCGCGAGGCCCTGGCGATGGACCCGCAGCAGCGGTTGTTGCTGGAGGCGTCGTGGGAGACGTTCGAGTCGGCCGGGGTGGACCCCGCGCGGGTGCGGGGCAGCCGAACCGGCGTCTTCGCGGGCGTCATGTACCACGACTACGCGACGCGCCTGATCGACCTGCCCGCCGAGGTGGAGGGGTACGTCGGTACCGGCACGTCGGGCAGCGTGCTGTCGGGTCGGGTGGCGTACACGTTCGGCCTGGAAGGGCCGGCGGTCACCGTGGACACGGCCTGCTCGTCGTCTCTCGTGGCGCTGCACCTCGCGGCGCAGGCGTTGCGGTCGGGGGAGTGTGACCTGGCTCTGGCCGGTGGCGTGACGGTGATGGCGACGCCGGGGACGTTCATCGAGTTCTCCCGGCAGCGCGGGCTGTCGACCGACGGGCGGTGCAAGTCGTTCGCCGCCGCCGCCGACGGGACCGGCTGGTCCGAGGGCGTGGGGATGCTGCTGGTCGAGCGGTTGAGCGACGCCCGACGCAACGGGCACCGCGTCCTCGCCGTGGTGCGGGGCAGCGCCGTGAACCAGGACGGTGCGTCGAACGGGTTGACGGCGCCGAATGGTCCGTCGCAGCAGCGGGTGATCCGGCAGGCCCTGGCCAACGCGCGGTTGGCGACCGTGGACGTGGACGCCGTGGAGGCGCACGGCACGGGCACGACGTTGGGTGACCCCATCGAGGCGCAGGCGATTTTGGCCACCTACGGGCAGGACCGGCCGGTCGATCGGCCGCTGCTGCTCGGCTCGGTCAAGTCGAACATCGGGCACACGCAGGCCGCTGCCGGGGTGGCCGGTGTCATCAAGATGATCATGGCGATGCGGCACGGTGTGGTGCCGTCGACGCTGCACGTGGACGAGCCGTCCCCGCACGTCGACTGGACCGCCGGGGCCGTGGCCCTGGCGACGGAGGCGACGCCGTGGCCGGCGGTGGACCGGCCCCGCCGGGCGGCGGTGTCGTCGTTCGGGATCTCCGGCACGAACGCGCACGTCATCATCGAGCAGCCGCCCGCAGACGTGATCGAGGGCGAGACGGTCGAACGGGCCGTCCCGCCGGTGGTGCCGGTGCTGCTCTCGGCCCGAACCGACGCCGCGCTCGCGGGGCAGGCCGGGCGGTGGGCGCGCTGGCTGGCCGACGAAGGGCTGTCCCCGGTCGACGTGGCGTGGTCGTCGGTGGCCACCCGCCCCGCCCTGGAGCAGCGGGCAGTCGCCCTGATCTCGAACCGGGACGACCTGCTCGCCGTGCTCTGGGCCCTCGACGGGCGCGAGCCCACCGGCACCGTGATCACCGGCACCGCCGCCGAACGCGGTCAACTCGCGGTGCTGTTCTCCGGTCAGGGCGCGCAGCGCGCGGGGATGGGCCGGGAGTTGTACGCCGAGTTCCCGGTGTTCGCGTCCGCGTTGGACGAGGTGTGCGCGCAGCTCGATCCGCTGCTGCCGCAGCCGTTGCAGCCGGTGCTGTTCGCCGACGGGGCGGGGCTGATCGACCAGACCGTCTTCACGCAGGCGGGATTGTTCGCGGTCGAGGTGGCGCTGTTCCGGCTCGTCGAATCGTTCGGGATCGTGCCGGACTTCGTCGGCGGGCACTCGATCGGTGAGGTCACCGCCGCGCACGTGGCCGGGATGCTCTCCCTGGCGGATGCGTGTCGGCTCGTGGCGGCGCGCGGTCGGTTGATGCAGGCGCTGCCGGTCGGCGGCGGAATGCTCGCGGTCGCCGCCGCCGAGGCCCAGGTCGCCGAGTCCATCGCCGGGCTGACCGACCGGGTGGGCATCGCCGCCGTGAACGGCCCGACCTCGGTGGTCGTCTCCGGGGCCGTCGACGCCCTGGACGAGGTCGAGCGAACCTGGCGGGAGCGGGGTGCGCGGACTCGCAGACTGACCGTCAGCCACGCATTCCACAGCCCGCTGATGGAGCCGATGCTGGACGAGTTCCGCGCCGTCCTCGACGGGTTGACGTTCGCCGCGCCGCTGCTGCCGATCGTGTCGAACGTGACCGGCGCGCTCGCCGACGCCGACGACCTCCGCACCCCCGACTACTGGGTGCGGCACGTCCGCGAGGCCGTGCGCTTCGCCGACGGGGTCGCCGCGCTGCGGGGCGCGGGTGTCGACACGTTCCTGGAGATCGGGCCGCAGAGCGTCCTGACCGCGATGGCCGCCGACATTCTGACCGGCGACGAGGGCGCGCTCGCCGTCGCCGCCCAGCGCCGGGACCGGCCCGAGGCCCACGCACTGCTGGCATCCCTGGCGGAGCTGCACGTCAACGGCATCCCCGTCACCTGGACGCAGTGGTTCGACGGGACCGGGGCGCGCCGGGTCGACCTGCCCACCTACGCCTTCCAGCACCAGCGGTACTGGCCCGAGGCCGCGCCGCGCCCCCGGCCCGTCGTCGACAGCGGCGACGCCGAGTTCTGGGACGCCGTCGAGCGCGGCGACCTCACCGCCCTCGCCGACCGGCTCGGCGGCGACGCCGACCTGGACGCGCTCGCCTCGGCCCTGCCCGCGCTGACGCACTGGCGTCGGGCCCGCACCCGGGACACGGCGCTGGACGCGTGGTCGTACCGGATCGGTTGGGAGCCGGTGCGGCCGGCCCCGGCCGCCGGGCTGTCCGGCCGGTGGCTCGTCGTCACCGTCGGCGGCGGTGCCGACGCGGGCGTGGCGAAGACGCTCGCCGGGGCCGGCGCGGCCGTGGACACGCTGACCGTGTCGCCGTCCCTCGGCCGGGTCGCGCTGGGCGAGCGTCTTCGCCGCGTCGGTGCCGACGGCTGGGCGGGCGTGCTGTGCGTCCTGCCCCGGCGGGACCAGTCCCTCCCCGACGCGCCGGGGCTTCCCGCCGGCACGGCGGTGCTGCTCACCCTCGCCCAGGCGTTGACCGACACCGGCCTGCCCGGTCGGGTGTGGGCGCTGAGCCGGGCCGCTCTGCCGGTGGCGGCCGGCGAGCGGGCCGGCGACGTCTGGGCGGCCCTGGCCTGGGGCCTGGGCCGGGCCGTCGCCCTCGAACAGCCGGACCGTTGGGGCGGGCTGATCGACCTGCCCGCCCGCGCCGACGCGAGCACCCGCGCCGCGCTCGTCGCGGTGCTCGCCGACGGCACCCTCGACCAGGTGGCCGTCCGCCGCAGCAACGTGTTCGGCCGCCGGCTCGTCCCCGCCGAGCCGCCCGCCGGCGACGGCTGGCGGCCGTCGGGCACGGTGCTGGTCACCGGCGGCACCGGCGCGCTGGGCGGGCACGTGGCCCGCTGGCTGCTGGCCAACGGGGCCGCCGAGGTGGTCCTCGCCTCCCGGCGGGGCCCCGACGCCCCCGGCGCGGCCGACCTCCTCGCCGAGCTGACGCTCGGCTCGGTTCGGATCGTCGCCTGCGACGTCGCCGACGCCGACGCCGTCTCCGCGCTGGTCGGCGACCTGCCGGGGCTCACCGCCGTGGTGCACACCGCCGGCGCGGCCGGCGAGGCCGTTCCCGCGTACGAGGCGACCCCCGCCGACCTGGCGCGGACCCTCGCCGGCAAGGTGCTCGGAGCCGTGCACCTGGACGCCGCCTGCCAGGACCGGAACCTCGACGCGTTCGTCGTGTTCTCCTCGGTGGCCGGCGTCTGGGGCGGCGGCGGGCAGGCCGGCTACGCGGCCGGAAACGCCCTGCTCGATGCCCTCGTCGCCGCCCGCCGGGCCGCCGGCCTGCCCGCGACCGCCCTCGCCTACGGGCCGTGGGCGTCGGACGGCATGGCCGCCGGGGAGACCGCCGACGGGCTGCGCCGCCGTGGCTTCACCCCCCTTGAGCCGGACGCCGCCGTCGCGGCCCTGGGCCGCTGGGTGAACGCCCCCGAGGCGGTGCCGGTGATCGCCGACGTCGACTGGGGCACGTTCGTCGCGGCGTTCACCGCGGCGCGGCCGAGCCACCTGTTCGACCGGCTCGCCCCGGCCTCGGCCGGGGAGCGGCGGCCCGAGCCCGAGGCCGCCACGGACGGGCTGCGGGCCCGACTCGCCGCGCTGCCGCCCGCCAACCAGGAGACGCTGCTGGTCGACCTGGTACGCGCCGAGGCGGCGGCCGTGCTCGGCCACACCTCCGTCGAGCAGGTGCCGGCCGGGCGGGCGTTCCGGGAACTCGGCTTCGACTCCCTCGCCGCCGTGCAGTTGCGCGACCGGCTGGGCCGGGCCACCGGGCTGAGCCTGCCGTCGACCGTGGTCTTCGACCACCCGTCGGCGGCGGAACTGGCCGGCTTCCTGCGTACCGGACTGGTGGCCGGCACGGCCGACGACGGCCCGGCGGCCGACGTGGTCGTGACCCGCCCGGCGGTGGACGACCCCATCGCGATCGTGTCGATGGCCTGCCGCTTCCCCGGCGGGGTCTCCTCCCCGCAGGAACTGTGGCGGCTGCTGGCCGACGGCGTCGACGCGGTCTCGCCGATGCCGACCGACCGGGGCTGGGACCTCGACGCCCTCTTCGACTCCGACCCGGAGCGGGTGGGCACCAGCCACACCCGCAGCGGCGGCTTCCTCGACGACGTGGCCGGCTTCGACGCCGCGTTCTTCGGCATCAACCCGCGCGAGGCCCTCGCCATGGACCCGCAGCAGCGGCTGCTGCTGCACACCACCTGGGAGGTCTTCGAGCGGGCCGGCATCGACCCCCAGCGGGTACGCGGCTCGGCCACCGGCGTCTTCATGGGCACCAACGGCCAGGACTACGCGACCCTGCTGCTGGGCGCCCGCGCCGAGGTGGAGGGCTACCAGGCCACCGGCAACGGCGCGTCGGTGGTGTCGGGGCGGCTCGCGTACTCGTTCGGCCTGCACGGCCCGGCGGTCACCGTCGACACGGCGTGCTCGTCGTCGCTGGTGGCGCTGCACCTGGCCGCGCAGGCCCTGCGCTCCGGGGAGTGCGACCTCGCGTTGGCCGGCGGCGTGACCGTTATGGCGACGCCGGGGGCGTTCCTGGAGTTCTCCCGGCAGCGCGGCCTCGCCGCCGACGGGCGGGTCAAGGCGTTCGGCGCGGGCGCGGACGGCACCGGGTGGGGCGAGGGCGTCGGCGTCCTGCTGCTGCAACGCCTCTCCGACGCGCGGCGCGACGGCAACCGCGTCCTCGCCGTGGTGCGGGGCAGCGCCGTCAACCAGGACGGCGCGTCCAACGGGCTGACCGCCCCGAACGGGCCCGCGCAGCAGCGGGTGATCCGGCAGGCGCTGACCAACGCCGGCCTCACGCCCGACGACGTCGACGCGGTCGAGGCGCACGGCACGGGCACGACGCTCGGCGACCCGATCGAGGCGCAGGCGTTGCAGGCGACGTACGGGCGTGGGCGACCGGCGGAGCGGCCGCTCTGGCTGGGCTCGGTGAAGTCGAACATCGGGCACACCCAGGCGGCGGCGGGCGCCGCAAGCCTGATCAAGATGGTGCTGGCGTTGCAGCACGGGACGCTGCCGGCGACCCTGCACGTCGACGCCCCCACCCCGCACGTGGACTGGTCGTCGGGGGCGGTGGCGCTGCTCACCGAGCCCCGGCCGTGGAGCGCGACGGAGCGGCTGCGCCGGGCCGGCGTCTCCTCGTTCGGCATCAGCGGCACCAACGCCCACGTGATCCTGGAGGAGGCCCCCGCGCCGGAGCCGCCCGCATCGTCCGCGCTCGGGCAGGTCGAGGCGGCGCAGCGGGCGGAGCGGACGCCCGTACCGTGGCTGGTCTCGGCTGCCGACGCGGCCGGGCTGCGCGGCCAGGCGGGCCGGCTGGCCGATCACCTGTCTGTCGGGGCCGACGACCCCGCCCGGATCGCGTGGGGTCTCGTCGCGGCCCGGGCCGACCTCGGCCACCGGGCGGTCGTCGTCGCGGCCGACGGGCCGGCCCGGTCGGCGGCGCTGCGGGCGCTCGCGGCGGGCGAGCCGCACCCCGCGCTGGTCACGGCCCGGCGTCGCCCGGGCGGCCTCGCGGTCCTCTTCTCCGGCCAGGGCGCGCAGCGCGCCGGCATGGGCCGGGAGCTGTACGGCGTATTCCCCGCCTTCGCCGCCGCGCTGGACGAGGTCTGCGCCCGGCTGGACGGGCTGCTGCCGCGCCCGCTGCGGCCGGTGCTCTTCGCCGACGAGGGCAGCACCGAGGCGGAGCTGCTGGACGAGACGGTCTTCACCCAGGCCGGCCTCTTCGCCGTCGAGGTGGCGCTGTTCCGGCTGGTCGAGTCGTTCGGCGTGGTCCCCGACCAGGTCGCCGGCCACTCGATCGGCGAGGTCGCCGCCGCGCACGTCGCCGGGGTGCTCTCCCTGGACGACGCGTGCGCGCTGGTGGCGGCGCGGGGCCGGCTGATGCAGGCGCTGCCGGCCGGCGGCGGGATGCTGGCGGTCGCCGCGCCGGAGACCGACGTGCGGGCCTCGATCGGGGGGCTGGCCGACCGGCTCGGGATCGCGGCCGTGAACGGCCCCGCCGCCGTGGTGGTCTCCGGGGCGGTCGACGCCCTGGACGCCGTCGAGCGGGTGTGGCGGGAGCGGGGCGTGCGGACCCGCCGCCTCGCCGTCAGCCACGCCTTCCACAGCCCGCTGACGGAGCCGATGCTCGCCGAGTTCCGCTCGGTCCTCGACGGCCTGACGTTCGCCGCCCCGCTGCTGCCGGTGGTGTCGAACGTGACCGGCGCGGTCGCGGACCCGGACGAGATCCGCACCCCCGGCTACTGGGTGCGGCACGCGCGGGAGGCCGTCCGGTTCGCCGACGGCGTGGCCGCGCTGCGCGCCGCCGGGGCGGAGACGTTCCTGGAGCTGGGCCCCCGGGGCGTGCTGACCGCGCTGACCGCCGACCTGCTCCCCGACGAGGAGGACGGCGCGGCCGTGGCGGCGCTGCGGGCCGGCGCGGACGAGCCGACGGCCCTGCTCACCGCCCTCGCGACCCTGCACGTCGGCGGGCGGGGCGTGGACTGGGCGGCGGTGCTCGGCGCGCTGGCCGGGCCGCGCCCGGCCGCCCGCGAGCTGCCGGAGCTGCCCACGTACGCGTTCCAGCCGCAGCGGTACTGGCCGACGCTGACCGCGTCCGCCGCCCCGGCAACCGACGGGGTCGACGACGAGTTCTGGCGGGCGGTCACCGACGGGGACCTGGGCCGGCTGGGCATCGACCCGGACCAGCCGCTGCGCGAGGTGCTGCCGGAGCTGGACGCGTGGCGGCACCGCCGGCACCGCGACGGCACGCTCGACGGGTGGCGGTACCGGGTCACCTGGCGGCCCCGGCCGCTGACCGCCGCCGACCCCGGCGCGTGGCTGGTGGTGGCCCCCCGCCAGCAGGCCCCGGACGGGATCGTCGCCGCGCTCACCGCGCGCGGCGCGACCGTGCGGGTCCTGACGGTCGACCCGGTCTCGGTCACCCGCGACGGCCTCGCCGCCGACCTCGACCGGCTCGCCGCGGAGCACCACCCGACGGCGCTGCTCTCCCTGCTGGCGCTGGACGAGGCCCCGCACCCGGAGTGGACCGCCCTGCCGACCGGCCTGGCGGCGAACCTGCTGCTGGTGCAGGCGCACGCCCTGCGCAGCGGCCCGGCCGTGCCGCTCTGGCTGGCCACCACCGGCGCCGTCGCCGTCGGCGAGGAGCCGGTCGCCCACCCCACGCAGGCCACCACCTGGGGCCTCGGCATGGTCGCGGCCCTGGAACACCCCCGGCACGTCGGCGGCGTCGTGGACCTGCCGGACGCCCCGGACGGGGCGGCGTACGCGGCGCTGGTCACCGCGTTGACCAACACCGAGGGGGAGGACCAGCTCGCGGTACGGGCGTCCGGCACGCACAGCCGCCGGCTGGTCCGGGACGCCGCCCGCCCGGCGGCCACCGGACGCGGGTACACGCCGCACGGGACCGTGGTGCTCACCGGCGGCGCGGGCGAGCTGGCCCGGCACACCGGGGCCTGGCTCGCCCGGCGGGGCGCGGAGGTGCTGCCGGTGCGGGAACCGGCGGCGGGCAAGCTGGGGGACCTGATGGAGCAGCTCGCCGCCGAGCACCGGCCGGTGACGGCGGTGGTGCACGTCCCGGCGGAGACCGCGTCGGTGCCGCTGGCGGAGCTGACCGTCGCGGGCCTGGCCGCCGACCTCGACGCGACCGTGGGCGACATCCCCCGGTACGCCGACGAGCTGGCCCACCGGCCGGTCGACGCGTTCGTGCTCTGCACCTCCATCTCCGGGGTGTGGGGGGCGGGCGGCCGCTGCGGCCAGGCGGCCGGCGACGCGCTGCTGCACGCCCTCGCGGCGAACCGCCGGCACGGCGGGCTCCCCGCCACCGACGTGGCGTGGGGGCCGTGGCAGGCCGACGAGGCGTCGCCCGAGCTGGAACAGTTGCGCCGCCGGGGTCTGGTGGGCCTGCCGCCGGAGCTGGCCGTGGAGGCGCTGGCCGGGGCGATCGGCGACGAGGCGTCGGTCGTGGTCGCGGACGTGCGCTGGGACCGCTTCGCGCCGTCCTTCGCCGCTTTGCGCCCCAGCCCGCTGCTGACCGAGATCCCGCAGGCGCACGAGGCGCTGCCCGCCGAGGACGCCCCCCGGCCGGCGGACGACGAGGCGGCGGCGGCGCTGCGGGAGCGGCTGCGGCCGCTGAGCGCGGCCGAGCGCGAGGCGATCCTCGTCGACCTGGTCTGCGTGCAGGCGGCCGGCGTGCTGGGCCACGCCGACGGCAGGGCGCTGGAGCCGGACCGGGCGTTCCGGGAGGTCGGCTTCGACTCGATGACGGCGGTGGAGCTGCGCAACCGGCTGCGCGCCGCCAGCGGGGTCCGGCTGACCGCCAGCGTGGTCTTCGACCACCCGACCCCGGTGGCGCTCGCCCGGCACCTGCGGGACCAGCTCGTGGACGACGGCGCGACGGCGGCCCCGCTGCTGGCCGAGCTGGAGCGGATGGACGCCGTCTTCGCCGCCGGCACGCCGGACCGGCTGACCCGGCAGAAGCTGATGGTGCAGCTCCAGGCGTTCGTCGCCCGGTGGGGCGACGAGCGGGTGGCGGCGGTCGAGGAGAAGCCGGTCGCGCAGACCCTGGACGACGCGACCGACGCCGAGATCTTCGACTTCATCCGGCGCGAACTCGGCGGCCCCGACGGGAAGTGAGGTGGGCGAGGCTGCGGGGCCGGCCACGGCGATGAACGGGCTGTGGCTGGCCGGACCGTGTCCCGGTCGCCGTGACCGGCGCCGGAGCTCGCCGATCTCTTTGTCCCCTGGTCGGGAACGCGAAACAGCCCCGAGGATTTCCTCAGGGCCGTCCAATTTGTAGCGGGGACAGGATTTGAACCTGCGACCTCTGGGTTATGAGCCCAGCGAGCTACCGAGCTGCTCCACCCCGCGTCGGTTCGCACACCGTACCTCACCACCCCCGGGCGTAGCAGAGCGGCCCCCGACCGGGGGCGGTCCGGGCCGCGCACGTGTCCCTTGTTAGCTGCGGGAACGCAGTCAGGGACGCTCTAGTTGCGCTCCGTGACTCCAGTCCGATCGAGTGCTCTACGGGGCTCTACGGGAACGCGACGGGAATGCCGATGAGCCTGGGCTGTCAGGCGTCGCCTAACTCGGTAAGCTTCCTGCTCGTGGCACCAGAAGCGAAACAGCCCAGAGGGGCGCTAGGCGGACCGGAGCACGTACGGGTCCGAGTCCCAACGATCGAAGCGCTGATTGCAGCAGGATGGGATCAGTCGCAGCTTCAGTGGCAACCCGAGTGGAGAGTGCCGCAGTCACCGCACGACGCTGCCAAGCGTGAGGCGGGACGATCGTTCGCGGGCTGGCCCGTCGACTTGGCGATCTTCGATGATGTGAGCACAGCAGGGCAGTGGGAGCACCTACTAGCGATCTGCGAGTTCAAGGCGCCAACCCTGTCGGAAGGTGCCTCACAGCTTGAGATCTACCTGGCCAGGGAGCCAAGAGCCCGGGTCGGCTACTGGAGCAATGGCAGCGAATCCCTCACCGTTCAAAAGCGAGCGGACGGCACCTTTCAGCATCGCAGGAACAGCGGAATTCCTCGGCCCGGCGATAATTTCGAGCAGCCCAGCGAGAAGCCGCTAACCTTCGGCGACCTCGTGATCCCTGACGCCGGAAGCCTCAAGGCTGTCTTCAGGCGACTACTCGATGCCATCGTTGCTCGGGACAGCAAATCGACCCGATCCGACGGACAGCTAAACCAGCTGTGCAATCTTCTCCTGCTCAAGCTCGACTCGGACACACAGGGATCCTTCGAGCCCCACGAAACCCTTTCATTCCAGCTTTCCGCCTCCGAGCAGGCTACCGCTAGGAAAATCCGAAGTCAGTTCGAACAGCTCCGCATTAAAAATGGAGACGTCTTCGCAAACGACAACGAGCCTGGCCTTTTCCTGGATGACCACACGATCCAAGCGGCTGTGTACGAGCTCAGTAACCTGAACCTTCTAGAGGTCGGCACCGAAGCAGTTTCCTCGGCCTTTCAGGTGTTCCGCAGAGCGAACCTAAAGGCTGGCGAGGGCCAGTACTTCACTCCTCAAAGAGTAATCGCGAGCGCTGTGCGTCTGATGGACATCCGACCGGGAGACAAAATCATCGACCCGGCCTGCGGAACTGGCGGCTTCCTGGTCGAGGCCTTCAGGAGTATTAGCAAGATGGGGGTCGGCACTAACCCTGGCGCAGCAAGGACGTGGGCTCACCGGCATGTCTTCGGCGTCGACAAGGACTCCATCAACGTCAAGTTGGCACGCGCCGTGATGGTGATCCTTGGCGACGGTTCAGCCCACATCCACGTCGGGGACACCCTCCTGAAGGATCGTTGGCAGCGAGACTACCCACACCTTCCTCCCTCGGTGCAAGACGGCACCTTTTCGGTCGTCATCACGAATCCACCCTTCGGCAAGAACCTCAAAGTGGCAAAGAATGACGGCAAGCGCAACGGCTACACGGTAACCAAGGCGGGAGGCCGCGAGCACAGGGACCTGGAGATCGGGCTGGTGTTCGTTGAGCGCGCTCATCAGCTACTCATGACGGGCGGGCGCCTCGGAATCATTCTCCCCGAAACCTACTTCTTCTCGTCCTCGTACCGCTGGTTCACCGCATGGCTAGAGGAAAGGTTCATCCTGCGCGGCGTGGTGAATATTCCAATGGAGGCGTTCCAGGGGTTCTGCCGGGCAAAAACGAACTTCTACGTTCTGGAAAAGAGGTAGCCGGCGTGGTGCACAAGCCAGCTTGGTTTCGCGATGGCGAGGTCTTCGTCTCCTACGCTCCAACCTGCGGCATCAATAAAGACGGCGAAGAACTGTACGTTGTTGATCCCGAGACGGGACAACGGACGGACGTTATTGATGACCGCATGGCCGACGACGTAGACAGGCTCTTGGCGGGCCTCTCGCCTAGTGCCGAGGATACTCGACAATGGATTAGCCGTAGTCATGGCGAGCCCTTCACCGCTGTGCCGGTCTACTTCGACGAACGACCGCAGCGGGAGTTCGAGGCCCTACTCGAAGGTGACGAATTTGAGGGGTGGTCGAGCGCATCGCTGGGTGAGCTCACTACTAAGCGCTGGGTGAGGGCCAGCGCCGGCCATGGTAGCCCATCAGCCGACCTCCGCACGGGTGAAGTTCCATACATCAAGGTCAGTGATATTCGGGCCGGCCTTGTCAACATCAATCCGAGCAATCGTGTGTCCAGTGTCGTCGCCGAACGCTTCTGGGGCGGCCTTGACTCTGGCTTGCAAGCTTGGGACTTGATCACGCCAATTCGAACGTCTAAGAACATCGGCGAGTTTGCCGTGCTCATGCCCGGCCAAGAGCGTGTGGTCCTTACAAAGGAGATGCTTGTCCTTCGCGCTGCGGATGATGCGCCGTTCGACAACTTCTACCTTCTCTGGGCTATGACGCTGAAGGCCGTCCGCCGCCAGTGGGGCCGAGTCATCTTTATGCAGACAAACCGAGAAGATGTCGGGCCTCGCTACCGGGAAATCAAGATTCCTATCCCGCCTACGCCTGACCTCGCGAGAGCCGCCTCCCAAGCCTTCAGAACCTACTACACCGAATCACAGAAGATCCGAGAAGCCTTCCTCACATACTTAGCTGAGGATGATCGGCATCACGTATTTCTTTCGAGTGTCGAAGCTGTTGAGGAAGCTGCGGAAGAAGATTCCGAGGCTTAGCCTCCTCTTGCCATCCCGCCGCCGACCCATACTTCGTGGAGCGGGCCAGGGCCAGGGCGACAAGGTGGACCGCCTACCGGACGAACGGCCTTGTCGCCTTGGCCCTGGCCCTGGCCCGCTCGGCTTGCCTGGGGTCGGTGGCTGGCGGGCTGGCATCCCACCGCAACCACCCAGGACCGCAACCGTTCGGCAACTCCTTCCCGGAGTCGTCTGGCCCCCGCCGGAGGCAGCTCTAACCCCAACCCCGCCCCGATCCTCCGCCCCTTCTCCTACCCCCACCCCTTTCCCACACCGGACCCTGAGCGGCCCGGCGGATTCCGTTCGGCAACTCACCGACAACCGTCAATGGGCCTGCGGCGATTCGTCGCGAGCGTAGAAGAGACGGAAGGTAAAGGCTGTCGCATGGTCCCGGTCAGTCCGGAACACCGGTTCCCTTCACGGACCCAGGGTGATGCGCGGGGCGGGGCGTGGTTTGCGGGCTGGCTGACTTTCCGCCCGGCCGCCGGTAGGCGGCCAGGGCCCTGTCCGCGCCGGTCGCCAGGCGTGAGGCGTGCCACAGATTGACAGCGCGCTGCCGTCACGCGCCCCGGGCGGTGGCGTATGCGGCCCGCTCAGGGACGCCTTGATCGAGTATCCAAACTGTGCGCTAAACAGCGCTGCCGTGTTCGGTATACGCGGAAACGCCGCCACTCCGGGCAGCAATCGCAGTCTGGATCCTACGTACGAGCCGGGGCGGGCAGTGCTGCTGCAAGGACTCTGCCTCCACGTAGCGCCACTCGGTGAGTTCACCGTCTGCGAAGCAGATGTCTCGCTCCTGCTCGGCATCGAGGGATCCGCCGTCGAAGATGAAGAGGAGCTTGTCGCCCTCATGCTCAGCGGGTGCCCAGTCGACGACCAGCATTGGTCCGAGCGCGGGCACGAGGCCGAGTTCCTCCCGGACCTCGCGCAGGCATGCCGCACGTGGTGACTCGCCGGGCTCGACGTAGCCGCCGGGGATGTCCCAGTGTTCCTTGTAGCTCGGGTGTACGAGAAGCACGCTGCCTTCGTCGTCGAAGAAGAGGGCGCCAGCGGCGACACGTGGGGTTGCCATGGGTGGCATCTCGTTGGCCGTCACCAGGGCAGCCTAGATGGGCTGGGTTCAGTCGAGCACCTTGAGCCTCCGGGCCAGGCCGATCAGTTGAGCGGAGGGTTTGCCTCGCTGTCGGCGGATCCAGGTGAGGACGAGTTGTCGGCTGAGGAAGTGGTGGCGGACCTGCTCGGGTGCCATCTGTTCGGCGTTGAGTAGGACGGCTTGGGCGTCGTCGACGCGGTTCCACGAGCTGTAGGCGCGGGCGACTTCGAGGGCGTGTCGTACCCGGCGTTCCATCGGTAGGCCGGTGGTGTCGACGCGCGGGCCGAGGTCGATAGCGACTTGCAGGTCTCCCAGTTCGGCGGCGGTGGCAACGCGGTGGATGGCGACGTTGGTCGGACCGAACGCCGTCCAGAGGTGGTTGGCGTCCGCGCCGAGCTGGCCGGCGGCGTGGTCTGCGGCGGCGAGAAAGGCACGGGTGGTGGCGGCGTCGTTAGATCGCGCGGCGGCCATCGAGCCGGACAGGAACAAGGTTCCGAAGACGGAGAACAGTGCTGGTGTGGCGTGCTTGAGATGGGGCTCAAGGTAGCTGGCGGCGTCTTCGGTGAGGCGTACGGCTTCGGTGTAGCGACCGGTGGCGTGCAAGGCATGACTGACGGAGCGGAACAGGGAGCCGGTGATGAGCGGATCGCCGGTGGGCCGGACGGCGGCCAAGCCTCGGTCGGAGGCGATCCAGGCGAGGTCGTTCTCGCCGAGTTTGGTGAGCTGGGTGGCGGTGAGTTGGTACGCCAAGCCGAGCAGCCGTCGGGCTTGTTCCTGGTCGTCGCCGTCGTGGTAATCAGCGGCGGCCTGGGCCCGGTGTAGCAGGTCGGGAAGGCGAGCGATGACGTAGCCGAATCGGGAATCTTGGTAAGCGTCCCAGAGGTCGCCTACCTCTTTTCTGAGCACGGCGACGCTCGACGGCTCTGCGTTCATGCGGCCGCCGATCGGGCCGAGGGCGCGGTAGTTCATTAGGGCGGCGCGGAGCGTGGGGACGGTCTTGGTGCCGCTGTCGCCGGTCCAGTCGAGCAGTGAGGGTTCGCCGAGCAGGTTGCCGAGGGAGACGTCCAGGACTTCGGCGAGGGACTTGATGACGGAGAGTCGGTCCAGCTCGATCCGGTTGTTCTCGATCTTGCCGAGCCAGTCGGCGGTACGGCCGACGAGTCCGGCTAGGACTTCCTGGGACAGGCCGCGCCGGTAGCGATACCAGGCGACACGCTCGCCGATGGTCAGGTGGTTAGTCATCCCGTTCACCGGCTTACTGTCTCCCCTCGGTCGGCTGCGACCCCGGAAGGTTTTTCCGGGTCACTGAGCGGCTTGCATCACAACCTGTATTCGTGACGGGACTTACCGTATCGACTAACTGCGAACTCTCCTCTGGCGGGGGCCGGAAGTACGCCCTTGCCCGCACTGCCATCCCGGGATTGGCGCAGGGCAGGAAGGACTCCTTTGCCTGGCCCGGCGGTCCTGCCTGGACTGCGCGGGCTCCGGTCGCTCGGCGCTCTGCTGAGGCTGTCCCGGGGTGGGCGCTGGTGCGGGACCGCGACCCGAACGACGGCCCGTGAATGGCCCGCCCGCCCCGCTTCCCCGCACACCTGCACCGCCCCGGCCGGGGGTGCCGATGCCGGGTGACCTGGTGTTGATCGACGGCCGGGCGTCCGTGCAGTTCGCCGGGGATCGCGCCTTGTGGCTGCGGGTGACGTCGGTGGGCGACAAGCCGACGTACTTCGGCTGGGTGTGGCTGACCGGCTACTCCATCGATCTGGCGACCGGTAACGCGCTGGCTCGGCGGGAGGTCTTCGTGCAAATCGTCGGCCTGCAGATTCAACGACGCAAGACCGGTAGCGCGCCGCCTCGCAACGTGGCACCGGTGATGAGGAGGCGCGGTGTTTGAGCCAGAACGGAGGCACATGGAGCCCAGCACAGACGAACCCGCCGAGCCGGTGGGGGACGGCCCCTCTGCCAAGGGCACTGAGGGCGGCGCGGTCTACCAGTCCCGCCGGAGCCTGCTGACACCCGCCGACGTCCGGTGGCAGGACTTCCCGCTGACCCGGTTTGGTCGGCGTGGCTTCGACCCCGAGGCGGTCCGCAGGTTCCTGCGTCGGGTCGAGGCTGACCTGGACGTCCTCTACCGGGAGATCGTCGCCGCCCGGGACGAGGCCCGCCACCACCGGGACGCCGCAGCAGAGTTGCGCGCGCAGCGCTGGCGTCCCGATCCCTCGGCGCAGCGGCCCCGGGCTGAGTACCGACGCCCGCCCATGTGGCCGCCCTACTCGCCCCGCCGGCAGGGCTGCCACCGTCGGCCGGGAGACGGACCGGGCGATGACTGACTACCCGGCGCTGCACGGCCCGTCGCGGCCGGACTGGAACTGCCTGGTCTGCGGCGAGCCGTGGCCGTGCCTGACCCGCAAGCGGCAGCTCAAGGAGCTGTGCCAGTGCAACATTCGGACCCTCGTCCGCTACATGACCTCGTACCTCCCGGACGCCCACGCGGACATCACCGGCATGAGCGCTGCCGACATCGCTGACCGGATCGTCGGCTGGTGCACCAGACCGTTGGAGATGTGGGCCACCCAGGACCCGGCGGTACGTCTTCAACCTGAAAGGCAGGCAGATATGGGCAGGACTGACAAGAGCGCGGCGCGGCTTCGCAGCGAGCAGGCCGAGGCCGCCGAGCAGGAGGCCGCCCGGCAGCGCCTGCTGGAGCTGGCGGAGGCGGAGCGGATACCGGCCGAGGAGACCACCCGGGCCGTACCCGACCGGCGGTGGCGTCGTGACTACCAATGAGCTGCCGATAGGTCGCCGAATCGCCCGGCTGCGGACCCGGCGGCGGATGACCCAGCAGATGCTGGCCGACCGGCTCGGCAAGTCGAAGAGCTGGGTCGACAAGGTCGAGCGGGGTGTCCGCGCCCTCGACCGGTACACCGTCATCCAGGACCTCGCCGAGGTGCTGCGCGTGGACCCGGTGGCGCTGCTCGGCCGCGACGCCCTACCGTCGCAGGCCGCCCGCGCCGCCGCGCACGGCGTCGACGGGGTGCGCGCCGCCCTCGACCGCTACGACACCGCCCTGACCGGGCCGCAGGTGCAGGCGGCACCGCCGGTCGGCGAGCTGGGTCGGCGGGTACGGCACGCCTGGCTGACCTACCAGCACGCCGACTACCCCCAACTGCTGCGGATGCTGCCGGGGCTGCTCGGCGACATCCAACACACCCACGCCTGCCCAGGCGGCGGGGCCGGGGACGGCGCGGCGGAGCTGCTGGTGCAGGCGTACCGGATCACGTCGTCGGTGCTGGTGAAACTCGGTGAGGGCGACCTCGGCTGGCTGGCCGCCGACCGGGCCATGTCCGCCTCCACCGGCGACCCGCTGCGGGTGGCGGCGGCCGCCGTGCCGCTGGGGCAGGCCCTGCGCGCCCTCGGCCGCCCCCGACCGGCCCTGGCCGTTACGATCGCCGCCGCGCACCGCATCGCCCCCACGGTGCGGCGCGCCGACCCGCCCCGGGACCCGGCGCTACACGGAACGTTGCTGGTCCAGGCCGCCCTGGCCGCCGCCGGATTCGGCGACGAACGCAGCGCACGGGAACTGGTCGACCAGGCGGCCCGGATCGCCGACGAGACCGGCGGGGATCACGACCGGCACGGGACCAGTTTCGGCCCCACAGCAGTCGAGCTGGCCCGGGTGGCCGCCGCCGTCGAGGTGGGTGCCGGCGGCGAGGCGGTGGTGCTGCACGAACGGGTCGTCGGCACGGACCACTGGCGACGGTTACCCGCCGAGCACCGGGCGGCGTACCTGCTCGACGTCACCCGCGCGTACCTCCAGGCCGGCGACCCGCTCGCGGCCGGACGCGCCCTGGTCGACGCGGACCGGACCGCACCGGCCGAGGTCCGGTTACGGCCGGTCGCCCGTACGCTGATCGCCGACCTGACGCGCCACGGGCCGGTCCCGGCGGACGTGGCCCGGCTCGCCGCGGACCTCGGGATCGGGTGACGGGTTGGACAGCGCGGCTTGTGCTCGAAGCATTGGGCCGAATGCCTCACCGCACAATATCGCGCATCGATACCGTGCCGCAGGGGAAATGCCGGCGGGCACGTTTTGTCGACGAAATCGGCGAAGCGCGCCGGGGCGGGTCTCGCGCCAGCCTGACCCCCGGTCGGCGGGCGTCGGCGGGTGCCCGTCCGGGGTGCGTCTTGTCCCAGCCTGCGGCCCTGCTCCTAGGGGCAGGGGTAGGGGCCCGCTAGGGGTTGGCAGCGCTGTCCGGGGCCAAATACCTTCCTCCGGTACGTAGTGCCTGGTCTGTGCTGCAGTGCTGTTTGTCTGGCAATTTCTGGTCGGTTAATGGGCTCTGGTTTTTGCGGCTTGAGGCGTCCCTGGACGGTATTGGGTCGCCTGGTTCTTCCGGCCCGAAGAGGTGGCGGCAATGGCGAATGAAGACACTCTCCGGGAATACCTGAAATGGGTGACCGCGGATCTCCACCAGACGAAGAGGAAACTCGGCGAGCTGGAGGGGGCGCACCGGGAGCCCATCGCCATCGTCGGCATGGGGTGCCGGTTCCCGGGCGGCGTGCGCTCGCCCGAGGACCTGTGGCGGCTCGTGGACGCCGGCACCGACGCCATCGCGGACTTCCCCACCGACCGGGGCTGGGACCTGGATCGGCTGATCCACCCCGACCCCGACCACCCCGGCACCTCGTACGTGGGGCAGGGCGGGTTCCTCGACTCGGCCACCGAGTTCGACCCCGGGTTCTTCGGCATCTCCCCGCGCGAGGCCCTGGGCATGGACCCGCAGCAGCGGCTGCTGCTGGAAACCTCGTGGGAGGCGTTCGAGCACGCCGGCATCGACCCGACGACCCTGCGCGGCCACCAGGTCGGCGTCTTCGCCAGCACCACCGGCCAGGACTACGCGGCGCTGCTCCAGCCGCCCCCGCCCGGCGTCGAGGGGTACGTCCTCACCGGCACCGCCGCGAGCGTCGTCTCGGGCCGGATCGCCTACGTGCTCGGCGTCGAGGGCCCCGCCGTCTCCGTCGACACCGCCTGCTCGTCGTCCCTGGTCGCGCTGCACCTGGCCTGCCACGCCCTGCGCCGGGGCGAGTGCTCCCTCGCGCTGGCCGGCGGCGCGACCGTGATGTCCACCCCGGCCGCGTTCGTCGGCTTCTCCCGGCAGCGCGGTCTCGCCGCCGACGGCCGGGTCAAGGCGTTCGCCGGGGCCGCCGACGGCACCGCGTGGGGCGAGGGCGTCGGCGTGCTGCTCGTCGAGCGGCTCAGCGACGCCCGCCGCAACGGCCACCCCGTCCTTGCCGTGGTACGCGGCAGCGCCGTCAACTCCGACGGCGCATCGAACGGGCTCACCGCCCCCAACGGCCCCTCGCAGCAGCGGGTGGTCCTCCAGGCCCTTGCCGGCGCGCGGCTCGCCCCCGAACAGGTCGACGCCGTCGAGGCGCACGGCACCGGCACCAGCCTCGGCGACCCGATCGAGGCCACGGCCCTGCTCGCCACGTACGGGCAGAGCCGCCCCGCCGACCGGCCGCTGCGGCTCGGCTCGCTCAAGTCGAACATCGGCCACACCCAGGCGGCGGCGGGCGTCGCCGGGGTCATCAAGATGGTGATGGCGCTGCAACAGGGCGTCCTGCCGGCCACCCTGCACGTCGACGAGCCGACCCCGCACGTGGACTGGTCGGCCGGCGCGGTGTCCCTGCTCACCGAGGCGCTGCCCTGGCCGGCGGGGGAGGAGCCCCGCCGCGCGGGCGTCTCCTCGTTCGGGATGAGCGGCACCAACGCCCACGTGATCATCGAGGAGGCCCCGGCCGAGACCCCGGACACCACCGCCTCGCCAGCGGCGTCCGGTACCCCGGCCAGCGGCGAGGGGGAGGCCGCCACCGCCGCACCGGCCGAGACGGCCGGACCCGCCCCGGTCGAGGCCGCCGGGCTGGTGCCCGTGCTGCTCTCCGCCCGCGACGCCGCCGGGCTGGCCGCCCAGGCCGCGCGCTGGGCCGACTGGTTCGCCGCCGCCGATCCCGACGCCGCCAACGCCAACGCCAACGCCAACAACAACGCCGCCGATCCCGACGCCGACGCCGAGGCCGCTCGGCTCACCGACCTTGGCTGGTCGTCGGTCACCACCCGGGGCGCGCTCGACCACCGGGCCGTCGTCCTTGTCGCCGACCGCGCCGACCTGTCGCGCCACCTCCGGGCGCTGGCCGGTGGCGAGTCCGCCCCCGGCGTGGTCACCGGGGCCGGGCCGCGCGGCGGGCAGCTCGCGTTCCTCTTCTCCGGGCAGGGCGCGCAGCGCGCCGGCATGGGCCGCGAACTGGCCGAGGCGTTCCCCGTCTTCGACCGCGCCCTGGCCGAGGTCTGCGCCGCGCTGGACGCGCACCTGCCCCGCCCGCTGCGGGAGGTGCTGTTCGCCGAGCCCGGCACCCCCGACGCCGACCTGCTCGACCAGACCCGCTGGACCCAGGCCGGGCTCTTCGCCGTCGAGGTGGCCCTGTACCGGCTGCTGGAGTCCTGGGGCGTCACCCCCGACATGCTGCTGGGCCACTCCATCGGCGAGGTCGTCGCCGCCCACGTCGCCGGGGCGCTGACCCTGTCCGACGCCGCCGCGCTCGTCGCCGCCCGGGGCCGGCTCATGCAGGAGCTGCCCGCAGGCGGGGCGATGCTCTCGGTGGCCGCCCCGGCCGACGAGGTCGAGGCCGTGCTCGCCGGGGTCGACGGCCCCGTCGGGGTAGCTGCCGTCAACGGCCCCGCCGCCGTGGTCGTCTCCGGGGCCGCCGACGCGGTCGCCGAGGTCGAGCGGGCCTTCACCGACCGGGGCATACGGACGAAGCGGCTGCGGGTCAGCCACGCCTTCCACAGCCCCCTCATGGAGCCGATGCTCGCCGGGTTCGCCGCCGTCGTGGACCGGCTGGAGCTGCGCGCGCCGACCCTGCCCATCGTGTCCAACCTGACCGGCGAGCCCGTCGACCCCGACGAGATCCGCCGCACCGACTACTGGGTGCGGCACGTCCGCGAGGCGGTCCGCTTCGCCGACGGCGTGCAGCGGCTGCGCGCCCTCGGCGTCGGCACGTACCTGGAGGTCGGCCCCGGCGGCGTGCTCACCGCCCTGACCCGGGAGATCCTCGGGGCCGACGCCGACGCCGACGCCGACGCCGACGCCGATGCCGATGCCGCAGCCGCCGTGCCGCTGCTGCGCCGCGACCGCCCCGAGCCCGCCGCCCTGCTCACCGCCCTCGCCGAGCTGCACGTCGGCGGCGTCGGCGTCGGCTGGCGGCACCTCTTCGCCGGTGCCGACCCGCGCCGGGTCCGCCTGCCCGGGTACGCGTTCGCGCGCCAGCGGTTCTGGCCCGAGCCGGTCGCCCCGCCCGCCCCGGCCGGCGGGGAGACCGGCGCGGACGCCGAGTTCTGGGCGGCCGTGGAGCAGGCCGACGTCGACGCGCTGCGCGACCAGCTCGGCGGCGACGCCGACCCCGTGGCGGCGCTGCTGCCGGCGCTGCCCGTGCTCGCCTCCTGGCGGCGCAACCGGTACGACCGCTCGGTGGCGGACGGCTGGTCGTACCAGGTGGTGTGGAAGCCCGTGCCGGTCGCCGAGGGGGACCGGCCGGCGGGCCGCTGGCTGTTGGTGCTGCCCGCCGACGCCGCGCCCGCCTGGGAGGACGACCTGGTCGGGCTCTTCGTCGCGCCGGTGCTGCTGCGGGTCGGCGCGGACGACCTGGACCGGGCCGCGCTCGCCGAGCGGCTGCGCGCCGCCGTCGGGGACGACCCGGTCGCCGGGGTGCTCCACCTCGTCGCCGGCCAGGACGAACTGCTGCCCGCGCACCCCGGGACCAGCGTCGCCGCCGCGACCACCCTCGTGCTGGTCCAGGCCCTCACCGACCTCGACCTGACCGCGCGGCTGTGGTGCGTCACCAGCGGCGCGGTCAAGGCCGGCCCCGCCGACCGGCTCGACCACCCCCTCCAGACCCTCGTCTGGGGCCTCGGCCGGGCCGCCGCCGTCGAGCAGCCGCACCGCTGGGGCGGCCTGGTCGACCTGCCGGCCGCCGTCGACGGCGGCGTGCTGCGCCGGGCTGCCGCCGTCCTCGCCGGCGGCAGCGGCGAGGACCAGGTGGCCGTCCGCACCGGCGCGGTCTGGGGGCGCCGGCTCGCCCCGGCCCCCGCCCCCGACCCGGCCGACGGCGACCGGTGGGCCGACGGCACCGTGCTGGTCACCGGCGGTACGGGGGCGCTCGGCGGCCACGTCACCCGCTGGCTGCTCGACCGGGGGGCCCGCCGGGTCGTCCTCGTCGGCCGGCGCGGCGCGGCCACCCCCGGCCTCGCCGCCCTCCTCGACTCCCACGGCGCGGACGGGCGGGTCACCGCCGCCGCCTGCGACGTGACCGACCCGGCGGCCGTCGCCGAACTGCTGGACACGCTGCCCGAGCTGACCGCCGTGGTGCACGCTGCCGGCACCGACCAGCTCACCCCGCTCACCGGCACCACCCTCGGCGAGTTCTCCCACGTCGTCGCCGGCAAGGTGCTCGGCGCGCTGCACCTCGACGCGGCCCTCGCCGACCGGCCGCTCGCCGCGTTCCTGCTCTTCTCGTCCATCTCCGGGGTGTGGGGCAGCGCCGGCCAGTGCGCGTACGGGGCGGGCAACTCGCTGCTCGACGCGCTCGCCGTCAACCGCCGCGACCGGGGGCTGACCGCCACCGCCGTCTCCTGGACGGCGTGGGGCGGGGCCGACGGCATGGCCGCGAAGAACCACGCCACCGAGGCGCTGCACCGGATGGGCCTGCCCACCATCGACCCCCAGCAGGCGCTCGTCGCCCTCGACCGGGCGGTGCGGCGGCCCACCCCCTGCGTCACCGTCGCCGACGTCGACTGGTCCCGCTTCCACCCGGCGTTCACCCTCACCCGGCCCAGCCCCCTGCTGTCGGAGCTGCCGGCGGTGCGGGCGCTCGCCGAGGCCGAGGCGGAGGCCGCCGCCGCGCCCGCCGGGGCGGCCGACGCGCTGCGTCACCTCGCCGACCTGCCCCCGGCCGAGCAGGAGCGGGAGTTGCTGCGGATCGTCAACGAGCAGACCGCCCGGGTGCTCGGCCACGCCACCGCCGACGACCTGCGTGGGCGGCCGTTCGCCGACCTCGGCTTCGACTCGCTCACCGCCGTGGACTTCCGCACCCGCCTCAACGAGGTCACCGGGCTGCGCCTGCCGTCCACCCTGGTCTTCGACCACCCCACCCCGGCCGAGCTGGCCCGGCACCTGCGCGAGACCGCGTTCGGGGCCGACGCCGCCGCGCCCGCCGTGGCCCCCGTGGCCCCCGTGGCCGCCGCCGTCGACGACGAGCCGATCGCCGTCGTCGGCATGGCCTGCCGGTACCCGGGCGGCGTCGGCAGCCCCGAGGAGCTGTGGCGGCTGGTCCGCGACGGCGTCGACGCGATCGGCCCGTTCCCCGCCGACCGGGGCTGGGCCGTCCCCGCCCCGGACAGCGGCTACGCCCCGGCCGGCGGCTTCCTCTACGACGTGACCGGGTTCGACCCGGCGTTCTTCGGCATCTCGCCCCGCGAGGCCCTCGCCATGGACCCGCAGCAGCGGCTCGCGCTGGAGCTGTCCTGGGAGGCCCTGGAGCGGGCCGGGGTCGACCCGACCGGCCTGAAGGGCAGCCGCACCGGCGTGTACGTCGGCGCGTCCACCTCCGGCTACGGCAACGGGCTCACCGAGGTGCCGGAGGGCACCGAGGGGTACCTGATGACCGGGGGCGCGCACAGCGTCATCTCCGGGCGGGTGGCGTACACGCTCGGGCTGGAGGGCCCGGCGCTGACCGTGGACACGGCCTGCTCGTCGTCGCTGGTCGCGCTGCATCTGGCCGGCGAGGCGCTGCGCCGGGGCGAGTGCGACCTGGCCCTGGCCGGCGGCGTCGCGGTGATGGCCACCCCGGACACCTTCGCCGAGTTCTCCCGACAGGGTGGCCTGGCCGGCGACGGGCGGTGCAAGTCGTTCGCGGCGTCGGCCGACGGGACCGGCTGGTCCGAGGGCGTGGGGATGCTGCTGGTCGAGCGGCTCAGCGACGCCCGGCGCAACGGCCACCGCGTCCTCGCGGTGCTGCGCGGCTCGGCCGTCAACTCCGACGGGGCGTCGAACGGGCTGACCGCGCCGAACGGGCCGTCGCAGCAGCGGGTGATCCGGGCGGCGCTGGCCGACGCGCGGCTCTCCCCGGCGGATGTGGACGTGGTGGAGGCGCACGGCACCGGAACGACTCTGGGTGACCCGATCGAGGCGCAGGCGCTCCTGGCGACGTACGGGCGGGAGCGCGGCGACGCCGGGCCGCTGCTGCTCGGCTCGATCAAGTCGAACATCGGGCACTCCCAGGCCGCCGCCGGTGTGGCGGGCGTGATCAAGATGGTCCTCGCGATGCGGGAGGGCGTCGTCCCGGCGACCCTGCACGTCGACGAGCCGTCCCCGCACATCGACTGGGCCGCCGGGGCCGTGGAGCTGACGACGGAGGCGCAGCCCTGGCCGGCGGTGGACCGGCCGCGCCGGGCGGCCGTGTCGTCGTTCGGCATCTCCGGCACCAACGCGCACGTCATCGTCGAGCAGGCCGACGAGGAGGCTCCGGCCGAGCCGGCCGGCGGCCCCGCACCGGGCCTGGTCAACTCGGACGTGGTGGTGTGGCCGCTCTCCGCCCGCTCCGCCCCGGCGCTGCGCGGCCAGGCCGAGCGGCTGGCCCGGCACCTCCGCGAGCGCGTCGACCTCGACCCGGCGGCGGTCGCCTGGTCCCTTGCCACCACCCGGGCCGCGCTGGAGCAGCGCGCCACCTTGGTCGGGGCAGGGGCCGACGACCTGCTCGCCGGCCTGGACGCCCTGGCCGCCGCCGCGCCGGCCCCGAACCTGGTCACGGGCACGGCGGCCGATCACGGCTCCGGTGTGGTGTTCGTGTTTCCGGGTCAGGGTGGTCAGTCGGTGCGGATGGCGGCCGGTCTGGTGGGTCGGTGCCCGGTGTTCGACGCGCGGTTGGCGGAGTGTCAGCGGGCGTTCGCCCCGTTCCTGGACGTGGATCTCGTCTCGGTGTTGACCGGGGATGACGAGTCGTGGTTGGACCGGGTGGAGATCCTTCAGCCGGTGTTGTTCGCGATCGGTGTGTCCCTTGCTGAGGTGTGGCGGGCGGCCGGTGTGACTCCGGCGGTGATGATCGGTCATTCGCAGGGGGAGATCGCGGCGGCCTGCGCGGCGGGCGTCCTGTCGCTGGATGATGCTGCGCGGGCGGTGGCGTTGCGGGCCCGTGCCCTGGGCACGCTTGCTGGTTCGGGGGCGATGGCGGCGGTGGACCTGCCGGCCGCCGAGGTCGAGGCCCGGCTGGCCGGTCACCCGGATGTGGTCGTCGGCGTGGTGAACGGTCCGGCGTCGGTGGTGGTCTCCGGCCCGCCGGAGCAGGTCGGCGAGTTGGTGGAGGGGTTCAAGGGCGAGGGGGTGCGGGCGCGGCCGATCCGGTTCAACTACGCGTCGCACTCTCCGGCGGTGGAGGCGATTCGGGAGCGGATGCTGGCCGACCTGGCGGGCCTGGAGCCGCAGGCGGGTCACACGCCGTTGGTGTCGACGTTGACGGGGGAGTGGGTTGTCCCGGCCGGTATGGATGGCGGGTACTGGTTTGAGAACCTGCGGAATCCGGTGCGGTTCGACGCGGCGGTGCGTGAGGCGGTAGCGGCGGGTCATTCGACGTTTGTGGAGGTGTCGGCGCATCCGGTGTTGAGCATGCCGGTGACGGCGATCCTGGACGACCTCGGCACGGCCGGGCACGTGCTGGGCAGTCTGCGGCGGGGTGAGGACGACCCGACGCGGCTGCTGACTAGCCTGGCGGCCGCGCACGCGGTGGGCCTGCCCGTGGACCTGACGGCGGTGCTCGCCCCGGCACCCACCGTCGACCTGCCCACCTACCCGTTCGGGCGGGACCGGTACTGGCTGGCGCGCGGCAACGCCGGGCGGGCCGGGCTGCCGGCCGTCGGCCTCGACGCGGTGGACCACGCGCTGCTCAGCGCCGTGGCCGAGCTGCCCGGCGACGAGGGTCTCCTGCTCACCGGGCGGATCTCGCTGGCCACCCACCCGTGGCTGGCCGACCACGCCGTGCTCGGCACGGTGCTGCTGCCCGGCACCGCCCTGGTCGAGCTGGCCTCCTGGGGCGGGCGCGGCGTCGACACCGCCCACGTCGCGGAGCTGGTGCTGGAGGCGCCGCTCGTCGTGCCCCGCGCCGGCGGGGTCGACCTGCGGGTCCGCGTCGGCGCGGCCGACGCCGACGGCTGCCGGCCCGTGACCGTCCACTCCCGCGCCGACGGCGGCACCGACCCCGAGGCCGCCCGGCAGTGGCAGCGGCACGCCGCCGGCCTGCTCGCCCCCACCCGGCCGGTGACCGCCGCCCCGGCCGGCGCCTGGCCGCCCGCCGACGCCGAGCCGATCCCGCTGGACGGCCTCTACCCGCACCTCGCCGAGGGCGGCTACCACTACGGCCCCGTCTTCCGGGCGCTGCGCGCCGCCTGGCGGCACGGCGACGACATCCTGGCCGAGGTGGCCCTGGACGCCGACGGGGACGCCGCCGCCCCGTTCTCGGTGCATCCGGCGCTGCTCGACGCCGCCCTGCACGCCATCGGCGCCGCCGCACTTGGCCGGGCAGGGGACGCCCCGGAGCGGTC
The DNA here is from genome assembly GCF_020884795.1 of Micromonospora okii. Lineage (GTDB taxonomy): Bacteria > Actinomycetota > Actinomycetes > Mycobacteriales > Micromonosporaceae > Micromonospora > Micromonospora okii. The sequence continues at coordinate 249,524 of NZ_BBZF01000012.1, forward strand.
CGGGGAGGCTCGGCCCGGCCTGCCGTTCTCCTGGACCGGGCTGGCGATCCAGCCCACCCGCGCCCGCGAGCTGCGCGTCCGGCTCACCGCGACCGCGCAGGCCGTGTCGGCGACCGTCACCGACACCGGCGGCGTGCCCGTCGCCTCCCTCGACGCCCTCGTCCTGCGGCCGATCAGCTCCGACCAGCTCGACGCCGCCCGCCGGGCGGCCCGCCGGTCCCTGCACCGGCTCGACTGGGTCGCCCCCGAGGCGGGGACGGGCCGACCCGCCCGCGTCGCCGTGCTCGGCGACGCCGACGGGTGGCCGGGCATCGAGGCGTACCGGGACCTGGACGACCTCGTCGCGGCCGTGGCCGGCGGGGCGGCCGTGCCCGACGCGGTGGTCGCCACCTGCGTGGGGCTGCGCCCCGACGAGCCCAGCCCGGCGCGGGCCGCGCACCTGGTCAGCCACGAGACGCTGGCCCTGGCGCAGGACTGGCTGACCCGCGAGGCCCTGGCCGACGCCCGGCTCGTCGTGGTCACCCGGGGCGCGGTCAGCGTCGACGGCGACGAGCGGATCGCCGACCTGCCCGCCGCCACGGCGTGGGGCCTGCTCCGCGCGGCCCAGTCGGAGAACCCCGGCCGGTACGTGCTGCTGGACCTCGACGACGACCCCCGCTCGCCGGTGGCGCTGCCGGCGGCGCTGGCCACCGGTGAGCCGCAGCTCGCCGTCCGGGCCGGGCAGCTCCGGGTGCCCCGGCTGGTCCGCCTCGGCGAGCCGGCGCGGGACCGGCCCACGCCCGACCTGTCGACCGGCACCGTCCTTGTCACCGGCGCGTTCGGCGCGATCGGCCGGCTGGTCGCCCGGCACCTGGTCACCCGGCACGGGGTGCCCCGGCTGCTGCTGGTCAGCCGCGCCGGCCCCGACGCCCCCGGCGCGGCGGGCCTCGTCGCCGAGCTGACCGCCCTCGGCGCCGCCGCGCGGGCCGTCGCCGCCGACGTCACCGACCGGGACTCCCTCGCCGTGCTGCTCGACGAGATCCCCGCCGACCGGCCGCTGGTCGGGGTCGTGCACGCCGCCGGCGTCCTCGACGACGGGGTGCTGCCGGCGCTCACCCCGGCCCGGTTCGACGCCGTCCTCGGGCCGAAGGTGGACGCCGCCTGGCACCTGCACGAGCTGACCGAGAAGCTCGACCTGGCCGCGTTCGTGCTCTTCTCCTCCGCCTCCGGGCTCTTCGGCGGGCCGGGCCAGGCCAACCACGCCGCCGCGAACGCCTTCCTCGACGCGCTCGCCGAGCACCGCCGGGCGCGCGGGCTGGCCGTCACCTCGATGGCGTGGGGGCCGTGGGCCAACCCCGACGAGCCCGGCGGGCCGCAGGGGCACGTCGACGAGCGGCGGATGAGCCGCGCGGGCTTCCACCCCCTCGACGCCGAGGAGGGCATGGAGCTGTTCAGCGAGGGGCTGCGCCACGGCGACGCGGTGGTCGTACCGGTGAATCTCGACCACGCGGTGCTCGGCCGGCTCGGCCCGGCGCTGCCCCGGCTGCTGCACGGCCTGGTCCGCCCGGCCGGTGCCGCGCAGGCGGCGGCCGTGCCGGCGGGCGACGCGGCCGACGCCCTGCGCGGCACCCTCGCCGCCACGCCCGAGGGCGAGCGGGACCGGGTGCTCTCCGACCTGGTCCGCACCCACGCGGCGGCCGTCCTCGGGTACGCCTCGATCCGCGACGTCGACGCGGAGAAGGGCTTCGTGGAGCTGGGCTTCGACTCGCTGACCGCCGTGGAGTTCCGCAACCGGCTCGCCGCCGCCACCGGGCTGCGGCTGCCGTCCACGCTGATCTACGACCGGCCCACCACCACGGCGATGGTCGCTCACCTGCGCGGCGCGCTGCTCGCCGAGCGGAGCACCAGCGCGCTGTCGGTGCTCGGCGAGCTGAACAAGCTGGAGACCGCGATGCGGGCCGTCGCCGCCGACGACACCGACCGCACCGCCGTCGCCGCCCGGCTGCGCGAGCTGCTCTCGCTCTGGACGTACGCCGAGGACGACGCCGCCGACGCCGGCCCGGCCGACGGCAGCCTCAGCACCGCCAGCGCCGAGGAGCTGTTCAGCCTCCTCGACGACGAACTCGGCACGGCCTGAGCGCGATGCCCCGGACCGCAGACCACGAGACGGAGTGGCCCGATGCCCACTGAGGCGGAGTTCCTCGACTACCTGCGGCGCGCCACGGCCGACCTGCGCGAGGCCCGGCGGCGCGTGCGGGAGGTGGAGGCGAAGGACCGCGAGCCGATGGCCGTCGTCGGCATGGCCTGCCGGTACCCGGGCGGGGTGCGCAACCCCGACGACCTGTGGCGGCTGGTCGCCGACGGCCGCGACGGGGTGGGCGACTTCCCGACCGACCGGGGCTGGGACCTGGAGCGGCTCTTCTCCGTCGACCCCGACGACCCGGGCACCTCGTACGCGGACAAGGGCGGCTTCCTCTACGACGCCACCGAGTTCGACCCGGCCCTGTTCGGCATCAGCCCGCGTGAGGCCCTGGCGATGGACCCGCAGCAGCGGCTGCTGCTGGAGAGCGCGTGGGAGGCGTTCGAGTCCGCCGGGCTGGACCCGCAGCGGCAGCGCGGCAGCCGCACCGGCGTCTTCGCCGGGGTGATGTACCACGACTACGCCTCGCGGGTGCTGGACCTGCCCGAGGGCGTGGAGGGCTACCTCGGCACCGGCAACTCCGGCAGCGTCGTCTCCGGGCGCGTCGCCTACACGTACGGGCTGGAGGGGCCCGCCGTCACCATCGACACCGCCTGCTCCTCGTCGCTGGTCGCCGTGCACCTGGCCGTGCAGGCGCTGCGCCAGCGCGACTGCGACTTCGCCCTGGCCGGCGGCGTGACCGTGCTCTCCACCCCCGGCGTCTTCGCCGAGTTCTCCCGGCAGCGCGGGCTGGCCGCCGACGGGCGGTGCAAGTCGTTCGCCGCTGCCGCCGACGGCACCGGCTGGGCCGAGGGCGTGGGCGTGCTGCTGCTCCAGCGGCTCTCCGACGCGCAGCGCGACGGCCGGCGCGTCCTCGCCGTGATCCGGGGCAGTGCCGTCAACCAGGACGGCGCGAGCAGCGGCCTGACCACCCCGAACGGCCCCAGCCAGGAGCGGGTGATCCGGCAGGCCCTGGCCAACGCCCGGATCTCCCCGGCCGACGTGGACGTGGTCGAGGCGCACGGCACGGGCACCACGCTCGGCGACCCGATCGAGGCGCAGGCGCTGCTGGCCACGTACGGGCAGGACCGCGCGGGCGGGCAGCCGCTGCGGCTCGGCTCGGTCAAGTCGAACCTCGGCCACACCCAGGCCGCCGCCGGGGCCGCCGGCATCATCAAGATGATCATGGCGATGCGGCACGGCGTGCTGCCCCGCACCCTGCACGTCGACGCGCCGTCCCCGCACATCGACTGGGACGCGGGCGCCGTGGAGCTGCTCACCGAGCCCCACCCCTGGCCGGCGGGCGACCGGCCGCGCCGCGCCGGGGTGTCGTCGTTCGGCATCAGCGGCACCAACGCCCACGTCATCGTCGAGCAGCCCCCGGCCGAGGAGCCCGCACCGGTCGCCCCGGTCGCCGTGCCGCCGCTGGTGGCCGTGCCGCTGGCCGCCCGTACCGCCGGGTCGCTGGCCGCGCAGGCCCGGCGCTGGGCCGACCACCTCGCCGCCGACGACTCCGCCCGCCCGGTGGACGTCGCCGCCGCCGCGCTCGACCGCGCCGACCTGGGCCAACGGGCCGTCGTGCTCGCCGCCGACCGCGCCGAACTGCTCGCCGGGCTGAACGCCCTCGCCGACGGCGAACCGCACCCCGCCGTGGTCACCGGCACCGCCGCCGCCCGGGGCCGGGTCGCCTTCCTCTTCTCCGGCCAGGGCGCGCAGCGCGCCGGCATGGGCCGCGAGCTGGCCGAGGCGTTCCCCGTCTTCGCCGCCGCCCTCGACGAGACCTGCGCCGCCCTCGACCCGCACCTGCCCCGGCCGCTGCGGGAGGTGCTCTTCGCCGAAGCCGGCACGCCCGAGGCCGAGCTGCTGCACCAGACGGTCTTCACCCAGGCCGGGCTCTTCGCCGTCGAGGTGGCCCTGTTCCGGCTCGCCCGCTCGTTCGGGCTGGTCCCCGACCTCCTCGCCGGCCACTCGATCGGCGAGCTGGCCGCCGCGCACGTCGCCGGGGTGCTCTCCCTGCCCGACGCCGCCGCGCTGGTCGCCGCCCGGGGCCGGCTCATGCAGGCCCTGCCCGCCGGCGGGGCGATGCTCGCGGTCGGCGCGGGCGAGGCGGCCGTGGCCGGGTCGCTGGCCGGCGTCGCCGGCCCCGTCGACATCGCCGCCGTCAACGGCCCCGCCGCCGTCGTCGTCTCCGGGGCCGCCGGGGCGATCGACGAGCTGGCCGCGCTCTGGGCCGACCGGGGCGCGCCGACCTCCCGGCTGCGGGTCAGCCACGCCTTCCACAGCGCGCTCATGGAGCCGATGCTCGCCGAGTTCGCCGCCGTCGCCGAGGGGCTGACGTTCCGGCCGCCGACCGTGCCGATCGTGTCCAACCTGACCGGCCGCGTCGCCGGGCCCGAGGAGCTCTGCGACCCCGGCTACTGGGTGCGGCACGTCCGCGAGGCCGTCCGCTTCGCCGACGCCGTCGCGCACCTGGCCGAGGCGGGCGTCGGCACGTACGTCGAGCTGGGCCCCAGCGGCGTGCTCACCGCCATGGCGCAGGGCTGCCTCGCCGACCCGGCGGCCGTGCTGGTGCCGCTGTCCCGCAAGGACCGCCCCGAGCCCCGAGCCGCCCTGGAGGCCCTGGCCCGGCTGCACGCCGACGGCCTCGCCGTCGACTGGTCCGGCCTCTCCGCCGGTGCCGCGCGCCGCATCGACCTGCCCACGTACGCGTTCGACCACGAGCGGTACTGGCTGGAGCCCGTCGGCCGGATCGCCGACGTCACCGGCGCGGGCCTCGGCGCGGCCGGGCACCCGCTGCTCGGCGCGGCGGTCTCCGTGGCCGGCGAGGACATGGTGCTGCTCACCGGCCGGCTCTCCCTCGCCACCCACCCGTGGCTGGCCGACCACGCGGTCGGCGGCGTGGTCGTGCTGCCCGGCACCGCGCTGGTCGAGCTGGCCGTGCGGGCCGGCGACGAGGTCGGCGCGGCCCGGGTACGGGAGCTGACCGTCACCGCGCCGCTGGCCCTGCCCGCCGCCGGGGGCCTGCGGGTGCAGGTGCGCGTCGGCGCGGCCGACGAGGCGGGCACCCGCGCGGTGACCGTGCACGCCCAGCCCGAGGACGACCCCGACGCCGGCTGGGTGCGGCACGCCGAGGGCGTCCTGGAACCCGCCGCCGCCGACGAGCCCGGCCTCGGGGCGTGGCCGCCCGCCGCCGCCGAGGTCGACCTCACCGACTGGTACGACGCCCTCGCCGCGCGCGGCCTGACCTACGGCCCCGCCTTCCGGGGCCTGCGCCGGCTCTGGGCCGGCGACGACGAGGTGTACGCCGAGGTCGCCCTGCCCGAGGACGGCGCGGACGCCGCCGCGTTCGCCGTCCACCCGGCGCTGCTCGACGCCGCCCTGCACCCGATCGGGCTGCTGGACGCCGGCACCGGCGGCGGGCCCCGCGTGCCGTTCGCGTTCGAGGGAGTGCAGGTGCACGCCGCCGGCGCGGCGGCCCTGCGGGTGCGGCTGACCCGCGCCGGCTCCGCCGTGCGACTCGTCGCCGCCGACGCCACCGGCGCGCCCGTCGTCTCCGTCGACTCCCTCGTGCTGCGGGAGCTGACCGGGGTGTCCGCCCCCGGCGTCGCCGAGCGGTCCATGTTCGCCGTCGACTGGCAGCCCGAGGCGGTCACCCCCGTCGACGACCTCTCCGGCTGGGCGCTGCTCGCCGGCCCGGACGCGCCCCGCCTGGGCTGGCTGCCCGCGTACGCCGACGTGGCGGCCGTGCTCGACGCGGCGACCCCGCCGCGCGCCCTCGTGCTGCCCGTGGCCGCCCCGGCCGACGCCGACGTGCCGGACGCCGTCCGGGCGACCGCCTCCGCCGTGCTCGCCACCGTCCAGGCGTGGCTGGCCGCCGACGCCCTCGCCGACACCCGCCTCGTGGTGCTGACCCGGGGCGCGGTGGCGGCCGGCGACGGCGACGAGGTCACCGACCTGGCCGGCGCGGCCGGGTGGGGCCTGCTCCGCTCGGCCCGCTCCGAGCACCCGGAGCGCATCGTCCTGGCCGACCTCGACCGGGACGCGGACGCCGCCGCCCTCGCCGTGCTGGCCGGCGTCGCCGCCGACCCGGCGGCCACCGGCGGTCAGGTGGCGCTGCGCGGCGACGCGGTGCTCACCCCCCGGCTGGTCCGCGCCGCCCTCCCGCCGACCCCGGCCGGGCCGGCGCTCGCCGACGGCACCGTGCCGGCCGGCAACGACAACGCCGCGCCGGCCCTCGGCGACGGCACCGCGCCGGTCCTCAGCGCTGTGTCGGCCCTCGGTGACGGCACCGTGCTGGTCACCGGCGGCACCGGGGCGCTCGGCGCGCTGGTCGCGGAGCACCTGGTCACCGGGCACGGGGCGCGGTCGCTGCTGCTGGTGTCCCGGCAGGGCCCCGCCGCCCCCGGCGCGGACGCCCTGGCCGAGCGGCTGACCGGCCTCGGCGCGCGGGTCGACGTCGTCGCCGCCGACGTCACCGACCGCGACCGGGTCGCCGAGCTGGTCGCCGGCGTCCCGGGCCGGCTGGCCGGCGTCGTGCACACCGCCGGCGTCCTCGACGACGGCGTGGTCACCGCCGTCACCCCGGAGCGGCTGGCGCGCGTGCTGGCCCCGAAGGCCACCGCCGGCTGGTGGCTGCACGAGGCCACCCGTGGCCTCGACCTCGACCTGTTCGTGCTCTTCTCCTCGGTCGCGGGCGTCCTCGGCTCCCCGGGGCAGGCCGCCTACGCCGCCGCGAACGCGTTCCTCGACGCGCTCGCCGCGCACCGCCGGGCGGCCGGGCTGCCGGCGGTCAGCCTGGCCTGGGGCATGTGGGACACCCCCGGCATGGCCGCCTCGGTCTCCGACGCCGACCGGGCCCGCTCCGCCCGGGGCGGCCTGGCCGCGATGAGCGCCGAAACCGGCCTGGCGCTCTTCGACGCCGCCCTCGCCGCCGACCGTTCGGCGCTCGTGCCGGCCGTGATCGACGTGCCGGCGATGCGGGCGCAGGTCGTCGCCGGCCGGGTGCCGTCGCTGCTGCGCGCGCTGCTCGGCGGCGGCCCCGCGCGCCGCCAGGCGGGGCGGGGCGACTGGGCCGACCGGATCGCCGGGCTGGACCCGCAGGAGGCCCGCGACCAGGTCGACGCCCTCGTCCGGGGCCTCGTCGCCCAGGTCCTCGGGCACGGCGGCGTCGACGCGGTGGCCCCCGACCGGGCGTTCCGCGAGCTGGGCTTCGACTCGCTGACCGCCGTGGACCTGCGCAACCGGGTGAACGCGGCCACCGGGCTGCGGCTGCCGTCCACCCTCGTCTTCGACTACCCGACGCCGCGCGCCCTCGCCGAGCACGTACACGCCGAGCTGGCCGGCGGCCGGGCCGTCGCCGCCACCGCCGCCGCGACGGCGACCGCCGCCGGGCTCGACGAGCCGATCGCGATCGTCGGCATGGCCTGCCGGTTCCCGGGCGGCGTCGACAACCCTGACGAGCTGTGGGAGCTGCTGGCCACGGGCGGGGACGGGATCAGCGAGTTCCCGGCCGACCGGGGCTGGGACCTGGACTCGCTGTACGACCCGGACCCGGACCACAGCGGCACCTCGTACACGCGACACGGCGGCTTCCTGCACCGGGCCGCGGAGTTCGACCCCGCCTTCTTCGGCATCAGCCCGCGCGAGGCCCTGGCGATGGACCCACAGCAGCGGCTGCTGCTGGAGACGTCGTGGGAGGCGTTCGAGTCCGCCGGGCTGGACCCGCACCGGCTGCGGGGCAGCCGCACCGGCGTCTTCGCCGGGGTCATGTACCACGACTACGCCTCCCGCCTGCTCGACCTGCCCGCCGAGGTGGAGGGCTACATCGGCACCGGCACCTCGGGCAGCGTGCTGTCGGGCCGGGTGGCGTACACGTTCGGCCTGGAGGGGCCGGCCGTCACCGTGGACACGGCGTGCTCGTCGTCGCTGGTCGCCCTGCACCTGGCCGTGCAGGCGCTGCGGTCGGGGGAGTGCGAGCTGGCCCTCGCGGGCGGCGTGACCGTGATGGCCACCCCGGGCACGTTCGTCGAGTTCTCCCGGCAGCGCGGCCTGTCGGCCGACGGGCGGTGCAAGTCGTTCGCCGCGTCGGCCGACGGCACCGGCTGGGGCGAGGGCGTCGGCGTACTGCTCGTGCAGCGCCTCTCCGACGCCCGTCGGCAGGGCCGGCGCGTCCTGGCCGTGGTGCGGGGCAGCGCCGTCAACTCCGACGGCGCGTCCAACGGGCTGACCGCCCCGAACGGCCCGGCGCAGCAGCGGGCCATCCGGCAGGCCCTCGCCAACGCGCGGCTCACCCCCGCCGACGTGGACGCCGTCGAGGCCCACGGCACCGGCACCACCCTCGGCGACCCGATCGAGGCGCAGGCGCTCCTGGCCACGTACGGGCAGGACCGGCCCGCCGACCGGCCGCTGCTGCTCGGGTCGGTCAAGTCGAACATCGGGCACACCCAGGCCGCCGCCGGGGTCGCCGGCATCATAAAGATGGTCCTGGCCATGCGGCACGGCCTCGTGCCGCCGACCCTGCACGTGGACGAGCCGTCCCCGCACGTCGACTGGACGGCCGGGGCGGTCACCCTGGCCACCGCGCCGACGCCCTGGCCCGACGTGGACCGGCCCCGCCGGGCCGCCGTCTCCTCCTTCGGCATCAGCGGCACCAACGCCCACGTCGTGCTGGAGGCGGCCCCCGAGCCCACCGCCGCCGGGTTCCGGCCGGGCGTCGGCGGGCCCGTCCCGCTCGCGCTCTCCGCCGCCGACCGGGCCGCGCTGGGGGAGCAGGCCCGCCGGCTGCGCGCGCACCTCGCCGCGCACCCCGAGACCGAGCCGGCCCAGGTCGCGTACGCCCTCGCCACCACCCGGGCGACGTTCCCGCACCGGGCCGTCGTGCTCGGCCGGGACCGGGCCGAGCTGGCCCGGGGCCTCGCCGTCCTCGCCGACGGCGGGGACGCCCCCGCCGTGGTCACCGGCGCGGCCCTGCCCGACCCCGCGCCCGTCCTCGTCTTCCCCGGCACCGACGTCTTCTCCGGGGCCGACGCGCGCGCGGCCGTCGAGCTGCTCGACGCCGCCCCGGTCTTCGCCGCGTCGATCGCCGAGTGCGAGGCCGCCCTCGCTCCCTGGGTGGACTGGTCGCTGACCGACGTGCTGCGCGGCGTCGACGGCGCGCCCGATCGGGCCGACCCCGCCGTCGCGCAGCCCGCCGGCTGGGCGGTCATGCTCTCCCTGGCCCGGCTGTGGCGCTCCCTCGGCGTACGGCCGGCCGCCGTCGTCGGGCACGCCCACGGCGAGATCGCCGCCGCCTGCGTGGCCGGCGTCCTCTCCCTGGCCGACGGCGCCCGGATCGCCGCCCTGCGCGGCCGGGCGCTCGCCGCCGGCCCCGAGGCCGCGCGGGAGCGGTTCCTGGCCGACCTCGACGGCATCACCGCCCGCCCCGCCGAGCTGCCGTTCCACTCCACCCTCGACGGCCGGCGGGCCGGCCCCGACGACCGACAGGCCGACCGGACCGGCCCCGACGATCGGCAGGCCGGCACGACCGAGTCCGACGGGCGGCCGGCCGAGGGCGTCACGCCCGACGCCGGGCACTGGTGCCGGAACCTCAGCGAGGCCGGGGACCTGGAGCGCGCCGTGGGCGGCCTGCTCGCCGACGGCCACCGGGTCTTCCTGACGGTCGGGCCGCCCGCGCCCGGCCTGCGGGAGGCCGTCGACGCCGCCGCGCGGGAGGCGGCCGTCGTGGACACCCTGCGCCCCGGCGAGGGCGGCTGGCCCCGGGTGCTCGCCGCCCTCGCCGAGCTGCACGTGCGCGGCGTCGACGCGGACTGGGCCGCCGTGTGCGGCACGGCGACCGGGCCGGCCGTGCCGCTGCCCACGTACGCCTTCCAGCGGCAGCGGTACTGGCCCGAGGCGCCGCTGCGCGTCGGCCGGGCCGCCGCCGAGGACCCCGCCGACCGGCGGTTCTGGGACGCCGTGGAGCGCGCCGACGCCGACGCGCTGGCCGCCGCCGTGAGCGTCGACGGGACCGAGGCCGACGCGCTCGGCGCGGCGCTGCCCGTGCTGACCGGCTGGCGGCAGCGCCGCCGCGACGAGTCCACCGTGGACGGTTGGCGCTACCGGGTGCGCTGGCAGCCGCTGACCGTCCCGGCGGCCCGCCTCGGCGGCACCTGGGCGCTCGTGACGCCCGCCGGGCACGCCGACGACCCGCTGGTGGGGCAGGTCGCCCGGGCCCTCGGCGAGGCCGGGGCCGACGTGGCGACGCTGACCGTCGGCGACCCCGACCGCGCCGCGCTGGCCGCCCGCCTCGCCGACCTCGACGCCGACCGCCTCACCGGCGTGCTCTCCCTGCTCGCCCTCGACGAGGCCGACCACCCGGACCGGCCCGTCGTGCCCGCCGGCCTCGCCGGCATCCTCGCGCTCGTGCAGGCCCTCGGCGACGCCGGGATCGCCGCGCCGCTGTGGTGCGCCACCCGGGGCGCCGTCTCCACCGGCCGCGCCGACCCCCTCGACCACCCGCGCCAGGCCCTCGCCTGGGGCCTCGGCCGGGTCGCCGCCCTGGAGCACGCCGACCGCTGGGGCGGTCTGGTCGACCTGCCGGCCACCCTGGACGGCCGGTCCGGGGGCCGGCTCGCCGCCGCCCTCGCCGCGGCCGGGCCCGAGGACCAGCTCGCCGTACGCCCCTCCGGCCTCTTCGCCCGCCGGCTCGCCCGCGCCGACGCCGACGTTTCACCGGCCGGCCCCGGCTGGCGGCCCGCCGGCACCGTCCTGATCACCGGCGGCCTCGGCGCGATCGGCGCGCACGTGGCCCGCTGGCTGGCCCGCGACGGCGCGTCCCACCTGGTGCTCACCGGCCGGCAGGGCCCCGCGACGGCGGGCGCGGCCGAGCTGGAGGCGGAGCTGACCGCCCTCGGCGCGACCGTGACCGTGGCGGCCTGCGACGTCGCCGACCCCGACTCGCTGCGCGCCCTGGCCGACGGGCTCGCCGGGCGGGGCGTGCGCGTCGAGGCGGTCTTCCACGCCGCCGGGGCCGCCCACGCCGCCCCGCTCGCCGGCATCGACCTGGCGCAGCTCGCCGAGGCCCTGCGCGCCAAGGTGGCGGGTGCCGTCAACCTGGACGAGACGTTCGGCGGCGACGTCTCCGCCTTCGTGCTCTTCTCCTCCGGCGCGGGCGTCTGGGGCGGCGGCCTCCAGGGCGGCTACGCCGCCGCCAACGCCTTCCTCGACGCCCTCGCCGAGGACCGGCGTCGGCGCGGCCTGCCCGCCACGTCGGTCGCGTGGGGCGCCTGGGACGGCGGCGGCATGATGGCGACCGAGGGCGCGGACCACATGTTCCGTTCCGGCGTCCGGCCGATGCGCCCCGAGCTGGCCGTCGCCGTCCTCGCCCGGGCCCTCGCCCGCGACGAGGCCGCCCTCACCGTCGCCGACGTCGCCTGGGACCGGTTCCACCAGACGTACGCGCTGGCCCGGCCCCGGCCGCTGGTCGAACAGATCCCCGAGGTGGCCCGGCTGCTGGCCGCCCGCGCCCGCGACGACGACGGGCCCGAGGCGTCCCCGCTGCGCGCCCGGCTCGCCGGGCTGGCCGAGCCGGAGCGCCGCCGCACCCTGCTGGAGCTGGTCCGGGTGCACGCCGCGGCCGTGCTCGGGCACGCCTCGGCCGAGGCGATCGACGCCGACCGGCCGTTCCGGGAGGTCGGCTTCGACTCGCTGAGCGCCGTGGAGATGCGCAACCGGCTCGGCGAGGCGGTCGGGCTGGCGCTGCCCGCCACGCTGGTCTTCGACCGGCCCACCCCGGCGCTGCTCGCCGGCTGGCTGGCCGACCGCGTCCTCGGCGTCGCCGAGGCGGCCACCGCCCCGGCCCCGGCCGCCGCCGCCCTGGACGAGCCGATCGCCGTCGTCGCCATGAGCTGCCGCTACCCCGGCGGGGTGGCCGGCCCCGAGGACCTCTGGCGGCTGGTCGCGTCCGGCCGCGACGCCGTCGGCCCGTTCCCCGCCGACCGGGGCTGGGACCTCGACGCCATCTACGACCCCGACCCCGACACCCCCGGCACCGCGTACGCCCGCGAGGGCGGCTTCGTCGCCGACGCCGGCGGCTTCGACGCCGGCCTGTTCGGCGTCTCGCCCCGCGAGGCGCTGGTCATGGACCCGCAGCAGCGGCTGCTACTGGAGACCGCCTGGGAGCTGTTCGAGCGGGCCGGCATCGCCCCCGCCGACGTGCGGGACACCAGCACCGGCGTCTTCGTCGGCACCAACGGGCAGGACTACGCCACGCTGCTGATGGCCGCCGGGGCCGACACCGAGGGCTACCAGGCCACCGGCAACGCCGCCGCCGTCGTCTCCGGCCGCCTCTCCTACGCCTTCGGCCTCCAGGGCCCCACCCTCACCGTCGACACGGCGTGCTCGTCGTCGCTGGTCGCCCTGCACCTCGCCGTGCAGGCGCTGCGGGCCGGCGAGTGCGACAGCGCCGTGGCCGGCGGCGTGACGGTGATGGCCACCCCCGGCCCGTTCCTGGAGTTCGCCCGGCAGCGCGGGCTGGCCGCCGACGGCCGGTGCAAGTCGTACGCCGCGGCGGCCGACGGCACCGGCTGGGGCGAGGGCGCCGGCCTGGTGCTGCTCCAGCGGCTCTCCGACGCCCGGCGGGAGGGCCGGCGCGTCCTCGCCGTCGTGCGCGGCAGCGCGGTCAACTCCGACGGCGCGTCCAACGGGCTCACCGCCCCCAACGGCCCCGCCCAGCAGCGGGTCGTCCGGCAGGCCCTCGCCAACGCCCGCCTCGCGCCCGCCGACGTGGACGCCGTCGACGGCCACGGCACCGGCACCCGCCTCGGCGACCCGATCGAGGCGCAGGCGCTGCTGGCCACGTACGGGCAGGACCGGCCCGCCGACCGGCCGCTGCTGCTCGGCTCGGTCAAGTCGAACCTCGGCCACACCCAGGCCGCCGCCGGGGTCGCCGGGGTCATCAAGATGGTGATGGCGCTCCGGCACGACCTGCTGCCGCCCACCCTGCACGTCGACGAGCCCACCCCGCAGGTCGACTGGGCCGCCGGCGCCGTCGCCCTGCTCACCGAGGCCCGGCCGTGGCCCGAGCTGGACCGGCCCCGCCGGGCGGCGGTCTCCGCGTTCGGGGTGAGCGGCACCAACGCCCACCTCATCCTCGAACAGGCCCCGCCGGCCGACGCCGACGAGCCGACCGGCGGCGACGGATCGGCCGGCGACGAGCCCGCCGCGACGCCGCTGCCCTGGGTGATCTCCGGCGCGGACGCCGACGCCCTGCGCGCCCAGGCGGCCCGCCTCGCCGACTGGGCGGCCGACGCCACCACCGCCGACGCCGCCGTGGCCCGCACCCTCGCCACCGGCCGCTCCCACCTGCGGCACCGCGCCGTGCTGCTCGCCGCCGACCGGGAGGCGTACGTGGCCGGGCTGCGGGCCCTCGCCGCCGGGCAGGGCCACCCGGGCCTCACCCGGGACGTCGCCGCCCCCGGCGGCACCCTCGCCGTCCTCTTCTCCGGGCAGGGCGCCCAGCACGCCGGCATGGGCCGCGAGCTGTACGACGCGTTCCCCGCCTTCGCCGAGGCCCTCGACGAGGTCTGCCAGCACCTCGACGCCCACCTGCCCCGGCCGCTGAAGACCGTGCTCTTCGCCCCCGACGGCACCGACGAGGCCGCGCTGCTCGACCAGACCGTGTTCACCCAGGCCGGGCTCTTCGCCGTCGAGGTGGCGCTGCACCGGCTCCTGGCGGGCTGGGGCGTGCGCCCCGACCTGGTCGCCGGGCACTCCGTCGGCGAGATCGCCGCCGCCCACGTGGCCGGGGTGCTCACCCTGGCCGACGCCTGCACCCTCGTCGGCAACCGGGGCCGGCTCATGCAGGCCCTGCCGGCCGGCGGCGGGATGCTCGCCGTCGCCACCGGCGAGGCCGAGGCCGCCGACGCCCTCGCCCCGTACGCCGGGCGGGTCGCCGTCGCCGCCGTCAACGGCCCCGCCGCCGTGGTCGTCTCCGGTGCGGTGGACGCGCTCGACGAGCTGGCCGACCACTTCGCCGCCCTCGGCGTACGCACCAAGCGGCTCGCCGTCAGCCACGCCTTCCACAGCCCGCTGATGGAGCCGATGCTGGCCGAGTTCGCCGCCGTCGCCGCCACGCTCGACTACGCCCCACCGGCCGTCCCGCTGGTGTCCAACCTGACGGGCCGGGTCGCCGACCCCGAGCTGCTCCGCACCCCCGACTACTGGGTGCGGCACGTGCGGGAGGCCGTCCGGTTCGCCGACACCGTCACCCACCTGCGCGACCTCGGCGTCGGCACCCTCCTGGAGGTCGGCCCCGACACGGTGCTCACCGCCCTGGCCGCCGACGCGCTGCCCGCCGACGGCGGCCCGCTGACCCTCGGCGTGCAGCGCCCCGGCCGGGGGGAAGCCGCCACCCTGCTCGGCGCGCTGGCCGCACTGCACTGCCACGGCGTGCGCGTCGACTGGGCCGCGCTGCTGCCCGCCGCCGACCCGGTCGACCTGCCCACGTACGCGTTCCGCCGCCAGCGGTTCTGGCCCGTCGCCGACGGCGACGTGGTCGGCGCCGCCGCGCCGGCCGCCGCCGCGCCCGGCACCGCCGACGAGGCGTTCTGGCGGGCCGTGGCCGACGGCGACGGCGACGGGCTCGCCGCCCGCTTCGGCGTCGACCCCGACCGGCCGCTGCGCGCCCAACTGCCCGCCCTCGCGCAGTGGCACCGCCGCCGGCAGGCCGACGCGCTGGCCGACGGCTGGCGCTACCGGATCACCTGGCCACAGCGGCAGCTCACCGGCGGCCCCGCCACCGGGGACTGGCTGCTGGTCGTCCCGGCCGGCGCGGCGGGGGAGACCGCCGGGCGGATCGCCGAGCTGCTCGGCGCGCACGGCGGCACCGTGCGGACCCTGCCCGTCGACCCCGCCGCCGCCACCCGGGACGAGCTGGCCGGGCTGCTCCCCGCCGACCAGCCCACCCGGATCGTGTCGCTGCTCGCCCTGGACGAGCGCCCCCACCCCGACCACCCGCACGTGCCCGCCGGGCTCACCGGCAACCTCGCCCTGATCCAGGCCGTCACCGCCGCCGCGCCCGCCGGGCCGCTGTGGCTGCTGACCCGGCAGGCCGTCAGCACCGGCCCCGGCGACCCGGTCGCCCACCCCGCCCAGGCCACCACCTGGGGGCTCGGCCTGGTCACCGCGCTGGAGCACCCCGCGCACCGGGGCGGCCTGCTCGACCTGCCGGCCGAACTGGACGACGCCGCCGGGGAACACCTGCTGCGGGCGCTGACCAACGACGCCGAGGACCAGCTCGCCGTCCGGCCCGCCGGGACGCACCTGCGCCGGCTGACCCGGGCCGCCCGCGCCTCCGACGTCCCCGACTGGCGGGCCCCCGAGACGGTGCTCGTCACCGGCGGCACCGGCGCCATCGGCCGGTACGCCGCCGCCTGGCTCGCCCGGCACGGCACCCGCCGGCTGATCCTGGTCAGCCGGCGCGGCGCGGACGCCCCCGGCGTCGCCGACACCCTCGCCGAGCTGGCCGACCTCGGCGCGCACGCCACGGTCGCCGCCTGCGACCTGACCAACCGCGACGCCGTCGCGGCCCTCGCCGCCGGGCTGCGCCGCGACGGCGAGACCGTGCGCGCCGTGGTGCACGCCGCCGGCGTCGGCCGCCTCAACCCGGTCGCCGCGGTCACCGCCGACGAACTCGCCGACGTGGTCTCCGGCAAGATCGCCGGGGCCCGTCACCTGGACGAGCTGCTCGACCCCGACGACCTGGAGCTGGTCGTCCACTTCTCCTCCATCGCCGCCGCGTGGGGCGTCGGCGACCACGGCGCGTACGCCGCCGGCAACGCCTTCCTCGACGCGCTCGCGCAGTCCCGGCCCGCCGGCCGGGCCCGGGTGGTCACGGTCAACTGGGGGCCGTGGGCCGGCGGCGGCATGGTCAGCGACGAGCACGCCGTGGCGATGAGCCGGCGCGGCGTCACGCTGCTCGACCGGGAGCCGGCGATGGCCGCGCTGCGCGCCGCGATCACCGGCGACGACGCGGTGCTCACCGTCGCCGACGTCGACTGGGCGCGCTTCGCCCCCGTCTTCGCCTCCGCCCGCCCCCGGCCGCTGATCGGCGACCTGCCCGAGGTGGCGGCCCTGCACGCCGGCACCGATACGGCGGTCGACGGCGGCGACGAGGCCCTCACCGGCCTGCGCAAGCGGCTCGCCGACCTCACCACCGCCGAGCAGACCCGGCTGCTGGTCGACCTGATCCGCACCGCCGCCGCCGAGGTGATCGGCCACGACAGCCCGTACGCCCTGGAGGCCGATCGGCCGTTCCGGGACCTCGGCTTCGACTCGCTGACCGCCGTGGAGCTGCGCGGCCGGCTCGCCAGGGCCACCGGGCTCACCCCGGCCAGCTCCGTGGTCTTCGACTACCCGACCCCGCAGGCCCTCGCCGAGCACCTGCGCGCCGGGCTGGTCAGCGAGGCGTCGGTGGAGGCGCTGCCCACCGTCGAGGAGCTCGACCGGCTGGAGGAGGCGCTCGCCCGGCGCGAGGCCGACGACATCGGCCGGGTGCGGATCACCATGCGGCTGCACCGGCTGCTGGAGCACCTCGGCGCCGCCGAGCGGGGCGACGGCGGGCGGCCCGACGCCGCCGCCGACGTGGCCGACCGGCTGCGCGGCGCCAGCAACCAGGAGCTTTTCGATCTTTTGGACTCAGACCTCGGGCTTTCCTGAGGCGCGCGCGTCACGTGACGAGGAAGTGAGACCAGCCATGGCGAACGTGCCGGCGGAGAACGACGGGGCGCGACCGACCGTGTCGGACGAGGAGCGGCTCCGCGAGTACCTGACGCGCGTCGTCGCCGAACTGCACCAGACCCGCCAGCGGCTGCGTGAGGTCACCGCCGAGGAGTCCGAGCCGGTCGCCATCGTGTCGATGAGCTGCCGCTACCCGGGTGGCATCGACTCGCCCGAGGAGCTGTGGCGGTTCGTCTCGACGGGCGGCGACGCCATGGGCGACTTCCCCACCGACCGGGGCTGGGACCTCGACCGGCTGCACCACCCCGACCCGGACAACCCCGGCACCTCGTACGCGGCCTCCGGCGGGTTCCTCGCCGACGCCGGGCAGTTCGACGCCGCGCTGTTCGGCGTCTCGCCCCGCGAGGCGGTCGCCATGGACCCGCAGCAGCGGCTGCTGCTGGAGGTCACCTGGGAGCTGTTCGAGCGCGCCGGCGTCGCCCCCCTGTCGCTGCGCGGCAGCCGCACCGGCGTCTTCGTGGGCACCTCCGGCCAGGACTACGCCGCCGTGCTGCACCGCGCCCCCGGCGTCGAGGGCTACGTCCTCACCGGCACCGCGGCCAGCGTCGTCTCCGGCCGCATCGCCTACACGTTCGGGCTGGAGGGGCCCGCGCTGACCGTCGACACCGCCTGCTCGTCGTCCTCCGTCGCCGTCCACCTCGCCTGCCAGGCCCTGCGCGAACGCGAATGTGGCCTCGCCGTCGTCGGCGGGGCCACGGTGATGGCCACCCCCGGCCCGTTCGTCGAGTTCTCCCGGCAGCGCGGCCTCGCCGCCGACGGGCGGTGCAAGTCGTTCGCCGCCGCCGCCGACGGCACCGGCTGGGCCGAGGGCGTCGGCCTGCTGCTCCTCGAACGCCTCTCCGACGCGCGCCGCAACGGCCACCGGGTGCTCGGCATCATCCGCAGCTCCGCCGTCAACCAGGACGGCGCGTCCAACGGGCTCACCGCGCCCAACGGGCCCGCCCAGCAGCGGGTCATCCGGCAGGCCCTCGCCGGTGCGAAGCTCACCCCCGACATGGTCGACGTGGTCGAGGCGCACGGCACCGGCACCACCCTCGGCGACCCGATCGAGGCGCAGGCGCTCCTGGCCACGTACGGGCAGGAGCGCGACCGGCCCCTGCTGCTCGGCTCGATCAAGTCGAACATCGGGCACACCCAGGCCGCCTCCGGCGTCGCCGGGATCATCAAGATGGTCCTCGCCATGCGGCACGGCGTCGTCCCGCCGACCCTGCACGTCGACGCCCCGACTCCGCACGTCGACTGGGCCGCCGGCGCGGTCGCGCTGGTCACCCAGCCGACGCCGTGGCCGGCTGCGGACCGGCCCCGCCGGGCCGCCGTCTCCTCGTTCGGCATGAGCGGCACCAACACCCACCTCGTCCTCGAACAGCCCGAACAGGCCGAGGTCGAGGCCGAGGCGGCGGAACCGCCCGCCCCCGCGCCGGTCCTGCTCACCGGGCGCACCCGCGCGGCGCTGCGCCGGCAGGCCGAGCGCTGGTCCCGGTACGTCGCCGAGCACGCCGACGCGGGCCCGGCCGACGTGGCCTGGACCTCGGTGGTCTCCCGCTCGCCCCTGGACCACCGCGCGGTGGTCCTCGCCGCCGACCGAGCCGAGTTGGTCGCGGGACTGACGGCGCTGGCCGAGGGCCGGCCGGGGACCGAGGTCGTCTCCGGTGCCGTCGGCACTCCGGGCGAGGTGGCGTTCGTGTTCCCGGGTCAGGGTTCACAGTGGGTGGGCATGGCCGCCGAGCTGCTCGACACGGCCCCGGTGTTCGCGGAGAGGCTGGCGGAGTGCGGGCGGGCGTTGACGCCGTTCGTGGACTGGTCGCTGCTGGACGTGGTGCGTGGTGTGCCGGGTGCGGCGTCCCTCGACCGGGTGGACGTGGTGCAGCCGGTTCTGTTCGCGGTGGGGGTGTCCCTGGCGGCGTTGTGGGAGTCGTACGGGGTGCGTCCGTCTGCGGTGATCGGGCACTCGCAGGGGGAGATCGCGGCGGCGTGTGTTGCCGGTGCGTTGAGCCTGGGCGACGCGGCGGCGGTGGTGGCGTTGCGTTCCCGGGTGATTGCTGGGATCGCCGGGGACGGCGGGATGGTGTCGGTGGCGACGACCGCCGACGAAGCCACCGCCACGATCGGGCGCTGGGACGGGCGGGTCGCGCTGGCGGCGGTGAACGGGCCGACGTCTGTCGTGGTCTCCGGTGACGTCGCTGCCTTGGACGAGCTTGTCGCGCTCTATGAGGCCCGTGAGGTGCGGGTGCGGCGGGTTCCCGTGGATTACGCCTCCCACTCGGCGCATGTGGAGCCGTTGCGTGAGCAGTTGGTGGAGTTGTTGGCCGGGCTGCGTCCGCAGGCCGGTGGGGTGCGGTTCTGGTCGACCGTGGACGGGGACTGGCTGGACACGTCGGGTCTGGGCGCGGACTACTGGTATCGGAATCTGCGGCAGACGGTGCGGTTCGACGAGGCGGTGCGGGCCCTGGTCTCGGCCGGCTACAGCACCTTCATCGAGGTGAGTGCGCATCCGGTGTTGACGATGGCGGTGCAGGAGTCGGTGGAGGCGGTCGCGGCCGACCCGGCCGGGGTCACCGTCACCGGGAGCCTGCGACGCGGGGAGGGCGGCCTCGGCCGCTTCCACCGCGCCCTCGCCGAGGTGCACACCCGGGGCGTCGCCGTCGACTGGCGGCCCGCGTTCGCCGGCCGCGCCGGTCGCCTCGTCGACCTGCCCACGTACGCGTTCGAGCGGCAGCACCACTGGGTGCCCGCCGAGGAGCCCGCCGTCCCGGTCACCGGTGCCGGCCTGCTCGACCACCGCTTCTGGGACGCCGTCGAACGCGCCGACCTCGACGCCCTGCGCGACACCCTCGCCGTCGACGACGCCGAGGCCGTCGAGTCGCTGCGTACCCTGCTCCCCGCCCTCGCCGGCTGGCGACGCCAGCGTCAGGAGCACTCCCTCCTCGACGGCTGGCGCTACAGGATCGACTGGCAGGTGGCCCCCGAGCCCGCCGCCGCCCGCCTCGCCGGCACCTGGCTGCTGGCGCTGCCCGCCGATGCGGACGACGACCCGGCGGTCCGCGCCCTCCGGGCCGCCCTCACCGACGCGGGGGCGGACCTGCTGCCGCTGACCGTCGCGCCCGACGCCGACCGGGCCGCGCTCGCCGCCGCTCTGACCGGCGCGGACGTCGCCGGAGTGGTCTCCCTGCTCGCCTGGGAACCCCGAACCGATCCCGCCGGGGAGCCACCGGCCGGCGCGGGGGCAGCCCTGCCCGGCCTGGCCCCCACCCTCGCCCTGGCGCAGGCGCTCGGCGACGCCGAACTCGCCGCGCCGCTGTGGCTGATCACCCGGGGAGCGGTCGCCGCCGCGTCGTACGACCGGCTCGCCGACCCCGGCCAGGCCGCGATCTGGGGGCTCGGCCGGGTCGTCGGCGTCGAGGCCCCCCACCGCTGGGGCGGCCTGGTCGACCTGCCGCCCGGCCTCGACGCCCGCGCCGCCGGCCGGCTCACCGCCGTCCTCGCCGGGACGACCGGGGAGGACCAGCTCGCGGTACGCGCCCCCGGCGTCTTCGTCCGCCGCCTGGTCCGCGCCCCGCTCGGCGACCGGCCCCCGGCGCGGCGCTTCGCGCCCACCGGAACCGCGCTCGTCACCGGCGGCACCGGCGGGCTCGGCGCCCGCGCCGCCCGCTGGCTCGCCACGGCCGGCGCGGAACACGTCGTACTGGTCAGCCGGCGCGGCCCCGACGCGCCCGGCGCCGCCGAACTGGCCGGCGAGCTGCGCGACCTCGGCCCCCGGGTCACCGTCGCCGCCTGCGACATCGCCGACCGGGCCGCCGTTGCCGCCCTGCTCGACCGGGTCCAGGCCGACGGCCCACCGGTACGCGTCGTCGTGCACACCGCCGGCGTCGCCCAGACCACCCCGCTCATGGCGGTCACCCCGACCGAGCTGGCCGAGGTGACCGCCGGCAAGACCGTCGGGGCGGCGCACCTGCACGAACTCCTCGCCGACGCCGAACTCGACGCGTTCGTCGTCTACTCCTCCATCGCCGCCACCTGGGGCAGCGCCGGCCAGGCCGGGTACGCCGCCGGCAACGCGTACCTCGACGCGCTCGTGGCGCAGCGGCGCGCCGACGGGCGGGCCGGCACCGCCGTCGCCTGGGGCCCGTGGTCCGAGGGCGGCATGAACACGGCCGACTCCGCGCGGAAGCTGCGCGACCGGGGCGTGCCCGAGATGGACCCCGCCGTCGCCATGAGCGCCCTGGTGCAGGCCCTCGACCACGGCGACGTCGCCCTCATCGTCGCCGACGTCGACTGGTCCCGGTTCGCCCCCGCGTACGCCTCCGCCCGGCGTCGGCCGCTGCTGGAGGGCGTACCGGAGGCGAAGGCCGCCCTCGACGGCGGCGCGCCCCTCGACGACGGCGACGACGGCCCCGCCGCGACCCTGCGCCGCGAGCTGGCCGCGTCGACTGCGGCGCGGCGGGAGGAGACCCTCACCGACCTGGTCCGCGACCTCGCCGCCGACGTGCTCGGCCACGACGACGCCGCCGCCATCCGGGCCACCACCGCGTTCCGGGACCTCGGCTTCGACTCGCTGACCGCCGTCGAGCTGCGCAACCGGCTCGTCGCCGCGATCGGCCAGCCGCTGCCCATCACCCTCGTCTTCGACCACCCCACCCCGGTGGTACTGGCCCGGTTCCTGCTCGCCGGGCTGCTCGGCGACGCCCCGACGACCGCCGAGGCCGTCGCCCCGTCCGCCGTGGACGCCGACGAGCCGATCGCCATCGTGTCGATGGCCTGCCGCTTCCCGGGCGGCGTCACCGCACCGGAACACCTGTGGCGGCTCGTCGCCGACGGCGTGGACACCCTCGGCGAGTTCCCCACCGACCGGGGCTGGGACCTCGACCGGCTCGTCGACCCCGACCCGGAAAAGATCGGCACCACGTATACGGACAAGGGCGCGTTCGTCTACGACGCGGCGGACTTCGACCCGGGCTTCTTCGAGATCAGCCCCCGCGAGGCCCTCGCCATGGACCCGCAGCAGCGGCTGATCCTGGAGACGTCCTGGGAGGCCCTCGAACGGGCCGGGATCGTCCCCGGGTCGCTGCGCGGCTCGCGGACCGGGGTGTTCGTCGGCACCAACGGCCAGGACTACCGCTCCCTGCTGGTGGTGGCCGGCGACCAGGTGGAGGGATTCGGCGGCACGGGCAACGCGGCGAGCGTGCTGTCCGGCCGGGTGGCGTATGCGCTGGGGCTGGAGGGCCCGGCGGTCTCCGTCGACACGGCCTGCTCGTCGTCCCTGGTCGCGCTGCACCTGGCCGTGCAGGCGCTGCGGGCCGGCGAGTGCGAGCTGGCGCTGTCCGGCGGCGCGACGGTGATGGCCACGCCGGGCCTGTTCGTGGAGTTCTCCCGGCAGCGCGGCATGGCCCCCGACGGGCGCGTCAAGGCGTTCGCGGCGGCGGCCGACGGGACCGGCTGGGGCGAGGGCGCGGGCATGCTGCTGCTGGAGCGGCTCTCCGACGCCCGCCGCAACGGCCACACCGTGCTGGCGCTGGTGCGTGGCTCGGCGGTGAACCAGGACGGCGCGTCGAACGGGCTGACCGCGCCGAACGGGCCGTCGCAGCAGCGGGTGATCCGGGCGGCGCTGGCCGACGCGCGGCTCTCCCCGGCGGATGTGGACGTGGTGGAGGCGCACGGCACGGGTACGACGTTGGGTGACCCGATCGAGGCGCAGGCGCTGCTCGCCACGTACGGGCAGGACCGGGACACGCCGCTGTTGCTCGGCTCGGTGAAGTCGAACATCGGGCACACGCAGGCCGCTGCCGGCGTCGTGAGCGTGATCAAGATGGTCCTCGCGATGCGGGAGGGCGTCGTTCCCGCGACGCTGCACGTGGACGCGCCGTCGCCGCACGTCGACTGGTCGGCCGGGGCGGTGGAGCTGGCGACCGAGGCGCGGTCGTGGCCGGCGGTGGACCGGCCCCGCCGGGCGGCGGTCTCCTCGTTCGGCGTCTCCGGGACGAACGCCCACATGATCGTCGAGCAGGCCGACGACCTGCCCCCGACCGACGAGGCCGTCGACGGCGCTGACCTGGTGGACGGCGGCGGCCTGGTGGCCTCGGGCGCGGTGGTGTGGCCGGTGTCGGCGCGGTCGAAGGCGGCGCTGTCCGGGCAGGCGGCGCGGCTGGCCCGGCACCTCCGCGAGCGCGGCGACCTCGACCTGGCGGCCGTCGCCTGGTCCCTGGCCACCACCCGGTCGACCTTCGAGCACCGGGCCGCCGTGGTCGGCGAGACCCCGGAGGAGCTGCTGTCCGGCCTGGACGCGGTGGCGGCGGGCGAACCGGCGGGGAACGTGGTCACCGGAGCGGCCGTGGACGGAGGTTCGGGCGTGGTGTTCGTGTTTCCGGGTCAGGGTGGTCAGTCGGTGCGAATGGCGGCCGGCCTGGTGGGTCGGTGTGGGGTGTTCGACGCCAGGTTGGCAGAGTGTCAGCGGGCGTTCGCCCCGTTCTTGGACGTGGATCTCGTGTCGGTGTTGACCGGGGATGACGAGTCGTGGTTGGACCGGGTGGAGATCCTTCAGCCGGTGTTGTTCGCCATCGGTGTGTCGCTGGTCGAGGTGTGGCGGGCTGCCGGTGTGGCTCCGGCGGCGATGATCGGTCATTCGCAGGGGGAGATCGCGGCGGCTTGCGCGGCCGGGGTGTTGTCCCTCGATGATGCTGCGCGGGCGGTGGCGTTGCGGGCTCGTGCCCTGGCGACCCTGGCCGGTTCGGGGGCGATGGCGGCGGTGGATCTGCCCGCCGCCGAGGTGCAGGCCCGCCTGACCGGTCATCCGGACGTGGTCGTGGGTGTGGTGAACGGTCCGGCGTCGGTGGTGGTCTCCGGCCCGCCCGCGCAGGTCGGCGAGCTGGTGGAGGGGTTCAAGGGCGAGGGGGTGCGGGCGCGGCCGATCCGGTTCAACTACGCGTCGCACTCGCCTGCCGTGGAGGCGATCCGGGAGCGGATGCTGACCGACCTGGCGGGCCTGCAACCGAAGGCCGGTCACACGCCGTTGGTGTCCACCCTGACGGGGGAGTGGGCCGAGCCAACCGGCATGGACGGCGGGTACTGGTTCGAGAACCTGCGGAATCCGGTGCGGTTCGACGCCGCCGTCCGTACGGCGGTCGCGGCCGGGCACACGACGTTCGTGGAGGTGTCGGCGCATCCGGTGTTGAGCATGCCGGTCACGGCGATCCTGGACGACCTCGGCGCGACCGGGCACGTGTTGGGGAGTCTGCGGCGGGGTGAGGACGACCCGACCCGGTTGCTGACGAGCCTGGCGGCCGCGCACGCGGTGGGCCTGCCCGTGGAGCTGACGGCGGTCCTCACCCCGGCACCCACCGTCGACCTGCCCACGTACGCCTTCGACCGGGCGCGGTACTGGCTCCAGGCCCCCGCCGACCGGGTGCGGGACGTCGCCGCCGCCGGCCTCTCCGACGCCGGGCACCCGCTGCTCAGCGCGGCCGTACCGGTCGCCGACGACCAGACGGTTGTGCTCACCGGGCGGCTCTCCGCGCGCACCCACCGGTGGCTGGCCGACCACGTCGTGGGCGGGGCGGCGGTCGTCCCCGGCACCGCGCTGATGGACATGGTGATCCGCGCGGGCGACGAGGTCGACGCCGGCCAGGTCGGCGACCTGGCCCTGATCAGCCCGCTCGTGCTGCCGGCCACCGGCGCCGTCCAGGTGCAGGTGCGCGTCGGCCCGCCCGGCGACACCGGCGAGCGGACTGTCACCGTGCACTCGCGCCCCGAGGAGAGCGCCGACGCGGAGTGGACCCGGCACGCGGAGGGGCTGCTCCTGCCGGGGCTGCCCACCCCCGAGGTGGTGGCGGGGGAGTGGCCGCCGGCCGGCGCGGTCGAAATCGACGACCTGGACGCCTGGTACGCGCGGACGGCCGAGCGCGGCCTCGCCTACGGCCCGGCCTTCCAGGGCCTGCGCCGGGTGTGGCGTCGCGACGACGAGGTGTACGCGGAGGTGGCGCTGCCCGACGAGGTCGCCGCCGACGCGTCTCGGTTCGGCCTGCACCCGGCCCTGTTCGACGCCGCCCTCCAGGCCACCGGCCCCTCCGGGCTGCTCGGCGCGGACGCCACCGGCAGCGGCGGCCTGCCGTTCGCCTTCCGCGCGGCCACCCTGCACGCCCACGGCGCGTCCCGGCTGCGGGTGCGGCTGCGCTCGCTCGCCCCGGACACGGTGGCCGTCACCCTGGCCGACCCGGCCGGTCAGCCGGTCGCCACCGTCGAGTCGCTGACGTTCCGGCAGGTCGCCGCCGGCCGCGCCGACGAGGCCGCCGCGCTGCGCCGCACCTCGCTGTTCCACCTGGACTGGACGCCGCTGGCAACGGGCGACGCGGCGGCCGGGGGCGGGACGCGCTGGGCGCTGCTCGGCGACGACCCCCTCGGGCTGGCCGCCGCGCTGGCCGCCGCCGGGCACCCGGTGACCGGCCACGCCGACCTGTCGGCGCTGGTCGCGGCGCTCGACGACGACGGCGACGTACCGGATGTGGTGGTGGACCTGCGGCCCGGCGCGGACGCGGCCTGGACCGGCGCGGACGCGGCCCGGGGCGGGGAGGAGACGGACCCGGACCGGGTCGGCGCGGACGCGCACGACGCGGCCCGGGACGGCCTGGCGCTGCTGCGGCGGTGGCTCGCCGAACCGCGCCTGGATTCGGCCCGGCTGGTCCTGCACACCCGGGGCGCGGTCGCCGCCGCGCCCGGCGAGACCCCGCGCGACCTGGCCCGCGCCGCCCTGTGGGGGCTGGTCCGCTCGGCGCAGTCCGAGCACCCCGGCCGGTTCACGCTGCTCGACACCGACGACGCCGCCACCTCCCTCGCCGCCGTCGCGGCGGCGGTCGGCTCCGGCGAGCCGCAGCTCGCGGTCCGCGACGGCGCCGTGGCGGCGCTGCGGCTCGTCCGGGCCCGCGACGCCGGTGTGCTGTCGCCGCCCGGCGACGAGACGCCGTGGCGGCTCGACGTCACCGAGAAGGGCACGCTGGAGAACCTGGCCCTGCTGCCCGTGCCCGTGGCGGACGGCGACGAGGTGCCCGAGGGGCACGTCGTGGTCGAGATGCGCGCCTCCGGGCTCAACTTCCGCGACGTGGTGCTGGCCCTCGGCATGGTCCCCGACCAGGAGGTGCTGGGCAGCGAGGGCGCGGGCGTGGTGCTCCGGGTCGGCCCCGGCGTCACCGGCCTCGCGCCCGGCGACCGGGTCATGGGCGTCGTCGCCGGCTCGTTCTCCTCCGTGGCCGTCACCGACCACCGGATGCTCACCCGCATCCCCGACGGCTGGTCGTACGCGGAGGCGGCGGCCGTGCCGGTGGTCTTCCTGACCGCCTGGTACGGGCTGGTCGAGCTGGGCGGGCTGACGGCCGGGGAGTCGGTGCTGGTGCACTCGGCCGCCGGCGGCGTCGGCATGGCCGCCGTGCAGATCGCCCGCCACCTCGGCGCGGAGGTCTACGGCACGGCCAGCCCCGGCAAGTGGCCGGCGCTGCGGGCCACCGGCTTCGACGACGCCCACATCGCCTCCTCGCGCACCCTCGACTTCGCGGGGACGTTCCGCGACCGCACCGGCGGGCGCGGCGTCGACGTGGTGCTCAACGCGCTCAGCGGCGAGTTCGTGGACGCGTCGCTGCGGCTGCTCGCCCCGGGCGGCCGGTTCGTGGAGATGGGCAAGACCGACCAGCGGGACCCCCGGCGGGTCGCCGCCGCGCACCCCGGCGTCAGCTACCAGGTCTTCGACCTGATGGTGGCCGGCCCGGACACGATCGCGGGGATGCTGGCCGAGCTGATGGCGCTCTTCGCCGTCGGCGCGCTGCAACCGCTGCCCCGGCGCACCTGGGACGTCCGGCAGGCCCCCGAGGCGTTCCGCTTCCTCAGCCAGGCCCGGCACGTCGGCAAGCTGACCCTGACCATCCCCCAGCCGCCGAGGCTCGACGGCACCGTCCTGGTCTCCGGCGCGACCGGCGCCCTCGGCGGGCTGCTCTGCCGGCACCTGGTCGCCACGCACGGGGCCCGGCACCTGCTGCTGGTCAGCCGGCGCGGCCCCGACGCGGCGGGCGCGGACGAGCTGCTGGCCGACCTCAAGGCCCTCGGCGCGGACGTGTCGATCGTCGCCGCCGACCTGGCAGACCCGGACGCCGTGGCCGACGTGCTGTCGATGGTGGACGCCCGGCACCCGCTGCGCGCCGTCGTGCACACCGCCGGGGTCACCGACGACGTCACCGTCGAGTCGATGACCCCGGACCGCCTCGACGCGGTGCTGCGGCCCAAGGTCGACGCCGCCTGGAACCTGCACCGGGCCACGCTCGGCCACGAGCTGACCGCGTTCGTGCTCTACTCCGCCGCCGCCGGAGTGTTCGGCGGGCCCGGCCAGGGCAACTACGCCGCCGGCAACGCGTTCCTCGACGCCCTCGCCGGGCACCGGCGGGCCCTCGGCCTGCCGGCGGTCTCCCTGGTCTGGGGCCTGTGGGCGCAGGCCAGCGGCATCACCGGGCACCTCGACGCCGTGGACCGGCGGCGGCTGGAGCGCAGCGGGCTGGTGGCGCTCGGCAACGACGAGGCCCTCGCCCTGTTCGACGCGGCGTGGCGCTCGGAGCGGGCGGTGCTGATGCCCGCGAAGATGAACCTGGCCGCGAACGGCGCGCCGCACCACCCGCTGCTCGCGGCCCTGGTCCGACCCGCCGGCCGCCGGGCCGTCGCCGCCGGGACCGCCGGCGGGCAGGCGTTCGTCGACACCCTGCGCGGCCTGGCCGCCGAGAAGCGGGAACGCGCCCTGCGCGACCTGGTGCTGGCGCACGTCGCCGTGGTCCTCGGCCGTGGCGACCCGGCCGACATCGAGCCGACCCGGGCGTTCCGGGAACTCGGCTTCGACTCGCTCACCGCCGTCGAGCTGCGCAACCGGGTCGGGGCCGCCACCGGGCTGCGGCTGCCCGCGACGCTGGTCTTCGACCACCCGACGCCGGCGGCGCTCGCCGCGTACCTGGCGACGCAGTTCCGCTCCGCCGAACCGGCGACCGACCGGGCGGCGGGCGTCGGCGGGGAACTCGACCGCCTGGAGGCGGCGCTGGACCGGCTCGACCCGGCCGACGACGAGTTCCGCCGGATCACCGACCGGCTGCACGGCCTGCTGGACCGGCTCGCCGACCGGCAGGCCGGCGCCGACGGCGACGACGACCTCGAGTCGGCCACCGCCGAGAACATCTTCGACCTGATCGACCGCGAGCTGGAGACGTCGTGACGACCGGCCGCACAGACCACGGCAAGCCGAGTGAGGTGGGTCCACGGTGAGCAACGAGGACGAGAAGTACGTCGAGTACCTGAAGCGTACGACCTCGGAGCTGCGGCGCACCCGGCGTCGGCTGCGCGAGCTGGAGGCCCGCGACGGCGAACCCGTCGCCATCGTGGCGATGAGCTGCCGGTACCCGGGCGGCGTCGACTCGCCCGAGGCGCTGTGGCGACTCGTGCGCGACGGCGGCGACGGCATCGGCCCGTTCCCCGCCGACCGGGGCTGGGATCTCGACCGGCTGTTCCACCCGGATCCCGACCACCCGGGCACCAGCTACGTCTCCGAGGGCGGCTTCGTCTACGGGGCGGGGGACTTCGACGCCGACCTGTTCGGCATCAGCCCCCGTGAGGCCCTGGCGATGGACCCGCAGCAGCGGCTGCTGCTGGAGACGTCCTGGGAGGCGTTCGAGCGGGCCGGGCTGCCGCTGCCGGCGCTGCGCGGCAGCCGCACCGGGGTCTTCGTCGGGGCGTCCGCGCACGGCTACGAGGCGGTGATCGCGCAGGCCACCGGCGAGAACGGCGAGGGGCACCTGCTCACCGGCAACGCCACCAGCGTCATCTCCGGGCGGGTCGCGTACACCCTCGGGCTGGAGGGCCCGGCGGTCACCGTCGACACCGCCTGCTCCTCCTCCCTCGTGGCGATCCACCTGGCCGCGCAGGGGCTGCGCAACGGCGACTGCGAGCTGGCCCTGGCCGGCGGCGTGACCGTCATGCCGACCCCGGCGGTCTTCGTCGGCTTCAGCCGCCAGCGCGGCCTCGCCCCCGACGGCCGGTGCAAGGCGTTCTCCGCCGCCGCCGACGGCACCTCCTGGTCGGAGGGCGCCGGCATGCTGCTGCTCGCCCGCCTCTCCGACGCCCGCCGCCACGGGTACCCCGTCCTCGCCGTGATCCCCGGCAGCGCCGTCAACTCCGACGGCGCGTCCAACGGCCTGAGCGCCCCGCACGGCCCCTCCCAGGTGCGGGTCATCCGGCAGGCCCTCGCCAACGCCCGGCTCACCGCGGCCGACGTCGACGTGGTGGAGGCGCACGCCACCGGCACCCGGCTCGGCGACCCGATCGAGGCGCAGGCGCTCATCGCCACGTACGGGCAGGACCGGGGCGAGGCCGCCCCGCTGCTGCTCGGGTCGGTCAAGTCCAACCTCGGCCACACCCAGGCCGCCGCCGGCGTCGCCGGGGTGATCAAGATGGTGCTGGCCATCCAGCACGGCACCGTCCCGCCCACCCTGCACGCCGCCGAGCCGTCCCCGCACGTCGACTGGGCGGCCGGGGCCGTCGCGCTGGCCACCGAGGCCACCCCGTGGCCCGCCGTGGACCGGCCGCGCCGGGCCGCCGTGTCGTCGTTCGGGGTCTCCGGCACCAACGCGCACGCCATCGTCGAGCAGGCCCCGGCGGCGGAGGACGCCGAGAAGGAGTCGCCGACGGCCGACCGCCCGGTCGTGCCGGTGCTGCTCTCCGCCCGCTCCGCCGCCGCCCTCGCCGCCCAGGCCGGTCGCTGGGCCGCCCGGCTCGCCGACGACCCCGACGCCCGCCCGCTCGACGTCGCGTACTCCTCCGTGGTCGCCCGGTCCGCCCTCGACCACCGCGCGGTGGTCGCCGCCGCCGACCCCGGCGACCTGCTGGCCGGGCTGCGCGCCCTGGCCGCCGGCTCGCCGGCCGGCAACGTCGTCTCCGGTACGGGTGCCGGGCGCGGCCACCTCGCGGTCCTGTTCTCCGGGCAGGGCGCGCAGCGTGCCGGCATGGGCCGGGAGCTGTACGCCGAGTTCCCCGTCTTCGCGTCGGCGTTGGACGAGGTGTGCGCGCATCTGGACCGCGCGCTGCCGAGGCCGTTGAGGGCGGTGCTGTTCGCGGAGGCGGGCACGCCGGAGGCGGAGTTGCTGGACCAGACGGTGTTCACCCAGGCGGGCCTGTTCGCCGTCGAGGTGGCGCTGTTCCGGCTCGTGGAGTCCTTCGGCGTGACGCCGGACCTCGTCGGCGGGCACTCGATCGGTGAGGTCACCGCCGCG
>NZ_BBZF01000012.1:279755-281508 GCF_020884795.1 Micromonospora okii
TGCTCACCCTGGAGCACGCCTGCGCCCTCGTCGCGGCGCGCGGTCGGCTGATGCAGGCGCTGCCGGCCGGCGGCGGGATGCTCGCCGTCGCCGCGCCTGAGGCCGAGGTGGCGGAGTCGATCGCTGGGCTCGAAGGTCGGGTCGGGATCGCCGCCGTGAACGGGCCGTCGGCCGTGGTCGTCTCGGGTGCGGTGGAGGCCTTGGACGAGGTGGAGCGGGTGTGGCGGGAGCGGGGTGCGCGGACGCGCCGGTTGGCGGTGAGTCATGCGTTCCACAGCCCGTTGATGGAGCCGATGCTGGAGAAGTTCCGGGCGGTCCTGCGGAGGTTGACGTTCTCCGCGCCCGCCCTGCCGGTGGTGTCGAACGTGACCGGCGCCCTCGCCGAGGACGATGAGCTGCGCAGCCCCGACTACTGGGTGCGGCACGTCCGCGAGGCCGTCCGGTACGCCGACGGGGTCGCCGCCCTGCGCGCCGCCGGGGCCGGCGTGCTCCTGGAACTGGGCCCGCAGAGCACGCTCACCGCCCTGGCGGCCGACATCCTGCCCGGCGACACCGCAGTGCTCTCCGTCGCCGCCCAGCGCCGGGACCGCCCCGAGGCCCACGCCCTGCTCGCCGCCCTGGCCGAGCTGCACGTCCACGGCCTGCCGGTCGCCTGGCGACCGTGGTTCGACGGCACCGGCGCGCACCGCGTCGACCTGCCCACGTACGCCTTCCAGCACGAGCGCTACTGGCCCGAGTTCTCCGGCGAGGCCGCCCCGGCGGGCGGGCACGCCGACGGCGAGGGCGACTTCTGGGCCGCCGTCGAGCGGGGCGACCTGCCCGCCGTGGCCTCCCACCTGGCCGTGCAGGACGACCCCGACGCCGTCGCGGCCCTCGCCCCGGCCGTGCCGGTGCTGTCGGCGTGGCGGCGGGTGCGGCTGCGCGACGCCACGGTGGACGGCTGGTCGTACCGGATCGCCTGGGAGCCGATCCGCCCCGCCCCCGCGCCGGTCCTCGCCGGCCGCTGGCTCGTCGTCGCTTACGCCTCGGACGTCGTCGCCCACGCCGAGGAGACGGACGGGCTCGCCGACGTGCTCGCCCGCGCCGGAGCCGACGTCGACGTGCTCGCCGTCGACCCCGGCATCGGGCGGGCCGAGCTGGCGGCGCTGCTGCGCGAACGCGGGGACGGCGGCTGGGCCGGGGTGCTCTGCCCCCTGCCCGAGCGGGACGAGCCGCTGCCCGCCGCGCCCGCCGTGCCCGCCGGGACGGCGCTGCTGCTCACCCTCGTCCAGGCCCTCGCCGACGCCGGCCTGCCCGGCAGGCTGTGGTGCCTCACCCGGGCCGCCGTGCCCGTCACCGGCGGCGAGGCCGTCGCCGACCCCTCCGCCGCCGCGGCCTGGGGCCTCGGCCGGGTCGTTGCCCTCGAACAGCCCGACCGCTGGGGCGGCCTGGTCGACCTGCCCGCCGGCCGCCTCGACCGGGCCGCCGGCGACGCGCTGCTCGCCGTCCTCACCGACGGCGGCCACGACCAGGTGGCGATCCGCCCCCAGGGCGTGCTCGAACGGCGGCTCGTCCCCGCCGCCCCGCCCGCCGGAACGGCCTGGCGGCCCACCGGCACCGTCCTCGTCACCGGCGGCACCGGCGCGCTGGGCCGGCACGTGGCCCGGTGGCTGCTGGCCAACGGCGCCGCCGAGGTGGTGCTCGCCTCCCGGCGCGGCCCGGACGCCCCGGACGCCGACGAACTGCTCGCCGAGCTGGCCGGGCTCAGCGTCGC
>NZ_BBZF01000012.1:281805-313775 GCF_020884795.1 Micromonospora okii
CCTGCGACGTCACCGACGCCGACGCCGTCGGCGCCCTCGTCGCCGACCTGCCCGCGCTGACCGCCGTCGTGCACACCGCCGGCGTGGTCGACGACGGCGTTCTCGACGGCCTCGACCTGGCCCGGATGCAGGCCGTCCTCGACACCAAGGTCCGCGCCGCGCGGGTGCTGCACGAGGCGACCGCCGGCCGGGACCTCGACGCGTTCGTCCTCTTCTCCTCCCTCGCGGGTGTCGTCGGCAGCGCCGGGCAGGGCAACTACGCCGCCGCGAACGCCTACCTCGACGCGTTCGCGGCCTGGCGGCGCGCCCAGGGGCTGCCCGCCACCGCCATCGGCTGGGGCGCCTGGGCCTCCGGCGGCATGGCGACGGCCAGCACCGCGCTGACCGCCCGGCTCGCCCGGGGTGGCCTCACCCCGCTGGACCCCGCCGAGGCCGTCACCGCGCTCGGCCGGGTGGTCAACACCGCCGACCCGGCGGTCGCCGTCGCCGACGTCGACTGGGGCCGCCTCGCCGCCGCCTGGGGCCGCCCGACCCCGCTGATCGCCGCCCTGCCCGGAGTGCCCGCCGGGCCGGCCGCCGCCGTCCGCGCCGTCGTCGTCGGCCGCGCCCTGCCGCAGCTCACCGACCTCGTCCGCACCCAGGCCGCCGCCGTGCTCGGCTACCCCGCCGGGCAGCCGCTGCCCGACCGCACGTTCCGCGACCTCGGCTTCGACTCGCTCACCGCCGTCGAGCTGCGTAACCGGCTGGCGGCCGAGACGGGCATGACCCTGCCCGCCACCCTCGTCTTCGACCACCCCACCGTCGCCGAGCTGGCCGCCCACCTGCACGGCCTGACCGCCGGCCACACCCCCGGCGAGGTCGTCGCCTCCGGCACCGGCCGGCACGGCGAACCCGTCGCCATCGTGGCCATGAGCTGCCGCTTCCCCGGCGGCGTCTCCTCGCCCGAGCAGCTCTGGGACCTGGTCGCCGCCGGCACCGACGCGATGACCCCGATGCCCGGCGAGCGCGGCTGGAACGTCGCCGAGCTGTACCACCCCGACCCCGAGCACCTCGGCACCAGCTACGTCTCCGAGGGCGGCTTCCTCGCCGGGGCCGGCGAGTTCGACCCCGCGTTCTTCGGCATCAGCCCCCGCGAGGCCGTGGCCATGGACCCGCAGCAGCGCCTGCTGCTGGAGGCCACCTGGGAGGCGTTCGAGCGGGCCCGCATCGACCCGACCGCGCTGCGCGGCAGCCGCACCGGCGTGTACGTCGGCACGAACGGGCAGGACTACGGCTCGCTGCTGATGGCCGCCGGGGACGTCGACGAGAACTACCTCGCCACCGGCGTCTCCGCCAGCGTCATCTCCGGCCGGCTCGCCTACACCTTCGGGCTGCACGGCCCGGCCGTCACCGTCGACACGGCCTGCTCGTCGTCCCTGGTCGCCCTGCACCTGGCCTGCCAGGCCCTGCAGGCGGGGGAGTGCGACCTGGCCCTGGCCGGCGGTGTCACCGTCATGGCCACCCCCGGCATCTTCGTCGGCTTCTCCCGGCAGCGCGGCCTCGCCGCCGACGGGCGGTGCAAGCCGTTCGCCGCCGCCGCCGACGGCACCGGCTGGGGCGAGGGCGTCGGCCTGCTGGTGCTCCAGCGGCTCTCCGACGCCCGCCGCGACGGCAACCCGGTCCTGGCCGTGGTGCGGGGCAGCGCCGTGAACCAGGACGGCGCGTCCAACGGGCTCACCGCTCCCAACGGGCCCGCCCAGCAGCGGGTCATCCGGCAGGCCCTCGCCAACGCCGGGTTGACCGCCGGTGAGGTCGATGTCGTGGAGGCGCACGGCACGGGCACGACGCTCGGCGACCCGATCGAGGCGCAGGCGCTGATCGCGACGTACGGGCAGGACCGGCCCGTCGACCGGCCGCTGTGGTTGGGGTCGGTGAAGTCGAACATCGGGCACACGCAGGCGGCGGCCGGGGTGGCCGGGGTGATCAAGATGGTCCTCGCGATGCGGCACGGGGTGCTGCCGCCGACCCTGCACGTCGACGCGCCGACTCCGCACGTCGACTGGTCCGCCGGCGGCGTCGAGCTGCTGACCGAGCCCCGCCCCTGGGAGCCGATCGACGGCGTCCGCCGAGCCGGGGTGTCCTCGTTCGGCATCAGCGGCACCAACGTGCACACCATCCTCGAACAGGTCCCCGAGGAGCCCGCCGCCCCGGCCACCGCCGACGCGCACGCCGGCCCGCTGCCCTGGGTGCTCTCCGGGCGCACCGCCGACGCCCTCGCCGCCCGAGCCCGCGACCTGCGCGACCACCTCGACCTCGTCGAGGACGCCGCGCTCGGCGACGTCGGCTTCTCGCTGGTCGCCACCCGCTCGCCCCTCGACCACCGCGCGGTCCTCTTCGCCGCCGACCGGGACGAGTTGACGGCCGGATTGGACGCGCTCGCCGACGGCCGGCCCGCGTCGGACGCCGTGACCGGTGTCGCGGGCGTGCCCGGCGAGGTGGCGTTCGTGTTCCCGGGTCAGGGTTCGCAGTGGGTGGGCATGGCCGCCGAGCTGCTCGATACCGCCCCGGTGTTCGCGGAGAGGTTGGGGGAGTGCGCGGAGGCGCTGCGCCCGTACGTGGACTGGTCGCTGCTCGACGTCGTGCGTGGGGCACCGGACACGCCCTCGCTGGATCGGGTGGACGTGGTGCAGCCGGTCCTTTTCGCGGTCGGGGTGTCCCTGGCGGCGTTGTGGGAGTCGTACGGGGTGCGTCCGTCTGCGGTGATCGGGCACTCGCAGGGGGAGATCGCGGCGGCGTGTGTGGCGGGTGCGTTGAGCCTGGACGACGCGGCGGCGGTGGTGGCGTTGCGTTCCCGGGTGATCGCCGGGATCGCTGGGGGCGGCGGGATGGTGTCGGTGGCGACGACCGCCGACGAGGCCGCCGCCACGATCGCCCGCTGGGAGGGCCGGGTCGCCCTGGCCGCCGTCAACGGCCCCACGTCGGTGGTCGTGTCGGGTGACGTCGCTGCTCTGGACGAGCTTGTCGCGGTGTACGAGGGCCGGGATGTGCGGGTGCGCCGGATTCCGGTGGACTACGCGTCGCACTCGGCGCACGTGGAGCCGTTGCGGGAGCGGCTGCTGGAACTGCTCGCGGGCCTGCGTCCGCGCACGAGTGAGATTCGGTTCCGGTCGACCGTGAACGGGGACTGGATCGACACGTCGGGTCTGGATGCGGACTACTGGTATCGGAACCTGCGGCGGACGGTGCGGTTCGACGAGGCGGTGCGGGCCCTGGTCTCGGCCGGCTACTCCACCTTCGTGGAGGTGAGTGCGCATCCGGTGTTGACGATGGCGGTGCAGGAGTCGGTGGAAGCGGTGGCCGCCGACCCGGCCGGGGTCACCGTCGCCGGGAGCCTGCGACGCGGGGAGGGCGGCCTCGGCCGCTTCCACCGCGCCCTCGCCGACGTCTACACCGGCGGCACGGCCGTCGACTGGCGGACCGCCTTCGCCGGCCGGCCCGCCCGCCGCACCGACCTGCCCACGTACCCCTTCCAGCGGCAGCACTACTGGCCGCAGCCGGCCGCCGCCGCGCCCGCCCCGGCCACCGGCCTCGCGGTCGAGGACGAGGCCGACGCCCGGTTCTGGGCCGCCGTCGAGGCGGAGGACCCGGCCGCGCTCACCGCCGAACTCGCCGACGCCACCGGCGCAGTGCCCGAGGCCGCCGTCGCCGACGTGCTGCCCGCGCTCGCCGCCTGGCGACGCCGGCACCGCGACCAGGCCACCGTCGACTCCTGGCGGTACCGGGACGCCTGGCTGCCCGTCGCCGACGGCGGGGAGCCCGCCCTCACCGGCACCTGGTGGCTCGTCACCGGCCCCGACGACACCGCCGCCGCCCCGGCCGCGTTCTGCCGCGCGGCCCTCGAACGGCGCGGCGGCACCGTCGTACCCCTGGCGCTGGACGCCGAGCGGACGGACCGCGACGCCCTCGCGGCCCGGGCCCGCGACCTCGCCGGGTCGGGCCCCGTCGCCGGGATCGTGTCGCTGCTCGCGCTCGACGAGACGCCGACCCCCACGCACGCCTCGGTGCCCGTCGGCTTCGCCGGCACCGTCACCCTGACCCAGGCGCTCGGCGACGCCGGCGTCCGCGCGCCGCTGTGGTGCCTCACCCGAGGGGCCGTCGCCACCGACCCCGCCGGCCCGCTGCCCCACCCCCTCCAGCAGCTCGCCTGGGGCTTCGGCCGGATCGCCGCCCTCGAACACCCCGACCGCTGGGGTGGCCTCGTCGACCTGCCCGACGACCTCGACGACGCCGCCGGCCGGCGGCTCGTCCGCGTCCTCGCCGGCACCGGCGGGGAGGACCAGGTGGCGCTGCGCCCGACCGGCGCGTACGGCCGCCGGCTGCTGCGCGCCCCCCTCGGCGACGCCCCCGCCCCGCGCACCTGGCGGCCCACCGGCACCGCCCTGATCACCGGCGGCACCGGTGCGCTCGGCGGGCACGTGGCCCGCTGGCTCGCCGCCAACGGCGCGGCCCACCTGGTGCTGCTCAGCCGGCGGGGCCGACAGGCCGAGGGGATCGCCGAGCTGGAGGCCGAGCTGGTCGGCCTCGGCACCCGGGTCACCGTCGCCGCCTGCGACGCCGCCGACCGCGCCGCCCTCGCCGCCGTCCTCGACGCGCTGCCGGCGGAGCACCCGCTGACCACCGTCGTGCACACCGCCGCCGTGCTCGACGACGTCGTGATCAGCTCGCTCACCCTCGACCAGGTCGACCGCGCGCTCAGCGCCAAGGTCACCGCCGCGATCAACCTGCACGAGCTGACCCGCGACCGGGACCTCGACGCATTCATTCTCTTCTCCGCCATGGCCGGCACCGTCGGCAGCTCCGGCGTCGGCAACTACGCCCCCGGCAACGCCTTCCTCAACGCCCTGGCCGAGCACCGGCGCGGCCTCGGCCTGCCCGCCATCTCCGTCGCCTGGGGCGCCTGGGGCGGCGGCGGCATGGCCGAGGGCGACTTCGGTCGGATGCTGCACCGGCACGGCGCCCCCGAGATGCACCCGAGGCTCGCCCTCGCCGCGCTGCACCAGGCCGTCGAGCACGACGAGACGTTCCTGACCGTCTCCCGCATCGCCTGGGACCGCTTCTACGTCGCGTTCACCGCCACCCGGCCCGGGCCGCTGATCGCCGAGATCCCCGAGGCGCGGCAGCTCGCGGCCACCAAGGGCGTCGCCCAGGCGGAGGAGGTCGACCAGGGCGGCCCCGGCGCGGCGTTCGCCCGGATGACCGCCGACGAGCGCCGGCGGGCGCTGCTCGACCTGGTCCGCGACCAGGCGGCCACCGTCCTCCAGTACGACAGCGGCCAGGCCGTCGACCCGCACCACGCGTTCCGGGACCTCGGCTTCGACTCGGTGACCGCCGTCGAGCTGCGCAACCGGCTCGCCACCGCGACCGGGCTGCGGCTGCCGGTGACCCTCGTCTTCGACTACCCGACGCCGACCGCGCTCGCCCGGCACCTGCACGCGGAGCTGGGGGGCGGGGCCGAGACGGCCGTCGCTTCCGCGCCCGTGGCGCTGGGCGACGACGAGCCGGTCGCCATCGTCGCCATGTCCTGCCGGTTCCCCGGCGGCTCCACCGACCCGGAGCGGTTCTGGCAACTGCTGCGCGACGGCCGCGACGCCGTGTCCGACCTGCCCGGGGACCGGGGCTGGGACATCGACCGGCTGTACGACCCCGACCCCTATTCCACCGGCACCTCCTACGTCCGCAGCGGCGCCTTCCTCTACGACGTCGCCGACTTCGACCCCGGGTTCTTCGGGATCAGCCCGCGCGAGGCCCTGGCCACGGACCCGCAGCAGCGGTTGGTGCTGGAGACGTCGTGGGAGGCCATCGAGCGGGCAGGGGTTGTGCCGGCCGCGTTGCGGGGTTCACGAACAGGGGTGTTCGTCGGCACGAATGGTCAGGACTATGGGGCCCTGTTGGTGGCGTCCGGGGACGAGGCCGAGGGGTTCGGGGCGACCGGGAACGCGGCGAGTGTGCTGTCGGGTCGGGTGGCGTACGCGTTGGGGTTGGAGGGACCGGCGGTGTCGGTGGACACGGCGTGTTCGTCGTCGCTGGTGGCGTTGCACCTGGCGGTGCAGGCGCTGCGCCAGGGCGAGTGCGAGCTCGCCCTGGCCGGCGGCGTGACGATCATGGCCACGCCCGGTCTCTTCGTGGAGTTCTCCCGGCAGCGGGGCCTCGCCGCCGACGGGCGGTGCAAGGCGTTCGCGGCGGCGGCCGACGGCACCGGCTGGGGCGAGGGCGCCGGCATGTTGCTGCTGGAGCGGCTCTCCGACGCCCGCCGCAACGGCCACCCGATCCTCGCGGTCGTGCGCGGCAGTGCCGTGAACCAGGACGGCGCGTCGAACGGGCTCACCGCCCCGAACGGACCGTCGCAGCAGCGGGTGATCCGGCAGGCCCTCGCCGCCGCCCGACTCTCCACCGCCGACGTGGACGTGGTGGAGGCGCACGGCACCGGCACCACCCTCGGTGACCCGATCGAGGCGCAGGCGCTGCTGGCCACGTACGGGCAGGACCGGGACCGGCCCCTGCTGCTCGGCTCGGTCAAGTCGAACATCGGGCACACCCAGGCCGCCGCCGGCGTCGCCGGGGTGATCAAGATGATCCTGGCGATGCGGGAGGGCCTCGTCCCCGCGACGCTGCACGTGGACGAGCCGTCCCCGCACATCGACTGGACCGCCGGGGCGGTCGACCTGGTGACCGAGGCGCGGCCGTGGCCGGAGACGGGCCGGCCGCACCGGGCGGCCGTCTCGTCGTTCGGCATCTCCGGCACCAACGCGCACGTCATCATCGAGCAGCCTGACGAGGCCGCCGCCGGCGAGCCGGCGGGGGAGCCGCAGCCGGGGCTGGTGGCGTCGGACGTGCTGGTCTGGTCGCTGTCGGCGCGGTCGACGGCGGCCCTGGCGGGTCAGGCGGCGCGGCTGGCCCGGCACGCCCGGCGGCATCCCGGCCTCGACGCGGCGGCGGTCGGCTGGTCCCTCGCGGCGACCCGGTCGGCGTTCGACCAGCGGGCCGCCGTGGTCGGCGCGACCGCCGAAGAGTTGCTGTCGGGCCTGGACGCGCTTGCGGCGGGCACCCCGGCCGGCAGCGTGGTCAGCGGCACGGCTTTCGGGCACGGCGCCGGCCCGGTGTTCGTGTTCCCGGGTCAGGGGGCGCAGTCGGCGCGGATGGCCGCCGGTCTGGTCGGCCGGACGCCGGTGTTCGACGATCGCCTCGCGCAGTGTCAGGCTGCGCTCGCGCCGTACCTGGACGTGGACATCGTCTCCGTGTTGACCGGGGATGACGAGTCGTGGTTGGCGCGGGTCGAGGTCGTCCAGCCGGTGCTGTGGGCGGTGGGGATCGCTCTGGCGGCGGTGTGGGAGCACGTGGGTGTGGTTCCGCAGGCGGTGATCGGTCATTCGCAGGGTGAGATTGGTGCGGCCTGTGTGGCGGGCATCCTGACCTTGGAGGACGCGGCGAAGACCGTTGCCCTGCGTTCCCGCGCGTTGGCGGTGTTGCGGGGCACGGGGGCGATGGCGTCGGTAGACCTGTCGGCCGACGCGATCGCCGAGCGCCTCGCCGGTTTCCCGGGTGTGGGTGTGGCGGCGGTGAACGGCCCGTCGACCGTGGTGGTCTCCGGGCCGCCGCAGCCCGTGGCGGACCTTGTGGAGGTGTGCCAGGCCGAGGGCGTGCGGGCGCGGTTGATTCCGGTGGACTACGCGTCGCACTCCGAGTCCGTGCAGGACGTTGCCGAGCGGCTCCGCGCCGACCTGGCCGACGTGACCCCGCAGGCCGGCACGGTGAAGCTGGTTTCCACGCTGACGGGGGACTGGGTTGAGCCGGGGAGTATGACGGCCGACTACTGGTATGAGAACCTTCGGCGCACGGTGCGGTTCGATGCCGCCGTGCGGGTGGCGGTGGCGGCCGGGCATGGCACGTTCGTGGAGATCAGCCCGCATCCGGTGCTGACCATGCCGGTGACGGCGATCCTGGACGACCTCGGCGCGACCGGGCATGTGCTGGGCAGCCTGCGGCGGGGCGACGACGACCCGACCCGGCTGCTGACGAACCTGGCCACCGCCCACACGATCGGCCTGCCCGTCGACCTCACCCGCGTGCTCGCCGAGGCCGACACCGTGGCCCTGCCCACCTACGCCTTCGACCACCAGCGGTACTGGCCCACCCCGGTCGAGGCGCGCGGCGACGATGCGCCGACCGGCGTGGACTCCGCGTTCTGGGCCGCCGTCGAGCGGGAGGACCTCGCCGCGCTCGCGGAACTCACCGCGCAGAGCGCCACCGAGTCCCTCGAACGGCTCGGCGCGGCACTGCCGGTGCTCGCCTCCTGGCGACGCCAGCAGCGGGACCGGTCCAGGCTGGACGACCTGCGCTACCGGGGCGGGTGGCAGCCGTACTCGGGCACCCCCGTCGGCTTCCTCTCCGGCGCGTGGTGGGTCGTCGTGGACGAGCGCCGCGCCGACGAGGGCGCGGCGGCCGTGGCCGAGCTGACCCGCCGCGGCGCCGACGCCCGGCTGCTGCCGCTGCCCGAGGAGCTGACCGACCGGGCGGCCGTCGCCGCGCACCTCGCCGCCGCCACCCGCACGGACGACGGCGGGCGCGCGAGCGCCGACGGCGTGCTGTCCCTGCTCGCCCTCGCCGACGGCCCGGTCGACGACACGCAGCCGGTGCCGCCGTTCCTGGCCCGCACCCTCGCCCTCGTGCAGGCCCTCGGCGACCTCGACGTGGCCGCCCCGCTATGGTGCGTCACCCGGGGCGTCGCGGGCACCAGCCGGGGCGCGGCCCCGCACCGGCCGGAGCAGTCGCTGCTCTGGGGCCTCGGCCGGGTCGTCGCCCTCGAACACCCCGAGCGCTGGGGCGGTCTGGTCGACGTGCCGGCCACCCTCGACGACCACGGCTGGGACCTGCTCTGCGCCGCCCTCGCCGGCCTCGACGGCGAGGACCAGCTCGCCGTCGACGGCACCGCGATCCTCGTCCGCCGCCTCGTCCGCGCCCCCGGCGGCACCGTCGACGACGAGCCCGACCACGCGGGCACGACGCTGGTCACGGGCGGCACCGGGGCCCTCGGCGCGGAGGTCGCCCGCTGGCTGGCCGCCCGGGGCGCGGAGCACCTGTTGCTGGTCAGCCGCCGGGGGCCCGACGCTCCCGGCGCCGCCGACCTCGTCCGGGAGCTGACCGACGCCGGCACCCGGGTCACCGTCGCCGCCTGCGACGTGGCCGACCGGGCGGCGCTGGCGAAGCTGCTCGCCGACGTGCCCGCCGACGCGCCGCTGAGCGGGGTCGTCCACGCCGCCGGCGTGCTCGACGACGGGGTGCTCGACGGCCTCACCGCCGACCGGCTCGCCACCGTCCTGCGGCCCAAGGTGCTCGGCGCGCTGCACCTGCACGAGCTGACCGCCGACCTGCCGCTGCGCGCGTTCGTGCTCTTCTCCGCCCTGGTCGGGCAGCTCGGCGCGGCCGGGCAGGGCAGCTACGCCGCCGCCAACGCGTACCTCGACGCGCTCGCCGAGCAGCGGCACCGGCTGGGCCTGCCGGCGACGTCGGTCGCCTGGGGCCCGTGGGCGGCCGGCGGGATGGCCGCCGCCGACCAGGCCGTGGAGGAGCGCCGCCGTCGCACCGGCGTCGCCCGCCTCGACACCGCGACCGCGCTCGCCGCCCTCGCCCAGTGCGTGGCCCGGCGGGAGCCGGCGACGCTCGTGGCCGGAGTCGACTGGGACTTGTACGTGCCCGGCTTCGTCGCCGTCCGGCCCAGCCCGCTGCTCACCGGCGTCCCGGAGGCGCGGCGGGCCGCCGCCGAGCGGGCCGACGACGCCGGGACGTCGGCGGAGTCCCTCGCCGCCCTGCTCGCTGCGCAGACCGACGCCGAGCGGCGCAGGACCCTCCTCGACCTGGTACGCGGACAGGCCGCCGCCGTGCTCGGCCACGCCTCGGCGGACGCCGTCGAGCCGGACCGGGCGTTCCGCGAGCTGGGCTTCGACTCGCTCACCGCCGTCGAGCTGCGCAACCGGCTCACGGCCGCGACCGGCGTGCGGCTCTCCGCCACGGTCGTCTTCGACTACCCGACCGCCGCCGGGCTCGCCGAGCACGTCCGCGCGGCGGTCGTCGGCGACGGCGCGGTCGGCGTCGCCCCGGTCTTCGGGGAGCTGGACAGGTTGGAAGCGGCGCTGACCGGCTCGGCCCC
The DNA here is from genome assembly GCF_020884795.1 of Micromonospora okii. GTDB lineage: Bacteria > Actinomycetota > Actinomycetes > Mycobacteriales > Micromonosporaceae > Micromonospora > Micromonospora okii. The sequence goes on from NZ_BBZF01000012.1 coordinate 291,989, forward strand.
GGACCGCAGCGCCCGCATTCGGATCACCGAGCGGCTGCGGGCGCTGCTGGCCTCCCTCAACGACGACGATGCCTCCGCGAACGGCGGGGACACCGTGGCCGAGAAGCTCCAGTCCGCCGGTGCCGACGAGGTCTTCGACTTCATCGACCGCGAGCTGGGGGTGTCCTGACGTGATCGCTGCTGGGTCGACGGGTCAACACAAGGAGTGGGCGGTCCATGGCTGACGAGGCGAAGCTTCTCGACTACCTCAAGCGGGTCACCGCGGACCTGCACCAGGTGCGCCAGCGCCTGCGCGAGGTGGAGGCCGGCGAGCAGGAACCGGTCGCCATCGTCTCGATGAGCTGCCGCCTGCCCGGTGGGGTGCGGTCGCCGGAGGAGCTGTGGGAGGTGGTCGCGTCCGGGCGGGACGTGATCGGCGGCTTTCCCGCCGACCGGGGCTGGGACCTCGACGCCCTGTACGACGCCGACCAGGAGCACGGCGGGCCCGGCACCTCGTACGTGGCGCAGGGCGGCTTCGTCCACGACCTGGCCGACTTCGACCCCGGCCTCTTCGGCATCTCCCCGCGCGAGGCCCTGGCGATGGACCCGCAGCAGCGGTGGCTGCTGGAGACCTCGTGGGAGGTCATGGAGCGCGCCGGCATCGACCCGCACTCGCTCAAGGGCAGCCGGACCGGCGTCTTCGCCGGCAGCACCGGCCAGGACTACGGCAGCGCGCTGATGGGCGCCGCGCAGGGCCTCGAGGGGCACCTGATGACCGGCAACGCCGGCAGCGTCGTCTCCGGCCGGATCGCCTACACCTTCGGCCTGGAGGGCCCGGCCGTCACCGTCGACACCGCCTGCTCGTCCTCCCTGGTGGCCCTGCACCTCGCCGCCCAGGCCCTGCGCCAGCGGGAGTGCACCCTGGCCATCGTCGCCGGGGTCACCGCCATGTGCACGCCGGCCGCCTTCGTGGAGTTCTCCCGCCAGCGCGGCCTTGCCGCCGACGGCCGGTGCAAGGCGTTCGCCGCCGCCGCCGACGGCACCTCCTGGTCCGAGGGCGTCGGCGTCCTGCTGCTGGAACGGCTCTCCGACGCCCAGCGCAACGGCCACCCGATCCTCGCCGTGGTCCGGGGCAGCGCCGTCAACTCCGACGGCGCGTCCAACGGGCTGAGCGCCCCGAACGGGCCCTCCCAGCAGCGGGTCATCCAGCAGGCCCTCGCCAACGCGGGTCTCGCCGCCGGCGGCGTGGACGTGGTGGAGGCGCACGGCACCGGCACCCGGCTCGGCGACCCGATCGAGGCGCAGGCGCTCCTGGCCACGTACGGGCAGGACCGGGGCGGGTCCGCGCCGCTGCTGCTCGGCTCCGTCAAGTCGAACATCGGGCACGCGCAGGCCGCCGCCGGGGTCGCCGGCGTGATCAAGATGGTCATGGCGATGCGGCACGGCGTCGTACCGCCCACCCTGCACGTGGACGCCCCGACCCCCGAGGTCGACTGGGCGGCGGGCGCGGTGGAGCTGGTCACCGAGGCGAGGCCGTGGCCCGCCGTGGACCGGCCCCGCCGTTCGGCCGTGTCGTCGTTCGGCGTCTCCGGCACCAACGCGCACGTCGTCGTCGAGCAGGCCCCGGCCCCCCAGCCCGCCCCCGCCGACGCCGCGCCGCCGGTGCGGCGGCCCGTCGTGCCGGTTGCGGTGTCGGCCCGGGACGCCGCCGCGCTCGCCGCCCAGGCGGGCCGCTGGGCCGCGTGGCTGGACGCCGAGCCTGACGCGCGTCCCGTGGACGTGGCGTTCTCCTCGGTCACCGCCCGGTCCGCGCTGGACAGCCGGGCCGTCGTGGTCGCCGCCGACCGGGACGACCTGCTGGCGGGGCTGCGCGCCCTGGCGGCGGGCTCGCCGTCCGGCGCGGTGGTCGCGGGCCAGGCGACCGCCCGGGGCCCGCTCGCGGTGCTCTTCTCCGGTCAGGGCGCGCAGCGCGCGGGGATGGGCCGGGAGTTGTACGCCGAGTTTCCGGTGTTCGCGTCGGCGTTGGACGAGGTGTGTGCGCAGCTCGATCCGCTGCTGCCGCGGCCGTTGAAGTCGGTGCTGTTCGCCGACGAGGCGGGGTTGATCGACCAGACCGTCTTCACGCAGGCGGGCCTGTTCGCGGTCGAGGTGGCGCTGTTCCGCCTCGTGGAGTCGTTCGGGATCGTGCCGGACTTCGTCGGTGGGCACTCGATCGGTGAGGTCACCGCCGCGCACGTGGCCGGGGTGTTGTCACTGGCGGACGCGTGTGCGCTGGTGGCGGCGCGGGGCCGGTTGATGCAGGCGTTGCCGGCCGGTGGCGGGATGCTGGCGGTGGCCGCGTCGGAGGCCGACGTGCTCGCCTCGATCGAAGGGCTCGACCGGGTCGGGATCGCCGCCGTGAACGGCCCGACCTCGGTGGTCGTCTCCGGCGCGGTTGACGTCTTGGACGAGGTGGAGCGGGTCTGGCGGGAGCGGGGTGCGCGGACTCGTCGGTTGACGGTGAGTCACGCGTTCCACAGCCCTTTGATGGAGCCGATGCTCGACGAGTTCCGCACCGTCCTGGCCGGGCTGACCTTCGAAGCGCCGCTGCTGCCGGTCGTGTCGAACGTGACCGGCGCGCTCGCCGACGCCGACGAGCTGCGCACCCCCGGCTACTGGGTGCGGCACGTGCGTGAGGCCGTGCGCTTCGCCGACGGGGTGGCCGCGCTGCGGGCCGCCGGTGCGGGCGTGTACCTGGAGATCGGCCCCGCCGCCGTGCTCACCGCGATGACGGCGGACGTCCTGCCCGACGGCGGGGACACGCTCGCCGTCGCCGCCCAGCGCAAGGACCGGTCCGAGGCGCACGCGCTGCTGGCCGCCCTGGCGGAGCTGCACGTCAACGGTGTCCCCGTCACCTGGGCGCAGTGGTTCGACGGGACCGGGGCCCGCCAGGTCGACCTGCCCACCTACGCGTTCCAGCACCAGCGGTACTGGCCGGAGGCCGGTGCGGGCTGGACCGGGGACGTCACGGCGGTCGGCCTGCGCCCCGCCCGGCACCCCCTGCTCGGGGCCGCCGTCGGCGTCGCGCACGCCGAGGGCTTCCTCTTCACCGGGCGGCTGGCCCGGCGCACCCACCCGTGGATCTCCGACCACGTCGTCTTCGACACCGTCCTGCTGCCCGGCACGGGCTTCGTGGAGCTGGCCCTCCAGGCCGGCGCGCACGTCGGCGCGGACCACGTCCGCGAGCTGACCCTGGAGTCCCCGCTGATCCTGCCCGAGACCGGGGGCGTGGACATCCAGCTCTGGATCGGCCCGGCCGACGAGACCGGCTGCCGGTCGGTCTCCCTGCACTCCGCGCCGGACGACGACGCACCGGCCGAGGGCGTCGGCGAGCGGACCTGGACCCGCAACGCCAGCGGCGTCCTCGCCACCGGCCCGGCGACCCCGGCCGGCCCGCCCGGCTGGGCCGACCTGGCCGCCTGGCCGCCCCCGGGCGCGACCGAGGTCGGCACCGACGACCTGTACGGCAACCTCGCCGCCCAGGGCTACGACTACGGGCCGTCCTTCATCGCGCTGCGCACCGCCTGGCGGCGCGGCGACGACCTCTTCGCCGAGCTGGCCCTCCCGGAGACCCCGGCCGCCGAGGCCGGCGGGTACGGCCTGCACCCGGCCCTGCTCGACGCGGCCCTGCACACCCTCGGCCTGCCCAGGCCCTCCGGTCAGCCGTCCGGCGCGACCGTTCCGCCCGGCCACGGCCGGCTGCCGTTCTCCTGGAACGACGTCTCCCTGCACGCCGCCGGCGCGGCGGCGGCCCGGGTCCGCGTCTCGCACACCGGCACCGACAGCGTCTCCCTGCTGCTCGCCGACGTCACCGGCGCCCCGCTCGTCTCCGTCGGCTCCCTGGTGCTGCGGCCGGTCTCCGCCGACCAGCTCCGGGCCGCCTCCGGCGGCGGCACCGATTCGCTGTTCCGCGTCGACTGGGCCCCGCTGGCCCTTCCCGCCGGCCCGTCCGCCGTCGGCTGGGCGGTCGTCGGGAACGCCGACGGCCTCGCCGACGCCGTCGCCGCCACCGGGACGGCCGTCGCGGCGTACCCCGACCTGGCGGCCCTGGCCGCCGCGCTGGACGAGGGCGCGGACGTGCCCGGCGTGCTGGTCGTGCCGTTGCTCGACCCGCCCGCGTCGGCCGACGTGCCCCGGGCCGTCGCCGAGGCGACCCACCGGGCGCTCGACGTCCTCCAGCGGTTCCTCGCCGACGACCGGTACGCGGACTCCCGGCTGGTCGTGCTCACCTCCGGCGCGGTCGCCACCTCCCCGGACGCCGACCTGACCGACCTGGCCGGCGCGGCCGTGATCGGTCTGGTCCGCTCCGCCCAGTCGGAGAACCCCGACCGCTTCGTGCTGGCCGACGTCGACGACGTGGCCGGCAGCGCCGCCGCCCTGGTGCCGGCGCTCGGCACCGACGAGCCGCAGGTCGTCGTCCGCTCCGGCGTCGCCGCCGGGGCCCGGCTCACCCGCGTGCCGGCCCCCGCCGAGCCGCCCGCCGCCCCGTTCGACGCCGACGGAACCGTCCTGATCACCGGCGCGACCGGCACCCTCGGCCAGCTCATGAGCCGGCACCTGGTGACCGCCCACGGCGTGCGGCACCTCGTCCTCACCAGCCGGCGCGGCCGGGCCGCCGGGGGCGTCGCCGAACTCTGCGCCGAGCTGGAGGCGCTGGGCGCGACCGTCACCGTCGCCGCCTGCGACGTCGCCGACCGGGACGCCGTCGCGGAGCTGCTCGCCGCCATTCCCGCCGCGCACCCGCTCACCGCCGTGGTCCACGCCGCCGGGGTACGCGACGACGGCGTCGTCTCCTCCCTCAGCCCGGAGCGGATGGACGGCGTGCTGCGGCCCAAGGTCGACGCCGCGTGGCACCTGCACGAGCTGACCGCCGGCCTCGGCCTGAAGGCGTTCGTCTCGTACTCGTCGCTGGCCGCCACGGCGGGCGGCCCCGGCCAGGGCAACTACGCCGCCGCCAACGCGTTCCTCGACGGCCTCGCCCATCACCGCCGGGCGCACGGCCTCGCCGCGCTCACCCTCGCCTGGGGCCTCTGGGCCGACCGCAGCGGCATGACCACCGAGCTGGACGACGTCCACCTGAGCCGGATCTCCCGCTCCGGCGTCGCCGCGATGGAGGCCGAGGAGGGGCTGGCGCTCTTCGACGCCGCCTGCCGCAGCACCGACGCCGCGCTCGTCCCCGCCCGCCTCGACCTCGCCGCGATGAAGGCGCAGTTCGCGGGCGGCACCGTCCCGCCGCTGTACCGGGCGCTGATCCGCATGCCCGCCCGCGCCGCCGCGGCCACCACCGGCGCGAGCCTCACCCAGCAGCTCGCCGCGCTCGGCGATCCCGAGCGGCTCGCCGCGCTCGTCGAGATCGTCCGGGGGCAGGCCGCCGCCGTGCTCGGCTACCCCGACCCGGCGGCCATCGAGCCGCGCCGGGCGTTCAGCGAGTTCGGCTTCGACTCGCTCACCGCCGTCGAGATGCGCAACCGGCTGAACAACGCGTTCGGGATGAGGCTGCCCGCCACCCTCGTCTTCGACTACCCGACCCCGCACGACCTGGCGGCCTACCTCGGTACGGAGATCGCCGGCACCCCGGTGCCCGTCCGGCCGACGACCGTCGCCGTGGCGGTCGGCGACGACGAGCCCCTGGCCATCATCGGCATGGCGTGCCGGCTGCCCGGCGGGGTCTCCTCGCCCGACGACCTGTGGCACCTCGTCGCCGACGGGGTCGACGCGATCAGCGACCTCCCCACCGACCGGGGCTGGGACCTCGACGGCCTGTACAGCCCGGACCCGGACGCCACCGGCACCTTCTACGCCCGGGGCGGCGGATTCCTCGACGGCGTCGACCGGTTCGACCCCGGCTTCTTCGGTATCAGCCCGCGCGAGGCCCTGGCGATGGACCCGCAGCAGCGGCTGCTGCTGGAGACCACCTGGGAGACCTTCGAGTCGGCCGGCATCGACCCGGCCGGCGCCCGGGGCAGCAGCACCGGCGTCTTCGTCGGCACCAGCGGCCAGGACTACGCCTCGCTGCTCGCGTACGCGCCGGAGGGCACCGAGGGCTACGCGCTGACCGGGCTCACCAGCAGCGTCATCTCCGGCCGGGTGGCGTACACGTTCGGCCTGGAGGGGCCGGCGGTCTCGCTCGACACGGCCTGCTCGTCGTCCCTCGTCGCGCTGCACTGGGCCGGCCAGGCGCTGCGCCGGGGCGAGTGCGACATGGCCCTCGCCGGGGGCGTGATGGTGATGGCCACCCCCACGGCGTTCGTCGAGTTCTCCCGGCAGCGGGGCCTCGCCGCCGACGGGCGGTGCAAGTCCTTCGCGGCGGCGGCCGACGGGACCGGCTGGTCCGAGGGCGTCGGCATGCTCCTCGTGCAGCGGCTCTCCGACGCCCGCCGGCAGGGCCGCACCGTCCTCGCCGTCGTGCGCGGCTCCGCGATCAACCAGGACGGGGCGTCGAACGGGCTCACCGCCCCGAACGGCCCGTCGCAGCAGCGCGTCATCCGGCAGGCCCTCGCCTCGGCACGGTTGTCGACGGCGGACGTGGACGTGGTGGAGGCGCACGGCACGGGTACGACGCTGGGTGACCCGATCGAGGCGCAGGCGCTCCTTGCGACGTACGGGCGGGACCGGCCCGGTGATCGGCCGTTGTTGTTGGGGTCGGTGAAGTCGAACATCGGGCACGCGCAGGCCGCCGCCGGTGTAGCCGGTGTGATCAAGATGGTGCAGGCGATGCGGCACGGTGTGGTGCCGGCGACGCTGCACGTGGACGAGCCGTCCCCGCACATCGACTGGACCGCCGGGGCGGTCGACCTGGTGACCGAGGCGCGGCCCTGGCCGGCGGTGGACCGGCCCCGACGCGCGGCGGTGTCGTCGTTCGGCATCTCCGGCACCAACGCCCACGTGATCATCGAGCAGGCCGACGAGCCGGCCGCGCCGCCGGTCCCCACCGAGGCGGCCCCCGGCCTGGTCGCCTCCGACGCGACGGTGTGGCCGGTGTCTGCCCGGTCGCGGGCCGCCCTCGCCGGCCAGGCCGCCCGCCTGGCCCGGCACGTCCGCGCGCACGGCGACGTGGACCCGGCGACGGTCGGCTGGTCGCTCGCCACGACCCGCGCCCTGTTCGACCAGCGGGCCGCCGTGGTCGGCGCGACCGCCGAGGAGCTGCTGGCCGGGCTGGACGCCCTGGCGGCGGGCGTGCCGGCCGGGAACGTGGTGTCGGGCGTGGCGTCGTCGCACGGCCCGGTGTTCGTGTTCCCGGGTCAGGGGGCGCAGTCAGCGCGGATGGCGTCGGGTCTGATCGGCCGGACGCCGGTGTTCGGTGATCGTCTGGCGCAGTGTCAGGCGGCTCTGGCTCCGTATCTGGACGTGGATCTGGTCTCCGTGTTGACCGGGGACGATGAGTCGTGGTTGGAGCGGGTCGAGGTCGTCCAGCCGGTCCTGTGGGCCGTGGGGCTTGCGCTCGCCGCCGTGTGGGAGCACGTGGGTGTGGTTCCGCAGGCGGTGATCGGTCATTCGCAGGGTGAGATCGGTGCGGCCTGTGTGGCGGGCATCTTGTCGCTGGAGGACGCGGCGAAGACCGTTGCCCTGCGGTCGCGCGCGTTGGCGGTGTTGCGGGGCACGGGCGCGATGGCGTCGGTGGATCTGCCGGCCGACGCGATCGCCGAGCGGCTGCCGGGCTTCCCCGGCGTGGGTGTCGCGGCGGTGAACGGCCCGTCGACCGTGGTCGTGTCCGGGCCGCCGCAGCCCGTCGCGGACCTTGTGGAGGTGTGCCAGGCCGAGGGCGTGCGGGCGCGGTTGATTCCGGTGGACTACGCGTCGCACTCCGAGTCGGTGCAGGACGTTGCCGAGCAGCTCCGCGCCGACCTGGCCGACGTGACCCCGCAGCAGGGTCGCACCCGCCTGGTCTCCACGCTGACCGGGGAGTGGGTCGAGCCGGCGACGATGACGGCGGACTACTGGTACGAGAACCTGCGGCGGACGGTGCGGTTCGATGCCGCCGTGCGGGTGGCGGTGGCTGCCGGGCATGCCACGTTCGTGGAGATCAGCCCACATCCGGTGCTGACCATGCCCGTCACGGCGATCCTGGACGACCTCGGCGCAACCGGGCATGTGCTGGGCAGCCTGCGGCGGGGCGACGACGACCCGACCCGCCTGCTGACCAACCTGGCCACCGCCCACACCATCGGCCTGCCCGTCGACCTCACTCGCGTGCTCGCCGGGGCCGACACCGTGGCCCTGCCCACCTACGCCTTCGAACACCAGCGGTACTGGCTCGACGCACCCGCCAACCGGGTGCAGGACGTCTTCTCCGCCGGCCTCACCGACGCCGGGCACCCGCTGCTCAGCGCCACCCTGACCTTCCCCGACAGCGAGCGGATGGTCTTCACCGGGCGGCTGTCGGTACGCACCCACCCGTGGCTCGGCGAGCACCGGGTGATGGACAACATCCTGCTGCCCGGCACCGCGTTCGTGGAGCTGGCGACGTACGCCGGGGAGCAGTCCGGCTGCCCGAGGGTGGAGGAGCTGACCCTGCTCGCCCCGCTCGTCCTGCCCGAACTGGGCGCGCTCCAGGTGCAGCTCATGGTCGGCGACCGGGACGACGACGGCCGGCGGAGCGTGCAGCTCTACTCCCGCCCGTACCGGGACGGCTCCGACGAGATCCTCTCCGACGTGGCCTGGACCTGCCACGCCACCGGCCTGCTCGCCCCGCAGTCGGCCGACGTGCCCGCGTTCGACCTCGGGGTGTGGCCGCCGCCCGGCGCGACCCCCGTCGACAGCGACGGCTTCTACGCCGGCATCGAGGCGACCGTGTTCGGGTACGGCCCGGCGTTCCGGGGCCTGCGCGCGGCGTGGACCCGGGGCGACGAGGTGTTCGCCGAGGTGGAGCTGCCCGCCGACCACCACGCCGAGGCGGGCCGCTTCGGCGTGCACCCGGCGCTGCTGGACGGCGCGTTGCAGGCCATGTCGATCGGCGGCTTCCTCGGCCGGATGGGCGACGGCGCGGACGCCAGCGTGCCGCGCCTGCCGTTCGCCTGGACCGGGGTGACCCTGCTCGCCGCCGGGGCCACCGCCCTGCGGGTGCGCGTCTTCTCGGCCGGCGAGGTCGGGGTGGCCTTCCAGGTGGCGGACGCCACCGGCGCGCCGGTGCTGCACGCCGAGTCGCTGATCATGCGCCGGGTCTCCGGCGACTCCCTCGGCGCGGCCCGCTCCGGCCGGCACGAGTCGCTGTTCCAGGTGGACTGGCCGGCGCTGCCGGTCCCCGCCGGCCCGGTGCCGGCGGCCACCCGCTGGGTGGTGCTCGGCGGCGACGACCTCGCCCTCAGCGCCGCCTGCGAGTCGGCGGGGGCGCGGGTCCGTACCGACGTCGACCTGGACTCGCTCGGTGACCTGCTCGCCGGGGGCGAACCGGCCCCCGAGGCGGTCGTGGTCCCGGTCGGCGGCACCGCCGACGGCGGCGACGCGGACCCGGGCCTCGCGGTGCGGGCGCGGACCACGACGCACCGTACCGTCGCGGCGTTGCGGACCTGGCTCGCCGACGACCGGTTCGCCGGGTCGCGGCTGGTGCTGGTCACCCGCGACGCGGTCGCGGCGGGGGAGCAGCCGGCGGTCAACCTGGGCCAGGCCCCGGTGTGGGGCCTGCTGCGCAGCGCCCAGCTCGAACACCCGGGCCGCCTCCAGCTCGTCGACCTCGACGACGACCCGACCAGCGCCGGCGTGCTGGCCGCCGCCGTCGCCTCCGCCGAGCCGCAGCTCGCCGTGCGGGCCGGGCAGGTCCGCACCCCGCGCCTGGGTCGGGTGCCGGCCGGCACGGAGCCGCTGCCCGGCGGCATCGACCCCGCCGGCACCGTGCTGATCACCGGCGGCACGGGTGTGCTGGGTCGCCTCCTGGCCCGCCACCTCGCCACCACCCACGGCGTGCGGCACCTGCTGCTGGCCGGGCGGCGCGGCGCGGCGGCCGACGGCATCGGCGACCTGGTCGCCGAGCTGGCCGAGCACGGCACGGAGGTGACCGTCGCCGCCTGCGACGCCGCCGACCCGGACGCCCTCGCGGCGCTGCTCGCCGGCATCCCCGCCGAGCACCCGCTCACCGCCGTGGTGCACGCCGCCGGCGTCCTCGACGACGGGGTGCTGGAGTCGATGACCCCCGAGCGCCTCGACGCGGTGGCCGTGCCGAAGATCGACGCGGCGTGGCACCTGCACCGCCTCACCGCCGGCCTCGACCTCGCGGCGTTCGTGCTGTTCTCCTCGGCGGCGGCCACCCTGGGCAGCGCCGGCCAGTCCAACTACGCGGCGGCCAACGCCTTCCTCGACGCCCTCGCCGCGCACCGGCGGGCCCGGGGCCTACCCGGCATCTCCCTGGCGTGGGGCCTGTGGGAGCAGGCCAGCGGCATGACCGGCCACCTCGGCGACGGCGACGTGCGGCGCATCGCCGAGCAGGGCGCGGCGGGGCTCGCCACCGAGCAGGCGCTGCACCTGTTCGACGCCGCGTGGCGGCTCGACGCGGCGGCCGTCGTGCCGATGAGGCTGGACGTCGGGACGCTGCGGGCGCAGGCCGGGTCCGGCGCGCTCGCGCCGATGCTCCGCGCCCTGGTCCGGGTGCCGCTGCGGCGCTCGGTCGACGCCACCGGCGCCCGCTCCGGCGGGGTGCAGCTCAGTCAGCGGCTCGCCGGCCTGGCCGGCCCGGAGCGGCTCAAGGTGGTGCTCGACGTGGTCCGGGCGAACATCGCCGCCGTCCTCGGCCACGCCGGGGCCGACGCCGTCGACCCGAACCGCCTCTTCACCGACCTGGGCTTCGACTCGCTCACCGCCGTCGACCTGCGCAACCGGCTCAACGGCCTCTCCGGGCTGCGGCTGCCGGCGACGCTCGTGTTCGACTACCCGACCCCGGCGGCGCTCGCCGAGCGGCTGACCGACGAGATCGCCGCCGACGCCGCGCCGTCCACCCAGCCCCTCTTCCAGGGCATCGACACCGTGGAGAGCCTGCTCAACACCATCCCGCTCGATTCCGTGGCCCGCGACCGGTTCACCGCCCGGATGCAGGACCTGCTCGCCAAGGCGTCCGACCTGGCCGCCGGGCCCGCCACCGAGGCGGACCGCCCCGACCTCGACTCGGCCAGCGACGACGAGATCTTCGACTTCATCAGCAAAGAGTTTGGAATCTCCTGAGATGACCGACTCCAGGATCGAGGCAGGTGCCCTCCGATGAGCGACGACAAGCTGCGGTACTTCCTCAAGCGGGTGACCGCCGACCTGCACGACACCCGGCACAAGCTGAAGACCGTCGAGGCGCGCGAGACCGAACCGGTGGCCGTCGTCTCGATGAGCTGCCGCTTCCCCGGCGGCGTGCACTCGCCCGAGGAGCTGTGGGACCTCGTCGCGGACGGCCGGGACGCCCTCACCGAGTTCCCCGACGACCGGGGCTGGGACCTGGAGTCGCTCTACGACCCGGACCCGAACAAGCCGGGCAAGAGCTACACCCGCGTCGGCGGGTTCCTCGACGCCGCGGGCGGGTTCGACCCGACGCTGTTCGGCATCTCGCCGCGCGAGGCCCTGGCCATGGACCCGCAGCAGCGGCTGCTGCTGGAGACGTCCTGGGAGGCCGTCGAGCGGGCCGGCATCGACCCGTCGTCGCTGCGCGGCAGCTCCACCGGCGTCTTCGTCGGGCTGAGCACCTCCAACTACGGCATGGGCCTGCCGAACGTCCCCGAGGGCGTCGACATGTACCTCGGCACCGGCAACACCACCAGCGTCGCGTCCGGCCGGATCTCGTTCACCCTCGGCCTCAACGGCCCGGCTGTCACCGTGGACACCGCCTGCTCGTCGTCCCTGGTCGCCCTGCACCTCGCCGTGAACGCGCTGCGGCGCGGCGAGTGCGACCTCGCGCTGGCCGGCGGCGTCACCGTGATGGCCACCCCCGGCGTCTTCGTCGTCTTCTCCCGGCAGCGCGGCATGTCCGTCGACGGCCGGTGCAAGGCGTTCGCGGCGGGGGCGGACGGCACCGGCTGGGGCGAGGGCGGCGGCGTCCTCCTCGTGGAGCGGCTCGCCGACGCCGAGCGCAACGGCCACCCCGTCCTCGCCGTGATCCGGGGCAGCGCCCTGAACCAGGACGGCGCGTCCAACGGCCTCACCGCCCCGAACGGCCCCGCCCAGCAGCGGGTCATCCGGCAGGCCCTCGCCAACGCCCGGCTCGGCACCGCCGACGTGGACATGGTCGAGGCGCACGGCACGGGCACGACCCTCGGCGATCCGATCGAGGCGCAGGCGCTGATCGCCACGTACGGGCAGGACCGCCCCGCCGACCGGCCGCTGTGGCTCGGCTCGGTGAAGTCGAACATCGGCCACACCCAGAGCGCCGCCGGCGTCGCCGGGCTGGTCAAGATGGTGATGGCGCTGCGCAACGGCCTCATGCCGGAGACCCTGCACGTCGACGCGCCGTCCCCGCACGTCGACTGGACCGCCGGTGCGGTCTCCCTACTCACCGAGGCCCGGCCGTGGCCCGAGCTGGACCGTCCCCGCCGTGGCGGCGTCTCCTCGTTCGGGGTCAGCGGCACCAACGCCCACGTGATCCTGGAGGAGTACCGGCCGGGCGTCGCCGCCCCCGAGGCCGTGGACGGCGGGGAGGCGGCCCCCGCGCGCCGCCCCGGCCTCGTCACCTCCGACGTGACCGTGTGGCCGGTGTCGGCCCGTACGACGGCGGCCCTCGCCGGCCAGGCAGCCCGCCTCGCCCGGCACGTCCGCGAGCACGGCGACCTCGCGTCGGCAGCGGTCGGCTGGTCCCTCGCCACCACCCGCTCCACGCTGGATCACCGCGCCGCCGTCGTGGGCGCGACCACCGAAGAACTACTGGCCGGGCTGGACGCCCTCGCGGGCGGCCACCCCGCCGGCCACCTCGTCACCGGCACGGTCACCGGCACCGGTGCCGGCCCGGTGTTCGTCTTCCCGGGCCAGGGGGCGCAGTCGGCGCGGATGGCGTCGGGCCTGGTCGGCCGGACGCCGGTGTTCGACGCTCGCCTCGCGCAGTGTCAGGCTGCGCTCGCGCCGTATCTGGACGTGGATCTCGTCTCCGTGTTGACCGGGGACGACGAGTCGTGGTTGGAGCGGGTCGAGGTCGTCCAGCCGGTCCTGTGGGCCGTGGGGATCGCGCTCGCCGCCGTCTGGGGCGCGGCGGGCGTCGTCCCGGAGGCGGTGATCGGTCACTCGCAGGGTGAGATCGGCGCGGCCTGTGTGGCGGGCATCCTCACCTTGGAGGACGCGGCGAAGACCGTCGCCCTGCGGTCGCGCGCGTTGGCCGTGTTGCGGGGCACGGGGGCGATGGCGTCGGTTGACCTGTCGGCCGACGCGATTGCCGAGCGCCTCGCCGGTTTCCCGGGCGTGGGTGTGGCGGCGGTCAACGGCCCGTCGACCGTGGTCGTGTCCGGGCCGCCGCAGCCGGTGGCGGACCTGGTGGAGGCGTGCCAGGCCGAGGGAATCCGCGCCCGGTTGATTCCGGTGGACTACGCGTCGCACTCCGAGTCCGTCCAGGACGTCGCCGAGCAGCTCCGCGCGGACCTTGCGGACGTGACCCCGCAGCCCGGCACGGTGAAGCTGGTCTCCACGCTGACCGGGGAGTGGGTCGACCCGGCGTCGATGACGGCCGACTACTGGTACGAGAACCTTCGGCGGACCGTGCGGTTCGACGCCGCCGTGCGGGTGGCGGTGGCCGCCGGGCATGCCACGTTCGTGGAGATCAGCCCACATCCGGTGCTGACCATGCCCGTCACGGCGATCCTCGACGACACCGGCACAGCGGGGCATGTGCTGGGCAGCCTGCGGCGGGGCGACGACGACCCGACCCGCCTGCTGACCAACCTCGCCACCGCCCACACCGCCGGCCTGCCCGTCAACCTGACGAAGGTCCTCGCCGAGGCCGACACCGTGCCCCTGCCCACCTACGCCTTCGACCACCAGCAGTTCTGGCTCGACGGTAGCGGCGGTGGCGACCTGGAGGAGCTGCTCCAGGGCGCGGCCGATCCGGGAGACGCGAGCTTCTGGGCCGCCGTGGAACGCGGGGACGTCGCCGCCCTCGCCGAGGCCGTCGCCACCGAGGACGCCCCGGCGGACGAGGTCGTCGACGCGCTGCTCCCGGCGCTGCCGGTGCTCACCTCGTGGCGTCGGCAGCGCCGCCGCCGGGCCGACATCGACCGCTGGCGGTACCAGGACACCTGGAAGCCGCTGGCCGGCGTCGCCAGCCGGGGAATGCCCGGCACCTGGGTCGTCGTCATGCCGACCGGCGACATCGTCGAGCCCTGGCAGGACGCCTGCGTCGAGGCGTTCGCGGCGGCCGGCGCGACCATCGTCCCGGTGCCCGTCTCCGCCGCCGACGTCGACCGTGACCTGCTCGGCAAGCTGCTGCGGGAGGCGCTCGTCGCCGCGCCGGGCGGCGACGGCGAGGCCGCCGACGTGACCGGCGTGGTGTCGCTGCTCGCCTTCGACGAGCTGGTCCACCCCCTGCACCCGTCCGTGCCCGGCGGCTTCGCCGCCACCGTCGCGCTCTTCCAGGCCCTCGGCGACGTCGGCCTACGCGCGCCGATGTGGGCCGTCACCTCCGGTGCCGCCTCCGTCGGCTGGACGGACCTGCTGCGCTCCCCGGTGCAGTCGCTGGTCTGGGGCTTCGGCCGGGTCGCCGCGTTGGAGCACCCGGAGCGCTGGGGCGGCCTCGTGGACCTGCCCGAGGCCGTGGACGAGCGCTGCGCCGACCTGCTCGTCGCGGCCCTCACCGCCGCCGGCGACGAGGACCAGATCGCGGTACGCCCCAACGGCCTGCTCGCCCGGCGGCTCACCCGCGTCCCGCTGGGCGACAGCCAGCCCGCGAACCCGTGGGCGCCCTCCGGCACGGCCCTGGTCACCGGCGGCACCGGCGCGCTCGGCGGGCACGCCGCCCGCTGGCTGGCCCGCAGCGGCGTGCAGAACATCGTCGTCGTCAGCCGGCGGGGGATGGCCGCGCCGGGCGCGCGGCAGCTCGTCGACGACCTCACCGAGCTGGGCGCGCGGGCCAGCGTGGTCGCCTGTGACGCCTCGGACCGGGACGCCCTGGCCGAGCTGATCGGGTCGATTCCCGCCGAGCACCCGCTCACCACGGTCGTGCACGCGAGCGCCGTCCTGGACGACGCCATGATCAACGACCTGCGGCCGGAGCAGATCGACCGGGTGCTCCGGGCCAAGGCCGACGTGGCGTACCACCTGCACGAGCTGACCCTCGACCTGGACCTCACCGCGTTCGTCATGTTCTCGTCGTTCGCGGGCAGCGTGGCCAGCTCCGGCGTCGGCAACTACGCCCCGAGCAACGCGTTCCTCGACGCGCTCGCCCAGCACCGGCGCGGCCTCGGCCTGCCCGCCACCTCCATCGCCTGGGGCGCCTGGGCCGGCGGCGGCATGGCCGAGGGGCCCTTCGGCGAGCTGCTGCACCGGCACGGCGTACCCGAGATGAGCCCCGACGCGGCCATCACCGCGCTCCAGCAGGCCGTGGAGCACGGCGAGGCGTTCCTCACCATCGCCGACATCGCCTGGGAGCGGTTCGCCGTCGCGTTCACCGCCACCCGGCCCGGCCCGCTGATCAGCGACCTGCCGGACGTGCGCCGGCTCGCCGCGGCCGAGAAGGTCGCCGCCGTGGAGGCCGGCGACGGCCCGGACTCGTTGCAGCACCGACTCGCCGGGTTGCCCGCCGCCGACCGGCTCGCCGTGCTGCTCGCCCTGGTACGCGGGCAGGTCGCCGCCGTGCTCAACTACCCGTCCGCCGAGTCGGTGGACGAGCACCGGGCGTTCCGGGAGCTGGGCTTCGACTCCGTCACCGCCGTCGAGCTGCGCAACCGGCTCGGCATGGCCACCGGGGTGGCCCTGCCGGTCACCCTGGTCTTCGACTACCCGACCCCGGCGACCCTGGCGGAGTACCTCTTCGCCGAGATCGCCCACGACGACGTGGTGACCCCGACCGCCCTCCTCGACGATCTCGACCGGATCGCCGACGGCCTCGACGTGGTGGCGCGGGACGAGGCGGCGCGCATCCGGGCCACGGTGCGCCTCCAGGCGATGCTCTCCCGGCTCGGCCAGGACAGCGGCGGCGCGGGCATCGGCCGACACCTCGACGACGCCACCGACGACGAACTCTTCGCCATGGTGGACAAGGACCTCGGCATCTCCTGACCCGCTCCGGCCCACCCTCGTCCCTCCCCAGGAAGCGGCACTCCGATGGCCAATGAAGACAAGCTCCGCGACTACCTCAAGCGGGTCATGGCTGATCTCCACGACACCCGCCGCAGGCTCAGTGAGGCGCAGTCCCAGGAACTGGAGCCGGTGGCGATCGTGGCGATGAGCTGCCGCCTGCCCGGCGGGGTGCGCAACCCGGACGAGCTGTGGGAGCTGCTGCGCGACGGACGGGACGCCGTCACCCCGTTCCCGGAGGACCGGGGCTGGGACACCGAGCGGCTCTACCACCCCGACCCCGACAACCCGGGCACCTCGTACGCCAGGGAGGGCGGGTTCGTCGACGGGGCGGGCGACTTCGACTCCGCCTTCTTCGGCATCTCGCCCCGCGAGGCGCTGACCATGGACCCGCAGCAGCGGCTGCTGCTGGAGACGTCCTGGGAGGCGGTCGAGGCCGCCGGGATCGACCCGACCTCGCTGCGCGGCAGCCGGACCGGGGTCTTCGTCGGCACCAACGGGCAGGACTACGCGACCCTGCTGATGATGTCGCCGGACGGCGACGAGGGGCACTCGATGACCGGGGGCGCGGCGGCCGTCGCGTCGGGCCGGGTGTCGTACAGCCTAGGGCTGGAGGGGCCGGCCGTCTCCATCGACACGGCGTGCTCGTCGTCGCTGGTGGCGCTGCACCTCGCCGCGCAGGCGCTCCGGGCGGGGGAGTGCGAACTGGCCCTGGCCGGCGGCGTGACGGTGATGGCCACCCCCGGCCTCTACGTCGGGTCGAGCCGCCAGCGGGCCCTCTCTCCGGACGGGCGGTGCCGCTCCTTCGCCGCCGCCGCCGACGGCGCCGGCTTCTCCGAGGGCGTCGGCTGGCTGCTGGTCGAGCGGCTGTCGGACGCCCGCCGCAACGGCCATCCGGTCCTGGCCGTCGTGCGCGGCAGCGCCGTCAACCAGGACGGGGCGTCGAACGGGCTGACCGCCCCGAACGGCCCGGCCCAGCAGCGGGTGATCAGCCAGGCCCTGGCCTCGGCCCGGCTGTCGACGGCGGACGTGGACGTGGTGGAGGCGCACGGCACGGGTACGACGCTGGGTGACCCGATCGAGGCGCAGGCGTTGCTGGCGACGTACGGGCAGGATCGGCCCGGTGACCGGCCGTTGTTGTTGGGGTCGGTGAAGTCGAATATCGGGCACGCGCAGGCCGCCGCCGGCGTCGCCGGTGTGATCAAGATGGTGTTGGCGATGCGGCACGGTGTGGTGCCGGCGACGCTGCACGTCGATGCGCCGTCCCCGCACATCGACTGGACCGCCGGGGCGGTGGAGCTGGCCACGGAGGCGCGGCCGTGGCCCGAGACCGGGCGGGTCCGCCGGTCCGCCGTCTCCTCCTTCGGCATCTCCGGCACCAACGCCCACGTCATCATCGAGGAGCCGGACGACCCGGCCGAGGACGACGGCCCGGCCGTCTCCGCCCCCGGCCTGGTCGCCTCCGACGTGACGGTGTGGCCGGTGTCGGCCCGGTCGCGGGCCGCCCTCGCCGGGCAGGCCGCCCGGCTGGCCCGGTACCTCCGCGCGCACGACGGCCCCGACGCCCCGGAGGTCGGCTGGTCCCTCGCCATCACCCGGTCGACGTTCGAGCACCGGGCCGCCGTGGTCGGCGCGACGGTCGGGGATCTGCTGGCCGGGCTGGACGCCCTGGCGGCGGGCACCCCGGCCGGGAACGTGGTCAGCGGTACGGCGGCCTCGCAGAATGCCGGCCCGGTGTTCGTGTTCCCGGGTCAGGGGGCGCAGTCGGCGCGGATGGCGTCGGGCCTGATTGGCCGGACGCCGGTGTTCGACGGTCGCCTTGCGCAGTGTCAGGCGGCTCTGGCTCCGTACCTGGACGTGGACCTGGTGGCGGTGCTGACCGGGGATGACGAGTCGTGGTTGGAGCGGGTCGAGGTCGTGCAGCCGGTGCTGTGGGCGGTGGGGATCGCTCTGGCGGCGGTGTGGGAGCACGTGGGGGTGGTTCCGCAGGCGGTGATCGGTCATTCGCAGGGTGAGATTGGTGCGGCCTGTGTGGCGGGCATCCTGTCGTTGGAGGATGCGGCGAAGACCGTTGCCCTGCGTTCCCGTGCGTTGGCGGTGTTGCGGGGGACCGGGGCGATGGCGTCGGTGGACCTGTCCGCCGAGGCGATCGCCGAGCGGCTGCCGGGCTTCCCCGGCGTGGGCATTGCGGCGGTCAACGGCCCGTCGACCGTGGTGGTGTCCGGGCCGCCGCAGCCGGTCGCGGATCTGGTGGAGGTGTGTCAGGCCGAGGGCGTGCGGGCGCGGTTGATTCCGGTGGACTACGCGTCGCATTCCGAGTCGGTACAGGAGGTCGCCGAGCGGCTCCGCGCCGATCTGGCCGACGTGACTCCGCAGGCGGGCGCGGTGAAGCTGGTCTCGACGCTGACGGGGGAGTGGGTCGACCCGGCGTCGATGACGGCCGATTACTGGTATGAGAACCTTCGGCGGACCGTGCGGTTCGATGCCGCCGTGCGGGTGGCGGTGGCGGCCGGGCATGGCACGTTCGTGGAGATCAGCCCGCATCCGGTGCTGACCATGCCGGTCACGGCGATCCTGGACGACCTCGGCACGACCGGGCACGTGTTGGGCAGCCTGCGGCGGGGCGACGACGACCCGACGCGGCTGCTGACGAACCTGGCCACCGCCCACACGATCGGCCTGCCCGTCGACCTGACGAAGGTCCTCGCCGAGGCCGACACCGTGGCCCTGCCTACCTACGCCTTCGACCACCAGCGGTACTGGCCCGCGCCGCCGCTCTTCCTCGCCCGGACCGACGAGGCGCCCGACATCGACCGGTGGCGCTACCGGGTCACCTGGAAGGCCCTGCCCGACCTGCCGCTGGACCGGCTCGCCGGCACCTGGCTGGTCCCGCTCCCCGCCGGGCTGGAGGACGACCCGCTGGTCCACGACGTGCTCTCTGCGCTCGGCGGCGTCGGCGTGGACGCCGTGCCCGTCGAGGTGGACCCCACCGGCGATCCGGCGGCGACGGTCGACCTGCTGCGCGACGCGCTCGCCGGGGAGCACCCCGCCGCGGTGCTGTCCCTGCTCGCGCTGGACGAGCGGGCGCACCCCGAGCACCCCGCCACCACCGTGGCCGTCGCCGGGACCGCCCTGCTCGTCCAGGCGCTCGGCGCGCTCGGCGTCGAGGCGCCGCTGTGGTGCGCCACCCGGCGGGCCGTCGCCGTCGACGCCGGGGACCCGGCCCCGTCCCCGGCTGCCGCCGCCGTCTGGGGACTCGGCCGCGCCGTGGCCCTCGAACACCCCGGCCGCTGGGCCGGCCTGGTCGACCTGCCGGACGCGCTCGACCTGCGGACCGGCGCGGGGCTCTGCGCGGTGCTCGGCGACAGCGGGGGCGAGGACCAGGTCGCCGTCCGCGAGTCGGGGGTCTTCGCCCGCCGGCTCACCCGGATCACCGACCCCGAGCCGGCCGCGCCCGCCGGGGCACAGGGCGACGGCTGGCGGGCGCGCGGCACCGTGCTGATCACCGGCGGCACCGGCGGCCTGGGCGGGCACCTGGCCCGCTGGGCGGCCCGCTCCGGTGCCGCGCACGTCCTGCTGGCGAGCCGGCGCGGCCCGGACGCCCCGGGCGCCGCCGAGCTGGAGGCGGAGCTGACCGGCCTCGGCGTGACCGTCACCGTGGCCCGCTGCGACGTCACCGACCGGGCGCAGGTCGCCGCCCTGCTGGCCGCCGTCCCCGCCGACGCGCCGGTGAGCGCCGTGCTGCACACCGCCGCCGTCCTCGACGACGGCATCGTGGACGCACTCACCCCGGAGCGCCTGCACGCCGTCGCCGCGCCCAAGTGCCTCGCCGCCGCCCACCTCGACGAGCTGACCCGTGGCCTGGACCTGGACGCGTTCGTGCTCTTCTCCTCCGTCGCCGGCACCACCGGCAACGCCGGGCAGGGCGCGTACGGGGCGGCGAACGCCTACCTCGACGCCCTCGCCGAGCGCCGCCGCGCCGAGGGCCTGCCCGCCCTCTCCGTGGCCTGGGGCGCGTGGAGCGGGGCGGGCCTGCCCGCCGAGAACGAGCGCGCCCAGCAGCGGCTGCGCCGGGGCGGCATGGTCGGGATGGACCCCGACCTGGCCGTCGAGGCCCTGGCCCGGGCGCTGCGCCGGGGCGAGGCCACCACGCTGATCGCCGACGTCGACTGGGGGCGGTTCGCCCCGGCGTTCGCCCTGGTCCGGCCGAGCCCGCTGATCGGCGACCTCGACGAGGTCCGCGAGGCCGCCCGGCGGGACGCCACCCGGTCCGACGGCGGGCAGGCGCCGGCCGCGCCCCCGGTCAACCGTCTCGCCCGGCTCGCCCCGGCGGAGCGCGCCGAGGCGCTGCTGGGGCTGGTCCGCCAGTGCGCGGCCACCGCGCTGGGCTACGGCGCGGCCGACGACATCCCGGCCACCCGGCCCTTCCGCGACCTGGGCCTGGACTCGCTGACCGCCGTGGACCTGCGCAACCTGCTGGCCGGCGCCACCGACCTGCGGCTGCCCGCGACCCTCGCGTTCGACTACCCGAACCCGACCGCGCTCGCCGCGCACCTCGACGAGCTGCTCACCGGCGTCGAGCCGGACGTGGCCGTCCCCGCGCCGGCCGCCCCCGCCGACGACGACGAGCCGATTGCCATCGTGGCGATGAGCTGCCGCTTCCCCGGCGGCGCGGACGACCCGGAGCGGCTCTGGCAGCTCCTCGCCGCCGGCGGCGACGCAATCGGCGAGTTCCCCACCGACCGGGGCTGGGACCTGGAGCGGCTGTTCGACTCCGACCCGGAGAACGAGGGCACCAGCTACGCCCGGGAGGGCGGCTTCGTCGCCGGGGTCGCCGACTTCGACGCCGGCTTCTTCGGCATCAGCCCCCGGGAGGCCCTGGCGATGGACCCGCAGCAGCGGCTGCTGCTGGAGGCGTCCTGGGAGGCGGTCGAGCGGGCCGGTATCGACCCGCACGCGCTGCGCGGCACCCCCACCGGGGTCTTCGTCGGCACCAACTACCAGGACTACCGGAACCTGATGTTCGGCACCGAGGGCGCCGAGGGGCACCTGATGACCGGCAACGCCGGCAGCGTGCTCTCCGGCCGGGTCTCGTACACGCTCGGGCTGGAGGGGCCCGCCGTGTCGGTGGACACCGCCTGCTCCTCGTCGCTGGTCGCGCTGCACTGGGCCTGCCAGGCGCTGCGCCGGGCCGAGTGCTCCATGGCCCTCGTCGGCGGCGTCACCGTCATGGCCACCCCCGGGGTGTTCGTCGGCTTCAGCCGCCAGCGGGGGCTCGCCCCGGACGGCCGGGTCAAGGCGTTCGCCTCCGCCGCCGACGGCACGAGCTGGGGTGAGGGCCTCGGCGTGCTGCTGGTGGAGCGGCTCTCCGACGCGCGGCGCAACGGCCACCCCGTGCTCGCGGTGGTGCGGGGCAGCGCCGTGAACCAGGACGGCGCGTCCAACGGCCTCACCGCCCCGAACGGCCCGTCGCAGCAGCGGGTGATCCGGCAGGCCCTCGCCGCCGCCGGCCTCGCCGCCGCCGACGTGGACGCCGTGGAGGCGCACGGCACCGGCACCCGCCTCGGCGACCCGATCGAGGCGCAGGCCC
>NZ_BBZF01000012.1:313800-364349 GCF_020884795.1 Micromonospora okii
CCGCCCCGCCGACCGTCCGCTGCTGCTCGGCTCGATCAAGTCCAACATCGGCCACACCCAGGCCGCCGCCGGCGTCGCCGGCATCATCAAGATGGTCCTCGCCCTGCGGTACGGCTTCCTGCCGCCGACCCTGCACGTCGACGAGCCCACCGACCAGGTGGACTGGGGCGTCGGCGCGGTGGAGCTGCTGACCGAGGGCCGGGCGTGGCCGGTGACGGGCCGCCCCCGGCGGGCCGCCGTCTCCTCCTTCGGCATCAGCGGCACCAACGCGCACACCATCCTGGAGCAGGCCCCCGAGGCAGCCGCGCCGGTCGCGCCGACCGGACCGGCCGAGCTGACCGCCCCGGCCGAGTCGGTCGAGCCGACCGCGTCGACCGAGCCGGTCGCGCCGGGCGGTGAGCCGGGGGGTGAGCCGGGCCGGCTGCCCCTGGTGCCGGTGCTGCTGTCGGCGCGTACCCCGGCCGCCCTCGCCGCCCAGGCCGGGCCGTGGGCCGACCGGCTCACCGGGCCGGACGCCCCGCCGCTGGTCGACGTCGGCTGGTCGTCGGCGGTGTCCCGGGCGGGCCTGGAGCACCGGGCCGTCGTCCTCGCCGCCGACCGGGCGGCGCTGGACGCCGGGCTGCGGGCCCTCGGCTCCGGCGACGACTCGCCGCTGGTGGTCACCGGCGCGGTCGCCCCCCGGCCGAAGGTGGCGTACCTGTTCTCCGGGCAGGGCGCGCAACGCCCCGGCATGGGCCGCGAGCTGGCCGAGGCGTTTCCCGTCTTCGCCGCCGCCCTCGACGAGGTCTGCGCCGTTCTCGACCCGCACCTGCCGGGGCCGCTGCGGCCCGTGCTGTTCGCCGAGCCCGGCACGCCCGGGGCGGCCCTGCTGGACCGCACCGAGTACACCCAGCCGGCGATCTTCGCCGTCGAGGTGGCGCTGTTCCGGCTGCTGTCGGCGTGGGGCGCGCGGCCCGACGCGGTCGCCGGGCACTCCATCGGCGAGTTCGCCGCCGCCCACGCCGCCGGGGTGCTCACCCTGGCCGACGCCGCCGCGCTGGTCGCCGCCCGGGGCCGGCTCATGCAGGCCCTGCCCGACGGCGGGGCGATGTGGGCCGTCGCCGCCGCCGAGGCCGACGTGCTGGCCTCCCTCGGCGACCACGCCGACCGGGTGAGCGTCGCCGCCGTCAACGGCCCCGCCGCCGTGGTGCTCTCCGGGGCCGGCGACGCCGTCGAGGAGCTGGCCGCGCAGTGGTCGGCCCGGGGCGTACGCACCCGGCGGCTGGCCGTCAGCCACGCCTTCCACAGCCCGCTGATGGATCCGGTGCTCGACGACCTCGCCGCCGTCGCCGCCCGGCTGGAGCACCGGGCCCCGACCGTGCCGATGGTCTCCACGGTCACCGGCGCGCCCGTCGACGCGGCCGGGCTGGGCGACCCGGCGTACTGGATGCGGCACGCCCGGCACGCCGTGCGCTTCGCCGACGCCGTCGCCGCCCTGCGGGCGCGGGGCTGCACCGCGTACGTCGAGATCGGCCCCGACGGGGTGCTCACCGCCCTCGCCCGGACCGTCCTCGCCGGGGGCGCGCCGGCCGGCGGCCGGGAGCCGCTGGTCGTGCCCACCCTCCGCCGGGACCGGCCCGAGCCGGCCGCCCTGCTGCGGGCCGTCGCCGCGCTGCACGCCCACGGCGTCAGCCCCGACTGGTCCGCCCTGTACGCCGGCACCGGCGCGCGGCGGGTCGACCTGCCCACGTACGTCTTCGACCGGCAGCGCTACTGGCCCGAGCCCCCGCCCTGGGCGACCGCCGCGGCCTTCGACGACAGCTCCGACGTGGAGCGCCGGTTCTGGGCGGCGGTCGAGGCCGAGGACCTCGACTCCCTGGCCCGCGAGCTGGACGTGGCGCGGGACCAGCCGTTCGGGGCGGTGCTGCCGGCGCTGTCGGCGTGGCGGCGGCGCGGGCGGGAACGCTCCCTGGTGGACGCCGCCCGGTACCGCACGACCTGGACCCCGCTGGCCGACGCGGCGGCGCGGCGGGAGCCCGGCCGCTGGCTGGCGCTGCTGCCCGCCCACCGGGCCGACGACCCCGGGCTGCGCGCCTGCGCCCGCGAGCTCGGCCCGGAGGCGGCCGTCGTCGCCGTCGACACCGCCGCCGACCCCGACGAGCTGGGCGGCCAACTCGCCGACGTGCTCGGCGGGGCGCTCGACGCGGGCGACGGCCCGCTGTCGATCCTGTCCTTCCTCGGGCTGGACGAGGCGCCCCACGCCGAGCAGCCGGCGCTGCCCCGTGGCCTGGCCGCGACCGTGCAGCTCCTCCAGGAACTCACGGACACCGAGGCGGCGGCCCGGCTGTGGTGCGTCACCCAGGGCGCGGTCGGCGTCGGGGACGGCGACGTGCCCGTCAACCCCCGCCAGGCGTTGCTGTGGGGACTGGGTCGGGTGGCCGCGCTGGAGCAGCCGACCCGCTGGGGCGGGCTGGTCGACCTGCCGACCACGGTGGAGCCCGCCTCGGCGGCCCGCCTCGCCGACGTGCTCGCCGGCGGTCCCGCCGAGGACCAGCTCGCGATCCGCGACTCGGGCGTCCTGGCCTGCCGGGTCGTCCCGGCCGGCGGCGACGCCGACGGCGAGCCGTGGCGGCCCCGGGGCACCGTGCTGGTCACCGGCGGCACCGGCGCGCTCGGCGGGCACGTGGCCCGCTGGGTGGCCGGCGCCGGCGCGGAGCGCGTCGTGTTGACCAGCCGGCGCGGCGTCGACACCCCCGGCGCGGCGGAGCTGCTGGCCGAGCTGGACGCCCTCGGCGTGGAGTGCCGGGTCGCCCGGTGCGACGCCGCCGACCGGGCCGGCATGACCGACCTGGTCGCCGAGCTGCGCCGCGACGGCCCCCCGCTGCGCGCCGTGGTGCACGCCGCCGGGGTCAACGAGCTGGTGCCCCTGGCCAACGTCACCGCCGAGGACCTCGCGTACGTGATCGCGCCGAAGCTGATCGGCGCCGAGCTGCTCGACGAGCTGCTCGACGGCGTCGAGCTGGACGCGTTCGTGCTCTTCTCGTCCATCGCCGCCGTGTGGGGCAGCGGCGGGCAGGGCGCGTACGCGGCCGGCAACGCCTACCTGGACGCGCTCGCGCAGCGGCGGCGCGGCCGGGGCCTGCCGGCCACCTCCGTGGCCTGGGGGCCGTGGACCGAGTCGGGCATGTTCGGCGACGGCGCCCCGGAGCAGTTGCGCCGCCGTGGCCTGCGGGTGATGCCGCCCGGCGTGGCCCTGGCCGGGCTGCGGCACGCGCTCGCCGTCGGCGACACCTGCGTCACCGTCGTCGACGTCGACTGGGCGCACTTCCACTCGCTGTTCACCGCGCTGCGGCCCAGCCCGCTGCTGGCCGACCTGCCGGCCGTGCGGGCGCTGAGCGCCGCTCCCGCCGAGGTGCCGGACGCCCCCGCCGACCGGGACCTGCTCGCCGGGCTGCGGTCGCTGCCCGAGCCGGAGCGGCGGGCGGCGCTGCTGGAGATGGTCCGGGTGGACGCGGCGAAGGTGCTCGGCCACTCCTCCGGGGAGGTCATCGACACCGACCGGGGCTTCCTGGACCTCGGCTTCGACTCGCTGACCGCCGTGGAGCTGCGCAACCTGCTCATCGCGGCGACCGGGCACGAGCTGTCCACCACGGTCGTCTTCGACTACCCGACGCCGGCCGGCCTCGCCGAGCACCTGCACGAGGAGCTGTTCGGCGACGCCGGAGCGGGCCCCGGCGACGGCGGCGACGAGGAGCGGGTGCGCCGGGTCCTCGCCGCGATACCCCTGGACCGGCTCCGCGAGGCCGGCCTGCTCGACCAGCTCCTCCAGCTCGGCCGCGCGGTCACCGGCCCGGCCGCCGCGCCGCCGCCCGCGCCCGAGGCGGAGATCAGCGAGCTGGACGTCGCCGGCCTGGTCCGGATGGCCCTGGAAGGCACCGACTCGTGACCCGGCTGGCCGCAAGGAGCCCCCGATGAGCGTCTCACTGGACGAGGTCGTCAGCGCGCTGCGCGCGTCGCTGCTGGACAACCAGAAGCTGCGCCAGCAGAACCAGCAGCTCACCGCCGCGCTCGGCGAGCCGGTGGCGATCATCGGGATGAGCTGCCGGTTCCCCGGCGGGGTCGGCTCGCCGGAGCAACTGTGGGACCTGGTCGCCGCCGGCACCGACGCGATGGGGCCGTTCCCCACCGACCGGGGCTGGCTCCTCGACGCGCTCTACGACACCGACCCGGCCAGCCGGGGCACCTCGTACGTGCGCGACGGCGGGTTCCTGCACGACGCCGGGGACTTCGACCCCGCGTTCTTCGGCATCAGCCCCCGCGAGGCCATCGCCATGGACCCGCAGCAGCGGCTGCTGCTGGAGGCCGCCTGGGAGGCGTTCGAGACCGCCGGAATCGACCCCACCACCCTGCGCGGGGCGCCCACCGGCGTCTACGCGGCCACCAGCAGCCAGGGCGACTACGCGGCCCTGCTGACCGGGGCGGGCGACGGCGTCGAGGGCTACCTCGGCACCGGCAGCGCCGCCGCCGTGGCCAGCGGCCGGATCTCGTACGCCCTGGGGCTGGAGGGGCCGGCGGTCACCGTGGACACCGCCTGCTCGTCGTCGCTGGTCGCGCTGCACCTGGCCTGCCAGGCGCTGCGGCTCGGCGAGTGCACCCTGGCGCTGGCCGGCGGGGTGTCGGTGATGGCCACCCCGACGGTCTTCGTGGAGTTCTCCCGCCAGCGGGGCCTCTCCACCGACGGGCGGTGCAAGTCGTTCGCCGCCGCCGCCGACGGCACCGGCTGGTCGGAGGGCGTCGGGATGCTGCTCGTGGAGCGGCTCTCCGACGCCCGCCGCAACGGCCACCCGGTCCTGGCCGTGGTGCGGGGCAGCGCCGTGAACCAGGACGGCGCGAGCAGCGGGCTGACCGCCCCGAACGGCCCCTCCCAGCGCCGGGTGATCCGGCAGGCCCTCGCCAACGCCGGGTTGACCGCCGGTGAGGTCGACGTGGTGGAGGCGCACGGCACGGGCACGACGCTCGGCGACCCGATCGAGGCGCAGGCGCTGATCGCGACGTACGGGCAGGACCGGCCCGTCGACCGGCCGCTGTGGTTGGGGTCGGTGAAGTCGAACATCGGGCACACGCAGGCCGCTGCCGGGGTGGCCGGGGTGATCAAGATGGTCCTCGCGATGCGGCACGGGGTGCTGCCGCCGACCCTGCACGTGGACGCGCCCACCCCGCACGTCGACTGGTCGGCGGGCGCGGTGGCCCTGCTCACCGAGAGCAGCCCGTGGCCGGAGACCGGCGGGCCGCGCCGGGCCGGGGTCTCCGCGTTCGGGGTCAGCGGCACCAACGCGCACGCCATCATCGAGCAGGCCGACCCCGCCGACGCCCCGCCCGCCCGGCCCGCCGGGACGCCCGCCCCGGCGGGGCCGTGGATCGTCTCCGCCCGCTCCGCCCCGGCGTTGGCCGGGCAGGCGCGCCGGCTGCTGGACCACCTGGCCGCCCACCCCGACCTGCGCCCGGCCGACGTGGCGTACTCGCTGCTCACCACCCGGGCGGCGCTGCCGCACCGGGCGGCGGTGACCGGCGCCGACGCCGACGCGCTGCGCGCCGGCCTGCGGGCCGTCGCCGAGGACCGGCCCGCCCCCGACGTGGTACGCGGCGTGGCCCGCCCCGGCGGCAAGCTCGCCTTCCTCTTCGCCGGGCAGGGCGCGCAGCGCCCCGGCATGGGCGTCGAGCTGCACCGCCGCTTCCCGGTCTTCGCCGCCGCCTTCGACGAGGTCGCCGCCGAACTCGACCGGCACCTGACCCGCCCGCTGCGGGAGGTGGCCTTCGCCGCCCCCGGCACGCCCGAGGCCGCCCTGCTGGACCGCACCGAGTTCACCCAGCCGGCGCTGTTCGCGTACGAGGTGGCCGCGTACCGGCTGGTCACCGCCTGGGGGGCGCGCCCGGCGTTCCTCCTCGGCCACTCGGTCGGCGAGCTGGCCGCCGCGCACGTCGCCGGGGTGCTGTCGCTGCCCGACGCCGCCGCCCTCGTCGCCGCCCGGGGCCGGCTCATGCAGGCGCTGCCCGACGGCGGGGCGATGCTGGCGGTGCGGGCCTCCGAGGCCGAGGTGGCCCCGCTGCTCGACGACGCCGTCGCCCTGGCCGCCGTGAACGGCCCCGCCTCGGTGGTGCTCTCCGGCGACGCCGACGCCGTGCGCGCGGCCGGCGAACGCCTCGCCGCGCAGGGCCGGCGCACCCGCCCGCTGCGGGTCGGGCACGCCTTCCACTCCGCCCGGATGGACGCCGTGCTGGCCGACTTCCGGGTGGTCGCGGAGAAGGCCACCTGGCACCCGCCGGCCGTGCCGCTGGTCTCCGACCGCACCGGCGCGCTGCTCACCGCCGGGGAGGCCACCGACCCCGGCTACTGGGTCGACCACGTCCGGGACACCGTGCGCTTCCACGCCGGGATGACCACCCTCGCCGCCGCCGGGGCCGGCACCTTCCTGGAGCTGGGCCCCGACGGCGCGCTCACCGCGCTGGGCCGGGAGTGCCTGCCCGACGCCGACGCGGCGGCGTTCGTGCCCCTCGGCCGCCGGAACCAGCCGGAGGCGGAGACGCTGCTCGCCGCGCTGGCCGCCGTCGACCTGCGCGGCGGCGGCGTCGACTGGGCCGCCCTCTTCGCCGGCACCGACGCCGCCCGCGTCGCGCTGCCCACCTACGCGTTCCACCACGAGCGGTACTGGCCCGACCCGGTGGCCCTCGAACTGGGCCAGCGGGCGGCGCAGGCCGCCGCCGACGGGGAGTTCTGGGCCGCCGTCGACGCCGACGAGCCCGCCGCCCTGGCCGCCGTCCTCGGCGTCGACGCCGGCCGACGGGACGCCGTGGCCGAGCTGCTGCCCGACCTCGCCGCGTACCGGCAGCGCCACCGCGCCGAGCCCGAGGCGGCGGCGGACGGCGGGAACGGCCCGGCCGGCGTCGCGGCGACCGACCCGGCCCGCGTGCTGCGCGACCGGCTGGCCGCCAGCTCGCCCGCCGACCGGCACCGCATCCTGCTCGACCTGGTCCGGGGGCACGCCGCCACCGTGCTCGGGCACCGGACGCCCGGGTCGATCGAGGCGGATCGGGACTTCCTGGAGCTGGGCTTCGACTCGCTGACCGCGCTGGAGCTGCGTGACGCGCTGGCCCAGGACACCGGGGCGGAGCTGTCGGCCACCCTGCTGTTCGACCACCCCACCCCGACGGCGCTGGCCGGGCACCTGCTCGCCCAGGTCCTCGGCGCGGGCGCGGTCGCCGACGCGGCGGCCGGCCCCGGCGAGGCCACCCCGGAGGGGGCCGGCGGGCTCCTCGGCGGCCTGTTCCGCCAGCCGAAGGCCCGCGAGGACGCCGCCGGGTACGCCGAGCTGCTGGTCAAGCTCGCCCAGTTCCGCCCCAGCTTCACCGAGCCGGCCCAGCTCACCCGCCCGGCCGGCATCCTCCGGCTGGCCCAGGGCGAGGCCGGCGCGACCCCGGTGGTGTGCTGCTGCACCATGTCCCTGCTCGCCGGCCCGCACGAGTACGCCCGCCTCGCCGCCGGCTTCCGGGGCCGCCGCGACCTGTGGGCGCTGCCCAACCCGGGCTTCGGGGTGGGCGAGGAGCTGCCCGCCGACCTGGGCGCGCTGCTACGGGTGCACGCGGACACCGTGCTGCGCGCCGTGGGCGACGGCCCGTTCGTGCTGGCCGGGCACTCCGGGGGCGCGATGGTGGCCAACGTGGTCGCCCGGGAGCTGGAGCGCCAGGGCCGCCCCCCGGCCGCCGTGGTGCTGATGGACACGTACCCGGCCGACAGCGAGGTGCTCGGCGGCTGGACGTCGCAACTGCTCGACGGGATGGTCGGGCGGGACACCGCCTACACCCCGATGGACGACTACCGGACCACCGCGTGGGCGGGCTACCTGCCGCTGTTCCTGGACTGGCAGCCCGCGCCGATGGCGTCGCCGACGCTGCTGGTGCGGGCCAGCGAGCCGCTCGGGCAGTGGCAGGGCGAGCCCGACGGGTGGCGGTCCCGGTGGCCGTACCCGCACGAGGCGGTCGACGCGGCCGGCGACCACTTCACGATGGTCGGCGAGCGGGGGCCGGACCTGGCCGTCGCCGTGCACGGGTGGCTGGCCGCGCGGGGCCTGTGAAGCGGCCCCCGGCCGCCGGCGGCGCGCCCCTGGCGTGCCCCTAGCGGCCCCTATCGCAACGAGGACATCTGTCCCATCAGGAACCAGGACGGGAGCATGGCGACGTGGACGAGGCAGTGGTGGTGGAGGAGCTGGTCAAGCAGTACCAGCCCAACATGCCACCGGCGGTGGACGGACTGAGCTTCTCGGTCGCCGCGGGTGAGGTCTTCGGTCTGCTCGGGCCGAACGGCGCGGGCAAGACCACGACGATCGGGGTGCTGACGACCCGGGTGCGGGCCACCTCGGGGCGGGCGGTCGTCTGCGGGGCGGACGTGGCCCGCTCGCCGGCCGCGGCCCGGCAGTTGCTGGCGGTGGTGCCGCAGCGGGTGAACCTGGACCGGGCGCTGACCGTCCGGCAGAACCTGCTGTTCCACTCCGCGTACCACCGGGTGTCCCGGTCGGTGCGCACGAAGCGGGCGGACGAGCTGCTGGAGCAGATGGGGCTCAAGGACTTCGCGAACGCGCGCACCGACTTCCTCTCCGGTGGCCTGGCGCAGCGCACCATGATCGCCCGGGCGCTGATGCACGCGCCCCGGGTGCTCTTCCTGGACGAGCCCTCCGGCGGCCTCGACCCGCAGTCCCGGCTCTTCGTGCACGACCGCATCGCCGAGCTGAAGCGGGCCGGGGTCACCGTCGTGGTGACCACCCACGACATGGACGAGGCGGAGAAGCTCTGCGACCGGGTCGGCATCGTCGACCACGGCCGGCTGCTCACCCTGGACACCCCGGCCGCGTTGACCCGCACCCTGCCGGGCAGCAGCACGCTGACCCTGGTCGTCTCGGCCGGCGCCCCCGCCGAGGAGGTGCAGGCCGCCCTCGGCAACGTGCCCGACATCGAGCGCGTCGAGCGGCTGCGGGCCGGCGGCGCGCCCGGCGGGATGCCGATGTTCCCCGGCCTGCCGCCGGCCCCGGAGGCCCCCGCCGACCCGGACGCCACGCTCTCCTTCCGCCTCTACACCGGCACCGCGCCGGCCAACGCCGTGCCGATGGCGTTGAAGATCCTCGCCGACCTGGGCTGCGAGGTCCGCGACCTCAGCATCGGCCAGCCGAGCCTCGAAGACGTCTTCATCCACCTGACCGGGAAGGAACTTCGGTGAGCGTCACCGCACCCGTCGCCCCGTCCACCGGGGTCGCGCCGGCCGCACCGGTGCGCGTGCTGGAGCAGCTCGCCACCTTCCGGGCGGTGCTCTGGCGCGACCTCTTCGTCACCAGCCGGGAGCTGGGCGCGTTCGGCGCCCAGGTGTTCCTCCAACCGCTGTTCATGCTGCTGATCTTCGGCAAGGTGCTGACCAGCCTCGGCTACGCCAGCAACGACTTCGCCAACGTGCTGCTGCCCGGCGTGATCGCGCTCAACGCGTTCCTGATCGGCCTGGAGAACACCGCCCTGCCGCTGGTGATGGACTTCTCCTTCACCCGGGAGATCGAGGACCGGCTGCTCTCGCCGATGGCGATTCCGCTGGTCGCCTTCGAGAAGATCGTCTTCGGCGCGGTCCGGGGCGTGATCGCCGGCCTCGTGCTGATCCCGATCGGCATGCTCATGCTCGGCGTCACCTGGCCGCTGTCCACGCTGCTGCCCGTGCTCGGGGTGCTGGTGGCCGGGGCGATGGTCGGCGCGGCCATGGGCCTGACGTTCGGCACGCTGGTGCCGCCGCACCGCATCCAGGTCATGTTCACCGTCATCATGACGCCGCTGATGTTTACCGGCGCCACCCAGTTCCCGCTGCGCGCCCTGGACTCGCTGCCCTGGTTCCAGTGGATCTGCGCGCTCAACCCGCTCACCTACGTCAGCGAGGCCACCCGGTCGCTGGTCGCCCCGCCCGGGGTGCAGTCGGTGCCGCTCTGGCTGGACCTGACCGTCCTCGCCGGGGTGTTCGTGCTGTTCAGCGTGATCGGCATCCGCGGCTTCATGCGGCGGGCGATGGACTGACGCGACGTACGCACGAAAAAGGGGGGCCCCGCCCCCCCTTTTTCGTGCGTGTCGCTCAGGACGCCGCGCCCTGGGGCTCCTCGGCCAGCGGCTCCGCGTACGCGACGAGCCGCGCCGGCAGGTCCGTGCGCCGCTTGACGTCCAGCTTCCGGTACACCCGGGTGAGGTGCTGCTCCACGGTGCTCACCGTGATGAACAGCTTGCTGGAGATCTGCCGGTTGGTGTGCCCCTGCGCGGCCAGCGCCGCCACCCGCCGTTCGGCCTCGCTGAGCCCGTCGTCCGGCTCCTGCGCCTCCGCCCCGGCCGGGTACGCGGGCAGCCCGCCGCCCGGCTCCCGCCGGATCAGCCGCTGGGCCAGCACCGACGCCCCGCAGTCCTGGGCGAGCTGGTAGGCGCGGCGGACCAGCAGCCGGGCGCGCGCCGAGTCGCCGGCCCGCTGAAGGGTCTGCCCGGTGTCGCCGAGGGCCCGGACGAGTTCGAGCCGGTCGCCGCAGCCCTGGAGCAGGTTGACCGCCTCGGAGAGCAGCCTGCGCCGGTGGTCCGGGGCGGCGGTGGTGGCCAGCAGCCGCAGCGCGCGGCCCCGGGTCCGGTCGTCGACGCCGTGGGGGAGCCGCAGCTGCTCCTGGAGGAGCTGGGTGGCGTGGGTCTTGTTGCCGACGCTGAGCTGGACCCGGGCCAGCTCCAGCCGCCACGGCACCAGCCCCGCCACGTCGATGCCCCAGGTGCGCGCCAGCTCGCCGCACCGGCGCAGGTCGGCGGTCGCCGCGTGCGGTCGGCCCATGGCCAGGTGGTGCCGGCCCCGGGCGGCGAGGTAGTGCAGGCCCAGCGGGGTGCGGAACATCCCCGCCGGGACGGGGTGGGCCAGCCAGCGGTCGGCCTCGGAGAAGCGGCCCGCCTCGGTCGCGCAGCCGATCAGCGTGGCCAGCGGGCCGGCGATCGCCACCCCCCACGCCGGGGCGGGGAGGTCCGCCAGCGCCGCCCGGGCGTGGTGCTCCGCGCCCGGCAGGTCGCCGAGGCGCAGCGCCGCCTCCGCCCGGACCGCCCGGAGCACGGCCCGCCAGACCGGGGTGTGCCGGACCGCCGGCCGGTGCAGCAGCACGTCGCACCAGGCGACGGCCCGGTCGGCGCGGCCGGACCACAGCAGTGCCAGCAGCGGGGCGGTGAGCAGGCCCAGCGCGCCGTCGTCGGTGTGGTGCCGCTGCAGGAGCTGCTCGGCGGTGGCGACGGTGTCGTGCTCGGCCGCCGGCATCAGGGCCGCGCCGAGCACGGTCACCGCCTGCAACTGGGGGCTGATGGTGGTCGGCGCGGTCGCCGCCCGGCTCCACGTGCTGGGGGTCTCCCGGACGGAGGCGAGCTGGTCGGGGTGGGTGAGCGAGACGAGGAGCTGCATGGCCCGCAGCCGGCCGGCGAGGGCGGTGGGGCCGTGGTCGTCGTCGGGGGAGAAGGCGCTGACCGCCTCGGTGGCCTCCTCCGTCCGCCCCTGCCAGAGCAGGTACGGCACGGTGGACAGCGCCGCGCCGGTGGACCAGCCGGCCGCCCGGGCGGCCTCCACCAGCTCGGTGAGGTGCCCGTTGACGGCCGTCGGGTTCACCTGCCACCGGGCGTCGACGAGCATTGCGGTGGTCGCCGTGCGCTGCTGCTCGTCCATCTCGGCCCGGCCGGCCAGGCGCAGGCAGGCGGTGGCCTGGTCGGGGCGGCCCGCCGCCAGGGCGTGCGCGGCGGCGTCGGAGAGCACGGGCACCACCCACGGCGCCTGCGCCCACGCGGCGGCGACCAGGTGCTCGGCCACCACGCCCGGCTCGGCGCCGTGCTCGTGCAGCATCTCGGCGGCCCGCTGGTGCAGGCCCCGACGCTCCTCGGGGGACATGTCGGCCAGGATCGAGCGCAGGATGCGCGGGTGGCGGAGCCGGTCGCCGTCCATCAGGCCGCAGGTGCGCAGCACCCGCACCGCCGGCACGGTGGACTCGGGCACCATGTCGAGGAGGTGCCCGAGCAGCTCGGCGGGGGCGGGGCGGTCCAGCACGGCCAGCGCCCGCGCGACCCGGCGCACCCCCGGCTCGTGCCGGTAGAGGCAGCCCAGCACGGCCTGGTCGAACGCGTCGCCGCCGGTGAGGTCCGGGAGGCGCTCGTCGCCCGCCTCGCGGGCCCGCTCGTCGATCAGGGCGCGGGTGAGCAGCGGGTTGCCGCCGGTCACGCCGAGGTAGCGTTCGGCGGCCTCGCGGGCGGCGACGCCGCTGTCGGCGTCGACGAGCCGGGCGATGGCCTCGACGGTCAGCGGGGGAAGGGTGATCCGCGAGAAGTGCGGCTGGCTGAGGAGCTCGGCGCGGAACAGCGGGTGCGGCGGGCGCAGCGTCGACGCCTCGGCGAGCACCACCATGATCCGGGCGTGGCGCAGCCGGCGGGTGACGTAGAGCAGGCAGTGCAGCGAGGCCGGGTCGGCGTGGTGCACGTCGTCGACGGCGAGCAGCAGCGGCCCGCGCTCGGCGAGGTCGGTCAGCGCGGTGAACAGGCCGTGCAGCAGGGGGGCCCAGAGCCGGTCGCCGGCCGCCGGCCCGTCGGCCGCGTCACCGCCGGCCTCCGGCAGCGGTACGGCGGAGGCGGCCTCCCGCATCAGCTCCTCGATCCGGACGGCCGCCTCGTGCCCCAACCGGGCGCTGTGGAAGAGCTGCCCGAGCACGCCCAGGTGCAGTCCGCGTTCCGCCCGGGAACCGGCCGCGCTGAGCACCCGTCCCCCGGCGGCGGCGGCCCACTCGCCGAACGCCTCCAGCAGGCTCGTCTTGCCGCTGCCCACCGCGCCCGTCACCAACGCGACGTGTCCGCGTTGCTGCTCGGCGCAGGCGTGGAACGCCTTCCGGAGCCGGGTCGTCTGTTCCTCCCGCTGCACCAGCACCACTCGTGTCAGCCTCTCTCGTACGCGGTGCCGAACCGGGGTCACCGGCGCGCACCGACACCGTCCCCGGGCCGCCGGCCGCCCCTCCACCGCGCCCGCCCGCCGTACGGGGTGGTAGGGGTGGAGCGCACCGGGCCGCCGTGCCAGGTGGACCTGAAAAGAACTGTCCGTTCCGGACCGCGCTTTCCAGCGATCGATCCGTGTGTCCAGCGAGTCTGGCACCGGGCCAGGCGTGCGACAACGGGCGCGAGACCCCATCGTTTCGCGCTCAAACCTGCGGGTGTCGGTAGCCCTTAGGGGTTGCCATAGCCGCCGGAAGGGGTGTCCGGGTCGGCCGAGTGGAGGAGCGAGACGACATGATGGACGGTGAAAGTGGCAATGTGGAGCCTGCGCCCGTACCAAAAATCCATTGTGGACGGTCCGTGCGGCTGACCCGCCGCCGATCGGTCGGGACGGGGCGCCGGCCGGCGCTTCAGAAGCGAGCGTCGCCGTCCGGCCAGGGGCCGGGGCGCGGCGGCGCGTGACGCCCCGCGGGGCTCGTGCCGGACCGGGTCGAGCGCAGCCGGGCGGCCAGGTCGCGCCGGGAGTCCACGTCGAGCTTGCGGTAGATCCGGGTCAGCCGCTGCTCGATGGCGCTGACCGTCAGGAAGAGCTCCTTGGCGATCTCCCTGTTGGTGTGGCCCTGCGCGGCGAGTGTCGCCACCTGGGCCTCCGTGTCGCTGAGCCCCTCCACGGCGACCGTGCGGTCGCCGTCGCCGTCGGCCTGGCCGCCGCGGGCGGCGGTGCCGGGGGCCAGGCGGGTGATGCCGCACTCCTGGGCCAGCGCCCGGGCGGCCCGGGTCGCCTCGCGGGCCCGCCGCAGGTCGCCCGCCTGCTGGTAGGCGTGCCCGAGGTCGGCGAGGCTGTGGACCAGCTCCAGGCGGTCGCCGCACTGCCGCAGCAACCGCACCGAGCTGCGCAGGTGCGGGATCGGGTCCCGGCCGTCCTCGGTCGCGGCCAGCACCCGCAGCGCGGCGGCCCGGTGCCGCACGTGTGTGGGCCGCAGCCGGCCCAGCTCCTCCCG
This sequence comes from Micromonospora okii, assembly GCF_020884795.1. GTDB lineage: Bacteria > Actinomycetota > Actinomycetes > Mycobacteriales > Micromonosporaceae > Micromonospora > Micromonospora okii. The sequence goes on from NZ_BBZF01000012.1 coordinate 327,828, forward strand.
GACCAGTTTCTCCGCCTGCTGTCGGCGACCGAGCTGGAGCAGCGCCCGGGCCGACTCGGTCCGCCAGGGGACCATGGCCGGCAGGTCCAGCCGCCAGGCCGTCATGAGCTGACCGCAGAGCTGGAAGTCGGCCAGGGCGGCCTCCGCGCTGCCGGCGGCGAGCGCGTGCAGCCCACGGGCCTGGAGGTAGTGCAGCCCGAACGGGGTCTCGAACATCACCGGCGGCACCGGAACCTGGAGGCACGCCGCCGCCGCGTCGAGGTCGCCCATGAAGGTCAGGGCCCGCAGCCGTACGGCGAGCGGTATGCCGATCACCACGCCCCAGCCCTTCGGCGAGAGCTGGGCCAGCGCCGCATCGGCCAGGGTCCGCGCCCGGGGCAGGTCGCCGCGCCGGCTGGCGATCACCGCGTCGAGGGTGGAGAGCATCGCCGCCGGGGTGGCGTGCCGGTGGGCGCTGCCGCCCCGGCCCAGCCGGTCGCACCAGTCGTCGGCGAGGTCCAACCGGTCGGCGTAGATCATGGCGATCAGGGCGCAGAGGGCGGTCCACATGTTCCGCTCGTCGTCGAGCCCGGTGGTGGCCAGTGCCCGCTGGGCGTCCTCGACCGCGGTGGAGTCGCCGCGTCCGAGCGCGGAGGCCAGCAGGGTGACGCCCCGGAGGCGATGCTTGACGCGGGCGATGGCGAGCGGGTCCCGGGTGGGCGCGGGCCGGTCGACCGCCACACCGGGGTAGAAGACCGAGAGCCAGGCGCGGGTGACGAGCAGGTCGGCGGCCGAGCGCGGGTCGGCGCTGTCGGCCCGGTCGGCGAGGTGGCGCACCAGTTCGGCGGCCTTGTCGATCTGGCCGTGCCAGAGCAGGTACTGGATCGGCCCCGCGGCCTGCCTGCTGCCCAGGTGCCCGGCCCGCACGGCGTTGGCCACCCCCTCGAGGTGGGGGACGGCGGCCTGTGGGTCGAGGCTCCACTCCGCGCGGGCGAGCGCGGAGCGGACCCGGGCCCGCAGGCACTCGTCGAGGGAGTCCCGGTTGGCCCGGCGCAGGAAGCGCAGGGCGGCGTGCACCTCGCCGTCGCGCAACGCCTGTTCGCCGGCGTCGAGCAGGGTCCGGGCCATCCAGGGCTCGCTCAGCCCGTCCGTCCTGGCCAGGTGGCGCGCCACCCGCAGCGGCGGTGCGCCGTCCTCGTGCAGCAGGCAGGCGGCCTCCCGGTGCAGCCGGCAGCGTTCCTCCGCGGTCATGCCGTCGAGCACGGCCCGGCCGACCGCGCCGTGGCGCAGCCCGTCGCCGGTGACCAGGCCGGCGCTGGTGGACTCGTCGATCGCCCGCAGGACCGACCCCGAGCGCACGTCGACGAGCTGCGGCAGCAGGGTGCCGTGCAGCGGCTCCTCGGTCACCGCCAGCACCCGGGCGGAGGTGAGCACCAGGTGCTCGCAGCGGTAGAGGCAGCTCAGCACGGCTTCCCGGAACGCCTCGCCGACCTCCGGCCGCCCGGCGCGGCCCGGCGGGGCGGCCGCGTGGTCGTCGGCGAGCGCCTGGAGCAGCAGCGGATTCCCGCCGCTGATCCGGTGGGCCTCATCGGCGATGCCGCGCGCGGCGACGGTGCCGAGCCGGGCGGCGAGGGCCTGGTACGTCCCGTCGCGGGAGAGCAGGGGGACCCGGACCCGGTGCAGCCGGGCGGGTTGCAGCAGCTCGGCGTAGACCTCGGGGTGCCACGGCCTGGTCCGGGGCGACTCGGTGAGCACGATCAGCGCGGCGAGGCCGGAGAGGCGTCGGGCCACGTAGTCCAGGCAGCGCAGCGACGGCAGGTCGGCGTGGTGCGCGTCGTCGACGGCGACGACCAGCGGGCCCCGTGCGGCCAGGTCCAGCAGGACGTCGCCGATCGCGGCGACGGCCCGGGCCCCGCCCTCCAGGTCGTCGTCGTCCGTGTCGACCCAGTCCAGGGCGCTCTGGTCGAGCAGCCGTCCCACGCGGGCGCGCTCGTCGTCGTTCAGCGGCGCGGCCCGGAAGAGCTGACGGACGACCTCCAACGCGACGGTGCGCTCGGCCCGGGAGGCGCTCGCGCCGAGGAAGCGGACGCCGGCCTCGCCGGCCTGCCGGGCGAACGCCTGCAACAGGGTGGTCTTGCCGGCGCCGACGGGCCCGGTCAGCACGGTGACGGGCCGCGCGTCGGCGAGCGGGTCGTCGGGCCCGAGCAGGGCGGCGAGCCGGCGCTCCAGGAGGCCGAGCTGCCGGGACCGTTCGGTCAGCTCCATGGGCGTGGCCTCGGACGGCGCGCGGGGTTCGCGGTCGCCGGGTGCACCACCCTGCCTGCTCTGCCATCGAGCCTGACGAAATCGGAGACCGGCAATTCTGGACCCATTCCGGTGTGGCGAATACGGACGGCCGCCGCGCGCCGCGAGCGGGGCATCGATAGACCTGACTGCCTGGCCGGCTGCGGGTGGGAGGCTGCCAGTCCATCGACAATTGTTGGGCCGCCCCGACGCATCCTTCCCCTATCGACCGCGATGCATGGTGGGAAGTATGGCATTCCCGCAAATGGGCGGCAAGCGGTTGACGGTAAAGGATGTGCAAACGTGGTTTGGCGCCCCGGGCCCGCCCGGAAGGGCAACAGCGGACCGTCGCCGGACGAATTCACAACGTGATACGTGAGCGGTCCTCCCGTCGCACGACGCCAATTTCCGGGGCCGGTGGACAGCGGGGCGCGACAGCCTTGGGCAGCGGCGCGCGGGGGCCCGGCGGGGCGACGGCCTGCCGACCGCCGCGGGGCAGGGAGGCGGGTGGCGGACCCGCCGCGGGGCGGTCGGCGTGGGCCGCCGCTCAACCCTGCCGGACGCCGTGACCGGCGACCCGCCAGCTCGTCTGGAGGCCGAAGCGCGGCAGCTCACCGGACGGGGCCCGCGTCGACCGCCGCCGCGCGCGGCCCGCCCCCGCCCCGTGCCGTCGGCCCGGACGGCGCCCCGCGTGGCCACCGAGCGCGTCGTCCCCCGTCGGGTGCGGCGGTCGGTGCGGTCGTCGGGTTCGGTCCGGCGGCACCGCCCCGTCCTCCGTGGCGCGCCGGTTCCCGAGGCACCCCCAACGGTGCGTCCCCTTCGGTGGCATCGACACGCGCTTGCCCGATTCGGGCACTTAAAAAAGAACAGCCGTTTTGATGTTGAATCCGGGCCGGTGCCGTCGGGCCGGGCGGCGAACATGCCTTCCCGGCTGACGGAACACAATCTCGTGCGGCTGCAAAATTGACGCGCGGAAGACCCGTTGCGGGCGTCCGGCGATTCCCCCGCGCGATTCGTCGCCATTCTTTGCGGGCGTCCCCGAGCCACCGGCGACGGCGTGCCGAGGGGCGGAACGGCCGGTCCCGCCGGGGTCGCGAGCCGGGCCGTATGGGGCCCCACCTGGCACGCTACCCGCCCGCACCCCGGTCGGCGCCGCCCCGCTCGGCCGCACGGCTAGGGGTTGTGTCCAACCGGTGACCGCGCCTAACTTCGGGGCACCCGCGAGCACGCGGGGCGGCCGGACATGGGACTACCCCCACCGACGACGCGAAGGGCTCTGTGGCCGTGATGTCCCAGCCACCGCCGAGAATCGCCGACCTCCTCGATGAAGGGCGGCGCCGATGACACTGCTCCCGGCGCTGCGGGGAGCCGGCGCGGACCGGCCCGACGCCGTCCGGGTGGCCGGCCGGGCGTTGTCCAGCGAGGCCCTGCTCGGCTGCGTGAACGCGGTCGCGGACCGGATCCGGGGCGCCGGCGCGGTCGCCGTCGACGCGACACCCAGCCTGGAGGCCGTGGTCGGCATGGTCGGCGCGGTCCAGGCCGGCGTACCGCTGGTGCCCCTGCCGCCCGGTGCCGACGCGCGCGAGCGCGCCCGCATCCTGCGGGAGTCCGGCGCGAGCGTGGTCCTCGGCCCGGCCGTGGTCGCCGCGTCCCCCCGGCTACCCGTCGTCCCGGTCGACCTGCGGCGACGGTCCTGGGGCCAGCAGCCGGAGCCGCCCCCGGGCGTCGACGCCGTCGTCCTCTACACGGGGGGAACCGGCGGGCCGCCGCGCGGGGTGCGGATCTCCCGCCGGGCCGTCGCCGCCGACCTGGACCTGCTGGCCGAGGCGTGGCGCTGGAACCGGGAGGACGTCCTGGTCCAGGCCGCCCCGCTGTTCCGGGCGTACGGCCTGGTGGTCGGCCTCCTCGGCGCGCTACGGGTCGGCAGCCGCTTCGTCCACCTCGACCGGTACGCCGCCGCTGGCCCGGTCGGCACCATGTACCTGGCCGTCCCCGACCAGTGGGCGCGCATCGCGCGGGACCGCCCGTGGGCCCGCACGCTGGCCGACGCGCGGCTCCTGGTCTCCGCCGACGCCCCGCTGCCCCCCGCCCTGACCGAGCGGCTGCGGCTGCTCACCACGCACGCCCCGATCCAGGGGTACGGCACGACCGAGACGCTGATCGCGGTGACCGGCCGGGCCGGCGCGCCCGGTGACACCGGGATCGCCGGCACGCCCCTGCCCGGCGTGCAGACCCGCCTCCTCGACCGGGAGGACCGGCCGGTGCCGGCCGACGGCGAGTCGGTCGGCGAGCTGAGCATCCGGGGGCCGACGCTGTTCAGCGGGTACGTCGACGGGCCGCCCCCGCCCGCCCCCGGCTGGCACGCCACCGGCGACCTCGCCACCGTGGCGGCGGACGGCTCGCACCGGATCATCGGGCGACGGCGGACCGACGTGGTGCACAGCCGCAGCCGCCGCGTGCACGCCGGGCCGGTCGAGGAGGCGCTGCGCAGCCACCCCGGGGTCAGCGACGCGGCCGTGGTGGCCACTCCGCACCACGCTCTCGGCGAGCAGGTGACCGCGTACGTCGTCGCGGCCGAGGGGCTCACCGCCCAGGCGCTCATCGACCACGTCGGCCGCCACCTGTCGGCCTGCCATCGCCCCCGCCGGGTGCACTTCGTCGACGAGCTACCGCGCAGCGCCCTGGGCAGGGTGCGCAAGTCCGTGCTCATGGCCGCCGGCTGACCCGGCCCGCCCCCGGCTGAGGGGGACGCTCAGCCCTCCACCCAGCCGTGCCGCCGGGCCAGGGCCAGCATCCGCCCCCGCACCGCCACGATCTGCGCCCCCGTCAGGTCCGGCACGGAGGTCACCAGCGCCTCGGTCGTCTCGGCGTAGAACGCCCGCTCGGAGAGCACGTCGCACAGGCCCTCCTCGTCGTCGGCCGCCCCCACGCCCTGCCCGGCCTCGCGGCCGCGCCCGGCCGGCGACGCACCGGCCCGCGCGGAGCGCTCGCCCGCCGGGGCCGGCCCGACCACCCGCACCGTCAGGGCCTTCGGGCCGCGGTCGCTCTCCACCGCCTCGTACTCCACCGGGACACCGGGCCCCAGCGCCCACTTGTCGCCGTCCACCGTGTTCGCGTGCACGAACACGTCGTCCCCACCGCCGTCCGGGGTGATGAAGCCGTAGCCCCGCACCTCGTCGAACCGCACCACCCTGCCAGTCAGCATCGCTTCCCGCATCCGTGAGACCACTGCATCCAGACCACCGCACTTGACGCCACTGCACTGAGGACCGGTGCGCTGAGGCCAGCGCACCGGTGCCACTACGTGCCCGGCCGACCGGGCCGGGCCACCCCCCAGAATCGCACTCCTTTGCGCCCGCCTCCACCCGTACCCACCCCTTTTCGGCGCGTTCCGGCTCCGCGAAGGGTCGGAGAGCGCCGCCGCAGCGCCTAGCATCGGCGGCGTGATCGAGCGGATACTTCCCCCGGCCGCCGTGGTGGCCGAGTCCTTCACCGACCCCGCCGGCCTGACCCTCTTCCCCGAGGAGGAGAAGCTCGTCGCCAACGCGGTGGACAAGCGGCGACGGGAGTTCACCACCGTGCGGCACTGCGCCCGCCGGGCGCTCGGCGAGCTGGGCATCGCCCCGGTGCCGATCGTCTCGGGGGAGCGCGGCGCCCCCATCTGGCCCGCCGAGGTCGTCGGCAGCATGACCCACTGCGACGGCTACCGGGCGGCCGTCCTCGGCCGTGTCACGCAGTTCGCCACCCTCGGGGTGGACGCCGAGCCGCACGCGCCGCTGCCCGAGGGGGTGCTCGACGCCATCGCCCTGCCGGCCGAGCGGACCCGGATCGCCGCGCTGACCGCCGCCGACCCGGCGACCTGCTGGGACCGCCTGCTGTTCAGCGCCAAGGAGTCGGTCTACAAGGCGTGGTTCCCGCTCACCGCCCGGTGGCTGGACTTCGCGGAGGCGGACATCGTGATCGACGCCGCCGGCACGTTCGTGGCCCGCCTGCTGGTGCCCGGCCCGGTCCTCGGCGGGGCCCCGGTGACATCCTTCCACGGCCGGTTCCTGGTCGACCGGGGCCTGGTGGTCACCGCCATCAGCATCCCCGCGGTCGCCGGCTGAGGGTCGCCGGCACGACGCATCGCGTGACAACGGGCACCCGGACGCGGTCCGGCCATGAACCCCCGGCGTACGGTGAAACACCGGCGCATCAGTGACGACCGCGAGGGCCGTTAGCTGGGCATTGGCCGACAGGACGAGGACCTTGACGCGCTCGGCGAACGGCTGAACCTGCAGTTCGTCGCAAGCTGCGTCGACAACGACATCAGCGCCTCTACTCGGTCCAGGAAACGCCGCTCAGGCGTTGTTGGCTCGCATCGGCCAGACCCACACCAACGCGGCACTACTCCTCGGGAACAAGCTTCCCCCGAGCACGGGCACACAGGAGGGCTGACCACACCCGCCCATGCCGGGCTACGCATCGATACGACTTAAGCCTGCACGTTCGATCTGGGCCGCCTCGGTCGCACCGGGGCGGTTCGTCGTTGGATGACCAACCCCGCCGGTCGTATGAAGATCGACCGACGCTTCACGGCGTCGCCCTTGGCGTCGAGCTCGTACCCGTCGAGCCAGGCCCACCCGTAGTAGGTCTTCGCGGTCCAGTCCTCCAGCACGCGGATGACCCGGAACATGATCGGCTTCTGGAACTGCACGCTGGCCGCCCGGGTCACCTGGACCAGGTCGCCGGCCTTCGGCAGGGGTGCGTTCATCGCAGCGTCCTCGCCGTCCGCCAGGCCAGAATGCGGGCACGGGATGCCGCGACGCGAGGGCACCAGCCGTCCGGGGAGCACCGGCGGTAGCGCTTGACGGTGTGGTCGTCGAGAACGAACCAGGCCACCTGAATCAAGAACGGCACCTCAGGCTCGGTCACGGCAGCCACCCAAAGAACCTGCGATGGAGGGTGCCGGCGGGAGCCCAGCTCAGATCTTGGCTCGCGCTCAGGTAGCAAGACGCCATGTAGAGGCGCAGCGATGCCGGAGCGCGGAAGAACTCGGCCTGTAGCTCACGGCGTCGGATCGCACAGGGCCAGGCCCGACCACACCCCGCGCACGTCCAGACAGGCATTACCGGGCTGTGCGTGGTCATCGGCTCTCACCCGGCCAGTGCCCCCGGTTGATCGAGACACGATGCCTTACCTGGCAGGGTAGGTCCCGCCCACACCGACAGGTCACTCGCTCCAGGAGATGGTTCCACCTCGGCCGATGCCTGCGAGCCAGGGTCAGGGCCACGGCGGTCAAGTACTGGGCGTATGGGATGTGTCGCGGCATGTGACCCATCGCAGCACAAGACGTTGTACGAGGGCAACCCCCATGGGGGTTGCCTCACCCAGTTTTGCCTGGCACACTACCCTCGGGCCATACCGTCAGCTTTGTGGAGCTGCTCGGGTTGGATGAGATCCGCGACTTGCTGGGCGGGATCAGCAAGCAGCGCGCCACGATCATCGTGGGTCGCAAGGGATTCCCTGACCCGCTCGCCACCTTGAAGATGGGCCGCGTCTGGGATGGCAAGGCCGTCCGAGCTTGGATTGCCGAGAACCGCCCGAGCCCGGCTGAGGACTGACCGGGCGCAGCAACCAAGAGTCACCACGCCCGGCTGCCGCCCTACCGTGGCGATCAGCGACGCCACCACCGAAACAGCTCGGATGCGGCCTTTCACGATCGCAGCACGATCGTTGGGCCTCGGCACCTCTCAGGGCGAAAGCGGCCACGATCGCCTTGCCGGCCACCGGGAGCCCCAGGATGACCGCAGCGATCAGCGGACTTGCTGCGGCGATGGGCTCAATGCTGTGACAGTGCCACGGTCTTGCCCCTCCTCACTCTGGTCGAGTGAGGCACGCAGGTCTCAGCTCGACCAGTCACACGGCGCTTTACGACTGCCACATTCTGGACGTCAACAATGTTCGCGACGCCTAAGAGCACTATGATGAGTACTTCGAGAAGCACCTGCTCAGCGGCGTGGATTGCTTCTCCGGCTGGTGCATCACCGACCGGCTCGTCTTGAAGACCGTATCGAATCCGGGGGGATCATGGAGCTCGGCAGGTCTTCGGGTCTTCTATCCAGCCGGGGGAGTTCTCATCTTCGATGAACGAAGGCTTTGTCTGTTTGAGCTTGAGGTAGAGCTAATCGAACTTCGCATCAGAATTGCCGACAAGCTGAAGGAGCTCCGAGAGAGCATTAAGGGGCAAGCCAATTACGGAGGGCGCATAGGCGAAGTTGTCATGAAGGAACGGGAGGCCCGCCAGCGATTTATGGAGTGGCAACACCGCCGGGTGGAAGCGTTGGAGGAGCTAGCCAAGCGGAAGGGATAGCCGGACTGCACCCGACGCACGTTGACTGTCCACACCACCGCTTGTCGGACGCGGGAGCCTCGCTCGATCAGGAGATCGGCTCCGAGGGGATGTTCCCACCTCTTGGAAGAATCGACTTGATGATGCCTCTACACTCGACTGATGGCATCTCGTGCGCCCAGGAAACGCCGGGGCTGGGTGGCTTTAGCCAACCTCATGGTGGCCCTGTGGTCGACGGGCCTCGCATTCGCCACCTGGCTACTCCCGCAGTCCAGGAATTCAACACCAGGCGATGGGTTTGAGAGCTGGTTTTACCAGCAGCGGCACGTTTGGCTGTACCTTACCTTCGCCCTCATCCCCTGGGTTGCCTATCTGATTTACTCCGCCACCTCGCGAGCCGGTCCGCTTCTGTTGTGGATAACTACTGCGGGGGTCGGGTACCTGGTCTTCTTCTGGGATCTGCTTGATGTCACGAGTCGCTGGGGATATGCCGGCGTAACCTTCCTTGTGTTTAACATATTTCTCTCGGCATCGGCGCAGCGCGAGGACGCCCGGATAGAGGAGGCAAGAGAAAGAAAACGGGCCGCAAAAAAGAGAAAGAGAAAGCGGAGAGGTCGAGAGAGCGAGCCGACGGATCGGCCCACTGCGAGTTGAGGTCTCGCACACGAACAGGCCCAGCGACATTGGCACCCCTGGCCACCCTCAGTCGGCGGCCAGCCGTGTCTTCTGCACCTTGCCGAGGGCGTTGCGGGGCAGTGCGTCGACCAGCCGCACCTCGCGGGGCCGCTTGTGCGCCGACAGGTGCCGGGCCACGAAGTCGATCAGCTCCGCCCCGTCCACCCCGTCGCCCACCACGTACGCGGTGACCTGCTGGCCGAGGTCCGGGTGCGGGGTGCCGACCACGGCGGCCTCCCGTACGCCCGGATGGGCCAGCAGGGCGTCCTCCACCTCGCCCGCGCCGATCCGGTACCCGCCGCTCTTGATCAGGTCGGTGGCGGCCCGGCCCACGATCCGGTGCCACCCGTCCGGGGCGATCGTGGCCACGTCCCCGGTGCGGAACCAGCCGTCCGGGGTGCGGGTCGCCGCGTCGGCGTCCGGCCGGCCCAGGTACCCGTCGAAGAGGGTCGGGCCGGCGACCTGGAGCTCGCCCATCGCGGCCCCGTCGGCCGGCAGCGGCCCGCCGTGCTCGTCGGCCAGCCGGGTCCGCACCCCGGGCAGCGGCACCCCGACCGTCCCCGGCCGGCGCGGCCCGTCGGCCCGCGCGCTCACCGTGATCAGGGTCTCGGTCATCCCGTACCGCTCCACGACCTCGTGGCCGGTCAGCGCGGCGAGGTCGGTGAAGACCGCCGCCGGCAGGGCGGCGCTGCCCGACACGAGCAGCCGCGCCGGGCGCAGCGCCCGGGCCGAGTCCGGGTCGGCGGCGATCCGCGACCACACCGTGGGCACGCCGAAGTAGACCGACCCGCCCGCGGCGGCGTACCGCTCGGGGCGCGGCCGGCCCACGTGGTGCAGCCGGCTGCCGAGGCGCAGCGGCCCGAGGACCCCCAGCACCAGGCCGTGCACGTGGAACAGGGGCAGCCCGTGCACCAGCAGGTCCTCCGGCGTCCAGGCCCACGCCTCGGCGAGCCCGTCGAGGCAGGCCGCGACAGCCCGGCGGGGGATCACCGCGCCCTTCGGGGCACCCGTCGTGCCGCTGGTGTAGAGGATCAGCGCGGTGGCGGCCGGGTCCGGTTCGGGATGGACCGTGTCCGAGCGTCGGGTCAGGTCCACCGGGACCACGGCCCGGCCCGCGCCGTCGGCGGGGCGGTCCCCGCCCGCCGGGACGAGTAGCGCCGCCGCGCCCGAGTCGCGCAGGATGTGGTCGCGCTCCATCGGCCCGGCGTCCGGCGGCACCGGCACGACCGCCGCGCCGGCCAGCAGCGCCCCGACCACGCCGACCACCGTCTCCAGGGTGGGGGTCGCCGTCACGGCCACCCGGTCGACGCCGCGCAGCTCGTCGGCCACGGCCGAGGCGAGCCGGCGCAGCTCCACCCAGGACACCGCCCGGTCGTCGACCCGGATCGCGTCCGGGCGGTCGTCGGCGGACTCGGACAGCCAGCGCAGCAGCGGCATGGTGGGCGACCTCTCCAGTGGCGCGGACCCGGGCCGGTGCCGGCGACGCGCCCCCGGGCCACGCCGGCCCGCCCCGGGGCCGCCGGTAGGGTTCGCGTGGGCGCCCGCGCGGGGCGTCGTCGCCGGGGACCGGCACGAGGTCCCGGACGACCCGACCGTAGTCGGGGTGCCCCCGGCCCGGCCACCCCTACGGTCCGCGCCGGCCGTCTCACGCAGCGCGGGGGAGGTGACGCCGGTGGTCACGGCGGCGACGCGGGGCACGCCCGGCCCGGTCCGGGCGGTCGTCCTCGACCTCGACGGCGTGCTGGTGGACAGCCTGGCCGTGGCCCGGGAGGCGTTCGCCCTCGCGTACGCCGAGGTGGTCGGCGACGGCGTCGCGCCGGTCGACGAGTACTGCCGCCACCCCGGCCGGTACCTGCCCGACGTGCTGCGGCTGATGGGCCTGCCCGCGTCGATGGCCGGCCCCTTCGTCCGGGAGAGCAACCGGTTGGCGCACCGGGTCACGCCGGTGGACGGGGCCGTGGACGTGCTCGCCGCGCTGCGCCGCCGGGGGGTCGGGCTGGCCGTGGCGACCGGTCGCAGCGGCGTGCGGGCCCGCGACGTGCTGCGCCGGCTGGACATGCTGCGCCTGGTCGACCACGTCGTCGGCTCCGACGAGGTGGCCCGGCCCAAGCCCGCCCCGGACATCGTGCGGCGGGCGCTGGAGCTGCTCGGCGTCGCGCCCGCCGCCGCGCTGATGCTCGGCGACGCGCCCAGCGACCTGGCCAGCGCCCGCGCGGCCGGGGTCGTCGCCGTGGCGGCGCTCTGGGGCGAGACCGACCCGCCGACCCTGCTCGCCGCCGGACCGGACGCGGCTCTGACCGCGATCGGGGAGCTGCTGCCGCTCTGCGCGGCCCCCTGCCGCGCCGGCACGGATCGTGACCGGCCGGCACCCCTGCCGGGCGGCCCCGCGCGCGATTGACACCCCGACTCGACGTCGAGTGAGTTGATTCACGTCTCGGTTGGCCGGATGATGTTCCGGCGTCGATCGCCCGCGCGCGGTCGACTCTGGACGCTTCAGCACGACGACCCCGCGATTCCCCCGAGGGCACGCCCTCCGGACGGCAATCCGCACTGACGGAGGACGACGCCCATGCCGGTCATCGAAGTCGAGCACCTGCACAAGCGTTACGGCGACAAGATCGCCGTCGACGACGTCTCCTTCACCGTGGAGCAGGGCGAGATCTTCGGCGTGCTCGGCCCCAACGGGGCGGGCAAGACCACCACCGTGGAGTGCGTGCAGGGGCTGCGCCGCGCCGACGGCGGGACCGTGCGGGTGCTCGGCCTCGACCCGATCCGCGACCGCGCCGAGGTGCGGCAGCGCGTCGGCGCCCAGCTCCAGGAGAGCCAGCTCCCCGACAAGCTGCGGGTCCGCGAGGCGCTGGACCTGTACCGGTCCTTCTACCGCCAGCGGGCCGACATCGACGAGCTGCTGGCCGATCTCGGCCTGACCGACCAGCGCAACACCGCCTTCCACAAGCTCTCCGGCGGGCAGAAGCAGCGCCTCTCGGTGGCCCTGGCGCTGGTCGGCCGCCCGGAGATCGCGATCCTCGACGAGCTGACCACCGGCCTGGACCCGCAGGGTCGGCGCGACACCTGGGACCTGGTCGAGCGGATTCGCGACCGGGGGGTGACGGTCCTGCTGGTCACCCACTTCATGGAGGAGGCCGAGCGGCTCTGCGACCGGCTGGCCATCATCGACACCGGCCGGGTGGTCGCCATCGACACCCCCAGCGGCCTGCTCAGCCGGGTCGGCACGGAGCACCGGGTGCACTTCCGCGCGCTCGACGCGGTGGACGACGCCCTGCTCGCCGCGCTGCCCGGCGTGACCGGGGTGCGCCGCACCGGCGACGAGATCACGGTCACCGGCCCCGAGGAGGTCCTCCAGACGCTGCTCGCGACGCTGGCCGAGCAGAAGGTCCGGTACGCCGGGCTGCGGGTCGAGCAGCCCACCCTCGACGACGCCTTCGTCTCGCTGACCGGCCGCGCCGCCCGGACCACCACTTCGCCGTCGACCGACGAGAGGCCCTCGTGAACGCCCTGTCCAAGCTCATCGCCGTCGAGGCGAAGCTGTTCCTGCGCGAGCCGGTGTCGCTGTTCTTCGTCTTCGCCCTGCCGCTGGGCCTGATGCTGGTCTTCGGGCTGCCGCAGCGGGGCGCGACCGAGGGGGGCGCCGGTCAGCACGCCGAGCTGACCTTCCTGCCGTCCCTCGCGCTGGCCCTCACCATCGGCATGCTCGCGCTGTTCACCCTGCCGATGGTGCTGGGCATCTACCGGGAGCGGCGGGTGCTGCGCCGGCTCGCCACCACCCCGGTCAACCCGGGCCTGCTGCTGGTGGCGCAGGTCGTGGTCAACCTCGCCATGGGTGTGGCCGGCGCGGTGGTCACCGCGATCGGCGTGCGGTTCCTGCTGGAGCAGCCGGCCCCGGCCAACGTGCCCGCGTTCGTGCTGGCGTTCCTGCTCGGGGTGGCCTGCCTGTTCGCCATCGGCCTGCTCATCGCGGCGCTCGCGCCGTCGGCCCGGGCGGCCCAGTCCATCGGGCCGGCGCTGTTCTTCCCACTGCTCTTCCTCGCCGGCGCGTGGCTGCCCCGCGACCAGATGCCGGCCTGGCTGGCCCGCATCGCGGACTACTCCCCGCTCGGCGCCACGGTGGACACCATCGCCGCCGCCTGGGCGGGCGACACCCCGGCGTGGCCGCAGTTGCTCGCCCTGGCGGTGACCGCGGTCCTCGGCAGTGTGCTCGCCACCCGCTTCTTCCGCTGGGAGTGAAAGGAAGGGCACCTTCCTGACGCCTCCGGTAGAGAAGGGGCACCCTCTCACGCGCCCGCCGCCTCCGCGGCGGGCGCGAGTGCGTGCGGGCACGACCTCGCCTGCCCCGGCCCGCTAGGGGTCGGTAAGGGTGTCCCGCCGACTGTGACCTGGATTACGTTCGTAGCGGGACGGAGGTGGTCACCTCCCCGGCCGGGAGGCCGGTGCGAGTGCCACCCCGCCCGTGATCCCCCGCGCGTCCGGCGACTGGCGCGCGCGAGGCGGAGCGACGAGCGACGGAGGTCGTGCGATGACAGTTTCCGATCCCGCCCCGACCGCCCGGACGGCGGCTCCCGCCGCCGTCGGCGACGACCGGATCGCCCGGTCCGCGCAGGCCAGGACGATCAGCGCCGAGGCCGCCGGCATCATCGACGTGGTGCTGGAGGGCGGGCCGACGAACCTCCCGGCCGAGCTGCGCAGCCACCGGGTCTCCCCGGTCGAGCACAAGATCAAGGTATGCCACCACGGCGGCTACGAGCACTTCGAGCGCGACGCCCACGGGCTCGCCGGCGACGCGCCCGTGGTCTTCCGCTGGACCGGCCGTACCAGGATCGCCGAGTAGCGGAAGGCGGCGTCACGATGGGCGCACAGGACCCCCGGCCCGGTCAGCACCTCACGGTCGGCGACACGGCCGAGGCCATCGCCTTCTACACCGACGTCTTCGCGGCCGTACCGCTTGCGCGCGAGTGCCTGCTCGACGGGCGGGTGCTGCGCGCCGAGCTGGCCGTCGCCGGGCACCACCTGACGGTCAGCGAGTGGCACGAGGCGCCCCCGCCGGCGGCGACGCTGCCCGACCCGGCGGCGCTGGCCGTCGTACCGGCCGACCCGCACCTGCTGCTCCAGCGGGCGCTGGCCGCGGGTGCCGTGCTGGAACCGGCCGCCGGCGACCCGCCGCGCGTGGTGTTCCGCGACCCGGCCGGGCAGCGGTGGGAGGTCGTAGGCGCGCCGGCCACCGCACAGTAAGCGCCGCTCAGGGGCGGTCGGCGCGGAGCCGGTGGGTCAGGGCCGTGTGCCGGCGGCCGGTCCCGGCGGTGCGCACCGCGATGGCCAGCGCCTTGCGCGAACCGGCCAGCACGACCAGCTTCCGCGCCCGGGTGACGGCGGTGTAGAGCAGGTTGCGCTGCAGCATCGTGTACGCGCCCATGGTCACCGGCACCACCACCGCCGGGTACTCGCTGCCCTGCGACCGGTGCACCGTGATCGCGTACGCGTGCTGCAACTCGTCCAGCTCGTGGAACTCGTAGCCGACGTCCTCGTCCTCGTCCGTGCGCACGGTCAGGGTCTGCTCGTCGGGGTCCAGGGCGGTGACCACGCCGACCGTCCCGTTGAACACCCCGGCGGCGCCCTTGTCGTAGTTGTTGCGGACCTGGATCACCTTGTCGCCGACGCGGAACACCCGCCCGCCGTGCCGCCGCTCCGGCGCGCCCTCGCGGTGCGGGGCGATGGCCTGCTGCAACAGGTTGTTCAGGTTCGCGGCGCCGGCCGGGCCGCGCAGCATCGGGGTGAGCACCTGCACGTCGCGCGGGCGCAGCCCGAACCGGCGCGGGATGCGCCGGGCCACGATGTCGACCACCTGCTCGGCGGTGACCTCGGGGTCGTCGCTGGGGAACAGGAAGAAGTCGGGGTGCTCCCCGAAGGCCGGGGCCTGCCCGGCGTTGATCCGGTGCGCGTTGACCACCACGCCCGACTCCTGCGCCTGCCGGAAGATCCGGGTCAGTCGGACCCGGGGCACGGACTCGGCGGCCAGCACGTCGCGCAGCACCTCCCCGGCGCCGACCGAGGGGAGCTGGTCGACGTCGCCGACCAGCAGCAGGTGTGCCCCCGGCGGTACGGCCTTGACCAGCTTGTTGGCCAGGATCAGGTCGAGCATCGACGCCTCGTCGACCACCATCAGGTCGGCGTCGACCGGGTTGTCCCGGTCGAAGGTCGGGTCCCCGCCGGGGCGGAGCTGGAGCAGCCGGTGCACGGTGGTGGCCGGGTGACCGGTCAGCTCGGTGAGCCGCTTCGCCGCCCGGCCCGTCGGCGCGGCCAGCACGATCTTCGCCTTCTTCGCGGCGGCCAGCTCGATGACCGACCGGACGGTGAACGACTTCCCGCAGCCCGGGCCGCCGGTCAGCACGGCCACCCTGGAGGTGAGCGCGAGCCGTACCGCCTGCTCCTGCTCCGGGGCCAGCTCCGCGCCCGTGCGGGCCCGCAGCCACGCCAGCGCGCGGGCCCAGTCCACGCCGGCGAAGGCCGGCATCCGGTCCACCGGGTCGCGCAGCAGCCGCACCAGGCTCGCGGCGAGGGACGACTCGGCCCGGTGGAACGGCACCAGGTACACCGCCGGGATGGTCCCGCCCTCGCTGCTCGGGTTCGGCACCGCCTCGCCGACCACGCCGTCCTCCGTCGCCACGAGGTCGGCCAGGGCGGCGGCGACCAGCTCTGCGGGGACGTCCAGGATCGCCGCCGCGTCCGCGACCAGGTTCGGCTCCGGCAGGTAGCAGTGGCCGCCGTCGGCGGCCTCCGAGAGGGTGTACCGGATGCCGGCGCGCACCCGCTGCGGGCTGTCGTGCGGGATGCCGACGGCCTTGGCGATCCCGTCGGCCGTGCGGAACCCGATGCCCCACACGTCGGCCGCGAGCCGGTACGGGTCGTCGCGCACCACCGCGATCGAGTCGTCGCCGTACTGCTTGAAGATGCGCACGGCGTGCGAGGTGGAGACGCCGACGCCCTGGAGGAAGACCATCACCTCCTTGATGGCCTTCTGCTCCTGCCACGCCGCGCCGATGGCGGCGGTCCGCTTCTTCCCGAGACCGTGCACCTCGACCAGCCGGCCGGGCTCCTCCTCGATGATCCGCAGGGTGTCCACCCCGAAGGCGGCGACGATCCGGGCCGCCATCTTCGGGCCGATCCCCTTGATCAGCCCCGACCCGAGGTAGCGTTCGATGCCCTGGACGGTGGCCGGCAGCACGGTGGTGCAGCCGTGCACCTCGAACTGCCGCCCGTACCTCGGGTGGGAGCCCCACCGGCCGACCAGCCGCAGCCGCTCCCCGGGCTGCGCGCCGGGCAGGGTGCCGACCACGGTGAGCAGGTCGTCGCCGGAGCGGTCGGTGGCGACCCGGGCGATGGTGTAGCCGGTCTCCTCGTTGACGTACGTGACGCGCTCCAGCACCGCCTCGAGCACGGCGCCGCGCGGGGAAGCGCCGGCCTCGGCCGGTGCGGCGGCGGCCGGCGCGGTCGGGTTCGCGGGCATCGTGACGATGATGGCAGAGCCGGGGCGCGGAGGTTTGCCGGGCCGGTCCTGCGGTACTGCGCGGGGGTGGAGCCGATGCCGAGGAGGACCCGTGGACGTGAGTGACGTGCTGACCGAGACCTACGGCCGGCTGCCCGGCCTCGTCCGCGCCGCCGTGGAAGGGCTGTCGCCGGAGGAACTGCGCCGCGCGCCGGCGCCCGGCGCGAACCCGGTCGGCTGGCTGGTGTGGCACCTGACCCGGGTCCAGGACGACCACGTCGCCGACGTGCTCGGCGCGGAGCAGCTCTGGGTCACCGGCGACTGGGCGGGCCGGTTCGGGCTGCCCGCCGACCCGGACGACACCGGCTACGGGCACACCCCGGAGCAGGTGGCCGCCGTCCGGCCGGAGAGCGACCGGGCGCTGCTCGACTACTTCGACGCGGTGGCGGAGCGGACCCGGGGCTTCCTGGCAGGGCTGCGGCCGGCGGACCTGGACCGGGTGGTCGACGAGGCGTGGGACCCGCCGGTGACCCTCGGCGTCCGGCTGGTCAGCGTCGCCGAGGACGACCTCCAGCACGCCGGCCAGGCCGCCTACGTCCGGGGCCTGCTCGCCGCCGGCTGAGCGGCCGGTGCCCCCGGGCCGGGCCGCCTCACGGCACGACGACCGCGCGGCCCTCCAGCGACCCCTCCCGCATCATCCGGTACGCGGTGACCGCCTCGTCCAGGCCGAACTGCGTGATCTTCGGCTCGATGAGGCCCCGGGCGCCCAGGTCGAGCACCTCGACCAGCTCCGGCCGGCTGCCCCAGTACGTGCTCTGGATGCTCGCCTCGTACGGCACGGAGAAGAAGCTGAACGCCAGGGTGCCGCCGCCGATGCCCACGACGGTGAGGTCCCCGACGGTGCGGGCGGCGGCCGCGCCGAGCGTCATCGTGGGGTCGACGCCGACGAAGTCGAGCACCACGTCCGCGCCCCGCCCGCCCGGGGTGGCCCGCCGGATCTCCTCGGCGGTGCCCGGCCCGGACAGCAGCGTCAGGTCCGCGCCGTACCCCTCGGCGAGCCGCAGCGCGTCCTCCCGGGTGTCCACGGCGATCACCCGGGCCGCCGTGGTGGCCTTGAGGATCTGCACGCCGACGTGCCCGAGCCCACCGACGCCGATCACCACGGCGGTGCTGCCCGGTGGCAGCTTGTGCCAGGACCGGCGGATCGCGTGGTACGGGGTGAGCCCGGCGTCGGTCAGCGGGGCGGCCCGCAGCGGGTCCAGCCCCTCGGGCAGCGGCAGGACGTGCCGGGCGTCGGGCACCAGCTCGTACTCGGCCATGCCGCCGTCGAGGCCGAGGCCGCCGCCCCCGCCGGGCACGGGCGCCCCGGCGGGGTTCTCGCAGTACGGGTCGACTCCCACCCGGCAGCGGTCGCAGGTGCCGCAGCCCCAGGGGCCGTAGATTGCCACCGGCTGGCCGACCTCCAGACCGGTCACCCCGGGGCCGAGGGCGTGCACCCAGCCGGCGTTCTCGTGGCCGAGGGTGAACGGCGGGTTCCAGGGCACCGAACCGGTGTCGAAGTCGTGCATGAGGTGCAGGTCGGAGTGACAGGCGCCGGCCGCGCCGATGCGCACCACCACCTGCCCGGGGCCGGGCGTGGGCTCGTCCACCTCGACCAGCTCGGGCTCCGACTTCCAGCTCGGCAGCCGCAACGCGCGCATGTGCGCCTCCTGTCCCGTTCGGTTCCGCTTCCCGGTGGCCTCCCCGTTCCACGCCCGGACAAACGGCGGCCCGCCGCCGCTCCGGTTGCCGATCCGGCGGGGGAGAGGTCCACTGATCCACATGGGTGAGATCAAAGTGGGCACGTCGTCGTGGGCCGACCAGATGCTGCTCCGCTCCGGCTGGTACCCGCGCTCGGCCAACACCCCCGCCCGTCGGCTCGGCTTCTACGCCGAGCGGTTCGGACTGGTCGAGGTGGACACCTCGTACTACGCGATCCCGACGCCGGAGACCACCGCCGGCTGGGTGGCCGCCACCCCGCCCGGCTTCACCTTCGACGTCAAGGCGTTCAGCCTCTTCACCGGCCACCCCACCCCGGTCGCGACGCTGCCCCGGGACCTGCGCCCGGCGGGCGGCCCGTCCCGGGTGCGGTGGCGGGACCTGCCCGCCGGGGCGTACGACGAGCTGTGGGTCCGGTTCCGGGCGGCGCTGGAGCCGATCGCCGCGGCCGACCGGCTCGGCGCGGTGCTGTTGCAGTTCCCGCCGTGGCTGGCCCGCAGCGCCGCCGCCGAGCGGCGCATCCTCGCCACGGCCGAGCGGCTGCGGCCGTGGCGGGTGAGCGTGGAGCTGCGGCACAGCTCGTGGTTCACCGACGACGCCGTCCTGCGCACGCTGGACCTGCTGCGCGAGCACGACCTCTCCTTCGTCTGCGTGGACATGCCGCAGGGGTTCGTCTCGTCGGTGCCGCCGATCCTGGTCGCCACCGCCGACCCCGCCGTGATCCGCTTCCACGGCCACAGCGCCGCCTGGGAGAGCGGCGACAAGCAGGACAGGTTCCGGTACGCGTACGGCGAGGACGAGCTGCGCCGCTGGTCGGAGCTGCTGCGGGAGCTGGCCGACGCGAGCGCCGGGCTGCACGTGCTGTTCAACAACTGCTGCGACGGCCAGGCCCAGCGCGACGCGGCCCGGCTGGCCGAGATCCTGGCCGACGTGGGTGTGCCGGTCGACACCGGCGCCCGTTCCTGATCATCGGGCGGGTTTCCCGCCGGTCCGCCCGGGTACCGCCGCAGGCAGGACCGAGGAGGGGGAGTGCCATGACCGAGCAGCAGCACGACCGGCGCGGCGACGAGGCGACCGGGGTGCCGGAGGACCCGGCGACCCTGCGGACCCGGCAGGCGCAGGAGGCGCACGGCGGCAGCATGGCCCCGGGGCTGGTGGACGAGACCGGCCGGCCGGTCGCCGAGCCGCCGCCGACCGCCGCCGGGGCCGAGGACGGCACCCGCTCCTGACCACGGGCGTCAGCCCACCTCGACGACGACGCCGCTGACCGGCCGGGTCGGCATCCGGTGCAGCGGGATCGTCAGGTCCTGCTCGGGCACCCGGTACTCCAGGCGGGCCAGCCGCACGGCCAGCTCGCGCAGCAGCGCCACGGTGATCGTCTCCCCGGGGCAGCGGTGCCCGGTGCGGGGATCGCCGCCGCCCTGTGGGATCAGGTCGAACTCGCCGAGCTCCCGGCCGACGAAGCGGTCCGGGTCGAAGCGGTACGACGGGTGGCGAGCACGTCGCCGCCGCTGCGGCGCAGCCGGTTGGGCAGCCAGCCGTACCCCTGGACGGCGAGCGGCAGGGTGTTGTCGAGGTGGAGATCACGATGAGCGGCCATCCACCCCTCGTGCCCCGGCCGTGACCGGCCAAAACGCGGCGTGAGCCACGGTCAGCCCCGGCGGTGGGCCCCCTCCGGGCGCATGCCGGTCGCCTCCTCGACGGCGTTGTCCGGCAGGTCGCCGCCGGCGGTGTCGTCGGGGAAGGTGCGCCGGGCCGGCGCCGGGTCCGGCGGCGCGCCCGGGCCGGCCTCGGTCGCGCGGGTCTCCTCGATCGTGCCGAAGCCGTGCCGCCCGGCCGGGGGCGTGGGCGCGGCGGGCTCGCCGGCCCGCCGGTCGCCGAGGCTCCCACCCGGTACGGCGGTCTCCTCGCTGCCCTCGTCCATCGGGGAGTCCTCCCCGGCGCCCCAGGGCGGGCCGGCGTCGAAGCCGCCGGTGCTGCCCCACGGGCCGGCGGACTCCGGCCCGCGCGCGTCCCCGCCGGTCGTCGATGGGTCCCTGCTCGTCATGGCCACCTCGCTGGTCGGTGTGCGGTCCGGGCGCTGATTGCCCGCTCGCGCCCCGCTCATGCCCCGCCGGCCCGGCGACACCGCTCGCGCCCCGCCGGTCCCGACAGGGCGCGAGCGGCGTCGCCGGTCAGCAGTGGGACCGGCCCCTGTGGTGCTTCGCCGAGCCCATCGCCCCCATCTTGCCGAGCATCGCCGGTGAGCCGGCCAGCCCACCGAAGCGGCCCAGCATCCCCCGGAACACCTGGCCGGGCTTCTGCTGCTCGCCCATGTAGGCGGTGACCACCACCAGCGCGCCGGTGAACGCCGGCACGGCCCACTGGAGCATCTTCAGCTTCCGCTGGCAGGCGGCCACGTGGGCCGGTGTCTCTCCGCTCGGTTCGGTCGTCCCCTCCACCGGGGGGCCGCCCGCCTTCTCCAGCTTCATGCCGAGCAGCCGGCTGTAGCCGGTGACCGCCAACGCGGCGACCGTGAGGGCCGTCTTGACGGTGCTCGCCCGGCCCACCCCGGCCTGGGCGAACACCCGCGGGCTCTCGGTCACCAGCTCGCCGACGGAGCCGACCAGGTGCGCGCCGATCGCCGCCGCGTTGACCGGGGTCCAGCGGGCCCAGCCCGCCGAGGCCACCGGGAGTCGTTGGGTCGAGTCGCTGATCTGTGCCGCCGCGCCGTTGACGCCGAGCGCTCCCATGAGGGAGCCGCCGAACCAGGCCGCGAGACCCAGGTCGTGCAGCGAGCGCAGTGCGGTGTGCCGTTCGGACATCTGCTCCCCTTCCGCCGTACGGGCGCTGCGGCATACCCACCGATCGGGGGAGTACGCGCCGACGTGCCCGGTAACCGGAGCGGCGGATCAGGGGCGGCCGGGCAGACCGGCGGCGAACGCGGCCACCCAGGCGACGACCGGCGCGCTGGCGCGTACCCAGGTGAAGTGGTCGAGCGGGGCGCCGGCCTGCGCGGCCGTGAGGCGCTCGCGCACGACGGCGGCCGTGGTCAGCTTGCCGCAGAGCAGGTCGACGGTCGGGTGCGGGGTGTACCGGTCGTCGTCCACGCTCACCCCGAGGACCGGCAGCTCCAGCGTGCGCAGCGCCGCCTCGACGTCGACCCCGTCGAGGGCGGGGTAGCGGCCGGTGCGGGCGGTGTGCGCCCAGTCGCGGATCACGCCGCGCGCCTGGCGGCCGCCGAACCCCCACCCGGGCCAGACGCCGAGCAGCCGGGCGGTCGCGGCGATCCCCTGCGTGTACGGCAGCACGCCGTACCCGCGCGCGCCGGTGAAGCTGCGCCAGTGCGGGATGCCCGACGCGACCAGGGCCACCCCGTCGACGGCGTCCGTGCCGTGCAGGGCCAGGTGCGCCAGCGCGACCTGGCCGCCGAGGGAGTGCCCGAGCAGGATCGTGGGCTGGCCGTCCAGCCGGGGCTTCAGCGCCGCCAGCACCGCGCCCACGTCGCCGGCCAGCTCCGCGTAGCCGTAGCGGTCGGCGCGGCTCGGGGCGGGGGTGCTCGCGCCGGTGCCCCGCAGGTCGGCGACGATCACGCCGAGCCCGGCGGCCCGCAGCGCCGCCGCGAACGGCCGGTAGTAGCGCGCCCGGACCCCCATCGCCGGCCAGATCACCACCACCGGCGCGCCGGGCGTCCCGTCCGGCTCCGGGTACACCTGCACCCCGAGCCGGGCGCCGTCGACGTCGACGAACTCCTGCGTGTACTCCCCGGCCGCGATCACCGGCCCACCCTACGGCCGCTAGCTACCGGTGAGTAGCAAGGGGGTGGGTGCGGCCGACTCAGGCCACGGCCGGTGCGGGCCGCGCCACGGTGCTCAGCGTCTCGTACACCGCGCCGAGCTGCTCCGCGCAGCGCTTCCACGAGTACCGGCTGCGGATGCGGTCCAGCGCCGCCGTGGCGTAGGTGAACCGGCGGACGTTGTCGGCCAGCAACCGCCGGATCGCCATGCCCAGCGCCCGGGGGTCGCGCGGCGGCACCAGGTCGCCGGTGAGGCCGTCGACGACCGTGTCGGCGATGCCGCCGACGTTCGTGCCGATCACCGGCACCCCGCAGGCCATGCCCTCCAGCGCGGTGAGGCCGAACGGTTCGTACCAGGGCGCGGTGACCACCACGTCGGCCGAGCGGTACCAGGAGGCCAGCTCCTCGCGGGGCAGCCCGCCGAGCAGCTTGACCCGGTCCGCCACGCCGCAGGACTCGGCCAGCGCCGTCAGGCGGCGGGCGAAGCCGTCGGCCGGCAACATCTCGGCCGGCGGACCGCCGACCACCACGCACTCGGCGTCCGGCACCGCTGGCAGGGCCCGGACCACCTCCTGGAAGCCCTTGCGCTCCACCATCCGCCCCACGGTGACGATGCGGGACCGGCCCGGGTGGCGCGGCGCGGCCGGACCGTCCGGGCGGAAGATCCGCTCGTCGACCCCGGACGGGACCAGCACCATCCGGGAGCGGGGCACCCCGAGGCGGACCAGCTCGCCGACCTCCTCCTGGCACTGCGCCACCACCCGGTCGACGGCCCGGCCCAGCGCCCGTTCGTAGCCGACCCGGCCTGGTGGGCTGGTGTCCCGGGCCCCCTGGTGCCGCCGCCGCACCGTGCCGAGCCCGTGGTACGTCAGCGCCACCGGCACCCCGGCGCGCCGCCCGGCGTGCACGGTGGCCAGCCCGCTGGTCCAGAAGTGGGCGTGCGCCACGTCGGGCAGCCAGGCGCCGTCGCGCCACTGGCCGGCGAGCCACCGCCCGAACTCGCCCATGTGCGGCAGCAGCTCGTCCCTGGGCACCCGCCGGGCCGGGCCCGCCGGCACGTGCAGCACCCGGTAGCCGCCGGCGGCGGGCACCACGTCGGGCAGGGCGGGGGAGTCGCGGCGGGTGTAGACGCGCACGTCGTGACCCTCGCCGACGAGCGCCGCCGCCAGCTCCGCCACGTGCGTGCCCTGCTCGCCGACGTCCCCGCCCCCGACGGCGAGCGGGCTGGCGTGCTCCGAGACCACCGCGATGCGCATGTTTCCTCCTCCGTCAGCCGGTTCCCCGTTGCCGGGAACCGGCTGTGGCCGACGCGTTCCCCCTTGAGCCCCGCGTCCGGGCCCCGCCGGGGCGGCGATCCGAGGACGCGCGTGGCAGAGTCCCTACCCTCGCCCTCGCCGCCTAACCGGCCGGGTGGTCGACTTCTCCCGGATCACGTCGGGTCGCGGGTCGGCCGCGCCTCGCTTTGGGGTCGGCCGCGCCTCGCTTTCGGGCCGGTAGCGCGTCAGCCCGCGTCGCGCAGCATCCCCGGGCCGAAGACCTCGTAGGCGATCCGCTCGCTCGGGACGCCCCGGCGCAGCAGTCCGCTGCGGACCTGGTTCATGAACGGCAGCGGGCCGCAGAGGTGGACGTGGGTGTCGGCGGCCAGGGGGATCAGCTCCGGGTCGACGCGCCCCGGGCTGACCCGCACGGGCAGCTCGGTCAGGGGACCGTCGGCGCCCTCGGGGTCCTCGTACCACAGGGCGGTCCGCAGGTTGGGCAGGGCGTGGTGCAGCCGGGGCAGTTCGTCGCGCAGGGCGTGCGCGGCGCCGTCCCGGTCGGCGTGCACCAGCGTCACCGCTCGCTGCGGCGCGGTGGCCGCCAGGTGCTCCAGCGCGGACATCGCCGGGGTGAGCCCGATGCCGGCGCTGACCAGCACCAGCGGCCCGTCCCCGGCCACCGCGCTGACCTCACCGAACGGCGGGCTCAGCCGCAGCGTGTCGCCGACGGCGACGTGGTCGTGCAGGAAGGTGGAGACCATGCCGTCGGGCGCGCCCGCGACGCCGCGCACCCGCTTGACGGTGATCCGCCACTGCGCTGCCCCGGGGCGGCCGGAGAGGCTGTACTGCCGGATCTGCTGGCCCCGGTCGCCGTCGAGGTCCACGGCGACGGAGACGTACTGGCCGGGGACGAAGCCGGGCACCGGGCCGCCGTCGACGGGCGTCAGGCCGAAGGAGACGACGTCCGCGGTCTCCCGGACCCGCTCGGCCACCCGCCAGCTTCGCCAGATCGGCTCCCCCTCGGCCACCCCGGCGCCCTGGTAGAGCCGGGCCTCCCGGGCCACCAGCTCGCAGGCCAGCAGCCAGTACGTCTCGTCCCAGGCCGCGACGACCTCCGGGGTGACGGCCTCGCCGAGCACCTCGCCGACGGCGGCGAGCAGGTGCCGCCCCACGATCATGTACTGCGCCGGGGTGATGCCGAGCGAGGCGTGCTTGTGCGCGATCCGGTCCAGGACCGGCCCCCACGGCACGTGGCCGGCGTCGATCAGGTGCTCGGCGTACGCGACGACGGCCGCGGCCAGCGCGGCCTGTTGCGCCCCGGTGGCCTGGTTGCCCCGGTTGAACAGGTTCAGCAGTTCCGGGTGGGCGGCGAACATCCGCTGGTAGAACCGGCTCGTGATGGCCGCGCCGTTCGCCTGCACCGCGGGCAGGGTCGCCCGCACCACTGCTGCCGATGATTCCGTGAGCACGCTTCCTCCTGCGGGTTGGGCCGGCCTCCTCCGCCGGACTTCCGACGCGCTCAATAAACAGGATTCCTGGATTCCTCTTTAAGGGTCGAAAGTCCCGGGTCGAGGGTCGTCCGGATCACAGCGGCGCCGCGCCCCGGCCCGTGCCGCCGGGACGGCCCGGTGGCTAGGGTCGACGCGTGAAGCTCAACCGGGCCACGGACATGGCGCTGCGCATCGCCATGCTGGCCGCCGCCGAGCCGGCGCGCACCACGGTGGACGAGCTCGCCGAGCGGCTCGCGCTGCCCCGCAGCCACGTCGCCAAGGTGGTGCAGCGGTTGCAGCGCCTCGGGGTGCTGGTGACCATCCGGGGGCGCGCGGGCGGGGTGGCCATCGCCGAGGCGGCCGGCGACCTCACCGTGGGCGCCGTCGTCCGCGCCTTCGAGGGCGACGACGAGGTGGTCTCCTGCGAGCAACCGGCCTGCCCGCTGGCGGCGGACTGCCGGCTGCGGACGCAGTTGCGCCGCGCCCAGGCCGCGTTCCTCGCCGTGCTCGACGAGACGCGGCTCGGCGACCTGATCGACGGCCCGACGGGCCCGCTGCTGCTCGCCCTCGGCCCCCGGCCCACCCTGTAAGGAAGGGCCCCTTATTAACAAGGGGCCCTTCCTTACGCTGGAGCGGTCAGCTCACCGTGATCGTCCCGTCGCCGGAGCGGACGCAGCTCACCGCGCGGGCCGTCGCGGCGGCGGCCCCGGCCAGGCAGCGGCCCAGCACCCGGTGCCCCGCCGCGTTCGGGTGCCACGACTCCTGGCAGGTCTGGAAGTACGACACGCAGGTGTTCGCGATCCGCTGGATGTCGATCTTGTCCTTGCCGGAGAGGCTGGTGACGAACGTGCCGCTCGGGCCGTCCTGGAGCCGGATCGGCGTGGCCAGCACCCCGGCCGGGCTGCTCGACTGCTCGCAGAGCCGCGCGCCGTCGAAGGCCCGCTGCACGTTCAGGTAGACCAGGTCGGTCGCCGGGAACTCGCCGGCCAGCGTGGCGCGCACCGAGCCGACCAGGGTGCCCAGCCCCGTGGAGAAGCGGTGCCCCGGCAGCAGGCTCGCCCGGTGGATCGGGCAGCCGGCCGCGTACCGCTCGGCGCCCAGGTCGCGGAACTTGTCCCGGTCGTCGGCGCGGCCGTCCTCCTCCCAGAAGTTCGCGGCGAGGTCGAACGGCAGCGGGTTGGTGTAGTCCTGGAGCACGACCCGGTGCCGGCCGTCGGCGTCGATCTCGGCGAGGGTGGTGAGGATCTGCCGTACGGCCGCCGTGGTCTCGGCCGTCGCGGCGCCGAGCTGCGCGGCGCTGGCCAGGTCGGCGTCGGTGCACGGCTCCTGCGGCACCGGCCCGCCGAGGTACGCCCAGAACTCCCACCAGCCGGTCCACGCGTCGGCGATGAACCGGTTGGCGCACTTCTCCGCCACGTTGCCGAAGGTGAACGAGCTGTTGTTCGAGCCGATGCCGACCAGCACCAGGTCGATGTCGTGGGTGCGGCCGACCGCCCGGAGCTGGTCGAGCTGGGAGGCCACGGAGCGGCCCTTGGCGCGGGCGGCCGAGGCGTTGGCGATGTCGTGCGGCTGGCCGCCGGAGCAGGCCAGGTTGAACCGGGCCTGGACCCCCGGCAGGTCGGCCTGGAACAGCGAGGCGTTGGGGGAGCGGTGGCAGAAGTACGCGTTGCTGTTCGCCGCGTTCCAGCCCGGGAAGCCCTGGCTGACGCCGTTGACGTCGACGACCGACGAGT
Source organism: Micromonospora okii (assembly GCF_020884795.1). Lineage (GTDB taxonomy): Bacteria > Actinomycetota > Actinomycetes > Mycobacteriales > Micromonosporaceae > Micromonospora > Micromonospora okii. The sequence continues at coordinate 354,606 of NZ_BBZF01000012.1, forward strand.
ACGCCCCCGCCCCCTCGCCGCTGATGAAGCTGTCTCCCAGGGCCACGGCAGCGGTGGGCAGGGCGGCCACCCCCGGGGCGGCCGACGTCGGGGCGGCCGGCGCGACGGCGGTCGACAGCGCCGCCGCCGCGACGGTCAGCGCCGCCGCGAGCGCGGTGCGACGGAACAGGGACATCCACGTCCTCCATCCATACATGGAAAACCTTCTCCGAGACGGGGATCACACCACGCGCGTGCGACGGTCGTCAACGTCCCATCACCGTCGGTGACGGGCCCGGGGTCGGCCCGTCCGCCGGCGGGCGAGAGGGCCCGGGACGAGCGGGAGGCCCGCCGGGATGAATCGCGGGCCCGGACGCGTTGACGACCTGTGTCCGCACCCCGCCGGCCCCCTGCCCGGCCCCGCCGGGCGGCCCGCCCCGCGCGGGGCGTCGACGTCCTGTCCCACCTCCCGGTTAGGCTCCCTCCGGCGCGCCGCGCGAGGTGATCGAGCCGGTGAGCGGCACCACCACCGCCGAGACCTGGGAGTACGACCAGTTGACCGCACAGCCTGAGACGCTCTACGGGGCCGACGACCTGACACACCTGGAGGGCCTGGACGCCGTCCGCAAGCGCCCCGGCATGTACATCGGGTCCACCGACAGCCGTGGCGTGGGTCACCTCGTCAACGAGATCCTCGACAACTCCACCGACGAGGGTGTCGCCGGTCACGCCACCGAGGTCACGGTGGTCCTGCACGCCGACGGCTCCGTGCAGGTCGACGACGACGGCCGGGGCATCCCCACCGACGTGCACGCCAAGAGCGGCATCTCCGGCGTCGAGCTGGTGCTGACCCGGCTGCACGCCGGCGGCAAGTTCGGCGGCTCCGGCTACAAGACCTCCGGCGGCCTGCACGGCGTCGGCGCCTCCGCCGTGAACGCCCTCTCCCGCCGCTTCGACGTCACCGTCCGGCGGGCCGGCAAGATCCACGCGATGTCGTTCCGGCACGGCGTGCCCGGCGTCTTCGACGGCCCCGGCCCCGACGCCCCCTTCACCGCCGGCCCCGGGCTCCAGGTGGTCGGCGCGATGAAGCGCGGCCAGCGCACCGGCACCTCGATCCGCTACTGGCACGACCCCCGATACTTCGAGACCGGCGCGGTGCTGGACGCGGAGGCCGTCCGGCTCAAGCTGCGCAACACCGCGTTCCTCGTCCCCGGCGTCACGTACCTGCTGCGCGACCACACCGGCGAGGAGCCCGTCGAGGAGACCTTCCACTTCCCCAACGGCCTCACCGACATGGTCGACTTCCTCGCCCCGGCGGGCGACCGGCCGGTCTCCGGCACGCTGCTGGTCACCGGCGAGGGCACGTACCGGGAGAACGCCGCCGACGCCAACGGCGTCATGCAGTCCAACGTGCAGCGGCGCGCCGAGGTCGAGATCGCCTTCCGCTGGGGCACCGGGTACGACCGCACCGTCGAGTGCTTCACCAACACCATCCGCAACGCCCACGGCGGCACCCACCGCAAGGGCTTCGAGCGGGCCCTGGCCCGCACCCTCGCCGACGCGGCCCGCAACGCCCGGGGCCTGCTCAAGGCCAAGGAGGACGCGCCCACCCTGGACGACGTCCTGGAGGGCATGACGGCCGTGGTGCACGTGCGCATCCCCGAGCCGCAGTTCACCTCGCAGACCAAGGACGAGCTCTCCACCGCCGGCATCACGAAGGTGCTCCAGGGGCTGGTCGAGGCGCACGTCAAGGCGTGGCTGGAGGACCGCCGCACCAAGGCCGAGGCCCGCACGGTGCTTCAGAAGATCGTCGACGCCGCCCGGGTCCGGCTGACCCAGAAGCAGCAGAAGGACGCCGCCCGCCGCAAGACGGCCCTGGAGGGCGCGTCGATGCCGGCCAAGCTGGTCGACTGCCGCTCCGCGGGCATCGACAGAAGTGAACTGTTCATCGTGGAGGGGGACAGCGCGCTCGGAACGGGGCGACTTGCCCGTTCTGCCGAATATCAGGCGCTTCTTCCGATTCGCGGCAAGATCCTGAACGTCCAGAAGGCCAACCTCCAACAGGTGCTGGACAACGCCGAGTGCGCCGCGATCGTCCAGGTGCTCGGCGCCGGCTCCGGCCGCACCTTCGACCTCTCCGCGTTGCGGTACGGCCGGGTGCTGATCATGGCCGACGCTGACGTGGACGGCGCGCACATCCGCACGCTGCTGATCACGCTCTTCGCCCGGTACATGCGCCCGTTGATCGAGGCCGGCCGGCTCTACGCCGCGATGCCGCCCCTGCACAAGATCACCACCAGGGGGCGCAACCCGCGGACCGTCTACACCTACACCCAGGCCGAGATGGAGGCCACGGTCCGCAAGCTGGAGAAGGCCGGCAAGCAGATCGTCACCCCGATCCCCCGGTTCAAGGGCCTCGGCGAGATGGACGCCGACGAGCTGTGGGAGACGACGATGAACCCGGCCACCCGTGCCGTCCGCCGGATCACCCTCGACGACGTCGACGCCGCCGAGCGGATCCTGGAGCTGCTGATGGGGGAGAAGGTCGAGCCGCGCCGCAACTGGCTGATCGACTCCGCCGACCGGGTCGACCGCGAGGCGATCGACGCATGAGGCCCGCCGGCCGCCCCCAGATCACCGCCCGCCCGGAAGAGGGCCGCCCGACCGTGGCCCGCCGAGGAGAGAGCTGAACCATGGCACGCCGTAAGAACGACGGTCCCCGGGCGGACCTGGCCGCCTTCGACCAGGCCGGCGCGCGGGTCTTCGACAACCCGCTGGTCACCGAGGTCTCCGACTCCTACCTGGAGTACGCCTTCTCGGTCATCCACTCCCGCGCCCTGCCGGACGCCCGGGACGGCCTCAAGCCGGTGCACCGGCGCATCCTCTACTCGATGCACGAGGCGGGGCACCGCCCCGACCGGGCGCACGTCAAGTCGGCCCGGGTGGTCGGCGACGTGATGGGCCGGTACCACCCGCACGGCGACACGGCCATCTACGACGCGATGGTCCGGCTGGCCCAGGACTTCTCGCTCAACGCCCCACTCATCGACGGGCATGGGAATTTTGGGAGCCCGGACGACGGCCCGGCCGCCGCGCGCTACTGCATCACGGGCGATACCCGGATTCGCCTCGCGGACGGGTCGAGCCCACGGATCGCGGACCTGGTCGATCTCGCCCCGGATAGCGAGGCGGACGTCGCCTTCGAGGTCCTCGACAAGGATGGCAAGGCCGTCCGGGCGACCAAGGTGTTCAACTCCGGCGTACACCCCACCATCCGGATCAGCACCGAGGCAGGGTTCTCGCTGAGGGGAAGCGAGAACCATCTCGTCCTCTGTCTCGAAGCCCCGCTGGGCGTGCCGATCTTCCAGTGGCGGAGGCTGGACGAGATCAGGCCCGACATGGTCGTCTGTGTTGCGCGCAACGCCTGGTCCCAGGTTGTTCCCACCGCACGGGAGTACACGATCGGCGTTCTCGGCGGAGCATGGGCGTCAGAGGGCTGGGCGAGCGATTCACGAGCCGGCTTCAACAACACTGACGAGCACTTCTTCGACGAGGTGCTGCACGCCTACGATCACATCGTCGGCGGCCGACGCTACGTCAGCGATCGTCACACCCGCGTCGACCGTAAGCGCATCCAGGAGTTGGACGTCCAGGACCACGCGGGCGGGATGGATGCCTTCCGAGCGAGCCCGTTGGCGGAGTTCATCGGCCACCAGGCACGGGACAAGTTTGTCCCGCAGTTCGTCTGGACCGGCGGTTGGGGCGTCAAGCGGGCCTTCCTGATGGCTCTCTTCGAGGGCGACGGCGGAGTCCGGGTGGCGAACGAGAGCTTCACCATCCAGTACACCAGCTACAGTGAGCGGCTCGTTGGGGAGGTGCAGGAACTCCTGGCGGAGTTCGGCGTCATCGCCTGTCGGCGCCGGTACGTCCGCCCGAGCGGTTCCACGGAGCACCGGCTGGTCGTCTCGGGCCTGCGAAACATCAAGGCGTTCGCCAACCGGGTCGGTTTCCTGCGGACCAAGCAGGCGAAGCTGGAGAAGCTGCTCGTGCACTCGCCACTGCGTCCGCACCGCCTCAGCAAGGACCATGTTCCGTTCGTCGCCGACTATGTTCGGGGTGCCCTGGACTTCGACCGACGGGGGAGCGGGCGCAAGTGGCTGACCAAGCACAACTTCGACAGGGTTGAGCGCTGGGAGACCGAACGTCTGCGCATCATCGACCGGATCCGGGAGCCCGAGATCCTCGCGACGATCCTGCCGGTCATGGACTCGGGTTACCGGTTCGAGCGGATCACCGAGGTGGCGAGCTGCGAGCCGGCCGAGGTGTACTCGGTGCGGGTCGAAACGGAGGACCATTCGTTTCTCGCCGGCGGCTTCGTCAACCACAACACCGAGGCGCGGATGTCGCGGGAGGCGATGCTGCTCGTCGGCGAGCTGGGCGAGGACACCGTCGACGTCGAGCCCAACTACGACGGCTCGCTCACGCAGCCCACGGTGCTGCCGGCCGCGTTCCCCAACCTGCTGGTCAACGGCGCGTCCGGGATCGCGGTCGGGATGGCGACCAACATGATCCCGCACAACCTGGGCGAGGTCGTGTCGGCCGCCCGGTGGCTGATCAACCACCCGGACGCCACCCTGGACAAGCTGATGGAGTTCGTCCCCGGGCCGGACCTGCCGACCGGCGGGCTGCTGCTCGGCCTGGACGAGGTCCGTCGGGCGTACGAGACCGGGCGCGGCGTGGTCCGGATGCGCGGCCGGGTGGAGATCGGCCCGCTGGAGGGCAGCCGGGGCCGGCAGGCGATCACCGTCGTCGAGCTGCCCTACGGCGTCGGCGCGGAGAAGGTGATCGCCGCGATCACCAACGAGGTCAACAAGACCAAGCGGCTCACCGGAATCGCCGACGTGAAGGACCTCACCGACCGGGAGAACGGCACCCGCCTGGTCGTGGAGTGCAAGGTCGGGGTGAACCCGCAGGCGTTGCTGGCCGACCTCTACCGGCTCACCCCGCTGGAGCAGTCGTTCGGCGTGAACAACCTGGTCCTGGTCGACGGCCAGCCGCGCACCCTCGGGCTGAAGGCGCTGCTGGAGGTCTTCCTGCGGCACCGCTACGAGGTGGTGACCCGACGCAGCTCGTACCGCCGGCGCAAGCGCGAGGAGCGGCTGCACCTGGTCGACGGCCTGCTGATCGCCCTGCTCGACATCGACAGGGTGGTCAAGCTGATCCGGGGCAGCGACGACGCCCAGGCCGCCCGGGACGGCCTGATGCAGAAGTTCAAGCTGTCGGAGATCCAGGCCGGCTACATCCTGGACACCCCGCTGCGCCGGCTGACGAGGTTCGACCGGATCGAGCTGGAGGCCGAGCAGGAGCAGCTCCGCGCCGAGATCGCGAAGCTCTCCACCATCCTCGACGACGAGAAGGTGCTACGGAAGGTCGTCTCGGACGAGCTGGCGGCCGTGGTGAAGCAGTTCGGCAGCCAGCGGCGCACCACCCTGGTCGACGGCGACCTGAAGGAGGTGCTGGCCGCGTCCGCGCCGGCCGGCCCGCTGGAGGTGGCCGACGACCCGTGCCAGGTGGTGCTCTCCGCCACGGGGCTGGTCGCCCGCACGGCGGCCGAGTCGGAGGAGACCGCCGAGGGGCGCCGCCGCAGCGGCCGGGTCAAGCACGACGCGGTACGGGCGCTCGTGCACTCCACGGCCCGGGGCCGGGTGCTGCTGGTGACCAGCGCCGGCCGGGCGTTCAAGATCGACGTGCTGCCGCTGCCGGTGCTGCCGGAGCAGGCGGGCACGGTGTCGCTGCGCGGCGGCATGTCCGCCGCCGAGCTGGTGCCGCTGGAGCCGGGGGAGACGGTGGTCGGCCTGGCCCCGCTCGGCCCGACGGCCGAGGGGTCGCCGGGCCTGGCGCTGGGCACCCGGCAGGGCGTGGTGAAGGTGTGCGCCCCCGACTGGCCGGTGCGCTCCGACGAGTTCGAGGTGATCGGGCTGCGCGAGGGCGACGAGGTGGTGGGGGCCACCTGGCTGGTCGACGGCACGGAGTCGCTGGCGTTCGTCTCGTCCGAGGCGTCGCTGCTGCGTTTCCCCGCCTCGCTGGTGCGCCCGCAGGGGCCGAAGGGCGGCGGGATGGCCGGGATGAACCTGCCGGCCGGGGCGCGGGTGGTGTTCTTCGGCGCGATCCGCACCGACGACCCGGGGCACGGCGAGCCGATGGTGGTCACCTCGACGGGCGCGACGGTGAAGGTCACGCCGTTCGGGGCGTACCCGGCGAAGGGTCGGGCGACCGGCGGGGTGCGCGCGCAGCGGTTCCTCAAGGGCGAGACGGACCTGGTGGTGGCGTGGGTCGGCCCCCGGCCGGTCGGGGCGACGGCGATCGGCGACCCGGTGGAGTTGCCGCCGGCGGACCCGCGCCGCGACGGCAGCGGCTTCGCCGTGATGCTCGGCCCGTCGGTGGTCGGCCACCTCGTCGAGCGGGACTGACGCGGGCGCGGGCGGGGGCACCGCCCCCGCCCGCGCCGTCGGCTCAGAGCTCGGGTTCGGGCCCCGGGCGGGGGCCCGGGGTGGTGCCCCGCAGGCGGGCGACCAGGCGCATCCCGTGGTAGATGACCAGGGCGGCGGCGGTGCCCAGGGCGATGCCGTTGAAGGAGAGGTCGCCGGTGGTGACGGTGTAGTTCGCCGCGCCGACGATGAGGGCCACGGCGGCGGTCATCAGGTTGACCGGGTCGTGGAAGTCGACCCGGTTCTCGATCCAGATGCGGGCGCCGAGGATGGCGATGAGGCCGTACAGGGCGGTGGTCGCGCCGCCGAGGACCCCGGCGGGGACGGTGAGGATCAGCGCGCCGAACTTCGGGCTGAGCCCGAGCAGCACGGCCGCCACCCCGGCCACCCAGTACGCGGCCGTCGAGTAGACCCGGGTCGCGGCCATCACGCCGATGTTCTCCGCGTACGTGGTGGTGCCGGAGCCGCCGCCGGAGCCGGCGAGCATGGTGGCCAGGCCGTCGCCGAGCAGCGCCCGGCCCATGTCGCGGTCCAGGTTGCGGCCGGTCATCGCGGCGACCGCCTTGACGTGCCCGGCGTTCTCCGCGATCAGCACCAGGATCACGGGGATGACCAGGACGGTCGCGCGCAGGCTGAAGCTCGGGGCGTGGAACTGCGGCAGGCCGATCCAGGCGGCCTCGCGCAGCCCGTCGACGGCCTTCGGGTCGAGGTCGCCGAGGGCGGCGGCGAGCAGCCAGCCGACCAGCACGCCGAGCAGGATCGACAGCCGGGCCAGGAAGCCCCGGAAGGCCACGGTGGTGAGCAGGATCGCGGCCAGGGTGACCAGGGCGATCAGCGGTTGGGCCCGGAAGCCGGTGCCGCTGCCCTCCGCGCCCCAGGCGACGGGGGCGAGGTTCAGCCCGATCAGCCCGACGATGGTGCCGGTGACCACGGGCGGCATCAGCGCGTCGATCCAGCGCGTGCCGGCGACCTGGACGACGACGCCGACCAGGGCCAGGGCGGCGCCGGCCACCACGATGCCGCCGAGGGCGGGGCCGAGGTCCCCGCCGGCCTTCGCGGCGAGCACCGGGGCGATGAACGCGAACGACGACCCCAGGTACGAGGGCAGCCGGTTGCCGGTGATCAGCAGGAAGAGCAGGGTGCCGATGCCGGAGAAGAAGAGCGTGGTCGCGGGCGGGAAGCCGGTGATCAGCGGCACGGTGAACGTGGCGCCGAACATGGCGACGACGTGCTGCACGCCCACCCCGAGGGTGCGCGGCCAGGAGAGCCGCTCGTCGGGGCGCACCACGGCGCCGGGGGCGACGGATCGGCCGTCGCCGTGCAGGGTCCACGCGGACCAGCGGGAGCGCCGCTCGGTGGGGGTGTGGGTCATGGAACGCCCTTCGCGTCGTCGGGGACGGGGGCGCAACGGACCCTGAGAGTTGTTTCTAGCACGCCGTTGCCGCAGCACTCGCGGCCGGGCCGGGCTGAGCTGGGCCTTCAGGCCACGCCGGCGGGGCGGAACTGGACGCTGACGCGCGGGCCGACCGGGCGGGCGGTCTTCGGGATCGCGTGCTCCCAGGTGCGCTGGCAGGAGCCGCCCATCACGACCAGGTCGCCGTGGCCGAGCGGGAAGCGGAGGCCGGCCCCGCCGCCGCGCGGGCGCAGCAGCAGCGGGCGCGGCGAGCCGAACGAGACGATCGCCACCATGGTGTCGGTGTGCGCGGAGCGGCCGAGGGTGTCGCCGTGCCAGGCGACGCTGTCGTGCCCGTCGCGGTAGAGGCACATCCCGGCGGTGACGAACGGTTCGCCCAGCTCCGGGGCGTAGTGCGCGGTCAGGGCGGCGCGGGCCTCGGTGAGCAGCGGGTGGGGCAGCTCGCGGCGGGCGGCGTACCAGCAGAGCAGCCGGGGGACGTCGACCTGCGCGTCGTACATGGCCCGGCGTTCGGCCCGCCACGGCACGTCGGCGAGGAGGGTGTCGAGCACCGCGTCGGAGCCGCGCACCCAGCCGGGGAGGTGGTCCACCCAGGCGCCCCGGCTCAGCGGGTGCCGGCGCAGCCCGGCGAGCGGGCCGAGGGACGGCCCGTCGGCGGCGAGGTCGAGCATCGACGGCTGGTAGGCAGCGGTCATGGCCCCACCCTACCTGCCTGTTCGTACACCCGTACGAGCGCCGCCGCTCGTCGCCTTGGGGTGGGGGCCGGGGCAACCGGTAGGGTGCGGCGGGCGGCGTCGAGCGCGCCCGCCGCCACTGCGGCGGCGCACGCCGCCGGGGAACACGTCCGAGGAGGAGACGCGGTGCTGGTGACCCTGCGGACGGCCGGGCCGCCGGCATGACGAGCGCACCCACCGCCGTACGCCCCGACGCGCCGCCCCGCCCCGCGAGCCGGCTGCCCTCGCTGACCGGGCTCCGCTGGGTCGCCGCCCTGCTGGTCTTCGGCTACCACGTCGGCACCATGCGGATCGTCGCCGAGCCCGACTACCAGGCCGTCGTCAACTGGCTGTTCAGCCTGGGCCTGTCGGGGGTGGAGTTCTTCTTCATCCTCAGCGGCTTCGTGCTGGTCTGGTCGGCCCGGGACGGGGACCGCCGCCGCGACTTCTGGCGTCGCCGGCTCGCCAAGATCTACCCCAACCACCTGCTGATGTGGGCGGTGGTGCTGCTCACCGGCGTCTGGGTCTTCGCCGACCCGGTGAACGTGCGCGCCGCCGTGGAGAACCTTTTCCTGGTCCAGGCGTGGGACCCGACCCCGGGCTACTTCTACAGCGTCAACTCGGTGAGCTGGTCGCTCTCCTGCGAGCTGTTCTTCTACTTCTGTCTGCCGTTCGCGCTGCCGCTGGTCCGCCGGGCGCGGGTCGGCGTGCTGTGGGCGGTGGTGGTCGCCGTGCCGCTGCTGATCGTGGCGCTCTGGCCGGGGCAGCGCCTCGTGCCGCAGGAGAGCACCTGGTGGTTCACCCAGATCTTCCCGGTCGTGCGCTCGCTGGAGTTCTGGATGGGGGTCGCGGCGGCGGAGCTGCTGCGCCGGGGGCGGTGGCGGGGCCCGGGGCTCACCGGCGCGAGCGTGATCTTCGTGGTGACCTGGGTCGTGGCCGCGCAGTGGGTCCGCGCCGAGCTGTGGGCGGGGCTGCTCGCGGCGGCGTACGTGCTGGTCATCGCCGCCGCCGCCGACGCGGACGTGCGGGGCGCGCGGACGCCGTGGCGGTCCCGGCCGATGGTGTGGCTCGGCGAGGTCTCCTTCGCCTTCTACCTGGTGCACGTCTTCGTCATGGTCACCGTGCTGCGGCTGGCCGGGAAGCTCGGCGC
>NZ_BBZF01000012.1:364663-756149 GCF_020884795.1 Micromonospora okii
CGCGCTCGGTTTCCTGCTGTTGAACCTCGGGCTGGCCGCGCTGCTGCACCGCTTCGTGGAGATGCCGCTGACCCGGCGGCTCGGGCCGCCCCGCAAGCCCCGGCCGCCGGCCCGCGCCGGCGGGGGCGAACGGGGGAACGGAACCGTACGACACGCCGACTGACGACGCCCCGTACGGCCGGTGTGACGGTAGCGTGGGCGCGTGCTTCACATCGCGTTGACCTGCCCCCCGTGGTGGGTCGCGCGCTGGACGGCGCGGATGCTGACCAGCCTGGCCGTCGTGCTGGCCTTCTCCCTCGGCGCCACGTCGCTGCCGTTCGACGCGGCCGTCCCCGCCGACGTCGCCGGCCCGGTGGCCCCGGCCTGGTCCCCGCCCGGATTCCCGACTGCCGGCCTTTCGCCCGCCGCCACGCCCGCCGGCTCCGCCCCCACGACCGTCAGCGCCCCCAAGGCCGTCAGCGCCCGGACGGCCGGCTCCGTCGCCACCGACAGCACCGTCCCGACGGCCGGCGTCGACGCCCTCGGCCCTGCCGACGCCGCGTGGCCCGCGCCGGCCGGGCCGTCGGTCGCCGTCGCGGCCGGGTCGCAGCAGGCCCCGGCCGGGTCGGCCCCGGCGGCGTCCGGCCCGCGAGCGCCCCCGCGCGCCTGAGCCCACGGCGGGCCGCGCCCGCCCCCGCTCGCACTCCCCGAAGCTCGTCCTTTCCCCGAAGCTCGTCGCCGCACCGCCCGGCCGGGCCGCGCCGCCCCGCGCGTCCCCCGGCCGCGGCCTGCGGAAGACCTGTTCCCGCGACCTCTTCCCGCGAGGTGCCGACCATGGACGTCGTTCTCCACCAGTTCCTCTCCGGGGTGCCGCTGGCCACCGCCATCTGGTCCCTGCTGCTCGTGGTGGCGCTCACCGTGCTCACCGTGCTGGCCGCCCGCCCGACCCGGGAACTGCCCGCCGAGGAGGCCGCCGCGCCCGCCCCCGGCGGGGCCGCCGAGGAGGTTGCCGACCAACGCCGGTACGCCGAGGAGGCCGCCGACCTGCGCCGGTACGCCGAGGAGGTGGCCGTGGCCGCCGCCGGCGCCGCCCAGAACGCCCACCGCCGGCGCGCCGCCTGGATCGCCGCTCAGGACGCGGTCGAGCGGGCCTGGCGGGCGTACGACGAGGCCGACGCCGTCGCCCGGCGCTTCCGCGACGCGGGGGCCCTGCCGACGCCGCAGACCCCGCGCACCCCCGCCGAGTACGCGGCCCGGGAACGCTGGCTGCACCACGCGGCCACGGCCGCCCACCTGCGGGGTGAGCTCTCCATCCGGCAGCTCTGCGACGTCCTCGCCCACCGGGGCGGCTGGAACCCCCGGCTGCACCCGGTCGAGCAGGAGGTCGTCCTGGCGCGCGTGGCGCGCGACGGGAGGCTGGCCCGGTACCGGGTGGCCGCCGAGCGGGAGCGCGCCGCCTGGCGCGACGCCGAGTCGGCCGCCGGGGCCGCCCGGGCGCTGGCCGCCGAGGCGTACGCGGCGGCCGAGCGGGCCCGCCCGGCCCGGGTCCCCGCCGCCCGCCCGGCGACGGCGGCCGATCGCCCCGTCTCGGCCGCCCGCTGGCGTCCGGCCCGGATCGGCTGAGCCTGTCCCGTCCCCCGGCGCGCCGCCCCGCGCCCCCTCACCGCCCCCGGGCCCGCCCAGCAGCGTGGTACCGCCGGCCGGGGCCCCGTGCGTGACGGCCGGAGCGGCGGAGCGGCGGAGCTTGCTCGCGGCGATCGAGGTGACGGAGCGGCCGAAGCCCACTTGCGGCGCGATCGAGGTGACGGGGCGGCCGGAGTGGGCCGGGTGGGTTTCGCTCGGCTCCTTTGGAGCTGATGTCGTGGACGGATCGCCTTCCACGACGGCGCGGACGACTGTGCCCCGACGTCACGAACGACTCAGCTCCAAAGGATCCGAAACGATGGTGGTCGGGCGACCGAGGGGGCAGGTCGGCCACGCCGGCTGGGATCGGCCCCGCGCCGATTCGGTGAGCCCGGTCACATGGCCCGGGAAACGGGCACCGGGCACCGTTGCGGGCGATAGGCGCGGGTAATTCCCCGACGATCGCCACCGCCTGTCCGGTTCTTCACCCGACGAGCCGGACAGGCCCCTCATCCCATTGAGTAGCGTCAGTTCCCCAATGTGCCGAAAGAAAGTCGCACGGAGGACGTTTGCGCAGGTGGGGCAGGGTTGGCGCGGCCCGGAGCGGCCAGTAGTGTCGGCGCGTCCGGCGCGGTACCCGTTCGCATCCGGCGACGCCGCGTCGACCCGCTCAATCGTGACCAACACGAACCGGGGACCCAGCACGTCCGGGGTGAATCCGCGGGCCACGGCCCGAGGTAGGGCGACTTCCCGCCCGAACCCGTCAGCTAACCCGGTAGGCGGTGTCGGAAGGAGTTCCATCCTCGTGCAGCACGACCCCACCCCTCGGTCGTTCCTCCACCACGGTGCCGTGGTGCCCGCGTCCGTCGCCGTCGAGGCGACGCACTGACCGTCGCACCCCGCCCGTACGCCCGGCTGACCGGGCGTCTTCCCGCAGCGGTGCCCACCGGCCGTGGACCTCGGCGTCCGCGCCCGTGCGACGACGCACGCCCCCGGGTGCCAGCTTCCCGCCCCGTACCGTGGAGGAACACGTGAACCACCCCGTCAAGCGGCGACTGCGGCGGCTCGCCACGCAGCGCCCGTACCAGATCGCCGCCGGCTCGGCCGCCGCGTTCCTGCTGGCCTCCGGCACCGGCGCGCTGCTCGTCACCACCGACGACGCCCCCGCCCCCCGGCAGACCAACAACGCCGCCGTGACCGACGTCGCGCCCCGCCCCGCCGGCGCGGGGGGCCCCACGCGGGCGGCCGCCCCGCCGTCGCCGACCGCCACCTCGGCCGCCCCGGACCCCGACCTGACCACCAGGGCCGCCCCGGAGCGGGCCACGGCGAAGCCGGTCGCTGCGAGGACCCCGTCGTCCAAGGTGCTCAAGTACGACTACGCGGCCCAGAGCACGTACTACTACTGCGGCCCCGCCGCCGTGCGCAACGCGCTCTCCGCCACCGGCGTCAAGGCCACCCAGGACGACCTGGCCGACGACCTCGGCACCACCGAGATGGGGACCAACTCGGCCGAGGACACCACGCGGGTGCTCAACGAGATGGTCAAGGGCGACCCGTACCGGACCCGGACGATCCCGGGCGGCGCCGCCACCACCGCCCAGGCCGAGCGGCTCCGGACCGACGTGGTGGCGGCCCTCAGCGCCGGGCGCGCCGTCGTGGTCAACATCGCCGGTTCGGCCACCGACGTCGACGGCGGCTGGCACTCCTTCCCCGGCGGGCACTACGTCGCCGTCGTCGGCTACCGCGACGGCGGGCGCACCGTCCGGATCGCCGACTCGGCCGACCCGTCCGTCCCCGCGTACTGGATCACCACCACCGCCCTGGCCCACTGGGCCGCCACCCGCGGCTACTCGGCCTGACCCCGGGCCACCCCGGCCCGGCCCCGTCGGACCGCGCGATCGGCAACGGTCAGCGAGGTGCGGCGGGAGCCGGGCGCGGGGCCGGCGGGGCCCAGGCCGGGTCCAGCTCGCGGCGGGCCGCCGCGAGGAACGCCTCGGCGTACGACTCGACGGGGAAGTCGCCCAGGTAGCGGGTGCGGGTGGACCAGCGGGCCGCCGCCCGGGGGTCGGTGTCGAGCAGGTCGTCCAGCACCGCGTCGAGGTTGCCCGCGTCGCGGCGCAGCACGTAGCCGGAGCCGGCCAGCGGGAACCGCTCCACGAACCGGTCGCCGTCGCCGCCCATGTCGGTGACCGCGTACGGCTTGCCGGAGTAGAGGTAGTCGGAGATGACCCCGGAGACGTCCGAGATCAGCGCGTCGGAGCGGTTCACGCAGTCGACCAGCGACAGCTCCCGGCTCGCCGCCGCCCCCCAGACGTGCTGGCGGCCGGTGCGGGTCCGGTCCGCGGCGAGCAGCTCCACCAGGCGGGCGAGCTGCCGCGCCGACGCCGGGTTCTGCGAGGTGTACGGGTGGGCGCGCAGGATCACCGTCGCCCCCCGGGCGAGCAGCCCCCGCACGATCGTCTCGCCGACCGGCAGCGAGCAGTAGTTCGCGTCGGCGTGGTGCCCCGTCCACGTCGGGGTGTAGAGCACCGTCGGGTTCGTCAGGCCGGTTACCTGCGCGCGGCGTACCTCGATCGACTCGACCTGCGGGCGGCCGACCACGACGAACTTCTCCGCCGGGATGTCCACCCCGGCGCGGGCGTACCGGTCGATCGCGGCCTGGCCCGCCACGAAGTTCCTGTCGAAGATCGCCGTGACCGGGTTGGCGCTGGGCGCCTTGTCGCTGTCGCCGTGGTGGATCTGGATGTGGGTGAGCTGGTTGAACCGGATGCAGTGGCTGTTCTTCGCGCCGTGGTTGACGTAGAAGGCCACCTTCAGGCTCGGCACCAGCGCCTCGTCCATCGCCTTCAGCGTCGGGCAGTAGACCACCGGCGCGCTCGTGGCCGCCGCGATCGGGGCGAGGAACTCCGGCTCCCGCACCATCACCAGGAACGGCCGGCCGATCCGCTCCAGGTACGGCAGCCACATGGTGACCTGGTACTCCGACCCGGGCGGGGCGGAGAAGTGCAGCAGGAACTCCGGCTGGTGCGCCCGCAGCGCCCGGGTCACCGCCCCGCCGGCGGAGCCCGGCCGGAAGCGGCGGCGGGCCAGGTCCAGCGCCACCGCGCCGACGCCCGCGCCGACGACCAGCGCCAGCAGCAGGGCGACGAACGCCGGCAGCACCAGCGCGGCGGCCAGCGCGACGGCGGCCAGCAGCACCAGCAGGGCGTCGCCGAGCCGGGACGCCACCAGCGGGGTCCACGACCGCACCGGCAGGTTGGCGGCCCGGATCTCCAGGTCGCCGGCCTGCCGCAGCGGACCCACGAGCAGCACCAGCCCGAGCAGGACCAGGGCCGTGGCGGCCAGCGCCGGGTCGAAGCCGTCGTCGAGGCGGCGGGCGTACCCGACCAGGACGCCGGCCGCGAGCAGCACCGACTCGGCGGTGCTGTCGGCCGCCGGCCGGACCCGGCGCTCCCAGGCGGCGGCGGCCAGGGCCGCCACCGCGAGGGCCAAGCCCCAGCCGGTCGCGCCGGTCAGCGCGAGGACGAGGAACGCCAGCACCGCCAGGCCGGTGGCCGCCACCCGGGCGGCCAGCTTCCTGACCAGGTCACCACGCATGTCGCTTCCGCTTCTCTCGCCCCGTCGGCGGCTCGTCGGCCGGGGGTCAGCCGGCCGTCACGGGAGCGCCGGGCTTGGCGCCCTGACCGGGCACGGTCGCGGCGGGCTGCTCGCCCGGCGCCCGGCGTACGTCGATGACCTGCCCGGTCAGCTCGGAGATCAGCACGTCCAGCGACGACTGGGCGACGGTCTCGGCGGCGAGCAGGGTGTGCTCCGGCTCCTCGCCGAACGCCTTGGTGCGCATCGGGGTGGCGGTGCGCTCCGGGTTGATGCAGTTGACCCGCACGCCCAGCTCGGCCCACTCGTCGGACAGCGCCTGGGTCAGGTTGACCAGGGCGGCCTTGGTGGCCGAGTAGAGCGCGTAGCGGGCCCGCCCCCGGGTGTAGGAGCTGGAGGTGTAGAGCAGGAGCTGGCCCTTGGTCTGCCGCAGGTACGGCAGGGACTGCCGGGCGATGGTGACCGGGCCGACGAAGTTGACGTGCAGGACGCGGTCCATCGTCTCCTGGTCCATCTCCGCCAGCTCGCCCTTCTCCAGGATGCCGGCGGTGACGACCACGTGGTCGATGCGGCCGGTGGCCTCGAAGGCGGTCTTCAGCGCCGCCTCCACGTCGGCGGCCCGCTCGACGTGGGTGCCGGTGGTGGAGCGGCTGAACGGGAAGACCTGGGCGCCGTAGCGGCGGGCCAGCTCGGTCAGCTCGTGGCCGATGCCGTAGCTGCCGCCGAAGACGACGATGGTCCGCCCGGTCAGCTCCTCGGTGTAGGCGCGATCGGTGGGCCGGGGGGCCTGCGCGGCGGCGAGCTGGAAGAGCTTGTCCGCCAGGTGCACGTCGACCGGGTGGGTGACCTTGATGTTCTCGTCCGAGCCGTCGATCACCTTGATCGGGGTGCCGGGCAGGTAGCGCAGCACCACGCCGCAGTCGTCGGTGGCGGCGAAGTCCGGGTCGCTCTCGGCGATCCGGTACGCCTCGCGGATCGTGCCCGAGCGGAACGCCTGCGGGGTCTGCCCCCGGCGCAGCGTGGAGCGGACGGGGATGTCGGTGATGCAGTCGTCGGCGTCGACCTGGATGATCGTGTCGGCCGAGGGGATCGCCACGTCGACGGCGGCGTACGTCCAGAGCGCGTTGACGCACTCCCGGACGATCCGGCCGCTGAGCAGCGGGCGCACCGCGTCGTGGAAGAGGATGTTGACGTCGCCCTCGCCGACGGCGTCGAGGGCGATGCGGGTGGTGGCGTTGCGGGTGTCGCCCCCGGCGATGACCTTGCTGACCTTGCGGAAGCCGGCCTTGTCGACGATCTGCTGGGCCTCGTCGACGTGCCCGGTGGCCATCAGCACGATGATCTCGTCGATCTCGGGGGCCGCCTCGAAGACCGCCAGGGTGTGCTCGATGATCGGCTTGCCGGCGATCTTCAGGAGCTGCTTCGGGATGCCCAGGCCGAGCCGGGTTCCGGTGCCGCCGGCCAGCACCACCGCCACCGTCCGCGAGGGCCGCCAGGGCGCCGGGTTCTCCGGTGCGGCGTCCGGGCCAGTGGTGTGGTCCTGCGTCATTGCCGAATCCTCACTCTCGGGGAAGCACAACGTCGGGCTGTGACCGCACGGCGGCCGGGTGAACCATAACGCGCCCACCGCATCGCCCCCAGGGACGACGCGGTGGGCGGCACCCGCACGACGGCGTGCGGGTGCCGGAAACCTATTTGCCGTTGGAGAAGTCCTCGTACGCGCGCAGCACCTCGTCGGTGGGGCCGTCCATCCGCAGCACGCCCGACTCCAGCCAGATCGTCCGCTCGCAGGTGTCCCGGACGGAGGAGAGCTGGTGGCTGACCAGGAACACCGTGCCGGCGCTCTCCCGCAGCTCGCGGACCCGCTTCTCGCTGCGCTTGCGGAAGCCCTTGTCGCCGGTGGCGAGGGCCTCGTCGATCAGCAGCACGTCGTGCTTCTTCGCCGCCGCGATGGAGAACCGCAGCCGGGCCGCCATGCCGGAGGAGTACGTCTTCATGGGCAGCGAGGCGAAGTCGCCGCGCTGGTTGATCCCGGAGAACTCGATGATCTCCGGGGCCATCCGCTGCACGTCGTCGGGGCGCATGCCCATGGCGAGGCAGCCCAGCGTGACGTTGCGCTCGCCGGAGAGGTCGTTGAGCAGGGCGGCGTTGACGCCGAGCAGGGACGGCTGGCCCTGCGTGTAGACGGCGCCCCGGTTGACCGGCAGCAGGCCGGCGATGGCCCGCAGCAGGGTGGACTTGCCGGAGCCGTTGCTGCCGATGAGCCCGATCGCCTCGCCCCGGTACGCGGTGAAGCTGACCCCCTTGACCGCGTGCACCTCGCGGATGTTCGGCGCGGAGGAGCGCGACACGATCCGCTTCAGCGCGGCGACCGGGCTGCTGCCGCCGGTGCCGCCCTTGTGCACCCGGTAGATCACGTGCGCGTCGTCGACCACCACGGTCGGGATGCGCTCGGTGATCCTCGGCAGCGTCACGGTGACGTCGTTGGACGCCTCGATGTGCTCAGCCACGGCCGTACTCCTGTTCGCCCCGCCAGAAGTAGATGAAACCACCCACGCCCATCACGACCGCCCACCCCACCGCGTAGGACCACGCCTGCCACAGCGAGGAGCTGAGCAGCGGCGCGCCCTCCAGCAGCGCGTGCCGGGCCAGCTCGATGTAGACGAGCATCGGGTTCGCCTCGACGATCCGGGTCGCCCAGGCGGGCAGGTTCTCCTCGAACAGCGCCACGTTGTAGAGCACGCCGGAGCCGTACATCCAGGTGCGCAGCAGGAAGGGCATGACCTGCTTGAGGTCGGCGATCTTCGAGCCCGCCCGGGCCAGGGCCATCGTGAGCCCGGCGTTGAAGACCGCCTGGAGCAGCACGATCGGCACCAGCAGCAGCCACTCGACGGTGATCGGCTCGCCGGTGACCAGCACGATGCCGAGCAGCACCACCAGCGAGGCCAGTAGCTGCTGGAACTGGGTGAGCATGACGGCCAGCGGCAGGCAGGCCCGGGGGAAGTGCAGCGCCCGGATCAGCCCCAGGTTGCTGGTGATCGACTGGGTGCCCTGCTGCGCCGCGGTCTGGGTGAAGTTGAAGATGAACAGCCCGGCGGTGAGGTACGCGATGAAGTTCGGGATGCTGTTCTGCTTCAGTACCAGGCCGAAGATCAGGTAGTAGACCGCCGCGTTGGTCAGCGGGGTCAGCACCTGCCAGAGCTGCCCGAGCCGGGCGCTGCTGAACGAGGCGACCAGCTTGGCGTTGGAGTACGCCGCGATGAAGTGCCGGTACGCCCACAGGCGGCGGGTGTACTCCGCCAGGGACGGCCGCTCGCCGGCGACCCGCAGCCCGTACCGGGCGGCCAGCTGCGCCTGGGTCAGGCCGGCGTCGGGGTCGGCCAGCGCGGTGTTGGCCATGGGATGGGCGCTCCGATCTTGTCGTACCAACGGGATGCGGGCGACGACGGATTTCGAGCGTGGCCGGTGCGGGGGAGCGCCGCCGCCTCGTCGCTGCGTGGAAGGTAGTCCATAAACACGTCGGGACGCAACCGTAGCGTCGTTGCGCTACATTGTCCCACGTGACCGCCGAGAAGAGCCTTCCGTGACACCCGACAGGAGTCTGCCGTGACCACGGCCAAGAGGCGCGCGCCGGCCGGCGCGGCCGTGCTCCGCGGCGAGATCACCACCGCCATCCGGCGCGCCCTGATGCAGGAACTCGCCGCCGTCGGCTACGGCCGGCTCTCCATCGAGGCCGTCGCCCGGCGGGCCGGGGTCAGCAAGACCGCGATCTACCGGCGGTGGAACTCGAAGCTGGAACTGGTCGTCGAGATCGTCGTCGCCGCGGCGGGAAGCAAGCTGCCGTCGCTGGACACCGGCAGCCTACGTGGTGACCTCAGTCTCATCTTCCAGGTGGTCGCCCACGCGCTGAGCCACCCGCTGGCCTCGCAGATAGTCCCCGACCTGCTGGCCGAGGCCGCCCGCAACCCCGAGATCGACGAGACCCTCCAGGCGGTGCTGCGGGCCAAGCAGCAGGAGATCGGCGGGTCGCTCGTGGCGCGGGCCGTCCAGCGCGGCGAGCTGCCCGCCGACACCGACCCCGAGGCCGCCGTGGACCTCATCGTCGGGCCGCTCTACTGGCGGCTCGCGATCACCCGCGCCGTGCCCACCGGGGCGTACCTCGACGCGCTGGTCGAGTCCGTGGCGGCCGGGCTCGGCGCCGCCCCGGCCGTGCCCCGGCAGCGGGACGCGGTCGCGCCCGCCGCCCCGGCCTGAGCCCGGGGTGCCACCCGGCGGCCCGGGGTGGCCGCCCGGCGGCGGTCAGTCCACCGGCAGCCGGGAGACGATGTGCCGGGCGATCTCCAGCGAGCTGGTGGCGGCGGGGGAGGGCGCGTTGAGCACGTGCACCTGCCGCCGTGCCTCGACGATCAGGAAGTCGTCGACGAGGCCGCCGTCGGGCAGGATCGCCTGGGCGCGCACCCCCGCGCCGGCCCGCACGATGTCGGCCGGGGTCAGCTCCGGCACCAGCCGGGCCAGGCTCGCGGCGAACCTCCGCTTCGACAGCGACCGGGCCACCTCCGTCAGGCCGTACCGGTAGTGCCGGCGGCCCAGCGCCCACAGCCCCCGGTAGGAGAGCTCGTCCCAGACGTCCCGGGGGCTGACCCGTCCCCACGAGTACCCCTCCCGCGCGGTGGCCAGCACGGCGTTCGGCCCGGCGTGCACACTGCCGTCGATCATCTTCGTCAGGTGCACCCCGAGGAACGGGAACTGCGGGTCCGGCACCGGGTAGATCAGCCCCCGCACCAGGTCGCGGCGCTGCGGGGTCAGCTCGTAGTACTCGCCCCGGAACGGCACGATCCGCACCGGGGTGGGCACCCCCGCCAGCCGGGAGATCCGGTCGGCGTGCAGGCCCGCGCAGTTGATCAGCACGTCCGCGACCACCTCGCCGCCGGTGGTGCCCACCACCACGCCCTCGGGCCGGTCGGTGACCCCGGTCACCTCCGTGCGGGTGCGCAGGTCGGCCCCGGCGGCGGCGAGCAGCTCGGCCAGCCTGCGGCAGACCGCCCCGAAGTCGACGATCCCCGTCGAGGCGACGTGCAGCGCGGCGACGGCCGCCACGTGCGGCTCGTACCCGGCGGCCTCGGCGGCATCGATCAGCCGCACCGGCAGGCCGTTGGCCACCGCCCGCTCGTGCAGGGCGCGCAGGCGGGGCACCTCCGCCGGGTCGGTGGCGACGATCAGCTTCCCGCAGACCTCGTACGCCAGGCCGTGCTCGGCGCAGAACTCCACCATGGACGCGCTGCCGGCCCGGCACATCGTCGCCTTGAGGCTGCCCGGCTTGTAGTAGACGCCGGCGTGGATGACGCCCGAGTTGTGGCCGGTCTGGTGCGCCGCCCAGCCCGCCTCCTTCTCCAGCACGGTGACGGAGTCACCGGGGCGGTCGGTCATTAGCCGGTGCGCCACCGCCAGGCCGACGATGCCGCCACCCACGACCACGAACCTCGTCATCTGATCCCCCTGCCCGCCTGCGTCCGGCCCCGCGAACGACGACCGATGGTAACCACGACCCGGCATGCCCGATTCGTCTCCGCCGGTCGGGGGTGGCCTACACTCACCGGGTCCGTCTTCGAGGGAGCCACATGTCAGACGACGTCATCGCGCTCGGCCAGCCCACCGTCGGTGAGGCGGAGCTCGCGGCGATCGCCGAGGTGTTCGCCTCCGGCTGGCTGGCCGGCGCCGGCCCGACCTGCCGCCGGTTCGAGGAGCGGTTCGCCGCCGCCACCGGCACCGCCGCAGCGCTGGCGACGAACAACTGCGGCTCGGCCCTGCACCTGGCCCTGCTCACCCTGGGCGCCGGCGCGGGCGACGAGGTCATCGTCGGTGACTACACCTTCCCGGCGACCGGCCACGCGGTGATGTGGACCGGCGCGCGGCCGGTCTTCGCCGACGTCCGCCCCGACATCTGGACGGTCGACCCGGCCGCCGTCGAGGCCGCGATCACCCCCCGCACCGTCGGCATCGTCGCCGTGGACGTCGCCGGGCAGCCCGCCGACTACGACGAGCTGCGCGCCATCGCCGACCGGCACAAGCTCTTCCTGGTCGAGGACGCCGCGTGCGCGGCGGGCGCGACCTACCGGGGCCGACCGGCGGGCAGCCTGGCCGACGTGGCCGCGTTCAGCTTCCACGGGCGCAAGGGCATCACCGCAGGCGAGGGCGGGGCGCTCACCTCCGACCGGGAGGACCTGGTCGCCCACGCGCGCAAGCTGCACACGTACGGCATCGAGGGGGCGCTGACCCGGGCCGCCTCCACCGACCTGCCGATCCCCACCTTCGACGAGCTGGGCTACAACTACCGGCTCTCCGACGTCGCCGCCGCGATCATGCTCGCCCAGCTCGACCGGCTGCCCGACCTGCTGGCCACCAAGCGGCGCATCGCCGCCCGCTACGGCGAGCTGCTCAAGGGCCTCGACCTGGTCACCGTGCCGGCCGAGCTGCCCGACCGGGAACACCCGTGGCAGGCGTACATCCTCACCCTCGCCCCCTCCGTGGACCGGGGCGCGGTGGCGACCCGGCTGCGCCAGCGCGGCGTGCAGTGCAACTTCGGCACGTACGCCTCGCACGTGCAGCCGCTCTACGGCGAGCCGGCCCACCCCTGCCCGGTGTCGGCCGACGTCTTCGCCCGCCACCTCGCGATCCCCATGCACGCCAACCTGACCGAGGAGCAGGTCGACCGGGTCGCCGCGACCGTGCGCGAGGTCGTCACCGCGGTCGCCGCCGGCCGCTGAGCCGGCCTGAAGAAGGGAAACCGATCCGCATGGCCAAGAAGGTCCTCATCACCGGCGGCGCGGGCTTCATCGGCCTGCACGTCATCCCGCTGCTGCTGGAGAAGGGCTACGAGGTCCGCATCCTCGACAACATGGCCCGCGGCGACCGGGCCCGGGTGAACGAGCTGGTCGAGACCGGCAAGGTCGAACTGGTCGAGCAGGACGTGCGCTACGGCGGCGCGGTGCACCACGCGATGCGGGGGTGCAGCCACGTCATCCACTTCGCGACCGTCTCGATCAACAAGAGCCAGGCCGACCCGTACGAGTCGATCGACATCAACATGGTCGGCAACAACAACGTCTTCGCCGCCGCCGCCGACCACGGCGTCCAGCGGCTGGTGTTCGCCTCCTCCGCGTCGGTGTACGGCGACCCGAAGAAGCTGCCGATGCACGAGGACGACGCGCTGGACCCGCTCACCCCGTACTGCATCTCGAAGCGCGCCGGTGAGGACCTGCTCGGCTTCTACCAGCGCAGCAAGGGCCTGTCCTGGGTGGCGCTGCGCTTCTTCAACGTGTACGGCCCGGGCCAGAAGATCGAGGCGTACTACACCAGCGTCATCAACACCTTCATCCAGCGGCTGCGCGCCGGGCAGGCCCCGATCATCGACGGCAAGGGCGAGCAGTCGATGGACTTCATCCACGTCACCGACCTGGCCCGGGGCGTGGTCGCCGCCCTGGAGTCGGAGCGGGACAACATGCCGGTCAACATCGGCACCGGCGTGGACACCTCCATCGCCCAGCTCACCAAGATCCTGATCCAGGCGGTGGGCACCGACGTGGAGCCCATCTTCAACCCGCGCGACGTGCTGGTCAGCCGGCGGGCCGCCGACATCACCCGGGCCCGCGAGGTGCTCGGCTGGGAGCCCCGGATCAGCGTCGAGGAGGGCATGCACGAGCTGGTCCGCAACTCGACGCCGGCCAGCTGACCTCTTCCCGCGACGTCCCGTGCCGGTGCCGACTCCGGTCGGCGCCGGCACCCGCATGAGACGCCGGGCTGCCGGTCGAGACCCGAACGGGCTCGACGGGACGACCCGGGCCCGTCCTCGCGGTGGCCAGGGTCAGGTGGCCGGGGCGATGCTCCTGCTCCACGCGTCCAGTTCGGCGGCGACCCTGTCGGGCAGACCCACAGGCAGCTCGGCACGTCCCTTGAGGTGCTGCTCGAACGCGTCGACCACTTCCTCGGAGCAGCCGCGGCGGGAAAGCCCGACCCGGTTCACGCCGGTCACCCGGGCCGGGTTGCCGACCGCGATGGTGAACGGCTCGATCGTGCGGCGCACCGCCGAGCCCATGCCGACCATCGCGCCGGGACCGATGTGACCGCGCTGGTGCACCACCGTGCCGAGGCCGAGGTTGGCCCAGGACCACACCCGGGTGTGCCCGCCCAACTGCACGGCGGCGGCCAGGGTCACCCCGTCCCGGAGCACACAGTCGTGCCCGACCTGACTGCGGGACAGCAGGTAACAGTCGTCGCCCAGCTCGGTGGTCTCCTGGACGCCCTGGTGCACGGTGACGAACTCGCGGAGGGTGTTCCTGTCGCCGATCACGACACCGGCCCCCTCGCGCCCGCCGTCGGTGTCCCACGCCCTCGGGTGGGGGCCGCCGCGGTACTCCGCGGGCGTGCCGACGACCACGTGCGGCCCGATCCAGTTGCCGCTGCCGATCCGGGTCGGCCCCACGATCACGCTGTACGGTCCGACGACGTTGTCGTCGCCGAACTCCACATCGGCCCCGATCACGGCGGTCGGGTGGATGCTGTTCGTCATGCTTGTCCGCTCTGCCCGGGGTGTTCGGCTCATGGTCGCCGGTCGTCCCGGCCGGCACCGGTCGGAGAGCCTACCGGATGGGCTTTCCCACCCCGGTCCACGAACGGCCTTGGTGCTCCATCCGCGCTGGTCACGCGAGGTAGTTGCGCCATTCCGCCGCGCGATCGGCGGTGTGGGACGCAGTCGTCGGCGGGGCGTCTCACTGCGGTAGCGTGGGCTGGCGGCGCCTCCGTGAATCCCCGGCGAGCCCGTACGATCCCGGGTGGATCCGGACCTTTCGCCCCCGCCCCCACACCGACCTCGACAGGAGTTACCGCTGTGCGGATCGCGGTCGTCAACAACTTCTTCCCCCCGCGTCCCGGCGGAAGCTCCCACCTCTCGGCGGCGTTGGCGGAACGCTACGCCGCCGCCGGTCACGAGGTGCTGGTCCTGACGGCCGCCTACCGGGACGCGCCGGCGGAGGAGGAGCGTGACGGCTACCGGGTGGTGCGGCTGCCCGCCATGCCGATGCCCAAGCTCGGCCTCTCCATCGACTTCGACATGGCCTTCGCCCTCGCCCGACCCGGAAACCTGCGTCGGGTGTCCCGACTGCTGGCCGAGTTCCGGCCGGACGTCATCCACCAGCACGGCCAGTTCTTCGACCTGAGCTGGATCTCGGGGCGGTACGCGCGCCGGCACCAGGTTCCGGTGCTGCTGTCCATCCACACCCGACTGGAGAGCCCGGACCCGAAGTATGCGGCCCTGTTCCGGCTGCTCGACCGGTTCCTGGTAAGGCCTTTGATCCGCCGGTTCCGTCCCCGCTACGTCATCATGGACGAGTTGGCCGCCCACTACTGCGCGCAGCGTTACGGGGCGACCACGGCAGACTTCGAGTACATCCCGGTGGCGGTGGAGCCCAGCCGTTTCGACGGCGCGCCGGAGCTGGACGTGCGCGCCCGGCACGGGATCGGCGACGGGCCGCTGATCGTGTCGCTGGGGCACGTTATCCCGCTGCGCGACCGGCTGGCCCTGGTGGAGGCGCTGCCGACCGTTCTGGCCAAGCACCCGGGCACGAAGGTCATGGTCATCGGCCGGGTCTACTACGACGCGTACGCCAGGCGCGCCGCCGAGCTGGGCGTCTCCGACGCTGTCATCAGCACCGGCGTCGTCCCGTCGGCCGACGTGCCGGCCTACTTCGCCGCCGCCGACGTGGTGGCCCACGACCTTCAGGGCGGCGGCTTCGGCACGGCCAGCCTGGAGGCGATGGCCTCCGGCCGGGCGACGATCGGTACGGTCACCGAGACCAACTTTCCGGCCGTGCGCCTGCGCAACTGGGAGAACTTCGTGCTGGTCCGCCCGAACGACCCGGCCGACCTCGCGGACGCCGTGATCCGGTTGCTCGACGAGCCGGAGGAGCGGGAGTGGATCGCCAAGCGCCAGCGCGACCTGGTGTACTCCCACTTCACGCTGGACGTGGTCACCCGCCAGCACCTGGCGGCCTTCGACCGGATGGTGGGGGAGAAGAAGTGAGCGTGTTCTCGGCCGACGAGCGCAGCAACCGGCTGCGCAACGGCATCCTCGACGACTTCGTCGGCGGCCTGCTCAACGACGTGGAGCGGGCCCGGTACCTCGGCCTGCCCGAGACCACCCGCATCCGGGAGCGGACGAAGATCGTCAGCCCGGAGAACCTGGTCATGGGCGAACACTGCTGGATCGGGGAGAACACCGTCCTGGACGCCAGCGGCGGCCTGGAGATCGGTGACCACACCAGCATCGGGCTCAACTGCCTGGTCTTCACCCACTCCAGTTGGCTGGCGAACATGATGCTGGAGAACCATTCCGGCAGCGACCTCATCGAGCGCAAGCCCGTGAAGATCGGCAAGGGTTGCTTCATCGGCGGCAACAGCGTGATCATGATGGGAGTCACCATCGGTGACTGCGCCACGATCAACCCGCTGTCGGTGGTGACCAAGGACGTCCCGGCCTACAGTCTGGTGTCGGGCAACCCCGCCCGGGTGTTCCAACGCTACGACCAGGAGTACATCCGGGCCCAGGCCGAACGTGTGCGGGCCGAGAACGCCGCCCTGCGCGCGGAGGCACAGGCGCGGGGGGAGAACCCCGTCTGGGGGTCGCCCCCGCGCCGCAGTGACGGCCAGTGACCAACCTCGAGCGAGCTACGGAGAAGACACGATCATGAGCCTGACCGACCGCCTGCGCGGCGTCTTCGTCGACGCCCTGGAGCTGCCCGAGGGCACCGACGTGGAGAACCTGAACTACCGCGGGATCGAGCAGTGGGACTCCCTCGGCCACATGACCCTCGTCGCCGCGATCGAGGACGAGTTCGACGTCCAGCTCGACACCGAGCAGGTCATCGACATGAGCAGCTTCAAGGTCGCCCTCGACATGCTGCGGGGCCTGGGCGTCGATGAGTGAGCTGACCGGCCGGGTGGCCCTGGTCACCGGCGGGACCCGCGGCATCGGCCTGGCCACCGCCCGCGCGCTGGCCGGGGCGGGTGCCACGGTCGTCCTCACCGGCCGCGACGCCGGCCGCGCCGAGGCGGTGGCCAAGGAGTTCGGCGCGCACGGGCTGGGCCTGGACGTCGCCGACTTCGACGCGGTCGGCGCCGCGGTGAAGCAGGTGACCGCCGAGCACGGCGGGCTGGACGTGCTGGTCGCCAACGCCGGGATCATGGAGAGCGGGCTGCTCGGCATGCTGCGCGCCGACGACGTGCGCCGCACCCTGGACGTCAACGTCGCCGGTGCGGTCGCGGCCGTCCAGGCGGCCGGCCGGGCGATGGCCCGCAAGCGCCGGGGCGCCGACGGCACCGAGCGGCGGGGCGGCTCCGTCGTGCTGCTCGCCTCGGTCGTCGGCACGTACGGCGCGGCCGGCCAGTCGGTGTACGCGGCGTCGAAGGCCGCCGTCGCCGCGCTGGCCCGCTCCGCCGCCCGCGAACTGGGCCCCCGGGGCATCCGGGTCAACGCCGTCGCCCCCGGGGTGATCCGCACCGACCTGACCGCCGCGCTGCCGGCCGAGGTGCTGGAGCGGCAGGCGTCGGCGGCGGCGCTCGGTCGGCTCGGCGAGCCCGACGAGGTGGCCGACGTGATCCGCTTCCTGGCCGGTGACGCGGCCCGCTACGTGACGGGGCAGGTGCTCGGCGTCGACGGGGGGCTCCTGCCGTGAGCCTGGTCGCACCGACCGCCCGCCTGATCGACGCCGCCAGCGGGGCCGTGCTCGGCGGCCCCGACCTCGCCGCCGAGGTGGACCGGCACGCCGCCGCGTACGCCGGGTTCCCGCCCGGGGTGGTCTTCGCGCGCAGCGGCACGTCGGTGCCGGCGGTGCTGCGGTACGCCGGCGCGTGGCGCGCCGGCCGCCCGGTGGCCCTGCTCGACCCGGGGCTGGACCCGGCGGTGCTGGCCGACTTCGTCGGGCGCTTCTGCCCGGCCGTGGTGGTGGGCCTGGCCGAGGGCGGCGCGGGCGCGACCCCGGGCGAGCTGCCCAAGCGGTACCGCGCGGTCGACGACCCGACCCTGGGGCCGGTCTGGGTCCGCGAGGGCGCCTGCGCCGACCAGCCCCACCCCGACCTCGCCGTGCTGCTGGCGACGTCCGGCTCGACCGGGGACCCGAGGTTCGTCCGGTTGTCCCGCGCGGCCGTGGAGTCCAACGCGGCGGCCGTGGCGCGGGCGCTGGCGGTCGGCCCGGACGAGGTCGCCCCCACCAGCCTGCCTCTGTACTACAGCTTCGGCATGTCTGTGCTCAACAGCCACCTGGCCGCCGGCGCGACCGTCCTCGTCGTCGACGGCGGGGTGCTGGCTCGCGAGTTCTGGCAGGCCGTGGCG
The DNA here is from genome assembly GCF_020884795.1 of Micromonospora okii. Lineage (GTDB taxonomy): Bacteria > Actinomycetota > Actinomycetes > Mycobacteriales > Micromonosporaceae > Micromonospora > Micromonospora okii. The sequence goes on from NZ_BBZF01000012.1 coordinate 382,242, forward strand.
GCGCACGGCGCGACGTCGCTGGCCGGGGTGCCCTACAACTACGAGATGCTGCACCGCATCCGGTGGAGCCCCGCGAAGTACCCCTCGCTGCGCACCCTCACCCAGGCCGGCGGCCGGCTGCGCGACGAGCTGGTCCTCGCCTTCCACGAGAAGATCACCGCGCTGGGCGGTCGGTTCCACGTCATGTGGGGCTGCACCGAGGCGTCGCCCCGGATGAGCACCCTGCCGGCCGACGCGCTGCCCGAGCGGGTCGGCTCGGTCGGCCCGGCGCTGGACGGCGGCTCGTTCACCGTGCTCGGCCCCGACGGCGCGGAGACCGACCGCCCCGGCGTCGTCGGCGAGCTGGTCTATCGTGGCCCGAACGTGATGATGGGGTACGCCGAGAACGCGGCCGACCTGGCCCGGGGCGACGAGCTGGGCGGGGTGCTGCGCACCGGGGACCTCGGCCACCTCGACGGCGACGGGTTCGTGTGGCTGCGTGGGCGGCTCAAGCGGTTCGGCAAGGTCTTCGGCGTCCGGGTGAACCTGCACGACATCGAGGAGCTGGCCCGCGACCACGGGCCGGTCGCGGCCGTCTCCGGCCCGGACCGGGTGGTGCTCTACGCCGAGCAGATCACCGACGACGACGCGCGGGCCCTGGCCGGCCGGCTGTCCGAGCGGCTGCGGCTGCACCGTTCCGGCTTCGACGTGCGTACCGTCGAGCGGTTGCCGCAGCTACCCAGCGGCAAGATCGACTACCGCTCCCTGGAGGCGCTGGGATGACCCTGTTCACCCTCGACCAGGCGGCCCGCGAGGCGCGGCTGCTGCCGGAGCTGGTCGAGCTGACCGAGCACCACCGCGCCCGCAGCCCCGAGTACGCCCGGCTGCTCGCCGCCCTCGGCCACCCGCCCGGCCGCCGGTACGACCGCCTCGCCGACCTGCCCTGGCTGCCGGTGCGGCTGTTCAAGCACCACGTCCTCAAAAGCATCCCCGACGACGAGGTCTTCAAGGTGCTCACCTCCTCCGGCACCACCGGGGACGTGAGCCGGATCTTCCTGGACCGGGAGGCCGCCGGCCTCCAGCAGAAGATGCTCTCCGCCACGCTGGGCGCGGTGACCGGGCCCAAGCGGCTGCCGATGCTGCTGGTCGACACGAGGGCGCTGTTCAAGAACCGCGCGTCGTTCTCCGCCCGGGGCGCCGGGGTGCTCGGCCTGATGAACTTCGGCCGGGACCACACCTTCGTCCTCGACGAGCAGGAGCGGCCCGACCCGGAGGCGGTGCGCGCCTTCCTCGACCGGCACGGCGACCGGCCGTTCCTCATCTTCGGCTTCACCTTCATGACCTGGCTCTACCTCTACGAGCTGGCCCGCGAGCACTCGTTCGACCTGAGCAACGGCATCCTCATCCACAGCGGCGGCTGGAAGAAGCTGGTCGACCGCGCGGTGGACAACGCCGAGTTCCGCCGCCGCCTCACCGCCGACACCGGCCTGCGGCGCATCCACAACTTCTACGGCATGGTCGAGCAGATCGGCACCACCTTCCTGGAGGGGCCCGACGGCGGCGGGCTCTACTGCCCGGACTTCGCCGACGTCATCGTCCGCGACCCGCGCACCTGGGCGGAGGTGCCGGCCGGCACCCCCGGGGTGGTGCAGGTGGTCAGCACGATGCCCCGCTCGTACCCGGGGCACCTCCTGCTCACCGAGGACCGGGGCGTCGTGCGGGGCGTCGACGACGGCGCCTGGCCCGGCAAGCGGTTCGAGATCCTGGGCCGGCTGCCCCGCGCCGAGGCGCGCGGATGCAGCGACACCTTCGCGGAGGCGGCGTGAGCGAGCGCAGCGAGCGAATCAACGGACACGGTGCGTTGGTGTCTCATGCCGGCGCCGAGCGCAGCGAGGTGCGGGCATGAGCGGCAAGGTCATCGAGCGGTTCCCGGCCGGAGGCGCGATCGCCGTCGACGACCTGGTCGCCGCGCTGGGCGCGGCCCCGGCGGGCGGGCCGCTGACCGTCGGGGACGAGCGGGTCGTGGAGTTCCTGGTGGCGTTCGCCCGGCGGCTGCTGCGCCCGGCCGTCGCCCGCCGGCACCCGGAGCTGGCCTCGCTCGGCTTCTTCCTGCGCCGGGGCGAGATCGGCAGGGCCCTCGCCCGGGTGGCCGACGAACCCGGGCAGCTCCGCTTCCCCCGGGGGCTGGTCTTCCACGTGCCGCCCGCCAACGTGGACACCATCTTCGTCTACTCGTGGGCGCTGTCCGCGCTGGCCGGCAACGCCAACGTCGTGCGGATCTCGTCGCGCTCCGCCGGGGCCGCCGACGCGGTGCTCGACGCGCTCGGCGACACCCTCACCGACGCCCACGAGGCGGTCCGGCAGACCCAGCGGATGGTCACGTACGGCCGGGACGACGCGGTGACCGCCGCGCTGTCGGCCGCCGCCGACCTGCGGGTGGTCTGGGGCGGCGACCGGTCGGTGACCGAGATCCGCCGGCATCCGCTCGCCCCGCACGCCCGGGACCTCACCTTCCCGGACCGGTCGTCGTTCACCGTCATCGGCGCGGCCGGCTGGCTGGCCGCCGACGAGCGGGACCGCGACGCCGCCGCCCTCGGCCTCTACAACGACTCGTACTGGTTCGACCAGGCCGCCTGCGCCTCCCCGCGCGCCGTGTACTGGGTCGGCGACCCGGCCGCCACGGAGGCCGCGCGGGCGGACCTGCTGGCCCGGCTGCGCGCGGTGCTCGACGGCAAGCGGCCCGAGATCGACGCCGCGATGGCGGTGGAGAAGCGGGTGGCCACCTACGGCCTGGCCGTCGAGGGGGCGGCCACGGCCGTCCACTTCGACGGCAACGACCTGGCGACGGTGGAGCTGGCCGGGCCGGGCGACATCCCGCGCCGGTGGCTCGGCGTCGGGACGTTCCCACAGGCCCGGGTCGACACCCTCGCCGACCTCGCGCCGGTGGTGGTCCGCCGGGACCAGACCGTCACCCACTTCGGGTTCACCGCCGACGAGCTGGTCGCCTTCGCCCGCGCGCTCGGCGGCCGGGGGGTGGACCGCATCGTCCCGGTCGGCGACGCGCTGAACTTCGCCGCCACCTGGGACGGCTACGACCTGATGCGCGAGTTCACCCGGATCACCAGCGTCGTCGCCCGCTGACGCCCCGGCCGCTACTCGGCGGCGGGGGCGGCCCCGGCCGGCGCGTCCCGGCGGAGTTGGCGCACGCCCGACAGGGCGGCCAGCCCGGCGGCGAGCACGTCGGCGATGGTGAAGATCAGCCGGGACGCCAGCGCGATGCCCATCGCCGCGCCGACGCCGCCGCTGTCGACCAGGAACGGGGCCAGCGCGGCGACCAGCACCGCCTCCCGCACGCCCAGCCCGGAGGGGGAGAGGAAGGCGAACATGCCCACCGTCATCGCGATGGCGAACGAGCCGACGCTGCGCAGCAGCCCCTCCAGGCCGGGGGTGGCCTGGGCGTTGGCCAGCAGCCACAGGTGCACGCCGAACAACGTGTAGCCCAGGGCGCTCCAGCCGACCACCCGCAGCACGCCCGGCCAGGTGAGCCGGTGCTCCAGCGGCGGGCGGCGCAGCACCCTCAGGGCGAGCTGCACGAGGGCGGTGAGCACCCGCGGCACCGCGCAGACCAGCGCCACCGGGAACAGCGCCGCCACGATCCAGAGCGCGACCCGCACCGAGTCGGCGTACGTGGAGTCGTCGCCGCCGGCCGCCTCGCGCAGCGCGGGCAGGCTCAGCAGGCCCAGACCGAGCGCGGCGGTCACGCCGAGCCCCACGCTGACCAGGGTGGCCAGGAAGGCGCGGGCCCGGGGCAGGCCGACCCGCCGGCTCAGCTCGATCTGCAGCACGTACGCCCACACGCTGCCCGGGATGTACTTGCCGAGCTGGCCCACCAGGCAGATGCGCAGGGCGGCGGGGACGGACACCCGGTGCTCCAGGTCGTCCACGGCGGCCCGCCAGGCCATCGTGTTGGCCACCATCCCGGCCAGCGCGGCGAGGACCGACAGCACCACGGACTGCCAGGCCAGCCCGAGCCAGGTGGAGCGGACCTGGGGCCACTGGTCGACCACGCTCCACACCATCCCGACGGCGATGGCGGCGACGACCACGACGCGCAGGCCCACCGACAGCCACCGCCTCAGGGGGCCGGCGGGGGCGGGCGGGGCCGCCGCCTCGGAGGTGGCGACGTCCTGCCGCGTGGCGGTCTCAACCATGCGTCACGTGCCTCCGCGTCGCGTTCTGCCGGTCGTAGGCAGTCAGATGGTGACAGAGCAAGGCACAACCCTAACCGAGCCCGCGCGCCGCTTCCTGCCGGTGCGGCCCCCGCGTGCCGGTCGCCCCAGGCCGACACGCCAACCGTTCCCCGGCCCCGCGCCGCTGTTACCGTGCTGGCTGCCACCGACGACCCGCAAGGAGAACCCTGTGATCCCGATTTCCGTCGTCAGACTCGACGAGGAGGCTGAGCAGTTGGCGGTGGAGGTGATCCGCTCGGGCCGGCTGGCGCAGGGCCCGATGGTCGCCCGGTTGGAGCGCGAGTTCGCCGACCTGGTCGGGGTGGAGCACGCGGTGGCGGTCAACAACGGCACGACCGCGCTGGTCGCCGCCCTGGAGGTGCTCGACCTCCAGCCCGGCGACGAGGTGGTCACCAGCCCGTTCACCTTCGTCGCGACGCTCAACGCGATCCTCGAGGCGGGGGCCACCGCGCGCTTCGCCGACATCCGCGCCGACGACTTCTGCGTCGACCCGGAGGCGCTCGCCGCCGCCGTCGGCCCGCGTACCCGCGTGCTCATGCCCGTGCACCTGTACGGCCAGCCGGCCGACATGGACGCCATCGTGCCGCTCGCCCGGCGGCACGGCCTGGGGCTGGTCGAGGACTCGGCGCAGTCGCTGGGCGCGGCCGTCGGGGGGCGGGGGGCGGGCAGCTTCGGGCTGGGCGCGTTCTCGCTCTACGCCACCAAGAACCTCACCACGGGTGAGGGCGGCATGATCACCACCGACGACGCCCACCTCGCCGACCGGCTGCGGGTGCTGCGCAACCAGGGCATGCGGCAGCGCTACCAGTACGAGGTCGCCGGCCACAACTACCGGCTCACCGACCTCCAGGCGGCGCTGGGCATCCCGCAGCTCGCCACGTACGGCGACAACGTCAAGCGGCGCAGGGACAACGCGGCCCGCCTCACGGCCGGCCTCGCCGACGTGCCCGGCCTGCGGCTGCCCGCCGAGCTGCCCGGCCGGTCGCACGTCTGGCACCAGTACACCGTCCTGGTCACCGAGGCCGCGCCGGCCACCCGGGACGAGGTCGTCGCCCGGCTGACCGAGCAGGGCGTCGGCTGCGGCGTCTACTACCCGAAGACGGTCCACGACTACGACTGCTACCGGGAGCACCCCCGGGTGGTGGTCGACCCGACCCCCGTCGCCGACGACGTGGTGCGCCGGTGCGTCTCCCTCCCGGTGCACCACCACCTCGCCGACGGCGACGTGGACCGGGTGGTCGAGGCCGTGCGCAAGGCGGTCGGCGCGTGAGCGGGCGGGTGCGGTTCGCCCTCGTCGGCACGGGCGTGATGGGTTCCCTGCACGCCCGGGTCATCGCCCAGTCCGACCGGGCCACGCTGGCCCGGGTCGTCGAGCCCCGCGAGTCCGCCGGCCGGGAGATCGCCGACCGGTACGGCACCGAGTGGGCGCCCGAGCTGGACGACCTCTCCGGCGTCGACGCCGTCGTCGTCGCCGCCCCCACCGAGTTCCACCACGACCTCGCCGGCCGGGTGCTCGCGGCCGACACGCCGCTGCTGATCGAGAAGCCGGTCTGCGGCAGCCTCGCCGAGACCGAGGAGGTGGTGGCGGCCGCCGAGAAGCGCGGCGTGCCCCTGCTGTGCGGCCTGCTGGAGCGGTTCAACCCGGCGGTGCTCACCGCCCTCGCGCTGGTCGGCGACCCGGTGCACCTCACCGTCACCCGGCACTCCCCGTACGCGCCGAGGATCCGCACGGGCGTGGCGTGGGACCTGCTGATCCACGACGTCGACCTGGCGATCCGCGCGTTCGGCGGCCAGGAGCCGACGTCGGTCCACGGCACGCTGGGCCACTTCCACCCGGGCTCCCTGCCCGGGGCGGAGGACGTCGCCGAGGCCCTGCTGACCTTCGGCGGCACCGCCCTGGCCAACGTCTCCGCGAGCCGGATCGGCCAGCGCAAGGTGCGGACCCTGGTGATCAGCGAGGTGGACCGGCTGATCGAGGCGGACCTGATCCGCCGGGACGTCACCATCTACCGGCACGTCTCCCTGGACGCCGCGACGCCGGACGGCCGGGGCTACCGGCAGCAGAGCATCATGGAGGTGCCGGAGCTGATCAGCAACCGGGAGCCCCTCGCCGCCCAGCTCGACCACTTCCTGGACATCCTCGCCGGCGTCGCCGACGCCGACGCCGAGCGGCGGGGCATCCTCCCCGCGCACCGGGCCGTCGGCCGGCTCTTCGCCGACGACTCCCGCTGAGGCCCGCCGGCACCCGTGTCGCCCGGCCGGGGCGGCGATCCCGGTCGGGTAGGCTGCGCACCGTGCGCCGCGCCGCCGGCCGGGGACCCAGGCCCGGCCGGGTGTCGCCCGGCGGCCGGTGACCCGCGCCGGCCAGGTGCCGCCGTGGCGGCGCACCCTTCCCACTCCACTCGACGAGGAACAAGGAACACCCCGTGCCGAAGGTCGTAGACGACGCCCTGGCGGCGGAGGACCGGCGCGAGCCGGACGAGCAGCCCGCCACGGACGGGCCGCAGGAGGAGCAACCGGTCGAGCAGCCCACGCGGGTGTCCGGCTGGCGGCGGTTCGCGGCGGCCTTCGGGTACGCCGTGGGGGCCCTCCCGCGCCGGATCACCGACGCCGCCGTGCTGGCCTTCGCGCTGTTCACGGCCCTGTACCACGCCGCGTTCCTGATCGAGGCGCGGCCGTCGGCGATCTTCGGGGTCTGGCTGGTCTGCTGTGCCGTGCTCGCCGTCTGCGCGGTGGCCCTCGCGGTGCTGCGCGCCGTACGGCGACGCCGTGCCGCCGTGGCCCCGCCGCCCCCCGAGGCCGGCGGCGAGCCCGAGCGGGCGCGCTGGTGGTGGCTCGCCGCCACGGGCACCGGCCTGCTCGGCATCGGCGCCGCCGTCACCGCCGGGGTGGGCGGGCTGGTGTCGTGGTGGGTGCCGACCGGCCTCGGCCTCGCCGCCGCCGTCGGCGCGGCGCTGCTGGCCCGCCACACCTGGCTGGCCCGGGCCGACGCCGAGGAGCCGGTCGCCACCCCCTGGCAGGCGCTCTACGTGCTCATCATCTCGGCCGGCGTCGCGGTCTCCTCGCTCTACATGGCCCGCAACACCCCCGACGACGTCTTCTACGTCGGCAAGTCCGTCTGGGTGGCGGAGCGGGACACCGTGCCGCTGCGGGACTTCCTGTTCACCGAGAACGTGGCCGCCCCGATGAGCACGCAGCCGCCGATCTCCTCGATCGAGGTCTTCGCCGGCGCGCTCGGGCGGTTCCTGGGCCTGCACGCCGCCGACGCCACCTGGTTCGTGCTGCTGCCGGCGCTCGCCGTGCTCGCGGTGCTCGCCCTGTGGCGGCTGGTGCACCGCTGGGCGCCCCGCCGGCCGGTGCTGGCCTTCACGGTCGCCGTCGTCTACCTCTACTTCGTGGTCGGCTCGGACGCCGCGCTCGGCACCTTCCACCTGCCCCGGCTCTACGAGGGCAAGGGCATGTTCGTCTCGGCGGTGGTCCCGCTCATGTGGGTCTACCTGACCGACTGGTTCGAGTCGCGCGCGAAGTGGAAGCTGTTCCTGGTCTTCGCGCTCTCCGTGGTGGCGACGGGCCTGAGCTCGACCTCCGCGATCATCCTGCCGATCCTGGTCGGCGCGGCCGGGCTGGCGATGCTGCTGGTGGGCCGCTGGGGGGCGGCGCTGGCCGCGGGCGCGGTCGCGCTGCTCTACCCGGTCGGGGCGGTGGTGCTGTCGCGGCTGGTGCTCGGGTCGGTCGCCGCGGTCGGAGGCGAGACCCAGTTCTTCGACGCCGAGGGCACCTACCGCCGTACCCTGCTGGTCGGCACGCTCGGCGTGATCGGCGGCCTCGCCCTGTGGTTCGCGCCCCTGCTCGTGCGGCGGCGCACCCCCCGGCTGCTCGCGGCGAGCGCCGCCGTGACCATGAGCGTGCTGTTCGTGCCCGGCGTGCTGGAGGCGCTCGCCGACGCCACGGGGGTGTCGGCGGTGCTGTGGCGGGTGCCCTGGATCCTCGCCCTGCCCGGCCTGATCGGCATCCTCTGCACCGTCGGGCTGCCCCGGCTGAAGTGGTCGTCGCGGCTGGCCGGCACCGTCGTGGCGGGCGCGCTGGTCTTCTCCTTCGTGCAGTACGGCGTGCCGATGTGGGACAAGCGGAGCTTCGTCGAGGTCGCGCCGCGTCCCCTGTGGAAGCTGCCGCAGCAGCGGCTGGAGATCGTCCGGTGGATCGAGGGACTTCCCCGGCAGCCCGGCCTGCTGCTCGCCCCGTCGACGCTGATGCGCACCGCCCCCATCGTCAGCAGTCACCTGCGGGTCGTCATGCCCCGGGTGGGCTACCTGGTCGAGTACGACCAGAACTCCGACTTCGTCCGGGACCGGCGGCGCCTGGCCGCGTTCGCCGACGGCACGGAGATCCCACCGCTGCCCGACCTGGAGGCATCGCTCGGGCGGCTGAACGTGACGACGATCTGCGTCTACTGGGTGAACCTGGAGGCCAAGGACGCCCTGCGGAAGCTCGGCTACGAGCAGTACGCCCGGCGGTTCGCCCCCGGCTCGGTGCGGTGCTTCCGCAAGTGGCCGCTGGAGGAACCCGACAGGAAGGCGACCGCGTCCGAGAAGAAGCGGCAGGGGACGAACGGGTAGCAACGGGATGAACACGGCAATACCCGAATATGGATTCCCATGCGCCTCGCGTTAAGGTCTGGGGGCGAGTGGGGCCGGGCACCGCGAACGGATGGCCCCCGCAGTTAGCCACCTGAACGTCGAGGCCGGTCCCGCAACGGGGGCCGGCCCCGTCGCCGATCTCGTTGGGGGAGAGTAAACGTTGTTCGGCAAGTTGATGGGACCGGCGGGAGTGGCCGCTCGCGGGGCGGTGCTGTTGCTGTTCTACCTGGTCGCCCTCGTCTCGGCGGCGCTGGGCGCGGTCTGGGTCTTCGCGGTCGGCGCGACCCTGGCCATCGCCGGCGAGTTCGCCCTCGCCCGCTGGTCGGCCCCCACCATGACGCTGCTGGAGAAGGTCGGCCTCGGCCGCGTCTACCGCCAGCTCGCCCGGGACGCCGCCAGCATCCTGCTCGTCGTCGCGGCGCTGCGCCTCACCGCCGGGGAACTGGTCACGGTGCTGCTGCTGCCCGTCGCGGTCTGGGTCGTCGCGGTCTTCGCCGGCGCGCTGAACCGGATGATCGACCGGCGCAACCCGGCATCCGCGCTGGTGCGCAACATCGACCTCGGCCCGCTGCGCGCGGCCCCGCGCCCGCCCGAGTGGGCGGCGGGCGTCGCCGGGGAGCGGCTCGCCGTGGTCAACATGCTGCTCGTTCCCGCCGCCGTCCTCGCGGCGGCGTGGGACAGCGTCACGCCGATGCTGGCCGGCGGCGCCGCCACCGTGCTCTCCGCGGCGTTGGCCGGCGGCGTGGTCGCGCTGACCTGGCTGCGCGGCCGGGGTATGGGCAAGAGCCCGCTCCTGCCGGCGGTGCAGCACTGGATGGAGAGCTACCGCCCCGAGGTGGCCCTCTACTTCGCCGGTCCGGCGAAGGACGTCTACCAGGCCAACATGTGGCTGGCCCCGACCGAGGCCCTCGAGCGGCGGGCCGTGGTGCTGATGCGCAGCCGGGAGGCGTTCCACGAGCTGGCCGACACCCGCCTGCCCGTGATCTGCGTGCCGGCCGGCGTCGACTTCATGAACCTGGACCTGACCAGCGTGCGCGCCGCCCTCTACGCGGCGAACGTCGGCGCGAACATCCACATGCTCCGCGAGCCGGGCACGAAGCACGTCTTCGTCGGCCACGGCGACAGCGACAAGCAGGCCAGCGTCAACCCGTACAGCAAGGTGTACGACGAGGTGTGGGTGGCCGGCCTGGCCGGGCGGGAGCGCTACGCCCGGGCCGGCGTCGGCGTGCTGGACGCCGACATCGTGGAGATCGGCCGGCCGCAGCTCGCCGGCGTGCACACCTTCGGCTCGGAGTCGATCGACCGGCCCTTCACGGTGCTCTACGCGCCGACCTGGGAGGGGTGGCTCGACGACGACCCGTACCACACCTCGCTGACGGCGATGGGGGAGCGCATCATCCGGGGGCTGCTCGCCGCCCGCCCGTCGGTGCGAGTGATCTACAAGCCGCACCCGCTGACCGGCACCCGGTCCAAGGAGACCAAGGCGGTCCACGAGCGGGTGGTGGAGCTGATCCGCGCCGCCGGCGGCGACACCGAGGCCACCTCGCTGGACGGCCCCGGCCACCGGGTCGTCACCGGCCGGGTCCCGGCCCTGTTCGACTGCTTCAACCAGACCGACATGCTGATCAGCGACATCTCCAGCGTCGTCTCCGACTTCGTGCAGAGCCAGCGCCCCTACGTGGTGGCGAACCCGAGCGGGCTGCCCGAGGACGAGTTCCGCCGCAACTTCCCCACCTCGCGGGGGGCGTACCTGCTCTCGGCCGACTGCGGCGAGCTGGAGAAGATCGTCGCCGTCACCCGGGCCGGCGACGACCCGATGACCGAGGCGCGCCGGGATCTGAAGGTCTACCTGCTCGGCCCGGACGAGCCGAACTCGATGGAGCGCTTCCGACAGGAGATCGGCCGCCTCTGCGGCTGAGGCGTCACCACACTGTGGGGGCCCGGACGACCTCGGTCGTCCGGGCCCTCGGTTCGTCGTGGTCTGACCGGGCGGCCCTCCCGCCCGCGCGACGCTTCTGCGACCATTCCACGATCCAGCACGAGGAACGGGGGAGGCGGGTTGCGCATCCTGCTCGTCGAGGACGACCGCCGGGTGGCCGCCGCCCTGTCGTCCGCCCTGGCCCGCCGGGGCTACCAGGTGGAGCACGCCGCCACCGTGGCGGCGGCCCTCCGCGCCGCCCCCTGCGACCTGGTGCTGCTCGACCTGACCCTGCCCGACGGCGACGGCACCGACCTCTGCCGTGCCCTGCGGCGGCGCAGCGCCCAGCTCGGCATCATCGCGGTCACCGCGCGCGGCGAGGAGCGCGACCGCGTGCTGGGGTTGCGGCTGGGCGCCGACGACTACGTGGTGAAGCCGTTCTCGATGGTGGAGCTCCAGGCCCGGATCGAGGCGGTGCTGCGCCGGGCCGCCCACGCCGCGCCGGGGCGGGACGTCATCGAGGCGGGGCCCGTCCGCATCGACGTGGCCGCGCGGATTGTCGCCGTCGACGGCCGGGAGGTCGCCCTCACCCGCAAGGAGTTCGACATCCTGCTCTCGCTGGCCCGGCAGCTCGGGGCGGCCGTGCCCCGCGACCGGATCCTGCTCGACGTCTGGGGCACCACGTGGGGCGACCGGCACACCGTGGAGGTGCACGTCGGGTCGCTGCGCGGCAAGCTGGGCGACGCCCGCCTCGTGGAGACCGTCCGTGGGGTCGGCTACCGGCTGCGCGGGGCGTGAGGGGGGCCCGTGCGTCGTCGGCTGGTCGTCAGCTACCTGCTGCTGATGGTGCTGGTGCTCATCGCGCTGGAGACCCCGCTCGCGGCGACCCTGGCCAGCCGGGAGACCGACCTGCTGCGCGCGGACCGGCTCGCCGACGCCACCCGGTTCGCCTCGCTGGCCGGGCCGGCGCTGCGCGGCGGCGTCCCGGGGCCGATCGGCGGGGAGCTGGCCAGCTACGACGAGCTGTACGGCATCGGCGCGGCACTGGTGGACCGGGACCGGCGCACGGTGGTGGCGTCGCGGAGCTGGCGACCCGGGCCGGACACCGACCCGGCGCTGGACCACGCGCTGTCCGGGCAGCAGTTCAGCGCCCCGGACTCGGTGGTGCCGTGGGCGGCCGGGCCGGTCGTGGTGGCCGTGCCGGTCAACGACGGCGGCGAGGTGCTCGGGGCGGTGCTGATCGCCAGCCCGGCGGACGGCGTCCGGCGGGCCGTCGCCGCCCGGTGGCTGCTGCTCGTGGCGATCGGCGTCGTCGCCGTGCTGGCCTGCGTGCTGACCGCGTTCGGGCTGGCCGGCTGGGTGTTGCGCCCGGTCACCGAGCTGGACGCGGTGACCCACGAGATCGCCGAGGGGGACCGGGGCGCGCGGGTGCAGCACCGGCTGGGCCCGCCGGAGCTGCGCCGCCTGGCGGCGAGCTTCAACCACATGGCCGACGCCGTGTCGGACGTGATGGACCGGCAGCGGGCCTTCGTCGCGCACGCCAGCCACCAGCTCCGCAACCCGCTGACCGCGCTGCGGCTGCGGGTGGAGGAGCTGGGGCCGAGCCTGACCGACCCGGAGGGGCGGGCCGAGCACCGGCTGGCGCTGGAGGAGACCGACCGGCTGGCCCTGCTGCTCGACGCGCTGCTCACCCTGGCCCGCGCCGAGCGCGCGGAGAACCAGCGGGTCGCCGTGGACGCGGCGGCCGTGGCCGCGTCCCGGGTCGCCGCCTGGCAGCCGCTGGCCCGGCACCGTTCGGTCGCCCTGCGCCTGACCACGAGCGACGTCCCGACGTACGCCCGGACGGTGCCGACGGCGGTCGACCAGGCGCTCGACGCGCTGATCGACAACGCGGTGAAGTTCAGTGGGGCGGGCGGCGAGGTGACGGTGACCGTCCGGCCCGCCGACGGCGGGGTGTGCCTGGAGGTGCGGGACACCGGCCCCGGCATGCCCCCCGACCAGCTCGACCGGGCCACCGAGCGGTTCTGGCGGGCCCCCGACGTGCAGAACGTGGAGGGCGCCGGGCTCGGGCTGACCATCGTCGCGGTCCTGGTGGACGCCTCCGACGGCCGGCTCACCATGCGCCCGGCGCAGCCGCGCGGCCTGGTGGCGGGGCTGTGGTTCCCCGCCGGCCCGGACTCGCCCGCCGAGCGCGTCGGCTGACCCCCGGACCGGCGGCCCGGCCGATCCCCGGAGCGGCTGATCCCCGACCTGCCGGCTGATCCGTCGACCGGCCCGGCCGATCCCCGGCCCGGGAGACCGTCAGGGCTTGTGCGACCGGTACCAGTCGGCCGCGCCGGGATGCAGCGGCAGCGGGGAGGTGGCGATGGCCGAGCGGGGGCTCGTCCGGCCGGCCGCCGGATGGGTCGCCGCCAGCTCGGTGCGGCGCTCCATCAGCAGCCGGGTCACCTCGCGGACCAGCGGCTCCGGCAGGTTCGCCCGCACGACGAGGTAGTTCGGGTTCGCCACGGTGGTGACCGGGTCGACCCCGTACACCGAGCGGGGGATGTCCCGGGACACGTAGACCTCGCGGTAGCCGCGGCGCAGCGGCTCGCTCCACTCGCCCAGGTCGACGATCCGGGTGGCGGTGGCGGAGGCGAGTTCCTCGACGCCGTGCACCGGCAGGCCCCCGGAGAAGAAGAACGCGTCGATCCGACCGGCGCGCAGCGCGGCGACCGACTCGTCCAGGCCGAGCCGCTCCCGGCGCACGCGGTCGCCGCCGAGGTGGGCGACCTCCAGCAGCCGGGTGGCGGTGACCTCCGTCCCGGAGCCGGGCGCGCCGACGGAGACCCGCCGGCCGCGCAGGTCGGTCACCGAGCGGACGGGGCCGCCGGCCGTGGTGACCAGGTGCAGCAGGTCGTCGTAGACCCGGGCCACCGCCAGCACGCCCGGGTGCTCCTGGCGGCCGGTGGGCAGCACGTCGGCCTGGGTGAAGCCCAGCTCCGCCCGGCCCTCGCCGACCAGCCGCATGTTCTCCGCCGAGGCGGCGGTGATCACCACGCTCGCCCGCACCTCGGGCAGCTCCCGGTTGAGCAGGGTGGCCAGCGACTGGCCGAACGCGTGGTAGACGGCGGTGGGGCTGCCGGTGGCGATCCGGATCGGGATCGGCGCGCCGCGCGCCTCCCGGCAGCCGGCGAGCCCGGCCGCCGCCGTCACCAGCACCATCAGCAGCGCCCCCACGCGCCGGGCGCGCGCGGGCACGGTCCAGCTACGGCTCACCCGGTGCACTCTGCGCGGTCCACCGTCCCCGCGCAAGCCCGCAGCCGGCCGCGACGAGCCGGCCCGCCGCGACCGGCGGGCCGCCGCGAGGCCCGCGCCGTCCGCCGTGACGCGCCCCCCGCCGCGATCGGCCGGCCGGCGTGAAGCGCCGACCGCCGCGATCAGCCGACTGCGGCGACGCCCGCTCCGGTCGCCGGGTCCAGGGCGACGCTGTGCAGGATGCGGTCCCGGTCCGGGCCGTCGGCGACGCTGACCACGAAGCAGCCCGCGCCGGGCCGCAGCAGGGCGGGCACGTCCAGCAGGGTGGCACCGCGCACCAGCATGGCGGCCAGCTCCCGGTCGGTGAGCCGGACGCCGAGGATGTGCCGGCGCACGTGCCGGCCGCCGGCCAGCAGCGCCGCCCGCCAGGCCGCGGCGGCCAGCCGGGGACGCGCCGCACGGCGGGCCGCGGACGCCCCCGGGACGACCCCGCCGAGCAGCTCCCGACGGCTCTGCCGCCAGCCGGCGTCGACCAGCGTCGCGTACGTCGCCCGATGCTCGCGGGACACCTGGAGGCGGTGCAGCTCGTAGCGGCGGCGCAGGCCGCCGGTGATCTTCTCGTGGGCGACCGGGATCTCCAGTCGGGCGAGAAGGTGGCGCATCCGGTGCGCCGCGTCCTCCCGGTTGAACTCGGCGGCGGGGGCGAGGGCGTGGGTTGGGTGACGCCCGGCGCGGGCCGGGACGGCCGGCGCGGAGGCGCAGCGCACCAGGCAGGCCACCTCGAACGCGTCGGCGACGGTCCGCCAGTCCAGTGGCGGCGGGGCCGCAGCGGGGCGAGGCCGGTCGAGCAGCGTGGGTTCGGGGGCCACCACAGTCTCCTTGTCGGCGTCGGGGGTACCCCCTACCGTGGCCCCCCGGGCCGCCCGGCGGTACCCGTGGCCGCGAGCCTTGAGGAAAACTTGCGGCAGCCGGGGCCGGCGGCACGCCCCGTCACAACCGCGTCACCACGACGTCCACCGCCCGGGGCCGGCCGACGGCCGCCGGCTGCTCCAGCACGGTGTACCCCAGGTCACGCAGGGCGGTCAGCAACCCGTCGGCGGTGCGCGGGCGGGCCCCGGCGGTCAGCAGGTCGCGGACCAGCCGCCCCTTCGTCGCCTTGTTGAAGTGGCTGACCACCGACCGCACCGGCCCGGTCGGCGTCTCCCGCTCGTGCAGCACCCGCACCGTCACCGTCCGCCCGGCCAGCTCGCCGCGCGGGGCCCAGGTCGCCGCGTACGCGCCCGAGCGCAGGTCCAGCACCGGGCCGCCGGCGGCCGCCGACTCCATCGCCGGGGCCAGCGCCCGCCGCCAGTACGCCGACAGCGCCCCCACCCCGGGCAGCCGCGCCCCGATGGGACAGCGGTACGGCGGGATGCGGTCGGTGAGCCGGACCGCCCCCCACAGGCCGGAGCTGATCAGCACCGACCGGCGGGCCGCCCGCTCGGCCGCCGCCGGCAGCGTGGCCAGGTCCAGCGCCTCGTAGAGCACCCCGGTGTAGACCCGGCCCGCCGGGGCGGTGGCCGCCCGCTCCAGCCGGGCGTTGCGGCGCAGCTCGCCGGCCAGCCCCGGGGTCAGCCCCAACGCCTCCAGCGCCGGCTCCTCCGGCCCCGCGCTGAGCCCGACCAGCGCCGCGAGCACCTCCGCGCGGGCCGGGTTCAGCTCGGGCAGCGAGAGCCGGTTCAGGTCCAGCCGCCGGCCCGTGCCGGCGTCGGCCTTGCCCTCGGAGGGCGGCAGCAGGATGAGCATCGGTGCGGGACTCCTCGACGACGACCACCGGCGCGCGCCGGTCGGGCCAGCCTACGCAGCCGGGTTCAGCGCCACGGCCGCACGGCCGTCTCCGGGTGGTACACGCGATACCCGCCGACCTCCGTCAGCAGGGCGGAGTCGGCGCGCGCCCCGAGCAGTCCCCGCAGCCGCCGCTCGGCCCGGCCGTCCGCCGCCAGCACGTACCCGGGCCGGTCGGCGCGGCCCACCTGCCGCCAGTACGGCGGGTACCGGTTCTGCCCCGGCATCAGGCTCGCGTCGAGCACCCCGCAGACGACCTCCTCGGCGCTGTGGAAGACGAGCCGGTTGCAGGTCCAGTAGTCCGCGTACACCTCGCGCAGCCCGGCCCGGCGCAGCGCGTCGGCCAGCTCCCGGGCGCGCCCCTCCTCGGCCCGCAGCGACCCGGCCCCGGCCACGAACGCGCCGGTGACCAGCAGCACGGTGGCGGTCAGCGCGACCAGCACGGCAGCCGCCGACGCCCCGGCGAGCCGCCCGGCCGCGCCCGCCGCGCGCCGCCGGGCGCTCGTCGCCGCCAGCCACAGCGGCCACAGCACCACCGGCAGGGAGAGCTGGAGCACCGACAGGTAGCGCGCGTTGCCCAGCGGGTCGGTGGCGGCCAGCGGGCTGCGCGCGTACGCGGCCAGGGTCACGGCCGCGCCCGCGACCAGGGCGAGCTGCGCGGCGGGCCCGGCCCGGTCGGCGCGCGGCGCTCGCGCGGCCCGGCGGTACGCGACCAGCGCGAGGACCCCGGCGGCCACCAGCAGCACCGGGTAGAGCAGCCCGAACCACTGCTGCCAGCGGGCGCACCCGTCCATGGGGCACAGGCCGGTGGCCAGCGGCACCCCCTCCAGCAGGGCGCCGCGCAGCCGGTCGGCGGGCGGCGGCGCGGGCCCCGCGGCGGCGTTGATCCGCCGCAGCACCGACAGCGAGTCCTGGCCGGGCGGCGCGCGCAGGTTGTCCGCGATCAGCGGCGACGCGCCGACGGCGAAGCCGGCCACCAGCAGCGCCCCCGCCCAGCCGGCCAGCTCCCGGCGGAGCACCCAGGCCAGCAGCAGCCCGGCGGCGGCCAGGTACGGCACGATCAGCCAGTCCGACCAGATCGCCACCCCGACCAGCAGGCCCGCCGCCCCGGCCGCCAGCCGCCGGGCCCGGATCCGCCCGTCGGCCAGCCCCAGGGCGATCACCAGCAGCAGCGCCACCGCCGCCTTCACCTCGGGACGCCCGCCGACCACGGTGAGCTGGTCGCGCACCACCCGCTCGGGGCCGAGCGCCAGCAGGCCGACGACCAGCACCGCGCACCACGGCGAGCAGATCCGGCGGGTCAGCCGGTACATCAGCCAGGTGAACAGCGCCCAGAGCGCCAGCAGCGGCAGCCGCAGCGCCGGCCAGCTCGGCCCGGCGACGGCGGCAAGCGGCGCCGCGAGGTACGCCTCCAACGTGCCCATGTAGCGCTGCCCGTACAGGAAGACGGGGTGCTCCCGGCCGGCGGCGATGTGCAGCGCGGCCAGCCCGAAGGTGGCCTCGTCGCTGTTCGACGTGGGCAGGGTCAGCAGCGTGAGGACCAGCCGGTAGCCGAACCCGGCCAGCCCGAGCAGGAGCGCGGCCAGCGCCGGCCGGTCGGGCGCCCGGAGCCACCGCCCGCGTTGCTGCACACTCGACACGACCAACGCCCCTGTCGCCGCCCCGACCGCAGTGTGCCACGCGAACGGGGCGGGCCGGGGCGGTTCGGCCCAGACGGGGCCCCGGCCTCGCGTGGCCGGCTCCGCCGAGGTGTGGCAGGGTGGCATTCGTGCCGCCCACACCCGCCGCCGAACTCGCCGTACCGACCCTGCACCGCGCCGCGCGGCTCGAAGACGCCCTGCACAAGCTGGCGGAACGCCGGCTGCGGCGCACCGGGTGGCAGCCCAACATCATCGCGTACGCCGGCTACGGCGCCCCCGGTTGGGCGCGGGTGATGTGCCGGGTGCTGCTCGGCCGCCCCGACACCCGCAGCGGGCAGCGGCTGGAGAAGATCCGGGGCTGGCGCAGCTTCGCCACCCTGCCCGCCAAGCACGTGACGGTCACCATCGAGACCGGCGGGGTGAAGCACGAGGCGAAGGCCGACCGCAGCGGCTTCGTCGACACCGTGGTCGAGGCCGACCTGACCCCCGGCTGGGCGTCGGTGCGCCTCAGCGTCGCCGACGCCGAGCCGGTGGAGGCGCTGGTCCGCGTCCTCGACCCGGAGGTCAAGTTCGGCATCCTGTCGGACATCGACGACACCGTCATGGTCACCGCCCTGCCGCGCCCGCTGCTGGCGGCGTGGAACACCTTCGTCCTCGACGAGCACGCCCGCACCGCCGTGCCCGGCATGGCGGTGCTCTACGAGCGGCTCGCCACCGCCCACCCCGGCGCCCCGGTGTTCTACCTCTCCACCGGGGCGTGGAACGTCGCGCCGACCCTGACCCGGTTCCTGTCCCGGCACCTCTACCCGGCGGGGCCGCTGCTGCTCACCGACTGGGGGCCGACGAACGACCGGTGGTTCCGCAGCGGCCGGGAGCACAAGCGCGCCACCCTGGCCCGGCTGTCCCGGGAGTTCCCCGACGTGCGCTGGCTGCTCGTCGGTGACGACGGCCAGCACGACCCGGAGATCTACCGTGAGTTCGCCGCCGCGCACCCCGACAACGTGGCCGGGGTGGCGATCCGCCGCCTCTCGCCCACCCAGTCGGTGCTGGCCGGCAGCCTGCCCACCCCGGCGGGCCGCTCGTCGTCGGGGCCGGCGGGGCAGAAGTGGCTCTCCGCGCCGGACGGCGCGGGGCTGTGGAAGCTGCTGCGCGAGGCCGGCCTGGTCTGATCCCCTGGCGGCCGGGTGTCGCTGCGTCAGCGTCGCGTGGGCGGCTGAAGCGCGAAGTAGGTTGTCAATCCAGGTCGGAGCGGCGATTTCGGAGGAACGTCCGCTCGGCGTCATTGCCAGCCAGGGTGATCGCTTCGTCATACGTGGCGCGGGCCTCGGCGGTCCGGCCGAGCCGGGCCAGCAGGTCGGCCCGCGTTGCGGGAAGCAGGTGGTAGCCCGGTAGGTCGATCCCATCGAGGCTGGCCAGCGCCGTCTCCGGGCCGTGCACCTCGGCGACGGCGACCGCCCGGTTGAGCGCTACGACCGGCGTCGGGCTGTGGGCGAACAGTTGGTCGTAGAGCGCCAGCACCTGGGCCCAGTCGGTGGCGGACCCGTCGGTGTGCACGGCGTTGATGGCGGCCTGGATCTGGTAAGGGCCGGGCCGGTTGCGGCGCAGGCAGCGGCGGACCAGGGCGTGTCCTTCGGCGATCTGCTCCCGGTTCCAGAGCGACCGGTCCTGCTCGGCGAGGGTCACCAGCTCGCCGGCGGGGCCCACCCGGGCCGGGCGGCGAGCCTCGATGAGGACCAGCAGCGCGAGCAGCCCGAGAACCTCGGGCTCGTCGGGCATCAGGTCGGCGAGTTCCCTGGCCAGGCGGACGGCCTCCTGGCACAGGCCGGTGCGCACCAGCGCGCCGGCCGTCGAGGTGTAGCCCTCGTTGAAGATCAGGTACAACACGGTCAGCACCGGTGGAAGCCGGGCGGGCAGCTCGGCGGCGTCCGGCACCCGGTAGGGAATGGCGGCATCGCGGATCTTCTTCTTGGCGCGCACGATGCGCTGCGCGATCGTTGCTTCGGGTACGAGGTAGGCCCGTGCGATCTCCGGCACCTCGAGCCCACCCAGCAACCGCAGGGTGAGCGCTGTCTGCGCCAGCGGTGCGAGTGCCGGATGACAGCAGGTGAAGATCAGCCGTAGTTGGTCGTCGCGCACCGGTCCCACCTCCCTGGGCTCGTCGGGTTGGCGCAGCAGCAATGCCTGGGCATGGCGGGCCTCACGCGTGGATTCCCGCCGCAGCCGGTCGATGGCCCGGTTGCGGGCGGTGGTCACGATCCACGCCCCGGGATTGGGCGGCGGCACCCCCCACTTCTGTAGGGCCACCGCGAACGCGTCCTGCACGGCCTCCTCGGCGAGGCTGACGTCGCCGAGGAGGCGGGCCAGCGTGGCCACACAGCGGCCGTACTCCGCCCGGTAGATGCTTTCCAGATCCATGCCGCCCAGCATCAACCTTCCGGCTCGTCCTCGAAGGGCCGCACCTCGACCGGCCCCATGCACGCCCGCGAGCACTTCTCGGCCCAGGCGAGCGCCTCGTCGAGATCGGCGCAGCGAATCACCCAGAACCCGCCGAGCTGTTCCTTGGTCTCGGCGAACGGCCCGTCGGTCATGGTGGTGTTTCCGCCCTCGACCCGCACGACGGTGGCACTGTCCGGTGGCAACAGGCCACCCCCGAAGACCCAGATGCCGGCGCTACGCAGTTCGGTGTTGACCCGGTCGACCTGAGCGAACGCCTTCTGCATCTCCTCGTCCGACATCGGTGGCGCGTCGTAGGCGTGGTGGACGGCGAGCAGGTACTGCTTCATGTGGTGGGCTCCTGATCGGTAGCGGGTGTCAGGCGGGCAGTCGTCGCGCGACAACGGGGATGACGATCGCCGCGGCAACCAGATGCGTCAGGATCAGCAGCACCTTGGTATCGGCCGTGGCGTCCGCGATGACGTCCGGCACGAGCGACAGCACGGTGAGTGCCACGGTGGTGCGGACGAACGTGCTGCGCGGGCGTCGGGCGAAGCGCCGCAGTACTGCGGCGAGCACCAGGCCGACCAGCGAGAAGATCGCGGTCAGCGAGGCGAACCCCACCACCGGGATGGGAGCCTCCGAG
This sequence comes from Micromonospora okii, assembly GCF_020884795.1. Classification (GTDB taxonomy): domain Bacteria; phylum Actinomycetota; class Actinomycetes; order Mycobacteriales; family Micromonosporaceae; genus Micromonospora; species Micromonospora okii. The sequence goes on from NZ_BBZF01000012.1 coordinate 402,806, forward strand.
ATGTCGAGACTGATTCCGGCCGCGCGGCCTGCGACGGCGACGAGCGTGGTGGCGACGCTGGCCACGGCCGTGGCGGCAACACCAGCGACGAGCATCGAGCGAGCTCCGGTGGTGGCGCGTGGGACGGCAGTGCGAGTGGTGGTCAATTGCGGTGCCTCCGATGCCATGGAAGCCGGCCCTGAGCCGGTCTCTCACCAGGGCTACGAACTCGCCCCGCCGCGATCGACAAGCCCGGCGAACTTTTTCCCACCAACTTTGTCAGGCCGGCGTGAGGGGCCGACGAACCGCGAGCGCCATGGGGCTCGACCGTGGTCCCTGCGCGACGGCAGCCGCTCCGAGGCTGGTTGCGGCATGCGATCGGCTCCCGGTCCTCACCGCAGGGTGCCGGAGCGCCCCCGGTCGGCGACGGTCATGAAAGATACTTGCGAAACAGCTCGACTGCGTTGAATATATTTTCGTGTTCAGAGACTATGGTCGATTCCTATCCGGCGCGGCGCTGACGGTGGCGCTGGCGCTCGGCGCGGCCGTCCCCACGGGCGCCACCGCCTCCCCGCCCACCACGCCGGACACTGTGCCGGCAGCCGCCCAGGCGGCCTGCGTGACCGATCCGGCCACCCCGAAACGGCAGTTCCGGGGCATGTGGATCGCCAGCGTGGCCAACATCGACTGGCCCAGCCGCAGCGGGCTCACCGCCGCCGCCCAGCAGGCGGAGTACCGGGGCTGGCTCGACCTGGCCCAGCAGCGGCGGATGAACGCCGTCGTCGTGCAGGTGCGCCCCACCGCCGACGCGTTCTGGCCGTCGACCTACGAGCCCTGGTCGCAGTGGCTCACCGGCACCCAGGGCGGCAACCCCGGCTACGACCCGCTGGCCTTCGCGGTCGCCGAGGCGCACGCGCGCAACCTGGAGTTCCACGCCTGGTTCAACCCGTACCGGATCGCCAACCACACCGACCTCACCAGGCTCGCGGCGAGCCACCCGGCCCGCAAGAACCCGGGCTGGGCCGTCGCCTACGACGGCAAGCTCTACTACAACCCGGGCATCCCCGCCGTCCGCGCCTTCGTGCAGGACGCGATGATGGACGCCGTCCGCCGCTACGACATCGACGCGGTGCACTGGGACGACTACTTCTACCCGTACCCGGGCAGCGGCGGGGGCTTCCCCGACCAGGCCACCTTCGCCCAGTACGGCGCCGGCTTCAGTAACATCGCCGACTGGCGGCGCAACAACGTCAACCTGCTGGTCCAGGAGATGAGTGCGAAGATCCGCGCGGTCAAGCCGTGGGTGAAGCTCGGCGTCAGCCCGTTCGGCATCTGGCGCAACGCCGGCACCGACCCGCTCGGCTCGCGCACCACCGGCCTCCAGTCGTACGACGCCATCTACGCCGACACCCGCCGCTGGGTGAAGCAGGGCTGGATCGACTACATCGCCCCGCAGCTCTACTGGCAGATCGGCCACCCCTCGGCCGACTACGCCGAGCTGGTCCGCTGGTGGTCGGAGACCGTGACCGGCACGAACGTGCAACTGCTCGTCGGGCAGGCCACCTACCGGGCCGGCGCGTCGGGGCAGGACGCGGCCTGGCAGGACCCGGCCGAGCTGACCGACCACCTGACCCTGAACCGCGCCCACCCCAGGGTCGCCGGCGACATCCACTTCAGCGCCAAGGACGTCCGCGCCGACCGGATCGGCGCGGTCTCGCGGGTCGCCACCGACCACTACCGCCGGCCCGCCCTCGTGCCGGCCGGGGTGGGCGGCGCAGCGCCCGCCGCGCCAAACCTCACCTCGGCGGTACGCGGCACCGGCGGCGTGACCCTGACCTGGCAGCGCGGCACGACCGGCAGCACGACCGCGTACGCGGTGTACCGGCTGCCCGGCGACGGCGCGGTCGACCCCTGCGACCTGGCCGACGCCCGTAACCTGCTCGGCGCGGTTCGCGCCTCGGGCAGCACCGGAACGTTCACCGACGCCACCGCCGCGACCGGCTCGACCTACCGCTACCTGGTGACGGCCCTGGACCGGCTGCACGCCGAGGGCCCGGCCAGCAACGCGCGGGTGGTCACGGGCACGGGCGGGGTGTTCAGCGTGGTCGTGGACAACGCCACGACCGGTGGCTTCACGGCCGCCGCGACCTGGGGCACGTCGTCGTACTCCGCCGCCCGGTACGGCGCGAACTACCGGTTCGCCGAGCCGCAGGCGGTCAGCGATCCGGCGTGGTTCACCGCGACGCTGCCCACCGCCGGCTCGTATCGGGTCGAGGTCTGGTACCCGGCCGACCCCGGCTACAACAGCGCCGCACCGCACCTGGTGGCGACGGCGAACGGCACCGTGACGGCGACGGTCGACCAGCGCACCGGCGGCGGGCAGTGGCGGGTGCTGGGCACCTACGATCTCGCCGCCGGGACGCGCCAGGTCGTCGGAGTCAGCCGTTGGACCGCCACGACGGGGTACGTCGTCGCCGACGCCGTACGCATCACCCGCCTCTGAGCCGCCGGTGGTGCCGCCTCCACCTGCACGGGTGGAGACGGCACCACCGTTCAATCAGGGGATCTCCGTCCAGGGAACGAGCCCCGCGCCGGGGGATGGCTGGTCGGTCTTGTAGATCCGGCCTTCGGTGCTGCGACCGAGCAGGGTGATGGCGTTGTTGCCGTTGAGCAGGGCGGTCGGGTCGCTGTCGAAACCTTCTGCCGGTTGCCCCGAGCTCATGATGTTCCAGGTGCCGAAGCCGCCTCCGACGGTGGCCTGCTGGGTGCCCCAGATCTTGCCGTCGGTGCCCCGGCCGTAGAGGACGATCTTGTCGTTACTGGTGAGGAGCACTGCCGGGTCGCCGACGAAGGTGGGCTGCCCCGTGCCCATGGCGGCCCACGTGCCGAAGGGCGCCCCGGCCGAGGGTTGGCCGGCACCGTAGAGCTTGCCGTCCGTGCCGACCACGTAGAGCACGAGGGTGCCGTTCGCGCCGAGCAGCGCGGCCGGGTTGCCGGCGAAACCGCCGGTCGGTTCCCCCGTGCCGAAGGTCACCCAGGCGCCGAATGCCGCACCGGCGGAGCTCTGATTCACTCCGCGAATCTTCCCGTTCCCGGCCCGCGCGTAGATGACGACCGCGCCGTTCGCGGCCTTGATCACCGTCGGTCGCCCGGTGATACCCGCGCCGCCCGTGCCGATCCGCACCCACGGACCGAAGGAACTCCCGACGGCTGTCTGGGCGGTGCCCCAGATCCAGCCGTCGGCGGCACGCGTGTACAGCCCGATCGTGTTGGCGGAGGTGAGCACGGCGCTGGGGTCGCTGGCGAAGCCGGCTGCGGGCGGGCTCGTGCCGATGGCCCGCCAGGTGGTGAAAGCGGCACCCACGGACGGCTGGCCAATCCCGTAGACCTGGTTGTCGATGCCACGGGCGTAGAGCACGATCGTGCCGTTGGCGCCCTTCAACGCCGTCGGCGAGCCGATGAAGCCGCTGCGGTCGCCGATGCGCATCCAAGGGCCGAAGGTTCCGCCTGCGCTGCTCTGCTGGCTGCCCCAGATCCAGCCGTCGGCGCCGCGCCGGTAGGCGAGTACCGCACCGGTGGTCGATTTCACGGCCGTGACCTCGCCGCTGCTGCGGGTGTCGACCTCGACGGTCCAGATCCGGCTCCAGGTCTGCACGTGCGCCAGTTCGCCGCTGAAGTAGCCGCCGTGTGCCGTGGAACTGCTCCTGTGGCTGCCCATCCGGAAGAGGCCGGTGGCGTTCCAGCCGCTGCTGTGCGTGGCACGTCCGGCGTTGATCCCGCTGACGTACAGCGTCATCGCACCGGTGGCCTTGTTCCAGCTCGCCATCACGTGCGTCCAGACGCCGACGCGGGCGGTGCCCGGGGCGCTGAGGGCCGTGTCGAGGGCCGGACTCGCCACGTCGGTGCGAGCCATGGTGAAACGCCACGACGCGTCGCCGGCGTTGGTCCAGAGCCGGAAGCGGGCCGTGTTGGTCCCGCTCTGCGACAGCACCGTACCGCCGAGGGCCGTCGGCTTGACCCAGGCGGAGACCGTGAAGTCCGCGTTGGTGTTCACCGCCGAGGAGGCGGTGAGGGTGCCGGTGGTGGCGGGCGGGCGGTTGAAGACGGCGTCGGGGTCGAAGGTGTCGCCGGTGCTCCACGTGACGCCGGTGGCACCGGTGGCGTCCAGCGTGCCCGCGCTGTCCTTGGCGGTGGTGACCGGCCCGTCCGTGCCGTCGTTGAGCTGCCAACTGTGGTTCGAGGTGACGAGCGTCTTGGCAGGCTGAGCCGTGACCGTGCCGGTTCCGGCGGCCAGGTCGGTGGCGAGCCAGGCCGTGCTCACGCCGCCGGACCCCAGGGCCCACAGGTCGGGCGTGCCGTCGCTGTCGATGTCGGCCGCCCGCAACGTCAGGTCCGCGCCGACGTTCCAGGTCTCGTGCAGCTTGTACGAGGTGTGGGTGAGCTGGTTGACCCCGTCGAAGGCCAGGTCGGTCCACAGGTACAGGGCGCCGGTCGTGCGGTTCCACAGGTACATCGCCGTGCCGCCGGCGACCTGGGTCGTGGTGATGGTCCACTTGTCCCAGTCCGTCCCGCCGGTCGGTGTGGGCTGGCTGATGACGAGCGGATTGGCGTAGAGCCCGGTGGCGTAGAAGTTCGAGTAGTAGGTCAGGTGGTATCCCGACTCGACGTTTCCGCTGGTGCCGATCAACTCGGGGAAGCCGGTGTTCGCCCCCCGGATGTTTCCCGCGTTGGCGAGCTGAAGCGGCAGCGAGCCGTCCCCTTCGGCGAGCAGGTCGCCGGAGATGCTGAACTGGTTGCCACTGAGCTGGGCCTGGATGACGGAGCCGTCCCCGTTGGCGCGGAGCACCCCGCCGTTACCGGTGGCGGGGTAGTAGACGAGCGCGTCCTGAAGACCGGTGCCGGTGAAGTGGCCGGTGATGACCTGCGCACCGTCGAAGTCGGTGGGTGAATTGTTTCCGGTGACCCCGTTGCCGTAGGCACCGATGTTCGTCCCCGCGACGGCGAGGTGTTCCGTTCCGCCCGGCGCGAGCCACAGCCCGGGGGGAAGTCCGTGGGTGGCCCCCACGGCGACCAGGTCCGGGGCGGCGTCACCGTTGAGGTCGCCGTCGGCCGCGACGGCGGCCGGGTTCGAGTTGAACGTGACACTCCTGCTGTCACCGACGTTCCCGCCTGCGGAGACGCTGGTGACGGTCAGCGTGTTGGTGAACCGCCTAGGGGTGATGCTGACGGTCGCGGCGCCCGCCGTGGCCGACACGTCCTGCGGCGGACCGGCGTTGAGCTGGTAGACGTAACCGCTCGGGTCGGTGCCGTCGGCCTTGGCGATCTCGACCGTGAAGGACTCACCGATGGTGGTCGTGTTGTCCGGGATCTCGGCGATGTTGGGCGCCCCCGGCCGGGTCGGGTCGAAGGTGAACTTGCAGGGGGCTGACCAGTCGCCCGCGGCGCCGAAGTCGGTCGCCTGCACCTTCCAGGAGAAGCCCGTGCTCGCGCCGTTGGCCGCGGCCCGCAACGTGGCGACCGGCACGACGAGTACGGCGGTGCTCCCCGAGGAGTAGGTGAGCGAATTCGGGTTGGAGGTGAGCAGCGCGGTCTCGGTGGAGTCGGCGGTCCTCCAGAGCTTGAAGCTCACGCCGAGCGTGCCGCCGTTGCGGTCGGAGACCGGGGCGTACAGCGAGACCGAGGCGTCGCCGACGGTGCTGCCGCCCGCGCAGGCGGTCTTCGGCGAGGTGGTCAGCCCGGTCGGCTTGTTCGGTTTGTGGTTGTACTCGATGGTCAGGGTCGGGGTCGTCTGGTCGAACTCCTTCCAGCTCTGGGTGTCGCTGGCTTCGTTGGCGGCGATCATCCGCAGGGTGCGGGTGGACTTCTGCGCGGTGACGTCCGCCTTGATCTGGTTGGTGATGTCGAAGGAGACCGCGGCGGCGTTGCAGCCGCTGTAGCCGTGGGCGAAGCTCTTGGACGCGGCGAGGGGCCCGTTGCTGACGCCCTCCCAGTAGTTCCAGGTGGCGTTCGACGAGGAGAGGGTCGTGGCCGGGGCGTAGACGTTGACGGTCCGGTCGGTGCAGTTCCACGACCGGGTGTTGGTGATCTTGAAGGTCGCCGAGTTGATCGTCGCCCCGGCCAGGGTGCTGTGGGGAACCGGGAAATTGATCAACGTGTTGGATCGCTGGCTGCCGGAGTTGCCGACCTGCATCCGGCCGATCAGGTCAGGGGTGTCCTTCCAGAAGTTGGTGGACTGGTGCTGGTAGGAGATGGTCGCCCAGCCGGACATCTTCGGCCCGACAGGGGTCCAGGTGAACGTCGGATCGATGTAGACCGGGTAGGCGGTCCGTGAGTCGGCGAGCAGCGACGGGTCGGGGGTGAGACGCAGCTTTCCGGGGGTGACCCGGACGCCGATCGCCGCCGTACGGGCGTCGCGGCCCGGTGCGGCCGTACTGGAGGCGCTGCCGAGGCGCTGCGCCGGCTCGCCTGCCGCTCGCCTGGTCGAGTCCCACATGGCGGGGGCGGGGGCGGTGAGCACTGCCCGACCGGCGCGGTCCCGGCCGGTGATGTTCCCGGCGGCGTCGGCGGCAAGGGTGACGCCCTTGGCGGTCGTCTTCAGGTCGAGCGCGTTCAGTCTCGGGTCGGCGGCGGCTCGGCGGTTCTTGACGACGAAGACGTGGGAGAAGCCGCCCTCGGCGGTGACGGTGACGGTCAGGTCGACCCCGGGTAGGACCTCGGCGTAGGTGGCCGTCGGCCCGGAGAGCGTGGGCGCGGGCAGCGTCAGTGGGGCGGTCACCGACAGGGCGCGGTCGCCGCTGGCCATTTCGGCCAGGGGCCCGGCGCCGCCGGGGGAGACGCGGACCTGGTTGGTGGTGACTGCCGGGGCGATGCTCCCGTCAGGGTGGCGGACGAGCGTGGCGTCGAGGTCCTTCCACTGCCCGCCGACGCGGGTGCGGGTGGGCGCGGCGGTCTGGGTGAGCTCCACCGTGCCGTCCGGTCTGGCGGTGACGGTCGCGGTGGGAGTTCCGGCGGCGGTCGCCTCCACGGGCCTGCCGCTGCGCCGAGCCTCGGCCATGGCCTTGTCCACCCCCATCGGAGTGGCGGCCGGCTTCGCGACCTGAGCGGGCGGTGCCGCGAAGGCAGGTGACGCGGGCGGGGCCACGGCAGCGCTGGCCAGGAGGAGGCCGGCGACTGCGGCCGTTGCGGATGTCCTCTCGGCCGCCGGGCGTGGTCGGTGTTTTGCGGGCATGAAGGGGCGCCTCCCCGTGTGTCCGATGAGCGCGTGGACGCGCCCGGTGAGCGGCCACAGTGAACCAGCCAGCCCGGGGCCGGGGAAACCATCGAGATGACAACCCGTTGCCTCTTTTCGACTCTATGTAGCGATTTGATCTATGTACATTTGCCTATCGTTACCATCCCGTTACCTTCGGTGGCGTCGAACGTGAAAGATTGTCGGCGCGCCTCGCAGAGTGCATGGTCAGTCACCCTGCGTGGCATTTCCTTGTTTCTCGTACAAGTGGGGTGCGCATGCACGGGGGCTTACGCCTGCTGAGTCGTTCCAGACGTCTGGTCGCGGTGGTCGCGGCCGCATCGCTGACGGCGGGGTTGTTGTCGGGTAAGCCGGCGGTGGCGAAGCCGAAGGACGCGGCGGTGGCGAAGCCTCCTGCGACCTCGCCAGGCCCGTCGGTCAAGGGCGTCAAGCCGTTGCCGACGCGGTTCGTGACGCCGCCGGACGACGCGAAGTCCCACCATCGTCCGTCGCGGACGGACTGGCCGAAGGCCACCTCTGCGCAGGTCGAGCTGGCCGCGCCACAGGCGCTGTCGGCGTCGTCGACCAAGGCGCGCGGACCTGGGCAAGCAGGTGCCGAACCAGACCTTCACCACCTACGACGGCCTGGGTCGCGCGGTGGTGGTCACCAGCGCGAAGAACGGCGTGACCGTCTCGCAGACGATGAACATCTACCACGGTGACCGGATCACGACCGTGCCCCCCTCCGGTGGGGTCGTCAAGACCACGGTCAGCGACCAGCTCGGCCGGGACAAGGAGATTCAGGAATACCACGTCCGGCCGATGGTGACGACGCCGACGGACACGTTCACCGGCACGTTCACCCTGACCGGCGGCACCGCCACGGTCAGCGGCTAGGGATACGACGGACACGGTAACCAGTCGACGCTCACCGACGCCGAGAACAACGTGTGGACGTCGACCTACAACCTGCTGGGTCAGGTGGTATCGAAGTCCGACCCGGACGCGGGCACCAGCAGCATGGTCTACGACGCCAACGGCAACGTCGTGCAGAGCACTGACGGTCGTGCCAAGACGCTGTCGTTCACCTACGACGTCCTCGACCGCAAGACCGGCGAGTACGCCGCCACGGTCGCGAACCAGTCCGCCGCGAATCGGCGTGGGGAGTGGGTGTACGACAATGGTAACGCCGTCGCCGGGGTCACCAACGCGATCGGGAAGCTGACCACCACCGTCTCCTACCGGGGCGGGCAGGCGTACACCACTCAACAGAAGGCTTTCAATGTCTTCGGTAGCTCGCTCGGTGTGACGGTCACAATCCCCGGAACCGAAGGAGCCCTGGGCGGGTCGTACGTCTTCGGCCACTCGTACACGTCGGTGTTGGGGCTGCCCCTGACCGACACATACCCGGCCAGCGGCGGTCTCCCTGCGGAGACCGTGCTGCACGGGTACGCCGGGGTCATGGACACGCCCACCACTCTGGCGGGTCTCGCCCCATACGCCAACGGCGTCACCTACGACGCCTGGAACCGGGTGAACCAGCAGACCCTTGGCTCGCTCGGCAGCCAGGCGCACGTGACGAACACGTACGACCCGCATACCGCTCGGTTGAGCAAGCAACTCGTCACTCGTACCGCGGCCACCCCCTCGACGGTGGACGAGCAGGAGTACCAGTACGACCCAGCAGGCAACATCACCCGCAAGATCAGCAAGCGGTTGGGTGCCAGCACCCCCGCGGAGACGCAGTGCTACGGCTATGACGGCCTGGCCCGGCTCAGGGAGGCGTGGACCGGCACCGACGCCTGCGCCAGCACGCCGACTGCCACCGACAGATCCATGGTCGGCAACACGGTGGGCGCGGGTAGCGCCTACTGGACCAGTTGGCAGATCGATCTGATCGGCAACCGGACCCAGCAGGTCGAGCACAGTCTGACCGGCGGCACGGACACCACCACCACCTACACCTATGACGGCAACGGCCAGAACAAGCCACACACGCTGACCGCCACCACGATGACCGGGGGCGCCAGCGGTACGACGTCGTACACCTACGACGCCGCTGGCAACACCACCGGCCGCAACGCCGCCCAGGGCAACCAGACTCTCACCTGGGACGACTCCGGCAAGCTTGCCGAAATCACCGGAGGAAGCAGCGGCGACAACTCGTTCGTCTACGACGCCGACGGCAACCTTCTGCTGCAGAAGGAACCCGGCAAGAACACCCTGTACCTGCCGGGCCAGCAGCTCACTCTCAATACCGCCACCAACGTCGTCGACGGCGACCGGTACTACGCCCTGCCGGGCGGGGGTAGCTGCGTCCGCTCCGGCAGCGGCACGGCGTACACCTTCGTCGTCGCCGACCACCAGGGCACCCCGACGCTCTACCTCGACAACACCGCCCAGAACCCCACCTGGCGGCAGTACACCCCGTACGGCGGCCCGCGCGGCGCCGCCGTCACCGCACCCGACAACCGCGGGTTCCTCAACAAGCCGATGAGCCCGACCGGGCTCACCCTGGTCGGGGCCCGCGCCTACGACCCGGCTCTCGGCCGGTTCGTCTCAGTCGACCCGGTGCAGGACACCGGCCAGCCACAGCAGTGGAACGGCTACTCCTACGCGAACAACACCCCGGTCACCTCCAGCGACCCGACGGGAATGATCCCCGACGACTGCAAGTACTTCGACTGTTACGGCTACAACCCCACCACCGGCTGCCCCGGTGGGTGCGGCTCCACGAGCAACGTGGCCTGGGGCACGTCGAACGGCAAGTCCAGCAGCAAGGCGAAGCCGGGCGGCAAGTACGTTCCCCCGCCGCGACACAAGCCGAAGCCCAAGAAGACCGAATGTGGTTCGTTCTCCTGGATCTGCAAGAAGGCGTCCCAGGCCAAGGACTGGGTGGTCGAGCACAAGGAGGACCTTGCGGGGGTCGCCCTCGGGATCGTCGTCGGCGTCGGTTGCACGGCGCTCACGGGAGGCGCGGGCGCCGTCGTCTGCGGAGCGATCGGCGGGGCGTTGAGCTCCGGGTTGACCGGTTATCTGAAGGGTGAGCGGGGGATGGACCTCGCCATCAGCTTCGGCAGCGGCGCCCTCCTCGGCGCCCTCGGTGGTGGAGTCGGCAGTATCGTCGGTGCAGGTGCAGCTGGCTTCAGCGCAGGTGCAGCCGGCTTGAGGGCCGGTCTGGTCGGCGGAGCGAAGAAAGAGGCGGGCTTAGCCTTGCAGGGCCTTGCCCCCGGTGCGAAGGAATCCCTCAAGGCGCTAGCCCCCAAGAACGTAAAGAGTTTCTGGGAAGGGTCCCGCTGGGCCATCGACGACGAGGCGATGAGGGGTGGGATTTACGGGCAGCAGAAGCAGAACTTGGCGGTCGCGACGGATCTCATCGTCGGGGCTGCGTCGCCCCGCAACGGCGTCATCCCGGCAGCCGTCTCCGGCGCGTTGCCCGGCAACTGGAATGATGTGCAGGACATCGTGCAGAAGGGCTGGCAGTTCAAGCCGGAGAACAGCATCGGTCCGCTGTTGGGAGGTGGGTTCAGCTGAGCGACCCGGGTCCCGACCAGATGACGACGACTCAACGCGAACAGGTCGCCGCATACGAGCGGCGCGGACCCTTCTGGGGTCGGATGGCGGACTTGGCGACGGCACTGGCCCTCGTTGCGGGCATTGTCCTGTCGACGGTCGTCTTCGACACGGTGGCGAGCTTCTACCCCGGCACGGGTGCGGTCAAGTCCACGCCCCCTGAACAGCCAGCAGAGGCCCTGGTGGGGGATTGCCAGCGGGTCGGCCCGGTGAGCGGCGACGGCCTCGGCTACTGGTGGCACTGTGGGGTTACGGTTCGGACCCGCGACGGCCGTGAGGTGGAGACCGTCGTTGAACACTCGGTCGTCACTCCGCGTGACCGGGGCAAGGCGGTCGAGTTCCGGGAAGTGTGCTACGGGAAGGACAACTCCGATTGTCGGTACGGCCGTCCTGTGGCACGCGTCTGGGCGCTGGCACTGTCGATGATGGGCATAGTGAGGATCGGCCTGCTGCTCCTGCTGGCTGTCGGGGTCAGTTTCGCCCTGGTCCGGGCAGTGGTGGGTGTCCCGGCTGTCATTGCCTGGTACAACCGTCGTAACAAGAGATGACCTTGGGCTGCGGATGGCCGGTGGGCGGACGACACAGTCCCCGCCCGCCGGCCATCCGCCTCGCCTGGGGCGTTCCTTATGGAACATTTGAGCTACGGTCGTAGCCCGAGCGCCGGATCGATGGTGTCGGCAAACGTGGGAGTTCTTAATGAGCAAGGCAGGACCGGCCGAGCGGCGAACCACATTAACCATCACCCTGCGTCACCCTGCTGCGACCTTTCTCTATGGGGCCACCAAGCCTCGGGTGAAGTTGGACGGCGAGGACGTTGCCATCGGCGGCTGGGGCCGGCACACGATCGCCGTCAGCCCCGGACAGCACCGCATGGAAGTGTGGGTGCCATACGTCCTGCCAAGGAAGGCGGGGCGTGCCAGCCGTGAGTTTGGCATCGACGAGGGGGCGGACGTGGCCCTTGAGTACATGGCCCCCACCATCACCCTCGCTCGCGGTGCGCTCGGTGCGCCCGGCGAGCAGAAGTCCACCGGCTATTCCGCTGTGATGATCCTCAACGTCGTCGCCGTGCTCGTCGTCCTGGGCGTCTGCGCGGCGCTCGCCCTCTCCTGAACTCCTACCGGCAATGGTCGTGGGGCGGGCCCCGTGGCCGCGCCTGACGGTCTTCTACACCGTTGTACCGTGATGTTCCTGAAATGCTGAAAGGCGGATAATCGAACTCGCGGCGTTTCAGCCAACTGGCCAGCGCGGCCGTCATGGGCATCCTCGCCTCCCGTCCCCTTACCTGTGACCGCGATGGCGTAACCCCTCGTACGGTGAGAGCCGTGCCGGTCCGTCCGGCCGTAGGTGCCCTGCCGGGTGCCTACGGCCGAACAACAGTGGCCTCGACCGTCAGAGATCGGTTGACTCCGGGGCGGTCCAGGAGGAGCGGATCAGCTCCCGTTCCGTGGCCGCGAGGTGGGTGGTCGCGGCGACCCACGCCCAGGCGTACCGGTCCGGGTCGGGATCGGTGCGCCGGCCGAACGCGTCCCGCCCGCGCCGGTCGGACTCGTCGGCGAGCGCGGCGGCCAGCGCGGCGGCGGTGGTGAAGCCGGCGCGGCGCAGCGTCCCGGTCAGTCCGACGCCCTCGCCCCGGGCCGCCTCGGCGACCGCGCGACGGCCGCCGGAGACGGCCAGCTCCACCAGCCGGCGCACCCGCCACAGCGGGGACTCCGCGACCGCGTCGGCCCCGACGGCGAGGACCGGCGCGGCCGGGTCGCGCGGCGGCAGGTGACCGCCCTGGAGTTCGTCGTAGCCGAGGTCCGCCCGGCCGTGCCAGTCCGCCGGCAGCCGCAGCGTCGCGGCGGCGCCCGGCAGCGGCCCGACCGCGAGCGGGCGCAGCGTGCCGGCCCGGTCCGGGTCCAGCCGGCCGACCACCCGGACCCGTAGGCCCGGACGGGTGGCGAGCCGCCGCAGGTTGGCCACGTGGGCCAGCATCGGGTGGGAGCTGACCGGCGCGAGCCGGATCACCGGCCCGCCCGGCACGGGTACGCGCTCCGTCGTGGCGTCGGCGGCGGGGACCAGCTCGCGGGCCAGCACCTGGTCGCCGACGGCGCCCACCACCATCAGGTCGCAGCCGACCAGCGCGGTCCCCGCCCGCGCCGGGTCCTCCGGGTCCTCGGCGGCGGCGAACTGGGCGGTCACCACCTCGGCGAGCGGGCGAGCGAACAGCTCCGCCAGTGGCCCGGTGGACCAGTCGCTCCCGGCGAGTGGGCTGGCGCGGACCCCCTTGCCGGCGCCGAGCCGGCCGTCGGGGGAGACGGTGGTGCCGGTGATCCGCAGGCCGCCACGCGCCAGCACCGCGTGGTTGACCGCGACCGCGCCCATCTCGGTGACGGCCCGGGCGCAGTCCCGCGCCCGGTCGGGGCCGCCCGGCTTCACGTCGCCGAAGGAGAGTTGACGCCCGTCGGCGGCGAGCAGGTGGGTGACCACCCCGGCGTACCCGTTCGCGCTGATCACCGGCTCCCGGCAGACGCCGTACACCTCCAGCGCGCCGTCCGGCTGGTAGGCCCGCCGGAGGACGCCGACCAGCGCCGGGTCGGGGTCGCCGGCGGCCAGTCGGCCGGCCACGTACAGCAGGTCGTGCAGCACCTCGACCAGCTCGGCCAGCCGGTGGCCGGCCTGTCGTTCCCGGTGGGCGCGCAGGCCGCGCACCGCGCGAAGCGCGGCGGTCTCGGCCCGGGGCAGGCCGGCCAGCCGGGCGCCGTGCGCGGCCCGCAGCAGTTCGGCCTGGGGGACCGCGCCGGCGGCCGGCGCGCCGGCGGCGAGCACGGCGGCGGCGGCGCGCCACAGCGCACCGGCGGCGGCCCGCTGCGCCTTCGTCGGTGCCGCGCTCCGGCCGGTACGCCCGGCGGCCGACTTCCCGGTCCGGCCGGTCGCCGTCCCCCTGCCGTCGGGGGCGGACGACGCGGCGACGGACGCCGGGGCGGGCCGGGTGGCCGGGGCGGCGACCGGGCAGGCGACCAGGACCGCGGTCCGGTGCAGACAGCGGGGCGCCAGCAGGCAGGTGCACCGCGCCTGGTGCGCGTCGGTCACCGCGCCGGTCGGTCCGGGCGTGAGGGTGACCAGGGCCTCGGGGCCGCAGTCGACCGACACGCCGCCGTCCACCCGGTCGACCGGTGCCCCGGCCAGCCGTCCGACGGTGACGTCCAGCCGCTTGTGCAGCCTAGGTGGCAGGGCAGCCACCGCCGCGGCGGCGACCTCGGGCAGCACCGGCGGCAGCAGTCCGGTGGGCGTGCGGTCCGGCGACAGGGTGGCGCGCGTGACGTCCGTCAACGTGATCCTCCGCGGATGCGGTCGCCCACCCAGCGGGCGAGTTCGAGCGGGCTGAGAGCGGCGACCGGCATCCCGGCCGCGACGAGCTGCTCGGCGACCGGTACCGAATAGCAGGGCACTCCGCTGTCACTGAGCGCGGCGCAGCCGAGCAGGTGCACGCCGGAGCCGGCCAGGGCGCGGACCTCGCCGAGCAGCCCGGCCAGCGGGTAGCCCTCCTCGAAGTCGCTGACCACCGCGACGATGGTGCGGCTCGGCACGGTCACCAGCGAGCGGGCGTGGGCCAGCCCGGCGGCGATGTGCGTGCCACCGCCGACGCGCACCTCCAGCAGCAGCGACAGCGGGTCGTCGACCCGGTCGGTCAGGTCGGCCACCTGGGTGGAGAAGGCGAGGAAGTGGGTGGAGAGGGTGGGCACCCCGGCCAGCACGGCGGCCGTCAACGCCGACCACACCACCGACGCCTCCATCGAGCCGGACACGTCGACCACCAGCACCAGCCGCCAGTCGGCCTCCCGGCGGACGCGGGTGTGGAAGATTGGACGTTCCGGCACCACCACGGTCCGGCCGTCGTCGAGGTGCCGGGTGTGGCGCAGGTTCGCCTGGAGCGTACGGGCGAGGTTGAGCCGGCCGCCGGGCCGACGCGACGGACGCGGGTTGGACAGCCCGGTCAGCGCCGGACGGAGCTGGGTGGACAACTGCCGGGTCAGCTCCTCGACCAGCCGCCGGACCAGTGGCCGCAGCTTGGCCAGGTGCCCCTCGGGCAGGCCGCCGGCCAGGGACAGCACCGAGGTCAACAGCTCCATCGAGGGGCGTACGGCCGCCGGGTCGAGCTCGGTGAGCACGTCGGTACGGCCGTTCTCAACCGCCCGGGCGATGACCTCCTCGCGTACGGCCGTGCCGAAGAGCGCCTCGAGTTCGTCGGCCCACTCGCGCGCCGTCGGGAAGGAAGCTTCCTGGCCACCGCCGGCCGCCTGGCCGAGGTCGGTGGCACCCTCGCCCTGGCCCGCCCCGTACAGCTCGTCGAGGGCGCGGGCGTAGCGGCGGGCGTCGGCCGGCAACCGGTCGGGTTGGCGGCCGAGCAGCAGCCGCCACCGGTCGGCGGGGGTGAGCTGGGCGGCCGGCGCGTCTGGGCGGGTCCCGGTGGTGGCGGAGCCGACGGGCGTACCCGGCGCGCAGCCGGGCGGCGCGTCCGGGCCGGAAGCGGCGTCGGCCGGGCCAGCGTCGAGCGGGCCGGGATCGGGGTCGGCCGGGTCGGAGTCCGTGTCGGCCGGGGCGGTGTCGGCCGAGCCGGGATCGGCATCGACGTCGGCCGGGGCGGTCGGCTCGCCCGGGATCGGGACGTGGCGCGCGGTCAGGGCGGCCCGGCCGGCCAGGTCGGCGGCGGTCCAGCGGGCCAGCAGCTCGGGCGGGATGGACAGGGCCAGGTCGAGCCGGTCGCCGAGCCGGTCGGCGACGGTGTGCAGCAGGCGGTCGCGGGCCGCCGGGGTGAGCACGTCGAACCCGCCGCGCAGCGCCGGCAGCCGGTCCAGGAACTCGGTGTCGGTGAGCCGCTCGATCCGCTCCAGCAGCGGGTCCAACGCGGCCGGGGCGGACTGCAACAGCGGGTGCGCCCCGGTGAGCAGACCCCCGAGCAGCCGGTGCAGGTGTCGCCGGGTGTCCGGCCCGGTCGCCGCGTCGACCCAGCCGGCCACCCGGGTGCCCAGCACCTCCAGGTCGGTCAGGTCGAGCAGCACCCGGGCGGCCAGGGCGGCACCCTGGATCAGCGGCGAACCGGCCCGGGCCAGGTGGCCGAGGGCCTCGTCCAGGCGCAGGCCGATCCGATCCTCGCCGGCGCGGACCGCGAGGTCGACCAGCGCGGCGGCGTCGGCGGTGGCGTCGCTGCCGGCCAGGCCCGGCAGCCCGCGTACCGCCGCGTCCAGCAGCACGACGGCCAGCTCGGCCGCCCGGGCCCGGCCGGCGGCGGTGGTGCCGGGCAGGTGCTCGCGGCGCAGGGCCTCCAGCAGGTCCAGGGCGGCCAGCAGCTCGGGCAGCGTGCCGGTGCCCGGCAGCACCACGGAGGCCAGCTCGAGCCGGTCGGTGACCAGCTCGGGCAGGTCGCAACGGGCGGCGTCGCGCAGCCCGGTGAGCAGTTGCGCGGCGGTGGAGCCGCCGTCGGCGGCCTCCCGGCGGAAGCGTTCCCGCAGGGTGCCGGCCGCGGCCAGGGCCGCGGTCACCCCGCGTACGCCGACCAGGTCCAGCCGGGCCGCCACGGACGGCGTCCAGGCCAGTTGCCAGCGGGTGGTCAGGGCGGCGCCGTCGCCGGTGCCGGAGACCGAGATCGGCTCGCCGTAGCCGATGCCGCAGATCCGCAGGCGGCGCAGCAGGATCTCCCGCCGCCCGTCCAGCTCGGTGCGCAGCGGATCGAGCCGGACCTCGCGGGCCTTCGGGCTGTCCGGGCCGGGCAGCCGCAGCGCGGTGAGCTCCGCCTCGACGGCGGGGCCGAGGCCGGAGCGCGGGGTGCCGGGGGCGAGCCGGCCCCGCTCGGCGCCCACGAGCACGGTCTCCAGCGCCCTGGCCAGGGCCCGGCCACGGCCGAGCAGTTCGCCCTGGCCGAGCACGGTGGTCACCGCCTCCAGCACCTCGCCCCGGCCGGGAGCGGGCAGGCCCCGCAACCGGGCCAGGTCGCCGGCCAGCCGTACCGTCTCGGCGGCCTCGCCGGTGCCGGCGGTGTGCCCGGCCGCGCGCAGTTCCCGGCACACGTCGGTGATCGCGCGGGCGGCGGCGGCCCGGATCGGCTCCGGGTCGCCGGCGGCGGTGAAGACGGACTGCTGCCAGCGCGGGTCGCGGATCCCGGCCGGGTAGCCGGAACGGGAGTCGAGCAGGTCGAACGCGTACGGCACCAGCGAGGTGACCGCCGCGCCGCCGCCGTCGGTGGCGGCCGGGACGGACCGGACCTCACCGGTCGGGGCCGCGCCGGCCGTGCCGACCGTGCCGACCGTCCGGGTCGCGGCGGCGTCGTCGGTGGATCCGGCGGCGGGTACCGAGGGGGCGTCGGTCGGCGCGGCGGCGAGCAGGGCCGGGGCGTGGAACGCGCCGACGACGGCGGCGACCCGCCGGCCGTCCGCGCCCGCCTCGGCCAGGACCCGGCGCATGTGCCGCTCGCGGGCCAGGTCCCGGGCCGGCACGCCGTCGCCGTCGGCGCTGTCGGCACGCATCGCCCAGCCGACGCCGAGGGCGGCCCGACGGACCGCCTCGGGTTGGCAGCCCGGGGCGCGCACCTCGACCACCCGGTCCCACAGGTCGTCGCCGTCCCGGCCGGTGCCGCTGGCGCCGAGGGCGGCGGCGTAGCCGGACCGGCGCGGACCGGCCACCGGCTCACCGGCGTGCGGGTCGGCTTCGGCGGTCGGTCCGGCACCGGCATCCGGGCTGGCATCGGCGTGCGCTCCGGCCCCGGCGGTCGGTCCGGCGTCGGCGTCCGTGCCGGCACCGGCGTGCGGGTCGGGCTCGGTGGTGACGGCGCTCCAGCCGGGGTCGGCCAGCGGCAGGTCGCAGCAGAGCACCTCGACGCCGCGTTGCCGGGCCCAGCGGATCGCGGCCAGTTCGGGGGAGAAGTCGGCGAACGGGTAGAAGCCCGTCGGCCCCTCCTCGCCGTGGCTGCCGACCAGGGCCAGCGGAGCCCGGGCGGCCGGGTCGGAGAGGTACGGCAGCCAGCGCTGGAAGTCGGCCGGCAGCTCGACGCAGACCACCTCGGCCCCGGCGGCGTCCAGCAGGGCCGGGACCACCGCCGCCAGGGCCGGGCTGTGGTGCCGCACCCCGATCAGGTACGGCCGGGTGCAACCGGCGAGCGCGTCGACCACGGCTCGCGGGTCGGCCGGCGTCGGCCCGACGGTCGACGGGCTGACCGCAACGGGGGGCGAGGTGCGGGACGAGGCCACCGGAGGCGACGTGCGGGGCGAGGTCGTCACCGCAGGTTCTCCCGCAGGTCCCAGAGCCGCCGCCACATCGCCGAGCCGTCCTCGGCGCGGCGACGCACCGGCCCGTCCCAGTAGCCGAGCAGCCGGGCGTGGTCGTTCTGGTCGTCCTTGCGGACCACGCCGAGCAGGTGCCCGGGCACCAGGTCGAGCACGTCACCGCCGGGCAGGTACGCGGCGGCCAGCCCGAGCGACGCCGCCACCTGCACGGCCTCGGCCGTGGACATGACCGTGCCGGGCCGCTCCACGTCCCAGCCCTCACCCGACCGGCCGGAGCGCAGGTCGCGGAAGACGGTGACCAGGGCGTCCAGCACCGCGTCGTCCACCGTGTAGGTCGCGCCGGAGCGCTGCACGGCGGCGGTGGCCTGCCGGCGGACCAGGTCGGTCTCGGTCTCCGCGTCCGAGATCGGGTGGATGGTCTCGAAGTTGAACCGGCGCTTGAGGGCCGAGGACATCTCCGACACGCCCCGGTCGCGCAGGTTGGCGGTGGCGATCACGGTGAACCCGGGCGCCGCGCGGATCAGGCCGTCGTCGGTGCCGCTCAGCTCCGGCACGTTCATCCGCCGGTCGGACAGGATGGACACCAGCGCGTCCTGCACCTCGGGCAGGCAGCGGGTCACCTCCTCGATCCGGACCACCCGGCCGGTGCGCATCGCGGTCAGCACCGGCGAGTCGACCAGCGCCTGCGGGGTGGGGCCCTGGGCGAGCAGCAGGGCGTAGTTCCAGCCGTACCGGAAGGCGTCCTCGGTGGTGCCGGCGGTGCCCTGCACGGTCAGCGCGCTGGTGCCGCTGACCGCGGCGGCCAGCAGCTCGGAGAGCATGGACTTGGCGGTGCCGGGCTCGCCGACCAGCAGCAGGCCCCGCTCGCCGGCCAGGGTGACCACGCACCGCTCGACCAGGCTCCGCTCACCGACGAACTTCGCCGCGATGGTCATGCTGGCCGGCAGTTCGGCGCCGGCCGGGCCGGTGCGCCGGTCGGCGGGCAGCTTCAACGCCTCGCCGTCGCTGCCCCGGATGAAGGTGACCACGGCGCGCGGGGTCAGCGCCCATCCCGGCGGCCGGGCCCCGTCGTCGTACGCGGCCAGGAAGGCCAGCTCGTCGGCGTACCGCTGTTCGGCGGAGAGGACCTGGGCGGCGGTCTCCGACGCCACGTCGGGGTGGGCGTGTGCCATCACGGTCACTGCGGTTCCTCGATCTCTGTCTGGTGCGGGCGGGGTCAGCGGCGGGTGCCGCGGGTGGGGAGGTCGTCGAATCGGGGCCGGTCGCCCTCGCGCAGGCGCTGCCAGGCCCGTCGGTAGAGGTCGGCGACCGGCTCGAACGGCACGGTCACGCCGAGCCCGGCCGTACCGTCCGGCGCCAGGTCGAACAGGGCGGTCTTCCAGCCCTCGACCGGGGCCTGTCCGCTGCCGCGCTCCAGCCACGGGCCGGGCAGGAACAGCGACCGGCCGGCCCGGGGGCGGCTGGCCTCCACGAGCAGGTCGGTGCCGGCCAGTTCGGCGCGGGCCGCCGCCAGCCGGGCCGGCTTCCAGCCGGTCCACCTGGCCGCGTTGCGGTCGGTCGGGTCCGGCATGGCCAGCAGCATCAGGTACACCGCCGCCGCGTCGGCGCCCAGGCCGTGTTCCCCCGCCACCTCGGCGACCAGGTCGGGCACCGAGCGGGTCGGGTCCTGCGGCCACCAGGTGCCGTCCGCCGCTGGCGCGCCGCCGGCCGGCTGCCCCGGATCGTCGAGCAGCGCCGCGAACCGTGGGTCGCGGGCCAGGCGCAGCGCCACCTCCGTCGGGTACGGCTTGGCCGCGTCCGCCCGCAGCGCCGGCAGGTACGGGTCCGTCCCGTCGGCGTCGAGCAGGTCCGGCCGCAGCGCGGGCGAGGGCTGGCTGTCGTAGGTGGACAGGACGATGGCGCCGTACCGTTCCCAGCCCGGCCCGGTCTCCGACGGGGTGCCCGCCACCTGCCGGAACGCGGGCAGGGAGGCGTACCGGTCGAGGTCGAGCAGCAGGCCCGGGTTGGCCAGCCGGGCCCGGATCGCGGCCAGCGCGGCCGGCAGCGCGGCCCGGCACGGGTCGCTGGCGGGCGTGTGGTGGGCCACCCAGGCCGCGAGGGCGACCGTCGAGCACAGCACCGGGCCGGTGAAGCCGGTCGCGGTGCCGTCGGCCTGCCGGGCCCGGTCGCCCTTGATCTCGAAGGCCAGGTCGGTGCTCAGCTCGGCCGAACGGGCCGGGTCGAGCAGCGCCGGCAACGCCTTCGCCGGCCCCCAACCGGTGTGGACCGTGCGCGTCGCCTCGGCGAGGAGCTGCTCGGGCACCGCCACCCGGCGGCCCAGGGCGGCGGTCCAGACCGCTGCGGCGGCGGCCACGTCCGGGCCGTCGGTCCAGAGCCGGGCCGGGTCGTCCGGCAGCAGCGCCGAGACCACGGCCCGCAGGAGCCGGGGCTTGGCCTCGCGCAGCACGCCGAAGGCCAGCTTGACCTCGCCGGCCTGCCGGACGCCGAGCGCCTTGCGCAGCTCGGGCGGCAGGGGACTGGTCGAGTCCGCGTGCGGGAGGCCGGCCAGCACCAGCTTCGCGGCGGTGGGAGTGACACCGGTCAGCTCGGCGAACCGCTCCGCCGCCTCCGGCCGCCAGGGCAGCGGGCCGCGCGCGGCCCACTCGGTGCGGAACCGGGCCAGCCAACCGGCCGGCCGCGCGTCACCGACCGGCATCGAGGTGACCACCGTGTACGGCTCGGGCACGGCGAACACGCCGGCCGGGTCGTGGTGCAGCGCCTCGAAGCTGTAGCCGGTTCGCGTGCCGCTGGAGGTGAGGACGGCGATGAACGCCCCGTCGGGCAACGGCAGGATGCCGGGCTGACCGGCTCGGCGGCGGGTGCCGTCGGGGTTGGTGAGGTCGGCGTCCAGCAGGTGCAGCGTGCAGCGGCGCCACCGGGCCGGGTCGGAGGCGACGCCCAGGTCGAGCCGGTCGAACTCGGTGAGCAGGGCGCGCAGGGTCTCCCGGTGGTCGTCCGGGGTGACCGCCGCGACGGCCCGGTAGGCGACGGACGCGACACCGCCGAGCAGGGACCACCAGTTCACGGCGGCCGGCATCGACGGCCCGTCGAGGTGCAGCCGCACGGCGGGTGCGCTGTTGGCTGCGGCGGAGCGCTGGGCGGCGAGCGTCTGGAACTGGGCGAAGGCGTGGGGCGCGATGATCGCCCCGCTGGTCGAGCCGCGCAGGCCGTCCAGCGCCAGGGTGAGCTGGCGGTCGCCCGGCCCGTTCGCGGTGCCCGCCGGCGCCGCCGTCGGGGCGGCCAGCGACCCGGTGAGCCGCTCGGCGACCGCCTCCAGGTCGGTGCGCGCCCGGGCGGCCAGCCGCAGCATCCCGGCCACCCCGGCCAGCACCGCGTCGTGACTGATCGCCGGCAGCGTCGCGCGGACCAGCTCGACCAGCGTGTCCTTCTCGTCCTCGACGGCGGGGCCGGTCACGCCGGCGTGACCGGCCGGCGCGCCGACCCCGGACGCCGCGACGGCGACGGGAAGGCCGGTGATGGCCTGCGTCGCCACGGTCAGCCCGGGTCGGGCCGCCGCCGTGACCCGCGCGGCCTCTGCCAGGGCGGCGCGGCGCTCGTCGAGGGCGGCCTTGAACAGCGTGGCGGCGGTGTCCCGGTCCACCCGGCGCAGGGCGGTGGAGCCGGCCGGATCCCGGGGCAGCATGTTGCCGAGGAAGTCCTGCGGCGGCAGCGGGGCCGCGCCGTCCTTCAGGCCGGGCGACGTCCTGGCGGTGGCCGACACCACGCCGTCCGGGTCGACCAGGACGACAGCGCCGAGGACGGCCCGGGGCCGGTCGTCGCCGGGCAGCACCAGCGCCGCGATCGGCTGCTGTCCCGGTGCCACGGCGACGCTGCGGCCGGCCAGGTCCTCGCCGCGTACCGAGCCGTCCGGCAGGGTGACCACCCGCCAGCCGAGCAGGCCGTCCACCGGGGCGGCGGCGGGGGTGACCCGGTCGGACAGGGCCGGGCGCAGCCAGCTCACCGACTCCTGGAGGCGGCTTCCGCTCACCGGCAGGTCGGCCAGGAACCGGGGCAGGCTGCGCCGGCCGTGGGTGTTGCTGGTCGGGTCGTACTCGTGCCAGCCGCGGTCGTCGCCCTCCTCTCCGGCGCGGTGGACCCAGTGGGAGGTGCCGTCGGTGATGACCGCCAGCTCCGCGGGGACGGCGGTGTCGCCGACGTGCAGCACGCCGTCGCCGGTGGTGCGCCCGCCGCCGGCCAGCGGCAGGGTGATGTGGTTGGCGCGGCTCCGCGTGCCGTGCAGGTAGCCGCTGATGGCCTGCGGCTCGCCGGGCGACGCGTGCCAGTAGCCGCACTTGTCGTACTCGAACGCCCGGGATCGCCAGAAGACCAGCAGT
The DNA here is from genome assembly GCF_020884795.1 of Micromonospora okii. Taxonomy (GTDB): domain Bacteria; phylum Actinomycetota; class Actinomycetes; order Mycobacteriales; family Micromonosporaceae; genus Micromonospora; species Micromonospora okii. Next base: position 425,218 of record NZ_BBZF01000012.1, read on the forward strand.
TGGCCGTCGACGTAGTGGTAGCCGGGTTGGCCCCACAGGTCGCCGGCCGGGATGCGCAGGTCGTGGCGGAGCACGATGCCCTCGGCGCCGAGCACGCGCACGGTGGTCGGCCCGCCCAGGATCACGTACGGCCAGGCCTCCTGCCGGACCACCTCGACCTTGTGGTCGCCGCCGGTCACCTCCTGCCAGGCCAGCTCCCAGTCCGGCCAGCCCAACTCCTCGATGAGCCCGCCGCGTAGGCAGCGGGCGACGCTCCCGGCGAGGTCGACGTCGAGGGCCTGCCCGAGCTCGTCGCCCGCGCCGGGCCCGTCGGAGACCAGGCGCAGCGCCTCGACCGGCAGGCCGTCCAGCCACCGCACCGAATCCGGCAGGTACGGCAGCCCCTTGGTGAACCGGGCGCGGATCCGGGCCCTCAGCCACTCGTCCAGCAACGGCCGGACGCCCGGCGTCTCGACGATCCGGCGCAGGGCGGCCTGCCGGCCGTCGAGAGGGTCGAGACCCCGGCGCAGCGCCCCGGTGAAGCGGTCGTCGCCGGCCAGGGCGAGCAGGTCCCGCCTTCCCCCGACGCTCACCCAGTGCGCCAGGCGCAGGGCAGCGCCTTCCTTGGGCGGGGCCACCGGCACCCCGAGGGCGAGCAGCAGGTCGAGCAGGTCCAGGTCGTCGTCGGCGGCGAGGGTCTCGCCGCTGTCGGACAGCTCGGCGCGCAGCCGGTCGGCCATCCGCTCCACGATCGGGTAGAACTCCTCGCAGGGGCGGTGGTGGTTCAGGTCTGCCCGGCTCACGTAGCGGCGCAGCCAGCCGACGGAACCGTCGTGCGGGCGGGCCGCCTCCGGCGCGTCCGGGTCGTACAGCCCGGCCAGCGCACCGGTGTCGGCCAACAGGGACAGCCACATCCTCAGGTTGTCCCGGTCGGCCGGCGTCAGGTCGAGCAGGCTGCCGCGGATCGCCGGGTCGCGGCCGGCCAGCGCCGTCAGCGCCGGCAGGTGCGCCTTCCACCAGCCGGCCGGCGCCTCGGCGGCCACCGGTAGCCGTACCATCTCGGCCAGGTAGGCCGCCTCACGCTCGGCGACGGCGGCGATGGCCTCGGCGGCGGCGGCCTTGGTGGCGGCTTTGGCGGTGGCGGCGGTGGCCCTGGTGGCGGCAGTCCTGCCGGCGGCCCTCGTGGTGGCGGCCCTGGTGGTGGTGCCCTTCGTGGTCGTGGCGGCCTTCGTCGCGGTGCGGACCAGGCGGTTCACCGCGCTGGCCGACTGCGTGGAGGGAACCACGCCGGCGGCTGCGGCCCGCAGCGCCAGCCGACAGAACCGCCGCAGCGCCTCGTCGGCCGGCAACTGGGCGGACAACTCCTTCGCGTGACCGGCCAGCGCGGTCGCGGAGACCACCCCGGCCGCCGCGAACTCCACGTGGACCTCGTCCAGCCGGTCGAGGTCGACCGGCAGGCCGTGCTGCGCCTCCGCCTTGCGCGCCTTGTTGAACAGTTGCGTCGCGTAGGTGTCCTGCCCGGCGCCCAGGAACACCCGCGCCGCCTGCTCGTAGAAGGTCGGCAGGAGGTGCGGCAGCGTGCGGGCGAACCGGTCGGCGACGCCCAGGTGGCCGTCCAGGGCGGCCTTCGGCCGCGACCGGACCTGCTTGGCCAGCTTCTGCAACTCCGGCACCACCGCCAAGGCGTGCCGACCGTCCGCCGGGTGGTGCACCAGCACCCACTCGGGGAACGCCAGCGGGCGGCGCGGGCCCAGCCCGACGACGGCGGGCTCGGCGCTCGGCGTCAGGCCGAGGAACCCGACCGCGATGTCCTCGCCCTCGCCGAGGGCGGCGTCGACCAGGCGGACCACCGGCCGGTCGCCGAGGGCCGGGTGCCGGTAGGTGCGGACGGTGAGGGGCACCGCCTGGTCGCCGACGCCGGCGGTGTCGATCGGCAGTACCGCGCCAGCGGCGAGCAGGCTCGCGGCAGCGGATTCCTCGTCCGACCTGGTCGTCATCCCGGTCACGCCTTCTCTCCCGTTCGCGTCGGGGCACCGGACAGGGCCGCCGCCATCCGCATTCCTTCCGACCAGGCCACCGGCCCGACCTCGGTCAACCGCAGCGTCGGCCCGTCGACGACCGCCCAGGAGAGGCTGCCCAGGGTCGCCTCGGAATCCCAGTAGTCCTCGTCGAACCGCAGGGTCGCCTCGACCGTGTGGCCGGCCTCCCAGACCCGGCACCTGATCTGCGAGCCGGACACCCGGAAGCCGAGCGTGGCGGCCCGGGCGGCCAGCCGGTTGGGGACCGTGGTGCCGTGGAAGTCGGTGATCGTGGTGTCCCGGTCCCTCACGTTGGCGGGCCTGCCCCAGGTGCCCCGGTGCAGTTGCTCGACCCGCTGGGTGATGTCCAGTTCGTCGGCGAATTCGCGCAGGTCCGCCAGCTCGGGCAGGCGCACCGGATGGGGCAACGTGGCGCTGGCCGGCGAGAGCCGGACGGTCTCCCCGTCGAGGTTGACCACCCGCAGGTCACCGGCGTCGCTGACGTCCCGCAGGAAGCCCGGCTCGGCCGGGTCGTCCCCGAGCACCACGAGGTCGCGCAGCGCGTCCTGCCACGCCGGGTCCGGCCAGACGCGGGCCAGCAGCCCGCTCGGCACCGGCAGCGAGGACACCACCCAGGCGTCGACCCGTGCCAGGCAGTCGGCCGCGTGCCGGTCCAGCCACTGGCCGAGCTGGCGCAGCCGCTCCACCTCGGGGTCGTCGCGCAGCACCTTCGGCAGCGACTTCAACGGGCGACCGCCGGCCCGTGGGCCGGTGGACCGGGCCGCCACCTTCCCGTCCACGAGAGAGACCTCGTAGTGGTCTCCCACCGGTAGCCAGCCCATCAGGAACCCTCCACAGTGGCCTTCCCGGCCGGCATCCATGATGATGTGGCCGAGGTTGATCAACGCAGCGGCACGCTAGCAGCAGTGACCGACACGACAGAATTCCGTCGGCCGCGCGGCGGCAGGCCACATCGCCGAGGGACGGCGACCGACTTCGACGTAAGCCCTGGCCGGTCGCCCGGACGCCGACACGCGGGGCCGAGTTCGGATCCGCACATGACCCGGTTCCATAGCATCAATGCTATGACGTGGGGTAGTGTGGAGCTTGAGCCCGAAGTCCGAGGACTGGCTGGAGGGACTTTCGACAGCGCATTTCGCGAGAGCGGCCTTCTACGTCGACCTGCTCGCCGGACGAGGGCCGATCCTCGGCGAGCCGTACACGAAGCAGCTCGACGGCAAGCTGCGCGAACTGCGGTTCTACCTGGAGCGCGACCCGGTCAGGGTGACCTACTGGATCGCCACAGGTCGTCGCATCATCCTGCTGACGGTCTTCCGGAAGACCCGGATGCGGGAGGATCGCGAGATCGAGCGGGCTCGACGGGCGTGGGAACGATGCGTGGCGGAGCGGCACACTGTGCACCAGGGGGCGGAGCAGTGAACGATCGAGTCGACTGGAACGAACTACGTGAGCGACGCCTGGCGGAGCCCGGGGCCGCAGACGCCTACGAGGCGGCGCGGATCGCTTTCGAGCTCGGGCAGACGGTACGAGGGCTGCGTGAGCGCAACGGCTGGAGCCAGACCCAGCTTGCGCGCGCCGCAGGCATGACGCAGTCGGCGGTGGCCCGCTTCGAGGCCGGCGGGACGGTGCCGACCCTGACGGTGCTCGAACGGCTGGCCAGAGCGCTGGACATGAGACTGGACGTCACGTTCGCACCCCGGGCGGACGCAGCCTGAGGTCAGTCGCGGCGCAGCCAGAGGACGCCCAGCGGGGGCACCCGCAGCGCCACGGACGCCGGCAGGCCGTGCCACGGCACGTCCTGCGCGTGCACCTCGCCCAGGTTCCCCACCCCCGAGCCGCCGTAGTGGTGGGCGTCGGTGTTGAGCACCTCCGCCCACGTGCCGGCGGCGGGCAGGCCGACGCGGTACTCCTCCAGCGGTACGGCGGAGAAGTTCGCCACGCAGACCAGCGTCGCGCCGTCCGGGGCGATGCGGACGAAGGAGACGGCGTTGTTGGCCACGTCGTCCCCGGCGATCCAGCGGAACCCGGCCGGCTCGGTGTCCTGCGCCCAGAGCGCCGGGGTGTCGCGGTAGACGCGGTTCAGGTCGCCGACGAGGCGCTGCACGCCGGCCCGCGCCGGGTCGTGCAGCAGGTACCAGTCGAGGCCGCGCTCCTCGCTCCACTCCCGGTCGTCGCCCAGCTCGCAGCCCATGAAGAGGAGCTGCTTGCCCGGATGCGCCCACATGAACGCCAGCAGCGCGCGCACGTTCGCCAGCCGCTGCCAGGTGTCGCCGGGCATCTTGCCGACCAGGGAGCCCTTGCCGTGCACCACCTCGTCGTGGCTGATCGGCAGCACGTAGTTCTCGCTCCACGCGTACGCCAGCGAGAAGGTGAGCTGATGGTGGTGGTGCTGCCGGTGGACCGGGTCCTTCGAGGTGTAGAGCAGGGTGTCGTGCATCCAGCCCATGTTCCACTTGAACCCGAAGCCCAGCCCGCCGTCGGAGGTGGGACGGGTGACGCCCGGCCAGGCCGTCGACTCCTCGGCGATCATCACCACCCCGGCGTGGTGCTTGTAGACGGTGGCGTTGACCTCCTGCATGAAGGCGATCGCCTCCAGGTTCTCCCGGCCGCCGTGCACGTTGGGCACCCACTGCCCCTCGGGGCGGGAGTAGTCGAGGTAGAGCATCGAGGCGACCGCGTCGACGCGCAGCCCGTCGACGTGGAACTCGTCGAGCCAGTAGAGCGCGTTGGCGACCAGGAAGTTGCGCACCTCGCGGCGGCCGAAGTCGAAGACGTACGTGCCCCAGTCGGGGTGCTCGCCCCGGCGCGGGTCGGGGTGCTCGTAGAGCGGGGTGCCGTCGAACCGGGCCAGCGCCCACTCGTCCTTCGGGAAGTGCGCGGGCACCCAGTCGAGGATCACCCCGACGCCCGCGCGGTGCAGGGTGTCGACCAGGTGCCGGAAGTCGTCGGGGTCACCGAAGCGGGAGGTGGGGGCGTAGTAGCCGGTGACCTGGTAGCCCCAGGAGCCGCCGAACGGGTGCTCCATCACCGGCAGGAGCTCCACGTGCGTGAAGCCCAGCTCCGTGACGTACGAGGTGAGCTGCTCGGCCAGCTCCCGGTAGCCGAGGCCAGGCCGCCAGGAGCCGAGGTGCACCTCGTACACGCTCATCGGCTCCTGGTGCGGCGACCGCCGGGCGCGGCGCGCCAGCCAGTCGGCGTCGCCCCACTCGTAGGTCGAGCGGTGCACCACCGACGCGGTGGCCGGCGGCACCTCCGCGTACGCGGCCAGGGGGTCGGCCTTGTCCCGCCAGTGCCCGTCGGCGCCCAGCACCCGGTACTTGTACCGCGCCCCGGCCGGCACCCCCGGCACGAGGATCTCCCACACGCCGCTGGAGCCCAGCGAGCGCATCGGCCAGCCGTCGTCGGGGCCCCAGCCGGTGAAGTCGCCGACCACCCGCACGCCGCGCGCGTTCGGGGCCCACACGGCGAACGCCACGCCCGCATCGAGCACCCGCGCGCCGAGCGCCTCCCACAGCCGCTCGTGCCGGCCCTCGCCGATCAGGTGCAGGTCCAGCTCGCCGAGGGTGGGCGGGTGCCGGTACGGGTCGTCGTGCAGCGCGCCGTCGACCTCGACCCGGTAGTCGAGCGCCTCGCCCGGCACGACCGCCTCGAAGACGCCCGCGTCGTGCACCCGGCGCGTGGCGTGCCGCTCGTCGCCGACCAGCACGGTCACCGCCGCCGCGCCCCGGCGCAGGGTGCGGATCGTGGTGCGCCCGTCGGCGGGGTGCGCGCCGAGCACGGCGTGCGGGTCGTGCGCCGCGCCGGCGATCAGCTCGTCCATCGTGCGTCGTCCTTGTCAGCAGCGGCGGTGGGGGCGGTGCCCCCGGAAAGGTCTGCGGGCACGTCCTCGACCGTCAGGTCGGGCGCGGCCGGTGCGGCCGGCTCGGCGGCGGCCGGGGGAGTGGGCCGGCGCACCGTGAACACGTGCGCGGGTTGCAGGTACGGGTCGAGCCGTACCGCGTTGTGCTGCCCCCAGTCGTAGCCGGCACCGGTCAGCTCGTCGCGCACGGTGAACCGGTCGTGCCAGTCGAGGCCCAGCGCCGGCATGTCGAGGGTGGTGTTGCCCCACTGCACGGTGTGCGAGTCGAACGAGCAGACCACGATCACCGTGTTGCCGGTCTCCGGGTCGTGCTTCGACCAACACAGCAGGGCCGGGTTGTCGATGTCGTGGAAGACCAGGTTGCGCAGCCCGTGCAGGGCAGGGTTCTCGCGGCGCACCCGGTTGAGGGTGGCGACGAACGGGGCGAGGGAGCGCCCCTGCGCCTGCGCGCCCGCCCAGTCCCGGGGGCGCAGCTCGTACTTCTCGTTGTCCAGGTACTCCTCCGCGCCGGGGCGGGCGGTGTGCTCGAACAGCTCGAAGCCCGCGTACATGCCCCAGGAGGGGGAGAGCAGGCTGGCCAGCACCGCCCGGATCTTGAACATCGGCGGGCCGCCGTGCTGCAGGGACTCGTGCAGGATGTCCGGCGTGTTGGGCCAGAAGTTCGGCCGCATGTGGTCGACGGAGGCGACCAGCTCCTCGCAGTACTCCCGCATCTCGGCGGCCGTCGTGCGCCAGGTGAAATAGGTGTACGACTGGGTGAAGCCGATCTTGCCCAGCCCGTGCATGATCGCCGGCCGGGTGAACGCCTCGGCGAGGAACAGCACGTCCGGGTCGACGCTCTTGACCTCGCCGATCAGCCAGTGCCAGAAGTCGAACGGCTTGGTGTGCGGGTTGTCGACCCGGAAGATCCGGATGCCCTCGCCGACCCAGTGCAGCACCACCCGCAGGATCTCCGCCCGGATGCCCTCGGGGTCGTTGTCGAAGTTCAGCGGGTAGATGTCCTGGTACTTCTTCGGCGGGTTCTCCGCGTACGCGATCGTGCCGTCGGCCCGGGCGGTGAACCACTCCGGGTGCTCGGTCACCCAGGGGTGGTCCGGCGCGCACTGCAAGGCCAGGTCCAGCGCCACCTCCAGCCCCTGCTCGGCGGCGGCGGCCACGAAGTCGCGGAAGTCCTCCGGCGTACCCAGGTCGGGGTGGATGGCGTCGTGGCCGCCCTCGGCCGCGCCGATCGCCCACGGCGAGCCCACGTCGTCGGGCCCGGCGACCAGCGTGTTGTTGCGGCCCTTGCGGTTGACCCGGCCGATCGGGTGAATCGGCGGCAGGTAGAGCACGTCGAAGCCCATCGCCGCGACCCCGGGCAGCCGGTGGATCGCGGTGGCGAACGTGCCCGAGCGGGCCGGGGCGTCGACCGTGGCGGGGATCGCCCCCTCGGAGCGGGGGAAGAACTCGTACCAGGCGGAGAAGAGCGCCCGGGGGCGGTCCACCCAGAGCCGGTGCTCCTCGCCGGTGGTGACCAGCTCGCGCACCGGGTGCGCCCAGAGCAGGTCGGCCAGGTCGAGGGCCGGCGCGACCCGCCGGGGCAGCTCCTCCCCGGCGTCGCGCAGCGCCGCCACCGCCGCCCGGACCCGCTCGGCGTCGCCCGCCGGCACCAGCTCCACGGCGGCGGTCAGCACGCGTACGCCTTCGGCCAGGTCGTTGGCCAGCTCCGCCGCGCCCTGTCCGGCGGCGATCTTCTTCGTGACCGCGTTCTGCCAGGTGAGGTACGGGTCCTGGAACGCCTCGACGGCGAAGCTCCACTCGCCGACCGCGTCGGGGCGGATCGTGGCATGCCAGCGGTCCTGGCCGGGCTCGCCGGGGCGCATCCGGGTGAACGGCCGCGCCGCGCCGTCGGGGCCGAGCCAGACCACGTTGCAGCCCAGCGCGTCGTGCCCCTCCCGGTAGGCGCGGGCGGACACCGGCACCGCCTCGCCGACCACCGCCTTGGCCGGGTAGCGACCGCAGGAGACGACGGGGGAGACGTCTTCGATCGGGAACCGTCCAGTCACCCGATCAACCTACTGTGCGAGATCGTCTCGCGCGCGGCCAAGCCGCCACTGGCACCCGCCACAGCTCACGCGCGCTGCCACAGCTCGCCCGGGCTGCGCCGACGGGAAGCGTCCGGGGAGCGATGACCGGATATCCGGCGGGTCGCAGCTCGGCGTATACATCATGATTACGCAAAGTCATCGGGTGGTGGCGATTTGTGTGCTTGCAAGGCTTTGATCCTTTCCGTTTGTAATCGTCCTTGACGCGGGGTCTGGTCGGTGGATAGCTTGCATCAAGTCAACGATTGATGAATGGCAATTGAGCGAATCCACGGGGTGGTATGAGTCCGGACCAAAGTCGGTCCGCAGGGTTGGTGATGCGCTTCGTTGCGCCTCTCCTGTGGGCTGACAGTTGCGGCGAGGGTATTCCGCTGTTGCCGAGGCGGCGTCCCGCATGAATCGGGATTTAACATCTCCGGCAGATGCCGAGCCGACGTGTGAGGTGGTTGTCCACCCGCCGCCTACCGACTGATCGGGGGCAAACTCTCCCGCCAGAATCCTATTCTTCCTACTTCCTCGCACCCGCTCTCCGGGGTGCTGTTTCAGCCTGCGCCGGTTTCGGTTCATGCCGTGCCGGGATGCGGTGAGGTGTGTCCAATTTCCGGCAGAAATGGGTCTGCCGGTCATCTATTGGTCAGGAGTGTTCATGGTTCAACGTCATGCGGCCATAGGGGTGGCGTCCGCGCTGCTCGCCGCTTCGGTGCTGGCGCTTCCGCCGGCCGTGTCCGCCGCGCCTGCGGCGGCGGAGGAGACGGCGTCGTCGCCGCAGGTGTCGCCGCAGTCGTCGTCGAAGGTGTGGTTGTTCGACGCGCCGCCGCGTGCGGCACTACCGGTGTCGGTGGCGGGGGCGGCACCGTCGGTGCCGAAAGGGACCGGGCCGGTGCGTAACGGCACGCAGGTGTCGTTCTCGCTGAGCGACCGCCTGGAGGCGAAGGTCAACGTCGGGTCCGGCAACCTGATGCTGCGCAGCACGGACCTGACGCTGCCGGGGATCGCGGAGAACGTCACGCTCGGCGCGGCGTTCAACAGTCTGATGCTGGGCAGTGACCTGGAGAGCGGGGCGCACGGTCCGGGCTGGCGGACCCGATCCGGTCAGGACGTCAAGCTGTACCCCGCCGACGACGGTTCGGTGACCTACGCGGCCGCCGACGGGGTGGTGGGGAAGTTCACGGCCTCCGGCTCTGCCTACACCTCGCCCGGTGAGTTCAAGGCGACCCTCGCGCACAACGGCACGGGATGGAAGCTGACCGAGCACGGCAGCGGCAAGGAGTTGTTCTTCACCTCCGACGGCCTGCTGGACAAGACCGAGGATCGCAACGACAACATCACCAACTACACCTACAGCGGCGGGCAGCTCACCGAGGTCACCTCCGACCGGGGCGACGCGTACGCCCGTAGGGCGTTGGCCACCTTTTCCGGCGGCCGGTTGACGAAGTACCGGCAGACCGACGGCTACACGACGCTGCGGGAGGTGACCTACGAGTACGACGCCAACAACCGGCTCAAGGCCATCCAGACCCCGGCGTCGTCCCGGCGCTGGGCGTTCGAGTACGACACCGCCGGTGACCTGGTGAAGATCCTGACCAAGGACGACACCTGGAGCACCGTCACCTACGACGGCCAGCACCGGGTCACGTCGTTCACCCAGGTCACCAACAACGCCACCGGCCAGGGCGCGACCACCCGCTTCGCGTACCCCACCTCGTCGCAGACCAAAGTCGCCGACCCCCGGCAGGACCTGTCGCAGCCGGTCGCGTCGGTGCCGCACACCACCTACGACCTCAACGGCGACAAGCGGGTCACCAAGACCACCGACCCGGCCGGCAACGAGCGCTCCAAGACCTACACCCCGTTCAGCGACGTGGCCACCGACGTCAGCCCCGAGGGCGGCACGGTCACCAACACCTACGGTGCCAACGCCGGCGAGTCGCTGACGAAGTCAGCCTCGCCGTCGGGGGCGAGCGCCTCGGCGGCGTACGCCAACGCGGCGACCTCGACGAACCCGACGGCGAACTTCCAGCCCTCGTCGTCGATCGACACCCAGAGCAACAGCTCCACCTACACCTACAACGGTGCCGGCAACCGCACCTCCACCGAGGACGCGATGGCGGCCAAGGCCGACGTCGACTACAACAGCAACGGCACCGTCAAGTCCTCCACCGACCCGGCCAACACCGACAACCCCACCACCTACACCTACGACAGCCACAAGCAGATCACCACGCTGACCCCGCCCACCGGCAACGGCCTGGCAGTCAAGACGTTCACCTACGACGATTTCGGCCGGATCGCCACCACCACCCAGGGCGGATGCACCACCACGAACGAGTGGAGCAAGGACGACCGCCTCCAGAAGACCAGCTACTCCGGCTGCGGGGCGGCGTCCGACGTCACCTTCGAATACGGGCGCGCCGGTAACCTGATCAGCCGCACCGACTCCACCGGCACCACCACCTGGGTCTACGACCAGCTCAACCGGCTCCACAAGCGCACCAACCCCGGTGCGACGCCCCTGCTCTACGAGCACGACCTCGCCGGCAACCTCACCGAGCTGACCGACGGCCGGGGCACCACCACGAACTACTACAACACCCGTAACTGGCTGGTCCGCACCGACACCGCCGGCGGCACCCGCTACAACTACTCCTACGACAAGGACGGCAACCGCCTCAACACCTGGTTCGCCACCGACGCGACCAACAGCGTCTACGCCCTGCGCGTCAAGACGGTCTACGACAAGTCCGACCGGCCCACCCGTATCACCGCCACCCGCAACTCCGCCGCCCCCGTGGTCATCTTCGACGTCACCTACTGCTACGCCGAGTACACCTCGGGGCAGCCCTGCTCGACCGACGAGGACGACGACACCGGCCTGCGCCAGTGGCAGAAGGACGAAACCAACGCCGCGATCAGCGAGTTCACCTACGACGAGGCCAACCGGCTGACCAAGGCCACCAACTTCAACGGCAAGACCTACGAGTACGCCTACAACAGCAATGGCAACCGCACCAGCGTCAAGGTCGACGGCACCACCACCCAGACCCTGACGTTCAACACCGCCAACCAGATCACCACCACCAACAACACGTACGACAACCGCGGCAACCAGACCCGCACCAGCAGCCCGGCGGTCAACCCCGTCACCTACAACGGCGCCAACCAGATGACCGGCGCCAACACCGGCACCTACGCCTACGCCGGCACCGACCAGGTCGAACTCACCCGCGCCGGCACCACCACCATGCAGTACGGCTACGAGGACCAGCACGGCATGCCCTGGCTCCAGTCCTGGACCGCCAACGCCACCACCGTCTACGTCGAACGCGACGCCATCGGCACCCCCCTCGGGCTGCGCATCAACGGCACCGACACTGCGTTCGTCCTCGACGGTCTCGGCACCCCCGTCGCCGCCGTCAAGGCCAACGGCACCCTCGCCGCCACCTACAAGTACGACCCCTACGGCAACGCCACCACCACCGACGAAACCAACCTCGGCACCAACAGCCTCATCCGCTACACCGGCGGCACCTACGACCAGGCCACCGGCTTGACCAAGCTCGGCCAGCGCTGGTACAACCCCCAACAAGGCCGCTTCACCCAACAAGACAACCTCAGCTTCATCGGCAACCCGGAACACGGCAACCGCTACGCTTATGCAGGGGCCAACCCCGTCAACTACGTCGACCCCACCGGCCAGTCGCCGGAGGACTGGGCCGCTGGCATCGTTGGAAATGCCGTCAGCGGGATAGCGGCGGCCGGTGTGATGGGAATGTGCATGGCCGGCGCGCCGGTAACTATGGGAGTCACTCTCTTGGCATGCGCCGGTGGTGCGGCAGTCGCCGGTGCCACGTTTGGGGCTCTCGCTGGTACCACCACTGCACTATTGACTGGCGGCGATCCCGCGGCGGCTGTTGAAAACAGCATGCTGGGCCTTGCGGGCATTGCTGGGAACCTCTACAACCCATCATAAAGATAAAGATTGGTTTTTGGTCCTATGAAGTTCAGCGTGAAGGTCGGGCTCACCGTTTTTGTGGTCGGCCTGGCCGGGAGCGTTCTGTTTCAGACGCTGACCGCAGACTGGTCGAAATCTGACCGGGGACTCCTCGTGATAACGATCTTTGGCGGATTCCTTGCGGCACTGGTGGGAATGATAATCTATTACATTATGCGCGAGCGCGAGTGAGTAGAACGCGCTGATGTGAGTGGCGAAGCTGATCCAGGGAAGGCCCGTAGCTGTCGCGGCCTTCCCTGGATTAGCATCCGCGCCCCATAGGCAGGTCGCCCGCGCAAAGGAGGGCCGGATCAGTGTCGGGTGGCCCGCCAGGCCTTCGCGCGGCGCAGGTACCGGAACACTCCGGCGGGCCCGGTCGAGACGGGCCAGTCGTCGGTGCGGAAATAGGCGTCCGAGCCGCCGTCCAGGAAGATCACCGACCCGCAGAGGAAGTCGGCGGCCGGCGACAGCATGAACGCCACCCACTCGCCGACGTCCGCCGGCCTGCCGCGCCCGCCGATCGGCACGGCCAACTGCTCGACCGACTCCTTGTCGCCCCGGGCGATCTGCTCCTCCAGCAGCGGCGTGGCGATGATCCCGGGGGCCAGGACGTTGACCCGGATGCCCGCGCCTGCCCACTGCGGCGAGATCGCCGCCCGGCGCGCCCACCGCGTCACCGCCAGCTTCGAGCTCGCGTACGCGAACGGCGCCGACCGCTTGCCGAAGCGCCCCACCGCGCGCAGCGCCCGGTCGGGGTCGCGGGCGAGCAGGGCCCGCACGGCCCGTTCCGGCACCATCGGGGTGAGCGTGACGGAGTTCGAGCCGAACACCACGACCTTGCTGTTGCCGGCGGCGGCCAGCACGGGCCGCCACGCCTCGAGCAGGTCCACGACGCCGAAGAAGTTGACCTGCTGCACGATCCGGTCCCGCCCGGGGATGCCGCCGAGCCCGGCGGCGCAGACCGCCCCGTCGAGCCGGTGCCCGGCGCGTTCCAGCACCTCGGCCGCCGCCTGCGCGCGCCCCGCCGTGGTGGACAGGTCGGCGACGACCTCCACGTCCCGCAGGTCCACGCCGACGACGGTGTGCCCGTCGCGGCGCAGTCGCTCCGCCGACGCCCTGCCCATGCCCGAGGCGGCGCCGGTCACCGCGTACGTACCCATGTCGGTTCCCTCCTGCCAGCAGCCGGCCGGATCCGGCCCGTCCAGTCTCGGCCGGATGCCGGCGGATGGTGGCCGCTTCGGCGCGGAAAGCCCTGACGCCGGTCGGCTCGAATTGTCGGACGGGTAGGCCAGGATGTCGTCCGTGTCACATCCGGTCTCGTTCTGTTGGTGTGGCACTCCCACCCGCTGCCGACCCGACCGCCGGTCGGCCCGAGCCGAAAGGACCCTGGCGATGGCCAAGGTTGTCTCCACGCTGTTCATCTCCGCCGACGGGGTGGCCGAGATCGACCCGGACTGGCACCTCCCGTACTTCGACGAGAACATGGGCCGCGCCGTCGGCGAGGACTACGACACGGCCGACGTGCTGCTTATCGGCCGCGAGACCTACGACAGCTTCGCCGGGGCCTGGCCCGACCGCGAGGCCGCGGGCGGGGAGGACGCGGCGTTCGCCAAGGAGCTGGGCGACATGCGCAAGGTGGTCGTCTCGCGCCAGCCGTTGGTGTTCTCCTGGCGCAACTCCGAGCTGGTCGAGGGTGATCTCGTCGAGGCCGTCGCCGCGCTGAAGGCCGACGCCGACGTCAGGGGCATCCTCATCCCCGGGTCGATCTCCGTGGTGCGGCAACTGCTCGCGGCGGGGCTGGTGGACGAGCTGCGCCTGCTGGTGCACCCTGTGGCGGCGCGCAAGGGGCGCAGGCTGTTCGACGACGGCGACGCGCCGTACCACCTGCGGGTGCTGGCGACGGAGGTCTTCCCGACGGGCGTGATCCGGGTGAACTACGCGCCGACCGCCGCGCCCGCGAAGGTCGGCTACGACGACGTCAAGGCCGAGGTCACCACCGCCTGAGCCGACCCGCCATGATCGTTTGCAGATGAATGAGACGACACGCCGACGAAACTCTCGCAAACCAGCAGACGATCATGGCTCGGTCGGTGGCAGCCCTGACGGGGAGCATCGTGCCGGGCGGTCGTCGCCGCTGGCGGGCCGAGCCGTCGTGATCGACTCCGTGTCGGCGACATGGGGTGAACCCAAGGCTGATGAACGCGCAATGCCGCCGACATCGAGTCGACCTTCTGGACGCGTGCCCCGTTCGTCCGATTCGGCCACGCCGCATCCTGTCCCGAATCGCATCGGGCGCGGCGTGACCCCGTGTCGGCCGGACGGCGGAACGACGTTGTCGAGCCGGTCTAGGCGGGCGGTGTCGCCGCCACGTAGAGGCCAGCGCCCTGTACGCCGACGATGATGCCCTGGGCCTGGAGCAGCATCACCGCCCGCTGGACGGTGGAGACGCTCGCGGAGTAAAGCTGGGCCAGTTCGGCGTACGTTGGCAGCTTCGTCTCCGGTGGGTACTCGCCCTGTTGGATGCGGGCGTGCAGGTCGGCGGCTATCTTCCGATAGCCCATCGGGATGGTCATGGGTGCTGTCTCCGTTCGGCAGCCCGATTCGACCATGCCACCTCATTCTGTTCAACTTCTTCGTTGACTTTGGTACCAATGAGACTTACCGTGACTGCGGTGGCGCTCTCCGTTCGGCGACGGCGCGCCCCGCCGGGCGAGGTCTTCACGGATCTCTTCGCCTCGCCCGGCACCCCTACAACCCCGGAAATCCGAGGAGTCACGATGCGTGAGCCTTCTGGTGAACGCCCACCGTCGATCCCGTATCACGTCGTTGGTGCCCCGCCTCCGCTCCCAGACGGGGACCGGGTCCCCTGCCCCGCCCGCCCCGCCCGCGCGCCCCTGGCCCGGCGGCAGTACGCCTACGGCGTCGTGATCGCGCTGGTCGTACTCGTGCTGCTCTTGTTCGGGATCCTCGGGTGAGCGGGACGGGCCGGCGGTGAACGAGCTGCCGGTGGGCCGCCGGGTCGCGCAGTGGCGGGTGCGGCGGAACATGACGCAGCAGCAGTTCGCCGACCGCCTCGGCAAGTCGAAGAGCTGGGTGGACAAGGTCGAGCGCGGGGTGCGCCGGCTGGAGCGGATGTCCAACCTGCGTGAGATCGCCGAGACGCTCCGCATAGACCTGGAGGTCCTGCTGGCGGAGCAGCCGCAGCAACCCGACCCCGCTGCGGCGGGCGTGGAGGGGCTGCGGGTCGCCCTGGCCCGGTACCACGTCGAGGGCTCGGCCCGACCGCCCGACCTGCCGGAGCTGCGTACCCGGGTCGACCATGCGGAGCAGACCTACCGGCACGCCCGGCACTCGACTCTGCTCGCCCTGCTGCCCGGCCTGCTCGACGCCACCCGGGCAGCCCGCCCGGGACGGGCGGCCGACCACCTGCTGGTCGACGTGTACGGGCTCGTCGCCCTGGCGCTGCTGAAGGTCGACCAGGGGGAGCTGGCCTGGCTGGCCGCCGACCGGGGAATGGCCGCCGCCCTGGCGACGAACGACCCGTGGGTGGCGGCCGCCGCCACCGTGCCGCTGGCTCAGGCCCTTCGGCACGGCGGCCGGCGGCAGTCCGCGACGGAGGTCGCCCTCGTCGCCGCCCACCGGCTCACGTCGCCGAGATTCGGAGGGGCCCCTGCGGGCGAGCCGTTCCTCCTCGGGACGCTGCTGATCCAGGCCGCCCTCGCCGCCGCCGCCGGTCCGGGCGACGAGCGCGGCGTGCGGGAGCTGCTCGACCAGGCCGGGGCGGCTGCCGGGGACGCCGGTGCCGGCGGCGGGAGCTTCGGCCGGGCGGCGGTCGAGGCCGCGCGGGTGGTGGCCGAGTCCGCCCTCGGCGAGGTCACGGCGGCGACGGTAGGGCACGAGCGGCTGGTGGCCGGCGACGGCTGGCGGTGGCTGCCGACCGAGCACCGGGCCGCGTACCTGCTCGACGTCGCCCGCGCGTACGCCCTGGCCGGCGACATGCTCCGGGCGGGCCGGGCGGTGCTGGAGGCGGAGCGCACCGCGCGCGGCGAGGTGCATGATCGGCCCGCGGTACGCGACCTGGTGGCCGCCGTGGCGCGGTCCGACGCCACCCCACCCGGCCTGCTCCGGCTCGCCGCCACCCTCCACGTCACCTGAGCGGGGTGTGAGAGGGGTGCCCTTCTATACCGTAGGCGTTAACAGGGGGCCCTTCCTTACCGCGTCGTACAGCGCGAGGGTGCGGGCGGCGACGGCATCCCAGGAGAAGTGGGCGACTGCGCGCCGCCGCCCCGCGCGCCCCAGCTCGGCGGCCCGCGCCGGGTCGGCCAGCACGGCGTTGATCGTCGAGGAGAGGTCGGCCACGAAGCGGTCCGGGTCCAGCGGGGTGCCGGAGCCGTCGGTCGCCTGCTCGATGGGCACCAGCAGGCCCGTCTCGCCGTCGGCGACGACCTCGGGGATGCCTCCGGTGGCGGTGGCGACCACCGCCGTCTCGCAGGCCATCGCCTCCAGGTTGACGATGCCCATCGGCTCGTAGACGGAGGGGCAGACGAAGACCGTGGCGTGGGTGAGCACCTGGATCACCTGGGGCTTGGGCAGCATCTCCGCCACCCAGACCACGCCCGAGCGGGTGGCCCGCAGCTCGGCGACGAGGCCCTCCACCTCGGCGGCGATGTCGGGGGTGTCGGGCGCGCCGGCGAGCAGCACGAGCTGGACGTCGGGCGGCAGGTCGCGGGCCGCCCGCAGCAGGTACGGCAGGCCCTTCTGCCGGGTGATCCGGCCCACGTACACGACGCTGGGGCGGGTGGGGTCGATGCCGAGCCGCTCCACCACGTCCGTGCCGGTGTCCGGGGCGTACTGGGCGGTGTCGATGCCGTTGTGGATCACCCGCACCCGGTCGGGGTCCACCGCCGGGTACGCGGCCAGCACGTCGACGCGCATCCCCGCGCTGACCGCCACGATCGCGTCGGCCGACTCGTAGGCGGTGCGCTCGCACCATGAGGAGAGGGCGTAGCCGCCGCCGAGCTGCTCGGCCTTCCACGGCCGCAGCGGCTCCAGGCTGTGCGCGGTGACCACGTGCGGGACGCCGTGCAGCAGCTTCGCGGTGTGCCCGGCGAGGTTGGCGTACCAGGTGTGGCTGTGCACCACGTCGGCCCCCGCGCAGCCGGCGGCCATCTCCAGGTCCACCCCCATCGTGCGCAGCGCGGCGTTCGCGCCGGCCAGGCCGGGCGGCTCGGCGTACGCGGTGACGCCCGGCTCGGTGCGCGGCGCGCCGAAGCAGCGCACCCGCACGTCGGCGAGGCGGCGCAGCTCGCGGGCCAGGTACTCGACGTGCACCCCGGCCCCGCCGTACACCTCCGGGGGGTACTCGCGGGTGAGCAGGTCGACGCGCAGCGGTGCGGGGTCCGTCATGTCCGGCACCCTAGCGCGGAAGCCGGCCGCCCACCCGGTGGGCGAGTGTGCCCGTCCGAGTGGTGAAGTCGGGGCGGGGTGGTTAGCGTCTTTGCATGGCTGACAAGGTGCTCGCGATCGTCCTGGCCGGTGGGGAGGGCAAGCGCCTGATGCCGCTCACCACGGACCGGGCGAAGCCCGCCGTCCCGTTCGGCGGGATGTACCGAATGGTCGACTTCGTCCTGTCCAACCTCGCCAACGCCGGCTATCTCAAGATCGTCGTGCTGACCCAGTACAAGTCCCACTCACTGGACCGGCACATCACCAAGACGTGGCGGATGTCGACGCTGCTCGGCAACTACGTCACGCCGGTGCCCGCGCAGCAGCGCCGGGGCCCCTGGTGGTTCGCCGGCTCCGCCGACGCCATCTACCAGAGCTTCAACCTGATCCACGACGAGCAGCCGGACTATGTGATCGTCTTCGGCGCCGACCACATCTACCGGATGGACCCCCGGCAGATGGTGGAGGACCACATCGCCTCCGGCGCGGGGGTGACCGTCGCCGGCATCCGCCAGCCGCTGTCGATGGCCGACCAGTTCGGCGTGATCGAGGTCGGCTCCGACGGCCGGCGCATCAGCGCGTTCCGGGAGAAGCCCACCGACGCGGTGGGCCTGCCCGACGCCCCGGACCAGATCTACGCCTCGATGGGGAACTACGTGTTCACCACGAAGGCGCTCTGCGAGGCCGTCGAGCGCGACGCGGCGGACAAGACCAGCAAGCACGACATGGGCGGCAGCATCATCCCGATGCTGGTCGAGCGCGGCGAGGCCAACGTCTACGACTTCCGCGACAACGAGGTGCCGGGCAGCACCGACCGCGACCGCGGCTACTGGCGGGACGTGGGGACGCTCGACTCGTTCTACGACGCGCACATGGACCTGATCAACGTGCATCCGGTGTTCAACCTCTACAACTTCGAGTGGCCGATCTACACGGCGCAGCCGCCGTACCCGCCGGCGAAGTTCGTCCACCAGTGGGGCGAGCGGGTCGGCCGGGCCGTGGCCTCGATGGTCTCGCCCGGCGCGGTGATCTCCGGCGGCCTGGTGGAGAACTCGATCGTCTCGCCGAAGGTGAAGGTCCACTCCTGGGCGCACGTCGACGGCGCGGTGCTGATGGAGGGGGTGGACATCGGCCGGCACGCCGTGGTCCGCCGCGCCATCCTAGACAAGAACGTGGTCGTCCCCGAGGGGGCCGAGATCGGCGTCGACCTGGAGAAGGACCGCCAGCGCTACACGGTCTCCGACAACGGCATCGTGGTGATCGGCAAGGGCCAGCGGATCGAGCCCTGAGCCAGGTGTGACCCCGGCGCAGGCCGGGAAAGAGCAAGCGCGCCCGTACCGTCCCTGGAGGTTTCCGCAGTGGCCCACCCCCGCGCCGGTCAGCCCGCCGAGCCCGCCGACCTGGTCGACGTGCCCCGGCTGGTCACCGCCTACTACGCCGAGCACCCCGACCCCGACGACCCGGCGCAGCAGGTCTCCTTCGGCACCTCCGGGCACCGCGGGTCGAGCCTGCGCAACGGCTTCAACTCCGACCACATCCTCGCCGTCACCCAGGCGCTCTGCGACTACCGGCGGGAGCGGGGCCTCGACGGGCCGCTCTTCCTCGGCCGGGACACCCACGCGCTCTCCGCCCCGGCGGCGGTCGACGCCCTGGAGGTGCTCGCCGCCAACGGGGTCACCACGCTGGTGGACAGCCGCGACGGCTACACGCCCACCCCGGCGGTGTCGCACGCCATCCTCACCCACAACCGGGGGCGCACCTCCGGCCTGGCCGACGGCATCGTGATCACCCCGTCGCACAACCCGCCCGACGACGGCGGGTTCAAGTACAACCCGACCCACGGCGGCCCTGCCGACACCGACGTCACGAAGTGGATCCAGGACCGCGCGAACGCGATCCTGGCCGCCGGGGGCAAGGAGGTCAGGCGCATCCCGTACGCGCGGGCCCGCGCCGCCGACACGACCGGGGAGTACGACTTCCTCGCCCGCTACGTCGACGACCTGCCCGCCGCGCTCGACCTCGACGCGGTGCGCGACGCCGGGGTGCGCATCGGCGCCGACCCGCTCGGCGGGGCCAGCGTGGCGTACTGGGGGGAGATCGCCGAGCGGCACCGCCTCGACCTCACCGTGGTCAACCCGGCGGTCGACCCGACCTGGCGCTTCATGACCCTCGACGGCGACGGCAAGATCCGGATGGACTGCTCCTCGCCGAACGCGATGGCGTCGCTGATCGCCGCCCGCGCCGACTACCAGGTCTCCACCGGCAACGACGCCGACGCCGACCGGCACGGCATCGTCACCCCCGACGGGGGCCTGATGAACCCGAACCACTACCTCGCCGTGGCCATCGCGCACCTGTTCCGCACCCGGTCGAGCTGGGGGCCGGACGCGGCCGTGGGCAAGACCCTGGTCTCCTCCTCGATGATCGACCGGGTCGCCGCCGACCTGGGCCGGCCGCTGCTGGAGGTGCCGGTGGGCTTCAAGTGGTTCGTGCCCGGCCTGCTCGACGGCGCGGTCGGCTTCGGGGGCGAGGAGAGCGCCGGGGCGTCGTTCCTGCGCCGCGACGGAAGCGCCTGGACCACCGACAAGGACGGCATCCTGCTCTGCCTGCTCGCCGCCGAGATCATCGGCACGACCGGGCGGACCCCCAGCGAGCACTGGACGGAGCTGGCCGAGCGCTTCGGCGCGCCCGCGTACGCCCGCATCGACGCCCCGGCCACCCGGGAGCAGAAGGCCGTGCTGGCGAAGCTGTCGCCCGAGCAGGTCACCGCGACCGAGCTGGCCGGCGAGCCGATCACCGCCACGTTGACCGCCGCGCCGGGCAACGGCGCCCCGATCGGCGGGCTGAAGGTGACCACCGCGTCGGGCTGGTTCGCCGCCCGCCCCTCCGGCACGGAGGACGTCTACAAGATCTACGCCGAGTCCTTCCAGGGGCCGGAGCACCTGACCCGCATCCAGGATGAGGCGAAGGAGCTGGTCACGGCCGTGCTCTCCGGCTGACCGGCCGGCCCGTACCCTGCGTCACCCGATGCCGCCGGGGTCGTTTATCGACTCGTCAGGCGGTGCAGGGCAGCCCACAGGGGGACC
Organism: Micromonospora okii; assembly: GCF_020884795.1. Taxonomy (GTDB): domain Bacteria; phylum Actinomycetota; class Actinomycetes; order Mycobacteriales; family Micromonosporaceae; genus Micromonospora; species Micromonospora okii. The sequence goes on from NZ_BBZF01000012.1 coordinate 445,701, forward strand.
GGGTGAAGGTCGTGGTCACGGGAGGCGCCGGTTTCATCGGCTCCAACCTCGTACGGGCGCTGGCGGGCGCACCGGGGATCGGCGAGATCGTGGCGGTGGACGACCTCTCCACCGGCTCCCTCGACAACCTGCTCGACCTGCCCGTGCGGCTGTTCACCGGCTCGGTCTGCGACCCCGACCTGCTCGACGAGGCCGTGGCCGGCGCGGCGGCCGTGGTGCACCTCGGCGCGCTGGGCTCCGTGCCGCGCTCCATCGACGACCCGCTGCGCAGCCACCACGCCAACGCCACCGGCACGCTGAGCGTGCTGGAGGCGGTGCGCCGGCACGGGGTCGGCCAGGTGGTCCTCGCCTCGTCGTCGTCGGTCTACGGGGCGAACCCCGTCCTGCCCCGCCGGGAGACGCTGCGGCCGATGCCGGTCAGCCCGTACGCGGTGTCGAAGCTCGCCACCGAGGCGTACGCGGTCGCGTACGCGGCCTGCTACGGCGTCACGGTGCTGCCGCTGCGCTTCTTCAACGTCTACGGCCCCCGCCAGGCGGCCGACCACGCGTACGCGGCCGTGGTGCCGCGCTTCGTCTCCGCCGCGCTCGTCGGGCAGCCGCTGCGGGTGCACGGCGACGGCACCCAGACCCGCGACTTCACCTACGTCGGCAGTGTCACGTCGGTGATCGTCGAGGCCGTGCTGCGCGGGGTCGGCGCGCCGGACGTGGTGAACCTCGCCTTCGGCGCGCGCATCTCGCTGCTGGAGCTGATCGCCGAGCTGGAGGCGGTGCTGGGCCGCCGGCTAGACGTGGTGCACGGGCCGCCGCGCCCGGGTGACGTGCGCGACTCCCAGGCCGACTGCGCCCGGCTGCGCGAGCTGTTCCCCTCGGCACGCCGCCACCCGCTGCGGGCCGGGCTGGAGGCCACCGTGGCCTGGATGTCCGCGCGCGCGTTCGCCGGCCGCTAGGCCGGGCGGGGAGATGGCCCGTCGCCGGCTCCTGCTGGACCGGCCCCGCGCCGCCCCGGCCCGCGAGGCCCCCGCCGAGCCGTCCGGGTCGCGCCGCAGCCGCCGCCTGGTCACCGGGATCGCCACCGCCGCCCTCGGCAAGGGCGCCGGCATCCTGGTGCCGCTCGTGCTCATCCCGGTGACCCTGCGGTACGTCGGCGCGGACATGTACGCCCTGTGGACGGCGGTCACCACGGTCACCGCGATGGCGATCTTCGCGGACCTCGGCCTGGGGCAGGGCCTGATGACCCGCCTCGCCCCCTGCTACGCCACCGGCGACGCCGGGCGCGCCCGGCGGTACATCTCCACCGCGTACGTCCTGCTCGGGGCCGTCGCCCTCGGCGGCTGCGCGGCCCTGTGGCTGCTCGCCGACGTGATCCCGTGGCGGGGGCTGTTCAACGCCGCCGGGGCGGTGAGCGCCGCCGACGCGCGCGACGTCTCCCTGGTCTGCCTGACGGTCTTCGTCGTCAACATCCCGCTGTCCCTGGTGACCCGCGTCCTCTACGCCTACCAGCGGGTCGGGCAGAACAACCTGTGGCAGGCCGCCGGGTACCTCTGCTCGCTGCCGCTGGTGCTGGGGGCGGTGGCCGCCGGCCTGCCGCCGGTGGCGGTGGTGGCGGCGTCGGTGCTGTGGACGCCGCTGACCAACGTGGCGGCCTCTGCGTGGCTGTACCGGTGGGCGATGCCGCACCTGCGGCCGGGCTGGCGGCACGTCGACCGGGGCCTGGCCGGGGACCTGCACCGGCTGGGCGGGCTCTTCTTCGCCGGCAACCTGCTGATGGCCCTCGCCCTCAACGCCGACCCGCTGCTGGTCGCGCACACCGTCGGCCTCGGCGCGGTGGTGGCGTACGCGGTGCCGGCCCGCGTGTTCAACCAGTTGGGCGGCTTCGCGGGGCTGGTGAACCTGCCGCTGTGGTCGGCGAACGGCGACGCCCTCGCCCGGGGGGAACTGCGCTGGGTGCGGCGCACGGTGGTGCGGGCGAGCGTGCTGTCGGGGGTCGTCGCCCTGGTGCCCTCGGTGGTGCTGGTGGTGGCCGGGAACCGGCTGTTCACCGCGTGGCTGGGCACGCCGATGGGCGACGACCGGGCCCTGCTCGTCGGGTTGGGGGCCTGGTCGGTCCTGCTGGCCGTGACGTCGCCGCTGCTGATGGTGCAGAACGCGGCGGGCCTGGTGCGGCCCCAGTTGCTGGCCGGCGGCGGCTACCTCGTGCTGTCGGTGGCGGGGAAATGGTGGGCCGCGCGCGCCTACGGCGTGGCGGCGGTCCCGTACGTCTCGACGCTGGCCTACCTGTGCACCCTGGTCCCCGCCGCGCTCTACGGCTACCACCGCGTCATGGTCACGGCGCGGAGAATCGCATAACTGTGCCCCATATCGGTCGTTTGGTGTGGTGAGGCTGCGACGAGAGACCGGGCGGTGCGATGCATGCAGTGATCATGGCCGGGGGCAAGGGGACGCGGCTCAAGCCGTACACCACCTCGCTGCCCAAGCCGCTGGTGCCGATCGGTGACAGCCACGCCATCCTCGAGATCGTCCTGCACCAGCTCGTCCGCAGCGGCTTCACTCACGTCACGCTGGCGATCAACCACCTCGGCTCGCTGATCCGGGCCTTCGTCGGCGACGGCTCGCGGTTCGGCCTGAAGATCGAGTACGTCGAGGAGAGCGTGCCCCTGTCCACCATCGGCCCGCTGTTCGGCCTGCGCGACCGGCTGCCGGAGCACTTCCTCGTGATGAACGGCGACGTGCTGACCGACCTCGACTACGGCGACCTGCTCCGGGCGCACGCCGCGTCGACCGCCCCGCTGACCGTGGCCACCTACCACCGCACCGTGAAGATCGACTTCGGGGTGCTGGCGGTGCGCGACGGCCGGGTGGTCGAGTTCAGCGAGAAGCCCGTCCTCGACTACCACGTCAGCATGGGCGTGTACGGGCTGTCGAAGCGCACCATCGCCGCGTACCCGGAGGGGTTGGCCTTCGGCTTCGACCAGCTCGTGCTGGACCTGCTCGCCCGCCGCGACCCACCGGCCAGCTACGACTTCGAGGGGTTCTGGCTCGACATCGGGCGGCCCGAGGACTACGACGAGGCCAACCGGGCGTTCGAGCGCATCCGACCGCTGCTGCTGACCCCCCGCAGCCGGGAGCCGGTGTGACCCGCGTGCTGCTGTTCGGCGCGTCCGGCTTCATCGGCCGCCACGTCCGGGCGGCGCTCGCTCCTGCCGCGACCCTGACCTGCCCCGGCCGGGTCGACCTCGACCTCGTCGGGTGCGACGTCGCCGCGCTGCGCGGGCTGCTCGCCGCCGTGCGGCCCGACGCGGTGGTGAACTGCACCGGGCGGCTGACCGGCGGCCTCGACGAGCTGGTCGCCGCCAACGTGGCCGTCACCGCGAAACTGGTCGAGGCCGTCGCCGCCGAGGCCCCCGCCGCCCGCCTGGTCCGCCTCGGCTCGGCCGGCGAGTACGGTCCCGTCCCCGCCGGCCGCGCGGTCACCGAGGACGACCCGGCCCGGCCCGTCAGCGCGTACGGGATCACCCACCTCGCCGCCACCCGGCTGCTGGAGGTGGCCGCCGAGGCCGGCCGGGTCGACGGGGTGACGCTGCGCGTGTTCAACCCCCTCGGGCCCGGCGTGCCCGAGGAGAACCTGCTCGGCCGCGTGGCCCACCTGCTGCGGCGGGCGCTGGTGGCGGGGGAGGAGCACGTCTCGGTCGGCCCGCTCGGCGCGCGCCGCGACTTCGTCGACGTGCGGGACGTCGCGTCGGCCGTGGCCGCGCTCGCCCTCGCCGGCCCCCTGACCTACCGCGTGTTCAACGTCGCCAGCGGCAGCGCGGTGCCCGCCCGCGAGGTGGTGCGGCTCCTGGCCGAGGTGGCGGGCTTCCCGGGGACCGTCCGCGAGGACCGCCCCGCCCCGGCGCGGTCGGCGGCGGTCGACTGGATGTGCGGCGACGCGGCCCGCCTGCGCGCCTGCGTCGGCTGGGCGCCCGCCCACGACCTCGCCGAGTCGGTCGAGGCGAGCTGGGCCGCTACCGGCGGAGGCGAGGCGAGCCGGGCCGCTGGCAGCGACGGGGCGAGCCTGACCGTGGGCGGCGGCGGGGCGAGCCCGGCCGCAGGCGGCCACGAGGCGAGCTGGGCCGCGAGCGCCCGCTAGGACCCCCGGGCCCGCGCGGCGGCGCCCGGAAAGCGGCCCCGCCCCCGCGACCGGACGGCGGCGGCCGGCACCAGGACGAAAGGGACAGTGGAGTGTATCGAAGGATAGGTGTCGTCGGCCTCGGCTACGTCGGGCTGACGCTCGCGGCGGCGCTGGCCCGCAAGGGGTACGAGGTGCACGGCGCGGACGTCGACCCCGCCGTGCGGGAGGCGCTGCGCGAGGGCCGCCCGCACATCTTCGAGCCCGGCATCGCCGAGGTCTTCGCCGAGCACGTCGGCCGCACCGTGTTCGTGGACGACGTGCTCCCGGCCGACCTCGACGCCGTGGTGCTCAGCGTCTCCACGCCGGTCGACGCCTCGACCCGCCGGCCCGACCTGGCCAACCTGGCCGCCGCCGCCGAGCAGGTGGCCCGGTGGTGCGGGCCGGAGACGCTGGTGGTGGTGCGCAGCACCGTGCCGGTGGGCACGAGCCGCCGCGTGGTGCTGCCCCCGCTGCAACGGGCGTGGGGCCGCGCCCTGCTGGTGATGGCCCCCGAGCGCACCATCCAGGGGCAGGCCCTGCGGGAGCTGGTGGAGCTGCCGCAGGTCGTCGGGGGCCTCGACGACGACAGCCTGAGCCGGGGCCTGGAGCTCTTCGCCGGCCTCGCGCAGCGCCTCGTGCCGGTGTCCAGCCTGGAGGCCGCGGAGCTGGTGAAGCTCTCCAACAACTGCCACACCGACCTGATCTACTCCTTCGGCAACGAGGTGGCGCTGATCGCCGAGCGGCACGGGCTGGACCCGCTGGAGGTGATCGGGGCCGCCAACCTCGACTACCCGCGCCCCGACCTGAGCCGACCCGGGTACGTCGGCGGGGGCTGCCTCTCCAAGGACCCGTACCTGATGATCGAAAGCTCCGGGGACGCGGGCACCTTCCTGGTCGACGGCGCGCGCCGGCTCAACGAGCACCTGCCGGTGCACGTGGCGACCCGCGTCGTCGAGCTGCTCCGCGAGCTGCGCGGGAGCACGGCCGGCGCGCGGCTGGCGGTGCTGGGCTGGGCGTACAAGGGGTGGCCACCCACCGACGACATGCGGGGCACCCCGATCGCCACCATGATGCCCGTCCTCCGCTCCGCCGGCCTGGCCGTCGCCGGCCACGACCCGATGGTCACCGACGACGTGATCCGCCGCTACGGCGGCGAGCCGACCAGCCTCGACAAGGCGTTCGCCGACAGCGACGCCGTGCTGATCGTCAACGACCACCCCGACTACCGGGCGATCGAGGCGGGCCCGCTGCTCGCCGCCGGCCGGGTCCGGCTGGTCTACGACTCCTGGCGGATCCTCGACGAGCGGACGGTGACGGCGCAGGGCGTCCGGTACGCCGGCATCGGCTACCTGTCCGCGCTCCCGCAGCCCGCCGGGAGGGCCTGATGCACGCCCTCGTCCTCGGCGGGGCCGGGTTCGTCGGGCTGCACCTCACCGAGCGGCTCCTCGCCGACGGTCACCGGGTGACCGTCGTGGACGACTTCTCCCGGGGGCGCGACGACGCCCGGCTGGGCGCGCTGCGCTCCGACCCGGGCGTGGACGTGGTCTCGGCCGACCTGACCCGCGCCGACGCCTGGGCCTGCCTGCCCCGGGGCTGCGACCAGGTCTACCTGCTCGCGGCGGTGGTCGGCGTGCGGAACGTGGAGGCCGACCCGAGCCGGGTCATCCGGGTCAACACGCTCACGGCCCTGCACCTGCTGGACTGGGTCGCTCCCGGCGACCGGGTCTTCTTCAGCTCCACCAGCGAGGTCTACGCCGGCGGCGTAGACGCGGGCGTCGTGCCCGTGCCGACCGGCGAGGACGTCCCGGTCATGATCACCGACGTCACCGCGCCCCGCTTCTCGTACGCGGTCAGCAAGCTGCTCGGCGAGGCGGCCCTCGCGCACGCGGCGCGGGCCGGCCGCTGCGCGGCGGTGATCGGCCGCTTCCACAACGTCTACGGCCCCCGGATGGGCGCCGACCACGTGATCCCCGAGATGGCGCTGCGGGCCCTCGACGGGGAGGACCCGTTCCGGGTCTGGGGGGCCGACCAGTACCGCGCGTTCTGCTACGTCGACGACGCGGTCGAGGCGATGGTGCGACTGATGTCGACGCCGGCCGCCGTCGGCGACATCGTGCACATCGGCGACGACAGCGAGCAGACCAACATCGCGGACCTGGCCAAGCTGGTCCTGCGGGTGGCGGGGGTGAGCGCCGCCATCGCGCCGATGCCCGCCCCGCCGGGGTCCGTGGGGCGGCGCTGCCCCGACCTGGGGAAGCTGCGCCGGCTCACCGGCTTCGAGCCCGCCGTGTCCCTGGAGGAGGGCGTGCGGCGGACCTTCGACTGGTACCGGGGACATCACGCGGCGGTCGCCGCCGGCCGCCCGGCCTGACGGCGGGAGCCCGACGAACGGAGGGGCCGGTGGCCGAGACGGCCACCGGCCCCTCCGTCGCGTCGTGGGTCCACGGGCCCCTCCGTCGCGTCGTGGGTCCACGGGCCCCTTCTTCGCGTCGTGGGTCCACGGGCCCCTTCTTCGCGTCGTGGGTCCGCTCAGCCCCCGGCCGCCCGGTGCCGGCCCGCGACGGGGCGGGCGGGGCCTGAGCGGGCGAGCGCGGGGCCGGGCCGCCAGCGGGTCGCCAGCAGGACCACCAGGGCCAGGGGCGCGGCGTACTTCACCATGAACCAGAGGGTGTTGTCCAGGTCGGACAGCGGCAGCAGCGCCAGGTTCCACAGCAGCGGCGCGAGGAGCTTCGGGGCGATCTCCGCCGTGCGCCGCGCGTGCAGGTAGTAGCGGCGGACCGCCCGGACGACGAGGCCGAGGACGACGAACGAGGCGACGCCGCCGAGCGGGCCGAAGTTCATCATCGCCTCCCCGGCGAGGCCGTAGACCTTGCTCGCCGGGTAGCCGGCCTCCAGCCGGGCCGGGCCGTAGACCAGGTTCGTGCCGACCTCCACCTTGCTCGGGGGGCGCTCGGGCAACAGGGCGCGCGGCACGAGCATCGCCAGGTCGCCGAGGTAGGTGATCCCCTGCGGCCGGGCGTCGCCGTGCAGGTGGCGGTCGAGCAGCACCGCCTGGACGTCGGTGCGCCCCAGGTCGCCGGTGAGCAGGGTGGGCAGGTCCCGCCCGGTCTCGGTGGTCATCTCCGTCAGCGAGCGGTCGCCCCGGGGGATGTCGAGCACGTCGGTGCCGGCCGTCTTGTAGATGCCGTAGCCGTAGAGGTAGGCCACCCCCAGCACGGCGAGCACGCACACCGTCCGGCGGGAGATCCGGCGGACCAGCAGGTGCACGATCATGAGGCAGAGCAGGACGGGCCACAGGGTGGTGCTGCGGCTGCCCTTGAGGCCGCCGACGACGAACTGCGTGACGAGCAGCCCGAGCATCAGCAGCAGGAGCAGGCCGGGGCGCCGGGCCAGGACCGCCCGGTGCCGCACCAGCAGGAGCGCGGCCACGAGCATGGGGAACGCCTCCGCGACGACGATCAGCCAGCCCAGGCCCGCCAGCTCGGGGCGCTTCAGGGTGCCCGTCATGACCGTCAGGAAGCCGGAGAGCCCGCCGAACATGACGACCTCGGCGGCGAAGGCGAGCAGGCTGACGACCACCGCGACCAGCCCGATCCGGTGGAACGCCGGCAGGTCCAGCCGGCGCGCCGACCGCCGCGCGCCGCCCCGGTGCGGGACACCCACGACGCAGCGGTAGACGGCCAACCCGACGGCGTTGAGGGTGGCCAGCGCGCCCACCGCCTCCGGCCAGTCCGGCGGGTCGTACGCCAGCTTCATCCAGTGGTCCAGCGCCACCTGGAGCACGGGCGCCACGTAGAAGAAGTGGAAGCCGAACAGGCCCAGGCAGGCGCGGGGATCGAACAGGTCGGTGCGGCGCAGCAGCCAGCCCACGGCGTCCGTCGCCACGAGGGCGCCGCCGATGGTGACCGGCACCATCAGCCAGTGCCGCAGGTTCGGCACCAGGAGCACCAGGACGGCGCTGAGGGTGGTCACCGCGACCGCCGAGACGAGGCCGTTGCTCACCGTACGGGGAACCGGGCCGCCGCCGGGGGGCCGGGCCGCGCGGGTCACGGGTCGCGGCGGGCTGTGCACGCTCATTCTCGACTCCTTCCGCGCCGCCGCCGGCGGTCGCGCGGTGACCCGCCCGGGGCCGGACGGCCCGCGGCGGGTGGGCTCATTCCGGCGGCGGGACGCGCCACACGGCCCGCCACTCGCGGGCCACCTCGGGCAGGGTGAAGCGGGAGGACCGGACGGCCCGCGCGAGCTGCCGGCGTCGGTCCGCGCCCGCGCCCGCCTCCGCGAGGGCGACCTCGGCCCAGCGCCGGGGCCCGGCCGCCAGCGGCACCAGGCTGATCCCGTCGAGGCAGCCGGCGAGCTCCCGCATGCAGGGCAGGTCGTTCGCCACGACGGGGACGCCGCCGGCCAGGGCCTCGAGGGCGACGCCGGGCAGGCCCTCCCGCAGCGACGGCAGCAGGAGCACGTCGGTGGCGGCGAGCACCCCGCCGATCGTCTCGACCTCCCCGGCGAGCACCACCGTCGGGTCCCCGGTGACCCCGGGGTGGGCGGCCGTCAGGTCGCCCGTCCCGCCGGGGCCCGCGACGAGCAGCCGGGTGTCGACGCCGGCGGCCCGCGCGCAGCGGTGCACCTCGACCAGGAACCCCCGGTTCTTCACCGGCGCGGCGCGGCCGAGGTGGCCGAGGACGCGGGCCTGCGCCGGGATGCCCCAGCGGCGGCGCGCCGCGCCGCGGTCCACCCCGCCGAGCCGGTCGACCGCGACCGCGTTGGGCAGCACCCGGTACCGGCGGTCGGCCGGACCGGTGCGGGCGAGGCGCAGGGCGGCGGCGGTGACCCCGAGCACGTCGGTCGCGGTCCTGGCCAGCAGCCATCTCAGCGCCGCCCGCCGGGCCCGCCGGGCGGCGGTGTCCGGCGCGCCGTCGCCCTCGCTCCAGATCCGGGCCACCCGCACCCGCACCCCGCAGAGCCGGGCCACCAGCAGGACCAGCGCGCTCGTCAGGCCGACGTGGGAGACCACGGCGTCGGGGCGCAGCGACCGCAGGGCGCGCCCCAGCCGGGGCAGGAACAGGACGGTCGGCCGGAACGGGCACTGGACGACCTCCGCGCCCGCCGCGCGGAAACCCGCCGCGAGGCTGCCCTCCCGCCCCGCCGTGGTGAGGAACGTCTGCCGCACCTCGTCGGCCGGCACGGCCCGGCAGAGGTCCAGGGAGGCGGTCTCGGCCCCGCCCCGGTCGAGGCACCCGATCACGTGCGCCACCCGCACCGGCCGGGTCGCGGCGGCGGGGGTGGTGACCCGCGCGGGGGTCCGCCCGTCGGTCGTCGCCATGGGGATCCTCCTCATCCGCCGTTCGGCCGCCGGGCCGCCGGGAGCCGGTCGGTCGTTCCGCGCCGGCCCGGGGCGTCCCCGGGGGTCGGCTGGCAGCGGGCCCGCACGGTGCGGTAGAAGTCGGCGCGGCGGGGTTCGAGGGCGGGCCGGGCGAAGGCGGTCGCGCGGTCCAGGTTGCGGGCCGACGCCCCGGCCATCCGCGCCGGGTCGGCCAGCATCTCCCGCACCGCGACGGCCAGCCCGTCCGGGTCGTCGGGGGCGACGAGGTCGTCGGTCGCCAGCAGTTCGGGTATGCCGCCCACGGCGGTGCCGATCGCGGGGAGCGCGCGGGCCATCGCCTCGACCAGGGCGCGGGGCAGCCCCTCGGTCCGCGACGGCATCACGAACAGGTCGGCCGCGTCGAGGTGGGCGTGCAGCGGCGCGCCGGGCGGCACCTGGCCGACGAAGTCCACCCGGTGGCCCACCCCGAGCTGGTCGGCCAGCCGCCGCAGGTGGTCGTCGTAGCGGCCCGCGCCGACGTGGGTCAGCCGCACCTGGACCCCGGCGGCGGCCAGCCGCGCGACCGCCGCGATCAGCGTGTCGAACCCCTTGTAGAGCTGGTCCAGGGTGCCCACGGCGACCAGGTCGCCCCGCGCGCCCGCGCACCGGGCCGCCGGGCGCGGGCGGGCCACGAAGGCGTCCCCGGGCAGGTCGACGCTCGACAGCGCGGCGGCCGGCGCGTCGCCCCGGTGGGGGTAGCGCCGCTGGAGGTAGGACTCCGTGACGTAGGCGACGGCGGTGGCGGCTGCGCACTCCCGGCGCAGCCGGTCGGTGAACCGCCGCCGCAGCAGGGGCCGCAGCGGGTGGCGCACGACCCCGGGGGCGAAGACGTCGTACGGGTCGCCGACGACCTCCAGCGCGTACGGCAGGCCCCGGCGGCGGCGCTCGGCCGCCAGCAGGGAGCCCAGCGCGGAGGGCACCCGGAGGATCACGGCGTCGCCGGGCCCGGCCGCGCGGGCGACGGCCCGCCCGATGCGGGCGCGCTGGCGCAGGTACTGGGCGGGGCCGACGTAGTAGGGCAGGGCGTGCACCCGCACCGCGTCCCCGTCGACCCGCAGCGCTCCGGCCGGCACGTCGGCGACGTCCGCCACCCGGGCCACCACCCGGACCTCGTCGAAGGCGGACAGGTAGCGCTGCCAGATGCGGTAGTCCGGGGCCCCCCGGGTCCAGACGCCGCCGTCCGGCGTCCGGACGTAGCGGCTCTCGGTGGTGACGACGACTCTCATCGGTGCGGGCCTCCCGGGCGGGGCGGTGCCGCGTCGGCTCCGGTCACTCGACGCGCTCCAGCGGGGCGGACATCAGGCGGACGTCGTCGCGGTCGTGGACGCTCAGGCCGGGGATGTAGCCCGGCCGGAACGGCGCGGCCAGCGTCCGCAGCAGGATCTTCAGGTCGAGCAGCGGGGACCAGGTGTCGACGTACTCGACGTCGAGGTCGAGGGTCTGCCCGAGGGTCAGCGCGGAGCGCCCGCTCACCTGGGCCAGGCCGGTGATGCCGGGGCGCACCTCGTGCCGCCGCGCGTGCCACGCGCTGTACCGGGGCAGGTACTCCATCAGCAGCGGGCGCGGCCCGACGAGGCTCATCTCGCCCGAGACGACCTGGAACAACTGGGGCAGCTCGTCGATGCTGGTGCGGCGCAGCAGCCGGCCGAACGCGGTGAGCCGCAGCTCGTCGCTGTCCCAGAACGGCTCACCCGGGCGGGTCGGCCGCATACTGCGGAACTTGCACAGCGTGAACGGGACGCCGTGCAGGCCGGGGCGCACCTGCCGGAACAGGATCGGCCGACCCGTGGCGACCAGCGTGCCGACGGCGGCGAACGCGAGCACCGGCGCGAGCAGCACCAGCAGCGCGCAGGCGAGGACCACGTCCGTCGTCCGTTTGACGCGGTGGGCGTTCATCTCGACCCTCCGTAACGGTAGGCGGGGAAGAAGTTCGTGGCGGCGAGCTCGTCGGCGGGCCGCCCCAGCTCGCGGGCCCGCGCCGCGACCAGGTCGGCGTACCGCCCGGGGTCGAGCACCACGGAGGCGGTGTGGAAGGTCGACCGACGCCCGCCGAAGGAGCGCTTGAAGGCCAGCAGCGAGTCGTCGGGGACGCGCCCGCCGCCGAGGTGGACCAGGTCGCACCCCGACTCGGCGGCCCACCGCAGGATGCTCCAGACCAGCAGGTTGTTGGCCCCGTCGCGGGCGGCGGCCGGGTCGGAGCCGGAGAGGTGGTAGTGGGCCCGGTCGGCGTGGCGCAGCACCAGGGCGGCGGCCACCGCGCGGCCGTCGGGCGCGGTCACCGACGCCCGGAGCAGGCCCTTGCCCACGCCGTCGGCCAGCGCCCGGTAGTAGGCGTCGGTGAACAGGTAGCCGGGCGAGCCGCCGACGCGGCGCATGGTCCGCTCGTAGAGGCGGCGGAAGTCCGACCCCGCCGCCACGTCCTCCGCACCGGCGGGGCGCACGTCGGCGGTGAGGCCGGCCCGCTCCGCCTTGCGCACCGCCGTGCGGGACCGGCCGGCCATCGCGTCCCACACGTCGCCCGGCCCGCCGCCGACGGGCACGGTCACCGTGTCGCCGCGCGGGTCCAGGGACACCACGCCGGCGGCCCGGACGACCGCCGTCGAGCGCGGGTCCAGCGGGGAGAGGCGGAGGAAGAGGCTGACCAGCCCGGCCTCCCGCCAGGCCGGCACCGCCCGGGCCCAGAAGGCGGCCAGCTCGGCGGGGGTGGTGCCGGGCGCGACGTGCACGCCGCAGTAGCCGTAGGGGCTGACGCCGTCGCGCCCCGCCGGGTCGACGGGCCGCACCAGCAGCGGCACGAGGACGCGGTCCCGCCAGTGGGTGAGCCGCCACTCGGCCCGCTCGGCGACCGCCGCCGCCGCGCCGTACCCGGGGGTGAAGTAGACGTCGGGCCAGGCGACGCCGAGGGTCGCGGCGCCGTCGGCGGTCGCGGTGGCGGCGCGCACGCTCATCGGCCGTCCACGAACTGCCGGACGGCGGCGAGCACCCGGTCGACGTCGCCGTCGGTGAGCACCGAGCCGCTCGGCACGCAGAGGCTGGTGGCGAAGAGCCGGTCGGCCGCGCCGCTGACCACCGCCTCGTGCCCGGCGAAGACGGGCTGGCGGTGCATCGGGTTCCACATCGGCCGCGTCTCGATGCCCCGCCCGGCCAGGTACCGCCCGAGCTGCGCGGCGTCCCAGCCGGCCACGTCGGGCTCCACGACGAGCGAGGTCAGCCAGCAGTTCGCCCCGGTGTCGCCGCCGCCGAGGACGCGGGCGCCGGGCACGGTGGCGACCAGCGCCTCCCACCGGGCCCGCAGCGCGCGCCGACGCTCGACCATGCCGTCGAGCCGGACGAGCTGCGCCCGGCCGAGGGCGGCGAGCAGGTTGCTGAGCCGGTAGTTGTAGCCCACGTCGCGGTGCTCGTAGTGCCGGACGGGCTCGCGGGCCTGGGTCGACAGGTGCCGGCAGCGGGCGACCAGCGCGGCATCGTCGGAGACGACCATGCCGCCGGCCGAGGTGGTCATGATCTTGTTCCAGGCGAAGGAGAAGGTGGCGCACCGGCCGAAGGCCCCGGCCGCCCGGCCGCCGGAGGTGGACCCGAGGGCCTGCGCGGCGTCCTCGACCAGCGGCACGCCGGCCGCCTCGCAGACCGCCAGGAGCGCCGGGTAGTCGGCACAGGCGCCGTTGATGTCGACGCAGAGCACGGCCGCGGGGCGGACGCCCGCCCGGCCGAGCCGGCGCAGGAGACCGGCCAGCAGGGCGGGTTCGATCATGCCGGTCGCCGGGTCGCAGTCGACGAAGACGGGGCGCGCCCCGGTGTACACCACGGCGTTCGCGGTGGCCGCGAAGGTCAGCGTGGGGACCACGACCACGTCCCCGGGACCGGCCCCGAGGGCGAGCAGGGCCAGGTGCAGCGCGGCCGTGCCGGAGCTGACGGCGACGGCGTGCCCGACGCCCACCCGCGCGGCGATCTCGGCCTCCAGCCGGTCCGTCTCGGGCCCCGCCGGCCCCGGCCACCCGGACCGGAACGCGCGGAGCAGGAAGGACTCCTCCAGCGGCCCGAGGTCGGGGTCGGAGAGGCCGATCCGGCGGCCCGCCTCGCCCGCGTCGCAGGGCGCGGCGGCGGGCGACGGCACCGGCGGGCGGGCGACGGACGTCACGGGTGGGTTCATGGCGGCAGGCTCCTGCGGAGGTCGAAACCAGACGAATGCGTTATGGCGTCTCAAGAAGTGCGCCGGCCCTGTGCGGCGACGCGCGGTCCGTCCCCGCCGCCGGGCCTCCCGCGACCCGGGCCGCCTCGCGCAGCGCGGCGGCGACCCGGTCCATGTCGTCGGCCCCGTAGCGGTGGTCGGTCGGCAGGAAGAGCATTCGGCGGCTCCAGTGGCGCTGCGCGGGCGGCGCGGTGTCGGGCAGCGCCCAGAGCACCGCCGGGTAGACGTCCCGCGCGACGAGCGCCCGCCGGATCTCCTCGCGGCGGTCCGGGTCGTCGATCGCGCAGACCACCCCCAGGGGGTACGCCCGCGCGGCCACCCCGGGCAGCCCGGCGAGGCGGTCGACGAGCCGGTGGGCGTTGGCGCTCCGCACCCGCCGCAGGTCGTCGGCGGGCAGCGCCGGCAGCAGCAGTCGGGTGAGGTCGGACGCGGCGCTCACCACCGGCGTCGCCAGTCCCTCCTCGGCGGCGCGCAGCAGGGCCAGGTACGACTCCTTCGGCACGGGTGCGCCGCCCAGGTAGGCCCCCTTCGCCAGCATGGCGGTCACGAACCGGCCCGCCGCGAGCTGGTGCGCCGGCCTCGGGGCGGGCGGCACGGGCAGCGGGTGACCCGCCGGGGACCAGAGCAGCCCCCCGTCGGGCAGGGGCAGGGTCTTGCGCAGCGACGCGAGGACGAAATCGGCGTCGAGGCCGGCCAGCCAGGGCGCGCGGGGGTCGTGGGTGGCGTCCACCACCAGCGCCGCGCCCCGCCCCGCCGGCAGCGCCGGCGGCATCCCGAAGTACGACACGGCGACCACGACCTCGGTCGGCCCCACCGCGCCGGGGCCCGCGCCGCCGCCCGGCCCCGCGTCGTACGGGACCACGGGCAGGACCGTGCGGGCCGCCTCGGCGACCGGCGGGCAGAAGTACGCCGGCAGGTGCGCCGCGCTCCAGCCGTGCCGGCGCGCCCCCCACGCGAGCAGGGCCACCAGCGCCTGCCGCCCCGAGCCGTACAGCCGGGCCGGCGACGGCCACCGCGCGGCGTCCCGGCCGTGGGGGGCGGGCAGGGTGAACGCCGAGCCCACCTCCCACGGCCGACGGGAGGCCGTCACCGGTCCCCGGCGGCCGGACGCCGCCGGCGACCTCGTGGCCCCAGGGCCGCCGCGCGCTCGACGATGTCGGCCACCTCGGCGGCCGGCCCGGCGAAGCCGAAGGCCCGCAGCGCGTGCCGGCGGGCCAGGACGCCGCGCCGGTGCAGCGCGCCCGCCTCGAACTCCCGGTGGGCGGCCTCCAGCGCGCCGGTCAGGGCGGCGACGTCGCCGCGCGGGACCACCCAGCCGTACGAGTCGTCCACCGCCTCCGGCAGCCCCCCGGCGTCGCTGACGATGCTCGGCACCCCCATGGCCGACGCCTCGCGGACCACCCGGTTGCTCCCCTCGGACAGCGACGGCGTGAGGCTGACGTCGGCCGCCGTGTAGTACGCCCGCAGGTCGGGCACCCAGCCCAGCCAGGTGACGCTGGTCGACTCGGCGACGCCGAACCGCTCGATCAGCCGGCGTCGGTACGCCTTCGCGGCCTCGGTGGCGCCCTCGCCGATCAGCACCAGCCGGGCCCGGGGGTGCCGGGCGTGGAACGCGGGCCACGCGGCCAGCAGCACCTCGTGGCCCTTGATGCCCCGCCCCCGGTGCGCCAGGCGCGTCGGGGCGTACACGTAGCCCGCCATCAGGGCGACGAACGCGTCCTCCTCGACGCCGATCTCGGCGCGCGCCTTGGCGCGGGCCACCGCCCGCGCCCCCTCCTGCTCCGGCGGCGTGAACTCGGCGAGGTCGATGCCGATCGTCGCCACCGGGCGGCGGTCGGCCGGGCAGCCCAGCTTCCCGTAGATGCCGGAGATGTAGCGGGTGCAGCCGATCGTCACGTCGTCCATCCGCCACAGCAGCCGCTCGACGGGCCGGATCACGGGGGATTCGAGGTACATCTGGTTGGCCACCATGTGCACCCGGCGCGGCGGCAGGCCGATCGCGGCCAGGCGGCCGGCGAGGGCGGCGGCGTAGAGGTGGTACTTGAGCACGTCGGGCCGCAGCCGCCGCAGCAGCCGCCGCAGCGCCCACAGGCCCCGCAGGGTCGCCGGGGTGGGGCGGAACCGGAAGTCGAACGGCGAGTCCACGGTGCGGAACCCGCGCGCGGCGAGCTGCGCCGTCAGGTGTCCGGGGCCCGGGGGGAGCACGACGACCACGTCGTGCCCGCGCCGGCGCAGCTCCTCGACCTGGGGGACGACCCAGAGGCCGCCCTCGTTCGTCTTCAGGAGCACGCAGACCCGTTGCCCCGCCATGTCCGCAGCCCCTCTCGTCGGCACCGGCGCACGCCCGGCGCCCCGTGACGGGCAGGCCGGTACTCCCTTAACCGGCCGGTCCCGAGGAACGTTACGGACGCAAGCGTCAAAGCCGTTGATTACGGGATCGGCGCGGTGCGGCGCCTTCCCGCCCCCGGTACAGTGCTCCGGCCGGCCCGCCGTGGGCGGCGGCGAGGGGAGGCGACGTGCTGCATCTGCGGGTGATCGCGCCACCGGACCAGTCCTCGGCGGTGGCGGACCTGCTGGGCGCCGACCCCGGCGTCACCCACCTGGTGGTGCTGCCCGGCGCGGCCCGGCAGCCGCGCGGCGACCTGATCCTCTGCGACGTGGTCCGGGAGCGGGCCGACGCGGTGCTGGACGGACTCCAGCGGCTGGGCGTCGAGGCGCGCGGCGGCATCGCCGCCGACGACGTCGAGATGACCCTCTCCGCAGCCGCCGACCGGGCCGCCGAGGAGGCCCCCGGGAGCGGCGCGGACGCGGTCGTCTGGGACGAGGTGGCCGCCAAGACCGGCGAGCAGACCGAACTGTCGGGCACCTACCTGGTGCTCATCGTGGTGGCCACCATGATCGCCGGGATCGGGGTGCTGCTCGACCAGCCCATCCTCATCGTCGGCGCGATGGTGGTCGGCCCCGAGTTCGGCCCGCTCGCCGCGCTCTGCGTGGCGCTGCTGCGCCGCGACCCGGGCGTCGTCGGCCGCTCGGTGCAGGCCCTCGTGGTGGGCTTCCTGGCGGCCATGTCCGCCACCGTGCTCAGCACCTGGGCGCTGACCGCCGCCGGCCTGGTCGACCGGGACATGCTGCTGGCGGCCCGGCCGCTGACCGACTTCATCTGGCGGCCCGACGCGCTGTCCTGGGTGGTCGGCCTGCTGGCCGGAGTGGCCGGGATGCTCTCGCTGACGTCGAAGAAGTCCGGCTCGCTCGTCGGCGTGCTGATCTCGGTCACCACCGTGCCGGCCGCCGCCAACGCCGCCGTCGCCGTCGCGTACGGGGTGTGGCACGAGGCGACCGGCTCGGCGCTCCAACTCGTGATCAACCTGTGCGCGATCGTGCTGGCCGGCCTGGCCACCCTCGCGGTGCAGCAGGTCTGGTGGTGGAGCGTGGCCCGGCGGGTCCGGCGGCGCGCCCGGCGCGCCGCCGCAGCCGGCTGACCGGCTGCCGGGCCGGTCAGCCCCGCCCGTCGCCCTCGTCGAGCCGCCGGGCCAGCAGCGCGCGCAGCGGGATCGACTCGCCGTCGCGTCCGCCCTCGCCGACGACCAGGGGCGCGGGGGAGGGCGGCGGGTCGGCCCCGAGCAGCCGCGCGCGCAGGCTGGCCGGGACGGTGAGCAGGTACCACCGCCCGGCTGCGTCCACCGCCCGGCTGCGGGCCCGGTCGACGTACCAGCCGGTGAGCCGGGTGCGGTAGCGGCCGTGGCCGTCGTAGGAGCGGGCGCGCAGCCGGGTGGTCGGCAGCCCCCGCCGGGTCGCCTCCGCCACGAACCACGCCACGATCTGGGCCGCCTCGGCCCGCTCGGCGGCCCGCCGCCGCTCGTCCGCCTCGGCGTGGGCGCGCACCGCGCGCCGCTGCCGCTCCCGCCACGCCGGGCCGTCGTCCATGCCGGCGACGGTACGCCCGCGGCGCGAGCAGGCCGGCGTCAGGGGCGGGAGGCGTAGACGTACCAGCGGACCCAGGGCCGGGGATCGTGCGGGCGGGTGCGCAGGTGGTAGCCCTCCTGCCGGAGCAGCCCGACCACGGCGTCGAAGGTGCGCTGCCACTGCCGCCCGGGGGCGTCGGCCAGGAAGTCGTGGCACGAGACGACCAGGTTGTCGACCCGCTTGAGCACGCCGAGCGCGCCCTCGAGGACGGGCAGCTCCGCCCCCTCGATGTTCATCTTGAGCAGCCCCACCCGGTCCACCCCGGCGCGGTCGAGGATCTCCTCCAGGGTCCGGCCGGTGACCGGGAGGCCGGCCGGGTCGGCGGTCAGGCCATTGGTGAGGTGCCCGTCCGCGCCGTCCTCCAGGTACACCGTGCCCGGCTCGCCCACCGCCGCGCAGTGCACCGCCGTGACGTTGGCCAGGCCGTTCTCCTCGACGGCGCGGCGCAGGCAGGCGAAGGTGCGGGGGTGGGCCTCGACGGCGACGACCCGCCCGGCCGGCCCGACCAGGCGGGAGAAGAGCCGGACCTCGCCGCCGATGCCCGCGCCGAGGTCCACGACGGTGTCGCCCGGGCCGGGGCGGTGGCCGAACAGGAAGACGTCCTCGGCGTTGCCGTCCTGCCCGTGCGGGGTGCGGCCGGTGAGGGCGGTGTCCACCACCGCGCCGTCGCGGTACCGGTGGACCCACATCCCGTCGTCGTACGCCACCGCGCACCGCCGGCGGCCCCGGGCCGAGAGGTAGAGGCCCCCCAGCCGGGCACTCGCCCGTAAGCCCACGCGCCGGTGGAGGGCCGTCAACAGTCGCCGTTGGAAGGTCATGTCCCGCTCCGGTTAGCCCAGGCCGGTCGTCGTCCCCCGTACAACGACCCGGTGGCTCACCGGTGATGCGCCGACGGGGGTCACCGCACCAGGCCGGCGCGGCGCAGCGCGTCCGCCATCGCGTCGTTGGCCGGCTGGCCCCCGCCGCCGCCCTGGCCGGACCGGGGCTGGCCGCCGCCCTGGCCCGACCGGGGCTGGCCGCCGCGCGCGCCGCCGTCGGAGCGTCGGCCGCCGGCCGGGCGGGGCGCGCGCTCGCGGGGGGCGCGGGCCTCCCGGCGGGGCTGGCCGTCGCCGTCCCCGGCCGCCCCCGGCTCGTCCTCCAGCCGCAGGGTCAGCGAGATCCGCTTGCGGGGCACGTCCACGTCGAGCACCTTCACCCGCACCACGTCGCCGGACTTCACCACGTCGCGCGGGTCCTTCACGAAGGTGCGGGACATCGCCGAGACGTGCACCAGGCCGTCCTGGTGCACGCCGACGTCGACGAACGCGCCGAACGCCGCCACGTTGGTGACCACGCCCTCCAGCACCATGCCCGGGATCAGGTCGCCGATCTTCTCCACGCCCTCCGCGAAGGTGGCGGTGCGGAACTCGGGGCGCGGGTCGCGCCCGGGCTTCTCCAGCTCGGCGAGGATGTCGGTGACCGTGGGCAAACCGAAGGTGTCGTCGACGAAGTCGGTGGCCCGCAGCCCGCGCAGGATCGCGCTCCGCCCGATCAACGAGCGCAGGTCCTGCCCGGTGCGGGCGAGGATGCGCCGCACCACCGGGTACGACTCCGGGTGCACGCTGGAGGAGTCGAGGGGGTCGTCGCCGCCGGGGATGCGCAGGAAGCCGGCGCACTGCTCGAACGCCTTCGGGCCGAGCCGGGCCACCTTCTTCAGCTCCGACCGGGAACGGAACGGGCCGTTGGCGTCGCGGTGCAGCACGATGTTCTCCGCCAGCCCGGCGCCGATGCCGGAGACCCGGGTCAGCAGCGGCGCGGAGGCGGTGTTCACGTCGACGCCGACGGCGTTCACGCAGTCCTCCACCACGGCGTCGAGCGAGCGCGACAGCTTCACCTCGGACAGGTCGTGCTGGTACTGGCCCACGCCGATCGAGCGGGGGTCGATCTTGACCAGCTCGGCGAGCGGGTCCTGGAGGCGGCGGGCGATGGAGACCGCGCCGCGCAGCGACACGTCCAGCCCCGGCAGCTCCTGCGAGGCGTACGCGGAGGCGGAGTAGACCGACGCGCCCGCCTCGGAGACGACCACCTTGGTCAGCTTCAGCTCCGGGTGCCGCTTGATCAGGTCCCCGGCCAGCTTGTCGGTCTCCCGGCTGGCGGTTCCGTTGCCGATGGCGACCAGATCGACGCCGTGCGCGGCGGCCAGCCGAGCGAGGGTGCCGAGCGAGGCGTCCCACTGCCGGCGCGGCTCGTGCGGGTAGATCGTGTCGGTGGCGACCACCTTGCCGGTGGCGTCGACCACCGCGACCTTGACGCCGGTGCGCAGGCCCGGGTCCAGGCCCATCGTCGGCCGCGCTCCGGCGGGCGCGGCGAGCAGCAGGTCGCGCAGGTTGGTGGCGAAGACCCGCACGGCCTCCTCCTCGGCCGCCTGCCACAGCCGCATCCGCAGGTCCGCCCCGAGGTGGATGAGGATGCGGGTGCGCCACGCCCAGCGCACCGTGTCGGCCAGCCACCTGTCGGCGGGGCGGCCGTGGTCGACGACGCCGAACCGGCCGGCGACGGCCGCCTCGTACCGGCTCGGGCCCGTCGGCGCGGCGTCGGAGTCGCCCTCGGCCTCCGGGTCCATCGTGAGGTCGAGCACGCCCTCCTTCTCGCCCCGGAACATCGCCAGGATGCGGTGCGAGGGCAGCTTCGGGTACGGCTCGGCGAAGTCGAAGTAGTCGGCGAACTTCGCCCCGGCGGCCTCCTGGCCGTCGCGTACCCGGGAGACCAGCCGGCCCCGCGACCACATCTGCTCGCGCAGCGTGCCGATCAGGTCGGCGTCCTCGGCGAAGCGCTCCACCAGGATGGCCCGCGCGCCGTCCAGCGCGGCGGCGGCGTCGGCGACCCCCCGCTCGGCGTCGACGTACCCGCCGGCCGTCTCCCTGGGGTCCAGCGTCGGGTCGGCCAGCAGCGCGTCGGCCAGCGGCTCCAGCCCGGCCTCGCGGGCGATCTGCGCCCGGGTGCGCCGCTTCGGCTTGTACGGCAGGTAGATGTCCTCCAGCCGGGACTTCGAGTCGGCGGCCATGATCTGCGCCTCGAGGGCCTCGTCGAGCTTGCCCTGGCTGCGGATGGACTCCAGCACTGCGGCGCGCCGCTCGTCCAGCTCGCGCAGGTAGCGCAGCCGCTCCTCCAGGGTGCGGAGCTGGGCGTCGTCGAGGGCGCCGGTGGCCTCCTTGCGGTAGCGGGCGACGAACGGCACGGTGGCGCCGCCGTCGAGCAGCTCCACGGCCGCCCGGACCTGACGCTCGGCCACGCCGAGCTCGTCGGCGATCCGCTGGTGCACAGACTGGGTCACGATCTTCATCCGCCTTCTCCGGTGGGTTCCGCCCCTGCATTGTGCCGCCCCGCACCGACGCGACCCGCCGCACCCGCCGACGCGGCTCGCCGCACCCGTCGGCCCGCGCGTCGCCTCCCGGCCACCGCGGGCGACCCGCCGCGGGCTGCGCTAGCGTGGCGATCATGGAACCCCCCGCTGACCCGCGCGCCCGGCGGCTCTTCGGCGGCAGCGCCCGCGCCCTGGGCGACCTCGCCAACAGCCCGTTCCGGGCCGACCGGGACCGGATCGTGGCCTCGCCCTTCTTCGCCCGGCTGAACGGCGTCACCCAGGTCATCAGCCCCGGCGGCTCCGGCCTGCTGGTGCACAACCGGCTCACCCACAGCCTCAAGGTCGCCCAGGTGGCGCGGGCCATCGCCGAGCGGCTCACCGCCGACGAGCGCTGGCGGGAGCTGCTGGAGAAGCTGGGCGGCTGCGACCCGGACGTGGTGGAGGCAGCCGCGCTCGCCCACGACCTCGGGCACCCGCCGTTCGGGCACCTCGGTGAGCGGGTGCTCGACCGGCTGGCCCGGCAGCGGCTCGGCCTGGCCGACGGCTTCGAGGGCAACGCGCAGTCGTACCGGATCGTCACCAGCACCGAGATCCGGGGCGCGGCGACCACCGGGCTGGACCTGACGGCGGCGGTCCGGGCGGCCCTGCTGAAGTACCCGTGGACGCGGCTGGACCACCCGGACCCGCACCCCCGGCACCTCGACCCGGCGCCCCGGGGCGCCGCCGCCCCGCCCGACGACCCGGAGAGCGGCTCGGCGAAGTTCGGCGCGTACCGCACCGAGCTGACCGACCTGCGCCAGGCGCGGGAGCCGTTCGCCGGGCGGATCGCCGACTGGCAGCAGACCGTCGAGGCGTCGATCATGGACACCGCCGACGACATCGCGTACGCCATCCACGACGTCGAGGACTTCTACCGCGTCGGGGTGCTCCAGCAGGGCGCGGTGGCCACCGAGCTGATGGCCTGGCAGCGGGAGAACGGGCACCTCCGGGCCGTCACCGCGTCGGCGCTGGCCGCCCCCGGCCGCCGGCCGGGGGCGGCGATCGAGCAGCTACGCCGGCAGTTGCACCGCAAGGACGGCTGGATCGCCGACGACGAGGCGTTCGCCGCCGCCGTGGAGCACGTCCGGCAGGAGCTGGTCGAGGGGCTGCTCGCGCTGCCGTTCGACGGCTCGATCGAGGCCGAGCAGTACGTGGCCCGGTTCTCCGCGCGGTGGACCACCCGGCTCGTCGACGCCATCACCGTCACCGAGGCCCCGTCGATGCGCTCCGGGCACGTGCTGCTGGCCCCCGCGCAGTGGCACGAGGTGCAGGTGCTCAAGTTCGTCCACCACCGGTTCGTGCTGGCCCGGCCCGACCTCGCCCTGCACCAGCGCGGCCAGGCCCGACTGCTGGGCACCCTGGTCGAGGCGCTGTGGGAGTGGCTGCTCGACCCGGAGGAGGCGACCCGGCTCCCGCGCCGGCTGCACGACCTGGTCGAGCTGGCCGAGGCGGAGCTGCACCCGCGCACCCCGGACCGGATCGGCCGGGCCCGGGGCCGGGCGATCGTCGACTTCGTCGCGCAGCTCACCGACGGTCAGGCGGTGGCGATGCTCGACGCCCTCTCCGGCCGCTCCGGGGCGCTCTGGACGGACGCGTTCGTGCTGTGAGCCGGCTCCGGCTGCGCCGGCACCCCGATGCGTGGCCCGCACACCCGCTCGACGTACTCCTCGGCGTCGGGCAGCGCGTCGAACTCGCGCCGCAGGACGGCGACCCGCAGCAGGTCGTGCCACTCGCCGCGACGGAACACCGCCTCCCGATCCCGGCCCTCGACCCGCCAGCCGCACTTGCGCACGTACGCGCCGAGGCTGGCGGCGTTGAACGGCAGGATGGTGCTGTGCAGCCGGCGTAGCCCCACCTCGTGGAAGGCCCACGCCATGATCAGCATGATGGAGTCCGTGCCGGCGCCGCGCGGCGTGGCACCGGGCATGAGCTTCGTGGCGGTGAGCGCCGTGCCGTTGTGCCAGTCGACCTCCCACAGGCCGGTCAGGCCCACCGGCCGGTCGGTGGCCGGGTCGGCCACGGTCAGGCGGCGGACCCGGGGATCGCGCAGGGACTGGCGGAACCAGTCCTCCTGACCGTCGCGGCTGACCGGCCAGTCCCAGCCGACGACGTTGTGCCGGACGCCGTCGGCGACGGCCAGCTCGGCCAGGAAGTCGAGGTCGTCGGCCCGGGTGGGGCGGACGGTGACGAGTCGACCGTTCAACATGGGAAACAGGTCTACCAGGTGAACCGCCCCGAAGCGGACCTTCGGGACCGGTCGGCGCGCCGCCCGGTCAGGCCACGGCCTGCCACCAGCCGTCGACGGCGGGCGGGTCGTCGACCACCAGCCGCTCGCCGGGGCGGGGCACGGCCAGCCGGACGTCGCGGGCCTTCGCCTCGGCCCAGAGCCGGTCCACCGGCTCCGACCAGTCGTGCAGGGCCAGGTTGAACGTCGCCCAGTGCACCGGCACGAGGAGCCCGCCGCGCAGGTCGAGGTGGGCGGCGACGGCCTCCTCGGGGAACATGTGGATGGTCGGCCACGCCACGTCGTACGCGCCGATCTGCATCAGCGTCGCGTCGAACGGCCCGTGCTCGGCGCCGATCTCGGCGTACCCGTCGAAGTAGCCGGAGTCGCCGGTGTAGAAGACCTTCCGGTGCGCCCCGGCCACCACCCAGGAGCTCCAGAGCGTGCCGTCGCGGCGCAGCCCCCGCCCGGAGAAGTGCTGGGCGGCGGTGGCGGTGATCGTCAGCCCGTTCACCCGGTGGCTGGCCGACCAGTCCAGCTCGACGATGCGGTGCGCCGGCACGCCCCACCGGTCGAGGTGCGCGCCGACGCCCAGCGGCACCAGGAAGGGCGCCGACTGCCGGGCGGTCAGCGCCTGCACGGTGGCCATGTCGAGGTGGTCGTAGTGGTCGTGGGAGATCAGGATCGCGTCCACGGGGGGCAGCTCGTCGAGGCCGACCGGGGGCGCGTGCAGCCGCCGGGGGCCGACCACGGCCGACGGCGAGCAGCGGTCGCTCCAGACCGGGTCGACCAGCACCCGCCGCCCCTCGATCTCGATCAGCGCCGACGCGTGGCCGTACCAGACGATGTCGAGCTGTCGCTCGGCGGCGGGCGCCTCGGCCGGGCGCAGCAGCGGGACGGCCGCTCGGGGCCGCCGCCGCTGCTTGCCGAAGATCAGCTCCCGGATCAGGCTGCGGTCGGGCGGGTTGGCCATCGTCCGGGTGGCCGCCCGGTTGTGGAAGGCGCCGTCGCGGAACTGCGGCGAGCGGGCCGCCCGCTCCGCGCGGGCCCCGGTCAGCCGCCCGCCGAGCGCCGCCGGCACGTCCCGCGCCACCCAGGCCAGGCCGGCCAGCGCGGCCAGCCCCGCCACGCCGCCCAGCCGCAGCGCGACGGCCCGCCGCGCGGCCCGCTCCGCCGGTGCCCCCATGCGCCGTCCTCCCTCCGCCGGTGCCCGCCAGTACACCGTAGTCCGCCGCCGCACCCGCGCGCCGGGCCTCCGGCGGCCCGACCGCGCGGGTGCGGGCCGGGTCAGCCGCCGTTGCTCGGCCGCCGCTCCGCCGCCCGGTGGACGGGCCCGGCGCCGCCCAACCCGTCGACGGCGGCCAGGAAGCCGCGACCCATCCGGGCCCGGGCCCGGACCGCCGGGTGGGTCGCGCCGAAGTTGTCCGCGTCGGCCTGGCCGTCGGCGAAGAGGGCGTACGTCAGCACCGCCGCGCCGGCCGCGTCGAAGATCACCCCGGCCTCGTGCCGGGCGTCGCCGAACCAGCCCGCCTTGGTGGCGATCCGGGCCCGCTGCGCCGAGGACATCTCCCGCCGGACCCCGTCGGTGAACGCGATGGGGGAGCGCAGCAGGCCGAGCAGGAACGCCGTCGAGGACACCGACAGCAGCGTGCCGGCGACCAGCGCCCGCAGCAGGTCGTGCGTCTCCCGGGGGGTGCTGGTGCCGAGGAAGAACCGGTTCGGGTTGGCCACCGGCTGCACCTGCGTGTTCGGGAAGCCCTTCGCCACCAGGATCTGGTTCAGCTCGGCGGCCGGGCAGACCAGGCCGCAGAGCCGCACGGCGGTGTCGTCGGAGACGGTGAGCAGGGCCGCCAGCGCGTGCCCGAGGGTGACGCTGCTCGGGTACGCGCCGTCCAGGCTGAAGATCCCGTCCCCGCCGGGCACCACGATCGACGCCGTCACGTCGACCCGCTGGGCGAGCGTGAGCAGCCCCCGGTCGACCTTGTCCAGCACCGCCGTGGCCACCGCGACCTTGTTCACGCTGTACGCCTCGATCCGGGCGTCCGCCTCGTCGGCGACGGCCACCAGCGGGGCGCCGGACGCGTCGGCGACGCTCACGTACCCCCGCCAGGCGCCGCCGGCGCGGGCGGACTCCTGGGCGTAGGTGGCCGCCACCCGGCTCGCCGCCTCCGACGCGGTGGCCGGCCGGCGCGGGCGCGGAGCGGCGGAGGCCGACGCGCCCGCGCCGAGCACCGTGCCGGCGGTGGCCACGGTGCCGAGCCCCAACGCGACCCTGCGGTTCGCCCTGATCGTCACTCGTCTCTCCCGTCGGTGAGGGGGATCATCCATCCGCCACCCTAGGGGAAGAGATCGACTTCGGTGACCGCGTGAGTCACGGAGCGAGCACGACCTTGACGCAGCCGTCCTCCTTCTTCTGGAACATCTCGTACGCCTTCGCCGCCTCGGCCAGCGGCACCCGGTGGGTGCGCAGGTCCTCCACGCCCAGCGGGTCGTCGTCGCCGGAGAGCACGGGAAGGATCTCGTCGGTCCAGCGGCGCACGTGGCACTGCCCCATCCGCACCTGCACGCCCCGGTCGAACATCTCCATCAGCGGCAGCGGGTCGGTTTCGCCGCCGTACACCCCGGAGATCGACACGGTGCCGCCCCGGCGGACGCCCTTGAGGGCGGCCTTCAGCACGGTCAGCCGGTCCACGCCGGCCTTGTCGATCATCGACTGGGCCAGCTTGTCCGGCAGCAGGCCGGCGGCGGTCTGGGCCAGCCTGCCGGAGGCGGAGCCGTGCGCCTCCATGCCGACCGCGTCGATCACGGCGTCCGGGCCGCGCCCGTCGACCAGGTCGATCAGGGCGCCCGGCACGTCGTCGAGCTGGCTGACGTCGAGCGTCTCGATGCCGTGCCGGCGGGCCATCTCCAGCCGCTCGGGCACCAGGTCCAGGCCGATCACCCGCTCCGCGCCGAGGTACCGGCCGATCCGGGCACAGAACTGCCCGACCGGGCCGAGCCCGAAGACCGCGAGGGTGCCGCCGCGCGGGGTGTCGGCGTACTTCACCGCCTGCCACGCGGTCGGCAGGATGTCCGACAGGTACAGCCAGCGCTCGTCCGGGCCGATCGACGGCACCTTGACCGGCCCGAACTGGGCGTGCGGCACCCGCAGGTACTCGGCCTGCCCGCCCGGCACGGAGCCGTACAGCGAGGTGTAGCCGAACAGCGCCGCGCCCTTGCCCTGCGACGTGACCTGGGTGGTCTCGCACTGGGCGTAGAGCTGCCGGTCGCACATCCAGCAGGAACCGCAGGCGATGTTGAACGGGACCACCACCCGGTCGCCGGGCTTGAGCCGGGTCACCCCGGCCCCGACCTCCTCGACGATCCCCATCGGCTCGTGGCCCAGGATGTCGCCCGGCTTCAGGTACGGCCCGAGCACCTCGTACAGGTGCAGGTCGGACCCGCAGATCGCGGTCGAGGTCATCCGGATGATCGCGTCCGTCGGCTCCTCGATACGCGGGTCCGGTACCTCCTCGACCCGGACGTCCCGCTTGCCCTGCCACGTCAGTGCCTTCATCTCGTCCGTCCCCTTGTTCACCTCGTCGTGTCCTGCGGGAGCTGCTACCCGCGTTGCGGTGCTTGAACCGGCCGCCCTGCCCAGGCCCCGCCCTGCCCGTGCCCTGACCTGCCCTTGCCCTGACCTGCCCCGGTCCCGGCCTGGCCCGGCGACCCGGATGTCTGCCGGCCCCTTTGGAGCTGATGGCGTGAACGACTCAAGCGTGCGGAGAAGCCGGAACGGCTGTTGCGGAACGGCGTGCGGGACGGCCCACGCCGAATGGTCGCCGACTGAGCGGAACAGCGGTGACGCCCGCTGGGGCGGGCGGTGGGCTGATTGCGGTCGACGTGCTGCGCGCGAAGTCGCCGACGACCGCGACCGCCAACGACCGCGACCGCCAACGACCGCGACCGCCAACGACCGCGATGCTGCCGACGACCGCGATGTCGTTAACGACTCAGCTCCAAAGGGACGGCAGGTGGCATTCCCCCGGCCGCGCCCCCGAGGAGCGTCCCCGGCCGTATCCCTTCGGTCGGGCGCGTTGAGACGCACCGACCGCCGGCCCCGGTGGGGCGCGGCGGTCGGTGGTGGGCGGTAGGTGGATCGGGTCAGGAGCCCGGGGTGCCGGCGCCCTTGGCGGTGGCCTTGAGGTAGTCGCGGTTGAGCCGGCCGATGGTGTTCAGCGGGATGCCCTTCGGGCAGACCGCCGTGCACTCGCCGGCGTTGGTGCAGCCGCCGAAGCCCGCCTCGTCGTGGGCGTCGACCATGCCGATCACCCGCGTGTACCGCTCCGGCTGGCCCTGGGGCAGCAGGGAGAGCTGGGTGAGCTTGGCGGCGGTGAAGAGCATCCCCGAGCCGTTCGGGCAGGCCGCCACGCAGGCGCCGCAGGCGATGCAGGCCGCCGCCTCGAAGGCGGCGTCCGCGTCGGCCTTGGCCACCGGGGTGGCGTGCGCCTCCGGCGCGCTGCCGGTCGGCGCGGTGATGTACCCGCCGGCGGCGATGATCTTGTCGAAGGCGCCCCGGTTGACCACCAGGTCCTTGACGACCGGGAAGGCCCGGGCCCGCCACGGCTCGATGTCGATCGTGTCGCCGTCGGAGAACTGCCGCATGTGCAGCTGGCAGGCGGTGGTGCCGCGCTGCGGGCCGTGCGCCTCGCCGTTGATCATCAGGCCGCACATGCCGCAGATGCCCTCGCGGCAGTCGTGGTCGAAGGCCACCGGCTCCTCGCCGGAGAGGATGAGTCGCTCGTTGAGCACGTCGAGCATCTCCAGGAACGACATATCCGGGGAGACGTCGTCGACCTGGTAGGCCACCATCCGACCCTTGTCCTGAGGGCCGGACTGGCGCCAGATGCGCAGGGTCAGGTTCACTTGTAGCTCCGCTGCGTCGGGTGCACGTATTCGAACTTCAGGTCTTCCTTGTGCAGCACGACCGGCTCGCCGTCGCCGGTGTACTCCCAGGCCGCCACGTAGGCGAACCGGTCGTCGTCGCGCTGCGCCTCCCCGTCCGGGGTCTGGTGCTCGGCCCGGAAGTGGCCGCCGCAGGACTCCTCGCGGTGCAGGGCGTCGATGCACATCAGCTCGGCCAGCTCGAAGAAGTCGGCCACCCGGCCGGCCTTCTCCAGCGACTGGTTGAGCCCCTCGCCGCTGCCCGGGACGCGGACCCGCTTCCAGAACTCCTGGCGCAGCGCCCGGATCTCGTCGATCGCCTTGCGCAGCCCGGCCTCGCTGCGCTCCATCCCGCAGTGCTCCCACATGATCTGGCCCAGCTCGCGGTGGAACGAGTCGACCGTCCGGTCGCCGTCGACGGCCAGCAGCCGCCGGATGCGGTCCTCCACCTCGGCGCGCGCCTCGACGGCCGCCGGGTGCCCGGCGTCGACCTTCTCCAGCGCCCCAGACGCCAGGTAGTTGGCGATGGTGGCGGGAAGCACGAAGTAGCCGTCGGCGAGGCCCTGCATCAGCGCGGAGGCGCCGAGCCGGTTCGCGCCGTGGTCGGAGAAGTTCGCCTCGCCGATCACGAACAGGCCGGGGATGGTCGACTGGAGGTCGTAGTCGACCCAGAGGCCGCCCATCGTGTAGTGCACGGCGGGGTAGATCCGCATCGGCACCTCGTACGGGTCCTCGCCGGTGATCCGCTCGTACATCTCGAAGAGATTGCCGTACTTGGCCTCGATGGCCTTGCGGCCGAGCCGGGTGATGGCGTCGGCGAAGTCGAGGTAGACGCCGAGCTTGGTCGGGCCGACGCCCCGCCCCTCGTCGCAGACGTTCTTCGCGGCCCGGGAGGCGATGTCCCGGGGCACCAGGTTGCCGAACGAGGGGTAGATCCGCTCCAGGTAGTAGTCCCGCTCGTCCTCGGGGATGTCCCGGGGGGCCCGGTCGTCGCCCTTGGCCTTCGGCACCCACACCCGGCCGTCGTTGCGCAGCGACTCGCTCATCAGCGTCAGCTTCGACTGGTGGTCGCCGGAGACCGGGATGCAGGTGGGGTGGATCTGGGTGTAGCAGGGGTTGGCGAAGTACGCGCCCTTGCGGTGCGCCCGCCAGGTGGCGGTGACGTTGCAGCCCTTGGCGTTGGTGGAGAGGTAGAAGACGTTGCCGTACCCGCCGGAGGCGAGCACCACCGCGTCGGCCATCTCGGTGCTGATCTCGCCGGTGACCATGTCCCGGACCACGATGCCCCGGGCCCGGCCGTCGACGACGACCAGCTCCAGCATCTCGTGGCGCTCGTTCATCTCCACGTTGCCGAGGCCGATCTGCCGCTCCAGGGCCTGGTACGCCCCGAGCAGCAGTTGCTGGCCCGTCTGCCCCCGGGCGTAGAAGGTGCGCTGCACCTGCGCGCCGCCGAAGGAACGGGTGTCGAGCAGGCCGCCGTACTCGCGGGCGAACGGCACGCCCTGCGCGACGCACTGGTCGATGATGTTGACCGACACCTCGGCCAGCCGGTGCACGTTGGACTCGCGGGAGCGGAAGTCGCCGCCCTTGACGGTGTCGTAGAACAGCCGGTGCACCGAGTCGCCGTCGTTGCGGTAGTTCTTCGCCGCGTTGATGCCGCCCTGCGCG
The DNA here is from genome assembly GCF_020884795.1 of Micromonospora okii. Lineage (GTDB taxonomy): Bacteria > Actinomycetota > Actinomycetes > Mycobacteriales > Micromonosporaceae > Micromonospora > Micromonospora okii. The sequence continues at coordinate 475,556 of NZ_BBZF01000012.1, forward strand.
GCGATGGAGTGGGCCCGGCGCGGGCTGTCCTGGTAGCAGTACGACCTGACCCGGTAGCCCTGCTCGGCGAGCGTGGCCGCCGCCGAGCCGCCGGCCAGGCCGGTGCCGACCACGATCACGGTCATCCTGCGGCGGTTGGCCGGGTTGACCAGCTTGGCGTCGAAGCGGCGGCGGTCCCAGCGGGTCTCGACCGGGCCGTCGGGGGCCTTCGTGTCGGCGATCGGGTCGCCCTCGGTGAACAGATCCATGTCAGGCCACCAATCCGGTGAGTACGGCGAACGGGACCACGAGGTAGCCGACGCAGAGCACGACGGCGAAGACCAGCGCGGCGGCGCGCGCCCGGCGCTCGCCCCCCGGGGTCTGCTGGCCGAGGCTGCGGAACGCGCTGAACGCGCCGTGGCGCAGGTGGAAGCCGAGCGCCACGATCGCCAGGGTGTAGAAGAGCGTGACGTACCAGCGCTCCGGGGCGAAGTCGGCGACCACGTTGCCGTACGGGTTGGCCGAGTCGCCCTGGGGGTTCAGGTGGCCGGTCGTCAGGTCCAGGATGTGGTAGATCACGAAGAGCAGGATGATCACCCCACCCCAGCGCATCGTGCGGGCCGCGTAGCTGCCGCGCACCGCCTTGCGGTGGGCGTACCTGACCGGGCGGGCGGCGCGGGCGCGTACGGCGAGCACGGTGGCGGCGACGATGTGGCCCAGCACGGCAGCCAGCAGCACCGTGCGCTGGATCCACAGGAACCACGTCTCCGGCAGCAGCGGCGTGCCGAGGCCGCGCAGCCAGTGCGCGTAGTGGTCGAACGCCGTCTCGCCGGTGAAGATCTTCAGGTTGCCGAGCATGTGCGCGATCAGGAACAGCACAAGGAGGATGCCCGTCACCGCCATGACGGCCTTCAGGCCGACGTTGGAGCGGATGGGCGACCGAGTTTTCGTGAGTACCACTCGGCCGACGCTAGGAGCACCTGGGATCAGTCGTCCAATGCATCGAAGTCGCAGTCTTGATAGCCGTAGGCTATTCAGGTGCAGTTACATCAGCTTCGGTACTTCGTTGCGGTAGCAGAAGTGCGACATTTCACCCAAGCCGCCGACATCGTCGGCATAACCCAGCCCTCATTGAGTAAGCAAGTTCACGCCCTGGAGACCGACCTCGGGGCCCCGCTGTTCGAGCGGGTAAGGGGAAACATCACCCTCACCGCCGCCGGGGAGGTGCTGCTCCCGCTGGCCCGGCGCATCCTCGCCGACGTCGACACCGCCACCCGCGAGGTGCAGGAGCTGGTCGGGCTGCGGCGCGGCCGGGTCCGGCTCGGCGCGACCCCCAGCCTGGCCACCTCGCTCGCCCCGCCCGTGCTGCGCCGGTTCCGCGACGCCCACCCCGCCGTCGACCTGCGGGTGGAGGAGAGCGGCTCGCAGGACCTCGTGCGCCACCTGCTCCGCGGCGACCTGGACCTCGCGCTGATCATCATGCCCGCCCAGGGCGCCGACCCCGGGCTGCGCGCCGAGGAGATCCTGCGGGAGAGCCTCGTCGTGGCCTCCCTCGGCGAGGTGCCCGGCACCTCGCCGGCCGGCGAACTGCGCGTCACCGACCTGCGCGACCAGCCCCTCGTCATGTTCCGCGAGGGGTACGACCTGCGCGACGCCACCCTCCAGGCGTGCCGGGACGCCGGCTTCGAGCCGACCCTCTCCGTCGACGGCGGCGAGATGGACGCCGTCCTCGGGTTCGTCGAGGCGGGGCTGGGGGTGGCGCTGGTGCCGGGCATGGTGGTGGCCCGCCGCCCCGGCGTCCGGGTCACCCGGCTGGCCCCGCCCGGGGTGCGCCGCACCATCGCGGTGGCCCGACGCCGTGACGCCGTGCCCACCCACGCCGGGCGCGAGCTGCGCCGCATCCTGATGGAGTACGTGCGCACGGCGATCGAGCGGGGCGACCTGCCGCCCGGCGTGGAGCCCTGCTGAACGATCCGCGCCTCGGCCGCCCGATTATGTCCGTCTGGGTTAAATAGTCCTTAAGCGAGTGGTATACGGCTCGTTGGCCCTCTTGGTCACTTATGGTGAAGCCTTGCGCAGGCGCGACGCCCGTCGGCCTGCGGAGGAAGAGTCGACCGCGCGGGCTCGCGTGGCAGGGAGGCCACCACATGAGGATCCTGGTTACCGGCGGTGCCGGCTTCATCGGGTCGCACTTCGCCCGGAGCCTGCTCAACGGGCGGTACGTCGGCTTCGAGGACTGCCACGTCACGGTGGTCGACAAGCTGACCTACGCCAGTGACCGGAACAACCTGCCGGCCAACCACCCGCGGCTGGTCTTCGTGCGCGGCGACATCTGCGACCGCGCGCTGCTCGCCGACGTGGTGCCCGGCCACGACGCGGTGGTGCACTTCGCCGCCGAGTCCCACGTGGACCGCTCCATCGACGACCCCGCCCCGTTCTTCGAGACGAACGTGATGGGCTCACACCATCTGATGGCCGCCTGCGCCCGCGCCAACGTAGGCCGCGTCGTGCACGTCTCCACCGACGAGGTGTACGGGTCGATCACCGACGGCTCGTGGACCGAGCGCTGCGTGCTGGAGCCCAACTCCCCGTACGCGGCGTCGAAGGCGGCCAGCGACTGCGTCGTCCGCTCGTACTGGCGCACCTACGACGTCGACGTGTCGATCACCCGCTGCGCCAACAACTACGGCCCGTACCAGCACGTGGAGAAGGTCATCCCGCGCTTCGTCACCAGCCTGCTCACCGGCGGGGACGTCACCCTGCACGGCGACGGCGGCGCGGTGCGCGAGTGGCTGCACGTCGACGACCACTGCCGGGCCATCGCGCTGGTGCTGGCCAAGGGGCGCGCCGGCGAGGTCTACAACATCGGCGGCGACGTCGAGCTGACCAACCGGGCGCTGGCCGAGAAGATCCTGCTCATCGCCGGGGCCGGCTGGGACCGGGTGCGGTACGTCGCCGACCGCAAGGTGCAGGACCAGCGCTACTCGCTCGACTACACCAAGATCTCCGACGAGCTGGGCTTCGAGCCGCGGATCCGGTTCGTCGACGGGCTGACCGAGGTCTTCCACTGGTACCGGGAGAACCGGGCCTGGTGGGCGCACGCGTACCCGGAGGCCCAGGTCGGGCCGCTGACCAACTCCGTGCGGGGCCTCCCGGTCGGCCGCGCGGTCCCCGCCCCGGTGCACTGACCCGGCCCGCCGGCCGGAGCCGGGTCAGCGCCCCTCGGCGTCGTCCATCGCCCGGTAGATCCGCTGCTCCGAGACCGGGTACGGGGTGCCCAGCGCCTGCGCGAACACGTTCACCCGCAGCTCCTCGATCATCCAGCGGATCTGCCGCACCGCCGCCGAGCCGCGCCGGCTCGGCGGCAACGCGGCGAGCAGGTCGGCGTACTCCTTCTGCACGGCGGCGACCCGGTCCTGCTGCTGGCGGTCCCGCTGCGGGTTGCCCGGCAGCCGGTCCAGCCGCCGCTCGATCGCGGTCAGGTAGCGCAGCAGGTCCGGCAGGCGGGCGTACCCCGTCTCGGTGACGAAGCCGGCGTGCACCAGGCCGGAGAGCTGCGCCCGGACGTCGGCCAGGGCCGCCACCACGGCCAGGTTCTGGGTCTTGCCGAGCCGCTGCTCGACGGCGTACGCGGCGGCGAGCACCTGCCGCACCCGGCCCATCACCTCGACCACGGTGTCCACCAGGTCGGCGCGGACCCGGTCACGCAGCGCGGCGAAGCCCTCGGCGTCCCAGGCCGGGCCGCCCGCGTCGGCGACCAGCTTGTCGATCGCCGCCCCGGCCGCGTCGGCGATCAGCTCCTGCACCCCGCCGTGCGGGTTGCGGCTCAGCGCCAGCTTCGCCTCGTTGGAGAGCCGCCCCTGTAGGAACTTCGCCGGCGACGGCACGGTCAGCCGCAGCAGCCGGCGCGTGCCCGCCCAGTGGGCGGCGGCCTGCTCGGCCTCGGAGTCGAAGACCTTCACCCCGACCGTCGCGCCCTCGTCGACCAGCGCCGGGTACGCCGTCACCGCGTACCCGGCGCGGACCTGCTCGATGGTGCGCGGCAGCGTGCCGATGCTCCACTCGGTCAGCCCGGTGCGGGCCACGTCCGGCGCGGCGGCCGCCACCACCTGGCGTACCTCCTGGCGGAGCTGGCGTTGCAGGGCCGGCAGGTCCTTGCCCTCGGCGACCGGCTTGTTCTCCTCGTCGAGCACCCGGAAGCTGACCCGCAGGTGGTCGGGGAGCTTCTCCGGCGCCCAGGCGTCCCGGGGCACGGTCACCCCGGTCATCCGGCGGAGCTGGCGGGCCAGCGCGTCCAGCAGCGGCTCCTGCCCGGGGGTGATCGCCGCGAGCGCGGCCCGCGCGTAGTCGGGGACCGGGACGAAGTTTCGCCGGACCGCCTTGGGCAGCGACCGGATCAGCGCGATCACCAGCTCCTCGCGCAGGCCGGGCACCTGCCAGTCGAAGCTCTCCGCCGGCACCTGGTTGAGTAGCGGCAGCGGGATGTCCACGGTCACCCCGTCGGTGGGGGTGCCCGGGTCGAACGTGTACGTCAGCGGCAGGGTGACCCCGTCGGCCCGCCACTCGTCCGGGTAGTCGGTCTCGTCGACGCCGCCCCGACCGGCGTTGACCAGCAGTTCCCGGGTGAAGGTCAGCAGGTCGGGCTGCTGCCGCCGCTCCTTCTTCCACCAGGCGTCGAAGTGCCGGCCGGAGACCACGTCGGCGGGGATCCGCTCGTCGTAGAAGGCGAAGATCGTCTCGTCGTCGACCAGGATGTCCCGCCGCCGGGCCCGGTTCTCCAACTCCTCGATCTCGGCGAGCAGCTTCCGGTTGTCCCCCCAGAACTGGTGGTGCGTGGACCAGTCGCCCTCGACCAGCGCGTGCCGGATGAACAACTCCCGCGACAGCGCCGGGTCGATCCGACCGAAGTTGACCTTCCGGGCGGTGACCAGCGGGACGCCGTACAGGGTGACCTTCTCGTACGCCAGCACCGCCGCCTGCTTCTTCTCCCAGTGCGGCTCGCTGTAGCTGCGCTTGACGAGGTGCTGGGCGAGCGGCTCCACCCACTCCGGCTCGACCCGCCCGGCCACCCGACCCCACAGCCGGGAGGTCTCCACCAGCTCGGCGGCCATCACCCAGCGCGGCGGCTTCTTGAACAGCGCCGACCCGGGGAACAGGGCGAACTTCGCCCCCCGCGCCCCCAGGTACTCGTGCTTCTGCGCGTCCTTGAGCCCGACGTGGGACAGCAGGCCGGGCAGCAGCGACTGGTGGACCTTCGGGGTATCGATCTCCTCCGGCAGGTCCGCCGCCGGGCCGCGCCGCCCGTCGCCCCCGTCCGGGGTGCGCAGCACCTGGCGGAGCTGGGCGACGATGTCCTGCCACTCGCGCACCCGCAGGTAGTTGAGGTACTCCGCCTTGCACATCCGGCGGAACGCGCTGGACGACAGGGCCCGCTGCTGCTCCCGCAGGTACCGCCACAGGTTCAGGTACGCGACGAAGTCCGATTCCTTGTCCGCGAACCGGGCGTGCGCCTGGTCGGCCTGGGCCTGCTTCTCCGCCGGCCGCTCGCGCGGGTCCTGGATCGACAGCGCGGCGGCGATCACCACGACCTCGGTGGCGCAGCCGTTGCGCTCACCCTCCAGCACCATCCGGGCCAGCCGTGGGTCCACCGGGAGCTGGGCCAGCCGCCGGCCCAGCGCGGTGAGCCGCTTCGCCGGGTCGGCCTCGGCCGGGTCGAGCGCGCCCAGCTCGTGCAGCAGGTTCACGCCGTCGGTGATGTTGCGCCGGTCCGGCGGGTCGATGAACGGGAACGCCGCGACGTCGCCCAGCCCGATCGACGTCATCTGGAGGATGACCGAGGCCAGGTTGGTGCGCAGGATCTCCGGGTCGGTGAACTCGGGGCGGGAGAGAAAGTCCTGCTCGTCGTAGAGGCGGATGCAGATGCCGTCCGAGGTGCGCCCGCAGCGGCCCTTGCGCTGGTTGGCCGACGCCTGCGACACGGGCTCGATGGGCAGCCGCTGCACCTTCAGCCGGCTGGAGTAGCGGGAGATCCGGGCGGTGCCCGGGTCCACCACGTACTTGATGCCGGGGACGGTCAGCGACGTCTCCGCCACGTTGGTGGCCAGCACCACCCGGCGACCGGAGTGCGGGGCGAACACCCGGTGCTGCTCGGCGGCCGACAGCCGGGCGTACAGCGGCAGGATCTCGGTGCCCAGCAGCGAGCGCTTGTTCTGCACCAGCTTGCCCAGCGCGTCGGCGGTGTCGCGGATCTCCCGCTCGCCGGAGAGGAAGACCAGGATGTCGCCCGGCCCCTCGGCGGCCAGCTCCTCGACCGCGTCGCCGATCGCCTGCACCTGGTCGCGGACGTTCTCCCCGTCGTCGCCCTCGTCCTCGCTCTCGCTGACCTCGACCAGCGGCCGGTACCGCACCTCCACCGGGTACGTCCGCCCCGACACCTCGACCACCGGCGCGGGCCTGCCCTCGGCGTCCGCGAAGTGCTTCGCGAACCGGTCCGTCTCGATGGTCGCCGAGGTGATGACCACCTTGAGGTCGGGGCGGCGGGGGAGGAGCTGCCGCAGGTACCCCAGGATGAAGTCGACGTTGAGGCTGCGCTCGTGCGCCTCGTCGATGATCAGCGTGTCGTACTGGCGCAGCATCCGGTCGGTCTGCAACTCGGCGAGCAGGATGCCGTCGGTCATCAGCTTGACCAGGCTGCGGTCGCTCACCTGGTCGCTGAAGCGGACCTTGAAGCCGACCACGTCGCCCAGCTCGGTGCCCAGCTCCTCGGCGATCCGGTCGGCCACCGTCCGGGCGGCCAGCCGCCGGGGCTGGGTGTGCCCGATCAGCCCGTGCACCCCGCGCCCCAGCTCCAGGCAGATCTTGGGAAGCTGGGTGGTCTTGCCGGAGCCCGTCTCGCCGGCCACGATCACCACCTGGTGGTCGCGGATCGCCGCCGCCAGATCGTCCTTCCGCTCGCTGACCGGCAGCCCGGCCGGGTACGTGACCACCGGCACCGCCGCCCGGCGCTCGGCGAGCCGCTGCTCGGCCCGCGCCACGTCGGCGGCGATCTCGGCGAGCGCGGCCTCGCGCCGCTGCGGGTCGCGCAGCCGGCGCACGCCGTCGAGCCGCCGCCCGATGCGGCGCTGGTCGCGGAACATCAGGCTGGGCAGGCGGCGGTGCAGCTCACGGACGGTGTCGGGCGCGGCGGGTACGGCTGGATTCTGCATGTCGTCGCCAAGGATAGGCAGCCGCCGGCCGAACCGCCCCCCGGTTACGGAGGTCCCGCCCGCCGGCCGGGGTCTAGAGTTGACCGCCGACCGACACGACCACGGGGGCCCAGGAATGACCATGCGAGACACCGACCGGGCGCTCGTGCAGGCCGCCACGGCGGTGGCGAAGCTGCGCTGCCGCAGCGAGAACCACACCGTCGCCGCCGCCGTCCGCAGCGTCGACGGCCGGGTCTTCACCGGCGTGAACGTCTACCACTTCACCGGCGGGCCGTGCGCCGAGGTGGTGGCCCTCGGCGCCGCCGCCACGCAGGGCGCGGGGGAGCTGGAGACCATCGTGGCGGTGGGGGACCGGGGGCGGGGCGTCCTCCCGCCGTGCGGCCGGTGCCGACAGGTGCTCCTCGACTACTTCCCCTCGATCCGGGTGATCGTCGGTCCGGCGGACGCGCTGCGCGTGGTGCCCGTCGCCGAGCTGCTGCCCGAGGAGTACGTCTGGGCCGACCACCAGGCAGCCGCCCCCGTCACGCTGCCGGCGCCCCGGCCCGAGCCGGCCGGCTGACTCGCCTCGGACGATCGCCCCCACGCCTGCGGGCACAGCCGTCCCGCCGCAACTCCTTTCCGCTACACGGCGTGACCGTCAGTTGGGCGGCGTTGCCGCCGGCGCGCCGATTCCGTCACCGACGACACTGCTCACCGGGGTACGGCGAACCGGACCGAAGACCGCCCGTTACGGCACTCAACTACTCCCCGCTAAGGTAAGGCGGACCTAAGTTGAGGGAGATTCGTGACCATCGTCGCCGCGCGGGCGGGCCGGGCCCGTAACCGGAGCAGCCGTGGGCCCCGCCGCCGGGCTGCCGTCACCGCCGCGGCGGCGACCGTGCTGGCGCTGGCCGTGCTGGCCAGCCTCGCCCTCGGCAGCCGGCCGCTCGCGCCCGGCGCGGTGTGGCACGCGCTGGTCGCCCCGGACGGCGGCGACGCCACCACCATCGTCCGCGAGCTGCGGATGCCCCGCACCGCCCTGGGCGTCGTCGTCGGGCTCGCCCTCGCCGTCGCCGGGGTGCTGTTCCAGGCGCTGACCCGCAACCCGCTGGCCGAGCCGCGCATCCTCGGCGTCAGCGCGGGGGCGTCGTTCGGCGTGGTGCTGGCCATCGCGGTCTTCGGCGTCGGCAGCCTCACCGGGTACGTCTGGTTCGGCGTCGCCGGCGCGCTCCTGGCCGGCGCGGCCGTCTTCGCGGTCGCCAACCGGGCCCGCGACGGCGCCTCACCGGTCACCCTCGCCCTGACCGGCGCCGCGCTCGACGCCAGCCTCGGCGCCGTCGTGTACGCGCTGCTCAGCATCGACGCCCGCACCTTCGAGGAGTACCGGTTCTGGGTCGTCGGCGGGCTGACCGGCCGCGACGTTGGCGTTGCCGGTGAGGTGCTGCCGCTCGTCCTCGCCGGGCTGATCCTGGCCGCGCTGGTCGCCCGGGGCCTGGACGCGCTCGCCCTCGGCGACGACGTGGCCCGTGGCCTCGGCCACCGCATCGGCCTGGTCCGCCTCGGCGGCGGCGCGGCCGGGGTGCTGCTGACCGGGGCGGCCGTGGCGGCGGCCGGGCCCATCGCGTTCGTCGGGCTCGCCGTGCCGCACCTGGCCCGGGCGCTCGTCGGCGCGGACCACCGCTGGACCCTCGCCGTCGCCGCCCTGCTCGGGCCGGCCCTGCTGCTCGTCGCCGACGTCGTCGGCCGGCTGGTCGCCCCGCCCGGCGAGGTGCCCGCCGGGGTGGTCACCGCGCTGCTCGGCGCCCCGCTGCTGGCCTTCCTGGTCCGCCGCGCCCGGGTGGTGACCGCGTGAGCGCCCGCCCCCTCACCGAGGCCCACCCCCGGTCGGCCCCGGCCGGCCGTACCCTGCTGCGCCTCGGCCCGCTGCGGGCGCCCGTGCGCCGCCGCCCGCTGCTGGTCGCCGCCGCCCTGGTCGCGCTGCTCGCCGCCGCCGGGGTGCTCAGCCTCTCCCTCGGCACCCCCTACGTCGCCCCGCCCGACGTGCTGCGTGCGCTCACCGGCGCGGGCACCCCGTACGACCTCGTGGTGCTGGACCTGCGGCTGCCCCGGCTCGTGCTCGCGGCGGTGGCCGGCGCCGCCTTCGGCGTCGCCGGCACGCTGGTCCAGAGCGTCTCCCGTAACCCGCTGGCCAGCCCCGACGTCATCGGCATCACCCAGGGCGCCGGGCTGGCCGCCACGGTGGCCCTGACCAGCGGCGTCGCCGCCGTGCTGATCGCCCCGGCCGCCCTGCTCGGCGGGCTGGCCGCGGCGGCGGCGGTGTTCGCCCTGGGCGCCCGCCACGGCCTTGCCGCCCAGCGGTTCGTCCTGGCCGGCGTCGCCGTGGCCTTCGGGGTGCGGGCGCTGATCGAGGTGGTGCTCATGGCCGCCGACCCGATCGACGGGATGCGCGCCCAGATCTGGCTGCTGGGCACCCTCGCCGGCAAAGGCTGGACGGAGACGGCCTGGATCGCCGCCACCCTGCTGGCGCTGCTGCCCGCGCTGCTCTGGGCCGGCTGGGCGCTGAACAGCACCGCCCTGGACGACGACACCGCCCGGGGCCTGGGGCTCCGCCCGGTGGCCCGCCGCGTCGGGCTGGCCGGCACCGGTGTGCTCGCCGCCGCGATGGCCACCGCCCAGGTCGGCGCGGTCGACTTCGTCGCCCTGGTCGCCCCCCAACTCGCCCGGCGGCTGGTCCGTGCCGAGCGGCCCCCGCTGCTCTGCTCCGCCCTGCTCGGCGCGCTGCTGCTGACCCTCGCCGACCTCGCCGGCCGCCGGCTGTTCGCCCCCACCCAGCTTCCGGCGGGCGTGCTGACCGCCGCCATCGGCGGGCCGTACCTGATCTTCCTGCTGCTGCGCCGACGCCGGGGCCCGTCCTGATGCCGCCTTCTTCCGCGCCGACGCCGCCTTCTCCCGCCGCGCCGACGCCGCCTTCTCCCGCCGCGCCGCCGCCGCCTTCTCCCGCCGCGCCGCCGCCGCCTTCTCCCGCCCCGACGCCGCCTCCTCCCGTCCCGGCGTCGGCCGCCGCTGCCGGTGCCCCCGTGACACCGCGCGTCCCGCCCGGTTCCGCCCCGACCCCCTCCGCCGATCCCTCCCGAGGAGCCGCGATGCTCTCCACCCGCGACCTGGTCGTCGGCTACGACGAGCGGACCGTCCTGGACGGTCTCGACCTGACCCTGCCGGCCGACGCGTTCACGGTCATCGTCGGGCCGAACGCCTGCGGAAAGTCCACCCTGCTGCGCACGATGGCCCGGCTGCTCACCCCGAGCCGGGGCGCGGTGCTGCTCGACGGCACCGCGATCCGGGACCTGCCGACCCGGGAGGTCGCGCAACGGCTCGGGGTGCTGCCCCAGAGCCCGCTGGTGCCCGAGGGGGTGACGGTCGCCGACCTGGTCGGCCGGGGGCGGCAGCCGTACCAGCGGTGGTGGCGGCAGTGGTCGGAGCGGGACGGGGCCGCCGTCGACGAGGCGATGGCCCTCGCCGACGTGGCGGCCCTCGCGGACCGCCCGGTGGACACCCTCTCCGGCGGGCAGCGGCAGCGGGTCTGGATCGCCATGACCCTCGCCCAGGACACCGAGACGCTGCTGCTGGACGAGCCGACGACCTTCCTCGACCTGGCCCACCAGGTGGAGGTGCTGGACCTGCTGCACCGGCTGCGCGTCGAGCGCGGCCGGACGGTGGTCGCCGTGCTGCACGACCTCAACCAGGCCGCCCGGTACGCCGACCACCTGGTAGCCATGCGCGCCGGCCGCGTGGTGGCAGTCGGCCCGCCCCGGGAGATCCTCACCGTGGAGCTGGTCCGCGACGTCTTCGGCCTCGACTGCGTCGTCGTGCCCTGCCCGGTGAGCGGGGCGCCCCTCGTCGTCCCGGCCCTCACCACCCCCTCCCTGACCGCCGCCGTCCCCGCCGCCCTCCCCGACAGCTCCTCCGCCCTCCCCGACGGCTCCTCCACCACCGCCCCCTCGGCCGTTTCGTCTTCCACCCCCTCGGCCGTCTCGTCTTCCACCACCTCCTCGGCCGTCTCGTCCTCCGCCGGCCCGTCGGCCGGCTGAACCCCTCCGAAAGGAACCATCCATGCGTCGTCTCGCCGCCGTGCTCACCGCGGCCGTCGCCCTCGGCGTCGGGCTCACCGCCTGCGGTGAGAGCGACCCCGTCGCCGGCACCGCCACCGGGGAGACCCGGGAGATCACCCACGCCATGGGCACCACCAAGGTGCCGGCCGATCCGAAGCGGATCGTCGTTCTCGACACAGACAAGATCGACACAGCGCTCTCGCTGGGCGTCACACCGGTCGGCGCGGCCACGGCGGGCGAGGCGAAGGGCTGGCCCACCTACTTCGGCGCGGAGAAGCTCGCCGGAATCAAGGAGGTCGGGGTGCTGACCGAGCCCGACGTGGAGGCGATCAACGCCCTCAAGCCCGACCTGATCCTCGGCAGCAAGTTCCGCCAGGAGAAGTTCTACGACGAGCTGGCCGCCATCGCGCCGACCGTGTTCACCGAGAAGGTCGGCATCACCTGGAAGGAGAACCTCCTCCTCGACGGCAAGGCCCTCGGCAAGGAGCAGCAGGCCCGCGACCTGCTCGCCACGTACGAGAAGCGGGCCAGGGACTTCGGCGCGAAGCTCGGCGACGCCGCCCAGCGGAAGATCTCCATCGTCCGCTTCATGCCCGGCCTGATCCGGGTCTACGGGCCGGACTCGTTCTCCGGCATCGTCGTCGGCGACACGGGACTCGGCCGCCCCGAGCGGCAGCAGCTCGCCGGCAAGGAGGACAAGCGGATGGACGCGGTCAGCCCCGAGCGCGTCAACGAGGTCGACGGCGACGTCATCTTCGTGACCGCGTACGGCGAGAAGGCCGCCGCCGAGCAGGCCAACGTCACCGGCGGCACCCTGTGGAAGGGGCTGTCCGCCGTCAAGGCCGGCAAGACGTACGTGGTCTCCGACGAGGTCTGGATGACGGGCATCGGCGTCGGCGCCGCCAACAAGATCATCGACGACCTGGAGAAGCACCTCGCCTGACCCGCCCTCCCCTCGCCCGCGCCAAGATCCGCGCAACTTCAGGGAACCTGCCGCCCCGGCATCCACCGCGGCAGCATCTTCGGCGAAGTTGCGCGGATCTTCGTGTCAGCGGGCGCGGACGGCCAGGGCGCGGCGGAGTTCCGTGAGGAATCCCGCGAAATCAGTGCGGAAGCGGGTGGCCGTGAGGTGCAGGACGACCCAGCCCTCGCCGAGCAGCCGGTTGAGGCGCTGCCGGTCGCGGTGGAACTGCTCGGGATCGTGGTGCCACAGGCCGTCGTACTCGACGGCGACCCGCAGCGCCGGCCAGGCGAGGTCGACGCGGGCGATGAAGCGACCGTCGCGCTCGACGACGAACTGGGTCACCGGCGGCGGCAGACCGGCGAGCACGATCCGCACCCGTAGCCGGGATTCCTGTGGCGACTCGGCCCCGCCGTCGGTCAGCCCGGCCACCCGAAGCGTCCGCTTCCAGCCTCGGGCACCGACATCGGCCCGGGCCCGCGCGGCGAGCGAACCGGGGTGGACCAGCCCACGCCGGACGAGGGCGTCCGTCACCGCCACCGCCTCCTCGACCGGGAGCCACTGGGCCAGGTCCCAACAGGTGCGCTCCGGCGTGGTCACCGGGATCCCGTCCCACAGGCGGACGTCGTCGCCGGACAGTGCCGCGGTGTGCACGGCGAGTCCGGTGACGGGCCCGAACCGCTGCCCGGCGGGCACCAAGACGTCGAGCGGGTCGGCGGCGTCCACGCTGCCTGCGCCGTACAGAGCGGCGGCGCTGCGCCCGGCGATCACCACCCCGGCGGGGAGCAACCACCGGGCGGCGGCGGAGCACCGGAGCCGGTGGGTGACGGCAATGTCCGCGTCCGCGTAGACGTCCTTGAACAGCGGTCGCCACGCCCTGCTGCGCAGCTCGGAGCGAGTCAGCAGCCCACCGGCGATGACCTGTGAACCCCGGAAGACGCGCCCCCGCAACTGCTCGGGCCGCCGAGGAGAAACACCCACATGCCCACCCTGTACTGCCTCGCCCTTTCTCCGCACCCCCTGTGGATAACCCCAAGATCCGCGCAACTTCAGGGAAGGTGCCGGGTCGCAGCGCGCCGAGACAGCAGTTTCACCGAAGTTGCACGGATCTTGGGGCGTAGGTGGGGTGGGGTCAGGCGGCGGTGGACCAGATGGCGCGGAAGGCGGCGGCCTCGCCGGCCAGCCACTGCTCGACCTGGTCGACCTTGACCGTGTCGGGCATGCGGTGGGTCACGCCCCGGCGGACGTCGACCAGGACCGGCTCGGCGTGCGGCAGGACCGCGTCCATGTGGCGGGCCATCAGGTGCAGGGTGGCCAGGGCCGCCTCCTCGCTCGGCGGCGTCTCGTCGAAGTGCAGCCGGACGGCCTCGGCGCGGCCGTCGGAGGCGTACCGGATGCCGAAGTGGGGGTTGATCTTGACGGGCAGGTCGCCGAGCATGGCGAGCGCGTCGCGGGTCCGGGCGAGGTCGACGCCGGTCGGCTCGCCGAGGGAGCGCAGCCAGGCCGTCGCGCCCGGCACGAGCGCCTCGTAGAGCGGGCGCCAGCGCGGCTTGACCGCGTCGACGACCTGGGTCAGGTGGGTGCCGCCGGTGTGGAAGGCGACGTCGGCCTTGAGCGCCTTGACGAACTGGCCGTGCGGGTTGAAGCCGTGCCGGCTGGCCCGCTGCTTGCGCAGGCCGCCGACGAAGCTGGCCTTGGTGGGGCCGGTGCGGTCGACGTAGCGGGTGAATCCCAGCAGGGTGGCGTACGGGGCGAGGGGGGTGGCGGCGGGCGCGGTCATGGGCGTCCTCCCAGCTCAGCGACGCTGATTAGTACATACATTCTAATCGACGGGTCTGACATCGCCCAGGGTTTGGAGGGCCGGACCGAACCCGGTTCCGGTCAGGCGTCGTCGGCGCGCAGCCCGACGCAGTCGTGCCGCCAGAACGTGTCCGAGTAGACGAACGTCCCGGTCATCCAGGGCTCGTGGGCGGACAGCCGGGCCACCTGGAACGCCCGGTCGGGGATGCGCAGCGACGGCTTGCGGAAACCGTGCCCGCCGGCGGGGGAGAAGCCCAGGCGGCCGTAGTAGCGGGGGTCGCCCTCCAGGAACACCAGCGGTACGCCCCGCGCGTCGAGTTCCCGCAGGCCGTGGCGGACGAGCTCGCCGCCGACGCCGCACCGCTGCGCGGCCGGGGCCACGGCGAGCGGGCTCAGCGTCACCACGTCGACGAGCCGGCGCGGCGCGTCGAGGCGGCACCGGCTGAACAGGACGTGCCCCACCACCGTCCCGTCCCGCTCGCCGACGAGCGACACGGCGGTCGGGTCGTCGGCGCGCAGGGCGTCCAGCAGCCCCACCACCACGTCGCCGTGCCCGTCGCCGAAGGCCGCCCGGTGGATCGCGTCCACCGGCTCCCAGTCGCGGGGCTCTTCCGTCCGAATGATCAGCATCGGCACACGGTAGAGCTGGTTACAGCTGGCCGACCTCCGTGATCCGCACGACGGCCGCGCCGGCCTCGTCGGAGGCCGCGAGATCGACCTCGGCGCTGATGCCCCAGTCGTGGTCGTCGTCCGGGTCGTCGAGGATCTGCCGGACCGTCCACCGCTCCCGGCCCTGCTCGATCATCAGCAGCGCGGGGCCGCGGGCGTCCGGGCCGGTCCCGATGGCGTCGTACGCCTCGAAGTACGGCTCCAGCGCGTCGGCCCAGGCGTCGGCGTCCCACCCGCAGCCGGCGTCCAGCTCGCCGAGCAGGTCCCAGCGGCGCAGGGCGGCCAGCTCGACCCGGCGGAACAGCGCGTTGCGCACCAGCACCCGGAACGCGCGCGTGTTGCGGGTGACCGCCGGGGGCCGCTCGTCCAGGGCGGCGTGCGCCTCGGCGGCCTCGGCGACGTCCGACGGGTTCTTCAGCCGCTCCCACTCGTCGATCAGGCTGGAGTCGACCTGGCGGACCAGCTCGTGCAGCCACTCGATGAGGTCGATCAGTTCCTCGGTCTTGGCGTCCTCGGGGACGGTCTGCCGCAGCGTCTTGTACGCGTCGGCGAGGTACCGCAGGACGAGACCCTCGGAGCGGGTGAGGGAGTAGAACTGCACGTACTCGGTGAAGGTCATCGCCCGCTCGTACATGTCCCGGACGACGGACTTGGGGGACAGCTCGTGGTCGGCCACCCACGGGTGCCCCCGCCGGTACATCTCGTACGCGGCCTCCAGCAGCTCGGCGAGGGGCTTGGGCCAGGTCACCTCGTCGAGCAGTTCGAGGCGGGCCTCGTACTCGATGCCCTCGGCCTTCATCGCGGCGACCGCCTCGCCGCGCGCCTTGAACTGCTGCGCGGAGAGCACCTGGCGGGGGTTGTCGAGGATCGACTCGATGACGCTGAGCACGTCGAGGGCGTACGACGGGGACTCGACGTCGAGCAGCTCGATGGCGGCCAGGGCGAGCGGCGAGAGCGGCTGGTTGAGCGCGAAGTCGAGCTGGAGGTCGACGGTGAGCCGGACCCGGCGGCCGGTCTCGTCCGGCTCGGGCAGCTCCTCCACCACGCCGCCGGCCCGCAGGGCCCGGTAGATGGCGATGGCCCGGCGGATGTGCCGGCGCTGGGCGGCGCGGTCCTCGTGGTTGTCGGTCAGCAGGTGCCGCATCGCGGCGAACGCGTCGCCGGGGCGGCCGATGACGTTGAGCAGCATCGAGTGGCTGACCTGGAAGCTGGAGGTCAGCGGCTCCGGCTCGGCCTCCACCAGGCGGTCGAAGGTGGGTCGCCCCCAGCCGATCGAGCCCTCCGGCGGCTTCTTCCGCACGACCTTGCGGCGCTTCTTCGGGTCGTCGCCGGCCTTGGCGAGGGCCTTCTCGTTCTCGATCACGTGCTCGGGGGCCTGCACGACGACCCGGCCGAGGGTGTCGAAGCCGGCCCGGCCGGCGCGCCCGGCGATCTGGTGGAACTCGCGGTTCTTGAGCAGCCGGGTGCGGACGCCGTCGTACTTGCTCAGGCCGGTGAAGAGCACGGTGCGGATCGGCACGTTGATGCCCACGCCGAGGGTGTCGGTGCCGCAGATGACCTTGAGCAGGCCGGCCTGGGCCAGGGTCTCCACGAGCCGGCGGTACTTGGGCAGCATCCCCGCGTGGTGCACGCCGATGCCGTGCCGGACCAGCCGCGACAGCGTCTTGCCGAAGCCGGAGGTGAACCGGAACCGGCCGATCGCCTCGGCGATCATGTCCTTCTCGGCCCGGGTGGCGACGTTGACGCTCATCAGCGCCTGGGCGCGCTCCAGCGCGGCGGCCTGGGTGAAGTGGACGACGTACACCGGGGCCTGCTTGGTCTCCAGCAGCTCCTCGAGGGTCTCGTGCAGCGGCGTCATCGCGTACGTGAAGATGAGCGGGACGGGCCGCTCGGCCGAGCGCACGACGGCGGTCGGCCGGCCGGTGCGGCGGGTGAGGTCGTCGACGAAGCGGGTGGTGTCGCCGAGGGTGGCGGACATCAGCACGAACTGCGCCTGGGGCAGCTCGATCAGCGGCACCTGCCAGGCCCAGCCCCGGTCCGGCTCGGCGTAGAAGTGGAACTCGTCCATGATCACCTGGCCGACGTCGGCCCGCGTGCCCTCGCGCAGAGCGAGGTTGGCCAGGATCTCGGCGGTGCAGCAGATGATCGGGGCGTCGGCGTTGACGCTGGCGTCGCCGGTGAGCATGCCGACGTTGTCGGCGCCGAAGACCTCGCAGAGCGCGAAGAACTTCTCCGACACGAGGGCCTTGATCGGGGCGGTGTAGAACGTGGTCCGGTCGTCGGCCAGGGCGGCGAAGTGCGCGGCGATCGCGACGAGGCTCTTGCCGGAGCCCGTCGGCGTGTTCATGATCACGTTCGCGCCGGAGACGATCTCGATGACCGCCTCCTCCTGGTGGGCGTAGAGGTCGAGGCCGCGCTGTTTCGCCCAATCGGCGAACGCGTCGAAGAGGGTGTCGGGGTCGGCGCTTGCGGGCAGCGCGGCGGTGAGCGTCATAGCCCGTCCATCGTGCCTGCCGTACGCGCCCGCGCGCCAACCGGGCCGGTGCCCGCCCCCGCGCGGCGGCGGTTGGGAGGGGCCCCTTGTACAACGGAATGCGTTAACAAGGTGCCCCTCCTTTCAGGTGGACGAGGTCGAAGACGGGGCGGCCGGCGGTCAGGGCGCGGCGCTCGAACTTCGTCACCGGCCGGTGCGCCGGGCGCGGCGCGTACCCGCCGTGGACGTCGACCAGCCCCGGGTCGGCGGTCAGCGTCTCGCGCATCGCCTCGGCGTACTCGGCCCAGTCGGTGGCGCAGTGCAGCGTCCCGCCGGGCACCAGCCGGGAGCGCAGCAGCGCCACGTGGGCCGGCTGGATGATCCGCCGCTTGTGGTGCCGCGCCTTCGGCCAGGGGTCGGGGAAGAACACGTGCACCGCGTCCAGCGACTCCTCCGGCAGGGCCCGGACCAGGTCGAGGGCGTCGCCCCGGGCCACCCGGACGTTGCCGAGGCCGCGCCCCTCCACCAGGTCCAGCAGGTTGGCGATTCCCGGAGTGTGCACCTCCACCGCCAGATAGTCTCGGTCCGGGTCGGCGGCGGCCATCGCGGCCGTGGCGTCGCCCATCCCCGAGCCGATCTCCAGCACCAGCGGGGCACGACGGCCGAACAGCGCCGCCAGGTCCACGGGCGCGGCGAGGTCGTCGGTGATCGTCAGGCCGTACGCCGACCAGAGCCGGTCCAGGGCGTCGACCTGGCGACCGCTCATCCGGCCCCGCCGGGGGTGGAAGGTGCGGATGCGCGACGCGTGCGGCGGGACGGTCGCGGCCGGGTGCGGGTCGGTGGTGGTCACAGTCCACCGAGAGTACGCGACGAATCCGCCGAAGCTGAACGTGAGGTACGTACGGGGATGAGACGATTCATCCCGTACGGCAGGCCGGGTGACCGCTGACCGGCCGGCGCACCGACACCGGGAGGGGCCATGGGATCAGCGACGCGCCTCGGCACCGCCCTGGCGGTGGCGATCGGCGCGGCGGCCGGCCCGCTCCCGGCGACCGTCGCCCGGGCCGCTGGCACGCCCGGGACGGCCTCCGCGTGGGCCCCCGGGTTCTCCGCGGTGGCCCCCGCCGGGTTCACCGCCGTGGCCCCCGCCGCAGCCCCCGCGCCCGAGCCGCCCGGCGGCGGGCAGCAGCCCGGCTGGGTCTTCGTCGAGGTCACCCCCGGCACCGTGCAGCCCGGCTACCTCGTCGGCATCCGGGCGAGCTGCCGCGACAACACCGTGCCGGCGATCGTGGTCTCCGACGCCTTCGGCCGGGTCGCCGTCCACGCGCAGCGGGGCGTGCTCGTCGGGACGCCGATGGTCCACGAGCGCACCCGGCCCGGCAACTACCGGGTGAAGCTGGAGTGCCGGGACGGGGAGACCGCCACCACGATGCTCCAGGTGGTGAAGAAGACGCCCTCGCCCGCGCCCACCCACTCCCAGCCGGACCGCCCCACCCACCGCCCCGCCCCGCACCCGAGCCGGGGACCGAACACCGGCTTCGGCGGCGCGGGCGACGACGACTCGGGCGGGTTGCTGCTGCCCGGCGGCGTGGCGCTGACCATCGCCGGGGTGACCATCGGGCTGGTCGCGGCCCGCCGGCCCCGCGCCCGCCGTGGCGCGTACCGCGGCTGAGGCCGGCCGTGGCGTCGGCGCGCCCGTCCCGGCCGGCCACGGCGTCGGCGCGCGTGTCCCCGGCGGCCGTGGCGTCGGCGCGCGTGTCCCCGGCGGCCGTGGCGTCGGCGCGCGTGTCCCGGTCGGTCGTGTCGTCCGCGCGCCTGTCCCGGCCGGTCGTGTCGTCCCGGCCGGTCGTGCCGTCCCGGGCCGGCGAGGGCCGGCGGCCGTGGTCGGTGCCGGCGGCCGTGGCCCTGGTGCTGCTGGGCGTCTTCGTCACCGGCGCGGGGCTCGGCCGCGTGGCGGGGCCGCTCGACTGGGTTGCCGGCCCTGCGGCCCGGACGGCCGGCGCGTCCGGCGACTTCCCCCGGCTGGCGGCCAGTCGCCCGGTCGGGCTGCGGGTGCCCGCCATCGGGGTGTCCGCGCCGGTCGGCCCGGTCGGGCAGGCCGCCGACGGGTCGATCGACGTGCCGCCGCTGGAACGGGCCGACGACACCGGCTGGTACGACCGGAGCCCGACCCCGGGCGAGCCGGGCCGGGCTGTCGTCGTCGGGCACGTGGACACCAGGAGCGGGCCGGCGGTCTTCCACCAACTGGGCCGGCTCAGGACCGGAGACCGGATCGAGGTGAGCCGGGCCGACGGCGGGGTGGCGGTCTTCGCGGTCGACTCCGTCGAGCACTTCGACAAGGACGACCTGCCCGCCGACCGGGTGTACGGCGACGACGGCCCGCCGGAGCTGCGGCTGATCACCTGCGGCGGGGTGTGGGTCGGCGGCAGCACCGGCTACGCCGACAACGTCATCGCCTTCGCCTCGCTGGTGGACACCCGCCGTCCCTGAGCGTCGACTGTCGCCGGCAACCGGGGCTGGCGACAGGGGCGCGCCGTTTCGCGGCTCGCCGGAACGGGTGGCCGCCCGGGGCCGTCAGGCGACGGACGCCCGCAGCGCCGTCAGTTCCGACTGCTCGGCGCCGTGCCTCAGGAGGTAGGCGGGCACGGAGCCGTGGATGCTGCGGATCCAGAGCATGGCCCGCCGGATGAGCGTGGCGGAGACGGGAAGGCCCCCGTGTCCCGCCGCCGTGGACGAGGCCGAATCAGCGGTCAGGCCCAGCCCGGCGTTCGACCGGAGGAAGTCCGCGGTGACCTCCGCCTCGGACGCTCCCAGCAACGTCTGGAGCACGGCGACGACGACACCTGTGCGGTCCTTGCCCGAGGCGCAGTGGACCAGCACGGGCGGGCCCGGCGCCAGGAGGCAGCGCACGACGGCGACCACGGAGCGTCCCGCGTGTTCGGCCATGAACGGGTAGAGCTCCAACTGGTCGCTCGGCCACCTGCGCTCGGCGAACACCGGCGCGCGCACGTGACCGGCGCCGAGCCCGTCCCGCACGTCCGGCCGGTCGGCCATCTCCGGCACGCTGCGCAGGTCGACGACCGTGCGCACGCCCAGCCGCTCCAGCGACCGCGCTCCCGCCGGCGACAGCTCGTGCAGCGCGCCGGACCGGTACAGCACGCCACGGCGCAGGGCGCCGACGCCGCCCGCGTCCCGGAAGTTCCGGACCCCCGGAACGGGGTCCGCCTCCACCTGACCGGCCGCCGCGCTCACGCGGCCGAAGCTACCGGGCCGGGCACCGGCCTCCGATGCCGGGGCCTCCCGCTCGGCCCGGGCGCGC
Organism: Micromonospora okii; assembly: GCF_020884795.1. GTDB lineage: Bacteria > Actinomycetota > Actinomycetes > Mycobacteriales > Micromonosporaceae > Micromonospora > Micromonospora okii. The sequence continues at coordinate 496,050 of NZ_BBZF01000012.1, forward strand.
CGGCCCGGGGCGGGAGGCCGCCGGTCGGGTCGGTCGGTGCGGTGCCGGGCGTCACCCGGGGCGGTCAGGACCGGGGGGCCACCTGCTGGACCACCTCGAACTCCAGCAGCGACGCGCCGGAGGCCACCGGCCGCCGCTGCTCGCCGCCCTCGCCGCCGGCGTGCGCCGCCCGGGACGGCCCGGCCGCCCACGCCTGGTAGGCCTCTTCGCTCTCCCACCGCGTGTAGACGAAGTAGCGCTTCTCGCCGCCCACGGGGCGCAGCAGCTCGAAGCCGAGGAAGCCGGGGGAGCCCTCCACCGCGCCGGCCCGGGCGGCGAACCGCCGCTCCAGCTCCTCGCCCGCGCCCTCGGGAACATCGATCGCGTTGATTTTCACGACTGCCATGGCTCCACCCTAGCCACCGACGCCGCCCCCGGCAGGCCGGCGCGGGGTCGGCGCGTCTCGACAGCGGCCCGCCCGCTCGGCCGGCGAGGCGGTCAGGACGCCCCGGTCGCCGCAAGCCGCCGGGTCAGGATGCCCCGGCGGCCGGGGTCAGGAGGGCTCCGGCAGTCGCGGTCAGGCCGTCCCGGCCGCCGGGGCCGGGTCGTCGGTGTCCACCACGATGGGGGCGTGGTCGGAGGGGCCCTTGCCCTTGCGGGCCTCCCGGTCCACGTACGCCGAGCGGACCGCGCGGGCGAACGGCTCGGACGCGTACACCAGGTCGATGCGCATGCCCTTGTTCTGGTGGAACATCCCGGCCCGGTAGTCCCAGTACGTGTACGGGTGCGGGCCCTTCATGGGGGTCGGCACCACGTCGTGCAGCCCCAGGTCGCGCAGGGCCGCGAGGGCGGCCCGCTCGGCGGGCGTGACGTGGGTGGAGGTGGTGAACAGGGCCGGGTCCCACACGTCGGCATCGGTGGGGGCGACGTTGAAGTCGCCGCAGACGGCCAGCGGCGGGCCGCCGGTCAGCTCCCGCTCCAGCGCGTCCCGCAGCGCGGCGAGCCAGGCCAGCTTGTACGCGTAGTGGGGGTCTTCGGGGGCGCGGCCGTTCGGCACGTACACCGACCAGACCCGCAGGCCGCCGCAGGTGGCCGAGATGGCGCGGGCCTCCGGCTCGGGGAAGCCCGGCTCGCCGGGGAAGCCGACCGTCACGTCGGCCAGCCCGGCCCGGGACAGGACGGCCACGCCGTTCCACCGGCCGTCGCTGTGGCTGGCCACCTCGTAGCCCAGCTCGCCGACCTCGGCCACCGGGAACGCCCCGTCGGGGCACTTGGTCTCCTGGAGGCAGACCACGTCGGGGCCGGTGGTGGCCAGCCAGTCCAGCAGCCGGGGCAGGCGGGCCTTCACCGAGTTCACGTTCCAGGTCGCCAGGCGCATGTCCCCAGCCTGCCCCATCCCCGCCCCGGCCGCCGGTCAGCTCCCCTGGGTGTCGCCGCCCGGCCGGCCCTGCTCGGCCAGGAAGCGCTCCAGCTCGGCGCCCAGCTCGTCGGCGGTGGGCAGGGGGCCCGCCTCGGCGGCGAGCAGGTTCTTCTCGCCCCGGCCCCGGGCGAACGCGTCGTACTGCTCCTCCAGGGCGGCCACGAGGGCGGCGGCGTCCTCGGTCTGGGCGACCTGCCGGTCGATCTCGACGCGCACCATCTCGGCGGCGGAGCGCAGCGCGTCGCCCGGCAGCAGCAGCCCGGTGCTGCGCGACACCGAGGCGAGCAGCACCTCGGCGGCGGCCGGGTACTCGGCCTGGGCGACGTAGTGCGGCACGTGGGCGGAGAAGCCGAGCGCGTCGCGGCCGGCCTCGCCGAGGCGGTACTCCAGCAGGTGCCCGACGCTGCCGGGGACCTGGACCCGTTGCAGCCACGGCTCGTACCCGGCGATCAGCTCGGGCCGGGTGGCGTGCGCGGTCACCCCGGTCGGCCGGGTGTGCGGCACCGCCATCGGGATCGAGTTGAGCCCGACGGTGAGCCGGACGTCGAGGCGGGCGGCGAGCCCGGCGACGGCGGCCACGAACCGCTCCCACTGCAGGTCCGGCTCGGGGCCGGTGAGCAGCAGGAAGGGGGTCTCGTCGTCGTCGCGCAGCAGGTGCAGCTCCAGCTTGGGGGCGTCGTAGTCCTCCCAGTGGTCCTCGACGAAGGTCATGGTCGGTCGCCGGGAGCGGTAGTCGTAGAGCTGGTCGACGTCGAAGCGGGCGACCGGGCGGGCGTCGAGGGAGGAGAACAGCTGCTCGCGGGCCAGCCGGGTGGCGTTTCCGGCGTCGACGAAGCCGGTGAGGGCCTGGACGAGGACCGGTTGCCCGAGTTCGGGCAGATCGTCGGAGAGCTCGTAGAGCTCGTGTGGGTCGAGCACCGGTGCGGACCTCCCAAGATGCGCGTACGGGGCCGCGTCGCGCGCGGCTCCCGGTTCGGGGAACGTACCCGCCATCCTCGTGCATTCCTGTTTCGGACGATGCGACGCGCCATCCATGATCACAATTCGGCCAAGCCCGCACTCGGCCGGGTGTCCCCGCCGCGTCCGGCCGGGCGGGGGTGCCGGGGTCGGTCGAACGGGGGAGGGAAGGGATCTTGAGGGGTCTCGCCCGACTTGCGGGTGATAACCGCCGGAAAGGAAGCGTCCATGGCTGCCCGGGGGGTTGGCCGGGTGTGCCCGGTCCGACCCTGTCCGAAATGTCGCGCGGTCGGCTGTCCGTTTCCGGGACCCGGAATTGTGGCGATGGCCACCGGATGTGCCGGGGTCATCCGGGGGCTGACCTGCCTAGCCTCGTCGAATGCGTGACGACGGCACCCTCGACGACCAGCAGAGCCCCGAACCGGCGGCAGGCCGTTCGGACGTTACCCCCTCGTCCGAACGGCCATCCACCACCACCGGCGACGCGCGCCCCGCGCGCCGCTGGAGTTCCCTTGCCGCCCTCTCCCGTACCCGCCCCGGGCGGGTCCGTAACCTCCCACTTCCCGGCCGCCCCGCCGAGGGCGCGACCGACCCCGCCCGGACGCCCCGCCGGGCCCGCCGCGCCGGCGTGGCCGTGGCCGCCGGCGTGGCCTGCTGCCTCGGCCTGGCCACCCTCGCCCAGGCGGGGCAGGAGACGGACTCCGGGCCGACCGCCACCGCCGACGCCGACCTGGCGCAGCGCGCCGAGGCCGAGGCCGTGACCCGGTCCCTGGACCGCTCACCCACCCCCGTCCCCTCCACCGCCTCCCCGACCCCCTCCGCCTCGGCGTCCCCGACCCACAGGGTCGTCACCCGCCCGCGGCCCGTCCGCCCCGCCGACCCCGCCCCGGTGGCGGGCCTGACCAGGGCGCAGATGGCCAACGCGAAGGTGATCGTGCGCACCGGCCAGAAGATGGGCTTCCCCCGGCGGGGGCTGGTCATCGCGGTGGCCACCTCGATGCAGGAGAGCAACCTCTACAACGTGGCCAGCGGCGTGCTGCCCGAGTCGCAGGAGCACCCGCACCAGGGCATCGGCTGGGACCACGACTCGGTCGGGCTGTTCCAGCAGCGCGCCAGCAGCGGGTGGGGCGAGGTGGGTCAGCTCATGGACCCCGAGTTCGCCACCCGGCAGTTCCTCCGCGCCCTGGCGGAGATCCCCGGTTGGGAGGAGCTGCCGCTGACGGTCGCGGCCCAGTCCGTGCAGATCTCGGCGTATCCGGACCTGTACGCCCAGCACGAGTCCCGGGCGGCGCGGGTGGTCGACGCGTTCCTGTAGGCCCCGCGCCGCCGGCCCGGGCAGGAGGCTGGGCCCCGCGCCGCCGGCCCGGGTGGACGCTTGGGCCCCGCGCCGCCGGCCCGGGTGGGCAACCCCCGCCCGGGCCGGCGGCGTTTCGTACCGGGCACTGTGGACGAGTGATGTTGCCGGGACGGGGTACACAGATGGGGTAGCCCGTCACCCCGTACAGGAGGACGACATGTCAGCACTGGTGCAGCGGATCAGCCGGTTCCTCCGCTCCCCGCAGGGGCAGCAACTGGTCGACCGGGGCCGACGCGAGATGGCCAAGCCGGAGAACCAGCAGAAACTGAAGCGGCTAGCCTCTCGGTTGTCCACCCGCCGCTGACCCGCGTCTCCGCCTGTCACCCATCCCCTGGGAGCCCCCGTGACCGATTCCGCCCCCGTCGACGGCCAGCCCGTCACCCCGGCGTCCCTTCCGGAGCCCACCGCGGCGGAGCCGTCCGCGTCGGAGCCGTCCGGGTCGGAGCCCGCCGCGTCGGAGCCGCCCGCGCCGCGACAGCCGGCGGCGTCCCTGGTACCCATCGAGGACGTCCCCGAGGCGCCGCCGGCCCGGCTCTGGGACCGGATGCGGGAGGACCCGCAGTACGCCCCGGAGCACTTGGCGCTGGAGGCGGTGCGCCGGCTCGGCCCCGAGGCGGCCCGGTGGGCGGCCCGGGCGCGCGCGGAGCGCCCCGCCGCCCCGGCGGAGGAGCTGGCCGAGCAGGCGGTGCGGAAGTTCGTCAACCACGCCCGGCTCTCCGGGGCGGTCTCCGGCGCGGCCGGGCTGCCCGGCGCGGTGATCGACGTCGGGGTGCTGGCCTGGACCCAGGCCCGGATGGTGCTGCACATCGCCGCCGCGCACGGCATCGACCCGACGCACCCCGACCGGGCGACCGACCTGCTGGTGCTCCAGCGGGTGCACAAGGTCGCCGAGACCGCCCGCCTGGCCCTGGGGGTGGCCGCCGGGCGGGAGCGGGCCGGGGCGCTGTTCGGCTCGACCGGTCAGGCCGCGCTGGGCAAGGTGATGCTGCGGCTGGGCGTCCGGCTGGCCCAGATGGCCGGGGTGCGCGCCGCGAAGCGGATGTTCGCGAAGGTGGTCCCGGGGGCGGCGATCATCCTCGGCACCTGGGCGAACTCGTCGGCGACCAAGGAACTCGCCGAGCGCTCCCGGCAGCTCTACCGGGACGCGGGCTCGGCCGCCGCGCTGCCCGGGCCGCGCGGCTAGCCGGTCCGCGCGGGGCGGCCGGGAGTCGGGTCGGCCCGGCCGGCGAGCGGCGGGCCGGCCTCGGGGGCCCGGCCGCCGGTCGGCCGGCGCGCCCCGGAACCCGGCCCGTCAGTCGAAGCCGGAGGCGCGCCACGTCACGTCGGCCAGCCGCCCCTGGCCGGCGACGTTGGGGTGGAACCAGTCCAGTGCGTTGACCATGTCGAGGCTGAACCGCACCCGGTGCACCGCCCCGCCGTCGTACCGGCAGCGCGAGCCGTACTCCCGGCAGGCAGCCCTGAGCTGGTCGTTGTACGCCTCGACGCGGTCGCGCACCTTCGCCCGGCGGGCCCTGTCCTCCGGCGCGGTCGAGGTGGCGTCGGCCAGCAGCGAGGGGCAGACGCCGTGCCGCCACGCCCGCACCGCCCGGGGCTCGGTGTGCCCGACCTCCCAGAGCCGGTACAGGTCGGGGACGCTGACCACCAGCACCCGCGCCTTCGGGCGGCCCTTGCGCAGCACCCGCAGGCCCTCGTCCACCTGGTCGCGGAACGTCGCCGCCGGGGTCATCGCGTCGACGTCGTCGCGGCAGGCGTCGTTCGCCCCGATCAGCACCGTCACGTAGTCGGCGCGGTTGCGCACCGCCGCCTCGGCCTGCCCGGCGAGCGCCGCGGCCCGCGTCCCCGGCCTGGCGTGGTTGTACGCCTTCCCGCGCAGCTTCGGGTTGCGGTCGAGCAGCCGCTGGTAGTGGCTCTCCACCCGCAGCCCGTCGCCGGAGGACCAGGAGTTGCGCTGGCACGAGCTGAGCGTCACGCAGGAGGCGAAGCCAGCGGTGATCGAGTCGCCGAGGGCGGCCATCACGGCGGGCGTGCCGGACGCGGGCGGCTTGCCCGTGGGGCGGGGGCTGGCCTCGCCGCCGCTCTCGCAGGCGAGCGCGCCCAGGGCCAGCAGGCAGGCGGCGGCGGCAACCCAGCGTCGAGGCATGACTTCCCAGGGGGGTGGCGGAGTGCGACAGCGGGGTAACCCTACGCGCCGCGCCGGGGTGGAGGGTGGCGTGCTGTCGGCTTTCCGGCAGTCGGCACCGGGCTCGCCCCGCCTGTGGTAGAGGCGCGGCGGTCGGTTAACCGGGCCGATCGGGGGTAGCCCGGGAGGATGACGAGATCGCAACCCCGGCGGGCCCGGGGCACGGTGGGCCACGCGTACAGCGCGCTGAACCTCCGCCTCGTGCTCGCCGCCTTCGGCCTGGTCGTCATGACGGTCTTCGCCGTGCTGGCGTTCCGGGCGGACCTGGTGGTCCTGGGCGTCGTCTGCGCGGTCTTCGCCGTGGTCGCCGTGGTCGACCTGGTCGTGATCCAGCGCCGCCGGGCCGCGCGCCGCCGGGAGGAGCCGGGCGCGCGGCACTCGCTGTTCGAGTGACAGGAGTACGAGATGCCCATCGCCACCACCAACCCCGCCACCGGCGCGGTGCTCAGGTCGTACGACCCGATGTCGCAGGAGCAGGTCGACGCCGCGATCGAGCGGACCGACCTCGCCTTCCGGGAGCTGCGCCGGACCACCGTCGCCCAGCGGGGACGGTGGCTCGGCGCCGCCGCCGACCTGCTCGACGCCGAGCGCGACGAGACCGCCCGGCTGATGACCACCGAGATGGGCAAGACGTACGCCGCCGCGCGGGCCGAGGTGACCAAGTGCGCGGCGGCCTGCCGGTTCTACGCCGCGCACGCCGAGCGGATGCTCGCCGACGAGCCGGCCGACGCCCGCGCCGTCAAGGCCACCCGCGCGTTCGTCCGGTACCAGCCGATCGGGCCGGTGCTCGCGGTGATGCCGTGGAACTTCCCCCTCTGGCAGGTCGTGCGGTTCGCCGCGCCGGCCCTGATGGCCGGCAACACCGGCCTGCTCAAGCACGCCTCCAACGTGCCGCAGACCGCCCTCTACCTGGAGGACCTGTTCCGCCGGGCCGGCTTCCCCGAAGGCGCGTTCACCACCCTGCTCGTCGGCTCGGACGCCGTCGAGCGCGTCCTCGGCGACCCCCGGGTCCGCGCCGCCACCCTCACCGGCAGCGAGCGCGCCGGCCGGTCCATCGCCCAGATCGCCGGCCGCGAGCTGAAGAAGACGGTGCTGGAACTCGGCGGCAGCGACCCGTTCGTGGTGATGCCCTCGGCCGACCTGGACGCCGCCGCCGAGGCCGCCACGACCGCCCGCTGCCAGAACAACGGCCAGTCCTGCATCGCCGCCAAGCGCTTCATCGTGCACGCCGACGTCTACGACGCGTTCGCCGAGCGGTTCGTCGCGAACATGGCCGCGCTGACCGTGGGCGACCCGATGGACCCGGCCACGGACGTGGGGCCGCTGGCCAGCGAAGGCGGCCGGGACGAGGTGCACGCCCAGGTCCGGGACGCGGTCGAGCGCGACGCCACCGTGCTCTGCGGCGGCGAGGTGCCCGACGGCGACGGCTGGTTCTACCCCCCGACCGTGGTCGCCGACCTGACCCCGCAGATGCGGATGTGGTCGGAGGAGGTGTTCGGCCCGGTCGCCGGCCTCTACCGGGTCTCCTCGTACGACGAGGCGATCGAGGTCGCCAACGGCACGGCGTTCGGCCTCGGCTCCAACGCCTGGACCACCGACCCGGACGAGCAGGAGCGCTTCGCCACCGACCTGGACGCCGGCAACGTCTTCGTCAACGGGATGACGACCTCCTTCCCCGAGCTGCCCTTCGGCGGGGTGAAGAACTCCGGGTACGGCCGGGAGCTGTCCGCGCTGGGGATGCGCGAATTCTGCAACACCAAGACCGTCTGGGTGGGCCGGGGCGAGGAGGGGGCCGGGGCGGGCGTCGGGGCGCACTCGGAGTAGCGATTGGGCGGACGCCGTCATGGGTAGGAACGGCAGCCATGACGGTGTTCGGCTTCCACGCGTCCCACGAGCAGATCCACCCGGCCGAGCTGCTGAAGGCGGTGATCCACGCCGAGCGGGCCGGCTTCGACGCCGCCATGTGCTCCGACCACTTCTCCCCGTGGAGCGAGCGGCAGGGGCACTCCGGGTTCGCCTGGTCCTGGCTCGGCGCGGCCCTGCAGGCCACCGACCTGCCCCTCGGCGTGGTCAACGCCCCCGGCCAGCGGTACCACCCGGCGATCATCGCGCAGGCCATCGGCACCCTGGCGGCGATGTACCCGGGTCGGTTCTGGGCCGCCCTGGGCACCGGCGAGGCCAGCAACGAGCACATCACCGGCGGCGCCTGGCCCCGCAAGGACGTCCGCAGCGCCCGGCTGCGCGAGTGCGTCGACGTGATCCGGGCGCTGCTGGCCGGCGAGGAGGTCAGCCACGACGGCCTGGTCACGGTCGACCGGGCGAAGCTGTGGACCCGCCCCGAGGAGCCGCCGGCGCTGGTCGGCGCGGCGGTGAGCGTGGCCACCGCCCGCTGGTGCGCCGAGTGGGCCGACGGCCTGATCACGGTCAACGCCCCCACCGACCACCTGCGGCGGATGATCGACGCCTACCGGGACGCGGGCGGGCGGGGCCCGCTGCACCTCCAGGTGCACGTGAGCTGGGCGCCCGAGCAGGCCGAGGCCGAGGCCATCGCGTACGACCAGTGGCGCAGCAACGTCTTCCCCCCGCCGATCTGCTGGGACCTGGAGACCGCCGAGCACTTCGACGCGGTCTCCGCCGACGTGCCGATGGAGAAGGTCACCTCCACCGTCAACGTCTCCGCCGACCTCGGCCGGCACGTCGGCTGGCTCGAGGAGTACGTGGAGCTGGGCTTCGACCAGATCGCCCTGCACCACGTCGGGCAGGAGCAGCGGGCCTTCATCGACGCCTTCGCCGCCGAGGTGCTGCCGAAGCTGCGGGGGGTGTGACCAGCCCGTCGCCGGGCCGCGGCCTAGGCTCGTAGTTCATGGAGTCCCTGTTCGAGGTCGTCGTCGTCCTCGCGGTGGCGACCCTCGGGGCGGCGCTGGCCCGCAAGCTCGGGGTGCTCGCGCCGATCCTGCTCGTGGTGCTCGGCCTCGCGCTCTCTTTCGTGCCCGGCTTCCCCCACGTTCGGCTCGACCCCGACCTGGTGCTGGTGGGCATCCTGCCGCCGTTGCTGTACGTGGCGGCGCTGGAGACCTCCGTGCCGGCGTTCCGGCTCAACCTGCGCCCGATCCTGCTGCTCGCCATCGGCCTGGTGATCTTCACCGCGTTCGCCGTCGGCGTCGTGGTGCACCTGCTGCTGCCGGGGGTGCCCTTCGCGGCCTGCCTCGCGCTGGGCGCGGTGGTGGCCCCGCCGGACGCGGTGGCCGCCACGGCGGTGGCCCGCCGCATCGGGCTGCCCCGCCGGGTGGTGACCCTCCTGGAGGGCGAGAGCCTGCTCAACGACGCCACCGCGCTGGTGCTGCTGCGGGTGGCCACCATCGCGACGCTCGGCACGTCGGTCGGGGTCGGCGACGTGGCCCGGGAGGTGCTGGTGGCCACCGGCGGCGGCATCCTCGTCGGGGCGGCCGGGGTGCTGGTCTTCGGATACCTGCACAAGCGGATCAGCGACCCGCTGCTGGACAACGCGGTGTCGCTGATCGTGCCGTTCGCGGTGGTCTTCGCCGCCGAGGAGATCCACGCCTCGGGGGTGGTCGCCGTGGTGGTGACCGGTCTCGGCATCGGCCACCGGATGCCGTTACTCATGTCGGCGGCCTCCCGGTTGCAGATCGGCGCGTTCTGGCGGCTGGCCCGGTTCCTGCTGGAGGGGCTGGTCTTCCTGCTGGTCGGCCTCCAGCTCCGCGAGGTGGTGCGGGACCTGAACGAGCCGTTCGGCTTCCTGGTCGCGATCACCGCCGCCGTGCTGGCCACCGTCGTCCTGACCCGGTTCGCCTGGCTCTTCCCGGTCACCTACCTGACCCGGCTGGTGTCCCGGGCGCGGCAGCGCGACCCGGCGCCGCTGGCGAAGTTCCCCGTCGTCCTCGGCTGGGCGGGGATGCGCGGCGTGGTCACCCTGGCCGCCGCGCTGGCCCTGCCGCTCACCCTCGCGCAGGAGCGCCCGTACCCCCGGCAGTTGTTCGTCTGGCTGGCCTTCGCGGTGATCGTGGTGACGCTGGTGGCCCAGGGGGCCACCCTGCCGGCGGTGGCACGCCGGCTCAGGCTGCCGCCGGACGACCCGGTTGCCGACGCGCTCTCCGCCGCCGGCGTCCAGCAGCAGGCCAGTCACGCCGCGCGGGAGCGGCTGGACGCGTTGGCCGACACCGCGCCGAAGGCCGTCGTGGACCGGCTGCGCCGGGGCCTGGAGGAGCGCACCAACCTGGCCTGGGAGCGGCTGGGCGGCACCGGGCGGGAAACCCCGTCCCACGCGTACGGCCGGCTGCGGCAGGAGATGATCGACGCGGAGCGGGAGGTGTTCCGGGCCGCCCGCGACGCCGGCCGGATTCCGGAGGAGGTGCTGGTGCGGGCCTACCGTGACCTGGACCTGGAGGAGTCGTTGCTGCGACAGGAGAAGAAGTCATGAGCTGCGAGCACCTGACCCGGGCGGGCGCCGCCGAGCCGTCGACCACGTCGGAGTGCCCCGGCTGCGTGGCCGTCGGCAACGACGACTGGGTGCACCTGCGGGCCTGCCTCACCTGCGGGCATGTGGGATGCTGCGACTCCTCGCCGTACCGGCACGCGACGCGGCACTTCGAGACCAGCGGGCACCCGGTGATGCGCTCGGTCCAGCCGGGGGAGACGTGGCGCTGGTGCTTCGTCGACGAGGAGATCGGCTGAGCGCCGGCCCGCCCACGCGGCTCGTATGACGCAACCGCTATGCGCCGGATCGACCGGACTCATTCTAATATCGACGCACATCCATGGAGGCGGATTCCCCGCCCGTATCCAGAGGAGTGCGCGTGTTCCGACGAAACTTGCTGCGTGCGGCGGGAGCCGCAGCCGCAGCCGTCCTGGCCGCCGCCGGGATGCTGGTCGCCACCGGCACCAGCGCCTCCGCCGTCCGGACCGTCTACTACGACGCCAGCCGGGCCGGCGAGTTCCGCACCAACTTCGACCAGGCCGCCCAGATCTGGAACAGCAGCGTCAGCACGGTGCGGCTGCTGCCCGCGACGCCGGGCAACATCACCATCTACGTCGACAGCGGCTGGCCCCGCGCCCAGACGACCTCGCTCGGCAGCGGGTACGTCTGGATGGGCTGGCAGGCGGTGAACCAGGGCTACCACCGCACCCGGATCGCCACCCACGAGCTCGGCCACATCCTCGGCCTGCCGGACCGGCGCACCGGGCTCTGCTCGGACCTGATGTCGGGCAGCAGCGCGCCCGTGTCCTGTACCAACGCCAACCCCAGCGCGGCGGAGGCGACCCGGGTCAACTCGCTCTTCGCCGGCGGCCTCGCCGCGCAGGCGGGCGAGAAGACGTACGTCTGGAACGGTGAGGAGAGCGGCGGCGAGATCACGCCGAACGTCGTCGGCGGCGTGCCCGCGTCGGAGAACTACTCCTTCCTCGTCTACAGCTCCGGCTGCACCGCCTCGCTGATCAAGGCGAACTGGGTGGTCACCGCGAAGCACTGCTCGACGCCGGCCTCGGTGCGGGTGGGCAGCACCAACCGCACCAGCGGCGGCACGGTCGCCTCCGTGATCCGGGCGGTCAACCACCCGACGATCGACGTCAAGCTCTTGCAGCTCGGCACCTCGGTCAGCCACGCGCCGGCCCCGATCCCGACCACCTCGGGCCCGGTCGGCACCGCCACCCGCATCATCGGCTGGGGCCAGACCTGCGCGACGCCCGGCTGCGGCTCCGCCCCGACCGGGGCCCGGGAGCTGGACACCTCGATCGTGGCCGACACCCGGTGCAGCGGCATCAACGGCCCGTACGAGATCTGCACCAACAACACCGGCGGCGTCGCCGGCGCCTGCTACGGCGACTCCGGCGGTCCCCAGGTCACCCGGGGGGCCAACGGCGTGTGGAACCTGATCGGCGCGACCAGCCGGGCGGGCAACAACAGCTCCACCTGCGCCACCGCCCCGTCGATCTACGGTGACCTGCCGTCGATCCGCTCCTGGATCAACACCCAGGTCGGCGGCCTGCCCGTCTGACCCCCACGCGTCGGCGCGTCCGCTCCCTCCGCAACGGGAGCGGGCGCGCCGGCCCCACCCCGACGACCACACGGAACGAGGGGTCATCCCGAGCGGGACGACCCCTCGTTCCGTGTACGTGCGCGCCCCTGCGGGCGGGGTGGGCGTCAGGAGAGGGTGCAGGGGGCGCCGTTGAGGGTGATCAGGGTGGGCGCGGGGTTGGCGCCGCCGGACGTCGTGGCGTTGAAGCCGAACGTCGCCGTCGCGCCCGGGGCCAGGCGGGCGTTGTACGACTCGTTGCGCGCCGTCACCGTGGCGCCCGACTGGGTCACCTTCGCCAGCCAGGCGTCGCGCACCCTCTGGTCACCGGTGAAGGCGAACCGGGCCGTCCAGCCGTCGACCGTGGCGGTGCCGGTGTTGCGGATCGTGACCTGGGCGGTGAAGCCGGTGCCGCCGGACCAGGCGCCGTAGTTGGTGTACGTGGCGGCGCAGGTCGGCGCGGGCACCGCCGCCGCGTCGTCCTGGTCGGCGAGGAACGAGGCCAGCCACGCCAGCGCCGAGTTCCAGTTGATCGCCACCTCGTTGGTGGAGTACGAGTTGATGTCGTCGACGAAGCAGAACATCGGCTTGCAGCCGGCCAGCAGGTTCGCCGAGAACGGGTCCTGCAGGCCGGCGTTCGCGCCCCCCGCGAGGGAGCCGGCCGGCGGGTTCGGCATGGTCGGGTCCAACTGGTTGCCGAAGATGCGGCTGTGCTGGTTGCGCGCGTGCTGCTCGCCCCACCCGGTCACGTACGACATGTTGAGCGCGTTGCGCCCGAGCAGGTAGTCGGCCGTCTGCACGGCCCCGTCCCGGTACTTCGCGTCGCGGGTCAGGTCGAAGGCGGTCGCCAGCACGACGGCGTTGTTGGCGATGTTGCCGTTGGCGCCCCAGAAGTAGCTGTTCGCGTCGCCGGGCATCGGCAGCCCGTACGCCTGGCCGCGCAGGATCTCCAGGTAGCGGTCGGCGGCGGCGGTCACCGAGGCGCGGACCCGGGCCCGGTCGGCGGCCGGCAGACCGCTCGGCACGGTGGCCAGGTCGAGCCGGCCCAGCGCGGCGACGCCCTGCCAGGCGAAGCCCTGGTCGCCGAAGACCGCGCCGGTGTGGTGCCGCGAGGCGGTCAGGTCGGTCAGGTACGCGGCCCCGCCGGTGCTCAGGTAGAGCTCGGCGGCGGCCCAGTAGAACTCGTCGCTGACGTCGGTGTCGTCGTACGCGCCGCCGCCGGTGCTGTCGGCCGGGCTCGCGTAGATCGCCGGGTGGGCCTTGGCCGCCGCGTACGCGCTCCGCGCGGCGGTGCCGCAGCGGGTGGCGAACGCCGCGTCGTAGGGGGCGAAGAGGCGGGCGCACTGGGCGGCGACGGCGGCCAGGTTGAGGGTGGCCGCAGTGGACGGCGGGTGCAGCTCGCGCGGCTGCGGGTCGTCGGCCGGGTCGAGCGGCAGTCCGGTCCAGTTCCGGTCGTGGATCTTGTGGTGGGCCATCCCGGCCAGCGGCTTGCCGGCGGGCACCTGCATGCGCAGCAGGAACTCCAGCTCCCAGCGGGCCTCGTCGAGCACGTCGGGCACGCCGTTGCCGCGCTCGGGCACCCGCAGCGTGGAGTCGCCCAGCGCCGCGCCGCCGTCGGCGGTGGCCGCCGTCTTCGTCCGCTCGAAGGTGCTCAGGAGCTGGTAGGTGGCGATCCCGCCGTTGACCACGTACTTGCCGTGGTCGCCCGCGTCGTACCAGCCGCCGCGCACGTCGAGGGAGTAGTCGCAGACGCCCGGCTGGCAGGGCACGGAGGTGTCGCCCCGGTTCGGGGCGACGTCGAGGTGGCCGGCGCGGCGCGCGTACTCCTCGCCGACCAGGTCGCCGTCGATGGCGATGCCGCTGCGCTGGATGTAGAAGAACTGGAGGGCGTCGCTGCGGAGCCGGTCGTAGAGGGTGCCGGAGATGTCGAACGGGTGGCTGGTCTCCCCGTCGGCGACGAGGGTGTAGCCGGTGCCCGGGGTCCGGTGGGCGGAGAAGTCGACGGTCTGCACGTTCTGGCCGGAGGCGGCGTCGACCCCGCGCGGGGTGCTCCGCCCGCTGGCGACGACCGCGCCGGAGGCCGACCTGAGCTGCCAGTCGAGCGGGGCGGTGGCCTCGGTGACGATCGTGGCGTTCTTCGGGCCGCCCGGCAGGTAGCCGACCTGGTTCACCCGGACGCGGGGGCCGGTGTCCGGCTCGTACGGCTTCGGCGGCTCGCCGCCGCGCAGCGAGACGTCGTCGAGGCAGACCGTCTGCTCGGCAGCGGCCCCGCCGACCTGGAAGATGAGCTGCGCGCTGGGGTTGTCCTCGCTCGCCGTGAAGGTGGTGGCGAAGCGCCGGGAAGTGCCGGTGGCGGCGGCGTCCACGGCGGCGTACTGGGTGTAGGGGGCGGTGCCCAACTGGACCACGGCCCGCACGTTCGCCCCGGGGGTGGCGGAGACGTCGAAGGACAGCTCGTACTCGGCGCCGGCCTTCAGCGGCACGGCGTCCTGACCGATGCCGGCGTCCCAGGGGTTGGCCAGCCCGCCGGGGACGGTAGCGCAGAGCCGGCCGGCGGTGACGCCGAGCGGGCCGGTGCCGTACGAGAACCAGGGGGAGACGCCCGCGTCGAAGGTGCCGTTCTTGATCTGCTCGGGGGCGTCCGGGGGGACCTCGGCGTGGGCCACGCCGGGGGCGGTGCCGGTGAGGGCCAGGGCGGTCGCCGCGGCGAGCAACGCCAGGCGGCGTCGGCGGCGGGGGGATGGCGTCACGGGGGGATCCTTCCGGGGGGACGGGTGCCGAAAACTGGGAGCGCTCCCAGTTTTCGGTCCGATGTTTCCAGCGGGCGTCGGCCGTGTCAATCGAGAGAGTTGAATAATGTGGGGTCGGCTCGCTTCCCCCGCCGAGGCGCCGCGTGAGATTCGCCGCGCCACGCGGCGTCGTCGCGATCTCCTAGAGACAACTGCTGCCTCCAACTGGCAGGCTGCCACCCATGACCCTGAAGCTGCGTTCCGTCGGGGCGAGCGACCGCGGGCTGATCCGCAGCGGCAACCAGGACGCCCTGCACTCCGGGGCCTGGCTCGTCGCCGTCGCCGACGGCATGGGCGGGATGGCCGCCGGCGATCTGGCCAGCCGCATCGCCATCGACGCGGTCGGTCCGCTGGACCAGGCGACACCCGAGGACGCCCTCGTCGCCGCCCTCCAGGGCGGCATCGAGCTGGCCAGCGCGCGGATCCGCCAGGCGGTCGAGGAGGACCCCGAGCGGCAGGGCATGGGCACCACCCTGACCGCCCTGCTCTTCGCCCGCACCGGGAGCTGCCTCGCCCTGGCCCACGTCGGTGACTCCCGCGCGTACCTCTACCGGGAGCGGGTGCTCAAGCAGATCACCCGGGACGACACCTTCGTGCAGATGCTCGTCGACCAGGGCCTCATCACCCCCGACCAGGCCGCGAGCCACCCCCGCCGGGCCGTGGTCACCCAGGCGTTGCAGGGCGGCGAGGTCTCCCCGTCGTACGCCACGATGGTGCCCTGGGCGGGCGACCGGTGGCTGCTGTGCAGCGACGGCCTGTCCAACGTGGTCCGTCCGGACACCCTCGCCGAGGTCCTCGGCGGGTACCCGGACCGGGAGGAGTGCGCCCGCCGGCTGATCGACCTGGCGCTGCGCGCCGGCGGCCCCGACAACGTCACCGTGGTCGTCGCCGACGTCGTCGCCGAGAGCTGACGCCGGGCGGCGGCCGGTCAGCGGCGGCGCGGGGCGGCCCGGCGGGTCGGCTCGGCGGTGGTCGGGTCCTCCGGCCAGGGGTGGCGGGGGTAGCGCCCGCGCAGCTCCGCGCGGACCTGCGGATAGCCGGTGCGCCAGAACGACGCCAGGTCGGCGGTGACCGCGACGGGCCGCCCGGCGGGGGAGAGCAGGTGCAGCAGCACCGGCACCCGCCCGTCGGCGATGCGGGGCGCGTCGGCCCAGCCGAAGGTCTCCTGGAGCTTCACCGCCAGCACCGGGGCGGCCGGGTCGGCGTAGTCCACCCGCACCCGCGAGCCGCTGGGCACGGCGAGCCGCTCGGGGGCCAGCTCGTCGAGCCGGGCCGCCTCGCGCCAGGGCAGCAGCCGGCGCAGCGCGGCGGCGACGTCGACCCGGGCCAGGTCGGCCCGGCGGCGGGCGGCGGCCAGCTCCGGGCCGAGCCAGGCGTCCACCGAGGCGAGCAGGGCGGCGTCGTCCACGTCCGGCCAGTCGGGGCCGAGCGCGTGCCGGCAGAAGGCCAGCCGCTCGCGCAGCGCCCGCGCGGCCGGGGTCCAGGTCAGCAGCGCCAGGCCGTCGCGGCGCAGCCCGTCGCGCAGGGCGGCGGCGACCAGCGCCGGGTCCGGCCGGGTCAGCGGCCGGGCGACCAGCTCGATCGCGCCGAGCCGGACCACCTCCCGGGCCACCACGTCCCCGCCGGACCAGGTCACCTCCCGCTCCGTGCGCAGCAGCGCCCCGCCGGCCTCCCGGGCGGTGGCCTCGTCCAGCGGCGCGGCCAGCCGTACCCGCGCGGTCGGCGCGCCGGGGGAGCGGTCGGCGACCGCGACCGCCAGCCACGCCGCGCCGGCCAGCCCCGAGCCCGACGCCAGCTCCGCCGCGGTCCCGCCGGCCATCAGGTACGCCGACCCGCCCGCCCGGCGCAGGCGGGCCAGCCGCTCCGGGTACGCCAGCCCGACCAGCAGCCCGGCGGCGAGGTCGTCGGGCAGCCGGTCGGCCCCCGGCCCCCGGCTCGGGACGGCCGGGCGACCCTCCCGACGCGCGGACGGGCCACCGTTCGGGGCCGGGCCACCGTTCGGGGGCCGGCCGGCGGGCAGGGCGGCGCGCAGCCGGCGGGACTCGGCCCGCCAGCGGGCGGTGGCCGCCGGGTCGACCCCGGCGCGCAGCCGCCGCCACGACGCGGCCAGGTCGTCGCCCGGCCCGGCGAGGGCGTCCTCGGCGAGCACCGCCACCACCTCGGCGGCCCGGTCCGCGCCGACCACCGGCGCCCCGTCGAGCAGGGCGCGGGCCAGCCGGGGGTGCGCCCCAGCCCCGGCGATGGCCCGGCCGCGCGCGGTGACCCGGCCGTCGGCGTCGAGCGCGCCGAGGGTGGTCAGGGTCTCCCGGGCGACGGCCATCCCCGCCGCCGGGGGCGGGTCGGGCAGGGCCAACCCGGAGCCGTCCGGGTCGCCCCAGGCGGCCAGCTCCAGGGCGAACCCGGTCAGGTCGGCGGTGGCGATCTCCGGCTCCGGCTGCGCCGCGAGCCGGGCGTGGGTCGCCTCCGACCAGCACCGGTAGACGTGCCCCGGGGCCTCCCGGCCGGCGCGGCCGGCCCGCTGGGTCGCCGCCGCCCGGGACACCGGCACGGTGACCAGCGCGCCGAGGCCCCGGGAGAGGTCGACCCGGGCCACCCGGGAAAGGCCGGCGTCGACCACCACCCGCACCCCGGGCACGGTCAGGCTGCTCTCGGCCACGGCGGTGGCCAGCACCACCCGCCGCCGGTCGGCCGGGCGCAGCGCGGCGTCCTGCTCGGCCCCGCGCAGCCGGCCGTGCAGCGGCAGCAGGGCGACCGGGCCGCGCAGGTCGGCCAGCCGGCCGGTCACCCCGGCGATCTCGCCGACCCCCGGCAGGAAGACCAGCAGGTCGCCCTCGCGCTCGGCGAGGGCCCGGCGGACGGTGGCCGCCACGTGGTCCAGCAGCGCCGGGTCCACCCGGCCGGACGGGGTCAGCGTGACCGGCCGGGGCGGCGGGGCCCAGACCCGGGTCACCGGGTGCAGCGCCGAGGCGGCCCGGACCACCGGGGCCGGCGCGCCGTCGACGCCGAGCAGCGCGGCGAACCGGTCCGCGTCCGGGGTCGCCGACATCGCCAGCAGCCACAGGTCGGGGCGCAGGGCCTCCCGAGCCTGCACGCTGAACGCCAGCGCCAGGTCGGCGTCGAGCTGCCGCTCGTGGCACTCGTCGAGCAGCACCGCGTCGACGCCGGGCAGCTCCGGGTCGTGGTGCAGCCGGCGCACCAGCAGGCCCGTGGTCACCACCTCCACGCGGGTGGCGGGGCCGACCCGCCGCTCACCGCGCACCGCGTACCCGATCCGGTCGCCGACCCGCTCGCCGAGCAGCGCGGCCATCCGGTGCGCCGCCGCGCGGGCGGCGACCCGGCGCGGCTGGGCGATCACCACCCGGCCGGCGACCGCCCCGGCCACGGCCAGCGGCGCGAGGGTCGTCTTACCGGTGCCCGGCGGGGCCACGAGCACCGCGCCGCCGGCCGCGCGCAGCGCATCGAGCAGCGCCGGCAGCGCGGGCCGGACCGGCAGGTCGAGGGGTACGTCGGCGAGCACCGTCCTACTGTCCCACCGGCCGCCACCGGGCCGTCGGGGCGTACCGGGGCACGAAAGGGCCCGGCCGGCGCATCGCCGACCGGGCCCGGTGGGGCTCAGCCCTAGTACGTTCCGTCGAGCTGCCCCCGCAGCTTCGTCAGCGCCCGGGCCAGCAGCCGGGACACGTGCATCTGGGAGACGCCGATCTGCTCGGCGATCTGCGACTGGGTCAGGTTGCCGTAGAAGCGCAGGGTCAGGATCTTCTGCTCGCGCTCGTCGAGCGTGGAGAGCGCCGGGCCGAGGGCGACCCGCAGCTCGGCCAGCTCGAACTCGTTGTCCTCGCCGCCGAGCATGTCGCCCAGCTCGGTGGCCCGGTCGCCGTCGCCGGTCGGGGTGGACAGCGACACCGCGTTGTACGCGCGGGCGCCCTCCAGGCCCTCCAGGACCTCTTCCTCGGTGAGCTTGAGGTGGGCGGCGATGTCGGCGACCGTCGGGGAGCGGCCGAGGGTCTGCAGCAGCGAGCTGTTGGCGTCGGAGATGGCCAGCCGCAGCTCCTGGAGGCGACGCGGAACCCGGATGTCCCAGGTGCGGTCGCGGAAGTGCCGCTTCAGCTCGCCGATGATGGTCGGGATGGCGTAGCCGGCGAAGTCGACGCCGCGCGAGGGGTCGAACTTGTCGATGGCCTTGATGAGGCCGACGGCGGCGGTCTGCGCCAGGTCGTCGGTGGGCTCGCCCCGGCCGCTGTAGCGGTGGGCGAGGTGGTTGGCCAGGGGCAGCCAGGCCTCGATCGCCCGGTCCCGCATCGCGGCGCGCGACGGGTGGTTGGCGGGCAGCGCGGCCATCGCGTTCAGGATGTCGGCGGCGCTGTCGGTGAGCGCACGCGGGTCGAGCTTCTCCGTCGTGGACGGAGCTGTGGTGGTCCGCTCGCTGGTCGTTGGCGCGGTCATGGGTGGTCCTCCCTGCACCTCGTCCGCGGATAAAAGACGTGACGCTGTGGTTTAGCTTCGAATGGGCCGTTCGGGACTCACCTTAGCCCGATCAGCTCCAGGAAATCTAGCCGAAAGTACGATGCGTCTAAGGTGTTTTCAGGAACAAAACGCCCAGAAGGGCGGCAAACCTAGGAACTTGTGATCGCGATTACTCCTTCCTGAGGTCCCGTGCTCCTCCTGCCGAGGCTCGAAACCGGCGGGCGGGCTGTCGACTTTCCGTCGTTGTCCCGCCCACGGGACGGCCCGTAGCGTCGCGGGGAACGTCGCCCCGGCCCGGGAGGCACCGTGCTCGACCCCGCCGACCCGCACCTCGTGGTGCACAGCCGCATGGTCTTCCTCAGCTGGCTGCCGGCTGACCCCGACGCGGTCGCCGCCCTGCTCCCGGCCGCCCTGCGCGCCGCCGAGGACCGGCGGGTCTTCATGAACCAGTACGTGGTCGACGACGGGACGCAGACCTCCGGGCTCGGGGCGTACTCGCTGACCTACCTCGGGGTGGGGCTCGCCGGGGTCGACGAGCCCGGCGGCTGGTGGACGCACTACCTCTGCTCCAGCGCCCGGGTGCGCGGGTACGCCGCCGTGCGCGGCGCCCCGGTCGCCGCAGGGCACACCTGGCTGGAGCAGCGGGGCGGCACGCTCGTGGCGCAGACCGAGGTCGACGGCGTGCCGCTCATCCGGACCCGCTCCCTGGTCGGCGACACCGGTCACGTCGTCCGCAGCGGGCACCACCGCTACCTCACCGCCCGCGGCGGGGAGCTGCTCCACGGGGTCCACCCGTACCTGGTCGAGCCGGTCGCGCCGTTCGAGGTGGAGTCGGTCGACTTCCTCGACCCGCACCACCCCGTCCACCCGCTACGCCCGGCGAACCCGCTCGACATCACCGAGGGCTTCTACTCCCCGCGCGCGTCGTTCGCGTACCCGGGCGGGTGGGGCGCCCTCGCCCACGGCCCGCCGGCCGGCGACCCGAGCGGTCACCAGGTGCCCGCCAACCGCGCCCGCAGCGGCCGGCCGTCCGGGTCGTAGACCAGCCGGTACGCCGGCAGCGCCCACGCCCGGGTGTACCAGGGCAGCCGCTCGGGGCGGTGCGGGCGCAGCCGACCCGGGGGCCGGGGGCCGACCCGGCCGGAGTCGTGCCAGCGTTGCAGCGCGTCGGCGGCGGCGGTGATCGCCGCCACCGCCGAGGCCGGGTCGAGCAGGTCGTCGTCCTCGCCGCCGCCCGGGGCCCGGTCCAGATGCTCGCGCCACAGCCGCAGCCGCAGCTCCCGGGCGAAGCGCCGGGCCCCGTCGCCCAGGCCGCCCGGGTCCAGCGGGGCCCGGTCGTCCCGGGTCTCGTCCAGCACCGCGCAGGACAGCTCGCTGTCGTGGGTCCAGGAGCGGCGGTTGAAGTTGTCGCTGCCGACGCTGGCCCAGGTGTCGTCGACCACGCACACCTTCGCGTGCACGTAGACCGGGTCGCCCGCGTGGTTCTCCACGTCGAAGACGTGCACCCGGTCGGGGGCGGCCTTGCCGCACAGCGCCAGCGCCTGCTCCCGGCCGACCATGTTCGGCGGCAGCGCGAACCGGCCGTCGACGTCGGGGTGCCGGGGCACCACGGCCACCAGGTGCAGCTCCGGGTTGGCGCGCAGCGCCCGCGCGAACAGGTCGGCGACCTCGGTCGACCAGAGGTACTGGTCCTCCAGGTAGATCAGCCGGCGGGCCCGGCGCACCGCCTTGGTGTAGCCGCGCGCCACCGTGCGCTCGCCGTCCGGGGCGAAGGAGTAGCGCGGGCGGACCGCCGGGTAGGTGCGCAGCACCTGGACCTGGTGCGGGCCGCACGGCGGCGGGTCGGTCGGCCGCTCGGGCAGCGGGTCCGGGCGCAGGTCCGCCCCGCGCAGCCGGTCCCGCAGGTACGCCAGCGGGTTCTCCGAGTCCAGCGGCATCGGGTCGGTCCACCGCTCCCGGAAGAGGACGTCGAGGGCCCCGACCACCGGCCCGCGCAGCGCGAGCTGCACGTCGTGCCAGGGCGGGGTGTCGCCGTAGCGGGGCGACATCGCCACCGCCTGCCGGTCGCCGTGGTGGTCGGCGTCGTCGCGGCGGCTGTGGCACAGGTCGATCCCGCCGGCGAAGGCGACGTCGCGCTCCGGCGCGCCGGGGTGACGCAGCACGACGAGCTTCTGGTGGTGCGAGCCGCCGCGCCGGACCCGCTGGTCGAGCAGCACCTCGCCGCCGGCCGCGCAGACCAGCTCGCTGAGGCTGCGGTTCTCCGCCTCGCTGAACGACAGCGAGTCCAGGTGCGAGCGCCAGATCAGGCCCTTGACCAGCACACCGCGCTGGGCGGCCTGGGCGAAGAGCTGGGCGACGGTGGGGCCGTCCGGGCGCAGCCGCTCGTCCGGGTCGCCCCGCCAGTCGGTGAAGAAGAGGTGGTCGCCCTCTCCCAGGGCCTCCACCTCGTCGACCAGCCGGTCGAAGTACTCCGCGCCGTGAATCAGCGGCTCGACGAGGTTTCCAGTCGTCCAGACGGGTAACTCAGAGGCCGGGTTGGCGCGCTCCGGCGTGGTGAGGAACCAGTCCCACAGCGCCACGTTCCAGCCCTCCGAGGTCGACAACGTTTTCACGGTAGGACCCCCGCGCCGCGTCCGCACGCCGACGGGCACCCCCGGTGACCTGGTCGACAATCGACGTGGCGCCACCCGAGACCCGACGCGAACACCGAGGAGGCCGTTCCATGCCCGCCGAGACGACCGATGCCGTGACCGAGCACCGCGAGCAGCCCGTGGAGAACGAGCGGGGCGCGCTGGTCGCCGTGTTGGTGATGGTGCTGCTCGGGGTGGCGGGGATCTTCGCGGTCTCCTGAGCCCGCCGAGGGGCGCCACCGGGGCAGCCCGGTGACGCCCGTTCCGCCGGTCAGGGGCGGTCGCCCCGGCCGCCGGTGTGCGGCAGCCGCTCCGCCGGAACCACCCCGAGCCGGCCTGCCTGGAAGTCCTCGAACGCCTGGATCAGCTCGGCCCGGGTGTTCATCACGAACGGGCCGTAGTGCGCCACCGGCTCCCGGATCGGCTGTCCGCCCATGACGTACAGCTCCAGGGCGGGGGTGTTCGAGTCCTGCTTCGCGTCGGCGGTGACCCGCAGCGCGTCGCCCGGGCCGTGGGTGGCGAGCTGGCCGGTGTGGATCGGCCGGCGGTCGGTGCCGACCGTGCCGCGACCGGCGAGCACGTAGACCAGCGCGTTGAAGTCCGGCTGCCAGGGCAGGCTCAGCTCGGCACCGGGCTGCACCGTGACGTGGGCGATGCTGATCGGGGTGTGGGTCGAGCCCGGCCCCCGGTGCCCGGCCACCTCACCGGCGATGACGCGGATCAGCGCGCCGCCGTCGACGGTGGTGAGCAGCGCCGACTGCCGGCCCCGGATGTCCTGGTAGCGCGGCGGCATCATCTTCGCCGCCCTCGGCAGGTTCACCCAGAGCTGGAGGCCGTGGAAGAGGCCGCCGCTGGCCACCAGGTGCTCCGGCGGCGCCTCGATGTGCAGCAGGCCGCTGCCCACGGACATGCCTCTAGACGCACATCTAAGAACGGGACACCCCGGACAGCGAAACGCCCCGCGCCCGAGGTCCGGGGCGGGGCGTTCGGCGGGGTCGGTCAGTCGGTAGGCCGTACCGTGATGATCTCTCGGGTCGGGTCGAGCGGGTCGACGACCCGAATCAGGTCATCCGGGCCGACAAGCGCCCCGGTACCCGTTAGCTCGGCGACGCGCAGCGCGGCTAGGGCTTCAGGCCCGCCGACGGCCTGCGCGGCGTGCCGCTCGGTCTCCTCGACAGTGTCCGCGGTGATGCCGTCGGCGATCAGCGGGGCGGCCTCCTCGGGAAGGAAGCCGAGGTTTGCCCAGGCGGCGGCTTCCGGGGCCGGTACGCCCGATTCCATCCACCGCCGGGCGATGCGCAGGTCACGGAACTTGTCGACCTTGGGACTGTACGTGTCCCAGTAGACGCGGAACTGTTGAACGCGGCTCATAAAGCGGCCCTTGTCTGGGTAGGCGGGTCAGGCGTCGAGCTGGGCGGCGAGCTTCAGCAGGTAGGCGCGGGAGACGATCACGTGCGACGGGTCGCCCGGGTCACCGGCCAACTCCCGCAGCGCCTCGGCGACCGGCACGGGGGCGGGGTCGGCGGCGGCCGACGGCGCTTCTCGGCGCACCTGCGCGGGGTCGCCTCGCCACTGCCCGCCAATGTCCGTCCTGGCGATCAGGTGCCCCCGCCCGACGTGGGTCACCTGCGCACGTCGCCACGCACCGAACGTAGGTACCTCGACCCAGTCGCCGGCCTTCAGTCGGTTATCCGCTCGATTGCTCACGGTCTCTCCTTCGCTGTGCCTCAGGGTAGGGGCCCGCCCCGGTCGAGGCGGGCCCCGGGCGGGTCAGGAGGCGACCCGCGCGGCGTGGTGGCGGGCGACCACGTCGGCGACCTGGGCCCAGTTGCCCCAGTCCGCCATGCCGATACCGAACCCGTCGTACGCGACGACCATCGGCCACCCGGGCGCGGCGTTGCGAACGGAGTACCGGGCGTCGCCCGCGTAGGACGCGTGCCGGATGAACGCCGACGGGTCGACCGCGAGGGGGTCGCGGACCCAGCCGGTACGGAACACGAGCGCGGGCCGCGCGGCGCGCGCCTCCTCGACCCGGGCCAGCGCCTCGGCCGCGCCGGGGCGGCTCATCGTGGCGGCGACGCGGGCGGTCCGGCGGGCGTCGCCCAGGGCGACCGGGCCGAGCGCGGCGAGCTGGGCGGGGGTGGCGGCGATGACGGCGGCGGGGTCGAGCACGTTCACGGCTATCTCCTCGGTTCTGCGTTCCCCGTGGGGCGTGTAAACAACCTAGCTTGCGCTAGACGGTTAGCGCAAGACGGAAAGCGAAACGCCCGCCCCAGGTGCGGCCCGAGGCGGGCGTTTCGGCAGGTCAGGACGTCGAAACAAGCTGAAGAACCGGCGGGCTGGTCGGCGCGGGCGCGGCCTCCTCGGCGAGCGCGTCGCGCAGCGTCCAGCGAGGCACGCCGGTCAGGGCCTCAATGTCGCGCTGCGACCTCTTCGGGTGCTCGGCCTTCAGCAGCGTCACCACACGCCGAATCTCTGCGCGGCGCTCGGTCGGGTCGGTCGGCCACGCCGACGGCCACGCGGCCGGGATCTCGACGGCGGTCACCCGTCGCGGGTCGGCGGGCGCGGGGGCCGCGGTCTCGACGTCGGCGGGGGCCTCGACCTCGACGGCGGGCGGGACTGCCTCGACCGGCGCGGCGACAGCGTCCAGCGCGGGGGCCCAGGAATCCGCGTGCGGGGCCGGGGCGGGGGCGTAGGTGTCTGCGGTGGGGGCGGGCTGCGCCGGGGCCGTGGCGAACGTCTGGGCGGGCGGGGCAACGTGCTCGGCCGTGGCGAGCGTGTCCACCACCGCGCCCAGGCGGTCAGCCAGCGACGGGCCTTCGGCCGGCGCGCGACGGATCAGCACCAGCGCCGTCGAGCACATCACCAACAGGCCGTCAACTGCCAGCGCGCCTAGCACCTGCGTCCGGCGATCCTCGCCCCAGTGCGCCAGCACGCCGGACGTGTGCAGATACGAGACGTAGCCGGCGGCGAGTGCGACCGACCCGACGCCCAAGAATCGCAGCGCCGTCGACCCCGCGCTGTGCGGCCACGCGACCCGGGTCAGCACTTCGAGCAAAATGCCGACAGCCGCGGGCAGGAACACGCCGAACAGGATGCGGCCCGGCGACGGGGCCCAGCTCGCCGAGGCCCCAGCCGGGGCGATGAACGCATGGCCCACGTTGAACGCGATTGAGGCGAGGAGGCCGAGAATCATCCCGGCGTAGATCCAACGGATACCGTCGGCGGGGGCGCGGGTCACGGGGAGATCCTTTCGAGCGGGGCCGGGAATAGAGAGGACAATAGCTGCGCTAACCGTCTAGCGCAAGTAGAAACGCCCCGTGCCTGGGAAATCCCAGGTCACGGGGCGTTTAAACGGGGTGTGACTAGTCCTCGACGGGCGCGACCAAACACGTCACGCTGCCCCCGCCGGGGCCGGTCTCCCACCGGGTCACCGGACGCCACCCGAGCGACGACAGCGCCTCAGCGAGGCGGACGGGGGCAAGGATGCCAGCGCGCTCGGTCCGGGCCGGCACGGGCGCGGTACGGCCCTCGACCGTGACCGTGCTCGACGTGGTCAACCGCCCCGCCGGGTCGACCGCGGCGACCGCCGTCGGGTGGGCGGTCGGGGCCGGCGGCGGGGTCTCCTCGACGGCGGGCGCGGCCTCGACCTCGGCGGGCGCGCCCTCCTCGACCTCGACGGAGGTCGGCGCGAGCACGACGCGCGCCGTCGGCCCCGCCTCGACGTCGCCGAGGTCCGTACGGATCAGCCGGCGGCGGCCCGTCTTCTCGGTAGCCGTCACGATCGCCGCCCGGCCGTCGTCCGGGCCGGTGGCGAAGGTCGCCGGGGCGTGCGGGTCCGTCGTGATCAGGACCCGTGCCCCCGCCGTCAGCTTGCCGGCCGTGGTCGTCTCCATTGTGTCTCTCCTTTGTTCGTTACGGGGTGGGGGATGGCGCAGGGAGCACCACCCCGAGAGCACCGCCCAGCACGCACAGTCCGCAGCAAATGGCGATCAGTGCGATAGTCCCGATGGTCAGCACGACCCACACCCACGCGGCGACCTTGCCGGCGCGGAACAGCCCGGCTTTCTGCCGGGCGGCCTCCTCGGCGGCGGGCGTGTGCTGCGGGTATGGCGATTGGTACACGGTCTCTCCCTAATGGAGTCGGGGCGCTTGCCGGCCGAGCGTATCGGTACCGGCAAGCGCCCCGGTGCGCTAGTCGCAGACCGTCAGGCGCTCCACGCAGGCAGGGCAAATCGGGGCCCCGACGGAGTCCAACCATTTCCGCGTCGTGCGGACCGCATACCCGCACCCGCATTCGCACTTGATCATTCGCGTAGTTTGCTTCTTCTCGCCGGCCCCGGCCCCGGCCGCGCCGGTCGACAGCCGGGCGTGTGGGTACGGGCCGAGGTGGTCGGCGATCTCGGCGAGGCGGGCCGCGAGGGCGTCGCCGGCATGGGTCGCAGTCATCTTGCCGGCGAGGCCGATCCCACGGGCGAGGCGAGCAAAGGGGGCCTTGTGACCGCTCGCACAGTCGTCGACCGCGTGCACAAGCTCATGCGCGAGCGTGGCGAGCACGGTCCCGGCGTCGTCGAGTACGGGCGAAATGAACACCTGGGGGACCTTGTCGGCGCTGACCGTGCTCGCCCAGCACTGCCCGATGACCTTGTGAAGGCCCTTCCGGCTGGACACGCCCGGCCACCCGACGGAGACGCGCACGCGCGGGAGCTGCGCGCCTACGGCCGCGAAGATCGGGACGAACATGTCGACGGCCTCGACCAACCATTCCTCCCGGGTACCGAACGCGCGCCCCTGGGCCGGGGCCTCGGCGTTGCAGACGCGCGGGGCGGGGGTCTCCTCGCGCCGGGCGGCGACCGGCCACGCGGGCGGGACGGGGACGCACTTCGGGCACGTTGCCTTCCGCGGCAGCGCGGTGACGGGCACGTTAGCCGCGACCTTTCCGCACACCGTCCGGTGAGGAACGCCGACCTTCGTCAGGTGCCGGCCCTCGCGCTCGGCGTGCTCCCGCAGCGCCGCCGCGTGCGCCCGGTCGATCGCGCGCTGCGGGATCAGGTGCGCGACCGCGTCGCGGCCGGCGAGGGTCACGCGAAACGCCTTGCTCGGGAGGCCGATAACCTCCGGGTCCTCGACCCACCCGGCGGCGTGCATGCGGGCGATCATGTCGGCGCGGGCGTTGCTCGCGAACAGGTCGGCGAAGTCGCGGCCGTGGTACGCCTGGTCGATCAGCGCGGCGACCAGGGCACGCGCCTGGGCGGGGGTGGGGACCGCGCCCGCGACCGGGGCCGACACGTCGGTCACGGTCTTCGGCTCAGGGGTGTCGGTCACCTCGACCGGCGCGGCCCAGAACCGCGACGCCACGCCCAGGTCACGAACCGCCCGGCCACCCTCCACCGCGCGGAGGAAGTAGCCGGAGTGGTAACGCTCCACACGGACCAGGATGCCGTTCGCGTCGGGGCCCTTCCGGTTGCCCCCGTGGTACATCAGGGTTTCCGGCTTGCCGTGACCCTTGACGGTGGCCCAGGTGGAGTGCTGCGCGGTCATTTCGGAACTCCCTTGCTCGGGGGCGGAACGTGTAAACAACCTAGCTTGCGCTAGCCGTCTAGCGCAACCCCGAATCCAAAAACGCCCGTGAACAGGCACAGCGCGAACGGGCGTCGCCCGCGGGAAGTGCGAGCGACGCCCGGAAATGGTCAAGCCGGCGGGTTGCTGGTCTGCGCGGGGAAGAACCAGAAACCCGCGGTGGTGTGGTTCGGCCGGGCGCTGCATACCAGCTTCACAGTCCCTATGCCCTTCGCGGGGTACTCGCGCTCAGTGCCGGGCACCCGGACCCACACCCCGGGACAGGACTCCGCCCCGTCCCGACGGCCCTCGATGTCTGCCCGGGGGTACACGCGTGCGGGCGCGCTCACGCGAACGCCTTACGCGCCCGCTCGCCCAACTTGGTAAGTGCCTTTTGCATCGCCGTGACCAGCTCGGCCGTCGTCGGCAACGTCGCGCCCAGCTTGCGCCGGTCGTCAAGGGCGCGTAGGTACTCCTGAATCTCGTGAACCCCGCCGACGTAGGCGATCCGCCCCGCCTCGCTCCGGTCGGCGCTCCGCTGCAATGCTGCGAACACCTCGACGTCGTCGGCGCACATCGGGCAGGTGTCCGCGTGGATCGCGTGGCCGAACTGGGCGTCACTGCGCCGCGGCAACGTCGGGTGAATCGCCTCCTCGTCGAGAAGGTACGACTCGCGCCGGCCCAGGTGGGCCCGAAGTCGAATGATCTCCTCGGTCAGCTTGCGTACGGTGTCGTCCGCCTTGTCGGCGTGCTCCCACTTGCTGTGTTCGACCCAGTTAAGCAGGCCGGTACCGGCGTGCATCAGCCGCGGCGGGAGCTGGGCGAGGAGGTCGCGCGTCGAGGTCATGCGGAGAGCCTTTCGGTAGGGGCGGGGGAGAGCCGCCATGCGTGCGCCTCGGCGACGCGCTCGACGTGCCCCCGGTGCATTTGGGAGGTCTGCCATATCGCCATGGCGCGGCCGGAACACGACAGCGCCTCGGCGTCGAGCTGCGCGGCGCGCTCCCGGTCGCCCCGGGACAGCGCCGACGTCCCGGCCCGGCGCAAGCGCTGCCCGCGGCGGGACAGCACCCGTGCCCATCGGTCGGCGACGTCGAGGCGGGCGGTTTCACGGGTGATCCACCCTGCGAGATCCTGCGCCGGGTCGCAGCACGCCGAACCGGGGTGCGGGACGGCGCGGGGCCGGCGGCGGGCGGTCACTGAATTCTCCCGCCAATGCCGATCCCCGACCCCTTGACTGGGTCGGAAAACGGAAACTTGACGTAGCCCCGCTCGACCGCCGCGATCTCGCTCGCGGGGGCCCCGGCCGCGTACAGCTCGGCGAGGCGGGCGGCCTTCTCCTCGCGCGCCTGGGCGGCCCGCTCGGCGAGCGTCATCCGGTGGTGCCGGCCCCCGCGCAGCTCGGCGAGGAGGGCCGAGCACGCGGCGAGCGACCGGGGCGACGTCGGGCCGTCGAGCACACTCGACGACGCGTAGGCCACCTCGCGGCACGTCGGGCACTCGCAGCCCGTGATCTCGGCCCGGTGCGGGGCGAAGTCGGCGGGGCCGATCTCCGGGGCGCTCACCGCAGCACCCCCGGCCGCGCCGGCAGGCCGGTCACGACCTCGCGCATGTGGGCCGCGGCGTCGGCGTCGACCGCGTCGCGCGCCTCGAAGTCAAGGCGGTCGTACACCTCGCCGCCCGTGTCGGCCGTGCGGACGGCCTCGAAGTCGAACAGGTCCATTGTGGAATTCCTCTCTTGCGGGACAGGCGGCATATGCGCCAGCAGGGGCCGGGCTGTTCGCCACCCGGCCCCCGATTTCTGCGCTAGGCGTCTAGCGCACAGAGCGCAGCACGCATCTTGCCCAGGGCGCGCGTGCGCGTGCGGTACGCCTTCAGGCGGGACATGCCGAGGTAGTGACCCACGGCGTCGTCGGACAGCTCGTCGCCGGCCGCGCGGTCGTCGAAGCCGTACTTCAGCCGACACACGGACTCCTCGGCGGCGTCGACCGCGCCGAACGCGAGGCCGCACAGCACCCGGTCTTCCGCCTCGCTGACCGCCGACGGCGTGACCACGGGCGACAGCGACCCGTCGCCGTACGCCGAAATCGCGGCCTCCATCGACTGTCCGGCCGTGACCGCCGCCAGCACCGCGAAGAACGTCTCACGGGTCATGGCGTACGACGGGGCGAGGTCCGCGGCCCGTGCCGGGTCGCCGTCAGCCGCGGCGAGGATGCCGAAAAACCGCTCCACGGTGCGGGGCGGGACCGTGAACCCCGTGCCGGCGAGGGCTGCGGCGGCGGTCAGCTCGGCGTGCATGTGCTGACGCAGGATCGACACCAACCGGGACGACCGGGCGGGGTCGAACGCCTTGACCGCGGACATCAGGCCCACCCAGGCGGCCTGACGGGCGTCGTCAAGGGGCAGTACCCGGGTGAAGGCGGCGACGGCGCGGCGCAGGTGCGGCACGTAGGCCGAGGTGAGGCGCAGGTAGGCGTCGGCGTCGCCGTCGCGGGCCGCCGCGATGGTCTCGACCTCCTCGGCGGGGTCGGCGATCTCGCGGTGGGGAGCGTCCCAAAGTCGGGCGTAGATGGACATAAGTAGCCTCCTGGGGGCGTGACGGGGTCGCCGGCTGAAGGCCGGCCTTTGATCGAACGGGTGTGCGATCGGTGGCGCGCTGTCGACGCTACTCCGCTAACCGACTAGCGCAAGAGTTGTTCGATCATCGGTACGAACGGGCAGGTAGGGCCCGCCGTACGGGCGGGGGCGGAACACCAAAGGGCCCCGAGGAATCACCCCCGGGGCCCCGATCGGACAGTGCGCGCTACGCCGACCGGCGCACCTCGCGCGCCGTGTAGGCGACCACGCGCAGGCCCAGCGCGGCGGCTAGCGCGTACTCCCACAGGCCCTCAGCGCCGGGCAGCGTCACGACCACGTCGGCCGCGGTCAGCGCGTCCATGTCGGCGGCGACGTCGGCAACCAGGTCGCCGGCCGCATCGGCGGTTAGCCCGGGGGCGACGACCTCGCAGCCGGCCGCGCGCAGCGCGTCGAGCGCGGCCCCGAACCGGGCCGCCCGGTCGCCCGGGGTGCCCGTGCTCGGGCCGAGGAGGTACACGCGCTGCCCTGCCATGCGAGTAAGGTCGTCCGCCCGTCGTGCGGTGATCATTTGCTGTCCTCCCCGTTCTGCGGCGCAAGCGCCGACAGCACTTCCCGGCGCGCCGGCCGTCGCGGGCCAGAATCACGCCGGTAAGTGCGTTCGCCGAGCGTACTACCCAGGCACGACGCCGCAACCACGCCGAATCGCAGGGAGCGGGCACTGTGCATATTTGCTGGCCGTTCGGCCGTGGCGTGCCTCGGCCGCGCGCCGGGCGGGGTAGACCGATGTGCGGACATCACGCCTGGTAGGGCCCTTGCGAGCGCTCCCACCCCGACCCGCGCGCGGTCGGCAAGATCGACCGCGCGGCGCGGGCCGCCGCGCCTTGGCGTCATCGTCCCGCCTCCTTAGTCATGCCTAACTCCCCATTTCCGCGGGTGCGATTCACGAACCACGCAGCGCCCCTTCTTTTCTGCGCATCCGTAGCCGTGCCCCCAGCTAGGCCCGTAGACGTCGGGGTCAGACTCAATCCGCACGCCGAAGAATGTCGACTCCATTGCGCGGCCGATCTCCCGAATAACCTCCTCGGCGTCAGCCGTGGGGGCCTGGGCGATCAGCTCGTCATGCACCGGCAGTAGCAGGTGGTCGCCGAGGCCGGCGGCGAAGATATCCGCGATTGCCTGGGCGAGGAGGTCCCGCGCCGTCGACTGGACGACGTAGTTGGTCGCCGCGTACAGGCGGTCACGGTCTAGGGGTAGGTGTCGCCCGCTCGGCGTGACAACCTCGCGCCGGCCGAACTCTGCGCGTTCCATGAGCCGACGGGAATACCGCTTGATCTCGGGATAGACCCGGTCGTACGCCGCAATAGCTCGCTTGACCGCGTCGAGGTCCGCGCCGGTCTGCCGGGCGAGCGTTACCGCCCCGCCCCCGTAGACCTTGCCGAAGCCCACGCCCTTATAGAGCTTACGGTGACGCTTCGTAAACCCGTCGCCCTCGATCAGTCGCGCCGTGAAGGCATGAAGATCCTCGCCGTTGGCGATTGCCTCTTTCATGCGCGGCACGTCCGCCAGCGCCGCGAGTACCCGCATTTCAACCGCCTGATAGTCGGCCGCAATGATCGTGTGCCCCGGGTCGGCGACGAACGCGCGGCGAATCGTCCAGTCGGACGACGGAAGCTGTTGCAGCGGGGGCCGGCTGATCGACATGCGGGCGGTCCGGGCCTGAAGCGCGCCGATCGACGGGTGAAGCCGGTCGTCCGCGTCTTTCAGGTCGAGGAACGCCGACGCGTACGCCGTAGCCCACTTCTCGGCCCGCTTGCTGCGAAGCACCGCGTCAGCGAGCAGGTTAGGCGCGCGCACGTCGAGGCGTTCCCACCCGAGCGACAGATCGGCGAGCGGCAAGAGAACGCCCTTGTCGACTTTGGTCGCGCCGGACGCCGTCCGCTCGGTCAGCGCCTCGCCCATTGCGGCAAGCGCGGCGGCGACCTGCGTCGTGCTGTTGACGTTGGTCACCCCGTACCGACCCGCGACGCGTTTATACGCCTCGGCGTCGGCGAGGAGGTCCGTCCGAAGGGTCTCGACGTACGGCACGTCGAGGCGGAACCCCCGGCGCTGAAGAATAGCCAACAGGATTTGTAGGTGATGCTCGAATTTGGACAGGTGGTCTAGCCCGATCTCGCGCACCATCGGGCCCAGCACGCGGAACAGGCGGTGCGCGAAGATCACGTCTAGACCTGCATACCTGGTGTACAACTCATTGTCGATCGGGATGCCAGCCCACCCAGTTGCTTTGGTCAGCCCGAGGCGACGGAACTCGGTCGTCAGACCCTCTTGCGTGTCCGGGGCGTCCGGGTCGACGTACACCGCCGAAAGCGGCTTCAGCGCGAGGCCGATCCCACCTTCCTGGGGCGCGCGCGGGTCGAGGAGGTGCGCCAGGACGCGTGTGTCGTACGTCCGCGGACCCAGGTCTTCGAGGCGCACGCCTAGATGCCTGTCGACCACCAACAGGTCGTACTGCGCGTTGTGCATCGTGTACGGGCGCGGCTGTCGCAGCGCCGCGGCGATCTCCTCGCCGAACGCGTCAGCGCGCAACACCCACGCTTCGCGGCTGTTGCCGAACTGGGCGAGGCGCAGGCGGTGCTCAGGCGTGTAAACGTCGAGGCCGGTCGTTTCGGTGTCGAACGCCAACACCTTGTCGCCCTGGGCGAGGAACGCCCGGAAGCGGTCGAGGTCGTCGCGGCGCTCGGGAATGTGAATGCCGACCGTCGAGCCGGCGACGCTGTGCGTCAGGGTCCGCACGCGCGGCCCCCTTTCGGATACGGCTGAAGGGCCGCCCCCGGGTGGGAAGCGGCCCTTCAGCAGGTCGGTCGGATCAGTCGGTCTCTACGGGACGGCTCGCGGCGCTCGGCTCGGCGGGGTCGCCGTGCACGTCGTACCGCTCACACCCGCGGTACCAACACGACACGTCGTGTACGTGATCGGTCGGCGGGCCGATCGGCTCGGTTTCCCACGTGGCACCTGTCACCGCGACCACGTCCCGCGCGGTCGAGGCCCGATCGGGCAGATTCGCCGGCATCCGCCCGCCTTCCGGTCGGCGATCAGCACACGCTCACGGCGGGGGTACGACAGCGCCCGCCAGTCAGCCAGCGTTACGCCCTGCCGGGCGACCGCCATCCACGCGAGGTAACGCACCATGCCGATACCGGCCTTGACGAACGGCTCAATGGCGGTCAGCGTCTCGCGCCGCTCGCGCATCAGCGCGTCTTGGTAGGACTCACCCACCGCACGCACCCCCGCAGCACCCGGCCCCGTCCGGCCGCGGCTCGGCCGGGTCGACGTCGGGGGCGTCCGGGGCGATGTACCGGACCGTGCCACCCCCGTACCGCACAACGCGGTACCCCGTGCGGGCCGCGGTGACCTCCTCGGGCGACCGGCACAGCACTGCCACCCCGCACGGAACAACCCCGCTGGGCGTCTGGACGCAGACCGGGACGGGTCCGGCGTCGGGGGTGGCGGCCTCGTGCTGCGCCGGCCACCCGCCCGGCGGCGCGTCCGTGATGCACGCCGGTTCCGCCCGGCACCGGGGCGACTCGGAACAGGTGCCCTTGCCGCGGTAGTAGTCGCACCCGCTCAGGTCCGGCTCCGCCGGGTCGCGGTCGGGGGCGTCGAGGGTGGCCGGGGTGACCCGCTGACACTCATCGTCGAGCGGGTGCGGCGTCGCGCCGTACTGGCAGATGACCAGCGGTGGCGCGTCCCGGTCGGTCACCGTGCCGGCCCCGTCGACCTCGAAGCGGGCCGGGGGCGACAGCCGCGCCAGTTCGCGCGTGAGGTAGGCGTCGACCAGCGCGGCCCAGTTGGGCTGGGCCGCGCTCTCGGTCTCGGACCCCGGGTCGCCGCACACGTTCGCGGCGAACAGGGGGCAGGCCCGGCAACCGCCGGTCACGCCGCAGTCGTCGGCGGGGGCGGTCACGGGCGCACCGCCGTACCCTCGACGACCGCCCCGTTCAGCGCGTCCGGGCTGTCGGCGGGCACCGTGCCCACGCCCTTGCACGTCTCGCACGGGGTACCGGACCACGACGGGTACTCGCCCAGGCCCCCACAGCCGGCGCAGTCGCCGCGGGCCTCCTCGACCTCGAAGGCGTCGATCGCGCCGTCCTTGACGGCCGAGATGATCCCTTCGGCCACGAATCGGACCGTGTCGGCCTCGACCTCGGTGAGCAAGACCACGGTGGCGGTTTCACCTCGCGGCGTGGCGAGCGTGATTACGTACGGCTTGCGATCCATGTCACTCCTAGAAAACGTCGTCGAGGCTCGGCCCGGCGGTGGGGATGCTTACGCCCGGCTTATGCGCCAGCGGATCGGGGTTTGTTCGCGCCTCGGCCGACTTTTCTTCGCGGGTCTCGCCGTCGGCCTCCTCGACGTCCGCCGCGCGGTCCGTGGGACGGGCGAGGCGGATACCCTCGAAGACGACTCCCGTGTTCATTCGCTTTTTCGTCGCCTTCCGTTCTTCGAGCGCGGCGAAGAATGCGCGACGCGTCCAGCGCTCCTTAGCCGGAAGTGCCTCGTCTTCGCACCATTGGCGGTAGGCGTCCCACGCGATACGTGCCTGAACGCGCGCCCCTT
Organism: Micromonospora okii; assembly: GCF_020884795.1. Classification (GTDB taxonomy): domain Bacteria; phylum Actinomycetota; class Actinomycetes; order Mycobacteriales; family Micromonosporaceae; genus Micromonospora; species Micromonospora okii. Next base: position 530,604 of record NZ_BBZF01000012.1, read on the forward strand.
CCTCGAATACGAATACCCCGGGGAACAGGCCGGCGAGGGCGTCGGACGTGTAACGGTATTCCGCCGTCGCTGCGATAACCGACGGCGGGTCCTGAAGTCCGTCGCGGTACCAATCCACGGCCCCGCGAACGGCCCACGCCAGGATGCCGGCGGCCTCCTCGGTAATCAGCTTGTGCTTCAGCTTCCGGTCGCGCTCGTGCGGCGCGAAGTAGCGCACCCAGGGGATGAGCTTCACCCGCGCCCAGAGCCCTTCATCCTGCCCTTTGAAATTGGGCTTGTTGTTCGTGCTCAACATGATCAGGAACGTCGGAAGGAACTCGAAGAACTCTTTCCGCATGAAGCGGGCGCTGATCGTGTCCTGACCCGTGACCCGCTTCAGCAGGGACTCCGCCATCGGGGCCCCGGCCTCGCCCTCGCTCGCCAGCACCAACCGCGCACCCTTCATCGCGGCAATGTCGTTCGGGATGCCCCCGGCAGGCTTAGCCTCAAACGTGCTGAACGGCGTTGCCACGGTGTGAGCCTTGAACAGGTGCGCGAGCACTTCGGTAAAAACACCCTTACCGTTTCGGCCCTTGCCGAAGAACACCGCGAAACACTGTTCCGAGGTCTCGCCCGTGATGCCGTACCCGGTCAGCCTTTGCATGTACGCCGGCAGGTCCGGGTTTGCGGGGAACACCTCGCGCAGAAACTTTTCCCACCGCGGGGCCTGTGCCTCGGGGTCGTACTCGATGTCGACGCGCTTGGTCAGCAACAGATCAGGGTCATGCGGGAGCAATTTTCCCGTGCGGAGGTCGATCACCCCGTTTCGGCAGGCAAGGAGGTGGTGATGGCTGTCGAATTCGTTGATGTCGTGAGCCACCCCGCGCAGTGCGCGTAGCTCCTTAACCATCGCGTCAATGCCCCGAGAGCTGTTCGCAGCCCTAGCGAACGCCTTCAGTTTGCCGACCCGCGCGCCCAGTTCCTTAGTTGCGGCCTTGTCGCCCGCCTGGGCGACCTCCTTCAGCGCGTCGGCCAGTGCGGAAGCCTCCTCCCACAAGGCTGCCGCCACGTCTTGCGCGGTGGTGCGGACTAGGTCGAGGCTGTCGAGCGTCCACACGCCCGCGGTCAAGATGAAGAAACCCGCCTCGGGCGAGTACCGCACGCCGGACCCGCTCGCCTCGAAGTGCTCGCGCAGCCGGCGCGCCGACGCGACTTCGGTCAGGTCCGCGTCGGTCCACGCGTCGAGGCGCGCCCGCAGCGCGCCCGGGTCCTCACTGGTCACCACGGCGCGGACGAACTCCGTAGCAAAGCCTTCCTTGTTGCGCTTACGCCATTCGGTCAGGTCGTCGCCGTCGATCGGCGGCCGGACCGCCCGCGCCGACTCGCCGCACCGGGCCAGCTCGGCGACCAGGCCCCGCGCGAAGCGGTCGCCGGCCGGGTCCGCGTCGCCGACGACGACGAACGGCCTGCCGGCGGCGAGCGCGACCAGCTCGGCGGCGACCGCGGCCGGGGCCTGTCCCGCACCGCGCACGGGCGCAGCGTCGTACCCGGTTGCGCACGCGGTCAGGCCGTCGCCGGGGCCCTCCGTCACGATCACTTCCGACCATCCGGCCTCACCCGGCAGCCATCCCACCTTGGCCCAGCTCGCGCCGTCGGGCGACGGCGGGCCCAGCCAGCGCACCCGCGCGGCCGGGTCGAGGGCGCGGGCCTGGTAGCCGCGCGGGACGCCGTCGCGGTCGCGGAACGGGACGACAAGGCGCGGGCCCCCGCCGAGGTCGAGCGCGAGGCCCAGGCCCAGGCGGGCACAGTCGCCCGCGTCTAGGCCGAACCTGTCAGCGGCGTAAATCTGCGCAGCGCCGCCGGCCTGTCCGCAGGCGTACACCTGTCCATCGGCGGCCCGGGTGGTGAGGGCGGACGCCCACCCGTCGAGCTGCGCCGCCAGCGCGGCGACCGCCGACGGGTCCGCCGGGCGGGACGTCGACCGGGCGCGGGCCGGCGCGTCGGCCGTGTCGATCGCGTCGAGCTGCGCCCAGGTCATGCCGAGCGCGTCGAGCACGCCGGGCCGGTCGTCGGCGCGCTGGGCCGGGGCCGTCGGGCACCCGGCGCGGCACTTCAACAGCACCGCGCCGGTCTCGCCGACGGCGATGCGCAGCGACGGCCGGCTGTCCCTGTGCGCCGGGCACCGGGCAATCCAGCCGTCGGCGTCGTCGACCGCGTCGAGGCGGGCGAGGAGGTCAGTCAACTTCACAGGGTGATTCCTTCCGTCGAGGTGGTCGACGACGTCGAGGGGGCCGGCGCGGGCAGGATCAGGGCCCGCGTACCGCCGTTGGTCCTGCGCGTGGTCAGGCCCTCGCTCCGCTTGTGCTCGAAGCGCGGTGCGAGGCGGAAGCGGCGAAGGCCGCGGTGCGGTTTCATGTCGCGCCTATGCGCCAGCGCCCGGCGCGGTGTTCAGCGGCCGGGCCGGAAATGCAAAACGCCCCCGGCGAGGTGCCGGGGGCGTTTGCGGGGCGGTGCGGGTCAGGCGACGGGGCGGCCGGTCGCCTTGGTGAACTCCTCCTTGACCGTGCGGGAGAGCCGACCCCGGTCGCCGACGTCGGTACGGCCCTGCGACCGGGCCCAGGCCCGGACGTCGGCGGCCGACGCGGCGTTGCTCGCCGGGGCCTCGGCGGTGGTCTCGGCGGTGGTCTCACTCAGGGCCGAGGTGCCGGGAAGCGGGGTCTCGGTCGAGGTGTAGATGTCGGTCACGGTGACTCCCTGGGGAAGTAGTGGTTACGGTGCCCGTCCGGGCTCTCGAAACGCTTATGCGCCAGCGACGGCGGATTGTTCATCCGGGTCTCGCTCGGTTCCGAGCGGGAACGGCGTCGACAGCTCGACGCCGACCTGTCGCATGTGCTCGGCGTGCGCCGCGGGGGCGTGCTCGGCCAACAGCGCCTCGGCACGGCGCAGGCGGACGTACACCCGCGCCCAGGTCGCTAGCGTCTGGACGGCGTAGGACTCGCCGACGCTGCGCCGGACCCGCTTCACTAACGCGACGCCGTACGACTCGCGGGCGTGTAAACGCTGTTTCTCTGCGCCGTCGAGGCCGAGGCGGATCGCGTCTTCCCAACTCGCGTACGCCTTGCACTGGGCCACCCACGGGGACATGCCGTGAAGGTCTCCCGTGTCGCGGAACCCCTCTTGCGCCGGGCGGTACGCGCCGATACCGACCCGGCGCAGCGCCCGCACGCAGAGGGTTTCGTACGCGGTGCCTTTCCGCTTCGCGGCGCTCACGAGGGGACTCCCGAGATCAGCGCCACGGCGCGCGGGGCATCGCGGGGCAGCAACGCCAGGCTTCGGCGCAGTACGGCCAAAGCCTCGTGATAGTGAGCGCCCTGCCAGGCACCCACGGTCTCGACGACCGCCGTCACGCGTAGCCCGTCAACGGCCGGGCGCGTGGCACCCGACGTCAGGATTACCCGATGCGGGTCGACGAACGGGGCGTAGCGGGCGGCCTCGGCATCGTCGTGTGCAATTAGGACAACGCAGCGCGGGCGAGGGGTGCTCACAGCATCACCTCGACGCCCTCGGCCAGCACCGCGGCGACCGTCGGGCACGGGTAGGTATCGGCGACATAGCAATACGGGTCGCCGCCGGCTGTGCAGTGCTCGCACACGGCGACGTCAGGTGCGTTGACGTAGGTACCCGTGATCGGCTTGTGCAGCGCCAGCACCGCCCGCACGGCGCGTTCCGCAGGTGGCACCGGCACGGGCAAGAAACACACGTCCGCGTCAGCCCCCGGCGTCTTTCGCAAGTTGCGCCGCAAGACGTCGAGGCACCGCAGGTAGCCGGGCCCGGTCTCCGCGCCCGGCACCACGAACGCACGGGCCGTGCGCTGACCGCCCAGGTTGCGCCAGCATGCGCCGTGCGTGGACGCGAGGAACGCACCGCGGACCTCGGGATGCGTGGCAATCAGCGCACGGCGTGCGGCGCGTGCATCGGGTAGGGTGCGGGCGAGCACGGTCACGCGGCCAGGGACACTCACCGCGTCACCTCGGTACCCGGCACGGCAACCCAGACCGGGGCGCACTCCTCGACCCGGACCCGCACACCGCGCCGGGTGATCCGCGAGCGGGAGCACGAGGCCGCGCCCCGGGTGGCGTAGGGCCCCGTCGAGGCGACGCAGACGCCGTCGGCGCTGTACGCGGCGGCCCGGTACATCGGGGCGTAGGGCTCGACGTACTCGCGGGCGTAGCTACTCATGCGGTCACCTCGACCCAGGTCTGTTCGGCGCGGAAGATGCGAGCGCCGGGGTACAGCGAGGCGTAGTCGCGCGCCCCGCGCTCGCTCGTGTAAGTGCGTCCGGCGGGCGTGGCGTGGTAACCCGACCGGCGCGGAATGGCGACCCGCCACACGACCGGCGGGAGGTACGGCGTTTCCATTTCGACCCTCCAAAAATGAAAGGCCCCGAGGCCGGCGGCCCTTTGGCAGCGCCGACCCCGGGGCCGTTGTCAGATCAGTTCCACTCGAATTCGCGCAACGGGGCCCCTTTCCGCTAGCCGGTTAGCGTACGACGGTCAGTAGGCGGGCTGGACGGTATCGCCCGGGGCGCGGCCGATCACGTCGAGAACCGGCTTCATGAAGCTGCGCTGTGCGCCGGTTGCCTTCGCCGTGTACTCGACCAGTTCGAGGGCCAACCACGCCTCGGCCGGGCCGTCGATCTCGGTCAGCGCGGCCTCGGCGGTGCCGATGTCGCGGACCAATGACCAGGACCCCGACACGAACTTGAACCGACCCAACGACGGATCGTCCGCCAACGTGAAGTAGGTCGTGATACGCGGCCCGCACCCGCGGCCCGCCTTCGCGGCATCCTTCCGGTCAGCGAAACTCGCCGGGCACGCGCACGGCGTGCCCTTCGCCGGGTCCGTGGCGTCCGTGCCGGTCTGCTCGACGCCGTCACAGCGCCGGATCGCGCCGCGCGGGCCGAACAGGACCATTTCCTGCCTGACCGCGGCGGGGCCGTCGAGGAGGATCTTCACGCGCGGGGCGGTGGTGAAGACTTCGAGGTTATCCTCGCCCTTGGTTTCCCACGTCTGCGCCGGGTCGCCGCCGAACAGCCGGCGCACGGCCTCGGCGACATCGGGGTCGCCGGTCGTCACGCGCCACTTGTCGAGGGCCATCGGGCGATCGTTGATTTGCGTGCCGCTACGGAACCTGCCGACAATGTCCTGTCGCTGACGCGGTTTCGGCGCGGCCTCGGGGTCGGTCTCCCAGATACGTAGGCCCATTAAGGGACTCCTTTTGTGGGCGCGCGGGCGCAATTACGCCTGTCGTTTGAGCCGGGCGGCGAAGGGGCCCGGACCCCGCGCGCGAACGGGTGGTCACACCGCTTATGCGCCAGCGAGGCGCGATTGTTCAGCCGCGGGGGAGGCCCGGCGGACGGGAGATCGACGGCGGGACCTTCGAGGTCAGCGGGGCGCGGCCCAGAACCTCGGCGATCTTCGCGGACCTCCTCGCGCCCATGTGCGGGAGGATCGCGCGCATGACCGCCTCAGCCTTCGGGCCCTGTGCCTCGGCGTGCCACATGGCCCGGTTGGGGGCAGGCTTCAGAGAGAGCCGAACTGATACGCCCATGAGGGTTGCAGCGCGGCCGGTCACGTCCCTATCCGTCATCGCCAGACGCACGCGGGGGTACCGGCCCCTCTGAAGGTCAAATGCGCCCTCGCCTTCGAGAAGGCCGGCGAGCCAGATCACGTCATCCCTGCGCGCGGTTTCGATCGGGGCACCCGACGGGGCGCAGTCCCGGCACACGCAGTCTCCGTTGTCGACAATGACTGTCTTCACCGGGACATCACCACCCCGACGCACATCGCCAACAACGCCAGCGCGGTCAAGCCGTACAACGTCAGCGCGTACGGCGCGGCGACCCGGGCGCGGACCTCCTCGGGGGTCTCGCCGGTCACCTCCTCGACCGTGATGCGAAAGCGCTGTGACTCGCCGAAGTAGTGGGTCACCTCGACGTCAACCGTGCGCCCACGCGCTATGGCGGTGATCAGGTCACGCCCGGACGCGCCCAGGCCGTCACCCTCGACCCGCTCGCAGCGCGCGGCGATCTCCTCGGGCGTCATCACGCGGCCCGCCGCGGCGCGGGGGTCCGGGCGGCGGCGGGGGCCGGCTTCGAGCCGGTCAGCGGGAGACCGATCACGGTTTCCTTCATTGACCGATCCCAGTCGAAGACGCTACGCAGCGTCTTAAACACCTCGAACACCTCGGCGTCACAGCGCACCGGGACCAGCGACCACCCCTCCGGGCGGACGTGCAGCACGGCCCCGGCGTTGCCGGGCGGGAGCGGTACGCGGGTGCGGTCCGGGCGGATGATGTAGTCAGCGTGCCGGTACGCGGCTAGCTGTAGCGCGACCTCGGGGTGAACGCCCGAGCGGGTCGTCTTCCAGTCGAGCCAAACGCGCTGACCGTCGATCACGCCGTACGCGTCGAAGCTACCGGCGTAGTCGTGCGCCTCGCTCCACACGGTCTCCTCGGTCAGGATGATTTCCGGCGAGAAGACGCGCAGGAAGGCGGCGAAGTGGTCGACGAACGGCTGATAGTCCGGGTGCACGCGGCCGACGGGCTGACCCTTCGCCATGCGCTCGAAGATGTCGTGAGCTGCGGTGCCGGTCTCGGCGGCCTTCGCCGTGTCGCGCCGGGGCGCACCCTTCAGGTAGTCGATCACGCCCTGCCGGTCGCCGCGAATGCGCAGCCCGACTAGCTCGCCGAGGTTGTCGGCGGCGTACTCTGCGACCACCTTCGAGGCCCAATGCTGCAAGAACGGCTTCGGGAGCATCCCCAGGATGGACGTCACCCCGGGGGCTTTCGCGCCGGTCTCGGGATTCACGTAGAAACGTGAGCCCCCCCGGCTAATGGTATTGATTTTGGGCGTGGTCATGCGGGGGCCTCCTATGCGCGCGGATGCGTACATAGGGCCTATGCGCCAGCAATTGCGCACTGTTCACGCAAGAGACCCGCCAGGGACGGGGCCGGGCGGGTCTCGCGGGGGAGGGGTCGGGGTGCCGTGCCGAAGTGACGCCAGTAGCTACACTCCCGTATTTCTCTCTTAGAAGAAGAAGAAGACTCTAGAGAGAGAATAGGGAAGTGTAGGAACCTGCGTCACTCCGTCACCTCGGCGTGAAGTGCCTCGGCCCGCGCTATCAGCCGCGCCAGCACCGCTCGCGCCTGCTCGCGGCCTCGCCCGCGCAGCTCGCGCGCCTGCTCGGCGGTCACACGCTCGACCATGACCAGTGCCGCGGCGAGCGCCCGCGCGGCGTCTAGCTGGGGATCGGTCTCGCCGAGTGTTGACAACTTCGCCGAGGTCGCGGCGCGAGAGTCCCGCTTTCGTTCGGCGAAGTTGTCCGCACGCAACCCGAGGTCTTCGAGCTGGTCCGGCGCTAGTCGCTCCCGCGCCAGCCTGGATATGTGGTGCCGGATCGCGGTCTGCGCCGTCGTCGCGGCGTCGCGTGCCCACCCGGTCTCGGCGTAGGCGCTGCGGACGTACTCCCGGTAAGCGGGCGTCGCGCCCCGCCAATCGGGGTCGCCGCTCCCGGTCTTGAAATGCTCTCGCAGATCGAATATCAACCCGGCGGCCTCGCGGTAGAGCGCCGTCCGGCGTGCGGCATCGTCGCCGACCCGGCGCAGCGCACGCAGTACCCGTAGCAGTTGCGCGCGTAGCTTGTCGCGTGGACTATCCATTTCGGTCATGCGGGTGCGTCCCGTCCTGTCGCGTGGGGGTACCGGCAGCATAAACCGCGCTCGGCGGCGAGCGTGGTACCGAGCCGATGTCTTATGCCTGTCTTAAAGCATGTGTAAACGCAAAAGGCCCCCGTGACGGTCAGCCTAAGCTGATCATCACGGGGGCCTTGATCACGACCGTGTGAGAGTGATGTGGGTTACAGCATGTGTGCTAGGGCGTCGACCTGGGCACGCAGCGCTGCGAGCGTGCTTCCGTTGGTGATCTCGGCGGCGACCGGGTGATCCAAAAGCGCCACTTCGCTAACGTGCCGGTCGGACTCGTCCTGACCCGGGCGGACCACCCGGACCAGCGTCCCGCCCGCGGCCCGGATCGACGCCGCCTCGTTCGGGAATCTGACGTCCGTGATGACGACCGGCACGCGGCGCGTCGGGTCGGTTACCTCGTCCATCACCACGCTGACCCAGAAATGCGGGTCGAGGTGCCGCACGCCGACGCCGACTTGTTGCAGAGTGCGGCGGACCTCGCGGATTTCCTTCGCACCCTCCCATCCGACCTCGGCGACGACCTCGGACAGCCGGCGCGACCCGGCGACCGTGTCGACCGGGACCACGATCGGGTCCGCGATCAGTGCGGCTTCCTTCAGCGCGTCGGCGAACGCGTACCGCCGGAAGCCGTGCGCCTCGACCAGCCGCGCCGCGACCGTGTCTTTCCCGGCGCGGGCCCGGCCGAGGAGACCGACCAGCGGCGGGGGCGGGGCGGCGAGGGCCGTACGGGGGCGGGGCGGGACGGTGTCGCGAGCGTCAGCGGCCCGGGGCGGGTACAGGGCGTCGATCAGGGCCGCGAGGTCGTCCGCAGCGCGGTCGAAGGTGACGGTCACGCGGGCACCTCCTCGGTCGACAGCCTGCCCAGCTCGCCCGCGCTCAGGTGCGCCCGCCCGCAGTAGCAGTGCCCCCGGGGCGTCGCACAGACAGTCATGCCGACCACGGCGGGCTTCAGGCACACGTCAGGGCAGAACGTCGGGTACCCGCCGGCCGATCCGGGGTCGCCGGTCGAGGAGACCACCCACGCGCCCGGGGCCCCGGCGTGCGTGCCGACGCGGGTCACGCGGCCCAGGGCGCGGCCGGTAAGGACCAGCGTGCCCGAGGTGATCTCGATACCGTTTCGCGTGATGGTGACGGTCATGCGCTCTCGCCCTTCGGCCGGTCGTCGCCCTCAATGAGGGCCTTGAACACGCAACCGGCGGCGGAGTGAAAGACAATGACGCCTTCCGGTCTGTCGAAACCGGGGGCTGCGAAGGACCCACCGCGCCGAAGGTCGTCGAGCACGGACGCCACGCGGCCCGTGTCGAACGTGTGCCGGGCGAGCACGGGCACCACGCCCAGGCCGATACTGTCGCTTACGTCGAGATCGGTATACCGGCTGACGTTGAACAGGCTGAAGCGCCGGTCACCGCGCGGCAGGCCGTAGCCGCGCTGAATACCGTGGCCCCACCATTCGCCGTAGTGGTAGCCGGGGCCGAGGCGGGCGACCAGCGTCGCGGCGTGCTCGCGCACCCAGGCGGCGAAACCGAAGTTATCGTCTCCCGGGGTGATGATTCGCTTACGGGACTGCGCGCCGACGAACCACCCTTCGCCGTTGACCTCGATGCACCCGGGCGCGACCGGGTAACAGCCGAAGTAGTCACGGGCGGCGCTCACGGGGCGCGGCTCGATGATGACGGCGGCGTTCGTGCCGTCGATCTTCTCGGTCACGATCATGTCGCGGTGAAGGCGCGGCGTCTTCGGCCACGCCCTGAACTCCGGTGCCATGCGGCTCCCTACGTCGATTGAACGGACGCAGGGCATATGCGCCAGCCCTGGGCAGTGTGTTCACTCGGGAACGCAGAAAGGCCCCCGGCGTGGTGCCGGGGGCCTCGGGGTGGGGCGGGTCAGTCGGCGTACCGGATGCGCTGCCCGAGCGCCTGGGCGGCGGACGACCAACCCCGGTACTTTCGCGCGCGGCACCGTTCCCCGTACGCCTCCAACGCCGGGCGCAGGGCGTCCCACATGCGGGCCGTGTTCGCCTCCCGCTCGGCAAGCCGGTTGTCCTGCCCCGGGACGACCTCGGGCATGTGCGCGTTGGCGACGGCGCCCACGGCGTTCCCCAGCGGGCCGAAAACACCCCCGATCCCGTTTACGGCGATGTCGTGGTCAAACTCAGCGGCGGTGCGCCCGCTCTCTGCGCGGGACTGGGCAATGACCCGCGCGGCGATGCTCTCAACGTCCATGTGAGACCTCCTCGGTAAAGCCTAACGCCCGGGAGCGTGCGGGGTTGCGGCCCGCGCCCGGCGAGGCGCTGTTTACACGCCGGACGATACCTTCCGCTAGCCGACTAGCGCAAACCGGGCGGGTGGCCTCGCCCACCGCCCCACGCGAACCGCCCACCACGCCCGCCGGTCCCGGGCGACGCCCGTCCGGCCCGCGCCCACCGCCCGCCCACCGCTGGGCGAGCCCCGCCCACCCCGCCCAGCGGCCCTGGGCGAGCCCGCCCACCACGCACGCAAAACGCCCCGCCCCCTGGGCGTGCCGGGGGCGGGGCGTGGGCGAGGTGCGGGCGGTAGCGGGCATGCCTCGGGCGAGGTCCGGGCGGGCGACGGGCGATAACCGGGCGACGCCCAGCCCCGCCCACGGCCCGCCCAGGCCCCGAAAGCGCAGGTCAGTCGGGGCCCGTAGCCGGCACAAGGGGCGTGCCCTGGGCGTCCCGCGGGTCAGCGGTGGGCGTGGTGTGACGCCGCGCCCAGTACGCGAGGGCGAGCGGGACGCCCGCGAGGGCGAACGCGTCTACGGCCTCACGGATCGTGGGCGGGACGGGCGCGGCGTAGTGGGCGAGCACCGCCCAGACCACGCCCAGCGCGGCGAGGATTAGGGCGCGCGTCAGGATCGGTTGGCGCACGATGGGCGGGGCCTGGGCGGGGTCACGACGCAAGGTTGATCACCACGCCCGCCGCGCCCACGATCAGAGCGCCGATCGTGCCCACGCCCGCCCAGACCGCCCGGGGCGTCACCACGGGCCGCGCCTCGACGGCGCGTAGGCGGTCGTCGACCGCGGGCGCGACGGGCGGCCGGGCCTCGACCGCGCGTAGCCGCGCCTCGCTGTCGTCGATCCGGCGGGCGTGCTCGGCGAGCTGCGCGCCGTGCTGGGCGGTGACTACGTCGACCTTGCCCTCTAGCCGGGCGAGGATGATCAGCATGGAGGCGGTGCCGTCGGCCGGCAGGGGCGCGGCCGGGTCGCCGACGGGGGACAGGTGCGGCATGGTTACCCCCGCGCCTCGGCGAGCAGCGCACCAACAAGGCGCGGGTAGTCGACCTCGCCGGCAGGGCCCGGGTCACCCTTCGGGCCCCGGTCGCCCTTCGGGCCCTGGGCACCCGCACCAAACTTGCGAGCCATGCAAATCTGCAACTGGACGTGCGCCCATGCGTCGTACTTGTCGCCGGTCGTGGTCTGCGAGCCGGCGGCCCGGCGCATGCGCAGCACCGCGGCGGTGGTCGCGTCGCCGTACGAACCATCCTCGGCCCCGGCGTCGAATCCGAGGTAATTAAGTGCGACCTGTAGGGCCTGAACATGCGTGCCCTTGTCGCCCTTCGCGCAGAACAAAGTAGCCTCCCCGTCGAGGATTCCGATTGCGTTCAGGTACCGGCGGAAAACCGAAGTTAGGTCGCGGCCGGACCTAGTCGCATCACGGAAAAACGAAATGTGCGTGTGCGTCAGGTGGGAGCGGTCGCCGCTGTTGCGCCGGCCGAGCCTGTCCCATCGCTTGACCGTCCGCCCGTCCGGCGAGTAAATGACCTCGCGGATATCGGCCGTGTCCGGCGCTCCCGCGGCGCACTGGGCGACCAACCACGCCGAGAATTGGCGAAGGTCGTACGCGCCGACGGCGAACGTCCCGACGTCGAGCGCCGAGGCGTCGTCGCCCAGGCCGGCGCGGTCGCGCGGCGACTCCCGTACCGAGTAGTCGTCGAGGTCGACGCGGTTTCGCCCGCAGTGATACCCGCCGCGGTGCGCAGCGTCGCCGACGATGCCCACCTCGGCCGAGGCTAGGCCGTGCGCGCCGAGGTGGTCGAGCAGCAACGCGCGCACGGCGATCAGGTTCTTAGGTGCCGTGGTCATGAAATCCTTTCGGCCACGTCGCGAGGGCCGCCCCGGCGAGGGACGGCCCCGGCGGGCGGTCAGGGAAGCTGATCGAAGGTCAGCGAGTCGAGCCAGAGCGACTGACCTGCGGTGAAAGACGCCTGATAGGTGACCTCGCCATTCGGCGTGACGATCAGGCGATTTCCGCCGCTCGTCGAGCGGGCGAACATGTTCGCCGTGACCGTCGGGCGGTGACCGACCGGGAGCACCGCCAGCACAGCGCCCGAGGAGACGGACGCGGTCGCGTTCAGCGTGCCTCGCAGACGGACCACGTCGCCGGGCTCCCGGCGGGCCGCCGCGCGCTTGCCGGCGTCGAGGGACATGCCGACACCCGGGGCCAGGTCGACGTACGCCGACGGGGCCGCGCTACCGCCCGAGGCGGTCGCCCAGGTGCCGGGCGTGCCGGTCGCCGTGCACAGCCAGAGCGCCCCCGCGACATCGATCACGACGTCTCCCGCAGCCCAGGTGCCCGAGGTAGGGGCCCCGAGCGAGGTCGACCGGCCCCGGAAATTGACCGCCTGCAAACCGTTGTAGTTGCCGCCCGCTTGCACCCCGCGCTGCGCCCAGACCACCCGGGTAGCGACGACCCATCCGGGCATGGAGCTATGGCCGGTGCCGTAGCCGCCCAACAGGGCCTCGCGGTCGCCGGCCGACGGCGGGTTGGTACTCCATTCGACGTAGCGGCCGGTACTTGGGCCGCCGCGGTTTGAGTAAGCCTCGAAGACGCGGGCGGCGACCCTGCTAGGCGTCGAGGGCGCGGCGCGAAGCTCGCCGTTGCCGTTGAACCACCCGGTTTTGATGCTCTGGCCGGTCGACGACGTCGAGTGAATCTGTATCGCGTCGGGGTTGTCGTCGCCGCCGGAGTACGGCAGGTGCATCCGTAGCCACGGCGCGCCGTTCTGACCGGCAGTCACGTCCGGTGGGGCCACCGTGTTACCCGTGTAAACGCCATTGACCTTCGGCGGGTCGGCGAGCACCGCACCGGACGCCTGGGCCGGGGTGATCAGGCCCAATGACCCACCCTCGACCACGCCGAGCACGTCGCCCGGCGTCCGGTTGGCCGGCGGCGGCATGGTGACGTCGGCGAGGTCCGCGGCGCTAGTGCCGTGCGCCGTCGGGTCGGCGACGTGCGTAGCCAGCTCGGCCGCGGTCTGGACGACGCGCGGGCCGGTCAGCGCGACCAGGCGCACCCGCGGACCGCCGCCCGCCGAGGCCCACATGTCCGTGACGTTGTCCGGGCCGGCGAGGGGCGGAATCTGGCCGAGGCCCCGAACGCCGGACCCGTTCGCCGAGGCGACCGCCTCGACCGGCGTCCCGAGGTCGTCGAGGAGGTCCGTGTAACGCGTCCCGCCCACCTCGGCCGACCAAAACTCGACGCTTACCCCGCCGAGGAGTACGGCCTGACGGCCCTCGACGGCCGTCGGCGGGGTACCGATCGTGACCGCGTCGCCGACACCAATTACATAATCGGCGGGGCCCCCGCCAAAGGGATACCGCATTAAGCGCCTCTCTAGTTGGGGGTGAACAGCGGCCCGGGGCCGACGAAATAGGTAACGGGGTCCATGTTTATGAACTTGTCTTTCGTCAGCCCGCCATAGAGCACAACTTCGATACGTCCGTTCACGGACACGGAATAGCGGCCCGGACCGCTCGACGGCGCGTGTAGATTCGCCTCGAATGCGGTTACCGGCTTGAAACCGTCGGGCAGCGTCCCCAGCAGCACGGGTGCGTTCGCTGCGATAGGCGCGCCCGTGCGTTGCGGACTCAGCGCCAGGAATGCGCTACCGTTGCGCCTCCACATCGTTTTGATGCTCGCCGACCAGCCGCCCGCGAACGGAAATGCGACGTTGCCGGAATCGTCGAGGAGGGGAACCCAGCTAGTCCCGTTCGATTCAAGCGTCTGCCCCGTGTCGATCCGGCGCACGCGGCGACCGGGGGAGTGCGGCGGGAGGCTGTCACCCGTGCACAGAATTTGACCGTCGGGGCCGAGGTACCACGCGCGAATGCGCCGCACGGTCAGCCCTGCGGCCGAGACGCCGATTTCCGCTAGCGGGATTTCAAACGCCGTGTCAGGGCCGGTGCCGCTCGCCGGTTCCGGCGGGAACGTCGAGGTGCCCTCCCGGTAAGCCGTATGCACCGCGTACCCGTCCGGGCGATTGAGGCGCAGCACGACAAGATCAGTGCGCGCGGGGCCGGCAACCGGGGGCGTGTAAACGGTGTCGGTGTCGCCCGAGCGCCACGGGAAACCGCGAAGGGCACCTTCGAGACCGGCCCGCACGATTACCTGACCGCCGGAAACCCGGACGGGCGCGGGGTCCGACGGGTGACCGATAAGGCCGTCCGGCTGTGTCGCCGCGGCCATCATTTCGTACTGGGATTCGTGCAGTGCCCCCGTAGCCGACAACGGCGATTCCTGCGCCATTTAGACAGCCTCCAATCGCCGCAGGCGGGTAATCAATTGATGCAACAGGCGGACGTAATCCGGGTCCGTGCTCGCCGAGGCAGTGCCGGCGGTCGCCGTGACCAGCTCGCCCCCGTCCGGGGTGGCGGAAATGGTGACCTCGCGGACGATGTCGGCGAGCACCACGCCGGTATTCAGCTCGTACGAAACCCGGTCGCCCAGGCCGTAATGCACGCCGTATCTCTGCGTCGGCGTGTCGATTGTGGTTGCGCGAAGCTGGGCGGACTCAGCGCCCGCCGCTAGCGCCTCTTCGGCGGCGGCCCAAATCTCGCGCTCATCGGCGGTGTCGCGTCGGTCGACGACCGTCACATACCGGCCCCAGGCCGGCGCGCCGGACCCGACACCGTGAAACCAGGCGCGGTTAGCGCCCTCGCCCGACCCGTCGCCGACAATGGCAACCGTCGCCGTCGGCGCGCCGGGCGTGTAGTGGTACGACAGCAGATTTCCGAGGCCGCGGGAGAATCGGACGTGTGCGGTCAGGTCGCGCGGCTGGTAGACCTCGAAGCGGATTTCCGTACCAACCTGCCGGGTACGGAATCCCAGGCCCCCGCCCGCCGAGGCGACCGACCGGAGGGCGTCCCCAAGCGGGGTCATGCGGAATCCGGTCGTAACCGGGGTGCCAATTCCCGCCGGGGCCGCCAGGGTTAGCCGCGGTATGCGCCGGTAGGGGAGTGCGGACGCGCCGACGCTCTCGCGGACTATCTGATACATAGTCGTCTCTGCGGGGCCCTCTACGAATTTACGCCTAACCGATGTCTGCTCGCTCAATTCGTTCAGCGGGTCCGGGTAGACCACCTCGCCGACGACCCGCGCGAGGTCGGACGCCCACGCAATTTTCATCGTGCCGGCCCCGGGGTCGCTCTCGGCGGACCATGATTGCTCGCCCGGTACCTCCATCGGGCCAGCGGTTACCACGTCGCCCGGAAAGCCGATCGCGGGAACGGGATTCCGCACGACGACTACGCGGTTACCCGGGGCGAGCTGGGCGGCCGATACGCCGTCGGCGGGGATTGTCAACGACCCCGAATCCGGTTCGTTGAATCGCAACGTGATATCTAGGTCAGTCCAGCGCGAGAGCGGGTCGCCGATCACGTCGAGGTCGCGGTTTGTAATTAGAATGGTGTACGTCATCACGCCGTTTCGTGCCGCGGGGTAAAGGACAACGCGACCTCTGCGCCGGGCCCGGACCCGGGCACGGTCAACCGCACGCGGTTAGCGCCGTCAGTGAGCGCCCAGAGCACCGCCCCGGGCCACGCAAGCGCCGACGTAAGCGGTTGCCCGGCGGGCCCCCGCACAGCCGGCGGGTCCGTGGTGATCCTGACTTCCTCGCCGGGGCCTAGCGCGTAGGTGAGCGTGAATGACTCGCCCGCGGTGAGGTTGGTCGCCGCAAGGCCGTTGCACGGCCCCCGCAGCACCCAATCCGGCCACGCCTCGACGTCGCCCGAATTCGTGACCGTGACGTCGCCGAATACGCGGCTAGCCGACAGTGACGGATACGGATTAAGGAACGGCCTCGGCGTGGCCTGACTAAACCGCAGCGTCGTCGGCGGGTCGCGCCAATAAGGGTCCTCAGCGAGGAGGGAAACAATTGCCGTGTCGTACGTGATGCCCTGACCCGGCTCGCCCTCAAATCCGCCCTGATAGCGCACTAGCACTTCCCGCGCCGACCCGTCCGGGCGATACACCCGCAGCCGGCCCGGCCCTGCGCGCAGGGTCATCGTCAGCGCCCGCGCGAGTGCGCGCCAGCGCGTCAGGAACTCGGCGTGCGTGTCGCCCCAGACCAGTACCGGCCAGGTGATGACGCGCGATTGCGGCTGTGCGTGGCGCAGCCTCGACCCGCCGCGCGGGTGAGCGTCGGTCGTCAGGTCGTACACCACCGCGCCCAGGCCGGCGACGGCGTCGAGGGTGGCCCAGCCCTGAGCCGGGTCCGACAGCGGCCATACGCCGCCGCGCGGGTCGAGGTAGGTCGCCGTAGGGTCGTCCGCCACGAACGGGAGAAGGGCCGGCGGCGGCCCGGGGGCCGGAATGACCGGCCCCCGATACTGCCCGCTAATGATGAGCGGCATTAGCGGGCCCTCCCGATCCGTGCCCTAATCGCCTGTCGCGTCATAAGCGCTTCAAGCTGCGCGAGCGTGGCGTTTCCGTTGTGCAAATGGAAATGCGTCTGACCGGGCGACGTGGTCGCGCCAATCGGCACCCCTGCCGGCGAGGGCGTCGCCTCGCGCGGCGCGACATCGGGTACCCGCACCATTTCGGCGGCGGCCCGGGTCACGGCCGGCGTACCGGCGGTCAGGCCCAGTGCCATACCTTCAGCCGCGTAACCGCCGATCCGCATAAACACCCGGGAGGGGCTGTTGATGTCTAGCGACCGCTCGACCGCCCGCCGAGCGGCGGCCCCGAGCGCCGATCCCGCGCCGGTCAGCAGTCCCATTCGGGACTGCATCCCGCGGGCCATTCCCTCGACGATGCGCGCCCCGGCCGAGAACAGCAGCCCGCCGAGGTCGCCGAGCGCGGCGACGATCCGGCCCGGAATGCTTCGCACGAATGAGACCAGCCGGCCTAGTCGGTCGACTGCGCCCCGGCGGAATCGCTCGAAAGCTTCGAGCGCCGACGTGACGGCGTTGCTGATAGTCCCGAGACCCCGCTTCAGTGCGGTAATCCGCATTCCGACGTTCAGCTCAACCGCGGCAAAAATCAGGCTGACGTGGTTCTTCCACGCTTCGAGGTTGCGGCCCCAGCCCTCGATTTTCTTGACCCAGCCGTCGACGGTGTCGCCGACCATCATTAGGCTAGGAATCCATTCCGTAACCGCCCGGTTGGCAAACTCTTGCACCTTGTCCATGAACTCTTGCAGCCGCTTTTTGTTCTCGGGGTCCGCAAGCCAGGCACGCACGTTTTCGAGCGCGTCGCGTACTCCGCCTAGAACAGAGTCGGACGCCTTTTTCGACGACGGAAAGAAGGTATCGATAAGCTCGCCCGCGATGCGGATTACCAGCCCACCAATAGCCCAGATGTCCTTAAGGGCCTGGGCGGCGTCCGTCATGAAATCGGCGAGTGCCCCCGACTTCTCGGCCTTTTCGATCCACTTCGAGAAGTTTTCGAGCGCCCCGCCGAGGCTGCGCCCCAGTTCATCAAGGAACGGCACCGCGGCCTTCCCTAGACGGCCGATAGCCCCGATGAATGGCTCTAGCCCGTTGCCGATGTGCTCGACGAACTTCCCGAATCCGGCGACCGCGAGTCGCACATTCTTAATGAAGTCGGGCTTGCCGAGCGCGTCCATGACCTGTTTGCCGACGCGGTTAAAACTGCCGGCGAGGTTGCCGAGCATCGGCTCTAGCACGGGCAACCAGCGCCGAGACAGGTCGCGGAACGGCTTCGATAGGCCCTCGAAGAACCGCCCCTGAACGTATCTGGCGAGGTCGCGGAACGGCTTCCGCAGCTTGCCGAATTCCTTGACAAACTTCGCGGCCTCGGGGTGGAGCTTGCGCAGCGTCTCGCGGGTTAGCTTCCCGTCGTCCATGACGTCTTTAAAAGCGTCACCCAGGCCGCGAAAGGCGAGAGCAGTAACGCCTACGGTCGCCGCCCCGCCGAGCAGGATTGTAAACAGCGAGCCGGCGAGACCGCCGACCAACGCCACGACCGGCGCTAGCGCAAGGAATCCCGTCGTAATCGCGGGCACCGCCATCGAGATAGCGAGTAGTGCGCCGATCAGCAGATTGAGACCGCCGGTAGCTGCGGTGAGGCCCGCACCCTCAATGGCGGTGGTGATGCTCGACAACGCGCCCTTAGCCATTCCGCGCAAGGCTTCATTAGCATTCGAGACGAACGCCTGAACGCCTTCGGTCAGCGCAGTAAAGCCTTGCTTCGCACCTGCGATGAGACCGCCGGCCACGCCGAAAGCGAGGCTGTCCCGCATCCGGCGGCCCTGCGACTGCGTAACCCCGAATCCCGTGCGGAACCCGCGCCGGAAGCCGTCCGCGACCGCGGCCCGAGTCGGGCCGAGGAGACGCACGCGCACTCGCTTACCGGCCTCGGCGGCACCTTCGTCGGCCCCGTCCCGCACGCCCTCGCGGACACCTTCGCGGACGGGGCGCGCGATACGGTCGGCGTCCAGCTCGGTTGCCTGTGACAGCGCGTCGCCCAGGCCCCGCCCGGCGGCTTCCGAAAGCGCGTCGCCGATGGTCTCGCCAGCGTCCTTCGCCCAATCGGCGAGGATCTTGTCTGCGTCTTTCTGCAAGTGCTTCCGCAGATTCCGCAGAGAGGGCAGAATTTGCAGCGTCGCGTAACCGACGTTACTCACTTGCCCTCCTCTCGGGCGCGTTGAATCCGCTCGCGCTGGGCGGCGAGGCGATCGGCAAGCGATTTGTGACGCTCGACGGGGTCCGTCGAGGCCGTGCGCGGAGCGGGTCTAAGCGGGTGAGTCTGTCCCGTAACCGCGTGGTAAATGTCGGCAAGGATCACGTCTGAGGGCGTAATTCCGAATGGTAGGCCGTGCTCGGCGGCCCAGAGCGCCGACCCTGCCGGGAGATTGGCGACTAGCGCGCACAGCCGGCGCAGCGAGAGAGCGCCCACCCACAAATCGCCGAGGTCGATACCGTAGACGCGCTGAAGGTCAGCTTCGACGGCGTCATAGTGGCGAGCGAGTGCGCGGGCGAGCGCCCTTAGTTTCCCTCGCTGATCCCTGCGGCCTTCTGAGCGGCGTCGAAAAGCGCGTCCAGATCGCCAATCGTCCGCGGCTTCGAGCGGAATCGGGCGAGCTGGTCAGCGCCCAGAATCAGCCGCACGGCGGTCAGAATGCGGCCGGACTCGAAAGCGTCGAGGGCGTCAAGGTCCCACTGATTTGAGGGGGCGACGCTGTACGACTCGCCGTCAAAATCGAAGGTCGTCGCGGTCTCGGTCGCCTCGGCGCGGGCGGCGCGGGCACGGCTAGTACTCAATTCGGTCTCCTCGGGAGTCGGCGCAGAGGGCGCGGAGGAACAGGCCACGGAACCGTCCGCGCGGCGATTCCGGGGCCTGGGGAAGTGCGGGTTACGGGGTGGGGGTGACGTCGCCCTCAATCTCCGTGTAGAGCGTGCCGTCGGCCTCGGGGTAGATCGTGACCTTGATCTTGAAGAGGGTTGGGGCCTCTTCGGATTCCTTGATCTCGCCGTCAACCTCGGCAACGGCCCGCTTCACGATCCGGCGCTTTACGCGCACGCCCTCGCGGGTCTCGAAGCCGATCCCCGTTTCCCGCGTCTCGGGCACCCGGATTACCGACGTGGTGACGCCGCCGGACGTGGTCCGGGTCGACCCCGGATTGCGCAGCGCGAAAACGACGTCGCTGTCTTCCATTGCGACGAACGTAATGGTGCGCTTGTGCTTCGAGCGGACGACCTTGACTAGCTTCCCGCCCCAGGCGTAGAACTCGGAAGTGTCGCCGTCGCGCTCCTCGGTAAAGCCCTCAGCGCCGTCGAGGAGGCCGGCGACGTCCCACGGATCGGCCCACGCCGACGCGAGATCGGACGGGCCGGCGGTGTTCGGCGGGGCCGTGTAAACGTCCGCGCCCGTCCACTGATTGACTGCCATATTGCTCCTTAGTCGCGCGGGCGCAGCCGGGCGCGAACAGTGAAAAACGTCATTGGGCGGCCCGTGTCGAAATCCTCGGCGGGAAGCGGGCCTGCCATTGGCAGGAAGCCGTGTACGCCGGGGCCGCCCTCATAGGCGAGGAGGCGGGCGTGAAGGTCGTCGGCGAGGTCGTATCCCGTTGCGTCGCTCTCGCCCCACGCGGCGACCCGGACCGTCGCCGTCGCTGTCGCGCGCTGCCGTACGAAAGTCCCGTCGGCGGCAACCATCACGTACGGCAGGGCCGGCACGTCGCCCGCCGGGAAATCCTCTAACCGCTTGGTGCCGTAGCTCAGCCCGGGGCGCAGCTCGCGCAGAACGGCCAGGGTCGAGGCGCGGGGGTCGTGAAACCGGATTGGGGCCCTCACCATCGAAGGTCCCGGGGGTTTCGCTCACGCTCCCGACGCTCACGGGCACGGTCGGCCTGGGCTATGCGGGCGTCCGCCTCGGTCGGTGTGGTCACCTCTAGCCCGGTCGCGGTCGCCGCGCGGGTCAGTGCGCCGTACTTCGCCTCGACGCCGATCCCGCCCGCGTGCTCAATTGTCACCTCGGCCGCGGCGCGGTCGGTTTGGTACGGCTCGGCGGTCACCGGCATTTCGTGACGCACGATGGATTGATGGGCCCCGACGACCGCGGCGACCTCGGCCGATTTCGTGGTCATGACCGCGGCAAACTCCGGCGACTTCAGCAGCTCGGCAATACCCTTGTGGTCTAAGCGGATGGATACGCGCGCCACGCGGTCACCTCCTGTGCGGACGGACGGCGACCCGGGTCAGCACCTCGCGGCTCGGCGACCGCAGCCGGCGCGGGTCGCCCTCGACGTCGAACGTGTCCGGGCCGATCGTCAGGCGGTCGCCCCGCTGGATGTTTGCGCCGGGGGCGAGGTACACCGCATCGCCGGCCCGGAAGCCGGCGAGCACGGCGACCGGCACGAACGGGCCGCCCGTGCCTGGGTTGCCGTACTCATCGGCGGCGAGCTGTCGCAGCACGGTCACCGCGTCGGGAAACCTCACGCGACCACCGCCGGGGGCAGGCCGGGCGCGGGCGGGCCCTCATACGCCGACGGCGTCCGAATCGAGTAGACGGCCTGCCCGGTGCGGCCGGCGGCCTGCCGGATGATC
The DNA here is from genome assembly GCF_020884795.1 of Micromonospora okii. Taxonomy (GTDB): domain Bacteria; phylum Actinomycetota; class Actinomycetes; order Mycobacteriales; family Micromonosporaceae; genus Micromonospora; species Micromonospora okii. The sequence continues at coordinate 551,653 of NZ_BBZF01000012.1, forward strand.
CGCACTTCGGCGGGCGTCAGGTAGCCCGACGTCGAATCCCGTGCGTACTGATAGGAGTAGTCGCCGACAGACTCGCCGGAATACCCGTCGGGGTTGCGGTAGGTCCGCAGCGCCGCGGACACGACCACGGTCACGACCACGGGGGGCGCGGTGACCGTGGTCCCGTCGGCGGCGACCCAGTCGTTACCCGCCTCGGCGCGGACCATCGTCGAGGCGTCGTCGAGGGCCGCCCCCGCCCGGACCAGGTCCGCGCCGGCCAGCGTGCCGGGGGCGACCCCTAGCCGCCGCTCCATTGCGGCAACCGGGGCGAGCGGGGGCAGGCTCACGCGTTCTCCGTTCAGGCCGGGACGGTCGAGGTCTTCACGCGCAGGGCCGGCACGACCTTCGAGGTGGTGCCGTCCTTCGCAAGGCGCTTGATTTGCATGGCCTGCGCGCCCGCGTAGGTCTGGAAAACGCTCCGGTTCTTCAGAATCGACGAGTCGTAATCCTTGATCCACGTCATAGCGAAACCGCCATTCGAGGTCGACGCCGCGAAAGCGGCACCGTCCGGCGGGTACGGGGCGCGAATGGCGAGGGTGAACGCATCGCGCGAATACCAGATAATCTCGTCCTCGTCGATACGGTTGTTCTCGACAACCGTAAAGCCTGACAGCGCGCCGACGGTCGCGTTCCGCAGCGCCGACGTGGTGCCCGCCTGGCTCGCGTCGGACAGGACCCGCGCGTCGAGAAGCTGTCGGTAAACGTCGGTGCCGACGGCCGCGTACATGCCGTTCGGCGACACGCCGAGGTCGCGCAGCGTCTTTCGGGCGGCGTTGAACGTCTTATTCGGGGCCGCCGGGTCGAACGCGATACCGACCGACTCGGGCAGCTCTTGCATGGTCTCGGCGACCAGGTTTTCAAGGTCCTCGACCATGCCGCGGACCTGGGGAACGGTTACCTGCCGCGTGAAATCGGTGACGTCCATCCGAAGCTGAAGATCGCTGATGTCGGTCGCCGAATAGACGTGCTCGGTCATGGTGACCGGAATCGTCTCCTCGGTGACCGTGTCGACCACGATCGGGGTACCGTCCTGCGTCATCTTCCGACGCCGGGCCTTCAGCGTCGCCGGCACGCGCACGTTAACCACCGTGCCCCGGCCACCGCCGAAACTGTCCTCATAGTCCCGATTCACGGTCGCGGCAAGCGCCAGGTCATCAGTGACCAGCGCGATTGCCGTCGAAAGGACCTGCTCGGGGATTACGAAATCGTGCGGCATTAACTACCTCTCGGGGGTCAGTAACCCCGCGCCGCGCGGGCGGTCGCAACGGGGTCGAAAGCGGGAGCGGCGTCGGCCGGCGCGCGCCCCGGGGTCGGGGCCGGGCGCGGCATTGCCGGGAGCGGGTCCGCGGGGGTCCGCGTCGCCGCGAAGTCGGCCGCGACCCGCTCGGCGCTTGCCTTGATCTCCTCGGCGGTCGCGCCGTTGACGTACGCGGCCAGGTGCGCGGGGACGCCCGCCGCGGTGGCGGCCTCGGCCCGTGCGGCGTCTAGGCGCGTGCGGGTCAGGTCGGCGGTCAGTGCGTCAAGCTGCGACCGCAGCTCGGCAACCTCGGGCGCGGCGCGCTGCGCCTTCAGCTCGGCCAGCTCGGCACGAAGGTTGGCGATTAGGCGCGTACCGCGCGCCTCGTCGTACGGGCCGTCGAGGGTGACCGGGGCCGGCGCGGGTGCGGGGTCGGTCGCCGGGGGCGGCGCGGACGGGGCGGGAGCGGGGGTCGGGTCGGACATGGGGCGGCCTCCTGTGCCGAATGCGCGGCACCTGTCCGCGCGGGTCTCAGAACTCCGCTAGGCGACTAGCGCAGAGCGGGTAGGGGATCGGGCCGGGCGACACGCGTCAGCCGCTCTCCGGTCGTCTCAGCGGGCGGCGTCGTACGCGCGCCGGAAGGCGTTGATCGCGGCGCGGCCGGACCTGCCGGCTGTCGCCTCGCGCCAAAGGGCCGCGTAGTCCCGGGCCCCGCCGGGCCACGGGTCCGACCGGCGGTAGACCGGCGCGGGCACGCACCCGCACCCGTCGTGATACGGGTCGTCGCCGCGGGCGGTCTCTTCGGACTCATAAACCGGGCCACGGCTCGCCAACATCGCGCAGAAATAGCAGGGGTCGCCGTCGGTCACCCGGGCGTATCCGAGCGCGAGGCGGTCCCGCCGGGACGTGTCGCGGATCGTGTCTCGCCCGGCGTCCGTGACGTGGCGAACCGCGGCGCGGGCCGTAGCCGCACGCGCTTGCGTCGCGGCCTGGGCCGGGGGCGTGCCCCGCCCCGTCAGGTACTTGACCCGAACGGGGCCGGTCACGAGAAGGGACGTCGAGAGCTGGGCCGCCGGGAGCTGCCCGGCGTAAGCGATCGGCGGGACCTCGCCGAGCACCCTCGACGCCTCGCGGTGGGCAACGTAGAACGCCCCCGCGAGGGTCGCCGCGGTGCGCCGGGCTGCCTCGATGATCTGCGCGACCACCTCGGCATAGACGGGCCACGTCCGGTCGAGGTCGAGCGGGTCGAGCAGGGTCGAATAGGCGACGGCGACCTGCGCCGCGGCCTCGCCCGACAGCTCGGATTGCAGTCGCCGGTATTCGTCGGCGACCTGATTAGCCGTCGGTGCCACCGGCGGCCCCCGGGTCGTCGCCGGACTGCCGGGCGGGCTCGGCCCGGCGCGCCAGCGTCGCCGCGAGCTGCGTCAGGCCGTCGGACGACCTCGCAAGCTCGCGCCAGCGCTTGACGTCCGTGTCGGTCACGCCCGGAATGCGCTCCCATGCCGCTTCGGCAGGGACCGACAACATCGTGACCATTTTGCCGAGCGCGTCGACCGTCGCCGCCATCGAGCGGGCCTCGGTATCGCGCCAGCGCACCTGGGATGCCGTGTCGCCGGCCGAGGCCGTGTCGCCGGCCGCGAACGCAGCGAGGCGCAACACCTGTTCCCAGCTCTCGCCGAAGATTGTCTCGTACTCGCCGATTTTTCGTTGCGTCGCGGCCTCGGCGGCGGCGAGCGCGTCGGCGGACAGGTTGACTAGGTCGCCGAGCAGCACATGGGGCGAAAGCTGCGCGATTGCGGCGAGCGTTCGCACGCCGGAACCGTAGGTTTCGAGGTGCCCGGAAACGTCGGTCTGGTCGAACGAACCAAACTTTGCGTCCGGCGAGTCTGTGACCCACAGGCGATCTACCGCGGCTTGGAACGGCTCGACCGGCTGACCGTAAAGCGGACTTTCCTCATCCTCGACGACCGGGATTGCAAGGCCGGTCGCCCAACGCTGTCGAAACGACGCGAATTGCAAGGCGATCAGCAGGGAGAAAACGGCCTCATTGATTCGGTCCTGTAGGACCAGCAGCGGCGCGACGATGCCGCGATTCTCGCCGTCGAGGCGGTCGCGGAACCGGACCCACGGCACCCGGCCGAGGTCGTGCGGCGTCGAGGTGACCACATCCAGCGACCCGCCGCGCTCCTGTGCGAGTCGGTGCACGGCCGTACCGTCGTACAGGTCGTAAAGCTGCGCGCCGTCGCTGGTCCGGCCGAGGATATGAAGGCCGTGAACGGGAAAATCGTCGTCGTCATCTTCGTACCGCGCGTGCGTCTTCAGCGCCGGAAGCGGGCGAATGCTCGGCTCTGCCGTGGTCCTCAGGACCCGCACATACGCCGCGCCGTATTCGAGCGCGCCGCGGTGGGCGATCGTTTGCCGTGCGTCGAGGCGGTTAGCCTGCCAGAACGCCCAGGGGCGCGCGTTCTCGGTCGTCTTCTCGGCGCGGTAGCCGTCGACAAACAGGCCCTTGACGTACGTTTCCGAGATCAGGGGAAGCCAGTTGGTAACCGACTTCCGCGCAAGCGACACATACTCCTCACGCGCACCGCGCGGGGCGTACGGCAAATCGTGATCGCCACGGAGGTACCGCGCGACCTTACCGGCCCCGTCGTTGCGGTTGCCGGTTTCCCGTGCGTGCTCGCCTATCAGTTCCTCGGCGAGGCCGGTAATACTGCCGTTAGTCGGCAACGGGCGGGCCCCCTTCCGAGGCGTGTAAGCGGTCAGAATCCGTACAGGCGGCCGGTCGGCTTCCGGCGCTTCGCTAGCGCGCCGTCGGCGATCACGCGCTGCCGGGCCATCACGGCGAGGAGAAGCGCGGCGAGTGCGTCAACCTTTTTCGGCGACTCGCGTGTCTCTTTGCCGAAACTCACGCCGTACTGATTCGGCCGGCGGCGAGCGTTCAGGACGTGCCGGCGTAGCCGTTGGTCTCCGTCGTGCGGGACCTCGCCGTCGACAAACGCACGGTGAAGCGCCTCAACGGCGCGGACGGTCTCGGCGCGATGGGCGCGCATGTCCCACCCGACGGCGTGACGGGTCGTCGCCTTCACCAACAGGCGTTCGCCGTGCAGCTCGCGCCAGCGATCCACGTCGGTTTCCCAATACGCGACATCGGAAAAGAACGCGACTACGTCGAGGGTGGCGAACGCGTAGTCAACCACGCCGCGAACGTCGTCTTGATTGACTTCCCACCCGACGCCGGAAGGGCCTTCCGGTTTTTCCCAGAGGCCGAGGAGGAACGCCGCGCCGTCGGACATTCGTACGGCGACAAGGGCCGTGCTGTCGTCCGTCCGTGAGCCATCAAACCCGAGCGTGACCGTGTCGGCCTCGCGCCACTTACCAGGCTCGGCGCGCTTCAGCGGGGCGAGGTCGTCACGTTCGTTCGCGTCGAATTCGTGCGGCGCTAGCCAGCTATCGGCGGCGGCTACAATTTGGTTCAAATAGAATCGCCGCGCCTCCTCGGGCGGGGTCGCCGGGTCGTAGACCTCCTCGGCGATACGCTCTAGGTCAACCCACAGCGAATCGCCGTAGGCCATTGCTAGGCCGTCCATGAGGGCGTCCCGGTCGGCGAGGTCGATCGTCCCGGGGGCCTCGCGGGAGTCGTACAGAATGCCGGTCGCGCGGGTGCGCTTTTCGAGCATCGCCAGATAGGCGAGATAGGAAATCTCGGCGACGCTGTCCTGTCCCGGCGCGTGCGCGTTCGTGGTCTCGATTGCGCGGGCCATGCCGTCGCGGCTCTTAGCGAGGTTGCGCCGGATCACGCGGGCGAGGGCGTACCCGCCGTTAGATTCGGTCCAATGGTGCGTCTCGTCCATAATGGCGAAGGACGGGCGCGCACCTTCCTGGGTCGAGCTGGACGCGGTAACCGGCATAATCTTCCCGCCCGACGGCGTGAAGATTCGCGTCTTACCAATGTCAAGGCCCTCGACCTCGACCAACGGTGATTGTTCGACCATTGCGCGAATCGCGGCCATTGTGTTTTCGGTCTGCGTCTCGCTGACGCCCGCAATCACGATCCACGGCGCGGGGTGCGGCTTGCCGACGGGCTCGAAGTCGCGGCGCGGGTCCTCATTCCGACCCTCGGCGCTCCAATGCGAAAATCTGACCGGGCCGCACAGCTCGGCCAGCGCTAAAGCGCCGAGGAACGGGCTTTTCCCCAGCCCTTCGCCCTCCTAAGGACGGCGCGGCGGTAGATAAAGCGCCCGCGGTCGTCGACCGCGTAAAACCATAAGACAAAGTTGAGCTGTTCCCGGGTAAGCCGATATGGCTCGCCGGCCTCGTCGCCATCGGGCTGAAGCAACCACGCCTCGACCCATTCAACGACCCCCCAGCCAAGCGTTTTCACGCTCCCGTCAAGCGGGAAAAGGGCGAGCGTGGTCAAGGCGTGTGCAGCGACGGCCCTGCGCGCTTCGAGCGCGGCGAGGGCGGCGAGGTCTGCTAGTTCGGCTTCCCGGGCGTCCGGCGCGGTCACCCGAGGCGGTCGCGCAGCTCGGCGCGACGCTCGGTCAGGGAGGTGACGCCCGCGGGGAGCGCGTCCGCGGTGTCCGCGTCGGTCTCGACCCGCATTCGTGCGCGCATCCGGTCGACGACCGTCGCGCCCAACCTCTCCTCGTTCATGCGAATCTCAGACAGCGCCGCGGCGCTCGGGCGACGCCAATACGCATCGAGGATCGGCGCGAGCGTGGCGAGTCGCCGCCAATCCGTCCGCTCGAAAGCGGCGGCCTGGGGAGCGCGTCGCCAGTCTTCCCACCATGCGGCGACTTCGGGCGCGAACGGACGGCCCGGGAGTAGGTCCGCCAGCGCAGGGCCGCGAACGGTCCCGTCGTCGGCCGGTAGGACGGTCTCGCCGTGCGTCGGTGCGTTGCGACGGCGTCGCGTCGCGTCGGGCTTAGGGGCGTGCATGGTGCCGCGGGCCACGGCGGGACCTCCTTTCGGGCTAGCGCGGTGGGATGCGTAAACTCGGGAACGTGAGCAGCGAGGCGCAAACGGCGACGTGCCGCGAACACGAGAACGAGTCAGGTCATTGGACCCTTACCGGGGCTCGGCTTTACGTCCATGAGCATTCGGGGCACTTTCCGGGCTGTGCGTTCGACCCCGCACCCCGCGAGTGCTGCGGTATGTGGTGGGTGCCTAACCCGCGCACGCACCGGAGCGACCGTCGATATGCGACCAAACGGGCCGCCCAGGAATCCGCGCTTGCCAGTGCGGAGCTATATAAGCTGCCAGTTCCACCCGCGCCGTATTTCTGCGAGCCCTGCGACGCCTGGTATGTGGCAGGGGATTTACCCGCATCGTGCCTTTACCATGGCACGCGCCGTATGTTCGCTAGTCGCGCGGCGGCGGTCGAATCCCTCGCAGCGCGCTTCGGGGGTAGCCCCCGGTCGCTGGCAAGGGCGGCAAGCCAGTGCCCTAAGTGCGAGCGGTGGTATGTGCCGCGGCGCGGTCCCTGTGCGGTGACCCCCGAGAAACGATGGTACGCAACGCGAGAGCACGCCAGGGATGCCGCGCGGCACACCCCACCGGGCGTGGCGTTCAGGGTGTACCCCTGCGGCCCATGCGGCGAATTCCACCTGACGTCGAAATAGGTGCTACCCCGCCAGCACCCGCGCCCGCACGGCGCAATCCTTGGCTTCGAGCAACTTCCGCAGGCACGCGGTCAGCTCGGGGCCGTCCGGCAGGGCCGCAATCGTGGTGAACGCCGTTGCGGCGAGCGGCGCGGCGACCGCGGCGAGGTGCGGCGGGAGGTGCGACGTGTCGAACAGGGGAAGGAAGTGTTCGGTATCCGGGTGGCGCGGCGTGGGCACCGGGGGCGGGACCAACAGGGGCATTGATACCTCTCGAAGGGGGTTACGGAATGCAACCGCGGTCGCTTTCCGTCACGACCTCTACGCCCGTACAGAGCCCGGGGCGCTATGCCGCTTCGGTTGGGGGCGGGGCGGGGGAGGGGGCCTCCCCCCAGGGTCACGCAGCGTGACGGTCAGCGCTTCACACTCGGTCACAGCGCGCCAGGATGGCGCTCGCTCGGTCGCGCACGCGCGGGCCGTGGCCGGCGGGCCTGTGCTGCCTCGCCTGCTGTCTTCCGGGCGTGGCAGTAGGTACACAGCGCTTGCAGGTTGGCTAGGTCGTGGTCGTCCCCACGTTTGACGTGGTCGACCTCGCCCGCCGGGGCACCACAGCGCGCCCCCGTGCTGAACACCGCCCGGCATCGGTAGCCGTCCCGACGCAGCACCCGCACCCGGCGCAGGGCCCAGTCGTGCGGAAGCCGGGCCCTACGATCGGAACCCTCCCACGTCACAGCTACGCCCCCAGGGTTTGAGAACGCCCCCGGGGCGCTCAACGCCGCATCCCGCGCCGTAGCCGCGGGTCAATGATCGCTAGCGAGCGGAGCGCACACCCGGGGGCGTGAGGGGAACCCGGGCGACGCACCCTCGCGGCCAGGTCCGCTAGGAGCGCACGTCGCCCAGGCGACGAAACCCGCGCACGTCTGCGCCCCGCGTCGAGCGCGGGCAGTGCCGTGTGCCAGAGCACAGAGGGCCAAAGGGGCGTACGTGGAACGGCCGAGAGTCGAACTCGGGTGCGCCGACGGTCCGCGTGCGGCTGTCGTCGGCGTCGAGACCTTCCCGTCCCGGGTGCATGCGGTCCCACCGCCGAGCCCGTCCCATAGGGCTCACGGGTCGTCGGCGGTGGGCATAGCGGGGTGAGGACGTGCTAGCGAGCCCTCACGTACTGCCTATGCGCCACGGGTGGGTGACGCGCGTCGAGCAGCCTGCCGGGCGCTGTCGCACGGCCGGCAACGGCGCTGCGCCCCGTCCGGGCGCGAGCGATCCGCGGCGAAGTCGAACAGGGGCCGCACCTCGCCGCAGTCGCCGCAGCGCTTCACAGCCTGCCGGCCGCGCCGGGCCCGCCGGGCGAGCTGGGCCCGCACGCGCGCGGCGAGGTCGGCCGGGTCGAGGCCGTGCGCCTCGGCGAGGTGCGCGGACAGGGTCGCTAGGTCGTCGGTCATGGTCAGTTGCAATCGTCGTCGTCGAGGTCGACGGGCACGATGACCGGCACGACCACGGGGACGCCGTCGCGGTACTCGGTCCGGTAGACGGACGGCTTGCTGACCGGCGGGGCGGGGCGGGCCGGCGGGACAGCCGGACGGCCGGCGGGCCGAGGTGCGGGCGGGGCTGGGCGAGGCACGACCGGGCCGGCGCAGGCCGGCGCAGGGTCACCACACGCGACCAGCGCGGCGAGGCTGGACAGCGCGACAGCCGCCGCGAGCATGGCCGCGCCGAGGCGACGGAGAGCGGAGCGGGTGCGGGACACAGAATCTCCTTAGTGATGGAAACGGGAAAGGCCCGCCCGGCGCGAGGCGGGGCGGGCCTTTCGAGGAGGCGGTTAGTCGGACGCGGACGATGAGCCCCGCATGAGCGCGGCGATGACCGTCAACAGGCCGACGACCAGGATCGACGGCCCGTAGCCGATGGTGGGCAGGTCGGGCACCCACTCGGCCCGGATCACGCCGACCGTGACCATGAATGCCCAGGCGGTCAGCATCAGGTACGCGAACAGGGCCAGAACCGCGGCGATGAGCTTCACGGGGCCTTCCCTTCGAGCTTGTCGGCGAACGCGTCCCACCACCGGGCCGTGATGTAGTGGTGAGCGGTGCGTGACTCCTCGGCGACCTCCCGCGCGGCACGGACGGCGTCCGGCGCGGGGGCCGGCGAGGCGTCGTCGAGCGGGGCGAGGTACTTCGGGTCGACGTAGCGATGAGCGTGGGCGATGTGCCCCGCCGAACCGTCGAGGGGCTTCACGAACACGTCGCCGTCGTCGTCCGGCGTCGCCCGGGTCAACCGAACGCGGGTCGCGCCCTCCTCGGTCAGCACGGTCCGGCCCCCGTCGGCGTACCGCGAATCCGGCAGCAACCGATACTCGCGGCCCTCGACCAACTCGACCGCGGCCGGCGCGGTCGCCGGGGTGTCGCCCAGCAGCCGCGAGAGGTGGTCGCGCAGCTCGCGCACGTCGCTTCGCCGCAACCAGCGCCACTCGCCGTCGACCTCGAAACGGGCCTCGCCGTCGCGGTCGAGCGTGTCGGACACCTGAACGCCGTTGAAGTCACTGACCGTCATCAGAACAGCCCTCCCGTCAAGAAATGCACAGACAGCCAGCACATGAAGGCCAGCAACACGAACCGCCGCGCCCGCGCCCACCCGGACGGAGCACGCATACCGCCGGGGTGCGTCGCCGTGCCGAACCACGCCCAGACGTGCTCGGAAAGCGTGTCGCCGGCCCGGCTGTTGAACAGCGCCATGCCCTCGACCGCGGCGAAGTACAGGAACCACACGACCCAGGCGGCCCACCACACGCCCAGGCCCAGGGACAGGCCCCCGGCGGCCCCGAGGAGGGCACCGCCGAGGGCGTAGGGGAGCGCGCGCTTCACGGCCGGTCACCAATCAGGAACTCGGCCAGCGCCCGCACCTCGAACGACTCGACCTCCTTGTCCGCCAGCAGGGCGGCGGCCTTCTCCCACGCGGCGACCCGCGCCGGGTCGAGCTGCGGGGCGACGTCGGTCAGCCTCGACGACAGCGCCTCGACGGCGTCGGGCGTGGCGGGCGTCGCCGGGGCGTCGTCGAGCGGGGCGAGGCCGGACGGGTGAACGCAGTTGCGCGTGCCCACGTACCTACCGTTGAGGCGCTTCACCCACACGTCGCCGTCGCTGTCCGGTCGCGCGTTGACCACCTCGACGCGGGTCACACCGTGACGCACCATGACCGACGGCGTCCCGCCCGCCAGCGTCGCCGACGGCAGGAGTCGGTACACACGGCCCGCCTCGACGGTCGTGAGCGGGGCCGGCGCGTCCCGCTCGGCCGGGTCGTGCGGCTTCAGCGCCGCGCGCAGCGTGGTCACGTTCGCCGGGGTCAGCGTCATGGTCTGTTCGCGGTCAGTCTCGGCGTTGATCGTGACCGACAGCGGCGCGCCCCCCGTCGACCGCGTGTAAACGGTCAGGCTGTCGCCGGTGGCGTCTTCGATGTCGGCGACCACGGACGGCCGGCGGTCACCCGTCCGGGCCGGACGCGGCGGCGTGAGCGCGTCGCGCAAGTCGGCCGCGGCGGCGTCGGTCAGGTACACGGCGACCGTCTCACGGGTCCGCGAGTCGTCGGCGACCACGCCGAACGTCGCGCCGTCGCTCCGTCGAGCGGTAAGGCGCTCGACCATGATCCGGTCGCCGTCGCGGTCCGTGTGACTGAATACCTCGGGCATGTAGGGCCTCCTCGGGACCTGTGTGGTCGGACACCACGCCTATGCGCCAGCGCGGGCCGGCTGTTCACCCCAGGGCCCCTGTTTTTGAGCATGAAAAAGGCCCGCCCCCGAGGAGGGGACGGGCCTTTTCAGGGGGTGTTACGGGCGGCGGATGACCCCGGTCGACAGGTACCACCCGCCGGCCAGGCTGAACCGCTCGCCGCGGCCGGAGACGAACTCCGCCCGGATGTTGTCCGAACGGTCGCCGATGCTGGTCACGCGGACCCGGTCGCCCGCGTAGAGCGAGGCGCAGTGCGGGAAGTCCTCCGTGATGATCGCCTCATCGCCGACGGCCCACGCGGCGGGGGCGGCCTCCCGGCGGAGTACCACCGCGTAGACCATGCCCGTGTGCCTACCGTCGACCGACGTGGCCCAGTACGCGTGCCGCGCGCTCCCGTCGCGCCGGCCCTTGTCGATGACCAGGCGCACACGCTCGCCGACCCGGAAGCGGAACCGACCGAACGCGTCGGCGTCGGTGACCACCGCGACGTCGCCGACGGCCCACGGGCGCGACTCCTCGCCCGGCGCGGCCTCGGGGTCGCCGAGGAACGCGCGGCCGACGTACTGCGTGCGGTAGGTCCCGCGGCCGAACGCGGTCCCCGCGCCGTCGACGTTGCACACCCGGTAATCGCCGTCGGGGTCCGGGCCCGCCTCGACCCGGACGCGGGTCACGTCCGACAGGAAGTAGACCTCGTGACCGTGCGACGTCTTCGCGCGCGGCTTCAGCGCGACGATGTCGCCGGGCTTCAGCGCGGTCGGCGCGACGGGCTCGACCGTCTCCGGGTCGCCGAGGAACGCCCGGCCGACGTACTGCGTGCCGAACGCCGCGCGCTTGCCGCCGCCGTCGACGCCCGAGCCGTCGACGCTGCGCACGACGAAATCACTGTCGGAAATCGCGCGCACGACCCGTACGCGGGTCACGTCGGGCCGGAAGTACACGTTCCCGCCGGTCGACGTCTTCGCGCGCGGCTTCAGCGCGACGATGTCGCCCGGCGTCAGCGGGGCCAGCGCGGGGGCGGGCGAGTCGGTCCGGCGCAGCCTGTCCAGGCGGCTCGCGCACGTCGCGCCGTCGGACAGCCGGCGCACGCCGGCCAGCGTGGAACCGACCGTGTACACCTCGACAACGTCGCCCGCGCGGAACTGCCGGTAGTTGGCCTTGAAATCCTCGGTCACCACGGCACGGTCACCACGCGTCAGCGGGGCCGGCGACGCCTCGGCGTCCGCCGGGAGCGGGGCGAGGTACTTCGGCAGGATCAGGTACCGACGCTCGGCGCGTCCGACCCCCTCCCCGTCGAGCGGGACCGCCCGGACGGCCCCCGAATTGGGGTACGGGGTCAGGTCGACGACCTTGACCCTCGTCACGCCGTCCCGGGCGGCCTGCGACCCGATGCCCGGCGCGGTCTCGGCGTTCGGCAGCAGCCGGTAGACGCCACCCTCGACGATGCGAGGGGCGGGCGCGGTCTCGGTCTTGACCTCGGCCGGCTTCCGTGCCTCGGCGGCCTCAACGACCGCGAGCGGGACCACGCAGCCCCGGTACACGTAGTGAGTGCCGCCCGCCCGGGGGCCCTCGGTGAACGTGATCCGGTAAGCGCCGTCGCCATCCGGCGCGGCCTCGACCGTGCCGCGGGTCGCGTCGCGCGCCGGCCACGTCCCGGCCTTGAAACCGACGGGCTCGCCGACCTCGGCCGTCCAGCCGTCGAGGCCGTACCGCTTCACCAGGAACGCGCCCAGGCGGGCGGCCTCCTCGGCGGACAGGTGGCCGATGTTGCGCCGACCCGACCGGGTCAGCTCGACGAACGTCCCGCCGTCGACCCACGCGGACGGCGCGACGGACAGCCGGCCGACGGTCTCGCCTTCACCGTCGGTGGTCGGAAGGTTGATGTACTCGCTCACGCTGCCTCCTAAGGCGCTGTGTTGCTCGGACACAGCGCCTATGCGCCAGGGCTGCGAGATTGTTCACCCGGCCCCACACTCTTTTCCGGGGCCCGGACAGAGACCCGCCCCGGGGGCCCCGGGGGAGGGGGCCGCACCGGGGCGGGGGTCAGGGGCGCGGGGCGCGGACCCAGGAAAGAAAGCGGTTGACCATGTCGGCCGGCGGGGTCGCGGGGGTCAGCTTGGTTAGCTGGTCCTCGGCCTCGGTCATCAGGGCGGCGAGGTAGACCGCGAGACCCACCCGGTTACCGCGGTACTCGGCGAGCAACGCCACCCGCGCGGCCCCACACGGCCACGGGGCCGCACAGCGCCGGCAGAGCCACAGGGGGCGCACCGGGCTATGTTCCGGGGCGGTCACCGCGCGGCCACCCGGGCGCGGGCGGGCGCGGGAGTCGCGCGCAGATATACCAGCCCCGCCCGCCTCACGAACAGCTCTCGCCGCGAGACCGCCTCGCCGCGGGCGTCAAGCTGGTAAACCTCGATCCACGTCCAGCCGTAATAGGTGTGCCGGTCGGTCAGCTCGCGGATCACCCGCACGATGATCGGGCGTACGAATTGCACACTCGCGGCGCGGGTCAGATGCAGCACGTCGCCGGCCTTGATCGGGCGCAGCGTGGGCGCGGTCACCAGCGGCCCCCGTTGGCGCGCCATTCCTGCGCCGGGGTCGGCCGCGCGCCATCCTGCCACCACAGAATCGCCGTCGCGTCGTTCCCGTGCCCCGGGGTCGTGCGCGGGGGCGGGACGTTGCTCGCTGGGGCCGGGGCGGGGCGGTCCCGCCGGTTGCCGGCCCGGTGTCGACCGCCTCGCCCGCCCATAGCACGCCTCCTGTCCGGTGGGGATGGTGGAAGGGGGCCGCCCGCTCGGGTGTGGTGCCGTGGAAGGACGGGCGGCCCCCGACAACCCCGGGCCCGATCCTGGTAACCCCCGGCCCGGGGCGTCATGGACCTACCCTGGCGGATAGTGACGGGACGCTAACACCGCGCTAAAGTGGGTCCGCCGGACGTCCAAAGAGTCCCCAGGGGAGGGCCGTGTGAACCACGGACTTATTGCCGCAATGGCCGAGGCCGGCGAGACCGCCGACAGTCTCGCTGGTCAGGTGGGTGTGGACCCGAAAACCGCTCAGCGGTGGGTCAGTCGCGGACGGGTGCCGCGGCCCCGGTACCGCTCGCAGCTCGCAGCGATCCTCGGGCGGGACGTAAAGGACCTCTGGCCGGACGTAATCCAGCGTCGCGAACCGGCGTGGTTCCGGCCGTGGGTCGATATCGAGCGCGAGGCGCTGTCGCTGCGCGCGTTCCACCTCGCGTGGATACCGGGGCTGTTTCAGACAGAGACGTACGCGCGGGCGACGTTCGCCGGCCAGGATCTACCGCCCGCCGAGGTCGACGACCTCGTCTCGGCCCGCCTCGCCCGGCAAGCGATCCTGACGCGGGAGCGGCCCCCGTCCGTGGTCGCCGTGATCGACGAACAGGCGATCCGGCGACCCGCCGCCGGGCCCCGGGGCGTCATGGCGGCCCAGCTCGCGCACCTCGCCGCGTGCGCGGACCTGCCGACTGTCCAAATTCACATTGTGCCCGCGGACGTACCGACGTACCCGGGCCTTGACGGACCGTTCACGCTCGCCGCACTCGCCGACGGCGGACGGGCGGCGCATGTCGACAGTCAGGCGCACGCGGTCATCGTTGACCAGCCGGCCGAGGTCGCTACGCTAGAACGGCGTTGGGAGCGCATCCGTGGCGAGGCGCTGCCACGGGGGCAGTCCCTAGACCTACTCACGAAAGCGGCAGAGACATGGACCTGACCCGGGCGCGGTGGCGCAAGAGCACGTACAGCGGCGGCAACGGCGGTGACTGCGTCGAGGTCGCCGACAACCTTCCCGGCGTGGTCGCCGTGCGGGACTCGAAGGACCCGAGCGGGCCGGCGCTGGCTTTCAGCCCGGCCGCGTGGGCGGGGTTCGTGGGCATGGCGCGTACGTCGCGCTAACCGGCGCAACGGAAAGGCCCCCGGGGTTAGCCCTGGGGGCCTTTCTCTGTGGGCGGGAGTGACGGAGTGCTCCCCGTAGCTACACTTCCCTATTCTCTCTCTAGAGACGACGACGACGACTAGAGAGAGAATAGGGGAGTGTAGCTACTGGGGTCACTCCGTCACCCCCGCGTCCGTCTCCCGGCGCTAATCCTCGGGGTCGTGCTCACCTTCGGCGGGAATCGCGGTCAGCCGCGCCGGGTCGAATCCTCGCCGCCCGCGCTTGCCGGGGCCGAGGCGTAGCAATTCGTACGCGTCGGCGAGTAGTTCGCGGCGACCCTCGACGTCGCGGGCGTGCCATTCCTCGGCCATCGTCCGCCCCGTCGCTACCCGGGTCACGACGGGCGTGCGGGGCGCAGACGCGAGGAGGTCCCGGTCACCCTGTAGCGATTGCAGCCGCGCGACGGCCTCGGGCGTGACGGCCTGGGCGAGTTGGGCCAGCGTCGCCGAAATCATCTCCTCGACCTCGGCTAGCTTGCCGTCGTCGGCGACGACTACTCGTTTCTCCACCATCGGCAGACGTCCGAAATCAGCGAGGAACATCGATTCTAGGTGTGCCTCGAAGGGGAGCGCCGACACGACCACGGGCGCGTCGCAGAGACCGCCCCCGGCCCGTCGCTGGCACCTGTAGGCGATTAGGTCTGACCGCCCGCGGCGACCGGCCGCGATCTCGGTTGCAGTGTGCGAGGCGGTGCGTCGGACGACGAATAGATACGCCCCGCACCCGCCACACTCGACCAGCCGCGAGGCGAGGCGGGCCGGCTTCCGTCCGCCCCGCTTCCGGGGGTCGGGGGACGGCGCGAGGGCCTTTCGCAGCTCGGTCACCGTGGGTAGGTCGAGCACAGCGGGGAACGGCGTCAGCGCCCGGCCGTCGGCGTCGCGCTGGACAACGTTGCCGACGGTTACGCGGCCTAGAATGTGGTCGCCGGTCAGGGATTGCCCGAGCGTGATCCGCGACCATTCGGGGGCGCGGCGCGGTTTCGGGCCGTGCCGGTTCATCCATCGGACCGTCCGGGCGAGTGGATCGCCGGCCAGGATGCGCGAGGCGCAGTCGCGCAGCGCGGCGGCCTCCTCCTCGGCCTCGGCCAGCGTCTTACCCTTGCCGTCGGGCGCGGGCACGATTCGGTATCCGTAGGGGACCTCGCCCCCGGGCCAGCGCCCGGCTAGGCGTAGCCGGGTGGCGCGGCCGGCGACCCGTTCGCGGGCACGCTCGCGCTCCTCGCGGGCCGCCTCTGCCTTGATCAGGAACATGAGGCGGAACGCCACCCCGCCGTTAGAGTCAACGCCCTTTGTGTCCATGAGGCGGACGGGCGGGCGAATGACTCGCCCGGTCGCCGGGTCTTTGCCTTCCTGAACGTCGAGAATCATCGCAGCGACGTTTAAACCCTCGCGGGTCATGCGGTCGACGTGATGCGCGACCAACACGTCACAGCGCCCATACCGGGCGTCATTGAGCCAGGCGACGAACTTGGGGCGGTCGCGCACCCCGCCCGAGATTCCGTCGTCAATGTGTAACGCGGCCTCCTCGAAGTCTTCCCGGGCGAGCAGGGCCCGGCATTCGGCGATCATGTTTTCAAGCGACGTGTTCGACTCGTCCGCCTGGTGCGACAGGCGGACGTAGATACTCGCGCGGGGTCGCCGTCGGCCGGCGACGGGCCCGGTTAGCGGAAGGGGCATGGCGTCTAGCGTACAACGCTCGACGTCTAGCGCGAAGCGCTGCCCGTCTAGCGTTTCGCCGTCGTGTGATGTGCGTCTAGAGGCATCCCCGTGCCGGCCGTCATCCACTGGGTGTCGCCGTCGGTGATGGTGCCGCCGCCGCCCTGCGAGTCCTGGTGGTCCATGATCCCGTCGATCATGTAGGTCACCGTCTCGAAGCCCCGGTGCGGGTGCCACGAGGTGCCCCTGGGCTCGCCGGGCGCGTAGTCCACCTCGCCCATCTGGTCCAGGTGCAGGAACGGGTCCAGCTCGTGCGTGGGCACCCCGGCGAAGGCGCGGCGGACCGGGAAGCCCTCGCCCTCGTACCCGCTGGGGGCGGTGGTCAGCCGGCGGACCGGCCGGTAGCCGGTGGTCTCGTCGAGCCGGGGCAGGCGGGGCAGGACGAGGACGTCGTCGACGGTGATGGCGGGCATCCCGAACTCCTTATTCGCTGGGGGTGGCCGAGGCGTCGCGGTCGGCGCGCAGGCGTCGGCCGAGCCGCTCGAAGACCCGGGTCAGGCAGGCGATCTCGGCGTCGTCGAGGTCGTCCATCAGGTGGTGACGCGCGGAGCGCAGGTGGTGCGGCGCGGCCTCGCGCAGCGCCAGCAGCCCGGCGGCGGTGAGCACCGCCTCGCTGCCCCGCCCGTCCTCGGCGCAGGGCTGCTTGGCCACCAGGCCGCGCTTGCCCATCGAGGTGATCTGGTACGTCAGGCGGCTGGGCGAGAAGACCAGCCGGCCGGCCAGCTCACCCATCCGCAGCCGTTGCCCCGGCGCCTCGGAGAGCAGCACGAGCACGTGGTAGTCGGCGAAGCTCAGCTCGCTGTCGGCCCGCAGGTCGTCCTCGAGCTGGGTGAACAGCCGCTGGCTCGACTCGATGTAGGCGCGCCAGCAGGCCATCCGCTCGCTGTCCAGGCTCTCCGTCATGCCGCAACACTAGCACTAGTTCAAAATTTAACAACATGCACCGGGGCTGGTTGATCGGTCGAGTGGGGCAGGTTCGGCCATAGATGATTCGAATGTGAAGAGGATGGCGTGAAAAACTGGGCGGGCGGGCCCGGCGGCGTGCCAGAATGCCCCGTGCAACACGCTGCGCGAGTCGTACCGCTACGGCGACGGCCGCCGGCACGACGAGCACCTGCACGCCCGCCTCGCGACCGACGGTTGACCGGCACGGCGGACGGCCCCGGGGGCATCCCCGGGGCCGTCCGTCACTGCGATCACCGGGCCGCCGGCCCGGCCTCGGTGACCGGTGGGCGCATCAGCCGGGCGTCGCGCCGGCGGGCGTCAGGTGCAGCCGCCCCAGCAACTGCCGGGCCTGCTCGGCCACGTCGGCGTCGACGGTGACCGCGTACTGGCCGGCGCGCAGCGAGCTGGCGGAGGTGAAGTCCCGCTGTCCGCCGGTCATCGCGTGCGCCACCGCGCCGAACACCGCGCCCCAGATCGCACCGACGACCAGGCCCACGAGGATCACCGCCACCCAGTTCCCGGCGGTGAAGATCCCGAACAGCAGCCCGATGAACAGGCCGAACCAGGCGCCGGTGCCCGCGCCGACCAGCGCCGCCCGGCCCGTGGTCATCCGCCCCAGCACGGTCTCGACCAGGGTGAGGTTCGTCCCCACGATCGCGGTGCGCTCCACCGGGAACCGGTTGTCGGCCAGGTGGTCCACCACCCGCTGCGCCGACGGGTAGTCCGGATACGACCCGATCGTCACGGTCGGCGGCCCGGCCTGCGGGCCGTGCCCGTCGCCGCTGGGCGGGGCGGGGCGGCCCGCCGGACCGGGCGGGAGGTCGCCGCCCGGTCCGGCGGGGTGCCGGGCGAGGTTCGGTGTCGAAGGTCTGGTCATGAGCCTCCTCCTTCGTCAACCGCCCGCGTTCCCGCGGTCGCCCGGCCGTAACGCCCCGCCCGCTCCCGTGGGGGATCAGGCGCAGGGCGCGCCGTTGAGGGTGAAGCCGCCCGGCGTGGGCAGGCTCGCGCCGGAGTACGTGCCCTGGAAGCCGACGCTGACCGTGCCGCCCGAGGGGAGGCTGCCGTTCCAGGGGGAGTTGCGGACGGTGATCCGCTCGCCGCTCTGGCTCCACTCGCCGCTCCAGCCGTTGGTCAGCCGCACGCCGGGGCCCGCGGTGAAGGCCAACGTCCACGAGCTGAGGGCCGCGCCCCGGTTGGTCACCCGCAGCTCGGCGGTGAACCCGCCACTCCAGGTGTTCGGGGTGAAGGTGACCGCGCAGCCCTGGGACGGCGGCGTGGTCGGCGGGCCAGTGGTGGGCGGGGGAGTGGTCGGGGGCGGCGTGGTGGCGGGCGGCGTGGTCGGGACGGGGGTCGTCGGGACCGGCCCGGCGGCGACCGCCAGGTCGTACGCCCGCTGCGGAACGAACTGGCCGGCGGCGGCGATGCAGCCGTCGGCCTCGCCGGGCAGCTTCACCCACAGGTACGCGTCGATCGCCGCGTCGCCCGTGGCCGTGGTGCTCGGCGTGCCGATGGCCCGCCCCGGCGGGTCGCACCACTCGGAGCCGGCCGGCCCGTTGCCGTTGCGGCTGGTGTCGACGACCGCCTTGAGCCGCGACACGCCGGTGGCGGCGATGACCTGCTTGGCGTACGCGACGGACTCCGCCGTGGTGCGGTAGTTGGAGACGTTGAGCGAGATGCCGTCGGCGCTGTTGGCGATGTCCGCCCCGTTGAGCCGCGAGGCGATCTCGGCGGGGGCGAGCCACGCCGAGTGCCCGGCGTCGAAGTAGACCCTCGCCTGCGCGGAGCCGGCCTTGAGCTTCTTGCCGGCGTACGCCATCGACGCCCGGGTCTCGGCCTGCTGGCTCGCGTTCTGGCAGCTCGTCATGAGCGGGAGCACGTCCGGCTCCAGCACGATGGTGGCGGGGCGCCCGGCCAGCCCGGCGGCCACCTGGTCGACCCACTGCCGGTAGGTGGGGTGGTCGGGGGCGCCGCCGGTGCTGGCGCCGCTGCAGTCGCGGTTGGGGATGTTGTAGACCACCAGGATCGGGATCCTGCCCGCCGCCGCGGCGGCCCTGACGAACTGGTCCACCTCGCCGCGTACGGTCGAGGTGTTGGTGGTGGTGTACCAGCGGGCCTGCGGCACGGTGGCGATCCGGTCGCGGATCACCGCGGCGCGCTGGTCGCCCGGGTTGGCGGCCACCCACCGGGCGGCGTTGGTCTGCGGGTCGACGTAGAACGCGGAGTCGGCGGCGGCGGCCGGCGCCGAGTCCAGGAGGCCGACCGCGACGGTGGCGGTGAGCGCGGTCGCGGTCGCGGCCAGGGCCGCGAGCGCCGGTCTGCTTCTCATGGGCATCCCTCACGGATAGACGGATGTGCGTGGAAGCGCTCCCACGCGGATGTTTCCGTCAAGGTACGCGCCCATTGCGCCCGTGTGAAGACCCCGCCTCGCCCGCCCCGCCCGGCGCGGCGGCCCCCGGCCCACCAGAATGGCGGTATGCGCCTCGTCGTCACGGCCGACACCCACGTGCCGAAGCGGGCCCGCGACCTGCCGGAACAGCTCTGGGCGGCGATCGACGCCGCCGACGTCGTGCTGCACGCGGGCGACTGGGTCGACGTGGCGCTGCTCGACGCCGTCGAGGCCCGCGCGCGCCGCCTCGTCGGCGTGTACGGCAACAACGACGGGCCGGAGCTGCGGGCCCGGCTGCCCGAGGTGGCTCGGGTGGAGCTCGACGGGCTGCGGGTCGCCGTGGTGCACGAGACCGGCCCGCGCGCCCGCCGCGAGGAGCGCTGCGCCGCCGCGTACGGCGACGTCGACCTGCTCGTCTTCGGCCACTCCCACATCCCGTGGGACACCGTCGCCCCGGGCGGGCCGCGCCTGCTCAACCCCGGCTCGCCCACCGACCGGCGGCGCGAACCGTACGCGACCTACGTCACCGCGCAGGTGGCGGCGGGGCGGCTCGACCGGGTCGAGCCGCCCCGCCTGCCCCGCCGCTGAGCCGCCCGGCTCACCGGCCCGGCGGTCCCCGGCGCGCGCGGCGGGACGGGTCGGAGCCGGGCGGGGCCTACCATCACCCGATGGGAGCGGACCGGGCACGGGTCGTGGTGGTCGGGGCGGGCATCGCCGGAGTGGCGTGCGGCGCGGAGCTGGCCCGCGCGGGCGTCCCCGTGCGGATCTACGAGCGGGCCCGGGTGGCGGGCGGCCGGATGGCCAGCAAGCGGTTCGACGGCCGCCCCGCCGACCTCGGGGCGGCGTACTTCACCGTCAGCGACCCGGACTTCGCCCGGGTGGTACGCGGCTGGGAGGCCGCCGGGCTGGCCCGGGAGTGGACCGACACCTTCGTGGCGTACTCGGCCGACGGCCGGCGCGAGGCCCCCGGCCCGGTGCGCTGGGCCGCCCCGCGCGGGCTGCGCTCGCTGGTCGAGCACCTGGCCGCCGACCTGCCCGTGGCGGTCGACCGGCTGGTGCTCGGCGTCGAGCCCGGCCCGCACGTCGACGGGGAGCGCTGCGCCGCCGTGGCGCTCGCCCTGCCCGGGCCCCAGGCGGCGCTGCTGCTGGACCCGGCGCTCGCGGCGGCCACCGCCGCCGTCGCCGCGCAGCGCTGGTCGTCGACGCTGAGCGGGGTGCTGCGCTTCCCGGCCCGCTCCTGGCCCGCCTTCCGGGGGGCGTTCGTCAACGACCACCCGTTGCTGCGCCTGGTCTGCGACGACGGCGACCGGCGCGGCGACGGCGCGCCGGTGCTCGTCGCGCACACCACGCCCGGGTTCGCCGCCGGCCACCTCGCCCAGCCCACCGGCGCGGCCCCGGCCGTGGAGCAGGCCGTGCGCGACCTGCTCGCCCTGCCCGAGCGCGCCGCGCACGTGCACGTGCACCGCTGGACGTACGCCATGCCGGCCGCCCCCGCCGGCGACGCCACCTACCACCTCGACGCCGACGGGATCGGGCTGGCCGGCGACGCCTTCGGCGCGCCCCGCGTGCAGACCGCCTGGCGCTCCGGCCGCGACCTGGGCCGCGACCTGGCCGCCCGCCTGCGCCCCTGACCGGCGCCGGCCGCCCGGTCAGGCGCTCGCCGTGGCCGCCTCCCGCTCGGAGGGGTCCTGGCTGCGCTCGCCCTCCCGGTCGAGCAACTGCATCACCGGCGTGGCGGCCACCCCGTGCACCACCACCGAGACGACCACCACCAGCCCGACCGTCGCCCAGACCAGGTCGGCCTGCGGGAAGTCGGCCTTCGTCGTGGCGTACGCCAGGTAGTAGAACGAGCCGACCCCCCGGATGCCGAACAGCGAGATAACCCAGTGCTCGGCGCGCCGCCCCGGCGCGCCGCGCAGCGACACCCAGCCGACCAGCGGCCGGACCACGAACAGCAGCGCCAGCCCGACCAGCGCCGCCGGCCAGGTCAGCGGGGCGAGCAGGCCGCCGACCACCGCGCCGCCGAAGAGCAGCAGCAGCAGTACGGTGAGCAGCCGCTCGACCTGCTCGGCGAAGTCGTGCAGCACCGAGTGGAACTCGTTGGTGCGCTCGGCCGACCGGATCGCCCGCGCCGCCACGAACACGGCCAGGAAGCCGTAGCCGCCGATCACCTCGACCAGCCCGTACGCCAGGAACGTGGCGGCCAGGGCCAGGAAGCCCTCGGCGTGCCGGGCCAGCCGCAGCCGGCTCGGGGCGCGGAAGAACAGCTTGCCGAGCAGCCACCCGACCAGCAGCCCGCCGCCCACGCCGGCGGCCAGCTTGTAGAGCACGTCGACCGTGAACCAGTCGGCGAACCACCCGCCCGGGGCGAGGCCCGTGGTGGCGATCGCGATGGCCGCGTACACGAAGGGGAAGGCCAAACCGTCGTTGAGCCCCGCCTCCGAGGTCAGCGCGAAGCGCACCTCGTCCTCGGAGTCCTCCGCGTCGGTCGGCTCGCCGACCTGCACGTCGGAGGCGAGCACCGGGTCGGTCGGGGCGAGCGCCGCGCCGAGCAGCAGCGCGGCGGCCGGCACCAGCCCCGCCCACCACCAGCCGAGCAGCGCCACCGCCGCGATGCACACCGGCATCGCGATCGCCAGCAGCCGCCAGGTCGACGACCACTTAGCCCAGCTCAGCGGCCGGTCGATCTTCAGGCCCGCGCCCATCAGCGCGACGATCACGCCGATCTCGGTGAGGTGCGTGGCGATCTCGGGGTAGCGCAGCGGGTCCGGCTTGGGCAGGCCGGTCGGCAGCAGGAACACCAGCACGCCCAGGCCGAGGAACGCGATCGGCATGGACAGGGGCCGGTGCTCCAGCACCCGGGGGAGGATCCCGGCGAGCAGGGCGCCCAGCCCCACCACCGCGAACGCGACGTCTACCGGCTCCACGGCATCACCCTTCCGCCCGGCCCGCGCGGCGCGGGCAGGCGGTGACGGACCTTGCCCAGTGAACGACCGCCGTATGCGCGCTGTCCCAAAGCGATCCCGTGCCGCATCCGGCGGCGGTGTCGCCGAGCGCCCCTGCCGTGCGTACGAACCGGCCCCTGCAGGGGCCGCGTGGTCCCGACCCGGGTTGGGTCAGGGACCGGCCGCCGTGGCGACCGTCAGCCCAGCCTGGCGATCGGCGAGGTGGACAGGGACTTCAGCAGGTCGGCCGGGTCGTCGTAGACGGCGACCGCGCCCGCGCCGGCCAGCTCGCCCCGGCTGGTGCCGCCGCAGGTCAGGCCCACGCAGGGGATGTCCAGCTTGCCGGCGGCGGCGACGTCCCAGACCGAGTCGCCGACGAAGACCACCCGGGACGCCTCCAAACCCGCCTGCTCCAGCGCGGCGACCAGGATGTCGGGCGCGGGCTTGGTCTCCTCCGCGTCCGCCGCGCAGGTGACCGCCTCGATCACGTCGTCGGCTGCCAGCGCCCGGCGCAGCGCCCCGACCTCGTGCTCGGCGGCCGAGGTGGCGAGCACGACCCGCAGGCCCCGGTCGGCGCAGGCGCGCAGCAGGTCGGCGGCGCGGGGCAGCGGGGTCAGCCGCTCCCAGTACTCGCCGTAGAGGGTGCTGTGGGCCTCGCGCAGCTTGCCGTCGGCGCCGCGGTCCCGTTCGGGGCCGAGCAGGTGGTCGAGGAGCTTGTCGGCGCCCATGCCGATCGAGCGGTGGATGGTCGCCATCGGCACCGGCCGGTCGTGCTGCCGCAGCGCCTCCCACCAGCTCACCGTGTGCAGGTAGGTGGTGTCGACCAGGGTGCCGTCGACGTCGAGGAGGACGCCGCGAGGATTGTCGGTGGCCATGCGCCCCTCCTACCCGGCCGGCGGCGTGCCGACGCGTGGCGGCTCGGCCGGAATGAGGATCTCGAACCACACCGTCGAGCCGCGCACCGTCGGGTCGGTGCCCCACGCGTCGCTGAGCTGCTCGATCAGGCCGAGCCCCCGGCCCCGGCTGCTCAACGTGTCGGTGCGGGCCCGGGTCACGGTGCCCCGGGTGCCGGAGTCGGCCACCGACACCAGCAGCCGCTCCGGGCTGAGGTCGATCTCGACCCGGGCGGCGGTGCCGGCGTGCAGCAGCGCGTTCGTGGTCAGCTCGCTGGTGCAGAGCACGGCGGCGCCGACCACACCCTCCGGCACCTGCCAGTCGGTGAGCTGGGCGGTCATCCAGTGCCGCACCCGGCTCGGCGCGGTGGGCTCCGCCGGCACCTCCATGCTCGCCGAGCGGCTGGGGATCAGCGCGTGCTCTACCGCCAGCACCGCGACGTCGTCCTCCGTGGCTCCCGCGACGGCGGCGGTCGCCACCGCGCACAGCGCCCGGGGGTCGCCGCTGGCCGCGCCGGCCACGGCCACGGCCAGGTCGTCCAGCCCGGCGGCGAGGCTGCGCCGCCGCCGCTCGATCACCCCGTCGCTGAACAGCAGCAGCGTGTCCCCGGGCGCGAACGGGACGGTGGTGGTGCGCGGGGTGCAGCCGAGCCCGAGCGGCGCGCCGGGCGGCACGTCCAGGTACGCCGCGACGGGCTCTCCGTCGGCCCCCGCACGCCGCACCAGCGGCGCGGGATGCCCGGCGCTGGCCAGCGTGAGCCGCTCCCGGTGGGCGTCGACGACGCCGAAGACCACGGTCACGAAGAGCTCCTGGCTGCCGGTCTCGGTGCCGAGGCTGGCCACGAGGCGGTCCAGCCCGGCGAGCACCGCGTCCGGCCGGGGGTCGGCGAGCGCCAGCGCGCGCAGCGCCGCCCGGACCTGCCCCATCCGGGCCGCGGCCTGCACGTCGTGCCCCGCCACGTCGCCGAGGACGACGCCCAGCTCCCCGGTGGGCAGCAGGAACGCGTCGTAGAAGTCGCCGCCGGCCGCGTTGCCGTCGACGCCGGGGTCGTAGCGGGCGGCGATCCGCAGCCGGGGCAGGTCCGGCAGGTGCTCCGGCAACATGCTGCGTTGCAGCAGTTGGGCGGTGCCGTGCTGGGTCTCGAAGCGGCGGGCCCGCTCGGCGGCCTGGCCGATCAGCTCGGCCGAGGCGGCCAGCAGGGCCCGCTCGGCGGCCGACCAGGGGCGCGCCGCGTGGTAGCCGACGGTCAGGCCGCCGCGCAGGGCCGAGGTCCGCAACGGCTGGGCCGCGAGCGCCCGTACCTTCTGGTCGTGCCGGTCGACGGCGATGTCCCGCAGCGGCTGCCCGTCGCCGACGAACTGGGGCACCCCGGTGCGCGCGGCGACGATCAGCGGGCCGGGGGAGTCGGCGGGGGAGCGGCGCCACAGCGGGGGCAGCCGCTCGTCGGCCTCGTCGAGCAACTCGCCGCGCACCCGCCGGACCGTGCGCCAGCCGGCGCCGTCGTCCACGCCGAAGGTGACCCGGTCGGCGTCGAACGCGGTGAGCAGGTAGCGCAGGGCGACGCGGGCGACGTCGTCGAGGGTGAGCGTGCCGGCGAGGGCGGCGGCGACGTCGCTGAGGCTCTGTAACTGCTCGGTGACGTGGCTGGTCTCGGCGGCGACGGTGAGCACCCCGACGACCCGCCCCGCGCTGTCGCGCACCGGGGAGTGCCCCCGGGTGAACACGGCCTGCTCGCGGGCACCCGGCCGGGCCCGGTCGAAGGGGAGGACGACCTCCTTCTCCAGGAACGACTCGCCCCGCCGGTAGGCGCGGGTGACCACGTCGCCGACGCCCGGCTCGCCCCAGACGTCGGCGAACACCTCGGCGGCCGGCCGCCCGACCGCGCCCGGGTGCCGGTCGCCGATCAGCGCCGCGTACCCGTCGTTGTAGAGCATCAGCAGGTCGTCGCCGTAGGCGAGCATCATCGGCACGGGCGAGGCGAGGACGAGGTCGACCACCCCGCGCACCGCCGGGTCCCACTGCTGGGGCGGACCGAGCGGCGTGGCGGCCCAGGGGTGGCCGAGGACGACGCCCGCCGCGTCGGCGGTCGCCGCCGTCGCGGCGGGCGTTGCTGGCGTGGGGACTCGCCCGACCGTGCCTGGCATGTCCGCAGCCTAACCGGAACGGGTCCGCGCCCGGCCCGGCCGTCGGGCCGGGCGGCGACGCGGACCCCGCGACCGGGTGGGGCCGCTGTCCATCCGTGCAGGCCAGCGCCCCTCTGGGAGGAGATGTCGGGAAATTCGGTACGGGTCGCGCGGCGTGCCGCCGGACGGGACGGGTATGCGCGCGCCGAAGTCCATGCGACAGGAGGGACACCATGCAGAGAACCCTCGCGGTCGGGCAGGTCGACATCGGTGATGCCCTGACCGATATGTGGAGGTCGGTGCTGCTCTTCATCCCGAGGGCGATCGCGTTCGTCGCGATCCTCGTGGTGGGGTGGCTCGTCGCCCGAGCGGTCCTCAAGATCGTGGACACGGTACTGGAACGGGTGGGGTTCGACCGCGCGGTCGAACGGGGCGGGATCCGACGTGCGCTGGAACGCACCAAGTACGACGCCAGCGACATCCTGGCGAAGCTGGCCTACTACGCCGTCCTGCTGTTCACCCTGCAGTTCGCCTTCGGGGTGTGGGGGCCGAACGCGATCAGCGACCTGATCCGGGGCGTGGTCGCCTGGCTGCCCCGGGCGTTCGTCGCGATCGTCATCGTCGTCGTGGCCGCTGCCATCGCCAACGCGGTGCGCGACCTGGTCACCGGCTTCCTGGGCGGGCTGTCGTACGGCCGGGTGCTGGCCGACGTGACGGCGATCTTCATCCTGGCGCTCGGCGTGATCGCCGCGCTGAACCAGGTGGGTATCGCCACCACGGTGACCACGCCGGTGCTGATCGCGGTGCTCGCCACGGTGGCCGGCATCCTGATCATCGGCGTCGGCGGCGGCCTGGTGCGGCCGATGCAGAACCGCTGGGAGGGCTGGCTGAGCCGGGCCGCCGAGGAGTCCCGCGCGCTGCGGGAGCACCGCCAGGCCCAGGCCACCGGGCGGGGCGACGTGGATCGGCAGATGGCCGACCGGGCCGGCGCCGAGCGCACCGGGCCCAGGCCGATGACCCAGGAGTCGATGTCCGGCGCCCGGGGCGGGCAGGGCACGTACCGCTCCGGCAACGCGCCGGGGGACGAGACCCAGCAGTTCGGTCGCCCGGGTAGCTGACGGGACGGCAGGCGACGGAGGGGGCCCGCGCGGGCCCCCTCCGTCGCGCGGACGCGGGCCAGGGTGTCACGGGCGCGCCGACGCGGGTCGGGGTCGGCTGCGTCGCACGGACGGACGCGGGCCGGGGCCCTACGGCGTGGGCAGCGGACCCGGGCGGGTGTCCAGGGAACGGGCCAGCGCGCAGACCGCGAGCAGGCGGGTGAGCAGCCAGTCCGGCTCCGACCAGTCCGCCGAGCGGGCGGGCGGCTGCCAACCGTGCTCGCGCGCCGCGTCCCGGACGCCCTCGGCGTACCCGGCGAGCGCCGACGCCGTCAGCGGCCGGCGGTCCCCGCCGAGGCTGTCCCGTACGGCGGCGGCGTGCTGGTCGACCTCCGCGAGCAGCCCGGGGCGGGCCGCGGCGGCGGAGAGCCCGGCCGTGCCGAGCGAGACGGTCAGCACGGCGAGGGCGGAGCTGGCGGAGTCCACGGCGGAGCGGCTCGGCGCCCGGTTCGACGGCACACGCATGAGGACCGAGGTTAACGGCCCGGTAACCGTCGCGACCTCGCCCGCTCGGTCGGTTACGAATCCCCCACCCATCGCCTGACCCCGGCCGACAGGATTGACCCGGCCGCGACGGGGCAGAAGGGGAACGAGGTCGACACCGGCGCGGCCGGCACCGTGGAGGAACACATGGGACAGCAGGACGGGCCCGACGAGCGGCACCGCCGCCCGGCCGGGGTGAGCGACGCCACCGTCGAGGCGCTGGGCAAGCTCAGCGAGGCGCTGGAGACCGTCGAGCGGGTGCGCGGGCACCTCTACTCGCTGCACCAGCTCGTCGGCCACGCCGACCTGATGCTGGACGACGCGGTGGAGAAGTTCCGCGCGGCGGGTCACGACGCCGTCGCCGACCGGATCGCCACCGACCTGGTCGGCCGCAACGTCATCGCCGGCCGGTGGACGTTCCAGATCGTCGAGGACTTCGACGACGGCTACTACGCCCTCTTCCGCGACCTGGACCGGCAGGCCCGCGACGAGCTGGCCGACGGCCGCCGACACCTGTACGAGGCGGAGATGAAGGAGCGGCGGCGTACCCGGGGCCGCCCGGGGCACGAGGCGCTGCCGGCGAGCGGGAGCTGACCGGCCGGCCCCCGGGCCGCTAGTCGGAGGAGGGAGCGCCCGCCGGGCGGCGGCGACTGGCGTCGTCGGCGATGATCACCGTGGCGACCATCAGGGCGACGCAGACGGCGAACAGCCACGAGTCGTCGGCGGCGAACCTGGCCGAGACCGGAGCCTGGACGGCGGCGAGCAGGAAGCCGAGCCAGGCGAGGCGGCGCTGACGAACGGTGAGGAACCCGGAGCCCTGTTGCATTCCGAAAGTCTTGCGCGATGTCGCCCGATCGCCGTCACCCGATCGGCCGATTCTGGATGACCTGACCGCTTTACCAACCTTACGTACCGGACATCTCGCCGGTTCGGGGGAAGCGGGCAGGGCGCTCCGCTGTTAGCGCCGCCACCGGCGGGCGCTCGGTGGCGCCCGCCGGCGGCGGCGGGGCGGGGAGGGCTCTCACATCGAGTCCGGGCCGGTCCGTCCCGTGGTCGACGGCCGGTACGCCCGATCGGCGTCGGTGCGCTCGCGCTCCCGCCCGGCGGGTGCCGCGCCCCGGTCCACCGCCTCCGGGCCGTGCCCGAACTCGGCCTCCTCGCCCGCGTCGTTGCCGGTCACGTCGTCGGCCTGCCCGTCGAGCGTCGAGCGGGCGATCGCCCGGTCCAGTTCGTGCAGGGGGACCCGTTCCTCGTCACGCCACACGTGGCTGTCGTTGTCCGTCATGCCTGTCGCGGTACCCGGGGCCCGTGATCGCAAACGGCCGGCACGGACGCGACGATGGCCGCCGGGGTCCGGCGGCCATCGGATGGATCGTGCGGGTGCCCGGGGGGATCAGGGCTGCGGGCGGTCGACCTTGCCCCGCCAGGCGCCGGTCTCCTGACCGCGCCGCTCGATGAACTGCTTGAACCGCTCCAGGTCGCCCTTGGCGCGGCGGTCGACGACGCCCAGCTTGTCGCCGGCCTGCTCCACCACGCCGTGCGGCTCGAACTCCAACTGGAGGGTGACCCGGGTCTTGGCCTCGTCGAGGCGGTGGAACGTCACCACGCCGGACTGCTGGGTGCCACCGGTGGACCGCCACGCCACCCGCTCGTCCGGAAGCTGCTCGGTGATCGCGGCGTCGAACTCCCGCTTCACCCCGGCGATCTCCACCGTCCAGTGGGTCATCGTGTCGGTGAGCTGCCGGACCTCCTGCACCCCCTCCATGAAGTGCGGGAACTCCTCGAACTGGGTCCACTGGTCGTACGCGGTGCGGATCGGGACGTCCACGTCGACGTGCTCGGTAACGCCGCTCATCAGCAAATCCTCCTCAGTGCGCCGGTGCGGGGTCCGGATCGTGGGCCGATCCGGGTCACCAGCGCGTCGTCTCGTTCTTGTTCCCGAGCGCGGCCCACACCTCGGAAACCGTCTGGTAACGGGTGCCCGGCGGCAGGCCCTCCAGGGCGGCGACGATGTCGTCCGGCGCGTCGTTGTCGCGCGCGTTGGCGACCAGCGTCTCCCGGTCGCCCGGCAGGGCCGTCATCGTGATGTAGCGCCCGAGCCGGCTGCGCTCGGCCACGTCGGTGGAGCTCATGCCCTTCGGGGCCCCGGTGCGCAGCTCGCCCGCCGGCGCCGTGGTCGCCTCCGGCTGGTCCTCGCCCGCGGGCTCGGGCTGCCGGAACTCGTCGACGCGCGAGCCGCCGGTGCCGGGGCCCTGGACCAGGCCGCTGACCTCCTGGCTCATCTGCTCGTCGACCCTCGGGCTGTGCTTGCTGCTGCCACGTTCCATGCCTTCTGCGCTACCCGGCGGGGCCGCCGGTAAACCGAAGGAGGGGCCAGAAAAGCCGCAAGCGGTCACGAAACGGCAGGCTCGGGCTCACCGTCGGCCGGGGCCCGGGGCGGCAGCACCGGCTCGCTCGGGTCCGGGTCGCCCGCCTGGATCGCCCGTCCGCGCTGCAACTCCGCGTTGATCTGCACGCCGAGCATCAGCGCCGAGTTGGACAGGTAGAGCCAGACCAGGAACGCGATCACCGCCCCGAGGCTGCCGTACGTGACGTCGTACGAGCCGAAGTTCGCCACGTACAGGCCGAAGCCGAACGACACGAGCGCCCAGGCGAACAGGGCCACCGCCCCGCCCGGGGTGAGCCAGCGGAACCGGGGCTGGCGCACGTTCGGGGCGATCCAGAACAGCAGCGACAGCAGCACCATCATCACCAGCGCCAGCACCGGCCACTTCGCGACGCTCCACACCGTCCGGGCCAGCCCGCCCGCGTTGACCAGGTCGCCCACGGCGTCGGTGACCGGGCCGCTGACGATCAGCCCGGTGGCCACCACCGCGAGCAGCACCAGCGTCACGGCGGCCAGGCCGATCTGCAACGGGCGCAGCTTCCACACCGGCCGCCCCTCCCGCACCCCGTAGATCGCGTTCGAGGCCCGGGTGAACGCCCCGATGAAACCGGAGGCGGACCAGAGCGCGCCGAGCAGACCGAAACTGAGCAGCACCTTCGCCCCGCTCTGCTGCTCCACCACACCCCGGACCACGCCCACGAAGGCGTCGTTGCCGACCACCGCCCCGGCGCCGACCTCCCGGGCCAGGTCGATCACGGTGTCCACCGTGCGCTCCCCGTCGGAGACCAGCCCGACCAGGGCGACCACCACGATCGTGGACGGGAAGAGCGCGAGCACCCCGTAGTAGGTGAGCGCGGCGGCCCAGTCCGAGCAGTTGTCCTCGACGAAGTTCCGCCCGCTGCGCACCAGCACCCCGCGCCAGGTGCGCCAGCTCAACTGGCGAACCCGCCGGGGTAGCCGCGCCGGCCGGCCGGTCGGCGCACTGCCCGCTTCCGTCGTCGCCGCCATGCCCGCTCCCTGCGCCCGCGCCCCGGGTGCCCGGCCACCCGACGCTCGCCGCCCGCCGGTACCCGCCCCCGAAAATCGACAAACCCCACCGGCCCCGCCCCGCCCCGCCTCACGGGCTGGGCACGCTGCCCGGGCCGGCGGCGGCTGCCGCTCAGGCGCAGACCGCCGATCCCGCCGGTCGCGTCCCGGCTGGCGCTCCCGTTGCCCGTTACCTTTTTTGATCAGCCCCCTGCCGGGACCCCGATCGCCCGGCCAGTCACCTTCTCGGCTCCTTTGGAGCTGAGTCGTCCGTGACATCGGGGCACAGTCGTCCGCGCAGTCGTCCGCACAGTTCGCCCACGCCGCCGTGGGACACGATCCGTCCACGACATCAGCTCCAAAGGGGCCGAGCGAACCCCACCGGGCCCGCTCCCGGCCGCCGCGTCACCTCGACCGCCGCAAGCCGGACGCGCGGGCGCGCCCGGGCGCGCCCGGTAGGGCGGGCGCAACGGGTGGAGCCGGTGGGCCGCCTGGTGGAGGTGGGGCGGGACGGGCCGGGGGTGAGGGTGGGAGGGGGCGGTTTCGGGGGGTGGGGCGGGGGAACCGTGATGGGTAGAGGAACCGACGCGGAGGAGGAGTCACATGCCCGGGCGCGAGGTACTGCCCAGCACGCTGCGGCGTTCCCCGGACAAGGCGCAGCGCACGTGGGAGAAGACGCACGACTCGGCGGTGGAGACGTACGGCGAGGGGGAGCGGGCGCACCGCACCGCCTTCGCCGCCGTGAAGCACGAGTTCGAGAAGGTGGGCGACCACTGGGAGCCGAAGGGCCGCAAGGGCCCCAGCGACCGGCAGGCGGCCGGCGGCGGGCCGGAGCGGCGGGCGCCCACGGCCGGCGGCGTGGACGCCAACGCCACCAAGGAGCACCTGATGGGGGTGGCCCGCAAGCTCGACGTTCGCGGCCGGTCCAGGATGACGAAGCCCGAACTGGTCAAGGCCATCGAGAAGGCCAACGACCGCAGCACCCGCAAGGCGCGCGACGAGCGACGGTGAGGACCGAGAGGGGGTACGGCGGCGCTCGACGCGGCCGTACCCCTCTCCGTGCCACGCGCACCCCTACCAGTGGCCGCCGCCCGGGGCCTCGATGTGTACGACCTTCGTGGCGGTGAACTCGTCCAGCAGTTCCGGGCCGTACCCGTAGCCCTGGCCGCTGCCCCGGCGCGGGTGGGCCGCGCCGCCCGGTGCGCCGCCGAAGACCGCGTTGACCTTGACGGTGCCGACGGGCAGTTCCCGGCAGGCGCGCTGGGCGTGGCTCATCGAGCCGGTGAGCACCGTGGCGGCCAGCCCGTACGGCGAGTCGGCGGCGCACCGCAGCGCCTCGCTGAACGAGTCGACCACGACCACCGGGGCGACCGGCCCGAACGTCTCCTGGCGTACGAGGGCCATCTCGTGCCGGCAGTCGGTGACCACCGTCGCCGGGTAGAACGCCCCCGGACTGTCCGGCAGCGTGCCCCCGGTGCGCAGCCGCGCCCCCTCCGCCACCGCCGCCGTCACCTGCCCGTGGACGTGGTCGCGGTGCCGCCGGTCGACCAGCGGCCCCAGCTCCGTGGCCGGGTCCCGTCCCGCGCCGACCCGCAGCGCCTCGGCCCGCCCCACCAGGGCGTCGGCGAAGTCCTCGGCGACGTCCCGGTGCGCGTAGATCCGCTCCACCGCCACGCAGATCTGCCCCGCGTTGGCGAACGCCCCCAGCGCCGCCTGCCCGGCCGCCCAGACCGGGTCGACGTCGGCGTCGACCACGAGGGGATCGCTGCCGCCGTTCTCCAGCAGCGCCTTCGCCCCGCTGCGGGCCGCCGCCGCGGCGACGGCCCGGCCGGTGGCGCTGGAGCCGACGTGGGCCACCACGTCCACGTCGCTCGCGGCCAGCGCCGCGCCGACCTCGCCGCCGCCGGTGAGCAGCGACAGCACCCCGGCCGGCAGCGCGCCGTCGAGCGCCCGCGCCAGCAGCCACCCGGTCGCCGGGGCCCGCTCGCTCGGCTTGTGCAGCACCACGTTGCCGGTCACCAGGGCCGCGCCGAGCAGCCCGCAGGAGATCGCCACCGGATCGTTCCACGGGGTGATCGCGGCGACCACGCCGCGCGGCTGCGGCGTCATGAAGTCGATGGTGTGGCCGCCCCCGAGCAGGGTGCGTCCGCCGCGCACCGGGGCCAGCTCGGCGTACTGTCGCAGGGTGCCGATGCCCGCCTCGACGCCGCCGCGGGCGTCCGCGAGAGGCTTGCCCATCTCGGCGGTCACCGCCGCCGCCAGCTCCTCCGCCACGGCCTCGACCGCGTCCGCGGCCCGGTGCAGCGCGGCGGCCCGCTCTGCCGGGGCCGTCGCCGCCCACCCGTCCGCCACGCCCCGCGCGGCCTCCACCGCCTTGCCGACCTCGTCGGCCGTCGCCACCGGCACCGTGCTGACCGGTGACCCGTCGGCCGGGTCGCGCACGACCAGCTCCCCGCCCTGGCCGCCCGCCCCCCACACGCCACCGATGAGCTGCGCAACCGTGTACATGCGGCGGTGCATCCCCCGGCCCCGGCGGGGCAAACGCGTTTCGCCCCGTCAGGGGCCGGGTAGGCGGATCGGATGATCGCCACCGGCACCCCCAGCGGCGCGGAGAGCGCCGACGCCGTCGTCGTCGGCGCGGGCCACAACGGCCTCGTCGCCGCCAACCTGCTGGCCGACGCCGGCTGGGACGTCCTGGTGCTGGAGGCCACCGGCGCGCCCGGCGGGGCGGTGCGCTCCGCCGAGGTGACCGCCCCCGGCTACCTCAGCGACCTCTACAGCTCCTTCTACCCCCTCGGGTACGCCTCGCCGGTCCTGGTCGACCTCGGCCTCGAGCGGCACGGCCTGAGCTGGACCCACGCCCCCGACGTGCTGGCCCACCTGCTGCCCGACGGGCGGGCCGCCGTGCTCAACCGCGATCTCGACGTCACGGCCGCCTCGATGGCGACGTTCGCGCCGGGCGACGACGAGCGCTGGCGGCACGCCTACGCCGACTGGCGGGACGTGTCCGGCCCGATGCTGGAGACCATCACCACGCCCTTCCCGCCGGTGCGCGGCGGGCTCGGCCTGCTGCGCCGGCTGCGGGTCGGCGGGGCGCTGCGGCTGGCCCGCCGCCTCGTCGTGCCGGTGCGCAAGCTCGGCGCCGAGCTGTTCGACGGCGAGGGCGCCACGCTGCTGCTGGCCGGCTGCGCCCTGCACACCGACCTCGCGCCGGAGGAGGCCGGCTCCGGCGTGTACGGCTGGCTGCTGGCCATGCTCGGCCAGCAGGTCGGCTGGCCGGTGCCGGTGGGCGGGGCGCAGCGGATCACCGACGCGCTGGTCGACCGGCTCACCGAGCGGGGCGGCCGGATCGTCTACGGCGCGCGGGTCGACCGGGTGCTCACCGCCCGGGGCCGGGCGATGGGCGTGCGCACCGTCGGCGGCGCGGCGTGGCGGGCCCGCCGGGCGGTGCTGGCCGACGTCCCGGCCCCCGCGCTCTACCTGGACCTCGTCGGCCCGGCCGCGCTGCCGCCCCGCCTCGTCGAGGACCTGGCCCACTTCCGTTGGGACGGCTCCACGCTGAAGGTCGACTGGGCGCTGTCCGGGCCGGTGCCGTGGGCCAACCCGGCGGTGGCCGGCGCCGGCACCGTGCACCTCGGCGCGGACCTGGACGGCCTGACCACGTACGCCGCCGAGCTGGCCCGGGGCGAGATCCCGAAGGACCCGTTCCTGCTGCTCGGGCAGATGAGCGTCGCCGACTCCAGCCACTCGCCGCCCGGCACGGAGTCGCTGTGGGCGTACACCCACCTGCCGTTCCGCCGTGACTGGCGGGCCGAGGACGTGGCCGCGCACGTCGAGCGGATGGAGGAGGTGTTGGAGGCCGCCGCTCCCGGCTTCCGCGCCCGCGTCGTCGGCCGGCACGTCGCCGGCCCGGCCGACCTGGAGCGGGGCGACCCGAGCCTGGTCGGCGGGGCGCTGGGCGGCGGTACCGCCGCGGCGTACCAGCAGCTCTTCCTGCGGCCGATCCCCGGCCTGGGCCGCGCGGACACCCCCGTGGACCGGCTCTACCTGGCCAGCGCCTCGGCCCATCCCGGCGGCGGGGTGCACGGCGCGCCCGGCGCGAACGCGGCGCGGGCGGCGCTGGCCCGCGACCGGGCCGTCACCGGCGGCCTCTACGCGGGTGTCGTCGGCGCGGCCCACCGGGCGATCTACCGCTGACCGGCGGGCCGGGGGCGGGGCGCCGCCGGCCGCTCGCGGTCGGGCGGCCGGTCGCCCCGGGTCAGCGCTCGATGTTGCGGTGCCGGGTGCGCAGCTTGAACGGCATCAGCGCGCTCTCGATCTTGGTGGCGGTGGTCATCTTCGACGCGCCCTCGCGGCGCTCCTCGAAGCGGATCGGCACCTCCAGGATGGTGTGCCCCAGCTTCGTGGCCAGGTAGTGCATCTCCACCTGGAAGCTGTACCCGTTCGACTGCACCCGCTCCAGCCCGATGTCGCGCAGCGCGTCGGCCCGCCAGATCTTGAAGCCGGCCGTCAGGTCCCGGATGCGCACCCGCAGCAGGGTGTGCACGTACAGGTTGGCCCAGCCGCTGAGCGCGCGGCGGTAGAGCGGCCACGCCTCGTCGAGCTGGCCGCCCGGCACGTAGCGGGAGCCGATGACCACGCCCGCCTGGGTGGAGAGCAGCGCGCCGAGCATCCCGGGCAGCGCCTCCGGCGGGTGGGACAGGTCGGCGTCCATCTGCGCCACGTACTCCGCGCCGTCGTCGAGGGCGCGGCTGATGCCGTCGACGTACGCCCGGCCCAGCCCCTCCTTGCCGGCCCGGTGCAGCACCGTGATCCGGTCGGGGTGCTCGATGGCCAGCTTGTCGGCCACCTCGCCCGTCCCGTCGGGGGAGTTGTCGTCGGCGACCAGCACCCGCAGGCCCGGCAGCGGCAGGGCGAGGAGCCGTTCGACCAGGACCGGGAGGTTCCCCGCCTCGTTGTAGGTGGGAACCACGACGGTCAGGCGTGCGTCCCGCCAGGGGGCGGGCAACTCCACGGGTTTGATCATGACGGACACCCTCGGTCTGCGGACACGTTCACTGAGAGGGTAGCCACTTGCCCGTTCCATGTCGTAATGGCTCCCCGTCCCGCACGCGTGACGGGCCGTGCAGCGGGACGAAAACCGGGCGAGCGGTGGGACGGAAGCCGGGCGAGCAGTGGGACGACAACCGGGCGAGCAGTGGTACGAAGCCGGGCGCGGCGGGGGAGGGGACGGGCGCGGCCTCAGCGGAGACGGCGGGCCAGGCCGGTGGCGGCGAGGGCGACGGTGAGCAGGCCGGCCGCCGACAGGGCCGGCTTGTGGGCGCTCACCCAGAGGGCCGCCGACCGGGATCGGGCCCGGTCGGTGAAGACCCCCTCGGCCCCGTGGTCGGTCTCGTCGTCCCTCGGTCGGTCCACGTTGTCCCGCCAGGCCGACGGGTCGATCGGCGTGCCGGTCTGCTGGCTGTCGTAGCCGTCGCGGGCCAGCATGCGGTCCAGCAGACCGGGGAGGAGGACGTTGCCGAGCCGGGCCCGCCAGGTCGGCCCGCCGACGTTCAGCTCGCGCGGGCCGTGGTCGGCGGCCCAGAGGATCGCCCGCGCCGCGACCTCCGGCGCGAAGATCGGCGGCACGGGCTGCGGGTGCCGGGGCAGGCGGGTCCGCACCCAGGAGAACTGCGGCGTGTTGACGGCCGGGAGCTGCACCATCGACAGCGCCACCCCCGGGTCGTCGCGCAGCAGCTCCGCGCGCAGCGAGTCGTTGAAGCCCTGGACGGCGTGCTTGCTCGCGCAGTACGCCGACTGCAACGGAATGCCCCGGTAGGCCAGCGCCGAGCCGACCTGCACGATCGCCCGCGCCCGCGCGGGCGCATGTGGTGCAGCGCGGCGAGCGTGCCGTGCACGGTGCCGAGGTAGTTGACCTCGGTGACCCGCCGGAACTCGGCGGCGGTGATCTCCCAGACCGGGGCGAAGACCGACACCATCGCGTCGTTGACCCAGACGTCCAGCCCGCCCGCGTGGTGCGCCAGGTCGTCGGCGGCCTGCTGCACCGCGCCGGCGTCGGCCACGTCCACCCGGTACGTCCGCACGTCGGCCGCGCCCCGCTCCCGGCACTCCCGCTCGGCGGCGGCCAGCCCGGCCGCGCCCCGGGCGAGCAGCCCGAGCCGGGCGCCCCGCTCGGCGTACGCGCGGGCCACCGCCCGCCCGACGCCCGCGCTGGCCCCGGTGATCATCACCGTCTGCGTCATCGCCCCGCCCTCCGTGGCGCCGCCCGACCGCCGCGCCGCCTCACCGTTCCACCTTCCGCTTGGCGATGTCGGCGAGCCGGCGCAGCGTCTCCTTGTTGCGCTGGTGCAGCACCAGGTCGTTGACCTTGTTGCGGACCCAGCGCAGCGGCCCGGCGGCGAAGTCCTCGCCGAGGCGCACGCGGGTCGAGCCGGTCCCGACCGGCTCCAGGCTGAAGGACACGATCGCCTCGCCCGCCGGCCACAGCCCGGCCCGGATCACCAGCCGGTGCGGCGGCTCGCAGAGCAGCACCGTGGAGCTGTCCTGGAGCGAGAACGGCCACGGCCCGGCCTTGTGGTGCAGTTGCGCGCCGACGCGGGGCCACGCCTCGTCGACGTCGCGCACGTGCACCGTGCCCACCACCCAGTCGCTGTACGTCCACCCGTCGGCCAGCACGTCGAAGACCTGCTGCGGGTCCGCCTCGATCACTTTCTCCACAATCGCCACATCGCCCCCGTACCCTGGCGGGCGTCCGGGCTAACGACCCGCGCGGGTTAGCTTCTCCGCGGCGGCGGGTATCGCCGCACCGCGGACACGCGCGCTCCGCCACGCCGTCGGGGCCCCTCGCCGGCCGGGTCGGCGCGGCGGCCCGGCGCCGGGGCGGCGACGTTTACTCCCCGGGGCGCAGGGAACGCGCCGCCCGTGCGACGGGACCAGAGGGAGCCGCAGCGGCGCGGGTCAGCCCGGGGCGACCCGGGCGCCCGCGGGCCTGTCCCGTTCGACGCGGTGCTGCTGGACCGCGACGGGACGCTGGTCGAGGACGTGCCGTACAACGGGGACCCGGAGAAGGTGCGGCCGTTGCCGGGGGCGCGGGAGGCGCTGGACCGGCTGCGGGCGGCCGGGCTGCGGCTGGGCGTGGTGACGAACCAGTCGGGCCTGGCCCGGGGATACTTCACGGCCGCGCAACTGGCCCGGGTGCACGCCCGGGTCGAGGAGCTGCTCGGCCCGTTCGACACGTGGCGGGTCTGCCCGCACGACGACGACGCCGGCTGCGGGTGCCGCAAGCCGGCCCCGGGCCTGGTCCGCGCCGCCGCCGCCGACCTGGGCACCACGCCGCAGCGGTGCGCGGTGGTGGGCGACATCGGGCGGGACATGACGGCGGCCCTGGCGGCGGGGGCGACCGGGGTGCTGGTGCCCACGCCGGTGACCCGGCCGGAGGAGGTCGCCGCCGCCCCGCACGTCGCGCCGACGCTGGGCGCGGCGGCGGAGGAGATCCTGCGCCGGCAGCGCGCGCTGACCCCGGCCGCGCCGCGTACGGGCGGGACGGTGCTGGTGGCGCGGTCGGACTCGGCCGGCGACGTGCTGGTGACCGGGCCGGGCATCCGGGCCGTGGCGGCGCACGCCGGGCGGGTGGTGCTGCTGTGCGGGCCGCGCGGCCGGGCGGCGGCGGACCTGCTACCCGGCGTCGACGAGGTCGTGGAGTGGCCCCTGGAGTGGATCGACCCGCGCCCCCGCCCGGTCGACCCGGCGCGCACCCGCGCGCTGGTGGAGCGGCTGGCGGCGGTGGGGGCCGACGAGGCCGTGCTCTTCACCAGCTTCCACCAGTCGCCGCTGCCCCTGGCCCTGCTGCTGCGCCTGGCCGGCGTGCCCCGCGTCGCCGCGATCAGCGACGACTACCCGGGCAGCCTGCTGGACGTGCGGCACCGGGTGCCGGTGGGGGTGCCGGAGCCGGAGCGCGCCCTCTCCCTGGCCGCCGCCGCCGGCTACGCCCTGCCCGCCGGCGACGAGCCCCGGCTGCGCCTGCGGCCCGACGCGGTGCCGGGGCCGCCGCCGGGCCTCGACCGCCCCGGGTACGTGGTGCTCCACCCCGGCTCGGCGTCCTCGGCCCGGGCCTGCCCGCCCGAGCTGGCCGCCCGGATCGCCGGCGCGCTCACCGGGGCGGGGCACCGGGTGGTGGTCACCGGCGCGCCCGGCGAACGGGAGCTGACCGCCCGCGTCGCCGCCGCCGGGCGCGCCACCGACCTCGGCGGGCGCACCGACCTCGCCGGGCTGGCCGGCGTCCTCGCCGGCGCCGCCGCCCTCGTGGCCGGCAACACCGGCCCCGCCCACCTCGCCGCCGCCCTCGGCGTGCCGGTGGTCAGCCTCTTCGCCCCCACCGTCCCCTTCGGGCAGTGGGGGCCGTACCGGGTGCCCACCGTCCGCCTCGGCGACGCCGACGCGCCCTGCCGCGACACCCGCGCCGCCACCTGCCCCGTCCCCGGCCACCCCTGCCTCAGCCGGCTGGACCCCGACGCGGCCCTCGACGCGCTACGCATCCTCGGCGTGCCCGGCGGCGGGGCGCGGGGCGGGACCGCCGGCCGGACCACCCGGGCCGCGACGACCGCCGGCGGGAGCGGCCGATGAACGTCCTCGTGTGGCACGTCCACGGTTCGTGGACCACGTCGTTCGTCCACGGCAAGCACCGCTACCTGGTGCCGGTCACCCCCGACCGGGGCCCCTACGGCCTCGGCCGGGCCCGCACCTACCCGTGGCCCGACGACGCCGTCGAGGTCGCCCCCGCCGAGCTGCGCCACGCCGACGTCGACGCGGTGATCCTCCAGCGCCCCGAGGAGTTCGACCTGGCCTGCGACTGGCTGGGCCGGCGGGTCGGCCGGGACGTGCCGGCGGTCTACGTGGAGCACAACACCCCCAAGGGCGACGTGCCGAACACCCGCCACCCGATGGCCGACCGCGACGACCTGCTGCTGGTGCACGTCACGCACTTCAACGCGCTGTTCTGGGACAGCGGCGTCACCCGCACCGCCGTCGTCGAGCACGGCGTCGTGCCCCCGGCCGTCGGCTGGACCGGCGAGCTGGACCGGCTCGCCGTCGTCGTCAACGAGCCGGTCCGCCGCTGGCGGGTCACCGGCACCGACCTGCTGCCCCGCTTCGCTGAGCTGGCCCCGCTGGACGTCTTCGGCATGGGGGTGTCCGGGCTCGCCGAGCGGCTGGGGCTGCCCGCCGACCGGATCGCCGTCCACGACGACGTGCCGCAGGACCGGATGCACGCCGAGCTGGCCCGGCGGCGGGCGTACCTGCACCTGTGCCGGTGGACCTCCCTGGGGCTCAGCCTCGTCGAGGCGATGACCCTGGGCATGCCCGTCGTCGCGCTCGCCGCCACCGAGGCGGTGGCGGCGGTGCCGCCCTCGGCCGGGGCGCTCTCCACCCGGGTCGACGACCTGCTGGAGGCCGCCCGCCGGTTCCTCGACGACCGGGACGCCGCCGCCCGGGCGGGCGCGGCGGCCCGCACGGCCGCCCGGGACCGCTACGGCCTGGAGCGTTTCCTCGCCGACTGGGACCGGCTGCTGGAGGAGGAAGTATGCGCATCGCGATGATCTCGGAGCACGCCAGCCCGCTCGCCGTGCTCGGCGGCGAGGACGCCGGCGGCCAGAACACGCACGTCGCGGAGCTCTCCGCCGCGCTTTCCGCCGCCGGCCACGACGTGCGGGTCTACACCCGCCGGGACGCGGTGGACCTGCCGCCCACGGTGCGCGGCCCCGGCGGCTACGACGTGGTGCACGTGCCGGCCGGCCCCGCCGAGCCGGTGGCCAAGGACGCGTTGCTGCCGCACATGCCGGCGTTCGGCCGGTGGCTGGCGCAGCGGTGGCGCGGCGGGGAGTGGACGCCCGAGGTGGTCCACGCGCACTTCTGGATGAGCGGCCTGGCGGCGCTGGCCGCCGGCCGGCGGACCGGGGTGCCGGTGGTGCAGACGTACCACGCCCTCGGCACGGTGAAGCGCCGCCACCAGGGCGCCCAGGACACCAGCCCCGCCGGCCGGATCGACCACGAGCGGGAGCTGGGGCGTGGCGTGGACCGGGTGATCGCCCAGTGCCGGGACGAGGTCGGCGAGCTGGTCCGCCTCGGGGTGCCCCGGTCGCGGATCACCGTGGTGCCGTCCGGGGTCAACCTGGCCACGTTCGCGCCGCTGGGCCCGGCCGCCGAGCGGACGCCCGGCCGCGCCCGCGTGCTGACCGTCGGCCGGCTGGTGGAGCGCAAGGGGTTCCAGGACGTGATCCGGGCGATGCCGCTGGTCCCCGACGCCGAGTGCGTGGTGGTCGGCGGCCCGCCCGAGGGGCTGCTGGAGACCGACCCGCACGCCCGCCGGCTGCGGGCCCTGGCCCGCTCGTGCGGGGTCGCCGACCGGGTGACCCTCGTCGGGGCGGTGCCCCGCGAGGAGATGGGCCGCTGGTACCGCTCCGCCGACGTGCTGGTCGCCGCCCCCTGGTACGAGCCGTTCGGCCTCACCCCGCTGGAGGCGATGGCCTGCGGGGTGCCCGTGGTCGGCACGGCCGTCGGCGGGCTCATCGACACCGTCCGCGACGGGGTGACCGGCGACCTGGTCCCGGCCCGGTCCCCCCGGGCGCTCGGCGTCGCGGTCCACCGGCTGCTCGACGACCGCATCCGCCGGTTCGCGTACGCGACGGCGGCCCGCGACCGGGCCCGGAGCAGCTACTCCTGGGCGACGGCGGCCGACCGGCTGGCCGAGGTGTACGGCGAGGTGGCGGCGGTGCGCCGACCCACCCGGGTGGTCGCCTGATGGCCGCCGCCCCCCGCGCCACCGGCTCCCGCGCCACCGGCTCCCGCGCGGCCGACCCCAGCGCGGCCGACTCCCGTGCCGTAGGCGCTCCTGCCACCGGCGCTCCTGCCGTCGCGCCGTCGGTGCTGGACGCGCACCTGGCCGACCTGGCGGCGGCGCTGGTGCCGTACCGGGGTTGCGAGGAGCTGCTGGCCCGCTGGGGCGGGGAGCTGGCGCACCGCCTGGCGGCCGGCGGCCGACTGCTGGTGGCCGGCAACGGCGGCAGCGCCGCCGAGGCCCAGCACCTCACCGCCGAACTCGTCGGCAAGCTCCGCGACGACCGCGAGCCGCTCTCCGCCATCGCCCTGCACGCCGAGACCAGCGCCCTGACCGCCATCGGCAACGACTACGGCTACGACGAGGTCTTCGCCCGGCAGGTCCGCGCCCACGGCCGCGCCGACGACATCCTCCTGCTCATGTCCACCAGTGGCGCCAGCGCGAACCTCCTCGCCGCCGCCTCCGCCGGGCGCGACGTTGGCCTGCGCTGCTGGGCCTTCACCGGCCCCGACCCGAACCCCCTCGCCGACGCCTGCCACGAGGCCCTCACCATCGCCTCCCCCCACAGCCAGGTGGTCCAGGAGCTGCACCTGGTCTCCACCCATGTGCTCTGCGAGTACGTCGACCGGGTGCTGCCCGCCGCGCTGGCGGCGGCGGGCCGGCCGGCGCGGGCCCCGGCCGACCCCGGGTCGGGGCCAGCCGGTGGCCGGCCGGTGCACGCGGGGGTCGAGGTGGTGCTGGACGACGGGGTGGCCCGAGACCCCGGGACGGGATGAGGGAGGCGAGCTGATGGCGGGACCGGTGGTGGTGGTCGGTGACATCCTGCTCGACCGGGACGTCGAGGGGGTGGTGAACCGGCTCTGCCCGGACTCCCCGGTGCCGGTCCTCGACGAGTCCACGGCCGTCGACCGGCCCGGCGGCGCGGGCCTCGCGGCGGTCTTCGCCGCCGCCGGCGACGCCGAGGTGGCCCTGGTGACCGCGCTCGCCGACGACGAGGGCGGGGCCCGGCTGAGCACGCTGCTCGCCGCCGCCGGGGTGGGCGTGTACGCGCTGCCGCTGCGCGGCGCCACCCCCGAGAAGATCCGGCTGCACGCCCGGGGCCGGGTGCTGCTGCGGCACGACCGGGGCGGCCCGCTGGGGGAGCCCGGCGAGCCGGCCGACGCCGTGCTGCGGCTGCTGGCCTCCGCCTCGGCCGTGCTGGTCAGCGACTACGGGCGGGGCGTGGCCCGGCAGCCGGCCCTGCGGGCGGCCCTCGCGGCGACCCGCGCCCCCGTGGTGTGGGACCCGCACCCGCGCGGCCCGGCCGCCGTGCCGGGGGTGCACCTGGCCACCCCGAACGAGTCGGAGGTGCGCGACCTGGTGCCGGCCCCGCCGGGGGCGTCCCGGCTGGCCACCGCGTCCCTGGGCGCGCAGGCGCTGCGCCGCCGCTGGCGGGCCGGCGCGGTCGCGGTGACCCTGGGCCCCGACGGGGCCCTGCTCTGCCACGCCGGGTCGACCCCGCTGGTGGTGCCCACGCCGGGCGGTGCCGAGGGGGACACCTGCGGCGCGGGCGACCGGTTCGCCGCCACCGCCACCCTCGCCCTGTCCCGGGGCGCGCTGGTCTCCGAGGCGGTGCAGGCGGCCGTGGCCGAGGCGTCGGCGTACGTCGCCGCCGGGGGAGTGGCCGCCGCCCTCCCGCCGCCGCCCCGGGCGGTGCCCCCGACGCCGTCCCGGCCCGGCGGCCCCCGGGTCGGCGCGGTCGCCGCCGCCGAGGTGGTCTCCCGGGTACGCGCCGCCGGCGGCACGGTCGTCGCCACCGGCGGCTGCTTCGACCTGCTGCACGCGGGGCACGTGGCCACCCTGGAGGCGGCCCGGCAGCTCGGCGACTGCCTCGTGGTCTGCCTCAACTCCGACGCCAGCGTGGCCGGGCTGAAGGGGCCGGGCCGGCCGGTGGTGCCGCACGGCGACCGCAGCCGGGTGCTGGCCGCGCTGGGCTGCGTCGACGCCGTGCTGGTCTTCGACGAGCCCACCCCGGAGGCGGCCCTGACCTGGCTGCGCCCGGACGTCTGGGTCAAGGGCGGCGACTACGCGCCCGACGGCGGCGGGCCGGCGCTGCCCGAGGCGGAGGTGCTGCGCCGCTGGGGCGGGCACACGGTCGTCGTGCCGTACCTCGACGGGCGCTCCACCACCGACATGATCGCCGCCGCCCGCGCCGACGGCGGGCCGTTTGGGCGCGCCGCGCCCGTGGCGGGCGCGACGACGACGAGGGGGGCACGATGACCGGCGACGTACCGGGAGCGGGGCCGACCGTGCTGGTCACGGGCGGGTCGAGCGGGCTGGGCGCGGCCGTGGTGGCGGCGGTGGCGAAGGCCGGGGGCCGGCCGCTGGTGCTGGACCGGCGGCCCCCGGCCGACGGGGTGCCCTGGATCGAGTGCGACCTGGCCGACACCCGGGCCGCCGAGGAGGCCACCCGGCGGCTCGCCGAGCGCTCCGGCGGCCTCGACGCCGTGGTCACCGCCGCCGGCGTCGACGTGCCGGGCCGCCTCGCCGACGTCCCCGGCGAGACCTGGGAGCGGATCGTGGCGGTGGACCTGCTGGCCACCGCCGCCGTCATCCGGGCCGCCCTGCCCTGGCTGGAGGCGGCCCGGGGCAACGTCGTCACCGTCGCCTCCACCCTCGGCGTCAAGGCCGTCGGCGACGCCACGGCCTACTGCGCCGCGAAGTTCGGAGTGGTCGGCTTCACCCGCGCCCTCGCCGCCGAACTGGCCGGGGCCGTCGGCGTCACCCTGCTGATCCCGGGCGGGATGAGCACCGCCTTCTTCGACGAGCGGGACGCCCGCTACCGGCCGGGCCCGGACGCCGCCCTCAACGACCCCGCCCACGCCGCCGCCGCCGTCCTGTTCGCCCTCTCCCAGCCGCCCGGCTGCGCCGTACGGGAGA
Organism: Micromonospora okii; assembly: GCF_020884795.1. Taxonomy (GTDB): domain Bacteria; phylum Actinomycetota; class Actinomycetes; order Mycobacteriales; family Micromonosporaceae; genus Micromonospora; species Micromonospora okii. Next base: position 596,012 of record NZ_BBZF01000012.1, read on the forward strand.
TGGTCGTCTGCGCCGAGCGGGAAACCTCGTACCCGTGATCCTCGTCCTGCGCGCGCTCGGCGTCGGTGACCTCGCCACCGCCGTCCCGGCGCTGCGCGGCCTGCGCGCCGCGCACCCCGGCCGGGAGCTGGCGCTGGCCGCCCCCGCCTGGCTGGCCCCCCTCGTCGACCTGGTCGGCGGCGTCGACCGGCTCGTCCCCGCCGACGGCCTCGACGCCCTACGCGTGCCCGGCCTGCCCCCCGACCCCGCCGCGCCCCGCGTGGCCGGCTCGCCGCCCGGCCCCGCCGACGGGCCCGCCGCGCCGCGCGTGCCCGGCCCGCCCCCCGACCTCGCCGTCAACCTGCACGGGCGCGGCCCGCAGTCGCACCGGGCGCTCGCCGCGACCCGGCCGGCCCGGCTGCTCGCCTTCGCCAACCCCGACGCCGGGCACCTCGACGGGCCCGACTGGCGCGACGACGAGCACGAGGTCGACCGCTGGTGCCGCCTGCTCGCCTGGTACGGCATCCCCGCCGACCGCGCCGACCTGGCCCTGCGCCGCCCCGCGCCCGGCCGGACGCCGCCCGGGGTGACCGTCGTCCACCCGGGCAGCAAGGTCGCCGTGAAGCGCTGGCCCGCGCGGCGCTTCGCGGCGGTCGCCCGGGAGCTGGCCGGGCGGGGGCACCGGGTGGTGGTCACCGGCTCGGCGGACGAGCGCGCCCTCGCTCGGTCGGTGGCGTCGGCGGCGAACCTGGCCCCGGGCGCGGTGCTCGCCGGCCGCACCGACCTCGGCGACCTCGCCGCCGTCGTGGCGTACGCCCGGCTGGTGGTCAGCGGCGACACCGGCGTGGCCCACCTCGCCACCGGCTACGGCACCCCCTCGGTGGTCCTGTTCGGCCCGGTCCCGCCCGCCCGGTGGGGGCCGCCGCCGGACCGGCCGTGGCACCGCGCGCTCTGGGCCGGCGCGCGGCCCGCCGACCCGGGCCCCGCCGCCGGTGGTCCCGCCCCGGCGGGGGTTCGGCCCGGGACGGACGGGGTACGAACGGACCCGATGGCGGCTCTCGGCGTCGAGGAGGTGCTGGCGGCCGTGGACGAGGCGGAACGGGCGGTGCGGATCTCCGGTGCGGTTACGGCGTAGCGACCCGGGCAGGCCGGGTTACACCCGCCGCCGGCGTGGCCGGGGATGGCTCTTCCTCGACCCGGCCGGCGAGCCGGTGCGCGACCCCGCCGAGCTGGCCCGGCTGCGGGACCTGGTGATCCCGCCGGCCTGGCGGGACGTGTGGATCTCGCCCCACCCCAACGGGCACATCCAGGCCACCGGCATCGACGCCGCCGGCCGCAAGCAGTACCTCTACCACCCGCAGTGGCGGCGCAAGCGGGACGAGGCGAAGTTCGACCACGTGCTCAAGGTCGCCCACCGACTCCCGACGCTGCGCGAGCGGGTGGACCGCGACCTCGCCGGCCGGGGGCTGGGCCGCGAAAGGGTGCTCGCCACGGTCGCCGGCCTGCTCGACATGGGCATGTTCCGGGTCGGCAGCGACCAGTACGCCGTCGGCGACGACGCCACCTTCGGCGTCGCCACGCTGCGACCGGAGCACGCCCGCACCCGGGGCGGCTGCGTGGTCTTCGAGTTTCCCGCCAAGGGCGGCATCGAGCAGGTGCGCAGGATCGACGACCCGGAGCTGTGCGGGGTGCTGACCAACCTGCGCCGCCGGCGTCGCCGGGCCGAGCGGCTGTTCGGTTACTGGGACGGCCGGCAGTGGCGCGACGTGCACAGCGACGAAATCAACGAGTATCTGCGCGAGGCCAGCGGCGGAGAGATGACCGCGAAGGACTTCCGCACCTGGCACGCGACCGTGCTGGCCGCCACCGAGCTGGCCGCGCGGGGCCCGGCCCGTTCCGCCACCGCCCGGAAGAGGGCCGTGGCCGGGGTGATGCGCGAGGTCGCCGAGCTGCTGGGCAACACGCCGACCGTGGCCCGCAACTCGTACGTCGACCCCCGGGTGGTGGACCTGTACCACGACGGCGTGGTCGCCCCGGTGGACGGGGACACGCCCCGGCGGGAGGCCGAGCGGCGGGTGCTGGAGCTGCTGGAGGAGGAGGGCTGAGGCAACCGGCCCGACACCGGGCGGTCGCTGCGGGTGGGACCCCTGCGCCCGTGATCGACTCCGTGCCGGCGACATGGGGTGTTCGAGGGCGTCCTGATCGCGCGATGTCGCCGACATCGAGTCGAGATCAGGCCCGACACCGGGCGGTCGCCCGCGAACGCGCGCTCGCGGGCGCTCGCCACGGTCCCCCGATACTTGCGGGCCGTCGCGCCGGTCGCCCGGCACCCGGCCCGGGGACCAGTATCCGGCGGGACCGGCCGGGGGAGTTGACGATCAACGCCGGACGGTTGACGATCCGTGCCCGTCGCCGTTCCTCTGGTAGGCCGGATCGCAGGCAGGCCCATGATCGACTCAATGTCGGCGACAGCGCGCCTTCGCCGGCCCCGGGAACACCCCACGTCGCCGACCCGGTGTCGATCCCGCTCAGCGCGGGGGCGGGGCGGCCGGGGCGTCCCGGGTGGCCGGGGAGGTGGCCCCGGGCCGCTGCCCCTCCCGCCAGGCCCGGGGGCTCACCCCGAACGCCGCCCGGAAGGCGCGGCTGAAGTGGGCCTTGTCGTGGAAGCCCCAGCGGGCGGCGACGGCCTGCACGGGCCGGTCGCCCAGCAGCGGGTCGGCCAGGTCGCGCCGGCAGCGTTCGAGCCGGCGGCGGCGGATGGTTCCGGCGACCGAGTCGTCCTGGTCGGCGAAGAGCCGGTGCAGGGTGCGCAGGCCGACGTGGTGGGCGTCGGCGACGGAGCGGGGGGACAGCTCGGGGTCGTCGAGGTGCCGCTCGATGAAGTCGCGGACCTGGGCGAACAGCGCCTGCTGGCGCACCTCGGCCGGGAGCCGGTTCTCGGCGTCGAGGTGCCGGGCGAGCAGCAGGGAGATCAGGGTCAGGGTGACGTCGGCCAGGTGCGGGGCGTCCTCGGCCCGGAACTGCCGGGGGCGGCGGGTGATCTGGTCGAGGTGCCGGGCCAGCAGCGCGGCGGGCCCCTCCCCGCCCGGAATCCGCCTCGTGGCGAGCCGGGCGACGCGGTCCGGGGGCAGGGGCAGCCGGGAGCGGGGGAACAGGGCGGTGACGGCGCGGACCTGCCCCCGCCCGCCGCCCTGGCCGAGGTGCAGCAGCTCGTGCGGCCGTCCCCAGTCGAGCAGGGTGAGGTCGCCCACCGGGATGGCGTTCGCGGGTTGGCGGGCGCCGATGGCGCTGGTGCCCGAGAGGACGAGGGCGATCTGGTACGCCTCCGGGTCGGCCTGGCGGATGAGCCGTGGCGTGCGCCGGGCGATGAGCGACTGGTAGCGGAACCGGCTCAGCTCGACGCCGTCCAGCCCGATGATGTCGGCGCGGGCGCGGAAATCGGCCGTGTGCTCGCTGTCCATGGCCATCGGGGCGGAGGCACGAGAGGTGATCTCCGCGAAGTACGACCAGCGCTGCGCGGGTGGCAGCAGCGTCGTGTCCATCCGCTCGGCGTGCAGCCCGCCCATCACCGACCTCCCCGGCGTGTCGCCCGCGCCGACCCACGACGCGGCCTGACGATCAATCATCACCGGCCGGCAGGTGCCGTGCCCATCTCCTCGCCTGTGGCAAATATCCATTTTCGACAGTCGTCGTCCTCGGCCCCGGATGCGGCGGGCGGACGGCCGCGAGCAGGCCCCGCGCGGCGGCCACCGCCGGGCAGCGCGGCACCCGGCACACCCGGCAGCGCCCGTCCGGGCCGGGCCGGTGGACGCGCAGGGCCATCCGGGCCACGAGGACGAGCCGGTTGCGGATCTGGGCGGGGGAGAGGAACGGCGCGGTCACCGGGTCAGGCCGACCCCGTCGGCCAGGCACGCCACGTCGGCCGGCACCGGCCCGCCGCGCACCACCTCGGCGATCACCGTACGCGCCACCGGCCGGCACCGGATCTCCGCCGGCGCGGCGCGGTGGGCCTCGACCAGCGCGCGGCCCGCCCGCATCAGGTCACCCATTTGGAGGTACGCCCGCGCGGCGTCCACGAGGTGCGCGGCCCGATGCTCGACGGGCAGGCGCGCCCACCCGCCGCCCCCGGTCGCCTTCTCGTGCCAGGCCACCGCCGTGCCGCCGTCGCCCAGCTCGACCGCCGCCACCACCCGGGCCGCCTCGACCGCCGTGGGCCCGAAACTCGCCCCGTGGCGCTGTTCCCCGCCCCTGCCGACCCGCTCGGCAATCTCGGCAGCCTGCTCGACCAGCTCCTCCACGCCGTGCCCGTCACCGCACACGGCGGCGGCGAGCGCCGCCTCCACCAGCAGCGTCCCGCACAGCGCCAGCTCCTCCGGCGGCCCCTCGTGCGGCACGCTCGGCGCGATCCGGTGCGCGGCGCTGATCGTCACGCCCATCGCCAGCCGGCCCCGCCCCGCCGCCCGCAGCGCCTGCCCCAGCGGCACCGCCGCGCCCGCCTCCCGCAGCGGGTCGGCGGCGGCCACCGCCATCGCCCGGTCGGCGGCCAGCCACGCCACGTCCGGCTCCCCGAGCTTCACCAGCGTCGACGCCACGATCCGGTACGCCTGCACCAGCAGCCCCGCCGCCTCGCCCGTCGGGTCGGCGGCGTGGGCGTGGGCCTGCTGGGCGTCGCCGAGCAGCTCCGGCAGCGCCCGCACCAACTGCGGGTAGTGCGCGTGCTCGTACGACAGCCAGGCGTGCGCGACCCGCCGGCCCAGCTCGCCGACCGGCGGCATCGGGCGGGCATCCGGCGCGGCCGGGAGGCGGGTGGAGTAGCGGGCCAGCGCGGCCCGGAGCGCGTCGACGCCCGCGACGGCGGTCGAGGGTGGGGCGGCCCCGACCATCAGGATCGACGGGTCCACGCGAAGGACCTCGGCGACGTCCAGGATGACCGAGAAGCGGTCCAGGGAGCGGACGCCGCGCTCGACCTTGTCGACCCAGCTCTTCGACTTGCCGAGCCGGTCGGCCAACATCTGCTGCGTCAACCTGCGCCGGCTGCGCCAGTGCGCGACGCGGCGGCCTATCGGCAGCTCGTCACCGCCCACGACGCCACCGCCGGTCCGGGATCGCCCGGGTGGTCTCCTCGGCCGGAATCCGCTCGGCCTCGGCGAGCGCGAGGATGCGCTGGCGCGCGGCCTCCCGCTCGGCCTCCTGGATCTGCTCACCACGACTGGGCGTCGACTCGTCATTGCTGGCCTTCATGCTGTCATTCCCGCTCTCCGAATAGGGTGCGGCGGCGTGATCGTGGAGGGCCGAGCCCGCCTCGCTCGGCCAGTGACCGCGATCGACCGGGATGCGGTGCCGGATGCGGCAGGGGAGGTCGGAGCCGCATCGGCAGATCCGCCGCCACTCCCGCCAGGACCAGACGGGCTGATGCCGGCGGGCGAGGTTGAGGCCAACCGCCAGGACGTACTCGTCGTAGGAGACGAGCCTGATCGGCTCGTTGCTGCCAGTTGGGCCAGCGGTCTTCCGATCGGCCCTGAAAGAGAACATGGCTTCCTCCTTGTGCCAGGGGAAGACGTGGGTGCCCGGACGCGGGAAGTTCGCCCGGGCACCCACGCTGGTGAGGGCGGTCCGACAGTGCCAACCGAGGGAATCGCCTCCTCTGCAACCTCCCACAGGTACCGTTGGGTAGTCAAGGGGCGACGTAGGTGGTCTACTCGGGTTGCCAACCGAGGAGAAGCGCCGTGCCACCGCGTTACCGCTACGAGCAGATTGCCGACGATCTCGCCGCCCGCATCGCGTCGGGGGAGTTCCCGCCCGGCTCCAAGCTGCCCAGCCGTCGAGAGTTGATCGAGCAATACGAAGTCACCGAGCCGGTGATCGATCGTGCCATGCAGGTGCTCCGCATCAAGGGGATGACCGAGACGCTGCCGGGCGTCGGCGTCTTCGTCGCCGAGTAACTCCGCGCGGGACGATTGGCTGCGTAGCTACCGCTAAGCCAATTCTCATCACAGGAACGTCAGACTGAAGCGGTGCCGAAAACTGACAAACATTTGAGCGGTGGCCGCTTCCACCAGGCGCTCGGCGCATTTCGCTGTCGCCCACTCACGGGGTAGGTCAGTGTCCGCGTACGGCGGAGAAGACCACGGCGTCAGCGCGTCGGCCAGGAAAGGCCAGGAAGCTGCGCAGCACGCCCTCCTGCTCGAAGGCGGCGGCGGTGAGCACCCGCTGCGAGGCCAGATTGTCCGGCTCAACCCACGCCTCCACCCGTACGATGCCCGCGAGGTTCAACGCCCACGACAAGACCAGTCTCGCCGCGCGAGTGGCGAGCCCTCGTCCCCGCGCCGAGGGGATGAGCCAGTAGCCGAGACCAGCCACACCCGGCTGCGGCCGCAGCATGAGCGTGACCGAACCCAGCGCCTGATCTGTCACCGCATCGGCGATCGCAAGGGAGAGCCCCTCACCACTGTCGGCTCTACGCCACTGTCGACGGAGGAATGCGCGACCCGCGTCTACCGAGAAAGGCGCTGGAACCGTGGTGGCCTCGGGAATGCGCGGATCCTGGGCGGCGGCTCGGACGCAATCCAGATCATCGTTCCGCCACCGACGGAGAAGAACAGTGCCGTCGGTGAGGTCAACATCAGGATAGGCAAGCGCCACCGGACCAACGCTACGCCACGGGCCGTCGAGCCGGGTTCGCGGCGTGATCGTCGTACGTCGCGCGGTTGGCGAGCACGTCGTCCATGTGTGCCTGGGCCCAGGCCTTCACGCCGCGCATCGTCCGGTGCAGGGAGAGGCCGAGGTCGGTCAGCTCGTAGGTGACCGTGACGGGCACGGTCGGCACCACCGTCCGCGTGATCAGGCCGTCGCGTTCGAGGGAGCGCAGCGTCTGGGTGAGCATCTTCTGGCTGACCCCGGCCAGCATGCGCGACAGTTCCGAGTACCGCATCGGCCGGGGCTCACCCGCGCAGTCCGCGCCGAACCGGTGTGAGCCGTCGCTGCCCAGCGCGGACAGCACCAGCGTGACCCACTTGTCCGCGATGCGGTCGAGCAGTTGCCGGCTCGGACACTGCGCCAGGAAGGCGTCGTACTCGACCTTCGCCTGTGCCCTCTTCTGCGCTGCCGTCGTCGTCGCCATCGAGCCGCCCCTCCCACCGTTGGTGAGTTACGCACCTTCAGGTGCCTACTTCCGGTCAGGAAGTTACGCCCTCAGAGTGGTGCAGGCATCCGCGATGCACCAGAGCAGATCAGCGTCGAACGAAAGCCAGAGGTAGAGCAATGCCCTCCACTTCCCTTCCCGGCGGCACCTGGACGCTGGGGGACCTGACCGTCACCCGGTTCGGCTACGGCGCCATGCAGCTCGCCGGCCCCTGGGTCATGGGCCCGCCGGTCGACCGCGAGGGCGCGCTCGCCGTCCTCCGCGAGGCCGTCGAGCGCGGCATCACCCACATCGACACCGCCGACGCGTACGGGCCGCACGTCACCAACCGGCTGATCCGGGAGGCCCTGCATCCGTACCCCGAATCGCTGCACATCGTGACCAAGGTCGGCGCGAACCGCGACCAGCAGGGCGGCTGGCCCCCGGCCCGTGACCCGGAGAGCCTGCGCCGGTCCGTGCGCGACAACCTCGACAATCTTGGTCTGGACGCGCTCGACGTGGTCAACCTTCGGCTCGGCGACGCCAAGGGGCCCCGGCCGGGCTCGGTCGCCGAGGCGTTCGGGACGCTGGTCGAGCTTCAGCAGCAGGGCCTGATCCGGCACCTCGGGGTCAGCAACGCGACCCCGGAACAGGTCGCCGAGGCGCAGGTCATCGCGCCGATCGTGTGCGTGCAGAACATGTACAACCTGGCGCACCGCCAGGACGACGAGCTGATCGACGCGCTCGCCGAGCAGGGCATCGCGTACGTGCCGTTCTTCCCGCTCGGCGGCTTCACTCCGTTGCAGTCGGCGGCGCTGGAGGCGGTGGCCGCCCGGCTGGGGGCGGCACCGATGTCCGTCGCCCTGGCCTGGCTGTTGCAGCGGTCGCCGAACATCCTGCTGATCCCGGGCACCTCGTCCACGGCGCACCTGCGCGAGAACATCCAGGGCGCGGGCCTCATCCTCTCCGACGAAGACCTCGCCGAGCTGGACAAGGTCGGCCGCTAGCTTCCGCGTTCGGTCTCGTCACACTTCGACTGTCTTGATCGTCTGCTGATTTGTGAGACGACACGCCGGTGGAGTTCTCCATGACCGACAGACGATCATGGGGGCTGCCGTACCACCAGCAGTTGGCACGGCAGTCAACGGTGCACGTATCGGCGGAGGGAGAGTGGCCGGCCCTCGATGTGTGCGGATTCGCCGTCGTGGGACCGCCGCGAGTTACCTGACCGATAGCGCCGTTTCAGCGGGCTACTCACGCCCCTGTTGGTGAGCGACCCAGTTCCCGCCTTCGCCAGCTCGTTGTATTACGACGTGTTACGGTCGGAAGGTGGGACCGGAACGCGAGTACGTGTGGACCGACGAGGGCCTGGACAACGCTCGCCGCAACGGTGTCGGGGTGGACGAGACGACCCAGGCGCTGTACTCCCCGCCCGGCCTGCGCTACGAGCGTGCCCTCGGGGACCTGCTGCTCATCGTCATGGGCATGGCCGACAGCGGTCGGGTCATCGCCGCGCTGTGCGACCGGATCGGCGCCACCCGGACATACAAGATCATAGGGGTCCGTGCCCTACGCGGCGCAGACTTCGACGAGTGGAGGAGGCGAGTCCTGTGACCGAGCCGGACTTCGACCGGATGACCAAGAACGAGGTCGTTGCGTGGTTTCAGAACACGGACAGCCTGGCACCGGTCATCAAGTCCATGACCGCAGCCCCAGCGCCCGGCGGCGCACCCGGAACACCCATGATGCTGGTCAGCATCCGGCTGCCGGTCTCGCTCGTCGAACAACTCGACCACCTCGCCGACCAGGCCGCTACCCGCAGATCCGACATCGTCCGCGACGCCCTGACCAGTTACGTCGCTGACCAGATCGCACCCGTCAGCCAGGACGAAGCCGAACACGCCCTCGACGTGCTCCGCCGCATCGTCACCACGCGCACCACGCAGGGCCGCGCCGACGCGGCATAGGAGTAGCGGCTCCAGCGTTCCGAACGGCCCTCTCAGGTGTCAGCGCCGGCGGCAAGGAGCAGCTCCGCTGTCTGCGAGTGGCCGCCGCGCAGCGCCCACTCCAGCGGCGAGTAGCCGGTTCCGCCGTCCTCGCGGAGGTTCGGGTCCGCGCCGTGGGCGAGGAGTTCCCGTACGACGTCGGTGTGTCCCCAGGCCGCGGCGGCGCACAGGGGTGTTCCCTCCCGGCCGTGCCCGCTCTCGGTGTCGGGCGCAGCGCCGGCGGCGAGAAGGAGCTGCACGAGGTCGACCGCGCCGTGCACCGACGCCTGGTACAGCGGGGTCGTGCCCTCGCGGTCGGCCGCGTCAGGGTCCGCCCCGGCGCGCAGGAGGCCCCGGACGACGGCGGCGTCCTCGCGCAGCACCGCCTCCACCAGACGCGTGGCGCGCTTCTTCCGCTGTCGCCTGTTCACGGCTCTCAGCGTAGGTGGGGGGTCGCGAGTGAATCTTGGTACGAAACGGCCCCCGGAGGGGCCGTTTCGTACCAAGATCTCGGGCGGGTGAGCGCGCGGGGCGGGTCAGTCGTGGAGGACCTCGGAGAGGCGGTCGCGGAAGCGGCGCTCCGAGTCGCTGACCTGGTCGCCCCCGAGGCCCAGGATGCCCCCGCTGGGTGCCGCCGTCACCACCTGCTCGGCGATCTCCACGAGCCAGTGCTTGTACGCGCCCGCCTCGCCCTCGTCGACCTTCTCGGCCAGCAGCCGCGCCGCCGAGACGGCCCGGTTCAGCACGTCCTCGATGACCGCGCGCGGGTCGGCGGGCGCGATCACCGGCAGCTCCTCGCCGGCCTCCGGGTCGCCCACTCGCGAGACGATCTCGCCGGCCACGGCCGCGACGAGGGGGCTGGCCGAGCCCCGGCCCGCCGCGATGGTCTCCAGCCCGGCGGCGTTCTCGGCCATGGTGCGGCGGGCGCCGTCGTGCTCGGCGGCGCTCGCCGCCGTCAGCACCGACTGCGGCAGGCCCACCAGCAGCCCCCACTCCTCGTCGGAGAAACCGAACCCGGTGTACGCCGGCTGCTCGATCACGGACGCGCTCCTCTCGTCTGTCACTGCGATGCCGTGGCACGGTGGCCCGGCTCAGGCTAGTCGAGGCTCAACAGCCCCTGCTCGGACACCACGGGCACCGACAGCGTCTTGTAACCGACCTCGTCGAAGAGGACGGTCATCCGGTCGTCCTCGTAGCTGAGCACCATGCCGGGCCCCCACTCCGGGTGGCGCACCTGGCTGTGCACCGGGAACGGCCCGCTGGCCCCGTCGTCGGCGACGCTGGTGCCGGCCAGGCAGTTGTCGCAGTGCCCGCAGACGTCGGTCATCTGCTCGCCGAAGTACGCCAGCAGCGCCTGCCCCCGGCAGCCGGTCGTCTCGGCGAAGGCCCGCATCATGTCGGTGCGCGACCGGCTGACGGTCTGCTGGCGCTCGGCCTCGGCCAGCGCGGCCTCGGCCGCCTCGACGGGCTCGGGAGAGTACCGGGGCGCGCCGATGCGCTGCTTCGCCCGGGGCTCGGCCGCGCCGACCTGCTCCAGCAGGGCGAGGTACTGTCCGAGCTTGCGCGGCCCCAGGCCGGTCACCTCCCGCAGTTGCTTCCTCGTGGCGGGCTTGCGGCGCAGCAGGGCGGCCAGGTCGCGCAGCTCGGTGTCGTTCGGCAGGCCGCCGCTGAAGAAGCGTTGCAGCCCGACGTCCTCGGCCTGCCACAGCAGCAGCACCCGGGCCGGCTGGCCGTCGCGCCCGGCCCGGCCGATCTCCTGGAAGTAGCTGTCGGGCGAGTCGGGCAGGGCCATGTGCACCACCCAGGCGATGTTGGGCTTGTCGATGCCCATGCCGAACGCCGAGGTGGCCACCATGATCGGCACCCGGTCGGCGAGGAACGCCTCGTGCAGCTCGGCGCGCGCCCCGGCCGCCATGCCGCCGTGGTAGAACTCCGCCGGGAAGCCGGCGTCGGTGAGCCGGGCGGCCAGCTCCTCGGCGGCGCGCCGGGTCGGCACGTAGATGATCCCGGGGCGCTCGTCCTCGCGCAGCAGGGCGAGCAGCCGACGCCACCGGTAGTCCTCGGTGGGGCAGTGGCCCACCTCCAGGAAGAGGTTCGGCCGGTCCAGCCCGGAGACCACCACCTCGGCGTCGCGCAGCCGCAGCCGGTCCAGGATGTCCTCGCGTACGGGCGGGGAGGCGGTGGCGGTCAGGGCGACCACCGGGGGTCGGCCGATGCCCTCGATGAGGTGCCCGAGCGCCAGGTAGTCGGGGCGGAAGTCGTGCCCCCACGCCGAGATGCAGTGCGCCTCGTCGATCGCGACGAGGGCCGGCTTGAGCGCTCTCACCTCGGCCATCCGGTCGGGGTTGGTGAGCTGCTCCGGCGTGATGAAGAGGAACTCCGCCCGGCCCTCGCGGATCTCGGCGATCGCCTCCGCCTGCTGGGCCGGGCTCTCGTTCGAGCTGATCCGCACCGCCCGCAGCTCCGGGCGCTGCCGCTCGTTGAGCGCCGCGATCTGGTCCTGCTGGAGGGCCAGCAGGGGGGAGATCACCACGGTCGGGCCGGGGATGAGGCTGGCCGGGATCTGGTAGATCGCCGACTTGCCCGCGCCGGTGGGGAGCACCACGAGGGCGTCGCGCCGCTTCATCACCGCCCGCATGGCGGCGAGCTGGTGGGGCCGCAGCTGTTCCCAGCCGAAGAGGCTGCGCGCCGCGCGGCGCAACGTCGTGGAGTGCGTGGACGTCTTCATCGAGGGGCAGAGGTACCCGGGGCGTTCTCGGCCGAAACCGCAGGCCAGGGCCGGCGGCTCCGGCCGGGACGGTCAGGCCGGGGGCCGGCGGCTCCGGCCGGGACGGTTCAGCGCAGCCGGGGGAGGACCTGGGTGCGGTAGAGCTCGAACAGGCCCTCGTGGTGCGGGCCGGTGTTGGCCACGTACACCTCGTCGAAGCCGGCCTGGGCGTACCGGTCGATCATCTCCAGGTGCGCGTCGGCGCTGTTGCCGCAGACGAAGGCGTCCTTCATCATCTCCGGCCGGACGAGCTGCGCGGCCTGCTCGAAGTGCCGGGGGGAGGGGAGCACCTGGGACAGCTCGCCGGGCACGCCGGCGTTGGGCCACTTCTCGTACGCGATCCGCGCGCCCGCGTCCTCGCTCTCCGCGTACGCGGCCTTGAAGCCGGCCTGGCACGGCTTGTCGCCGCCGCCGCCCGACCGGAACCGGCGCACCAGGTCGGCGTCGGGCATCGTGCTGACGTACCCGTCGCCGATGCGGGCGGCCAGGTCGACGGCCTTCGGCCCGAAACCGGAGACGTAGACCGGCGGGGGAGTCTCCGGCAGGGTGTAGATCCGGGCGTGCTCGACCGTGTAGTGCTTGCCGTGGTGGTTGACGAACCCGCCCCGCCACAGCTCGCGCATCACCTCCACGGCCTCCTCCAGCATCTCCAGCCGCACGTCGGTCTGCGGCCAGGCGTCGCCGAGGATGTGCTCGTTGAGCGCCTCCCCGGAGCCGACGCCGAGCACGAACCGGCCGGAGTGCAGCACCGCGCTGGTCGCCGCCGCCTGGGCGAGCACCGCCGGATGGATGCGGACGGTCGGGCAGGTCACCGCGGTGGTGACCGGCAGCGAGCAGACCTGGCTGAGCGCGCCGATCATCGACCAGACGAACGGGCTCTGGCCCTGGGCGTCGGTCCACGGGTGGTAGTGGTCGGAGATCCACAGCGCCTCGAAGCCGGCCCGTTCGGCGGCCCGCGCCTGCGCCAGCAGCTCGGTCGGCGTCAGTTCCTCGCTCGACAGAAAGTAGCCGATCTTCATGTGTTCCTCGCCTCGCCTCGTGCCGGTGCCCGGCGCACCGACCGCACAGGGCAGCGGTACCCCGAGGGGCACGGGATGAACGGCGTCGTGCGGCCGGGCGCGGGCGGCCTCGGGCCCCGGTCGGGTCAGCGCCGGCCGAACATCGCCCTGATCGCGGCGAGCAGGAGCAGGCCACCGACCACCAGGCCGAGCAGCCGCACCCCGGGAATGTCGGCCGCGTTGGTGGCGTCGGCGAGCGACGGGACAGACATGTGGGAACTCTCCCATGAAGGGCCTGTTCGCGCCATAGAACAACAGTAAGGTTTATTGACTATTAGTAAGCAGTGGTGTGAACATGGCAGCACCGCCGTGTCCACAGGGCGGGGCCATATAGACGGATCAAGACGGGGGTACGGCAGCCGCATGAGCAGCGCACGGACGGGAAATCTGGCGAGCCTGGCGGCCGCCGTCCTGCAACCCGGATTCGTCGGCACCACACCGCCCCCGTGGGTGTGCCGATGGCTCGGTGACGGGCTCGGCGGGGTGGTGCTCTTCGCCCGCAACATCGTCACCCTCGACCAGGTCGCCGCGCTCACCGCCACGCTGCGGGCCGAACGCCCCGACGTGATCGTCGCCATCGACGAGGAGGCCGGCGACGTCACGCGCATCGAGTCCGGCCGGGGCAGCTCCCGGCCCGGCAACTTCGCCCTCGGCGTCGTCGACGACCCCGAGCTGACCAGCGAGGTGGCCCGCGACCTGGGCCGGGAGCTCGCCTCGGTGGGCGTCACCCTCGACTACGCGCCGAGCGCCGACGTGAACTCCAACCCGAACAACCCGGTGATCGGGGTGCGGGCCTTCGGCGACGACCCGGCCGTGGTCGCCCGGCACACCGCCGCGTGGGTGCAGGGGATCCAGTCCGGCGGCGTGGCGGCGTGCGCCAAGCACTTCCCCGGCCACGGTGACACCCGCGTCGACTCGCACCTCGCCCTGCCCAGCATCGGCGGCACCCGGGCCCAGCTCGACGCCGCCGAGCTGGTGCCGTTCCGCGCCGCGGTGGCCGCCGGGGTGCAGGCCGTGATGACCGGCCACCTGCTCGTACCGGCGCTGGACCCGGAGCTGCCGGCCACCCTCAGCTCGCGCATCATCGGCGGCCTGCTCCGCGAGGAGCTGGGCTTCACCGGGCTGGTGGTCACCGACGCGATCGAGATGCGGGCGGTCTCCGACCGGTACGGCTTCGCCGGCGCGGCGGTCCGCGCCCTCGCCGCCGGGGTGGACGCGGTCTGCGTGGGCGGCGAGCGGGACGACGAGGAGGCCGCCCGCGAGCTGCGCGACGCGATCGTCGCCGCGGTGGTCGCCGGCGAGCTGCCCGAGGAGCGCCTCGCCGAGGCGGCCGAGCGGGTCGGCCGGCTCGCCGCCTGGAGCGTGGCCGCCCGCGCCGGCGTGCCGACCCGTCCCGACGCCGACCAGGACGGCTCCCCGGTCGGGCTGGCCGCCGCCCGTCGGGCCGTGCGGGTGACCGCGTCCGGCGACGCCGGCACGGCGCTGCCCCTGGCCGCCGCCCCGCACGTGGTGGAGTTCGCGCCGCCGCGCAACATCGCGATCGGCGCGGAGACCCCCTGGGGCGTCGCCGCCCCGCTCGCCGACCTGCTCCCGGGCACCACCGCCGTCCGGATCGGCGCGGGCGACCCGGCGACCGACTCGATCGCCAGTGCCGCCGGTCGGCCGCTGGTGCTCGTGGTGCGCGACCTGCACCGGCACGACTGGATGCGCGCCGCCGTGGAGCAGGCCCTCGCCGCCCGCCCCGACGGGGTGGTCGTCGAGCTGGGCGTGCCCGCCCTGGTCACCGGCCGGGTGCACGTGGCCACCCACGGCGCGACCCGGTCCAGCGCGCGTGCCGCCGCCGAGCTGCTCGCCGGCCTGGAGCGCGCCTCGGCGCCGCTGCTCGCCGGTCTCGGTTAGGGCCGTCGCCGGCTGACCCGCGCACCGCGCGGGTCAGCCGGCCGCCACCAGGTCCGCGTACTCGGGATGGCGGCCGATGAAGGCCGCCATGAACGGGCATTTCGGCACCACCTGCCCGCCGCGTTCGCGGACCTGGTCCAGCGTGCCCCGGATCAGCGCCGAGCCGACCCCCATGCCCCGGAACCGCTCGTCGACGTCGGTGTGGGTGAAGACCAGCGCCTCGCCCCGGGGCCGGTACGCGGTGAACCCGGCGAACGCGTCGTCGACCAGGATCTCGAAGCGGCGCCGGGCGGGATCGTCCTCGACCAGGAAGCTCACCCGGTCATTCTGTCGCGGTCCGCGCCCAGCTCGTCCAGTTCCGCCAGCAATCGGTCCACCTCGTCGACCGTGTTGTAGTGGTACACGCTGGCGCGGACCGCGCCGCCGTCGTCGCGCAGCCCCATCGCCCGGAAGTACTCGTAGGCGTAGTAGTCGCCCGAGGAGAGGCAGACGCCCCGCTCGCCCAGCGCCGCCGCCGTCTCGGCTGGGCTCCACCCGGCCACCCGGAACGACACGGTGGGGCAGCGCCGGGCCGCCGAGCCGTACACGGTGATCCCGGGGCGGGCGGCGAGGCCGGCGAGCAGCCGGCCGAAGACGGCCTCCTCGTGCGCCCGCGCGGCGGCGAGCCCGGCGCGCACCCGCCCCCGCCGGTCGCCGGTGGCGTCCGGGTCCAGGCCGGCCAGGTGGTCCACGGCGGCGGCGACGCCGGCCAGCAGCGGGAAGCTCGGCGTGCCGTACTCGAACCGCTCCGGCACCGCGTCGGAGGAGGGCCGCAGCTTCGCCGGGCGCAGGCCCGCCCAGACAGCGGGGTCGGCGACCATCGCGGCCAGGTGCGGCCCCGACCACTTGTACGCGCTGGTGACCAGGAAGTCCGCGCCGAGCGCGGCGAGGTCGGTGGGGCCGTGCGGCACGGAGTGCACGCCGTCGACGCAGACCAGCGCCCCGGCCGCGTGCGCCGCCTTGGCGATCGCCGCCACGTCCGGCACGGTGCCGATGGCGTTGCTGCCGGCGGTCACCGCGACCAGCCGGGTCCGCTCGCCCACCAGGTCGGCGTACTGCTCCGCCGGCAGCTCCCCGGTGGCCCGGTCGAACTCCGCCCAGCGCACGGTGACGCCGGCCGCCTCGGCCGCCTGCGCCCACGGCCGCACGTTCGCGTCGTGGTCCAGGCGGGAGAGCACTACCTCGTCGCCCGGCCGCCAGCCCGCCCCGAGGGTACGCGCGAGGGTGTACGTCAGCGCGGTCGCGCTCGGCCCGAGCACCACGCCCTCGGGGCGCGCCCCGAGCAGGTCCGCGACCGCCGAGCGGGCGGCGGCCACCAGCTCCAGCGACCGGCGGCCGGGGACGAAGGCGGCGCTGCGGTTGCCCACGGCGGCCCGCATGGCGGCGGCGACCGCGTCGACGACCGGCGCGGCGGTCTGGGTGCCCCCGGCCCCGTCGAGGTGGACGAAGCCCTCGGCCAGGGCGGGGTACGCGGCCCGGGTACGGGCGATGTCGAACGGCATCCCCGGACCCTAGCCCCTGGCACGAAGCGCCCCGCGTGCGTCCGGCGAGGTGAGCGGGGTACCCCGCTCCACCGCAGGCGTCGAGAAGGTGCCCTTCCTTGCGTCGGGGCGGGGTCGACCGGATCTCGTACCCTTGATCGGGTGACGAACCGACCCGGTATCCCCCCGTCCACCCCCGTCCGCCGGGCCGCCGGTCTGCTGGCCGGCCTGGCCCTCGGCGCCGCGCTGCTCGCGGGTTGCAGCTCCGAGGGCGCCTCCACCGACTGCGGCCTGGACGCCTGCACGGTCACCTTCGACCGGGGCGTCGAGGCCAGCGCCACCATCCTCGGCGTCGAGGCCAAGCTGGTCGGCGCGCAGGGTGACCAGGTGACCGTCGAGGTCGCCGGGGAGCAGCTCTCGCTGACCGTGGGCCAGCAGGCCACCGAGGTCGGCGGCTTCGCCGTCACGCTGGACAGCGTCACCGACCAGGAGGTCAAGATCCGCGTCTCGCGCAATCCCAGCAGCTAGCCGGTTGCTGAGACCCTGACGGCGACGGGCCCGGTGCGCGCGGGAACGGGCTCAGTCGGCGTCGGCGGGCCCGGTACGCGGGGAAGGGCTCAGTCGGCGTCGGCGGGCCCCAGGAGGGGTTCGAGCAGCCCGACGAGCTGTTCGCGCTGCTCGGGCCGCAGCCGGCCCAACGTGGGCGCGAGGGCGCGCCGGATCTCGACGTCCAGCCGCTGCGTGAGTTCGCGGCCGGCCGGGGTCAGGAACACGTCGACGGCCCGGCCGTCGTGCGGGTTCCTGTCCCGGGCCAGCAGCCCCCGGCGCTCGGCGCGGTCGACCAGGCCGGACATCGTCGACTTGTCCAGCCCCAGATGGGCGGCCAGTTCGGTCACGCGGGGGCGGCGGTCGCGCAGGATGCCGAGCACCCGTAGCTGCGTGAGGGACAGGTCGTTCTCGGCGCCGATACGGGTGAGCACGCTGGTCACCTGGAAGGTGCTGCGGACGAGCGCGTCGATGAGCGCGTCCAGGGAGTCCTCGGAGGTCATACCGGAAGGCTAGTTGACATGGTTCGTATTACCAACCATCCTGAGGGTGGTTGGTAATACGAACCATCTCTTCCGGAGGTCCCCATGCGCGCCGCAGTCCTGTCCACGTTCGACGCCCCGCCGGTCTACCGCGATCATCCGGAGCCGGTCGCGACGGACGACAACGAGCTGGTCGTGGAGGTGCTCGCGGCCGGCCTGCACCACCTGACCAGGGCGAAGGCCGACGGCTCGCACTACAGCGGCACCGGCGCGTTCCCGCTGGTGCCCGGCGTCGACGGCGTCGTGCGCGACCCGTCCGGGCAGCTTCGCTACGTGGTCCTCGACGACACGAGCTTCGGGACGTTCGCCGAGCGCACCGTGATCGACGCCCGACGCAGCGTGGTGCTGCCGGAGGGCGTGGACCCGGTGCGCATCGCCGCCGCGATGAACCCCGGAATGTCCTCCTGGGTCGCGTTGCGCCGCCGCGTCGGGTTCGCCCCGGGGCAGCGCGTCCTGGTCGTCGGCGCCACGGGCAACGCCGGCCGCATGGCGGTGCAGGTCGCGAAGCTGTTCGGGGCGGCGCACGTGATCGCCGCCGGGCGGGACGCGGCACGCCTGGCCGCGCTGTCCGCGCTCGGCGCCGACGAGACGTGCACGTTCGACCGGATCGGCCGTGCGGCCGACGTCGACGTCGTCCTCGACTACGTCTGGGGCGAGCCCGCCGCCGACGCCATGATCCCGATGCTCGCCGCCCGCGCCGACCGCACCGCGCCGCTGACCTGGATCCAGATCGGGTCGATGGCCGGCGAGACCGCGCCGGTCCCGTCGGTCGCGCTGCGTTCGGCCCGGCTGCACATCGTCGGCAGCGGTATCGGCTCCGTCCCCGCCCGCGACTTCATCGCGGAACTGCCGGCGCTCGCCGCGGCGGTGACCGAGGGCGCGATCGACGTGCGGGCCCGGGCGGTGCCGCTCGCCGACGTCGCCCGGGCGTGGACCGCCGACACGGACGACCGCATCGTCCTCGTGCCGTAGCCGAGACCCGGACAGAAGGGCACACGCATGAACGTTCCGCTGCTCACCGCACATCTGACGACCACGCCGGAGGGCGCCGTTCCCGCCGTCGACGTCGTCGCGGACCTGGCCTGCAAGCCGCGCTACACGCTCAACTCGTGGTTCGTGATCGGCCACTTCGAGGCCGACGGGCACACGCTCGACTACCTGGTCCACATGATGGCCCTCAGCATCAGGGGAGTCGTCATCGGAGTGGACGCCGCGGCCAGTGTCACCGACGAGACCACCGGATGGTACGGCGTGCGGAGCAACTTCCACCCGTTCCTCCGCGCCGGCGTCCGGTCGGACCGGCTGTTGGTCAGGACCCCGAACTGCCTGATCGCCGGCACCTTCGACGACCTGCGCGTCCGTGCCCGGATCAAGGGCGCCAGCATCGACGTCGCCCTGAGAGCCGTCGGCCACCCGCTGTACAACCGGGGCACCGGCCGCTTCGACATGCTGGGCATGGACGTCCGCCAGTACTCGATCCCGACGATGGAGACCACCGGCCGCCTGGTCGTCGACGGCCGCGAGTTCACGGCATCGGGGGTGAGCTGGTTCGACCGGCAGTGGCAGAAGCAGCCCCTCGGCCCGCCGTCGGGAAGATGGACATGGATGGATCTCAACCTCAGCAACGGATGGCGGGTCAGTCTCTGGGACGCGGTCGGCGCGGACGGCAGGACGGACGCGTGGGTGACCGTGGTCGACGAGACCGGCGCGCACACGGTCGCCGACCTGGTCCCGCTGGCCCACGGTGCCCGTGACTACTGGCTCAGCCCGCACGGCGGGTCGCGGTTCCCGACCCGGTGGCTGGTGGGCGTTCCCGACCTCGACATGGAACTCACGGTGGAGTCGAGGCCACGCGGGCAGACGATCCAGGGTCTCAGCGAGCGTTACGAGGGCGCGAGCACGGTGCGCGGCGTGGTGCGGGGCGAGAGGGTCGACGGCTACTGCTACGTCGAGATGGTCGGTGACTGGAAGGCGTGAACCCGACCCGAACCTGCCGCATTCTGCTCCGGGTGGTGGCCCGACGTTTGGAAATCTCCGCGTTCGGAGATTGTGGCGCCATGTCACTCACCCGGAACGCGGGAGCCACCGCCGCGCAGGCCGCGAACAGCCGGTGGCTCGAACTCCTCGCCCGAGCCGGTTTCATCGGCTACGGCGTCGTGCACCTGCTGATCGCCTGGCTCGCCCTCCAGATCGCCTTCGGCGACTCGGGCGGCAAGGACGGCGACCAGTCGGGTGCGCTCAGCACCCTGGCGGAGCAGCCCATGGGCAAGTTCCTCTGCGTCGCCATCGCCGTCGGCATGCTCGCCATGGCGATCTGGCAGGCGCTGGAGGCGGCCGCCGGCCACCAGGCCGAGCGCGGCAAGGAACGCGTCTTCGAGCGCGTCGCCTCCGCCGCCCGCACCCTGGTCTACCTCTACTTCGCCTGGACGGCCTGGAAGGTCTTCTCCAACGCCGGCTCCAGCGGCGCCGACCAGTCGGAGGCGCTGACCGGCAAGCTGATGACCTCCTCCGGCGGTCGCGTGCTGATCGGGCTGGCCGGGCTGGTGCTCGCCGCCGTCGGCGTCGGCCTGGTGATCTACGGGTGGAAGAAGAAGTTCGAGAAGCGCCTGAAGACCGGGGAGATGGACGCCCACACCCGGACCCTGGCCCGCCGCCTCGGCATGGCCGGCTACATCGCCAAGGGCGTCGCGTACGGCATCGCCGGCCTGCTGGTCGTGCTGGCCGCGGTCAACTACGACCCGGAGAAGGCGCGTGGTCTCGACGCCGCCCTGCGCACCCTGCGTGACCAGTCCTACGGGCCAATCCTGCTGGTCCTGGTCGCCCTCGGTATCGCCTGCTACGGCGTGTACTGCTTCCTCCAGTCCCGGTACCGCAAGGTCTGACGCTGGTCGGATCGGGGGGACAGCGGGCACCATTGGGCTTTTGCCCGGACAACTGGAGCCCGCTGAAGGGGGAAAGACGCCTGTGCAGAGCTACCTCACAACGGTCGTCGCCGCGCTCGCCGCGGCGGCGACCGCTCTGTTCCTGGTCCAGATGGTGCACCGCGCGATCCAACGGTTCGGCCGGCGCGCGCTGCTGATGACCGAGCTGAGCGACCACGCTCACCGTCCGCTCCAGGTCGCCGCGACCGTCCTCGCCGTGCAGTTCGCCGTCCGGTTCTCCACCGGCTACGCCGTCGGCACGCCGTGGCGGCAGGTGGTGCTGCACATGCTCGTGCTCGCCGTCATCGCCGCCGCGTCCTGGCTGGTCGCCTCGCTGCTGGTGGTGATGGAGGACGTCGCGCTGGCCCGGTTCCGGGTCGACGTGCCGAACAACCGGCACGCCCGCCGGGTGCGTACCCAGGTGGTGATGCTGCGCCGGCTGACCATCGCGGTCATCGTGATCCTCGCCCTCGGCGTGATGCTGATGACCTTCCCCAGCGTCCGGGGGGTCGGCGCCGGCGTGCTGACCTCTGCCGGTGTCGTCGGTGTGGTGGCCGCGCTGGCCGCGCAGAGCCTGCTCGGCAACGTCTTCGCCGGCCTCCAGCTCGCCTTCAGCGACGCTGTGCGCCTCGACGACGTCGTGGTGGTCGAGGGGGAGTGGGGGCGGATCGAGGAGCTGACCCTCAGCTACGTCGTCGTGCAGGTCTGGGACGACCGCCGGCTGATCCTGCCCACCTCGTACTTCACCAGCAAGCCCTTCCAGAACTGGACCCGCACGGAGGCGGCGGTGCTGGGCACCGCCGAGTTCGACGTCGACTGGTCGGTCAACGTGCAGGCGATGCGGGAGGAGCTGCGCCGGCTGGCCGAGAGCAGCGACCTGTGGGACGGCCGGGTCTGCGTGCTCCAGGTGACCGACGCGACCGGCGGGATGGTCAAGGTCCGCGCCCTGGTCAGCGCGGCCGACGCCGGCAGCCTGTGGGACCTGCGCTGCCTGGTGCGCGAGCACCTCGTCGCCTGGGTGCGCGACCACCGGCCGACCGCCCTGCCCCGGATGCGCGCGGAGGTCGGCGACGCCTCCGGCGCCCTGCCCTGGCAGCCGGTGGGCCCCCGGCGCCCGGTGCGCCGGCGGGCCGACTCCGACGCCCCCGACGACGCCCGGGTCTTCGGCGGCAGCGACGACGGCGAGGCCCGCAGCGAGGCGTTCGTCGGCCCGGACGACACCGCCCACACCCCCGCCCCGGCGCAACCGGCCGGGACGAAACGGGTTTGACCGGGCGTTTTGCGGGGACTGCTGCGCGGCGCGGTCAGTGCGACTGACCGCCCCGCGCAGGATTGACGGGCGGCGACTCCGGGCATACAGCGCGGTGATGATGAAAGGAGGACAGCATGGCTGACGTCGCGAGTCACCGCACGTCTCGGACCGGGAGCGAGCCGTCCACCGCCGAACTGGTGCAGCGGGCCACGGAGCAGGTCTCCCGACTCGTCCGCGACGAGTTGGCGCTGGCCCGGGCCGAGCTGACCGAGAAGGGCAAGCACGCCGGCGTCGGGATCGGCCTCTTCGGCGGAGGCGGCGCGCTGGCGCTCTACGGTCTCGGCGCGCTGATCGCCGCCGGGATCCTGCTGCTGGCCCTGGTCATGCCCGCGTGGCTGGCCGCGTTGATCGTGGCGGTGGTGCTGTTCGTCGTGGCCGGGATCCTCGCCCTGGTCGGCAAGAAGCAGGTCAGCCAGGCGGTCCCGCCGGTTCCGTCGGCGGCGGTGCGCAGCATCCGGGCGGACGTGGACACCGTCGCCGCCGCGGTGAAGGACAGGGGACGGGCATGACGGGCAACGGGACCGGCGACACCGAGGCGCTGCGCGAGGAGATCCGGCGGACCCGGGTGGAGCTGGGCGAGACGATGGAGGCGCTGGCCGCCAAGGCCGACGTCAAGGCCCGGCTGAGGTCCTCGGCCGAGCAGGCGAAGGAGCGGATGCGGGGCC
This sequence comes from Micromonospora okii, assembly GCF_020884795.1. Lineage (GTDB taxonomy): Bacteria > Actinomycetota > Actinomycetes > Mycobacteriales > Micromonosporaceae > Micromonospora > Micromonospora okii. Next base: position 618,326 of record NZ_BBZF01000012.1, read on the forward strand.
AGGCCGAGCAGGCCAGGGAGCGGATGTTCGGTCAGGCCGGGCACGCGAAGGAGCGGATGTTCGGTCAGGCCGGGCACGCGAAGGAGCGGATGTTCGGTCAGGCCGGGCACGCGAAGGAACGGGTGCTCGGTCAGGCCGGGCACGCCAAGGAGCGGGTTCGGGGCCAGGCCGCGCAGACCGTGGCCCGGGTGCGCGGGCACGCCGCGCAGGCCGCCGAGGGGGCCGAGGCCGTGGGCGGGCGCGCGTACGCCTCGGGGGCGGAGCTGTGGCGCAGCCCCGTGCCGTGGGCGGCGGTCGCGGCCGGCGCGGTGGCTACCATGATCGTGTTGTTGATCGTCAGGGGGAGGCGCAGGTGAGCAAGGGCATCGGCAGGGCCGCGTACAAGCCCGTCGGGGTGCTGATGGGGCTGGCCGCCGGTGCGGTCGCGGGGGCGATCTTCCGGCAGGTCTGGACGATGACCGCCGGCGACGGCGAGGCCCCGAACCCGACCGACGAGGACCGCGGCTGGGGCGAGATCCTGGCCGCCGCCGCGCTACAGGGCGCGATCTTCTCGGTCGTCCGGGCGGCCGTGGACCGGGGCGGGGCGGTGGGCGTACGCCGGCTGACCGGCCGCTGGCCCGACTGACCTGCCGGCATCGGCGCGGGCCCCTTTCCGTTTTCATCGGGAAGGGGCCCTTTCGCATGGCCGCCCGGTGCCGACCCGGTCGTAATTCCGGCCTCCTTCGGGTCACCTCTCACGCAACTTCGTCCGGTACGCTGTGCAGAGTTTTCGCTACGTGGTTCGCTTTTCCACGCTGTTGAGAGATGGCGTGGGTTGAGAGAAGTCTCCTGCACAGGGGGCCGCCTCAGGCGCCGCTGCTCGAAAACGGCCAATCGGCCGCACGGCGTGCTCGGCCGCCAGTTTTAGAAGGAGATACACATGGCGCAGGGAACCGTGAAGTGGTTCAACGCAGACAAGGGCTTCGGCTTCATCACCGTCGACGGCGGGGGTGCTGACGTGTTCGTCCACTTCTCGGCCATCCAGACCAGCGGCTACCGCACGCTGGAGGAGAACCAGCGGGTGGAGTTCGAGATCGCCCAGGGCCAGAAGGGCCCGCAGGCTGAGCAGGTCCGCCCGATCTGAGCAGCCCCGGCCGGCGTGCCGGCCGAGCCGATCCGACCCCGGATCACCGTGAAGCCCCGTGTCCCGCTCGGGACGCGGGGCTTCCCCCTGTGCGCCCCGGCCCCTGTGGTCCTCGCCACCGGCGCGGCCGGCCCGCGCCGTCAGGGGCGGGGGCGCCGGGCACGCATGCCCCACCAGAGGGCGGCGAGTCCGATCACGACCAGCAGCGCGCCGACGATCACCCAGATCCCCTGGTCGGTCATGACGCTGCCGTCGACGTAGCCGAGACCCTGCACCGCCCAGACCGCGCCCAGGACCACCGCGAGCAGCCCGAGGGTGAGCGGGAGCCACCCCTTCATCGCGTTCCTCCTCCTCCGCCGTGGCCCGCCGGCCCGGCCCGGGGCGGCGGTCGTCCTGCGCCCCGAGCCTAGTGATCGCCGTGCCCGGCCGCGCATGGACCCGTACGGGTGGGCCCCCCGATCGGCCACGCCGCGCCGCCGACCGACGCCGGCTCCGTAGTGGACGCCTGGGAGACTGGGGCCGGATCTTCGTCGTCGCCCGGACCGGCGCCCCCGCAGAGGAGACCTCGTGACCGACCTGTCCGCCTTCATCGCCGACCTGCCCAAGGTGGAGCTGCACGTGCACCACGTCGGCTCCGCGTCCCCGCGCGCCGTGGCCGAGCTGGCCGCCCGGCACGCCGGGCGCACCCCGGTTCCCGCCGACCCGGCCGCCCTGGCCGACTACTTCGCCTTCCGCGACTTCGCCCACTTCATCGAGGTCTACCTCAGCGTCGTCGACCTGATCCGCGACCCGGAGGACGTCTGGATCCTCACCCACGAGGTGGCCCGGCAGCTGGCCCGCCAGCAGGTCCGGTACGCCGAGCTGACCATCACCCCGTACTCGCACGTGAGCCGGGGCATCCCCGCCCCCGCGTTCTGCGAGGCGATCGAGGACGCCCGCAAGCGGGCCGAGGCCGACTTCGGCATCGCCCTGCGCTGGTGCTTCGACATCCCGGGCGAGGCCGGGCTGCCGGCCGCCGAGGAGACCCTGCGGATCGCCCTGGAGGAGCGCCCCGACGGGCTGATCAGCTTCGGCCTCGGCGGCCCCGAGATCGGGGTGCCCCGGCCGCAGTTCAAGCCGTACTTCGACCGGGCGCGGGCGGCCGGGCTGCGCTCGGTCCCGCACGCCGGGGAGACCACCGGCCCGCAGACCGTCTGGGACGCGCTGCGCGACCTCGGCGCGGAGCGGATCGGCCACGGCATCTCCGCCGCCGCCGACCCGGAGCTGCTGGCCCACCTCGCGCAGCGGCGGATCGCCCTGGAGGTCTGCCCGACGTCCAACGTCCGCACCCGGGCCGTCGCCTCGCTCGACGAGCACCCGCTGCCCCGGCTGGTGGAGGCGGGCGTGCTCGTGACGATCAACTCCGACGACCCGCCGATGTTCGGCACCACCCTCGACGACGAGTACGCGGTGGCCGCCCGGCTGCTGGGCCTCGGCCCCGACGGGGTGGCGGCGCTGGCCCGCGACGCGGTGACCGCGTCGTTCCTGGAACCGGGGGAGAAGGCGCGGCTGACCGCCGAGATCGACGCGTACGCGGCGGTGGCGGCCCGCTGACGGGCCGGGCGCGCGGCGGGAGATGGCTGTGGGGGAACCGCGCTCCCGCCGCGCGCATGCACTCCACCGACCCGAGGGTGGTTCCGGGGCCGGGCGGTGGAACTGGTGGGTGTGCGCCATCGATGCTGTCACCCCGCGCCCCATGCGCCGCCGTCGTTAAGCAGAACCTAAGAAAGACTTACGTCTGCCCACAGTCAACCCGCGCCGGTCAGTCGTCGGCCGGCCGCCGCCGGGGCCAGCGGCGGCGCGCGGCCTTCTGCTCGCGGGCCTCCCGGGCCATCCGGCCCACCAGGCCGAACCGGCTGACCTGGCGCGGTACGGCCTCCGGGTCGGCCAGCAGCATCACCACGCTCGCCCCGCCGAGCCGGGCCCGGTCGATGCTCACCGACCCGCTGGCCTGCAACGCCACCCGCTTGGCGATGTCCAGGCCCAGCCCCGTCGAGCCCTGGTCGCTGGCCCCCCGGCGCAGCGCCCGGTCCGGGTCGGCGATGCCCAGGCCGGCGTCGTCGATGCGGATCGCCACGTACCCGTCGCGCCGGGAGACCGCCACCTCGAACGCGGTGCCCTGCGGGGTGTAGCGGAACACGTTGCCGATCACCGCGTCGAGGGCGGCGGCCAGCTCGGCCCGGGGCACCGGCGCGGGGATGCGCGTCTGCGCGCCGCTGACCCGGTGCGGCCGGTTCTGGTCCCCGGCGAGGGCCGACCAGAACACCATCCGGTCCCGGACCACCTCGCTGACGTCGCACTCCGCCGGCCCGGCCTCGTGGGCCATCGTCTTGCGGGTCGTGTTGATCAGCACGTCGATCTCGCCCTCGAGGGTCACGATGGCCTGCCGGATGCGCCGGATCGTGCGCCGCCGGTCCAGCTCCGCCTCGGTGAAGGAGCCCACGCTGGTGTCGTCGGAGTCCAGCCCCTCGGCGTCGAGCCGCAGCACGGTCAGCGGGGTCCGCAGCCGGTGCGACAGGTCCGCCACCAGCTCGCGTTCGTCGGTGCGCGCCGCCACGAGGCGGTCGGCCATCCGGTTGAACGCGTACCCGGCCTCGGCCAGCTCGCGCGGGCCGCTCGGCTCGACGCGTACCCCCAGGTCGCCGTCGCCGAGGGCGAGGGCGGCCTTCACCAGCCCCCGGGCCGAGTCCACCGCGCGGGCGGCGAGCCGGTCCACCACCAGCACGGCCGCGCCGACCAGCGCCACCGCCACCGCGACCAGCAGCGGCCAGCGGCTCCCGCCGCCGGCGCGCAGCGCCGAGTCGGGCACGAACACCTCGACCACGGCCACCCGGTCGCCGAGCACCACCGGGTCCAGCCGCAGCGCCCCGCCGGGCACGTCGGTGACGACCGAGCGGCGGTCGGCGGCGGCCCGGGCCAGCGCCGCCGGGTCGGCCCGGCCGGCCTGCTCGTTCCCGCCCAGCCCGTGCACCACCGGCCGGGTCGCCGGGTCCGCGCCGCTGGCCTCCACGGCCCGCCGCACGGCGGCCGGCGCGGTGCTGACGGCGAGCGCGCCGGTGACCAGGGCGGAGCGCCGGGCGGCGTCGGCGAGGGCCTCCTCGCGGGCCCGATCGCCGAGGCCGACCCCGAGCGGCACGAGGAACGCGAGCGCGACGAGCGCGCACATCCCGGCCGTGAGCCGGGCCAGCGCGAACCTCAGTCCGGGGCCACCAGCCGGAATCCCACCCCCCGCACGGTGCGCAGGTAGCGCGGCTTCGCCGCGGACTCGCCCATTTTGCGGCGTAGCCAGTACAGGTGAACGTCGATGGTCTGGTCCTCGCCGACCGATGGCTGCCGCCATACCTCCTCCAAGAGCTCCCGGCGGGACACTACCCGGCCGGGGCGGGCGGCCAGGTACGCGAGCAGGTCGAACTCCTTGCGGGTCAGCGCCAGCGGCGCCCCGTCGAGCAGGGCGCTGCGCTCGCCGACGTCGACCCGCAGCCCGCCGACGGTGTGCACGGCCGGCTGCACGCTGCGGCTGGCCCGGCCGGCCCGACGCAGCACGGTGGTGATCCGGGCGTCCAGGTGCGCCCCGGTGAACGGCTTGACCATGTAGTCGTCGGCCCCGGCCCGCAGCAGGCGCACCACCGACTGCTCGTCGTCGCGGGCGGTGGCGATGATGATCGGCACGTCGGTGATCCCGCGCAGCATCCGCAGCGCGTCCGAGCCGTCCAGGTCCGGCAGGCCGAGGTCGAGCACCACGAGGTCCGGGGTCTGCGCCGCCACCCGGCGCAGCGCGTCCAGCGCCGTGCCGACGGCGTGCACGGCGTGCCCCCGGTCGGCGAGGGAGCGCAGCATCGCGCCGCGTACGACGTGGTCGTCTTCGACCAGCAGGACCGTGGCCACGTCAGCACCGTACTCGTGGCGGCAAGCCGAGCGCGTTGCGGCGCACCAGCGCAGCGGGCAAGCTGGTACGGCCATGTCCTTCACTCTCTTTCCGGACACCCGGCTGGCGCTGGCCCGGGACAGCCTCGCCGGCCTCTCCGTCGGCGACGCCCTCGGCTCCCAGTTCTTCGTGCCGGGGAACGACCCGGCGGCCCTCGCCGCCGGGCGGCTCCCCGCGCCGCCCTGGCAGTGGACCGACGACACCGAGATGGCGTGCTCGGTGCTGGCCGAGCTGGCGGGCGGCGGCGAGGTCGACCGGGACCGGCTGGCGCTGGCCTTCGCCGAGCGCTGCGAGCCGTACCGGGGCTACGGCCCCGGCGCGGTGACCATCCTGCGCCTGATCCGCACCGGCACGCCGTGGCCCGTCGCGGCGGCCTCCGCGTTCGACGGACAGGGCTCCTGCGGCAACGGCGCGGCGATGCGGGTCGGGCCGCTCGGCGCGTGGTTCGCCGACTCGACCGCGCGGGCGGCGGCCCAGGCGCGGGCGTCGGCCGAGGTCACCCACGCCCACCCGGAGGGAATCGCCGGCGCGGTCGCGGTGGCGGTGGCCGCCGCCCTGGCCGCGCGGGCCCGCCTCGACGGGGACCGCCCGCCGCCGTCGCGGCTGCTCGCCGCGGTGGCCGCGGCCCTCGACCCCGGCGGCGAGGTGCACCAGGGGGTACGCCGGGCCGCCGGCCTGCTGGGCCGCCCCGCCTCCGTGGCCGCCGACGCGCTGGGCAACGGCTCCCGGGTGACCGCACAGGACACCGTCCCGTTCACCCTCTGGGTGGCCGCCACGCACCTCGACGACTACCCGGCGGCGATCCGGGCCTGCGTCGAGGCGGGCGGGGACGTCGACACCACGGCCGCGATCGTCGGCGCGGTGGTGGCCGCCCACACCGGCGTCGGCGCGCCGGGCGGGGTGCCCGCCGACTGGCTGGCCGCCCGCGAGCCGCTGCCGCAGTGGGCCCACGGTTGACAGGGTGCCCCTCCTCTACGGAATGCGATAAGAAGGTGCCCTTCCTTGCCCGCTAGCATCAGCGGGGGCGGTCGCCCGGCCGCGTCAGTCGTCACCCTGAGGAGTAGCCGTGTCAGCACCCCGTAATCCCGTCGTGGCCGACCCCGTCGTCGTCGCCGCCGGGACCACGGCGGCCGACGCGGTGGCCGCGGCCGGCCTGCCCGGCAGCGGCCCGAAGGCGATCGTCGTCGTCCGCGACCCGCTCGGCCAGCTCCGCGACCTCGACTGGTCGCCGGCCGAGGACACCAGCGTCGAGCCGGTCGCCCTCGACTCGCCGGACGGGCTGAACGTGCTGCGCCACTCGACCGCGCACGTGCTCGCCCAAGCCGTGCAGGACGTCTTCCCCGACGCGAAGCTGGGCATCGGCCCGCCGATCGAGAACGGCTTCTACTACGACTTCGCGGTCGACAAGCCGTTCCAGCCCGACGACCTGGCGAAGCTCGAGAAGCGGATGCAGGAGATCGTCAAGTCGGGGCAGCGGTTCCGCCGCCGCCGCTTCGGCAGCCTGGAGGAGGCGCGGGGCGAGCTGGCCGCCGAGCCGTTCAAGCTGGAGTTGATCGAGGTCAAGGGCGAGGGCCTGGACACCTCCGAGGTGATGGAGGTGGGCGGCGGCGAGCTGACCATCTACGACAACCTCGCCGCCAAGGAGGACAAGGTCTGCTGGTCGGACCTGTGCCGGGGCCCCCACCTGCCGAACACCCGCCTGATCGGGGCGTTCAAGCTGATGCGCTCGGCCGCCGCGTACTGGCGGGGCAGCGAGAAGAACCCGCAGCTCCAGCGGGTGTACGGCACCGCGTGGCCGACCCGCGACGAGCTGAAGGCGTACCTGAAGCTGCTGGAGGAGGCCGCCCGGCGCGACCACCGCAAGCTCGGGGTGGACCTCGACCTGTTCAGCTTCCCCGACGAGCTGGGCTCGGGCCTGCCGGTCTTCCACCCCAAGGGCGGCATCATCCGCCGGGAGATGGAGAACTACTCGCGGATCAAGCACGAGCAGGCCGGGTACGCCTTCGTCAACACCCCGCACATCACCAAGGGCAAGCTGTACGAGGTCTCCGGGCACCTTGGCTGGTACGCCGACGGCATGTTCCCGCCCATGGAGGTGGACGGCGCCAAGTACTACCTCAAGCCGATGAACTGCCCGATGCACGACCTGATCTTCCGGTCCCGGGGCCGCTCCTACCGTGAGCTGCCGCTGCGGATGTTCGAGTTCGGCACCGTCTACCGGTACGAGAAGTCCGGCGTCGTGCACGGCCTGACCCGGGTCCGGGGCATGACCCAGGACGACGCGCACATCTTCTGCACCGAGGAGCAGATGGCGGGCGAGCTGAAGTCGCTGCTCGTCTTCGTGCTCGAACTGCTGCGCGACTACGGCCTGGACGACTTCTACCTGGAGCTGTCCACCCGCAACCCGGAGAAGTCCGTCGGCACCGACGAGAACTGGGAGCGGGCCACCGAGGCGCTGCGCTCCGCGGCTCAGGAGTCGGGCCTGGACCTGGTCCCGGACCCGGGCGGCGCGGCCTTCTACGGGCCGAAGATCTCCGTGCAGGCCAAGGACGCCATCGGCCGGACCTGGCAGATGTCCACCATCCAGGTCGACTTCAACCTGCCGGAGCTGTTCGGGCTGGAGTACCAGGCCGCCGACGGCAGCCGGCAGCGGCCGGTGATGATCCACCGGGCGCTCTTCGGCTCGATCGAGCGGTTCTTCGGGGTGCTCACCGAGCACTACGCGGGCGCGTTCCCGGCCTGGCTGGCCCCGGTGCAGGTGGTCGGCATCCCGATCCGCGAGGAGCACACCGACTACCTGCACGGCTTCGTGGCGGCGCTGCGCGCCGAGGGCGTGCGCGCCGAGGTGGACGCGGGCGACGACCGGATGCAGAAGAAGATCCGCACGGCCCAGCAGCAGAAGATCCCGTTCATGGTGATCGCCGGCGACGACGACGTGGCCGCCGGGACGGTGTCGTTCCGCTACCGCGACGGCTCGCAGCGCAACGGGGTGCCGATGGCCGAGGCCGTGACCCACGTCCTCGACGTGATCCGGTCCCGCAGCAACGTCGGGCCGTCCGCCGCCGAGGTCTGAGCGGCACGCCGGCTGCCCGTCGAGGGCGGGCAGCCGGCGGTCCGTCCCCGCCGGGGCGCGCCCCCGTCACCGGCGGGGACGCCCGACCACCGTGCCCAGCACCCGGGTCGCCGGGAAGTAGCCGAGCGAGCGGGAGTCGAGGCTCGCCCGGGGGTTGTCCCCGAGCAGGACCAGGTGACCGGGGGGCACCCGGCCCTCGGCGGCGTCCGCCAGGGCGGGCACCCGGTCGCGGGGCACCTCGTCGCCCGGGGCCGCCGCGACCCGTTTGATCAGCCACCGCCGCCGGGTCAGCTCCGCCGGCCGGTCGGACAGCTCCGGGCTGCGCCACCGGCCGTCCGGGTCGGGCTGTTCCACCACGACCACCTCGCCCGCGTCCGCCGGTCGGCGGCGCACCAGCACCCGGTCGCCCTGCCGGTAGGTCGGCTCCATGCTCACCCCGTGCACGGTCACGCTCACCAGCAGGCGGCTCAGCGCCGCCCGGGCGAGCAGCACCAGGACCGGGCCGAGGACGACGACGCCGCCCGCGACGAGCCACCACACCCGGGCGGTCACGGCCGGTCCCCCGTGGCGGTCGTGACCGGCTGGTCCTGGTAGCCCGCCGCCTGGAGCGCGAACAGCCGGGCGTACTCCCCGCCGGCCGCGACCAGCGACCGGTGGTCGCCCTGCTCGGCGATCCGGCCGTCGCGCAGCACCACGATCGAGTCGGCGTCGCGCAGGGTGCCGAGCCGGTGCGAGACCAGCACGCTGGTACGCCCGGCCCGGTGCCGGCGCAACGAGGTGTGGATCTCGTGCTCGGCCGCGGCGTCCAGGCCGGCCGACGGCTCGTCGAGGATCATCAGGTCCCGCCGGTCCCGGAGGAACGCGCGGGCCAGCGCCAACCGCTGCCACTGCCCGCCGGAGAGCGCCACCCCCGTCTCCGGGTCGTCCTTGCCGGCCTCGGTGAGGAACATCCGGGACAGCAGGGTGTCGTACCCGTGGGGGAGCGCGGCGAGTCCCTCGTCGATGCCGGCCCGGACGGCGGCGGCCCGGACCCGGCTCCGGTCGCCCAGGACGGCCAGGTCACCGAGCCCGATGTTCTCCGCCGCCGTCATCTCGTAGTGCATGTAGTCCTGGAACACCGCCCCGATGCGCCGGCGCAGCTCGGCGACGTCGACGGCGCGCAGGTCCACCCCGTCCCACAGGATCCGCCCCCGGGTCGGGTCGTAGAACCGGCAGAGCAGCTTCACGATCGTCGACTTGCCGGCCCCGTTCACCCCGACCAGGCCGACCGTCTGCCCGTACGGGATGTGCAGGTCGACCCCGCGCAGCACCCAGGGGTGCCGGTCGGAGTAGCGGAACCAGACGTCGCGGAACTCGACGCCCCGACGCAGCGCCGGCAGCGGCTGCGGCTCGCGCGGCGTGGGCAGGTCCGGGCCGGCGGTGGTGACGGCGACGTAGTGCCCGAACATCAGCAGCGCGTGGTGCGCCCGGGCGACCTCCCCGGCCAGGGCCGCCAGCGCCGCCTGCACGCCGGCCACGGCCGCGATGAACAGGGTCACGTCGCCGACCGACAGCCGGCCCGAGCGGGCCGCCTGCACCGCCCACAGCAGCCCCGCCCCGGAGACGAGGGCGGCCAGCACGCCGAGGCCGGCCTGGAGCCGGACCTGCCGGCGGTCCACCGCCCGCTTGCGGGCGTTGCTGTCGCGGCGGTCGGCCAGCATCCGCCCCCGCAGGAACGCGCCGATCCCGAACAGCCGCACCTCCTGGACCGCCTGCACCGTGGTCAGGAGCTGGCTGTGGAAGAACTCCCGCCGCTCGGCCGGGCCGATCTCCCAGGCGACCGTGGCGCGCTGCCGGGCCAGGACGATCTCCGCGACCAGGACCAGCGCGCCGGACGCCAGCACCAGCCCCGCCAGCAGGGGGCTGAGCACGAACAGGGTGGTGAGGAACCCGCTGACGGTCAGACCGACCCGCCCGACGGCGAGCAGGCCGGCCGACACCTGGTTGGGCATGACCTCGCCGGCCTGCCGGGCGAGCCGCAGCCGGTCCAGGAAGGCCGGGTCCTCGAAGCGGCCGAGCCCGACGAAGCCGTCCACGGCGGTGAAGAGCCGGTCCTGGGCCAGCAGCCCCACCGCCCGGTCCAGCTCGGCCCGCAGGTAGGTGCCGACCTGCGGGATCAGGCCGGTGGCCAGCGCGGCTGCGGCCAGCCCCAGTCCCAGCCCGACCAGCCGGCCCGGGTCGGCGGCGCCGGCGAGCGTGTCCAGCACCAGCTTGGTCAGCCACGCCACCACCACCGGCAGCCCGCCGGCGGCCACGGTGACCAGCACGTACGCCATCAGGTGCGGCGGCGCGGCGTGGGCGGCCAGCCCGACCGCCGCCATCGCCCGGCGGGCCAGCAGGCGGGTGCCCGGCGTGACCGCAGCCGGCTCGGGGCCGGCCACCGGGGTGCCGGCCCCCGCGTCCCGCGTCGACCCGGGCTGGGTCACGCCGGCACCTCCGAGCGCTTCTTGACCCGGACGACCCGGCCCTGCCCGTCCGCGGCCACCCAGAGCATGGTCGGGTAGTTGGTCGCCCGGAAGGCCCGGCTGAGCGGGCCGCCCGGCTGCTCGACCACCACCCGGGCGACCGGGGCCAGCTCGGCGACGAACGACTCCGCCTCGGCCCGCTCGCCCACCACCACGGCCAGCACCCGGTCCCGGCCGCCCGGGGTGTCGGCGGCGTGCGCCACGAGCTCGGGCAGCTTCTCGGCGCAGGAGGCGCAGTTCGGCGAGACGAACGCGACGAAAGTGTCCTCCATCAGGTCCCGTCCGCCCACCGGTCGCCCGGCCACGTCGACGACGGAGAACCCGCCGACCTCCTCGCCGATCTCCAGGCCGCCGGAGCCGGCCACCCCGGCCCCGCTGGAGAGCAGCGTGTTGTGCTCGCGCAGCCGTTTCACCACGCCGAGGGTCAGGATCAGGTTGAGCGCGCCCAGCAGCCCGACGGCGACCACGGCGGTGACGAGTAGCGGCATGACAATCTCCTTCTGGTCAGTGCCCGCGCGGCGAGTCGCCGGTGGGCCGCTGGGGTACGGCGGTGAACAGGGCCGCGAGGTCGTCGAGCGCGACGACCAGCGCGGCCACGACCAGGCCGGCCGTGGCGGCCAGCAGCAGCCCCGTCGGCGTGGCGCCCCCCACCCCCGGCGCGGTGGCGGGCGCGGCGAGTCCGGCGATGCCGGCGAGCAGCAGGTTGCGGGCCACGTGCCGGCCCCCGAGCGGGGTGGTGGAGGCCCCGAAGCAGCGGCAGGGGGCGCTGGTCCCGCGCCGGACGGCCGTGCCGATGCCGGCGGCGAAGACCAGCAGCAGCGCGGCGGCCCCGGCCAGTCCGACCGCCGCCGCCGTCGGGACGGGCGCGGCGAGCAGCCCGCAGAGGGTGAACTCGGTCGCCACGATCAGCACCGCCACCGGCTTCACGGCCCGGGCGGGCAGCAGCCGCAGCGCCCGCAGCGAGGCGACGAAGGCGGGCAGGGCCCGCCGCCCCGAGACCTTGCTCAGGGCGGAGGCCAGGAAGACGGCCCCGATCAGACAGCGGACGGCCAGGGCGAGGTACGGCACGCCTCTCTCCTCTCCGTGGTGCCGTCCGGGGCCGGCGCGCCGGCCCCGGACGGCGGTTCGTCAGCAGCCCTCGCAGAAGATCCACTCACCGGGCTGGTCGATCTCGCCCACGGTGCAGGCCCGGCAGGGCAGCGCCCGGCCGCACCGGGAGATGCACTGCCAGCAGGACGGCCAGCTACCACAGCCGGCCGCCGCGTCCACCTTGGGCACGAACAGGCCGAGCAGCCTGCCGCCCATCGCTTCGATCGCCTTGTACATGTCGCGTCCCCTCTCGGACCGAGGCGCACCGTGCTGCCTCTGCCGACCACGGTGGCGGGGCCCGGTGGAAGCGGCGTGCAAATCGTGTGGAAGGCCGCCGATACGCGCGGCGCGGGCGCGGGCGCGGGCCGGGAGGGCGGGATCGTGGCGGAGCTGCGGGTCGCCGCACTCGGCCCGTCGCGGGTCGAGCGCGACGGGGCGCGGGTCCCGTTGGGCCGAGGCTGTCGGTGCTGCTCATCGAGGCGGGCAACGCCGTGCCGGCCGACCGGCTGGTGGGCTGCTGTGGGACCCGCCGCTCCCGCCCGGCGCGGCGGCCACGCCGCGCAGCCACCTGTCGCACCTGCGCCGGGCGCTGCGGCCCGTCGGTGACCGCAGCGAGGTGATCCGGGTGGTCGGCGTCGGGGTAGGCGCAGGCTACCGGCTCGACCTGCCCCCCGACCGTCTCGGCGTGCGCCGCTTCGAGCGCGGGTACGCCGACGGACGGGCCCTGCCGGCCGCCGGCGGGCGACACGTCGAGGAGGCGGCGCGGCTGATCGGGGCGGTGCGGCTGATCGGGGCGGCGCTGGCGCTGTGGCGCGGGTTCGGCGACCGCTACGACGAGGCGGAGATCCTCGGCAACCTGGGCCGGACCCAGAGGGCGACCGGCGACGGGGACGCGGCGCGGGCCACCTGGCTGCGGGCCCTGGCGCTCGGCGTGGAGACCGAACACCCGGCCGTGCCGCAGCTACGGGTTCGGCTGAAGGAGCTGTGAACGGGCCGGCCGCCCCGACCCCGCGACGGCGGGGCCGGGGCGGCCGGCGGGCGGGTTCAGACGCCGCAGCTCGGGGCCGACCAGCCGCCGGTCGCGCCGACGTGGGTGTGGTCGTTGTGGCCCGGGTAGCCGGGGCCGAGGATGTTGCCGAAGCCGTGGTAGCGGGCCTGCTGGGCGAGCCGGCAGAACGAGGGTGCTCCGACCAGGTCGACGCCGTCGCCGTAGAGGTGCCGACTGGCCGCGCTGCCGCCGACCGCGCTGTTGCAGGCGTAGCTGCGGAAGCCGCTGCTGATGTTGATGGAGACGTCCCCGAGGGCGTGCCGCAGGGCCTGGAGCTTCCACATCGAGACGAGCGCGTTGAACCTGGCGGTGCTCGCCGCCACCGCGCCGCCGGCCCAGGTGCTGTTGCAGCGGTTCAGTTCGGCGTAGGTGAAGTTGACCGGCGTGCAGTCGTCGTCCTGGAGCGCGTACAGCTTGCTGAAGGTCTGCGGGCCGGCGGCGCCGTCGGCGGTGAGCCCGTACGCCTGCTGGAAGCGGATCACGGCGGACCGGGTGGCCGGGCCGAACGAGCCGTCGAGGCCGAGCACCGAGTTGTAGCCGGGGTAGCCGGCGAGCCGGATCTGCAACTGCCGGACGTCCTCGCCAACGGCGCCGAGGGTGAGCGCCCGGCCCCAGGTGTAGCAGCCGTCGGCCTGGGCGGCGCCGGTCGTCACGGTCAGCCCCACCAGGGTGGTGGCGGCGGCGAGGGCACAGGCGGCGAGCGCCTTGCCGAGCCGACGGAGTGCGGTCTTCACGGGGGTTCTCCCATCGACGATCGTCAGGATCGGTAGGAATAGAAGTTTCATTGACGGGTATCGTTGCGTCAAGAAGTTCCAACCCCTGTTCGTCCCCGCCGAACCCGCATCCCCGGTCCGGCCGCCGGCGTGGCACCGGGACCGCGAGACTGGGGTGGCGCGGCCCGGGAACGTAGGATCGACGGCGTGACAGGGGCGGAACGGCACACGGACATCGGCACGACCGACGGGTTGGAGCGGCTCTGGACCCCGCACCGGATGACCTACGTCACCGGCGAGGACCGGCCCGACGGCGGGTACGAGAGGCCCACCGGCTGCCCCTTCTGCCGCGCCCCCGGCCTGCCGCCGGGGGAGAGCCTGGTGGTGGCCCGGGGCGGGCACGTCTTCGCCGTGCTCAACCTCTACCCCTACAACCCGGGGCACCTGCTGGTCTGCCCCTACCGGCACGTGGCCGACTACACCGACCTCGACCCCGCCGAGACCACCGAGCTGGCGGCGTTCACCCAGACCGCGATGCGGGTGGTGCGCAAGGTCAGCAACGCGCACGGGTTCAACCTGGGCATGAACCAGGGCGGCGTGGCCGGCGCCGGCATCGCCGCCCACCTGCACCAGCACGTGGTGCCGAGGTGGGGCGGCGACGCCAACTTCATGCCCGTGATCGCGCGGACGAAGGTGCTGCCGCAGTTGCTCACCGACACCCGGGACCTGCTCGCCCGCGCCTGGCCGAGCTGACCGTCGCCGGCCCGGCCCTGACCGTCGCCGGCCCGGCCCTGACCGTCGCCGGGCCGTCCCGCCGCGCCGGGCACCCCTACCGGCCGGTACCCCCCGCCCCCTCGGCCAGGTGCGCGGGAAGCACCTCGTAGCGGGCGAAGTGGCGGCGGAAGGTGCCGGCGCCGGCGGTCAGCGCGCGCAGCTCGACCGCGTAGCGCAGCAGCCCGGTGGCCGGCACCTCGGCACGGACCAGGGTGCGACCCTCGGCGTCCGGGTCGGGCCCGGTGCCCAGCACCCGGCCGCGCCGGCCGGACAGGTCGCCCAGCACCGCGCCGACCGTGTGGTCCGGCACCCGGACCTCCACCTCGTCCACCGGCTCCAGCAGGACCGGCCCGCCCCGCTCGGCGGCGTCCCGCAGCGCGAGCGCCCCGGCGGTGGCGAACGCCGCGTCGGAGGAGTCGACGCTGTGCGCCTTGCCGTCGACCAGGGTCACCCGCAGGTCCACCACCGGGTGCCCGGCGACCAGGCCGCGCTCCGCCTGCGCCCGCACGCCCTTCTCCACGGACGGGACGTAGTGGTGCGGGACGGCCCCGCCGACCACCCGGTCGACGAACTCGAAACCCGCCCCCCGGGGCAGCGGCTCCACCTCGATGTCGCAGACCGCGTACTGACCGTGGCCGCCGGACTGCTTGACGTGCCGGCCGTGCCCCTTCGCCGGGGTGGTCAGGGTCTCCCGCAGCGCCACCCGGACCGGCTCGGTGTCCAGCTCGGCCCCGCCGCCGCGCAGCCGGTCGAGCACCACGTCCGCGTGCGCCTCGCCCATGCACCACAGGACGAGCTGGTGGGTCTCCGGGTTGCGCTCCAGCCGCAGCGTCGGGTCCCCGGCGACCAGCCGGGCCAGGTTGCGGGCCAGGGTGTCCTCGTCGGCCCGGCTGCGCGCCACGACCGCCACCGGCAGCAGCGGCTCGGGCATCTCCCAGGGCGCGACCAGCAGCGGGTCCTCCTTGGCGGAGATCGTGTCGCCGGTCTCCGCGCTGCCCGACTTGGTGATCGCGCAGATGTCGCCGGCTACGCACGCCGGCACCTCCCGCAGGGCGGCCCCCAGCGGGCTGTAGACGTGCCCGACCCGCTCGTCGGCGTCGTGGTCGGGATGCCCGCGCCCGGCCATGCCGTGCCCGGCGACGTGGGCGGTCTGCTCGGGGCGCAGGGTGCCGGAGAAGACCCGGACCAGGGAGACCCGGCCGAGGTGCCGGTCCACCGTCGTGCGGACCACCTCGGCGACGAGCGGGCCGTCCGGGTCGCAGGCCATCGGCGGTCGGGGCGAGCCGTCCAGCCCGGTGACGGCGGGCAGCTCGTGCTCCAGCGGCGACGGGAACGCCGAGACGAGGCCGTCGAGCAGCACGTCCAGGCCCACCCCGGTCGCCGCGCAGACCGGCACCACCGGGTGGAAGTGCCCCCGGGCGACGGCCTTCTCCAGGTCGGCGACCAGGACCGCGGTGTCGATCTCCTCGCCGGCGAGGTAGCGGTCCATCAGGGACTCGTCCTCGCTCTCGGCGATGATCCCCTCGATCAGTTCGTTGCGGGACTCCGCGATGGCCGGCAGGTGCTCCGGGTCGGGCTCGCGCACCTGCGCCGGCAGCCCCCCGGTGTAGTCGAACACCCGGCGGGTGACCAGGCCGAGCAGCCCGGCCACGGACTCGCCGTCGTCGCCGAGCATCGTCAGGTGCAGCGGCAGCACGTTCTCGCCGAAGACCCGCTGGCACAGCGCCACGGCCTCGTCGAAGTCGGCCCGGGGGTGGTCCAGCCGGGTCACCGCCACCGCCCGGGGCATGCCGACGGCGGCGCACTCCTCCCAGAGCGCGGCCGTGGCGGCGTCCATCCCGTCGACGGCGGAGACCACGAACAGCGCGGCGTCGGCGGCCCGCAGCCCGGCGCGCAGCTCGCCGACGAAGTCGGCGTAGCCGGGGGTGTCCAGCAGGTTGATCTTCACGCCGTCGTGCACGAGCGGGGCGCAGGACAGGCTCACCGAGCGCTGCTGGCGCACCGCCGCCGGGTCGTGGTCGCAGACCGTGGTGCCGTCGGCGACCGTACCGGCCCGGCCGATCGTGCCGGTGGCCGCCAGCAGCGCCTCGACCAGGGTCGTCTTGCCCGCCCCGGAGTGCCCGACGAGCACCACGTTGCGGACCCCGCCGGGGTCGGTCGCCGCCGGCGCGCCGCCGGCGCCCCTGTCCTGACTCTTCTGTGCGGTGTTCCTCTGCGCCATGTCGGGCGCACCTCCCTCAG
Organism: Micromonospora okii; assembly: GCF_020884795.1. GTDB lineage: Bacteria > Actinomycetota > Actinomycetes > Mycobacteriales > Micromonosporaceae > Micromonospora > Micromonospora okii. The sequence continues at coordinate 634,855 of NZ_BBZF01000012.1, forward strand.
CCGGTGGTGGGTGGTGACCGCCGCGCGCGACGGGGAAGCGGCCCGGTGACGGGTTCCGCGGCGACATCCTCCGGTGATCTGCCGTGCGGCGGGCACGGGACGGCTCCGAGGGTGACCTGGCTCACCCCCACGCTCGATCTCACACCCGTCGCGGAGCCGGCACAAGACTTGCCCCGGCGGGTCGGCCACCGGGGCGTACCGCTTCCGGGGCCGACGGTTATCGTGGGACCGCCATGGCGAAGATCTTCCAAGTGTCGGCCCGGGCGGGTATGACCCGCGTCGTCGAGCCGATCGCGCGCGGCCTGCTCCGCGCCGGTGTGTCCCCCAACGCGGTCACGGTGACCGGCACCCTCGGGGTGCTCGTCGGTGCCCTCGGCTTCGGTGCCCGGGGCCACCTGGTGGCCGGCGCCCTCATCGTGACGGTCTTCGCCCTCACGGACCTGCTCGACGGGACGATGGCCCGGATGAGCGGCGGCTCCACCCGGTTCGGGGCGTTCCTCGACTCGAGCATGGACCGGGTGGCCGACAGCGCCGTCTTCGGGGCGGTGGCGTTCTGGCTCGCCACCGAGGGCGACCGCGCCGGGGTCGCCGCCGCGCTGATCTGCCTGGCCGCCGGCGGCCTGGTCTCCTACGTCAAGGCCCGCGCCGAGGGGCTCGGGATGACCTGCAACGTGGGCGTCGCCGAGCGCACCGAGCGGCTGCTCATCGTCGGTGTCGGCGGCCTGCTCACCGGCTTCGGCGTCCCGTACGCCCTCCAGGTCGCGCTCTGGCTGCTGGCCGCCGTCTCGATCTTCACGGTCGGGCAGCGGATGGCCCACGTGTACCGGCAGGCCCGCGAGCCGGCCCCGGGCGGGACGCCCGGGTGAACCTCACCGAGCTGGGCTACGTCGCCGGCTGGCGCCTGGCCCGCGCGCTGCCCCGGCCCGTGGTGGCCGCGGCCTTCCGGGCGGGCGCCGACCGCGCGCACCGCTCCGGCGGCCCGGGTACGGCCCGACTGCGCGCCAACCTGCGGCGGGTGGTTGGCCCCGAGCTGCCCGAGGCCGAGCTGGACGACCTGGTCCGGCGCGGCCTGCGCTCCTACGCCCGGTACTGGATGGAGGCGTTCCGACTGCCGGCGCTGAGCCGGGCGCAGATCCTCTCCGGGTTCCGGCTCGCCCCCGCCGGCGTCGAGCGCCTCGCCGCCGACGTCGCCGCCGGCCGGGGCGCGGTGGTGGCGCTGCCGCACGCAGGCAACTGGGACGCCGCCGGCGCCTGGGTCGCGGCCACCGGCTGGCCGATCACCACGGTCGCCGAGCGGCTCAAGCCCGAGGGCGTCTACCAGCGCTTCCTCGCCTTCCGGCGGGGCCTGGGCATGGAGATCCTGCCCACCCACGGCGGCGAGCGGCCCCCGTTCGACGTGCTGGTCGACCGGCTGCGGGCCGGCGCGGTGGTGCCGCTGCTGGCCGACCGGGACCTCTCCGCCCGGGGCATCGAGGTCGACTTCTTCGGCGCGCGCACCCGGATGCCCGCCGGGCCCGCGCTGCTGGCGATCCGCACGCAGGCCCCGCTCTACGTCGCCTCGATGTGGTACGAGGCGGACGCCGCCTGCGCCTCGATCACCGACCCGCTGCCCCTGCCCGACCCCGACAGCGGCCCCCTGGACGAGCGGGTACGGGTGCTGACCCAGCGGATTGCCGACGGTCTGGCGGCGGGCATCGCCCGGCATCCGCAAGACTGGCACATGTTGCAGCGGATGTGGCTGGACCAGCGGGGCACCGGCGACGACGGGTCCGGGCCCGTCCCCGCCCCGCCGGCCGCCACCGGAACGGTCTGAGGCGGAGGGGCGCTGGAATGCGGATCGGCATCGTGTGCCCGTACTCCTTCGACGTCCCCGGCGGGGTCCAGAACCACGTGATGGACCTGGCTGAGGCGTTGATCGGGCTCGGGCACGAGGTGAGCGTCCTCGCGCCCGCCGACGAGGAGGCCCCGCTGCCGTCGTACGTGGTGTCGGCGGGGCGGGCCGTGCCGCTGCCGTACAACGGGTCGGTGGCCCGCATCGCGTTCGGCCCGGTCTCCACCGCCCGGGTGCGGCGCTGGCTCACCCGGGGCGACTTCGACGTGCTGCACGTGCACGAGCCGCTGACGATGAGCGTGTCGATGCTCGCGGTGCTCTCCGCGAAGGGCCCGGTGGTGGCCACCTTCCACACCGCGATGACCCGCTCCCGGGTGCTCGCCGCCGCGCAGGGCGTGCTCCAGATCGTGCTGGAGCGGATCACCGCCCGGATCGCGGTCAGCGCGCTGGCGCGCAAGGTGCAGGTCGAGCACATGGACGGCGGCGCGGTGGAGATCCCCAACGGGGTCACCGTGGCCAAGTTCAGCCACGCGGCGCCCCTGCCCGGCTGGCCGGGGGAGTGCGGCCCCGGGCGGGGCGGCACGCTCGGCTTCCTCGGCCGGTTCACCGAGCCCCGCAAGGGCTTCCCCATCCTGCGGGACGCCTTCGTCGAGCTGGCCGCCGCCCGCCCCGGGCTGCGGCTGCTGGTCGCCGGGCCGGGCGAGCCGGACGACCTGCTCGGCCGGTTCCCCGCCGCGCTGCGCGACCGGGTCACCTTCCTCGGCCTTGTCTCCGAGGCCGACAAGGCGCGGATGCTGCGCAGCGTCGACCTCTACGTGGCCCCGAACACCGGCGGGGAGTCCTTCGGGATGATCCTCACGGAGGCCCTCGCGGCCGGCGCCACGGTCGTGGCCAGCGACCTCGACGCGTTCCGCCGGGTGCTCGACGGCGGCCGGGCCGGGCTGCTCTTCCCCACTGGGGACGCGGCGGCGCTGGGGTCGGCCCTGACCGACCTGCTCGACGACCCGGCCCGCCGGGCGGAGCTGACCGCCTGCGGGGAGCAGGTGGTGGCGCACTTCGACTGGCCGGTGGTCGCCCGCCGGGTCCTGGAGGTGTACGCGGCGGCGATCGAGGCCACCGACGGGCGGGTCATCGACCAGGAGTGGGTGGAGCTGGGCTGACCGGGCAGGCCGGTGGGACGCGGGTGCCGGGGCGGTCACGCCCGGCACCGGAGGCGAACGGAGCAGCACTACGATGCCGGGCATGTGGTGGTGGGTGGGCGCGATCCTGGTCGTCGGGCTGGTCGCGGCGTACCTGAGCTGGACCGCCGGCCGGGTCGAGCGGCTGCGCGTGCGCGCGGAGTCGGCGGCCCGCGCCCTCGACGCGCACCTGCTGCGCCGCGCGGCGGCCGCCGCGGTGCTGGCCGAGCGGCGGTACGGCGTCGAGCTGTACGCGGCGGCCCGGATCGCCCTCGACGCCGAGCCGGAGGAGCGGGAGGCCGCGGAGAACGACCTCACCCGGCAGCTCCGGGCGGTGCGGCTGGACCCGGCCGACCCGGACTGCGAGGCGGTGATCGCCGCGAGCCGGCGGCTCGCGCTGGCCCGGCAGGTGCACACCGACCTGGTCCGCGACGCCCGCACGGCGCGCGGCCGGCCGCTGGTGCGGCTGTTGCGCATGGGACGCCGCCACCCCTGGCCGCGCTACTTCGACATCGACGACCCGACCCTCGCGCTCCCCGCCGACGTGCCGGCCTGACCGCTCGTCGGGCCCCCGTCCGCGGGTGATGACGGCCACAGAGCAGGCCACCCGGGGTCTGATTGGCTGTCGGAGGCGCGTTGGACCCCGTCGTAGCATCACGTCAGCCACCCCCCAGCACACCGAGGAGCGATGACCCGTGTCCGAAACCACCTCCCCGAACGCCAGCGTCAGCCCCGTCGTCGGCACCGCCCGCGTGAAGCGGGGCATGGCCGAGATGCTCAAGGGCGGCGTGATCATGGACGTCGTCACCCCTGAGCAGGCCAAGATCGCCGAGGATGCCGGAGCCGTCGCGGTGATGGCCCTGGAGCGGGTGCCCGCCGACATCCGCGCCCAGGGCGGCGTGTCCCGGATGAGTGACCCCGACATGATCGACGGCATCATCGAGGCCGTCTCGATCCCGGTGATGGCCAAGGCCCGCATCGGCCACTTCGTCGAGGCCCAGGTCCTCCAGTCGCTCGGCGTGGACTACGTCGACGAGTCCGAGGTGCTGACCCCGGCCGACTACGCCAACCACATCGACAAGTGGGCGTTCACCGTCCCCTTCGTGTGCGGGGCGACCAACCTGGGCGAGGCGCTGCGCCGGATCACCGAGGGCGCGGCCATGATCCGCTCCAAGGGCGAGGCCGGCACCGGCGACGTCTCCAACGCCACCATGCACATGCGCAAGATCCGCCAGGAGATCGCCCGGCTCGCCTCGCTGCCGGCCGACGAGCTGTACGTCGCGGCCAAGGAGCTCCAGGCCCCGTACGAGCTGGTCAAGGAGGTCGCCGAGAACGGCAAGCTCCCGGTGGTGCTGTTCACCGCCGGCGGCATCGCCACCCCCGCCGACGCCGCGATGATGATGCAGCTCGGCGCGGAGGGCGTCTTCGTCGGCTCGGGCATCTTCAAGTCCGGCAACCCGGCCCAGCGGGCCGCCGCCATCGTGAAGGCCACCACCTTCCACGACGACCCGGACGTGCTGGCCAAGGTCTCCCGGGGCCTGGGCGAGGCGATGGTCGGCATCAACGTCGACGAGATCCCCCAGCCCCACCGCCTGGCCGAGCGCGGCTGGTGACGGTAAGGAAGGGCACCTTGTTAACGGTTTCTGTATAGGAAGGGCCCCTTCCTAACACACCTCGGCAGGAGAGGAGCGGCCATGGCGGCACCCGTGATCGGCGTGCTCGCGCTCCAGGGCGACGTCCGGGAACACGTCGCGGCCCTGGCCGGCGCCGGGGCGGATGCGCGCCCGGTGCGCCGGCCGGCCGAGCTGGACGCGGTCGACGGCCTCGTCGTCCCCGGCGGCGAGTCCACCACCATCAGCAAGCTCGTGGACATCTTCGAGATGCGCGAGCCGATCGACAAGCGGATCGCCGGCGGCATGCCTGTCTACGGCTCCTGCGCCGGCATGATCATGCTGGCCACCGAGGTGCTCGACGGCCGCCCCGACCAGCGCGGCTTCGCCGGCATCGAGATGACCGTCCGGCGCAACGCGTTCGGCCGGCAGGTCGACTCCTTCGAGGCGCCGGTGGAGATCGCCGGCGTCGAGGGCGACCCCTTCCACGCGGTGTTCATCCGGGCCCCGTGGGTCGAGCGGGTCGGCGCGGGAGTCGACGTCCTCGGCGAGGTGACCGAGGGGCCCGCCGCCGGACGGGTCGTCGCGGTCCGCCAGGGCAACCTGCTGGCCACCTCGTTCCACCCGGAGCTGACCGGCGACCTGCGCCTGCACCGCTACTTCGTGGACCTGGTCCGCGCCGCGTCGTGACCCGGCGGCCCCGCGCCCGGGGCCGCCGGTCGATCGGCTCCCGCCCGGCGGCGAGCGGTCGGTCGGCGCCCGCCGGGCGACGGTCGGCGGTCCGCTGTCGCCCGATAGCGGCCGGTCGGCCGGTCCGCCGCCGCCTGTGACGGGCGGTCGGGCCGCCGGCGCCCGCCCGCGACGGGCCGCCGGGCGTCGGCGCGCGGGCCTGCGGGGCGGGTCACCGACCCGGTCCGCGGTGGCGGGTGTGACGCCGACCCATGCCGTCTCGGTAGGATTGCCGCGGTTCGGCAGGGCCCCGCGCCCGCCGCGGCCCTCCACGCGGAGCCGGCCGACCTCGTCGCCGGCGCGGGGGTGGAGTTGGCGCGGACAGTCGACGCAGGCGTGATCAACAGACGGAGGTAGCAGATGTCCGGCCACTCAAAGTGGGCGACCACCAAGCACAAGAAGGCCGTGATCGACGCCAAGCGCGGCAAGATGTTCGCCAAGCTGATCAAGAACGTCGAGGTCGCGGCCCGCACCGGCGGCGGCGACCCGGCCGGCAACCCGACCCTCTACGACGCCATCCAGAAGGCGAAGAAGAACTCCGTACCGAACGACAACATCGACCGGGCGGTCAAGCGCGGCTCCGGCCTGGAGGCCGGCGGCGCCGACTACCAGACGATCATGTACGAGGGGTACGGCCCGAACGGCGTCGCGCTGCTCATCGAGTGCCTGACCGACAACCGCAACCGCGCCGCGACCGAGGTACGCACCGCGCTGACCCGTAACGGCGGCTCGTTCGCCGACGCCGGCTCGGTGTCGTACATGTTCTCCCGCAAGGGCGTGGTGATCGTCCCCAAGGCCGACACCACCGAGGACGACGTGATGATGGCCGTCCTCGACGCCGGCGCGGAGGAGGTCAACGACCTCGGCGAGGCGTACGAGGTGGTCTCCGAGCCGGGCGACCTCGTGCCCGTGCGCACCGCCCTGCAGGACGCCGGCATCGAGTACGAGTCGGCCGAGTCCTCCCTGATCCCCAGCGTGAACGTGCCGCTGGACGAGGAGGGGGCGCGCAAGATCTTCAAGCTGATCGACGTCCTGGAGGACTGCGACGACGTGCAGAACGTCTTCGCGAACTTCGACATCTCCGACGAGGTCATGGCCGCGGTGGGCTGAGCGGTGACGGCCGGGCGACGGTTCGCGCCGGGCGACGTGGTCGTCCGGCGTGAGATCCTGCGCGGCGAGGTCTGGTTCGCCGTGCCGACCGTCTGCGTCGCCGACTCGCCCGACCTGCTCGCCCTCTACCTGCCCGCCGGCGCCGAGTTCGGCTTTCCCGAGCGGGGGGCCTTCCCCTGCGGTCGGCACCCCTGGCAGGTGGCCGGGCGGCGGGAGTGGCGGGGGCACGGCAAGCTGATGCTGCACCGCCCCGGCGAGGCGCACTCGGTCGACGTGTTCTGGGCCGGCCCCCCGGGGCGGGAGTTCGCCGGCTGGTACTTCAACCTCCAGGACCCGCCGCGTCGTACCCCGATCGGGGTGGACACCCTCGACCACGAGCTGGACCTGTGGTGGGCGGCGGGCGCCGAGCGGTACGAGTTCAAGGACGTCGAGCTGCTCGACCAGCGCCTCGCCGAGGGGCGCTACCCGGGGATGGGGGAGGCCATCCGCGCGGAGGGCGACCGGATCGCCGCCCTCCTCGACGCGGGGGAGCGCTGGTGGGACCCGGCGTGGGCGCGGTGGCGGCCGGACCCGGCCTGGCCGGTGCCCCGGCTGCCGGCCGGCTGGGACACCGTGCCCTGCTGAGCGACGTCCCGCGACCCGGCGGGGCGGGCGGCCCCGCCGGGAAGGGGCCTCAGCGGGCGGCGCGGCGGGCCTTGACCGCGCTGTCGACGATGTCCCAGACCGCGATGACGACGGTCGCCACGGCGACGATGCGGGTCACGTCGTCCACCCCGCCCTCGCGCAGCCAGGCGAACCGCTCGACCAGCTCCGGGTTGAGCAGCCGGTCGGTGGAGAGCAGCCAGAGCACCGGCGCCGCGAACGCCAGGTTGAGCAGCGCGTTGACCGCGACCAGCGGCCAGGTCCACCGGCGGGCGCGGTACTTCGCGACCTCCAGGCCGACGGTGGCGAGCAGCACCACGATCAGCGCCGGCAGCCAGAAGCTCCACAGCGCCGGGTCGAGCACCGGCAGCCAGGAGCCGTCGCCGGCGGTCCAGCCCCGGAAGTGCTGCCCGACGAGGAGCCCGACGGTGCCGAGCAGGAACGCCACCGAGGCCCAACTGTCCGGCTGGCTGATCTGGCGGTCGCCGGTCTCCTCGGGCAGTCGGTCGACCGTCCACTCGGGCAGGCCCAGTGACACGTCGGTGCGCTCCAGCACGGCGAAGCACAGGGTGACCCAGAACGCGATCTGCACCGCGGTCTGGATGGCGACGGAGACCCCGACGCCGATGGCCCCGCCCGGCTCGCCGCCGACCGTGGCTTTCGCGACGCCGGCGACCACACCCGCGACCGCCGGAATGTAGGTGACCAGCAGCCGCAGCACCCGCCACCAGATGAGGAAGTAGCGCGGGCCGATGAGTTGCAGGGTGCGGTCGCTGTAGCGGGCGGCGAGCCGCTCCGGGTCGCCCAGCTCGTTGAGCACCTCGCGCTCGGCGCTCTCGGCGTCCTGGCCGGCGGCGGTGCGGCCGTCGACCATGTCGGCGATGGAGGCCCGCAGCTCGTCGGCGATCTCCTGCCGGCGCGGGGGCGGCACCGGCCGCAGGGTGGCGGCGACGTAGCGGTCGGTCAGGGAACTCATCGGTTGACTCCTTCGATCAGGCCGGCGAGGGATCGCTGTACGGCGGCGAGGTCGGCCAGGAGCAGGCGCAGCACCGACTCCCCCTCGTCACTGGTTCGGTAGAACTTCCGGGGCCGGCTCTCCTCGGTGTTCCATTCGCTGGTCAGCAGGCCCTGCTCCTCAAGCCGGCGCAGCAGGGGGTAGAGCGTGTTGGCGTCCACCGGGAAGCCGTGGTCGGTGAGCCGCTGGAGCAGGGCGTAGCCGTAGTCGGGGTGGCGCAGCGCCACCAGGCTCGCCACCACCACCGTGCCGCGCCGCAGCTCCTGCAGGTGGATTCGGAGTACGTCGTCGCTGGCCATGCCGACACAATACTGTGTGGCGCACACCTTTGTCACGTCGTACATCATTGTTCGAGGTGGGGGCGCTCGCGGAAGGGGCGGCCCGGCCCGTCGCGCGGGCCGGGCCGCCCCGGCGGCGGGTCCGGGCTCAGCAGGGCCGGCCCTCCCGGAAGGCGCGCTCGACGACGGACGCCAGCCCGATCTGGAAGTAGCCGACGCCCGGCCGGATGGGGTGCCCGGTGAAGAGCTCCACCCGGGAGCCCACCCGCACCAGGTACGCCGAGGCGGTCCCCGCGTCGTTGCCGACCAGCTCGCCCCGGGGGCCGTAGATCTCCTCCAGCCTGGCGAAGCTCATGCCCACCGAGGCGCCGGCGGGCGAGCGGGGCGGCGCGGTGGCGGTGCCGATCCCCACGAGCCGACCGGCGCGGAAGGTCAGGATGAGCTTCCCCGCCCAGGCCCCGGTGACGCCGGCGACGACCCCGCCGTCGCACTCGGGCGCCGTCCAGTCGATGAGCCCGGCCGCCGACAGACGCGCGAAGCGGGCACCGATGCGGAACGGCCCGGCGCCGCGCACGCTCATGAGCCGAACCTGGTCGCGCCCGTCGGCGACCGGTAGACCGGGGCCGTCCGACGTCGACGAGCCGGTGACGACGCCGGTCCGGGCGGCGGCGGCCGGGGCCGCGGCGACCAGGGTGATCGGCAGGAGTGCGGTCACGGCCAGGACGGCCGTGACGAGGGGGTACGAGAGACGGTGCACGGGGATCTCCTCCTCCGGTTTCGGGTTCCTGTCCTGTTCGTCTCCCGCCCACCGGCACCGGTTCGTCAGGTTTCCGAACTTCTTCGAGCGGGTCGGCCGGGGCGACGCGGGCGCCGTCCCGGCCGCACCGTCTACGGTCGAGACTCGGCGGCGACCGGCGGGGGTGACACGGGTGACTCCGGAGCGGATCGGGCCCTACCGGATCGAGCGGCTGCTCGGCGTGGGATCGTTCGCGACGGTCTGGCTGGGGCACGACCCGGTGCTCGACTCCCGGGTGGCGATCAAGGTGCTGGCCGAGAACTGGCACCACGACCTGCGGGTCCGGGAGCGGTTCCTCGACGAGGCGCGGCTGCTGCGGCGGCTCGACCACGAGCGGCTGGTCCGGGTGCACGCCGTGGGCGAGCTGGCCGACGGCCGGCCGTACGCGGTCATGGCCTGGGCGGACGGCGGCAGCCTGCGGGACCGGCTGGCGGACGGCCCCGTCCCCGCCCCGGCCGCCCTGGACCTGCTCGCCGAGATCGCCGCCGGGGTCGCCGTCCTGCACCGCCACGACGTGGTGCACCGTGACCTGACCCCCGGCAACGTCCTGTTCCGGTCCGCCGCCGACGGCGAGCGGGTGCTGATCGCCGACCTCGGGCTGGCCAAGGCGCTCGCGGCGGCCTCGGGCCTCACCGTGCGGGCCGGCACCCCCGGCTACATGGCGCCGGAGCAGGACGATCCCGCCTCGGTCGTCGACGCCCGCGCCGACGTCTACGGGCTGGGCCGGCTCGGGCTCCGGCTGCTCGGCGCGGAGGGCGGGCACCCCGGCGCTCCGGTCCGGCTGCGGGCGGGCGTACCGCCGGGGGTCGCGGTGGTGCTGCGCAGGGCGGTGGCGACCCGCCCGGCCGAGCGGTACCCGGACGCCTCGGCCTTCCGGGCGGCGCTGCGCCGCGCCGCCGAGCCGGGCGCGCCGGCCGGGCGAGCGCCGCGCCGTGCCCGCCGCCGCCCGGCGCGGCGGCTCGCGGTCGCCGCGCTGGCGGTCGTGGCGCTCGCCGGGGCCGGCGCGACGGCCGGGGACGCCGCGACCGCCGACCGGGACCCCGGCACCTGGCGCAGCGGCCCGGTCACGGTGGCGCTGCCGGCCGGCTGGCGGGCCACCGGCACCGGCTGGGCCGGCCGGTACGGCCCCGACGGCCGCCTCGAACCCGCCCTGGTGATCTCCCCGGACCCCGAGCGCTGGGCGGTGGACCCCACCGTGCCGGGCGCCTTCGTGGGGCTCTCCGCGACGGCCGCCGCGCGCGACACCCCGGCCAGTTTCGTCGCCGGTCGCCCGCACGCCGACTGCGTGGCGGCCCCGGTGCGGCGCACCCGGCAGGCGGGGGTCGACTGGGTGGTGGCCGGGTACGCCTGCGCCCGGGGGCGGCCCGTGGTGGTCGAGGCGGCGGGGCGGGGGCCCGGCGACGCGGGCCTGCTCTACGTGCAGATCACCCCGCCGGAGGGCGCCGGGGCGGACTTCGTTGACGCGCTGCTGGCCGGGGTCCGGGTGCGCTAGCCGGCTACCCCCGCACCACCACCGTCACCGGGTAGGTGGTGCCCTCCTGCGGGATCAGCACGGTCACCGTGCCGGGACGGACGAACCGGATGTCCACCACCCCCGCCTCGTAGCTGCGGGAGACCAGGTCCTCCCGGTCCACGGTCACCTCGCCCGGCCCGATGCCCCGGATCCGCAGCACCGCGCCCGTGGCGAAGCAGAGCGCAGGGACCAGCGCCAGCTCGGTCTCGGCGAGCACCAGCTCGTACCGGACCGCCCCCTGGCACGCGGTGGGCAGCCCGCTCGGCGACGGGGCGGCCGGGGGCGTGCGGGTGGTCCGGGCCGGCGCGGCCTGGACGGGCGGGGGCCGCCGGGACGTCGGGGGCGCGGCCGGCGGCGTCGGCGGGAGCCGCGTGGCCGGTGGCGTGGACCCGGCCGACGCCGGCGGGCGGCCCGGCGCGGCGCTCACCGCCGCGCTCGCCGGCTGGACGGGCAGCGGCGAGACGAGCCGGTCGCCGCCGCACCCCGCGACCGCGACGGCGACGGCGAGGCCGACGGCCAGGGCGAGCCGGTGGAGCGGCCGGGCGGGTCGGCGGGTGTGGCCGGCGGCGGTGCGGAGCGGCAGCGCGTCCGCCGGCGGTCGCCCCGGCTCAGCCCGGCTCACCGGACAGCCGCCGCCGGACCTGCCGGCGGGCCTCGTGGAGCCGGGACTTGACGGTTCCCTCCGGCAGGTCGAGCAGGGCGGCGATCTCGCCGTAGCCCAGCCCGAGGAGGTCCCGCAGGGCCACCACCTCGGCCTGGTCCGGGCGGACCGCGTCGAGGGCCTCCAACAGGTCGAGCCGGGTGCCGGCGACCACGCTCGTGCGGCGCGGGTCGGCCCGGTCCGGCAGCGGCGCGCCGGCCGCCTCGACCAGCGCGCGCCGCCGCAGCGCCCGGTACGTCGAGCGCGCCCGGTTGGCGCTCAGCCGGTACAGCCAGGTGTGGAACGACGAGCGGCCCTCGAAGCGGGTGATTCCCCGGGCCAGCGCGAGGAGGGCGTCCTGGCACGCCTCCTCGGCGTCCTGCCGGTCGGGCAGCAGCCGGGCGCACAGGCGCAGCACCTCCGGGCGGACGGCCACGAGCAGGGCGTGCAGCGCGGCCCCGTCGCCCCGGGCGGCCGACCGCGCCAGGTCCTCGATACCGTCCGCGAGGGGCATCTGGTCGTCCAATGCTCGCCGGGTGCCGTCCGACCACCGTACGACCCCGCGCCCCGGCCGGGAAGGCCGAGTCGGGCAGCCGACGCGGCGGCGTCGCGGCGGGCCGCCGGGAGATCCGCGCCACCCCGGGCGCCCGCCCCCGCGCGGCTGCTGGAGGTGCCGATGCGGCCGGCGATAGGGTGAGCCGACCGAGTTCACCAACCCATGATCCTGACCGGGGGGCGCCACGCATGGGCGATTCGTTCGCGCATCTGCACGTGCACACGGAGTACTCGATGCTCGACGGCGCGGCCCGGCTCAAGGACCTCTTCGCCGAGGTGGACCGGCTGGGCATGCCGGCGGTGGCGATGACCGACCACGGCAACATGCACGGCGCGAACGACTTCTACAGGCAGGCCACGGCCGCCGGGGTGAAGCCGATCCTCGGCATCGAGGCGTACGTGGCGCCGGAGTCGCGCTTCCACAAGCAGCGGGTGCGGTGGGGCCGGCCGGAGCAGAAGAGCGACGACGTCTCCGGCAGCGGCGGCTACACCCACATGACGATCTGGGCGGCCAACAAGAACGGCCTGCACAACCTGTTCAAGCTCACCAGCCGGGCGTACACGGAGGGCTTCTTCGTCAAGTGGCCCCGGATGGACGCCGAGACCATCGCCGAGCACTCCGACGGGCTGATGGCGACCACCGGCTGCCCGTCCGGCGAGGTGCAGACCCGGCTGCGGCTGGGGCAGTTCGACGAGGCGCTCAAGGCCGCCGCCCGGTACCAGGACATCTTCGGCAAGGAGAACTACTTCCTGGAGATCATGGACCACGGCATCTCCATCGAGCACAAGGTCCGCAAGGAGCTGCTGGAGATCGGCCGGAAGCTGGACATCCCGCCGGTGGTCACCAACGACTCGCACTACACGCACGAGGCGCAGGCCGAGGCGCACGACGTGCTGCTCTGCGTGCAGACCGCCGCGAACGTCGCCGACCCCAACCGGTTCCGCTTCGACGGCAACGGCTACTTCATCAAGTCCGCCGACCAGATGCGCGCGGTGGACAACTCCGACGCCTGGCTGGAGGGCTGCCGCAACACGCTGCTGGTGGCCGAGAAGGTCGACCCGACGGGGATGTTCGAGTTCCACAACCTGATGCCCCGGTTCCCGATCCCGGAGGGGGAGACCGAGGAGACCTGGTTCCGCAAGGAGACGTTCAAGGGGCTCGCGCGCCGCTTCCCCGGCGGCATCCCCGAGGGCCACGTCGTGCAGGCCGAGTACGAGCTGGGCGTCATCATCCAGATGGGCTTCCCGTCGTACTTCCTCGTGGTCGCCGACTTCATCCAGTGGGCGAAGAGCCAGGGCATCGCCGTGGGCCCGGGCCGTGGCTCGGCCGCCGGCTCCCTCGTCGCGTACGCCCTGGGCATCACCGACCTGGACCCGATCCAGCACGGGCTGATCTTCGAGCGGTTCCTCAACCCCGAGCGCGTCTCCATGCCGGATGTCGACATCGACTTCGACGAGCGTCGGCGCGGCGAGGTGATCAAGTACGTCACCGACAAGTGGGGCGAGGACAAGGTCGCCCAGATCGCCACCTTCGGTACGATCAAGGCGAAGGCCGCGATCAAGGACTCGGCCCGGGTGCTGGGCTACCCGTACGCGGTCGGCGACCGGATCACCAAGGCGATGCCGCCGGCGGTGATGGGCAAGGACATCCCGCTCACCGGCATCTTCGACCCGAAGCACCCGCGCTACGCCGAGGCCGGCGAGATCCGCGGCCTCTACGAGTCCGACCCGGACGTGCGCAAGGTGATCGACACCGCGAAGGGCATCGAGGGGCTGATCCGGCAGACCGGCGTGCACGCCGCCGGCGTCATCATGTCCGCCGAGCCGATCATCGAGCACATCCCGCTCATGCGCCGGGACTCGGACGGGGTGATCATCACCCAGTTCGACTACCCGACGTGCGAGTCGCTCGGGCTGCTGAAGATGGACTTCCTCGGCCTGCGCAACCTGACGATCATCGACGACGCGGTGAAGAACATCCAGCTCAACCACGGCAAGGAGCTGGACCTGCTGGGTCTCGACCTGGACGACAAGGCCGCCTACGAGCTGCTGGCCCGGGGCGACACCCTGGGCGTGTTCCAGCTCGACGGCGGGCCGATGCGCTCGCTGCTGCGGCTGATGAAGCCGGACAACTTCGAGGACATCTCCGCCGTCCTCGCGCTCTACCGGCCCGGCCCGATGGGCGTGGACTCGCACACCAACTACGCGCTGCGCAAGAACGGCCTCCAGGAGATCACCCCGATCCACCCGGAGCTGGAGGAGCCGCTGCGGGAGATCCTGGCCCCCACCCACGGCCTGATCGTCTACCAGGAGCAGGTGCAGCGCGCCGCGCAGATCCTCGCCGGCTACACCCTCGGCCAGGCCGACCTGCTGCGCCGGGCGATGGGCAAGAAGAAGAAGGAGATCCTCGACAAGGAGTTCGTCCCGTTCCGGGACGGCTGCCGCGAGCGCGGCTACTCCGACGAGGCCATCCAGGCGGTGTGGGACGTCCTGGTCCCGTTCGCCGGATACGCCTTCAACAAGGCGCACTCCGCCGCGTACGGCCTGGTCTCCTACTGGACGGCGTACCTCAAGGCGCACTACCCGGCCGAGTACATGGCGGCGCTGCTCACCTCCGTCGGCGACGACAAGGACAAGATGGCGCTCTACCTGTCGGAGTGCCGGCGGATGGGCATCCAGGTCCTCCCGCCTGACGTGAACACCTCCGCCGGGCCGTTCACCCCGGTCGGCAAGGACATCCGCTTCGGCCTCGCGGCCATCCGCAACGTCGGCGCGAACGTGGTCGCCGCGATCATGCGCTGCCGCCAGGAGAAGGGCGACTACGCCGACTTCTACGACTTCCTGTCCAAGGTCGACGCGGTGGTCTGCAACAAGAAGACCATCGAATCGCTGATCAAGGCCGGCGCGTTCGACGTGATGAAGCACCCGCGCAAGGGCCTGCTCGCCGTGCACGCCGACGCCATCGACGCGTACGCCGACGTCAAGCGCAAGGAGGCCGTCGGCCAGTACGACCTATTCGGCGCCGGCTTCGGCGACGCGGAGGCCGCCACCGGCAGCACCACGGTCATGCCGACCATCGGCGAGGCCGAGTGGGACAAGCGGGACAAGCTCGCCTTCGAGCGCGAGATGCTCGGCCTCTACGTCTCCGACCACCCGCTGTTCGGCCTGGAGCACGTGCTCGGGGCGGCGGCCGACTGCACCATCGCCGCGCTCTCCGAGGAGGGCACGGTCCCCGACGGGGCGGTGGTCACCCTCGCCGGCATCCTCTCCGGGGTGCAGCGCCGGGTCACCAAGCAGGGCCGGGCCTGGGCCTCGGCCACCCTAGAGGACCTGGCCGGCGGCGTGGAGACGCTGTTCTTCCCCAACACCTACGAGGTGATCGGCCAGTACATCGCCGAGGACGCGATCGTGGTCGTCAAGGGGCGGGTGGACCGCCGCGACGACACCCCGCGCATCATGGCGATGGACATGCAGATGCCCGACATCAGCAGCAACCCGGGCAGCAAGCCGGTCACCCTCACCATTCCGGTGCACCGCTGCACGCCCCCGCTGGTGGAACGCCTCAAGGAGACCCTGGTGCTGCACCCCGGTGACACGGAGGTGCACGTCAAGCTGCTCAACGGCGGCAAGACGACCACGCTGCGGCTCGGGCCGTTCCGGGTCGCCGCCACCACCGCGCTGATGGGCGACCTGAAGAGCGTCCTCGGTCCGGCCAACGTGAGCTGACCGGTCCCGCCCAGGGGCGACAGCCCGGGGGGTCGGGCAACATGACGGCCATGACTGCGACCTCGCCCGCAGACGCTCCGGGCCTGCGGGTCCGCGACCTGGTCCCCACCTACCTCGGGTACGCCCGCGCCGCCGCCTGCGCGCCCCCGGACCGATGGCCCGAGCTGTGGCGGTCCCACTACCTCGGTCGGCACCCGGACGTCTTCGCCGCCGCCCTGGACCAGGCGGGGGAGTGGTCCGACGGCGACGGCCTTCCGGCCGCCCTCGCCCGGCTGGCCGGGGCCGGGGCGGAGCTGTCGCACCGGGCCGCACTGCTGGCGGCGGAGCTGCCCGACGCGGTGCGGGCGGTCGCCGACGCGCTGCGGTGGCCCGGCGACGACGACCCGATCGAGTGCGTGACCCTCGTGGGCCTGCACCGTGCCAACGGCTGGGCCGACCGGCTCGACGGCCGGTACGCCCTCTTCCTCGCCGTCGAGCAACTCGCCGACCCCGCCGAGGCCCGGCTCCTGGTGCGGCACGAGGCCGCGCACGTCGTGCACGACCGGCTGGCGGCCATCCGGGACTGGCCGGAGCACGGGGTCGCCGGCATGCTGCTCGCCGAAGGGCTGGCGACCGAGGTCGGCGCCGAAGTCGATCCGGGCCTGCCGGACGAGGCGTACCTGTGGTTTCAGCGGCCCGGGTCGTCCCTGTGGCTCGACGAGTGTCGACGGCGCTGGGCGGAGATCCTCGATCGGATCATCGCCGACCTGGACGCCACCACCCTCGACCGGTACGCCCCGTACTTCCTCACGCGTGACGCGCCCGGTGGCGATCTGCCGAAGCGCTGCGGCTACCTGGTCGGGCTGCGGGTGGTCCGCGAACTACGACGGCGCCATCCGCTCCCGGACATCGCCCGCTGGGACCTGGACCGGGCCGTGCCCGAGATCCGCCGTGCGCTCGGGGTGCTCGCCGCCGCGCACTGAGTGCGCCCGCGAGGGCCACTGTCGGTGAGTTGGCGCTGTGCCGCCGATGCCGGGCGCACTAGCGTCGCCGGCATGGAACTGGAGCAGGCACGGAAGCTGTGGCAGCCCGAGCCCGGCTGGCTGAACACCGCCAGCTTCGGGCTGCCGCCTGAGCCCGCGTGGTCGGCGTTGCAGGAGGCGCTGGCCGACTGGCGCGTGGGGCGTACCTCCTGGGAGAGCTGGGGCCTCTCGACCGACCGGGCCCGGGCCGCCTTCGCCGGCCTGGTCGGCGTGCCCGCCGCCGACGTCGCGGTCGGCAGCACCGTCTCCCAGGTGCTCGCCCCGGTCGCGGCGGCCCTGCCGGCCGGCGCGACGGTGGTGGCCCCGGAGATCGAGTTCACCGCCAACCTCTTCCCCTGGCTGGTGCAGGCCGAGCGGGGCGTGCGGGTGCGCACGGTCCCGGCGGCCGAGCTGGTCGACGCGATCGACGCCGGCACCGACCTGGTGGCGTTCAGCCTCGTGCAGTCCGCCGACGGCACGATCACCGACTACGAGCGCGTCGTGGCCGCCGCCCGCGCCCACGACGCCCTGGTGGCGGTGGACGCCACCCAGGCGTGCGGCTGGCTGCCGTTCGACGCGGGCCTGGCCGACGTGGTCGTGGTCGGCGGGTACAAGTGGCTGATGGGCCCGCGCGGCACCGCGTACGCCTACCTGGCCCCCGAGTTGCGCGAGCGGCTGCGCCCGGACGCCGCCGGCTGGTACGCGGCCGAGGATCCGCAAGCGTCCTTCTACGGCCCGCCGCTGCGGCTGGCCGCCGACGCCCGCCGGTTCGACATCTCCCCGATCTGGTTCAGTTGGGTCGGCGCCGCACCCGCCCTCGAACTGCTCGCCGCGATCGGCCTGCCGGCGGTGCGCGAGCACGACGTGGCACTGGCCAACCGCTTCCTCGCCGGGCTGGGCCAACCGCCCGGCGACAGTGCGATCGTCACCGTGGACGTGCCCGGCGCGCAGGAGCGGCTGGAGCGCGCCGGGGTTCGGGCGGCCGTGCGCGCCGGCCGGGTCCGGGCGTCCTTCCACGTCTACTCCACGCAGGACGACGTCGACCTCGCCCTGGACGCGCTCACCGGCTGAACCGGGCGGGGCGCGCCCCGCCCGGCGGTCACTTGGTGCCGGTGACGATCCCCGGGTTGATGCAGAGGCCGGGGTTGCTGCCGTTGCGCTCGGCGATCTCCAGACACCGCGACACCTTGTCGACCTTCGCGTTCGTCTCGGTGATCTGCTTCTGGATGGCGGCGTTCTTCCGGTCCTGCTCCAGGTTGCGGGTCTGGGCGAGCTTGTCCTGGAACGCCTTGATGTTGCCCTCGGTCTTGTCGTCGTGGTTGACCCGCGTGATCGTGACCGACAGGATGTCGACGTCGCTGGAGAGGCGGGTCTCCGCGCTGGTCTTGATGCTCTCCGCGAAGGGCTTCAGGTCCACGTTCAGGTTGCCCGTGTTGGCGTCGATCCGCTCCAGCGGGTTGTACGCGGCGAAGGCGTCGTTGACGGCGCTGTCGAGCTGGACGCCGACCCGCTGGCCCCGGAAGCTGTCGAAGTCGCCCTTGTAGTCCATGAACTGCTTCGGCGCGTTCTCCGGCTTGACCTGCCACTCCACGAGCACCTCGACGCAGGCGTCGGCGAGCGTGCCGGTGCGGACCCGGACGCAGTGCTCGCCGCCGATGTGGTCGTACTTCTGCCGGCCGGCGTCCCACTCGCCGACCTTCTGCCAGGGGGCGACCCACTTCAGGCCGGAGCCGGTGACCGTGCCCGTCGGCTTGCCGAAGCTGGTGACGATCCCGACCGAGCGGATCGGCACGGAGTGGGCGCTGGAGCCGGCGGCGAACACCGTCGCGCCGACGAGGCAGCCGAGCGCCACCAGGGCGGCGGTCCGCTTCGTCGCCCTGCCCGGCGCGGCGAGGGCGAGCAGGCCGGCGATCACCAGGCCGACGGCGAGGACGATCGCGACAGTGAAGCCGAAGGGCATTCGCTCGGCTCCTTTCGAGGGGGCGAGCCACCACCTTAGGTCCCCCCGACAAGGCGGGCCCCACCTGCACTGGCCTGCGGTGATCGAGGGGTTCGCGTCACGCGGGGACGCGAACCCCTCGATCACCCCCGGAGAGGGCGTGGCGGTGACGCGGGACACATGGATACGGGGCGGTTCCGTATCGTAAATGCCTCGCGTAGGCTCACCCCGATTACGAGTATGGCTCGGTTCGTATTGCGGGGCGGGCGCATCGGGGGAGGGGCGGCCATGCAGGCTCACGAGAACACCGGACACCCGAGGAGGTGGGCGATCCTCGGGGTGCTGGTGATCAGCCTCCTCGTCGTCGTCCTCGACAACACGATCCTCAACGTCGCTCTGCGGACCCTCGCCGACCCGGTGCACGGTCTCGGCGCCACCCAGGGCGAGCTGGAATGGTCCATCAACTCCTACACGCTCGTCTTCGCCGGCCTGCTGTTCACCTTCGGCGTGCTCGGCGACCGCATCGGGCGCAGGCGGTTCCTGGCGGGCGGCCTGCTGTTCTTCGGCCTCGCCTCGCTGCTCTCCGCGTACGCGCAGAGCCCGGCCCAGCTCATCGGGGCCCGCGCGCTGATGGGCCTGGGCGGCGCGGCGATCATGCCGGTGACCCTGTCGATCATCTCCAACGTCTTCGACCCCCGGGAACGCGGCCGGGCGATCGGCATCTGGGCCGGCGCGGTCGGGCTCGCCGTGGCGATCGGCCCGATCCTCGGCGGCGCGCTGCTGGAGCACTTCTGGTGGGGCTCGGTATTCCTGATCAACGTCCCGGTCGTCGCGCTCGGCGTGGTCCTGGTCTCCCTGCTGGTCCCCGAGTCGCGCGACCCCGACCCGGGCCGGATCGACGTGCCCGGCGTACTGCTGTCGGTGGTGGGCCTGGTCGCGCTGACCTACGGCATCATCGACGGTGGCGAGCACGGCTTCGATCGGCCGCTGGTCTGGGCGTCGATCGCCGGCGGCCTGGCCGTGCTGGCCTGGTTCGTGGTGCTGGAGCTGCGCAGCGACCACCCGTCCCTGGACGTCCGGCTGTTCCGGCTGCCCCGGTTCGCCGCGCCGGTGGCGCTGGTCGGGCTGGTCTTCTTCGCCGCGATGGGCGTGATGTTCTTCAGCTCGTTCTACCTGCAACTGGTCCGCGGTTACAGCCCGCTGGAGACCGGCCTGCTCTTCCTGCCCTTCGCCGCCGCCCAGCTCGTCTTCGCCCCGCGCAGTGCGGCGATGGTCCGCAGGTACGGGGGCCGGGCGGTCGCGGTCGTCGGCCTGACGCTGACCATGGTGTCCCTGGGGGCGTTCGTGTTCATCGACGCGGGCACGCCGATTTGGACGGTCCTGGTGTTCTTCTTCCTCCAGGGCGCGGGGATGGCGAACATCATGCCGCCGGCCACCGAGTCGATCATGTCGGCGCTGCCGAGGCAGAAGGCGGGGGTCGGCTCGGCGGTCAGCAACACGATCCGCCAGATCTCCGGGGCGCTCGGCGTGGCCGTGCTCGGCTCGGTCCTGTCCGCGCTGTACCGCCAGGACGTCACCCCGGCCCTGCGGGACCTGCCCGCGGCGGCGCACGAGGCGGCCGCCGAGTCGATTTCCGGGGCGTACGCCGCGGCCGGCCAGCTCGGCCCGGCCGGGCCGGCGCTGGTCGCGTCAGCCAACCACGCCTTCGTCTCGGCGATGCACTGGGCGGCGGCCCTGTCGGCGGCGGTCGCCGCGCTCGGCATCCTGGTCGCGCTGCGCTGGATGCCCGGCCGTGACCAGGGGCAGCCGCCGGCCGCGACGCCGGTGGCCGGGAAACCCGAGTTGGCCGGAACCGCATAGGTAAGGGAAGAATGTCGGGCATGACTTCCGCCGCCGACGCTCCGCGACCGCCCGGCCGACCGCGGAGCGTCCGCGCGGACGAGGCGATCGTGGAGGCCGTCCTCGACCTGCTCGCCGAGGGCAGCACGATCGAGGCGCTCTCCATCGAGGCCATCGCCGCCCGCGCCGGGGTGGGCAAGGCCACCATCTACCGGCGCTGGTCGGGCAAGGACGCGCTGATGCGCGACGCGCTGAGCCGTCTCAAGGGCGTCCTCGCGCAGCCGGCCGGGCGCTCCCTCCGGGAGGACCTGGTGCTGCTGGTCGGCGCGGTCGGACGCCACATCGACCCCCGCGCCGCGAAGATCATGCCCTGCCTCGTGCCGGAGGTGCACCGCAGCCCGGACCACTTCCAGGTCTACCAGAGCGTCATCGAGCCCCGGCGGCAGCTCATGCGCGAGGTGCTCCGCCGGGGGGTGCGCAGCGGCGAGCTGCGCGCCGATCTCGACATCGAGGTGGCGATGGCCCTGCTCACCGGGCCGATGCTGGTCCAGCGGATGCTGCGCTGGAACGCCGAGCTGGACGAGGAGTCCCTGCCCGGCCGGATCGTCGACGGCGTCCTGGACGGCATCCGGGCCCGCTGACCCGCCCCGCGGCCGGTCGCCGACGTGTGCCACGCCTCGTCCGGCTGCCGGCGTGTCCCCGGCGGAGGGTGTCCGGGGCGACCAGTAGGGTGTCGAACACACGTACTGCTGGCGGCTGGGGGAGGAGGCGGCGTGCGCGTGCTCGGCGTCGACCCGGGGTTGACCCGCTGCGGCGTCGGCGTGGTCGAGGGCGTGCCGGGCCGGCCCTGCACCCTCGTCGCCTACCACGTCGTCCGCACCGACCCCGACGACGAGCTGCCGCTGCGCCTGCTGCACCTGGACCGCGCGCTCACCGACCTGGTCGCCGAGCACCGGCCCGACGCCGTCGCCGTGGAGCGGGTGTTCAGCCAGCACAACGTCCGCACCGTGATGGGCACCGCCCAGGCCAGCGGGATCGCGGTGCTGGCCGGCGCGCGGGTCGGCCTGCCGGTCCAGACCTACACCCCGAGCGAGGTGAAGGCCGCCATCACCGGGTCCGGCACGGCCGACAAGGCGCAGATGACGGCCATGGTGACCCGGCTGCTGCGGCTGGCCGAGCCGCCGAAGCCGGCCGACGCCGCCGACGCCCTCGCCCTGGCCATCTGCCACGTCTGGCGGGGTGGGACGCGCTCGAAGCTGGCCGCCGCCGCCGACCGGGCACGACGAGGAGGAGCACGATGATCGCCAGTGTGCGCGGCACGGTGACCGCGACCGGCCCGGACCACGCGGTGGTGGAGGTCGGCGGGGTGGGCCTGGCGGTGCACTGCGCCCCCGGCACGCTGGCCGACCTGCGGATCGGCCAGCCCGCCCGGCTGGCCACCAGCCTGGTCGTCCGGGAGGATTCGCTGACCCTCTACGGCTTCGCCGACGACGACGCCAAGCAGTTGTTCGAGCTGCTCCAGACGGCCAGTGGGGTCGGGCCCCGGCTGGCCCAGGCGGTGCTGGCCGTGCACACCCCGGACGCGGTGCGCAAGGCGATCGCCAACGCCGACACGGCGGCGCTGACCCGGGTGCCGGGGATCGGCAAGAAGGGCGCCGAGCGTCTGGTGCTGGAGCTGCGGGACCGGATCGGTCCGGTGCCGGTGGGCGCCGACGGCGCGGCCGGGGTGACCGGCGGGGCCTGGCCCGAGCAGGTCCGTCAGGCCCTCGTCGGGCTGGGCTGGACGGCCGGGCAGGCCGACCAGGCGGTGGCCGCCGTCGCGGAGACCGTCGACGGCCCGCCGCCGCCCGTGCCGGTCCTGCTCAAGCAGGCCATCCGGCTGCTCGGCCGGACCCGATGACGGGCCCGGACGGCAACCTCGTCTCGGCGTACGTCAACGACGCCGAGCGGGACGCGGAGGCCAGCGTCCGGCCGAAGCGGCTGGAGGAGTTCATCGCCCAGCACCGGGTCCGCGACCAGCTCGACCTGCTGCTGCAGGGCGCGATGCGGCGCGGCTCCCCGCCCGACCACATCCTCCTGTCGGGGCCGCCCGGCCTGGGCAAGACGACCCTGGCCAACATCGTGGCGGCCGAGCTGGGCGCCGGCATTCGGGTGACCAGCGGCCCGGCGATCGAGCGCTCCGGCGACCTGGCGGCCATCCTGACCAGCCTCGCCGAGGGCGACGTGCTGTTCATCGACGAGATCCACCGGATCGCGAAGCCGGCCGAGGAGCTGCTCTACTCGGCGATGGAGGACTTCCGGGTCGACGTCGTGGTCGGCAAGGGGCCGGGCGCGACCGCCATCCCACTGGACGTGGAGCCGTTCACCCTGGTCGGCGCGACCACCCGGTCCGGCCTGCTGACCGGCCCGATGCGGGACCGGTTCGGCTTCGTCGCGCACCTGGACTTCTACTCGCCGGCCGACCTGGAGGTGCTGCTGTGCCGCTCGGCGCGCATCCTCGGCGTGCCGATCACCGACGACGGCGCCGTCGAGGTGGCCGGCCGCTCCCGGGGCACGCCCCGGATCGCCAACCGCCTGCTGCGCCGGGTCCGCGACTACGCCGAGGTCCGGGCCGACGGGGTGGTCACCCTGGAGACCGCCCGCGCGGCGCTGAAGGTGTACGACGTCGACGCGCTCGGCCTCGACCGGCTGGACCGGGCGGTGCTCACCGCGCTGGTCGACTCGTTCCGGGGCGGGCCGGTCGGCCTCTCCACCCTGGCGGTGGCCGTGGGGGAGCAGCCGGACACGGTCGAGGAGGTCTGCGAGCCGTTCCTCGTCCGCGCCGGGCTCCTCGCCCGCACGCCCCGTGGGCGGGTGGCCACCGAGGCGGCCTGGCGCCATCTGGGGCGCACCCCGCCGAATGGTACATTTGCCTCGGACGTCCCCTCCGTGCCCGATCTCTTCTCCGCTGCGCCCGACCAGCCGTGATCCGTTCGTGATCTGCGCCGCATGGGGCGTTCCCAGGTGCAGGGACTAGACTCGCCGCGGTCTGTACAGGATGTGAGAGACCGCCTCCGCTCCGGTGCCACCCGCGCCGAGCCGGAGGCCAATCGGAAGGTCAGCACCGTGCTTTACGCAGCAGAGGGTGGCGGGGGAGCCGGCGGTTTCACGCCGATCCTCATGATCGCCCTGCTCTTCGGCGTCATGTACTTCATGATGATCCGCCCGCAGCAGAAGCGCCGCCGCGAGGCGGAGCGCATGCAGTCCACCCTCGCCCCGGGCGACGAGGTGGTCACCATCGGCGGGCTCTACGGCACGGTCGCCGGTGTCGACGACGACACCGTCCTGCTCGAGGTCGCCCCCGGCGTGCAGACCCGGTACGCCCGCCCGGCGATCGCCCGGGTCGTCACCCAGGCCGAGCGGGCCGAGTCGACCGAGCCGACCGATGCGGCCACCGCCGGTGCGGAGATCGTCAAGGAGTGACCGTCGTCCCCGACGGGGCAGCGGAGCCAACCGACGGGGCAGCGGAGCCAACGATAAAACTGGATAGTTGGGCCTACCCCCGACGCCGACGCGCGAGCGCTGCCGGTCGCCGCCCCCGCGGCGACCGGGGGCGGCCGTGTCGGCGTCGGGTCACCGGCCCGGACACCCGTCGCCGGGACCCACCGGCCCGACACTCGCGCCGCCCCCCGGCGGCGCGACCGTAACAGGGAGACAGACAGCCGTGGCACCACCTCAGGGACAGATGCGGCCCGGACGGCAGCTCGCCGTGCTCGGGCTCATCTTCGTCGTCCTCTATCTCTTGGTGTTCTTCTCGGGCGGCGCCAGCGGCGGCTTCAAGGACCGGCTCGAGCCTCGGCTCGGCCTGGACCTGGTCGGCGGCACCCGGATGACGCTCGAGGCGACGAACAGCATCGACGGCAAGCCCCCGACGGCGGAGAACCTCGAGGAGGCCCGTCAGATCATCGAGAACCGGGTCAACGCGTACGGCGTGGCCGAGGCCGAGGTCGTGACCGAGGGCAACCGCAACATCGTCATCTCCCTGCCCGGTGAGAACCGGGACCTCACCGACGTGGGCAGCGCGGCCGAGCTGCGCTTCCGCAAGGTGCTCAAGGTCGCCGACGGCAGCGGCGCAGCGGCCGCCCCGGCCGCCACGCCGGCCCCGTCCGGCAGCGCCGCCCCGAAGCCGTCCGGCAGCGCCAAGCCGTCGGCGAGCGCGTCGCCGTCCGGCGCGAAGGTGACCGCCACGCCGAGCGCGGGCGGCCAGGGCGGCATGGCGCCGACCCCGACCGCCGGTGCGACGTCGGCCTCGCCGAGCGCCGCCGCGCCGTCGCCGAGCGCCGGTGCCGAGCCGGCGCCGCAGGGCATCGAGGAGCAGCGCAAGGCCGTCCAGCAGAAGGTCGGCGCCGACGCCTGGCAGGCCGCCAGCGGCCTCCAGGCCCCGGCCGACCCGTCGCTGGCCGAGAAGCTCAAGCCGTTCGGCGCGCTCTCTCCGCGCGAGGTCGCGGTGCTGCCGGTGGAGATGCAGTTCTACGTCCCGACGATCACCTGCGCGCAGCTCGACCAGCGCCCCGCGGCGTCGATCAAGGACGAGAAGCAGAAGGCGGTCGCCTGCGAGGACGGCGTCCAGAAGTACCTGCTGGACGTCGCGAAGGTGCTCGGCACGGACGTCGGCGACGCCAACGCGCAGATGGACCAGACCAGCTCGTGGGTCGTCAGCCTCGACTTCAAGGGCAACGGCCAGGAGAAGTGGACCAACCTGACCCGCGAGGCGTTCACCAACGAGGGTCAGGCGTGCGACCAGACCGCGCTGGGCCAGGACGGCAAGTGCCGGGTCGCCGTGGTGCTGGACAACAAGGTGGTCTCCTCCCCGGAGATCCAGGGCGTGCTGACCGGTGACTCGCAGATCACCGGGAGCTTCGACAACAAGACGGCCAGCGCCCTGGCCGGCCAGCTCCGCTACGGCGCGCTGCCGGTGACCTTCGAGCCGCAGGAGCAGCAGAACGTCACCGCCACCCTCGGCGCGAGCCACCTGCGGGCGGGCCTGCTCGCCGCCGGCATCGGCATGCTGCTGGTCATCATCTACTCCTTCTTCTACTACCGGCTGCTCGGCTCGGTCATCTTCCTGAGCCTGGTGCTGTCGGCGCTGCTGGTCTTCGGCGCGCTGGTCGTCCTGGGCCGGCAGATCGGCTTCACGCTCACCCTCGCCGGCATCGCCGGCATGATCGTCTCGCTCGGTGTGGCGGCGGACTCGTTCGTCATCTACTTCGAGCGGCTCAAGGACGAGATCCGGGAGGGGCGCAGCCCGCGCAGCGCGGTGCCCCGGGCGTGGACCCGGGCCCGCCGCACGATCATCTCGGCGAACGCCATCACGATCATGTCGGCCGTGGTGCTCTACGTCGTCTCGGTCGGCGCGGTGAAGGGCTTCGCCTTCGCCCTCGGCCTGGCCACGGTGCTCGACCTGGTCGTGGTCTTCCTCTTCCGTCACCCGATCATGACGATGTTCGCCCGGACCCGGGCGTTCCTGTCCCCGCGGGTCAGCGGGCTCGGCCGGATCCTCCCGCCCGCGCGGAGCGAGCAGGCCAGCCGCACCTCGCGCGTCAAGGAGGCCTGAGATGGCTAAGACTGGTTTGGCGAGCCGCCTCTACGCGGGCGAGGCCGGCATCAACATCGTCGGCCGGCGCAAGCTGTGGTTCTCCGTGGCCGGGGCGCTGATCCTGATCGCCGTGCTGAGCTTCGCCCTGCGCGGGTTCAGCCTGGGCATCGAGTTCGCCGGCGGCAACTCGTTCCAGGTGCCGGCCAGCGTCGGCACCCTGGAGCACGCCGAGACCACCACCGACAACGTGCTGGGGACGGCCGGCGGCGGGGCCGAGGTGGTCACCGCGCAGAAGGTCGGCGGCACCGGCGGCGACTACTACGAGATGCGCACCACGCAGCTCACCGCCGAGCAGGCCAACGCGGCGAAGGCCGAGATGGCCCGCCAGTTCGGTCTCCAGCCGGACCAGATCAGCGGCAACCAGGTCAGCGAGGCGTGGGGCAGCCAGGTCACCTCGCGGGCGCTGCTGGGTCTGGTGATCTTCATCGTCCTGGTGATGGTCTACCTGGTCCTGCGCTTCGAGTGGCGGATGGCGGTCGCCGCCGTCTCCTCGCTCGTCGTGAACCTGTTCCTCACCGCCGGCATCTACTCGCTGGTCGGCTTCGAGGTCACCCCGTCGACGATCATCGGCTTCCTCACCATCCTGGGCTTCGCGCTCTACGACGTGGTGGTGGTCTTCGACAAGGTCCAGGAGAACACCCGGGGCATCACCGCGAACAACAACCAGACGTACGGCGAGGCGGCCAACCTGGCGATCAACCAGAGCCTCATGCGGTCGCTGAACACCTCGGTGGTGGCGCTGCTCCCGGTCGGCGGCCTGCTCTTCATCGGCGCGGGCCTGCTGGGCGCGGGCACCCTGAAGGACCTCGGCCTGGTGCTCTTCGTCGGTATGGCGGTCGCGTTCCTCACCTCCATCCTGCTGGCCACCCCGCTGCTGGTGCTGCTGAAGAACTACGAGCCGCGCATCCAGGCGCACAACAAGCGGGTCCTGGCCCGGCGGGGCGCCGTGGCGCGGGGCGAGGTCGCCCCGAAGGGCGCGCCGCGCCCGGTCCAGGAGGCCGACGAGCCGGTCGACCCGGAGGCGGCGGCCCTGGCCGGCGCCGCGCCGAAGGTGGGGGTCCGGCCCGCCGGCAAGCGCGCGACCGGTGCCCGGGGCGGTCGCCCCGCCGGTGGCGGCGGCAACCGACCGGGTGGCGCGAAGCGCCGCTGACCCGGGCCGGGTGACACCCGGTGGCGACGCCGACGACGGCGTCCTCCATGCTGTGCGATGGCGTGGAGGGCGCCGTCGTATCGGATGAAGGGAGACGGGGCTCGTGACGGAGACGCACAGCGCCGAGGTGCGGGGAGACGGCGCCGAGGCGCCGGGGGAGACCGACCGGGTACGGGGGGACAGCGGCCCCGAGGTCGCCGAGCTGGTCGCCAGCCGCGTGCTGGACGTGCCGGACTTCCCGAAGCCGGGGGTCGTGTTCAAGGACCTGATGCCGCTCTTCGCCGACGCCGCGGTCTTCCGGCAGGTGGTCGACGGGATCATCGCCTACCACGGGCGGGGCGCGTTCGACGCCGTCGTGGGGATCGAGGCCCGGGGCTTCGTGATCGCGGCGGCCGTCGCGTACGCCGCCGGGGTGGGCGTGGTGCCGGTGCGCAAGGCCGGCAAGCTGCCCCGGCCCGCCTACTCGGCCTCGTACGCCCTGGAGTACGGCGAGGCGACCCTGGAGCTGCACGAGGACGCCTTCACGGCCGGGCACCGGGTGCTGGTGGTCGACGACGTGCTCGCCACCGGCGGCACCGCCGAGGCGACCCTGGACCTGGTGGAGCGGGCCGGCGGCACGGTGGCCGGCTTCACGGTGCTGCTGGAGCTGGGCTTCCTCGGCGGTCGGGAGCGACTCGCCCCGCGTCCGGTGCACGCCCTGCTCACCGTCTGACCGCCTTCCGGCGGCTGGAAAATTCGTCCCCCGATGCCCGATTGGTGCCGGGGTCGTCGGGGGGACCCCGGGTGGACCGTCCGGCGGAGCGGCGGGGCACCGTGCGTGCGGGTAGCATTGCCCTTTGCTGACCGGGCGGGTGACCGACCGGGCGGCGCGAGACCAGGCTGGCCGGCGCACGGCCGGCGCATTCCCGGCGAGCGGTGAGGAGGCCGGTGTCCCACGATGTCGTCCCTCCGGTGGAGGGCACGGTGCACCCGACAGGCGACGCTGACGGTTCGGTGACCGACCGGGGCGCTGACCCCCGGGCCGCGGCCAACGGGGACGGCCTGGCTCCCGGCCACGCCGACGGCGGGGCGGGGGCGGGTGTCGTGGCGCCGCTGTCCCCTGAGGGCTCCGGCGAGTCGTCGTCGGGCGGCGGTTTCGCCCTCTCCAACGCGCCCACCGGCCGGCGGGTGCGGGCCCGGCTGGCCCGGTTCAACGCGCCCTGGCAGACCTCCCAGGTCAGCGAGGTGCTGGAGCCGCTGATCGCCTCCCACCGCGACGCCCACCCCAAGGCCGATGCGCGGATGCTCCAGCGCGCCTTCGATACGGCGGCGCGCTGGCACTCGGGCCAGTACCGCAAGTCCGGCGACCCGTACATCACGCACCCGCTCGCGGTGGCCACCATCCTGGCCAACCTGGGCATGGACACCACCACCCTGGTCGCGGCGCTGCTGCACGACACGATCGAGGACACGGAGTACACCCTCGACCAGATGCGGACGGACTTCGGCCCCGAGGTAGCCCTGCTCGTCGACGGGGTGACCAAGCTCGACAAGGTCAAGCTGGGCGACGCGGCGAAGGCGGAGACGATCCGCAAGATGGTCGTGGCGATGGCGAAGGACCCGCGGGTTCTCGTGATCAAGCTGGCCGACCGGCTGCACAACATGCGTACCCTGTCGTTCCTGCCCGCGCCGAAGCGGGAGCAGAAGGCGAAGGAGACGCTGGAGATCCTGGCGCCCCTGGCCCACCGGCTCGGCATGAACACGATCAAGTGGGAGCTGGAGGACCTCGCCTTCGGCACGCTCTTCCCGAAGCGGTACGAGGAGATCATGCGGCTGATCGGGGAGCACCAGCCGCAGCGGGAGGCGCTGCTGCGGCAGGTCACCCAGAAGGTGCAGGTCGACCTGAAGGCCGCCAAGATCAAGGCGGAGACGACGGGCCGGCCGAAGCACCTCTACTCGATCTACCAGAAGATGATCGGGCGGGGCCGCGAGTTCAACGACATCTACGACCTGGTCGGGGTGCGCATCCTGGTCGACACGGTGCGGGACTGCTACGCCGCGCTGGGCGTGATCCACGCGAACTGGCAGCCGGTGCCGGGGCGGTTCAAGGACTACATCGCCATGCCCAAGTTCAACATGTACCAGTCGCTGCACACGACGGTCATCGGGCCCACCGGCAAGCCGGTGGAGATGCAGATCCGCACGTACGCGATGCACCGCACCGCCGAGTTCGGCATCGCCGCGCACTGGAAGTACAAGGAGCACAAGGGCACCCAGATCGTCGGCCCGCCGGCGCACATCGACGAGATGACCTGGCTGCGCCAGTTGCTGGACTGGCAGCGCGAGGCGGCGGACCCGAGCGAGTTCCTCGACGCGCTGCGCTTCGACCTGTCCAGCCAGGAGGTGTACGTCTTCACCCCCAAGGGCGACGTCATCCCCCTGCCGACCGGGTCGACGCCGGTGGACTTCGCCTACGCCGTGCACACCGAGGTGGGGCACAAGTGCATCGGGGCGCGGGTCAACGGCAAGCTCGTGCCGCTGGAGTCGACGCTCTCCAACGGCGACGTGATCGAGATCTTCACGTCGAAGTCCGACACGGCCGGCCCGACACAGGACTGGCTGGGCTTCGTGAAGAGCCCCCGGGCGCGCACGAAGATCCGCCAGTACTTCAACAAGGAGCGGCGCGAGGAGGCGATCGAGGCCGGCAAGGACTCGATCGTCAAGGCGATGCGCAAGCAGGGCATGCCGTTGCAGCGGATGCTCACCCCCGACGCGCTGATGGCGATCGCGCGGGACCTGCACCTGGCCGACGTGGCCTCGCTCTACGCCGCCGTCGGCGAAAGCCAGGTCTCCGCCCAGTCCGTGGTGCAGAAGCTGATGGCCGCGTACGGGGGCGAGGAGGGCGCGGCGGAGGACATCGCCGAGACCGCCGTGGCCACCCGGCCGCCGCGCAGCCGCGCCAGCAGCCACGACCCGGGCGTGGTGGTGCGCGGCGTCAGCGACGTGTGGATCAAGCTGGCCCGCTGCTGCACCCCCGTGCCGCCGGACAGCGTCTTCGGCTTCGTCACCCGCTCGGGCGGGGTCAGCGTGCACCGGGACGACTGCGCCAACGCCGAGGACCTCAAGGTGCAGGGCGAGCGGGTGGTCGAGGTGAGCTGGAAGCTCACCTCCGCCTCGACGTTCCTGGTGGCGATCCAGGTCGAGGCGCTGGACCGGCACAAGCTGCTCGCCGACGTGACCCGGGTGCTCTCCGAGGAGCGGGTGAACATCCTGTCGGCGACGGTCACCACGACCCGGGACCGCGTGGCCGTGAGCCGGTTCAGCTTCGAGATGGCCGACCCGAAGCACCTGGGGCACCTGCTGGTCGCCGTCCGCAAGGTCGACGGCGTCTTCGACGCGTACCGGGTCACCTCGGGGGCTTGAGCGCGAGAACGCCCGCCGGCTCGCGGCCGGCGGGCGTTCTCGACGCGGGGGAGGGGCTCAGCCCTGCGGCTCGCTCATCGTCAGGTCCGTGATGACGATCTCCTTCTTGGGGTGACCGCCGCCGGCCTGCTTCGCGAACGCCTTGTCGTCGCCGGCCTTGGCGACGTCCTTGACGATCTCCATGCCGCCGGTGATCGTGCCCAGGACCGTGTAGTTCGGGTCGAGCTGCGAGTCGCCGTACACGATGAAGAACTGGCTGCCCGTGCTGCCCGGCTGCCCCGAGTTGGCCATCGCGATGACCCCCGCCGGGTACGGCGGCCGCTTGTCGGTGGGCAGGTTCTCCTCGGTCATCTTGTACGACGGGCCGCCGGTGCCGTCGGTCTCCCGCCAGCCCTTGCCGGTCGCGCCCGGGTCGCCGCACTGGAGCACCTGGATGCCCTCGGTGACGAGCCGGTGGCACTTGGTGTTGTCGAAGAAGTCCTTGCTCGCCAGGTGGGTGAAGCTGGCGGCGGTGCACGGGGCGGCGGCGCGGTCGACCTTGGCGGTGATCGGCCCGAGGTTGGTCTGCATCGTCAGGGTCTGCACGCCGGTGTTCGCCTGCTCGGACGCGGGGAGGCCGACGTCCTTGATCTGCTTCGGGCGGCCCTCCTTGGGCAGCTCGGTGAACGCGCACTGCGACAGGCCGCTCGCGGCGGTCTCCCGCTTGGCGTCGTCGTCGTCGCCTCCGAGGGTGGTGGCCAGCCAGACGGCACCGGCGACCACGAGCAGCAGGGCCGCCCCCGCCCCGGCGATCGCCTGCGTCTGCCGGCGCTTGCGCGCCCGGGTCGCGCGCTCGGCCATCTCCCGCTCGAGCCGGGCACGCGCCGCCGCGCGCTGCCGCTCTCTCGTGGACGTCACGGTCGATCCTCCTGGACTGTCTCGGCGCGGCCGTTGCCGCAAAAAGGTGTGGAAGTGGGGCGGGCCGTCAGCCGGCGCTGGGGCTGGCGGACGGGGCGCCGGACGCCGGCGGGGTCGCCGGCGCGGGTGCCTCGGTCGGCTCGCCGACGGTGAGGCTCTGGACCAGCACGTCGGTCTTCGGCTTGACCTTGGCCCCGCTCCCATTGTCCACGGTCGGCAGGGCGCCGATTTTTGTGAGCACGTCGAGCGAGCCGGTGACCTTGCCGATCACCGGATAGGCCGGCTTGGCGGGGTTGAAGTCCTTGAAGAAGACGAGGAACTGGCTGCCGTTGGCCCCCGGCGGGTTGGCGATCATCGCGACCGTGCCCTTCGGGTACGCCGGGGGCTCGCCGGGCGCGGGGCTGGCCGACGGGCTGGCCTCGGGCAGCTCCGGGACGTTCTCGTCGTAGAACGAGTAGGTCGGGCCGCCCAGGCCGGTGCCGCTGGGGTCGCCGCAGCGCAGCGCGCCCTCCGAGGTGATCTCGTGGCACTTGGTGTTGTCGTAGAAGCCGCGGCTGGCGAGGTGGGCGATGCTCGCGCCGGCGCAGGGGGCCGAGGCGAGGTCGAGCTCCGCGGTGATCGGGGCGCCCTGGTTGGTGGTGACGGTCATCGCCCGGGTGCCCGAGGTCGGCAGGCCGCTGGTGGCCGGGGTGCCGACGTCCTTGAGGTTGGTGTTCCCGCTGGCGTTCTGCGGGGTCCAGACGCAGACGTCCTCGGCGGCCGTGTTCTTCTTCGGGTCGTCGTCGAAGGCGCCCAACGCCCACGCCGAGCCGGCCAAGATCAGCGCGAGCACCACGGCCGCGCCGACGCCGGCCTGGATCTGCCGGCGTCGCCTGACCCGGGCCGCCCGTCGGACGAGCTGCCGGTCGAGCTTGGCCCGCGCCAGTTTGCGCTGCCGGTCCCTGCTGGAAGCCACCCGTGCTCCCCTTCCTCTGCCCTGATGGTCGCCGGCGGTCAGGCATCGCGCCCCGTCGGGAGCCGCGTGTGCCACGCCACACGCCCGCCAGAGTGTACGGGTACCGGCTGTGAAAGTGGTGTACCAGGTCCGGGCCGGTGTATCGGGCGGTGTCACTGTGCCGCGCGGGGTGGGCGGGACGGGTGGGTCGGCGGAATCCGCTCGGCGGTGCGGCTAGGCTGCCAGTGCAGGGGACGACAGCTCGACGGAAGGGGAGCGGACGTGCTCGTGGCCGGCTTTCCCGCGGACGCCTTCGGCACCAACTGCTACGTGGTGGCGACCGCTCCGGGGGAGCAGTGCGTGGTGGTCGACCCCGGCATCGGGGTGGTCGACCGGCTCGACGCGGTGCTCGCCGAGCACCGCCTGCACCCCGCCGCCGTGCTGCTCACCCACGGCCACCTCGACCACACCTTCTCCGTCGCGCCGGTCTGCGGCGCCCGGGGCATCACCGCGTACGTCCACCCGGAGGACCGGGAGCTGCTGGCCGACCCGTCCAAGGCGCTGTCGATGGACCTCACCCAGCTCTTCGGCGGCCGGCTGCCGTACGCCGAGCCCGACGACGTCGCCGAGCTGACCGACGGGGCCACCCTCACCCTGGCCGGCCTGGAGATCAGCGTCGACCACGCCCCGGGCCATACCGGCGGGTCGGTGCTGTTCCGGCTGCCCGGTGCCGGCTCGCCCTGGGAGGCCGAGCAGGTCTGCCTCTCCGGGGACGTGCTCTTCGCCGGCTCGATCGGCCGCACCGACCTGCCGGGCGGCAGCATGCCCCGGATGCTGGCGAGCCTGCGGTCGAAGGTCCTGCCGCTGGCCGACGACACGGTGGTGCTGCCCGGCCACGGCCCTGCGACCACCATCGGCCGCGAGCGCGCGAGCAACCCGTACCTCGCCGAGGCGGCGGGCTCCGGCGGCGCGCGGCCGGCCGCGCCCGCCCGCGGCCTCTAGTTCCCCCCGGTCGCGCCCGGCGCGGCCCCACGACCTCACCGCGCCCGGCGCGGACCTGCACGGAGACCCGGCCGCGCCCCGCGCGGACCCACGACCTCACCGCGCCCGGCGCGGACCTGCAAGGAGTACGCGATGAGCAAGCCCACGCCCATCTCCGGCTTCCCCGAGTGGACGCCGGCGCAGCGGATGATCGAGCAGTTCGTCCTCGACCGCATCCGCGCCACCTTCGAGCTGTACGGCTTCGCCCCCCTGGAGACCCGCGCGGTCGAGCCCCTGGACCAGCTCCTGCGCAAGGGGGAGACCTCCAAGGAGGTCTACGTGCTGCGCCGCCTCCAGGCCGACGACGAGGGCACTGGCGACGACGCGCTCGGCCTGCACTTCGACCTGACCGTGCCGTTCGCCCGCTACGTGCTGGAGAACGCCGGCAAGCTCCAGTTCCCGTTCCGCCGGTACCAGATCCAGAAGGTGTGGCGGGGCGAGCGCCCGCAGGAGGGGCGGTACCGCGAGTTCCTCCAGGCCGACATCGACATCGTCGACCGGGACACGCTGGCGGCCCACCACGAGGCGGAGATGCCCCTCGTCGTCGGCGACGCGCTGCGCTCGCTGCCGATCCCGCCGGTGACGATCCGGGTGAACAACCGCAAGGTCTGCGAGGGCTTCTACCGGGGCGTCGGGCTGACCGACCCGGAGGCCGCACTGCGCGCCGTGGACAAGCTCGACAAGATCGGCCCGGCGAAGGTGACCGAGCTGCTCGTCGCCACGGCGGGGGCGAGCGAGGCGCAGGCCAAGGCGTGCCTCGCGCTGGCGGAGATCTCCGCCCCGGACGCCTCCTTCGCCGACGCGGTGCGGGCCCTCGGGGTGACCGACCCGCTGCTCGACGAGGGCATCGCCGAGCTGGTCACGGTGGTGGAGACCGCCGCCGCCCACTCCCCGGGGCTCTGCGTGGCCGACCTGCGCATCGCCCGGGGCCTGGACTACTACACGGGCACCGTCTACGAGACGTCCCTCGCCGGGTACGAGCGCTTCGGCTCGATCTGCTCGGGCGGCCGGTACGACACCCTGGCCAGCGCCGGCGGGGTCTCGTTCCCGGGGGTGGGCATCTCGATCGGGGTGAGCCGGCTGCTCGGCCTGCTCTTCGGCGCGAACGCGCTGTCGGTGTCGCGCAGCGTGCCGACCTGCGTGCTGGTGGCGGTGCCCAGCGAGGAGCGGCGGGCGGCCAGCAACGCGATCGCCGACGCGCTGCGCCGTCGGGGCGTGCCCACGGAGGTGTCGCCGAGCGCGGCGAAGTTCGGCAAGCAGATCCGGTACGCCGAGCGGCGCGGCATCCCGTACGTCTGGTTCCCGGGCGACGAGGGCGCGGCGGACGAGGTGAAGGACATCCGCTC
Organism: Micromonospora okii; assembly: GCF_020884795.1. Classification (GTDB taxonomy): domain Bacteria; phylum Actinomycetota; class Actinomycetes; order Mycobacteriales; family Micromonosporaceae; genus Micromonospora; species Micromonospora okii. Next base: position 669,662 of record NZ_BBZF01000012.1, read on the forward strand.
GGGCGAGCAGCAGATGGCGGCGGCGGGGGAGTGGACGCCGCCCCGGGCGGACCTGAAGCCCCTGGTCGGCTGAGGGTGCGCACGAGGGCCGGGCATTACTCGCGCGTACGGCGGGAAGGACCTACGGTGGCGTAAGTTACGCCACCGTAAGGAGATCGTCGTGCCCGCACTGAGCCAGACCGCCCTGCTCATGGAGCTTGAGCCCGTCGTGGAGAAGAACCTCGACCGGCACCTGTCGATGGCGAAGGAGTGGTTCCCGCACGAGTACGTGCCGTGGAGCGAGGGGCGCACCTTCGACGGCCCGCTCGGTGGCGAGGCGTGGTCGGAGTCGGACTCGACGCTGCCCGAGGTGGCGCGCACCGCGCTGATCGTGAACCTGCTGACCGAGGACAACCTGCCCTCGTACCACCACCAGATCGCCACCCTCTTCGGCCCGGACGGGGCGTGGGGGACCTGGGTGGGCCGGTGGACGGCGGAGGAGGCGCGGCACGGCACGGCCATCCGCGACTACCTGACCGTCACCCGGGCCGTCGACCCGGTGGCGCTGGAGCGGGCCCGCATGGTGCACATGACGGCCGGCTACACCAACTCGCACGACCACTCGATGCTGCGCTCGCTGGCGTACGTGTCGTTCCAGGAGTTGGCGACGCGGATCTCGCACCGCAACACCGGCCGGGTGACCGGCGACCCGAGGTGCGAGGCGCTGCTGGCGCGCGTGGCCGCCGACGAGAACCTGCACATGGTCTTCTACCGCAACCTGCTCGGAGCCGCCCTCGAACTGGCCCCGGGTCAGGCCATGCGGGCCATCGCCGAGGTGCTGGCCGACTTCCAGATGCCGGGGGTGGGCATCGAGGGCTTCGCCCGCAAGTCGGTGGCGATCGCCCTGGCCGGGATCTACGACCTGCGCCAGCACCGCGACGACGTGGTCGTCCCGGTGTTGCGCCAGTGGGACCTGTTCAACGTCGGTGGCCTGGACGCCGACGGCGAGGCTGCCCGGGACGAGATCGCCGCCCACCTGGACGTCCTGGAGACCCAGGCGTCCCGCTTCGAGGAGAAGCGCGACGCCCGCGCCGCCCGCCTGGCCGCTGCCGGCGCCTGACCGCCCGGCGCGTGCGGTGAGCACGCCTTCCCTCACGATAGGTATCGACAACCGTAACATCGATGACGCGGTGAACGGCGGGTTGCCGAGGTCTTGCCAGTGATCTTAAGTATGTGAATACTTCTCTTCGGCAGGTCGGTTCTCCCCCGCTCCGGCCCCATGACCCTCGGGTCCGTCACCCCCGGCGCGACCCATCACCCCCTCTCGGGAGGTTGTCGCATGCGACTCACGAGGTCATCGCTTCTCCGCGCCGCGTCCGTGGCCGCGGCCGGCACCCTGGCCGCCACCGCGCTGATCGGCGCGCCCGTCCAGGCCGCCCCCACCGCCTCGCCCGACGCCGCCGCCAGCCTGGCGGAGCGGCTCGGCGACCGCTCGGCCGGCGCGTACGCCGACGCCAGCGGCAGGATGGTCGTCGCCGTGACCGACGAGGCCGCCGCGCGGCAGGTCCGCGCCGCCGGCGCGACCGCGAAGATCGTCCAGCGGGGCGCCGCGGAGCTCAACCGGGCCACCGCCGAGCTGGAGCGCTCGGCGAGGATCCCTGGCACGGCGTGGTGGACCGACCCGGTGACCAACCAGGTCGTCGTCTCCGTCGACAGCACCGTCACCGGCGCCAAGCTGGAGCGGGTCAGGGCCGCGGCGGCCCGCACCAACGGCGCCGTGCGCATCGAGGCCGAGGCCGGCGTGCTCAGCACCCGGATCTCCGGCGGCGAGGCGATCTACGCCGCCGGCGGCGGGCGCTGCTCGCTCGGCTTCAACGTGCGCAACAGCGCCGGCCAGACCTTCTTCCTGACCGCCGGGCACTGCACCAACATCGCCTCGACCTGGTACTCGAACTCGGGTCAGACCAGCGTCCTGGGCACCCGCACCGGCAGCAGCTTCCCGGGCAACGACTACGGCATCGTGCGGCACAGCAACGCCGCCAACGCCACCGGCAACGTCTCCCTCTACAACGGCACCTTCCGCGACGTCACCGGCGCCTCCAACGCCTACGTCGGCCAGAGCGTGCAGCGCTCCGGCAGCACCACCGGCCTGCGCAGCGGCTCGGTCCAGGCCCTCAACGCGACCGTGAACTACGCCGAGGGCTCGGTCTCCGGCCTGATCCGCACCAACGTCTGCGCGCAGCCCGGCGACAGCGGCGGCTCGCTGTTCAGCGGTAGCAGCGCACTCGGCCTCACCTCCGGCGGCAGCGGCAACTGCACCACCGGCGGCACCACCTACTTCCAGCCGGTCACCGAGGCGCTGAGCGTCTACGGCGTCAGCATCATCTGATCCACCGCCCCACCCCACCGCGAAGCGGGTCGCCGGCCTCCGGCGGCCCGCTTCCGGCGTACCGGGGGATCGCCGGGCGGCGGGCGGCTGACCTGCGCGGTCCCGCGCGGCGTCCGACTGGGCGGGGGCGAACCGGGGTACTTGCGCCCGGTGAGCACCGCACCGACACCTGCCGCCCCCGCGCCCGCGTCCGCGTCCGCCTGGGCGCCCCTGCGCATCGCTGCCTTCCGCAGCCTCTGGCTCGCCGTGCTGGCCAGCAACGTCGGCACCTGGATGCAGACCGTCGGCGCGCAGTGGCTGTTGGTCGACGAGCCGAACGCCCCGGCCGGATGCCCCCGGCGCTGCTGCTCACCCTCACCTTCGGCCTCGGCGTCGGGCAGGCGCTGACCCTGCCCGCCTGGCAGGCGGTGATCCCCGACCTGGTGCCCCGGGCGCAGATCGTCAACGCCGCGGCGCTCGGCTCGATCAGCGTCAACCTGGCCCGCTCGGTCGGCCCGGCGGTGGCCGGCGTGCTCATCGCCCAGGCCGGCGTGGCCGTGGTCTTCGCGGTGAACGCGGCCTCCTTCGCGATCTTCGCGCTGGTGCTGCTGCGCTGGCGACCCGAGCGCCCCGACGGCGCGGGGATGCCGGAGCGGTTCGGCCCCGCGCTGCGCGCCGGTGGCCGGTACGTGCGCCACTCGCCCGTTGTCCGGCGCATCCTGCTGCGGGCCGCGCTCTTCGTGGTGCCCGGCAGCGCCCTGTGGGCCCTGCTGCCGCTGGTGGCCAGCCAGCGCCTCGGCATGGGCTCCAGCGGGTACGGCGTGCTGCTCGCCGCGCTCGGCGTCGGCGCGGTCGCCGGGGCGCTCGTGTTGCCCCGGGTGCGTCGGGCGCTCACCAACAGCCAGCTCCTGCTCGTCGCCGGGCTGATCTACGCGGGGGTGCTGCTGACGCTCGCCCTGGTGCCCGTGCCGGCCCTGGTGACGGCGGCGCTGGTGCCCGCCGGGCTGGCCTGGATGACCGTGCTGTCCACCGTGAACGCCGCGATGCAGCTCTTCCTCCCCGGCTGGGTGCGCGCCCGGGGGCTCTCCGTCTACCAGATGGTCTTCGCCGGCGGGCAGGCCCTCGGCGCGCTGGCCTGGGGTGCGCTCGGCGAACTGACCGGCCTGGTCGGCGCGCTCGCCGTGGCCGGGGCGACGATGGCCCTGGCCGCGCTGACCGTGCCGCTGTGGCCGCTGCGCGACGTCCGTGGGGTGAACCGGGACCCGGCGACGTACTGGCCCGAGCCGCACCTGGCCCTGGAGGCGCACCCGCGTACCGGGCCGGTGCTGGTGACCGTCTCCTACACCGTCGCGCCCGAGCGGCAGGCCGCCTTCGTCGAGGCGATGCGGGCCGTGGGCCGGTCGCGGCGGCGCACCGGGGCGATGCGCTGGGGGCTGTTCCGGGCGGGCGAGCGGGCGCACGGCTTCGTCGAGGTGTACCAGGTGCCGTCCTGGGAGGAGCACCTGCGCCAGCACGGCGGCCGGCTCACCGGCGCCGACCGGGACGCCGAGGAGCGCGCCCGGGCGCTGGCCGAGGGAGAGGTCCGCGTCAACCACCTCCTCCCCACGCCCGAGGCGTAAGGAAGGGCACCTTATTAACGTTTTCGGTAGAGGAAGGGCCCCTTGTTAACGCCGCTGCCCGGTGGGCGTGATGAACGGCGCCGTCCCGCCGGCCCCGGACTCCGCCGTACCCGCGAGCTGATTCGCGGCAGGCACACGGCGGGCACACGGCGGGCACACGGCGGGCACGCGGCGGGTCGAGCGCTGCTCACCGCGCTCTCCGCCCGCCGTCGCCCATGACCCGGTGTGACCCTCGCCCGCCGGCGACACCACCCCCTCCGCCCCCTTTGCTCTGCTGCCGTATGCGCAACGCTGTACGCAGCGCAAGCGACCAGCCCGCCCGGCGCGGCGCGCGATTTCGGGTATGCGCAGCTCCGGGCGGGTGTTGCGTGGGTTGGTGCAGAGCAAAGGGGGCGGGCGGTCGGGTGGGGCGGGCGGGGGCGTGACACAGAGTCAGGCTGGCGGTCGCGGAGGGTCGGGCCTCGCGGGCGCGCCGGAGCGTGGCGGGCGCGCCGGAGCGGGGGGAACCCCGGCGGGTGCGGGGAGCCCGGGGTGGCGTCGGGCGGTAGGCGCGGTGGGACCGCACTGGCGACAGCTCACCGGCCCCGCCGGACGTGGCCGGCCACGGAGCGGGCCGCGCGCGTCCGGCCGCCGACCAGGAACACCGGTGCCGCGCCGGCGGAGAGCAGTGCCCAGCGGGGTACGACGCTTATCCGTCGCGCCGCACCCCGCGTGACCCCGCCCGACGGCTGACGCCGGCCGCGCCCCCCGGCCGACGGCGGTGCGCCGGACCCCGAGGCGTTGATAGGGGGCCCTTCCTCTACCGAATGCGTTAACAAGGTGCCCTTCCTTACCCCGCGACCGCGCCCGGTGGCGGCGGGGGGCGGGGCGCCCTGACAGAATGCGGGGGCAGACCGATCAGACGAGGGAGACGCAAGCCGTGATCCGTACCCATGACGCCGGCAGCCTGCGCGCGACGGACGCCGGCACCACGGTGGCGCTCGCCGGGTGGGTGGCCCGCCGGCGCGACCACGGCGGTGTCATCTTCGTGGACCTGCGCGACGCCTCCGGCATCGTGCAGGTGGTCTTCCGCGAGGAGGACGCGCACGCGCTGCGCAACGAGTTCTGCGTGAAGGTCACCGGCGAGGTGACCCGCCGCCCGGAGGGCAACGAGAACCCGGAGCTGCCCACCGGCGACATCGAGGTGACCGCCAGCGCGCTGGAGGTGCTCTCCGAGGCCGCGCCGCTGCCGCTGCCCGTGGACGACCAGGTGGAGGCCGGCGACGACATCCGGCTCCGCTACCGCTACCTGGACCTGCGCCGCAGCGGCCCGGCGAGGGCGATGCGGCTGCGCTCGCGGGCCAACCAGCTCGCCCGGGGCGTGCTGCACGACCGCGACTTCCTGGAGATCGAGACCCCGACGCTGACCCGCTCCACCCCGGAGGGCGCCCGCGACTTCCTGGTCCCGGTCCGCCTCCAGCCGGGAAGCTGGTACGCGCTGCCGCAGTCCCCGCAGCTGTTCAAGCAGTTGCTGATGGTCGGCGGCATGGAGCGGTACTACCAGATCGCCCGCTGCTACCGCGACGAGGACTTCCGCGCCGACCGGCAGCCGGAGTTCACCCAGCTCGACATCGAGATGTCCTTCGTGACCGAGGACGACGTGATCGACCTCGGCGAGGCGATCGTCTCGGCGCTGTGGAAGGACCTGGCCGGGTACGAGATCTCCCGGCCGATCCCGCGCATCACCTGGCACGACGCGATGGCCCGGTACGGCTCCGACAAGCCGGACCTGCGCTACGGCGTCGAGCTGACCGAGCTGACGGAGTACCTGCGCGGCACCGAGTTCCGGGTCTTCGCCTCGGCGATCGACGCGGGCGGCTACGTCGGCGCGGTCGTCATGCCGGGCGGCGCGGGCCAGACCCGCAAGGAGCTGGACGGCTGGCAGGACTGGGCCAAGGCGCGCGGCGCGAAGGGCCTGGCGTACGTGGTGCTCGACGCCGAGACCGGTGCCCCGCGCGGCCCGGTGGCGAAGAACCTCTCCGAGGCGCACCTGGCCGGGCTGGCCGACGCGGTCGGCGCGAAGCCGGGCGACGCGGTCTTCTTCGCCGCCGGCCCCGAGGCCCGCGGGGCCCAGGAGCTGCTCGGCGCGGCCCGCATCGAGATCGCCAGGCGGGCCAAGCTCGTCGACGACAGTGCGTGGGCGTTCTGCTGGGTGGTGGACGCGCCGATGTTCGAACGGACCTCGGACGACAATGGCGGAGCGGGCGGCTGGACGGCCGTGCACCACCCGTTCACCTCGCCGAACGCCGAGTGGGTGGACCGCTTCGAGGAGGCCCCGGACCGGGCGCTGGCCTACGCGTACGACATCGTCTGCAACGGCAACGAGATCGGCGGCGGCTCGATCCGTATCCACCGGGGCGACGTGCAGCAGCGGGTCTTCGACCTGCTCGGCATCACCCCCGAAGAGGCGCAGGACAAGTTCGGCTTCCTGCTGGAGGCGTTCAAGTACGGCGCCCCGCCGCACGGCGGCATCGCCTTCGGCTGGGACCGGGTCTGCATGCTGCTGGCCGGCGCGGACTCGATCCGCGAGGTCATCGCGTTCCCGAAGACCCGGGGCGGCTTCGACCCGCTGACCGGCGCGCCGACGCCGATCACCGGGCAGCAGCGGGCCGAGGCGGGCATCGACGCCAAGCCGAAGCCGGCCGCCGCGCCGCACGCCGGCACCGCCGGCCCGGCCGCCCCGGTGGCCGACCCGGTCTGAGCCGCACAGTGTCGAGGCGGGGCGTCACGGAGGTGGCGCCCCGCCGCCGTGGAGGGGGAGGCGCGTGACGCTGCTCGTGGTGGGCGCCAGCGGGCACCTCGGCGCCGAGGTGTGCCGGCAGGCCGTCGCGGCGGGGGAGCGGGTGGTCGGCACGTACCACGCCCACCCCGTCGAGGCGGCCGGCGTCGAGGCGCGCCGGCTCGACGTGACCGACCGGGCCGCCGTGCGCGCGCTGGTCGCGGCGGTGCGGCCCACCGCCGTGGTGAGCACCCCCTACCGGTACGCCGACTGGGCGGTCACCGCCGACGGGGCCGCGCACGTCGCGTTCGCCGCCGCCGAGGCGGGGGCGCGGCTGGTGCACCTGTCCAGCGACGCGCTGCACGCCGGCCGGCCCGAGCCGTACGCCGACGACGAGGTGCCGACCCCCGTCTTCCCGTACGGGGCGGCGAAGGCGGCGGCCGAGACCGCCGTGCGGGCGATCGACCCGTCCGCCGCGCTGGTGCGTACCTCGTTGATCGTGGGCGACGAGCGGAGCAAGCAGGTCCGGCTCTGCCTGGACGCCCTCGCGGGCCGGGCGAGCCTGTTCACCGACGAGGTCCGCTGCCCGGTCGACGTGGCCGACCTGGCCGCCGCGGTCCTCGAACTGGCGGCGGGCGACCACGCCGGTCCGCTGAACGTGGCCGGTGCGGACGCGGTCAGCCGCGCGGAGCTGGGGCTGCTGGTGGCCCGCCGGTTCGGCGTCGACCCGGCCGGGCTGCGGACCGCCACGAGCGCCGCGTCGGGCCCGCCCCGCCCCACCGAGGTACGCCTCGACAGCTCCCGGGCCGCCGCCCTGCTGCGCACCCGCCTGCGCGGGGCCAGCGAGTTCCTGGCTCCCTGAGCCCGCGTCCTCCCGCCTCACCGAACTTGCACACATCTTCTGCACAACTATTGTGCAGAAGATGTGTGCACAACTATTGTGCATGCCATGGGAGAAGACGACACGACCGGCGGGGCCGCGCCGCGCCAGGTCCGGCTGGACCACCGACAGGTGCGGGTGCTGGCCCACCCGCTGCGGCTGCGGCTGCTCGGCGCGCTGCGGGTCCACGGCGCCGCCACCGCCACCGGCCTCGCCGAGCTGCTCGACACCAACACCGGCGCCACCAGCTACCACCTGCGCCAGCTCGCCGAGGCGGGGCTGGTCGTCGAGGACGCCGACCGGGCCGCCGGGCGGCAGCGCTGGTGGCGGGCGGTGCACGAGTCCAGCGACTGGGACCCGACGGACTTCGACGACGACCCGGACGCCCGCGCCGCCGCCGAGTGGATCCAGGCCAACCAGGTGCGGGTGCTGGCCGAAATCTCCGAGCGCTGGTTCGCCGTCCAGTCGGCCTGGTCGTCCGCCTGGCGGGACGCCGCCGGCATGGGCGACGCGCTGATCCGCCTCGGGCCGGAGCGGCTCCAGGCGCTGGAGGCGGAGCTGTGGCAGGTTGTCGAGCGCTACCGTGACGACTCCGCCCCCGTGGAGCCGGACGCCCAGCCGGTGCACCTCTTCGTGGCCGCGTACCCGCTGATCGGGCCGACCCCGTGAGCGCCCTGACCGTACGCCAGGTCCGGTTCCGCTACCTCGCCCTGCACGGCCTGCGCTGGCTGCCCACCGGCCTGCTGATCCCCGTGCTGGTCCTGCTCATGCAGGAACGCGGGCTGACGCTGTCCCAGATCGGCGTCGCCGTCACCGCCCAGGGCCTCGTCGTGCTGGCCCTGGAGCTGCCCACCGGCGGCATGGCCGACGCGCTGGGCAGCAAGCCGGTGCTGGTCACCGCCGGGGCGCTCAACCTGGTCTCCCTGGCGCTGTTCGCGGTCGCCGACTCCGTCGCCCTGTTCCTGCTGGTCTTCGCGGTGCAGGGCGCCTACCGGGCGCTGGACAGCGGCCCCCTGGAGTCCTGGTACGTCGACGCCATCCTCGCCGCCGACCCCAGGGCCGAGTACGAGCGCGGCCTCGGCCACGGGGGCACCGTCGCCGGTCTCACCATCGCGGGCGGCGCGCTGGTCGCGGGCGGCCTGATCGCCCTCGGCCCGCTCGGCCCGGTGAGCGCGCTGACCGTGCCGGTGCTGGCCGCCCTCGCGTCGCAGGCGGCGGCGCTGGTCGCCCTGCTGCTCCTGCTCGTCGAGGTCCGCCCCGCCCGGGGCGCGGGGGCGCTGCGCGCCTCGGTCGTCGAGGCCCCCCGCATGGTCGGTCGGGCGTTCGGGCTGCTGCGCCGCTCCCGGGTGCTGCTCGCCCTGGTCGCGGTGGAGCTGTTCTGGGGCTTCGGCATGGTCACCTTCGAGTCGCTGCTGCCGGTCCGGCTCGCCGAGGTGGTGGGCGACCCCGACCGCGCCGCCGCGCTGCTCGGCCCGGCCAGCTCCGTCGCCTGGCTCGCCTCGGCGGCCGGGGCCGCGCTGACCCCGCTGCTGTTGCGCTGGCCGGGGGCCGCCCCGGGCGCGGCGCTGCTGCGGCTGCTCCAGGGCGCGACCGTGGTCGGGATGGGGCTGCTCGCGGGCCCGGTCGGCGTGCTGGTCGCGTACCTGGCCTGCTACGCCGTGCACGGCGCGTCGAACCCGCTGCACCTGGGGCTGCTGCACCGGCAGGTCGACGGGCCGTACCGGACCAGCGTGCTGTCGCTGAACTCGATGATGGCCCAGCCGGCCGGCGCGCTCGGCGCGTTGGTGCTGACCGCGCTCGCCGACCGCAGCAGCGTCACCACGGCGATGCTCGTCGGCGCCGTGGTGCTCGCGGTCGCCGCGCCGCTCTACCTGCCCGCCTGGCGCGCCGCCCGCACCACCGTCGCTCCTGCCCCGGCGGCGGCCTCCGACCCCGCCCCCGCCGGGGCGCGCTGACGGGCCGAGGTGTGTGGGGAGGGGGCCCTTCCTATGCAGAAAGCGTTAACAGGGTGCCCCTCCTTGCACCTCAACCCAGGTGGACCGAGGAGCGGGGCGCGGTGCCGGTGAAGCCGAGCCGGCGGTAGAGCCGGCCCGCCCCGACGTTGTCGGTGTACACCCCGAGCGCCACGAGGTCGTGGCGGGCGAGCAGGGCCTTGGTCATCCCGGCGGTCAGGGCCGCGCCGAGCCCGCGTCCCCGCCGCTCCGGGGCCACGGTCAACCCGGAGAGGAACCCGACGTCGCCCCGGCTCCGGTCGGCCCCGCAGGCGACCAGCCGGTCGCCGTCGCGGATGCCGTACCAGTCGACGATCCCCGTGTCGTCCGGGCGCGAGGCGCTGGTGGGGAAGGCGCGCTCGATCAGGGCGTCGAGGGCGGGGTGGTCGGCCTCGGTCAGGCGCACCACCCGCTTCTCGCCAGCTTGCGGCGGCGGGGCGGTGCCGGTCCAGAGGAAGTCCCAGTGGTCGAGCCGGGCCACGGGCAGCCGCCCGGCGACCTCCTCGGGGGTGCAGCGGGGAACGTTGACCGACTGGCCGGGGCGCAGCGTCCCGGCGGCGAGGAGACCGGCGAAGACGTCGAGCGCCGCCCCGGTCGGGCCCAGCGACCCACCCGCCGACCACTGGCCCTGCGGGAGGAGCCAGCCCACCGCCCCGTCGCGCCGCCACCCGCGTGCCTCCTGGCCGCGCCCCAGGACGTGCCGGGCGTACGGGTGGTGTCCGGTGGCGGCGAGCAGGGCGTCCCGACCCACCAGGACCTCGTTGGGGGCGATCACCCGCCCAGCGTACGAGAGGGCCCGGGCCGACGTGCGCGTCCAGGGTGGAGATTGGGGATCGGACCGATCGGGTACATCCCTCGCCGACCTACTGGGAACCCCCACCGGAGGACCGACATGCTCGCCATCATCGCGGCCATCGTCTTCGGCTTCGCCCTGTTGATCGACCTGCTCGACACCAACCTCGGCGCGCCGGCACTGTTCAACACCCACACCCTGATGCTGATCGGCTTCCTGCTGCTCTCCCTCTACCTGGCCGGCGTCGGCAGTGGCTCCCGCAGCGGCGGGGGAGGGCGCTGGTACCGGGGTCGCCGCCCGGGCCGGGGCTGACCGTATCCGATCATGCCGGGCGGGGTCCGCGCCGCAGTTCCAGGGGCGCGGACCCCGCCCGGTACTGTCTTCCTGATGGAGTCCGACGCCCTCTTCTCCCTCGGCGCACCCGCCGGGCCGTCCAGCGCCCCCCCGGGTCCTGTCGACGTGGACGGCTTCACTCCGGTGTCGACCGACTCCCCCCTGCCCGTGCGGATGCGCCCGGCCGGCATCGACGAGCTCGTCGGGCAGGAGCACCTGCTCGCCCCGGGCGCCCCGCTGCGCCAGCTCGTCACCGGGGCGACCCCGATGTCGGTGATCCTCTGGGGGCCGCCCGGCTGCGGGAAGACCACGATCGCGCACCTGGTGGCCCGCGCCACCGACCGCCGCTTCGTGGCGATGTCGGCGCTGAACGCCGGGGTCAAGGACGTCCGCGCCGTGATCGACACCGCCCGCCGGCAGCGCCGTTCCGGCGGGCCGCAGACCGTGCTCTTCATCGACGAGGTGCACCGGTTCAGCAAGACCCAGCAGGACTCGCTGCTCGCCGCCGTCGAGGACCGCACGGTCACCCTGCTCGCGGCGACCACGGAGAACCCGTACTTCTCGGTCATCTCGCCGCTGCTGTCGCGGTGCGTGCTGCTCACCCTCCAGCCGCTGGACGACGCGGCGGTGCGCGGCCTGCTGCGCCGCGCGGTCGCCGACGAGCGCGGCCTGGGCGGCGCGCTCGCCCTGGACGCCGAGGCCGAGGACCACCTGGTCCGCCTCGCCGGGGGCGACGTGCGAAAGGCGCTCACCGCGCTGGAGGCGGCGGCGGCCTCGGCCACGGCGCTCGGCACCGGCCGGATCGACCTGGCCACCGCCGAGCAGGCCGTCGACGTGGCGGCGGTGCGCTACGACCGGGCCGGCGACGCCCACTACGACGTGACCAGCGCGTTCATCAAGAGCATGCGCGGCTCGGACGTCGACGCGGCGCTGCACTGGCTGGCCCGGATGCTGGTGGCCGGCGAGGACGCCCGGTTCATCGCCCGCAGGCTGGTCATCTTCGCCAGCGAGGACGTGGGGATGGCAGACCCGGGGGCGCTGAGCGTGGCCACCGCCGCCGCCCAGGCCGTGGAGTTCGTCGGCCTGCCCGAGGCGCAGCTCAACCTCGCCCAGGCGGTGATCCACCTGGCCACCGCCCCGAAGTCCAACTCCGCCACGAGCGCGATCGGGGCCGCCGTCGCGGACGTGCGCGCCGGCCGGGGCGGGCCGGTGCCGCGCGGCCTGCGCGACGCCCACTACGCCGGTGCCCGGGGCCTCGGGCACGGCACGGGATACCGGTACCCGCACGACGACTCCCGGGGCGTGGTCACCCAGCAGTACGTCCCCGACGACCTTGTCGGGGTCGACTACTACCGTCCCAGCGGGCACGGTGCGGAGCGGTCGGTGGCCACCCGGCTGCCGCTGCTGCGCCGGATCGTCCGGGGGCTGCCCGCCCCCGCGCGTCCGGACGGTCCGGGCCCGTCGGGCAACGGCCGGCACCCCTCGGGCAACGGACCCGCCGGCGCGGCGGACGAGGACGGCAGCGACGCCGTCGGGGAGGGTCAGCAGTGAGATCCCGTGGTTCGGAGCGACCGGAGGACGGCCCCGACGAGCGGCGCGAGCCGCGCGCCAAGGGGCGCCGGTGGGGTCGGGGCCGACCCGACAGCGAGCCCGAGGAGCCGGTCAGCGGCGAGGAGTTCGGCTGGATCGACGACCTGCGCTCCGCCAAGCAGCAGCGCGGCGAGCTGACCCAGGAGGCCGGCGGGCCGGGGCAGGCAACCGGCCACCCCGATCCGCAGCAGCGGCGTGGCCCGGCCGGGGCCCAGGCCACGCCCCCGGTGCGGGGCGCCGATCCCGCTTCCGCGCGCCCCCGCCCGGTCGACGGGCCGTGGCCGGGCTCGCCCGCCCCGGGCCGCCGCCCCGGCCCCGCCGAGCCGCCCGGCCCGCCGCACCCGTCCCACGCGTCGGCCCCCCCGCCGCACGCGTCGGTCCCGCAGCCGCCGCACGCCGCCCCGCCGCCGCGCCCCGCGCAGGGCGCGGCTCGGCCGGTGCAGCCCTCCCACCCCGCGCAGGCCGCGGTTCCGCCGGCGCAGCCGTCCCACGCGGCGGTCCCCCCGGTGCGCTCCGCGCAGGGACCGGACCCCTCCGCCGTCCCGCCGCACCGCCCGCCGTACCCGGCGGCACCGCCCGCCCGGCCCCCGGTGCGCGACGGCCAGCCCCCGAGCGGCGGCTGGCCGGTCGCCCCGGCCGGGCCGCCCCCCGCCGGCCGGGCCGCCGCGCCCGCCCCCGCCGCCGGTCAACGGGCCGCCGACGAGCAGCCGCCGGTCGTGCCGGCCAGCGGAAACGCGCCTCCCGTGCCGCTCAGCGGTAACGAACCGCCCGTGCCGCTGAGCGGTAACGCGCCTCCCGTGCCCGGCGCGCCGAGCGGGGAGACGACCGGCGCCCACCGGGCGGTCGACGCCGGGCGCGGGTCGGTCGGCCGGGCCCGGCCACCGGGCGCGCCCGCCGGGGCGGAGGAGGTGGTGGCGCCCCTGCCCACCGGCCGCGCCGTGCCACCGCCCCGCCCGCCGGCGTCGGCCCGCGCCGGCGAGCGCCCGCCAGCCAACCCTCGGGCCGACGAGCAGCGTCCGCCGGTCGCTTCCCACTCCGCCGACCCGCGTCCGCCGGTCGCCTCCCACTCCGCCGAGCCGCGTCCGCCGGTTGCCTCCCACTCCGCCGAGCCGCGCCCGCCCGTTGCCTCCCGCGCTGCCGACCCGCGCCCGCCGGTCGAGCGTGGCGCGGGCGAGCCCCGGGAGCCGGGCACCGGTGAGATCCGTGGACCCCGCCGGGAGCCGGGTGCCGAACAGCCCCAGCAGGCGGAACCGGCCCGGGGCACCGCCCGGCCGGGCGCGCCCGCCGAGGCCCCGCACCCCGGCCGGGCGCCGATGCCCGGCGACCGTCGCCAGTCGGGGGCGCCGACCGGCGCGGCCCCGGTAGTGCGCTCTGCCCCGGTCCCGGGCGCTCCCGCCGGCCCCCGGCCCGCCGCGGCCGGCGCGGCGGTGCCGCCCGTCCCGCCCGGCCGGGCGACGCCGCCGGCGGCCGGTGGCCGAGCCACCCCGCCCGGCGGTCCCACCCCGCCCGGCGTGGCGCGGGCCGCGGTCTCCGTCGGCCAGCCCGAGGACCGCGCGCCGCGCGACCCGGACCGGCCCGAGCCCGCAGCCGGTACGGCCGCCGCGCCCCCGCCCCGACCCGGGCACCCGCCTGCGGTGGCCCGCGCCGCCGCGACGGTGCCGGTCGCCGACGGCCCCGCCGCCGAGCCTCCCCGCCCCGGTACGCGGTCCGTCCGGCCCGGCGTCGACCCCGGCCCGGCCGGGCCGGACCCCGAGGCGTCCCCGCGCCGGAACGCGGAGCAGGACGACCCGTCCGACGCTGCCCCGGCCGGTCCGGGCGGCCTGCGCGGCGCCCGGTCGGAGCTGCGCCGGCGGATGCGGGAGCGGCGGCGGCTGCGGATGGGCGTGCTGGCCCTGGTCAGCCTCCTGCTGCTCGGTGCCGTCCCGCTCTACTTCGGCCTGCGGACGCTCAGCCGCGACCCGGTCTTCGACACCCTCGACGAGATGGACGTGCCCGGCTGGGCGGCGGCGAAGACGGTCGACAACGTCAGCGGCAGCCGATGGTGCTTCCAGGAGTGCCGGGTGCGCGAGCGCACGCTGACCTCGCAGCGGCCGGTGGAGGAGACGGCGCGCGCCTACCAGGGCGCGCTGACCGGCGACGGCTGGCAGCCCTGGAAGGTGGAGCGCTGCCCCGAGCAGCAGGTGAAGGGCGACTACACCTGCTGGCGTCGCGACGAGCTGACGCTCGACCTGTGGGTGCGCGAGCCCGCCTGCGTGCCGCCGCCGATCGACGGGGAGCCCGCTCCGACGGCGCTGGCCTCGCCCGCAGCGCAGGAGTGCACCGGCTCGTTGGTGTCGGTGAAGGTCCGTAACGCGATCGACGACGAGCGGCTGCGGCCGCAGCCCAGCACCGACCCGTCGCTCACCGGCGAAGATCCTTTCCCGACCCTGACCGAGGACCCGCTCGGCGAGGCGACACCCTCACCGTCGTGAGCCGCGTTCCATCACTGACGGTAGGGTCTGGGGCTGGCAGGCCCGCCCGCCCCCGCCGGCCCGCACGGGTCGGCGACCGCCGGTGCGGGTATGACGGTCGCGCGTTCCGGGACGTCGGGTCCCGGAACTCTGCTCGAGGAGGACAGGCGTGAGTTTTGGAGAGGTCGCGGCGCTGATCGCGGCGATCGCGTTCGCGATGCTCGTGTTGATCCTGACGCTGCCCATCCTGCGGCTGCGGCACACCGTGGACGCCGCCACCCGGATGATCAACGACCTCAACGACCGCACCGCGCCGCTGCTCGGGGACGTCAACACCACGGTGAAGAACGTCAACACCGCGCTGGAGCAGGTGCAGACCTCGCTGGACGGGGTGAACCTCCAACTGGCCAAGGTGGACACCATGACCAGTCACGCCCAGAACGTCACCGCGAACGTGGCGAACCTCGCGACCGTGGTCTCCGCCGCCGCCGCGAACCCGCTGGTGAAGGTGGCCGCCTTCGGCTACGGCGTCCGTCGGGCCGCCTCCGCCCGCCGGCACGCGGAGACCGAGCGCGAGGTGCGCGACACCATCAAGCAGCAGCGCCGCGCGGCCAAGCGCGGCAACGCCTGAGCCGGCCGGCGACGAGGGGATGAGGGCATGAGACGCCTGTTCTGGCTGGGTATCGGGCTGGCCGTCGGCGTGGTGGTGGTCCGCAAGGCGACCCGCACCGCGCAGGCGTACACGCCGGCGGGCATCGCCAGCGGCCTGTCGGAATCCGCTGGCGGCCTGATGGAGTCGCTGCGTAGCTTCGTGGAGGACGTCCGGATCGGGATGGCCGAGCGCGAGCAGGAAATTCACGAGGCGTTCGCCCGGGGCGAGGCGTTCGACGACCAGTTCGCCGAGCTGCGGGAGGACCCGCGCATCGGCGACCGAGAGATCTTTCCGGAGGAGCACCAACGATGAAGACGGCGGAGATCAAGCGGCGGTTCCTCGCCCACTTCGAGGCGAACGGACACGCCGTGGTGCCGTCCGCTCCGCTGCCCGCCATCAGCGACCCGAACCTGCTGTTCATCAACGCGGGCATGGTGCAGTTCGTGCCCTACTTCCTCGGCCAGCAGACCGCGCCGTACGCGCGGGCGACCAGCGTGCAGAAGTGCATCCGTACCCCCGACATCGACGAGGTCGGCAAGACCAGCCGGCACGGCACGTTCTTCCAGATGAACGGCAACTTCTCGTTCGGTGACTACTTCAAGTCCGGGGCGATCCCGCTCGCCTGGGAGCTGGTCACCAAGCCGGTCGAGGCGGGCGGCTTCGGGCTGGACCCGGAACGCGTCTGGGCCACGGTCTACCTCGACGACGACGAGGCGTACGGAATCTGGCGCGAGACCGGTGTGCCGGCGGAGCGGATCGTGCGCCGGGGCAAGAAGGACAACTTCTGGTCGATGGGCATTCCCGGCCCGGCCGGCCCCTGCTCCGAGCTGTACTACGACCGGGGCCCCGCCTACGGGCGCGAGGGCGGCCCGGAGGTCGACGAGGACCGCTACCTGGAGTTCTGGAACCTCGTCTTCATGCAGTACGAGATCGCGGACGTCGTCAGCAAGGAGGACTTCCGCATCGTCGGCGAGCTGCCGAAGAAGAACATCGACACCGGCATGGGCCTGGAGCGGATGGCCTCCATCCTCCAGGGCGTCGACAACCTCTACGAGATCGACGAGGTCCGGCCGATCCTGGCGCGGGCCGCCGAGCTGACCGGCAAGCGGTACGGGGCGCACTCCGGCCAGGTGGCCAGCGAGTCGCACCCGGACGACGTGCGGCTGCGGGTGATCGCCGACCACGTGCGCACCGCGCTGATGCTCATCGGCGACGGGGTCACCCCGAGCAACGAGGGGCGCGGCTACGTGCTGCGCCGCATCATGCGCCGGGCCATCCGGGCGGTCCGGCTGCTGGGCTACGCCGATCGGGCGCTGCCCGAGCTGCTGCCGGTGGCCCGGGACTGCATGGCCCCGTCGTACCCGGAGCTGGCGACCGAGTTCGACCGGATCGCGCAGTACGCGTACGCGGAGGAGGACGCCTTCCTGGCGACGCTGCGCGCCGGGACGACGATCCTGGACACGGCGATCGCCGAGACCAAGTCGGCGGGGCAGCCGGCGCTCTCGGGCGACAAGGCGTTCCAGCTCCACGACACCTACGGCTTCCCGATCGACCTGACCCTGGAGATCGCCGCCGAGCAGGGCCTCCAGGTCGACGCCGACGGCTTCCGCCGGCTGATGGCCGACCAGCGCAACCGGGCCAAGGCCGACGCGCGGGCCCGCAAGACGGGGCACACCGACGTGTCGGCGTACCGGTCGGTGCTGGACTCCGGCGGGCCGGTGGAGTTCACCGGCTACACCGAGCTGAACCGGGAGTCCCGGGTCCGCGCGCTGCTGGCCGGTGGCGGCGAGGTCGGCGCGGCCGTCGAGGGGGACACCGTCGAGCTGGTGCTCGACACCACCCCGTTCTACGCCGAGGGCGGCGGCCAGCAGCCCGACCAGGGCCTGATCACCGTCGGCGGCGGCCAGGTCGAGGTCTTCGACGTGCAGCAGCCGGTGCCGGGCCTGATCGTGCACCGCGCGCGGGTGGTGCGGGGCGAGGTGCGCTCCGGCGAGACCGGGTACGCCGAGATCGACGTGACCCGGCGGCGGGCCATCTCCCGCTCGCACACGGCCACCCACCTGGTGCACCAGACGATGCGCAACTTCCTCGGCGAGTCGGCGACCCAGGCGGGCTCGCTGAACGCGCCGGGCCGGCTGCGGTTCGACTTCAACACCCCCACCGGGGTCGCGCCGAGCGTGCTGCACGACGTGGAGCAGCAGGTAAACGAGGTGCTCCTGGCCGACCTGGAGGTGCACGCCTTCATCACCACCCAGGAGGAGGCCCGCCGCATCGGCGCGATGGCGCTCTTCGGCGAGAAGTACGGCGAGCGGGTCCGGGTCGTCGAGGTCGGGGACTACGCCCGGGAGCTGTGCGGCGGCACCCACGTGGCCCGCTCGGCCCAGCTCGGCCTCGTGAAGATCCTCTCCGAGGCGTCGGTGGGCTCCGGGGTGCGCCGCATCGAGGCCCTCGTCGGCATGGACGCGTTCGGCTTCCTGGCCCGCGAGCACCTGCTGGTCTCCCGGCTCGCCGAGCTGTTCCGGGTCCCCGGCGACCAGGTCGCCGACCGGGTGGAGCAGACGGTCACCCAGCTCCGCGACGCGGAGAAGGAGCTGGAGAAGCTGCGCGCCCAGCTCGTGCTCGGCGGCGCGGCGGCCCTTGCCGCGCAGGCGAAGGACGTGGGCGGGGTGGCGTACGTCGGCACGGAGGCGCCCGAGGGTGCGGCCGGCAACGACGTGCGGACCCTGGCCCAGGAGATCCGCGGCCGCATCGACCCGGCCCGCCCGGCCGTGGTGGCGGTGGCGGCCCGGTCGAACGGCAAGGCGTCCCTGGTGGTGGCCGTGAACGCGGCGGCCCGGGGCCGGGGCCTGACCGCGAAGGAGCTGGTCAAGGCCGCGTTCTCCGGCCGGGGTGGCGGCAGCGACGACCTCGCCCAGGGCGGCGGCCTGCCGGCCGGCGAGGCGCCGAAGCTGCTGGCGACGGTCGAGAAGGCGATCGCCGACGCGTGAGCACGACGCACGTCGGGTCGGGGCGGACCGGTCAGGTTCGCCCCGCCCCTTCTCCCGACAGGCTGGGGGACAGGTGACCGGGTCGTTGCGCGGGGTCCGGCTGGGGGTCGACGTCGGGCAGGTCCGGGTCGGGGTGGCCCGGTCCGACCCGCACGGGGTGCTGGCAACCCCGCTGGTGACCCTCGCCCGGGACCTGACCGCCGACCCCGACGCGGTGCCCCGAGACATGGCCGGGCTGGTCGCGCTGATCGCCGAGCACGAGGCCGTCGAGGTCGTGCTCGGTCTTCCGGTCAACCTCGCAGGTCAGCACGGCCCGGCGGCACGGAACGTGAAGGCGTACGCTGACCGGCTGGCTGCTGTAATAGCCCCCGTTCCGGTAACGCTCACCGACGAGAGGATGTCGACCGTCGTGGCTTCTCGTAGGCTGACCGAGCGTGGCGTCCGGGGGAAGCGCCAACGCGCGGTGGTCGACCAGGCCGCCGCGGTCGAGATCCTGCAGAGCTGGCTGGACGCGCAGAGGCGGACGCGATGATCGACGATCTGGACCTCGGGTTCGACGAGGCGGACCGGAGCGGTGACAAGGGCAAGCACCGGCGCAGCTACGTGCGCAAGCGCAAGGGCGAGTCCTCGGGCGGGCGCGGGAAGACCGCCCTCGCCCTGCTGATGGCGTTCGTCCTGCTCGGCGTCATCGGCGGCGGGGCCTTCTACGGCTTCGACCGCATCCAGGGCTACTTCGTCACGCCCGACTACGACGGTGCCGGCAGCGGCGAGGTGACGATCGAGGTCAAGCAGGGTGCGCTGATCGCCGACGTGGCCGAAGCGCTCTACGCCGCCGGGGTGGTCAAGAGTTCGAAGGCGTTCATCGAGGCCGCCGAGGAGAACTCGCGCAGCAAGAACATCCAGCCCGGCACCTACAAGGTGCGCAAGCAGATGAGCGGCGAGAAGGCCCTGATCATGCTGCTCGACCTGAAGAACAAGGTCAACAACGGGCTCACCATCCCCGAGGGCACCACGGCCAAGCGCACCTACAAGCTCCTGTCAGAGAAGACCAAGATCCCGGTCAAGGAGTTCGAGGCCGCCGCGAAGGACCCGGAGGGGCTCGGCGTGCCGGACTGGTGGTTCAAGCGCAGCGACGGCAAGCCGTCGAAGAAGTCGGTCGAGGGCTTCCTCTTCCCCGACACGTACGAGATCCCGCCGAAGGCCACCGCCGAGAGCATCCTGTCGATGATGGTGGAGAACTTCCTCACCGTCACCGGGCAGATGAAGTTCGCCGACCGGGTGCAGGAGGAGCGCGGCGGGATCAGCCCGTACGAGGCGCTGATCGTCGCGTCCCTCGCCCAGGCCGAGGCGGGTAACAAGGACGACCTCGGCAAGGTCGCCCGGGTCGCCTACAACCGGGTGTACGGCGAGTTCGACTGCAACTGCCTGGAGATGGACGTCACGGTCAACTACTACTTCGAGTCGATCGGCAAGGAGGGCAAGCGGTCGAAGGACATGACCGCCGCCGAGCTGGACGACCCGAAGAACCCGTACAACCGCAAGCTGCCCGGCATGATCCCCACCCCGATCAACAACCCGGGCAAGCAGGCCCTGGAGGGGGCGATGGACCCGCCGGAGGGCAAGTGGCTCTTCTTCGTGGCGATCGACAAGGAGGGGCACTCCGCCTTCGCCGAGACATACGACAAGCACCTGCGCAACGAGGCGAAGGCCAAGGAGGCCGGGATCATCTGATGGCGACGCCACGGCGGGCGGCGGTGGTCGGCAAGCCCATCGGCCACTCCCTCTCCCCGGTGATCCACAACGCCGGCTACGCCGCCGCCGGCCTCACCGGGTGGTCGTACACGACGATCGAGTGCGCGGAGGCCGAGCTGCCGGCCCTGGTCGGCGGCCTCGGCCCCGAGTGGGCCGGGCTGTCGGTGACCATGCCCTGCAAGGAGGCCACCCTCGCCCTCGCGGCCGAGGTGTCGCCGGTCGCCGCCGCGATGGGCGCGGCGAACACCCTCGTCCACCGGACCGACGGCTCCTGGTACGCGGACAACACCGACGCGGCCGGCATGGTCGAGCTGCTGTCGGCGGCGGCCGTCCGGCCGGGGGCCCGGGTGACCGTGCTCGGCGCGGGCGGCACCGCGCGGGCCGCCCTGGCCGCCGCCGCCCGCCTCGGCTCGGGCACCGTGACCGTGGTGGCCCGCCGCGCGTCGGCGATCGACGAGCTGCGCCCGGCCGCCGACGCCCTCGGCCTGCGGCTGGCCGGCGCCGACTGGGCCGACGCGCCGGCGCACACCGACGCCGACGTGGTGGTCTCCACCGTGCCGAAGGGCGTCGCCGACCACCTCGCCGCCGACGCCCGGTGGCGGCCGGGCGCGGTCTACTTCGACGCGCTTTACGACCCGTGGCCCACTCCGCTCGCCGCGTCGGCCGGTGCGGCCGGCTGCCGGGTGGTCTCCGGGCTGGACCTGCTCGTCGCCCAGGCGGTCGGCCAGTTCGAGCACTTCACCGGCGTGCGCGCCCCGGTCGCGGCGATGGCCGCGGCGCTGTCGGCCGAGGTCGGCATCGAGATCCGCCCGACCCGCTAGCCGGGTCGCCCGACCCGGGGCGGCCCGGGGCGTGCCGCGCCATGTCGGCGACGTGGCGGCATCCGAGCACCCCGGACACCGCCATGTCGCCGACATGGGCGCCTGGACCGTGGGCGCAGTCGAGTCCGGGTACCCCGGATGCCACCATGCCGCCGACGTGGCGGCCCGTCCGCTGTGCATTGCCGGGTCGCCCGGTGGCGGTGGCGACGACACCGGGGGTTTCCCGGCGCTGCCTAGCGTCCCGAGCATGCTGACACTTCGCCGACGGCCGCGCCGGGCCGTCGCCGCGCTCGCGGCCCTCGCCACGACCGCCGGTCTGTTCGCCGCCGTCCAGACCCCCACCCCCGCAGCCGCCGGGCCCGGCGACGTCGTGGTCGCCGAGGACTTCTCCGCCGGTACGCTGCCCGCAGGCTGGCGCGCCGTCGACGGCGACTGGACGGTGCGCGACGGCCGGCTGCGCGGCACCGCCACCAGTGGCACCAGGAAGATCACCTTCGGCCGGCACCTGACCCACTTCCGATTCGAGGCCACCGTCCGGTTCGAGTCCGTCGCCGAGCCCACCCGGTGGGCGGCGCTCGGCCTGGACGTGCCCGCCGACGGGCGTACCCCCTGGTGGATCGCCACCATGCGCAGCGGCACCACGGCCGCCAACGGCCTGGAGTTCGCGCAGCTCACCACCGCCAACGCCTGGAACGTCACCGACACCGCCGCCGCGCCGTACGCCGCCGGCACGGGGCGGGACGTGAAGGTCGCCGTGGAGGTGCACGGCAACCAGGCCCGCTGGTTCCTCGACGGCCGGCAACTGCTGCGCACCAGCAGCCTGACCCGGTCCACCGACGGCGGGCAGGCGCTCGTCGTCAACGGCGGCAGCGTCTCCTTCGACGACGTGCGGGTCACCGAGTTGCCGCCCAACGGCTACCTGCGCCCGGCCGGGGCCCCGCTGAGCGTGATCGCGCACCGGGGCGCGTCCGCCGCCGCCCCGGAGAACACCCTCGTCGCGCAGGAGGTCGCCCGCCGGGCCGGCGCGGACTTCGTCGAGAACGACGTGCAGCCGAGCCGCGACGGGGTGCCGTTCGTGCTGCACGACACCACCGTGGACCGCACCACCGACGGCACGGGCGCGATCCGTGCCCTCACCGCCGCCCAGCTCAAGGCCCTCGACGCCGGCTCCTGGTTCGCCCCGCAGTACGCCGGGGCGCGGCTGCCCACCCTCGCCGAGCAACTCGCCGACCTGCGCACCCGGGGCGGCAACCTCCTGCTGGAGATCAAGGGCGCGCACACCCGGGCCGAGGTGGCCCGGATCGTCGAGGTGATCCGCGCCGAGCGGATGACCGCCCGGGTCTTCGTGCAGAGCTTCGAGGTCGACGCCCTGCGCCACACCCGGGAACTCGCCCCCGAGCTCCCCACCGGCCTGCTGCGCAGCAGCCTGGACGCCGATCCGGTCGCCGTCGCCAGGGAGCTGGGCGTCACCGCGTACAACCCGACCGGGGCGGCGCTGCTGGCCCGGCCCGCCGTGGTCGCCGACCTGCACCGCGCCGGCGTCGCCGTGATGGCCTGGACGGTCGACTCGCCTGCCCAGTGGCAGCAGTTGGAGCGCATCGGCACCGACGCGATCATCACCAACCGGCCGGCGGAGCTGGCCGGCTGGAACGCCGCCGGGCAGCTCGCGGCGGCCGGCCCCGCCGTGTCGATCGCCGCCCCGCTCGACGGGGCGGAGCTGGACCGCGCCCAGCGGCCCGTGCTCACCGTCCCGGTCACCGACGCCGACAGCGTGACCGTCACCCTCGACGGCCAGCCGGTGTCGGCGGGTCGGCCGCTGGACCTGACCGGGCTGGCGGCCGGCGAGCACCGGCTCCGCGCCGTGGCGACCGGACCGAAGGGGACGGCGAGCGCCGAGGCCACGTTCACGGTGGTGGTGACTGCCGCCGGCCTGGGGCACCTGCTGCTCACCTCGGGGGCGAAGACCCCGGCGCTCACGGTGGCCACCAACCTGCTGGTCCTGCGCCGCTACGCCGAGCTGGCCCGGTACGCCGAGCAGCAGGCCGGCAAGCGGCTGCCGGCCGCGGCGGCCCGGACGATCGCCGCCGACGCCCGCATCCTCGCCGGGCGGTGACCACGCGCGGTGCGGGTCGTCGCGCCGGCGGCCCGCACCGCTGCCGGCCCCGCGTCCGCCCTCCTGGGAGGTGTGCGCTGCCGTCGCCGCGTCCGTCCTGCGGAGAGGTGCGCGCGGCGGGGCCGGGCGTCCGCAGGGCGGGACACGGCGGGCGGCGCGCCGGGACGCGATCCCGCCGTGACAGACTGGCCGACGTGTTGCGTTGGCTGACCGCAGGGGAATCGCACGGACCCGCCCTCGTGGCGCTGCTGGAGGGCGTGCCCGCCGGGATCGAGGTGACCAGCGGCGAGATAGCCGACGAGCTGGCCCGCCGCCGGCTCGGCTACGGCCGAGGCGCGCGGATGGCCTTCGAGCGGGACGAGATCGAGGTGATCGGCGGGCTGCGGCACGGCGTCACGCTGGGCAGCCCCGTCGCCATCCGGGTGGGCAACTCCGAGTGGCCCAAGTGGCAGACCGTGATGGC
This sequence comes from Micromonospora okii, assembly GCF_020884795.1. Classification (GTDB taxonomy): domain Bacteria; phylum Actinomycetota; class Actinomycetes; order Mycobacteriales; family Micromonosporaceae; genus Micromonospora; species Micromonospora okii. Next base: position 693,211 of record NZ_BBZF01000012.1, read on the forward strand.
CGCCGACCCGGTGGACCCCGACGAGCTGGCCCGGCAGGCCCGCAACGCGCCGCTGACCCGGCCGCGCCCGGGCCACGCCGACCTGGCCGGAATGCAGAAGTACGGCCACACCGACGCCCGCCCCATCCTGGAGCGGGCCAGCGCGCGGGAGACTGCCGCCCGGGTCGCCGTCGGCACCGTTGCCAAGGCGCTGCTGCGGCAGGCCCTCGGCGTCGAGATCGTCTCGCACGTGGTGGAGCTGGGCCCGGTCGCCGTGAAGCCGGGGCTGCGCCCGACGCCGGCCGACGCCGAGCGCATCGACGCCGACCCGCTGCGCTGCCTCGACGCCGACGCCAGCGCCCGCATGGTCGCCGAGGTCGACGCCGCGAAGAAGGCCGCCGACACCCTCGGTGGCGTGGTCGAGGTGCTGGCGTACGGGGTGCCGCCGGGCCTGGGCAGCCACGTGCAGTGGGACCGCAAGCTCGACGCCCGGCTCGCCACCGCGCTGATGTCGATCCAGGCGATCAAGGGCGTGGAGATCGGCGACGGCTGGCAGCAGGCCCGCTCGCGCGGCTCCGAGGCGCACGACGAGATCATCCCGACGGCGACCGGGGTGCGCCGGGTCACCGACCGGGCCGGCGGCCTGGAGGGCGGCATCACCACCGGCGAGCCGCTGCGGGTGAAGGCGGCCATGAAGCCGATCTCCTCGCTGAACCGGGCCCTGGCCACCGTGGACGTGACCACGGGGGAGCCGGCCACCGCGATCAACCAGCGCTCCGACGTGTGCGCCGTGCCGGCCGCCGCCGTGGTCGCCGAGGCGATGGTTGCCCTGGTGCTCGCCGAGGCCGCCACGGAGAAGTTCGGCGGCGACTCGGTCGCCGAGATCCGTCGTAACCTGGCCGGCTACCTCGACGCCCTGGTGATCCGGTGAGCGAGACGCCCGTGGGCGGGACGCGCCCGCTGGTCGTCCTCGTCGGGGCGCCCGGGTCCGGCAAGACCACCGTCGGGGAGGCGCTCGCCGCGCTGCTCGGGGTCGAGTTCCGGGACACCGACGCCGACATCGAGGCGCTGGCCGGCAAGCCGATCCCGGAGATCTTCGTCGACGAGGGGGAGGCGCACTTCCGCGCCCTCGAACGGGCCGCGACCGCCGCCGCGCTGGCCTCCTGCGCGGGGGTGCTCGCCCTCGGCGGCGGCGCGGTCCTCGCCGAGGAGAACCGGGCCGCCCTGGTCGGGCACACCGTGGTGCACCTGAGCGTGGAGCTGACCGACGCGGTGAAGCGGGTCGGGCTGGGCGCGGGCCGGCCGCTGCTGGCGTTCAACCCGAGGGCGACGCTGAAGCACCTGATGGACCAGCGCCGCCCGCTCTACGCGGAGGTGGCCACCGCGACGGTCGTCACCGACGGGCGCGCGCCCGACGAGATCGCCGCGGAGATCGTCGCCCTGCTCAAGCCCTGACGCCCCCGCGCGCCGTCACCCTCCCGCCCGCTGCCGCGCCCCCACCTGCCGCCGCCTCCCCGGGTGAGGTGTTGGGAAGGGGCCCTTCCTCTACCGAATGCGTTAACAAGGGGCCCTTCCTTACCTCCGGGCGCCAGGTGGCGAGGAGGGCGAGGGCCAGGGCGATCTCCGCCAGGTCGCCGCCGTAGTACATGACCGTCGCCCCGGCGCGCAGGTCGTCCGGCGGGGCGGGCACGTCCACGGCCAGGCCCGCGTACATGAGCTGGGCGAGGGCGGCGTGGGCGGCCACGGCGACGCCGAGCACGACCAGCCGCACGGGCACCCGCGCGCGGTGCGGGCCGGGGTCGGGGCCGGCGACCGACCAGGTTAAGAGCAGCCCGGAGAGCAGGAAGTGTAGGTGCACCAGGTGGTGCAGCCCCGGGTTGGTCAGCGTCGCCCGGTACAGCGGCGTGAGGTACAGCGCGTAGAGGCCGCCGACGGTCAGCGCGAGGCCGGTGACCGGGTGGGCGAGCGCGCCCAGGAGCGGCCGGCGCAGCAGCCGCACCAGGGCCCGGCCGCGCCGCCGGTCGAGGGTGCGCAGCAGCAGGGTGACCGGCGCGCCGAGCACCAGCCCGAGCGGCGCGAGCATGCCGACCAGCAGGTGCCCCCAGGCGTGCGCGGCGAAGCCGCCGGCGGGCAGGCCGAGGCCCAGTGCGAGCAGGGCCGCGCCGACGCCGAAGACGGCCGTGCGCCGGTGCGGCCAGCCGAGGCCGCCCGGCCCGCGCTGTCGCAGCGCGGCGGCCAGGTAGACCCAGAACAGGACCAGCGGTACGAGCAGCGCCGGGCCGGGCGCGAACCCGTCGTGCCCGGCGTGGGTGCCGGTCACCGCCGGTCGGCGCAGACGTCCACGACCGTGCCGCGGCGCTGCACCAGCCAGCCGACGGCGACGAGCACCACCCCGAACGCCAGGAACCCGAGGTCCCACCAGAGCTGGTGGGGGCCGCCGCGCACGTGGTGGATGCCGAGCAGGTGGTGGTCGACGATCCCCTCGACGAGGTTGAACAGCCCCCAGCCGACGAGCGCCCAGCCCCAGAGCACGGGGGAGCGCCACAGCCGGCCCCGCGACCCGGTCACCCGGGAGTAGAGCAGGGCGAGGCCGGCCAGCACCGCCACCCAGGTCACCACGTGGAAGATGCCGTCCCAGAGGGTGTTCATCTCCAGGCCGGGCACGGTGTCCACCGGGTACGCCTTCACCCCGATGTTGTCGCTGCCGGTGCTGCTGAGCAGGTGGTGCCACTGGAGCACCTGGTGCAGCACGATGCCGTCGACGAACCCGCCGAGGCCGACGCCGAGGATCGTGGCGGGCAGCCGGATGTCGGTGGCGTCGGTCACGGCGGGCGCCCGCGTGTCGGCGTCGTCGGTCGTGGGTGTGGTCATCGGTGGGTACCTCCGCCTCGTCGGCCGGTGCGTGCTGACCGCTGCCCCCCGCTCATCCTGGCTAAACGCCGCCCCGTGCCTCCCGGTCACGGCCCCGCGCCCCTCCGTTCGCCACCCAGTGGACAATCGCGGTCGCCTTGCGCCCGCTGGACTAGGCTCCCGGGCGATGGACGAGGTGACCCGGATTCCGGTCGGCGGCGAGCAGCCGTACGACGTGCTGGTGGGACGTGACCTGCTCGGCGCGCTCCCGACGTTGCTGCCCGGCGCGACCCGGGTGGCGGTGCTGCACGCGCCCCCGCTGAAGGCGCTGGCCGAGGAGGTCTCCGCCCGCCTGGCCGCCGCCGGCGTCGCCCCGCTGGCCGTCGAGGTGCCGGACGCCGAGGCCGGCAAGGCCGTCGAGGTGGCCGCCGCGTGCTGGGACCGGCTCGGCGAGGCGGGCTTCACCCGTACCGACGCGGTGGTCGGGGTGGGCGGCGGCGCGGTCACCGACCTGGCCGGCTTCGTCGCGGCCTGCTGGCTGCGCGGGGTGCGCTGGGTGCCGGTGGCGACCTCGCTGCTCGGCATGGTCGACGCGGCGGTCGGCGGCAAGACCGGCGTCAACACCGCCGCCGGCAAGAACCTGGTCGGCGGCTTCCACCCGCCGGCCGGCGTGCTGTGCGACCTCGCGGTGCTCGACAGCCTCCCGCCGGCCGACCTGGCGGCCGGGCTGGCCGAGGTGGTCAAGTGCGGGTTCATCGCCGACCCGGCGATCCTCGACCTGATCGAGCGGGACCGGGCGGCGGCCCTCGACCCGGCGTCGCCGGTGGTCCGGGAGCTGATCGAGCGGGCGGTCCGGGTGAAGGCCGACGTGGTCTCCGGCGACCTGCGTGAGTCCGGCGTGCGCGAGGTGCTCAACTACGGCCACACGCTGGCCCACGCGATCGAGAACGTGGAGGAGTACCGCTGGCGGCACGGGCACGCCGTGGCCGTCGGCCTGGTCTACGCCGCCGAGCTGGCCCGGCTCGCCGGCCGGCTGGACGCGGCGACGGCGGCGCGGCACCGGACGGTGCTGACGGCGCTCGGGCTTCCGACGAGCTACCGGGCCGATGCCTGGCCGGACCTGCTGGCCGCGATGCGGGTGGACAAGAAGACCCGCGGCTCGGTGCTGCGGTTCGTGGTGCTCGACCGGCTGGCCCGCCCGGCGATCCTGGAGGGCCCAGACGACGAGCTGCTGGCGGCGGCCTACCGGGAGGTCTCGCGGTGAGCGCGAGGAGCGTAGCGCAGCGGAGCCCCGCAGTCGCGAGCGAAGGGCCGGCGCGGTGAGCGCGAGGAGCGTAGCGCAGCGGAGCCCCGCAGTCGCGAGCGAAGAAGGGCAGAGCATGAGGGTGTACGTACTGAACGGGCCGAACCTCGGGCGGCTCGGCACCCGGCAGGTCGACGTGTACGGGGTGACCAGCTACGCCGACCTGGTGGAGCTCTGTGTCTCCACGGGCCGGGAGCTGGGGCTGGACGTGGTGGTCCGGCAGACCGACGCCGAGCACGAGCTGGTGGGCTGGCTGCACGCGGCGGCCGACGAGGCGGCGGCGGTGGTGCTGAACCCGGCGGCCTGGTCGCACTACTCGATCGCGGTCCGGGACGCCTGCGCCCTGCTGAGCGGGCCCCTGGTCGAGGTGCACATCTCCAACATCCACGCCCGGGAGGAGTTCCGCCGCCACTCGGTGATCTCGGCCGTGGCGACGGGGGTGATCTGTGGGCTGGGCGTCGACGGTTACCGTCTCGCCCTGCACCATGTGGCGGCCCGGCGCAGGTCGGAAGCGGCTGGCGACGGCAGCTAGTAGACTCTCCAGGTCTGTCCGCCAATTGATGATCAAGGCAGGAAATGGCCACCACCAACGACCTGAAGAACGGCCTGGTACTCAACCTCGACGGAGAGCTGTGGGCCGTCGTTGAGTTCCAGCACGTCAAGCCCGGTAAGGGTGGCGCCTTCGTGCGCACCACCCTGAAGAACGTGCTGTCCGGCAAGGTGGTCGACAAGACCTTCAACGCGGGCACCAAGGTCGAGACCGCGACCGTGGACAAGCGCACGATGCAGTACCTCTACGCCGACGGCGAGGACTACGTCTTCATGGACCTGGAGACGTTCGACCAGATCACCGTCCCCGGCGGCACCGTCGGCGAGGCCGCCAACTACCTCCTGCCCGAGGCCGAGGCGACCGTGGCCACCCACGAGGGCGTGCCGCTCTACATCGAGCTGCCGACCTCCGTCGTGCTGGAGATCACCTACACCGAGCCGGGCCTGCAGGGCGACCGCTCCACCGGCGGCAACAAGCCCGCCACGGTGGAGACCGGCGCGACCGTGCAGGTGCCGCTCTTCATCACCACCGGCGAGAAGATCAAGGTCGACACCCGCGACGGCCGTTACCTCGGCCGCGCCTGATGGCAGAGGGCCCGAAGCAGCAGATGCCCGCGCGCCGCAAGGCGCGCAAGCGGGCGTTGGACGTGCTCTACGAGGCTGACCTGCGCGACCGGCCCCCGGTGGAGGTGCTCGCCGGCTACCTCGAGCGGATCGAGAAGCCGCACCCGGAGCACCTGCCGTACGCGGTGGGCCTCGTGGAGGGGGTGGCCGCGCACCTGGACCGGATCGACGAGCTGATCGCCAGCTACGCCGAGGGCTGGACGCTGGACCGGATGCCGACGGTCGACCGCAACCTGGCCCGCATCGCCGTCTACGAGCTGCTCTACGTCGACGAGCTGGACGACGCGGTGGCGATCAGCGAGGCCGTGGAGCTGGCCCGGCAGATGTCGACCGACGACTCGCCGCGCTTCCTCAACGGGGTGCTCGGCCGGATCGCCGAGTACGCCACCCGCTGACGGGCGCGCCCGCTCGGCGGGTGGCGTCGCCCCGCGCGGCGGCGGACAGCAGTGTGCGAGTGAGGGCCCGTGCCACCGGCACGGGCCCTCACTCGCGTGACCGAGGTCAGGAGGCGAAGAACGCCCTCGGGTCGGCGACGAGCACGCCGTGCTCGGTGAGCCGCTCGATCAGACCGGACGGCGAGGCGTCGTAGACGATCGCCAGGGCGCGCAGGTCGTCGGCGCGGATCGAGAGCACCCGGCCGTTGTAGTCGCCCCGCTGCTGCTGGATGGCGCGGGCGTACCGGGCGACGTAGGCCAGTTCCTCGGAGGCGTCGTCGTACAGCCGCTCCAGGTCCAGGACGATCTTGCTGGTGGGCTCGTGGCGCACCCCGCTGCCGTCGGGCAGCAGCTCGGAAACCGGAACCCGGTAGAAGTCCGCGAGCTCGGCCAGGCGGGACACCGTGACGGCGCGGTCACCACGCTCGTACGAGCCGACCACCACCGCCTTCCACCGGCCGTTCGACTTCTCCTCCACCCCCTGCAGGGACAGGCCCTGCTGCTGGCGGATGGAGCGCAGGCGGGCGCCCAGCGACTTGGCGTATTCAGAGGGCATTCCACACTCCCAGTGCTGCTGCTCGGGGTTTTTCCCCGTGTTCACTACGGAGCGTGACGGTACGGGGATTGGGACACCTGGTCAAGTGGTGATGTCCTTACCGTTACGCCTCGTGGGGGAGTTGTCCCGGTTCGCCACCCTGATCAGGGGGTCAGTGCCGGCGTAGGGCAACCCCGTGACCGCTGGTAACGTGGCGGGAAGCCCCGGTCCGGCCGTCCACGGCCCGCCGGAGGTGCCCGACATCCTTTAACGACCCGTCCCGTGAGGCGGGGAAGGAGGTCCGCCGTGGCCTACCCACCGGCTGCCCCCGCGTCGCCACCGCGACAACCCTCGGTGAAGGTGATCCTCGCCGCAGCGGACGTCTCGCGCGTGGTGGATCGCATCGCCCACCAGATCCTCGAGAAGACCCAGGGCGCCGCCGACACCGTGCTGCTCGGCATCCCGACCCGGGGGGTCCCGCTGGCGAAGCGCCTCGCCGACCGGATCAGCACCTTCGAGGACGTCGCCGTCGGGGTCGGTGTGCTCGACATCACCCTCTACCGCGACGACCTGCGCCGGCACGCCACCCGCGCGGTCGGCCCGACCCAGCTCCCGGCCGGCGGGATCGACGGCAAGCGGATCGTCCTCGTCGACGACGTGCTGTTCTCCGGGCGCACCGTCCGGGCCGCGCTCGACGCGCTGAGCGACGTGGGCCGGCCGGCCTGCGTGCAGCTCGCCGTGCTGGTCGACCGCGGCCACCGGCAACTGCCGATCCGCGCCGACTACGTGGGCAAGAACATTCCGACGGCGCTCGCGGAGAACGTGAAGGTCACCCTCGTCGAGACCGACGGGTCGGACGAGGTCCGCCTGTACGGGGGGCAGCTGTGAGCGCGAGGAGCGCAGCGAAGCGGAGCCCCGCAGTCGCGAACGAAAGGGGGGCGGCGTGAGCGCGAGGAGCGCAGCGAAGCGGAGCCCCGCAGTCGCGAACGAAAGGTGGGCGGCGTGAGCGCGAGGAGTGCAGCGAAGCGGAGCCCCGCAGTCGCGAACGAAGGGTGGCTCCGCTCATGATCAGGCACCTGCTCTCCGGCGGGGACGTGGACGCCGACACCGCCACCCTGATCCTCGACACCGCCACCGAGATGGCCACGGTCGCCGGGCGGGAGGTCAAGAAGCTGCCCGCGCTGCGCGGCCGGACCGTGGTGAACCTCTTCTACGAGGACTCCACGCGGACCCGCATCTCGTTCGAGGCCGCCGCGAAGCGGCTCAGCGCCGACGTGATCAACTTCTCGGCCAAGGGCTCCAGCGTGGCCAAGGGCGAGAGCCTGAAGGACACCGCGCTGACCCTCCAGGCGATGGGGGCCGACGCGGTGGTCGTCCGGCACCCCGCCTCCGGCGCGCCGCACCGGCTGGCCAACTGGGTGGACGGGTCGGTGGTCAACGCCGGCGACGGCACCCACGAGCACCCGACCCAGGCGCTGCTGGACGCGTACACGATGCGGTCCCGGCTGGGCCGCCTCGCCGGCCTGCACGTTGCGGTGGTCGGGGACGTGCTGCACTCCCGGGTGGCCCGCTCCAACGTGCTGCTGCTGTCCACCCTCGGGGCGAAGGTCACCCTGGTCGGCCCGCCGACGCTGATCCCGGTGGACATCGCGCAGGCGCTCGCCCCCGGCATCGGGGTCTCCTACGACCTCGACGCCGTCCTGCCGAACGTGGACGTGGTGATGATGCTGCGGGTGCAGCGGGAGCGGATGAACGACTCCTACTTCCCCTCCGCCCGCGAGTACGCCCGCCGCTACGGCCTCGATGTGCCCCGCATGCGCCGGCTGCCGGAGCACGCGATCGTCATGCACCCGGGGCCGATGAACCGGGGGATGGAGATCGCCCCCGAGGTCGCCGACTCGCCCCGCTCCACCATCGTCGAACAGGTCGCCAACGGGGTCTCCGTGCGGATGGCCGTCCTCTACCTGCTGCTCGGGGGGAACAACCTGTGACCGCGTACCTGATCAGGAACGTCAGCGTGGTCGGCGCGGAGCCGACCGACCTGCTCATCCGCGACGGCGTCGTCGCCGCCACCGGGGCGGAGCTGGACGCGCCGGACGCCACCGTCGTCGACGGCGCCGGGCTGGTCGCCCTGCCCGGCCTGGTCGACCTGCACACCCACCTGCGCGAGCCGGGCCGCGAGGACGCCGAGACCGTCGAGTCGGGCTCCCGCGCGGCGGCCCTCGGCGGGTACACGGCGGTCTGCGCGATGGCCAACACCTCCCCGGTCGCCGACACCGCCGGCGTGGTCGAGCAGGTCTGGCGGCTCGGCCGGGAGGCCGGCCTCGTGGACGTGCAGCCGATCGGCGCGGTCACCGTCGGCCTGGCCGGCGAGCGCCTCGCCGAGCTGGGCGCGATGGCCGACTCCGCCGCCCGGGTGCGGATCTTCTCCGACGACGGGCACTGCGTGGCCGACCCGCTGCTGATGCGCCGGGCCCTGGAGTACGTCAAGGCGTTCGACGGGATCATCGCCCAGCACGCCGAGGAGCCCCGGCTCACCGAGGGCGCGCAGATGCACGAGGGCGAGGTCTCGACCCGGCTCGGGCTGACCGGCTGGCCGGCGGTCGCCGAGGAGGCGATCATCGCCCGGGACGTGCTGCTCGCCGAGCACGTGGGCAGCCGGCTGCACGTCTGTCACGTCTCCACCGCCGGCAGCGTCGAGGTGCTGCGCCAGGCCAAGGCCCGGGGGGTACGGGTCACCGCCGAGGTGACCCCGCACCATCTGCTGCTCACCGACGTCGCCGTGAGCGGGAGGAGCGAGCTTGCGAGCCCCGCACTCGCGAACAACTGGAGCCCAGCGGAAAGCTACGACCCGGTGTTCAAGGTCAACCCGCCGCTGCGCACCGCCGCCGACGTCACCGCTTTGCGCGCCGCGCTCGCCGAGGGCGTGATCGACATCGTCGCCACCGACCACGCCCCGCACGCCGTGGAGGACAAGGAGTGCGAGTGGGCGTACGCCCGGCCGGGAATGCTGGGCCTGGAGACGGCGCTGTCGATCGCCCTGGAGGTGCTCGGCCCGCAGTGGGACCTGATCGCCGAGCGGATGTCCCGCGCCCCGGCCCGCATCGCCGGCCTCGACTCGCACGGCCTCGACCCGGCCCCCGGCGTGCCGGCGAACCTGACCCTGGTCGACCCGGCCGCCCGCCGGGTCATCGAACCCGCGGAGCTGGCCAGCCGTAGTCGCAACACCCCGTACGCCCGCATGACGCTGCCGGGTCGCATCGTGGCGACCTTCCTGCGCGGCGAGCCGACGGTCCTCGACGGAAAGGCAGTGAAGTGATCCGAGCGAGGAGTGCAGCGGAGCGGAGCCCCGCAGTCCGGATCGAAGGGGGCACCGTGATCCGAGCGAGGAGTGCAGCGGAGCGGAGCCCCGCAGTCCGGATCGAAGGAAGTGCAGAATGAGCAGGCAATCGGCGATCCTGGTCCTGGAGGACGGGCGCACGTTCCACGGCGAGGCGTACGGCAGCGTCGGGGAGACCTTCGGCGAGGCGGTCTTCAACACCGGCATGACCGGCTACCAGGAGACCCTGACCGACCCGTCGTACCACCGGCAGGTGGTGGTGCAGACCGCCCCGCACATCGGCAACACCGGCGTCAACGACGCCGACGACGAGTCCGGCCGGATCTGGGTCGCCGGGTACGTGGTCCGCGACCCGGCCCGGGCCGCCTCGAACTGGCGCGCCACCGGCGGCCTGGAGGAGCGGCTCGCCGCCGAGGGCGTGGTCGGCATCAGCGGGGTGGACACCCGCGCGCTGACCCGGCACCTGCGCGAGCGGGGCGCGATGCGGGTCGGCATCTCCAGCGTCGACGACGACCCGCGCGCCCTGCTGGCCCGGGTCCGCCAGTCGCCGGGGATGGTCGGCGCGGACCTGTCGGCCGAGGTGACCACCGCGCAGCCGTACGTGGTCGAGGCGGAGGGGGCGCACCGGTTCACGGTGGCCGCCCTGGACCTGGGCATCAAGCGCAACGTGCCGCGCCGGCTCGCCGCGCGCGGCGTCACCACCCACGTGCTGCCCGCCGGCTCCACGATCGACGACCTGCTCGCCACCGGCGCGGACGCGGTCTTCCTGTCGCCGGGCCCGGGTGACCCGGCCACCGCCGACGGCCCGGTGGCGCTCGCCCGCGAGGTGCTCACCCGGCGGGTGCCGCTGTTCGGCATCTGCTTCGGCAGTCAGATCCTCGGCCGGGCGCTGGGCTTCGGCACGTACAAGCTGGGCTACGGCCACCGCGGCATCAACCAGCCGGTGCTCGACCGGGTGACCGGCCGGGTCGAGGTGACCAGCCACAACCACGGCTTCGCCGTCCAGGTGCCCGGCTCGGGGCCGGGGGCGGTCGTCCCCGACCGGGTGATCGACACCGAGTTCGGCGGGATCGAGGTGTCGCATGTCTGCCTCAACGACAACGTGGTCGAGGGGCTGCGGGCGAAGGACGTGCCCGCGTTCACCGTCCAGTACCACCCGGAGGCGGCGGCCGGCCCGCACGACGCGGACTACCTGTTCGACCGCTTCGCCGAGCTGATCGAGGGCCGCGGCCCCGACGGGCAGCGCGGCGCGGGCCGGACCCACAGCGAGGGGCGCAGCAATGCCTAAGCGGAGCGATCTGAAGCACATCATGGTGATCGGCTCCGGGCCGATCGTCATCGGGCAGGCCTGCGAGTTCGACTACTCGGGCACCCAGGCGTGCCGGGTGCTGCGCAGCGAGGGCATCCGGGTCAGCCTGGTCAACTCCAACCCGGCGACCATCATGACCGACCCGGAGTTCGCCGACGCCACGTACGTCGAGCCGATCACCCCGGAGTTCGTCGAGCTGGTCATCGCCAAGGAGCGCCCCGACGCCCTGCTGCCCACCCTGGGCGGGCAGACGGCGCTGAACACGGCGGTCGCCCTGCACGAGGCGGGCGTGCTGGAGAAGTACGGCGTCGAGCTGATCGGCGCGAACATCGACGCCATCAACCGGGGCGAGGACCGGCAGCTCTTCAAGGACATCGTGGCGAAGGCCGGCGCGCGGCTCGGCGTCGCCGACCCGGCGGGCCTGGTGCCGCGCTCGCGGGTCTGCCACTCGATGGACGAGGTCGAGGCCACCGTCGCCGAGCTGGGCCTGCCGGTGGTGATCCGGCCGTCGTTCACGATGGGCGGCCTGGGCTCGGGCATGGCGCACAACGACGCCGACCTGCGGCGCATCGCCGGCGCGGGCCTGGCCGCCAGCCCGGTGCACGAGGTGCTCATCGAGGAGAGCGTGCTCGGCTGGAAGGAGTACGAGCTCGAACTCATGCGGGACCGCCACGACAACGTGGTGGTGGTCTGCTCGATCGAGAACGTCGACCCGATGGGCGTGCACACCGGCGACAGCGTCACCGTGGCCCCGGCCATGACGCTGACCGACCGGGAGTACCAGCGCCTGCGCGACCTGGGCATCGCGGTGCTGCGCGAGGTCGGGGTGGACACCGGCGGCTGCAACATCCAGTTCGCGGTGAACCCGGCCGACGGCCGGATCGTCGTGATCGAGATGAACCCCCGGGTGTCCCGCTCCTCGGCGCTGGCGTCGAAGGCGACCGGCTTTCCGATCGCGAAGATCGCCGCGAAGCTGGCCATCGGCTACACCCTCGACGAGATCCCCAACGACATCACCCTGAAGACCCCGGCGGCGTTCGAGCCGACGCTGGACTACGTGGTGGTGAAGATCCCCCGGTTCGCGTTCGAGAAGTTCCCCGGCGCCGACGCGGAGCTGACCACCACCATGAAGTCGGTCGGCGAGGCGATGAGCCTCGGGCGCAACTTCACCGAGGCGCTGAACAAGGCGATGCGCTCGCTGGAGACCAAGGAGTCGGGTTTCTGGACCACCCCGGACCCGGCGGGGGCCACCCGGGAGGACACCCTCGCGGCGCTGGCCACCCCGCACGACGGGCGGCTCTACACCGTCGAGCGGGCGCTGCGGCTCGGCGCGTCGGTCGCCGAGGTCGCCGCCGCGTCCGGCGGGATCGACCCGTGGTTCCTGGACCAGATCGCCACGCTGGTGGAGCTGCGGGCGGAGATCGTGGACGCCCCGGTGCTCGACGCGGGCCTGCTGCGCCGGGCCAAGCGGGCCGGCCTCTCCGACCGGCAGCTCGCCGCGCTGCGCCCCGAGCTGGCCGCCGAGGACGGGGTGCGCACCCTGCGGCACCGGCTCGGCGTGCGGCCGGTCTACAAGACGGTGGACACCTGCGCCGCCGAGTTCGCCGCGACCACGCCCTACCACTACTCCACCTACGACTCGGAGACCGAGGTCGCCCCGTCGGCGCGGCCCAAGGTGCTCATCCTCGGGTCGGGGCCGAACCGGATCGGCCAGGGCATCGAGTTCGACTACTCGTGCGTGCACGCGGTCCAGGCGCTGCGCGGCGCGCCCGCCGGCGCCGACGGCTACGAGACGGTGATGGTCAACTGCAACCCGGAGACCGTCTCCACCGACTACGACACCGCCGACCGGCTCTACTTCGAGCCGCTGACGTTCGAGGACGTGCTGGAGGTCTGGCACGCCGAGGACTCGTCGGGGAAGGCGGCCGGCGGCCTGGGCGTGGTCGGCGTGATCGTGCAGCTCGGCGGGCAGACCCCGCTGGGCCTGGCGCAGCGGCTCAAGGACGCCGGGGTGCCGATCGTCGGCACCTCGCCGGAGTCGATCCACCTGGCCGAGGAGCGCGGCGCGTTCGGGGCGGTGCTGGCCCGCGCCGGGCTGCGCGCCCCGGCGCACGGCACGGCCACCTCGTACGAGGAGGCCAAGGCGATCGCCGAGGAGATCGGCTACCCGGTGCTGGTCCGCCCGTCGTACGTGCTGGGCGGGCGGGGCATGGAGATCGTGTACGACGACCCGACGTTGCGCGACTACATCGGCCGGGCCACCGAGATCTCTCCGGACCACCCGGTGCTGGTGGACCGCTTCCTCGACGACGCGATCGAGATCGACGTGGACGCGCTCTGCGACGCCGAGGGCGAGGTCTACCTCGGTGGGGTGATGGAGCACATCGAGGAGGCCGGCATCCACTCCGGCGACTCGTCGTGCGCGCTGCCGCCGATCACCCTGGCCGGGTCGCACCTGGCCGAGGTGCGCCGTTACACCGAGGCGATCGCCCGGGGCGTCGGGGTGCGCGGCCTGCTCAATGTGCAGTACGCCCTCAAGGACGACGTGCTCTACGTGCTGGAGGCGAACCCCCGGGCCTCGCGGACCGTCCCGTTCGTCTCCAAGGCCACGGCGGTGCCGCTGGCCAAGGCGGCGGCCCGGATCGCGCTCGGCGCGACCGTCGCGGAGCTGCGCGCCGAGGGGCTGCTCCCCGCGACGGGCGACGGCGGCACGATGCCGGTGGGCGCGCCGATCGCGGTGAAGGAGGCGGTGCTGCCGTTCAAGCGGTTCCGCACCCCGGCGGGCAAGGGCGTCGACTCGCTGCTGGGGCCGGAGATGAAGTCCACGGGCGAGGTGATGGGCATCGACACGAACTTCGGTCACGCCTTCGCCAAGTCGCAGTCCGCCGCGTACGGCTCGCTGCCCACGGCCGGCAAGATCTTCGTCTCGGTGGCGAACCGGGACAAGCGCGCCATGATCTTCCCGATCAAGCGGCTGGCCGACCTGGGCTTCGACATCGTCGCCACGGCCGGCACCGCCGAGGTGCTGCGCCGGCACGGCATCGCCTGCGAGCAGATCCGCAAGCACTACGAGGCGGGCGAGGGCGCCGACGCGGTGGCGCTGATCCTCGGCGGGGACGTGACGCTGGTGGTCAACACCCCGCAGGGTTCGGGGGCCAGCGCCCGCTCGGACGGCTACGAGATCCGCAGCGCGGCCGTGACGGCGGACATCCCGTGCGTCACCACGGTCCCCGGCGCGGCGGCGGCCGTGATGGGCATCGAGGCGCGCATCCGCGGCGACATGACGGTTCGCCCCCTGCAGGAGCTCCACGCCACCCTCCGGTCCCTCCGGTGACCCCCACCACCCCGTCTTCGTCGATCATGGGGTTGGCGGCGGTCGAGGAGGTCCACACTGCCGTCAGCGCCATGATCGACGGGGTGCGGCGTCGGGGAGGTGCGGTGCGATGATCTTCGAGGGAGTCGTGCGGCGCGGGCTGTTCCGGGTGGGCGGCGGCGACCCGGAGGCGGCGCACGAGTGGACGCTGCGGCGGCTGGCCGCCGTGTCGCGCTCGCCCGTGGCGCTGGCCGCGATCCGGGCGCGGTACGCGGTGCGGGCGCCCCGGACGGTGTTCGGGGTGCGCTTCCCGAACCCGGTGGGGCTGGCGGCGGGGGTGGACAAGGACGGCGCGGCGCTGCCGGCGTGGCCGGCGCTGGGCTTCGGCTTCGTCGAGGTCGGCACGGTCACCGCGCACGCCCAGCCCGGCAACCCCCGGCCCCGGCTGTTCCGGCTGACCGACAGCGAGGCCGTGGTCAACCGGATGGGCTTCAACAACGCCGGGGCGCGGGCGCTGGCGGACCGGCTGGCGGCGCTGCCCCGCCCGCTGGGGGTGCCGCTGGGGATCTCGCTCGGCAAGTCCAAGGTGACCCCGCTGGACGAGGCGGTGGAGGACTACCTCGCCTCGTACCGGGCGCTGCGCGGGCACGGCGACTACTTCGCGGTCAACGTCTCCTCGCCGAACACGCCGGGGCTGCGCGCGTTGCAGGACCGCTCGCACCTGGACGCCCTGCTGGGGGCGCTGGTGGGGGAGAAGCCGGTGCTCGTGAAGATCGCCCCGGACCTGACCGAGCCGGCCATCGCCGAGCTGCTGGAGGTCTGCCTGGCCCGGGGCGCGGCCGGGGTGATCGCCACCAACACGACGCTGGGCCGCGACGGCCTCGCCCCGGCCGACCGGGCGCGCGGCGCGGAGGCGGGCGGCCTGTCCGGCCGCCCCCTGGCCGCCCGCGCCCGCGAGGTGGTCGCCTTCGTCCACCGGGAGACCGGCGGCCGGCTCCCCGTGGTCGGGGTGGGCGGCATCGTCGACCCCGACGACGCCACCCGGATGTTCGACGCGGGCGCGTCCCTGGTGCAGCTCTACACCGGCTTCATCTATCGGGGACCCGGCCTGGTGCGCGCCGCCGCGCGGGCCGCCGCGACCGTCCCGGCCGGCGCGGCATGACCGGGGAGCCGGCGACAGCGGCGCGGCCGGGCCGGGGGGAGGCCGGGTGACCCCGGAGGAGGTGCTGGCCGCCGACCGGGAGCACGTGTGGCACCCGTACGCGCCGCTGCCGCCCGCCACGGCGCCGTACGTCGTCGAGAGCGCACAGGGGGTACGCCTGCGGCTGGCCGACGGTCGGGAGCTGGTGGACGGGATGTCGTCCTGGTGGTCGGCGATCCACGGCTACCGGCACCCGGTGCTGGACGCGGCCGTGGTCGACCAGCTCGGCCGGATGAGCCACGTGATGTTCGGCGGGCTGACCCACTCCCCGGCGGTGCGGCTGGCCCGCACGCTGGTCGAGCTGGCCCCGGAGGGGCTGGAGCGGGTCTTCCTCTGCGACTCCGGCTCGGTGAGCGTCGAGGTCGCGGTGAAGATGTGCCTGCAGTACCAGCGGGCCATCGGCCGGCCGGAGCGCCGCCGGCTGGCCACCTGGCGGGGCGGCTACCACGGCGACACGTTCCACCCGATGAGCGTGTGCGACCCCGAGGGCGGCATGCACCACCTCTGGGGCGACGTGCTGCCCCGGCAGGTCTTCGCGCCCGTGCCGCCGGGCGGCTTCGACACCCCGCCCGACCCGGCGTACGCGGCGACGCTGGCGGAGGCGGTCGAGCGGCACGCCGGCGAGCTGGCCGCCGTGATCGTCGAGCCGGTGGTCCAGGGCGCCGGCGGGATGCGCTTCCACCACCCGGAGTACCTGCGGGTGCTGCGCGAGGTGACCCGCGCCCACGGGGTGCTGCTGGTCTTCGACGAGATCGCCACCGGCTTCGGCCGCACGGGGACGATGTTCGCCGCAGAGCACGCCGGGGTGAGCCCCGACGTGCTCTGCGTCGGCAAGGCGCTGACGGGCGGCTACCTGACGCTGGCCGCCGCGCTCTGCACGGCGGAGGTGGCGTGGGGCATCTCCCGCGACGGGGTGCTCGCCCACGGGCCCACGTTCATGGGCAACCCCCTCGCGTGCGCCGTCGCGAACGCCTCCATCGGGCTGCTGCGGGCCGGGGACTGGGCGGCCGAGGTGTCGAGGGTGGGCGCGGGGCTGCGCGCCGGCCTGGAGCCGCTGCGGGCCGCCCCGGGGGTCGCCGACGTCCGCGTGCTGGGGGCGATCGGGGTGGTGCAGCTCGACCACGAGGTGGACCTGCCCCGGGCCACGGCCGCCGCGGTCGAGCGGGGGGTCTGGCTGCGGCCGTTCCGCGACCTGGTCTACACCATGCCGCCGTACGTCACCGACGACGCGGACGTCGCCCGGATCGCGGCCGGGGTCGCCGCCGCCGTGGCGGCCGGCTGACCGCCGCCGCGCCGTCTCCACCATCGGGATCGATGTCCCGGAACGGTCACCCGGGGCGCGGGCGGGCAGGCGGACGCCGCGCGCCCCGGTACAGGTCCACAGTCGAGAGAGGGAGAGTCGAATGGAGAGCTTCGGTAGCCGGTTGCACCGGGCCGTGGCGCGGCGCGGGCCGCTCTGCGTGGGCATCGACCCGCATCCGGGGTTGCTGGCCCGCTGGGGGCTGACGGACGACGTCGCCGGGCTGGAGCGGTTCAGCCGCACGGTGGTGGAGGCGCTCGGCGACCTGGTTGCCGTGGTCAAGCCGCAGTCGGCGTTCTTCGAGCGCTTCGGCTCGCAGGGGGTCGCGATCCTAGAGTCAACTATCCGACAGTTGCGCAAATCCGGCTCGCTCGTTCTCCTCGACGTCAAGCGCGGGGACATCGGCTCGACCGTCGCGGCGTACGCCTCCGCGTACCTCGATCCATCCAGCCCGCTGTATGCCGATGCGATCACGGCGAGCCCCTACCTGGGAGTGTCGTCGCTGACGCCCATGTTCGAGCTCGCCGCCGCGCACGGCGGCGGGGTCTTCGTCCTGGCGCTCACGTCCAACCCGGAGGGTGCCGCGGTGCAGCGGGCGCGCGGCGCCGACGGGCGGACCGTCGCGCAGGCCGTCATCGACGAGATTGCGCAGCTCAACCGGGGTGCCGAGCCCCTCGGCAGCATCGGCCTGGTGGTCGGGGCGACCATCGGCGACACCGGCCACGACCTCTCGGCGGTGCGCGGTCCGCTGCTCGCCCCGGGGCTCGGCGCGCAGGGCGCCACGGCTTCCGATCTGCGCACCGTCTTCGGTCCGGCCCTGCCGTGGGCGCTGCCGTCGTACTCGCGGGAGGTGCTCGACGCCGGGCCCGACGCGGGCGCGCTGCGGGCCGCGGCGCAGCGCGCGCTGGCCGACTGCCGGGCGGTTCTCGGCGCGTCGGACTGAGTGACGGCTCGGTCTTTTTGTCATGGTCCAGGCGTGCCCACGTTGCCGAATGCGCGCGGTACCGCTAGTTTTCCCGGCGCTGGGAACCACGGACCCCTTTGGTTCCCGGCGACACCACGTTTCAGTGCGGCGTGGCGTCCCGCCCGTCGCGACATGGACCTGAGGAGAACTGGTGCCCCTCCCGTCACTGACCCCCGAGCAGCGCGCAGCCGCGCTCGAAAAGGCTGCGGAGATCCGCAAGGCCCGTGCTGAGCTGAAGGAGCAGCTCAAGCAGGGCAAGACCACCCTCGCCGCCGTCCTGGAGCGGGCGGAGGGCGACGACGTCGTCGGCAAGCTGAAGGTTTCGGCCGTCCTGCAGGCGATGCCGGGGATCGGCAAGATCCGGGCGACCCAGATCATGGAGAAGCTCAAGATCGCCGACAGCCGCCGGCTGCGTGGTCTGGGCGAGCAGCAGCGTAAGGCGCTGCTCGGCGAGTTCGCCGCCAACTGAGCACGGCGGTTCGCCGCCGGCCTGCCACGGCAGCGTGTAGAAACGAGCCGTGAGCACGGATGACGAGGCGCGCCCGGCGGCTCGGCTCACCGTCCTGACCGCCCCCTCGGGGGCCGGAGTGGGCAGTGTGGTCGAGCTGTTCCGGGCGCGTTCTCCGTCGGTGTGGACGCCGGTGCCGGCGACCACCCGGCCCCGCCGGGCGGGCGAGGTGGACGGCGTCGACCGGATCTTCCTCTCCCCGGCCCGGTTCGACCGGCTGATCGCCGCCGGTCAGCTCCTGGAGTGGGCCCGCGTCGGGCCCCACCTGCGGGGCACCCCCGCCCGGCCGGTCGCCGACCGGCTCGCCGCCGGCACGCCGGTGCTGCTCCCGCTCGACCTGCCCGGCGCGCTCGCCCTGCGCGCCGGCTGCCCCGAGGCCCGCCTGGTGCTGCTCGCCCCGCCCAATTGGCGGCCGGACCCGGCCGTCGCGGCGGCGACCGCGCACGTCGTGCCGCACGACCGCACCGGGCGGGCGGTCGACGAGCTGGTAGGCTTGTTCGGTTCTTCCTTCCTGGCTCCGGCCCAACCGCGCCTGAACGGTTGAGGAGTCCCGGCCGCGCCCGCGGCCGAGGTGCCCCAGACCGCGGCGGCGCGGCTGGCAGACCGCGCCCGCGCGGTCCACAGACCCACCGCGCCCGCGCGGTGAGAGACGCAGAGGTTATTCCGTGGGATCCATCGCCAACCCCGAAGGCATCACCAACCCGCCGATCGACGAGCTCCTGGAGAAGTCGACGTCGAAGTACGCCCTGGTGATCTTCGCCGCCAAGCGCGCCCGCCAGGTCAACGCCTACTACAGCCAGCTCGGCGAGGGCCTGCTGGAGTACGTCGGCCCGCTCGTGGAGACCACCCCCCAGGAGAAGCCCCTCTCCATCGCCATGCGCGAGATCAACGCGGGCCTGCTCACCGCCGAGCCGACCGACCAGCCGTAGTCCCGCCCGCGTCGATGTCCGCCGAGATCGTCCTCGGGGTCGGCGGCGGCATCGCGGCCTACAAGGCGTGCGAGCTGCTGCGGCTGTTCACCGAGTCGGGCCACCGCGTCCGCGTCGTGCCGACCGCGTCGGCGCTCCGCTTCGTCGGGGCGCCGACCTGGGCCGCCCTCTCCGGCCGGCCGGTCGCCGACGACGTCTGGTCCGACGTGCACGAGGTGCCGCACGTCCGCCTGGGCCAGCGGGCCGACCTGGTCGTCGTCGCCCCCGCGACCGCCGACCTGCTCGCGAAGGCCGCGCACGGCCTCGCCGACGACCTGCTCACCAACACCCTGCTCACCGCCCGCTGCCCGGTGCTGCTCGCCCCGGCGATGCACACCGAGATGTGGGAGCACCCCGCCACCGTGGCCAACGTCGCCACGCTGCGCGCCCGTGGCGTCCGGGTGGTCGAGCCCGCCGTCGGCCGGCTCACCGGCGCCGACACCGGCAAGGGCCGCCTGCCCGACCCGGCCGAGATCTTCGCCGTGGCCCGGCGGACCCTGGCGCGCGGCCCGGCCGCCCCGGCCGACCTGGCCGGCCGGCACGTGGTGGTGACCGCCGGCGGCACCCGGGAACCGCTGGACCCCGTCCGGTTCCTCGGCAACCGCTCCTCCGGCAAGCAGGGCTACGCCTTCGCCCGGGCGGCCGTGGCCCGGGGCGCCCGGGTCACCCTGGTCTCCGCCAACGTGGCGCTCGCCGACCCGGCCGGCGTCGACCTGGTCCGGGTCGGCACCACCGAGGAGCTGCGCGAGGCCACGCTGCGGGCCGCCGCGACGGCCGATGCGGTGGTGATGGCGGCGGCGCCCGCCGACTTCCGGCCCGCCACGTACTCCACCGGCAAAATCAAGAAATCGGACGCCCGGCCGCCTAGCATCGACCTCGTCACCAATCCGGACATCGCCGCCGAGCTCGGCCGGCACCGCCGACCGGAGCAGGTGCTGGTGGTGTTCGCCGCGGAGACGGGCGACGCCGAGGCCAACGCCCGGGCCAAGCTCGCCCGCAAGCGGGCGGACCTCGTCGTCGTCAACGAGGTCGGGCCCGACAAGGTCTTCGGCGCCGAGACCAACACGGCGACGGTCATCGGCGCGGACGGCACGCTGCACGCCATGCCCGAACAGTCCAAAGAGGACCTCGCCGACGCCGTCTGGGACCTCGTCGTCAAGCGGTGGGTCGTCCGTCCCGAGGAGTGACCGCTCCAGCGCGCTTCGAGGTCCGGTGACTACACTTCCCCGAACGACTTCCATAACTTAGGAGTGCCGTGACACGCCGCCTCTTCACGTCCGAATCGGTCACGGAAGGCCACCCGGACAAGATCGCCGACCAGATCAGCGACGGCATTCTCGACGCACTGCTGGCCCAGGACGCGCACAGCCGCGTGGCTGTCGAGACCCTGATCACCACCGGCCAGGTACACGTGGCCGGCGAGGTGACGACGAAGGCGTACGCCGACATCCCGACCATCGTGCGGGAGACGATCCTCGACATCGGCTACGACTCCTCGAAGAAGGGCTTCGACGGGGCCTCCTGCGGGGTCAGCGTCTCTATCGGCGCCCAGTCCCCGGACATCGCCCAGGGCGTCGACAACGCGATGGAGCTGCGCACCGGCTCCTCCGAGAGCGCGCTGGACGCCCAGGGCGCCGGCGACCAGGGCATGATGTTCGGCTTCGCCTGCTCCGAGACGCCCGAGCTGATGCCGCTGCCGATCGCGCTGGCCCATCGGCTGGCCCGCCGCCTCACGGCGGTCCGCAAGGACGGCACGATCCCGTACCTGCGCCCGGACGGCAAGACCCAGGTCACCATCGAGTACGACGGGCTGCGCCCCGTGCGGCTCAACACGGTCGTCGTGTCCAGCCAGCACGCGGCCGACATCTCGCTGGAGTCGCTGCTCACCCCGGACGTGCGTGACCACGTCATCGCCCCGGAGCTGGAGGGCCTCGGCCTGGACACCGAGGGCTACCGGCTGCTGGTCAACCCGACCGGGCGGTTCGAGATCGGCGGTCCGATGGGCGACGCCGGCCTGACCGGTCGGAAGATCATCGTCGACACCTACGGCGGGTACGCCCGGCACGGCGGCGGCGCGTTCTCCGGCAAGGACCCGTCGAAGGTGGACCGCTCGGCGGCGTACGCGATGCGCTGGGTGGCCAAGAACGTGGTCGCCGCCGGCCTGGCCGAGCGCTGCGAGGCGCAGGTCGCGTACGCGATCGGCAAGGCCCACCCGGTGAGCCTGTTCATCGAGACGTTCGGCACCGAGACCGTGCCGGTCGCCTCGATCGAGAAGGCCGTCACCGAGGTCTTCGACCTGCGCCCGGCCGCCATCATCCGGGACCTGCACCTGCTCCGCCCGATCTACCGGCAGACCGCGGCGTACGGCCACTTCGGCCGGGAACTGCCCGAGCTGACCTGGGAGGGCACCGACCGGGCCGCCGACCTCAAGTCGGCCGCA
Organism: Micromonospora okii; assembly: GCF_020884795.1. Lineage (GTDB taxonomy): Bacteria > Actinomycetota > Actinomycetes > Mycobacteriales > Micromonosporaceae > Micromonospora > Micromonospora okii. Next base: position 714,828 of record NZ_BBZF01000012.1, read on the forward strand.
GGAGCCTGACCGGCGCGAAGCGTGGCGACCGGCGACCCGCCGACGGGTCGCCGGTCGCTCGCGTCTGCGTCGACGTGCCGCTGGCCCACCTCGACCGCCCCTTCGACTACCTGGTCCCGGCCGAGCTGGACGCCGCGGCGGTCCCCGGCACCCGGGTGAAGGTGCGCTTCGCCGGCCAGCTCGTCGACGGCTGGCTGCTGGAGCGGGCCGACGAGTCGGGGCACACCGGCAAGCTGGCGTACCTGGAGAAGGTCGTCTCGCCGGAGCCCGTGCTCGCCCCGGAGATCGCCCGGCTGGCCCGCGTCGTCGCGGACCGGTACGCCGGCAGCCTCGCCGACGTGCTCCGGCTGGCCGTGCCGCCCCGGCACGCCCGGGTGGAGAAGGAGCCGCACACCCCGCCGGAGCCGGCGGCCCCCCTCGACCCGCCGGAGGCGGCCGGCTGGCGGGCGTACCCGGCGGGGCCGGCGTTCCTGCGGGCCCTGGCCGAGGGCCGGCCCGCCCGCGCGGTCTGGTCGGCGCTACCCGGCGAGGACTGGCCCGCCCGGTACGCCGAGGCGGTCGCCGCGACGGTGGCCGGCGGCCGGGGCGCGGTGGTCGTCGTGCCCGACGCCCGCGACCTCGACCGCCTCGACGCCGCGCTGACCGCCGCCCTCGGCCCCGGGCGGCACGTCGCCCTCGCCGCCGCCGCCGGGCCGGCCCGCCGCTACCGCGCGTTCCTCGCCGCCCGGCGCGGCGACGTGCCCGTGGTGATCGGCACCCGGGCGGCCATGTTCGCCCCCGTGGCCCGCCTCGGCCTGGTCGCCCTCGTCGACGACGGCGACGACCTGCACGCCGAGCCCCGCGCCCCGTACCCGCACGCCCGCGAGGTGCTGCTCACCCGCGCCCGGCTCGCCGACGCGGCGGCCCTGGTCGGCGGATACTCCCGCAGCGCCGAGGCGCAACTGCTGGTGGAGACCGGCTGGGCCCGGGAGGTGACCGCCGACCGGGCCACCGTGCGGGCGCGTACCCCCGCCATCGCGCCGACCGGCGACGACCCGCAGCTGGCCCGCGACCCCGGCGCGGCCACGGCCCGGCTGCCGAGCCTGGCCTGGGCCGCCGCCCGGGATGCGGTGCGCGCCGACGCGCCGGTGCTGGTCCAGGTGCCCCGCCGCGGATACGTGCCCTCGGTCTCCTGCGCCGACTGCCGCACCCCGGCCCGCTGCGCGCACTGCGCCGGCCCGCTCGCCCTGCCCTCGGCCGACGCCCCGCCCGCCTGCCGCTGGTGCGGCCGGGTCGCCGCCGCGTACACCTGCGCCGAGTGCGGCGGGCGGCGGCTGCGCGCCGCCGTCACCGGCGCCCGGCGCACCGCCGAGGAGCTGGGCCGCGCCTTTCCCGGGGTACCGGTGCGCACCTCCGGCCGGGAGGAGGTGCTCACCGCCGTGCCGGGCGGGGCCGGCCTGGTGGTGGCGACCCCCGGCGCGGAGCCGGTCGCCGAGGGGGGGTACGGGGCGGTGCTGCTGCTCGACTCGTGGGCCCTGCTCACCCGCGCCGACCTGCGGGCCGGCGAGGAGGCGCTGCGGCGCTGGATGGCCGCCGCCGCGCTGGCCCGCCCCGCCCCGGCCGGCGGCCGGGTGGTGGTGGTCGCCGACGGCGCCCTCGCCCCGGTGCAGGCGCTGCTGCGCTGGGACGCGGCCTGGTTCGCGGCGCGGGAGCTGGCCGAGCGGCGGGAGCTGGGCTTCCCCCCGGCGGTGCGGATGGCCAGCGTCACCGGCGCGGCCGACGCCGTGGCCGACCTGCTGGCCTCCGCCCGCCTCCCCGAGGAGGCCGACGTGCTCGGCCCGGTCCCGGCCGACGGCGAGCGGGAGCGGATGCTGGTGCGGGTGCCCCGGGGCCGGGCGGCGGCACTGGCCGAGGCGCTGCACTCGGCCGCCGGGGTCCGGGCGGCCCGTCGGGCCGCCGAGCCGGTGCGCCTTCAGGTCGACCCGCTGAGCCTGTTCTGAGCGCGGTCGCGAAACTCGCTGGTAGTGGCGTGATAGCATCGCCCGTCATGCCCGGGCGCACGAATCGCGCGACGATGGCGGGAGCGCGTCGAGCCGACGCCGAGCCCTTGATGCGCCGCGTCGACGCCAGTTCCACGATGCTTCGGGCCGACGCCACGTCCAAGATGCGTCGAGCCGACGCGAAGTCCATGATGTCAGTCAGCCGGTGATCAGGGGTGGACCAGTCGTGACCGTTCGGAAATCGATCGTCTTCAACGGCGACCTCGGCAGCGGCAAGAGCACGGTGTCGGTCGAGATCGCCAAGCGGCTGGGGCTGCGTCGGGTCAGCGTCGGCGACCTCTACCGCCAGATGGCGCAGGAGCGGCAGATGACCGCGCTCCAGCTCAACCTGCACGCCGAGCTGGACCAGGCCGTCGACGGCTACGTCGACCAGCTCCAGCAGGACATCGCCGCCTCCGGCGAAAGCCTGGTGATGGACTCCCGGCTGGCCTGGCACTTCTTCACCGACGCGCTCAAGGTGCACATGATCACCGAGCCGTCCGAGGCGGCCCGCCGGGTGCTGGCCCGCCCCTCCGGCCCGGCCGAGAGCTACGCCTCGCTGGAGGAGGCGCGGGCCAAGCTGCGGGAGCGCAGCGAGAGCGAGCGGAGCCGGTTCATCGTCCGCTACGGCGTCGACAAGGCCCGGCTGCGCAACTACGACCTGGTCTGCGACTCCACCCGGGCCACCCCGGAGCAGGTGATCAGCCACATCGTCGACGCGTACGAGGGCCGGCTCGGCGCGGACGTGCTGCGCGACGACCCGCCGCTGCTGCTGCTCGACCCGGCCCGGGTCTACCCGACCGAGGACATCGGCACGCTGCGTGGGCTGTGGGACAGCGACTTCGTCGGCGACGTCGCCGAGGCCGGCGACGAGGCGCTGGAGCCGCTGACCATCGGCTACACGGGGGAGTACTTCTTCGTCGTGGACGGCCACCGCCGGCTCAGCGCGGCCGTCCAGAGCGGGTTCCCGCTGGTCGCGGCCCGGCTGGTGGCGGAGGCCGACGAGCCGGTGGTCGGCGGGATGAGCGCCGTGGAGTACTTCGCCACGCAGGTGCGCCCCAGCACCGTGTACGACTGGGAGGCGGCCCACAAGATCGACCTTCCGCTGCCGGAGCACTGCCTGCGGGCCGGGGACACCGTGCTCGCCGGCGACCCCGCCCCCCGCGCCTGACCGTCCCGTCGCCAGCCTGACCGTCCCCGCCCGCGCCTGACCCTTCCGCCCGCGCCCGGCCCCTCCGCCGTCGCGGCGGGGGTGCCGGTTCGCGGCATCGACGGGCATGATGGAGCCTCGGGTCTGGCGACGGGGAGGCCGGTCATGGACGCTGCCGAGGCGGTCACGCTGCTGATGTCACCGGCCGGGCGGGTCGACCCGTACCCGGTCTACGAGCTGCTGCGCGCGCACGGGCCGGTCGTCGAGGTCGGCCCGTCCTTCTTCGTGGTCACCGGCCACGCCGAGATCGACGCGTTCCTGCGCGACCCCCGGACGCGGGTCTTCGACCGCCCGCTGCGCGACCAGTTCACGCCGGGCTGGCAGGACAGCGCCGCCATGGTGTCGCTGTCCCGTTCCGTGCTGCGCACCGACCCGCCCGATCACACCCGGATGCGTCGGCTGGTGGCCGGGGCGTTCACCCCGCGCCGGATCGCCGCGCTGCGCGAGGTGGTGACCGCCCAGGCCGGCGAGCTGGCCGACGCGATGGCGCGCCGGCTGCGCGCCGGTGAGCCGGTGGACTTCGTGGACCAGTTCGCCTACCCGCTGCCGGTGGGGGTGATCTGTGCCCTGCTCGGCGTGCCGGCCGCGGACCGGTCGCTGTTCCGCCGCTGGGCCGGCGACCTGACCGGGGTGCTGGAGCCGGAGATCTCCGCCGAGGAGCTGGCCGTCGCCGACCGGGGCGCGGCCGAGCTGGGGGCGTACCTCTTCGACCTGGTCGCCGCCCGCCACCGCGCCCCGGCCGACGACCTGACCACCGCGCTGGTGCGGGCGCACGACGCCGACGGCGACCGGCTCACCGCCGAGGAGCTGCTGGCCAACCTGATGGTGCTGCTGGTGGCCGGCTTCGAGACCACCACGAACCTGCTCGGCAACGGCCTGGTCACCCTGCTGGCGCACCCCCGGGCCGCCGCCGCGCTGCGCTCCCGGGCCGAGCTGGCCCCCGCGTACGTCGAGGAACTGCTGCGCCACGACTCGCCGGTGCAGCTCACCACCCGGCTCACCGTCGCCCCGGTGCCGTACGGCGGGTCGACGCTGCCGGCCGGCAGTTGGCTGCTGCTGCTCCTCGGCGCGGGCAACCGGGACCCGCGCACGCACCCGGAGCCGGCTCGGTTCGACCCCTGGCGGGCGCAGATCCAGCCGCTCTCCTTCGGCGGCGGCCCGCACTACTGCCTCGGCGCGGCCCTGGCCCGGATGGAGGCGCAGGTGGCCTTCCCGCTGCTGCTGCGCAGCTTCCCCGAGCTGGCGGTGGCCGGCACGCCCCGGCGCCGGGCCCGGCTGACCCTGCGCGGCTACGCCACCCTCCCCGTCACCCTGTGCGATCAGTCACCGCCGGTCGACGCCGGCACGCCGGCCGGAGCCGCCACCCCGCGCACTCCGTAGACTGGTACGGCACGACCGTCGTCCCACCGAAGGAGCCACCGCGAGTGACCGTCCAGCCCATCCGTCTGTTCGGGGACCCGGTGCTGCGCACACCGGCCGATCCGGTCGTCGACTTCGACGCGGAGCTGCGCAAGCTCATCGCGGATCTCACCGACACGATGCGCGAGCAGAACGGCGCCGGTCTCGCCGCGCCCCAGCTCGGAGTGGGCCTGCGGGTGTTCACCTTCGACGTCGACGACGTGCTCGGCCACCTCGTCAACCCGGTGCTGGAGTTCCCCGACTCCGAGGAACAGGACGGCCCCGAGGGCTGCCTGTCCATCCCCGGGCTCTACTTCGACACCAAGCGCCGGCAGAACGTGGTCGCGAAGGGCTTCAACGGCTACGGCGACCCCGTGCAGATCGTCGGCGCCGGCCTGATGGCCCGCTGCGTCCAGCACGAGACCGACCACCTCGACGGGGTGCTCTTCGTCGACCGGCTGGACCCGGCCGGCCGCAAGGAGGCGATGAAGGCGATCCGCCAGGCGGAGTGGTACGACCCGGCCACCCCGCCGACGGTCAAGCTCAACCCGCACGCCGCCGGCAACCCCTTCGGCCTGGGGCGGTGACGGCGGTGCGTCTGCTCTTCGCCGGCACCCCGGCCGTCGCCGTTCCCGCCCTGGCCGCCGTCGCGGCCTCCGGCCACGAGCTGCTCGCCGTGGTCACCCGCCCCGACGCGCCCGCTGGCCGGGGCCGGGGCCTGGTCCGCTCGCCCGTCGGCGCGTGGGCCGACGAGCACGGCGTCGAGGTGCTCACCCCGGCCCGCCCGCGCGAGCCGGAGTTCCTCGACCGGCTGCGCGAGCTGGCCCCCGACTGCGTTCCCGTGGTCGCCTACGGCGCGCTGGTGCCCCCGGCCGCCCTGGAGATCCCCCGGCACGGCTGGATCAACCTGCACTTCTCGCTGCTGCCCGCCTGGCGCGGCGCGGCCCCCGTGCAGCACGCCGTGCTGCACGGCGACGAGGTGACCGGGGCCAGCGTCTTCGCGCTGGAGGAGGGGCTGGACACCGGCCCGGTCTACGGCACCCTCACCGACGAGATCCGCCCCACCGACACCTCGGGCGACCTGCTGGAGCGGCTCGCCCACTCGGGGGCCGACCTGCTGGTGGCCGTCCTCGACGCGATCGGGGCGGGCACCGGGCGGGCCGAGCCGCAGCCCGCCGACGGGGTGTCGCTCGCGCCGAAGCTGACCGTGGAGGACGCCCGGGTGCGCTGGGGCGACCCCGCGTTCGCCGTGGACCGGCGCATCCGCGCCTGCACCCCGGCCCCCGGTCCCTGGACGACGTTCCGGGGCGAGCGGGTCAAGCTCGGCCCGGTCGTACCCGTCGGCGAGGGCCCCGAGCTGAAGCCGGGGGAGCTGGTTGTGGAGAAGTCCCGGGTGCTGGCCGGCACGGCCACCGTCCCGGTGGCCCTCGGCGAGGTGCGGGCGGCGGGCAAGAAGGCCATGCCGGCGACCGACTGGGCGCGGGGCGCCCGCGTCGCGGCCGGGGAGGTGTTCGCGTGACGGGGCCGGCGGAGCGGCCCGAGCGGGGGCACGACGAGCGGCGCGGCGACGCGCGCGACCGGGGCTACGCCGACCGGCGCCCCGACCGGTCGCCCGGCGGCCCGCGCGGCGACCGTCCGGCGTACGGTGACCGCCCGACCCGGGGCGACCGCCCGGCGTACGGTGACCGCCCGACCCGGGGCGACCGTCCGGCCTACGGTGACCGCCCGGCCCGGGGCGACCGTCCGGCCTACGGCGACCGCCCGGCCCGGGGCGGGCGGCCCGGCCCGGACCGGCGGGGCGACCGACCGGCCCGACCCGCCGTGGACCTGCCCCGGTACGTGGCGTACCAGGCGGTCGCGGCGGTGCACCGGGACGACGCGTACGCCAACCTGGTGCTGCCGGCGCTGCTGCGCGACGCCGGGCTGACCGGCCGGGACGCGGCCTTCGCCACCGAGCTGACCTACGGCGCGCTGCGGCACACCGGCACCCTCGACGCGATCCTCACCGACGCCGCCGGCCGGGACGTGGCCCGGATCGACCCGCCGGTGCGCGACGCGCTGCGGCTGGGCGCGTACCAGCTCCTGCACACCCGGGTGCCGGCGCACGCGGCGGTCTCCTCGACCGTCGACCTGGTGCGCGCGGTCGGCGCCGGCGCCACCGGCTTCGCCAACGCGGTGCTGCGCGAGGTGGCCGCGCGCGACGCCGACGCCTGGGTGGCGAAACTCGCCCCGGACTTCGAGGCCGACCCGATCGGGCACCTGGCCCTGGCCTACAGCCACCCGCAGTGGATCGTGCGGGCGTTCGCCGAGGCGCTCGGCGGCGACCTGGGCGAGACCACCCGCCTGCTGATCGAGGACAACGACCGTCCGCCGGTGCACCTGTGCGCCCGGCCGGGCCTGGCCGACCCGGTCGAGCTGGCCGACGAGGTCGGCGGCGCGCCGGGCGCGTTCTCCCCGTACGCGGTCTACCTCGGCGGCGGGGCACCGGGCGACCTGCCGGCGCTGGCCGAGGGCCGGGCGCACGTCCAGGACGAGGGCTCCCAGCTCGTGGCCAACGCGCTGGCGGTGGCCCCGCTCGACGGCCCGGACGCGCACTGGCTCGACCTGTGCGCCGGGCCGGGCGGCAAGTCGGCCCTGCTCGGGGCGCTCGCCGCGCAGCGGGGGGCCCGGCTGACCGCGGTCGAGGTCTCCGAGCACCGGGCCCGGCTGGTCACCCAGGCGACCCGGGGGCTGCCGGTGACGGTGCTGCACACCGACGGCCGCACGGTCGGCTCCGATCCGGAGCTGCCCGAGGGGCACTTCGACCGGGTGCTGGTGGACGCCCCGTGCACCGGGCTGGGCGCGCTGCGCCGCCGGCCCGAGGCCCGCTGGCGCAAGCAGCCGTCGGACCTGCCGCCGCTGACCCGGTTGCAACGCGAGCTGCTCTCGGCGGCGCTGCGGGCGGCGCGCCCGGGTGGCCTGGTGGCCTACGTGACCTGCTCGCCGCACACGGTGGAGACGCACGTGACGGTGACCGAGGCGGCCCGCCGCGCCGGGGTGCCGGCGGACTTCGTCGACGCCCGCCCGCTGCTGCCGGCCGCCATGCCGGGGCTGGGGGACGGGCCGTCGGTGCAGCTCTGGCCGCACCGGCACGGCACCGACGCGATGTTCCTCGCGGTGCTGCGCCGGGGCTGACCGGCCCGGAACACGACGGGGGACGGCCGACCGGCCGTCCCCCGTCTCCGTGGCCCGCAGCGGGTCGGGGGAGCGCCCGGCGACGCGCCGACGGTCACGTCTGGGTCACAGCGTGTCCCGGGTGGGGCCGCGATGCCGACGGTTCGCGGTCGCCTTCGTACACTGGCCCGGTGAGCGTACCGCCGCCGATCGTCGCCCCCAGCATCCTCGCCGCCGACTTCGCCCGCCTGGCCGAGGAGGTCCGCGCCGTCGAGGGCGCCGCAGACTGGCTGCACGTGGACGTCATGGACAACCACTTCGTGCCGAACCTGACCATCGGGCTGCCCGTCGTGCAGAGCCTACGGGCCGCCACGCGGCTCCCGTTCGACGTGCACCTCATGATCAACGACCCGCGCCGCTGGGCCCCCGGGTACGCCGACGCGGGGGCGTACAACGTCACCTTCCACGCGGAGGCCTGCGACAACCCGGTGGCCCTGGCGAAGGACCTGCGGGCGGCCGGGGCGAAGGCGGGGCTGGCGATCGACCGGGACACCCCGATCGAGCCGTACCTGGAGCTGCTGCCGAGCTTCGACACGCTGCTGATCATGACGATCAAGGCCGGCTTCGGCGGGCAGCGGTTCATCCCGGAGCTGCTGGACAAGGTGCGCGCCGCCCGTCGGCACGTCGACGCCGGCCACCTGGAGCTGCGCATCGAGGTCGACGGCGGGATCGCCGCGGACACCATCGAGCAGGCCGCCGCCGCCGGCGCGGACGCCTTCGTCGCCGGCACCGCCGTCTACGGGGCCGACGACCCCGCCGAGGCCGTCCGTCGCCTGCGCGGCCTCGCGGAGCGCGCGGTCGCCGGGGTCTGAGGTGGACGCCCCCGAGGAGCGTCCCGACATCATCCTCGTCGTCGACGACGACGCGGACATCGCCCGGTTCGTCGAGTTCAACCTGCGGCTGCACGGCTTCGACGTGATCCACGCCAGCGACGGCCAGGAGGCGCTCGACAAGATCGAGCGGCAACGGCCCGACCTGGCGGTGGTCGACCTGATGATGCCGCGCATCGACGGGCTGGAGCTGACCCGGCGGCTGCGCGCCAACCCGATGACCTCCGCCCTGCCGGTGATCATGCTGACCGCCAAGGGGCTGACCGTGGACAAGGTCCACGGGCTCAGCGCGGGCGCGGACGACTACCTGGTCAAGCCCTTCGACACCGCCGAGCTGGTCGCCCGGGTCAGCTCCACCCTGCGCCGCAACAAGGAGTTCCGGGAGGTCTCCCCGCTGACCGGCCTGCCCGGCAACTCCCGCATCCGCCGGGAGATCAGCGACCGGGTGCGCAACGGCGTCGACTACGCCGTCGGCTACGTCGACATCGACCGGTTCAAGAGCGTCAACGACCGGTACGGCTTCGTCCGGGGCGACGAGTTCATCTCCGCGCTGGCCCGCAGCCTGCACCGGGCGGTGGTGGCGATCGGGCTGCCGCCGGCCTTCCTCGGCCACGTCGGCGGCGACGACTTCGTCATCGTCTGCGCCCCCGAGCAGGTCCTGCCGCTCACCTCCCGCGCGGTGGTGGACTTCGAGACCTCCGCCGACCGCCTCTACGACGCCTCCGACGCCGAGCGCGGCTACGTCGAGCTGAAGGACCGCCGGGGCAACATCCGGCGCGCCGCGCTGGTCACGCTCTCGATCGGGGTCTCCGTCTCCGACGCGGACAAGCGCTTCACCAACCCGCTGGAGGCCATCGCCGTGGCCTCGGAGATGAAGTCCGTCGCCAAGAGCCAACCCGGCTCGTACGTGGCCGTGGACCGGCGGCGCGGCGTCACCTGACCGGCCGCCCACTGTGAGGTAGCTCCCCTCCGGGCAGACGACCGCCGCGCGGCGTGCAACACTTCGGGGGTACCCACCACGCGCTGGCGGGACTCGGTGTAATTCCGAACCGGCGGTGATCCACGGTCGAGACCGTGGTAAGCCCGCTACCCGGACGGCTCTGCCGCCCGGTGGACCTGGTGAGACTCCGGGGCCGACGGTTGGGGGCGGCCAGCCCACCCCCAGACAGTCCGGATGGGAGACAGCGCGCGGGACGGGGCGGGCCCTGTGCCGGCCGCTGACCTCAGCCGCCGCGCGGGCTCCCCGGGGCCGGCTCCGCCGTCCCCGGATCTCCGCCGCCGCCTGCCCGCGGCCTCCCGTCCCGCCCGCGCGCCGGACCGGCGAGTGAGAGGGCAGGGCGATGGCCAGCGTCTGCGTGGACGAGGCGATGCGTCGGGCGATCGCGCTCGCGGCCCGCGGGCTCGGCACCACCAGCCCCAACCCGGTGGTCGGCTGCGTGCTGCTCGACCCGGACGGCGAGGTCGTCGGGGAGGGATTCCACGCGTACGCGGGCGGGCCGCACGCCGAGATCGTCGCGCTGGCCCAGGCCGGCAGCCGCGCCCGGGGCGGAACGGCCGTGGTCACGCTGGAGCCCTGCGACCACACCGGCCGCACCGGCCCGTGCAGCCACGCCCTGATCACCGCCGGCGTCGCCCGGGTGGTCGTCGCGGTGCCGGACCCGAACCCCATCGCCTCCGGCGGCGCCGCGACCCTGCGCGCCGCCGGCATCGCCGTCGAGGTCGGGCTGCGCGCCGCCGAGGCCGAGGCCGGCAACGTCGCCTGGCTGACCTCCACGCGCCGGGGCTGGCCGTACGTGATCTGGAAGTACGCCGCGACCCTCGACGGGCGCTCCGCCGCCGCCGACGGCACCAGCATGTGGATCACCTCGGAGGCCGCCCGGACCGACGTGCACGCGCTGCGCGGCACGGTCGACGCGGTGCTCGCCGGGGTGGGCACCGTGCTCGCCGACGACCCCCGGCTCACCGCCCGCAACCTCCGCGACGGCAGCCTTGCCATCCGGCAGCCGCTGCGGGTGGTGGTGGACAGCTCGGGGCGTACCCCCGCCGGGGCCCGGGTCCGCGACGGCGCCGCCCGGACCTGGATCGCCACCGCCGCCGAGGTCGGCGCCGGCCCGGACGGCCGGGTCGACCTGCCGGCGCTGCTGGCGGAGCTGCACCGCCGGGGGGTGCGGGCCGCGCTGCTCGAGGGCGGCCCGAAGCTGGCCGGCGCGTTCCTCGCCGCCGGCCTGGTCGACAGGGTCGTCGGGTACGTCGCGCCGAAGCTGCTCGGCGCGGGCGCGACCGCGCTGGCCGACGCCGGGGTGGACACCGTCGCCGACGCCGTCGAGCTGGAGATCACCGACGTCACCCAGGTCGGTCCCGACCTGCGGATCACCGCGCTGCCCCGGAAGAGGGAGGGCTGACATGTTCACCGGCATCGTCGAGGAGCTGGGCGAGGTCGTCCGCGTGACCGAGACCGGGGGCGACTCCGCGCTGGTCGCCGTCCGGGGCCCGCTGGTCACCACCGACGCCCGGCACGGCGACTCCATCGCGGTCAACGGCGTCTGCCTCACCGTCGTCGACGTCGGCGGCGGGGTCTTCACCGCCGACGTGATGGGCGAGACGCTGCGCCGCTCCGCGCTGGGCGCGCTGCGCCCCGGCGCCCCGGTCAACCTGGAGCGGGCCGCCGCGCTGAACAGCCGGCTCGGCGGGCACATCGTGCAGGGCCACGTCGACGGGGTGGGCGAGGTGCTGTCCCGGGAGCCGGCCGAGCAGTGGGAGACGGTCCGCTTCCGCCTCCCCGCCGGCCTCGCCCGGTACGTGGTGGAGAAGGGCTCGATCACCGTCGACGGCGTGTCGCTGACCGTGGCCGGGGTGGGGCCGGACTGGTTTGCCGTCGGGCTGATCCCCACCACCCTCAAGCTGACCACGCTCGGCGCCCGCGCCGTGGGCGACCCCGTCAACCTGGAGGTGGACGTGCTGGCCAAGTACGTCGAGCGCCTGCTCGGCGACCGGCTGGCCGGCGGGGGCGACGGACCAACCGGCGGCGGATCGCCCGGCGGGGACCCCGACCGGCCGGGCGACGGGGGCGCGCGGTGACCGGGCCCCTCGGCTGGCTGCTCGACGCCCAGGTGCAGGTCGCCGGCTCCCCGGTGCTGGTGCGCGAGGTGGTCGGCAACGTCTTCGGCCTGGCCTCGGCGCTGTTCGGGCTGCGCCTGGCGGTCTGGGCCTGGCCGGTCGGCATGGCCGGCAACGCGCTGCTGTTCACCGTCTTCCTCGGCGGGGCGTTCGCCACCCCGCAGGCCCACGACCTCTACGGGCAGGCCGGCCGGCAGGTGTTCTTCTTCGCCGTCAGCCTCTACGGCTGGTGGCGCTGGTCGCGCAACCGCCGGCCCGGGGCCGACGGCGACCGCGCCGCGGTCGCGCCGCGCTGGGCCACCGGCCGGGAGCGGCTCGGCCTGCTGCTGGCCGCCGCCGTGGGCACCGCCGTCGCGTACCCGGTGCTGGCGGCGCTCGGCTCCTGGGGGCCGCTGGCCGACGCGTGGATCCTCACCGGCAGCCTGCTCGCCACGTACGGCATGGCCCGGGGCTGGGTGGAGTTCTGGCTGATCTGGATCGCGGTGGACGCGGTCGGCGTGCCGCTGCTGCTGCGCGGCGGGTTCTACCCGTCCGCCGCCATGTACCTCGTCTACGGGGCGTTCTGCGCCTGGGGCTTCGCCGCCTGGTGGCGCACCTCGCGGTCCGCCCGTCCGGCCCGCGCCCCGCTCCCGCCCACCTACTCGGAGGCCGTCGCATGAGCGAGCGCAGCGAACGAATCATCAGGTGCGGCGTGCCGCCTCACGGCGGCACACGGCGGAGCGGAGTACCGGCATGAGCACTTTCGCCAGCATCGAGCAGGCGGTGGCGGACATCGCCGCCGGCCGGCCCGTCGTCGTGGTCGACGACGCCGACCGGGAGAACGAGGGCGACCTGATCTTCGCCGCCGAGCTGGCCACCCCCGAGCTGGTGGCGTTCATGGTCCGCCACACGTCCGGCTACATCTGCGTGCCGCTGACCGAGAGCGAGTGCGACCGCCTGGACCTGCCGCCCATGCACCACACCAACCAGGACCGGCGCGGCACCGCGTACACGGTGACGGTGGACGCCCGCGAGGGGGTCAGCACCGGCATCTCGGCGGCCGACCGGGCGCACACCATCCGGCTGCTCGCCGCCGCCTCCACCGACCCGACCGACCTGGCCCGGCCCGGGCACGTGGTGCCGCTGCGCGCCCGGGAGGGCGGCGTGCTGCGCCGGCCCGGGCACACCGAGGCCGCGATCGACCTGACCCGGCTCGCCGGGCTGCGCCCGGCCGGCGTGCTCTGCGAGCTGGTCAACGACGACGGCACCATGATGCGCCTGCCGGACCTGGAGAAGTTCTGCGCCACGCACGGGCTGACCCTGGTCACCATCGCCGACCTGATCGCCCACCGGCGGCGCACCGAGAAGCAGGTGGAGCAGGTCGCGGCGGCGCGGATGCCCACCCCGTACGGGACGTTCCGGGCGCTGGGCTACCGCGCCGAGCACGACAGCGCCGAGCACCTCGCCCTGGTGATGGGCGACCTCGGTGACGGCTCCGACGTGCTGGTCCGGGTGCACTCGGAGTGCCTCACCGGCGACGTGTTCGGCTCGCTGCGCTGCGACTGCGGCCCCCAGTTGCAGGCCGCGCTGGCCCGGGTCGCCCGGGAGGGGCGCGGGGTGGTGCTCTACGTGCGCGGGCACGAGGGGCGAGGGATCGGCCTGCTGCAGAAGCTCCAGGCGTACCAGTTGCAGGACCTGGGCCGCGACACCGTGGACGCGAACCTCGACCTGGGGTTGCCGGCCGACGCGCGGGACTACGGCACCGGCGCGCAGATCCTCTACGACCTGGGCGTGCGGTCGATGCGGCTGCTGACGAACAACCCGGCCAAGCGGGCCGGGCTGGAGGGGTACGGCCTCACCGTCACCGGCCGCGAGGGGCTGCCGGTGCGGGCGCACCCGGAGAACGTGCGCTACCTGCGCACCAAGCGGGACCGGATGGGCCACCTGCTGGACGAGTTGGACGAGGTCACCGAGGCGCCGATGGGCCGCCCGGTCGCGAACGACGAGATCGGAGCGTAGCCATGGCGGGTTTCGGTGAGCCCGGGGTGGAGGCGGTGGACGCCGCCGGGATGACGGTCGGCGTCGTGGCCGCGCGCTGGCACGGCGAGCTGACCGACCACATGCTCGACCGGGCGGTGGCGGCGGCGCGGGCGTGCGGGGCGCGGGCGGTCGTGGCCCGGGTCGCCGGCTCCGTGGAGTTGCCGGTGGTCGCCCAGGCGATGGCCCGCCGCTTCGACGTGGTGGTCGCCCTCGGCGTGGTGGTGCGCGGCGCCACCGCCCACTTCGACTACGTGTGCCGGTCGGTCACCGACGGGCTGACCCGGGTCGCCCTCGACGAGGGCAAGCCGGTCGCGCACGGGGTGCTCACGGTGGACACCGTCGAGCAGGCCCGGGACCGGGCCGGGCTGCCCGGCTCGGCCGAGGACAAGGGCTGGTCGGCGACGGTCGCCGCGCTGGACGCCGCGCTGGCCGTACGCGGCCTGGACGCCGCCGCCCCTCGTCTGGGCTTCGGCGCCTGACCGGCGGACTCGGGTTGCCGGGTCGCCGACATGGGGGCATCCCGGCCGTCGGGACACCGCCATGTCGGCGACACGGGCGGCCAGCCAGCCAGCCCAGCCCACCCGCCGGCGGCCCGTCAGAGGCGGCGGTCCGTCAGAGGCGGCGGGCCTCGATGATGCGGTGCAGGAACTGGCGGGTGCGGGGCTCCGTCGGGTCGCCCAGCACCCGCTCCGGGGGGCCGGACTCGACCACCCAGCCGCCGTCGAGGAAGCAGACCTCGTCGGCGACCTCCCGGGCGAAGGCCATCTCGTGGGTGGCCAGCACCATCGTCATCCCCTCGGCCTTCAGGTCCCGGATCAGCGTCAGCACCTCGCCGACCAGCTCCGGGTCCAGCGCCGAGGTGACCTCGTCCAGCAGCATCAGCCGGGGCGAGTTGGCCAGCGCGCGGACGATCGCCACCCGCTGCTGCTGCCCGCCGGAGAGCCGGTCCGGGTAGTCGTCCGCCTTCGCCGCCAGCCCCACCCGGTCGAGCAGCTCCCGGGCCTGCGCCGCCGCCTCGGCCCGGGACCGCCCGTGCACCCGGACCGGGGCGAGGGTGATGTTGTCGAGCACGCTCAGGTGCGGGAAGAGGTTGTACGACTGGAAGACCATCCCGATCCGGCGGCGCACCCGGTCCGGGTCGACCCGGGGGTCGGAGACGTCCTGGCCGTCCAGCTCGATGGTGCCGTCGTCGAGGGGCTCCAGCAGGTTGAGGCAGCGCAGCAGCGTCGACTTGCCCGACCCGGACGCCCCGATCAGCGCCACCACCCGGTGCTCGTCGACGGTCAGGTCCAGCCCGTCGAGCACGACGTGGCCGGCGTACGTCTTGCGCAGCCCCCGGCACCGCAGCAGCGTCACCGCGCGCTCCTTCCCTGGCGGCGGGCCGCCCGCAACGTCACCGCGTCGGTGACCGCGATCAGCGGGATCGCCAGCAGCACGAACAGCACCCCGGCCACGATGTACGGCGTGTAGTTGAACGTCTCGGCGGTGGCGATCTGCGCGGCGCGCACCGCGTCGATCGGCCCGGCGAGGGAGACCAGCCCGACGTCCTTCTGCATCGCGACCACGTCGTTGAGCAGGGGCGGGGCCACCCGGCGGACGGCCTGCGGCAGCACGACGTGCCGCATGGTCTGCCGGTAGGTCAGCCCGAGCGACCGCGCCGCCGCGAGCTGGCTGGGGTGCACCGACTCGATGCCGGCCCGGAACACCTCGGCCAGGTACCCGCCGTAGGTGAGCACCAGCGCCAGCCCGCCGAGCACCAGCACCGACGGCATCCCCTGCAACCGCAGGCCGGGCACGCCGAGGGTGAGCAGGTAGAGCACGATGATCAGCGGCAGGCCCCGGAACGTGTACGTGTACCCGGCCGCGAGGGCCCGGACCGGGAAGAAGACCGGGCCGCGCAGCGTGCGCGCGAGGGCGATCAGCAGCCCGAGCAGCAGCGCGCCGGCCGCGCAGCAGACCAGCAGCCGGACGTTGAGCCAGAGCCCGGTGAGCACCTCGGGCAGCGCGTCCCGGGCGACCGCCGGGTCGCCGAAGGACGCCCGGACCCGGTCCCAGCCGGGCGCGCCGGTGACCGCGACGACCAGCAGCGTGCCGAGCACCGCCGTGGACGCGGCGGCGACCAGCACGCTGGTCACGGTCTGCCGGCGGCGGTACGCGGCCCGCCGCCGCTGCGCCTCGGAGGGTACGTGCGGACTCGGCGGGAGGTGGGGTGGCGCGAGGGTCATGTCAGCTCGGCCGCGCCCGCCGTCTTGCCCAGCCACTTCTGCTCCAACTGCCGGAGCGTGCCGTCGGCGGCGAGCTGGTCGACCGCCCCGCTGACGCAGCCGGTGAGCGGGGAGCCCCGGTCCAGCAGCAGCCCGAACGCCTCGGGCGAGCCGACCTGGGGGAGCTGCCCGACGATCGTCGTGTCGGTGAGCTCCGCGCCGGTGATGTAGAAGGCGGTCGGCAGGTCCACCACGAGGCCGTCGATCTGCCCGTTCTGGAGCGCCTTCTTGGCGTCGTCGTTGCTGTTGTAGACCTGCGGCTTCGCCGTCGGCTTCACGACCTGGGTGATCGCCTGGTAGCTGGTGGTGCCGACCTGGGCGCCGAGCTTCGCGTCGCGCAGGTCGGCCAGGGTCGTCCGCCCCGCGATCTTCGCGGATTTGCGGGCGACCACGGCCTGCCGCACCAGGTAGTACGGCGCGGAGAAGTCCACGGCCTTCTTCCGCTCCTCCGTGATGGAGAACTGGTTGATGTCGAAGTCGAACTCCTTCGGGCCGGGCGCGACGGCGACGTCGAACTTCGTCCGGGTCCAGGTGACGTCCTCGCGGGCGTACCCGAGCTTGCCGGCCACCGCGTAGGCGACGGCGGCCTCGAAGCCCTCGCCGTTGTCCGGCTTGTTGTCGGTGAACCACGGCGCGTAGGCCGGGTCGTCGGTGGCGACGGTGAGCCGGCCCGGGGTCCGGGTGGGCAGCTTCTCCTTGGCGCAGGCCGCGCCGCCGGTGGCGGCGGGGGCGGCGGTGGGGGTGGCGTCGTCCTGGGGCGCGCAGGCGGTGACCGCGGCGAGGGTGGCCCCGGCGGCGGCGAGCGCGACGGTACGGGTGCTGGGCATGGCGGACAGCGTAGAGCCGACGCAGGTCGTCGCGCAGGTCCGTCCCACCATGCTGGTAGGAGATGGCGGGAAGCCGCTGCCGCGCCGTCGGGACCCGCCGCGCGCCCCGCCCACACCGTGCTGGAAGAATCGCACGACGTGAAGACGTTCGAGGAGTTGTTCGCCGAGCTGCAGGCCAAGGCCGCCGCCGGCACCCCCGGCTCGGGCACGGTCGCCGCGCTGGAGAAGGGGGTGCACTTCATCGGCAAGAAGGTCGTCGAGGAGGCGGCCGAGTCGTGGATGGCGGCCGAGCACGAGGGCCCGGAGCGGGCGGCCGAGGAGATCTCCCAGCTTCTCTACCAGGCGCAGGTGCTCATGCTGGCCACCGGCCTCGAGCTGAAGGACGTCTACCGACATCTGTGAGTGCGCGCCCGCTGATCCTCTCCACCGATCGAAGGAGCACTCCGACATGCTGCGTGTCGCCATTCCCAACAAGGGCACCCTGGCCGAGCCGGCCGTGCAGATGCTGCGCGAGGCCGGCTACCGGCAGCGCCGCGACCCCAAGGACCTGGTCTGCCGGGACGAGGCCAACGACGTCGAGTTCCTCTACCTGCGTCCCCGGGACATCGCCACCTACGTCGGCTCCGGCGACCTGGACCTCGGCATCACCGGCCGGGACCTGCTGGTCGACTCCGGGGCCCCGGCCGAGGAGGTGGTGGACCTCGCCTTCGGCGGCGCGACCTTCCACTTCGCCGCCCGCCCCGGCACCATCGCCTCCGCCAAGGAGCTGGGCGGCCACCGGGTCGCCACCGCGTACCCGGGGGTGGTCCGGCGCTACCTCGACGACCACGGGCTGAACGCCGACGTCATCCGCCTCGACGGCGCGGTGGAGAACGCCGTGCGCCTCGGCGTGGCCGACGTGGTGGCCGACGTGGTCTCCACGGGGGCCACCCTGCGCCAGGCCGGCCTGGAGATCGTCGGCGATCCGCTGCTGGTCTCCTCGGCGGTGCTGGTCCGCCGCGCCGACGCCCCCGAGCACCCGCAGGCCGCGCAGCTCCTGCGCCGGCTGCACGGGGTCCTGGTCGCCCGGCGGTACGTGATGCTCGCCTACGACGTGCCGGCCGGGCTGCTCGACCGCGCCAGCTCCCTGACCCCCGGCATCGAGTCGCCCACCGTCTCCCCGCTGCACCGCGAGGGCTGGGTGGCGGTGCAGGCGATGGTGCGCCGCGACGACGTGCACCGGATCATGGACGAGCTGTACGAGCTGGGCGCCCGCGCCATCCTGGTCACCAACATCCACGCCTGTCGCCTGTGAGCGTGCCGGGGGCGGGTGGCAGACTGTGAGGGTGAGCGGAACCGACGTGGTGACCCTGCGGCCCCGACGCATCCGGCTGGTCTGCTGGGTCTCGGCCGTCGTCGTGCTGGTGGTGTTCAGCCTGATCGCCACCTCGCTGACGGGCGGCACCGGCAACGGCTACGGCACCTTCCAGCGCGGCGACCAGGCCGCCATGATCGGCCTGGGCGTCTTCGCCGCGCTCGCCATCCTGCTGTTCACCCGCCCCCGCGTCGAGGCCGACGCCCTCGGCGTGCGGGTGCGCAACCTGCTCGGCGCGCACGAGCTGCCGTGGGAGGTCGTGCGCGGGGTGCGCTTCGACCGGGGCGCGCCGTGGGCGAGCCTGGAGCTGCACGACGACGACCTGCTGCCGATGATGGCCCTCCAGGCGGCCGACAAGGAGTTCGCGGTCGACGGGGTGCGCGCCCTGCGCCGGCTGCACCAGGCCCACCTCGCGACCCTCGCCGAGGGCGCGACCGGCCGGTGAGCCCCGCCGGCCCCCGCGCGACGCCCCGGCCGGCACGGCGCTGACCTGCGCGCCCGGTTTGAGGTCCGTCGGGCGAGGGTGTAGTGTTGCTGAGTCGACCAGACTGCCCCCGTGTCCCACGAGCGGGCGGTCTCGAAGCGGAGCGCCTGCTCCCACCCGAGTCGCCACATCCGGTGGCCGGGTCCGGTCACCGGTTCCGGGCACCCCCCGGTCCCGGATGCGCGATCCTGTGATCGTGCCGACCGGTCGAGCGGGCCCTGGCACATGCCGGGGCCTTCTGCTTTCCGGGTCGGCCCCCACCCACGGGGGCTGCGGAGTCGGCCACTAGCAGAACTCGACTCGAGGAGGCCCCATCAGCGTCGAACCACGCGTGAACGAGCAGATCCGGGCACGTGAGGTCCGACTGGTCGGCCCCGAGGGTGAGCAGGTGGGCATCGTCCCGCTGGAGCGCGCCCTTCAGCTGGCCGCGGACGTCGACCTGGACCTGGTCGAGGTTGCGCCGATGGCGCGCCCGCCGGTGTGCAAGCTCATGGACTTCGGCAAGTTCAAGTACGAGAGCGCACTCAAGGCGCGCGAAGCGCGGCGTAACCAGCAGCAGACCGTCATCAAGGAGATGAAGCTCCGGCCGAAGATCGACCCGCACGACTACGAGACCAAGAAGGGTCACGTGGTGCGGTTCCTCAAGGCCGGCGACAAGGTCAAGGTGACGATCATGTTCCGCGGTCGGGAG
This sequence comes from Micromonospora okii, assembly GCF_020884795.1. Classification (GTDB taxonomy): domain Bacteria; phylum Actinomycetota; class Actinomycetes; order Mycobacteriales; family Micromonosporaceae; genus Micromonospora; species Micromonospora okii. The sequence continues at coordinate 734,253 of NZ_BBZF01000012.1, forward strand.
CAGAGCCGCCCGGAGCTGGGTTACCGGCTCCTGCGCCGGCTCGAATCCGAGATCACGGAGCTGGGATACGTCGAGGCCGCTCCGAAGCAGGACGGCCGAAACATGATCATGGTTCTCGCTCCGCACCGGGCCGTCAAGGCCTCCGCGGTCGCCGCTACGGCGTCCCGTGGTGCTCCCCGGGACCGGGCCGCGGAGGAATCCGCAGCTCCGGCTGAGGGCGGGACCCCGGCGGCCGGCGAGACCGCAGCAGCCGGCGAGACCGGCACGACCGCCGACACCAGCGGTCAGTAACAGGGGAGAGACGTTCCAAATGCCGAAGATGAAGAGCCACACGGGCATGGGTAAGCGGGTCAAGGTGACCGGCAAGGGCAAGATCGTTGCCCAGCAGGCGGGCCTCCGGCACAACCTGGAGAAGAAGCCCTCCACCCAGACCCGTCGGCTGACCGGCACCGTCGTGCTGGCCAAGGCCGATGTCAAGCGCATCAAGAAGCTGCTCGGCCGCTGACGCGCGCCACCTGAACCGAAGAAGGAGTTGAGATGGCACGCGTCAAGCGGGCTGTGAACGCCCAGAAGAAGCGTCGTACCCTGCTGGAGACCGCGAGTGGCTACCGCGGTCAGCGCTCCCGGCTGTACCGCAAGGCCAAGGAGCAGGTGCTGCACTCGATGCAGTACGCCTACCGGGACCGTCGCGACCGCAAGGGCGACTTCCGGCAGCTCTGGATCACCCGGATCAACGCGGGCGCCCGCGCCAACGGGATGACCTACAACCGGCTGATCCAGGGCCTGCGCCTGGCCGGCGTCGAGGTCGACCGCAAGATCCTGGCCGACCTGGCCGTCAACGACGCCACCGCCTTCGCGGCGATCGTCGAGGTCGCCCGCGTCGCCGTGGCGGCCGAGGGCACCGGCGGCGCGGCGGCCCAGGCCGCCTGATCCGCCAGCACCCGACCGAGGCGCCCGCCGCGTCGTCCCCGACGCGCGGCGGGCGCCTCGGTCGCGCTGGGGAGCCGCACACCATGACCTTCACCCCGCGTACCCCCCGGATCGTCGCCGCCCGCCGGCTGCACCGCCGCCGGGACCGCGACGCCGCCGGTCGGTTCCTCGCCGAGGGCCCGCAGGCCGTCCGGGAGGCCCTCGCCCGCGCCGGCACCGTCGTCGAGCTGTTCGGCACCCCGGCGGCCCTCGACCGGCACGCCGACCTCGCCGCGCAGGCGGCCCGCGCCGACGTGCCCGTCTCCGAGGTCACCGACGACGCCCTCGCCGCGCTCGCCGAGACCGTCGCCCCGCAGGGCCTCGTCGCCGTCTGCCGGCACCTGGACGTGCCGCTGGACGCCGCGCTCGCCGCAGGCCCCCGCCTCGTCGCGGTGCTCGCCGAGATCCGTGACCCGGGCAACGCCGGGACCGTGCTGCGCACCGCCGACGCCGCCGGGGCCGGGGCGGTGGTCTTCGCCGGCGACGCGGTCGACCCGTACAACGGCAAGTGCGTGCGGGCCTCCGCCGGCAGCCTCTTCCACGTCGACGTGGTCCGCGCGCCCGACCCCGTCGCCGTGGTCGCCGCGCTGCGGGCCGCCGGCCTCGCCGTCCTCGCCACCACCGGGTACGGCGACCGCGACCTCGACGACCTCGCCGACGCCGGCGCCCTCGCGGCGCCGACCGCCTGGCTGTTCGGCTCGGAGGCGCACGGGCTGCCCGAGGAGCTGACCGCCGCCGCCGACGCCCGGGTCCGGGTGCCGCTGCACGGGCGCGCCGAGAGCCTGAATCTGGCGGCGGCCGCCGCCGTCTGCCTGTACGCTTCAGCCAGAGCACTGCGCCGACGCCCGTGAGGGGCGCCGGGCGCGGTCCCACAGCAGGGGAGCAGTCCGACGATGGTGAACGCGCCACGGCGTTCGTTTAGCCAGCCCGCCGGTGTCGGCGGGCGGCGGGCCTGACCCTTCCCCCTGCGCGACCTCCCACCGGCGGGCTGCGGCGCAGCCGCGCGTCCGTAGACTCGCTTCGCCGCCCGTGACGGGCCGGCGCCGCCGTGAGGGAGTGCCCGTACGCCATGACCTATCGCAACGATCCGTACGACCCGAAGCAGGTCGCCCTGCTCGACCCGGAGGCCCTGGCCGGGGCCGTGGCCGACGCCGAGCGGGCGTTCGCCGCCGCCGCCGACCCGGACGCGCTGGCCGCGCTGCGCCCGGCGCACCTCGGCGACCGCTCCCCGGTCTCCCTGGCCCGCCGGGAGATCGGCGCGCTGCCGCCAGCCGCGAAGGCCGACGCCGGCAAGCGGGTCAACGAGTCCCGCCGGGCGATCGAGGCCGCCTACGCCGCCCGCGCCGAGGTCGTCGAACGCGAGCAGGCCGAGCGGGTGCTGGTGGAGGAGCGGGTGGACGTCACCCTGCCCTACGACCGCCGGCCGCGCGGCGCCCGGCACCCGCTGAGCACCCTCATGGAGCAGATCAGCGACCTCTTCGTCGGGATGGGCTACGAGGTGGCCGAGGGGCCCGAGGTCGAGCTGGAGTGGACCAACTTCGACGCCCTCAACATCCCCGCCGACCACCCGGCGCGGGGCCTGATGGACACCTTCCACATCGCGCCGCCGCCCGGCGCGGACAGCTCCGGCCTGGTGCTGCGCACCCACACCTCCCCGGTGCAGGCGCGCACCATGCTCACCCGACGGCCGCCGATCTACGTGGTGGTCCCCGGCCGGGTCTACCGCACCGACGAGCTGGACGCCACCCACGCCCCCGTCTTCCACCAGGTCGAGGGCCTGGTGGTCGACAAGGGCATCACGATGGCGCACCTGCGCGGCACCCTCGACCACTTCGCCCGCGCCATGTTCGGCGAGGGCGCGAAGACCCGCTGGCGGCCGCACTACTTCCCGTTCACCGAGCCGTCGGCCGAGTTCGACGTGTGGTTCCCCGAGCACCGCGACGGGCCGCGCTGGGTCGAGTGGGGCGGCTGCGGCATGGTCAACCCGCGGGTGCTGCGGGCCTGCGGGATCGACCCGGAGGTCTACTCCGGTTTCGCGTTCGGCATGGGCATCGACCGCACCGTGATGTTCCGCCACGGGGTCAGCGACATGCGGGACATGGCCGAGGGCGACGTGCGGTTCACCCGCGCGTTCGGCGTCTGACGGCCCGGGCACGAGTAACGGAGACGGTGGTCTAACAGTCATGCGAGTTTCTGTCAGTTGGCTGCGGGAGTACGTCGACCTCCCCGTCGACCTGCCCGCCGACGACCTGGAGCAGGCGCTGGTCGACCTCGGCATCGAGGTCGAGTCGGTCGCCGACCTGCGGGCGAGCGTCACCGGCGCGCTGGTCGTCGGCGAGGTCCTGGAGATCGAGGAGCTCACCGGCTTCAAGAAGCCGATCCGGTTCTGCCGGGTGGACGTCGGGGCGGCCAACGGCACCGGCGAGCCCCAGGAGATTGTCTGCGGGGCGCGCAACTTCGCCCCCGGCGACCGGGTCGTGGTGATCCTCCCCGGCGGCGTGCTGCCCGGCGGCTTCGCCATCGGCGCGCGCAAGACGTACGGGCGCAACTCCGCGGGCATGATCTGCTCCGCGAAGGAGCTGGGCCTGGGCGACGACCACTCGGGCATCATCGTGCTGCCCGAGGACGCCAAGGCCGCCCCCGGCGACGACGCGCGCGGCGTGGTCGGCCTCGACGACGTGGTGGTCGAGCTGGAGATCACCCCCGACCGGGGGTACGCCCTCAGCGTGCGCGGCATCGCCCGGGAGCTGGCCCACGCCCTCGGCGTGCCGTTCCGCGACCCGGGGCTGACGCCCGCGCCGGGCGGGACGGCCGAGCCGGCGTACCCGGTCGAGGTGCGCGACACCGTCGGCTGCGACCGGTTCGCCGCCCGGATGGTGCGGGGAATCGACCCGACCGCGCCCACGCCCGGCTGGATGCAGCGGCGGCTCACCGTCGCGGGCGTGCGCAGCATCTCCCTGGCCGTCGACGTCACCAACTACGTGATGCTCGAACTGGGCCAGCCCATGCACGCCTTCGACGCCGACCGGCTCTCCGGGCCGCTGGTGGTGCGCCGGGCCGAGGCGGGGGAGAAGCTGACCACCCTGGACGGGGTGACCCGCACGCTGGCCGTAGAGGACATGGTCATCGCCGACGCCGGGCTGCCCAACGCCCTCGCGGGCGACGACGCCGGGGTGCCGATCTCGCTCGCCGCCGTGATGGGCGGCGAGACCAGCGAGGTCGTCGCCTCCACCACGAACGTGCTCTTCGAGGCCGCGCACTGGGACCCGGTGATGGTCGGGCGCACCGCCCGCCGGCACAAGCTGTTCAGCGAGGCGGCGAAGCGCTGGGAGCGGGGCGTCGACCCGGCCCTGCCGCTGGTCGCGATCGAGCGGGCGGTGCGGCTGCTCACCGAGCACGCCGGCGGCACCCCCGGGGCCGAGATCCTCGACCTCGACCACGTCGCGCCGCGTACCCCGGTGACCCTGCCGGCGGACCTGCCGAGCCGGCGGGTGGGCGTGGCCTACTCGCCGGAGCGGGTGGTGTCGCTGCTGGAACAGGTCGGCTGCCACGTCACCAGGGGCGTCGACCGGCTCGGCGAGGACGCGGGCTCCGCCGCCGTCCCGGCCGCCGGCGGCGCGGACGCGCTCACCGTCGTGCCCCCGAGCTGGCGGCCCGACCTCACCGACCCGGCCGACCTGGTCGAGGAGGTGGTCCGCCTCGACGGGTACGACCGGGTGCCGTCGGTGCTGCCCACCGCGCCCCCCGGCCGGGGGCTGACCTGGCAGCAGCGACGGCGACGGGCCGTGGCCCGCTCGCTGGCCGAGCGCGGGTACGTGGAGGTGCTGGCCCACCCGTTCGTCGCCGGTGAGCTGGCCGACCAGCTCGGCCTGCCCGCCGACGACCCGCGCCGGGCGGCGGTGCGGGTCGCCAACCCGCTGTCGGAGGAGGAGCCGCTGCTGCGCACCACGCTGCTCGGCCCGCTGCTGGGCATCCTGCGGCGCAACCTCGGCCGGGGCCACCGCGACGTCGCCCTCTACGAGATCGGCACGGTGTTCCACCCCCGCCCCGGCGTCGGCGCGCCGCCCGCGATGGGCGTCGACCGGCGGCCCACCGACGCGGAGTTCGCCGCCGCCGACGCGGTCGTGCCCGACCAGCCCCGGCACGTCGCCGTGGTGCTGACCGGGGACGCAGACCCGGCCGGCTGGTGGGGCGCGGGTCGACCGGCGGGCTGGGCGGACGCGATCGAGGCGGGGCGGGCGGTGCTCGCCGCCGCCGACATCCCCGCCGGGCGGGTCGAGGTGCGGGCCGCCGAGCACGCCCCCTGGCACCCGGGCCGCTGCGCCGAGCTGCTGGTCGACGGGGCCGTGGTCGGGCACGCCGGCGAGCTGCACCCGGCCGTGCTGGCCGCGCTGGAGCTGCCTCGGCGCACCAGCGCCATGGAGCTGGACCTCGACGCGCTGCCGCCCGCCCCGGTCGCCCCGGCCCCGACGATCTCCGGCTTCCCGCCGGCGCTGATCGACGTGGCCCTGGTGGTGGACGAGCGGGTGCCGGCCGCCGAGGTGCAGCGCGCCCTGGTCGAGGGGGCCGGCGAGCTGCTGGAGGCCGTGCGGCTGTTCGACGTGTACGCCTCGGAGCAGCTCGGCGCGGGGCGCAAGTCGCTGGCGTACAAGCTGACCTTCCGCGCCCCCGACCGGACGCTGACGGTCGAGGAGGCGGTGGCGGCCCGCGACGCGGCGGTGGCCCGCGCGGCGGACCGCGTCAACGCCACCCTCCGCGGCGCCTGAGGTGTAAGGAGGGGCCCCTTGTTAACGCTTCCTGTATAGGAAGGGGCCCCTCCTAACCACCCCGACAGCGGCCCGGCCAAGCTCACCGCCGGGCGGTTCGTCATTCTCATGCAGTCGAGTGCATGACCTTGCGATGGGACGCCGACCCGAGTAGCCTTCGCTGCATAGGCATGCGGAGGTGGGAATGGGTATTCGAGTCGCGGTCGCCGGGGCGAGTGGCTACGCCGGGGGTGAGCTGCTGCGCCTGATCGCCGGTCACCCGGAGTTCGACCTGGTCACCGCCACCGCGCACAGCCGGGCCGGCGCGCCGGTCAGCGCCGTACACCCGCAGCTCGCCGGGCTGGACCTGGTGTTCGCCGCGACCGAGCCGGCCGCCCTCGCCGACGCGGACCTGGTCTTCCTGGCCCTGCCGCACGGCGAGTCGGCGGCCCTCGCGGCGGCCCTGCCCGAGTCGGCCCGGGTGGTCGACCTGGGCGCGGACCACCGGCTGCGCGACGCGGCGGCCTGGTCGCGCTACTACGGCGGCGAGCACGCGGGGGCCTGGGCGTACGGCCTGCCGGAGCTGCCCGGCCAGCGCACGGAGATCACCGCCGCCACTCGGGTGGCCAGCACCGGCTGTTACGCGGCGGCAGTCACGCTCGCGCTCGCCCCGCTGGTCGCCGCCGGCGCGGTCGAGCCGGCCGACGTGGTGGTGGTCGCCGCCTCCGGCACCTCCGGCGCGGGCCGGGCCGCCAAGGTCCACCTGCTCGGCAGCGAGGTGATGGGCGACCTGTCGCCGTACAAGGTCGGCGCCCACCAGCACGTACCGGAGATCAAGCAGGCCACCGGCGCGACGAGCCTGTCGTTCACGCCGGTCCTCGCGCCGATGCCGCGCGGCATCCTCGCCACGGTCACGGCCGTGCCGACGGGCGACGCCGACCCGGCGGCGCTGCTCGCCGAGGCGTACGCGGACGCGCCGTTCGTGCACGTGCTGCCGCAGGGGGCCTGGCCGCACACCGCCGCCACCCTCGGCTCGAACTCCTGCCACCTCCAGGCGGGCGTCGACGCCGACTCGGGCCGGGTGATCGTGGTCAGCGCCATCGACAACCTCGGCAAGGGCGCGGCCGGCCAGGCCGTGCAGAACGCCAACCTGATGTTCGGCCTCCCCGAGACCACGGGCCTTTCTATCTTCGGAGTATCACCATGACCGTCACCGCTCCCAGGGGGTTCCGGGCGGCCGGGGTCGCCGCCGGGCTCAAGGCCGGCGGCGCGGGCGACGTCGCCCTCGTCGTCAACGACGGCCCGGACGCCGGAGTCGCCGGCGTCTTCACCGCCAACCGCGTCAAGGCGGCCCCCGTGCTCTGGACCCAGCAGGTCGTCCGGCACGGGGTGGCCCGTGCCGTGGTGCTCAACTCGGGCGGCGCGAACGCCTGCACCGGCCCGGGCGGCTTCCAGGACACCCACGCCACCGCCGAGCACACCGCCGCCGCGCTGACCTCGTCGAGCCCCCGGCTGCGGCTCGGCGCGGTGGACGTCGCGGTCTGCTCCACCGGCCTGATCGGCGAGCGGCTGCCGATGGAGAAGCTGCTGCCGGGCGTGCGCGCGGCGATCCGCGGCCTGTCCCGCGACGGCGGCACCGCAGCCGCCGAGGCAATCATGACCACCGACACCCGGCCGAAGACGACGGTGGCCGCCGGTAGCGGCTGGACCGTCGGCGGGATGGCCAAGGGCGCCGGGATGCTCGCCCCCGCCATGGCGACCATGCTCTGCGTGCTCACCACCGACGCGGTCGCCGGGCCGGAGACGCTCGACGCCGCCCTGCGCGCGGCGTGCCGGGTCACCTTCGACCGCGTCGACTCCGACGGCTGCATGTCCACCAACGACACGGTGCTGCTGCTCTCCAGCGGCGCGTCCGGCATCGAGCCGACCGAGGCCGAGCTGACCGAGGCGGTCACCGCCGCCTGCCACGACCTGGCCCAGCAGCTCGTCGCCGACGCGGAGGGCGCCACCAAGCAGATCGCCATCGACGTGGTGGGTGCCGCGAGCGAGGACGACGCGGTCGAGGTGGGCCGGTCGGTGGCCCGCAACAACCTGGTCAAGACGGCGCTGTTCGGCAACGACCCGAACTGGGGTCGGATCCTCGCCGCCGTCGGCACCACCGCCGCCGCCTTCGAGCCGGACCGCCTCGACGTCGCCGTCAACGGCGTGTGGGTGTGCCGGGCCGGGGCCGCCGCCGAGGACCGGTCGAAGGTGGACCTCACCGGGCGGGACGTGACCATCCGGATCGACCTGCACGCCGGGGACGCGGCGGCCACGGTCTGGACCAACGACCTGTCGCACGCGTACGTGCACGAGAACTCGGCGTACTCGACGTGACCATGAGCCTCAACGCCGATCTCGTCCGCGCCCAGGCCAAGGCCGAGACCCTGATCGAGGCGCTGCCCTGGCTGAGGCGCCTGGCCGGGGCCACCGTCGTGGTCAAGTACGGCGGCAACGCCATGGTCGACCCCGAACTCCAGCGGGCCTTCGCCGCCGACATGGTCTTCCTGCGGTACGCGGGCATCAAGCCCGTCGTCGTGCACGGCGGCGGGCCGCAGATCTCGGCCATGCTCGGCCGGCTGGGCATCGACAGCGAGTTCCGGGGCGGCCTGCGGGTCACCACGCCCGAGGCGATGGACGTCGTCCGGATGGTCCTCGTGGGCCAGGTCGGCCGGGAACTCGTCGGGCTGATCAACGCGCACGGCCCGTACGCCGTCGGTCTCTCCGGCGAGGACGCCGGCCTGTTCACGGCCGTGCGCCGCCCCGCGATCGTCGACGGCGAGCCGGTCGACGTCGGTCAGGTCGGCGACGTCGAGTCGGTGGACACGTCGGCGGTGACCGACCTGATCGCGGCGGGCCGCATCCCGGTGATCTCCACCGTCGCGCCGGACGCCGACGGGGTGCTGCACAACCTCAACGCCGACACCGCCGCCGCCGCGCTCGCGATCGCGCTCCAGGCCCGCAAGCTGGTCGTCCTCACCGACGTGGCCGGCCTCTACGCCGACTGGCCGGATACCGACAGCCTGGTCAGCGAGATCACCGCCGACGATCTGGCGAAGTTGCTGCCGTCCCTGGCCTCGGGGATGGTCCCGAAGATGGAAGCCTGCCTGCGGGCGGTGCGCGGGGGAGTCCCGGCCGCGCACGTCGTCGACGGCCGGGTCGCCCACTCCACGCTGCTGGAGGTCTTTACCTCGGAAGGATTCGGAACGATGGTGACCAACCCGTGAGCACGCTCGTGGAGCGCTGGCAACAGTCGCTGATGGACAACTACGGCACGCCGCCGCTCGCGCTGGTCTCCGGCTCCGGCGCCGTCGTGGTCGACGAGGCCGGCCGGGAGTACGTCGACCTGCTCGGCGGCATCGCGGTCAACGCCCTCGGCCACGCCCACCCCGCCGTGGTGGCCGCCGTGTCCAAGCAGGTCGCCACCCTGGGGCACGTGTCCAACCTGTTCGTCGCCGAGCCGCCGGTGGCCCTCGCCGAGCTGCTGCTGGCCCTCGCCGGCCGCCCCGGCCGGGTCTTCTTCGCCAACTCCGGCGCGGAGGCCAACGAGGCGGCGTTCAAGCTGTCCCGGCTGACCGGCCGCTCCCACGTCGTCGCCACCGCCGGCGGGTTCCACGGCCGGACCATGGGCGCGCTCGCCCTGACCGGCCAGCCGGCCAAGGCCGACCCGTTCCGTCCGTTGCCCGGCGACGTCACCCACGTCCCGTACGGCGACGCGGTGGCCCTCGCCGAGGCCGTGACCGACGCGACGGCCATGGTGATCCTGGAGCCGATCCAGGGCGAGAACGGCGTCGTCGTCCCGCCCGCCGGCTACCTCGCCGAGGCCCGGCGGATCACCGCCCGGCACGGCGCCCTGCTGGTGCTCGACGAGGTGCAGACCGGCGTCGGCCGCACCGGGCACTGGTTCGCCCACCAGGCCGAGGGCGTGGAACCGGACGTCGTCACCCTCGCCAAGGGGCTCGGCGGCGGCCTGCCCATCGGCGCCTGCCTGGCCTTCGGCCCGGCCGCCGAGCTGCTCAAGGCCGGTTCGCACGGCACCACCTTCGGCGGCAACCCGGTGAGCTGCGCCGCCGCCCTCGCCGTGGTCTCCACCATCGCCCACGAGGGGCTGCTCGACCACGTCAAGCGGGTCGGCGAGCGGCTGCGCCGGGGGATCGAGGCGCTCGGCCATCCCCTGGTCGCGCAGGTGCGCGGCGCGGGCCTGCTGCTCGGCATCGTGCTGGCCGCCGACGTGGCCGGCCCGTTGGCCACCGCCCTGCGCGAGGCCGGGTTCCTGGTCAACCCGGTGCAGCCGGGCGTGGTCCGGCTCGCCCCGCCGCTGATCCTCTCCACCGACCAGGTCGACGCGTTCCTCGCCGCCCTGCCGGCCGCCCTGGCGGCTGCGGCCCCCGCTCCCGCCTCCATCCCCGCCCCTGCTCCCGCTTCCGCTTCCGAGGAGACACCCGCGTGACCCGCCACCTGCTGCGCGACGACGACCTCTCGCCCGCCGAGCAGGCCGCCGTGCTCGACCTCGCCACCCTCATGAAGCTGGAGCGGTACGCCCACAAGCCCCTCGCCGGGCCGAGGTCGGTGGCGGTGCTGTTCGACAAGCAGAGCCTGCGCACCCGGATCTCCTTCGACGCCGGCATCGCCGAGCTGGGCGGCCACCCGCTCGTGGTGGACACCCAGGTCACCCACTTCGGCCGGGGCGAGGCCCTCGCCGACGCCGGCCGGGTGCTGTCCCGGTACGTGGCCGCGATCGTGCTGCGCACCCACGGCGACGACCGGATCGCCGAGGTGGCGGCCGGGGCGAGCGTGCCGGTGGTCAACGCCCTCACCGACGGCTTCCACCCCTGCCAGCTCCTCGCCGACCTGCTCACCGTCCGCGAGCGGTGCGGCGGCACCCACGGCCGCACCCTGGCGTACGTGGGGGACGCGGCGAACAACATGTCGCACTCGTACCTGCTGGCCGGGGCGACGGCCGGCATGCACGTGCGGGTGGCCGGGCCGGAGGGGTTCGACCCCGACCCGGCGGTGCTGGCCCGGGCCGCCGAGATCGCCGCCGGCACCGGCGGGTCGGTGCGCGCGCTGCGCGACCCCGTCGAGGCGGTACGCGACGCCGACGTGATCGCCACCGACACCTGGACCTCGATGGGGCAGGAGGCCGACGGGCTGGACCGGATCACCCCGTTCCTGCCGTACCAGGTCGACAAGGTGCTGCTCGGGCACGCCGCGCCGGAGGCGTTCGTGCTGCACTGCCTGCCGGCGCACCGGGGCGAGGAGATCACCGACGAGGTGCTCGACGGCCCGCGCAGCGCGGTGTTCGACCAGGCGGAGAACCGGCTGCACGCCCAGAAGGCGCTGCTGACGTTCCTGCTGGCGGAGCAGCGATGACGGGCTCGCTGACGCGCGCCGCCCGGCACGCCCGCATCGTCGAGCTGATCCGGGCCCGGGCGGTCCGCTCGCAGACCGAGCTGGCCGACCTGCTCGCCGGCGACGGCGTCGCGGTCACCCAGGCCACCCTGTCGCGGGACCTGAAGGAGCTGGGGGCGGTCACCGCCCGGGGCGGCGACGGGCGCACCGTGTACGTCATCCCCGAGGACGGCCACCGGCCGCTGCGCGACGCCGAGGCCGCACCGGCCCGGCTGGTCCGGCTGCTGCGGGAGCTGCTCAACGAGGTCGACTCCAGCGGCAACATCGCCGTGCTGCGCACCCCGCCGGGCGCAGCTCACTACCTGGCCAGCGCGTTGGACCGGGCGGGCCTGCCCGAGGTCGTCGGCACCATCGCCGGTGACGACACCATCCTCGTCGTGGCCCGCGAGGCAGACGGCGGGGCCGCGCTGGGCGAGAGGCTCGCCGCGTGGTCCCGCCGCGAAGAGCAAGTCGAAGGGAGCAGCGCATCATGACCGAGCGGGTCGTCCTTGCGTACTCCGGAGGGCTGGACACCTCCGTCGCCATTCCGTACCTGGCCGAACAGACCGGCGCCGAGATCATCGCGGTCGCGGTGGACGTCGGGCAGGGCGGCGAGGACCTCGACGCCATCCGGCAGCGCGCCCTGGACTGCGGGGCCGTGGAGTCGGAGGTGGTCGACGCGCGCGACGAGTTCGCCGCCGACTACTGCCTGCCGGCGATGCGGGCCAACGCCCTCTACATGGACCGGTACCCGCTGGTCTCCGCGCTGTCCCGGCCGCTGATCGTCAAGCACCTGGTGGCCGCGGCCCGCAAGCACGGCGGCACCGTCGTGTCGCACGGCTGCACGGGCAAGGGCAACGACCAGGTGCGCTTCGAGGTCGGCCTGGGCGCGCTCGCCCCCGACCTGAAGATCATCGCCCCGGCCCGGGACTTCGCCTGGACCCGGGACAAGGCCATCGCCTTCGCCGAGGAGAAGGGGCTGCCGATCGACGTGTCGGCCAAGTCGCCGTACTCCATCGACCAGAACCTGTGGGGCCGGGCCGTGGAGACCGGCTTCCTGGAGGACATCTGGAACGCCCCGATCGAGGACCTGTACTCGTACACGTCCGACCCGGCGCAGGAGCGCGACCCCGACGAGGTCGTGATCACCTTCGACGCCGGCGTGCCGGTGGCGATCGACGGCGAGACCGTCACCCCGTACCAGGCGATCCGTGAGCTGAACCGGCGCGCGGGCGCGCAGGGCGTCGGCCGCCTCGACATGGTCGAGGACCGCCTGGTCGGCATCAAGAGCCGCGAGGTGTACGAGGCCCCCGGCGCGATCGCGCTGATCACCGCCCATCAGGAGCTGGAGGCGGTCACCGTCGAGCGGGACCTGGCCCGGTTCAAGCGCGGCGTCGACCAGCGCTGGGGCGAGCTGGTCTACGACGGCCTGTGGTTCTCCCCGCTGAAGAAGGCCCTGGACGCCTTCATCGACGACGCCCAGCAGCAGGTCTCCGGCGAGGTGCGGCTGGTGCTGCACGGCGGCCGGGCCACCGTCACCGGCCGGCGCTCCGAGGCGAGCCTGTACGACTTCGGCATGGCCACCTACGACACCGGCGACACCTTCGACCAGTCCCTCGCCAAGGGATTCGTGCAGCTCTGGGGCCTGCCGAGCAAGATGGCCGCCGCCCGGGACGCCCGGTTGGGTCAGGTGGCGTCGTGACCTTCACAATGGGCGGCGTGGACGACAAGAGCCTCACCGAGAACAGCGCCGCGACCAACCGTACGAGCCTGTGGGGTGGCCGGTTCGCCGGCGGCCCCTCCGAGGCGCTGGCCCGCCTGTCGGTCAGCGTGCAGTTCGACTGGCGCCTCGCCCCGTACGACCTCGCCGGGTCCCGGGCGCACGCCCGGGTCCTCGCGGGCGCGGGCCTGCTCGACCCGGAGGAGCTGGGGAAGATCCTGGCCGCCCTGGACGACCTGGAGGCGGCCTGCGCCTCCGGGGCGTTCCGCCCGACGGTGGACGACGAGGACGTACACACCGCCCTGGAGCGCGGCCTGCTGGAGCGCCTCGGCGGCCTCGGGGGCAAGCTGCGCGCCGGCCGGTCCCGCAACGACCAGGTCGCCACCGACCTGCGGCTCTACCTGCGCGACCACGCCCGGGGCGTGGCCGCGCGGCTGGTCGAGCTGGCCGAGGCCCTGGTCGAGCAGGCGGGGCGGCACGTGGACACGGCCGCGCCGGGGATGACCCACCTCCAGCATGCCCAGCCGGTCACCTTCGGCCACTGGCTGCTGGCGCACGTGCAGCCGCTGCTGCGCGACCTGGAGCGGCTGCGCGACTGGGACCACCGCACCGCGGTCAGCCCGCTCGGCGCGGGCGCGCTCGCCGGTTCGGGCCTGCCGCTGGACCCGGGGGCGGTGGCGAAGGAGCTGGGCTTCCGCACGTCCTTCGCCAACTCGATGGACGCCGTCGCCGACCGCGACTTCGTCGCGGAGTTCCTCTTCGTCACCGCGATGGTCGGGGTGCACCTGTCCCGCCTCGGCGAGGAGGTGGTGCTCTGGACGTCGCAGGAGTTCGGCTGGGTCGAGCTGGACGACTCCTTCGCGACCGGGTCGTCGATCATGCCGCAGAAGAAGAACGCGGACATCGCCGAGCTGGCCCGGGGCAAGTCCGGCCGGCTCGTCGGCGGGCTGATGAGCGTGCTCACCATGCTCAAGGGCCTGCCGATGGCGTACGACCGGGACATGCAGGAGGACAAGGAGCCGGCCTTCGACGCGGTCGACACCCTGGAGCTGCTGCTGCCGGCCCTCGCGGGAATGATCTCCACCATGACGGTACGCGTCGACCGCCTGGTCGCCGCCGCCCCGGTCGGCTTCTCCCTGGCCACCGAGGTCGCCGACTGGCTGGTCCGCCGCGACGTGCCGTTCCGGGACGCGCACGAGATCACCGGGAAGCTGGTGGCGCTCTGCGTGGCCCGCGACTGCGCCCTCGACGAGCTCTCCGACGCCGACCTCGCGGCGGTCAGCGAGCGACTCGACCCGTCGGTGCGCGACGTGCTGTCGGTCTCCTCGGCCCTCGCCGCCCGGACCACCCCGGGCTCCACCGGCCCCGGGCCGGTCGCCGACCAGCTCGCCACCGCCGCCGACCTGCTGGCGGGCTGGCGGGAGTGGGCCGCCGAGGCGGTCGTGCCCCGCTGACGACACCGTCGTGACGCGGCGCGCGGGAACCTCCCGCGCGCCGCGTCGCTCGTTGCGCCGGGCGCGCCCTTGGCCAGGGTGCCGGCCTTGTCGAACAGCACCGCGTCGCCGGTGCACGTCCGCTCCGACGCGAGACGGTCCTTGACGAGGATGCCGGCTCGCGCGGACACTGCGGCAGGGCGCAGGGCGGCCAGTTCCCACCAGAAGGCCAGGTCGAACAGCCCGAAGCTGGTCGCCAGCGACGCCGCGTAGGCGACGGTGATGGCCATGGCGATCAGCAGCATCATGCCCGGCGTCCGGCCTCGGACCTCGGCGGTGGCGCCGACGAGGAACGGCCAGCCGCCGTGGGAGAACACGATCGGGCCCAGGACCGGCCCGATGAGGTTCATGCCGGGGAAGCCCAGGGGGTAGCCGAACCAGCCCGTCACCAGGTGGCTGGTCACCACGATCGGGACGGTCAGGGCCAGGCTGGGCCAGGGGTGCAGCGCAAGGGTGATGGCAGAGGCGACCGGGTGGGGCGTCAGCCGCGTTTCATGAGGCGGCCGACGGCGGCCATCATCTCGCTGGCCATCTCGTCGGCACGGCCTTCGGCGGCGCCTTCATGCATGCAGTGCCGGGCGTGGCCGTCGAGCAGGCCGAGGGCGACCTTGTCGAGGGCGGCCTGGATGGCGGAGATCTGGGTGAGCACGTCGATGCAGTAGCGGTCGTCGTCGACCATGCGCTCGACACCGCGGACCTGACCCTCGATGCGGCGCAGCCGGGCGGAGAGTTGGTCCTTGGTGGCGGTGTAGCCGCGGGTGGGGGCGGGGGTCGTCATGCACCCATCATACAACCCCCGGGGGGTATGACGTGGTCGCGTGACGAGCGCCGCGTCGGCCAGGCTGACCGAGAGCGATGCCCGGTGCGCGTCGACGCGGTGCGATCGACATCCTCGGCGGACGCCGAGGTGGGCCCTGGTCGGTGAGAAGCACGGTGGAACGCCGGGACGCAGCCTGCCCCGGCGGTGGCGTCGGGGAACGGCCGGCGCAGGCGGAGGTACTCCCGGGGGTGGCGGTCAAGGCGTCGATGACACCGTGGGTGACAGCGAGCGGGACCGCCCCCGCACGCCGCTGATCGGCCCGGGACGGTGTGTCCGGAGGGGCATCGCGACTGTCGAGGGAGGCTCAGGCGGATCGGCGAAGGATGGCACGACGGGCGGTGGGACCAGCGCGGCGCTGTGCTGGTCCCAGGGCGTGCCGCCGGACCGAGGGGCCCGGCGGCACGCGCGCCGTTCAGGCGGTGACCACCTCGTAGCCGGCTTCCTCGACGGCCTCGGTGACAGCCTCGTCGCTGACCGGCGCGGCGCTGATCACCGTGAGTCGGCCCGCGCTGACGTCGACCTTGACGTCGGTCACCCCGTCGATCTTGGTGACTTCCGCGGTCACCGAACCAGCGCAGTGGTCACAGGTCATTCCCTTGACCGTGTACGTACTGGACGCCATCGCACTCCTCCTCGCGAACCCATGGACCAAGTCCGTGCCGAATACCGTTACCCGGCACGTGTATGTAACCATACCCCCCAGGCGTATGCGCGGTCGCGGTCGGCGAAGGGCCGTGGCCGCCGCAACAACGAACAGCAGCGCAGTAGCAAGGGGGATCCATGGGCGAGACAAGGCCGCGGGTGCTGGTCGTCGGGGCGGGAGCGGCGGGCAGTGCCGCCGCCGCTGAGCTGGCCCGCGCCGGCACCGTCGACGTGGTGGTGGTCGGCGCCGAGCCGCGGATCCCTAATAATTTCAGGATTGACTTATATAAGGACGGCTGGAATTCTTGGCCCCGAGGAAAGGGGGCACCATGATCCGAGTGGCCGTGACCAGCGTCTTCGTCGACGACCAGGAGAAGGCGCTGCGCTTCTACACCGAGGTGCTGGGCTTCGCCGTCGGCCACGACGTGCCGCTGGGTGGCGACGCCCGCTGGCTCACCGTCGTCTCGCCGGGCGACCCCGAGGGCGTGCACCTGCTGCTGGAGCCGAACCAGACCCCCGTGGCGCGGGCGTACCAGCGGGGGGTCCGCGAGGCCGGCCTGCCGGTGATCATCTTCGCCGTTGACGACCTTGCCAAGGAGCACGAACGGCTCACCGGCCTCGGCGTCACCTTCACCGCTCCGCCCACCCCGACCGGGCCTGTGCTGAGCGCCGTCCTCGACGACACCTGCGGCAACCTGGTCAGCCTCCAGCAGCCGCTCGCCTGACCCCGGTTTGCCGATCCCGGCCGGGCGGCGTTTGCTGGCCGGATGGACCACCCGTGGCTTCGCGCCCCCGCCGCCCAGGTGCCGGAGACGGCGCGGACGCTGCTCGGCTGGGAGATCTCGGCCGACGCCGTCCGGATCAGGTTGACCGAGGTCGAGGCGTACGCCGGCACGGGGGAGGACCCCGCCTCGCACGCCCACCGCGGCCCCACCCCGCGCACGGCGGTCATGTTCGGGCCGGCCGGGCACGCCTACACGTACTTCGTGTTCGGTATGCACTGGTGCCTGAACATCGTCTGCGGCGGCGAGGGGGAGGCGGCGGCCGTCCTGCTGCGGGCGGGCGAGGTCGTCGAGGGCGTGGACGTCGCCCGCAAGCGGCGGGGAGAGGTGCCCGACCGGGACCTCGCCCGTGGTCCCGCCCGGCTGGTGGTCGCGCTCGGCGTCGACGCGGCGGCCAACGGCACGAACGTGCTCGACGGCAGCGGGCCGCTGCTGCTGACGCCGCCGTCGCGGCCGGTCGACCCGGCGGCCGTCTCCGCCGGCCCCCGGGTCGGGGTGGCCGCCGCGCACGAGGTGCCGTGGCGGTTCTGGATCACCGGGGACCCGACCGTGAGCCCGTACCGCCGGCACGTGCCCCGCGTCCGGCGCTGACCCGCTACCGCGCCGCCCGCTCCTCCGGCGCGTCCGTGCGGTTCTGTCGGACCCTGTGGCCATAATCACGCCATCCGGCTCCGGCTCACGACCGAAGGGCACGCCATGACGACTCTCCTCGCGATCGGCACCGCCAAGGGCCTCTTCCTGGCCACCAGCACAGACGGCCGACGGAGCTGGGAGGTCAGCGGCCCACACTTCGCGATGAGCGGGGTGTACGCGGTGGCGGTGGACAAGCGGCGGGCCACGCCCCGCCTGCTCGTCGGGTCGTCCAGCTCGCACTTCGGCCCCCGCCTGGCCACCAGCGACGACCTGGGGGCGTCGTGGCACGAGCCCGAGCTCGCCCCGGTCGCGTTCCCGGCCGACACCGGGGCGAGCCTCGGCCGGGTGTGGCAGCTCGCCCCCGCCGGGACGGCCGAGCCCGACGTGGTCTGGGCCGGCACCGAGCCGTCGGCGCTGTTCCGCTCGACCGACGGGGGCCACACCTTCGAGCTGGTCCGCGCCCTCTGGGACCACCCGCACCGCCCGGAGTGGGGCGCGGGCTTCGGCGGCCAGGCGATCCACACCGTCCTGCCCCACCCGCACGACCCGGCGCGGGTCATGGTCGCCATGTCCAGCGGCGGGGTCTACCGCTCCGCCGACGCGGGGGCGAGCTGGGCGCCGGGCAACACCGGCATCCGCGCCTACTTCCTGCCCGACCAGTGGCCCGAGTTCGGCCAGTGCGTCCACAAGATGGCGCGGGACGCCGGCGATCCCGAGCGGCTCTACGCCCAGAACCACCACGGGGTCTACCGCTCCGACGACGGGGGCGACACCTGGGCGTCGATCGCCGAGGGGCTGCCCAGCGACTTCGGCTTCCCGATCGTGGCCCACCCCACCCGCCCCGGGATGATCTGGTCGTTCCCCCTCATCGCCGACCACTCGCGCTTCCCGGCCGACCACCGCTGCCGGGTCTACCGCTCCGCCGACGCGGGCGCGACGTGGGAGCCGCTCTCCGCCGGGCTGCCCGACGGGCCCTTCTACCCGGCGGTGCTGCGCGACGCGATGTGCGCCGACGACGCCGATCCGGCCGGGGTCTACTTCGGCACCCGCTCCGGCGACGTCTACGCCAGCCGCGACGAGGGCGACTCCTGGTCGTTGGTCGCCGCCCACCTGCCCGACGTGCTCTGCGTCCGGGCCGCGGAGGTCTGAGTGGTCACCGTCCTGCTGCCCGGCCCGCTGCGCGACGAGGCCGGCGGCGCGGCGCGGCTCACAGTCGGTGCCGAGGGGACGCTGCACGCCGTCCTCGACGAGCTGGCCGAGCGGTGGCCCCGGCTGGCCCGCCGGCTGCGCGACGAGCGCGGCGAGCTGCGCCGGTACGTCAACGTCTACGTCGACGGGGAGGACTGCCGGCACGTCGGCGGCCTCGACGCGCCGGTCCGGGCGGGGGCGGAGGTGCAGGTCCTCCCCTCGGTGGCCGGCGGCTGAGCCGCCCTGGAGGCCGGCGGCCGAGCGGCACCGCTCGGTGGCCGGCGGTGGAGCCGCGCCGCGCCGGCTCCACCGCCCCCCGCGTGCGCGACGCCCGCGACGCCGGCCCGCCCACCGGAATGCTTGACGCGTCAAATATGTTGTGCGCTACGTCCGGGGCCGGTGAGGCCCGGTAGCCACACGAGGAGCCGTCATGCAATTCGGGGTCTTCACCGTCGGAGACGTCACCGTCGACCCGACCACCGGGCGGGAGCCGTCGGAGCACGAGCGGATCAAGGCGATGGTGACCATCGCCCGCAAGGTCGAGGAGGTCGGTCTCGACGTCTTCGCCACCGGCGAGCACCACAACCCGCCGTTCGTGCCGTCGTCGCCCACGACCATGCTGGGCTGGATCGCCGCGCGCACCGAGCGGCTGCTGCTCTCCACCGCGACCACGCTGATCACCACCAACGACCCGGTGAAGATCGCCGAGGACTACGCGATGCTCCAGCATCTCGCCGACGGCCGCGTCGACCTGATGCTCGGCCGGGGCAACACCGGGCCGGTGTACCCCTGGTTCGGGCAGGACATCCGCAACGGCATCCCGCTGACCATCGAGAACTACGACCTGCTGCGCCGGCTGTGGCGCGAGGACGTGGTCGACTGGTCCGGCAAGTTCCGCACCCCGTTGCAGTCGTTCACGTCCACGCCGCGCCCGCTCGACGGCGTGCCGCCGTTCGTCTGGCACGGCTCGATCCGCAGTCCCGAGATCGCCGAGCAGGCCGCGTACTACGGCGACGGCTTCTTCGCCAACCACATCTTCTGGCCGAAGGAGCACACCCAGCGGATGGTCGGCCTCTACCGGGAGCGCTTCGCCCACTACGGTCACGGCTCGCCCGACCAGGCGATCGTCGGCCTCGGCGGGCAGGTGTTCATGCGGCGCAACTCCCAGGACGCGGTCCGCGAGTTCCGCCCGTACTTCGACAACGCGCCGGTCTACGGCCACGGGCCGTCGCTGGAGGAGTTCACCGCGCAGACCCCGCTGACCGTGGGCAGCCCGCAGCAGGTGATCGACCGCACCCTCGGTTTCCGGGACTACGTGGGCGACTACCAGCGGCAGCTCTTCCTGGTCGACCACGCCGGTTTGCCGCTGAAGACGGTGCTGGAGCAGCTCGACATCCTCGGCGAGGAGGTGGTGCCGGTGCTGCGGCGCGAGTTCGACGCCCTGCGCCCCGCGCACGTGCCCGAGGCGCCGACGCACGCCTCGCTGCGCGCCGCGCGGGCCGCCGACGCCGGGGCCGGCGTGGGCACGGAGACGGGCCGATGAGCCGCCGTACGCTGGCCGTGGTCTCCGCGGGCCTCGGGCGGCCCTCGACCACCCGGCTGCTCGCCGACCAGCTCGCCGCCGCCACCCGCGACGAGCTGGCGGGGCAGGGCGTCGAGGTCGACCTGCGCCCGGTCGAGCTGCGCGACCACGCCCACGACGTGGTGAACAACCTGCTCACCGGCTTCCCGTCGGCCACCCTGCGCGAGGCGCTCGACGTCGTCTCCGGCGCCGACGGGGTCGTCGCGGTCACGCCGATCTTCAACGCGTCGTACAACGGGCTGTTCAAGTCGTTCTTCGACGTGCTGGACTCGGGTGCGCTGGCGGGCCGGCCGGTGCTGATCGCCGCCACCGGCGGTACCGCCCGCCACTCCCTCGCCCTGGAACATGCGGTCCGGCCGATGTTCGCGTACCTGCGTGCCGTGGTCGTGCCCACGGCGGTCTTCGCCGCGCCGGAGGACTGGTCGGGCGGCAGCGCCGAGGGCGCCCTGCGCGCCCGCATCGTCCGCGCCGCCGGCGAGCTGGCCGACCAGGTGCGGCCGCGGCCCGCCGCCGCGCCGCCGGACCCGTTCGCGCTCACCACCAGCTTCGACGAGCTGCTGGCCGGCCGCGACCCGGCCTGACCGTTCCGTCCCCACCACCTGAGCCCCGCCACCCTCGGCGGGGCTCAGGCGTCTCGGCGGGACTCACGTCCTCGGCGCGGGGCCCTGGCGTCCTCGGCCGTGCCCGGCCGTCTTCGGCCGCGCGCTCCGCCGACCTCGGGCCGGCTTCTCCAGCCGGTTCCGGTTCAGCCGGCCTCGGGTCGGTGGGCGACCAGCACGGGGCAGTGGGCGTGCTGCACCAACGCCTGGCTGACCGAGCCGAGCAACAGCCCGGTGAAGCCGCCGTGCCCGCGCGAGCCGACCACCACCAGGGCGGCGTGCCCGCTCGCCTCGATCAGCGCCTGCTCGGCCTTGCCCGCCCGGAGCGGCCGCTGCTCGATCGCCAGGTCGGGGTGGGCCGCCCGCGCCTCGGCGGCAGCCGTGTCTAGCAGGCCGGCCGCCTCGGCCCCCGACTCCGCGACCTCGTCGGGCACCCGCCGGCCGGCGTCGCCCGCCACGACGTGCAGCAGCGTCAGGCCGACGCCCCGGCGGGCCGCCTCCTCGGCGGCGAGGACGACGGCGAGCCGCCCCGGCTCCGACCCGTCCACGCCGACGACCACCGGCCCGTCGACCGGGATCGGCTGCTCGGCCGGGCGCACCACCAGGACGGGGCAGTGCCCGTGCCCGGCCACCTGGGCGCTGACCGAGCCCAGCAGCAGGCCGGCGAAGCCGCCCAGGCCCCGGCTGCCCACCACGACCAGCTCCGCGTGGCGGGACTCCTCGACGAGGCTGGCCGCCGGGCCGCCGGCCACCTGGCGTACCCCCACGTCGAGGCCGGGCCAGCGCCCGCGCAGTTCCTCCGCGGTCTGGTCGAGCATCCGCCGGGACTCGGCGGTGGGCGCCGGCACCCCCAGGTCGTACGGGTTGACGGGCACGCCGTAGCCGAGCGGGTGGAGGTATCCGTGCACCAGCAGCAGCGGCCGGGACCGTCCCACGGCCACCCGCGCCGCGTGCTCGGCGGCGACCAGGCTCGACGGGGATCCGTCCACGCCCACGACGACAGGTCGGTTCATCAGCTCTCCCGGGCTCGGTCAGAGGATCATTGTCGGCGCCCCCGCCACCTTCGAGCGGCATTTGCGCCGGCACGCCCCACGGCGCGTCCGGTCCCGCACCGCGTCGGGGCCGGGCGCCGCGTTTGGAGGGGCCCCTTCCTATGCCAGATGCGATAGGAAGGGGCCCCTCCTTACCCCTCAGCGGGGGTGGCGGACGATCGCCAGGGGTGAGCGGACGTGGTGCAGCACGGCGTGGCTGACCGAGCCGAGCAGCAGCCCGCCCCAGGCGCCCCGGCCGCGCG
>NZ_BBZF01000012.1:756363-767876 GCF_020884795.1 Micromonospora okii
GGTGAGCTGCGCGGACGCGGACTCCTCCACCAGCACCCGGGCCGGCACGCCCCGCACGAGGCGCCGCTGGACCGGCACCTGCGGGTACCGCTCCGACCAGCCCGCGAGCGACTCGGCGAGCGCCCGCTCCTCCTCCGCGATCAGCGCGTCGACGTCGTACGTCAGCGGCAGGACGTCGCCGGGGCCGACCGGCGTCGGGTAGAGCCAGGCGTGCACCGCTACCAGGGGCGTGTCCCGCTGCGCGGCCTCCTCGAAGGCGAACGCGATCGCCTCGTCGGACAGCTCCGAGCCGTCGACGCCCACCACCACCGGGCCGTCGGCGCGGGGCTCGCCGCGCACCACGAGCACCGGGCAGTCGGCCCGCGCCGACACCTGGACCGCCGCCGAGCCGACCAGCAGCTCGGCGAAGCCGCCGAGCCCCCGCGAGCCCAGCACCAGCAGGGCCGCGTCCTGGGACTCGCTCACCAGCACCCGGGCGGGGGAGCCGTCGACCAGCTCGCCGGTCACGTCGACCTCGGCGGAGACCTTCCTCGCCTCGGCCATCGCCTCGTCGACGACCTGCTCCGCCTGATGGCGCAGCCCCGCGTCCGCCGGGCCGTCGGGCGCCGGCCCGAGTGGCGCGCCGAGCAGCGGCCAGATGAAGGCGTGCACCACCCGCAGCGGGCGGTGCCGCGCCACGGCCTCCCGCGTCGCCACCCGGACCGCGTCCAGGGCGGAAGCCGAACCGTCCACGCCCACCACGACGGGGGCACCGGATCTGATGGTCATCACGTCCTCCTTCTTCGGCTCCAGCCTCCTCCGGCGCGGCCGTCCCGGTCAGGGCCGCCGGACCCGACCCCCGGGCCGTTGGTCCCGAACCCCCACCCCCGGCCGGCCAGGCCAGGGGAGCAGGGTGCGGCGATCCGCGGGCGGAGCAGGCGCATCCCGCCGTACCGCTGGCAGTTCGGGGCGGTCGCGGTGCGGCGCAGCACCGCCGTCGAGTTCACCGCCGACGGGGTGCGCCGGCTCATGGAGTCCGACGACGCCTTCGGCCGGCAGCTCACCACCCGCTTCATGAGCGTGGTGGTGGACCGCCTGCACGCGGCCCGGGGCCGCCTGCTGGACCTGTACGGCTACTCCCCGGTGGCCCTTCCGCCCACGGGCTGACCCCCTCCGGCCGCCTCCGGCGGCGCGGCGCGCGGGCCGGGCACGGGGGCCCGCGCGGGCCGGTCGGTGCGCGCCCGCGCCAGCAGGGCCCGCGCCCCGAGGGCCGCCACCACGGCCACCAGGGACAGGGCCGGCACCCCGCCCAGCAGGATCCCGGCGTGGTCGGCCACGTCCTGCGCGCGCAGCGGCACCGGACCGCCCGCCGCGTCGGCCAGCCGGGAGACCAGCCCCACCCCGGCGACGACCAGCGCGGCACCGGCCGCCACCGGCCCGGCGAGGTCCCGCCCGGTCGTCGCCGCCACCGCCACCGCCGTCAGCAGGGTCACCTGGAGGACGAGCGCCGCCGGGGCGTCCCACCGGGGGCCGAGGACGCCCCAGTCCACGGCCAGCGCGTCCGCCCAGGGCATCGGCGGCAGCGCCGCCGCCAGCACCGCGCCGGCCGCCGTCGCCGCCACGGCCGGGCGCAGCGCCGCCACCGTCGGCCGGACCCGGCGCAGCGTCACCACCAGCAGGACCACCGTGGCGAGCGTGAGCACGACGACCGCCCACAGCGGCGAGAAACCGGCGACGGCGACCCGGACGAACCCCCACGGCCCACAGCCGGCCCGGTACCGGCAGTCGAAGCCGTTCTCGATCGTCGCGAGCAGAATCTGACAGAGCAGCACCAGCGCGCCGGCCGCGACCGGCAGCACCACCGCGAGGTGGGCGCGCGACGGCGGCGCGGCCGGCGAACCGGGGCGGGTGGCCGCAGCCGCCCAGTGGCACAGCGCCACCGCGCCGACCGCGCAGACCGCGACGCTCGTGAGCACCGGCAGGTACGCCGCCGGCGGCCCGTACAGCAGCGGCCCGTACGGCGCCAGGAACAGCCCGGCGACCAGGCCGGCCGCGAAGACCAGGCCGACCCGCCACGGCCGGGCGGGCCGGCCGGTGAGCCGCCGCCCCCGGGCGTCCCGGCTCACCCCGAGGGCGAGGAACGCCGCGACCGGCAGCCCGACCACCACGAACTGGGCCAGCAGCGAGGGCCAGGACACCGCGTCCGGGCGGGGCAGCTCCAGCACGCCGCCGCGCATCAACAGGCTCAGGAGGAGCTGGACGTTGTCCAGGCCGACAGCGGCGAACACCCCGCCGGCCAGGACCTGGCCGAGGGGGAAGGCGAGCACCGTCACGCCCCCGTCGATCTCGGCGAGGCGCGCCGCCGTGGTGGGGTGCCGGCTCAGCAGCCGCTCCCGCAGGCCCCGGGGGCGCTCCCGGCCCCCGTGCAGGGCCGCCCGGATGCCGGCCGGATCCCCGCCGGCCGCCCGCAGGTCGGCCTGGTGCTCCCGGGCCCGGAAGAACGCCCGGACGACCAGCTCGGCGGCGACCGCCAGCAGCCCCGCCCGGACGAGGACCCCGGCGACCGTGCCGGCCCCGGGCGGCGGCTGCGCCCAGGCCAGCTCCGCCGCGAGCAGCAGCCCGGTCAGCAGCGCCGCTGTCCGGGCGGAGATCCGCAGCGCGGTGGCGGAGTGGTGGCGCAGCAGGTCGTGGTTCTGCACGTGGGCCAGCTCGTGCCGCAGCACGGCCTCGAAGACGCGCCGCCCCTCCTCGCCCTTGCCGGGCAGGGCCAGCAGCTCCGGCCCGCAGGCGACGTACGGCCGCGCCCCGGTGCCCCCGGTGAACGCCCGCCGGCCGAGGCCCGGCCCGAGCACCACCGGCACCGGCCGGGGCAGGGCGGCCGAGGCGAGCACCCGGTCGATCACCGGCTCGGCGGCGGCGAACACCCCGGGCTCCAGCGGTCGGGTCCGCCGCCGGTGCAGCCGGGCCTGCCACAGGAACAACATCGCGCCGGGCACGACCAGCAGGTTGAAGAAGTTCGACATCCGCAGGAACACCGACGTGCACGGGTACGCGAAGACGTCCAGCCCGCAGCCCGGCGGCACCAGAACGGTCATCCCGAAGACGACGGCGAGCAGCACGGCCGTGCTGGCCGTCAGCACTGCCAGCGGCAGCAGCAGGAACCCGGTGTCCGCCGCCCGGCCGCGCAGCATCCCGCCCGCCGCGCCGGCCGACCCGGTCACGACCCCGCCTCCCCGTCCAGCAGCAGCGCACCGACCACCGCGTCGGCGATGGCCCCGGCCAGCTCCGGCTCCACCCCCAGGGCGGCGGCCCGGTCGGCGGCCGTCGCCCGGACCTCGGCCAACTGCTCCCGGGACCAGCGCGGCGCGGCCGTCGCCTCCGCCGCCGGCGGGGCGGCGCGGCGTCGCCGCAACGCCCCGAACAGCCCCCGGGTGGCCCGGCCGCCGAGCTGCTCCAGCTCGCCCTCCGCGCCGCGCAGCAGCGCGGAGGTCACGGTGGCGCAGACCAGGGTGACCACCGGGGTCACCGTGGCCACCGCCTCCACCACCCCGAACTCCAGCCGCCCGCCCTCGGCGGAGCCGTCCGCGCCGGCCAGGTACGGGGCGGCGAGCAGGTCGAAGGCCGGCAACTCCTCGGGGGCGAGCCGGGTCACCACCGCGCGGGCCAGCGCCGCGGTCCGGTCGACGTGGTCGGGGCGGGATCGGATGCGCGCCATCCACCATTGGTAACGGTCCCGCGCGTTCCCCACCAGTGCCACCGGCCCCGCGCGTCGGTCGCCTTTCCGACCGATCCGGCCGACCACCTCGCCGGCGACCGACCCGGCCGACCTCGCCTGAGGGGTGCCCGGCCGACGGAGGTCGGCCCCTACCCGGGCGGCGGGTGCGCCGGCCTCAGCGGACGGTCAGGCCCCGGGCGGCGAACTGGCCCCGCACCCGCTCCAGCAGCTCCGGGGCGGGCGGCTCGGTGTCGGCGAGGGGGAACGTCAGCCCCAGCTCGGCGTACTTGTGCGCGCCGAGCCGGTGGAACGGCAGCACCTCCACCCGCTGCACGGTGGGCAGCTCGGCGGCGAAGTCGGCGACCCCGGCCACGTTCTCCTCCGCGTCGGTGAGGCCGGGCACCAGCACGAACCGGACCCAGATCGGCGTGCCCCGCGCGGCCAGCCGGCGACCGAACCGCAGGGTCGGTGCGATCGCGCCGGTCCGGGTCACCCGCCGGTACGTCGCCGGGTCCCGCGACTTGACGTCCAGCAGCACCAGGTCGGTGGCGTCGAGCAGGGCGTCGTCGGCGCGGTCGCCGAGGAAGCCGGAGGTGTCCAGCGCGGTGTGCAGGCCCAGGGCGTGGCAGCGGCGCAGCACCTCCCCGGTGAACCGGGGTTGCAGCAGCGGCTCGCCGCCGCTGAGCGTCACCCCGCCGCCGGCCACCGTCACGAACCGCCGGTACCGCTCGACCTCCGCCATCAGCTCGTCGACGGTGCGCCGCCGGCCGCTGCGCCCGTACCAGGTGTCCGGGCTGTGGCAGTACCGGCAGCGCAGCGGGCAGCCGGCCAGGAACGCGACGAACCGCGTGCCCGGCCCGTCCACCCCGATCGACACGTCCCAGGAGTGCACCGCCCCGGTCGGCTCCCGCACCGCCGCCCCGGCCGGGACCGGGGCGGCGACCTGCGGCCGGGTGTTCACAGCGCGCCGTGGAAGGTGCGGGCGACCACGTCGCGCTGCTGCTCCGGGGTGAGCCGGACGAAGTTCACCGCGTACCCCGACACCCGGATCGTGAGCTGCGGGTAGCGCTCCGGGTGGGACATCGCGTCGAGCAGCGTGGCCCGGTCCAGCACGTTGACGTTGAGGTGGAACCCGCCCGCGTCGGTGTAGCCGTCGAGCACCCCGGCCAGGTTCCCGATCCGCTCGTCGCGGGCGTGCCCCAGCCCGTCCGGGGTGACCGTGCCGGTCAGCGAGATGCCGTCGCGGGCCGCGTCGTACGGCAGCTTTGCCACCGACAGCGCGGCGGCGACCAGCCCGTGGGAGTCCCGCCCGTTCATCGGGTTCGCGCCCGGGGCGAACGGCTCGCCGGCCCGCCGCCCGTCCTGGGTGTTGCCGGTGTGCTTGCCGTACACCACGTTCGAGGTGATGGTCAGCACCGACATGGTCAGCTCGGCGTCGCGGTAGGTGCGCTGCCGGCGCAGCTTCTCGGCGAACGCCTCCACCAGCCACACGGCGATGGCGTCGGCCCGGTCGTCGTTGTTGCCGTACGTGGGCGGCTCGCCCTCGACGGCGTAGTCGACGGCCAGCCCGGTGTCGTCGCGCAGCACCTTCACGTGGCCGTACCGGATCGCGGCGAGGCTGTCCACCGCCACCGACAGGCCGGCGACGCCGGTGGCCATGAACCGGCGCACCGGGTGGTCGTGCAGCGCCATCTCCAGCCGCTCGTACGCGTACCGGTCGTGCATGTGGTGGATCACGTTCAGCGCGTCCACGTACGTCTCGGCCAGCCAGTCCAGCGTCCGGTCGTACGCGGCGAGCACCTCGTCGTAGTCGAGCGTCTCGCCGCCCACCGGCTCGGTCGCCGGGGCGACCTGGTCGCCGGTCAGCTCGTCCCGGCCGCCGTTGATCGCGTACAGCAGCGCCTTGGCCAGGTTCGCCCGCGCGCCGAAGAACTGCATGTCCTTGCCGACCCGCATCGCCGACACGCAGCAGGCGATGGCGGTGTCGTCGTCGTACGCGGGCCGGATCAGCTCGTCGTTCTCGTACTGGATGGCGCTGGTGTCCAGCGACACCTGCGCGCAGAACCGCTTGAACCCCTCGGGCAGCCGCGGCGACCAGAGCACGGTCAGGTTCGGCTCCGGCGCGGGGCCCAGGTTGTAGAGGGTCTGCAGGTAGCGGAAGCTGGTCCGGGTGACCAGCGGCCGGCCGTCGACGCCCATCCCGCCCAGCGACTCGGTGACCCACGTCGGGTCGCCGGAGAAGAGCTGGTCGTACTCGGGGGTGCGCAGGAACCGCACGATCCGCAGCTTGATCACGAAGTCGTCGACCAGCTCCTGCGCGCCGGCCTCGGTCAGCCGCCCCTCGGCCAGGTCCCGCCGCAGGTAGGCGTCCACGAAGTTCGCCGTCCGCCCCAGCGACATCGCCGCGCCGTTCTGCTCCTTCGTGGCGGCCAGGTACGCGAAGTACAGCCACTGGATCGCCTCCCGCCCGCTTCCGGCGGGGCCGGAGATGTCGTACCCGTAGGCGGCGGCCATCTCCTTCAGCTCGCCGAGCGCGCGGATCTGCTCGGCCAGCTCCTCCCGGTCGCGGATCACCTCGTCGGTCGACGGCCGCCCGTCCAGGGCCGCCTTCAGCTCCCGCCGCTGCGCCACGAGCCGGTCCACCCCGTAGAGCGCCACCCGGCGGTAGTCGCCGATGATCCGGCCCCGCCCGTACGCGTCGGGCAGCCCGGTGATGACGTGCGAGCGCCGCGCGGCGAGCACGTCGGCCGGGTACGCGTCGAAGACCGCGTCGTTGTGCGTCCTGCGGTAGCCGGTGTAGATCCGGTGCACCGTCGGGTCGGGCTCGTAGCCGTACGCCTTCAGCGCGGTCTCCACCATCCGCAGCCCGCCGGCCGGCATGATCGCCCGGCGCAGCGGCGCGTCGGTCTGCAACCCGACGATCAGCTCCCGCTCCCGGTCCACGTACCCGGGCGCGTGCGCGGTGATCGTGGACGGGGTGGCCGGGTCGATGTCGTACACGCCCCGCCGCCGCTCCTCGACGAACATCTCCGTCAGCCGCCCCCAGACGGCCAGGGTCCGCTCGGTCGGGCCGGTGAGGAACCCGGCGTCCCCGGTGTACGGCTCGTGGTTGCGGCGCAGGAAGTCCGCCACGTCGATCGTCGTGCGCCACGTCCCGTCGACGAAGCCCCGCCACGGGTCGCGGACGCGCTCGGTGCCGGTCATGGTCTGTCCCTCCGGGTCGTGGGCCGGTGCTCCCGGATCTCCCGGTCGCACCTCCAGCCTGCCCACCCCCACCGGCCGCCGGCAGAGTCCCCGGACCGCCCCGCCCGGGACCTTCGACCCGGCCCCGCACCGCCCCCGCCGGCCGCCGAGCCGCCCCGCCCACACAGGCCGCCGGCCCGGCCCGCCCCGCTCCGCCCACGCCGAGGCGGGCCGGTGGGCCGCGGCCTGCCGGTACCCTGCCCCGGTGACCGCCGAGAACCTGCTCCTGCGCCCGGTGCACGACGACGACCTGCCCCGCTTCTTCGCCTTCGAGCAGGACCCGGAGGCCAACTGGGTGGCGGCGTTCGGGCCCGCCGACCCGGCCGACCGGGCGGCCTTCGACGCGCACTGGCGGCGCATCCGCGCCGACCCGGCGATCGTCACCCGCACCGTCACCGTCGACGGCGAGGTCGTCGGCCACGTGGTCGCCTTCCCCGTCGAGGCGCAGACCGAGGTCAGCTACTGGATCGACCGCGCCCGCTGGGGGCGCGGCTACGCCACCCGCGCCCTCGCCGCGCTCCTGGCCGAGCTGCCGCAGCGCCCGGTGCGGGCCCGGGCCGCCAAGGACAACGCCGCGTCCCTCGCCGTGCTGCGCAGGTGCGGCTTCGTCGTGCGCGGCGAGGACCGGGGGTACGCCAACGGCCGGCGCGCCGAGATCGAGGAGTGGGTGCTCGAACTGGCCGACTGAGGATTCACCGCGCCCCGCGCGGGGCACAGTCAGCCGTGCCGCCGGTTCCGGGCGGCGCCGCGGTCGCACCGACCGGGGCCGACCTCGCGAGGGAGAGAACCGGGCGTGCAGAGCTACTGGAGCCAACTGGCCCTGGTCGGAGTCCTGGTCGTCCTCAACGCCGTCTTCGCCGGCAGCGAGATGGCGCTGGTCTCGCTGCGCGACAGCCAGATCCAGCGGCTGGAGCGGACCAGCCGGGCCGGCCGGGTGCTGGCCCGGCTCGCCAAGGACCCGAACCGCTTCCTCGCCACCATCCAGATCGGCATCACCCTGGCCGGCTTCCTGGCCTCGGCCGCGGCGGCCGTCTCCCTGGCCAAGCCGCTCGTGCCGCTGCTCGACTTCGTCGGCGGCGCCGCCGAGACGGTCGCCATCGTGGTGGTCACCCTGGCGCTGACCTTCGTCACCCTGGTCTTCGGCGAGCTGGCCCCGAAGCGGATCGCCATGCAGGCCGCCGAGCGCTGGGCGCTGCTGGTCGCCCGCCCCCTGGACCTGCTGGCCTCCCTCACCCGCCCGGCCGTCTGGGCGCTCGGCGCCACCAGCGACCTGGTGGTCCGCCTCGTCGGCCTGAACCCCAAGCACGAGCCGGACGAGATCGGCCCGGACGAGCTGCGCGACATCGTCGCCGGCAACCACGGCTTCACCAAGGAGCAGCGGACCATCATCGCCGGCGCCGTCGAGATCGCCGACCGGCGGCTGCGCGCCGTGCTCGTACCCCGGTTGGAGGTCTTCACGCTCGACAGCGGGACCACCGCCGAGGCCGCGCGGCTGGTGCTCGCCGCCACCGGGCACTCCCGCGCGCCGGTGGTGCGCCACGGCGGCCTCGACGACGCGGTCGGCGTCATCCACCTGCGCGACCTCGTCGGCGTCCCCGACGACCGGCCGGTCGACGAGTGCGCCCGCCCGCCGATGCTGCTGCCCGACTCGCTGCCGGTGGTCGACGCGCTGCGCCAGTTCAAGGCGGAACGGCAGCACATCGCCCTGGTCGTCGACGAGCGCGGCGCGGTCGACGGGATCGTCACCCTGGAGGACATCCTCGAGGAGATCGTCGGCGAGATCTACGACGAGACCGACCGGGACGTGCACGGCGTGCGCACCGAGGACGACGGCGCGCTGCTGGTGCCGGGGACCTTCCCCGTGCACGACCTGCCGGACGTCGGCGTCGAGCTGCCCGGCCGCCCGGTCGGGGACTACACCACCGTCGCCGGGCTGCTGCTGATCCTGCTCGGCCACATCCCGACCGTCCCCGGCGAGGACGTCACCATCGACGGCTGGCGACTGGAGGTCGCCGACATCGACCACCGGGCGATCACCGCGGTACGGCTGCGCCGCCACGCCGCACCGGGCGACCCGGAGACCGCCGACGACTCAGGCGACGAGGAGGCGGCGCACGAGGCTGCCCCAGCAGCCGACGGAGACGCCACGGACGGCGAACGCGCCCTCGGCCCGGCCCGCCGCTGACCCTCAGCCGCCGCCCGGCTCGCCGGTCGGGAACCCCGGCACCGGCGGGACCAGCCGGACCCGCCCGACCGGCGCCTCCCGGCTGCCCGGGCGAGCAGCGCCGCCAACCGGCGCAGCGGTCACGGCCCCGACGGGCGCCGGACAAGCGCACCTACTTCTCGAACCGGATATCCGGCCGGTCGGCGGGACGGGGCGCGCGGTTCAGTCCCCGGTGAGGTTCTGCAACCTCACCTGCCCCCGGGAGACCAGCCGCCCCGCGTCGTCGGTGATCTCCACCTGCCAGAGCTGCTGGCTACGGCCCCGGTGCACCGGCGTGCCGACGGCCGTCAGCTCGCCGGAGCGCACCGCCCGCAGGAAGTCCGTCTGGTTCGACACCCCGACCACCCGACCGCGCCCGCCCAGCCAGAGCGAGCCACCGATGCTCGCGGCGGTCTCCACCACCGAGCAGTACACGCCGCCGTGCTGGATGCCGTACGGCTGGTGCAGCTCGGGCCGGACCCGCCACCGGATGACCACCCGGTCCCCGCTCACCTCGTCGAACTCCAGGCCGAGCAGGGCCACGAAGCCCCCGGTCAGGTCGGGCGTCTCCACCACGGCAACTCCTCGCGTGTGAAAGGGGCACCAGCCTAGCCAACGGTGACCAGGGCCAAACCCGGTACGGCCCGGGCCGGGGGATGGGGGAGAATCGGTGACCGTGACCGACAGCAGCAGCCTCCCGCCCACCGGGCGGGACTCCCTGACCGAAGACCTGCAGTGGCGAGGCCTCATCCAGGACTCGACCGGCCCCGACGAGTTGCGCGCGCTGCTCGACGGCGGGGGAGCCACCTTCTACGTGGGCTTCGATCCGACGGCGGCGAGCCTGCACGTCGGCCACCTCATGCAGGTCGCCACCGCCCGCCGGCTCCAGCTCGGCGGGCACCGACCGCTGCTGCTCGTCGGCGGCGCCACCGGGCAGATCGGCGACCC
Organism: Micromonospora okii; assembly: GCF_020884795.1. Classification (GTDB taxonomy): domain Bacteria; phylum Actinomycetota; class Actinomycetes; order Mycobacteriales; family Micromonosporaceae; genus Micromonospora; species Micromonospora okii. Next base: position 766,452 of record NZ_BBZF01000012.1, read on the forward strand.
GAAGGAGAGCGCCGAGCGCAGCCTCAACCCGCCCGAGGTGGTCGCCGGCTGGGTGGAGCGCATCCGCGACCAGCTCTCGCCCTTCGTCTCGTACGTCGGCCCGAACGCCGCGCGGTTGGTCAACAACCTGGACTGGACCGGCGAGATGTCGGTGGTCGAGTTCCTCCGCGACGTCGGCAAGCACTTCCCGGTGAACAAGATGCTGGCGCGGGAGGTGGTGAAGGCCCGCCTGGACAGCGGCATCAGCTTCACCGAGTTCAGCTACCAGCTCCTCCAGGCCAACGACTTCTTCGAGCTGCACCGCCGGCACGGCTGCCAGCTCCAGTTCGGCGGCTCCGACCAGTGGGGCAACATCACCGCCGGCGTCGACTACGTGCGCCGTCGGGGGGCCGGGCCGGTGCAGGCGTTCGTGACCCCGCTGGTGACCAAGGCCGACGGCACGAAGTTCGGCAAGACCGAGGGCGGCGCGATCTGGCTAGACCCCGAGCTGACCAGCCCGTACGCCTTCTACCAGTTCTGGCTCAACGCCGACGACCGGGACGTGACCCGCTACCTGCGGTACTTCAGCTTCCGCCCGCGCGAGGAGATCGAGGCGCTGGAGAAGGAGACCGCCGAGCGGCCGGCGGCCCGGCTCGCCCAGCGGGCGCTCGCCGAGGAGCTGACCACCCTCGTGCACGGCGAGCGGGAGATGGCCCAGGCCGTCGCCGCCAGCCAGGCGCTCTTTGGGCGGGGCTCACTGGAGGAGCTGACCCCGGAGACGCTGCGCGCGGCGCTGACCGAGGCCGGGTTGGTCCACCTCGACGAGCTGCCCGACGTCGCCGGGCTGCTCAGGGAGGCGGGCCTGGTGCCGAGCATGAAGGAGGCCCGGCGGGTCATCGCCGAGGGCGGCGCGTACGTCAACAACAACCGGATCACCGAGGTCGACGCGACGGTCGCGCCGGGGGAGCTGCTGCACGGGCGCTACCTGGTCCTGCGCCGCGGCAAGAAGTCGTTCGCCGGGGTCGAGCTGCGGCGATAGCCGCACGTCGACGAGGTGTGACGCGGGACGCCCCCGGCGGATTTGACGACCGATCCGCCGGGGGCGTAACTTTCTCTCTGCCAGCGCGGAACGGACGAACGGGGCGAAAGACCCGGGAGGCCGAGCGCGGGAATGAGTCTTCGGGAGCCGAGGGTTGTAGCCTTCGGAGCCCGGACCGGGCGGGGCCCCGGATCTGCCGCAGGGCGGATTTGGCGAGGCGAGACCGACCGGGTATGGTTCGACGCCGGTAGGGAACCGGGCGAGATTGCGGGAAACCGCAGCGGCCGGCCTGCCGGAACCCACGAACGAGGCGGCGAATGCCGGTGAGCGAGTGGTGCCCGCGATTCGGGTGAAGCGTGTCAGATCGGGATAGGCCGGTTTGACAGGGCGGAAACCGGAGGGTAACG
>NZ_BBZF01000013.1:0-103437 GCF_020884795.1 Micromonospora okii
GCAGAAAGCGATTGCAGGGGGCCCTTCCTTACACCTTCGGGCCGGCGGTGAGCAGGGGGGCCAGCAGGTCGCCGTGCTTGTCGACGCGCTTGAGCACCTCGGCCGCCGTGTACGGCTTCGTCGCCGGGCGCTTGCCCGCCGCACCCGCCTCCACCTCGTCCCACGTCAGCGGCGTCGACACCGACGGCACCGCCTGCGCCCGCAGCGAGTACGGGGCCACCGTCGTCTTCGCCGCGTTGTTCTGGCTCCAGTCGATGAAGACCTTCCCGCCCCGCAGGTTCTTCGCCATCTTCGACACGACCAGCTTCGGGTGCGCCGCCTCCAGCTCCCGGGCTATCCGGTGCGCGTACTCCGACACGACCTCGGAGGACTGAGTACCGGAGATCGGGCAACAGAGCTGCATCCCCTTCTTGCCGGACGTCTTGGGGTAGCTGTCGATCCCGTCGGCGGCCAGCCGATCGCGCATCAGCAGCGCCACCTGGCAGCACTGCTTCAGCGCCGCCGGGGCACCCGGGTCCAGGTCGACCACCATCATGTCCGGCGGGGAACCGACCCTCCACTGCGGCGTGTGCAGCTCCAGGGCGGCGAGGTTGGCCAGCCAAACCAGGGTCGGCAGGTCGTCGCAGACGACGTAGTCGATCGTCTCCCGCCCCTTGCTCGACCCGGGGGCGGGCAGCGTCTCGGTGCGTACCCAGTCGGGGGTCGCGGCCGGGGCGTTCTTCTCGAAGAACGAGCCGCCGTCGACCCCGTTGGGGAAGCGGATGCGGGTGAGCGGCCGGTCGGCCAGGTGCGGCAGGAGCACCGGGGCGATGCGGGTGTAGTAGTCGATCACCTCGCCCTTGGTGAAGCCCGTCCCCGGGTAGAGCACCTTGTCGAGGTTGGACACCTCCAGGGAGCGCCCCTCGACGTCGACCTTGAGCCGGTCAGCCGGCATCGTCCACCTCCTCCGGCGGCTTGTCGGGGCGCAGCCGCAGCACCCGGGGGAAGCGCAGCCGGCCGTCGGGGGTGCGCTGGCCGTACTTCACCTCCACCACGACCCGGGGTGTTACCCACATCGCGCCCCGGGCATCCTCGCGGGGCACCTCGCCGCGCCCGAACGGCGAGTTCGCCGTGCCCAGCGGCTCCAGCTCGCGCAGCAGTTCACGCTCGATGGCCGCGCCGATGCCGCCGCCGACGCGGCCCCGGTAGGCGAGGGTGCCGTCGGGCCTGGGCACCCCGACCAGCAGCCCGCCGATCCGGCGCGCGCCGGGCCGCCAGCCGCCGACGACGAAGTCGCCGGTGACCTCCAGCTTGACCTTGACCCAGTCGGGCGAGCGCACCCCGGGCCGGTAGGCCGCGCCGACCCGCTTGGCCATCACCCCTTCGAGGCCGAGCTCGCCCGCCGCGTCGTAGGTCGCCGGGCCGCCGGGGAAGGCCGGCGGCACGGCCCAGCGGGCACCGCCGAGCCCGAGCGCGTCCAGCAGCTCCCGGCGCTCGCGCCACGGCCGGCCGATCAGGTCCGCGCCGCGCAGGCGCAGCAGGTCGAAGATCATGTACGTCACCGGCACGCTCGCCGCGAGCCGGGCCGCCTTCGTGGCGTCCCGCACGTGCATCCGCTCGGCCAGCGCCGTGAACGAGGGCTGCCCGGCCTGGTTGAGCAGCACCACCTCGCCGTCGAGCAGCGCGTCGTCGACCTGCTCGGCGAGGGTGAGCAGCTCCGGGTACGCGGCGGTGATCCGCACGCCCGAGCGCGCGTACAGCTCCTGGCGGCCGGCGGAGATGTCGGCCAGGGCGCGCACCCCGTCCCACTTGAACTCGTACGCCCAGTCGGCGCCGGCGGGCAGCGGGCCGGTCACCGCGAGCATCGGCTTCAGCGGCGCCCCGGGCACCTCCTGACTGTAGTTGCAGGCCGAAGCGCCCGCGCCCGCTTCGATCCTTTGCGATCCTGATCTGTACCGGGGAGAGGAGCGGGGATGCGGGCGATCTGGAAGGGGGCGGTCTCGTTCGGGCTGGTCTCGATCGCGGTGAAGCTCTACTCGGCCACGGAGGAGAAGGACATCCGCTTCCACCAGGTGCACCGGGACGACGGCGGTCGCATCCGGTACAAGCGCACCTGCTCGGTCTGCGGCGAGGAGGTCACCTACGACGACATCGCCAAGGGGTACGACATCGGCGGCGGCGAGATGGTGATCCTGACCGACGAGGACTTCGCCGACCTGCCGCTGACCAGCTCGCACGCGATCGACGTGCTGGAGTTCGTCCCGGCAGAGGAGGTCGACCCGATCCTCTACAACAAGGCGTACTTCCTGGAGCCGGAGGGCGCGGCCACCAAGCCGTACGTGCTGCTGCGGGACGCGCTCGTCGACTCGGAGCGGGTGGCGATCGTGAAGGTGGCGCTGCGCCAGCGGGAGCAGCTCGCCACGCTGCGGGTGCGCGAGGGCGTGCTCCTGCTCAACACGATGCTCTGGCCGGACGAGGTGCGTACCCCCGACTTCGGTTTCCTGGACGAGGACCTGAAGGTGCGGCCCCCGGAGCTGGCGATGGCCAGCTCGCTGATCGACTCGATGGCCGGGCGGTTCGAGCCGGACGCCTTCACCGACGACTACCGGGCGGCGTTGCAGGAGGTCATCGACGCGAAGGTGGAGGGCCGGGAGGTCGTCCAGCCGGAGGAGGTCGAGGCGGCCCCGGCCGCGGCGGTGGACCTGATGGCGGCGCTGAAGGCGTCGGTGGAGCGGGCGCGGGCGGCGCGCGGCGAGCAGCCGGCCGGCGGGGGCGAGCCGACCCCGATCACGTCGGCCCGCTCGGCGCAGAAGGCGGCGGAGCAGGCGGCCAAGGCGCCGGCGAAGAAGCCCGCCGAGAAGAAGGCGGCGGCGAAGAAGGCCGAGGGCGGGAAGAAGGCGGCCCCGAAGAAGGCGGCCGAGAAGCCCGCCGAGAAGAAGCCCCCGGCCAAGAAGGCCGCCGCGAAGAAGGCCCCCCGCAAGACCGCCTAGCGGTAAGGAAGGGCCCCTTGTTAACAGACGTCTGTTAACAAGGCGCCCTTCCTTACACCTCAGCCGCGGCCGAGTTTCTGGGTCGGGGTGACGCGGACGATGACACGCACCTCGCCGGGCTGGCGGAACGGGTAGGTCTCCTGCCCGAGGTACTTCTGCGCCATCCGGTCGATGTGCTCGTCGGCCCCCTCCTCGACGAACTCGGCGGTGCCCTTGACCCACAGGGCACGGAAGTCGTCGGCCTTGTCGACGACGGAGATCGCGACCGTCGGGTTGCGCTGGATGTTGTTGTACTTCTGCCGCCCCTTGGCGGTGTTGAACACGATGTGCTCGCCGTCGGTGTCCACCCAGACCGGCGTCACGTGTGGGGTGCCGTCCGGCTCGATCGTGCCCACGTGGGCGAGCTGCGGCTCGTTCAGGAGTGCCTGGTCTTCTTCGGTGAGGAGCGCCATGTCCAGAATCTACCCGGTTGGGCGGTGCCCACACGGGCGACTGTGTCCCGACCGGCCGGACACCGTACCCGGGCGAGGGAGCACCGGCGGCGGCGGGGCGGGTACCGTGTGCGCTGGCCTCGGCTGCGGCCGGGCCCCCACCTCTTGATCAGGGAGTCGACGTGAGCGAGCGTGTGCAGAACCGGTCGGCGGGCCAGGGCCCGGGCGGCAAGGCGGAGCGGCGGCTGGCCGCCCAGCTTGCGGCGAAGAAGGCAGCCGAGGCCAAGCGCCGCCGGCAGTCGATCCTGGGCGCGCTCTCCGGCGTGGCCGTCGTCGCCATCCTGGTCACGGTCTTCGTCCTGGTCAACCGGGGCGACGACGACGCGGCCGAGCAGGCCGCCGCCCCGGCGACCAGCGCCCCGGCCGCCGCGCCGACCGCGCCGCCGGCCCCGCAGCTCCCCGAGGGGGCGGACCCGGCGCTGACCAAGAAGCCGACGGTCGAGGCGGGCAAGGGTGAGTTGAAGAAGCTCGTCGTGACCACGCTGATCAAGGGCAAGGGCCCGGCGGTGAAGTCCGGCCAGCAGATCACCACCAACTACCTGGGCGTGTTCTACAAGGACGGCAAGGCCTTCGACTCGTCGTGGGACCGGGGCGAGCCCGCCACCTTCCCGATCGGCACCGGCAACGTCATCAAGGGCTGGGACCAGGGCCTGGTCGGGGTGCCGGTCGGCAGCCGCGTGCAGCTCGACATCCCCGCCGAGCTGGCGTACGGCAACGACGCCTCCAGCGGTCGCCCGGCCGGCCCGCTGCGCTTCATCGTCGACGTCCTCGCCGCCCAGTAAGCCCCCGGGCGGGGCGAGCCGGCGCGGGCCGGGGCCCCGGTCGGTGGCCCCGGTGCGGTGCGGTAGTTCACACAGGTCTTTCTCGCCCTTGCCTACGCCCAGTAGGTTCGGGGCCACCGTGGGCGGCTCCGGCCGCGACGCGGTGACCCCGAACCGACGCGGAGGTACGTTGTGGCGGCGCTGGACGACCCGGGGCTGGCCCGGGACATGTGGACGCACTTCGAGCCGGTACATGCCGTGACCTACTTCCACCCGCGCGCCCGCGCCGCGTACGAGGCGGTGGGGCTGCGCGGGTTCTGGCGCGGCTACTTCGCCGGCCGGGCCGCCCCGCTGGGCCCCGTCGACGCCGCCCCGGTGGTGGCCGCGTTCTTCTCCTTCGCTCCGCGCACGGTCTCCCGGGCGCTGCCGGGGGTGTGGCAGATCGCCGACCCGCAGGAGGCCCTGCGCGCCCGGCTCACCGGGGCGGTGCAGGCGCTGGCCGAGCTGACGTACGAGCTGCCGGAGGGGCACCTCGCCGAGGCCGCCGAGCTGCTGGAGACGGCGGCCCGGGCGGTGCAGGTCGGGGGCCGGGTGCTGGGCGCGGCGAACGCCGCGCTGCCGACCGCCGAGTACCCGCTGGCCCGGCTCTGGCAGGCGGCCACCACCCTGCGCGAGCACCGGGGTGACGGGCACATCGCCGCGCTGGTCGCCGCCGCTCTGGACCCGGTGGAGACCCTGGCCTGGAAGGTCGCCACGGGGATGCAGGCGGCGAACCTGCTGGGCCGGGGCTGGTCCGAGGAGGAGTGGCGGGCGGCCGACGGGCGGCTGGTCGAGCGGGGCTGGCTGACGCCGGGCGGCGAGCCGACCGCGCACGGCCGGGAGTCGTTCCGAGCGGTGGAGGACGCCACCGACGCCGCCGCCCTGCACCCGTGGCGGGCGCTCGGCGCGGAGCGGGTCGACCGGCTGCGCGAGCTGCTCGCACCGCTCGCCCGCGCCGCCCACACCGTCATCCCGCCGGACAGCCCGATCGGCCTGCCCGCCCCGCCGGCCTGACCCGGCCGGGCCGGCTCGGGCAGGATGGGGGCGTGGTGGATGCGATGGTCTTCGACCTGGACGGCGTGATCGTTGACTCCGAGCCGGTCTGGGAGGAGGTCCGCCGGGCGTACGTGGCGGCGCACGGCGGCACCTGGCAGCCGGACACCCAGCGCCGGCTGATGGGGATGAGCACCGGCGAGTGGGCCCGGTACCTCAGCGGGGAGCTGGGCGTCGACCGGACCCCTGAGCAGGTCGCCGCCGAGGTCGTCGAGGAGATGACCCGGCGGTACGCGCAGCGCGTACCGGTGATCGACGGGGCCGACGGGGTGGTGCGCCGGCTGGCCGCGCGGTGGCCGCTCGGGCTGGCCAGCTCCTCCCCCACCCGGCTGATCGGCGCGGCGCTGGCCGCGACGGGCCTGACGGAGGCGTTCCGGGCGACGCTGTCGACGGAGGAGACGCCCCGGGGCAAGCCCGCGCCCGACGTGTACCTGGCGGTCGCCGCCCGGATGGGCGTCCACCCGAGCCGCTGCGTGGCGGTCGAGGACTCCTCGAACGGGGTGCAGTCGGCCGCCGCCGCCGGGATGCGGGTGGTGGCGGTGCCGCACGGGGCGTACCCGCTGGACCCGGACGCCGAGGGGCTGGCGGCCGTGGTGCTGCCGGTGGTGGGCGACCTGACCCCGGAGGTCGTGACCGCGCTCGGGTGACCCGCCCGGCCGCGACCGCCGGCCCCCGGGGGGCCTACTGGGTGTTGACGATCAGCCCGATGTGGGTGAAGTAGTTGAGCGCCCCGAAGAGCAGGAACACCACCCCGGCGATCCCCCAGGTGATGCCGACGACGAGCAGCAGCGGACGGGCCAGCCGGCGCAGCGCGAACGGGAGGACCACGGCGCCGATCCCGACCAGCACGTACAGCCCGGAGATGAAGGTCGCCTCCAGCCAGGGGTAGTCGGCGAACTCACCGGAGATCGGCTCCTCGGGCGGGGCCGCGAAGAGGGTGTACGTCCAGCCGGCGGCGGCGATGGCGAAGCAGGCGAGCCCGAGCGCGAAGACGAACACGGACACCGGGCCGAGGAGCTGGCGGACCAGTTCGAGGCGGTGGCCGGGGTTGTCCGGCGGGTCGGCCGCGAGCATCGGCCCGCGTTTCCAGAACACCAGGGCCGCGCCGAGCATGAGCACCCCGAACGCCAGCGCCGGCTCGCCGAAGATGATGTTGTCGAAGGCGAAGCCGCCGCTCGCCAGGGGCCAGGTGAGGGTCATGTGCAGGCCGGTCAGGGCGAGGATGATCCCGGGTACGGCGAAGGCCATCGCCCAGCCGTCGGTGGCGATGTCGCGGCCCTGGACCAGCTGTCGGGCGAAGACGACCACCAGGATCAGGCCGGCTCCCGCCGCGATTGCCATGATCGTGTTGTAGGTGGGCATCTCCACCCAGTTGATCTTCAATCCGTCCTGCGCGAGCACGTTCATCACGCCCCCAGAAACCGCTTCCGTCGACGGTCGCTCGATACGACCGCTCCCCCTTCCATCCGTCCGGCGAGGGGGCCGGACAGGCGGCGGCAACCCTCCAGAACGTAACCGAAACTAGTTCTCTTTTTTCCGGTTCGCGGCTTTCCCGGCTACCGGCCACCCGTAGCCGGCCCGGCCCGGACGGGGGTCGTGATCGGCGCTGGCGGGACCGGGCGGAATGAACCCCGGTCGGCCGGGTAGCGGAACCGGCGGCGGCCCCGGGGGCGGGGCGGCGGCGAGGGTGAGGGGACGACGATGAGGGCGATCGTGTACGAGACCGGCGGCGACGCCTCGGTGCTGCGCCTGGTCGACCGGCCGGTGCCCGAGCCGGGGCCGGGCGAGGTGCTGGTCCGGGTGGCGGTCTCCGGGGTCAACCCGACGGACTGGAAGTCCCGCCGGCAGGACCCGCCGGCCGGTTGGCAGATCCCGGGCCAGGACGGCGCCGGCGTGATCGAGGCGGTCGGCGCGGGCGTGGACCGGGAGATCGGTGAGCGGGTGTGGGTCTGGGAGGCCGCCTGGCAGCGCCCCTGGGGCACGGCCGCCGAGTACACCGTGGTCCCGGTGCGGCAGGCGGTCCCGCTCGGGGACGCCTCCTTCGACCTGGGGGCGAGCCTGGGCATCCCCTTCCTCACCGCGCACCGCTGCCTCACCGCCGGGGAGTACGTGCCGGACCGGCTGCACCCCGGGGCGCTGGCCGACCACACGGTGCTGGTGCAGGGCGGGGCCGGCGCGGTCGGCAACGCGGCGATCCAGCTCGCCCGCTGGGCCGACGCCACCGTGATCACCACCGTGAGCAGCCCGGAGAAGGCGAACCTCGCGGCGTCGGCCGGCGCCTCGTTCGTGATCGACTACCGGGAGCAGGACGTGGTCGAGGAGGTCCGCCGGTTCGCCCCCGACGGGGTGCACACGATCGTCGAGGTCTCGGCGGCCCGGAACGTGGCGGCCGACGTCCAGGTGCTGCGCCGGGGCGGGGCGGTCTGCGTCTACGCCGACGACGGCGGGGGCGAGGTGACCCTCCCGATCAGGCCGCTGATGGCGCCGAACGCCCGCTGGCAGTTCGTGCTGGTCTACACCGCCCCGACGGCGGCCAAGGCGCAGGCGGTCCGGGACGTGGCGGCGGCGGTGGCGCAGGGCGGCGTGCGGGTGGGCGAGGAGGCCGGGCTGCCGCTGCACCACCACTCGCTGGCCGCCACGGCCGCCGCCCACCGGGCGGTGGAGAACTCCGTGGTCGGCAAGGTGCTCGTCACCACGACGGAGTAGCCGTTCACCGACTGTTTTCGCCGACGTCGGGACAGAGCCGAACAAGTTTCGCAAGAATGGAGGTGCGGGACGACCCGCGTGAGACGGGCGGCCCCGGCGCGGTGCGAACGCCGGGGCCGCCCCTGGGGAGGGATGTTCAGGAGTAACGTCCCTGCCCCTTCAGGCGACGATCCGCCTGAAAGCGTTACGGCGTTGTCAACTCTGTGACACTGAGCGCGCCGTCGGCGTGCCGGGAGCGGACCACCTTCTTGTCGAACTTGCCGACGCTGGTCTTCGGGACCGCCTCGACGAAGGCCCACCGCTCGGGCAACTGCCAGCGGGCCACCGAGGTCGCCAGGAAGTCGCGCAGCTCCTCGGCGGTCACCTCGGCGCCCTCGCGGACCACGACCGTGGCGAGGGGCCGCTCGCCCCAGCGCCCGTCCGGCACCCCCACCACGCACGCCTCCCGCACCGCCGGGTGGGCCATCAGGGCGTTCTCCAGCTCGACCGAGGAGATCCACTCGCCGCCGGACTTGATGACGTCCTTCGCCCGGTCGGTGAGCGTGACGTAGCCGTCGGGCGACAGGGTGCCGACGTCGCCGGTGCGCAGCCAGCCGTCGCGGAACTTCTCCCCGTCCGGGGCGTCGTCCCCGACGTACCGGGCGGTCACCCACGGCCCGCGGACCTCCAGCTCGCCCACGGACGCCCCGTCGGCGGGCAGCGGCTCGCCCAGCGGGCCGACGATCCGCGCGGCGACCCCGGCCGGGATGCGGCCCTGGGTGTAGCGGTACCGCCAGGCCGCCTCGCCGGTCGCCCCGGCCGGCGGGCGGGCGACCGAGCCGAGCGGCGACATCTCGGTCATCCCCCAGGCATGCACGATCTCGATGCCGTGCCGGTCGGCGAAGGCGTGCATCAGCGCGGGCGGACAGGCCGACCCGCCGACGACCACCTCCCGCAGCGAGGAGGTGTCGACGTCGTGGGCGTCGAGGTGGGCCAGCAGGTCGGTCCAGATGGTCGGCACGGCGGCGGCCGTCGTGGGCCGCTCGGCGGCGATCATCTCGGCGATCGGGGCGGCCTGGAGGAAGCGGTCCGGCATGACCAGCGACGCCCCGGAGAGGAACGCCGCGTACGGCAGGCCCCAGGCCATGGCGTGGAACATCGGCACGATGACCAGCTCGCGGTCGGCGACGCCGAGGCCGAACCCCTCCGGCATGCAGACCTGGAGCGAGTGCAGGTAGATCGAGCGGTGCGAGTAGGCGACGCCCTTGGGCTCGCCGGTGGTCCCGGAGGTGTAGCAGAGGGCGGCGGCGTCGCGCTCGTCGGTCGCCGGCCAGTCGTACACCTCCGGCCGGCCGGCCAGCAGGGCGTCCCAGTGGTGTACGGCGATCCGGTCGCCGGCCGCCGCCACCAGCGGGGCGGGGTCGCCGCCGCCGACCACCACCACGTGCCGCACCGCGCCCATCCGGTCGATCACCCGGGCCAGCAGCGGAACGAGCGTCGAGTCGACCAGCACCACCCGGTCTTCCGCGTGGTCGGCGACGTAGACGAGCTGGTCGGGGAAGAGCCGGATGTTGAGCGTGTGCAGCACCGCGCCCATGCTGGGCACCGCGAAGTACGCCACCAGGTGCTCGGTGTTGTTCCACATGAACGTGGCGACCCGCTCGTCGCCGGTCACCCCGCACTCGTCGCGCAGCGCGTGGGCGAGCCGGGCCGCCGTGCGCCCCACCTCGGCGTACGACATCCGGCGGGGCTCCCCGCCGCCGGCCCAGGTGACCACCTCGGCGGTGGCGTGCACGGTGGAGCCGTGGTCGAGGATCCGGGCGACCTGGAGGGGGGCGTCCATCATCGTGCTACGCATGGGTAACAAATTAGTGTCGCGGGTTATGCGTTGGGAACCCCCGTTAGGTTGTCCTCGTGAGTATCTCCTGGGCCGATTCGTACGTGGGGCAACTGCGCGCCCTCGCCGGTGACCGCACCCTGATGTTCGTCGGTGCCCGCGCCGTCGTCCGGGACAACGCCGGCCGGGTGCTGCTGATCAGGCGCTCCGACAACGGCCAGTGGGCCATGCCGGCGGGGGCGATGGAGCTGGGCGAGTCGATCGCCGACTGCGCGGTCCGCGAGGTCCGCGAGGAGACCGGGCTGCGCGCCCTGCGGGTCGGGGCCTTCGCCCTCTACACCGGCCCGGACCGGACCAGCACCAACATGTACGGCCACACCTACCAGGTCTTCACGATCGCCTTCCGGGTGGAGGACTGGGACGGCGAGCTGGCCCGGGTCACCGACGAGACGACCGACGCGGGCTTCTTCCACCGCGACCGGTTCCCCGCCCCGCTCTCCACCTCGGTCGCCGAGACCCTCGCCGACCTGGACGTCTTCGAGCAGACCAACCGCCTGATCCTGAAGTGAGCCCCTGAGCGCGGCGGCTCAGAGCATCGTCTGGCTCTTGGCCTCCATGTCGGCGGCGGCCTCCTCCTTCGACTCCTTCGTCAGCGGCCGGCCGCCGGGGGCGGGGGCCTTCCCGCCGAGCGGGTCCGCGCCGCCGGTCGCGCCCTGCGGGCCGGCGCCCCGGAGCTGGTCGTTCGGCAGGGCCAGGGTCAGCAGCACCGCCACCACGGCGATCAGCCCGGTGGTGAGGAAGACCAGGTGCAGCGACTCGACGAACGCGGCCTGGACGGCGGCCCGGACCGGGCCGGGCAGGGCCAGGATCGTCCCCGGGTCGTTGATCGAGATGTCCGTCCCGCCCCGGGCCGCCACCGCCGCCCGCTGCTCGGGCGGGAGCTGGGCGATCGCGGCCGGCAGCCGGGCGGCGAGCTGGTCGCCGAGCCGGGAGGAGAGCACCGCCCCGAGGATCGCCACCCCGAACGAGCCGCCCAGCGACCGGAAGAACGTCGCCGAGGACGTGCCCGCCCCCAGGTCCCGGGCCGCGACCGAGTTCTGCACGGCGAGGATCAGCGACTGCATGCACAGGCCCAGCCCGACGCCGATCACCGTCAGGTAGGCGAAGGCCAGCCACAGCGACGTGGCGACCTGGAGCCGGGTGAACAGCAGCATCCCGGCGAGCAGCACCGCCGAGCCGGCCACCGGGAACCACTTGTACCGGCCGATCCGGCTCATCGCCCGGCCGGTGACGATCGAGGTGACGATGACGCCGGCCATCATCGGCAGCATCAGCAGGCCGCTGCGGGTCGGCGAGGCGCCCTTGACGAGCTGGAGGTAGAGCGGGATGAAGATGATGGACCCGAACATCACCAGCCCGAGGACGAAGCCCGCGCCGTTGGCCAGCGCGAACGTCCGGCCCCGGAACAGCCGCAGCGGCAGGATCGGCTCGCGGACCCGGGCCTCCTGGACGAGGAAGAGCGCGGTCAGCACCGCCCCGGCCGCGAAGAGCCCGACGATCGTCGCCGAGCCCCACGGGTACGAGGTGCCGCCCCAGCTCAGCGCCAGCAGGACGCAGCTCACCCCGGCGACCAGCAGCGCCGCGCCCAGCCAGTCGATCGCGTGCTCCCGCCGGGTGAACGGGATCAGCCGCAGCACGCGGTAGCAGACCACGATGGCCACCAGCGCCAGCGGCACGTTCAGGTAGAAGATCCACCGCCAGCTCGTCTCGGCGAAGTAGCCGCCGACCAGCGGCCCGGCCACCGAGGAGAGGCCGAAGACCGCCCCGAACAGCCCCTGGTACCGGCCGCGCTCCCGGGGCGGCACCACGTCCGAGATGATGGTGAACGCCAGCGTCATCAGGCCGCCCGCGCCGAGGCCCTGCACGCCCCGGGTCACGATGAGCTGGGTCATGTCCTGCGAGAGCCCGGCCAGCAGCGAACCGACCAGGAACGTCCCGATCGAGAAGAGGAAGACCGGGCGGCGGCCGTACAGGTCGGCCATCTTGCCGTACAGGGGGGTGGAGGCCGTGGAGGCGAGCAGGTACGCGGTGACCACCCAGGAGTAGTGGTCGATCCCGCCCAGCTCGCCGACGATCGTCGGCAGCGCCGTGCCGACGATCGTCTGGTCCAGCGCGGCGAGCAGCATCCCGGTCATCAGGCCGAACAGGAGCAGGCGGAGCTGGCGGGCGGAGAACTCCGGTGCGGCGTGCGCTTCGCTGGTCACCCCGCGTTCTTTCCCGTCCGGCGGGGAACATGCCTGCCGTCAGTGACGGCCCTCGGCGAACTCCTCCACGATCTTGGCGCAGAACGCCGGGAGGTCGTCCGGCTTACGGCTGCTGACCAGTCCGTTGTCCGTCACGACCTGCTCGTCCACCCACTGCGCGCCCGCGTTCGTCAGGTCGGTGCGCAGGCTCGGCCAGGAGGTGATGCGCCGGCCCTTCACCACGCCCGCCTCGACCAGCGTCCACGGGCCGTGGCAGATCACCCCGACCGGCTTGCCGGCGTCGAAGAACGCCTTCACGAACCGGACCGCGTCCGGGTCCGCGCGCAGGAAGTCCGGGTTCGCCACGCCGCCCGGCAACACCAGCGCGTCGTACCGGCCGGGGTCCGCCTCGGCCGCGGTCACGTCCACGTCGTACGTGCCGCCGTGGTCCAGGTGGTCGAAGGACTGGACCTTGCCGGGCTTCAGCGACACCAGCTCCGCCGTGGCCCCGGCCTTCTCGACCGCCTCGCGCGGCTGGGTGTACTCGACCTCCTCGACGCCGTCGGCGGCCAGGAACGCGATCCGCTTGCCCTGAAGTGTGGTCGCTGCCATCTCGTCCGTCTCCTCTCCGGTCTGCTTCCGTGTCCCCTTGCCGGTTCCCGGGCCCCGGTGCCCGAAACGCCGCCCGCCCGTGGCCCGCCCCACGCCGCGCGGCCCGTGCGGGCCGCCCCACCGCTGCGCGGGCCGTCGCGGCCCGGTCCGGCCCAGGTTTGACCCGGACCCCGCCGGGGACCCGGCGGGCATGGCAGGAGCAGCAGCGGAGGAGCGCCGGCTCGCCACCGTCGTGGAGGGCTGGCTCGGGCGTCCCGTGCTGGTGATCGGCGACGCCATGCTCGACGAGTGGCGGTTCGCGGAGTCCGACCGGCTCTGCCGGGAGGCGCCGGCCCCGGTGCTCAGCCTGCGCCGGCACATCTCGGCGGCGGGCGGCGCGGCGAACACCGCCGTGAACGTCGCCGCGCTCGGCGGGCGGGCGGTGCTGGTCGCCCCCGTCGGCGCCGACGTGGCCGGGGACGAGCTGCACGACTGCCTGGACCGCGCCGGCGTGTGGGACCGCACGATCAACCAGCCGGGCCGGCCGACCCCGGTCAAGCGGCGGATGCTCGCCGGCAACCAGATCCTGCTGCGCGAGGACTCCGGCGACCCGGACGACGCGCTCGACGCCGACGGGGTGACCCGGCTGCTCACCGCGCTGGAGCAGGCCACCGAGGAGCTGCGGGCCGCCGCTGGCGGCGAGCCGCCGACCCTGGTGGTCTGCGACTACGGGCTGGGCTCGCTGCCCGCGCCCGTGCGCGCCTGGCTGGTCGCCGCCCGCGACCGGTACGCCACGGTCGCCCTCGACGCCCACGACCTGGCCGACTGGCGGAGCCTCGCGCCGACCGTGGTCACCCCGAGCTTCGCCGAGGCGACCCGGCTGCTCGCCCGCGCCGGCGCGCGCGTCGACGCGTACCCGCATCTGGAGCACCCGGGGGGCGACCCGGCGGACGGCCCCTCGGAGCTGACCGTGGGGACCGCGCCGGGCTGCCGGCCCACCGGCGAGCCGACGCCCGGGGAGGACCGGGTGTCGATGACCGGCGACGGGATCAGCGTGACCGGCACGGGCGTGACCGTGAACACCGAGGCCGGCGAGGGCGTGGACCGGGCGGTGCTGGCCGAGTCCCGCCTCGCGGAGCTGCGCGCGCACACCGGCGCGGCCGTGGTCGCGGTGACCCTGGACACCGAGGGCGCGGTGGTCGGCGGGGCGGACGGCGCGCCCCGGCGCAGCCACAGCACCCCGGTGCCGGCGAGCCACGCGGTGGGCGCGGGCGACGTGTACCTGGCGGCGATGACGCTGGCCCTGGCCGCCGCCGCGCCCCTGCCGACGGCCGCGCAGCTCGCCCAGCTCGCCGCCACCATCACCGTCTCGGACACCGGCACCTGCGTGTGCCGGCGGGAGGAGCTGCTCGACGCGCTCGACGCGCCGGGCGGCGACGCCGGGCACCCGGTGCTGGTCGCCCCGGACGAGCTGGCGGCCGTCGTGGCCGCCCAGCGCGTCGCCGGCCGGTCGGTGGTCTTCACCAACGGCTGCTTCGACGTGCTGCACCCCGGGCACGTGCGCTACCTGGAACAGGCCCGCGCCCTCGGCGATCTGCTGGTGGTCGCGGTCAACTCCGACGGCAGCGTGCGCCGGTTGAAGGGCCCGGACCGCCCGGTCAACCCGGTGGAGGACCGGGTCACCCTGCTCGCCGCCCTGGCCTGCGTCGACCACGTGGTGGTCTTCGAGGAGGACTCCCCGACGGCGCTGATCGAGCTGGTCCGCCCCGACGTCTACGTCAAGGGCGGCGACTACCCGCCGGAGATGGTGCCGGAGGCGTCGCTGGTGCGCCGGCTCGGCGGGCAGGTCCGCACCCTCGGGTACGTGCCGGACCGCTCCACCTCCGCGATCATCGACCGCATCCGCGCCCAGGCGACGGACGCGTCGGCCCCGACCCGCCGACCGGACGCCCCCGGCCTCGACGCCGGCCCTGTCCCCGGCGCTGATCCCGGTTCCGGCCCTGATCCCGGTTCCGGCCCCGGCTCCGGCGCTGGTCCCGGTTCCGGGCGCTCGCTGACCGGCAGGCCGGCGTGAACCGACCGCTCGACCCCGGCACGCCCGGGGAGTTCCGCCGCCGGCGCCGGCTGGACGTGCTGATCCCCACCCGCAACCGCCCCGCCGAGCTGGCGGTCACCCTCGCCGGGCTCGCCGCCCAGGAGGGCGTACCCGGGTTCGGGGTGGTGGTCAGCGACCAGTCCGACGGCGACCCGGCGTACGCCCATCCGGCGGCGGCGACCCTGGTCCGGGCGCTGCGCCACCGGGGCCACCCGGTGCTGCTGACCCGGCGGCTGCCCCGGCGCGGGCTGGCCGAGCACCGCGCGTACCTGCTGGGGCACTCGGCGGCCCGGTACGTGCTCTGCCTCGACGACGACGTCTGGCTGGAGCCGGGGGCCCTGCGCCGGCTGGTCACCGCGATCGGCGAGCTGGGCTGCGGCTTCGTCGGCAACGCGGTGCACGGGCTGTCGTACGTCGACGACGTGCGCCCCGAGACCCACGGGCACTACGAGGAGTGGGCGGGGCGGCCGGTGCCGGAGCGGGTGCGGCCGGGCACCCCGCAGTGGCTGCGGGCGTCGATCCACTCGGCGGCGAACCTGCTGCACGTCACGGAGCGGCTGAACCTGCCGGCGGGGGCCTGGCGGGCGTACCGGGTGTCCTGGATCGGCGGGTGCGTCCTGTACGACCGGGCGGCGCTGGTCGGCTCGGGCGGCTTCGACTTCTGGCGGCGGCTGGGGGCGAACCACCAGGGCGAGGACGTGGCCGCCCAGCTCGCCGTGCTGGAGCGGCACGGCGGCGCGGGCGTCCTGCCCAGCGGCGCGTACCACCTGGAGTCGCCGACCACCGTCACCGAGCGCGACGTGGAGGCGTGGGAGGTCGTCCTGACCGACTCGGCGTGAGCCGAGCCGCCGCCCCGCCCTCGCCCCCGCCGAAGTGGTGAGAAGGGGACCCTTCTCTACCGTATGCGTTAACAGGGGGCCCTTCCTTTCACCCGAGCAGTTCGCGGGCGGCCTCCAGCACCTCGACGACCGGGATGTCGGTGACGAACGAGTCGCGGTGCGGGCACTCGCCGTCGCCGGGGCGGTGCGGGTAGATCCCGGGCGTGCAGTCGACGCCGCAGACCGGGCAGTGCACCGTCCAGGAGGCGATCGGCCGGTGCCGGGCGCGCAGCGGGTGCCCCGTGTTCATCGCGTTGCCGACCCAGTAGACGCCGACCGTGGCGGTGCCGACCGCCGCCGCCAGGTGCAGCGGGCCGGTGTCGTTCGAGACCAGCAGCGCGCAGCCGGCGTAGCAGGCGGCGAGCCCGCCGACGCTGAGCGTGCCGACCTGCGGGCGCACGGGCACCCCGGCCGCCCCGACCACCCGGTCCACCACGTCCCGCTCGGCGGGGGTGCCGGTGACCAGCACCTCGTACCCGTCGCCGACCAGCGCGCGGGCCACCTCCGCGAAGCGCTCCGCCGGCCAGCGCCGGCGGGTGTCGGTCGCGCCGGGGTGCAGCGCCACCCGGGGCCTCGTCGGCTCGCCCAGCACCCCGGCGGCCTCGGCCCGGTCGGCGTCGGTGACGGCCAGGGCGGGCAGGATCGTGGTGGCCGGCGCGCCGACCAGGGCGGCGACCTCCAGGTAGCGCAGCACCTCGTGCTGGTAGTAGACGTACCGGAGCCAGCGGTCCAGCGGCGGGGCGCCCTCGGCCCGCAGGCCGGCGGTGACCCGCGCGGCCAGGCCGGTCACGATCGGGGTGGAGTTGCCGCCACCGCCGTGCATCTGCAACGCCAGGTCGAAACGCTCGTCGCGGGCCGTGGCCAGGAAACCCTCCATCGAGGACGCCGGCTCGCCCGGGTCGGGCCCCCGGATGCCGGGTGCGGGCGGCACCACCAGGACGCGGTCCACGGGGCCGGGGCGGTCGCGCCAGAGCTTCGCGTGCCACGGCGCGCCGAGCAGCACGATCTCCGCCCCCGGGTACGCGGCCCGCAGCGCCTCCAGCGCGGGCAGCACGAAGATGAAGTCGCCGAGCGCGTTGGCGCGCAGCACGGCGATCCGCGCGACGTCGCCGACGGGCTCGCCCGCCGGGCCCAGCGGCAACGGGGTGACCACGGCCCCGCTACGGCCGGTCGATCTCGTCGACGGCCGTGTCGGGGTGGTGCAGTTCCCGGTCGGCGGCCGGGTCGGCGCTGCGGGACGGGTCGCCGGTGCCGCGCCGGCCGGTGCGGCCGACGGTGATGGTGCGGGGCGCGGGGCGGCTCGCCCGGGGCAGCCGGACCCGCAGCAGGCCGTGGTCCATCACCGCGTCGACGTGGTCGGGGTCCACCCGCGCCGGCAGGTCCACCCGGTACTCGAAGCCCCGGGTCTCGAACCCGCCGGGGATGCCGTGGTCGGCGTTGACCTCGGCCTCCGAGCGGGCCCGGATGCAGAGCTCCCGGTCGTCCAGCTCGACGGCCACCTCCTCGGGGGCGACGCCGGGCAACCGCACCACGGCCTCCCAGCCCTCGGCGGTCTCGCTCAGCTCCACCTCGGGCGGGCCGGACCGCCCCCCGCCGACCAGCCGGCTCAGCTCGGCGCGCAGCGACTGGAGCTCCCCCATCGGGTCCCAGCTCTGCTGCCGGCCGCGCCAGCCCCGGCCGAAACCACCGCCCGATCCGGGCTGTTCGCTCATCGCACGTCTCCGATCCGCTGGGTGGCCGCCGGGGGCCGCAGTGAGCTGGGGGCGTCGAGGTGGGCCTCCCGGTCGACGCCGACGCCGAGCCGGTCGACCAGTTCTCCGCCGAGCCACGCGCTGCCGCCGAGGATGGCCAGCGCGACCACCTCGATGGCGATGAGCGCGCCGCCGGCCGTCCGGGAGTCGGCGTTGAGCCGGACCGCCCAGACGGCGGCGAAGAGCAGGATCACGGCGACGTTCGCGGCGGCGTGGGCGAGGCCCACCCGCTTCGCCCGGGTGCCGGTGGGGATGGCGAGCAGGTCGAACGCGCCGGCCGCCGCCGCCAGCAGGCCGCCGATCAGGCCGACGGTGATGTTCCAGTACGCCACCTCGCCGAGGAACTTCGGGCCGCCGAGCGCGTCGACGACGTCGAAGATCACTGCGGTGACCAGCAGGCCGACCGGGAACGTGATCAGCATCGGGTGCACGGGGTGCCCGAGCACCTTGAGTCGACTCTCCATCGCGGCCTCCGTTGGTCAGTGGCGGGGCGCTCGGGTCAGGCGGTACCCGGGGCACCGTCGGACAAACCTCGCGCGGGCGACGCCCGGCTAGGCTGAGGCGCGACGGGGGCCCACGGCACCGGCGCCGTTCGCCGCCACCGGGACCAACGGTCGGGGAGGAATGTCGTGACGGTGGAGATCACCTCGCACGAGGAACTGCGCGAGTTGCTGGGGACGCCGAACGCGCGGGCGGCCAACAAGGAGCGGCGGGTCCTGCACGAGCGGGACCGGCAGTGGCTGGCCGCCTCGCCGTTCTGCCTGGTGGCCACGGCCGGCGCGGACGGCACCTGCGACGTCTCGCCGAAGGGCGACCCGCCCGGCTTCACCCTCGTCCTCGACGACACGACGATCGCCGTGCCGGAGCGGCCGGGCAACCGGCGGGCGGACGGCTACCGCAACATCCTCGACAACCCGCACGTCGGGCTGCTCTACCTGATCCCCGGCCGGACGGACACGCTGCGGATCAACGGCCGGGCCCGGCTGGTGCGCGACGCCCCGTTCTTCGACGACATGGTGGTCAAGGGCCACCGGCCGATCCTCGCGGTCGTGGTGGAGATCGAGCAGATCTTCTACCACTGCGCGAAGGCGTTCTTCCGCTCTGAGCTTTGGCGGCCGGAGACCTGGCAGCCGGACGCGCTGCCGTCCCGGGCGCGGCTGGTCAAGGAGGTCGAGATCGTCGGCGAGAGCCTGGAGGAGCTGGAGCGCCACTACGGCCCGGAGTACGCCAAGACGATTTACACCTGATCGCGGGGTAGCCCCTTGCGGCAGGGCCCGCGTAGGCCATTGCTAAAGACATCTTTCTAAAGATAGCTTTAGCGTATGACGCTGCCCCGGGTGAACCTCTCCGACCCGCTCGCCCTGCGCGGCTACGCGCATCCGTTGCGGATGGCCCTGATCGGGCTGCTGCGGCGCGAGGGCCCGATGACCGCCACCCGGGCCGCCGAGCGGCTCGGCGAGAACGTCCCCAACTGCTCCTTCCACCTACGCCAGCTCGCCAAGTACGGCCTGGCCGAGCGGGCACCGGCCGGCGATGCCCGGGAACGCCCCTGGCGCGCCACCGCAGCGGTCACCTCCTGGGACGACGCCTCGGACGACCCGCAGGTGCGCTCGGCCGCCGATGCGCTGAACGCCACCCAGCTCGCCCACTACACCCGGCAGGCGGAGCAGTTCCTCGCCCGCCGCGCCGAGGAGCCGACGGACTGGCGCGCGGTCACCGGCTTCAGCGACGACCCGCTGTACGTGACCGCCGACGAGATGGCGACCCTGACCCAGCGGATCGAGGCCCTGCTCGCCGAGTACGAACACCGCGTCACCGACCCGTCCCGCCGCCCGGCCGACGCCCGCCGGGTCACCCTCGTGCGGCTCGCCCTCGTCGACGAGAATCCGACGCCGGGCGGGAGCATGCCCGGGTCGACGCCGGGCCTCGCCGCGCCCGACGCCGGTGCGGGGGCCCGGTGAGTGGTGAGACGGCCGTCGCGCCGGTCGCCGTCGCGCCCGGCGGTCCCGCGCGGCGGGTCAGGCCGCCCAGGCCGTCGGAGCTGCTGCGCGAGCAGACGTTCCGGCGGTACTGGTCGGCGCAGACCGTCTCGTACTTCGGCGACGAGATCTCCACCCTCGCGCTGCCGCTGCTGGCCGTGCTCGGCACCGGGGCCGGACCGACCGAGATGGGCTACCTGACCGCCGCCGCCCTCGCCCCGAACCTGCTCTTCTCGCTGCTCGCCGGCGCGTGGGTCGACCGGATGCCGCACAAGCGCCGGCTGATGATCCTCGCCGACCTCGGACGGGCCCTCCTGCTGGCCGCCGTGCCGACGCTGTACCTGCTCGACGCGCTGGCCCTGCCCCAGCTCTACCTGATCGCCTTCGCGTCGGGCACGCTCGCCGTGCTCTTCGAGGTGGCGCGCGCTCCGCTCTTCGTGTCACTGGTGCGCCGGCCCGACTACGTGGCCGCGAACACCCTCATCTCGGGCAGCCGGGCGATGTCCCTGATCGCCGGTCCCAGCGTCGGCGGCGTGCTCGTGCAGGTGCTCACCGCCCCGGTCGCGATGCTCGCCGACGCCGCCTCGTACCTGGTGTCCGCGTACTTCCTGGGCCGGATCCGCCCGACGGAGCCGGCACCGTCGCGCGGAGCCGGGCTCGGCATCGGCGACGGGCTGCGGTTCCTGGCACGGGCGCCCATGATGCGGTCGATCCTCCTCGGCACCACCACCCTCAACCTGTTCAATTTCATGTTCTCGGCGCTCTTCGTGCTGTACGCCGTCGAGGAGCTCGGCCTCTCCCCCGGCGTGCTCGGCGCGGTGCTGGGCGCGGGCGCGGTGGGCGGGCTGTGCGGGGCGGCGCTCGCCGGCCGGCTGACCCGACGATTCGGGGTCGGGCCGACGATGGTGGCGAGCTTCCTGGCCTTCCCCGCCCCGCTGCTGCTCGTCCCGCTGGCCGACGGGCCGACGCCGATGGTGCTCGGCATGCTCCTCACCGCCGAGTTCGGTGCCGGCGTCGGCGTGATGATGCTCGACATCACCACCGGCTCGGTGCAGACCGCACTCACCCCCGACTCGCTGCTGTCCCGCACGATGGGCGCACGACGCACGGTCAACTACGGCATCCGACCCGTCGGGGCGCTGCTCGGCGGCGCTCTGGGCGCGGCCCTGGGGGTCCGGCCGACGCTGTGGATCGCCACTGCGGGTGCGCTCCTCGGCCTGCTCTGGGTGCTCCTGAGTCCCGTACGTGGCCTGCGCGAACTCCCCGAGTGCCCGGAGGAGCCGACCTGATCCCGGGACCGGTCGCCGGTGGCCGGCCATCCCGTGGACGCGGCGACGCCTCCCGGCGAGGTTCCGCCGGGAGGCGTCGCGTGCGGGGCGGGCCGGGTCTACCCGGCGGTGGTCGGGGCGGGGGGCGGGCTCTGCAGGTCCTTGAGGACCGAGGCCGGGACCGGCTTGCCGAGCATCACGCAGACGGACGCGTCGGTGGCGGCCATGGTCACCGTGTAGTAGTGGTCCGTGCGGGCGTTGGGCTCGGCGTCGAAGGGCTCCCCGTTGGCGGCGCTGACCACGGTGCGCCGGCCGTCGGCGGTGGCCAGGGCGATGCTGTGGAGCCCGAGGGTGTCGCCGCCGTGGCCCCACACCGTGCCGCACGCCGTGTCGAGCCTGATCAGCCCGAGACCGTAGCCGCCCTTCAGGCCGAAGTCCCCCGGCATGGCGACCGTGGTCGTCATCTGCTTGAGCTGCGCCTTGGAGAACAGCTTGCCCTGGAGCACGGCGGAGAAGAACCGGGAGAGGTCGTCGGTGGTGGAGATGACGGCCCCGGCGGCGCCGCCCCAGCCGCCGATCGGCCAGGTGGCCGTGTCGATGTAGACCGGCTTCGGGCCGGCGAACTCGACCCCGTAGCCGTGGGCGTAGCCCGGGCCGGTGTTGGTGGCCCGCGGGTCGGCGTAGTAGGTGTGCCGCAGGCCGAGCGGGCCGGCGATGCGCTGCTGCACCAGCTCCGCCATGCCCTTGCCGGTCAGCTTCTCCAGGATCATCCCGAGCAGGGTGTAGTTGGTGTTGGAGTAGGACCACTCCTGGCCCGGCGGGAAGTTCGGCTGGTGCCTGAACGCCACGGCGAGCAGCTCCCGGTCGGTCCACACCCGCTGCGGATCGACCTTCAGGCCGGACATGAACCCGCCGTCGGCGGTGTAGCTGGACAGCCCGCTGGTGTGGTTGAGCAGCATCCGGACGGTGATGTTGCGGCCGTTCGGCACCACACCCGGCAGGTAGCGCGAGACCGGCGCGTCCAGCTCGATCTGCCCACGGTCGACCAACTGGAGGACGAGGGTCGCCGTGAAGGTCTTCGTGTTGCTGCCGGCCTCGAACTGGTCGCGGGCGGCCATGCGTCGCCCCGTGGCGATGTCCGCGAGCCCGGCAACCGTGCGGGTCACCCGGCGGCCGTCGTCGACCCGGGCCACGTATCCGGGCGGGCCGGCCGCCATCACCCGGCGGGCGACGTCCTCCATCACGGCGGTCCCGCCCTGGTGGGCGGGGGTGAACGCCGTCGGGCGCTCAGTGGCCCCGGCGGCGGCGGTGCCGATCCCGACGGAGGCGGTCAGCATGGCCGCGGCGGTCGCCAGAACCGCGGCGTTGCGCGCCAGGCGGTACTTCTTGGCTGTGGTGTTCCGCGTCGTCGTCATGCAATAGAGCATGTCGAGTCGCCCCGGTCGGGTCATTGCTGCTCACTGCCCAGTCGCTGTCCAGGGCGCACCACCGGGCGCGGTGGTGCCAGCACCACCTCCGCCGTGTTCGGTAGCATCGGCGGCCGTGCTGATCCGGGAGTTCGCCGAGGCCGACTGGCCGCAGGTGTGGGAGATCTTCGCCGAGGTCGTCCGGGCCGGGGAGACGTTCACCTACGACCCGGCGTCGACCGCCGAGCAGGCGTACGGCATGTGGGTGGAGCGCCCGCCGGGGCGGACCGTCGTGGCGGTGGAGGGCGACCGGGTCCTCGGCACGGCGAAGATGGGCACCAACCGGCCGGGGCCGGGGTCGCACGTGTCCACCGCGAGCTTCATGGTGGCGGCCGACGCCCGGGGGCGCGGGGTCGGCACGGCGCTGTGCCGGGACGCGCTGGACTGGGCGCGCGGGCACGGCTACGCCGGGATGCAGTTCAACGCGGTGGCCGAGTCCAACCGGGCGGCGGTCGACCTGTACCGGCGGCACGGGTTCGAGGTGGTCGGCACGGTGCCGGGCGCGTTCGCGCACCCGGGCCTGGGCCGGGTCGGCCTCCACGTGATGTACCGGGCGTTCTGAGCTACTCCCGCCAGCCCTCGGGGTTGCTGAAGGACTCGCGGGAGATGCCCGAGCCGGTGAGCGGCCACGCGCCGAACCGCTCGTCGTGCAGGTGGGCGAAGAGGTAGCAGATGCGCTCGCACCCGGCGTCGGGCACGGCCAGGGCCGGGTTGACGCGCACCGCCTCGTAGTACTCCCGCCCGAGCGCGACGATGTGGCCCCGGGCGTAGAGGAAGCCGTCGTCGGAGCCGTCCGTCACCGCGTGGACGTCGGCGCGGTCGATCTCGTGGAGCTTGCGCTCGACCACCCGGTCGAGGGCGGTCAACTCCTCGCTCGACAGGTCGGTCGCGAGGGCGCGCAGGTTGTCGAGGAACGGGGCGAACCACCCGTCGAGGGCGTGCGCGTCGGCGTCACCGTCGGCCGGGCCGCGCTCCCGCAGGGCCCGGCGCAGGGCCACGGGCTCCGGGCCGAGTCGCTCCCAGGCGGCCTCCAGGAGAGCCCAGAACCGGGCCTCGTCCTGCGCGCTCGGCAGCTTCGGCGCCCCGTCCACTGTGATGCTCATGGACCGGAGGCTAACGACCACCCCCGACATCCTCCCTCGCGATCGGGGCGGCAAACGTGGCCCTCGTCCCACAGTGGACCCGATTGGGCCGACCGAGGGCGGGTACGACTGGTGCTGGACGCGAGAACGGCTCTCCGTGAGCGAGAGCACCGAAACCAACCCGAAGGAGGGACGATGACGACCAAGGTCGAGAAGTCCGTCGAGGTGAACGTTCCGGTCAGCACCGCGTACAACCAGTGGACGCAGTTCGAGGAGTTCCCCCGGTTCATGGGCGGCGTCAAGGAGGTGCGCCAGCTCGACGACCGGCGCATGCACTGGGTCGCCGAGATCGCCGGCGTCAAGCGTGAGTGGGACGCCAAGGTCCTGGAGCAGGTCCCGGACCGCAAGGTCGCCTGGGCCGCCACCGAGGGCGCGACCAACGCCGGGGCCGTGCACTTCCAGCCGGTGGGCACGGACCGCACCGTGGTCAAGCTCTCCCTGGAGTACGAGCCGGAGGGCTTCGTCGAGAAGGCCGGCGACAAGCTGCACATCGTCGAGCGGCAGGCCGAGTCGGACCTGGAGAAGTTCAAGGCGTACATCGAGAGCCGTGGGGTCGAGACCGGCGCGTGGCGCGGCTCGGTCGACGAGGGCCGCCAGCTCGGCACGCCCGGCGTCGAGTACGCCGCCGGCACCCGGGGCGACAGCGGCAAGGTCGGCGACTCCGCTCGGCGGACCGACGTCGGGGCGGGCCAGCACACCGGCGGGTTCACCGGCTCGGGGGGCAGCCACCGTCCCCTCTGACCGGCACCGTACGACAGGGCCCGGGCCGCGACGGCCCGGGCCAGTCGTGCTGTGACCGCTGCGGGGACGCGCTGGACCGTGCCCGACCCGATGTCGGTGACATCGCGGCCACCAACGGGCGGGACGCCGCCATGTCGCCGACCCGGAGCCGGTGACGCGCTGGCTCACCCGGCCACACAGGCGGCGATGCGCTGCGTCCCGTCGACGGTGACGACGGTGACGACCTGCGCGGTCGTACCCTCGGGGCACTGTGGTCCGGGCGGGCCGGTCTCGCCCTGCGGCCCCCGCTCGCCCGGCGGCCCCGCCTCGCCGCGCGGGCCCTCCTCGCCCCGTGGCCCCGACGGACCGCTCGGCCCGGTCGCGCCGCCGAGGCCGGGTAGGCCGGCCGGTCCGGTGGGCCCCGCCGGCCCGGGTGGCCCCTGAGGGCCGGGGTCGCCCCGAGGGCCCGGCGGGCCGGTAGGCCCGGGAGCGCCATCGAGGCCGGGCACCCCGGGCGGGCCCGGCGGCCCGGCCGGGCCCGGAGCGCCGCGCACGCCCCGCAGCTCGGCCGGGTCGATGACGCACGTCCCGCCGAGCTGCCGGACCTGCTGGCACAGTTGCTCCGCGCCGGACACGGCGGTGGCCGCCCGCCGCTGCTCCTGACTGGCGTGTCGGCCCAGGGACGCGGCCCACCAGCCGATAGCGGCGGCGATCAGGGCGGTCGCCGCGATGGCCACCACGGCACGGCGGCGGCTGAGGCGGTCCATCCGCTCGCGTAGCTGAACGACGTCATCGGTCACGGGTCACCGCCTGGGTCGAGCGGACGCAGTCTCGTCAGTTCCCGCAGCAGGGAGTCGGCGCGGTCCTCGGCCGCCCGGCGGGCGGTGCGGGCCTCGTCGACGGCGCGCTGGAGAAGGTCGAGCCGAGCCTCGGCTGCCGAGCGTCGCGCCTCGGCCTCGTCGGCGCGGCGCTCGGCCCGGTCGATGGCCTCCTGGTACTCCTTGCGGTCGGCGCGGTTCGCGTTGAGCAGGTAGAGGACGACCATGACGAGCAACCCGCCGGCACCGACCGCGCCGAGCCCGCCGGGTGGGAGCATGGTCGTCAGGTCCACCCGCCCGTCAGTCAGCCAGCCGGGCGGTCAGCTCGTCGACGACCTGCCGGGCCATGTCCGGCGGCACCGCTGCCGCGATGGCCTCCGGGGTCAGGCCGGCGGCCCGCACCGCCTCGGCGAGCCGCTGCGGGGTCAGGCCGGCGAGCACCCCGGCGATGATCGCCGGCTCGTCCGTCCAGTCCCTGCCCGCCAGGGTGGTCACCCCCGTGGCGACGCCGTCCAGCCGGTACATCAGGTAGTCGAGCTTGGCGACGAGGCTGTTGCTGGCCTTCGCCGGCCCGCCGCCGTCCGGGTCGACGGACCGGCCCATGCTGGACCCGCCGTTGAACAGGCCGGTGAAGACCTGATGGATCTCGTTCTCCGCCTTCTCGCTCATGTCGTCTCCCGATTGTGGGGGGCCGATCAGCCCGATGGTCGTCAGGTAGCGGCGGAACAACGGGGTCTGGTCCCGGCCCGCCTTGGTGGAGTCGCGGAAGAAGCTGAAGTGGGTGTGCCACAGGTGGGAGTTGTCGCCGGTGCTGCGCCTGCCGAGCCGGTCCCACCGCTTGACCGTCCTGCCGTCCGGGGAGTAGATGATTTCCCTGACGTCACGCGCGTCGGCCACGCCGGCCACGCACTGCTGCACGCACCAGACCGAGAAGGACCGCAGATCGTGGGTACGGCCCGCCGACCGCACCGCGAAGGGCCCGACGTCCAGGGCGGAGGCGTCGAGGGTCAGCCCCGTGCTGTCCCGGGTGGACTCCACCACCGAGTAGTCGTTGCTCACGACACGGTCGGACCCGCAGTGGTAGCCCCCACGGTGGGAGGCGTCGCCGACGATCCCCACCTCGGCGGGTTCCAGATCCTCGTCGCGGGCGCGGTCAGGGTCGACGTCGAGGTGGGTCAGCAGCAGGCGTCGGACGGCCAACAGGTTCGCCGGAGCCCGGGTCATGGGAACTCCCTTCAACGCGTGGGGGCCGGGCAGGCGATCACATTGCGTAAGCATTGCTTCGACCAGGAACCGGCCCGGTCACAAGGTGCACATCGTCGGGCGGTGAACCCAAGGCTAGCCAGGCACAGTGGCATCTACCAGGGAAAGCGTCCGGGTTTCGAATAGCGCTACACGCGCCTACGTCGATCTCCGCCAAGTGTTCGCCGGAGAGAAGAACCCGAAGGTTTTTCCACTGTGCATACGCAGCGTTATCGCGGGTGCGGGCCGAAGCGGCGGGCCGACGCGCAGGGGCCGGGCACCCGATGCGGGGTGCCCGGCCGGAATTTGCGGACTACAGGTACGGGCGGGTGATCAACTCGATGGCGTGGCCCGCGGGGTCCTTGAAGTAGACCCCCCGGCCCCCGTGCTCGTTGTTGATCTCGCCGGGGCGCCGCATCTGCGGATCGGCCCAGTGCTCGACGCCCTGGTCGCACAGCCTCCGGTACGCCCGGTCGAAGAGGTCGTCGTCGACCAGGAAGGCGTAGTGCTGCATCTGGATCTCCACCGGCGGCTCGGCGAACTGGAGCAGCACCCCGTCGGTGAGCTGGATGTTGGTGAAGAAGCCCCAGGACGGCGCCTCCGGCAGTTCCAGCAACTCACGGAAGAACCGCGCCGACTCGTTACGGTCCCTGGCGGCGATGATGGTGTGGTTGAACGTGACAGTCATTCGGCTGACCTCGCTGCGCTCGACACGGAAAGGGGACCTGCGGTGCGCAGTCCGCGCGGAGGTCCACGTGCCGAACCTGGGAGGTGCCCTTGCCGCACCCGCCGGGCGGTCAGCCCTCCACCGGGTCGCCGATCCGTGCGTGGCTCAGGGCCGGTCCGGTGTTCACGACGACGACGCTAGTCGACCCCATCGATCAGCGCAAACACCTTGCGCCCGACGTCGGAGTGCCGATCTCGCGACGCGGTCGGCGCCGGGCCACCCGGCTACCCTCCAACGATGCGGCGTGCACGCAGGCGGCCGGCCCGTCGTCCGAAGCTGCGAGATCTCCCGGGAGCCATCCGGGAAGCCGACTGGTCGGCACGCCTCATGGCCGGCGGGATGGTCGCCGTCGCCGTCGCGATCGTGCTGCCGTGGTGGCGCCTCGTCCTGCCCGACGCCTGGGACGGCATCAGGGCCCGCGCCGGGGGCGTCCCCGGCTCCGTCGCCGTGACCTGCACGGAGGACACAGCGGCAAGGGACCCGCAGTTCTGGACCCTGGGCTGGAGCTGCAACGGCCCCTTCACCGCCGACACCGGCGACGTCCACATCGATTCGGTACGACTGTTCATGCACGCCGACGGGCCGCCGGGGCCCACCGTGGCCGGCCGCGTGAGCGGCCCGGGAGCGACATGGCTGTGGCCCGACGGCGAGATCGAGTGGGTCTTCGCGGTATCGCTGGCCGGCGGCCTGCCGATCCTCGCCGCCCTCCCCCTCCGAGCCGCCGTCGGCCTGCTCGAGCCGGTCGACGGCTGGCCCGGGCCGAGGCGGAAGCCGCGGGGCGGCCCTCCTCGGATGGGCAACCGGGCGCGACGCCGCCGCCGGAAGCGGCGGGCCTCGCCAGGGTAGGCGGATGGTCCAGATCATGATCGGCGAGCGAGCCGGGACAGGCACCGCCGGCGGCGGTGTCGCCAACCTCGGGAAACGGCGAAGCCCAGGTCGCTGACCTGGGCTTCTGTATCGAGCCGCCTGACGGAATCGAACCGTCGACCTACGCATTACGAGTGCGTCGCTCTAGCCGACTGAGCTAAGGCGGCAACGATCGCCAAGTGTACGGCACCGCCCGCCCGCCGGACCAGCCGGATGCCCCTCGGCCACCGGCATCCGGACACCGGAGGCGATCCGGGCGAGACCCGACAGCGGAAACGCCCGTCCGCCACTACGCTCCGCCGGGTGACCGACGATCGTACCCCCGTCGACGGCCCGGACGACGCCGCGCTTCCCGACAGCGAGGCCGACTTCGCCCGCACCGCCCGCCGGCCGCGCAGCACCGACCCGCTGGAGCTGGGCTTCACCCCGCGCCGGCCGGTGCCGTGGCTCGCGCCGCTGCTGCTGATCAGCACCGGCCTGCGGACGCTGCTGGCGATGCTGTTCGGGGCGTACCTGGACAAGCGGGAGCTGCAGAACGCGTTCGGCGACGGGGTCGCCCGGCAGGTCGGGCCGGACGGCGGGCTGTGGCTGGACTACGTCGCCGACCTCGGCGACGGCTTCAACGCCACGTACTCGGTGGCGTACCTGCTCGCCCAGCGCGAGCTGGAGGTCGACGGGCACCGCCTCCCCCGGGCGCAGACGCTGGTGATGGGCGGCGACCAGGTGTACCCGTCGGCGTCCTACGGGGCGTACGAGGATCGGTGCAAGGGGCCGTACCAGGCCGCGCTGCCGGTCACGCCGCCCGAGCGCCCCACCCTCTTCGCCGTTCCCGGCAACCACGACTGGTACGACGGGCTGACCGCGTTCCTGCGCCTGTTCGTCCGCTCCCGGGACCGGCACTTCGGTGGCTGGGCGACCGGGCAGTCCCGCTCCTACTTCGCCGTGGAGCTGCCCGCCGGCTGGTGGCTGCTCGGCCTCGACGACCAGTCCGGCTCCTACCTGGACGACCCGCAGCTCACCTACTTCGACAAGGTGGCGGAGAAGCTGGGGCCGGGCAGCCAGGTGATTCTGGCCGTGCCGGCGCCGACCTGGGTCAAGGCCGTCGACCACCCCACGGCGTACGACTCGATCGACTACTTCGTCCGCACCATCGTCACGCCGACCGGGGCGCGGGTGCGGCTGCTGGTCTCCGGGGACCTGCACCACTACGCCCGGTACGCCGGCCCGGACCGGCAGCTCATCACCTGCGGCAGCGGCGGGGCGTACCTCTACCCCACCCACCACCTGCCCGAGCGGATCGAGGTGCCGCCGCGCGACACCCTCTCCCGGCGGGCCAGCCGCAGCCAGCCGTACGACCTGGCGGGCCGTTTCCCCGACAAGGCCACCTCCCGGCGCTACGGCTGGGGGGTGTTCGCCCGGCTGCCGAGGCGCAACCCGGGCTTCGGTACCCTGCTGGGCACCCTGCACACCCTGCTCATGCTGGCGATGGCCGGCGTGGCGACGACCCGGGCCGACGGGGCCGAGCAGCGGCTGTTCAGCGTCCCGCTGGTGGCGATGCTCGTGGTGACGATGCTCGGGGCGGCGTTCTTCGCGAAGCCGCCCAGCTCCGGGGGGAAGCGGCACGTGCGGCACTGGCTCCTCGGCGTCGGGCACGGCCTGGCCCACGTGGGGCTGGCCGCCGCCGGCACGTGGGCGTGGCTGGCGCTGCCCCTGGTCGACTGGCCATGGCCGCTGCCCGCAGTCGCCGCCGTGGTCGTCTACGGCCCGGTGATCGGCTTCCTGGCCACCGAGCTGGTGGCGGCGTACCTGCTGGTCGCGGGCGCGTTCGGGGTCAACCTCAACGAGCTGTTCGCCGGGCAGGGCATCGAGGACGCCAAGGCGTTCCTGCGCATGCGGATCGACCCCGACGGCACCCTCACCGTCTACCCCGTGGCCGTGGACCGGGTGGCCCGCGACTGGCGGGTCAACCCGGACAGCTCGCCCGACTCCTCCTGGCTGGTCCCCACCGGCCCCCTCGTGCCACGCCTGGCCGAGCCCCCGATCGTCCTGCGCCCCGACGACGGTCAGGCGGTGGGGCGGGTGTCGTAGGCGCGGCGGGGGCCGCAGACGTCGGACAGGGCGCAGCGCCGCGTGGCCCCGTCGGAGATCTGCCGGACGGTGACGGTCTCGCTCGGCGGGTGCCGGGACACGACCTTCGCCGTCCCCTCCGGAGTCTCGACCCGCTGGCCGGACGCCGGGTAGCTGCCGCTGTCGGCGTAGAGGGGATGCTCGTACTTCAGGCAGCACATCAGCCGGCCGCAGGCACCGGAGATGCGCAGCGGGTTCAGGGGAAGGTCCTGGTCCTTGGCCATCCGGATGGTGACCGGCTCGAAGTCGGTGAGGAAGGTGGCGCAGCACAGGTCCCGCCCGCAGGAGCCGATGCCGCCCTGCACGCGGGCCGAGTCCCGGGCGGAGAGCTGGCGCAGCTCGACCCGGCAGTGCAGGGTGGCCCCCAGGTCCCGCACGAGGGAACGGAAGTCGACCCGGTGCGGGGCGGTGAAGTAGACCGTCGTGCGCTCGCCGCCGCCGTCCGCCGTGGCGAGGACGTGGTCGACGGCCACCACCTTCATCGGCAGGCCGTGCTCGCGGATCAGCCGCTTCGCCGCCACCTTCGCCTCGGCCTTGCGCCGCCGCAGCGACTCGTCGCGGCGCAGCTCCTCCTCGCCGGCGAGCCCGGCCAGCTTGGGGAAGCCGTCCGTGTCGTCGCTGACCCACTGCGCCGCCCAGACGCACTCCGCCACCTCGGGCCCGTCGTCGGTGGGCACCAGCACCCGGTCGCCCACCTGGGGGCGGAACTCCCCCGGGTCGAGGTAGTAGAGGCGCCCGTACCGGTTGAAGCTGACCGCGCAGAGCATGCCCATGCCCTCACCCTACGACGGGACGACGGCCCGGACCCACCCCGGGCGTGGCCGCGCGGTCACCCGCCGCATCGGTGGCGGTCAGCGGACCCGGAGCGGGGAGTCGTGGTGCGGGCTGCCGGTCGCCGGGCCGCGCCACGTCGTCTCCGCGAGGCTGGGCGACCACTGGCGTAGCAGCGTCTCCGCCCCGTCGTAGGCCACCCCGAGCACGGCCAGCACCCGGTGGGCGACGTCGGCCGCCGCGAGTAGCCCCGCGCCGCCGGGCTCGGCCCCTGTGGCGGTGGCGGCGCGCACCCGGACCGCCTCGGCGGAGCCGAGCACGTCGGCCAGGGCCCGGGCCAGCGCCAGCCGGCTGCCCTCCACCCAGTCCGCGAGCGCGTCGGCGTACCCGGCGGTCGACTCCAGTCGGCCCACCAGGCTCTCGGGGCCCTCGTCGAGGTGGCGCAGCAGTGCGGAGCGCGCCTGGTCGTACGCGGAGGCGGCCGGCCCGGACCAGGCGGCGTGGTCGGTGAGGGCGTGGCAGACCTCGTCGTACCCCCGCACGAGGGTGCGCACCGCGTGGCCGGCGTCGGCCAGCGGCGCGGGGTGCAGGTCGAGGAAGCCCCGCACGGCGTCGCCGGGGAGCACCCGCATGCGGCGCAGCAGCGGCCAGAGCCGGTGGCCCTCGGGTGCGCCGCCGGCGAGCAGCGTGTCCACCCGGTCGAGCAGGTCCAGCCCCGGCTCGGCGAGGCGGTCCAGCGCGTCCATCAGACCTCCCGCCGGCCCAGCCTGCGCCGGACGGTGTCGTCGACGCCCGCGTACCGGTCGGCGGCGACGCGGACGGCGGAGGCGGCGGCGGTCAACCGGGCCGCCGCGAGCGTCGCCTCCCGGGCCCGGTCGCCGGTGGCGTCGGTCCACGCCCGGTGCAGCGCCCGCCCGATCTCGCCGGGCCGACCGGGGACGAGGGCGCCGAACGCCGGGTGCGGCGGGTCGGTGGCGACGACCGCGCGGGCCAGGGCCTCCAGGGTGCCGCCCGCCTCGTCCAGCCGGTCGGCGAGCGCGCGCAGCTCGTCCACGTCAGGCCCCCGCCAGCGGCCGGTACGCGGCGAACGTCTCGTTGTGCAGCTTCTCCCGGGCCCACTGGGCGGCGTCGGCGGCGGCGATCACGGCGGCCCGCACCGAGGCGGCGACGTCCCGGTGGTGCCGGTGGTGCAGCGGGCCGAGGAAGCGCACGTCGGTGATCCGGCCGCCGGCGGTCACCACCACCTCGACCAGCCCGTCGGGGGAACGCACGGTGACCTCCACGGTCTCCACCGCCCGGTCGAACTCGGCCTGCAACGACTCGATGCGGCGGTAGCGCCGTACCGCCTCCTCGATCCAGGCCTCGTCGATCTCCCCCCGAGGCATGGCGGACTCCTCCCGGCAGTGCACTCACTGGGTGTGCCGCCACCGTGACCGCGGCATCACCGGACCGTACCGCACGGCAATCGCGACTGTCGATGACCTGTGGACAGGGTAGGCGACGGGGCGCGCCCGCGTCGCCCCGTCGCGGCCGGGCGGGTGAACGGCCGGCGCCGGGACGGCGGCCGGGCGCTGTCGCCTCGCGGCCGGTCAGCCCTTCCAGAGGGCCAGCATCATTGCCTCCACCGCGATGCGCGGCTTGACGTTGGCCTCGATGGCGGCCCGGCACTCCAGCACGGCCTCCAGCCGGCGCAGCGCCCCCTCGGCGTCCCACTTCCGCCCGCCGGCCTCGGCCAGCTCGGCGGTGTCGGTGTGCACCGGGGCGACCGGCGCACCCAGCGCGGCGGTGAGCGCGTCGCGGTAGAAGCCGGCCAGGTCGACCAGGGCCCGGTCCAGCGCGTCGCGCTGGGCCCGGGTGGCCCGCGACTTCTGCCGCTTCTCCAGGTCCTTGATCTGGCCGGCCGCCCCGCGCATCGCGCCGGCCGCGCCCCGGCCGGTGCCGCCCGCGCCGAGCGCGGTCTGCAACGCGGCCCGCTCGGCGGCGTCGGTCTCCGCCACGGACGCCTCGGCCTCCGCCTCGGCGGCCTCGATCAGCGCGGACGCCGCGTCGAAGGCCGCGCCCACGCCGGTCAGCCGGCGCGGCACGGCGAGCACCGCGTCCCGCCGCTTGCGCGCCTCCGGGTCGCGGGCGAGCCGCCGGGCCCGCCCCACGTGCCCCTGCGCGGCCGCCGCCGCCCACCGCGCCACGTCGGGGGCCACGCCGTCGCGGTGGACCAGCACGTCGGCCACGGCGTCGGCCGCCGGCTGCCGCAGCGGTACGACCCGACAGCGCGACCGGATGGTCACCGAGACGTCGTCGGGGTGGGTGGACGGGGCGCAGAGCAGGAAGACCGTCCGGGGCGGGGGCTCCTCGACGGCCTTGAGCAGCGCGTTGCCGGCCGCCTCGGTGAGCCGGTCCGCGTCTTCGATGATCACCACCTGCCACCGGCCGCCGGACGGGGTGCTGGCGGCCCGGAGCACCAGGGCGCGCATCTCGCCGACGCTGATGGAGAGCCCCTCGGGCACCACCAGCCGGACGTCGGCGTGGGTGCCGGCGAGGGTGGTGTGGCAGCCCTGGCACACGCCGCAGCCGGTGCCCCGCTCGCACTGGAGGGCGGCGGCGAAGGCCCGGGCGGCCACCGAACGCCCCGAGCCGGGCGGCCCGGTGAAGATCCAGGCGTGGGTCATGCCGGCCGCGGGGTCGACGCCCGCGCCCCCGCCGGCCGCCTCGGCCCGCTCCCCCGCCGGGGCCGGTCGTCCCGCCCCGGTCGGCTCCCCCGCCGGAGCCGGTCGTCCCGCCTCGGCGGGACGGCGGAGCACCGCGGCGGCCGACGCGGCGGCCCGGCGCAGCGTCTCGACCGCGTCGTCCTGCCCGACCAGGTCGGCGAAGGCGTCCGACATCAGGTCCGGTGCTCCATCGTCACCAGCTCCGCGTCGGATAACTCGGGCTGCACCGAGGTGTCCGGCCCCTGGGCGGGGCGGGGGTGCACGATGCCGTCCGGGTCGACCAGGAACTCCTCCACCCGGCGGGCGACCAGCTCGGCGGTCTCCCCCACCGCGCGGGACGCGTCGAGCACCAGGTAGCGCTTCGGGTCGCTGGCGGCGAGGTCGAGGAAGGCGTACCGGACCCGCTCGTGGAAGGCGACGGACTCGGCCTCCAGCCGGTCGGCGCTCTCGGCGCGCGCAGCCACCCGGGACAGGCCGGTGCGCGGGTCGACGTCGAGCAGCACCACCAGGTCGGGCTTGAGCCCGCCGGTGGCCCAGGAGGAGAGCCAGGAGACCTCGTCGACGGGGAGCGTCCGCCCGGCCCCCTGGTACGCCAGGGACGAGTCGACGTACCGGTCGCTGATCACCACCGCGCCCCGGACGAGCGCCGGGCGGACCACGGTGGCGACGTGGTGCGCGCGGTCGGCGGCGTAGAGCAGCGCCTCGGCGCGCGGCGACGGCGCCTCGTCGGTGGTGCCGAGCAGCAGGGCGCGAATCCGCTCGCCGACCCCGGTGGCGCCCGGCTCCCGGGTGACCACCACCTCCCGGCCCTGCCCGCGCAGCCGCTCGGCCAGCGCGGCGAGCTGCGTCGACTTGCCGGCGCCCTCGCCGCCCTCGAAGACCACGAAGAGCCCGTTGGAGACGAACTGCTCGGCCGGCATCAGCGGGCGGCCCCGGATCGATCCCCACAGGTCGGCGAGGACCGGCACGCCCTTCTTGTCGTCCATCTGCCCGAACGCGCTGATCCCGGCGAAGATGCCGGCCGCGCCGGCGGCGAGCAGCAGCAGCCGGGTGGAGGAGACCGAGACGCCGAGGTCGGCGATGGTCAGCCGGCGGGAGCCGCCGACGCCGACCAGAAGGCTGCTCAGCGCGATGGCCAGGATCAGCACCAGCCGGGTGCCGATCTGCACCACCGCGAAGACCCGGCCCCGCACCTCGTCGGCGACCTCGCCGCCGAGCAGCGTGGTGCCGGCGAGGAACGCCATCCCGGCGCCCGCTCCCACCAGGATCGCGCCGAGCATCGCCATGGAGAGGTGGATGGCGAACGCGAGCAACACCACGGACGCGCTGGCCAGCACGATGCTCATGCCGAACCAGCGCCGCCGGGACATGTCCCGCACGATCATCGGGCCGAGGCCGATGCCCAGGGCGAGGCCGACGAACATCGCGCCGAAGAGGAGGTAGAAGGCGGCGTCGCCGGCGCCGAGCGAGGCGGCGAAGAACTTCGCCGTGCCGATCACGATGCCGCCGCCGGCGAACGCGCCGAAGATGCCGAGCACCAGGCCGCGAACCAGCGGGGTCTGGGCGATGTACTTCCAGCCCTCGGTGAACTGGTGCCTCACTCCCTGCTCGGTGCGGTCCGCCTCGCTCGTCTGCGCCTGGCTGATCTCCTTGATCCCGAACGCGACCACCAGCGCGGTGGCCAGCCGGGAGAACGCGTTGAACCAGAGCGCGAGCTGGGCCGGCTCCGCCCAGGAGGGCATCTCGCCGCCGGTCGCGCCCCGGATGCTGCGGTCGAGCACGGCCAGGCCGAGCGCGGCGGCGATCGGGGTGAGGCCGTACGTGGTGATCAGGGTGAGCTGGTTGGCCGCCTCCAGCCGGGCGCGCGGGATCAGGTTCGGGACCGCGGCCTCCTTGGCCGGGATCCAGAGCAGGGTGATCGTCTCGATCAGGAAGGTCGCGATCGCCGCCCAGCCGACCACCAGGCCGCCGCTGGCCCCGGTGAGGGCGAACAGCGGGATGGAGGCGAACAGCAGGAAGCGCAGCACGTCGCAGATGACCATCGTCCAGCGCCGGTCGAACCGGTCGGCGAGGACGCCGGCCACCGGGCCGAGGATCAGCGCGGGCAGCAGCCGGATCGCGATCAGGGTGCCGAACGCGGCGCCCTGCGCGGTGCTGCCGGAGACCTGGGCGGCGGCGAAGACGGAGGTGGCGAGCAGGCCCAGCCAGTCGCCGAAGGAGGCCGCGCCGAGCACGATCCAGAGCCGGCGGAACGGGCGGATGCGCAGCACGGAGCGGATCGCGGCGGCCCCGGACCGGTCGGCGGCCGACGCGGGGGCCGGGCCGCCGGGCTGGGCGGCGGGCGGGGCGTCCTGCTCCCCGGCGGGCTGGGGGGTCGACGGGTCGGTGGGCGCGGCGTCCGGCCCGCCACCGGGCGACGACACGCCGGGCGACTCGCCGTTGTTCTGGCTTTCGATGGCCGTACCTCCACGTGCCGGCCCAACGCTGGGCAGTCCCGGTGCAACACTCTAGTCCCGGTCGGGGGCCTTCCCCTCCGTGACAGTGCCTGCTCGCCGAGCGTAGGCCGCCGACGCCCCGGCTCGCTGGCCCCGTACGCGAGCATCTTTCGCATTGGCCGTTCGACAGTTAGCGTGCAGACGTGACCACCGAAAGCGACATACTGCGCGAGCGCCTGGAGCGGGCCACGGCCCACCTCGACCCGCCGTACGCCGTGGTCGACCTCGCGGCGTTCGACGCCAACGCCGCGACGCTGCCCACCCGGGCCGGGGGCAAGCCGCTCCGGGTCGCCAGCAAGTCGGTGCGGGCCCGTGACCTGCTCGGCCGGGTGCTGGGCCGGCCCGGCTGGCGGGGGGTGATGGCGTTCACCCTGCCCGAGGCGAGCTGGCTGGTCCGCACCGGCGTGACCGGCGACGCCCTGGTGGCGTACCCGACGACCGACCGGGCGGCGCTCGCCGCGCTCGCCGCCGACGAGGAGCTGGCCCGGGGGGTCACCCTCATGATCGACGACGTGGGCCAGCTCGACCTGGTCGACGCGGTGTGCCCGCCGCAGGGCCGGCCCGCCCTGCGGGTCTGCCTCGACCTCGACGCCTCCTGGCGGCCCCTGCGCGGGCGGCTGCACGTCGGGGTGCGGCGCTCACCCGTACACAGCGCGCGGGCGGCCGGCACGCTCGCCGCCACCGTCGCGGGCCGGCCGGGCTTCCGGCTGGTCGGCCTGATGGCGTACGAGGCGCAGATCGCCGGGCTGGGCGACTCCCCGCCGGGACGCACCGCGCTGGGGGCCGCGATCCGGGCGGTGCAGCGCCGGTCGTACCACGAGCTGCTGGCCCGCCGGGGCGCGGCGGTGGCGGCGGTACGCGAGCACGCCGACCTGGAGTTCGTCAACGGCGGCGGCACCGGCAGCGTGGCCGCGACCAGCGCGGACCCCGCCGTCACCGAGGTCACCGCGGGCTCGGGCCTGTACGGGCCGACGCTGTTCGACGCGTACCGCGCCTGGCGGCCGACCCCGGCGGCATTCTTCGCCTGCGCGGTGGTCCGCCGGCCGACGCCCGAGCTGGCCACCGTGCTCGGCGGCGGCTGGATCGCCTCCGGCCCGCCCGCCGCCAGCCGCCTACCCGCGCCCTGGCTGCCGAGCGGGCTCAAGCTGCTCGGCCCGGAGGGGGCCGGCGAGGTGCAGACCCCGCTGGCCGGGCCGGCGGCGGCCGGCCTGCGGGTCGGCGACCGGGTCTGGTTCCGGCACGCCAAGGCCGGCGAGCTGTGCGAGCGGGTGAACGAGCTGCACCTCGTCGACGGCGACCGGGTGGCGGCGACCGTGCCCACCTACCGGGGCGAGGGCCGCGCCTTCCTGTAGCCGCGCCCACCCCCCGGCGTGCCCCGCATCAGGAGGTCGGGGCCTCGACGGGCGCCTCGGCCGGGGCCTCGACGTGCTGGTGCAGGTATTCCCGGATGAGGGACTTGGCCTCGGCGAGCACCCGCTCGTCCCCCTCGGGGCTGCGGCGGAACGCCAGCTTGATCAGGGCGTCCGCGGTCTCGACGGCGATCTCCAGGCAGAACCGCAGGCGCGGCTCGTCGGTCATCCCGAACCGCTCGGTGAGCACCCGGGCCAACTGGTCGGCGATCACGCCGTTGTTGTCCCGCTGCTCGTCGAGCAGGTGCAGGTCGACCACGTCTCCGAAGTGCAGGGTGCGGAAGCCGGGGACGGTGCGGTGCATCGTGATGTACTCGTCGATCCCCGCGCCGACGCCGTCCCACCAGTGGGTCAGGTCGTCGGAGGCGAACCGCTCGTCGAGCCGCTGGAGGTAGGACTCCATAGTGCGCAGGGTCAACGCCTGCACGATCGCCCGCTTGTCCGGGAAGAACTGGTATACCGATCCGATCGCCACCTCGGCGCGCTCGGCGAGCAGGGTCGTGGTCAGCCCCTCGTACCCCACCTCGTCGACGAGTTCGGCGCAGGCGTCCAGCATCCGCTGGACCCGCGCGACGCTTCGACCCTGGACCGGTACCCGGCGCAACGGCCCGGTCGTGGCGGCTGGTGTGGACACTCGACGCCACCCCCCTTCGACGGATGAACATATCTGCACGTCACGAGTGTGTGACTACCGGTACAACGAGCGGACCTCGATTGCGGTATTTACCAGGCACAACGTTCCTGATATGAAGACACTTCACGTTCATGTCGAGGAGCGCGCATGGCCCGTACCGCCCCGCTCGACGCCGCCTGGACCAACTGGGCCGGCAACCAGCGCAGCACCGCCACCGCCGTCCTCCGCCCCCGCACGGTCGCCGACGTCGCCGAGGCCGTGCGCGCCGCCGTGGCGGCTGGCGCGCGAATCCGCCCGGTTGGCAGCGGCCACTCCTTCACCGCGGTCGCCCGAGCCGACG
Source organism: Micromonospora okii (assembly GCF_020884795.1). Classification (GTDB taxonomy): domain Bacteria; phylum Actinomycetota; class Actinomycetes; order Mycobacteriales; family Micromonosporaceae; genus Micromonospora; species Micromonospora okii. The sequence continues at coordinate 38,104 of NZ_BBZF01000013.1, forward strand.
ACCGCCGGATGGAGCTGACCGACCTGGACACCGAGGTACGAATCGACCGGGATCGGCACCTGGTCACCGTACCGGCCGGGATGCCGCTGCGTCGGCTCAATGCACTGCTCGCCGCGAACGGGCTGGCGATGCCCAACCTCGGCGACATCGACGCGCAGACCATCGCGGGGGCGATCTCCACCGGCACCCACGGCACCGGCGCGGCGTACGGCTGCCTGTCGACCTTCGTCGAGGCGCTCACCCTGGTCACCGGCACCGGCGAGGTGCTGCGCTGCTCCGCCGGGGAGCACCCCGACGTCTTCGCCGCCGCCCGCGTGTCCCTCGGCGCGCTCGGCGTGCTCACCGACGTGACCCTGCGCGTCGTGGACGCCTTCGTGCTCCGCGCGCACGAGCGCCCCGCCCCGCTCGCCGAGGTGCTGGCCGGCCTGCCGGACCTGGTCGCCGGGCACGACCACTTCGAGTTCTACTGGTTCCCCTACACCGACCGGGTACAGGTCAAGACCAACGACCGGGTGCCCGCCGACAACCGACCGCTGCCCCGCTGGCGCGGCTGGCTCGACGACGAGTTCCTCTCCAACACCGTCCTCGGCGGGGCCTGCCGGCTCGGCCGGGCCGCGCCGGGCCTGGTGCCGGCGATCAGCGCGGTCTCCGCCCGGGCGCTCACCGAGCGCACCTACACGGGCCGCTCCGACACGGTTTTCTGCACCCCGCGCCGGGTCCGCTTCACCGAGATGGAGTACGCCCTGCCGCGCGCCGCCCTGCCAGAGGCGCTGGCGGCGGTGCGCCGGATCGTCGACGGGCTCCCGTTCAAGGTGCAGTTCCCGGTCGAGGTCCGCTTCACCGCCGCCGACGACATCTGGCTCTCCCACGGCTACGGCCGCGACTCGGCGTACCTCGCGGTGCACCAGTACGTCGGCAGGCCGTACGAGCCGTACTTCCGGGCCGTCGAGGAGGTCGCCGCCGACCTGGGTGGGCGCCCGCACTGGGGCAAGCTGCACTGGCGCGACGCGGAGTCCCTCGCGCCGGCGTACCCGAGATTCGCCGACTTCCAGCGCCTCCGCACCCGCCTGGACCCGAACGGCATCTTCACCTCCCCCCACCTGACCACTGTGTTGGGCCACTAATCTTGGAGGGAAATGGCCCCTGGAGGGGCCGGATTCTTCCAAGATCTATCGCCAACGCGTCAACCGGCCCAGCCCGCCGCGCGCAGAGCGGCCCGAAGCTGCGCGACGACCTCGTCGGGGTGCGAGCGCACGGCCCAGGACGGGAAACGCAGGACCCGGTCCCCGTCGACCCAGAGCGCGTTCTGCCGTCGCATGTCGGCCCACGCCTGGCGTGGGTCGAGGTGCTGCCCGCCGTCGATCTCGACGTGCACCTGCCACTCCTCGAAGTAGGCGTCGAGGTAGCGCCGGCGGCCGGTCGAGTCGTACCGGACCATCTGGCGGGTCGGCTCGGGCAGACCCGCACGGCGTACCAGGCCGAGGAAGCCGAGCTCGGCCAGGGAGTGCGCTCCGCCAGCCGCGTCGTCGGCGGTGCCCAGGATCAGCCGCCGCCGACGCACCCGGGGCAGCCGGCTGACGACCTGGCGCACCTCGTCGCCCCCGATAAGCCGCTGCTGGAATCCGGCGGCGATCACCGCCCTGGCCTCGTCGTCGCTGTTGGCCCACTGCGCCGCGTCGACGACCGACCGGGCGAGGGTCGTCCGGCGCGGCTGCCCGACGGCGAGCACGTCCTCCTCGGGCAGTCGCGCGGTGCGGTGTGCCAGCACGCCCGACGGTAACGGACTCCGCCGGCAGGTGGCCGGTAACAGCAGGTGCACGGGCCTGCTGGGGAACCCGCGCAGGCCGCCCGCCTGGGCGGCGGTCAGCCCGCCGAGCATCGCGGCAGGCCCGGCAGCGAGGACTGCGATCCAATGGAGCTGATCGACGCTCACCGGGCCACTGTGGGCGACGAACACAGCCCTGTGCACCTGCCGCCAGCGCCGGGTGTCGACCCGGTGACGAATCGCCTTTCGGGTCAGATGCCGTAGCGCCTGGCGGAGGCTGATCACCTCTTCCTGGCGGAAGAGCAGCAGGCTCAGCTCGTCGGCGTACTCACCCGGCAGCGCCCGCCGCCACTGCGCCAAAGTCCCCCGGTCACGACCAGCCACACGTCTACGGTCAGCCACACGGCTACGGTGCCGAACCCGCCGCCTTCTCCGCTGCCCCTGTGGACAACGCCGAAATCTTGGAAGGAACTGGCCCCTGTGGCGGTTTCAATTGGTGGTTGCAACACCGAGGAGCTGGGCCATTCTCTCACCTGGGGTGTCCCAGCCCAGGGTTTCTCGGGGGCGTGCGTTGAGTTGGTCGGCGACGGCGTCGAGGTCGGTTTGGCTGATGGTGCGGAAGTCGGTGCGGCCTTTGGGGAAGTACTGGCGTAGTAGGCCGTTGGTGTTCTCGTTGGTGCCGCGTTGCCAGGGGCTGTGGGGGTCGCAGAAGTAGACCGGGCAGCCGGTGGCGATGGTGAACTGGGCATGGCGGGCCATCTCGCTTCCCTGGTCCCAGGTCAGCGAGGCCAACAGCCGACGGGGTAGCCAGCCCATCATGGTGGTCAACTGCGTCACGACGTGTTCGGACACCTTTCCCTCGGGCAGGGCGGCCAGGATCACGAAGCGGGTATGCCGCTCCACGATGGGTCGCGATCGCCGATCCTCCTGCCGGCCCTCGGCCGCCTTCGACGAGGTCGCCTTCCCAGTGCCCGGGTACCGCCCGGTCAGTGACCTCCGCCGGTCGGGCGCTGATGTTCAGCCCCAGCCAGGGCCGCTGCGAGCGGACCGGCCCACCGGCGACGGGCCGGTGGCGCCGGGCGGCGCGACCGGAACGCAAAGCCACCTGCCGGGTCAACTCCGCGCGCAGGTTCCCCCGCGCCTGCAGATAGATCGCCTGGTAGATCGTCTCGTGCGACACCCACATCTCCGGAGACTCCGGGTGATCACGTCGCAGTCGCCGACTGATCTGCCACGGTGACCACCGCTGCGCCAACAGATCAACGACCCGCCGCCGCAACGGCCCGTCACCTACCAACCTCGCAGGCCGCTTACCGCGCCGGTGACGCAGCCACGCCGCCCAGTCCGCCGCCGAGGGCCGGTACACCTGCCCGTACCGCTCGAACCGGCCCACCTCCCGACTCACCGTCGACGGCGACCGAGACAACCTCCGCGCGATCTGACGGATCGACAACCCCGCCGCCCGACCCAAACCGATCTCTTCCCGCTCCGCCGACGACAACCGAGCTGCCATCACCACCACCTCCACCAGGATCAACGAAGGTGTTGCAACCAACGGTTGACTTCAAGTGTAGGGGCCGTTTCCTTCCAAGATCTCGTTGGCGAGGGGTCAGTCGGGGCGGGAGGCGGCCTTCTTCGGGGCCGCCTTCTTCGCGGCGGGCTTCGCCGCCTTCGCCTTGGCTGCCGTCGTCGTGGACTTCGCCGCCGTCGTCGACTTCGCCGCCGTCGTCGACTTCGCCGTCGTGGACTTCGCGGCCGCCGTCTTCTTGGCCGCAGCGGTCTTCTTCGCGGGGGCCTTCTTCGCCGCCTTCTTCGGGGCCGGGCCCTTGGCGCGCTTCTCGGCCAGCATCTCCGAGGCCTGCTCGACGGTGAGCTGCTCCGGGGTCTGCCCCCGGCGCAGCGACGCGTTGAACTCCCCGTCGGTCACGTACGGGCCGAACCGGCCGTCCTTGATGACCAGCGGCTTCTCGGTCAGCGGGTCGACGCCCATCTCCCGCAGCGGCGGCGCGGCGGCGCGGCGCTGGCGGGTCTTCGGGGCAGCCAGCAGGGCCAGCGCCTCGTCCAGGGTGACGGTGAACATCTTCTCTTCCGAGTCCAGCGAGCGGAACTCGTCACCGCGCTTGACGTACGGGCCGAAGCGGCCGTTGTTGGCGAACACCTCCACGCCGTCCGGGGCCACCCCGACGAGGCGGGGCAGGCTGAGCAGCCGCAGCGCCTCGTCGAGGGTCAGCGAGTCCGGCGACTGCGAGCGCAGCAGCGACGACTTGCGCTCCCCGCTGGCCACGTACGGGCCGTACCGGCCGGACTTGAGCAGGATCGGCTCCCCGGTGCCCGGGTCGTCGCCGAGCTTGCGCTCGCCGCCCCCGCCGAGGAACAGCTCGTGCACCTTCTCGGGGGTCAGCTCGTCGGGGGCCAGCCCCTCGGGGATCGGGGCGCGGTCGCCCTGGCCGCCGCCCTCCTCGCCCTCCGCCGGGGCCGCCGGCTCCTCGCCGGGGACGCCACGCTGGAGGTACGGCCCGTAGCGACCCACCCGGACGACGACCTCGCGGCCCTCGTCGTCGGTGAACAGCGGGATGGAGTTGACGCTGCGCGCGTCGATCTCGCTGAGGTTCTCCGTCACCAGCTTCTTCAGCCCGCCCGAGCGGGCGATGTCCCGGTCGCCGGTGCCGTCGGGGCTGCCGAAGTAGAACGCGGTGAGGAAGTCGACGGCGGCGTGGTCGCCACCGGCGATCTCGTCCAGCTCGTTCTCCATGCTGGCGGTGAAGTCGTAGTCGACCAGGCGCGGGTAGTGCCGCTCCAGCAGGCCGGTCACCGCGAACGCCAGGAAGCTCGGGATGAGCGCCTGGCCGCGCTTCGTCACGTACCCCCGGTCCTGGATCGTCTGCATGATCGACGCGTAGGTCGACGGGCGGCCGATGCCCAGCTCCTCCAGGGCCTTGACCAGCGACGCCTCCGTGTACCGCGACGGCGGCTGGGTGTGGTGGCCCTGCGCGGCCAGCTCGTCGGCGGTCAGCGGCTGGTCCTTGACCAGGTTGGGCAGCCGGCGCTCGGCGTCCTCGGCCTCGGCGTTCTCGTCGTCGGACGACTCGACGTACGCGCGGAGGAAGCCCGGGTCGGTGATCGTCTTGCCGGTCGCGCCGAAGTCGGCCTCCTCGCCCGAGGAGGAGACCGCGCGGATGCGCACCGACACGCTGGAGCCGACGGCGTCGGTCATCTGCGAGGCGATGGTGCGCCGCCAGATCAGCTCGTAGAGCTTGAACTCCTCGGCCGACAGCTCCTTGGCCACGTCGCCCGGGGTGCGGAAGTTGTCCCCCGCCGGGCGGATCGCCTCGTGCGCCTCCTGCGCGTTCTTCACCTTGCCGGTGTAGCGGCGCGGCTCCGGCGGCACGCTGCGCTCGCCGTACAGCTCGACGATCTGCCGGCGGGCCGCCGCGATGGCGGTCTCCGACAGGTTCACCGAGTCGGTACGCATGTAGGTGATGTAGCCGTTCTCGTAGAGCCGCTGCGCGGTGCGCATCGTCTGCTGGGACGAGAACCGCATCTTGCGGGCCGCCTCCTGCTGGAGGGTGGAGGTGATGAACGGCGCGTACGGGCGGCGGCGGTAGGGCTTCTCCTCGACCCGGGTGACGGTGAACGGCCGCCCCGCCAGGCGGGCGGCGAGCCCGTGGGCGCCTGCGGAGTCGAGGTGCACGACGCCCGCGCCCGGCTTGACCCGGCCGGTGGTCGGCTCGAAGTCCTTACCCGTGGCGATCCGGTCGCCGTCGAGCGCGACCAGGGTGGCGTTGAAGGTGCGCGGCCCCTCGCCCGGCTTCGCCACGGCCAGGGTGGCCAGGATGTCCCAGTACTCGGCGGTGCGGAACGCCATCCGCTGGCGCTCCCGCTCGACGACGATGCGGGTCGCCACGGACTGCACCCGGCCCGCCGAGAGCTTCGGCATGACCTTCTTCCACAGCACCGGCGAGACCTCGTAGCCGTACAGCCGGTCGAGGATGCGCCGCGCCTCCTGCGCGTCGACCAGGTCCCGGTCGATCTCGCGCGGGTTCGCCACGGCGGCCTGGATCGCCGGCTTGGTGATCTCGTGGAAGACCATCCGCTTGACCGGCACCTTGGGCTTGAGCGTCTCCGCGAGGTGCCAGGCGATGGCCTCGCCCTCGCGGTCCTCGTCCGTGGCCAGGAAGATCTCGTCGACCTCCTTGGCCAGCTTCACCAGCTTGCTGATCTGCTGCCTGCGGTCGGACGAGACCACGTAGAGGGCGTGGAAGCCGTTGTCGACGTCCACCCCGAGGCGGGCCCACGGCTCGCCCTTGTACTTGGCGGGCACGTCGGCGGCGTTGCGCGGCAGGTCGCGGACGTGACCGAAGCTGGCCTCCACGACGTACCCCGGGCCGAGGTAGCCCGAGATCGTCTTGGCCTTCGCCGGTGACTCGACGATGACCAGACGGGTGGTCCTGGCGTTGCTCGGCACGTCTCCTGCGACCTCACTCCTGCTCGCGGCCGACCGGTTCCGGGCGCGGACCACCGTCGGTCCGCCGGGACCGCCGGCGGTCCGGATGTCCAACGTAACGCGCCGCCCGCGTTTCGGGTTTCGCGGGCGGCAAACCGCCACCCCCGCGCGGCACGGGGCCGCACCGCACCGCGACGGTCTCGCCGAACGGCGTCACGGTACACCGTGGGTAGGCCCCCGAGCGGGTCACTGTGACGACGTGGCGGTGTCGTCGGCGTCCGACCAGCCCTTCCGCGCGCCGCCCCCGGCGGACCGACGGTCCCTGATCCGACAGCTCCCCCGGAGAAGTGGATCTCTTCCCCGAGAAGTGGACCATGAAACAGGTGGGTGGCTCAGGGCCAGTCGGCGGGGGACGCGGCGGGCGGGCGGTCGCCGAGCAGGTCCGCCAGCCGGGCCAGCCGGCGGCGGCCGGTGATCCGGTACGCCGGGCCGCCCGCCCCCGCGTCGAGCAGCACCGCCGGCAGGCCGACGGCGGCCAGGGCGGCGCCGACCGGCTCCCGGCAGGGCAGGTCGGTAGCGCCGAGGCGGAGCAGGAAGCCCGCCGGGTCGGCCGACCCGGCGGCGGCCACCCAGAGCCGCAGTCGCCGGCCGTTGAGGTGGAACCCGGCGGGCGGTCGCTTCACGCCTTCGGCCGACGGGGAGGCCGGGTCGGGCAGCCAGGCGACCGCGAGCGGGGCGAGGGTGCTCGCGTACGCGGTGCGGACCAGGTGCCGTCCGTCACCGGTCGCCTCCCACGTCGTGGGAAGCCCGCGCCGGGCCAGCTCGGCGACGAGCACGTGCACCCGCCAGGCGGCGTCCACCACGACCGACAGGCGGGCGGTGCCGCCCATCCGGAACACCTCCCCCGGGCCGGCGAGCAGGCCGGCCAGGTCGGCGACGGACGGGTCCGCCGCCTCGGCCCCGAACAGCGAGAGCTGCCGGACCGGGTCGGGAGGGCGGTCGGGGGACGTCAGCGGCACTCCGGGACCTCGTCGAAGGCCTGCCGCAGCGCCTCGGAGCTGAGCCGGCTGGTGTCCAGCGCGCCGGCGTCGTACTCCTTGTTGAGGGTCTCCACGGCGGTCCGCACCCCGGCGTAGAAGGTGGTGGCCTCGCCGGTGCCCAGCCCGGCGATGGTGTCCCGGGCCCGGCCGTACGCGTCGCGCACCTTGCCCAGCGACGCCTGGAAGCCCTTCGAGATGTCCTCGCCGTCGTCGGTCTCCGGGATGCCGGCCTCGTCGACCTTGCGGCGGGCGGTCTCGCTGGCCTCCTCCGCGCCCGCGAAGAGCCGCACCAGGTTCTCCTTCGCCTGCGCCGGGGTGGTCTGCGCGGTCATCTGCTGCTGGGTGCTGCTCGTCAGCTTGTTGATCTCGGCCCGCCACGGGGTGAGGGCCTCGCAGACCGAAGCCGCCCAGACCCGGGGGCTGGGGCCGCCGCCGCACCCGGTCAGCGCCAGGATGAGCGCGGCGACGACCACCGTGAGCTTTCCGGCGGCCCCCGCCCGGCACGTGCACATGCGATGCAGCGTACGGCCTCCGCCCGGATGTGCCACCGGTCGGTTTCCCGCCGCCGAGCCCCCGCCGGCTCGCCCCAGGGCTGCCGGCGGGAGCGGGTTCCCGGCCGTCAGGCGCGAGGCCGGCCGGGAACCCGCTGTGCCACCGCTCAGGCGTTGACCTTCTCCGGCCGCCGGCCGGCGCTGGCGCCGCTGTCGTCGGAGTCACCCATCGCGATGCCCTTGCGCTTGCTGAACACCACCGCCGCCACGATGATCAGCGTCGCCACCACCGCGATGCCGATGCGCAGGCCGACGTTGCGGTCGTCGCCGACGCTCCACGCCACGACGGCCGGCGCGATCAGCAGCGAGACCAGGTTCATCACCTTGATCAGCGGGTTGATCGCCGGGCCGGCGGTGTCCTTGAACGGGTCGCCGACGGTGTCGCCGATGACCGTGGCGCCGTGCGCGTCGGAGCCCTTGCCGCCGTACGCGCCGTCCTCGACGAGCTTCTTGGCGTTGTCCCAGGCGCCGCCGGAGTTCGACAGGAAGACCGCCATGAGCGTGCCGGCGCCGATCGCCCCGGCCAGGTACGCCGCGAGCGCGCCCGGCCCGAGGCCGAAGCCGACGGCGATCGGGGCGAGGATGGCGAGCAGGCCGGGGGTCATCAGCTCGCGCTGGGCGTCCCGGGTGCAGATGTCGACGACCTTGCCGTACTCGGGGCGCTGGGTGCGGTCCATGATCCCGGGCAGCTCGCGGAACTGCCGGCGGACCTCCATGACGACCGCGCCCGCCGAGCGGGAGACCGCGTTGATGGCCAGGCCGGAGAAGAGGAAGACCACCGCCGCGCCGATGATCAGGCCGACCAGGTTGCGCGGGTTCGCCACGTTCAGCGAGTTGAGGATCTCCGCGCCGACGTCGCCGACGCCCGCGTCCGCGTACGCCGTGCGCAGCGTGTCGGTGTACGAGCCGAACAGCGCCGTGGCGGCGAGGACCGCCGTGGCGATCGCGATGCCCTTGGTGATCGCCTTGGTGGTGTTGCCGACCGCGTCCAGCTCGGTGAGGATGCGCGCGCCGTGGTCGTCGATGTCGCCGGACATCTCGGCCACGCCCTGCGCGTTGTCGGAGATCGGGCCGAAGGTGTCCATGGCGACGATCACGCCGACGGTGGTGAGCAGGCCAGTGCCGGCCAGCGCCACGGCGAACAGGGAGAGCGTGATGGAGCCGCCGCCGAGCAGGAACGCGCCGAAGACGCCCGCGCCGATCAGCAGCGCCGAGTAGACCGCCGACTCCAGGCCGATACTGATGCCGGCGAGGATGACGGTGGCCGCGCCGGTCTGCGAACTCTTGCCGATGTCCTGCACCGGGCGTCGGGTGGTCTCGGTGAAGTACCCGGTCAGCGCCTGGATCGCGGCGGCCAGCACGATGCCGATGACCACGGCGGCGATGGTCAGCCCGCGCGGGCCGAACGGCGGGTCGCCGCCGTCGACGCCGAGGCTGTCGCGCCACTGCGGCCCGAGCAGGTCGGCCCAGGTCGGCTTGAGGTAGACGTAGGAGGCGACGGCCACCAGCGCGGCGGCGACCACGGCGGAGATGTAGAAGGCCCGGTTGATGGCGGTGAGGCCGTTGCGGTCGGAGGCGCGCAGCCGGGTGATGAAGACCCCGAAGATCGCCACGAGCACGCCGATCGTGGAGATGATCAGCGGCAGCACGAGGCCCTCGTCGCCGAACGCGGCCCGGCCGAGGATCAGCGCGGCGACCAGCGTGACCGCGTACGACTCGAAGAGGTCGGCGGCCATGCCGGCGCAGTCGCCGACGTTGTCGCCCACGTTGTCGGCGATGGTGGCGGCGTTGCGCGGGTCGTCCTCGGGGATGCCCTGCTCGACCTTGCCGACCAGGTCGGCGCCGACGTCGGCGGCCTTGGTGAAGATGCCGCCGCCGACCCGCATGAACATCGCCAGCAGGGCCGCGCCGAAGCCGAAGCCCTCCAGCACGGTCGGGGCGTCGCCCTTGAACAGCAGGACGACCAGCGCCGCGCCGAACAGGCCGAGGCCGACGGTGAGGAAGCCGACCACGCCGCCGGTGCGGAAGGCGATCTTCATGGCGCCCTCACGTCCGCCCTCCCGCTCCCGCGCGGCGGCGGCGACCCGCAGGTTCGCGCGGGTGGCCAGCCACATGCCGGCGCCGCCGATGAACGCGCTGAACAGGGCGCCCACCACGAAGAAGGCGGAGCGGCCGATCTTCACCGCCGTCTCGCTGCCGTCGGTGTCGTGCACGGGCAGCAGGAAGAGCAGCACCACGGCGATCACCACGAAGATGCCGAGGGTCCTGAACTGCCGGAGCAGGTAGGCCGACGCCCCCTCCTGTACCGCCCCGGAGATCTCCTGCATGTTGGTGGTGCCCCTACCGGCTGCCAGCACGGCCTTGGTCAAGGCTGCGGCGAAGACGAGTGCCACCAGCGCGATGACCGCGGCGATGACGACGTACGTCAGGTTGGCTCCGGTGAGGGACAGTGCGCCGCCCTCTGCGGCCGAGGTCCCGGACATCTGTGTCCTCCTGTACCGAACGCTCGCGCCGGCCGGTGGAGACGCACAGACCGACGCCTGGATGCGATCGCAAGCGCGCCGGCCCGGTCGCGCGGGGCAGCGACGCACACCCATACCCGCTGGGTGCGGGAGGGATCACTTGCTGACAACCCGCGTACTGTAGCCCTCCGTAGTGCTGGGGGTCACACCGAGGGCCTCCCGCCGCCGATGATCTTCGTCGCTGTGTTATGAGGAAAAATCTGATATAGAGGCTCGTCACGACGTCGAGGCCGCCCTCCCCGACGGGAGAGCGGCCTGAGCAGCAAATCAGTTTGTTTCGAGTGACAGATCAGCCCGGCGGGCCGGGCGGGGCGGTCAGCGGCTCACCGGCCAGACCATCCGGACCTCGGTGCCGACGCCCTCCTCCACCGGGCGGACCTGGAGATCCTCGACGAAGCCGGCGAGCAGCGCGAAGCCCACGCCGGTGGTCAGGTCGTCCTCGTCGAGCGACTCGTTGGCGAGCTGGTCGGCGTCGAGCGCGGCCAGCCCGATGCTCGCCTCGATCGGCGCCCGGTCCACCACCCGCACCGAGTACGCGCCGGTGTCGGACATCTCCACCAGCACCGGCTCGGCCACCTGGTACTGCCGGTGCAGGGCCACCGCCCGGGTGCACGCCTCACCGATGGCCAGGCGCACCTCGTCGAGCAGGTCCTCGCGCACGCCGGCGCGGCGGGCCACCGCGACGCCGACCAGCCGGGCGGTGCGCACGTGCACCGGGGCCGGCGAGAAGGAGAGCCGAACCGTGGCCATCAGGCGCCGGCGCCGGCCGGGTCGACCCCGATCGCCGCGTCGACCGTCGGGAACAGCGGGAAGACCTGGTCCAGCGCCGTGATACGGAAGATCTTGAGCAGCGGCTCCTTGGCACAGACCAGCGCGAAGCTGCCCCCCGCCGCCCGCAGCCGCTTCAGCGCGCCGACGAGCACGCCGAGGCCGGTGGAGTCGAGGAAGTCGACCCGGCCCAGGTCGACCACGACGTGCCGGGCCCCGCCGTCGATCAGCTCCAAGAGCCGTTCGCGCAGGCGGGGGGCGGTGTAGACGTCGACCTCACCGCCGACCTCGAGCACCGTGTGCTCCCCCACGGCACGCGTCGCCAGCGACAGCTCCATCGGTCCTCCTCGCAAGAGTCGTAAACTCTCCTGGGCATCTAACCATCCCCGGCAAAGCCATCCGTGAGGTCACCGGCGCAGGCTTCCCCTTACCCGCACCCCCGGCGGTCGACGCCGAACACTTGTGCGAGAGTGCAGGACGTGCCCCCCGCAGCAACCGTAGCCGCAGGCCACGGCCCCGACCGCCCGCCCGTGGCGGCCCCGGCCGAACTGCTGCGTCGGCTCCGGGCACGCACCGCCGCCGACCCGGTCACCCACGTCGAGCGGGTGCCGGCCCGCGCCGGGCAACCCGCCCCCTGGCCCGGGTGGGTGCCCGAGGAGCTGCGGGCGGCGTTCGCCCGGCGCGGCGTGGTCGCGCCCTGGCGGCACCAGGCCGAGGCCGCCGACCTCGCGTACGCGGGCCGGCACGTCGTCGTCGCCACCGGCACCGCCTCCGGCAAGTCGCTGGCGTACCAGCTCCCGGCGCTGGCCACCCTGCTCGCCGACCCCCGGGCCACCGTGCTCTACCTGGCCCCGACCAAGGCGCTCGCCGCCGACCAGTTCCGCGCCGTCGCCGGCCTGGAGCTGGAGGGGGTACGCCCCGCCTGCTACGACGGCGACACCCCGCGCGCCGAGCGGGACTGGATCCGTCGGCACTCCCGGTTCGTGCTGACCAACCCGGACATGCTGCACCACGGCATCCTCCCCGGGCACGCCCACTGGTCCGGCTTCCTGCGCCGCCTGACGTACGTGATCGTGGACGAGTGCCACACCTACCGGGGCGTGTTCGGCTCGCACGTCGCGCACGTGCTGCGCCGGCTGCGCCGCCAGTGCGCCCGTTTCGGCCGTACCCCCGGTCAGGCGCTCGCCGGCTCGCGCAGCACCCCCGGTCGGGCGCTCGCCGGCTCGCGCGGTACCCCTGGGCCCGTCTTCGTGCTGGCCTCGGCCACGGCCGGTGACCCGGCGACGGCGGCCGGGCGGCTCACCGGCCTGCCCGTCACGGCCGTCACCGAGGACGCCTCCCCGCGCGGCGGCGTGACGTTCGCCCTCTGGGAGCCCCCGCTGCTGCCCGCCGACACCGACGCGGCCGATCCGGGCGTCGCCGACCTCGCGCCGTCCCGCCGGTCGGCGCTGCGGGAGACCGCCGACCTGCTCGCCGACACGGTCGCGGCGGGGGTACGCACCCTCGCCTTCGTCCGCTCCCGCAAGGGCGCCGAGGTGGTGGCCGCCAACGCCCGGCGGGCCCTCGACGAGGCGGTCCCCGGGCTGGGCGAGCGGGTGGCCGCCTACCGGGCCGGCTACCTGCGCGAGGAGCGGCGCGGGCTGGAACGCGCGCTGCTGCGCGGCGACCTGCTCGGGCTCGCCTCGACCAACGCGCTGGAGCTGGGCGTCGACCTCGTCGGGCTGGACGCGGTGCTGATCTGCGGCTGGCCGGGCACCCGGGCGTCGCTGTGGCAGCAGGCCGGGCGGGCGGGGCGCTCCGGCGACGAGGCGCTCGCCGTGCTGGTCGCCCGGGACGACCCGCTCGACACCTACCTGGTGCACCACCCGGAGGCCCTGTTCGGGCGGCCGGTCGAGGCCACCGTGCTCGACCCCGCCAACCCGTACGTGCTCGCCCCGCAGCTTGCCTGCGCCGCACACGAGGCCCCGCTCACCCCGGCCGACCTGGAACTCTTCGGCTCCGGTGCGAAGGAGGCGGTGGACTCGCTGGTCGAGGCGGGGGCGCTGCGGCAGCGACCGACCGGCTGGTACTGGCGGCACCGGGAGCGGCCCGAGGTGGACCTGCGCGGCGAGGGCGGGGCCCCGGTCTGCGTGGTCGAGGCCGCCACCGGCCGGCTGCTCGGCACCGTCGACGGCGGGTCGTCGCACTTCCTCGTCCACCCCGGCGCGGTGCACCTGCACCAGGGCGTGTCGTACGTGGTCGACTCGCTCGACCTGGAGGAGGGGTGCGCGCTGGTGCACCCGGAGGAGCCCGACTGGTCCACCCACGCCCGGGACGTGACCTCGCTGACCGTGGCGTCGGTGCGCTCGTACGTCGACGCCGGCCCCGTCGGGCTCTTCCTCGGCGAGGTGGACGTGACCAGCCAGGTCGTGTCGTACCAGCGGCGGCGGATCGCCACGGGCGAGGTGATCGACACCCGGCCGCTGGACCTGCCGGCCCGCGAGCTGCGCACCGTGGCCGTCTGGTTCACCGTGTCGCCCGAGTCGCTGGCGGCGGCCGGCGTCGAGCCGGCGGACGTCCCCGGGGCGCTGCACGCCGCCGAGCACGCCGCGATCGGGCTGCTGCCGCTGATGGCCACCTGCGACCGCTGGGACATCGGCGGGCTCTCCACGGCGTTGCACCCGGACACGGAGGCCCCCACCGTCTTCGTGTACGACGGGCACCCGGGCGGGGCCGGGTTCGCCGAGCGGGCTTACCGGACGGCGGCGCAGTGGCTGCGCGCCACCCGCGAGGCCATCGCCGAGTGCGGGTGCGAGGCGGGCTGCCCGTCCTGCGTCCAGTCCCCGAAGTGCGGAAACGGCAACAACCCGCTGTCGAAGCCGGACGCCGTGCGGGTCCTCGACGTGGTGCTGGCCAACCTTCCGCCCGCCGGGCCGCCCCAGCAGCCCGGCCCGGCCGACGCCCCGGACTCGGCGGCGGCCGGCTCGCAGGAATAGATCGGGGCCCGGCGGGGCATTGATGCATGGGAGCGCTTCCATGCGTTCTCGGGTTCGCCACCACATGAACGCCGTTACCCGCCGGAGGAGGAGTCGTGGCCGACACCATCGCCGAGACCGTCGACCTGCTCTACACCATCGACCAGGAGAAACTCACCCCCGACCAGCAGATCGCCCTCGGCAACGCGCTGGCCGCGCTCGCCCAGGCCGAACGGCTGGACCAGATCAACGAGCGGCTGCGCAGCATCCAGCGGGTGCTGGACTCGTGGGCGCTCAAGGCGACGGCCGACGGCGGGCGGTGAACACCGGAATCGACGCTGTGCGAGACTCCGGCGACATTCGAAGGAGATTCCCCATGCAGCTCGAAGCCTTGCAGCAGCAGCGGCAGTTCCACGTCCGGCAGCGCATCCGGATGATGGTCAACCAGTACGAGGTCCACTCCGTCGCCCCCGACGGGTCGGAGGGCGGGCTGCTGGCGTTCGCGCAGCAGAAGCGGCTCGCTTTCAAGGAGCAGGTGACCATCTACACCGACGACAGCAAGCAGCAGCCGCTGCTCGGCTTCAAGGCCCGCCAGCGGCTCGACATCGGTGCCACGTACGACGTGACCGACCACGCCGGCAACCCGATCGGCCTGTTCCGCAAGGACTTCGCCCAGTCGCTGCTGCGCTCGACGTGGCACGTCGAGCAGGCCGGCCTGCCGCAGGTCACCGGCCAGGAGCGGAGCATGCCGGTGGCGCTGCTGCGCCGGTTCGTGGACTCGCTGTCCTGGCTGCCGTACCACTTCGACTTCACCGCCGGTGGCCAGCCGGTGTTCTCGGTCATCAAGAAGTGGGGCCTGCGCGACCGGTACGTCGTCGAGGTGCACAACCCGCAGATCGACCGGCGGCTCGTGATCGCCATGGCGATCGGCCTGGACGCCCTCCAGGGCCGCTGACCCCTCGCTTAAAACGCGGTCAAGATCTGCACAACTTCGGGGAAGGTGGGGCCTCGCGGCGCGACATGGCCGCACTTTCCCTGAAGTTGCGCGGGCCTCGGGGCGGAGAGGCTCAGAGCACCACGCCCATCTCCTCCCGCCAGGCGCAGGAGGTCGGGGCTCGCCGTCGGCGACCGGCGGACGATCGCCGCCACCAGCGCATGCCCCACCGGTCGGTGCCGGACCTCCGCCGTCGCCAGCCGGTCGGCGCTCACGATCGCCTCGCCCGCGTTCGCCAGGTCACCGGCCCGCAGGAACCCGCTCGCCGCGTCGAGCAGGTAGGCCGCCCGGCGCTCCGGCGGCAGCCGACAAAAGGCAATGCCCGCGACGAGCCGCCGATGCGCGGCGGGATCGGTGGGGCCCTCCCCGAGATCGACCGTCGCCGCCACCCCGGCCAGCTCGACCACCGTCGGGCCGAACGACGTCCGGTAGTGGTCCTGCCCCTCCCCCACGATCTCCGCCGCCGCGCCGGCCTGGTCGAGCAGTTCGCCGACGCTGTCGGCGTGCCCGAGGGTGGCCGCCCCGCGCGCGGCCACGATCAGCAGCGTCCCGTGGACGGAGAGCTGGTCGGCGGGGCCGGCGAGCGGGTTCGGCGGCGCGATCCGGTGGGCCACCGCGACGCTGATCTCCACCGCGTGCCGGGCCTGTCCCTGGGCCAGCAGCGCGTACCCGAGTTGGACGGCGGCGGCACCCGTCAGGAGCTGGTCGTCGGTGCCCTGGCCGACCGCCAGGGCCCGGTCCGCGGCCAGCCACGCCAGGTCGTCGACCCCGAGCTTGCGCAGCACCGCCGACGCGACCTGGTACGCCTCGGCCAGGTGACGCGCGCCCTCCGGCGCACCCGGCCCCTTCATCAGACGAGGACACCCCGGGCTGACCCGACGCTCCTCGGGAGGTCCACCACACGCACCATGTCAGCGACATGGCGGCTTCCCGCCGCCGGGACACCGCCACATCGCCGACACGGAGTCGATCAAACAGAGCGGCCGGGCTGAGTTCCTGGCCTTCTTCCAGGTCGCGTTCAGGCGGGCGGGCGTTCAGGCACGGGAGACGCGGACCAGCCGGTAGCTGGGCTGGTGTTGGGTTTTGAGCGGGACGCTGGTCCGCTCGTACTCCGCGTTCCCGAGCTCGACCTCGGAGCCCTCCTGCACGTTCAGCTCCCTGACGGTCACGGTCAGGGGACTGTGGCCGGCCGCGCCGGCGTTGGCGCTGTTAACCCTGTTGATGCCTGCGAGAAGGCTCTCCGCGAACCCCTGGGCGGGCTCGTTGTCGGTGAGCACGTAGGCGTGGCTCGCGGGCCCCATCACCACGTCGAGACAGGAGGCGAGGTCGTTCGGCGGCGGCAGCTTCGTCCACGGCCCCGGGTGCGGCACGAAGATGTCGGTGTGCGGCACGTGGTTGCCGAAGGCCGTGATGGAATCCCGGTGCAGCACCACCGCACCGGCGGGCACGCCCACACTGGCAAGGGCGAACTGTGCCGTCGACGTCATGTCCGGGTCGTAGGACGACACCTGACCGCGCCGTTTCGCGAGGCCGCCCAGGAAGCTGGCCTCTTCCTTGCTGACGACGTTGACCCCGCCGGTCACGGTGTGGCGTACCACTGCCAGCGCCTCCTCGACCTCGTAGATCTCGTCGTCTGCGGCCAGCGCCTGCAGGTCGGCGATCATCGCCGGGGGGAGGCCGAGGCCCGCGAACGCCGGATGATTGGGCACGTCGTTCGCCTCTATCAGGGAGCCTTCCCCCGTCTGTTGGTCCATCACGGCGATCATTCGCTGGACCGCCGGGCTCCCGGCATCGTGCCCGGGGTGCGCGGCATGATGCTCCGGCGGGGCGGCGAGGGACGCGGGTGCCGCCGACAGTGCCCTGGTCGCGTTCTCCTCGGCCTCCCGCTCGAACCGGTCGGACGGATCGCTGACCCGCAGCCCGTCGCCGCGGTCCGTGCCGTCCACGGCGCCAAGGCGCTGCTGGACTACGTGGGTCAGCTCGTGAGCGAGGGTGTGCGGGTCGCCGCCGCCCCGGCCGATCACCACGTGGTTGCCCGAGGTGTAGGCGCGTGCCCCGATCTCGCTGGCCGACTGCTCCGCCGCCGTGCCGGTGTGCAGCCGGACATCGGAGAAGTCCGCGCCGAGCCTGGCCTCCATGTCGACCCTGGTCACCTCGTCGAGGGGTGCTCCCGGGGACCGCAGCACCTCTGGCACCGTCGACCGCTGGACCGGCGACTCCCCGGCCAGCAGGCGGTTGACCTCGGAGTTGCCGATGGCGCGCTGGAGCGCCGCCAGCGCGGCCGGCGTGAGGGCTTCCGGCCCCAGGTCGGCATGGGTCGGGCGCGCGGGTGCGAGTGCCGCGTCTTGGACGGGCGTGGTGCGGTGTGGGGAGCCCGTGAGGCGCTGCCGCTCCGGATCCTGCCGTGCGCGCATGATCGTCTCCGTTCGACGGGGCTCCGCCGGACCGGTTCGGACGGGTGTGGGGCCGGGCCGGCAACGAGTCCGCCCGGGACGAGCCGGGCGATCATCGCCACTCCACCCTCGCGCGCGGGACGCCGTCCGGCGAGAGCCCGCCGGGCACACCTGTTGCCCCTGAGGGCCGTGCGCCCACCCCGTGCGGGTATGGGCTCTGCTCGCCGCATCCAAGCGTGAGCCACCGGGTTGAACGACGGCGACGCGGCCTTGGCTCGTGCCGCCATGGTCGCCCGCCGACGACGTTCGCGCCCTGGCCAGGCCGATGCGGGCTGTCGCCCTGGCGGGGCCAGTTCGGGCGGTCGCCCTGGCTGGGTCAGTTCGGGCGGTCGCCCTGGCTGGGTCAGCTCGAACGGTTGCCCTGGCTGGGCCGGCTCGGGCGGTCGCCCTGGCGACCCGGGTGAGGCCGGGTACCGGCGTGACGGTCACCTCCGTCGTCACCACAGCGTCCAGCCCGTCGAGCCGGCAGCCGGTCAGCCGCGCCCCGTTCGCCCGGACGACGGCGTCGGCGGACGCGCAGGCCACCTCGCTGCCCGTCGGAGTCTGCGCCGCTGCGGCGAGCGCGCCGAAGTCCGCCGCCACCGCCGCCCGTTGACGTGCCATCCGGGCGGCACCGACGGCCGCGCCGAAGACGCCGACGAGCACGAACGCCAGCCCGACGGCGAGCAGGCACACGGTCGCCCCGCCCCGATCGTCTCCACCCCGGCCGTCTCCGCGCCGCCGGTTCACTGTCGTCTCGCTCGCCTCGGCCTCTCCCGGGCTGCCGTTGCTTGGAGCGCGCACCAGCCGGACGGCCCTGCCCGTAGGGGCTGCGCGGTTCGTCACGGCTGTGGGCCCGGGGCGCCGGGCTCGACGGCGGCGACCGCGGTGGCGGTCACGGTGATCCGGGGCAGCCGGGCACCGAGGGCGCGCACGGGGGCCCGTACCGTCGCGGTGACCCGGTCGCCGACCACCGCGACCGAGACGTCGGCCCCGCCGGGGGCCGCCGCCTGGCCCGCTGCGACGCCGGGCTGGCCCCGGGAGGCGGCGAGCGCCGCCTCCCGGGCCGCCCCCAGGCAGCCGGCCTGCGTCGCCACCGCGTTCACGGCGGTGAGGCCGGCGAGCAGGAGCAGGAGCACCGCCGGCAGGCCGGCGGCCAGTTCGGCCGTGAACGACCCACGGTCCCGGGGCGGCCTCGGTCGCCCCGATCCGGTCGGGTCACCGGGGGCCATCGGCCCGACGGGTCTCGGCGTCCCATGGTCGGGCCCGGCCTGCCGGCGGGGTGTCACTTCAGGGCCCGGTCAATCACGGCGGTCAGCGCGGACTGGACGTTGCCCGAGGTCAGCACCTTGAGCAGGATGCCGGCGAACGCGACGGCGGCGAGCGTGCCGACGGCGTACTCGGCGGTGTTCATCCCGGCGTCGCCGCGCAGGCGGGTGAGCAGCTTCCGCATGTTGTTCCCTTCTCGACGTCTCGCCGCGCGGCCGGTCGGCCGACGGCGCTCAGAGCACGTCGCCGAGGACGGCGACGATCACCGGCACCAGGCCGGCGAGAATGAAGGCCGGCAGGAAGCAGAGCCCCAGCGGCAGCACGATGAGCACGCCGGCCCGGCGGGCGGACGCCTCGGCTGCGGTCCCACGGTCGCCGCGCAGGTCGTCGGCGAGGCGGGTCAGCGCGCCGGCCAACGCGGCACCGCTGTTCGACGAGCGCAGCGCCGCGCCGGCCAGCCGATCCGCCCCCGGCACCGGGGCGAGGTGCGCCCACGCCTCCTCGGGCCCGCCGCCGAGGAGCAGGGTCCGGCCGACCCGGCCGAGGCGGTCGCCCAGCGGCCCGCCGAGCGCCTCGGCCACCGCCAGCACGGAACGGTCGACGGGTGCCCCGGCCCGCATCGCGGCGGCGAGGAGGTCGGCGGCGAGGGGCAGGTCGGCGGCCTCCCGCAGCCGCCGTTCCCGGGCGGCGCGCGGCTCGATCCGGCGCAGCCCCCGGTCCGCCGCGACGGCGGCGAGGATGCCGCCGAGGAGGCCCGGCCAGCCGCCCAGCACGATCAGGACGGCCACCCCGGCCAGTCCGGCCCCGAGGCGTACCGGATCGGGCCACCACGCCGGTCGCACCCGCTCGGCGGGCTGGGTCCGCCGGGCCAGGCCGCGCAGCCGCCGGGCAGCGTTCACCCGCGTACCGACGGAAAGGGCGAGCACGGCCGCCACGGCGAGACAGCCGGCGGCGATCGCCTGGCGGAACATCAGCGGCTCCCGTCCGGTGCCGCGCCGAGGCGTTCCGCCCAGAGCAGGCCGGCGAGCTGGAGGACTACGGCCACCACCGCGCAGCCGCCCCCGATCGGCGTGCGTAGGAGGACCGCGACGGGGTCGACGCCGACCCCATACCCGAGCCCGATGCCGCCGAGCGGCAGGGCGGCGAGGAGCCAGGCGGTGGCTCGGCTCCCGGCCGCCTGGGCTGCGGCGGCGGCCAGCCCCCGGTCGGTGGCCCGGGCGTCGGCCTCAATCCGTTCGAGCAGGTCGGCCAGGGGCGCGCCGGTCCGGTCGGCGAGCCGGACCGCCGCGCGGGCCAGCCGCCCGAGCCGGTCGGGAGCGGCGGGGGCAGCGTCGTTGGACAGGGAGGCGGCGGCGGTCAACACCGGAACGCCCGCGCGCAGGTCGGCGGCGAGAGCGCAGAGCTGGTCCAGGCTGTGCCGCCGCGCGAGCTGCGCCCGCCGGGCGAGACGCCTGCGGACCAGCCCGCGCACGGCCAGCGCGCCGTACGCGCCGACCACCACGGCGGCCACCGGCCCGGCCAGGACGGCACCGGAGGCCGCACCCACCACGCCCCCGACCAGCGGGGCCCGCCGGGGCGAGGCCGACAGCCAGCCCGGCGCGCGCAGCGAGCGGACGCCGGCCGCCCACGACCGGGTACGCCCGCCGCCCATTCCGCCGGGAGGCGGAACCGGGTGCGGCGGCGTGGCCGGGTCGGGCTGGAGCAGGGCGGCTGCCGGCCTGCGCGGATCGCGCCGACCGGGCGGCCCCGGCCGCCCGCCGGGCCCGAGCGGGCCGGAAGGACCAGCGGGGCTGGGCGAGGGGCGACAGCCGACCTGAACGGGTGAGGGGCGGTAGCCGGCCCGGTCGGAGGACGGGCCCGGGGTGCACGGGCCGGAGGCGGCCCGGGGCGGGCGTGTTCCTCCCGGCACGGGGTCCCGCGTCGGTGAGCCGACAGCTCCCTCCGGTCGCGGAGGCGGCCCACCCAGCACCGCGCGTCTCCTGGCCCGGCGGCTGTGCGTCGGCCACGCCACGGCCGTCGCGGCGGCGACGAGGAAGACGGTCACCAGCCATCCGGTCGTGGTCACCCGGGCTCCCCGTGGCGGGGAGGAGCCTCGGCCCGGCCACCCCGCTCGACGCCGCCCGGCCCCGCCTCGCGCAGGACCGGCGGAACGGGGACGTCCCGCTCCCGCAGCAGCGTGGCGAGGGCCCGTGCGGCGGGGCCGGCCCCGTGGCCGCGCACCCAGGCGGGAACGACCGTGACCAGGTGGTCCGGGCCGTCGGGGAGCAGCAGGCAGACCGACTCCAGGACGCGGCCCCGCGCGCCCCGGCGGACCTGGAGCAGCACCTGGAGAGCGGCGGCGACCTGCGCGTGCAGTGCGGCCCGGGGCAGCCCGCCGAGCATGCCGAGGGCCTCCAACCGCGCCGGTACGTCCGACGGCGCGTTCGCGTGCAGCGTGCCCGCGCCGCCGTCGTGGCCGGTGTTCAGCGCGGCGAGCAGGTCGACGACCTCCCCGCCCCGGCACTCGCCGACCACCAGCCGGTCCGGCCGCATCCGCAACGCCTGCCGGACCAGGTCGCTGAGGCCGACGGCGCCGGAGCCCTCCACGTTGGAGGTGCGGGCCTGCAACCCGACCACGTGCGGGTGCACGGGCCGCAGCTCGGCGGCGTCCTCGACCAGGACGATGCGCTCGGTGGCCGGCACCAGCCCCAGCAGGGTGTTCAGCAGCGTCGTCTTGCCGGAGCCGGTGCCGCCGACGACCAGGTACGCCAGCCGGGCCGCCACCACCGCCGCCAGCACCGGGGCGACCGGCTGCGGCACGGTGCCCTGCCGCACGAGATCGTCCAGCGTGAACGGGCGCTGACGGAAGGTGCGCAGGGAGAGGTAGGGCCCGTCCGTCGCCACGGGAGGCAGCACGGCGTGCAGCCGCGTGCCGTCGGGCAGCCGGGCATCGGCGTACGGGCAGCCGTCGTCGAGGCGGCGGCCCGCCCCGGCGGCGAGGCGCTGGGCCAGGCGCCGCACGTCGTCGGGCGTGCCGACCGGCACCGCGACCTGGTACAGGCCCTGCCCCCGATCCACCCAGACGCGGTTGCCGTTGACGAGGACGTCGGTGACCTGCGCGTCGGCGAGCAGGGGGGCCAGCGGCCCCGCGCCGACGAGGTCGTCGTGCACCCGGCCGGCGATCCGCAGCACCGTCGTGTCCCCGAGGACGGCGGCGGCGGGCTCGGCGCGTACGGCGGAGACCACGGCCGCCGGGGTCACCGGGGTCGCCGTGGTGGCGAAGCGCTGGCGTACCCGGCTGGCGAGCTGCTCGCCGTCGGCGGGGCCGGTCACGCCGCACCCGGCATGGGCAGGCCGGTCAGCTCGCCGACGATCCGCTGGCAGAGCGCGGCGAGCGGGCCGCGCCCGTCGGCGGCGGGCGCCTCGCCGCGCTCCAGCCCCCGGCACAGCCCCGGCTCGGGGCGAAGCGTGCCGGCCAGCGGCAGCCCCAGGGCGCGGGCCACCTCCACGGCCTTGAGCCGGCCCGGCGCGGGGCCGCGCACGATGACGGAGAGCTGCGGGCAGTGCGGGGCGGCAGCGGCGGCGACCCGGGCCGCCGCCGCCGTGGCGCGCAGCTCGGCCGGTACGACCAGGAACGCCTGCTCGGCGGCCTGCAACGCGAGCACGGCCGGGTCGTCGAGGTGCCGGGGCACGTCGACCACGACGAAGTCCCGCCCGCGCCGCGCGGCCTCCAGGGTGGCCGCCATGGCCGGGGCGGGCAGGGCCAGCGGGTCGCCCCGGTCCCAGGAGAGCACCACCAGGTCACCCCGGCTGGGCAGGGCCCGGACCAGCGCCGGCGGGTCGACCCGCCCGTCGGCGTCGGTGAGCGCCGGCCAGCGCAGCCCGTCGAGCTGCTCCCAGCCGAGCACCAGGTCCAGCCCGCCGCCGAGCGGATCGGCGTCGACGAGCAGCGTGCGCAGCCGGGCCCGGGCGGCGGTGACGGCCAGGCCGCCGGCGAGGACGCTGGCCCCGGCCCCGCCCCGGCCGCCGAGCACCGCGACCACCCGGGCCGCCGCGTCGCCGGCCCCACCGGGCGCGCACTCGGCGAACCGGTCAACCAGCCACGGCTCCGCGGTCGGCAGCGTGGCGACGTGCTCGGCCCCGATCAGCTCGGCGATCTCCCACGCGGGGTCGAGCTGCCCGGTGCGGCCCACCAGGACCACGCGCGGCCGGCGCGGCAGCCGCGCCCGCAGGCACGCCTGCGCCTGGTCGTCGCCGACCAGCACCATCGACGCGGGCGACCAGCGGGACCGGGCAGCAGCGGCGTCGGCGGCCACCTCGACCTCGGTGCCGCCTGCTGCGGCGAGCCGGAGCAGGTCGTCGAGGAGGGCGTCGTCGGAGGTGACCAGCAGCGGCAGCCGCCGGCGCGGCGAGAGCGAGGTACGGGGCGGCATCGCGGCCTCCAGCAGTCGGGCTCGGGGGGTGCTGCCGGAGAGCGTGCCCGGGTGCGACCGGTCCGCGGCGGTCGCGAGCCGGGGCCTGTGGATAACCGAGCGCGCTGTGGACAACGCCCGGAGGACGGGTTGATCTGCTATGGCCTCGCGCTCTACCGCAGGTCGTGGTTGCGGGCAGGAACCCCGGCGCTGGAGCGCCGGCACACGTCCTCACGAGAACCAGCTACGGCAATAATTTTCAATACGTCTATATATGGCGAAGCTTCCCGCCGTCCAGGACAGTGAACGGCAACGATGCCTCACCCTGTGGAGCTGCCATGGCCATGACACCGCTGCGCGCCGCCGCCCTCGCGGGCGCCACCGCGCTCGCCCTCCTCGGCACCACCGCCTCCGCAGGGGCCACCGGCCCGGCCGCCGGTGCCGGCACGGTCACCCACGACGAGCGCGTCACCTGGCAGGGCTGGTCCGGGGCCACCCTGTCAGCCGGTGCCACCGCCGGCACCACCGTCACCGCCGCCGGGCTCGCCCTCGGCACGCCGACCGGCACCACGATCTACAAGGACCCGCACACCGGCACCAGGCGGACCTGGGCGTACGGCACCTGGACCTCGCCGCTGACCGAGATCGGCTTCGGCGCCAGCGAGCTGGTGGCCTCCTGGAACGCCGACTCCCCGGCCGGCACCTGGCTCCAGGTCGAGCTCCAGGGCACCTACACCACCGGCACCCGCACCCCGTGGTACGTGCTGGGGCGCTGGGCCTCCGGCGACGGCGACATCAAGCGGACCACCGTCGACAGGCAGGGCGACAGGACGTCCAGCATCCAGGCCGACACCTTCGTCATCGACAACGCGAGCGCCGGGGTGCTGCTGCGGGCGTACCAGCTCCGGCTGACCCTCTACCGCGACCCGGCGCGGACCGCCTCCCCGCTGGTCCGCTCGGTCGGCGCGATGAGCTCGAACGTGCCCGACCGGTTCACCGCCGCCCCGAGCACGGGCCACATCGCCTGGGGCACCGAGCTGGCGGTACCCCGCTACTCGCAGAACGTCCACACCGGCCACTACACCCAGTACGGCGGCGGCGGCGAGGCCTGGTGCTCGCCGACCTCCGTCGAGATGGTCGTCGAGTACTGGGGCCGGAGGCCCTCCGCCGCCGACACGTCCTGGGTGAGCCCCGGCCACGCGGACCCGACGGTCGACCACGCCGCCCGGATGACCTACGACTACCAGTACCAGGGGGCCGGCAACTGGCCGTTCAACACCGCCTACGCGGCCAGCTTCCCCGGGCTGGAGACGAAGGTGACCCGGCTGCACTCGCTCGACGAGGTCGAGCACTTCATCGCCGCGGGCATCCCCGTGGTGACCAGCGTGTCCTTCCTGGCCAGCGAGCTGACCGGGGCGGGCTACGACACCGCCGGGCACCTGATGGTGGTGGTCGGCTTCACCCCCACCGGTGACGTGATCGCCAACGACCCGGCCTCACCCCGCAACGACGCCGTACGGCACGTCTACTCGCGGGGGCAGTTCGAGCAGGTCTGGCAGCGGACCAGGCGGACCACGTCCAGCGGCGGCACGAGCAGCGGCTCCGGCGGCATCGCCTACCTCATCAAGCCGACCGGGGTGGCCTGGCCGCAGGTGACGGGCTCCACCAACTGGTAGCGACAGTCGGCCGGACGGGCCCTTCGGGCACGGACGGAGATGAGACCTGAACACCCGAGCCGAAAAGGGACGACCCCCGTCGGGGGGTGACGGGGGTCGTCGGGAGGTTCGGCTCCGGGGGGGTGTGAGCCGAACCGGCTCAGCGGCCACGGGGGGTGCAACCGCCGAGGGCTTGCAAGTCGTCCGAGATGTGAGCACTCGTCGCAAGCACAAGCATGCCTGAGCAACCCGTATACGTCGAGTGCTGGCGCATCTACTCCCTGCGAAATTCTGCGCGGAGAGTGTGATGGCCGTCACTGACAGCGCGGGCAGCAGGGGTCGCTTGAGGGGCCCGGCCGGTGTTCACACCCCGGGCACCCGCCGACGATAGACCATCCGGCTAGACTTTCGCGCCGTGGGCCGAAGTGCCGCTTTTTTCGATCTGGACAAGACCGTCATCGCCAAGTCGAGCGCGTTGGCGTTCGGTCGGCCGTTCTACCGCGATGGGCTGATCACGCGGCGGGACGTGGTGAAGTCCGCGTACGCCCAGCTCATGTTCCGGCTGGGCGGCACCGACGAGCAGACCATGGCCAGGACCCGGGACTACCTCGCCGCGCTCTGCAAGGGCTGGCAGGTGGAGCAGGTCCGCCAGATCGTCGCGGAGACCCTGCACGAGCTGATCAATCCCTACGTGTACGCCGAGGCGGCGGCCCTCATCGAGGAGCACCAGGCCGCCGGCCGGGACGTCGTGCTGGTCTCCGCCTCCGGCGACGAGATGGTCCGGCCGATCGGCGAGCTGCTCGGGATCACCGACGTGATCGCCACCCGGATGACGGTGGAGGACGGTCGCTACAGCGGTGAGGTGGAGTTCTACGCCGCCGGCCCGAGCAAGGTCGAGGCGGTCAGCGAGCTGGCCGAGTTGCGGGGCTACGACCTCGCCGACTCGTACGCGTACTCCGACTCGGTGAGCGACCGGCCGCTGCTGGAGTGCGTGGGCCACCCGACGGCGGTCAACCCGGACCGGGCGCTGCGCAAGCTGGCGACGGAGAACGCCTGGCCGGTGCTGGAGTTCCGGCACCCGATCCCGCTGGGCCGCCGGCTGCGGGAACGCCCCGCCGTCCCGGTCGCCGCGGCGGCGCTCAGCGTCGGGGTCGGGGTCGCGATCGGCATCGCCTGGTACGGCCGGCACCGCCGCACCCGCATCGCCCCCGTCCCCTGACCGGGCGGCCGGGAAGGACCACTGCCCGGCCCTCCGCCACCCCACCCTTGCCGTCCGGCGAGCACCCTCCCCTCCGGCCTGCCACTGCCCCGGGTGCAACGCCGCCGGGGGTTCGACACCGCCCGGGTCCGACGCCACCCGGGTTCGACGCCACCCGGGGTGCGACGCCGTCCACTTTCCGGCCGGCCCCTGACGCCCCACCCCGACCCAGCCAGAAGAACCCGGAAGAGCACCAAAACCCCCTGTTGAGCATTCGCTCAAATTCACCTACCCTCGTTTTGAGCAGGTGCTCAAAACGAGGAGGCCGCCATGCCCGAGCAGGACGAGAAGCCGCCCCGGCGGACAGCCGCCAACTGGGTGCTGGCCGGGCTGATCGGGCTCTTCGGGCTGGTCGTCTTCGCCGCCACGGTCCGCTCGGGGCGCGCCGACAGCGCCCTGTTGTTCGTGGCGCTCCCGGTGCTCCTCGCCGCCGGCCTCGCCCTCACGCCGGGGCGCACCGCGCACGGCCGGGTCTTCGTGGTCACCACGATCGTCCTGCTGCTGGCGGCGGTGGCGCTGCACGAGGGCGCGGTGTGCGTCGTCCTGGCGGCCCCGCTGGTGTACGCGGTGGCGCACGGCACCACCGCGCTGATCCGCGCGCTGCACAACGCCTCGCGGGCGTACTCGTTCCTCGCCGTGCCGCTGCTGCTCCTGCCCGGGCTGGAGGGCAGCGGCGTCGCCCCCCGGTTGGCCCCGGAGCAGTCGGTCGAGGTGGTCCGGGTGGTGGCGCTGCCCGTCGACCGGGTCGCCGAACGGCTCGCCGCCGGGCCCCGTCCCGCACCGGTCCGGTCGGTGCCCCTGCGGGTGCTGGGCGTGCCCACCCCCGACCAGGTCAGCGGCGACGGCCTGGCCGTCGGTGACCGCTGGATGTTCGGCTACCACGGCAGCGCGCACGGGCCGGGCGGCCACCTGCTCGCCGAGGTGGAGACCGCCGCGCCGGGGCACGTCGGCTTCCGCTTCGTCGAGGACACCTCGATCACCGCGCGCTGGTTGGGCTGGCGGCACGCGGACCTGCGCTGGCGGGCGGTCGACGCCGGGCACACCGAGGTCCGGATCACCGTGGACTACCGGCGCGGGCTCGACCCCTCCTGGTACTTCGGCCCGCTGCAACAGTTCCTGGTCGGCGAGGGTGTCAGGCACCTGCTCGACATGATGGTGCCCCGGTGACGGCGGCCCGCCACCTCAGCCTGGCGGTGCCCCTGCTGGCCGTGCTCGCCGCCACCCGGCTGGACCGGGGCCGGGACGCGCGGGCGGCGGCGCTGCTGGCCTTCGTCGCCGCAGCCCTCGGCATCGCCGCGCTCTCCGAGGCGGCCCGGCACACCGGCTGGTACGCCTTCGCGCCGGTGCGGGGCGCGTACCGGGGGCTGCCGGTGGACCTGTGGATCGGCTGGGCGGCCCTGTGGGGCCCGCTGCCCGTGCTGCTGCGCCGGATCCTGCCGCTGCCGCTGGCGCTCGGCCTGCTGCTCTGGCTCGACGCCGTGGCGATGCCCGCCCTGGCCCCGCTGGTGCGGCTCGGCCCGCACTGGCTCGTCGGGGAGGCGGTCGGGCTGCTCGCCGTGGCCCTGCCCGCCCAACTGCTCGGCCGGTGGTGCGCGGATCGGCACCGCCTCGCTGCCCGGGTGCTGCTCCAGGTCGGCGTCTTCGCCGCCCTGCTGCTCTGGTTCGTGCCGACGCTGGCCTTCGAGCTCGGCGACGGGTCGTGGGCCGGGATCACCGGGCTGTCCCCGTCCGGGCTGCTGCTCCTCGGGCAGGTGGCCCTGCTGGTGGCGACCCCGGCGCTGGCCGCCGTGCGGGAGTTCGCCGTCCGGGGCGGCGGCACGCCGTACCCCTGGGATCCGCCCCGGCGGCTGGTCACCACCGGGCCGTACGCCTATCTGGCCAATCCGATGCAGGCCGGCGCGGTGGCCCTGGTGCTGCTCACCGCCACGGTGACCCGCAGTGCGGCGCTGGTCGGCGCGGCGGTGGTGGCGGTCGCGTGCGCGGCGGCGGTGGCCGGGCCGCACGAGCGGCACGACCTCGCCGGCCGGTACGCGCGGGAGTGGTGGGCGTACCGGGAAGAGGTACGCGACTGGTGGCCGCGCCGCCGGCCGTACGCGTCGGGGCCACCGGCGGTCCTCTGGCTCGACGACGGCTGCGGCCCGTGCGCGGCGGTGTGGCGGTTCCTGGCCCGCCGCCGCCCGGTGGGCCTCACCGTCGCCTCCGCCGCGACGCACGACGGGGTGCTGTGGCGGGCGGAGTACGTGGGCGGGGACGGTCACCGGGAACGGGGGGTGGCCGCCGTCGCCCGCGCCCTCGAACACGTGGACCTCGGCTGGGCGCTGGTCGGCTGGGCGCTGCGACTGCCCGGGGTCGGCTGGCTCGCGCAGCTCGTGAGCGATGCGATGATCGCTCCGCCGCATCCGGCCGGTACGCGAGGAGAGGGATGTCCGACACGAAGCAACGTCTCCTGGACGGGGCCATGGCCGCGATCCGGGAGCACGGCATCGCCGGGGTCTCGGCCCGCACCATCGCCGCCGCCGCCGGGGTGAACCAGGCGTTGGTCTTCTACCACTACGGCAGCGTGGACGACCTGCTCGCGGCGGCCTGCCGGGCCAACGCGGCCGAGCGGGTCGCGCACTGGTCGGCGCGGCTGGCCGGGATCGGCTCGCTGCGCGAGCTGCTGGCCGCCGGCCGCGCCCTGCACCAACAGGAGCGGGAGCTGGGCAACGTCTCCGTCCTCGCCCAGTTGCTCGCCGGGGCGCAGGCCGACGAGCGGCTGGCCGCCCCGACGGCCGGCGCGCTGCAGCTCTGGGTGGACGAGATCGAGGCCGTCCTGGGCCGGCTGCTCGCCGGGTCGCCGTTCGCGGAGATCGCGGACGTGCCGGGGCTCGCCCGGGCCGTGTCGGCGGCGTTCGTCGGGCTGGAGCTCTACGACGGGGTGGACCGGGCCGGGGCGGAGCGGGCGATGTCCGCGCTCGACCAGCTCGCCCTGCTCATCGAGATCGTGGACGACCTCGGGCCGGTCGCCCGGCGGGCCCTGCGGGCGAAGATCGACCGCGCGGTCCGGCGGGGCTGAAGACCAGGCCGGTCAGGCGGCGGCGAGGATCTCGTCGCCGACGGCGGTGAGCTGGTCGGCGCCCACCTCCACGGCCGCCATGTAGTGCCGCAGCCAGGAGCGCAGGCCGTCCGGGGTGCCGGTGGCGAAGGCGCCGGCCGCGCCGACGTACTCCGGCTCCCGCTCGCGGTGGCCCACGTCGACGGCGACCAGGCCGCGCGGGTCGAAGCCGGCGGACATCAGCACCAGCCGGGCCGCGCCCCGGGCGACCAGTCCGGACGGCCCGGCGAACGGGCGCAGGTTGAGCAGCTCGCCGTGCACCACGGCGGCGAGCACCAGCGGGGGCACCGTCGTGCCGCCGGCGACCAGCCCGGCCAGGCCGTCCAGCCGGGCGCCGACCACCGGGTCGGCCACCGGCCGCCCCAGCTCGTTCTCGGGTACGGCGTCCCGGGCGGCGAGGACGTGCAGCCGGGCGAGGACCTGCCGGGGCGCCCTCGGCCAGCGCTCGGTCAGCCCCGGCAGCGCGCCGGCCACCCGCAGCGCCCCCTGGAGCACCGCATCGGTGACGGTGCCGGCGCGGACGGACTCGCGCTCGTGGGCGTACCCCTCCAGGGCGGCGCTGGCCACGGCGGACCGCAGGCTGACCTCGGCCGCTACCTGGCCGCCGTGCCGGCGCAGCGCGCGGTGGCGCATCGCCGCGTCGACGCGGTCGCGGGCCCGCTCGACGGCGGGGGCGATGTCGGCGAGCGCGAGCAGCGGGGCGAGCGGGTCGGTGGTCACCCCGCCACGCTAGCGACCCGGGCGACCCGCCCGAGCCCGAGCCACCGACAACGCGACGCGAGCCACCCGCGCCGCACCCGCGCCACGTCTGCCGTAGCCCGCTGCGGCCGCGTCCCGACCAGTGGAGCGGTTGAGAGGGGTGCCCTCCTTCCGACCGGAGGCGTTAATAGGATGCTTTCCTTACAGTTCGGCGCGAGGTGGGGGCCGCTCGGCGCGGGCACCGCGACGGCACCTGTCGCGGGCGGGCGTCGTCGGACTAACCTCTGCGGGGTACGCGACGCAGGTCACGAAGCGACGAGGGAGTTCCGGCATGAGCGAGGCACTGGCCAATCTGCTGAACGAGACGCGGCAGTTCGCGCCCCCGGCCGAACTCGCCGCGAACGCCAACGTCACCGCCGACGCGTACGACGAGGCCGCCGCCGACCGGCTCGCGTTCTGGGAGCGGCAGGCCGGCCGGCTGACCTGGGCGCAGCAGTGGGACCAGGTGCTCGACTGGTCGAACCCGCCGTTCGCGAAGTGGTTCGTCGGCGGCCGGCTGAACGTGGCGTACAACTGCCTGGACCGGCACGTCGAGGCGGGTCTGGGCGACCGGGTCGCCATCCACTGGGAGGGCGAGCCGGGCGACACCCGCACCATCACGTACGCCGAGCTGCACAAGCTCACCTGCCAGGCGGCGAACGCGCTGACCGAGCTGGGCGTGGCGGCCGGCGACCGGGTGGCGATCTACCTGCCGATGGTCCCCGAGGCGGCGGTGGCGATGCTGGCCTGCGCCCGGATCGGCGCGACGCACAGCGTGGTCTTCGGCGGCTTCTCCGCCGACGCGCTGACCAACCGCATCCAGGACGCCAGCGCCAAGGTCGTGATCACGGCCGACGGCGGGTACCGCCGGGGCAAGCCGTCGGCGCTGAAGCCGACGGTGGACGAGGCGGTGGCGAACTGCCCGTCGGTGGAGCACGTGCTGGTGGTCCGCCGCACCGGCGAGGAGGTCGCCTGGTCGGCCAAGGACCGCTGGTGGCACGAGACGGTGGAGCAGGCGTCGACCGAGCACACCGCCGAGGCGTTCGACGCCGAGCACCCGCTGTTCATCCTCTACACCTCCGGCACCACGGCCCGGCCGAAGGGCATCCTGCACACCACGGGCGGCTACCTCACGCAGGCGGCGTTCACGGCGCACGCCGTGTTCGACCTGAAGCCGGAGACCGACGTCTACTGGTGCACCGCCGACATCGGCTGGGTGACCGGCCACTCCTACATCGTGTACGGCCCGCTGGCCAACGGCGCCACCCAGGTCATGTACGAGGGCACGCCGGACACCCCGCACAAGGGCCGGTTCTGGGAGATCGTGGGCAAGTACAAGGTCAGCATCCTGTACACGGCCCCGACGCTGATCCGCACGATGATGAAGTGGGGCGAGGACATCCCCGCTGGCTACGACCTGTCCTCCCTGCGGCTGCTGGGCAGCGTCGGCGAGCCGATCAACCCCGAGGCGTGGATGTGGTACCGCCAGCACGTCGGCCGGGGTGAGCTGCCGATCGTGGACACCTGGTGGCAGACGGAGACGGGCGCCATCATGATCTCCCCGCTGCCCGGCGTCACCGAGACCAAGCCGGGTTCGGCGATGACCCCGCTGCCGGGCGTGGTCGCCGACGTGGTGGACGACCAGGGCCAGTCGGTGCCCAACGGCGGCGGGGGCTACCTCGTGCTGCGCGAGCCGTGGCCGTCGATGCTGCGCACCATCTGGGGCGACGACGACCGGTTCGTCGAGACGTACTGGTCCCGCTTCGAGGGCATGTACTTCGCCGGGGACGGGGCGAAGAAGGACGACGACGGGCACATCTGGCTGCTCGGCCGGGTCGACGACGTGATGCTGGTGTCGGGCCACAACATCTCCACGACCGAGGTGGAGTCCGCCCTGGTGTCGCACCCGTCGGTCGCGGAGGCGGCGGTGGTCGGCGCGACCGACCCGACCACCGGGCAGGCGATCGTGGCGTTCGCCATCCCGCGCGGCACGGCCGACACCTCGGGCGAGGCGGGCGAGAAGCTCATCACCGAGCTGCGTAACCACGTCGCGAAGACCCTCGGCCCGATCGCCAAGCCCCGGCAGATCATGCTGGTGCCGGAGCTGCCGAAGACCCGCTCCGGCAAGATCATGCGTCGGCTGCTGCGGGACGTCGCGGAGAACCGGTCGCTGGGCGACGTCACCACGCTCCAGGACTCCTCGGTGATGGAGCTGATCTCCACCGGCATGGGCGGCGGCAAGTCCGACGAGGAGTGACGACAGGCGTACCCGCAGGTGGGTGGCGGTCCGTTCGGGCCGCCACCCACCTGCGTTCGTGCCGTCGGCACGCCGACGTGGGGTGAGCGGGCCGCCTCGGGCGGTCGGACGGTCGGTGGAGAGGCACCGGCCTGAACGGACACAGGGGTCGATTCCCACTGTCGGAAGACTCCTCTGTCCTTTAGGTTCAGCCGCATCGGCCGGTTCGACGCATGTCACTGCGCAGGCCCGGCCGGTTCCCTCTCCCATGCCCCAGAACGGAGCGGCATGCACACCAACCCCCGAACCGGGTCACGCAGGCGGATACTCGTCGCGCTGCCCGCCATTGCCCTCGCAGCCGCGTCACTGACCGTGACCGGCACCGCGTCGGCCGAGACGTCCCGCCCGGCCCCCGCCACGATCGGGGCCGACGAGCACTACATCAACTACGCCGAGCCGGAGGTGCAGCCTGACACCGCCGGCAAGGAGGTCAAGGGCCCCGGCGGCGTGTACACCAGCGCGGCGGACGAGGCCCAGGCGTACGACCGGAAGTTCGCCGCCGGCAACCCGGTGACGGCCCGGCAGCTCGCGAAGCTGGAGGCCCAGGCGATCCGCACGGGCAAGAGCCCACGGTGGATCAAAAAGGCCGAGAAGACCCAGACGGCGAAGCTGCTCACCCTGCTCGTGGAGTTCAACGACCAGGCCAACGACGACTTCACCGGCGTCATGGTCCCGAAGACGGTCTTCGAGGACCGGACCTGCGTCCCCGGCACCGTGCAGAACGGGCCGAAGCACAACAACATCCCGAACCCGGCGAGCCTGCCGCACAAGGACAACAACTCCATGTGGGTGCCGGACTTCTCCCCGGACCACTACAACAAGATGCTCTACAGCGAGAAGGGCATCACCGAGCGCGTCCGCACGGACCTGACGGGGCCGGACGGCAAGAAGGGCGTCAGCCTCGCCGGCCGGACCATGCGCAACATGTACCTGGAGATGTCCAAGGGGGCGTACACGGTCGACGGGCAGGCCAGCCCGTGGGTCACCGTGCCGCACTCGGAGGGCTGGTACGCGGCGTCGCGCTGCTTCCAGGACGAGAACGGCAACTGGGTCGCCGGCCGTGAGCAGGCCATGAACGGCCACCCGGAGAACCCGCAGGGCGCGGGCCGGCTCGCCACGGACGCCATCGACGCGCTCGCCGCGAAGGACCCGAACTTCCCCTGGGCCGACTACGACATCGAGGACCAGGCCGACCGGGACGGCGACGGCAACCTCTTCGAGCCGGACGGCGTGATC
Organism: Micromonospora okii; assembly: GCF_020884795.1. Classification (GTDB taxonomy): domain Bacteria; phylum Actinomycetota; class Actinomycetes; order Mycobacteriales; family Micromonosporaceae; genus Micromonospora; species Micromonospora okii. The sequence continues at coordinate 71,511 of NZ_BBZF01000013.1, forward strand.
GACCACCTCGTGCTGACGCACGCCGGCCAGGGCAAGTCGCGCGGCGGCGGCGCCGAGGGCACCTACGCGGTCTGGGCGCACTCCTCGACCATCGCGGGCGGCTACACCATCCCCGGCACCAACATCCGGGCGTCGAACTACATCGTGCAGCCGGAGGACGCCGGCGTCGGCGTCTTCGCCCACGAGTTCGGCCACGACCTGGGCCTGCCGGACCTCTACGACAGCTCCGGCAACGCCGACTCCGACGTGGACTTCTGGGACCTGATGGCCTCCGGGTCGCACAGCGGCGAGATCTTCCAGGCGCTCCCCACCCACATGGGCATCTGGGACAAGTGGGTGCTCGGCTGGGCCGACCCGGTGACCATCGCCCCGGGCACCAAGCCGCGTGACATCCGCGTCGGCCAGACCTCGCGCACGCCCGTCGGCACGGCGGACGGCATCAAGGTCGACCTGCCGGACAAGGTGCTCACGATGGCCGTGCCGCACAGCGGCACGAAGATGTGGCACAGCGGCGCGGACCAGAACTGGGCCGACGTCAAGCTGAGCCGCCAGGTCAACGTGCCCGCGGCGGCGGACGCCAAGTTCTGGATGTGGAACAACTACATCATCGAGGCGGACTGGGACTACGGCTTCGTCGAGCTCTCCACCGACGGCGGGGCGACCTGGAAGGAGCAGAAGGTCTACGACGCCGGTGGCGCGCTGGTCACCACGAACGACAACTACGCCGACCCGAACGGCCGCATGGTCGACTTCGGCAACAAGAAGTACGGCCTGACCGGCTCCACCAACGGCTGGCGGCACGACTACGTCGACCTGTCGGCGTACGCCGGGCAGACCGTGCAGGTCCGGCTCCGCTACGCCAGCGACGAGGCGTTCGTGGAGCGCGGCTGGTTCGCCGACGACTTCTCCGTCACGGCCGGCGGCGCGACCGTGTGGAGCGACGACGTCGAGGGTGGCGCGAACGGCTGGACCGCCACCGGCGGCACCTTCACCGACACCACCGGCGCGGGCTGGAACGTCAACTCCGGCACCGAGCGGCGGGCGCACTACTACCTGGCCGAGTGGCGCAACTTCGACGGCTTCGACAACGGCCTGAAGTACGGCTACGACACGGTCTACTCGCACGAGGCGTGGAAGGTCGACAAGTTCTCCTACAACGCCCCGGGCATGCTGGTCTGGTACCGGGACACCGCGCTCGGCGACGTCAACCACACGACCGCGCAGATGACCGCGCTGCCGAGCTACGGCGCCAAGGGCGGCCTGCTGATCGTCGACTCGCACTACGACCCGTACCGCCGGAAGGGCACGGCGGCCGAGAAGGACCCGTCGGTCCTGGACAACCTGCCGAGCCGGCCGCAGTCGGCGAACGCGGCGTTCGGCCTGAACAAGACGCCCGGGTTCCGGGAGTGCCTGGAGGCGCCGGACGAGCCGTACAGCGAGTACTGCACGTGGTTCGCCTCGCAGAAGCCGGTGCGCGGCTTCACCGACGCCAAGGGCTGGTACCCGGGCATCGAGATGCGCGACGGCGCGGCGTACGCCCGCGACAACGACGCCTCCGTGGTGGTGCCGTCGCGCAACAACGCGCCGTACACGACCCGGGTGGTCAACCCGGACGGCACCCCGGCGACCCAGTTCTACGGGGTCACCCTGGGCGGCGGCGCGATCGTGCTGGGCACCGGCAACCCCGGTGACCAGGGCGTGAACTACGGCGTCTCGCTCACGGTCAAGCGCACCGCGTTCGACAACAAGGTCGCCACGGTGAAGGTGACCTCGGCGCGGCCCTGACCGCTGTCAGTCGCACGTCCCGGCGGGGCCCGTCCGGAGCACATCGCTCCGGGCGGGCCCCGCTCCTTGTGCGACGGCGGCCCGGACGCCGGGGCCCCCGGGACCGGCGCGGGGCGTTGTCGCCGGCGCGGGGCGTCGTAGGCGGCGCGGGCGTCGTGGCCGGCGCGGACGTCGTAGGCGGCGCGGACGTCGTAGGCGGCGCGGACGTCGTAGGCGGCGCGGACGTCGTAGGCGGCGCGGACGTCGTAGGCGGCGCGGACGTCGTAGGCGGCGCGGACGTCGTAGGCGGCGCGGACGTCGTAGGCGGCGCGGACGTCGTAGGCGGCGCGGACGTCGTAGGCGGCGCGGACGTCGTAGGCGGCGCGGGCGGCGCGGCCGGCGTCGGCTGCCGTAGCCAAACCGTAATGTGGAACGACCCCGCGCAATGCCGCCGGTTGGCCCCGATTTGGTGGCCTTCGCCCGCGCCTTTCCGCCGATTTCCCGGGCTTGTCAAGCAGTGACAACGGCCGAATCCTCTGCGAGGGTGACAGGCGCACGCATGACAGCGGCGACCTCGGTGGCGGCCGTCATGTCACAGTTCCACAAAGGAGGAGGACCTTTGAGGAGACGAGTCACAGCCGGTCTGGCCTCGGCCGCGGCCGCGCTGCTGGCGACCGGCGTCGTCACGGCCCCAGTGTCCGCCGCCCCGGCGGCGGAGCCGATCCCCGGGGCCGGCAAGGCCAAGGTCGAGCGTGGTCGGGACAACCTGCCCGACGCCAAGGCGGACCAGCAGCGTGAGGTCCGCAAGCAGGCCGTCGCCGACCTGCTGCAGGGCAAGGTCAAGCTCCAGACGCGCAACGGTTCCAAGGTCATCCAGATCAAGAACGACAAGTTCGTCGAGTACCAGCAGGCGCCGAAGGTCGACCCGATCTTCACGATGCTGGTCCAGTTCGGTGACCGCACCGACCCGCGCACCGGCGGCACCGCCGGCCCGAAGGTCAACCAGATCGCCCAGCCGGACCGCAACTGGAACGGCGACGCCACCGACGACAACAGCACGCTGTGGCGCTCCGACTTCAACCGCGCCCACTACCAGGACATGTTCTACGGCGAGGGCGAGTCCATGCGGGACTTCTACCTCAAGCAGTCCGGTGGCCGGTACACCGTCGGCGGCGACGTGACCGACTGGGTCACCGTGCCCTTCAACGAGTCCCGGTACGGCAGCCCCGCCATCTCCGAGGCCGACGGGTACTGGAACTTCGTCAAGGACAGCGCCACCTCCTGGTACGACTCCCAGGTCGCCGCCGGCAAGACGCCGCAGCAGATCAAGGACTACCTCAAGCAGTTCGACGTCTGGGACCGCTACGACTTCGACGGCGACGGCGACTTCAACGAGCCCGACGGCTACATCGACCACTTCCAGGCCGTCCACGCCGGTGAGGGCGAGGAGGCCGGCGGCGGCGCCCAGGGCGAGGACGCCATCTGGTCGCACCGGTGGGCCGCGTTCCCGAACCTGGCCGGCAGCGCCGGCCCGGCGGGCAACCTGTCCGGCGGCGTGCAGATCGGCGACACCGGCATCTGGATCCGTGACTACACCACGGAGCCGGAGAACGGTGGCCTCGGGGTGTTCGCCCACGAGTACGGCCACGACCTCGGCCTGCCGGACCTCTACGACACCAACGGTGGCGACAACGGGGTGGGCTTCTGGAGCCTGATGGCCTCGGGTTCGTGGCTGAGCCGCGGCAAGGACGACATCGGCTCGACGCCGGGCTACATGGACCCGTGGTCGAAGCTCCTCATGGGCTGGCTCAACCACTCCACGGTCGAGTACGGCAAGGGCAGCACGGTCCTGCCGCTCGGCCCGGCCGGCGACAGCGACGGGCCGAAGGCCCAGGCGGTCGTGGTGAACCTGCCGCCGCAGACCCAGACCACCTCGTACAACACCCCGTTCGCGGGGGCCAACGAGTGGTGGGGTGGCAGCGCCGACGACCTGAACACCACGCTGGCCCGCCAGCTCGACCTGACCGGTACGACGTCCGCGTCGATCACCGCGAAGGCCTGGTTCGACATCGAAGAGGACTACGACTACCTCTACGCCGAGGTCTCTACCAACGGTGGCGCCACCTGGTCGCAGCTCGGCAACTCGCTGATCGACGCGGGTGAGACCGGCGTCGACGGCTCCAGCAACGGCGAGTGGATCGACCTGACCTACGACCTGTCGGCGTACGCCGGGCAGACCGTGCAGTTCCGCTACCGCTACCAGAGCGACGGCGGCGTCCACCTGGCCGGCGCGTTCCTGGACAACATCTCGCTGGTCAAGGGCGGCACCACCGTCTGGACCGACGGCGCGGAGAGCCTCGACCCGGCGTGGACGGCCAAGGGCTTCACCCGGATGGGCGGCTCGGTCACCGACTCGTACCCCCGCTTCTACATCGCGGAGAACCGGACGTACTTCGGGTACGACGACACCCTGCGCACCGGTGGGTACAACTACGGTTTCGCCAACAGCCGCCCGAACTGGGTCGAGCGGTTCCCGAACCAGCCCGGCCTGCTGGTCTGGTACGTGAACTACGCCTACGGCGACAACAACACCTCGGAGCACCCGGGCTACGGCCTGAACCTCCCGGTGGACGTCCGCCCGGGGCCGATCCGGACCAGCGCCGGCGGCACCATCACCAACCGGCGCAACGGCTACGACGCCACGTTCAGCTGGTACGCGAAGCCGGCGCAGACGTTCCACGTCAACGGCGTGGGCGTCACCGTGCCGAAGCTCAACCCGAACCCGGTGTTCAACGACAGCAAGATCGACCGTTACTGGTCGGCCGAGAACCCGCAGAACTCGGTGAAGGTCGCCGGCACCGGCACCACGATCGCCATCCTGACGCAGGGCAAGAAGCCGACGGACAACATGACCATCGTGGTCAAGAACTGATCTCCTGATCGACGGGAAGGGGCCGGTGGCGGCGACGCCACCGGCCCCTTCCCGCATGCACGGGATCAAGTGGATTGTGACGGTGGAGGGCGTCGCCGACGAAAGACTGCCACAAATGGCCGCGCGTACCTTCCCACCGGTCCCACCAGACTCTATGTTCACCATTGGTCCCACCCGTGGGACCACCGGCCCTACCCCCGTCTGGGCCGGCTCCCTCACACCGGAGGTACCACGTGCGGAAAGTCGCAGTGGGTCTGCTCGGGCTTTCGCTGACGGCATCGGGACTGGTGGTGGGCACGTCCGCCAGCGCCGCGCCGACTCCGAAGCTCCCGCCGGCCGCCCCGTCGGCCGCCGAGAAGGCCCCAGCGGATCGTCACGATCTGCCGGACAAGTTCGAGGACAAGCGCCGCGCGCTTCGCCAGGAGGGCCTCAGCGAGGTCCTGTCCGGCCGGGCCAAGGCGCAGAAGATCAACGGCAGCACCGTCGTCAAGGTCGGCGAGACCGCCGGTAGCGCGGCGGCTGCGGCCGGGGCCCGGAGCGCCAAGGCGGGCAAGAAGGACCAGTACGTCGAGTTGGCCCGGGAGCGCACTGACCGGATCTTCGTGATCCTCGCCGAGTACGGCGACGAGCGTCACCCGGACTACCCCGACAAGGACATCAACCCGGACATCGCGGGTCCGCGCACGTTCGACGGTCCGCAGCACAACGAGATCCCCGCCCCGAACCGGGCCGTGGACAACTCGACGGTGTGGCAGGCGGACTACAGCGCCGACTACTTCCGCGAGCTGTACTTCGGCAAGGGCAAGGACGACGAGTCGGTCAAGAAGTACTTCGAGGCCCAGTCGTCCGGCCGGTACACGGTCGAGGGCCAGGTCACCGACTGGGTGAAGGTCAAGTACAACGCGGCACGCTACGGTCGCTCCGACGACCCGAAGGCCGACGACGACCCGACGGGCGACCCCGCCGTCTGCGCCGACAACAACTGCCAGAACACCTGGGAGCTGGTGCGCGACGCCGCCAACCAGTGGGTGGCCGACCAGAAGGCCAAGGGCCGCACCGACGCCCAGATCAAGACCGAGATGCAGTCCTTCGACCAGTGGGACCGCTTCGACTACGACGGCGACGGCGACTTCAACGAGCCGGACGGCTACATCGACCACTTCCAGATCGTCCACTCCGGCGGCGACCAGGCCGACGGCGACCCGTACCAGGGCGAGGACGCGATCTGGAGCCACCGCTGGTCTGCCTTCAACACCTCGCGCACCGGCCCGCCGAACTTCCCGATCGGCGGCACCGAGATCGGCAACACCGGCATCTGGATCCGTGACTACACGATCCAGCCGGAAAACGGTGGCCGGAGCGTCTTCTACCACGAGTACGCGCACGACCTGGGCCTGCCGGACGACTACAACGTCATGAACGGCGGCGACAACAACAACGAGCACTGGACCCTGATGGCCCAGAGCCGGCTCAGCAGGCCGGGCGACGGCGGCATCGGCGAGCGCGGCGGCGACCTCGGCGCCTGGAACAAGCTCCAGCTCGGCTGGCTCGACTACGAGGTGGTCAAGGCCGGTCAGAAGAAGACCCTGGAGCTGGGCCCGCAGGAGTACAACTCCGCCAAGCCGCAGGCCGCCGTGGTGGTGCTCCCGCAGCGGGAGTACACCTTCAACTACGGCAAGCCCTTCGAGGGCAGCAAGCAGTTCTTCTCCGGCAACGACGACGACCTGGACAACGCGATGACCAGGACCGTCGACCTCACCGGGAAGACCTCGGCGGCGCTGTCGCTCAAGGGCCGGTACGACATCGAGGCCGGCTACGACTACCTCTTCTTCGAGGCGTCGACCGACGGCGGGGCCACCTGGGCGACGCTCCCCGGCACCGTGGACGGCCGGCCGATCCCGCCGGTGTCGAGCAACGACCCGACGCCGGGCCTCACCGGCAGCAGCGGCGGCCGGTGGACCGACCTCAACGTCCCGCTGAACTCGGTGGCCGGCAAGGTCGCGCAGGTCCGCCTCCGCTACGTCACCGACGGCGGCGTCTCCTCGGGCGGCTTCTTCGGCGACAACGTCACCCTGACCGCCGACGGGCAGACCCTCTCCTCCGACGGCGCCGAGAACGGCACCGGCACCTGGACGCTCAAGGGCTTCAGCACCGTCGACGCGACGTACACCCGGCTCTTCGACAACTACTACATCGCCGGCAACCGGACGTACGTGTCGTACGACAAGTACCTCAAGACCGGCCCGTACTACTTCGGCTACGGCACCACCCGCCCGGACTACGTGGACCACTACGCGTACCAGGAGGGTCTGCTGATCTCGTACTGGAACCTCCGGTTCCCCGACAACGACACGTTCGCCCACCCGGGCGAGGGTCGGAACATGGTCATCGACGCGCACCCGGCGCCGATCTACAACCTGACCGGCAACCCGTGGCGGGCCCGCGTCCAGGTCTACGACGCGACGTTCGGCCTGCGCAAGGCGGACTCGTTCACGCTGCACATCAACGGCCAGGCCCAGTACGTCCGGGGTCAGGCCGCGCAGCCGCTGTTCGACGACACCAAGCAGTACTGGTACCCGGAGCTGCCGAACCACGGCGTCAAGCTCCCGGCCACCGGCACCAAGATCAAGGTGCTCCAGGAGAAGGGGACCTCGGTCAAGGTCCGCTTCTCCTGATCGGCTGATCGACCGCACCACCGCGATGCCCGGGCAGGTCACCTGCCCGGGCATCGCCCTTTCCGCACCCCGGTGCCACCGGCCGGGTCGGATCGCCGGGACCGCCCCGCGCGCCGGGGTCCTAGGCTGGGGCCATGACCGAGCAGCGCGGCGGGGTTGTCGACGAGTCCTGCGTCCTCACCGAGGGGCCGTGGACGCACCGCTTCGTCGGCGCCAACGGCAGCCGCTTCCACGTCGTCGAGGCCGGCACCGGCCCGATGGTGCTCCTCCTGCACGGCTTCCCCGAGCACTGGTGGGCCTGGCACGACATCCTGCCGGCCGTCGCCGACGCCGGGTTCCGGGCGGTCGCCGTCGACCTGCGCGGGTACGGCGCCAGCGACAAGCCACCCCGGGGGTACGACGGCTACACCCTCGCCGCCGACGTCGCCGGCCTGATCCGGGGCCTCGGCGAGCGCGCCGCCACCGTGGTCGGCACCGGGGCGGGCGGCATGATCGGCTGGACCGTCGCCTCGTTCCACCCGACGCTCGTGCGCCGGCTCGTGGTGCTCGGCGCACCCCACCCGCTGCGGCTGCGGGCCGCCATCTTCGCCGACCCGCGCGGCCAGTTCGCCGCCTCCACCCCGACGCTCAAGTTCCAGCTCCCCCGCTACGAGCACCTGCTCACCCGGGACGACGCGGCTGCCGTCGAGGAGATGCTGCGCCGCTGGGGCGGGCCGCAGTGGGTGGACGGGCCCGAGTTCGACGCGTACGCCCGGCGCTGCCGGGAGGCCATGCGCATCCCACAGGCGGCGTTCTGCGCCCTGGAGGGCTACCGCTGGGCGTTCCGGTCGGTGCTGCGGCTGCACGGCTACCGGTTCGTCCGGCTCATGCAGAAGCCCCTGGTCACCCCGACGCTGCAACTGCACGGCGCCCTGGACGCCGCCTCCCTGCCGCGCACCGCCCAGGGCTCCGGCCGGTACGTGACGGCCCCCTACGAGTGGCGGCTGCTCGACGACGTCGGGCACTTCCCGCACGTCGAGGCCCGGGACACGGTGCTCGGCGAGATCCTGCGCTGGGCGAAGTCCTGAGCCGCGCGGCGGGGAGTCAGAGGCGCCGCTCGCGCAGGTCCGCGACCTCGCCGGCCGGCGCCCAGCCCTGGTACACGCCGAAGTCGAAGACCTCCAGGCCCATCGCCTGCGCCACGGGCCACCGGCCGCCGGTGTACTCCACCCGCAGCCAGCCGTCGTGCTCGCCGAGGACGATGAACGGCTGCCCCTGCCACACGCAGGTGGTCCGCACGTACGCCAGCTCGTCCACCTCGGACGCGGGAAGCACCCGGACGTACCGGCCGGGACGGATCTCCTCGAAGCCGTCACCGGGTTCCGGCTGGTACAGCCGCACGTCCTCGCCGTCCGGGCTGGCCTGATACTCCCGGCCCCGCCAGCGGGCCACGTAGCCGTCGCGCATCACGCCCCACCGTCCCGGCGTCGCCAGAGCAGCGCGTCGGTGTCCAGCACCGCGACCATCCGCTCGGTGCCGTCCGCGCCGATCCGCCAGAGCTGCGCGCCGTGCGGCAGCCGCGCGCTGTCCACCTTGAACTCGGCCACGACGTCGCTGCTCTCCCCCGGCGCGAAGCCGTTGCCCCGGAACGGCGGGCGCTCGATGACCCAGCCCTCCATCGCCCGCATCGCGGCCTCGTTCTGCCCGCCGTAGGGGATGCGGTAGAGGCTCGGCCGGTGCGCCGGCCAGCGCAGCACGTAGATCTCCTCGGCGTCCCGGGAGAACGGCGAGCCCGGGTAGCTCAGGCCCAACGCGTCGTGCAGCCTGGCCGGGGTGTTCAGGTGGGCCAGCTCGTTGGCCCGGTGCACGAAGCCGGAGACCCGGTCGTAGCCGCGCTCCAGGTAGTAGGAGAGCTGGCTCGGCGCGATGGTCTTCTGCATCACCACGGGCCGGCTCGGGTCCACCGGCGGCGGCACGTGCCGGGACGCCCCGGCCGACGCCTCGGGGACCGCCTGCGGCTGCGGCTCCGGCTCGGCCTCGACGTCGTCGCCGAGCCCCACCTCGGCGGCCCAGTTCGCCAGGGCGACGATCTGCTCGCCGGGCAGCTTCGCGCCCACCGGCGTGTTCGGGTTCACGGCGAACGACCAGGCGTCGTCCGGCCAGCGGCGGATCAGCCGGGCGAACTTGACCCGTACCGTCTCCACCGGCTCGTCGAGGTGGTCGGCCAGACGCTCCGGGGAGGTGTAGACCACCACGTACGTCTCGCCGTCGAGCCGCTCGGTCCGCCAGACGAAGCCCGGCTCCCCCGGGCGGCTGCCGGGCGCGGAGTCCGGCGCGACGGGCAGCAGCACCCGGGCCAGGAGCAGGGTGGAGAGGAAGGTGTCGGTGCTGCCGGCACCGGCTGCGGCCAGCAGCTCCTCCTCGACGTCGTTGGCCGCCCGGAACTCGGGCTCGGGGTCGAGGTCGGGCGCCGGCTCGGAGGCCGCTGCCGTCCCCGGATCGGTGCTCGCCCCCGGATCGGTGCCCCACCCGGGGGCGGTGTCCAGCTCCGGATCGGTGGTCGACTCCGGGGCGGTGCTCAGGTCCGGATCGGTGGTCGGCCCCGGGGCGGTGGTCGGCTCCGCGCTGGGCGTGAGGGCGGGGTCGGGCGTCGGGGCCGTGGCGACGGGGGCCGGGGGCGGGGCGGGGGACGCCTCGTCGGTCGGGTGGAAGGGGGAGTCGGCCGCCGCGTCGGGCTCGGGCCGCCCCGCCGGGGTGAACAGCGACATCGTCGGCTCGGCCGCTGCCGGGGCGGCGGACGCGACGACCTGCTCGTCGGGCCCGGCGGCGGGCGTACCGGTCACCGGGTCTGCGACGACGGGCTCGGGGGCCGGCGGCGCGGACGCCCCGGGGCCGAGCGGGATCGCCTCCTGCGTGGCGGGCAGTTCCCGCGACTCGATGACCGTGCCCTCGATGACCGTGCCCTCGATGACGATGGGCGAGAAGGAGCGGCGGGTCGCGGTCGGCTCGCCAGCGGACTCGGCGAGCGCCCCGGGTGCCTCCTCCGTCAGCTCCTCGACGGGGGTCGCCGGCTGCCCCGGCAGGGGCCGGGTGGCCTCCTCGTCGGCCGCACCCGGGCGGGGGCGCGGGAACGCCTGCGCGACCCCGGGCACCGGCCCGCGGCGCGGCAGCTCACCGGAGGCCGGGCCGCCGGTCACGCCGAGACGGCGGGTGACCTCGTCGGCCGCCGGGCCGCCGCCGAGGCCGATGGGTCGGGTGGCCTCCTCCGCCGCCGCACCGCCGCCCAGGCTGATGGGGCGGGTGACCTCCGCCGCCGCAGCACCGCCGCCGAGACTGATGGGGCGCGTGACCTCCGCCGCACCGCCCCCCAGGCTGATGGGGCGGGTGACCTCCGCCGCCGCAGCACCGCCGCCGAGACTGATGGGGCGCGTGACCTCCGCCGCCGCAGCACCGCCGCCCAGGCTGATGGGGCGGGTGGCCTCCTGGTCGGGGGAAGTGCGGGGCGGTTCCCCCGTGGACGCGGGGCGGAAGGCCGGGGGCGGCTCGCCGGCATGGGACGTGTCGCCCGGGGACGTCTGGGCGGGCGGGAAGGCCGTCGTCGGCGGCTCGGCGGGGGCACCAGGGCGGAAGGCGTGGGTCTGCTGCTCGGCGAGCGGCTCCGGCGCGGGCCGACGACGGGGGAACGCCTGGCCGCCGGCGGCGAACCCCCGCGCCGGCGGGGCGGCCTGCTCGGCCGGGCGGCGCGGCTCGCCGAGCGGCCGGGCCGCCCGGTTCCGGCCGGACGCCGGTTCGAAGAAGGAGTTGGGCGGGGCGGACGGGCCCGGCGGGTCGACCGGCCGGGCGGCACCGACCGGGGTGTCGGCCGGTGCGGGTTGCGCTGGTGGCGCGGGGGGTCGACGCCGCACGTTCAGCCACCCCGAGCCGCCCGGCGCGGGATCGGCCGCCAGCCCGTCGGCCTGCCGGCCGGGCCCGGGGTCGGCGGGGCCGGCGCCCGTTCCGGCCGGCCCGAGGGCACCGGGCCCGCGCGCCGTGGGCCCGTCGGGGCGGGGCGCGGCGAGGGGCCCGTCCACCGGGGCAGGCGGTCGGAGCGGGGTCATCGCCGGCGCGGCCTCCGGCGGGACCGCCTCGGGCCTGGTGACCGGGGCGGGCGGTCCGCCCCGCGTGGCGTCCTGCGGGCCAGGGGCCGACGCCACGGTGGCGTCCCGCCCGGCGACCACGGCGGTGGCGCGGGCCTTGGCGACCGACTCCGCGCGTTCCAGGCGGGCCCGGGCGCCCATGGTGCGGCCGGGCAGCCGCACGTCGCCCCGGGAGAGCTGGGAGACGAACCAGGCGGGCAGGTATCCCTCGATGGGCAGGCCGGGGTTGACCGCGAGCCACCACTCGTGGTTCGGCCATTCGGCGGCGAGGGCGGCGTACGCGCTGCGCCGGCTGGGCGCGGGGTTCCCGCCCAGGCAGGCCCGCAGCGCGGCGGGCGAGGTGAACGCGAGAACGTGGGTGCGGCCGTTGGTGGTCCAGGTGCCCCAGCCCGGCGGGGCCTGCCCGGACAGCGCCTCCGCGGAGACCGGCAGCAGTAGCTCGGTGCGGGCCAGGATGCGGAAGTAGAGCTCCTGGTCGTTGGCGCGCAGCGCGTCCCGCATCGCCGCTTCGGCCTCGGTAGCCGGCTCCCAGTCGGTCACGGCCACCTCTCCTCCCGCGAACAGGCCATAGGCATCGCGTACAACCTACAAGGTAGTAACAAGATCACAATGGCTGGCCGGTGCCGCCCGGCCGGGCGGCCCCGATGCGGATAACATCCTGTTCCGGAGCCGACACCATACGGAGGCGGTCGATGTCCCGGCCCGTCGCGCGCCCCGCCCTCGCCACTGCGGCGGCGGCGCTCCTGGCCGCGCTGCCCGCCCCGGCACACGCGGCCGGCACGCCCCGCGCGGCGCCCGACTGCGCCACCCCGCCCGCGCCGGCCCGTCCGGTCGCGGCCACCCCGTGGGCACAGCAGCGGTACGCCCCCGAGCGCCTCTCCGCGCTCGCGACGGGGGCCGGCGTCACCGTGGCGGTGATCGACTCGGGGGTGGACCGGCGGCACCCGCAACTGGCCGGGCGGGTCGCCCCGGGGGCCGACTTCCTCGACCCGGGCGGCGACGGCGGCGCGGACTGCGCCGGGCACGGCACCGGTGTGGCGAGCATCATCGCGGCCGGGCCGCAGCCCGGGGTGGCGTTCCGGGGCCTCGCCCCCGCCGCGCGCGTCCTGCCCGTACGGGTCAGCGAGCAGCAGGTGGTCTCCGGCCGCGAGTCCGGGCGCACGGTCAGCGCGGCCGACTTCGCGCGGGCGATCCGCTGGGCCGTCGACCACGACGCCGACGTGCTCAACCTCTCCGTCGTGCTGTACGCGGACGACCCGGCCGTCCGGGCGGCGGTCGGCTACGCGGTGGCGCGGGACGTGGTGGTGGTGGCCGCCGCAGGCAACCTGCACGACAGCGGGGACCCCCGCCCGTACCCGGCGGCCTACGAGGGGGTGCTCGGGGTCGGTGCGATCGGCCCCGACGGGCGGCGCGCCGACTTCTCCCAGACCGGCCCGTACGTCGACCTGGTCGCCCCCGGCGGCGAGGTGCTGATGGCCGCCCCGGCCGAGGGGCACCGGCGGGCCGAGGGCACCAGCTACGCCGCCCCGTTCGTGGCGGCCACCGCAGCCCTCGTGCGGCAGTACCGCCCGGAGCTGACCGCCGCGCAGGTGACCGGGCGGCTCCTCGCCACGGCCGACCCGGCCCCGGGCGACGGCGTCGGCGGCGGGTACGGCGCCGGGGTGCTCAACCCGCACCGGGCGGTCGCCGAGACCGGGGCCGGCCCCGGGGGGCGGGAGCGCGCGGCCTGGGCGCTGCCGGCGGAGCGGGCCGATCCGGCGCTGCTGGCCCGGCAGTCCCGCCGCGCGGCGGCCCGGGACCGGTCGCTGGCCGTCGCCGCCGTCACCGGGGCGGCCGTGGCCGGGGCGGCGCTGCTGGCCGTGGTGCTCCCCCGGGGCCTGCGCCGCCGCTGGCGCCCGGCCGACTGAGCGCCGGACACCACGACGGTGGCACCCGGCGGGCCGATGGAGAGCCGGGCGGCGGCACCCGCCGGACCGACCAGCCTCGGCGGCGGCACCCGGCGGACCGACCGGCCGGGGCGCCGCCGCCGGGGCGGCTCACTGGAACAGGTTGGTGTTCCGCTTCTCGGTGTCGAGGTAGTCGGACGCGGAGTCGTCGACGGCGAGCTTGATGTCGCGCAGCATCGCCTGGAGGTCCTGGGAGGCGGAGCGCCAGCGGGCCTGCCGCTGCTCGTACGCCTGCCGGGCCTCGCCGTCCCAGCTCGCCACCAGCGGCGCGGCGTCCCGTTCGAGCTGCCCGAGTTGGCTGTCCAGCGTGTTCAGCGCCCACTGGATGTCGGCGCCGGACTGTTGCAGGGCGGCGAAGTTGACGACCAGCACACCGTGGTCCATCGGATGATCCCCTTTCCGGGAGGTGCTACAGCGGCAACTGGATGCCGCGGTTGGTGCCGGAGACCCGGCTGGCGGCTTCGCTGTCGGATACGTCGTACTGCTGGCCGGCGGTGCGGATGGCGCCCGCGGTCTCCCGCAGCGCCCGGTGCAGCGCCGCCTGGTCCTGCGACCACTGCTGCTTGACCTGCTCGAACGAGCGCCCACCGGCGCCCCGCCACGCCTGCTGCAACACCTCCAACTGGGCCAGCAGGCCGGTCAGCATGGACTGCAGGGACTGGTCGACCTGCTCGAACTTCGCGGCGGTCTGCTGCATGACCGCGGCTTCTGCCTGGGTCTGGGACACCCCGGACGTCACCTCGTCTCCTCGATCGTGGCTGGCCGTCGGGCGCGCCCTCGGCGGACGCGCCGCTCGCCCCGCCCGGCGGAAGGTCTCGGGGGGGGTGGCAGGTCAGCGGGTTCGTCGCTGACGGTAGCGGCCCGGTGGCGGTTCTGCTACCCCGTGACGGTCCCCTGTGGACAACGACGGGCCCCGCCGTGCCGGGGTGGAGTCATACGATGACGCTGCGGCACCGTCCGCACCGACGCCGGGCCCGACCTCGCCCGTCGCCGGGCGAGCGCTGAGGAGACGCGGTGACGGCCAGCACGACCACGGCCCCGGCCACGCATCCGGCCCCGGTAACGCCGGCACACCGACAGCCCCTGCCCGCGCGGTGGATTCCCGCCGCGCGGCGGCCGGCGGCCCGGGTGCGGGCCGGCCAGGTGATCGCCACGCAGGTGGCGGTGGCGCTGGTCGCCGCCGCGACGGGTCGGGGCGCGGCCGTGACGGCGGTCGCCGCGCTGGTGGCCGCGCCGCTGCTGGCCGGCGCCTGGGTGCGGGTCCGGGGCCGGTGGCTGCACTCCTGGCTCGGGGTCGGGGTGGGCCACCTCTGCCGGCGGCGCGCCCTCGCGCCGGGGAGCGGGCCGGGCGCGCTGCTGGATCTGCTCGACCCGGGCGCGGTGGTCCGCGCCGTGGAGCTGGCCGGCGACCCGGCGGCGGTGCTCGACGACGCCGACGGCCTGACCGCCGTGCTGGAGCTCGGCGACCCGGGCGACCCGCTCGGCGACCGCCCCCGGCTCCTGCCCGCGCCGTCGACGCTGCTGCCGCCGCCCGGCCCGGAGCTGCCCCCGCTCCGACTCCAGCTCCTGCTCGTGGGCTCACCCGCGCCGGCCGCCGCCGTCGGCGGCAGCACGGTGGCGACGTCGTACCGGCAGCTCACCGACGGACGGCTGGCCGGCCGCGACTCGGCGCTGCTGGCGGTGCGGGCCCTGCGGGTGGAGGGCTGGAGCGACGAGAGCCTGCGGGCCGCCCTCTCCGGGGTGGTGCGGCGGATCGTGCGCCGACTGGGGCCGGTGGCGGCCCGCCCGCTGGGCGAGCACGCCGCGCTGCGCGTGCTCGGGGAGCTGGCCCACCACTGCGACGGCGAGCCGGTGCTGGAGTCCTGGCCCACGGTGCGGACCGGGGGCCTGCTCCAGGCCACGTTCCGGGTCCGGCTCGGGGCCGGTGCGCGGGCCCACGGGCCGGACACTCGGGTCGACGGCGGGCGGCGGCTGGCGTCCCGGCTGCTCACCCTGCCGGCTGCGGCCACCACGGTCTCGCTCTGCGTGGGCCCGCGCGCCGGCGCCGACGACGCGGCCACGCCGGCCGAGCTGGCCGTACGGCTGGCCGCCTGGGCCCCCGGCGAGCTGTCGGCGGCGGCGCAGGCGTTGCGGCGGCTGGTGGACGACGCGGGCGGCGCGGTCGACCGGCTCGACGGCCAGCAGCTTCCCGCGCTGGCCGGCACGCTGCCGCTGGCGCTCGGCGTGCCGGGGGCAGCCGCCGACCCCGCCACCCTGGACGCGCTGGAGCTACCGGTCGGCGAGGCGGGGCTGATGGTCGGGGCCAACCGGCGGGGCGGGGCCGTGACGATCCGGTTGTTCCGCCCGGAGGGCACCCGGCTGGTGCTGGTGGGCGGCGTGCGCGCAGCCCAGTTGGTGGTTCTGCGGGCGATGGCGCTGGGCGCCCGGGTGGCGGTCCGGACGACGCGTCCGCGCGCGTGGGAGCGGTTCGTCCGGGGCGTCGGCACGCCCGACGGGCCGATTCCGGTGCTGTCGCCGGGTCGGCCGGTGGAGGGCGCGGCCGGTTCGCCGCTGCGGCCGCTGCTGCTCGTGGTGGACGCGGGCGCGCCCCCCGGCGACGACGGCCCCGGGCCGGCCTGGCAGTCCACCCTGGTGGTGCGCGACGACCTCACCCCGGCGGACGCCGACGCGCTGGGCCGCGCCGACCTGGTGGTGCTGCAACCGCTGAGCCCCGGCCAGGCCGCGGTGGCCGGGGCCGCGCTGGGCCTCGGCGGTTCGGCGGAGTGGTTGACCCGCATCCGGGAGGACATGGTGGCGGTGGTCAACCGGCGGGCCCTGCGCTGGGCGCTGCTCCGCCCCACCCCGATCGAGTCGCAGCTCATCGGGGCACCGGGCCGGGGCTGAGCCGCTCGGTGCAGGCCCGCGCGGTTCCCGGCGGTGGCGGCGGCGTGACACCATCCGTGGCCATGGGTCTCCTCACGGGTTCACTGATCCGGCTGGGCAGCACGGCGGTCGCCTTCTGGCTGGCCACCCTGCTCATCCCGGGCATCACGCTCGACACCGCCTCGGCCGGCGAGGCGGTCGTCACGCTGGTCGTCGTCGCGGCCATCTTCGGCGTCGTGAACGCCGTGCTCCAGCCGATCGTCAAGACGGTCGGCTGCGGCTTCTACCTGCTGACCCTGGGCCTGATCGCGCTGGTGGTCAACGGGCTGCTCTTCCTGCTCACGAGCTGGATCGCGGGCGAGGTGGGGCTGCCGTTCCACGTCGACGGCTTCTGGCCCGAGGCGGTGCTCGGCGCGCTCTTCGTCGGCATCGTCACCTGGCTGCTCGGCACCGTCCTCGACCGCGACTGAGCGGGCCCCGGCCACCGGGCGGGAATTGGCCGGCGAACGGACGGGTCGGCGGGGCTAGCGTCGGGGTGTGATCACCCCGGCCCACGCCTTCACCGTGACCCGCGACGACGGTCACCAGCTCAGCACCGACCCGGCCCGACTCGACCTCGGCCTGGTGCACCACTGGCTCTCCACGGACGCCTACTGGGCGCTCGGGCGGGACCGGGAGACCGTCGACCGGGCGTTCGCCGGTTCGCTGCCGTTCGGTGTCTACCGGGCCGGCGACGGCGGCCAGGTCGCGGTGGCCCGGGTGGTCACCGACGGGGCGACGTTCGCCTGGCTCTGCGACGTCTACGTGGACCGCTCCGCGCGGGGCCGGGGGCTGGGCACCTGGCTGGCCGGCGCGGTCCGCGACCATCTGGCCGAGCTGGGGGTACGCCGGATCGTGCTGGCCACCGTCGATGCGCACGACGTGTACGCGAAGGTCGGCTTCGCCCCCGTCGACCCGGGCCGCTGGATGGAGTACGTCGATCGGGTGAGCCAGGTCACCTGAAAGGAACAGATGGCCGCTCCACCCCTTACAGTGGAGCCGTGACCCCGCTCCGCCTCGGATACCTCTACGGCCTCAGCGCGTACCTGCTCTGGGGCTTCTTCCCCCTCTACCTCAAGCTGCTCAAGCCCGCCGGCCCGATGGAGATCCTGGCGCACCGGATCGTCTGGTCGGTGGTCTTCGTCGCGTTGCTGCTCGCCGCGATGCGCAACATCGGCTTCCTGCGGGCGCTGGCGCGGCGGCCCCGGGCGCTGGCCGGGATCGTGCTCGCCGCCGCCCTGGTCGCCGTCAACTGGGGCACCTACATCTATGGCGTGAACTCCGAGCGGGTGGTGGAGACGGCGCTCGGCTACTTCATCAACCCGCTGGTGTCGGTGCTGCTCGGGGTGGGCGTGCTGCGCGAGCGGCTGCGCCCCGGGCAGTGGGTGGCGCTGGGCGTCGGCGCGGGCGCGGTGGCCGTGCTCACCGTCGACTACGGCCGGCTGCCCTGGCTCGCCCTCACCCTGGCGGTCAGCTTCGCCGCGTACGGGCTGGTCAAGAAGCGGCTCGGGCTGCCGGCGGCGGAGGGGCTCTTCGTGGAGTCGGCGGTGCTGGCGCTGCCCGCCCTCGGCTACCTGGGCTGGCTCGCCGCCGACGGCGGGGCCACGTTCGGCCACGTCTCCATCGGGCACACCGCGCTGCTGGTGCTCGCCGGGGCGGCGACGGCGATCCCGCTGCTGTTCTTCGCCGGGGCGGCCAACCGGCTGCCGCTGACCGCGCTGGGCATGCTCCAGTACGTCGCGCCGATCCTCCAGCTCGCCTGCGGCGTGCTCATCTTCCACGAGCCGATGCCCCCGGCCCGTCTGGCGGGCTTCGCCCTGGTCTGGCTGGCCCTGCTGGTCTTCACCGTCGACGCCCTGCGCCACTCCCGCCGTGCCCGCCGCACCCCGGCCCCGGCCGACCTGGCGCTCGCGACCCCCGGTCCGGGCCGCTGACCCGACCCCTCGCCGGGCCGCCCGCTCAGGGGGCGTCGTAGGCGAGGACGGGGGTGCCGTCGGCCCGCAGGAGTTCCAGGCGGACCAGCTCACCGCCGGTGAAGCGGGTGACGCCGGTGAAGCGCACCTCGTCGCCGGGGGCGGCCAGCCAGGAGCCCACCTGCTCGGTCCTCCCGTCCGGGCCGTGCGCCACCAGCCGGAACGTGTACGCCTCGCGGCGACCGCCGCGCCGGTCGTACCCGCAGCGCATGGTGACCTCGGTGCCCCACGCGGTGCCGGCGAGCCGCACCTCGGCGCGCAGCGGCGCCGACCCCGCGACCGGCCGCATGGAGACCATCGGCGGCTGCGGGGTTGGCGTCGGGGTCGCCTCGCCGCCCGACCGGGGACCGGGCACGGCGAGCCCGGCGAGCACCGCCACGACGGCGGCGGCCAGCGCGGCCGGAACGTACCGGCGGCGGGTGGCCCACCGCTCGCGGCGTCGGCGCCTGCGGTCCTCGGCGGGCGGCACGGGCACCCGGTCGGCGGCGGCGGGCCTCGGCCCCAGGAGCCGCTTCAGCCCGGCCGGATCGAGCCGACCCAACAGCCCGGGCAGCGCCGCGACCTCGGCCACCGCCTCCCGGCAGCAGGCGCAGCCGGCCAGGTGCCGCTCGTAGGCGGCCCGCTCGGCGGGGGCGAGCGCCCCTAGCACGTACGCGCCGTCGTCGTGCGCGAACTCGCAGCGGGTCATTCGGTCACCCCCATCTCCGCCAGCACCAACCGTAGTGAGCGCAGCGCATAGTGGGTGCGGGACTTCACCGTCCCCGCCGGCACGCCCAGCCGGGCCGCCACCTCCGCCACCGACCGCCCCTGGTAGAAGCACTCGACCAGGACCTCCCGGTGGGCCGAGCTGAGCCGGTCCAGCGCCTCGGCGACCGTCCACGCCTGCACCGCCCGTTCCGCCTCGTCGACCGCCTCCGGGGGCTCCGGCAGCTCGTCGGTGTAGACCTCGCCGACCCGCGTGGAGCGTCGCCGCCAGGCGTCGATGGCCAGGTTCCGGGCGGTGGTGAACAGCCACGCCCGCACCGAGCCCCGCGTCGGGTCCAGCGACTCCGGGTGCCGCCACGCCCGCAGCAACGTCTCCTGCACCAGGTCCTCGGCCCGCGTCCGGTCGCCGTTGACCAGCCGCAGGGCGTGCGCGTGCAGCGCGTCGGCGTGCTCGTCGTGCAACGTGCGCAGCAGTCGCGCGTCGTGGTCGCTGATGGCGGCCTCCTCGTCGCGTCGCGGAGTCGAGCGGTTCCACAGTCGGGCAGCGCGTGCGTCCGCCCGGTAAGCACGCCCGGCGCCCTCGACCGGTTCAACGCCGGATCACCCCGGGCGCGCCCGGAAAAGGTGTTCACACCCGGTTCACGTCCGGGCCGATCCGCGCTCACCGCGTCGGCCTAGCGTCCGCCGGGTATGCACGTCGGGCGACGGTCCCGGCGGGCCCCCAACTCTTCCAGGAGGCACCTCCCGATGAGCGACCGTCCCCGGCTGCTTCCCCTGCTGAGCGCCACCCGCCACGGCAGCCGCGACGTCATGACCTGCCGGTACCGGTGTGGCAACGCCTGCGACCACCCGGTGCCCAACATCTCCGACAACCCGTACCTGGGCGACGTGGTGAACGCCGAGGTGTCCCGGCGCGGGGTGGTCCGGGCCGGCGCGGTGGGCGCGCTCGTCCTCGGCTTCGGCGGCGCGCTGGCCGGGACGGGCGCCGCCTCCGCCGCGCCGGGCGCTCCGGACGCCGCCCCGACCGCCGCCGGCTTCGGCCGCCCACCGGGCGGCGTGGGCAGCGGGGCGCTGACCTTCACACCGATCCCGCCGAACCGGCTCGACACGCTGGTGGTCCCCAACGGGTACGACCACGCGGTGGTGATCCGCTGGGGCGACCCGGTGGTGCCGGGCGCGCCGGCCTTCGACGTGCGCGCGCAGACCTCTGCCAAGCAGGCGACCCAGTTCGGCTACAACAACGACTTCGTGGGGGTGCTGCCGCTGGACGAGCGGGGACGGCGGGCGCTGCTCGTGGTCAACCACGAGTACACCAACGAGGAGCTGATGTTCCCCGGCTTCGCCGGTCTCGACGCGCTCACCGTCGAGCAGGTGCGCGTGGCCATGGCGGCGCACGGCATGAGCGT
This sequence comes from Micromonospora okii, assembly GCF_020884795.1. Classification (GTDB taxonomy): domain Bacteria; phylum Actinomycetota; class Actinomycetes; order Mycobacteriales; family Micromonosporaceae; genus Micromonospora; species Micromonospora okii. Next base: position 91,928 of record NZ_BBZF01000013.1, read on the forward strand.
GGTCGAGCTGGAGCGGGTCGACGGCACCGGGCGGTGGCGGCCCGTCTCCGGCGGCCGGCGGCCGTACAACCGGCGGGTCACCGCGCTGTCCACGACGTTCGAGCTGACCGGCCCCGCCGCCGGTTGCGCGTGGCTGCGCACCGCCGCCGACCCCCTGGGCCGCACGGTGGTCGGCACGCTGAACAACTGCGCGGGCGGCGTCACCCCGTGGGGGACGGTGCTCTCCGGCGAGGAGAACTTCAACCAGTACTTCGTCGGCGGCGACGCCGCGCCGGAGGAGCTGCGGCCGAGGCTGGCCCGGTACGGCATCGACACCACGCGGCGGTACCCCGTCGGCAGCCGTCGCTGGGACCGCGCCGACGAGCGCTTCGACCTGGCGAGGCACCCGAACGAGGCGCACCGCTTCGGCTGGGTGGTGGAGATCGACCCGTACGACCCGCGCAGCCGGCCGCGCAAGCACACCGCCCTGGGCCGGTTCAAGCACGAGGGCGCGAACGTGATCATCTCGCGCGGCGGCCGGGCGGTGGCGTACATGGGCGACGACGAGCGGTTCGACTACCTGTACAAGTTCGTCTCGGACCGGAGGTTCGTGCCCGGCGGGTCGCGGGCCGCCCGCCGCCACAACCTGACCCTGCTGGAGTCCGGCACCCTCTACGTGGCACAGCTCGAAGGCAACTCGGCCGCCGAGATCGACGGCTCGGGGCGGCTGCCGTCCGACGGGGCGTTCGACGGCCGGGGCCGCTGGATCAGGCTGGTCAGCGGCGACCGTTCGTACGTCACGGGGATGACCGCCGCAGACGTGCTCACCTTCACCCGGCTGGCCGCCGACCAGGTCGGGGCGACCAAGATGGACCGCCCGGAGGACGTCGAGCCGAGCCCGCTCACCGGCAAGGTCTACGTGGCACTGACCAACAACGGCGACCGGGGCAAGGCGAACAAGGCGGCGGCCGACGAGGCCAACCCGCGCAACCTCAACAAGCACGGTCAGGTGCTGGAGCTGGTCGAGGACGGCGACGACAACGCGGCCGAGACCTTCGCCTGGTCGCTGCCGATCGTCTGCGGCGACCCGGCCGACCCGTCGACCCACTTCGCCGGGTACGACAGGACGAAGGTCTCCCCGATCTCCTGCCCGGACAACGTCGCCTTCGACGCCACCGGCAACCTCTGGATCTCCACCGACGGCAACGCGCTGGGCGGCAACGACGGCCTCTTCGCCACCGCCGTCGAGGGCCCCGAGCGGGGGCACCTCAAGCAGTTCCTGACCGTGCCGCTCGGCGCGGAGACCTGCGGCCCGTTCATCACCGGCGACAACCGCTCGGTGTTCGTGGCGGTGCAGCACCCCGGCGAGGTCACCGGGGCGACCGTGGAGAACCCGGCGTCGACGTGGCCGGACGGCGACCACGCCAAGCCCGGCGTGGTGGTCGCCTGGCGGCTCGACGGCGGGCCGATCGGGCGCTGACCGGCATCGACAGCCCGTCAGCCTTCGGCGGCGGCGGCGTCGGCTATCGCGCGGGCGGCGGTGAGCAGCTTGGCCCGGACCACCCGGGCGGAGGTCATCATCTCGCCCGCCGGTAGCGCGCAGGCCAGCACGACCCGCCGTTCCATGTCCTTGTCCGGTGTGACCAGCACCGCGGCGCAGGCCACCCCCTGCCGGAACTGGCCCAGTTCGAGCTGCATCCCCCGCCGGTCGCCGGCCACCACGTCCGCCTCCAGCGCCTCCGGGGTGGTCAGGGTGGCGCTGGTGAACGGGCGCATGCCGTAGTCCCGCAGGTAGCGGAAGCGCTGCTCGACGGTGAGGGTCGCCAGCAGGGCCTTGCCGAGCGCGGTCGCGTGGGCGCCCTCGTCGAAGCCCGGGACCAGATCCTCCAGGTACGGCGAGCGGTGCCCCTCGGCGACCGCCGTGATCGCCACCTGGCCCCCGACGAACCGGCCGAGGTAGTGGCTGTAGCCGGTGTCCAGGGCGGCCCGCCGCAGGCACTCGCCCACCGGCGCGGGCCCCCGGAACGCGGTGACCAGCTCCCGGTACCGGTCGGCGATCTCCAGCCCGACGATGTACGTGCCGTCCTCCCGGCGGATCACGTAACCCTCGTAGGCCAGCGTGCGGACCAGGTGGTACGTCGTCGCGACGGTCAGCTCGCAGCGCCGCGCGATCTGCTTGACGGTCAGGCCCTTCGAGGCACGGCCGACCGATTCGAGCACGCGTAGCGCGCGGGACACGCTCCGGATGAGGTCCGAAGGTTCCGCCAGGGGGTCGCGCACAACCACCTCCGCCGCCGGGGCTTACACCATATGAAAAACAGGCGCTCGGCGAAATGCCTGTTGGGATCGACGACGCCAGATCATCGTAAACGGTCGGTGCCCCGAGCGACACGATGAGTTGTCCGAGCCGGGCTCGCGTAGGTTTGCGGCACCATGAGCAGCACCGTCTCCGACCCCGCCCCCGCCCCGCGGGCCGCCGAGCGTCGCCCCCTGCGGGCCGGCGCGGGGGCCGTCGCCACCACCGTCGCCTGCGTCCTGCCCGTCTTCCTCGTCGGCGGCCTCGCCGTGCAGATGGGCGAGGACCTCGGCTTCTCCCCGGCCGGGCTGGGGCTCGCCGTCTCCGTCTACTTCGGCGTCAGCGCGCTCGCCTCGGTGCCCTCCGGCGCCCTCGTGGAGCGGCTCGACCCGGCCACGGTGGCCCGCGCCGGCATCCTGCTCTCCGCCGGGTCCATGCTGGCCGTGGCGACGCTGGCCCGCTCGTACCCGGTACTGGTCGGGCTCCTCGCCCTCGGCGCCGCCGCCAACGCCCTGGGGCAGCTCGCCAGCAACGCCACGCTGGTCCGGCACGTGCCGCCGCGCCGGCAGGGGCTCTCGTTCGGGGTGAAGCAGGCGGCGGTCCCGCTCTCCACCCTGCTGGCCGGGCTGGCGGTGCCGACCGTCGCGGTGACCGCCGGCTGGCGGTGGGCCTTCGTCGCGGGCGCGGTCGCCGGGCTGGCCGCCCTGCCGGCCGTACCCGGGCGGGAGGACGGCCCCGCGCGGCCCGCCGGGGCCCGACGGGCCGGCGGGGCCACCTGGGCGCTGGTGGTGGTCGGGGTGGCCGCGACGCTCGCGGCTGCCGCCGCGAACGCCCTGGGCACCTTCCTGGTCGACTCCGCCGCCGGCCGGGGGCTGTCGCCGAGCCTGGCCGGGCTGACCCTCACCCTCGGCAGCGTGGTCTGCGTGGCCGCCCGGGTCGGTTTCGGCTGGCTCGCCGACCGCCGGGACGGGGGCCACGTGGCGCTCGTCGCCGGGATGCTCGCCGTCGGCGCCGTCGGGGTGGTCCTGCTCGCCCTGGGCGGCACGCTGCCGCTGGTGGCGGGCGTGGTGCTCGGGTTCGGCCTGGGTTGGGCCTGGCCCGGCCTGATGACCTTCGCGGTGGCCCGGCTGCACCCGCGGGCCCCGGCCGCCGCCACCTCGATCACCCAGACCGGCGTGTACGCGGGCGGCTGCCTCGGGCCCCTGGCCCTGGGCGCGACGGCCGAGGCCTTCGGCTACCCCACGATGTGGCTGGCGGCTGCGGCGGCCATGCTCCTGGCGTCCGCCCTCATGCTCACGGCCGCCCGCCTTCTGACTGCCCCCACCCCGACCCCGACCCGTTGATCATGGAGTTGGCGGCGCTTTCGGAGATCGACGGTGCCGCCAACTCCATGATCGACGGGGAGGGCGGCCGGGGAGAGCGGCCAGGCGGGGCGCGGTCAGCTCGTGCGGTCGGCGATGTAGTCGCAGAGGGATTCCAGGGCCCGCCGGGACGGGGTCTCGGGGAGCGGGGAGAGCTGCTGCCTCGCGTCCTCGGCGTACGTGCGGACCGTCTCCCGGGCGCGCTTCAGGGCCGGGGACTCGCGGAGCAGGCCGAGGGCCTCGGCGTGCAGGGCGTCGTCGACCAGCGGGCCGGTGGCCAGGAGCTCCCGCAGCCGCACGCTGGCGGCGTCCGAGTCGTCCGAGGCGAGCGCGTAGAGCACCGGCAGGGTCGGCACACCCTCGCGCAGGTCGGTGCCGGGGGTCTTGCCCGACTGCGCCGACTCGCTGGCGATGTCGAGCAGGTCGTCGGAGAGCTGGAAGGCGACGCCGATGGTCTCGCCGTACCCGGCCAGGGCCTCAGTGTGCGCGGCGGACGCCCCGCCGAACATGCCCCCGAAACGGGCCGAGGTGGCGATCAGCGAGCCGGTCTTCTCGGCGATGACGTGCAGGTAGTGGGCGACCGGGTCCTGCCCGTCGCGGGGGCCCACCGTCTCGGCGATCTGGCCGTGCACCAGCCGGGCGAACGTGCGCGCCTGCAACCGCACCGCCTCGGTGCCCAGGTCCGCCGCGATGTCCGCGGCGCGGGCGAAGAGGTAGTCGCCGACCAGGATCGCCACGGAGTTCGTCCAGCGCGAGTTGGCGCTCGGCGCGCCCCGTCGCACGGCGGCCTCGTCCATCACGTCGTCGTGGTAGAGCGTCGCCAGGTGGGTGAGCTCCATCACCACCGCGGCGGGGACGACCAGCGGGCCCGTCGGGTCACCGAACTGGGCACCCAGCGCGACCAGCAGCGGGCGGAACCGCTTCCCGCCGGCCTCCACGAGGTGCCGGGCGGCCTCGGTCACCAGCGGGTCGGCGCTGGCCACGCTGGCCCGCAGCTCGGCCTCGACGGACTCCAGCAGACCCAGCACGGACGCCTCGACGCGGGAATCGGCCAGGTAGAGGCCGAGCGCGCCGAACTGACCCGTGCCCTGCCGGCCCCGCCGAGCGGAGCCGGTGGCACCTGAACGCTCGCCAGCGGGAATCACCACGCTATCCACCATGCCACACCCGTTCGACCTGCTCCGGACGGGGGATACGGCGACGGGGCCGGTCCGCGACAGCGGGCCGGCCCCGTCGTGGGGATACGTCGGTCATCGCACGAATTCGGCGGCACCGTTCGCGAGATCGAGCAGCGGACCCGGGACCACGCCCAGCACCAACGTGGCCAGCACGCCGATCATGAGCGCCGCCGAGGTGAGCCCGCCCGGCACGGTCACCGTGGGGGTGGAGTCCCCCGGCTCGGACAGCCACATCATCACCACGACCCGCAGGTACGGGAACGCCAGCACCATGCTGGTCAGCACGCCGGCCACCACCAGCCACGCCTGGTCGGCGTCCAGGGCCGGGGCGAAGACGGCGAACTTGCTCATGAACCCGCTGGTCAGCGGGATACCGGCGAAGGCCAGCAGGAGGAACGTGAAGATCGCGGCGAAGAACGGCGAACGCCGGCCCAGCCCCGCCCAACGGGACAGGTGGGTGGCCTCCCCGTCGGCGTCCCGCACCAGGGTCACCACCGCGAACGCGGCGAGCACCGAGAAGCCGTAGGCGACCAGGTAGAACATCGTGCCGGCCAGGCCGTCCTTGCTGGGCGCGAGGACGCCGACCAGCAGGTACCCGGCGTTGGCGATCGACGAGTACGCCAGCAGCCGCTTGATGTCGGTCTGGGTGACCGCCAGCACCGCGCCGACCAGCATGGTCAGCACCGCCACCGCGCCGAGGACCGGGGTGAAGTCCCACGCCGCCCCGGAGAACGCGACGTGGAAGACCCGCAGCAGCGCGCCGAACGCGGCAACCTTCGTGCAGGCCGCCATGAAGCCGGTGACCGGCGTCGGCGCCCCCTGGTAGACGTCCGGGGTCCAGACGTGGAACGGGGCGGCGGCGGCCTTGAACAGCAGGCCGATGGCGATCAGCGCCATGCCGCCGAAGAGCAGCACCTCGCTGGCCGGCGACTCGGTGACCGCCGCGTGGACGGTGGCGAAGTCGACGCCGGCCGACCGGCCCGGGATGCCCGAGGTGAAGCCGTACACCAGGGCCACGCCGAAGAGGAAGAACGCCGAGGCGTACGCGCCGAGCATGAAGTACTTCATGGCCGCCTCCTGGCTCAGCAGCCGCCGGCGGCGGGCCAGCGCGCAGAGCAGGTAGAGCGGCAGGGAGAAGACCTCCAGGGCGATGAACATGGTCAGCAGGTCGTTCGCCGCCACGAAGATCAGCATTCCGCCGATCGCGAAGGAGGTCAGCGGGTAGACCTCGGTGGCCCCGTTGCTCCCCTCGGCCTGCCGCCGGTCGTCGGCCGACTCGGCGGTGACGGCGGCCTGGGCGACGAACGCCCCGCCCCGCTCCACCGAGCGCTCGCCGATCAGCAGCAGCGCCATCGCGGCGAGGACCAGGATCGCGCCCTGGAGGAACAGGGTGGGCCCGTCCACGGCGATGGCCCCGCCCGCGGTGAGCAGCCGGTCGTCGGCGTTGAGGATCACCATCACCAGCGCGGCGAGCACCGCCAGCAGCGCCAGGCTGAGCTGCACCAGGTGCCGCCGCCTGCGGGGCACGAAGGCCTCGACCAGCACGCCCAGCAGGGCGGTGCCGAGCATGATCAGGATCGGAGCGAGCGCCGCGTAGTCGATCGACGGCAACTTCAGCTCGGTCATTTCGCGGCCTCCTGGACGACGCCGCCGACCTCAGGGGCGGGATCCGTCTTCCCGACGTCCTGCATGGTCGCCTGGACGGCGGGGTTGATGACATCGGTGACCGGCTTGGGGTAGAAGCCGAGCAGCACGATCAGCGCGATCAGCGGGGCGACCACGGCCTTCTCGCGCAGGTTGAGGTCGCGGCGCATCGGCTCGATCTCGGCCAGGGCCGGGTTGAGCGTGCCCTGGGTGGTGCGCTGCACCATCCACAGCACGTACGCGGCGGCCAGGATGATGCCGAGCGTCGAGATCACCGCGACCGGCTTGTTCACCGTGAACGTGCCGATCAGCACCAGGAACTCGGAGACGAACGGCGCGGTGCCGGGCAGGGCCAGCGAGGCCAGGCCGGCGAAGAAGAGCACCCCGGCCAGCAGCGGCACGAGCTTGCCCGCGCCGCCGAAGTCGCTGATCAGGGCCGAGCCGCGCCGGGCCACCAGCATCCCCACCACCAGGAAGAGCAGGCCGGTGGCGAGGCCGTGGTTGAGCATGTAGAGCACCGCGCCCGTGCCGGCCTGGGTGGTGAAGGCGAAGATGCCGACCCCGATGAAGCCGAAGTGCGCGATCGAGGTGTACGACACCAGGCGCTTCAGGTCGTTCTGCCCGACCGCCAGCAGCGCCGCGTAGATGATGCCGATGACCCCGAGCGCCAGCGCCCACGGCGCGAACCACTTCGACGCCTCCGGGAACAGCGGCAGGCAGTACCGCAGGATGCCGAAGGTGCCGACCTTGTCGAGCACGCCGACGAGTAGCGCGGCCGCCCCGGCCGGGGCGGCGCCACCGGCGTCCGGCAGCCAGGTGTGGAACGGGAAGAACGGCGCCTTGATCGCGAAGGCGAGGAAGAAGCCGAGGAACAGCCAGCGCTCAGTGCCGGTGGAGATGTCCACCTGGGTCAGCGCCTGCCAGTCGAAGGTCTTCCCGCCGACGACCCAGAGGCCGATCACGGCAGCGAGCATGAACAGGCCGCCGACCAGCGAGTAGAGGAAGAACTTCACCGCCGCGTACTGCCGCTGGTGGCCGCCGTAGCTGCCGATGAGGAAGTACATCGGCACCAGCATGACCTCGAAGAACACGTAGAACAGGAACACGTCGGCGGCGGCGAAGACGCCGATCATCGTGCACTCGAGGACGAGCAGCAGGGCGAAGTAGGTCGGCACCGAGCGCTTCGACGCCTCCGCGTCGTGCCAGGACGCCAGGATCACCAGCGGCACCAGCACCGCGATCAGCATCAGCATCACCAGCGCGATGCCGTCGGCGGCGAAGGTGAACCGGGCGTCCCACTGGGGGATCCAGGAGTACGACTCGCGGAACTGGAGCCGGTCACCGTCGACCTTGAAGGCGACCCACATGACCACCGCCAGGGCCAGCACCAGCAGCGACCACCCGAAGGCCACCTGCTTGGCCAGCTCCGGCCGGCGGCGCGGCAGGACGGCCACGACCAGCGCGCCGACCAGCGGCGCCACGGTCAGCACCGAGAGGAACGGGAAGTTGGACATTATGCGGCCTTACCTCCGTCGTCACTGCGTGGTCCGCCGGCGGGGGCGGCCGTAGAGAGGTCGATCACGCCAGCCACCCCGCCTGCACGGCCAGGAATGCCGCCACCACCAGCAGCGCGCCGGTCAGGATGGAGGTCGCGTACGACCGCACGAAGCCGGTCTGCAGCCGCCGGAGCCGACCCGAGCCCCCGCCCACGGCGGCGGCCAGGCCGTTGACCAGCCCGTCGACGCCCCGGTTGTCGAGGAAGACCAGCGCCCGGGTGAGGAAGACCCCCGGCTTCTCGAAGACCGCCTCGTTGAAGGCGTCCGTGTAGAGGTTGCGCCGGGCGGCGGTGACCAGCACCCCGGCTGGCTGCGGCTCGGTGGCCGTGCCGCCGCGGAACAGGAACCAGGCGAGCCCGGCCCCGGCGACCGTGACGACCAGGGACAGCACCGTGATCACCGAGTGCGACAGCACCGCCTCGTGCCCCTCGCCGGCCTCGCCGAGCACCGGCGTCAGCCAGGAGGCCAGGCCGTCGTCCCACGCCATCAGGCCACCGGCGATCACCGAGCCGATCGCGAGCAGGATCAGCGGGATCGTCATCAGCTTCGGCGACTCGTGCGGGTGCTCGATGTCCTCGGTCCACCGCTTCGGGCCGTGGAACGTGAGCACGAACAGCCGGGTCATGTAGAACGCGGTGAGCCCGGCGCCGAGCAGCGCGGCCCCGCCGAACAGCCAGGCCGTCCAGTCCTCCCGCGCGAAGGCCGCCGCGATGATCGGCTCCTTCGAGAAGTACCCGGACAGCGGCGGGATGCCGATGATGGCGAGCCAGCCCATCATGAAGGTCAGCCAGGTGATCTTCATGTGCTTCGACAGCCCGCCGAAGCGGCGGATGTCCACCTGGTCCTTCATCCCGTGCATGACCGAGCCCGCGCCGAGGAACATGTTGGCCTTGAAGAAGCCGTGCGCGAGCAGGTGGATGATCGCCAGGGCGTACGCCCCGCCGCCGAGGCCCACGCCGAGGAACATGTAGCCGATCTGGCTCACCGTCGACCAGGCGAGCACCCGCTTGATGTCGTCCTTGGCCGCGCCGATGACGCAGCCGAGCAGCAGGGTCAGCGCGCCGACGCTGACCACCACGAGCTGGAGCGTCGAGTTGGCCGAGAAGACCGGGTTCGACCGGGCGATCAGGTAGACGCCCGCGGTGACCATGGTGGCCGCGTGGATGAGCGCCGACACCGGGGTCGGGCCCTCCATCGCGTCCGGCAGCCACGCCTGGAGCGGGAACTGGCCGGACTTGCCGGCCGCGCCGAGCAGCAGCAGCAGGCCGAGCACCAGCACCGTGGTCGCGGTCAGCGAGCCGACGCCGTTGAACACCTCGTCGTACTGGGTGGTGCCCAGGTTGGCGAACATGATGAAGATGCCGATGGCCAGGCCGGCGTCGCCGACCCGGTTCATCAGGAACGCCTTCTTGCCGGCGGTGGCCGCGCTCGGCCGGCCGTACCAGAAGGAGATCAGCAGGTACGACGCCAGGCCGACGCCCTCCCAGCCGAAGTACAGCATCACGTAGTTGTTGCCGAGCACCAGCAGGAGCATCGCGGCGACGAAGAGGTTGAAGTAGGCGAAGAACCTCCGCCGGCCCCCGTCGTGCGACATGTACTCCACCGCGTACAGGTGGATCAGGAAACCCACCCCGGTGATCAGCAGGACGAAGACCGCAGCCAGCGGGTCGAACAGCAGGCCGAAGTCCACGTGGAAGTCGCCGACGGCGATGAAGTCCCACAGGCTCAGCTCGGCCGACTTGTTGTCGAGGCCGCGAAGCTGGAAGAAGTAGGTCAGGCCGAGCACGAAGGAGGCACCGATCGCGGCCACTCCGAGCCAGTGCCCCCACCGGTCGGCCCGCCGGCCGAGCAGCAACAGGATCGCCGCGCTGGCCAGCGGGATCGCCACCAGCAGCCAGAAGCTGCCCAGCAGCCCCTCCGCAGGGGCATAGGTGACGGCACCTGCCGGCTCAGCCGGGGCGTTCATCAGAATCTCTCCCACCGCAGGGCCCCTCTAGTACTTCAGCAGGTTGGCGTCGTCGACGCTCGCGGAGCGCCGGGTCCGGAAGATGGCCATGATGATCGCGAGGCCGACCACGACCTCGGCCGCGGCCACCACCATCACGAAGAACGACATGATCTGGCCGTTCAGGTCGCCGTTGATCCGGCTGAACGTGACCAGGGTCAGGTTGGCCGCGTTCAACATCAGCTCGACGCACATGAACAGCACGATCGCGTTGCGCCGGATGAGCACCCCGACCGCGCCGATGGTGAACAACACCGCCGCGAGCACGAGGTAGTAGTCCGGGGTCATGGCTGAGCCACCCTTTCGTTCGCGACTGCGGGGCTCCGCTCCGCTGCACTCCTCGGGCTCACTGGTCCGTCCCCTTCAGCGAGGTCTCCTCAGCCGTCAGCTCCCGGACCGGCAAGATCTCGGGGATGCTGCGCTCGGACAGCCGGCCGTCGGGCAGGCGGGCCGGGGTGGCCACCGAGGAGGAGGTGGCGAAGACGCCCGGTCCGGGCTTCGGGCCGGGGTAGTTGCCCGGGGCGAAGCGGGCCTTCATCGTGGCGACCTGGTCCATCTTGTCGGCCTTGCGCCGCTCGACGTGCGCCAGCACCATCGCGCCCACCGCCGCCGTGATCAGCAGCGCCGAGGTCAGCTCGAAGGCGAAGACGTACTTGGTGAACAGCAGCCGGGCGATGCCCTGCACGTTCCCCTCGGCGTTGGCCTGCTCCAGGCCGACCGCCGGGACGCCGTCGAGCGCCCGGTAGAGGCCGCCGCCGACCAGGCCGGCGAAGCCGACGCCGAGCAGCACCGCGGCGACCCGCTGGCCGCGCAGCGTCTCGATCAGCGAGTCCGAGGAGTCCCGGCCGACCAGCATCAGCACGAACAGGAAGAGCATCATGATCGCGCCGGTGTAGACGATGATCTGCACCATGCCGATGAACGGCCCGGCCTGCAGGACGTAGAACACGCCCAGGCAGAGCATGGTCAGCACCAGCCAGAGCGCCGAGTGCACGGCGTTCCGGGCGACGACCATGCCGATCGCGCCGATCAGCGCCAGCGGGGCGAGGATCCAGAAGGTGACCTCCTCGCCCCCGGAGACCCCGCCCGCCGCGGCGAGCACCGTCTGCGTGGTCATGCCTTCTCTCCCTTGCCCGCCGCCGCCCGCTGGGCGTGCTGCTCGGCGCCGGGGAAGGTCACCCCGGGGTGCTCCTCGACCTGGTAGCGGCCCGGGCTGTTCGCCGCGTGCTCGGCCCCGGCCGAGGTGCCGGGGTTGGTCAGCGCGCCGACGTAGTAGTCCTTCTCGCTGTCGCCGAGCCGCATCGGGTGCGGCGGCTGCTCCATGCCCGGCAGCAGCGGCGCGAGCAGCTGCTCCTTCGTGAAGATCAGGTCCTGCCGGTTGTCGCGCGCCAGCTCGTACTCGTTGCTCATGGTGAGCGACCGGGTCGGGCAGGCCTCGATGCAGAGCCCGCAGAAGATGCAGCGGGCGTAGTTGATCTGGTAGATGGACGC
>NZ_BBZF01000013.1:103706-131497 GCF_020884795.1 Micromonospora okii
TCACCCGGGGAGAGGCGGTTCTCCTCCGTGTTGTCCCCGCCCTCGACGTAGATCGCGTCGGCCGGGCAGGCCCAGGCGCACAGCTCGCAGCCGATGCACTTCTCCAGCCCGTCCGGGTGCCGGTTGAGGATGTGCCGCCCGTGGTAACGCGGGGCCGGCGTCGGCGGCTTGAACGGGTAGTCGGTCGTGACGACCTTTTTGAACATGTGCGAGAAGGTGACCCCGAAGCCCTTGAACGTTCCGGTGATCGCGCCCACGTCACACCTCCCTGGAGTCCGAGCCGGCGGCGACGTTGGCCGGCTCCCGCTCGGCGACCACGCGCTTGGTGCGCGGGCTCGGTGGCACTTGCAGGTCCATCGGTGGCAGCGGGAAGCTGCCGTGCGGCCGGCTGTCGGCCTTCTCCTGCGGCGACGGCTTCGGCGCCTTGCCGCGACTCGGCCAGAGCAGCGTCGCCAGCAGCAGGACACCCGCGGCGACGCCCGTGACGAGCAGCCGGTCCTTGGTCTGCCAGTCCTCGATGGACCGCAGGCCGGCCAGGACGAGGATCCAGACCAGGTTGATCGGCAGGAGCACCTTCCAGCCGAAGCGCATGAACTGGTCGTACCGGAGCCGGGGCAGCGTGCCGCGCAGCCAGACGAAGACGAAGACCAGGGCGATCACCTTGCCGAAGAACCACAGCATCGGCCACCAGCCGGAGTTCGCCCCCTCCCAGAGGGTGATCGGCCACGGGGCCCGCCAGCCGCCGAGGAACAGCGTCGTGGTGACCGCGGACATGGTCACCATCGCCACGTACTCGCTCAGCATGTAGAGCGCGAACTTCAGCGAGCTGTACTCGGTCATGTAGCCGGCGACCAGCTCCGACTCGGCCTCGGGGAGGTCGAACGGCGCCCGGTTGGTCTCGCCGACGGTGGAGATGAAGAAGATGATGAAGCTGGGCAGCAGCAGGATCGCGTACCAGCCGGGGGCCGGAACCTCCATGCCCGCGATGGTCAGCCGGGTGGCGTCCCCCTGGGCGGCGACGATCCCGCTGGTGGACATCGTGCCGGCGGTCATGAAGACCGCCACGATGCTCAGCCCCATCGCGACCTCGTACGAGATCATCTGGGCGGTGGAGCGCAGGCCGCCGAGCAGCGGGTACGTCGACCCGGAGGCCCAGCCGCCGAGCACGATGCCGTAGATGCCCATCGACGAGCAGGCCAGCAGCACCAGCACCGCCACCGGCACGTCGGTGACCTGGAGCGGCGTCTGGTGGCCGAAGATGCTCACCATCGGGCCGAACGGCACCACCGACAGGGCGGTGACCGCGCAGATCACCGAGATCGTCGGCGCGAAGAAGAACACGACCTTGTCGGCCGCCTTCGGGAGGATGTCCTCCTTGAAGGCCATCTTCAGGCCGTCGGCGAGGGTCTGGAGCAGGCCGAACGGGCCGGCCTGGTTCGGGCCCGGCCGCACGGCCATCCGGCCGACGACGCGCCGCTCGAACCAGACGCCGAGCAGCGTGGCCATTACGGCGACGCCGAAGGCGAAGACGACCTTGATCAGGACCAGCCACCACGGGTCCTTGCCGAAGTCGGCCAGCGTCGGGTCCTGGGCCAGGTAGACGGCGTTCACTGGGAAACACCCCCGGTGTTGAGGAGCGGACCCGGGTGGCCGGCCGCGTCCGCGGCGACCGCCGCGGTGGCCTGCTCCGGCACGGCGGTGGCCGCGGCGGAGATCCGTACCACCGTGCCGGAGGTCGCGCCGAGCGCGCGCCGCACGGTGGAACCGGGTGAGTTGGTCGGCAGCCAGACGACGCCGTCCGGCATCTCGGTGATCGCCGCCGGCAGGGTGATCGCCCCCCGGTCGGTGCCCACGGTCACGGCGTCACCGTCGGCGACGCCGAGCGCCTCCGCGGTGCCCTTGCCCAGCCGCGCCACCGGCGGGCGGGCCGTGCCGCCCAGGTGCTCGTCACCGTCGATGAGGGTGCCCAGGTCGAGAAGCTGGTGCCAGGTGGCCAGCACGGCCTCGCCGGCACCGGGCTCCGCGACCGTGGCCGGCTGCGCCGACGGCGCGGACGGCCGGTCGGCGCGGGTCGGCGGCAGGCTGCCCAGCTCGCGGCGGATGCTGAGCACGTCGCCGGTGCCGAGCCGCACGTCGAGCAGCGCGGCGAGGGCATCCAGCACCCGGCCGTCGCTCATCGCGGCCGAGGTCAGCACCGCCTCGAAGGGGCGCAGCCGCCCCTCCCAGTCCACGAAGCTGCCGGCCTTCTCGGCCACCGGGGCCACCGGCAGGACCACGTCCGCCCGGCGGGCCACGGCGCTGTTGCGCAGCTCCAGGCTGACCAGGAACGGCACCGCGTCGAGCGCCGCCTCGGCCAGGCGCGGGTCGGCCAGGTCACCCGGGTCGACGCCGGCCACCACGAGCGCGCCGAGCTGCCCGTTCGTCGCCGCGGCGAGGATGCCGTCGGTGTCCCGGCCCGCCTGGCTCGGGATCACCCCGGCCGCGATGTCCCACGCCTCGCCCAGCTCGGCCCGCGCGGACGGCTCGGTGACCGGACGGCCGCCGGGCAGGAGGTTCGGCAGGCAGCCCGCGTCGACCGCGCCCCGGTCGCCCGCGCGCCGGGGCACCCAGGCGAGCTTCGCGCCGGTACGCCGGGCCACGTCCGCCGCCGCCGACAGGCCGCCGGGCACCTCGCCCAGCCGCTCGCCGACGATCAGGATCGCGCCCGGCTGGCTCAGCGCCTCGGTCACCGTGGTGTGCTCGGCGAGCACGCTCGCCTCCTCGCCCGGCACCACCCGGGCCAGCTTGGCCCCGAGCTTCTCCAGGCCACGGGTGGCGAACGGCGCGATCGCGTACACCGTCAGCTTCTTCTTCAGGTACGCCTTGCGCAGCCGCAGGAAGAGGATCGGGCACTCCTCCTCCGGCTCCAGGCCGACCAGCACCACGGCGGGCGCGTTCTCCACGTCCGCGTAGGTCACGTCGGTGCGCCCGGCGACCGTGCTGGCCAGGAAGTCGGACTCCTCGCGGGAGACCGGCCGGGCCCGGAAGTCGATGTCGTTGGTGTTCAGCGCGACCCGGGCGAACTTCGCGTACGCGTACGCGTCCTCGACGGTCAGCCGGCCGCCGGTCAGCACCGCCGTGCCCTGCCCGCCGTCGCGGGCGGCGCGCAGCCCCTCGGCGGCGACCGTCAGCGCCTCGCTCCACGACGCCTCGCGCAGCTCGCCGGTCCGCTCGTCCCGCACCAGCGGGGTGGTGAGCCGGTCGAACGCGCGGGCGTACTGGAAGCCCCAGCGCCCCTTGTCGCAGTTCCACTCCTCGTTGACCTGCGGGTCTTCGCCCGCCAGCCGGCGCGTCACCTTCCCCCGCCGCCAGTCGGTGCGCTGGGCGCAGCCGGCCGAGCAGTGCTCGCACACGCTCGGGCTGGAGACCAGGTCGAACGGGCGGGCCCGGAAGCGGTACTGCGCGCCGGTCAGCGCGCCCACCGGGCAGATCTGCACGGTGTTGCCGGAGAAGTACGAGTTGAACGGGACGTCCCCGCTCTCCTCGCCGGGCTCCGCGCCGTACGCGTCGTCCCGGTAGATGTTGATCTCCTCGGCGGACGAGCGGCCCATCAGGTCGATGAACTTGTCGCCGGCGATCTCCTCGGAGAACCGGGTGCACCGCTGGCAGAGCACGCAGCGCTCACGGTCGAGCAGCACCTGCGTGCTGATCGCCATGGGCTTCTCGTACTCCCGCTTGTGCTCGTGGAAGCGGGAGTCCGTGCGGCCGGTGGACATCGCCTGGTTCTGCAGCGGGCACTCGCCGCCCTTGTCACACATCGGGCAGTCGAGCGGGTGGTTGAGCAGCAGCAGCTCCATGACCCCCTCCTGCGCCTTCTTGGCGACCGGGGAGGTGAGCTGGGTGCGGACGACCATGCCCTCGGCGACGGTCTGGGTGCAGGAGGCCACCGGCTTGCGCTGGCCCTCCACCTCGACCAGGCACTGCCGGCACGCGCCGGCCGGGGCCAGCAGCGGGTGGTCGCAGAAGCGCGGGATCTCGGTGCCCAACTGCTCGGCCACCCGGATCAGCAGCGCACCCTTGGGTGCGGTGACCTGCACGCCGTCGATGGTGAGCGTGACCGTCTCGGTCTGCTTGGCTACGTCGGTCATTAGTGGGCTCCCACCAGCTGCTTGTCCGACAGCTTCGGCGCCGTGCGCCCCTCGATGTAGTCGAGGTAGTCCTGCTTGAAGTACTTCAGCGACGAGGTCACCGAGCTGGTCGCACCGTCACCCAGGCCGCAGAACGAGCGGCCGAGGATGTTGTCGCAGGTGTCGAGCAGGGTGTCCAGGTCCTCGTGGGTGCCCTGGCCGGCGAGGATGCGCCGGTAGACCCGGACCATCCAGTAGTTGCCCTCCCGGCACGGGGTGCACTTGCCGCACGACTCGTGGTGGTAGAACTCCAGCCACCGGTACGTCGCGTAGACCGGGCAGTCCTGGTCGGAGAAGATCTGGGTGGCCGTGGTGCCCAGGATCGAGCCGGCCGCCGCCACCGACTCGAAGTCCAGCGGCACGTCCAGGTGCTCGGCGGTGAGCAGCGGGGTGGACGAGCCGCCCGGGGTCCAGAACCGCAGGTTGTGCCCCGGCTGCATCCCGCCGGCCAGCTCCACCAGCTCGCGCAGCGTGACGCCCATCGAGCACTCGTACTGCCCCGGGTTGGCGATCCGGCCCGACAGCGAGTAGATCATCGGGCCGGCCGACTTCTCGGTGCCCATGGTCTTCCACCACTCGGGCCCGCCCAGCACGATGTACGGCACGCTGGCGATGGTGCCGACGTTGTTGACCACCGTGGGGCTGGCGTACAGGCCGTGGGTCGCCGGGAACGGCGGGCGCAGCCGGGGCTGGCCCCGGAAGCCCTCCAGCGAGTCCAGCAGCGCGGTCTCCTCGCCGCAGATGTACGCCCCCGCGCCCGAGTGGACCACCAGCTCCAGGTCGAACCCGGAGCCGAGGATGTTCCGCCCGAGGTAGCCCTTGGCCTGCGCCTCCTGCACGGCGTTGCGCAGCCGGCGGGCGGCGTGCACGGCCTCGCCCCGGATGTAGATGTACGCCCGGGCGGCCCGGATCGCGTACGAGGCGATGATCACGCCCTCGACCAGCGAGTGCGGGTCGTGCGTCATCAGCGGCAGGTCCTTGCAGGTGCCCGGCTCGCCCTCGTCGGCGTTGACCACGAGGTAGTGCGGCTTGCCGTCGCCCTGCGGGATGAACCCCCACTTCAGCCCGGTCGGGAAGCCCGCGCCGCCGCGACCGCGCAGCCCGGAGTCCTTGATGAGCTGGATCAGGTCGTCCGGGTGGGCCTTGAGCGCCTTGCGCAGGGCGGCGTAGCCGTCCAGCCTCTCGTACGTGCCGATCCGCCAGGCGTCTGGCGACAGCCAGCGCTTGGTCAGCACCGGGGTGAGCTTGGCCAGGGTCTCCGGCCGGGGAGTCGTCACTTCTGGGCCTCCGCTTCCTTGAGGGAGCGCTCCTGGGCACCGGCGGCGTCGCCGGCGGGCTTGCCGTCACCGGCCGGCGGGTTCGCGGCGGCACCGGCGGCCTCGGCCTCCCGGGCGTCGCGCGGGGCCGGGGTCGTCGAGTCGGCCGGCACCTTCGTGCCCGGGGCATCCGGCACGGCGGTGCTCGCGTCCGGCTGCCGCGTCTCGGCGGCCCGCACCTCGGGCGACTTGTCGTCCGGCGCCTTCACGTCCCGGGTGGTGCTGCCGCTCGTCGCGGCGGCGGGGGCGGGGGCCGGCTTCGCGGCGGCCTCGGCCTTCGTCTGCTCGACCTTGGCGGCCTCGGCCTTCGCCTTGGCCTCGGCGGCGGCCTTGTCGGCCTCCGCCTTGCTCCGGATCGGGGTCCTCGGGTCGAAGCCCGGCACCGAGATGCCGTGCTGCTCCGCCAGCCGCAGACCGCGCAGGCTCGGCTCGCCCGGACCGCCGTCGGCGACCGCGCCCTCGCGCTCGTCGGCGAAGCCGGCGAGCTGCACCGCCATCTCCCTGAGCGTGCAGAGCCGGGCGCCCCGGGTCGGCATCGGTCGCCCGCCGGAGCGCAGCTCCTCGACCACCCCGAGGGCGGCCTGCGGGTCCACCCCGTCGAAGAAGTCGTAGTTGACGGTCATCACCGGGCCGTAGTCGCAGGCCGCGAGGCACTCGGCGTGCTCCAGGGTGATCTTCCCGTCGGCGGTGGTCTCGTCGTGCCCGACGCCCAGGTGCTCGGCCAGGGTGTCGTAGACCTCCTGGCCGCCGAGCACGTTGCACATCGTGTTGGTGCAGACGCTGACCAGGTAGTCGCCGGTCGGCTTGCGCTTGTACATGGTGTAGAAGGTGGCCACCGCGCCGACCTGCGCCTTGTTCAGGCCGAGCACCTCGGCGCAGAACTCGACGCCGGCCGGGGAGACGTACCCCTCCTCCGACTGCACCAGGTGCAGCAGCGGCAGCAGCGCGGACCGGGACCGGTCGGCCGGGTACCGGGCGATGATCTCCCGTGCCCGCTCACGAGTCGTTTCGCTAAACACACTCATCAGAGCCGCCCTTCGTTCGCGACTGCGGTGCTCCGCTTCGCTGCGCTCCTCGCGCTCACCTGTCACACCCACCCATCACGGGGTCCAACGAAGCGCCGCCGGCGATCACGTCGGCGATCAGGCCGCCCTCGGACATCGCCGGGAGGGCCTGGAGGTTGACGAAGCTCGGCTCCCGGTAGTGCACCCGGTACGGCCGGGTGCCGCCGTCGGAGACGGCGTGCACGCCCAGCTCGCCGCGCGGCGACTCGATGCCGACGTACACCTGGCCCGGCGGGACCCGGAAGCCCTCGGTGACGAGCTTGAAGTGGTGGATCAGCGACTCCATCGACTGACCCATGATCTTCGCCACGTGCTCCAGCGAGTTGCCCATGCCGTCGACGCCGATGGCGAGCTGCGCCGGCCAGGCGATCTTCCGGTCGGCCACCATCACCGGGCCGGGCTTGCCGAGCCGGTCCAGGGCCTGCTCGACGAGCTTCAGCGACTCCCGGATCTCGGCGAGCCGGACCAGGTAGCGGCCCCAGACGTCGCCGTCGGTGTGGGTCGGCACGTCGAACTCGTACGTCTCGTAGCCGCAGTACGGCATCGTCTTGCGCAGGTCCCAGGCGAGGCCGGCGGAGCGCAGCACCGGGCCGGTGACGCCCAGCGCGAGGCAGCCGGTCGCGTCGAGCACCGCCACGTTCTGGGTGCGCTCGATCCAGATCGGCTGGCCGGAGAGCAGGTCCTCGTACTCCTTGAGCCGCTTCGGCATCAGCTTGAGGAACCGCTGGATCTTGACGATCGCCTCGTCCGGCACGTCCTGCGCCACGCCGCCCGGCCGGACGTACGCGTGGTTCATCCGCAGGCCCGTGATGCTCTCGAAGATGTCGAGGACGTACTCCCGCTCGCGGAAGCCGTACAGCATCATGTTGATCGCGCCCAGCTCCATCGCCGTGGTGGCGACCCAGACCAGGTGCGAGGAGATCCGGTTCAGCTCCATCATCAGGACCCGGATCGTGGTGGCCCGCTCGGTGATGTCGTCGGTGATGCCGAGCAGCTTCTCCACCGCGAGGCTGTACGCCGTCTCGTTGAACAGCGGGGAGAGGTAGTCCATCCGGGTCACGAAGGTCGAGCCCTGCACCCAGTTGCGGTACTCGAGGTTCTTCTCGATGCCCGTGTGCAGGTACCCGATGACCGAGCGGGCCTCCCGGACCGTCTCGCCCTCCAGCTCGAGGATCAGCCGGAGCACGCCGTGGGTCGACGGGTGCTGCGGGCCCATGTTCACGACGATCCGCTCGTCGTTGATCGGGTCCGTGCCGGAGACGACCTGGTCCCAGTCCCCACCGGTGACGGTGAAGACCCGACCCTCGTCGGTGTCACGCTCGGTCGCGTAGTTCGATGCCGTCACTGGTACGACCTCCTCCGGTCCGGCGGGGGAATCTCGGCGCCCTTGTACTCGACCGGCACGCCACCCAGCGGGTAGTCCTTGCGCTGGGGGTGCCCCTCCCAGTCGTCCGGCATGAGGATCCGGGTCAGGTTCGGGTGGCCGTCGAAGACGATGCCGAACATGTCGTACGCCTCCCGCTCCTGCCAGTCCGCCGTCGGGTAGACCGAGGTGACGCTCGGCAGGTGCGGGGCCTCGGCGGAGACTGCGGCCTCCAGCCGGACCCGGCGGCGGTACGTCATCGAGGTGAGCTGGTAGACCACGTGCAGCCGACGCTCGTCCGCGCCCAGGTAGTCCACGCCGGACACCGAGGAGCACAGCTCGAAGCGGAGCGCGAGGTCGTCCCGCATCACCTGGCAGACCTCGGCGATCCGCTCCGGGCGTACGTGCAGGGTCAGCTCGCCCCGGTCGACCACGACCTTCTCGATCGCCTCGCCGAAGGCCGGGTACGCCTCCTCCAGCGCGTCGCGGACCTCGTCGAAGTAGCTCCCGTACGGCCGGGGGGCGTCCTCGATCTGCCGGCGCTGGCGGACGAGGCCCCCGAAGCCGGAGACGTCGCCGCTGCCCTGGTTGCCGAACATGCCGCGCCCGGCCGGGCTCGACGGCGGGTACTCGGCCGGCGCGCCGCTGCTGGCCCCGGCCGGCGTCGCCGGCACCGGCAGGCCGCCGGTGTTCGGCTTGTCGGTAGGTGCGGTCACTTGATGCCCCCGTGCGGGTGGAGGTGGTTCTGAGCCTTCATCCAGTTCTCGATGCGCAGCTGCTCCTCGCGCCCCTCGCGAACCGCCTTCGTCCACTCGGCACGCCGGGCCTTGTCGCTGCGGTACGACGACGGCATCGAGCCCCACGGCACGACCGGCACGTCGCCGCGCGCCAGGCGGGCCTCGTGCATCTTGCGGCCGTTGGGGCCGAGCGGCTCGTGCATGACCTTCTCGCGGAGCTTGAGGATCGCGTCGATGAGCATCTCCGGCCGGGGCGGGCAGCCCGGGAGGTACATGTCCACCGGGACGATGTGGTCGACGCCCTGCACGATGGCGTAGTTGTTGAACATGCCGCCGCTGCTGGCGCAGACGCCCATCGAGAGCACCCAGCGGGGCTCGGCCATCTGGTCGTAGATCTGGCGCAGGACCGGGGCCATCTTCTGGCTGACCCGCCCGGCGACGATCATCAGGTCGGCCTGGCGGGGCGAGGCGCGGAACACCTCCATGCCCCAGCGGCCCAGGTCGTAGTGCGGGCCACCGGCGGCCATCATCTCGATGGCGCAGCAGGCCAGGCCGAAGGTCGCGCCCCAGAAGGACGTCTTCCTCGTCCAGTTGACCAGCTTCTCCACGGAGGTGAGCAGGACGCCGGCGGGAAGCTTCTCCTCGATACCCATCTGACGTACCTCCCTCAGTCCCAGTCCAGGCCGCCGCGCCGCCACACGTAGGCGTACGCGACGAAGACCGCGACGATGAACAGGACCATCTCCACGAAGCCGAAGATCGGCAGGGCGTCGAACGAGACCGCCCAGGGGTAGAGGAAGATGATCTCGATGTCGAAGACGATGAAGAGCATCGCCGTTAGGTAGAACTTGATCGGGAACCGACCGCCCCCGACGGGCTGCGGGCTCGGCTCGATGCCGCACTCGTACGCCTCGAGCTTGGCCTTGTTGAACCGGCGCGGGCCGACGAAGCGGGCGGCGGCCACGGAGAACAGCGCGAACGCCGCGGCGAGGGCGAACAGCCCGATGATGGGTGCGTAAGGCGAGAGCGTCATCGTGGTCTCCTGCTCGTCCTTCCCTGCCCTCGGTGGTGGTGGGCCAAAATCACACTATTCACGTCCCTCACGAGGGCTGTCGGCGGGGGTCGATCTCCGGCCGGCGGCGGGTCGTCGTTGACGCCGCCCGCCTGGTCAGACGGCCGGGGCCGCCTTCGTCATCGCGTTGATGACCCGGTCCATCGCGTCCCCGCCGCGCGGGTCGGTCAGGTTGGCCAGCAGCTTGAGGACGAAACGCATGAGCAGGGGATGCGGCATCCCGTGCCTGGTGGCCATCCGCATGATCTCCGGGCGGCCGATCAGCTTCACGAAGATCCCGCCGAGCCGGTAGTAGCCGCCGAAGCGGGTCTTCAGCTCCTGCGGGTACGCCATCAGCGCCCGCTCCCGCTCGGCGCCGGCCGGCCGGGCGAGGGCCTGCACCGCCACCTCCGCGGCCAGCTCGCCGGACTCCATCGCGTACGCGATGCCCTCGCCGTTGAACGGGTTGACCATGCCGCCGGAGTCGCCGACCAGCATGACGCCCCGGGTGTAGTGCGGCACCCGGTTGAAGCCCATCGGCAGCGCCGCCCCGAGGATCGGGCCCTCGGCGTTCGCCTCGTCGGTCATCCCCCAGTCCTCCGGGGTGTTGGCCAGCCAGTCGGTGAGCAGCCGCCGGTAGTTGGTCTTGCCGAAGGCGGTGGAGGAGTTGAGCACGCCGAGGCCGACGTTCACCCGCCCGTCGCCGAGGCCGAAGATCCAGCCGTACCCGGGGAGCAGGTTGTCGCCGCTGTCCTTGCTGCGCAGCTCCAGCCAGGACTCCAGGTAGTTGTCGTCGTGCTTGGCGGGCGAACGGTAGTACCGCCGGACGGCCACGCCGATCGGCCGGTCCTCGCGCTTGGCCAGCCCGAGGGCGAGCGGGAAGCGGCCGGAGACGCCGTCCGCGGCGACCACCAGCGGGGCGCGGAAGGTCGCCGGCTCCTTTTCCGGGCCCACCTCGGCCTGCACCCCGACCACCCGGTTGTCGGCGTCGAGCACCGGGCCGATCACGTTGACGCTGGTGCGCAGCTTCGCCCCGGCCGAGACGGCGCGCTGGGCGAGCAGGTCGTCGAAGTCCAGCCGGGTGCGGACCAGGCCGTAGTTGGGGAAGCTGGCCAGGTCGGGCCAGTCCAGTTCCAGGCGTACGCCGCCGCCGATCACCCGCAGGCCCCGGTTGTGCAGCCAGCCGGCCTCGGGCGAGGTGTCCACGCCCATCCGGATGAGTTGCCGGACCGCGCGCGGGGTCAACCCGTCGCCGCAGACCTTCTCCCGGGGGAACTCGGTCTTCTCCAGCAGCAGCACCCGCACGCCGTGCCGGGCGAGGTGGTACGCCGTCGCCGAGCCACCGGGACCGGCGCCCACGACGATCACGTCGGCGTCGTTCTCCACCGCGGTCATCCGCGCCTCCTCCCGCCCGCTCGTGAAATCGTTCACAAGCCAGTCGGGGTGGAGTCTATGACCGCTGATAGACCGCCGCCGGGTTAGGTGGACCTAACTTGCCGAGGTGAGCGTGGTCAAGGTCCACTTCGGGCTGTCATCGTCGGGCGTGCGCAGGGGAGTCCAGCCCGGCGTCGGCCCGTACCGCCGCCGGCAGGTGCTCGCGCAGCGCGCCGCCGGCCACCCGGTCGAGCGCGGTCAGCACCTCCGCCACCACCCGGCGCACGTCGGCGGGGTTGGCGCCGGCCAACTCCCTGAGCTGCGCGACGAGCTCGGCGGCGTCGTCGTCGCCCGACGTCGCGCCGCGCGCGTGTTCTGCTCCCGTCATGGCGCGAGCCTACGGGGCAAAATGGACCGACTCGCTGCATTTGCCCAAATGCGACGCCCGGCCGGCCTCCCGCGTGGCAGGACGCGGGGTCAGTCCCGGACCGCGCGGTGCAGGGCGACCACGCCACCGGTGAGGTTGCGCCAGGCCACCCGCCCCCAGCCGGCCGCGCCGATCCGCGCCGCCAGGGCCGCCTGGTCCGGCCAGGCCCGGATCGACTCCGCCAGGTAGACGTACGCGTCGGGATTGCTGGAGACCGCGCGGGCCACGGCCGGCAGCGAACGCATCAGGTACGACAGGTAGACCGTGCGGAACGCCGGGTTGACCGGGGTGCTGAACTCGCAGACCACCAGCCGGCCGCCGGGCCTGGTCACCCGGGCGAACTCCCGCAGGGCGGCGTCGGTGTCCGACACGTTGCGCAGCGCGAAGGAGATGGTCACCGCGTCGAAGCTGGCGTCGGCGAACGGTAAGCGCAGCGCGTCCCCGGCCAGCAACGGCACCGCCGGGCGGACCCGCTTGCCGGTGGACAGCATCCCGAGGGAGAGGTCGGCGCCCACCACGTACGCGCCGGACTGGGCCAGCTCCTCCGTGGAGACGCCGGTGCCCGCGCCGACGTCCAGCACCCGGTCGCCGGGGCCGAGCCCGAGCGCCGCATGGGTGGACCGCCGCCAGGAGCGGTCCTGCCCCAGGGAGAGCACCGTGTTGGTCAGGTCGTAGCGGGCCGCCACCCCGTCGAACATCGTGGCGACCTCGTGCGGCTGCTTGTCCAGGCTGGCGCGCTGGCCCTTTGGGGTACGGCTCACCCTTCCACTCTGCCAGCCGACCGCCCGCAGGCCCGCGTCGGGGCGGCGGGGCAGGCGGCAGCGAGCGGCCCGGTCGACCGACGGAAGGCGAGCGGACGCGGTGGGCCGGTCGGGCGGAAGGCGGGCGGGCGGGGTGGTCGCCCACCCCGCCCGCTCCGTCACGTCGTACGCGTCAGTTCTTCGGCTTCTCGTCGGCCGGCGTCACCAGCACCACCCGGCGGCGGCGGGAGAGCATCAGCAGCACCCCGCCGACCAGCAGCACGGCACCGCCGACGCCGCCGATCAGGCCGGCCTGCACGCCGGTCACCGGCAGGCCGCCGCCCACGCCGCCCGGGGAGGGCGTGGCCGTGGGCTGCCCGGACGGGCCCGCGCTCGGGCCGGCCGTGGGGGTGGGGGTGGCGGTCGGCCCGGGGGTCGGCTGGGCGGCCAGGTCCACGAACACGTCGAAGACGGCCTGGTTGTCGACCTCGTCGGTCTCCGTGAACGTGCGCCGCTGCGCCGAGGAGGCGACCTTCGGCTCCTCGTCCGGGGTGCCCCGCGCGGCGTCCAGCCCGTACGCGAACAGCTCGCCCACGCGCAGCACCGGCTCGGTCGCGTCGTCGGCGACCTTCACCCGCACGTCGTCGGTGTAGTACTCCCCCGGGCGGACGACCGCGCCGTTGTCCTCGCAGAACGCCTGGGCCGGGCCGTCGCCCTCCCGCTCGACGCAGTTCTCGGGAAGCTTCGCGAAGCTGACCTGCGCCGGCAGGGTGATGACGTAGAAGAGGCCGGTCGCCTTGCGGCTGCCGTCGTTGTAGACCGCCCAGTCCAGCGGGGCGGTGCCGCCGCGCGGGATCGGCCTGAGGTCCGGCTCGCCGCTCTGCGCGCCGTCGACCACGACGTTGGCGTACCCGTCCTGCACCCACGAGGTGAGGTCGTAGCCGGCCTTGGCGACGGTGATGTCGATCGTCTCGGTGTTGTCGTCGGCGTTCGGGTCGGTGGTGGCGGAGGCGATCGTGACGGTCAGCGACCCGCCCTTGCCCCGGCCGCCGGTGCTGAACAGCGGGACGCCGAAGTCCTCGCTGGTGCCGCCCGCGAGGTCGCCGAGCAGGCAGGTGAACGCGGTGCCGGAGACGTCGCAGCCGTCCGGGACGACGAAGCCCACCCGGCGACTGAGGCTCTTTGTTTCCACGGTGACCCGCACGTCGCGGGCCGTCACCGAGCTGCGGGTGTTGTCGACGGTGAACTTGAACGGCTTGGCCCTGGCCGCCTCGACGCCCTTGGCCAGGTTCGTGCTGAGCGGGACGAGCGCCAGGTCGGCCTGGCCGGACGCCTGCGCCGGGGTCGCCACGGCGGCGAGGCCACCGGCGGCCAACAGTGCCGCGGCACCGGCGCGGGCCAGCGTCGAGCGGTGGAACGAGGTCATTGGTCCCCCGGTTGGTTCAGGAAAGGGAGCAGAATTGCGGGATCGAGCGGACGTTATCCGAGGTAGATCGAATACGCCAGCAGCGACCAGGTTCTTCGTCCGTCCAGGCCCCATTCGTACGACAGTGGGGGCGGGATGGTCACCCATCCCGCCCCCACTGCGGTGCGCTATATGTAAACGGCCCTCATGGGCCGACGGAGGACACGCTCGACTCCCGCTCCTGGCGAGGTCGACCCGCTCCGACCTGCGTCGCGGGTACGTGCGCCGGACGTTAGCGGCCCATCGGCGACGCCGCCAGCCCCCGCGCCGCGCGAATGCGCATTCGCCGTTGCGCCGTTACCGGGAATTGTCGGGGTTGGTGGTGTCTTGTGGCGGGCCATCGACCCCGCAAGTCCCCCGAACGGCGGCCACGAATGCCCTGCCGACGACCACCATCAAGCCTTTCGGCCCGTCACCGTGCGATGTGCGCGGCGCGACGAAACGTGAGAAACAGTCGGCCGCCCGATCGCCCCGCGTCAGGCGGTCGGCTTCTCGTCGGTCGGGGCGACCAGGACCACTCGGCGACGGCGGGCCAGCACGAGGAGCACGCCACCGACGGCCAGCACCGCCGCGCCGATCCCGCCGATCAGGCCGGCCTGTGGGCCGGTCACCGGCAGGCCGCTGCCCCCACCGCTCCCGCCGTTCCCGCCTCCGTTGCTCGCGGCGATCACGATCACGGCGAAGTCGTCGCTGTTGTCACTCGGGTCGACCTCCTTCGCGGGCACGAGCTTCGCCACGGACGGCAGCTTCGGCGCGGTGGCCTTGCGCGACCGTCGCTGCTCGGGGGTGAGCTGGCCCAGGGCCTCGGCGGTCACCGTGCCGGGCTTGAGGGCGACCGGCCCCTTCACGCTGGCACCGACCTTGATCGGCACCAGGAAGCTGAGCGCGCTGCCGCCGTCGCCAAGCTGGAGATCCTCGATCTCGCAGGTCGCCGTGCGCCTGTCGGCGGAGTGCTCGCAGTCGGCGAACCGGTCCGCGAAGGTGACCCCCTTCGGCAGCCGCATGACGACCCGGACGCCGTCCGTGACGAGGTCGCCCTGGTTGAAGACCTCGCCGATCAGCACCGTCGTCTTCCCCGGCTGCAGGGCGGGGAAGCCCTCGGTGTCGGGGTCGTACTCGTCCGGCGGGATGTGGCGGGTCACGTCCGGGACGCGGACGCCCAGGTCGACGCCGCTCTCCTCGGTGAACTCGACCCGCACGGTCTTGGTGTTGTTCTCCGGCGTGGTGTCGTCCGGGGAGGTGAGGGTGAACGTCACGGGCGCCGAACGGGGGCCCGCCGCGTCGTCGCCCTTCAACACCAGCAGCGGCATCTCGCCGGTGCGGCCGGGTTTGGGCAGCGTGTCGTCGAAGAGCAGGCAGGACCAGATGCGGCGGCCGTCGCTCCGGGCCTCCTCGCACTCATCGCCCCGCGGAATTGCCTCGATCTCGACCGCGTCGAGCTCGGTGACGTCCACCTGCACGGTGGCCCGGGAGACCGGGTTCGCGCCCCTGTTGCTGATCTTGATGAAGGCCACCTTTCCCCCGACGTTGGCGGCGACCCGGGTGCCGGCGACGTCGAGCGAGAGGTCGGTGCCCGCGCCCTCGGCGTGGGCGGGAGCGCTCAGCGCGGTCAACGCGCCGGAGGCGAGCAGGGCTGCGGCACCGAGCCGCGCCAGCAATCGGTTACGGACAGGCATCAGAATCCCCCATGGATTGAGCGGATGGTAATCCTGCCCGCACGCTAGCGGTCGTCGCCTCGTCCTGCTGCCCCGTATCGGTCCCGTCGCCGGCCGTCCCGGCCGGCACGTCGGCCCCGCCGGCACCTGGGCCCGGCCGGCACGGCGGCCAGGCCCGGCCGTGCGCCCGTCAGCGGGCGTCGACCAGCGGGAGTGACTTCCCCGCGCCGCCGCCCGGCATCGCGATCGACGAGAAGTGCGACACCACCCGGTCGTCGGTCGGGTCGTCGGCCGGGGTGTGGTGCACGGCCAGCCGGTTGTAGAGCGTGTCCCGCTGGGCGGGGATCCGGTCCGCCGAGCGGATCATGCCGATCAGCTCGTGCAGGTTGGAGCGGTGCCGGGCGCCGGCCGAGGAGATGACGTTCTCCTCCAGCATGATCGAGCCGAGGTCGTCCACGCCCATGTGCAGCGCGAGCTGGCCGACGTCCTTGCCGGTGGTCAGCCAGGACGCCTGGAGGTGCGGGACGGTCTCGAAGAAGAGCCGGGCCACCGCGACCAGCCGCAGGTACTCCAGCGTGGTGGCCTGGGTGCGGCCCTTGAGGTGGTTGTTCTCCGGCTGGTACGTCCACGGGATGAAAGCCCGGAAGCCCCCGGTGCGGTCCTGCACGTCGCGGATCATCCGCAGGTGCTCGATCCGCTCGGCGTTGGTCTCGCCGGTGCCCATCATCATCGTCGCGGTCGACTCCAGGCCCTGCCGGTGGGCCAGCTCCATGACCTCCAGCCAGCGCGCGCCGGACTCCTTCAGCGGGGCGATGGCGCGGCGGGGCCGCTCCGGCAGCATCTCCGCCCCGGCGCCCGCGATCGAGTCCAGCCCGGCCGCCTTGATCCGCGCGATGGCCTCGTCCAGGCTGACCCCGGAGACCTTGGCCATGTGCAGGATCTCGCTCGGCCCGATCGAGTGGATGGCGAGCTGCGGATACGCCTTCTTGACCGAGGAGAACAGCTCCTCGTAGTACTCCACGCCGTAGTCGGGGTGGTGGCCGCCCTGGAGCATGACCTGGGTCGCGCCCAGCTCGACCGCCTCGCCGCAGCGGCGCAGGATCTCCTCGGTCGGGTGGGTCCACCCCTCCTTGTGCTTCGGCGCACGGTAGAAGGCGCAGAACTTGCACGCGGTGACGCAGACGTTGGTGTAGTTGATGTTGCGATCGATCAGGTACGTGACGATGTTGTCCGGGTAGCGCCGTCGGCGCACCGCGTCGGCCGCCTCACCGAGGGCGTGGAAGGGCGCCTCGGTGTAGAGGAACAGGGCCTCCTCGGGCGTGATCCGCCCGCCGTCCGCGCCGCGCTGCAGGATGTCGTCGATCTCCCGGCTCACCGTCACGCCTCCGAGAGTACGCCGGTGAGGCAGCCACCTGGTCAGGGGTACTCGCGGTGGTGGCATCACCGGCAGGTGTGACAGCGCTGGGGAAGCGCGAGACTCGGCCCAGAGTCAGACGCGGTGGGGCAGGCTGGCGACGAAGGCGGACCAGGCAGTGCGCGCGAAGGCCAGCACCGGACCGTCCGGGTCCTTCGAGTCGCGTACGGCGATCGCCTCGACTGACTCGGCGACCTCGACGCAGTCGGTATCGGAGCCGCTGTGGCTGGACTTGCGCCACCTTACCGACGCACCCGCCCACGTATGGCACGCCCGACCACACGGCCGATGATCCGTCTGCGTCATCAGCTCGACAGGCGATGCCAGACCACCCATCTATCGGCACGCCCGGGGAAGTCGCTCAGAACAGCGGGTCCTCGCCACTGGGCGCTTCCTTTCCGGATGCCGATGACAGGCAGCCCTCTCACAACTTCAGGGAAAGTGCGGCCTGCCGAGGTGAAGTGGGCGCACTTTCCCTGAAGTTGCCCGGATCTTGACGGCCGAGGAGGGTGTCGGCACAACGATGGCAACCAGGGCGGAGGCGCGGCCGTTGGCCCTTCAGGCGTCGTAGTCGATCGTGAGGGTGTCGGTGACCGGGCTGGCCTGGCAGGTCAAGACGTACCCGGCGGCGACCTCGTCCGGCTCCAGCGCGTAGTTGCGGGCCATCGTCACCTCGCCCGAGACGACCTTCGCCCGGCACGTCGAGCAGACCCCGCCCTTGCACGCGTACGGCAGCTCGGCGCGTACCCGTAGCGCCGCGTCGAGCACCCGCTCCTCGCGGCCCATCGTGACCGACGACGAGCGGCCGTCCAGCACGATCGTCACCTCGGCCCCGGTGCCCGGCCCGGCGTCGGGGCGGCGGACCGGCTCCGGCGGGGCGTCGACGTGGAACAGCTCCGCGTGCACCGCCGACTCCGGCAGGCCCCGCTGGGCGAGCACCGCCTTCGCGTCGACCACCATCCCGTACGGGCCGCAGAGGAACCACTCGTCGATGGCGTCCCCCGGCACGACGGTGCCGAGCAGCCGGCCCAGCCGCTCGGCGTCGACGCGCCCCGACAACAGCGGCGACTCGCCCATTTCCCGGGACAGCACGTGCACCAGGTGCAGCCGGGTGGGGTACCGGTCCTTCAGGTCGGCCAGCTCCTCGGCGAACATCACCGAGTTCGCCGTGCGGTTGCCGTACACCAGGGTGAACGTGCTGGCCGGCTCGACGGCCAGGGCGGTCGCGACCAGCGCGAGCACCGGGGTGATGCCGGAGCCGGCGGCCACCGCGCCGTAACGGCGGGCCCGCGCCGGGTCGAACGGCGTGGTGAAGGTTCCGAGCGGGGGCAGCACCTCGACGGTGTCGCCGTGGCGCAGGGCCGAGCACGCGTACGTGGAGAACGCGCCCCCGGGGACCTCCCGCACCCCGATCCGCAGCCGGCCGTGCCGGGCCAGGTCGTCCGGCGTCGAGCAGATCGAGTACGACCGCCGCACGTCCGCGCCGTCCTCCCCGGTACGCCGGACCGTGAGGTGCTGGCCGGCGCGGAACGCGAACGTCTCCCGCAGCTCCTCCGGCACGGCGAACGTGATCGCCACCGCGTCGGCGGTGAGCCGGTCCACGGCGGCGACGGGCAGCGGATGGAAGACCGGCCGGCGGCGGACCGGGCGGGTGATCGTGACAGTCACAGCGCCTTCAGGTGGTCGAAGGGTTCGGAGCAGGAACGGCACCGCCACAGAGCCTTGCACGCGGTGGAGCCGAAGCGGCTGACCTGCTCGGTCTCGGGGGAGCCGCAGCGCGGGCAGCGGACGGCGAGGGTGAGCGGCACCACCGCGCCGGCACCGGCGGGGGCCGGCGGGGCGATGCCGGCGGCGGCGAGCTTCGCCCGGCCGGTCTCGGAGATCCAGTCGGTGCTCCACGCCGGGCTGTAGACCGTCCGCACCTCGGAGTCCGGGTGGCCGGCGGCGGCGAGCGCGTGGCGGATGTCGGCGCGGATGACGTCCATCGCCGGACAGCCGGTGTAGGTGGGGGTGATGGTCACGGTGACCCGGCCGGTGGCCGGGTCCTCCTCGACCGCCCGGAGGATGCCCAGCTCGGCGATGGTGACCACCCGGATCTCCGGGTCCACCACCGCCGACACGGCCTCCCCCGGTGCTACCACTTCGCCCACCCGCCGTTCGCGACTGCGGGGCTCCGCTGCGCTGCACTCCTCGCGCTCACCACTTCGCCCCCGGGTGGGCGCGGTGCAGCACCTGCATCTCGGCGAGCAGGAACGACAGGTGCTCGGTGTGCAGGCCGTCCCGCCCGCCGGCCGGAGCCCAGCCGTCCGCCGGCCGGGTCAGCGTGGCCTCGGCGAGCACCGCGTCGACCCGCCCGTCGAAGTCGGCCCGCAGGGTGGCCGGGTCGACCGGCGCGCCCGGCCACGGCCGGAACAGCTCCTGCGCGTACGGCCAGACCTCGTCGACGGCGGCCTGCATCCGGCGGTGCGACTCGTCGGTGCCGTCGCCGAGCCGCCGCACCCAGAGCGCGGCGTGGTCCAGGTGGTACGCGGACTCCTTGCGCGCCTTCGCCCCGATCGCGGCCAGCCGCTCGTCGGCGCAGCCGGCCAGCGCCGTGTAGAGCGGAAGCTGGTACGCCGACAGGAGGAGCAGCTTCGCCATGGTCACCGCGAAGTCGCCGTTGGGCAGCTCGACCAGCAGGCAGTTGGTGAACTCCCGGTCGTCGCGCAGGTACGCCAGCGCGTCCTCGTCCCGGCCGGCGCCCTCCAGCTCACCCGCGTACGTCAGCAGCAGGCGGGCCGCGCCGAGCTGGTCGAGGGCGATGTTCGCCAGCGCGATGTCCTCCTCCATCTCGGGGGCGCGGCTGGCCCACTCGCCGAGGCGCTGCGCGGCGATCAGGGCGTCGTCGCCGAGGGCGAGGGCGAGGGCGAAGGTGTTCTTCACAGGTGGGCCACTCCGTCCGGCACCTCGTAGAAGGTCGGGTGGCGGTAGACCTTGTCGGCCGCCGGGTCGAAGAAGGCGTCCTTCTCGTCCGGGCTCGACGCGGTGATCGCGCCCGCCGGCACGACCCAGATGGAGACGCCCTCCTGGCGACGGGTGTAGAGGTCCCGGGCGTTGCGCAGGGCCAGCTCGGCGTCCGGGGCGTGCAGGCTGCCGACGTGGGTGTGCGCCAGCCCGCGCCGGGGGCGCACGAACACCTCCCAGAGCGGGGCTCGTTCCGTGCTCACGCGGCGACCTTCTCCCTGCTCGTGTGCTTGGCGGCGTACGCCGCGGCGGCCTCGCGCACCCACGCGCCCTCGGCGTGGGCGCGCCGCCGGTGTTCCATCCGCTGCCGGTTGCACGGCCCGTTGCCCTTGATCACCCGCATCAGCTCGTCGTAGTCGGGCTGGGTGTAGTCATAGGCCTGCCGGTCGTCGTTCCAGCGCAGGTCGGGGTCGGGCAGGGTGAGGCCGAGGATCTCGGCCTGCTGCACGCACATGTCGACGAAGCGCTGGCGCAGCTCGTCGTTGGAGAAGCGCTTGATCTTCCAGGCCATCGACTGCGCCGAGTGGGTGGAGTCGCCGTCGGGCGGGCCGAACATCGCCAGCGACGGGTACCACCAGCGGTCGATGGCGTCCTGCGCCATCGCCTTCTGGGCGGGGGTGCCGTGGGCCAGGGTGTGCAGGATCTCGTACCCCTGCCGCTGGTGGAACGACTCCTCCTTGCAGACCCGGATCATGGCCCGGGCGTACGGCCCGTAGGAGCAGCGGCAGAGCGGGACCTGGTTGACGATCGCGGCGCCGTCGACCAGCCAGCCGATCGCGCCCACGTCCGCCCAGGTCAGGGTGGGGTAGTTGAAGATCGAGCTGTACTTCTGCCGCCCGTCGAGGAGCAGTTGCACCAGCTCGTCGCGGCTGATGCCGAGGGTCTCCGCGGCGGCGTACAGGTAGAGGCCGTGCCCGGCCTCGTCCTGGACCTTGGCCAGCAGGATCGCCTTGCGCTTCAGCGACGGGGCGCGGCTGATCCAGTTCCCCTCGGGCTGCATTCCGATGATCTCGGAGTGCGCGTGCTGGGCGATCTGCCGGATCAGCGTCTTCCGGTACGCCTCGGGCATCCAGTCGCGGGGCTCGATCTTCTGGTCCGCGTCGATCACGTCGGCGAAGTACGCCTCCAGATCGGCGTCGGGGCCGGCGGCTCCCCGCTGCCGGGTCGCCGCCTCCCGCAGCGCCGCCTCCGCCGCCTCCACCTCGCCGAGCAGTCCACCGCCGGGCGTGTTCTCCGGGGCGGAGAAGTCGTTGCCATACATGACGACAAGTGTTACAGCTCCCCACGCGTGACACCAGGGGGTGTCACAGCTTTCCCCAGTCACCTTCGGTGACACCTCGAATGCCCATCGTGTCGATGCAGGTCACGACTGGGACATGACATGGATCACTTGGTGAGGATGAAACGTCCCAACAGCCGCATAGCGGGCCATAATCACGCCTTCTCGCCGCATGGTCGGGTGTGGGTTCTGGCATCGCCGCCGTGCGGACGTAGACTTCCCCGGTCACAACGATCGGCTGTCGACGATCGCCAGCACACGGCGGCCACCTCCCCCGGCCGCAGCGATCAGGCCGCACCCGTTCGAAAACAGTCGGTCCCCCGGCCCTGACATCTGGAGCTCACCCACTCATGCGACCTCGCGTGGCCATGGTGCTCGCCGTCGTGGCGGTTCTCCTCGGCAGCGCCATGCTGGTTCCCGCCGCGTACGCCCGTCTCTCCGACGACGGCGGCGGTGGTGGGGGCGCCGCGGAGAGCGTGGCCGTCCCGGAGCCGACCGCCCCGCCGCCGCCCACCCTGGCTGCCGGCCCGGTCTCGGTGAACTTCTCCGGCGAGTTCTTCTCCTGGGCGCTGCTGGACCGGCAGACCGGCGAGATCGCCGGGTCGAAGAACATGGCCTCGACCAGCTCGACCGAGTCGATGATCAAGGCGTGGATCGTCTCGGACTACCTCCGGCAGCTCGGCGACAAGGAGCCCTCCGCCGAGCTGAAGAAGAACGCGAGCCTGGCCATCCGGGACAGCAACGACGACGCGACGAACAGGGTCTACTCCGCCGCGGGCGGCTCGTACCGCAAGTCCGCCGACGGCCAGCCCGGCCCGGTCGTCAAGCGGGCGATCAGCATCTGCGGCCTCACCGACACCAAGCGCGGCAACGTCGCCGGGTACGAGGGCTACTGGAGCTTCACCCGGATGTCCCCCCGGGACGCCGTCCGGCTCGGCGACTGCATCGCCGACGGCAAGGCGGCCGGCCCGAAATGGACCAAATGGGTGCTGGAGGAGATGAGCAAGGTTCGCGGCAGCGTGAAGGACCAGAAGGCGAAGTCCGGCGGCGGCAGGTGGGGCATCGTCGACGGCCTGCCCGCCGCGATCAAGGCGCAGGGCCCGGTCAGCATCAAGAACGGCTGGACCCCGCTGAACTACGACGGGAACTGGCACGTCAACTGCCTGGCGGTCACCGAGAAGTGGAGCCTGGCGGTCATGCTGCGCTACCCGCAGAAGAACGGGCTGGCGTACGGCGCGAAGGTCTGCGCCGGCGTCGCCACCCAGTTGGTGACCCCGCAGCCCGGCGCGGCCCTCAAGGTGCCGCAGCAGCCGATCGGGAAGCTCTGATGGCGGGCAGCCGCCGGGCACTGCCGGGCGAACCCTCGCCGCTGCGGCTGATCATCGTCGCGGTCGTCCTGATCGGGCTGGTGCTCGTGTCGCTGCGCCTGTTGCCGGGTTCCCCGCTGGCGTCGCCCGCCGCCGCCACGTGGGGCGTCCCCTCGGCCCCCGCCGACCGCGACGCCGCCGCGTCGGACCGCAGCAGGCGCCCGAGCCCGTCGCCCGGCCCCGGGGAGCCGGTGTCGTCGCCCACGCCGAAGCCGCTGCCGTTCGCCGACCGGCAGATCGACCTCGACCTCGACGGCTGGTACGGCTGGAGCGTGCTGGACAGGCGGACCGGCGACATCTTCGGCTCGAAGAACATGGGCGAGACCAGCACCACCGCCTCGCTGATCAAGGCCTGGATCGTCGCCGACTACCTGCGCCGGGCCGACGAGGCCGGGCAGACGCCCGGCAGCGCCAAGCTCGCCGACGCGACCCGGATCATCCGGGACAGCGACAACACCCGGGCCGAGCAGTTCTACACCTCCGTCGGCCGGGCCGCGTCGATCAGGCGGCTCATCTCCCTCTGCGAGACCACCGACAGCAGCGTGGCGGCCGACGGCGGCTGGAGCCGGACGAAGCTCTCCCCCCGGGACACGGCCCGCCTCGGCGCGTGCATCGCCGACGGCCGGGCGGCCGGCCCGAAGTGGACCAGGTGGCTGGTCGACGAGATGCGGCTGGTGCGCGGGGCCGGCGACTTCGGCATCCGCAAGGCGTTCCCGGCGGCCGAGCAGAAGAAGATCGCCATCAAGAACGGCTGGATCGACCGCACCCGGGAGCAGGAGATGCACATCAACTGCCTCGCCATCGGCGACACCTGGACGATGGGCGTGATGGTCCGCTACCCGATCGGCATGGGCTACGAGTACGGCATGAGGAACTGCCAGAAGATCACCGAGGCGGTGCTCCGCCCAACCGGCTGACGGCGGGCTCCGCGTTCGTCGCCGGGCCGGCCGGGCCCGGGCAGCCCGGCCCGCGCCCGAGCCGGGCGCGCAGGCCGGGCCCTCAGCCGGCGAAGAACTCCGGGCCGCCCTCGGGCAGGGCCGGGGCCTCACCGATCTCCGCGGCCCGGCGGGCGAACTCGCGCAGGCCGGCGACCTGCCGCGCGCCGAGCGAGAAGTCCAGCGCCCGGAAGTACGTGGCGAGGGTCTCCGCGTCGAACGGCTCCCACCGCGCGCCGGCCTCGGCGACCTGGTCCAGCTCGGCCAGGCAGAGGTCGCGGGAGCGCAGGAACGCCTCGTGCACCTCCTTCACCAGGCCGGGATGGGCGGCGGCGAAGTCCCGGCGTACCGCCCAGACGGCGAAGACCATCGGCAGCCCCGTCCAGTCGCGCCACGCCTGGCCGAGGTCGGTGACCTCCAGGCCGCGCCGGGGCGCCTCGTAGAGCGCGCGCAGCGCCACGTCGCCGATGAGCACCCCGGCGTCCGCCTCCAGCAGCATCTGCGTCAGGTCGGGCGGGCAGCGGAAGTACTCGGGGTGGACCCCGTACCGCTCGCCGAGCAGCAGCCGGGCCAGCAGCACGCCGGTGCGGGAGGTCGAGCCGAGGGCCACCGGGCGGCCGTCCAGCTCGGCCAGCGGGCGGGTCGACACCACGTTGACCGAGAGCACCGGCCCGTCGCTGCCCACCGCCAGGCCCGGCAGGAGCAGCAGCTCGTCGGCGTGGCGCAGGTACTCGACGTGCGAGATCGGCCCGATGTCCAGGTCGCCGGCGACCAGCGCGGCGCTCAGCCGGTCCGGCGAGTCCTTGTGCAGGTCGACGTCGATCAGGGCGCCGGAGCGCATCAGACCCCAGTAGATCGGCAGGCAGTTCAGGAACTGGATGTGTCCGACCCGGGGGCGGGCGATGCGGTCAGCCATGTCGCGACCGTATCCCCGGTCCGGGCGGCTCACTCAGCCGGTCCGCCCGGAAGTGGCCAATTCCGCAGCGGGCTCGGCAGCACCCGTGGCCAGGCGGACCGGACGGCGAGGGCGACCGGGGCCACGAGCACGGCGACCACGCGCACGCACGTCATCGGCTGCCATGCCACCGGGGCAAGAGGAGACCAGAGCGTCTATGCGACCTTGAGCTGCTCGTCGCCGAAGTCCGCGATCAACTTGAGCGTCCCACCAAGTGCGTCGACGTAGCGGGCGAGCACCTCCTGCGTCGAGACGTCACCCGCTTCGATCTGGGACACCCGGGCCACCGAGACACCCATGCGGACAGCCACCTGCTCCTGGGTCATGTCGCGCCTCTTTCGCAGCTCCGCCAGGCGCCAGCCACGCGCCTCGTCGAGCATCTGACCGACGGCCGTGTCGAAGGCTTCCTTCCCACCTGCGGTGTCGACCGCGCGGTGCAGATGGTCGGTGTCGCGCCAGCGTCTGGTCCCGGTCATGCCCCTACCTCCTCGTGTCGTTCCTTCAGATATGTGGCGTAGCGCTGTTCCGCCTCGGGTATCGCCTCGCGGTACCAGCGATCCCAGCGGCCCGACTTGTCACCGGCGATCAGCAGGACCGCAGACCGCCAGGGATCGAAGACGAACAAGATCCTGATCTCGGCGCGCCCGGACGACGGCGGTCTCAACTCCTTCAGATTGCTGATCCGGGAGGCGGTGATGGTGTCGACCAGGGGCCGACCTTCCGCTGGCCCGTTCTGCTCCAGCACCAGAATGGCCTGGTTGACGAGCCGGTGTGACTCTCGATCGATCTCGTAGAGAGCGTCCAGGAACTCCTCGACCTCGCCGGTCATCAAGATCTCCCAGTTCACCCACTCACCTCCGGGTTAAGAATATTCTTAACTTCGCCCTCCCGTGCAACGATTCGCTCCGCTCACAGGACACGGACAGCGGGGAAACGCATCGCCGGTGGCCCGGCGGGGGCGTACCATCGAACGCCGCGCGGACGCCGCGCGCTTCTCTCTCACCGGGCACAGCCGACACCTGCCGACGGAGCGCCGGGCGGCCCAGGTCGATCGACACGAATCGCACCGAAAGGTCGCCCCGGATGACCCTCACCGCCCGCGACGACGCTGCCGACCCCGTCGACGGCCTCGACGACCAGCTCGCCGCCGAACGCGCACACCTGACCACCTCCCGGGCCGCGCTGCGCCGCATGCGCGAGCGCGCCGAGGCGCTGTACGCCACGGGCGACAGGGTCGCCGGGGACGCGTACACCGCCGAGCAGCTCGGGCGGCACATGGCCCGGCGGGTCGCCGAGCTGGCCGACGACCCGACCACCCCGCTCTTCTTCGGGCGGCTGACCTTCGCCGAGGCGCGCTACCACGTCGGGCGGCGGCATGTCACCGACGACCTGGGCGAGCCGCTGGTGCTGGACTGGCGGGCCCCGGTCTCCCGGGCGTTCTACCGGGCCAGCGCCCGCGACCCGCAGGGCGTGGCGGTCCGCCGCCGGTTCGGGTTCAGCGCCGGGGCGCTGACCAGCTTCGAGGACGAGCACCTCGACCGGGGCGAGGAGCTGGGCACCGCCAGCCGCATCCTCACCGCCGAGATCGAGCGTCCCCGCGTCGGCCCGATGCGGGACATCGTCGCCACCATCCAGCCCGAGCAGGACGAGCTGGTCCGCGCCGACCTGGCCGACTCGATCTGCGTGCAGGGCGCCCCGGGCACCGGAAAGACGGCCGTCGGGCTGCACCGGGCGGCGTACCTGCTCTACCTGCACCGGGAGCGGCTGCGCCGGGGCGGCGTGCTGATCGTCGGGCCGAACCGGGCCTTCCTGTCGTACATCGCGGCGGTGCTGCCCGCGCTCGGCGAGGTCGAGGTCGAGCAGGCCACCGTGGACGACCTGGTCGCCCGGGTGCCCGTGCGGGCGGTCGACGACCCGGCCGTCGCGGCGCTCAAGCACGACGTGCGGATGGCCGAGGTGCTGCGCCGGGCGGTCGAGGCCCGGGTCGCCGCCCCGACCGAGCCGATCATGGTCTCGGACGGGTCGTTCCGCTGGCGGATCGGCCTCGACCCCCTGCACCGGCTGGTCGAGGAGACCCGCCGGGAGGGGCTGCCGTACGCCACCGGGCGCGAGCGGGTCCGGGCCCGGGTGGTCGGCCTGCTGCAACGCCAGGCCGAGGCCCGGCGGGCGGAGTCGCCGAGCGACGCCTGGCTGCGCCGGATGGGCAAGTGCCGACCCGTCGCCGACTTCCTGGACGCGGTCTGGCCGGCGCTCACCCCGGAGGGGCTCGTGCACGCGCTCCTCGCCGACCCGACGTTGCTCGCGGCGGCGGCCGACGGGGTGCTCACCGAGGCCGAGCAGGCGCTGCTGACCTGGGCGAAGCCGGCCCGCACCCCGAAGGCCACGAAGTGGACCGCCGCCGACGCGGTGCTCCTCGACGAGGCGGCCGGGCTGCTGGAGCGCCCCGGCGGCTTCGGCCACGTGGTCGTCGACGAGGCGCAGGACCTCTCCCCGATGCAGTGCCGGGCCATCGCCCGGCGCAGCGAGCACGGCTCGATCACCCTGCTCGGGGACCTGGCCCAGGGCACCGCCCCGTGGGCCGCCCGCGACTGGCGGGAGTCCCTCGCCCACCTGGGCAAGCCGGACGCGTCGGTGGTGCCGCTGAGCGTCGGCTTCCGGGTGCCCGCCGCCGTGGTCGCGTTCGCCAACCGGCTGCTGCCGGCGCTGGAGGTGGACGTACCGCCGGCCGTGTCGCTGCGCCGCGACGGGGAGCTGCGCGTACGTACCGTGGACGACCTGGTGGCGGCGGCGGTGGCCGAGGTGCGGGCGGCGCTGGCCCACGACGGCTCGGTCGGCGTGATCGCCCCCGACGACGCGGTCGCCGGGCTGCGGGCGGCGCTGGCCGACGCGGGCGTCGACACCGCGACCGCCGACGACACCGAGACCGCGACGCGGGTCACGGTCGTCCCCGCGACGCTGGTCAAGGGCCTGGAGTACGACCACGTGGTGGCCGTCGAGCCGGCGGCGATCGTGGCCGCCGAGCCGCGCGGCCTGAACCGGCTGTACGTGGTGCTCACCCGGGCGGTCTCCCGCCTCGCGGTGCTGCACACGGCCCCCCTTCCCGCCCCGCTCGGGTGAAAGGAAGGGCACCTTCCTAACGCATACGGTAGAGAAGGGTGCCCTTCTCACGCCGTCGGGCGGGCTGCCGGGCGACGGCACGGCTCGGGCGCGGGGACGCGGGACGGGGGACCCGGGGGCGCGGGCGCGGGTTGTGCCGGGCGGCGAGGATGGGTGGCGAATCGTCCACGAGGGAGGCGACATGCACCTGTCACGCCGTACTTTCCTTCTGGCCGGAGCCGGAGCCGGGGTCACGTTGGCCGCGCCCCTGCTGGCCGCCGCCCCGGCGACGGCCGCCCCGGCGACCGCCGGCACGACGGGGCGGCTGCCCGACGACGCGCTCGCGGCCAGGCTCGACGGGATCACCGCCGCCGGCATGGTGGG
>NZ_BBZF01000013.1:131850-172541 GCF_020884795.1 Micromonospora okii
TGCGCGACGACCGGGACCGCTGGCGGGGCGCGAGCGGGGTGGCCGACCTCGACACCGGGCGGCCGGTGCGCCCCGGCTTCCAGCACCGCGTCGGCAGCATCACCAAGACGTTCGTCGCCGCCACGATGCTGCAACTGGTCGGCGAGGGGCGGGTGTCGCTGGACGCCCCGATCGGCCGGTACCTGCCGGGGTACGCGGTCGCCGGGGTGACCGTCGAGATGCTGCTCAACCACACCAGCGGCATCGGCGACTACGACAGCATCCTCTTCGTCACGCCGGAGGACGTCGAGCGGCACCGGTACACGACGTTCGCCCCGGAGCAGCTCGCCCGGCTGGGGGTCGACGCGCCGCCCACCGGCGACCCCGGCGAGCGGCACTCCTACTCGAACACCAACTACGTCCTCGCCGGCCTGATCATCGAGCGGGTGACCCGCCGGAACGCCACCGACGAGGTCCACCGGCGGATCATCCGGCCGCTCGGGCTCCGCGACACGTACTTCCCCGGACGGCGGACCCGGATCGCCGGGCCGCACAGCGAGGCGTACGTGCCGTGGTACGAGGGCGAGCTGCGCGACTTCAGCGTGGCGAACATGTCGTGGGCGTGGACGGCCGGCGCGCTGGTCTCGACGGCGGCCGACCTGAACCGGTTCTTCCGCGCCCTGCTGGGCGGCCGGCTGCTGCGCCCCGCCGAGCTGGCCCGGATGCGGACCACCGTGCCGATGATCCCGGAGGCCCCCGACGCCGCCGGCTACGGCCTCGGCCTCTACTGGCTGGACCTGCCCGGCGGCCGGTTCTGGGGGCACGACGGGCTCGTCTTCGGGCACAGCGCCATCTCGTTGCACTCCGCCGACGGCCTCCGGCAGGTGACGCTGGGCATGAACGTCACCCACTACTCGCTGCCCGGGGAGCCCCACCCGATCGGGGAGGCGAGCGGGGCGTTCCTGGCCACGGCGCTCACCGGAGCGACCGCCGTGCGCGCGGCCGCGCCGGTCCGGCTGCCCGCCGTCGTACCGCCGCCCGGGTCCACGGCGCTGCTCCGGCCCCTGCCGCGCTGAGCCGCCGCTCGCCGCCGTCCTCAGCCGAGGGCGGCGGCGAGCGCACGCAGCGGGTCGCCCGACTGGGCGATCGGGACGGTGAAGGCGGCCCAGGAGCCGTCGGTGAAGTCGATCCGCAGCCGCTTCGGGTTCAGCCGGTGCCGGCCGACCCGGGCCGCCGCGACGGCCGACCGGGGCACCGACCAGGCCACCTCCAGCTCGGCGGGCCGGTCGTCGGCCCCGGGCCAGAGCGAGACCGGGCCGGTGAGGCAGAGCAGCAGCCGCCGGTCGGTCGCCGCCAGCACGCGCTCCCGCAGACCCGGCGGCGCGGCGGCGCGCCGGTCGGCGAGGGCCAGCCGGGAGGCCGCCGAGCCGGGCTCGCCGCGCCCGGCCACGCCGTACAGGACGCGGTCGACCAGCCGGTCGCCGGCGGAGAAGACCACCAGCGGCGAGAGCACGTTGAGCAGCACCCCGACGACGCCCGGGCCGCCGCCCGGACCGCCGGGCGGGGTCGACTCGGCGGGCGGCTCCGGCGCGGTGGCCCCGGCCGCCACGTCGGCCTTGGCGACGGCGAGCAGCCGCTCGTCGGGGGCGAGCAGCCGGGACACCCCGCCGGTGTACGGGTCGTCGGGCACGGCGTCAGTACCGGTCGTACCGGTCGGCGTACCCGTCGGTGTCGCCCCGGCGGTCGTGCCCGGCGGCCCGGCCCCGGCCGGTGGTGGGGCCGCCCACGACCTCGCCGACCAGGTCGCGGACCCGGGCCGCGGCGGCCTCCTGCGCGCGGTTCGCGGCGGCGGTGAACTCCTCCGCCAGGGTGTACGAGTCGAGGCGCATCGCCCTGGCGTCCAGCTCGGACGCCAGGATCTTGCCGTCCGCGCCCGCCGTGACCCGCACCAGCCCCGAGTCGCTCACCCCCTCGGCGCTGCTCTGCTCCAGCTCGGTCATCCGGGAGGCCAGCTCCCGCTGCCAGTCGTCGAGGTTGCGGGCCAGCGCCTCGATCCGGTCCAGGCCGGGGAAGGTCATGTCGTCCTCTCAGTTGACGATCGAGTCGAAGACGTTCTGCACACCGCTGGTGTACGGGCCGAGGTCCTCACGGTACGTGCCGTCGTGCAGGTAGTTGCGGTCCTTCTGCCCGTCGGAGACGTCGTGCAGCCCGACCCCGGTGTCCAGCAGCGCCCCGCCGAGCCCGTTGATGTTGACCGGCGACGCCTGGTTGATGACGAACTTGCCGGGGAACAGCGTGGCGAACCGCTGGAGCTGGAACGCCCGCGCCTCGGCCGTCCACCCCGACTTGTTCCACGCCTTGTACGCCTTCTTCGCCTTCCGCAGCTCCATCACCGCCCGGCGGTAGCGGGTCAGCAGCTCGGCCACCTTCTCCAGCTTCGTCACCAGCTTGGTGAGCACCTCCGCGAACCGGGCGACGATCTTGCACATCCGGCCGACGGTGGTGGCGAGCCGGGCGAGCACCCGCACCACGGTGGCGGCCAGCGAGACGCCCGCGCTGAGCGCCGCCGCGACCGCCGCGATGATCACCTCGGTGAGGAACCAGATCAGGAACTCCAGGATCAGCTCGACGAGCAGGTTGAACGCGTCCACCGCCGCGTTGGCCGCGTCGACCAGCACGTCCTTGGCGCCGTCCAGGCCCCGCGCCAGCTCCTCGATCGCCTCCTCCACCGACTCCATCGAGGCGTGGAAGCTCTCCGCCGCGTCCCCGGACCAGGCGCCGCGCAGCCGGGCCCGGTCGGCGACCTGGTCGCCGGCGATCTCCCGGACCGCCGCGCCGGTGCTCAGGCAGAGCTGGGCGGCACGCATCAGGTCGTCCGGCTCGCCGGCGACCAGCTCCAGGAGCTGCTCGAACGGCCAGAGCACGGCGTTGGACAGCGGCTTGAACGGGTCGGGCGTGCCCGACACGATCTGCTCGAAGTACGTCTTGTTGCGGTGCAGCGCCTCGGTGCTCATCGCTCCCCCTCAGCCGGCGGTCGGGGCGGGGCCGGGCGACGGCGACGGCAACGGCATGGGCACGGGGCCGGGCGCGGGCGGGCCGCCCGGCACGAACAGGTCGCGGTT
This sequence comes from Micromonospora okii, assembly GCF_020884795.1. GTDB lineage: Bacteria > Actinomycetota > Actinomycetes > Mycobacteriales > Micromonosporaceae > Micromonospora > Micromonospora okii. The sequence goes on from NZ_BBZF01000013.1 coordinate 134,952, forward strand.
GGCGACGTCCGAGCCGGTGTACGCGCCGGCCGTGTCCTCGAGCCCCTCGGCGATGTCGGCCATCACCTCGGCCCCGTCGGCGAGCCCCGCCAGGCACGCCTCGAACTGCTCGGCGTACGCGGCGGCCAGGCTGAACGACGCCGGCATCACGCCGAACGCGTGCCGGGGCACGTGCCCGTCGCCGAACGCCTGCCGGAGCTGCCGGAACCGGTCGGCCCGGTCCCGGGACGCCGCGGCGAACGCGCTCAGCGCCTCCGGCTGGACGTCGAGATTCCCGTTCGGGCTCGTCACCGGCCCTCCCCCGTGTCCTGAGTGACAGATCAGCCGTACGCGCACCGACTCTAGGTGATCGACGCACCCGCCGGATTCCCCGTCCTTCGCGGCTCCCGATTCTCCTTCTCCCCGGCTCCCGAATTCCGTTCGTTCTTCCCGGCTCCCGAATTCCCGTCCTCCCCGGCTCTGGGGAAGTTCGTCCGATTCCGGCCCCGGGCCGGGGCGGCGGTGCCACGATGCCGACAGGGCGTCCCGCCGGGGCCGCCACCTGCCGAAAGGGGTCAGCGTGAGCAGCGTCCCGCCGGGCACGCCGTGCTGGGCCGACCTGGCCACCCCGGATCTGGCGGACGCCCGACGCTTCTACCCGGGGCTGTTCGGCTGGACCGACCGGGTCGCCCCGCAGCCGGAGGCCGCCGGCTACACGACCTTCCGCTGCGGTGACCGGTCGGTGGCGGGGGCCGGGCCCCCGGCCACGGAGGGCCAGGTGCCGATCTGGTCGACGTACGTGGCGACCGACGACGCCGACCTGGTCACCACGCGCGTGGAGGCGGCCGGCGGGCAGGTGCTCGTCTCGCCGTTCGACGTCTTCGACCAGGGGCGGATGGCGGTCTTCGCCGACCCGGCCGGCGCGGTGTTCAGCGTGTGGCAGCCGATGGCGAACCCCGGGGCGGAGCTCTTCGACGTCCCGGGGGCGATGTGCTGGAACGAGCTGGTCACCCCGGACCCGGAGGGGGCGAAGGTCTTCTACGAGCTGGTCTTCGGCTGGCACCCGGAGGAGGAGTCCGCCGACCCGGTGACGTACACGGGGTGGCGGCTCGGCGAGCGGATCGTCGGCGGGATGATGCCGCCGCTGGCCGAGGACTTCCCGGCCGACCTGCCGGCGTACTGGACGGTCTACTTCGCCGTCGCGGACGCCGACGCCGCCTCGGCCCGCGCGGCCGAGCTGGGCGGCACGGTGCTGGTCCCGCCCCACGACACCGGGCGGGGCCGGGTCGCGGCGCTCCGCGACCCCCAGGGCGCCCTCTTCTCCGTCGTCGCCCTCACCCGCTGACGCCACCGCCCGCCCGGGACCGCCTCCGGGCGGGCCGCCCCCAGGCGGGCGCGCCGGCGGGGGGCGTGGTTAGGAGGGGACCCTTCCTATACCGAAAGCGTTAACAAGGTGCCCTTCCTTTCACGGCCGGCGGACCGGGACCACCAGGGGGCCCCGCTCGCCGGGGAGGACGCGGACCGAGGCGCGGTAGTGCCGGGCCAGCAGCTCCTCGGTGAGCACCTCGCGGGGCGGGCCGGCGGCGGCGACCCGGCCGGCGGCGAGCAGCACCATCCGGTCGGCGTACTCGCCGGCCACCGAGAGGTCGTGCATGGTGGCGAGGACGGTGAGGCCGTGCTCGCGGCGGAGCTGGTCGACGAGTTCCAGCACCTCCTGCTGGTGGCCGATGTCCAGGGCGCTGGTCGGCTCGTCGAGCAGCAGCAGGGTGGCCCCCTGGGCGAGCGCGCGGGCCAGGAAGACGCGCTGCCGCTCCCCGCCGGAGAGGGTGGCCAGCTCCCGGTGTGCGAAGCCGTCGAGGTCAAGCCGGTCCAGCACCTCCCGCACGGCGGCCAGGTCGGCGGCGGACTCCCGCCCGAGCGCCGGGATGTACGGGGTCCGGCCGAGCAGCACGTAGTCGAAGACCGCCATGCCGGCCGGGACGACCGGGGACTGGGCGACCGTGGCCACCACCCGGGCCCGGTCGCGGCGGCGCAGCGCCTCGCTCGGCGTACCGAACAGGGAGATGGCGCCCGGCGCGGGCAGCAGGCCACCGACGGCGCGCAGCAGGGTCGACTTGCCCGCGCCGTTCGGGCCGATCACGGTGACCCACTCGCCCGGGGCGACGCTCAGGTCGACGCCGGCCAGGATCGGCGCACCGTCCAGGCGGACGTGCAGGCCCCGGACCTCGACGGCGGGCGGCGACCCGCCGGCGGATGGCGGCGGCGCCTCAGCGGATGACGGCAGTGGAGAGCCCTCAGCGGAGGACGGCAGTGGAGAGCCCTCGGCGGACGAGCGGGCGCTCATGTCAGCGTCCGGCGGGAGTTGCGCAGGACCAGGACGAAGAACGGGCCGCCGAGCAGCGCGGTGACCACGCCGATGGGGATCTCGGTGGGGGCGGCGGCGGTCCGGGCGACCACGTCGGTGAGGGCCAGGAACGCGCCGCCGAAGAGCAGGGACAGCGGCAGGATCACCCGGTAGCTGGCCCCGGCCAACAACCGCACGGTGTGCGGGACGATGATCCCGACGAAGCCGATCAGCCCGGACGCGGAGACGGCGGCGGCGGTGCCGAGGGACGCGGCGGCGATGAGCAGGTAGCGGGAGCGCTGCGGGTGCAGGCCGAGGCCGGTGGCCTCGTCGTCACCGACGGAGAGCACGTCCAGTTCGCGCCGGTGCGCCAGCACCACGACGGCGGTGAGCAGGAAGTACGGCAGGACCATCCGCACGTCGTGCCAACCGGCGGTGGCCAGCCGGCCGAGCAGCCAGGAGTAGACCTGCTGGATGGTGTCGGAGTTGCGCTGGAGCAGGTACGTCTGGCCGGCGGAGAGGAACGCGGACACCGCCACCCCGGCGAGGATCAGCGCGGCCGTCGAGCGCCCCGGCCCGCCGGCCGCCCCGATCACGTACGTCATGGCGACCGCGCCGAGCGAGCCGACGAACGCGGCCAGCGGGACGGTGACCGGCAGCCCGGTCAGCGCGCCGCCCGCCCCCGCGCCGAGGGCCATCACCGCGGTGACGGCCAGCCCGGCCCCGGCCGCCACCCCGAGCAGGTACGGGTCGGCCAGCGGGTTGCGGAACACGCCCTGGTAGCAGCCGCCGGCCAGGGCGAGCAACCCGCCGACGAGCAGCCCGAGCACGACCCGGGGCAGCCGCAGCTCGGTGACGATGGCGATCTCACGTTCGGTGAGCCCGCTGTCGAGGCGTACCCCGGGCAGCAGGTTGAGCAGCTCGGCGGCGACGCTGCCGGGCGGCAGGCTGACCGGGCCGAGGGAGACCCCGGCGACCAGCGCGACGAGCACCGCGAGCACCCCCGCGGCCAGCCAGCCGGGTCGCAGCCCGGCCGGCCGACCCGCGAAGGAGGGGCCCCTTGTTATCGCTTTCTGCATGTGAAGGGGCCCTTCCCAACACCCCTCGGCGCGGGCGGCAGCGTCACGCCGGCACCTTGGCGACGGCGTCGACGACGGCCCGGAGCAGGTCGACCACGCGGGGGCCCCAGCGCGAGGCGACGTCGTCGTCGAGGGCGACGACCTGGTTGTTCCTGACGGCGGTGACGCCCGCCCAGCCTGGGCGCGCCTTGACGGTCTCGGCGGTCTGCTTGCAGCACTTGGTGTCGGCCAGGAAGACGAGGTCCGGGTTCGCCTTGACGATGCTCTCCTGGGAGAGCTGCGGGTAGCCGCCGTTGCGGCCGTCGGCGTCCGACGCGTCGGCGATGTTCTCCAGCCCGGCGAGGGCGTAGATCGAGCCGATGAACGTCTTGCTGGTCGCGGTGTACAGCTCGGGGCCCAGCTCGTGGAAGTACGTCAGCTTCTCCGACCGCTTGGGCAGGTCGGCGGTCAGCTTGGTGATGTCGTCCTTCATCCGCCGGACCACGTCGGCGGCCTCGGTGGCGTGGCCGGTCAGCGTGCCGAGGTCGGTGAGCTGCCGGTAGGTGTCGTCCAGCGTCACCGCCGCCGGGGTGAGCAGCACCGGGATCTTCAGCGTGGTGAGCTGGTCGACGATCTTGTTGCGGTCGTCGGAGAGCACCACGAGGTCGGGGCTCTTGCCGGCGATCGACTCGGCGTTCGGCGAGAAGGCGGACAGGTCGCTGCGGGGCGCCTCCGGCGGGAAGTTCGACTGGTCGTCGGCGGCGGTGACCTGACCGCCGGCGCCGATGGCGAAGAGCATCTCGGTCGCGGTCGGCGCGAGCGAGACGATCTTCTCGGGGCGCTTCTCCAGCGTGAGCTTCCCGACCGTGGCGGGGAAGGCGGCGGCCGGAGCGCCGGTGGCGGGGGCGTCGTCGTCGGGTTCGCTCTGGGCGCAGGCGCCGAGCGCCAGCGCGGCCACCGCGAGGGTCGCGGCGAACAGCCGGGGGGTACGTCGGAACACATGTCCTCCTGTCGGCCGAGGAGTCTGGTGCTTCGCCGACAGGTGCCGTGTGCCGGGTGCCCGTCCGCGAGGCGCCCCTCCTCGAGAGCGCGGGTCGCGACCCGCCGCAGGCGACCTGGCTCACCACACACGTCGGCGCCGGCCGAGGGGCCGACGCCGGGAAGGTGGCCGACGGTGGGCCGGCTCCCGCGCCCGCCGGAGGGGCGGACGCCACGGGTGGGGCATCACAGTTGCGGGACAGCGCCGGATTCGCACCGGCTTCGCTGCGGGGTGGTCGGTGCCACCGTAGCGCACGGGCTGCGGCACCCCGCCGGTGCAGGTCGTCTCGCTCTGCGTCGCCGGCCGGTCACGCCGGTGGGGCCGAGGGCCCCACCGGCGTGGGACGGTCAGGAGCAGTACTGGGTCTGCTTGTCGATCACCCGGTACGGGCAGTCGGCGTACTCGGAGAGCAGCAGGACCGCGTCCTTGTTCCGCGCGGTCTGGGTGGGGATCACCTCGTCGGGCGGGTAGAAGCCGCCGCCGGTGCCGGACGAGCCGGGGTACATCTCGAAGGTGTACGCCCAGATCTTGTGCGTCGCCCAGAGCCAGTCGAGGCTGTCGCCGTCGGTGATGTAGAGGTCGCTGGACTGCTCGGGGGTGTACCCGTTGGTGGCCGCCATCCGCTGCCCGAGCGTGGCGAAGGTGTTGTACTGGTCGGCGGTCATCCCGGTGGTGGTGTTCGCCGTCGTGTAGCCGAACGGCCAGAGCACGAGCTGCGAGTACGTGTGGAAGTCGATGTTCGCCTTGATCTGCTGCACCCCGCCGACCACCCGGCTGTTGACGAAGTCGCGCAGCGCCCTGGTCTCGGGGGCGGAGAAGGCGGACGGGCCACGGTAGGTCAGCGAGGACGGGGTGCCGGACGAGCCGCCGCAGCAGCCCCAGTTGTAGCCCCAGTTCCGGTTCAGGTCGGTGCCGACCGCCGTCGTGCCGCTGTTGGGCTGCCGGTTCTTCCGCCAGGACCGGTACGACCCGGTGGCGATGTCGTACTCGCTGCCGTCGGGGTTGACGGTGGGGACGATCCAGATCTCCCGGGTGTTGACGACGTTGGTGACCCGGGAGTCGCTGCCGTAGCTGTCGGTGAAGAGGTTGAGCAGGTAGATCGCCATCTCGACGGTCAGGTGCTCGCGGGCGTGCTGCTGCGAGTTGAACAGGATCTCCGGCTCGGCCTCGTCGGTGGCGACGTTGTCGGAGATCTTCACCGCCATCAGGTCGCGGCCCTCGTACGACCGGCCGATGCTGACCTTGCGCGCGATCGTCGGGTGGTCGGCGACCACCTTGTTGACCACGGCGGTCAGCTCGGCATAGTCGTGGTAGTTCGAGTCGGCGGCCGGGAAGCCCATGGTGCCGATCTCCCCGCCGGGCGCCGGCGCGACCTCCTTCTCCAGCCGGAAGCCGAGCCGGCGGATCGCGGTGGCCTCGGCGTCGGTGGCCGAGACGTACAGGACGCCGTGCTCGACGGAGTCGATGGCCGCGCCGGTGCGGGCCACCGCGTTGCGGTCGGCCAGGGTGCGCGGGCCGGTCACCCGGTACTCGGCGGCGGCCGGCTCCGGGGTGGCGCTCTCCGGCGCCGGGCGTGCGGAGACCGGCCCGCTGGCGACGGTGAGGCCCAGGCCGGCGGCGGTGGCGAGCAGCAGCGCGCGACGTAGGCGGACGGAAGTGCGGATGGGCATGCCCAACCTCCTCGGGTACGGGGAGATCCCGTTTCGTGGTGCTGCACACTTCACCACCGGTCACATGGTCATATCAATATTCTTCACTGCCTCATCCATCCCGACCGGATCCTCACATCGGCAAGGATTTTCCATACCTCTACCTATGGCGAAACTTCCCGCCGGGCGGGATAGTGACCGGCAAAGCACGTCCTGACCCGCCTCACCTCGCGGAGAACCCATGGTCAGCAGAGCCCTGCGCGCGGTCGCCCTCGTCGGCGTCTCCACGCTCGCCCTCGTCGGCACGGCCGTCCCGGCCCACGCCGACACCCGCCCCGCCGGCGCGCCCGGTCGTCCCGCCGGGGCCCACGACGAGCAGATCACCTTCCAGGAATGGTCCCGCCACCCCGACTGGCGCTCCGGCGAGCACCGGGGCACCCGGGCCGTCCCCGGCAACCGCACCGGAATCACCATCGACCGGCCCGCCGGCACCACCGAGTTCACCGACGAGCACAGCGGCACCACCGCCACCTGGGAGTACGCCACCTGGACGTCGCCGGCCACCCGGATCGGCTTCGACGCCACCGAGCTGATCACCTCGTGGAACGCCGACACCCCGGCGGGCACCTGGCTCCAGGTCGAGCTCCAGGGCACGTACAACACCGGCGGCCGGACCCCCTGGTACGTCATGGGGCGCTGGGCCTCCGGTGACGCCGACATCAAGCGGGCCACCCTGGACGGCCAGGGCGACCCCTTCTCCAGCGTCTGGACCGACACGTTCTCCATCGACGACGCCGACGCCGGGGTGCTGCTGCGGTCGTACCAGCTCCGGCTCAACCTCTACCGCAAGCCCGGCCAGGCGGCCTCGCCCCGGGTGCGGATGCTCGGCGCGATGAGCTCGAACGTGCCGGACCGGTTCACCGTGACCCCGAGCCGGGGCGGGATCGCCTGGGGCAAGGAGCTGCCCGTCCCGGCCCGCTCCCAGATGATCCACCGGGGCAACTACCCCGAGTGGGGCGGCGGCGGGCAGGTCTGGTGCAGCCCGACGTCGACCACGATGGTGCTGGAGTACTACGGCCGGGGCCCGTCGGCGCAGGACCTGGCCTGGGTCACCCCCGGCTACACCGACCCGCAGGTCGCCCACGCCGCCCGGATGACCTGGGACTACGAGTACGAGGGCGCGGGCAACTGGCCCTTCAACACCGCCTACGCGGCGAGCTTCCCCGACATCGACGCGCGGGTGACCCGGCTGCACTCGCTCGACGAGGTCGAACGGTTCATCAAGGCGGGCATCCCCGTGATCACCTCGCAGTCCTTCCTCGCGGAGGAGCTGGACGGGTCGAACTACGGCACCTCCGGCCACCTCTTCGTGGTCGTCGGCTTCACCGCCGACGGTGACGTGATCGTCAACGACCCGGCGTCGTCGTCGAACGCCGAGGTGCGCAACGTCTACAAGCGCGAGCAGTTCGAGCAGATCTGGCTGCGCACCAAGCGCCACCGGGCCGACGGCAAGGTGGCCTCCGGCTCGGGCGGGGTCGCGTACCTGGTCAAGCCCGCCAACCGGCCGTGGCCGACGGTGCCGGGCTCGACCAACTGGTAGTCACCGGAGCCGACCGGGGAGCCGCCGACGACGCCGGCTCCCCGGTCACCCGACGGGCCCGCGCCGCAGGCTGACGCTCGGAGTCCCGGAGCCCGCGCCCGGTGCCGGGCCGCTCAGGGCTTCGGCTGCTCGTCCTCGCCTGCCAGGGCCGAGCGCAGCCGCTCCTTCTCCGCCCGGCGCCGCTCGGTCGCCTCGGCCATCTCCCCGGCCATCTCGTCCCGCCAGCCCTTCAGCAGGAAGAACGACAGCGCGGCGGAGAACGCCAACGCCAGCATCAGCTTCAGGAAGATGTTCATGCTGACCGGCAGGAGCGCCGCGAAGATCACCACGAACAGCCCGATCCGGCCCAGCGTGTACTTGACCGCCGCGCTCACCTTCGCACTCCGTTCTCCGCCCGGCCCCGGGCGGGAGGTTCAGCCCGTCCGGCGGGCCAGCCAGTGGACGCCGGGAAACCACACCACCGCGTAGACGACGGTGAACGCCGCCGCCGCGAACCCGCCGGAGACCATCGGCGGCAGCCCGTCGGCCAGGCCGGCCGCCAGCAGGCCGCCGACCACGGCGAGCGCCACCGCCGCCAGCGCGGCCACCACGCGGGCCGCGCCGAACCCCCAGGCCCGGAAGTCCTCCCAGTACAGCCAGGCGGGCAGGATGACCGCCAGCCAGCCGTTGGCCCGGCCGAAGTCGCCCGCGCCGGCGGTGGCGAAGCCCCAGTCCAGCAGCAGCAGGGCGAGCAGGCCGATCACCAGGCCGCCGAGGGCCACGCCGAGCAGGTCGCCGAGAGCGACGACCCGCCCCTCGTCGTCCCGCCGGGGGAACCCGCCCTGGGCCTGCTGACTCTGTCCGCTCATAACGTCACGAGGGTACGGGCCGGTCAGGCCCACACCTGCTGCGGCTCGGACCGGCGCTCGGCGAGCGACGGGGCGGCGTCGTACTCGCGCACGACCTCGTAGCGGGTGTTGCGCTCCACCGGGCGGAAGCCGGCGTCCCAGATCAGGTGCAGCAGGTCGTCCCGGTGCATGGTGTTCGGGGTGCCGTACGAGTCGGCGTCGTGGGTGATCTTGTATTCCACGACCGAGCCGTCCAGGTCGTCGACGCCGAAGTTCAGCGAGAGCTGGGCCACCGACAGGCCGTGCATCACCCAGAAGTTCTTCACGTGCGGGATGTTGTCGAACAGCAGCCGGGAGACGGCGAAGGTCTTCAGCGACTCGGCCGGGGAGGCCATCGTGGTGCGGGCCTGGATCCGGTTGCGGATCTTGCCATCCGCCGAGTCCACGAAGTCGTGCTGGTAGCGCAGCGGGATGAAGACCTGGAAACCGCCGGTGGAGTCCTGCAACTCGCGCAGCCGCAGCACGTGGTCGACCCGGTGCCGGGGCTCCTCGATGTGCCCGTAGAGCATCGTCGCCGGGGTCTTCATGCCCTTCGAGTGGGCCAGCGCGTGGATGCGCGACCAGTCCTCCCAGTGGCAGGCGTGGTCGACGATGTGCTGGCGGACCTCCCAGTCGAAGATCTCGGCGCCGCCGCCGGTCAGCGACTCCAGGCCGGCGTCCATCAGCTCGTCGAGGATCTCGTCGGCGCTCAGCCCGCTGATCTTCTCGAACCACTGCACCTCGGTCGCGGTGAACGCCTTCAGGTTGACGTTCGGCAGCGCCGCCTTCAGCTCGCGCAGCACCTTCGGGTAGTAGCGCCAGGGCAGCGTCGGGTGCAGGCCGTTGACGATGTGCAGCTCGGTGAGCTGCTCGTCCTCCATCTCCTTGGCCTTGCGGACGGCCTCGTCGATGCGCATCGTGTACGCGTCCTTCTCGCCCGGCTTGCGCTGGAACGAGCAGTACGCGCAGCTCGCACTGCAGACGTTGGTCAGGTTGAGGTGCCGGTTGACGTTGAACATCACCCGGTCGCCGTTGAGCTCGGTGCGCCGGTGGTGGGCCAGCCGGCCCAGCCAGGTCAGGTCGTCGCTGTCGTAGAGGGCGATCCCGTCCTCACGGGTCAGCCGCTCGCCCGCGTACACCTTCGCTTCGAGCTCACGCTTGAGTCCGGCGTCCATCGAAAGCCACGTCCCTTCCCACCTACGGTCCCGTCGAGCGTACGTCGGGTCGCCGACACGACGTCGGCCCGGTCGAGCCCAGCGACGTACCTCACCGAACTCTCAGCCGCTCGTTACCTCCGCAGCCATCGACATCGTTGCGTCGGTACGGTAAGACAGGGTGGGGCGCGCCACACGACGGGCGCGCCGTCGTCGCCGCGCCTCTCTGGGCGCTGGCCAGCGAAGCCGGACGGGGAGCGGAATGGTGCGGACCACGCGAAGGCCACGACGGCAACGACGAAGGGCCCCCCTCTTCTCCCCGGTGCTCCGGCCGATGCTCTGGTCCGCGCTGCTCAGCGCGGTCGCGACGGCCGCCCTCGCCACCCCCGCGTACGCGGAACCGCCGCTGCCCAACGTCGTCCCCGACAGCGGGGCCCGCCCGGTCGCCGCCGGCGGGGTCCTGCTCCCCGGCGCGGCCAACGGCCCCGTGCTCCCGGGGGCCCCCGGCGTGCCCGGGTCGCCGCTGGGCAACGGTCCGCTCGCCGCCGCGATCGCCGCCGCCGAGGCCCAGGTCGGGCTCCTCGGCAACCAACTGCTCGCGCTGCAACAGACCCGCACCGACGCGGAGACCCAGCTCGCCACCGCCGACCGGGACCTGAAGGCCGCCCGTGCGGCCCTGACCCTCGCCGAGCAGGGCGCGGACGCCGCCGCGGCCGGCGCGCTCAAGGCCGCCGCCGCCCTGCCGCCGGCCGCGTTCGCCGAGGACCTGCACGGCCTCAACGTGCTCCAGCGGAGCATCCGGGGCGAGCAGGCCGACGGGGCGACCACCGCCGCCGCCGGCGAGGTGATCCGGGCCCGCGCCGCCGAGCAGGTCGCCCAGCAGGCGTGGGCCGCCGCCGACACCCGGGTACGCGGCGTGCGGGAGCAGTACACCGCGGTGGAGAAGTCGCTGCGCGAGCAGGAGTCGAAGCTGCTCAAGCTGCGCAGGGACAACGCCGACCAGATCATCGAGCTGGAGCGCCAGCAGGAGGCGCTCGACCAGCGGACCGGCGCCTCCTACGTGGACGGGCAGAGCGCCAACGGCCTCGCCGCCAGCCCGACCGCGGTCGCCGCCGTGCGCTACGCCCTGGCCCAGCTCGGCGACCCGTACGTCTGGTCGGAGGAGGGGCCGGACGCCTTCGACTGCTCCGGCCTGATGTGGGCCGCCTACCGGTCGGCGGGCTACTACGACCTGCCCCGGGTGTCCCGCGACCAGTACTACGCGACCCGTGGCCGGGCGGTGAGCCGCTCGGCCCTGCTCCCCGGCGACCTGCTCTTCTTCGCCTCCGGCAGCAGTTGGACGACCATCCACCACGTCGCCATGTACATCGGCAACGGGAAGATGGTCCAGGCCCCGACCACGGGCCAGACGGTGAAGATCTCCCCGGTCGGATGGTCCCGGCTCTACGCCGCCACCCGAGTGGTCGGCGCGGTGCCCGCCCCGGGGGTCCCGGCCCCGGCGCCCGCCCCGTCGAAGCCCCCGACGGCCCCGAAACCGACCCCCAAGCCGACCCCGAAGCCCACCAAGCCCACCAAGCCCACGCCGAAGCCCACCAAGCCGACGCCGAAGCCCACCCCGACGACCCCGACCCCGAAGCCGACGCCGACGACCCCGTCGCCGAGCCCGACGCCGACGCCGACGGACGCCCCGTCGCCGACGCCGGCCCCGACCAGTCAGGCCAGCAGCCCGACGCCGATCGACAGCGCCTCGCCGAAGGCATCGGCCAGCACGGCCGGCTGAGCGCGTCCACTCACTCCGGCTGTGCTGCCGGGCGGGAATATGGCACCGTGACACCCAGACACTTCCGGTCCGACGTCACGGGCGCGGAGGCGAGCGCGGGCACGGAGGGCGACCATGGGCGAGCAAGAGGTCCCGGCGGGGACGGCCGACCCCGGAAACCCGTCCGGCACCGCCGGCCGCACGGCGGAGGGCCCGGCTGACGCGCCCCCGGCCGGGCCGAGCGGGCGGGCGACCGTGCCCGCCGTCGCGGCACGGGCCCGGGTGGGCGTGGCCACCGCCAGCGTCCCGCCCGAGACGGGCGCGGCGCGGGCGGCCGGGGGCGGCGGGACCACGTACCGCGCGGGGGCCAAAATCGGCCCCGCGTCCGCCCCGAACCCGACCGCCGACGGCGGGGATGCGGGGCCCGGGAACGACCGGGACGGTCAGGACGCCGGAAGCGGCGCGGTATCCGCGCCGACGAGCCTCGGCGGCGCTTCGGTGCCCGGCCCGCGCGGCGGGGGCACCGCGTCCACCCACGCCCGGGCCAGCGCGTCGGTGCCGGGGCTGAACCGGGTCTCCGCCAGCGAGGCCGCCGGTGCCCTCGGGGGAGCCGGCGCCCCGTGGGCCCAGACCGGCGGCACGAAGGTGTACCGCTCGGCCCCGGCGAACCCGGAGCCGCCCGAGCCGGCGCGGCCCCCGGAGCCGGCCGAGCCGCCGGCGCCACCCGCCCCGGAGCCCCCTCCCGCGCCCGTTCCGCCCGCGCCGGGTCCGAACCCGCCCGCGCCCCCGTCGCCGGTGCCGGGTCCGAACCCGCCGGCACCTCCGTCGCCCGTGCCGGGGCCGAACCCGCCGGCACCCCCGTCGCCCGTGCCCGGGCCCACCCCACCGACACCGGCACCGCCCGTGCCGGGGCCGAACCCGCCGGCACCCCCGTCGCCCCTGCCCGGTCCCACCCCGCCGGAGCCGACGCCGCCGGCCCCGGGGCCGTACCCGCCGGGCCCGGTCCCCGGGCCGCCCGGCCCCGGTCCCGTGCCGCCCGGTCCCGTGCCACCCGCGCCGGGCCCGCCCGCCCCGCCGCCCGGCCCCCCGGTGCCACCGCCGCCCCCGCCGCCCGGCCCGATGCCGGCGCCGCCGTTCCCGCCGCCCCCGCTGACCTCGACGACCGCCCCGGCCGGGTCGCCCGTGGTCGTGCCGGCGCCCGCCCTGCCGAGCTGGCCGCCGCCCACCGACCCGATGGGGTGGGGCGGTGCCGCGCCCGTCTCCGGCGCACCGGCGTCGGGTGCGCCCGCCGCCGACCGGCCGGCTCCCGGCCTCTACGGCACCGCCCCGACCACCGCCTGGCAGGTCACGCCCACGAGCGGCGCGCCCACCGACCGGGCCACCGGAGGGCGGGCCACCGCCGGGCCCCCGGGCCGCCCGACGACGCGGGCCACCGCCGCCCGTCGGGACCCGGGGACGGCCGACCTGGCCAGCATCGCGTACGGCACCGAGGGGCCGGGCTTCGCCACGGTCGCGCTGCCGGCCGGCAACCCGCTGGACAACTCCGGCTCGCTGACCGGGCACATCCTCGCCCAGGGCTGGGCGGACAGCCCGACGCACCGGTCCAGCACCACCAAGGTGGTGATCGTCCTGGCGGCGTCGCTCGGGCTGCTCGTCGCGATCAGCGTGCTGGTCGTGCTGCTGGCGGGCGACACGGTGGACGGGCTGGTCGGCGGCCTCATCGACATCTGAGGCATCGAGGGATGGTGAGTCCGCCCACTACCGCCTCGCGGCGCGGTGGCGGGTTTGGCGTCCCGCCGTACACTTGTCGTAATCACACCGACCCGGCGCGCTGAGGCGCGCCCATGGGCGATCTTGCGGGCGATTCGGCGGCATTGAGCTGCGGCAGGCCATCGCGAAGATGCGCCCCGCTCGAAAGGCATTTCTTGACCACCTTTGCTGAACCCGGCATGTTCCCGTCCGTCCTCGACGCCCCGGTCGACATCCCCGCCCCGGCCGACACCCCCACCGAGGCGGCTCCGGTCGACGCCCCCGTGGACGCCGACGCCGACAGCACCGACGCCCTCGATGACGACGCCGACGTCGACTTCGCCGCGCTCGGGCTGCCCCAGTCGCTGGTCCGGGCGCTGGACCGGCTCGGCATCACCACCCCGTTCCCGATCCAGCGGGCCACCGTCCCGGACGCCCTCGCCGGCCGGGACGTCCTCGGCCGTGGTCAGACCGGCTCCGGCAAGACCCTCGCCTTCGGCCTGCCGCTGATCGCCCGGCTCGCCGAGCGCAACCGGGCCCGGCCGCTGCACCCGCGCGCCCTCGTCCTGGTCCCCACCCGGGAGCTGGCGATGCAGGTCAACGACGCGCTGGTGCCGCTGGGCAAGGCCGTCGGCATCTTCCTCAAGACCGCCGTCGGCGGCGTGCCGTACGACCGGCAGATCGACGCGCTCCGCCGGGGCGTGGAGATCGTCGTGGCCACCCCCGGGAGGCTGGGCGACCTGATCAACCGGGGGGCCTGCCTCCTCGACGACGTCGAGGTGACCGTGCTCGACGAAGCCGACCAGATGGCCGACATGGGCTTCCTGCCCGACGTCACCGAGCTGCTGGCGAAGACGCCCGCCCACGCCCAGCGGCTGCTGTTCTCGGCCACCCTGGACGGCGACGTGGACTCGCTGGTCAAGCGGTTCATGACCGACCCGGTGACCCACTCCACCGCGCCGCCCACCGCCGCTGTGTCCACGATGGACCACCACATCCTGCTGATCCCGCCGCACGACAAGTTCGCCGTGGCGGCGTCGATCGCGGCCCGCTCCGGCCGGACCATGCTCTTCGCCCGCACCCAGCTCGGCGTGGACCGGCTGGTCGAGCAGCTCGCCGCCGTCGGCGTACGGGCCGGCGGGCTGCACGGGGGCAAGACGCAGCACATGCGGACCCGCACGCTCGCCGAGTTCCGCGAGGGCCGAATGAACGTGCTGGTCGCCACCGACGTGGCGGCCCGGGGCATCCACGTCGACGGCGTCTCCCTCGTGCTGCACGTGGACCCGCCGAAGGAGCCGAAGGACTACCTGCACCGCGCGGGGCGTACCGCGCGGGCCGGCGAGTCCGGCGCGGTCGCCACCCTGGTGCTGCCCAAGCAGCGCCGCACCACGCTGGCCATGCTGGAGAAGGCCGGCGTCGCGCCGACGGAGAACCGGGTCCGGGCCGGCGACCCGGCGCTGGCCGAGCTGACCGGCGCGCGCGAGCCCAGCGGCGTACCGGTGCGCGACGAGCCCCCGGCCGCCCGCCGGCACGGCGACCGCGCGTCCGGCCCGCGCCGCTTCGGCGACCGCGACGGCCGGGGCGAGCGCCGGTACGGCGACCGGGAGCCGCGCTTCGGCGGGGAGCGCCGCTTCGGCGACCGCCCGGCGGGTGAGCGCCGCTTCGACGACCGGGGCGAGCGCCGCTACGGGGACCGGCCCCAGGGCGACCGCCGGTTCGCCGACCGGCCGCAGGGCGAGCGCCGCTACGCCGACCGCGACGCACGGGGCGACCGGCAGTTCGGCGACCGGGGCGACCGGCAGTTCGGCGACCGCGACGCGCGGGGCGAACGCCGCCACGGCGACCGCGACGCGCGGCGGTTCGACGACCGCCCGACCGGCCCCCGTCGCTTCGAGGACCGGGACGCGCGGGGCGAACGCCGCTTCGACGACCGGGGTGACCGGCAGTTCGGCGACCGGGGCGACCGGCGCTTCGACGATCGGGGCGACCGGCAGTTCGGCGACCGCGACGCGCGGGGCGAACGCCGCCACGGCGACCGCGACGTGCGGCGGTTCGACGACCGCCCGGCCGGTCCCCGTCGGTTCGAGGAGCGGGGCGAGCGGCGCTACGGCGACCGGGACGTTCGGGGCGAGCGCCGTTTCCCGGAGCGTGGTGAGCGCGGCGGGGAGCCGCGTACCGGCGACCGGCGGGGCGGCTTCCGCCCCGAGGTGCGCGGGCGGGACGACCGGCCGCGCGACGACCGGCGCGGCTTCGGCGGGCGCCCGCCGGTGCGTAGCCACTGAGTCTGACGACGACCGGAACGCCGCCACGGAGCCCACGCTCCGCGGCGGCGTTTCCGCATGTCCTGCCCCTGCCGGGCGGGTGGCGTAACGTGCGGTCCATGCCGATTTCGCTGTTCTGGAACCGGACGGACACCACCGGCGCCGAGCACGCCGTGTGCGACGACGCGGGCGGCCTCACCGCGCGGGGGGTCGCGCTCGCCGTCGACCCGATCCCCTACACCTGCCGCTACCGGCTGACGACGGGGCCGGACTGGGCGGTCAGCCGGCTGGAGGTCGACGCGGAGGGCGCGGGCTGGCAGCGCAGCGTGCGGCTGGAGCCGGCCGGTGACCGGTGGCGGGTGACGACCTCGGAGGAGGGCGACCTGGACGCCGCGCTGCGGGCGGCCGGGCGGCCGCCGGCGGGCCTGCCGGGCACCGACGACCCGGGCCGGCTGGCCGACGCGGTGGACGTGGACCTGGGCGGTTCGCCGCTGTTCAACACCCTTCCGGTACGGCGGCTGGGGCTCGCCTCGGCGGCGGCGGGGACGGCGCACCGGATCACCGTGGCGTGGGTGCTGGTGCCGAGCCTGACGGTGGTGCCCGCCGAGCAGGTCTACACGGCGCTCGGGCCGGGGCGCGTCGGCTTCGCGAGCGGGACGTTCGCCGCCGAGCTGGACGTGGACGGCGACGGCTGGGTGCTCCGCTACCCCGGCCTGGTGGAACGCGTCGCCCCGCGCTGAGCCGCGCGCCCGTGCCGCTGAGCCGCGCGCCCGTGCTGAGCCGCGCCCGCGCCGGGAGGCGTGAAAGGGGTGCCCTTCTCTACCGTAGGCGTTAACAAGGTGCCCCTCCTTTCAGCCCGGCCAGGTGCCCGTGGTGAGGAAGCGGTCGATCGCCGCCAGGTGCGGGGCCAGGTCGAGACCCTGCTCGGCGACCCACTCGTCGGAGTAGTACGTGTCGGCGTAGCGGTCGCCGGGGTCGCAGATGAGAGTGACGACCGAGCCGGTACGCCCCTGCGCGAGCATCCCGGCGACCAGGCCGAACACGCCCCACAGGTTGGTGCCGGTGGAGCCGCCGACCTGCCGGCCGAGCAGGGCGGAGCCGGCCCGCATGGCGGCCAGGGAGGCGGCGTCGGGCACCTGCACCATCCGGTCCACCACGGCGGGCAGGAACGACGCCTCGACGCCCGGCCGGCCGATCCCCTCGATGCGGGAGCCCCGGCCGGTGCGCACCGACCAGTCACCGGCCTGCCAGGCCGGGTAGAACGCCGAGTTCTCCGGGTCGACCACGCAGAGCTTGGTGGGCAGCCGGCGGTACCGGAGGTACCGGCCGATGGTGGCGCTGGTGCCGCCGGTCCCCGCGCCGACGACGATCCAGTCCGGTACGGGGTGCCGCTCCAGCGCGAGCTGCGCGTAGATCGACTCGGCGATGTTGTTGTTGCCCCGCCAGTCGGTGGCCCGCTCGGCGTAGGTGAACTGGTCCATGAAGTGGCCGTCGCCGTCCTCGGCGAGCCAGCGGGCCTCGATCACCACCCGGGCCGGGTCGTCGACCAGGTGGCAGCGCCCGCCCTGGAACTCGATCTGGGCGATCTTCTCGGGCGAGGTGGACGCCGGCATCACCGCGATGAACGGCAGGCCCAGCATCCTGGCGAAGTACGCCTCGGAGACCGCCGTAGAGCCGGAGGACGCCTCGATGACGGTCGTCCTCGGGCCGATCCAGCCGTTGCAGAGCCCGTACAGGAAGAGGGAGCGGGCGAGGCGGTGCTTGAGCGAGCCGGTGGGGTGCACCGACTCGTCCTTGAGGTAGAGGTCGATCCCCCATTCGCGGGGCAGCGGGAACGGCAGCAGGTGGGTGTCGGCGGAGCGGTTGGCGTCGGCCTCGACCGCGGCGATCGCCTCGGTCACCCACGTCCGGCTGGCCTCGTCGCCCCGGTCGAGATGAGTCATGCCGGCAACGTAGCAAGCGGGTCAGGAGGCCGGCCCGAGCGGCTGCGGGCGGTTCTCCCACTTGGTGGACAGGGCGACCCCGGTCCGGGTGGAGGCGACGCCCGGGGTGCGGTTCAGCCGGACGATGAGCTGCTCCAGCTCGGCGATCGTGCCGACCCGCGCCTTGAGCAGGAACGACTCGACCCCGGCCATGAAGTAGCAGGAGTCGATCTCGGGCATCCGCCGGACCGCCTCCAGCACGTCGTCGGTGTCCGCGCCGGAGTCCTCGACGAGGCCGATCACGGCGGTCACCCCGAGCCCGATGGACTCGGGCTCCACCTCCGCCCGGTAGGCCCGGATCACCCCGCTCGATTCCAGCTTGCCGACCCGTTCGTGCACGGCGGGAGCGGAGAGGCCGACCTGGCGGGCCAGCTCGGCGTACGACAGTCGGGCGTTGCCTTGCAGCAGCTCGACGAGGCTGAGGTCGATAGCGTCCACGGACTGTGACCCTAGTGGTTGGCGCGTAACGTCCGGCGTCCGGCACACGTTGCACATGACAGCAGGTGAGTGTCCACGGACCCTCGGTCAAGGGAGTTCGGCGCCGACAGCATTTACTAACTTCCCACTCAGTGCGTTTTTCGCGTTTGGCGGACAGGCCAGGTCGCTGGTGCTGTAATTGCCATACGTCCCTCATGACGGCTCTGGGCTCGCACCGGCCGGGGGCAGTGTGTTCAGCCGGGGGCTTCGTCGACGCGAGGAGGGGGCTGTGGACACTGGAGATCGCCTGCTGACACCGGGTGAGGTCGCCGCGCTGTTTCGGGTTGACCCGAAGACTGTGACGAGATGGGCGGCAGCCGGCCGGATCGGCAGCATCCGGACTCCAGGCGGGCATCGCCGGTTTCGGGAATCCGAGGTGCGGGCCCTGCTGGAGGGGGAGGGCATGTTGGAGGAGGCGGACGACATGGGGAAGGCCCGTGACGTCGGCCCCGCCGCGTCGACCGGCCCCGGCCCGGCCGGCGCCGGGATGTACTAGCGCCGGGACGTACCAGCGCCGGGACGTACCAGCGCCGGCCCGCCTCTCGGGGCGGCCGGGAGCGACCGGGGCGCGGTCAGGAGCGGCCGGGGCGGTCAGGAGCGGCCGGTGCCCAGTTCGCCCGACCAGCGGCGGAACAGGGTGTGCGGCACGCCCAGCGCGTCGAGCACCTTTCCGGCCACGAAGTCGACGAGCTGCTGCGCGGAGGCCGCCGCCCCGGCGCCGTAGAAGCCGGGGCTCGCCGGCAGCACGACCGCCCCGGCGTCGTGCAGGGCGATCAGGTGCTCCAGGTGGCTGCGGGTCACCGGCGTCTCGCGGGGCACCACCACCACCGGCCGCCGCTCCTTGAGGTTGACCTCGGCGGCCCGCTGGAGAAGATCCTTCGACAGCCCGATGGCGATGCCGGCGCAGGCCGCCGTACTGGCCGGCACCACCGCCATCCCACGTACCCGGTAGGAGCCGCTGCTGGGGCCGGCGGCGAGGTCACCGGCGGGCCAGTACCGCAGGTCGTCGCCGCCCAGGTCGCGCCCGATCCAGGCCGCGAGGTCCTCGGCCCAGTGCGCGTCGCGGAAGGCCAGCCCGGTCTCGTCGAGGATGGTCAGCCGGGCGGCCCGGGACACCACCAGGTCCACCGGCTCCCCGGCGTCGAGCAGCGCCCGGACCACCGCCGCCGCGTACGGCGTGCCGGACGCCCCCGAGACCCCCACCACCCATGGTTCGCGCATACCGTCCAGCCTGCCTGGTCGTCCTGGAGGGCCGCCGGCCGGCCCCTGGAGCCGGCCGGGCCGGTCCGTCCGCCGGCCCGACCGGTCACCGACCCGCCCGGGCCGGTCCGCCACCCCGGCCCGACCAGCCGAGAACCCGGCCGGGCCGGTCCGGCACGCCGGCCGGGCCGCCGTACCCGGGGCTGGGCGGACCTGCGATGCTGCGGTGGGCATCCGACGCCGACGGGAGGAAATCGGTGATGACCGGCGACGTCCTCTGGTCGCTCCGCTCCGACTGCCCCATTCCGCCTCGGCTGTCGCCGTACGCCGACCGGGTGCAGCGGTGGCTGGACGACCGGCTGCCCGGCCTCGGCCCGCCGCTGGACGGCCCGGCCCTGGAGCGGCTGTCCCGCGCCGGCTTCGCCCGGTACGCGGGCCGGCTCTACCCCGGGGCCACCGAGCCCGACCTGCGCGTCGTCGCCGAGCTGTTCACCTGGTTCTTCCTGGTCGACGACGCCTGCGACGGGCCCGACCGGCTGACCCCCGACCAGATCCGGGCGCTGCGCGACGGGACGCTGCGGCTGCTGGGCGAGGGCCCCCAGGGGCACCAACCGGGGCTCACGGGCCCGCTGCGCCGGCTGCTGGCGCGCGCCTGGCGGGAGCCGCGCCGCCGGATGCCGGGCCGCTGGCGGGAGCGGTTCGCCGACGCGGTGGGGCACCACCTCGACGGGGTCCGGCAGGAGGCGGCCGGCAAGACGGCGGGCCGCCCGCCGGGCGTGCGCCGGTACGTCGAGCTGCGCCGGGCCACCTCGGCGGCGTACGTGTCGTACGTGCTGATCGAGTTCGTCACCGGCCGGCCGCTGCCGGACGCGGTGTACCACCACCCGCTGCTGCACGAGATCGCCGACCTCGGCAACGACCTGCTCTCCTGGTACAACGACATCGCCTCGCTGGAGCGGGACCGGGTCACCTCCGGCGGGCACAACCTGGTGCTGGCCCTGGCCGCCGAGCGGGGCGTGCCGGTGGCCGCCGCCGTCGACCTGGCCGCGCAGCGGTGGCGGGCGGCGCTGCGCCGCTTCGTGGAGCTGCGCGCGAGCGTGCCGTCGTTCGGCCCGGCGCTGGACGAGGCGGTAGCCGACCACCTCGACGGCATCGCCGCCGCCGTCGGCGGCACCATCGAGTGGACGCTGGAGAGCGCCCGCTACGGCGGTAAGGAAGGTGCCCTTGTCAACGCTTCCGGTAGAGCAGGGGCCCCCTCCTAACAACCGGCCCCGGGCGCAGCGCGCCCGACCGGACCAGCGCCGGCCGACCGGTTCAGCGCCGCCCGACCGGCTCAGGGACGCAGGCCGAGCCGGATCACCAGGTCGAGCAGGGCGAAGACGAACAGCGCGATGCCGACGAACCCGTTCGCGGTGAAGAACGCCCGGTTGACCTTGCTCAGGTCGGTCGGGCTGACCACGACGTGCTGGTAGCCGAACGCGACGGCGGTGAGCGCCAGCCCGATCCACCACAGCCAGCCGAACCCGACCAGCGCCCCGAACCAGATGAACGCCGCGAAGGTCACCACGTGCGCGACGGTGGAGGCGTGCAGGGCGAACCGCAGCCCGTACCGGGCGGGCACGCTGTGCACGCCGATCCTCCGGTCGACGTCGGCGTCCTGGCAGGCGTAGATCAGGTCGAAGCCGCCGATCCACAGGCCGACGGCCGCGCCGAGCAGCCACGCCGGCCAGGAGCCGGCGAAGGTGCCGGTGACCGCCAGCCACGCGCCGACCGGGCCGACCGCCTGGGCCACGGCCAGGATCGCGTGCGGCCAGTTGGTGAACCGCTTGCCGTACGGGTAGACGACCAGCGGCACCACGGCGAGCGGCGCGAGCACCAGGCAGAGCGGGTTGAGCAGGGCGGCGGCGGCGAGGAACACCGCCAGGGCGACGGCCGCGCCGGTCCAGGCCGTGCGCACGCTCACGGCCCCGGTGACCAGTTCCCGGTTCGCGGTACGCGGGTTCCGGGCGTCGACCCGCCGGTCGAGGATGCGGTTGGCGGCCATGGCGAACGTCCGCGCCCCGACCATCGCCACGGTGATCAGCAGCAGGTCCACCCAGCGCACCCGCCCGCCGTCGACCTGCATCGCGGTCAGCGCCGACAGGTACGCGAACGGCAGCGCGAAGACGGAGTGCTCGATCGCGACCAGCTTGAGGAAGGACTTGACCCGCCCGGGGCGTTCGACGGGCTCGGTGACGGCGGCGGTGGTCATCGGATGCCGTACTCCTTCCAGCGCTTGTCGACCAGGGAGACGACCTCGGGCGACATGGTCATCTCCTCCGGCCAGCCCCGGCCGTAGCCCTCCTCGGGCAGCTTGCGGGTGGCGTCGACGCCGGCCTTGCCGCCCCAGAACTGCTGGTACGAGGCGTGGTCGAGGTGGTCCACGGGCCCCTCGGTGAGCAGCAGGTCCCGGGCGTAGTCGACGTTGCCGAAGGCCCGGAAGGCGACCTCGTTGTAGTCGTGCACGTCGCAGTCCTCGTCGACGATCACGATGAGCTTGGTCAGCGACATCATGTGCGCGCCCCAGATCGCGTTCATCACCTTCTGGGCGTGCTTGGGGTAGCGCTTGCGGATCGACACGATCGCGCAGTTGTGGAAGACCCCGGCGGCGGGCAGGTCGTAGTCGACGATGTCCGGGATGAGGAAGCGCAGCAGCGGCGCGAAGATCCGCTCGGTGGCCTTGCCGAGGCCGTGGTCCTCCTGCGGCGGCTGGGACGTGACGATCGAGTGGTAGACCGGGTCGCGCTGCATGGTCATGGCCTCGACGTGCAGCACCGGGAACGGCTCGACCGGGGTGTAGAAGCCGGTGTGGTCGCCGAACGGGCCCTCCGGCAGCCGCTCGCCGGGCTCCAGGTAGCCCTCCAGCACCACCTGGGCGTGCGCCGGCACCTGCAACGGCACGGTCAGGCAGTCGACCATCTCGACCCGCTCGCCGCTCAGGAAGCCGGCGAAGAGGTACTCGTCGATGTCGGCGGGGAGCGGCGCGCTGGCCGAGTAGGCGACCACCGGATCGGCGCCGATGGCGATGGCGACCGGGAGCCGCTGCCCGAGCCGCTCGGCGACGGCGTGGTGGGCCGTGGAGTTCTTGTGGATCTGCCAGTGCATGCCGAGGGTGTTGTGGCTGTGCTGCTGGAGCCGGTAGAGCCCCAGGTTGCGCTTGCCGGTCTCCGGGTGCTTGGTGTGGGTCAGCCCGAAGTTGTGGAAGATCCCGCCGTCGCCGGGCCACACCTGGAGGCCGGGCAGCCGGTTCAGGTCGACGTCGTCACCCCGGTAGACCACCTGCTGGCAGGGGGCCGTCCTGACCTTCTTCGGCGGCATCGACTTGAGCTGCATCACCTTGCCGAGGCCGCCCATCATGCCCGAGAAGCCCATCGGCAGCTCCGGCTTGAGCAGCTCGCCGATCCGGTTGCCGATCTCGTCGAGGTGCTCCACCCCGAGCGCCATCGCCATCCGCTTCTCGGTGCCGAAGAGGTTGACCGCCACCGGCATCTCGCCCCGGGTGGGCCGCTCGAACAGCAGCGCCGGCCCGCCGGCCCGTACGGTGCGGGTCACGATCTCGCTGATCTCCAGCGTGGGGTCGACCGGGACGCTGACCCGGCGCAGCTCCCCCGCGCGCTCCAGCGCCGCGAGGAAGTCCTTCAGGTCGGTGTACGGGAAGCCACGAGCCATGACAGCCAGTCTCCCCCACCAAGCTGAGTGCCGCCCCACCCGGCCCCCACCACCTGCGCACCGCTCGGCGGCGACCGCCGCCCGCCCGCCCGTCCGTCCGTCCCCGTGATCAAGGAGTTTGCGTCAGGGATCACCCGGGACCGTGACGGAAACTCCTTGATCACTCGCTGTGTGGGGCGGGGCAGGGTCACGCGGCGGCGGCGAGCCGGGGGTCGAGCGGGGCGTCGGTGAGGCGGTTGGCGAAGGTGGAGATGGTGTACGTGCCGACACCGAGGACCACGTCGAGGGCCTGTCGGGGCTCGTAACCGGCGTCGAGGAAGGCGCGCAGGTCGGCGTCCGGCACGGCACCCCGGTGATCGAGGACGGCCAGGGTGAACGACCGCAGCGCCTCCAGCCGCGCCTCGGGCAGCGGCGCGCCGGTGCGCAGCGCGGCGACGAGCGCCGGGTCGACGCCCTGCCCGGTCAGCGTGGCGGTGTGCATCGCCACGCAGACGTGGCACTCGTTGCGGGTGGCGACGGTCAGCACGACCACCTCCCGTTCCAGCGGGTCGAGGCTGCTCTGCTCGAAGATCCCGTTGACGGTGAGGAAGCCCTTCAGCAGGTGGGGCGACTCGGCCATCAGGGCGACCGGCGTCGGAAGGTAGCCGAACTTCCGCCGTACCCCCTCGATGGTCGGGCGGGCGGCGGCGGGCGCGGTGTCGGGGGTGTGGGCGGTGAAGACGCGCTGGGACACGGTGACCTGCTCTCGGAGGGGACAGGGGAACCGCCGTGACGTAAGATAGTCAACGTGGTTGTCCAAATCGTAAAGGTGGTTGTCGAACGTGGCAAGCGCTGATCCCGCCCGGCCCGGCTTCGCGCTGCCCCTGCTGCTGCTGGCCGGCTTCCGCACCCTCATCGACGACCTGCACGCGGAGCTGGCCCGGCAGGGGCACCCCGAGCTGCGCCCGCTGCACGGCTTCGTCCTCCAGGCCGTCGGCCCCGACGGCACCACCGCCACCGAGCTGGGGCAGCGGCTCGGCGTCTCCAAGCAGGCCGCCGGCAAGACGGTCGACCGGCTGGTCGCCCTCGGCTACCTGGAACGCGGCGACGACCCGCACGACGCCCGCCGCAAGCTGGTCCGGGCGACCGCACGGGGCCGCGACGGGCTGGCCCGCTCGGCGGTCGTCCTCGACGCGCTGCGCAACCGGTGGGCGACCACGCTCGGCGCGGAGCGGGTCACGGCGATGGAGGACGACCTCCTTGCCGTTGCCGCCACGGACATCTTCCGCCTCGACGTCCCGGGCTGGTTCGGCGGCTGACCCGCTCCCGGCTCAGTCGGAGTACAGGCGGGCGGTCCTATAACCACAGTTCCAAAAAATGTAGTTATTCGTCTCGGGCGGGAGAGGGGCAGCCGAAGAACCGCCCCCGGAGGGACGATGAAGGCATGAGTGACGCGTACGTCTCCGGAGACTCGGACGGCCTCTCGCCCCTGCTCGCCCGCATCCGCGACGCG
Source organism: Micromonospora okii (assembly GCF_020884795.1). Classification (GTDB taxonomy): domain Bacteria; phylum Actinomycetota; class Actinomycetes; order Mycobacteriales; family Micromonosporaceae; genus Micromonospora; species Micromonospora okii. The sequence continues at coordinate 159,269 of NZ_BBZF01000013.1, forward strand.
GTGGCCCTGGAACTGCACGCCCAGTTGGCGATGCGCGCCGACCGGATCGAGCTGTCCGACGTGCCGGAGGTGGCCTACCAGGTCACCCGGCAGGTGGACCGGATCCTCACCGCGACGAAGGTCGCCCGGCGCTGACCGCCGCGCCGGTCGCTACATCCCGGCGTACGAGTGCAGGCCGGTGAAGAAGAAGTTCACGCCGAACAGGTTCATCAGCATGGTGAGGCAGCCGACGATGGCGATCCAGGTCGCCACGTTCCGCTTCACGCTCGGGGTGGCGCGGGCGTGCAGGTAGCCCGCGTACACCACCCAGGAGATGAACGCCCAGGTTTCCTTCGGGTCCCAGCCCCAGGGCCGACCCCACGCCGACTCCGCCCAGATCGCGCCGGCGATCACCGCGAAGGTGAAGATCGGGAACGAGAAGGCGTGCAGCACGAAGGTCAGCCGCTCCAGGCTGGCCGCCCCCGGCAGCCGCTGCGCCAGGGTGTACGGGAAGCTGCGCTTGCCCTGCTCGTACCCGTTGCGGATGAGGAACGCGATGGCCGGCACCGCCCCGAGCAGGAAGATCGCGGACGAGAAGCCGATCGTCGACACGTGCACGATGAACCAGGCCGACTTGAGCGCCGGCATGAGCGGCACGATCTCGACGTACAGCTTCAGCTCGGCGAACGCCAGCAGCAGCACCATGACCAGGGTGAGGAAGAGCCCGAGGCGGCGCAGCGAGGGGCGCTTCCAGAGCACGGCGAGCCACGCCACCGTGCAGATGAGCGAGATCGTCAGCACGAACTCGTACATGTTGCCCCAGGGCATCCGGTCGGCGGCGACGCCGCGGGTGACCGTGGCCGCGAGGTGCAGGGCGGCGGCGAGGGCGGTGAAGCCGACCGCGACGCGGCCCGCGAGCCGGGCCCGGTCTCCGGAGCGGCTCACCCGGGCCGGCGCGGCCGGGGTGGCGGGCGCGTCGACCGGGCCGCCGGAGCCGCCGACCCCCGCCCCGACCAGCTCGCGGGCGGGCGCGGCCGGGACGACGGCCCGGGCGTTGCCCAGGGCGTACTCGACCGCGTGGCAGATCATCGCGACCAGGTACGCCAGGATCGCGAACGTCACCAGTTGGTCGGAGAGTGCGGACATCACTCGGCTCCTTCTCGCGTCCCGGCCGGGCCGGTCTCCTCCGCGCGGCCCTCGCCGGCCCGCCCGGTCAGCTTCCCGGCGGCCGAAGCCCCGTCGGCCGGCCCCGCGTCACCCGGCACCCCGCCGCCGATCGCGGCGACGAGCTGTGCGAACTCGTCGGCGAAACCCGGATAGTCGGTGCGCGGCAGCCCACCGGCCTCCACCAAACTACTACCGGCCGTCGGAGTTCCACCGGCGGGGTCGCCGGCCGGCGTGATCCGGAACCAGACCCGGCGACGCCGGCCGAACAGCGCGCCCATCAGGCCGATCAGCAGCGCCCCCGAGCTGACCAGCATCAGGGTCGAGGAGGGGTCGTGCCGCACGGAAAGGGTGATGTACGGCTTCGTGCCCACGAACTCCAGCACGCTGCCGTCGTCCAGCGTCCACTTCTCGCCCACGGCCAGCTTCTTGTCGCCGATCTGCTGGAGCTTGCCGTTGCTGACCTGGCGCTGGTCGAGCTGGTACACCGAGCCGGGGATGCCCGCGTCCATGCCGAGGTTCCCCCGGTACGCCACCAGCACCACGGCCGGGTTGCGCTCGGTCGGGAACTCCGACCGGGTGAAGGGGGGCTGCTGCGGCGCGGTCGGCAGGTAGAGCCCCTCGAAGGCGACCTGGAGGTTCGCGTCGCGCTTACCGGTGGCCGGGTCGACGTTCACGTCGGGGAACGCGGCCACCCCCTCGCTGGTGAGGGTGGCGTCCCCACTGGTCAGGAAGGGGAAGTTGCTGGTCTGCGTCTTGCCGTACCGGTCGGTGTAGCGCAGGATCGGCGCGTACCCGTGGCCGAGCAGGTAGACGTTGGCGTCGCCGAGGCGCAGCGGCGAGTTGACCGAGAACGACTCGGTGCGGGCCGGCCGGCCGGCCTGCTCCACGTCGACCGTGGCGCGGTACAGCTCCGGCTGCCCCGAGTCCAGGAAGCGTGCGTCGAACCTGCTCAGGGTCAGGCAGAACGGCGGCAGGTCGGCGTTGTCCACCCGGGCGCCGACCTGGGCCTCGCTGTACTGCTGGCGGGTGTTGCAGAACGCGTTCTCCGCGCCGGCCACCAGGAGGCGGTTGCCCTGCCAGCCGTACCAGGAGCCGAGGGCCACCCCGAGCAGCACGGCGATCAGCGAGATGTGGAAGACCAGGTTGCCGGTCTCCTTGAGGTACCCCTTCTCGGCGGAGACCTCGTTGCCGCGGACCACCACCCGCCACCGCCGCCGGCGCAGCTCGGCGGCGACGGCCTCGGTATCGGTGGCCCCGGGGCCCGCGACGGCGACGCCGGTCAGCACGGCGTGCTGGGGCAGCCGGTCCAGGCGCTTCGGCGCGGCCGGCGGCTTCGTGCGCAGCGCGCGGACGTGGTCGCGCAGCCGGGGCACGATGCAGCCGATCAGCGAGGTGAAGAGCAGCAGGTAGATGGCCGAGAACCAGACGGAGCCGAACACCTCGAACGCGCCGATCCGGTCCAGGCGCGGGGCCAGGTCGGGGTGCTCGACGAAGTACTCGTTGACCTTCTCCGGGCTGACCCCGCGCTGCGGGAGCACCGAGCCGGGGATCGCCGCGACGGCGAGCAGGAAGAGCAGGATCAGCGCCGTGCGCATGCTGGTGAGCTGCCGCCACGAGTTGCGCAGCAGCGCCAGCAGCCGGTTCGGCCGCCGGCGGGGCGCCTCGGGAGCGGCCCGGCCTGGTCGGTCCGTCACGGTAGTCATCAGATGCTCACCTCGCCCACGCCGAACGTCGTCTGCAACCAGATCACGAAGTCGGTCCATCCGCCGGTGACCAGCGCCAGGCCGATCAGGACCAGCAGGACGCCGCCCACCCGGGTCACCCAGCGGCTGTTGCGCCGCACGGCGCGGAACACCCCGAGCATCCGGTGGAAGGCCAGCCCGAAGACGACGAACGGTACGCCCAACCCGAGGCAGTACGCCACGGCGAGCACCACCGCCCGGTCGAGCTGCCCGCCGGGGGTGGCCATGCCGAGCACCGCCGCGAGGGTGGGGCCGGTGCAGGGCATCCAGCTCAGGGCGAAGACCGCGCCGAAGACGGGGGCCCCGAGCAGGCCGGCGGCGGGCAGCCGCTGGATGCGGAACTCCCGTTGCAGGCCGGGGATCACCCCGACGTAGGCCAGCCCGAGCACCACGATCAGCGCCCCGGCGCCGATCTCCAGCTCCCGCTCGTACTGGATGAAGACCCGGCCCACGCTGGCGAAGAGGATCGCGGTGGCGGTGAAGACGGCGGTGAAACCGGCGATGAAGAGCAGCGTCCCGGCGAGCACCCGCCCCCGGACCGCCGCCGCGGTCCGGGCGCCCTCCCGGGTACGCCCCGCCGCCCGCTCCCGCACGCCCGCCCGTTGCCGCACGGCCACGCCGCCGTCGCCGGGCGCGCCGGACGTCGGGGCGTCAGGAGGGGGCCCCTGCTCTACCGCAGGCGTTGACGGGGGGCCCTTCCTTTCGAGGTCGGTGCCGGCGAGGCCGGTGACGTACGAGAGGTAGCCCGGGACCAGCGGGAGGATGCACGGGGAGAGGAAGCTGACCAGCCCGGCGAGCGCCGCCGCGCCCACGGCCAGCAGCAGTGGCCCGCCCTGGGCGAGGTCGTGGAAGGTGTCGCCCATCAGCGGGAACCGTTGGGGGCGGGTCGCTCGGCGGCGATCCGCTCGACGATCGGCCGCAGCCGGTCCTGGGTGACCGCCGACCGGATCACCACGGCGACCCGGCCGTCGCGGTCGAGGATGACGGTGGCCGGGATCGTGGTGGGCGAGATGTCGAAGGCGAGGGCGAGCCGGCTCGGCGGGTCGAAGAGGCTGGGGTAGGTGACCCGCCCCTCTTCGAAGGCGATGGCCTTGTCCCGGTTGTCCTGCACGTTGATGCCGAGGAAGGTGACCCCGGAGCCCTTCGTGGCCTGGTAGGTGGCCTCCAGGTCGTCGGCCTCCGCCCGGCAGGGCGGGCACCAGGAGCCCCAGAAGTTGACCACGACCACCTTGCCGCGATCGTTCGCGACGTCGTAGCTGCCCCCGGTGAGCAGCTCGCCGGAGACCTTGGGGGCGGCGGAGCGCTGGTCCGGGGCGCACTCGATGACGCCGTCGGTGGTCGCGCAGACCTGTTCCTGGCTGTCGGAGGAGCAGCCGGTCAGTGCGGCCGTGGTCACCACGGCCGCGAGGAGCCCCGCGATCCACCTACGGGCTGGCATCAGGCCCCCTTGGCCGTCCGAGCTGTCGGTGAGGTGGCGATCAGGTGGGCGGCCGGCTCGCTGTAGCCGATCCCGACCACCTTCGCGCCGTCGAAGTGGAACGAGGTGAGGCTGGCCAGGCCGCACTGCCGCCGGCGCGGGTCGTGCCAGAGCCGCTTGCGCTCGACGTACCGGCGCAGCGTCCAGATCGGGAGCTGGTGGGAGACGAGCACGGCCTCGCGCCCCTCGGCGGCGACCCGGGCCGCGTTCAGGGCGGCGAACATCCGCTCGGCGATGGCCACGTACGCCTCGCCCCAGGACGGGGTGACCGGGTCGCGCAGCACCCACCAGTTACGCGGGTCGCGGAAGGACCCGTCGCCCGGGGAGACCTTCTTGCCCTCGAACCAGTTGGCGCTCTCGATGAGCCGCTCGTCCACGCCGACGGGCAGGCCGAACTGCGCGGCGATCGGCTCGGCGGTCTGCTGGGCGCGTTCGAGGGGGCTGGCCACCACGTGCACCACGTCCCGCTCGGCGAGCCCCTGGGCCGCCGCCTTGGCCATCTGCACGCCCAGCTCGGAGAGGCGGAAGCCGGGCAGGCGGCCGTAGAGGATCTGGGTGGGGTTGTACACCTCGCCGTGCCGGAGCACGTGGACCACCGTCTTGCTCACCGCTACCCCCCGTGGCCCGCCGCTGTCGCCGCTGTCGCCGCGCTCGCCTCTGCCGCCGCGCTCGCCGCCGCAGGCAGGGCACCGGCGATCCGCTCCAACGCGGCGTCGTCGATCGCCGTCGAGACGAACCACGCCTCGAACGCGCTCGGCGGCAGGTAGACCCCGTCGGCGAGCATCGAGTGGAAGAACGCCTTGAACGCCGGCACGTCCTGGGTCCGCGCGCTGTCGTAGTCGGCCACGTCGGCGTCGGTGAAGAAGACCGAGAACATGTTGCCCGCGTACGACAGCCGGTGCGGGACCCCGGCGGCGGCCAGCGCGTCGGCGGCCAGCTTGCCCACGGTGGCGGCCGTGGCGTCGAGCGTGCGGTACAGCGCGTCGTCGGCCAGGCGCAGGGTGGCCAGGCCGGCGGCGCAGGCCAGGGGGTTACCGGAGAGCGTGCCGGCCTGGTAGACCGGGCCGGCCGGGGCGAGCCGCTCCATGATCTCCGCGCGCCCGCCGAAGGCCGCCGCCGGCAGCCCACCCCCCATGACCTTCCCGTACGTCCACAGGTCGGCGTCGGAGGGGTCGAGGCCGTGCCACCCGGAGCGGGAGACCCGGAACCCGGTCATCACCTCGTCGACGATCAGCAGCGCCCCGTGCGCGTGGGCGATCCGGGCGAGCTGCTGGTTGAAGCCGTCGCGGGGGGCCACCACGCCCATGTTGCCGGCCGCCGCCTCGGTGATGATCGCGGCGACGTGCGGCCCCTCGGCGGCGAACGCGGCCTCCACGGCGGCGACGTCGTTGTACGGCAGCACGATCGTGTCGCCGGCCGCCGCGCCGGTCACGCCCGGCGAGTCGGGCAGGCCCAGGGTGGCCACGCCGGAGCCGGCGGCGGCGAGCAGCCCGTCGGAGTGCCCGTGGTAGCAGCCGGAGAACTTAATGATCTTGGTGCGGCCGGTGAACCCCCGGGCCAGCCGGATCGCCGACATGGTGGCCTCGGTGCCGGAGTTGACCAGCCGGACCTGCTCGACCGGCGTACGGTCGACGATCTCGGCGGCCAGCTCCACCTCGCCCGGCGTCGGCGCGCCGAAGCTGGTGCCCCGGCCGGCGGCGGACCGGACGGCCTCAACCACCTCCGGGTGGGCGTGCCCGAGGATCAGCGGGCCCCAGGAGGAGACGAGATCGACGTAGCGCCGGTCGTCCGCGTCGTAGAGCCAGGGCCCCTCCCCCCGGACCATGAAGCGCGGGGTGCCGCCGACGGCACGGAACGCGCGCACGGGTGAGTTCACCCCGCCCGGCACGAGGGCGCGGGCGCGGGCGAACAGGGCCTCGGAGGCCGGCGCGTCGGCCGGGTAACGGCCGGTTCCGGCGGAAAAGTCAGCGGTCACGATGTTGCTATTGTGTCAGCGCCGGACGGAGAGGCGGCAGCCACCCCGGTTCCGGGTTACCGGGCTCACGCGCGGGGCCGCCCGCGCCCGCCCCTCGACGGGCTGGGCGCTCGCGGTCGGTCGGGCGGCGAGGCCCGCCTCGGCGGGCCGGTGCCCATGTTCGCCACACCGCCTCGACGGGCCGGGCAGCCCATACCCGCGCCTCAGCGGGCGGAGCCGCCTCAGCGGGCGGAGCAGGCCAAACCCGCCTCAGCGGGCCGGGGTGCCCGGATCGCGCTAGGCTGGCCGAGTGGATCGTGCCGAACTGTCCATCACGCTACACCGTACGGGGGACGAAGCCGTGCTTCGCCTCGTCGGTGAGATCGACATGCTCACGGCAGCCCAGCTCTCGACCGTCGTCAACGAGGTGCTCGCCGATCCCCCGCCCCGGGTCGTCCTCGACCTGGGCGGCGTGACCTTCTGCGACTCGCAGGGGCTCGGCACCCTGGTCGTGCTCAGCCGCAAGGCCAGCCACGCGCAGAGCCTGCTCGTCCTCACGAACGTGGGCGACTTCCTGCTCCGCGTCCTGGACATCACGGGCCTCCGCTCGGCCCTGATGATCCGCAACACGGCCCCCACCGACTGACCACCCCGCCCCCACCCAGTCCGGCCCGCCCGGGCCCGCCCCGCTGATCATGGGGTTGGCGGCGATCTGCGTCCGAATTGTCGGGGCCAACCCCATGATCAACGGGTGAAGGGTCGATGGAGGAAGGGTCAGGGGGTGGGGAGGTCGCGGCGGCGGAAGGTGGCCAGGCCCAGGGCCAGGAGGGCGGCGGAGGTCGCCGTCAGGGCCAGCAGCGGGAGGGGGTCGACCGTCGCGCCCAGGAGCTGCGGGGTGTGGGTGAACGGGGAGAGGTCCAGCAGCCACTGGCTCAGCTCCAGCACCGAGCCGAGCTGACCGAGAAGCAGGCAGGCGGCGAGCGCGGCCCAGGCCCCGCCCACGCTGAGCCGGGGCAGCAGGCCGAACAGCAGCACCGTCAGGCCGACCAGCACCCAGACCGCCGGCACGTGGGCCAGCGCCGCCCCGGTCAGCCGCGGCGCCCGACCGGCGACGTCGGAGACGCTGAGGCCGTACGAGAGCCCGGTCGCCGCGCCGGTCACGGCGAGCATGACCGCCGGGCCGAGCAGGGCGAAGACCAGGTGGCTGAGCAGCCAGCGGGACCGGCCGACCCCGGTGGCGAGCACGGGCTCGGCCCGCTGGGCGGTCTCCTCGGCCCGCATCCGCAGCGCGGCCTGGATGCCGCAGCCGGCGGCGGCGAGCGCGACGATGCTCAGGGCCGCCCCCAGGTACGCCTCGGCGAGCGCCGACGAGCCGCCGAGGCGCTCGATCACCCGCGCGAGGGTCTCGTTGCCGTGCACCGCGTTCCCGGCCGCGTCGGCGGCGCCCCCCAGCACCGCGCCGAGTGCCGCCGCGCACACGGTCCAGCCGAGCAGCGACCCCCGGTGCAGCCGCCAGGCCAGCCCCCACGGCCCGGCGAGGGCGGGGCCGGCGGTGGGCGGGCCGAGCCGCTGCGGCAGCACGCCGGCCCCGAGGTCCCGGCGCACCGAGAGCCGGAATGCCGCCGCGCCGACCAGCGCCGCCAGCCCGGCCAGCAGCGCCAGCGGCCACCAGCGCTCCCCGGCGTACGGGTGGGTGCGCTGGGCCCAGCCCAGCGGGGAGAGCCGGCTGAGCCATTCCCGGTCGCCGGCGTCCCCGGCGAGCCGGAGCAGGTACGCCGCGCCGAGCATGCTGAGGCCGAGGCCCCGCGCGCCGGCCGCGCTCTCGGTGAGCTGCGCGGCGAGCGCGCCGACCGCGGCGAAGACGATCCCGGCGAGGGCGACCGACAGCCCGAAGGCCAGGGAGCCCGCCGCCGGCTGGTCGGCGGCGACCAGCCCGCCGGTCACCAGCAGCCCGAGCAGCAGGTCTGCGGCGCACGTGACCAGCAGCGCGGCGGCGAGCCCGGCGTACCGGCCGAGGACCGTGGCGCCGAGCAGCTCCCGCCGGCCCGCCTCCTCCTCGGTGCGGGTGTGCCGGACGACGACGAGCAGGCTGATCAGGCCGACGATCAGGTGCAGCAGCCCGGCCCGCTGGGCGGTGAGCGCGCCGACGCTGTCGCCGTGAAGGGGGCCGAGCAGCGCCACGATCGACGGGTTGCCGGCGGTGGTGAGGGCGTACTCGGCACGCTGGGCGGCGGTCGGGTACAGCTCGGCGTACGTGGCGGCGTAGAAGGCGGGCAGGACGGCGATCAGCAGGACCCAGATCGGCAGCAGGACGCGGTCGCGGCGCAGGACGAGCCGGGCCAGGTGCAGGGTGCCGGTGAGCGGCCCGCCCCGGCGGTTCGGCCCGCCGGCCGGCCCGGTCATCGGGTCGCCCCGGCGGGGGCCGCCGCCGACTCGTAGTGCCGCCGGAACAGCTCCTCCAGCGTCGGCGGGCGGCTGACCAGGCTCCGTACGCCGATCTCGGTGAGCCGGCCCAGCGCGGCGTCGAGGACCGGGGTGTCCACGTCGAAGCGGACCCGGTCGCCGTCGATCCGCAGGTTGTGCACGCCGGGCAGCTCGGCCAGCCCGTGCGGCGGCCCGGCCAGCTCCGCGTCGACGGAGGTGCGCTGGAGGTGGCGCAGCTCGGCGAGGGTGCCGGTCTCCACGGCGCGGCCGTTGCGGATGATCGTCACCCGGTCGCAGAGCGCCTCGACCTCGCCGAGGATGTGGCTGGAGAGCAGCACCGTGCGGCCCTCGGCGCGGGCCCGGCCGACCCAGTGCTGGAAGACCCCCTCCATCAGCGGGTCGAGCCCGGAGGTGGGCTCGTCGAGGATCAGCAGCTCGACGTCGGCGGCCAGGGCGGCCACGAGGCCGACCTTCTGCCGGTTGCCCTTCGAGTACGCCCGGCCCTTCTTGCGCGGGTCCAGCTCGAACGCCGTCAGCAGCTCGTCGCGCCGCCGCTGGTCGATGCCGCCGCGCAGCCGGCCGAGCAGGTCGATCACCTCGCCCCCGGTCAGGTTGGGCCAGAGCGTCACGTCGCCGGGGACGTAGGCCAGGCGACGGTGCAGGGCCACGGCGTCGCGCCAGGGGTCGCCGCCGAGCAGCCGGGCGGCCCCCGCGTCCGCCCGGAGCAGGCCGAGCAGCACCCGGATGGCGGTGGACTTGCCGGCGCCGTTGGGGCCCAGGAAGCCGTGCACCTCACCGGCGCGGACGGTCAGCTCCAGCCCGTCGAGCGCCCGGGTCCGACCGAAGGTCTTGACGAGGCCGGTCACCTCTATCGCAGTATCCATACATCAGAAGCTACAGTTGCTTCACAAAGTTGTGAAGACTCTAGAGGCTGAGGCAGGATCGGATACGCGACGAGAGCACGCCGAGGAGAATCCCGAATGACCGCCGACCCGCCCGGCCGCGACGAGGAGAGGGTCCACCTCTTCGTCGAGCGGATGGCCATGGCCTTCGCCGAGGTCGGCTTCCCCCGGATGGCCGCCCGGGTGCTGTTCGCCGTCATGAGCGCCGACGACCCACTGACCGCCGCCGAGATCGGCGAGCGGCTCGGGGTCAGCGCGGCGGCCGTCTCCGGCGCGGTCCGCTACCTCATCCAGCTCGGGGTGCTGGTCCGCGAGCCGGTGAAGGGCTCCCGCCGGGACCGCTACCGGCTGCCGGAGAACCCCTGGTACGAGGGGGCGCTCACGAAGAGCGGCCTCTACAAGAACTTCATCGACATCGCGGACGGCGGGGTCGACGCCCTCGCCGGCCGGAGCAGCCCGGCCGGCGAGCGGATCGCCGAGATGCGCGACTTCTTCGTCTTCGTGCAGGAGGAGATCGCCTCGCTCGGCGAGCGCTGGCGGGTCCGCCGCGCCGCCCACGGCCACGGCGACCCCCCGCCCGCCTGAGGGCCTACAGGTTGCCCCAGCGGGCCTGCTCGAGAAGCTCCACGGCCCGGTCCCGGGCGTCCGGCGCGTCGGTGCGCAGCAGCGCGGTGGCCTCGTCGACCGCGTCGGTGAGCCCCCGCCACTGCGCCTCGCGCTCGCGCACCACGTCGGACTGGGCGGCGAGCTGCCGGGTCTTCACCCACAGCTCGACGAAGACCGACACCTTGGCCCGCAGCACCCACGGGTCGAAGGGCTTGGTGAGGTAGTCGACCGCGCCGACCGCGTAGCCCCGCAGGGCGAGCTGGGCGTCCTTGTCGGCGGCGGTGAGGAAGATGATCGGCACGTGGCGGGTGCGCTCCCGCCGCTTGATGTGGCTGGCCGTCTCGAAGCCGTCCATGTCGGGCATCTGCGCGTCCAGCAGGATAACCGCGAAGTCGTCCACCAGCAGCTGCTTGAGCGCCGCCTCGCCGCTCTCCACCGCGACCGACTGCACCGGCAGCCCCTGGAGGATCGCCTCCAGGGCCATCAGATTCTCCCGCCGGTCGTCGACCAGCAGCGCCTTGGCCGTCTGGGTCACGAAATCTCCTCGCCTCGGGTGCCGCTCACCCAGGAGGCCATCAGCTCGATGAGCTCGTCCAGGTCGACCGGTTTGGTGATGTAGTCGCTGCCTCCCGCCGCGAGCGCGGACTCGCGGTCGCCCGGCATCGCCTTCGCGGTCAGGAAGACGATCGGGAGGTCGGCGAAACGGTGGTTGCGGCGGATCTGCCGGGTCGTCTCGTATCCGTCCTGGTCGGGCATCATCGCATCCATCAGCACGATGTCCACCTCCGGATGCTCGGCCAGCAGGCGGACCCCGTCCGCCCCGTTGTCCGAGTACAGCACGGTCATCCCGTGCAGCTCCAACGCGCTGGTCAGAGCGAAGACGTTCCGCACGTCGTCGTCGATGATCAGCACGGTGACGCCCTCCAGCCGCCGGGTAACCGGCGTCTCGGGCCGCTCCGGCAGCGCCGGCGGGGGCATCAGCAGCGACGACGGCAGGCCCGCGCGGGCCGGCGACGGCGGCGCCGGGGCGACCACCGCGTCGGGCGCCAGCACGTCCGGTACGTGGAGGGTGAAGGTCGAGCCCTCCCCCGACGTGGAGCTGACCGTGATCGAGCCGCCGAGCAGGCGGGCCAGGTCCCGGCTGATCGACAGCCCCAGCCCCGTGCCGCCGTAGCGCCGACTGGTCGTGCCGTCGGCCTGCTGGAACGCCTCGAAGATCAGCGACAGCTTGTCGTCCGAGATGCCGATGCCGGTGTCGACCACCGTGAAGGCGATCACCTGGCGGGCGTTGGTCAGCGCCGGCACGTCGTACACCGCGTTCTCGGGGGCCGGGGCGATCCGCAGCGTCACCGCGCCGGCGTCGGTGAACTTCATCGCGTTGGAGAGCAGGTTGCGCAGGATCTGCTGCAACCGCTGGGCGTCGGTGACCAGCGACGGGGGCAGCTCCTCGGCCACCTGCACCTCGAAGCCGAGGCCCTTCTCCTCGGCCTGCGGGGCGAACGCCTGCTCGACGAAGCACCGGATGTCGGTGAACTGGACCTCGGTCGGCTCGACGTCCATCCGGCCCGCCTCGATCTTCGACAGGTCGAGGATGTCGTCGATGAGGCGCAGCAGGTCCGAGCCGGAGCCGTGGATGGTCCGGGCGAACTCGATCTGCTTCGGGGTGAGGTTCTGCTCCGAGTTCTCCACGAGCAGCCGGGCGAGCAGCAGCAGCGAGTTCAGCGGCGTACGCAGCTCGTGGCTCATGTTGGCGAGGAACTCCGACTTGTACGCCGAGGCCCGGGTGAGCTGCTGCGCCTTGTCCTCCAGGCCGAGCCGGGCCAGCTCGATCTCCCGGTTCTGGGTCTCGATGTTGGCCTTCTGCTCGGAGAGCAACTGGGCCTTGTCCTCCAGCTCGGCGTTGGTGCGCTGCAACTCGGCCGACTGCTCCTGGAGCTCGTGGGCCAGCCGCTGGGACTGGGCCAGCAGCTCCTCCGTGCGCCGGTTGGCCTGGATGGTGTTGACCGCCACGCCGATGGTCAGCACCAGCCGGTCCAGGAACGTCAGGTGCAGTGTGGAGAACGCGGCCACGCCGGCGAACTCGATCACGCCGAGCAGCTCGCCCTCGAACACGATGGGGAGCACCACCAGGTCGGCCGGCGGGGTGGCCGCCAGCCCGGAGCGGACCGTGAGCCGGCCGTCCGGGGAGGCGCTCACCCGGATCGTGCGGCGGGACAGGGCCGCCTGCCCGACCAGCCCCTCGCCGGGCCCGAAGGTCACCTCGTGGCCCCGCGCCACGTAGCCGTACGAGGCGGTCAGCCGCAGCCGCATGCTGCCGTCGGAGGTGTCCGTCAGGAAGAACGCGCCGATCTGCGCGTCGACCAGCGGGGTCACCTCCATCATGATCATCCGGCAGACCTCGCCGAGGTCCCGCTGGCCCTGAAGGAGGCCGCCGATCCGGGCGAGGTTCGAGTCCAGCCAGCCCTGCTCGGCGTTCGTCTTGGTCGTCTCCCGCAGGGTGACGATCATCTGGTTGATGTTGTCCTTCAGCTCGGCGACCTCGCCCTGCGCGTCGACGGCGATCCGCTGGGTCAGGTCGCCCCGGGTCACCGAGGTCGACACCTGCGCGATGGCCCGGAGCTGGGTGGTGAGCGTCGAGGCGAGCTGGTTGACGTTCTCCGTGAGGTCCCGCCAGGTGCCCGAGACGCCCTTGACCTGCGCCTGGCCGCCGAGCTTGCCCTCGGTCCCCACCTCGCGGGCCACCCGGGTCACCTCGTCGGCGAACGAGCTGAGCTGGTCGACCATCGTGTTGACCGTCGACTTCAGCTCCAGGATCTCGCCCTGCGCGTCAACGGTGATCTTCTGGCTCAGGTCGCCCTTCGCCACCGCCGTGGTGACCGAGGCGATGTTGCGCACCTGCGAGGTCAGGTTCGACGCCATCGAGTTCACGTTGTCCGTCAGGTCCCGCCACGTACCCGAGACGCCCTTGACCTGCGCCTGGCCACCCAGCTTGCCCTCCGTGCCCACCTCGCGGGCCACCCGG
>NZ_BBZF01000013.1:173201-192284 GCF_020884795.1 Micromonospora okii
CACCATCGTGTTCACGGTGTTCTTCAGCTCCAGGATCTCGCCCTGGGCGTCCACGGTGATCTTCTGGCTCAGGTCGCCCTTGGCGACGGCCGTGGAGACCTGCGAGATGTTGCGGACCTGGCTGGTCAGGTTGCCGGCGAGCTGGTTGACGTTCTCCGTGAGGTCCCGCCAGGTGCCGGAGACCCCGCGCACCTGGGCCTGGCCGCCCAGCTTGCCCTCGATGCCCACCTCGCGGGCCACCCGCGTCACCTCGTCGGCGAACGAGCTGAGCTGGTCCACCATCGTGTTCACGGTGTCCTTCAGCTCGCGGATCTCGCCCTGCGCCGCGACGGTGATCTTCTGGCTCAGGTCACCCTTCGCCACCGCCGTGGAGACCTGGGCGATGTTGCGCACCTGGGCGGTCAGGTTCGACGCCATCGAGTTGACGCTGTCGGTGAGGTCCTTCCAGGTGCCGGCGACGTTCGGCACCTCGGCCTGGCCGCCCAGCTTGCCCTCGGTGCCCACCTCGCGCGCCACCCGCGTCACCTGCTCGGCGAAGAGGCGCAGCGTGTCGGTGAGCGAGTTCATGGTGTCGGCCAGCTCGGCCACCTCGCCGCGCGCCCCGACCGTGATCTTCTGCGACAGGTCGCCCTTCGCCACCGCCGTCGCCATCTGGGAGATCGACCGCACCTGGCCCGTCAGGTTCGACGCCATGGTGTTCACCGAGTCGGTCAGGTCCTTCCAGGTGCCGGCGACGCCGCGCACGTCGGCCTGGCCGCCGAGCTTGCCCTCGGTGCCCACCTCGCGCGCGACGCGGGTCACCTCGTTCGAGAAGGACGAGAGCTGGTCGACCATCGTGTTGACCGTGCGGCCGATGCGCAGGTACTCGCCGCGCAGCGGGCGGCCGTCCATCTCCAGCGCCATGTGCTGGGACAGGTCGCCGTCGGCCACCGCCACGATCACCCGGGCGATCTCGGTGGTCGGGCGGCCCAGGTCGTCGATCAGCGAGTTGACCGCCCGCTGGCCCTCCGCCCAGGAGCCCTCCAGCCCCTCCTCGTCCAGGCGCTCGGTGAGCCGGCCGTCCCGGCCGACGACCCGGCTGATCCGGCGCAGGTCGAGGTGCTGCCGCTCCTGGAGCGCCACCACGTCGTTGAACGCGTCCGCGACCTCGCCGGCCGCGCCCGCCCGGCGGGGCAGCCGGACCTTGAGGTCGCCGCCGCGCACCCGGCGCAGGGCCTCCGCCAGCTCGCTGAGCATGGCGGCCTGATCGGGCGCGGACGGGTCCGCGGCAACCGAGTGTTTCGCCGTGGTCATCATTCCTCGCTCAGTTCGGGGCCGCCGGCGCCTGCCGAGACACCGGCCATCCCATCATTGTGCCTGGACGAGCGCCGATGCCGCCTCGCGCGCCGAGCCGCCACGCCCGGCATCCCGCTCCGCCCGGCATCCCGGAGACACAGCTCACGGCCCGCCACCTCCCGGCCCGCCACCTCCCGGCCCCGGCCGTCGACCCGCCGGAGCCCGGGCGTCCCGCCACCGCCCCGGCCATCGATCCGCCGGGAGCCCGGGTGTCCCGCCACCGCCCCGGCCATCGATCCGCCGGAAGCCCGGGTGTCCCGCCACCGCCCCGGCCGCCGGCCCCTCGGGAACCCGGAGTGTCCCGTCGCCACGGGTCGGCTTGGTTTCCGCCTCGGTGCGGTGGAGGATACGAAGGTGTCAGCGCAGGCGGGGTCGGCGGCCTTCGAGGGTCCGGACGAGCGCGTCCGGCGCGTGCGGCTGCCCGCCGACAGCCGCACACCGGCCGCCGCACGGGCGGTGGTCCGGTCCGTGCTGGCCGCCGCGCGCCTCGACGACCTGCTCAACGAGGCCCTGCTGCTCACCACAGAGCTGACCACCAACGCCGTCGAGCACGCCCGCACCGCGCTGGACATCGAGGTCGTCGCCGACGACGTCGGGCTGACCGTGACCGTCTGCGACTTCGCCGCCGGGACGGTCGACGAGCTGACCGTCGGGGTGCGCAACGACAAGGCGGAGATCAACCAGGTCTCCGAGCGGGGGCGGGGGCTGCTGCTGGTCGACCACTTCGCCAGCCGGTGGGGCACCACGTACCTCCCCAGCGGCAAGGGGGTCTGGTTCCGGCTCGACCGTCCGGGCGAGGCCGCCGAGCACCGGGCCACCGGGCCCGGGGCGGGCGGGGCCGACTGGGGCGCGCCCGCGGCGGCCGGCGGCTCCCCCGGCGAGGCCCCGGGGCCGAGCGCCGGTGCGATGAGCGAGCTGATGCAGACCGTCCCCGACCAGTACGCCGAGGACCCGCTGCCGGACTTCGCCACCGACCTGCTCACCCGGCTCGCCGAGATGGTCGGCGCGGCCGGCGGCCTCGTCCGGCTGGACCGGGGCGACGGGCAGGGCAGGCAGGTGCTCGCCCGCTACGGCCGCACCCCGCGCGCCGGCAACGAGCTGCTCCGGGTGCCGCTGGCGGTGCACCGGCCGTACGCCGGGGAGCTGGAACTCGATGCGGCCCCCTCCACGTACGCCCGGCCGCTGGCGGTGCTGACCGCCGAGCGGCTCTCGCTGCACCTGGAGAACGACCGGCTGCGCCGGGCCGACGTACGCCGGCAGGCGTGGCTGACGTTCCTGGCCGAGGCGAGCGAGCTGCTGGCCCAGTCCCTGGACGTCGAGCTGACGATGGCGCTGATCCCACAGCTCGTGGTCCCCCGCCTCGGCCAGTGGTGCGCGGTGCACACCGCCGACGAGTGGGGGCGGCTGCGGCTCGCGGCGGCCACCCACGCCGACGAGTCGGTGCTGCCGCAACTGGACAAGGTGCTCCGCGACACGGGGACGGACTCGGTGCAGGCCCGGCTGCGGGAGGCGTCCCGCTTGGGCTCGCAGGTGCCGCTCGGCGGGCCGATGGAGGGCTTCGCCGTGCCCCTGGTGGCGCGCGGGCAGCGGCTCGGCACCCTGGCGGTCGGCCGCCACCAGCGCCACCGGCACGACCCGGACGAGGTGGGCGTGCTGGAGGACGTGGCCCGGCGGGCCGCGCTGGCGATCGAGAACGCCCGCATCCACGCCGAGCGGCGGCGGGTGGCGCAGACGCTCCAGCGGTCGCTGCTGCCGCCGGTCCTGCCGGTGGTCGACGGCATCGGGTTCGCCGCCGAGTACGTGCCGACCAGCGACGAGGCCGAGGTCGGCGGCGACTTCTACGACGTGTTGCCGCTGCCCGACGGGCGCTGGCTGGTGGTGGTCGGCGACGTGTCCGGCAAGGGCGTCGAGGCGGCGGCCGTCACGGGCCTGGTCCGGGACGTGATCCGGGTGCTGGTCACCGACGGCAAGCCGCTGGGGGAGGCGCTGGGGCGGCTCAACGAGACGCTGGTCGAGCGGGGCGGCGGGCGCTACTGCACGCTGGCGCTGGCGGCGGTCGGGCCGGGCGACGGCGGCCGGCTCGACGTGTCGCTGCACCTGGCGGGGCACGACCGGCCGGTGCTGCTGCGGGCCGGCGACGGGGCCTCGTTCGTCGGCGTCGGTGGCACCGCCCTCGGCCTGCTGGACTCGATCACCTCGCCGACCGCCGAGGTCGCGCTCGCCCCCGGCGACTCGCTGATCTTCTACACGGACGGGGTGACCGAGCGCCGCCGGGGCCGGGAGCTGTTCGGCACCGAGCGGCTGCGTGAGTCGGCCGCGCCGCTGGCCGGGTACTCGGCCGACGTGGTGGCCGCCCGGCTGCGCTCCACGGCGATCAACTTCTCGGTCGAGGCCCCCCGCGACGACATCGCCATCCTGGTGCTGCGCAACGACACCCTCTGAGCTGTCCCCGCCCCCGCCCCCGCCCCTGCCCCCGCCTCGCCGGGGCTGAGGCGGGGGCAGGGCGCGCGGGGTGCCGCCGCGATGTCGGCGACATGGCGGGATCCTGAGCGGCTGACCGCCCCATGTCGCCGGCATTGCGTGCCGGAGCCGGCCGGGAACGGGCGGAACCGGGGCCGGGCGGAACCGGGAATGGACGGGGCCGGGCACTGGCGGGACCGGGGCGGGGCGGGCCGGGGCCGGGACCACGGCGGGTCGGCCGGACGACGCCGGGCCTCAGAGGCCGCCGGGGAGGCGGCCCGGGGCCAGGCGCTGGCGCGGGTCGAGGTATTCCTTCGCCGCCCGCAGCCGGGGCAGCGACATCAGGTGGCCCCAGAGGTCGACCACCCGACGCACCGGCGGCGGCGCCGCGACCACCACGCACCGGCCGCGCCGGGCGAAGAGCACGGTGCGCACGCCGTCGACGATCGACGCCACCCGCTCGGCGGGCAGGGTGGCGGGCAGGGCCGCGTGCACCACGCCCCGGCCGACGGAACCCCGGATCGGGACCGGGCCGCCCGCCACGTCGTGCAGCGCGTAGAGGGCCGCGTGCAGGTCGGTGCTCGGCGCGTCGATGCGCAGGGCGGTGTCGCCGGGGCCGAACGGGTAGCGCCGCCACCACTGCGGGGCCGAGCGGTCGATGGTCGCCCCGTCGCCGAACAGGCCGAGGAGGACGTCCACCCGTTCGGCGACGTCGACGGGGTCGCCCTCGATCAGGACCGTGAAGGTGCCCGCCCCGGTCGGGGGCGTGGTGCGCCGGAACATCGAGGGGTGGCGGGCGCGGGCCGCCACCGCCGCCGGGTCGTCGGGTTGCGGCCGGGGGCGCATCCGGGCCGGCAGGTCCAGCTCGACGGCAGCCGGATCGAGCCGGGCGTCGCGCACCGACCGGACCAGGTCGCGCGCGTCGGCCGGGGTCCACACCGGAAGGCTTACCCAGACCTGGTCGGCCGGCACCGGATGCACCCGCAGGGTGGCCGAGAGCAGCACACCGAGGGCGCCTTGCGAGCCGCACAGCAGCCGGGCCAGTTCCAGGCCCGGCGAGCCGTCGCCCGCGCTGACCAGCTCGCCGTCGGCGTTGAGGTAGCGCACGCCGACCACCTGCTCGCCGGGGTCGCCGTGGTGGTGCCCCAGCGGGCCGCCCTCGTCGGCGGCCAGCACCCCGCCCACCGTCGCGCCGGGCGAGGGCGCGTCGAGGGCCAGGCGCAGCCCCGCCCGCCCGAGGGCTGCCTGGGCCGCCCGCAGCGGCGTGCCCGCCCCGACCTCCACCACCTGGTCAACCACCACCTGGTCGGTCGCGACTCGGTTGACCGCCCTCCGGTCGGCCGTCGCCCGGGGGCCGAGGTGAGTGGCCGGCGCAGGCGGATGCGGGTGCTGGTTCCCGGCCCGCCCGTGACGCGAGCCGGCGACGTGGCCGATCCCGGCCAGCCGGCCGGTGTCGAGCATGATGTCGACGTGATCGGGGGCGGCGCCCCAGTCGATCTTGGTGCCGGCGCCCCGGGGCACCACCGTGAGGTCGTGGGCGGCGGCCAGCCGGAGCACGTCGGCCGCCCGCTCCGGGTCGCCGGGCACCGCCACCCACCGGGCCTGCCGACCGGCGACGTCGTCGGCCGCGCCGGCGAGCCGCGCGAACGGCGGACCGCAGATCTCCGCGAGTCGACGGGTGACGTCCATTGCCCCGGACCGGCCGGTCGACCATGCTGCTGCCGCCATGCCGGTCATCGTACATGTGTTCGAAAATCTTGCCGCCCCGCCGCGTGCGGCGGTCGGCACGAGGCCGCCGCGACCAGCACGGCAGGCCCGGCGACGCGATGCCAGCGGGCGGCGCGGGCCCGCCACACCGGACTGTCGTGGTAGCGGTTGTCGCGTAAGTGCCGAGCGTCGCGGGCCGGTAACCTGACCGGCGTGACCACCGACATCCCCGTGCCCGTCGCCAAGCGGGTCTCCGCCGAGCGCACCCACCACAGCGACACCGTCGTCGACGAGTACGCCTGGCTGGCCGCCAAGGACGACCCGGAGACGATCGCCTACCTGACGGCGGAGAACGCGTACACCGAGGCGCGCACCGCCCACCTGGCGGAGCTGCGCGGCGCGCTGTTCGAGGAGACCCGCCGCCGCACCCAGGAGACCGACCTGTCGGTGCCGATCCGCAAGGACGGCCACTGGTACTACACCCGCACGGTCGAGGGCCAGCAGTACGGCGTGCAGTGCCGCCGGGCGGTCCGCGACGGGGAGACCGACCCGCCGGTCAGCGTGGACGGCGCGCCGCTCGACGGCGAGGAGGTGCTGCTCGACGGCAACCTCCTCGCGGAGGGGCACGACTTCTTTTCCCTCGGCGCGTTCGACGTCAGCCCGGACGGGCGCTGGCTGGCGTACTCGACGGACTTCAACGGCGACGAGCGGTACACGCTGCGGGTCAAGGACCTCACAACCGGCGAGGTGCTGGCCGACGAGGTGCCCGACACCTTCTACGGCACGGCCTGGTCGGCGGACGCCTCGGTGCTGTTCTACGTCACCGTGGACGACGCCTGGCGGCCCCACCGGGTCTGGCGGCACCGCGTCGGCACGCCGGCCGCCGAGGACCAGGTGGTGTACCAGGAGGACGACGAGCGCTTCTGGGTCGGCGTCGAGCTGACCCGCTCGGAGAAGTTCGTCCTGATCGACGTGCACAGCAAGATCACCAGCGAGGTACGGGTCATCCCGGCCGGCAACCCCACGGGCGAGCCGGCGGTCGTCGCCCCGCGCCGGCAGGGCATCGAATACTCCGTGGAGCACCACGGCCACCGCTTCCTGATCCTGCACAACGACGACGCCGAGGACTTCGCCCTCGCGTACACCTCGGCGGACGCGCCCGGCGACTGGGTGCCGCTGATCCCGCACACCCCCGGCACCCGGCTGGAGGCCGTGGACGCCTTCGCCGACCACCTGGTCGTCTCGCTGCGCACCAACGGGCTGACCGGGCTGCGGGTGCTGCCCGTCGGCGGCGGCGACGGTCACGACATCGACTTCCCCGAGCCGATCTACAGCGTCGGCCTCGACAGCAACCCCGAGTACCGCACCCGCCGGGTCCGGCTGCGCTACGCCTCGCTGGTCAGCCCCGAGTCCGTGTACGACTACGACCTGGTCACCCGGGAGCTGACGCTGCGCCGGCGCAAGCCCGTCCGGCCCGGCCCGGACGGCCGGGAGTACGACCCCGCCGACTACGAGCAGCACCGGGACTGGGCGCTCGCCGACGACGGCACCCGCGTGCCGATCTCGCTGGTCTGCCGGGCCGGCACCCCGCGCGACGGCTCCGCCCCCTGCGTCATCTACGGCTACGGCTCGTACGAGGCGAGCATGGACCCGTGGTTCTCCATCCCCCGGCTCTCCCTGCTGGACCGTGGGGTGATCTTCGCCGTCGCGCACATCCGGGGCGGCGGCGAGCTGGGCCGACGTTGGTACGACCAGGGCAAGCTGCTGGCCAAGAAGAACACGTTCACCGACTTCGTCGCCTGCGCCCGGCACCTGGCCAAGTCGAACTGGACCTCCCCGGACCGGCTGGTGGCCCGGGGCGCGTCGGCCGGCGGCCTGCTGATGGGCGCGGTGGCGAACCTGGCCCCCGACGCGTTCGCCGGCATCGTCGCGCAGGTGCCCTTCGTGGACGCGCTCACCTCCATCCTCGACCCGTCGCTGCCGCTGACCGTCACCGAGTGGGAGGAGTGGGGCAACCCGCTGGCCGACCCGGAGGTGTACGCGTACATGAAGTCGTACACCCCGTACGAGAACGTGGTCGCGCAGGACTACCCGGCCATCCTCGCGGTGACCAGCCTCAACGACACCCGCGTGCTGTACCACGAGCCGGCGAAGTGGGTCGCCCGGCTGCGCGCGGTCGCCCCGCAGGGCGACTACCTGCTCAAGACGGAGATGGGCGCGGGCCACGGCGGGCCCAGCGGCCGGTACGACTCCTGGCGCGAGGAGGCGTTCGTCAACGCCTGGATCCTCGACCGCCTGGGCCTGGTGTAAGGAAGGGCACCTTGTTAACCCCTGCGGTAGAGAAGGGCACCCTTCTCACCGCCCCCGCCCCGCCTGCCCCGCCACGCCTGCTAGGGCGGCGGGGCGGGGTCGGCAGACGGCGGCGTCAGGGTGCTCGTAGTTCCTCTGGGGTCGTACTGGTCCTGCCAGGCCGAGGGGCTGCGCCGGTAGAACGCCCCGACTCCGATCCTGGCCCTGCCGTCGGCCGGTCATTCCGGACCGTCGGTCAGGCCGGCGACCAGCCGGGGTCGCGGCCCATCCGGGCGAGGAGCCGGTCGAGCGGGGCGGCGTCCGGCGCGGCGTCGACCGGCGCGCCGAACGCCCCCATCCGCCGGCCCGTGTCGCCCATCTCGTCCATGAACGCGTGCAGCGTCGCCACCGCCTCCGGCGCGGCCTCGTACGGCTGGCCGGTGGCCCGGGCCAGGTCCCAGCCGTGCACGGTCAGGTCGGCCAGCGCCATGTCGCCGAGGGTCTCCTGGGGCAGCCCCATCCCGGGCGACACGCCCTCGACGGCGGCCGGGTCCGCCCACGCCTCGACGAGCCGCCGCGTCTCGGCGGCGAACCGGTCCCGCCAGCCGTCGGTCAGCAGGTCGGTCGTGTCCGCCCAGTCGGTCGGCTGCCGCACGGCCAGCTTCTGGAAGTTGAGCACCACCTGGAAGAGGTGCTGGAGCAGGTCCCGCACCGGGTAGTCCGCGCACGGGGTGGGCAGGTCGAACTGGTCGTCGCGAAGCGCGCGGACCACCGCCACCGTTCGCGGGGCGGCGTCCGTCAGCAGGTCACTAGTCTTCGTGGGCACCCGCCCAGCGTATGAGGACCGGATTGAACGAATGCGACACGAGCCGCGCGCCGACAGCCGGGGCATCCTCGACCCGCAGCGGCTGCGGCGCGAGGTCAGCTTCCGCCGCCGCCTCCCGGCCGCCGCGCTGCGCCCGTACGTCGAGCACTACTGGCTGGTCGACTGGGACCTGGCCGCGCCCTTCGAGCAGCGGGTGGTGCCGCACCCGGCGGTCAACGTGGTCTTCCAGCGCGACGGCGCGGGCCCCGAGACCGCCGAGGTGGCCGGCGTCGGCCGCGACCTGTTCCGGATCACCCTGGCCGGCTCCGGCCGCGTCAGCGGGGTGCAGTTCCGCCCCGGCGGCTTCCGCCCGTTCTGGCGCGGGCCGGTCGCCGAGCTGACCGGGCAGCGCCGCCCGCTGGCCGCCGGGCTCGTCGCGGGCCGGCTCCCCTGCGCGGGTACGGACGACGAGCGCGCCGCCACCCTGGACGGCCTCCTGCTCGCCTGGGGTCCCCGCGCCGCCCCGCAGACGGCGGAGGCGATGGCGCTGGCGGACGAGATCCGCGCCGACCGGAGCGTGCTGCGGGTGGACGACCTGGCCCACCGGCACGCCACCACCACGCGACGGCTGCAACGGCTCTTCCTCGACCACGTCGGCGTCGGCCCGAAGTGGGTGATCCGGCGGTACCGCGTCCAGGAGGCGATCGAGCGGGCGGCCGGCGGGCCGGTGGACTGGGCGGGCCTCGCCGCCGACCTCGGCTACGCCGACCAGGCCCACCTGATCCGCGAGTTCGCCGCCGCCGCCGGGCTCACGCCGAGCGCGTACGCCCGCCGGCTCGCCGGGTCGACCGACGGCGGCTGACGGTGGTTCCACTCATCCTTCCGCCCAGGCGGGTGCCCACGTTCGGACCGTGGGCGCGCTCGCCCGCATGGTGCGCAGGTGTTCGAGGAACGCCGCGAGTGCGGGATGCGTGTTGTCGTCGCGCCAGATGATCGAGTGGGGGTAGACCGGGGTGGGGTCGACGATCGGAATCCGTCGCAGGTCGTACGACTCGGGCCACAGGTAGCGGGAGCCTTCGCCGACGAGGGTGGAGAGTTCGGCGGAGTCGGCGAGTTCGTCGAGGAGCACGTCCACCCCGAAGCTGGGCCCCACCGTGTCGATCCGGAGCCCGAACTCCCGGCCGAGTTCGTCGTAGTACGCGCCCCACTCGGTGTCGGCCCGCATGCCCGGCATCCAGATCCGGTGCGCGCGGAGGTCCGGGAGGGTGAGGTTGGCCGCGTTCGCCAGGGGGTGCTTCGGGCCGACGAGTAGCTGGTGCCGGTCGTCGATGGCATGGGCGGCGCGGATCGGAGCGGCGAACCCACCGGAAGGCGTGGCGACAGCCCGGAAGGTGGCGTCGACGGTGCCGTCCAGGACCGCCGCCACGGCGGAGGCGACGTCCGCGTCGGGAAGGGTGACGACGTCGAGCTCGATGTCGGGATGCAGCCGGTGGAAGGCGTGCAGTGCGGTCGCCGGAGCGGTACGCCGGTTGAGCACGTCGATTCGGAGCGCGGTCCGCCCCGGCCGTACCGAACCGACGGCGCGCGACGCGACCCGGAGGAGTTCGCGTGCGTGCGGCAGGAAGGCCTGGCCGTCGACGCTCAACCGCGCGCCCCTGGCGGTGCGGACGAGGAGCGAGACGCCGAGGTTGCGCTCCAGCGCCGCGATGCGCTTCGAGACGGCCTGCTGGGTCACGCCGAGCTCGTCGGCGGCCACCCGGAACTGCCCTCCGTCGCTGACGGCCACGAACGTCCGGACGGCCTCGACATCCACCCCGCGAGTCTACGGAGACAACCGTTGGTTGTGGATCGTCGCGATCCCGGTTGTTTGCCCCGGCTTCACGCCCTCTGGTTTGCTCGTCCCGCTCGCGCCGTGGTTGTTCGACGAGAGGGAGAAGATGGGCTTCGTGGAGAGGGTTCAGCGCGCGATCCGGCTGACCGAGGAGTTGAACACGCTCCGGTACGCCGAGCAGGAGGCGATCCGCGAAGGGTGGAGTGAGCTGACGGGCCAGGCCGTCGACGAGACGTTCCACCTCATCCCGCCGGTCTACTCCGACCACGGGATCAACATCCGGATCGGCCGCAACGTCTTCGTGAACCAGAACTGCCGCTTCAACGACATCGGCGGCATCGAGATCGGCGACGACGTGATGATCGGCCCCGGCGTCGGCCTGATCACCGCGGGCCACCCCGTCGACCCGGCGCGGCGGCGAAACGGGATCACCTCGGCGCCGATCCGCATCGAGCGGGGCGTCTGGATCGGCGCCTCCGCACTGATCATGCAGGGCGTGACCGTCGGCGCGGACGCCGTCGTGGCCGCCGGCGCGGTCGTCACCCGCGACGTGCCCCCACTGACGGTGGTCGCCGGAGTGCCGGCCACTGTGATCAAGACGATCGGTTGAGCCGGGCGTCGACGCGCACGTGCGGGGCGGACCAGTTCCGCACGCGTTAGGAAGGGGCCCTTCCTATACCGAATGCGTTAACAAGGGGCCCTTCCTTACATGCGGCGGCGGAGGGCCACCACGGCCACGTCGTCCTGGATCTCGCTGGGGGCCAGCTCGACCAGCAGCCGCTGGCAGAACGCGTCCAGGTCGTCGTCCACCACGGCGGCGCAGCGGGCCAGCGCGGCCAGCCCTTCGTCGATGGTGGCGTCCCGCCGCTCGATCAGCCCGTCGGTGTAGAACACCAGCGTGGACCCGGGCGGCAGGACGAACTCCAGGTCCGCCGGGCGGTTGGCGCGCACGCCGAGCAGCGGCGCGGAGTGCTGGACGAAGTCCACCTTGCCGTCCAGGTGCAGCAGTGGCGGCAGGTGACCGGCGCTGGCCAGCCGCACGTGGCCGCTGGTCGGCTCCAGCAGCAGCAGGCAGATGGTGGCCAGTTCGTTGGGGAGCAGCGTGCGCATCAGCTCGTTGACCCGGTGCAGGATCGCGCCCGGCTGGTGCCCCTCGATGGCGTACGCGCGCACCGCGTGCCGCAGCTCCGCCATCACCGTGGCGGCGTGCAGGGAGTGCCCGGCTACGTCGCCGATCGCCATCAGCAGGTGGCCGTCGAGCATCACCAGCTCGTAGAAGTCGCCGCCCACCTCGGTCTGGGCGCTCGCCGGCTCGTACCGCACGGCGAGGTCCAGGCCGGCGATCTCGGGGATGCGGCGGGGCAGCAGGCTGCGCTGGAGGGTGACCGCGATGCGGTGCTCCTCGTCGAAGGAGCGCTGGGCCTCCACCGCCGCCGCCACCGCCTGGGCGACCTGGACCAGCACCGGCGTGCCGGCCATCTGGGTGTGCGTCGGCACCACCACGTAGAGCGGGGCCCGGTCCTCGCGCAGCTTCGCGGCGGCGACGGTCACCTGGCCGCCGTCGGGCCACTCGACCAGGCCCCAGTTGGTCGGGTCCTCCACCCACACGGTGGAGCCGGTGGGGACGCCGGTGTCGTCGACGGCCCACGGCACGAGCCGGCCCTCGTCGTCCGGGCCGGCGGCGATCCCGGCGAGGCAGTCGCCGTCGAAGGTCTCCGCCACCACCGCCGCCGGTCCCTTGAAGATCCGCGCCGCCCCGGCCGCGGCCGACTCCAGCAGCCGGGCGAAGTTCGGTGCCGCGTGCACCGCCACGGTCGTCGCGGCCAGGCCGGTGAGCCGCTCGGCGAGCAGTTCGGCGCGCTGCCGGGCCCGGTAGTAGCGCAGCACCGCGTGCGCGGTGGCAATCAGCTCCTCCGGCTCGATCGGCTCGGCCAGGTAGGCGTCCGCGCCCCGGGTCAGCCCCTGGGCGCGGTCGGTCACGTCGACGGCGTGCGCCGACACGTGGATCACCGGCATCGCCGGGTGGGCGGTCTTGATCCGCTCGCAGACCTCGAACCCGCTCAGGTCGGGCAGCCGGACGTCGAGCACGACCAGGTCGATCGGGTCCACCCCGACGCGGGCCAGCGCCTCGCCGCCGCTCTCCGCCTCCAGCGTGGAAAAGCCGGCCCGGCTGAGCCAGCTCACCAGCAGGTACCGCTTGGTGCGACTGTCGTCGACCACCAGCACGGTCACCGGGCCGCTCTCCACCGTCAGGCTCCGCCCGCGGGCAGGGTGACGGTGAAGGTGCTCCCCCGCCCCGGCTCGCTGGCCAACTCCAGGGTGCCGCCGAGCAGGTGCACCACGCGGCGCGCGTACGGCAGGCCGAGGCCGGTGCCGCCGACCCGGGTGCTCCCCGGCACCTGGTAGAACTCCTCGAAGATCCGTTCGCGCAGCTCTGGCGGGACGCCCACGCCGGTGTCGGAGACCGACAGCCACCACCGCCCGTCGCGTAGCTCGGCGCGCATTCGGACCTCGCCCCGCTCGGTGAACTTGAGCCCGTTGTGCAGCAGGTTGCGCAGCACCTGGGCGAGCAGCACCTCGTCGGAGCGGACGGTGGCCGGTGGCGGCGGCTCCTCCACGACCAGTTCGACGCCCGGTTTCGTGGTCAGCGCGCGCAGGGTGCCGCGGAGCTGGCCGAAGACCGCCCGCAGGTCCACCTCGACCCAGTTCGGCTCCAGCCGCCCCGACTCCGCCTTGGCGAGGTCGAGCAGCTCGTTGACGAGGGCGAGCAGGTCGGTGGCCGAGTCGCGGATCAGCCCGACCTGGCGGGCCTGCTCGGCGGTGAGCGGGTCGGAGGCCGAGTCGGCCAGCAGCCGGCTCAGCCCGATGATCGCGGTCACCGGCGCGCGCAGCTCGTGGCTGACGTTGGCCAGGAACCGGCTCTTCGACTCGCTGGCGGTGCGGAGCTGGGCCGACTTCTCGTCCAGCTCGGCGTAGAGGGCCACCACGCCCCGGTTGGTCTCCTCCAGCTCCTCGCTGAGCTGGTTGTACAGGGCCATCACGCCCCGGTTGGTCTCCTGCAGCTCCTCGTTGAGCACGGCCAGCTCGTCGCGTTGCTCGCGCACCTCGTCGAGGGCCGCGATGAGCTGCTGGTTCTGGAGGGCAAGCTCGTCCAGTGCGCTGCCGGGGGCGGTCCTGCCGAGCTCGGCACGCAGCTCGGCGAGTCGCTCCGGGGTCAGCGCCTGGGCGTTGGCCGGGACACGTCGGGACATCGTTACGACCGTATCGCCATCCCGGTCCACCGCGCTCAGCATGTCCACCAGCCGCGCCACCGCGCCGGACTGCGGCTCGTACCGGCCGTCGGGGAGCGGGCGCACCGGGGCGAGGTCCACCCGCAGGCTGACCGGGCCCTGCGTCTGGAGCGCGGCGGTGAAGGTGACGTCCGCCCCGCCGCACAGCCGCAGCAGCTCCCGGGCCACCTCGCTGAGGGCGGTGGCGAGCCGGACCTGGTCCTGGTGCTCCAGGCCGATCGCGGCGGCCACCTCCCGGCCGCGCTGCCGGACCACGAAGATGTCGTGCTCGACCCGGAGTCTCATCCGCAGCAACGGCGGGCCGCCCGCCGGGCCGGTCACCACGGCACCCGGGCGACCAGGACGCACGCGTCGTCGCGACGCAGCCCCGCGTCGCGCAGCAGGGTCGCGGCCATCACCAGCGGGGCGCGAGCGGTCAGCCCCGGGTAGTCGTCGAGCTGCCAACGGTCCACGACCCCGTCGCTGTGCATCACCAGGGACGCGCCCGAGGGGAAGGCGTAGTCGTACTCGCGGACGATGGGCCGTTGGTGGCCGGCGATGCCGGGCAGGGAGACGAGGCCCCGCCGCCGGTCCCCCTCGACCACCACCGAGGCGGCGATGTTCCCCAGGCCCGCGTACCGCAGCAGCCGGGCGTCGGGGAGCAGCTCGGCGACGGCCAGCGCGGCGCCCCGGGTGTGCGACATGGCGCGGTGCAGGTGCTGCACCACCGCCGCCGGGGGCCCGGCCGGCGCGGACCGGAACGCCGCCAGCGCCGCGTCGGTGGCGGCGGCGGCCAGGGGCCCGTGCCCGAGGCCGTCGCAGACCAGCACCTGGTGCCGGCCCTCGGCGACCCGGACGGCGTACCCGTCGCCGCTGACCGACTCGCCGGTCAGGGGCCGGGTGAGCCCGGCGGCCCAGGACTGCTCGGGGGCGGGGCGCGACGGCCAGACCTGCACGGCGAGCACGGTGCCCTTCCCGGGCCGGGAGTAGCCGTCGAACCAGTCGGTCTGTCGCATTATCGCGCCGAGCCCGATGCCGAGCGTCCCGGCGGTGGAGTGCCCGTCGCGGGAGGAGAGCGTCAGGTCCGCCATGCCCGGCCCGGCGTCGATGCCGACCAGCTCCACGCCGGCCCGGTCGTCGAGGCGCACCGGGCGCAGCAGCAGCACGCCCTCGTCGGCGTGCTTGACCAGGTTGCTGGTCAGCTCGGCGGCGACGATGGCCAGGTCGGCGGTGCGGGCCTCGCCCAGCCCGAGCTGCTCACCCAGCCGCTCGGCGGCCCGCCGCACGGCGCTGGCCGCGCTGCCGCTCTCGACCCGGAACCAGAGGCCGTGGTCGGACACGGCGTCCCGGTTCATCGGGACCACTTGGTGACCGTGATCCGGGTGCCCCGCCCCGGCCCGGTGTCGATGGTGAAGTCGTCGACCAGCCTGCGGGCGCCGCTGAGCCCGAGGCCGAGCCCGCCGCCGGTGGTGTAGCCGTCGGTGAGGGCCAGGTCCAGGTCGGCGATGCCGGGGCCGTCGTCGGCGAAGAGGATGCGCACGCCGCGCCGCCGGCCGTTGTCCACCGCGGCCACCTCGGCGGTGCCGCCACCGCCGTAGACGAGGGTGTTACGGGCCAGCTCGCTGGCGGCGGTGACCAGCTTGGTCTGGTCGACCAGGGAGAGCTTGCTGGCCACGGCCACCGTACGCACGAGCTGACGGACCCGCACCACGTCCTCGTCGCTCTGGATGGCCTGCGCCTGCGGGTGGCCCAGATCGACGCCAGTGGTCATCTCGTGTCCGTCGTCTCGTCGTCCGCGTCCTCGTCGCCGCCTTCGCCGTCGTCGTACTCGTCGGGCCGGGCCGCCGCGATCAGTTCCATGCCGCGCTCCACGTTCAGCGCGGTGCGGATGCCGTTGAGCGACAGGCCCAGCTCGACCAGGGTGATGGCGACGGCGGGACGCATCCCGACCACCACCGTCTCGGCGTCCAGCACCTTCGAGATCGAGGCGATGGTGGAGAGCATCCGACCCACGAACGAGTCGACGATGTCCAGGGCCGTGATGTCGATGATCACGCCGTGGCAGCCGGTGGAGACGATCCGCTCGGCCAGGTCATCCTGGAGCTGGACCGCCGTCTGGTCGGACATGTCCAGCTGGATCGAGACGAGCAGGATGTCACCGATCTTGAGGACCGGCACCCGCTCCATCAGGACTCCCGGCGCGACTGGCGACGCGAGGTCGTCACGCCGGTCAACCGGAGCACGTGGCGCAGCGCGTCGGCGAGGCTGGCCTTGGTGGCGATGTCGCCGAACTCGATCCCGAGCGCGACGATCGTCTGGGCGATCTGCGGGCGGATGCCGGAGATGATGCAGTCGGCGCCCATGAGCCGGGCCGCCACGACCGTCTTGAGGATGTGCTGGGCGACCTGGGTGTCCACCGCCGGCACGCCCGTGATGTCGATGATCGCGTACGGCGAGCCGGTGTCCACGAGGGTCTGCAGCAGCCGCTCCATCACCACCTGGGCACGGGCGGAGTCGAGCGTGCCGACCAGCGGCACGGCCACCACGCCCTCCCAGATCTTCACCACCGGGGTGGAGAGTTCGAGGAGCTGCTCGGCCTGGTCGGCGATCAGGCTCTCCCGCGTCCGCACGAAGCTCTCGAAGGTGAACAGCCCCATCTGGTCGACGAAGGAGGAGAACGCCACGTAGTCGCGCAGCGTGTCGGCGTCCGCCTCGGTCTCCATCAGCTCCAGCAGGGCGTCCTTGAGGGCGTAGACGCTGACCGCCGTCTCGGTGGCGGTGAAGCCCTGCCGGGCGCGGCCCCGGGACAGCTCGGCGAGCACGGCCCGCAGCTCTCCGGCGGCCTCGGACTCCAGGTCGAGCGCGCCGCCCTGGGCGGCCTCGATCATGCCGCGATGCAGATCCTCCACCTGGCGGCGCAGCTCCGCCTGGCTCAGCCGACCACGCAGCGAGTTGGCGACCAGCTCCACCCAGCGGTGGGTCACCCGCTCGCGGTGCTCGCTGAGCAGACCGGCGAGCCGGCTACTTTCCTCTGCACGCAACGCCACGGCAACCTCCCTCTGACCTGGACCGGGCGGACTCTACCACCGGGTACTCCCCAACTAGTTGCCTGACGGCAACGGCATGACCATCCGCACGCGAACGGGCTCCCGTTCTGCGCCGGGCCCCCGTCGTGGGATACGGTTCCACCGATAACAGGAGGTCGGCGAATGTCCCTGACGGTGCACACGGAACAACGCAACGACGTCGTCGTCGTGTCGGTCGCGGGCGAGCTGGACATGGCGACGGCACCGCAGCTCCAGGACCAGATCACGGATCTGCTGGACAAGGGCCGCAGCCGCCTGGTCTTCAACCTGGCCGAGGTCTCGTTCTGCGACTCGACGGGGCTCTCCGTCTTCGTGCGCGCCAAGAACAGTTGCGACGAGGCCGGCGGCGTGGTCCGGCTGGCCGCCCCGCAGCGCGGCGTGCTGCGCATCCTCGAGGTCAGCGGGCTGGTCGAGGTGCTGCACACGTACCCGACGGTCGAGCAGGCCGTCGCGGGCGACCCCACGCCGGCCTCCTCCTGACCCGGCCCGCTCAGCGCTCGTCCTCGATGTAGCGGGGGCGGGCGATCACCATGCCCGCGCCCGTCTGCACGACCAGGGCGGCGAGCAGGAAACCGAGCGGGGCGGTCCAGCCGCCGGTCGCCTCGTAGAGGACGCCGACGAGCAGCGGGCCGAGCGCGGCGATGACGTACCCGGTGCTCTGCGCGAAGGCGGACAGCGCGACCGTCCCCTCGGCCGTGCGGGCCCGCAGCCCGATGGTGGTCAGGATCAGCGGGAACGCGCCCTGGCCGACTGCGAGCAGGGCGACCCAGAGCGGCGCGGCGCCGCGCGGGGCGAGCGCCAGCCCCAGGTACGCCGCCGTGGAGAAGGCGGTCAGCCCGAGCACCAGCGGGCGTAGGGTCCGCAGCCGGCCGGCCAGCGCCGGCATCAGCAGCGCCACCGGCACGCCGAGCGCGGTCACCCCGGCCAGCAGCAGCCCGGCCGTCTCGGGGTGGAAGCCGGCGTCGCGGAAGAGCTGGGCCAGCCAGCCCATGATCGCGTACCCGCTGAGCGACTGCGTGCCGAAGTAGACAGCCATCGCCCAGCCGAGCCGGGTCCGTTCCGGCTTGATCCGGGCCGGCGCGGCGGCGGCCACCGTCGGGGGCGCGGCCCGCCGCGCGGCGCGGGCCCGCAGCGCCAGCGGCACCCACGGGATCACGGCCACCGCAGCCAGCGCGGCCCAGACCCCGAGCCCGGCCCGCCAGGACCCGAAGGCGTGGGCCACCGGCACCGCCGACGCGGCGGCCACGGTCGTGCCCACCGTCAACGCCATCGTGTACGCCCCGGTGACGAGCCCGGTACGGTGCGGGAAGTGCTGCTTGACCAGCATCGGCAGCAGAATGTTCGCCACCGCGATGCCGGCCAGCGCGAGCGCGCTGGTGGCCACGAAGACCAGCGCCGAGTCGGTGACCACCCGGAGCACCTGCCCGACGGCCAGGGACGCCATGGCGATCACCAGCACCCGGGCCGGGGCGAACCGGCGGACCAGCCACGGGGTCAGCGCGCCGAGCCCGGCGAACGCGATCGTGGGCAGGGTGGTGACGAGCCCGGCCATCGCCCCGGAAAGCCCGAGGCCGGTGCGGACCTCGTCGAGCAGGGCGCCGAGGCTGGTCACGGCGGCCCGCAGGTTGACCGCCACCAGCAGCATGCCGACCAGCACCAGGAGACCGCCGGTCGCCGGTCGTCCGGCGGGGGCGGGCGCGGCGGCGGGGGCCGGGCCGGGGGTGACGTCGGCGGTCGGCGGGGCGGCGTGGCCTGCGGTCGCGGTCGGTGGTGGCGGGGTCATGACCTTCAACCTACAATCATGGGATGAATTTCGGTCCGGTGATGTAACCAGTGACACCGTCGGTGGATTCCCCGCCCGTGCCGCCGCGCGGCCACCGGGTCCGGCAGACGATCGAGCAGCTCAGATCCCGCATCCTCGGCGGCGAGTGGCCGGTGGGCGGGCGCATCCCGACCGAGCCGCAGCTCGTCGCCGCGCTCGGGGTGGGGCGCAACACCGTCCGCGAGGCGGTCCGCGCCCTGGTGCACGCCGGGGTGCTGGAGTGCCGCCAGGGCTCCGGCACCTACGTGGTGTCGACCGACGAGCTGGCTCCTGTGGTGGCCCGCCGGCTCACCGACGACCGGATGACCGAGGTGATCGAGGTGCGGCGGGCCTTCGAGGTGGAGGCCGCCCGGCTCGCCGCGCTGCGACGTACCCCGGACGACCTGGCCACCCTCGACGCCGCGCTCGCCGCGCGGGAGGCCGCCTGGCGCGCCGGCCGGGTGGACGGGTTCGTCGAGGCCGACGCCGCCCTGCACACG
>NZ_BBZF01000013.1:192484-375553 GCF_020884795.1 Micromonospora okii
CGCCGCCCACAACGCCATGCTCGCCGAGCTGTACGCGTCGGTCGGCGCGGCGCTGCGCAGCACGATCACGCAGGCGATGGGCGACGCGCTGGCGCCGGAGCGGTACGTCGACCATGCCCGGCTGGTGGCCGCGATCCGCGCCGGCGACCCGGCCCTGGCGGCGCGCGAGGCCGGTGCTTTTCTGGAGCGCCGCCCAGGGGAATAGGTTGCCGGGAACGATGAACCGGACACCACGGGAGTACGGATGCTCAAGGGCTTCAAAGACTTCATCATGCGCGGCAACGTCGTCGACCTCGCGGTCGGCGTCGTCATCGGCGCCGCCTTCACGGGCGTGGTCACCCAGCTCACCAAGTCGTTCCTGGAACCCCTGGTCAGGGTG
The DNA here is from genome assembly GCF_020884795.1 of Micromonospora okii. Lineage (GTDB taxonomy): Bacteria > Actinomycetota > Actinomycetes > Mycobacteriales > Micromonosporaceae > Micromonospora > Micromonospora okii. The sequence goes on from NZ_BBZF01000013.1 coordinate 192,864, forward strand.
CTGATCGTGCTGATCACGGGCAACCCGAAGGGGCTCAGCGGCTCGACGCCGAAGTTCCGGGACATCCCGTTCGACTGGGTGGCGTTCGTCAACGCCCTGATCACCTTCCTGCTGACGGCGGCGGCGCTGTACTTCCTGGTCGTCTTCCCGATGAACAAGCTGGCCGAGCGGCGGCACCGGGGCGAGGAGCCGCCGCCGAAGGCGCCGAGCGAGGAGGTCAAGCTGCTCACCGAGATCCGCGACGCCCTGGTGGCCGCCGGCCACACCACCCCCGGCCAGCAGCGGGGCGCCCTGGACGACGTGCTCGGCCGCCGGCCGGAGCCCCCCGCGCACCGCTGACCCGACCCGGCACACCGGCCCCCACGGGATTCCCGTGGGGGCCGACCCACGTCGTACACGTGTTCGATAGGGTCCGGTCATGGAGCAGCGTAAGCACTGGTGGAACGGCAAGTGGGGGCGGCTGGCGCGGCGGGACGTCTTCCTCCGCGCGGACGGCGACCGGTGGCACGTCGAGCAGCGGGCCGGCGGGGCCGAGGGCGTCTCCCGGTTCTACGAGCACCCGAGCGTCGAGGAGGCGGAGGAGACCGTCCGCGCGCTGCTCGCCGGCGCCGACGGCTGGCGGGAGCTGTCGCCCCGCCCACCGGACGCGTGGCACCCGACGCCCGACGCCCGCCCCTGACCGGGGCGGTGTTTAGCCGGCGGGCGGCCCGGGAACCGCGCCAGGATGGAGCAGCAGGGCACCGACCAGCAGGCGACCATCTCCCGCGTCACCACCGGCATGGCCGTGGTGGACGTGACCGGCGCGGAGGTCGGCACCGTCGATCTCGTCCAGCGGGGCGACCCGAACGCGGTGACCGTGCAGGCACCCGCCGCCGACCCGGGCGGCAGCCTGGACGAGTTGATCGAGTCGGCGGCTGTCGAGGAGCCGGACGTGCCGGCCGACCTGGCCGCCCGCCTGCTGCGTACCGGCTACCTGAAGGTCTCCACCGACCTCGCTCCGACCGGCGCCGTCTACGTGCTGGCCGACCAGATCGCCGGCGTCGCCGACGGCCGGGTACGCCTCGACGTCCCCGCCACGAGCCTCCCCCCGGAGGAATAGGCCAGCCCCTACGGTGGACGGGGGTACATCCACCGTCTCTCCGACGTGGAGCCGGCCTACTCGCTCGCTCGGGCAGCCGGGGTCGGTACGGGCGGGGTCGGGGCGTCCGGGATCGGGGGCGCGCCACGCTGGGCCTCGGCGTCCGGGCCCTCGGCGTCCGGGGTCGGGCGGCGGCGGAAGAGGAGCAGCATCAGCCAGCCGGCGAGCAGCCCCCAGAACGCGCCGCCGACGCCGAGCAGGCTCACCCCGGAGGCGGTCACCACGAAGGTCACCACTGCGGCCTCCCGCGCCTGCGGGTCGGCGACCGCCGCCGACACCGCGCCGGCCAGCGCGGCGAGCAGCGCGAGCCCGGCGACCGCCTCGATCAGCACCGGCGGGGAGAGCAGCACCAGGGCGGTGGCGACGCCCGCGCCGAGGCCGAGCAGGGCCAGCCCCAGCCCGGCGGTGACCGAGGCGACCCAGCGGCGCTCCGGGTCCGGGTGGGCGTCCGGGCCGGCGGCCAGCGCGGCGGTGATCGCGGCCAGATTGACCGCGTGCCCGCCGACCGGAGCGCCGAGGGCGCTGGCCAGGCCGGTGACGCGCAGCGCGGCGCCGAGCGGCGGCCGGTAGCCGTAGCCGCGCAGCACCGCGATCCCGGGGACGTTCTGCGCGGCCATGGTGACCAGGAAGAGCGGGAGCGCCAGCCCGACCACCGCCGGAACCGTCCACTCGGGCGCGGTGAGGGTGAACACCGGCTTCAGGCCGGACGCGCCGAGCCCGCCCGGCGTGGTCAGCGCGATGGCGACCCCGGCCGCCACCAGCGCGGCGGGCACCGCCCAGCGGCGGGCGAACCGGTGCAGGACCAGCCAGGTGACGACCACCGGCGCGGCCAGCGCCGGCACCTCGACCAGGGCGCGGACCGGCGCGGTGCACAGCGGCAGGAGCACGCCGGCCAGCATCGCGCCGGCGATCGGGCCGGGGATGGCGGCCACCGCCCGGCCCAGCGCCGGGAAGAGCCCGGCGGCGACGATCAGCAGCCCGCACACGACGAACGCGCCGACCGCCGCCGGCCAGCCGCCGGGGACCGGACCGGTGGCCGCCAGCAGCGCCGCGCCGGGGGTGGACCAGGCGATCGCCATCGGCAGCCGGTGCCGCAGCCCCAGCCACACCGCGCAGACACCGGAGGCGACGCTGACCGCGAGCAGCCCGGAGGCGGCCTGGCTCTCGTCGGCACCGACGGCGCGCAGCCCGGCGAGCACCACGGTGAACGAGCTGGCGAAGCCGACGAGCGCGGTCACCAGCCCGGCGAGCACCGGTTGCAGCAGGCCGGCCACGTCTCCCCTCCACTGTTCCGTGTACGGAACGGAAGCGTGTAGCACCATAGCGGGGTGGAACCACTGACCGCCCGCCGCTCCGGGTCGGGCCCCTGCCCGGGGCCGGGGTCAGGGCTGCCGGACGCGTCATTCTTTTCACCCCACGCAGCAGTGCGTAGAGACGGCGGCCGGTTCTTCTTGGCAAGCTTGTCCCATGACGCTGATCCTCCGCTCGGCCATCCTCAACGACGTCGGCCTCGTCAGGAACAACAACGAGGATTCCGCCCTCGCCGGTGACCGTCTGGTCGCGGTCGCCGACGGGATGGGTGGCCTGCCGGCCGGTGAGGTGGCGAGTGAGATCGTCATCCGCATCCTCGACGAGCTGGACCCGCCGACCACCACCGAGGGCGCCGCCGACGCGCTGCGGGCCGTGGTGAGCACTGCAAACCAGCGCATCCGCGCCGCCATCACCGTCGATCCGGCCCGCGAGGGCATGGGTACGACGCTCACCGCCGGCCTGCTCGCCGGCGACGTCCTGGTCCTCGCCCAGGTCGGGGACTCCCGCTGTTACCTGCTGCGGAACAACGAGCTGGCCCAGCTCACCCGCGACGACACGTTCGTGCAGGCGCTGGTCGACCAAGGCGCGCTCTCCCCCGACCAGGCGCGGCACCACCCGCAGCGGTCGCTGGTGACGCGGGCGGTGCAGGGCGCCGACGCGCCCCCGGCGGTCGGCTCGCTCACCGTCTTCGCCGGTGACCGGCTGCTGCTGTGCAGCGACGGCCTGTCGGACTACGTGGACGATGCCGCGATCGCCGCCGCCCTGGCCACGTACGGCGACCGGCAGCAGTGCGGCGAGCAGTTGGTGAAGCTCGCCCACCAGGCCGGCGCGCCGGACAACGTGACCGTCGTCGTCTCGGACGTCACGGCGGCCTGACCGGCGCGACCGCCGCCTGACCCGCGCGATCGCCGCCGGACCCCTGCGGGCGGGCACCCGCGCCCCGGTAGGTGGTTGTGCAAGCTAGATAGCGCCGCTAGTGTCTCCACCATGGACATCGAGCGTCGGGGCCAGTGGCTGCGCGGCGTGCTCGACCTCTGCGTGCTCGGCCTGCTCCGCGACCGGGAGTCCTACGGCTACCAGCTCGCCCAGGCACTCGACGCGGCCGGGATCGGGCCGATCCAGGGCGGCACGCTCTACCCCGTGCTGCTGCGCCTGCAACGCACCGGGCTGGTCACCGCGCAGTGGCGGGAGGGCGCGGCCGGGCCGGCCCGCAAGTACTACCGGATCACCGAGGACGGGCGGGCGGCGCTGCGCCAGGGCGGGCGGGACTGGGTCACCTTCGTCCGGCCGGTGACCGGGCTCGTCGCGGAAGGGGTCGACGAATGAACGCCGACGATTGGCTGCGCGCGTTCGCGGCCGAGCTGCACCACCGGCGGGTGCGGCCCGACGACGCCCGGCACGTCGTCGCGGAGGCCGCCACCCACCTGCGCGACGGCGGCGGCGACCCGACCGTCGTGTTCGGACCTCCCGGCCGGTACGCCGCCGCCATCGCCGAGAGCGTCGGCGCGGCACCGCCGCCCGCGCCGTCGGCGCCCGGCCCGGTCCGGCTGCACGCGAGGGGCATCACCAAGCGGTACGGCCGACGCACCGTGCTCCGCGACGCCGGGCTGACCGTCCGGGCCGGACAGATCGCGGCGGTCGTCGGCGCGAACGGCTGCGGCAAGAGCACCTTCCTGCGGATCTGCGCCGGCCTGGTCTCCCCCGACGCGGGCGAGGTGACCGTCGGCAGCCGGCTGGGCTACTGCCCGCAGCAGGGCGGCACGGCCGACTTCCTCCTCCCCGACGAGCACTTCGTGCTGGTCGGGGCCGGGCTCGGCCTGGCCCGGGGCCCCGCCCGCCGGGCGGGCCGGGCGGCGGCCCGGCAGCTCGGCTGGGACACCCCCGGCGACGTGCTGACCCGGCATCTCTCCGGCGGCACCCGGCAGAAGCTCAACCTGACCATGTCCACCCTCACCGAGCCGGACGTGCTGCTGCTCGACGAGCCCTACCAGGGCTTCGACCGGGGCACGTACGTCGACTTCTGGGATCAGCTCGGCCGGCTGCGCGACGCCGGCCGGGCCATCGTGGTGGTGACCCACCTGCTCGACCGGCTCGACCGGGTGGACCTCGTCCTCGACCTCACCCCGGCGGGCGGGACGGATCGCAACGGGGACGCCGGGTGGGGAGGACGGGCGTGAACCGACTGCTGACCGTCGCCGAGATGACCCTGCGGGAGCTGCTGCGCCGCCGGGGCGTGCTGGCGCTCATGCTGCTGCTCCCGCTCACCTTCTACCTGATCCGGCGGGACGCCTACGTCGGGCAGTCGGTGCGCTCGCTGATGCTCGGCATCAGTTGGGCGGTGAGCACGGCCGCCCTCTTCGCCACCGGCGCCGCCCGGGAGCTGGAGCCGAGGCTCCGCCTGGCCGGCTACCGCCCGCACCACCTCTACCTCGGCCGGATGCTCGGACTGTGGGCGGCGGGGCTGGCCATCGCCCTCCCGTTCTTCCTGATCGTCGTGTTCGACGCCCCCGGCCTGCGGCACGGCGGGGTGGCCGCCGCGATGCTCTGCTGCGTCGCCATCGCCCCGCCGCTGGGCATCCTGATCGGGGCCCTGCTCCCGCGCGAGCTGGAGGGCACCCTGCTGCTGCTCGTCATCGTGACCGTGCAGATGCTGATCGACCCGGCCGGCACCGGCGCGAAGCTCACCCCGTTCTGGTCGAGCCGGGAGATCGGCACCTGGGCCGTGGACCACACCGACGACGGGTACCTCACCCGGGGCGTGGCGCACGGCCTCGTGGTCACCGTCGGCATGATCATCGCGGTCGCCGCCGTGTCCAGCATCCGGCTGCGCCGCCGCCGGCACCTGCGGCACCTGCCCGTCGGATGATCTTGTTTCGCCGCCGCAGGCCCCGGGTACCGTCCGCCGAATGCCGGAATGGTTGCAGGCGGGAGGCTGGGGGCTGCTGGCCGGGTCGGCCCTGCTGCTCGGGGCGGCGCTGGGCTGGTTCGCGCCGGTCCCCCGCCGCCTCAGCGCGTCGATCATGGCCTTCGGGGCCGGGGTGCTCATCTCCGCCGTCTCCTTCGAGCTGGTCGCCGACGCCCACGAGCGGGGCGGGCTGCTGCCGACCGCGCTCGGGACGGCCGGCGGCGCGCTGGCCTACACCGGGGCGAACGTGCTGCTGGCCCGGCGGGGCGCGCGGCACCGCAAGCGCTCCGGCGACCAGCAGCCCTCGGAGCGGGAGCAGCCGGGCTCGGGCTCGGCGATCGCGGTCGGCGCGCTGCTCGACGGCGTACCCGAGTCGGTGGTGATCGGCGCGAGCCTGCTCACCGGCGGCACGGTCAGCCTGGTCACGGTCGCCGCGGTCTTCCTCAGCAACGTGCCGGAGGGCCTGTCCAGCGCGACCGGGATGCGCCAGGCCGGCCGGTCCCGGGGGTACGTCTTCGCGCTGTGGGCCGGGATCGCACTGGTCAGCGGCCTCGCGGCGCTGGCCGGGTACGCCCTGCTGGGCGACGCGCCGCCGGAGGTGCTCGCCGCGATCACGGCGCTGGCGGCCGGGGCGATCCTCGCCATGATCACCGACACCATGATCCCCGAGGCGTTCGAGGACGCCCACCTCCTCGTCGGCCTGATCACCGTCGCCGGTTTCCTCACCGCCTTCGCCCTCTCGCACGCCTGACGGCCCCCGTCGTCAGTACGGGTTGCCGTGCCCGGCGGGTCGCGCCCTCACCAGGCCACCCGGGCGGCCCGGCAGGCCCGGGGCGGCGGACAACGGCGGGCTGTGCGTGTGGCCGCCGTGGGCCATGCCGGCGAACAGGTCACGCAGGGCGGTCAGCGCGTCCACCCTCGGCCGCCAGCCCAGCTCGGCCTCGGCCCGCTCGCTGGACATCAGCGGGGCGTTCAGGGCCAGCTCCACCCACCCGGCGTCGATCGGTTGCAGCCGGGCCCGCCAGGTCAGCGCCGCCGCGCCGCGCAGCACCGGGGCCGCGACCGGCACCGTCCAGCCGTGGAAGTGCCGGGCCACCAGCTCCGGGGTGAGCACCGGGTCGGCCGCCAGGTTGAACGCGCCCCGCGCATCGCCCAGCACCGCCCGCGCGTACGCGTCGGCCACGTCGTCGGTGTGCACCGCCTGCATCCGCAGCCGACGGTGGGCGGGCACCAGCGGGATGCGGCCGTAGCGGAGCAACCGGACCGGGGCCAGCGGCCCGAGGAAGTAGCGGGTGATCTCGGTGCCGGCGTCCCGCTGGAAGTTCAGGCCGGGCCGCAGCCGCACCACCCGCAGCCCCGGGTGCGCCCGCTCGGCGTCGTCGAGCAGCGCCTCCACGTCCGCCTTGTCCCGGCTGTACGACGAGCCGTGCACCCCGGTCGCCGGCCACCGCTCGCTGACCGGGTGGTCCTTCGGCCCTGGGGCGTAGACGCCGACCGACGAGGCGTACACGAGGGCGGGCACCTTCGCCCGGAGCACCGCGTCGACCACCGCGCGGCTGCCGCCGACGTTGGTGCGGCGCAGCACCCGCTGGTCGTGGCTGGGCTGGATCTGCCAGGCCAGGTGCACCACCGCGTCCGCCCCGGCGAAGATCGTCGCCAGCTTCTCGGCCGCCCCCGGCGCGCCGACGTCGCAGGAGTGCCACCGCACCGCGTCGTACGGCTCGCCCGCGTCCGGGCCGGGCAGCCGCCGGGCCACCCCGACCAGCTCCACGTCCCGCTCCCGGCGCAGCCGGCGCACCAGCGCGGTACCGGCGTTCCCGCTCGCCCCCACCACCACGATCCGCATACCGGGCCGGTACCCGCTGCGGCGTGCCCGAATCCCCGGTCAGGGAGTCGGGCACGAGCCCCGTCCTGCTCTCAGCAGGCGGCGACCAGTCGGATCTCGCAACGAACACCACTCGCCTTGGCGAGCCGACCGTCGCCGGTCACGAGCGGGCAGGCGAGCAGCTCGGCCGCTGCCACGTACGCCGCGTCGTACGCCGAGACGTTGCCCCGCAGTCGCCACATCCGATCGAGCAGCATGGTGGCGTTGAGCTCGTCGATGACCAGCGAGGGCAGCACCTCGATCGCCTCCTGGGCACGAGGCAGGTCGAGCTTCCCCGCGAGCACCTTGCCCCTGATGACGGACATGACCTCGATCAGCAGGTGGCCGGGCGCCGCCCAGTGCGGGTCCCGACTCAGCTCGGCCCGGGCCGCGTCACCCACCGGCCCGTCGTCGACCAGGGCGTCGACCAGGACGGACGCGTCCACGACTATCACGCGGCATCTCCCCAGGGTGCTCGCCGCTCCCGCTGGTCGTTCAGTTCGGACGCGCTCTCTCCGGGAAGCGACCGGGTGCCGTCCGACCTACCCGCGAAACGGTCGAGTAACGCCGTGTTGCGCAGGCGTCGGGCCTGCGTCTCGACCAAGTCGAGCAGGTACGCCTGGAGCGACATCCCGCGCGCCTTGGCCTGGGCCGCGAGGACATCCCGCACATCTTCCGGCACGTCACGGATCTGAAGGGCAACCATGCATTCATTATGCATGCATCGGTTGAGCCGGGAGCCCCGCCAGCGGGGCCGTCAGGGGCGGGGCGAGGTGCGGACCCAGCTCTGCCGCTGCCGGCGGTCCCGGTTGCCCCCGGTTGCGGCCAGGCAGCGCGGGCAGACGTGGCCGACCGCGTCAGCCTCGGTGAGCACGTCGGTCGAGGAGTAGTCGAACCGGACGTGCGGGAAGCGGCGCAGCCGGGCCCGGCTCAGCGGCACCCCGCACAGCGTCTGGTTCTGGCCGGGCAGCCAGGCGTGCACCTCGCCGCCGGGTTGGCGCACCCCGTCGGGGCCGGTCTCCTCGCTCGACGCCGCCACGGCCGGGGCGCTGCTGCTCCTCATGCCGTCATCGGTTCCCCGTCGGGGCCGATCTATCCCCGCCGACAATCTCCGTCACGTCGTAGCAGAAGGGCCACTGCGACCGACGGGTCACGTGCGGGCCGGAGTCGGCGTCTCCGCGCCCGTAGCGGCGATGCCCTCGTTCTCAGTGGCTGGACCCTCCCGGGCATCGGAGGGCCTGGTCGCCGTGATCGCCGTCGCGGAAAGCACGGCGAGGAGAGCGAGTGCCAACCAGGGCAGAGCTGGCAGGTGCCCGCGTTGACCGACATCGGCGAGATAGCCGATGACCGTGTTGCCGCCGGCAGCGACAAGCCCTCCTGCGGAGGCGTAGAGCCCGAGGTACGTGCCGGTCAGGCCCGGACGGGCGAAGTCTGCGGCGCGGTCCAGTGCGAATGGTTGTGCGATGTTCAGGCCGATCGCTAGGAAGCCGGTAGCCAGGGCCACTGGTATCGACGAGGCCAGGACGACCAGGATCGCGGTGTTTCGACCACCATTGGACAGCCAGGTCGCGCTGCACGCCCCGGCGATGAAGGACACGGCGGCGACCAACAAGCCGACGATGATCGCACGGTACGGGGTCATCCGACGTTTCAGCACCTGGGTGACTCGCACCTGGAGCAGCAGCGTCGTCATGGTCGAGATGAGGAAGACGGCACCGGTCGCGCCGGCCCACCCTGTGACCCGCGCCGCCTCCAACGGGAGTAGCAGGTAGAACTGGTTGTAGAGCGTCAACATCCCGGCACAGGCGATCGTGAAGACCATGAAGCGGCGATCGGTGGCCACCTGGCGCCAGCTTGCCCAGACAGGTCCGGCCGGGGCTTTCTGGGGCCGGGACGGGAGCCAGAGCGCTTGCGCGATCGTGAGGAAGGCGAAGATGATCGCCGAGGTGAGGGCCATCGGCCCGAACCCGGCCAGGATGAGCACGCTACCGAGCAACGGGCCGGCCAGCGCGCCCACGGTGTTCGTAAGGCTGTAGAGGGTGAACGCGTCGACGCGCCGGTCGGCGGCCTCAAGGGCCAGGTAGGTACGGACCGCGGGAGAGAACAGCGCGCCGGCCACGCCTGTCAGGATCGCGGCACTCATGAGCCCGAGGGCGCTGCTGGAGAAGGCGAAGATCGCAAAGGCCACGACCCGTAGCGCGCATCCGGCGATGATGACCGGACGGCAGCCGAAGCGGTCCGCTGCGGCACCCCCCACGATGGTCAGACCCTGTTGGGCGAAGGTCCGGATCCCGAGCACGGCACCCACGACCGCCGCAGCCATCTCAAGCTCGTTCGCCAGGTAGGTGGCGAGATAAGGCACCAGTAGGTAGAACCCGAGAGCCATGCCGCACTGATTGACCAGCAGCAGTTGCACCGGGCCTGACATGGACCGGAACAGCCTGATCGTACGCATCGCGCCCTCCCACCCCGCCGTCCCAGCAATCGATTTAACGCCTACAAATCGCAGTTGCCAATACTTGGCATTAGCTGACCGAGGTGGGTCCGGCTCGGCGGCGGTGCACGGGCGGTCGCGTCCGGCACAATCCGTGGAGACGCCGGTCCTCCGTGTGAAGGCGCCCAAGTCCACGGTTCCCACCCGATCCCCCACGGGAGGTCCTTGATGCTCACCTACTCCGCTCGGCGACGACTGGCCTTGCTCGGCGTCGCGGGCGCGCTCCTCGCCGCCTCCGCCACCCCCGCCGCAGCGGCTGGCCCGCTCCGGGTGCTCGCCGCCGACGTGCTGGTCGCCAAGGGCTCCAGCTCGTACCAGGAGGTCGGCGTCGCCCTAGGCGGCGACGAGCCCGAGGACGCGTCGCTCCGCCTCGACTTCGACCTGTCCGAGGTCGACTCGCTGATCACCCTGGAGCCGCCCTCCGACGGGTGGGACTGCGCCCGGACCGGCAAGAAGCTGCGCTGCGAGGCGTGGGAGGACCTGCCGTCCCCGACCTTCCCCTACTGGGTCGCGGTCCGGGCGGAGGCCGCCCCGGGCGACACGGGCGACCTGCCGATCACCGCCACGTACGCCGGCCGGAAGGCCAGCCGGACCATCACGGTCACCGTCGGCGAGGGGGTGGACCTGGAGTCCGAGCCCGAGGAGAGCGCCGAGGCCGAGCCCGGCAGCCGGGTGGGCCTACCCGGCGGCGTCCGCAACCGTGGTCAGAAGACCGTGCACGGCGCGGTGCTGGTGCTGCGGCCCCACCGGTTGAGCCCGTACGTCGGCAACTTCCGCAACTGCGCGTACCGGGACGGGCAGCCCGCCGTCTGCCGGTTCGACACCGAACTGGAGCCCGGCAGGAGCTACCGCCTCTCCGACCCGCTACCCGTCCGCCTCGACGACTCCGCCCGGACCGGTTCCCGGGTCACCAGCCACCTCGACTGGCGGACGAAGGACGACTGGGCGCTGATCGAGAAGAACCCGGACTCGCCGGTGCCCCCGGGGAGGCCGGGGACCGGCGAGGAGCTGCGCCTGGTCGAGGTCGGCGCGCGGCGCGCGGCGGTGCCGCAGACCGACACGACGGCGAACAGCGTCACCGCGTTCCACCTCAAGGTCACCGGCCACAGCACCGCCGACCTGGCCGTGGCGGGCTCGACGGCAACCGGCGGGGTCGGCGACCGGGTCAGGGTGCGGGCCGGCGTGAAGAACCTGGGCCCGGCGTTCGTCGAGGCCGGGCCGGTGACACTGCCGGTCGTACGGATCGAGGTACCGGCCGGAACCACGGCGCTGACCGTGCCGAGAAAGTGCGCCCCGTACTCCGGGGGCGACGTGTGGAACCCGTCGGACTTCTGGGGCGTGCCGGGCGAGAAGCAGTACGGCTGCCTGCTCACAAAGGACCTCGCCAAGGGCGACGCGTCCGAGTACGAGTTCACGCTCCGCATCGACAGGCTCGCCACCGAGACCTCGGGAGTCGTGCGGGCGCGCCTCGACGGCGACCCGAACCCGGGCAACGACAAGGCGGCGATCACCGTCCGGCCCGCGCCGACGGACGGGGGCGGCCAGGGCGGTGACGGCGGCACCCTGCCGATCACCGGCACCTCCACCGGCCTGATCGCGGGTGTCGGCGGCCTGCTGCTCGTGGCCGGCGTCGGTGCTCTCCTGGCGGCCCAGCACCGCCGCAACGTGGTCGCCTCACCGCCATCTTCGACCTGATCAAGCGGCAACACGCTGCGTCTCGGTGCCACCCCAACCCGTGATATCGACTACATTGGCCTGGCTGGGCCTTACTTCAGAGAGGCGTGGGACCGTGGCATACCCCGAGGCGCTGACGGCGGCGCTGGGCGGCGTGACGGTTCACCAACTTCGCCGCTGGCGGTCGGGGCCGACACCGTTGCTAGCCCCCGAGACAAGCGCAACCAGGCCAATCCTCTACAGCTTCAGAGACCTCATCGCGATTCGCACCGTCGCCAAGCTCCGCACCGATTTCTCCCTACAGAAGATCCGTAGGGCACTGGCCAACCTGCAAGACCTCACCGATGTCGAACACCTCGCCCACCATCGCCTGATCGGTGACGGACGCGACACCATCGTCTGGGCCACCGAGGGCGAGCAGGTGGACATCCTCCGGCGGCCTGGGCAGAGGCTGCTGGTGACGATGCAGGACGTACTCGGGGAGTTTGAGGGCTGGACCGGCGCGACCATCGTTCCGCTTCAACGGCCCAAGGCCGGCATCGAGATCGACCCCGACGTGTTGCAGGGCTTCCCGGTCATCGAGCACACCCGCATCCCCTACGACACGGTGTCAGGTCTCGTCGCAGATGGCCTGGGCGTGGCGGACATTCGCTACTTCTATCCATCGGTGAACGAAGCCGGGGTGACCGGCGCGGTGGAGTTCGACCGATACGTCAGGACGTACAACAGACGGGACGCCCACAAGCGGACGGCATGAAGATTGAAGATTCTCCTCGACGAGCAGGTTCCAGAACCTGTGATCGTCCCGCTGGGTCACATGTTTCGGAACCGTCATACCGTGGATCACGTCCAGACGATCAACTGGAAGCGCAAGAAGGACATTCACCTGCTCCCCGACCTGGCCGCCCGGGGATACGAGGTGCTGGTCACCGCCGACCTCAATCAGCTCTACCACGAGGACGAATGCAAGCTGATCCGTAAGCATGGTTTCCATCACGTACGGTTCCAGCAGCTCGGCTCGGGCGTCAACGCGATGGCGAGCGCGATAGCCACCATCGTGGCGGGCCTGCCAGCGGTCATGCCCGAGCTCGAAAACGCCGCCAGCCAACGCCTGGTCCTGCTCAAGCCTGTGCGCAGCGACAAGAAGCAGTTTGAGATAGTCGACCCCCGGCTCAGCCCGCCCCCGTACTGGCCAGGCAGGGGGCGGGCGGGTAAGGGCCTGCCTACGCAGCGGCGAAACGCCCACGCCAGCAAGCTGCGCAAACCTTGATCCTTCCGGAGGAGCACACCGCGTTCCCTGGGCCGATCGTTGGTAGAGCCGGGGGCGCGGCCCCTCATCGTGTGCCGCGCTGAGCCCTGGCTGTCAGGGCATCTTGGAATCGCCGGGTGGTGACCAAGGGTCGACGGGCACCTCGTACACGAGCCGGTAACGGTCACCGGGGAAGACGATGTCGGCGGTTTCCACTGCGGTCTGCCCGGCATAGTAGGTGCGCTCCACCGCGATCACCCACCTGCCGCCGCGCCGGTCGAGTTCGAGGGCGTCAGCCTCTTCGGGCATCGCGGGCCGCGTGGTGACCTCTTCCACGAACCGGTCGATGGCCACGCCGATGGAGTCCATGCGGGCGATGACGCCGATGATCGGTCCTTGCTCCGGGTACTCGACCGGCGTGCCGCCGGTGAGGGCCAAAGGCTCGTACGAGTAGGCGAGTTGGATGGGGAACCCGTCGGCCAGGTAGCGGTACTTGGTGAACATGACCAGGTCGTCGGGCTGGATGCCGAGCCTTTCGGCGGTGTGAGGTGTTGCAGGGATCTTCTCGCTGTGGGATTCCCAGCTCGGCTGCCTACCTGCGGCTTCGCTGTCCCGAGCGAACGGTGACGTGCTGCCGATGCGCTTGCGCATGTCTCGGGAGTGAGCGCGACGCACGAGCTTCGTACGGTTGCGGACGTAGTTGCCGGAGCCGCGTCGACCCTCAATGAGCCCTTCGCTTCGAAGCAGCGTGAGGGCGTGCTTGATGATCGTGGTGGAGAAGCCCCAGCACTGCTGGAGTTCCTTCTCGGTGGGCAGTTTGTCGCCGGGAGCCAGTTCGCCAGAGAGGATCCGCCGACGCAGGTCGTCAACGACGCGCTGGTAGTTGGGCGGTTCCTTGCCGGTCACGGATGGCCCTCCGGGTTGACGCACCTGCTTCCGACAAGACCGTTGGGGTAGATCAGTTACGCGCGGATTCCGTCGACTTGGAGGCTGGCGGTGAAGGTCGCCCACGCGGCCGGGTCGAAGCTCAGCATCCCGGCGGCCAGGGCCTTGGAGTCGCGCACGTCGACCTGGGCGCCCCGGTCCCGCACCTCGACGCACTGGCCGTTGCTGCCGGACCGGCTCGACTTCCGCCAGACGTTACGCTCCATGTCTGCTCAGCTCCTTGATGAACTTGACGGACTCGGCTGGCGAACGTGCCAACGTCTTCAGATTGTCGTACGCGTCGTTCAGCCGCACCAGGTCACGAGCGGATTCGAGGAACAGCTCGCCGGCCAGAGTCTCGACGTAACCCAGCGGCGGATCGTCCTGCTCGAAGGCGAGCAGGACGAAGCCACTGCTGTCAGCCAAGTGAGCGCCGGCCTCGAAGCGCAGCACCTGGATGGTGACGTTGGGCAGCCGGCTCATCGTGACCAGGTGGTCGAGCTGCTCGCGCAGGACGTCCGGGCCGCCGACCTCCGTCCGCACAGCAGCCTCGGACAGGATGGCGTGCAGCCGCAGCGGCGCAGGCTCGCGGCGCAGCACCTCCTGCCGGGTCATCCGGGCGGCAACCCGCTGGTTGATGGTTTCCTTGTCGGACTCCCGGCCAATCATGTTGACCTCGCGGGCGTACTGCTCCGTCTGCAACAGCCCTGGCACCAGCATCGGCTCGAAGTTCTTCATCTCGGCGGCCTCTTCCTCGTAGGCGATGTAGGTGGCGTACCGGCCGCCGAGGCGCTGCCACCACCCTTCCTCGCGCAGGTCGCGCGCCTGTTCGAGCAACGACGTGGCGGGCTCTTCGTCGATCCTCATGCCGTACGCGACCAGCAGTTCCATGACGTCGCCCGCGCGGGGCTTGATCTCGCCGGACTCGATCCGGCTGATCCGTGACGACGAGCAGCGGACGAGCTTCGCCGCGTCCTCGCCGGTCAGGCCCTTGGCATCGCGGAGCTTGCGCAGCTCCCGGCCGAGCCGACGGGAGCGCGGTGTCGCTGGCGTGAATCGAGGCATGTCGCGATTCTGCCCCACACCCGCTCGCGCGTCTGCCCCGAATCGTGTGCGCCGCTAATGTTGATCTAACACAACTACTTGTGTCGCATCACTTGATGCGCAACTCTAGGAGCGCTGAGCGCATGGGTGACTGCGCAGCGTGTGGAGCTGCGAAGCCACCTCAACTGCACGGCCGGGCTCGGGGCGCGGCAACGCCCCGTTCTCCGGCCCCGCCAGAAGGTGAGGCTGCTCGTGCTTGTCGAGATCGTGCCGATCGTGTTCGGGGGCTTGGTCCCGGGGTTTCTGCTCGGGCTGCTCGCGTTCCGGGTCAAGTCGCGGTGGTGTCCGCGCTGCGGGGAGTCCACGTTGGCCATGCCGCCGACGGAGCGGGAGCGATGAGCCGCTTCGACCGGCGCAACGGCAACGAGCCGCCGATCGGGCGGCGGGTGGCGGAGTTACGGACCAATAGGGGCATGAGCCAGCAGGTCTTCGCCGATCGGATCGGCAAGTCGAAGAGCTGGGTGGACAAGGTCGAGCGCGGCGTCCGTACCCTCGATCGGTTTTCGGTGATCGAGACGGTCGCCGCGACCCTCGGGGTCACCCCGACCGTCCTGCTCGGTGGCAAGGTCCGGCGGGGAGCGGTCGCCGGCCCCGACACCGGCAGCGCCGTGGAGCGGGTGCGCGAGGCGTTGGCGCGCTACGACGTACCCCGAATCGGCGGCGACGGCCCGCCGGCGTCGTCGCTGCGGCAGCGTGACGGCCAGATCGGGTACGCCTGGACGGCGTACCGCAACGGCCACCACGCCCAGGTGTTGCGGATGCTGCCCGACCTGCTCGGCGACGCCCGCACCGCCGGCGACTCGACCCCCGACCTGCCGGTGCGGGTGTACCGGCTCGCCGCCCAGGTGCTGATCAAGCTCGGCGAGCCGGACCTGTCCTGGCTGGCGGCCGACCGGGCGATGAGCGCCGCCGCCGCCGACCCACGGCGGGCCGGGCTTGCGGCGGTCTCCCTCGCCCAGGCACTCCGGGCACTGCGGCGGGGCAGGCTGGCGATGGCCGCAGCCGCAGCCGCCCTGCACCGGCTCGACCTCGCGCCGTCCCGGGCCTTCCTGCCGGAGGAGCCCGCGCTGACGGGAACCCTGCTGACCGAGGCCGCCCTCGCCGCCGCCGCTTGCGGGGCCGTCGCCGCCAGCGCCGAGTTCACCGAGCGCGCGGCCCACCTCGCCACCACCCACGACGGGCGGCACCACGACGACCACGACGGCATCGGGTTCGGCCCCACCACCGTGGAGCTGGCCCGCGCCCTGACCGCCATGCGCCTCGGCGACCACCATCGGGCCGTCGCCGCCCACCGGTGGGCCACCGGCGACGACGCCTGGCACCTGCTCCCCGCCGAGCACCGCGCCGCCCACCTCATCGACATCACCCGCGCCCACCTCGACCTCGGCGACCACCAGGCCGCAGGCCGCGCCCTGGTCACCGCCGACGGCATCGCCCCCGCCGAGGCCCGCCTCCGCCCCGCCGCCCACGCCGCGCTGACCGCCGTGCTCCGCGCCGGACCCACCGCCGCCGACGTGGCCCGCCTCGCCGCCACCATCGGCCTCACCCGGCAGTAGGGCTCCTCGATGGCTTACCGGATGCGGGAAGTGTCTCCTCCTGGGTCAGCCGCCTCGTCAGCTCCTGTCGCAGGGGCCACGACTCGTCGGCGACGGACTGGGCCAGGCAGGCCAGGCCGAAGGCCAGGGGCCACGACGCCGAGCCTCTAATCTCCTCCGGCAGCATGGCCAGCGGCTTTCGAGGGTTCCACCCGCTCGTCGGCGTCAGGTCGACCGCCAGCACCTCGGAGACGTAGGCGCGCTCGACGAGCCGGATCGCCCGATCGAGCACCTGGTCGCTGGTGAGGTCGAGGAGGGTGACCACGCAGAACTCCGGCATGGCACCCCGACTGACCCACCGGCCGTGCCCCACGATCGAGCTGGTCCCGATCTCGTGCGCGCCGATGTGGCATTCCTCCCGCAGCTCCCGCTCGGCACCGCGGCGGACGACGTCTCCGATCGTCAGCGCCGCACCGGCCTGCGGCACGTCGCGGGGTTCCAGAGCGCCGGAGCCGGAGGGGGCGATGAGGCCGGGGCTCCCCACGTTGTCCCTGGCCTGGGCGACGAGGATCAGTTGGCCGTCGGTGGTGAAGGCCAGGGACGATACGCCGACCGTGTTGGCGAGTCGGCTGCGCCCGAAGGGCAGCAGTTGCCCGCGCTGATCGAGGATGAGCTCCCTTCCCTGGAGGAGCGGCAGCTTGCGACCCGTCTGCCACACGTCGAAGGGGGCCAGCAGGTTGCTGCAGAAGAAGTCGAAGTAGCGGCCGGGCCGGAGCTTCACGGCCACGTCCTCGTCGTCAGAGGGCAGGTCGGAGGCCAGGCCGAGTATGTCGCCGTTGTACATGGCGGCAACCCGGGCCCGGCGCGCGAGGAAGTCGAAGGACCAGGCCCTGAGTTCGCGAGGCAGGCGGTACGGCGTGCCTTCCAGCTCGACTCGGACGGGCTGGTCCCGAAGTCGCGCGCTCTCCCTCGTCATCACCACGCCGACGTCGTGTGCGCTCTCCACGACCGGCCCCAGGCTGCCCAGCCGGGTCGACAGGTCGCGGTAGTTGTCGCCGTCGCGCGACTGGAACCGCACCAGCCGGGCCCGGCGGCGGTTGGCTCGGATCTCCAGCAGCGACACGGCGCAGCCGCAGACTGCGGCCAGGACGCTGACCGCCGTGGGCGGGTTGTCCAGGGCCGTTGCGGCCCCGAAGAGGGTCAGTGTGATCCCTGCGGTGGTGACTCGATAGCGCCATAAACTTCGACGCCAGATGCTCATCGTCGTCACGACTTTCCTCGCAGTTCCCAGCACCCGCGCCCTCCCCGCTGCGACCTGACGTCGACGGCCGCAGTGTAGCCACGCTGCGACAGCGTTTTTTCAGGTCGGAGAGCCGACTCGAGGAGGCGGTATGCATTTATCGTGATTGATAGTCATTCGGCAGAACCGGCTGGAGCACGCTGCACTGTCAACGGCGGAAAAGCGCCGATGGTCACGTACGCCGGAGCGGCAGGCACGGAGCCCGAACGGGGGACACGGCCGCACCGTGCTCGCCGGGCCGATCGTTGGTAGAGCCGGGGGTGCCGTCCTTCATCGCGTGCCCGCGCACGGGGACGGTGATGGCGGGCGAAGCGGGAGAAGCTGACGGAGGGCTGGCATGGAGCGTCGGAGTTGTCTCGCGGTGCTGGCCGCCCTCGGTGTGCTGCTCGCCGGCTGCGACGGGCAGACCGGTCCGTGGGCCGCCGATTCGGGGCCGGACGGGATCGAGGCTTCCGGGCCCCTGGCACCGGAGAAACTGATCGGTGCCTGGACGATCAGCGGCCTCGACGACCCCGGCGGCGGCACCGTCCTGCACCTGGCGCATCGCGAGGTGCAGCTCGTGGGCACCCGCTGCGGCATCCTGGGCGGTTCCTGGCGGGCCGACACCGACGGCGTCTTCCTCGCGGACATCGACTCCGCCTACGTCGACTCCACCGAGGGCGTTCCGGGCTGCGAGAGAGCCGCTCAGGACACTCCCGAATGGCTGCGGCGCGTGACGGCGTACCGGTTCGACGGCGCGGGCCGGCCCACGCTCCTGGACGGCCGGTCGCGGCCGGTCGCCCGACTCATCCCCGGTGCGACCCCGACGCCGGGGCCCAACATGCTGGACTCCGCGCTGGATCCGCCGACGGTGACCGACGAGGCGCGCCGGGATCTCGCCCCGGCCGCCCCGCTGCCGGCGACGCTGAGCCCTGCCGACCAGCGCCGCCTGGTCGGCCGGTGGGTGCCGGGCAGCGGGCACCGGGCGGCGTACGTGGAGTTCGACGCGAACGGCGAGTGGCGCGGGTCCGACGGATGCAACGACTCGGACGGGCGGTGGATCACCGCGGACGGGGGCACCCTGTTCGCCCTCGCGGGAGCAGTCACGCTGGTGGCCTGCGCCGCCAGCGTTCCGGTCGAGCACTGGCTCTGGACGGCCCGGCGAGCCGGCTTCGACGGCGAGGCCCTGGTGCTGCTCGACGCTCAGGGCAGGGAGACGGGCCGGCTACACCCGGCGGTCTGACAGCACGGGTGAGCGGCACACCCTAATACTCGCTCGCGCAGGCTCCGGGTACAGCACCTCCAGCCTGTCTCAGCTTCCGTCAGGTGGCCGAATGCCCGCCGTGGCCGCGACCAGCAGGGACAGCTCACGCACGAGGTCTTCCATGGACTGTCCGCTTCCGGCCCGGACCAGGCCGAGTGCGAGGTCGGCGAGCAGGTAGAAGCCCAGAGTCCGGGCCTGCTCGTTGGCGAAGGCGGCGAGGAGTTCCTCCGCACCGGCGAGGTCACCGCGATGCTTGGCGGCGATGACCCCGGCGGCACGTTGGACCAGCTCAGCCGCAGCGGGGGTGGCTGCGGTCATCCGAATCAGATCTTCGGGTTCGCGGCGCGGGCGGCGTCGAAGCGGGCGATCACGTCGGACCAGTTGACCAGGTTCCACAGGCGGTCGACGTAGTCCGGGCGCACGTTCTTGTACTGCAGGTAGTAGGCGTGCTCCCAGGCGTCGAACACCAGCAGCGGCGTGCTGCCCTGACCGACGTTGCCGTGGTGGTCGTAGACCTGCTCGACGATGAGCCGCTGCCCGAGCGGCTCCCACGCCAGCACACCCCAGCCGGAGCCCTGCACGCTCTTCGTCGCCGCCGACAACTGTCCGGCGAAGGCGTCAAAGGAGCCGAAGTACTCGTCGATCGCCGCCGCCAGCTCGCCGTCGGGCCGGTCGCCGCCGTCGGGCGAGAGGTTGCCCCAGAAGATCGAGTGCAGTACGTGCCCGGACAGGTTGAACGCGAAGGTCTTCTCCAGGCCGACCAGCGTCGTGAAGTCGCCCTTGGCGCGCGCCTCGGCGAGCTGCTCCAGGCCGTCGTTGGCGCCCTTGACGTAGGCGGCGTGGTGCTTGCTGTGGTGCAGCTCCAGGATCTGCCCGGACATGGCCGGCTCTAGGGCGCCGTAGTCGTAGGGCATGTCGGGCAGGTTGTATACCGCCATGTGCTCTCCTCCGAGTTTCGCCAAGCTCTTGCTGTTGCCACTATCTTGCAACAAGAGCGCCGCGTCGTGGGGACAGCGCCGGTTCTGCGCGTCTGGGCGCGCCCCATCGCCGATCCAGGCGGCACCGCACGCAGGAGGCCGGCTGGCAGAGCGGAGATCTCCCACCCCCGCCAAGATGACTTCCGTGTCGGGCAGCGAGGCGGACAACACTCGGACTTTGCGACTGATCGGCTACTGGTGTCGGCCAGGCGAAGAGCAGTGGCCAGACCCCGCGCTGTTCGTGGACCGCAAGGCCGATGCGGCGAGCCAGCGACGGGTGGGCGACTACCTGCGTGGTGGTACGTGCTTCGTGGCTGCAGCGGGCCACTCACTGTGTCGGTTCTGTGGCACCAGCAACGGATCGGCCGAGCTGACCGACGGCAAGTACTTCGTGTGGCCGGAAGGGCTCGCGCACTACGTCGACGCGCACAACGTGCGACTACCCGATGAGATCACCGATCTGATGAATCAACCGCCGGCGCCGGTCGACGTGGAAGCGTTCGAGCGTGATCTCTTCGACACGGAGCAGATCGTCATTGACACCGCCTGGTGGCATTCGGTGCATCGCCCACAGTCCTGAACCCGATCGAAAGCCCAAGCGCCAAGCATCCTGCACCCCAGGAGGTGCAGAAGGACGGCCGCGCGGCCTGGTCGGCGGCCTCCTGCGGGACGTGGGCAGCGCGCGACGGAAGCTCGATGCAAGATCCGGACCGAGTTGCGCCCTGGCCGTACCCGATGATCTTCGTCTGACTTTTTCGCAGGTCAGGGCGGTTGGGGTGGGCCGCCTGGGCCTCGTACCCATAACGTCGGCAGTCGGGCAAGGATCATCCGCAATCGGGCAGATCCGGCCGCTGAGCAGGGCGTGAGCCCTCAGCGCTTCACGACGTTTGACACCCGTTTTCGGGCTCGGTTGTGCCGGATCTGTGCCCGATGATCATGCGGAGGGCATCGAAGGCTGTTGCCGCTACGGCTTGACGAACGTCCCGCGCTGCGGCACCACGAAGAGCACGTCCTGGTCGACCAGCACGGCGATCGCGCGTCGAACGGTCGCGCGGGCAATGCCGTACTCCTGAACGAGCTGCGCCTCGGACGGGATAGCCCGGTTGGGCTGCCAGTCACCGCGACGAATCCGGGCCGCGAGGATGCCGGCCAGTTGCCGGTAGGGCGCCAGCGGTGCGCCTGGGTCGATGCGGCCGTCCGGGTCGGGCTCCATGCGCCTGACGTTAGAAGTCCCGACACGACCGCCCTCGACCTTCTACGTACCTAGACGTAGGTAGACCAGTGTTGGTACGGTGCACCCAACCCGCTGCGCTGGTCGTGGAGGACCCGAACCCGCCCCGGTACGGCGGTAACCCCTGCCCGGCCGGGCTCCCTCCGAACCGGCCGGGCAGGGTGACCCCGCCGAGGAGGAAGATCGTGTCTCCTGACGCACGGGCGCTCGCCCACCTTCGGCCCCCGACACCCGAAGAAGAGGTGCTGATCAGCCGAGAGGCGTCGGTGCAGTTCGCGGGACAGCCGGCCTTCGTCTTCCGAGTGATCTCGGTGTGCCCGAAGCCCACCTACGCCGGCTGGCTGTGGGTGACCGGCTACCAGCTCGACGGCCCGGGCAACGCCGTCGCCAAGCGAGAGATCTACGTACGGCTGGCGGGCCTCAAACGCGTGCATCGTGCTGATGGGCCGGGGTCGGGCTCGGCTCTCGTGTCGCGGCCCGGTGCCCGGCGGACACCGCCACAGCAGCGCTCTTGACCTGACCGGGACCGAACACGGAATCGGCTCCTGGACGACGACCCCGACCACGACGGCCCCCACCCCCTTTCCAGGCGCAGGGTTTGACCTGACCTGGAATCGACAGGAGCTGGCACGAGGGGGTCACCCACTCGGGCACCGCGGGCACCGCCCCTATGCTTGGGGCTTGCCGGCTCAACCCTGCGCGGCATTCTCGGAGCCATACTCCGGCGTCCGTTCTAGTAGTGCGACACCCCGGATTCGCTATAGCGTGTCGCCCCATGGGATCCGTGGACCTGGTCTTGGCCGTCGTGGCCGCCGCGGGCAACTTGGCCGTCGCCGCCGTGCTGCTCGCCAGGAGCCGTGGCGGCACGGCGGCGCCCCGGATCTTCGGCCGCCCACAGCCCTTCCCGCGCCTGCGGGCCGCGATGCACGCCTGCCTGGGGCTGGGGATAGGCGTGGGCTGGCTCGTCAAGGACATCTTCCCGCCCCGCTCCACGGGCGACACGGTGCTGTTCATCGCGATACAGATCCTGCTGGTAGCTTGCCTCGTCACCGCCCTACTGTTCGTCTTCCAGTACGCGCGGCTCATCCGTGACAAGGCCGCCCGCTAGGGCGGGGCGATCGCTGCCGCGCCGCTACCGGCCTGCCACCGGGTAGCGAAGCTCTCACCGAAGTGCCATTAGCTAGCGCCGGGTACCCCGATGGGCTGTCCGATCAGCCGCCCTCGCTCAAGGCCACGTTGACGCCTGATCTGTAAATCCGCCGTGAAAGCTACAGAGGTTCGAGTCCTCTACCCGCCACCGGGTGCGACTGCGGCCCCCCGACCAGCAGGAATGCTGATCGGGGGGCCGTTGTCTTTGATCCTGCCGAATCCGGCTCAGTCCGGGTCGTGGGGCGACGAGGATACCGGGAAGGTGACCGATTACCGGTCGAGAGTCGGCAGACACAGCCTGATCCGCCCTAGACGAGTAAGTCCTAACGGCCCCTGGGGCTGCGGCATAGGCGAAGGGTGTTGAAGATCCGTTTGTGACGACAGACCTCAACACCCTTCTGACCGCACTGTACGTGAAGATCGACGACTGGCTCGGACGGCCACCCAGGACCGGTCGGCCACCGAAGTTGTCCGACGCTGAACTGTTGACCCTGGCGGTGGCGCAGGTGCTGCTCGGGGTGCGTTCCGAGGCGCGCTGGCTGCGGTTCGTCCCCGGGCATCTGCCCGGGGCGTTTCCGTACCTGCCCAGGCAGTCCGGCTACAACAAGCGCCTGCGTGCGGCGGTGCCACTGCTCAAACGCGCCATCCGGGCGGTCGCCGCCGACACCGACCTGTGGACCGACACGACCTGGGTGGTGGACTCCACCCCGGTGAAGTGCGGCCGGTCGAGGCCGACAGTGAAACGCTCCAACCTGGCCGGGTGGGCCGGCTACGGCTACTGCGCCTCACACTCCAGGTTCTTCTGGGGCCTTCGCCTGCATCTGGTCTGCACCCCGTCCGGCCTACCGGTCACCTGGGCGCTCGCCACCCCGAAGCTCGACGAGCGGCAGGTCCTGACCGCCATCCTCGATCACGACCCCGACCTCGTCGCTGACCGTCCGGGCCTGCTGATCGTGGCGGACAAGGGGTACGTCTCCGCCGAGTTGGACCGGTGGCTGGCCGAGCGTGGAGTGCGGCTGCTGCGACCGTCGTACCGCAACCGCGTCCCACGCCGCGACGAGCACCTACTCAAACCGGTCCGCCAACTCATCGAGTCGGTCAACGACACGTTGAAGGGCCAACTCGACCTCGAACTCCACGGCGGCCGCAGCATCGAAGGAGTCACCGCCCGAGTCGCCCAACGACTCCTCGCCATGACCGCCGCGATCTGGCACAACCGGAACACCGACCAACCCGTAACCAGGTCCCTGATCGCCTACGACCACTAAACCGACTTCGGACTTACTCGTCTAGGACACCCGCCCCCGCGACGGCCCGGCACCATCCCAACGAAAGCCCCGACCCCAAAGTGCCCGCCGGCAAGAAGACATCCGGCGGGCACACACACGGGCAACCACCAAGATCAGGGTTAAGTTGTGCCCTGGCTGTGCCCGATGATCTTCGTCTGACGTTTTCGCAGGTCAGGGCGGTTGGGGTGGGCCGCCTGGGACTCGAACCCAGAACCTAAGGATTAAAAGTCCTCAGCTCTGCCATTGAGCTAACGGCCCTAGGGGCACAGGCTACCCGACGAGCAGGGCTCGCGGTGCGTCGCTCGTCGCGCCTCTGGATCTTCGCGTCAGCGATCACCCTCGCCGCGACGGAAGCCGTCCACGCAGGCACTCTCCGCCGCTAGTGGGGCAACGGCAGGCCAATGATCCATCAACCGGGGTCGATTTTCTGCGCCGCATGCGGGACCCTCGGTACGACGCGGCGCGCCTGCTCGCGGGCCCCTTCCCGGTACGCCCTCCCGCACCCCTCCCGTGGCAGGTGCCGACGGCGACGCACACAGGCTGACCGCCACACCAACCGAGGCACGTGTAGTCGACCTATCCAGAGAGGCTCGCTGATGCACGAGCAGGACGAGTTGGCCGGTTACGGCTACCGGCAGGAGTTGAGCCGTCGGTTGCGGTTCCGGGACCTGACGGCGTACGGGCTGGTGTACATGGCGCCGATCGCCCCGATGGCGATCTTCGGCAGCGTGTACGCGGGGTCGGGTGGGATGGTGGCGCTGGCGTACGCGGTCGGCGTGGTCGCGTTGGTGTTCACGGCGTGGTCGTACGCGCAGATGGTGCGGGCGTTTCCGATGTCGGGCAGCGTCTACAACTACGCCGGGCGTGGCATCAGCCCGCCGGTGGGGTTCCTGGCCGGCTGGGTGATCCTGCTGGACTACGTGCTCGTGCCGGGGTTGCTGTACCTGGTGGCGTCGGTGGCGATGCACGCCTCGGTGCCGCAGGTGCCGGTGTGGCTGTGGCTGCTGGGTTTCGTCGCGGTCAACACGGTGGTGAACGCGCTGGGCATCCGGGTGACGGCGCTGGTCACCCGGGTCATGCTCGTCGGCGAGCTGCTGGTGCTGGGGGTGTTCCTGGTCGTCGCCGTGGGGGCGTTGGCGTCCGGGAAGGGGCGGCTGAGCTGGGAGGCGTTCTACAACCCGGACACGTTCGGCTGGTCGGTGGTGGCGGGGGCGGTGTCGGTGGCGGTGCTGTCGTTCCTCGGCTTCGACGGCATCAGCATGCTCGCCGAGGAGACGCGGGACGGGGCGCGGCAGGTGGGCCGGGCGATGGTCGCCGTACTGGTGGTGGCCGGGGTGTTGTTCATCGCGCAGACGTGGTTGGCGGCGATGCTCGTGCCCGACCCGGACGCCCTCCTGCGGAGCGGGGACCCGGAGGGCGTGGCGTTCTACGACGCCGCGGCGGTGGCGGGCGGCGGGTGGCTGGCGACGACGTGCGCGGTGGCGACGGCCATCGCGTGGGGGTTGCCGAACTCGATGGTGGCGCAGGTGGCCACCAGTCGCCTGCTGTACGCGATGGCCCGCGACCGGCAACTGCCGGCGTTCCTGGCGAGGGTGTCGTCGCGGCGGAGCGTGCCGGTCAACGCCATCCTGCTCATCGCCGCCGTGTCCCTGGCCCTGGGATGGGCGATGGCCGCCCGTTCGGACGGGATCAGCCTGCTGTCGTCGATGATCAACTTCGGGGCGATGGTGGCGTTCCTCGTCCTGCACGTCACGGTGGTCGTGCACCACGTCATCCGCCGGCGCAGCCGTAACTGGTGGGGGCACCTGGTCATGCCCGCCGTCGGGTTCGCGATCCTCGCCTGGGTGGTGGTCCACGCGGACATCGCCGCGCAGCGCCTGGGGGTAGTGTGGCTGGCCGTCGGTGTCCTGGTCCTGGCCGGTCTCTACGCCGCCGGCCGGCGGCCGGTGTTGTCCGGCCTGACGCCGGCCGAGCCCGCCCAGCACGCGAAGCAGGAGGTGTGACCGGCATGGAGAAGATCACCTACCGTCCGGGGGGCGACGAGTTCGCCTACGTCTTCGGGGGCCGACCGCCGGTGGCGCACCTGCGCTCGGGCGACGTCGTGGAGGTGTTCACCGAGGACTGCTTCGGCGGCCTGGTGCGCGGCCCGGAGGACCTGCCGTCGCGGGTGTGCCGGATGCCGTTCCTGAACCCGGTGTCGGGGCCGTTCTTCGTCGCCGACGCCGAGCCCGGGGACACCCTCGCCGTCCACATCCTCGACATCACGCCCGCCCGGGACTGGGGTGTGTCGTCGACGTTCCCGCACTTCGGGGCGCTGACCTCCACCACGCACACGGCGACGCTCCAGCCGCCCCTGCCCGAGCGGGTGTGGGTGTACGGGATCGACCGGCAGGCGGGCACGGTGCGGTTCCACGCCACCGCCAGCGACCACACGGTGGACCTGCCCCTGGACCCGATGATCGGCACGATCGGGGTCGCCCCGCCCGGGTTCGAGGCGCGTTCCACGCTCGTGCCCGACACCCACGGCGGCAACCTCGACACCCCGGAACTGCGCCCCGGCACCACCCTCTACCTCGGGGTCAACCAGCCCGGGGCGCTGCTGGCGCTGGGCGACGGCCACGCCCGGCAGGGCGAGGGCGAGGCGTGCGGCGTCGGTGTGGAGATCGCCACCGTCACCACGTTCGCCGTCGAGCTGATCAAGGGTGTGTCGACGGCGTGGCCGAGGCTGGAGACCGACGCGGCGGTCATGTCGATCGGCTGCGCCCGCCCCCTGGAGGACGCCTACCGCATCGCCCACCACGACCTCGTCGGCTGGACCCAGGAGCTGACCGGCCTGGACGCGCTCGACGCCTACCAGCTCGTCTCCCAGGCCGGGCGGGCGCCGATCGGCAACGTGTGCGACCCCAACTACACCGTCCTCGCCGCCGTCGACAAGGCCCTGCTGCCCCGGCTCGGCGAGGTGTACGGCGACGCCCACCGCCGGCTCCGGCAACTCGCCGCGACGCCTGACGCCTGACACCGCCACGCCTGACGCTGTGACGCTGCCGCCGCAAGGCCGTGACGCCGCGACGTCTGACGCCTGACGGCGTCCACGCCTCCCGTTCCGCCGCCACGCGGCGAGTTGTTCGTTGCGATCTTCGGGTTCGGCCTGCCTGATCGGGGTACGGCCCCATGCTGTAAGGGCGGGTGCGGGCGAGGGGGCGGCGATGGCGGACGCGACGGTGTCGGACCTGGTGGTGGGCCGACTGGCGGACTGGGGTGTCGAGCGCGTCTTCGGCTACTCGGGTGACGGCATCGACGGAGTCATGGGCGCGTTGCGCCGCGCCGGTCGGCCGGAGTTCGTGCAGGCCCGGCACGAGGAGACGGCCGCGTTCATGGCCTGCGGTCACGCCAAGTACACCGGCAGGCTCGGGGTCTGCCTGGCCACCCAGGGGCCGGGGGCGGTGCACCTGCTCAACGGGCTCTACGACGCCCGGCTGGACTCCCAGCCCGTGCTCGCCCTCGTCGGCCAGCAGATGACGTCGGTGCTGGGCAGCGGCTACCAGCAGGAGATCGACCTGGTGCGCCTCTACGGGGACGTCTGCGCGCAGTTCGTGCAGACCGCGTACACGCCCGAGCAACTGCCGATGCTGCTCGACCGGGCCATCCGCACGGCGCTGGCGACCCGCAGCCCCACCTGCGTGATCCTGCCGCACGACGTGCAGACCGCCCCGGCCCCCGACCTGGGCGAGCGGAAGCACGGGGTCATGGTGACCAACCCGGGGCTGCCGGTGCCCGAGCTGCGGCCCTCCGCCGACGACCTGCGGGCCGCCGCGGACCTGCTCGACGCGGGGCAGCGGGTGGCGATCCTGGTGGGGCAGGGGGCCCGCGCCGCCGCCGGCGAGGTGGTCGACATCGCCGAGGCGCTGGGCGCGGGGGTGACGGCCTCGCTGCTGGGCAAGCCGGTGCTGGACGAGGCCCTGCCCTTCCACACGGGGGTGATGGGCCACCTGGGCAGCACCGCCAGCAGCGCGCTGATGGACGAGTGCGACACGCTGCTCATCGTCGGCAGCAACGATCCCTGGTCGGAGTTCTATCCCGCGCCGGGGCAGGCCCGGGCGGTGCAGATCGACATCGACGGCCGACGCCTGGGCACCCGCTATCCGGTGGAGGTTCCGCTGCTCGGCGACGCCGCCGCGACCATCCGGGCCCTGCTGCCGCTGCTCGGGGCCCGTTCGGACCGGAGCTGGCGGCAGCGCGTCGAGGGCGAGGTGACCCGCTGGCGGGACATCGCCCGGCGGCGGGCCACCGCCGAGGCCGAGCCGCTCAACCCGCAGTACGTGGTGCACGCCCTCACCGATCACCTGCCCGGCGACGCGCAGGTCTCCGTGGACGTCGGATCGGTGACCTACTGGTACGCGCGGCACCTGCGGCTGCCCGTCGGCGTCGACGCGCACCTGTCGAGCACCCTGGCCTCGATGGGTTCGGCGATGCCGTACGGCCTGGCCGCGAAGCTCGCCGCCCCGCACCGCCCGGTCGTGGCCCTCGCCGGGGACGGGGCGATGCAGATGAGCGGGCTGGCCGAGCTGCTCACCGTCGCGCACCGGTGGCGGGACTGGGCCGACCCACGGTTCGTGGTGCTCGTGCTGCACAACCGCGACCTCGCGGAGGTGAGCTGGGAGCAGCGGGAGATGGAGGGGGATCCCCGGTTCGTCGACTCCCAGCGGCTGCCCGACGCCCCGTACGCCCGCTGGGCCGAGCTGCTGGGCCTGCGCGGCGTGCGGGTCACCACGCCGGCCGAGGTCGACGGCGCGTGGGAGGAGGCGTTGTCGGCGGACCGGCCGATGCTGATCGAGGCGATCGTCGACCCGGCGGTTCCGCTGCTGCCGCCCGCCCAGCCGTACGAGAAGGTCGCCACGATGTACGCCGCGCTCGGCGCGGAGGAGACCGAGCTGGGCCGGCGGGCGCTGGCGCACCTGCGCCGGGAGCGGGCCACCGAGGGCTTCGACGACCCCCGGTGACGGCGGCGAAACGCTGCGACGCGCACGCCGAGCAGCTACGGCCGTTCGCCGCCCGCTACTCCGAGGACGCCCCGGCCGAACCCGACCGGCTGCACTCCCAGCTCTTCTCGGGCGCCCGCACCGGAGGCATCGGCCTCCTGCGGGACCTTCAGGACCTCTACCTGATGGCCGCCGAGTGCGACATCGCCTGGACCGTCGTCGGCCAGGCCGCCTACGGCGTCCGCGACGAGGACCTGCTCGCGGTCGTGCGGCGCTGCGAGGGGGAGACGGCGATCCAGCTCAAGTGGCTGCGGACGCGCATGAAGGCCGCCGCGCCCCAGGCGCTCGTCGTCGCCGACTGACCGGCGGCGGGGTCAGCGCAGCAGCACCGGGCCCGCGTCGATCCGGGTGCGGAACAGGGCGTACGGCTTGCGCCGCAGATCCTGCCCGCCCTGGTACTTCGACTGGCGGTGCAACTGGTTGGCGGTCACGTACAGGTGCCCGTCGGCCGCCACCGACATGGTGTCCGGCCACAGCAGCCGGGGGTCGTGGACCACGGTCTCGTACTCGCCGTCGGTGCGGCGGCGCAGCACGGCGTCGTGCTCGTAGGAGGTGAGGTAGAGCCGGCCGGCGTCGTCGGTCTCCAGGCCGTCGGCGCCGCCGCCCTTGTCGCCCTCGTCGCGCACCGTCGCGGCCACCTCGTCGTCGCCGAGCGCGCGGTCGGCGAGGGCGTCGGTGGCGACGCTGTACCAGCGGCGCGACGCCAACGGGCAGTAGTGGAGGCGGGAGCCGTCGGCGGCGATGGCGATGCCGTCACACCCCATGCGCACCGGCTTCGGGCCGCCGTCGGCGGGGCGTTCGAGGAACGGCCGGCCCTCGACCACCGGCCGGAACGTCTCCAGCGGCTCCGCCTTCGTCGACGGGTGCTCGTGCAACCGCCGCCACGACGCGCCCGAGGCCAGGTCGACCACGACGATGCCGTTCGGGCCGGAGTCGGAGGAGTCGGTGATGTAGGCGGTGCCGGCTTCGCCGCGGCGCAGGTCGAAGCGGACGTCGTTGAGGTAGGTGCTGGGCAGCGCCACGTCGGCCGGGAAGGTGATCACCTGGGCGACGGTGTCGGTGTCCAGGTCCACCCGGACCAGCTTCGGCCCGCCCGGGCGGGTCGGTTGGAACATCGGGCTGCCGGTGTCGAGCACCCACAGGCGGTCGGCCGGGTCGACCACGATGCTCTGCACCGACACGAACGCCCGCGCGTCGTCGTCGCCCGACGGGCTGTTCCACTCCCGGTCCGGGAACGGCACCTCGACGCCGTCGCGCAGCTCGACCACCGTGGCCGGCACCTCGTCGCCCCACTTCGGGAAGTTGACGAAGATCCGGCCCGTGTGGGACACGCTCACGCCGGTCGGCATCGGCCCGGTGAAGGTGTGCACCACCTCCAGCTCCCCGACGGGCTCGTCACCCACCGGGCCCGTCACCGCGACGCCCTCGGGGCGACGGCGGTGACCGCGCCGCAGGCCGGGTGCGGAACGAGGTCGGTGGCGACGAGGGTTCTGCTGGTCGGCATCATCCACACGTCCTACCCCTCCGTCCGCCGATGACACCCGACCGGCCGGAGGAAGGCGGGGCCGAGTGCGCTGAAAGTTTCAAGGCATTGACATCGATCAAATCTCCAGTCAGGCTTTGCGAAACCCTCTCGGACCGGTGACGGGCCCGAATTTCCGAGTTTGTTTTCATTGGCGTTGATCGATGCTTTCTTCGCATTCTTTCGACGGATCGGAGATCTGATGCGCGTCGCCCTCCTCACCACGACCCAGCACGGGCACCTGAACCCCTACGTTCCGGTGGTCAACGCGCTCCAGGCCGCCGGCAGTGAGGTCGACCTGCTGCTGTTGTCCGCCGACGGTGGCGCGCTCGACGAGCAGCGTCGTCAGGCCCTGGGCAAGGCGCAGGTCCACGCGATCGGGCAGGTCGAGATGGCGCCGTGGAGCGGCGACCCGGCGAAGATCGGCCCGATGCTCCAGTCGTCGCCGGTGGCGGACCAGACGGCAGCCGCGCTCCGTGCGACGGCGCCGGACTTCGTGCTCGTCGACTCGCTGCCGGTCACGGCGGCGGCCATGGTCGGCGCACGGGCGTCCGGCCTGCCGTACGGGATGATCTGGGCCAACCTGGGTGGCGTCTGCCCGCGCGAGCACCGACGAGGCCGCTGGCCGTACGACGAACAGGTCGGCGACTATCTGACCAGGAACGGGGTGTCGTGGTCCACCCGGACCCATTCGGCGCGTTCGCCGATTCTCAATGTCATGCCGACGATTCCCGCTCTCGTCGGGGACGACGCGGTCACCGACGACGGTGTGCGGCTCGTCGGGCTGCCGGGTGCGGCGGGGCCCCGCGGCGACGAGGTCGCCTTCCCGGCCCTGGACCGGATCGACCCCGACCGCCCACTGGTGTACGTCTCCTTCGGCACGATCTTCTACCGGCGGCCGGACCTGCTGCGCACGGTGATCATCGGGGCGGCGGCGACCGGTGCGCAGGTGATCGCCGCGGTGGGAGACCTCGCCGAGGAACTCGCGCTGCCCGACGAGGTGCTCACCGCCCCGTACCTGCCGCAACGTGAGGTGCTCGAGCGCGCCGACGTCTTCATCACCCACGGCGGCTACAACTCCGT
The DNA here is from genome assembly GCF_020884795.1 of Micromonospora okii. Classification (GTDB taxonomy): domain Bacteria; phylum Actinomycetota; class Actinomycetes; order Mycobacteriales; family Micromonosporaceae; genus Micromonospora; species Micromonospora okii. The sequence continues at coordinate 223,895 of NZ_BBZF01000013.1, forward strand.
GGCGGAGTCGATCCGGGCGGCGACACCGATGCTGGTGATCCCGCTGGCGGTGGACCAGCCCGTCCAGGCGTACTTCGTGGGCAGGGCGGGCTTCGGGACGGCGCTGGAGCCGGCCCGCGTCACCGGGCAGGCGGTCGCCGCCGCCGTCACCGATCTGCTCGATCCCGCCCGGGACTACCGGGCCCGGCTGCGCGCCGCGCAGCCGGAGTGCGGCGATTCCGCCGGGCGCACGGCCGAGCTGGTCGTCGGCGCGATCGAGGCGCTGGCGCGAGAGGGGGAGCGGTGACGATCGAACTGCAACGGCCGGTGGACGACCCGATCGTGATCGACGACCTCGAGCGCCTCTCGTTCCGGGTGGACCGCCGCGCCTACACCGACGACGACCTGGCCGCGCAGGAGACGACCAGGATCTTCGACCGCTGCTGGTTGTACGTCGGGCACGAGTCGGAGGTTCCCCGGCCGGGCTCCTACGTGGCACGCGACGTCGGCGGGCGTCCGGTGGTCATGGCGCGCGGGTCCGACGGGGTGATCCGGGTCTTCGCGAACAGTTGCCCCCACCGGGGAGCCCTGATCTGCTCGCAGCCGGCCGGGCAGGCCAGATCGTTCCGGTGCCCGTACCACGACTGGACGTTCTCCAACCGGGGCGACCTGGTCGGGGTGCCGATCCCGGACGGGTACGGGCCGGGCTTCCGGAAGGCCGACTTCGGCCTGGCGCGGCACCGCAGCGACGGCTACCGGGGTTTCGTCTTCGTCACCTTCGACCCGGAGCAGCCGCGCACCCTGACCGAGTACCTGGCGGGCGCGACGGAGTACCTCGACCTCGTCGACGACCAGTCCGAGGTCGGGATGGAGGTGATCCAGGGCGCGCAGCTCCACGGGGCCCGGGCCAACTGGAAGCTCATGATGGAGAACAGCGTCGACATCTACCACTTCCGGGCCCTGCACAAGCGGTACGTCGGCTACATGGAGTCGCTGGGGTCGGTGCCGCCACGGCGACGAGGCGGCTTCGGCCGGGCCCTCGGGCTGGGGCACGGGGCCAACGAGCTGCCACCGGCGGCGGCCCGCCCGCTCGCCTACTGGACGCCGATGTTCGGCGCCGGGGTCCGGCCACGGATCGAGGCGACGGCCGCGCGGTTCGTCGACCGGTTCGGCACCGAACGCGCCCAGCGGATCACCGGCACCAACCGCGCGCTGCTGATCTTCCCCAACCTGATGATCATCGACGCGATCGCGATCACGATCCGCAAGATCGACCCGATCGGCGCCGGCCAGATGGCCATCACCTCGGTCGCCCTGGCCCCCAGGGACGAGGACCCGGACATCCGGGAACTCCGCAAGAGTCACTACCTGACCTTCCTCGGCCCCGCCGGCTTCGCCACCCCCGACGACATCGAGATCATCGAGTCGTGCCAGCGGGGCTATCTCAACCGCACGGTCCGCTACTCGGACCTGTCGCGCGGGATGGACAAGGAGGTCCCGGAGACGACCGACGAGCTTCCCGCCCGCGAGTTCTGGCGGCAGTGGGACCGGCTGATGCACGACGACGACGGCCACGTCGAGGCCGCCCACCGGGCCGGGACGCAGGGGGCGGAGCCGCGATGACCACCGAGCTGGCGATCGACGAGGCGGCCCGGGTGCGGTTGTGGCACCGGGTGAACCAGTTCCTCTTCCGCGAGGCGCGGCTGCTCGACGAGTGGCGGCTGCGCGAGTGGTACGACGAGATGCTGACCGAGGACATCCGCTACTCGGTGCCGGCCACCGACGTCCGGGGCGGGACGGCCGACGCGCTCGGGCTCGTCGACGACGACGCCGCCCGGCTGCGCCAGCGGATCGAACAACTCCTCAACGGCGAGGTGTGGTGCGAGAACCCCCGGTCGCGGACGAACCGGATGGTCAGCAACGTGGAGATCCTGACCGACCGGGGCACGCACCTCGACGTGGCGGCGAACGTCGTCGTGCACCGGTTCGGGCACGGGCGCTCCGACGCGTACGTCGGGAAGTGCCGGTTGGAGCTGGTCGTCGACGGTGAGTCGTTCCGGGTTCGGAGGCGGGTCGTGGTGCTCGACCACGAGACGTTGTACGAGCACGGAAAGCTCAGCATCATCCTGTGACCGGGCAGTGACGGCGGCCGGCACCGGCAGCGCCCCACCCGTTGCCACCGCCCCCCGGCCGGGCCTCCCCCGCGAGGTCCACGTCCTCAGTGTCGTCGGCGGCTGCGTCATGCTGGGCCTCGGACTGGTGCTCCCGGTGCTCCCGGTGTACGCGGCGACGTTCGGGGCCGGGCCCACCCGGATCGGAGTGCTCGTCGCCCTGTTCGCGTTGATGCGGCTGGCGGCCAGCCCGTTCTGCGGCCGGCTCGGAGTTCGCTTCGGGGAGCGGCGGGTCCTGGTCGCCGGCCTGCTGCTGTGCGCGGTCTCCTCGGCCCTGACGGCGTTCGCCGGGTCCTACGGGCAGTTGCTCGTCTTCCGCAGCCTCGGCGGCATCGGCTCGGTGCTGTTCTCGGTGTCCGCGCTGGCGACACTCCTGGCGATCGCGCCGGCCGGCCAGCGGGGCCGGGCCAGCGCCGTGTTCGAAGCGGGCTTCCTGCTCGGCGGGATCTGCGGACCGGCCCTGGGCGGGCTCCTCGCTCTCGTCGCCCTGCCCGCGCCGTTCGTGGCGTACGCCGTGCTGTTGCTCGCCGCCGCGGTGCTGACGCTGGCGGTGCTCCGCCCCGGCCGAACCGCCGGCGCGGGGCCCGGCCGCGACGTGGCCCGGCTGCCGGTCCTGCTGCGGGACCGGCGCTACCTGGTGGCCTGCCTCGCGGCGTTGGCGCAGGGATGGGTCCTGTTCGGGCTGCGCAGCGCGCTGGTCCCCACGGTGGTCGTGGCGTGGCGACACGACGTGACGTGGGTCGGGTGGGCGTTCACGGTCTCCGCCGTCGTCCAGGCGCTGCTGATCATGCCGGCCGGCCGGGTCGTCGACCGGGCCGGCCGCCGGCCCGCCATGATCGCCGGCACCGGTGTGGCTGCGGCGGCGGTCACCGCCCTGGTGTTCGTGGGCACCTACGCCTGGCTCGTCGTCCTGCTCTGCGTGTACGCGGCGGGATCAGCGCTGCTCAACGCCGCGCCGGCCGCGCTGGTCGGTGACGTCGTCGCCGGGCGGGCCGGCAGCGGCGTCGCCGTCTTCTCGATGTGTACCGATGTCGGCGCCGTGGTCGGGCCGGTCGTGGTGGGGCTCATCGCCGAGCGGGTGGGTGTTCCGGCCGCCTTCGGCAGCGGCGCCGCGCTGCTGGCCGTCGCCTACGTGGCGTCGTGGACGTTGACAACCGCTCGGCCAACCCGAAGGAGTTGATCGATGAACCAGCCGGCTGCCCGACACGAGCGGGGTGAGGCCATGTTCCAGCAGGTCTTCGGCCGCGAACCGCGCCCGGGCTCCTACCCCGAGTTCCTGCGGATCACCGTCGACCACCTGTTCGGCGAGATCTGGACCCGCCCGCACCTGAGCGTCGAGGAGCGCGAACTGGTTGCCCTGACGGCGGTCGCCCTGGCGCGGACCGACTGGGAGCTGCGCGGCCACATCGGTGCCGCCCTGCACCTCGGCATGTCGCGGGAGAAGATCGTCGAGGTCATCATCCAGCTCGCCTACTACGGTGGCTGGCCGGTCGCCAACAACGGGCTGCGCGTCGCCCAGGAGGTCTTCGCCGAGCTGGACGACGCCACCGGCGGGGACGCGGGCCATGAGCGGTGAACCGCCTCCCCTCGACCCGGCCGAGAAGGTCGACCTGTGGCGTCAGCGGTTCTTCGAGGCCCAGGCGGCGGCGGAGGAATTCATCCTGGGAGCGCACGGCGAGGAGGGCGTGGCCGCGTGGATCCAGGCGAACTCCCGCATCACCGCCGAGCTGATGGAGGCGCAACGGCCCGCCGGGGTCTCCGCCACCGACCACTTCATGACCCGGCTGCGGCGTCAGCTCCTGCTGTACGACTCGGCGGTGACCAGCGAGCCCCGGCCCTCGGGCACCGTCCTGCGCAACGCCGACTGCGGGATCCTCCGGTACCGCAGGCGAGCCGCCCGCGCCGGCGTCGTGCTGACGTTCCCGTCACCGTGCCCGTACTGCCAGGAACTCAACACCGCCATCGCCGCCCGCTACGTGGAACCGGACGTCACGGTGTCGTGCGAACAGGCGGGCGACGGGTGCACCTGGCGCGCGGAGTCCCCTCACGCTCCGGGGGAGGACGCGGCCGGGCCGCCGCACCGTGGGCGAGGCGGTGACTGAACCAGCGGCAGCGCCGTACGGTCGAGGGCCCGCGACCGGCCGACGTCGAGCGTCATGCCGAGTTGCCGGCCCACGGCCACGCAGAGGTCGACCGCCGCCGTGCGGGTCAGGTCCTCATGATCGTTCTGGGTGAAGCACGCCGACGCCACGTTCCTGTTCCGTAGGCGCAGGTACCACGGGAACAGCGAGGCCAGCGCGGGCTCGGTCAGCATCGTGCGCGAATGCACGATCGTCCCCACCAGCAGGTTGCCGAACGGGCGTCGGCCGGCGTTCATGAAGCTCTTCAGGCGTTCCTGGAAGATCTTCAGCACCGCGGGCACGTTCCCCGCGTACACCGGCATGGCGAGCAGCATCGCCTGGGCGCCCTCGGCCAGGCCGACGACCTGCGCGAAGTCGTCGTCGAGCGTGCACCGGCCCACCTCGGGATCGAGGCAGGTGTCCTCGCCCTCGCACATCTCGATGCGGTGGTCGATCAACCGGATCCGCTGGATCTCCGCGTCGCCGACCTCCCGCACGACGCCGGTGATCGCCGCATCGAGCAGCGCGTCGGTCAGCGACGGGAGACGCCTCTGCGTGCAGGACAACGCAACGACCTTCATCGAAGGGCCTCCCCTGTCCGCTCCGGCGCCCAGGACCGGCCACGTGCCGAAGCCCGGCGGGCGCAACCTGAGGCAGCCCCAAGCTACCTTCAATCGATCCCCATCGAAACAGTTCTCGGGGCCGGAAGAATCGGTGGGAGCGGACGTCAGCCGCGATCCCTGAGATTGAGCCCCGCGAACGCGGCAACGAGATCGCGCTGCTCACGGGTGGTGAGGGCCTGCAGATGGGCCAGCTTGTTCCGCGCCTGCCACAGCAGGTAGACCGCGTCGCGCAGCGCCGGCCGGGCCCGCCCGGACAACGCCTTCACCGCCACGAAGAGCGGGCCCACTTCGAGGACGTCGGGCGCGCCCCCGAGAGCATCCTGCACCGCCGACTTTCCGTGTCTCTGGAGGAGCGTCGCGGCGATCGACTGGCGACGCGTCTCGATCCAGGGCAGCAGGACCCGGGCCTGGGCCGCCCAGACGGCGTGCCGGACCACCTCCGGCTGGGTGGTGGTCGCCCGGACCGCCGCCACACACTCGTCATGCCACAGGTCCACGGCGCCGGCGTCCCAGTGGTCCACCACGTCGCTCGTGGGCCACCGGCCGGGGTTACGCGGCAGCGAGGCGGGCGGACACTTCGCGACGGGCACACCGGCCCCGTCGATCAGGACCGGCAGGGAGTCCGGGTCCCCGTCCCAGCAGTCGGCCAGGCGCGCAGCCAGGTGGATGTCCCACCGGCACACCTCGATCAGGGTCTCCAGGCGTACGTCACGCAGCACCCCGGGCGCGGACCGCGCCTCGACCGCCGGCTGTATCCGCGCCGCGACGTCCCACCTGCTCAACCGGCCCCACCACCAGAGCGGCTCGAACGTCACATCCGTGTGGTCGGCGCCGAGCTGTGGCAGCGCGTCGCGGGTGCAGACCAGCAGCACCCGGGGCCGGTTCTCCGCCCGGCGTGGTCGGGACTCGGCCACCAGGCGGGTGACGGTGCCCGAGACCTCCCGGCGGTGCCCCGGCGGCAACGTGGTGCAGTCGAGGACGGCCGTCCGTCCCGCCGCCTCGGGATCGTCGAGGATGCGGGCCGTGCTGAGCGGCCCCTCCCCGACGTTGAGCGCCTGGGCGAGCCAATCCAGCGGCCCGCCGTCCTCCCCGTCCGTGGCGACCTGCTGCGGGTACTCGTTGGCCGCCCACAGCGCGGAACTCAGCGCGCCGGTCAGGCCGGCCACGAAGTCCCGGTCGTCGCCGAGGACCGTGGGGAGGACCACGGCGGCATGGCGGCCGCGACCCACCTCCCGGACGGTTTCGGCGATCAGGCGTGCCGGTCCGGGCAGCCGCCAGATGTCCTCGTCCATCGGGTCACCCGGCGTTGCGCAGCAGAGCGGCCGCCACGAGCCGGTCCAGGACCCAGCCCCCGCCCGTGGCGTCCTGTTCGACGGTGTCCAGGGCGACCATGCGGTCGACCACGTGCCGCGCGTCGTGGTTCCAGATGGCTTCCAGGTCGTCGTGGGTGACCGGCTCGACGGCGATCCGGTGGGTCTGCGGGTCGATGGTGGCGCAGTACTGTGCCCACAGGTTCACGTCGTCGAGGTGCTCGCCGAGGCCGACGTCGGACAGGAAGGCCGCGGCCCGCTGCGGATCGGGGAAGGGGACGGCGAGGCTGCCCAGCACGTCCTCGGTCGAACGCCCCTCCGAGACCAGCAGGACGGCGTTCTCGACGAGGGCCGGCCAGCCGGAGGTCGACTCGTGCAGCCGACCCCGTTCCTGGGGGTTGTCGAACGGGAAGTCGTGCCAGGCCCGCAGGCCCTCGACCGACCAGCGGCGCAGGGTCAGCCGCAGCACCTCGCCCGCGCCCTCGGGATCCTCCGCCGGCACGAGGTACTCGGTCGCGTCGACGACCACGATCGCGCGGGCGGTGCGCAGCGCGCCGACGGCCTGCAACGCACGCGCGTACTCGGCCTCGAACTGTTGACGTCGTCCCGGTGGGCACTCCACCAGGAGGAACCGGTGGCGCTCGCGGCCGGTGCCGGAGAGCAGCCGAGGCACCTCCGGCAGCGTCGCGTGCTCGAATTCGAGCCGCTCCCGGGAATCCGCGCCGGTGGTGAGGGCCTCCACCACCCGGTCGACGCCCAGCGCGGGTGAGCCGGTCACCACGGCCGTCGAGTACCGGCTGCCGGCGCGCAGGACGCGCGAGGTGCTTCCGCTGTTGTGGTTGCGTTCGCCGACCAGGTCGGCGATGTCGGCGTCGGTCAGCGGGGACCGTCGCGGGGCGGACCGGCGGCTGGCGGCCGGCATCGTGGCGCGGCTCATCGTCGGGTTGTACTCGTAGGGCAGCTCGAAGTGCCCCTTCGCCTCGCCCAGCTCGTGTTCGAGAGCGCTGGGCGTGCCGAGCATGGCGACCACGTTCGGCGACCGCATGCCGTAGGACTCGCCGGTGCGGCGCAGCACACCCAGCCCGACCATCTCGTCGAGGTAGCGGATGAACTCCTTGCGGGTGAGGACGTCGCCGGAGAACGCCTCCGGCCAGTACGCCTCGCAGTACACCCGCAGGTCCTCCGGGTTGAACCGGGCGCTGGCCGGCGCGTCGTTGCTGAGCAGGGCGACCACGATGGCGATGACCCGGTACCGGTTGTCCAGGTTGATCGTCCAGCGGAAGCGCTGCCCGATGAGGTTCCGCACGTCGCGGTTGGTGTAGACCGCGTCGACGTCGTGGCTGGTGATCGTGATCCGCCCGCCCGAGGACGGGAGCGAGCGTTCGCGGAGGTGGTTGACCAGTGCCTCGCAGAAGATCTGCACCAGGCTGGCCTGGTAGTTGGTGAAGGCGGCGACGCGCCAGACGAGCTCGCTGCGTTCGAACTCGTACCCGATCGCCCGGAGCGGCTCCGCGACCAGCTTGCGCACCTCGGCGGCCCGCAGCGGCCCGATGAGGATGTCGGTGCCCCCGTGCGCCACCGGCGTGTTGGCCGAGTCGTGGAAGCGCTGGACCTGGTGCAGACCGGCGAACACCGGCTTGAACCGACGCCCCGAGGACTCCATGAGGTTCTTCAACCCCTGGAGGGTCTGGAACCGGGCCCCGGACTCCGACTCCTTCGGAGCGGAGTCGGCGGTGAGGAACAGGTCGGCCTCGTCCAGCAGCAACAGCAGGCGGTTGGCCTCGTCCTTGCCCAGCCACCGCTTGATGCCGTCGGAGACGACCTGCGGGCCCGCGTTGACGGCCATCCCGGACGGGAGCACGTCCAGCGCCTTGAGGTGGCGGTTGAGCAGGGACCAGAGCTCCTTGGGCTCGTGCGACTCGCCGATGCCCTCGGACTTCAGGTCCAGGTAGAGGGCCACCCGGCGGCCGGTGGACGCCCGGCCCGTGCCCTCGGTGAAGAGCTTCTGGACGCGGCGGAGCAGCGCCGACTTGCCCAGTTGCCGGCCGCCGTAGACGAACATCGAGCCGGTGGGCGACTCCAGCTCGGCCCGCTCCCGGTCCCGGCCGACGAAGACCTCGTCCGGCACGTCACCACCGGCGAACGGCGTGTAGGGGTTGATCGAGCTGAAGGGCAGCGTGATGCGCTGGGTGAGGCGGAAGTCGGGCTCCTCGCGGGAGGCCAGCCAGCCGATGACCGCCTCGTCGACGAGCAGCACCATGCCGCTCGTGTCCCGGCCGGGGCCGCTCAGGCTCCGTAGCTGGAGGCGCTGCTGAGCCGGGAGGGTGCCGAAGTACAGGATGATGTTGGGACCGGTGCGGAGGCGGTCCGGAAGCAGGCCCAGCAGCCGGCCGGGGGTCGCCCGCTCCCACATGACCGCCACGTTGTAACGGCCGTTGGCCTGCGTGCCGAACTGCGGCACGTAGGAGGGACCGGCAGGCTTCGCGCGCACCTGGAAGAGCGCCGACCGGGTACGGGGCGCGTCGGAGAGAATGTTGAGGTAACTCCCCTCGGCCGGCACGAGGCCCAGCATGCGCAGGACGTCGGCGATCGAGCGACGCAGGTGCGGGGTCTGCATGCTCGCGACCCGGTGCTGGCGCAGTGTCCGCCACGAGGCGATGCCGTCCCTGATGATTGCGGACATCGAGTCGCCCGTGCCCAGCCTGCGCCGCAGTTGCGCGATCACGTCGTCCTTCGGGTCGCTGGCCTCGGCCGCTGCCGTGGTGGCCCAGTCGACGACCCGGGGGAAGAACGCCGTGAAGTCGTCGTCGGCCGGCTCGGCATCGTCCTCGGGCAGGCGCTGACCGGAGTCCAGCAGGGTGAGGAACTCCTCGGCGGTGACCTCGTCACCGTTGTCCAGCAGTGCGGTGATCCGGGCGCTGTCGCTGTCCGAGGGGGAGTGCCGGGCGATTCGCTCGCGTAGCTCCTCGCGGTGCTGCTCGAGACTCGACCGGGCCTCTTCGAGCACCCCGTCGAGCCGCTCCCGGGTCAGGTCGAACCGGTCGACGTACGTCTCGTGCAGCTCCTCCAGTTTCTCCTCGATCCGGTGCGCGGGCTCGTCCCGCCCCACCGAACGGAGTTTGGCGATGGCGGCCTCGACCTTGGCGACCTTCTTGCCGTGCTGCTGCGTGAGGTCGCGCCTGGCCTGCTGGCACTCGTCCCGGAGCAGGTTGGTCTGCTCCGATTCCGGCGCGCCCTCCAGCAGTCGGAGGGCCATCGCGACGTTCCCCCGACCGAGATGCCCGCGCACCGCCTCGGCGACGGTCCGTCCTTCGAGCACGCCCTGCAACTGGGCCAGCGTCAGCCGCTCGTCCGGGCGGCCCCTCTCGTCCCGGTCCACCTCGAACACGAACCGGGCGGCGTGCTGTTCGAATGCCTCGACCGTGTGCACGCCGACCGGCGCCGGCTCCTCGGCGAGCCAGCAGGCCAACTGGTGCAGCGCGGCGGTGCCGACCGTGCGGATCGCGGCCGGCTGCTGGTACTGGCCCGCGGCGCGCCGCAGCGCGTCGATCTGGGTGATGTCCGCCGTCTGCACGGTCTGCCGGATCGCCGCGTACAGCCCCAGGGTCTGGTCGATGAACCCGCGGACCTCGTCGATCGACTCCTCCAGGCGGGTCCGCGCGTTCGCCACGATCTCGCTGCGGAGCTGGGCGCTGGTGCTCACCCGGGAGTCGGCCTTGTCGATCAGCGTGCGCAGCTTCGACCGGTCCTGGAGCTGGGCGGCGAGCCGCTGGAGTTCCCTGACCCGCGCGTCCGGACTGCCGCTCACCGGGGGGCCGGCGGTCACGAGCTGCTGGATGTGGGTGAGGGCGGAACCGAGCTCGTTGCCGTCCTTCACCAGGTAGTGGAGGATGCGCGACGCCCGGGGGAGCTTGATGTTGCGGAGCAGCAGCGTCCGCCGCAACTGTTCCGCCGCCTCGGCGAGGCCGTCCCACTGCTCGAGCAGCGGAAAGCTGGCGTCCTCACCCGCCGGCCGGATCTGCGCGCGGTGCACCGCCTGCACCGCTGCCGCCACCAGGCCGTGCCAGGGAGCAGACTCGATGCTGGCCCGATCCACCAGTTGCTGAAGCCCCAGCGGGGAGTAGCCGGTGGTCAGCCCGAAACGCAGGCATGCCGCGAGCAGCACGCGGGCCTCGTCGGCGCTCACGGAGCCCAGGTCTTCCTCGTCCGGGGCGAAGGCCGCCTGCTTTGCCGCCAGGTCGGCGGGATCGCAGCTCATCGCGGCCGCGAAGAAGCGCATCGCCTGTCGCCGCACCTTCGACTCGCCCGCCGCCCTGGTAAGCAGCCAGGCCAGGCCGTACTCCCCGTCGAGGAGCAGCGAGACGACCCGCGGCGGCTCGCCCTCGCTCCAGGGCGACGCCGTCGCACCGACCTTCACGGGTTCGGGCGCGAGCGGTGCGGGCCCCTCCACGACGGCCTCGGCCGGCTCCGGCACCTCCACCACGACCGGCGTCTGCTCCGGCACGACCACCACGACCGGCGTCCGCTCCGGCACCTCGACCACGGCTTCGGCCGGCTCCCACGCCACGGCCGTGACTTCGGCCGGCTCCGGCACCTCGACCGCGACTTCGGCCGACTGCGTCGGCGGCTCCGTCGCGCCTTCGACCCCGGGCTGCCCGGTGCCCTCGCCGTCGGTCTGCCCCGGGGCAGGCTGTCGGTCACGTCCGGCGGGGAGCGTCGGAGTCGACGGCCGCTCGGAATCGGCCCCAACGACCGGGGCGGCCGAAGCACCGCCCGGCACGTGCCCAGGCACGGCGGCCGCGCTGCCGTCTCCGGGCACCGGAGTCTCGGTGCCCTCCGGCTTCGGCAGGATCTTCTCGGCCTGGTCGTGGAGGCCGAGCTCGCGTAACCGGGCTGCGGCCTCCGCGAGGATGCGCCGGCCCTCCTCCCGCCTACGGCGCTCCTCCTCGGCCCGGCGCGCGCGGTCCTCCTCCTCACGGATCGCCCTCTGCCGGTCCTCCAGCGCCGCTGCCGCATCAGCCAACGACGCCGGTTCCGTCCCGAGCAGTTCGCCGACGACCGTGACGATCTCGTCGGCGCGCTCGAACCAGCTCGTGAGGTCGGCGAGCGAGTCCGCCGACGGTCGCACGGAATCGATGTTGTCCGCCTCGGCTCGCAGAGCCTCGGCAACCTCGATCCCCTCGGTGCGGATCTCGGCCACCCTCGCCACGAGGTCGTGGAGGCCCCCGTCGAGACCGGACGACGTGGGATCGCACTCAGGAAGCCTGGAATCAGCTCCGACGGGATCGGCGGCGACGCCGATCTCGTCGGTCAGGCGTGCCACAACGCCGTCCCAACGGTCCTCGATGAAGGTGTCGCCCGGCGAACTCTGATCGGCCATCGCAGCCAGGAAGAGCAGGGTGGCCGCATACGGTTCATGTCGACGGAGATGGTCGACCAGCGCATTCAGATCTTCTTCGGAGCCCACCTGATTTATCCGCAGATGTTTCGGGCACCGACCTTCGACGTCCGCAAGGAGCGGAAGCAGCCACGACCTCAGGCGTTTGCCATCGGCCGCCATCGCCGCCGAGCGGAGTGACCGCAGCGCACGCGGCCTTCCCAGCCTCAGGTCCGTGACCTGGACCCGTGCCACCGGCGCGACGGCCGAAGCGAGGGACGGGCTGGCGACGAGAACATCACGAAGATCACGGTCGCTCAGGGTGGTGAAGGCTGTTTTCAAGCGTGGCACGATGCGTTTCCTTCAGGCTCCACTCGGCTCACGATCGTGAGGCAGCCAGGACCAGGACGTTGGACGCTATCCGAGGCCGATGGCATTCACCAGGGCCGAAAAGACGAAGACCGGTGCACCTCCAGGGAGGAGCAAGGGCCGGTCGTTGCCACCGAGCCCGCTGACAGCGTTTCTCGGGCGTTCAACGTGATCTCGGTAAGCGGAGCTGCAAAACGGGGGGTCCGCCTAAGCCGACCGGGCCGGCGCGGGTGCGACCACCCGCGCCGGCCACCGGCCGGTCAGAAGTCGTCGTCGAAGGTGACGCTCCCGGTGACACCCACCTGGTACGCCGACACCCGCCGCTCGAAGAAGTTCGACAACTCCTGCACGTCCTGAAGGTCCATGAAGGCGAAGGGGTTCGTCGAGCCGTAGAGCGGCGCGATGCCGAGCTGGGCGAGCCGACGGTCGGCCACGTTCTGCAGGTACTCCCGCATGTCGGGCAGGGACATCCCGGGGACGCCCTGCCCGAGCAGGTCCTCGGCGAACTGGACCTCGCACTCGACCGCCTCGGCCAGCATCCGGCGGACCTGCCGGACCAGCTCGTCGTCGAACAGCTCCGGTTCCTCGCGCCGTACGGTGTCGACCACGTCGAAGGCGAAGGCCATGTGCATGGACTCGTCCCGGAACACCCAATTGGTGCCGGAGGCGAGCCCGTTGAGCAGGCCCCGGGAGCGCAGGAAGTAGACGTAGGCGAAGGCGCCGTAGAAGAACAGTCCCTCGATGCACGCGGCGAAGCAGATCAGGTTGAGCAGGAACGCCCGCCGGTCCTCGCGGGTCCGCAGCTCGCGCAGCTCGTGGAGGGAGTCGATCCAGCGGAAGCAGAACTCCGCCTTGCGCCGGATCGACGGGATGTTCTCGACGGCGGCGAACGCCGCGAACCGCTCGTCCTCGTCGGGCACGTACGTGTCGAGCAGGTTCAGGTAGAACTGGACGTGCACGGCCTCCTCGAAGAGCTGCCGGGAGAGGTAGAGCCGGCCCTCGGGCGAGTTGACGTGCTGGTAGAGGTTGAGCACCAGGTTGTTGGCGACGATCGTGTCGCCGGTGGCGAAGAACGCGACCAGCCGGGACACCAGGTGCCGCTCGGCGGGCGAGAGCCGGGCCAGGTCGGCGAGGTCGGAGTGCAGGTCGACCTCCTCGACGGTCCACGTGTTCTTGATGGCGTCCTTGAAGCGGTCGAAGAAGTGCGGGTAGCGCATCGGCCGCAGCGTCAGGTCCATGCCGGGGTCGAGCAGCAGGGGCCGGGGTTGGGAAACGGTGGTCACTGGCATGCCTCGCAGCTCTCGGGGTTCTCCAGGGAGCAGGCCAGCGCCTCGGCGTCGCCGGTCGCGACAAGCGGTGCGACCAGCGGCTCGACGGCGACGGTGGCCTGCTGGATGCGGGTCGCGGGGCGCGACCGCAGGTAGTACGTGGTCTTCAGCCCGGCCTTCCAGGCGTAGAGGTACATCGACGACAGCTTGCCGATGGTCGGCGCGCTGAGGAACAGGTTCAGCGACTGCGACTGGTCGATGTAGGGGGCGCGGGCGGCGGCGAGGTCGATCAGCGCCCGCTGCGGCAGCTCCCAGGCAGTGCGGAACAGCTCCCGTACGTCTGCGGGCAGCTCGCCGATGTCCCGCACCGACCCCTCGGCGCGCTTGATCCGCTCCCGAATCTCCGGCGTCCACAGCCCGCGCGCCTTCAGCTCGGCGACCAGGTACGTGTTGACCTGGAGGAACTCGCCGGACATGGTCTCGCGCTTGAACAGGTTGGACACCTGCGGCTCGACGCACTCGTAGCAGCCGGCGATCGAGGCGATCGTCGCGGTCGGGGCGATCGCGACGAGCAGCGAGTTGCGCAGGCCGTGCGCGGCGATCCGCGACCGCAGCGCGGCCCACCGCTGCGCCTGCCCCGGTTCGACGCCCCACAGGTCCGGGTGCAGCTCGCCCCGGGCGGCGCGGGTCTCGGCGTACGCGGGATGCGGGCCGAACCGCTCGGCGAGCCCGGCCGAGGTCTCCAGCGCGGTCAGCAGGATCTCCTCCTGCACCCGGGTGGAGAGCTCCCGGGCCTGCGCCGAGTCGAATGGCAGGCGCAGGGTGAAGAACGCGTCCTGGAGGCCCATCAGCCCCAGCCCGACGGGCCGCCAGCGCGGGTTCGACGCCGCCGCCTGCGGGGCCGGGTAGTAGTTGATGTCGATCACCCGGTCGAGGAACACGACGGCCGTGCGGACGGTGGCCCGCAGCCGCTCCCAGTCGACCCCCTCGGCGGTGACGTGCGCGCCGAGGTTGACCGAGCCCAGGTTGCACACGGCGGTCTCGGTGTCGCTGTTCACCTCCAGGATCTCGGTGCACAGGTTGGACAGGTGGATCGTGTTCCCCGCGACGCCGGTCTGGTTGGACAGCCGGTTGGCCCGGTCCTTGAACGTCATCCACCCGTTGCCGGTCTGCGCGAGGGTGCGCATCATCCGCCCGTACAGGTCGCGGGCCTTCACGGTCCGCACGGCCTTCTTCTCCGCCACCCGGTACGCGGCGTCGAACTCCTCGCCGTAGAGGTCGGGCAGCTCCGGCGCGTCGGACGGGTCGATCAGCGACCAGTCGCCGTCGGCCTCGACCCGGCGCATGAACTCGTCCGGCACCCAGTTGGCCAGGTTCAGGTTGTGCGTGCGCCGGGACTCCTCGCCGGTGTTGTCCCGCAGCTCCAGGAACTCCTCGACGTCCGGGTGCCACGGCTCCAGGTAGACGCAGGCCGCGCCCTTGCGCCGGCCGCCCTGGTTCACCGCCGCCACGCCGGCGTCGAGGGTCTTGAGGAACGGCACGATCCCGTTCGACCGCCCGTTCGTGCCCCGGATCAGCGCTCCCCTGCCCCGCACCCGCGACCAGGAGATGCCGATGCCGCCGGAGAACTTGGACAGCCGCGCCACCTGGTGGTACCGCTCGTAGATCGAGTCCAGCTCGTCGCGGGGCGAGTCGACCAGGAAGCACGACGACATCTGCGTGTGCCGGGTGCCGGAGTTGAACAGCGTCGGCGAGCTGGGCAGGTACGCCAGCGACGACATCAGCCGGTAGAAGTCGACGGCCTCGGCCGGCGTCCCGGACAGCCCGCAGGCCACCCGCAGCAGCCAGTGCTGCGGCGTCTCGACCACGAGCCGCGACTCGGGGTGGCGCAGCAGGTACCGGTCGGCGACGGTACGCAGGCCGAAGTACTCGAACCGCAGGTCGCCGGCCGGGTCCACGGCGTCGTCCAGCTCACCGGCGTGACGGGCCACGAACGCGGCGGTGTCGTCGCCGATCAGGCCCAGCCCGTGGGCGTACCGGATGGACTGGCTGAAGCTCGCCACGCCCTGCCCGCTCACCTCCCGGTCCAGGTACGCGGCCAGCAGCCGCGCCGCCAGCCTGGAGTACTGCGGCTCCTCGCCGATCAGCTCCGCGGCCGTGGCGATCGACAGCTTGTCCAGCTCCGCCGTGCTCGCCCCGTCGTACAGGCCGCTGATCGTCTTCGTCGCGACCCGCAGCGGATCGACCTCGTCCAGGCCGGCGACGCACCGCTCGACCGCCCTGACGATCTTGTTGACGTCCACCGGCTCGGTGTCGCCGTTGCGCTTGCGGACCCGCATCACCTGCCGGCGCTGCTCCGGACCACCGGAGCCGGGCACGGGCCTCTCCCGCACGACCGTCATCGACCTCTCCTCGCGCTGTCTCCGACAGCCCTCGGACGCGAGGAGGACGCCAACGGGCCCGGTGACGGGCGAGATCCGGCTGCCGGCGTCGGTCGTCCCTCGCGACCTCGGACCGCCGCCCACGGGTGTGGGCGGCGCGCTGGCAGGTCTTCGGACTCGTGGGCGCCGTGCTCGCTCCTACTGGCCGTCGCTTCCCAGGCCCGGGGGCCCAGTGCTCGTTGACGGCGGTCGTTCCCACTAACCGCTGCGGGGCAGTCCCGGACTTCCACCGGGTTCCCTCTTGCCTCGGCCGCTCCGCGCGGAGCGGCCGAACCAGCTACGCGGACACCATATATGCCGCCGTTGCCGGCAAGTAACACCAGATGTCGTGTCCGCGTGTCGGCTTCGTCTCACCGGCCCGGCTCGCCGACCCGACGCATCGACCCGGACCGTCGGCCGTACGGCCGGGCTCAGCCCTCGCCCGCAGGGTCGAAGAGGGAGTCCGGCGGGCCGGCGGCGACCGGCCCGGCGCGATGCTCGGGCGGCGGGAGCTGGCGGGCGGGCCGGCGGGAGTGCAGGCGCGCGCCCGCCTCGCCGCGCTGCGCGGTGACGGCGAGGGTGACCATCCGTACGGGCTCGGGCGGCGCGACGAAGCCACGCACGCCCCACCGGACCCAGAGCGGCACGCGCCCCGCGCCCGCCTCGGCGAGGAGCTTCTCGACGGTGCGCCGCCGGTCGGTGTGGTCGACCTCGATCACCACGGGCGGCGCGGCGGGCCGGGCGCAGGCGACGTCCACCACGGAGTGCCGGCCGGACATCGGCGGCGGCAGCGGCACGACGCTGGCCGCCCGCCGGTAGACCCGCCAGCCCTGTGCCGCGCCCCAGTCGGCGACGGTGTCGACGACCAGCGCGGTGACCTGCTCGGTGGTGAGGTCGACGAAGGTCAGCCGGGAGAGCCGGCCGGACAGGGCCGCGGCCAGCCGCGCCCCGTCGTCTGGTTCGGTCACGGTGACCGGCTCCTCCCTCCCGTCCGTGGCGCCTGGGCCGTGGCCCGGCGGCGGGCCGGACCGACAGGGCCACCCCACCGCCGCCGCGCCGCGCGGCACCGGCCACCCAGTCTGCCGGGTCCACGGGTCGGCGCGACCAGGGGTGGCGACAAGCCCGCCACCTGGATCAATCGATAGATGCTAATATCATGCCCGTTCCGGTCCGCCGGTCAGCCAGTGAGGGGATGAGCATGTCGATGCACCGAGGAGTCAGGTACGCCCTCGCCGCGGCGGCGCTGAGCGCCGCGACCGTGGTCTCGGCCGCCACGCCGGGCGTGGCGGCGACGCGCGCCGACGCGGCGACGAGCCCCTGCCCGTTCTCGGGCACCGTGTGCCTGTTCGACCAGACCGGCTACAACGGCGCGCGCTTCACCGTGTCCTCGCTGGTGCCGAACGGGACGTGCGTCAGCCTGGTGGACCACGGCTGGGGCGGCGGCAGGGTGCTCTCGGGGCTCAACACCAACTCCTCCTCCGCCGCGCTCTTCGCCAACGACGACTGCATCGGCGGCCCGTACCAGCTTGCGGGCAAGAGCGGCATTCCCAACTTCGGCGGGTTCCAGGCGAACAGCATCTGGGTGCCGTAGCCGCCCGGCCCGGGGGGATTCCCGCCGCACGCGAATCCTGGGCCACAGATCGATGTACGACTATCATCTGCGCATCCAGCCCACTCGATCGAGAGGCGTGTCAGGTGAAGAAGCGCGTCCGTAACGCCGTCGTGGCCGCCCTGCTGACCGTGGCCGGCACCACGGCGGTCGTGGCCAGCCCGGCGCAGGCCCTCCCGTACCCCAACGACAACGAGAGCATCACGATCATCTACTACTCCGACGCCACGAGGACCGTGCAGGTCGGAATGCACGTCTACGGCAACTGCCTGGAGGACTTCCAGTACGGCATCCGCACTTCGTACTCCACCTGGAGCCGGACCGCCTGCCCCCGCGACCTGCCGTAGCCGACGGGGTGGGGACCGGCCACGGACCGGGCCCCACCCGCCGCGCCGCCACCCGCGGACCCACCCTTTCGACGCCAGGCGTCACGGGCCGGGGTCTGCCGGCGCCCCGAATGCCCGGCGCGAACGCCCACCGACCCCGCCGTGTCGTTGATCCGGTTGTGTGCGTCGTCCGACCGGGACGACGGTGGGGTTCGGGCGCCGCCGGGTCGGTGCCGCCAGGTCGAGGAGGCCGCCATGACCCGTCAGCGGGAGACCGTCGAGGTCGATCCGGTCCTGTTCCGCGCCGTGTACGACTCGCCGGCCTCGCTGCCCGGCCGGGAGCGCTGGGTCACCCCGGAGCACGACGTGCGCCGCATCGAGAAGCTGCTCGGGATGCCGGCGCGCAGCATCGGGGCGCCACTGTGGGTCAGCGGCGACGAGCCGGACTGCCCGAAGTGCGGCCGACGGATGACCTGGCTGGACATCGTCTCGTCGGCCCTGCACGGCGTGCACGAGCCCGCGATGATCGCCCGGGTGATCCTCGGCGACCGCAGGTACGTCAACACGGAGGTGCCGGACGCGATACCCGGGGTGCACTGCGTCGACTGCCGGACCCCGATCGCGGGGCTACGCAGCTTCAAGTGCCACAACTGGGCGTACGCCTTCGAGGCGCTGGAGACTGTCGTCGAGCGGATGTCCGGCATGGTGCACGAACCGACCGGCCCCCGCCCCCGCACCCCCTGAACCTCCCCGATCCGTTCCGCCTCCCCTTCTGCCGCCCGGCCCTCCCCGCGCGACGCGGCCCGTCCTCCGCGCAGCCCGGCGCGGCCCGGCACGGCTGGGGGCGTTAGGAGGGGACCCTTTCCCTACCGTAGGGGTTAACAAGGTGCCCTTCCTTACCGGCGGGCGGGGCGGCGGCCGGGTGGGGACGGGGGCTCCGGGCCCGGGTCTGGCACCGGGGGCAGCGGGCGGCTCACCGGCCCGTCGCCGGTCACCCGGAGCCGCTCGCCGTGGTGCCACAGCTCGACGGCGACGTCCGGGGCGGCGTCGGGCAGCTCGTAGCGGGCCCCGTCGGCGGTGAGGGTGACCCGCAGCCGGTGACCGCGCCAGAGCAGGCTGAACACCACCCGGCGCAGCTTGCGGGGCAGCCGGGGGTCGAACGAGAGCACGCCCCGGTCGTCGCGCAGCCCGCCGAAGCCCTGCGCGACCACCAGCCACGCCCCGGCCAGCGCGGCGAGGTGCAGCCCGTCGGCGGTCTTGTCGCCCAGGTCGGCGAGGTCCTGCATCGCCGTCTCGGCGAACAGGTCGTACGCCAGGTCGAGGTGGCCCACCTCGGCGGCGAGCACCGCCTGCACGGGGGCGCTCAGCGACGAGTCGCGCACCGTACGGGCCTCGTAGTAGGCGAAGTTGCGGGCCTTCTCCTCGGCGGTGAACTCCCCCGGGCAGCGCAGCATGGCCAGCACCAGGTCGGCCTGCTTCACCACCTGCCGCCGGTACAGCTCCAGGTACGGGAAGTGCAGCAGCAGGGGATAGTCGTCGTCGCCGGTGTTCGCGAAGTCCCACTCCGGCTGCTCGGTGAACCCGGCCGCCTGCTGGTGCACGCCGCGCTTGCCGTCGTACGGGACGAAGACGGCGTCGGCGGCGGCCCGCCAGGCGGCGATCTCGGCGGTGTCGACGCCGAGCCGCCCGGCGGCGTCCGGGTGCCGCTCGGCGGCGTCGGCCGCGCCGCGCAGGTTCCGCCGGGCCATCAGGTTGGTGAAGAGGTTGTCGTCGACGAGGGCGGCGTACTCGTCGGGGCCGGTGACGCCGTACAGGTGGAACGTTCCGGTGTCGGACCAGTGGCCGAACCGGTGCCAGAGCCGGGCGGTCTCCACCAGCAGGTCGGTGCCGGGGCCGGCGAGGAACTCCTCGTCGCCGGTGGCCGCGACGTACCGCAGCACCGCGTCGGCGATGTCGGCGTTGACGTGCAGCCCGGCGGTGCCGGCGGGCCAGTAGCCGGAGCACTCCCGGCCGCCGATGGTGCGCCACGGGAAGGTCGCCCCGGCCAGCCGCAGCTCGGCGGCCCGCTCCCGGGCCTCGGGCAGGTGCGCGTGCCGCCAGCGCAGCGCCGCGCGGGCCACCTCCGGGCTCAGGTACGTCAGCACCGGCAGCACGAAGCCCTCGGTGTCCCAGAGCACGTGCCCGTCGTACCCGTTGCCGGTCAGCCCCTTGGCGGGGATGGTCCGGTCGGCGTCCGAGCGGCCGGCCTGGAGCAGGTGGAAGACGGCGAACCGGACCGCCTGCTGGAGTTCCGGGTCGCCGTCGAGGACCACGTCGGCGGTCCGCCACGCCTCGTCGAGGGCGGCCCGCTGGGCGGCGAGGAGCCCGGCGAAGCCCTCCGCGCGGGCGGCGTCCGCCTCGTCGGCGACCAGGTCGGCCAGCTCCTCCGGGGAGGTGCCGTCGGTCGGCGCGCACTCGTACGCGGCGTACTTGGTCAGCTCCAGCCGCTCGCCGGGGCGCAGCCGGCCGCTCACCACCAGCCGGAACCGGTCGGCGGTGCGGTCGGTCCCGGTGGCGAACCCGTCCGGGGCGACGACGTCGTGGGCCACCGCGACGGCGACCCGCTGCGCGCTGTCCTCCGTGCGGTGCACGAGCGCCCCGTCGAGGTCGCCGGCCCGGCCGGTCTCGGCGGTCAGCGGGTCGTGGATCACCGAGGCGGCCCGGGGGTCGTCGGACTTCTGGGGAACCCGCTCGTTGGCCAGCAGGTCGGCGGCGATCCGCACGTCGACCGGGGCGTCCACCGCCTCGACGCGGTAGCGGACGGCGGCGACCGGCCGGCGGGGCAGGGAGACGAGCCGGGTGCTGCTGATCCGCACCCGGTGCCCGGAGGGGGAGGTCCAGTCGGTGTGCCGCTCCACCACGCCGGCCCTGAGGTCGAGCGCCCGCTCGTGGTGGTGCACGGTGCCGGTGCGCACGTCCAGCGGCTCGCCGACGACCGCGCCGACGACCGAGGTGTCGCCCGGCCCGGCGGGGGCGTCGCCCGGGCCCTCGCCCGTTGCCGGCCCGTCGACCCAGAGCCGGACCAGCGCCGCGTTCTGCGCGCTCACCACGGTGTCGGAGCGCTGGGGGAACGCGTACCCGTCCTCGGGGTAGGTCAGGTCGCGCTGCTCGTGGAAGCCGTTGAGGTAGCTGCCCGGCATCCCGTACGGCGCGCCCTCGTCGAGGTTGCCGCGCCAGCCGACCCAGCCGTTGCTCAGCGCGAAGATCGACTCGGTCTCGCCGAGGCGGTCCAGGTCCGTCTCGATCCGCCTGATCCGCCAGCCGTCGTCGGCCGCTGCGGGCCCGTCCTGCTGCGGGTCGGCGGTCGGGTCGCTGTGCACGGGGCCTCCCGGGATCGAACGGTCATGCTCCAGCGAAGCAGACTCGGCTGTGAACCTCCTGGGGCCGTTCGACGGCACGCCCGTCCCCGGCCGGCCGGCCCCGATCCGTGCCCGCCCGACCATGGCAGCCGTTCCGCCGCCGCGACTCGTCCGACCCAGGTCCGAGGGCCGACCCGACCTTCGTCCACTGCGATGATCCCGGTCATTTTCCTAGGCTGCGGTTCGGTAAACGGGCAATGGACATTTGGTAGGGTGAATCATGATCAACGCCGCTTTGTCAGGGATACCGTCGCTGAGCGAGGATTTGTACGACGACGTCGTGGAGTTCGCGGACGGCACACCCGAGGCGGTGCAGTGGTTCGTCGGGCACTTCACCGACTGGTCGATCATCCTGCTCGGGCTGCTCCTCATCGCGGCGGCTCTGCCGAAGCTGGGCGCCGGCCCGCGCAACCTCGCCCTCGCCCTGATCGCGCCGGCCACCGTCGTCCTCGCGTACGGCAGCAGTGAACTGATCAAGACGGTCATCGACCAGGACCGCCCGTGCCGCGTCCCGACCGAGATCGTGATCATCGAGGAGTGTCCGCCCCTCGGCGACTGGTCCTTCCCGAGCAACCACTCCACGATCGCCGGTGCGCTGGCGACGGCGATCCTGCTGCTCGCACCCCGCCTCGCCTGGTACGCGATCCCGCTGGCCGTGCTCTCCGGCTTCTCCCGCGTCTTCGTCGGGGTGCACTACCCGCACGACGTGATCGCCGGCCTGCTCTTCGGCGCGCTGTTCGTCGGCGTCGTCGCCCCGCTGGTGGCCCGGCCCGCCGCCGGACTGCTGCGCCGCCGCGACCGCCGCTCCGAGCGCCCGATCGCCGACGCCACCCGGGGCCGGTGAAAGGAAGGGCACCTCGTTAACGCCTGCGGTAGAGAAGGGCACCCTTCTCACCGCAGGGCTGCGGCGGGACGGAGCTGCGGGCGACTGCGGTGGACGGCGACGGCGCGGCAGGCGGCTGCGGCGGGGTGGGCGGCTGCGGCGGGGTGGGCGGTGCGGTGGGCGGCGCAGCGGGCGGCGGACTACCGGGTGAGGAGGAGGGCGGCGACCGTTCCGAGCACCAGGAACGGGCCGAAGGGCAGGTGGCTGGACCAGCGGACGCGGCGGGCCAGCAGCAGCGCCACGCTGGTCAACGCGGAGAGCGCGAAGGTGAGCAGCAGCCCGAGCACCAGGACCGGCCAGCCGTACCAGCCGAGCAGCGCGCCCGCGCTCAGCGCCAGCTTGGCGTCGCCCAGGCCGAACCCCCGCCGGCCGAGCAGCAGGGTCGTGGCGGCGAAGCAGAGCCCCAGGCCGGCGCCGGCCGCCGCCGCGCGCAGCCACGGACCCGGCCCGGCCGAGGTCAGCGCCGCCATCGCGAGCAGCGCGTGTACGCCGGCCGCCGCCGCCCAGGTGAGCCGGTCGGGCAGCCGGTGGACGGCGACGTCGACGAAGACCAGCGGCACCGCCAGGCTGAGCCACCAGACGAGCGCCGACCGCTCGGCGGGCGACCCGCCCACCGCCGCGAGCACCGCGAGCGCCGCGAGAACGGCCAGCTCCACCGTGCCGGGCGGAGCCCCGACCCGGGCCCGACAGCCGAGGCAGCGCGCCGCCGGACCGAGCGCCGGCCAGGGCCGGTCGAGCCCGAAGGTGCTGCCGCAGCGCGCGCAGGCGTCCCGGTCCGGCTCTCCCGGCGGTACGGCGTAGCGGGCGATGGCGAGGCGGATCGGCGGGGTCACGGTCAGCAGGGCGGAAAGCCGGGGCGGAGGGCGCCGGCCCCGCGCGCCGGGGGCGGGCGACGGCTGGACGCGGTCGGCGGTCACGCGCGGCTCCGGGGGACCGCCGGGCAGGAGTGCGCCGACCGGGTGAGCGCCAGGCGGGCACCGGAAGCCGGGCGGGAGTGTGCCGCCCGGGTTCGGGACGCCACCTGACGGGACCGACCGGTGCGCCCGGCACTCAATCCAGAACGGGGCGACACGGTGAGTGATGCCCGGGCGGCGGCCGTGTGGCGCATGGTGCCGAATCCGACCGCTCCGCCGGTGGCCGGACGGCCGCCCCGGCGGGGAGGTCGACGGGCTCCCGCGCCGCCCCGACCCGGGGGCACTTCGGACCCACCACCTCGAAGCGGACGGCCGTCGGGGCCGAAGGGCCCAGTCGGCGTGAATCGACCGGCGATGTGACGGGCGTCACCATACCGCCCGGGTCGGCGAGGGCGCGAGTCGAGACGGGCCAATTCCGATCACCACCCCTCATCACCCAGCGTATTCACGTCAATTGCCCCTGTCGCATCGGCAGACGTCAGCCTATGCTCGCCCCGTGAGCACGACACAACCCTCGGCGTGAGGCACCGAGATCACCCGGGAAGATCGACTCACGGCACTTTGATGATCAGCACAGGTAAATGCGGCGGTGGCACGACAGGCCCGGACGGGATGATCCGGGCGCACCACCGCGTGCCCGGAGGCGGTCGGTGCGCCGCCCACCGGGCCGCCAGCGAGGAGGCGCGGCGTTGCGAACACGGCATCCCGGCCGATGGAGGATCTTCCTGGTCGCGGCCCTGACCGTCGCCCCGGTCACCGCTTGCGGCACGGAGCCCGAGGCCGGCGGGCGGCCCGTCGCGGCGGGGACGAAACCCCCGGCCCATTCCGAGGCCGACGAGAAGGCGGCCCGGGAGGCGGCGCTCGCCGCCTATTCCGGATATCTCAAGGCGTCCCGGGCGGCGAGCCAGCGCAGCGACCCTCGCCATCCGGAACTGGTCAAATTCCTGGCAGATCCATTGCTGACCCGAGTCCGACTGGCAATTCGCGACGCGAAGGAGCACGGTGCCGTGCGTACCGGAACGCTCGTTTCCGATCCGACCGTCATCTCGGTGAGCCTGGACACCGTCCCCGCCACCGTCGACATCCAGGACTGCCTGGACAGCAGCCGCTACCGGCTGGTCTACAGCAAAACGAAACGAGTGGTGCCCGGCTCGGGCGGAGGCCGGCACCTGGCCACCGCCACGGCCGCCCGCTACCCCGACGGCCGTTGGCTGATCAACGCGGGCGTCGGCCACGAGGACCAGCCGTGCTGACCGCGTACCGCCGCCGCCCGGCCCGGCCCGCGCGGCTGCTCGCCGGGATCGGCCTGGCCCTGGCGCTCGCCGTCGCCGCCGCTCCGCCCACCGCCAGCGCCGCCGCCGGCCTCGCGGCGGCGCGGGAGGGCGGGGTGGAGTGCCCCGTCGGGCAGAACGACTGCAACGTCTGGGACGACGACCCGGGCACCCCGGGCGGCGGCGACCCCGGCGGCGGGGACGGCGGCGACGGCGGGGACGGGGACGGGTCGTCCGGCAAGTGCCAGTGGAACGGCAAGGTGCTCCCCTGCTACGACGAGGACCTCGGCTGGTTCGACAACGGCAGCGGCTGCTACTACAAGCTGCAGGAGCCGCAGCCGGCGGGCACCCCCGAGGGCAAGCAGTGGTACCTGGTCACCTGCAACGGCGGCGACCTGGGCACCCTGCGGCCGGAGCTGCTGGACGCCCCGCCGTCCGGCTACGGCGCCCCGCCCGACCCGGAGGAGCTGGCCCGCCGGGCGCTCGCCTCGATCTCCCTGCGCCCGCCCCAGATCAGAACCGCCCCGCGCGCGAGCAAGGGCCCCGGGCTCGTCGGCCTACCGGTGTGGATGTGGGCCAGCCGGGGCGCGAACTACTTCGGCCCGCTGACCGCCTCCGCCTCGGACCGGGGCCTCACGGTGAGCCTCAGGGCAACCGTGGACAGGATCGTCTGGGACATGGGCAACGGCGAGAAGGTCACCTGCGACGGGCCGGGCACCCCGTACCGGGCGGGCGGGACGCACGCCGGCAAGCCCTCCCCCGACTGCGGCTACGACGGCGGCTACCCCCGGACCGGCACGTACCGGGTCAGCGCCACCACCTTCTGGAACGTGCACTGGGAGGGCGGCGACTCCAGCGGCGACATCGCCCAGACCCGGACCAGCGGCACGGCAGCGATCGAGATCGACGAGCTTCAGGTGGTGACCCGGTGAGTCTCGCGACGCGCAACGACACGGGGCCGGTGGACGCCCCGATCGCCCCGCCCCGGATGGTGCGGCAGCGACGGGTCCGCCCCGGCCTGCTCGGCCTCGCGGTGCTGCTGATCGCCCTCGGCGGCCTCGGCTCGGCGTTCGCCGTCACCTCGGTGCGGGCCACCGGCAGCTACCTGGCGGTGGCCCGGACGGTCGAGGTCGGCCGGACGCTGGGCGCCGACGACCTGGCCGTCGTGCAGGTGGCCGGCGGCCAGGGGCTGCGGCCGGTGCCGGCGAGCCAGCTCGACGACGTGGTCGGCAAGCGGGCGGCCGTCTCCCTCACCCCCGGCACCCTGCTCACGCTCGCGCAGCTCACCGACGACCCGCTGCTCGGCCCCGGGCAGCAGCAACTCGCGCTCGACCTCGACGCGGGGCAGGTGCCGGCGAAGGACCTGCACCCCGGCGACCGGGTCCTGCTGGTCAGCACCCCGGACCGCAACTCCGACGGGCCGAGTGGCAGCACCCGGTTCACGGGCACGGTGATCGACACCGCCACCCCGAGTTCCAGCAGCGTCGTGGTCTACGTGGCGCTCACCGCCCGGGACGTGCCCGCCGTGGTGGCGCTGGCCGCCCAGGACCGGATCGCCGTCGTGCTGACGGGCACGGCCTGAGCATGGCGATCATCGCGCTGGTCTCGGCCAAGGGCTCGCCGGGCGTCACCGCGGCCGCGCTGGCCTGCGCCCTGACCTGGCACCGGCGACTGGTGCTGGCCGAGTGCGACCCGTCCGGCGGCTCGATCCTCGCCGGATACCTCGGCGGGGCGCTGGACGGTCCGAGGGGCATCGGCGAGCTGGCGGTCGGGGAGCTGCGCGACGGCAGCCTGGAGACGACGTTCTGGTCCCAGCTCGTGGACCTCGACGCGCCGCGCCGGGAGCGGCTGCTGCTCCCCGGCGTCGTGGACCCGGCCCAGGCCGGCAGCGTCGCCCCGCTCTGGCAGCGGTTCGCCGACTTCTTCCTCGACCTGGAGCGCGGCCGGCCCCCGTACGACGTGCTGGTCGACTGCGGGCGGCTCCAGGTGGCCGGCCCGCCGTGGCCGATCCTGCGCGCCGCCGCGGTGGTCCTCCTGGTCACCCGGGCGAGGCTGCCCGACCTCTCCGCCACCCGGTCCATGATCCGGGCGATCGAGCGGGACTTCGCCGACCACCGGGTGCCGCCGGGCACGCTGCGGCTGCTGCCGGTCGGCGACGGCCACGGGCGGGGCGAGATCAGCAAGGCCCTGACGCTGCCGGTGATCGCGCGGCTGCCCGAGGACCCGCGTACCGCGCAGGTGCTGACCCTCGGCGGCACCGTGCGGGCCGGACGGCCGCTGATGCGCGCGGCCGGCGCCCTGGAGGCGCCGGTACGGGAGCTGCTGGACCGCCGCCGGGCCCGGCTGGCCTGGCCGGTCGCCGCCGAGGGAGTCCCCGATGCGGTTTGAGCCGGTCTCCCACGATCCCCGGGTGCCGCAGCCGCCCTCGGCGACCTCCGTCGCCCCGCCGCTGAACGGGCACCACCCCGCCCCACCAACCAACGGGCACCACCAGCCCGCGCCGCCACCCAACGGGCACCACCACCCCGCCCCACCGCCGAACGGGCGGCACCACCAGCCCGCGCCGCCGGCGGGCGTCGCCGCGCCGCCCGCGCCGTCCCCGCCCCGGCCCCGGGTCGACTTCGCGGTGGTCCGCGAGCTGCGCCGGGAGCTGAGCGAGCGGCTCACGTTGTGGCAGCGCGGCCGGGAGTTCGACGCCGCCGCCGAGGACGTCGAGCGGGTACGGCTCGCCGTCGTGGTGGTCGCCGAGTACGCCGACGCGGTCCGCCGGGCCGGCACCCCGATGGCCGCCGGGGAGGAGCGGCTGCTGCTCGAACAGGTGACCGCCGAGCTGGTCGGCCTGGGCCGGCTCCAGACGCTGCTGGTCGACGACACCATCGAGGAGGTGCACATCCTCGGCTGCGACCAGGTGCGCGTCACCCGGCACGGCGGTGGCGTCGACTGGGCCGAGCCGATCGCCGAGAGCGACGAGGAGCTGGTGGAGATCCTCCAGGCGGCGGCCCGCCGGGCCGGGGCGACGGAGCGCTCGCTGTCCACCTCGAAACCGACGCTGGACCTGCAACTACCCGACGGCAGCCGGCTGGCCGCGGTGTTCCTGGTCAGCCACCGCCCGTACGCGGTGATCCGCAAGCACAACACCCTGGAGGTCAGCCTCGACGACCTCGCCGGCGGGCGGGGCGACCTGGACGAGATGATCGACCCGCTGCTGCGCGACTTCCTCCGGGCCTCCATGCGGGCCGGGCTGAACATCATGGTCGCCGGCCTGGCCGGGGCGGGGAAGACCACCGTCATCCGGGCGCTGATGGACGAGATCCCGCCCGACGAGCCGTACGTGCTGCTGGAGGAGAGCCGGGAGCTGCTGCCCGCCCGCCGGGGGCACAAGCACCGGGCGGTGATGAGCTTCGAGGCCCGGGAGGGGCACGGCGAGCGCGGGCTGGACGGCCGCCCGGCCGGCGAGGTGAGCATCGCCGACCTGATCCCGGTCTCGCTGCGGATGGGCGTGCTGCGGATCATCGTCGGCGAGGTGCGGTCCCGGGAGATCGTGCCGATGCTCCAGGCGATGACCACCAGCCGGGGGTCGATGTGCACCATCCACGCCCGCTCCCCGGCGGGGGTGGGCGAGCGGATCGTCGAGCTGGCGCTCGCCCACGGCCGGGAGATGACGGTCGACCAGGCCCGCCGGATGGCCGGCAACGCCCTCGACCTGATCGTCTACGTCACCGTGGACGACGAGACCGCGATCGGCGGGCGCAAGTACCGGTTCGTCTCCCACGTGGAGGAGGTCATCGGCGTCGGCGAGGGCAGCCGAATCGTCACCACCACCGTCTTCGGCCCCGGCCAGGACGGCCGGGCCGTCCCCCGGCACCTGCCCGAGCGCGTCCGCGACCAGTTGCTCCGGGTGGGCTACGACGCCCGGCTGCTGGGCCGCTGGATCGAGGCCGGGACGGGGGCCTGGCAGCGGCCCCGGCACACCCGGCTGGGCGTACGGACGGTGGCCCGGTGATCGCGAACATCGAGCTGGTCGCGGTCGTCTCCGGCGCGGCCTGCGTGGCCGGCCTGGTGCTGGCGGTCGTGGCGCTGGTCGGCACCACCCGCCCGGCCCACCCGGGCCCCGGCGCGCGGGCGCGGCGGCTGAGCCGGCTCTGGCGCGGCTCCGGCACCCCCCGCCAGCAGCGCGACCACCGGCTCCTGCTCGGCTGCGCGGTCGTGGCCGGCGCGCTGGCGTTCCTGCTCACCGGGCTGCCGGTGGTCGGGCTGCTGGTCGCCGTCGCGGTGCCCGGCACGCCGTGGCTGTTCTCCGTCGGCCGGGCCGAGCAGCAGGCCATCTCCCGGATCGAGGCGGTCGGCGAGTGGACCCGCCGCCTCAAGGACGTCTCCTCCACGGGACAGGGCCTCCAGCAGGCCATCAGCGGCACCATCGCCACCGCCCCCGAGGAGATCGAGGAGGAGGTACGGCTGCTCGCCGCCCGGCTCCAGGCCGGCTGGCTGGCGAAGTCGGCCCTGCTCGCGTTCGCCGACGAGATCTCCGACCCGGTCTGCGACCAGGTGGTGGCGGCCCTGATCCTGCACCTGTCCGACCGGGGCGAGCGGCTCGGCGACGTGCTGGGCGCCATCGCGAGCGCCGCCGCCGCCGAGGTCGCCACCCGCCGGGAGATCGAGGCCAAGCGGACCCAGCCGAGGTTCGCGGTCCGGTTCCTGACCGGGATGACCCTGCTGACCCTCGCGTACGGGCTGGTGAACACCGAGTACGTCCGCCCGTACGGGACGCCGACCGGGCAGCTCGTGATGGCGGTGCTCGGCATGGCGTTCGTCGGGCTGCTGGCCTGGGTGCGCGCGATGAGCCAACCGCCCCGGCCGGCGCGGTTCCTGCCCGCCCCCGACCCGTCGGAGGCGATCGCATGATTCTGAACTGGCAACTCACCCTCGCCGTCTGCGGCGGCGCGGCGGTCGGGCTCGGGGTGTTCCTGCTGGTCCGGGAGTCGCTGCCGGCCACCCCGGCGCTCGGCCCCGCGCTGCGCCGGCTGCACCAGCCGCCGACCGCCGGCCGGGCCGCCCCCGCCGGGCGGCGCCTCGACTGGATCGAGGGCCCCGCCCGCTGGCTGCGCCCGCCCCACCGGCAGCTCGCGCTGATCGACCAGACCCCCGAGCAGTACGCCCTGTCCCTGCTGCTCTCCGCCCTGATCGGGCTGGTCACCCCGACGTTCCTCACGGCGGTGTTCTTCCTCGCCGGGGTGCCCGTGCCGCTGGTCGTACCGGTACTGGGGAGCCTGGGGATGGCGCTGGCCGCCGCCCTGCTGGCGCACCGGAGCGTGCTGAACCGCGCGGCAGCCGCCCGGGAGGAGTTCCGCCAGGCGGTCTGCACCTACCTGGACCTGGTGGCGTTGCAGCTCTCCGCCGCGCACGGGCCGGTGCAGGCCCTGGAGCGGGCCGCGGCGGTCTGCGACGGCTGGGTCTTCGACCGGCTCCGGGAGTCGCTGCGGATCGCCCAGATGCAGATGCACTCGCCCTGGGACGAGCTGCGCGAGCTGGCCGACCGGATCGGCATTCCGGAGCTGGGCGACGTCGGCGCGATCATGCGCTCCTCGGGCAGCGAGGGCGCGCAGGTGCACGAGACCCTGCGCAGCCGGGCGGACTCGCTGCGCGACCAGATCCGCACCGACAACCTGGCGCGCGCCGAGGCGGTCACGAGCCGGCTGGACATTCCCGGCTCGCTGCTGGTCTTCGTGCTGCTCGGCTTCGCCGTCTACCCGTTCCTCGCCCGGCTGTGACACCCCTCCCCCCTCGAAGGAGCACCACATGCACCTCATCGCCTACCTGCACATCGCGCTGACGGCCAGGCTGGCCGAGCTGCGCCGCGACGGCGAGCGCGGCGACAGCCCGGTACCGACCGCGGTGATCATCTTCGGGCTAGTCGCCGTGGCGATGGCCGTGACCGGGCTCGCGCTGGCCAAGGCCAACGACTGGATGAACGCCATCCCGGGCAACACCCAGCCCGGAAAGTGACGGCTCGCCCCGCGCACGCGGACCGGAGCCGGTCGGCACCCGCCGACCGGCCCGCCGTCCTGCGCGCTCCGGGGCGGCCCGCCGGCCTGTGTGTCCCGGGGCGACTGGCCGGCCTGCGCGTCCCGGGACGGCCCGCCGGCCTGCGCGTCCCCGGGCGGCTCGCCGGCCTGCGCGCTCCGGGGCGGCCCGCCCGCCCAGGTGTCCCAGCGCGGTTCGCCGTGCGCGCCCGGAGGCGGCTGGGCGACGGCGGGGCGGAGCGCGGGGCCAACCCGGTCGAGCTGGCCGTGGTGATGCCGGCGATCCTGGTGCTGCTGTTCGCCTCGCTCCAGGCCGCCGCCTGGTTCGTGGCCCGCGCCACGGCGCTGAACGCCGCGCAGAGCGCCGTCAACGCGCAGCGGGTCCACCAGGCCCCGGCCGGGGCCGGCGAGGCGCGGGCCCACGCCTTCCTCACGGCGGCCGGCGACTGGCTGGTCGGCTGGCAGGACCCGGGGCCGGACTGCGTCACCGGCGCCACGGAGGTGACCTGCACGGTGACCGGCGACTCCCTGTCGGTCATCCCGGGGGTGCGCTTCCAGGTGCGACAGACCGCGCACGGCACGGTCGAACGCTGGACGACGGGATGAGCGGCATGCACGCGTGGTGGAGCCGGGCGGCGGCCACCGGGCGGCCGCGGCCGGGCGGCGGGTTCCCGGCGGTACGCGAGGACGCCCGCGCCGTCGACCGGCGGCTGCGGGACCGCCGGCCCGGGGGCGAGCGCGGCTCGGTCGCCGTCGAGGTGGCCGTCCTCGCCCCCGCCTTCCTCGGGTTGATCGTGCTGGCCGGGGTGGCGGGGCGTACCGCCATCGCGCAGGAGGCGGTCGAGTCGGCGGCGCACGACGCCGCCCGCGCGGCGTCCATCGCCCGGGACGCCGCCACCGCGCGCACGTCCGCGTCGGCCGCCGCACGGGGCCAGCTCGACTGGCAGCGGGCGAACTGCGTCGACCAACCGACCGTGACCCTCACCGGCTCGGCCGGCGGCGACCCGATCGACTTCGACGACGCGTACACCAGCGCCACCGGCACGCCGACCTCGGTGACGGTGGTGGTGAGCTGCACTGTCTCCTTCAGCGACATCCACCTGTCGCTGTTGCCGGGGATGCCGGACGGACGGACGGTCTCGGCCACGTTCACCTCCCCGCTGGACCGCTACCGGAGCCGCCCGTGACCGCCCGCGCCGCCGACCGCACGACGCCGCCGGATGACGCCGGCCGCGCGACGCCGCCGGCCGCCGCCGACCGCGCGCACGCCGGCCGCGCGACGCCGAGCCCCACCGTCGGGCGGGCCGGGCGGCTGCGCGGGGACGACGGCCGGGTGAGCCTGTTCCTGGCGGCGGCGATGATCGGCATCCTCGCGATCATCGGCCTCGCCTTCGACGGTGCCGGGCAGCTGCGGTCCATGCAGCGGGCCGACAACCTGGCCGCCGAGGCGGCCCGCACCGGCGGCCAGTCGATCGACCGGGCCAAGGCGATCGAGGGCGGCACCAAGGAGATCGACGAGGTGGCCGCGCGGGCGGCGGTGGCGAGCTACCTCGCCGCTGCCGAGGTCACCGGCCACACCGTCGAGTTCCCGGTGATCGACGGCGAGAAGCTCGTCCGGGTCCACGTCACCATCACCTACGACCGCTACATGCTGGGTCTCTTCGGCTTCGGCAACGCCGTCACCGTCTCCGGTGAGGCCACCGCACGAGCCCTCACCGAGGGCCCCTAGGAAGGGAAGGCACGCCATGGCCGCACCGCGCCGCTCCGCCGCCCGGCGGGTCGGGCAGGTCCTCACCGGGTTCGGCGCGCTGGTCGTGCTGATCGGGGTGCTGGTCGGGGCGCCGATGGCGCTGCTCGCCTTCGCCGGCAACCCGCTGCCCGACCACGTACCCACCCTCGCGGAGGTGGGCGCCACGCTCACCAGCCGGGACGACGGCCGGCTCTTCCTGCGGGCGCTGGCCGTGGTCGGCTGGTTCGGCTGGGCCACCTTCGCCTTCTCCGTGCTCGTGGAGCTGGGCGCGCAGTCCGTGCGCCGGCCCACCCCCCGGCTGCCCGGGATGCGGCGGCAGCAGCGGGCCGCGGCGGCACTGGTCGGCTCGGTCGCCCTGATCATCGCGGCGAGCCCGGCCGCCGCCAGCGCCGCGACGGTGCTGGCCGGGCCGTACCCCGCAATAGGCGCCCCGGCCGTCGTCGCGGCGGCCCCGGCGGGCCGCCCGGTCGCCGCGACGCTGCCGGTCGTGGCCCGGCCTGCGCCGCCGGCGGTGACCACGGCGGCCGAGCTTCCGGAGCGGGCGGAGCCGGCGGTGTACCGGGTGGCGAAGGGCGACTACCTGGGCGAGGTCGCCGAGCGCTACCTCGACGACTTCGACCGCTACCGGGACGTGGCGAAGCTGAACCGGCTCTCGGACCCGGACCGCATCCACCCGGGCCAGCTCATCAAGCTTCCCGACGGTGCGCAGGACGACGGGGCCCGCGCGCACGCCGCCGGCCGGCTCGTGGCCCGGCCGACCACCCCGAACCCCGGCGGTACGGTCACGCCCCGGCCCGCCCCGAACCCCGGCGGTACGGTCACGCCGCAGCCGCCGTCGCCCCCGGCCACCCCGCCCGCCGCCGAGACGCCGGCGTCCCCGGGGGCCGCGCAGCCCGCTCCGGCAGCCCCGCAGGCCACCCGCCCCGCCCCTCGACCGTCGGTCGCCCAGCCGCCGTCCGGGTCGTCGCACGGTACGCAGCAGGTCGCCCAGCCGCCCGCCGGCGCGCAGTCGGCGATGGCCGCCGGGGCGTCCCGGACCGGTGAGGAGAACCAGGTGAACCGACCGCTCGCCGTCTCGGCGGTGCTCGCCGTCGCCAGCATCGTCGGTGCCCAGATCGGCGCGGTGCTCGGGCTGCGCCGCCGGCCGGCGGTCGCCCGGGCCGCCGCCGGCGCACGGGCCCTGGTCACGGGCCGGCACCGCCGCAACTGACGCGGCGGGTGTCGGGCCCGGCGTCGGGCCGATGGCGGGCCACCATGTCGGCGACATGGGCGGTATCCGCACCCCGCAACCCCGCCATGTCGCCGACATTGCGGGCCGACCCTGGGGCCGGCCGGCCCGGGGACGCCCGAGCAAGGGCCGGGCCCCGCCCTAAGGCACCCGGGTCTGGAGCACCCCGTCGACCACCCGGGTCGGCAGGACCTGCTGGTCGTTGCCGGACGGCCCGTGCATCACCTCGCCGCCGTTGAGCCGGAAGGTGCTGCCGTGCCACGGGCAGACCACGCAGGCGTGCCCGTCGACCTCGGTCACCTCGCCCTGACCGAGTGGCCCGCTCTGGTGCGGGCACCGTTCCAGCATGACGGTGACCTCGTCGCCGTGCCGGTAGAGGATCACCGACACCTCGTCCACCTGGCGGGTGACCAGCTTCCGCTGCGGCAGCGTGGCCATGTCCGCCAGCGGGTGCCAGCCGTCGCTGATCAGGTTCAGCTCGGGGGCGCTGTTGTTCATCTGCGCACCCTGCTTGTACGCCAGGTGCCCGCCCAGGTACGCCCCGGCGCTCGCCGCGGTCAGCCCGAGGTACGCCAGGGCCCGCCCGGTCCCGTGCCGCCCGCTCAACCGGGCCGCCAGCGAGCCCGCGTACAGGGCGAGGCCGACGGTGTTGGACGCGGCGTGCACCAGGCCGACCCGGCGCTGGTCCCGCGCGAGGCCGGCCCAGTCGTTCAGCCCGGCGACCGCCGCC
This sequence comes from Micromonospora okii, assembly GCF_020884795.1. Lineage (GTDB taxonomy): Bacteria > Actinomycetota > Actinomycetes > Mycobacteriales > Micromonosporaceae > Micromonospora > Micromonospora okii. The sequence continues at coordinate 257,661 of NZ_BBZF01000013.1, forward strand.
GGCAGGGCGCTGACCGTGCCGAGCCCGACCAGCGTGGTGGCCGCCCGGCGCTGGCCGGGCATCAGGTCGAGCACGGCGGCGCTGAGCCAGGAACCGACCGGCACCTGGACGAGCGCGGGGTGCAGCGGATGCCCGATGAACACGCCGTGCAGCAGGTCCCGGACCCGCTGCGGGCGGATGGTGGCCTGGACGGCGCGCTGCAACCGGTCCCCGACCCGGTCCAGCGCCGAAGCCTGTTCGAGTTTCGTCAAGAGTGCCCGCATTCCGTCCGACTTCCCGGCAGGAGCGGGCGCAAACCGGGCGGCGGTGACGAAATCGTCGCCGTCGCCACGGTCGTCGGATCGGGGCGGGCGGGGGTTCCCGCGCCGCCGGAGCGAGGCCGGCGGCGCGGGGCGCGCGGGCTACTGCCAGGGGCCGCTGCGGCAGATGAACGCGCCGGTGTCGCTGTACTGGGTCTCGCCGCCGGCGACGTATCTGTAGCTGACCTGCACCTGCCGGCCGATGTTGGCGGCGGGGCAGGCGCCGAGGAGAACCGAGCCGGCGGTCTTGAAGGTGCCGACGCTGCCGGAGTACCAGGTGACCGTCCAGAACGTCGTGCCGGTGCTGACGCCGTCGCAGTAGAACTCGGACGCCCCGGACTCGCAGGAGGGGGCGGGGGCGTCTGCCTGGGCCGGGGTGGCGACGGCTGCGGTCAGGCCGAGGGTGGCGAGGGCGGAGGCGAGCAGAACTCTGCCGGTGGCATGCATGAAGATCCTCCCGTACGTGTCCCGTGGAGAGCCGAGTGAGGGCAACCTATCCCCTCAATCGAAATTCATGAATAGACCGTTCGTTCCTGCCCACCGGTCCCGGTGCACGGCCTCGGCGAGGGGGCGCTTGCGCCGCCAGCCGTGCCGCTCCAGGTCCGGTACGGCCTCCAGGTGGGTGACCGGCCCGACGCAGAGCCACGCCACCGGCCGGATGCCCTCGGGGATGCCCAGCAACTCCGCCAGGAACGGCTCCCGGTAGAACGAGACCCAGCCGACGCCGAGCCCTTCGGCGGTGGCCGCGAGCCAGAGGTTCTCGACGGCCAGGCAGACCGAGTAGAGGCCGGCGTCGGCGATGGCGTGCCGCCCGAGCACGGCCGGGCCGCCCCGGGCCGGGTCGTACGTGACGACGATCGACAGGGTCGACTCCAGCACCCCGTCGATTTTGATGCGGGCGAACCGCTCGGCGGCCTCGCCGTCGAGGGTCGCGGCGAAGGTGTCCCGCTCGGCCTGGACGTGCCCGTGGAACCGGCGGCGCAGCTCGGCGTCCTGGACCAGGACGAAGTCCCACGGCTGCGAGTAGCCGACGCTGGGCGCGGCGTGCGCCGCGTCGAGGATCCGGTGCAGGGCCTCCGCCGCCACCGGCTCGCCGGTGAACTGGCCCCGGACGTCCCGGCGGCGGTGGATGGCGTCGTAAAGGTCCACAGGCAGGCTCCCGCTGCGCTCGGCCCACCCGTCGCGGATGGGCGATCGACGCGAGGCCGGTCTTCGGACTCCCGGATCGACGCCTGCCCGTCCGCCTTCCCAGCCGTACGGCCAGTGGCTGCGCGTGTCGCGCGTGGACGGCGGCTCCCCGGTCACCGCGGCGGGCCCGTGCCGGATTCTCACCGGCTTCCCGATTCTCCCCGCTCGCGCGGGGCACCTCACATGCTCTCTCCGCCGCCGATGCTAGCGCCCGGGGCACCGGCCGTACGCGCCGCCGGCCTCCTCCCGTTCGCCGGCTCCGCCCGGCCGGCCGTAATTCCCGTGCCCGGAAGCCCACCGGGCCCTACCGTGGCCGGATGCACCCGCGCTTCGCCCCGGTCCGGGACTGCTTCCGCGACCTGTTCGCCACCGGCCGGGAGACGGGGGCCGCCCTCGCCGTCCGGTACGCCGGCGAGCCGGTCGTCGACCTCGTGGCCGGTCAGGCCGGACCGGGTCGGGAGTGGCGGCCCGACACGCTGGTCAACGTCTACTCGGTCGGCAAGCCGGTGGCGGCGCTCTGCCTGCTGATGCTGGTCGACCGGGGCCGGCTCGACCTCGACGACCCGGTCGCCGCGCACTGGCCGGGGTTCCGCACCCCGGCCACCGTCCGGCAGGTGCTCAGCCACACCGCCGGGCTGCCGGCGTTCCCGGTGCCCCGGCCGGCGGCGGCGGTCGCCGACTGGGCGCTGCTCTGCGCCGACCTGGCCGCCGCCGAGCCGCAGTGGACACCGGGGACGGTCGCTGGCGAGCACGCCTGGACGTACGGGCACCTGGTGGGCGAGCTGGTCCGCCGGGTGGACGGGCGGCCGGTGGGCCGGTTCCTGGCCGAGGAGATCGCCGGCCCGTGGCGGCTCGACCTGGGCTTCGGCCTCGGGCCGGCGGAGCAGCGGCGGTGCGCCGACCTGTCGTACGCCGATCCGGGCTGGCCGGCCCGGACGATGGGTGAGCCGGGGTCACCGCTGGCGCGGGCGCTGGGCAACCCGGCGGGCGGGCTGGACCTGGCGGTGCTGAACGGCGCGGTGTGGCGGGGCGCGGAGGTCCCGGCGGTGAACCTGCACGCCACGGCGACCGGCCTGGCCCGCCTCTACGCCGGCCTGCTCGCCGGCGGCGCCCTGGACGGGGTGCGCCTGTTCTCCCCGGAGCTGGTCGCCGAGGCCGCCCGGGTCCAGTACCACGGCCCGGACCTGGTGCTGGGCCGCCCGGTGTGCTGGACGCTGGGCATGCAGCGGGAGCCGGACGGAAGCTGGGGCATGGGCGGGATCGGCGGCAGCGCCGCGTGGGCCGACCCGGAGCGGGGCTACGTCTTCGCGTACGCGACCGCCCGGCTCGACGGCCATGACCGGGTCGACGACCTGGTGGAGGCCCTGCACTCCTGCCTCTGACCCGGTCAGGTGTTAGGAAGGGACCCTTTCACCTCGTTTTCCGTTAACAAGGGGCCCCTCCTTTCACCGTTACCGGGGTGCCGGGCGGGGTGAGCAGGGCGCGGCCCGCCACCGCCAGCCGGCGGCGACGGGGGACCACCGCCCGCCGGGCGAAGACGTCGTGGTCCTGGGCGGCCACCTCGTCGAGGATGCCGCCGTAGAGCGCGTACGCGGTGCGCATGCAGGCCTGCGAGGCGGGCGCGAGCAGGGTGACGCCGGGGGCGGCGGCCTCGTAGTGGGCCCGGGCCCGGGTCACCTCGTACTCGATCAGCTCGCGGGTCGCCGGGGTGCCCCGGCGACGGGCCGCGGCGGCGCGCAGGTCCTCGCGGGTGAGGTCGAACTTGGCCAGGTCCTCGTCGGGCAGGTACGTCCGGCCGCGCGCCAGGTCCTCGGCCACGTCCCGGATGAAGTTGGTGAGCTGGAAGGCGAGGCCGAGCTGGCGGGCCGGCTCGCGGGCGGCGGCCGGGTCGGAGCTGCCGAGGATGGGCAGCATCATGGTGCCGATGACGGCGGCCGAGCCCTCCATGTAGTCGAGCAGGTCGTCGTAGGTGGGGTAGGCGGTGACGGTCAGGTCCATCGCCATGCTGCGCAGGAACGACGCGAAGTCGGCCCGGTCGAGGTCGAAGACGGCGATGGTGTGCAGCACCGCGGGCAGCAGCGGGTCGTCGACCGGGGCACCGTGCAGGCCGGCCAGGAAGCGGGCCGACCAGTCGTCGAGCCGGGCGGCGCGCTCGGCCGGCGGCAGGTCGTCGGTGCGGTCGACGATCTCGTCCGCGTACCGGGTGAATCCGTACAGGGCGTGAACGTGTCGCCGTTTCCAAGCGGGCAGCAGCCGGGTGGCGAGATAGTAGGTGCGGCCGTGTCGTTTGTGCAGCTCACGGCAGCTTTCATAGGCGGCGGCGAGATCGACGTCCACCGGGGCCTCCTCCAAATCGACGCAGCAATCGACGCAACTCGTAACCCTAGGGTACGCTCGCCGACATGGCCAACGACGCAGTTGCGGGTAACGCGCTCCGCCTCGCGCCGGCGCAGCCGGAAGCGACGGACGATCCGGTCCGCGGCGCGCTGGCCGCGTTGACCGACGACCTGGTCGGCCGGGTGGACGACACCCTCGCGGCGTTCCTGGCCGCCGAGGTGGCCGCGCTCACCGAGATCGACGCGGCGATGGGTGGCTTCGCCGCCACCGCCCGCGACTGCGTGCTGGCGGGCGGCAAGCGGGTCCGCCCGACGTTCGCCTACTGGGGATGGCGGGGCGTGGTCGGCGGCGACGAGCCGCTGGCGGCGGTCCTGCCCGCGCTGTCGGCCCTGGAGCTGCTGCACACGTTCGCCCTGGTGCACGACGACGTGATGGACGCCTCCGACACCCGGCGCGGGCGGCCCACCGCACACCGGGCCGCCGCCGCGCGGCACGCCGCCGCCGGGCACACCGGCGACCCCGACCGGTTCGGCGAGGCGGTGGCCGTGCTCGTCGGCGACCTCTGCGTGGTCTGGGCCGACCGGCTGATGGCGCACGCCGCCGTGCCGCCGGGCCGGCTGCTCGACGTGCGGCGCTGCTACGACCGGATGCGGGTCGAGACGATCGCCGGGCAGTACCTCGACGTGCTGGGCTCCAACGACGCCGCGAACTGGTCGCTGGACCGGGCGCTGCGGGTCGCCCGCTACAAGACCGCCGGCTACACCGTGCAGCGCCCGCTGCTCTTCGGCTCCTGCCTGGCCGGGGCGGACGCCGACGCGCCGCTGACCGCCGCGTACACCCGGTACGGCCTGGCCGTGGGCGAGGCGTTCCAGCTCCGCGACGACCTGCTCGGCGTCTACGGCGACCCGGCGACCACCGGCAAGCCGGCCGGCGACGACCTGCGCACCGGCAAGCCGACCGTGCTGCTGATGCTGGCCCGGCAGCTCGCCACCGCGACGCAGCGGCGGGCGCTGGAGCGGGTCGGGGCGTTCACCGGGGCCCGCGAGGTGGCCCGGCTGGCCGAGCTGGTCGCCGACACCGGCGCGGTCGCCCACGTCGAGCGGATGATCTCCGACCGGGTGGCCGAGGCGCTGGCCGCGCTCGACGGCGCGCCGGTCGACGGGGCCGCCCGCACCGCGCTGACCGGCCTCGCCGTCGCCGCCACGGACCGGCGGGCATGATGAGCGACGTTCTGAAGGAGGTGGTCGCGTGCGGAGCGTGACCGGCACGTCATGGCGTCAGCGGCCGACTGGTCGCCGAGAAGGCTGTCGCGTGCGGAGCGTGACCGGCACGTCATGGCGTCAGCGCCGAATGGTCGCCAGGGAGGTGATCGCGTGCGGACCGTGACCGGACGTACGGACCGGGTGGTGATCGTCGGGGCCGGCCTCGGCGGGCTGGCCTGCGCGCTGCACCTGGCCGGCAGCGGCCGGCAGGTGACCGTCGTCGAGCGGGAGCCGGTGCCCGGCGGCCGGGCCGGCCGGCTCGGGGTCGACGGGTACGAGTTCGACACCGGCCCCACCGTGCTCACCATGCCCGACCTGATCGCCGAGGCGCTCGGCGCGGTCGGCGAGGAGCTGGGCGACTGGATCGAGCTGCTTCCGCTGGACCCGGCGTACCGGGCCTACTACCCGGACGGCTCGACGCTGGACGTCATCACCGACACCACCCGGATGGCCGCCGAGATCGCCTCGGTCTGCGGCCCCCGGGAGGCCGACGGCTACCTGCGCTTCGTCGACTACGCCCGGCAGCTCTGGCAACTGGAGCGGGCCGACTTCATCGAGCGCAACCTCGACGCGCCGACCGACCTGCTCACCGGCAACCTGCTGAAGCTGCTCGCCAACGGCGCGTTCCGCCGGCTCCAGACCAAGATCGGCCAGTTCTTCACCGACCCCCGCACCCAGCGGATCTTCTCCTTCCAGGCGATGTACGCCGGGCTCGCCCCGCACGACGCGCTCGCCATCTACGCCGTCATCGCGTACCTCGACTCGGTGGCCGGGGTCTACTTCCCGCGCGGCGGCGTCCACGCGGTCTCCCGGGCGATGGCCGGGGCGGCCGAGAAGCACGGCGTGCGGATCCGCTACGGCACCACGGTGACCCGCGTGGAGACCGCGAACGGGCGGGCGACGGGCGTGGTCACGGCCGACGGCGAGTTCGTCCCCGCCGACGTGGTGGTGCTCAACCCGGACCTGCCGGTCGCCTACCGGGACCTGCTGCCGCCGACCCGGGCGCGCCGGCTCACGTACTCGCCGTCCTGCGTGGTGCTGCACGTCGGTTCGCGGCAGGGCTATGAGAAGATCGCCCACCACAACATCCACTTCGGACGGTCCTGGAAGGGCACGTTCGACCAGGTGATCCGGCGGGGGGAGCTGATGACCGACCCGTCGCTGCTGGTCACCAACCCCAGCCGCACCGACCCGTCGGTCGCCCCGGCGGGCGGCCACACCTACTACGTGCTCGCCCCGACGCCCAACCTCGACCGGGCCCCGTTCGACTGGCGCGGCGACCTCACCCGCCGCTACACCGACCAGCTCGTGGCGACGCTGGAGGAGCGCGGGTACGTCGGCTTCGGGGCCGGCGTCGAGGTGCTGCACGCCGTCACCCCGGCCGACTGGGCCGAGCAGGGCATGGCCGCCGGCACCCCGTTCGCGTCCGCGCACAGCCTCTTCCAGACCGGCCCGTTCCGCCCGTCGAACCTGCACCGCACGCTGGAGAACGTGGTGTTCGTCGGCTCCGGCACCCAGCCGGGCGTCGGCGTCCCGATGGTCCTGATCTCCGGCAAGCTCGCCGCCGCCCGGGTCACCGGCAGCCCTGCGGGCACCAGCCGAGGCCGGTCGGTGTGAGCGAGCGCGAGAGCCACCTGGTCGAGCTGGTCGACGACGCCGGCCGGGCCCGGGGCGAGACCACCGTGGCCGCCGCACACACCCCGCCCGGCCGGCTGCACCGGGCCTTCTCGGTGCTGCTGGTCGACCCGGCCGGGCGCGTGCTGCTCCAGCGCCGGGCCGCCGTCAAGACCCGCTTCCCGCTGCGCTGGGCCAACTCCTGCTGCGGTCATCCCGCGCCGGGTGAGTCGCTGGTCGAGGCCGCGAACCGGCGGCTGCGCGAGGAGCTGGGCGCCGGGCCCGTCGGCCTGACCGAGGTCGGGGTGTACATCTACTACGCCGAGGACCCGGCCACCGGGCGGGTCGAGTTCGAGTACGACCACGTGCTGCGCGCCGACGTGCCGGCCGACGCCGACGTGCGCCCCGACCCGGACGAGGTGGCCGAGCTGCGCTGGGTCGACCCGGCGGCGCTGGAGGCCGACCTCGACGCGGACCCCCGCGCGTACGCACCCTGGCTGGGCGGGGTGGTGAGCCGCCTGCTGCGCCCGGCCCGGCCGGCGGTCGCCGCCGCCTCCGGCACGGTCCCGGTCGGGCGGCCGGCAAACGAGGCCTCGGAGCGGCCGGGTGGCCGATGAGGCGCTGAGCGCGGGGGCCGTCGCGCGCCGGCTCGGTGTCGCGGTCACCACGCTGCGCACCTGGCACCAGCGCTACGGGCTCGGCCCCAGCCAGCACGTTCCGGGCCACCACCGCCGGTACACGCCGGCCGACCTCGCGCGCCTGGAGATCATGCGCCGGCTCACCTCCGAGGGCGTCACCCCGGCCGAGGCGGCCCGCTGGGCCCGGCAGGCGCAGCGCCCCACCGGCCCGGCGGAGCGGCTCCGCCCCGGGGGCCGCCGGGACGGCGGCGGGCAGACCATCCCGGTCGGCCGGGCCGGGCCGGCGGCGCGCGGGCTGGCCCGGGCCGCCATGCGGCTCGACTCGGTGGCGATCGGGGAGACCATCGCCACCGCCCTGGCCGCCGGCGGCGTCGTGGCCACCTGGGACGGGCTGCTGCGCCCGGTGCTGGCCGGCATCGGCGAGCGGCACGCCGCCACGGGGAACCTCGTCGAGGTGGAGCACCTGATGTCCCGGTGCGTGTCGGAGGCGTTCGCCGCCGCCGCGCGGGCCGGCACGGCCGGCGGCCCGGCCCGCGTCCTGCTCTCCTGCGCCGACGAGGAGCAGCACAGCCTGCCCCTGGAGGCGCTGGCCGCCGCGCTGACCGAGGTCGGCGTGGCGTACCGGATGCTCGGCGCCCGGGTGCCGGTGAGCGCCCTCGTGGAGGCGGTCGAGCGCACCGGGCCGGCGGCCGTGGTCCTCTGGTCGCACACCCGGGCCACCGCCGACCCGGACCAGCTCACCGCGCTGCTGGCCAGCCCCCGCCGGCCGCTGCTGGTGCTGGCCGCCGGCCCGGGCTGGCGGGCCGACTCGCTGCCGGCCGGCGTGGTCCGCCCGGTCGACCTGGCCGAGGCGGTCTCGCTCGCCCTGGCCGTACGCGACTCGCTGGAATGACCAGCGGGCACCTGACCGCCGTGCCGTTCCCGCGCCACGTGAACTAGCGTCGAGTGGCCCACGCCCCCTCCCCTCGGAGCGACGATGAGTGCACGCGCCGCCCTGGCGCTCGGCGTCAGCCTGATCCTGTTCCTCGCCGGCTGCGGCACGCGGACAGCCGACCGGAAGCCGGAGGCCGCCGCCCCCGCCCCGTCGGTCTCGACGCCGCCGGAGCCGACGCCCACGCCCACGCCCACGCCGAAGCCCACCCGGGCCGCCCCGCCCCGGCTGCGGCCCGCGCCCACCACGCTCCCGGCCGGGCTGCGCCGGACCACGGGCACCCGTGCGGTCGCCCTGACCTTCGACGACGGGCCGCACCCGGTCTGGACGCCGAAGCTCCTCGCCGAGCTCCGGGCGGCCGGGGCGAAGGCCACCTTCTGCGTGGTCGGCACCCAGGTCCGCAAGCACCCGGAGCTGGTGGCCCGGATCGCCCGCGAGGGGCACCAGCTCTGCAACCACAGCTGGCGTCACGACGTGGACCTCGGGCGGCGCCCCGCCGCCCAGATCCGGGCCGACCTGGCGCGCACGAACCAGGCCATCCGGGACGCCGTCCCGGGCGCCAAGGTGCCCTACTACCGGCAGCCGGGCGGGCGGTGGACCCCACAGGTGGTGGCGGCGGCCAAGCAGCTCGGCATGCGGTCCCTGCACTGGACGGTCGACCCGCAGGACTGGGCGAAGCCCACCGCCAAGACGATCACGCGCCGGGTGACCGGCGCGGTCCGCCCCGGCGCGGTCGTCCTGATGCACGACGGGGGCGGGAACCGCGCCGCCACGATCGCCGCCTGCGGCCGCCTGATCGGCGACCTGAAGCGGCGGTACGGGCTCACCCGGCTCGGCTAGAACGGCCCTGACCTGCGGATTCGCGCCCGCTCGGGCGTCACGCCATACCGATTTGGTTCCCGGGCGGGCCGTCACGTATGCTTTCCAAGCCTCCGGCGGGGCCGGATGGGAGCAAGTCCGCTAGAAGTTGCGAGTGTGCAATGATGGCGGGGCCGCCCTCATCGTCTAGCGGCCCAGGACGCCGCCCTTTCAAGGCGGTAGCACGGGTTCGAATCCCGTTGGGGGCACGACCGGCGCAAGCCGGAGCAACACGGCAACACCAGCTAGGTCCTGTGGAGCAGTTGGAGTGCTCGCCGCCCTGTCAAGGCGGAGGTCGCGGGTTCAAGTCCCGTCAGGACCGCAAACGCTGACGCCGCGCGAACGATGCGCGGCGTTCTGCGTATCGGAGCAGGCACCCATCCCGGCGGCACCCCCGCCAAGCGGGTACCATGAGCCGAGGCACGGCCAGGTAGCTCAGTTGGTACGAGCGTCCGACTGAAAATCGGAAGGTCGGCGGTTCGACCCCGCCCCTGGCCACATAGCCTTTCGCCGGGCTACTGAAGCGCCGACCAGCGGAAACGCCGGTCGGCGCTTCTGCGTACGTGGTAGGTGGCACCTGCGAGGAACCGGATGGGTGGTCGTAACTGGCCCCACCACGGGCCGGTCTCACCGAGAGCCAAGTAACGGTGCGTAAGGGTCACGACTGCTGATACTGCCTCACGACGGCGCGGATCTGCCGATGAGCGGGTGTCCCACGAGCTGCGCCTGTGGGCCTGACTAGGGTTACGCGGTGCCGACCTACGCTGGCCTCGACGCAGCGCCACTGCACTACGACGAAAGCCACCCTGACCGAGGTCCGGGCCTTCCGCCCGTCGTCGTCCTCGCCGGCGGTGCCGCCAGACACCCGAGCTACCTCGGGGATCTGGCCGGACTTGGCAGCCGCTATCGGCTGATCGTGCCCCACCTCCGTGGCGTCGGACGCTCACCGGAACCGCCCGTGGCCGAGGTGGGCTCGTTCTGGCGACAGACCGAGGATCTCGAGTGTCTGCGAGACCACCTCGGGCTCGATCGTGTCCTGCTCGTCGGGCACTCGGCCGGCACGAGGCTGGCAGTCGCGTACGCGGCACGGTTCGCCCAGAGGCTCGCCGGAATGGTCCTCATCACGCCACCGGCCGACTACCTCGTCGACACGCCGTCCGACAGGGTCGAGCTGATCGCCCGACGGCGGGGGGAGCCGGCGTTCGATGCGGCCGTCGCCGCGTCGGAGGCAGGACCGGACTTGAGCGACGACGCCGCGTTCAACGCGTGGCATCAGCGCGCCGCGCCGATGGGGTATGCGGCGTGGGGGCCGGCGGGGCAGGCGCACGCGATGGTCGGCCGGTGGAGTCCGGCGGCTGCGAAGGCCTACTTCAGCGTCGAGCCTCCGGGCGACCTTGCCGCTCGAATCGGCACGGTTGAGGCACCCGTGTTGGTCATAGCGGGGGCAGACGACTGCCTGACCGGGCTCGCGCCGGTGAAGACACTGGCGACACGTTTCCCTGCCGGCCGTGCCGAGGTGATCGCTCGGTGCGGGCACTACCCGTGGCTGGAACAACCGGGCCCGTTCCGACGAGCGATCGACGCGTTTCTGGACGAGTGGGAGTCGACGGAGAAAGGACCGCGCCCCAACTCCTGAACCTGCCCCTCGCCGGAGCATGGATCGTCCGCGCTGTGGGCTTCCGCGCGTCCCATCCACCTGACGGCGCAGGCCGGTCGAAAGAATCTCTGGCGGGCGTGTCCATCCGGCCGGGTCCCGTTCGTAGAACCTGCGTGCGGCCACCATCGCCGCACGAGGGCGACGACGAACAGGAGACGGATCGTGAAGTACCTGCTGCTGATCAACGCTGGTGCGGTGGACGGGAACGGCGTGAACACCGGCTGCGTGGTCGAGGACTGGATGGCGTACGACAAGGAGGTCAGGGACGCCGGCGTCTTCGTCTCCGGGGAGTCGCTGGCCGACCTGGTGACCGCCACGACGGTGCGGGTCGAGTCGGACGGCCAGCGGGTCGTGACCGACGGGCCGTTCGCCGAGACGCGCGAGGTGCTCGGCGGCTTCTACGTGATCGACGTACCGGACCTCGATGCCGCGTTGGACTGGGCGGCCCGCTGCCCCGGCGCCCGCGGTGACGGCTCGGTGGTGGTCCGGCCGGTGGCCGACTTCGGCGGCTGACCGCAGTGGACGCAGGGGCGGCCGGCGACGTAGCGCCGGACGAGGCGTCGCCGGCACCACACGGGACGCCGATCGAGTCGGTGGCCGCGGTGTTCCGCGAGGAACGCGGCCGGCTGCTGGCCGCCCTGGTCCGCCGCTTCGGCGACCTGGACCTGGCGGAGGAGGCCGCCTCCGAGGCCGTCGAGGCGGCCCTGATGTCCTGGCCGGTCCACGGGGTTCCGCCCCGGCCGGGAGCGTGGCTGATGACTACCGCCCGGCGCCGGGTGATCGACCGGTTGCGCCGCGACCAGGCGTACGCGGCGCGGCTGGCCATCCTCCAGGCGGAGGCGGATCGGGCCGGCCCCGTCGCGGCCCCTCAGGCGGACGACGACCTGCCGGACGAGCGGCTGCTGCTGTTCTTCACCTGCGCGCACCCGGCGCTGCCGACGGAGGACCGTGGCGCGCTGACGCTGCGTTTCCTTGCCGGGTTGACCACGGCCGAGGTCGCGCGGGCGTTCCTGGTGCCGGTGGAGACGATGGCCAAGCGGATCACCCGGGCGAAGAAGAAGATCGGAGAGGCGCGCATCCCGTTCCGGGTGCCGGCGGCGGACGAGTTGCCGCAGCGGTTGCCGGGAGTCCTGCAGGCGGTCTACTCGATCTTCACCGAGGGGTACGCGGCGAGCGCCGGCCCCCGGTTGCAACGGATCGACCTCGCCGAGGAGGCCATCCGGCTGGCCCGGATCCTGCGCCGGCTGCTGCCCGCCGAGCGCGAGGTGGCCGGGCTGTGCGCCCTGATGCTGCTCGTCCACGCCCGACGCGACGCGCGCACGGGGCCGGACGGGGAACTGGTCCTGCTCGACGATCAGGACCGCGGTCGCTGGGACCGCGCCATGATCGAGGAGGGGCTCGGGCTGGTCCGGGTCGCGCTGACCGGCGGGCCGCCCGGCCGGTACGGGGTACAGGCGGCCATCGCCGCGCTGCACGACGAGGCGGCCGACGTGGCCACCACCGACTGGCCGCAGATCGTGGCGCTCTACGACGTGCTGCTGGCGCTGACCGGGTCCCCGATCGTGGCGGTGAACCGCGCGGTCGCCGTGGCGATGCGCGACGGCCCGCAGGCGGGCTCGGTGCTGCTGGACGCGCTGGCCGGCGAGGCACTGCTGCGCGACTACCGCCCCTACGCGGTCGCCCGGGCCGACCTGTTGCACCGGGCCGGCCGCCACGCCGAGGCGGCCGACGCGTACCGGAGGGCGCTCGACCTGGCCGGCACCGCACCGGAACGGGATCTCCTCCGACGTCGGCTGGACACGATCGAGCAGCCGGGCACCCCTGAAGGGTGAGAGCACGCTCGGTCGGTGGGCGGCGCTCGGGCCCTTCGTCCGGTCACCGGACGCAATGCACCGGATATCGGACGGAACGAGGCTGCGGGCCGGGGCAGCAGCCGGTACTGTCCGGGCCTATGGGACAGGAGATCGACGGCCCGACAGGCATCCGGCAGGACGTCGAACGGTACTCGGTCCGCAGTGGTCTCCTCGTCCCCGGTTCCGCCGAGCGCGCCTTCGCGGTCTTCACCGAGGCCCTCACGCAGTGGTGGGTGCCGGAGTACACCTGGTCCGGGCCGGCCGCGCTGGCCGCGCTGGGCATCGAGCCCCGCGTCGGCGGCATGCTCTACGAGATCGGCCCCCACGGCTTCCGGGCCGACTGGGGCCGGGTGCTCACCTGGGAGCCACCCCGGCACCTGGTCTTCGTCTGGCAGATCGGCCCGGACCGGCTCCCCGTTCCCGATCCGGCGCGGGCCAGCGAGGTGGAGGTGCTGTTCTCGCCGGAGGGCCCGGAGGCGACCCGGGTCGAGGTCGAGCACCGGCACTTCGACCGCCACGGCGAGGCCGCCGAGGGCTTCCGGCAGGCCCTCACCGTGGGCTGGCACGAGCTGCTCTCCCGCTACCTGGCCTCGGTCCGCGCCCACCGCCTCTGATCGGCCCGTCTTCCCGTGCCTCCCGGCCGGCGGCCAGCCCCACGCGCGGCGTCCCCCGGGTGCCGCACGGCCAGCTCACCGCCGGGTCTCAGCGGCCGATCCCGCGCCCGGGGCGGGCGTCCGTGGTCACGCCCCGGCCGCCCAGGTCGGCGCGGCGGCCGGCGGCGGCGCCCGAGGCGAAGCCGGTGCCGGCGAGCCGGCGCGGCGCGGCGGTGCGCAGCCGGGGGTAGACCTCGGCGACCCGCCGCTGGACCCGGTCCGAGCGGTCGGCCAGCACCAGGGCGACCGACGGCGCGCCGGAGCCGGTGACGGCCCCGGCCTCCGCCTCGGCCAGCCGCGCGCCGATCACCCGGGCGAACCCGGCGAGCCAGGAGCGCCGGAACGCCGCCGGGTGCTCGCCCGCCGGCACGACGGCCCCGGCCAGCCCGTGCGCGGCCTGCACCAGCAGCGAGGTGAAGAGCAGGTCGACCCGCTCCAGGTCGCTGGCGAAGCCGAACAGGTGCATGGCGAAGCCGGTGCCGTGCCGGCGGCGGACGCAGCGGCAGCGCAGCGGGTCGGCGACGGCGGCCAGCAGGCCGGCCTTGTCCCGGGCGTACGGGGCGACGACCTCGACCACCCGGTCGCCCACCGGGTCGGTGGTCGGGTCGCGGGCCGCCAGCAGGGCCCGGTCCACGCCGTAGCGGGCGATCAGCTCGGTGGCCTTGGCCGTGAACGCGGCCGACTCCTCCGGCGTGCAGGCCGGGTTCTCGGCCTTCGCCAGCAGCTTGCGCACCTTGGCGAGCATGGCCTCCGACATGTCACCACAGCTACCACACCCGCCGGGCGTGGGAGGCGTCAGCCGGCCCGGCTGCGCAGGGTGGCGATCGTCGAGCCGGCGAGGGTGAGCAGGCAGTCGGGCAGCAGGCCGTCGGCGACCGCCGCGCCGAACAGCGCCTCCCCGGTGTCGGCGTCCGCGTTGGCGTACGCGCTGACGAAGCGGGCCACCCACCGCGTGTCGTACTCGGCCTCGTCGATGCCCGGGAAGTCCAGCGCCGCGCCGCCGGAGGCGGGCACCTCCCCGACCATCGTGGCCGCCAGGCACCAGGCCACCCCGTACGCCCCGGCGAGGCCGGCCCGGTCGACCACCTTGTCGAAGGCGCCCACCACGGCCTCGCCGTCCCCGGCGAGGGCCGAGTGGAGGACTGCGGTCGCGTCGTCCAGCGTCTGCTGCGGTACGTCCGTCACGCGGCGAACTGTACGACGGGTGGTCAAGCAGTGACGAGTTGCCAGCATCACGCCGGTCGCCGGGGGGCGAATGCGGGGCTAGCTGGGAATTGGCGCACCTCCGCGCCCCCGTCGCCCAGCCGGGCACGCTAATCTGCGCAACGGACCTTCGCCGGAGGAAGGACGACCATGCCCCTATCACACGGCTCGCGCGCCGCCACCCTGGTCGCCTGCGGGGCGTTGCTCCTCGCCGGTGCCGCCTGCGGCACCGAGCAGCCGGAGGAGGCGACCGTCACCCAGGTCCGCCTCTACGGCACGGACGGCACCATGATTAGCGGTTACGCGGCGGAGCTCAAGGAGCGCGCCGACCTGATCGACGGCATGAAGGGCACGACCCCGCTCACGCCGTTGCCGGACGCCTTCAAGAACCGGCTCCGGTCCGTCGACCCCAAGCTCCAGGACTACCTCTACTCGGCCGAGGCGTACGACGCGGTGGTGATCAGCGCCCTGGCGGCGCAGCTCGCCGGCAGCACCGAGCCGGCCTCGATCGCCAAGCAGATCGTCGGCGTCACCAACGACGGGCGGCGGTGCGAGGAGCCGGCGACCTGCCTGCGGCTGGCCCGCAACGGCCAGGACATCGAGTACCGGGGCGTGTCGCTGACCCGCGCCGGGTTCACCGACGCCGGGGAGCCGGCCACGGCCAGCTACGGCACCCTGACCTTCGGCGAGAAGCGGATCGACGACGGCAAGACCGAGTTCGTGGGCGCGGGCGACGAGACGGCGGCGAGCACGAAGAAGCCGCCCCGGCCGGCCCGGCAGAGCGGCGGAAAGGCCCCCTCCGCGCCGCTGGTCCTCGGCGGCCTACTGCCGCGCAGCGGCGACCTGGTCCTGGCGTACCCGCCGATGGCCGCCGGGATCGCGCTGGCGATCAAGGACATCAACGCCGCGGGCGGGGTGCTCGGCGCGGACGTGGTCTGGGTCGACGGCGACGACGGCACCAACCCGGCCGTCGCCAAGGCCACGCTGGCCAAGCACGTCGCCAGGGGCGTGCACGTCATCATCGGCGCGGGCGCCTCGGGGATCTCCCGGGCCATCCTGCCGGACGTGGTCGCCGCCGGCCTGGTGCTCTTCGCACCGTCCAACACCGACGCGGGGCTGACGTCGATGGAGGACAAGGGCCTCTACTTCCGCACCGCCCCGCCGGACAGCCTCCAGGGGCGGGCGCTGGCCGACGTGATCCTGCGCGACGGGCCGCACAAGATCGTGCTGGTCGCCCGGAAGGACTCCTACGGCGAGGGCCTCCAGGAGAGCGTGCGGGCCGAGCTGGAGCGCGTCGGCGTGGGCGGCGGCCAGGTGAAGCTGCTGACGTACGACCCGCCGGCCGACGCGAAGGCGCCGCCGGTGGACTTCACCGCCGGGGCCCGCGAGATCAAGGAGTACGGTGCCGACGCCGTGCTGGTCATCGGCTTCGCCGAGTCCGCCCAGGTGATCCTGGCGCTGGCCGACTCCGGCGTGCAGATCCGGCACTGACGGCACCGCCACGACGGCCGCCGGCGCGGGTTCGCGTCGGCGGCCGTCGCGGTCTCGGCGCACGGGTCAGCGGGGACGCCTGCGTTCCAGGAACTCGGTCATCCGCCGCCGCTTCTCCTCGTCCTCGAAGAGCACCGCCTGGCTGACCAGGTCGAGGTGCGGGTGGGCGGCCGGTGGCGCGTCCACGGCCAGCTTGGTCAGCCGCAGCGCCAGCCCCGACCCCTTGGCCATCTCGTCGAGCAGCTCGTGCGCGGCGGGCAGCAGCCCGGCCGGCTCGTCGACGACCCGGTTGACCAACCCGATGCGCAGCGCCTCGGCGGCGTCCACCCGGCGGCCGGTGAAGAGCAGCTCCTTGGCCCGGGCCTCCCCGATCAGCGCCGGCAGCCGGTGGGTCGCGCCGGCCCCGGCCAGGATGCCCAGCCGCACCTCGGGCTGGCCGAAGACCGCCCGGGCGGTGCACACCCGCAGGTCGCACGCGTACGCCAGCTCGGCGCCGCCGCCCAGCGCGGGGCCGTCGACGGCCGCGACGGTCGGCATCGGCAGCGCCCGGACGCGGGCGAACGCGGCGGAGTTGATGGCGGCGAGCGCGTCCAGCCGACCCCGCTCGCGGAGCTGGCCGATGTCCGCCCCGCCGGCGAAGATGCCCTCCGCGCCGCCGGTGAGCAGCAGCAGCCGGGGCCGGGCCTCCAGCTCGGCGCAGACGGCGTGCAGCTCGGCGATCAGGTCGGCGTCGATCGCGTTGCGCTTCTCCGGCCGGTCCAGCGTCACCACCAGCCGGTCGGGCCGTTCCTCGATCCGCAGCCCGCTCACCGCTTCACGCCGCCTTCCCACCGGTAGAAGCCCTGCCCGGACTTCCTGCCCAGCTTCCCCTCCGCGACCATCCGCTCCAGCAGCGGCGGCGGCGCGAACCGGTCCCCGTACGCGGCCTGGAGGGTGCGGGCGATGTCGAGCCGCACGTCGAGCCCGACCAGGTCGGTCAGCTCCAGCGGGCCGACGGGGTGCTTGTAGCCGAGCACCATCGCCTTGTCGATGTCGGCGGGGTCGGCCACCCCGTCGGCGACCATCCGGATCGCCTCCAGACCGAGGGTCACCCCGAGCCGGGAGGTGGCGAAGCCGGGCATGTCGCGTACCACGACGGGGTCCTTGCCGAGCCGGCCGGCGAGCGCGACGGCCGCCGCGGTGGTCTCGTCGGCGGTGGCCGGGCCGACCACGACCTCCAGCAGGGCCATGGCCCAGACCGGGTTGAAGAAGTGCAGGCCGACGAAGCGCTCGGGGCGGTCCAGCCCGGCGGCCAGCTCGGCGATGGCGATGCTGGACGTGTTGCTGCCGAGCAGCGCGGGGCGCAGCGCGGCGGCGTCGGCCAGCACCGCACGCTTGAGGTCGAGCCGTTCCGGCACGGCCTCCACGATCACGTCGGGCTCGACCGCGACCTCGCCGAGGGCGCCGCGCATCGTGACCCGGTCCCGGTTGGCCGCCGCCTCGTCGACAGTGAGCTTCCCGCGTTGTACCGCCCGTTCCCACAGCTCGGCCAGCCGCGCCCCGGCGGCCGCCGCCCGGCCCGGGTCGACCTCGACCAGCTCGACGCCGTACCCGGCCCCGGCGGCCACGTAGGCGATGCCCAGGCCCATGGTGCCGGCCCCGACGACGACGAAACGGCCGCTCATGACATCTCCTCGCTGGCCCCGGCGCGCGGGGTGTCCGCCGCGCCAAGCCGCTCGCTCCGCTGGCTCATGGGTGCGACCCTATGCAGCCCTGGCACGGGCGGCATGCGTGGGGGCGCGTCGATCCGGGTAAGGACGGCCGTCAACCGAGGGAAGGACCCGACATGAGCCAGGCACCGCAGAGCGTGGGGAACGGGGAGACCGTGGAGACCCGCGGCGACGAGCGCGTCGACCTGCTCCGCGCGGACACCAACAACGACGGGCGGACCGACGTCTGGGTGGTCGACACCGACGGCGACGGCCGGGCGGACCTGTTCCAGTTCGACACCGACGGTGACGGCAAGGTGGACATCACGATGGTCGACCTCGACGAGGACGGCACCCCCGACGAGGTCGTCGACGGCGACGGCGGGCTCCCGCCCGAGCCGCTTCCCCCGACCGTCCAGGTCTGAGGCGCGCGGCCCCCGGGCGGCGGCACCCGCGCCGCCCGGGGCCGGTCGTCCGGCCGCCGGAACCCGCCGGGAACGGTCGTCCGCCCGCCGGGGCCGGTCAGCCGGCCAGCGTCAGCGTCGCCAGGTAGTACGGCGCGTCCCGGTCGTCCACGTCGGTCAGCCGCCACGGGGTGCCCCGGACCAGGTCGGCCAGCTCGGCGACCGAGCAGACCAGGTAGTCGAACCACCCGGTGCCCAGCTCCCGGTAGCGCAGTCGCAGCCGTAACTGACCGCCGAGCCGGCCGCGCCGCCGGTTGCGTTCGTGGTACTCCGTCTGCACGGGATCGCTGGTGCCGTACGGGTCGGTGCCGTGCGCGATGACCCGCGCGCCGGGGCGGGCGAGGGCGGCCAGCGCGGCGAGGAACGCCGGAGCCCGGTCGCGCCCCTCGAACAGCCCGAGGTTGTTGCCGAGCAGGAGGAAGGTGTCGTACCGGCGGCCGTCGGCGACGTGGGAGTCGACCGTGCCGTGGACGAGGTCGCGCACGCCGCGCCGCCGGCACACCTTCAGCGCACCGAGCGAGGTGTCCAGCCCGGTCACCGGCACGCCGCGCTCCTGGAGCAGCAGCGCGATCCGGCCCGCGCCGACCCCGATGTCCAGCGTCTCGCCGCGCACCCGGTCCACGGCCCGGTGGTCGTACGGCTCCCACTGGTCGGGGCCGGCGAGGTAGTGGGCGGCGGGCGCGCCGTTGATCAGGCCGTCGTCGCGCTCGATCACCTCGATGACCGGCCGGGGCAGCCGCCCGCCGGCCAGCGGCCGGGGGCCGATCCCGGTCTGCACGGCGAGCGCGTCGCGCAGCAGCTCGCCGAAGACGTCGCCGATCCTGGGTTCCCCGGTCACGGGGTTCACGCTAACTCCGCTGCGACGCCGCCACTCGGCCGTATCCTGGCGGCGTGACCATCCTGGACCGCCTGGGCGCCGAGAAGTACGTGCTGCTGACCACGTTCCGCAAGGACGGGCGCGCGGTGCCCACCCCGGTGTGGGCGGTCCGCGACGGCGACGCCCTGGCCGCCTGGACCGTCGTGGACTCGGGCAAGGTGAAGCGGATCCGGCGCAGCGGCGAGGTGACGGTCGCCCCGTGCGACCTGCGGGGCCGGCCGCACGGCGAGGCGGTGCCCGGCCACGCGACGATCTGCGGCCCGGCGGAGACCCGCCGGATCCGCGAGCTGCTGAAGCAGAAGTACCGGCTGGTGGGTCGGCTGAGCCTGCTGGGCAGCCGGCTGCGCCGGGGCGAGGGCGGCACGGTGGGCATCCGCATCACCCTGCCCGGGTGATGCGGGCGGGCCCGGAGACGGAACAGGGGTGGCGGACCGTCGGCCCACCACCCCTGATCTCGTACGTCTGAGAACTCCCGGCCGGTCAGTCCCCCTGGCGCTGCTGGGGGATCTGCCCCTGCAGCAGGGCCCGAACCTCCGACTCCCGGTAGCGACGGTGGCCGCCCAGGGTGCGGATGGCGCTGAGCTTGCCGGCCTTGGCCCACCGGGTCACCGTCTTAGGGTCGACACGGAACATCGACGCCACCTCGGCCGGTGTGAGCAGCGGCTCCGGTTCGTGCGTTCGCGATGCCATATCGGTCACTCCTCCACAGGTATAGACATCGGCCGGGGTCCCGCCGGCCGACGCGTCTCCCATGGTCCGGCTAGTCCCCGATGTCCGACATGGGCCGAACGGCCGAAGGTCCCTAGACGGACGGATGAACCATGCCCGATTTATACGACTAATACACCCCAGAAACTGCCTTATTCGGACTCATAATCACTGATGGTGATGCACCAACTACGAACAACCCTCGCGTCCGGCCCCCTTCCGGGGGTGTTCTGCGGCCACTTGGGCGGGTCTTCCCGCAGGTGGGGCTAGTTGCAGCGTTCGAGCAACTGGATCGCCCGCCACCGGGCCACCAGCCGGTCGTACGCCGCCGACGCCTCCTCCGACTCCCCCTTGGACAGACCGGTCAGGCCGGCCGCGACGAGCCCCGGGGAGTCGTCCGCCGCGAGGGTCTCGTCGTTGAGCAGATCGACCAGGCCGCCATAGTCCAGCTCCACCATCGAGCGCGGGTGGAACTCCTCCAGCCACCGCGCGGCCTCCTCGACCGCCTCGGTGATCGGGGCCTCCCCGACCGTCTTGCGCAGCACCGACAGCGCCCGGGACGCCCGGCGGCGGGCCTTCGAGATCTCCGTGCGGTACCGCAGCTCGCGCCGCCCCGGCCGGGTGACCAGCTCCCGCTCCTCGGCGTCGACCAGCACGAACCAGCGCAGCGGCACGCCCCAGGTCGCGATCTGCTCGTGCACCCGGGGCACGCCGTGCTCCAGCACCCGGGCACCGCTGCGCCAGTCCTCCACGACCGCCTTGGCCTGCCCGGCCAGGACCGACGGCACGAACGCGTCGGCCAGCACCGCCGGCACGCCGTCGCGCGCGCTCAGCGCGGCCTCGGCGACCCGGATGCGCAGGTTCCACGGGCAGACCAGCAGGGTGTCGTCGACCTCGAGGACGTACGCCTCCTCGGGCAGGTCGGGCAGGCGCGTCCAGCCCGCGCCCAGCGCCTCGATCACCGCGCTCCGCTGCCGGCCCGGCCCCTCGGAGGGGGCCACCGCCCGCCCCTCGGACACGTAGCGGCGCCAGAACGCCTGGCGGTCCCGGTCGAAGGCGGTCAGCGGCTCGTACACCCGCAGGTACGAAGCGAAGAGCGACGGCACTGCGCGATCCTCCCACGACACCCGACCCGGTACGCCCGCAGCGCCCCCGGATCGCGCCACGCCACGCGGCCGGCGCGAACGCGAGCAGGCGACTACGGCGTCGACCGATATTAGGCTCGGCACACCGGCACCATCCCGCCGGCGCGCCACCAGGTCCGCGTCCCACAAGGACGCACACCGTCACAGGAGTCAGCCATGGGCGTATTCACCAGCACCGACGACCCGTCATCCACCGGTCACGAGCAGGTGGTGTTCTGCCAGGACACCCAGACGGGCCTGCGGGCCATCATCGGGATCTACTCCACGGCGCTGGGCCCCGCGCTCGGCGGCACCCGGTTCTACCCGTACGCCAGCGAGGAGGCGGCGCTGGCCGACGTGCTCGCCCTATCCCGGGGCATGGCGTACAAGAACGCGCTGGCCGGGCTGGACCTGGGCGGCGGCAAGGCGGTCATCTGGGGCGACCCGGAGCAGCTCAAGAGCGAGCCGCTGCTGCGCGCGTACGGCCGCTTCGTCGAGTCGCTGAACGGCCGCTACTACACCGCCTGCGACGTCGGCACGTACGTCGCCGACATGGACGTGGTCGCCCGGGAGACCCGCTTCGTGACCGGCCGCAGCGTCGAGCACGGCGGGGCCGGCGACTCCTCGGTCCTGACCGCCTGGGGCGTGTTCCAGGGGATGCGGGCCGCGGCCGAGCACGTCTGGGGCGCGCCGACGCTGAAGGGTCGGCGGGTCGGCGTGTCCGGCCTGGGCAAGGTCGGCCGGCACCTGGCCCGGCACCTGGTCGACGACGGGGCCGAGGTGGTGGCCACCGACGTCGACCCGAAGGCCCTGGCCTGGGTGCGCGCCACCCACCCGCAGGTCGAGCTGGTCGACGACGCCACCGCGCTCGTCGCCGCCGACATCGACGTGTACGCCCCGTGCGCGCTGGGCGGCGCCCTGAACGACGACACCGTGCCGGGGCTGCGGGCGAAGGTGGTCGCCGGGGCGGCCAACAACCAGCTCGCCCACCCGGGCATCGAGAAGCTCCTCGCCGACCGGGGCATCCTCTACGCCCCCGACTACGTGGTGAACGCCGGCGGCGTGATCCAGGTGGCCGACGAGATCGAGGGCTTCAACTTCGACCGGGCCAAGCTGCGCGCCACGCGGATCTACGACACCACCCGGGAGATCCTGCGCCTCGCCGACGACGAGGGCGTCCCCCCGGCGGTGGCGGCGGACCGGCTCGCCGAGCGGCGGATGGCCGAGGTAGGCCGACTGCGGAGCATCCACCTGCGGTAAATGTCACACGCCCGGCCCGGAGCGACAACGCCCCGGGTCGGGCGGGCCAGTCGGGCACGGGCGAGCGGCGGGGGCGTTACGCTGAAATCGGGGTGATTCCTGCCCAACTGCCCGGTGTCACGGGTGATTCGGCGGCCACCCCTTACGCCGGTACAATCGGTGACGGCCGGATGACTGCGACGCGCAGAGCCGGCCTGCGGTAACCCGAGGTGCCGAAGGGCGGCATCCCCATGTACCGTAAGAGCCACGAGAGATGCCTGACGTCATCGGGGCCCGCCTTCGGGCTGCCCCGAATTCTGTGCGAGGGGGTCGAGCCATGGGGCGCGGCCGTGCTAAGGCCAAGCAGACGAAGGTGGCCCGGGAGTTGAAGTACCACTCCCCGAACACCGACCTCACCGCCTTGCAGCGCGAACTGGCGGGTGCTGGTAAGTCGAACCACGACTTCGACGACGACTACAAAGAGTATGTCGACGACGATGACGAGGACCACGAGGACCCGGACCCTTGGGTCCGTCCGGCCCGTTGACCTCCGGGAACCTCTGAGCACGCGGTAGTCCGCGTGCTCGTGCGTGCACCCGGGGGCCGACTTACCAACCGGGAATCAAGGATCTGCCCACCGGGCGTCGTTCCGGACGATCGGCAGATCCTTGATCCTCGGAGGCACACACCTCAGCGGGGCCGGTTGTTCCAGTTGTAGAACGTCGGGACGTTCTCGAAGTGGTTCCAGGCGCAGACCGCGCCGGCACCGTCGCCACCCGACGCCTCCGCACGCAGCCGGCGCGCGTCCTCCGCCTCCTGGAGCAGCGCGGCCAACCCCGCCTCGGCGTCGCGCACCCGCTCGGCGACCGGGTCCCCGACGTGCTCAGACGGCCCGCGTCCCGTGTTCTCGGGCATGGTCCAACACTCCCTCCAGTAAGTGGATCTTGCTGTTGCGGCAGTGCTCGGTCTCCGTACCGTCGAAACGCCCCAGCTCGAAGTAGCGGTTGGCGGCGTGCCCGCCCCCGCAGAAGCCGAAGTACGGGCAGGACCGGCGGCACGCCTCCACCCCGGCCAGGAACTCACCCACCCACGGGGTGCTGCGCGCGGCGCCCGCGACGATCTCGGCCAGCGGGGTGGCCAGCACGTTGCCGCTGCTGAAGTCGCCGTGCCGGGCATCGGTGAAGCCGGCCAGCTCCGGGCTGAGCACCACCACCGACCCGTCGTGGCCGACCGTGGGGATCGGGTCGAGCCGCCGGGGCAGCAGGCCGTCGGCCGTGCCGTCGAGGACCGCCGCCGCGTACCGCAGCGACCACTCCACCTCGCGCAGGTGGATGCGGGGGTCGCGGCGCCAGGCCGCCACCAGCTCCGCCCAGAACGCCCGCACGGCGGCCGCGTCGTGGGCGTTGCCCCGGGTGTTGACCCCCTCGGTCTCCTCGATGTTGACGCCCAGCACCTCGCAGCCCAGGTCGAGGAAGTAGGCGTACAGCTCGGCGGCCCGACCCGGAGTCGGGTCGTTCACCACCGCGAGGGCCGAGAACGGCAGCCCGTGCCGGCGCAGCGCGGCGATCCCGCGCACGATCCGCTCGTACGCCGGCCGGCCCGCCCGGGTCACCCGGTCGCCGTTGCGCCCGCGCGGCCCGTCCACGCTCACGCTGATCCGCACCCGGTGGGCGGCGAGGAACTCGCACCAGGCGTCGTCGAGCAGGGTGGCGTTGGTCTGCACGTGGTGCTCGACCCGGGGTCCGAACGGGCCGAGCAGCGCGGCCAGGTGCTCCCGGCCCGCCGCCAGCGGCTCCCCGCCGTGCCACACGACCGAGAACCGGCCGGCCTCCGCCCACGGGTTCACCGAGGCGGCGACGGCCTCGGCGACCGCGACCGGCATCCGCCGGTCCGCGGCCCGCAGCGGCAGGTAGCAGTACGCGCAGTCCAGGTTGCAGAGGGTGGTGGGCTGCATCACGACGTACGACGGGATCGGGGAGAGCCCCCGCATCCCGCCCACCGGCCGTTCCCGAGCAGCCATCGCCCTCCTTCCTGGCCCGAAGGGTGTCCTTCAGGCTAGGCGGCGACGGCCGCTCGGGTGAACCCCCGATCAGGTGCGCGGTTGATCAACGCTGAGTGATCGTCAGCCCCGGGTGTGCTGGCCCACCATCTGCACCCGGCCGGTGCCCTCGATGATCTCGCCGGCCTGCCAGGCGTCGACGCCCCGACCGGTCAGGGTGGCCAGGGCGCGGTCGGCGTCCTCGGCGGAGACGACGGCGAACATGCCGATGCCCATGTTGAAGGCCGCCTCCATCTCCTGGTCCTCGATCCGGCCCTTCGACTGGATCAGGTCGAAGATGGGCTGCGGCTTCCAGGTGGCGCGGTTCACCACCGCATCGACGTGCTCCGGCAGGACGCGGACCAGGTTGCCGGGGATGCCGCCGCCGGTGACGTGGGCGATCGAGCGGACCTCGGCCTCGGCGATCAGCTTGAGGCAGTCCTGGGCGTAGATCTTGGTCGGGGTGAGCAGCTCCTCGCCGAGGGTGCGCTGGCGACCGAAGTCGTCGATCACCACGTCCAGCCGCATCCGGCCGGCGCCCAGCAGCACGTGCCGGACCAGGGAGTACCCGTTGGAGTGCAGGCCCGAGGAGCGCATGGCGATGACCACGTCGCCGACCTCGACCCGCTCCGCGCTGAGGATTTCGCTCTCCTCCACCACGCCGACGCCGGTGGCGGAGACGTCGTACTCGTCCGGGCGCAGCACGCCGGGGTGCTCGGCCGTCTCGCCGCCGAGCAGCGCGCAGCCGGCGTAGCGGCAGCCGTCGGCGATGCCCGCCACGATCTCGGCCACCTTGTCGGGGACGACCTCGCCGGTGGCGATGTAGTCGAGCAGGAACAGCGGCTCCGCGCCGCAGGCCACCAGGTCGTCGACGACCATGGCGACCAGGTCGATGCCGATCGTGTCGTGGATGTCGAGCTGCTGGGCGATCACCAGCTTCGTGCCGACGCCGTCGGTCGAGGAGGCCAGGATCGGGCTCCGGTACTTCTTCGTGTCCAGCCGGAACAGGCCGGCGAAGCCGCCCAGGTCGCCCATGACCTCGGCCCGGCGGGTCTGCTTCACCTTGGACTTGAGCAGCTCGACCGCGCGGTCACCCGCCTCGATCGAGACGCCGGCGTCCGCGTACGAGACCGAGCGTTTGCGCGCCGCGCGGCCGGTGCCGGCCGTCCAGGGCTGGCGGTCGCCGCCGGCGCCGGTCGGGCTGCTTCCTGTGCCGCTGCGCTCGGACACGTGCGTCACGGTTCTCCCCTTTTGTGGTTCTCGCGGAGTCCGGCGGTGGCCGGTCGGCCCGCATCGGGCGGTGCTATGGGCGGTGTGCGGTCGCGCCGCCCTGGGTGGCGACGAGCGGTGGGGTGGCGCGCCCTGGGGCGTCGTCCGGGGCGTCGGCGACCCGGCGACCCACTCCTTCGAGCACGTGCTTGCCGATCAGGTTCCCGGCGGGCAGCTCGATCGGGTACTCCCCGTCGAAGCAGGCCCGGCAGAGCCGGGTCTTCGGCTGCTCGGTCGCGGCGATGAGGCCGGACAGCGAGACGTAGCCCAGCGTGTCCGCGCCGATGGAGCGCCGGATGCCGTCGTTGTCCAGGCCGTTGGCCAGCAGCTCCGCTCGGGTGGCGAAGTCGATGCCGTAGAAGCACGGCCAGTTCACGGGCGGGGAGGAGATCCGTACGTGGACCTCCAGCGCGCCGGCCTCGCGCAGCATCCGCACGATGGCCCGCTGGGTGTTGCCGCGCACGATCGAGTCGTCGACGACGACCAGGCGCTTGCCCCGCACGTTCTCCCGCAGCGGGTTGAGCTTGAGCCGGATGCCGAGCTGGCGCAGGGTCTGCGACGGCTGGATGAAGGTCCGGCCGACGTACGGGTTCTTCATCAGGCCGGCGCCGTAGGTGATGCCGGACTCCTCCGCGTACCCGATGGCAGCCGGGGTGCCGGACTCCGGCACCGGGATGACCAGGTCGGCCTCGACCGGGTGTTCCTTGGCGAGCTGGCGGCCGATCTGCACCCGGGCGGAGTGCACGTTGCGCCCGGCGATGGTGGCGTCGGGGCGGGCGATGTAGACGTACTCGAAGAGGCAGCCCTTCGGCTCCGGCGCGGCGAACCGGCTGGAGCGCAGGCCGTCCTCGTCGATGGCGATCAGCTCGCCCGGCTCCACCTCGCGCACGACGCTCGCGCCCACGATGTCCAGCGCGGCCGTCTCGCTGGCCACCACCCAGCCGCGCTCCAGCCGGCCGAGCACCAGCGGACGCACGCCGTGCGGGTCGCGGGCGGCGTAGAGCGTCGACTCGTCCATGAAGACGAAGCTGAACGCGCCGCGCAACCGGGGCAGCATCTCCATCGCGGCGGCCTCGACCGAGAGGTCCGGCCGGGCGGCCAGCAGCATGGTCACCAGGGAGGTGTCGTTGGTCGCGCCGTCGGCCACCAGGCCCCGCTCGGCGACCTCGCGCTGGAGCTCGGCGGTGTTGACCAGGTTGCCGTTGTGGGCCAGCGCGATGGTGGTGCCCGCGCTGGTGGACCGGATGGTCGGCTGGGCGTTCTCCCAGGTCGAGCCGCCGGTCGTCGAGTAGCGCGCGTGCCCGATCGCCAGATGCCCCCGCAGGCTGGCCAGGGTGGGCTCGTCGAAGACCTGCGCCACGAGGCCGAGGTCCTTGTAGACCACCACGCCGGAACCGTCGCTGACCGCGATCCCCGCGGCCTCCTGTCCCCGGTGCTGGAGGGCGTAGAGCCCGAAGTAGGTGAGGTTGGCGACCTCTTCCCCGGGCGCCCAGACGCCGAAGACGCCGCAGGCGTCCTGTGGGCCGGGTCGTTGGGGGTCAAGGTCGTGGCTCAGCCGGCCGTCGCCTCGGGGCACCTGCCGCTCCCTCATGCTGGTCTGGGCTGGCCGGGCGGGGATCAGGGGGCGATCCGCGCTGCTCGGCCGGGACCATGGTCGTCACCTGACAGTGTACGCGAATCGCTGTCGATACAGAAAGTCACGATTCGCCTCCGTTCGGTGATCAGATGTCGGATTCGTCGACGGAGCGGAGCGGAAGGTGTGCGGAGAGGTCCGCCCGCCCGCCGCTGGCCCGCACACGGCCCGCGCCGACCGCCTCCGCCCAGCTCAGTCGGCCCGTCGCGACCTCCAGCCAGGTGATCGGGTCCAGCTCGACGACGTTCGGCGGGGTGCCGCGGGTGTGTCGGGGACCGGAAATGCACTGAACTGCACCGTAAGGTGGGACGCGCACCTCCACCGATCGGCCGGGGGCACGCTCCGTGAGGGCGGTCAACAAGGTACGGACCGCCTCCCGCAGCACGGGCCGATCGGGCGTACGGCCCTCGGCGAGCGCGGCGAGCGCTGCGGCAACCGCTGCGGACTTTATGTGCGGAGAGGACACGACGGGACGATACGACCCGGCTCCGGCGCTTTCGACGCTGGCCCTGGGTCGCGCCGATCCGGTCAGACAAGGCATAGTTGCCGACGGCGTATTCGAACCGTGATGAATCCGGGCCCGGCGCCTCGCCGGGCCGGGGAAGTCAGACCGGAAGGCGGTGGACGTGTCAACACACCGACGTGCCTGGAAGCAGCGGGCGGGTGTGGTCGTGGCGCTGATGGTCGGCGCCCTGCTGGCCGGCCCCGCCACACCCGCGCTGGCCGCCGGCGTCTCCGTCTCACCCGGCTCGATCAACCTGAACGCCGGCAGTGACGCCACCGTGGCCGTGCAGGTCACACCCGGCGAGGGCGACCAGACCGCCCGGATCAGCCTGACCGGGCTGCCGTCCGGGGTGAGCTGCGCGAGCGGCTGCGGCCAGATCAGGTTCATGGGGCAGGCCCCGAGGCCCCAGCTTCTGACGATCAAGGCGAGCGACGGCGCGCCCAACGCCGGCGGGGCCACCGTCACCGTCCAGGTGGTGCCCGACAACTCCGACTCCGCCACCGCGACCTTCCAGGTCAGCGTGAAGGCGAAGGCCGAGCCGACGCCGACGCAGCAGCAGACGCAGACCGTGCGGTCGGTCTCCGGCAAGGTCGTCGCGGCGGCCAACGGCGAGGCCGTGTCCAGGGCCACGGTGATGATCCAGGACGGCGCCGGCCACCGCTACGAGACCACCAGCGACGGCAGCGGCAACTTCCGCTTCACCGGCAGCTCGGAGCGGCCCATCACCCCGGGTCGCATCGACCTCGGCGCGATCCAGGGCTCGGTCAGGAACACCACGTCCTTCAACGCGAGCGCCGGCCAGAGCGTGACCGGGCAGCGGATCAGCCTCGCGGTCAAGGTCGAGGCGAGCCCCAGCCCCACGCCGTCGGCCAGCGAGGAGCCGCTGCCCAGCGAGGAGCCCTCCGACGAGGAGGAGGTCGTCGAGGACACCACCGAGGCCAGCCCGGGCGTGCCGCAGAACGCCGCCGCCGAGGATGAGGACTCCGGCGGCTTCGGGAACTGGCTGCTCATCCTGCTCGGCGGCCTCTTCGTGGCGGTCGGTGTCGGCACCATCGTGCTGCTCTGGATGCGCCGCCGGGAGAACGGCGGCGACGCCGCCGCCGACGACGACGGCTTCGGCGGCGCCGCTGCGGCGGCGGGCGCGGTCCCGGCCGCGCGGGGCGCGTACGGCGGGTTGGACGACAAGACCCGGGTGGTCGACCGGCCGGGCGCGGGGCCCGATCCGACGATGGTCGGCGGCACGTCCCTCGGCGACGCGCCGACGATGATGCACCGGCCGGTCGTCGACGACGTCCCGCCGGATCCCTACGGCGCACCCGAACCGTACGGCGCGGACGGCGGGCAGCAGGGCGGCTGGTCGGGCGGCGGCTACGGCGACGAGACCCGGGCCGGCTACGGCGCGGCCAGCGGGTACGGCAGCGCCCCGGCCTCCGGCGGCGGCTACGGCGCGGGCGGCTACGGAAGCGACTCCCCCGCCTCGGGCAGCGGCTACGGCAGCGCCTCCCCGAGCGGCGGCTACGGCGACGCGCCGGCCTCGGGGAGCGGCTACGGCAGCGCCCCGGCCTCCGGGAGCGGCTACGGCAGCGCGCCCGCGTCCGGCGGCGGGTACGGCGGCGCGGGCAGCTACGGAAGCGACGCCCCGGCCTCGGGCGGCGGCTACGGCAACCGCGACTACGGTGCCTCCGCCGGCGGATACCAGGGGCAGGGCCAGGGCGGCGGGTACGGCGAGCGCTACGACGAGCCGACCGGTCGGTACACCGGCGAGGGCACGTCCTCGTACACCCCGCCGGCCGACCCGTACCCGACGAGCACCTACCAGGCCGACCAGGGGCACGGCTACGGGCAGCCGGACACGCAGTACGGCGGCCGGGGCGGCGAGCCCGCCGGCGGCGGCGGGTACGGCCAGCAGGGCGGCTACGAGGCCGGCCAGCAGGGCGGCGGCTACGGCGGCCAGTCCGGCGGCTACGGCCAGTCCGGCGGCTACGGCCAGTCCGGCGGGTACGACCAGCGGGGCGGCTACGAGGCCGGCCAGCAGGGCGGCGGCTACGGCGCCGGGGGCTACGGCGGCCAGTCCGGCGGCTACGGCCAGTCCGGCGGGTATGGCCAGGAGCCCCCGCAGCAGCGCGGCGGCTACGACGAGCCGACCAGCTACGAGCGGCAGCAGGGCGGCGGCCACTACGACGACCGCACCCAGACGGACCGGGGTCGCCCCGACGGCCCGCCGCAGCAGGACCGTGGCGGCCGGCGGTTGGACTGGCTGGACGACTGACCGCCCGCGGGCCGATTCGTCGCCCGCACCCGAACGACGAGAGAGCGGCTGCCCGATCCGGGCAGCCGCTCTCTTCCCTTCCGGCCCCGGCTCGCCTGCCGGCGGAGCACCCTGTGACCGACGCAAGGTCGGGGCGACGGGACTCCGCCAAGGGGTCGGGCGTCCGAAGCGCGCCCCGGGTCGGGGCGAGGCCGCTCAGGCGGCGGAGAAGACGCCCTGGCGCAGCACCGGGACCACCGCTGATCCGCCGGCCTGAACGGCGATCTCCACGTCACCGGCGAAGCCGCCCTCGATGAGTTCCCGCCCCGAGACGCAGCCGCGCACGGCGGCCGACACGTCCGGGGTGCTGGCCAGCGCGGCGAGTGCC
Organism: Micromonospora okii; assembly: GCF_020884795.1. Classification (GTDB taxonomy): domain Bacteria; phylum Actinomycetota; class Actinomycetes; order Mycobacteriales; family Micromonosporaceae; genus Micromonospora; species Micromonospora okii. The sequence continues at coordinate 287,826 of NZ_BBZF01000013.1, forward strand.
ATCGCCGCCTCCACCGACAGGCCGCCGGGTACGCCGGAGAGCGCGTCGAGCACGCACGCCGCCCCGAGCTGGTCCTCCACGCAGGGGCGCAGCGAGCCGTCCGGCCAGCGCTCCCCGGAGGCGACCACCCCGATCGGGGCGTCCACCGACCCGTACCCCCGGTCGGTCAGCCACCGCCCGACGGCCTGGGCGTTGCGCAGGCACGCGGCGACCACCGGCAGCCCGGTGGCGCTGGCGGCGGCGCTGATCGCCGACCCGTTCGGTGACGGCAGCACCAGGTCGGCGACGACCGGCGCGGTGCTCAGCGCCGCCGGGGAGAGCGACCACGGGTGCTCCGGGGTCGTCTGCCGGCGGCCCACCGCGGCGACCGCGCCGACCCGGCGCGCGTACTCCGCCGCCTGCGCGCCCCAGGGGAACGGGTGTACCCGCATCCCCCGGGCGACGGCCACCTCCACGGCGGTGGTGAACGAGAGCACGTCCACCACCACCAGGATGGCGCAGACCCGGCCCAGCTCCGCCGCCCCGCTCAGCCCCCAGTCGAACCGGGCACCGGAGGCGGGTTGGGCGAAGACGGCCGGGCTCACCGCCTCAGCGCTGATCGGGCCGGGCGTCACCCGGGCCGGCCTCGGCGGGCTCCGCAGCCCGCTCCGCCTCGGTCGGCTGCCCGGTTACGGGCGCGTCGACCGGGGCGGGTGCGTCGACCGGAGCCAGCGCGTCGGCGGCCTCCGGCGCGCCGGGCGTGGCCTGCTCGCCCTCGTCGGTCACCGGCACGGCCGCAGCCGCATCCCGTGCGCCCGGGAAGCCGGCATCCGCGACCGGGGCCGCCTGCGCCACCGGAGCGTCGACGACCGCGACCGCGGCGTCGGCCTGCGTGACCGGAGCGTCGACGTCCGCGTCGGCCTGCGCGACCAGGGCGTCCGCCTGCCCGCCCGGAGCGTCGGCGTCCGCCACCGGAGCGCTCGCCTGTGCGACCGGGGCGTCCGCCTCCGCCAGCTCGGAGTTGCCGAAGAGGCGGGGCAGCGTCGCGGTGTGCGCGGCGCGCAGCTCGTCCAGGCCGATGCGGAACTGGCCGTGCACCTCCAGGGCACCGCCGGCCGGGTCGGTGATTCCGATGGCCTCCCACGGAACCCCGTGCGCGGCGCAGAGCGCGGTGAACGCCTTCTCGTGGCCGCGCGGCACCGACACCAGCACCCGCCCGGCCGACTCGCTGAACAGGAAGACGAACGGCATCGAGCCGCCGGCGAACTGCTCCGGCACCGCGACGACCGCGCCGACGCCCCGCCGCAGGCAGGACTCGACCAGCCCCTGGGCGAGCCCGCCGTCGGAGAGGTCGTGGGCGGAGCTGAGGTGCCCGACCCGGCCGGCCTCGGCCAGCAGCTCGGCCAACTGCCGCTCGCGGCCCAGGTCGACCTGCGGCGGGATGCCGCCGAGGTGCTCGTGGGTCACCCACGCCCACTCCGAGCCGGAGAGCTCCACGTGCGTCTCGCCGAGCAGGAAGAGCTGGTCGTGCTCGCCGGCGGGGCGCGGGACGAAGCCCATCGGCACCCGGGCGGCGACGTCGTCCAGCACGCCGAGCACGCCCACCACCGGGGTCGGGTGGATCGCCGCCGCGCCCGTCTGGTTGTAGAAGCTGACGTTGCCGCCGGTCACCGGGATGCCCAGCTCCTGGCAGCCGTCCGCCAGGCCGCGCACGGCCTCGGCGAACTGCCACATCACGCCCGGGTCCTCCGGGGAGCCGAAGTTGAGGCAGTTCGTCACGGCGATCGGCTTCGCGCCGGTCACGGCCACGTTCCGGTACGCCTCGGCCAGCGCCAGCCTCGTGCCGTGGTACGGGTCGAGGCGGGCGTACCGGCCGTTGCCGTCCAGCGACAGGGCCACGCCGAGGCCGGTGCGCTCGTCGATGCGGATCACGCCGGCGTCCTCCGGCTGGGCGAGCACGGTGTTGCCCAGCACGTACCGGTCGTACTGCTCGGTGACCCAGCCCTTGTCGGCCAGGTTCGGCGACGCGATCATGCGCAGCACGGTCTCGCGCAGCGCCTCCGGCGTCGACGGCCGGGGCAGCGTCTCGGCCCGGTCGGCCTGGAGCAGGATCAGGTCGGCCGGCTCGCGCATGGGGCGGGCGTAGACCGGACCGTCGTCGACCAGGGAGCCCGGCGGGACGTCCACCACGAGCTGGTCGCGCCAGGTGACCACCAACCGACCCGGCCGGCCGTCCGGCGACGGCGCGGTGACCTCGCCGATCGCGGTCGCCCAGACGCCCCACTTCTCGGCGGTCTTGAGCACCGCCTCCAGCTTGTCCGGGGCGACGACCAGCAGCATCCGCTCCTGGGACTCGCTGGCCAGGATCTCCTGCGGCTCCATCGATGCCTCGCGCAGCGGGACCCGCTCCAGCCACACCCGCATGCCGGTGCCGGCCGACGCGGCGGTCTCGGTGAGCGCGCAGGTCAGGCCCGCGCCGCCCAGGTCCTGGATGCCGACGACCAGCTCGGCCTCGTACAGCTCCAGGCACGCCTCGATGAGCAGCTTCTCCATGAACGGGTCGCCGACCTGCACGGACGGGCGGCGCTGCTCGCTGCCCTCGTCGAAGGTGGCGCTGGCCAGCACCGACACGCCGCCGATGCCGTCCCGGCCCGTCCGGGCGCCCATCAGCACCACGACGTTGCCGGGGCCGGTGGCCTCCTTCTTCTGCAGCCGGTCGACCGGCAGCACGCCGAGGCAGAGCGCGTTGACCAGGGGGTTGCCCTGGTAGCAGGGGTCGAAGACGACCTCGCCGCCGATGTTGGGCAGGCCGAGGCAGTTGCCGTAGCCGCCGACGCCGGCCACCACGCCGGGCAGCACCCGGCCGGTGTCGGGGTGGTCGGCCGCGCCGAAGCGCAGCGGGTCCATCACCGCGACCGGGCGGGCGCCCATGGCGAGGATGTCCCGGACGATGCCGCCGACGCCGGTCGCCGCGCCCTGGTACGGCTCGACGAAGCTCGGGTGGTTGTGCGACTCGACCTTGAAGGTCACCGCCAGCTCGTCGGAGACCCGGACGACGCCCGCGTTCTCCCCGATGCCGGCGAGCAGCCGGTCGCTCGGCGGGGCCTTCTCGCCGAACTGGCGCAGGTGCACCTTGCTCGACTTGTAGGAGCAGTGCTCGCTCCACATGATCGAGTACATGGCCAGCTCGGCCTGGGTGGGCCGCCGGCCGAGGATGTGCCGGATCCGGTCGTACTCGTCGTCGCGGAGGCCCAGCTCGGCGTACGGCTGAAGCTCGTCGGGGGTCTCCACGGCGCGCGGCACGGTGTCGAGGCCGTGCGCCCAGTCACCGGCCGGCGCGGACTGCGCGTGCCGGGCCTGGTCGGGGTGGCGGGCCGGCTCCGCGCCGGGCCGGTCCGGGTCGACCGGGCCGGGCTGCGACGCCACGGGGGCCGCGAAGGGCACCGCCGGGGAGTCGCCCGGGGTCGGGCGTACCGCCGGGTCCGGATGGGTGGTCATGACCTCTCCTCGCTGCGCTCGCCGCCGCAGGGGCGGTGGAGCCGACCGGTTGTGCCGCCAACCCTCACGCGGGGGCTCCCACCAGGTGCTTCAGCACCGAGGTGAAGAAGCCCAGGCCGTCGAGGGAGGGGCCGGTGAGGGCCTCCACGGCGTGCTCCGGGTGCGGCATGATGCCGACCACGTTGCCGGCGGGGTTGGTGATCGCGGCGATGTCGCGCTGCGACCCGTTGGGGTTGCCGTCGACGTAGCGGGCGACGACCCGGCCCTCGCCCTCCAGCCGGTCCAGCGTCGCGGCGTCGGCGACGTAGCAGCCCTCGCCGTTCTTGACCGGGACGAGCACCTCCTGGCCGGGCTGGAACGCGTTCGTCCAGGCCGTGCCGGTCGCCTCGATCCGCAGCCGCTGGTCGCGGTTGCGGAAGTGCAGGTGCTGGTTGCGGGTGAGCGCGCCGGGCAGCAGGTGGGCCTCGCAGAGGATCTGGAAGCCGTTGCAGATGCCGAGCACCGGCAGGCCACCCCGGGCCGCGTCGACCAGCGTCTCCATCACGGGGGCGAACCGGGCGATGGCCCCGCAGCGGAGGTAGTCGCCGTAGGAGAACCCGCCGGGCAGGACGACGGCGTCCACCCCCTGCAGGTCCGGGTCGCCGTGCCAGAGCCGGACCGGCTCGGCGCCGGCGATCCGCACGGCCCGGGCGGCGTCCCCGTCGTCGAGCGAACCGGGGAAGGTCACCACACCGACGCGCGCGGTCACTGGCGCGCGTCCACGGTCTCGTCGGCCTCGATCAGGCGGATGGTGAAGTCCTCGATGACGGGGTTGGCGAGCAACTTGTCGGCGATCTCCCGGGCCTGGTCCAGGTCCGGTTCACCGGTGAAGTCGATCTCGATCCGCCTGCCGATCCGAACCGAGGCGACGTCTTTGACGCCGAGCCGGGGCAGCGCGTTTGCGACGGCCTGGCCCTGCGGATCGAGGATCTCGGGCTTGAGCATGACGTCGACGACGACGCGAGGCACTGGGCACTCCTGACTGTGTACGCAGTTGGGTGCCGACCCACAACGGGCGAGCCCAGCCAGCCTACCTGGCAGATACCGCCCCAGCCGCACCGGCCGGGGAGAGTCCAGGCAGTGATCGACGTAACCGGCGGGAGGTGGGGCGACATCGCGTTCGATCACACGCGAAACACCCCCGAGCAGGCGGTTCACCGCGCCCCGGGGAGGCCGAATTGTTACATCGCCAAGTCTCGATTGAGCCCTTGCCGCAACAAGCGCCCCGCCCTACGATGCATCGACATAGGTGGATTGCAGCCGGTGGGTCAACCCCCTGCCCCCCGGCACGAGGCGACCCGGCGAACCCGGGTTCCCGAGGCCAAAGGAGTCCGTCCCCATGCGTATCCGTTCCCTGCTCACCGTGGCGAGCGTCGCCCTCGCCGGCGCCCTCGGCGTCACCAGCGGCGCCGTCGCGGCCCCGGCCGGCCCCCAGCCCATCATCGGCGGCGGCACCGTCTCCTCCGCCCCGTGGGCCGCCGCCGTGTTCAGCAACGGCTCGTTCACCTGCTCCGGCAGCGTCATCGCGCCCGAGTGGGTGCTCACCGCCAAGCACTGCGTCAGCGGCTCGATGTCCGTCCGGGTCGGCAGCGTCTACCACTCCTCCGGCGGCACCACCCGCACCGTCAGCGCCTCCTACAGCCGCTACGACCTGGCCCTGCTGCGGCTGTCCAGCGCGGTCAGCACCTCCACGGTGACGCTGGCCAGCACCAACCCGCCGATCAACTCCACCAACACGATCTACGGCTGGGGCATGACCTGCTACAGCGGCTGCTCCCCCTCCAGCCAGCTCAAGACCGCGTCCGTCCAGGTGACCAGCACCAACGTCACCGACGCGTACGGCGGGCAGGCCATCCGCAGCAGCCGGATCAACGGCAACGCCTGGCGGGGCGACTCGGGCGGCCCGCAGTTCTACAACGGCCAGCAGGTCGGCGTCGCCTCCACCGCCGACGGCCAGAGCATCCAGAACTACGGCAGCGTCGCGTACAGCCGGGCCTGGATCAGCTCGACGGCCGGTGTCTGACGGTTCACCCCTCCCGCGCCCCCTCTGGGCGCTTGACACCGCGGGCGGCGCGGATGGTCGGCTCGGCGCCGGCCGTCCGCGCCGACCCGTTTCGCAGCATCCGATCAGGTGACCAGGGCTGACGAACCGGCCGCCGACCGGTGCGACAGCATCAAGGCGTGCTGGTCGTGACGACGGATCAACTGCCCGGCTACGAGATCCGCCAGATCCTCGGCGAAGTGGTGTCCTCGATGGCCAGGACGCGCAACCCGTACCGCGAGGGGGTGAAGAACCTGCGCGGCGGCGCGTACGACCCGATGGCGCCGGACAACCTCACCCGCTGGCGTACGGACTCCGTGGCCCGCCTCGGCGAGGAGGCCCGCCGCCTCGGCGCGAACGCCGTGGTGGGGATGCGCTTCGACAGCCGCGACTGCGGCGAGATGTGGATGGAGATCTGCGCGTACGGCACGGCGGTCATCGTGGTCGCCAAGACCCCCGACGTGATGCCCACGGACCAGCCCGCGATCGCCGCCGACACGGCCAGCGACCCGTCCTTCGCCGAGTCCCCCGGTGGCATCGCCGAACCGCCGAGCGCCCCGAACCTGGGCACCGCGGCCGAAACCCCCACCCGCAACTCCTGACCCCACCAGGCCCCGCACCCCACCCCCGGCCCCCACCCCACCCCCGGCCCCGGCCCCGGCCACCCCCGTTGATCAAGAAGTTTTCGTCAACCCACGGGCGTGTCGGTGACCGAAACCTCTTGATCAACGAGCGGGGACGGGGGGTGGGCGGGACGGGGGTGGGCGGGACGGGAGGGGGTCAGAGGATGGGGGGCGGGGTGTAGGTGGCGGCCTGGGGGTGGGCGGTGACGATCTTGGCGATCCGGGCCGTGACCGCCGTCACCTGGGCCTCGGCGGCACCCGTGAACGCCGTGGGGTCGGCCACCAGGGCGTCGATGTCGGCGCGGGACAGGCCCAGCCGGTCGTCCGCCGCCAGGCGGTCGAAGAGGTCGTTCTCCGCCGCGCCGCGCTCGCGCATCGCCAGCGCCACCGCGACCGCGTGCTCCTTGATCGCCTCGTGGGCGGTCTCCCGGCCGACGCCCCGGCGCACGGCCGCGACCAGGATCTTCGTGGTGGCCAGGAAGGGCAGGAAGCGCTCCAGCTCCCGGCTGATCACCGCCGGGTACGCCCCGAACTCGTCGAGCACCGTGAGGAACGTCTGGAACAGCCCGTCGGCGGCGAAGAACGCGTCCGGCAGGGCGACCCGACGGACCACCGAGCAGGAGACGTCCCCCTCGTTCCACTGGTCGCCGGCCAGCTCGCCGACCATCGACAGGTACCCCCGGATGATCACGGCGAAGCCGTTCACCCGCTCGCTGGAGCGGGTGTTCATCTTGTGCGGCATCGCGCTGGAGCCCACCTGGCCCGGCTTGAAGCCCTCGGTGGCCACCTCCTGACCGACCATCAGCCGGATCGAGGTGGCCAGCGACGACGGCGCGGCGGCGATCTGGGCCAGTGCGGCGAGCACCGCCATGTCGATCGAGCGCGGGTAGACCTGCCCCACACTGTCCAGCACCCGGGAGAAGCCGAGGTGCTCGGCTACCCGGCGCTCCAGTTCGGCGACCTTGCCGGCGTCGCCGTCGAAGAGGTCGAGCTGGTCGGCGGCGGTGCCGACCGGGCCCTTGATCCCGCGCAGCGGGTACCAGTCGATCAGGTCCACCAGCCGCTCGTACGCGATCAGCAGCTCCTCGGCGGCCGACGCGAAGCGCTTGCCCAGCGTGGTGGCCTGCGCGGCGACGTTGTGCGAGCGGCCCGTCATCACCAGGCCGGAGTGCTCGGTGGCGAGGCGGGCGAGCCGGGCGAGCGTGGCGACGACCCGGTCCCGGACCAGCTCCAGCGAGGCGCGCACCTGGAGCTGCTCGACGTTCTCGGTGAGGTCCCGGGAGGTCATCCCCTTGTGCACGTGCTCGTGCCCGGCGAGCGCGCTGAACTCCTCGATCCGGGCCTTCACGTCGTGCCGGGTGACCCGCTCGCGCTCGGCGATCGAGGCCAGGTCCACGTCGTCCAGCACCCGCTCGTACGCCTCGACGACCCCGTCCGGCACGGCCACGCCGAGGTCGCGCTGGGCGCGCAGGACGGCGAGCCAGAGCCGCCGCTCCATGCGGATCTTCTCCTCGGGCGACCAGAGGGCGACCAGTTCGGGTGAGGCGTACCGGTGGGCGAGCACGTTCGGGATCGTCGTCACCCGCCCATTGTCGGGTACCTTCGCGCCGCCCGGGCGACGGGGCCGCACCCGGGCCGCCGGCCGGTCCGGCACGGGGCGGGGCCGCCGGTTCAGTACGGGGCGGGGCGGCCGGTCAGCGCGGCGTAGAGGCCGGCGGCGGCGGCCTCCTCGCAGTCGTACACCTGGCGGACGTCGCGGGTGCCGCGCTCGTACAGGCCGATCTCCCAGCGCCCGTCCGGCGAGCGGCGCAGGAACCAGAAGTCGGGCGGGACCGGCACCTGCTCGTGCACGCCCTCGATCTCGAAGGCGTCGGGCGACAGCCCCGCCGCCAGCAGGGCGCCGCGTACCTGGTGCCGGTCCACGCCCGACCCCCCTTCCTCGGTCTGTCCCGCCGGGTCAGCAGGCGGCGGGGACGGCACCGCGCCGCGGCGGAGCGGCGCAGGGTCCCGCCGCCAGCTTCTCCTCCACCAGGTACCCGTGCGCGAGCAGCCAGGTGACGCTCAGGTCGCTCCCGGCCCGGGGCAGGTACGCCGGGTTGAGCTCGAACTGGGTACCCAGGCCGGGCTGGGCGAACCACGGCGCGATCGGCCCGGAGTCGACCGTGAACGGCTTCACCACGCAGTAGACGTGGTAGTTGGCCAGCGGGGAGTCGGCCGGGGTGCTCAGGTTCGGCGGGGGCAGCGACCGGGCGCCGAACGGGGTGCCGAGCGGGGCGAGGAACGCGCCGCCCGGGAAGCCGAAGCGGTCGAGCCGGTACCCGGGCAGCAACGTCTGCGCGTTCCTGATCGGCCGGCCGTCCGGGCCGAGGACGTACCCCTTCGCGGGCGGGTAGACGTATCCGGTGCCGGCGGTGTTGCCGTAGGTCCGGAGGAACTCGGTCTCGTTGAGCCCGCCGAACCGCTGGTAGCCGGCGAGCAGCGGCCCGACGGGCGACGCGGCGGGCAACTGCTCGGGGCCGAACAGCGGGTTGCCGCCGTAGAACTGGGTGGTGCGCGGGGCGTCCGGCGGGGTGCCGGGGCGGCAGAGGCCGCCGCCCGACGGCCGCTGCGGCTGCGCGGGGTCGACCGGGGCGGCGGACCCCCAGAAGCCACCCGGTGCCGACCGGTCGGAGACGAGCGAGGCGGTCGGGTCGGCGTCGGCCGGGGTAGCGAGCGCCGGCGTGGCGGGCGCGAGGGCCAGGGCCGCCCCGGAGAGGGCGGCCAGGGCCCAACGACGTACTTTCATCTTCGAACCTCCCGAAATCGGACAAGAGCTGTCCTCATCTTCGGAAGGTCACACCCCGGATGTTCCCCTTTGCGCCTTTTGCCACCGGGAAGGCTGACCGTCCCGCCCCGCCCGGGTCAGTGCTCCCGGATCGCCGTCACACCGGCCGGGTTCAGCGCTCCAGGATCGCCGTGACGCCCTGCCCGCCGGCCGCGCAGATCGAGATCAGGCCGCGCCCGCCGCCCTTCTCCGCCAGCAGCTTGGCCAGCGTGGCGACGATCCGCCCGCCGGTCGCGGCGAACGGGTGCCCGGCGGCCAGGGACGAGCCGTTGACGTTGAGCCGGTCCCGGTCGATCGCGCCCAGTGGGGTGTCCAGGCCGAGCCGGTCCTTGCAGAACTCCGGCGACTCCCAGGCCGCCAGGGTGGCCAGCACCTGCGAGGCGAACGCCTCGTGGATCTCGTAGTAGTCGAAGTCCTGCAACGTCAGCCCGGCGCGGGCCAGCATCCGGGGCACGGCGTACGCGGGGGCCATCAGCAGACCCTCGTCACCGTGCACGAAGTCGACCGCCGCCACCTCCGACCAGGAGAACCAGGCGAGCACGGGGAGGCTGTGCGCGGCGGCCCACTCCTCGCTGGCCAGCAGCACGGCGGACGCCCCGTCGGTGAGCGGGGAGGAGTTGCCGGCGGTCATGGTGGCCCGCTCGGCGTCCGGGCCCCGGTGCCCGAAGACCGGCTTGAGCGAGCCGAGCTTCTCCAGGGTCGTGTCCGGGCGGAGGTTCTGGTCGCGGGTGAGCCCCAGGTACGGCGTCACCAGGTCGTCGAAGAACCCCCGCTCGTACGCGGCGGCGAGCCGCTGGTGCGAGCGCAGCGCCAGCTCGTCCTGGGCCTGCCGGTCGACGTTCCAGCGCACGGCGGTGCGGGCCGCGTGCTCGCCCATCGACAGCCCGGTGCGCGGCTCGGCGTTGCGCGGGATCTCCGGCTGGAACGGCTGGAGCGGGCGCAGCTTCGTCGCGAGCTTCAGCCGCTGGCCGAGACTGCGGGCGGAGTTGATCTTCAGCAGCGTGCGCCGCATGTCCTCGTTGACCGCCAGCGGCGCGTCGGAGGTGGTGTCCACGCCCCCGGCGATGCCGACGTCGATCTGCCCGAGGGCGATCTTGTTGGCGACCAGGATCGCCGCCTCCAGGCCGGTGCCGCAGGCCTGCTGGATGTCGTACGCCGGGGTGTGCGGGTCGAGGCGGGAGCCGAGCACCACCTCGCGGGTGAGGTTGAAGTCCTTCGAGTGCTTGAGCACCGCACCCGCGACGACCTCGCCGGCCCGCTCCCCGGCCAGCCCGAACCGGGCGACGAGCCCGTCGAGCGCCGCGCCGAGCATGTCCGCGTTGGACGCGCTGGCGTACCGGGAGTTGGACCGGGCGAAGGGGATGCGGTTGCCGCCGATGACCGCGACCCGCCGGATGCTCTGCACGATCCCGCCTCCAAATTCAGGGCTTGCTCGAAACCTACTGGCCAGTAGGCTACGCCTATGACCGACAGGTACGCGAGCTTCGTCCGAACGGGGGCCGGCCGCGCGCTGGTCAAGCGCCTGGGGCTACCCGACCCGCCACGACTGCGCCGGCACACCCCGGGCGACCCGCTGGTCCCCGGGCCGGTCCTGCTCGGCTCGGCCACCGGCGGCCGGCTCGCCGAGCCGGTCCGCGCGATCCTGGCCGCCGCCGGGGTCGAGCCGGCCGACCCGGCCGCCGCGCCCGACCCCGAGCGCCGGCACGCCGCCCTGGTGTACGACGCCACCGGGATCACCGACTCGACCGGGCTGGGCCAGCTCCACGAGTTCTTCCACCCGCAGGCCCGCTCGATCATGCCCAGCGGCCGGGTGATCGTCCTGGGCACCCCGCCCGAGGAGTGCGGCTCGCCGCGCGAGGCGACCGCCCAGCGCGCCATCGAGGGGCTGACCCGCAGCATCGGCAAGGAGTTCGGCCGGGGCGTCACCGCCCAGCTCGTCCACGTCACCCCGAACGGCGACGCGGGCACCACCACCGGCCTGGAGTCCACCCTGCGCTTCCTGCTCTCCGGCCGCTCCGCGTACGTCTCCGGCCAGGTGATCCGCGTCGGGGCCGGCGCGGCCGAGCCGCCGGCCGACTGGAACCGGCCGCTGGACGGCCAGGTCGTCCTGGTCACCGGCGCGGCCCGGGGCATCGGCGCGGCGCTGGCGAAGGTGCTGGCCCGCGACGGCGCGCAGGTCGTCGCGCTGGACGTCCCGGCGGCCGGGGACGAGCTGGCCGCCGTCGCCAACGAGATCGGCGGCAGCGCCGTGCAGCTTGACCTGACCGCCCCCGACGCGCCGACCCGGCTCGCCGAGCACCTGGCCGGTCGGCACGGCCGGGTCGACGTGGTGGTGCACAACGCCGGCATCACCCGCGACAAGACCCTCGGCCGGATGGACGCCGACCGGTGGAACTCGGTGGTCGACGTCAACCTCTCCAGCCAGGAGCGGATCAACGACGTGCTGCTGGAGCGCAAGCTCGTCCCGGCCGGCGGCCGGATCGTCTCGGTCTCCTCGATCGCCGGGATCGCCGGCAACCGGGGGCAGACCAACTACGCCACCTCGAAGGCCGGCGTGATCGGCCTGGTGCAGTCCCTCGCGCCGGTGCTGCGCGAACGCGGCATCAGCATCAACGCCGTCGCCCCCGGCTTCATCGAGACCCGGATGACCGCCCGCATCCCGCTGGTGGTCCGCGAGGCGGGCCGCCGGATGAACAGCATGACCCAGGGCGGCCTGCCGGTCGACGTGGCCGAGACCATCGGCTGGCTGGCCTGGCCGGCCAGCGGCGCGATCAGCGGCAACATCGTCCGGGTCTGCGGCCAGAGCCTGCTGGGGGCGTGATGACCAGGCCGGACGACCACGCCGACGAGCTGTCGGTGTACGAGCTGATCGAGGGCCCGACCGACGTCATCTCGCCGGAGCGGGTGGCCGCCGCCCGCGCGGCGGGGCCGCTGGAGCCGGCGGGGCCGCTGGAGCCCGACCTCGGCGCGGGGCCGACGCACGACCTGGCCAGCGTCGCGCGGGACCTGTCGGGTGAGACCCGGGACCTCTCCGCCGAGGCGCGGAAACTGTCGGGTGAGGCGCGGGACCTGTCGGGCGAGGCGGGCGGCCGGGCGGTCGTGCGGCTGCCGCACCTGCCGAAGGCCGGGCCGCTCTACCGGCGCGCCCTGCTCGGAGCCCTGCCGCCGGCCGGGCGGCGGCGCGGCGACGCCCTGCCGGCGGTCGAGCTGGCCGTCGCCGGGGTCACCGTGGACCGGGCGCACCTGGCCGACTACGACCGGGTCTGCGGGTTCCGGCTGGCCGACCGGCTGCCGGCGACGTACCCCCACGTCATGGGCTTCCCGCTGGCGCTGAAGCTGATGACCGCGCCGGAGTTCCCGATGCCGCTGGTCGGGCTGGTGCACGTGGCGAACCGGATCACCACGCACCGGCCGGTGGAGGCCGGCGAAACGCTGGACTTCCGCGCGTACGCCGAGGGGCTGCGCCCGCACGAGCGCGGCCGGCAGGTCGACGTGGTGCTGGTCGCGTCGGTCGGCGGCGAGGAGGTGTGGCGGGGCGTCTCGACGTACCTCGGCCGGGAGCGCGGGGCCGGCGGCGGCGAGCGGCGTGACCCGGGCGAGCGGCCCCCGCCGCCGGCCGCGACCGCCCGGTGGCGGGTGACGCCCCGGGTGGGCACCGACTACGCCCGGGTCTCCGGCGACCACAACCCGATCCACACGTCCAGGCTCGGGGCGCGGCTGTTCGGCTTCCCGCGCCCGATCGCGCACGGGATGTGGAGCAAGGCCCGCTGCCTGGCGGCCCTGGAAGGCCGGCTGCCGGACGCGTACACCGTCGAGGCGGCGTTCAAGCTGCCGGTGCCGCTGCCGTCCGAGGTGGCCCTGAGCGCCTCCGCCGCCGGCTCGACCTGGGAGTTCGCCCTGCACGACGCACGGGCCGGCCGCCCGCACCTGGTGGGCACGGTCTGCTGACCGGGCAGGCCCCCGCCGAGGTCGACGGGCGGGGGCTTGCCGGTCACCCCTTCGTGGGATAAGTTGTTCTCAGTTCGAGTTATTCTCAGAGTTAGAGAGACGCCGTGAACGAGCAGGAGTACCTCGCCGCCTACGACCCCCGGGCGTACCCGGCCGTCGCCGTCACCGTCGACGTGGTCGCCCTGACCATCCGCGAGGGCGCGCTGCACCTGCTGCTCGTCCGCCGGGGCGAGCCGCCGTTCGCGGGCCACTGGGCGCTGCCCGGCGGCTTCGTCCACCCCGACGAGGACCTGGCCGCCGGGGCGCGGCGGGAGCTGGCCGAGGAGACCGGGCTCGGCGGCGAGCGGCTGCGCCGGGTCCACCTGGAGCAGCTCGCCAGCTACGGCGCGCCCGACCGGGACCCGCGCATGCGGATCATCTCCGTGGCCCACCTCGCGTTCGCCCCCGACCTGCCCGACCCGGCCGCCGGCAGCGACGCCGACGACGCCGCCTGGCTGCCGGTCACCGCGCTGGCCAGCCGGCAGCTCGCCTTCGACCACGCCCGGATCATCGACGACGGGCTGGATCGGGCCCGCTCCAAGCTGGAGTACACCCCGCTGGCCACCCGCTTCCTCGACCCCGAGTTCACCGTCACCGAGCTGCGCGGCGTCTACGAGACGGTCTGGGGGCACCCCCTGCACGCCGGCAACTTCCACCGCAAGGTGCTCTCCGTGCCGGGCTTCGTCGAGAGCACCGGGGCCAGCACCGAGCGCGGCGGCCCGCGCGGCGGCCCGCGCGCCAAGCTCTACCGGGCCGGCGACGCCCAACTGCTGCACCCGGCGCTGCTGCGCCCCGCCCGGGAGGAGACGATCCGGTGAGGACCGAGGAGGCCATCCGCCTGGTCGCGGCGGCCCGCACCGACGCCGACCTGTTCGGCGCGGACGCGCCGGCCCGCCGCTACCGCGAGCTGGTCGCGGCCCTGCACCCCGACCGGCTGGGCACGCTCGACGACCGGGTACGCGCCGAGGCCACCGACGCCTTCGTCCGGGTCACCACGCGGTGGCGGGCCGGCCGGGCGACGGGGGTCGACGGGTTCGTGCTCGGGGCGTACCGGCTCGGGGCGCTCGCCCACGCCGGCGACCTGGCCGACCTCTACGACGTCGGCGCGGACCGGCTGCTCAAGCTGCCCCGCGACCCCGCCGACAACGACCTGATGGCCCGCGAGGAGCGGGCCCTGCGCCTGATCGAGGAGCGGGGCGACCCGCGCTACCTGCCCTACGTGCCCCGGCTGGTCGACGCGTTCCGCCACCGGGACGCGGCGACCGGCGCGGAACGGCGGATCACCGTGCTGGCCACCGCGCCGGGGCTGCACAGCCTGGACGAGGTGCGCCGGGCGTACCCGGACGGGCTGGACGCCCGCGACGCGGCCTGGATGTGGCGGCGGCTGCTGGTCGCCCTCGGCCTCGCCCACCGGGCCGGCGTGACGCACGGCGCGGTGCTGCCCCGGCACGTGCTGATCGAGCCGGACGGGCACGGCGTGGTCCTCGTCGACTGGTGCTTCTCCGTGGTCGGCGACGGCGCGATCCCCGCGCTGGTGCCCGGCCACGAGGACTGGTACCCGCCGGAGGTCGCCGCGCGGCGACCCTGCGGCCCGGGCACCGACCTGGCGATGGCCGCCGGCTGCATGACCTGGCTGATGGGCGACCGGGCGCCCCGCGAGCTGCGGGCCTTCGCCGACGGCTGCCGCCTGCCCGCCCCGCACGCCCGCCCGGACGACGCCTGGCGGCTGCTCCGCGAACTGGACGAGGTGCTGGAGCGGCTCTACGGGCCGCGCACCTTCCGACCCTTCACCCTCAACCCCTAGGGAGGCTGCCATGGGCAGTGGAATGTGGTCCACCGACGTGTACGACGCCGCCGACCGCTACCGCCGGCCCACCGGCAAGAGCGCGTTCTCCTACAGCGACAGCGGGGCGCGCACCGTGCACGCCGCCCTCGACCCGCGCGGCGCGGTCCGGGAGAGCCGCGACTCGGCCGAGCACCCGCAGTCGACGGCCATCTCGGTGCTGTTCGACGTGACCGGCTCGATGGGGCACGTGCCCCGCACCCTCCAGACCAAGCTGCCGCAGCTCCTCGGGCTGCTGCTCCGCCAGGGGTACGCCCGCGACCCGCAGATCATGTTCGGCGCGATCGGCGACGCCACCTGCGACCGGGTGCCGTTGCAGGTGGGGCAGTTCGAGTCCGACAACCGGATGGACGACGACCTCGGCCGGATCGTGCTGGAGGGCGGCGGCGGTGGCCAGATGATGGAGTCCTACGAGCTGGCCATGTACTTCATGGCCCGGCGCACGGTGACCGACTGCTGGGAGAAGAGGGGCCGGCGCGGGTACCTGTTCATCATCGGCGACGAGCTGGCCTACCCGAAGGTGGACCGGCGGCAGGTGAGCCACCTGATCGGCGACGACCTGGGCGAGGACGTGCCGCTGCGGCAGATCGTCGACGAGGTGACCCGGCGCTGGGACACCTACTACCTGCTCCCCGCCGGCAGCCACTACGCCCGCAACAGCAAGGTGATCGACTTCTGGCGCGACCTGCTCGGGCAGAACGCCGTGGTGCTGGACGACCTGGACGCGGTCTGCGAGACCATCGCCCTCACCGTGGGCCTCGGCGAGCAGGCCGTCGACCTCGACCGGGGCCTCGACGACCTGCGGCGGGCCGGCTCGACGGCCACCGGCACGGTCGGCAAGGCCCTCGCCCGCTTCCGGGGCGGCCCGGTGCAGCGGGTGGGCGCGCTGCCGGTCCCGTCGGTGCCGGCGGCGACCCGGGGGGTCACCCGGCTGTGAACCACGCGATGGTGGTCGACCTCGGCTACGGCGACGCCGGCAAGGGCACCGTCGTGGACTGGCTGTGCGGGACCCGGCCCGTCCACACGGTGGTCCGCTTCAACGGGGGCGCGCAGGCGGCGCACAACGTCGTCCTGCGCGACGGCCGGCACCACACGTTCGCGCAGTTCGGGGCCGGCACCTTCCACCCGGGGGTGCGCACCCACCTGGCGCGGCACGTGGTGGTGGACCCGCTGGCGCTGGCCGCCGAGGCCGACCACCTCGCGGCGGTGGGGGTGCCCGACGCGCTCGACCGGCTCACGGTCGACGGGGAGGCGCTGCTGGCCACCCCCTACCACCGGGCCGCCAACCGGGCCCGGGAGCTGGCCCGGGGCGCCGACCGGCACGGCTCCTGCGGGCTGGGCGTGGGCGAGGCCGTCGCGTACGGCCTCGCCCACCCCGACGACGCGCCCCGGGTGGCGGACTGCCGCGCCCCGGCGGTGCTGCGCCGCCGGCTCGCCGCGCTGCGGGACCGGCTCACCGCCGAACTCGGCCCGCTGGACGCCCCGCCGGTCGACGACTGCCTGCCCGCGTTCACCGCGTTCGCCGGCCGGGTGGCGATCGTCGACCGGGCGCACCTGGCCGGGGTGCTGCGGGCCGGGCCCTGCGTCTTCGAGGGGGCGCAGGGGGTGCTGCTCGACGAGTGGCACGGCTTCCACCCGTACACGACGTGGAGCACCACCACGTTCGCCAACGCCGAGGCCCTGCTCGCCGAGGCGGGCCAGGCCGGCGCGGCCGAGCGGCTGGGCGTGCTGCGCATCGCCACCACGCGGCACGGCCCGGGCCCCCTGGTCACCGAGGACCCGGCGCTGCCGCTGGCCGACCCGCGCAACCCGACCAACCCGTGGCAGGGGCGGTTCCGGTTCGGCCACTTCGACGCGGTCGCCCACCGGTACGCCCTCGCGGCGGCCGGCGGGGTCGACGGCCTCGCGCTCACCCACCTCGACTGGGCCGACCGGGGGCTGCGGATCTGCCGTCGCTACGACACGGCCGACCGGCTGGAGCCGGGCCCGCCCGGCGACCTGGACCGGCAGGCCGCGCTGACCGCCCGCCTGCTCGCGGCCCGCCCGGTCTACGACGACCCGCCGCCGGCCGACTGGCCCTCGGCGGTGGAGGAGGCGCTGGGCGTCCCCGTCGTGCTGACGTCCAGCTCGCCGACCGCCGAGGGCAAGGCTGAAAGGAAGGGCACCTTGTTAACTCCTTTTGTATAGGAAGGGCCCCTTCCCAACACCTCGGCGGCAGAGCATGAGGACATGCAGTCGGTGCTCGACCTGCTCCACGACACGGTCACCTCGCCGTGGGTCTACCTGGTGGTCTTCGTGGTCACCGCGGTCGACGCCGTCTTCCCGGCCGTACCCGGCGAGACGGTCGTGGTCACCGCCGGGGTCTTCGCGGCGAGCGGGCAGCCGGACCTGACGACGGTGATCGCGGTCGCCTCGCTGGGCGCGCTGGCCGGCGACCACCTCTCGTACGTCATCGGCCGCAGCGGCGGCGCGCACCGGCTGGCCCGGCTCCCGGCGGCCAGCCGTCGACGCTCCGGCTCTGAGTGGGCCCGGCGGGCGGTGGACCGGCGCGGCGGGCTGATCCTCACCACCGCCCGGTACGTCCCGGGCGGGCGCACGGCGGTGACCCTCACGATGGGCGCGGTGCGGTACCCGCTCCGGTCGTTCCTGCTCTTCGACACGCTCGCCACCGTGACCTGGGCCGCCTACTGCGGGCTGCTCGGCTACTTCGGCGGGCTCGCCTTCGAGCGGAACCCCGTCGCGGGCATCCTGGCCGGTGTCGGGCTGGGGGCGGCGGTGGCCCTGCTGCTGGAGGCGGCCCGCTGGCTGCGACGCCGCGCCCGGCGACGCGCCGCCGGCCGGAGCTGAGCGCCACGCGCCACGCCGGCCCGAGCGGGGAACAAGGCGACACGGCCCGAGCCGGGACCAGGGCGACGCGGCCCGAGTCGAGACCAGGGCCCCACGCCGGGGCCGGCCGGGCCGGGCGCGTCACGGCGACCGGGGCCGCGCCACGGCGAGCGGGTCTAGGCCCGCCGAGCGCGACGGCCGGGTCGGGTGGGCTCCCGGTACCGCCGGCTAGCCCGCCGCGTACGCGAGCAGCGCCTCCCGGCTGCGCGGCAGGCCGTAGTCGGCTACGAGCATGGCGACGTTGCCGAACGGCCGGCCGTCGAGGAGCCAGGGCTGCGGCGAGTGGGCCAGCGCCTCGACGAGACGCCGCTGGCGCGGGGTCAGCGCGGCGGGGGGCGTCCCCGCCGTCAGCCGGCCGTCGGGGAACGCGAGGCGCAGCGCCTCCGTCGCCACCGCCAGCGCCTCCTCCCCACCGACGGCGGGCAGCCGGTTGAGCAGCGCGTCGAACGCCCGGTCGGCGTGCCGGGGGCCGAGCAGGCGCAGGGACAGGCCCGCGTAGCCAGCCAGGTCGCCGTCGAGGAAGGGCACCGTCGGCCCGTCGCCCTGCGGCCGGACCGCCGACGCCGCCCAGCGCAGCAGCTCCTCGGCGGTCGGCTCGTCGGCGTCAACGCCCAGCACCCGGGCCCGACCGACCGCGGCGGCCCAGCGGACCTGCGGGCGTGGGTCCGTCAGCAGGCCGGCGTCGGGTGCGCAGCCGAGCAGCCCGGCGGCCACCAGGGCGGTCGCGGCCTCGGTGGCCTCCGGCGCGGCGTCGGCCGCCGCGATCAGCGCGGGCAGGCTGCCGGCCGCGTCCTCCGGGAACCAGGCGAGCGCGTACGCCGCGCCGAGGCGCATCCCCGGATCGGGGTGGGCGAGCAGGTCGCGGAAGAGGGGCACCCCGGCCCGCACCGCGTCGTACGCGGACAGCTCGACGTACGCCCAGAGCCGCCCCTGATCCTCCTCGGTCAGCGACTCCACGTACGCGTACTCGACGTCCTCCTCCTCGTCCTCGTCGTCGTCGCCGTCCCATGGGGACGGCTTGGCGGCGAGCAGTTCCCGCCCGCCCTCGGCGGCCCGGCGGTACTCGGCCACCGGGAAGCCGTCGGGCACCCACCGCTCGTCGTAGCCGACCGCGAGCATCGTCAGCAGGAGCAGCACCGAGTCCGCGTCCGGGGTGGCCGGGTCGGCGACCAGCTCCAGCAGGAACGGCACGGCGTAGGCCGACGCCTCGTAGCGGGAGCCCTGGTGGAAGATGTTGGCGAACAGGCCGCGCAGGGCGGCCTGCCGCGCCCGGCGGTCGGGCGAGCGGAGGGCGCGGAGCTGGTCGGGCACGTCGGTGGCCGAGCCGTAGGCGTGGCCGAGCCGGGGCCAGTCGATGTCGTCGAGTCCGTCGAGCACGCCGCCCATCCTCGCCCGCCCCACCGACAGAACCGGCCAGCGGCGGGCCGGGGCCAGCGGCGTCACTCCTGCGGCGGGTGCCAGGTGACGCCGCGCAGGAGCTGGCCGGCGCCGAGCCAGGCCACGTTCATCATCCGGGTGGCGGTCTTCCCCGGGTCGGCCTCGGGGTGGTCGGCGAGCCAGTCGGCCAGCGACTCGCTCGCGCCGACCAGGGCGTACGCGACGACCTCCAGCTCCGTCTCGCTCACCTCGACGCCCTCGGCGCGCAGCGCGTGGTCGAGCATCCCTGCGACCACCTCGACCAGCCGGGACCGCATGGCGGCCAGCTCGCCGGCGAACGGCTGCGAGCCCCGGGCCTGCCGGTAGAGCACCGCCCAGCCGTCCCGGTGCGCGCCGACGAAGCCGAAGAACGCCCGCAGCCCACGCCAGAGCCGCTCGTCGGCGTCGAGTTCCGGGGCGGCTGCCCCGGCGATGGCCTCCATCATCCGCGTGCCCTCGCGGTGCAAACAGGCGACGAAGAGCTCCTCCTTGGTGCCCAGGTACGCGTACACCATGGGTTTGGAGATGCCCGCGACCTCGGCGATCTCGTCCATGCTGGCCGCGTGGAAGCCGTGGCGGGAGAAGACCCGGACGGCCGCGTCGAGCATCTGCTGCTCGCGCACGGCCCGGGGAAGGCGCTTGAAGGTGGGGGTGCCGGACACCTTGCGAGCATACCTACTCGTGCGTAAGGTTACGCCAGAGTAACCACCGTGACGGCCCGAAAGGTGCATCCCCTATGACTGACTTCGACCCGGCCACCTTCGCCAACTACGGCCCGAAGGAGTTCGCCCAGCTGGTCAAGTCCACCCCGGACTCGAAGATCGCCGAGGTGATGTCCAGCGACCTGCGGGGCAAGATCCTGCACGAGGTCTTCAGCCGGATGCCGTCGCTGTTCCGCGCCGACCGGGCCGGCTCCACCAACGCGGTGATCCACTGGAACATCACCGGGCGCCCCGACGGTGGCACCGACACCTACGAGATCGTCATCGCCGACGGCTCCTGCTCCGTCAACGAGACCCCGCAGCACGACCCGAAGCTGAGCCTCACCATGGGCCCGGTCGAGTTCCTGAAGATCGTCTCCGGCGGCGCCAACCCGGTCATGATGTTCATGACCGGCAAGCTGAAGGCCAAGGGCGACCTGGGCCTGGCCGCCAACATCGCCAACCTGTTCGACATCCCCAAGGCCTGACGATGGTCGAGTTCTCGCTCGACCTGAACGAGGAGCAGCGGGACCTGCGGGACTGGGTGCACGGCTTCGCCGCCGAGGTCGTGCGCCCCGCCGCCGCCGAGTGGGACGCCCGGGAGGAGACCCCCTGGCCCGTCATCCGGGAGGCGGCGAAGGTCGGCCTGTACGGCTTCGAGTTCCTCGCCACCTGCTGGGCCGACCCGACCGGCCTCTCCCTCCCGATCGCCAGCGAGGAACTCTTCTGGGGCGACGCGGGAATCGGCCTGAGCATCTTCGGCACCTCGCTCGCCGTGGCCGCCATCTACGGCGCGGGCACCCCCGACCAGCTCGTCGAGTGGGTGCCGCAGTGCTTCGGCACCGCCGACGAGCCCGCCGTCGCGGCGTTCTGCACCACCGAGCCGGAGGCCGGCTCCGACGTCGGCGCGATGCGCACCCGGGCCGTCTACGACGAGGCCACCGACGAGTGGGTGCTGCGCGGGCAGAAGGCGTACGCCACCAACGGCGGGATCGCCGCCGTGCACGTGGTCACCGCCTCGGTCGACCCGACACTCGGCTCGCGCGGCCAGGCCGCGTTCGTCGTACCGCCGGGCACCCCCGGGTTGAGCGCGACCCGCAAGCTGCGCAAGCTGGGGCTGCGCGCCTCGCACACGGCGGACGTCTTCCTCGACGACGTCCGGGTGCCGGGCCGCTGCCTGCTCGGCGGCAAGGAGGCCCTGGACGAGCGGCTCGACCGAGCCCGTTCCGGCCGGCGCGCCTCGGGCCAGGCCGCGATGCGCACGTTCGAGCTGTCCCGGCCCACCGTCGGCGCGCAGGCGCTCGGCGTGGCCCGGGCCGCCTACGAGTACGCGCTGGAGTACGCCAAGGAGCGGGTCCAGTTCGGCCGGCCGATCATCGAGAACCAGGCGGTCGCGTTCGCGCTGGCCGACATGAAGATGGAGATCGACGCGGCCCGGCTGCTGGTCTGGCGGGCGTCCTGGATGGGGCGGAACAACCGCCCGTTCACCGCCGGCGAGGGCTCGATGTCGAAGCTCAAGGCCGGCGAGGTGGCCGTGTCGGTCACCGACAGGGCCGTGCAGCTCCTCGGCGGGGCCGGCTTCCTGCGCGACCACCCGGTCGAGCGCTGGTACCGGGACGCCAAGATCTACACCATCTTCGAGGGCACCTCGGAGATCCAGCGGCTGGTGATCTCCCGGGCCATCTCCGGCGTGTACGTCCGCTGACCCGACCCGCCCGGAAGCACCACCCGACGGCACCGCACCACGGCGCACACGCCCGGCGAGGGGCCCCGGATGGGGCCCCTTCACCCCACGCCGAAGGAGGCCCTGCGGATGGACCTGCCGTTCACCGTCGCCACGCTGGCCCGGCGCGGTCTGCTCACCCCCGGCCCGCCCCTCCGGGTCGCCGCTCAGCTCAACGCGCTGCGGAAATGGGGCTGGGGGCTCTCCGGCGAGCTGCGCCAGGCCGCGAACCGGGACCCGGGCCGCGTCGCCGTCGTTGACGAGCGGGGCGGCACGCTGACGTACCGGGACCTGCTCGTCCGGGCCGAGCTGCTGGCGAAGTCGCTGCGCGGCGCGCTCGGCGTCCGGGCCGGGGACAGGATCGGGCTGCTGTGCCGCAACCACCACGGCCTCGTCGAGGCCATGGTCGCCACCACCCTGCTCGGCGCCGACGCCGTGCTGGTCAACACCGGGCTCTCCGCCGCGCAGCTCGCCACCGTCGCCGAGCAGCAGGCGCTCAGGGCGCTGGTGCACGACGACGAGTTCGCCGAGCGGGTCGCCGGCCTCCCGGCCGAACTGCCCCGGGTCGGCGAGGGCCGGCTGAAGGAGCTGGTCTCGGGCGCGCCCCCCGGCGACCTCCGGCCCCCGGCGCGTGACGGCCGGACCATCGTGCTCACCTCCGGCACCACCGGCACGCCCAAGGGCGCCCGCCGCCCCACCCCGCATGGCTTCGGGCCACTGGTCTCCATCATCAGCCGGATCCCGCTGCGCGTCCGGGACACCGTGATGATCACCGCGCCGATCTTCCACACCTGGGGGTACGCCGCCCTCCAGGTCTGCTTCGCCCTGCGGGCCACCATCGTGCTGCACCGCCGCTTCGACCCGGCCGCCACCCTGGAGGCGCTGGTGGCCCAGCGCTGCGACGCCATGTTCGCCGTGCCGGTGATGGTGCAGCGGCTCATGGAGGTACCGCCGCCGCAGCACAGGCCGCCGCTCAAGGTGGTCGCGGTCAGCGGGTCCGCGCTGCCCGGCGGGCTGCCCACCCGCTTCATGGACGCCTACGGCGACGTCCTCTACAACCTGTACGGCTCGACCGAGGTCTCCTGGGCGTCCATCGCCGGCCCGGGGGACCTGCGCGCGGCGCCCACCACCGCCGGCCGCCCGCCCCACGGCACCCGACTGCGCATCCTCGACGAGGAGGGCAGGCCGGTGCCGACGGGTCAGGTCGGGCGGATCTTCGTCGGCAACGAGATGCTCTTCGAGGGCTACACCTCCGGCGCGGAGCGGGAGAGCCGGGACGGGCTGCTGGACACCGGCGACCTCGGTCGGGTCGACGCCGACGGGCTGCTCTTCGTCGACGGGCGGGCCGACGACATGATCGTCTCCGGTGGGGAGAACGTCTTCCCGTCCGAGGTGGAGGACCTGATCGGCCGGCTGCCCCAGGTCCGGGAGGTGGCCGTCATCGGCGTGCCCGACCAGGCGTACGGCCAGCGGCTCGCCGCCTTCCTCGCGCTGCACCCCGGCGAGACGCTGGACCCGGAGGCGGTCCGCGAACACGTGCGGCACCACCTGGCCCGGTTCTCCGTACCCCGGGACGTGGTCTTCGTGGCGCGCCTGCCGCGCAACGCCACCGGCAAGGTGCTCACCCGCGAGCTGCGCCGCCACCACGGCTGACGGCGCCTCCACACCGGGAAGCCCCGGAGCCGACGACCGGGGTCGGCCCCGGGAATTCCCCGGTGCCCGGCGGGCCGGGCCACCGGCAGGCTCGACGCATGACACCCACGAATCGCCGTACCGCCCTCGTCAGCGCCGCGCTCGGTGCCCTGCTCGCCGTCGCGACGCCCGGCGCGGTCCTCGCCGCACCGCCCACCGACGCGGCCCGCTCCGGGGCCCACTGCCGTCCCGGCACCCTCGACCCCGCCCCGATACGGGCGGCGATCGCCGGCCTGCCCAACGCGGACGCGACCAGCGCCCAGGTGCGGATCACCACCCCGGCGGGCTGCTGGACGGGGACCAGCGGCGTGCGGAAACTGCACGCCCAGTCCCCCGTGCCGCGACACGCGCGGTTCCGGGTGGGCAGCGTCACCAAGGTCTTCACCGCGGCGCTGGTGCTGAAACTCGCCGCCGAGGGCCGGGTCGACCTCGACGACCCGGTGCAGGGACACCTGCCCGGCCTCTTCCCCGCCGACTACCCCACCGTGACCGTCCGCCAGTTGCTCGACCACACCAACGCGATCGCCGGCCCGACGCTGCCGGGCGACATCGAGTGGCAGCTCGCCCACCGGTACGACCGCTGGACCCCGGAGCAGATCGTCCGGCTCGGGCTGGAGAACCCGCGCCTTTTCTCCCCGGGCGAGAAGCAGCACTACACCAACATGGGGTACATCGTCGCCGGCCTGCTGATCGAGAAGGTCACCGGGCGCTCGTACGCCGAGGAACTGGACCGGCGGATCGCCCGCCCGCTCGGCCTGCGCGACACGTACGCGCCCGGCGCCGACCCTCGCATCCGAGGCCCGCACGCCCGGGGGTACCAGGCCGTCGTGCGGGACGGGGCGACCGAGCTGGTCGACGTGACCGACTGGAGCCAGACCTTCACCCCCGCCGCCGGAAACGTCATCTCCAGCCTGGCCGACCTGGACGCCTTCACGACGGCGCTCTTCGCCGGCCGGGTCGTGCCGGAGCCGCAGCTCGCCGAGATGTTCACCCTCCCTGCGGTGGACGACGTCGAGGGCGGGCCGGCCCGGTACAGCGCCGGGTTGACCGCCATGCCGCTGCCCACCGGCGAGACCCTCTGGGTCAAGACGGGCTCCCGGTTCGGCTACCTGGCCGCCGTCGCGTCCACCAGGGACGGCCGGTTCCGGGTGGAATACTCCATCACCAGCACGGACGCCAAGAGCGAGGAGCTGAGCGCCACCGCCCAGGCCGTCATCGCCGCCGCGCTCGGCATGGTCTGATCGGGCCCGAGGGGCCGTCGCACGACCTCGCCCGACGCCCCTCCTCGGGGATGGCCAGCAGCCGCGGATCAGCCCGGCAGGGTGATCCGGCCCTCCACCGCCGCGGCGGCGATGTCGCCACGGTGGTGCGAGCCGTCCAGCCCGATGCCCCCGACCAGCGCGTACGCGGCGTCGCGCGCGGCGGCGAGGGTGGGGCCGGTGGCCGTACCGCAGAGGACCCGGCCACCGGCGGAGCGCAACGTGCCGTCGGCGTCGCGGCGGGTGCCGGCGTGGATGACGCCCGGTCGGTCGGCGCCGGTGATCACGTCGCCGGTGCGCGGGGTGCCCGGGTAGTTCCCGGCGGCCACCACCACGGTCACCGCCGCGCCGTCGCGCCAGCGCAGCGGCGGGTGATCGGCCAGCGTGCCGGTCGCGGCGGCGTGCAGCAGCCCGCCGAGCGGCGTCTCCAGCAGCGCGAGGACGACCTGGGTCTCCGGGTCGCCGAAGCGGGCGTTGAACTCGATCACCCGGGGGCCGGCGGCGGTGATCGCCAGGCCCACGTAGAGCAGGCCGGCGAACGGGGTGCCCCGGCGGCGCATCTCGGCCAGCGTGGGGTGGACGACGTCGCGCATGACCTCGTCGACCAGGCCGGGCGGGGTCCAGGGCAGCGGCGCGTACGCCCCCATGCCGCCGGTGTTCGGGCCCGCGTCGCCGTCGCCGACCCGCTTGAAGTCCTGCGCCGGCAGCAGCGGCACGGCGGCCTCGCCGTCGGTCACCACGAAGAGGGAGACCTCGGGGCCGGCCAGGTACTCCTCGACGACGACCCGGCCGCAGTCCTCGGCGTGGCGCAGCGCGGCGGCGCGGTCGTCGGTGACGACGACGCCCTTGCCGGCGGCCAGCCCGTCGTTCTTCACCACGTACGGCGCGCCGAACTCGTCGAGCGCGGCGGCGGTCGCGGCCGGTTCGACGCAGGTGTACGCGCGGGCGGTCGGCACGCCGGCGGCGGTCATCACGTCCTTGGCGAACGTCTTCGAGCCCTCCAGCCGGGCGGCCTCGGCGGACGGCCCGAACGCGGCGATGCCCTTGGCGCGTACGGCGTCGGCGACCCCTGCGACCAGCGGCGCCTCGGGCCCGATCACCACCAGGTCGACACCGATCTCCACGGCGAGCGCCGCCACGGCGTCGGGATCGACGGGATTCACCTCCCGCAGCTCGGCAACCCCGGCGATCCCGGGATTACCGGGCGCGGCGATCACCGCCTCGACGGAAGGATCGCCGGCAAGCCCGAGCGCGAGCGCATGCTCCCGCCCCCCACCACCAAGAAGAAGTACCCGCACGACCCGGCATCCTACCCACCCCCACCCGGACGCCCCCGGATGCTCCCTGGGCGCACCCTGGGCGCACCCGGACGCTCCCGTTGATCAAGAAGTTTGCGTCGGTGTCGATCTTCGAGTTGACGCAAACTCCTTGATCAACGGGGCTGGCGGCGGACGGCCCGGGGCTGGCGGCGGCGGACGGCCCGGGGCTGGTCAGTGGTCGGTCAGTGGCCGGTCATTGCCTGGCGGATCGTCCAGGGGATGTAGTCCGGGCGGAGGGTGTCGGCCCAGGTGAAGCGGAGCACGCGCCAGCCCGCGTTCGTCAGGCGGTTCTGGCGGCGGCGGTCGGCGAAGAGGGCGTCCAGGCCACCGTGCGGTCCGGCTCCGTCGGCCTCCGCGATCAACCGCGCGCCGCGCCAGCCCAGGTCGCCGACGCCGAGCAGGTAGCCGTCGCCGTCCCGCACCTCCAGTTGCAGGACGTCCGGCGGGACGCCGCCGTCGACGCACCGCAGCCGCGCCCGGGTCTCCAGCGGCGACTGCGCCCGACCGTCCGCCTCGACCAGGTACGACCGGGCGAGGCGGGCGCCCCGGCGCCCCCGGATGAGGACGGCCAATGCCGCCAAGTCGTCCGCCGTCACCAACTGGCGGTTCAGCGCCGAGTCGAGCACCGACACGGCCGCGTACCGACGCTGGCGGAGGATGACATCGGCGACCGTCCGCAGCGGCGAGGTGACCGGGATGCCCGCCACCCGCACGACGTCGCCGGAACGCACCGTCAACTGGTGGACCGCGAGCGAGGAGTCACCGCGCCGCTGCGGCCGTGGCCGGTCGACGGGCACGGACATGTGCACGATCCGGGACCGGCGCAGGCCGGCGATGCCGTGCAACTCCAGCGCCGTGTCCAGGACGGCGAAGGCGCGCCCGGCCCCAGGCTCACCACGGCGGCGCGGACTCGCGCCCGGTGGGCTGCGTCCCGGTCCGGCTCGCCTGCCGGCGCGAAGCAGCCCCGCGCCAGCCACGTCCACCGGCCGGACCGGCAGAGCTGGCGGATCTGGTCGCGGGTGAAACCGGCCGCCAACGCCTGCGCGGTGGTGACCATGCCGTCCTGCTCGGCGGCGACTCGGCGAAGGACTTCGATGGGGGTCACGCCCCCACCCTCACCCAACCAGCCGCCTGCGTTCACCCCCTGTGGAAAACCCTGTGGACAACCGGCCTCCCGCCCGCCCCCTCCGCACGTTGATCAAGAAGTTTGCGTCAGTCGGGCAACCGATCGCTGACGCAAACTTCTTGATCAACACGCCAAAGGGGTGGTTAGGGGAGGAGGGGGTGGCGGGTTACGTTTTCCTCGCGGCCCGGGCCCACGCCCACCACGCTGACGCGGGTGCCGCAGAGTTCCTCGATCCTCGCGATGTAGCGCCTCGCGTTCTCGGGGAGGTCGGCCTCGGTCCTCGCCTCGGTGATGTCCTCCCACCAGCCGTCGTGCTCCTCGTAGATCGGCGTGGCGTGGTGGAAGTCGGTCTGGGTCATCGGCATGTCGTAGAAGCGCTCGCCGTTGACCTCGTACCCGACGCAGAGCGGCACCTTCGGCAGGCCGGTGAGCACGTCCAACTTGGTGATCACCAGGTCGGTGACGCCGTTGAGGCGGCAGGCGTACCGGGCCACGACGGCATCGAACCAGCCGCAGCGGCGCTCCCGGCCGGTGGTCGTGCCGTACTCGTGGCCGACCTTGCGCAGGTGCTGGCCGTTGTCGTCGAACAGCTCCGTCGGGAACGGGCCGGAGCCCACCCGCGTCGTGTACGCCTTGCTCACCGCGATGACCTTGTTGATCGCGGTCGGCGGGATGCCGGCGCCCACGCACGCCCCGCCGGCCGTCGGGTTCGACGAGGTGACGAAGGGGTACGTGCCGTGGTCCATGTCGAGCATGGTGGCCTGGGCGCCCTCCAGCAGCACCGTCTCGCCCCGGTCGAGGGCGTCCCAGAGCATCACCCGGGTCTCGGCGATGTACGGCTTGAGCCGCTCGGCGTACGCCAGGTACTCCTCGACGGTCTCGTCGACGTCGATCGCCTTGCGGTTGTAGACCTTGAACAGCACCTGGTTCTTCTCGCGCAGCGCGAGCTCCAGCTTCTTGCGCAGGATGCCCGGGTCGAGCAGGTCCTGGAGCCGGATGCCCATCCGGGCGACCTTGTCCCCGTACGCGGGGCCGATGCCCCGGCCGGTGGTGCCGATCCGGGAGCTGCCGAGGTACCGCTCGACCACCAGGTCGAGGGCGCGGTGGTGCGGCATGATCAGGTGCGCGTCGCCGGAGATGCGCAGCCGGGAGACGTCCACGCCGCGCTCGGCGAGGCCGTCGATCTCGGTCAGCAGCACCTTCGGGTCGACCACCACGCCGTTGCCGATGACGATCATCGCGCTCGGCGAGAGCGCGCCCGACGGCATCAGGTGCAGCGCGTACTTCTGCCCGTCCGGCGTGATCACCGTGTGGCCGGCGTTGTTGCCGCCCGAGTAGCGCACGACGTAGTCGACCCGCTCACCCAGCAGGTCGGTAACCTTGCCCTTGCCCTCGTCGCCCCACTGAGCGCCGATGAGCACGATCGCTGGCATCTCTTCAGCCTCCAGAAGGCTCGGGTGCCAGGTGGCGACCGGTCGGCGAGCCCGGGGTGTCAGGCTAACAAGAGGTCACGACGGGACCGGCAGGGGTTCGTCGAGAATCAGGAGGCTCCTCGTGTACGACGTGGTGCTGCTCACCCTCGGTTCGGAGCGGGACGCTCCCGGTGGGGGCTGCGGCGTCGGCGGCGCCTGCTGCGGCGGCGCGGACGAGGGCGCCCCCGGCCGGGCCGACGAGGGCGCCGCTTCCGGCCGGGCCGACGAAAACGCCGGTTCCGGCCGGGCCGAGGAGCGCTGCGAGACTCCCCGGGTGCCGGTGCTGGCCTGCGCCGACGCGCTGACCGCCCGGGGTGCCCGGGTGGAGACCGTCACCGCCCGCTCGGACGCGGAGATCGACGAGGTGCTGGCCCGGCTCGACGGCCCGCCCCGCCCCGACGGCCTCACCTGGCCCGACCCGGACTCGAAGATCCGGCTGGTCGTCGCCACGGCCAGCGACGCCCAGTTGCGCGCCGTCGTGCGCCGGCTCGTCCGGCGGTACGCCCCACCGCCCAGCCGCCGCCCCGACGACCTGCCGGGCAACCGTACGGTGCCGGACCTGCCGCCGTTGGGCGTACTCCCGCTCGATCCGGCCCGGAGCGGCGGCCAGCGCCAGCGGGACCTGGCCGCGCAGCTCGGGTTGCCGCGCGACCCGGCGGCGGTGGCGGCGGCGGTGCTGGACGGCACGCCCCGGCGGCTCGACCTGCTGCGCAACGACGGCGGCTCGGTCACCCTGGACGGCGCGCTGATCGGGGCCGCCGACGACGCCGGCCGGCCGCTGCACTGGCGGGGCCGGGTGGAGGTGGACGACGCCCTGCTGTCGGCCGGCGACGACCCGCTGCTGGCCTGCGCCATCGGCAACGCGGGCGGGTACGCCCAGCTCGACGGGCTGCCGCTGCTCACCGGCGGCGACCCGACGGACGGCGTGGTCGAGGTGGCGGTGGCCGTTCCCGTGGTGACCCGCTCGGCGTTGGGCAGGAAGCGGGTGCGGTTCGAGGTACGCCGGGCCCGGGGGCGCGCCGTGGCCGTCGTGCCGCGCGACGAGCGGGTGCCCTACCTCGACGACGGGGTCGAGGGCGAGCTGAGCCGGAAGCGGTCCTGGTGGACCGAGCCGGGCGCCTGGGCGGTCTGGGTGGCCTGACCCGGGAGCCTTCCGTCCGGGGTCGGCGACCCGGGGGCGCGGGCGCGGCGGTGGAGACTCGTGTCGATGCCGCGGCTCGCTCCGGGGCCTATCCTCGGCAGGAGGAATGGGGAGGAACCGTCGTGGACGACAACGCCGACCGGGTCCACGTGCCCGGCCAGCCGCCGGTGCCGGAGCGGGACATCGAACCACTCTGGCCGCCGGACCCGAGCGATCCCGGCCCGAACGATCCCGGGCCGCCCTACGACTTCCGCAGCGCGTACCCGTCGCTGGGGGCGGAGCCGAGCCAGTACGTCGCGTACCAGCCCACGATCGGGCCGGAGGGGCAGCCGATCGCCTCGGAGCCGGGGCAGGGCGAGCAGTGGCAGGGCGCGGCGGGGTACGACGCGACTGGGGGGTACGACGCGACTGCGGGGCGGCACGGGGCGGCGGGACAGCACAGGGCTGCGGGGCACGACGAAGCTGCAAGGCAGCATGGAACGCCGGCCGACGCGGTCAACGGGCGCGCCCCGGTGTCGCCGGAGGCCGCGTGGCCTGCGCCCCCGGAGGCGGCGGGACCGGTGCCCGCCCAGGCGGCCTGGCCCGTGCCGTCCGAGACGGCGTGGGCGCCGCCGTCTGCGGGCGAAAGCCCGGCCCCTGCTCCCCGAACCGGGCAACCGGTCAGCGGGCCGGTCGACCTGAACCTGCCGTTCACCCTGGACCCCCCGGTCGTAGCCGGCCCCGTGCCCGGCCCGCCCCCGGTGGGCCCGGCCGCCCCTTCCGCCCCGGTCGATCCGCCGGCCACCCCTCCCACCACCGTCAACCCACCGGCCACCGCGCCCGCCACCGGGAATCCGCCGGCCAGCTCCTCCACCACCGGCAATGCGCCGGTCGGCTCGCCCGCCCCGGCGGAGCCGACCGCGACACCCGCGCCGGTGCGGCCGGCCGCCGCGCCGGTTCGCGTGGATCCGTCGGCCGCCCGGCCCGTGCCGGTGGAGCCGGCCGTCGTGCCCGCGCCGGTGGAGCCCGCCGTCGTGCCCGTGCCGGTGGAGCCGGTCGCCGCGCCGATACCGGTGGAACCGATGGCCGCGCCCGTGCCGGTGGAACCGATGCTCGCGCCCGTGCCGGTGCAGCCGTTCACCGCGCCCGTGCCGGTCGAACCAGTGGCCGCGCCGATTCCCCTGGAGGCGGCAGCGGTAGAGCCCGCGTCGGGGGCCGCCGCCCAGGCCGGTGTGCCGGGGCGGGGCGGTGCCGGTGGGGCGGCCACCTCGGCGGGCGGCGGCGGGGGGCGGGCGGCCGAGTCGCCGTGGGCCCTGCCGCCGCAGCGTCCCGCCGGCGGGGGCGCCGGGCCGGGGCGGCGAAGCGGCGGGGGGCAGCCCGGGGCGGGCGCGGGGACGCAGCCCGCCGGCCATCCGACGCGCCCGGGCGAGGCGCACCGGCCGGAGGAGGGGCCGCGCCAGCCGGCGGGTGAGGCGTACCGGCCGGAGGGGGCGGTGGGGGCGGCGGCCGTGCCGACCGAGGCGGCGTCGGAGCCGCCGCCGGGGCCGTTCCCGCCGGTGATGAACCCGCCGGCACCGCTGGCACCGACCCCGTATCCGCCCGCCGCCGGCCCGGACCCCTACACGGCCGCCGCCGCGCCGGTTGATCCATACGCTGCCGCGCCCGTCGACCCGTACACCGCCGCCGCGCCCGTAAATCCGTACGCCGCCGACCTGTACGGCGGCGCGAGCGCGCCCGTCGACCCGTACTCCGGGGGGTATCCGGCCACGGCTGGTGGGCCCCCGGGGTGGGCCGCCGGGCCGGAGCCCGATCCGGCGCGGCCGGACGCGCTGCCGCCGGCCGCCGCGCCCGACCCCGCCCGACCCGAGCAGGCGCAGGGCGCGTCGGGGCAGCCGGGCACGCCGGGCTGGTATCCCCAGGGCTGGCCGCAGGGCCAGCAGCCGGCGGCGCAGTCGCCGTACCGGGAGGCGGACGGGGTGACGCGGGTGCCGCCCGGGTACCCGGAGCAGGGCTGGGCACCGGAGCCGGGCATCCCGCCGACCGCCGAGGACTTCGCCCGCCGCCGGCAGGTGCGCCCGGCCGACCCGGTGGCCACGATGGGCGTGCGGGCGGTGGTGAACAAGATGGGGCTGGTGCGGCTCCCGCCGAGCCGGCACGAGCAGGATCTGCGCCGCGACATCGAAATGGTGCGCCGCAACTTCGGCGGGCTGCGCCAGGTGACCGTGGTCAACCCGAAGGGCGGCGCGGGCAAGACCGTGGCGATCCTGCTGCTCGCCATGACCTTCGGCCAGAAGCGCGGCGGGTACGTGCTGGCCTGGGACAACAACGAGACCCAGGGCACCCTCGGGATGCGCGCCCAGCAGGACTTCCACTCCCGTACGGTGCGGGACATGCTGCGCGACCTGGGCCAGTTCCAGGGCGCGCACGGGCGGGTCGGCGACCTGTCGCAGTACGTCCGCTCGCAGGGCGAGGGAATGTTCGACGTGCTCGCCTCGGACGAGTCGGCCACCGGCGGGGAGATGCTCACCGCGTCGGCGTTCGCCGAGATCCGGGAGGTCGTGAGCCGGTTCTACAAGCTGATCTTCGTGGACACCGGCAACAACGTGCGGGCGCAGAACTGGCAGGCCGCGATGGACGCCACCGACCAGCTCGTGGTCACCATGTCGGCCCGCAACGACTCGGCGGAGACCGCCGCCCGGATGCTCGACCACCTGGAGCAGAGCGGCCGGCAGCGGCTCGTGCGGCAGGCGGTGACGGTGGTGTCCATGCCGCCGTCGCGCAAGGAGATCGACCTGCCGGCCATCCAGGAGCACTTCGCGGCCCGGACCCGGGCGGTGCTGCTCGCGCCGTACGAGCGGCTGATCGACACCGGCGAACCGATCCGGTACGGGCAGCTCTCGTCGGCCACCCGGGACGCCTGGTTGAAGATCGCCGCCTCGGTGGCCGAGGGGCTCTGAGCGGCGCGCCGGCCGGCCCGCGCGGGTGTGTCGCGGGCCGGCCGGGCGCGCCGGGCGGGTCAGCTACTCGTGCTGGCCAGGGCGTCCCCGGCGGCGGGGTCGCAGTCGCGGAGGAACTGGGCGCAGCGGGCGGCCTCGTCCGCCTCACCGATCTCCCCGGCCGCCCTGGAGAGCACGTACAGGCAGCGGAGGAAGCCCCGGTTCGGCGCGTGCGACCAGGGCACCGGGCCGTGGCCCTTCCAGCCGCTGCGGCGCAACTGGTCCAGGCCCCGGTGGTAGCCGGTCCGCGCGTACGCGTACGCGGGGACGACCTGGCCGGCGGCCAGCGCGCGGGTCGCCAGCGCGGCCCAGCCGGCGCCGTAGGTCGGGAAACGGGCGGCGACCTCGGCGTACGCCTCCTCGGTGCCGGCCTCCCGGGCGGCGGCGAGCGCCGCGTCCGCCTCTTCGTGGGCCGGCAGGAGGGTGGCCGGCGGCTCAGGCAAGAGATTCTGCATCGCCCCATTCAACCCGCTTCGCTCTGCCCCTCGCGAGCGGGTCGACGGACCGGCTGGCTGAACGGTTGAGGCGTTCGTCACGCCTGCGGTCACGTCGCCGACCCCTCCGGCGACCTCCGCCGGAACCTGTGGTCGCGTCGCCGGACCCTGTGGCCGCAGGGGCGGACCTCGCGGCCCATCCCGGCGGGGGTCGCCCTGCACTACAACTATTGGTCCGGAGCCTCCCCAGGACCCGGTGGGAAGGGAGCCCGGCGGAATACCGCCGGGCTCCCGTGCGTTCGGAGCCGGTTTGGGGTTGCCGGCGCTGGGCAGGATGAGCGCGTGCCGACCCCACCTCCCGCCGACGTCATCTCCCCGCACGACACCAGCGCCACCGAGATCGAGACCCGCGACGCGTTCGCGCAGCGGTTGACCACCGGCAGCCTGGCCGGGCTGACCGTCCAGGGCCTGCGCCTGGACCTCGACCCGGTTCCCGACCTCACCGGGATCGAGGTGACCGGCACGCTCTTCGTGGGTTGCCGCTTCGCCTCCCGCGAGGTGGGCGCGGACCTGGTCCGACGCGGCGCGAACGTGGTGCCCCCCTTCTCCGGGCTGCCGTACCCGACCCAGCCGTCGCACCTCTACACGCCCGAGGAGCTGGCCGCCGGCTTCGCCGAGGGCGGGTTCGCGACCATGTACGACACCCGGGTGTACGCGCACTTCCGGGCGCACGGCGGGGCGCTGCCGGACGTGAAGGAGGCGCTCGGCCAGCGGCTGCACGACCACGGCGTGGACAACGCGCTGGCCGACGCCACCCGCGCCTGGCTGGCCGAGCACGGGCCGCAGTCCGTGGTGGGCGTGATGGGCGGGCACGCCGTGCGGCGGGGCAGCGCCCCGTACCGGATGGCGGCCGTGCTGGGCTGGGAGCTGGCCCGGGCCGACCGGCTGGTGGTGACCGGCGGCGGGCCCGGCGTGATGGAGGCGGCGAACCTGGGCGCGTACCTGTCGTCCCGGCCGGCCGAGGAGCTGACCGCCGCGATCGACCTGCTCGCGACCGCGCCGGACTTCACCGACCACGAGCGCTACACGGCCACCGCGCTGGAGGTGCGCCTCCGGTACGGGACGCCGCCGGCCGTGCCGCACCAGCGCGGCCCCGAGGTGGGCTGGGCCCGCAGCGGCGGGCTCGCGATCCCCACCTGGCTGTACGGCCACGAGCCGGCGAACCTCTTCGCCGGGCGGATCGCCAAGTACTTCTCGAACGCCATCCGGGAGGACACGATCCTGCGGCTGGCCCGGGGCGGGATCGTCTTCGCGCCCGGCCGGGCCGGCACGGTGCAGGAGGTGTTCCAGGCGGCGACGAAGACGTACTACGGCACGGACGGGGCGAGCGGCGCGTACGTCTTCCTGGACCGGGCGTACTGGACGACGGAGCTGCCGGTGGAGTCCCTGCTCCGCCCGCTGCTGGCCGCCTCCCCGTTCGGGGACCTCTCGGCGACCGTCCACCTGACCGACGACGTGCGCGAGGCGGTCCGAGTGCTGACCGCCGGCTGACCCCGGAAACGCCGACGGCCGGCCCCCGTGGCGGGGGCCGGCCGTCGAAACGGTGGGTCAGGCGATCCGGGTGCCGGTGGAGCGCAGGTGCTCGCACGCCTCGACGACGCGGGCGGACAGGCCGGCCTCGGCCAGCTTGCCCCAGGTCCGCGGGTCGTACTGCTTCTTGTTGCCGACCTCGCCGTCGATCTTCAGCACGCCGTCGTAGTTGCGCAGCATGTGGTCGGCGACCGGGCGGGTGAAGGCGTACTGGGTGTCGGTGTCGATGTTCATCTTCACCACGCCGTAGTCCAGCGCCTCGCGGATCTCGGAGAGCAGCGAGCCGGAGCCGCCGTGGAAGACCAGGCTGAGCGGCTTGTCCTTGCCGTACTTGGCGCCGACCGCCTCCTGGATCTGGTTGAGGATCTCCGGGCGGAGCTTGACGTTGCCCGGCTTGTAGACGCCGTGCACGTTGCCGAAGGTCAGCGCCGCCATGTAGCGGCCCTTCTCGCCCAGGCCGAGCGCGTCGACCATGGCCAGGCCGTCCTCGACGGTGGTGTAGAGCTTGTCGTTGATGGCGTTCTCGACGCCGTCCTCCTCGCCGCCGACGACGCCGACCTCGATCTCCAGGACGATCTTGGCCTCGGCGGCGCGGTCCAGCAGCTCGGCGGCGATCTCCAGGTTCTCCGCCACCGGCACGGCCGAGCCGTCCCACATGTGCGACTGGAACAGCGGCTCCTGGCCGGCGGCGACCCGCTCCCTGGAGACCTGCATCAGGGGCCGGACGAACTTGTCCAGCTTGTCCTTCGGGCAGTGGTCGGTGTGCAGGGCGATGTTGACCGGGTACTTCTTGGCCACCTCGTGGGCGTAGGCGGCGAACGCCACGGCGCCGGTCACCATGTCCTTCACGGACGGGCCGGAGAGGTACTCCGCGCCGCCGGTGGAGACCTGGATGATGCCGTCGCTCTCGGCGTCGGCGAAGCCCTTCAGCGCCGCGTTCAGCGTCTGCGAGGAGGTCACGTTGATCGCGGGGTACGCGTACCGGCCGGCCTTGGCGCGGTCCAGCATCTCCGCGTAGACCTCGGGGGAAGCGATGGGCATGTCGAACGCTCCTTACTTACCGCTGTCGGCCGTCACCGGCCGCTGTCTTCCGTGGGTGCGCCGGACCGCGCTGTCCTCCGCCGGCAGTATCCCGTAGGAGGTGGGCGCGGGCACAACCGACCCTTGATCCGGCCGCCGGGTGGGCGGGCGTGGCCGGAGCGTCACCGGTCCCCGACCCGGTCGGGGACCGCGACGCTGATCAGCCAGCTCACCAGCGCCACCACGATGGCGCCCCAGAAGGCGGCCCAGAAACCGTCCACCCGGAACGGCAGGTCGAGCTGCCGGGCGACCCAGTCGGTCAGCAGGAACAGCAGCGCGTTGACCACCAGGGCGAACAGCCCCAGGGTCAGCAGGTAGAAGACGCAGCCCACCACCTTGATCACCGGCTTGAGCACGGCGTTGACCACGCCGAAGACCAGCGCCACGACCACCAGCGTTCCGATGGTGCTGCCGGCGTGCCGGCCGCCCACTTCGACGCCGGGCACGAGCAACGTGGCGATCCACAGCGCGACCGCGGTGATGGCCAGCCGGATCAGGAAGCCCACGCGACCATCCTGGCACCGCCGCCCGGCCGCCGAGGGGCGATTGGGTCGACCCGCTTCCCCGCGCCACCGAGCGCACGCCCCGGTCACCCCGTACGGTGTGGGTAGCTTTCCACCGGATTCTGGGAGGGACGATGGCTCAGCCCGAGGAGGACTTCGCCCCGAGCGACAACCTCGCTCCGGAGGAACGGGACCCGGAGGCGCCCGCGGCCGACGCCGTGGAGCAGGCCACCTCGACCGATCCGGGCGACGGCGACGCGGAGCCGAGCCGGGGCCTGGAGGTCGACGACTGGGACGCGATGGAGCAGGCCCGGGTGGTCGGTGTCGACGAGGACGACTACCGCTGACCCCGGAGGTGGGCCGGTGTCGGCGTGCCGGTGACCGCGCGGCACCGCTGGACGTTGCGACAGAGATGTCCGCCCTTTCGGCTCATCCGGCCGAAGTCGAGCGAGGCGGGCAGGCTCCGGCGTCGGAGGGTCCATAGGATTCACCCGTGCCACCCGCATCCCCCATCGGGAGGACCCCCGTGCTCACCCATCCGACCCGCCGCTGGCTGGCCGGGATCGGCGTCGCAGGCGCGTTCGTCGCCGTCTCCGCCGCCCCCGCCGTCGCCACCCCCGAGGCCGTCGTCACGCCCTACTTCCAGGGCACCACGATGGTCCCCGACTCGTCCGGCGTCAGTCGCCACCTGACGCTGACCGCCGACCGGCCGGCCCCGCTCCCCGATGCCTCCGTGCGATACGACTTCCGCGCGCTCGCCGGAAAGATCACCGTTGCCGGCGAGCGGCCCGAGAGCTGCACCACCCCGGAGCCGGGCGTTCTGGTCTGCGAGGAAGTCCTGAACCTCGAACTCGAGGCGGCGCCCGGCGCCACGCTCTACCGCGCCGTCGCCAAACCGGTGCGCATCACCCCCACCGACAAGGCGAAGCGCGGCGACTCCGGCACGATCAAGATCGACGTCCTGGTGGCCGGCAAGCAGCGGCTCGCGCACACCTCCCGCGTCCGCATCGGCGAGGGTGTCGACCTGGCCGGCGGGCCGGGCACCACCCGCTCCGCCGCGCCGGGCGGAAAGTTCTCGGTGCCCCTGACCGTGGCCAACGTCGGTGACAAGACCGTCGAGGGCTTCGCCGCGGTCTTCGAGCTTCCCCGCTCGTTCCGACCCGAGGACCGGTTCAGCAACTGCCGCTACGCCGAGGATCGTCTGGTCTCCTGCGAGTTCGACGAGGAGATCCCGGCGGGCGGGGCTCTCACCTCGACGTTGAACTTCCAGCTCGGCAAGGACACCATGGCGCCGACCACCCAGTCCGCCAACGCCAGGTTCCTGACCAAGGCCGACCTCGAGGACCTGATCGGCAAGACCGGGGACGCCGCGGCGCGGGCGGCCAAGCCCGGCACCGGCCCGAGGCTGACCCTGCGGACCGCCCCGAAGATGATGCGGCAGGCCGACCAGACCGACGTCAACCCCGGCAACGACTACACGAACTGGTCCGTCAAGGTCACCGGCAAGAACGGCACCGATCTCGTCGCGATCGGCGCCACGGTGAAGGGCAAGGTGGGCGACGTCGTCACGGCGACCGTCGGCTTCCGCAACGCCGGGCCGGCGACGCTCGACAGGACGAACGGCGACTACGAGGACGCCACCCAGACGCGCGTCGAGCTGCCCCCGGGCACCACGGCCGTCGGAGTCCCCGAGAACTGCGGGCAGCAGGACAGCGGCA
This sequence comes from Micromonospora okii, assembly GCF_020884795.1. Classification (GTDB taxonomy): domain Bacteria; phylum Actinomycetota; class Actinomycetes; order Mycobacteriales; family Micromonosporaceae; genus Micromonospora; species Micromonospora okii. The sequence continues at coordinate 325,695 of NZ_BBZF01000013.1, forward strand.
GTCGCTGGTACCTGTGCGGCCCGGGCATGGTCCTGGTCGCCGGGGAGACCTACACCCAGGAGTTCCGGCTGCGCATCGACAAGGTCGTCCCGAACGCCAAGGGCCTCGTGTGGGTCAACGGGCGGTGTGACTGCCCCGCCGAGTTCCCCTGGACGGGCGACATCAAGCCGTCCAACGACAAGGCCGCGCTCCTGGTCAACCCGAGCGACGGTGGCGGTGCGGGCGACGGCGACTCGCTGCCCATCACCGGCTCCCCCACCACCCTGACCGTCGGCGTGGGCAGCCTGCTGCTCGTGGCCGGCGCGGGCGGCTACCTGGTGGCCCGGCGCCGCCGCACCCACTTCGTCGCCTGATCCACCCGCACCATCACCGGCGCCCCGTCGGCCCACCTGGGCTGGCGGGGCGTCGTCGTCGCGTCGCTCCCGGCCGAGACGGAGGGCGCTGCGGGTCGGGCCCGGACCGGCGTTCGGTACCCTGTGTGGCCGTGGACACAGTGAAGACGGCGGGCCTGCCTGCGCGACCGTCGGGGCCCGGTTCGGCCGCCGGCCGCGCACGCCAGTGGCCGGTCCCGCGAACCACGGGACCGGCCATCTGTCTCGCCGCGACGGGCGGATCAGCGAGGTCGCTGTCGGTGACACCGGCAGGCGTCATCGACCGGTGGTGGCGCCACCCCTGGCCCGCCACCCGACGCCGCCCGGAGGCGGAACGACCCGGAGCAGAACCTTGTCAGCGGGCCTTCTTGGTGGCCCGCTTGCGCGGCGGGGTCAGCAGGTCCGCGATCGTGGCGATCGCGGTCGGCACCAGTCGGTAGTACGCCCAGACACCGCGCTTCTCCCGCTCCAGCAAGCCGGCCTCGGTGAGGATACGCAGGTGGTGGCTGACCGTCGGCTGGGAGAGGCCGAGGGGTGCGGTCAGGTCGCACACGCACGCCTCGCCCTCGGGGGCCGACTGGATCAGGCTGAGCAGCCGCAGCCGAGCGGGGTCGGCGAGGGCCTTGAGGACCCCCGCCAGCCGCTCGGCGTCGGCACGTTCGATCGGCTCGCCGGCAAGCGGCGAGATCTGAGGCATCGTCATTTCGGCCAACGCAGTTCCCACGTATTCCATCCTTCCACCAGCAGCATCGATCCGCCTGCATATCAGCAGATCCGAATCGGCAAACTTTCAGGCCACAAGGCCGAGGTCAGCCAACGTATAGGCCGCCCGATACGGCAGTCCGGCGGCTTGCACCGCGTCGCCGGCGCCACGATCAACAATAACCGCCACACCCATCACTTCGGCCCCGGCCTCGCGCAATGCCTCCACCGCGGTCAGCACGCTGCCCCCGGTCGTCGATGTGTCCTCGACCGCCAGCACCCGCCGCCCCGCCACGTCCGGCCCCTCGATGCGGCGTTGCAGGCCGTGCGCCTTACCCGCTTTGCGGACGACGAAAGCATCGAGCGGCCGATCTGTCGCCGACGCGGCGTGCAGCATGGAGAGCGCCACGGGATCGGCGCCCAGCGTCAGGCCACCGACGGCGTCGTACTCCCAGTCGGAGGTCAGGTCGAGCAGCACCCGACCGACCAGCGGCGCGGCCTGGTTATGGAGCGTGACACGTCGGAGATCGACGTACCAGTCCGCCTCCCGGCCGGAGGAGAGCACCACCCGCCCGTGAACCACGGCCAGGTCAGTGATGAATTTACGCAGGTCGTCGTGGTCCCCCATGGCGATAGAGGGTACTGCTCAACTCTGGGAGCCGGGTGTGGGGTCCACCCCGGTCAGCCCTGCGGGCGACCGATGAGTGGCGATGTTCCGCTACTCTGTGCGACCGCCGTTCGGGCCGGGGCTGGATCGTCGCCGCACCGACCCTCGGCCGGCGCTGTGCCGCAGGTCAGCGGGGGTGCCGGTCGTCGCGGCCCCGGGTGTCCCGGGCGAACCGCCGCAGCAGGCCCCGGGGCGCGTGCCTGATCGCGGCCACAGCCAGCCTGTAACGCCGTGACGGAACGCTCACGGAGCGGCCTTTCCGCAGGTCACGAAGGGCTTCACCGACCACCTGCTCAGCCCGCAGCCACATCACGCCCGGGGTGCCGGACATGTCGATCCCCGCCCGCTCGTGCATCCCGGTGCGCGTGTAACCAGGGCATAGGGCCATCACCCGAACGCCGTGGCGGCGGGTCGTGAGATCGACGGACTCGCTGAAGGCGGTCACCCACGCCTTGCTCGCCGGGTACGTCGAGCCCGGCATGACCGGGCCGAAGCCGGCGACCGAAGAGACATTTATCACTGCCCCATGGCCCCGCTCGGTCATCGGGCCGACCGCCGCGCGGGTCAACCGGAGCACGGCGTGCACGTTCAGCCGCAGCAGCCGGGCCTCGTCCTCCACCGCCGAGCGCAGGAAGGGCTGGTTGAGGCTGATGCCGGCGTTGTTCACCAGCAGCTCGACGGGGCTGCCCCCGGCCAGCCGGCGCTCCACGGCGGCGCAACCGTCGTCGGTGGCCAGGTCCGCCGGGAGCACCTCGACCGGGCGGCCGTGCCGACCGGTCAGCTCGGCGGCCAGCCCGGCCAGCCGGGTCGCGTCGCGCGCCACCAGCACGAGGGCCCAGCCGTCGGCGGCGAGGCGGCGGGCGAACTCCGCGCCGATGCCGGCGGTCGCGCCGGTGACCAGCGCCCGGCGGTCGGCGGGAACCTGCTCAGGCGTCACGGGGCTGTCCTCAGCGGGGCGGGTGCGAGGGCACGGCCGGCGGGGGACCGACCGGGGCCGGCGCGGGGCGACGCCGGCGGAACCAGGCGTTTGCGGCCGGGAGGGCCAGCAACACGGCTACTCCAAGGTAACCGAGCGCCTGACCCACCGAAAGGGCCGCGTTGACGGGAATCCACCAGGACGGGTACGCGCCGCCGACCAGGCCGAGCAGTTCGGCGTCGGTGGCCCGGTCGCCGGCGGACAGCCGCAGCGGCACCGCCCGCTGGCCCACCAGCACCGCGAGCCCGCAGCAGCCGGAGGCGAGGCCCAGCCCGCAGACCACCCAGGTCGCCACCCGCGCCCCTGCCCGGCGGGCCAGCAGCCCGGCCGCGAGGCCCAGCAGCACCACGCCCACCAGCACGGTGAGCGCCGCCGGGAGCAGCACCGTCAGCCGCAGCAGGGTGACCAGGCCGTCGATCTCCCCGGGGGTCGCCGTGCCGGGCGCCGCCGCCCGGAACCGGTCGACGGTGCCGCCGAGGGCGGCGAGGGCCGCGAGCGCGTGGGCCAGCGCGGCGGCGGCCATCAGCACCAGCACCGCCGCCGCCAGCCCCACCGCCGCGGGGCGGCGGGCCGGCGCCTGATCGGGGTACGACACGGCAGGTCCCTCCGGTAGGTCTCCCGTGGGAACCTAGTCGGCGGGGACCGGCCGTGTCGCCGTCATCCGGCGCGCCCCGCCCACCGGCGCGTCTCGGCCGGTGAGCGGGGCGGGGTTGGTGCTCAGTTCGACGAGGACGAACCGGGGTCCGACGACGAGCCGCTGCCGCCGCCGAAGTCGCCGCCACCCGGGGAGGACGACGGCCCGGGGTCGCCCGACGGCCCCGACGGCCCGGGGTCACCGGACGGGCCGGACGGCCCCGGCGGGTCGTACGACGGGCCCGGGGTGGGCTGGTCCGGGGTGGGCTGGCCGGGCGTCGCGTGCGGGTAGCCGGGCTGGCCGGGGTGCTGCTGGTAGCCGGGGTGCTGCGGGTAGCCCGGGGTCGCCGGGTAACCGGGCTGGCCCTGGGCCTGCGGGTAGGCCGGGTAGGCGGAGCCCGGGATCGGGGGCTCCCAGCCCTGCGGCTGCTTGCGGAAGAACTCGTTCGCCGCCGGCAGGGCCAGCAGGATCAGCGCGACCAGCAGGGCGATCACGGCGACGACGTTGAGCAGGGTGGTGACCGGGGTCAGCCAGGACGGCAGCGCCTCCTCCAGCCGGCGCTGGAGCTCCTCGGGGCTCGGCCCGTCGCCGGTGCCCTGGCCGCCGGTGCCGGCGAGGCCCCCGGCGAGGCCGCTGATCAGGCTGGTGCCGGTGCAGCAGACGAGGATGCCGCCGAGCACCCAGGTGGCGATCCGGGAGCCGTTGCGGCCCCGGTTGTTCAGCAAGGCCAGCACCGCCAGCCCGACCGCGAGCAGCAGCAACAGGATGGCCGTGCCGATGCCGACCGCGTAGGTGATGGAAGCCACCGCGTCGGCGCCGTTGGCGTCGGTACCGGCGTACGCGTCCCGCAGCACGTCGCGGACCGTGCCCACGGTGGTCAGCGTGACGATCAGCTGAATGAGCTGGATCACGGCGAAGAGGATCAGCAGGTAGCTGGAGATGGTGACGACGGCCGGACGTGTCCGGGCCGGCGGTGGGCTGTGAGGGTCGACCACGGTGCTCCTTCCCAAGTCGGGGGCCCACACCGTATCCAGTCGGGGCCAGCCCGACACGCCGGGCGCGCCGCCCGGGGTCGCCCCGGGGGCACCCTCGCGCCCGTCCGGGCCGACCGCGCGACGCCGCCCCGCGTCAGTAGCCGCGCCACTCGGCGCGGGAGTAGTCCAGCACCCGGGGCCGCAGCAGCGTGGAGGCGGGGACGTCGAGCCGGCCCCGGTCGGCGGGGAAGTTCGCCGCCGACGCCAGCGTGCCGGCGGTGAGGAAACGCAGCTGGGGCGCGTCGGCGGGCAGCGCCAGCGCGGGCGGGGCGCCCCCCGGCGCGGCGAGCAGGAAACCCCAGTCGCCGAAGCTGGGCACGTCCACGTGGTACGGCACGGTGGTCAGGCCCGCCTCCCGTAGCGACGCCTCGATCGACCAGTACGAGCGGGGCGCGAAGTACGGCGAGCCGGACTGCACCACCAGCCGCCCGCCCTCGGCGAGCACCGACCGGACCAGCGTGTAGAACTCGACGGTGTAGAGCTTGGCGGTGGCCGTCTCGTCCGGGTCGGGCAGGTCGGCGACCACCACGTCGAACCGCTCCACCGTGGCGCGCAGCCAGCCGAACGCGTCGACGTTGACCACCCGCACCCGGGGATCGGCGAACGCGTCCCCGTTGAGCCGACGGAGCTGCGGCTCGCTGCGGGCCAGCGCCACCACCGCCGGGTCGAGGTCGACCACGGTCACCCGGCGCACGTCCGGGTAGCGCAGGATCTCCCGCACCGCGAGCCCGTCCCCCGCGCCGAGCACCAGCACCTCGCCGCGCGGGCCGTTCATCGCCGGGTGCACCAGCGCCTCGTGGTAGCGGTACTCGTCCACGGAGCTGAACTGGAGGTCGCCGTTGAGGAACAGCCGCAGGTCGGTCTCGGCGTGGCCGGCCTCCCGCACCGAGCGGGTCAGCACGATCTCCTGGTAACGGCTGCGCTCGGCGTGCACCACCGGGTCGCGGTAGAGCTGCTGCCGGGCGGTCACCTCGAAGTCGGCGGCGGTGACCCAGGCGTACCCCAGGCACAGCGCGACCGCGACGGAGCCGGCGCCGACGGTGACCCGCGCCCGGCGGCTCAGCTCCGCCCGGAACACCGTGCAGACCAGGGCGACGCCGGCCACCGCGTTCACCGCGCCGACCACCAGGGCGCCCTTGAGCTGCCCGAAGGCCGGCATCAGCAGGAACGGGAAGGCGAGCCCGCCGAGCAGCGCGCCGACGTAGTCGGCGGCGAACAGGTCGGCCACGGCGCTGCCGGCGGCCTGCTCCCGGATGCGTTGCAGCATGACCATCAGCAGCGGGATCTCCGCACCGATCAGCAGGCCGAGCACGAACGCGGTGCCGACCAGCGCCGGGCCGTACAGGTCGAGCCAGGCGAAGGCGGCGTAGAGGCCGAGCACCGACAGCCCGCCGAGCAGCGCCAGGAGCAGCTCCACCACGGCGAACGCGGCGGCGGCCCGGGGCTGCAACGGCTTCGCGGCGAGCGCGCCGACGCCCATCGCGAAGACCATCACGCCGAGCACGATCGACGCCTGCCCGACCGTGTCGCCGATCAGGTAGCTGCCGAGCGCGACCAGGGCCAACTCGTACACGAGGCCACAGGCGGCGCAGACGAAGACCGCGACCAGCACCGCCGCGCGGGCCAACCGCCAGCGGGGCCGCGCGGCCTGCTCGTCGCCGGCTGCCGCCGGGGTGCCGACGGTCACTTCTTCCTCCCGGCCGGCCCGGTCTGCGGCCGGGACCTCTGCCGCCCGCGCTGCACGAAGCCCACGGTGACCAGCAGCGCGGCGACCAGCAGCAGCCCGGCGGTGGCCAGCAGAAAGCCCCAGCGGTCCCGCCAGAGGTCACTGCCGGCGTCGGGCAGCGGGCCCACGGTGGCGACCGGCGCGCCGGTGCGCGCGGCGGCGGGCTCGACCAGACCGGCCTCGGCGGCCAGCAGCGGCAGCGACACGGCGGCCCGGCAGACCGCCCAGCCGGGTTCGTCGACGAACGCGTCGGAGTCCAGCCCGAACCGTCCCAGGCCGTTCTCGATCGCGTACAGGTCGGCGAGGTCGATGTCGGACGAGCCGTTCACCTCGACGTACGCGTAGTCCTGGCTCTCGCTGCTCTCCGACGTGTACCTGACCGTGGCGGCCACCTCGACCCAGCGGGGGCAGGACGGGTTCTCGGCCGCCGGCACCCCGTCACCCAGGTTCGACCCGAGGTTCACCACCGAGCCGGACCGGTTCTCCAGCCGCCAGCCGTAGCAGATGCCCTGGCTGGCGGCGGCCTGGGCGAGGATCGGCACGGTGGCGGCCCGCTCGTCCGCCGCCGGGGCGGGGACGGTGGTGTCGGAGTCGTTGGTGACGATGCCGAAGCCGACGCAGAGCCCGACCACGGCGACGACGACCAGGCCGACGATCAGGCCGCCGGCCTTCGACGAGGACGCCTTCGCCGCCGGCCTGCCCGGTCGCCCGCCGCCCGGTCGGGTGCCGGCGGCCATCAGCTGATCGCGGCGGCGATGATCGCGCCGGTCGCCAGGTGCACCACCGCCGACACCCACACGGCCGGGTGCGGCTCCGGGTCGACCAGCAGCTCACCGAGCCGGCCCGGGGTCACCGCGTCGAGCAGCAGGAACGCGGCGGCCATGATGACCAGGCCGACGATCCCGTACGCGCCCGCACCGACCAGCCCGAGGACGAAGTCGTCCTCGCTGGCGACGATCGCGGCCACCACGATGGTGCCGACGCCGAGCAGGTTGGAGGCGAGCAGCAGCGCCGCGTTGCGGTTGCGCTCGGCCCAGATCAGCTCGTGCAGCTTGCCCGGGGTCGCCACGTCGACCAGCCCGTAGCCGACGCCCATCAGGACGACGCCGAGCACACCGTAGGCGAGAGTGACCAGCAGGTCGATGATGAGGTTCTGCACAGGGGTCTCCAGGGTGAGGGGTCGATCGTCGGTGCTACTTGCCGGAGCCGGGGCCACCGCCCCGGACGGTGCTGCCACGGCCCCAGCCCCAGTGCGACCCGACGGTCGAGTGGTAGCGGGGGTGGGCGGTGCTCATGCGTTCGAGCAGGATCACCGAGCCGGCGGCGATCGGCAGGATCACCACCGAGTCGTCGTCGTAGCGCAGGTAGACCCCGCTGCCGTCGACGTACTGGTCGGCCGGCCGCCAGGCGTCGGTCACCTCGGCGGCGACCTGGCTGGGCGACTTCGACGACGTGTACGCCACGGCCTGGCTGCCGATGTCCCGGCTGGCCGCGCGGGCGTACCGGTCCTCCACGAACCCGCGCGGGGAGAAGTTGCCGGAGAAGATGGCGAAGGCGGCGATCAGGGCGCCGACGACGGCGACCGCCGCCCCCACCACGAACCAGCGTCGGTACGTCATGGGATTACCTCGCTTCCCGGCTGCGGGACATGGTGGTCACCACCGTCTCGGTCAGGACCAGTTCCCTGGTCTGGGGGTACGCGTGCCAGGTGCGCCAGGCGACCGTGCCGCCCGGCGGGTCCGGCCGGACCGCGAGCGCGGTGACCGCGTCGACGTCGCCGGGGAAGACCCCGACCAGCGCGTACGGGTCGCCGGCCAGCTCGGCGCGGAGCGCGGCCACCCGGGCGCTCAGCTCCGCCGCCGCCGGCCGCAGCACCGTGGCGGTGAACCGGTAGCCGTTCGCCTCGTCCAGCCTCGTGGCCGGCAGCTCGGGCGGGCGGCCGGGCAGGCACGCCACGGTCTCGGTCAGCTCGACGCCCGGCGCGCGGAGCACCACCTGGTGGGAGGCGCCGAGCAGCCGCAGGCGCAGTCGGAACCCGGCGGGCAGGTCGAGGTCGAGCACGTGCAGCGCGGACCGCTCGGCGTCGCCGAGGGCGAGGCTGAGGTCGGCGGCGCTGGTGTCGACGTACGGGGTGTCGAGGGTGACCAGCACGGGTCAGCCCACCTTCCCCGGGCCGGCCTGCGGGTAGATCATCACTTCGGAGCGGTGCAGCACGTCGCCCCGGGCGACCTCCCAGGCGGCGTTGCCGTACGCCTCGAAGGAGAGCCGGACGGTGCCGGGGCCCCGGTAGTCGTGGTAGCGCATGGCTCCGGACGGGTCGAGGCCCGTGGTCCCGACGCCGGTGAACAGGGCGTGCCCGGACTCGTTGCTGGTGTACCGCCGGCCGTCGAGGTCGATGAACGGCGCGCCGGGAGTGAGCGCGAGCGACGGGTCGGTCGTCCAGAGCACGAGCTGGAGGTCCGGGTCCTCCTCCACCGAGAGCCAGAGCTGGCCGCCTCCGGCGTCGTCGAGCAGGTGCTCGGACCAGGTCCAGCTCCCCTCCCGCAGCCGCACCGAGCCGCGCACCGCGTACGAGGTGCCGCGGATCTCCACGATGTCGCCGGGGTTCAGCTTGCGCGGGTCACCGCGCAGCGCGTCGGCGTCGCGGTCCCGGAAGGGGTCCGCCGGGGCGGCGAACCCGGACGGCTGCTTCTTGGACCGCCGCAACGCCAGCACGGCGATGACGATCCCGGCCACCCCGATGAGGCAGCCCGCCGCCGTCACCAGATACGCCACCGACCCGTTCAATCCGATCCCCTCCCCCAAGTCGCGTCGGCGGAGACGGTAACAACCCCACGCACGTGGGGAAACCGCGAGATCGCTGAGTGAATGATCAGTTACCGGGCGAGCTGGGCGGCGGCGTACTCCCCGAGCGTGGTGGGGCGCATGACGCAACCGCCGAAGGCGGTCAGCTCCGCGCGCTCACCGCGCAGCGACTCCCACGCCGCCCGCCCCGCCGCCGGGTCGACCCGGGCGAGCAGCGTCGCCGCGTACGCCCGGCCGGCCGGCGAGCCGTGCGCCAGCAGCCAGTCGACCTTGCGCCGGGCCCGTTCCGGGTGCGCGTCGAGCTGCCGCTCGACCTCCTGGTACGCCTCGGTCACCGGCAGCACCGTGCCGGCGAAGCCCACCCCGCCGAAGGCGAGGGTGTCGGCCTCCGCCAGCTCCCGCACCGCCGCGTCGAGCTTTCCCCGTCCGAACATGCCCCTCCTTCGAGAAAGGAAGGGCCCCTGTTATCGCAAAACGTTGTACAGGGGGCCCCTGCTAACACGTGTGGCGCTCAGCCGGCGGTGACCGCCAGGCCGTCCCTGCCGTCGGCCAGGTCGACCTTCACGGTGTCGCCGTCGCGCACCGCACCGGAGAGCAGCGCCCTGGCGAGCTGGTCGCCGATGGCAGACTGCACCAGTCGGCGCAGCGGCCGGGCACCGTAGATCGGGTCGTACCCGTGCTCGGCCAGCCAGCCCCGGGCCGCCTCGGTGATCTCCAGGCCGAGTCGGCGGTCGGCCAGCCGCCGGCGCATCCGGTCCAGCTGGATGTCCACGATGGCCCGCAGGTCGTCACCGAGCAGGGCGGCGAAGACCACGATGTCGTCGAGCCGGTTGAGGAACTCCGGCTTGAAGTGCGACCGGACCACCGCGAGGACGCCCTCCCGGCGCTGCTCCTCGGCCAGCGTCAGGTCGCTGATCACCGACGACCCGAGGTTGGAGGTGAGGATCAGGATCGCGTTGCGGAAGTCCACCGTGCGGCCCTGGCCGTCGGTGAGCCGGCCGTCGTCGAGCACCTGGAGCAGCACGTCGAAGACGTCGGGGTGGGCCTTCTCCACCTCGTCGAGCAGGATCACCGAGTACGGCCGGCGACGCACCGCCTCGGTGAGCTGGCCGCCCTCCTCGTACCCGACGTATCCGGGCGGGGCGCCGACCAGGCGGGCGACGGAGTGCTTCTCGCCGTACTCGCTCATGTCGATGCGGACCATGGCCCGCTCGTCGTCGAAGAGGAACTCGGCGAGCGCCTTGGCCAGCTCGGTCTTGCCGACGCCGGTCGGGCCGAGGAACAGGAAGCTGCCGGTCGGGCGGTCCGGGTCCGCGACGCCGGCCCGGGCGCGGCGGACCGCGTCGGAGACCGCGGCGACCGCCTCGGCCTGGCCGACCACCCGGGAGGCCAGCGACTCCTCCATCCGGAGCAGCTTGGCCGTCTCGCCCTCCAGCAGCCGGCCGGCGGGGATGCCGGTCCAGGAGGCGACGACCGCGGCGATGTCGTCCGCGCCGACCTCCTCCTTGAGCATCGCGCCGTCGGCCTGGAGCCGGGCGAGTTCCTCCGCGGCCCGCGCCAGCTCGGCCTTGAGCGCCGGGATGCGGCCGTAGCGCAGCTCGGCGGCCCGCTCCAGCTCGCCGTCGCGCTCGGCCCGCTCGGCCTCGCCGCCGAGGCGCTCCAGCTCCTCCTTGGCGGTGGAGAGCTTGGTGATGTGGCTCTTCTCGGTCTGCCAGCGCTCGGAGAGGGCGGTGAGCTGCTCGCGCTTGTCGGCCAGCTCCTTGCGCAGCCGCTCCAGGCGCTCGGCGGAGGCCGGGTCCGGCTCCTTGGCCAGCGCCATCTCCTCGATCTCCAGCCGGCGCACGGCCCGCTCGATCTCGTCCACCTCGACCGGGCGGGAGTCGATCTCCATGCGCAGCCGGGACGCGGACTCGTCGACCAGGTCGATCGCCTTGTCCGGCAGGAACCGGTCGGTGATGTAGCGGTCGGAGAGGGAGGCGGCGGCGACCAGGGCGGCGTCGGTGATCCGTACGCCGTGGTGCACCTCGTAGCGCTCCTTGAGCCCGCGCAGGATGCCGATGGTGTCCTCGATGGTCGGCTCGCCGACCAGCACCGGCTGGAAGCGGCGCTCCAGGGCCGGGTCCTTCTCGATGTGCTCGCGGTACTCGTCCAGGGTGGTCGCGCCGACCATCCGCAGCTCGCCGCGCGCCAGCATCGGCTTGAGCATGTTGCCGGCGTCCATCGAGCCCTCGCCCTTGCCCGCGCCGACGACGGTGTGCAGCTCGTCGAGGAAGGTGATGACCTGCCCGTTGGAGTTCTTGATCTCCTCCAGCACCGACTTGAGGCGCTCCTCGAACTGCCCCCGGTACTGCGCGCCGGCCACCATCGCGCCGAGGTCGAGCGAGACCAGCTTCTTGTCCCGCAGCGACTCGGGCACGTCACCGGCGACGATCCGCTGGGCCAGCCCCTCGACGATCGCCGTCTTGCCGACGCCGGGCTCGCCGATCAGCACCGGGTTGTTCTTCGTACGCCGGGAGAGCACCTGGATCACCCGACGGATCTCCGAGTCCCGGCCGATGACGGGGTCGATCTTCCCGTCCCGGGCGCTCGCGGTCAGGTCGACGCCGTACTTGGCGAGGGCCTGGTAGGTCTGCTCGGGGTCGGCGGTGGTGACCCGCCGGTCCCCGCCCCGGACGGTCGGGAAGGCGGCGACCAGGTTCTCCTCGGTCGCGCCGGCGCTCCTCAGCGCGCTCGCGACCGCGCCGCCGACGCGGGCCAGGCCGGCGAGCAGGTGCTCGGTGGAGGTGTACTCGTCGCCCAGCGGCCGGGCGATCTGCTCGGCGGCGCCGATGGCGTTGACGAACTCGCGGGCCAGGGTGGGCTCGGCGATGCTGGAGCCACGCGCGGCGGGCAGGGCGTCGATCGCCCGCTGGGCGGCGCGGCGCAGGTCGGCGGGGTCGGCCCCGGCGGCGCGCAGCAGGCCCGAGGCGGTCGACCCCTCGGTGTCCAGCAGCGACAGCAGCAGGTGCCAGGGCTCCACGGTGGCGTGGCCGCGCTGGTTCGCCAGCGCGACGGCACCGGTGATGGCTTCGCGGCTCTTGGTGGTGAGACGTTCCGTGTTCATGGGCTCCCCCGGATCGGCGTGTCCACTAGGAAGGACACAACCAGAGTTGAGCCTATTCCGCTCAACCTTGCCCACGTGACCTGAGTCACAGCAATCCTCATTGCTGGCGCTCCGGGTCAGCCCGGCAGGCGGGCCGCGGGCACGCGCCATGGGAGGATCTTGGGGCCTACCAGGAGTTGCCACATGCCCCGAGTTTCCGACCGCCAGCGCATCGCCCAGGACATCCGAGACAAGATTGCTTCAGGTGAGTACGGCCCCGGCGACAAGCTGCCGTCGCTGCGTGAGTTGATCGCCCATTACGGGGTCTCGGCCGAACCGGTGCGCTCCGCGCTGCTGATCCTGCAGGCCGAAGGGCTCGTCGAAGGACACCAGGGCAAGGGCACCTACGTCACTCCCCGTACGCCGCCGTCCTGACGCGATGTCGCCAACGACTCAGCTCCACAGGGGCCGCAACAGGCGGCAGCGAGGCGGCGCGGTAGCGCGGACGGGGCAGCTCCCACAGGCACCGGGGGAAGGCCCGCCGCGAGCGACGCCCGACCGACGGTGCGGCCCCTGACCTGCCCCGCACACCCCTGAGCAGCCATCGACCACATTCCCAGCCGGTAGCCTTGGCGGCCGTGCGAGTACGTGTAGAACAGACCGCCCTCCCGGGCATCGGAATGCGTCACGACCTGGTGACGGAGTCCGGGCGCCGGCTGGGCGTGGTCTCCCACCGCAATGGCCGCCGCGACCTCGTCCTGTACGACCCGGACGATCCCGATTCCAGCCAGCATGACATACCCCTGACAGACGACGAGGCGGAGGCGCTGGCCGACATCCTCGGCGCGTCGCTGATGCTGGGGCAGCTCTCCGGGCTCCGGGAGCAGGCCGCCGGCCTGCTCACCGAGCAGATCCTCATCCCGGCCGGGTCGTGGTACGTCAACAAGCGGCTCGGTGACACCCAGGCCCGCACCCGCACGGGCGCGTCGATCGTGGCCGTGCTGCGGGGTGGCGAGGTGATCGTCTCGCCGGGCCCGACGTTCCGTTTCGCTTCCGGTGACGTGGTGGTCGTGGTCGGGAACCGCCGGGGGCTCGACGGCGTGGCCTCGATCTTCGCCGACGACGAGCCGGACGGCTGATCCGCGTATGCACGAGACCACCACCCTGCTCATCGAGGTCGGTGCCCTGCTCTTCCTGCTCGGGCTGCTGGGGCGGCTCGGCCGGCGGATCGGCCTCTCTCCCATCCCCCTCTACCTGCTGGCCGGGCTCCTCTTCGGGCACGGCGGCGTGCTACCCCTGAACGCGAGCGAGGAGTTCTTCGCCGTCGGCGCGGAGATCGGCGTGATCCTGCTGCTGGTCATGCTCGGCCTGGAGTACTCGGCCGGCGAGCTGGTCGGCAACCTGCGCGCCTCGGCGCCCGCCGGGCTCATCGACGGCCTGCTCAACGCGCTGCCCGGCGCGGCGTTCGCCTTCCTGCTCGGCTGGGACTGGGTGGCCGCCGTCGTGCTCGGCGGCATCACCTGGGTCTCCTCCTCGGGGGTGATCGCCAAGGTGCTGGCCGACCTGGGTCGGCTCGGTAACCGGGAGACCCCGGTGATCCTCTCGGTGCTGGTCATCGAGGACCTGGCGATGGCGCTCTACCTGCCGTTGCTCACCGCCGTGGTCGCCGGCAGCGGCCTCCTCGGCGGTGGCATCGCGCTCGGCGTGGCGGTCGGCACCGTGGTGCTGGTGCTGGTGGTGGCGATTCGGTACGGGCACCTGATCTCGGCGGCCCTGTCGGCGAAGGACCCGGAGGCGCTGCTGCTCGGCGTACTCGGCCTGACCCTGCTGGTCGCCGGCGTCGCCGCGAAGCTCCAGGTCTCGGCGGCGGTCGGCGCGTTCCTCGTCGGCATCGCGCTCTCCGGCCCGGTCGCGCACCACGCCACCGAGATGCTCTCGCCGCTGCGGGACCTCTTCGCCGCCGTCTTCTTCGTGTTCTTCGGGCTGGTCACCGACCCCCGGGACATCCCACCCGTGCTGCTTCCGGCGCTCGCGCTGGCCGTGGTGACGATGGGGACGAAGACGCTGACCGGTTACCTGGCCGCCCGGCGGGTCGGGATCAAGGAGCCCGGCCGCTGGCGGGCCGGCCTGGCCCTGGTGCCGCGAGGGGAGTTCTCCATCGTCATCGCCGGGCTCGCCGTCGCCGCCGGCAGCGTCGAGCCGAAGCTGGCCGCCCTCGCCACGGCGTACGTGCTGATCACCGTGGTGACCGGGCCGATGCTGGCCCGGCTGCCGGACTTCGCCTGGTTCAAACGGTGGCTGCGGCAACGCGCCGCCACCCAGCAGGTGACGCCGGTGGTCAGCACCGACTGATCGCGGCGGCAGAGAGCGGATGAGACGGGCCGGGGCCCCCCGTGGGCCCCGGCCCGGCGCACCGGCGCTCAGGCGGCTGACTCGCCCCGCCCTGGGCGCCGCGCGTCCTGCTGGTCGCGATGCGTCTCGGCCCGCCCCTGGTCGATGCCGTGGTCGACCTGGTCGGCGAACCGACCTTCGGTGATCTTGTCGGCGAACCGGCCCTTGGTGATCTTGTCGAACCGCTCCCGGACCGACTCCGCGACCCGGTCGAGCCGCTCCTCCGCCTGCTGCGAAACTTTCCTGGCCGGCTCCGACATGGCTCCCCCTCGCCAACGCGGTGGCTGCGTACGCCAGGCCCGTGACAACCGGACAGGACCCGATTTCGAGACTAGCGGCCCCCACCCCGCTCCCCGCCGGGTTCCGGGAAACTGCGCCACGGAAGACGGCGGGGGGCGGGATCAGCGGTCGCGGCGGGGACGCCAGACGACCAGGGCCGTGGAGGTGCGGGTGGTGGGGACCAGGTCACGGCCGGGAAAGCGGGCCAGCGACTCCAGCTCCGCCACCCGGCGGTACGCGGCGTCCAGCTCCGCCTCCAGCCGGGAGATCCGCTGCTGCGCCTCCTCCAGCAGGCGTTCCAGGCCGATGATCCGCTTGACCCCGGCCAGGTTCACCCCCTCGTCCTGGCTGAGCCGCTGCACCTCGCGAAGCAGCACGACGTCCCGGACGCTGTAGCGGCGCCCGCCGCCGGCCGCCCGGCCGGCCTGCACCAGGCCGAGCCGGTCGTACTGGCGCAGCGTCTGGGGATGCATCCCCGCCATCCGCGCCGCGACCGAGATCATCAGCACCTTGGCCTCGTAGGCAGGGTCGTCCGTGCCGATGAAGTCTCCCGACATCCCCGCTCACCTCCGCACGCACTCAGCAGGCTCAATCGAAACGACGCACCCGCGCGTCGAGATGTTCCCGGGCGGCCGGCGGGGTCTGCTCGGCGAACGCCTCCAGCGCCGCCCGCGCCTCGTCGGACACCTTCGCCGGCACCACCACGTCGAGCGTGACCAGCAGGTCGCCGGCCCGGCCGTCCCGGCGCACCACGCCCTTGCCCCGGGCGCGCAGCACCCGGCCGCCCGGCGTGCCCGGCGGCACCCGCAGCGTCACCGTGCCGTCGAGCGTGGGCACCCGCAGGTCCGTGCCGAGCACGGCCTCCGGGAAGGTGATCGGCACGGTCAGCGTCAGGTCGTCCCCGGTACGCCCGAACAGCTCGTCGGGGCGCACCTTCACCTGGACGAAGAGGTCGCCGGCCGGGCCGCCCCGCTCGCCCGGCTCGCCGCGCCCGGCCAGCCGGATGCGCTGGCCGTCGGCCACCCCGGCGGGGAAGCGCACGTTCAGCGTGCGGGTCTTGGTGACCCCGCCGGTGCCCTGGCACTCCGGGCACTTCTCCTCGACGACCGTGCCGACGCCCTGGCAGTTGCGGCACGGCTCGGAGAAGCTGAACGAGCCCTGGTTACGGGTGGTCGTGCCGACGCCGTGGCAGACCTGGCAGGTCACCGGCTGGGTGCCGGGCTTGGCCCCGCTGCCGGCGCAGGTGTCGCAGACGCCGGGGGCGCGCAGGGTCAGCGGGAGGGTCACCCCGCGGACCGCGTCGCCGAAGTCCAGCGCCACCTCGGTCTCGACGTCCCGGCCCCGGGCCGGGCCGCGCGGGCGGGACGGGCCGCCCGCACCGCCACCCGAGAAGATCGAACTGAACAGGTCCTGGAAGCCGGCCCCGCCGCCGCCACCGAACCGGCCGCCGCCGGCCGCGCCGCCGAACAGGTCGGAGACGTCGAACGGCTGCCCGCCGGGGCCGCCCGCGCCCCGGGCGTTGCGCCGGAACGCGCCCGAGCCGAACAGGGACCGCATCTCGTCGTACTCGCGACGCTTGGCGTCGTCGCCGAGCACCGCGTACGCCTCGGAGACGGCCTTGAACCGCTCCTCGGCATTCGGGTCGCCGGGGTTGTGGTCCGGATGCGACTCCCGGGCCAGCTTCCGGTACGACTTCTTGATCTCGTCAGCGGAGGCGGACTTCTGCACGCCCAGCGCGGCGTAGTAGTCCTTCTCGATCCAGTCCTTGGTGCTCACCGGTCCACCCCCTTCCGTGGGACGTGTCGCGGTCGTCCCGCCCGCCCGACGGGGGCGGGCGGGACGTCGCGGTTCTGCACTACTCCGGGTCGGCGACCGCGACCATGGCCGGCCGCAGCAGCCGCTCGCCGAGCTGGTAGCCCCGGCGCATGACCTGGACGCAGGTCGGTTCGGTCACGTCGGCGGAGGTCTGGTGGGCCACCGCCTCGTGCCGGGTCGGGTCGAACGGGTCGCCCTGCTCGCCGAAGACGGTCAGGCCGAACTTGCCCAGCGCGGTGGTGAGCTGCTCGGCCACCGAGCCGAACGGGCCCACCAGGTCGCCGTGCTCGCGGGCCCGGTCCAGGTCGTCGAGGATCGGCAGCAGCGCGGCCAGCACCGAGCCGGTCGCCTGCTCCTGGACGAGGGCGCGGTCCCGGTCCACCCGCTTGCGGTAGTTGGCGTACTCCGCCGACACCCGCTGGACGTCCCGGGTCCGCTCGTCGAGCTCGGCCCGCAGCGCCTCCAGCTCCGCGCCGAGCGGAGCGGCGGCCCCGCCCTCGGCGGGCTCCGCCGGGGCGTCGACCACGGCCGGCCCCTCGACGGTGGCGGCCTCGGCCTCGATCTCGTCGACCACGACCTCGGCGTCCTCCACCAGGCCCTCCGCCGGGGCGTCCGCCCCGGCGTCGGTCGCGGCGGGCGACTCGGACCTGCCGACCTTGCGGTTGTCACGGATGACGACCCGCGGCTCCTCGCCGGAAGCCTGGCCGGCGGCCGCGGAGCCACCCGGCGTCGACCCGGTGGAGCTCGGGTCGGCGGCTCGTGGCTTCTCCGTCATGCGGTTACCTCATCCCTGTGCCGTGGGTGCGGATGGCGAGGCGGATCGTCACTTCTTGTCCTCGTCCACGATCTCCGCGTCCAGCACGTCGTCGGGGCCGCCGGCCTTCGGGCCACCGGTCGCGCCCGCGCCCGGGCCGGCCGCGCCGGGCTGCTCGCCCTGCTCGGCCTGCTGCGAGTAGAGGAGCGAGCCGGCCTGCTGGGAGACCTGCGCGAGCCGCTCGTGGGCCGCCTTGATCTTCTCGATGTCCTGGCCGCCCAGCGCGCCGCGCAGCTCGCCGAGGGCCTCGTTGAGCTGGTCCCGGCTCTCACCGGGCAGCTTGTCGCCGCTCTCGGCGAGGAACTTCTCGGTCTGCCACTGGAGCGCCTCGGCGAGGTTGCGGGTCTCCGCCTCCTCGCGCCGCCGCTTGTCGTCCTCGGCGTGCTCCTCGGCGTCCCGGCGCATCCGCTCGATGTCGTCCTTCGGCAGCGACGAGCCGCCGGTGATCGTCATCTTCTGCTCCTTGCCGGTGCCCAGGTCCTTCGCGTGCACGTTCACGATGCCGTTGGCGTCGATGTCGAACGTGACCTCGATCTGCGGCACGCCGCGCGGCGCGGGCGGGAGGCCGGTCAGCTCGAAGGTGCCGAGCTTCTTGTTGTAGGCCGCGATCTCCCGCTCGCCCTGGAACACCTGGATCAGCACCGACGGCTGGTTGTCGTCGGCCGTGGTGAAGACCTCGGAGCGCTTGGTCGGGATGGTGGTGTTGCGCTCGATGAGCTTGGTGAAGATGCCGCCCTTGGTCTCGATGCCCAGGCTCAGCGGGGTCACGTCGAGCAGCAGGACGTCCTTGACCTCGCCCTTGAGCACGCCGGCCTGGAGCGCGGCGCCGACGGCGACGACCTCGTCCGGGTTGACGCCCTTGTTGGGCTCCTTGCCGGTGAGCTGCTTGACCAGGTCGGTCACGGCCGGCATCCGGGTGGAGCCGCCGACGAGGATGACGTGCTCGACGTCGGAGACCTTGATCCCGGCGTCCTTCACGGCCTGCTCGAACGGGCCCTTGCAGCGGTCCAGCAGGTCCTGCGTCATCCGCTGGAACTCGGCGCGGCTGAGCGTCACGTCCAGGTGCAGCGGGCCGGCCGAGCCGGCGGTGATGTACGGCAGGTTGATGTTGGTGGTGGTGGCCGCCGACAGCTCGATCTTGGCCTTCTCGGCCGCCTCGCGGAGCCGCTGGAGGGCCATCTTGTCCTGGGCCAGGTCGATGCCGTGCTCGCCCCGGAAGGTCTTCACCAGGTGGTCGATGATGCGCTGGTCCCAGTCGTCGCCGCCGAGCTGGTTGTCACCGCTGGTCGACTTGACCTCGACGACGCCCTCGGCCAGCTCCAGCAGCGACACGTCGAAGGTGCCGCCGCCGAGGTCGAACACCAGGACGGTCTGCTCCTTGGAGCCCTTGTCCAGCCCGTACGCCAGGGCGGCGGCGGTCGGCTCGTTCACGATCCGCAGGACGTTGAAGCCGGCGATCTCGCCGGCCTCCTTGGTGGCCTGGCGCTGGCTGTCGTTGAAGTAGGCGGGGACGGTGATCACCGCGTCGGTGATCTGCTCGCCCAGGTACGCCTCGGCGTCCCGCTTGAGCTTCATCAGCGTCCGGGCCGAGATCTCCTGCGGGGTGTACTTCTTGCCGTCGATGTCGACGGTCCAGTTGGTGCCGACCTCCCGCTTGACCGACCGGATGGTCCGGTCCGGGTTCGTCACCGCCTGGCGCTTGGCGACCTCACCGACGAGCACCTCACCGTTGCGGGCGAACGCGACGATCGACGGGGTCGTCCGCGAGCCCTCAGCGTTGGCGATGACGGTGGGCTCACCGCCCTCGAGAACGCTGACGCAGGAGTTCGTCGTGCCGAGGTCGATACCGACCGCACGTGCCATCTTCGCTTCCTCGCTTCTTACGTTGGGGCAGGTGACGGGGTCCACCCGCCGCGCACTCGCCACAAGTTGAGTGAACTTGACTCAATAGTGCCACGCCTGCGGCGATCGTCAAGTCGAGTTGAGCCGACCCGGCGCAACCCCGCGTCGCGGGGGCAGGTTGTCTTCCCTTGCGTCGGTCGGGCACGCTTTAGCGGTGACGACGCCCGGCGACCCCGCCACCCACACCGGCCCGCCCGCCGTCGCCGCCCGCACCGGCACGGAGGACGCCGGGGAAAACCCGTCCGGCCCCTCCGGCGACGGCCTGCCCGGCGCGCTCGCCGGCCTGCGGGCCGCGATCGGCGCGGCCCGGTTCCCGCTCGCCCTGCCCTCGGCCGACGCCGCCCGGCAGACCGGCGCGAGCCTCACCGCGCAGCTCGACGACTACCTCCTGCCCCGGCTGGCGCGGCTCGACGCGCCGCTGCTGGTGGTCGTCGGCGGCTCCACCGGGGCCGGCAAGTCGACCCTGGTCAACAGCCTGGTCCAGGCCCGGGTCAGCGCCGCCGGGGTGCTCCGGCCGACCACCCGCTCGCCGGTGCTCGTGTGCAGCCCGACCGACTCCGGCTGGTTCCGCCAGGGCGAGCTGCTGCCCGGCCTGACCCGCACCAACGAGCCGAGCGAGGACCCGGGCACCCTCCAGCTCGTAACCGCCCCGGCGCTCCCTCCCGGGCTGGCCTTCCTCGACGCCCCCGACATCGACTCGGTGGTCGACGCCAACCGGGCCCTGGCCGGGCAGCTCCTCGCCGCCGCCGACCTCTGGCTCTTCGTCACCACCGCCGCCCGGTACGCCGACGCCGTCCCCTGGGAGCTGCTGCACACCGCCCGGGCCCGGGGCGCGGTGATCGCCATGGTGCTCGACCGGGTGCCCGTCGAGGCGTCCGACGAGGTCGCCGCCCACCTGGCCGAGATGCTCGCCGCCCAGGGCCTCGGCGCGGCACCGCTGTTCGTTCTGCCCGAGACCTGGGTGGACGGCCAGGGCCTGCTGCCGGAGCAGGTCACCGCCCCGCTGGCCGACTGGTTCTCCCAGCTCGCCGCCGATGCCGGCGCGCGCGCCGCCGTGGTCCGGCAGACCCTCGACGGCGCGCTGGCCGCCCTGCGCCCCGCCGTGTCCGGGCTCGCCGACGCCGCCGACGAGCAGGGGGCCGCAGCCGACGCCCTCGACGAGCGGGTGGTGGCCGCGTACCGGGGGGCCGAGCGGACCGTGGAGCAGGGGCTGCGGGACGGCCGGCTGCTCCGCGGCGAGGTGCTCGCCCGCTGGCAGGAGTTCGTCGGCACCGGCGAGTTCTTCCGCACCCTGGAGGCGCGCATCGGCCGGCTGCGCGACCGCCTGCTCTCGGCGGTGACGGGCCGGCCCGCCCCCGCGACGGAGCTGCGCGAGGCCATCGAGTCGCAACTGGTCACGTTGCTGCGCGGGGTCGCCGCCGAGGCGGCCGAGAACGCGTACACGGCGTGGAAGGCGCACCCGGCCGGGGCGGCGCTGCTCGCACCGTCGATGGCGCATCCGGGCGACGACTTCCCCGAGCGCGCCGAGCGGCTGGTCCGCGACTGGCAGCGCGGGGTGCTGGAGCTGGTCCGGGCCGAGGGCGGGGACAGGCGGTTCGTGGCCCGCACGGCGGCGTACGCGGTGAACGCCACCGGGCTGGCCGTGATGATCGCCGTGTTCACCTCGACCGCGTTCGTCCCGACCGGTTTGGAGGTGGCCACCGGGGCCGGCACCACGGTCGCCGCCCAGGCGGTGCTCCAGGCCATCTTCGGCGACCAGGCGGTGCGGACGCTGGCCAACAAGGCCCGGGGCGACCTGCTGACCCGGGTCCGGGAGCTGCTCGACGCCGAGGCCGCCCGGTTCCTCTCCCGCACGGGCGAGGCCCGCCCGGCGGCGGACGCCGGCGACGCCCTGCGCGCGGCGGCCGACCGGGTGGAGGACGCCCGGCACCGCAGCGGCCTGGCGGAGGCCGGCGACGCCCTGCCTCCGGCGCCGGCCCCCGAGGGCAAGGCGCCGTGAGCACGCGGAGCGGGCCGGCGCGCCGCCGGGCCGCGGACGAAGAGGGGCTCGGGTGACCAACATCGTGGATCGGGTACGGGAGGCTCTCCGGGGCGACCAGCGGGTCGACCCGGACGCGTTGATCGCCCGCCTGGAGGCGGTCCGCCGGTTCCTCGACGCGGTCGACGGCCAGCTCCCCGACGCCCGACTCGTGCCCGCGCACACCCTGGTCGAGCGGGCCGGCGCCCGGCTGGCGCTCTCCCGCGACCACACGCTGGTCGCCCTCGCCGGCGCCACCGGCAGCGGCAAGTCGAGCCTGTTCAACGCGCTCGCCCGGCTGGACCTCTCGCCGGTCGGGGTGCGCCGGCCCACCACCGGCGTGGCGCACGCCTGCGTCTGGGGCCCGCTGGACGGGGCGAACCGACTGCTCGACTGGGTGGGGGTGCTGCCCCGGCACCGGTTCGTCCGGGAGAGCGCCCTGGACGCCGACGACGAGTCGGCCCTGCACGGGCTGGTCCTGCTCGACCTGCCCGACTTCGACTCGGTGCAGCACTCGCACCGGCTGGAGGTCGACCGGCTCCTCGGCCTGGTCGACCTGGTGGTCTGGGTGGTCGACCCGCAGAAGTACGCCGACCGGGTCATCCACACCAGCTACCTGCGCGAGTTCCACCGGCACCGGGACGTGACGCTGGTGGTGCTCAACCAGGCCGACCGGCTCCCCCCGGCCGAGCTGCCCCGGGTGCTGGACGACCTGCGCCGGCTCCTCGACGCCGACGGGCTGGGCGGGGTGCCGCTGCTGGCCACCACCGCCGTCGACCCGTCCGGGATCACGGAGCTGCGGGCGACGCTGGAGCGCACGGTCGCCGAGCGGCAGGCCGCGCTGCGCCGCCTCGCCGGGGACGTGGACACGGTGGTGGCCGGGCTCGACGAGCTGGTCGCCCCCGAGCCGCCCGCCGAGGGGCCGGACGAGACGACCGTGGCGGGGCTGGAGCGGGCACTCGCCGGGGTGGCCGGCGTGCCGGCGGTGGCGGAGGCGGTCGAGGGGGCGTACCGGCACCGGGCTGCGGCGAGCACGGGCTGGCCGCTGGCGCGGGGCCTGCGCCGGCTGCGGCCCGACCCGCTGCGCCGGCTGCACCTGCCCGGCCCGGCCGGCGGCGACGCCGGGGACCCGGCGGCGGGCCCGGTCGCCGCGACCTCCGTACCGGACCCGACCGCCGCGCAGCGCTCGGCGCTCGGGCTGGCCGTGCGGGCGGTCGGCGACCGGTCGGGGGCGGGCCTGCCGGCCCCCTGGGCGAGCGCCGTGACCACGGCGGCCCGGTCCCGGCTGAACGACCTGCCGGACGCCCTGGACCGCGCGGTCGCCGGCGTCGACCTGGGGATACAGCGTCGCCCGGCCTGGTGGCGGGTCGTCGGCGCGGTGCAGTGGCTGGTCACCCTCGCGGCCGTGGCCGGGCTGGGCTGGCTCGTCCTCGGGTACGCGCTGCGCGCCCTCGGCCTGCCCGCCCTGGAGTACCCGCGCCTCGGCGAGGCCCCCCTGCCCACCGTGCTGCTGCTCGGCGGCCTGCTCGCCGGGCTGCTGGTGGCGGCGCTGACCCGGCCCGTGACCCGGTGGGCGGCCCAGCGGGCCCGCCGCCGCGCCGAGCGGCGGCTGACGAGCGCCGTCGGGGCGGTCGGCCGGGAGCACGTGGTGGAGCCGGTGCGGGCGGTGCTGACCCGTTACTCGACGGCGAGGCGGGCCCTGCGGGACGCCGCCGGGCGCTGAGAGCCGCGCCGTCTTCGCGCTGTCCGGGGGCTCCCCACGGGCGTAGGGTCGACGCATGGCCACGCCTCAAACCCCCTACGACGCGGTGCTGCACGCCGCACGCGACGTGACCAGGCTCGACACCGCCCTCGACGCCGAGATGCTCGGCGCGGCGCTGCTCGGCAGCGTCTACGCGGTCGCGGAGACCGACCGGCACACCGCCGTCCGGGAGTTCGTCGCCGGCTTCCTCGCGGCCACCTCCCGGCGGCGCACCGCCGCCGCCAAGACCATCCGCCACGTCTTCGCCACCCTGGTGCCCGACGCCGAGGGCGCGGCGAAGGTCAATCCCGGCGCGCAGGCGCCCGAGTGGTCGGCGCAGCTCGGCCGGGTGCACCTCACCGGCACCTGGTGCTACGGCGACGTCTACGGCGACCAGACCTCCTACCTCGCCACCTTCGCGTACGACGACGCCGACGGCGGCCCGGAGCACGCGCTGGTGGCCCTGGTCGACCACAACATCGGCATCACCAAGGACGTCTTCGTCGGCGGCCCCGCCGGCCGGATCGTCGACCAGGTCCGCGAGATGGTCGACGGCGACGAGCTGACCTGGTTCCGGGAGGAGGACCCGGCCCGGATGCGCGGCGAGGTCGCCCGGCATCTGGCGGTCACCGACGGCCTGGCCGAGCTGCCCGCCGAGGGCTCCCTCGCCGCCGACCGGGCCCTGGCCGGCGCGCGGCTGGCGCTGCTGCCCCGGCCGGTCCCCGGCACCGCCCGGGACGCCCGGCCGCTCTCCGGCGAGCAGCGCACGGAGCTGGTCCGGGCGTTCCTCGCCTCCCCCGAGGCGACCCGGTTCGACCTGGACCCGTCCGACGACGCGGGGCTCGCCTCGCTGCACTTCTGCCTCAGCCTGCTGCTGGACCACGCGGCCAGCTTCCCCGACGCCGACCCGCTGCGCTGGAGCCCCACCGTGGCCGAGCTGTTCCTGCTCGACTGGGTGCACCGGCGGGCCGTGCTCGACATGGACGACGCCGCGATGCTCCCCCGGGTGCTGCGCGGCTGGGCGGCGTACGCGGCCCGGCGCAAGGGCCTGCCGGAGGCGGCGGCCACCCGGACCGACACGGCGATCGAGGAGATGGTCCCCGAGTTCGCCCGCCTCTACTCGACCGGCGAGCGGCGCAGCCCGGCCACTGCGGCGGTGGCCCAGCTCATGGCCGACGGGGTGGACCCGGACGACCCGGCCGCCCTGGACGCCTGGATCGAGGCGAACCGGCACCGGCTCGCCGACGACGGGGCCTGACCGCCCCGCACATCCGCGAGGGCCCGCCCGGGACGGCGGGACGACGTGCACCCGGATCAGGGCCGGCGGGACGACGCGCACCCGGGGTGAGGGTCGGCGGGCGCGCTCAGCCCGGTGACCAGCAGGCCGGCGCGCGTGCCGCCCGAGGCTCCGCGCTCGCCGTCGGCCCCGGGTCGGGGGTCGGGTCGGTGCTCGACGTCGGCTCGGTGCCGGGCGGCGGGGTGGTCGCCTGCGGCGAGCCGGAGGAGCTGGCCGTCGGCTCGCCCGTGGGCGACGGCGCCTGCCCCGGCGGGTCGCTCGGCGACGGTACGGGGGACGGGCGCGGCGTCGGGACGGGCCTCGGGGCCTGGGGCGCCGAGGGCGCGGGGCGCGGCGGCAGGGGCGGGCGCGGCGGAGGGCGTACGCCGTCCGGGTCGGAGCGGCCGGGGGCGGCCGGCGGGGCCGGGGCGGGCACCGGCGGCGGGAGGGTCGGCACCGGCGGCGGCACGGAGGCGGCCCCCGGCCGGGTGGACGGGGTCGGGGCGGGCCGACCGGGTGCCGGCATCGGCACGACCACCGGGCCGACGGACGGGGTGGGAAGGAACGGGGTGCCGCTGTCGGGCAGCGCGGTGCTGCCGACGGTGGCCGAGCCGGCACTGAGGGCGGCGAGGATGGGCATCGAGGCGGTGCCGGCAAGCAGGGCGACCGTGAAGAGGTAGCCGCGGTTGGTGGCACCGGAGCCGGGGGCACGGTGCGCGCCGACGACCCGGCGGTACCCGCCCCCGGCCGCCCGGTGCCGGCCGAGCAGCGGCGCGGTGGGGCCCTCGTCTGACTGGGACACGCGCACTCCTCGTCTTTCGGTCGCCGGTACGGGGCGGGCGGCGGCTCTGGACGACCACAAACGGACAAAAGCTGTTAAATGCCCGCAGGCCGCCACCAGCTTGAACCAGCGACGGCCAGTTCACCAGGCACCACAGCGTGTCGACACACAAAATGTCCGTCCCACCCGGACAAAGCTCCCGCACGGCGCGGGACAAAGCCATCAGCCGGCCGCAAAGCCGACAGCCACCGCCGACGGGGCGGGCGTACTGTGGGCCCGCTCACCTCCTCTGCCATGATTTGAGGCAAGACGGCAACGCTGCCAGACCTCCGCGCACCCCCGCGGCAGGCGCGGCACGGCGTCGGAGCTCCCGAACCGGATTCGGCCAGAATCCGGCTCACGCCGCGCGACAACCCCCACCGGGGCCAGGCGCGGCCCGCCAGGAACCAGCCCGGCACCGGCCGGGCGGGCGCACGCACTGCGCGGAGCGGGTCACCCCCGGCGCCGGCGCAGACCACGACAGGGAGAGACGGATGGCAAAGGGCGACCCCGGGGTCACCACGCGCGGCCGACGAGCCGCACCCCGCGCCAAGCGGACGGCGGCGGCCGGCGACCCGGAACTCGTACAGCTGCTCACGCCCACCGGCGAGCGCGTCGAGCGCGCGTTCGGCCCGGACGGCACGGAGTACCGCGTCGACTTCACCGACGAGGAGTACCGCGGGCTCTACCGCGACCTCGTGCTGGTGCGCAAGCTCGACGCGGAGGCCACCGCGTTGCAGCGGCAGGGCGAGCTGGGCCTCTGGGCCAGCCTGCTCGGCCAGGAGGCGGCGCAGGTCGGCTCCGGGCGCGCGCTGCGCGGTCAGGACATGGCCTTCCCGACGTACCGGGAGCACGGCGTCCTCTACTGCCGGGGCATCGACCCGATCATGCCGCTCGGCCTGTTCCGCGGCGTCGACCAGGGCGGCTGGGACCCGAACGAGTTCAAGTTCAACATGTACACGATCGTGATCGGGGCGCAGACCCTGCACGCGACCGGGTACGCCATGGGTGTCGCCATGGAGGGCAGGACCGGCGGCGACGACGGCGAAGCGGTGATCGCCTACTTCGGCGACGGCGCGACCAGCCAGGGCGACGTGAACGAGTCGTTCGTCTGGGCCAGCGTCTTCAACGCCCCGCTGGTGTTCTTCTGCCAGAACAACCAGTACGCCATCTCCGAGCCGCTGGAGCGACAGACCCGCGTGCCGCTCTACCGGCGGGCGGGCGGCTTCGGCTTCCCGGGCGTCCGGGTGGACGGCAACGACGTGCTCGCCTCGTACGCGGTGACCCGGCACGCGCTGGACAGCGCGCGGCACGGCCAGGGCCCCAGCCTCATCGAGGCGTACACGTACCGGATGGGGGCGCACACCACCTCCGACGACCCGACGCGCTACCGCATCGCCAGCGAGGTCGAGGCGTGGCAGGCCAAGGACCCGATCGCCCGGATGAAGGCGTTCCTGGAGAAGCAGCAGATCGCCGACGCCGGCTTCTTCACCGAGGTGGACGAGCAGGCGCGCACCGAGTCGGTGCACCTGCGCGAGCGGGTGCTCGCCATGCCCGACCCCGAGCCGGTGACGATGTTCGACCACGTCTACCCGAACGGGTCCCCGGAGCTGGACGAGCAGCGCGCCCGGTTCAGCCGCTACCTGGAGTCGTTCGAGGGGAGCGCCCACTGATGGCCACGGAGACGCTCAGCATCGGCAAGGCGCTCAACGCCGGCCTGCGCAGGGCCCTGGAGAACGACCCGAAGGTCGTGCTCATGGGCGAGGACATCGGCAAGCTCGGCGGCGTCTTCCGAATCACCGACGGGCTCCAGAAGGACTTCGGCGACCAGCGGGTGATCGACACGCCGCTGGCCGAGTCCGGCATCATCGGCACTGCGGTCGGCCTGGCCATCCGCGGCTTCCGCCCGGTCTGCGAGATCCAGTTCGACGGCTTCGTGTACCCCGCGTACGACCAGATCGTGTCGCAGGTGGCGAAGATGCACTACCGCTCGCAGGGCAAGGTCCGCATCCCGATGGTCATCCGGATTCCGTTCGGCGGCGGCATCGGCGCGGTGGAGCACCACTCGGAGTCGCCGGAGGCGTACTTCGCGCACACCGCGGGCCTGAAGGTGGTGAGCTGCGCGAGCCCGCAGGACGCGTACTCGATGATCCAGCAGGCGGTCGCCTCGGACGACCCGATCGTCTTCCTGGAGCCGAAGCGGCGCTACTGGGAGAAGGGCCCGGTCGAGCTGGACGCCCCGCTGGCGGAGGCGTACCCGCTGCACTCGGCCCGCGTGGTGCGGCCCGGCACGGACGCCACCGTGCTGGCGTACGGTCCGATGGTGCGCACCTGCCTGGACGCGGCGACCGCCGCGGCCGAGGACGGCCGGGAGCTGGAGGTCGTCGACCTGCGCACGCTCTCCCCGCTGGACCTGAGCGCCGCGTACGAGTCGGTGCGGCGCACCGGCCGGTGCGTGGTGGTGCACGAGGCCCCGGGCAACCTGGGGCTGGGCTCGGAGATCGCCGCCCGGATCACCGAGGAGTGCTTCTACTCCCTGGAGTCCCCCGTGCTGCGGGTCACCGGCTTCGACGTCCCCTACCCGGCCGCCCGGGTGGAGGAGGAGTACCTGCCGGACCTCGACCGGGTGCTCGACGCCGTCGACCGCACGTTCGGGTGGTGAGCGGGATGTCGCGGATCAAGGAGTTCAACCTGCCCGACCTGGGCGAGGGCCTGACCGAGGGCGAGATCCTCGCCTGGCTGGTCGCCGAGGGCGACACGATCGAGCTGAACCAGCCGATCGTCGAGGTGGAGACGGCCAAGGCGGCCGTGGAGATCCCGGCGAAGTGGGCCGGCCAGGTGCGGAGGATCTTCCACCCGCAGGGCACCACGGTCGAGGTCGGCACGCCGATCATCGCGATCGACACCGACCCGGGCGCGGGCCCGATCGAGGAGTCGACCACGGGCGCGCCCTCGTCCGAGCTGCCCACCCCGTCGGCCGCCTCGCTGGCGGCGGTCGAGGTGGCCCCGAGCGAGGGCGCGGTCGAGCCGGGCCTGATCGGCGGCCCGGCCCCGGGCGGTCGTACGGCCGTGCTGGTCGGCTACGGCCCGCGCACCACCGCCGCCAAGCGCCGCCCGCGCAAGGCCGTCGCCCCCGCCGGGGCCGGCGCCCCGGCGCTGGACGAGGCCGCCCCGGCCCCGGTCGCCCCCGCCCCGACCCCGACCGCGGCCCCGGTGCCGCAGCCCCGGGACCGGCGCGACGGGACCGGGCTGGTGCTGGCCAAGCCGCCGGTGCGCAAGCTCGCCCGGGACCTCGGCGTCGACCTGGGCTCGCTGACCGGGTCGGGGCCGCTGGGCTCGATCACCCGGGAGGACGTGCAGCGGGCCGCGAACGGCGCGGCAGCGGCGACGGCGGCCGAGCAGCCGACGGCGCGGGCCACGGCCGCCGCGAGCTTCGGCGCGGACCGCGAGCAGCGCATCCCGGTCAAGGGGGTACGCAAGCTCACGGCGGAGAACATGTCCCGCTCGGCGTTCACCGCCCCACACGTGACGGAGTTCCTGACCGTCGACGTGACCCGGGCGATGAAGGCCCTGGACCGGCTGCGCGGCCGGCGGGAGTGGCGCGACGTCCGGGTCTCGCCGCTGCTGCTGGTGGCCAAGGCGGTGCTGCTCGCGGTCGGGCGGCACCCGATGGTCAACTCGACGTGGGCCGGGGACGAGATCGTCGTCAAGGACTACGTCAACCTGGGCATCGCGGCGGCCACCGAGCGCGGCCTGATCGTGCCGAACATCAAGGACGCCGGCCGGCTGTCGTTGCGCGAGCTGGCGGACGCGATGACGGAGCTGGTGCAGACGGCGAAGGCCGGCCGCACCTCGCCGGCCGCCATGTCCGGCGGGACGCTGACGATCACCAACGTCGGGGTGTTCGGGGTGGACACGGGCACGCCGATCCTGCCCCCGGGCGAGTCGGCGATCCTGGCCTTCGGCGCGGTCCGGGAGATGCCCTGGGTCCACAAGGGCAAGGTCCGGCCTCGTCAGGTGACCACGTTGGGGCTCTCCTTCGACCACCGGATCATCGACGGCGAGCTGGGCTCGAAGTTCCTCCGGGACATCGGGGACTTCCTCACCGACCCGGAGGCGGCGCTGCTCGCCTGGACCTGACGGGTAACCGACACCAGCCCACGGCCGGTGTGCGCGGGGTGAACCCCCGGCACACCGGCCGTGGCCGTTGGGGAAAGAAAACGCGTCTCCGCAGGACTGTTGACCTACGATCATTAGGTCGGTGTTCCAGCTCACCTAATAATCATTGGCGAGTCCACACTGGATGAGGTTCAATGGAGTCATCAAGGGGCTGACAACCGAATAGCCAGGAGGAGAGACCCAGATGAGCATGATCGAGCGAATCCGCAACCGCCGCGACGCCAACCGCCGCGCCCGTGCCATCGAGCACGCGCTGCGTTCCGCCAACTCGCCCGCGGTCCGCGAGGAGCTTCTCGCCATCGCCCAGCGCCACATGAGCTGACGCTCCGAAGCTTCCCTCACCTCCTCCAGTTCGACGACCCGCCCGGTGGACCCCGGGCGGGTCGTCGGCGTTCAGGCCCGGTTGACACCGGGATTCCGCCTCGCCACAGCGCCCGGTACGGTGGGGCTCGGTCGTCAATCGCCCACCCGGACGCCGTCGCGTTGATAGAAGCTCCTCGACACCGTCCGGCGACGCGGAGTGACGGCCGGTGCTCCCCGGATGCCGACGGCGGCCACCGGATACGGTGCGGGGAGTCCCCATGGCCGGGACCGCCGGCGGCCGCCGGCACCCACGCCGACGCACCGTCGGCATCGGCGGCCGACATGTGATGGAGGAGGCGCACCGATGACGTCCGAGGGCCCGCACCACCCCGGCCAGGAGCCGGACGAGGTGTCGCCGGGCGCCGGCGCACCGGCGTCGTACGGCGTCGCGAACCCCGACCTCGGCTGGGCGCCGCCGCCCCCCGCGACCCGGCCGAACCCACCCGCCTGGGCGGCGCAGAACGACCAGCCACCGGCGGCGGCCTGGGGCGCGGCCCCCGCGAACGGCCAGTCCGCCGCGCCCGCGTGGGGTGCCCCCGCCCCGCAGGGCGACCAGCCCGCGACGGCCGCCTGGGGTACCCCCGCCCCGCAGGGCGACCAGCCGCCGGCCACCGCCGCCTGGGGCGCGGTCCCGCCGAACGACCGGCCCGCCGCTCCCGCGTGGGGCGCCCCCGCCCCGCAGGGCGACCAGCCCCCGACGGCCGCCTGGGGCGCCGCCCCGCCGAACGACCAGCCCTCGGCCACCGCCGCCTGGGGGGGAGCCCCTCCCCCGGACAACCAGCCCCCGGCCACCGCCGCCTGGGGCGCGGTCCCGCCGAACGACCCTCCCGCCGCGCCCGCATGGGGTGCCCCCGCCCCGCAAAGTGACCAGCCCGCGACGGCCGCCTGGGGCGCCGCCCCGGCCCAGCAGCCCGATGCGGGCCGCCCGGCCGCCTGGGGGCCGCCGGCCGCAGCCTCGCAGCCCGCGTGGGGGCAACCGCCCGAGCAGCCGCCCGCGCCGGGCCGCCCGCAGCAGGACGGGCAGCCCGCTGCCTGGGCCCCCGCCCCGCCGGCCCCGGCCGAGCCGGGCGCCGCAGGAAACCAGCCGGCCTGGGGAGCCCAGCCCGAGCAGCCGGCCCCCACCGGGAACCAGCCGGCCGAGGCCAACGCCCGGGGCGCCGCCCGCGTGCCCGTCCCCGGCCAGGCGACCCCGCCCCAGGACTGGAACGCCGGCCAGCAGGACGACGCCAACCGCTCCGGCGGCTGGAACGCCGGCCAGCAGGACGACCCCGCCCGCTCCGGCGGATGGAAGGCCACCGGCGGACAGCAGGACGACGACCCGGTCCGCTCCGGCGGTTGGAACGCCGGCGCGCCGGCCGCCCAGCAGGACGACGACCCCGCCCGCTCCGGCAGTTGGGCACCCGCCGACCAGCCCGGCTCCGCGGAGCAGCCCGCCCCCGCCTGGGGGCAGCCGGCCGCGTCCGGCGTTCGGGGTGCAGCCCGCGTGTCCGTCCCCGGCCAGGCGACCCCGCCCCAGGACTGGAACGCCGGCCAGCAGGACGAGGCCAACCGCTCCGGCGGTTGGAACGCCGGCGCGCCCACCACCTCGCAGGACGACGACCCCGCCCGCTCCGGCGGCTGGAACGCCACCGGCGGCCAGCAGGACGACCGGGCCGAGTCGAACCCCTGGCCCGCCGCCGGCGAGTCCGGCCAGCCCGGCACCTGGGGTGCGGCATCCGTGCCGCAGGCGCAGGACGAGCGGCCGGAGGTGCCCGACTGGGCCGCGGCCGAGCCCACCTCCGTGCCGCCGGCCAGGGCCACCGCCTCCGCCGGCACGGACGGCCCGCCGACCTGGGGCGCACCCGCTGAGAGCGCCAACCCGCAGCAGTGGCCCGACACCGACCGGGCCGAGCGCCCCGCCGCGCCGGACGTCGCGCCGTGGGCGCCGGGCGAGGCATGGGGGCGCACCGAGGCGGATTCCGCCACCCCGCAGCCGGCCGGCAACGGCTGGGAGCCCGAGCGGTCGGAGGGCCGGCCGCTGTACCAGCCCGCCCCCGGGCCGGGAATCTCGCCGGCCAACGCCGTACCGCTGCCGCCGCAGGAGCAGCGGGTGCCGGGTGCCAGCCTGGCCGCCGCCCCGCCGGCCGGCTACGTGCCGCCGGCCCAGTTCGCGGCCGAGCCGCCGGGCCGGGACGGCATCGGAGCGCCGTACGATTCGGAGCCCGCAGCCGCGGACTCCGGCTGGGGCCGCGCCGAGGAGTCGCAGGCACAGGCCGGCCCGTTCGTGCCCGCCCCCCGCGTCTCGCCAGAGTCCGGCGCCGCCGTACCCCTGCCGGAGGCCGGGGAGTCCGCAGCCGGCGCGGTCGGTGCCGCGGGCAGTGTCTCGGCCAGCGCGTCGGTGCCGACGGCCAGCCGGGTGGCTCCCCCGGCCGACCAGGCGGTGCGCCCGAGCGACGCGCCCGCGCCCCGCGTGTACGGCCGCCCCGCCCGCCCTGAGCCGGCCGACGAGCCGGAGCCGGCCGCGGAGACCGGGTTCCGCCCCGACCACAACCCGCCGCCCCGCTTCGACGAGCAGAACCCGCACGGCCGGTTCGACGACCTCGGGCCGCAGCGCTTCGACGACCCGGCGGCGCAGGGCCGCTTCGACGAGCCGGGCCCGCAGGGCCGCTTCGACGAGCGCGACCAGCAGAGTCGGTTCGACGAGCCGGGTCCGCAGGGCCGGTTCGAGGACGGCGGGCCGCACGGCCGGTTCGACGACGCCGGGCCCCAGCAGCGGTTCGACGACCGGGGGCCGCAGCGGTTCGACGACCCGGCCCGCTCCCCCGGGCAGCAGCACGGGTTCGGCGACGGGCCGGCCGCCGGTGCCGCCGCCGTCGGGGCCCCGCCGGCCTTCCCGCCGGGCTTGCCGTCCTTCGTCGACCCGCCGGCCAGCAACCGGCCGGTCAACGGCGTCCGGCCGCACGACAACGACCGGCCGGGCGAGCAGTTCCCCGGCCCCGGGGCCACCGCCGTGCAGAGCCCGGTACCGGGTCACACCCCTGGCCCGTACGGCGAGCCGGGCCAGGCCGGTTTACCCCCCGCCCACCCGGCACCGGGGCAGCAGTCCGGCCCGTCCTGGGGGACGGAGCAGGAGCAGGACCGGTTCGCCGCGTTCAAGCCGGAGGCGGCGGAGGAGCCGAAGACCGAGGCGCCCACGCCCAAGGTGCGCAACGGGCGTGTGCTGGCGGCCGTCCTGGTGGCCGCCGTGCTGATCCTCGCGGTGCCGCTGGGCCTGCTCATGCTGCTCGGCAAGTTCGGCGGCGACAGCGACACCAAGGCGTTCGACCCGGCCGTGGGCTCCTGCGTGAAGCAGGCGGGCGGCAACGCGACGGCGGCCACCTGCGGTGAGGCCGGCGCGTTCACCGTGGTCTCCAAGGTCGACGCGAAGGAGAAGTGCGCCGACCCGGCCCAGCCGCACGTCGTCCTTCAGGGCAACGTGCCGAACAAGGTGCTCTGCCTGAAGCCGTCCAGCAAGTAGCGGACCTCCGCGGGGGCGGGGCACGGATCACCGTGGCCCGCCCCTGCGCGCTTCCCGTTCGCCGTGCCACAGTGTCCGAGCCTCCGGGCCCTTCCCACCGAGGCCGTGGCAGGGTGGCGGTATGGCTACTTCGCCCCGCGTCCGTGCGCCCGAACTTCGAGGCCGCCAGTGGCTCAACACCGGTGGACGAGACCTGACGTTGCAGGACCTCCGCGGTCGCTGCGTCCTGTTGGACTTCTGGACCTTCTGCTGCGTCAACTGCCTCCACGTCATCGACGAGCTGCGCCCACTGGAGGAGAAGTACGCCGACGTGCTCGTCGTCGTCGGCGTGCACTCGCCGAAGTTCGAGCACGAGAAGGACCCGGAGGCCCTGGCCGCCGCCGTCGAGCGGTACGGCGTGCACCACCCCGTCCTCGACGATCCCGAGCTGGACATGTGGCAGCAGTACGCGGCCCGGGCCTGGCCGACCCTCGCGGTGATCGACCCCGAGGGGTACGTCGTGGCCACGATGGCCGGCGAGGGCCACGCCGAGGGGCTGTCCCGGCTCGTCGACGAGTTGGTCGCCACCCACGAGGCGAAGGGCACCCTGCGCCGGGGCGACGGCCCGTACGTGCCGCCCGCCGAGCCGGAGACGACCCTGCGCTTCCCGGGCAAGGCGATCGTGCTGGACGGCGGGAACCTGCTGGTCTCCGACTCGGCCCGGCACTCGCTGGCCGAGCTGGCCCCGGACGGGGAGACGCTGCTGCGCCGGATCGGGTCGGGCGCGCGGGGGCGGGCCGACGGCCCGGCGGGGGCCGCCGCGTTCTCGGAGCCGCAGGGGCTCTGCCGGCTGCCGGAGCACGCGGCCGAGGTGGCCGGGTACGACGTGGTCGTCGCCGACACCGTGAACCACCTGCTGCGCGGCGTACGGCTGGCGACCGGCGAGGTGGTCACCGTCGCCGGCACCGGGCGGCAGTGGCGCTCCACGGTCGACGACCACGCCCACGACGCGCTCTCGGTGGACCTCTCCTCCCCCTGGGACCTGGCCTGGTACGACGACCGGGTGGTCGTCGCGATGGCCGGCATCCACCAGCTCTGGTGGTTCGACCCGATCCGCCGCACGGCCGGCATGTACGCCGGGACGACGGTGGAGGCGCTGCGCGACGGCCCACTCGCCGAGGCGTGGCTGGCCCAGCCCTCCGGCCTGTCCGTGTCGGCCGACGGCACCCGGCTCTGGGTCGCCGACAGCGAGACCAGCGCGATCCGGTACGTCGAGGACGGCGTCCTGCACACGGCCGTCGGCCAGGGGCTGTTCGACTTCGGCCACGTCGACGGCCCCGCCGAGCGGGCGCTGTTGCAGCACCCGCTGGGTGTCTGCGCGCTGCCGGACGGCTCGGTGCTGGTCGCCGACACGTACAACGGGGCGGTCCGCCGCTTCGACCCGGCGACCGGTCAGGTGTCGACGGTCGCCGACGGGCTGGCCGAGCCGAGCGACCTGGTGCTGACCGGGGACGGCGGGGTGCTGGTGGTCGAGTCGGCGGCGCACCGGTTGACCCGGCTGGCGCCGGGCGCGCTGTCGGCTGCCGGGGCGAGCACGGTCGACGGCCCCCGGCACCGCACCGAGCGCAAGCCCACGGACGTGGCGGCAGGCGAGGTGACCCTGGACATCGTCTTCACCCCGGCGCCGGGGCAGAAGCTGGACGAGACGTACGGGCCGTCGACCCGGCTGGTCGTGTCGGCGTCCCCGCCGGAGCTGCTGCTCGACGGGGCGGGCACCGGCACGGAGCTGTCCCGGCGGCTGGTGGTCGACGGTTCGGTGGCCGGAGGGGTGCTCCAGGTGACCGCGCAGGCGGCGACCTGTGACGCCGACGTGGAGCACGCGGCCTGCCACCTGACCCGCCAGGACTGGGGCGTGCCGGTCCGGGTGGTCGAGGGCGGTGCGGCCCGCCTCCCCCTGGTCCTGCGCGGCCTGGACACCTGACCCGCCCGCGCCGCCGGCGCCCGGCGGTTAGGAAGGGGCCCTTCCTATACCGAATGCGTTAACAGGGGGCCCTTCCTTTCACGCGAACGCAGTGAGCGTGACCCCCGCCTCGACCAGCGCGGCCCGCACCAGTTCGGCGCAGCGGACCGCCCCCGGCGTGTCCCCGTGCAGGCAGATCGACTCGACCTGGCAGGGCACCACGCTGCCGTCGACCGCCACCACCGTGCGCTCGGTGGCCATCCGGACCGCCCGGGCGGCCACCTGCTCGGGGTCGGTGACCAGCGCGCCGGGGGCGCTGCGGGGCACGAGCGCGCCGGTGGGCAGGTAGCCACGGTCGGCGAAGCCCTCGGCGACGACCCGCAGGCCCGCGCCGGTGGCGAGCTGGGCCAGCATCGAGCCGGGCGCGCAGAGCACGGGCAGCTCGTGGTCGTAGTCGTTGACGGCGGCGACCAGGGCGGCGGCCTGCGCCTCGTCGGTCGACGCGGCGTGGTAGAGCGCGCCGTGCGGCTTGAGGTAGCGGACCCGGACGCGGGCCACCCGGCAGAACGCGTCGAGCGCCCCGAGCTGGTAGGTCACCTCGTCGCGCAGCTCCGCGAAGCCGTACGCGATGTGCCGGCGGCCGAAGCCGGCGAGGTCGCGGTAGCCGACCTGGGCGCCGATCGCGACGTCGCGTTCGGCGGCGGCGGCGCAGACCCGGCGCATGGTGGACGGGTCGCCGCCGTGGAAACCGCAGGCCACGTTGGCGGAGGTGATGAGGCCCAGCAGCGCCTCGTCGTCGCCGAGCCGCCAGATGCCGAATCCCTCGCCGAGGTCAGCGTTGAGGTCCATGGAACCTCACCGTAGTCCCTGGCCGGGCCTGCGCGAGCCCGGTCACGTCGTCCACCACCCCGACGACCGGGTAGCCGCCGGTGGTGGGATGGTCGGCAAGGAAGATCAGCGGCTGGCCGTCGGCGGGCACCTGCACCGCGCCGAGCACGATCCCCTCGCTGGGCAGTTCCCCGGCCACCGCGCGGGGCAGCGGCGCGCCGGTCAGTCGCGCGCCGACCCGGTTGCCGACCGGGCTCAGCGTGTACGCCGTGTCGAACAGCAGCTCCAGCGCGGCCGGGTCGAACCAGTCGTCGCGGGGGCCGAGGCGCAGCGCGAGCCGCAGCTCGGCCGGGGCGGGACGCCCGACGGTCACGTCGACCGGGGCGGGGTCGCCGGCCGGGTCGCCGAGCGGCAGCGTGTCACCGTCGCGCAGCGGGGGCGGGCCGAGCCCGGAGAGGGTGTCGGTGGACCGGCTGCCGAGCACCGGCTCGACGGCGATGCCGCCGGAGACGGCGAGCCAGTTCCGCAGGCCGGAGCGGGCCGGGCCGACCCGGACGACCGCGCCGGCGGGCACGGAGAGCGGGCGACCGACGTCGCCGGGCCGGTCGCCGACCCGCACGTCGGCGTCCGCGCCGGTGACGGCGACCGCGCCGGCCCGGGTCAGCCGCAGCGCGCAGCCGGTCAGGGTGGTCTCCAGGCCGGCGGCGGCCTCGGGGTTGCCGACCAGGCGGTTGGCCAGCCGCAGGGCCGCCGGGTCGAGCGCCCCCGACCGGGATACGCCGAGGTGCGCCCAGCCGGGCCGCCCCTGGTCCTGGACGGTGGTGAGCGCCCCGGCCCGGAGTATCTCCAGCCGGCCGGTCACGGCGCCGCCGCCAGGCGTACCCGGGTGCCGGGGGTGAGCCGGGCGGGTGGGTCGGCGGGTGGGTCGGCGGGTGGGTCGAACAGGGTGAGCCCGGTCCGCCCGACGAGCAGCCAGCCGCCCGGCGACGCGCCGGGGTAGATCCCGGCGTACGGGCCGGCGAGGGCGACGGAGCCGGCCGGCACCCGGGCTCGGGGCGTGGCGAGCCGGGGCACCGCCCATGCGGCCGGCAGCCCCGTCAGGTACGCGAACCCGGGCGCGAAGCCGCAGAAGGCGACCCGGAACCGGGTGCCGGTGAGGCGGGCGACCACGGTGGGCACGTCGACCCCCCAGTGGGCGGCGACGGTGGGCAGGTCCTCCCCGTCGTACGTGACGGGAACCTCGACCTCGGCCCCGGCGGTGTCGACGGCGTCGGCGGGCCGGGGCGTCCAGCCCGCGACGAGCGCGGCGGCCCGCGCCGGGTCGGGCACCCCGTCGAGCAGCACCGTACGGGCACCCGGCACGATCTCCACGGCGGTCAGCTCGCCGGCCGACCGGCGGTGCCACAGCTCGGCGCGCCACCCCTCCACCTGGTCGGGGTCGTCGCAGTCGAGCAGCAGGGCGTGCGCGCCGACGGGCCGTATCCGCATTGCGCCATGATCCCCGACCCGGGGCGGGCCGGGGCCCGCGATCCGGCGTTGCCGACCCCCGCCACTACTTGAAAGTAACCTACGGTGCCGTAACCTAAGTGCGTGACGACCTCCGCACCGCTTCGACTCAAGCCGGTCGACATCGGTAAGCCCCGGATGCGCGGCTGGCTGCACACGTACGCGTTCTTCGTCGCGTTCGCCTGCGGCGTCGTGCTCTGCTCGATCGCGGCCACCCGCCCCGGCTGGGCCCCGCTGGTGAGCTGCCTGATCTACAGCGTCACCGTCTGCGGCCTCTTCGGCACCAGCGCCCTCTACCACCGCCGAGTGTGGTCCGAGCGCGGCTACCAGGTCATGCGCCGGATGGACCACTCGATGATCTTCGTGTTCATCGCCGGCACGTACACGCCGTTCTGCGTCCTGCTGCTGGACACCCGGCTGGCGACCACGATGCTGGCCCTGGTCTGGGGCGGCGCGCTGGGCGGGGTGGCCGTCAAGCTGGTGTGGCCGCACGCCCCGCGCTGGGTCTCCGCGCCCCTCTACCTGGCGCTCGGCTGGGTGTCGGTGGTGATGCTGCCGCAGATCCTGGCCGGCGGCGGGGTGACCGCCCTGGTGCTGCTCGCGGTCGGCGGCGCGATCTACAGCGTCGGCGCGGTCTGCTACGCGCTGCGCCGGCCCAACCCGTGGCCCACGGTCTTCGGCCACCACGAGTTCTTCCACGCCTGTACCCTGGTGGCGGCGATCTGCCACCACATCGCGATCTACTTCGCGCTCTTCGCCTGAGCCCCGCATCCGCCCGTACACACGCCGAGGGCCCCGCGCCGTTGCGGGGCCCCCGGGGTCTGTGGGCGGATATCAGACAGGGCGGCCCGGCTGGCGCACCTCGCGGTACTCCTGCACCACCGGCTGGCCCTGCGCCGGCACCACGCGCTCGGTCACCACGCGGTTCCCCCGCGCCGGGGTGGCCACCACCGCACGCCGGCCGCGGTTCCAGAAATAGAGCGTGACGAGCAGGCTGACGATCCCCGTGAGCATCAGCACCCAGCCGACGACGCTGAGGTTGAGCCATCCCAGGTCGGCCTGCACGGCGAACGCGAAGATCGCGCCCAGCGCGATCAGGAAGATGCTGGCACCAATGCCCATTTTCGTCGCCTCCTTGGCTATCAGCTGGCGCTTCTACCCGCCGCGGCCATGGATGAGGTTGCGGCGCCCATCGACATACCCAAGGCCCGTGATCGTCAATCGGGCACGGAAAGGAAGGGGCCCTTGTTAACGGATTCCGTTGTACAAGGGACCCTTCCTAACACCCGAGGGCGGCGGGCGCGCGTGAGCAGGGGCCCCGGCCGGAACCGGGGCCCCTGCTCACAGGCCGACTCAGGACGGCGGCGCCGTCGGCGGGGGCGGATCGGGCGGCGGCGGCATCATCGCGGTCGGGTGCGAGAGCCGGTTCTCCTCCACGATCAGCGTGCGCGCCCGCTTGCGCCGGTCCTGCCAGAACCAGAGCGTGGTGAGCAGCACGGCCAGCCCCGCCAGGATGAAGACCCACCCGACGGCGCGCAGGTCCACCCACCAGACGTTGGCCCGGATGGCGAAGGTCAGGATCGCCCCGATGGCGATGAGGAAGATTCCGCTACCAATGCCCATGTGCTGCTGCACCCCCACGTGCGGTGGCTCTGGGCGTTCACTGACGACGTCCGGGGCACGGTTACCCGCCCGGGCCGGCAACTACCCGGGACAGGGCCCGCGACAGCGGTACGGGCCGCCCGGACCGGCACGCCGACGACACGGGGGCGGGTCGGCGTCACGCCCGGCCCCGCCGGGCACGGGCGACGGCAGCGACGGTACGGGGCACGGGCAGCGACCCGCGCGGCGGTACGGGCAGCGCGCACGGGAGCGCGTACGGGCACGGGAGCGCGTACGGGCACGGGAGCGCGTACGGGCACGGGAGCGCGTACGGGCACGGGAGCGCGTACGGGCACGGGAGCGCGTACGGGCACGGGAGCGCGTACGGGCACGGGAGCGCGTACGGGCACGGGAGCGCGTACGGGCACGGGAGCGCGTACGGGCACGGGAGCGCGTACGGCAGCGGCCGGCGAGCTGTCCGCTCGCCGGCCGCCGGTCACGCCGGGTGTCGCGCTAGAAGGCCTCCTCCGGGAGGTCCATCAGCTCCAGGTCGGTGTTCTCGATGATCCGCCGGTCGGCGCCGAGGCGGGGCAGCACCTCGCGGGCGAAGAACTTCGCGGCGGCCACCTTGCCGGTGTAGAACGCCTTGTCGGCGGCGGAGACCTCGCCGCCCAGGGCACGCAGGGCGACGTCGGCCTGCCGCTGGAGCAGCCAGCCGACGACCAGGTCGCCGACCGCCAGCAGGAACCGGCGGCTGCTCAGGCCCACCTTGTACAGCGCCCGGGGCTCGCCGGCCTGCGCCTCGCCCAGCCAGCCGGTCAGCACGCCGAGGATGTTCTGCACCTCGGCGAGCGCCTTGCCGAGCGCCTGCCGCTCCTGCTTGAGCTGGCCGTTGCCGCCCTCGGAGGTGATGAACTCCTGGATCTCGCCGGCCACCGTCATCAGGGCCTTGCCGTTGTCCCGGACGATCTTCCGGAAGATCAGGTCGAGGCTCTGGATCGCGGTCGTGCCCTCGTACAGGGTGTCGATCTTCGCGTCGCGGACGTACTGCTCCAGCGGGTAGTCCTGGAGGAAGCCGGAGCCGCCGAAGGTCTGCAGCGACTCGTGGCCGAGCAGCTCGTACGCCCGCTCGGAACCGACGCCCTTGACCAGCGGCAGCAGCAGGTCGTTGACCCGCTTCGCGGTCTTCGTCGCCTTCTCGTCGCCCGCCGCCTCGGCGAGGGCGACCTGGTCCTGCCAGGAGGCGGTGTAGCAGACCAGGGCGCGCAGGCCCTCGGCGTACGCCTTCTGGAGCATCAGCGAGCGGCGGACGTCCGGGTGGTGGGTGACGGTGACCCGGGGGGCGGTCTTGTCGGCCTGCTGGATCAGGTCGGCGCCCTGCACCCGGTTCTTCGCGTACTCCAGGGCGTTGAGGTAGCCGGTGGAGAGGGTGGCGATGGCCTTGGTGCCGACCATCATCCGGGCGTACTCGATGATCATGAACATCTGCCGGATGCCGTCGTGCCTGTCGCCCAGCAGCCAGCCCTTCGCCGGCACGCCGTGCTCGCCGAAGGTCATCTCGCAGGTGTTGGAGACCCGGATGCCCATCTTGTGCTCGACGTTGGTGGCGTAGACGCCGTTGCGCTCGCCCAGCTCACCGGTCTCGGCGTCGAAGTGGTACTTCGGGACGACGAAGAGCGACAGCCCCTTGGTACCCGGGCCGCCGACGCCCTCGACGCCGACCGGGCGGGCCAGCACGTAGTGCACGATGTTGTCGCTCAGGTCGTGCTCGCCGGAGGTGATGAAGCGCTTCACGCCCTCGATGTGCCACGAGCCGTCCGGCTGCGGGACGGCGCGGGTGCGGCCGGCGCCGACGTCCGAGCCCGCGTCCGGCTCGGTGAGCACCATCGTGGAGCCCCACTGCTTCTCGATGAACAGCTTGGCCCACCCGCGCTGATCCTCGTTGCCCTCGACGTGCAGCACGTGCGCGAAGGACGGGCCGGAGGAGTACATCCAGATCGGGGCGTTCGCGCCGAGCACCAGCTCGGCGATGGACCACCAGAGCGCGCGCGGGGCGTTGGTGCCACCCAGGGCGGGCGGGAGGTCCAGCCGCCAGAACTCGGAGTCCATGAAGGCCTGGTACGACTTCCTGAACGACTCCGGCAGCGGAGCGGTGTGCGTGGCCGGGTCGAAGACCGGGGGGTTGCGGTCGCTGTCCGTGTAGCTGGCCGCCAGGTCCTCACGGGAGAGGCGGTCGACCTCGGCGAGGACGCTGCGCGCGGTGTCGATGTCCAGATCCGAGTACGGCTCCTGGCCGAACGCGCGGTCCGCCCCGAAGACCTCGAACAGGTTGAACTCGAGGTCCCGCAGGTTGCTCTTGTAGTGGGTCATGGTCGCTGGCCCCGCTTCCGGACAGGTGTTACCGAGCAGTAACCCCGACTGTATTACTCGTCGGTAGGTAGCGACAAGCCGCTCGCCGAAGTGACAGCAATTACACACCTGTGGTTCGGCCGTCGGCCAGAGCCGGAGCGGAGGCGCCCTCGCCACCGCGGGGCGAGGGAGGCCGCACGCCTCGGACGAGGAAATCCCGCACGCCTCGGACGGGGGAGACCGCACGCCTCGGACAAGGGGCCGGCTCACGCCTCGGCGGCGCCGAGCTCCCAGCTCGGCACGGCGGCGGTGGTCCCGCTGTCCGGCCCGGCGTACTCCATCAGGACCAGGGCGATGTCGTCGTCGAGTCGGCCGTGCACCCACTCGACCAGCGCGGTCTCCAGCGACGCGAGCCCGTCGCCGACCGTGCCGTGCCCGAGCAGCCGCCAGGCCCGGTCGGCGGTCGGGAAGAACTCGCCGTCGCGGCGGGCCTCCCCGAGGCCGTCGGTGAACAGCAGCAGTCGGTCGCCCGGCTCCAGGCGCTCGACCCGGGGCCGGACCACCGGCATGAAGCCCAGCGGCGGCGCGGGGGCCGGCGGCTCCAGCGGGATCACCGCGCCCCGGCGCAGCAGCAGCGGCGGCGGGTGCCCACAGTTGACGATGGTGAGCGTC
Source organism: Micromonospora okii (assembly GCF_020884795.1). GTDB lineage: Bacteria > Actinomycetota > Actinomycetes > Mycobacteriales > Micromonosporaceae > Micromonospora > Micromonospora okii. Next base: position 367,681 of record NZ_BBZF01000013.1, read on the forward strand.
CCGCCCCGCTCCTCGACCAGGGCGGCGGTGACGAAGTCCTCGTCGCCGACGTTGCGGGCCACCGCCCGGTCCAGGTCGGCCACCACGGCCCGCAGGTCGGTCCGCTCGTACGCCACGTGCCGGTAGGAGCCGAGCACGATGCTGGCCAGCCGGACGGCGTCCAACCCCTTGCCCCGCACGTCACCGATGATCATCCGCACGCCGTACGGGGTCTCGATCGCCTCGTACAGGTCCCCGCCGATCTCGGCGGTCTCGGTCGAGGAGATGTAGCGCCCGGCCACCGCAAGGCTGCCCACCTGCGGCCCGAGCGGGCGCAGCACCGCCTGCTGGGCCACCGCCGCCAGCTTGGACAGCTCGGCGATCCGCTCGGCCTGCCGCTGACGGACCGCGGCCACCACGGCCGCGATCGCCGTGGCCAGCGCGATCCCGGCCACGTTGACGGCGGTTACCAGCGACATCCCCGGCTCGGCCAGGGCGAAGGCGAGGCCGATCCCCGTGGCGGCGGAGCCCACCCCCAGCACCACCCGCCAGGAGGCGAGCGCGGCGGCGAGGAAGGGCGCGGCGACCATCAGGGCGATGTAGTGCGCGGAGCGTCCGTCCGCCAGCTCGACGGCCGAGACGAACGCGAGCAGGACGAGGGCCGCGCCGAGGCCGGCGCGGGATCCGGGGGTCAGCGGGCCACGGCCCGGCTGGAAGGCATGCGTACGTACGAGGGACAGCATGCCTGATGCACGTGAACGGGTGAACGAAGCTGGCCCCTCGGCCGAGGATGTTCTGCCCGGCCGGCCCGGGTCACCCGCCGGGCCCCGCTCCGGCCGGGTGGTCACCGGATCAGCCCAGGACCTCGTACTTCACGGTCATCGCGCCCACGTCGAGCGAGGCGATGGCGGCGAACGCAGCCCGGGAGAGGTCGATGCAGCGGCCCTCGATGAACGGGCCGCGGTCGTTGATCCGTACGGTGACCGACTTGCCGCTGCCCGGGTTGGTCACCCGGACCTTCGTGCCGAACGGCAGGGTCTTGTGCGCGGCGGTCAGCGCGCTCGGGTCGAAGGTCTCCCCGTTGGCGGTGAGCTGCCCCTCGGCGTAGAAGGACGCGCCGCAGGAGCCGCTGTCGACGACGGCGCTGGTCGGTGCCGCCTTCTTCGTCGTGGCGGCCTTCTTCGGCGTCGCCGGCTTCTTCGTGGTGGCGGTCGGCTTCGGCGCGGGGGTGCGCGGCCTGCTCCGCGAGGCGGCCGGGCTCCGGGTCACCTCCGGCGTGGCCGTGACCGTCGGCGACGGGTCGACGCTCGACGGGAGGCTCGCCCCGGGTGACGCCTGCGGCGGGACGGGGACGGCGGGGGCGCTCGCCGGGGTGTCGGCGACGGCCGGCTCGGGAGCGGCCTCGCCGGCGGTGAGCTGCACGGCCCCGACGGTCCCGCCGACGGCGAGCGCGACGCCGACCGCCGCGGTGGCCGCGATACCGGCCGGCGAGGAGAACAAGCGGGTACGGGAGTGCCTACCAACCACCGGCCCGGTCCTTTCGTCGTGGAGAACAAACCGGCCCGGACCGTAACGAGAGAAGCACTTCCGAAGTCAACGTGATCCTTGTGATATGTACGCATTTGCTCGGATACGTGTAGCCGATCATCCGAGGCGAGGTGGCCCGCTCGGCCCGCCCCGCTCCCCCGGCCCGGCGCGGCTGGGGCGGGTGGCGCAACCAGCTCGGCGGCGCGGCCGGTGGGGCGGGTGGCGGGGCCAGTCCGGCGGCGCGGCCGGTGGGGCTGGTGGGACGGGTGGCGGGGCTGGCGCAGGATGGCGACATGCCCGCCGACCTGAGCCGACGCCTCGTCGAGCTGTTCCGCTGGGTCGACCCCGGCCCCGAGAGCACCCACCTCGTCAGCGACGTCTCCGGCTGGTGGCGCGACCCGACCGTGCTGGCGGAGCTGGGCCCCGCCCTGGTGGCCCCGTTCCGGGACGCCCGGCCGACCGTGGTGCTCGCCCCGGCCGTCACCGGCCTGCTGCTCGGCCCGCTCGCCGCGACCGCGCTCGGCGTCGGCTTCGTGCCCGCCTACAAGGCGGGGGACGGGCGGCTGCCGGCCGGGGCGACCACCTGGGCGCAGAGCCCGCCGGACTTCCGGGGCCGCCGGGTCGACCTGGGCGTCCGGGACCGGCACCTCGGCCCCGGCGACCGGGTGCTGGTGGTGGACGACTGGGTCGCCACCGCCGCCCAGCTCCACGCCCTGTACGCGATCTGCGCCGCCCGGGGCGCCGACGTTCTCGGCACCTCGGCCGTGGTCGTCGGGTGCCCGCCGGCCGTGGCCGCCGACCTGCGCCTACACGGCCTGCTCGACGCCGCCCACCTGGTGTAAGGAAGGGCCCCCTGTTAACGCCTACGGTGTAGAAGGGCTCCCTTCTCACCCCCTGCCGGCGGCAGCACGCCGGAGGCAGGGGGAAGCGCTCACCGCCCGGCGGGGAGGTGGCGCAGTTCGGGCAGGAGGCGTTTGGCCGCGTCCACCAGGACGGCCTCGTCCCCGGCGTACCAGCTACTGGCCCGTGGCCAGTGCGTCACCACGTCGGTGAAGCCGAGGCGGGCGGCCCGGCCGACCTGCTCGGCGAAGAAGTCCGCGCTGCTAAGCGAGAAGACCGGCGCGGAGTCCAGGGAGAGGTAGCGGTCCAGGGTGGCCGGGTCGCGGCCCGCCTCGGCCAGCGTCCGGTCCATCCGGTCGGCGAGGTCGGACACCGTACGCCACCAGGCCTCCAGGTCGTCGCCGCCCGCGCCGGTGGTCACCCAGCCCTGCCCAAACCGCGCCACCAGCCGCATCGAGCGGGGGCCGTTGGCGGCCACCACGAACGGCACCCGGGGGCGCTGCACGCAGCCCGGGTTGTTCCGGGCGTCCACGGCGGCGAACCAGTCGCCGCGCCAGGTCGTACCGTCCTCCCGCAGGATCAGGTCGAGCAGCTCGGTGAACTCCGCGAACCGGTCGACCCGCTGGCGGGGCGGCAGCGTCTCGCCGCCCAGCACCGCCGAGTCGAAGCCGATGCCGCCCGCGCCGACGCCGAGCAGGAACCGGCCGCCGGAGATGTCGTCGAGGGCGGTGACCTGGCGGGCGAACGCCGCCGGGTGCCGGAAGTTGGGCGAGGCGACCAGGGTGCCGAGCCGGATGCGCGAGGTCACCGTCGCGGCGGCCGTCAGCGTGGTCATCGAGTCGAACCAGGGCCCGTCGACCAGGTCCCGCCAGCCCAGGTGGTCGTACGTCCAGGCGTGGTCGAAGCCCCACTCCTCCACCTGCCGCCACCGGTGCTGCGACTCCGACCAACGCTGGTCGGGGAGGATCACGATGCCAATCCGCATGATCGTCAGCCTACGTCCCGCCGCCCTCCCCGGCGGCCGAACTGCACCGACCGGCCGGTGCCGGTCCAGTAGTCCTCCGCCGGAGCCGGCGCCGCACCAGGGCGTCCGTAGCCGTTGCCCGTCCCCGAGCGGCAGCCGCTCCGGGCACACGCCGGCCCGCCCCCGGCCGAAGGTTGGCACCACAGGCGCAGCAGTGACGTGGATCACGCCGCGTGCCCGTAGGGTACGTCCGGTCAGCTCCGACCCCATTGCGGACGGACGCCCGGAGGGTGCCGCCGGACGGAGAGGAACAACGCGATATGACGAAGGTGACCGCGCAGCTTTCGGTGTCGGTGGACGGGTTCTACGCGGGCCCGCAGCACACCGGCGACGGTGACTGGATGGACTCGGCCGAGAGCGCCGCCTTCTTCCGGGTCACCCGCTGGGTGACCGACGCGATGGCCTGGCGGGAGCGGCAGGGATTCACCGGCGGGGAGCGGGACGTCAACTCCGACGTGGTCGCGGAGTCGTTCACCTCCGCCGGGGCGTACGTGATGGGGCGGCGGATGGCCGACGGCGGTGAGGTCCCGTGGGGCGAGGAGCCGCCGTTCCGCGCGCCGGTCTTCGTCGTCACGCACCGGCCCCGCGAGCGGCTGCTGCGCCAGGGTGGCACCAGCTTCACGTACGTCACCGACGGCGTGGCCAGCGCCGTCGAGCAGGCGCGCGCCGTGGCGGGCGGCAAGAACGTCGCCGTCGCCGGCGGCGGCAGCCTGGTGCGGCAGGTCCTCAAGGCCGGCCTGCTCGACGAACTGGAACTGCACGTGGTCCCGGTCGTCCTCGGCACCGGCCTGCGGCTGTTCGACGCGGACCTGGACCTCGGGGAGAAGGAGGGCATCGAGCTGATGCCGACGCGCGTCATCCCCACCCCGCAGGTCACCCACATCCGGTACGCGGTGACGGGCCGCGCCGCGCTCGTGCTCGACGACCGGGGCAGCGGCGGCGGCCCCACGACGACGCGCGACGTCTGATCCTGCCCCTGGAACATGGAAAGGCCCTGGCTCGGGACTCGCGTCCTGACCAGGGCCTTCGTGCGTGGAGCGGGTGACGGGAATCGAACCCGCACTGTCAGCTTGGGAAGCTGATGTTCTGCCATTGAACTACACCCGCGGGCGGCACCACTGTACCTGAGGTCGCCCCCCGCGTGCACCCAGGTACCCCCGCCGCGCGCCGCCGTCACCCCACCGGGCCCGGCGGGCGAGGCGCGCCGCGACCCCCAGGACCCCCGACCCATCGACGACACGTAGAAGTTTCATCCCGGCAACGCATGGACGTTCTCAAATCGTTCGATCGGTTGTAACGTCACCCGCACGTTCCAGCCACGGCGCGGTTCACCCCCGGTCCGCGCCGCCAGAAAGAGGTGGGCCCATGGGACTCCGTCCCAACCTGCTGACCCGGCGCACCGCCGGTGTCGCGTCGACGACCCTCGCCCTGCTGCTCAGCACGGCCGCCGTGGGCGTCGTACCGGCCGCTTCGGCCTTCTCCGCCGCCCCGGCGGAGGTCTGCGCCGAGCCGGCCGACATCCACTCGGACGCCCGGGTCAAGGCCGGCGGCCAGGCCAAGCACGAGCCCAACGCGCTGACCACCAACCAGGTGCGCGAGCGCGAGGCCGACCTCGCCGCCGTCCTGCGTGAGCGGGCGGCCTCGCGCTCCGGTGCTGGCACGGTCGGCCCGTTCGCCACCGTGACCATCCCGGTCGTCGTGCACGTCATCCAGGAGAACAGCACCCGGGCCGGCGGCAACATCCCGGACTCGATGATCACCTCGCAGATCAACGTGCTGAACCAGGCATACGCCGGCAGCACCGGCGGCGCGGCCACCGCCTTCGCCTTCCAGCTCCAGAAGGTCAACCGGGTCACCAACGCAGCCTGGTACCCGATCGTCTCGGGCTCGTCGGCCGAGCGCTCGATGAAGACCTCGCTGCGCGAGGGCGGCAAGAACACCCTCAACGTCTACCTCGGCGAGCTGAGCGACGGCCTGCTCGGCTGGGCGACCTTCCCGAAGCGCACGCTGGACAAGATGGACGGCGTCGTCGCGCTCAACGAGTCGCTGCCGGGCGGCACCGCCACCAACTACAACCAGGGCGACACCGGCACCCACGAGGTCGGCCACTGGCTCAACCTCTACCACACCTTCCAGGGCGGCTGCTCGGGCTCCGGCGACGGCGTCAGCGACACCCCGGCGGAGGCCTCGCCCGCGTACGAGTGCCCGACCGGCCGGGACACCTGCACCACCACCGGCAAGGACCCGATCAACAACTTCATGGACTACACCTACGACTCGTGCATGTACCAGTTCACCGCTGGGCAGGCGAGCCGGATGCTGACCGCGTGGAACGCGTACCGCGCGGCCTGACGTACCACCGCTCCTGACGCCCCGGTGCCGGCTCCGTCCTCCCGACGTGGCCGGCACCGGCGTCTTCGGGGGTCAGGCCGCCGCGCGGTGGGCGCCGCGCCGGCGTGCGGCCGGCCCCCGATCCGGTACGACCGCCGGGGTCGCCCCGGTGTCGGCCGCGCGCGGGTCGAGCCAGACCTGCACGGCCGGGTGCCCCGGACCCTCGCCGGGAAGGACGGGGTTGCCCTGGTCGCGGCGGGCCAGCATCGCCACGTCGACCGTGAACTCGAAGAGCCGCCAGTCGACCTGCGGGGCGGCCCGCCCGATCTCGGCGAGCCGGGTGAGGCGGGCCTGGTCCGTCACCGGGCGGGCGTGGCCCGCAACGTACGCCTCGTCGTCGCTGTCCTCCGGCGGGAAGGAGTGCAGCGCGTAGCGGCCGTCGCGTTCGAGGTCGCGCCGTTTCGGCGAGTCGATGACGAAGCAGAAGAGCCCCTCGTCGGTGATCACCGGGGAGACCGGGTGCACCCGGGGCCCGCCGTCGGCGCGGACGGTGGCCAGGTAGCCGAAGCCCGGCCCGTACTGCTGCATGAGGAGGCGGATGCCGTCGGCGAGTCGCGGCTCGTCAGCGGCGAATTCGGACCAGGAAGCCATGACCACATCTTATCGAACACATGTACGACAAGCGAACGACACGCGGGAGCCCCCCGCACCGATCGCAGCTCCGCCGAGCAGGCTCGCTAAGGTGTGGCGATGCTGCTCTCCGACCGCGACCTCGTCAGCGAGCTGAAGGCTGGCACCCTCGCGCTGGAGCCGTTCGAGCCGACCCTGGTGCAGCCGTCGAGCATCGACGTACGCCTCGACAAGCTCTTCCGGGTCTTCAACAACCACCTCTACACGCACATCGACCCGTCCGTGCAGCAGGACGACCTGACCTCCCCGGTCGAGGTGCCCGAGGGCGAGCCGTACGTGCTGCACCCGGGAGAGTTCGTGCTCGCCTCCACGCTTGAGGTGATCTCGCTCGGCGACCAGCTCGCCGGCCGGCTGGAGGGCAAGTCGAGCCTGGGCCGGCTGGGCCTGCTCACCCACTCCACGGCGGGGTTCATCGACCCGGGCTTCTCGGGGCACGTCACGCTGGAGCTGTCCAACGTGGCGAACCTGCCGATCACCCTCTGGCCGGGGATGAAGATCGGTCAGCTCTGCATCTTCCGGCTCTCCTCGCCGGCCGAGCACCCGTACGGGTCGGCGGTCTACGGCTCGCGGTACCAGGGCCAGCGCGGCCCGACCCCGAGCCGCTCCTGGCAGAACTGGCGCACCTGGCCGACCCGCTGACCCCGACGCCCGCCCCACCGCCGCCCCACCGCCGCCCCACCGAGCCCGCCGCCCCACCGGCTGCGGCGCCCCGTGAGAAGGGGCACCTTCTCGACCGTATGCGTTAACAGGGTGCCCTTCCTTACGACGACGGGCGGCCGAAGCTGTGGATCGGGCCGTCGTCGAGGCGCTTCATCCTGACCGGTACGCCGGCCCGGGAGGCGTGCACCACCCAGCCGCCGCCCACGTACATGCCGACGTGGTGCAGGTCGGCGTAGTAGAAGACGAGGTCGCCGGGGCGCAGGTCGGCGCGGCTCACCCGGTCGGTCACCGACCGCTGCTGGGCCGCGTTGTGCGGCAGCCGGACGCCCGCCCTCGCCCACGCGGCGAGCATCAGCCCCGAGCAGTCGTACGAGTTCGGGCCCTCGGCGCCCCAGACGTAGGGCTTGCCGATCTGGGCGCAGGCGAACTTCACCGCCGTCCCCGCGTCGCCACCGGGGTAGGCGGCCGGGCAGGGGGCGGGGCGCAGGGGGCCGCCGCCACCGTCGCCGTACACCGTGAGCCGGAGCTTCTGGAGCCGGTCGATCTCGGTGTTGATCTGCTTCTTCCGCGCGGCGAGCTGGGCCTCGGCGCGGGTGAGCTGGGCGACCATCTCGTCCAGCGGCCTCTTCCTCGCGGCCAGCGCGTCGCGGAGGTCGACGACCGCCCGGACGTCGCGCTGCTGCCGCTGGGCGAACCGGGCGAGCAGTTCGAGCCGACCCAGCACCTGACTCGGGGTGCGGCTGCCGAGCAGCGCGTTGACCGTCGAGAGGTTGTCGCCCTTGTACGCCTCGGCGGCGAGGCCGCCGACCTTCTCCATCGCCT
>NZ_BBZF01000013.1:375790-510850 GCF_020884795.1 Micromonospora okii
CGGCGTTGCAGCGACCCGATCCGCTGGGCGAGCGCGTCGGCCTGCCGGCGCTTGGCGGCGAGGTCCTGACGGGTGGCGTTGTGCCGCTCGATGAGCGGTTCGAGCGTGTTCCAGTCCTCGTCGAGCTGCCGCTCGATCTCGGCGACCGTGGGGTCGGCGTGGGCCACGGTCGGCGCGCCGGTCAGGACGACGGCGGTGCCGGCCAGGGCGACGACGGCGGCGGTGAGGCGTGACCGGCGTGGGCGCGGCGCGGCCGGCGTCCGGTCGGCCGGGGCCGACGGGCGTGCCGGATGCCGCGGGGCAGGGTGTGCCACCGGGCTCGGTTCTCCTTCTTCCTCTCCGCCTACCGGGTTAGCTGACGGGTTCGGGCGGGAAGGGAGCGCCCTACCGCGGCGGGTGCTGCGGATTCACCCCGGCGTACCTGGGTCCCCGGCTCGCCCCGGGAAGGCGACTCGGCGGTGTCGGACCGTCACCGCCCGGCTGGCGGTGCAGCTAGCGGTCGACGATTGACCAGGGTAGAGACGACCGTTATCGATTCGCAACCCGCCGGGCCGCGCCACGCCGCACGAATCCACCCCGGAAATTTTCTTCGCCTACCTATAACCAATGGAAAAGTATTGACGTGGGCCGGACGGCGGCGGGAGGGTGGCCACATCCGCACCTACCAGGAGGTTCGATGCCCCGCTCCACCGTGTCGCCGAGCAGGCGCGTCCTGCTCGGCGCCGCCGTGGCCGCCGCCACGGCGCTGACGCCCCTCACCGCCGCCCCGGCAGCGGCCGAGACGCCCCCCGACCGCCAGCAGCAGTACGCGGACGCCGCCGCCGAGTACGGCGTGCCCGAGAGCGTGCTGCTCGGCGTCTCCTACCTCCAGTCCCGCTGGGACACCAACGCCGGCACCCCCAGCACCAGCGGGGGCTACGGGCCGATGCACCTCACCGACGCCGCGTACGTGGCGAGCCTGCCCACCGGCACGCACCACGACTCCGGCGACGAGGACCCGCGCGGGGACGACTCCCGCCCCGCCCGCACCCCCGCCGCCCAGCCGCCGGCCGAGGACGGCCCGGACGCGGAGTCCCTGCGCACCCTCGACGCCGCCGCCACCCTCACCGGCGCCGACGAGGCCGCCCTGCGCGCCGACGCGCCCACGAACATCCGCGGCGGGGCGGCGCTGCTCGCGTCGTACCAGAAGCGGATCGGCGCCCCCGTCGGCGCCCACACCGACCCCGCGGCCTGGTACGGCGCGGTGGCCCGGTACGCCGGCGCGGACAGCGCCGACGCGGCGGCGGCCTTCGCCGACGAGGTCTTCGGCACCATCGCCAAGGGCGAGAGCCGGGTGACCGACGACGGGCAGCGGGTCACCCTCGCCGCCCGCGCGGTGACCCCGCAGCGGTCCTGGCTGGACCGGCTGGGCCTGCGCCCGCCGCAGCGGCCCGACGGCGTCGAGTGCCCGACGGGCATCTCCTGCGAGTGGATTCCCGCCCCCTACCAGTCGCTCGGTGCCGACCCCGGCGACTACGGCAACCACGACCTGTCCGACCGGCCGAAGCGGCAGAAGGTCGAGTACATCCTCATCCACGACACCGAGGGCGGCTACGACGGCACCCTCAAGATGGTGCAGGACCCAACGTACGTGAGCTGGCACTACACGCTGCGCTCGTCCGACGGGCACATCGCCCAGCACGTCAAGACCAAGGACGTCGCCTGGCACGCCGGCAACTGGTACGTCAACTCCAAGAGCATCGGCCTGGAGCACGAGGGCTTCGCCGCCCAGGGCACCTGGTACACCGAGAAGATGTACCGCACCTCGGCGAAGCTCGTCCGCTACCTGGCGCAGCGGTACGACGTCCCGCTGGACCGGCAGCACATCATCGGCCACGACAACGTGCCCGGCACCGTCGCCTCCACCGTGAAGGGCATGCACTGGGACCCGGGGCCGTACTGGGACTGGTCGCACTACTTCGACCTGCTGGGCGCGCCCGAGCGGAGCACCGGCAGCCCGCGCACCGGCCTGGTCCGCATCGACCCGGACTTCGCCGCCAACCAGCCCGCGTTCACCGGCTGCGTGACGGCGGGCGTGCCCTGCACCCCGCGCGGCTCCTCGTCCGTGGTGCTGCGCAGCGCGCCGCGCGCCGACGCGCCGCTGGTCAACGACGTCGCGCTGCGGCCCGACGGCTCGCCTGCCACGATGCACATCTCCGACCACGGGGCCCGCGCCTCGTCCGGCCAGACGTACGCGCTGGCGGGCCGCGAGGGCGACTGGACGGCGATCTGGTACCTCGGGCAGAAGGCGTGGTTCCACAACCCCGCCTCCGCGCCCACGGCGGCGTGGACGAACGGCCTGGTGGCCACCCCGAAGGCCGGGAAGGCGACGATCCCGGTGTACGGGCGGGCGTACCCGGAGGAGGCCGCCTACCCGGCCGGCGTGCCGTACCAGCCGATCTCGCCGTTGCAGTACACCCTCTCCGCCGGCCAGCGGTACGCCGTCGGCGGCGTCCTGCCCGGCGAGTACTACCGGGCCACCACGTTTGACGGCTCCGCGCCCGGTGACTGGACGGTGATCCGGGGCGAGAAGCAGTACGTGCAGATCCAGTTCGGTCACCGGATCATGTACGTCGACCGCGCCGACGTCGACCTGCGGCCGTCGCCGGTGGGCGCGCCCCGCTGACGGTCGCCCCCGCACCACGAAGGCCCCCGGTCGGTGAGACCGGGGGCCTTCGTCGTGCGCCGCGTCCGGGCGGCCTTCGCGGGGGCCGCGCCGGGGCGCTCGGGGCTGTGCCGAGCGTCAGCCGGGTCGGCGGAAGCCGGCGATCGGCATGTGGTTGATGCTCGCCACCTGGACCGGCTTGCCGGCCCGGGGCGCGTGGACCATCATGTCCTTGCCCAGGTAGAGGCCGACGTGGTGCAGGTCGCTGAAGAAGAACACCAGGTCGCCGGGGCGGGCCTCGGAGCGCGGGATGGCCCGGCCCTCGTTCCACTGCGCGCCGGTGAAGTGGGTCAGCGAGATCCCGGCCGCCCGGTAGGCGAACTGGGTCAGGCCGGAGCAGTCGAACGCGTTCGGACCGGTGGCGCCCCAGACGTACGGGTCGCCGACCTGGGCGCAGGCGGTCCTGATGGCCGTGCGCGCCGCCGCGCTGACCACGCCGGTGATCGTCGGGCAGCCCGGGCTGGACACCACGGTCTTCGGTATCGACGCCTGGAGCCGCTTGATCTCGGAGTTGATCTCCTTCTTCTTCTCCGCCAGCTCCTTGGTCTGCTTCTCCTGGGTGGCGATCAGCGTGTCGAGCTTCTGCTTCTCGCGGTCGTACCGGGCCCGGACCTCGAGCACGCCCTCGACCTGCTTGCGCTCCTGCGCGGCCAGCCGGTCCAGGATGGTGAGCTGCTCGGCGAGGGTGCCCGGCTTGGTGCTGACCAGCAGCGCGCCGAGGTCCTGCGGCGGGCCGGAGATGTAGTACCGGGAGGCGAGGTCGCCGACCCGGTTCATCGCCAGCTCCGTCTCCAGCGACAGCGGCTCGATCTTCTTCTGGAGTTCTTCCGACTTCTTCTTGTTTGTCTTGAGCTGGGCGCGCACCTTGTTGTGCTGCTCGATGGTGGGTTCGAGCCGCTCCCACTGCTTGTCGATCTGCGCCTCGATCTCGTCGACCGACGGCTCCGCGTACGCGGGCGCGGTCAGCATCCCGGCGCCCACGGCGACCGCCGCCGCCAGGGTGAGCAGGCGGTGTACGAACCGGCGGGCACCGCGTGGGCGGGCGGGCGACCGTTCCGGGGCATGGCGATGAGGGGGCGTGGTTGCCACCGGCACCGACTCCTTCGCAACCGACCGCCGGGCGCCTCGCGAGAGGGAAGATCGAGGCAGACGACCCACAGCGGTCAGCGCCCCACATTAGGGAAGCGAAGGCACGGAATCAAGGCGGGCCGACCCACCGTCACACCCTGACAGACACCGATGCACCAGGCGTTGCGCGGAGTCATCCGTCCGGCCGACACCCTCGCGCCGATCGGCCGTCGACGGCTGTCGGGACGGCGTCGGAGAGCGGTCGTCCGTCCACCCGCCGCGCGCCGCCGCGCCGCTCGGCTGAGCAACGGCACGGCACCGGGAAGACGGCACCACGCCGTACCGGAAGACGGCGACGCGGCGTCACCCTCGTCGGGGCGACGCCGCGTCGGCGGACGGTGGGTGGCGGTCAGCCGGCGGCCGGGGCCGGCTGCTTCTCGCCCGACGCCGGCTCCGGCTTGACCGAGCGGAGCAGCACGCTGGCCACGTCGATCACCTCGACCTGCTCGCCGGCCCCCTTGCCGTTCACGCCGTCGCTGAGCATCGTCGAGCAGAACGGGCAGCCGACCGCGATGGTCTTCGCCCCGGTGGACATGGCCTCCTCGACCCGGTCCACGTTGATCCGCTTGCCGATCTTCTCCTCCATCCACATCCGGGCGCCGCCGGCGCCGCAGCAGAAGGAGCGCTCGCTGTTGCGCGGCATCTCGGTGACCTCGCCCTCGATCGAGGAGCCGAGGACCTCGCGCGGCGGGGTGAAGACCCGGTTGTGCCGGCCCAGGTAGCAGGGGTCGTGGTAGGTGACGCCGCCGTCGACGGGCTGCACCGGGGTGAGCTTGCCGGTGCTGACCAGGTGGGCCAGGAGCTGGGTGTGGTGCACCACCTCGAACTCGCCGCCGAGCTGCCCGTACTCGTTGCCCAGGGTGTTGAAGCAGTGCGGGCAGGTGGCGACGATCTTGCGCTTGCTCTTCTCCCGGCCCTCGAACGCCTCGTTCAGGGTCTCCACGTTCTGCTGGGCGAGCATCTGGAAGACGAACTCGTTGCCGATCCGGCGGGCCGGGTCGCCCGAGCAGGTCTCGCCCTCGCCGAGGATCGCGAACTTCACGCCCGCCTCGTTGAGCAGCGTGGCGACCGCCCGGGTGGTCTTCTTGGCCCGGTCCTCGAACGCGCCGGCGCAGCCGACCCAGAAGAGGTACTCGAAGTCCTCCACCTCGCCGACGCGGGGCACCTCGAAGCCGAGGCCCTTGGTCCAGTCCTCGCGGGTGTTCTGCGGCGCGCCCCACGGGTTGCCCTTGTTCTCCAGGTTGCGCAGCATCACGCCGGCCTCGGACGGGAAGCTCGACTCGATGAGCACCTGGTAGCGGCGCATGTCGACGATGTGGTCGACGTGCTCGATGTCGACGGGGCACTGCTCGACGCAGGCCCCGCAGGTGGTGCAGGACCAGAGCACGTCCGGGTCGATGACGCCGCCTTCCTCGGCGGTGCCGATCAGCGGCTTCTCGGCCTCGGCGAGCGCCAGCACGTCGACGTGGGCGAGCTGGGCGGCGGTGGCCTTCTCCTCGCCGGTCAGGTCCTTGCCGCCGCCGGCCAGCAGGTACGGCGCCTTGGCGTACGCGTGGTCGCGCAGGCTCAGCACGAGCAGCTTCGGCGACAGCGGCTTGCCGGTGTTCCAGGCCGGGCACTGCGACTGGCAGCGGCCGCACTCGGTGCAGGTGCTGAAGTCCAGCAGGCCCTTCCAGGTGAACTGCTCGACCTGGGCGACACCGAACTGATCTTTCTCGGGGTCGGCCTCCTCGAAGTCCAGCGGCTTCCCCTCGCTGGTCATCGGCCGCAGCGGGCCGAGGCCCGAGCCGGCCGGCTTCGCCGGGTCGCGCTTGAAGAAGATGTTCGGGAACGCCAGGAAGCGGTGCCAGGCGACGCCCATGGTGACGTTCAGCGAGATCACGATGAGCCAGGTCATCGAGATGGTGATCTTGATGAGGGCGGCCACGCTGACGCCGGCCTCCCAGGCCGGCAGGGCGTTGCCGACCGCGTGGCTGAGCGGGGTGGCCCAGGCCGGGTACTCGAAGTGGTCGGTGGCGACCTTGAAGCCCCGGATCAGGAAGCCGAAGATCAGGACCAGCAGCACGACCCACTCGACGAAGTAGCCCTGCCACATGGTCGAGCCGGTGAACCGGGACTTCCCGCCGGGCCGGGTCGGCCGGTTGCGCAGCCGGATCGCCATGAGCACCACGATGCCGACCAGGCCCAGGATGCCGATCCACTCGGTGGCCAGGCCGAAGACCGTCCAGTGCCCGATGACCGGCAGTCCGGCGGTGGTGCTGACCACCTCGAAGTACGCCTCGAGCACCAGCAGCGACAGCACGACGAACGCCACCATCACGAACCAGTGCGCCGCGCCGACCACGCCCCACTTGAACATCCGGGTGTGACCTGCGGTCTCCACCAGCATCTTCTTCGTGCGGGCGCCCTTGTCGGCGAACCGCTCCGGGGCGGGTTGCCCGAGCCGGACGACTGCCACCATCTTCATGACCGCGCGCACCGCAAGCCACACCGCCACGGCGGTGATGGCGGCTGCGAGGATCGTGGTGACGATCTGGACGCTGCCCATCGAGTTGGCCTCCCGGTCTGCTGCCTGGTCGAGCGGCTCGGCGACCGGGGGTCGGCTCAGGGGCGGGCCCGGCGCTCCGCCGTCACCGCACCCCGACCGGACCGGTCGATGACCTCGCTCCGCTCGGTCATGCAGTGCAGCCTACGCGCAAGGTTACCCATCGGTAACGTGAGTCTTCTCGCACGGGCCACGCCGCCCTGCCGACACCTTAGGATGCCCGGCGCCGAAGCGCCGGGCAGGGGCTCGGCGGGGTGACGCGGCGCGCCCCGACGCGGGGCGCGCGGTCAGCGCCAGCGGGAGAGCAGGACCAGGGAGGCGACCATCGCGCCGAAGCCCACCGCGAGGTTCCAGTAACCCCACGCCATGACCGGGTACTCCTGCTCGGACAGGTAGTACACGACCAGCCAGGCGATGCCGGCGACGATCAGCGCGACCGCCGTGACGGGCAGCCAGACCGGGCTGGGCTTGCGCGTCGCCGCCGTCGCCGTCGGACGCACGTCCGTCGGCGGGGTGTACACCTTCTTCTTACGGACCTGAGACTTGGGCACGACGCTCTCCAGAGGGGGTGACGACCTCGTCCGGCCTGACAACCGGGCGCGGGGGCGACGGTCCATGGCCAATAATGTTCGACAGCTAGCGTAGTCCGGAAGACCCGTTCAAGCCATGAATGGGGTCAGGCCGATGCGCCCAGTGACCGAAAAAGGCGGGACTGTTCCGGTCCTCGCCCCGGCTCGCGCCCTCGCGGGCCGACCCCAGACGACCAGACGAGGCGGAAGGAACGCTCGGTGGAGTACACGTCCGGCGCGACCTCCTGGCAGAAGGCCCTCCGGCGGGCGGTCGTCGCCCTCCTGCCCCGGCGTCGGCGGCAGCGGCGGCGGGGCTGGTCGATCGGGGTGCCGCTGATCGCCGCGGCGGCCGGGCTGCTCTTCACCACGACCGCCACCACCGCCGGGGGCACCGCCCTGCGGGAGGACCGCCGCCCCCAGCTCACCCAGCTCATCGAGGACCGCCGGGAGCAGGTCGCGGCGAGCGAGCGCCGGGCCGCCCAGCTACGGGACGAGGTCGAGGACGAGACCGCCGCCCTCGCCCACTCCGACGGGCCGATCAAGGAGCAGCAGGACCGCGCCGCCGGCAGCCGGCAGTCCGCCGGGTTCACCGCGCTCACCGGCAGCGGGGTCACCGTCGAGCTCAACGACGCCCCCGGCCGGCCCGACCAGGGGATGCCCGACGGGGCCACCAACGACGACCTGGTCGTCCACCAGCAGGACGTCCAGGCCGTGGTGAACGCGCTCTGGGCCGGCGGCGCGGAGGCCATGTCAATCATGAACGTCCGCGTCCTCGCCACCAGCGCGGTACGCTGCGTGGGTAACACCCTGCTGCTGCACGGTCGGGTGTACTCCCCTCCGTTCAAGATCGTTGCAATCGGCGACCCCGCTGCGCTCCAGCAGGCCCTCGCCGCTTCCGAGGGGGTCAAGATGTTCAAGGGCGCGGTCGACGACTACCAGCTCGGCTACCGCGAGACCGTCTCGACGGTCACCGTGCCGGCCTTCGAGGACTCCACAGCCCTGCGCTCCGCGACGGTGCCGAGATGAACCGGCCGCCCGACGACCACACGGACGGCGGGCACCGTGGCCGGGGCGAGGACCCCACCGCCTTCCTCCCCCGGCTCGACCGTTCCACCCCGGCGGCGCCCCGGCCACCCGGCCCCACCGGCCCCTGGCCGGCCCCGGACCCGGCCGCCCCCGCACTGGTCCCCGCAGGGCACGGCCGTCCGCCCGCCCACGATCCCGCCCTCGACTCGACCGCGCTGATGGGCGCGGTGCCCCGCACGCCGCAGACGGGCGCGCCCACCGACGCCGAGCCGGGCGAACCGCCCCGGCCGCGCCGCGGCGAGCGGGTGGTGCAGCTCCGGCCCGAGCAGACCGCCGAGGGCTACCGCAGCGTCTACTCCGAGCTGACCCGGCCGTCGTTCGGGGCCCGGCTGCGCGCCGGGGTCCGGTTCACCGGCGAGGTGCTGATCACCCTCGGCCTGGTGGTGCTCCTCTTCGCCGGTTACGAGGTGTGGGGCAAGTCGGCCATCGTCGACGCCCACCGGGACGACCTCAGCAACCAGCTCGCCCGCGAGTGGGGCCCGACCGGCGACCGCACGGTGGCCCCCAGCGCCCGTGCCGCCGCGACGCCGAAGCCGCCCGTGCGGGGCAAGCCCATCGCCGGGCTCCACATCCCCCGGCTCGACAAGAACTGGATCGTCGTCGAGGGGGTCGGCCAGGAGGACATCCGGTACGCCCCCGGCCACTACCCGGACAGCGCCATGCCCGGCGAGGTGGGCAACTTCTCCATCGCCGGCCACCGCAACCGGGCCACCTTCTGGCGGCTGGACGAGCTGACCGACGGCGACGTCATCGTCGTCGAGGGCAGGACCGAGTGGTACGTCTACCGGGTCGACAAGACGCGGATCGTCCGGCCGAACCAGGTCGAGGTCGTCGCGCCGGTGCCGATGCAGCCGGGCGCGAAGCCGAAGCGGAAGCTGCTGACCCTCACCACCTGCAACCCGAAGTTCGACAACTACCAGCGGCTGATCGTGCACGCCGAGCTGGAGCGCGCGCAGCCCAAGTCGGCGGGCCGCCCGGCGGAGCTGGGAGGCTGACGTGTACGGCTGGATCTGGCGCAGGCTGCCGCTCGGGCTGCCCGGCAAGCTGGTCGGCTCGCTGCTGCTCGCCAGCGCGGCGGTCGCCCTGCTCTGGTACGTGGTCTTCCCCTGGGCGGAGCCGCTGCTCCCCTTCGACGACGTGCAGGTCACCCAGGACTCCGGCGTGCCGGGCGGCGAGCCCGGCAGCGGCGCCCCGGACGCCCCCGCGGGCGACGAGCACGACCTGCCGTACGACACCGAACAGAACAACTCCCCGCCCCCCACCCCCGACAGGTGAGCCGATGCGCGTCCTGGTGATCGACAACTACGACTCGTTCGTCTTCAACCTGGTGCAGTACCTCGGCCAGCTCGGCGTCGACTGCGAGGTCCGGCGCAACGACGAGATCGACGTCGCGGAGGTGGGGCGGGTCGGCGCGGCCGGCGTCCTGCTCTCCCCGGGGCCGGGCAGCCCGGACCGGGCGGGCGTCTGCCTCGACGTCATCCGACGGTACGCGGGCGAGCTGCCCATCTTCGGCGTCTGCCTCGGCCACCAGGCGATCGGCGAGGCGTTCGGGGCCACCGTGGCGCGCGCGCCGGAGCTGCTGCACGGCAAGACCTCCGAGGTGCGGCACCACTCGGTGGGCGTGCTGGCCGGGCTGCCGGACCCGTTCACCGCGACCCGCTACCACTCCCTCGCCGTGCTGCCCGAGACGCTTCCCGACGAGCTGGAGGCCACCGGCTGGACGGGCTCGGGCGTGGTGATGGCCATGCGGCACCGGACGCTGCCGGTCGAGGGCGTCCAGTTCCACCCGGAGTCGGTGCTCACCGAGGGCGGGCACCTCGTGCTGGCCAACTGGTTGGCGAGCTGCGGCCACCCGGAGGCGCTGGAGCGCGCGCCGGAGCTGGCCGCCGAGGTCGACGCCCGCCGCCGCGCCGCCTTCGCCACGGCGTGACGGGCGCAGGTCGTACCGGTCAGCGCTCGGACTCCCGGGCCGGAGGGGTCGGGAAGAGCGGCAACCCGCCACCGCCTCCGGGCGCGGTCGGCGTGGTGGTGGGGCTCGGGGACGACGGTTCGGCCGAGTCGGTCGGGTCCGGGGTGGGCTCGGGGACGTCGACCTCGATGGTCACCCGCTTGCCCCGCTCCAACTGGGTGCCGCCGCGGGGGTTCTGGCCGGACACCTTGCCGGCCTGGTCGGCGGGCACCTCGTCACCGTCGACGATCCGCACCACGTAGCCGGCCTGCTCCAGCTCCCGCTTCGCGTCGTTCGCCGACGAGCCGATGACGTTCGGCACCTGCCGGACGTTGCCCCTGGAGACCTTCACCGTCACCTTGGTCTGCTCGGCGACCTTGGTGCCCGAGTCCGGGTCGACGTTCGTGACGACGCCCTCGGGCTGGGGGCTGGAGACCTCCTCCTTGTCCACCTTCAGGTTGAGGCCCTGGAGCTGCTGTTCGACGTTCTTGAACTGGGAGCCGACCAGCCCGTTCGGAATCGTCACCTCCGGCTTGCCGCCGCAGAGCTGGATGGTGACCCCCCGGCCCTTCTCGCTCTGGGTGCTCGGCGGCGGGTCCTGCTGGGCGACCGTGCCCTTCTTGCAGGTGCTGTTGAAGACCGGGTCGCCGACCGTGGGGACCAGGCCGGCCTTCTCGATCGCTGCCGTCGCCGCCTCCTGGGTCTGGTTGGCCAGGTCGGGCACGGCGACCTTGTCCGGGCCGCTCTGGTTCATCAGGATGGCGGCGACCAGCGCGATCACCGCGAGCACGCCGAGCGCGGCGAAGACGGCGATCACCCAGGAGGACGCCTTGCGCTGGCGCGGGTCGCCGACCCGGGCCGGCGGCTGCTGCGGGGTGGTCGCGCCACCGACGACCTGGGTCGGGTACCCGGAGGCGGCGGTCGCCATCGGCGTGGTCTCGGCCTCGCGCATCAGCGGGGTGGCCAGCACAGGCCGGCCGGCGGCGGCCCGGAGCAGGTCCGCCCGCATCTCGCCGGCGCTCTGGTAGCGGTTCAGCGGGTTCTTCGACAGCGCCTTGAGCACGATCGCGTCGACGGCGGGGTTGACGTCCGGGTTGATGTCGCTCGGGGTCGGCGGGGCCTCCCGGACATGCTGGTAGGCCACGCTGACCGGGCTGTCCCCGACGAACGGCGGGTGCCCGCAGACCAGCTCGAACAGCACGCAGCCGGCCGCGTACACGTCGGAGCGGGCGTCGACGGCCTCGCCGCGCGCCTGCTCGGGGGAGAGATACTGCGCCGTGCCGATGACCGCGCTGGTCTGGGTCATCGTGGTGGCGCCGGAGGCCAGGGCCCGGGCGATGCCGAAGTCCATCACCTTGACCTGGCCGGTCTGGGTGAGCATCACGTTGCCGGGCTTGATGTCCCGGTGGATGATGCCGTGCCGGTGGCTGAACTCCAGCGCGGCGCACATGTCGGCGCAGATCTCCAGCGCCCGGCGCGGCTGGAGACGCCCCTCGACGCCCAGCACCTCCTTGAGCGTCCGCCCGTTGACGAACTCCATCACGATGAACGGCAGCGTCTCGCCGGTCGGCCCGGTCTCCTCGCCGGTGTCGTAGACCGCGACGATGGCCGGGTGGTTGAGCGAGGCGGCGTTCTGCGCCTCCCGGCGGAACCGCATCTGGAACGTCGCGTCGCGGGCCAGGTCGGCCCGGAGCATCTTGATCGCGACGTCCCGACCGAGCCGGAGGTCGCGGCCGCGGTGCACCTCGGCCATGCCGCCGTAGCCGAGCAGCTCGCCGACCTGGTACCTGCCACCGAGCAGGCGGGCCTGCGCTGTCATCGCGTCTGTCGTCCTTCGCTCGTCGTCGTCTCGCCGCCGCCCGGCAGGAGCCGTTCCACCCGACGGTACGGCGTCCGGGACGAATCGTCGCCCCAGCAGCCCCGCAGCGCGCCGGAGGCCACGGCCCGGGGGCCGGAGGCGCCGGGGTCACCGGCCGCCGAGTTCTTCCGCACGTTGTAGGAAATCACGCCGGAGCAGAGCAGGACCAGCGCGGCCAGCAGCACGATCACCAGCACCGCCCCCGGCCTGGACCCGGGGGACTGGGGCGGGGGCGGGGGCAGGGTGGGCTGGCGCGCGTACCCGACCGGGCCGGGGTGGCGGACCGGAGCCGACGGCACGGCCGCAGCGGCGCGCGGGTAGGCCGGCGCGGCCGTCGCCGGAGGGCGGGGCGCGGGCTGCGGCGGGGCTGCCGTCATCGGAGGGCGGGGGGCGGGCTGCGGCGGGGCGGCCGGCGGCCGGGGCGCGGCCACCGCGGGGCTGACCGGCGGTGGGGGCTGCGGCGGGGCGGACGTCGGGACCGGCCGCTGTGCCGCCGCTGGCGGGCGGGGCGGCTGCCGCGACGCGAGCGGCACCTGGGCACGGGCCTGCCGGGTCGGCGGGGACGCCGGCGCGGCCGAGACCTGGCCGAGGTGGCCGCCGCCGCGCGACTGCTGCCCGAGCGAGAGCTTCGCCTGCCGGGCCACCCCGGCCAGGGCGGCGGCGCTGGGCCAGCGCGCGGCCGGGTCCTTGGCCATCGCCCGCTCGACGATCGCCCGGACCTGCGGCGGGATGTCCGCCGGCAGGGGGCGGGGAGCGTCCCGGACGTGCTTCATGGCGATTTCGAGCGGGTTGTCGCCCTCGAACGGGCGTCGGCCGGCGAGGCACTGGTACGCGACCACGCCGAGGGCGTACACGTCGGAGGCGGGCGTGGCGACCGCCCCGGTGGCCTGCTCCGGCGAGATGTACGACGCGGTGCCGAGCACCGAGCCGGCGGCGGTGAGCTGCCCGACCAGGTCGGAGCGGGCAATGCCGAAGTCGGTGAGCACGAGCGTGCCGTTGGGCCGGACGAGCAGGTTGCCGGGCTTCACGTCGCGGTGCACGATGCCCTTGCAGTGCGCCGCGTGCAGGGCGTCGGCGGCCTGGGCGAGCAGCGCCATGGTGCGGGCGGGGGTGAGCCGGCCGACCCGGCTCAGCGCCGAGGAGAGGGCGTCGCCCTCGACGTACTCCATGACCAGGAAGGCGACCTGCTGGTCGCTGCCGAAGTCATAGATGTCAACCACGCCGGGGTGGTTGATGGTCGCCATGGTGCGGGCCTCGCCCCGGAACCGCTCGGCGAAGCCCGGCTCGTCCAGCAGCGCCGGGAGCAGGCTCTTCACCGCGACCGTACGGCCCAGCACCTGGTCGGTGCCGCGCCACACGTCACCCATGCCGCCACTCGCGATCCGCTCGTCCAGGCGGTAGCGGTTGCCGAGCTGGACGCCGGGGCTGAGCATGTCAGCGGCCCCCCGAATCGGCGGCGGCCGCCTGCATGATCTTGCCGGCGATCCTCGCCGCCTCGCCGCTGCCCCCGTCGCCCGCCTCCTCCAGCACCACACAGACCGCGGAGACCGGGGTGCCGTTCTTGTCGAGCGCGAAGCCGATGAACCAGCCGTGCGGCGGGGTGCCGGGGCTGACGTCCGCGGTGCCGGTCTTGCCGCCGACCTGGTAGCCGTCGAAGTTCGCGTTGCGGCCGGTGCCGTTCTTCACCACGCTGACCATCATGTCGCGCAGGTCCGACGCGACCTGCCCGCTGACCGGCTGGCGCAGCTTGTTCGGCTTCGCCGTGTAGTAGCTGGTGGTGCGGTCGGGTGCGAGCAGCTGCCGGACCAGGTGGGGGCGCATCTGGCTGCCGCCGTTGGCGATCGCCCCGGCGATCAACGCCCCCTGGAGCGGGGTCATCTTCACGTCGCGCTGCCCGATGGAGGACTGCGCCAAGGCGGCCGGGTCGGTGGCGCCGTCGGGCGCCTCCATCGACCCGGTGCGGCTGGGCGCCGTCGGCAGCCCGCCCTCGCCGAGCTGGCCGACGGTGAGGTCGTCCTGCTCGAAGCCGAACTGGCGGGCCTTCTCCTTCACCTTGTCGGCCCCGAGCTTGACGCCGAGCTGGGCGAAGCCGGTGTTGCAGGACTCGGTGACCGCGTTGATGAGGGTGACCTCGGGCTCGGGGCAGATTCCCGGGGCGGCGTTGCGGATCGGGGCACCCGAGGTCGGCGGCGTCCAGCTCGGCCCCGCCGGGATCGAGGTGTCCTTGCCGACGCCGTTCTCCAGCGCGGCGGCGGCGACCACGATCTTGAAGGTGGAGCCCGGGGGCAGCACCTCCGACAGGGCCCGGTTCTTCAGCGGGCCGCCCGGCGCGTTCTCCAGCTTGTTGAACGCGGCCGTCGCCTCTTCGCTGTCGTGACTGGCCAGCGGGTTCGGGTCGAAGCTCGGCATCGAGACCAGCGCCTGCACCGCGCCGGTGCGCGGGTCGATCGCGATGGCCGCGCCCCTCTTCGCCCCGACCCGGTTGTCGGCCAGCCCGTTGTACGCGGCGTCCTGGGCCCGCTTGGAGAGCGTGAGCAGGACGTTGCCGCCGCCGGTCTCGTCGCCGGTGAACATGTCCTTGATCCGGTTGGCGATCAGCGCGTCGCTGGTGCCGGCCAGGAAGTCGTTCTCGACCCGCTCGATGCCGGTGTCGCCGAGGTTGACCGGCTTGTAGCCGAGCACGTGCGCGTACTTCTGCCCGCCCGGGTAGGTGCGCAGGTACCGCAGCTTGCCGCTGGTCTCCTTGCTGGTGGCCAGGGCGGTGCCACCGGCCTCGATGTTGCCGCGCCGGCGCTCGTACTCGGCCACCTGGACCCGGCCGTTGTAGTCGCTGTTGCGGTACTCGTCGGCCTTGTACGCCTGGATCCAGTTCAGGTTGGCGAAGAGCAACCCGAACAGGACCATGGCGACCACGCCGACGCGGCGAAGGGGTGCGTTCACGGCCGGATCACCTCCGTGGGGGCACCGTGCAGTTGCTCGGGCGGGCCGCCTCCGGGCCGGGCCGCCGTGCCGCCGGGCCCCCCGGTCATCGGCCGGCGCGCGGCGTCGGAGACGCGCATCAGCACGATGATGAGCAGCCAGTTCGCCATCAGCGACGAGCCACCGGCGGAGAGGAACGGGGTGGTCTGGCCGGTCAGCGGGATGAGCTTGCTGATGCCGCCGACGATCACGAAGACCTGGAGGCCGAGGGTGAAGGCGAGACCCCCGGCGAGCAGCTTGCCGAACGAGTCCCGGACGGCCAGCGCGGCGCGCAGCCCCCGCTCCACGATCAGCAGGTAGACCACCAGCAGGGCGGAGAGCCCGAACAGGCCGATCTCCTCGCCGATGCCGGCGAAGATGAAGTCGTTCTGCACCTCGGGGATCTCCAGCGGCTCGCCGCCGCCCGGCCCGGCCCCGAACAGGCCGCCGCTGCCCAGCGCCAGCAGGCCCTGGACGAGCTGGTAGCCGTCCTGGTAGGGATCGGCGAACGGGTCCAGCCAGATCTCGGCGCGCAGGTGGAAGTTGGCGAACGGCCCGCCGATGACGCCCCCGAGCACGTACGCGAGGTAGGCGCCGCCGAAGAACAGGATCAGGCCGATGAGCAGCCAGCTCACCCGTTCGGTGGCGATGTAGAGCGTCACCACGAACATGCCGAAGTAGAGCAGCGAGGTGCCCAGGTCCTTCTCGAAGACGAGCACCAGCACGCTCAGCGCCCAGACCGCGAGCACGGGCCCCAGGTCCCGTCCGCGCGGGAAGTCGATGCCGAGGAACCGGTGGCTGGCCAGGGAGAGCACCTCGCGCTTGCGCACCAGGTAGTAGGCGAAGAAGGCGAGCAGCGCGAGCTTGGCGAACTCACCGGGCTGAATCTGCCCCAGCCCGGGGATGATGATCCAGAGCTTCGCGCCGTAGATCTCCGAGTACCTCGCGGGGAGCACCGCCGGGATCATCACCAGCACGATGCCGGCCAGGCCCAGGGTGTACGCGTACCGGGACACCGAGCGGTGGTCCCGCATCAGCGCCAGCAGCCCGGCGGCGAGGGCCACCGACGCGAGCGTCCAGGCGAGCTGACGCCCGCCGTTGCCGGCGAAGATCGCCAGCGTCTCCCGGTCGCCGGGGTCGGCCTTGGCCAGGTCGAGCCGGCGCAGGAACCCGACGCCGATCCCGTTGAGCAGCGCCACCGCGGGCAGCAGCGCGGGATCGGCGAACGGTGCCAGGAACCGGACGGCGACGTGCATGGCGAGGAAGAGCGCCGCCAGCACGGCGGTCGGCATCCAGAAGTCCGCGGTGACCGTGTCGAGCACGGTCGCCTCCACCGTCGCGCCGTACGCGGCGACCAGCACCAGGGCCAGCAGCAGCAGCGACAGTTCGGCGTTGCGCCGGGACCGGGCCAGGCGCACGCCGGGCTGCTCGCCCGTCGTGGCGGGCGAGGCTGCCGGTGCGGCCGCTGCGGTCACGACGATGTCCTCGGTTCTCTCGCCCCGACGCTCACTCGGCCGACCGGCACCCGGCCGGGTCGACCGGCGGCACGGTGTCGGTGGGAAGCACGTCGGGTGTGACGGTCGGCTCGGTGGTCGGTGTGGCGGCGGGTCGGCCGCTGCTGGACGCCTTGCCGCTCGGACGGGGGCTGGCCGGCGTCTTCGAGGCCGACGGGGACACCGCGCCCGGGGTGGGGCTCGGCGTCGGGGTCGGCTGGCAGATCGGCTTGAGGTTCGGGTTGAGCGGGTCGTCGCTGGTCAGCTCGGCGAGGCGGCGCTCGGCGTCGGGCTCGTCCTTGGCCGGGATGCCCTGCTTGACCTGCTCCTGCGCGGCCAGGGTCAGGTCGTCCAGCTCGGCCGGGCTGGTGGAGTGCACCGCCGAGAGGTCCAGGCCGGCGATCTGCCCCTCGACGCCCCGGAAGACGGCCACCCGGCCGTCGTCGGTGGCCCCGACGTAGTACTGCCGCTGGGTGTAGCTCCACCCGCCGAAGAGCGCGCCGCCGAGGATGACCAGCAGGCCGGCCAGCGTCGCCAGGGTCCGCAACGGGCGGCGCTTCGGGCGCTCGTCGCCCTCGTCGTCGGCCGGTTCCTCGGGCGCGGGCGGCCGGGGCGCGGAGAGCGCCGAGGCGCGCGCGGCGGGGGTGGAGACGTCGGCAGAGGTGGCCATGCCCCGGTCCCGGGCGGCGGCGCCGCCGACGATGGGGCTCGCCTCGACGATGTCCTGGTCGGTGGCGTCGGCGATGATCACCGTGATGTTGTCCGGGCCGCCACCGCGCAGCGCGAGCTGGACGAGCCGCTCGACGCACTGCTGCGGGTCGGCGTACTCGCGCATGGTGTCGGCGATGGTCTCGGCGCTGACCACCCCGGAGAGACCGTCGCTGCAGATCAGGTAGCGGTCGCCGGGGCGTACCTGGCGGACGCTGTACTCCGGGTCGATGTCGCGGCCGTCCAGCGCCCGGGTGAGCAGCGAGCGTTGGGGGTGGCTGCTCGCCTCCTCGGCGCTGATCCGGCCCTCGTCGACGAGCATCTGGACGTACGTGTCGTCCTTGGTGATCTGCGCGAACTCGCCGTTGCGCAGGAGATAGGCCCGCGAGTCGCCGATGTGGACCATGCCCAGCTTGGTGCCGGAGAAGAGGGTCGCGGTCAGCGTGGTGCCCATCCCCTCCAGTTGCGGGTTGGCGTCCACGGTGTCGCGGAGCTGCTGGTTGGCGGTGCCCACGGCCGAGCGCAGCGCGTCGACGAGGGCGTCACCGGGGACGTCCTGGTCGAGCGGCTCCATGGCACCGATGACGATGTTGCTGGCGACGTCACCGGCGGCCATGCCGCCCATGCCGTCGGCGACGGCGAGAAGCCGCGGCCCGGCGTAGACGGAGTCCTGGTTACCGTCTCGGATCAGACCGCGGTCGCTGTGGGCCGCATAGCGCAGGGTCAGAGTCATGGCCGTAATTCGAGAGAGGTGCGGCCGATGCGGATCGGCACGCCGAGGGGAACGGGGGTCGGTCCGGTGACCTTAGCGCGATCCAGGTAGGTGCCGTTAGTCGATCCGAGGTCCTCCACGAACCACTGCCCGTCGCGCGGCACGAGCCGGGCGTGTCGCGCCGAGGCGTAGTCGTCGGTGATGACCAGCGTCGAATCCTCGGCCCGCCCGATGGTGATCTGAGCCTCGCCCAGGGTGATCCGGGTGCCGGCGAGCTGGCCGGCGGTCACCACCAACTGGTGCGCGGCCCTGCCCCGCTTCGCCTTCGCCGGCTTGGGCGCCGGCTGCCCGGTCGCGGCCCCCACCGTGCGCGGCGCGGCCACCAGCCGGCCCGACCGGGCCCCGGCGAACAGGTCCCGGCGGATGACGCCGACCACCGTGAACACGAAGATCCACAGAAGGATGAGGAACCCGAACCGGGCGACGGTGATGACGAGTTCCGGCAAGGCGGATCAGCCGTCCACGCGGAAGGTCAGGGTGGTGGTGCCGAGCTGGATCATGTCGCCCGGGTTGAGGGCGACGGCGGAGACCCGCTGGCCGTTGACCATCGTGCCGTTGGTCGAGCCGAGGTCGGTCAGCACGACCTGGCCGCCGTCGAAGTCCAGCCGGGCGTGTCGCCGGGAGATCCCGACGTCGGGCAGCCGCAGGTTGGCCTGGTCGCCCCGGCCGATCACGGTCGAGCCCATCTGGAGCGGGTAGGTGCGGCCGTCACCGGAGACCAGCCGGACGTTGCGCCCGCCGCCGTGCCCCGGGGGTGGGCCGTAGCCGCCGCCCTGGTCGTACGCCGGGTACGCCGGCGGGCCCTGGTCGTAGCCGCCCTGGTCGTATCCGCCCTGGTCGTAGCCGGGCGCGGAGACCGGGGCCACGTCACCGCCGGTGTAGACCTCGGCGGTGACCCGGAACATCCCGGTGTCGAGGCCCTCGCCCCGCTCGATCTCGACGATCACGTCGCCGTAGACCGTCCAGGCCTGCTCGCCGATGAACTCCGCCTGCGACTGGGCCAGCTCCTGGGCCAGCGCGGCGGCGTACGGCGCCAGACGGCTGTGGTCGTAGGGCGAGAGATCGATCACGTAGCGGTTGGGCACGAGCGTGCGCCCACCGGCCAGGATCGCCTTGTGCGCCTCGGCCTCCCGCTGCATGGCGTTGAGGATCTCCACGGGGTGTACCACCCCTTTGAAGACCTTGGCGAAGGCTCCCTCCACCAGGCCTTCCAGACGCTTCTCGAAGCGTTGCAGCACGCTCACCGGCTCCTCCTCGGGTCCCGAGGACATGATGGTATCCGGCCGGCGCGCTCGCAGCTCACACGCCGCTCGGCCGCTCGGCGAAGGCCGTCTCGGAAGGGCCCGTCCGACCGTGCTACAGTTTCGTCCGCCGCGGGCGGTAAACCGGTCGCGGCGCAGGCCAGGCGCACCGTAGGATGTGCCGAGCCCGCTGGAGACAGCGGGACCGGGGCAGGCTAGAGTGATCCGGGTCGAGGCCACGGGGAAGTGGCGGAATGGCAGACGCGCACGGTTCAGGTCCGTGTGCCCGAAAGGGCGTGGGGGTTCAACTCCCCCCTTCCCCACCAGAGCGAGGGCTCCGCGACGACGCGGGGCCCTCGATTCGTTTTCCGAGGCTCCCGTGGCGTCCGGTCGGTGCCGGACGTCACGCTATGCTCCGATCGTTTCCCTGCCTCCGATGGACCAGGAGTGGCGTGTGAGTGTCGCGTTGGTGACCGGGTCGGGCGGCCTGATCGGTTCCGAGGCGGTCCGGCACTTCGCCGGCCTCGGTCTCGACGTCGTCGGCATCGACAACGACATGCGGCAGGAGTTCTTCGGCGCCGAGGCGTCGACCGCGTGGAACGTCCGGCGGCTGTCCGAGGAGCTGGGCGGGGCGTACTCGCACCACAGCATCGACATCCGGGACCGCGACTCGCTGGGCGGGCTCTTCGCCCGGTACGGCCGCGACATCGCCGTGGTGATCCACACCGCCGCGCAGCCGTCGCACGACTGGGCGGTGCGGGACCCGTACACCGACTTCGACGTCAACGCCGGCGGCACCCTCAACGTGCTCCAGAACGTGCGCGAGCACTGCATCGAGGCGCCGGTCATCCACTGCTCCACCAACAAGGTGTACGGCGACCGCCCCAACAGCCTGCCCCTGGTCGAGCTGGAGACCCGCTGGGAGATCGAGCCGGGGCACCCGTACGAGCAGGGCATCCGCGAGGACATGTCGATCGACGCCTGCCTGCACTCGGTCTTCGGCGCGTCGAAGGTCGCCGCCGACGTGATGGTGCAGGAGTACGGCCGCTACTTCGGCATGCGCACCGCCTGCTTCCGGGGCGGCACGCTGACCGGCCCGGCGCACTCCGCCACCGAGCTGCACGGCTTCCTCGGGTACGTCATGCGGGCGAACATGGAACGCCGGACGTACAAGATCTTCGGGTACCAGGGCAAGCAGGTCCGGGACGCGATCCACAGCTCGGACGTCGTCTCGGCGTTCGAGGCGTTCTTCCGCGCCCCGCGCTCGGCGGCCGTCTACAACCTGGGCGGCGGCCGGCACTCCAACACCTCCAACCGTGAGGCGTTCGCCCTGGCCGAGCAGATCACCGGCCAGGAGATGGTCACCGAGTACGTCGAGGCGAACCGGATCGGCGACCACAAGTGGTGGATCGGCTCGAACGAGGCGTTCCAGGCCGACTACCCGGACTGGAAGCAGGTCTACGACGTACCGATGATCATGCGGGAGATCTACGAGGCCAACGTCGACAAGTGGGTCCCGGGCGCATGACCGACGGCAGCAAGCGCAACGTCCTCGGCGTCCTGGTCGACGCCACCGACTACGCCACCGCGACCGAGCGGGTGGTGGCGGCGGGCCGCGAGCGCCGGCCGCTGGCGCTCACCGCGCTGGCCGTGCACGGCGTGATGACCGGGGTGCTCGACCCCGCGCACAACGCCCGGCTCAACTCTTTCGACGTGGTCACCCCCGACGGGCAGCCGGTGCGCTGGGCGCTGAACCTGCTGCACCACGCCGGCCTCGCCGACCGGGTCTACGGCCCGCAGCTCACCCTGGAGGTGCTGCGCCGGTTCGCCGAGGAGGGCCTGCCGGTCTACCTCTACGGCTCGACGGAGGAGACCCTCACGCGGCTGATCCCGGCGCTGGAGCGGATGTTCCCGGCGCTGAAGATCGCCGGGGTCGAGGCGTCGAAGTTCCGCGCCGTGCAGCCGGGCGAGGACGTCCGGATCGCCGACCGCATCCGGGCCAGCGGGGCCCGGCTCGTCCTGGTCGGGCTGGGTTGCCCGCGCCAGGAGGTCTTCACGTACGCGATGCGGCCCCTGCTGGACATGCCGCTGATGGCCGTCGGGGCGGCCTTCGACTACCACGCGGGGCTGCTGCGCAACCCGCCGCCGTGGATGCAGCGGGCCGGCCTGGAGTGGTTCTGGCGGCTCGGCCTGGAGCCGAAGCGGCTCTGGCGTCGGTACGTGATCCTCAACCCGGCCTACCTGGCCCGGCTCGCCGCGCAGAAGACCGGCCTGTGGAAGGCGAAGCCGCCCGCCCCGGCGACCGAGCGCCCCGCCACCTTCGCCGTCTGACCCGACCGGGGCGGCGCACCGGGCTCAGCGCGAGCGGCCCGCCCCCTGCACGTACAGCAGCTCCAGGATCGCCCGGGTCGCCTCGAACCAGCGGTCCAGCCAGCCGGGGGGCGGCACGCTGCCCCTGGGCGGCAGCTCCAGCAGCAGGCCGCGCAGCAGCGGGTGGTCGACCAGCGACTCGGTGGCGGCCGGCCCCGCCGGCCAGCCGGACGGCGGGAACGACGGCTCGGTGAGCGGGTTCGGGTCCAGCGACGGCAGCGACAGCGGCGCGCCGGCCTGTTCGAGGGCCGGCGACGCGCCCTCCCGAACGCCGATCTCGTCGTTGGCGACCACCTCGGTCAGGACGGTGTCCCGCCGGGCGCCGCGGTACTTGCCACCGAAGCGCTCCGGCTTACCCGGACCGTTGGTGAGGTTCTCTGACCCGATCGTCGTCATCGTCTCGCCTGCCTCGCTCGGTTGCCGTCCGTGCGGCGGTGGTGACCAGCGCCGTAACGAGGGGTTCAACGAACCGGGGCGGCGGTGGCGACGGGTGCGCCCCCGATCCGTGGCCGGAGCGGGGGCGCGGTCAGCGGGAACGCGACGGGCGCGGCCCGCCGGCCACGCTGCCGGAGGAGGGCCACGCCCGTCGTGTGCCTGTGCCGATCAGTCCCGGGCGAACATGCCGTTCCTGGCCCCGGCGACGAAGGCGTGCCAGTCCACCGGCGTGAAGGTCAGGTTGGGCCCGCTCTTGTCCTTCGAGTCCCGTACCCCGACCGCGTCGGTCACGTACGCCACCTCGACGCAGTTGTCACAGTTCGGCCCGCTCTTCGAGCTCTTGAACCACGTCGCCTGCGTCAGGTCCCCATGGAACCCCTTGGTCGCCATTTCCACAACGGCTCCTCTGCCAGTTCTGCGATATGTGCGATGGATTCCTCCGGTCGCGTGGCCGCTGCTCGAATGTGATCGAAGATGAAGTCGTACTTCTGCAGTTCGTCGCTCTTCTCGAGGAAGAGCCCACCCGTGGCGTTCTCCGCGTACACGACATCGGGATCACCCGCCTCAGGAAAGCTGAGGATGGTGAAGGGGCCGTCCATGCCGGCGTGCGCCCCGACCGAGAAGGGCAGGATCTGGAGCGTCACGTTCGGCAAGCGCGCCACCTCCACCAGCCGGTTGAGCTGACCACGCATCACCGCGTCGCCGCCCACCGGCCGGCTCAGCACCGCCTCATCGAGCACCACCCACAGATCGACCGGATCGTCCTGGGTCAACAACGACTGACGGTTGAGTCGGACACGGACCCGGCGCTGAATTTGTTCGGCGGTGAAGTCCGGGCGGGCGGCGCGGATCATCGCCGAGGCGTACTCCTCGGTCTCCAGCAGGCCCGGAACCACCTGCTGCTCGTACGTGCGGATCGAGCTGGCGGCCTGTTCCAGGCCGACGTACGCCCCGGCGAGCACCGTGCTGAACGGGTGCCACCAGCCCTTCTGCCGGGCCTCGCGGGCGATCTGCACCAGCTCGTCGATGTCCCCGCAGGGCACCCCGTAGATCAGCAGCATGTCCCGCACGTCGCGGGGGCTGGCGGTGGTGTGCCCGGTCTCGATGCGGGAGATCTTCGACGCGGAGCACTCCAACCGCTCGGCCACCGCCTCGATGGTGATGCCGGCGGCGTCGCGGTGCCGGCGGAGTTCCGCTCCGAGCCGCCGACGCCGGATCGTGGGGCCACGCCGCTCGGTCACGACAGCCCACCGTGGGCCGCTGGGCCGCGTCGCTCGCTGTTCGCGCTCACCCGGTTACCTCCGGTCGGTCGCGCCGGGGTGGGACGCCAGCCGGGGGGCGCGACCGTCGATCGGCGGGCGAGCGTTCGCGGCGGGGGTGGTGCCGGTCGTCGACCGGCCGCGACGGGCGAAACCGGCGTCCAGTGTGCCGTTTCGGAGACAGCGGCATCAAGGTCTATTTCCGCGGGTCGCTCGCGTATCGGCAAAAGTCGACATGCAACTTGCAAGGATCACGCGACTGATGCAATCTGTCCGTAGGGCTCGGATCACTCACCGTTCCGGTCGGCCGCCGGGCGGGGGCGCTCCCGTCGCGACGGAGCGCCCGGGCGAGCGACCCCTGTCCGGCACCGCACGACAGACCTGCCCCCGGAGGAAGGGCCCCGCTGCCGCACGACAGTTTGGCTGTGGTGGCGGGAGCGACGACCGGGAGCGGTCGGGTGATGGTCGGGTGACGGCACGCCACCAGCGGGCCCGGCCCGACCAGCACCACCACAGCAGACCGGTTCACCGGGGCACGACCCCGTCGCCGGGCGAGAAGTCCCCCGAATCACCCTCCGCCGGCCAAGTCCGCCGGCCGAACCTCCCAGGAGCCCTCTGTGCTTCCCCGCCCAGGTGACGTGCTGCACGTGACGCGCGCGGCGAGTGTCCAGTTCCTCAAACCGATCATGTTCCGGGTGATCAAGGCGCACGACTGGCCCACGTACCAGGGTTGGGTGTGGCTCGACGGCTACGAGCTGAACGCGGCGGGGGAGGCGGTCACCCGGCGGTCGATCTACGTGCAGGCGGCCGGGCTGCGCCAACTCCGGTCCGCGCCGCAGCCCCGGCAGCACACCTCACGAACCCGCCGACCTGCGGCCCGCGTGCCCGCCCGGGTGCACTGACCCCGCCGAAACCCGGTGCCGGGGTGTGCCGCTGACATAGGATCGGTACGCCCACCCCGGCGAACGTCTCCACCCCGCGCGCCCCGGACCCTGAACCTGGGATGGTCATGGTCATTCTGCCCGCCGCGCGGCGGCACCACAGGTCCCGCACCCTCTACGCCTTCGGGCTGCTGGCGCTCCTCGGTGCCGCAACCACCCTCGTGCTGGTGGTCCGCTACCCCGCCCTGTCCGCGACCGAGCTGGCCGTTCCGGTGCCCGCGCCGGAGATCACGGTGACCGACGAGAAGCCCGGGCCTCTCGACGGGGAACCCGGGCTCGACTGGGGCGACCCGGCGGCCCCCTCCGGCCCCGGCGCGGCGGCCCCCACCGGGGTCACCGACGCGCCGGCCGGCGCGGGAGCCGGCGCCGGGGCGGACACGCTGGTGGGGGCCGGACGCCACCCGGGCGCACCGACCGCCGGGTGGGACGGCACGAGCCGCTCCCTGTTCTGGTCCGGCGTCCTCGGCCTGGCCATCTCCCTGGCCGGGCTGGGCCTGGTCGGGACCAGACGCCGAATGTGGTGAGCGCCCCTCAGGACGTCGGGGTGGCCCCCGCCGTCGGGCCGGCCGCGCCCGACGTGGGCGTCGGGGCCGCCGCGACCACCAGGGTGACCACCTCGCCGGGCGGCACCGGCTCGCCCGCCTCCGGGTCGGTCTCGACGACCGTGCCGGCCGGGCGGTCCGACACCCGGGTCTCGACCCGGTGGTCGACGCCGAGCCGGTCCAGGACCCGCTCGGCCGTCGCCCGGGGCAGCCCCACGAGCGGCGGCATCGGCACCTCCACCGGCTCGGTGGAGGGCGGCGCCGTGGACGGAGGCGCCGTGGACGGCGGGGCCTCGGTCGCCCCGGTGGTCGACGCCCCGGTCGTCGCCGGGGCCGTGGTCGGTCGCGCCGGAGGGGTCTCCTCGGGGCCACCGTCGTCGGCCGACGTCGCCAGCCAGAGACCGCCGCCGAGCAGGCCGAGCAGCAGCAGCGCCACGACGCCGAGCGCGATCGGCGTCCACCAGCGCCGGCCGGGCTGCTCCTCGCCGTACCACTCGCCCGCGGCTGGCTCCCGGTACTCCACCGGCCGGGGCGGTGGCACCCCGGCGCGGCCGGACCACACGGCCGGGGCGGGCGGCTCCGGGCGGGTGGTCTCCCCGGAGCGCGGCAGCGGGCGGGTCCGGTCCGTGGGCTCCCCGTGCGGGGTGCCGTCGGCCGGCTCCGGTAGCGGACGGGTCGCGTCGTCGGAGGGCGGGTCCTGGCGGTCGTCGCTCATCGCACGTCCTCTCCCCCACCGCGCGGCGCGGGCCTCGACGTCCCACGCTAGCGGCTGCCGACGGGATCGGCCGGGATCAGCGCGGCGAGCCGCGGTCCGGGGGTGAGCTGCCCTGCCGGTCCGGCTTCTTCTGCTTCTTGCCGCAGGTCAGGGCCACCTCGTCGTTCCAGTACGCCGTGCTGTCCGGCTCCGGGTCCTGGGCGGTGACGGTGCCGGCCCCGCCCGTGGGGTAGCGCGGGTAG
Organism: Micromonospora okii; assembly: GCF_020884795.1. Taxonomy (GTDB): domain Bacteria; phylum Actinomycetota; class Actinomycetes; order Mycobacteriales; family Micromonosporaceae; genus Micromonospora; species Micromonospora okii. Next base: position 401,305 of record NZ_BBZF01000013.1, read on the forward strand.
AGCCCCTCCTCGACCAGGTCCTCCGCGGCCTCGTCGCAGTCGTCGCCGATCAGGTCCGGCACGTCGACCGCAGGGGCGGCCCCGGCGACGTGGAGGGCGACGGTGACGCCCCGCCGCACCTCGGCTCCGACCGGCGGATCGGTACGTTGCACGTCGCGGCCCGTCCCCGAACCGAAGACCAGGCGCCAGCCCAGCCCCCGTTCCCGCAGTTCGTCCCGGGCGTCCTCGAAGTCCGTGCCCACCACGGGCGGGACGGTCAAGCCGGTGGACCGCTTGGGCGCGCTGGTCCGGGGCGCCGGCGCGGTCGTCCGGGCGGGTGGGCTGGCGGAGGAGGACCGGGGGGCGGCGACGCCGGCCTCCGCGACCGGTGGCACGGGCGGCGACGCGTCCTCGCCGGCCAGCACCCAGCCGCCGGCGGCGCCGATCGTGGCGAGGAGCGCGGCGGCCAGGCCGCCGCCGAGCACCTTCGCCCCGCGCCCCGGACCGGCCGCGCCGGGCTCACCGGGGTACACGGCCGTGTTCCCGTCCGTCATCGCGCCATCACCTCACCATCGCTGACCGTACCGGGACTGCGCGAGGCGTCCCGAAACGGTCTCTCAACCAGGCTCGCCGGCCCGATCCCGGGACGTTACGCTGCCCGGCATGGCCAGACGGGGCTGGGGAGGACCGATCGCCACCGCGATCGGGGTCGCTGCCGGCGCGGGCGCGGCCCAACTGGGCTTCGGCTACGGCCTGGGCATCATCGACTGGGCGGCGGCGACGGGCCCGGGCGCGGGCGAGGCGGCCTGGGTGGCGAGCCTCGCCTGGGCGAGCTGGATCGCGGCCACCTCGACCGTCGCGGGCGCGATCTGCGCCGGGCGCATGCGACGCGGTGCTGCGGGCGGTCCCGGGGCCGCCGCGCTGGCGGCCGCCGCAGCGCTCGGTGCCCTCGTCGCCGCGCTGCTGGTGGCCGCGCCGGCCCGGGTGGCGAGCGTGCCGGGCGTCGCCGCCCCGCAGGCCGTGGCCGCCGGGTACGCCGGTGCGGGCATCCTGATCGGGCTGCTGGTGGCGGTCTGGGCGCTGCGCTCGCCGGCTGCGGCGGCCAACGTGATCGCCACCGTCGGCTGGCTCTGGCTGCTCGCCGTGGTCGCGGTGCTGGACGGGGTGCTCGCCGGGCGCGGGCTCACCGCCGCCCAGCTCGGCATCTGGCAGTTCAGCGGCGACCGGGCCGGCTTCTGGCTGCGGGACTGGTTCTACTGGCCCGGCGCGCTGCTGGCGCTCGGCTCGGCGCTGCTGATCGGGGCGCTGGCCGCGCGCCGGGCCGCCCGGTCGGCGGAGCACCGGCTCGGGGCTGCCGCCTCGGGCGGGGCCGGCCCGCTGCTCGTCGCGCTGGCGTACCTGCTGGCCGTGCCCGGGCTGACCACGCTGGGCAGGGAGCAGGTCTCGGCGCACCTCGTCGCCCCGTACGCCGTCGTCGTCGGCTTCGCCGGGTCGGTGCTGACCGCCGCGCTGGCCCAGCGCGCGGCCGGGCGGCGGGCCGTCGCGCCGGCCGCCGGCACCGGGCCGACCGATCGGTGGATCCCCCGGCAGCGCTCCGGCGGGAGCGACCCGGCCCCGACGGAGCCAGCCGCCGTCCCGGCAGGGCCCGACCAGGGCGCGGAGGCCGGCCCGGACGCGGGGACCGCCTTGGAGGCGAGGACCGGCCCGAACGCGGAGGCCCGCCCGGACGCGACGGCCGGACCGGAGACGACGGCCGGACCGGAGACGACGGCCGGACCGGAGACGGGGGCGGAACCCGGGCCGGTGGCCCCGGCCGGGGGCGGGGTCGCGGCGGGGGCCGCCTCGGATCCCGTACCCGGGGAGGGTGCTCAGGGGGCCACGCAGCGCCGGCCGCCGGCGGGGCCGAGGCACCGCGACACCCGGCGCGCCCGCTGACCCCGGCTCAGTCGACCGGCCAGGTGTGGACCGGCTCGTTGCTCCGCTGGAGTTCGGCGTAGCGCTGCACCATGTGGTGCAGGGCCGCGTCGCGGTCCATTCCCCGGTGGCGCTCGGCGGCCCAGACGGCCTCGGTCTGCCACACCGCGCCGTTGCGGCCGGTGCGGCAGCGCTGCTCGATGATCCCGAGCAGGCGGTCGCGCTCGGCCGGCGCGACGCCGAAGCGGTCCAGCCCGGTCGCCGCCTTCGGCAGCAGCGTGTCGAGCACCAGCTTCGTCACCGGCACCTCCCCGAGGCGCGGCCAGTGCAGGACCGCGTCCATGCCCCGCCGGGCGGCGGCGTGGAAGTTCTCCTCCGCCGAGCTGAACGTGAGCTGGCTCCAGATGGGGCGGTCCGCCTCGGCGAGGCCCCGGGCCAGCCCGAAGTAGAAGGCCGCGTTCGCGAGCATGTCGACCACGGTCGGCCCGGCCGGCAGCACCCGGTTCTCCACCCGCAGGTGGGGGCGGCCGTTCATGATGTCGTAGACGGGCCGGTTCCAGCGGTACACCGTGCCGTTGTGCAGCCGCAGCTCCGCCAGCTCGGGCACGCCACCGGCGTGCAGGACCTCGACCGGGTCCTCGTCCTCACAGATCGGCAGCAACGGCGGGAAGTAACGGACGTTCTCCTCGAACAGGTCGAAGATCGAGGTGATCCAGCGCTCGCCGAACCAGACCCGGGGGCGTACCCCCTGGGCCTTCAGCTCGTCGGGCCGCGTGTCGGTGGCCTGCTGGAACAGGGCGACCCGGGTCTCCGCCCAGAGCTGGCGGCCGTACAGGAAAGGGGAGTTCGCCCCGACCGCCACCTGGACGCCCGCGATGGCCTGGGAGGCGTTCCAGTAGTCGGCGAAGCTGTCCGGCGCAACCTGGAGGTGGAACTGGAGGCTGGTGCAGGCGGCCTCCGGCGCGATGGAGTCGGTGTGCGTGCGCAGCCGCTCCACCCCACGGATGTCCAGCTCGATGTCCTCGCCGCGGGCACCCACGATCTGGTCGTTGAGCACCCGGTACCGCGCGGCGGTGGAGAGGTTGTCGGCCACCAGGTGCCGCTCGGTGAGGGTGGGCAGGATGCCCACCAGGACGATGCGGGCGTCGGAGGTCGCCGCCCGCTCGTCGGCCCGGTTGAGGCTGTCGCGCAGGTCCCGTTCGTAGTCGGTGAAACCGGCGCCCTCGATCAGCCGGGGCTGGGCGTTCAGCTCCAGGTTGAACTGCCCCAGCTCCGTCTGGAACAGCGGGTCGGCGATGTCGGCGAGGATCTGCTCGTTGCGCATCGCCGGCTCGGCGGCCGGGTCCACCAGGTTCAGCTCGATCTCCAGGCCGGTCATGGGCCGGTCGGAGTCGAACCCGAAGTCGTCCAGCATCAGTGCGAAGACGTCCAGGCACCGCCGGACCTTCTGCCGGTAGCGGACCCGGTCCTCTCGGGAGAAGGCGCCCTGCTCGACGTCCCTGCCCATGTGTCCTCCCGGCGCGAGGCGCGACGGGGCATCCCGCCCCGCAGCGCGCATTGTGAAACATCTACGGTAAAAGCGCCCTACCGCGCCCGGCCAGAGGCCGACGCCGGACGATCACCGTGTCGGCGACCGCGACCGGCCCGGAAAAGCGCTCCCGACCGGCTCTCTACCCAGGTGGGACGGCTGTCGACCCGTTGCGACCGAGAATGACCCGTGACAATTCGCACCTTCGGGGCCGACGGCCCGAGACCGGTCCGAGGGCGGACAGCGGCCCGAGACATGGCCCGAAGGCGGACGGGCGACCCGAGACACGCTCGAAGGCGGACGACGGCCCGGTGCACCACCCGAGGGGCGGACGGCACCGGGCCCGCGCCGACTGGTGCGGCGCGGGCCCGGGGTCCGATGGATGCGCGGGGTCAGCCCTGGCGGACGGCCTCGCCCTCGATCTCGATCTTGATCTTCTTTCCGACCAGCACGCCGCCGGTCTCCAGGGCGACGTTCCAGGTCAGGCCGAAGTCCTCGCGGTCGATCTCCGCCGAGGCGGAGAAGCCGAAGATGTCCTGGCCGAAGGGGCTGCGGCCGGCGCCCTCGAACTCGACCTCCAGCTCCACCGGGCGGGTGACGCCCTTGACCGTCAGCTCGCCGGTGAGGACGAACTCGTTGCCCGCGTGGGACTTCACGCCCGTGCTGCGGTACTCCAGGGTCGGGAACGCCTCCGCGTCGAGGAACTCGGGGCTGCGCAGGTGGTTGTCCCGGTCGGTCTGCTTGGTGTCGATGCTGGCGGCCTGGATGGTGGCGGTCACCGAGGAGGCCAGCGGGTCCTCCGCGACGGTGATCGTGGCCGTCGCGTCCGCGAACTCACCCCGGACCTTGCTGACCATCATGTGCCGGGCGACGAAGCCGACCCGCTTGTGCGCCGGGTCCAGCAGGTAGGTGCCGGGGGCCGGGATCGTGAGACCGTCCCACTCGCGGGTGGCCGGTCCGGTGCTGCTGGTCATGGTGCTGCCTCCAGGGTAGATCGTTTAAGAACCCAACGACTGACTAAGCAACTATAAGCGAAACAACATTCCCTGTGTCAAGCACTGCTACGATGGAGGCGTGGACCAGAACGTGTTCGACGACCCCCGGATCACCGCGGTCGGCCTGCTCTTCGAGGCGCACGCCGGCCTGTCGGCCCGGTTCGCCGCCCAGTTCGAGGAGCATGGCCTCTCCGCGGTCGAGTTCGAGGTGCTCACCCGCCTCGCCCGCTCGCCCGAGAACCAACTGCGCATGACCGACCTGGCCGCCCAGACCTCCCTCTCCACCAGCGGGGTGACCCGGGTGGTGGACCGGATGGAGCGCGACGGCCTGCTCTGCCGCCGGGCCTGCCCCTCCGACCGGCGCAGCTCCTACGCCTGCGTCACCGTCGCCGGGCTGAAGCGCCTCGACGAGACCCTCCCGGGGCACCTGCGGATCATCGAGCAGTGGTTCACCGGGCAACTGGAGCCGGCGGCGCTGCGCGCCCTGCTCGACGGCCTCCGCCAGGTGCGCGACGCGGTGCACCCGGGGGCGACCGCCGGCAGCGTCGAGTCGGCCCCGGAGGAGCAGCCGGCCGTCAAGTGACGCCGGAGTCCGACCGGGTGGCGACGCCCACCGGCAGAAAGACCGGCAGAACCGACCCATTCAGCGGCAGCTATCCGGGCGCATGGGACGAAAGCCCTATCCACGGTGGCTACTGTGATCTCAGCGGGGGCGCACCGGGGGGTGCCGGCGCGAGCGATGAGCGAGGGGTAACGCCAGGGGGCTTCTTCGCTCGCGCCGCCCCCGCGGCAACCTCCCGCCGCCCTTCTGCGACAACTTCCCGACGGGCCCACGGCCTTCTCCCCGCCCGACCTCAGGGCCGCGCGGCACCCGGGGGGACGCGGCTCAGCAGGGCCGCCTCCCGGGGCAGCAGGCTGATCCCGCCCTCCCGGCAGGCCCGGTCGAGCCGGTCGAGCACGTCCGGGTCGCCGGTGCTCGCCGCGAGCCCGACCAGGGCCTCCACCACGTCCCGCCGGTCCTGGCCGTCGACCGCCGCCTCGGCCGCGGCGGCGAACCACTCCGCGGCCAACTCCCGGTCGCCCCGGCGCAGGGCGATGTTCGCCTCGATCAGTGCGCACGCCCCCTCCTCCCGCCGCCGCCCCGGGCAGCCGCGCGCCGGCTCGGAGCGGAGGGCCGCCGCACAGGTGGGGCGGGAACGCAGGCTCGACAGCACCTCGGCCGCCTCCTCCGGACGCCCGCCCTGGGCCAGCGCCAGCCCGACCGTGCCCAGGGCCCGGCGTCGCTGGCCGGGATCGCCGAGTTCCGCCAGGCCGGCGACCACGCGGCGGCCCTGCGCGACCGCGTCCGCGTACCGGCCCGCCAGCCGGGCCACCTCGGCGAGGTTCGCCCGGGCCAGCACGCGCAGCCGCCGCTCGCCCGCCTGGGCGGCCAGCCGGTCCACGGCGGCCAGCCGGCGGCGGGCGCCGGCCAGGTCCCCCACCCGGATGTCGTGCCAGGCGAGGTTGTTCTGCGCCACGGCCATGTCGCGTGCCCGGTGATGCCGGGTGGCCAGGGCGAGGACGGCGGCGGCCTGGTCGCGCGCCTCCCCGTGCCCGCCGGTGGCGATCAGCAGCGCGCAGAGCACCGTTCGCGCCTCCAGCTCCCCGGCCACGTCGCCGGCCCGGTGGAAGACCTCCAAGGCGTCCCGCGCCGCCGGCAGCTCCTGCGCCGCCGCGCCGTGCTCGACCGCCAGCCGGGCCGCCCCGATCGCCGCCCACGCACGCAGCCGGGGGTCGGCGTCGGCGGTACGCGGGTCGGCCAGCAACCGGCGGAGCCACTGCCGCCCGACGACATCCCGGCCCCGGAACCGCCACCAGCGGGCCAGGCCGGCGGCCAGCCGCAGCGCGGTCACCGGATCGTCGACGGCCGCGTGGGCCAGCGCGGCGGTGATGTCGCCGGTCGCCTCGTCCAGCCGGCGCAGCGCCGGGAGGAGCTGGGCCCCGGCCACCTCGGCGGCCGTCACGGCCACCAGCCGCGCGACGACCTCGGCGTGCCGGCGCCGTACCTCCGGCAGCTCCCCGGCCCCGGTAGCCTGCTCGGCCGCGAACTCCCGGACCGCGTCGAGCAGCCGGAACCGGAGCGGGCCGGTGCCCCGGACGCTGAGCAGCCCGAGCTGGAGCAGCCGGTCCAGCAGCGGCACCGGGTCGACCGACACCGTGCCCTCCGGGTCGCCGTCGTCGGCCAGCATCTCCTCGGCCAGCTCCACGGACCAGCGGTTGCGGAACGTGGAGAGCCGGCGCAGGGCGGCGCGCTCGTGCGGGGCGAGGAGGCGGTAGCTGGCCGCCACCGCGTCCCGCAGGGTGACGGTCGCCCCGTCCCCCGTCGTGCCGGCCGGTCGGTGACCCCGGGACGCGTGCCCCGCCCGGCCGCCCGGCTCGGCCGCCGCCCAGCCCGGACCGGGCGACGCCACGGGCGGGGTGGCGAGGTCGAGGACGCGGTCGCCGTACCGGTCGAGAAGCTCGTTGAGGTCGAGGATGCGCCCGCGGGCGGCCATCAGCTCGATGGCCAGCGGCAGCCCGCCCAGCCGGCGGGCCAGCGCGGCGAGGGCGGGCAGCTCGGCCGGGTCCGGCGGCTCGCGCCGCACCTGGGCCAGGCGGGCGGTGAACAGCGCCACCGCCGGGTAGCCGGCCAGCACGTCCGGCTCTGCCGGGTCGAGTTCGGGCGGGGGCACCTCCAAAGGGGCCACCGGCCGGACCCGTTCGCCGGACACCCCGGCCGGGTGCCGCCCGGTGACCAGCACCCGCAGGGTGGGCACCGCCCCGGCGAGCCGGTCCAGCGCCTCGGCCACCGGGTCGGGCGCGCGCTCCACGGCGTCGATCAGCAGCAGCGCCGGCCGGGCCGCGAGCCGGACGGTGAGGTCGGGCGGGCGGACCGCGCCGAACGCCGTCGCCACGGCGGAGAGCACGTCGGTCGCGTCCGAGCCCTCCCCGACGAGCACCCCGGCCACGTCGCCCGGGGTGCGGGCGGCGACGGCGTGGGCGACGGTGAGGGCCAGCGCGGTCTTGCCCACCCCGGCCAGCCCCACCAGGCTGACCACCCGGGGACCGTGCTCGGCGGTGAGCAGGTCGACCAGCTCGGCCACGTCCCGCTCCCGGCCGATCAGCTCGACCGGGGGCGGGAGCGCCCCCGGCGTGCCGCCGGAATGGGCGACCGGCGGCGGCCCGGCGGGCGGGACGTGCGGGGAGCCCGGCGACGCGGACGCCGCGCGGGCCGGGCCGGCGGGCGGGACCGGGCCGCGGGCCGCCGCCTCGAACGCCGCCCGCGCCGGCCCGGTGAGGCCCAGCGCACCGGCCAGCAGGTCGACGGTGGTCCGCTGCGGGCGCGCGGACCGACCTCGCTCCAGGTCACGGACGGTCCGCACGCCGATGCCCGCCCGGGACGCCAGCTCGGCCTGGGTCAGGCCGGCGGCGCGCCGGTGCGCCCGCAGCAGGTCAGACATTCCGGTACGACCGTCCGCGCCCGCCGGACGGTCATGATCGGGAGTCATGGGCAGGAAGGTTACGGATCGGGTCCGACGGCCGGCAGGCAACCGTCGCCCTGACGACGTCCGACGGCGCGGATATCCGACAATGGGCCCCCCGGCGGTCGCCCGTGACAGGGGTTCCCTTCTCCACCGGGGGCGTTAAGAAGGTGCCCTTCCTTTCAGCTCAGGCCGAGGTCGCGGGCGATGATCATGCGCTGGACCTCGCTGGTGCCCTCGCCGATCTCCAGGATCTTGGAGTCGCGCCAGAACCGCGCCACCGGGTACTCGTTCATGAAGCCGTAGCCGCCGTGGATCTGGGTGGCCTCGCGGGCGTTGTCCACCGCGATGGTGGTGGCGTGCAGCTTGGCGATGGCCGCCTGCCGCTTGAACGGCTCGCCGGCCAGCATCCGGGCCGCCGCGTCGTAGTAGGCCAGGCGGGCGGTGTGCGCCTTCATCTCCATGTCGGCGATCTTGAACTGGATCGCCTGGTAGGCACCGATCGGCTGGCCGAACGCCTGACGCTCCTTCGCGTACCCGATCGACTCGTCGACGCAGCCCTGGGCGAGGCCGACGGCGAGGGCGGCGATGGCGATCCGACCCTCGTCGAGGATGCGCAGGAACTGGGCGAAGCCCCGGCCGCGCTCGCCGAGCAGGTTGGCCGCCGGGACCCGGCAGTCGTCGAACGTCAGCTCGTGGGTGTCGGAGGCGTTCCAGCCGACCTTCGAGTAGCCGGGCGCGACGGTGAAGCCGGGGGTGCCGGACGGCACGATGATCGTGGACAGCTCCTTGCCGCCGTCCGGTCGAGTGCCGGTGACCGCGGTGACCGTCACCAGGGCGGTGATGTCGGTGCCCGAGTTGGTGATGAACGCCTTCGAGCCGTTGATCACCCACTCGTCCGTGGACTCGTCCAGCACGGCCCGGGTCTGGGTGCCGCCGGCGTCGGAGCCGGTGCCCGGCTCGGTGAGCCCGAAGCCGGCGAGGGCCTCGCCGCTGACCAGCTTCGGCAGCCAGCGCGCCTTCTGCTCGGCCGTGCCGAAGCGGAAGATCGGCATCGCGCCGAGGGAGACCGCCGCCTCCAGGGTGATCGCCACGCTGGAGTCGACCCGGGCCAGCTCCTCCAGCGCCAGGCAGAGCGCGAAGTAGTCGCCGCCCATGCCGCCGTGCTCCTCCGGGAAGGGCAGCCCGAACAGGCCCATCTTGCCCATCTGCCGGATCACCTCGTACGGGAAGGTGTGCTTCTCGTAGTGCTCGGCGATGACCGGGGCGACCACCTCGCGGGCGAAGTCCCGCACGCTGGACCGCAGCGCCTCTTGCTCGTCGGTGAGCCGGAAGTCCATCGGTTCCTCCTGGTACGGGTTCCTCCGCCGGGCGCTCGTGACGCCGACGGGTGGGGTGGTTCTCGAATCCGGGGTGCCGGTGCCGCCCGGGGGTGGGGGCGGTCGCCCGCCGGTCAGACCGGGGTGACGCCGTGCCGACGGCGGGAGAAGTGCCGGTCCTTGGTGCGGGCGGCGGCGAACCGGCGGACCAGTTCGGCGCGCAGCTCGTGCGGTTCGACGATCGCGTCGACCACCAGTTCGCTGGCGAGGCGCACGACGTCGATGTCCCGCTCGTACTCCTCGCGCTTGGCGGCGACGTAGGCGGCCCGCTCGGCCTCGTCGGCGATGGCCGCGATCTTGTTGGCGTAGACGGCGTTGACGGCGGCCTCCGCGCCCATCACCGCGATCTTCGCGGTGGGCAGGGCGATCGTGGCGTCCGGCTCGAAGCCGGGGCCGGCCATCGCGTAGAGGCCCGCGCCGTACGCCTTGCGCACCACCACGCAGATCTTCGGCACGGTCGCCTCGGAGATCGCCGTGATCATCTTCGCCCCGTGCCGGATGATGCCCTGCTTCTCCACCGCGCTGCCGACCATGAAGCCGGGCACGTCGGAGAGGAACAGCAGCGGCACGTTGAACGCGTCGCAGAGCTGCACGAACCGGGTCGCCTTGTCGGCCGAGTCGACGAAGAGCACCCCGCCCTTGAACATCGAGTTGTTGCCGACCACGCCGACGACCTCACCGTTGAGCCGGCCGAAGCCGATGGTCAGCTCCTTGGCCCAGAGCGCCTGGATCTCGAAGAAGGACCCGTCGTCGAGCAGGCCCTTGACGTACCGGCGCATGTCGAACGCCTGCCGCTCGCTGGCCGGGACGAGCGCGGCCAGATCGGCCTTCTCCGGCGCGGCCACGGCCTCGGCGGCGGGCGGCGGCTGCGTCCAGTTCGCCGGCAGGTAGGACAGGTAGCGCCGGACCACGTCGAGCGCGTCGGCCTCGGTCTTGCAGAGGAAGTGCCCCACGCCCGACTCGGCGCAGTGCACCTTGGCCCCGCCCATCGCCTCCAGGGTCGTCTTCTCGCCGGTGACCATCTCGACCATGCGGTCCGAGCCGAGGTACATGCTCGCGTTGCCGTCGACCATCGCGACCACGTCGCAGAACGCCGGGATGTATGCCCCGCCGGCCGCGCTCGGGCCGAACAGGGCGCAGACCTGGGGGACGGAGCCGGAGGCGCGGACCTGGTTCCAGAAGATCTTCCCGGCGCCGCGCCGGCCGGGGAACAGGTCGACCTGGTCGGTGATCCGCGCGCCGGCCGAGTCGACCAGGTAGACCATCGGCACGCCGGTCGAGTACGCGCGCTCGATGATCCTGATGATCTTCTCGACGGTCCGCGCGCCCCAGCTTCCCGCCTTGACCGTGGAGTCGTTGGCCATCAGGCAGACCTGCCGGCCGTCGATGGTGGCGGTGCCGGTGACCACGCCGTCGGCGGGCAGGCCGTCGGCCAGGGCGTTGGCGTAGAGGCCGTCCTCGACGAACGAGCCCTCGTCGACCAGGAGCGCCACCCGCTCCCGGGCGAAGAGCTTGCCCTTGGCGGCGTTCGCCGCGTGGTACTTGTCCGCACCGCCGGCCCGGGCCCGCTTACGCAGTTGCTCCAGTGCCTCACCGTCGAGCGTCACGCCGACTCCCTCGCCAGACCGACCTAAACGATCGTTAGGCTAACGTATCAGGGCACGCTCCGGCGAACCACCGGGGGAAACGTCGGGCCGCCCCACCCGCGCGACGTGGTGGGGTCGAGAATCCGGGAGAGGAACGACCTGGTCCGCTCGTGGCGTGGCGCGCCGAGCACCTCCCGTGGCGGCCCCTGCTCGACCACGACGCCGCCGTCCATGAACACGACCCGGTCGGCGACCTCTCGGGCGAACGCCATCTCGTGGGTGACCACCAGCATCGTCATGCCCTCCTCGGCCAGCCCGCGCATGACGGTGAGTACGTCGCCGACCAGTTCCGGGTCGAGCGCGGAGGTCGGCTCGTCGAAGAGCATGAGCTTGGGCTCCATCGACAGCGACCGGGCGATCGCCGCCCGCTGCTGTTGTCCGCCGGAGAGCTGCGCCGGAAACGCGTCGGCCTTGTCGGTCAGCCCGACCCGGTCCAGGTTGGCCCGGGCGATCCGCTCGGCCTCGGCACGACCGCGCCGGAGCACCCGGCGCTGGGCGATGGTGAGGTTGGCCGACACGGTCAGGTGCGGGAAGAGATTGAACGACTGGAAGACCATGCCGATGCCCCGACGTACGGCGTCGATCTCGACATCGGGATCGGTCAGCTCGACCCCGTCCACCCAGACCTGGCCGGCGGTCGGCTCCTCCAACAGGTTTACGCAGCGCAGCAACGTCGACTTGCCCGAGCCGGACGGCCCGATGACGCAGACCACCTCGCCGTGCCCGACCTCGAGGTCGATGCCCCTGAGCACGTCGAGCCTGCCGAAGGACTTGCGCAGGCCACGGAGTTCGACGGCGGGGCGGGCGGCGGTCGTCATGCGGATCACCGGGCCTTGGCGTAGCGGAGTTCGAGGCGGCGTACCACCTGGGACAGGGGGAGGGTGACGACCAGGTAGGCGAGGCCGGCCACCAGCAGTGGCGTGGCGTTCACCCGGTCGTTGAGCATGTCCCGGCCGAACTTGGTGACCTCGATGGTCTGCGCCGTCACGCCCAGCACGTAGGCCAGCGACGAGTCCTTGGTGAGCAGGATGAGCTCGTTCGTCAGCGGCGGGATCACGATCCGGAACGCCTGCGGGACGACGATGGTGCGCATCGCGGTGACGTGCGACATGCCGAGGGTGCGCGCCGCCTCCATCTGCCCCTTCGGCACCGCCTGGATGCCGGCCCGGATGGTCTCGGCCATGTACGCCGAGGCGGTCAGCCCGAGCCCGATCGCGATCGCGCCGAACACGCCCCCCGGAATCTCCCGCTCCGGGAAGGCGATCGGGATGCCGTACCCGACGAGGAAGAGGACCAGCAGCGCGGGCAGCCCCCGGAACAGCTCGACGTAGGCCGTCGCCACCCAGCGGTAGGGGGCCACCCGGGACAGCCGCATCAGCGCGAGGAGGGTGCCGAGCACGAGGCCGAAGGCGAACGCCCCCAGCGTGTAGAGGATGGTGTTGCGCAGCGCGACGGTGATGATCGTCGGGAACATCGCCTCGACGATGTCGACGCGGAAGAACGCGGCTCTCAGCCGGCCCCAGTCCGCGGCGACGAGCACCGTGGCGACGACGGCGAGGAAGGCGAGGTACTGCAACCCGAGGGACAGCCGCTCGCGCTGGCGACGTCTGAGCCTCATCGGTTCGGTCGCCTGCCGATCCACCTCTCGTAGATCGAGTCGTAGGTGCCGTCCTGCCTGGCCCTGGCCAACACCTCGTCGATCTTTCTGAGCAGTTCCGGGTTGCCGTCCTTGCGCACCGAGAACCCGTACTGCTCGCCGGTGTCGAACTCGGCCGCCACCACGAAGCCGCCGGGGTTCTCCCGGATGTACTCCGCCCAGACCGGCAGGTCGTTGATGGCGGCCTCCACCTGGCCGTTGGCGAGGGCCTGCTGCTCGGCGGCGAGATCCTCGAACTCCACGAGCCGCAGGCCCTTCTCCTTCGCGAACCTGCGGGCGTAGTCACGGCCCGTCGTGGCCGCCTGGACGGCGACCTTCCTGCCGCGGAGGTCGTCCAGCGACCGGTACGTCTTGCCGGTCTTGACCAGCAGCGCCTGGGTGGCGTCGAAGTAGGGGGCGGAGAAGTCCATCACCTTCTGCCGCTCCGCGGTGATCGTCATGCCGGCGGCAGCCGCGTCGCACTTGCCCGTGTTCAGGTCCTGCCCGGACTTGATCCCCTCGAACGGCGTGTCGACGATCGCCTGCTGGACGCCCAACTCCTTGGCGACCAGGTCCATCAGGTCGACGTCGAACCCGACGACCTTGCCGGTGGAGTCCTTGGACTGGAACGGCGCGTACGGCAGGTGGGTGCAGACGGTCAGCGTGCCCTTCTGCACGAGCCTGACCCCGCCTGCCTGAACCTCGCTCTCGTCCTTCTTGGCGCATCCCGCGATGGCGACCAGGGCGACCATCGTCACCAAGAAGCCGGCCTTCCGGGCCGGGCTGAGACAATTCACGGCGATGTCCCTTCGATTCCCCCGCAGATCGGGCAGTCAGGGTCGCAACAGGGGGACCGTACCCGATCAGGCGAGCCACACCTAGGCGAAATAACTATCTGCGGGAATCCCATCCCGAATGTGGAAGATTCACCGACTGACGCCAATCTTCCTGACACGCCGACCCCATCCGCTTGACCGCAGATCAAGAACCTCGCCACCACCCCGACGGGCACCCGGACGACCACCCGCAGCGCCACACACCACCATTACTAAACGCGAAGCAGTCGGACATTATCGCTATGCCCTTTTCATCGCCGACAGACGATCGACGCCTATGCATAGACAATTGACCAAGATCATAATTACCATCCGATGCAGTCAATGGGGACTTACCGATCTTGTCGGCCGCCCCTCGCGCCGGCAGGCCAGAGAACTGCTCGGGAGAGGTGCCCCCGTGGTCTCCTCAGCAACACGGTGAAGATCTCCGCGACCGACGGCGCGAGCCGGAGCCCCGCCGAGGTCGGCGCCCTCCTCACCGGGCCCGTCCGGCCACGTCCGGTCGACATGACCGTGGTGGACCTCGTCGACCGGAGCGTCCGACGACACCCCGACGCCGTCGCGGTCGTCCACCCGGCCGGCGCGTTGACGTACCGGGACGTGGACCGGCTCGCCGACACGGTGGCCGCCGACCTGCACGCCGTGGGCGCGGGCCGGGGTGGCTTCGTGGTGCTCCTGCTCGACGACCCGGTGGAGATCCTCGTCGCCATGCTCGGCACCATGCGCTCGGGCGCGGCCTTCGTGCCGTTCGACCGCGCCTGGCCGGCCCAGCGGCAGGCACGGATGCTCACCGGCCTCGGCCCGGCGGCGGTCCTCGGGCCCCACCCGCCGCCGGGCGGGTCCGCCGCGCCGGTGATCGGCGTACGGATCGGGCCGGGCCCGGCGCGGGCGCGCCCGCCCGCCACCCCGCCCCGGCCGGGGGACCCGATCTACGCCTTCTTCACCAGCGGCTCCACCGGCCTGCCGAAGTGCGCGGTCAACCTGCACCGGGGGCTGGTCAACCGCTTCCTGTCGATGACCGAACGGTTCGCCGCCGACGGCGACGTCGTCCTGCAGAACTCGGCGCACACCTTCGACTCGTCGATCTGGCAACTGCTGTGGCCGCTGACCCGCGGCGCCACCGTGGTCATTCCCGACCGCGGCGGAATCCTCGACTTCGACGCGACCCTGGCCCAGATCCACCGACACGGGGTCACCATGACCGACTTCGTGCCGAGCATCCTCGACCTGCTGGTCGAGCGGTTGCGAGGCCGGCCGCAGGACCGGCACCTGCTGGCCTCGCTGCGTCAGGTCTTCATCGGTGGCGAGGCCGCGAAGCCGCACACCGTGCAGGCCTTCCGACGGATGCTGCCGGGCCTGCGGGTGACCAACACCTACGGCCCGACGGAGGCGTCGATCGGATCGGTCTTCCACGCCGTGGGTGACGCCGACCGGCAGGCCATCCCGCTCGGCCTGCCCCTGCCCAACACGTCCGTCCTGCTGCTCGACGAGCACGGCGACCCCACCCCACCCGGCGTCGTCGGGGAGATCCACCTCGCCGGCGTCTGCCTGGGCGCGGGCTACCACGGCGACGCCGAGCGGACCGCCCAGGTCTTCGTGCCGAACACGTACGCCGGCGTGCCGGGCGACCTGCTCTACCGCACCGGAGACTTCGGCTGGGTGCGCGAGGACGGGCTGTTGATGTTCAGCGGCCGCCGGGACGCCCAGGTCCAGATCGCCGGGGTCAGGGTGGACCTCGGCGAGGTGGAGCACGCGGTCACCACGCTGCCCGGCCTGCGCCAGGTGAAGGTGCTCGTCGACGAGGCCGGTGCCACGGCCGCCCTGGTCTGCTTCTACTCGGCGGACCGTGGGGTCACCGAGGCGGCACTGCGCGAGCACGCCGGTGCCACCCTGCCCGGCGCGCTGGTGCCGGCCCGGTTCGTCCGGCTCGCCGCCCTCCCGCTGCTCGCCAACGGCAAGGTGGATCAGGAACGACTGCGCCGCCGGCTGACGGGTGTCGGCGGACGGACCGCCGACGCCGGGGCGGCGTACCCGCCGGAGAGCGTCGAGGCGCGGATCGCCGGGATCTGGACGCGGGTGCTTGGCCTCAGCACGTACGACGACGGCTTCTCCACCCTGGGCGGGACGTCGCTCGGCGCGGCCCGGCTGACGGTGGAGTTCGAACGCGCCTTCGGCGTCCGGCTGGACGTGCGCGACCTGCTCCGGGCCGCCACCATCCCCGCGCAGGCCGCGCTGGTCCGCCGGGGCGGGCCCCTGCCGCCGCCCACCGCCGCGCCGGGCGTACCGGCCGGGGACCTGCGGCTCGACGACCTGGGCCCGGCCCGCGCGCGGCGGGCCGGCGACCCGGGCGCGATCCTGCTGGTCGGCGCGACCGGCTTCATCGGCTCGCAGGTGCTCGCCGCCCTCGCGACGCGGGGTGACCGACCGGTCGTCTGCCTGGTCCGCGCCACCGACGACGAGGCCGCCCGGCACCGGGTGGCGACCGCGCTCGCGGCGGCCGGCCACCGGCGCGGGGAGACGTGCGGTTGGTCCGCCCTCGCCGGTGACCTGACCCGACCCCAGCTCGGGCTGACCCCGCGCCAGTGGCGACGGCTCCACCGGGAGGTCGGCACGATCGTCGACGCCGGCGGCCACGTCGACACCCTCCGCGACTACGCCGACCTGCGGGCCACGAACGTCCACGGCCTGCGCACCCTCGTCCGGCTCGCCGGCACGCACATCCGCAAGAGGCTCATCTCCCTGTCGACGACGACGGTGCGCGGCGCTGCGGGCACGCCGCTCGCGGAGTCCTTCCTGGCACCCTGGTCGACGCTTCCCGCCGACGGCTACAGCCAGTCCAAGTGGGTCGGCGAGCAGCTCGTGCGGGTTGCCGCCGAGCAGGGTGTCCCGGCCGCCGTCGTGCGGCTCGGCGAGGTGGCCCCGCACTCGCGCACCGGCCACGCCAACCCGCGCTCCTCGCTGACGATGCTCATGCGGCTCTGTCTGCGCCTCGGCGTGCGACCACCGACGTGCCTACGCGTCGACTGGACCCCTGTCGACGTGGTCGCCCGGATGGTGGCCGCGCTCACCGAACCGCACCGTCCCGTCCCGCCCGGCGGCGTCCTGAACGCGGTGGCGCCCGGCTCGGTGCCCGTGGCCGACCTGCTCTCCCGGCTCCGCACCGGTTCCGGGGCGCTGCCGGAAGTGCCGTACGACCGGTTCCTCGACCGGGCCGCCGACGCGGTCGGCGATGACGAGACGGCTCGCTGCCTCGCTGTTCTTCGGCCCCGCAACGCCGCGGAGTCCGACCCACTGGCCGGGGTGTGCCACGACGCCCTGGTCGGCACCGACACGATCCGGGCCGCTCGGCTGGCCCGGGAGCTGGGGCTCGCCTGGGACACGGGCCGGGGCCGGGAGATCGACACGATGATCGACCGTCTCGTCGGGACGCCTCCCCTGTCGGTGGATCGTTCGCACCTGTCCAGCGCGACCGCCCAGTGAAGCGCGGCCAACCGGTCCAGGAGACGCCATGAAGGTCAACCTCTACTACGCCCCGTACCCCTCCCAGATCTTCCAGGGCGAGAGCGAGCCGATCAACACCGAGCGGCCGCACAACCCCAAGAGCGCACTGACCACGATCGCCGCCGGCCTGCGCGCGTACGCGTCGCACTTCGGCTACTCCTGCGACATCGAGATCGTCGATCTCCAGCTCGGCGGGGAGCGGGTGAAGTACAAGTCGCTGCCGTACGGCCCCCGCGTCATGGACTGTTTCCGGTACGGCACCCCGTTCGAGGAGGCCGACGAGAAGATCCGGTCGGCCGACGTGCACGGCATCACCTGCAACTTCACCAACAGCGCGCAGATCGTCGCCGACCTGGCCCGGCACATCAAGCGGGTCGACCCGAAGGCACTGGTCGTGGTGGGCGGGGTCGACTGCACCGCCCGCCCGCAGTACTACCTGGCCCGGGGCGCCGACGTCGTGGTGCGCGGCGAGGGCGAGCTGACCTTCGCGCGGGTCGTCGACGCGGTCAACCGGCGCCGGGACCTGGGCACGGTGCCGAACATCTCGCTGCCGGGCCGGCTGATCCCCACCAAGGTGGACACCTCCGAGACCGTGCCGATGGACTCGATCGAGCCGATGGCCCTGGACCTGGTCCCCGACCTGGCGGTCTACGACGACACCGCCGAGGGGCCGCCGCCGGAGGGCGTGCAGGGCAGCTTCATCTGCTGGGAGACGTCGCGGGGCTGCGCGTGGCGGTGCTCGTTCTGCACCGCGCCGTCCCGGGGCGGGTACCGCTACATGAGCCTGCCGACGATGGAGAAACACCTGAAGACCTTCCAGGCGTACGGCATCAAGACGATCGTCTGGCAGGAGGACAACCCCCTCTCCCGCATCCAGCAGAACGGCGCGGGGCGGTACCTGTACGACTCCGGGCGCGAGGAGGTCCTCGCGATGTTCCACATGTTCCGCGACCACGGCTTCGCCTGGGAGTTCGCCAACGGCATCGAGTTCGGCAAGTTCATGCAGGGCGGCACGTTCGACCACGAACTGGCCGAGGCCCTGCTCGGCAGCAAGATGGTCGACGGCCGGTGGGTCGGCTGCTACCGGGTGCAGATCCCGCTGGACAACATGAACGTGAAGAAGCGCCGGTTCCCCAAGCTGCTCGGCTTCGACGAGCAGGTGGACGTCCTGGCCACGATGCTCACCGACCACGGCGTCGGCCACCAGACGTACGACCTGTTCATCGGCTATCCCGAGCACGACCATGAGGGCATCGACATGTTCACCGACTACTGCCTGCGGCTCAAGGAGGAGCTGACGGCGGTCGGGCGGGGCAGGTACCAGCCGTACTTCAACGTCTTCAACCTGTCGCTGCTGCCCGGCGCGCGGGACTGGACCACCCTGCACCACCTGCTCCAGTTCGACATCGACGAGAACCCGGAGGTGATCGGGATCTTCCTGTCGGCCATCAACACCGAGCACTTCACCTACTGGGACATCTACCAGAAGCGCCTCGAGATGACGACCATGCTCAACGACCGCGAGATGCACCGTCTCTACGACGGCATCTACGCCGGCTGACGGGAAGGTTCCGGCCATGCGCGTCACCCTGTTCTACGCCCCGTACCCGGGGCAGTCGTTCCGCGACGCGGACACCACCATCAGCCCGGTGCGCGTCCGCAACCCGAAGAGCGCCCTCGTCACGCTGGCCGCCGGCACTCGCGCCTACCTGCGGGAATGGGGGGTCGAGGCGGAGTTCAGGATCGTCGACACCCAGGTCGACGCCGGCGAGCCGGTGCACTACGCCTCGTTCCGGTACGGACCGCGCACGGTCGACTGCCACCGCTACGGCGGCGCGTTCGAGGCGTACGCCGACGAGGCCCGCGCCGCCGACGTCATCGGGATCTCGAACAACTTCACCAATTCGGCGCGTGTGGTGACCGACTTCGCCAAGTTCCTCAAGCAGGCCAACCCGGAGGCGCTGATGGTCGGCGGCGGGATGGACGTCACCGCCCGGCCGGAGTGGTACCTGGCCAACGGCTTCGACGTGGTGATCCAGCTCGAGGGCGAGCAGACCTTCGCCCGGCTGATCCAGGCCCGGGCGACCGGCAGGCCCGTCGAGGAGACGGTGCTGACCCGGCGGGTCGGCGACGGCTTGGTGATCATGGGCGGCCCCCAGCTCAACCTGGCCGAGCTGCCGCCCATGGCGCTCGACCTGATCGACGACCTGTCGGTGTACGACGACACCGGCGAGGGGCAGCCACCGGCGACCGTGCGCGCGCCCTTCACCTGCTTCGAGACCTCGCGCGGCTGCTACCGCACCTGCTCGTTCTGCGCGACCCCGATGCGGGGGCACTACCGCTACATGAAGCCGGACGTGGTCCGCCGGCACCTTGAGCACCTCAGGTCGATGGGCATCTCGAACATCCTCTTCCAGGAGGACAACACGCTGTCCCGGATCCAACGGTCGGGGCGGGGCACGCTGCTGCACGACAGCGGGCGGGAGGACACCCTGGAGATCTTCCGGATCGCCCGCGAGATGGGGTTCTCCTGGGAGTTCGCCAACGGCCTCGAATTCGGCAAGTTCCTCGACCTGGGCGAGGTCGACCGGGAGCTGATGGAGACCCTGTTCTGGAACGACACCAGCGGCGACCGCTGGATCGGCTGCTACCGGGTGCAGATCCCTTTGGAATACCTCGGTGACGAGCCCACCAAGAAGTTCAACAAGCTGCGGCCGTTCCAGGAGCAGATGCGGATCATCACGTCGATGCTGGACCTCGGCGTGCGGTACCTCACCTTCAACATGCTGATCGGGCACGACGACGACGACCTGCCGATGATCGACATGTATCTCGACCGGTGCCTGGAGCTCAAGGAGAGGCTCACCGAGACCAGCTCCGAGGCGATCAACTACTTCAATGTCTTCAACCGGACACTGCTGCCGGGAACAGCGGACTTCCGCAAGAAGGCCGATCGGCTATCGTTCGACATCGAGGAAACGCCGGAGGTGATCAGCGTCTATCTCTCGCCGATGCCCTCGAAACACCTGTCGTACTATGAGCTGTTCGAGCAACGCCTCCGCCTCACCGAGGCGCTGAACGGTTCGCTGATCGACCAGTACGACGGGATCTACCGACCGGGAACCACGCAGAAGGAGTCCGTCCCCGTTGTCTGAGCTGGGCACCAGTGTCGCTGGGTGAAGCCGTCGGGCGCTACGCCGCGCTCTGGCGCACGCCCGGCGTTCCCCGGGTGATGTTGCCCGCCATGCTCGCCCGGCTGCCGGTGGCCATCGAACCGCTCGCGATCTTCCTGCACATCAGCGCCGAGACCGGCTCCTACCCGGCCGGCGCGACGGCCCTCGGCGTGTTCTCCGCCGCGCTCGCGGTCGCCTGGCCGCTGCACGGCCGGCTCATCGACCGGCGCGGGCTGCGGGGCGTGCTGCTGGCGCTGGCGGCCCTGCACTCGGCGGCGCTGGCCGGGTTCGTCGCCGTGCGTGACGGCCCGGCCTGGCTGCTGGTGGCGTCGGTGGCGCCCGTGGCGCTCACCCTGGCCCCGGTCGGCTCGACCGTCCGCGCGGCCTGGGCGCTGATCCTCCCGCCCGGGCCGGCGCTGAACACCGCCAACGCCCTGGAGGCGGTGCTGGTCGAGGTCTTCTTCGTGATCGGGCCGGCAGCGACCGGCCTGCTGACCGGCTCCTTCAGCGCCCTCACCACCACGCTGCTGGCCGGCGGCATGCTGGTCGTCGGCTCCCTCCTGTACGGCACCGCGCCGGCGCTCTCGACGCGACGCCCGGAGGCCGGCCGGTCCGGGCCGGCCGGCCCGGCGCGCGGAGCCGAGCGCGGTCGGGGCGACGTGCGCCCCTGGCGGGTTCCCGGCGTCGTGGCGATCATGGTGGCCGCCGGCGGTGCGGCCGCGGCCTTCGCCGTACTCGAGGTCACGGTGCCCGCGAGCGTCGCGGCGCGCGGCGACTCGGCCGCGACGGGCGTGGCGCTGCTGTCGATACCGCCGGCGGCCAGCGTCCTCGGCGGCCTGGTCTACGGGGCCCGGCGGCACACCCGGCTGCCGATCCACCGGTACCTCGTGCTGCTGGCGGTGGCGTTCGCCTGCATGGTTCCGCTGGTCTTCGCCAGCTCGGTCGCGGTGCTCGCCGCGTGTCTGTTCCTCGCGGGCCTGCCGCTGGCGGCGCTCAGCTCGGAGGAGTTCGGGTTGCTCGGCAGCCTGGTGCCCAAATCCGTGATCAACGAGTCGTTCGCGCTGGCCGCGACGATGATGGCGGTGGGCAGCGCCGCCGGAACGCTGGCGGCCGGTGCCGTCCTGGGCGAAATCGGTCCCATGACGGCGCGCGTGCTGTCTCCGGTGGCCGCGTTCGTCGCATTCGCGGCCGTCCTGCTGGTGCGGGGCACGCTGAGCCGCGTCGACGACCTGGTCGGCGCGGAGAGCCGACAGTGACGTTCCGCCCCGCCGGCCGGCGGGGCGGGAGGTGAGACGACGGGGGGGGATCAGTGAGCGACTACCACGGCGCTCGCAGCACGGGGGTGACCGCGCCGGAAGCGCTGGGCCGGCACCGGGCGGACGACGCGGGAGAGGTCGTCGTGATCGTCGACCCGTTCTCGACCGGCGCCCTGCTGGCACCCGCGTTCGCCCGGCACGGCCGGCGCTGCGTCGCGGTGCTCAGCGGCACGATCAACGAGAGGTACGCCGCCGGTCTCCGCGCGGACGACTTCCTGACCGTGCTGACCGCTCCGGGCGACTCCCCGCACGCCGTCCGTCACCTCGCCGAGCTCCTCGCCCCGGCGCGCCCCGCCGAGGTGCTCGCGGGAAGCGAGTGGGGCGTCAACCTGGCCGACGACCTCGCCGACGCGCTGGGGCTGCCCGGCAACGCCCGTTCGGCCGACCGCCCCCGGCGGGACAAGCCCGCGATGATGAGGGCGGTGGGCGGCGCGGGGCTGCGGGTGCCGCTCGGCGCGCCGGTGCGCAGCGTGGCGGAGCTCGCCGACTGGCTGGCCTCGACGCGGGTGCTGCCGGTGGTGGTGAAGCCCGTGTCCAGCGCCGGCTCCGAGGGGGTGCACTTCTGTGCGGACGCGGAACAGGCGCGGGCGGCCACGGCGAGGCTGCTCGGCACGACGGACGCCATGGGTCAGCCCATCGAGTCGGTGCTGGTGCAGGAGCAGCTCGTCGGTCAGCAGTACTTCGTCAACAGCGTGAGCCTCGACGGCCGGCACCACATCCACGAGGTTTGGCAGGACGACCGGTTCTTCGTCGACGGGCGGCCCGTGTACGACCGCCAGGTGCTGCTCGACGGCAGCGGCGACACCCAGAAGCTGCTGGGCAGGTTCGTCGAGGAGGTGCTGGACGCGCTCGGGGTGCGCAACGGGCCGGCCCACACCGAACTCCTCGTCGACGACCGGGGCCCGGTGCTGATCGAGTCCGGGGCCCGGCTGGAGGGCGGCGTCACCCCGGCCGGCCCCGAGCGGGCGACCGGCGAGAGCCAACTCTCGCTGACCGTCGAACGCTACGTCGCTCCGGACCGCTTCGCCCGCCGGATCGGCCGGGGTTACCAGCGGCAGCGGGCCATGACGGTCGTCTGCCTGGTCGCGCCGCACGACGGTCTCGTCGCCGACGGCGCGGCGGAACGGCTGGCCGCCCTGCCGTCGGTCTTCTGCGGATCGGCGCTGGACCTGCGGCCGGGCACCCCGGTGCGCAGGACGGTGGATCTGTTCACCTCGCCCGGTCATCTCTACCTGATCGCCGACGATCCGGCCCGGTTGGAGGAGGACTACCAGCGAATTCGCGCCCTGGAGACGAACGCCCTGTACGGGTACAGGTAGCGGTGGATCTTCGTTGAGTTGGCGATATCCTGATCGCTTATCTGCTGAATGAGGATCCAATGGACGAATTCACTTATCGCGACGGCTCGCTGTGGTGCGAGGGGGTATCGCTGACCTCGGTCGCCAACCGGTTCGGCACCCCCACGTACGTGTACTCCGCGAACACCCTGATCGACCACTACCGCCGTTTCGCGAAGGCCTTCGACGCGGTCAACCCGCTGATCTGCTTTTCGGCGAAGGCGCTGAGCAACGTGCATCTCCTGCGGTTGTTGGGCCAGGAGGGCGCCGGCATCGACGCGGTGAGCGGCGGTGAACTGCACCGGGCCACGGTGGCGGGCATCGATCCCGAGCGCACCGTGCTGGCCGGGGTGGGCAAATCCGAGGACGAGCTTCGCGACGCCGTGCGCAGAAAGATCCGCTGCATCAACGTCGAGTCCGAGGCGGAGGTGGAACTGCTGTCCCGGATCGCGCGGGAGGAGGGCGAGCGCCCACGGCTGGCGATCCGCGTCAACCCGGATGTCGCTCCGGACCAGCGCACCCCGGCCCGGACCACCACCGGCACCCGGGGCGGCAAGTTCGGCGTGGACATCGAGCGCGCCGCGGCGCTCTTCGCGCACGCCGCCGCCGACCGGTCGCTACGCATCGAGGGCTTCCACGTCCACCTCGGCAGCCCGATCTTCGACCCCCAGGTGTACGCCACCGCGCTGGACCGCCTGCTCGGCCTCGTGGCCCGGCTGGAGGCCGAGGGGCACCGCATCACCACCCTCAACCTCGGCGGCGGCTTCCCCGCCGAGTACGTCGACCGCACCGCGCCGAGCTGGGACGACTTCGCCGAGGTGATCGTGCACCGGCTCGCCGGGTTCCGCCGCGGCGGCGGCCAGGTGATCTTCGAGCCGGGGCGGACCATCGCCGCCAACGCCGGCATCCTGCTCAGCACGGTCCGCTACCTCAAGCAGGCCGGCGACCAGCAGCTCGCCGTGATCGACGCGGGCATGACCCACCTGGCCCGGGCGGCCATGTACGACAGCTACCACTTCATGTGGCCGGTGCTGCCCCCGGCGGAGGCCGTGCCGGTCTCCCGCGACGTGTCGGGCCTCGCGGGCCTGACGGCGTACGACGTGGTGGGCCCGATCTGCGAGTCCAGCGACTACCTGGCCCGGGGCCGGTCGCTGCCGGTGCTGGCGGCCGGCGACCACCTGGCGATCTTCACCGCCGGGGCCTACGGCATGACGATGACCAGCAACTACAACAGCCAGCTCCGGCCGGCCGAGGTGCTGGTCCAGGGCGACCAGGTGACGCTGGTCCGGCGGCGGGAGACGTACGCCGACCTGGTGGCCCTGGAACTGCTCGACACCAGCGACCACCGGGACGGGTGATGGACGGCGACGTGTCGGTCACGGCCCTGCGATCGGTCGCCGAGATCGGCGAGGACCAGTGGAACAGCCTCGCCGAGGGCAACGGGTTCTACCTGGGCTACCCCTGGATGGCCTGGGCCGAGACCGACCCGTCGTTCGTCACCACCTACCTGGTCGCCCGGGACGCCACGGGAGCCGTGCTGGCGGCGGTGGCGACCTACCTCTGGGGCGGCGTGAGCGTGCCGTCGATGAACCTGGCGTACAGCCCGGGCCACATCTGCGAGGAGAACCTGGGCCGGCCGCTGTCGCCCGATGAACACGCGTCCTTCCTGCCGGCCCTGCTGGTGGGCTCGCGGGCCGGCTACCACGGCGCCGTCGCGATCTCCGCCGCGCTCACCGCCGACCGGCGGGACGCGGTGCTCACCGCGATCTTCACCGAGGTGGAGGCGCTGGCCGCGCGGCTCGGCGCGGCCAGCGTCGCCCTGCTCTACACCCCGGCCGCGAACGCCCCGGCCTACCGGGCCGCCTGGGACCGGGCGGTCGGCCCGTCCGGCCGCGGCCCGGTGGCCGCGCCGCTCTCCGCCGAGGCGGTGCTGACCGCGCCCGGGCGCGGAGCCTCCGAGCGGGCGGCCGAGGCCGCGCAGCGGCGGGAGTGGCGGCGCGAACAGCGGCGGTACGACGCCACGGTGGACCGGGTCGAGACGGCGCGGCTCTCCGAGTGCGTCGACGTGGTCGCGCCGCTGCTCGGTGCCACCCAACGCAAGTACGGCGGGCCGGACACCGACGCCGCCATGCACCACTACTTCGCCTCGCAGGTGCCGGCGCTCGACGCGTACAGCCACGTGCTCCTGGAGTACGCCGGCGACGCCGTCGTGGGGTTCAGCCTGAACTACCTGTGGCACGACGGGGTGTACGTCCGCGCCGCCGGGTTCACCGAGCGGGCCGCTCCGTACTCGTACTTCAACCTGACGATGTACCGGCCCCGGGAGCTGGCGGCGGCGCGCGGGCTTGCCTCGGTGCACCTCGGGGCCGGCACCTACGGCGCGAAGCGCGCCCGGGGCGCCGAGCCGCGCTGGACGGCGGGGCTGGTCCGGCCGCCGGTGGGCGTCTCCGCCGAGCTGGCGCGTGCCTTCGCCGTTCCCGGCTCCGACCACCGGCAGGCGGTGCGGACCTGGGGAGAGGACGTCCCCGCCCCGCGACCAGAGAGGTGACCCATGCGCTACCGCAGGTTCGGCCGGTTGGGCTGGCAGATCAGCGAGGTCTCGTACGGCATGTGGGGGGTCGGCGGTGGCCTCCACGGCTGGACCGGCGTCGACGAGGACGAGAAGTTCGCCGCCCTCCAGCGGGCCGTCGACCTCGGCTGCAACCTCTTCGACACGGCCTGGATCTACGGTCGCGGGCACAGCGAGCGGCTGTTGGGCGAGCTGGTCCGGGCCAACCCGGGCACCCGGCTGCACGTGGCCACCAAGGTGCCGCCCAAGGACCTGCGCTGGCCGTCGACCCGCGCGTCGGCCCTGGACGACGTCTTCCCGCCCGACCACATCGAGGAGTACGTCCACAGGAGCCTCGACAACCTGGGCCTGGAGTCGATCGACCTGCTCCAGTTGCACGTCTGGGAGGACTCGTGGGCGGACGACCCGCGCTGGCAGCGGACGCTCACCGGGCTGCGTGACCAGGGCCTGATCGGCGGGATCGGCATCTCGGTCAACCGCTGGGAGCCGTGGAACGGCGTACGGGCGGTCGGGACCGGTCTCGTCGACGCCGTCCAGGTCATCTACAACATCTTCGACCAGGATCCGGAGGACGAGTTGTTCCCGGCGGCGGTGGAGCACGACGTCGCGGTCATCGCCCGGGTCCCCTTCGACGAGGGCACCCTCACCGGCACGCTGACCCTCGACTCGACCTGGCCGGAGGGCGACTGGCGGAACTCGTACTTCGTGCCGGAGAACCTTGCCGCGAGCGTGGCCAGGGCGGAGGCGCTGCGCGCGGACCTGCCCGCCGGGATGTCGATGCCGGAGGCGGCGCTGCGCTTCGTCCTGGCGGACCCGAGGGTCTGCACCACCATCCCCGGGATGCGTCGGGTTCCGCACGTCGAGGCCAACACCGCCGTGAGCGACGGGCAGCCGCTCGACCCGGGCGTGCTGGCGGCCCTGCGTCGGCACCGCTGGTCGCGGCAGCCGACCTGGTGGTCGCAGTAGCGACGGTGGAGGGGCCGGCACGCCGCCGGCCCCTCCACCGCTTCCCGAACCGTCAGGCCGGCAGCGGCGTCAGCCGGGTGCGCGGGCCCGCCCGCAGGACGCCGGAGGGGAGCTTCTTGCCGAGCAGGTGCTCGGCCAGCTCCGCCGCCTCGACGAGGGCCGCCAGGTCGATGCCGGTGTCGATGCCCATGTCGTGCAGCATGTGCACCGCCTCCTCGGTGGCCAGGTTGCCGCTGGCCCCCGGCGCGTACGGGCAGCCGCCGAGGCCGCCGACGCTGGCGTCGAACTCGGTCACCCCCAGCTCCAGCGCGGTCAGCAGGTTGGCCAGCGCCGCGCCCCGGGTGTTGTGGAAGTGCAGCAGCACGGGGACGTGCGCGTTGCGGTCGCGTACCGCGCCGACCAGCTCGCGGACCCGGCGGGGCGTGCCCATGCCCGTGGTGTCGCCGAACGCGACCCGGTCCGCGCCGTCGCGGACCACCCGGTCGACGATGCCGGCGACCCGCGCAGGGTCGACGTCCCCCTCGTACGGGCAGCCGAAGCTGGTCGCCACGATCACCTCGGCGGTCGCGCCGGCGCCGTGCAGCAGGTCGATCAGCTCGGCGATGTCGTCGAGCGACTCGGCGGTCGACCGGTTGACGTTGCGCCGGTTGTGCGTGTCGCTGGCCGAGACCACCACCTCGATCTCGGTGAACCCGGCCGCCAGGGCGCGCTGCGCGCCCCGGGTGTTCGGCACCAGCGCCGAGTAGCGCACCCCGGGGGCCTTCGCGGCCCGCCGCCACACCTCGTCGGCGTCGGCCATCTGCGGGATGGCCCTGGGGTGCACGAACGACACGGCCTCGATCCGGCCGACCCCCGTGCCGGAGAGGGCGTCGATCAGCCGCACCTTGGCGTCGGTCGGGATCGGCTCCTCGTTCTGGAGCCCGTCGCGGGGCCCGACCTCCCGGATCGAGACCGCCGCTGGCATCTGGCTCATGGTCACCTCGCTGTGACGTCGGGCCGCCCGGGTACCGCCGCGCCGCCGCCCCTCGTGGGGGCGGCCCGCGTGCGACGCCGGACGGCCGGTGGTCCCCCCAGGGAACCAGAACCCCGGGGCGACCCGCCAGGGCCGGGCCGAGCGGCGAGGCCGGGCGCGCCGAGGGCCGAGGCCCGGCGGCCCCTACCCGGCCGCGCGACCAGGGGATCGGACCTGCTGTGCGTCCGCCTTTCGCCGCAGTGGCCCTTCCGGCCGACTGCGGAAGCACGTTGGTCGCACCGGGAGTCCGTACGGTCGGAACCACCCTGCCGTGCCGATCGGGAGTCCCGCCGGATCGTTGCGTTGAGGACGGCCCAACCGCCAGGGCGGGCCGCAGCGGCGAGGCGCCGGGCACCGACCCGACACCTCGCCACCGCCTCCGGGGATCAGGGCTGCGACGGTCCTTCCAAGAGCTCCGCAGCGCTCCGGAGCGCCGCCGAGAGGACGCCGGCGCACGCGGCGGCGTCCTCTCGGCCCAGGAGCACGGCCAGGGCCGCCGCCCCGTCGACGCCCGCCGACACCGCCCGGAGTCCCCGGGCCGCCCCGGGACGCGCGGCCCGGCGCCGGGCGCCGTCGATCTGTCTTCCTCTTGTCATTTCCACCCACCAGTGCGGCAAGATGCAGCGGTGGAATTTCCACCGGCCGATTGCACGCACCGACAATGGGAAGCACCGATCGCCCGCCCCCGTGTCGGTTACGCGCCGGGAACAACGACGCGGACCGGCCGGGCGCGCGCCGTTCTGGCCGGGTAGCCGCCCGGGTGGCCGGCCAGAGTGGACGGCCCACGCCCGCGCGACGCGGCCCGGAGCCGAAAAGGGATCGAGGCGGGGCGGCCACGAGGAATAGGACCGTCCAACCCGGACAAGCACCCGGCCAGAAACCGTCCACCGGCGCAGGGAAAGTCCGTCCAGGGTTGATCAGAGGGGGTACAAATACTGTTCCGCGTCATGGAGCTCTTGGAAGGACCTGTGACCGCCCCCGATCCTGGAAGGAACGATGACATCGAATCGAACCTCGCCTTTCCCGGCGAGGGAACAGCACCAGCGGCACCGGCTCGTCCCCCGAGAGACGCTGGCCGCCGACTACGAGAAGGAGTACGGCTCGGCGGCCGTCGCCGACTACGCCCTGGCGGTCCGCGACCTCGTCGAGCAGTGCCCGGAGATCGGGCCGGTCGACACGTGGAGCAGGTTGGCCCAGCGGATCTGCCGGGGTCGGGCCGCGCGCGACCGGAAAAACTGGCGCAAGAGGCTGTCCCGGCACTTCACCACCGAGTCGAAGGGCCCCCCGTGGCAGACGGTGGAGCTGGTCGTGAAGCACACCGTGCCGGAGCCCGACCGCGCCGCGACGCTGCGCCGCCTCGGGCTGCTGTACGAGGCGGCCCGGCTGGAGAAGCCCCCCTCGCACGCCGACGGAACGACCGGGGACGGCGGAACGACCGAGGGCGGCGTCGGCAACCGCCCGGGGGCCGTCGACGATGCCCTCTATCGCCGGGCGCGGCAGCGGATCGCCGCGTTGGAGCGGGAGCTGGCCGCCACCCGCGCCGAGGCCGACCGGCTGCGCGCGCAGCTACGCGCGCCCGGCCGGCAGGCCGGTCAGGGGCCCTCACGGCACCGGCCGCTCGGTGAGGGCCCCCTCCCGAAGGACATGCCCCGGCAACGGGACTCCTCGGCCCACGGCGGGCCTCCCCGCGTGGGACGGAACCCGGGCCGGTTCGCCGCCGCCCCCGCTTCCCGGATGCCCCGGCTGGACCAGGTCTGGCTCGACCCGGGCACCCGGGCCCCGACCTACCGGCTGGACGCGCGCACGCACCTCCCCGGCGGCGTGCCCCGGGCCTGACCAGGGGGTTCGCGTCGGCGGGCGAGCCGCGAACCCCCTGTCGGGGCGGCGGCCCCGGCCGCGACTCCCGGTCGGAACGTCAGCGCATCCGGCCGACGATGCCGGTGTCGTAGTCGCCGGAGCGGAACTCCTCGTTCTCCAGCAGCTCGGCGAAGAACGGGAGGTTGCACTTCGGGCCGGCCACCTCGAAGGCCGCCACCGCCGCGCGGGCCCGGTCCAGGGCCTCCGCCCGGTCCCTGCCGCTGACGATCAGCTTCGCCATCAGGCTGTCGTAGAACGGGGTGACCGGGTTGCCGTCGACGTAGCCCGAGTCGACCCGGACGCCCTCGCCGGCCGGCTCGTTCCAGGTGGTGATCGTCCCCGGGCCGGGCAGGAAGCGCTTCGGGTCCTCGGCGTTGATCCGCAGCTCGATGGCGTGCCCGCGCGGCGTCAGCGCGTCCGGGTCGAACGTCGGGGCGAGGCCGGCGGCCACCCGGAGCTGCTCCTCGACCAGGTCGACGCCGTAGACGCACTCGGTGACCGGGTGCTCGACCTGGAGCCGGGTGTTCATCTCCAGGAAGAAGAACTCACCCGTCGCCACGTCGAGCAGGCACTCGACCGTGCCCGCGTTGCGGTAGCCGACCGCCTCGCCCGCGCGCACGGCCGCGCCGAGGAGGCGCTCGCGCAGCTCCGGGGAGACCGCCGGGGACGGCGACTCCTCGACGAGCTTCTGGTTGCGCCGCTGCACCGAGCACTCCCGCTCGCCGAGCGCCACCACCCGGCCGTCGGCCAGGCCGAGGATCTGCACCTCGACGTGGCGCACCCGGGGGAAGTACCGCTCGATCAGCACCGAGCCGTCGCCGAACATCCGCTCGGCGAACGCGCGCACCTTGTCGTACTCGGTGCGCAAAGCGGCCTCGTCGGCGGCCACGGCCATGCCCATGCCCCCGCCGCCGGCTGCGGCCTTGACCATCACCGGGTAGCCGATCCCGCCGGCGGCGGCGAGCGCCGCGGCCAGGTCGGCGGCCGGCTCGGTGGTGCCGGGCGCGACCGGCACGCCGGCCGCCGCCATCAGGTTCCGGGCGTTGATCTTGTCGCCCATCGCGGTGATGGCCTCCGCGCCGGGCCCGACCCAGATCAGGCCGGCCTCCTCCACGGTACGGGCGAACTCGGCGTTCTCCGACAGGAAGCCGTACCCGGGGTGGATCGCCTGCGCGCCGGTCGACTTGGCGGCGGCGAGGACGGCGTCAACGTTGCGGTAGCTCTCGGCCGGGTTCGCCGGCCCGACGCAGATCGCCTCGTCGGCCTCGGTCACGAACGGCAGGCCAGCGTCGGCCTCCGAGTGCACGGCGATCGCGCGGATCCCGAGCCGCCGTGCGGTGCGGATGATCCGGCGGGCGATCTCGCCCCGGTTGGCGACCAGCAGCGAATCGATCATGCTCTCCTCCAGCGGCGTCCAAAAGGTGGGACGGAGGCAAGGAAACCACGAATGACCCGCCATCCACGAGTCGGCCGCCAAGCCGCAGCCGCCAGCGCGCCCGTGTCGGGCCGAGGCCCCCGGCGTATGCCGAGGGCCTGCGGGATGGAAGTTCTTGCGGGGCGCGTGCGGTCAGCCGACGGTCTTCGCGAGGTCGAGGAAGCCACGCCACGCGGCCGGCGAGAAGGAGAGGGTTCCGCCGTCGCGGTCCTTCGTGTCACGGACGAGGACGACGCCGGGCAGATTGTCAGCGACCTCGACGCAGTTGCCCTGGTTGTTGCCGCTCTTCGTTGACTTGCGCCACTGCGCGCCGCTCATGTCCATGCTGCCGCCGCTTCCCGCAGAAGGTCCAGGGACTGCGACCGAGACAGGGCCTCGCCTCGGATGCGCTCCCACCGTCGCTCCAGGGTAACAAGATCCGCCCCTTGCTCCAGGATCTGCGCCTGCGCCTGACTGTCCACATACGCCACGCGCGCCCCGCCAGGCAACTCGGCAAGCGTGAACGGGCCGCCGAAGCCCGGGTACATCCCGGCGGACGCCGGCACGATGTGAATCTGCACCGAGGGAAGCTGCGCGCACTCCACCAGATGTTGCGTCTGCGCCGCCATCAACGCGCGGTCGCCGGGGCGGGCGCGGCGCAGGACGCCCTCGTCGACGACGGCGACGTAGAGCGGCCCCCCGTGCCGTCGCAGGATCGCCTGCCGGGCGAGCCGCGTCGCCGCCAACTCATCGACCTCGGATGGCGACAGGCCCTCACCCTCGACCGTCGCCCGCGCATACGCCTCGGTCTGCAGGAGTCCCGGCACCCACGCAAGCTCGAATCCGCGCAGCGCGACGGCCTCGCGCTCGATCTCCACCCACGGCCGGAACCACGCCGGCTCACGTCGCTTCAGAACGTCCGGCCAAAGGTCCTCTACGTCCCGCCTGAGGATCGCTGCGAGCTGCGAGCGGCGTTGGGGTCTCGGTATACGCCCCAGGCTCACCCATCGCTGAGCGGTCTTTGGATCCACCCCCACCTGAGCGGCGAGGCTCTCCGCAGTTTCGCCAGCCTGAGCCATGGCCGCTATGAGTCCGTGATTCACCGCGTCCTCCTGCATTGACGTCCCGAACGCCCCGAAGTCCTACCCTAACGCTGTGTCTGCGTCCCATCACGATGCGGCAGGTTGGTTTTCAGGACGGCGCGGGTCGGCTGGGGAAGGTACGCCCCGGCCCGTGCTCGTCGAGGGGGCCGCCCGGTCGGTCCTGCGCACGAAGCGCGGGCGGCCCCCTCTCCAGTCGCCACGGAAAGGGGGACAACCATGCCAAGCCGAGAAGGACGGCACCGCGCTGACAACCACCGTCGCCAGCACCTCGCGCGTCCGGGCCTGCGAACCACCGAACTCGCCGCGGGTGACGCACGGGCCCCCGGGGGACAGCAATGACCGCCCGACCGTTCCAGACGGGCGACCTACTGCACCTGACCCGTGCCGCGAGCCCGCAGTTCGTCAAGCCGATCATCGTGCGGGTCATCCGCGAGATGAAGGACAGGCACACCTACTACGGCTGGACGTGGATCGAGGCATACGAGCTGGACGCGGCAGGCGATGCCGTCGCGAAGCGCGAACTGTTCGTGCGGCGCGAAGGGTCACGCCCACTCCGCCTGCCCCTGCGGCAGGCCGCGCCGGCCCGGGGCACGAACCGCCCCAACCGGGTGCCCTGATGCTCCGCCCGCACCTGCCGATGCGCCCCGCCTGGCTCTGCCGAATCTGCGCCGCCCCGTGGCCCTGCCCGGCGGCGCGGCTCGACCTGTCCACCGAGTTCCACGGTCACACCGTCGCGCTCGCGTTCTACCTGGCCACCATGATGCGCGACGCCCTGGACGACACCTACCGGCTGGGCGGCCGTCCCGACCCGACCGCGCTGCACGCCCGGTTCCTCGGCTGGCTTTCCCCGACACGCCGGCCACGCCGCACCGAACACCACTGACCGCCCGCCCCCGTCGACTGCACCGCGCCCGGACCTTGGGCCGTCGTCGTCAAGGTGAACAAAACTGCCCAGGATTCGCGCTTCCGGGCGGCGGGCTCAGGCCGGGTCGGTCGGTGCCAGCAGGGCGGCCAGGGTGGCGGCGCGCAGCAGCGCGGCCCGACGCCGCCGGTCCACCTCGCCGCCGAGGAACGGCGTCGAGTTCATCAGGCCGAACGCGGCGTGCGCCAGCACCCGTGCCTCGCCGTCGGGCAGGCCCGGGTGCAGCGCGGTCAGCACCGTCACCCACTCCTCCACGTAGAGCCGCTGGAGCTTGCGGATGCGGCGGCGCGGCTCGTCGGGCAGGCGGTCCAGCTCGTGCAGGTGCAGGGCGATCACGGCCGGGTTGGCCAGCGCGAACTCGACGTGGAAGTCGATCAGCGACTCCAGCACGCCGCGCGGGTCGTCCGGGTGGCCGGCGGCGCGCTCGCGCCCGCCCTCCAGCAGCCCCTCGCTGACCGGGATCAGCGCGGCGGCCAGCATGGCCTCCTTGCCGGCGAAGTGGTGGTAGAGGGCGGGGCCGGTGACGCCGGCCGCGGCGCCGATGTCGTCCATCGACACCCCGTGGTAGCCGCGCGCGGCGAAGAGGCCGACCGCGATCTCCAGGATCTCGTCCCGCCGGGACCGCCGCCGACCCGTGCCCGCCACGCCGCCCGCCGATCCCCGTGCCCGTTGTCCCACCGTCACCGGGCAAGCGTAGACCCGCCCGGTCACGGGGCGTTGCCACGGTCTCCCTGAGCAGCACCGGCCGCCTCGCCGGTCACTCCTCCTCGGTGGGGAGGCCGTGCTCCGCCCGGACCGCCGCCGCCTCGTCCGGGCGGCCCAGCTCGTCCAGCACCCGGGCCAGCAGCCAGGCGGCCTGGGCCGCCGGCCGGGAACCCGACGGCAGGCCGCCGAGCACCTCCCGCAGCACCGGCTCGGCCTCGCCGGGCCGCCCCGCGCGCGCCAGCAACTCCCCGCCGAGCAGCTCCACCCGGGCGGCCTCGCCGAACGCCTCGATCGACCGGAGCCGGCCCGGCACCCCAGCCAGCCGCTCCAGCCCCTCGTCCGGGCGGTCGTCGCCGGCCAGCACCCGGGCCGCGACCTCGGCCGCGAGCGCCACCTCGTACGTCACCACGGGCGGCTCCTCCGGGGCGCCCGTCAGCGCGGCGGCGAGCGAGTCCACCACCCCGACCGCGCGGACCGCCGCCGCCACGTCGCCAGACCAGTGCAGGGAGTCGGCCTCCCGGCGTCGGGCGCGCAGCTCGTCGACCCGCGCCCCGGCCAGCCGGTACGCCGTCGCCGCCTCGGCGAACCGCTGCGCGGCCAGCGCGTCCCGGTCGGCGTCGTAGAGCAGCCCGCCGGCCTCCTCCAGCACCTGCGCCCGGTGCGGCAGGTTGTCCGGCCCGTCGAGGTTGCGGGCGAGCTGGTCCAGCAGGGCGAGCGCCGGGTCCAGCTCGCCGAGGTCGACGTAGATCCCCGCCAGCAGGTGCCGGCACCCGTCCGCCTCGGCCTGCGCCCCGAGGCGGTCCAGCCCGAGCACCGCCTCCTCGGCCACCTCGGCGGCCTCGGCCGGCCGCCCCGCGACCCGGTACGCGTTCGCCAGTTCCCAGCGCAGGAAGGCGTCCCCCTCGGCCCCCTGCTCGACGCAGAGCGTGACCGCCTCGGCGAAGTCCTCCACCGCCTCGGCCGCCCGGTCCGCCGTCATCAGCGCGCGGGCCCGGAACACCCGCACCGGCAGCAGGGCCTCCGCCGGGGCGACGCCCAGCGCCTCGTCGCATGCGGCCACCCGCCCGGCCGGGTCGTCGGTCGCCCGCGCGCACGCCAGGTTCGCGGCGGCGACCAGCTCGCCCACGCCCACCTCCCGGGCGAGCCGGCGGGCGTGTCCGGCCGCCGCCCGGAACTCCTCCGGCCGCTCCAGCTCCTCCAGCACGTGCGCGCGGTGCAGCGCCGACCGAGCGGCCAGCCACGGGTCGACGTCGGCCTCGGCGGCGGCCCGGTCGGCGGCGGCGAGCGCCTCCTCCCAGCGGCCCAGGTGCGCCAGTGCCAGGGCGAGCCGGTCGTGGGCGGCGGCCCGCTCCCGGGCGTCGCCGTGGGCGGCGAGGAAGTCGGCGGCCTCCCGGACCAGCGCCAGCCCCTCGTCGCTCTCCCCGGTCGCGCAGAGCGCCACCCCCAGCCGGCCGGCGACGACCTGCGCCCGCACCGGGTCGCCCAGCTCCCGGTACGCGGCCAGCGCCGCCCGGTTCGCCTCCCGCCGGCCGTCGTCGTCGGTCAGCTCGCCGGCGCGCAGCTCCAGCCGGCGGGCCGCCGTGCGGGGCGGGACGTCGGCCGTGCCGTACCGCTCGTCGTAGGCGGCCAGCGCGGCGAGGAACGCGGGCCGGCGATGGCTGCGCCAGGTCTCGTCCGCCAGGTCGAGCAGCTCGTCGGCGTCGGCCTCGGCCGGAACGGTCACCTCCTCGGCGGGGACCTCCGGCGGCGGCGCGGGCCGGGCCGGGCGGCGCAGGCTGGCCGAGAGCGGCAGGTGCTCCCCGGTGGGCTGGGTGGCCAGCCGCCGGGCGATCCACTCCGACTGGTGGGTGGTGCCGTTGCGCTCGTCGAAGCGGGCCGCCAGCGCGGTCGCCGTGCCGGTCAGCTCGTCGGCCAGCGCGGCGGCGGACACCTCGCCCGCCGGCCGGTCGCCGGCCGCCCGCCGGTGCACGGTGACGTCGCCGGCCCGGCGCAGCGCGGCGGCGGCGGTCGCCGCGAAGTGCATCGCGGCGGCCGGCGTGGGGGCCCGGTCGAGCCAGTCCAGGTGCCGCTCGACGATCTCCACGGCCCGGGCCACGTTGCCGGTCAGCGTGCAGAACTCGACGTGGTCGCCGATGTCCCACAGGTCCGCCAGGTTGCCCCGCAGTCGCCGGTACGCCTCCCGGTGCGCGTCCCGCGCCGCCTCGTGCCGCCCGCTGCGCAGGTACGGCACCAGCAGCGCGGTGAGGATCGCCTGCGGCTGTTCCGTGCAGCTCAGCCTGCCGGCGAGGACCGGCTCGGCCAGCGCCACCGCCTCCTCGTGCCGGCCGACGTGGGCGAGGTACGCGACCTGGGTGGTGGGGTCGCAGCCGGCGCAGTCCGACAGGTCGTCGCGCGGGGCGGTCAGCCACTGCCGGTACCACCGCTCGGCGGCCTCGGCGTCGCCCAGGTGGTCTGCGACCAGGTAGCGGTGCTTGTACACGGCCTGGAGGCTGTGCCCGGCCTCCCGGTACCGGCGCTCCATGTCGTCGAGGACCGCGTAGGTGCGGTCCAGCGGCAGCTCGGGGAACTTCAGCAGGGCGTTGACCATGTACTTGAACTGCCAGAGGAGCTGCCCGGCGTAGGGCTGGTGGTAGGGCTGCGGGTCCTGGTCGAACTCGGCGAGGCAGCGGGAGAAGGTGACGAAGGACTTGCCCGGCTCGCCGCCGTGGACGTACCCGGTGGTGGCCTCCATCCGGGCGGCGAAGGCCAGGTGGCGGTCCGCTCCGGCGTCGGTCCGGCGCAGCAACTGCTCCAGGGCGGCGGTGCGGCCGGCGCCGTACGGCATGCCGGTGATCTCCCGCAGCATCCGCCACAGCTCGTCGTCGCTCATCTTCCCGACTCACTCCCGTCCCGGTACGGCCCGGCCGAGCAGGCCGAGGAAGGAACTGTTCAGCAGCGCGGCGTCGGCCGCGCGGATGGGGTGGTGCCCGAGCAGGAGGGCCTGCCCGTACAGCGCCTCGACGGAGAGGCGGACCAGCTCCGGGTCGTCGAGCGTGGTGACCCGGCGGACCAGCGGGTTGCGGTGGTTGAGCACGAGCTGCGGGCGGTCCGGCGGGGCCGACGCGGCGAGGGCGTCGAGCACCCCGCCCCACAGCTCGTCGGCGGCGTCCCGGCTCGCGGCGAGCTCGTCGTTGAACGACGCCGACCGGCTGACCAGGTAGAGGGCGGGCAGCGACACCGGGTCGTACCCCCGGATCACCACCTCGCAGCCGAGCCGTTCCAGGGCCCGCTGCGCGGCGGCGAGGAACGGCCGCAGGGCCAGCTCGACCTTCGGGTCGAGGGCGTCGAAGCGGGTGGTGAGGTCGCTGGGCTCCAGCCGCTCGATGAGCGTCGACGGGTCCGCCGCCGGCAGCCGCTCGACGATCTGGGCGTCGTACGTGTAGCCGGCGTTGACCACCGCGAGGTCCTGCGCGGCGGCGACGGCGGCGAGCTGGCGGAACTCGTCGAGGCTGGCCGCGTACCGGACGAGGCCGTGGCGCTGCCGGAACTCGGCCAGGGTGAGCGCGCCGACGTTGGTCTCCATCGGCCACCACTGGTCGACCAGCCGGAGCATCTCGTCGTCGTGCAGGGCGAGCGCCTTGACCCCGAGGTGGTGCACCTGGAGGAACTCGGCGAGCCGGCGCGGGTCGTGCCGGGCCAGCCGGACCAGCCAGCCGCGCACCTGCTCGCCGAGGGCCTCGCGGGTGGCGGTGAGCAGGGCGTCCTCGTAGAGCGCCTCGCGGCTGGCGGTGGGCCGCAGCTCGCCGGCGTCGACCACGCAGTGCGCGAAGAACGCCCACTCGGGCAGCAGGCCGTCGGCGTGCTCGGTGAGCAGCATCCGCTTGAGGTAGACCCGGTGACCGGCGCGGGCCGCCGGGTTCACCGGGGCCGGCAGGATGAACGCGACCCCGGTGAGGCCCGCCTCCGGCACCGAGAGCGGCACCACGTCGAACGGTGTGACGCCGAGGAGTTCGCGGGCGTACCGGATCAGGGCCGGCCGGTCGGGGGGCGTGCCTGGCGTGGTCGGCCACGGCGGGCCCCCGGCGGTGGTGACCACGTCGCCGACCCGGACGGTCACCGGCAGCAGCGCGCCGTAGAGCCGGGCCAGGTCGGTGACGGTGGCGGTGGCGAACCACTGGTCGGCGTCGCGGCGCGGGACCAGGGTCACCGTGGTCCCCGGCTCCGGGCGCTGCCGGCCGGCGGGGGCGGTCTCGACGGCGTACCGGCCGTCGGAGTGGCCGGTCCAGAGCACCGTGGGCTGGTCGGCGTGCCGGGTGACCACCCGGATCTCGTCGGCGACGAGGAAGCAGGAGAGCAGCCCGATGCCGAACTGGCCGAGGAACTCGTGCCGGGAGAAGCCCAGCTCGTCGCGCTTGGAGCTGCGGCCGATGGTGGCCAGCAGCTCGTGCACCTGCGCCTCGGTCAGGCCGATGCCGGTGTCGTGCACCCGCAGCGTGCCGTCGCCGGTCAGCTCCGGCGGCTCGATGCGGACCAGTGCCGGGGCGTCGGGTTCCGTCGCCCGGCGGGCGGTGATCGCGTCCACCGCGTTCTGCATCAGCTCGCGGACGTACACCCGCGGGCTGCCGTAGAGGTGATGACTGAGCAGGTCGACCACGCCCCGGAGGTCGACCTGGAAGGTGTGGTCCACGCTGTGCTCCCCGGTCCGATGCCGGCGCCCACCGTACCGGTGGTCACCGACGCCCGGCTGCCCCCGTCGGCGCGAACCCGGGTCCTACCCGTGGCCGGGGTGCTCCGCCGGGGCGGGTGGGCCGTCCGGGTGGGCGCGCTCGCTCAGGCCGCTGAGTCGCAGGGCGAGGCGGCGGCGGGCGGCCGGGACGGCGAAGACCGCCCGGAGCAGGGCGTTGCGCAGTGCCCGCCGCCCGGGCGGAACGGTCGCGACCCGGGTCAGCCGGGCGGCGAAGCGGACCACGTCCTCGGCGACCGGGCGGCGCTGCTCGGCGTACCGGTCGAGGAGTCGGTCGGGGCCGCCGCCGAGCACGTCCGCGAGCGCCTCGCCGAGGGCGACGGCGTCGCGCAGGCCAAGGTTCATACCCTGCCCGCCGGCGGGACTGTGGACGTGCGCGGCGTCCCCGGCGAGCAGCACCGGGCCGGCGCGGAACCGCTCGGCCACCCGGTGGTGGACCCGGAACCGGGAGCCCCAGATCACCTCGGTGACCCGGGCGGTGCCGGCCGTCGGGCCGCGCGTGTCGAGCAGCCGCTGCACGTACGCCACGTCGGGGTGCTCGGGGGCGTCGGCGACGGCGGTCACCACCCGCACCACCCCGCCCGGCAGCGGCGCCCAGGCCAGCATCCCGGCGGTGCCGAAGTGGAGCACCACCTCGTCCTGCGGGACCGGCCCGTCGAGCCGGACGTCGGCCAGTGCGAACGACTCCGTCCCGGCGTCCGGCCCGGAGAAGCCGATGCCGGCCAGCTCGCGGACGCTGCTGTGCATCCCGTCGGCGCCCACCACGTAGCGGGCACGGACCGTCGCGCCGTCGGCCAGGGTGCCGGTCGCGCCGGTGTCGTCACGGGTCAGGCCGGTGAGCCGGTGTCCGCGCCGGATCTCGCCGCCGTGCGAGCGGAACAGGTCGGCGAGGACCGCCTCGGTGACGGACTGCGGCACCAGCAGCGCGTAGGGGAAGCGGCTGGGGAGAGCGTCGAACCGGACGGTGAGCAGTGGCCGGTCACGGTCGCGCACGGTGAACCGCGACGCCCGCACGCCCCGGGCCACCAGCGGCGTCGCCGCGCCGATGCGGTCCAGCACCTCCAGCGTGTACGCGTGCACGACGCCCGCCCGGGAGGTCGTGGCGGGCTGCTCGGCCCGGTCGACGAGGGTGACGTCGACGCCCCTGCGGGCGAGCGTCACCGCCGTGGCGAGCCCGACCGGCCCCGCGCCGACAACCAGTACGTCCGTGGTCCTGGGCAGCATCGTCCCCACCTCCGTGGCATGCCAACGGTCGTTTGCCAACAACCGTTGGCAACGGTAGGTGAACGTGGACGCGGAAGTCAACGAGCGTTGGCCTACAGTCGTGGACATGACCGCGACGCCTGCCACCCGACGCTCCGACGCCACCCGCGCCGCCATCCTGCGGGCCGCCCGGGAACGCTTCGCCGCCGACGGGTACGACCGGGCCACCATCCGCGCCATCGCGGCGGACGCGCGGATCGACCCGTCGATGGTCATGCGCTACTACGGCAGCAAGGAGGGGTTGTTCGCCGCGGCGGCGGAGTTCGACCTGCGCCTGCCGGAGCTGACCGGGGTGCCGGCGGGGCGGCTCGGCGAGCTGCTGGTCCGCCACTTCCTCGACCGCTGGGAGGGCGACGAGACGATGGTCGCCCTGCTCCGGGCGGCGAGCACCAACGCCGGGGCGGCGGAGCGCATGCGGGACGTCTTCGCCGACCAGCTCGGCGTGGCGGTGGCCCGCGTCGCCCCCGACCCCGCCGGGGCGCCCCGGCGGGCGGGGCTGGTGGCCAGCCAGATGCTCGGCCTCGCGCTGACCCGGTACGTGCTGCGGCTGCCGCCCGTGGCCGACGCGGACCCGGCGGAGCTGGTCGCCTGGGTCGCGCCGACCGTCGAGCGCTACCTGCGCGGGGAGCCGGCCACCCCACGCTGACGCCCCGCGCGGCGCACGCTGCGGGCAGCGGCGCGCGCTGCGGGCACCCGCGCCGGGCAGGGCGCGTCGAGGCGTCGGCGGACGGTCAGCCGGCGAGGCCGCCCGGCTGGTCGCCCTTCACGACGGGGGCCCGGACCAGGTTGCCCCACTCGGTCCACGAGCCGTCGTAGTTGCGCACCTGCGGATACCCCAGCAGGTGGCGCAGCACGAACCAGGTGTGGCTGGACCGCTCGCCGATCCGGCAGTACGCCACCACGTCGTCGGACGGGCTCAGCCCGAGCTGGTCGGCGTAGATGGCGCGCAGCTCGTCGGCCGACCTGAAGGTGCCGTCGTCGTTCGCGGCCGACTTCCACGGCTTGCTCAGCGCGCCCGGGATGTGCCCGCCGCGCAGCGCCCCCTCCTGCGGGTAGTCCGGCATGTGCAGCATCTCGCCGGTGTACTCGCCCGGCGAGCGCACGTCGACCAGGGGCCGGCCGGCGGCGACGTGCGCCATCACCTGCTCCCGGTACGCCCGCAGCGGGGCGTCGTCGCGCACCGGCACCGGGTACTCGGCGCGGGGCCGGGCGGCCTTCTCTCGGGTCAGCTCCCGTCCCTCGGCGACCCACTTCTGCCGGCCGCCGTCGAGCAGGCGCACGTCGGCGTGGCCGAAGAGGGAGAAGACCCAGAGGGCGTACGCGGCCCACCAGTTGAAGTTGTCGCCGTAGAAGACGACGGTGTCGTCGCGGCCGATGCCCTTGGCGGCGCACAGCTCGGCGAAGCGCTCGGCGTCCAGGTAGTCCCGGGTGACCTGGTCGTTCAGCTCGGTGTGCCAGTCGACCTTCACGGCGCCCGGGATGTGCCCGGTGTCGTAGAGCAGCACGTCCTCGTCGGACTCGACCACCACCAGCCCCTCGTCGCCCAGGTGCTCGGCCAGCCACTCGGTGGTGACGAGCCGCTGCGGGTCGGCGTACGACTGGAGGCGGGGGTTCGGATCACTCGGCACAGGCATGAGCCCCAAGGTACGCCCGTTCCCCCGGCGGCGTGGCGGCCGTCGCGAGCCCCGGCCCGGCCGTGTGCGGGCCGGCGTGGGCCCCTGCCCGGCCGACCGCCTTCCGCGGCGGGCCCACGGCCCGACCGACCGTCTTCCCGGGCCGGGCCGGCGGCCCGTCAGGCGCGGCGGTGCACGAGCCGGCCGGCCACCACCGTGGCGAGGCAGCTCCCGTCGTCGGCGAAGACGGCCAGGTCGGCGCGGGCACCCGTGACCAGGGCGGGCGGCCGGAGCGGGTCGAACAGCGTGACCCCGCCGCGCGCCGCCGCCACCCGCAGGTCGGGGTCGGCGAGCGCCCCGGCCGAGACCACCGTCGCCCCGGACCGGAACAGGGCGTGCACCCGCTCGCGCGGGGTCGGGGCCGCCGGCAGGGGTCCGTCGTGCGCGAGCGCCGGCCCGAGGAGCCCGGCCCACCGCCGCGCCCGCACCAGGGGGTACGCGGCCAGCAGCTCGTCGGCCGGCGCGACGGCCTCGATCCGGTCGCCGGCCACCAGTACGGCCCGGCCGGGGGTCGGCGGCCCGTCGAGGGTGACCCGCACCAGCGGTGCGGTGTGCAGGGTGAGCATCAGTCGGCCACCGGGCCGAGCGCGGGCCGCTTCGCGGTGACCGTGTCCCCGGACGACCGGCCGGTCAGCCGTCGCTTGATCCACGGGGCGAGGTGCCGGCCCGCCCAGCGCACGTCGGCGGCGCGGGCGGCCAGCCACGGCGTCGGCGCGGGATGCGGCGGCACCATCAGCCAGTCCTCGTCGCAGCCGACCCCGAGCGCTCTCAGCACCTGCCCGGCGACCCGCCGGTGCCCGGCCTCCGACAGGTGCAGCCGGTCGGTGCTCCACAGCATCGGGTTGAGGTAGGCGTCGTCGGCGTACAGGTCGACCAGGATCGCGCCGTGCCGCTCGGCGGTCTCCCCGACGGTCCGGTTGAGCAACTGGACCCGGGGTGCGACCAGGCGCTGCCCGGGCAGCCGGGCCATCACGTCGGCGAACCGGAACAGCACCACGTCCGCGCCGCCCGAGCGCAGGTCGCGCACCACGTCGTCGAAGCGGGCCACCAGGGCGTCCGGGTCGAAGGTGCGGCGCAGCACGTCGTTGCCGCCGGCCGCGAAGCTGATCAGGTCGGGCTTCATCGCGAGCGCGGCCGGCACCTGCTCGGCCACGACGTTGGGGAAGAGCCGGCCCCGGATCGCCAGGTTCGCGTACCGGAAGTCGGGGCCCGCCTCGGCGGCCAGCCGGGTGGCCACGAGATCAGCCCAGCCCCGGTACGTCCCGTCGGGATAGGCGTCGTCCATGCCCTCGGTGAAGCTGTCCCCCACCGCCACGAAACTGCGCCAGCGCACGCCGCCTCCAAGGTGTAAGGAAGGGCACCCTGTTAACGCATACGGTAGTAGCGGGGCCCCTTCTTAACGGCAGACAGTCTGGCACCGCCCGGCCGGCCGGTCGCACCGGCTCGATGCGACGTGTCTCAGATCCCAAGCAGCGGGAGGTCCGTCGCGTCCACGGGTCTGCCGGCCCGTTCCACTCGTGGTCGGCGACTGTCCACTCGTGGTCGGCGACATCGCGGTGTCCCGGCCCCCGCGACACCGCCATGACGCCGACACGGCCTCGGGCCGCTGGGCGGGCGTGTCGAACCGCCGCCTGGAGGGGCTCGCCGAGCGGCTGCCCGAAAGGGCGAACGTGGTGTAACGACGCCCGCGCTGGGTACCGGTTCCCGAATCGGCGCAGGTGTGCATTCGGAGGCTCTCATGACCGGTTACCGGGTCAGCGAAGTGATGACCAAGCAGGTGGTGTACCTGTCCGCGGATACCACCCTGGACGAGGCGGCCAGGGTGATGAAGGAGGCGGACATCGGGGACGTGGTGGTCACCGAGGGCGCCACCCTGGCGGGGATGCTGACCGACCGGGACATCGTGGTGCGGGCGGTGGCCGAACGCAGCGACCCGGCCAGCACCACCATCGGCTCGATCATCACCCGGGAGGTGGTGATGATCGAGCAGCACTCGACGGCCGGGGAGGCGGCGGCGCTGATGCGCGAGCGCGGCATCCGGCGCGTCCTCGTCTGCGACAGCGAGCGAAAGCTCGTCGGCATCGTCTCGCTGGGCGACCTCGCCATGCAGCTCGACCCGAACTCGGCCCTCAGCGACATCAGCGAGAAGGCCCCGACCGTCTGAAAGGAGGGGCCCCTTCCTAACGCTTCCGGTAGAGGAGGGGCCCCCTTTCGACAGCGGTAGCCTGATCGAATGCCCCACATGCCGACCAAGCTGGCCGAGATCGTCGACGAGTTCGCCGCCGCGCCCCGCGACGTGGTGCTGGAGATGCTGCTGGAGTACGCCGACGCCGTCCCACCGCTGCCCGAGGAACTGGCCGGGCGCGAGGGCATGGAGCAGGTTCCCGAGTGCCAGACGGCGTTCTTCCTGCGCGCCGAGGTCAACCCGGACCGGACGG
Source organism: Micromonospora okii (assembly GCF_020884795.1). Taxonomy (GTDB): domain Bacteria; phylum Actinomycetota; class Actinomycetes; order Mycobacteriales; family Micromonosporaceae; genus Micromonospora; species Micromonospora okii. Next base: position 444,690 of record NZ_BBZF01000013.1, read on the forward strand.
TGACGACCTGGTTCGACTGCCCCCCGGAGGCGCCGACCACCCGCGCGTTCGCCGGCATCCTCGCCGAGGGGCTGACCGGGGCGAGCGCGGACGACGTGCTCGCCGTGCCGGACGACCTCTACCAGCGGATGGGGCTGGCCCAGGCGATCAGCCCGCTGCGGGTCCGGGGCGGCACGGCCATCCTGGCCCGACTCAAGCGCCAGGTCCGCGAGCAGGCGGGCTGAGGGCGGGGCCCCGGCGTCGCGGGATCGCCGCTGCCGCCACGCCCTGCGACGCAGGCGGGCCGAGGCGGGAACGGACCCATCGGCCGGGACCGACCGGCGGCGAGCCGGGCGCGGATCCGCAGGGCAGCGAGCCGGGAATGAGCGGCCGGGCGGGAGTTCGGGAACAGAACTGCTGGCCGGGGAGTTGTCGCGGGGCATGGAGATCGAGATCTACGCCGACGTCGCCTGCCCCTGGTGCTACGTCGGCAAGCGTCGGTTGGAAGAGGCCCTCGAGGCGTACGACGGCGAGGTGACGGTCCACTACCGGCCGTTCCAGCTCGACCCGTCGCCGGTGCCGACACCCCGGCCGCTCGTCGAGGCGCTGGCCGCGAAGTTCGGCGACCGGGAGCGGGCCGAGCAGATGTTCGACCACGTGACCCGGGTCGCGGCGGATGCCGGGCTGCGGCTGGACTTCGACCGCGCCGTCGCCGCCAACACCTTCGACGCGCACCGGCTCGTCCGGTACGCCACGCAGCGAGGCCGGGCCGCCGAGACCGTGGAGGCGCTCTACCGGGCCCACTTCACGGACGGCGTGGACGTCGGCTCCCGCGACGCGCTGGCCGAGGTCGCCGCCGGGGTCGGGCTCGACGAGGCCGAGGCGCGCGCCTTCCTCCACTCGGACGAGGGAACGGCGGAGGTCGCCGCCGAGCTGGCCGCCGCCCGGGGCCTCGGCGTGACCAGCGTCCCGACGTTCGTGCTGGCCGGAAAGTACGCGGTCACCGGGGCGCAGGAGCCGGAGACGCTCCTGGCCGCGCTGGCGGAGGTGGAGCGCCGGGAGTCGGCCACGAGCTGACCGTCGACGATGTTTCACGTGCAACAACATCGACGCATTTGAGTTCCTAGGCTGGCCTGGCCAGGTCCTCCACCACCCGGGCGCCGGGGAGCGCGCCGAGCGCCGGCCCGGGCAGGGCGATCTTGCTGTGCCGTACGCCGGAGCCGACGATCACGTGCGGGGCGGCGATCACCCGTGCGTCGACCAGGATCGGCCACTCCTCGGGCAGCCCGATCGGGGTGATCCCGCCATACTCCATGCCGGTCAGCTCGACCGCCTCGGCCATCGGGGCGAAGCTGGCCTTGCGCACGTCCAACGCCCGGCGGGCCACCCCGTTGACGTCCACCCGGGTGGTGGCGAGCACGACGCAGGCGGCGTAGCGGACCTCGCCGCCCCGCTTGCCCGCGATGACGACGCAGTTCGCGGACACGTCCAGCCCCACCTCGTACGCGGCGCAGAACGCGGCGGTGTCGGCCAGGCCCGCGTCGATCGGGGCGACCAGCACATCGTCGACGTCCACGGGCGCGTCGGCGGGCCATTGCTCGACCGCGGCGGCCACCAGGGGTGCCAGCAGGTCCAGGCGGGTCCGGGCGGGCTCGGTCTTCAGCGTCCCCATCACGGATGCGATCCTCGCACCCCGGGCCGCCGGCTGCTCGACGGAGACCGGCCGCCCGACGGAGGCCAGCAGCCCGGCCGCCCGACGAAGGCCGCGGACCGGGAGCCAGGAGCCAAGACCAGAGGCCGCGGGCCGGAAGCCGGGAGCCGGGACCGGAGGCCACGGACCGGAAGCCGGGAGCCGGAAGCAGGGACCAGAGGCCGCGGACCGGGAGCCGGGACCGGGGCAGCGCCGGCGGCTGGCGCGCCAGGACCGTCAGCCGTTGGCGACGAACGGGTTCTCCCGGACGAACGCGTGATCCTGGGCGGCGGCGTCCTCCCGGGCCCGCAGCAGGTCCGGCCGGCGGGCCTCCAGGTCCTCGAAGGCGTGCCGGACGGCTATCCGGATCACTCCGTAGAGGAAGACGAACCCGCAGACGTAGAGGATCACGGTGGCGACGAGGACCAGCATGGCGTCACCGTAGGCAGCCGACGAACGAGGGAAGTTCTCATCTCCGGCCGGTTCCCCCGTACGTGTCGGCCGGGAACTCGCCGGGCGACGGGGGCATGACCCACGCCCGCGCGGGAAGGCAGGCCGCCGGGACCGGAACCGTGGGAGGCGAGATGGCGTACGGCAGAGGCAGCGGCGGTGCCGGGCGGCGACTCCCCGGCCGTACCACTCGATGACGTCGCCGGCCCGGATCGCCGGCCGCCTCCTGGGGGCGGTGGCGGTGCCGCACCTGCTCGGCGGCGCCTCCCGCGTGTCGGAGGCGTCCCGGGCCGTCCCGCACCTGCTCGACGACGCCTCCCGCACCGCCGGTGACGCCGCCGCCCGGCTGGCCCGGATGGCCGGCCTGACCAAGCGCCGGGTCTGGTCCCGTCCTGGCCGACACCACATCGAGGTGCACGGCGTCGGCCAGGACGGCGGGGACGGGCTGGCCCGCCAGGTGGAGCGGGAGCTGGAAGGGATGCCCGGGGTGGCGTGGGCCCGGGTGAACGCCGCGTCCGGCCGGGTGGTGGTGGCCGTCGAGGAGCCGGAGCCGAGGCTGCGCGACCTGATCGCCACGGTGGCCGAGTGCGAGCGCACCTGCGAGCACGAGCCGGATCCGGAGATTCCCCCGCCGCACCCGCCCGAGGAGGGGCCACGCACGCCCCGCACCCTCGGCGCGCTCGCCTCGGACGCGCTCGGCCTGACCCTCTCGGCCGCCACCCGCATCCTGCCGCTGGCCCCGGTCCCCGGGGAGGTGGTCGGGCTGCTCGGCGCCGTCGACCTGCACCCGAAGCTGCACGCCCTGGTCGACCGGGGACTGCGCGCCGACCCCCGTACCGACGTGATCTTCCCGTTCGCCGAGGCGGTCGTGCAGGGGCTGGCCGGCGGCTGGATGGGCATGGTCGTCGACGGCGCGCAGCGGGTCGCCCAGTGGGGAGAGTCCCGCGCCCAGCTCGCCGCCTGGGCGAAGGCCGAACCCCGGCTCACCGGGGACCCGGACCGGGCGGTGGCGCGGGTGCCCCCCGTCGAACGCCCGTGCCCGAAGCCGGACGGGCCGGCCGAGCGCTTCGTCACCGGCATGTTGACGGCGGGCGCGGCGGCCGGCGCGGCGGCGGTCCCGCTGGTCGGCCACAAGCGGGCCGCCTCGCTGGCCCTCGCCAGCCTGCCCCGCGCCCCCGGGAACGGCCGCGAGGGGTACGCCGCCCAGCTCGGCCGGATGCTCGCCCGGCGCGGCGTGATCGCGATGGACCGTAGCGTGCTGCGCGAACTGGACCGGATCGACACGGTGGTGCTGGACGCCGGGGTCCTCGGCTCCGCACGGGGGGCGCTCGCGGACCTCGCCCCGCTGGCCGGGGCGGAGACCGGGCGGGTCGCGGCCCGCGCCTTCGCCCTGTTCGACCCGGCCGCCCCTGACCGCACGCAGCGGGCGGACGGCTGGCGGCTCGGCCCGCTGGACGACCTCGACGCCGCCGGCCCCGGCGACACCGACGACAGCCGGCGGCTGCGCGAGGGCGGCGGCACGCTGCTCGGCCTCGCCGAGGGTGACCGGCTGGCCGCCCTGATCCGGGTGGAGCCGGAGCCCGCCCCCGGGATGGACGCCCTGCCGGCCGCCGCCCGGCGGGCCGGCCTGCGCCTGGTGGTGGCCGGCGACGACGGCCGGTACGCGTTCGCCGACGCCGTGCTGCCCGGGGGTGCCCGGACCGCCGAGACGGTACGCGGGCTGCAACGCGACGGCGCGGTGGTGATGCTGCTCTCCGCCGACCGGGCGGCGCTCGCGGTGTCCGACTGCGGGCTCGGGGTGTCCCGCCCGGACGATCCGCCGCCCTGGGGCGCGCACCTGCTGGTCGGCACCGACCTGCGGGTCTGCGCCCTGATCGTCGAGGCCGCCGGGGTGGCCCGCCGGACGACCGCGCAGAACATCCGGCTGGCCCTGGCCGGCACGGGTCTCGGCGCCCTCGGCGCGTTGACCGCCGACCGGCGGCGGCTGCCGGTCCGGGCGCTCGCCGCCGTGAACGGGGCCGCCGCCCTCGCCTTCGCGAACGGGATGTGGCGGGCGGGTCGGCTGCCGGCTCCCGCCGCGCCCCCGACGCCCGCCCCGACCGCGTGGCACCTGATGCCGGTCGACACGGTGCTCGACCGGTTCGACACCGGCGCGGACGGGCTCAGCTCGGCGGAGGCGCAGCGCCGCCGCGCCGACCTCCCCGACGGTCGGCCCGGGTCGTCCGGCCTGCTGCACGCGTTCGTCGACGAGCTGGCCAACCCGCTCACCCCGGTGCTCGCCGCCGGGGCCGCGCTCTCCGCCAGCTTCGGCTCGCTGGTGGACGCCGCCCTCGTCGGCGGGGTGATCGGCGGGTCCGCCCTGGTCGGGGCGGTGCACCAGCGCAACACCGAGCGGTCCCTGGCCGAGTTGCTGTCCCGTACCGCCGTCACCGCCCGGGTCCGCCGCGACGGCGAGGAACGGGTGGTGGCCGCCGAGGAGCTGGTGCCGGGCGACGTCGTCGTCCTCGGGCCGGGCGACGCCGTGCCGGCGGACTGCCGGGTGCTGGCGACGGACGGCCTGGAGGCGGACGAGTCGTCGCTGACCGGCGAGTCGCTGCCGGTCGGCAAGACCGACCAGCCGGTGGTCGCCGCCGCCGTCGCGGACCGGCGCTCCATGCTGTACGAGGGCACCACGATCGCCACCGGGCACGGCACCGCCGTGGTGGTGGCGACCGGGGCGGACACCGAGGCGGGGCGCAGCCTGGCGCTGGCCCGGCAGGCGCCCCCGCCGAGCGGGGTGGAGGCCCGGCTCGGCGCGCTGACCAGGACGGCCGTTCCGCTGGCCGCCGGGTCGGCGGTGGCGGTGGCCGGGGCGGGCCTGCTGCACGGCGTGCCCCTGGCGCAGACGGCGGCGACCGCCGCGAACCTGGCGGTGGCGTCGGTGCCGGAGGGGCTGCCCTTCCTGGTCAACGCCGCTCAGCTCGCGGCGGCCCGGCGGCTGGCCGAGCGCGGCGCGCTGGTGCGTAACCCGCGCACCATCGAGGCCCTGGGCCGCGTCGACGTGCTCTGCTTCGACAAGACCGGCACCCTCACCGAGGGGCAACTGCTGCTCGCGGGCGTCGGTGACGCGGGCGGCACCCGGTACGCCCCGCCGGACCGGCTCGACGGCCCGCTGCGGCTGACCCTGGCCGCCGCCCTCCGGGCCACCCCGCCCGCCGCCGACCCGGACGAGCTGCCGCAGCACACCGACCGCGCGGTACGGCGGGGCGCCGCGACCGCCGGGGTCGACGAGCGGGTCGGCGCGGAGGGCTGGCGGGCGGTGGGGGGCCTGCCGTTCGAGCCGTCCCGGGGCTACCACGCCACGATCGGGGAGACCGGGGGTGCGACGCTGCTCAGCGTCAAGGGCGCGCCGGAGACGGTGGTGCCCCGGTGCGTCGCCCGGCGCACGGACGACGGCGGGGACCGGCCGCTGGACGACGCCGGCCGCGACGAGCTGCACCGGATGCTCGCCGACCGGGCCGCCGCCGGGCACCGCGTCCTGGCCGTCGCCGAGCGCCACGTCACCGGCGCGACGGTGACCGACGGCGACGTGGACGGGCTGGTCTTCGTCGGCCTGCTGGCGCTCGCCGACGGCGTACGCGGCTCGGCCGCCCCCGCCGTGCGCCGCATCCGGCAGGCCGGCGTGCACACCATCATGATCACCGGCGACCACCCGGCGACGGCCGAGGCCATCGCCTCGCTCATCAGTCCCGACGACGGCGGCCAGCGGGTGGCCACGGGCGTCGAACTCGACCGGCTCGACGACGACGCGCTCGCCGAACGGCTCGCCCGCACCGACGTGGTGGCCCGCTGCACCCCCGCGCACAAGGTCCGGATCATCCAGGCGTTGCAGAAGCACGGCCGCACGGTGGCGATGACCGGGGACGGCACCAACGACGCCCCGGCCATCCGGCTCGCCGACGTCGGCATCGCCCTCGGCCAACGGGGCACCCCGGCCGCCAGGGCCGCCGCCGACCTGGTGGTGACCGACGACCGGCTGGAGACGATCATCGCCACCCTGGTCGAGGGGCGGGCCATGTGGTCGTCGGTCCGGCACGCGCTGAGCATCCTCGTGGGCGGCAACCTCGGCGAGATCGCGTTCAGCGTGCTGAGCGCGGCCAGCACCGGCCGGTCGGCGCTCAACGGGCGGCAACTGCTCCTGGTCAACCTGCTCACCGACCTCGCGCCGGCGCTCGCCATCGCGGTCCGGCCGCCCGCCGCCGACCGCGCCGACCACCTGCTCCGGGAGGGCCCGGACACGTCGCTCGGCGAGACCCTGCGGCGGGAGATCGCGCTGCGCGCGGCGTCGACCACCCTGGGCGCGACGGCGGGCTGGACGCTGGCCCGGTACACCGGGCGGCGACGCCGGGCCGGGACGGTCGCGCTCGCCTCGCTGGTCGGCACCCAGCTCGGGCAGACCGTGCTGGCCGGCGGGACCAGCCCGGCCGTGCTCGCCTCCACGGCCGCGTCGGTCGGTGCGCTGGTCGCCGTCGTGCAGACCCCGGGAGTCAGCCACTTCTTCGGCTGCACCCCGCTCGGGCCGTTCGGCTGGGGCATCGCGGCCTGCTCGGCGCTCGGTGCCACCCTCGCCAACGGCGCGCTCACCCGCCTCCTTCCCGTCAGCGGGGAGTCGCCGCAGGACGCACCCGGCGAGGAGTCGCCGGCAAACGCACCCGGCAAGGACGAGCCGCCGGCTGCATCCGGCGAGAACGAGCCACCGGCCGGGCAGGAACCACCCGCCGACGGCGGCGAAGCCGCGACGGCCGGGTGAGCCGCATGGGCGCGGCGGGCCGGGGTACGGGTGGGAGCGGAGGTGGGGAACGATGACGACGCAACAACCGGAGGTCACCTTCGTCGGCACAGCCACGACGGTGCTGCGGATCGGCGGGTTCACCCTGCTCACCGACCCGAACTTCCTGCACCGGGGGCAGCGGGCGTACCTGGGCCGGGGCCTGTGGTCGCGCCGGCGCACCGACCCGGCGCTGGAGATCGCCCAACTGCCGTCGCTGGACGCGGTCGTCCTGTCCCACCTGCACGGCGACCACTTCGACCGGGTGGCCCGCCGGGAACTCGACAAGGCGCTGCCCATCGTCACCACCCCGCAGGCGGAACGGAAGCTGCGCCGCTGGGGCTTCCGGGCGGCCGAGGGGCTGCCCACCTGGCGTACCCGGGAACTGCGCCGGGGCGGCGAGACCCTGCGGCTGACCTCGATGCCCGGCCGGCACGGCCCCGGCCTGCTGGACCTGGCCCTGCCCGACGTGATGGGCACGATGATCGACCTGGAGCGCGACGGCGAGCGCCGGTTCCGGCTCTACGTCACCGGCGACACCCTGAACCGGCCGATGCTCGCCGAGATCCCGCAGCGCTACCCCGACATCGACGCCATGCTGATCCACCTCGGCGGCACCCGGATCGCCGGCATCCTGCTCACCATGGACGCCCGGCAGGGCGCCGACCTCACCGAACTGGTCCGGCCCGGCCTCACCGTGCCGATCCACTACGACGACTACCCCGTCTTCCGCTCCCCCCTGGGGCACTTCCTCGCCGAGGCCCGGCGGCGCGGCCTCGGCGACCGGATCAGGACCGTCCACCGGGGCGAGACGGTCCCGCTCACCCCGCCCGTGCCGGCCCGGCCCGCCTGATTCCCCGGATGACCGATCGCCGCCCCTCGCGCTGGTCGCGGAGGGCGGCGATCGATGGGGTACGGGGGTCAGGCGCGCTCGGAGATGGCCTCGATGAGGTCGCCCACGGGCCGCTCCGGCAGCGACCGGGCCACGTCGGCGACGGCCACGATCCCCACGAGGTCGTGCCCGTCGATCACCGGCAGCCGGCGTACCTTGTGCTTGCCCATGGTGCGCAGGACCTCGGCCGCGTCGTCGTCCGCGCCGATCGTGACCGCCTCGCCCTGGGCCAGCTCGCCCACGGTCACGACGGCCGGGTCGCGCCCCTCGGCCAGCACCTTCACCACGATGTCGCGGTCGGTCAACATGCCCCTGAGCCGGTTGTCGTCGCCGCAGATCGGCAGCGAACCGACGCCGAGCCGGGCCATCTGCCGGGCGGCCGTCCTGAGGTCGTCCTGCTCACGAACGCAGGTCACGTCGCTGGTCATGATGTCGCGTGCGGTCGGCATCGGTGTGGCACCTCACTTCCGGGGACGTATGGTGCCCTTCCTCCTACCCCGGCCGCCCCGGCCCATGCGCCCGCGCCCGGCCGGTCGACGACGCACCGCGGTGCCCGCCCCGGTGCCCGCGTCAGCCGCCCGGATGCCAGGTGGCCGCCGCCCGGCCCAGCCGGTCGTTGATCGCCCGACCCACCCCGACGTCCGGCACGCGCTCGGCCAAGATCTCGGTCACCCCCGCCGCGTCGAGCCGGTGCAGCGCGTCGAACAGCCGCGCCGCCGCCACCGTGAGGTCCCCGGCCGGCGACAGCACCTCGACCGCCGCCCAGCCACCGCCCGCCGGTCGCTCCCGGAAGGCCAGCAGTCCCCGCCGGCCGCCGTCGCCGGCCGCCGGCCCCGTCCCCTCGACCACCCGCAGCGGGGTACGCGGGGCGTAGTGCGCGGCCAGCGTCCCGGGCGCCACCGGCTGGCCGGAGCTGCCCGGCCGTACGGTCACCGGCCCGACCGCCTCCGCCAGCGCCTCCACCGGCAGCGCGCCCAGCCGCAGCACCACCGGGTGCTCCCCCCGGGCGTCCACGATGGTCGACTCGATCCCGCACCGGGTCGGCCCCCCGTCCAGCACCACGTCCACCGCCCCGCCGAGCCCCGCCACCACGTGCTCCGCCCGCGTGGGGCTGAGCTGGCCGAACCGGTTCGCGCTCGGCGCGGCCACCGGCACGCCCGCCGCGCGGATCAGCGCCCGCGCCGACGTCTCGTCGGGCACCCGCACGGCCATCGTCTCCAACCCGGACGTGACGATCGGCGGAATGGCCGCCGGTCGGTCCACGATCAGCGTCAGCGGGCCCGGCCAGAAGCGCTCCGCCAGCGCCGCCACGGCCGGGGGCACCGCCCCCACCAGGGCGGAGAGGTCAGCGGCGTCGGCCAGGTGGGTGATCAGCGGGTCGAAGCTCGGCCGCTGCTTCGCCTCGAAGATCCTGGCCGCCGCGCGGGCGTCGAGCGCGTTCGCGCCCAGCCCGTAGACGGTCTCCGTGGGAAACGCCACGAGCCCCCCGGACCGCAGGACGGAGGCGGCTTCGGCGATGCCGCCCTCGGCGGGCAGGACACGCGGGGTTCCGGTACTCACCCGTCGACGCTAACGCGCGTGCGACGGCAGGACCGCCGCCGGGGTGGGCCGGCCCGTCGCGTCGGTTTCGCAGCTGGTGCAGATCGCTCGCCGAACGTACCTGACCTGCGCTCGATGCCAACTCGGACCTACTCGGCACCTGCCGCAGGCGAGAGCGCCGGCAATCCATCGCCTCTGCGCGCGGCGAGGAAGCGGGTGACGACAACACCGGCACTCGCCGCGGCGGCAACCCACACGATCAACCGCGTCCAGTTCGCCGCCGAACTCATGACCAGGATGCCCTCCCCGGGCGGCAGCACGATCATCTGCACGGCCGCCCCGACCGGGACCGTCAGCCCCGCGAGCAGACCGATCACCCCGGGACGCCCGATGTACGCACCCACAGCACCGAGAGCCGCACCGCAGATCGCGCTGCCGAGCCACCAGAACAGCATCTCGCTTTGATACAGGGCAAACGGCTCCTGCCGGAGGACCGAGTCCATGCCGTAGTACGCCGTCGTGGCCGAGATCAATGCCAGAACGCCGGCGACAGCCCCTCGGGCCCGTGACCCAGCCAGCCAACCCACGGCCACCGCCAGTCCTGCCCATGCCCAACCAGCATCCAGCAGCAGGCTCGCGATCTGTGCGGCCCGAGCCCAGCCCGTGTCCGCTATCCGGCCTCCGACCGGTGTGAACGGCGAGGCCAGCGCATTGCTGAGGGAACTGACCGCACCGAAGCCCGCCCCGAGCGCAAGAACGCCGACCAGCCTGCCCACGATCATCACTGCGCGAGGATACGCAGGGCTCGTTGAACCGCGTCAAGAATCTTGAATCGTCGGCGACGCGCCGAAGCTCGGCGGGCTGGCCGAGGTCTCGTCGAAATGGAGTAGGGCCTGTCAGGCGACGAGCAGTTGTTGGAGACGTTCGATGGTGCCGCGCTGCTCGTCAAGCTCCTCGATCCGCTCCCGAACCGCCTCCATGTGGTCCTGCAGGTACTCGGCGACGCAGGCGTGCAGCCGTGCGCCGTCATCGACGAAGCAGGGCATGACCTGTGACACCACGGCGAGGGGCAGGCCGGCGTCGAGGAACATGCGGATGCGGCGGACGGTCTCGATCGCGTCAGGGCGGAACCGGCGGTGGTTCGTTCCGGTGCGATCCGCAGTGAGCAGGCCGTGCTGCTCGTAGTAACGCAGGGCTCGAACGCTCACGCCGGTGCGGTCGGAGAGCTCACCGATGCTGATCGTGTCGTCGGAGAACCCGGCCATGACGATTCCTTCCGCAGAGCGACTTGCATCTGACACTAGCGTCAGCACCTACCGTCCTGGCCATGACGACAGCAACGACCGCGACGACGACCCCTGACCACTCGTTCCTGCTCGGCGACGACCTGCCGGTGCGACGCATCGGGCTCGGAACGATGCGCCTGACCGACGCCACCGGCGACGGCACCCAGGCCGGCGCGCAGATCTGGCGAGCGCCCGCCGATCCCTCTGGCGCGATCGGGCTGCTGCGCCGCGCCGTGGAACTCGGGGTGCAGCTCATCGACACCGCCGACGCGTACGCCCTCGGCGAGGGCGAGGAGCTGATCGCCCGGGCACTCCACCCGTACTCCGACGGTTTGGTGATCGCCACGAAGGTCGGCAACGTGCGACCCACGCCGACCGAGTGGGTACCCCTGGGGCATCCGGCCTACCTGCGGCAGCAGGTCGAGCTGAGCCTGCGCCGCCTCCGCGTGGAGAGGATCGACCTGCTCCAGCTCCACCGCCTCGACCCCGACTATCCGATCGCCGACCAGGTCGGCGCGCTCGCCCAGCTACGCGAGGAAGGCAAGATCCGCCACATCGGCCTCTCCGAGGTCACCGTGGACGAACTCGAGGAGGCCCGCCGCACCGCTCCGATCGCCGCGGTGCAGAACCTCTACAACCTCGCCGCCCGCGACCACGACCCGGTGGTTGACCACAGCGCGGGCGCGGGCATCGCGTTCCTCCCGTTCTTTCCCCTGGCCATCGGCGACCTCGCCCGCGAGGGAAGCGCGGTCGAGTCGATCGCCCGCGAGCTCGATGTCACCGCTTCCCAGGTCGCACTGGCCTGGCTCCTGCACCGCGCCCCGAACGTGCTCCCGATCCCCGGCACCACGTCCATCACGCACCTGGAACAGAACCTCGACGCTGGCAGGCTCACGCTGAGCGAGGCGCAGTTTCAGCGCATCGGAGCAACCAGCCAGGCCGGGACTCCACACGACTGACGAATCCGGGCCACGAGGATGCCGGCCGCCGATACTCTGATACCCGTGAGTGATCATGGTCTTCAGGACACCGGCGTGGTGCAGTCCTGGAACGACGAAGAGGGCTGGGGAACAGTCGCTCTCGATCACGTCGGCCTGACCGTCTGGGCGCACTACAGCCACATTGCCGCTGAAGGTTACCGAAGCCTGGCACCGGGCCAGCAGGTGCAATGCCGCTACGATGTCCCAGGCCAGGACGGTTATCCAGCCAGGGCAGTCGAGGTCACCGCCCTGCAAGCCGGGCGTTAGCCAGCGCTCCCGCAGCTCCGGCTTCGGCGGTCTCCGCCTGCAGCGCCATCGCGTCCGCGGCGGGGCTGCGTGTCGCACTCCGCCGCCCACCGGTCATCGGCACCCCTCGCATCCTAGATCGCCCTGACTCCAGTGCGCTGCGCGTGCGACAGTGGTTCATGCCGTTGAGCAGGTATCACCTCAGAACTTCGATCGCCGTGTCCGACATACAACGGGCGGTCGCGTTCTACGAAGGCCAACTGGGCCTACAGACGCTGCAGTCGGGCCCCAGCGCCAACATCGCCGATGGCAGCCGCGTCTATGGTTCTGGCGGCGTGGCGGCACTGAACGTGTACCAGTCGGTTACTGCTGGAAAGAGCCCGGCGACACTGGCGACATGGTACGTCGACGACATCGACCAGATCGTTGACGAGCTCGTCTCGTCCGGCGTCGAGTTCATCCGATACGACCAGTTCGAACATGACGCTAGGGGAATCACCGCTCGGGCCGGCGGTGGACGTATCGCGTGGTTCCAGGATCCGGACGGCAACACCTTCGCCCTCGAATCCGACGTCTGACGGCCGGGCGTCCACCCTCTCCTGACCGACGCTGGCTCAGCTGCGTCATCGGCTCGGTCCTGAACTCAGCGGCGGAACGTGCCAACAAGGCGACCGTCCAGCCGCAAGACCATGACTGACCTGTGCCCGTGAATCCTGCGAAGAGGAATCGCCTGTTCAGAGGCGATATTGGTGGAGCCCAGGGGACTCGAACCCCTAACCCCTGCCTTGCAAAGGCAGTGCTCTGCCAGTTGAGCTAGGGCCCCGAAGGCGGACGGAGCCGCCGGGAGCTGGCAGGCCGAGCGTCAGCGCAGGTCGGGCGCGGTGGTCGCCTCGTGCCACAGGGCGCGCTCGTCGTTGGAGTCCTTGACCTTCTTGGCGACCAGCACGGCGACGCCGACGACGCCAGCCAGAATCAGAAGCTTCTTGAACATGGGGCGACCCCTTGCGCTCGACAGACGTCGTAACGATGTGCGGTGGGGCTAGCTGGAATCGAACCAGCGACCTCAGAGTTATCAGCTCTGCGCTCTAACCGACTGAGCTATAGCCCCGCGTGGCGACGGCCAAGGTTAACCCATCCGCCCGTCGCCTCCCAAATCGGGGGTCGGCGGCCGGCCCTCGCCGCTCGCGTACCCCCGAAACTACCCGGACGCACGACGCCGGGGCGACCGCTTTCGCAGCGCGCCCCGGCGTCGGAGGCGGTCAGTCCCGCTCGGCGAGGGTCAGCTCGATCCCGCCGACCAGGTCGGCGCATACGTTGTAGACGAACGCGCCGAGGGTGGCGAGGGCGGTGAACAGCACCACGTTGACCAGGCCGATCAGCGCGGAGCTCAGGATCACGCCCTTGGCGGTGATCTGGAAGCCGCTGGTGCTCTGCCCGCCGCCGGCGTTGACCAGGTCGCCCAGGCTGTCGTTGACGCTCTGGAACACACCCATCGCGTCCAGCGCCAGGTAGAGCACCGAGGTGGCGACGACCACCACGATGAACAGGACCACGGAGACGGCGAATGCGAACTTCATCACGGACCAGGGGTCGATCCGCTTGAGGTTCAGCCGGGCCCGGCGGGGCCCGCGCGACGCGGCCGAGCTGACCGAGGTACGCGCGGCGCGTACCGCGTCACCCACCCGCGCGGCCCCGACGGCGGCCGTGCCGGCGACTCCCGGCGGCAGCCCGCCGCCGCTGGCCGGGCGGCCCGAGCCACCCGGCCGGGCGCCGTCCGGCTGGGGCTTGGTGCCGCCCCCGATCCGGGGCAGCGTGCCGGTGGACGCGCTGCTGGACGCCGACTGACCGCCGCCTGTCTTGATCGGCTGGGTCGCCGTCGGACGGGTGCCGCCGCCCGCCGCCACGGCCGGAGCCGCCGCGGAGGTGGGCGCGTCGACGCCGGATGTCTCGGTCTTCTCCTCCGCCCCCGAATCGTCGCCGGGGGAGTCCGGTGGCGGTGCCATGCCCGGGGCCCGGGTGAACTTCGGGGCAGGCGCGTCGGCGGGGACCGTTGCCCGGCCCACGACCGCGCGGCCGGTCGCTGGTGCGCCGCCCTTGGCGGCGGCCTCCTCGTCGACCGGTTTGGCCGAGGTCCCCTTGTTCCCCGACTTCGCCTGTGTCTCCGTCATCAACTAGTCCTGTTCGTCAGGCTCGTCGGCATTGCGAGCAATCGCCACGATAGTCACGCCGTCCGGGAGGTCCATCAGCTTGACCCCCATTGTGTTCCGGTCCCGGGTACGGCGTACAGGCTTCACCGGAGTCCGGATGACGCCACCGTTGCTGGTGATGGCGAACAGCTCGTCGTCCGGGTGGATCACCACAGCGCCGACCAGACCACCGCGGCGCTCGGTGATCTTCGCAGTCAGCACGCCCTTACCTCCCCGGCCCTGGACCGGGTATTCCTCGATCGGGGTACGTTTCGCGTATCCCCCGTTCGTCGCCACCAGAACGTCCAGGCCCTCGCGGACGACCTCCATCGCGAGCAGGACGTCCTCGTCGCTGAACCGCATGCCGATCACGCCCGACGTGGCCCGACCCATCGGCCGGAGCGCCTCGTCGGTGGCGTTGAAGCGGATCGCCTGCGCGTTCTTCGACACGAGCAGCAGGTCGTCCTCCGGCGCCACCAGGGCAGCACCGACCAGCTCGTCCTCATCGCGCAGGTTGATCGCGATGACTCCGCCGGAACGGTTGGAGTCGAACTCCTCGAGCCGCGTCTTCTTCACCAGGCCGTTCTTCGTGGCCAGTACCAGGTAGGGGGCCACCTGGTAGTTCGGGATTTCAATGATCTGCGCGATCTGCTCGTCCGCTTGGAAGGCGAGCAGATTGGCCACGTGTTGGCCCTTGGCTACCCTACTGGCCTCCGGAAGCTCGTACGCCTTGGCCCGGTACACCCGGCCCTTGTTCGTGAAGAACAGGATCCAGTCGTGTGTGGAGCAGACGAAGAAGTGGCTGACGATGTCGTCCTGCCGCAGCGTGGCCCCGCTGACGCCCTTGCCGCCGCGCCGCTGCGAGCGGTACAGGTCGACCTTCGTCCGCTTGGCGTACCCGGTGCGGGTGATGGTGACCACCACGTCCTCGCGGGCGATCAGGTCCTCCATCGAGACCTCGCCGTCGAACGGCACGATCTTCGTCCGCCGCTCGTCACCCCACTTGGCGATGATCTCGCCCAGCTCCTCCGAGACGATCCGGCGCTGCCGCTCCGGCTTGGCCAGGATGTCCTTGAGGTCGGCGATCTCCAGCTCCAGCTTGGCCAGGTCGTCGAGGATGCGCTGCCGCTCCAGGGCGGCGAGCCGGCGGAGCTGCATGTCCAGGATCGCGGTGGCCTGGATCTCGTCGATCTCCAGCAGCCGGATCAGGCCCTGCCGGGCGTCCTCGACCGTGGGCGAGCGCCGGATCAGCGCGATCACCTCGTCGAGGGCGTCCAGCGCCTTGGACAGACCGCGCAGGATGTGCGCCCGCTCCTCGGCCTTGCGCAGCCGGAAGGCCGTGCGCCGCCGGATCACCTCGATCTGGTGCTCCACGTAGTAGCGGATGAACTGGGCCAGGTTCAGCGTGCGCGGCACGCCGTCGACCAGGGCCAGCATGTTCGCGCCGAACGTCTCCTGGAGCTGGGTGTGCTTGTAGAGGTTGTTCAGCACCACCTTGGCGACCGCGTCGCGCTTGAGCACGAGCACGATCCGCATTCCCGTACGCCCGGAGGACTCGTCCCGGATGTCGGCGATGCCGGCGAGCTTGCCCTCCTTGATCAGCTCGGCGATCCGCTCGGCCAGGTTGTCCGGGTTCACCTGGTAGGGCAGCTCGCTGACCACCAGGCAGGGCCGGCCGCGCTTGTCCTCCTCGACCTCCACCACGGCCCGCATCCGGATCGAGCCGCGACCCGTCCGGTACGCGTCCTGGATCGCCTGCGTGCCGACGATCAGGCCGTGGGTCGGGAAGTCCGGGCCCTTGACGATCTCGATGAGCGCGTCGAGGGTGGTGGCCTCGTCGACGTCCGGGTTCTCCAGGCACCACTGCACGGCCGCGCCGATCTCGCGCAGGTTGTGCGGCGGGATCTTGGTGGCCATGCCGACCGCGATGCCCTCGGAGCCGTTGATCAGCAGGTTCGGGATGCGCGACGGCAGGATCGTGGGCTCCTTGGCCCGGCCGTCGTAGTTGTCCTGGAGGTCGACGGTGTCCTCGTCGATGTCCCGCAGCATCTCCATCGCCAGCGGGTCGAGCTTGCATTCGGTGTTGTGGCTGACGAAACCGTCGGAGACGAACGAGTGGTCGTCGGTGTCCACCCGGATGCTGTAGACCGGCTGCACGCCCGCGTCGGTGACGCCGACCACCTCGGCGTAGTAGAACCGGCCGTCGACCAGGGGCTCGACCACGTCGAGCACCTCGGGGTTCGTGATCCGGGCGGCGATCTCGTCGCGGTCCCGCTCCCAGCGCTCGATCCGGTCGACGTTGTGCCGACGCAGCCAGTCGCGCTCGGTCCACCGGGTCGCGCCGTGCTCGCGGATGAAGTCGCCGACCAGCGGGACGTGGTCGCCGGAGAGCGCCGTGCTGGTGGCCGGCACGTTCGCCAGCTCGGCCTCCAGCTTGGCCTGCTTGCGGCCGAGGAAGCCGACGTGGGCGGCGAAGATCCGCGCGTCGCGGCGGTTGGTGACGACGACCTTGATCTCGCCGTCGTCGTACCGGCACTGCCGGCTGACCACGCCGAACTCCAGCAGGAGCTGCTGCACCTCGCGGGCCAGCCGCTCGCTGCGGGTGGAGTACGAGACCTGGATGGTGTTGCGCGGCAGCAACGACGACGAGCCGTCGCCCTCGAAGAGCGCCTGGAGGAAGGCGCGCTTGATCGCCGCCGGGCCCTGCCAGACGAACTCGGGCACGAACTTGTCGGCGCTGCGCGCCCCGACCAGCTCGCCGAGGATGCTCGCCCGCAGCGCGGTGAGGTTTTGGATGTCGAGCTCGTGCAGCACGCTGCCCGAGGCGATCACGCGCTGGCTGACGTAGCGCGGGCCACCCACGGCGAGGTCGTAGGCGGCGAGGACCCGGACGA
The DNA here is from genome assembly GCF_020884795.1 of Micromonospora okii. GTDB lineage: Bacteria > Actinomycetota > Actinomycetes > Mycobacteriales > Micromonosporaceae > Micromonospora > Micromonospora okii. Next base: position 461,639 of record NZ_BBZF01000013.1, read on the forward strand.
AGAACTCCCGGTCGACGTTGTTGAAGCCGGCCCGGTTCGCCGACACCCAGCCCTCGCTGACGAAGGCGCCCGCGAGGACGGCGGCCTCGACGTGCTCCAGCATCGGGTAGCCGATCTCGTCCGGCACCGTGCGCGCAAGGACCACCCGGTCGCCCGGGGAGATCTCGGCGAGCAGCTTCCACAGCAGCGTCGGCACGCCGGCCACGTCCACCAGGCAGAGCACCGGGTGGTTGTGGGTGCCCGTCAGCTCGTACCCCTCGCGGGTGCGCAGCCGCAGCGTGGGGTGCTCGCCGGAGTGGAAGAACTTGGAGGCGCGGACCAGGTCGCCGTTGCGGTCGCGGACCTTGAGCTCGACGTCGGTCTCGCTGCCCGGCGTCGCGCCCGGGACGAGGTCGCCGATCCGCACGCTGCCGTCGGCGGTACGAATACGGGCATCTGCGGTCAGGCAGTAACGCATCGCCGCAGCAGGATCGTTACCGGGCGAGCCGAAGTTGCCGTTGCCGTCGACCAGCGGGTAGCGCAGCGACCAGGGCTGCGCCATCCGGACCAGCGCGTCGTAGATGGCCGAGTCGCCGTGCGGGTGGAACTGACCCATCACGTCGCCGACGACCCGGGAGCACTTCACGTAGCCGCGGTCCGGCCGGTAGCCGGAGTCGAACATCGCGTAGAGGATCTTGCGGTGGACCGGCTTGAGCCCGTCCCGGACGTCCGGCAGCGCCCGCCCGACGATGACGCTCATCGCGTAGTCGAGGTAGGAGCGCTGCATCTCCACCTCGAGCCCGACCGGCTCGATGCGGTCGTGCGCCACGACTGCCGCAGTGGCGGCCTCGGGGACCTCGGGCTCGCTCGGGGTGGACTCGGGGGTATCGGTCACTGTTAACCCTTATCAGAATCAGAGTCGGTTTCGTGCTGTGGATAACCGCTGTGGAAACCGGCCGCACTGTGGATAACCCTGTGGATCGACGGGGACACCGGCGGGCCGCCCGGGCGGCCCGCCGGGTCGTCAGATGTCCAGGAAGCGGACGTCCTTGGCGTTGCGCTGGATGAAGGAGCGTCGCGCCTCGACGTCCTCACCCATCAGCACGCTGAACAGCTCGTCCGCGACCGCCGCGTCGTCCAGGGTCACCTGGCGCAGGGTGCGCGTCGCCGGGTTCATCGTGGTCTCCCAGAGCTCCGGGTAGTTCATCTCGCCGAGGCCCTTGAACCGCTGGATGTCGTCCGGCTTGGCGTTCGGCTTCTTCTGCTGGCGCAGCGCGATCAGGCCGTCCCGCTCCCGGTCGGAGTACGCGTACTGGGCGTCGTCGCCCTTCTTGTTCCACTTGATCTTGTAGAGCGGCGGGGCCGCCAGGTAGACGTGCCCCAGCTCGACCAGGGGCCGCATGAAGCGGAACAGCAGGGTGAGCAGCAGCGTCTGGATGTGCTGGCCGTCGACGTCGGCGTCGGCCATCAGCACCGTCTTGTGGTACCGCAGCTTGTCGATGTCGAAGTCGTCGTGGATGCCGGTGCCCAGCGCGGTGATCAGCGCCTGGACCTCGGCGTTCTTCAGCACCCGGTCGATCCGGGCCTTCTCCACGTTGAGGATCTTGCCGCGGATCGGCAGGATCGCCTGGGTGCGCGGGTCGCGGCCCTGCTTGGCCGACCCTCCCGCCGAGTCGCCCTCGACGATGAAGACCTCGGACTCGCGCGGGTCGGTGGACTGGCAGTCGGCCAGCTTGCCGGGCATCGAGCCGGACTCCAGCAGCGACTTGCGCCGGGCCAGCTTGCGCGCCTGCTGGGCGGCGATGCGGGCGCGCGCCGCCTGGGACGCCTTCTGAATGATAATCTTCGCCTCGGCCGGGTTCCGGTCGAACCAATCCACCAGCCACTCGTTGCAGACCCGTTGGACGAAGCTCTTCACCGGGGTGTTGCCGAGCTTGGTCTTGGTCTGCCCCTCGAACTGCGGGTTGGCCAGCTTGACCGAGATGATCGCGGCCAGCCCCTCCCGGATGTCCTCGCCCGAGAGCTTCTCGTCGCCCTTGAGCAGCTTCTTCTCCGCGCCGTAGCGGTTGACCACGCTGGTCAGCGCGGCCCGGAAGCCCTCCTCGTGGGTGCCGCCCTCGTGGGTGTTGATCGTGTTGGCGAAGGTGTAGACCGACTCGCCGTACGACTCGTTCCACTGCATGGCGATCTCAACCGACATGCCCTCCTCCTCGGCGCCGAACTCGACCACCGTCTTGTGGATCGGGGTCTTCGAGGCGTTGAGGTGCCGGACGAAGTCGGCGATGCCGCCCTTGTAGCAGAAGGTGACCTCGCGGGGCTTGCCCTCCTCGCCGTCCTCGACCCGCTCGTCGAGCAGGTGGATGGAGAGGCCGCGGTTGAGGAAGGCCATCTCCTGGAGGCGGCGGTAGATGGTCTGGAAGTCGAAGTGAGTGGTCTCGAAGACGTCGGGGTCGGGCCAGAAGGCGACGGCCGAGCCGGTGCGGTCGGTGGTCTCGCCCTTCTCCAGCGGGTTCGGCTTCGAGTTGGCGTACTGCTGCCGCCAGACGAAGCCGGACTTGTGGATCTCCACCGCCATCCTGGTGGAGAGGGCGTTCACGACCGACACGCCGACGCCGTGCAGACCGCCGGATACGGCGTACGCCTTGCCGTCGAACTTGCCGCCGGCGTGCAGCACGGTGAGCGCCACCTCGACGCCGGGCTTCTTCAACTTGGGGTGCAGGTCGACCGGGAAGCCACGGCCGTTGTCGGTCACCCGGACCCCGCCGTCGGCCAGCAGCACCACGTCGATGGTGTCGCAGTGACCGGCCAGCGCCTCGTCGACCGCGTTGTCGACGACCTCCCACACGAGGTGGTGCAGACCGCGCTCGCCGGTCGACCCGATGTACATGCCCGGCCGCTTGCGGACCGCCTCGAGCCCCTCGAGGACGGTGATCGACTCGGCGCCGTACTCCTGCTTGTCCTGCGCTGCCACCCTCGGCCACTTTCTCGCGCCGCCGGTGCCGGGAAGCGGCACGTCGGGCGCGGGTTCGGCGGACAGGACGCGACGTCGGCGCGCGGGCCGCCGCCGGAGCGATCCGGTGCGGCCCGTGACGCCGGTCGCCGCGGTTGCCCGCGGATCGCGATCGGCTCGACCCGACGTGGAACAATGATCGCGGGCCCGTGGCGGGCCCGTGTCCGTCGTTCCGTGTCGAGTCTTCGTCTCACCCCCAATCTTACTGTGCGCGAACGACAGAACCGCCACTCGGCACCCCTTCGCGGCGGCTGAGAACTCCGTAGCGGGCCGAACCGCGCCACCCACGGATCCCCCCACACGGCTCCCCCGGATCGCGGGGCCGCACCGCCGGGGGCGGGGGTCGCGGGGAATCGGGGTTGGGCGTACCTTTGCGGCGCCCAGCGTGGTCCGTCTTGATCTTTTCCGGTCGGAACCGGACGATCGACGGCGAACGCTCCGACACGTGCTCTCAAGGGGTGACACCAGATGGGGCTGGACAACGTCGCGGTGCACTGGCCGCGGACCGGCCGCTTCTACGACCCGGTCGCGCCGGCCGAGTTCGTCGACTTCGGCGAGATCGTCGACCTGCCGCGGATCTCCGCGCCGACGGCGGCCCTCGCGGAACACATCGCCAAGACCGGCACGGTGCGGGCGACGGCCTACACCGAGCTGGTCGACCTCCTGCTCGGGCTGGAGAATGTGCTCTACGCCACGGACGCGGCGGCCGAGGACGAGGACCCGGTGATCGACCCGGACGGCTGCTCCTGGATCGCGGGCGGCATCGAGCGCTTCGTGGCCGGGCACCGCCCGCACGGGGAGACGGTCGACTTCGACTCGGTCAGCGCGGTGCTGCGCGAGCTGCTCGCCGACGGCCGCCTCGCCGAGCAGCAGTTGCGCTGGCTGGGCACCCGGCTCGACGCCCTGCGCGACGACAACGGCGACCCGCCGCAGTGGGACTTCACCTGCCCCGAGCTGAGCGTGCTGGCCGCCTTCTACCGCCGCTGCGCCGAGCGCGGCTTCGCCGTCTACGCCGACGCGTGACCGGGCCGACCGGGTCGCCCGCGATCACCTCGTGTACCAATTGGGGGTGCGGAGGCGCCTCGACGGCGCCGAGGGGGAGGTCAGGCGGATGAGCGGCGACGAGCAGGTTGGCGACTCCTCGGGTAAGGGCGGCCGGCTCATGGGCTGGGTGTTCCGCAACCTCGCCGGCCCGTCCGAGGTGCAGGGAGCGGTGCAGGGCGGCTCGCAGCACGCCCGGGACGCCTGGAAGCAGGACTTGGAGCGGCGCAAGCAGTGGAGCCGCGAGCAGCGGGAACGCAAGCGCGCCGAGAGCGAGGCCCGGCGCGCCGGGCGCTGACCCGTCAGCCGTACGTGTCGCGGGGCCCCCGGCCCCGGACCCGGCGCGGCCCCCGCGACCAGGACGGCGCGGCCGGGCCGTGGATGTGCAGCTTGCGCACCACGTTGTGGCCCACCTCGCTGGCGATCTGCCTGATCAGGGAGGCGGCGAGCAGCCGCAACTGCGTCGCCCACGCGGTCGACCGCGCCTCCACGGTCAGCTCGCCATTCTCCAGCTTCACCGGACGGCTGTTCTGGGCCACCTCCGGGCCGACCACCCGCTCCCACGCGCCGAAGACCGTCGCCTCGGCGGCCGGCTGCTCCCAGCCGCGCGCCTTCACCAGCCGGCTCAGCACCGCGCCCAGCGGCTGCGGGTCGCGCGGATCCGGCCCCGGGCCGGAGTAGCCGCGCAGCCGCTGGCCGCCCTCACCGTCGCCCGAGACGACGCTGCGCCGCCGGGTGCGGGCCGCCGCCTCGCGTCGCGCCTTTGCGGCGTCCAGCACCGCCCGGGCCAGTTCCGGCCCGGCCGCCCCGGCGGGAGCGCCGTCGCCGTCGGCCGGGCCGTCGGGCCGTCCGGCCGGGCCCGCCGTGGGGCTACCGTCGCGCCGACCCGCGCGGCGCGCGTCGGGCGCGCCCTCGGCGGGGGTACGCCCCCGGCGCTCGGGCCCGAGGCGGGCCGGCGGGAGGTCCGGCTCATCCGACACGGCGCACCGTCCCCTCGCCCACCCGGTACCGGACGCCGCGCAGGCCGGCGGGCACGTCGTCGTCCACGGCGCAGGTGACCAGCAGTTGGCTGGCCCCGCCGACCAGCTCCGCGAGCCGTTCCCGGCGGCCCGCGTCCAGCTCGGCGAAGACGTCGTCGAGCACCAGCACCGGCTCGATGCCGTCGGCGCGGAGCAGGTCGTACCCGGCCAGCCGCAGGGCCAGCGCGAACGACCAGGACTCGCCGTGGCTGGCGTACCCCTTGGCGGGCAGCGGGCCGAGGGTAAGGACCAGGTCGTCGCGGTGCGGGCCGACCAGCGTGGTGCCCCGTTCCACCTCGGCGCCACGGGACTCGGCCAGCGCCGCGCTCAGCGCCGCGGCCAGCGCCTCCCGGTCCGGGCCGGGGTCGGTCAGCTCCACCGACGGCCGGTACGCGATGGCCGCCGCCCCGTGCCCGGCCGCCACCGCGTCGTACGCCTTCGTGACGTGCGGGGTGAGCGCGGCGACCAGCTCCAGCCGGCCGGCGAGCAGCTCGGCCCCGTGCCGGGCCAGGTGGGTGTCCCAGACCGCGAGGGTGGACAGGTCGCCCCCGCGCGAGCCGCCCGTCTTGCGGGCCAGGTACGCGGTGCGCAGCAGGGCGTTGCGCTGCTTGACCACCCGCTCGTAGTCGGCGCGCACGCCGGCGTACCGGGGCTGGCGGCTGACCAGCAGGTCGTCGAGGTAGCGGCGGCGCTCGGCCGGGTCGCCCCGGACGAGTTCCAGGTCCTCCGGGGCGAACAGCACCAGCCGCAGCGCGCCGAGCACGTCCCGGGCCCGCCGGGCCGGCGACCGCCCCAGCCGGGCCCGGTTGGCCTTGCCGGGGACGATCTCCAGCTCGACGAGCAGCTCCCGCCCGTCGTGCGCCACGGCGCAGCGGATCACCGCCGAGGAGGCGCCCATCCGGACCAGGGGGGCGTCCGTGGCGACCCGGTGCGAGTCCAGGGTCGCCACGTAGCCCAGCGCCTCGACGAGGTTGGTCTTGCCCACGCCGTTGGCGCCGACCAGCACGTTCGGGCCGGGCTCCAGGTCGACGCCGACCCGCTCGTACGAGCGGAAGTCGACCAGTTCGAGCCGGCGGACGTACACAGGTGGGTTGCTGCCGCTCAGCGCTTGCGGACGGCGTGCCCGCCGAACTGCTGGCGCAGGGCGGCGACGGCCTTCATCGCGGGCGAGTCGTCCTGCCGGGAGGCGAAGCGGGCGAACAGCGACGCGGTGATGACGTTCAGCGGCACGGCGAGCCGGACCGCCTCGTCGACCGTCCAGCGGCCCTCGCCGGTGTCCTCGGTGTAGCCGCTCAGCTCGGCCAGCTCCGGGTCCTCGTCGAGGGCCCGGTCGAGCAGGTCGAGCAGCCAGGAGCGGACCACCGTGCCCTCGCGCCAGGACTTGAACACGCCCGGCACGTTGGTCACGATCTCGGACTTGGCCAGCAGCTCGTAGCCCTCGGCGTAGGCGTGCATCAGGCCGTACTCGATGCCGTTGTGCACCATCTTCGCGTAGTGGCCGGCACCGACCGGACCGGCGTGCACGAAGCCGAACTCGCCGGCCGGCTTGAGCGCCTCGAAGATCGGCATGAGCCGGTCGACGTGCTCCTGCGCGCCGCCGACCATCAGGGCGTACCCGTTCTGCTTGCCCCAGACGCCGCCGGAGACGCCGACGTCGAGGTAGCCGATGCCCTGCTCGGCGAGCCGCTGCGCGCGGGGCGCGTCGTCGCTGAACCGCGAGTTGCCGCCGTCGATGATGATGTCGCCCTCGCCGAGGAGGCCGGCGAGCTCGTCGATGGTCGCGTCGGTGACACCGGCCGGGACCATCACCCAGACGGCGCGGGGCCCGTCGAGCTTCTCGGCCAGCTCGGCCAGGCTGGCGACGTCGCTGATCTCGGCGTTGCGGTCGTAGCCGACGACCTCGTGCCCGGCGGCGCGCAGCCGCTCGCGCATGTTGCCGCCCATCCGGCCGAGTCCTACCAGGCCGAGCTGCATCTGTTCCTACCTTCGCTGCGTCTGGGTCAGGGGTGCGATCAGCGGGAGACGCGGATCGGCATGATGAGGTACCGGTACCCGGGGATGACCTCGCCATCCTCGCCCGCCGGAGAGATCACGGCCGGCTTGAAGGCGTCGACGAACGCGAGCAGCGCGAACTGCGCGCCCAGGTTCGACAGGCCGTCGATCAGGTACTGCGGGTTGAAGCCGATGGTCAGCGGGTCGCCGGTGAAGGTGGCGTCCATGGCCTCGCTGGCCCGGGCCTCCTCGGTGCCGCCGGCCTCGACGACCAGCCCGTCGGAGCTGAAGCTGAGCAGCACCGGGGTGGTGCGCTCGGCGACGAGCGCGACGCGCTTCACGACCTCGATGAGGGTGCTGACCGCGACCCGGGCCTCGGCGTTGTGGCTGCTGGGGAAGAGCGAGCGCACCGGCGGGTAGTTGGCCCCGTCGAGCAGCCGGCTGGTGGTGCGGCGGGTGCCGCCGGAGAAGCCGATCATGCCCTCGCCGGCCGCGCCCTGGGAGAGCGCCATCGTGACGTGGCCGCCGAGCGGGCCGAGGGCCTTGGCGGTGTCGTGCAGGGTGCGGGCGGGCACCAGGGCGTTGATGCTCACCTCGGGGTCGTCCGGGTTCCACTCCATCTCGCGCAGGGCGAGCCGGTACCGGTCGGTGGCGAGCATGGCCAGGTTGCCGCCGGAGAGCTCGATGCGCACGCCGGTCATCATCGGCAGCGTCTCGTCCCGGCCGGCGGCCACGGCGACCTGGGCGACCGCGGCGGCGAACGCGGCGGCGTCGACCGTGCCGGCGCTCTCGGGCATCTCGGGCAGGGAGGGGTAGTCCTCCACCGGCATGGTGGGGAGGGTGAACCGCGCGCTGCCGCAGACCAGCTCCAGGTGCGCGCCGACCGCGGCGATGTCCACCGGCTTGGCCGGCAGCGCCTTGGTGATCTCGGCAAGCAGCCGGCCGGAGACCAGCGCGGCGCCGTCGGCGTCGCCCTGCACCTCGACGGTCACCTGGCTGGAGACCTCGTAGTCGAAGCCGGAGACGTGCAGGTGCCCGTCGGTCACCCGGAGCATCACGCCGGCCAGGACCGGTACGGACGGCCGGTTGGGCAGGCTCTTCGCGGTCCACGCCACGGCCTCGGCGAGCGCGTCGCGCTCCACTCGGAACTTCATCAATGCCTCCGCGTCGACGTCAGCGACAACTCTCTCATGCCGACCGCTGCCCACCGTCCCGCCCGACCGTGCGGGTACCCATCGCACCTTAGGGCGCGAGGGCATCGGCTGTGCGTCCGGCCCCGTGGATCGCGTCGGTGCCGACCGGCTCTGCCGGGCCGCGACGAGGCGATCCACAGGAAGTCCAACGGTGATGATTGGTTTTTGTTCTCTTAGAAGAACAAACCCATCGTCTTCATCGCACCTGTGCAAACTGTGGAAAACCCGCGTCTGCCCAGGTCAGAAGGTTATCCACCGGTGGTTTACCTGTGGAGAACCCGGGGTATAACTCGCCCCCTCATCCACAGGCCCGTCCCGTCCACCGGGTTATCCACCGCTGTCCACCGGTTATCCACCGGTTATCCACCGACTTTCTCCCCAGGTCTGTGGACAGAGCGGCCCGCCTCGGACGCCGTTGTCCCCAGAACCTTCAACAGGAAATTCACAGGCGGCCCAGGATCGGTGGACAACGGCGGCTCTGTCCCCAGCCGTCCACAGGTCCGTCCCCAGAGTTTGTCCACAGTCTGTGGGTAACCGGGTCGAGGCGGACCGTAGTTATCCACAGATGTGGACAACCGGCTGTGGACAAGATGTGGAAGCTGTGGACGGGCACGACCCGATTCTGGGGGCTCAACCGGGTCGAGGGTCCACGCGAAGCGGCCCGGCACGTCCTGTGGACAGCCGGGCCGAACGGGGAAAGTGACCGGGCTCACCCGGTGGGGACGCCGTCCGGCCCGCGCGCTCGGCCCGGACGGGTACGGCTCAGGCGGTCTGCTTGATCCGGTTGGTCAGCTCGGCGATCTGGTTGTACAGCGAGCGGCGCTCCGCCATCTGCTGGCGGATCTTCCGGTCGGCGTGCATGACCGTGGTGTGGTCCCGGCCGCCGAACGCCTGCCCGATGCGGGGCAGGGAGAGGTCCGTCAGCTCCCGGCACAGGTACATGGCGACCTGGCGGGCGTTGACCAGCACCCGCGAGCGGGAGTGCCCCCGCAGGTCCTCCAGGCTGACGCCGAAGTAGTCGGCGGTGGAGACCATGATCTGGTCGGCGGTGATCTCCGGCCCGGCGCCGTCGGGGATGAAGTCCCGCAGCACCTCCTCGGCCAGCGACAGCTCCACCGTCGACCGGGTGAGGCTGGCGAACGCGGTGACCCGGATGAGCGCCCCCTCCAGCTCCCGGATCGAGTTCGACACCCGGGACGCGATGAACTCCAGTACGTCCGGCGGCGCGTACAGGCGCTCCTGGGCCGCCTTCTTCTGGAGGATCGCGATGCGGGTCTCCAGGTCCGGCGGCTGGATGTCGGCCAGCAGGCCCCACTCGAACCGGGTGCGCAGCCGGTCCTCCAGCGTCGCGAGCTGCTTCGGCGACCGGTCGGAGGTGATGACGATCTGCTTGTTCGCGTTGTGCAGCGTGTTGAAGGTGTGGAAGAACTCCTCCTGGGTCCGCTCGCGGTTCTCCAGGAACTGGATGTCGTCGATCAGCAGGATGTCGACGTCGCGGTAGCGGCGCTGGAACGCGCTGGTCTTGTCGTCGCGCAGCGAGTTGATGAAGTCGTTCGTGAACTCCTCGGTCGAGACGTACCGGACCGAGCGGGCGTTGCCCAGCGTCGTGGCGTAGTGCCCGATGGCGTGCAGCAGGTGCGTCTTGCCCAGCCCCGAGCTGCCGTAGATGAACAGCGGGTTGTACGCCTTGGCCGGCGACTCGGCCACGGCGACCGAAGCCGCGTGCGCGAACCGGTTCGACGAGCCGATGACGAACGTCTCGAACATGTACTTCGGGTTCAGCCGGTTCCCGCCGGCCTCCACGCCCCCGGGCAGCCGCCGGTCGTCCCGGCCGCCCGGTCGGTGATCCACGCCACCGCGCCCCGGGCCGCTGTCGGTGCCGCCGTCGCGCGGCAGGCGTTGTCCGGCGACGGGGGCGACCCCGTCGGCGTACCGGCGCTCGAAGTGCCCGGCGTCCCCGCCCGTGGCGATCCGGCCGCGCTCCTCGAAGCCCCGCCGCTCGGGGTCCGGCAGCCCCGGGCCCGCCGGCTCGGCGAAGGCGGCGCTGAACAGGGCCCCCTGGGCGTCGCGGCTGCCCGGGACGAACCCGGGCCGCTGGTCGTCGTCGGCCGGTGCGGGCCGGATGGCCTCCGGTCCGGGCTCCCCCGCCCCCCGGACCGGGTGGCCGGCGTCGTCGCGCTCCGGGTGACCCGTGCCGTCACGGCCCGCCCGCCCCGGTGGCCCGTGGTCGGCGTGGTCCAGCTCACCCCGGCCGGGGTAGTCCGGCGGGGGGAAGCCCGGCTCCGGCTCGTGCCGGTCTCCCACCGGGCCGTCGTAGCTCCGCGAATCGAATGCGGGCGGCCCGTCGAGACCCGGCGGCCCGGAGGGGGTCACCTCGGGAACGCTGCGGTAGACCGTGCCGGCCGGCCGGCCGACCGCGTCCTCGGCGACCCGGACGGTCACCGCCACCTGGATCGGCCGACCCAGCCGGCGGGTCAGCGCCTCGGTGATGGCGGGCCGCAGCCGGGACTCGATCACGTCCCGGGTGAAGGCGTCCGGCACGGAGAGCAGAGCGGTGTCCTCCACGATCGCGCGGAGGCGGGTGAGCCGCAGGTACGCGCGTTGCTGGGCGGAGATGATCTCGTCGGCGAGCTCGTCCGTCGCCGCCGTCCACACCGCGGCAAGGTCGGTCGTACCGGCCACCGTCGTGCCACCCCCTCGCCTCTGCTCCCGACCGCCGCTGTGGTCCGGCCCGAGGGCCGACCGGTCGTCATCCACAAGTTATCCACAGCCTGTGTGTACTGACCGATTGTGGCCCCCCGCCGGATTCGGGTCGGACCTGCCCCCTGTCCGGGCGGGCGCTGAAGCGGGTTTCACCGTGCCGAACGATTCACTGCCTTGTCGGGTCTTGCCTGCCGGCGACACCGGGATCGTGCCGACCCGCGCGACGACGGGCGACGGCGCCGACCGCAAACGCGCACGCTAACAGCGCGGGGCCGCGACCTTCAACCGCCGAGGCAGTGACGCCGTTGTCGACATCAGTGAAAACCAGCGCATCGGTCGCGCTCGCGCGGCTCGCGGCCGATTCCGGGGTGTTTGACGGTCACTGCGGCCCTGCGTAGGCTGGAGCGGCTGCTCTGCCGCCCTCTGCTAGGGTGGTGCGTGCTTGCTGTCCGCGGTCGCCTCCCCGCGTCGCCGAGGTGTCGCGCCGCCGGGCAGCACGGAACGGGGGCCACCGCCGAGGTGGCCTGGACCACCACACGACCCCGACGGTCTCGCGCCCGGGGCGTACGGAAAACGGAGAGCCTGACGTGAGCAAGCGCACCTACCAGCCGAACAACCGCCGGCGCGCGAAGACCCACGGCTTCCGGCTGCGCATGCGCACCCGGGCCGGCCGCGCCATCCTCTCGACCCGTCGCTCCAAGGGCCGCGCCCGCCTGTCGGCCTGAGCCGACCGGTCCGGTCCGGGGGACGTGGGCAGTCGTGCTGGCCGCCGCGCAACGACTGCGGCGCAGCAGCGACTTCGCCGCAGCGGTCCGGGCTGGCCGACGAGCCGGCCGTGGCGCCGTCGTCGTCCACCTGACCCTGCCCCCCACACCCGGGCCGACGGACACCTCGCCGGAGCCGGCGCGGGCCACCGGTGCGGAGGAGACCTCCTCACCGACCCGCGCCGGCTTCGTCGTCTCCAAGGCCGTCGGTCCCGCCGTCGTCCGTAACACCGTCCGGCGTCGGCTCCGGCACCTGGTCCGCGAGCGGCTCGCCGACCTGCCCCCCGGCAGCACCCTGGTGGTACGCGCGCTGCCGCCCGCGGCCGAGGCGTCGTACGCCCGGCTCGCCGCCGACCTCGACGCGGCGATCGCCGCAGCCCGCGCCCCCCGGGGGCGGCGGTCGCGGTGAGCAGCGGTTCCGCCGCGTCGCGGCCGATGAGCCGGGGTGCCCGGGTGCTGGCCGCGCCCATCGTCGCGTACCGTCGTTGGATAAGCCCGGCGCTGCCGGCCCGTTGTCGGTTCTACCCCTCGTGCAGCGCCTACGCCCTGGAGGCGGTGGCCGGCCACGGCGCGATCCGGGGTGCCGGTCTCACGGTCCGACGGCTCTTGCGCTGCCACCCGTTCCACCCAGGTGGACACGACCCGGTTCCCGAGCCGGGCGGTCGCCGCCGTGCCGATGTGACTGGAGCCTGAGAATTGTTCAGTCTGGATTGGATCTACTACGCGATCTCGTGGATCCTGCTGACCTGGCACTCGGCCTGGGATGCCATCGGGGTGCCGGTCGGCGCTGCGCTCGGGACGAACTGGGCCTGGATTCTGGCCATCGTCTTCCTGGTGGTCACCGTCCGGGTGGTCCTGTTCCCCGTCTTCGTCAAGCAGATCAAGTCCCAGCGGGCGATGCAGGCGCTCCAGCCGAAGGTGAAGGAGCTCCAGGAGAAGCACAAGGGTGACCGGGAGACGCTCCAGAAGGAGATGATGGAGCTCTACCGGAAGGAAAAGGCCAACCCGCTCATGGGCTGCCTTCCGATGTTCCTCCAGATCCCCGTCTTCCTCGGCCTCTTCCACGTGCTGCGCCGCCTCGACCCGGCGAAGCTGAACAAGACCCTCTACGGCTGGACGGTCGAGCAGTTCGACAGCGCCTCCAGCGCCACGCTCTTCACCGCCCCGATCGCCGGCAAGTTCGGCTCGACCGCCGAGGAACTGGCCCGGCTCGGCGCCAACGGCACCACCGTGAAGGTGATCGCCGGCATCCTGGTCCTGGTCATGATGGGCACCACCTACCTCACCAGCCGCCAGATGATCCTCAAGACCGGCTGGGCGGAGGACCCGCAGCAGCGGATGGTGCAGCGCCTCATGCTCTACGGCATCCCGCTGTCGCTGCTCATCTCCGGGGCGATCTTCCCGATCGGTGTGATCATCTACTGGGTCACCAACAACCTCTTCACCCTCGGCCAGCAGCAGTGGGTGCTGCGCAAGTACCCGCCGCCGCCCACCCCCGGCCGCCCCGGCGCCGACCGGAAGCCGGCCCAGCCCGCCAAGACCGGCGGCCTGTTGGGTCGCAAGGCCGCCCCGGCACCGGCCAAGCAGGCCCCCACGGCGCCGAAGGTCGCCGGCCCGAAGCCGGGTGCCAAGCCGGTCAACCCGAAGAAGGGCGGCCCGGCCAAGCGCCAGGGCTGACCGCCCGATCCGCCCGCCACCGGCCCGGCCCGGCGGCGGGCGAAGTCGGCCCCGGCAGCCGCCCCCCATAGGGCAGGCGCCGGGCCGGAACGGCCGCGCACGGCGTGGCCACGGGTGAGACTGGCCCATACAGACGTGCCCGGTGGCACCGGCGACCTCCCGCCGGCCCCGGGAACCCAGCGGACCCGACGGTCCGGCCGAGCGAGTACGGAGATGAGACCGTGACCGAGACCAGCATCCCCAGCGCCGACCCGTCCGTGGACGAGGAGGGCGAGCCGATCGAGGCCACCGACACCGACACCGAGGCCGAGGAGGCCGAAGCCGCCCCCCGCGAGAAGAAGGCGCCGGCCGAGAGCGAGCTGTTCCGGCAGAGCGAGATCGCGGCGGACTACATCGAGGGGCTGCTCGACATCCTCGACTACGACGGCGACATCGACGAGCTGGTGGCCGGCGGGCGCCCGGTCGTCGAGGTGGTCGGTGGCCGGTTGCAGAACCTGGTCGGGCAGCGCGGTGCCACCCTGGAAGCGCTTCAGGAGCTGGCCCGGCTGGCGGTGTTCCGGCAGACCGGCACCCCGAGCCGGCTGCTGCTCGACGTCGGCGGGTACCGCGCGAACCGGCGTAAGGAGCTCGCCGCCGTCGCCAAGAACGCCGTGGAGAAGGTCAAGGAGTACGGCGAGCCGGTGCGGCTGGAGCCGATGTCCGCGTTCGAGCGCAAGTGCGTCCACGACGTCGTCAACGCGATGAGCGGCGTGGAGAGCGAGTCCGAGGGCGTCGAGCCCAACCGGCGCATCGTCGTTCGCCCGGCGGACTGATCGGGTGACCCACGACGACGCCACGGCTGGTGCCGTGTCCGGCCCGGGCGGCACGCCGTCCGGGCCGTCGCCTGTCCGGCCCGGTGCCACTGCGGCCCCCGCCGTCGACGCCCCGCCGGCCGCCACCGCTGCCACTCCGACCCCTGGCACCGACACCGCCGACGCCCCGCCGGCCGCCACCGCTGCCACTCCGACCCCTGGCACCGACACCGCCGACGCCCCGCCGGCCGCCACCGCTGCCACTCCGACCCCTGGCACCGACACCGCCGACGCCCCGCCGGCCGCCACCGGCACCGCTCCGGGCCCTGGCACCCATGTGGCCGAGGCCCGGCCGGAACCCGGCGACGCGACGCTGCCGCCGGAACTGGCGGGCGCGGCCCGTGCCCTCTTCGGCGACCGGCTCGACCTCGCCGCCGCCTACGCGGAGCTGCTCGCCACCGACGGCGTCGTCCGCGGCCTGATCGGGCCCCGGGAGGCGCCCCGGATCTGGGACCGGCACCTGCTCAACTGCGCCGCCGTGGCGGAGCGGATTTCGGAGGGCGCGACGGTGCTCGACGTCGGGTCGGGGGCCGGGCTGCCCGGGCTGGTGCTCGCCATCGCGCGCCCCGACCTGACCGTCACGCTGATCGAGCCGCTGGCCCGGCGCACCTCGTTCCTCGTCGAGGTGGTCGAGCGGCTCGGTCTGGCGAAGACCGTCCGGGTGTTCCGGGGCCGTGCCGACGAGGCGGCGACCGGCTCCACCGGCGTGGGGCCCTTCAGCGGGGACGTCGTCACCGCCCGGGCGGTCGCCCCGCTCGACCGGCTCGCGGGCTGGTGCCTGCCGCTGGCGGTGCCCGGCGGGCGGCTCGTGGCGATGAAGGGCGCGTCCGCCGCCGACGAGATCGCCGAGCACGCCGAGGCGGTCGCGAGACTGGGCGGGGGCGAGCCGGTCGTGCGGCGCTGCGGGGTCGGCGTGATCGAACCGCCGGCGACCGTGGTGGAGATCGTTCGGGAGCGGGTCGTGAATCCGCCGCGCGTCAAGGCGGCGAAGCGGGCGCGGGGCGGTCGACGCCGGGGTCGTTGATCCGACTTCCCCTCCACCCCCACCGGCTTCCCGCCGCAGGTCGGGTCGTTGATACCGATGCGGGCTCCGGGTGGCCGGGAACTCGGCGTGGACCGGCCGCGCCCGTCCGCCGTAGGCTGGCCGCGCGTCGTTAGTGTGGAGCGGGCACCATCCGGCCCCCGAGGGGACCCGGGCCGCTCCCGCCGGGCCGTACGCTGCGTGATGCGAACGAGCGTGGCCACGACGACGGGGTGCGGACCGACCATCCGAAGCGGGTAGGGATGACAGGTGCATGACGACGGCAGGTACGACGATCCACGGGTGAGCGGTCGCGGCAAACGCTCCGCCGCCGGTCCCGTTTCACGTGAAACCGATCACCGCCGCTGGTCCGGCGAGGCGAGGGACCCGGCGTCGCGTCCGCCCGACTGTGATCCCGTGGTACGCCGCGATGAGCCCCCGTCCGCTCGCGGGGACACCCCGGAGGCGGCGACGGCCTCCGGGACCGTCTACGGCGGCCCCAGCCGGGCGGAGAGCCCAGCCGCGGGGCGCCATGCCCCGCCCCCCGGCCGCCACGGTTCGACAGTCGGCCGTCACGCCCCGGCCCGCCGCGGCGTAGCGCGACCCACCCGGGCCGAGCCCGCCGCCGAGGCGGAAGCGCTGCCCCGCCGGGCCGCACCCGCTGCGGCCACCGAGGCCGCCGTTCCTGCCGACACGCCGGTGCCGCCGACCGGGGCCTACGGGACCGGCCCGGTGGACGCCGCGTACGTTTCACGTGAAACCCCGACGCGCGAAGAGGATGACCCACCGTTGGCTATGGAGGCTATGCGCGCCGTGCAGATCCTTAATCCGAGTGGCGAGGTGACCATGCCGCGCCCCGAACGGACCCGGGTGATGTGCGTCGCCAACCAGAAGGGCGGCGTGGGCAAGACCACGACCACGGTGAACCTTGCGGTGGCGCTCGCCCTGCACGGCAACCGGGTCCTCGTGGTCGACCTCGACCCGCAGGGCAATGCGTCGACCGGGCTGAGCGTCCCGCACCACACGGGAGTCCCGGACGTCTACGACTGCCTGATCAACAGCGTGCCGCTGGAGGAGGTGGCCCAGGGCGTCGAGGGCATCCCCAACCTGTGGTGCGTGCCGGCCACGATCGATCTTGCGGGTGCCGAGATCGAGCTGGTGTCGGTGGTGGCCCGCGAGTCCCGCCTCTCCCGGGCGATCGACGCCTACCCCGGCCACTTCGACTACGTCTTCATCGACTGCCCGCCGTCGCTCGGGCTGCTCACCGTCAACGCGCTGGTGGCCGCGCAGGAGGTGCTGATCCCGATCCAGTGCGAGTACTACGCGCTGGAGGGGCTGAACCAGCTCATCAACAACATCAACCTGGTCCGCCAGCACCTCAACCCGAAGCTCGACGTCTCCACCATCCTGCTCACGATGTACGACCGCCGTACCCGGCTGGCTGACGCCGTGGAGCAGGACGTCCGGAACCACTTCGGCGACAAGGTTCTCCAGGCGGTCATTCCCCGCAACGTCCGAGTCTCCGAGGCACCTAGCTACGGTCAGTCGGTGGTGACCTACGATCCCGGTTCACGGGGGGCCATGAGTTACTTCGAGGCCGCCCAGGAAATCGCCGAGCGTGGGATCAAGGAGCCGGTGAGCCGGAATGCGTAGTGCGGACGAGTCGCTGGGAGGCGTCGTATGAAGAACCGTCCTCGGGGCGGTCTGGGTCGGGGTCTCGGGGCGCTGATCCCCACCGGTCCGGCCCAGCCCGTCGAGACGATGACGGCGACGCCCGACGCCGCCGAGACGCTCACCGCCCCGGCCGTCGTGGTGCCCCCGGCGGCCGCCGAGGTGTCCCCGGCTCCGCCGCCCGAGCCTCAGCTCAGCCCGGTACCCGGCGCCCGGTTCGCCGAGATCTCGGTCGACGCGATCGTGCCCAACCCGAAGCAGCCCCGCCAGGTCTTCGACGAGGAGGCCCTGGAGGAGCTGAAGACCTCCATCCAGGAGGTCGGCTTCCTCCAGCCGATCGTGGTCCGCGCGCTCGACGGCGAGAAGTACGAACTCGTCATGGGCGAGCGCCGGTGGCGGGCGGCCCAGGCGGTCGGCCGGGAGAACATCCCCGCCATCGTCCGCGACACCCGCGACGACGCGATGCTCCGGGACGCGCTGCTGGAGAACATCCACCGGGCCAACCTCAACCCGCTCGAAGAGGCCGCGGCGTACCAGCAACTCCTGGAGGAGTTCGGCGCGACCCACGAGGAGCTGGCTCGACGGATCGGCCGCAGCCGGCCGCAGATCTCGAACACGATCCGGCTGCTGAACCTGCCCGCCCAGGTGCAGTCCCGGGTCGCCGCCGGGGTGCTCTCGGCCGGCCACGCCCGGGCACTGCTGAGCCTGGACGAGGCGGAGGCCCAGGAGCAGCTCGCGAAGCGCATCGTGGCCGAGGGGCTCTCCGTCCGGTCGACCGAGGAGATCGTCGCGCTGGCCCTGGCGGACGGCCCGGCCAAGGCCCCGGCCGCGAAGCGCCGCCCCAAGCCGCACGCTCCCGCCCTCACCGATCTCGCGGACCGGCTCTCCGACCGCTTCGACACCCGGGTGAAGGTGGACATCGGCCGGAGCAAGGGCAAGATCACCATCGAGTTCGCCACGGTTGACGACCTGGAGCGCATCGTCGGCATCATCGGGGTCGTAGGTGAGGAAGAACCCCAGGACTAGATGCCAACGCACGAGCCACTGGCCGCGCCGTCCCGCCGAGGACGACGCGGCCAGCACCGTCTCCGGACCCCTGTTCCTGCTGTCCCCTCCCGTCGGGATTCAGCTCGCACTCTGCCTGACGGATGAACCCGCAGCCCGGCCTGATGAATCCGCATCCTGCCGGACGGTTTCGGCACCCGCACCGGGAGAATTCGCACCCGGACCGGAGAAGCTCACACCCGGACCGGAGAAGCTCGCACCCCGGCCGGATGGATGTTGCCGCGCGGCCGGCCCTGGTTCCGGCAACCGCCCGGCTCGGGCGTACCCGGGAGCCGGCCCAGGCCCGCCTGATCCGAGAAACCCTTCCCGCCGCCAGTCCGAATACCGCGTCCGCGCCAGGGCGCGGCAGGGGCGCTCTCCGCCCGCCAAATGCGCGTCTGCGGGCCGCCCGCAGCTTCGGCGACTCCCGTTCCACGTGAAACGTCGGGAGCTCGCCTGGCCCTGCCCGGGAGGCGCGCGGGGCCCACGCCCAGCGGGGTGGCCGGTGGAATCGTGGGAAAGATCCATGATTCCACGCGCAGACTCGTCCGTGGTTCCGCGAGAGGGCAGTCGTGGTTCCACGTGAAACGGACCGCACTTTGCCATCCCGCGCGAGAGCTCGCCCGCAGCCCGCCCGCCGGGAGCGCGTTCGACAGAGCCGGATTCGGGTCGCCGGGGCAGCGACTCCCGTCGCTCCGGCTCGTTAGGAACCGAGGAGGCGGAGCCCTGTGGATGCCCTGTGTACAACTCCCGCCGTGAGGGCCAAAGTTATCCACAGGAGTTTTCCACAGCCCCACCCCGTTTCACGTGAAACCCCGCGTGAAACCCGCCGCCAGCCTGTGGATGACGGCACCCTCCGCCGGCCTCGACAGCCTGTGGATAACTTGTGGATGACCGCTCGGCCTTCCCTCCGGAGCCGCCTCGCGGTCCCGCCCGCAGCGCGCTCGCCGAGGCCGGTGACAGCACCGCGTGGGGTACGTCGGTGGGCCCGGGCACCGGCTGTCCCGTGGACGCCGGGCGGCCGGGTGCAGGACGAATCGGCTAGGGACAGGGTGCGCTCCCTCGGTTAGGGTCAGCGTCGTGCACGACACCCCTGCCTCACCTCCCGACTTCACCTCCTGGTCCTCGTTCCCCTTCGAAGGCGACCTGCGGGTCAAGCAGCTCGACGACCCGGTTCCGGTGGAACCCCTCCGCAAGGGCGAGGGGCATCGGGAATGCACGGCCTGCGCGGCGCCGGACGACGCGTACATCTGGGTCGGCGAGCGGTGGCGGGTCCGCGCCATGGACCGGCCGACCGGGCTGCCGATGGTGCTGATCCTGGAGTCCCGCTCCCACCTCGATCTCGGCGACCTGCCGAACCTCCTCGCGGCCGAGTTGGGGGTGATGACGGTCCGGCTGGAGAAGGCCATCCGCTCCCTGGACGGCGTCGCCCGGGTTCACGTGAACCGGTGGGGCGACGGCTCCGCCCATCTGCACATGTGGTTCCTGGCGCGGCCGTACGGGCGGCTCCAGTTGCGGGGCACGTTCCTGTCGCTGTGGGACTCGATCCTCCCGCCCATCTCCGAGCAGCAGTGGCGGGAGAACCTGGCCATGGTGGCCGCCTGGCTGGCCGAGTTCGGCGGCCGACCGCTGGCCGAGCCGCCGCGCATCCAGTGGCAGGCGCCGTCGAGCATCGGCGCGCAGACCCCCGGTTCCTCCGCCAACCTGGGGGAGGAAGACGCCGGCGGGGTCATCGAGGCGGCCGAGGAGATCCCGGAGCCGGACGACGCGGATCCCGACCGCGCCGCCGGTGCTCCGGAGCGCGGCTGACCTCGCCACGAGCGACACTCCGACTCCGTGTCGGCGATCTGGCGGTATCCCGGCAAGCGGGAAGCCGCTATGTCGCCGACACGGAGTCGATCACCAGTCGCAGGAGGAGCGGCCCGCCGGGGGACGGGGACGACGGGCTGAGCCGCAGGGGCGCGGAGCGGGTCAGGCGCGGCGGGCGGCGGCCCGGGTCACCAACGACCCGAGCACCCGGCCGAAGTCCAGGCCGGCGGCCTGGACGGCGAGCGGCAGGAGCGACGTCTCCGTCATCCCCGGCGACACGTTGACCTCCAGCACGTGCGGCCGGCCGTCCGCGTCCACGATCAGGTCGACCCGGGAGAGGTCGCGCAGCCCGAGCGCGGTGTGCGCGGCCACGGCCACGTCGGCCACCGTCGCCGCCACGCCGGGGTCCAGGCGGGCGGGAGCGTGCCAGGTGGTGCGGCCGGCGGTGTAGCGGGCCGCGTAGTCGTACACGCCGTTGCGGGGGACGATCTCCACGGGAGGCAGCGCCTGCGGCCCCTCCCCGAGGTCGACCACCGACACCGCCACGTCCATGCCGGGCACGTACCGCTCGACCAGGGCCGTCGAGTCGTACGCGAAGCAGCCGACCATCGCGGCCGGCAGCGACGCGGCCTCCCGGACCACGGCGGCGCCCAACCCGGAGCCGCCCTGCGCGGGCTTCACCATCAGCGGCAGCCCCAGCCGGTCGACGATCCGGTCGAGCACCGCCACCGCGCCCAGCTCGGAGAAGCGGTCGTGCGGCAGCGCCACCCAGTCCGGCGTGGGGATGCCGGCCTCGCGGAGCACCGTCTTCGCCGACGGCTTGTCCCACGCGAGCCGGGACGACCGCGCGTCGCAGCCGACGTACGGCACGTCGCAGAGGTCGAGCACACCGCGCAGCGAGCCGTCCTCGCCGGTCGCGCCGTGCAGGGCGATCACCACGGCGTCCGGCGGGTCGGCGACCAGCGCCGGCAGCAGGGCCACGTCGGCGTCCCGCAGCTCCGCCTCCACCCCGACGGCCCGGAGCGCGTCGAGCACGCGGCGGCCGGACCGCAGCGAGACGTCCCGCTCGTAGGAGAGCCCACCGGCGAGCACGAGCACGCGCAGGTCGGCGGTGGTGGCGGGGTCGGTCACGGTGATTCGCCCGGCAGGGATCGCAGCCATGCCGGAATCATGCCAAGTCGGGTCCCGGCGCGTCGGAGCCGGCCTGCCCGCGCCGCGTGCCGGGACGACCGACCGCGCCGAACACCCGGCGCATCGCGATGTCCTGCTCCATCACGCCGGCCAGCCGGCGTACGCCCTCCCGGATCCGCTCGGGCGGGGGGAAGGAGAAGTTGAGCCGCATGTTGCCGGTGCCGGTCCCGTCGGCGTAGAAGCCGGTGCCCGGCACGTAGGCCACCCGGGCCGCGATGGCCCGGGGCATCATCGCCTTCGAGTCGAGGCCGTCGGGGAGCGTCGCCCAGACGAACAGGCCGCCGGCGGGCCTGGTCCAGGTGGTGCCGGCGGGCATCAGGTCCTCCAGCGCGGTCAGCAGCGCGTCGCGGCGCTCCCGGTAGACCTCGCGGTAGACCTTGAGCTGCTCACGCCAGGGCATGGTGCCGAGGTAGGTGGCGACGGCGGCCTGGGCGTATCCGCTGGGGCAGAGGATCTGCGCCTCGCTGGCGATGACCAGCTTGTCGCGCACCGCGTGCGGAGCCAGGATCCAGCCCACCCGCAGCCCGGGAGCGAAGGTCTTGGAGAAGGTGCTCAGGTAGAAGACCCCGTCGCGCCGCCGGGCCCGCAACGGCCGCGGGGCTTCGCCCTCGAAGCCGAGCTGCCCGTACGGGTCGTCCTCGACCACCAGCAGGCCCGCGCGCTCGCAGATGTCGAGCACCCGCTCGCGCCGTTCCTCGCTGAGCGTCACGCCCGCCGGGTTCTGGTACGTCGGGATGGTGTAGAGGAACTTCACCCGCCGGCCCGCCCGCGCCAGGTCGGCGACGGCCGCCTCCAGGGCCTCCGGGATGAGCCCGTCGTCGTCCATCGGCACGTGCACGACCTGCGCCTGGGCGGCCTGGAACACCCCGAGGGCCCCCACGTAGGTCGGCCCCTCGGCGAGCACCACGTCGCCCGGGTCGAGGAAGAGCCGCGCCACCAGGTCGAGCGCCTGCTGGCCGCCGACGGTGACCACCACGTCCTCGGGCGACGCGCCGCAGGACGCGTCGATGCCGGAGAGCGCCATCACCTCGCAGATCCGCTCGCGCAGCTCCAGGGTGCCCTGGCCGATGCCGTACTGGAGGGTGGTGACCCCGTGCTCGGAGCCGAGCCGGCCGAGCATCTCGCCGACCGCGTCCAGCGGCAGGGCGGCGATGTACGGCGCACCACCGGCGAGGGAGACGACCTCCGGCCGGCTGGCCACCGCGAAGAGCGCGCGGATCTCCGAGGCGGTCATGCCCCGGACACGCCGGGCGTACCGGTCGGTGTAGTCGTCGAGCGTCGTGCCGGTCATGACATCACCTCGATCACGGGTCGGCGGCTCCCGGCCCCGGGGATACCCGGGACGCCGCAGACCATGGCGGCACGGGACGCGGATTCTCGATGGTAGTCCGTGCCGACGCCGTCCGACCCCTCGATGTGACGGGCTTCCACATCCCGGGCCCGACGGACGGTGGT
The DNA here is from genome assembly GCF_020884795.1 of Micromonospora okii. Lineage (GTDB taxonomy): Bacteria > Actinomycetota > Actinomycetes > Mycobacteriales > Micromonosporaceae > Micromonospora > Micromonospora okii. Next base: position 484,059 of record NZ_BBZF01000013.1, read on the forward strand.
GGAGCGCACGGCCCGTGCGGCGACCGCAGCGGGATTCGCGCATCCCCTCCCGCGCCGCCGCCGGACGGCGTACGATCGCTCGTCGGGGGCCTCGAAGGCAGCGGCGTCGACCCGCGCTGCGCTCGCCTCCCAGCCTAATTGTGGGGATGCGTCAATGTCGCGACGGCTGGTCAGCTTGACCCTGGACACCCTGGAAGACCTGCCCCGCCCGTGCCGGCAGTGCGTCTACTGGGAACTCGATCCGGTTTCCGCCGACCGGGCCTGCGCCGCGGGCGACCCGGGGCTGGAGAAGGAGGCCTGGGTCTCCCAGACCCTGCTGGAGTGGGGCTCCTGCGGCAAGCTCGCATACGTCGACGGGATGCCCGCCGGCTTCGTCATGTACGCCCCGCCGGCCTACGTGCCGCGCTCCATGGCGTTCCCCACCTCTCCCGTCTCCGCCGACGCGGCGCTGCTGATGACCGCCCACGTGGTCGCCCCGTTCGCGGGCGGCGGGCTGGGGCGGATGCTCGTGCAGGGCGTCGCGCGGGACCTGACCAAGCGGGGGATCAAGGCGATCGAGGCGTTCGGCGACGCGAAGTTCGGCGACGAGGGAGACCCGGCGGGCGGCTGCGTGGCTCCCGCCGACTACTTCCTGTCGGTGGGCTTCAAGACGGTCCGGCAGCACCCCCGCTACCCCCGGCTGCGGCTGGAGCTGCGCACCGCGCTGAGCTGGAAGTCGGACGTCGAGTACGCCCTGGAGAAGCTGCTCGGCTCGATGAGCCCGGAGACCCTGCTGCGGCCGGTCCGCCCCGCCCCGGCCACCCGCTCCACGGCTGGCTGACGCGCCGCCCCGGCCCGGTCAGCCCGCCGCCACCCGGCCGGCGGCGATCGTCGCCCGCAGCTCGCTGACGTCGATCGAGCCGGTGGGGACGTCCCGCTCGATCGGGAAGTACATCCGCTGGACGGCGGCCACGATCGCCTCCACCACCCGGTCCCGGAACCGCGGGTCGACCAGTCGCCCCCGGTCCGCCACCGAGGTCAGGTAGCCCACCTCCACCCGTACCGCCGGCATCCGGGTCAGCCGCAGCAGGTCCCACGCCTTGGCGTGGGTACGGCAGTCCCGCAGGCCGGTGCGGGCCACGATCTCCCGCTGCACCAGCCCGGCCAGCCGCTCGCCGGTGGCGGAGGTCACCCCGTTGTCGGTGCCGTAGTGGTAGGTCGCCACCCCGTCGGCCTCCGGGTTGGCGTGCCCGTCGGCGTGCAGGGAGATGAACACGTCCGCGCCGAGGGAGTTGGCCAGCTCCGCCCGCTCGACGTCCGGCAGGCAGCTCCCCGGCGTCGGCCCACGGGTGAGCTGCACCCGCACGCCCGCCGCCGCCAGCCGCCCCTCCAGGCGGCTGGCCAGGTCGTGCACCAGGTCGGCCTCGGTCCAGCGCAGCGGGCCGTCCGGCACCACCACGCCGGGGTCGGTGCCGCCGTGCCCCGGGTCGACGACCACGGTCCGCCCGACGAGGGTGGGGCCGGCCTGCCGGATGGCGTCGGACTCGCGGAGCCACTGCGGCCGGCCGCCCACCACCTTCCGTCCCAGCCGGCGCAAGGCGCCCATCGTGTGGGGGCCGCAGGAGCCGTCCGGGGTGAGCCCCATCTCCCGCTGGAACTGCGCCACCGCCCGCGACGTGCGCACGCCGTAGATGGCGTCCGCGCGGCCCACGTCGTACCCCATCTCCAGGAGGCGCTCCTGGAGCGACCGGACGTCCTCGCCGGTCAGCGGTTCGGGCACGGCGTGGTAGAGGGTGCGGGCGCCGAGCCGCCAGCGGGCGGCGTCGAGGGCGCGCCAGGTCTCCTCGCCGACCCGCCCGTCGACGCTGAGCCCCCGCGACTGCTGGAACGCCCGCACCGCGCGCTCGATCTCGGCGTCGAACGCGTCGGCGTCGCCGCCCGGGTCGGTGCCGGGGGTGAGGAGTTCCAGGCCGGTCAGGACGGCGCGGATCTCGCTCACCGCCGGTCCCCGGTCGCCGGGTCGGATCGGACGCACGCTCGCCCCCTTCGCGCGATCGCCGGTCGCCGGCCCCGGCGCGGGAGCGCCCGGGTGCCCACCGGGCGCGGCCTGCCCGCCCCCCGGGTTGAGGTTATGCGCTCCGGCCCGCCGAGGTGGCGGTCTCCGGGCAGGTCGGGGCCGAGAAACACGGAACCCCGCACCCACGGGGGTACGGGGTTCCGGGCGTACGCGTCGCGTCAGAGCGCGGACTGGATCAGCCTGACCAGCTCGCTCTTCGGCTTGGCACCGGCGACCGACTGGACCGGCTCGCCGTTCTTGAAGACGGTCAGGGTCGGCACGGACATCACCCGGTAGGCGCGGGCGGTCTCCGGGTTCTCGTCGATGTCGAGCTTGACGATGCTGACCTGGTCGCCCATCTCGCCGGCGATCTCCTCCAGCAGCGGCGAGACCTTGCGGCACGGCGCGCACCACTTGGCCCAGAAGTCGACGAGCACCGGCTTGTCGGACTTCAGCACGTCGGCGGCGAAGCTGGCGTCGGTGACCGCCCTTGTCGCTCCCACTATGACCCTCCTCCGGAAAACTTCAGTTGTGTTCTTCGGTCGTACCGCGTTCGCGCCGGCGGGTCGCCGCCGGTCGGGCCGCTCAGCCCTCGATCGTGGCGATGAAGCGCTCGGCGTCCAGGGCGGCGGCGCAGCCGGTGCCGGCGGCGGTGATGGCCTGCCGGTAGGTGTGGTCCACCACGTCGCCGGCGGCGAAGACGCCCGGGACGCTGGTCCGGGTGCTCGGGGCCTGCACCTTCACGTACCCCTCGTCGTCCAGCTCCACCTGGCCGCGGAAGAGCTCGCTGCGCGGGTCGTGGCCGATCGCCACGAAGACGCCGGTGACGTCGAGGACCTTGGACTCCCCGCTGTGCACGTTGCGGACGCGGACGCCGGTCACCTTGCCGTCGTCGCCGAGGATCTCCTCGACCACGGAGTTCCACTCGACCTTGATCTTCTCGTTGCCGAGCGCCCGCTCCGCCATGATCTTGCTGGCGCGGAACGAGTCCCGGCGGTGGATGATGGTGACCGACTCGGCGAAGCGGGTGAGGAAGCTGGCCTCCTCCATCGCCGAGTCGCCACCGCCGACGACGACGATGTGCTGGTTGCGGAAGAAGAAGCCGTCACAGGTGGCGCAGGACGACACACCGTGGCCGAGGTACTCCTGCTCGCCCGGCACGCCCAGCGGGCGCCAGGCCGAGCCGGTGGAGAGGATGACGGCCTTGGCCCGGTACGCGGTCTCGCCGACCCAGACGGTGCTCACCGCGTCGGAGCCGATGCTGCCGGTGTCGGTCAGCTCGACCCGGGTGACGTCGTCGGTGAGGAACTCCGCGCCGAACCGCTCGGCCTGCTTGCGCATGTTGTCCATCAGCTCGGGGCCGAGGATGCCGTCGGCGAAGCCGGGGAAGTTCTCCACCTCGGTGGTCGTCATCAGCGCGCCGCCGGACTGCACGCCCTCGATGACCAGGGGCTTGAGGTTGGCGCGCGCGGCGTAGACCGCTGCGGTGTAACCGGCCGGCCCGGAGCCGATGATGATCAGGTTGCGGACCTCGTCCACTGCCGTCTCCCGATGTGTGTGGTCGCCATCGGCGCGCACCGATGCCGGTCGGTCGGAGTGCCGGCGTCGCACGCGCGCCGACTGCTGACTTGCAGAACGTCATCGTACGAAGTGGGAATTCCCGAGCCGGCTGACCGGTGGGTCACGTCACGGGGCTGGACTGCACCCGCCGGTCCGCTCCGGCCGGCCGACGCCGCGCACCTCCCGCGTCGTCCGCCGCCCGGCGGACCGGGATTTCACCCTACCCGCGTCCGGTAGCGGGTATCGGCACCGGACCCGGGGACGCCGCACTCGGGGCCGCTGACCCACGCCCAGCGCGCGCCGGACGGGTCGAGGAAGCGGACGACCAGGGCGGGGTCGCCCTGGAAGCGGGCGTAGTCGACCAGGTCCACGGTGAGCGGGCCGGCCCTGTGCTCGGCGCTGACGGCCGTGAGGCAGCCGGCCAGGGCGTCCGGGCCGGTGAGCCGGTCGAGGCCGCCGACGGCGGGAAGCCGGGCGCCCTCGTCGGCCTCCGGCGGAGCCCAGGCCGACCCGGGGGTCCCGGCGACCCGGCGCGGTGGCACGTCGCCGGCCAGCGCCTGCGGGGTCCAGTCGGTGCCGCTGCGCTGCGGCGCGCCGATCGTGCGGAACGGGGCGCTCTGGGCCGCCGTGCCGCCGGCCCGTTCCCTCAGCGGCGCGTTGACGGCGCTGTCCCCGCGCGAGGTCCCGCCGACGAACCGGTGGACCCCCAGCCCGACGACGGCCATCGAGGCGGTGGCCAGCGCCACCGGCCCGGCGAGCCGAGCCCAGCGTCGCCCACGCCGGCCGGGGCCGGTCGCGGGCGGGGACCCGGCGGCCGGCCGGCGGCGGCCTCCGGTCTGCTGCGTGGGCACCACGGCGGGCGGTACGCGAACGCCCCGCGCCCCGCCCGGCTGGCCCATCCGCTCGGCGTCCGCGGCGGCGTCGGCGGCGGCGTCGTCGGCGTCGTCGTCGGCGTCGTCGTCGGCGGGCGTGCCGGGGCCGGCCCCGGCCAGCGCGGCGGCGAGCCGGTCGGCGACGTCGGGCGGCATCTCGGGTGCCGGGGCGGCCCAGGCGGCGAGGTCGTCGTCGACCAGGGCCAGGGCCGGCGCGAGCGTGCCGCAGGCCTCGGCCCAGCCCGGGTCCTCCGCGACCAGCCGCGCCACGACCGCCTCGTCCGGGGTGCCGTCCAGCGCGCCGCCGAGGTAGTCGGCGAGCAGGTCGTGGTCGACCTCCCTGAACCCCCCGGGGGCAGTCACGATTCCTCCTGGTTGGCGTCGCGCCGGGAGCGTCCCGACCCCGATCGGACGCCCTCGGCCGGCTGCGGGTTCCCGGCGGTGACGGCCGGCACGCCCGGGCCGCCCACGGGGGCGCCGGCACGGCCGCGCGGGGCCGGCTGCCCAGGGGGTACGAACCCCGTGCGCAGGTGCCCGAGCGCCACGGCGAGGCGGGCCCGGCCCCGGGCGCAGCGGCTCTTGACCGTGCCCTCGGCCACGCCGAGGATGCGGGCCACCTCCGCCACCGGGTAGCCCTGCACGTCGACCAGGACCAGCGCCGCCCGCTGCTCGGCCGGCAGCTCGGCGAGGGCCTGGCGGACCACCAGGGCGGTGTCGTGGTCGCGGACGGGGGCGGCCAGCTCCGCCCCGCCTGTCGACGGGCCGCCGTCGCCGCCGTGCGTCCCGTCGGGCAACGGCACGGTCGGGTGCGCCTGTCGGCGGCGGATGCGGTCGAGGCAGGCGTTCACCACGATCCGGTGCAGCCAGGTGGTCACGGCCGAGTCGCCCCGGAACCGGGCCGCCGCGCGGTGCGCGGAGAGCAGCGCGTCCTGGAGGGCGTCGGCCGCGTCCTCGCGGTCGCCGAGCGTCCGCAGGGCCACCGCCCAGAGCCGGTCCCGGTGCCGGTGGAACAGCTCGGTGAAGGCGTCCCGGTCACCGGCGACGTGGGCGCGGAGCAGGTCGCCGTCGGTCGGCCCGGCACCCGGGGCGGAACCGGCCGGTGGGCGGGCGGGACCGCCCACCGGCGCGCCGGTCGTCCGCCCGCCGTGGCCGTCCATCAGCACACCCGGGCGGTGGGACGCTCCGGCCGGCGGCTCACGACCCCTGGACCGTGATCTCCTGGACGCCGACCTGGTAGCCCCGGTCGTTCGAGGGCAGCTCGGTGATCCAGAAAAGCAGGTAGCGGTACTTCGCGTCGGCGTCGAAGCCGTTGAAGGTCATGGTGGTGCCGTCGTGCTGCTCGAAGGGCTGGCCGATCGGGGCCTTCTCGTAGCTGCTGAGCAGCCTCTTGTCGCCCTTCGAGGTGGGCTCCTCGTCGGTGGTGCCCGAGTAGAGCCGGGCGGACGCCCCCGTCGCGGAGAGGCGCACCTGCACCGACTTGACCGTGCGCTCCTCGCCGAGGTCGATCCAGACCCCCATGCCGCTCTTGCGGTTGCCGAAGTTGGGTCGGGTGTAGGTGTCGGTGTCCCAGCCCTTGTCGTCGTCGCCGTCGATGACCTTCTCGGCGCCGCCCAGCTCGTCGCGGAGCTTGCTGTCCGGGTCCACGATGCGGACGTCGCTGACGTTGAGCTTGCGCACGGCGGGCGCGGCGGGGGCCGCCCCGCCGGCCGGGGCGCTGTTGGAGGGCTGGGCCACCGGCTCGGTCGGCGGGGCCTCGTCGCCCCCGAAGACGCTGATGCCGATGAGCAGGCCGACCAGGGCGACCGCCAGCAGGCCCGCGATGCCGATGGCGACCTTGCGCCCGCCCACCGAGGCGAGCGGCGACGGCTCCTCGCCGGTCTCGGCGGAGAACCGCAGCGGCCCGGCGGGTTCCAGGTAGGTGTCGTCCTCGATCGGGATGTCGAGCCGGGCCAGCTCGGCGGCGAGCACCTCCGACGGCGGCGGGGCGATCCCGGGGTCGAGCAGGTCCATCGTGAGGTCGTCGAGGTAGGCGGGCACGCCGGCCCGTACCTGCCGGGGTGCGGCGATCGCGCCGCTGGCGTCGCGGACGGCGTCCGGGATGGCGGCCCGGCCGTGCCCGGCGGTCGCGCCGTGCAGCGGGGCCTCGGCGTGCGGCCAGTGCCCGGTCAGGGCGAAGTAGAGGATGCCGCCGACGGCCCGGACGTCGTTCTCCTGGCTGTCGGCGCCGTCGGTGCGGGCGTCGGCCAGGACGACCCGGCCCTCGTCGCTGATCATCACCGTGCCGGGGTGCAGGTTGCCGTGGATCATGCCGGTGGCGTGCACGGCGGCCAGCGCGCTCGCCACGGCGTTGCCGACGGCGGTCGTCCGGCCCGGGTCGAGGGGACCGGCGGCGACCATCTCCCGCAGCGACTGCCCGTCGACCCACTCGCGCACCACGTACGCCCGCTCGGCCTCGTCGATCGCGTCGTACACGCCCACGAGGTTCGGGTGGATCACGCGACTCGCCGCGACGGCGGCCTGGAGCATCTCGGTGGCGGAGTCGCCACCCGGGTAGCGCAGCACGACCGCGACCGGCCGACGCAGCACCACGTCGACCCCACGCCAGACCAGCCGCCCCGCGCTGTCGTTGTTGATGTGCTCGACCAGCTCGTACCGCTCGGCGAGGATCTCACCGGCCGTGGGAGCACCGAAGGTCATGACCGGCGGAGCGCTCTCCTCCGCGTCCTGACCCTCGCCGACCTGGGTCACCCGTCCTCCCTCGGTGATCGTGTCGATCGATGGACCCGCGCTGCTGGGCATCTGGCTTCCCGCTCTGGTTTCCTAGGAACCGGCCGACGGTGTCGACGCGGAGCGCCGGGATCAGCCGTACCCGTCGAGAGCGACCTTACCCGGGATGCCGGCCTCCCCGACATGTCATCTTCCCGCCGCACCCGGCTGGGCTGTCGGTCTTGTCGAACTCGTCCGGTTACGACCCTTGTCGGCCGCGTTGCTGGCACATGTACTAGCCAATCTAGAGGTTGACGGCACGTAGTCGTCGCAGGGGCGGCGGCGGTGTCGCGCCTGCGGGCGACACGGCTCGGATTCCCCACCGAACAGCTCCCCATGCTCAGCCTTACGGCTGGTTGTCCACAGGCACTTCCGTTGGCTGACCGGCGAATCGGTGAGTTATCCACAGGTGTGTCCCCAGGCTGGTGATCCACCGTCACGGTGGGTGCCGGAGGGCCGCACCCGCTCCGGCAACCGCCGACGGCGGGCCCAGCGACCGGGGCGACGGGCTCAGCGGCCGAGGCGGCGCCGGACCATTCCGAGGACCTCGGTGATTTCGCCGATCCGCAGCACCGTGGCCAGCGCGAGGTACGTCCCCCCGATGACCGCGCCGCCGACCACGATCTGCACGGCCGCCTGGATCAGGCCGGGGGCGTCGCCGCCCGGGAGCAGCTTCACCACGAGCAGGCCGGCCAGGGCGGCCCCGGCGGCGGCGGCGGCCACCCGACCGAAGGTGCCCATGATCGACCCCAGCCCGATCCGGCCGACCCGGCCCCGCAGCAGCCACGCCGAGATGACGGCCGCCGCCACGTACGAGACCGCGTTGCCGAGCATCATCCCGGCCGCCGCGAAGCTCGCCGCGAACGCGGAGAAGAGGCCGATCTGCACGACCACCCGGAGCCCGACCACCGGGATGTTGACCAGCGCCGGGGTCCGGGTGTCCGGCAGCGCGTAGAAGGCGAAGGTGAAGAGCTGGCTGATCGCGAACGGCACCAGCGCCACGGCGGCCACCACCAGCACCGGGGCGGTGTCCCGGGCGTTCTGCTCGGTGAATGCGCCGTGCTGGAACAGGGCGAAGGCGATCGGGGTGGCGAGCACCGCGTAGCAGACCCCGATCGGGGCGAGGACCGCCGTGACGGTCCGGGTGCCCCGGGCCAGGTCGGCGGCGAGGTCGGCGTACCGGCCGTCGGCTGCGGCGGCGCTCATCCGGGGCATCAGCGCGGTGATGATCGACACGGCGATGATGCCGTGCGCCATCATCAGCAGCAGGAAGACGTTGTTGTAGATCAGCGGGCCGGCCGCCTTCTCGCCGCTGGCCCGGCTGAGCAGGTTGAACACGACGATCAGGCCGAGCTGGCTGACCGCGACGTAGCAGAACATCCAGGCGCCGAGCCGGCCCAGCTCGGCGAGGCCGAGCTTGCCGAAGTCGAAGCGGAACCGCCAGCGGAAACCGACCTTGCGCAGCGCCGGCATCAGGCCGGCGGCCTGGATCGCCACGCCGAGCAGGGTGCCGCCGCCGACGAGCAGGATGCGCCCGAACGTCATCTCCTGCGGCTCGACGATCTCCGCCCCGAAGATCGCGATGTAGAGGCCGCCGGTCGCGATCACCACGAGGTTGTTGAGGATGGGGGCCCACATCGGGGCGGCGAAGTGGCCCCGCGTGTTGAGCACCGCGCTGATCAGCGCGCTCAGGCCGGTGAAGAAGATCATCGGCAGCATCAGCCGGGACAGCGCGTTGACCAGGTTCCGGTAGTCGCCGGTCTGTTGGTCGCTGGCGTACAGCCAGGTCAGCACCGGGGCGATCGCCACCGCGAGCACCGCCGCCACGGCCAGCGCGATCACCGCCAGGGTGAGCAGCCGCTGGGCGTACGCCTGGCCGGCGTCGTCGTCGGTCTTGCGCCGGCGCACCAGCACCGGGACCAGGACGCTGGTGAGGATGCCGCCTAGCAGGAACTCGTACACCATGCCCGGGAAGATCTGCGCGGTCGTGTACGCGTCGCCGACCAGGGCCCCGCCCAGCGCGGCGGTGAGCACGAGCGTGCGCAGGAAGCCCGTACCTCGGCTGACCAGGCTGCCGATCGCCATCACCGCGCTGTTCGTCGCGGCGCTGGTCTCCGCGACCACCTCCTGCGGCGGCGCGACCGACTCCACGGCGGGCTGGTTCAGCGGGTCGGCCGAGATGAAGGTGGCGTCGTCGCCGGGCCGTCGGCCGCCGCCCTGCCCGGCGTTGGCGCTGCGGTAGAGACCGCCGCTCATCTCCAGCCTCCAAGGGGTACGTCGGAGCCGGGCACCGGCCCGCACCCCCCGACCTTAGTCAACGCGCACTTCCTACCCGCGCCCGGCGGATCAGTCCCCCCACCGGACCGATAGGCTGGCGCTCCCATGTCCGAAGCCTCCGCACCCCACGCCGCCGACCGCCGCGAGCTCACCGCAGCGCAGCGCAACGCCGTAGCCGAACTGCTCCGCGTCTCCCCGGTCGCCGACGAGCTGGGCCGCCGCTTCGCCCAGGCGGGCCACGAGCTGCACCTGGTGGGCGGCTCGGTGCGCGACGCCCTGCTCGGCCGGCTCGGCGACGACCTCGACTTCTGCACCGACGCCCACCCCGACCAGACCCTGCGGATCGTCAAGGGCTGGGCCGAGGCGATCTGGGAGACCGGGCGCGAGTTCGGCACCATCGGCTGCCAGCGCGACGGGCTGCGGCTGGAGGTCACCACCTTCCGCGCCGAGGCGTACGACCAGGTCAGCCGCAACCCGACCGTCGAGTACGGCACCAGCCTCACCGACGACCTGCGGCGGCGCGACTTCACGATCAACGCGATGGCGGTGAGCCTGCCCGACCACCGGTTCACCGACCCGCACGGCGGCCTCGCCGACCTCGCCGCCAAGGTGATCCGCACCCCCGGCACCCCGGCCGAGTCGTTCGGCGACGACCCGCTGCGGATGCTGCGGGCGGCCCGCTTCGCCGCCCAGCTCGGCTTCGCCGTGCACCCCGACGTGCGCGCCGCGATGACCCGGATGGCCGCCGACCTCGACCGGATCACTGCCGAGCGCATCCGCGACGAGTTCACCAAGCTGCTCTGCGGGGCGGACCCGATCACCGGCCTGCGGCTGCTGGTCGACACCGGGCTGGCCGACCGCTTCCTGCCGGAGCTGACCGGGCTGAAGCTGGAGATCGACGAGCACGCCCAGCACAAGGACGTCTACGAGCACACCCTCACCGTGGTCAGCAACGCCGTGTCGTACGAGACGGACGGCTGCGACTTCGTCCTGCGGATGGCCGCGCTGATGCACGACGTCGGCAAGCCGGCCACCAAGGCGGTCGGCCCGGACGGCCGGGTCAGCTTCCACCACCACGAGGTGGTCGGCGCGCGGCTGACCAAGGCCCGGATGAAGGCCATGCGGTACCCGAAGGACGTCACCGCCCAGGTCGTCAAGCTGGTCAACCTGCACCTGCGCTTCTACGGGTACGGCCGGGGCGAGTGGACCGACTCGGCGGTGCGCCGGTACGTCACCGACGCCGGGGACCTGCTGACCCGGCTGCACCTGCTGACCCGCTCGGACTGCACCACCCGCAACCGGCGCAAGGCCGCCGCCCTGGCGGCGGACTACGACGCGCTGGAGGAGCGGATCGCCCGGATCGCGGCCGAGGAGGACCTTGCCCGGGTCCGGCCCGACCTGGACGGCAACGCCATCATGGAGCTGCTCGGCGTCCCGCCGGGGCCGGTGGTGGGCCGGGCCTGGAAGCACCTCAAGGAGTTGCGCCTGGAGCACGGCCCGTTAGACCGGGACGCCGCCGAGGCGGAACTGCTGCGCTGGGCCCGGGATCAGGGCGTGATCGGCTGAGCGGAGGCGTGGTTCTCCCGTCGTCCCTACAGTCGGGAAACTGACGACGAAACGCCGCCGTATCGACCGTTCGGCTGAGGTAATCCCCTTTGACCATCATCCATGATGGTGCAACATCATCCCGGCCTCCTGATCATCAGTGTGAGGCGGATTCATTCCTCGGCCATTCAAGACGGATGGTTGATGACAACGGGGAGAAGTCTTTGAGACGTCGTGGCGTAATGCGCCGCTCTGCGGTGGCCGGGCTCGCGCTCGCCTCCGTGACCTCCATCGTGGCCGCCACCGGCGGCACCGCAATGGCAGAACCCACCGCCCCGGCCAGCCCGGACGCGGCGGCGGATTCGGTCGCTCTGCAGGACGCTCCGGTCCGACCCAACCTGCGCGTCGAGCCCCGGACCGGCCTGACTACCCCGGGTGCCCTTCAGGCGGCCGCAGGTGCCTCGCAGGCGCGTCCCGGCCAGGTTCGGCCGGGCAAGTCCGAGGCGAACGACCTCGCCGGCAAGATCGTGCCGGGCAAGTACATCGTGAAGCTCAAGGACGGCAAGGCCAGCCCGAGCGTCACCCGTGGCACGGTGCAGGCCTTGACGAAGGCCAACGGTGGCACCGTGGAGAAGGTCTTCACGAAGGCCCTGCACGGCTACTCCGCGAAGCTCACCGGAGCTCAGGCGAAGCAGTTGGCCGCCGACCCGGACGTCGCCTACGTCGAGCCGGTCCGCTGGTTCTCGGCCAGCGGCACCCAGACGAATCCGCCGTCGTGGGGTCTGGACCGGATCGACCAGACCACCCCCACGCTGGACAAGTCCTACACCTACCCCTCGACGTCGGCCAAGGACGTCACCGCCTACATCATCGACAGCGGCATCAACATCGGCCACCAGGACTTCGGGGGTCGGGCGAGCTACGGGATCAACGCCGTGGCGGACGGCAGGCCCACCGCCGACGACTGCGACGGACACGGCACGCACGTGGCGGGCACCGTCGGTGGCAAGACCTACGGCGTCGCCAAGGACGTCAAGCTGGTCGCGGTGCGCGTGCTCAACTGCGACGGCCAGGGAACGACCGACGGGGTCGTTGCCGGGATCGACTGGGTGGCCGGGAATGCTCAGCAGCCCGCAGTGGCGAACATGAGCCTGGGCGGCGGGGCAAGCACGGCGATCGACGACGCCGTGTCCGCCGCTATCGCTAAGAACGTCAGCTTCACGGTCTCCGCCGGTAACGAGGCGTGGGATGCCTGCGCCTTCTCTCCGGCAAGGACGTCGGCGGCGATCACCGTTGGTGCCACCGACCGGACGGACCTGAGGGCGGGCTTCTCGAACTCCGGCCTGTGCCTGGACACCTTCGCCCCCGGTGTGAGCATCACCTCCGCCTCGATCGGGAGCACCACCGCGAAGGCGACGATGAGCGGGACGTCGATGGCCGCACCGCACGTGGCCGGTGCGGCGGCGTTGCTCCTCGCCCAGAACCCGAGCTGGACCCCTGAGCAGGTGCGCAACTCCGTGGTCACCAACGGTGTCTCCGGGGCGGTCTTCGCCCCCGGCATGACGTTGGCCTTCAGTGACGGCACGTTCGGCGGGGTGTACGGCATCGACCGGTTGCTGCACGTCGGTGCGGCTCCGGTGACCCGAAGCTCCGTCGGCCTCCGGGCCTGGATCAACGACGGCCTCGTGGCGGCCGACAGCGGTGGCAGCAAGCCGTTGATCGCCAAGAGCTGGACCATCGGCTCGTGGGAGAAGTTCGACATCGTCTCCGCCGGTGACGGTCTGGTCGCTCTCAAGTCGAAGGCCAACGGCAAGTACGTCGCGGCTGACGGGGGCGGCAGCAAGCCGCTGCTCGCCAAGAGCACTGCGATCGGCGCGTGGGAGAAGTTCCAGCTGGTTCACAACATCGACAGCAGCGTCAGCCTCAAGGCACAGGTCAACGGCAAGTATGTGGCCGCTGACGGCGCGGGCTCCAAGCCGCTGATCGCCAAGAGCACCAAGATCAGCGACTGGGAGAAGTTCGATCTGGAGTCGCCGAACCCGACCGTCAGCCTGAAGGCCGCTGCCAACGGCAAGTTCGTCGCGGCCGACGGTGCCGGCGCCAAGCCCCTGCTGGCCAAGAGCACCTCGGCCGGAGCCTGGGAGAAGTTCGAGCTCGTCGAGCTCGGGTTCGGGGACGTCGCGCTTCGGGCCCTGGTCAACAAGAAGTACGTGACCGCGCAGAGCGGTGGCTCCAAGCCGCTGCTGGCGAAGGCCAGCTCGATCGGTCAGTGGGAGGCTTTCAACATCGATATGGGCACGGATGTTGCGATCTCTCTGAGGTCTTGGGCCAACACCCTGTTCGTCAAGGCCGACTCCGCTGGCAGTAAGCCGCTGATCGCCAAGGGCGTGTACGAGCCGTGGAACGACAGGTACCTCGGTACCTGGGAGTTCTTCACCATCGCTTCCGCCTGACAGAGCCCGTACCGAACCGGCGCCCGTCGGCACCGCCCCACACCGGGGCGGTCCGGCGGGCGCCGGCCTTCCTTCCGTACCCCAGAACAGAACGAAGCCGGCCGGACCCCGCGACGGGTCCGGCCGGCTGTCGGGGTGGCTCAGCGGGCGGCGGTGCTGCCGTCCACCACGGCCCGGCCGCCGCCGGAGCCGTCCGCCCCGGGCTGTCCCGCGCCGAGCTTGGCGAGCAGGCCGGCCAGGTCGATGCCCGTCAGGTCGGTGCCGAGCTGGAGCCCCTGCGCGACGTTGCTCGCGACGGACCTGGTCAGCGAGGACGCCCCGTCGGTGGAGATGACCGTCATCTTGTCGATCGCGCCGATCGGGGCGCTGGCCGCCTCGACCACCTGCGGCAGCACCCGGACCAGCAGGTCCAGCACGGCCGCCTCGCCGTACGCGGCGAACGCCTCGGCCTTGCGGGCCATCGCGTCGGCCTCGGCCTGGCCCTTGGCCAGGATGGCCGCCGCCTCCGCCTGGCCCTCCCGCTCGACGGCCTCGGCGATGGCGGAGCGCCGGCGCTGCTCGGCCTCGCCCTCCTTCGCGCCCTCGATCGCGTTCGCCTCGGCCAGCGCGGCCCGCCGGGCCCGCTCGCCCTCACCGGTCAGCCGGGCCTGCTCGGCGGACGCCTGCGCGGCGGCGATGGTGGCCTGCCGCTGCGCGTCGGCCTTGAGCACGGCCGCGTTGCGGGCCGCCTCGGCCTCCTGCTCCACCTTGTACCTGGCGGCGTCGGCCGGCTTGCGCACCTCGGTGTCGAGCTGGCGCTGCTTCAGCTCGGCATTGCGCTCGGCCACCTTCTGCTGCTCGGTGAGGATCGCCTGGTCGCGCTCGGCCTGGGCGAGCGGCCCGGCCGCCGCCGACTTCGCCTTCGCGGCGTCGATCTCCGCCTGGATGGCGGTCTGCTTGAGCGACAGGTTCCGGTTGGCCTCGGCGATGGCCTCCTCGGCCAGCAGCCGCTCCTGCTCGGCCTGCTGGCGGTTGCGCGCCTCGGCGATCGCGGCGTCCTTGAGCACCCTGGCCGCCTCCGGCCGCCCCAGGTCCCGCAGGTACGACCCCTCGGTCACGATGTCCTGGAGCTGGAAGGTGTCCAGCACCAGCCCCTGGTTGGTCATCGAGTGCTCGGCCTCCTCGGCCACCGCGCTGGCGAACGCCGCCCGGTCCCGGATGACCTCCTCGACGGTGAGCCGGCCGACGATCGAGCGCAGCGCGCCGGCCAGCACCTCCCGGGTGAAGTTGTCGATCTCGTCCTGCTGGTTGAGGAAGCGCTGGGCGGCGGCGCGGATCGCGTCCTCGGTGCCGCCGACCTTGACGATGGCGACGCCGTGCAGGTCGGCCCGGATGCCCTGCTTGCTCACCGCGCCCTTGATGCCGACGTCGATGCGGCGGCTGGACAGGTCCAGCGACTGGAGCTTCTGCACCACCGGCAGCACGAAGACCGACGCGCCGAGGACGACCTTCTGCCCCGAGTTGTCCGTCGATCGGCCGCCGTCGGCGGTCTGGGTGGTCCGGCCCTTGCGGCCGGTGACGATGAACGCCTCGTTCGGCCCGGCGACCTTGATCCGGGAGAGCACGAAGAGGACGAGGAAGAGGACGAGGAGGACCGCGCCTCCGATGGCGATGACGAGGGGCATGGGACTTCCGTTTCTGCGAACGAGGAGTGCTAGTAGGTCTCGACGTGCACGCTGGTCTCGCTCAGGGCTTCCACCACGAAGATCTGGGCACCCACCGGGATTGGCCGGTCGGCGCGTGCGTTGAGCTTGACGGGCTGGCCGGCGACGCGGACCCGGACCTCGCCGTAGCCGTCGACCGGCACCGGGGTCACCACGAGGCCGATCGCGCCGACCATGTCGTTGCGGGTGGGGGTGGGGTCGGTGCGCATGGTGCGGGCCGCCCGGCTGAGCCGGGCCGCGAGCCAGGCCGTGGGCACCGCGGCGACCGCGCCGCCGGCCACCGCCGCGACGATCGACCCGGGGGTACGCGCACCGAGCAGCTCGTTGACGATCGCCGCGCCGAAGCCGAACGCGCCGGCGAACCCGGCGACCACCTCGACGGAGATGGGCCCGTCGCCGCCGGGGTGGCCGAACTGGAACAGCTCGGTGCCGAGCAGGGCCAGCGCCAGCACGGCGACACCCGCCCCACCGATGATCAGAAAGATGAGCGTTCCCGTGGCCACGACCCGCACCGTATCGATGGTGTGCAAGGTCAACTGGCGCGTGGAGGCGGAGCGGGGCGCTTCGCGCCGGCGGGGGAGAATGGGGGCGTGCGCTGGACCGTGCTCGACTCCCCGATCGGCGAGTTCTCCGTTGCCACCGACGACGACGCCGTGTGCGGCACGCACTTCGGGCGGGTGGAGACAGCGGTCGAGGCCCCCGGCGACGAGCTGTCCGGGCGGGCCGTGGCCGAGCTGCGGGCGTACTTCGCCGGGGAGCTGACCGAGTTCACGGTGCCGGTGACGGTGCGCCGGGGCTCCGAGTTCGAGCGCGCGGTCTGGCGGGAGATGACCCGCATCCCGTACGGGGAGACGTCGACCTACGGCGAGGTGGCCCGGGTGGTCGGCGACTCGGGGGCGGCGCGGGCGGTCGGGGTGGCCTGCAACCGCAACCCGATCCCCGTGATCGTGCCCTGCCACCGGATCGTGGGCGCGGGGGCGAAGCTGGTCGGCTTCGGCGGCGGCCTGCCACGCAAGGTGACGCTGCTGGAGCTGGAGGCCGGCGTCGCCCTGCGCCGCGCCTGGTCCTGACGCCTACGAGGCGTGCAGTCGGGTAGATCTTGGACGATTTCGGCCCCCCGAAGGGCTCCCCCGAGGGGCCGTTTCCTACCAAGATCTCTGAGCCGGTTGAGGCACCAGGGTTCAGGTGAGGCGGTTCGCGCGAAGGTGGGTGAGGAAGGCGGCCCAGCCGGTTGTGGAGAAGATCAGCGTCGGGCCGCTGCGGTCCTTGCTATCGCGTACGGCGAACCGCCCGCTGCCGTCGAGCACCGGCCCGGCCTCGACGCAGTTGCCGTCGCCGTTGCCACTGCGGCTGCTCACGTGCCAGGCCACCGGCAGCCCGGGGGTGGGGCGGTCGATCGTCGCCATGTGCTCACTCCAGACGCGCTTCGAGATCGAAGAGGATCCGCTGCACGGCACCGTTGCGCAGCGCCGACCGGCGTAGCCGATCGTAGCGCTGGTACAGCGATTCGGCCTTCTCCCCTTCGACCACCACCGTTCCGACGACCGTGGAGATGCAACCGGCGGGTGGGTACGGCCGCCGCATGCGGAAGACGTCAAAGGCGCCATTGGGGCTGGCATGGGCACCTGCGGCGAACGGCAGGATCATGATTTCGACGTTCGGCCAGCCAGCCAGCGAGCGAAGGTGGGCGAGTTGGGCTCGCATCACCTCAGGTCCGCCGATCATGCGGCGTAGCGCGCCCTCGTCGATGACGACGGAGAGCCGGATCGGCTCGGGGCTGCTCAAGCGCTGCTGGCGGTTCATGCGCAGCTCAACGAAGCTTCGGAGCTGATCGTCGGGAAGGTGGTCATCGGCGGCCCGGATGACGGCTTCGGCATACTCCCTGGTCTGGAGCAGGCCGGGAATCACGGAGTCCTGAAAGGAGTCGATCGCCGTGGCGCGGCTCTCCAGCCAGATCCAGTCGATCAACGATGCGGCGACGTTGGCGGTAAGGCCGTCCCACCAGCCCTTCTGCCAGACGTCCTGCGCCATCGTCTTGAGGTCGTCGCGCCGCTTCGGGTCGTCGATCCCGCAGACGTCGAGGTAGGCCAGCACCTCGGGCACCCGGGCCGGCAGCATGCCGGACTCGATCCGGCTGACGGTGCTGGCGTTGCGGTTGAGGCATTCACCCACCTCCCGCAGCGTCAGCCGGGCACCCTCCCGCATCTCGCGGAGCTGCTGACCGAGCCACTGGGCGCGAAGTGTGGAAGCAAGTTCGTTCGGCATCGCTCTCCGTTCGTCTGCATCAGCATCTCGAACGGATTCCTCCCGTGCAAGGTTGCACAACTGCCAAATTTACTGCATGCTGCGTGTGGTTGTGGTCACTGAAGGTGATCAGCGGCCGGTGTAAAGGACCGGGGTGGGGCGGCTTGGCGGCATGCCCACCCCGGTCTGGGAACGAGCCGAACGGGAGACACACCGGATGGATGGCGTCCCGGGGAATGACTCCCCGACTGTCTACCACGCCGTACCCCCTGCCGGCGGGCGCCGGCGCGCCCGCGTCGTGCGTACCCATTCGGGTTCTGGCCGAGGGGTGCGCTGATCTGACGGCGCCTCCCCGGCACTGAGCCGGGCGTGGCGGCGGTACGGGCCGTGAGCAGCGACATCAGGGCCGGGGACGTGGTCCGGGTGACCCGGGCGGCCAGCGTCCAGTTCATCACTCGGCCGATCGTCGCCCGGGTGATCCGGGTGCGCGACGACCTGCTCACCTACCAGGGCTGGTGCTGGCTCGACGTCTACCAGCTCGACGCGAAGGGCGATGCGACCGAGCGCTGCACGATCTTCGTACGGCCGGACGGGCTCCGCATCGTGAGGCCCCGCACTGAACGCGCCCCCGGGCAGGTGTCGGGGGCATTGAGTACGTGACGGCCATTACACGTTCAGTTTTTCTTGCTGCCGCACCTGGCTTTCCCGTCGGCCGTTGGCTGGTATGCGGCGTACTGGCGGCGCTCGGATGGACATCCCGAGCGGGTCGATCGAATCTGCTCGGCCTGGTTACCGGTAAGGAGAAGTAGTGCCCAGCCTTGGTTGACGTGTCCCCTGACAAGCTATACAAATCTGGTATGGCCTTCACCCTGACGCTCAAGCCCGAAGTGGAACAGCGGCTCCGTGAGCTGGCCGAAGCCGAGCACCGCTCGATGCACAAGACCGTCGAGGTGGCGATCCAGGAGTACCTCGAACGTCGAGAACGTAACGAGTGGACCCGCCAGGCAGCCCGGCAGGTCTTCGAGGAGGACGCCGAGTTCTTCGAGATGTTGGGGGATCGGTGAGGCAGCCCTGGCCGGAGCCGGAGGATCTGCTCACCCTTCTGGCCGAGTACACCGGTCCGCAGAGTCGGGTGCGAGACGCCGGCATCCTGGTCGCCGCAGCGGCCCGCCCGCACGCTCGGATGATGAACCGCGCGGCCTACCCAACTGTTCTGGACAAAGCAGCGGCGCTGCTGCACGGGCTGATGATGTGGCGACCACTGGACATGTGGAACGCCGGGCTGGCCTGGGCTGCGATGCGGGTGTTCCTGCAGCGCGACGGGCTGACCTTCACCATGCCGGCCAAGGAGCGGATGGGGCTGACCGATGCGTTGACCAGTGGTGAGGTGGACTCGGTCGACGAGTTGGCGCTGCGGCTGTCGCCGTACCTGGAGATGCCGGCCTGAATGAGTGCGAGGGCCGGGTCCGTGCGGACCCGGCCCTCGACGGTGCTGCGGTGGTCAGCGCGTCAGCGCTCGACCTCGCCGGCGATGAACGCCTCGACGGCGGCGTGCGCGTCGTGGTCGGCGTACTGCACGGGCGGGGACTTCATGAAGTACGACGAGGCCGACAGGATCGGGCCGCCGATCTTCCGGTCCAGGGCGATCTTCGCGGCCCGGACGGCGTCGATGATGACACCGGCCGAGTTCGGCGAGTCCCACACCTCGAGCTTCAGCTCGGCGTTGAGCGGGGTGTCGCCGAACGAGCGGCCCTCCAGGCGGATGTACGCCCACTTGCGGTCGTCGAGCCACGGCACGTGGTCCGACGGGCCGATGTGCACGTCGCTCTTCTGCATCTCGTGCGGGATCTGGGACGTGACCGACTGGGTCTTCGAGATCTTCTTCGAGACCAGGCGGTTGCGCTCCAGCATGTTCATGAAGTCCATGTTGCCGCCGAAGTTGAGCTGGTACGTGCGCAGCAGCTCGACCCCGCGGTCCTCGAAGAGCTTCGCCAGGGCGCGGTGCACGATGGTGGCACCGACCTGGCTCTTGATGTCGTCGCCGACGATCGGCAGGCCCGCGTCCTCGAACTTCTTGGCCCACTCGGGGTCGGAGGCGATGAAGACCGGCAGGGCGTTGACGAACGCGCAGCCGGCGTCGATCGCCGCCTGGGCGTAGAACTTGTCGGCCTGCTCGGAACCGACCGGCAGGTAGGAGACGACCACGTCGACCTGGGCGTCACGCAGCGCCTTGGCCACGTCCACCGGCTCGGCGTCCGACTCCTCGACGATCTCGCGGTAGTACTGCCCCAGACCGTCGAAGGTCGGGCCGCGCTGCACGGTGACGCCGGTCGGCGGCACGTCGCAGAGCTTGATCGTGTTGTTCTCGCTGGCGACGATCGCCTCCGCGAGGTCCATGCCCACCTTCTTGGCGTCCACGTCGAACGCCGCGACGAACTCCACGTCCGAAACGTGGTAGTCGCCGAAGGTGACGTGCATGAGACCCGGGACGCGGTCGTTCGGGTCGGCGTTGCGGTAGTACTCCACGCCCTGCACGAGGGACGAGGCGCAGTTCCCCACACCGACGATGGCGACGCGGACGGAGCCCATAGCGTCTGCCTCCTTCTTTTTCATCACGGCCGCTCTGACCTGGACTCTCCAGGCGGAGGCGGGCTGTCGTTATCTCGTCGACCGCCGGCCGTCCCGGTGTGCGGGACCGTCGGGGCACGGCCGGAGCGCTCGTTGGCGATGAGCTCCTCCAGCCAGCGGACCTCGCGCTCGCAGGCGTCGAGGCCGTGGCGTTGCAGTTCCAGGGTGTACGCGTCGAGGCGCTCGGCCGCCCGGCCCAGCACGTCGCGAAGGCCCTCGCGGCGTTCCTCGATCTTGCGGCGGCGACCCTCGAGGATGCGGAGCCGGGTCGCCTGGTCGGTGCGGGCGAAGAACGCGAAGTGCACGCCGAAGCCCGTGTCGTCGTACGTCTCCGGGCCCGCCTGCGCGATCAGTTGGGCGAAGCGTTCCTTGCCCTCCGCGGTGATCTCGTAGACCACCCGACCGCGTCGGCTGGTCAGGGCGGGGACCTCCTCGGTCGTCACGGGCGTGTCGGCTGCCTCGGTGATCCAGCCCGCCGCCTGGAGCCGCCGCAGGGTCGGGTAGAGCGAGCCGTAGCTGATCGCCGCCCGGATCGCCCCCAGCTTGGCCGTGAGCTCCTTGCGGATCTCGTAGCCGTGCATCGGGGACTCCTGGAGCAGGCCGAGGATGGCGAGGTCGAGCACGGAGCCATCCCCCTCCCGACCCCCGAAGCGGAGGTGTCGCCGTCACGATGTATCGGACCGATACATCGCACGTTAGCGGCTGTTCCATCATCAGGGCAAACCCCCGCGCCGGAATCCCGGGTTCACGGATTGTGACGGTGGTCGCCTCGTCGCGCCGGACGGCGTACCCTTCTCCGCATGCGTACGCAGCGCCAGGTTGTCGACTACTCGCTCCGGAAGCGGGCGGTGCTGCGTGAACTCGCCACCGGTCGGGTGGGCGCGTACGACGTCTGCGACGCGTCGCCGTACCTGAGAAGCGCCGCCCGGTTCCACGGCGAGACCACCGACGAACGCTGCCCGATCTGCCGCAGCGAGAACCTCACCCACGTCCACTACATTTACGGGGACGAGCTCAGGCAGTCCGCCGGACAGGCGCGTAGCCTGTCCGAGTTGCCCGTCCTGGCGATGACGCTGCGTGAGTTCCAGGTCTTCGTGGTGGAGGTGTGCCTCGGCTGCGGCTGGAACCACCTCGTCGAGCAGTTCCTGCTGGGCCGGGACGGGCTGGTCGGTGGCACGGAGGACGGGGCGGGGCAGGACGCGGTCGGCGGTTCGGCCACCTCGGCCTCGGCTGCCGGCCCGGCCCCACGGCGAAGGCGAGAGGCGCAACGGTGAACCAAGCTGACTCGGTTGGCCCGGTGTGGAGGCAGCGGGGCGACCGACAGCTCTTGGGCCCGATTGGCCCGATTAATCCAGAAGCGACGGCCTCGGCCCCGTCCCCTCGGGCCGGGGCGTCGCGTGTTTCAGCTCACGGCAACCCGGTGGCGACGCGCCCGCGTGCCACCGCGACCGGCAGGGTGTGAGGAATGAACTCGTACGGCGATCCCAGCTCCTCGCGGGGACGGGCCCAGATTCCGGGCGCCAACGGCGACCCCGGCGAGGGCCCGCCCGACGCGTACCGTCGGGGCGACGACGCGCGCGGTAGCTGGTCACCAGAGGGTACGGCACAGCCCGGCCGTGCCTCCGTTCCGCCCCGCGGCCCCGCCGCGGGCGGCCGCTCCACAGTTGGCGGCTCCGCCTCCGTGCCGCCGCGCGGCGCACCCGCCGCCGGCTCCGCCTCGGTGGGTTCGGCGTCGGTCGGCCGCGCGGGCGGCTCGGGCCGGGCCTCGGTTCCCGTTCCGCCGGCTCGCGGCGCGTCGACACCCGGCCAGGCCGGCGGCGGGCGGGCCTCGGTGCCGGTCTCCCCGGCGGGGCGGGCCTCGGTCGGCGCCGGTTCCGGGCGGGCCAGCGTGGGGGCCGCGCCGGGCGGGCGGGCCAGCGTGGGCGCCGCGAGTGTCGGCGGCCCCGCCGGCCGCGCCTCCGTCGCCAGGGCGAGCGTCGCGCCGCCCTCCGGCACCACCGCGCCGCCCGGCGGGCCCGACCGTGCTCCCGACGGCCGGGCGAAGACGGCGCGGACCAAGAAGCGCAAGCGGGTGAACATCCTCATCGCCGGCTTCGCGATCCTCATCATGCTCGCGGGCATCGGCGTCGTCGGCTTCACGTACTACTCGACGAACGTCGTGCTCCCCGAGGACACCACCCCGCCGCAGGCGACAACGCTCTACGCGATGGACAACAAGACCATCATCGCCAAGGTGGGTGAGCAGAACCGCACGCTGGTCACCATCGACCAGATCCCGCAGCATGTGCAGGACGCGGTGGCCGCCGCGGAGGACCGGAACTTCTACCAGCACTCGGGCGTGGACTACAAGGGCATCGCCCGGGCCGCCTGGAACAACCTCTCCGGCGGCGACAAGCAGGGCGCGTCGACGATCACGCAGCAGTACGCGCGCAACGCCTACGACAGCTTGAAGGATGACACCTACGCCCGGAAGGTGAAGGAGGCGATCCTCGCCTCCAAGCTGAACGACCGGTACAGCAAGCCGCAGATCATGCAGCACTACCTGAACGTGATCTACTTCGGCCGCGGCGCGTACGGGATCGAGGCGGCGGCGCAGACGTACTTCGGCAAGTCGGCGAAGAGCCTGACCCCCGCCGAGGGTGCCGTGCTCGCCGCGCTGATCAAGCAGCCGGAGGCCACCGCCACCCACAGGGGGTACGACCCGGCGGTCAGCCCGGACGACGCGAAGTCCCGGTGGGAGTACGTCATCAACGGCATGGTCGAGGAGGGGTGGCTGAACGCCCCGAACCGGCCCGCCCGCCCGGCCGAGTACCCGAAGAACATCAGGAGCCCCAAGAACGGGGGCGCCGGCGTCGACTTCGGCGTCAACACGCCGTACGGCAACGTCATCAACTACGTCAAGACCGAGATGCGCGAGAAGGGCCTCTGCGTCGACAAGGAGGCCGACGTCACCGACAAGAAGCCGCTCTGCTCGCAGGCGCTGATGGCCGGCGGCTACCGGATCCGCACCACGATCGACACCAAGATCCAGAAGGCGGCGGTCGAGGCGGCCCAGCGCAAGACGAAGGGCTCGGAGCTCGCCGGCCAGCCCGACAACCTGATGGCGGCCGTGGTGGCCATCGACCCGGACAACGGCCGCGTCCTCGCCTACTACGGGGGCGACAACGGCACGGGCACCGACTACGCCGGCAAGAACACCGACTCCAAGGGCGCGCTCAGCGGCGGGCACCCGCCGGGGTCGAGCTTCAAGATCTACACCCTGGCGGCGGCGCTCAAGGAGGGCAAGGCGCTGGAGTCGCGGTGGAAGGGCCGCGCCTTCACCCCGGAGGGCACGAAGTTCAAGGTCAGCAACGCCGGGGTGGACAACCCGTCCTGCGGCGACTCCTGCACCCTGAAGGTCTCCACCCTCAAGTCGCTGAACGTGCCGTTCTACCACGTTACCCAGGAGATCGGGCCGGACAAGGTCATCGACATGGCGAAGCAGGCCGGCGTCACCACCATGTGGCGCACGGACACCGACCCCGCCAAGGCGTACGACCTGACGAAGACCGACCCGAAGGACATCGCGCCGGCGCCGTTCTTCCACGTCGTCGGGTACGGCCAGTACCCGATCACCGTCCTGGACCACGCCAACGGCGTCGCCACCTTCGCCAACGAGGGCGTCTACAACAAGGCCCACTTCCTCTACTCGGTGGAGAAGCAGAACGAGAACACCGGCAAGTGGGAGAAGGTCGGCAGCGAGAAGCTCGAGCCGAAGCGGCGGATCGCCCAGGACGTCGTCGCCGACGTCACGTCGGTCCTCCAGGAGTACCCGGCGCAGGTCAACCACCAGCTCGCCGGCGGCCGCAAGTCGACGTCCAAGACCGGCACCTGGGAGTTGAAGTCCAACAGCGAGGACAACGGCGACGCCTGGATGATCGGCTACACGCCGCAGCTCGCCACGGCCGTCTGGGTGGGCAACAAGCAGGCCCGAAAGCCGCTGAAGCTGAACGACGGGCGCAAGGTCAGCGGCGGGAACCTCCCGGGCTCCATCTGGGAGCGGTTCATGAACGACGCCCTGAAGGGCGAGAAGATGCTGGACTTCCCGCCGGCCGCCAACGTCGGCGACCCGGAGTCGGGCAACGGCGAACCGCCGCCCCCGCCCCCGCCGCCGACGAACCAGCCCGGCCAGCCGGGTTGTACCCCGCCCTTCTGCCCGCAGAACCCGGGCAACCCCGGCAACCCGGGTAATCCCGGAAATCCCGGCAACCCTGGGAACCCGGGTAATCCTGGCACTCCGGGTAATCCCGGGAACCCGGGCATCCCGGGGACACCGACCAATCCCCGCCCCGGCGACGGGGGCGACGGCGGCGGGCTGCTGCCCACCATTGCCCCCCGGACCCGGCAGTGAGCTGAGTCGGGCCACGCAACGACGCCGCCGGCGGCCGGACACCACGTCCGGCCGCCGGCGGCGTTTCGCGTACCGGAATGTTTTCCGCCGAGGCAGGACGTGAGGGCCATCGGTGCGGGATGATTCCTCACCATGAGCACCCAGTCGACGACCGACATCGACGACGCCGGACGCGGCGACCACCCGTCCCGGTCGGACGGCTTCGTCCGCGGGGCCTCCGAGCTGATCGGCGGCCCGCTGGGCGACCACGCCGTGGCGCTCGACCGGCCCGCCGGCCGGGAGAGCCGCTTCTGGACGGCCGCCCGGATCGTGCTGGCCCTGGCCTGCCTGACCCTCGCCCTGCACTGGGTGCAGAAGTCGCCCTGCCAGGACGGAGCCTGGCAGAACAACGTGCAGTACACGCGCATGTGCTACACCGACGTGCTGGCGCTGTACTACGCCGAAGGGCTCAACGAGGGCAAGGTGCCCTACCGGGACCACCCCGTCGAGTACCCGGTGCTGACCGGGTACTTCATGGGCGCGCTCGGGCTGCCGGTGCACGCGCTCGGCGTCGACAACCCGGAGATCAACCAGGGGCGGTGGGCGTACAACCTCAACGCCCTGGTGCTCAGCGCCCTCGCGGTCGCCACCGTCGCGACGATCCTCGCGCTGCGTCGCCGACGACCCTGGGACGCCGCTCTCTTCGCGCTCGCCCCCGCCCTGTTCCTCACCGCGACCGTCAACTGGGACCTGCTCGCCGTCGGGCTCGCCGCCTTCGGGTTGTTCGCGTGGGCCCGTCGCCGCCCGGCGGTGGCCGGGGTGCTGCTCGGGCTCGCCGGGGCGGCCAAGTTGTGGCCGCTGTTCATCCTCGGGCCGATCCTGGTGCTCGCCCTGCGCGCGAACCGGCTCCGCGCCGGCCTCGTCGCCATCGGCACGGCGCTCGTGGCGCTGGTCGCGGTCAACCTGCCGGTCGCGCTGCCCTACCGCGACAACTGGGACCGCTTTTTCGAGCTGAACACGACCCGGCCCATCGACTGGGGCACCCTCTGGTACATCGGGCGCTACCTCGACGGCAAGATCAACATCGGGGACCCGGCCTCGATGGGTCCCTTCCAGTGGCTCAACGCCAACATCCCCACCCTGAACTGGGTCTCCTATGCCCTCTTCGGCCTTGCCTGCCTCGGGGTGGGCGTGCTGGCCCTGCGCGCCCCGCGCCGACCCCGGCTGGCCCAGCTCGCCTTCCTCGTCGTCGCCGCGTTCCTCATCTTCAGCAAGGTCTGGTCGCAGCAGTTCGTCCTCTGGCTACTGCCGATGGTCGTCCTCGCCCGCCCGAAGTGGGGAGCCTTCATCGCGTGGCAGGTCGCCGAGATCGGCTACTTCGCCGCCTTCTACGGGGAACTGCTCGGTGCGGCGACCGGCCGGCCGGTCTTCCCCGAGGGGGTCTTCGTGCTGGCCTCGTCGCTGCGGCTCGGCACCGTCGTGCTGCTCTGCGTGCTGGTCGTCAGGGAGATCCTGAACCCGGAGCGCGACGCCGTGCGGGCCACCTACGCCGACGACCCCGACGGCGGGCTGCTCGACGGCGCGCCGGACGCGCCCTGGCTCGACCGCTGGCGGCGGCGACCCGACACCACCGCGCCCGCCGAGCCGGTCCCGGCGGGCGCCTGACGCCCGCCGGAACCACCCTGCGACCTCAGAGCCGGAAGACCACCGCGCCCTCGACCTCCTGGCGGGTGATGCCGAACGCGTCGACCGGGCTGTCGATCCTCGTCTCCCACGGCGTGCCCCCGATCTGGTTACGCAGCACCACCACGTTGCGCACGCCCAGGCCGCGCAGGTAGGTCACGCTCGCCTGGTCCGGGAAGCTCTCGGCCACCTGCCGGATCTCCGCCTGCCGGTGCGGGGTGAAGCCGCTGCCACCGTTGACCATGTCCTGGAAGCGGCTGGTCGACCAGAGCATCACCGGCTGGTCGTGGCCCTGGCCGCTCGGCAGCACCAGCATCGGGCCGTCCACCGACCGCATCGCCGCCGGCTGGGTCGGCACCACGGGGTGCGGCGTTACGTTCAGCCCCTCGGCGAGCACCAGCAGCAGCGGCAGCACCATGGCCAGCCGCAGCCACGGCCCCGGCCACGGCGGCACCCGCTCGTCGGCCCACTCCCGGACCCGGATGGCGAAGGCGCTGACCGAGCCCGCGGCGAGCAGCCCGAGCAGCAGCGTCGTCCAGAGCATCAGCCGGCCCGGCGTGCGCAGGCCGTTCCAGCCCGGCAGGTACTCGAAGAGCACCCCGTAGGTGTACGTGCCGCCGAAGAACCGGGTGCCCATCGCCAGCACCATCGTCACCA
>NZ_BBZF01000013.1:511166-656999 GCF_020884795.1 Micromonospora okii
GAGCAGCAGCAGCCGGTGCCGCACCCGCCACACCGAGAAGAAGAGCCCGCCCGCGGCGAGCGCGTACAGCGCGAAGCCGGGGAGCAGGGTCATCTCCGGGCTCCAGGGCAGGGTCGCCCGCGCCGCCTCGTGCATTCCGCCCCAGGGCCGCGACTCCGCCGGGGCGGTGAAGAAGCCCAGGAACGGCGGGGAGTAGACGCCGATGTCCGCCAGGGTCCGCTCCGCGTTCGGGTGCAGCTCCGTGACCTTGAAGTAGGGGATCGCCAGCAGCCCGCCCACCCCGGCGAACAGCACCGCGCCGACCGCGTCCGCGACGAGCAACCGCGCCCCGAACGGGCGGCGCGCCGGCCGGCGCCGGACGAACCAGGTGACGGCGGCGACCAGCGTCGCCCCCGCCAGCACGTACGCGAACGGCAGCCCGATGCCGAAGCCCAGGCTGAGCTGCCAGGCGGCCACCGCCCAGCCCGCATACACCCACCCGACGCGCCGCCGCTCGGGGCGGTAGCCGTGGCGCAGCGACCAGCCGTGCCCCCGGGCCAGCATGGCCAGCGCGAGCGGGATGCCGCCGTTGGAGATGATGTGCAGGTGCCCCGCCTGGGCGAGCAGCCACGGCGCGTACGCGTAGCTCGCCCCGGCCACCGCCGCGCCCGCGCGCCCCGCGCCGAGCTGCCGGGCCAGCACGTACGCCCCGAACGTGGCCAGCGCATGGGCCAGCACGAACACGATGTTGTAGCGCAGCAGGGCGGCCTCGGGGCCGGTGCCGATCATGCCGGCCGGTGCGTACCCGAGCAGCGTGTCGGAGAAGGCGAAGCTCCACGGCTCGGGGAAGAACGTGTTGGAGTGCCACAACTGCGCCGGTTCGGTCAGCAGGATGTGCCCTGACCAGGCCATCTGCCAGGCCTGAAGGCTCGGGTCCCAGTAGTCCTGCGGCAGCGTGTACAGCGGGTAGCGCAGCGTCGGCCAGGTGAGCGCGACCGCCAGGGCCAGCGAGGCGACCACGGCCAGGGTCCACTCGTGGACGCAGAACCGGCCGACCGGCCGCAGCACGCGGCGCAGCCGGCCCGGCACCGGCTCGGGGGCGGGCGCGAACGCCTCCCACAGGTCCGGCGTCCCACCGGCGCCGTTCCCGCTCTTCTCGTCGCCGTTCCGGCTGGCAGTGCCCTTGCCGTCGCTGCCTTTGTCGTCCGTGCCCTTGCCGTCGGTGCCCTTCTCGTCGTCGGTCGGCGTGCCCGAGCCGGCCTTCCTCCCGGCGATGTCGTCGGGGCCCTTCCCGCCCGAGACCGGGGCCGTGCCGCCCGAGTCGGGGGTCTTGCCACCGGAATCGGAAGCCTTGGCGGCGGGAACGGGGGTCTTGCCGGCGGAGTCGGAAGCCTCGGCGGCGGGAGTGGGGGGCTTGCCGGCCGGAGCGGGGGTCTTGCCGCCGGGCGAGCTGCTACCCGTCGTGGCGTCGGCAGCGGTCTCGTTGCCGGTGCCGCCCACGCTCGGCTTCGCCGCGGCGGTGGCCTCGTCGGACTGGTCTGTCGTCATGCCGCAACGCTCCCCGCGCCGATCCGCTCCCGCAGGAAGGCGATGTCGGCGCCCTGGCCGTCCGCCCCGCCCGGGGTCTCCACGATCACCGGTGCGTCCGCCGCCCGGATGACGGCCACCACCAGCTCGGGGTCGATCGTGCCGCCGCCGAGGTTGTCGTGCCGGTCCCGCCCGGAGCCGAACGCGTCCTTCGAGTTGTTGGCGTGCACCAGGTCGATCCGCCCGGTGATCGCCTTGACCCGGTCGACCAGGTCGAGCAGCTCCTCACCACCGGCGTGGGCGTGGCAGGTGTCGAGGCAGAAGCCCACCTCGTACTCCCCGACGGCGTCCCAGAGCCGGGCCAGCGCGTCGAGACGCCGGGCGCAGGCGTTGTCGCCGCCGGCGGTGTTCTCGATCAGCACCGGCACGGCGAAGCCACCGGAGTCGGCCGCGTACGCGAAGGTCTTGCGCCAGTTGTCGAAGCCGACCGCCAGGTCGTCGCCGGCGTTCACGTGCCCGCCGTGCACGATCAGCCCCTTCGCGCCGATCTGCCCCGCCGCGGTGGCGTGGCCGAGCAGCAGCTTGCGGCTGGGAATGCGGATGCGGTTGTTCAGCGTCGCCACGTTGATGACGTACGGCGCGTGGACGTAGAGATCGACCTCGGCGGCGCGCAGCAGGTCGGCGTCCTCCCGCTTTTCCGGGGCCTTCCAGCCCTGCGGGTCGGACAGGAAGAACTGCACGGCCTCTGCCTGTCGGGTGGTCGCCTCCGACAGCGGGTCCGCGGAATCGACGTGGGCTCCGATACGCATGCAGGCGAGCCTACGTCGCGACGCCGACGCGCGGGGTGACGGCGCGGCCGGGTGGCGGTGTCCGGTGAGGGATCGGCGGGCGTCGTCGCGCGCCTCGTCGGACCGGTCGGCGTCACCCGGACCACCGCCGGTCGTTGGTTCGGGTGGGATCGACGGTCGGCTCTCCCGGTCCGTTTTCTCCGGAGGCTCGCATATTCCCGGGTAAAAACTTCCAATTGCACCCACACGTGACGATAGTCATTGTACCGTCAGATAACAGCACGATAAAGCTCCGCGGGGCGTTCCGGTCCAACCTCATCGGTGTGGTCGTTCCTCCCCAGGTCCCACCCAAGGAATGCGGACGGGACGCCCCGCGGCCCCCGTGGACGGGGCCCGGGTCGACGCGCGATCGTCGCCCGGGCCCCGTCTCTGTGCGTCGCCTCCGCGACCACGCCCGGGCGGCCCCGTTCCCCGGTGCGCCCGGGAGGCGCGGCCTGCCGAGGCATGATCGTCCGGGCCGGGTATCCTGGTCCGGTTGTCCGCGTCCGGCCGGGTTCCCCCGTCCCGGAGCGGGCACGACGCACGACCTCCTGCCACGGAAGGACCGTGGCCGCTTAGCCCACAGGAGGTGAGCACGTCTTGCGTCACTACGAAGTCATGGTGATCCTCGATCCCAGCCTCGAGGAGCGCACCGTCGCCCCGTCGCTCGACACGTACCTGAACGTGATCCGGACCGCGGGTGGCTCGGTGGAGAAGACCGACGTGTGGGGCCGCCGGCGCCTCGCGTACGAGATCAACAAAAAGGCCGAGGGCATCTACGCCGTCGTCGACCTGCAGGCCACG
Source organism: Micromonospora okii (assembly GCF_020884795.1). Lineage (GTDB taxonomy): Bacteria > Actinomycetota > Actinomycetes > Mycobacteriales > Micromonosporaceae > Micromonospora > Micromonospora okii. Next base: position 514,304 of record NZ_BBZF01000013.1, read on the forward strand.
CCTGCGGCGGTGGCCGAGCTGGACCGTCAGCTGCGGCTCAACGAGTCCGTGCTGCGCACCAAGGTCATCCGGCCGGAGATGCGCTAACAGCATTCAACCCGGTCCACCCGGATCAGCCTCATCGACGCTGTCGTAGGGCTCTGAGAGCCTGTACGGCGAACGATGAGTGTGCGAGGAGATGGTCATGGCAGGAGACACCACCATCACGGTCATCGGCAATCTGACCGATGACCCCGAGTTGCGTTTCACCCCCTCGGGGGCCGCGGTCGCCAAGTTCCGGGTCGCCTCGACGCCCCGGTTCATGGACAAGGCGTCCGGCGAGTGGAAGGACGGCGAGCCGCTCTTCCTCGCGTGCACGGTCTGGCGTCAGGCCGCCGAGCACGTCGCCGAGTCGCTCCAGCGCGGTGCCCGGGTGATCGTGTCGGGCCGGCTGCGTCAGCGGTCCTACGAGACCCGCGAGGGCGAGAAGCGCACCGTCATCGAGCTGGAGGTCGACGAGATCGGCCCGTCTCTGCGCTACGCCACGGCGAAGGTGCAGAAGATGTCCCGCTCGGGCGGCGGTGGCGGCGGCTTCGGCGGCGGTGGTGGTGGCGGTCAGGGCGGCGGCGGAGGCAACTTCGACGACCCCTGGGCCTCCGCCGCTCCGGCACCCTCGCGCGGTGGTTCGGGTGGCAACTTCGACGAGGAGCCCCCGTTCTAATGGCGCCGAGCGCCCGCGATCGCAAACCAGGAGCACGTGCAATGGCTAAGGCTGCGGCCCTTCGCAAGCCGAAGAAGAAGGTGAACCCGCTCGACAAGGACGGGATCACCTACATCGATTACAAGGACACCGCGCTGCTGCGCAAGTTCATCTCCGACCGCGGCAAGATCCGCGCTCGGCGGGTGACCGGCGTGACCTCGCAGCAGCAGCGGCAGATCGCCCGCGCGGTCAAGAACGCCCGCGAGATGGCGCTCCTGCCGTACACGGCCACGGCCCGCTGAGAGGAGGCACCGCCATGAAGATCATCCTGACTCAGGAGGTGTCCGGCCTCGGCACCCCGGGCGACATCGTCGAGGTGAAGAACGGCTACGGCCGTAACTACCTGCTGCCGCAGGGCTTCGCGATCGCCTGGACCAAGGGTGCGGAGAAGCAGGTCACGGTCATCAAGCGGGCCCGCTCGGCCCGGGAGATCCGCGACCTCGACCACGCCAACGAGGTCAAGGCCCAGCTCGCGGGCCTCAAGGTCAGCCTGAAGGCCCGCGCCGGCGACGGCGGGCGGCTCTTCGGCTCGGTCACCCCGGCCGAGATCGTCGACGCCGTCAAGGCGGCCGGCGGCCCCAGCCTGGACCGTCGTCGGCTGGAACTGCCCAGCCACATCAAGTCGCTCGGCGCGTACCCGGTCAGCATCAAGCTGCACCCCGAGGTCACCGCCAAGTTCGACCTGAACGTCGTCCAGGGCTGACGCCCCGACAGCACCACCGCAGGGCCCGTACCGGTTCGCCGGTGCGGGCCCTGCGCACTACCCCCGGGACGGCCGTCCGCCCGGTCAGCCGAGGGGCTGACCCGTCGCCACGCTGATCATCAAGGTCGACAGCCCGCCGCCGACCACCGCCGCCGCCACCGCGACGGTCGCCGGCCGCCAGGGCGTGCCCACCCGGCGTAGCAACAGCGCCACGACGAGGCTGCCGGCCAGCGCGAGACCGAACCGGGGCAACCCCTCGCCCAGCGAGCCGAGGACGTGCGACCGGGGCGAATCGCAGCCGCCCCCGCCGATGGCGGTCACGCAGCCGGCCGGCGGCTCACCGCTGAGCGTCAGCAGCCACACGAGGACCAGCACGGCGGGGAACAGGTAGCAGGCGGCGGTGTACGCCAGCGAACGCAGGGGCCCGCCCGGAGTCCGGCCGGGCAATTCGTCCCCGCCGCCGGGAAGACTCCCCGACCCCGACTCCGCTCCGGGCCGCCTCTCCGGCTCGGGCCGTGTCTCCGCCCCTGGCCGTGGCGCGGCGTAATGAGCCACCTGCGACCGTGGCGCGGAGTCCGGCTCACCCATCCACCGGGGATCGTCGCCGGCGAGCCGGCTGCCGAACCAGAACTCCTCCACATGCTCCGGCCAGGGCCGCTCCTCGGTCGTGTCCCATCCGGCCTGCGGCGCGTCGCCCCGGCCCCGCCGCCCGGGGCCCTCGCCCCGGTACCGGGCGAACGCCCCGGTCCCGTCCAGGGCGGTTGGGTCGGACGGCGACTCCCACCCGCCCTCGACGCCCGACCGACGCCAGGCGTGCACGCCCGAGGCATCCCACGGGTCGACCGCCGGCCGATGGGTCACTGCCTCCGCGCCGGCCGCCGGTGCGCCCGCGACGCCCCACCCCGGCGGGTCCACCGCCGGCCGGGTGAACCCGGATTCGGCCCCCGCCCGGCGGCTGCGGCCGGTCGACCAGCCGTCCACGCCGCGCCCGGGGCCCGGGCCGACGGCGTCGGGGTCACTGGTGCCCGACCCGGCGCTGCCCGTGGCGTCGCGCCCCGACCAGGGGACCGAGGGGCGGCCCGGCGACTCCGACATCGGCCCCGGCACCCGGTCGTCCTCGGACGACTCCGCCCGCCGGCTGCCCACGTATCCCGCGTCACGGAAGGCGCGCCACCCGGCGGTGTGCTCGGAGCCGGCGGCCCCACCGGCCGGCAAAGCCCCCCACCGGGCCGCCTCGCCGACACGCCGCCATTCGCCGGCCGTTCCGCTGCTGTCGTACGCGGAACCGGAGCGGTACGGAGGGTCGTCATCGTCTTCGGGTGCCGCATGCCGGCCCCGGCCGTCGGCCCGCCCGACGCCCGACTCCACCGCCCACCGGGGCAGGTACGTCTCGTCCGGCTCCCGTTGCCCCCGCCGTGCGGCCCGGCGACGGCTCGGCGTGCCGTGGCGCTCGGCGTCCGAGCGGTGCGGATCGGTCGGAGCCCGGCTGCCGAAGGCGTCGAACGGGACGCTCGGCTGCCCCTCGCGCGGGCTGTCGTCCCCGCGTCCTGAGTCCCGGTGTTTCACCGCCGGCGCGTGACCCTCCTGGCCCGAAAGTGCTGCCCACTGTCCAGATGTAGCCGTTCGCGGGAGATGGTACGGGACGAGGGAGCGGGCAAGCTCACCGGAAATTTGTCATCCACAGGCTGGGGACAGAGTTTCCGCAGCTCAGGGCGATTTCGGCAAGAATTCCCCAACGGTTTTCCACAACCTGTGCACACCCTACGCACATGGTTGCCCCCCGGCGTCCACAGGTTGTCCCAAGGCTCGTCCACCGGCGCGGTTGAGTCGCTGACCTCGGGTTCCGTATGGTTGCCTCTCGACCGACGGTGCGATGACCCCCCGATCGACCCGACCGGTCCGATCGGGTGTCGTCACGCCCGACGGTACTTCGAGCCGACGCAGCGGAGGGGGGACCCGTGTCGGTCACCGACGACATGCGGACGGAACCACGAGGCGGCGGCCAGTCACCAGCGCCCGCCCCACGGGAAGGCCAGTTCGAGAAGACCCCGCCGCAGGACGTCGCCGCCGAGCAGTGCGTCCTCGGCGGCATGCTCCTCTCCAAGGACGCCATCGCCGACGTCGTGGAGATCCTGAAGTCCACCGACTTCTACCGCCCGGTGCACGCCACCATCTTCGACGCCATCCTCGACATCTACGGCCGGGGTGAGCCCGCCGACCCGATCACCGTCGCCGCCGCCCTGGCCGACTCCGGCGACCTGGCCCGCATCGGCGGCGCCCCGTACCTGCACACGCTGATCGCCAGCGTGCCCACCGCCGCGAACGCCGCCTACTACGCGCGCATCGTCGGCGAGCGGGCGGTGCTCCGCCGGCTCGTCGAGGCCGGTACGAAGATCGTGCAGCTCGGGTACGGCACCGGCAACAACGGCACCCGGGACGTCGACGACATCGTCGACCTCGCCCAGCAGGCCGTCTACGAGATCACCGAGCGCCGGGTCAGCGAGGACTTCGCCGTCCTGGCCGACATGCTCCAGCCCACCCTCGACGAGATCGAGGCGGTCGGCGCGCAGGGCGGCGTGATGACCGGCGTGCCCACGGGCTTCACGGACCTGGACCGGCTGCTCAACGGCCTCCACCCCGGTCAGTTGATCATCGTGGCGGGGCGACCTGGTCTGGGCAAATCGACCGCCAGCATGGATTTCGCGCGAAACGCCGCTATCCGGGCAAACCAGGCTGCGGCGATCTTCTCGCTGGAAATGAGCAAGGTCGAGATCGTCATGCGACTGCTCTCGGCCGAGGCCCGCGTCCCGCTGCACGTGCTGCGCAGCGGCCAGCTCTCCGACGACGACTGGACCAAGCTGGCCCGGTGCATGGGCGAGATCAGCGAGGCCCCGCTCTTCGTCGACGACACGCCGAGCATGAACCTGATGGAGATCCGGGCGAAGGCGCGCCGGCTCAAGCAGAAGCACGACCTCAAGCTGATCGTGGTCGACTACCTCCAGCTGATGACCTCGCCGAAGCGCACCGAGAGCCGGCAGCAGGAGGTCGCCGACCTGTCCCGTGGCCTGAAGCTGCTCGCCAAGGAGGTCGAGTGCCCGGTGATCGCGGTCAGCCAGCTGAACCGTGGCCCGGAGCAGCGCACCGACAAGCGGCCCCAGCTATCGGACCTGCGTGAGTCGGGTTGCCTCACGGCGGAGACGCGGGTCATTCGAGCGGACAACAACGCAGAGGTCACGTTGGGCGAGCTTCTCGCCGATGGAGCTAAGGACACTCCGGTCTGGGCGCTCGACGAGAGCCTCCGATACACGCCCCGGACAATGACTCACGTCTTTCCCAGCGGAACCCGTGAGGTGTTCCGGCTGACGCTGGCCTCGGGGAAGCGGATCCACGCCACAGCCAATCATCCTTTCCTGACCTTTGCCGGTTGGGTGCCGCTGGGGGAACTGTCCGCTGGGGCGCGTATCGCAACCCCGAGACATGTCCCCCCGCCGCTCGTCACCAAGCCCTGGGCGGAGGCGGAGATCGTGTTACTGGCCCACCTGTTGGGTGACGGCTCGTTCGTTCGCCGGCAACCGATCCGGTACGCCAGTTGCGACGAAGAAAATTTGCAGGCGGTTACCGAGGCGGCCAAGCACTTCGGCATATCCTCCGTGCGCGACGAATACGCGGCGGCCCGTGTGACGACTCTCCGGCTACCTGCGCCCTACCCGCTGGCTCGGGGCCGTCGCAACCCCGTGGCCGAATGGTTGGACGGCCTCGGACTGTTCGGCCTTAGATCCCACGAGAAGTTTGTGCCGCAGCCGGTCTTCGCTCTTCCGAAAGAGCAGATCACGGCGTTCCTTCGCCACCTCTGGGCAACCGACGGGTCCGTCTGCGTCAACAAGTCGGACCGGGGAGGCCGGATTTACTTCTCCTCGACGAGCCGTCGAATGTTGGAGGACATCTCCCGGCTCCTGCTCCGATACGGCATCACTGCCCGTCTCCGGGACGTTCCGGTGGCACGCCACCGGCCCCAGTACACGCTCGACATCTCCGGCCGCGACGACCAACTCCGGTTTCTTCGGGAGATTGGCGTGCACGGCCAGCGGTCGGCCAACTGTGCTGCTCTCCTAGCCATCCTGGAGGCTCGGGGAAGCAACACCAACGTCGACACCGTACCCAGGGAAGTCTGGTCGGAGGTCCGTCAGATTCTGGTCGACCGAGGCATGAGCCATCGGGATTTCGCCGGGGCCATCGGAACCCAGTTCTGCGGCAGCGCGCTGTGGAAGCGCGCGCCGAGCAGGTCCAGGCTAGCGAAGATCGCTGCGGTCCTCGACTCTGCAGAACTTGATCTGCACGCCACCAACGACATCTTCTGGGACGAAATCGTATCGATTGAGTCGGTCGGTGAGCGTGACGTCTACGACGCCACAGTCCTGGGAACGCACAACTTCATCGCCAACGGTATCTCCACCCACAATTCGATCGAGCAGGATGCTGACGTAGTGATCCTTCTGCATCGAGACGATTATTACGACAAGGAATCGCCGCGGGCGGGCGAGGCGGATTTCATTGTTGCCAAGCATCGAAATGGCCCGACCGACAGCGTTACCGTGGCGGCCCAGCTCCACCTGTCCCGTTTCGTGGACATGGCCATCGTCTGATTCCGGCCGATGAGGTCAGGCGATCAGCGGTGATCCGTCAGGATGGCGGTGGACGTGGGCCAGTAGCTGACGTCGTCCACATCTGGCCGGCGGAGCCACCGGCCGGAACTGACGGGTGGTGCCGGGCCAGCTGGGTGTGCCGGCCCGGCGCGGCGGCGGTCAGTCGAACAGTTCGCCGAGGAAGCCGTGCTTCTTGCGGCGGTAGTGGCCGTGGTAGCCGTAGTGCTGCTGCCCGTGCCCGCCGTACGCGGGGGCGGGCGGCGGGTAGCCGTGCGCGGGCGGCGGGGGCGGAGGCGGGGGCACCGCGCCGTAACCCGGCTGGTGGGCGGGGGGCGGGGGCGGCGGGTAGCCGCCGGGCACCTGGCCGGGCTGCGTGGGGCGGGGGGCGTTCGCCGACTGCTGGCGGTTCCAGTTCGCCTCGGCCTCGAACAGTTTCTCCAGTTCCCCGCGGTCGAGGAAGATCCCCCGGCACTCGCCGCACTGGTCGATGACGACTCCGCTGCGCTCGTACTGGCGCATTTCTCCGTGGCACTTGGGACAGGTGAGCTGCATCATCCGAAGGTACCCGGTGGTGTCACCCTGCCGTGGTGAGCGCCTCGTTCACCTCGTCGTCGGAGACCTCGTGGAAGTCCTCGTAGTAGCTGCCGACCGAGCCGAAGGCGGCGGGGCGCTGGGCGCAGACGACCTCGTCGGCCTCGGCGACCAGCATCTCGTACGCGTCGGGGGCGCCGACCGGGACGGCGACGACCACCCGGCGGGCGCCGAGTTGGCGGGCGACCTGAACGGCGGCTCGGGCGGTGGCCCCGGTGGCGAGGCCGTCGTCGACGACGACGGCGGTGCGGCCGGTCAGGTCGAGCGGGGGGCGGCCGGCCCGGTAGAGGCGTTCCCGTCGCTCCAGTTCGGCCTGTTCGCGGCGCTGCACGTCGGCGACGTCGTCGGGGGGTACGCGGCCGGACACCTGCTCGTTGAGCACGCGCACCCCGTTGGGGCCGAGCGCGCCGAAGGCGACCTCGGGCGCGAGGGGCATGCCGAGCTTGCGGACCACCAGCACGTCGAGCGGGGCGCCGAGCCGCTCGGCGACCACACGGGCCACCGGCACGCCGCCCCGGACCAGGCCGAGGACGGTGACGTCCGGCTGCCCGACCAGCCCGGCGAGCCGATCGGCGAGGACCCGGCCGGCGTCCTCGCGGTCGCGGTAGGGCGTCGTCATTCCTCAAGGTGTACGCCCTGTCGGCCGGTCGCGCCGGGACTCCGGCGAAGACTGCCGGGTCAGGGGGCGGGGGCTGCCGGTTCGGGGCGGGTCAGGGCGGGGGCCCAGAGCAGCAGGGCGGCGGGGTAGAGCAGGTAGCCGAAGCGGGTGGAGGGCATCAGCGCGATGGCGGCGAGGAGCCCGTACCCGCAGATCAGGGCGGCGGTGGTGGCCGTGCGGGGCGGGCGGCGCAGGAGCCGGACGGCGATGGCGGCCCCGGCCGCGAGGAGCAGCGCGGCGGCGACGACCCGGCCGGCGGGCAGGGTGGTGGCGATGAGGTGCCCGGGGAAGGGGGACTGCGCCGGGCTGGTGACGAGGCCGTGGCCGAGGGGGAAGCGCAGCACGTTCTCGACCAGCGCGTCCCGGTCGACCAGCAGGGCGGGGAGCAGGGCGAGGGCGGGTACGCCGAGCGCGCCGGCGGCGAGTCGCCCGGTGGAGCGGCGGGTGGCCGCCCAGGCGATCAGCACGAGGGCGACGGGCCAGGCGAAGAGCTTCAGCGCGCCGGCCGCCCCGATGGCCAGGCCCGCGCGGCCCGGCCGGTCGGTGGCGGCGAGGGCGAGGGCCAGCAGGCAGAGGGCGAGCACGGGCAGGTCGTCGCCGCCGGTGGCGAGGGTGAGGGCGCAGATCGGCAGCACGGTCGCGCCCTGCACGCCCCGCAGGACGGCCGCCGACCGCTTGGTCGGGTGACCGGTGGGTTGGCCGGTGCGCAGGGCCCGCACGGCCAGGGCGAGGGTGAGGGCGGTGGCGGCGGCGAACCAGACGCGGGCGTCGGTCCACCAGCCGTCGGCGACGGCCCGGGGCAGGCCGAACAGGGCCATGCCCGGCTGGTACGGGGTGTAGCCGAGCAGTCGCTCGTCGGCGGGGAGGGCGGCGATCGCGTCGTGCCCGAGGTAGGGCGTGCCGGTGTCGAGGAGGCGGTTGCCGGCGTGCTCGGTGACCAGCACCTCCTCCTGCGCGCGGTCGGCGCGCCCGCCGGCCCGTTGGATGCTCTGTTCGACGAGCGGCAGCAGGGTGGCGGTGGCCCAGGCGAGGCCGGTGACGGCCCAGCGGGCCGGGAGGCCGGCCAGCGTCGAGGCGGGGTTGCGCTGCCGGGCGGCCAGCTGGCCGGCGACGGCGAGGGCGGCGGCGAGGTAGCCGAGCGCGGCGATGGTCCCCCAGGCGCGGTGGGGTGGCAGGGTGGAGGCGACGGCGGTGAACGCCGCGAAGGTGGCGGAGGCGGCGTAGAGGCCGAGGTCGAGGGCGAGGCCGCCGGCGGCCAGGTCGATCCTCCGCCAGGTTCCACGGGTGCGGGTGGTGCGCTCGGTGGTGGCGGCGGCGGTCACGCGGGCAAGTGTGGCAGATGGTCGCCGCGGCCCTTGCCGCCCTGCCGGCGGCCGGCGGGGAGCCGGACGACGGCGCCGGCGTCGTGCAGCGGCGGGGCGAGGGCGCCGGTGCGTCCGCCGAAACCGCGGTGCAGGGTCGACAGGAGAGTCCCGGCCGGAACCGGCCGGCCGAAGAGGTGGCCCTGGCCGGCGGTGCAGCCGAGCTTCCAGAGGGCGCGGCGCTGCGGTTCGCTCTCCACGCCCTCGGCGACGACGGTGAGCCCGAGGCTGCGGCCGAGGTCGAGGGTGGACCGGATGACGGCGGCGGACTCGGCGGAGCCCTCCATCGCGGAGACGAAGCTGCGGTCGATCTTCAGCTCGTGCACGGGGATGCGGGAGAGCAGGGAGAGGGAGGAGTAGCCGGTGCCGAAGTCGTCGAGGGCGAGCCGGACGCCGGCGTCGCGGAGCCGGCTGAGCACCCGGTCGACGACGTCGAGTTGGCTGAGGGTCAGCGTCTCGGTCAGTTCGAGGACGAGCCGGTCGGGTGGGAGGTCGTGGGCGCGCAGGCGGGCGAGCACGGAGCCGGCGAAGCGGGCGTCGAGGAGGCTGCGCGGCGAGACGTTGACGGCGACGGGGAGGTCGAAGCCGGCGGCGCGCCAGTCGTCGGCGGCGATGAGCGCCTGGTCGAGGATGGCCTCGGCGAACGCCGGGAGCAGGCCGGAGCGTTCGACGGCCTCCAGGAACCGCAGGGGGTCGATCACGCCGTGTACGGGGTGGTGCCAGCGGGCCAGGGCCTCCGCGCCGGTGACCTCGCCGGTGCCGAGGTCGACGATGGGCTGGAAGTTGACGGTGAACTCGTGGTCGGCGACGGCGCGGGGCAGTTCCCCGCCGAGGGCGAGCCGGCCGAGGTCGGCGGTGTCGCGGGTGGGCGCGTACGTGGAGGTTCGTTGGCCGGCGCGTTTGGCCTGGTACATCGCCACGTCGGCGCGGCGTAGCAGCTCCGCCATCCCGCCGCTGGGGGGTGCGACGGCGATGCCGCCGCTGGCCTCGACGCTGATCCGCATGCCGTCGAGGTCGAACGGTTCGTGCAGCGCGCCGAGGAGGGCCTCGGCCCGGTGGGCGGCCACGGCGGGGGCGGGCAGGCCGCGCAGGAGCACGGCGAACTCGTCGCCGCCGAGGCGGGCCACGAGGTCGTTGGCCTGCGCGGCGTCGCGCAGCCGCTCGGCGACCCGGGTGAGCACCTGGTCTCCGGCGGCGTGGCCGAGGGTGTCGTTGACCTCCTTGAAGTGGTTGAGGTCGATCAGCACGAGGGCGGTGACGCCGTCGGCGTGCCGGGTGCCGAGCTGTTCGTTGCCCTGGTCGAGCAGGTGCCGGCGGTTGGCCAGGCCGGTGAGGGCGTCGTGGGTGGCGGCGTAGGCGTGTTCGTCGGCGACGCGGGCCAGTTCGGCGTACGCCTGGGCGTTGCGGACGGCGGTGCAGAGCGCGGAGGCGAAGGTGCGCAGGGTGTACTGCTCGCGTTCGGAGAGTTGGACGGGGCCGTGGAAGCGCAGCCGGAGGGTGCCGACGTCGACGGCCCGGTCGTGCCCTTCGAGGGGCGTCTCGATCACCGACCCGTCCACGGGATCGCGCTGCTCGGTGGGCCCGTCGTAGGTGAGGGTGCCGGCGGCGCCCCGCACGGTCCGGTCGCCCTCGCGCAGGGCGATCTCCACCTCGTCGGCGGAGAAGAGTTCGGCGGCGCGGGTGACGGCGGTGGTGAGGACCTTGTCGAGGTCGACGACGTTCAGCGCGTCGGTGGTGCGGGCGAGGCGCTGCCACGCCTGTTGCTCGGTGCGGGTCCGGACCCGGTTGGAGTAGAGCAGGTGCAGGCTGAGTGCCAGCGGCGGGACGGCGAGCAGGAGGCCCCTGTCCGCGCGGAGGACGAAGACGGTTCCGATGATCATGAAGAGTCGGGCGGCGGCGGTGGCGACCCGGAGGCCCCAGTCCTCCCGGAAGAGGTCGCGCAGTCGTTCGCCGGTGGCCATCGCGATGACCGGGAGGGTGACCAGCTCGTCGAGGAGGACCGCCGACAGGTAGGCGACGGAGAGCGGCAGGACGAGGTGGGTCGTGAAGTCGTCCCCGGTGCGCCAGCCGGTGGCGTGGAGGACCGCTCCGGCGGTGGCGGCGACGAGCGTGTTCTTGCCGATGCCGAAGAGGGCCTTGACCGGTGTCTTCGCGTGGAGCCAGATGGTGACGGCGATGCCGAGGCCGGTGGCGATGACGACCATGGGGGTGGGCGCGACGGCGAGGCCGATCAGGATGGCGGTCTCGGTCCAGGCGATGTCGTGGTTCGTGGCCTTGATTCTGATGCGGACCTTTACCGTGACCCCGACGGCGATCAGCGAGATGAGCGCGGCCCAGAGGGCGGGGCTTGCGGTGTCACTTCCGGTGCGGAGCCGAGTGGCGGAAATGACGAGGACGGTGGCGGCGGAAATGACGACGAGACCGACTAGCGACAGGAGTCGCCACTCGGTCTCGGGCCGTCGATTCTTCAGAGCCACCCATCGTCCTCGTGTGGTCAGCGATGGCGCTATGCCTCCCCAGGGTACTGATGTTTCCCAGCTCCGAGAAGTGCTCTCAGTGCCACTCGTGCGACTTCATCTCGACCCCCAGTGTCTGTTGCTTCCTGCCGGACGGGGAGAAGCCTAAGACGAGGCGAGTCCATTTCTGTACATATAAATGTCGTTATATGCAATATCAGTCAAGACGATAGCGGTTTGTGACTTTGCGTCCATCGCGCCTGTGCGGAGCGCTTCGCGTGGAATTGCTTTCCGCGCCCTCGACCGCGCCGCTGAGCGATAAAGGCGGTCGCTTACAGCCTAGTGCGCCGCGCCCGGAACCGGACGGTGCCCGCAGCGGCGGGCGCGGGCACGCCGGGGATAGGCTCGCCATCGTGACCGATCCCGCCCGCCTCACCCACGTCGACGCGGCGGGCGCGGCCCGCATGGTCGACGTCTCCGCTAAGGAGGTCACCGGCCGGCTCGCGGTGGCCGCCGGCCGGCTGCGCACCACCGCCGAGGTCGTCGAGTTGCTGCGCCGCGACGGGCTGCCCAAGGGCGACGCGCTCGCCGTCGGCCGGCTGGCCGGCATCATGGGCGCGAAGCGGACCCCCGACCTGATCCCGCTGTGCCACCCGATCGCGCTGCACGGGGTAACGGTCGACCTCGCGCTGACCGACGACACCGTCGAGATCACCGCCACGGCGCGCACCGCCGACCGCACCGGCGTGGAGATGGAGGCGCTGACCGCCGTCGCGGTCGCCGGCCTTGCCCTGGTCGACATGGTCAAGGCCGTCGACCCGGCGGCGTCGGTCGACGCGGTGCGCGTCCTGCGCAAGGAGGGCGGCAAGACCGGCCTGTGGGCGCGGCCGGAGGACCGGCCGTGATCCGCGCCCGGGTCGTCGTCGCGTCCAACCGCGCCGCAGCCGGCGTGTACGCCGACACCAGCGGCCCGCTGCTCGCCGCCGGGCTGCGGGAGCTGGGCTGTCAGGTGGACGAGCCGGTGGTCGTGCCCGACGGCGAGCCCGTCGGCGCGGCGCTGCGGGCCGCGCTGGCCGACGGGGTCGACGTGGTGCTGACCAGCGGCGGCACCGGCATCACCCCGACGGACCGCACCCCCGACGTGACCCGCGCGCTGCTCGACTACGAGATCCCCGGCATCGCCGAGGCGATCCGGGCGCACAGCCGGGACCGGGTGCCCACCTCGGTGCTCTCCCGGGGGCTCGCCGGGGTGGCCGGCCGGATGCTGGTGGTCAACCTGCCCGGCTCCACCGGCGGCGCCCGCGACGGGCTCGCCGTGCTCGGCCCCATCCTGGCCCACGCGGTGGACCAGGTGCGCGGCGGCGACCACTAGCCGGGGATAGGCTCGGCCGGTGAGCACGGAAACCGCGCCCGCCGCGGAACAGGCCGCCGTACCGCCGCCGGCCGGCTGGGAGGAGGCCCGATCCCGGGTGTACGCCGTCGGCCTGGCCGCCGCGCTGCCCGCCGTCGCTCGGCCGCTCGCCGAGGCCGACGGGCACAGCCTCGCCGAGCCGCTGGTCACCCGCACCGACCTGCCCGCCTTCCCCACCTCCAGCGTGGACGGCTGGGCGGTGCGCGGGGACGGGCCGTGGCGGGTCGTCGGCCGGGTGCTGGCCGGCGGTTCCCCGCCCCCGCTGGCCGAGGACGGCACCACCGTCGAGATCGCCACGGGCGCGATGGTGCCCGAGGGGGTCACCGCGATCGTGCGGGTCGAGGAGTCCACCCGTACGGCCGACGGCCGGGTCGCCGGCACCCCCCGCGCGAAGCCGGAGTGGCGGGAACCGGGCGAGGAGGCGTACGCCGGGGAGGAACTGCTCCCCGCCGGCACCCCCGTCGACCCGGCGGTGATCGGCCTGGCCGCCTCCTGTGGGCACGACACGCTGCGGGTGCGCCGTGCGCCGCGCGCCGCGCTGCTGGTCTTCGGCGACGAGTTGCTGACCTCGGGCCCGCCGGCCGCCGGCCGGGTCCGTGACGCCCTCGGGCCCGCCGTGCCGGCGTGGCTGCGCCGGTACGGTTGCCAGGTGCGCCCGGCCGACGTCGTCGGCCCGGTGGCCGACACCCTCCCGGCGCACGTGGCGGCCCTGCGTCAGGCCCTCTCCACCGCCGACCTGGTCTGCACGACCGGCGGGACGATGCACGGCCCCGTCGACCACCTGCATCCCGCCCTGGAGGCGCTCGGCGCGGACTACGTGGTCAACACGGTCGCCGTGCGGCCGGGCTTCCCGATGCTGCTGGCCCGCCTGGCCGACCCGGACGGCCGGGTCCGCTTCGTCGCGGGCCTGCCCGGCAACCCGCAGTCGGCGATCGTCGCGCTCGTCTCGCTGGTCGCGCCGCTGCTCGCCGGGGTGCAGGGCCGGCCGATGCCGGTCCTGCCGCACGCCACGCTCGCCGAGCCGGTGCCGGGGCGCGGCGACTACACCCACCTCGCGCTCGTCCGGCTGGACCGGGCGGCGGGCACCGCCCACCCCGTCCGGCACGTCGGGTCGGCGATGCTGCGCGGCCTGGCCGGCGCGGACGGCTTCGCCGTGATCCGGCCCGGCGCCACCGGCGAGCCGGGCGCGCGGGTGCCGGTCGTGCCGCTGCCCCTGCTCCCCGGGGAGCGGTCCTGGTGACGACCGGAGGAGCCGACGTGACCATCGCGGAGCCGGTCGTCCACGGCACGGTGACGGCCGAGCCGCTGGACCTGTCCGCGCACGAGGCGGCCGTCGCCGACCGGCGGGCCGGTGCGGTGGTGTCGTTCCAGGGCGTCGTCCGCGACCACGACCACGGCCGCGCGGTGATCAGCCTGGAGTACGAGGGTCACCCCAGCGCCGCCGCCGTGCTCCGGGAGGTCGCCGCCGAGATCGCCGCCGACCCGGACGTGTACGCGGTGGCGGTGTCACACCGGGTCGGCCCGCTCGACATCGGCGACGCGGCCCTGGTCGCGGCGGTGAGCACCGCCCACCGGGCCGCCGCGTTCGCCGCCTGCGCCCGGCTCGTGGACGAGGTCAAGGCGCGGCTGCCGATCTGGAAGCGGCAGGTGTTCGCCGACGGCACCGAGGAGTGGGTCAACTGCCCCTGAGCGGCGGCAGTGCTCAGCGGCGCGCGGCGTTGAGCGGGGCGGCCCGGTTGAGCCGGTCGGTGTAGAAGGCGGGCTCGGCACCCGGCCGCCACGGCAGCGCCGCGACCAGCACGATCAGCGCCAGGGCCAGGGAGTTCTCCATCAGCGCGCCGAACAGGCCGTCCTGGTAGTGGGACACCTCGGGGAGCTGGTGCTCGTACGGCCAGATGGGCGAGATCAGGAACAGCAGGTAGAGCCCGAGCGCCGCCGCGCCGTGCCGCAGGCCGGTCAGCGTCGGGTACCAGATCGGCGGGCGCAGCCCGTTGACCGCGGGCAACCCGCCGTACGGCGACTGGCCGGCGCGCTGCGCGAGGCCCCGGCTCGCCTCCCGGCGGCGCAGGGCGGCGTCGGCCAGCACGATGATCGCCGGGACGACCCAGATCAGGTGGTGCGTCCAGGAGATCGGGCTGATCACGTTGGCGGTGAGCCCGACCAGGGTGAACGCGGTCAGCTCGTCGCCGTCGGCGCGGGCGCTGGTGGCCCGGGACAGCCCGAGGGCCAGGAGCAGCACGGAGAACGCCAGCCAGAGCAGGCCGGGCGTCTCGATTGAGTCGTAGAGGCGGGCGAGCAGGCCGGCCAGGGACTGGTTCGGCGTCATGTCGGCCGCGCCGACGCGCTCGGTCTGCCAGAGCACGCTGCCGAAGTACGCCCGCGACTCGGTGCCGACGAGGGCGAAGCCGGTGAGGGTCACCCCGATCGTGGTGCCGACCGCCGTGGCCGCCGCCCGCCACTGCCGGGTGATCACGAGGTAGACGATGAACAGCGCGGGGGTGAGCTTGATGGCCGTGGCCAGGCCGATGCCGGCCCCGGCCCAGGCCCCGCTGAACACGAACCGTCGCAGCGGCCCGTCGGCGGGGCCGGAGCGGGTGCCCCGCTTCGCCCGCCAGCGCAGCCCGATCAGGTCGGCCATGATCAGCGCGAAGAGCAGCAGGTTGACCTGGCCGTAGCCGAGGGTCTCGCGGCCCGGCTCGAGGGCCACGGCCATCGGCGTCGCGATTCCCACCGTGTACCAGAGCGGCCAGCCGAGCCGGTCGACGACGGGCCGCAGCAGCCCGGCCAGGACGAGGGCGAGCGCGGCGACGCTCGCCAGCACGTTCAGCCACCCGGCGACGTCGACGCCGACCAGGGCCATGGGGAGCATGACGAGCCCACCGAAGGGCGGGTAGGTGAAGCCGAGCGTGGTGGAGGGCGCGATGAAGTCGTACAACTCGTTGCCGTTGGCCCACCAGACGACCGCGCCGTGGTAGATCTTCATGTCGAAGAAGTTGTACGGTCGCCCGAAGGCGCCGATGGCGAGCCACGCGGCGTACGCGACAGTGGCCACGACCCCGGCCCGCACCGCGGTCCTGCGGTCGACCCGGCGGGCCGCACGACGGACCTGGGCGAGGCGGTCAATCCGTCGTCCGACGGTCGCCGGCATGGCGTGGCCACCCCCGTACCAAGGTCGTCCTATCCGTTCAGGTCCAGCACGGACTCTAGAACGGCGCCTCACCTCACTGCCTCCCGCGTTATGCGACCGTGTCCGATCCCACACTGGTTTTTTACATTTCCACCGCGTTAACGCCTACCGGGTGGTTCAGGTAATTCGTGACCTTGCGGGGGTGGTGGCCGTGAGGGGGAGGGGGTGCGCCGCAGGTCAGCCGTGGAACCGACGCGCGGTGGCCGCCGAGCGTACGGCGATCCGGGCCTCCCGGCGGGCGGTGCGGACGGCGCGGCTCACCGAGCGTCGCGAGTGGCCGATCCGGTGCCCGGCCCGCCACCGCAGGCCCGGCTTCCCCTCCGTGTCGGCGGCGGCCAGCAGCAGGCCGCCGAGGAGGCCCAGGTTCTTCAGGAAGTGGATCTGGTGCTGCGCCCGGGCACCCGGGTCGGTCTCGGTCCAGAAGGGGTGGCCGGCGACGGTGGTCGGGAGCAGCGTGCCGGCGAGCACCAGCGCCGCCGGCCGGGTGAACTTGCCGGTGGCGAGCATGAGGCCGCCGACGAGCTGGGCGGCGGCGTTGGCCTTGACCAGCGTCTCGGTGTCGGTGGGGAGGCGGGGGGAGGTCCGCTCGATCAGCGGGGCGACCCGGTCGGTCACCGGCTTCGCGACCGGCACCAGGCGCTCCGGGTGCTGGAGGTTACGGGCGCCGCTGACCACGAAGGTGCCGCTCAACATGAGGCGGGCGAGGGAGCGCACGGGTTTCATGGCTCAGTCATACCCCGTCGCGGCGCCGCCTACCCCCGCAACGCCCGATCCGACCGGCCGACGTGGACCCCCGCTGGCGTACCCGTTCGAGGGAAACGCGCGCCGATCCGCGTGACCGGCACCTATGGACCGACTACGGCCGGTAACCTCGCCGGGTGACCACCCTGCGGCTCCGTCCCGAAAGCCCCGCCGACGCCGGCCCGTTGCGCCGGGTGCTGGGGGCGGCGTTCGCCCGCCCGGACGTGCAGACACCGCCCGAGGTGGGGCTCGTCGACGACCTGCGCGGCACCGACGCCTGGCTCCCCGAGTTGGCCATGGTCGCGGAGTACGGCGGCGAGGTCGTCGGGTACGCGCTGCTCACCCGGGTCTGGGTCGGCGACATCGGCGCCGCCCCGGCGCTGGTGCTCGGCCCGGTCGCGGTCGCGCCGCACCGGCAGCGCGTCGGGCACGGCACGGCGGTGGTGCAGGCCGCGCTGGACGCCGCCACCGAGCTGGGCGAGCGCCTCGTGGTGGTGCTCGGCGACCCGGCCTACTACCGCCGGTTCGGCTTCGGCCCCGCCGACCGGATGGGGCTGACCAGCCCGTGGTCCGGCCTCGGCGAGCCGTGGCAGGCGCTGACCCTGCCGCCCAGCGCCAGCGGGGAGGGCCCGCCGCCCACCGGCGAGGTGCTGTTCCCGCCGCCCTGGTCGAAGGTCTGACCGCGCCCTGGTAAAGGTCTGACCGGGCCTGCTCCCAGGTCCGGCTCCGCGCGCCGGTTGCCGGTCAGGCGGGCTGGGTGCGTAGGTAGCGGCCGAAGTGCGGCACGGTGAAGGCGACGGTGCCGCGCTCGCCGGAGTAGATCAGCCCCTTCTTGATCAGCGCGTCCCGGGCCGGGGAGAGGCTGGCCGGCTTGCGCCCCAACGCGCGGGCGATCTCGGCGGTGGGCACCGCCGCGTCCATGTCGTCCCGGCCGCCGGCCTCGCCCTCCACCAGGGACAGCGTCGCCATCGCCCGCATGTACTCGCGCTCGGCCGGGGTGGCGCGCTCGAACCGGGAGCCGAAGAAGCCGACCGCCAGCTCGGCCTCCGCCTCGGGGGCGGCGACCCGGACGTCCGCCGCGGTGATCGGCGAGCGGGGCGCATGGTCCCAGGTCGCCTTGCCGTACGCCTGGACGAAGTACGGGTACCCGCCCGAGGACTCGTAGAGCAGGTCGAGCGCCTTCGGCTCGTACTCGACCTGCTCCCGCTCGGCCGGCGCGCAGAGCGCCCGGTCGGCGGCGATCCGGTCGAGCCGGTCGATGCGCTGGTAGCGGAAGAGCCGCTCCGAGTACGACTTCGCCGCGCTGAGCACGGCCGGCAGGTGCGGCAGCCCGGCGCCCACCACGATCAGCGGCGCGCCGAGCTGGGACAGCTCGTGGCAGGCGGCGCAGAGCGCCGAGACGTCCTCCGCGCCGACGTCCTGCATCTCGTCGATGAAGACCGCGATGCCGGTGCCGACGTCGGCGGCCACGTCGGCGGCGTCGCTGAGCAGCTCGACCAGGTCGATCTCGATGTCACCGGAGTCGGCCCGCCCGGCGGCGGCCGGCACGTCGATGCCAGGCTGCCAGCGGTCGCGCAGCCTCGGGGTGGCCCCACCCCGGCCGGCGGGCGGACAGCGCTGGGCGAACGCCTTCAGCACCCCGAGGAACGCCTCGATCCGGTCGGGGGCGCGGTGCCGGGGCGCGAGTTCCCGCACGGCCATGTGCAGCGCGGCGGCGATCGGGCGGCGCAGCGACTGGTCCGGCCGGGCCTCGATCTTGCCGCTGCCCCAGAGACGGTTGATGGCCTGCGAGCGCAGCGTGTTGAGCAGCACGGTCTTGCCGACGCCGCGCAGGCCGGTGAGCACCAGGCTCCGCTCGGGACGGCCGCGCGCGATGCGCTCCAGCACCACGTCGAAGACGTCCAGTTCCCGCCCCCGCCCGGCGAGTTCGGGCGGGCGCTGGCCGGCGCCCGGGGCGTACGGGTTGCGGACGGGGTCCACGAATCGCACAATATCGGGCCGTCTAGCGGGGGGCCTAGACATCGGTAGAGGTGGCTACCGGCGTGTCGTCCACCGTCGACCGAAATCTACGGACGTCTAGCGTGGAGGCTAGACGGCCCGAGACTCGGCTATGGGGTTGGTCAGCGCAGCTTCAGGCAGAGCACGAAGTCGAGGGTGTCGAGCTGACTGTCGAAGAAGTACCAGTTCGTGTACCCCTTCACCTTGCCGCACTTCGCCTCCGCGTCCTTCTCGCCGCTGGTCCGCCCGTCGAACCGGCGCAGCACCTCGTACGTCTTCGCGCCGCACGGGGCGATCAGCAGCTTGGGCTTGCCGCCGGTCGCCCCCTCGTTGCGGACGCACTGCCCCGCCTTGACGAACCGGGGGTCCGCCGACGACTCGGGGGCCGGCGCGGTCGGCGCGGGCGCCGTCGGGGAGGCCGCCGGGTCCTCCGGCAGGGGGCCGGCGCTCGGCAGGGCCGGCGCGGCGGCGGGCGGCCCGTCGTCCCGCCCGAACAGGTGCCAGAGCGCGGCACCGCCCGCGCCCGCGAGCAGCACCAGGGCCACCAACGCGCCGATCAGGGCACCCCGGCTGCGTCGTCGCTCCGGCGGCACGGGCTCGGCGGGATACGGCGGCGGGCCCCCCACGCGCTGGTACGGCGCGGCGGGATAAGCCTCGTACCGGTCCAGGGGGTGCGGCTCGTGCCGCTCTCCGGGGCGGTCCCACGGGTCAGGCCCACCGTGCCGGTCCCACGGGCCGGGTTGCGGCGTGCGGGAATCGGGCGGGAACCGTCCCGGCTCCCCGGGCCAGGGGGACCGCTCCGCCGGGTGGCGGGGCGTCGGACGCGGGGTCGGCCCCCGGTACCCCGTACCCGGATGCGCCCGGTCGTCGTCCGCCCAGGGCTCGGCCGGCCTGTCGTACCCGTCGTCCGGCCGTCGTCGCGGCCACGGCCCGGCGGGGCCGTCACCCGGTGGTCCGTAGTTCGACATGCGCACCCTCCTACCCGAGCGGTGAGGCCGGCCACAACGAGGGTCACCGACGCCGTGGTCACCGTAGCGTGGTCGATCGATGACATCACCACCCCGAAGCGCGCCGCCGCCCGCCGGGCCGGCCGCCCCGGGCACCGCCGGGGCGGGCGGCGGGGCCGCGCCCGCGAGCCGTCCGGCGCTGATCTGGGCCGCGCTGGTCGTCGTCTACGTCCTGTGGGGCTCCACGTACCTGGGCATCCGGGTCGCCGTCGAGTCCATCCCGGCCCTGACCTCGGCGGCCCTCCGCTTCGGCGCAGCCGCCGTCGTGCTCGCCCTTTTCCTCCGGGTACGCCGGGGCGCGGGCGCCCTGCGCGTGGACCGGCGTCAGCTCGCCTCGGCCGCCCTCGTCGGCGTGCTCCTGCTGGCCGGCGGCAACGGCCTGGTCGTGCTCGCCGAGTCGGGTCCGCCCGGCACGGCGGTGCCCTCCGGCATCGCCGCGCTGCTGGTCGCCACCGTTCCGCTGCTGGTCGTCCTGCTGCGGACGGCCACCGGGGACCGCCCCCGGTTCTGGACCTTCGCCGGGGTGACCCTCGGCTTCCTCGGCCTGGTCCTGCTGGTGCTGCCGACGGGCGGGGCGGGCGCGGCCCCGCTGGCCGGCGCGCTGACCGTGGTCGCGGCGGCCACCAGTTGGTCGGTCGGGTCGTTCCTGTCCGGACGGCTGCGGATGCCCGCCGACCCGTTCGTCGCCACGGTCTACGAGATGCTCGCCGGGGCGGTGGCGCTGGCCGTGCTCGCCGCCGCCCGTGGCGAGCTGGGGGACTTCGACCCCGGACGGGTCACCGGCCGGTCCTGGTTCGCGCTGGCGTACCTGATGGTCGCCGGCTCGCTGGTCGCCTTCACCGCGTACGTCTGGCTGCTGCACAACGCCCCCATCTCGCTGGTGTCCACGTACGCGTACGTGAACCCGGTGGTCGCGGTCGCGCTCGGCGCGCTGCTGGTCGCGGAGCCGATCACCGCCCAGGTGCTGCTCGGCGGCGCGGTGATCGTCGCCGGGGTGGCGCTGGTGGTCAGCACGGAACGCCCCGGACGCCGAACCGGGGCCCCGGACCGGGCGAACCGGCGGTAGCGTCCGGCCGGTGCCCGCCGGCCCGCTGACCGCGCTCGCCCCGCTTGCGGGCGGAGTGCCGGTTGCCCTCGCGCTGCTGGGCGCGGCGGTCGGGGCGGCCGTACCGTGGCTGGCCGACCGCCTCACCGCGCCGACTCCGCCGACGCACGGTCAGCCGCCGGCTTGTTCTCGCGGGGCGGCCCGCCTTCACCCGGCTGCCCGTCCTTGCGCGGCGGCTCGTTCTCGCCGGGCGGCCTGCCCTCACCCGGCGGCTTGTTCTCGCGGGGCGGCCTGCCCTCACCCGGCGGCTCGTTATCGCGCGGCGACCTGGGCGCTGGTCGGGGCGGTGGTCTTCGGCGGGCTGGGCGTCGCGCCCGGCCCCGGGGCGGCGCTGCCGGCGTTCCTCGCGGTGGCGGCGGTCGGCCTGGTGCTCGCCGTGGTCGACCTGGCCTGCCTGCGGCTGCCCGATCCGCTGGTCGGGGCGGCGGCGCTGGGCGCGCTGGCCGGGCTGGTCGCGGCGGCGTCCGTCGACGACCGGCCGGGCCGGCTGCTCGGGTCGCTGGCCGGGGCCGCGCTGGCCTTCCTCGGGTACGCGCTGCTGGCCCTGCTGCCCGGCTCGCGGCTCGGCTTCGGCGACGTGAAGCTCGCCGCCGTGCTGGGGCTGGCGCTCGGCTGGCTCGGCTGGCCGACGCTGCTGACCGGGCTGGTTCTGCCGCACGTGCTGCACGGGCTTGCCGTGCTCGCCCTGCTGGTCACCCGCCGCGTCCGCCGGGACACGCTGCTGCCGCTCGGGCCGGCCCTGCTAGCCGGCGCCTGGCTCGCCGCCCTCTTCGCGCAGACGCCGTGACCGACTCCGTGCCGGCGGCGTGGGGCTGTCCCGGGGCGTGACCGATTCCGTGTCGGCGGCGTGGGGGGTGTCCCCGGGGCGTGATCGGCTCCGTGTCGGCGGCATGGGGCGGTCCCGGAGCCCCGGATGCCCCCGTTTCGGCGACACGGTGTCGATCACCGCCCCCCGGCACGGAAGTTGATCATCGCGCCTCGGTCAGGGCACCCGCCTCCTCACAGCAGGCGGAGTTGGCGGTCCTTGGGGCGGCGGGGCTCGGCCTCGCCGAGGCGCTCGAACAGGCCCGGGTCGATCACGTCGAGGAAGGGCGTCGGGCGGCAGTCCCGCTCCGCGCCGTGCCGGGTGCGGCGGGCGGCGTGGCTGACGTAGAGCCGGTCCTGGGCCCGGGTGAGGCCGACGAAGAACAGCCGCCGCTCCTCGGCGATCGCGTCGTCGTCGGGCGTGGAACCGGGCCAGCGCAGCGGCAGCAGCCCGTCCTCGCAGCCGACCAGGAAGACCACCGGGAACTCCAGCCCCTTGGCGGCGTGCAACGTGAGCAGGGTGACCGCCTCGGCGCGCGGGTCGAGGGCGTCCACCTCGGCGCCGGTGGCGAGCTGGGACAGGAACAGCTCCAGGTCGTCGCCGCAGCGCCGGGCCAGCGGCATGAGCAGGTCCACGGCCGCGCGGACCTCCTCGGGGCGTACCGCGCCGGGGGAGGCGTCGAGGGTGGGCGCGGCGAAGCGGTCGGCGACGACCTGCCCGGCGAGCCGGACCCGGGCGGCGAGGTCACCGGCGAGCCCGTCGGCGTGCCGCAGCTCGCGGGCGATGGCGGTCACGCCGGGCCGGTCGCGCAGCCGGTCGTGCGAGCGCTTCTGCACCGGGATGTTCGCCCGGGCGAGGGCGTCCACGATCGGCGCGGCCTGCGCGTCGGTGCGGTACAGCACGGCGATGTCGGAGAAGGACATGTTCGTCGACCGGCCGTCGATGCGGCCCGAGTCGAGCGACCGGTGGGAGAGGCCGCCGACCAGTTCGTCGACGGTGCGTACCACGAAGTCGGCCTCGTCGGCGACGGACGCGGCGGCGTACCGGCCGACCAGCGGGGCCTCCGGGTCGAGCCGGGCCGGGTCGAGCCGGCGGCCCCGGACCAGCGACGACGGCGCGATGGCCTGCACGGCGGCGGCCAGGATCGGCGCGGACGAGCGGTAGTTGCGGTTGAGCCGCACCAGCCGGGCGTCGGTGAAGTCCTGCGAGAAGCGCAGGAAGTAGCCGACGTCCGCGCCCCGGAACGAGTAGATCGCCTGGTCCGGGTCGCCGATCGCGCACAGGTTGCCGTCGGCGGGGCTGAGCAGCCGCAGCAGCTCGTACTGGACGGCGTCGACGTCCTGGTACTCGTCCACGAAGATCCACTGCCAGCGGTCCCGGTACCGCTGGACCAGCTTCCCGTCGCCGCGCAGCAGCTCCACCGGCAGGGTGAGCAGCTCGTCCAGGTCGACCAGGTCCCGCTCGCGCAGCAGCGCCGTGTAGGCGGCCCGGTCCTCGCCGGCCTCGGCCTTGGCCGCCGCCCGGTCGGCGTCGTCGGCGATGCGGAAGTCGTCCGGCAGCCCGGCCGCCGCCGTGTTCTCCCGCAGGACGGCCAGCCCCAGCGAGTGGAACGTGCCCACGGTGATGTCCTCGGCCACCGGCCCGAGCAGCCCGTCGAGGCGGTGCCGCAGCTCCTCGGCGGCCCGCCTGGTGAAGGTGATCGCGAGGCAGCGCTCGGGGAACACGTTCAGCTCGGCACAGAGGTACGCGATCCGGTGCGTCAGCGTCCGGGTCTTGCCCGTGCCCGGCCCGGCCACGATCAGCAGCGGTCCGCCCGGCGCGGAGGCCGCCACCCGCTGCATGGCGTCGAGCCGGTCCAGCAGCCCGGTGCCGACCTCCTCCATGCCGGCGAGCATCGGCTCGAACGGCTCGTGCGGGGAGGGCTGCGCCGGGATCGGCGGCGGCGGGGGCTCCGGGGCGGGCCGCCGCTTCGGCTCGGGCTTCGCCGCCGCCGGCCGCTTGGCCTTGGCCGTCGGCTGCGCGGGCACCGGTACGTCGAACAGCGTCTCCGCCTGCGCCCCCGCCCCCTTCGCGCCCAGCTCGGCCGGGTCGAAGAGGGTGATCACCCCGTATTCGCCGTCGTAGCCGGGCACCCGGCGCACGTCGCCCCGGCGCAGCCGGCCGATGCCCTCGGCGAGCAGCTCCCCGCCGACCCGGCCGATCTCGTCCAGCGGGGCGCGGGTCAGGATCTCCAGCTCGGGGCCGAGCGCGGCGACGAGGTCGTTGAGCTTCCCCGCGACCTTCTTCGACTTGGGGCCGACCTGGTTCAGCTCGCCGAGGATCTCGGCCAGCGGCACCAGGTGGGTGACGCCCGGGGCCTGGCCGGGCCGGTGCCCCTCGGGGCGGTCGGCCAGCTCCTCGACCCGGCTGAGCACCCCGACGGTGACCGGCCTGCCGCACTCGGGGCAGCGCCCGCCGGCGGCCCGGGTCTGCTCGGGCGACCAGTTGACCTCGCACACCCGGTGCCCGTCGGCGTGGTACTTGCCCTCCTCCGGGAAGAACTCGATGGTGCCGTCGAGCCCGTCGCCGGTGCGCAGCGCCTCGCGGACGGCGAAGTAGTCGCGGTCGGTGGCGAAGACCGTGGCCTCCCGGGCCAGCGCGGCCGGGGAGTGGGCGTCGGAGTTGGAGACGAGCCGGTAGCGGTCGAGGCTGCCGACCCGCCAGTTCATCTCCGGGTCGGACGACAGGCCGGTCTCCACCGCGAAGACGTGCTCGGCCAGGTCGGCGTAGCAGTCGGCGATGGCGTCGAAACCGGACTTGGAGCCCAGCGCCGAGAACCACGGCGTCCAGATGTGCGCGGGCACGAGGTAGCCGTCCGGGCTGGCTTCGAGGGTGATCTCCAGCAGGTCCCGGGAGTCCAGGCCGAGGATGGGCCGGCCGTCGGAGGCGATGTTCCCGATCCGGCCGAGGGTGGTGTTGAACCGTTCCACCGCGTCCAGGTCCGGCAGGTAGATCAGGTGGTGCACCTTGCGGGTGCGGTCGTCGCGCTTGTAGATCGTGGAGATCTCCACGCTGAGCATGAACCGGACCGGGTCGGCCTCCGCCTCGCTGGCCAGCCGGGGCGGCAGCCTGCGGGCGACGTCCCGCTCGGCCTCCGGGGAGAGCCGGTACAGGCCGGGCTCGGCCGGGTGCAGCGTCTCGCGCAGGTGGTCGTACCAGGCGGGGTGGGTGAAGTCGCCGGTGCCGAGCACGCCGATGCCCTTGCGCCTCGCCCACCAGGCGAGGTTCGGCAGGGTCAGGTCGCGGCTGCACGCGCGGGAGTACTTCGAGTGGATGTGCAGGTCCGCGACGAACGGCGAGGGGCCACCGGGGGGTGCGGCGCTGAACGGGAGCACGCCGCATCCTGTCACGCCCGCCCGGGTGGCCGCCTCCCGCCACGCGTACGGGTGACCTGAGCAATCCTTACCTCGACACCCGCCGCGCCGTGCGGTATGCCGCCGGGGGCGGTCAGGGGGTGCGCAGCTCGACCAGGGTGACCTGCGGGTTGGCCCCGACCCGGACCGGCGGCCCCCAGAAGCCGGCCCCGTTGGTGACGTACACCTTCGTGCCGTCAACCTCGCCGAGGCCGGAGACGACGGGCTGCTCGAGCTTCACGGCCAGGTTGAACGGCACGATCTGGCCGCCGTGGGTGTGCCCGGACAGTTGCAGGTCCACCCCGAACTTCGCGGCCTCGACGGCGGCGATCGGTTGGTGGGCCAGCAGCACCACGGGGCGGCCGGGGTCCCGGTCGCCGAGGGCGGCGGCGTAGTCGGCGGGGGCGGCCAGCCCGGTGCCGGCGGCGCTGACGTCGTTGACCCCGGCGAGGTCGAGCACGCCGCCCGGGGTGCGGATCTCCTGCCGGACGTTCTGGAGGACCCGCAGGCCGAGCCGGTCCACCTCCCGCACCCACTCCTCCACCCCGGAGTAGTACTCGTGGTTGCCGGTGACGAAGAAGCTGCCGTACCGGGAGCGCAGGTCGCGCAGCGGGGCCGCCGCGTTGCCCAGCTCGGCGACCGACCCGTCGACCATGTCGCCGACCACCGCGACCAGGTCGGCGTCCAGCCGGTTGATCATCGCCACGATCCGCTCGGTGTGCTCCCGCCCGCGCAGGGGGCCGAGGTGGATGTCGGAGACGGTGGCGATGCGCAGCCCGTCCATGCCGCGCGGGAGCTTCGCCAGCGGGATCTGCACCCGGTCCAGGTGCGGCGGGCCCATCGCGTTGCGCACCCCGTAGCCGGTGACCCCGGCGGCGGTGAGGCCCGCGAAGATCGCCGCGCCCCGGGCCAGCAGCAGTCGGCGGGACGGGTCGTGGTCGGGCTGGTCGACGGCCACGGCGGCCGGCGGCTCGGCGGTGCCGGCCGCACCCACCAGCACCGGCTCGGGCGCGGCGGCGGCCGGCTCGGCGGCGGTCACCCGGCGGCGCAGCGCCAGCCGGGTCACCAGCATCGGCACCTCCAGCACGAGGAGCACGACGAGCAGGTAGAACATCAGCGCGAGCCACAGGTATCCGGGCCAGGCCAGCCAGTACCAGCCCGCCTGGGTGCCGGCCATGGTCGCCGGCACGAGCAGCGCCAGCAGCAGGGCGGCCACCGCGCCGACCCGACGCCAGCGGCCGGGACGGGTGGTGTCCCTGACCAGGCGTCGCCACAGGTAGAAGTGGATCAGGCCGACGACGAGCGCCACGAAGCCCACGAAGCCCAGGGTCGCCAACACGGGAGTCCTCTCAGCCGCCCGCGAAGGGGGGCAGTACGTCGATCGTCGCGCCGGCCGGCAGCGGTGCCCGACGATCATGACAGGTGACGCCGTCGACCAGGAAGCTCGCCGCCCGCAGCACGGCGGCGAGCCGCGCGCCGTGGCGTTCGGCCAGCTCACCGGTGAGTTCGTCGAGGCAGCGCCCGGCGGGCGCGCTCTCCTCGGGCGTGCCGGCGGCGGCCCGCGCCCCGGCGAAGTACCGGATGGTGAGCTTGCCGGCCGTGGAATCGGAGCCGTGCACCGTCATCCCCCGATCGCGGACATCGGCCGGGCGGGCTGGAGGAAGGCCGGGTCGTCGATGCCGTGCCCGGCCCGCTTGCCCCACGTCGCCGCGCGCCAGCGTCGGGCCAGCTCCGCGTCGTCCGCCCCGCCCCGCAGCGCCCCGCGCAGGTCGGACTCCTCCGTGGCGAAGAGGCAGGCGCGGACCTGGCCGTCGGCGGTCAGCCGGGTGCGGTCGCAGTCGCCGCAGAACGGCCGGGTCACGGTGCCGATCACCCCCACCCGGGCCGGGCCGCCGTCGACCAGCCACGTCTCGGCCGGCGCGGCACCGCGCTCCGCCGGGTCCGGGGCCAGGTCGAAGCCGGTACGCAGCGCGGCGAGGATCTCCTCGGCGGTGACCATGGCCGCCCGGTCCCAGCCGTGCTGGGCGTCCAGCGGCATCTGCTCGATGAAGCGCAGCTCGTAGCCGTGGGCCAGGGCGAAGCGGAGCAGCGCCGGGGCCTCGTCGTCGTTGACCCCGCGCATCAACACACTGTTGATCTTGATCGGGGTGAGCCCGGCGGCAGCCGCCCCGGCCAGCCCGGCGAGCACGTCCGCGAGCCGGTCCCGCCGGGTCAGCCGGGCGAACCGGGCGGCGTCGAGGGTGTCCAGGGACACGTTCACCCGGTCAAGGCCGGCGGCGCGCAGGGCGGGGGCCAGCCGGTCCAGGCCGAGGCCGTTGGTGGTCAGCGAGATCCGGGGTCGGGGCTCCAGCGCGGCCACCGCCGCGACGATGCCGGCCAGGCCGGGCCGGATCAGCGGCTCCCCGCCGGTGAACCGCACCTCGGTCACCCCGAGCAGCCGCACCGCCACCCCGACCAGCCGGACGATCTCGTCGTCGGTCAGCAGTTGCGGCCCGGCCAGCCAGGGCAGACCCTCGGCCGGCATGCAGTACGTGCAGCGCAGGTTGCACTTGTCGGTCAGCGAAACGCGAAGGTCCCGGGCGACGCGGCCGTACCGGTCGACGAGGCCCCCGTCGGTCGGCGCAGCGGCGGTCACCGTTCGACCGTAGCGCGCCCGGGCCCACGCAGGGCCGCGCGGGCGGCGGCGGCCACCGAGTCGCGGTACGTCGCGCCGAACAGGGCGGTGTGCACCAGCAGCAGGTGGAGCTGGTGCAGCGGCACCCGCTCGCGCCACCCGTCGGCCAGTGGCCACACCTCCCGGTAGGCCGCCGTGATCCGGTCGAGGTGCGGCGCGCCGCCGAAGAGCGCCAACTGGGCCAGGTCCGTCTCCCGGTGGCCGCCGTGCGCGGCCGGGTCGATCAGCCATGCCCGCCCGTCCGCCCCCCACAGCACGTTGCCCGGCCAGAGGTCGCCGTGGATCCGCGCCGGCGGCTCGTCGCCGCCGAACTCCCCGATCCGCCCGATCACCTCCTCGACCAGCGCCGTCTCGACGCCGGTCAGCGCGCCCTCGTCGACGGACCGCCGCAGGTACGGCAGGAGGCGTCGCCGGGCGAACCACTCCGGCCACGGGCCCGCCTCCCGGGTGTTGTCCTGCGGAAGCGCCGCGACGAAGCCCGGCCACTCCGCGCCGAAGGCGTCGGCCCCGGCCCGGTGCGTGGCGGCCAGATCGCGGCCGAACCGCTCGGCGGCCTCCGGCGTCGGCTCGCCGGGCTCCACCCAGTCGAGCGCCAGCAGCTCCGGCAGCGCCACCACCACCTCCGGTACGGGCACCCCGCCGGCCTCCCGCAGCCAGCGCAGCCCGGCCGCCTCGGCGGCGAAGAAGCCCTCCGGCGCCGGCCGTCCGGCCCGCTCCTGCGGCCAGCTCTTGGCGAAGACCGAGTGCCCGTCGTCCAGCGTCAGCCGGGAGGCCGCGCAGATGTCCCCGCCGGAGACCGGCGTCTCCCGGATCCGCTGGTGGGTGAGGAACGTCGGAAGGTGCTCCGGATGCGCCCGCAGGTACGCCAGGTCCATGAGCGCAAGGTATCCGTTGCAGACGCTCTCCGTGGGGTACGGCGCTGACCTGGGCTCTTACTCTCCGTGCCTGTGGATAACCCGCGTGTCGTCCACAGGGCCGGAAGGGCGGCCGGGAGTTGCCGACGCTGCCCCCATGAACTCCGTCGACCGCGCCCGGCTCACCGTCCGCTCGCCCGCCGACCTCATCGCCGCCGTGCCGTACCTGCTCGGCTTCCACCCCGCCGACAGCGTCGTGGTGGTCGCGCTGCGCGGCCGGCGGATCGTCTTCGCCGCCCGCGCCGACCTGCCGGGCACGGGCGACGACCCGCTCGACCCGGCCACCCACCTGGCCGGCGTCATCGCCCGCCAGGGCGCCGAGTCCGCCACCGTGCTCGGGTACGGCGACGCGCCCCGGGTCACCCCCGCCGTCGACGCGGTACGGCAGTCGCTGGCCGTCGCCGGGCTGGCCGTGCTCGACGCCCTGCGGGTGACGGGCGGCCGGTACTGGTCGTACCTGTGCGCCGAGCCGGCCTGCTGCCCGCCCGACGGCACCCCCTACGACGCGGGAGCCAGCGAGGTCAGCGCGGCGGCCGTCTACGCCGGCCAGGTGGCGCTGCCCGACCGGGCGGCCCTGACCGCGCAGGTGGCCCCGTTCGACGGCCCCGCGCGGATGGCGATGCGCCAGGCTGTGGCGAGCGCCGAGCGCCGCCGCGACGAACTGGTGGTCGGACAATCCACCGACGACCTGATCGACGGGCGCGCCCTGCGGCGGGCGGGCATGACCGCCGTCCGCGCCGCCATGCGTGGGCAGCGCCGGGGCGAGCGGCTGACCGACGACGAACTGGCCTGGCTGACCCTGCTCCTCACCCACCTCCCGGTGCGCGACCACGCCTGGGAACGCACCGACGGGCGGGAGCGCGACATCGCCCTCTGGACCGACGTGCTGCGGCGCGCCGCGCCGGAGCTGATCGCCGCCCCGGGCTCCCTGCTGGCCTTTGCCGCGTGGCGGGCGGGGCAGGGGGCGCTGGCGGCGGTGGCCCTGGAACGGGTGATCGAGGCGCACC
Organism: Micromonospora okii; assembly: GCF_020884795.1. Lineage (GTDB taxonomy): Bacteria > Actinomycetota > Actinomycetes > Mycobacteriales > Micromonosporaceae > Micromonospora > Micromonospora okii. The sequence goes on from NZ_BBZF01000013.1 coordinate 543,696, forward strand.
CGAACTACTCGCTGGCGCTGTTGCTGGATGACCTGCTGAGGCGCGGGGTGCCGCCGTCCCGACTGGACGGCTGGCCGGCGGTCGACGCGCCGGGGATGCTGCGCCGTCGACGCCGACGCGGTTGAGGATCGGGGTGGGCGGGGGCCGGCGTGGTGCTCTCGGATCTCCCCTTGGGGTCTGCTCACGCCTTACGCTGTGCCAGCGACGGAACAGCCTGGCAGCCGTCCCTGAGGAGTGGATCTTGAGTCACAGAGTGAATGAAAGCCGGGGAGTTGATCTCTAGCGGCCCAGGTCAGGAAGTCTGCTCCCCGCGCATGCGGGGGTGATCCCGGTCGGCACCCTCGCGGCGTTCGCCGACCGGGCTGCTCCCCGCGCATGCGGGGGTGATCCCGTGTCCAGCGGCTCCAGCCCGGGGTAGTTGTCCTGCTCCCCGCGCATGCGGGGGTGATCCCTCGCCGTCACCTGCTACACGAATGCCGTTTAACTGCTCCCCGCGCATGCGGGGGTGATCCGGGCCGCCCGGGTGTCGGCGGTGACGGCGCCGCCTGCTCCCCGCGCATGCGGGGGTGATCCCTGGTCCGGCCCGTACGAGCCGTACGTCTCCTCCTGCTCCCCGCGCATGCGGGGGTGATCCCGTGATCATGCCGACGCTGCGCCCCTTTTTGATCTGCTCCCCGCGCATGCGGGGGTGATCCTCGTAGCGGCACCGCCCGACAACTAAGTCGGGCCTGCTCCCCGCGCATGCGGGGGTGATCCGCCGAGCGCGGCGGCCTGGTCGAGGGCGATGCCCTGCTCCCCGCGCATGCGGGGGTGATCCCATCCACGCAGGTCAGCCACTCCCCTGCTTCGACTGCTCCCCGCGCATGCGGGGGTGATCCCGTGCTGCGGCGGTGGAAGCCAGCCGCGAGGCTCTGCTCCCCGCGCATGCGGGGGTGATCCGGTCGGAGGGCAGGTTGTTGAGGGCGACCAGTGCTGCTCCCCGCGCATGCGGGGGTGATCCCCCATGCCCTGCCGCGCCCAACTCCAGGACGAACTGCTCCCCGCGCATGCGGGGGTGATCCGTCTGCCGGGTGCGGCGGCACAGCGTCAGTGCCTGCTCCCCGCGCATGCGGGGGTGATCCCGACGTCACCGTCGAACGCGCCGGCGGCAGCTCCTGCTCCCCGCGCATGCGGGGGTGATCCGGACTGCGGGGAGGAGTTCCGGCACCTCGCCAGCTGCTCCCCGCGCATGCGGGGGTGATTCCCGATGAGGGCGAACCGCCGACGTGTTGAGCGCACCGACACCCCTCCGGCCCTCACCTATGAATCGCCAGCCTGCGCCACCCCAACTGGCTGGCTCCACATGGGCGACGTAAGCGCGGCGACGCAATCTTGGACGCGAATGGCCCCTATGGGGGCCGAAATCTACCAAGATCTCCGGAGCGTCCCGTCATCCGAGACCAATTCCCGGTTAGTAGGAAACCGACCTGGCCGGCCTCGCCATGCTGAACGACTACAGGGCTCGTGGCGGTCGGTCAGGCTACTTGGGCATCGCCCCACAGGGCCTCGAAGTGCTCCACGTACCGGTCGAACGGGCCTCCAGCCTCCCGGCGTCGGAAGTGCAGCGTTACTGAATCCTGGCCCAGCCCCGCCCCGATATGGGTGGCGACGATGGCGTCGTCATCGAAGATCCAGGTCGACATGGCGATGTGACGGTCAGAGATTCGCACGGGCAGAGGGGTGGGCGACTTCGCGATCTCCGCCTGCGACATGGCGATTCTGGTTCCGAGGGTCAGTGGGGTCGCCTCGACGCGGTCGCGTCCGGTGGTGACGGGGCTTGCTGGATCGCCGAGCAGGAAGCGCACGTCCGCGCCGTTGTCGAGCTTCGTGCCCAGTGTGGCGGGGGCATTGGGCACCTCAAGCCAGACGAAGTAACTCGTAAATCCTCCGAACCACAGTCTTGTCTTCGCACGCTCGATCAGCTCGCGGAAGAGGGTGCGAGGTAGATCTGATCGCCGGGCGTAGACGCCGACGAGTTCCCGATCGGACCCCACCTTGACCGCGCGACGCACAACTTCAGGCCAGAGCACGCCCACATCCTTACCCAGCACCTCGGCCACACGCACTCGGGATCGCGGATGAGGAATTCGACCCCGACTGATCCAGCGTTCCACGGTTTTGGGGTCCACATGGCATCTCTCAGCCAGGTCGCTGGCGGTCAGACCTGCCACGGTGAGGGCTGTGTGGAGAACGTCGTTCCTTATCACCGGGAGGGACCTTTCGTAGACGTCCCTTGATGGTCGCACGCGATGGTTCAACCGTCCGTGAACGAGTGTGAGCGTTTCGTGTAGGACGGCGTGGCCGGTGGAGGAGTTGCCCGGCGGTCGCGTGCGTCGAGGGGGTCGCCCCGGTCCTTCCTGCGCGACGCGCGGGCGGCCCCCTCTCCAACCTCGACGGAGAGGAGCAGCGATGCCGCACCGAGGAGGGCGTCACCCGTCCCGACGGGGCCGGCACTGCGTGTGCCAGGTCTGCCGCCCGGCCCCGCAGCCACGACTCGATTCCGCACCACCGGCCCCGGGGCCCGCGCCGAGGCCGGGCCCACCGTCACCCCGGGCCCCGCACGCTTCCCCGCTGGGCAACCCGGCGACCCCGCCGCACGGGAAGCAGCGCAACGAGGCGTCGGCGTGGCCCGTCTTCGGGTCGGTCGTCGCCCGGCGTACCCCTGAGCAGCTCACGCCCGGGAGTGCGGCGGCGGGCGACCCCCGGGGGCGTACCCCTGGGTCTGACCTTGCGGACCACCGCCCGCAGGGGCCCGCGTGGGTCTGCCGGCGCTGCGGGTGGCCCTTTCCCTGCCCGGCCTGGACGGAGGGCTCGATCGACAGAGACGCCCGCGTGATGCTGCTGCCGGAGTTCGTGCGGATGGCGCGGCAGGCCGTCCGTGACCTCCGGGGGCAGCCGGGCGGGCCGACGCCCCCGGAGGTGGTGCGGCGCTTCCTGTGGTTCCTGCCGCTGACCGACGACCAGGCGCGGGCCGTCGCGCTGCGGGTGCGCTGATGTCGCGCGTCGCCCGCCCACACGTGCCGCTGCGCCCGATCTGGCTGTGCCGCGCCTGCGGCCACCCGTGGCCGTGCGGGGAGGCGCGGCTGTCGCTGCTGGTCGAGTACCGGGGCAACCGTGTCGCCCTGCTCATCTACCTGGCGGTCCTGCACGACGAGGCCACGGAGCAGCTGGCGCAGTTGACGCCCGGGGAGCCGCCCCCCGACCTCACCGAGCGTTTCCTGTCCTGGGCCCGCGCTCGCGGGTAGCGGGGGTGTGGGCACCGGTGGGAGCCGAGCGGCAGCGGTCAGCCGTGGAAGTCGGCAGCGAAGGACAACTTCTCGAACCTGCGGGCGGCGAGATCGTCGCGGCTCAGCGTGTAGAAGAGGGTCGAGTAGTCGGTCTCGAAGTCGGTGCCGACCTTGTCCTCGGTCAGGTAGAACTCGACCAGCAACACCTGGGTCTCGAAGTCGACCGGGACGCCCAGACCGCCGGTGTTGGAGGTGCCGTACCCGCCGAGGACGGCCACGCTCTGGCCGCCGCAGCCGCCGTCATCGTCATCGTCATCGTCGTCGACCTCGAGATCCCAGACGATCTCCTGGTACAGCTCCTCGTCGTCGCGGTCCTCCCCGGCGTAGAGAGGACTGTCGCCGGGCCACTCGGGGAGGCTCCAGTCCGGCGTGCCTCTGAGGGGGAAGCGCTCGTACACGCTGGGGGTGGTGGGGGCCGGCTCGGCCTCGGCGACCGCCGTGCCGGCCGGCACGTAGATCACGTGCGCGGCCTCGGGGAGCATGGCTGTCTCCGAGAAGAAGACCAGGGTGCCGTCGCTGGGAAGATCCAGGTCGTGGGCGTCGCGGGGAATCGCGGCGAGGTCGATCGAGGCCAGGTGGACGGTGCGCTCGGGCCAGGCGACCGAGGCGGGCAGCGCCGGCCTGCCGCCGAAGTACCCGACGACCGGGCCGCTGCCGCCCTTCTCCAGGTTCAGGCAGGGGCGCGCGAGTCGCAGCCACCAGTCGATGGCGTCGTCAGGCATGTCTGCTTGCCGGGCGACAACCCGGAACGCTTCCAACTCGTTCATGGGACGCAGTGTGGCAGGCCGCCGGTGGCGGGCGGGCTTCGACGGCGTACCCCCGGCTCTGCCCTTGCGGGGCGCCGCCCCCACGGGTCCGCGTGGGCATGCCGGCGCTGCGGGGTAGCGGCGCTCGGCCGGGGCGGGCGTGGTCAGCCGTGGAAGTCGGAGGCCAGCGACACCCCTTCGAACCGGTGAGCGGCCAGGTCGGCACGGGTGATCACGTAGAAGAGGGTGGCGTAGTCGGTCTCGAAGTCCTCGCCGACCAGGTCGTCGGCCAGGTGGAACTCGACCAGCAGCACCTCGGTCTCGGGGGTGACCGGAATGCCCAGACCGCCGGTGTTCGAGGTGCCGAACCCACCGAGGACGGCCACGGTCTCGTCGCCGCGATCGTCGTACCCGAGATCCCACACGAGCTCCCGGTAGAGCCGCGCGTCGTCGCGGTTCTCCCCCGCGTAGCGGAGGCTCATCCAGGGCGCCTCGGGCAGGCTCCAGTCCGGGCTGCCGCTGAGCGGAATGCGGTCGTACACCGTGGCGGTGCTGGCGGGCGGCTCGGCTTCGGTGACCGCCGTGCCGGCCGGCACGTGGACCACCTGCCCGATGTCGGGCACCGAGTCCGTCACCGAGAAGAAGACGAGGGTGCCGTCCCTGGGGAGGTCCAGGTCGTGGGCGTCGCGGGGGATCGCGGCGAGGTCGATCGAGGCCAGGTGGACGCAGTCCTCGGGCCAGGCGACCGAGGCGGGCAGCGCCGGCCTGCCGCCGAAGTGCCCGACGACCGGGCCGCTGTCGTCCTTCTCCAGCCGCAGGCAGGGGCGCGCGAGTCGCAGCCACCAGTCGACGGCGTCGTCGGGCATGTCCTTCTGCCGGGCGGCGGCTCGAAACGCCTCCAGTTCGTTCACGGCCGCATTGTGGCAGGCTTCTTTGCGCCAGGCTTTCCGGGCTTGTCCGGTGTGGACGCCGGGGACGCCCGGTGTCCTGGGGGCGCTGACACCGGCAGGACACCCGGCAGGAGTCTCCTGCCGGGCCTCCTGCCTGGGCCGCCGACCGCACCGCCGATTGACTCTGCGTCATGACACAGACCTGGAAGGTGACCTCCCGCCTCCTGGCGGCAGGGGCGCTCGTCGGTGCCACCGCCCTCGCCGGACCGGCGGCGGTTCCCGCCCGCGCGCAGGCCGGCCCGGCCGCGAAGGCGGGCGACGCCGCGATCCTCGACCTGATCCCGGCCGCCACGCGGGCCCGGATGGCGGCGCAGGTGCCGCTGGTCGACGCGGCGACCGGCCTGCGGGCCGCCGTCGAGCGCGGCCCGGCGCGCGGGTACGCCGGCATCGGGCTGGTCGGCGACCACGTCGCGCTCTGGTGGAAGGGGGAGCTGCCGGCCGACATCGCCTCGGCCGTGGCCGTCGCCCGCCGGATCGCGCCGGTCGAGGTCACCCCTGCGGCGTACGCCAAGGCGGAGCTGGCCGCCGCCGCCGAGCGGATCGCCCCCGTGGTGGACGGCGACGCGGGCGACGCCGCCCACGACGTGCGGCTGCGCACCGACGGCTCCGGTCTGGAGATCGTCGTAGACGACGCGGACGCGGCGCTGCCGAAACTGCCCCGGACCGGGGTGCGGACGACCGTCGTGCAGCAGGAGCGGCTGGTTCCCCGGTCCCGGGAGGACGACTCCGCGCCGTGGAGCGGCGGGGCGCGGATCTGGAACGACTCGGGCGCGGGCTGCTCGATCGGCTTCGGCGTACGCGAGGTGGCCGCCGGCACCAACCACCTGCTCAGCGCCGGGCACTGCGGCGCGATCGGGGCGCAGTGGAGCGACGGCCAGGGCGAGCCGATCGGCGTGCAGACCCACAGGAACGTCGACCACGACACGATGCTGATCGCCACCCCGTCGGCCGGCGGCTGGATCTACGTCGGCGGCTCGAACGACAACGCGCGGGCCCGGGTGGTCGGGTGGACCCAGGTCTTCCCCGGCCAGCTCCTCTGCCAGTCCGGCGCGACGTCGGCCGGGGTCCTCGGCGGCCCGATCTGCGACCTGGAGGTGCAGTTCCACTACACCGACCGGGAGGACCTGGTCGAGGCGACCCAGCTCGACGGGGACGATTCGGCCCGCGGTGGTGACAGCGGCGGCCCGGTGTACGCGGTCAACTCCGACGGCACCGTCCTCGCCGCCGGCACCACCACCCGCTCGGCCGGCCCCGGCTTCGGGTTCCAGGACTTCGCCACCGCCCGCGACGACTTCGGCGACATCGTGCCGGTGACCGGCACGGCCGCCACCTGCCGAATCTCCTTCACGGTGACCGCTTCGTGGGCCAACGGCTACACCGCCGCCGTCACCGTCTACAACGACGGGCCGCAGGTCAACAACTGGACCGTGGGCTGGACGTACGGCGGCGGTCAGCTCGTCCAGGGGGGCTGGAACGGCGTGTTCCAGCAGACCGGCCCGGCGGTGACGGTGGCCAACGAGTCGTACAACGCGACGATCCAGTCCGGCGGCTCGGTCAGCTTCGGGTTCACCGCGAGCGGGCCCGCGACCAACCCGGCGCCGTTCACCCTGAACGGCGCCGCCTGCTCCTGAACCTGCCTCCCACCCCAGGTGGGCCCCGTCGGGCGGGCACCCGGCGGGGCCCACCTGCGGCTCTGTTCCGCAGGCGTTGACGAGGCACCCTTGCTTACCCCTCGGCGCGGAGGCGGTCGCGGGCGTAGACGCGGGCCAGCCCGTGGAAGCCGTACCGGTCCTCGCGGGCGAGCAGCAGGCCCGCGTCGACCAGTTCCTCGGCGCAGGCCGCCGCCACCTCGGCGGTCGCGCCGGTGACCGTGGCGAGCAGCGCGGCGTCGAACTCCGGGCCGTGGAGCAGGGACGCCCGCCGGAAGACCCCGGCCGCCGTGGGGCCGAGCCGACGGTACGAGGCGTCGAACGCGGCGCGCACGTCGAGATCCCCGGTGGCCAACTCGGCCAGCCGCCGCCCCGGGTCGCGGAGCCGGGCGACGAGCTGGGCCACCGGCGAGCCGGGCCGGCTGGCCAGCCGGTTCCCGGCGACGCGGATCGCCAGCGGCAGCCGGCCGCACAGCTCGACCAACTCGTCCGTGCCGGTCGGGTCGGCGGCGAGCCGCTCCGGGCCGGCGATGGAGGCGAGCAGCCTCCGGGCGGCGTCCGGGGCGAGCAGGCCGAGCGGGACCCGGACGGTGCCGGTCAGCCCGGTCAGCGCGCGTCGGCTGGTGACCAGGGTCAGGCAGTGCCGCCCGGCCGGCAGCAGCGGGCGGACCTGGGCCTCGTCGGCGGCGTCGTCCAGCACGATCAGCAGCCGCCGCTCGTGGGTGAGGGTGCGGAACAGCCGGCCCCGCTGCTCCGCCGGGCCCGGTATCCCCGCCTCGGGCAACCCGAGGGAGCGGAGCAGCCCGGCGAGGGCCTCGGCGGGGTCGACGGGGCCGGCCGGCGCGGTGCCGCGCAGGTCGACGAAGAGCTGACCGTCGCCGAAACCGCCGCCGAGCCGGTGCCCGGCGGCGACCGCGAGGCTGCCCTTGCCGATGCCGGGCGGCCCGTGCAGCACGACGACGGAGGAGGTGGTGGCGCTGCCGTCGGTCACCCCGGCGGCGAGGCGGGTCAGCGCGGCCAGCTCCGGCTCCCGGTCGACCAGCTCGGGGACCGCAGCGGGCAGCTCCGAGGGAACCGCCGGCAGCGGCGGGCGGGCCGTGGGCCCCGGCGGGCAGCGCTGCGCGCGGGCCAGGTCGAGGAAGCCGTCGCGGTCCGCGCCGGCCAGGCCGAGCGCGTCCGCGAGCAGCGCGACGGTACGCCGCTGGGGCGTACGGACCCGGCCTCGTTCCATCTCCCGGATGGTCCGGACGCTGGACCCGGACGCCTCCGCCAGTTCCTCCTGGGTCAGGCGGCGGCTGTCGCGCAGGTCCCTGAGCACCTGCCCGAAGCCGCCGCGCTGCGGTACGGCGACGCGCATGTTCCCCCACAAACCGCCCACACGTTCACGTTCGTCTTCACGGAGCGTGCGTCGATCGTGGCACAGGGCTCCCGATCGCGGGGGGCGGCATGGCGTGAGCCTCGCCATAACGACCGATGCGCGGCGGGGGCCTCCTTACGCGAGGCGGTGCGCGCCCGCGTAGACGTTCATCGTCCGGCCGCGCAGGAAGCCGACCAGCGTCATCCCCGCCTCCTCGGCCAGCTCCCCGGCCAGGCTGCTCGGGGCGGACACGGCCGCGAGCAGCGGCACGCCGGCCATCCACGCCTTCTGGGTCAGCTCGAAGCTCGCCCGCCCCGAGACCAGCAGCAGGTGCCCGGCCAGCGGCAGGCGTTCCTGGCGGACGGCCCAGCCCACCACCTTGTCGACGGCGTTGTGCCGGCCGACGTCCTCGCGCAGCACCACCAGTTCGCCCTCGGCGGTGAAGAGCCCCGCCGCGTGCAGCCCGCCGGTGCGGTCGAAGTTGCGCTGCGCCGCCCGCAGCCGGTCCGGCAGCTCGGCCAGCAGGGCGGCCGGCACGGTCAGCGGGTCGTCGGCGACGGCGAACCGGGAGCGGGTCCGCACGGCGTCGATGCTGGCCTTGCCGCACACGCCGCACGAGCTGGTGGTGTAGAAGTTCCGGGCCGGGTCGGTGGCCGGCTCCGGCACGCCGGGGGCGAGCACCACGTCCACCACGTTGTACGTGTTCGGCGTCTCCGCGCCCGCGCAGAGCTGGGCGGTGTGCACGTCGGCCGCCGAGCGGATCAGCCCCTCGGTCAGCAGGAACCCGATCGCCAGGTCAAGGTCGTCGCCGGGCGTGCGCATGGTCACGGCGAGCGGTCGCCGCCGCCCCGGCCCGCCCGGCCCGACCCGGATCTCCAGCGGCTCCTCGACGGCGAGGCTGTCCGGCCGGCGCACGGCGACGCGGGACGGGTCGGCCGCGTCGAGGTCGATGCGGAGCACCTTCCGCCGGTCAGTCGCCCGTCCCATCCCGCAATCCTGCCCGAACGCCCGGGCCGGTGCCACGCAACCGGTCGAGTCGGGGCAGGCCGCGCGGGAGGCCGCCGGCACCCGGCGGCGGTACGGTGACCGGGTGACGGGCTGGGCGGCGGTCGTGCTGGCGGGCGGGTCGGCGCGCCGGATGGGCGGCGTCGACAAGACCGGGCTGGCGGTGGGCGGCCGGTCGATGCGCGAGCGGGTGCTGGACGCCGTCGCCGACGCCGACGTGCGGGTCCTGGTCGGCCCGGACGGCCCGGTGCCGCCCGGCGTACGGCTGACCCGGGAGGAGCCGCCGGGCGGCGGGCCGGTCGCCGCCGCCGCCGCGGGCCTGTCCCTGCTGCCCGCCGGCACGACCACCGTCGCCCTCCTCGCCGCCGACCTGCCCCTGCTCACCCGGGAGGCGGTGGGGGTGCTGCGCGGCCGGCTCGCCGACCCGACGGTGGACGGCGCGTGCCTCGTCGACCGCGAGGGCCGGCGGCAGCAGCTCTGCGGGGTGTGGCGGCTCGGCCCGCTGCGGGCCGCGCTCGACCGGCTGGCCGCCGCCCGGGGCGGCACGCTCGACGGGGCGTCGGTGCGCTCGCTGCTCGCCGGGCTGGCCGTGCGCGAGGTGCCCTGGTCCGGCCCGGGCCCGCCGCCCTGGTTCGACTGCGACACTGACGAGGACGTACGCCGGGCGGAGGAGTGGGCGCGATGACGGTGCTGGACGACTGGGTGACGGCGGCCTGCGCGGAGCTGGGTCTCGACCCGGCCGGGGTGCCGGTGTCGGCCGTGCTCGACCTGGCCAAGGACGTCGCGCACCAGGTCGTGCGCCCGGGCGCGCCGGTCACCGCGTACCTGTTGGGGCTGGCCGTGGGGCGGGGGGCCGATCCGGCGGTCGCCGCCGGGAGGCTCAGCGACCTGGCCGGCGCCTGGCCCGTCGAGTTGGGCGACCGCCCGCCCGCCTGATCCCCGCACGATCGGGCCGATTCGCGCGACCGCCCGCGTGGGTAGGGTGACCGTGACGGACGGAGGCGATCATGACGGTAGGCCACCCCTCGGCACCGGATGGAGACGCGCCCGGCGGGCGGCCCGAGCACGAGCCGATCCTGCTCGACGAGTCGACCACGGCTGACCTGAGGGCGAAGGTGACCGAGGCCTGGCAGGAGTTCGCCCGGGCCCTCGCCGAGCGGCTGCGCGGGCTGCCCCCCGGGGCGCACGTCGAGCTGACCCTCGACCCGACCGCCTCGGGCACCGGCGACGCCATCTACTCGATCAGCGTCGACCTCGGCGACGACGGGCGGCTCTCGGCGCGGGCGGTCGGCAACGCGACCCTTCCGCAGGGGTACCGGCTGGACCGGTCCGCCGTCGCCGGCATGATCGCGCTCGGCTGGTCGCCGCCCGGCGTGGTCGAGGGCTCGGGCGAGCACTTCGGCCTAGAGGGTGACGCCGCCGAGGCGACCCGGCTGGCCGCGCTGCTCTCCCGCACCCTGCGGGACGTGTACGGCGCGCCGCACCCGGCGTTCCTGGTCTACCTGGTGCACGACGCCGAGGGGGAGCCGCTGCCGGTGGGGCCGATGGGCACCGCGCGCAGCGAGTTCGGCCCGGACCGGGACGTGGAGGCGGACCTGGACGAGGCGCTGGCCGCCGCCGGGGCCAAGACGGCGGCCAGCGACGTGCTCGCCCTGGCCGAGCGGGTACGCACGGTGGTCTCCACCATGCTCAAGTCCGAGCCCGACCGGTTGCAGGTCGACTCGGACGGCGACATCAACATCCGGGCCGGGTCGGCGATGGTCTTCGTCCGGGTGCGCGACAACCCGCCCCTGGTGGACGTCTTCTCGCCGGTGCTCACGGAGGTCGAGCCCACCGAACGGCTCTACGTGAAGCTGTCCGAGCTGACCAACCGCATGCCGATCGGGCGGCTGTACTGCGCCGACGACACGGTCTGGGCGTCGATCCCGGTCTTCGGCCGCGACTTCCAGGCCACCCACCTGATGCTCGCCGTGCAGGTGATGACCGGCCTCGCCGACGAGCTGGACGACCGGCTGCACGGCGAGTTCGGCGGGAAGCGCTTCTTCGGCGAGGGCGACAAGCCCGGCCGGCGGGACACCGACGAGCACCGCACCGGCATGTACCTCTGACGACGCCCGCCCCGACGACCTGCCAGCCTCTGGGCCGACGACCCGACAGCACTGGACCGACGAACTGTCAGCCGTCGGCCGGCAGCCAGGTTCCGGCGGCCACGTCGGTCGGGTCGTCGGCCCGCAGCCCGCCGTCGGAGACGGTCCAGAGCACCCCGCCGACCAGCAGCGAGCGGGTGACCGGCAGGTCGCCCGGATGGTCGACCGCGCCGACCGGCTCCAGGCCCGCGCCGGCGACCCGGAACAGGCGTACGGAGCCGTCGTGGACCGGCAGCGCCAGCAGGCCCGTCCGGGCGTCGTAGAGGAAGGCGTGCGGGTCGAACTCCGCCGCCGAGGTGAGCCCGGGGACGTGGTGGCGGGCCAGCCGGGTGGGCCGGGCCGGATCGGCGACGTCGAAGAGGGAGACCTGGAGGCCCTGCGCCCGCCCCTCGGCGTCCGCCTCCTGGCCGACTCCGAGCAGCCGCCCCTCGCCCACCGGGTGCAGGTACGCCGAGTACCCGGTGATCTTCAGCTCGCCGGTCACCCGGGGCGCGGTCGGGTCGGTCAGGTCGAGCGCGTAGAGCGGGTCGGTGCGCCGGAAGGTCACCACGTAGCCGGTGGGGCCGAGGTAGCGCACCGAGTGGATGCGCTCGCCCCGGCCGAGCCCGCCGACGGTGCCGGCGCGGACCAGGGTGTCGCCCCGGCGGGCCAGCACGTACACGGCGGACTCGGTCGCCGGCCGGGGGCCCGAGTCGTCGCCGGTGGTGGTGGCGACCCGCAGGTGCCCCCGCCACTCCGACAGCGCGTACTGGTTGATCGGCACGCCCGGCACCGTCCCCGACGCCAGGTAGCGGGGGCGGCCCGGACCACTGGTGTCGAACTGGTGGATCGCGGTGGCCGGCGGGTCGGTCGCGTCGGGGCCGAACCCGCCGCGCGGGCGGAGCTGGCCCGGTCGCCTCCGCTCCCCGGCGAGGTAGAGGCTGCCGGCGGTGCCGTAGACGGTGTCCGCGTCGCCGGCCACGCTGACCGGGTCGCCGTCGCCGAGGCGGCCGGCGGCCAGGTCGAAGCTGAGCACGGTCAGCACGGCCGTGCCGGTGGCGTCGGGCGCGGCGCTGAGCCGGTCGCAGCCGACCCGGCCGTCGCCGCGCCGATCGCCGCTTCCGGCCCGGTCGCCGTTCCCGGTCGGGCTGCCGCCCACCGTCCAGTCGTACGCCGGCAGCCAGGCGTCCAGGCCGGCCCGCGCGACGGCCGTGCGGTTCGCCGCCAGCCGCTGCGCGTCGGTGGCCCCCTCGCCGAGGTCGGGAAACTCCAGCCGGGGCCGCGAGCGCACCACCACCCGGGCCGTGGGGCCGGTCAGCCGCGCGTCGAGCAGGTTCCCGTCGATCCGGTACGTCCCGGCGAGCGTCGGCCGCCCGGCCAGGTCCACCAGGAACAGCCGGGGCCCGGAGCGCGCCCCGGCGGGCCGGCCGGGCTCGGCGGGCCGACCGCCGGGTCGCGCTCCGGGCGCGTCCGGCGCCGACCCGAGCAGCACCAGCGCCCGGTCACCGTGCAGCAGCAGGCTGCCCTCCGGCGTGCCGAACCGCCGGGCGTCCCCGGTCAGGTCCAGCCGCCCGGTTGCCCGGCGGGTCGCCGCGTCCACCACCCGCAGCACGCCCCCGGTGACCGTGACGATCCGCCGGCCGTCGGTCTTGACCAGGTCCGGCTCGTCGGCCCCGGGCTCGTGGATGTTGGTGCCGGAGTGCTCGGCCGCCCCACCCGCAGCCCGCGCGCCCTCCCGGGTGAGGGGTGCCCCCGCCGGCCCGCCCACCAGGTCCGGCGCGATGCCGGTGCGCCAGCCGGCCTGGAAGCCCCACGGCCCGACCGAGGCGGAGGCCGCCGCGCGGAGCCGGGCCAGCGCGTCGGCGCAGGTGTCGAAGGCGACCAGCCGGAGCGTGCCGGCCGGCGGCTCCGCCGCGCGGCGCGGCGGGATCGCGGCGCTGCCGGCCAGCAGCGTCAGGGCGGCCAGCGTGCCGGCCGCGGCGGTGACCGTTCCCCGAGTCATGCTCGGTTCGACGCGGACTGCCCCGATCCGGTTCCGGGCCGGGTTACACCGAGGGGCCGACGCCGGGGGACTCGGCGAGGCGGGAGAGCACGATGGTGCTGCGGGTGGAGGTGACGAACGACTCCGCGCGCAGCCGCTCCAGGGCCTCCTCCAGGTGGGAGATGTCGGCCGCGCGCAGGTGCACCAGCGCGTCGGCCTCCCCGGAGACCGTGTACGCCCCGACCACCTCGGGGTGCCGGCGGACGGCCACGCCGATCTGGGCGGGGGTGGTCCGCCCGGCGCAGAACAGCTCGACGAACGCCTCCGTCGTCCAGCCGACGGCGGCCGGGTCGACGACGGCCGTGAATCCCTTGATCACCCCGGCGGCGCGCAGCCGATCGACCCGCCTCTTCACGGCGGGAGCGGACAGTGACACGCGACTGCCGATGTCCGCGTACGACGCGCGCGCGTCCGCCACCAGAAGCGCAATGATTCGCTGGTCAACCGCGTCGATCTGCAACGTTCCGCCCTCAGGAAGCAATGGTTCTGGCTGTTCCGAAACTTCCAGGCTACCTACTCTTGGTCACCGTGGACCAGCAGCGAGTCGCGCGGAAGCGGACGTACCTCATGTGCTCGCCCGAGCACTTCGCGGTCGAGTACGCCATCAACCCGTGGATGGACCTCGGCACCCCCGTCGATGCGCAGCTCGCGGTGAAGCAGTGGGGCCGCCTGCGCGAGGCCCTGCTCGACCTCGGCCACGACGTGCACCTGCTCGCCCCCGAGCCCGGCCTGCCCGACATGGTGTACGCCGCCAACGGCGCGTTCACGGTCGACGGGGCGGTCTACGGCGCCCGGTTCCGGCACGAGCAGCGCACCGCCGAGGCCGCCCCGCACCGCGCCTTCCACGAGGGGCGGGGCTGGCGGTTCGTCGCCCCGAACGAGACCAACGAGGGCGAGGGCGACTTCGCGTACCTACCGGAGGCGTACGGCGGGCTGGTCCTCGCCGGCCACGGCTTCCGCACCGAACTGCCCGCGCACGCCGAGGCGCAGGAGGCGCTGGGCCGCCCGGTGGTGTCGCTGCGCCTGGTCGACCCGCGCTTCTACCACCTCGACGTGGCGCTCGGGGCGATCGACGACCGCAACATCGCGTACTTCCCGGGGGCCTTCTCCGCCGCCAGCCAGAAGGTCCTCGCCCAGCTCTTCCCCGACGCGGTCGTGGCGGACGACGCCGACGCGCTGGCCTTCGGCCTGAACCTGGTCAGCGACGGCGCGAACGTGGTCCTCGACGCCGAGGCGACCCGCCTCGCCGGCCGGCTCCGGGCCGCCGGCTACACCCCGGTCCCGGTGGAGCTGACCGAGCTGCGCAAGGGCGGCGGCAGCGTGAAGTGCTGCGTGGGGGAGCTGCGCGCCTGACCGGTCCCTGACCGGTCGACGCGCTCAGCCGAGCGTGGCCAGCTCGTTGATCAGGACGTTGGAGAGCACCTGGCCGTCGCGCTGGACCCGCCGCAGGTACCACTTCTGCTGCGGGGTGCGCGGCTGGTTGAACTGCCACGCCCCGCGCGGGCTGTCGATCTGGCCGACCTTGCCCAGCGCCAGGTTCACCTGCTGCGGGCTGGGGTTCGACCCGGCCAGCCGGATCGCCTTGTCCAGCACCTGCGCCGCGTCGTACGACGCCATCGCGTAGGTGGTCGGGGACGCGCCGTGCGTCCTGCGGTAGGCCGAGGCGAAGGTGCGGTTCGCGGTGTTGTTGAGATCGGCGGAGTAGTTCAGGGCGGTCACGATGTTGCCCGACTCCGCCTCCCGCACCTCGTTGAGCACCGTGCCCTCGGTGAGGAAGCCCGGGGCGTAGATCGGCCCCTTGTACCCCTCCCGGTGGAGCTGCTTGATGAACTGCACGGCAGCCGGGCCGGCGAAGTGGCAGAAGATCGCGTCGGGCTTGCGGGCCAGCGCGCGCCGGATGTCGGCGGCGTAGGCGCTGCCGCGCGGGGCGAGGGTGGCGTCGGTCCAGACCACCGGGTCGGCGATGCGCGGATCGGCCCTGCCGGCCGAGCCGAAGCGGGCCTGGAAGCCATCGACCACGTCCCGCGCGCCGAGACTGTCCGGCGCGATGATGGCGACGCGGCTGCCGGCGGGCAGCCGCTGGGCCACGTACGGCGCGAGCGCCCGGCCCGGCTCGTCCAGCACGTACGAGGTGCGCCAGATGTAGACGACGCTCTGGAGGTTCTTCGGGGAGGCGTTGGAGCCGATCAGCGGCACCCGGGCCTTCTCCACGGTGTCCCGGATGCCCACCATGACGGTCGAGTTGACCACCCCGGTGAGCGCCAGCGCGCCCTGCTTGAGCAGGCTGGCCACGGCCTCGTTGCCGCTGCGGGCGGTCTCGCCCTCGTCGGCGGTCAGCAGGGTCGCCGGGTGCCCACCGAGCCGCCCGTCGTGGAGGTCGAGATAGAGCTGGAACCCGTTGATGATCTCGTCGCCGATGGTCTTGTATGCCCCGGTCTGGGGGGCGATGAGACCGATTTTGACCGGGTTGCCGACAGGGGCCGACTCCTCGTCGCCGTCCGAGGCGCAGGCGGCGGTCAGGCCGGTGGTGCCGAGAGCGGCCAACAGTTGGAGGGCCCGCCTGCGGTTCATCTGGGACACCGAGATCCTTCCGGAGCTGAGCAGGGCAGATACCCCGCCCATCGGCGTTCCTACCCGCTCCGCGACGCTGCGTCAATGATCAGTGATCAAGCTGCAATAATCCCAGCGCACGGCCCACTTCTGGCCACCCGGGCGACTCTGGGTCGATGAGTCCGAAATGCTCGCACCCGGCAAGCTCCACGAGCCGGACCGGGCTCCCCGTCGCCCGGGCCGCGGCGGCGTAGGACCGGCTCATCGTCACCGGGACCTGCCGGTCCAGGAGTCCGTGCAGGATCACTGTCCGTGTCGACAGCGGCAGCCGGAGGCGGGGGTCGGCGGCGGCGTACCGCTGCGGGTGCTCCGCCGGGCCGCCGCCGAGCAGCGCGGCCACCGCGCCCGAGTCCAGGTCCAGCCGGTACGCCTCGGCGAGGTCGGCGACCGGGGCCAGCGCCAGCACCCCGGCGACGGTGGCCGGGGCGGAGGAGGCGGCGTACAGGGCCAGGTGGCCGCCGGCCGAGTGGCCGACCAGCAGCGGCGGGCCGGGACGCAGCCGGTCGCCCAGCACCGGCGCGGCCAGCCCGGGCAGCGCCGCCACCCCGGCCAGCACGTCGGTCAGGGTGCCCGGCCAGCCACCGCCCGGCTGCCCGGTCCGCCGGTACTCCAGTTGGGCGACCGGGTGCCCCAGCGCGGCCAGCGCCGCCGCGAGTGGGCCGGTGTGACCACGGTCGTACTCGGCCCGCCAGAAGCCGCCGTGCACCACCACGACCAGTGGCCGGGCCGGGCCGTCGCCCGCCGGGCGGCGCAGGTCGGCGACCTGGTCCGGGTGTTCGCCGTAGGCGACGGTGGCGTCCGGCGCGGGGGCGGGACGGCTGAGCACGGCGCGGGGGTCGGCGGACATGCCGCGACGGTAGCGCCCGCGTCCGAACGGCCGGACCCGCTCGTGCCGTGACGGTGCCGCCCCGCCCGACCCGGTCGGACCCGCTCATGCCGCGACGGTGGCGCGGTCCGACGACCGGACCCGCTCCCGGCGAGCGTCCGGCCCGTTCCCTGGGAGAGGATGGGACGCATGACCGAAGCGCATTCCGCTGGAAGTGACGAGGAGCCGGGCCGGGACGGCACCGGACGATCCGGCATGGTGGTGGTGGTCGGCCCGGACGGCCGCCCGGTCGGCACCGTGCAGACCGACGAGGCCGCGAACGAGGACCCGACCCGCCTGGTCGAGCAGCCGGCCAAGGTGATGCGGATCGGCAGCATGATCAAGCAGTTGCTGGAGGAGGTCAAGGCCGCCCCGCTGGACGACGCCAGCCGGCACCGGATGCGGGAGATCCACGAGCGCTCGATCGTCGAGCTGAAGGAGGGCCTGGCCCCCGAGCTGCGCGACGAGCTGGAGCGGATCTCGCTGCCCTTCACCGAGGAGAAGGCGCCGAGCGAGGGCGAGCTGCGCATCGCCCACGCCCAGCTCGTCGGCTGGCTGGAGGGGCTGTTCCACGGCATCCAGGCGGCCCTGGTGGCCCAGCAGATGGCCGCCCGGGTGCAGTTGGAGCAGATGCGCTCCGGCCGTCCGGCGCTGCCCAGCGGCCCGGGCGGGATGATGCCGGGCATGCCCGGCATGGGCCAGCCGCCGACCGGCGAGGGGCCCAGCACCGGCCAGTACCTCTGAGCACCGGGAGCGCCGGGCCGCCGTCGGCCCGGCGCTCAGCCCACCCCGAAGACCTTCTCCAGGTACGCGGCCACGCCGTCCTCCGAGTTCGCCGACGTCACCTCGTCGGCGATCTCCAGGACGGCCGGGTGCGCGTTGGCCACCGCCACGCCCCGGCCCGCCCAGGTGAGCATCGGCACGTCGTTGGGCATGTCGCCGAAGGCCAGCACGTCGCCCTGGTCGACGCCGAGCCGGGCGCAGTACCAGGCCAGCCCCGCCGCCTTCGTCACCCCGGCCGCCGAGATCTCCACCAGCCCCGAGTACGACGAGTGGGTCGCCTCGGCCAGCCCGCGCAGCGCCCCGGCGACGACCTGGACGAACGCGTCCGGGTCCTGCTCACCGGCGCGGGCCAGCAGCTTCACCGCCGGCACCGAGTGCAGCTCCTCGGGCGAGGCGACCATCCGGATCAGGTCCTCGTCGGCGTCCCAGCGCAGCGGGTACGCCGCCTCGTGCCGCATCTCGCGGCTGTCGACGACCTCGACGGCGAAGCTGACCCCCGGCACCTCGGCGCGCAGCCGCCGGGCCACCTCGGCGAGCAGCTCGGGGGCCAGCGGGTCGGCCCGCAGCACCTCGTCGGCCGCCGGGTCGTACACCACCGCCCCGTTGGCGCAGATCGCCGGCAGGGGCTCGGCGAGCTGCTCGTACACGAGGCTGAGCCAGCGGATCGGGCGGCCGGTGACCAGCACGACCGGCGTGCCCCGCGCGGACATCCGGGCCAGCGCGTCCCGGGTGCGGGGGCTGATGGTGCGTTCGTCGCCGAGCAGGGTGCCGTCGATGTCGGTGGCGACCAGCCGAGGTGTCTCTCCCATCAGCGGGAGAGTAGTCGGTCCAGGTAGATCGCCACCCCGTCGTCGTCGTTGCGCAGGGTGACCTCGTCGGCGGCGGACCGGACCGCCGGGTGGGCGTTGGAGACGGCCACCCGGGCCCACCCCGCCCACTCAAACATCGGCAGGTCGTTCGGCATGTCGCCGAAGACCAGCACGTCGGCCGGGTCCACCCCGAGCCGCTGCGCCACCACGGTCAGACCGGACGCCTTGTCCACCCCCGGCGGGCAGATCTCGATGAAGCCCAGCCCGGACTGGGTGAACGCGGCGACCTCCGGCGGGACGATCCGGCGGGCGACGGCCAGCAGCGCGTCCGGGTCGTGGTCGGCGGTCCGGGCGAACGCCTTGATCACGTCGCCGGCGAGGCACTCCTCGCGCGGGCGGGCCTGGAACAGCTCGGGGTACGGCCAGCTCGGGTGGTAGTCGCCCCAGAGCGGGGCGTCGGGCTCGTCGGACGCCTCGACCATCACGGTGAGCGGGCCGACCTCGGCCTCCAGCGCGGCGAGCAGGCGGACCAGCGTCTCGCGGGGCAGCCGCTCGTCGCGCAGCACCAGCGGGCCGGCCGGGTCGCTCTGGTCGACCACCCGACCCCCGCCGGCCATCACCAGGAAGTCGGCGGCGCGGATGTCGTTGCGGGTCATCTCGGCGAGGCGGGGGCCCCGGCCGGTCGCGCCGACCACCGGGATCCCGGCGGCCCGCACCCGGTCCAGCACCTCGTGCGTGTACGCGGAGACGGTCTCGTCGCTGCGCACCAGCGTGCCGTCGAGGTCGGTGGCGATGAGCTTGGGCAGCCCCGGGCGGGTCATGGCTCCTCCTTGCCCGCCGCCGTCGCGCCAGCCCTTCGTTCGGTCGTCGGTGCCTCGACCGGCAGTGACGGCGGGCAGCAACCGTACCTCGCTTCCCGGGCCCCCACCACGGCTTTCCCGCCGAACCGGGCCGCCCGCGCGCCCGCCCGGGTCGGGTCGGCCGAGGCGGTCAGGCCGGTCGGGTGAGGGCCGGGCCGAAGGTCAGGGCAGTCGGTGGAGGGGCGGCCCGGGGCGGTCGGGCCGGTCGGTCAAGGGCCGGCATGGGGCGGCCGGGTGGAGGGTCGGTCAGGCGGGCCGGTCGGGGCGGGCGAAGGGCGTGGTCGGCTGGACCGTGAGGTCGGCCGGGGCGGGCGGCAGCCCGGCGTCGTCGCCCGACCGGGACGCGCCCCCGCGCCGACCCCGGCGGAGCGGCTCCGGGTCCGCAGCCTCCGCCTGCTCGGCCGGCGCGCTCTCCGGCCCGGGCCCGCCCGCGTCCGGCCGCGCGGTCTCCGGCCGCCCGGCGTCGGCGCGGCCGGCGAGGTGCAGCGCCGCCGCGAGCAGCGCGCAGGCGGCGAAGGCCATCACGAGCCCCCGGCCGTACTCGACCCGGAAGCCGTCCTCCGAGGAGTAGAAGAGGGTCCGCTGGCCCGAGTCGTCCAGCGAGAACGCCGTGGCGGCGAGGACGGCGAGCAGGGCCACCGACAGGGCCAGGCCGGCCACCCGGGCGTCGCGCCGCACGGCGGCGCTGCCGCGCAGGGCCAAGGCCACCGCCACGACCAGCGCGAACAGCCCCACCAGGTAGCCCACCCCGAGGCCGCCGACGTCGGACACCCCGCCCGGGACCCGCATCGTGGTGCTGCCCTCCGGGCCGCCGTTCGGCACGGTCATCACCAGCCACTCGCCGACCAGCGAGGCGAATGCCGCCGCCGCGCCGAGGGCGGCCGGCACCAGGGGCAGCCGGGCGTCCCGCCCGAGGCCGCCCAGCGAGCGGCCGACCTGCCCCGGGGGCGCGGGCTCGGAGCCGCCCCACTCCACGACGGAGGTGCTCTCGGCGCGGCTGTCCTGCCGGGGGATGGGGGGATCCTGGGACATCGGCCACCCCTTCGCCGTCCACGGGCCTGAGCGGAATCATGACACAGCCCACACCGCGCGGCCGGGAACGCGGCCCGCCCGGGAGCGGTGCCGAGGGGGGCGGTCAGGCGATGGGGTCGCCCGCCGCCCGAGTTTCGGTTAGCGTCGGGTCATGCCTATTCGTACCGCTTCCGCGCGCTGGCAGGGCGATCTCGCCGAGGGCTCCGGCACGCTCCGCACCGGCAAGGGCGGGCTCCAGGGAAACTACTCCTTCGCGTCCCGCTTCGAGGAGGGCGAGGGGAGCAACCCCGAGGAGCTGATCGGGGCCGCGCACGCCTCCTGCTTCTCGATGGCGCTGTCCAAGCAGCTCGCCGACGCCGGCGTCACCGGCACCTGGGTCGAGACCACCGCCAAGGTGCACTTCGACAAGACCGACGCGGGGATGACCGTCACCCGGATCGACCTGGAGACGGTCGGCCAGGCGCCGGGCCTCGACGAGGTGCAGTTCACCAAGCTGGCCGAGGGCGCCAAGGACAACTGCCCGATCTCGCGGCTGCTCTCCCCGGGCGCCCAGATCAGCCTCACCGCCCGCCTCGCCTCCTGACCCCTCGCGGCCGGGCGGCACCCGGCCGGGAACGGACGAGCCCCCATCCGCGCCGGGTGGGGGCTTCCCCGTACCCGGGGGTCTCGGGCGCGCGGACGGAGGGTCGCCTCGGGGAGAATGGGGGCGTGGCGGTGGAGATGAGCCGGGAACGCTTCGAGGAGTTGGTCGGCGACGCCCTCGACGAGGTCCCCGAGGAGCTGCTCGGGCTGATGAACAACGTGGTGATCCTGGTCGAGGACCACCCGCCCCCGGGCGAGGAGGACCTGCTCGGCCTCTACGAGGGGCACGCGCTCACCGACCGCGGCTGGGACTACTCCGGCGTCCTGCCGGACCGCATCTTCGTCTACCGCCACCCGATCCTGCGGATCTGCGACAGCGAGGCCGACGTCGTCGACGAGGTGGCGGTGACGGTGGTGCACGAGATCGCCCACCACTTCGGCATCGACGACGAGCGGCTGCACGACCTCGGCTGGGGCTGAGCCGGGGCGCTCCGGCCCCGCCCGCCCGGCCTCCGGCGGTTGCGCCGGCCTCCTACGCTGCCGGACAGGAACCCACGTCAGGAGGCACTTCGATGCGCAGCGCGCTGTTCTCCGCCGAGAACCTGGAGAAGGAGTCCGCCCAGCCCGGTCTGCGGCTACAGAACTCCAAGATGTTGAAGATCGAGCTGAACGGCGAGGCGATGGCCCGGGTCGGGTCGATGGTCGCCTACCAGGGGCAGGTGCAGTTCCAGGCGCTCGGCTCCGGCGGCCTGGGCAAGTTCCTCAAGCAGAAGCTCACCGGCGAGGGCGTCCCGCTGATGAAGCTCAGCGGCCGGGGTGACGTCTTCCTCGCCGACTTCGCGAAGGACGTGCACATCATCGACCTGGAGCCGGGCGACGCGCTGTCGATCAACGGCTCCAGCGTGCTGGCCTTCGACTCCACCCTCCAGTACGACGTCCGCATGGTCAACGGTGCGGGGATGGCCTCCTCGTCCGGCCTGTTCAACTGCGTCTTCACCGGCCACGGCAAGATCGCGATCACCACCAAGGGCGCCCCGGTGGTGCTCAACGTCGACGCGCCGACCTACGTCGACCCCCAGGCTGTCGTCTGCTGGTCGGCCAACCTCCAGACCGGCTACCACCGGGCCGAGCAGTTCGGCCTGGGCACCCTGCTGGGCCGCACCACCGGCGAGGCGTTCACGATGAGCTTCGCGGGCCAGGGCTTCGTGGTGGTGCAGCCGTCCGAGGAGCCGCCGATCCAGGGCAGCGGCACCGAGCAGCAGGGCGGCCTGCTCGGCAACCTGCTGAGCTGACCCGCTCGCCCGGCCCGCGCCCCGGGCCCGGCTCAGCGGCTCAGCTCAGCGGCTCAGCTCAGCTCGCCGGCGCGCAGCCGGGCCAGCCAGGCCGCCGCGTCGGCGTAGTCGGCGTCCGAGAGGCCGGCGGGCGCGGGGACCGGCCGGTCGCCCGCCGTCTCGGCCCAGCGGTGCCGGGGGTACGACCCGAGGAAGCGCACGTCCGCGCAGACCCGGCGCAACCCCTGCAACGCCTCCCCGAGCCGGACGTCGGCGACGTGGCCGGTGCAGTCGAGGAAGAAGACGTACCGGCCCAGCGCCTCGCCCGTCGGGCGGGACTCGATCCGCGTCAGGTTGACCCCGCGCACGGCCAGCTCCATGAGCACCGACAGCAGCACGCCCACCCGGTCGTGGGCGATGTAGACGGCCAGCGAGGTCACGTCGTCCCCGGTGGGGGGCGGGGGCGGGCCCGGGCGGGAGAACAGGGCGAACCGGGTCACCGCGTCGGGGTGGTCGGCGATCTTCTCGGCGAGCACCGCCAGCCGGTGCCGGGCGGCCCCGATCGGGGCGCAGACCGCCGCGTCGTACTCGCCGTTCGCCGCCCCGGCCGCCGCGGCGCCGTTGGAGAGCACGTCCACCACGATCGCGTCGGGCAGGCACGCGCGCAGCCAGCCCCGGCACTGGGTGGACGCCTGGGGGTGGGCGGCCACCGAGCGGATCGACGCCAGGGACGTCCCGGCGCGGGCGCCGAGCACGAACTGGACCGGCAGGATCACCTCCCGGGTGATCACCAGCGGGTCGCCCTCGGCCAACTCGTCCAGGGTCACCCCGACCGCGCCGCCGATCGAGTTCTCCAGCGGCACGAGGGCCGCGTCGGCGTCCCCGGCCCGTACGGCCTCCAGCGCCTCGCCGACGCTGCGGGCGGGGGTGCGGGTGCCCCGCTCGGCGGCCGGCACCGTGCGCAGCGCCTGCTCGGCGAAGGTGCCCTCGGGACCGAGGTAGACGAAGCGGGTGGGAGGTGTGCCGGGCATGCCGCCCAGCCTACGCACCCGGCACGCCGCCCGGGACGGGGTCGCAGGCGAGTGCCCGGATGCCGGTCGGGCCGGTCACCCGCACCTCGATGGTGCAGACGTCGGTGCCGGCGGTGACCAGCCGCAACGCGCCGGGCCTGCCCCGGGTCACCACCTGGAGCTCCTCGTGCCCGGACACCCGGAGCACCGTGTACTGCCACTCGCCGGCGCAGAGCGGGCCGGTGCGCACCCGTACCCGGACCGAGGGCGGCAGCACCCCGCGCGAGCCGCGCAGCAGCGCGATCACCCGGTCGCCGGAGGGGCCGTTGCGGCACGGGACGGCGACCAGGTCGGTGCCGGCACTGGTCGGCGGAGCGGCCGGCGGGGTGGTCGCCGCCGGCGGAGCTGCGGGAGCGGTGGGGGCGGCGGGCGGGGGCGGGACGGAGGAACCGGCTGCCGTGGCGGCGGCCCTCGGGGCGGGCCCGCGCAGCTCCGGCGGCGTGCCGCAGCCGGCGAGCGCGGCGGTCAGGGACACGACGACGAGCAGGGCGCCCGCGCCGGACGGCCGGCGGGGCACCCCGGGGCGCGGTGGGTCAGGCGGCACGAGCCGATCCTCATCGGTGAGCATCGTTGCGGCCGGGTGGCCGAGCCCATCGTAGGAGCCCCCGACGCGGCGGTGGAAGGCCCACGGTGGCGGGGACGACCCCTCAATCGAGGACGCGGTGACCGGCCCGGCGCAGCGCGGCGGTCGCCTCGGCCAGCCGGACGGCGGGCACCAGCACGTGGTCGGTGTCGTACGTGGAGAACGCCACCGCCTCGACGCGCGCCTGGGCCAGCGGGCCGACCAGCGCGGCGAGGGAGCCGGTCACCGCCTGGCCGACCGGGCCGACGACCCGCAGGCAGCGCCAGTCGGTCTCGGCGTCGGCCGGCGCGCGGGCGGCCGGGCAGATCACCGAGACCCCGTCGGCCGCCCAGCTCACGCTGACCACCTCGGCGTCGCCCAGCTCGCCCCAGAGGGCGGGCCGGAGGGTGGAGTCGGCGGCAAACCGACACACCGCGTACTCCCCCGGCAGCAGAGCGACATCGAGCATGAGGGAACCCTACGGCCTCGGTGGGGGCTCGCCACAGCCCCGAAAGGTGCGGCGAAGGACACATTCGTCCAGGTCAGGCACGCGATGAGGGAATCAGACCTCGGAGAAGAACGTGAGTGAACCGGCAACCTGGCCGTCGGCCAGCACCGGCGTGGAGATGGCGTCGACCGTCGGGTCCGTCCGGCCCGCCGCCGCCTGGACCCGCAGCAGCCCCCGGGCGAGCCGCTTCGAGTGCAGGGCGAGCAACGGCGGGATCTTGTCGGTCTCCTGCTCGGTCAGCTCGCCCCGGTTGGCGGTGAAGTCGAGCAGGCGCAGGCAGCCGTCGAGCAGCGGGAGGCCGATCACGTCCTCCGGACAGCTCAGGCAGAGCAGCTCGCAGCCGGCCGCCGAGACCGCGACGATGCGGGTGTCGGCGTCGATCAGCAGGCAGGGCTCGGCCGCGTGGGACACGGTGGTGGACCACAGCACGAAGTTGTCGCACTCCTGCTCCAGCGGTGTGTCGGCGGCGGGCACGAACACGTCCGAGAGCGAAAGTTCGACGTGGGCCACCGCGCCTCCTATGTACACCGACGGTCTGTCCACGCCAGCCGGTCGTGACGGCGACCACCGACCTCGCTCGGCCGCCGGGGTCGCCGGTGATCACACATCTCCCTCACCCGGGCGGCCGGCGACGGTGCGGTCGGTGGCTGCTCCGGGTGTCGACCGGACCGCGTGGCGTCGCCGGAGACGTTACCGGCGGTTGGCCGGCTTGTCAGCCGCCGTTCGGCCGTCCTCGTACCACCGGTAGTCGGCGGCTGGACGGTACGTGCCGTTCATCCACGTGCCCGGGTGCTGCGCGACGCGGGCCAGCTTCTCGGCCGTGACCGGGCTGATCCGGTTGCCCCCGGCCACGAGCAGGCGGTCCAGCTCGCGGTGGGTCGCCATGAGGCAGTCCTTCGGCAGGCCGTACACGCTGATGACGCCGGAGCCGACGAAGGTCAGCACCGGCGTCACCGGGATGGGCAGGCCCACCGCCTCGGAGAGCACCTTGCTCGCCCGCTTGGCGTCGCGGCGGGTCTCCTGCACGTACGGCGGGCGCTTGCCGTTGATCTGGACCACGTCCCCCGCCACCAGCACCCGGGCCCGGCCGTGATCGGCGATGGTCACCGCGAACAGGCCGCCCGGCCCGATCGCGAGGAACCCGGCCCGGTCGTCCTGACCGTGGTCGAGGAGGAGGTCGGAGGCGTCGGTGCGGGGCCACTCGATGACGTGCCACGCCGGCCCGAGGTGGTCGAGCCGGCCGAGCGCGCGTGCGCCGGCCGCCTCCAACCTGCGGGCGCCCCGCTCGGCGCGCCGTCGGCGAGCCCACTCCAGCGGGTTCGGGCGCACAGGTTCGAGCGCCCCGGGACCCTCCCCGGGGCGCGGCGCCGTGACGGGCGGCAGTGCCCGCGGGGTTGGCGCGGCTCGACGTGCGGGAAAGACAGTCATCGCGACCTCCGGCAAAAGGTCCCTCGAAGTTATGTCCTCACTACCCTACGTCGCCGCACCGGGTACCCGGCAAGTCGGAGCGCCGGAGTGAGTGTGGATGAATGCCATATTCACCCACACACGTTTTACCGGATGCCGCCAAACTCTGCCCTACGCTAGGCCGGGTGACCCACTACGTGGACAGCGAAGTCGGCCGTCTCGGCACGGTGCTGCTGCATCGACCCGGCCCGGAACTGGCCCGACTCACCCCTCGGAACAACGACTCCCTGCTCTTCGACGCTATCCCATGGGTTGGACGCGCGCAGGAGGAGCACGACGCGTTCGCCGCCGCGCTGCGCGAGCGCGGGGTGGAGGTGCTCCACCTCGCCACCCTGCTCACCGAGACGCTGGCCGTCGCCGAGGCCCGCGCCGAGCTGACCGAGCAGGTGCTCGGCTCGCCCCGGCTCGGCGACACCCTGCGCCGCCGGGTGGCCGACCACCTCGCCTACCTCGACCCGGCAACCCTCGCCGACGTGCTCATCGCCGGGCTCGCCCACGAGGAGCTGCGGATCAGCCCGGAGCGGCCGGGCGGGCTCGTCTACTCCCTGATGGACCGGCACGACTTCGTCATCGCCCCGCTGCCGAACCTGCTGTTCACCCGGGACTCCTCGACCTGGATCGGGGACCGGGTGGCGGTGACCAGCCTGGCCATGCCGGCCCGTCGCCGGGAGACCACGCTCACCGACGCCATCTACCGCCACCACCCCCGGTTCGTCGGCACCGAGTTCGTCTACCACCCCGGCCTGGAGCACCTGGAGGGCGGCGACGTCCTACTGCTCGCCCCCGGCGTGCTCGCCGTCGGCGTCGGCGAGCGGACCACCCCCGCCGGCGCGGAGCGGCTCGGCCGGCAGGTCTTCGCCGCCGGGCTGGCGCACACCATCCTGGTGGTCCCGATCGCCCAGGAGCGCGCCACCATGCACCTGGACACGATCTGCACCATGGTCGACGTCGACGCCGTGCTGATGTACGCGAACGTCGCGGACGCCCTGTCCGCGTACACGGTGGTCGCCGGGCCGGACGGCGAGCCGCAGGTGGACGGCCCCGCGCCGTTCCTGCGGGCCGCCGCCGACGCGATGGACCTCGACCAGCTCCGGGTGATCGACACCGGCCTCGACCCGGTGACCGCCGAGCGTGAACAGTGGGACGACGGCAACAACACCCTCGCCCTCGCGCCCCGGCTCTGCGTCGGCTACGAGCGCAACACCGGCACCAACGCCCAGCTCGAACGCGCGGGCATCGAGGTCATCCCGATCGCCGGCTCCGAGCTGGGCTCCGGGCGGGGCGGCCCGAGGTGCATGTCCTGCCCCCTGGTCCGCGAACCGCTGAAGCGGTAAGGAAGGGCCCCCTGCTAACGCATTCTGCATAGGAAGGGGCCCTTCCTAACCTGCGGCGGCTCAGCGCAGCGTGAGCTGGCGGCCGAGCAGGCCGTGCCGCGCCCGGCGGCCCGCCGCGTCCAGCGGCTGCGACTCATCCAGGGCCTCGGCGTAGCGCTTGGCGAACTCCGTCACCGGCTCCTCCCACTCGGCCGCCGGGACGTCCTCGGGCAGGTCCCAGACCGGCACGAGGCGGCCGTGCGCGCGGAACATGCCGGCGAACTTCGTGTTCCCGGCGAGGGGCAGCGTGCCGGCGGCGCTCAGCCGCGCCAGCGCGTCCAGGGCGGCGTCCTCGGCGTCCGGGAGCACCCAGCGCACGTGCGCCTTCTCCGGCACCTGGCACCAGTACGCGGCCCGCGCCGCCGCCAGCCGCACCGTCGGGTAGATCGCCGCGTTGGCCCGCTCCAGGGACGCCTGGACCGTCGGGTCGTCGGCGGCCCCCGGGTCGAGCCAGAACTCGAACCCGTCGTGCATGCTGATCTCCAGCGGGCCGTCGACCAGGATGTCCTGGAGCCGGGGGCCGACACCCGGCAGCGGCGGCACCGTCACCGACTTGCCCGGCTCGGTGCGCAGCGCGCACAGCAGGGCCTCGGCCAGGTCCCGGGAGACGTCGCCGGACTGCTGGTGGCGCTGGAGCCCGATGAGGACGCGGCCGTCCGGCTTCGTCACCGCCGGGGCCGCCATCGGCAGCACGGTGGCCAGGGTGACCGGGCGGTCGCCGTGCTCCTCGACCAGTTCGGGGACGAGCCGCAGCGGCGCGGACGCGGCCGGGACCAGCTCGCGCAGGGCGATCCACTCCGGCTCGTCGGTCAGCCCCTCGAAGGGGCGGGGCACGAAGACGTCCCGTACCTTCTCCCGCTTGGGGGTGGCTTCGGCGGCGCGCTGGCTCTTTCGACGCTTGCTCACGGCGACACAGCCTAGAGGCCGGAGCTGGAGGGGGCGGGACGACCCGCCCCGGACCGGCCGCG
Source organism: Micromonospora okii (assembly GCF_020884795.1). Lineage (GTDB taxonomy): Bacteria > Actinomycetota > Actinomycetes > Mycobacteriales > Micromonosporaceae > Micromonospora > Micromonospora okii. The sequence goes on from NZ_BBZF01000013.1 coordinate 571,656, forward strand.
ACGGGGCGGGGCGGTGGCGATCAGGGTGGCGCGAGGGTCGGAACGGGCCGAAGAGGTCAGCCGGCGGCGACGAGGTCGGGGCAGGGCGTGCCCGCCGGGTCGAACTCGGCCCAGACGCTTTGGCCGAGGCCGTCCCGCTCGACCCCCCAGCGGCTGGCCAGGCCGGAGACGATGTGCAGGCCGCGGCCGTCGGCGGCGTCCGGGTCGGCGGCGCGCATCAGGGGCCCGTCGGCCGCCCCGCCGTCGGTGACCCGCACCTGGACGAGCCGCCCGCCGGGGATCTCGCGCAGCCGCCAGGCCACCCGGATCACCCCGCCCGGAAGCGGGTCGGCGTGCCGTACGGCGTTGCCGACCAGCTCGGCCAGGACGGCCACCAGGTCGGCCAGGAGCACGGCCGGGACGAGGTCGGCCAGCTCGGCGGCGAGCCGGTGCCGGGCCAGGCGCGCGCCGGTGGGATGGTGCGGCACCACGACGCACCACGAACGCTCGACCGGCCCTGCCGCCACCGTCGCTCCCTCTCCCGGCGTGCTCCCCACGGACGCTCAGCCGCGCGGCAGCCGCACCTCTGCGACCGTACCGCCCCCCGGCCTCGGACGGAGGGATACCCAACCATTCTGCTGTTCCACGATCCGGCGCACGAGGTAGAGGCCGAGGCCGGCCCCCGGGTACGGCCGGCGGTCGCCGGACTCGCCCTGCCAGAACCGGTCGAACGCCCGCTCCACGTGCTCCGGCCGGATCCCGATGCCCCGGTCGCAGACGCGGAACGAGACGGTCGCCTCGTTGGCCGAGGCGGTGATCTCGATGGGTGAGTCGGGCGGCGAGTACTTCTCGGCGTTGGTCCCCAGCTCGGTGAGCACCGTGGCCAGGGTGTGCCGCCCGCCGAGCGCCCTGGGCAGACCGGACGGCAGGTCGAGGACGATCCGGCGACGCAGGTCGGTCGGCAGGTCCGCGACCGCGTCCCGCAGCGCCTCGGCCAGGTCGAACGGGACCGCCGGCTCCCCGGGCCGGCCCTCGGTGGCCGAGGTGAGCAGCCGGTCGACCAGCCGGGCCAGGTCGTTGGCCCGCTGCCCGATGACCCGGGCGGCCCGTCGCCGGTCCGAGTCGGTCAGCGAGTCCCAGTGGTCGGTGAGGGTGTCCGCGTACCCCTTGATGACGGTGACCGGGGTGCGCAGCTCGTGGCTGGTGACCGCGACGAAGAGGTCCCGGTCCTGGTCGCGGAGCTGCTGGTCGGTGATGTCGCGGAAGGTGACCACCCGCAGCGTCCCCTGGCCGGGCAGCTCCCCGGAGGTGATCTTCAGCCAGCGCCCCTCGGGCAGCCGATGGTCGAGGACCTGCCCCGACGGGGGGAGCGGGAACGGCAGGGGGCGGTGCAGCGCCTCCTGGACCGACCGGCCGGTCACCTGGGCGGCGGCGGGGTTCCAGAGCCGGACGTACCCCTCCCGGTCGACCACGGCGAGACCGTCCGCCAGCGCCGCGACCACCGACCCGTCGCCGTGCACCGGCAGGCCGCTCTGACCGCCGTACATGTGCGCGACGCAGGCGGCCAGGTACGCCACCACCTCGTGCTGCCCGGCGGTCCCCGGGTCGTCGTCCGGGTAGAACGCGTGCAGGCTGCCGACCGTCAGCCCGCCGATCTCGGTCCGGGCGGCCACCATTCGGCGCAGCCCGCGCTCGGCCAGCTCCACGCCCAGCGGGCCCGGGATGCGCTCCACCCGGATGTCGCGGACCCGGGGGCCGGAGAGCAGGCAGACGGTGGCCGGGTCGGTGGGCGGCACGGGCCGCCCGACGGCCCACTCGGCGTCGCCGGTCGCGGCGATCACCCGGCCGCCCGTGGGCGCGAACTCCACGAACGCCGTGCAGGTCGCCCCGATGGCCGGCTGGACCACGTCGAGCAGCCGGGCGAGGACCGGCAGGCCGGATTCACCAGAGTTGATCATTTCGACAACCCTGCCATGCCCGGTGATCAGAGCGGCGAGGTCGGTGCGCTCCGGCATGTCCCGAGTGTGCCGCGCCGGCCCGTTCTCCGACACCCCCGCGTGGTCGGGCCCGCCCGGTGCGCCACCCGGCCGGGCGAGCCAGCGGACGACCCCGTTGCGGCGGCTCATCGGCCCAACCGGGCCAGCGCCTGCGCCGGCCGGTCCGTGATGACCCCGTCCACGCCGGCGTCGAGCACCAGCTCCAGGTCGGCCGGCTCGTTGACGGTCCAGACGTACACCTGGTGGCCGGCGGCCCGCAGCGCGGGCAGCAGCCGCGGGCGGGCCCGGACCAGGCCGATCCCCGGGCCGGCGATCCGGGCGCCGAACGGCAGCCCGCCGATCCGTGGCCAGCGGGGCAGCACGTCCAGTAGGAGCACCGTGGGCAGCCCGGGGGCGAGGGCGTGGACGCGGCGCACCGCCAGCGGCGAGAACGACATGACGGTCACCCGGACCGGGGCGTCGGCGCGCGGCTCGGCCAGGCCGTAGCGGCGCAGCAGGGCCACGAGGCGACGCTCCACGTCCCCCGCCTGCCGGCAGGGGTGCTTCGTCTCGATCAGCAGCCGGACCGGGCGGCCGGCGGCCAGCACGGCGTCGAGCAGCCGCTCCAGCGTGAGCAGCCGGGTGTGCGGGTCGTCCGGCGGGTCGTCGCCGTCCACCGGCGGGCAGCCGGGGTGCCAGGAGCCGAAGTTCAGCGCCTCCAGCTCCGCGAGCGTGCTGGCGCTGACCCGGCCCCTGCCGTTGCTGGTGCGGTCCAGCCGCCGGTCGTGGACGCAGACCAGGTGACCGTCGCGGGTCAGCCGGACGTCGCACTCCAGCCCGTCGGCGCCCTCGTCGAGGGCCCGCAGGTACGCGGCGAGGGTGTGCTCCGGCAGGTCGGCCGAGGAGCCGCGGTGCGCGAAGACGAGGGGGGCGTCCATGCCCGTCGCTCCTAGAGGACCCGGCCGGGCTGCCCGTCCTCGGCGACCACGGGCCGCCCGACGGCAACCCACTGGTGCATCCCGCCGTCGGCGTTGCGGACCTGGTCCCAGCCGTTGTTCATCAGGTACGCCACCACCTGCGCGGACCGGCCGCCGGAGCGGCAGACGACCGCCACGTCCCGGTCGGTGGGCACCTCGGCCAGCCGGCCGGGCAGCTCCGACATCGGCAGATGATGGGCGCCGGGGGCGTGGCCGGCGGCCCACTCGTCGTCCTCGCGGACGTCGAGGAGGTAGGTGTCGTCGGTGATCTCGGTCACGGGCACGGTGGGAACCTGGGGTCCGAACACGGTCACCAAGCCTAGATCCTCGCCCGGCGGGCCGGCGCGCGACGTGCGGGATCGGCGGCCGGTCCGGCGCGCGAAGGGCCGCCGCGACCGGCGGGGCTGGCCGCGCCACCCGCCGAATCCACCGGCGGGACCGGCCGGTGCCGTCAGAGCCGGGTGATCCAGGCCGGGTTGGCCCGGGCCCAGCCGGGCACGCGGGCGGCCCGGAGCGCGTCGAAGAGCCCGTTCCCGCCGTTCTCCAGCACCACGTACGAGACCTCGTCGATGGTCTGCGGGCGGGAGGGGAGCTGCACGCCGGTCAGCGCGTTCGGGGGCAGGTCCCGGAGGGTGAGGAGCAGATCCTCCAGGGGCACCCCGTTGGTGTCCACGGTCAGCGACGCGCCGACCGCCCGGATCAGCCGGTCGAGCCGCGCCGGGTCGCGCCGCAGGTCCGTCTCGGCGGCCCGGTCCAGCATCGCCCGCAGGAGCTGCTGCTGGTGGCGCTGGCGGTCGTAGTCGCCGCCCGGCAGGTCGTACCGCTGGCGTACGTAGTCCAGCGCCCGCGCGCCGTCCATCCGCTGGCAGCCGGGGGTGAAGAGGGTGCCGGTGTGGATCGAGCGCACCTCGGTGTCGACGCACATCCGGACCCCGCCGAGCAGGTCGACGACCTGCCGCAACCCGGGGAAGTCGATCAGCGCGGCCCCGTCGAAGCGCAGGCCGGTGAGCCGGGCGAGGGTGGCCGAGAGCAGCCGGACGCCGGCCTCGCCGCCGCCGCCGTGGTCGTACGCGGCATTGATCTTGTCGCTGCCGCCGCCGTAGCCGTTCGGCGCGGGCGGGATGGCCACGAGCAGGTCGCGCGGCACGGAGATCAGGTACGCCTGCCGCGCGTCGGCCGGCACGTGCACCACGAGGATCGTGTCCGAGCGCTGGTCCTCGGCGGTGCTGCCGGCCCGGCGGTCCGAGCCGATCAGCAGGTAGTTGAGCGCGGCGTCGAGGTCGGTCCGGTCCCGCCGGGCGCTCGGGTCGAGCAGCTCCCCCCGGGCCACCGTGCGGTCGTACCGGTGGGTCAGGGTCTTGAGGCCGACCACCGCGACGGCGGCCAGCAGCGCGAGGGCGAGGCCGACCCCGAGCATGACCCGGCTCCACCGGGGTACGCGCCGGCGGGCCGGCCCGCGCCGTCCTCGTCCGGTTCCCCCTGGCCTGACCGTGACGCCCCCCGTGGCCGAACGTGAAAGTTCCTCACGTCAGGCTACGGGGGCGTCGGTGCGGGCGGGCGGCTTTCGCGCTACGCGGGGCGGCGGAGCCGGGGCCGCGCTACTTGCGGGTCGAGAGCACGCCCGGGTTCGCGTACACGAACTCGGCGAGCTTGTCCTCCTTGACCGCCCGGAACATCTCCATGCTCTGCGGGCTCAGCGTCTCGTTCGTGCCGTCGGCCGTGGGGTTGAACTTCCCGCCGTTGGTGCGCAGCGTCGTCAGGTCGTTGCCGGTGACGCCGCGCATGGTGAAGATGAGGTCGATCATCGGGACGCCGCCGGTGTCCAGCACGAGCGCCTTGCCGGCCGCCTTCATCAGCGCGTTGAGCTTCACCGGGTTGGTCAGCGTGCCGTCCTCGGTCGCCTTCTTCGCCATCGCCTTGATGAGCTGCTGCTGGTTCTGCTGCCGGTCGTAGTCGCCGCCGGTCAGGCCCTTGCGCTGCCGGGAGTAGTCCAGCGCCGCCCAGCCCTCCATCTCCCGGCAACCCTTCTTGTGCAGCACCGGGGTCATCGGCTTGCCGGTCTTCTTGGCGTCGGCGTTCCACATCGGCTTGCCGTCGACGTACGACATGTGGATCGACTTGACCTCCTGGGCCACGCAGATCCGCACGCTGCCGAGGGTGTCGATGACCTTCTTGAAGCCGCCGAAGTTGATGATCCCCGCGCCGTCGAAGCTGATCCCGGTCATCTGCTTGATCGTCTTCGCCATGAGCTGCGCGCCGCCCTCCCAGCCGCCGCCGTTCCTGGCGCCGTGCTGGAAGGCGGCGTTGATCTTCTCGACGCCGTAACCCGGGATCTGCGTCTGCGTGTCACGCGGGATGGAGATCAGGTACGCCTGGTCGTGCGAGGCGGGGATGTGCAGCACGATGATGCTGTCCGCCCGGACGTCGTCGGCGGCCCAGCGCTCGCGGGCGTCCACGCCGAGCAGCAGCATGTCGATCGGGCCGTCCAGGTTCGCGCCGCCCTCGGCATTGGACTTGCCGGCGTCGCCGAGCAGGTTGCGCTGGGAGATGCTTCCGGTCGCCTGGCTGATGACCGCCTTGCTGCCCACGATGGCGACCCCACTGGTCACCATCAGCAGCACGCCGAAGCCCACGGTGAGGCGGGCCCAGAGGGGGTCCTTACGGCGCTTGCGCTTCTTCGCCGGGCCGTCGGTGGGGCGCCGCCTGCCGCCACTGCGGGGCTGCGCCGGAACGACCGACGAAACCCGTGCGGCCGCGCCGACGGGTTCCAGCGACGGAGGGCGACGGCTGGTGTGAACCGGCATGCGTGCTCCAGCTCGCTCGATCGGGGGGCGGGACCACTGTACGTACCGCAATCCTTAAAGGCGAGTTCGTCGCACGGCTATTTGTGGTTCGTTCAGGGGTGCATCGGTGGGAATTGTCCGAACGGGCCATTCGGAGGCGACCGGTCGGCGGAAGTTCCGCGATTGACGTCGGGCTTCCGCCGACCGTTGTCGACGCGCGTCGAAGTAACGACCGCCGGGAATCAGCTTCCGTTACCTGTCGTCGGCGGGTTGGCCTTCACCCATTCGGCCATCGTGTCCTTGGTCATGGCCTGGTACATGCCCAGCGCCCGCTCCCGGTCGGAGACGACCACCGACTCACCGTCGATCGTGGCGCTGCCGCTGTTCGGGCTGGTGACGAAGATCAGGTTCTCCCCGCGCAGGCTGCGGAACTGCACCGCCATGTCGACCAGCGAGAAGCCCTCGTCCACGGTGACCGCGTCGGTGACCGACTTCAGGAAGGCGTTCAGCTTCCCCGGGTTTGCCAGGGTGCCGGTGCTGGCCGCCTTGTCCATCAGCGCCTTCAGGAACTCCTGCTGGTGGCGCATCCGGGCGAAGTCGCCGTCGGGGAACTGCTTGCGCTGCCGGATCCAGTCCAGCGCCTCGGTCCCGTTCATGTGCATGGTGCCCTTGGTGAACTTCCGGTACGGCTTGTGGATCGAGGTGACCGTGCGCTCCACCTTCAGGTCGACCCCGCCGAGGGCGTCGGTGACCTGCTTGAAGCCGGCGAAGTCGATCGCCATCACGTGGTCGAGGCGCACGTCGGTGAAGCACTCCACCGTCTTCACCGCCAGCGGCAGGCCGCCGAACGCGAACGCGCCGTTGATCTTCCCGCGCTGGCCCGTGCCGCACTCGGCCTGGGCGCTCTCGGGGATCGGCACGTACAGGTCGCGGGGGATGGAGACCAGGTAGGCGGACTTGTGGTCGGCCGGGATGTGCATGACGATGATCGTGTCCGCGCGCCACTCGCTCTGCTGGTCGACCGGGGCGTCCGGGTCCCGCGAGTCGCTGCCGACCAGCAGGATGTTCAGCGCCCCGTCGACCGCCTTGGCCGGGCGACCGCCCGTCAGCTCCGAGAACGGGTCCGTGCGGGCCAGGTCTTCGTTGAGGCTTCGGGTGTAGAACCACGCCCCGGCCCCGCCGAGCAGCGCGAGCACCAGCACCGCCACGCCGGCCACCGTCGCGATGCGGCCCCAGCGCGGGCGCGGACCGCCCCCGCCCGCCCGCCTGCCGGGGCCGGCCGGGCCGCCGGGGCCGCCCGGGTCGTCGAAGCCGCCGGCCGGGCGGGGGTCGTCCGAGGGACGCCGCTGGGCGCCGGGCACGCGGGCGCGCCCCGGGCCGCCCCGGTCGGGCCCGGGGGCCGAGGCGCGTCCGGAAATGCGACCCAGGTACGGGTGCGGGACACCGGCGGGAGTGGTCGCTGACATGTACCCGAGGGTACGTAGCCCCGTCGAGGGTCGCCCGGAACCGCAGGTCGGCCCGGGGGTCGTGGCGCGTGGCCGAGCTACCCTAGCCGCTCGCGGAAGTGCTCGATCGTGCGCCGCAGGCCCTCTTCGGGCGCGACGGAGGGCTCGTATCCCAGCAGCTCACGGGCCAGCGTGAGGTCCGGGCGGCGCATCTCCGGGTCGTCGGCGGCCCGGGTGACGTACGTCACCTGTGACGTGCTTTCGGAGAGTGACACGATCAACTCGGCGAGTTGCCGCATCGTCAGCTCGTGCTCGGTGCCGCAGTTGACCGGGCCGGTCTCGGTCGAGTCGAGCAGCAGCAGGATGCCGCGCACCAGGTCCGCGACGTAGCAGATCGAGCGGGTCTGGTTCCCCGTGCCGTGCACGGTGATCGGCTCCCCGCGCAGCGCCTGGGAGATGAACGTCGGGATGGCCCGGCCGTCGTCCGGCCGCATCCGCGGGCCGTACGTGTTGAAGATCCGCACGATCGCGGCGTCCAGCCCCCGGTACCGGTGGTACGCCATGGTGGCCGCCTCGGAGAACCGCTTCGCCTCGTCGTAGACGCTGCGCACGCCGATCGGGTTGACGTTGCCCCAGTACGTCTCGCGCTGCGGGTGCTCCTTCGGGTCCCCGTACGCCTCGGAGGTCGACGCCATCAGGAAGCGCGCCCCGTCGGCGACCGCGCGGTCCAGCAGGTGCAGGGTGGCCACCGACCCGACCCGGAGGATCTCCACGGGCAGCGTGGCGAAGTCGGTGGGGCTGGCCGGGGAGGCCATGTGCAGGATCGCGTCGAACCGCTCGGCCAGGGCCGGGTGATGGGTCGGCAGCCCGTCCGAGATGTCCGCCTCGACCAGCGTGAAGGTGGGCTTCTCCAGCAGGTGGGCGACGTTGTCCTTCGAGCCGGTGACGAAGTTGTCCAGCGCCACCACCGTGCAGCCACGGGCGACGAGGGCGTCCACCAGGTGCGACGGGACGAAGCCGGCGCCGCCGGTGACGAGGACGCGGTGACCGGGACCGAAGCGCGGAGCAACCTTCATGCCGCCAGCCTAACGTGTAAGGAAGGGCCCCCTGTTAACGCAAAACGTTGTACAGGGGGCCCTTCCAAACAGTTGGCCCGCGTGAGGCAGGGCGGGCCGGGCGGCCCGGCTCAGTGCGCGCCGGCGCCGGTGAGCGCGCGCACCTCCAGCTCGGCGTACTTCTCCTCGTCGTGCTCCTTGGAGATGACCGTGCCGATCCACCCGCACAGGAACCCGAACGGGATGGAGAGGATGCCCGGGTTGGACAGCGGGAACCACTGCCAGTCGTGGTCCGGGAACATCGAGGTCGGCGCGCCGGAGACCACCGGCGAGAAGAAGACCAGCAGCACGGCCGAGAGCAGCCCGCCGTAGATCGCCCAGACCGCGCCGGAGGTGTTGAACCGCTTCCAGAACAGGCTGTAGAGAATCGCCGGCAGGTTCCCCGAGGCGGCCACCGCGAAGGCGAGCGCCACGAGGAAGGCCACGTTCAGGCTCTGCGCGTAGATCGACAGGGCGATCGAGACCGCGCCGATGACGAGGGCCGACACCCGGGCCACCCGGACCTCCTGGCGCTCCGACGCCTGGCCGTTCTTGATGACGTTGGCGTAGAAATCGTGCGCCAGGCTGGACGACGAGGCCAGCGTGAGCCCGGCGACCACGGCCAGGATGGTGGCGAACGCGACGGCCGCGATGATCGCCAGCAGGGTCGCCCCGCCGAGGTCGCCGCCGAGGAACTCGATGCCGAGGGCCTCGGCGAGCTGCGGCGCGGCCGTGTTCCCGGCCTTGTCCTGGGCCACGATGTCCTTGCTGCCCACCAGTGCCGCCGCGCCGAAGCCCAGGGCGAGGGTGAGCAGGTAGAACGCGCCGATGATGCCGATCGCCCAGAGCACGCTCTTGCGGGCCGCCTTGGCGGTCGGCACGGTGTAGAAGCGGATCAGGATGTGCGGCAGGCCGGCCGTGCCGAGCACCAGCGCGATGCCGAGGGAGAGCAGGTCGACCTTGTTGTAGAAGGTCTGGGTGGCGTTCCCGGCCACCTCCACGCCGTACCGCAGGCCCGGTTCGAGGAAGGCGTCGCCCTTGCCGGAGGAGGCGGCGGCGTCGCCGAGCAGCTCCGACAGGTTGAAGTTGTACTTGGCGAGCACCAGCAGGGTCATCACCAACGCGCCGGACATCAGCAGGAACGCCTTGACGATCTGGACGTACGTGGTGCCCTTCATGCCGCCCACGGTGACGTAGACGATCATCAGGGCGCCGACCATGATGATCGTGGCGACCTTCGCGGTGTCGGCGTCCATGCCGAGGAACGTGGTGCCCGGCCGGATGCCCAGCAGCAGCGCCACCAGCGCGCCCGCGCCGACCATCTGGGCCAGCAGGTAGAAGATCGACACGGTGATGGTGGAGACCGCCGCCGCCGTGCGGACGGGCCGCTGGCGCATCCGGAACGCCAGCACGTCCGCCATCGTGTACCGGCCCGAGTTGCGCAGCAGTTCGGCGACGAGCAGCAGCGCCACCAGCCAGGCGACCAGGAAGCCGATCGAGTAGAGGAAGCCGTCGTAGCCGTACAGCGCGATGATGCCGGCGATGCCGAGGAACGACGCCGCCGACATGTAGTCGCCGCCGATCGCCATGCCGTTCTGGAAGCCGGAGAAGGACCGGCCGCCCGCGTAGAAGTCGGTGGCGGTCTTGGTCTGCCGGCTGGCCCAGACGGTGATGGCCAGCGTCACCGCCACGAAGACCAGGAACAGCGTGATGGTGAGGTTGCGGGCGGTGCCGCCGCCCGCCTCAGCCGCGAGGACCGTGTTCATGGGTCACCTCCCCGATCTCGGCGCGGATCCGGTCGGCGACGGGGTCGAGCCTCCGGTCGGCGAACCGCGAGTACAGCCAGGCGATGAGGAACGTCGAGACGAACTGGAGCAGCCCGAAGACCAGGGCCACGTTGATGTTGCTGCCGAACAGCTTCGTGCCCATGAAGTCCCGCGCGTACGCGGAGAGGATCACGTAGAGCGCGTACCAGAGGAAGAACGCGACGGTCATCGGGAAGACGAAGCCGCGCAGCGCGCGGCGCAGCCCGGCGAACTCGTCCGACCGCTGGACGGCGAGGTACCGGTCCGTCGTCGGCGCGGCCGGCGTCGGCGTCTCGGCCGGGGGTGTGTCCGGCGTGGGTGTGTCCGTGGACATCTGTGGATCACCACCTTCACAGGCGTGGGGGAGTTTCGCGCACGGTAGGAACCGCGCCCCCCGCCCGGGAAGGCATCCATCGACCTCGGTCATCCACTGCGCCGAACGGTCGCCTGCCTGCGCCGAGTGACCCAGGTCACTCCGGTGACCGGCCGCCGCCCGGAAGCCCCTGGTGGACGCGCGGCGGCCGTCCCGGCCTACCGCGCGGCATCGTCCCGCGCCTACCGTGCGGCATCGTCCCGCGCCTACCGTGCGGCATCGTCCCGCGCCTACCGTGCGGCATCGTCTCGAACCCATCCGTGCGCCGGCCGTCCCGGCTCGCTGCGCGCCGGCCGCTCAGCCCAGCTCGTGGTACCGGCCCCGGTAGTGCAGCAGGGGCGCGGTCTCCTCGGTCAGGGTGACGGCCTCGATGGTGGCCTCGACGAGCAGCGCCCAGCCGTACTCGCGGGCGGAGTCGAGGCGGCAGCCGGCCCAGCCGCCCGCGTCGGCGGGGACCGGGCCGTACCCGGTGTCCGTCCAGGAGCCGGTGGCGAAGAGGCCGCCCGGCGACGGGAAGAGGCCGGCGAACCGGTCGGCGAGCTGCCGGTGCGGCGGGCCCAGCGGCGTGACGGCGAACCGCCCGGCCTCCTCGACCGCCGCCCACAGGTCCGACTCCGGGTCGACGAGCCCGAGCAGCCGGTCCGGCTCGCCCTCGGCGACCAGCGTGGAGGACACCGTCAGCCCGGCGGGCCCCGGCGCGGTCCAGAGCGTGACCGGCGCGGCTAGCCGGCCGCGCAGGCGGCGGGCCGGGGACTTCTGCCCGGACGGTACGGCGAACGGGTCGGTGCGGTGGATCTCGACGCCCGGCTGATGATTCACGTGAAACATTGTGCCGCCCCCGCCGGGGTCCGGCCCGGGATCGGCTCAGGCGTCGGCGGCGAGAGGGCCGGGGCGAGGGGGCAGCGGTAGCTCAGGCGTCAGCGGCGAGGGAGCGCCGGGCGGCGGCCAGGACCTCGGGGTCGGCGCAGCCGGCGGCGTACCCGGCGATCCGGCGGCGGATGTCGCGGCCCAGCAGCCACGTCCCGATCCGGTCGGCGACCGGGCGGAGGAAGGTCGGCCGGCAGCGGAAGTGGTACCGCCAGGTGGCGACGGTCGTTTCCGGCTCCTTGCCGGGCGCGAACCGCCAGCCGCCCGCGAACATCTCGAAGAACCACGGGCCCCGCACCATCTTCATCCCGACGTGGCTGGGCGGCGCGAAGGAGACGTACTCGCTGATCATGGCCAGGCCGTGCCGCGACCGGGTGAAGGTCCGCACCCCCTTGCCCGCGCGGGTCGCGCCGTCGGTGAAGTGCTGCTCGCGGACGAACGGGTCCCAGCGGTAGCGCACTGGCGCGACGGTCTGCGAGACGGCGAAGGCCAGCTCGGGGGGCACAGGAACGGTGATCACCGCTTCGACGACGGGCACCGCCCCAGTGTGCCGCCGCCCGCCAACCTCCGCCGGGCGGCGGCCGTCAACCTCCGCCGGGCGGTGCCCACCAACGTCCGCCGGGCGGTGCCCGCCAACCTCCGCCGGGCGGTGCCCGCCAACTCCGCCGGGCGGCGGCCGGCGGGGATGCGCGCGCCTCCTATCGTGCCGGTATGTCCCCCGTGACGCCGCAGCAGCTCGCGCAGACCCGTCTCGTCCCCGCCGACGCGGTGCTCCGCAACGAGGTGGACTTCCGCGGCTACCCCTACCACCACCTGGCGATCGTCGGCCGCCCGCGCTTCACCGGCAGCGGCGTCACCGAGCTCCTGGAGGCCGTCGAGTACCTCTCGTACTACGGCTGGGACCTGGTCAACGTCACCCCGGGCGGCAGCGGTCAACTGCTCTACGCGTTCCTGCGCCGCCGCCCGGCGAGCAGCCCGCCCGGTCGCCCCGTCGGCGGCGCGGGCTGACGGCCGCGAGAGGAGGTGAGACCCCTCAGCGACGCGGCGTGACGGCCGTCAGCAGCTCCGGGGTCCGCCGGTCGAGCACGTCCCCCGCCAGGTACGCGCCGAGCAGCGCCGCCCCGAGCCCGTACGCGAGGCCGAACGGCAGCGCCAGCCAGAGCCACGCGTCGCCGAGCAGCGCCGCCGCGATCACCATCGGCAGGGCGGCGACCGCCGAGGCGATCATCGACAGCAGGGTGAGGAAGCCCTTCGCGACCCCGGCCCCCGTGTTCATCGCGAACGGGTTGCTCGTCTCCGGCAGCGAGTACGCCCCGAGCACCGAGACGAACGCGTTGATCGCCAGCCCCGCCCCGTACGAGGCGAGCAGGGCGCCGGCCATCACCCCCAGCCAGGCCGGCCGGCCCAGCACGACGCCCAGCACGATCGCGACGACGGCCAGCATCGGCACCACGTACACGGAGAACGCGGCCATCCGAGCGCGCAGCTCCAGCCGCCCCGGCACCCCGGCGACCACGTTCGCCGCGTACGCGCTGCCGTCGAAGCCGAACTGGTTGGCCAGGGTGATCGAGGCGAGCACCCCGACGAAGACCAGCGAGACGCTGACCAGCACCGGGGACGAGCCGACGGTGGACAGGTCCAGCCCGCTGTCGGACGGGAGGTTCGTCCCGCCCACGTTGACCATCAACGGCACGAAGAGACCGATCACCGCGATCGTGATGAGGTTGGCCCGCCGCCGGGCGTCCCGCCACCAGTAGCGGCACTCGCGGGCCATCAGCGCGCCGAACCGGCCCCGTCGGGCCCAGCCCAGCGCCCCGGGGAAGAGCTGCGTGACCGCGCCGCCGACCGGGCCGCCACGCTGCTTGGCCGGGCCGGAGCTGGCCGCGCCGACCATCGCCGACTCCAGGGAGCGGGACCACCACCACAGCAGCGCGCCGATGGTCGCCGCCGTGACCAGCAACTTCACCGGTACGGCCCAGGCCCGCCCCTCGGCCACGTCCACGCCCATGGTCCACGGCGCGCCGAACGGCGTCCAGCCGACGACCCGGGCCACCCCGGTCAGCCGGGTCCAGTCGGCGTCCTGGAGGGCGGCCATGACCGCGATCTGTAGCGGGCCGAACAGCGCGGCGGCCACCGCGAGCAGCACGGCCGCCAGGTCGCGTACCCGCCGGGACCGCAGCATGGTGGCGAACGCGCTGGTCATCGCCCGACTGGCCGCCACGCAGACCAGCATCCCGGCGACCACCCCGACGGCCGCGACCAGCGCCGCCGCCGGGCCGCCGAGCGCACCGGCGGTGAGCACCAGCCCGCCCGTCGCGACCAGCGCGGCCACCGCCGGGACGCTGACCAGCGCGGCGGCGAACAGCCCGGTGACCAGGGTGCGGCGGGACAGCGGCAGCAGCGCGAACCGGGCCGGGTCGAGCGTCTCGTCCACGCCGAAGAAGACCAGCGGCAGCAGCAGCCAGCCGAGCACGAGCAGGCCCCCGCCGAACGCGGAGACCATCAGCGCGTACGTGGGCTCGCCCGCCAGCCCGGGGGCCGCGAGCAGGAAGAACCCCAGCACGGCGAACCACAGCCCGGCGATCACCCCGCCGACGAACATCGCGATCCGCCAGCCCTGGCCGCGGAAGTTGTTCCCCATCACCCGCAGCTTCAGCTTCACGAAGTGCCGGGCGGAGACCGGCCGGACCCGGTCGGCGTCTGTGGTCGGGGACGCGGGGACCTCGGGCGCGGTCACCGGGACAGCCACGCCAGCTCCTCGCCCGTGGCGGTGCGCCCGCCGACGACCTCGACGAAGACGTCCTCCAGCGAGCGCTCCCCGCGCACCTCGGTCAGGGTGCCGACCCGCTTGATCGTCCCGTCGGCGAGGATCGCCACGTGCGAGCAGAGCCGCTCCACGACCTCCATGACGTGGCTGGAGAAGACCACCGTGCCGCCGCCGACGACGTACCGGTGCAGGATGTCGCGGATCAGCGCCGCCGACACCGGGTCGACCGCCTCGAACGGCTCGTCGAGCACCAGCAGCCGGGGGCCGTGCAGCAGGGCGCAGGCCAGGCCGATCTTCTTCTTCATGCCGGCGGAGTAGTCCACCACCAGGGTCCGGCCGGCGTCGCCGAGGGCGAGCACGTCGAGCAGCTCCGCCGCCCGCTGGTCGACCACCGCCGGGTCCATGCCGCGCAGCAGACCGTGGTACGCCAGCAGCTCCGCGCCGTTGAGCCGGTCGAACAGCCGCACGCCGTCGGGCATGACGCCGAGGAGCTGCTTCGCGCGCACCGGGTCGGCCCACACGTCGTGCCCGAGCACCCACGCCCCACCCGCGTCGGGGCGGAGCAGCCCGACCGCCATGGACAGGGTGGTGGTCTTGCCGGCGCCGTTGGGGCCGAGCAGCCCGTAGAAGGAGCCGGCCGGGACGTCGAGGTCGACGCCGGCGACCGCCACCTTGCCGTCGAACCGCTTGGCGAGGCCACGCAGCGCGAGCGCGGGCTGCTCATGAGTCATGTTGCGACCGTATCCGCCCGCAGCCGGGGACCGCTCCCGCCACGGGACGACCGCCTCTCATCCTCGGGCAGGAGAAGCCCCACCCGCCCCGCCGTTTCGGGCACGGCCGTGAGAAGGGGACCCTTCTCTACCGTATGCGTTAAGAAGGGGCCCTTCCTTCGGAGCGGAGCGCCTCCGGGGAGTGCAGCCGGAGCATGATGCCCGCGACCTCGGCCGGCAGCCGCCGCCGGGACGCCGCCGACACCGCGACCATGACCGTGAAGGCGAGCGGGACCGTCCAGGCCGCCGGCTGGGTGGTCAGCGTCGCCGGCCAGCCGGACAGCGGCGGGCCGACCACCGTGACCAGCACCGCGACCACCGCCGCGCCGCCGCCGACCAGCACCCCGGCGGCGGCCCCCACGTCGGTGAGCCCCCGCCACCAGATGCCGAGCACCAGCAGCGGGCAGAAGCTGGACGCGGCCACCGCGAACGCCAGGCCGACCACCTGGGAGACGTCGAGGCCCGAGACGTTCAGCGCGAGCACCGTCGGCACCCCGCCCGCGATGACCGTGGCCAGCCTGAACCCGCGCACCGAGCCGCGCCCCAGCACGTCCGTGGAGATCACCCCGGCCACGCTGGTGAGCAGCCCCGACGAGGTCGACAGGAACGCCGCGAACGCCCCGGCCGCGACCAGCGCGGCGAGCAGCCGGCCGGTCGTGCCGTCGCCGAGCGCCGCACCGGGCAGCAGCACCACCACCGCGTCGGTCTGCCCGGTGACCAGCAGGTGCGGGGCGTAGATCCGGCCCAGCACCCCGTACAGGGTGGGAAGCAGGTAGAAGACGCCGACCAGGGCCAGCACCACCAGGGTGGTGCGCCGGGCCGCCGCCCCGTCCGGGTTGGTGTAGAACCGCACGAGCACGTGCGGCAACCCCATCGTGCCCAGGAAGGTGGCCAGGATCAGCGAGTACGTGGCGAACAGCCCCCGCTCGGCGTCCCCGGTCGTGCTCGGCAGCAGCCAGTCGGCGGGGTCGGCGGCCGTGCCGGAGACCTGCGGCACCGGGTCGCCGGCGGCGAAGTCGAGGCGGTCGCCGGGGCGTACCTCGCGGGTGTCGCCGTCGGGGAGGGTGAGGGTCGCGCGGTGCTCGACCACGACGGTGGTCGCGGCGCGGAACGCCGGGCCGTCGGGCGGCGTCACCGCGGGGCGGCCGTCGGCCTGCCACTGCAACATCAGGAAGATCGCCGGTACGGCGAGCGCGGTCAGCTTCAGCCAGTACTGGAACGCCTGGACGAAGGTGATGGCCCGCATCCCGCCCAGCGCCACGTTCGCGGTGACCACCACCGCCACCAGCACCGCCCCGAGCGGGTACGCCGAGCCGGTCAGCGTGGCCAGCGTCAGCCCCGCCCCCTGGAGCTGCGGCACCAGGTACAGCCAGCCGATGAAGATCACGAACGCCGTGGCCAGGGCGCGCAGCCGGCGCGAGCCGAGCCGCAGCTCGCAGAAGTCCGGCAGGGTGAACGCCCCGGAGCGACGCAGCGGCGCGGCCACGAAGAGCAGCAGGGCGAGGTAGCCCGCGGCGAAGCCCACCGGGTACCAGAGCACGTCCACGCCGTACTTGAGGATCAGCCCGGCCACGCCCAGGAAGCTCGCCGCCGACAGGTACTCCCCGCCGATCGCGGCGGCGTTCCAGGTCGGGCTGACCGAGCGGGAGGCCACCAGGAAATCGGAGGTGGTCCGGGCCAGCCGCAGCCCGTAGAAGCCGATCCCGACCGTGACCAGGGTGACCGCGACGATCGCGGGAACCACGTACCCGTTGCCCACCTCAGCGCTCCGGCCGCTGCACCAGGTCGGTGAAGTCCTGCTCGTTGCGCTCGGCCAGCCGCACGTACGCCCAGCCGACCGCGATCAGGAACGGGAACGAGGCCACCCCCAGCAGCAGCCACGGCAGGTTCACCCCGAACACGGTGACCCGGCCGACCGAGGGCGCGACCGCGAACAGCCAGGGCAGCCCGCCCAGGCCGATCAGCACCACCAGGCTCAGCCGCAGCGCCAGCGCGAGCTGCGCGCGCACCAGCCCCCGCACCAGCGCCTCCCCGACTCGGGTCTGCTGGGCCAGCTCGGCGCGGGTGCGGTCCGCGTCGGGGTCGCGGCGGGACACCTCGGCGAGCACGATCCGGGTCCGCCCCGCACCGGCCGGCCCCCCGCCGGCCGGTCCGGCCGGGGCCGGGGTCCGGGGCGCCGGTACGGGAGGATCGGCTGCGGCCACCCCGGCAGTCTCGCCCGATCGGCGGGATTGTCAAGGGCGGCCGTCCACCGGTCGAGGTGGCCGCCCGGCCTCACCAGTACCGCTGGCCGGGGCAGTCGCCGGCGGCGGTCCCGGTCTCCCCGGTCTCCTCGGTCGCACCGGCCGGCGTCGGGCCGAGCAGGCGGCGGGCCTCCGCCCGGCCCAGGTTGGCCGACATCAGGTCGTCGTCCGGCAGCTCGGCCGCGATGTCCCACAGCGCGCAGAGGCGCAGCGACTCGGGCAGCCGGTTCAGCGCCGGCACCGCATCGGCCGAGAGCCGGGACAGGTACTCCACGTCGATCACGCCGGTCTGCCGGTACCGGTCGACGTTGCGCTCGGCGATCAGCCGGTCGGGGTTGACGGCCGCCAGCCCGAGCAGGGCGAGCACCGCCGTGCCCACCACCAGCCGGGGCAGCCAGCCGACCCGCAGCCGGATCGCGGCCACCCCGACCAGCACGAAGAGCGCCCCGAGCCACAGTTCGGCGGTGGCCACCACCAGCCGCAGCCGGGTCACCCCGTACGCGTCGGCGTAGACCTGCATCCGGTACAGCGCCGAGGCGACCACGACCAGGCTGAGCGCGGTGAGCGTGCCGAGCAGCACCCGGATCAGCAGGCGGTCGGCGCGGGTGGCGCGGGGTGCCCAGCGGGCCGCTCCGGCGATCACGAGCAGGGTCAGCGCGGAGACCGCGAGGAGCTGCCAGAACCCGCCCCGGGCGTACTGGGCGTAGCTGAGGCCGGCGGTGCGCAGCACGTGGGCGGAGCCGCCGAACAGCACGGTGAGCTGCACCAGCACGAACGCGGCGAAGAGCGCGTCGAGCAGGGCCAGCGGCACCGCCCACTCCAGCCGTCGTACGGGCCGGGCCGGGCCGGCCCGCAGCCCGTCCAGGTCGGCCGGCGCGGTCACCAGGTACGCCCCGCCCAGCAGGCCGGCGCCGATCAGGGCGAAGCGGAACACCCAGCCGATCGTGCCCGTCAGCGACACCTCGGGCAGCAGGCTGCCGAGCAGGTCGGCGAAGATCGCGTCGGCCGACGAGAAGAGCAGCCCGAACACGAGCAGCAGCCCCACCGAGGCGGCGACGGTGGCGAGGGTCCGCCCGATCGCCGCCCCGTTGGAGCCGGACCGGGGTAGCCCGCGCGCCGCCCAGGGCAGCGCCCGGAACGGGGCCGCCGGGGTGAACGCGGCGGCGGCGAGCATACCGAGCGGCGTCCGCCCGCCCGCCACGGCGAGGACTCCGGTCACCATGGCCGCGAGCAGGCAGAGCACGAAGAGCCAGTCGGCCGCCCGGACGTACCCGACGGAGACGAGGGCGACGGTGGCGGCGGCCCAGACCAGCCGGCCCGGCGTCAGCGCCGTGACCCGCTCCGCCGCCCGCCCCGGCGCCCCCGTGGCGTCGGGACGGGCGGCTTTCTCCGGGGCCCCGGGCGCGCCCCCGCCCTCCGGCGGTTCCCGCCGTGCGACGGCCGCCGTGACGAGCGCGGCGGTGGCCGCTAGCGCCGCCACCAGCCAGCCGAGACCGGGCCGGCCGAGGGGCACGACGGACGCCGCGAGCGCGGCGGCGACGGCCACCGCGCCGAGCACCACCGGCCGGGCGGCCCCGGCCGGGCCCGGCCACCGCCGCTCCCACGGGAACGGCTGCCGGGGCGACAGCCCCGCAGGGACCGGCCGGCCCACTACCTGCCCGCCCGCTACCCACGCGCCCGCGACCTGCGCGCCCGTCTTCTGCGCGCCTGTGACCTGTCCGGCCGTGACCTGCCCGGCCGTGACCTGGGTGTCCGTGACCTGGGTGTCCGTGATCGGCGCGCCCGTCTTCTGGGCGGGCACCGCCGCCCCCGTTCCGGCCGGCGGTGGTGGGAGCTGTGCCCCCGGCCGCAGCGCGACCGGCCCTCCCGGCGGCGTGCCGCCCCCGTCGGTTCCGGCCTCGCGGGGGTTCTCTTCCGCCGGCTCATCGCTTTTATCGGGCACTGCAACTCCTTGGTCGACGCACGGACGTGGCCGGGCAGGGAACGGGGTCAGCTCGGGAGGTGGGGGAGGGAGACGCGGATGCGGCAGCCGGGATGGCCGGTGGCGGAGGAACGGGGGTCCAGGACGGCGATGGTGCCGCCGTGCAGTTCCACCACCCAGCGCGCGATGGCCAGGCCCAGCCCGGTGCCGCCGCCGCCAGACCGGTCGCCCCGGGTGAACCGCTCGAACACCCGGGACCGCTCGGCGAGCGGGATGCCCTCCCCCTCGTCGCTCACCTCCAGGTGCAGCTCGCCGTCCCGCTCCTCGGCGCGGACCAGCACGGTTCCGCCGGGCGGGCTGTGCCGGGCGGCGTTGTCCAGCAGGTTGGCGAAGACCTGGTGCAGCCGCGACGGGTCGGCGTGCACGGTCAGCGGGGCCGTCGGCGGGACGAGCCGGAAGCGGACGTCCCGCCCGACCCCGGTGGCGGTGGCCGCCGCGTGCTCCACCGCCTCGTCGAGGAAGTCCGCGAGGTCGATCCGCACCCGACGCAGCGGCACCACCCCGGCGTCCAGCCGGGACAGGTCGAGCAGGTCGCCGACGAGGTGCCCGAGCCGCTCGGTCTGGGCCAGCGCGGTCCGCAGCGCGGCCGGCTCGGTGGGCGCGACCCCGTCGACCAGGTTCTCCAGCACCGCCCGCAGCGCCGTGATCGGCGTACGCAGCTCGTGCGAGACGTTCGCGATCAGCTCGCGCCGCCGCTGGTCGGCCGCGGCGAGGTCGGTGGCCATCTTGTTGAACGCGTGGGCCAGCTCGCCCACCTCGTCCCGGGAGGTGGCGCGCACCCGCCGCGAGTAGTCGCCCCGGGCCATCGCCCCGGCCGCCGCCGTCATCTCGCGCAGCGGCGAGGTCATGCCGTGCGCGAGCACCTGCGAGGTGAACAGGGCCAGGCCGATCGCCGTCGCCGAGGTCATCGGCGGCAGCCAGCCGATGGCGTACCAGAAGTAGGAGAGGCCGGCCGCGCCCGAGGTGACCAGCAGGACGCCCAGCTTCACCTTGATCGAGCGGACCGGGTCGAGCGGGCGGGGCAGCACCCGGTTCAGCCAGGTCGCCAGGCGGTCGGTCACGGCTGCACCTCCAGGGCGTACCCGACGCCGTGCACGGTGCGGATCAGGTCCGCCCCGAGCTTGCGGCGCAGCGCCTTGACGTGGCTGTCGACCGTCCGCGTGCCGGAGCCGTCGGCCCACCCCCACACGTCGGCGAGCAGCCGCTCGCGGGGCAGCACCGCGCGCGGCCGGCCCGCGAGGTGCACCAGCAGGTCGAACTCGGTGGGGGTCAGGCGCACCTCGACGCCGTCGCGCCACACCCGGCGCTCGGCCTGGTTGATCTCCACGTCGCCGACGGTGAGCGCGGCGGGCGCTGCCGCCGCCGCCCGTTCGACCCGGCGCAGCAGCACGTGCACCCGGGCGGCCAGCTCCCGCATCGAGAACGGCTTGGTGAGGTAGTCGTCCGCGCCGACGGCCAGCCCGACGAGCAGGTCGGTCTCGTCGTCGCGGGCGGTGAGCATGAGGACCGGGACGGGCCGGTCGGCCTGGATGCGCCGGCACACCTCCAGGCCGTCGAAGCCGGGCAGCATCACGTCGAGCACGACGAGGTCGGGCTGGCACGCGCGGAACCGGGCCACCGCCGTCGGCCCGTCCCCGGCGATCTCCACGGCGAAGCCCTCGACCCGCAGCCGGGCGGCGACCGACTCGGCGATCGTCCGCTCGTCCTCGACCACCAGGATCCTGCGCTCCCTCATGGCAGGTGACTGTAGGCAGTGGCCGTGGAGATCGGTGGGGCGCGTTGTGAACAACCTGTGGAGAAACTCCACAGCCTGTGGATAACCCTGTGGGTAGGTCGATCGTTGTGCACCGACACCCGAGGTGTGAGGGTGGACGGGTGGAGAGGAGGGGTGACGGTGACCAGCCCTGCCAAGCCGGGCCACGGCGACGCCTGGACGGTCGACGACCTCCAGGAGCTGCCCGAGGACGGCCAGACGTACGAGATCTTCGACGGGAGCCTGCTCGTGTCCCCCCACGCGGACGTCTTCCACGGTGCGGTCGCCAACCGGCTCCGCCGGGCGCTGGACCGGCAGGCCCCACCGGGCCTGCTCGTCGGGCAGGACATCGGGGTCAGCGCCAAGCGCTCGTCGTACTTCGTCCCGGATCTCTTCGTAGCCCGGGAGAGCGCCCTCGACCGTGGGGGTCCCGCCCTCCCGCCGGCCGACGTGCTGCTGGTGGTCGAGGTGGTCTCCCCGAGCAACGCCGGGCGCGACCTCGTCCTCAAGCGGCACGAGTACGCCGTCGCGGGCATCCCGCTCTACTGGCTGGTCGAGCCGCGCAAACAGACCCTGACCGTGCTGGAGAACGTCGGCGGCGGCTACCGTGAGGCGGACGTCGTCCCCGTCGACGGCACCTACCGGGCCGACCGGCCGTTCCCGCTTGCGCTGTGCCTCGCCCACGTCTTCTGACCGGCCTCAGCGGCTCCAGTCCTGCTTCGCGGCGCGGACCAGCTTGTCCTTCAGCTCCCGGGTGTGCCGCCGGCTCACCGGCAGCTCCGTGGCGTCGACCACCACCACGTACCCGGAGTTGACCAGCCGCAGCTCGGCGATGAGCCGCAACTGCACCAGGTACGACCGGTGGATGCGGACGAACCCGGCGTCCGCCCAGCGCTCGGCGAGCGTGGCCAGCGACACCCGCACCAGGTGCGAGCCGTCGGCGGTGTGCAGGCGGGCGTAGTCGCCCTGCGCCTCCACCCAGCGCACCGCCGAGCGGGGCAGCATCCGGGTGCTGCCGGCCAGCTCGACCGGGATCGTCGGGTCCTCCTCGGCGCGGGCCAGGACCGCCGGGTGCGCCGGGACGACCCGGGAGCCGATCACCCGGCGCAGCGACTCGGCCAGCCGCTCCGCCCGCACCGGCTTGCGCACGTAGTCCGTCGCGCCCAGGTCGAAGGCGTCCGCCGCGCCGTCGTCGTACGCGGTGACGAAGACGATCGCCGGGGGCCGGGCGAAGCGGCGCAGCACCCGGGCCAGCTCCATGCCGTCCAGGCCGGGCATCCGGATGTCCAGGAAGACCACGTCCACGTCGCCGTCGCGGAGCACCCGCAGCGCCTCGGTGGCGTCCCCGGCCGTGTGCAGGCGGGCCACCCGGGGGTCGACCCGCAGGTGGTACGCCAACTCGTCCAGCGCCGGCGGCTCGTCGTCCACGGCGAGCACCCGCAGGAAGGCGCCGGTGGCCAGGCCGCCGGGGGTCGCGCCCTCGCTCACGAGCCGGCCCGTACGCCGGGGTGGAACTTCGGCACCCGCATGCTCACCTTCGTGCCCGAGCCGAGGCCCGTCTCCACGACCAGGCCGAACCGGTCCCCGAACGCCGAGCGGAGCCGCTCGTCGACGTTGGAGAGGCCGACGTGCTGGCCCGGGTCGTCGGCGGGGTCGCTGCCGGCGCCGGCCAGTTCGGCGATGCCGGCGGTCAGCGTGGTCGGGTCCATGCCCACTCCGTCGTCCTCCACGGTGATGTGGCACTCGGCGCCCGCGTCGCGGGCCTCGATGCTCACCATGCCGGTGCCGGGCTTGCGGGACAACCCGTGCCGTACGGCGTTCTCCACCAGCGGCTGGAGGCAGAGGAACGGCAGGGTCACCGGCAGCACCTCCGGGGCGATCTGCAGGCGCACCTGGAGGCGGTCGCCGAACCGGGCCCGCTCGATGGTCAGGTAGTGGTCGATCGAGCGCAGCTCCTCGGCGAGCGTGGTGAACTCGCCGTGCGCCCGGAACGAGTACCGGGTGAACTCGGCGAACTCCAGGATCAGCTCCCGGGCCCGCTCGGGGTCGGTGCGGACGAACGAGCCGATGGCCGTCAGCGCGTTGTAGATGAAGTGCGGGCTGATCTGGGCGCGCAGCGCGCGCACCTCGGCGCGGGCCAGCCGCTCCCGGGAGGCGTCCAGCTCGGCCAGGGCGAGCTGGTTGCCGGCCCAGTGCGCGGTCTCCAGGGTGGCCTGCACCAGCCCCGGCGCGGGCGGGCCGTCGGCGACCGCGACCAGCGCCCCGACCACCCGGTCGTCGGCGCGCAGCGGGGCGACCACCGCGCCCCGGACCGGGCAGTCCACCCGGTCGCAGCTCAGCTCCGACTCGCCCAGCACGGTCGACCGCCCGCCGGACACCGCCCGGCGGGCCGCCGCGACGAGCTGGTCGGCGTGGTGCGTGCCGCGCCCGTCGAGGGCGAGCAGCGCGTCCCGGTCCGTCAGGGCCAGCCCGGCCGCCCCGACCAGGGCCCGCAGGTGGCGTACGGCCTTCGCCGCGCCCGCCGCGCTCAGGCCGGCCCGCAGCGGCTCGGCGGCCAGCCCGGCGGTGTGCAGCACCTCGTAGGTGGCCCGCTGGGTGGCGGTGGCGATGCCCCGGCGGGCGCGCAGCCGGACCACCGCGTACAGGGCCGCGGCCAGCGCGGTCACCAGCGAGACCACGCCGACCACGGCGGAGACGTTGCCACCCACGCGGCGATCCTGCCGGGTGGGTGGGGCGCGGCGCTAGTACGCGCCCTTGCGGGCCAGCACCACGCCCACGGTGCGCCACAGGATGCTCAGGTCGTACGCGAGCGACCAGTTGTCGACGTAGTAGAGGTCGAGCCGGACCGCCTCGTCCCAGGAGAGGTCGGAGCGGCCGGAGACCTGCCACAGCCCGGTCATGCCCGGCCGGACCAGCAGCCGGCGGCGCACGTCGCCGAGGAAGTCGCCGTCGTCGGCGGGCAGCGGGCGCGGCCCGACCAGCGACATCTCACCCCAGAGCACGTTGATCAACTGGGGCAGCTCGTCCAGCGAGGAGGCCCGCAGGAAGCGGCCCACCGGAAAGACCCGGGGGTCCTCCTTCATCTTGAACAGCATGCCGTCGGTCTCGTTCTGGTCGACCAGGCTGGCCAGCCGGTCCTCCGCGTCGACGTACATGGTGCGGAACTTCCACACCCGGAAGGTGCGCCCCTCGTGGCCGACCCGGGGCTGGCGGAAGAAGACCGGACCGGGGTCGGAGAGCCGGATGGCGGCCCCGATGGCCAGGAAGACCGGGACGAGCAGCAGCAGGCCGAGGCCGGCGGCCACCCGGTCCATGAGGTTCTTCATCAGCAGCGCCGGGCCCGACAGGGTCGGCTCCTCGACGTGCAGCAGCGGCAGCCCCTCGATCGGGCGGATGTGCACCCGGGGGCCGGCGATGTCGGTGAGCTGCGGTGCGACGACCAGGTCGACGCCGGAGCCTTCGAGCAGCCAGGCCAGCCGGCGCAGCTCGCCCGGCTCGGAGCTGGCCGAGCCGCAGACCGCGATCGTGTCGCCGCCGACCTCCCGGACCAGCGCGAGGACGTCGCGGCCCGCGTACACCGGCACGGGGGTCTGGATGCCCCGGGCGGCGGCGTACCCGTCGGTGATGTGGATGGCCACCGGCACGAGGCCGGCGCCCGGGTTGCGGGTGACCGCCGTGTAGACCTCCAGGCACTCCGGCAGGGTGCCCACGAGCACCATCCGGTGCCCGGCCTGCCCGGCCCGGCGGCGGACGGCGTGCAGCGTGAACCGGGCGATCATCCGGCCCAGCAGGATCAGCAGCAGCGCCCCGAGCAGCGCGAAGCCGACCGTCCACCGGGAGAGCTGCGTCACGGTGGCGAAGGCGAGGAAGGAGACCGTCGCGGCGACCGCGACGCCGGCCCGGATCACCCGCTTGAACTCGTCCGGGCCCAGACCCAGGTACCGGCGGTCGTACGCCCGGTTGCCCCAGAGGATCACCACCCAGCCGAGCGGCAGCAGGCCGAAGGCGACCGTGTGGAACCAGGTGGGATTCTCCTTCACCCCGTAGAAGCCGGAGGCCGCCTGGTCGAAGATCTGGATGGCGAGGAAGCTGGCCAGCGCCGCCGCCGCGAAGTCGAGCAGCAGCAGGATGGTGGTGTACGGGCGGTGCCAGCGGGAGACCCGCCGACGGGCCCGCGCCCAGGCCGACCTGGGGACGCCGTTGTGTGTCGGCGGTGTCGGCGGCTGGATCTCGAAGCTGTCGACGTGCCGCACGTTATTGCTCCGGTATGTGTTGGTAACCGGGCGCTGGAGGCTTGTCGTCACCTCACCCATGTCCTCCCGCATGACGCGCGCCGCTCACTCGAAGTGAGGGCCCGGGTCGCCCACCGTTCAGTTTCCCACGCGGGGATCGCACCGGACGCAGACCCGAGAGACTTCGCGGCCGGCGTGCCGCCTGGGATCCGGCCGGCTCCACCTCAGGTGCGTAAGCCGGGGACCGGGCCACTATACCGATGGATGGTGGGCCCGGTAGAGGCGCGGACCGGGAGGATCGGCGCTCCGGCGGCGATTCCGCTCCGTAACGACCTGTGGCGTCACTCACCGTACCAATCGTGACAACCGTCGGTCAGCTAGCGGCTTGCCGCCGGTCTGACAGGTCGGGCAGTACTGGAGGCTGGAGTCGGCGAACGACACCTCGCGGATCGCGTCGCCGCAGGTCGGGCAGGGCAGACCCGTCCGGGCGTGCACCGCGAGCCCCGAACGCTTCTCGCCCTTCAACTCCGCCGCCTTCTGTCCCAGTGACCGGGAAACGGCGTCGCCCAGCACCCGGCGGGTCGCCTCGTGCAGGGCTGCGATCTGATCGTCGGAGAGCCGGTCGGTGAGCGCGAACGGCGACAGCCTCGCCGCGTGCAGGATCTCGTCCGAGTACGCGTTCCCCACCCCGGCCAGCACCGCCTGGTCGGTCAGTACCCCCTTGACCTGCCCTCGCCGACTGCGGAGGCGCTCGGCGAAGGTGGCCGCGTCGACGGCGAGCGCGTCCGGCCCCAGCTTCGCCACCCCGGGCACCTCGGCCGGGTCCGCCACCAGGTACGCGGCCAGCTTCTTCTGGGTGCCCGCCTCGGTCAGGTCGAAGCCCGAGCCGTCGTCGAGCCGGACCCGCAGGGCGATCGGCCCCTTCGCCGGGCGCAACGGGACGGCGGAGGGGAACGACTCCCGGTAGTGCAGCCAGCCCGCCCGGGCCAGGTGCACCACCAGGTGCAGGTCGTCCCCGAGCAGCACGTCGAGGAACTTGCCGTGCCGCCGGGCGTCGGTCACCACGCGGCCCGACGCGGCGGCGGGCGGCGGGTCGTACGTCTTCAGGGCGCTGATCGCGGCCACCTCGACCCGGTCGACACGCCGTCCGACGGCGCGCTCCCGCAGGTAGCCGGCGAGCGCTTCCACCTCGGGAAGTTCGGGCATCAACCAACGGTAGCCTTTCGAACCGTGAGCGCGAGGAATGAGCTTGCGAGTCCCGCAGTCGCGAACGAAAGGGCAGCACTGTGAGAATCGTGGTGGCGCACAACCGGTACCGGGAAGCCCAGCCCTCCGGCGAGAACACGATCGTCGACGCGGAGATCGCCCAGCTCTCGGCGGCCGGGGTCGAGGTGCTGCCGTTCCTTCGCAGCTCCGACGAGATCCCGAGCATGCCGAAGTCCGCCAAGGCGCTGCTGCCCGTCTCGCCGATCTACGCCCCGCGCGCCCAGCAGGAGCTGAGCCGGCTGATCACCGAGCACCGGCCGGACGTGCTGCACCTGCACAACCCGTACCCGCTGCTCTCGCCCTGGGTGGTGCGGACCGCGCACAAGCACGGCGTGCCGGTGGTGCAGACGGTCCACAACTACCGGCAGGTCTGCTCCTCGGGGCTGTACTTCCGCGACGGCGTCATCTGCCAGGACTGCCGGGGCAGGGCGCTGGGCGTGCCGGCGATCGTGCACCGCTGCTACCGGGGGTCGCGGGTGCAGAGCGCGCTGATGGCCACCACGCTCGCCGTGCACCGCCCCACCTGGAAGTCCGTGGACCGCTTCATCGCCCTGACCAGCGCCGTCGCCGACCACCTGCGCGACTACGGGGTGCCGGACGACCGGATCGTGGTCAAGCCCAACGGCATCCCCGACCCGGGCACGCCCGCCCCGCTCGGCGACGGCTTCCTCTACATGGCCCGGCTCTCCCCCGAGAAGGGGCTGGGCCTGTTGCTGGACGCCTGGCGGCGGCACCCCGACGGCTCGCTCGGCCCGCTGCGCATCGCCGGGGACGGCGAACTGCGCCACCTGGCCGAGGCCGCCGCCGCCGAGCGCGCCGACGTGACGTACCTCGGGCCGCTGGACCGCGCCGGGGTGCGCGCGGCGGTCGAGGCCAGCGCGGTGATCATCGCAGCCTCTACCTGGCACGACGTGCTGCCGACGGTGATCCTGGAGGCGATGGCGAGCGGGCGGCCGGTGCTCGGCACCGCGCTCGGCGGCATTCCGTACCTGGTCGGCGCGGACGCCCCCCGCGAGCCCGCCGGCACCGGCCCGGCCGCCGTCGCCACCGCTGTGCCCGGGGTCGGCCCCGTCCCGCTGCCGCACGGGGTGCAGGCGGGCGAGGCGGGCTGGGTGGTGGCCCCGGAGCCGGCGGCGATGGCCGCCGCGCTGCCGGTGGCGCGGGCGGGTGCGGCGGGGGTGGCCCCGGCGGCCCGGGCGCGGTACGAGCGCACGTTCCATCCGGACGTGGTCACGAAGCGCCTGATCGACGTGTACGCCTCGCTCGGCTGACCGGCCCGCGCCCGCGAGCCCCTGAAAAGGGAATCGTGGAGCTTCTTGTAGGTACAATGATGGCGTTGTCGGCACAAGGGAGGCGTGGTGTGAGCACCGTGTCCGTGCGCGAGTTCTCCTACAATCCCAGCGCGATGTTCGCCCGAGTGGAGCGCGGCGAGACGATCGAGGTGACGAGGCACGGCAGCGTGATCGCCGTGCTGTTGCCGGGTTCGGGGACGCTCGGCAGATACTCGTCCCTGGTAGCCAAAGGCGTGATCCGCCTCAAGGCGACCACGACGAGCGACATCGACCGGCTACCCCGTTACGACGTACCGCCTGATGTGTCGCCCCTCGATCTGCTGCTGGCTGAGCGCGAGGACGATGAGCGGTGATCTACCTCGACTCGTCCGCCTTGATTACGCTGCTCTCCGGACGCACCTACGCCACCGAGCTGCGGGATTTCCTGGAAGACCGGGCTGGTGTGCCGATGGCGGTCAGCTCCGTGGGATTCGTCGAGACGGTGCGCACCCTCGACCGGATCGGCGACTATCCGGACGCCATGCAGATGTTGGCCCGGAACTTCACCGAGATCCTGTTGACCGAGGAAGTCCGGGACTTGGCGGCGGCTCTCCCTGCCGGCATCCGGACGTTGGACGCGCTGCACGTGGCGAGCGCCCAGGTTATCGGTGACGCGCTCGACGTGCTGGTCACGTACGACAAGCGGATGGCGGACATCGCTGCCTCGGTGGGCTTGCCGGTCGTGGCTCCTGGGACCGACTAGCGCCCCGACCAGGCAGGATGGCCGACGCGACGTCGGTGTCCAGGACTACCAGGCTCACGCGGCGCCGGCCCGTCGGGAGGCGTACAGGTCGGCGAGGAAGTCGTCCAGCTCGTCGTCGGACTCGAACAGGTCCGGCCGGGCGAGGTCGTCAACGGAGGCGACTGGCCGGACACCCTGACGACGAACCAGATCCCCAGCCGACACGTGCTCGGCGGTCGGCCACTCAGGCAACTGTTCGGTGCTCGACGTCACGGCCTACCTCCGGCCTCTCAAATCGCCGTCGATTCTCGCATCTCTGACGGCGAGACACCCGCACGTCATGGCCAGCCACCAGGGATTCGCGCTCACCGTGCCGAGTGCGTTCAATGATCTTGATCGACCGGGCAGGTGGTCGGCTCAATCGACCAGGTCAAGGTCAACTGAGCCGACCGGACTCAGTCGTCGCCTATGCCACTTCGCTCACT
Source organism: Micromonospora okii (assembly GCF_020884795.1). Classification (GTDB taxonomy): domain Bacteria; phylum Actinomycetota; class Actinomycetes; order Mycobacteriales; family Micromonosporaceae; genus Micromonospora; species Micromonospora okii. The sequence goes on from NZ_BBZF01000013.1 coordinate 600,465, forward strand.
GGGACGGCGGTGTCCTTGACGGAGCGGAGGATCGCGACCATGCGATCGACGTCGGCGGACGGGAACATCGCGTCCGGGTCTGGCGCGATGTCACTGAAGGGGGACTCGTAGAGCCGAGCGGGCTCCATGACGCCGTTCCGGGTCAGCTCAGTGATCATCATGTTGATGAAGCTGATCTGGTTGGCCGTGAGGGTGCGGCCGACCAGGAACTCGCTGAACGCCTCGTTCACAGCCTCCCGCTCGAGCCCGACCAGCGAGCGGACGAAGAGCCCGAGGCCCTCGGACGAGCGGCGCGCCCGGTCGATGTCCTCGGTGCTGCCACCGCTGGCCGCGAGCATCCGTTCCAGCTCGTCGAGGTCGGTGGGGGAGAGCTGCTTGTTGCGGCGCAGCTTCTGCAAGGCCAGGTGGTCCTCGTGGGCGCGCAGGTACGCCCGAGCCTTGTCGAGGAACCGGCCGAAGTCCGTGCCGATCCTGCTGTTGTTCAGCGAGACGGCCGAGATCTCCCCCAGCTCGTCGGCGAAGTCGGTGTAGACGATCTCCCGCCTGGACCGCGAGATCAACCTCGCCAATCCGCGCAGACGGCGGCGCATCAGCTCCAGCATCGGCAGGGTCACGTCCTGCCACCACTCGTCACCGGCCACCTCGTCGAGGAGCTGCTGCTGCTCGCGGATCGCCGGGATGCTGGTTTGCTCCAGCAGCGCCGAGGCGATTTCCTGCACCTGCCCCCGCAGTCGCTTGTAGTCGGGCACCACGTCGAACTGGCCGAGCTGGAGGCGCAGCACCATCAGGTCGAAGCGCTTGGCCGCCTCGTCGTCGTCCTTCACGGCGGTGGGAAGGTCTGAGAGGTTGTCGCCGATCTCGTCCACCGCTTCGCGGCTGAGTCGGTGCCAGCGCGTGAAGTCGAGGTAGTACTCCACCAGGCGCCGCTTGGGGCGTACGACGAAGTTGTCCGGGTGGATCTCCTTTACCCGGGCGTGGAGGTCCCGGGCGAGTTCCCAGCGCAGGCCCGTCTCGCTCTCCGTCCCGTCGGCCTCGGTCCCCGGGCCGACGTCGGTGGGGAGACGCTGGTCGAGGCGGTAGATCAGGTCGAGCCGGGCCTTGAACAGCCGCTTGGACAGCGGCTCACCCAGCCTCCCCTCCACCTGCTCCGGGTTCTGGTTGAAGTACTCGAAGTTCCGGCAGACGTCGAAGACGAAGAAGTCCTTCTTGTCCTGCCCGGGGCCGTAGAGGTCCTTGCAGAGTCGGGTGCCTCGGCCGATCATCTGGAGGAACTTCGACTTCGAGCGAACGATCTTGAAGAAGACCAGGTTGACGACCTCGGGCACGTCGATGCCGGTGTCGAGCATGTCCACCGAGATCGCGATGTGCGGGGCCTTATCCTTGTCCGAGAACGCGTCGATGAGGCTCTGCGCATACTTTGTCCGGTGGGTGATGACCCGGGCCAGGTGACCGCGGTGCTCCGGGTATGCGTCGTCGAACCGCGCCTGGATGAACTCCGCGTGCTTCTCGTTCGCGGCGAAGATGATCGTCTTACCGATCCGGTCACCGCCGGCCACCCGGTGACCGAGGGTCATCAACGCCTCCAGGACCTTGTCCACGGTGGCGGCGTTGAACACCCGCCGGTTGATCTCGGCCGCCTCGACGCCGTCCGGCGGCCCGTCGTCACCCCAGTCGAGCGAGTCCCATTCGTCCTTCTCCTCCTCGCTGAGGTCGTCATAGCGGAGGCCGTCACGCATGATCCTCGGCGTCGCGGAGATCGCACGCAGCGGGACGAGGTAATGGTCCTTCACCGCCTCGTCAAGGTCGTAGTGGTCGGTTGGGACGCCGTCCTCGAGGTGGAACAGGCTGTAGGTGTTGCGGTCGATCTCGTTGCGCGGGGTCGCGGTGAGCCCGACCAGGAGGCTGTCGAACCAGGAGAAGATCGACCGATACTTCTGGTACACCGACCGGTGCGCCTCGTCGATGACGACCAAGTCGAAGTAGCCCGGCCCGAAGCGCCGCCCACCGCTCGCGGTCTCGTTGATCAGGCCCATCATGGTCGGGTACGTCGAGACGTACACCCGACCCTCGACGTCCTTCTCGGTGACCAGGTTGACCGTGGCCGCCTCGGGCAGGTGCGCCTTGAACGCGTTGACCGCCTGGTTGACCAGCGCGGTGCGGTCGGCAAGGAAGAGCACCCGCTTGACCCAGTTGGCCCGCATCAGCACGTCGACCAGGGCGATCACGGTACGGGTCTTGCCGGCGCCGGTGGCCATCACCACGAGCGCCTGGCGCTGCCGGTCCCGCTCGAACGCCTCGCCGATCTTCAGAATCGCCCGGCGCTGGTAGTGCCGCTCGACGATCTCGGTCTTGATGTCTACGTCTCCGAGCGGCCGGCGGATGGCGCGACGCTGGACGAGGAGCTGAAGCTCGTCCTTGGTGTAGAAGCCCTGCACCGGGCGGGGCGGGTAGGCGGTGTCGTCCCAGAGCCAGGTGTCGTAGCCGTTGGTGTAGAAGATGACCGGCCGTTGGCCGTACCGCTGCTCCAGGCAGTCGACGTAGAGCTTGGCCTGCTGCTGGCCGATGATGGGGTCCCGCCGGGCGCGCTTGGCCTCGACCACGGCGAGTGGCTTGCCGTCGTCACCCCACAGGACGTAGTCGACGCTGCCGGTGCCCGTCTTGTTGGGCATGCCGGTGACCGGGCACTCGCGGGTCGCCCTGAACTCGCGGTCGTCCGGCCCGTCGAGCCGCCAGCCGGCCTCGGCCAGCAGGATGTCGATGAAGAGGTCGCGGGTCTGCGCCTCGTCGTAGTCATGGTCGTCGGGCCGGGCCAGGTTGGCGGCCTTCGCGTCGGCGATCTCGGCGCGCAGCTTCGCCAACTCAGCGTCGAGGGTGGCGGAGCGCTCCCGTTCGGCGGCCAGCGCAGCGTCCCGGGCGGCAAGCTGCTCAGCAATCGCCTTCAGCTCGGCCTGGCTCTGCTGCCGCACCTCGGAGGGGACCGATCGGGGAATCAGGTTCCGGTCGAAGGCGAGGGCGCTCGCCGGAACCTGCTCCTGGTCGCGGGTGTAGTGCCGGGCAATCCAGTACGTTACGTGGAACAGCTCGCGGAGGACGGCTTCCGATTCCTCTTTCGTCACCGGCCTCCGCTCGTGCACGGCTCGATTGCCCTGCTTGCGGATGACGTTCATCTTCGCCTGGAGGTCGGTGCCCACCAGGTTGCGCAGCGTCGGCTCGTGGATCTTCGCGGAGAGGTCCGTCTTGTACGGCCTGGCGAGTGTCGCGTCGGCGTCGAAGAGCCAGCCGAGCGCGAGTTCCAGGGTGCGCCGGGCGTAGAAACACGAGCCCCGCGGGTCGGCGACGGCAAGTCGCTCGGCCCGCAGGGCCTCGTCAAGCAGGTCGGGCCACTCGGCCCGCAGGAACGCAAAGTTGCTCATCGACGTCTACCCCCCACAGTGGACAGCCGCCGATCGTCTCACATCAGAGCAACCCCCGGAAAGCCCGATCTTGCAACGACGCGAACAGGGCGTCCAGCTCCGTGAGGCTCCTCTGATGGGCTGCTTTGAGGTCTTCAACCTTCGCAACTCGATGAGCGAACGCGTGTTGTAGATCAAGCGGTGGGGTGGCAAGCGGTGTAGAGCGAACGTCAGAGACGCTAATCGTATTCAAGCCCGAAGTGGTCTTGGCTGCCCTAAGTAAGTGCCGGCGGCCGCCCGGTGAATTTACATAATGGCAGGCAAAAATAGGAACAATTCTTGCGGGGTCGAATCTAGCTCGAATTAAGTGGTTTTGATGAACGCACGGTGTGACGGAGTCATCCCAGAGTGCTGCCCGGCCAATCTCCTCGGAATTCCCGTGGCCTTCGACGATGAGTAGGTCTTGGTCCTTCAGGGAGGTTCTAGAGATTTCAGCAGGTGATGCCTTAAGTGTTTTAATTTCAGCTAGATGGAGACGTCCCCGATGGACATTCGCGACCCGCAGATATTGCACCTCGATAGGATGCTTGGAGCGTGATGCGCTCAATTGGAGACCGCCTTGGACGTCAGCTAGCGCCCCTATATGAGCAATCGGCCAGGCGAAAGGGTTATGCGTCGCGCTGCCGAACATGTCGAGGAAGATGGACCGGGTAAGCTCGTCGAGATCGGCGAGGGCTTCGCGGCGCTTGACGCGCATTTCGTCCGCCCGATCCAACACCTTTACAATTCTCCGCTGATCCTTCAAGCTGGGGAGCGGGATCGACAGCTCGCCGATGTCATTTCGGTTGACCTGCTTGAATGTTGCCCCGCGACCTTTTGCTGCTAGGTTTGGTGCCACGACGGTTAGCCAATGCCACAGGAACCGGCCGTCCAGATCTGTTGAGGGCCGCAGGCCGGCGACGCCCCGTCCCAGGCAATACTCGCCATCGGATAGCACCTTCTCGCCGATAGAAGCCCTGATACCCAGGATGATGTCTCCGGCTGCGGAGGTTTTGGTGGCTTCCCTGGTGTGTTTTTTAGGGGCAGGGCGACCGTTTACGAAGTCACCCGCGCCTGCGATGAGTGGCCAGCCTATACTGTCGTTGTTATAGGCGTCCCCCGGCGGCGCTTGGCCCATTATCACGCTACATACGTCGTCCAGCCTGCGAAATGCCCATTTCATGCCAACATCGCCTTCAGGTCGGACATGCCCTGCTGGATCTCGGACTCCAAGCGTTCCAGGTCGGACAAAATATCTAGCGGCGCACGGTGCTCGAACTCTTCGTGGACGATTTCCTTGTAGCGATTGAGGCTGAGATCGTAGCCCTGTTCAACGATGTCGGCCTTGGGGACGCAGAAGCTCTGCTCGGTTCGCGCTCGCTGTAACTCATTGCTATCCCGGCGGGACCATCGTGCCAGGGCGTCAGGCAGGTTGTTCCTCGCGTGCTCGTCTTCGGTCAGTGTCACATCCGGCACCGGTCCGAGTTTCTCGCAAGGCAGCAACCGGGTCCGCTTGTCATCCAAGCTCCAGCCGTCAGCGGTTACCTCGTAGAACCAAACATTTTCAGTGCCACCGCTGTTGGTCTTGGTGAAGAGCAGGATCGCCGTGGAGACGCCCGAGTAGGGCTTGAAGGTGCCGCTGGGCAGCTTCACCACACCATCGAGCTTCTGGTCCTCCACCAGCATCCGGCGCAGTTCCTTGTGCGCCTTGCTCGACCCAAAGAGCACGCCGTCCGGCACGATTACCGCTGCCCGTCCGCCGGGCTTGAGGAGCCGAAGGAAGAGAGCGAGGAAGAGCAGTTCGGTCTTCTTGGTCTTGACGATTCGCTGGAGGTCCTTGGATGTGCTCTCGTAGTCGAGACTGCCGGCAAACGGCGGGTTGGCCAGGATTAACGAGTACTTCTTTGACTCGCCGCTGACGTTCTCGGCCAGCGAGTCGCGGTAGCGAATATCTGGGCTGTCGACGCCGTGCAGGAGCATGTTCATGCTGCCGATCCGCAGCATCGTGTTGTCGAAGTCGAAGCCGTGGAACATGCTCTCGTGGAAGTGCTTCCGCTGCTTCGCGTCGAGCAGTGCGTCCTGATGGTTGCGGCGTACGTACTCCCCAGCCTCAACGAGGAAGCCTGCGGTGCCACAGGCCGGGTCGCAGATCTCGTCGCTCGGCGTCGGGGCCGTCATCTCAACCATTAGTTGTATGATGTGCCGTGACGTGCGGAATTGTCCGTTGTGGCCGGCTGTAGCGATCTTGCCGAGCATGTACTCGTACAGATCGCCCTTGGTGTCCCTGTCCTCCATGGGGATCTTGTCGAGCATGTCGACCACGCGGGTGAGCAGGCCCGGACTGGGAATGGTGAACCGGGCGTCTCTCATGTGGTGCGAGTACGTCGACCCATCGCTACCGAGCGTCTGAAGGTATGGGAAGACCTGATGGGCGACGATCTTGAACATTGTCTCCGGGTCTCGGTCCTTGAACTGAGACCACCGAAGTTCCTGCTGGTCCGGCCCGAACCGCAGCGTGACGGAGGCGTTCGGGAGACGCTCCGCCTTTTTCAGTTCACGCGTCTCGATCTCGTCAAGTCGCTTGATGAATAACAGGTAGGTGATCTGTTCGATCACCTCCAGCGGGTTCGAGATGCCACCCGACCAGAAAGCATCCCAGACGCGGTCGATCTTGCTCTTCAGTTCTCCGGTTACCACGTGCCCTCGTCCCCACGGCGTCGCTTGTCACGATCGTCCACAGGCTACTCTCTGAGCGGCTACTCAGTCTGATGTAGATCGGGCGCATCTTCCGGGCGCAGGAGGCCATCGGGCTTGGCCTCGGTCGGTGAGGCTGCTGGGCTTTGCTGCGGTGGCTCTTCGGCGGCGCGGATGACGTCGCGGGCGGCGGTCGCCACCCGGCAGTCCGCGATCCGGCACACCCGGCAGCGGCCGTCCGGCCCGGTCTCGTGGTCGCGGAGGATCGCTCGGGCAGTGAGGATCAGCCGGTTGCGGATCTGGGCCAGCGACAGGAACGGCGCGGTCATGCTCAGCTCACCCCGAGGGCGGCGGCGAGCCGGATGATCGTGGCCGGGGCGTTCCGGTCGCGGGCCACCTGGGCGAGCACCTCCCGGGCGGCGGGCCGGTGGCGTACCTCGGCGGGTGCCAACCGGTCGGCCTCGACCAGCACGCGGCCCGCGCCGACCGGGTCGTCGGCCTGGACGTAGGCGCGGGCAGCGTCGACCAGGTGCGCCGCCCGGTGCTCCAGCGGCAGCCAGCGCCAGGCGTCCCGCCGGGTCGTCTTCTCGTGCCAGGCGACCGCCTCGCTCGCGTCGCCCAGGTCGAGGGCTGCGGCGGCACGGGCGAGGTCGACGGCCGTCGGCCCGAACGCCGTACGGTGATGGTCGTGGCCCTCGCCGACCCGGGCGGCCATGCCGGCGGCCTCGTCGAGGAGTTCGGCGGTGGCGCGGTCGTCGCCCCGGCGGGCCGCCGCCAGGGCGGCCTGCACGAGCAGTGTTCCGCACAACGACAACGCGCCGGGGGAGCCGCCACACGGATCGAGCGGTGCGATCCGGTACGCGGCGGTCAGCGCCGCCGACTGCGCCGCCCGTGCCCGCCCGGAGGCGCGGAACACCTGGCCGAGCTGCACCGCAGCGGCGGCCACCGACACGGGATCGCCGGTCGCGGCGGTCATGGCCCGGTCGGCGGCCAGCCAGCCCAGCTCGACCTCGCCGAGCTTCACCAGCAGCGAGGCGGTGAGCCGGTACGCCTCCACCAGCAGCGGGCGACCCCACCCGGACCCGTCGGCGACGACACGCTGCACGCTGGCCAGCAGGCGCGGCAGGACGGCGATCACCTGCGGGTACCGGGCATGCTGGAACGTCACCCAGGCGTGCTCGACGTCCCGCCCCACCCGGTCGGCCGCCGGCACGGAAGGCTGGGTCAGCGGCTGGCCAAAAGCCATCTCGTACGCCGACAGGGCCTCTCGTATCCGCTCCACCCCCTCGACCTGCCCGGCCATCGCGGCGGGTTGGGCGTCCCGGCCGAGCAGTACGGCGGTGTCGATGCGCAGGGCGGCGGCGATCTCCCGCAGCGTCGACACCTTGTCGAGTGACCGGACGCCTCGCTCGACCTTGTCGACCCAGGACTTCGACTTGCCGAGCCGATCGGCGAACACCTGCTGCGACAGCTTCCGCCGCGTCCGCCAGTACGCCACCCGCCGACCGACCGGCAGCAGCTCAGGGCTGTTCACGACGCCAACGCCGGTCCGGCTTTGCCCGGGTGGTCTCCTCGGCCGGTATCCGTTCCGCCTCGGCTTGGGCAAGAATTCGTTGCTTCGCCGCCTCATGCTCCGCCGCCTGGATCTGCGCGCCTCGATCCTCGCCGTCGGGCTTCCACCTCGCCCTCATGACCAGCGACCCGACCGGTGCTCCCCGGCGAGGGTCAGCAACGGCCGCTGCGGCAGGTAGGTCACCTTTGCCACGCCGACGGCCCGGTATGTGCCTGCCCACTTCGGACAGGCCGGTGCCGGGCGCAGGCGGTCGAGTGGGTTCGTACGACGGCGGTTGAACGGCCACAGCCTGCGCAGCAAGCCGGGGCGCGTCGGGTTCTTCGCATGCCGAGCCATTGGTCCTCCCGAGAGTAGTGACCTCCAAACAAAGAGTGACAAGGCTGTGCTGAGAAATCTAGACTTCCATGGAAGATTTCTTTGGATGATTTGGTTCGCTCGGCGTGCCTTGATCTCAGAGGTGGAGAGGAGAACACTGACGGTGTTCGCGATCCTGGAGGTTGACGTGGCGAGGGCAAGCGGCCCGACGATTGCGCGATGGCAGCTCGGCCGAGAGCTGCAGAGGCTCCGAGTGGCCGCCGGTGTTTCACACAAGGAGATCGCGACCGAGCTGGGCTGCTCGGAATCGAAGATCTACAAGGTCGAATCCGGGGTCGTCGGCGTCAGCCGGGCCGACGTGATCGTGATGCTCACCCGCTACGGCGTCAGCGACGACGGGATTCGGCAAACCGCCCTCGACCTTCAGCGTCAAGGCAAGGAACGCGGTTGGTGGGCGAAGTTCGGCCAGCTCCCGAACGCCTACAGCATGTATATCGGCCTGGAGTCGGCAGCGACTGCAGTGCGCAACTTCGAGCTGGCCGTTGTGCCGGGGTTGCTCCAGACCGAGGCGTACGCCTATGCGATCACCAGTGCCGCATGGCCTGGCCAGAGCGAGGAGGCACGCCGCCGGGTCGAGGTGCGGATGACCAGGCAGGCTTGCCTGATTGAAGAGCCGGCCTTGAAGCTCTGGGGCATCGTGGACGAGGGCGTGCTACACCGTCAGACCGGCGGCCCGGACGTCATGCGCGCCCAGCTTCACCACCTCATCGAGATGAGCGAACGGCCGAACATCGAGCTTCAGGTGCTGCCGTTCAGTGAAGGGTGGCATCCCGGCACCGTGGGCTCCTTCTCGATCCTGGAGTTCCCTGAGGACATCCACAGCCCAGTCGCGTACGTGGTCAGCCAGGCGGGAGACGCCTATCTCGAACGCGAGGATGACTTACGGCGCGTTACGCTTGCCTATACTCACCTGCACGCGGCAGCGCTCAGCGTCAGCAAGTCCCGGGAGCTGATCGCCGCCATCGCCAAGGACATCACGTAGGGAGAGTCGCGGCAATGGACTGGTCAACTGCGGTGTGGCGCAAGAGCAGCCGAAGCGACGCCAACGGCCAGTGTGTCGAGGTCGCGGACCGCCGTGACGGGGTGGCCGTCCGGGACAGCAAGGACAAGTTCGGCCCCACGCTGGCCTTCGACGCCCGGGGCTGGCGCACCTTCATTGACTCGCTCAAGAGCAACTAGCGCTACCTCTCCGTACTGGATGAGGCAGTAAGGTGCCCCGGCTCCCATCTCCGGAGCCGGGTTTGCTGCGTCGACAACCGTCCGTGCTGCGGAGCTGCTCAGCCGTGAACGGGAAGCCCAGGGCCAGCCCGGCTGCGGGAGAGGACCTGTCAGGTGTTGTCGAGCACGAATGCCCGCATGAGCTGGGCGCACTCGGCCGCGTGCGTCTCCAGCAGGAAGTGCCCGGCGTCGTAGATGTGCGCGTCCATGCGATCAAGAGCGCGGTGGTACGCGATGACCTCCTCGACATCGAAGTACGCGTCCCGCCGTCCCCACAGCACGAGCGCCGGCGGCTGGTGAGCCCGGTGGTACTCGGCGATCTCACGGAACCGGGCGACGTGGCTGGCGTAGTCGCCGAACAGCGCGAACTGCGCGTCGATGTTGCCGGGGCGGCTCATGCGCGCCCAGTCGAGGTGCCACGACTCGGGCGGGTGCAGCGTGCGCAGGCGCTCGGGCAGCTCGGCGAGGTACTGGTCGCGGGTGCCCGCGAAGTTCAACCAGTCCGGCAGATCGGCACGCCTGTCATCGGTCGGGTCGGCCCAGTACGCCCTGGCGCTGTCCCACTGCTCGCCGAGGCCGTCCTCGTGCGCGTTGCCACTCTGGACGACGAGGCCGCGGATGCGACTCGGGTCGCGGGTGGCCAGGTGGTATCCCACCGGTGCGCCGAAGTCGTGCAGGTAGACGAAGAAGCGCTCGGCCCCGAGCTGGTCGAGGAGGTTCTCGACCGTCCTTGAGAGGTTCTCGAAGGTGTAGTCGTACCGGTCGACAGTCGGCGACGCGGACATCCCGAAGCCGGGAAGATCAGGCGCGATTACGTACGCGACGTCGGCCAGAGCGGGCATGACCTGCCGGAACGTGTGCGACGAGCTGGGAAACCCGTGCAGCAGCAGTACGGTCGGCTGGCCGGGGCGGCCAGCCTCGCGGAAGAAGATTTCCAGGTCGCCGATGTCGGCCTGTCGATGGCGGACCCTCTGAATCGCCTGCAACGCGCCCCCTCCTATGCCCGGCTACGAGGAACATCCGCCCGTGGTGCTCTGAGGTTGCGGCTCATCACCGGCCGGTCACCGCCGGCCAGTCACCACCCCGCCGCCGACGGGACGCCGGCCCGGCCCGCGCCGAGGGAACGGCCGGTCGGGGTGAGGACGTGGAGGACGCTCTGCCTGCGTCGGGTGGTCGTGATGAGTCCGGCGGCCCGGAGGGAACCAGCGGCAGGCCGCGCCCGCTGAGACGCAGCGCGCCGGTGAGCCGGGCGACACCTGCCAGGCGGGCGTCCGGCGTGCCGGCCACCGACTGGACGGTGAGCGTGGTCCGCTGCCTCGCCCCCGGATCAGGCGTCGTCCTGGCGAAGCGCGAGCAGGATGGCCCGCTCGAAGACGGCATTCACCTGCTCCCTCGGCCAGCAAGCCCTCGCCGTTTCCTCCGCTCGGCGTAGTGCCAGGCCGAGGCGTAGGGGATGGGTCGCCTGAAGCACGTCGACGACGTAGGACTCCAATTGGCATATGTCGCCCCCGATCGACGCCGATTCCGGCGCCGCTGGGGCGGCAGGCCCGTGCTGCTGTGTCGGGTCGCCCCGGTTGAGCATGTCGGGGGTCATGGGCTGCTAGCCATGCCAGGAGCGCCAGAGGGCTGCGTACGCACCTTCGGCCCGCACGAGTTCGTCGTGGCTGCCCGACTCCACGATCCGGCCGTCCTCCAGCACCACGATGCGGTCGGCGTCGTGGGCGGTGTGCAGCCGGTGGGCGATGGCGATGACGGTGCGTCCCTCCAGGACCGCCGCGAGGGACCGTTCGACGTGCCGCGCGGCTCTCGGGGCGAGCAGCGACGTCGCCTCGTCCAGGACCACCACCTGCGGGTCTGCCAGCGCCAACCGTGCCAGCGCCAACTGCTGGGCCTGTGCGGGAGACAGTGCGGCTCCGCCCGCCCCGACGGCGGTGTCAAGGCCGTGCTCCGCGACCCAGTCCCAGGCGTCCAGGGCCTTGAGAACCTTCTCCAGGTCGTCGTCGGTGGCCGAGGGTCTCGCCATGACGAGGTTCTCGCGCAGTGTGCCGGCGAAGACGTAGTGCTCCTGGGTGACAAGCGCGACCCGGCGGCGCAGGTCGTCGACGGCCAGGTCGGCCAGGGCCACGCCGTCGATGGTGACCGTGCCGGTCGTCGGCGGCTCGATGCCGGCGACGAGCCGGCCGAGGGTCGACTTGCCGGCGCCGGACGGACCGACGACCGCGATTCGCTCACCCGGTTCGACCCGCAGGGTGACATCGCACAGGACGTCGTGGCCCTCCCGGTAGGCGAAGCTGACGGCGTCCAGCTCGACCCTGCCGTCGCCGGTGTCGGGTGACGGAAGTGACGCGCGGGCCGGGGTGGCGCCGCGCACGCCGAGGGTTCTCGCGAGCGACGCGCCGCCGATCTGGAGCTCGTTCATCCAGTACAGCAGCACGTCGACCGGGACGATGACCTGCTGCACGTAGAGGGTGGCCGTGGCGACCGCGGCCAGCGTGACGAGCCCGTTGAGGTAGAACACGCCGCCGAGCACCAGCGTCGCCGCGACGGGCAGCACGTACGCGACGTCGCAGATCGGTAGGAACACCGAGCGCAGGTACAGCGTGTAGCGCTCCGCCTGGTAGGACTCGGTGATGTCGGCGTCGGCGCGGGCCGTGCGACGGTGGGCGATACGCAGGGCCTCGACGGTACGGGCGCCCTCTGCGGTGTCGGTCAACCCGTCGGTGATGCGCGCGTACGAGGCACTCTGCCGCAGGTAGCCGTCACGGGCGCGGCGCAGGTACCAGCGGGTGGCGGCCCACAGCACGGGCACCGCGACCAGGCACGGCAGGGCCAGCAACGGGTCGACGAGGATCAGCGCGCCGACAGTCAGCACGATGGTCGTGCCGGCGAACAACGTATCCGGCACAGCCTGGCGCACCGCGCGGGAGAGCATGTCGACATCGCGGGTGGTGCGATTGACCAGGTCGCCGGTGCCGGCCCGCTCGACCGTGGCCAGCGGTAGCGTCAGGACGTTGTCGACGAACTCCTCGCGCAGCTCGGCCAGGACGGTCTCGCCGAGGCGGGCGGAGGCGTAGACGGCTGCGGCCAGGATGACCGCCTGCGCCACCACGAACACCAGGATGAGCACGACGGCGCGGGTGACGTCTGCGGTGCCGCGTGACACCTCGCCGATGAGGCCGCCGAGCAGCCGTGGCGTGACCAGGCCGGACGCGGCGGCGAGGGCGTGCAGGGCGACAGCGCAGAACAGGGGGCCACGGTGCCGCGCGGCGATGCGGCGAGCCTGGGCCCGAACCTCCCGCGCCGACGCGACGGGCAGGGTGTGCACGGTGTCGTCGGTCTTCACGCCTCGTCCTCCCGGGCGACGATGCGCCGGTACCGGGCATCGCCGCGTAGCCCCTGGTGCGTTCCTTCGGTGACGACCCTGCCCCCGACGACGACGGCGATCCGATCCGCGGCGTTCAGCATGATCGGGCTGGTCGTGAAGACCACTGTCGTACGCCCGGTCCGGGCCTGACTCAGGCGCTGGGCGATGCGCGCCTCGGTGTGCGCGTCGACGGCGCTGGTCGGCTCGACGAGCACGAGCACGTCCGGACCGGTCATCAGCGCGCGGGCGAGGCGCAGCCGTTGCCGCTGCCCGCCGGAGAACTCCTGCCCGGCGCCCACGACCGGCTGGTCCAAGCCGTCGGGCAGCGCCTCGACGATGTCCTGCGCCGACGACGCCTCGATCATGGCGTGCAGCCCGTCGGAGCGGTCGGCGGGGTCGAGTTCGGCGCGCAGCGAGCCGTCGAAGAGCCGGTCCTCGTTGGTGGCGACCAGGATGCGGGCGCGGACCTGCTCCAGCGGCGCGTCGCGCAGCGGTACGCCGCCGAATGTGGCGGCCGTGCCGGTGTGCCGGCCGAGGCGGTCGGCGAGCAGCGCGGCGTCCGACGGGGTCGCACATGCCACCGCCAGGAACCGGCCGGGTGGCACCCGGAGCCCGGCGTCGGGATCGACGAGTTCCGCCGGGCCGTCGGGCAGCGGCGTCGTGCCCGAGCCGTGCTCGGGTTCGATGCGCAGCAGCCGGATCACCCGCGCGGCAGCGACGTTGCCCCGGGTGAACTGGTCGGCGCCGTCGGCGACGCGGCGCAGCGGGGTCGCCAGGAAGACCGCGTAGCCGTAGAAGGCGACGAGCTGCCCGACGCTGAGCCGGCCGGCGAGGACCGACTCCGCGCCCAGCCACACGACGGTGACGAGCAGCAGCCCCGGCAGGAGGGTCTTGGCGGAGTCCAGTGCCGCCTCGACGCCGGCCACCCGGACGCCGGCTCCTCGCACCCGCTGGGACATCTGTCGGTAGCGTCGGGAGAACTGTGCCTCGCCGCCGATGCTGCGCAACACGCGCAGGCCGCTGCTGATGTCCACGGCGTGGGTGGTCAGGTCGGCCTGTTGCTCGCGCAGGTGCTGCTGGCGACCGTGCAGCGGTCGCAGGAGCAGCCCGACCGCCCAGACCATGACGGGCACGCCGACGAGGACGACGACACCGAGCTGCCAGGACGTCGCAAGCATGATGCCGGCCACCACGACGATCACCACGACGGCGCCGACGAACCGGCCGGTGGTCTCCAGCGTGGCGCCGAGTTGGGTGATGTCCGCGACGCCGACGCTCACGACCTCGCCGGTGGAGGCTTTCTTGCGCAGCGTGCCGCCGAGCCTGGTGGCCTGCGCGGTGACGAGTTGCAGCGTCCGGTACGCCGCACCGAGCGAAGCGGTGAGACCGCAGCGGTCCTGCAGGAGCCCTGTCAGCGCCTGCACCGTACCGAGGGCGAGGATCGCGGCACCCCACCACAGCAGCGCTGTTTGGTCACGGTCGATGATGCCGTCGTCGATGGCCACGCCGATCGCCGCCGGGATCAATGCCTGGGCGACGATGCAGGCTATGCCGGCGAGGGTGCCGAGCATGATCGGTACGCGGAACTGGCCCGCGAGCCAGAACAGATACCGCAGCGACGATCGACAATCTGCTGTGACGACTGAGGATTCCGGGAAGTTTCGCACGCACCCTCGTATCCGGGAGAAGGCGGACGCGGACAGGAAACAATCCTTTCTATTCAAACATGGAAGCGGCAGAAGGCCGCCGTCGCATCGTCGTGCGCCTTGTCGTCGGGGTCGGCGGGCGGTTCGGCCCGCTCCGCCGCCCGGGTCGCGGCCACGACGGCGGCCGGCCCGTCCCGCGTCAGCACGGCGAGCAGGTCTTCCCACATCCAGCCGAAGCGCTCCACCAGCCGGGCCGCCCCGTCGGTGAGGACTGCGGCGCACTCCAGCTCCGCCACCGGCACCGAGCCGGTCAGGGCCTCGGCGGCGGCGTCCGGCTGTGCCCCGACGACCCAGAAGCCGCCCGGCACGTTGCGCTTGCCGTGCATCTGTGACCAGGGCAGGTGGTAGAACCGGCGGATCCGGTCGTCGGTGACCGCCGTGACCACCCCTCCGCGGTCCCGCAACAGCAGCACGGCGTCGCCGAGGACAAGGTGCTCGACCCGGTCCCCGCGCAGCCGCAGCATCGCCACGGTCGCCGACGGGCTGCGCGGATCTGCGAGGTCGCAGGTGCCCGAATGGGCGGCGCGGACCGTCCCAGCGGCGTCGCCCAGGAGCACCGGCAGCGATGCCCCGTCTCCGTCCGTACCGAGGAGCCGGCCCAGTTCGGCCGCGATCGAGCGGGCGAACCAGCGAACCCCGTGGCGGCAGCCGGAACCGAATCCGGGCTCGGCGGTCGCCCCGTCCAGCACCACCGCGAACCTGTCACCGACCGCGACGGCGTCCTCGTTGCCGCCGCCGGGCGCGGCGCGGCTGCACACCGTCACCTCCACGTCTCGTCCGCCTCGTAGGCCAGCCACTGGCCGACGGTGCGGATGCCGTCGGAGAGGCCGATCCCGGGCCCGTCCCGGCCGACCGGCGCGGCGGCCGGGCTGAACGGGACGTCCCCGTCCAGGACCGGCACCGGCTTGATTGCCCGCGAGACCAGCACGGCCAGCTCCGCCGGGTCCACGAGCGGCCCGGCGTCGGGTGGGTTGGCCGGTGCGCCGTCGAGCGCCCGGGCGATCGCGGAGGCGATGTCCCACACGTGCGAGTACGACGTCGTCCGGCAGCTGCGATCCACGACGATCGGCTGGGCGACGAGCGACCGGGCCACGTAGTCGTCGAGCGGCCGGCAGCGCACGCCCGGACCGTACGGGACACCGGTGTGCACGGTCACGGTGCCGGGCTGCGGGCCCGCGCCCACGACCCGGACCGCCGCGTCGGTCACCTCCACCGTCACGTCGTGCCCCCGATCGGCCAGCTCACCGGCCAGGGTCCGCCCCAGCGACCGAGCCGTTTGCGGCGCGCACGGCACGACGACCACCCTGCGGTGGCGAGCGCCAACCCGGCGGCGCCCGAGCGAGCGGGTACTCACCGGGCCGCGCAGCCCGGCGACGATCCCGGCCAGCGCGAGCTCACCGAGCGGTTGCCGCAGCGCCGACAGCTCGCGGGAACCGATGCTCGTGCAGAGGCCACCCGGACCGATCGACTGGGCGGCCCGCACCACCAGCGGGTTCCTGGTCAGCGCCGCCACGTCCTGGCCGGGCCGGCGGCTCACCGCCCCCGTCGCGTACGCCGTGCGCCACACCTCGAAGAGCACGTCGTCGTGGAGCCGCCCGCGCAGCGCGGCGCACCGGGGCAGCGCGGCGTCGAAGGTCTTGACGCAATCTTCCACGTCGACGCCGAGCCGGTGGCTCCAGCGCTCCGGACCGATCGTCGACCAGCGGCCTTCGGGCCCGCGCACGGCACACAGCGCGAGGCCGAACTTGTAAAAGGGCAGCGCCTCCGGCTCCACCGTCCCGGCGAGCGCCCAGTCTGCGCCCTCCGGGGGCTCCCCGTAGCACGCCGAGAGCCGCAGCCCGTGGGTGTCGTTCTCCGCGACGCTGGGGAAGTCGCCGTGCTCGACGAGGTTCGGCACGGTCACGTACGTGCGGACGCCGCGCGCGGCGAGGTAGCGGGCCATCACCACGTCGCCGGCCCAGGTGCCCGCGTGTTGCCGCGCGAACGCCGCGAACCCCGCCCCGACGTCCGCCGGCAGCATGAGCGCCACCGTCGGGGTGTACTCCTGCGCCGCGCGCACCCACCGGGCACCGGCCAGCGCGCCGAGCCGAACGGCTGCGCCGGTGCGGGAGCACCAGTTGGCGTGGAACACCACGGCCGCGTCCGGTGCCCCCGCCGCGGCTCGGGCCGCGTGCTCTGCGAAGCCCGGCACCAGGATCGCGTCGTCCTCCAGCACGACGTGGTGCGTCGAGCCCGAGGGGATCGACGACCACGCCCGCATCGCCGTACGCAGGCCGGTCGGCGGCCCTTCCGGCTGCGGATCCAGTACCAGCTCCAGAAACCCGGGCGGGGTGACGGCCAGCAGCTCCCGGCCGGGAGCGAGCCGGCGGGGATGTGCCATGACCGCGCCGGTGAGCCGAACGGCCGCGCTCACCGCGACGCCACCAGGGCGCCCGGCTCCCCCGGTCGTTCGATGATCTCAACCAGCTCGCGCAGCTCCTCGACGCCGAGCCAGGCGGTGTTCAGGTCGGACCGATAGCAGAAGCCCTCCTCGACCTGCTGACACCCCTCCGGAACGGGGTAGCCGACGCGCCGGATGGTCGGCATGACGACGTAGCGGTCGGCGGCCTGGAACGTACGCTGGCTGTCCTCCGCGGCGATCAACTCCTCGTGCACCTTCTCTCCCGGGCGGATGCCGACCTCGTACGTGGGGCAGCCCGGCGCGATGGCCTCGGCCAGGTCCGAGATTCGTACGCTCGGGATCTTCGGCACGTACAGCTCGCCACCCCGCATCACGTCGAAGGTCTCCACGACGAACCGGACCGCCTCGTCCAGGGTGATGAGGTAGCGGGTCATCCGCTTGTCGGTGATGGGCAGGCTCGCGCCGGTACGCGCCAGCCGCCGGAACAGCGGGATGACCGAGCCGCGGCTGCCGATGACATTGCCGTAGCGCACCACGGAAAAGCCGGTCGCACCGCCGTCGCTGGAGGTGAACAGCTTGTCCGCGACCATCTTCGTGGCACCGTACAGGTTGATCGGGCTGGAGGCCTTGTCGGTCGAGAGGGCCACGACCTGCCGGACGCCATTGGCCATGGCGGCGTCGATGACGTTCTGCGAGCCCACGACGTTGGTTTTGACGAACTCGAAGGCGTGCCCCTCGGCCGTGTCGACCTGCTTCAGCGCGGCCGCGTGCACCACGAAATCCACCCCACGCATGCAGTGCGTGAGCCGATCCCGGTCGCGGATGTCGCCGATGAGCTGGCGCAGCCGCGTCTCGCCGGGGAAGAGCTGGCGCATCTCGTACTGCTTGAGCTCGTCACGGGAGTAGACGAGGACCAGTTCGGGGTCCAGGATCGACAGCGCGTACTGGACGAACGCCTTGCCGAACGACCCGGTGCCGCCGGTGATGAGAATGGTGGAATTGCGAAGGACGCTCATGGGCTCATTCCTTTTCGGGCCGACCCGTCAGGTGCGCAGTTCACGGATCAGGACGAAGGGCTCCGCGTAGGCCCAGCCGACGCCGCTGCCCCAGCTCTCGGCGTTCGACCGGATCGCGCGAGACGACCGCGGGTGCGGCCACGGCCGGCTCTCCGTCTGGTAGCAGGAGAAGGCGGACACCTTGGCCTCGATGGTGGCAGTGACATCGACGAAGACGTTCGGCGCGAACGACGCCTCGAACGGTGGCGCCCATTCGATGCCGGACGTGGTGGCGTAGCTGAGCACCCGTCGCACCGAACCGCCGGCGTAGGGACGCGTTGCCACCATCACCGAGTGGAAAACCGTTCGGTGGTCCATGTTGACGTCCGGATGAACGGTGTACACCGTGTCGGGGCCGAACTCGTCGACTGCGTCCTCCACGACCCGGTTCACCTCGACGTGCCCTACGGTGTCCAGGCGCATGTCGGGCAGCATGCGCTGTATGCAGTGCCTCACCCCGAGGGTCTTGGCCGCCGCCTCGGCCTCGCGGAACTTTTGCTGGGCGATCTGTTCGTCACCCGGATACTGGGTCGAACTGCCCTCGGAGACCCACAACACCGCGACCTCCGCGTCCTCGTGCAGCGCGTGCTTCGCGATGGTCCCGCCCATACCGAGGATCTCGTCGTCGGGGTGTGCCGCGACGACGAGGATGCGCCGTTGGGCCATCACCTGTCTCCTGCCTCGTCGGTCTGGTCCTTACGCACGACGAAGTCGCCGACGGCCAGCACGTCCAAGCCGGTGGCGAAGAAGGTCCGCAGCGCGTCCTCCGTCGTGGACACGATCGGCTCACCCCGGACGTTGAACGACGTGTTGAGCACGACCGGCACGCCGGTGAGCTCGCCGAAGCGTTCGATGAGCCGGTGGTAGCGGGGGTTCGCCGACGCATGCACGAGCTGCACCCGGGAGCTGCCGTCGGTGTGCACGATCGCCGGAGCGTCGCGGCACAGCGCTTCGCTCGCCGGGAACGCCATCGTCATGTACCGCGAGTCGGTGTGGTGCTCCAGGTAGCGCCCGGCCGCCGAGGCGATCATGGACGGACCAAACGGGCGCCACAACTCCCGCTGCTTGACTGCCGCGTTGACCCGGTCACGGACCTCGACGGTGCGTGGATCGGCGAGGATGCTGCGCTGGCCGAGGGCCCGTGGCCCTGCCTCCAGCCGCCCCTGGCACCAGGCCACGAGCCGGCCCGCAGCCAGGTCGACGGCGATCGTCTCGCAGATGTCGTCGCTGCGGGTGAACGCTACCCCGGCGTTGCGCAGGATTCCCTCGATCTCCTCGTCGCCCTGCTCCGGGCCCCACGCGAGGGAGGTGAGCGGCGGCGGCAGCGCCCCTGTCTCCCGATGGCAGGTAACCAGCGCGGCGCCCGCCGCCTGACCGTTGTCCCCGCAGAGCGGGTGGGCGAAGACGTCGGTGACCTCGGGCAGCGAGAAGATCCGCGAGTTCATCTTCACGTTCAGGCCGACCCCGCCGCCGACACAGACGTCGGTCACGCCGGTGTGCGCGACTCCCCAACGGATCAACCGGCAGGCCGCGTCCTCCAGCGCCTGTTGCACCGCGAGTGCGAGGTCCATGTGCCAGCGGGTCACCGGGTCGCGGGGCAGGCGAGGCGCCGCACCGAGCAGCTTGACGAGCTTGTCGGTGAACCGCCGGGAGTAGGAGTGCTCTCCGTAGTGGATGTAGGACGGGTCGAGCCGATACTCCACCCCGTCGGACGCCGGCAGCAGCACCTGGCCGACCAGGTCCGCCAGGGTGGGGTTCGGCTCTCCGTGCGCGGCGAGGCCCATCACCTTGTACTCGCCGTCGTAGGCGTCGAACCCGAGATACTCGGTGAACGCGGCGTAGAACCAACCGAGGGAATGCGGCATGCACAACTCGCGCAGGGGCGTGAGCTCCGCGCCCTGCTTGAGCCAGAGTACGGTGGTGTGCTGATCCCCGGAGCCGTCCAGGGTCAGCACGACGGCCGACGCGAACGGCGACTCCATCGCCGACTGGAACGCGTGGGTGTAGTGGTGCGGCGCGAAGCGGATCGGCGGGAACGCGATGTCGCCGAACTGACGCCGCCAGTGGTAACGGTGCTTCGCCGTCTGCCCCGCGATGTCGAACTCGCGCAGACAGCCACGCTGCCAGTCGAGGGTCGCCTGGTCCAGCGGCCACTCCTGCGCCATTCCGTCGAAGAACTGCCGCATCCGGCCTTCCGTGTAGGCGGCCAGGTCGTAGCCGACGGTGACCGAGGCGACCTCGTCGAGCCGTACCCCGGCTGCCTCCAGGCAGTAGCGCAGCGCCCGGTCCGGGTAGCGCCCCGGCGCGTGCTTCGTCCGCAGGAAACGTTCCTCCTCGGCGTATGCGATGACGCGACCGTCGACGACCGCAGCCACCGCCGGATCGAACTCGGCAGTGGATATGCCGAGGAACACCTGGTCAGGCATGTTCCACACTCCTCATCGGCGGGGTCGGCCGAACGGCCTGCGCGATACCGTCGGCGTGGGCCTGGATACGGCGGACGGCCGCACAGATCCTGTCCACGACGTCGTCGGTCATTCCGCTGTACAGCGGGACCGCGACGACCGCCGCCGCGCGGGCCTCGGTGTTGGGTAGCGGCCCGGAGGCCACGTCGCGGTAGGCGGTCTGGCGGTGCACGGGCGGGTGGAAGTAGTTGCGGGTCGGGACGTTCTCCGCGCGCAGCGCGACGACCAAAGTGTCGCGGTCGATGCCGAACAGCGCCGGATCGATCGTGAGGGAGAGGTCCTTGTGGGTGCTCGTTGCGCCTGGCGGCACCCAGGGGAACCCGATCCCGGGCACGTCGGCCAGGGCTGCGCGATAGCGCTCCACGAGCGCCAACCGGCGGGCCAGCAAATCCGGAAAATCGGGAAGCTGGTGCAGGGCGAGCGCTGCGGACAGCTCCGGCATCCGGGCGTTGAGGCCGGCGAAGACACTGTCGTAGCTGCCCGGGTTGCCGTACTCCCGGGCGGTGCGCAGCTCCCGGGCGAGATCCTCGTCCGCGGTGGTGATGATGCCGCCCTCACCGGCGGTGAACGGCTTGGTCGGGCTGAGGCTGAAGACCTCGGCGAGACCCTTGCCGCCGACGCGCGTTCCGTCGCTGTAGACCGCGCCGAACGCCGGGGCCGCGTCGAGCAGCAGCGGCACCCCGCGCGCCGCCGCGACCTCGGCAAGGGCGTCGGCGTCGCACGGGGTGCCGAAGACGTGCACCCCGAGGATCGCCACGGTGCGGTCGCCGACCGCAGCGGACGCGTCCGCCGCTGACAGGCCGAACCCGCAGGATTCGATGTCGGCGAAGGCCGGCCTCATGCCGTTCCAACGCGCGGCGTGCGCGCTGGCCATGAACGTGAAGCTGGGCATGACAACCTCACCGCCCGTGCCCAGGCTGCGCATGAGCAGCATCAGCCCGCTCGTACAGCTGGACACCGCTACGGCGTGTGCCACCCCGAGGAACCGCGCCAGCTCGACTTCCAGCGCGGCGAGGTGACCGCCCTTGGTCAGGATGCCGCCGGCGACGATGTCGCCGAAGACGGCCAGGAGGTCACCGGGGTCGCGTAGCAGTGGAGGCCGCGCCAGCGGCGGCGCCTCGGTGAGCAGCGGACGGCCGCCGAGCAACACCGGTTTCTTCTCAGACATCGCCCACCCCTCTCAGCTCGGGTCCTGCGGGAACAGCGACGCGAGCCGCTCCTCCAGCACCCTGATCGCGTCCATGTCAGGTGCCACGGCGCAGTACCAGACCGACCCCGCGTCCGGGTCGTAGGCGCTGCAGAACAGCACGCCGGTACGGGTGGCAGGGTCGTACGCCAGCCCGGCGGCCTCGACCGCTTCGAGCGCCTCCCGGAAGGACGGGGCCCTCCAGCCGACCCGTTCGAACAGCACCCGGTCGCGGGCGAAGTCCGGCCCCACGACCTGGCGGCCGAGGACCTCGTGCAGGTGGGTGGAGCCGGTGACCCGGCCGTTGTACTCGGTGAAGTAGAGAGCGCCGCCCGGCGTCACGATCGCGTCGGCGGAGAGCCAGCCCCGGTAGCCCATCGCGCGCAGCGGCTCGCAGAGCCGCCGGGCGTGCTCTGTGACCTTGGCCATGCGGTCCGCCGGCTGGTCCGGTGCCGGGATGGCCTGCGCGTTGGCGATCGGTACATAGAACATCTCGCCGTCTGCGCCGAACTGGATTCCGCCATCGGTGACGAGCAGTTCGGAGAAGACCGCCCGGCTTCCCGGGAAGTACTCCTCGACGACGAGGCGGTGTCGGCCCGCGCTGGTGAACCTGTCCCACTCGGCGACGAGGAACTTCGCGACCGCCGTCCGGTCCGACATGATCGAGACGCGCGGGGCGCCGTAGGGTTGGACGCCCTCGCGTCGGCTGAGGATGTGGTTGCCGACGCCGCCGGAGTAGAACTCGTGCTTGATGATCACCGAGCGGTCCTCGGCGAGCAGGTCCCAGATCGCCTGTTCCGCGTCCACCGGGTTGGCGCAGACAGCGCCCGGCGGGATCGGCACGCCGGCGCCCGCGGCGACGGCCCGGAAGACCGCCTTGCTGTTGACCAGCGCGCCGCCGCCCTGACCGGCGAACGCCTGGCCGGGCAGCCTGTCCGCCACGCCGAGCCGGCGGGCGAGGGCGGCGACGGACGCGTCGGGCCAGGTGGCGAAGACCTGCTCGACCGTGCGGCCGGCCAGGGCCGCCTCGACGGCGGCCAGGAACGACGGGTCGGCCAGGCGGTCTCCCGTCAACCGGGCCGACCCGTCGGCGCCGGGCGGTGGCACCAGCAGCCGCAGCGAATCCCGGTCGACGCCAAGCACACCCGTGACGTAGTCGACGTAGTCGTCCTCCGGTAGCGCCGGCAGCACCAGTACGTCACCCTCGCGGGCGAACCAGACCAGCCGCTGTGCCCACCAGGCCGCCCCGGCCTTCTCGAACTCACCGACCAGGTCGATGTTCGTACTGTTGCCGATGAGCAGTCTCACCGCGTCACATCCTCACTCGTCCGGTTGGTGCGTGTGGGTGCGGATACGCCGGCCCCGTCGTGATGCGAGGGCAGCCGGCTCAGGAACCGGGCCAGGCGGGCGACTCCCTCCTCGATCCGGTCCTCGGTCAGGTAGCTGCAGGACAACCGCAGCCGGTGGCGGCCACCGCCGTCGGGGTGGAAGCCCGCCATCGGGGTCCACAGCACGCCGTAGCGCTCCGCGCAGTGCGACAGCAGCGCGAGGTCCGCCGGGACCGGCAGGTCCATCAGCACGAAGAAGCCGCCGCCAGGCCGGTTCCACCGCACGCCCGGCGGTGCGACCGGCGCGACGTGGCGTTCCAGCGCGTCGAGCAGCCGGCGCATGTTGCGCTGGTACGTGCCGGCCCGCGCCCGGCCGAGCGCGGCCAGCGACCCGCCGTGGCGCAGTAACATGCCGCCGACGACGGCCTGGCAGACAGGTGCCGTGTTGACCGTGGTCATGCCCTTGAGCGCGGCCAGTTCGGCGGCGAGCAGCCGGTCGCCGGCGGGACCGCGCACCGTCTGGTCGGCCACGACGAAGCCGACGCGCGCGCCGGGCAGGCAGACCTTGGCGAACGATCCGACCATGACGACCCTGCCGGTCTCGTCGAGGTCCTTGAGACCGGGCAGTTCGTGGCCGGGCGGTGCGGTGAACCCGTAGACGTTGTCCTCGACGACCAACAGGTCCTCCCGCTCGGCCAGTGCGAGCAGGCACCGTCGGTCGAGCAAGCTCATGCGGGCGCCGCTCGGGTTGGCGTAGTCGGGTGCGACGTAAACCGCCCGGACACGTTGGTTCCGGCTGCGCGCTTCTGCGCAGAGGACGGCCAGCCGCTCGAGGTCCGGGCCACCGGCGGACTCGGGGAACGGTGCGACGGCGATGTCGAGCATCCGGGCGGCCCCGGTGATTCCCGGGAAGCACGGGCTGGTCACGGCGAGCACGTCAGCGCCGTCGCGGAAGAGCGCCCGCAGGACCAGCAACATCGCCTCCTGGGCGCCGACCGTCACGACGATCGCCTCGGGCGGCACGTCGGGTCCGCCGTCGGCGCGCAGGGCCGCGGCCACGAGGTCGTTGATCAGCCCGGCGCTCGGCCCGTACTCGTGCAGCAGCCGGCGCGCCCGCTCCGGCCCGATGCCACGGGTCTGTCGTACGTGCGCCAGGTAGGCGTCGACGTACCCGGCCAGGTCGGTGTCGGCCAGGTGGCTCAGGTCGGGAGCGCCCGGCGCGAACGAGATCGCCTCGGGATAGCGGTTCATCACCTCGTTGAGGAAGCCGATCGAGCTCAGCGCGGGGTCGCGCAGCGACGGGTGCAGCAGCTCCTCGTCGAGTCGGACCCGCACGACGGCGCCGGTCATCCCAGGGCTCCAGCCTTGGCGACGACGTCGGGGCTGTGCAGGCGGCATGCCTGGACGTAGGCGAACTCGGCCAGGTAGGCGCGTAGCCCGTCGGTCGGCTCCTCGGCGAGGTTGAGCATTCGACGGTTGGCCAGGACCGCCGCGGAGCCCAGCTCGGCGGACGCACGTTCCGCCGTGGAGCCCACCTCCTCCGGCGGTACGACGTCGTCGCAGACGAGCCCGGCGTCGGGGTCGCGGGCGTGGATGCGCCTGCCGCCGAGGATGATCCGGCGGGCCAGCCGGGCCCCTGTCAGCCTGGCGAGGCGCAGGTTCGCTGCGCCCGGGACGATGCCCTCCTTCGCCGCCGGCAGGCTGAACCACGCGTCCGCGCCGGCAATGACACGGTCGGCGACGAGCAGCAGCTGCATTCCGCCGCCGATCGCGAACGTGTCGACCGCCGCGACCCACGGCCTCTGCACGTCTGTGCCGTCGTCGAGTCGCAGCCCGTGTACGAGCTTGCTGACGTAACCGAGCTCCCGGCCGAGCAGGAAACCGGTGAAGGAGATCTGCCCGGCGACGAGGTCGCGAAGGTTGATCCCGGCGCTGAACACCCGTCGGCCCGCGTAGCGAGGGTGGGTCATGACGCCGCCGCGCAGCACCAACACCCGCACGTCGTCGTGGAGGAGGGCGAGGTCCACGGCGGTCTCCATCGCGGCGACCTGGCGGTCGTCCTCCGCGTTGAGGCAGTGCAGGTTCTGCATGGTCAGGCGGGCCACTCCGGCGTCGCAGCGCAGCGCGACCGGGCCGAGGTCCAGGCCGCCCTCGGAGCGCAGCCGGGGCAGCAGCTCGATCGCCCGGGCCGTCGGGCGGCGCATCGACTCCAGCAGGTGCGGGCCGGCAGACGGTGAGCGCAGCAGACCCCGGAAGAAGATCCCCTGGTCGATCTCACGGCCCTCCTTGTCCCGCTGCGGCAGGGCACGTTCGGCGGCTAGTTGCGCGCTCGTCGGTACCAGGCCCGGGAATGCCTCGGCGGCGTCCGCGGCGAGCTCGGCCACGCCCCGGTGGACGCTTCGCCCGTCGGTCAGCACGGCGTGCACGGCGTCGACGTGCCAGCCCACGAATCGGTCCCGGGCCGCGCGACAGGCGGCGTGGACCCGGTCGGCGAGGTGCTGCTCCGCGTCGTCACGGTCGCGTCTGGCGGGCAGCGCGGCGAGCAACTCCTCACCGTGCTCGGTGTAGGCCGACAGCGCGGCCGTATCGGCTTCCAGCGAGTGCCCGGCGGTGGGCGGCTCGCCCTGCCAGCGCTCCACGCGGGCTCGCAGGTCGGCCCTCACTGGTCTGATCCGATCCCCGTCGTGTGCGCGGCGGCTCCCCGGTCAGAGCCCGCCGGACGGTCGTGATCGAGACGGTCGGCGATGTCACGGGTTCGCCCGTCACGCGGGTGTGCCCGGCGCAGCTCCCGATCGCAGGCGGCCAGGTGCGGCCCGAGCGCGTCCTCGAACGGTGTGGAGGCGGCCTCCAGCAGTAGCTGCCGCCGGGCCCGCAGGTCGCTGCCGGCGGCCCGCCCGAGCAACACCACTGCGGCCTGGATGGCCTCGGCCGCGTCGGCCGTGATCTCGTCGACGAGGCCGATGTCCAGGGCGCGCCGCGCGGAGAGCTCGTCACCCCACAGCACGATCTGGCGGGCCCGGGCCACGCCGACCTGGTGCACCAGCCGGTGTACCGCCATACCGGGCCAGAAGTGCCCGTCGTTGACCGGCAGCAGCAATTGCAGGTTGATGGTGGCGATGCGGTAGTCGGCAGCGAGCAGCACGTCCAGCGTCGGCCCGCCACAGGTGCCGCTGGCCACGGCGATCGTCACGACGCCGAGTCCCTCCAGCCGCCGTACCGCGCGTTCCCACCGGTTGACGTCCTGGACGCCGACGTCACCGGGCCAGCTCCGCTCGGCGGGCGGGACGGTGCCCAGACGTAGCACGATGACCGAGGGCGTGCGCCGCTCCTCCGCCCGAGCGCACACCGACTGGAGCAGCTCGGTGAGTTCGCGCAGCGACCGCCGGTCGTCGAGCTCCACGTAGACGCCCTGGTTCCCGACCAGGTCGAGCATGTGTCGTGCCATCGCCATCTCCTCACCAGCGCACGAGCGCGAGCTCGATCGTCGAACCGGGCCCCATGGTCATCAGCACGCCGTAGTCACCGGGCGCGACCGTGTCCTCGGCGAGCAGCCGCTCGTACGAGAACAGGAAGGAGCCGCTGGACAGGTTTCCGTGGTCACGCAGGACGCTCAGCGTGTGCCGCACGTCGTGCCGGCTCAGCCCGAGGTTGACGCGCACCGAGTCGATGACCTTCCGGCCTCCGGAGTGCACGATCCAGTGAGCGACCTGCGACCGGCGCAGGCCCGCCGCCCCGAGCAGCCGGTCGACGGACTCCTCGGCATTGGCGCCGACGACGTAGGGCACCTCCGGGTCCAGGTAGAAGCTGAACCGGCCGGCGCCGTCGTCCCAGTCGTAGCGCATCGCGCCGACCGCGTCCGGAATGATGTGGCTGGCGAACCGGAGCAACCTCGGCCCGGGGCGGACGCCGACCGGTTCGCGGTCGTCCGGTTCGCCGCCGGCGACGAGGGCGACCGCGGCGCTGCCGTCGCCGAAAAGGCTGTTGACCACGGAAGTGCGCATCGTGCCGTCGAAGACGTACGCGGCTGAGCAGGCCTCGATGCAGACCATGACGGAGAGGTCGCCCGGGTGGGTCGCGGCCCAGCCGGCGGTTGCGTTGAGCGCGTTGAGCCCCGCGTTGCAGCCCATACCGACGACGTCGAGACGCGAGCAGTCGACGTGGAGGCCGAGTTCCTTGATGAGCAGCGCGCTGAAACCCGGGGTGAGAAAGCCGGTCGAGGAGACGCAGCACAGGTAGCGCACGTCGGTGAGGCTGACCCCGGCCCGGCGAAGGCACGTCCGGACTGCCTCGGCGCCGGTGCGCAGGCCGCTCGTCAGGTGCTTGCGCAGCAGCTCGCCCTGCGTCTCCACGCGGTGCGCGCCGTCCGGGCCGACGGGCGGCAGCACGAGGTTCCGTCGCTCGATGCCGCCGTTGAGAAACACCGACCGCACCCGCGGGTCGGTGATTCGGAACGCCTCCAGCAGCTCCGCCTGGGTGTAGGAGCCCGGCGGCACGGCCGTGCCCACCGCCGTGATGTGCGGCAGGGCCGGCGCTGGTGTGCCGCTCATGCTCGCCGCCGCTGTACATTGACGGCGTGCGCCACTCCCGGGTCACCTACGAGAAGTCGGGCCGCGTCGCCTACGTCACCCTTAACCGGCCCGCCGTGCTCAACGCGATGGACCTGCGGATGCACGAGGAGCTCCGCGAGGCGTGGGACGATTTCGAGGCCGACGACGACATGTGGGTCGGGGTGCTGTCGGGGGCCGGCGACCGCGCGTTCAGCGTGGGCCAGGACCTGAAGGAGCTGGCCGCGCGGATCGAGGCCGGCGCTGCCGGGCAGTCCACTTTCGGCAGTCGTGACCTGCCGGGCTGGCCGCGGCTCACCGAGCGGTTGCAGTTCGCCAAGCCGCTCGTCGCGAAGGTCCGCGGGTACGCCTACGGCGGCGGGTTCGAGCTGGCCCTCGCCTGCGACATCATTGTCGCCGCCGAGGATGCCCGGTTCGCGTTGCCGGAGGCCCGTCTCGGTCTGGTGGCGGGTGCAGGCGGGGTGTTCCGGCTCGCCCGGCAACTGCCGTTGCGCACCGCGCTGGGGCACCTCATGACCGGCCGGCCGCTGACGGCCCGCCGGGCCTACGAGCTCGGCCTCGTCAACGAGGTGGTGCCGGTGGGCGCACTCGACGAGTGCGTCGACGGATGGGTCGCCGACCTGCTGCGCTGCGCCCCGCTGGCGGTGCGCGCGGTGAAGGAGGCCGCGACCAGGGCGGCGAGCATGCCGCTGGAGCAGGCTTTCGCGAGCCGCTTCGTGTGGGAGGAACGGCGTATGCGCAGCCGCGACGCCCACGAGGGGCCGCTGGCGTTCGTGCAGAAACGCCCGCCGGAGTGGTCTGGCGCCTAGCAACGGCACGGAGTGCTCCTGTCGAGGGGGCCGGATTCGGGCGGAGCGGCTACTACAGGTAGTCCTCCGGCCCGCCTTCACGGACGGTGTCGAGCGTGAAGCAGTGGAAGCCGCCACCGAACAGACGCCGGTGGCGGTGCCGGACCGCCACCGTGGTGAACCCGTGCCGCTCCAGCGTCCGCATGAGATCCGGGCACGCGTCGTTGACCAGGACGGTGTCCGGACTGATGCTCAGCACGTTCATGTCGATGAAAGGGCTGGTCAGGATGAGGTCGTCGTCGTCGTACTGCGGGAAGGTGTTCTCGGTCGGGAGCGGCGGGATGATCATTTTCCACTTCCGCAGCGGCTCTGGCAGGGCCTGCGCGACGGCCTCCGAGCGCACCAGCAGCACACCGGGGCGCAGCGCCAGGACCATGCTGTCGATGTGACTGTCGCTGAGGCGGAAGACCCGGTGGATGCGGAAGCGGCCCTCGAGGTGGCGTTCCAGCCAGTCGCAAGCCAGTGCATGGTTCGCGGTCGAGACGTTCACGACGATGTCGCGGCCGAGGCGCAGGCACTGGGCACCGTCGAACATCATCTCGTGGCCGACGTCGTAGACCGACTCCTGCGGATCCTCGATCACCTCCGTCGGGCCGCCGGCGGTGCTGTTGGCGTAGGAGAGGTCGAACGATGCGTCGGTCATGATCGGTCGGGGCATGACGGTCCAGCGGGCGCCCCGGCGGAAGTAATCGGCGAACACCGGCGTCAGGAACTGGGTCTCGAAGTACCGTGATCGGATCATCGGCGGCGTCTCGATGATCTCGTCGCCCAGGATGATGGTGTTGTCGCGGACGTTGAGTGGCGGTACCACCGCGGCGGACCAGGCGGGGGTGCGAACCTCCGTCGTCGCCTCGTCCAGGCGCAGCGGCCGGTGCACCCGCACCGCGAGCGACTCGAGGGTCTTCGCGATGCCTTCGACGTCCTCGTTGAGCTCCTCGACGTAGCGCTGCTTGATCGTCGACTGCGTCGGACCCGCCGTCGGCGCCGAACCCGACGACAACCTGGGGTAATACCATTCGGTCCGAACGATGTTGTCGTGGAAGAACAGGTCGAACGACAGTTCTCGCTCATGTGAAGTGTAATTCTCGGCCGATCCGACGATGACCTCTTTGAGTGGCGACCATTCATCGTAGCTGTTGAGTTCCATGCGCTCTCCCAGAGAAATGCGGACATGGTTTACGGCACGAGCCGGGGAGGGCGCGTGTCGGTTAAGCAAAGCTCCAAAGGGCTGGTTGGCGGAGCGTCAAACCGGCCTTCAGCAGTAGAAGCGCTGCCGGATGGGGTCGGGATTTAAGGGGCGGAGTGGGTGCTGGACTCGCGCCGGAAGGCCATGCGGTCGCCTGGAAAGGCGATCGGACAAGTGCATGAAACGCTCCCCCGTAGAACGTCGCCAGCTACTGTTAAGACCCTAAACTGATCAACTTCTTCCGTCAAGGCATTGACGAAGTCTGTCGTTGGTGAATACGCTATGCCACTCGACAGCAGATTTACAACCGTCAACTATAGTGGTTCGCCGGGTGGTGTGCCTGCGTGGCCGGTCAGGGCTTCCGGCAGACCCGCAACCGTTTCTGAGCGTTCGCGGCCGCGCCTTTCGGTGACGGGGCGGCCCGGCCGCCGGGCCGGTCGACACCTTGCGACCAGCACAATCGGCTATGAGGAGCGAACTCCGCGTGACGACCGATGTGGCACGGCAACCCGGCAGCGCCGGCTCCGAACCGGCCGGCATGCCGACCCTACGCACCCGCCCCTTCGACCCTCCCGACCGTCTCGCCGAGTTGCGCCGGGAGGGCCCGGTGAGTCGCCTGCGCTACCCGGACGGGCATCTCGGCTGGCTCGTCACCGATTACGCCGTCGCGCGCGCCATCCTCGCGGACCAGCGCTTCAGCGCTCGGTCGGAATTCAAACGAGTTCCGGTCGCCCGGCCGAGCGTCGACCCGTTCTACGGCCGAGCCGCCCTACCCGGCTGGTTCCTGGACATGGACGCGCCGGACCACACACGGTTCCGGAGGTTGCTCGCCGGGCACTTCACCGTCCGCCGGGCCGAGGCGCTGACCCCACGCGTCGAGCGGATCGTCGTCGAGCACCTCGACGCCATGGCTGCCGACGGCGGCCCGTGCGACCTGGTGGAAAAGTTCGCGCTACCGATCCCCTCGATGGTGATCTGCGAACTGCTCGGCGTGCCCTACGCCGAACGCGCCGAGTTCCAGCGGAACAGCGCGACCCTGTTCAGTCTCGAGGTCACCGCCGACGAGGCGAACGAGGCCATGTCGTCCCTCGATGCGCTGCTGCTCGACCTGGTGCGTCGACACCGGCAGGCGCCCCGCGGAGACCTGCTCGGTGCGCTCGGCGCAAGCGGCGAGCTGAGCGACCAGGACATTACCGGCGTCGGCGTACTGCTGCTCACCGCCGGGCACGAAACCGTGGCGAGCATGCTCTCCCTTGGCACGTTCGCCCTGCTGTGCCACCCGCAGCAGCTGCGGCTGCTGCGCGACGGGGAGATCGACGTCACCAACGCGGTGGACGAGTTGCTGCGATACCTGTCCATTTTCCACTTCGGCGTGCCCAGGACGCCTCTGGAGGACGTCGAGATCGGTGGAGTGCTCATGTCTGCCGGTGAGAGCGTCACGGTTTCGCTGCCGGCAGCCAACCGCGACCCGGCCCGCTTCACCGATCCGGACACGCTCGACCTCGCCCGGCCGGCACGGGGCCACCTGGCGTTCGGTTTCGGCATGCACCAGTGCATCGGGCAGAACCTGGCCCGGATCCAGATGCGCATCGCCTATCCGGCCCTGCTACGCCGGTTCCCTTCGCTGCGCCTCGCCGTGCCACCGCAGGATGTCCGCCTCTCCGGCGACATGGGCTTCTACGGCGTCCACCATCTGCCGGTCACCTGGTGACCGGTGGCCCCGCACACCGACGTCGAAAGGAACGGCATGCCCCCAGCAACGACTGCACAGGACGATCTGGCCTACGAGCGGTTCCATCTCATCGTGAACGGCCCGGCACTCTTCAACGCCGTCGTCACGGGGCTCGACCTGGGCATCTTCGCCCTACTGTCGCGGCACGCCGGTGCCGGCCCCGACGAGATCGAGCAGGCCGTCCGGCTCCCAGCACACCAGACGCGGGTCCTGATGCACGCGCTGTGCGCGACCGGCCTGGTGCGGCGTAGCGGCGGCGGGTACCACAACACCCGCGTCGCCGAGGACCTGCTCACATCCGACGGTCCGGGCAGCTGGCGGCACATCCTCGCCGGCTGGCAGCAGATCTACTACCCGGCATACCCGCACCTGACCGAGGCGATGTTGGCCGGCACGAACACCGCACTGACCGCGCACCCGGGGACCGAGCCGACGCTCTACCAGCGCCTGGCGCACCAGCCGGAGCTGGAGGAGGTGCTGCACCGCTCGATGGCCGCGTTCACGCTGCAGACGATGCCGGGGTTGCTCGACAACCCGGAGATCGCCACCGTCCGGCACCTGCTGGACATCGGCGGCGGTGACGGCACGACCGCGCGGGCGTTCGCCGAGCGCTATCCGTCGGCCGAGGTGACGATCTTCGACATGCCGAGCGTCACCCGACTCGCGGGCGACATCTCCGACGGCGGCCGGGTCCGGCTGCACCCGGGGGACCTGTTCGCCGACCCGTTGCCGACTGGAGCGGACGCTGCGCTGTTCAGCCACGTTCTGGAGGTCTTCTCCGGCGAGCAGATCCTCACCCTGCTGCGGAAAGCGCACGAGGCGCTTCCGGCCGGGGGGCGGCTCTTCATTTACGGTTTCCACGCCTCTGACGACGAGGACGACGGCGTCTACTCGGCCCGGCTCTCGCTCTACCTCAACGTGCTCGCCACCGGCACCGGCATGACGTATCCGGTCGGCGACTACGAGCAGTGGGCGCGGCAGGCCGGATTCGACAGTGTCAAGTCGTACACCGGCCTGCCCTACGAGCACGGCCTCGTCGTGGCGACGAAGGAGTAGCCCGCGCCGATGCCGATCGGCCCAGCCAGCGTCTCCGGAGGTCGGGCCGGTCGGGTCGCCGGAAACTCCCGACTCGGCAGGTGCCGTCGCGTGCCCGTCCTCACAGCGAGGCGCGGGCGGAGAAGGCGATGCTGGCCAGCAGGAAGCCACCGTTGACGATCGTGAACGCCACGATCACCCAGAACACCAGCGCCGGGGCGAACGCCAGCACCAGCGCCGCCACGAAGATGACCGCGCCGTAGTCACGGACCAGCTTCACCAGCCGGACCGGCAGCGACGTCGACGTGACCATGCTGGCCGCGTTCGGGCCGGACTGCATCACCGACGTCACCAGGTTGACCATCCAGGTGCCGGCGAAGAGGGCGACCAGCCAGCTCGGCGTCGAGGGGCGCTGCGCCACCGCCGTGGCCGACAGGGCCGCCACCAGGGCGATCTGGGCGGCCACGTCGCAGAGCACGTCGACCCGGGCCCCGGCCGGGCTGCCCTGCCCGGTGACCCGGGCGAGCTGGCCGTCGGCGCAGTCGAGGGCGTACGCCACCTGCCAGCCGACCAGCGCGACCAGCCCCACGACCCAGGCCGGCACGCTGCCGTCGGCGACCCGGTCGGCGAGCGCCACCACGGTCACCGAGGCGGCCAGGCCGAGCACCAGGTTGGCGATGGTCAGCGCCGTGGGCCGCAGACCCAACCGCTGCGCGACCAGCGCGAAGACCGCGCCCAACCACTGGCTGATCGATTCGCTGAACAGGCCGCCGCCCCGGTTCACCCGGTGGAAGTCGGCGACGGAGGGGCGGGACGGCTCAGCCAAGGTCGCGGATTGCACCGGCGTAGTCTGCCAGCCGCCGCCGCGTCTCGGAAGGCGACATCGCCAGGTGCTCCAGGATGGTGTAGCGGTCCGGGCGGGTGGCCGGGGCGAACTGCACCGCGTCGACGAACTGGTCGTCGTCGAGCCCCACGTCGGCGGGGAGGCGGGGCAGGCCGTGCCGGGCCAGGCAGGCCGACATCTCCGCGAAGCGCCGCTCGTCGCCGCGCAGGAACGTGCAGAACAGCGCCCCGAGGCCGGCCAGCTCCCCGTGCGAGGCGGTGCCGGGGTAGAGCGCGTCCACGGCGTGCATGATCTCGTGGCAGCCGCCGCTGGCGGGGCGCGACGTGCCGCAGACCGCCATCGACAGGCCGGTGGAGATCAGCGCCTCGGCCAGCACGGTGACGAACGCGTCGTCGGTCATGTCGCCGGGGTGGGCGAGCACCGCCTCGGCGCCCATCCGGGCCAGCGAGGCGGCCAGCCCGTCGACCGGCTCCCCGCGTACCCGGCGGGCCAGCTCCCAGTCGGCGAGCGCGCTGATGTTGCTCACCACGTCGCCGATGCCGGCCCGGTTGTGCCGCTCCGGCCCGGCCTCCACGAAGTCCAGGTCGACGATGACCGCGATCGGGATGTGCACCCCGTAGGAGCCCTTGATCCCCTCGGTGATCAGCGAGGCCACCGGGGAGGCGATGCCGTCGTTGGCGAGGCTGGTCGCCACCGTGACCATGGGCAGCCCACGCCGGGTGGCCGCGTACTTCGCCACGTCGATGGTCTTGCCGCCGCCGATGCCCACCACCGCGTCGTACGACCGGGCGCGCAGCTTCCCGCCCAGGTCGTCGGCCGCCTCCAGGGTGCCGCCCGCCACCGTGAAGACGTCCGCCGAGCGCAGCGACGGGCGGATCAGCTCGGCGATCTGCCCGCCCTGCCCCGGCCCCACCACCACGGCCACGTCGCCCCCGGCGGAGATCCGCCCGTCGGCCAGGATCGCGGCCAGGTCCGCCACCGCGCCCCGCCGCACGTCGATGTGCAGCGGGGTGAGGATCGTACGGGCTAGTAGTGGCACGCGATCTCCCGCGCCCGCGCGAGGTCGGCGTGGTTGTCCACCTCGACCCACGGCACGTCGCCGATCGGGGCCGCCCGCACCTCGCCGCCGGCGTCGGCGAACGCCTGGTAGCCGTCCTCGTAGTAGAGGTTCGGGTCGCGCCGCCAGGTGCGCTCCAGGGCGGCGGCGAGCGGCTCGGCCACCTGCGGCTCGATCAGCGTCGCGCCGATGTACTCCCCGTACGCCTCGGCCGGGTCCATCAGCTTCGTGATGCGGGTGAGCTGGCCGGCGGCGTCGAAGGTGGTCTTCATCTCCTCGTCGGCCAGCGGCTTGAGGGTGTCCACCGCGAGCAGGATGCCCGGGCCGCGCTCGGCCAGGAGGGTCTTCTCCACGCTCACGGGGTGCACCGTGTCGCCGTTGACCAGCAGCACGCCCCGGGCGAAGTGCTCCCGGGCCAGCCAGAGCGAGTACGCGTTGTTCCACTCCTCGGCCTTGTCGTTGTGCACGAGGGTGATCCGCACGCCGTACCGCTTCTCCAGGTCCGCCTGGCGGGCCACGACCGCGTCGGCGGCGTACCCGACGACGATCACGACCTCGGTGAGGCCGACCTCGGCGAGGTTGCGCAGCGCGATGTCCAGGATGGTGGTGTCACCGTCCACCGGCACGAGCGCCTTGGGCAGGGTGTCGGTGTACGGGCGCAGGCGGCGCCCCGCACCGGCGGCGAGCACCATACCGATCATGCGACGTTCTCCCTCGTCCGACTCCGGGTCACCGGTGGAGGATAGCGCCGGGCCGCGTCGGCCCCGCCGCCAACGCCCGGCCTGAGCCCACCGACGGCCCGTCGCCGACGCCGGCCTCAGTCTGTCAACGCCCGGCGCGGCCGGCCGCCTCACCCCGGCAGCGCGGCCAGATCCGCCAGTACGCCGAGCCGCTCGTCGGCGGCCAGCGCCGCGTACGGGCCGGCTGCCCGGCGGTCCGTCTCCAGCTCGATGGCCCGCCGCTCCGGCCCCGGCGGCAGCTCGGTCACGGTCGACGCGGTGTGCCCGGCGGCGGTCCACGCCGCCGCGTACGCGTCCGCCCGGTGGTACCGCAGCGTGCCGAGCCGGTTGAGCAGCAGCACCCCCGGCGGGGTGCCCTCCGGCTCGTGCGGCGGCGCCATCACCGCGAACGCGTCGCCCGGCCCCTCGGCCGCCTCCTCGGCCTCGACCAGCGCGTACGCCAGCAGGCGGCCGAACGCCTCGACCAGCCGGACCACCCGGTCGTCGTGCCCCGCCCACAGCTCCTCGGTCACCTCGCCGTGCACCTGGTGCAGCTCGGCGAGGAAGACGTGCCCGCGTTCCGTGGCGGAGAGGAAGCCCCCGGGCCGGCGGTGCAGCATCCCGTAGGCGACGTGCTTGTCCAGGGCGCGCTGGCAGGTGGCCGGGTCGCGGTAGCGGTTCACGGCGGCGAAGCCCGCCGGGTCGACCGTCCCGCCCGGGACGGCCAGCCGGGTGCGGAACTCCAGCAGGAAGCTCGTGGCCGCCGGCCCGCCGTACCGCTGGCTCAGCTCCGCGCCGCCCCCGTCGCGGCCGGCGAGGATGCCGGCGACGAAGACCCGGTCGACCACCGGGGCCACCAGCCCGGCGAATCGGTGCGGCGCGAGCTGGACGTCGTCGCTCACCGACCGATCGGGCGCGGCGCCGCGGGCGCGTCGGGCAGGAGGACCCGCTGCGGGGACCGGCGCTGGACGGGGACGCGGCCGTCGTCGCCGACGGTCGGCGCGGCGGCGCGGCGGAGAAGCTCGGTGGGCACGTTCCGACAGTAGCGAGCCGCGCGCCGCCCGGCGATGCCCGTACGGCCGGTTGGGTGTCGGCCGGGCCGCCCGTTCACCCCTGCTGGGCGGCGGAAACGCCGACGGCCCGGCCCCCGCGTGGGGACCGGGCCGTCGGTCGTGGCCGGTGACGTACGCCGCTCGGAGCGGGCTACGGGCCGACGAAGACCGCCTTGGCCCGCCAGTCGACGCCGCCCACCGAGGGGCCGCTGCGCACGATCCAGGCACCCGAGGGCGCCCCGTTGACCCAGCCCGCCGACGACAGGTTGCCCGTGGTGCGGCTCACCTGGTAGATCCGCGAGCCGGCGACGAAGACCCCGGCGGAGTCGGCGAAGCCGGTCGCGCCGGTCACGGTGAACCTGTCGGCCCCGACGGTGCCGCTGTCCGGGCTGAACCAGCGCCAGAAGAGGCCGGCCTGCCCGGTCAGCGTGTAGTAGAGCTTCCCGTTGGCGTAGAACATGCCGGTCACGTTGGCGATCTCCGGGTAGAAGCTCACCGTGACCCCGGCGTACGTCTGGTTCTGGTTGTTGATGACGACGCCGGTGGCGACCTTGTCCCACAGCGGGTCGTGGTACGGGTCGACCAGCTTCGGCGCGCCGAACGTGGTGCCGTTGAAGGTGCGCCGCCACAGCGCCCCGTTGTAGCCGTAGAAGAGGGTGCCGCCGACCCAGAACGCGCCCTTGGCCGTGGACCAGGCGGTGTTGTCGGGGTTGGCGACCGAGGCCGCCGCGCCGACGGCGCCCGTCCCGTCGTACGACCGACGCCGCACGGTGTTGCCGCCGACCCCGGCCAGGTAGACGTTGCCCGGCAGGGCGGCCGTGGCGGTGGAGTGCGGGGCCGCGCCCCCGGCCAGCGGGAGGAACGCGATCCGCTCCCGCCGCCACTTGCGGTCGCCCAGCCACGGCTGGTCGTGGCCGAGCCAGAGGCCCTGCGGGGTGACCAGCAGCTCGGCGACGCCGTACCCGCGCGGGTTGCGGCCCGGGTTCCACGTCAGCGGCAGGCCGCTGAGCGGGTCGAGCGCGGCGATGCTGGGCCGGGCGACCGCGCCCGGCCGCGCCTCGGTCTTGCCGCCGGTGTTGTTCAGCCAGCGGAAGTGGCCGCCCACGTAGATCGTCTTCTCGGTGATGCCCACGGAGATGAAGGTGTCCCCGCCGCTGTAGTTGATCCAGGTCGGCTGGACGGAGGTGCCGGTGGACGAGGTCTCCCAGCGGGCCACGGCGTCGCAGAGCGTCCCCGCGAACGGCCCACCGGTGGTGACGATGACGAAGTAGCCGCCGTCGGGGGAGAAGGCCACGTCCCGCACGTACGAGTCGAACATGTCCGTCCGGCAGGCCGGCTCGTAGCGGGCGGTGTTCCAGGACGAGAGGGTCGCGGCGGTGCTGCCGAGGGTGAGGCGGGCCACCTGGTCGTGCTGCGCCCCGTTGGCCTTCTTGAAGTTGCCGATGACGACGAGCTGGGTGCCGTCGGGCGACACGGCCAGCTTCTCCGCGCCGACGGCGCCCTTCGCGCCGCTGCCCCCGTTGTAGTTGTGGTTGACGGTCAGGTTGGCGGTGAGGTAGCTGTCCAGGACGCCGGTGGTGGCGGCGACGGAGGCGAGGCCCCCGCGCGCCTTGCCGGTGACCGTGGTGAAGGTGCCGCCGATCAGCAGCCGGCTGCCGACCCGGGCGACGTCGTTGACGATGCCGTTGAAGGCCAGGTTGGGGAAGCTGGTGA
This sequence comes from Micromonospora okii, assembly GCF_020884795.1. GTDB lineage: Bacteria > Actinomycetota > Actinomycetes > Mycobacteriales > Micromonosporaceae > Micromonospora > Micromonospora okii. The sequence continues at coordinate 638,012 of NZ_BBZF01000013.1, forward strand.
CCAGGCTGCCGTTGGAGAGGTTGACCACGGCCAGCTTGCGGCGGGTGGTGCCGTTGACGGTGTTGAACTTGCCGGCGACGTAGACGGTGCCGGCCGTCGGGCCCGCGAGGACGTCGAGGACCTCGCCGTCGACCGTCGGCGCGAACGCGGTGTCGACCTTGCCGGTGGCCTTGTCGAAGGCCAGCAGGTACTTCCGGTTGATCGCCGCGCTGGTGCCGCGGTTGCGCGCCTGGGTGAACGAGCCGCCCACGACCACCTTCGTGCCGGCGTCGTGGATGGCGAAGACCGTGCCGTCGATGATGTCGGGGGTCTGGGCGGACGGGACCGCGCCGACGACGGTGGTGTGGTTTGGCGCGGCGGGCGCCGGGGCGGCGACGAGCAGACCGGTGACGGTGAGCGCGCTGGCCAGGACCGCGAGGGGGCGGCGGCTGAGCGCCGGGAGACGGACCACGGGCAACTCCGGGTGCTGGGGAAACGATGTGCTGCCTCCGCCCGACCGGTGCGGCCGGTCGGTGCCGCTCTGGCCGGTGGGATCGGCGACCGGCCAGGTGCGCCCCCGGCCGGGGAGGCGGCGGCCGGGAGCGGAAGTCTCAGCAACACGATGGACTATCCGGAGCGCGGCGTCTACCCCCCGGTTGCCCGTTGTGTCCTTTACCGCCTCCGGCCGGGCTGGAGGGCGGCCGTCAGCGGGGGCCGGGCGACGGGGGCGGCGCGGAGAACCAGGGGTCGGCGGCCAGCTCCCGGAACGCGGCCAGCCCCTCCGGGTCGTCGTCGAACGTGCTGTCGTACGCGGGCTTGGTCTGCTTCGCGGCGAAGTAGACGGCGGCCTTGATCTGCGGGTGCCGCTTGACGTAGTCGCCGGCCTCGCGCAGCCACGCCCCGCGCTGGCCGGGCTCGCCCGGGTACGTCACCCCGAACTCGCCGATCACGATCGGCCGGGGGTGCTGGGCGGCGAACGTCATGAAGGTGTCCATCTGCTCGGTGAAGCCGTCGAACCTCCTGCCCGGGTAGACGTCGGTGCAGAGCCAGTCCACCTGGTCGTCGCCCGGGTAGTACGCGGCGGCGTTGCGTTTCGGGTCGGTGAAGCCCTGCACGTGCGGGCACCAGACGAAGGCGGCGTTCGTGGCCCCGACCTCGGTGAAGATGCCCCGGATGCGCTTCCAGGCCGCGATGTAGTCGTCCGGCGTGTGCACGCTCTGCCGCAGGTTGGGCCGGTCCATCTCCCACCGCCAGCGCAGCAACAGCGGCGCGCCGAACTGCTTGATGCTCTCGGCCCGCTGCCGGATGAGCTGGTCGTGGCCGCCGTCGCGGATGTCCCGGGTGTCCGTGCCCGACCAGGAGATCATCTGGAGCTTCCCGACCGCCTGGAACTCCTGCTGCACGGGGCCGGGGAAGTCGTCCTCCCACTCGTGGAACGTGTGCGCGAGGGGCATCGCGCCCCCGGTCTGGTCGGCGAACGCGGCCAGCGCCGCCACCCGGCCCTGCGAGGTCTGCCAGTCCGGCTTCACCCACGCGCCCAGCCAGGCGCTCTTCTCCGGCAGCTCCGGGCCCCGCCCCGTGGTGGAGACCCCGTCCACGATTCGCGGGGGCGTGGTGGGCCCGTTCGGGGCGGCCGACGGCGGCGCGGGATCGGGGTCGCTCCCGGTGCACGCCGACAGGGCCAGCGCCGACCCGAGCAGGAGTGTCAGCGCCGTCTGGAACCGCTTCATCGTCTTCCGTACCTTCCCCGTGCTGGGACCACCGGCGCACCCGGTGGTGGACGTGTCGTGGCCGCAGGCCGTGGCGGGCCTCAGCGCCGCCGGCCCCGGCGCAGGCCCCGCAGGGCGTCGAGCTGGAGCACGCCGCGCAGCTTCCAGGCCCCGGCGGCGTACGCGGCGGTGCCGAGCACGGCCAGCGCCGCCAGCGTGACCGGCCCCGCGTCGGTCACCGCGCGGGCCACCAGCGCCGGCACGCCGAAGCAGGCCACCGCGAGCCCGGCGGCGGTGACCGTGCCCCGGCCGAACGGGTGCAGCCGGTACGCGCGGTGGAGCTGGGCCAGCGGTACCAGGTTGGTGATCAGGATGGACGTCGACCAGGCGAGGGCCGCGCCCATGATGCCGAGGCGCGGGATGAGCAGCACGTTGAGCAGCACGTTGACCGCCGTGCCGGCCAGCGCGTTGTAGAACGTCCAGGACGTCCGGCCGGCCATGTTGAGCACCGTGTCGACCATGCCGCAGCCGGTGGCCACCAGCATGGTCAGCGCGAGGAGGACGGTCACCCGCGCCCCGGCGGCGTACCCGTCGCCGAACAGGTGCAGCATCGGCTCGGCGAAGACCGCGAAGAGCAGGTACGTCGGCCAGGCCAGCAGCACCAGCCAGCCGGTCGCGGCCTGGTAGAGCCGCCCGGCGGCGGCCCGGTCGTCGCGGGTCAGGTGCTCGGCGAGCCGGTGCTGCACGGCGGTGGAGAGCGCCTGGCCGGAGAGCTGCCCGAGGGCCAGGAACCGGGTGGCCGCCGTGTAGAGCGCCGCCTCCGACAGCCCGCGCAGCGCGCCGAGCAGCACGATGTCGAGCCGCTGCACCGCCATCTGGGCCAGCCCGCTCAGCGCCCGGGGCCCGCTGTAGCGCCAGTACGGCCCGAACTCCTCCCGCAGCGACACCGCCGGGGCCTCCGCCCGCCGCTCCGCGCGCCGGACCAGCCGGGCCAGCCACACCGCGCCGAACAGCGCGGCGGGCAGGTAGGGCAAGGCCCAGGCCAGCGGCAGGGCGGTGGTCGCGGAGAGGCCGAGCAGGGCGGCCAGCCCCACCCCGGCCACCTGGAGGCCGGTGCGGCCGACCCGCTCGACCAGCAGCAGCGGGCGCATCCTGCCGAAGCCCCGGCAGGCGGCCAGCGCGAAGTCGCAGAGCGCGGCGACCGGCACGAAGACCAGTAGCACCCGCAGGGCGCGCACCGCGCCGGGCACCGGCTCGTCGAGGGTCAGCGCCACCACGCGCGGGGCGGCCCACCAGCCGGCCACCGCGATCAGCGTGCCGACTCCCAGCACCGGCAGCAGCCCGACCAGCACCGAGGCGCGGATGCGCTCCGGCTGGCCGAGCGTGCGGTACCGGCTGATGAAGTAGACCGAGCCGACGCCGGTGCCCAGCCGCGCCGCCGCGTACGCGATCATGAAGGCGCTGGTGGCGGCGAAGAAGAGGCCGGCGTCGGACATGGACCAGCCACGGGTGACGACGATGTTCAGGCCGAACCCGGCGACCGCCGCGACGGCCACCCCGAGCAGGTTCGCCACCCCCTGCCGGGCCGCCCCGCCCAGCCCGGCGGCGTCCGGCCGGGCCGGGGCTACCGACGCCACGACGGCACGCGTCCCCACCAGGCGCTCAACCGCTCGTCGTACGGGGCGAAGTGCTCCTCCAGCCGGGCCCGCAGCGCCGGGTCCATCGGGGAGCGGGAGCGCGAGTTGTGCTTGCCGAACGAGATCTCCGCCCAGTGCGGCAGGCCGAGGAAGTCGCAGACCGCGTCGAACGCCGGCCGGGGATCGGCGAAGAAGTCGTCGGCGTCGATGACGTGCAGCCGCTCCCGGCCGAAGATCGACTCCAGCCGTTCGAGCTGCTCGACGTAGCGGCCCCGGGTCAGGTAGGCGTTGTGCTGGAAGTGGTGGCTGTGCGCCGTCGGGTCGGCCAGCAGCCGCTCCCGCTCCCCGGCGATCCGCGACTCCTCCAGCTCCAGGGCGCGCTCGAAGCCCTCCGGCTCGAAGCCCCGGGCCGCCTCGTGCGAGTGCGCCGAGTACGCCCGCTCCACCGGGTCGCGCAGCAGCACCAGCAGCCGCACGTCCGGCAGGTCGGTGGCGATCCGCTCGCCGGCGAGCGGGTGGAACATGTAGTACGGGCTGGACTCGCCCGTCACCCCGCGCACCCCCAGCCGCTCCCGGACGGCCTCGGCGCGGCGCACCGTCGGGAAGTGCCCGAGGTACCAGTCCATGCCCCGGTCGTAGCCGGTGTCGAAGTAGTGCACGCCCTTGTGGTAGACCGCCGGCAGCACCGCCGGATGCTGCGAGAGGGTCTTGAACAGCGAGGTCGTGCCGCAGCGCTGCGCGCCCACGATGAGGAAGTCGGGGGCGAGCCGGGAACCCGCCGTCAGCCGGCCGTACGTCCGGCTCACCGACCGCACCGCGCGCCGCGCGTGTGCCTTGACCTGCGTCACTTCGCCACTCCTCCCACGCCTGGCCGGCGGGCCAGGTGATCCTCGACCGCCGGCACCAGCCAGGCGGCCACATGTCCGAGCCGGGCCCCCGCCTCGGCCTGCCGGTCGCGCAGGTAGCGCGCGCTCAGCTCGACCAGGTAGAGCACGGCCACCAGGCCGGCCGTCCCGGCCGGCTGCCCGAACCCGGCCAGGGTCGCCTCCGCGTCGGCGATCAGCCGCCCGGCCGCCTCGCGCGGCTCCGCACCGGCCCGGGTGATCGCCGTCTGCACGCGCCGGTGCAGGGCGTCGAAGCCGACCGGCACGTCGTCGGCGAACCGCTCCCAGTCCCAGACCAGCACCCGACCGTCGGCCAGGGTCGCGCTGTTGCCGCCGTTCCAGTCTCCGTGCCACGCCCCCAGGTCGAGCACCGGGTCGGCGCGGCGGACCTCGGCCAGCGCGTCGCGCAGCCGCGCCGCCTCCGGCCGGTCGCCGAGCGCCGCCAGCTCGTCGGCGAGCCGCCGGGCGTGGGCGCTGTCGGCGTACGGCCGGCGGTCGACCCCGGCGCAGCGGCTCACCGCCACCATCGCGGCCCGCTCCGCCTCGGCGGCCCGCGTGGGCGCGGCCCGGGGCAGGCCCACCGGCAGGGCGCTCTGCACCAGCAGGGCGTGCCCGCCCCAGGGGCCGTGGTGCAGCGCCTCGGCCACCTCGATCCCGGGCAGGTCGAGCGTCGCCAGCCGGCGCAGCGCCGCCGCCTCGGCGTCGACCAGTGCGCGGGTCAGCGGGTCGACGCCGAGCTTGGCGTACCCGATCGGGGCGCCGGCGGCGTCGAGGAGCTGCACCACCGGCTTGCGGTTCGCCCGCGCCGGCCCGATGTGGATGCTCAGCAGCGCCGGGCGGCCCAGCACGGCGGCCAGGTGCGCGTCGAGCGCGTCGCCGCGCCCGTCGACCACCAGCCGGTCCCGGAAGGCCAGCCGGCCCAGGCCGGTGCGGAAGGCGGTGGCCAGCACCGCCCGGCGCAGCCGGGCCTTGGCCCCCTGCGCCTCCGTGGAGTGCCGCACGGCGCTCGCCGCGGCCCGCCGGGAGCCGGCCGGGACCAGCAGCCGGGGCCGGGCGGCCGAGGGCACCACCGCGAACCCGGCCCGGCCGCCGCGCCGCAGCGCCGGTCGGGCCGGCGCGGGCCAGACCAGGCCGGCCAGCTCGGGCAGGTACGCGCCGCGCGCGTCGGCGCCGGGGGGCGGGGTGAGCATCAACGGTGCCGCCGTTCGGTCAGGGCGCGCGGGCGCGCCGGCTCCGCCACGGCGGCGAGCCGGGCCTCGCGGCGCAGCGCGCGCAGGTGGAGGTCGTTGCGGGCGAGCAGCGCCACGCTGATCAGCCCGTACGCCAGGGTGGTGTTCAGCGCGCCGTAGAGGAACTGGAAGAACAGCATCAGGATGAGCACCAGGCTGCCGGCGATGCCGATGGGGGTGTGGTCGTTGCGGAACCGCCACAGGCACCAGAGGAAGAACGCGTTGTAGCAGAAGGCGCCCACCCAGCCCTGGCCGATCAGCAGGTTCCACAGTTGGCCGTTGCTGCCCAGCTCCCGGTTGCCGCACTGCTTGCACTCGGCGGACTTGCCGATGGCGATCGACCGGTTGCTGCCGATCAGGGCCCGGTTGCCGCCGTAGCCGAGCACCGGGGAGTGGTTCGCCGCCGCCACCGCCCCGTTGGACAGGGTGCTGCGGATGTCGTCGCTGTGCCCGTTCGCCATCCGCTCGTTGAGCAGGGCGCCCAGCGGGGAGGCGAGCACCGCCACCCCCATCAGGCCGGTGGCCAGGGCGAGGCCGACCAGGACGACGATCCGGCCGCGCAGCGCCAGCCGTACGGCGACGTAGACCGCGCCGATGACCAGGCCGATCCACAGCCCCCGGTTGAGCGAGTAGACGATCGGGAAGACGGCGGCGACCACCACCACGTACCCGGTGAGCTTGCGCAGCCCGCCGCCGAGGACCACCCAGCCGACGATGAACCAGATCAGCAGGATGGCCAGGTTCTCGCCCCAGGTGTTCGTGTACTCGAAGGGGGCGGCCGGGCGGGGCGAGCTGGACGCCCCGGCGAGCACCTCCTGCACCTGGGCGACCTCGACGTGCATGAGCCGGCTGACGAACGGCTCCTTGGCGATCGGGCCGGGCAGGAGGTAGTTCAGCGGCGCGACGAACTTGAGCTGCGGAAACAGCGCGCCGACGTAACCGCCTATGACGGTGACCACGGCCATGAAGCCGAAGAGCCTCACCAGCCGCCCCCGGGGCAGCTCCCGCTCGCTCAGGTTGAGCACGTAGAGCATCGTCACGGTCAGCGCCGAGTAGTTCATCACCCGGATGCCCCAGCCGATGTACCGGCCGAACCCCTTCGGGTCGAGCGTGTCGGGGGCGGGGACGTCGAGCACCAGCCCGGAGAGCACCACCCAGGCCAGCAGGACCAGCCACAGCCCGAAGCCCGGCGGCACCCGGACCCGGCCGCGCCGGTAGAGCTGGAAGGCCATCGGCACGGCCAGGATGGCGAAGATGAACGAGGGCAGCCCGAGCGCCCACCAGAGCGGGTAGAGCACGAACAGCGCGGTCACCGGCCAGGCGACGGGCAGGCGCAGGGACCAGCGCCGGGCCGGGGCGTCGGGTGGGGTGGGCGGCACACCGGCCGGGTGCCCGCCCGCCGCCGCCGGCTCCGGCTCCGGTACGGATCGGAGCGGGGCGGCGGTGGTCATGTCACGGTGACCGTGGCGGTCGTCGGGGCGTAGATCACCCAGGTCGCGCCGGGCTGGGGCGTGATCTGGTAGCCGGCCCCGTCGATGACGTTGCAGACGTGCTTCTGGCTGGGCTTGCGCCAGGTGCCCTTCGCGCTGTTCGGCCCGGAGACCACCACCGCCGGGCCGGAGCCGTAGACGTTCGCGCCGGGCAGCGAGCGGGGGGTGGGCCTGCGCACGTTGAGGGTGCGGTACTCCATCGTCAGCACGGCCACGCTGGCGACGCTCACGGTGGTCTTGCCGATCCTGCCCCGCCACGACGCGCTGGCCTGGTCGTACGTCCAGGTCTGGGTGGGGTGGCCCGGCGCGGCGACGGTGAGCTTCCCGGCGGGGGCGACGTCCTGGCTGGCCAACGGGGCGCCCGGGTCGGCGTGGTCGAAGACCGGGGTCGGCGCGACGGCGTCCTTCGGGGCCGCCTTGCGCAGCGCCGCGACCGACGCCTGCCCGGACGGGAAGGCGGACGCCTTCTCCTTCGGGGTCGTCCCGGGCAGCCCGGCGTCGGCGAACTGGCGGAGGAAGCCCGTGGGCCCGCCCGCGAACCCGACGAACGGGCGCAGCACGCCGAGGGTGCGCACGTCCACCGGGCGGATCTCGGCGACCGGCCCGACCCGCGCGGCGTCCCGCGACTGGTAGACCGCGGTCAGGTGCAGGCTCTTCGACTCGGCGAACTCCTGGTAGACCAGGTCCGCCTCGGCCAGCCCCGCGGGGCTCGTGCCGGCGGTCACCCGGACCGGCACCGCCACGGCCGGGCGGGTGGCCAACGCCTCGGCGACCGGCTTCCCGGTCAACGGCGCGGGCGGCAGGCTGGGGGCGGCGCTGGTGGCCACCGGGGAGCCCGGGTCGACCAGGCCGGTCGCCCCGGGCGGCTGGTCGTCTGAGCAGCCGGCGCCGAGCGCGGCGACCAGCGCCGCCGCGAGGGTGGTGCCGAGGGCACGCCGGCGGTTCACTCCCGGTCCTCGGTCGGGTCGAAGGCCGTCGAGTACCGGCGGGGCTCCACCTCGCCGCTGTCCCGCGGCGCGGCGCGGTAGACGGTCGCCTTGCCGGCGGGGGTCGCCGGCTTGGGCGGGGCGGGCGGCGGGGCCTGACCGGCCGACCGCTGGCCGGTGTGGGACTGGCCGGTGTGCGACTGGCCCCGCTGGGGCTCGCGGGGAGGGAACTGGCCCCGCTGGGGCTCACGGAGGTGGGCCTGACCGAGGGGGAACTGGCCCGGCGGACCCTGATGGCGCGGCTCCCGACCGTGCGGCTCCCGGCCATGCGGGTCCTGGCCGAGCGGGTCCTGGCCGAGCGGGTCTCGGCCGTGTGGCTCCCGGCCGTGCGGGTCTCGGCCGTGTGGCTCCCGGCCGTGCGGGTCTCGGCCGTGTGGCTCCCGGCCGTGCGGGTCCTGGCCCAGCGGGTCTCGGCCGTGTGGCTCCCGGCCGTGCGGGTCCTGGCCCAGCGGGTCTCGGCCGTGCGGCGGCGGGACCTGGACCGGGCGGGCCACGCCGGGCTTGGCGGTGCCGGTCGCGGAGCGGGAGGGCTGGTCGCCGGGGGCGGGCCTGGCCGCCGGGGTGGGGGCCTGACCGGGGCCGGAGTCCCGGCCGCCGGCCCCGGAGCGGGGCAGGATCATCGTGCTGTCGGCGCCCGGCATCCCGGGCCGCCCGCCACCCGGCGCGGACCGTGGGCGGGGCGACGGCGGGCCCTCCCGTCGGGCGGCCGGGGTGGACCGGTTCGCGGGGCCCCGCTCGGTCATCTGGGGGGCCAGCACCGCGCCGAGGACCGGCGCGTCGACCTGCTCGAACTGCTGCATCGCGGCGCTGATCTCGCTGCTGCGGGTCTGCCCGGCCTCGACCACCAGGATCACGCCGTCGACGTGCCGGGCGAGCGCCTGCGCCTCGACCGCCACGGTCGGCTCGGCGGTCTCGATCAACACGTGTTCGAAGCGGGCCGCCAGCTCGGCGAGGACGTCCAGCATGGTGGCGATGGGCAGCTCCACCTCGCTGTCGAGGTCGCCGGGGAGTAGCACCCGGAGCTGGCCCAGGCCGGGCGCGGGGGTCAGCGCGGTGAGCGCCGAGACGTCGTGCCGCAGCACGTCGGCCAGGGTGTGTCGGGGCTTGACCCCGTCGAGCATCCGGGTCAGCGCCGAGTTGCGCTTCGTGGTGACCACCGCGACCTGGGCGCCCGTGCGGGCGTACGCGGCGGCGAGGTTGCCGACGACGAAGCCGGCCGCCGGCCCGGGGCAGGTGTCGGCGAGCAGGAGCTGGCGGCCCCGGCCGGGCTGCGGGGCGGGCATGGTCGACAGCAGCACGTTGCGCAGCCGGCCCAGCTCGCGGGAGACCTCGTGGGCCGCCGGCAGGACGGTCAGCCCGCTCGGGCGGGCCGGCAGCTCCAGCAGCACCGGCAGGCCGAGCCGACCCGCGATGTCCCGGCCCCGCCGGACGCGGGTGTCGAGCCGGTCCAGCACCAGGGCGAGCACGATGCCGAAGAGCAGGCCGGCGCCGAAACCGCTGGCCAGGTTCAGGGTGGTGTTCGGCGAGCTGGGCTTCCCGGGCAGCGCCGCGTCGGAGATGATCTCGCCGGGGTCGACGGCGGTGCTCAGCAGCGGGCTCAGCCGGCTGTTCAGGCTGGCGAGCTGGCTGGTGAGCACGTTGCGGTCGGCCTCGGCCCGGGCCCGGTCCACCGAGTTGGGCGGCGTCGCGGCGATCTTGCCGGCGACCGCGGCGAGCTGCTTGTTTGTCTCGGCGATCTGCTGCTTGAGCGCGGTCGTCTCGTTCTCCAGCGACCGGGTGGCGGTCGCCAGCCGCAGGTCCAGGTACGCCTTCGCGAAGGCGTGCGAGCCGGCCTGCGCCGCCGCGGGGCTCTGCGCCTCGTACACGACCTGGAGCACCTGGCTGTTCGGCGGCACGGTGACCGACACCGACTGGACCAGCTCCTCCCGGGGGAGACCGCTCTTCAGCAGCGCCTTGGCCCGCTCGGCCACCACGAGGGAGCGGACGACCTGCGCCTCGGTGTCGAGGTTGACCTTGGTGCCCGCGCTGGCCTCCGGGCCGACCTGGCGGACCAGCAGCGACGTCGTCGATTCGTACGTGCGGGTCTGCACCTGGCTGACCAGCATGCCGATGCCCGCGCCGAGCAGCGCGGCCACCACGAGGATCCACCACCGGCGGCGCAGCCACTCCAGGTAGGTGGTCAGCGTGGGGCCGTCTGAGTCGTGCAGATCGGCGTGTTGAGGCGAGGGCATGGGGCTGTGTCGCTTCCTTAGGACCGGACCGGCCGGACGGCCGTGAAGGTCGGCACGACGGCGGAACCATGAGTCTCCCTGATCCGGGCGGTCAGGGGAAGCCGACGAAGACTCGCTTCTGCCCGGCGGGGTCTCCGGGGGAGGATGGGCGGGTGCGGTTTTGCTACCACATCCAGAGCCACCGGTCCCCCGAGCAGATGAATCGCCTGGTCCACGCGGTGAAGCGGTACAGTCCGGACAGCGTCGTGCACATCAGCCACGACGTCAACGGCACCCCGCTGGACCTCGCCGAGCTGCGGTCGCTGCCCGACGTCGTCGTGCAGACCCACGAGGGTGGATACGGTGACTTCAGTCATGTGGACCGCTACATGGCGGCCGTCGACTGGCTGAACGGCGAAGGGGTGGAAGTCGACTGGCTCGTGAACATCACCGGTCAGGACTATCCGCTCCGGCCGCTCGGCGAGTGCGAGGCCGAGCTGGTCGACTCCGGCGCCGACGGGTTCATGGAGTACTGGGACGCGCTCGGGCCGGAGAGCCACTGGCCACGCAGCCGGGTCCACTCCCGCTACCACTTCCAGCACCGCCGGGTGATGCCGCTGACCCCCCGGGGCAAGAAGCTGCTGCGCCCGATCCAGGCGGTCAACCGGGTCCAGCCGCTGGTCCGGGTGCACGTGTCGTACGGGCTGGCGGTCGGCCGCCGGGCGCGCACCCCGTTCGGGCCGGACCTGCGGCTGCACGGCGGCTCGGCGTTCTCGTCGCTGAGCTGGCCGGTGGTGGCGTACCTGCGGGAGTACTTCGACCGGCGGCCGGACGTGGTGGAGTACTTCCGGCGCTGCCTGTCCCCGGTCGAGGCGGTCTTCCAGACGATCGTGTGCAGCGCCGACCGGTTCGACCTGGTGCCGGACTGCAAGCGCTACTTCGACTTCCGGGGCAGCACGTTCAACCACCCCAAGTCGCTGACCGCCGAGGACCTGCCCCGGGCGCTGGCCAGCGGGGCGCACTTCGCCCGCAAGTTCGACTACGAGCGCAACCCGGAGCTGCTCGACCTCCTCGACGCCCACCTGGCCCGGGAGTAAGGAAGGGCCCCTTCCCAACGCTTTCGGTAGAGGAAGGGGCCCCTCCAAACCACCCTCAGCGGTAGCCGTACCGGCGGCGCAGGGGCCACGTCATCGCGCCGACCAGCCGGCGGTGGCCCGGGTCGTACTCCCGGCGCCACTTCTCGTCGAGCGACAGGGTGATCGGGCCGCTGCGCATCCGGATCCGACCGCCGGCCACCGCGTGCGAGCCGGCCTGCTCGAACTCGTTGTCGCGGAGGAACGCCAGCGGGTCCACCACGCCCGTCACGTCGGCGGTCAGCGCGGCGATGCGGCCCAGCTCGCCGCGCGGGTCGCGGACCAGGTCCTCGTAGCGGACCGTGACCCGGGGCACGCCGGAGCGGCCCAGCGCGGCGACCATCGCGTTGACCGTCACCCAGCGCCGGGCGGTCAGCCGGGCCGAGCGCTGGTTCATCCGGCCCTTCGTGGAGGTGCCCTCCGGCAGCTCCACCACCTGGCTCCACGAGTACGCCACCCCGCGCGGGTCGCGCAGCACGTGCACCAGCCGCAGGTCGATCTCCGGGGCGCGGGCCAGGATGTACGCCAGCGACGGGCGCTTGGTCGAGTCGACCACCACCCGGGCCCCCGACACGTCGGCCACCGCCCGGTACAGCTTCGTCAGCAGCTCGGTGTAGCGGTCCAGGTCCCGCTGGAACGCCGGGGACACCCGGGGGTTCAGGATCAGCGGCACCCGGCCGGTGGCGTCGACCCGGCGTTGCAGCGCCCGCACGTCGGCCACGTCGACCCGCGACCACCCGCCGTACGCCCGCTGCCCCACCTCGCCCCAGAACGGGCACGCGTCGAAGTGCTCCCCGCAGGCGCAGCGGAAGTTGCGTTCCACGCCGGACTGCCACAGGTAGAACAGCTCCCCGACGTCGCAGTGCCCGACGAACTGGCCGAGCATCAGGTCGAGCAGGGTGGAGCCGCTGCGCGGCATGCCGCAGACGTAGAGGACGGTCACCGGGCCGGGAGCCGCCCCGGTGCCGGCGTCCGGCGCTGCCTCGTACGTCTGGTCGGTCATCGTGCTCTTCCCCCTCGACCCGGTGGATGTCAGCGGCAGTGTAGGCGCGGGACGGCTGAGCGGGGCATGGGCGGAAGGGCCGCAGCCAACCATCCGACAGGCCGGATGAGGGTGAGGGCCACTTATGTTTCGCCCGGGGGGCCGCTACATTGTGGCGGCGCCGCGCCGCCCGGTCGACCGCCCCCGAGGGCGTCCCGGGGCGCGATGGGGGCCGTGGGAGGCGGGTGGACGTGGAGTCTGGTGAAGTCATGCTCGTCGGTTCCAGCGGCGGGCACCTGGCCCAGCTGGTGGCGCTCGAACCCTGGTACCGCGACCGGGCCCGCTCCTGGGTGACCTTCGACACCCCCGACGCCCGCTCCCTGCTCGGCGGCGAGGACGTGGTCTGGGCCCACCACCCCACCACCCGCAACCTGAAGAACCTGGCCCGCAACCTGTGGCTGGCCGTCCGGGTGTTCCGTGGGCGGGACGTCGCCGCCGTGGTCACCACCGGCGCGGGGGTCGCCGTGCCGTTCGTGGTCGTGGCCCGGCTGCGCGGCATCCCCACGGTCTACATCGAGGTGTACGACCGGATCGACACCCCGACGCTCTCCGCCCGGCTGTGCCGGCCCTTCCTCTCGGCGATGCTCGTGCAGTGGGAGGAGCAGCGCCGGCTCTATCCGAAGGCGATCGTCGTGGGGAACCTGCTGTGAGCCTGCCGATCCCCCGCCAGCGCGCGAACGACCCGGCCCGGCGCACCGTCCTGGCGATGGTCGGCACCGACGTGCACCACTTCGACCGGCTGGTCGACTGGCTGGAGCGCTGGCACGCCGGTCGCGCGGACGCCCTGCCCGGGGTGCGCCTCGTCGTGCAGCACGGGCGCAGCCGCGCGCCCCGGCTGCCGGAGGCGACGCCGTTCCTGGCCCACGACGAGCTCCAGCGGGCGATGACCGAGGCGGACCTGGTGGTCTGCCACGGCGGCCCGGCCACCATCACCGAGGCCCGCCGGCACGGGCACCTGCCGATCGTGGTGCCCCGGGACCCGGCCCACCACGAGCACGTCGACAACCACCAGCAGCTCTTCGCCCGCCGGCTCGGCGCCGCGGGGATGGTCCGGCTCGCCGAGTCCGAGGCCGACCTGGTGGAGGCGCTGGACAAGGGCGTGGCGGACCCGCTGGCGTACGCCCTCGCGGCCGACCCGGACCGGCCCGACCCCCGGGTCGCCGCCGCGACGGCGGTCGGCCGGATCGTCGAGGACCTGGTCCGCGCCGGCCGCGAGCCGAAGCGGCGCGGGTGGCGGCGGTGAGCGCCCGGGTGCTCTTCGTCGGCGGGCTGGGGCGCAGCGGCTCCACCCTGCTGGAGCTGATCCTCGCCCAGCACCCCGACGTCTGCGCCGTCGGCGAGGTCGTCCACCTGTGGGAGCGGGCGCTCGGCGGCGACGAGCGGTGCGGCTGCGGGGAGCGCTTCACCGCCTGCGACTTCTGGCAGCGGGTCGGCGAGCACGCCTTCGACGGCTGGTCGACGGTGGACCGCGCCGAGGTGCTGGCGCTCAAGGACGCCGTCGACCGGACCCGGCACATCCCCCGGCTGGCGCGGGCGGAGCTGCCCGCCGACCAGCTCGACGAGGTGCGCCGCTACGCCGACCTCTACACCCGGATCTACGCCGCGGCGGCGGCGGTGACCGGCGCGCGGATCGTGGTGGACTCCAGCAAGCACGCGTCGACGGCGTTCGCGCTGCGCTGGGCCGACGACCTGGACCTGCGGGTGCTGCACCTGGTGCGGGACAGCCGGGCGGTGGCGTACTCGTGGGCGAAGCAGGTGCGCCGGCCCGAGGTGGTGGACGCCGAGGCGTACATGCCGACGTTCTCCCCCCTCACGGTGAGTAAGCTCTGGACGGCGCAGAACACCGCGTTCCACCTGCTCGCCACCCGGGCCCCGGTGGTCCGGCTGCACTACGAGGACTTCACCGCCGACCCGCGCGGCACCGTCGCCCGGGTGCGCCGCTTCGCCGGCCTGGCCGACGACCCGGACGCGCTGCGGGTGCTCGACCCGTCGCCCGCGCCGCTGGTTCCGGCGCACAGCATCGCCGGCAACCCGCTGCGCTTCCGCTCCGGCCCGCTGCGGGTGCGGCAGGACGACGCCTGGCGCACGGCCCTGCCCCCGCGCAGCCGGGCGGTGGTGAGCGCCGCGACGCTGCCGCTGCGGCTGCGGTACGGATACGTCGGCCCCGGCCGCCAGCGCCCCACGGAGGGACCATGACCGAGCCGCTGAACGCCCACCCCTCGGTGACCGCGGTGGTCCCCACCCGGGACCGCCCCGAGCTGCTGCGCAAGGCCCTCGACGCGATCCTCGGCCAGGACTACCCGGGCCGGGTCGACGTGGTGGTGGTCTACGACCAGTCGGAGCCGGACCGCTCGCTGGCCGACGATCCCCGGATCACCGTGCTGACCAACACCCGCACCCCGGGCCTGGCCGGCAACCGAAACACCGGCATCCTGGCCGCCACCGGCGACCTGGTGGCGTTCTGCGACGACGACGACGAGTGGCTGCCCGGCAAGCTCGCCGCGCAGGTGGCGGCGCTCGCCGCCGCGCCGGACGGGGCGTTCGTGAGCTGCGGCATCCGGGTCGACTACGACGGCCGGCAGGTCGACCGGGTGCTGCCCGTCGACCGGGTGCCGCTGGCGGCGCTGCTGCGGGACCGGCACACCGAGCTGCACCCGTCGACGTTCCTGATCCGCCGGGACGCGCTGCTCGACGGGATCGGGCTGGTCGACGAGGAGATCCCGGGCAGCTACGCGGAGGACTACGAGTTCCTGCTCCGGGCCGCCCGCCACGCCCCGCTGGTCAACCTCGTCGAGCCGTACGTGACGGTGCGCTGGCACAAGCGGTCGTACTTCGCCCAGCGCTGGGAGACCATCGCCACCGCGTTGCAGTGGCTGCTGGGCCGGTACCCGGAGTTCGCCACCGTGCCGGCGGGCGAGGCGCGGGTCAGCGGGCAGATCGCCTTCGCCCAGGCGGCGCTGGGCAACCGGGGCGAGGCGGTGCGCTGGGCCCGGCGCACGCTGTCGCGCAACCCCCGGGAGCCGCGCGCGTACCTGGCGCTGGCCGTGGCCAGCCGGGCCGTGGACCCCGACCGGGTCCTGCGTACGCTGCACAAGCGCGGCCGGGGGATCTAGGCCCTCAGGAGGCGGCGCACCAGGCCCGCCACGCCTGCTGGCTGGGCTCGTCGGTGAGCCGGAAGTCGCCGCCGGCGACCTCGTAGTCGTAGTACGCCACCCACAGTGGCCGCTGCGCGTCGAGGTACCGGCTCATCGCCCGGATCCAGGCGGCCCGGCCCGTACCGCTGTCCCCGGCGATGCGGACGCTGCCGGTCTCGGCGAGCCCCCACGGCTTCCCCAGCGCCCGCGACTTCTTGATCATGGGGGAGAAGACCTGCGCGGGGTCGGTGTACCGGTCGAACTTGCCGCCGCTGTTGTAGCAGTCCCAGCCGAGCACGTCGATGGCGTCGCCGCCCGGCCAGTAGTCGTCGAAGTCGCGCTTCGAGTTGGGGTTGAGCGTCCAGCACATCAGGATCAGCGTCGCGCGCAGCCGCGCGTTGCCGGCGGTGTCGGCGAGGCCGGCGAGCCGCTGCCACGCGGCCCGGTACTGGGCGGCGGTGTACGAGCCCCGCTCGACGTCGTCCTCCGGCTCGTGGAAGTACGACCAGTAGACGTCCAGGTCGCGGGGGACGGAGCGGAACCAGGCGACCAGCCGGGAGTCGTGCCGCCCGGCGGTCACCTCGCCGGGCGGGGCCTTGAAGGAGACCACCACGGTCCGGTCGGCGGCGTCGGCGCGGCTGCCGGACCAGGACGGCGGCAGCCCGGGGTAGAAGACCCGGACCATGCGCAGCGGGCCGTAGCTGCGGTCGGAGCGGGCCAGCCCGGCGTCGAAGCTCTCCCCGTCCCTCAGGTGGATGCTCGCCCCGGGCAGGGTGTTCCGGCTGCCGGGGAACGCGTCGCCCGGCCGCCCACCGGCCGTCGCCCGGCTCCGGGCGCTCGGGCTCGGCGAGGCCGGGCGCGGGTTGCCGCCGAAGCCCTCGCTCGCGCCCGGGGTGGGCCGGGGGGCCGGGACGGCCGGGCCGAGGCGCGCGTAGCCGGAGGCGGCGTCGGTCACCACGGGGGCCGGCTGCCCCGGCAGGTCGCCGTTGGTGGCCAGGGCGACGGTGGTGCCCAGCGCCACCGCGCTGGCGGCCACCGACAGCAGCCACCAGCGGCCCGCCCGGCGGCGGGGCGGCCGGGCGGGGGCGGTCGGTTCGGGGACGAGCGTGGACGCGGCGGTGGAGCCGGGACGCATGACTCTCCTCGGATCGGCGTGCGGTGCCGTGCGGGGTCGCCCCGGCGGCGGGGCGGGCGGCGCCGGGCCGCCGGTCAACGGTAGCGGTCGATGGCCTCCAGCAGGGTGGCCGCGTGCTCCGGGCGGCAGACCAGCAGGTCCGGAAGACGCGGATTGTCCCGGTTGTAGAGCAGCGGCGAACCGTCGATCCGGGACGCGTGCATGTCCGCGCCGAGGGCGACCGCGACCGGGGCGGCGGAGTCCCACTCGTACTGGCCGCCGGCGTGCACGTACGCGTCGACCTCGCCGGTCACCACCGCGCAGACCTTCACCCCCGCCGACCCCATCGGCACGGCGCGCGCGCCGAGGCCCTCGATCATCTCGTTGACGAACGCGGGCGGGCGGCTGCGGCTCACCGCGATCCGCAGCGGGCCGGGGACGGCCGGCGCGGCCGGGACCCGGGTGCCGAGGACCAGGGGCGCGCCGTCGGCGGCGGTGCGGGCCGGCATCCCGACCGCGCCGGCCACCAGCGCGCCGTCCGGGGCGGCCGAGCGCTGCCAGAGCGCCACGTGCACCGCCCAGTCGTCGCGCCCTTCCTCGGAGAACTCCCGGGTGCCGTCGAGCGGATCGATGATCCAGACCCGGTCGGCCGTGAGCCGGGCGGGCCGGTCGGCGGCGGCGGGGTCGGCCCAGGCCCGCCGGCTGTCCGCCTCCTCCTCGGAGAGCACCGCGTCGGCCGGCCGCCAGCGGGCCAGCGCCGTCGTCATCAGGTCGTGGGAGACCTTGTCCCCGGCGTCCTTGAGCGTCGCCGGGTCGGCGAAGCCGCGCTCGGCGCGCAGCGCGGTCAGCGCCGCACCGGCCTCGCCCGCCAGCCACTCCGCGAAGCTCTGGTCGTCGAGGCGACCCGTACCGGCATCGGTCACGTGAATCTCACCACTCCTTCGGTGCCGCCGCCGCCCCGCGCGGGCGCGCGGGGCCGTCTCGCGCGACGTCCCATCCTTCGGCGTCGTGCCGGGCGCGGCCAGTGGCCGGTCCGGTTGCCGACATCGAGAGTCTCGCTCATCTCCGGTCGCCGCGCGTCGGCCGTTCCGCCGCCCGTCGGCTGCCCGCATGTTGAACTTGGCGTGTATGCCGGTCGGACCGCCCGTGCCAGGCCCTAGGCTCGTCCGCATGACCGCCGAGCAGTTGATCTCCTTCGCCCGTGGGGCTCCCTCGCTGGACATCGTCGATGTCGAGGGGCTCAAGGCCGCCGCCGTCCGCGCCTTCGACGCCGACCCCGCCGGGGTGACGGCGTACGGCACCTCCGTCGGTTACCCGCCCCTGCGCAAGTGGATCGCCGAGAAGCACGGCGTCGAGGCCGACCAGGTGCTCGTCACCAACGGCTCGCTCCAGGCCGACGCGTTCCTCTTCGACCACCTGGTCCGCCCCGGCGACGCGGTCGTGGTCGAGCGCCCGACGTACGACCGGACCCTGCTCAACCTCCAGCGGATGGGCGGCGAGATCCACGGTGTCTCCGTCCAGCCGGACGGCCTGGACACCGCCGAGCTGCGCAAGCTGCTGGAGTCCGGGGTCCGCCCGAAGCTCGCGCACGTCATCCCGAACTACCAGAACCCGGCCGGCGTGACGCTCTCCCTGGAGAAGCGGCGGGAGCTGCTCGACCTGGCCGCCGAGTACGGCTTCATCGTCTTCGAGGACGACCCGTACGCCGACATCCGGTTCCGGGGCGAGCCGCTGCCGTCGATGCTCTCGCTGGACACCCGGGGCGTGGTGGTGCACGCCTCCAGCTTCACCAAGACGGTCTGCCCCGGGGTGCGGGTCGGCTACCTGATCGGCGCGGCGGACCTGATCGCCGACATCGCGAAGCGCGCGACCAACCTCTACATCTCGCCCGGCATGGTTTCCGAGGCGATCGTGCACCAGTTCTGCGTCTCCGGCGACATCGCCCGCTCCGTCGAGACGGTCAGCACGGCGCTGGGTGAGCGGGCCCGGGTGCTCGCCGAGTCGCTGCGCCGGCACATCCCCGAGGCGCGCTTCGTCGAGCCGGACGGTGGCTACTTCCTCTGGGTCGAGCTGCCCGAGGACGTGCTGGTGGACCGGCTCGCACCGGCGGCGGCCGAGCGGGGCGTGGCGGTCGTCAAGGGCAGCGACTTCGTGCTCGACGGCGGCCAGCACGCGCTGCGGCTGGCCTTCTCGGCGGTCACCGCGGACCGCATCGACGAGGGCGTCCGCCGGCTCGCGGAGGCGATCCAAGCCGTTCGCGGCTGATTTTCTGTCGGATTCCCGACAGAAAGCCCGGCGAGGGCCGGGTGGGGTCTCCCGCCCGGCCGCCCGACGGCCCACAATGCTGCGAGCGCCACTCGCGTCGGCCGACCGCGTTCACCTGCCCCGATGCGGGCACGACGGCCCCGACCAGCGGCGCGCGCAGCATCACCCCCGCCCCC
>NZ_BBZF01000013.1:657336-736657 GCF_020884795.1 Micromonospora okii
ACCCGGCACCACCTCCGCCCCGGCCAGCCGGGCGGCGGCCGACGCCGACCGGGTCGCGCCCGGCGGGCGTACCCTGCTACCCGCGACGGCTGAGGCGGTCGCGGCAGCGTGGGGGAGAGGGGGTCGCCATGTCGGACCAGGCGCAGGGGAGCCGGGCCGCGTCGCCCACCGGCGGACGGGTGATCAAGCCTCGGGCCTGGGCGTCGGTGCGGGCGATGACCCGCATCCTCAACGCCGACGGCACCCAGCCCGCTCCCGCGCCCCCCGGTTCCCCGGGCCGCAGCGCGGTGATGGACTGCGGGCTCTACGTCGACGGGAGGCGGCGGCCCGGCGAGTGGCACTACGCCGAGGCGCTGGCCGCCGCCCGCCGCGAGCGCGGCTTCGTCTGGATCGGCCTGCACGAGCCCGCGCTGGCCGAGATGTCGGACATCGCCGAGACCTTCGGCCTGCACGAGCTGGCCGTCGAGGATGCGGTCAAGGCCCGGCAGCGCCCCAAGCTGGAGCGCTTCGGCGAGGTCAGCTTCCTGGCGCTGCGCACCGCCCGGTACTGCGAGCACGACGAGCTGACCGAGAACTCGGAGGTCGTCGAGACCGGGCAGGTGATGCTCTTCATCGGCCCGAACTTCGTGATCAGCGTCCGGCACGGGGACGCCTGCCGGCTCGCCCCGGTCCGCGCCGACCTGGAGGCCCGGCACGAGCTGCTCGCGCACGGCCCCTGGGCGGTCGCGTACGCGGTCACCGACCGGGTGGTCGACCTCTACCTGGAGGTGGCCGACCGGCTGGAGGACGACCTGGACGTCCTGGAGGCCGACGTGTTCGACCCGCAGGGCAGCGGGCGCATCCAGCGGATCTACCAGATGAAGCGGGAGCTGGTCGAGTTCAAGCGGGCGGTGGCCCCGCTGCAACGGCCGCTGCTGACCCTGACCACCCAGGCCAACCGGGACGTCCCGCACGAGGTGCGGCGCTACTTCCGCGACGTGCAGGACCACCTCAGCCGCACCGTCGAGCAGGTCAACTCCTACGACGACCTGCTCAACTCGATCCTCCAGGCGCGGCTGGCCCAGGTCACCGTCGACCAGAACAACGACATGCGCAAGATCGCCGCGTGGGCCGCCATCGCCGCCGTGTGGACCGCCATCGCCGGCATCTACGGCATGAACTTCGAGAACATGCCCGAGCTGAAGATGACGTACGGCTATCCGGTGGTGCTCGCCCTGATGCTGGCGAGCTCGCTGGCCCTGTACCGCTGGTTCCGCCGCAACGGCTGGCTCTGACCCGGCCGGCGCGGGTCGGCGAGGCATCCGGCCCGGGTGCGCGGGCCCGCCCGGCGTCCGGCCCGGGTGCTACGCGGGCCCGGACGCGCGGACCGGGAACGCCCGCGGCGCGGAGACGACCGGGGTGGGTCGTCTCCGCGCCGCGGGCGACGGTGCGAGGGTCAGCGACGGCCGGACTTCGCGGCGTCGCCGTTGCCGAGCGCCTTGCTGAGGTCGTCGGCCGGGCGGCCCGAGACGTCCCGGGCACCCTCGGCGACCGAGGGGACCTTGTCGTTCGGGTGGATCACCGGCTGGGTGCCGGGCCTGGTGGTGGAGGCGCTGTCGCCGCCGGCCACCGCCGAGCTGCCGGCCCCGGTCGGGCCGCCCGCCACCGGCGAGTCGCTGGACATCGTGGACGCGTCGGTCGTCCGGGCTGCGTTCGTGGACGGGTCGGTCATCTTCGCTCCGTTCCTCGACGGGGTCTCCACGACGATGGTGTCCACCTCGTCGCGGGTCGGCTCGATGGCGCGGGTCGGGTCGTACTCGGTCCACTCCTGCTGCTCGCGGCGGCGACGCACCGCCATCGCGCCGGCCAGGCCGGCGACCGTGCCGGCGGCCAGCAGGCCGGCCATCATCCCGGCCGACGACTTCTTCCGCTTCTTCGCCTTCAGGTTCTTCGCCCTGACCTTCTTGCTCACCGCGGCCTGCTTCGCGGCGGCGGCCTTACGTCCCGCGACGGCCTTGCCGGCCGCCTCGACCTGGGCGTTGCGCACGGCCAGGGCCAGCGGCGCGAGGGCCGCGGCCGTCGAGGCGAGACCGCTGGACGCGCGGTCCCGCACCACGAGGGCGGTCGGCGCGACGGCACCCCTGGCCGCCTGGACCCGCGGGCCCACCGCGGCCCCGGCACCCTTCGCCGCGTACGTCGCGGCCTGCCTCAGGTGGCCGATGCTCTGGTTCAGCTCCACCTTGGCGAGCTGCCCCTGGGTCTTTCGCCGCCCGATTCCAAACACGGTCCCACCTCCTGGGAGTTGTTCCTCCGTCATCCTCCACCTTCGGATGCCTCCGCACTGCCAGATCGGGCACATGGGAGGATCCGCATGGAACTGACCAACGAGTGAGGAGTACCCGTGGCCGAGGCTGTCTACGCCACCCTGCACACCAACGCCGGTCCGATCCGGCTGGAGCTGTTTCCCAACCACGCGCCGAAGACGGTCCGCAACTTCGTCGACCTGGCCGAGGGCAACAAGGAATACACCGACCCGCGCACCGGCCAGCCGGGCAACGGGCCGTACTACGACGGCACGATCTCGCACCGCGTCATCAGCGGCTTCATGGTCCAGATGGGCGACCCGACCGGCACCGGTCGCGGCGGCCCCGGCTACACCTTCGGTGACGAGTTTCACCCCGAGCTGCGCTTCGACCGGCCGTACCTGCTCGCCATGGCGAACGCCGGGCCGGGCACCAACGGGTCGCAGTTCTTCATCACCGTCGGGCCGACCCCGCACCTGAACAACCGGCACACCATCTTCGGTCAGGTGGCCGACGAGGCGTCGGCGAAGGTCGTCGACGCGATCGCCAACACCCCGACCGGCCCGAGCGACCGTCCCCTCCAGGACGTCGTCATCGAGCGCGTCGAGATCGAGCGCACCCCGGCCTGACCGGCTCCGCGAGGTACCTTTGCACGCATGACTGAGCGCCCCGCGGCACCCGGAGGCACCGGCCGTGAGTGAGTCCCCGCCGACCACCCCGGTCTGCTACCGGCACCCCGGCCGGGAGACGTACGTCCGCTGCACCCGCTGCGACCGGCCGATCTGCCCGGACTGCATGCGGGACGCCTCGGTCGGGCACCAGTGCCCGGAGTGCGTGGACGAGGGGCGCCGTGGCGTACGGCCGGCGCGTACCGCCTTCGGCGGCGGTACCGTCGGCCGCCACGGCTACGTCACCAAGGCGCTCATCGCGTTCAACGTGCTGCTCATGCTGCTGTCCATCGCCTCCGACCGGGGCGGGGACGCGGCGGCCGGCGGCTCCGGCTTCGGCGGCCTGATGGGCGGCAGCACCCCGCTCACCGACTGGGGCTCGGTGCTCGGCCAGGCCCTCTTCCCCGACGGCAGCGTGCACGGCATCGCGCAGGGCGAGTGGTACCGCCTGGTCACCGCGATGTTCCTGCACTACGGCGTGGTGCACCTGCTGCTGAACATGTGGGCGCTCTGGGTGCTCGGCCGGTCGCTGGAGGCCAACCTCGGGCCGGCGCGCTTCGCCGCCCTCTACCTGGTCGCCGGCTTCGGCGGGAACGTCGCCGCGTACCTGTTCAGCGCCGAGAACGCCACCACGGCCGGCGCGTCCACGTCGATCTTCGGCCTGTTCGCCGCGCTGATCGTCATCGAACGCAAGATGGGGCGGGACATCTCCTCCGTCCTCCCGATCCTGGTGATCAACCTGGTCTTCACCCTGACCGTCCCGGGCATCTCCATCCCGGGCCACCTCGGCGGCCTGCTGACCGGCGCGCTGATGGCCCTCGTGCTGGCGTACGCCCCCCGGTCGCGGCGCACCCTGTTCCAGTCCGCCGGCACCGTGGTCCTGCTCGTGGCGCTGCTCGGCCTCGCGATCGTCCGCACGGCGGCGCTCACCGGCTGACCCGGGGCTCCCACCCGCGCGGGCGGGCCGCGCGCAGCGCGTCGGCCACCTCGTCGGGCGGCGCGCCCAGGTCGTACCGGCCGAACAGGTGCAGCGACTCGCCCGCGTCGATCTCCAGCAGCTCGCTGGCCAGGCCGAGCCGGGACCGCCGGTCGACGGTGATCGCCTCGACGGCGGCCCAGTCGAGCCGCCGCCGGCCGGCGAACCCGTGGGCCACGGTGACCCC
Organism: Micromonospora okii; assembly: GCF_020884795.1. Lineage (GTDB taxonomy): Bacteria > Actinomycetota > Actinomycetes > Mycobacteriales > Micromonosporaceae > Micromonospora > Micromonospora okii. The sequence goes on from NZ_BBZF01000013.1 coordinate 661,450, forward strand.
CGCCGGGTCGACCGCGAGCCGCACCGGCGCCAACAGGTCCCGCAGCGCCCAGCCGGCCAGCCCGGCGGCCACCAGCACGGCGAGCGCCAGCCGCACCCGGTCGCCGTCGGCGAGCAGGAGGCCCAGGCCGACCAGCGCCGCCGCGCCGACGAGCTTGAGGGCCGGCACGACCGGCGGCACGCGCCACCGCCGCTCGCCGGGGGACGACTCCGCAGGGCTCGGTTCTGGCCGCATCCGTACAGCATGCCCCTGCCCCGACCCCGGCGGCAGCCCGCCGCCGCGCGCCGGGGGCGACGGCCGGGCGGCGAGGACGTACGATCGCAGGCAGCCAGGTTACCGGGGAGTAAACATGAGTGACGCGGTCATCGTCGGTGCGGTACGGACCCCGGTCGGGCGGCGCAGGGGCAGCCTGGCCGCCGTCCACCCCGTCGACCTCTCGGCGCACGTGCTGCGCGCCCTCGCCGAGCGCACCGGGCTCGACCCCGCCCAGGTCGACGACGTGATCTGGGGTTGCGTGTCCCAGGTCGGCGAGCAGTCCTGGAACATCGCCCGCAACGCGGTCCTCGCCGCCGGTTGGCCCGAGTCGGTGCCCGGCACCACCCTGGACCGGCAGTGCGGCTCCAGCCAGCAGGCGTTGCACTTCGCCGCCGCCACCGTCGTCTCCGGCCAGGCCGACCTGGTGGTGGCCGGCGGCGTCGAGTCGATGACCCGGGTGCCGATGGGCTCCAGCGTCGGCGACGGCGTGCCGTTCAGCGAGCTGATCCGCGACCGCTACCGGGGCGTCGAGGGGTTCGCCGAGGACGCGCCGCTGCCGTTCAACCAGGGCGTCGGCGCGGAGCTGATCGCCGCCCGCTGGCGCTTCTCCCGCGCCCAGCTCGACGAGTACGCCCTCGCCAGCCACGCCAGGGCCGCCGCCGCGCAGGACGCCGGGGCGTTCGACCCGGAGCTGGCCCCGGTGCCCCTGCCCGACGGCGGCACGCTCGCCGCCGACGAGGGCATCCGCCGCGACACCACGATCGAGAAGCTCGGCGAGCTGAAGACCCCGTTCCGCGCCGACGGCGTGGTCACGGCCGGCTCGGCGTCCCAGATCTCCGACGGCGCCGCCGCGCTCGCGGTCACCACCTCCGAGTGGGCCAGCCGGCACGGCCTGCGCCCGCTGGCCCGGGTGCACACCGCCGTGGTCGCCGCCGACGACCCGGTCGCCATGCTCACCGCCCCCATCCCGGCCACCGCGAAGGCCCTGCGCCGGGCGGGGCTGGGCATCGAGGAGATCGGCGTGTACGAGGTGAACGAGGCGTTCGCCCCGGTGCCGCTGGCCTGGCTGGCCGAGACGGAGGCGGACCCGGAGCGGCTGAACCCGCGCGGCGGGGCGATCGCCCTGGGGCACCCGCTCGGCGCGTCCGGGGCCCGGATCATGACCACGATGCTCCAGCACATGCGGGACAACGACATCCGCTACGGCCTCCAGACCATGTGCGAGGGCGGCGGCATGGCCAACGCCACCGTCGTCGAGCTGCTCTGAGCGACGCCCACCGGGCGGAGGGCCCGCCGCCCGGCGACGGGCCGAAAACCGGTCGCCGGCGCAGGGGGCGGCTCCCTAGCCTGCCAGTCGTGACCGACTCCTCGACGCCGCCCGCCGACTGGTCCGACCCGCGCTGGCGGGACCGGGCCCACGACTGGGTCGCCGGGCATCTCGCCCACGCCGGCCGCCGGATCACCGGCCCTGTCGAGCCGAGGGTCCGGCCCTGGTCGCTCGTCTGGCGGGTGCCCACCGACGCCGGCCCGTACTGGTTCAAGGCCAACAGCGCGGGCACCCGGTACGAGCCGGCCCTGCTGGGCGCGCTGGCCCGCATCGCCCCCGGCCGGGTGCCCGACCCGCTGGCGGTGGACGCCGCGCGGGGCTGGGCGCTGCTGCCCGACGGCGGGAAGACCCTGCGCGAGGCGTTCGCCGGGGGGCGCGACCTGGCCGTCTGGGAACGCGTCCTCACCGGGTACGCCGCCCTTCAGCTCGCCGCCGCGCCCCGGGCCGGCGAGCTGCTGGCCCTCGGCGTGCCCGACCACCGGCCCGAGGCGCTGCCCGGCCGGCTCGCCGAGCTGCTCGACGACCGGGAGGCCGTGCGCCTCGACGCGCCGGGTGGCCTGAGCGCCGGCACCCACGAGCGGCTGCGCGACTTCCTGCCGGAGTTCGCCGAGCGCTGCGGCCGGCTCGCCTCGTTCGGCGTACCGGCCAGCGTGCAGCACGACGACCTGCACGACGGCAACGTCCTCGCGGCCGACCACCGCCTCTTCGACTGGGGGGACGCCTCGGTCGCCCACCCGTTCGGCACGCTGCTGGTGACGCTGAACTCGGTGGCGGACTCCTTCGGGCTGCCGGCGGGCGACCCGGCGCTGGCGCGGCTGCGCGACGCGTACCTCGACGCCTGGACCGGGCGGCACGACCCGGCGGACCTGCGGGAGGCGGCCGGCCTCGCGATCACCGTGACGAAGGTCAGCCGGGCGCTGGCCTGGCGTCGCGCGCTGTCCACCCCGGACCCGGCCCGCGAGGAGTACGTCGCGGCGGTGCCCGGCTGGCTCGCCGAGCTGTTCGAGCCCGACACGCTCTAAGGGTCGGCGACCCCAGAACCGTCGCGGAGGGGGCGTCACGGCGGTCGTGGTCCGGTAGCTTGATCGATCCCTGCATCGTTTCGGCGCGGGGTCCCCGGGCTGCCGCCCGGGCGCCGACAGGCGGGAAGAGCGAGGGAACTGTGGCGATGACCGCGACTGACGACGACCGCCCGGTGCTGGTCGTCGCGGACAGCAGCGCCGGGCCGTTCAACCCGCTGCTCGGCGTGGTGGGCGAGCTGAAGGCCCGGGGCGTGCGTCACGTCTGGTTCGCCTCGGCGCAGGAGCGGCGGCCGGACGTCGAGGGGCTGCCCGGCCCGGGGGAGGTCTCCTTCGCCTCCCTGGGCGCGGCCCCGCCGCAGTCGTCGCCCCAGCGCTGGGACGACGCGACGTACCGCTCCCTCACCACCGGCGACCCGGCGGAGACCGTCGCCCGGTACGTCGACCACTGCACCGACTACGACCACCTCCGCCGGATGCACGAGCGCTGCCTGGAGATCATCGACGAGGTGCGGCCCGCCCTGGTCGTGGCGGACAGCTTCGCCACCTACGCGATGGACGCGGCGCAGACCCGGGGCGTGCCCTTCGTGGTCAGCATCTCGCTGCCGCCGTCCAACTTCTTCCAGGACCAGCTCCCGCCCCGCTACCCCGTTCCGTTCTCCGGGCTGCCCGTGCGGATGACGCCCCGGCAGCAGGTGGCCAACGGCGGCTTCCGCCACCGGCTGCTGCGCGAGCTGACACGGCCGGACCGGCTGGCACGCGACCTGCCCGCCGTGGCGGCCCGCAAGGCGGCCGGGCTGCACAACCCCGACATGCGTCCGGCCGCGTACGTCGAGGCCGCCGAGGCGCTCATGGCGTACACCGTCTTCGGTTTCGAGTACCCCTTCCCGGCCGCGCCGGAGAAGCTGCGGATGCTCGGCCCGGCGGTGCCGAGGGAACTGCCGCCCACCGAGGGCGACGACGGGCTCGACCGGTGGCTCGACGACCACCCCTCGGTGGTGTACGTGGGGTTCGGCACCATCATGCGGCCGACCCGGGGCCAGGTGGAGGCGATCGTGGCGGTCGCCGAGCGGCTCGCCCCCGAGCACGCCGTGCTGTGGAAGCTCCCCGCCGGGCAGCGGGGCCTGCTCCCGTCGGAGCTGCCGGGGAACCTGCGGGTGGCGGCGTGGCTGCCGTCGCAACTGCGGGTGCTGGCCCACCCGCACGTGCGGGTGTTCTTCAACCACGGGGCGGCCAACGCCGTCCACGAGGCCGTCCACTTCGCCACCCCGCAACTGGTGATGCCGTTCTGGCTCGACTGCCCCGACGGCGCGGCGCGGGCGGTCGACGCCGGGGTGGCGCTGGCCGTCGAGCGCGGCGACACGCTCGACGTCGACGAGGTGGTCGGGAAGCTCCGGCGGCTGCTGGTCGAGGAGGGCTTCCGGCAGCGTTCGCAGGAGTGGAGCCGGCGGATGCGGGAGGCCGGCGGGGTGGCCGCCGCAGCCGACCTGCTGCTGGAACGCCGCGAGGCGTCGGCCGCCCGCCGGCCCGTGGCAGCCCCCGCCGCAGAAGCCTGATAAATCGGCCCCGACCCATCTCCGGTGACGGGTTGCCGTCGTCGGGCAGGGCATGGACGTCTTCTCCCGAACGTTCCTCCCACCCGTCGTTCTGCGCTGACCGGCTGATCCCGACACGCCCCGCCGTCCCTCGCCGGACGGCGGTCGACAGCGGCGGGCCGATGGCCGCCGCCGCGTTCACCGAGCTGCTCCGGGCGATCTGATCGACGCCCGCTGACGCCACCCGGTGCTACCCGGTGTGCCGCCGCGCCGGTCCCTCCCGCTGCCTTCCCGGCACCCGGCTGGCTGTCTCGTTCGGATCAGGTTTGTTCATCGATCGGACAATCATCCGCCAAAGCCCCGGAGTTGTCGGTGCCTCCTGACGGAGAGTTCGCATCTCGTCACCCCACTTGAGCAGTGCAAACATCGGGCGAACGTGGTCTTGACCACTCCCCGGGCGTGGGCTAAGAATGTACGAATCTCGACCAAACCTCGGTGCATGGGAAGGCTTGACGATGAGAATCAGGACGACAGCGGTGGCGGTGCTCGCCGCGACCGCTGTACTTCTCGCCGGCTGTCAGGGCAGCGACTCGGCCACCGGGGGCGACGGGAGCGCGTACCCCGGTGACCTGACCAAGGGCAAGCGGCTCACCATCTACGTGGCCGGGCTGGCCGACCCGAGCAGCGGCTTCTTCCGCGTCCTCAACAACGGCGCCCAGCAGGCCGGCAAGGACCTCGGCGTCGACGTCAAGTACGTGTACCCGGCGAGCGTCGACCTCGCCTCCTACACCCAGAAGATCCAGGAGGCGGTCGCCACGAAGCCGGACGGCATCCTCCTGCTGGGTATCGGCGACCTCGACGCGGTCGCCAAGCAGGCGACGGCGCAGGGCGTCGCGGTGGCGTTCAACCCGGCCCCGCCGGTCAAGGACCAGCCGCTGCGGGCAGAGGACGACGTCTACGTCTCGCGCGTCGGCGCGGACGAGTACGCCGCGGGCTCCGCAGCGGCGCAACGCTTCGTCGGCAAGGGGGCGAAGTCCATCATCTGCGTGCAGGAGGGCGTCGGCGACGGCACCCAGACCCAGCGCTGCCAGGGCGTCTCCGACGTGGCCAAGCAGGCCGGTGTCGCCTACGCCCACGTGGCCGGCGAGCCGGACCCGGGCAAGACCGCCACCATCACCGAGTCCTACCTGCGTGCCCACCCGGACGTGGACGCGATGGTGGCAACCGGTCAGCCGGCCACCGCGGGCATCGTGGCGGCGAAGAAGGCCGTCGGCCGACCGGTGCAGACCGCCGGCTTCGACGTCAGCCCCGACATCGTCGCCATGATCCAGAAGGGCGACCTCGACTTCACGATGGACCAGCAGGGCTGGTGGCGCGGCTACATGTCGGTGCTGGAGCTGGTGCACTACGTCCGGTACCGGCTCGTGCAGTCGAACTACTTCCTCACCGGCCCGGCGATCGTGGACAAGGCCAACGCCGACTCGGTCGCCGGTCTCGTCGACGCCGGCGTCCGCTGAGGCAGGGAGCGGACCGTGGTAACCAAGTCTGAGAGCCGAACACCGCTGACCGTGGGCACCCCGACCGTCAAGCGGGGCGCCCACCAGCCGGTGCGACTACTGAACCGCATCCTGCAGCGACCCGAGCTCGCCTCCCTGGGCGGCCTTCTGGTGACCTTCGTCTGCTTCACGGTGCTCGTGCCCGACCTGTTCCTGTCGCACGCCAACGGCGTCAACATGACCGGCCTCGCGGCGCAGTACGGAATCGTGGCCATCGGGGTCACCATCCTCATGATCGGCGGCCACTTCGACCTCTCCGTCGGCACCATCGTGGGGCTCACCGGCTGGGCGATGTACTTCTTCGGCAACGAGTTGGGCCTCCCGCCGATCCTGACCATCGTCTGCGCGCTCGCCTTCGGGGCGGCGCTGGGCGCGGTGAACGGGATCATCCAGGTGACCACCGGCCTGCCCTCGTTCATCGTCACGCTCGCCACCGCGCTGGTGTTCCGGGGCGTGCTCACCATGCAGACGAGTGGCTTCCCGGTGGTGGTCCGCTTCCCCGAGACGTACGCCAACGTGCTCGCCGGCCCGAAGCTGTTCGGCTACCGCATGTCGCTGCTGTGGTTCCTCGTGCTGGCGGTGCTGGCGACGGTGTTCCTGCTCCGCACCAAGGTGGGGAACTGGACCTTCGCGATCGGGCAGAACGGCAACAGCGCGCGGAACCTCGGCGTGCCGGTCGCCCGCACCACGATCGGACTCTTCACGATCTCCGGCTTCACCGCGGCGGTCGCCGGGGTCATCATGGCGGTGCAGTACTTCTCCATCGACGCCAACCGGGGCGTGGGCTGGGAGCTGATCACGATCGCCGTCGCCGTCATCGGCGGGACCCTGCTCACCGGCGGCTACGGCAGCGTCCTCGGGACCGTCCTCGGCGCGTTCATGTACGCCATGGTCAGCGCCGGGCTGCTCCTGGTCGGGCTCCAGGGCTACTGGGTGAACATCTTCGTCGGCGTCGTGGTGCTGGCCGCCGTGCTGTTCAACCGGTTCATCCTGAAGCGCTTCGTGATGACCCCGGAGCGGCCGACGGTCGACCCGGAACCAAAGGAGGAGGGGGCCCGATGACAACTCCACCGGTCATGGCGCTGCGTAACGTGACCATGCAGTTCCAGTCGGTCGTCGCGCTGCGCGAGGTCAACCTCTCGGCGTACGCCGGGCAGGTGCTGGCCCTGCTGGGGGACAACGGTGCCGGCAAGAGCACGCTCATCAAGGTGCTCTCCGGCGTGCACCGGCCCACCTCGGGCACGGTCGAGGTGGACGGGAAGCCGGTGGTGCTGCGAAGCGCCCAGGACGCCCGCGCCCGTGGCATCTCCACGGTCTTCCAGGATCTCGCCGTCTGCGACCTGATGTCGATCTCCCGCAACATGGTGCTCGGCAACGAGCCGACCAAGGGATTCGGGCCGTTCCGGATCTTCGACAGCCGGCGCGCGGACCAGATCACCGCAGAGGCCCTGACCACCCTCGGCGTCAACATCCGGCGTCGGCTCAACGACCCGGCGGCCACCCTGTCCGGCGGTCAGAAGCAGGCCGTGGCCATCGCCCGCGCCATCGCGTACGGCTCCCGCTGCCTGATCCTGGACGAGCCGACCGCGGCGCTGGCGGTGCGGCAGACCCAACAGGTGCTCGACCAGGTCCGGGCGGCCCGGGACGCCGGCCAGGCGGTCATTCTGATCATGCACAACCTGCAGCAGGCCCTCTCCGTCGCGGACCGGGTGCTGGTGCTGGCCCGTGGTCGGGTGATGGGGGAGTTCGACAGGGAGACGGCCGACATCGACGAGATCACCTCCCTCGTGGCGAAGGGCTGACGGGTGACCTGGTGACGGAACTCATTCATCTCGCGGCCGGCGAATGCACCGCCGTCCTCGACCCGGACCAGGGCGGTCGGCTCGCCTCGTTCACCATCGCCGGGCACGAGCTGCTGGTGCCGCACGGCGCGGACATCTTCCACTGGGGCAGCTTCGTGCTGGCCCCGTGGGTCGGCCGGCTCCGCAACGGGCTGCTGACCTTCGACGGGGAGGAGCACAGACTCCCGATCAACGGCGCGCCGCACGCGCTGCACGGGCTGGTCACCGATCGCGCCTGGCGGGTCGAGGGCGATGGGCGGCTCAGCATCGACCTCGCCCCGCCGTGGCCCTGGCCGGGTCGCGTGATCCAGACCGCGACCCTGCACCCGGACCGGTTCGAGTTCGCCATCGAGGTCCACTCCGAGCAGCGGATGCCGGTCGACGTCGGTTGGCACCCGTGGTTCAACCGTCACCTGGTGGGGCCGGACGGGACCCGGTCGGCGGAGGTGGAGTTGGACGTCGCGCCGGCGCTGATGTACGCCGATGCGGCGGACCGGGTGCCCGACGGTCGGCTGGTGCCCCCGGTGCCCCGCCCGTGGGACTACTGCTTCGTGGACCTGGCCGCGCCGCCGGTGCTGCGCTGGCCCGGTCTGCTGGAGTTGGAAGTGCGATCGGAGTGTCCATACTGGGTGCTCTACGACATGGAGGAGGAGGGTGTGTGCGTCGAGCCGTGGACCGGGCCGCCCAACTCGCTGAACCTGCCGAACCCCACCACCGTCGGTCCCGGTCGGCCGCTGCGCGCCACGATGACCTGGGCCTGGCGATGGCTGTCCCGATGACACTGGGGGAGGCGGGGGCGAACCGGCCGGCGCCGACCCTGGTGTCACCCGCGATGGCGGTCGAGGCCAACCGCGCCCGGGTGCTACAGGCGCTCTACGACATCGGTCCGCTGTCCCGGGCCGATCTGGCCCGGCTCACCGGTGCCACCCGGGCCACCATCGGCGCCATCGTGTTGCCGCTGCTCGAACGGGGGCTGCTGGTCGAGCGGGACCCCGCGCCGGTCGCCCCCGGCGGCGGCAAGCCGGCCCGCCCGCTGTTCTTCTCCCCGACCAGTTGGCCGATCGGGTCGGTGCACCTCCGCCCCGGACGCATCGACGCGGCGCTGGTCAGCGCGGGCGGCAACGTGCTGGCCACCGCGCAGGAGCAGTTCCCGGCGCGGACGCGGGACGCCGGCAGCGTGGTGGACGCGGTGATCAGGGCGCTGGACGCGGTGCTGCCGAAGGAGCGCGACGATCTGGTCGGCGTCGGTATCGCCGTCGGCGGCATGGTCGACACCGACGTGGGCAGCATAGTCGCCATCAACCTGGCCCCCGGGCTGGCCGGGCTGCCGCTGGGCCCGCTGGTGTCGGACCGGATCGGGCTGCCGGTCTTCCTGGACCTGCACCCCCGGGCCCAGGCGTTGGGGGACCGCTGGTTCGGCCAGGGGCGTGGCGTCTCCTCGTTCGCGTCGATCTACACGGGCGAGGCGATCGGTGTCGGCATGGTGCTGGACGGCGCCATCCACCGTGGGCCGAAGGGCTCCGGCGGCGAGATCGGGCACACCATCGTGCAGGCCGGCGGGCAGCAGTGCCGGTGCGGCCGACGCGGGTGCTGGGAGACCATCGCCACCCATCGGTGGCTGCGCGCTGAGGCGGGGCGGCTCGGGCTGCCCGCGGCCCGCACCATGACCACCGGCACGCTGGCCCGTCTCGCGGCGAAGGGGCACCCGGGGGCGGACGAGCTGTTCGAGAACTACGCGTACAACCTCGCTCTCGGCATCGCGAACCTGCAACAGATCCTCGCGCCGGGCCTGTTCATTCTGCACGGCGACGTGGTCTTCGGCGGCGAGGCGTTCCGGAGCGCCATCGAGCGCAACGTCCGCGCCGCGCTGCCGCCGCATCCCGGCGGGGAGCCGCGCATCGCCTTCTCCGAACTCCAGGACCGCGCGACCCTGCTCGGCGGGGCCGGCCTGGTTCTTTCCCACTCGCTTCAACTGGCTGTCTGACTACACGAGGAGATACCCATGGGTGTCCTGGACACGTTCCGGCTCGACAACAAGGTGGCGCTGGTGACCGGCGGTAGCCGGGGCATCGGCGCCGCGCTCGCCGTCGCGCTCGCCGAGGCCGGGGCGGACGTCGCCATCACCGCGCGGGAGCCCGACCGGGCCGAGCAGGCGCTGGCCCACCTGAAGTCCCTCGGCGTACGGGCGATGGCGCTCGACGCGGACGTCACCCGGCCGGAGCAGGTGACCGCGGCGGTGGACCGGATCACCGAGGAACTCGGCCCGATCGACGTGCTGATCAACAATGCCGGGATCAGCTTCGGTGCGACCGCGGTCGAGATGACCGACGACCAGTGGCAGTCCGTGCTCGACGTGAACCTCAACGGCGTGTGGCGCGTCACGCAGACCGTCGGCCGGCAGATGGTCGCCCGTGGCTCCGGCACGATCGTCAACGTCGGCTCGATGTCGGCGATGATCGTCAACCGGCCGCGCTGGCAGGCCCCCTACCTCGCGTCCAAGGCGGCGGTGCACCAACTCACCAAGGCGCTCGCCGCCGAGTGGGCGCCGCACGGGGTGCGGGTGAACGCGCTCGCCCCCGGCTACATCCTCACCGAGGCGTCTCCGGTCGACCAGCCGGAGTACCAGCCCTGGTGCGTGGAGCCGGCGGCGATGAAGCGGTACGGGCTGCCCGAGGAACTCGGCCCGGCGACCGTCTTCCTGGCCAGCGACGCGTCCAGCTTCATGACCGGTTCGATCGTGGTCATCGACGGCGGCTACACCCTCTTCTGACGGCAGCGCCCATCGGCCCGGCCGCTGGCCCCGCCCCGCAGCCGGGGGCGGGGTGGGGTCAGCGGCCCGGGGGCAGGGCGTAGCCGACGTAGCCGCGCCGGGCGAGCGTCCAGCCGGTCGGCACGGGGCCGGCGCGTGGTCGTCCCCGGCGTGGAAGTTCTGTGAATCGGCGGTGGCCCATGTCATGTGGCGGGTTGTCGTCGTTGGTCAGGGCATGGACGTCTTCTCCCGAACGTTCCTTCCGGCCGTCGCCGAGACCGGGTTGGCGGCGCAGACCGTCAGCCGGCACATGCCGGTCTTCCGCCGCTGCGTCGGTGCGGGCGAGGCGATCGTCCTGGTCACCCGGTGCGGCCGACCGGAGCGGCCGGTCGGTGAGTATCTGCTGCTGCTGACCCATCGGCGGCTCGTGGTCACCCGGCAGACCCGGGTCCTGCACCGGTTGCGTCTGCACCTCAACGCCGAGCTGCGCGAGCTGAGCGACGTCACCTGGAGCACCGACGCCCGGCTCTCCGTGATCGAGTTGGCCGCCACCGCCATCGACGGCGTGCGGGAGCGGTTCCTGATCCGCACCCAGCACCCGAGGCAGGTGTGGCAGCTCGACGCCCTGCTGCACCACGCCTTCCGCGCCCGGCTGCGCACCCCCCGCGAGCGGGTCGTGGCCACCATCGGCGACGCGCCGGCCGCCGCCCTACGCCCCGCCGCGTCCCGGCCCGTCGTCCTGCACTGACCGGCCGCGCACCCGATGCGAGGAAAGGCACCTTGTCAACGCGCGCCGAACCCATCGGCCGCCAAGGCGGCTGCCCCGCCCCGGGTCAGCGGCCCGGGGGCAGGGCGTAGCCGACGTAGCCGCGCCAGGTGAGCGTCCAGCCAACCGGCACGAGGCCGGCGCAGGGCCTGCGGGTGCCGGTGCAGACGATCGCGTCCGTCGAGGCCGGGTCGGCCGGCGGGCGGTCCGGCAGCACCGACTGGAGCGCCACCAGTTCCGGCGCCCGGCCGTCCGCGTCGCGCAGCAGCAGCCACCAGGGGTACTCCCAGTTGTCGTTCTGCTGCACCAGCCCGATCCGTCGGGCGCCGGAGGCGCGCACCGCGTCGGCCGCCCACCGGAACTCCTCCGCCCACCCGGGGCGGCGCAGGAAGCGGGTGTCCCACTCCGAGGTGGTGAAGACCGAGCCCGCACCGACCAGCCGGCGGGGGAAGCCGTACGACAGGGCGAGCACCCCGGACAGCGCGCAGGTGGCCAGCACGGTCACCGCCAGCCCGACCGCCACCGGCCGCCGCCCCGGCAGGGGCGCGGCGGGGACGCCGTCGCGGCCCCGGGGCGGGAGCCGGCGGCGGAAGAGGTCGTCCAGCCAGAGCCCGGCCAGCGGCACCGCCAGGACCAGGGCGTAGAGCAGGAGCCGGTTCCCCCACGGCTGCCACTTGATCATGGCGGTGTGCAGCGCGACGGCGGTCACCACCACGACCGCGTACCCGCGCAGGGCGCCGGCCGAGGCCGGGCTGATCCGGGCCGGCCGCCGCAGCGCGACCACGGCCCCGACCAGGGCCAGCGCGCCGGCCAGCGGGAACGCCACCCGGTCCTCGTCCGGATACCAGGACGGCACGGGGAAGGTCTCCCGGCCGAACGTGATCGCCCGGTCCTGCGGGTCCACCCCGATGAGCCGGGCCCCCGCCATGATCGCCGCCGCCGTGCCGTCGCGCAGCGGCGCGAGCGGGGTGTCCAACGCGGTGTGCCCGATCCGCAGCGCGTTGACCAGGACCGACGGCGGGTCGTGCCGCTCCATAGGGATGGACTCGCGCAGCCGGGGCGGCCCCAGCGGGTGCCCGAACTCGGCCTGCACCCGAGCCAGGAACGGGCCGACCACCACGAGGGCGGCCAGCAGCACCAGCACCGAACCGGCCACGGTCCGGCCCACGTCCCCGGCCCGCAACCCGCGACCACCGTCGCCGCCGCGACCAGCACCAGCGTCGCCGCCACCGCCGTCGTCGTCGTTACCCGCGCCGTCGCCGCCGTCGACCCGCGAGGGAGCGCCGAGGTGCGCCAGCCGGAGCTGGCCGATCCCCCAGAGCACCAGCAGCGGGCCGACCGCGACCAGCCCGCTGGTCTTCGTCACGGCGGTCAGCCCGGTGCCCGCCCCGAGCAGCAGCAGCGCGCCCAGCCCGGCGCGCCGACGCAGCCCGTCCAGCGCCAGCGTCGCCACGCAGGCCACCCAGGCGGCGCAGACCAGGTCGGTCTGGGTGCTGGTCGCCTGGAGCGCCACCATCGGGGTGGTGCCGAGCACGAACGCGGTGATCCACTGGGCCCGCCGCCGGCCGCCGAGCTGGGCGGTGATCCGGGCGGCGGCCAGCAGGCAGAGGACGCCGGCCCCCCACTGGACGAGGTTGTGCAGCGCGTCGCCGCCGGTGAACAGGCGCAGGTGCAGCAGCAGGTACTCCGCCCCGGGCGGGATGGTCACCTGCCGGTGGATCGCGGTGGGCCAGAAGTCCAGGTCGCCCTGGGCCACCCAGTGCTCCACCTTCGGCAGGTGGTAGGTCTGCGAGTCGAAGTTGTTGGGCTCGGCGAGCAGCGCGATCAGCAGCTCGACCCCGACCAGCGCGCCGACCGTGCCGGCCAGCAGCCGCTCGCCCCGTCCCGCCGTACGCCACGGGGCGGTCGGCCCGGGACGCCCGGCGGCCGGCGCGGGGTCGTGGCGCAGCCGCCAGCCGGCGGCGGCCACCGTGCCGGCAACGAAGAGCAGCCAGGCGACCGCGAAGGCGGGCAGGGTCAACAGGCGCAGCGCCCCGAGCAGCTCCACCGTCAGCACCGCGTACGCGCCGGTGACCAGCGCGGCCCGGACCACGGCCAGGCGCAGCGGGGCGACGACGTCCGTCAGGCGGGGCCGCAGCGCCACCGTGAGAGCCGCGACGGCGACGGGCGGGGCCGCCACGAGGAGGAAGCCGGCTGCCGACATGGCGGAAGTAAACACCATCGGGCTGAGTGCGCCACGCCCGCCGCCGGGCGGTGGGGAACGCGCTGGACCGGCCTGCCAGGCTACGCTAGGGCCGACGTGTCTGCCGCCACCGTGGAGATTCCCGTGAAGCTCTCGATCCTCATGCCGGTCTACAACGAGGAAGAACGCATCGCGGACGCCCTCAAGCAGGCATTGGCCGTCGACTATCCGTGTGAGGTGGAGCTGGTCGTCGTCGACGACGGCAGCCGCGACGGCACCGGCGAGATCCTCGGCCGCGCCGACGACACGCGGCTGCGGGTGATCACCCACCAGCGCAACGCGGGCAAGGGCGCGGCCATCAAGACGGCGGTCGACAGCGCCGAGGGCGAGTACATGGTCATCCTCGACGCCGACCTGGAGTACGACCCGCAGGACATCCCCCGCCTGCTCGACCCCGTGCTCGACGGCCGCGCCACGGTCGTCTACGGCAACCGCACCTTCGGCAGCCACAGCGCCTACAGCTTCTGGTACGTGATGGGCAACAAGGGCGTCACGATGGCGGCGAACGTGCTGTTCAACTCGTACATCGGCGACCTGGAGACCTGCTTCAAGCTGATGCCGGTCGCCCTCTACCGCTCCCTCGACATCCGCTCCCGCGGCTTCGGCATGGAGGCGGAGGTGACCGGCAAGCTGCTGCGCCGGCGCATCCGCCCGTACGAGGTGCCGATCAGCTACCGGGCCCGGGGGCGCGAGGAGGGCAAGAAGATCACCTGGAAGGACGGCGTCGAGGCGATCTGGATCCTCGGCCGGGAGCGCACCCGCCGCCGTCCCCTGGAAACCCCCCGCCACTGACCCCGCTCAGCCCCGTCCGGGGGCGAGGAAGGCGCTGACCGACCGGCGCAGGCCCGCCGCGTCCAGTCCGTGCCACCGGGTGTGGTCGTCGGCGGAGCCGTACCGGCGCAGTTCCCGGCGGCCGACGCCGAGCGCCAGCAGGCGGTGCGGCCGGTCCGCCAGCGCGTCGCCCACCACCCGGGCCGAGGTCCCGGCCAGGTAGGGCTCGACCAGGATCACCTCGGCGCCCGCGAGCGCCCGCAACCCGGCCACGTCGAACGGCCGGGGCCGGTGCGTGTACGCCACCGTGACGCCCAGGTCGGCGACCGCCGCCAGCGCGGCGTCCAGCACCGGCCCGACCGCCACCAGCAGCGGCGCGCCCGGCCCGGCGTCCCGCACCACCGTCAGCGCGCCGTCGCCGCCGCGCGCCCGGTCGTTGGCCAGGGTCGACAGCCGCAGGTACGCCGGGCCGTCCGAGTCGACCGCCGCGCGCAGCAGGGCGGGCACCTCGTCGGCGTGCCCGGGGACGTGCACGGTCCAGCGGTCGTCCAGGGTGTCGATCAGGGCGACGTCGGCGGGGGAGAGGTGGGTGCGCCCGGACTCGGCCCGGTCGTACGAGCCGCCGATGCCGACCAGCACCGCGCTCACCCCCTGGTGGTCCAGGTCCAGCTTGATCTGCTCGTACGCCCGCTCGACGAGGAACGGCGCGTAGCTGTGCACGATCGGCCGCAGCCCGGTCAGGGCGAGCCCGCCGGCCACGCCGAGCATGAGTTGCTCCCGGATGCCGACGTTGAGCACCCGGTCGGGGTGCCGCCCGGCGGCCGGGGCGAACGACGCCGCCGAGATGTCGGCGAGCACCAGGGCGGTGCGCGGCTGCTCGGCCAGCAGTTCCGTCGTGGTGTCGACGAAGGCTTCCCGCATCATGGTCACTCCCCGTTCTCGACGACCGCGACGACGACGTGCGGCCGGGTCCCGTCCTGCCCGGTGAGCGCGGCGTGCAGGGCGTCGTGGTCGCGCCCGTCCACGGTCGCGGCGCTCCACCCGTTGACGGTGAACCGGGCGGCGATCCCGCCCGCCCAGCCGTGGCTGGCGGAGGCGTTGTCGACCACCACGGCGGTGAGGTTCGGCAGGCCGATCGCGCCCGCGTACGCGATGGCCTCGTGGTTGGAGCCCTCGTCCAGTTCGGCGTCGCCGAGCAGGACGTACACCCGGGGGGTGGTCAGCCCCTGGGCCCGCAGCCCCAGTGCGGTGCCCACGCCCAGGCCGAGGCCGTGGCCCAGCGAGCCGGAGCCGATCTCCACGCCGGGGACCAGCACGCGGTCCGGGTGGTCGCCGAGCCGGCTGTCCGGGCCGCCGTGGTCGTCGAGCCAGTCGGCGGGCACGAAGCCCCGGGCGGCGAGGACGGCGTAGTAGCCGGCGACGGCGTGCCCCTTGGAGAGCAGGAACCGGTCCCGGTCGGGGGCGTCCACGGTCGCCGGGGTGATCCGCAGGACGCGCTCGTAGAGGACGCGGAGCACGTCGATGGTCGAGTACACGTTCGGGCCGAACTCGCGGCCGGCGCGGATGCGCTCCAGCAGGGCCGCGATCTGCGGGGGGAGTGACGGGGGTCGACAGGGTGGGTCGGCTCCGGGGGTCGCCGTGCTGGCGGTCATGATGGTCATGCCGCTAGCCTGCAACTTGAAGTCCACTTCAACTCAAGGGCGACGTGATGCAGGAAGCACTGACCATCGGCCAGCTCGCCGCGCGCAGCGGTGTCGCCTCCTCGGCGCTGCGCTACTACGAGCGGCTCGGCCTCATCCGGGCCGAGCGCACCGGCGGCAACCAGCGCCGCTACGCGCGCACCGAGCTGCGTCGGGTGGCGTTCGTCCGGATCTCCCAGCAGGTCGGCATCTCGCTGGAGGAGATCCGGGACGCCCTGGACTCGCTGCCCGCCTCCCGCACCCCCACCGCCGACGACTGGGCCCAGCTCTCCACCGCCTGGCGGGCCCGCCTCGACGAGAAGATCCGGCTGATGGCCAAGCTCCGCGACGACCTGGACGGCTGCATCGGCTGCGGCTGCCTCTCGCTGCGCCGCTGCACCCTCTACAACCCGGAGGACAAGCTCTCCGGCGAGGGCCCGGGCGCCCGCCTCCTGCTGCCGCCGGCCTGACTCACGGTCAGCCGACGGTGAGCAGCACCTTGCCGAAGTGGTCGTTGGACTCGACCAGACGGTGCGCCTCGGCGGCCTCCGCCATCGGCAGCCGCTGGTCGACGATCGGGCGGACCGTGCCGGCCGCGACCAGCGGCCACACCTGATCCCGTACGCCTGCCACGATCGCCGCCTTCTCCGCCAGCGGCCGGGAGCGCAGCGCGGTGGCCGCCACCGAGGCCCGCTTCGCCAGCAGCGCGCCCAGGTCCAGCTCCGCCTTCCGGCCGCCCTGCATGCCGATCACCACCAGCCGGCCGCCGGTGGCCAGCGCCGCCACGTTCCGCCCCAGGTACGCCGCGCCCATGATGTCGAGGATGACGTCCGCGCCCCGGCCGTCGGTGACCCGCCGGACCTCCTCCACGAAGTCCTGCTCCCGGTAGTCGATGGCGTGCGCCGCCCCCAGCTCGCGCAGCCGCTCGTGCTTCGCCGACCGGGCGGTCACCACGACCGTCGCGCCGAGCGCCGTGCCGAGCTGGACGGCGAAGGTGCCGATCCCGCTGCCCCCGCCGTGCACCAGCAGCGTGTCGCCCTCCGCCAGGCCGGCGAGGGAGACGACGTTCGACCAGACTGTGCAGGCCACCTCGGGCAGCGCCGCCGCGTCGACCAGGCCCACGCCCTCCGGCACCGGCAGCAACTGCCCGGCGGGCACGGCCACCCGCTCGGCGTACCCGCCGCCGGCCAGCAGCGCGCAGACCTCCCGGCCGACCTCCCAGCCGGTCACGTCGGGGCCGATCGCGCTGACCACCCCGGAGCACTCCAGTCCCGGGTACGCGGGCGCGCCCGGCGGGGGCGGATAGTGCCCCTGCCGTTGCAGCAGGTCCGCCCGGTTGACCGCGCTGGCCCGCACGTCGACGATCACCTCGCCGGGGCCGGGCTCCGGGTCGGGCACCTCCGCCCAGACGAGTGCGTCGGGTCCGCCGGGCTCCGGGATCGTGATCGCGCGCATGGCCCAGTCTTACCCGATCCGGCCCTCCGCCCACGCCCTGGCCACGATCTCGTCCACCGTCTCGTCCGGCGTCTGCGCCGAGCTGTCCAGCCACAGCCCGATCCGGGGCGTGTCGGCCCGGAACCCGGCGTCCAGGTCGGCGACGGACCACCCGCCGTACCCCTGCTTGGGCCGGCCCCGCTCGCGGGCGGCGACCACGTCGGCGCGCGGGGCGAGCACCACCACCGCGAGCGGCCGGTGCCGGATGCGCTCGACCATCGCCGCCAGCTCCGCGCCGAGCACCACGTCCTGGAGTACGACGGTGAAGCCCTCGGCGGCGTAACGGTCCGCCACCGTGGCGGCCAGGTCGTAGCGGAGCCGCAGTTGCCGCCATGCCTCGTCCGAGGGCTCGCCGGTCATCTCCGCGCGCCCCGAGACGATCATCCGGCGGAACACGTCGCCGCGCAGGTGCACCGCCCGGGTCAGCCGCCGGGCCAGCAGCTCGGCCACCGTGGACTTGCCGGCGGCCATGATCCCGCTGACGAACACCACCGCCGGGGTCTCCCACATGGGCCCATCCTGGCACCGGGGTGGGACGCCGGCACGCCCGGTGCGCGGTTCGTGGCAGACTAGGCACGGTCGCGTAGCCCCTCGGGGCCGCGCCCGGGAGGGTTCGCCTAGTGGCCGATGGCGCTGGTCTTGAAAACCGGTAAGGCAGCGATGTCTTCGTGGGTTCGAATCCCACACCCTCCGCTCCCCGAGCAGAAGAAACGCCCCCTCACCAGGGCGGATGTCGGTCAGCGGGCGTGTTCGTGACGGCCCTGGTCTTCCTATCGCTGCGGGCGGTCGTCGTCCCACACGGCCGCGCTGATGCGCCAGCCGGCGGCGGTACGCACGAACTGCATCGATTTCATCCCGCCGCCGGCGAGGGGGGCACCGTTGATGTGGCCTTCCTTGGCGTACCTCCCGAACCACTGCGCGATGTCGCCGAACAGGTCCAGCCGGCCCGACCGGGCCTCCTCCCGGAAGTCGGTCAGCGTGCCGTCGGTGAGCATGGCTCGCCGTGGCTCGATGAACGTGTCGACGTCGTACACCGCCGGATCCATCCCGCACGTTCGGACGATGATGGCTCCGGGCAGCATCGCGTCGCGCAGCGCCGCCATGCGCTCGTCGACTCCCGCACCCGAGGTGAAGGCGTCGAAGTAGCAGCGGACGAGGGCGTGGATCTCCTCCTGGTCCCTGCTGGTCGCCGCGGGCGTCCGCCAGTCGTCCTCGGTCAACGCGAAGAGAAGTTGGCTGGCCCAGCCACCCTTGAACCAGACGTTGTCGACCAGTCGCGCCTCCTGGGTGAAGCCCAGGCGTCGCAGGAGCCGGGCCGAGGGCTCGTTCTCCTCGATACACACGGCGGTGATGCGGTGCAGGCCCAACTCCTCGAAGCCCAGGCGCAGCATCTCTGCGGCGGCTTCGGCGGCGTACCCCCTGCGCTGGTGCGCGCGCCCGAAGGCGAAGCCCAGCTCCCCTTGCCTGTGCTCGGCGCTGGCCCACTTCAGGAGCACCTCTCCGATCACGGTCTTCGTCTCTCGCAGCTCCACGGCGAGCACCAGCGGCTGGCCCGGCCCGGTGAGGGTCGCCCGGTCCAGCTTCGCGGTCAGCGCGGCTTTCGTCGCCTCCCGGTCGCGCCGGGGCCACGGAGTGAATCGCACGACCTCGGGATCGCCGTGGAAGTCGATCAGGTCGTCGAGGTCGTCCGCGCGGTGCGGTCGTAGCGCCAGCCGTGGTGTCAGAATCGGGTAGTCGGGCCGGAAAGCCTCGGGCATCGTGCGACTCCTCTGGTCGTACTCGGGGTGGCCAAGCGGCCAATCAGCACCGTCGCCTCATGATCGATGACAGTAGGTGGGGCGCATCGGCGCAGCACCCCCTGCTCAACGCGCTACCGCGAGCGCCATATCCGAGTATGGTGGATGTATGGCTGCCAAGAAGGTCACCGTTACCCTCCCCGAGGAACTGGTCGAGGCGCTCGGCGCGGCGGCGCGCGAGGACGGCGTACCGCTGTCGAGGCTGGTCGCCAACGCGGCAGAAAGCGAACTTCGCCGGCGGGTCGGCCGCCGGCTCGTCGCGGAGTGGCAGGCCGAGCATGGCGCCTTCACCGTGGAGGAGATAGCGGCGGCGCGCGCGGAGATGGCCGCCGCCGACGCTCAGGCCCTCGGTGCCGGGGGGCAGGTGGCAGCGTGAGCATCCCCTACGTCTACGACGCCGGGGTCCTGCTCGCGGTCGACGGAAACGACCGGCGGATGTGGGCGATCCACCACTTGGCCGTGGAGGAGGGGCGACGCCTGCTCATTCCCTCCGTCGTGGTGGGCCAGGCGTGGCGCGACTCTCGCCGCCAGGTCCAGCTCGGCCGGTTCCTGCACAGTTGCGAGATCGTTCCGGTCGGCGTCGAGCTGGCGAAGGCGGCCGGCGTCCTGTGCGGCAAGGCCGGCACGCGTGACGTGGTCGACGCCTGCGTGGTCAACGTTGCCCTGGCCTGCGGCGGCATCGTGTTCACCAGCGACCCCGAGGACATCGCGCAACTGTCGGCCGCCGCCGACGTCAAGCCCGGACTGGTTGTCCGCCGTCTCTGATGACGGACGCCTTCAGCGTCGACACCTGGCGGGCCTTCGTCCGGTACGCCCGGCTGGGCTGACCCGGGCGCGTGCCGACGGCGGCGGCAGTGGTGGGCCAGGCCGGTTCCGCAGAGGTGGGCCAACGGGCGACGCCGCTACCGGGTGCCCTCGTCCAAGACCGACCCGATGATCTCCATGCCGGCCTCGATGGCCGACACGGGGTTCGCGGCGTAGCCGAGGACCAGCCCCGGTGCCTGCGGTCGTTGACAGTGCCAGGACAGCGGTTGCACCTTGACCCCGCGAGCCAGCGCGGCGGTCGCCAGGTCGGTGTCGGCGACGTCCGCGTCGAGGGTGACCAACAGGTGCAGCCCGGCCGCCGCTCCGTGCACGGTCGCGCCGGGCAGGTGCCGGGCTATCGCGGCCACCATCGCGTCCCGCCGCAGGACGTGCCGGCGACGGAGCAGCCGCAGTTGCCGTTCCAGCGCCCCGGTGGTCATCAGCTCGGCGAGCACGAGTTGCGGCAGGACGGCGTTGCCGAGGTCGGCGTTGCGCTTGGCGGCCACGACCGCGTCGCGGTACCGGGCCGGCACGAGCAGCCAACCCACCCGCAGCGCCGGGGCGAGCAGCTTGGAGACGCTGCCGGCGTAGCAGACCTGCTCGGGCAGTTGGGCGCGGAGAGCCGGCACGGGCGGCCGGTCGTACCGGTGCTCGGCGTCGTAGTCGTCCTCGATCACCAGCCCACCGGCGCGGGCCCAGGCGACCAGCCGGCGGCGGCGGTCCCCGTCGAGCACCACGCCGGTCGGGAACTGGTGCGCGGGGGTGAGCATCACCGCGGGCACCCCGCTCGCAACCAGCTCGTCGACCCGGAGACCGGCGTCGTCCACCCTGATCGGCGGGGTGTCGACCCGCCAGTTGTTGAGGTGCTGGCGGACGCCGAGGGAGCCGGGCTCCTCGACGGCGATCCGGGTGATCCCGGCCGGTCGCAACGCCTGGGCGAGGAGGCCGAGGGCCTGCGACACGCCGGCCGTGACGATGACCTCGGCGGGGTCGACGACGATGCCCCGGCAGCGGGCGAGCCAGGCGGCCACCGCCCGGCGCAGCGCCGGCGCGCCGCGTGGGTCGCCGTAGCCGAAGTCGGCCGCGGCGAGGTCCCGCAGCACGCTCCGCTCCGCCCGCAGCCAGTCCGCGCGGGGAAAGGCCGCCAGGTCGGGTACGCCGGGCGTCAGGTCGATCCGCGCGGGGGCCGTGCGGATCGCGTCGAAGACGTCGGTGCCCGGCGTGGCCGGGAACGTGGTGGCCGGAGCGGGCCGACGTGCCCGGGTGGCCACCGTGGCGGGCGGCGCGGCGACCACGATTGTGCCGCCGCGTCCCCGCCCGACGACGTGCCCCTCCTCGGCCAACCGCTGGTACGCCTCCACGACGACGCCTCGGGACACGCCCAGATCCGCGGCGAGCACCCGCGTGGCGGGAAGCCGACCACCGACGGGGATCCGGCCGTCGGCGACTGCGGCACGCAGTCGCCCCGCGAGCCAGTCCGCCCGCCCGCCGGGCGGGGCGTGCGCGATGTCGAGTTGCAGGAAGTCCGAGCCCGCGTTGGTGGGGGAGCGGGCCGTGGCGTCAGCCATGCGCGCCAGCGCCCGCGCCTCGGCTTATGGACCGGTGGTGAGGTCTCGGTTTGGCACTGCTCATCGGGCCATTGTGGCAGCAGGCTGGGGTGGTCCATTCCTACCGAAGGAACATCGTGACCGTCGCGTTCATGGTGACCACCCTCGTCGTGGTCGTCACCCCCGGTGCCGGGGTCCTCTTCACGCTCTCCGCCGCGCTGGCCGGTGGGCGGAGGGCCGCCCTGGTCGCCGCGCTCGGCTGCACCCTGGGCATCGTGCCGCACCTGGTCGCGGCCCTGACCGGGATAGCGGCGCTGCTGCACTCCAGCGCCCTGGCCTTCGCCCTGGTGAAGTACGCCGGCGTGGCGTACCTGCTGTGGCTCGCGGTGGCGACGCTGCGCGACCGGGGTTCGCTCACGGTGGCCGAGGACGCGCCGCCGGGGTCGGCGGGCCGGATGATCGCGTCGGCGGTGCTGTCCAACCTGCTCAACCCGAAGGTGACCCTGTTCTTCGTCGCCTTCCTGCCGCAGTTCGTGCAGCCCGGCGCTCCCGGCGCGGTGCCCGCGATGATTGGGCTCGGCGGGATGTTCATGCTGGTCACCCTGGTGGTGTTCGTGGCGTACGGACTCTGCGCGGCGGCGGTGCGTCGACACGTGCTGGACCGGCCGGCGGTCACCGACTGGCTGCGCCGGGGCATCGCCGGCTCGTTCCTCGCGCTCGGCCTGATGCTCGTCCGCGCCGAGGCGTGACCATCGCCCGCTTCCCCGACCGAACGACCCGACCGAACGACCCGACCGCACAAGCCGACCGCACAAGCCGACCGCACAAGCCGACCGAACGACCCGCCCGGCTGACCGACCGAACGCCCACCGAAAGGACCCACCCGTGTACCTGCAACACTCCGCGCGCCTCCGCGCCGAGCATCCGACGCTCGTCGCCGGCGTCCTCCACGCCGAGGGCGTCGGCGGCGAACCGCGCGACGACCTGCGGCTGGCCGAGTGGCACCACGCCGCCCGAGAGCACCTGGCCGCCGGCAGCGAGGCGGGTCTGCCGCAGATCCAGGCGTGGCGGCGCGCCTTCGGTCGGATGGGTCTCGCGCCGACGCGCTACCGGTGCGCCGCCGAATCCCTGCTGCGCCGGATGCGCACCGTCGGGGACCTGCCCGCCGTGTCCGCGCTCGTCGACCTCTGCAACGCGCTGTCGGTGGCGTACGCGATCCCGGTCGGCGTCTTCGACACCGCTCGGGTCGCGAAGGGCCTGGAGGTGCGGCACGCGCTCGGCACCGAGTCGTACCTGACCTTCGGCGGCGAGGAGGAGCACCCCGACCCCGACGAGGTCGTCTTCGTCGACGAGGAGGGGCGGGCGCACGCCCGGCGGTGGACGAACCGGCAGAGCGGCTGGTCGGCCGTGGGCGCCGACACCGACCGGGTCCTGGTCGTGGCGGAGGCGCTGCATCCCGGCGCGGAGGCCGAGGTGCCGAAGCTGCTCGCCGACCTCGCCGAGGCGCTGCGCCAAGGCTGGGAGGTCGCGCCCCGGACGGCCGTGCTGACCGCCACCCGGCCCCGGTTCGAGGTGTAGCTGGCCCTGGTGCCCTACCCGCGCCGGCGGTCCGTCACACCTTTTACCGATGAGATCTCTGTGAATGACTTCCCATTGCATCCACCCCGTTATATATTCAGTAACCTTACTGTTAAGTTTCCTTACTGAAGGTGGGAGGCGCTCATGCGCCGGAGGCGACTACCGCATCTCATCGTCACGGGCGTCGCTGCCCTGCTGATGGTGCCGACGGCGGTGGCAGTGGCGGGTCAAGCGAGTTCCGCCGCGGTGGACCACGCACAGTGTCGACCTGACGGGCTGTACCAGACGCCCGGTGTCGCCGTGCCCTACTGCGACGTCTACGACACGGACGGTCGCGAGAAGATGGGCGACGACCACAAGCGACGGATCATCGGCTACTTCACGAGCTGGCGCACCGGCAAGAACGGCGCCCCGGCGTACCTGGCGAGCCAGATCCCGTGGAACAAGATCACCCACATCAACTACGCGTTCGCCCACGTGGACCCCAACAACAAGATCTCCGTCGGCTCTCCCACCGCGGCCAACAACCCCGCCACCAACATGACCTGGCCGGGCGTGGCGGGCGCGGAGATGGACCCGGCGTACTCGTACACGGGACACTTCAACCAGCTCAACAAGTTCAAGAAGCAGAACCCCGGCGTGAAGACGCTGGTCAGCGTGGGCGGCTGGGCCGAGACCGGCGGCTACATCGACGACACCGGTAAGCGGCTCGACGCCGGTGGCTTCTACCGGATGACCACGACCGGCAGCAACACCGTCAACACCGCCGGCATCAACACGTTCGCCGACTCGGTGGTCGCCTTCCTGCGCACGTACGGCTTCGACGGCGTGGACATCGACTACGAGTACCCGACGTCGAACAACAAGGCCGGGCACCCCCTGGACTTCGCCCAGGCCGACGCCAAGCGGGCCGGCCTGAACGCCTCCTACCAGGTGCTCATGCGGACCCTGCGGGAGAAGCTGGACGCCGCCGCGGCGGCCGACGGCAAGTACTACATGGTCACCATCGCCGCACCCGCCTCCGGCTGGCTGCTGCGGGGCATGGAGTCCTTCCAGACGTTGCAGTACCTGGACTACGTCAACATCATGAGCTACGACCTGCACGGGGCGTGGAACCACTTCGTCGGCCCGAACGCCGCCCTCTACGACGACGGGCAGGACGCCGAGCTCGCCTCCGGCGGCGTGTACGGGGCGTACCAGAACATCGGGTACCTCAACACCGACTGGGCCTACCACTACTTCCGGGGCGCGATGCAATCCGGTCGGATCAACATCGGCCTGCCCTACTACACCCGGGGCTGGCGCGGCGTGACCGGCGGCACCAACGGGCTGTGGGGGCGCGCGGCGCTGCCGGACCAGACCAAGTGCCCCGCCGGAACGGGCTCGTCCGTCGGATCGACCACCCCGTGCGGCAACGGCGCGATCGGCATCGACAACGTCTGGCACGATCTGGAGAACGGCCAGGAGGTGCCGGGCGGGGCGAACCCGATGTGGCACGCGAAGAACCTCCAGGAGGGGCGCAGCGGAAGCTACCTGGAGGCCTACGGGCTGACCCCCAAGACCGACCCGACCGACGTGATCAGCGGTACCTACACCCGTCAGTACTCGTCCAGCCTGGTCGCCCCGTGGCTGTGGAACAGCCAGAAGCAGGTGTTCCTCTCCACCGAGGACGAGCAGTCCGTCGCCGCGAAGGCGGACTACGTCAACGCCAAGGGCATCGGCGGCATCATGATCTGGGAGCTGGCCGGCGACTACGCGTGGGACGCGCAGCGCGGCGAGTACTACATGGGTAACACCATGACCAACCTGATCTACGACAAGTTCCGCACCGCCACCCCCTACGGGCAGCGGAAGGCGGCGATCACCATGCCGACGCAGACGCTCAACGTCGGGGTCACGATGGGTGGCTTCGCGCTCGGCGACAACAACTACCCGATCAACCCCGAGCTGCGCGTGACCAACAACTCGGGCGCGCCGATCCCGGCCGGGGCCCAGCTCGAGTTCGACTACCCCACCTCGGCGCCGGGCACCCTCGGGCAGCAGTCCGGGTGGGCGCTGTCCGTGGTCTCCACCGGGCACACCGGCAGCAACGTCGGCGGCCTGAAGGGCGACTTCCACCGGGTACGGCTCAACGTGCCGTCGGCCATCGCGCCGGGCTCCTTCGCCGAGGTCACCCTCGGCTACAGCCTGCCGATCGCCGGCCCGTCGAACTTCACGCTGAGCTTCGGCGGCCAGACCTACGCGCTGGCGGCCGACTACGCCCGCGGCGGAACCCCGCCGGCGTCGCCCACGGCGTCGCCGACGGCATCGCCCTCGGTCACGCCGACCGGCGGCAACAACTGTGGCGGCATCGCCGTCTGGAACGCGAGCACGGCCTACTCGGGTGGCAGCATCGTCCAGCACGAGAACCGTCGCTACCGCTCCAAGTGGTGGACGCAGGGCGAGAACCCGGCCAACAGCGGGCAGTGGGGCGTGTGGGAGGCGCAGGGCGCCTGCTGACCGAAGGGCGTGCGATAGATCGGATCGGCCACTACCCGGTCGGTCAGGGTAGCTGCTGAAACCGCTGCGGCGGGTCACCTCACCGAGGTGGCCCGCCGCGTTCGTTCGGGAGGGCGTGGGCGCATAGCGGATGCATAGTGGACGCAGACCGCCGCCAACGATGATCGATGTCAAGCGGCTCGGGGGAACCCCGGCCGTGCCCATTCACCGTCACAGAACCGAGAGGTGGGTATGGCGAACGACATCAGGGCGGGCGCTCCGCAGACGGACCACGCGGAGAGCTTCGTCGACCTCGACGACCTCGATCTCGCCGGGATCGACGTCGAGGCCGGCGAGATCGCCGGTGGCATCAACTGGACCTCGATCATCCCGACCACCGGCTGCACCAGCACCACCAACCGGTGCCCCGGCCCGACCGGGCCGTACTGATCGAGCCGTAACTAGGTAACGATCGATGCGACAGTTCGCCGCTACGCTGCTGTGGCTGCGCGACGGTCCGGACGAGGTCCAGAGCCTGGTGGCGGGCCTGGACCTCGTTCGTCGCGCCGCCGCCGAGGATGCCAGTGAGGCATGGCTCTGCATGATCGCCAACGGCACCGCGCACTACCTCTCGACCTACGCGGCCGGTGACCTGCTGTCGCGGGCCTACTCCGGAACCAACCAGGTCTACGGCGTGGTCGCCCAGGTCGGTCGGCTGGGCAGTGGCCCGGACGGCGGGCTGGTGGTCGACGGGCGCTGGCGGTTCGGCTCCGGCGCGGACCGGGCCGCGTACATGGCCATGGGGTGCGAGCCGGTCCGGGGCGCCCGCACCACCGTGCTGGTCGACCGCGCCCGCCTGCACGTCGACCAGCCGTGGGAGGGGCCGGGCCTGCTCGGCACGACGAGTCACACCCTGAGCGCCCGGGACGTGGGAGTCGACCCCGAGGACGTGGTCGACATGTCGAGCATCCCGACGGACCGCCCCAGGGGGATCTACGCCGACGCGGCGCTGTTCCTGGCGAACATGCCCGGAGTGGCGATCGGGCTCGCCGAGCGGCTGCTGGAGCTGCTGGGGCCCGGCCTGTCGCCGGGATCGCCCTGGCAGGTCGCCTACGCCGAGGCCGAGACCCGGACGATCCTGGCCCGACGCGGTCTGATCGGGATGCTGCACAGCTTCGACGTGCTGGCCCGGGACGGGCGGCTTCAGCCGTTCGCGCCGGCCCTGCGGGCCGAATACCACGCGGTCCTCTCCGCCGCCTACCACGTCTGCCTCGAAGCGGTCCTCGCCCTGGTCGAGGCGTGTGACTCGGCCGACCCCGGGGTGGCGCAGCGGCTGGCCGAGGCGCGTCTGGACGCCGTGACCATGAAGCCGCACGCGGCCATGCGGCCGCACAGATGACCGGAGCTGCTGGAATGACGCCATCCGCACGGACGCTCTCCACGCCGGGCTGGTGCCTGGTCCGGGTGCCGGTGCTGCCGGCCGTGCCGGGCGACGACCCGTCGCCCCGGGCCGCTGAGCTGCCGCGCCGGCTGCTCGAACTGGCCGTGGAGTACGCCACCGTCTTCCAGCGCTCAGCCGACGACGACCGCGACTGGCAGGACCAGCCGACCCGCATGGCGATCTACGGCAACCGGGCCCGGTTCCGGCCCACCCCGTTCGGGGTGTTCGGCTTCAGCATGCTCGCCGATCTCGTCGACGGTGGCGCCACGACCCGCATCGACCTCGCCACCGAGGTCCGGCTGGCGCGCCTCGACCTGCCCCGGCCGACCGGGAACTGGTTCGTCAATCCCACCCTGGTCGCCGACGCCGGTCGCTGGTCGTACGTGCGCCCGGACCGGGGTGGGACGACGTCGCTGTCGGACGACCCGGTGATCCGTCGGCTCGCCGAGCGGCTCGGTGACCTGCGCGCCGCCGCGCCGCGCTCCGCCGCCGACTGGGCCGCCGACCTCGGCGAGGACGGCCCGGCGCAGTTCGACCTCTGCGTACGCCGGCACCTGCTGCTGCCGGAGCACGCGCCGGAGATGCTGGTGGGAGCCGCCGCGTCGGCCTCGCCCGCCGATCCGGTGAAGGCGGTGCTCGCCGAGGAACGGCCGTTCCGCCCCGACCAGTTCGTGGACGCGTTCAGCGAGGTCCGGCCCCGCCTCGACCGTGGCCCGGTGGAGGCGCTGGTCGACGGCGTCGACCAGCTCATGCGGGTGCCGTGGCCGTCCGACCGGCTCGAACGGGTCAGGGAGTACGTGGGCGGCACGTTCTCCGGTGGCGCGGTGCCGCTGACCTGGCTGCTGACCGCGCCGGTGGAACACCCGCTGGGCAGTTGGCGGCGACCGCCCACGCCCCCGGAGACGCCCCGCCCCCCGGATGCGCCCCGGCGGCTGTTCGTGCGCCCCGCCTACCGCGACGGCAGCGCGGTGGAGTGGTGGAACGAGGCGGTCACGCTGGACCAGTGGCGGGCGGGGCAACCCGACCGGGTGGGAGGGGTCGACCCCGCGGATTCGACCCGGCCCCGGTTCGGCATGGCCTGCGGCGCGCTCCTGGCCGAACCGTGCTCCGGCGCCGACGCCTGGCTGAAGATGATCATGCCTGGGTTCTGGGGCGGTCCGGGGGCCAGGTTCGGCGAGCACCTGCACGTCCCGGAGCTCTGCGCCACCGCCGAGGACCCCGGCCGGCTCGCCGTCGAGCTCGGTTGGACCCCGCTGGACCGCCGCGCCCCGCTGACCCGCCGTCGGGTCGGGGACCTGCCCCGGCTCAACCTCAACCAGCCGCACCGTCCCGGCGACCTGCTCCTCACCGACCTGGCCGTCGTCGTCGTGGGCGGTCGGCTCCAGCTCGTCAACCGCGTCGACGGGCGCTTCGTGGAACTACGCTGGGACAGCCCGCTGTCGTTGAGTCACGACTTCAACCCGTGGGCGGTCAGGCTGCTCGGGCTGCTGCTGGACGAGGCCGCCGACACCATACCGGCCGCCGACCCGAGCCAGTGGCGGTCGCCGGGCGGCATGACTCCGCGCATCACGGCGGGGCGGTGCCTGCTCGCCCGCCGTGGCCTGGTGCTGAACGCCCGACACCGGGCCGACCTGCTGGAGCTGGCCGCCGATCCCGTCGGGCTCTGCGACGTCCTGACCGAGGTGGGGCTGGGTTCCACGGTGGAGCTGACCGAGGGCGCGGACCTCACCATGCGGATCGACCTCACCGATGCCGTGCAACGGCGGTGGTTCACCCAGCGGCTGCGCCGTGAGGGCAGGCTCCAGTTGCACGAGGCGCTGCCGGTGGGCACCCCGGTGTGGTCCGAGCTCGGCGGCCACGTACACGACGTCTGGGTGCCCTGGTCGCACCGGGAGCCGACGACGAGCCGGCCGCTGTCGCGGACCCGGCTCGTGGACCGGCTGCCCGCGGCGGACCCCGACTGGACCGGCTGGTACGTGTACGCCCCGGACCGCGCGGTCGAGACGTGGCTGGCCGGGGCCGACGCCACGACGCTCATGCGCCGGGGCGAGCTGTTCTACATCCGGTACCGGGACGAACGGCCGCACCTGCGGGTCCGCGTGCGTTCCTCGGCGGCGACCGGGGCGCTGCTCGCCGGCCTGCGCACCCACCTGGCCGGGCTGGTGCCGCAGCAGCCGTGGGAGGTCGACGTCCGCGCCTGGGTGCCGGAGGACTACCGGTACGGCGGCCCGGAATCGCGGGCGGACACCCTGCGTCACTTCTGTGGCGACTCGGCCTGGTGGGCCGAACGGCTCGCCGCCGCTCCGGACCCGGCGGGCCGGTACGCGCTGGCGGTGTCCCGGATCGCGGCCTGGTGCCGGCAGCTCGGCGGGGACGACGGCGCCCTCGACCTGCTGTGCGACCTGCGTGGGCTGGACCCACGGCTGCCCAGCTCGCTGGCCCAGCGGAGCTGGATGGCCGCCTTCCGTTCGGCCCGGACCGACCTGGAACGGGCCCTGGACTCCGCGCTCGCCGAGCCGGATCCGACGCTCGGTCACCTCGCCGGTCTGAACGACGACGCCCGTCGGCTGGCCTTCAGCAGCATGATCCACATGACGGTCAACCGGGGGTTGCCGCTCGGGCAGGCGGTGAGCCGCGAAACGGAGATCGTGCTGGCGGCGGCCCGGCTGTTGAAGGGCCGGACGGCCCGGGTGACCCGGGGCGGGACCGGCCGTGCCTGAGGTCGACGCCGCGCGCCGGCTGCTCCGAAGGCTGGTGGAGCACCTGCGCCACCGGGGCGGCGCGACCGTGGACGCGCTGGCCGCCCTGGCCCTGCTCGCGTCGAGGCTCGACCACCGGCCGCTGGCCGGGTCGCTGACCCGGCTCGCGTTGCGCGGCGAGCCCGTCTCCGACCACCGGGTCACCTGGCTGCTGCGTCGGCTGGCGGAGGAGTGCGACGCTGCGGCCGCCGACCATTCGGAGACGCCGGCGGCGACCGGCCCGGCGGCTGCCGAGGTGCTGGCCGCCCAGCACCGGCGCTTCGTCGACGCCGACGAACTCGACCCGATCAACGGTGCCGTGGGCATCGGAATCATGCTGTGGGACGTGGCCGACCCGGAGGCGCGCCACGAACTCGCCACCGCGCTCACCCAGGCCTCCCTGGGCATCCTCCGGGCACCGTCGAACGGGCTCTACCACGGCCGCGGCGGCGGCATCCTGTCGCTACGGATGCTCGGTCACCGGTACGGCCGGGACAGGGAGCTGACCGGGCCGGTGGACGCGCTGGTGCGCGACGTCCAACGGCTGGAGCCGACGGAGCTCGACACCGGTGGCCTGGGCGTCGGCGGGGTCACCCTCTGCGCCGGCCTGCCCGGCCTGCTGGCCGCGCTGGGCCCGGACGCCGACCCGGCCGTGCTGGCGCGGATGGTCCGGGCGCCGATCACCCCGGCGTCCCTGCGTCGGCTCGACGACCTGCTCGTCGACGGCACCGCCGACACCACCTTCTGCCACGGCCTCGCCGGGCTGAGCCTCGCCATGCGGCTCTCGCCGTGCTGGGCAGGGCTCGTCGGCGCCGAGCGGTCGGGCGCGCTCGCGGCCCGGCTCTCGGCCCACCTCGACCGGGTCGACGGGCAGGCGGTGGCCGACGTCTTCGACACGCCGTACGTCCTCTCCGTGCTGAGCGGGCCGGTCGGGGTGGCGCTGGCGCTGGCGGAGACCGCGACCGGCACCCCGCCGTGGTGGGGGATCGGGGTGAGCCTGGGCGACGGCACGCCCGCCGTGGCCGGAACACGAGTGATCGGAGTCCCGGTATGACCGTCAGCCTCCAGACGCAGGACAACGACTGCGGGGTGCAGGCCCTGGTCACCAGCCTGAAGCTGCTGGGCCACGACTTCCCCGAGCCGGCGCTGCGGGACGCGTTGGCCGTACGCGGGGCGCTCTCCCTCCGGGACCTGCGGGACACCTCGGCCGAGGTCTGCGGCGTGCGCTACCGCGCCCGGCGGGACTGCCCCTTCGACGCGCTGACCCCCGGTGCCATCGTGCACCTGCGGGCCGACCACTTCGTCGTCGTCGAGCGCCGGCGGCGGCGTCAGGTGCGGATCTTCGATCCGTCGTTCGGTCGCGCGTGGCTCGACGAGGACGACTACCGCCGACGGTCCTCCGGCTGGGTGCTGCTGCCGGACGGCCGGCCGGTCACGCCAGGTGCCGGCGGACCGCCCTCGGTGGCGGCCACGTCGGGCCGACGCGCCCGCCGGTCGGCCCGGGCCTCGTGGCTGTGGCCCCTGGTGCGCTCCGGTGGGCTCAACCTCCGCCAGGTCGTGCCACTGCTCGTGATGAGCCTCGTGCTCTACACCGGCCTGACCCTGCTCAACCTCGTCCTGCTGCCGTACCTGAACCAGGTCGCCGCCGGTGGCCGGGTGGCCGCCGGCTCCCTGGCCGCCGCCCTCGGCACCTTCTTCGTCGCGCTGAGCGTGCTGTTCTGGCTGCGGCACCGGCAGCTCACCGCCGTCGGGCTGGCCTTCGACCGGGCGATGCTCGGTCACCTCGTCGACCGGCTGACCCGCACGTCGGCGACGACCGAGTTGACCTCGGGCGCGGTCCTGCACCGCGTGCAGAGCGCCCGGGAGGTGCGGGAGACCGGCACCACCCTGGCCCTGTCGATGTTCACCGACGCCGTCGCCGTCGTGATCCTGCTGGCGTTCATGGCGTCGATGTCGCTGCCGCTCACCGGCGTGGTGGCGGCCATCGGCGCCCTGCACATCGGGTTGACGCTGCTCGCCCGGCGGCCGATCAGCCGCCACTACGACGAGCAACTGCGCCGCGACGGTGAGGTCCAGGACGTCCTGATCACCACGACCCGGGGGCTGACCACCTTCCGTGGCCTCGGGGCCGTGTCGCACCTGCGGGCCGAGCACGCCCGGCGGCTCGACCTGCTGCACGAGTCGGTACGGACGCTGCAGTACCGGCTCTCCTGGGTGTACGGGCCGAGTGAGGCCCTGCGCTTCGCCGGCCTCTACGTGATCCTCGTCGTCGGGTCGGTGCTGGTCGCGGCAGGGCTGGTCAGCACGGCGGAGCTGTTCGGGTTCCTCACCCTGGGCGGGACGGTGCTCTTCGCGGTCATCTCCATGGCGCAGACCCTGCCGGCCGTCGCCCAACTGGAGCGGCAGTTGCGTTACGTGGCGACGCTGCTGACGCTGCCGGTGATGCCGGCCGGCACGCGCACCCGGCCGGTGCCGGACGCCCCGGCGGTGGAGCTGGACGGGGTGCGGGTGAGTCGCCCCAAGGACGGCTTCGACCTGCGGCTCGACCTGCGTGTCGAGCGGGGGGAGACGGTCACCGTCGGCGGGGTGAGCGGCGTCGGCAAGTCCACGATGGCGCACATCGTCAGCGGGCTGGACCCGGCGCCGGCCG
Organism: Micromonospora okii; assembly: GCF_020884795.1. Taxonomy (GTDB): domain Bacteria; phylum Actinomycetota; class Actinomycetes; order Mycobacteriales; family Micromonosporaceae; genus Micromonospora; species Micromonospora okii. The sequence goes on from NZ_BBZF01000013.1 coordinate 693,716, forward strand.
GCCGGGCCGTCGTCTACGGCGTGTCGACCGCCGACTGGGACCCGGACGGGCTGCGGCCGTTGGTCTGCTACGTGCCACCCCGCTCCGACTTCATGCACACCACGATCCGCGACAGCCTCTGCGCCGGCGCGACGGAGGTCGACGACCGGGAGATCCGGGACACGCTCACGTTGATGGAGCTGGACGACGTGATGCGCCCGCTGCGGCTGGGGCTGCGCACGACGCTGCGGATCAACGGCGCCACCTTCAGCGCGGGTGAGGTGCAGCGGTTCGCGTTGGCCCGGGCGCTGCTGCGCCGGCCGTCGCTGCTGATCCTCGACGAGGCGACGAACTCCCTCGACCGCGAGATGGAACTGCGGCTGCTGGCCGCCGTCCGGCAGCGGGTGGAGACGCTGATCGTGGTCAGTCACCGGCCGGTCGGCGAGCAACTGGGCAGCCGGCACCTGACCGTCGTACGCGGTCCGGACGGTGTCTCCCGGGTGGTGGCCGGTGGCTGAGCCGCTGCGCGGGGTGCACGCCTACTGGCGGGTGCCCAGCCGGCACCCGCGCCCCTACCGCCAGTTGTCCTGCGCCACCTGGCTGCTGAGCATCCTGTCCTGGCAGCGGCACGCCGGCCCGATCGACCTGTACGCCGACCAGCCGACCATCGACTGGCTCGACCAGCTCGGCTGGCTCGGCCACTACGACCGGACCGAGGTCCTCGACGACGCCGGGCTGGACCGGCACTACGACCGGGTCGCCTGCTTCGCGTTGCCGAAGCTGCTCGCCCTCGACCGCTTTCCCGAGGCGGTGCTCGTCGACCCCGACGCCTACCTGCGCGCCCGCCTGCGCCCGCCCGGACCCGGCTCGCTCTTCGCCCACCTGGAGGACGGCGCCGCCGACTTCTACACCCGGCTGCGCGAACTCGCCAACCCGGCCGGCGTGGACCTGCCCGACTCGCTGCCGCTGGTCGGCAACACCGCGCTGTTCCGGGCCGCCGACGCCGACCTGGCCCGGCGGATCAGCCGCACCGGGCTGTCCTTCCTCGCCGACAACCCGTCCACCCCGGGACGCGACATCCACCTGCACATGACCGTCGCCGAACAGGTGCTCGCCACGCATCTCACGCGTACCGCCGGGCATCCGGTGGTGAACGTCTTCGGCGCGCTCTGGTCACCCCAGACGCTGACCTGGACGACCGACCCGCCGGACTTCGGCCACCTGTGGAGCATCAAGCGCGGGCCGCAGGCGGCCACGCTGGTCGCCGCGTACGCGTCGGTCACCCGCATCCTGCGGGACGAGTACGGGGTCGCCCCGGATCGGGTACGCGCGGCGCTGGAGCGGATATGAGCGGGGCAGACCTGTTCGACCGCCTGTCGAACGCGGGCGCGGTCGTGACGCCGGCGGCTTCCGCGGCGTCGACCGTGCTCGTCGGGCACGCGCCGGAGTGGCTGGTGGAGCCGACGTCGCTGCACCAGCTCGGTGCCGTGGTCCGCATCCTCGACGACAGCGGGATCCCGTGGCGGGTCGACAGTCGCGGGCGCAACTGGGGGTACGACGACGCCCGCCTGCGCACGCCCGGCGTGATCGTCCGGCTGGCCCGGCTGGACCGGCTCAGCCTGGACGTCGAGCTCGGCCTCGCCACGGTGCAGCCCGGGGTGACCTTCGCCAAGTTGAAGGAGGCACTGACCGAAGCCGGAGCGCGGTTCTACCTGCCGCCGCCCGGTTCCGGGCCGCACACCTCCGTTCTCGGCAACGCCCTCGACCGGGGCCTGCTCTCCGGCCTCGGCGAACGGGAGCGGCACTGCCGGGACTTCCTGGTGATGGAGCGCGACGGTTCCCTGCACCGGCCGGGCTGGACCGGTGCGGAGGACGCGCGGGTCCGGGGCGCCCTGCCCTACCCGCCCGGTCCGCACGGCCAGGGCGCGCTGTTCCAGACCGCCGGGTACGGCCCGGTCGTGGTGGAGCTGACCCATGTCCTCCAGGTGGCGACGGCGCAGGCGATGCGGCTGGTGGTGCTCTCCGGGCCAGTCCTGACCGAGGAACTGGTGCGGTGCTGGCGCGAGCTGCTCCTCGAAGGGCTGGTGAGCGGTTCCCTCCTGGCGCCGCAGGCGCGTCGGCGGGCACAGGGGACCGCCATCGCCCACGACGGGCTCGTCCTCGACCTCTCCGTCACCGCCGGCTCCGTGGCGACCCTGCGGGCCAAGGCCGCCGACGTTCAGCGGGTGGTCCGTCAGCACGGGCAACGGCTGGCCCTGCGCGTCTCGGAGCACCCCGACGACCTGCGCATTCTCGGGGGCGACGGCGAGCGGCCGGAGGAGGTGGCCCAACTCGCCTCGGGGTTGGAGTGGCACACGGCGGCGCTGCCGTTCGCGCCGTCGATGATCGTCGCCTTCGCCAAGGCCGTGCAGGCCGAGGCGACGTTGGCGGATACGCCGTGGTCCCTGCGCCCGCTCGACGACCGGGCGGTGGTCTGGTTGTCCCCGTTCGTCTACCGCAAGGACGACCCGGCCGACATCGAGCGGCTCCGCCGCCGGTCCGCCGCCTTCGACCGGATCCGTGGCGAGTTCCACCTGCCCACGTACCGGTCCGGCGGGGCGCGGGGCGGGCGATGAGACACCTTCTCGTCGTCGGCGTGCACCGCATCTCCACCGGGCGGTCGGGCGAGGCGATCCACCTCCGCCAGCTCGCCGGGGCACTGCGGAGCGCCGGTGCGCGGGTGACGGTGCTGGACGGGCCGATGGACCCGGGCGCGGCGGGCAGCGGGCACGACGCGGCGCTGCGGTCCCTGGCACGGTCGCTCGACCGGCTGCTCGAGCAGGACCGCCCGGACGCGGCCCTGCTCTGGGGGCATCTCGGCGAGGAGACCCCGTTGGCCCGGCGGCTGCGGGCGGCGGGCGTGCCGGTCGTGTTGGAGCACCCCGCAGCCGACCTGCGGCCCGTCGCGCAGACGCTCCGCCTCGTCGACGACGTCGTGGTGCCCTCCCGGTTCGCCCGGGACCTCTTCGTCGGGCAGGCCGGCCGGGACGCCCGGCCGATCGAGCCGCTGCTGCGCCCGTGCTCCTGTCCACCCGGCGCGGGCGCCGGTGGCGTCGCCCGCTCCGGCCCGTACCGGATCACCTTCGTCAACCCGGAACCGGCCAAGGGGCTCGGCGTGGTGATGCACCTGGTCGTGGCCGCGACCCGGGCGAACCTGCCGTTCCGCTTCCGCTTCGTGGAGGGTCGCTGGACCGCCGCCGATCTGGCCAGCCAGGGCATCGTCGCGGCGGAACTGCCGTGCGTCGAGATCGTCGCCTACCGTGCCGACGTCTGCTCGCTGTACGCCGAGACGGACCTGTTGCTGGTGCCGAGCCTGTGGCGGGAGAGCTTCGGGATGGTCGCCCGGGAGGCCGTGGTGCACGGCGTGCCCGTCGTGGCCACCCGGACCGGTGGGTTGCCCGAGGCCGTGGGCGACGGCGGGAGCTGCCTCGATCCGCCGGAGTGCGGCGACGACTACCTGGTGCGGATGACCGGGGCCGAGGTCCGGGCGTGGCTGTCCGCCGTCGTGGACGGGCTGCGCCGGAGGCGGCGGCCTCAGCCGGAGCTGTTGTCGCGGGCGAGCGCGGAGAGTGTCGCGGCGTACCAGGAGGTGCTGTCCGCCCGCCCGACGGCGTGAGGACGCCAGCCCGGCGACGCCGTGCCCGTGATGACGGCGGCGGCCTCGTCCGGTGTGGTCCTCTCCGCCAGGTCGAGCTTGGGATCCTGCCGCAGGATGGCCAGTTCCAGGCCGCGCAGCAGTGGGCCGGGGTCGAGCCCGTGCTGGTCGGAGAGGAGCTGGCAGCCCTGGCGGGCCACCCGCAGCGCCTCGGGTTGCCGGCCACAGCGATACAGCGCGAGGACGAGCTGGGTGCGCAGGCGCTCGCGCAGCGGATGATCGGCGACGTGCCGGGTCAGCTCGGCGATGAGCTCGTGGTGTCTCCCGATGGTCAGCTCGAGGCCGAGGAGCCATTCCAGGTCGGCGAGGCGCCTCTCCTCCAGGTGCACCCGGCTGGGCTCGACGAAGTCGGCTGCCGCCCCGGAGAGCGTCGGCCCCCGCCAGAGCGCCAGGGCCTCACGCATGAGCGTGCAGGCGTCCTCCAGCAGGCCCCGCTCGACCTCGACCCGGGCCGTCGTGCTCAGGGCCCGGTACCTCGCCAGGTCGAGCTGGTCGGCCTCCAGCCGCAGCAGGTATCCGCCGGGCTGGGTGACGATCGACCCGGTGGCGTCGTCGGCCTGCTGGATGCTTCGGCGCAGCGCCCAGATCTCGGACTGGACCTGGGCCCTCGCCGTCGACGGGGGGTTACCTCCCCAGATCGCCGTCGCGAGCTGGCCGACCGACACCACCTGGTTGGCGTGCAGCAGCAGGTAGGCCAGGACCGCCCGGCGGCGGGGCCGATCCACGTTGACCGGGCAGCCGTCGGTGGTGAGCCCCACCGGGCCCAGCAGCGTGAAGCACAGGGTCACGGCTCTCCCTCGCGAGGTTGGTGAGCCGTTCGGAAACGCCCTGATGGGTGGGCGTCCGTCGGCATCCGAGATCGACAACTGCTCCCAGCGCGTCGAAGCTAACGACGGGCCGGGACGCGCGACCGACGCCCGGCTTCCCGTAGCTGTCCCGTACCCACGCGTCCGATCCCCCTCCGGTGGCCCGGGTCACCGTCGGACGAGGGCGTCCGCAATGCGGTCCGCGCCCGCAGCGCGGTAGATGGACGCTGCCTCGTCGAGCAGCCGGCTCGCCGTCCCGGCATCGTGTTCCGCCAGGCAGTCGGCGCGCACCGCCAGGGCGTCCGCTTCGAGGATGCGGAAGCCGTGCGCCCGTGCCGTGTCGTGGGCCAGCTCGCAGGCCCGCTGCGCCGCGTCGCGGTCGCCGGTGTGCAGGAACGCGCCGGCCAGGCCCACCCCCGCGCGGGCGTCGAAGTACGGGTAGTGGTGCTGCCTCGCCATGGCCTGCGCGCGCAGGAAGCACCGCGTCGCCTCCGGCACGTCCAGGCCGGCCAGGTGCGCCTCGCCGAGCGAGGTCAGCAACGCCACCTGGGCACGCTGGTCGCGGACGATCAGGGCGACGTCGTAGCCCTCCCTGGCCGCGCTGGCGGCGGCGGCCGGTGCGCCCCGTTGCCGGTGGAGCTGGCTGATCTCGTCCAGGATCGACAACTCCCCATGCATGCTCGAGCGTCGTCGGTAGCCGGCCAGCGCCGCTGTCAGACAGGTCTCGGCCTGGTCGAGTTCGCCGAGCTGACGCAGCACCATCCCGAGGTTCCCCCGCGCCGACAACGCGGACGCCTCCCGGCCGGCCCGCTGGTTGAGCCGGAGCGCGGCCGTGAAGCACTCGGCGGCGGGCCGCAGCCGCCCCTGGTCCACGTACATGGCACCCAGACCACTGAGCGCGAGGGACCGGACGTAGCCGGCGCTCTCGTCACCGCACAGGGCGAGCGCGCGTCGATACGACTCCTGGGCGTCGTCGAGCATGCCCTGCTCGGCCTGCACGACCCCGCTGGTGTGCCACAGGTACGCGGCGGCCTCACGCCACGCGCACGACTCGGCGAGCAGCGCGCCCGCCCGGTAGTCGTCCAGTGCCTCCCGGTGGCGACCCAGCGCCCACATGGCCTGTCCACGGCTGATGAGCAGCGCGGCCTGTGCGGCATCGTCGGCCGCCTTCGTCGCGGCCCGCAGACCGGCCTCCGCCGTGCGGAGCCACCGGTCCACGTGCCGCCGGACGAGGAAGTACCCCCGTAGCTGGTCGGCGACCTGCCAGCTCACCGGCTCCTGGCCCGGCTCGGCGGTCTGCTCGACCAGGGCCACCAGCCCGGCGGCCTCCCGGTCCAGCCACTCCAACGCCTGTTCCTGCCCCGCGAAGGCGCCCGCCCGCCCGGTGACGGTGGTCGGTAGCTGGACGGCGTGTGGGGACACGTGCCCCATCGCGGCGATCAGGTGTTCGAGATACCAGGCGTGCAGGCGCCCCCGGGCGGCGTCGCGCTCACCGGGGTCACCGGCGGCGAGTAGCTTGCCGGCGTACAACCCGAGCAGGTCGTGGAACCTGAACCGTTCCGCGGTCGACTGAAGCAGCATGTTGCCGTCCAGCAGCTCGCAGACGACGGCGTCCGCCGCGACCGGGTCCAGGTTCAGCGCCTCGGCGGTGGCGTCGAGACCGAAGTCGTCGCCGGGGTGCAGGGCGCAGAGCCGGAACGCCCGGCGTGCGGCTTCGCTGAGCTCCTGGTAGCTGAGCTGGAAGCTGGCCAGGACGCTGGAGTCGCCGGCGCTGAGCTCGGCCAGCCGCCCGTTGACGTCCCGCAGTCGCCGGGCCAGGTCGTCGGCGCTCCAGGCAGGCCGGTTCGCGAGCCGGGCGGCCACGATGCGCAGCGCCAGCGGCAGCTTCCCGCACGCCAGCGCCACCTCCTGGGTCGAGCGGGGGTCCGTCGGCGGCCGCCGACCTGCGGCATCCGAGATCAATTTCACCGCGTCCGGAAGGGGGAGCGTGGCGACGTCGACGACGGTCGCGTCGGCGAGGCCGGGCAGTCGCCACCGGCTCGTGACCAGCACGTCGCAGTGGCCGGGGCCGGGAAGCAGCGGTCGTACCTGCGCCGCCTCACGCGCGTTGTCGAGAACGAGCAACATCCGGCGGTCGGCCAGCTCGCTGCGCAGGGCCGCCGAGGCCTCGGCCTCGTCCGCCCCGACCTGGCGCGCCGGCACGCCCAGGGCGCGCAGGAACCGTCCGAGCACCTCTATGGGCGCGACGGCGACGCCGGCGCCGCCCCGCAGGTCGACGTAGAGCTGCCCGTCCGGGTAGGCGGCGCGTAGCTGGTGCGCCGCCTTCAGGGCGAGAGCGGTCTTGCCCACCCCCGCAGCTCCGCTGAGCATGACGATGTGGGGGGAGACCTGCCCCTCCTCGGGCCCCCCTCCGGCGAGGGCGGCCCCGATCGTGCCGAGTTCGGTGGCCCGGCCGACGAAACCGGACGGCGGGGCGGGGGCCTGCTGGGGCACGGGGCGGTGCGCCGGTGCCGGGGCCGGCAACTCGTGGCGCCGCAACGCGTAGTCGTGCGCCTGCCGGAGCTCCGGGCTGGGCTCGATGCCCAGTTGATCCACCAGGGCGGCACGGATCCTCTGGTAGGTGGCGAGCGCCTCGGCCTGCCGCCCGCTGGCTGACAGGGTCATCATCAGCTCGGCGTGCAGTGGCTCGTCCAGCTCGAACTGTCGGGCCAACTCCCGCAACGGCGGCAACACCTGCTCGCAGCCGCCGAACTCCCGGGTGAGCGCCGCCCAGCTACGGAGAAGCTGTGCGTACTGGTGCCGCAGGGCGGTGCTCACCGGATGGTCGCGCAGCGCCTCCACGTCCGTCTCGCCACGCCACAGCAGCGCCGCTGCCGCGAAATGGCTGCCGGTCAGCTCGGGGGTGGCCTCATCGGCGCCCAGGGCGACGAGCCGACGAAACCGAAGCAGGTCCAGTTGCTGTGGCGCGAGCGTGAGGCGGTAGCCGTCGCCCGCCAGGCGGAGCACCTTCGTCGCGTCGGGCAGTCGCAGCTTCCGGCGGAGCCGGCCGACGTGGCTCTGGAGCAGTTGCTGGGCCTGCGGTGGCCGCTGGTAGCCCCACAGCAGCTCGATGAGGTCCTCGCGTCCCACCACCTCGCCGGCGCTCAGCGCCAGGCGCACCAGGATGCGACGCTGCTTGGTGGAGGTCAGCTCGATCTCGTGGGAACCGCACCGCACCCGAAGTGGGCCGAGCACCGCCACGGAGAGTTCGTCGGCGGGGTGGCCGGGCGGGGAATCGGGCTGCGGCGTCGGTTTCCTGCGGGCCGTCGCGGCTGCCCGCACCAGCTCGGCGGCCTCGCCGGCGAGCCCCAGTGCCCCGACCAGGGCGTCCAGCGAGGCCGGCCGTGGCAGGCGGCTGCGGCCCTGTTCCAGGTCACGAATGGTCGCTATGTTCACGTCGGCCCGGTCGGCCAGCTCCCGCTGCGTCAGACCGGCGCGCTCGCGGGCTGCCCGCAGGCTGGCGCCGAACGGCACGTTCGGGGCCGCTGCAGGCGTCGAAGGGGGCGAAATTGCAGGAAGTGAGAACTTCCGCGTCGGCACGGAGAACATTATTACAGGATTGCGGCGGGGAGGTGACCGTGGTCACTCCGCCCCGACGCCGCCGGCAGCGGGTTCCCACCGCCTCGACGAGGCGGTGGGAACCCGACAGGTCAGAAGCCGGTGTGGATGGCGTTCATCAACGTGCCGTTCGACGTGTCGCCGGACATCTCCCAGATCATGCCGCCGAGCAGGTTGCGCTGTCGCGCCCAGGCGGCCTTCTGCCCGATCGACCAGGCGTCGTCGAAACTCCACCACTGCCCGCCGTTGCCGGTGTAGCAGTATGTCGAGACCGACTGGGTGTCGTGGTGGACGGTGCAGTTGGGGACCATCGCGAGCAGGTTGGAGTAGCCGCGCGTGCCGGCCTCCTCGGCGAACTGGCCCGGTGCCGCCCCGGTGGCGCTCTGCCACTCGCCGTTGGCGGACCCGCCCCCGGGGGCGGTGCCGGCGGCGACGCCCTGCCAGCCCCGACCGTAGAAGGCGAAGCCGATCGTGAGCTGTCTCGGGTTGACGCCGGCGTCGAGATAGGTCTTCACCGCGCGGTCGACACTGAACTCGAACTGGTACGGGTCCTGCTCGTCCCGGTACAGGTTGCCCTGGTGCCCGGTGCGGTTGGGCTCCCACGAGTTGTCACTGCCCGCGCCGTGGAAGTCGTAGCCCTGCACGTTGGCGAAGTCCATGTAGTCGAAGACGCTGTGGTTGCCGTCGGAGCGGGTGATGTCCCAGCCGTCCGCGATCTTCTGCGGGTCCGCGGGCGTGAACGCGGTCAGCAGGTACCGGCGGCCGGTGGTCTTGCTCAGCTCGTCCATCTGCCGGCGGAACTCGGCGAACAGGGCGGTGTTGTTGGCCTTGTCCTGCGGGCCCCAGTGGTTGCCGGGGTGTCCTTCGGCCCCGGGCCACTCCCAGTCCAGGTCGACGCCGTCGAAGATGCCGGCGGCGGTGCCGGGCCCGCCGGAGTTGCCGGCCACCGGCAGGTTGCCCTTGAGGTAGATGTCGAGGCAGGAGCGGACGAGCTTCTCCCGCGAGGCGGGCGTCGCGGCCGCGTCCGAGAAGTACTTGGAGTAGGTCCAGCCCCCGAGCGAGATCAGTATCTTGAGGTGCGGATACTTGGCCTTGAGCTTCTTGAGCTGGTTGAAGTTGCCGCGCAGCGGCTCCCAACCGCTGTCGGCCACGCCGTCCACCGACTGGGCGGCGCTGAAGGGACGCCCGTAGTCGGCGTCCGCGTCGCCCGCGCCGTCGCCCTGGTTCGGGTCCTGCGGGTTCTGCGTGGTGCCCTTGGTGACGCCCTGGAGGCAGGTGAGGTTGACCGGGTCGATGTTCGCGAACGAGTAGTTGATGTGGGTCAGCTTCGCCGCCGCGCCCGAGGTGTCCAGGTTCTTGACGAAGTACTGGCGGCCGTAGATTCCCCACTGCACGAAGTACCCGACCCGGGCGTACTTGCCGTCGCCCACCACGTCCTTCGTGGTGACGCTGAGGGGCGAGCTGGCCGCCGAGGCGTTGTCGTAGGTGTCCCGGGCCCGCACCGTGAAGCTGTACGGGGTCAGCGGGCTCAGCCCGGTGACGGTCGCGGTGGTGCCGGTGACCGTGGCGGCGAGCTGGTCGCCCCGGTACACGTCGTAGCCGGCGATGCCGCTGGCGTCGGTGGACGCGTTCCAGGCGAGCGTGACGCTGACGTCGCCGGTCGTGGTGGCGCGCAGGTTGGTCGGCGTCGACGGGGGTGTGCGGTCGTCGGCCGGGTCGAGGGTGGTGGCGGAGACCGGCGCGCTGTCCGCGGAGAGGTTGCCGCGCGTGTCCCTGGCCCGCACCGTGAAGGTGTACGTGGACTTCGGCGTCAGCCCGGTGACCGTGGCGGTGGTGGCGCCGTTGACCGTGGCGACGCGCTCGCCCGCCTGGTAGACGTCGTATCCGGCGACCGGGAAGTCGGTGGCCGTCGCGGCGCTCCAGCTCAACGAGACCGTCTTCGTGGTGCGGGAGGTCACCGCCAGCCCGGTCGGCGTGGCGGGTGCCCGGTCGGGGCTGCCGTCGCACTTGTCGCCGTTGACCCGGCAGTTCAGTGGCTCGGCGCCCGACCCGTTGGCGATGAACCAGAAGCTGAACGGGTCGGTGCTGCCGCCGGCCGGGATGGTGCCGTTGTAGTGGGCGTTGGCCACGGTGACGTGGTTGCCGTCGCGGGTGACGTTGCCGTGGTAGGCGTTGCCCAGGGTCACGCCGGCCGGCAGGTCGAACTCCAGCTTCCAACTGCTGACCGAGGTGCTCCCGGCGTTGCGGATGACGTACTTGTCGAGGAACCAGGAGCCGTTGTTGGCGGACGAGAAGGTGGCGGTGAGTCCGGTTGCGGCCTGCGCCGTTCCGGGGATTGCCACGGCCAGCCCGGCGGCCAGCGTCGCGGCGGTCAGGGAGACGAGGAGGCGGTAGAGGCGGGTGCGTCTTCTTCTGTGTTCCATGCGATCCCCGCAATTCTTAGGAAACTTTACTGATAGTTCAGCACCGCGTCACGAGAGAGTCAAGTGTGTCGATGTAACGTCGGGTGAACCATCCGGCGTCGACACCGCCGGCGACGGGCGGGGCGCGCCGATGTCCGCCGGTGGTCGATAGGCGGGGCGGTGCGGGGTAAGAAGGTGCGCAGGAAACCCGCGTACACCGGAAGGACCGTGCCGATGTCCCTGGAACGACCGATCGCCCCGGACCCGTACGAGCTGCTGCCGACCGTTGCGTCGTTCACCCTGACCAGCGAGGACGTGCACAACGGCGAGCCGATGGACGCCCGGTACGCCCACGACAGCGTCGGCGGCGGGAACGTCTCCCCCCAGCTCGCCTGGTCGGGCTTCCCCGCCGAGACGAAGAGCTTCGTGGTGACGTGCTTCGACCCGGACGCGCCGACGGGCAGCGGCTTCTGGCACTGGGTGCTGGTCGACGTGCCCGCGTCGGTGACGGAGCTGCCCCGGGGCGTCGACGAGGCCGACCTGGGCGGCGCGTTCAGCATCCGCAGCGACTACGGGGCGACCGGGTACGGCGGCGCGGCCCCGCCGGCCGGCGACCGCCCGCACCGGTACGTCTTCGCGGTGCACGCCGTCGACGTCGAGCGCCTCGGCGTCGGGCCGGACGCCAGCGGGGCCTACGTCGGCTTCAACCTGGCCTTCCACACCCTGGCGCGGGCGGTCATCCGCCCGACGTACCAGGTGAAGGAGTAGGTGTTAGGAGGGGCCCCCTGAACCGCGGAAAGCGTCGACAGGGGGCCCCTCCTCACACGCGGGCGACGGCGAAGACGGACTGGCCGAACGGGGGGCGGACGAGCTGCTCCGCCGCCTTCGTGGCGGGCAGGACGAGGGTGTCGTAGACCTTCACCATCGGGCCCTCCTTCGGCATCAGCCGGAAGACCTTGGTTGCCATGAAGTAGCCGATCAGGCCGAGCGCGTTCGCGTAGTGGATCTTCTCCACGGTCAGGCCGGCCTCGGTCATCGCGGCGGAGAGGGTCTTCTTCGTGTACCGGCGGACGTGGCCGGTGGCGATGTCCGCCGGGCTCATCGCGAACTGGAACGCCGGCACGATGATCACCACGGCGCCGCCCGGCCGGACCAGGTCGCGCATGCTGCGCAGCGCGCCCACGTGGTCCTCGATGTGCTCCAGCACGTTGTACGACACGGCGGCGCTGTAGTCCCCGCGCTCCGAGTGCGGCAGGAGCATCTGCCGCACCTCGATGTTCGGGTGCATGGCCAGGCGCTCCTTCAGCGCGACCAGCCGGTCCGGGTCCGCCTCGGTGGCCGTGAAGCGGGGGAAGTGCTCCGCCCACTCCAGGGCGTAGTCGCCCAGCCCGCTGCCGATCTCGATGGGGTTGTCACCGAGGTACGGGACGGCCAGCTCGACGAACCACCTGCGGTGATTGACCGCCGTCGCGAGACCCTCGAGGACCTCGGACTGGACACGCTGATCCCCAGTGATTTCTGCCATGCGTCGATTCCTCACGGTGTGACTCGACCTGCGCCGGGACCGACAGAGTGAACCATCCGAAGCGGACGGGGGCGAAATCGGGGCACCGGGGGTGGCCGAATTGCGGTCGGGGCGGGCACGAGATCGGCGGTCGGCGAACCCGGCAGATAGTACGCCAGTCCCCCGAAACGCGCACGTCGGCGTCACGGTGTGACTACTCTGCGAATTGTTATGACTACTCGCCGGCCGGGTCGCCGTGTCGACAAGCGGGGGTGGTGGACGGACGCCGCCGCGCTGGCCAGCTTCGCGCTGCTCGCGCTCTGGGTGACCCTCCGGTTCTGGGCGAACCCGGGGCACGGGGTCCGGGACAACCGCTCCGATCAGGCGCTCTTCGAGTGGATGATGGCGCACGGTGCGCGCGTGATGACCGATTTCGCATATCCGTTCGGCTCGGACCGGATGAATGTGCCGGACGGCGTGAACCTGATGGCCAACACGTCCGTATTATCCATTTCCCTGCCAATGACGCCGGTCACCGTCCTGTTCGGCCCCCGTACCGCATTCCTGGTGTTCCTCACCGGCGGCATGTTCCTCACCGCGGCGGCCTGGTACTTCGTGCTCTCCCGCGTGCTGATCGGCTCCCGGGGGCCCGCCTGGCTCGGTGCCGGATTCTGCGCGTTCGCCCCGGCGATGGTGTCGCACGCCAACGCCCACCCCAACATCGTCAGCCAGTTCGTGGTGCCGCTGATCGTCTGGCGCACCCTGCGGCTGACCGAGGGCGGCCGGTGGCTGCGCAACGGCGTGCTGCTCGGGCTGGTGATCGTCTGGCAGGCGTTCATCAACCTGGAGATCCTGCTGATGACCGCGATCGGGCTCGGCGTGGTGGTCGCCGCGCTGGCCCTGCGCCGCGCCGACCTGCGCCGGCAGGCCCGGCCGTTCCTCGCCGGCCTCGGCGTCGCCGCCGTCCTCGCCGCCGGCGCGCTGGCCTACCCGCTCTACGTGCAGTTCTTCGGCCCCGGCGCGTACGAGGGGCTGTCCGAGCTGATCCGCGGCTACCGCACCGACCTGGCCTCGTTCACCGCCTTCGCCCGCGAGTCGGTCGCCGGGGATCCGAAGGTCGCCGCGCGGCTGGTGAAGAACCCCACCGAGGAGAACGGCTTCTTCGGCTGGCCCCTCGTCGTGCTCGTGGGCGCGCTGGTGTGGTGGCTGCGGCGCAGCCCGGTCGTGCTGGGCCTCGCCGCCGTCGGCCTGCTCTTCGCCGTGCTCTCCCTCGGCCGGGAGATCCAGTTCGAGGGCCGGGCGACCGGGATCCCCGGCCCCTGGGCGGCGCTGGAGAACCTGCCGATCCTGCACTCGGTGGTCCCCACCCGGTGGGCGCTGGCGACCGTACCGCTGGTCGGGGTGCTGCTCGCGCTCGGCGCGGAGCACGCCCGCCGGCTGGCCCGGGAGCACCCCGCCGCCCGGCCGCAGATCCGCTTCGCCACCGCCACCGTGCTGTTCATGGCGCTGCTCCCGGCGTTCCCGACCCCGCTGCCCGCCACCCGCCTCGACCCGGTGCCCGAGTTCGTCACCTCCGGGGCCTGGCGGCCGTACGTGGCCGGCGGGCGCAGCGTGGTGACCCTGCCCCTGCCGGACACCAACTACGCCGACCCGCTGCGCTGGTCGGCGGCGACCGGCCTGGACCTGCCGCTGGCCCGGGGCTACTTCCTCGGGCCGGACACCCGGCCCGGGGCCCCGGAGGGCCGGATCGCCCTCTTCACCGCCCCGCCCCGTCCGACCAGCAGCTTCTTCCTCACCATCCGGCGCACGGGCGAGGTGCCGCCGGTGACCGGGCCGACGCGCAGGGCCGCGCTGGAGGACCTGCGGTACTGGCGGGCGGGGGTGGTCGTCCTCGGCCCGCACGAGCACGCCGACGCACTGCGCCGGGGTATGACCGAGCTGACCGGCGTCCGCCCCACGTACACCGGGGGGGTCTGGGTCTGGGACGTCCGCCCGCTGACGAGCTGACGCGAGCCGGGCCGCCCGCTCAGGCGGACCAGTGTGGGGGCCGCTCAGGCGGAGCGGAGGCAGCAGCCCTGGCAGACCTTCGGGCTGGGCAGGGTGAAGGCGAGGCAGCAGGTGCGCCGCTGGACCGTCGGCTTTCCGGCCGGGCCGGGCACCAGCTCGACCAGGTCGGCCAGGTCGAGCGCGGCGAGCAGCGTCTCGACGTGCCGGACGGCGGGGCCGGGCAGCGTGTCCGCCGCGCCAAGCACGGCCTGCGCGACGCTGGCGGCGACGGAGCCGAGCAGCGTACGCGCGCCGATGCGGACCTCCGTCTGGATGGCGGCGATCAGCGGGGCGAGATGGGCGTCGAGCAGGGAGGCGCGCAGCGCCGCCAGCAACTCGGCCTCGTCGGCGACCACCCGCACCTCGGGAAGCCCGGCCAGGGCCAGCGGGTCGGAGGGGAGCACCGCGACGGCGGTCGACCGGCGCAGCCCGATGGTCACCAGGGGGCCGTGGGCCTCGAAGTGGATCAGCACGTCGGACGCGTCGAGCAGCGGCACCCGGCGGGCGGCGGCCCAACCGAGCACGGCCGGCAGGGCCGCCCAGTAGCTGTAGGCCTTCCAGGCCAGGGCGGCGCAGGCGTGCGGGGTGCCGCCCCAGCGCCGCGCGGCGGCGGAGAGCAGCTCGGGCAGCCGGGTGCCGTCGACCAGGGTGGTGGCCGGGGCCCAGCCGAACCGGTCGTCGGTGACCAGCAGGCCCGGCGCGAGGCCGGGCAGGTCGTCGGTGCCGAACACGGCGCGGAGGGTGGCGGTCACCGGGGCGAGCGGCGTCGCGGTCGTGGGCATCACCGCTGTCACCTGGCCTCCCCACTACGGTCCGCGTTACTGAGCTAAGGCTAGCCTAACTAGTGCCTCGTCGTATGGGAAGCCTCATCCGAGGGTGATCGGGAGGCGCCCGTCACCCCGGGTCGGGCGGGTTCGGGCTGCGACGCCCGCCTGGCCGCCGGGCGGGAGTGCGCCGTAGGGCGCGGAAGCATCGACGTTCGCGCGTGAATTGTCAAGGTGAATGTCGACAAAGTGCCACTTCTGTGCGCGTTCGCGTACGGAACGTGAAACTGATACTTCCCCTGCGTTGAGGAAGCCGATGACGACCTCTCCGATCGAGCGGGCCGCCGACTCGTTCGCGGCCGAGCTTGCCCGGCACCGGACCGAGCGGGGGCTGTCCAAGAAGCAACTGGCGACGCTGATGGGCTTCGACCCGTCATACGTCAGCCACGTCGAGGGGCGCCGACACCGGCCGACCGAGGACTTCGCCCGCCGCGCCGAGGCCGTCCTGGAGGCCAGCGGCGCGATCTGGCAGCGCTTCCGGGAGTACGACGAGCTGCGCCACGGCCGCTCCACCCCGCCGCACCGCGACCACCCCGCCCCCGGCCAGTGGATGCCACCGGGCACCGGGCTGATCGTGGAACGCGAGCAGGCCGTGCTCACCCACACCCACGACGCCTACCACTGCGCCATCCGCCGGGAGCTCTACAACGCCGGCACCGAGCCGGTCACCCGCTACCTCGTCCGGGTGGCCGTCGACCGGTACCCCAACGACCCGGGCCGGTCGAACCGGCACCACCGCGACCACCCGCTCACCTTCGCCGAGCTGCAACTGCGGGCGCACCGCCACGACGGCGGGCAGCCCGAGCCGATGCACTGGCGGGCCAAGCACGACCGGGACGCGTTCAAGGAGATCTGGCTGCTCTTCGAGAACGACGAGGGCCGTTTCCCGCTCTACCCCGGCGACCGGGTCACCATCGAGTACGCGTACCGCGTCGGCCGGGAGAAGTGGGGCCCCTGGTTCCAGCGGGCCGTGCGGCTGCCCACCCGGCACCTCTCGGTGCGGCTGGACCTCCCCACCGAGCTGGACCCGCAGGTCTGGGGGGTGGAGACCTCGCTCTCGGCGGAGGAGGGGCCGCTGCGCCGCCCGATCGTCCGGGAGGGCCGGGGCGACCGGGCGGTCTTCGACTGGCGCACCGACGACCCGCCGCTCAACGCCCGGTACCGGCTCCAGTGGCGGTTCCGCAGCCGCCCGCCCGAGTCCGACCCGGGCGGGCCGGCGGGGAGCGTCCGGGTCCGGGCCAGCGACCGGATGCGCGGGCTCGGCATCGTCCAGCGCGGCGCGGACCTGCTTCGCCAGCCCAGCCGGCAGTTCGACCTGCCGGCCGACGAGGCCACCGCCCGCGAGCTGGTCGACCGGCTCTGCTCGGCGCTGGTCCGCCTCGACGAGCTGCACCCGTTCAGCAAGGGCGTCGGCATCGCAGCCCCGCAGCTCGGCCACGCCTGGGCCGCCGCCGTGGTCCGCCCGCCCGACCGCGCCGCCGAGCCGGTGGTGCTGCTCAACCCCCGGGTCGTCGACGCCTCCCCGGACACCGACGAGCAGTACGAGGGCTGCCTCTCCTTCTTCGACCACCGGGGGCTGGTGCCCCGGCCGCTGCGCATCGACGTGGAGCACGCCCAGTGGGACGGCAGCCGGATCATCACCTCGTTCGAGTTCGCCATGGCCCGGCTCGTGGCGCACGAGATCGACCACCTGGAGGGCCGGCTGTACGTCGACCGGATGACGCCGGGCGTCCCGCTGGTGCCCGTCGAGGAGTACCGCGAGACCGGTAACCCCTGGCGGTACTGAGCGGGTATCGGGGGAGGACCGGGTCGCGTGCCCCAGGGGGCGGGGGCACGCGACCCGGTCCTTTTTTCGGGGGGAGGAAAGCTACAGGTCGCCGAACGTGTCGTACCGGGTGTGCGGCGGCGGGACGCCGTCCTCGGCGAGCGCCCGCAGGGTCGACCGGACCATCCGGGCGGAGCCCGAGACGTAACAGTCGTGGTTCGTCCACGGGCCGTACCGGGCGACCACCTCGGAGACGTCGCCGTGCTCGCCGTCGAAGTCCGGTTCCTCGCTGCACGCCGGGGTCACCGACAGCCAGGGGTGAGTCTCCATCAGCTCGCGGAGCCCGGCCAGCCCGTACAGGTCGCCGGCGCGCCGGGCCCCGTAGAAGACGTGCACCCAGCGGCTCCGGTTCCAGGTGGTCAGCTCCTCGACCATCGCCTTGACCGGGGCCAGCCCCACCCCACCGGCGACGCAGAGGATGTCCCGCTCCGAGGCGCGGTCCACGGTCATCGACCCCATCGGCGCGGCGACGCGCAGCAGGTCGCCCGCCTTCGTGCGACGGACCAGCGCCCCGGAGACCCAGCCCGCGCCCGGGGGCGTCCGCACGTGGAACTCCAGGACGTTGTCGTCGTTCGGGGCGTTCGCCACCGAGTACGTCCGCCAGACCCGGGGCAGGTGCCGGGGCACCTCGACGCTGACGTACTGGCCGGCCCGCCACGGCAGCGGGTGCTGGAGGGCGCGCACGGTCAGCACGGCCGTGTCCTGGCCGTACCGCTCGTGGGTCAGCACCTCGGCGTGCCAGAACGGCGGGTTCCCGTCCGCCGCCGCCCCGGCCAGCATCTTCTCCGAGATCGCCCCGTACGCGTCTCGCCACGCCTGGTCGTAGGTCAGGTTCCAGCCGTCCCCGGCGGTGCAGCGCAGCGCGTCCAGCAGCGCGACGCCCATCGTGGCGTAGTGCTCCGCGTCGACGTGGTACTTGCGGTGGTCCCGGCCGAGCGCGCGCAGGTACTCCTCGAAGCTCTCCGGATCGTCCACCACCTGGATGGCGGTCACGATCGCGTCCAGGATGCGGTCACCCTGGCCGGTCATCTCCGCCGGGAAGAGCTGACGCAGTGCGGGGTCGAGCAGGAAGAGCCGGGCGTAGAAGTGGCCGCTCAGCCGGTCCCGGTGCTCCTCGACCAGGGTCCAGCTCTCCTTCAACAACCGCGCGACGTCGTCCACTTCGGCGCTCCTCCTCCTGCCGGCGGATCGGGCCCGCATAGAATGTCCACGGAGCGTGTGCGCCGGTCGCACAGAATGTGCGATCCGCTCACACCGTCTTGCCGGGCCGTCCGGACGCCGCCTCACCGGCCCTCCGTCGCCCCACCGGCCGTGTCCCGCCGGCCGCCGGTCGGGCAGAGTGGTGCGGTGACCGTTGAGCCCACCCGCCCGGCGTCCCGCCGGGTCCTCGGCACGGAGACGCTGCTGGTGCTCGGGCTCTCGCTCGGGCGGTCGGCGGTCTACGCGCTCGTGTCGATCGCCGCGAAGCTGACCGCCGACGGGCCGCTGTCGAAGCAGACCGCCGCCCTGAACACCTCCCAGTCGGCCCGCCCCTGGCTGGACCTGACGTACCAGCTCCTCGGCATCGTCTTCGCTCTGCTACCGGTGCTGCTCGCCGTACACCTGCTGGCGCGCGACCCCGGCGACCCCGCCCGTACCCTCGGGGTCGACCTGCGGCGCCCCGGCTCCGACCTGGCGCGCGGCGCGGGCCTCGCGGCGCTCATCGGCCTGCCCGGCCTGGCGCTGTTCTGGGTCGCCGCCCAGCTCGGCGTCAACGCCACCGTCGTCCCGGCCGCGCTACCGGACCTGTGGTGGACGGTCCCCGTGCTGATCCTCGCCGCCGTGCAGAACGCCGTGGTGGAGGAGGTGATCGTGGTCGGCTACCTGGTCACCCGGCTGCGCCAGCTCCGGTGGCGGCTCTGGGCGGTGCTCGCGGCGAGCGCCGTCCTGCGCGGGTCCTACCACCTCTACCAGGGCTTCGGCGCGTTCGTCGGCAACGCCGTGATGGGCGTCGTGTTCGGCCTGTTCTACCTGCGCACGAAGCGGGTGATGCCGCTGATCGTCGCGCACACCCTGCTCGACGTCGTCGCCTTCGTCGGCTACGCCCTCCTGCCGAGATCATGGTTCGACTGGCTCTGACCGCTCGTGGTCCGGGGCAGAGCTGCCGGGCGGGGCGGCCCTGATCAGCGACCCTCCCGGGGCGGCGGTTCCGATCAGCGCCCTCCCGGGAGCGGCGGCTCCGATCAGCGGCCTCGGGAGCGGCGGTCCCGGTCAGCGGCCCCGGCGCGGCGGGCGGTAGGTGGCCACCGCGCGGGCCGCCAGCCGCTCGGCGGCGGCCGAGCCGCCCGCCGCGCCCGCCAGCACGGCCGCCCCCGGCACCAGCCGGGCCGCCCACCGCACCCCGAGCCACGCGCCGAGCGGCGCGGCCAACCGACGGGCCCCCTCCACAACCCGGGGCCACGGCTGATCGACCGCGCCGGCCGCCGCCTCCGCCGCCGCCAGCGCCGCCCGTGCGTCGGCCTGGTCCGGGTGCACCCCGGTCAGCACCAGCAGCTCCACCGCCCGCTCCGGGTCGGCCGGGTCCCGGCCGTACGCCGCCGCCAGGTGCAGCACCAGCCCGGCCTGCGCCCACAGCGCCGCCGCCAGCTCCGCGACCGGCGCGAACGCCCCGGCGAGCGCCGCGGTCGCCCCGCCCGCCCGGGCCAGCCGGACGTACCGCCGGGTGGCGAGCCGGGCGAGCCCGTCGGCGGTCGCCTCCGGGTAGGCGGCCCGGTGCCGCCGGGCCCACTCGCGAGCGTCCGGCCCGAGCGTGCGCACCGCGGCCAGGGCCAGCAGCTCGGGAGCGAAGCCCGGCTGGTCGAGCACCCGCGCGGCCGTCGCCCGCAGGCCCACCCCAGCGGTACGCGCCACCGGCCCGGCGGCCTCCGGTACCGCCACGACTCCGGCCGCCGGCGTCGTGGGGGCGGGCTCGGCAGCGGTTCTGGCCGGGGCGGCCTTCTTCCGGGCGGCCTTCGCGGTCACCTTGGCGGGGGCAGCCTCCGCCGTCGCCTCGACGGGGGTGGCTTTCGCCGCCGACTTCGCCGGGGTGGCCCTCCCGGGGGCTGCCTTGCGCGCGGTGGCCTTCCTCGGTGCGCGCGCCCTGGCGGCCGGCTCAGCCGCTGTGACGTCCGTCTCGGGCTCCGTGGCGGGCGTCCCCGGTGTGGCGGCCGGTCCGGTCGTCTCCGGCCCGCCCGGTCCCGGCTCGGCCCCGGCGTGTGGCTCGTCACGTCCCCCGGTCACGTCCTCGGGCTGCTCGCCGACGGCCGACTCGCTCTTCTTCGCCCTGCCCGGGACGGCCCGGGGCGTCGGTTGCCCGGAATCGGGCGGCTGGAAGAGCACGGTCGGAGCGGGCCTGGGCCGGCGCGGGCGGGGCGGCGGTGCCGCCGGGGCCGGATCCCGGGGTGGGGCGGAATCGGCCTCGGGAGGCGCGGGCGGCGTGAAGGCCGCCCGTGCGGAACGGCGTCGCCGCGTGCCCTCACCAGGCGCGCGGCGGGGCGGGTCGCTGGGCGGCTGCTCCTCCATGTCGATGGAGCGTAGCCCTGATCCGGGGGCGGCACAGCGGGAAACCGCGCCGGTCAGGCGGGCCCCACCAGCCCTGGGCGGGCTGGTGGGGCGCGCTCCGGCAGCCTCGGGCGGGCCGGTCCGGCCAGGCGCGGCACCCGACTCCCGGTAGTCGCTTTGCCCCGGGCGGGTGCGGACCTGTATTCTCGGGCGCGGTGGCTTCCGGGTCACCAGGGAGACTTCGCCTAGTCTGGTCTATGGCGCCGCACTGCTAATGCGGTTGGGGTCTTAAAGCCCCTCCCGGGTTCGAATCCCGGAGTCTCCGCGCGAAAGCCGGTTGTGTAGACTGGCCGAGCAGCAAGCGCCCGTAGCTCAACGGATAGAGCATCTGACTACGGATCAGAAGGTTAGGGGTTCGAGTCCCTTCGGGCGCACAAGATCGTAAGGGGCCTGACCTGCGGAAACGCGGGTCGGGCCCCTTCGCTTTCCTGTCCATTGTGGTCGGTTGGGCGCTCGGTGGGTGCTCGTGCGACGAGCATCCCTCGTGTCCGTGCCCGTCCGGCTGGGGATTCCCCTGTGCGGTGGGGTTTTGATCATGGTGTGGCTTGCCGGCTTCCGGGGTTCGATGCTGTGATGCGGTGGTGGGGTGTCGGTGGTTACTGGGTAGGTTGGTCATGGTCGGTTAGGGTGACGTCACTTCCCGTCAATTTGGCTGTGGTGCCTGGTGTGGCGTTGTGAAGGGGCAAGCTTGGTGATTGATCCGCAGCGCGTGGACGATGCGAGACGGGCGCTGGGCGTGAGGCTCGCGGGGTGGCGTAACGCGCGAGGGTTGACCCAGTTGGCCTTGGCGCGGCGGGTGCCGGTTTCCCGGACCACGATCGCGGGCGTGGAGACGGGGCGGCAGTGCCCGGACCGGGTCTTCTGGCAGCGCTGTGAGTCGGTGCTGGGGGCTGGTGGAGAGTTGCTGGCCGGCTATGACGACTACCGTTGCCTCAAGCAGCAGCTTGATCAAGAGAGAGCTGACGCGGCGCAACATGCCCGGTGGGGTGAGGTCGAGGACCGTGTGCCTGCGTCTGGTGCTCGTGGTGTTCCGCGTGTCGCATTGGGGAGGCGGCCGGGCGACGTCGGCGCCGTGGATGGAGCTGGCACCCCGGATGGTCTGACTGCGGCCGTGCGGCTCGCCGACGTGGTGGTGGCTGATGGTGGTGAGGGCGTCAACGATGAGGACGTCGTCAGCGTTGCGGCAGTGTCCGATGGGCGGATGGTGTCATTGCGGGTGAGTCGAAGGGCTCTCCTGGAACTCACCGCCGGGCTGGTGACGCTGCCAACTGTCACCGCCGTGGATGTGCCTCGCTCGTCGGCTGTCGATCCTGCCGTCGTGGACTACTTCGCGCAGCTTCGCGCGTTCCTCGTGCGAGCCGACGACCGGCTCGGCGGCCTCACCGTCCTGTCGACGGTCGAGCAGCAGATCACGTTGATCGCCGCTCTGCGTCGGCAGGCGCGCGGGCATCTTCGGGACAGGCTGGTCAGCACCCAGGCGCGGTGGAGCGAGTTCGCGGGCTGGCTCGCCGATGATCTAGGCGATCGGGCCGTCGGCGAGCGGTGGCTGGACCGCGCGGGAGGCCTGGCGCAGGAGGCCGACGATCAGGAGTTCTGGGCGTATGTTCTGGCCCGCAAGGCGCAGCGGATGGTCCGCACCGGCGATGAGGATCGTGTCGCCGCTCTGGCGCAGGCGGCGCTCCGCCTGCCTGACACGCCTGCGCTCGTGCGTGCCTTCGCCGCGGTCCAGCAGGCACATGGCAGCGCTGCCCGGGAAGATGCCGACGGCTTCCAGACTGCGATCGAGCGCGCGCACTCACTCGTCACGGACGCATCACCGACCAGCGACGATGACTGTCTCGGCTCGTTCTGCACCCGCCCCTACCTGGCGGCTCAGGAAGGTGAGGGATGGCTGCGTCTCCAGCAGCCCACCAAGGCCATCGTCAGTTTCACAGCGGCCGTCAACGAGTGGCCCGAGCGTTACCGGCGCGAGCGGGGCCTCTACCTCTCCCGCACCGCGCACGCGCACCTCGCGGCCTCGGAGCCCGGCCACGCCGCGGTAGTGGCTGCGGAAGCGTTGGCGGTGGCGACCACCACGGGCTCGGCGCGGGTCCGCCGAGACGTCGACGCGCTGGCCCGGCAGCTCAAACCTTTCCGAAGCCAGCAGGATGTGCGGCATCTGCTTGACCAACTGGCTACGACCGGATGAACCCCTCGTCCGACCCGGCGCAGGTGCCGGGGCGACCTCGTGTCGCCGTCGTGGGCCGCTCCAACATCGACATCACGGTGCGGATTCCCGGACCGCCTGTTCCTGGCCGCACCACGTTCGCCTCGTCGCCGGCGACGACCACCGCTGGCGGCAAGAGCCTCAACCAGGCCCTAGCCGCCAGCCGGGCGGGCGCGCACGCCACCTTGATCGCCAACGCCGGCGACGATTACTGGGGCACCTTCCTGTACCAGACCCTCATCGACGCGGCCGTCGACGTGTCCCGCTTCCACCTCGTGCCGTCGGCGTTGACCGGAATCGCGCTCATCGAGGTCGACCCTGACGGAGAAAACCGCATCATCCTCGCGCGGGCCCCGGAAACCGAACTGACCGGTGAGCAGGTGCGCGGCAAGCTCGCGGGGCTGCCCGCCGCAGTCGTGGTGACTCAACTCGATCTCCAACCCGACGCCGTCGACGCCGTCGTCCGGCACCATCGCGCGCAGACGCTCATCGGCAACCTCGTACCGCATCCCACGCTTGGCTCGGCCGCGCTGGGCCCACTCGACCTGTTCGTCGCGAACGAAGCCGAGGCGGCGGCGATCCTCGGCCGCCACCACGACGACCCGATAGCCGCCGCACGGGAACTGCGCACACTGGGCCCCAGAGCAGTCGTGGTGACCGCCGGCCCGCGCGGCGCCGCATACAGCGATGCCCACGACACCGCGCTCATCCCCGCACCACACGTCAACGTGACCAACACCAGCGGAGCGGGCGACACGTTCCTCGGCACTGTCGCCGCACGGCTCGCCTATCAGCTCCCGCTCTCCCACGCGGTCGCCGACGGCGTGGCCGCCGCGACGACCTTCGTACAGCAGTAGCGACCCAAGGCGTCCGAACTCTCAAGTCGAGACCAACAGGAAGGACGCCGCTGTGACTCCAGTCGTAGCCGCCGAACCCGGCCATGTCGATGCCATCGCCGCGCTCCTTGAAGAGCTGGACACGTTCTACGGCGAGACCGAAATCGAGCCCCGTGACGTGCGGATCCGTCAGATCAACGAGGCCCTCTTCGGCGACCCGCCCCTGGCCCATGCCGTGCTCGCCTGGGACGCGCAGGCACTCGTCGGGCTAGCGACGTACTCCTTCCTGTGGCCAGCCGCCGGCCTGACCCGCTCGCTCTACCTGAAGGAGCTGTACGTGGCGGAGACTGCCAGGAGACGCGCCGTCGGAAAACTTCTCATGGACCGCCTCGTCGAGGTGGCGACCACGAACTCCTGTAGCCGAATCGAGTGGATCACCGATCGGGACAACACCCCGGCGCAGCGCTTCTACGAGAAGCTCGGTGTCGCGCAGAACGGCGACAAGACCTTCTACCGGCTTGAGGTCAGCTCTTCCTGGAGGCCCATGCCCGGTAAGGGTGCGTTGCTGACCGCGATGGCTCCGGAGGACGGGGGGTGAACGCGGGCTTCATGACCGCAGCGAACCACCCCCACCGCCTGCCGCTTGGCCCGCCCTCGTGCGACAACCCACCTCCATCGGAATACCTCATCACCCCGGCCTACAAGGATCACCGGCGAAGATCACGCCGACAAGCCGAGCCACAGTGGACGACCTCGGCCGCGTCAAGATTTGTGGTCGGCGGTTGTCTTTCCACCTCCCGCAATCGGTGAAGCGCCCGCTGGCGCGCAAGCCGGGAAAGGCCCAGAGTCAGCTCAATCTGCGAAGACCCTGGGTGATGGCCGCGCGCAGTTGCTCACCGTATGCACCTGCCGGCAAGACGTCTACATGCTCGGCCGCCTGCTCGAAGGCGGCGTGCGCGGCGGCCGTGTTGCCCAGCCGCTCGTTGGCCATCGCCACACCCACGTGCAGCGAGGGGTAGAAGGCGGCAACCCTGTCATCGCCGACGGCGTCGGCGTGCCGCAGAGCCTCCTGGTTCCACCGCAGGATCTCCTCGGGGTCGTCCTGCTGCCTGGCCAGATAGTGCGCCGCGACGCAAGCCTCGTAGTCGTCCGTACGCCGCGCCCGCGCTGTGCTAGTTTTCCCAAAGTTAGCACACTGTGCTAGAAGTGAGGTGGTGAGGAGGTACCGATGCCCGAGCGGCCGACGAAACGAGACACCCGCGACCGGATCCTGATCGCCGCCGCGACCATGCTCGGGGAGAACCCGACCGCTCGGCTAAGCGTCCGAGGGGTCGCCGCGCGGGCCGGCGTCAGCACGGGTTCGCTTCGGCACTTCTTCCCCACCCAACGCGCGCTCGTCGACGCCGTCGTCGCCGGCATCTACGACGTCGACGTCCCCGGCGATCCCATCGGCGACACCGCACGAACGCCGGCGGAGCGCCTCGTCGAGTGCCTGCGGCAGGTGCTCGCACAAATCGGCACCGGCGAACGGGCGCGGGAGCAGTGGCGCGGGATCCACGGGACGTACATCGCGGTTGCCCCGACGGATGACGAGGTCGCCACATACCGATCGATCGAGCGGGCGGGCCTCCACCGCATCGAGCGATGGCTGACCGCCCTTGCCGACGAAGGCGCGCTCCCGGCGGACGACGTCGCGCCACGCGCCCGGTTCCTGGCGACCGTCCTCAACGGCCTCTTCACCGAGCGGGTGCTCCCCGCCGACGCCCTGCGCCTCAAGTTCGAGGCAGAAACCCTCCGGATGGCCGCCGTCGCCGTCCTGAGCGACCCCGCCGGGGCCGGGCAGTCCGAGCCCTGCCGGGCCGGCCCATCGCGTACATCGACCCATCGCGCACCGCACATCGACCCATCCCGCACCGCACGTTGACCCATCGCGCACACCGGCCCGGAGGACAGTGTGCCCAACTTCCAGACATCCCCGGTCCTGCGCCCGCTGGGGGCGTTCGAACACACCATCGACCTCTACACCAGTCGCAAACCCGTACAATTCTCGCTCGTCGTCGAACTTGCCTCACCCATCTCGGCACAGCAGCAGCACGCGTGAGCTGGCGGAGATCGCTGGGACCACGCTCAAGACCTGTGCGGTCCCCTCCAGTGCCGAGAAAGAGCTCGATGCGCTAATCCGAGGACGCGAGCAGACCCGGCAGGAGCCGGCCGAACGGCTCGCCCCCGACGTCGACCGAAGCCGGCAGGAACATCCACGGGCCGAGCAGCGCATGACGCGCCACCGGCCACCCAACTGGATGGCCTTCCTCCGATCGATCGTCTTGCCACAACCCGGCGCAGCTCGACGTCTTGCAGCGCGCCAGCGCCATCCTCGACCGGGACGCACGGACCGGATGAGGCGAACCGGCTGTCTCGTGCAGGTCAGCGCGGAGCTTCGTGAGGTCGGCCACACTCCTGCCCTGCTGGCTTGAGTGTGCCGCAGGGGCATACCCACTGATTGATCAAATGAGTATCGACGAGAGGGATCCCGTGACGGAACCGAAGCTTCGGCACGGTTCCGATCGCCGCGACGCGGCCCCGCCCGCCAAGCCCACCATCCTGGACCAGATGGGCGGCATCGCCGGGTTCGTCTATTCCACCGTTCCGGTGATCGTCTTCGTGACGGCGAACGCGTTACTTCCGCTGCCGGCGGCCATCGGCGTCGCCGTCGCCACCGGCCTGGCGCTGTTCATCTTCCGGCTGGCGCGCGGGGAGCGCTTCTTCTCCGCCGTCGGCAGCCTGCTGGGGGTGGCGCTGGCCACCGGGATCGTCGCGTGGACCGGCTCCGCGCGGGACTTCTTCGTGATCGGGATCTGGGCGTCGCTGGCCGGATTCGTCCTCACGCTCGCATCGGTGCTGGTTCGTCGGCCGCTGACCGGTGTCGTCTGGAACCTCATGCACGGGGGAACCCACCCGTGGCGGCGCAACTCCGCCGTGCGCCTGGCGCACGATGTCGCGACCCTCTTCGCGGCGTTGGTGCTCGGGTCGCGCTTCGCGATCCAGCAGTTTCTCTACCTGGAGGACAGCTCCACCGGACTGGGCATCGCCCGGATCGTCATGGGCACCCCGCTCACCGTGCTGGCCGCGCTGGTCGTCGTGTGGGCGTTCCGCCGCAGCACCAAGGTCCTCGTCCGGCACCGCCCCGAACGAGCCGGGAAGGCGTGAACGTGGCCCTCTACGAAGGTGCGATGCAGGTGGTTCCCGTCCTGTTGATCGCCCTGTTCATCGAGTCCCGCACCGTCGACCGTTCAGCAAGCCGCACGAAGCGACGCTGGGCGAACCTGCAGGATAGGGTCTTCGCCGTGCTCGGCATCGTCGCGTTCATGGTGTCGATGCTCGTCGTGGCGGGCATCGCCACCGCCGGGCGTGGCCCGGCGGCGATCATCATCGCCACCCTCAGCGGCTGCATGGGCCTCCTGTACACCCGGATCGAGCAACGTTTCGCCTGGGACCACGGTCAGCAGCACGACGACATGCCGGGCGCCCGCTGAGGTTCGCTCGTGCGGCCATGGACGCTCGACCGGGCGATTCGGGAGAGCGGTTGTCCGGTCGGCGCAGGACGTCCAGCTGCGCGGGGCTGCGTACGAGCAATCGGAGTGCTGGCGGGCCGTTCAGGCCGCTGCGGCTCTTGGCTGAGACTCGGCCGCCGCCCCGGTCGGCGGCGGACGGGCGGTGGTGGGTTTGCCTGCCACCCCGAGGGTGTGGTTGACTACTCACATGTCGATCCGCGTACGCACGCTCTCCACCGCAGAGGAGCGCCGGGAGGAGGTCCTCTCCACGGCCATCGGCGCGTTCGCCAGTCGTGGTTACTTCGGCACCACGACGGTCGACGTCGCCAAGCGGGCGGGCATCTCGCAGGCCTACCTCTATCGCCTGTTCCCCGACAAGGAGTCGCTGTTCGCGGCGGTGGTCGAGCGGTCGTTCGAGCGCATCCGCGACAGTATCAGCAAAGGCGCGGCATCCACCCGGGGCACGTCGCCCGAGGTCGTGTTGTCGACCATGGCGGACGCCTACGCGATGTTGATCCGCGACCAGGACCTGCTGCTGGTGCAGATGCACGCGCAGTGCGCCGCGGTGTCGGTTCCGGAGGTGCGTCGCGCGGTTCGCGATGGCTACGCGCGTCTGGTCGAGTACGTGCGGAGCGTGTCGGGCGGCGGTGCGGAGCAGGTGCAGGAGTTCTTCGCCAGGGGTGCGTTGTGCAACCTGGTGGTGACGATGGGTGCGGAGGACCTCGACACGCCCTGGGCCAGCACCCTGGCCCTGGGCCTGCGGCACTGACGATCACGGATGCCCGAGGAGCGATAGCGGCCTCGGCCGGATCGGGGTCAGTGAGTGGTCAGCCACTCCTTTATTGGGTGAGTGTTCGACCAATCTTCTTCGGAGGGATTCATGAAGACAGACCTCAGGCCGCCGGCCGCGACAGCGCAAGGGACGGGAGTTCCCGCCTTGGCGCTGCTGGCCTTCGTGCAGTTCCTGGTGGTGCTCAACACCTCGATCGTCAACGTGGCGCTGGACGCCATCGCCGCCCAGTGGCACATGTCCACGTCGGGTCTGTCCTGGGTGATCAACGCCTACCTGTTGCCGTTCGGCGGGCTGATGCTGTTGGGAGGGCGGCTGGGCGATCTGCTCGGACGGCGTCGGGTGCTGCTGGCGGGGGGCGCGATCCTGGGGGTCGGCTCACTGGCAGCGGCCGTCGCGTGGAGCGAGCCCGTGCTGCTGGCCGCGCGGGTGGCTCAGGGGACCGGGGCGGCACTGCTGGCGCCGACGGCGCTGGCGATCACCGTGGTGATGTTCGCGGCACAGCGGCAGCGGGCGCTCGGGATCGTCGGGGCGGTGTCGGGTCTGGGTGGCGCCGCCGGGGTGCTGTTCAGCGGGGTGCTGACGCAGGCGTGGGGTTGGCGTTCGATCTTTTTCCTGACCGCGGTGCTCGCCGTCGTCGCCGTCGTCGCGACCCCCCTGTTGGTGCGCAGCGACGTGCCGGTCGAGCGTGGTCGGTTGGATGTCGCAGGGGCGCTGACGGTCACGGTAGGCGTGACCGCGCTGGTCTACGCGCTGTCGACCGGCCCGAGAGCCGGCTGGGGCAAGCCCGTGACGGTGGCCGCGCTGGCCGGTGGAGTGGTGCTGCTGGCCGTGTTCGTCGCCTGGCAGCGGCGCACCGCCGATCCGTTGGTGCGGCTGGGCATCCTGCGCAGCGGTTCGGTCGGCTCGGCCAACGCGCTGATGTTCCTGCTCGGCGCCGTCTGGATCGGGTTGTTCTTCTACCTGCCGTTGCTGCAGCAGCAGGTCCTGGGCTACGGCCCGCTGGCGACCGGACTGTCGCAGTTGCCGCTGGCCGGAGCCACCGTGGCGGCCTCCTGGCTGGCGCCACGGGTGACTGCCCGGCTGGGCCGACGGTGGAGCCTGGTCGGCGCGCTGGCCGTGCTCGCCGCCGGAATGGCCTGGCTGGGCGCGGTGCCCTCGGACGCGTCCTTCGTCACCGAACTGCTCGGCCCCATGGTGCTGATCGGCGCCGGCCTGGGCCTGGCGTTCGTGCTGCTGACCACGTTGGGCCTCACCGGCGTTGACCCGGCCGAGTCCGGGCTGGCCAGTGGCCTGATCAACACCACCCGTCAAGTCGGCGGCGGCCTGGGGCTGGCCCTGCTGACCGCAGCGGCAGGCACCGCCGCCGCTCAAAGTGGCCAGGGCGGTATCGACGTCTTGGCCGAGGGCTTCCGATGGGCGTTTCGCACCGGATTCGTGATCGCCGCGCTCGCGGCGCTCACGGCACTGTTCACCGTTCCTGCCGGCCGCGGCCGGCACTGACCGCAGAAGGAGCCCCTCATGAACCCCACCAAGCCGTACCTGGCCGGTCACTACACACCCGTCGTCGACGAGGTCACCGCCTTCGACCTGACGGTGGAGGGCACGCTGCCGCCGGAGCTCTCCGGTCAGCTGGTCCGCAACAGCCACAACCCCAAGCCCGGCGTCACCCCGACACACTGGTGGAAGGGCAGCGGCATGGTCCACGGCATCCGTCTGCGGGCCGGGCACGCCGAGTGGTACCGCAATCGCTGGGTGCGCACCCCGGCGCTGGATGGCGCGCCGTACATGACCGGGTCTGGTCCGGACTACTCGGCCAGCACCGCCGGCACTCACGTCGTCGAGCACGCCGGGCGGCTGCTGGCGCTCTGCGAGGCGAACCATCCATTCGCGCTGACCCGCGAGCTGGACACCGTCGGCGCCTTCGACTTCTCCGGCAAGCTGACCACAGCGATGACCGCCCACCCCAAGCAGGACCCGGCCACCGGCGAGCTGCACTTCTTCGGGTCCTCGCCGATGCCGCCGCTCCTGACCTACCACGTGGCCTCCGCCGACGGAGAGCTGATGCTCAGCGAGCAGGTGCCGGGTGCGACCGCCGCGCTCAAGCACGACTTCGCGATCACCGAGAACCACGTGGTGTTCCTGGAGATGTCGGTGACGTTCGATCACACCGAGACGTCCGGCATCCCGTACGCGTGGAGCGACGACATCGCGCCCCGCCTGGGTGTTCTGCCCCGCGGTGCCGGCGGAGCCGCGCGCATCCGCTGGTACGACATCGCGCCCGGCCAGGCGCTGCACGTCGCCAACGCCTACGAGGACGCACAGGGGCGCATCGTGGTCGAAGGCCCCACTCTCGACCGCGCGGGGTGGGAGCTGTCGTGGAACTGGTGGGCGGGCACCGGGGGCCCTCGCCACGACGAGCCCGTCACCAGGTCGCTGACCCGCCGGTGGGTCGTCGACCCGGTGACCGGCATTGTCACCGAGGGCCTCTGCGACGACCTCAACGTCGAGTTCCCCACCATCAACGACGACCTGCTCGGCCGCGAGCACCGCTACCAGTACGCCATCGCCTTTCCCGGCGGTGGGAGCGGCGGCAGCCACGGCGTCGTCAAGTACGACCGGATCGACGGCAGCCGGCAGATCCTCGACGTCGGTGCCGGCGTGCTGCCCAGCGAGGCGGTCTTCGTCCCTGCCGCGGACGCGACCCGCGAGGACGACGGCTACCTGCTCACCGTCACCAGCGACCTGGGCCGGGACGCCTCGAGCCTGCTCGTGCTCGACGCCAGCGATCTGCGCCGCGCGCCGATCGCCACGATCCGCCTGCCTCGCCGGGTCACCGCCGGCATCCACGGCTCATGGATCCCGGACGAGCAGACCAGCTGACCACTCAACACTGTGAATGATCAACCACTCTCTTGGAGTAACGCCGTGGAGAACGAGAAGACGCCCGCCGTGGGCATCGACCCCGTCGCCGAGACGGCCCCCCCGACCCAGGCCCCGCCGGCCCCGCCGCTCGCCGACACCCAGCAGGCCGCGAAAAAGGCCGCCCGCCGCAGCCGCCGCAAGGTGGCCAAGGCGCTGCTGTACGCGGCTCTGGCCGTCACCGCACTGCTCGTCCTCGCCGAGCCCTGGTTGCTCCTGCCAATCGCACTGGCCGTCGTGGCCCTGTCTCTACAGAACTGAAGGAGACCTTCATGGACATCGACCGAGAGGCGCCTGTCGTCGTCGAGGTATCCATGATCGCCGCCGCGTCACTGGAGACCGTGTGGCGACTGCAGACCGACATCGACCGGTGGCCGACCTGGCAGCACGACATCGAGGAGGCCCACCTCGCCGGCCCGATCAGCGCGGGCAGCACCGTCACTTGGCGTACCCACGGCCTGTCCCTCACCTCCGTGATCGGCGACCTCCATCCCATGCGGCGCATCGCCTGGGGTGGAAGCGGGCAGGGCATCGACGGCATCCATGTCTGGACCTTCGACGCGGTCGCCGACGGCGTGCGCGTGCACACCGCCGAGTCCTGGGACGGACCTCCCGTGATCGCCGACCCGGACGGGATGCGTAGCGCGCTGGCGTCCTCCCTCACCGCCTGGCTCGCGGCCCTCACGTCGGTTGCCGAGACCACCCACTGATCCGATCCGAGGTGACCGGCCGCCACCCGCGGCCGGTCACCTCCCGACGCGACGTCGAACCAGACAGCTTCGCGGTTGTCACCTGCTGCGGACAAGCCCTCGAGGGTGACATGAAACCAGTAACCCGGCACCATGTACGGGTCGGTGCTGGCCCACGGCAACCTGGTGGAGTGGACGGTCCGACACGAAACCGGGCACGCGGTGGACGCCCGCATCGGGTGGCTGGAGCGGTTCTCCGGCGAGGAGCGGTTCGGCGGCTGGCGGATTTCCGGCAACACCGCTGGTCTGCGGGCCGTCGCCACGGCGATGCTGTCGCAGCTGGACGTCGGCACCACCGCCGACGGCCACGATGACCTGGTCGCCACGCTCACCAGCATGCTGGACCTCCCGCACTACCAGCCCCCGCACCAGGATCTGGCCAGCGATCTGGACTGGTCGCTCGGCCTCGAACGCCGGATGACCGCGCTCAGCACCTGGTTCCCGTTCCTCGGCCCGGCGCGGGCGCACGAGCTCGCCGAGTTCATCAGGTAGGCGCTGACACCGGAGCTGGCCACCCTGAACGGTCGCAGGTACGGCTACGAGACGTACGCCGGATGGTTCAGCTACCGGGTCCTGACGAACGGCGTCCTCGGTTCCCGGACGAGCTACGCCACCAACGCGGTTCCGGACCTCTCGCGTGAGCTGATGGAGTCCGCCGGTGTCCCGCAGGCCCCGTACGCCGCAGATCTGCGCGAGTATCTCGACAGCTGGCTGTGGCGCGCAGCCCGCACCCGCCAGGTGTCCTTCCTCGACAACCTGCACGAGCGGTTCCCGGGCCTGCCCCCGGCAGCCCGCCGACGGATCGACGATTTCGTCAGGTACGGCCTGGCGGAACCCTGGACCCTGCCGGACGCCGGCGGTGACGTCCTGCGCCTCGGCAACCGCATGTACCACGTGGGCCTCGCCGGCAGCTGGGTCAGCTACCTGGAGTCCGAGCGAACCCGCCACGGCCTCTCCAACTACCAGTTCGCCGACCCCGTGGAGTGGTTCGCCGAGGCGTACGCGGCCAGGTACGACACTGCGGACGCTCCTCGGCAACGGCTCAACCCGGCTGTGCGCGAGTGGTTCTACGACGAGCTGCCGCGCCTTCTCGACCGGATCAGCGGGAAGCCCGGCCCAAGCTCGTCCAAGGTCCCCGAGGCCGTCACGTCGTCGCCCGCCGGTCCGGGCCCGGCACCCGAGCCGGAGTGGCTGCGGACAGCGCTGGATCGGCATCTCCACCGGCCCGCCGAGGACGCGCCGAACCTGGTGACCAACGCCGCGACGACGGCCCGGGTGCCGAAGGCGCTCGTCGACGCGGCGGGGGAGCGGCCGGACCTGTGGGTCTACTTCCACGAGGCGAAGCGCGGTGCTGTGCTGGGTAAGCTCGACCGTTCGGTCATCCACGAGCGGCTGGAGCAGTTCGCGCAGGCCGGGGTCCGGCCTCTGGTGTTCACGCCGGGTCGGCCGTCGCTCGACGTGCTCTCGGTGCTGGACACCTACCGCGCCACCCTGCTCAACGAGGTCCCCGCCGGTCTGGGAACCGCCTGGAAGGCGACGACCCGCAGCCGTACCGACGCGATCATCCAGTCCCCGGAGATCACCGCGGGTCTGCTGGATTGGGCGGTCGCGGCGAGCGGTGCGGCCCCGCAGTTCAATCGGGTGTCGGAGTCCTTCGGCTCGCTCGTGTGGGCCAGCACCGGCGTGCGGGAACAGCACCGCAGGATTGCGAGCGAGCCGGCGGAGTACCGCACTGCGGAGAACCTGCGAGCTGCCGATGAGATGGCGGCTCGGATGCCGGACAGCGCCATGGCGCACCTCGTCAAGCCGCTGCTGGAGTTCGGGCCCGTAAGCGATGTCGTGCCCCGCTTCGTGGAGGCGGCCAGGGAGGGTCGTCCGAGTGTGCTCATGGGGGAGTTGCGGAGACTGGAGGCGTCCGGGCAGCCGGTCGAGGAGACCAGGAAGGGCAGTTCCACCGGGGGCTTGGTCTCCCTGGTCGAGGCGACCGGCAAGGGCGTCGTCGACCCGGCGACGCTCGGTGAGATCCGATTCACCACGGGCGTCCTCAAGACCCTCGACGCGATCAGCGCAGGCCAGTGGGACGACGCACAGACCTTCGTCACGGAGCACAAGGGCATGACCGACCCCGGACATAAGATCGAATGGGCCCGGTTGATCGGCGAGAGACTGGAAACATCACCGATTCGGCCGAGCGCCCTCGACTGCAGGACCTGATCGACGCCGTCTTCGAGTGCTGACCGCCCTCACCGGTTGCCCAGCTCCGGTCAGGAGCTGGGCCCCGCGAAGGGACCGTCGGCGCTGAACACCCGCTTGGCGAAGCGTTCGGCGATGCGCCGGTGGGTGGCGGTGTCCGGGTGCAACTGGTCGGGCAGCGGCAACTCGGCCGAGTCGGCCTCGCCGTAGAGGTCGAGGCCGTCGAGGTGGTGCAGGTTCGGGTCGTCGGCCGCCCGCTGGGCGGTGATCCGGGCCAGCTCCTCGCGGATGACGCGGAGCGTGAGCTTCCCGCCCGCCCTCTCGGCCGGGTCGCCGGTGGCCCGGAAACGCATCTGCCCGGTGGCGAGGGCGGCGAGGTCGAACGTGCCGGGGCCGGGGGTGTCCTCGTGGATGGGACAGTAGATCGGTGAGACGACCAGCAGCGGCGTGCGGGGATGACCGTCCCGGATGGTGTCGAGGAAGCCGTGCACGGCCGGACCGAAGGCGCGCAACCGCATCACATCGGTGTTGACCAGGTTGATGCCGATCTTCACGCTGATCAGCTCGGCCGGAGTGTCCCGCATGGTGCGGGCCGTGAACGGGTCGAGCAATGCACTGCCGCCGAAGCCGAGGTTGACCAAATCGACGCCGCCCAGGGACGCGGCGACGACCGGCCAGGTGGCGGTGGGGCCGGTGGCGTTCGAGCCCTGACTGATGGAACTGCCGTGGTGCAGCCACACCCGGCGACCCCGGTCGGTCACGGGCGCCACCGGGGCGTCGGTGCGCAGGGCGACGAGCTCGGTGGTCTCGTGGTGCGGTAGCCAGATCTCGAGCTCTTTCATCCGGTCGGGCAGGCCGGTGAAGCGGAGGGTGCCGGATGGACCGGACCGGCGCTGCGTGGTCCCGCTTGCCATGTCGGTGGTCACCGCGTCACCACCGGTGACGCTGGCCTGGTCGGTCAGGTGACCGTCGACGAGCAGGTCGTACACGCCGTCGGGGCGGGACGGCAGGCCGGTGTAGGTGAATCGGGTGGGCAGCGTGTCCAACTCGACCGCGGTGGCGCGGGTGCGGAGGGCCAGCCGTACGCCGGCGGGCTGAGACTCCACCATGGCGAGCTGCCCGTCGGTGTTCTGGGCGCGGGCCCAGGCGGGCAGCCGGTGCGGCAGCACACCTCGCGCGGTGTGCTGCACGTCGAGCGCGCCGCGCAGGAGGTCCGCGGTGATCGGGGTATTGATCCAGGTGGTGGTCATGCTTTCCATCCATCGAGTGTGCTCACGGCCTCGCGGGGCGGCGGCCCTCGTCCATCAGACCTGCGGGTCGGACAGCAGGCGGTTGAGGCGCCGGAGGACGTCCAACTGTGCGGGGTTGTAGAGCTCTGCCAGGGCCTTGCTGACGGCCTGCTGGACGTAGCGCGCGCTGTACCGGGTGCCGGCGTTCGTGATCTTCGCTCCGGGGTGCTCCGCGTTCAGGGCGCGTACGTAGGGGGCCAGGTCCCGGGCCACTGCGGCGCGGGTCTGCTCGTCGGCGTCGGGGGCAAGCGTGTTGAACTGCTCGGCGACCGGGTCGGTGACGGGCTTGCGGAGCATGTCCGCCCAGGCACGCATGGTCTCGGCGCCGAGCACCCGGGTCAGCACGACGATGAACGAACGGTCGGCCTGCGGCATTTCCGCCACGGCGTCGGCTGCGGCGAAGTTGGGTGGTAGTTCCGCCGGTGTGGGCCGCCGCAGGATGACGCCGAGTTCGAGGCGGGCGCGTTGCAGCCGTTCGACGGTGGCCGCGAGTTCGGCGTCGAGGGCGCGCAGCGCCTCCACCGGATGGGGGTCGGTGTCATCCATCGTCGCGATCTGGGACAGCGAGAACCCCAGGTCCGTCAGGCGCCTGATGCGCAGGATCCGGACAAGGTGGTCCACCCCGTACTGCTTGTAGCCATTGGTCCGCCGGTGTGGTTCCGCCAGCAGACCGATGTCGTGGTAGTGGCGCACCGCTCGCAGCGTGGTGCCAGCAAGTTCAGCGATCTCCCGGGTGCTCCAGCCCACTGCGTTACCTCCATCCGACGGCAGTCCTTCGGCGTCGTGGCGCCCCGGCCCTGTGAAGACCATGCTGCGACGGCATGGTCTTCACAGCTCCCGTACA
Source organism: Micromonospora okii (assembly GCF_020884795.1). Lineage (GTDB taxonomy): Bacteria > Actinomycetota > Actinomycetes > Mycobacteriales > Micromonosporaceae > Micromonospora > Micromonospora okii. Next base: position 729,352 of record NZ_BBZF01000013.1, read on the forward strand.
ACCGTTCCGGGCTGCAATTCCTGCCCACGAATGTCGCCCGTCACAGCCTTCCCGGGGCGTGGAACACGAGGTCCGGGTCGTACCGCTTCTTGGCGGCCAGCAGGCGCTCGGCATTCGGCCCGAAGGCGGCGGCGGTGCGCTCGGTCTCCTCGGGCCCGAGCAGGTTGGGGTAGCCGCCCGGCAGCTGGTCGGTTCCCCGCACCCAGGCCCGGTGTCGATCTTCGTTCGGGTCTCCCGGCTCCCAGACCGCGATGGTCTCGACCATCAGGTGCGGCGTCCGGTTGCGGAACGCGGTCGCGCCGGCGGGGACGCGGGCGGCTGCGCCGTGCAGGCTGTGCAGCGAGATCGCCGACAGCGGCGAGGTCTTGGCGCGCGCGGCGTCGAGCAAAGTCTCCTGGACCGTACGGTCGAGCCCGGTCACCGTGCGCGTCCCGATCTTCACGTGGCGGCCGGCGGGGAACATCGCGTCGATCTGTGCGAGCTGGTCGGTCATGGTGGCCGGGCCGACCTGCGCCATCAGCGGTTCGCCGAGCTCGGTGAGCTGCTGCAGCACCTGCGCCCCGGCCGCCGGATCGCCACACCAGGTGGGTGCGACGAAGAGCGCCGGCTCCCCGGTGGGGGCGGTGATGAAGCCGGCCTGCACGGTCAGCTCGTCCGGCCCGCGCAGCAGCGACTCCTCCAGTTGCGGCAGAACGTCGAACCGGAACATGATCATTCCGGCCAGGATCGCCGGCACCGCGTGCAGCTGGATTCGCATCGTGGTGACGACGCCGAAGTTGCCGCCGCCACCGCGCAACGCCCAGAGCAACTCGGGATCGTGCTCCTCGTCGGCGGTGAGCAGCGTGCCGTCGGCGAGCACCACCTCGGCCGAGAGCAGGTTGTCGGCGGCGAGGCCGAAGCGGCCGCTCAGCGGCCCGTACCCACCGCCGAGCGTCAGGCCGGCCATGCCGACCGAACCGGCCGTCCCGGTCACCGCGACCAGGCCGGCCCGCTGCGCCGCCGTGGCCACGTCGGCCGAGGTGGCACCGCCCGCCACGGTGGCGATCGCGGTGGCCGGGTCGACGCTCACCTGCCGCATCGGGCTCAGATCGAGCGTCAGCCCGCCGTCGGCCAGCGCGCGACCGGCCCAGTCGTGCCCGCCACCGCGAACCGACAGCGGGAGACCCTTCTCCCGGGCGGCCCGCACCCCGGACTGAACATCAGCCGTGTCGGTGCATCGAAGAACGGCGAGCGGACGGCGGGACACCGCGCCGTTCCAGATCGTCCGAACTGCCTCGTATTCCGCTCCGGCCGTTAACATTTCATCCATATCGCCAGAGTATCCACCTCTTCATCAGAGTCCAACTCTAGTGAGTGGTGGAGGCTATGCTCACGTCACCATGACCGAACCGCCGAGAAGCCGCCGGGCCGAGTACGCTGCGGCCACCCGCGCCGCGATCATCGAGGCGGCGCGCCTGCTCTTCGCTGAGAAGGGCTACTTCGCGACGAAGATCGAGGACATCGCCGTGCAGGCCCGCGTCGCGCCGGCCACGGTGTACGCGGTGACCGGCGGCAAGCAGGGGCTGATCCGGACGCTGGTCGACCTGTGGAGTCAAGCGCCGATCGTGGCGCAGACCCTCTCCCGGCAGGAGACCCTCACCGACCCGGACGAGATCCTGCGAGACACGGCAGCCGCGACCCGGTCCATGCGCGAGACATACGGCGACATCATGCGGATGATGCTGACGACCGCGCCACACCACGCCGAGGTCGCCGACAGCCTGCGGGTGGCCACGAAACGCTACCGGGATGCCATCGAAGCCGTCGCCGTCCGACTCCGCGACATCGGCGGCCTCCGGGAGGGAATGTCCCTCGCGGAGGCGACCGACGTTCTCTGGTTCTACTTCGGATACTCCGGCTACTTCACCCTGCTCGACGACAACGGCTGGACCTACGAGCAATCGGAACGCTGGCTGGTTGCTCAGGCCACGGCGGCTCTCCGCTGAGACCGTACTGGTCACCGAACTCGGCGGCGAACGCCTCGAACCGGGCCTCCGCGGCGGAGACGGTGGAGGCGGTGCAGATCTCCCGCAACGCGGGAGTGATCTTCTGCCAGTCCTTGCGGTTCGTATGGCGCAGGCTGGCGCGCACGAGGTGCGGCCGCCGACATGGACGAAACGGCAGCTCATTGGTGGGATATGGGTCGGGGGCGTCCCGGAGCGCTACGGATCGTGCGCTGCGGCGTACGCTGTTCCGGCGTTGGCAGCGTGACGGGACCTGGTCGAAGATCCTGGCCGTTCACCGGCGCTGGCTGATGCGGCGGAACGCATCGTCTGGGGCGTGTCGGTGGACTCGACAGTCCCCCGGGCACATCAGCACGCCGCCGGGGCGCGTGAGGGCAATCTGCAGGCCGAGCCGCCGGGCGGGGTCACGGTCGAGCCGGCCGATCACGTGCTCGGTCGGTCGCGGAGCTGCTCCGACGCGGCCACCACGAGGAAGTCGAGGACCTGGTGTCGGAGGCCCTGAGTTTCCCCGCTTTGATGGAGCGGTTGATGTTCCCCGGGTTTCACGGAGTCGTCGTGGTTGGTTTCATGCCACGGACAGGGACATCGGTCGGGCTCTCTCATACTCGATTGGGCTGAGCATGCCCAGTGAGCTGTGGCGGCGTTGCCGGTTGTGGAAAATCTCGAGGTACTCGAAGATCGCGTTGGCCAACTCGATGCGGGTGCGCCACCGCTGTCGATCAAGGAGTTCGGTCTGCATGCGGCCCCAGAACGACTCCATCATGCCGTTGTCATAGCAGTCGCCGATCGAGCCCATCGACGGCGCGAGCCCGGCGTCGTGGACCCGATGGGTGAAGGTCCAGGAGGTGTATTGCCGTTCGACCCCCTGTCCGAGTGGTGGATCAACTGGCCGTCGCGGACGTCGCGGGACCAGATGCCGTATTCGAGGGCGGCGAGGATCAGGTCGGTGTCGCAGCGGTCGGAGGTCTTCCACCCGACGATTCGGCGGGAGAACGCATCACGGACCGCGGCGAGCCAGAACACGCCCTCGCCGCAGGGAATGCGGGTGGCGTCGGCGACCCAGAGCCGGTTCGGCCCGTCGGCGGTGAACTGCCGGTTGACCAGATCCGGCGCCGGCGCGTGCCGGGGATCCTGACGCGTGGAGCCGCCGCGCCAGCCTCGACGCAGGAACGCACCCTGCCAGCCCTGCTGCGCCATCAGCCGCTCGACCCGCTTACGGCCACGCGGATGCCGTCACGGCGTAGCTACCGGTGGACCCGGTCCGCGCCGTAGGTGCGCCCCGACGTCTCCCAGATCTCGTAGATGTTGGAGGTCAAACCCAGATCGACCACGTCGCGGTCGCAGGGCTGCTCGGCCTGCTCCACCCACGCGTAGTAGGTCGAGGCACCGATGTTGAGGACCCGTAGTAGGAGCGCGACCGCGAACTGGCCACGGTGTTCGTGGATGAACCTCATGACCGTCGCCGGGTCGGGTCGAGCTCCGCCGCGAAATACGCGCTCACGGCCTCAGGATCTCGTTCGCCCGCCGCAGCTCCGCGACCTCCCTGCGCAGCCGGCGGCGAACTCACGGTAGATGACAGCCTAGGCGCTACCGCAATTTGACCCGAAGATCATGGCACGCGGGTGATCATTAGTGCCCTGCGACACGGAGGCCGTCGAACAGGATCGCGGTGATCTGCTGAGCCTCCTGTTGCCAGCCGTCGGTGGCGCGCATCTCGCAGATGCCACCCATCGCGCGCAGCAGGATACGCCCGGTGACATCGCTGCGGACGGTGGTCGCCGCTACGCCTGCGGCGAGCAGTTGGTCGAGAGACTGCGCCATCCGCGTGCGGGCGTCGTCGAAGACCGGCGAGTCGGTCATCATGATGCTCTCCAGCGCTTCGGCCATGCCTTTCCCGATGGCAGCGTGGTCGACCAGCAACAGCAGGAAGCGGCGCAGGGCATCGTCCGGGGCGTGCTCGTCGAGAAGCTCGGCCGTGGCGGCGCACAGCCCGTCGACCTCTTGGCGGTAGACCGCCTCGATGAGGGCTTCCCGTGTGTCGAAGTGCCGGTAGAGCGTGCCGACCGAGACACCGGCCTTCCGCGCGATCTCCTCCACCCCGGTGTCAGCCTCGCCGCTGAGGAATATCTGCCGCGCCGTGGTCAGCAGGGCCTCACGGTTACGACGGGCGTCGGCGCGCAGCGGCCGTGACGTTGACAACATCATCTCCATAAGGTGAATCGGACTCCGCTTGTGTTAACTTTCCGGAGTCCGATTCATCTTACCTCCCGAGGTGCTCCATGACGATCTCCGATGACGGCCTTGGCGGCCTCCGTGTACTGGTCACAGGCGGCAGCCGCGGCCTGGGCGAGGCGACGGTCCGCCGCTTCGCCGCGGCCGGCGCGCAGGTCCTGACGGCTTCCCGGGGTACGCCCCCACCCGATCTGCCGGCTGTTCACCTTCCCGCCGATCTCGCCACCGAGGAAGGCGTCGCCGAACTCGGCAGGCGGGTCATCGACCGTGTTGGCGGTGTGGACGTACTGGTCAACAATGCGGCCGCCGCGAGCGCTCACGCGCCGACACTGCAACGCTCCGACGCGTCGTGGTACGCCGACCTGGAAATGAACCTGCTCAGCGCCGTGCGGCTCGACCGCGCGCTGGTGCCGGGCATGGTTGAGCGGGGGTCCGGCGTGGTCGTACACGTCTCTTCGATCGCCAGCCGCTTGCCGCAACGCACAGAGGCCTCCTATGCGGCGGCGAAGGCAGCCCTCAACACCTACAGCCGTGAACTCGCCACGGAGGTCGGCCGGCACGGGGTGCGCGTGGTGTGCGTCCTGCCCGGTTTCATCCTCACCGAAGGCGCCACCGAGCACCTGACCCGCATGGCCGAAGCTCAAGGCACCGGCCTCGACGACATCAAGCAGCAGATCGTCGACCATCTGAATCTGCCGATGGGTCGGCCCGGCGATCCCGAGGACGTCGCCGAGATGATCGCCTTCCTCGCCTCCCGGCGGGCGAAGTGGCTCACCGGGGCCCAGTTCCGCGTCGATGGCGGCATCATCCCGGCGGTGGCCTGACATGGCCGTCAACCTTGCCGCCATCATCATCGACGCAGCCGACCTGGACGCCGAGAGCGGCTTTTGGCACGCTCTGCTCGGCGGCTCGCTCATGAAGGCCGAGCATCACCACTTCCTGCGCGCCGACGGACTGCCCGCGGTCGTGATCCAGCGGGCACCTGACCATGTTCCGCCGGCCTGGCCGAGCAGCGGCACCCAGCAGATGCACGTCGACCTGACCACCGACGACCTCGATGCGAGCGACCGGACGGCGACCACAGCCGGCGCACGCCGGCTGCAACCCGTCGACGACGCCGACCTCGCCGCCCACCAAACCAACCGCATCTACGCCAGCCCCGCCGGACACCCCTTCTGCCTGCGGGCAACCTGACATTCTTCGCTGATCGCTTGGCGAAGTCGGTCCAACTGCGCAGTGGCAGCGGGGTACCCGCGTGAGGCTGACATCTTTACCGCCGCCGGACCGGGGTGATGCCAGCGACCTGCCACCAGGCTCAACAACGAACCCGGAGCAGATTCGCGCCCCAGAATGTAGGCACCGGCAACGGTAGACCCCACCATGATCAAAACCCAGCTGGAAACGGCAACCGCGCACCGGGCAGGGCCGGACGTAAGGGATGCTCGTCGCACGAGCACCCACCGAGCACCCAACCAACCACAAGGGACGGAAAAGCGAAGGGGCCCAACCCGCGTTTCCACAGGTCAGGCCCCTTACGATCTTGTGCGCCCGAAGGGACTCGAACCCCTAACCTTCTGATCCGTAGTGAGAGGCGTCAATGCATAAAGTGTTTATGCCAGCCCAGTCCGGCCGCGTCCGACACAATCCGAACACGTTATCGCTGGTACAGGATAAGCACGATGAACATCAATCAGAGCACCCTTTATGAATCAAGTCAAAAATCCGGAGCCCTCCAGCCTGCCCATCCCTGGTCCCCCGACGTCCGAGCACCCACGGAGCACCCATGCATGCGCCCGACCAACCCGATCAGGGGCGGACGTGAGGGCCGCGCTTCGCCAAGCCGGGGAGTGGCTGGCGACGGACCGCAGCGTTCAACCAGTCACTGGCGCAGCGGGCAGCTTCACATCCTCGCCGGGATCAGGCTTTGACTGGCGCTTTGTCGCACGCGGCGCGGGATGCGGCGATCAGTGACGCGCCGAGGTTCGCCGCCTTCTGAGGCGTGAGCCGGATCGTCGTGCGGTCCCAGAAGCCCGACAGCAACGATGCGGCCAGGTTCCGGACCGTGTCGTGGCTCATCCCGTCGAGCTTGGTCATGTCGGTGGGGCGCTGTTCCGGGTTGTCGATGGCCAGCGTCACCGAGGGCGGCTCGTCGTACCCGTCGGGGGAGTTGAACGCCTGAAGGTCGACCGTCGCCACCTTGATGTCGTTGGCACATTCGTGGTGCTGGCCGTACACGGTGGCCACGTGCCGGTCGTGCAGGCGGACGCCGTCTTCGGTAAGGCACTTCCCACCGCACCACACTGGGCACTGCGGCTCGTCCGGCTTGGCGGGTGGAAGCAGGTAGCCGGCGTGCGACCACATCGCGAAGTCCACCACCGCGTCCAGCGCCTGCTCCTCGGTGCAGTTCAACCGCACAGCCTGCTCAGCGACGCTCAGGCCCTGCTGAGTAAGTCGCTCGGCGACCACGCCGCAGAGCACACTAATCTTCTGCTCGGCCGTCAGGCCCTCGTCGCGGACCACCAGATCGACCACGGTCTGGTCGGGGCGCGGCCGGTCTGACCTCGGCGCTGGACCGGCAAATTCTGTCTCGATCAGCTGGCTGTCGGTATCGCACGCCATGGCTACAACCCGTCCGACCGCGGCCCCCACCTGCTCAGCCTCGTCCAGCGTGAGACGCAACACTGCCGTCGCACCCTCGATCACGAACTTCACCACCGGCTCGACCGCGTCGGCGTGCTGCTCCAGGTCGACCTCCAGCTGCTGCGGCCGGTACGCCTGATCGCTGCACGACTCGCCGGCAGCACTCACCGAGGTGTGCAACGACAACAACACAGGCGGCGAGTCGTCTGGCCAGTGGATGCGATCTTCGGGATGGTCGCCGTCCTCATGCGTCGCCACGCACCAGGACGGACAGGCCCGCTTCAGCCAGTACGGCCGGTGCGTTTGGCGGGCTACCATGACCGCCTTTCTGATGGATGTAGCGAGGTAGCCAGCGTCACCCAGGCTGAGCGGATCCCGGGCGGATACGACCAACTCCGCCGGTCTGCTCTCCTCCGGCTGGTCAAGGTGCT
>NZ_BBZF01000013.1:736889-747713 GCF_020884795.1 Micromonospora okii
GATCTCTACCGCCATCTCGCCGACCTCACCCTTGTTGGTCTTCATCACCGTCCGGGAATGCCCCCGGGTCCGGTTGCCCGGACTACCCAACTCCTCCTCGGCGTGGACCTTGACGCACCAAGACGGGCAACCGCTGAGGTGCGCCGTGATGTTCGAGCTCACGATTTGGTCAAACAGAACAGCCATATCGAAAGGTTTGCACATAACTATTGCGGGAGGACGGACACCGTGTCCACCAAGCTGACAGTGCGGTGACCGGAACCGGTGCTCGACGGGGGGCGTTGTCGGTTTGAGAATCGGGCGTTGCGGTGCATGGGGTGGGTGGTGACCTCCCCGTCTTCCCGATCGACGGTCACGCTGTGCCGCGTGTTCCGGAGTCTCGGTCCAGTATGCGTGTAAGTGACCGGCCGTGGGCGGGCGCCTTCGGCCGTTCACACCTCAGTGTGCGGCCGTTTTGCGCCCTGGATGATCCTCCAGGATCTGTCGGGCGAGGTGTACGGGTGCGGGTCGGGCTGTCCGCCCGTCCCAGGCCAGCGATTGCCCACACAGCCGCGCGCTGAGCGCCGCAAGGTGCTGGCGTTCGAAGGCGCCGCCGTCGAGGAGAAGAAACTCCGTGCAGGTCATCGCGTGCCAGGGTGTCCGGAGCTCTCTTGCTTCCGCGAGGTCGAATCGCGTCTGACGGTGGCCGGCTCTGACGCTGGACTGGAACGCCTTGTCGCTGCGCGATCGGTTGATCAGGTAGTAGGTTTCCTGGTGTGCGCCGGGAAGGCGGTAGAGCCGTTCGGTAGCTGGGACTGCACCGTCGTCAGCGCTTGCCCGCTTCCCGGTTGCCCTGACAGGTTGTGGCAGCTTGCCGTCTGATGCGGTGTTGACCCTGACCAGTGAGATGTCGGCTGGGTTGATCATTCCGAGGTGGGGCAGCGCGTCTAGCTGTCCGTTACCCAGGTTCTTGTTGGTGGTACCAGACCACAGTGGGAACCGGTTGGAGCCGTCGATGTAGATGATCATCGGCATCTCGTCGTAGAGGGTGCGGAGCTGGTGCAGGGCCCGTTCTGTGTAGGCCCGCGCCAGTGCTGTGCGGGTGGCGGGGTTCGGGTCGTTGAACTGGCTCAGGTCGGTGGCGTGATGTGCGGCGATGGCGGTGGGGAGGTCGTTCCAGCCGTGGGCGTCGGGGTGGTAACCGAGCATGCGCCAGGGGGTGTCGGTTCCGTCGCTGATGAGGGCGGAGAGGCTGATCATGCGGGTGGCGGGTTGGTTCTGTTCGCGGGTGTAGAGACCGACGATGACGCATGGCTGCGGCTGCAGGGGGCGCGAGAACACCCGGGTTGGTGTGGTGGCGGTGAGTCCCGCTGCCCGGAGGAGGTCTCGTACGGCGGCATTGGCGGGGTGGTCGACGCCGTCGGGCTTGGGCGTTGACGCTGGATCGATGAACTGGCTGACGGTGCCGTGGGCGGCCAGGGCGCGGCGAAGCTGTGGCTTGGGGTCATCGGCGGGCTTGGCTGCGGCGAGTTCTTTGTTGCTCTCGGCGAGTACGAGGTGCAGGGCGCCCGGGGTCCTGGTGGAGATGATCTGCTCGGCGAGGGTGTTCCGGAGATGCGTGGGTCCGGGAGCGACCAGCAGGTCGGTCTTGGCGCTGTCGAAGGTGATGGTGAGCGCGCCGTCGAGGAAGGTGCTCACCGCGGTTGTGAGGCTGTTCTCGGGGAGGTGAAGCACTTCGGTGAGCGCCCGGGCGGACCGGTGGCGCTGCAGGTCGTCCTGGTAGACGACGCTGATGTGGATCGGCCGTGCTGCCGCGTCGACGGCCGAGGCAAGTTTTGCGTGCCGGTCGGGGTCGCCGGCGGCATCGATGTTGCGTATGGGTGTGGTTTCCAGGACAAGCGACTCCGTGTTGAGCCTGGCGGTGGCGTGCTCGAGCAGGCAGTCGAGGAATCGGCGGCCCGGTCCGGAGCCGATGGGGTGCCTGTCGGGGGTGGTGGCGTGCCGGGCGCGGATGCGGGGGTGGGTCGCGAGGAGGTCATCTGCGGTGAAGTTGGCGGGCACGCCGCGGATGCTGAAGGAGTCGACGAGTTGGGGAAGGAGCCCGGTGATCACGTTTCGGTTGGTGGGGCGGTCGTAGCGGTGTCTGGCGGTGAGCAGCATGCCGGTGTCGTCGGTGGCGATCCAGAGGCTCTTGGCGTTGCCAGGGAAGCCGGTGGTGGCGCTGATGTGGGCGTCGAGGTTAAGCAGGATGCCGGGGTAGCCGGGGACGGTGATGGGTTCGAGACTGATGTAGTGGATGCCTTGTTCGGCCCTGGGGTGCGTCTGGGGAAGCGGGCGGTTGAAGGCGACGAGGTTGCCGTCGATGTCGGGACGCAGAAGCAGGTCCGTGCCGTCGGGGAGCTTGAGCGCACCTCGCAGGAGTTCGATGGTCCTCCAGGTGGCGACGTCGAAGACCCAGTTCGGGATGTCGGCGTGCGTCGCCGTGCCCGCCTGCAGGTACTTGGCGATGTGAATCGTGCGTGGCTTGGTGCGGCGTAGCAGTGGGCCGAGGAGGTCTTCGAATGGCGCGCCGTGCCGGGCTGCGAGGTCTCGTTCGAAGGCGGCGAACAGCCGGCTGATGATGGCGGTGTCGATCTTCTTGCGCATCAGGAGCAGCGTGCCGGGGCCATCGGGGTCCTTGCAGATGGTGGCGTAGTCGCTGGACACGTAGCGCAGGCCGAGGCTCAGGTCCCTGTACGGCAGGTTCTTCGGGTGGCGGGTGTATCGGCGGTTCAGGTCCTGCCAGGTGTCGTTGACCTCGCTGCCGAGGGTGTAGCCGTGGATCTTCTCCGCCATCGCTTCGGTGTAGGGAAAGGCCAAAGTACGCATCAGGGGTTCCTGTCGTTGATGCCGGCAAACGTGAAGAACGCGTCGATGGTGGTGCCGTAGATGGAGCGGACCTGGCCCAGCTGGCTGTCGTCGCGCCATCGCTGGTGGAGGTTGCGGATGAGGGAGGGGAAGTCGCTGCCCGGTGCGGCGCCTCCTCGGTGAAAGGCGTTGTCGACCAGGTGGAGAGTGGTGTTGGTGCCGCCACGCCTTGCGCGCCCGGCGAGTTGGATCAGGTCAGCCAGGACGTCGGCGAAGATCGCGGTGCGCACGTCGGGGGGCAGGCGCCCGAAGGCGGGGTTGGACCTGTTGATGAGCTCCAGATGTTTGGCGGCGATGCGGTGGCGTTCGTCGAGTTCCTTGCGCGGGTCCTCGCCGGGGTGCCGGTTGCGGCGGGCGTGGGCACCAGTGTGGGCAACCAGTGCGGATGGTTCGTCGATGAGCTTGATGGGCCGGACGCATACCCAGATGGAGTCGAGCGCGGATCGGTGGCCGACGACGATGTTGAGCCCGCGGGCGACCCGTGCGAAAGGTGAGATCAGCACGTCCCTGCCCGTGCCCGGGAAGGTCCGCAGCCGGCTGGCGGGGATGGCGAGTACGTCGTCGGGGATTTGCAGGCCGCGGCGGTCACCAGCGGGGACGGCGACGGCGATGCGGGTGCGGTGGGCTCCCCCGGCGATCAGACCGCGGCAGAGGGCGAGCATCTGGTCGTAGGAGTTCGTGACGAGCAGGACCCGGGCACGGGCGCGGCGTTCGGCGTCCCGGTGGTCGTGCAGGTCCCGCAGTCTCTGTTCGAGGATCTGGTCCCAGAGGCCGGATCCGATGCCTTCGAGTAGCTGGGCCTTGCGGTTGCGGGCTGCTCCGGAGATGACGATCCCGCGGCTGGTCGTGTGGTCGTTGACGGACGCGTTGCTGACGGTCAGCCTGCCGGTGCCGGCACCGGCGTTGTCGGGGTAGTAGCAGGCGACATCGGCATGGACATGGTTGGTGGGGGAACCGGGTAGGTAGGCGGTCGCGGAGAGTCCGACGATGACTCTGGGCGCGCCCGTGAGCGCGGGAGCCGTGGTGATTCCGAGGTCTGCGGTGTAGGCGTGCGGGTCGCCGGAGAGGATCTCTGCGGTGAACTGCCGGTCGGAGCGGCTCTCCGGGTCGCCGGTGACGGCGAATCCGAAAACCGTTCGGCCGATCGGTCCTTCGGGTGTTGCCTGCCAGGAGGGAGCTCGGTCCAGCGCGGCTTCGACGTCGTCGGCGAGCCGCATGCCGCTGTCGCGCATCAGCGGCAGTAGGGCTTCCAGTTCGGCGAGCCCTTGCTGGAGTTCGCCGAGGAACGCCCTACGTAGGAGAAGGTGAGCGGTCTGGAGCTGCCACGCCGAAGCGGTGGGGTCTGCCGGATCGTCGTCCCTCCCGGCCTGACGGCCGCAGTCCATCTCGTCCAAGTTGACGTCGGCGGCGGCGTCGGCGTCCGGTTCGCCCTCGTCGGTGGTGGGCGCGGTGATCGTTTGGATCGCGCTGACGATGCCTTGGCTTCTTTTATGAATCAGGTCCGATTCCGGCTCGTCGGCGACGACAAGGCGCAGTTCCTTGCGTAGGTCCGCCCAACCGGCGGGTAGCGCGTCAGGGTCGGGTTCGTTCTGGGTGAACAGGGATTTGAACCTGTCGAGTTGGTCGTCGCTGGGACGGTCTTCGAGTTCGTTGAGGCCGAAGAGGCGGCAGGCGAGGAGGTTGTCCCATCGGCGTGGCAAGTGCAGCCTGGCCTGTTTGGGGCCGAGCGGGTCCTGCGGGTCGATGAACCCGTTGACGACGGCGGCCAGATAGCGCTCGGAGAGGAACTCGACCCGGTGGATGGCCCGCTGGAAGGCGAGTTCGAGTTCGCCCGGCACGTTGTCGGATTCGACCTGTTCCTTGCGCTGGTCGTCGAGCTTCTCCAAGAGCAGCTTCTGCGTGTCACGACGGGCCAGGACGAGGGTGCGGCCGGACTGAGCGACGGCATGTCCCTGGAAGGCGTCGACCTCGTCGACAAGGACGATGTCGGCGCGCCGCAGCAGCAGCTCCTGCGCGCTCATCCGTCCGTGGAGTGTGCCGTTCGCGATGACGGGAAACGGCACCGAGCCCTGCTGGAAGTAGGCGTGGTTGGTGACGATGATCTTGGCTGGGCCGGCAGCTTGCCGCCATGGCGCCCACTTCTCGCAGGCACCGATCAGAGGGCATCGGTGGCGACCTTCGACGCCGGGCTCGTGCAGATCCGTGCAGGGTTCCTGGCCGGGCTGCCATGCGGCGCCTTCTTCGTCGCTCAGCATGCAGGAGTAGCCGAGCTCCTGCCAGGTCCACCTGGCACCGGCCGGATCCTCCGGTGCGTCGTTGGTCCGCTGGACGGCCACCTCGATGAGCCGTCTGTGGGACATGAGTGCGACAACGGGGATGTCGAGGTTCAGCGCCGCGAGGTCACTGCGGATGGCCGCAACAAGATCCAGCGTGCTCTCGACATCAGGGGTGAGCAGGACAACGGTGCGGCGGCCTCCTCTGTGGCTGGCGAGGTGGGTGGCGGCGACGCGCATCCAGACGCTCTTGCCGGAACCAGTGGGAGCGATCATGAGCTGGAGGGGCCCTGCCGCGAGCTTCAGCCGTTCGACGGGTTGGCCCTGTGGCGTCCGCAGCTTCCGCGAGAATCCGTCCAGAACCTCCGCCAGGCGGAAGGCATCGTCACCCCGCTTCTTGTCGATCAGTTCGGCAGTGGCGTGCATGTCCGCGAGGTCGGCCACCACCTCGGCTGGCGCGTTGGCGTCCAGAACCGGGACAGGCGGGTAGGGCATCGGCGCCCGCGGAATGAGGTAGGTGTTGCGCCGGAACTCGTCGCGGCTGGGGCCGGCGAGGAAGACCGACGAGCTGTAGCGTCTGCCGGCCAGTGCCTCTGGGGGGACGCGCAGCGGAGATGAGGCATCCTCCAGCTCCTGCAACGCGGCTGTGATCAGATCACCGACCGGCACACCGTCGATCACCTGCAGGAAGTCTCCGGCCTCAAGGTAGCGGGGCGACCGGTTGTTGCGCAGGTGCTCGTCGAGGCTGACGCGCAGGCCACCTTCTGTGGCCAGGCGGCGAGGGCGCAGATGGATGAGACGGTCGATCGCATGTCGTTGCGTGGCGGTGAGGCCGTCACGCCAGAGGCTCCACACCCCGAGCTGGCCGGAGAGGAGGAACCGCGCGTCGCGGGGGTCCACCGCGGGCGCGCCTTCCCAGGTCTCGGTGGGGAAGAGCTGCTCGGCCAGGCCGAGCGCCAGCCGCAGCGACGGTCCGATCAGGAACCGGTTGGCGGTTCTGTGGAAACGCGATCGGTTGCTCATCCGGCTGCGGCCTTCTTCACCTCGGTGAGGAAGCGGTGAGACGTCGTGGCGAACCGGCGCCGTGATCCGGTGGCAAGGCGCAGCCGTTCGTTGAGGACCGCCACATGGCCCGCCCGGTAGTCGGGGACGACGATCAACAGGTCAGATTCGCCGATACTGCCCCGACGCAACAGCTCGTTGGCCAGCCGCGCGGGGTCGGTGTAGTCCTTGACATCGACCCGCCAGGGCCGCCGTCGTCCTGGTGCCCTCACTTCCAGGTCGTACCGGTCGACGTACGGCCACAGTCTCGCGGTGACGCCCGGCATCATCCCGAGTTCGCGGTGCAGGCGGACCTCCTCACAACCGGGAATGGTCGAGTACCGCCAAGCCGGCAGGACGAGGCACACCTGACCCTTGACCGGAAACGCAGTGGTGACCTGCGGTCCGCCCAACTGCGCGGCACGCTCGACGTTCCACGCACCGGCCACCGGTGCACGGCCCTTCGCCGCCTTCACGGTGATCGAACCGCCGAGAGCCTTCGTGTGCGGCGGGTAGGCACAGGCAAGCCGACCGAGTTGGTACCGCATCGGGTACCGGCAAACAGGGCACCCGAACCAGTAGTGCTCCCCCTCGTGCGCCACCCACGCCCACGCGGGGATCTCCTCGACCAGGCCCTCGCGGGGCAGCCCTGCGGCCTTGATCGCGTCGATCACCTCCGACATCTCCCCCGCCGCGTGTTCGATGACGGTCCGTCGCGCCCGCCGGTACCCCTCCTCCGTGCCCGTCGCCAGCATCTGTCCGTAGAGCCAGCCCTGCACCTTCTCCGCGCTCAGACGCGGCACCGACCAGCCGACGACGTCAGAGGCCGTCATCGAGGGCGCGAGGTTCTCCATCAGCAGGTCAGTGGCGGCAGCACTGAGCTGTCCGTCCTCCACCAACAAGACCTCGTCGCACGCTTCCCTCAGTGCGGCCGGCAGAAGCCCAGACAGAGGGCCGGTCAACAGGTCGGTGAAGGCCACCAGGGGCAGCAGAGGCTCACCGTGCGCCAAGTGCGCCAGCGCAACTCGCCCGTGCAGTTCAGCCACCTGCTGCCAGCGCTCGCCGGGCGGTCTCGGCGACGTCCACATACTGGCGGCCTGCGTCACCGTGGTCACGACTGCGTCCCGGCCGAACCTGGTGAGATCCGCCGTCATGCGTCCCCTTCCTCCCCGGCCGCTCATCATGGGCGACCCGCAACGCCGCAACCGGACACCGTGTGCGGCTTGATCGACGCTCGCCGCGATCCCAACGCACAACAGATCACCCCACACAGAAGGCGGCGTGGTCTGCGGGAACCACTCAGCGTCACTGAAGTGGCGTCATCGCGCTCAAAACTAAAGCACAGATGCTAGCCTTCTGCACGCAGGTAAAGCATGAGGGGAGAATCGTGTCGAAGAAGATCCGGCCGGCAGCGTGGGCGGCGTCCCTGTTCGGCCGCGACGTGGCAGCCACGCTGACGGAGGCCATCCCGTCGGCCATCCAGGCCGCCGTCGGACGGCAGATGGACGGCCACCACGCGGTCCGCCTGGCGTCGCGCCACGCCTTCGGCGGAGGCTGGCCGGCGCGGTACGAGGAACTGGTCAACCACCTCGCTGAGGTCCCCGGCGCCCAGACGGTGCGCCCGCTGGGCAAGAGCTACCGCATCGTCGCCATCAACAACGTCGCCGTGCTGCCGGTGGAGTACGCGAAGGACCTCGCGACCGCCTACGACAGCCCTCGCGCCCTGAAGAAGATCAACAAGACGACGCTGGAACTGGCACGGCTCTTCGGCCCCAAACCCGATCATGAACAGCCGGCCTTCGAAGGAATGGAGTCCGAGTCGGACCCCCACGCCACCGACCTCCTGCGCGGGCTGGAACCAGACGGTATCGTGATCATCTACTACGCCGCGCACGAGCGGCACGGGCTGCTCAACATCGGATGGGGCCAGATCAGCGTGAGCCAGACCGGCACAGCGAGCTGGGTGTCCGCACAACCCCTCCTCGTCCCGTCCGCAAACCCGATCCCAGGACTTCGCCTGGTAACCCAGCCGTCGACCTCGACCGCATCGCCGCGATTCGACCAGGCCGAGCTGGCCAGCCCGACTCTGCGCGCCCGTACCGCCGCCGAGCAGGCCACCGTCAGCCCCGTAGCCGAACACAGCGACCACCAACAGCGAAGCGATGCCCACAACTGACAAGCCTGATGACCTGTTCTCTGCCGGCGGCCTCCCCGTGGAGTCGCCCTCGGAGTCAGCCAGTGCTGTCGCCAGGCAGTTCGACTCGGCACGTCTGACACAAGCTCGCCAGCTCGCCGGGCTGACCAAGAAGGAGCTCTCCGACCGGGTCGGGGTCAGCGCTGCGGCCATCGGTCAGTACGAATCGGGGGCGCGGCCACGACCCGAGATTCTGATCGCCCTTGCCGAACACCTCGGCTACCCCGTCGGCTTCTTCCAGGTCGGGCGTCCCTACGCCCGTCTCGACTCCTCCGCAGCGCACTTCCGCCATCTCCGTGAGACACGCTCCTACCAGCGCGCCAAGGCCATCTCCTTCACGGAGCAGGTCTGGGAGCTCATCTACGCCCTCGAACGGCGCATCTTCCTGCCCCACGTGGACCTTCCCGGGTTCGCCGGCGGCGAAATTCATCCCGGCGTTAGCCTTCCCACCGAACCAGTCCAAGCCGCCCGAGCTCTACGTCAGCACTGGAATCTCGGCACCGCGCCCATTCCACACCTCGTGCGTACCCTTGAGGTCCACGGCATCGTCGTCGTCCATGCGCCGGCCGACGGCGACTTCCGTACCGTGGACGCCTTCTCGACCTCCCGGCTACCGCGGCCGTTCATTGTCATCAGCCGCGATCGATCCCAGGATGTATACCGGCAGCGCTTCACCGCCGCACACGAACTCGCCCACCTCGTGCTCCACGCGGACGCTCTGCCCGGTGACACCCGCCACGAACGAGACGCCGACACCTTCGCTGCAGAGTTCCTCACCCCACGCGACAGCATCATCCCCCTCCTACCCGCGAGGGTGAACTTCGCGGCGTTCGCTGAACTCCAGCGAACATGGGGTACCTCGATCCAGAGCCTCATCTACCGCTGCCGAGAAGTAGGCCTCTACACCGACACCACTGCGACACGGGCCTACCAACGCCTCAACCAGTCCAAACCAGCCCTGGAACCCATCGACGGCTTCCCCGGCGAACAGCCGACCCTCCTCAGAAAGGCCTTCGAACTAGCCACCGATCATGGGCTGACCATCACCGCGCTAGCACAGGAACTGCGCTGGCCGGTGGAACGCGTCCGGCATCTACTCGGTGCCGTCACTGACCGCCCAACGCTCAACCTCATAGCCGGCGGCAAGGCGACGGAATTCATGAGACCAATGACCGATCGAGTCCGTCATCTGAAGGCCGTCATTGCGGACACAATGTAACGACCTCAACTGGATGACTTCCCCATCAGGGCCAGTACCTGCGGAACATGCTGGCTCTGGGCGTGATCCGGCAGTTCCCTAAGTGCCTGATGCGAGTCTGTGACGTGGGTCAGGAGGCGTGACGACTCGCTGGGTTACTTCCACGGCACACGGTCGATCGTGCTGCTGAGCCACCGAAGAAGTCTAGCGGCAGATCACCCAATCCATAAAGCATTCTAGGAGAATAGAGCTTCGGCTGGCATCGATCACCCGTCCGGAGAAGCGCGGCAAGTTCCTCGTGAAGTCGGGTAGCACAACGCGCTTCTGATCCGCCGCCGAGGCAGCGAGTGTCAGGATGAGCGGCTCTTCACCATCCCGGTGTCCGTAGACGGCTATCCCTCGCTGGATTTGGTCGCTGCGGGACCATCTGGCGCAGCAGAGGGTGCAGCTGCCGCTACCCCGTTATCCGACGGCGGACCGGGCCAACTGTCACTGCGGCCTGTCCCATCCGATGTTCATCCGGATGACCGAACGCAGAATGTCGTTGAGCCCCGACAGCTCACCGGGGCTTCGGAGGACAGCCAGTGGCAGGTGTTCAACGTGCAGTGGGCCGACGCCGTACAGCACGTCGTCGAGCGCGGCGGACACGGCGGCCCCGACCAGAAGGTTGGTTGCGTCGTCCTGGTCCATCTGCTCCGAGGGCCAGCAGTACTCATCCTCGATCACGCGCAGCGGCGGGAACAACCACCAGTTGCCCTCATGACCAAATGAGTCCGGGTAGACGAAACGCAGAGCGCCCTCACCGACGAAGTTGAGGCCGAAGTGCGAAATCGTGTGCAACGTCTCGGCACGTTCCTGATGCAGCCTCGCGGCGTAGACCAGGGTGGCGTTCGGAAGAGCCTCGATCGGATGCGCTGGTCGTCGCACCGCCTCTCGCAGCGTCGATAGATCAGTCAGGTCGGTGCCTACTCGCCCGATCCGCAGGCCCGTTTCGGCTTCCCACTGCTCGTGACAGGAAGCTACCGTCGCTGCTGTTGCCGGAACGGACTCTAGTTCCACCGGGCGACGGGACAGTGTCCTCGCGGCGTGCAGGAAGCGCGTAGGTGGGTCAAGTTCTGCCCACTTGATGACGGCACCCCCGGGGTGGAGGCCGGGCACGACCGGGTTGAGGGCGAAGTCGATGAGCGCGTGGACGACGTCGGGACCGATGTATCTACCCGCGAGCCGTTCCG
>NZ_BBZF01000014.1:0-192782 GCF_020884795.1 Micromonospora okii
GGCGGGCCAGGGCTCCCGAGGCGGTTGCCCGGACGAAGCCCGTCCAGGCGGTCGGGTCGAAGGTCAGCGCCGGGCCCCGCCGGGCCTTGCTGTCCCGCACCCCGACCGCCTCGGCGAACGCCGCCACCTCGACGCAGTTGCCCTCCCCGCCGGAACGGGAGGAGGTGCGCCACACACCGTCACGCTGCACCGGACATCTCCTTCGCTATCGACTTGATCAGCTCGCGGGACTCGGCCCCGCTCAGCGCCCGCTCGGTGAGCGAGCGCCAGGCATCCTCGTAGGTCTCGATCTCGTGCGGCTTGTCCAGGTAGACCGCGCCGCACGGCCCGTCCATGTAGATGGTGGTCGGCTCCGGCTCCCGCACGTCGGTCGGGAAGTCGAGCATGGTGAAGGTGCCCGCCTGGCACCAGCGGAACAGCCCGGCCTCCAGCGGCAGCACGCGGACGCTGATGTTGTGCTGCTCCCCCGTCACGATCAGGGCGTCGAGCTGCCGCGCCATCGCCGCCCGGTCCCGCAGCGGCCGGCGCAGCACCGCCTCGTACAGAATCACGTCGAGCTGCGGCGCCCTGGGGACCGCCCGGACGAGGAGCCGCTGCCGGCGCAGGCGGACCTCCACCTTCGCCTTCCGCTCCGCCTCGCTGAGCTGCGGGCAGTCGGTGGCGATCACCTCGGTCATGTACTCGACGGTCTGGAGCAGTCCCGGCACGAGGTTGACCTCGTGGTGGCGGATGTGCGTGGCGGCGGCCTCCAGGCCGACGTACAGCTTGAACCAGTCCTTGATGGCCTCCCCGTAGCTGTGCCACCAGCCGTGCGCCTTGGTCTCCCGGGCCAGGGCGCGCAGGCTGTCGGTGGTCTCGCGGGACGCGCCGTACAGCCGGCACATGGCCTCCACGTCGTTCGGGTGCATCGGGACCTGGCCGGTCTCGTACCGCCAGATCCGGGGTGCCGACCATTCGAGTTCCTTGGCCGCCGCCGTCACCGTGACGTACGCGTTCTCGCGAAGCTCCCTCAGATACCTGCCGAGTTGCCTGCGCGGGACGGTGCTTCCCGGGTCGTCCACGTCGTCTCCTCTTCTGTCGTCGCGTTAGGCACCTCGTCCCTTGGTCCGCATTGTTCTCCGAAGCATTGCTCACCGCCAGCAACGAAACGAACATCGTGGGTGACCTCGCGTGGCAGTGCAGGTCACGCCGGGGGCGGGGGTCCACCTCCCAACCTTGTCCCGACTCCCGCCCCCGGCCCTTCGCCCCGACACCTCTCGGAGGTCCCGTGGGAGTCTTCGGAAACCGACGCACCGACCGGCCCGTACCGCTGGGTCCGCGGCACCGCCGCGACTGGTCCCGCTGGGGCCGGTACTGCGGGTGCGGGCTGCGCTGGCCCTGCCCGGACCGCCTGGCGGGCGTACCCGTCGAAGAGGCCGCTCCCCCGCCGGTCCGGCGGGCGGACCGCGCGCACCGCTGGGCCGGGCCGACGGTCGTCGCCCGGGTCGGCGCTGCGGCCCCGGCGACCGCGCCGCACCGGGCCGCCGGGCCCCTGCGGCGGGGCCGACGCCGATGAGCAGCGGGTACGGGGTGTCGCTGGCCGGGCTGCGCCGGCACACGGCGGCCCGCCCGACGTGGCGGTGCCGGGTGTGCGCCGCGCCGTGGCCGTGTCAGCCGGCGAAGCTGGGCCTGCGGACCGAGTACGCGGGGAACCGGGTCGCGCTGATCATCTACCTGTGCGTGCTCATGGACGACGCGATCTCCGACCGCCTGCGCACGCACCCGGCCGAGGTCGTCCCGGCGGACTACTACGCCCGCTTCGTCGGCTGGGCCCGCCGGCACCCACGATGATCGTCTGCGCGGAACGGAGACGACACGCCGACGGGATTCGCACGAATCAGCAGACGATCATGCCCGGAACGGGGCTACGGGTGACGAAGCGGCGGTCCGCTCAGGCGTCGGCGCGGACCACGAACGCGTCCAGCTCCTCGCCGCCGTACCAGTCGGTGCGCCGGCCCACGTAGGTCATGCCGAGGCGTCGGGCCACCGCCGTCGACGCGGCGTTGCCCGGCGACACGACCGCCCAGACCTGCGGGGTTCCCGTCGCCAGCTCCCGGGTCACCAGCGCCCGGCCCGCCTCGGTGGCGTACCCGTGGCCCCACGAGTCGGGGTGCAGGTGCCAGCCCACCTCGATGTCGGTGGTCGGCACGCTCTCGTCCCGGCCGGGCAGCGGCTTGAGCAGCGCCGTTCCGGCCACCACGCCGGTGTCCCGCACCTCGATCGCCCAGCTTCCGTACCGGTCGCCGTGGTCGGCGTGCCGCGCCCGCCACCCGGCGAGCCGGTCGGCCGCCTGCGCGGGGTCGGTCAGCGGCAGGCCCGGCGCGCTCAGCCAGCGGCTCACCTCGGGCCGCGAGTAGATGTCGAAGATCCGGGCCAGGTCGGCGGGGTCGTCGGTCCAGTTCCGCAGGACCAGGCGTTCGGTGGCGAGAACTCCCATGGCGGCGATCCTATTCAGCGGACGCCAAACGATTGAGGTCGATCTGATTGGTTGCCGCCGGGTAGCAGGCCGCCCCGCGCCGGGTGCGTGACGCGGGGCGGTACGGGGAAAGAACCGCTGATGGGCGACGGATGGCGGCGGGCGAAGCGGATCACCAGTGCGGCGTTCCGCCCGCTGCGGGGGCGGGACCTGTCCCTGCACGCCGCCGCGATCACCTTCTACGGGGCCATCGCCATCGTGCCGGTGTCCCTGCTGGCAATCTGGCTGACCTCGCTGCTGGCGGGAGCCGACCGGGTGCGCCGGCTCGCCTCGTACGCCGTACGCACGCTGCCGGACGAGATCGGCGCGCCCCACGCCGTGCGGGCGCTGGTCGACGCCGGGGTGGAGCTGACCCCGCTGCTGGCCCTGGCGTCGCTGCTGCCCGCGTCCCTGTACGGCGAGGGGCTGCGTCGGGCGTTCATCTCGGTCGCCCGGCCGCGCGGCGAGGAGTCGCTGGTGGGCTGGCGGGGCCGGCTGCTGCTACTCCCCCTGCTCGCCCCGGCCCCCGTGCTGCTGCTGTCGATCCTGCTCGCGCTGCCGACGACCACCCACCTGGTGCGGCAGGGCGGCTGGCTCGGCGCGCTCGGGGTGGTGCTGTCGTTCCTCGCGGTGTGGCTGGTGCTCACGCCGGTGCTGCTGTGGGTGTTCCGGGTCGTCGGCCCGGCCTCGCCGGACTGGCTCTCCGCGCTGGCCGTGGGGTCGTTCACGGCGGCGAACCTGTCGGGGTTCCTGCACGGCTTCGTGCTGTTCGCCTCACTCCCGCTGGACCTGGGGGTGCCGTTCGGCGGGTTCGACGAGGTCGGCGGCGGGGTGGCCGTGCTGTTGTGGCTGTACCTGTTCCACGTGATCGTGCTGGCCGGCTACTCGGCCACCCTCGCCCTGAGCAACTGGCGCACCCGCCGCGCCTCGATGCCCTGACTACCGGGCTACACCTACGACTCGGGAGGCCGTGCCCTCGTCTTGGGACCAGACGCGCAGCATGGGCGGCAGAGGTGACCCCAGTTCCGCCCAGACGCTGGTGAGGAAGACCCAGGTGTGCTCGCCTTGCAGCCAGAAGGAACGCTGGCCGCTGGCCTCAGGGACGGGGCGAAGCCCGAGGTCCGGGCGTGCGAGCAGCGCTGCCCGCACGTGGTCGACAGCCGCGTGACGAAGGTAGGCCGTCTCCTTGACGGGAAGCTCGCCCGCGACGTCGAAGACCGCATCGCATTCGATCAGCGAGTCAAGGCCGACGAATTCGACGACGCCGCTCCCATCCATGCCCAGCTCGACCTCTCCCGTGCGCTTGACCGAGGCACCCGCAGGGCTCTGGGTCTCGACGGCGTAGAGGATCTCCAGCTCCTCAGTCGGGTCTTCCGGCTCGCAGACCGGGGCGAAGCGCACCTGCGAACCAAACAGCCCGCTCAGGTACGACAGACCGCCGTACCTGGACTGCAGCCTCTCCAAGAGGCCGACAATCACCTCGTCGGACCGGCCGTACGTTGCCGCAATCTGAGCGCGGAGGGCGTCGCCGGTGAGTCCCGAGCCGACCACGACTCGCCGCGTCCTGACCCGAACGAACCGGGCCGCGCGAACCGTCAGCCCTCCGGGAGACTCCCCCACGTACGACCAAACACCGCGCACTGCTGCCTCTATTTTCCGGCACTCTTTGCCGCGTCCCAGAGAACCCAATGAAGCAACTGATCGCGATCAACTGCGGAGGCATTTGACAGAGCTCGGAAATCCTCAATCATTACGTCGAGATGGAAGTAGCGCGGCTCGATCCGCTCAGCGCCAGGCGTTGCCATGGACTTCCCGACCGTAACCACAACGCACATCCAGCACGGCACGGGAGACGGCTCTTGAAGGTAGGGAAGTAGGTAGTAGCGCCAGCCCTCCTGCACCTTAAGGCCTTTGCCTGTACGACTAAATCCAGAGGTTTTGGCAGTCTCGACAAGCACGGTCATCTCACCGGGCGTGACTGCCTTGGCAATCCGAGGAACAGGCCACCCGAAGCGCGACCTGACCACCTCTTCACGCCAGAGCCTCCTCATTATAACCGCTCCTCATTAGTTTGGTCGCACACTGCCATGACCTGAGCACGGAGAGCATCGCCAGCGACCCGCCGGGCGGTCGATCATGGCCTGGTCACGACCGCCCGATGAGCAGGATGACAAGAACTCGGTGGCAGAAGACTGTCACGCCGGGATCTGTAGGAGCCGGAGGGCGAAACTCATTCCGACTACCCGACCCCGACCTGAGCCCTGGGTCGCCTGCTTTTCAACCGAGGGGCGTCAAGTCGTAGCTGTCCATGATTAGCCTGACCACGCGAGTCAGATTCTCAATCGAATCCGCCTTGCGTAAGTTTTCAAATGTGCCTCTTCCAACGTCGATCAGCGACACCACGCCTCTGCTCTCCCTTCTGTGCGCAAAGAAGATATGGCATCGATATGACTCGGGTTCGGTGACCAGTCCGCCGTTACGAAAGAGCGGACACAGGATTGCGCTCGATCCCGCCGCAACCTCACCTCGAAGCACGCTCGGCGAACTCCAGCGAGCTGACCACCCGTGGCGTCGATTCTCATTGTTGATCTGGACCAGATCTTCAACGCTAGCCGTGCGAACGCCGAATTCAGCGTCACGTGGACCAAGTTTTGACTCCTGTCGGTACACCGGGCCAGCCGACATCAGTCAAGGTCCCAGAAGTCACTGCGATCTCGGCGGTATTGTTCGATCCGAACCTTAGCACTTCCCGTAATCTTCTTGTTGTCGGGATCGCTCGCTCGTCGAATTATTTCATTGATCCGGTGGTGCCCGTTCACGATTGTTCCGTTCTCGTTGATTCGAACCACTCCACCATCATGAGGATTATTGAATGACGCCAAGAGATCGTCGTCGCTGCCCCTCAATCGGCTTGGCATTGCGAAGATCATCAACCGAGGTCCCGCAGTTGTGTGCAAGCACCGGCGCGTCGCCGGCGATGACATGGTACGTGTGGGTGTTGGCGATGGTGAGGTTGTGAACGGTGGCCCAGGTGGTGGTTTGGTGCTGGACGGCGGTGATTTGGACTCGGTGCCGGCGCTGGTTTGGAGCCACTGGCTTGCCTGGAGGTTGGTGGCGTCGACCCATTCGCGGAGTTCGGGTACCCAGAAGGGGTGTCCGTCGGTGGCGGTAATCGTGGCGGTGGTGGTGCCGTCGCCACTCTCGTCGTCGATGTCGTCGCTGTGGGTGTTGATGGTGATGGAACGTCCGCACGGGCTGCCCGGCCCGGTCGCGGGCAGCGTCAATCTGCACCCGCTCAAGCAGGCCGTGAACTCGCGCGACGGCGACGTCTCCTACGGCACCGGCTGGACGGAGGCGGCGATGAGCGCGGTGGTCGCCATCCCCGACGTCACCGGTGACCAGGTGCCCGACCTCTGGGTCCGGGACGGCTCCGACGGCCAGATCCGGGTCTACCACCCCTCGAAGACGAGCGCCGGATCGGCGGTCAAGGTCGTGCTGGGGTCGGACTGGAGCGGTATGAAGTCCTTCGGCTGACCGGCGGAGTGGGTTGTGCCGCCATCCAAGCTGGCAAGGCGCGCGCGGGCCGCCGGCTAGCGGCCGGTGGCGCGGTCCACGACTCCGGGGAACGGGGTGCTGCCCGGGAAGGCGGAATCCAGCAGCGCCACCCCGTCCTGCGGGTGCGCCCGGTCTGCCAGCTCCGAGCGGGAGCGGCGCTTGTCGGCCCGGTCGACGCCCATCGCCTCGTTGCGGTGCTGCTCCAGCGCCGGGTCGCACTGCCCCTCACGGTTGAACGACCACATCAGCTTCGCCTCGCCCAGCGGCAGCTCGTCGCCGGGGCCGGTGTCGAGGCGGCCGGTGTGCCAGGTGTGCCACGTCTTGCCGTAGCTGTTCATCAGCATCGCCATCAGCGCCCGCTCCGCCGGCTCGGGCAGCCCGGGGGCGATCAGCGACGCGCCGAGCACCTCGTAGTTGTGCGGGTGCCAGTAGCCGCGTTCCGCCTCGGGGAGCGTGTCGTGCAGGCGTTCGGAGACGATGTACTCGACGCCGATGAGGTTGGCCTCGTCGGTGTTCCCGTCGAACAGCACGCACTGGAGGAAGTCGTCGTTGACCTGCCGGCAGTAGTGGTGGGCCTCCATCTGCATCGACGGGTCGTCCCGGGCCGGGTGGAATCCGACGACGTACACGTCGAAGCCCTTCAGCGGCTTCGTCTCCTGAAGGGCCTTGGCCCCGAGCCCCAGGCCCCGGTGCCGCAGGCTCGTCGACTCCCCGGGAGGCCGGACCGGGCTTCGCCGCTTCTCCATCCCGCCCCCTCCGCCCCGGTTCGCCTGGCGTGTTCACGCTAGGTGTCGGCCCCGACGGGTGTCCGCGTTTCGGGCCCGCCGTCACGCGACGAGGTGCCCGCGCGCGCGAATTCTCGTCACCCGGCGTTCACCATGCGGTGACTGGTGTCGATGGAAAGTCCGGCCTACGGTCAGGGGACATCGAAAGCTACCGGGAGGTAACCGATGGACCGTCGTACCCTGCTGCGCGCCACCGCCGCCGGTGGGGCCGCCTTCGCCGGCAGCCTCTGGGCCGGTGCCGCGCTCGCCGCCCCGGCCCAGCCCGGTCCGGGCCCGTACGGGGAGCTGCTCGCCGCCGACGGCAACGGCCTCCAACTGCCGTCCGGCTTCACGAGCAGGGTCGTCGGCCGCTCTGGGCAGCGGGTGGCCGGCACGTCGTACCCGTGGCACTGGGCGCCGGACGGCGGGGCCTGCTTTCCGACCGGCGACGGCTGGATCTACGTCTCCAACTCCGAGGTGCCAGTGGTCGGCGGGGCCTCGGCGGTGCGCTTCCGGGCGGACGGCTCGGTCGCGGACGCGTACCGGATCCTCGGTGGGACCAACGTCAACTGCGCCGGCGGGCCCACCCCCTGGGGCACCTGGCTCTCCTGTGAGGAGGTGCCGCTGGGCCGGGTGTACGAGACCTGGCCGGACGGCAGCCGGGCGGCCGAGGAACGGACCCGGATGGGCCGGTTCACCCACGAGGCCGCCGCCTGCGACCCGCAGCGGCGGGTGGTCTACCTGACCGAGGACGAGGGCGACGGCTGCTTCTACCGCTTCGTCCCGGACACCTGGGGCGACCTGCGCACCGGGAAGGTGCAGGTGCTCTGCGCCCCGACCGACCAGGTGACCGGGCCGGTGACCTGGCAGGACCTGCCGGACCGGGACGGCTTCCCGGTTCCCACCCGGCACCAGGTCGGCGCGGCGAAGCACTTCGACGGCGGCGAGGGCTGCTGGTACGACCGGGGCACCTGCTGGTTCACCACCAAGGGCGACAACCGGGTCTGGGCGTACGACGCGGTCGGCCAGCGCCTCGACCTCGCGTACGACGACTCCCTGGTGCCGGCGGGGGCCGCGCCGCTGACCGGCGTGGACAACATCACCGGAACGCGCGGCGGGGACCTGTACGTGGCCGAGGACGGCGGCAACATGGAGATCAACGTGATCACCCGGGCGGGCGTGGTCACCCCGTTCCTGCGCCTGCTCGGCCACGCCGGTTCGGAGATCACCGGCCCGGCCTTCTCGCCGGACGGGTCACGCCTCTACTTCTCCTCCCAGCGCGGCACCTCGGGCAGCGCCACGGGCAGCGGCGGGATCACCTACGAGGTCACCGGCCCGTTCCGCCCCTGAACCTTCGCCAGGCGGATCGACGCCCGTTGCTGGCTAGGATCGCGGTCATGAATGCCGAGCTGCCGTCCCGGGCCGACGTGGTGATCGTCGGGGCCGGGCACAACGGTCTGGTGTCCGCGATCCTGCTCGCCCGCGCCGGGCTCGACGTGCTGGTGCTGGAGGCCGCCGACGTGATCGGCGGCGCGACCCGCACCGAGAACCCGTTCCCGAGGGTCCCCGGGCTGCGCCACTCCACCGGGTCGTACCTGCTCGGGCTCATGCCGCCCGAACTGCTCGCCACGCTGGACGTGCGCATCCCGGTGCTGCGCCGCGACCCGCACTACTTCCTACCCACCCCGGGCGGCCCCGGGTCGCCGTACCTGCTGATGGGGAGCGACCACGCGGCGACCCGGCGGCAGCTCGCGGAGATGTTCTCCCCCGCCGACGTGGCCGCCGACGACGCCATGCAGGCCGAGCTGGCGGCCCTGCGCGCGGACCTGGCCCCGGCCTGGCTGGCCGAGCCGCTGCCGGTGGAGGAGACCGCGCAGCGGTACGTGCGGCCGGCGCTGCGGGAGGTCTTCGTCGACCTGGTGCGCGGCTCGGTCGCCGACCACCTGGCCCGCTTCGACTTCCGCTCCGAGCTGCTGGTCAGCATGTACGCGGTCACCGACGGGCTCTCCGGGCTCAACGCCGGCCCGGACGACCCGGGGACCGGGCACAACTTCCTCGTGCACAACATGTGCCGGCTGCCCGGCGCGGACGGCACCTGGATGATCGCCGAGGGCGGGATGGGCACCGTCTCCCGCACCTTCGCCGACGCCGCCCGCGCCGCCGGGGCCACCATCCTGACCGGCGCCCCGGTCGCCGCGATCACGCTCGACGGCGGGGCGGCCGGCGGGGTGGCCCTGGCCGACGGGCGGGAGGTCGCCGCGCGGGTGGTGCTCGGGGCCTGCGACCCGTACCGGCTGATGGAGCTGCTGCCCGACGGCGCGCTCCCCGCGCCGCTGGCGCGACGGATGGCGGACGTACGCCGCCCCGGCACCACGCTCAAGGTCAACCTGGCGCTGACCGGGCTGCCCCGGTTCTCCTGCCTGCCCCCCGGCGCGCCCAGCCCGTTCGGCTCCACGATCCACCTGCTGCCCGGCTCGTCGTCCCTGGTCGGCGGCGGGGGCGGCGAGTCGCCGATGGCGGCGCTGCGCGGCATGTGGGCGGACGTCCAGGTCGGGCGGCTGCCCGAGGAGCCGACCATCGAGTGGTACCTGCACACCACCGTCGACCCGTCGCTCTCCGACGCCGCCGGCCACCACTCGTCGGCGCTGTTCGTGCAGTCGGTGCCCTACTCCCCGGCGGGCACCACGTGGGACGCGGCGCTGCCCGGTTACGTGGCGCGGCTGGTCGAGATCTGCGAGCGGTACGCCCCGGGCACCGGCGACCTGATCGCCGACGCCGTGCCGCTGCCCCCGCCCGGCATCCAGGCGCACTTCGGCATCACCGGCGGGCACATCCACCACGTCGACAACACGGTCTCGTTCACCGACCGGATGCCGTACGCGACCGGGATCGACGGGGTGTACGCGGGCAGCGCGGGGTGCCACCCGGCGGGCAGCGTCATCGGCGCGGCGGGGCACAACGCGGCCCGCCGCATCCTCGCCGATCTGGGGTAAGGAAGGGCACCTTCTTAACTCATACGGTAGAGAAGGGCACCCTTCTCACGCCGTCGCCCCGCGCCGCGCTCCGTTGGGGCAGCGCAGGTGCGGGGCGGCGGGTGGGCGGCGGGTGGGGTTACGGGGTGGGGGTGTCGGCGGTGGCGCGCTGGGCGCGCACCTTGTGGCCGACGCTGGTCAGGCAGCGACCGCTGGGCAGGTCGAACCGCCAGCCGTGGAGCTGGCAGGTGAGCTGGTCGCCCTCCACGATGCCGAACCGGCTCAGGTCTGCCTTCAGGTGCGGGCAGCGCCGCTGCACCACCCAGTCGCCCAGCGTGATGTCCTCCGCGTCGACGGCCCGCTCGTGCTCGTCGTACCAGCCCTCGGCGTACTGGAGGCGCTCGGTCGACAGGCACTTGAAGAAGGCGTACACGAACTCGTTGTACTGCCCGATCCGGGCCGCCGAGAAGCGGCAGGAGAGGAAGAGCGAGTTGACCCAGTCGACCTCGCCGATGTGCAGCAGGTGCTCGACCAGCGCCCGCTCCGTACGGAAGCGGTAGCGGACCTTCTCGTCCGCGTACGGGCGCACCTCCTTGCCCGGGAAGTCCACCACGATCGACTCGACGCTCTCCCCGTCGTAGCCGACGAGGTCGAAGCGGACCGGGCCGCCGACGCCCTTCGCCAGGTAGATCGACTCCTCCAGCAGCGGCTCGATCCGGCGCTTCATCTCGGCCAGGACGTCGACCTCGGGGTGCCGCCAGGACGCCTTCTCCGCCTCGATGACGCCGCGCTTGCGCTCCCGCATCTCCTCCAGGTGGGCGACCTTGTTCGCGAAGAACTCCTCGACCGGCTGCGGGTGCGTGGTGGTCGCCCCGGAGGTGGTCACCTCGGCGACGCTGCCGGGCAGCAGGACGATGCCGTTGGCGCCGCCGACCTTCGCGTACTCCGAAAGGAAGACCGACTGGTCGGGGAAGATGTTGCCCTCGTCGCCGTGGATGTCGTTGAACTGCCACAGCGCGTCGTCGAGGAAGCAGGGCGGGCCGGCGATCGGGAAGACGTGGTCGGCCTTCAGGTCGTCGATGTAGCGCCAGGTGCGGTCGAACTGCCGCTCCCGCTTCTGCTTGCCGAACGCCGTCTTCGCGGACTGCGGCAGCTCGTAGACCATCGGGTACCAGATCGCGCCGGAGAACTGGAGCATGTGCGCGTGCACGTGACCCAGCTCGGCGAAGACAGTCAGGTCGGTGGGGCGGGCGTCGTTCTGGTTGAGCAGCCGCACCCCGTCGTGCTCCACCCAGAGCGACGAGTCCCCGATCGGGCCGTCGGTCGGGCTGGTCAGCGCCTGAATCATGATCTTCAGGCCGCCGGGCAGCTCCACGACCTGCTCGTTCGGCGCGCGGAGGAACTTCGTGAAGCCCAGCGCGCGGAACTCGTCCTCCATCTCCGAGGTCGGGAACTCGGGGAGCAGGACGGTGGCGTCCTTGGACACGAAGTCGCGCAGGTGCTTCGCGTCGAAGTGGTCCCGGTGCAGGTGCGACACGTACAGGTAGTCGACCTGGCCGAGGGTCTCCCAGTCGAGCTGGGAGTTGTCGGGGAAGGGGAACCAGGAGGCGAAGTAGGCAGGATTGACCCACGGGTCGCACAGGATGCTGCCCGCGGCCGTGTCGATCCGCATGCTGGCATGGCCCGTACCGGTCACTCGCACCGCAGTCCCCCTCAAAAGACAATCAAGGTGTACGTCAAGACGCTACCGGAGGCAGTGTGGTCGCCGACCCGCGACGCCGGTAGTGCCCTCCGACCCGGGTCCTCCGGCCCGGACACCGCGCGGTGTGCTCATCCGGGTGCTGCGGGAAACCCCCACCGCACGAGGTCAGGCGCGGGGCGTGCCAGACTAACCGGAGATCCGATCGCGAGGGAAGGACCGACAGTGGCTGGAAGCGAGCCGGTGACGTCGCCAGATCAGCACAAGCCCGGGCACCGGAAGGCGGGGCGGATCGGCGCGGTGCTGACCGCGCTGGCGCTGCTGGCCATGCTCTGCGGCAACCACGAGGGCAGGGTCGAGGACATCTGGCTGGTCGGGCTGGCCGCGCTGCTGCTCGCCATCGTCATCGGCGACGCGGTACTGCGCCGCAACGGCCTGCGCTCCTGACCCGGCCGACGCCGGAGCATCCGGCGCGACGCGTGAAGGGCCCGCCCCGCTCGGGGTGGGCCCTTCGTCGTCCGTGCGCCGCGTCGGTGGCGACCAGGGCGCCGACCGGCGGGCGGGCCGACCCGCCGGTCACGCGGAGCGGCGCGGGCCGAGCGGCGTGACCGGGTGGGACGGGTCGGGTGGGGCTGGCCCGAGCGGGTGGGGCCGGGCCGGGTGGGCGGGGCGGGGTCAGCGGCCGAAGAGGATGTCCTGCACGTCCTTGAGCGCGGCGTCGACCTCGGCCTCGAAGTAGCCGCCCGGCACCAGGCCGAAGCGCAGGGTGTCGAGGTCCTTCGGGTTGACCGGCATCGGCCCGCGCCCGGCCATGCTGCCGAGGATGCCGTCGAAGAGCCGGTCGACCTGGTCCGGGTCGTAGCCGCTGCCGAACCGGCGCACCTGGAAGCTACGACGGATCTGGTCCACCCGGTGCAGGTCGCTGCCGGGCGGCCCGGCCATCGGGGGTCCGCCGGCGGGAGGGCCGCCGACCGGGGGACCACCCACGGGAGGACCGCTCACAGGAGGGCCGCCGACCGGAGGACCACCGACCGGGAGGCCACCCACGGGAGGACCGCCCACAGGAGGGCCGCCCACAGGAGGGCCGCCCATCGGCTGTGGGGGCAGCGGCGGCGGGCCGGAGGGGCCCCGGCCGCGCAGCTCGCGCAGGTCGCGCTCGGACATGCGGATCTCGGCGGTCATGTCGGCCCGGCCGTGCCGGCCGGCCTCGAAGGCGTCGAACCGGTCGTCCGGGTGCGGGCCGCCCGGGCCGGCGGGGAGGCCCCGAGGCGTGGGGCCGGCGGGAAGACCCCGGGGCGGCGGGCCGCCGTGCCTACCCGGGCCGGGGCCCGTCGGGCCGCCGGGCCCCATCGGGCCGGGACCGGCCGGGCCACGGGGGGCGTCGTACCCGCCGCCGCGCGGACCGTCGTACCCGCCGGTCGGGTCGTCGTAGCGGCCGGACGGGTCGTCGTAGCGGCCGTAGCGGTCGGCGGGCGCGCCGGCCTGCGCCGGCATCGGCCGGGGCGGCATGGGGCCGGGGCCGCGATCGTCGCGCATCGGGCCCGGGCCGCGATCATCGCGCATGGGCATCGGGCCGGGGCCACGGTCGTCCCGCATGGGGCCGGGGCCGCGATCGTCCCGCATGGGGCCGGGGCCGCGATCATCGCGCATCGGACCGGGACCGAGGCCACGGTCGTCCCGCCCGGGCATCGGGCCGAGGCCACGATCGTCGCGCATCGGGCCCGGACCGCGGTCGTCGCGCATGGGCATCGGGCCGGGGCCGCGATCGTCGCGGATGGGGCCGGGGCCGCGATCGTCGCGGATGGGGCCGGGGCCGCGATCGTCGCGCACGGGCACCGGGGCGAGGCCGCGGTCGTCGCGGGCGCGGGGGCCGTGCCGCTCCGGGGGGCCGAGCCGGTCGGGCGTCCGGGGGTCCTCCCCGCGACCGGGTACGCCGCTGCGCTCCTCCAGCTCGGCCAACTGCCGCTCGACCCGGTCGAGGTGCAGGTCGACCTGCCACTCGTCGTAGCCGTTGAAGCGGACCCGGAAGACGACGTCGTGGACCTCCTGGGAGGCCACGGGCGCGCCGACCGGCCGGCCGTCGAGCGTCGCCTCGACCCGGTCCAGGAAGGCGTCCACCTCGTCGACCTTGTAGCCCCGGCGGAGTGCCTTGCGCCGGAAACGCTGACCCTGACTCGCCACTATGTCTCCTGGTCCTGTTCGCTACGCCCGGTCACGCCGTCGCCCCGGGCGGCGCGTCGCGGTCGGTGTCCTCGGCGGCGGCGAGCTGCCCGCACGCGCCGTCGATCTCGCGCCCACGGGTGTCCCGCACGGTGGTGGACACCCCGGCGGCGCGCAGGCGGCGGACGAACTCCCGCTCGACCGGCTTGGGGCTGGCGTCCCACCGGCTGCCCGGGGTGGGGTTGAGGGGGATGAGGTTGACATGGGCCAACTTGCCGGCGAGCAGCCGGCCGAGGAGATCGGCCCGCCACGGCTGGTCGTTCACGTCCCTGATCATGGCGTACTCGATCGACACCCGGCGCCCCGTGCGGGCCGCGTAGTCCCACGCCGCGTCCAGCACCTCGGACACCTTCCAGCGCTGGTTGACCGGCACGAGCTCGTCACGCAGCTCATCGTCGGGCGCGTGCAGGGACAGCGCAAGGGTCACCGACAGGTCCTCGCCCGCCAGCTTGCGGATGGCGGGCACCAGGCCGACGGTCGAGACGGTGATGTGCCGCTGCGACAGGCCCAGCCCCTCGGGGGCCGGGGCGACCAGCCGGCGGATCGCCGCCACCACCCGCGCGTAGTTGGCCAGCGGCTCCCCCATGCCCATGAACACGACGTGGGACAGCCGCGACGGCGAACCGGCGACCGCGCCCGAGGCGGCCACGCCGGCCAGGTAGACCGCCTGGTCGACGATCTCGGCGGTGGACAGGTTGCGGGTGAGCCCGGCCTGGCCGGTGGCGCAGAACGGGCAGGCCATGCCGCAGCCGGCCTGGCTGGAGATGCAGACGGTGACGCGGTCGGCGTACCCCATCAGCACGCTCTCCACCAGCGAGCCGTCGTGCAGCCGCCAGAGCGCCTTGCGGGTGGCCCCGTCGTCGCAGGCCAGCTCGCGGACCGGGGTGAGCAGGGTGGGCAGCAGCTCCCCGGCCAGCTTCTCCCGCACGGCGGCGGGGAGGTCGGTCATCGCGGCGGGGTCGCGGACCAGCCGGCCGAAGTAGTGGGTGGACATCTGCTTCGCGCGGAACGCCGGCTCGCCCAGCTCGGTGACCGCAGCCTGGCGGCCGGGCAGGTCGAGGTCGGCGAGGTGGCGGGGCGGCATGGCCGCCCGGCGTGCGGCGGGGGCGCCCGAGGCGGCGGGGATCAGCGGCAGGCTCGTCATGACACGTCCAGTCTCCCACGCCGTTCGACTGACACGCCTGGCCGGAGGTGCCGATTCGGACCCGGCCGGGCGGCCGGTGCGGGATGACCGGCAGGATTCATGCCTCAGCTCACCGCCGGGACGAACACGGCCAGCAGCAGGTACGCGGTGGGGACGGCGAAGAGGATCGAGTCGAGGCGGTCCATCAGCCCGCCGTGCCCGGGGAGCAGGTTGCTCATGTCCTTCACGCCGAGATCCCGCTTGATCATGGATTCGGCCAGGTCGCCGAGGACCGCCGCGCCGGAGACGGCCACCCCGAACACCAGGCCCCACCAGGGGGCCACGTCGAACAGCAGCCAGATCAGCAGGGCGCTGCCGGCAGCCGCCGCGGTGACCGAGCCGGCGAAGCCCTCCCAGGACTTCTTCGGGCTGATCGAGGGGGCCATCGGGTGCTTGCCGAAGTTGGCCCCCGCGGCGTACCCGCCGGTGTCGGAGAGCACCACGGCGGCCAAGGTGAGCAGCACGCGCAGGTGCCCGTCGTCGGGTGCGGCGGCCAGCATCGCCGCGAAGCCGGCGAGGAACGGCACGTAGACGGCGATCAGGGTGGCCGCGGTCAGGTCGCGCCGGTAGTCGCCGGGGCCGTCGCCGAGCCGCCAGACCATCGTGCCGAGCACGGTGACCAGCAGGCCCAGGCTGAGCGCGTCCGGGCCGGCGAACCAGGCCAGCCCGACGGTGATCACGCCCCCGGCGACCAGCGGCACCAGCGGCGGGTGGGCCCCGCTGCGGCGGACCGCCCGGGCCATCTCCCAGATGCCGACGGCCACGGCGGCGGCGATCACGAACAGGAAGGCCGGCCGGTAGAGGAAGAGCGGCACCAGCACGGCCGCGCCGAGGGCGACGCCGACGCCGATCGCGGCGGGCAGGTTGCGGCCCGCGCGGCTGGGCGGGGTCTGCTGGGTGGGCGGGCGGGCCGAGCTGGCGCGCCGGCGGCCGGGCCCCCGTCGGCCCCGGGGCAGCTCCGGCTCCGCGTCGCCGCCGGCCTGCCCCTCCATCCGGTACGCCGCCGTGGGCGACGCGGCCGCGGCCGGGGCGACCGTGTCGGGAGCGACCGTGGGCAACGCCGCCGTCTCCGGAGCGACCACGTCGGGAGCGACCGTGGGCAACGCCGTCGTCTCCGGGGCGACCGTGGGCAACGCCGCCGTGGGCGACTCGATGGTGTCCGGCGCCACCGGGTCGGGGTCGGGGAACGTCACCGTGTCGCCGGCTGCTCCGCCCCGGGCCCACTGGGGCGGTTCGAGGTCACGGTCGGGCCAGGGAAGCGCGGCCGGGGCGTCCGTCCGGTCCCAGCCCCGGGGCCCGGCGCTCCGCTGGGGGTCGAGGTGGGACATCACGCACCGAGTGGACGCGGTACGGGGTTCACCACATGACGTACGACCAAGACCATCCCCTACAGCGACTGTTCCGTCCGGTTGACCGGCCCGACGGCCGGGTGATCCCGCCCGTTCACCGCGTGGTTGGCCGGAATCGTGCCGAGCCTACTGCACCGGCCGCCCCCGGCAGGGCGGACGCCCTCGCCCGACGACGAAGGCACCGGCGCCCCGCCGCCCGACGGCGGCGGCACACCGGTGCCACGGCAGGTCACGCGCCGGCCCGGGCCGGGGCGGATCAGACCTCCAGGAGTTCGCTCTCCTTGTGCTTGACCAACTCGTCGACGCCGGCGACGTACTTCTGGGTCAGGTCGTCGAGGTCCTTCTCGGCGCGGCGGCCCTCGTCCTCGCCGACCTCGCCGTCCTTGACGAGCCGGTCCAGCTCTTCCTTGCCCTTGCGGCGGATGTTGCGGATGGCGACCTTGGCCTCCTCGCCCTTGTGCCGAGCGACCTTGATCATCTCGCGGCGCCGCTCCTCGGTCATCTGCGGGAGCAGGATGCGGAGCTGGTTGCCCTCGTTGTTCGGGTTTGCGCCGAGGTCGGAGTCGCGGATCGCCTTCTCCATGGCGTTGATCTGCGAGTTGTCGTACGGCTTGATGATCACCATGCGCGGCTCGGGAACCCCGATGGAGGCCATCTGGGGCAGCGGCGTGGGAGTGCCGTAGTAGTCAATAACGATCTTGGAGAACATGGCGGCGTTGGCGCGACCGGTGCGGATGGCGCCGAACTCCTCCTTGGCGTGCTCGATGGCACGCTCCATCTTCTCCTCGGCCTCGAGGAGGGTGTCGTCGATCACCGGTCTCCTCGCCTCCTTCTTGTGCTCGTCGTGGGCTGTGCTGTCGTGTCGGAGGACCGTCGCTCGCCGGCCACCGGCCGTTCAGGCCGTGATCAGGGTGCCGATCTTGTCGCCACCCACCGCACGGATGATCGTGTCGTCGCCCTGCGCGCCGAAGACCAGCATCGGCAGGCCGTTCTCCATGCACAGGCTGAACGCGGCGGCGTCGGCCACCCGCAGGTTGCGCCGCAGCGCCTCCGCGAAGGTGATCGAGTCGAGCCTGCTGGCGTTCGGGTCGATCCGGGGGTCGGCCGTGTAGACGGCGTCCACGCCGTTCTTGCTCATCAGCACCACGTCGGCCTGGATCTCCAGGGCCCGCTGGGCGGCCACCGTGTCGGTGGAGAAGTACGGCATGCCGGCGCCCGCGCCGAAGATGACCACGCGGCCCTTCTCCAGGTGCCGGATCGCGCGCAGCGGAATGTACGGCTCCGCGACCTGGGCCATCGTGATCGCGGTCTGCACCCGCGTCTCGATGCCCTCCTTCTCCAGGAAGTCCTGGAGGGCGAGGCAGTTCATCACGGTGCCCAGCATGCCCATGTAGTCGGCGCGGGCGCGGTCCATCCCGCGCTTCTGCAACTCCGCGCCCCGGAAGAAGTTGCCGCCCCCGACCACCACGGAGACCTGCACGCCCCGGCGCACCACGGTGGCGATCTGCCGGGCGATGCCCTGCACGACGTCCGGGTCGACGCCGATCGCACCGCCGCCGAAGACCTCACCGGAGAGCTTCAGCACCACCCGCCGCGCCCGGCGGGGAGCCGGGTCGATCGCGTCCTCCGCCGCCAGGCTCCGGTCACTCACAACCTGCGTCATCCGCCCCGCCCTTCCCCGCGCGCACCCCGCGTGCGCCGGATACCGCGTACCTGCCGTCGCTGACCCTATGCGACGGGGAGGCCGCGGTGCCTGTCACGTACACCAGCGACCTCCCCCTCGTCGTTCCCTGCCCGTGGGCGCGTCCCGCCCAGGCCGGCGGCTCAGGCCTGGCCGACCTCGAACCGCAGGAAGCGGGTCACCTCGATGCCGGCCTCGGCCAGCACCTGCTTCACGGTCTTCTTGTTGTCGGAGACCGACGCCTGCTCGACCAGGACGTAGTCCTTGAAGAAGGCGTTCACCCGGCCGTCGACGATCTTCGGCAGCGCCGCCTCGGGCTTGTTCTCCTCGCGGGCGGTCTGCTCGGCGATGCGCCGCTCGGCCTCGACCACGTCGGCCGGAACCTCGTCGCGGGTGAGGTACTTCGGCCGCATCGCCGCGATCTGCATGGCCACGGCGCGGGCGTCCGACTCGCCGGCCTCGTCGGTCTTGCCGGCGTACTCCACCAGCACGCCGACGGCGGGCGGCAGGTCCTGGCTCTTGCGGTGCAGGTAGACCGCGACCGTGCCGTCGACCTTGGCGAAGCGGTTCAGCACCAGCTTCTCGCCGATCTTGGCGGACTGCTCCTGGACCAGCTCGGCGACCGGCTTGCCGTCGATGGTGCTGGCGAGCAGCTCCTCGGCGGAGCTGACGCCGCTGGCCTCGCCGTGCTCGACGAGCTGCTGGGCCAGCGCGATGAAGGCGTCGTTCTTGGCGACGAAGTCGGTCTCGCAGTTGAGCTCCAGCAGCGCCTTGCCGGAGTGCGCGACCAGACCGTTGGCGGCCGTCCGGCCGGCACGCTTGCCGACGTCCTTCGCGCCCTTGACGCGCAGGATCTCGACGGCCTTGTCGAAGTCGCCCTCGGCCTCGGCCAGCGCCTTCTTGCAGTCCATCATGCCGGCGCCGGTGAGGTCGCGGAGCTTCTTGACGTCCGCGGCGGTGAAGTTGGACATGACTCTCTCTTCGGTGTCTGAGACTGCGGTGGGATGTTCTGGGGTCCGGTTACCCGGATCAGGGCCGGATGTGCCCGGCGTACCGCGCGCCCCCGCCGCCGGCGAGAACCGGACGGCGGGGACGCGGCGGCGCGGTCACTCCGCGGCGGCGGCCGCCGGCTGCTCGTCGGCCTTCTTCGGCTGCTCGTCGGCCTTCTTCGGCTCCTCCAGCAGCTCGCGCTCCCACTCGGCCAGCGGCTCGTCGGCACCGACCTGGCCCGCCTCCGGCTTCTCGTCGCCGCCCCGGCGACGGCCGGAACGGGCGATCAGGCCGTCGGCGACGGCGGCGGCCACGACCTTGGTCAGCAGCTCGGCGGAGCGGATCGCGTCGTCGTTGCCCGGGATCGGGAAGTCGACCTCGTCCGGGTCGCAGTTGGTGTCCAGCACCGCGATGACCGGGATGCCCAGCTTGCGGGCCTCGTCGACGGCGATGTGCTCCTTCTTGGTGTCGACGATCCAGACCGCGGCCGGGAGCTTCTGCATGTCCCGCAGACCACCGAGGGTCTTGGTGAGCTTGATCTTCTCGCGGGAGAGCTGGAGCGTCTCCTTCTTGGTGTAACCGGCGGCGGTGCCGCTCAGGTCGCCCAGGGCCTCCAGCTCCTTCATCCGCTGGAGCCGCTTGTACACCGTCTGGAAGTTGGTCAGCATGCCGCCGAGCCAGCGGTGGTTGACGTACGGCTGACCGACCCGGGTCGCCTGCTCGGAGATGGCCTCCTGGGCCTGCTTCTTCGTGCCGACGAACAGGATGCTGCCGCCCTCGGCCACCGTGTTGCGCACGAAGTCGTACGCCTTCTCGATGTAGTCGAGGGTCTGGCGCAGGTCGATGATGTAGATGCCGTTGCGCTCGGTCATGATGAAGCGCTTCATCTTCGGGTTCCAGCGCCGGGTCTGGTGCCCGAAGTGGACACCGCTCTCCAGCAGCTGACGCATGGTCACGACGGCCATGGTGGGTACTCCTCAAGATCCCTGGTTGTCACGCCCGGGCCGGTATGGCCGGGCGTCCTGGCACCTGGTCGCCGGCCATGGTGGGCCCGACCAAGATCGGGACCAGGGAGGCCGTCGCCCCACGACGATTCGTGAGGAGGGCGCGCGAGGTCGACCGCGCGAGGCGGTCGCCAGTCGACCAGTGTACGCCCCTGTCCCGCCCGCCGGTCAGCGGGCGGGACAGGGGCGGCCAGCGCCGCTCAGCGGGCGGCCAGCGTGCCGCTCAGCGGGCGGCCAGCGTGCCGCTCAGCGGGCGGCCAGCGTGCCGCTCAGCGGGCGGCCAGCGCGGCGGTCGGCGGGCGGCCAGTCGGCAGCCAGCGCCGCGCTCAGCGGGCGGCCAGCGCGGCGGCGACGAAGAGCACCAGGCCCACCGTGAGGTACGCCGTCGGCGGCCGGAGCCAGCCCCGGCTGCCGTCGGCGAGCGCGAGCCCTCCCGTGCGCAGCCCGTAGAGGCCGACACCGAAGATCGGCAACCCGGCGACGAGGAAGGTGCCCACCACGACGTCGGCGGCGGAGAGCGGGTCGCCCAGCAGGCCGTGACGCAGCACCCGCAGGGCCGGGATCTCGAAGGCCAGGACCAGCACCGAGATCAGTACGGCGAGCGCGGGGCGGCGGGTCCGGTAGACGCCGTCGGAGGGCGCCGGGCCGGGACGACGCAGCGCGTCCGAGGGGTACGCCTCCAGCGCGGGCGGGGCCAGGTCCGGGCGGGGAGCGATCGGGGGCATCGGCCCGGTCGGCAGGTCCAGCGGGTGCGGCGCGTCGACGGGGCGGGCCGCTTCGGGAGCGCGCTCCGGGCCGGCGCCGGGGCCCAGACCGACGCCACTGTCGGGGCCCAGGCCGACGCCGCTGGCGGGGCTCAGGCCGACGCCGCTGGCGGTGCCCGCGCCCCGGTCCGGCTCGGCGGCCGGCGGGCGGGCCGGCTCGACCGGCCGGTCGGGCTCGCCGGGGCGGCTCGGCTCCACGATCGGGTACCCGGCCAGCGGGGCGGGGCGGGGCGGCTCCAGCCCACGCGCCGGGTCGACGCCGAGCGGGGCGGGGTCGAGCGGAGCGTCGCGGTGGGTCGACTCGCGCGTGTCGTACGGCGTGCCGGAGACCGGCGTCGGGCGCTGGCCGACGGTCAGCGGGAACGTGACGGAGCGCTGGCTGGCCGGCAGCGCCGCCTCGCTCGACCGCCCGATGTCGCCGGACCGCTCGACGTCGCCGAACCGCCGGATGTCACCGGACCTCTCGCTGTCGGCGAACCGCCCCACGTCGCCCGACCGCTCGACGTCACCGAACCGCCCGACGTCGCCCGACCGCTCGCTGTCGCCGAACCGAGCGACCTCGCCCGACCGCTCGACGTCGGCGAACCGAGCGACCTCACCCGACCGCTCGACGTCCCCGAACCGAACGACATCACCCGACCGCTCGACGTCGGCGAACCGTCCGACGCCGGCACGCCCGACGTCGGCGGGCCGGCCCGTGTCGGCGGACCGCGTTGCCCGGCGCGCCTCCCGCTCCGCCGCCAGCTCCTCTGCCGAGAACCCGAGCGAGCCCGTGTTGGCCCGCCGCGAGCGCGACGACCGGTAGCTGTCCGTGTCGGGGTCGGTGCGCCCGAAGGCGTCGTCCGCACCGTGTCGCCCGGTCTCGCCGTACCGGCCGACGGGCGGGTCGGTCAGCTCGTCGTAGCGCCGCTCGCCGGTGTCCCCCCGCTGGTCGGGGACGCGCAACTCGTCCGCGCCGTAGCGATCGTCGCCTGCCGCGCGCCAGTCCGACTCCCCGTATCCGCGCTCGCCGGCGTACCAGCGCGGCTCCTGATCATCATCGGGAAAGCTCCGTCGTGCGTTCACGACGGGCACCGTATGTGACAGGCGCCCCCGCGCGCCATCCCGACGAGGCGCGCCGCCCGACGCGGGACGGCCTCATAGCACACCGAAGGCATGATCGTCCGGTCGTCCACAGGGGGCCCCGTTGTCCACAGGCACCGCACGGTGGGACGCCGGAGCGGGCATCGTGCCGCCCATGACGAAGCGGAACCAGGCGGTCGGCGCGTACGGGGAACGGTGCGCCGTCCGGCACCTGATCGGCGCGGGGCTGCGCCCGGTCGCCCGGAACTGGCGTTGCCCGGCCGGCGAGATCGACATCATCGCCTGGGACGGCCCGGTGCTCGCCTTCTGCGAGGTGAAGACCCGGCGTACGGCCGACTTCGGCACCCCGGCCGAGGCGGTGGTGCCGACGAAGGCGCGGCGGCTGCGGGGGCTGGCCGCCCGGTGGCTCGCGGAGACCGGCACCAGCGCCGACGAGGTGCGGTTCGACGTGCTCGCCGTCGAGCTGGCCGACGCCGGCGCGGCCCGGGTGGAGCACCTCAAGGGAGCGTTCTGAGATGGGTGGCCGGGCGTGAGCTACGCGAAGGTTCTCTGCGTGGGATTGGTCGGGGTGACCGGGCACGTGGTGGAGGTGGAGGCGGACCTCGCGCCGGGGCTGCCGGCCGTGGTGATCTCCGGGTTGCCGGACACCACCCTGCACGAGGCGCGCGACCGGGTCCGGGCCGCCGTCGTCAACTCCGGCCAGCGCTGGCCCAACCGGCGGATCACCCTCAACCTGCTGCCGGCGACGATGCCGAAGTTCGGCTCGGCCTTCGATCTCGCCATCGCGGTGGCGCTGCTCGGCGGCTCCGGTGAGCTGCCGCTGCTGCCGCTGGAGCGGGTGGTGGTCCTCGGGGAGCTCGGCCTCGACGGCACCGTCCGGCCGGTGCGCGGGGTGCTGCCCATGGTGGCCGCCGCCGCTCGGGCCGGGCTGGAGCGGGTGATCGTTCCGGTCGCCAACGCCGCCGAGGCGGCGGTCGTCCCGGGCGTCCGGGTCCGCGCGGTGGACACGCTGCACCGGCTGGTCGGGTTCGTCCGGGACGGCGCGCCGCTGATCGAGTCGCCCGCCCCGACGCCCCCGCTAGAGTCGGGCGGGCCGGACCTCGCCGAGGTGGCCGGGCAGGCGCTCGGTCGTCGCGCCCTGGAGGTGGCCGCCGCCGGTGGGCACCACCTGGCGCTGTTCGGCCCGCCCGGTGCCGGCAAGACGATGCTCGCCGAGCGGCTGCCGTCGATCCTGCCCGAGCTGGACGACGCCGCCGCGCTGGAGGTCACCGCGCTGCACTCGATCGCCGGGCTGCTGCCGGCGGGCGGGCGGCTGCTGCGCCGGCCCCCGTTCCAGGCCCCCCACCACACGGCGACGGTGGCCTCCCTGGTCGGCGGCGGGTCCGGGCTGGCCCGCCCCGGCGCGGTGTCGCTGGCCCACCGCGGGGTGCTGTTCCTCGACGAGGCGCCGGAGTTCGGCAAGGGGGCGCTGGAGGCGCTGCGCCAACCGCTGGAGCACGGCCGGGTGCTGCTCGCCCGCAGCCGGGGCGGCACCGAGTACCCGGCCCGGACGCAACTGGTGCTCGCCGCCAATCCCTGCCCCTGTGCGCGGCCGGCCGGCGACACGTACTGCGAGTGCGCGCCGCAGGTCCGCCGCCGCTACCTGGGCCGCCTCTCCGGGCCGCTGCTGGACCGGATCGACGTGCAGGTGACCCTGCCGCCGCTGCGGTCCGCGGAGCTGATGGAGTCGCTGGCGACCGGCGAGCCGTCGGCCGCCGTCGCGGCGCGGGTGGCGGACGCCCGCCGGGCCGCCGCCGAACGGTGGGCCGGCGACGGCTGGCGGGTCAACGCGGAGGCCCCCGGGCCGTGGCTGCGACGCCCGCCGTGGCGGTTGCCCGACCGGGACACCCGGGAGCTGCGCGCTCGACTCGACTGCGGGTCCCTGTCGGCGCGCGGCTTCGACCGGGTGATCCGAATGGCGTGGACGATCGCCGACCTGGACGGGCGGAGCCGCCCGCACGCCGACGACGTCCGCGAGGCGATCCAGCTCAGGATGGGGGACGCGGCATGAGCACCGAGGACGACCTGCTGGCCCGGGTGGCGTTGACCTGGTTCGCCGAGCCCGGCACCCGATCGGTGTACGCGCTGGTCGACCGGCTCGGCCCGGCCGGCGCGCTGGAGCTGCTGCTCGACGGGGGCGCGCCGGAGGAGTGGCTGCGCGCCGCCGTGGCGGCCCGGTCCGGGGAGGCGGACGCGCGCGACGTGGCGGCCGAAGCCCTGGCCCGTACGGAGCGGGCGGGCGCCCGGATCGTCACCCCCGACGACGAGGAGTGGCCGCCGGGCGTGGACAGCCTGCGCGACATGGTGTTGCCGAGCCGGGAGCGGCGGGTGGACCGGGAGACCGCTCCCCCGCTCTGCCTCTGGGTTCGTGGCGGGTGGCCGCTGCGGGAGGCGCTGGACCGGGCGGTCTCGGTGGTCGGCGCGCGGGCGGCCACCCCGTACGGGCTGCACGTGGCCACCGAACTGGGCTACGGGCTGGCCGACCGGGACTGGACGGTGGTCTCCGGGGGCGCCTACGGCATCGACGCGGCGGCCCACCGGGGCGCGCTCAACGCGGGCGGACTGACGGTGGCGGTGCTCGCCTGCGGCATCGACCGGCCCTACCCGTCGGGCAACGCCGCGCTGTTCGACCGCATCGCCGAGACGGGGCTGCTGGTCAGCGAGTGGATGCCCGGGGCGGAGCCGCACCGCCCCCGGTTCCTCATCCGCAACCGGGTGATCGCGGCGGCGACCCGGGGCACCGTCCTGGTCGAGGCGGCGGCCCGCAGCGGCGCGACGCAGACCCTCAACCGGGCCCTCGCCGCCGGGCGGTACGCGATGGTGGTGCCGGGCCCGGTCACCTCCGCCATGTCGGTCGGCGCGCACGAGGTGCTGCGGGAACAACCGTCGGCGCGGCTGGTCACCGGCGTGCCGCACGTGCTGGAGGAGGTCGGCCGCATCGGCGTCGACCTGGCGCCACTGGCGCGCGCCGCACGGCATCCCCGGGATCTGCTCGACGACGAGGCGACGCTGGTGCTGGAGGCGCTGCCCCGGCGCGGGGCGACCGGCGTGGACCGGCTGGCCGCCCGCGCCGGGGTCGACGTCCGCACCGCCCTGCGCAAACTGTCGCTGCTGGAGGAGTTGGGCCTGGTCCGCCGCCGCGACGACGGGTACGCGCTGGTCGCGCAGCCGGCCCGGCCCGCCGGCGCCCCGCCCGATCCGCCGCCCTGACGCCGCGCGCCGGGGGTGTGGCACTCAGTCGCCCTCGAAGCGGATCTGCACGTCGTGGTCGCGTAGGCTTCGCCGGGCCAGCTCCGCCAACCGACGGACCTGGTCCGCCTCCGCCGGGGTGCCGGCCGCCTCACCGAGGCAGCGCAGCTCGACGAGCAGTTGCGGCACCTGGTCGACCGCCACGACCAGCTCGCCGCCCGGGTCGAGCCGGTCCAGCAGCGGGGTGCGGCCTCCGCCGCGTACCCGCCCGAGCAGGTCCACCAGCACGTCGCGCGGGTCGGCCACCACCTGCACGGTGGCGTACGACGGGCGGCGACGGCCGGGGCCGGGGCGGACCAGCCGGTAGAGGACGACGTCCAGGCCCATGCTCGGTCCCATCCTTCCTGGGGCCGCCCGTCCCGGCCGCGTCGCGTCGGCACGGGCGGGGCTGCGTACGCACCTGGTGGCAGCACTGGCACCGGCGACGTGGTACCTCCCAGTTTCCCCCGCCGACCACTCCCCAGCCAGCACCGATCACGCCGCGTCGCCTCTCCGTCGCACCGTCTCCCCGGCGCACCGGCGGTGCGCCGGGCCGGTCGGGCCGCCGGGCTGCCCCGGGGGCCGCGCGCTCGTAAGCTGGGCCGGTGCGAGGCGACGGAGGGGGGCCCTACCGGCGGACGGGCGCGCGGGGCGGGCCCCCGTGAGCCGCGCCGGGCCCGGCACGAGGGAGATGCACGCCGCCCTCCCGGCCGGGATGCGCGAGGCGGTGGACGACTTCGCCGACCACCTGGCCCGGGTGCGCAACCGCTCGGCGCACACCGTCCGGGCGTACGTCGGCGACCTGGTCTCCCTGCTCGACCACGCCACCCGGATGGGCTGCGCCGGGGTCGCCGACCTGGACCTCGCTGTGCTGCGCAGTTGGCTGGCGAAGCAGCGGACCACCGGGGCCGCCCGCACCACGATGGCCCGCCGGGCCGCCTCGGCGCGCACGTTCAGCGCCTGGGCCCACCGGGCGGGGCTGCTCCCCGCCGACGTGGCCGCGCCGCTGGCGAGCCCCCGGGCCCACCGGGACCTGCCGACCGTGCTCCGCGCCGACCAGGCGTCCGCCCTGGTCGCGGCCCCACGCACCGGAGATCTTGGTACGGAACGGCCCCCGGAGGGGCCGAATCTCACCAAGATCTCTCCACCCGAGGCGGGCGGGGAGGAGGAACGGGCCGTGGTGTCGCGGGACCGGGTGCTGCTCGAACTGCTCTACGCGACCGGGGTACGGGTCAGCGAGGCGTGCGGCCTCGACGTCGTCGACGTGGACCACTCCCGGCGGGTGGTCCGGGTGCTCGGGAAGGGCTCGCGGGAGCGTTCCGTGCCGTACGGGGTGCCCGCGCAGCGGGCGCTCGACGAGTGGCTGCGGGTCGGGCGGCCCGTCCTGGCCGGGCCGGGCTCCGGCGACGCCCTGCTGCTCGGGGCGCGCGGCGGGCGGCTGCACCCGACGACGGCCCGGCGGATCGTCGCCGGG
Source organism: Micromonospora okii (assembly GCF_020884795.1). Taxonomy (GTDB): domain Bacteria; phylum Actinomycetota; class Actinomycetes; order Mycobacteriales; family Micromonosporaceae; genus Micromonospora; species Micromonospora okii. The sequence goes on from NZ_BBZF01000014.1 coordinate 26,500, forward strand.
TACGCGGAGGCGGCCGGGCTGCCCCGGACCAGCCCGCACGGGCTGCGCCACTCCGCCGCGACCCACCTACTGGAGGGCGGGGCCGACCTGCGCGCGGTGCAGGAGCTGCTCGGCCACTCGTCGCTGGCCAGCACACAGATCTACACCCACGTGTCGGTGGAGCGGCTGCGGGCCGCGTACCGGCAGGCCCACCCGCGCGCCTGAGCGACGAAGCGGCGTCGGCAGGCCCACCCGCGCGCCTGAGCAACAAAGCGGCGGGCAGGCCCACCTCGCGCCGGGATGGCGCAGCGGCGTCCGCGACCCACCGCGCGCCGACGCACCGCGCCTGAGCGAGGGGGCAGCAGCGTCCCGACCCACCTACGCGTCCGAGTGGCGTCCGCGAGCCGTGGCGGCGTCGGGCGGCCGGGGACCTCGTCCTCCTCGCCGAGCGGCCGTCCGTCGATGTCCGGGCTACGATCAAGCAATGAGCGCGCCGCAGCCGCCCGAGCCCATCCCCGGCGCCCGGCTGCTCTTCTCGCTCGATCCGGCGGTGAGCCACCTCAACCACGGCTCGTTCGGGGCCGTGCCAATCGGCGTGCAGCGCGCCCAGCAGCGGCTGCGCGACGAGATGGAGGCGAACCCGCCGCGCTTCCTCGGGCCCGGCCTGGCCGAACGCGTCACCCACAGCCGCCGGCACCTGGCCGCCTTCCTCGGCGCCGACCCCGACGGCACCGCCCTGATCGGCAACGCCACCACCGGCGTGGCCGTGGTGCTCCAGTCCGTCGGTTTGCGCCCCGGCGACGAGGTGCTCACCACCGACCACGGCTACGGCGCGGTCGGCTTCTCGGTAGACCGGGAGTGCCGGCGCACCGGGGCCACCCACCGCACCCTGCCCGTGCCGTTGACGGCGACGGACGCGCAGGTCGTCGAGGCCGTCCGCGCCGGGCTGCGCCCCGGCTGCACCAAGCTGCTCGTCGTCGACCAGCTCACCTCGGCCACCGCCCGCCTCTTCCCGGTCGCCGCGATCGTCGCGGCGGCGCACGGGCACGGCGTACCGGTGCTCGTGGACGGCGCGCACGCGCCGGGAATGCTGCCGACCCCGGTCGCGGACGTCGGCGCGGACTTCTGGGTGGGCAACCTGCACAAGTGGGGATACGCCCCGCGCGGCACCGCCGTGCTGGTGGTGGCGCCGCCGTGGCGGGACCGGGTGGAGCCGCTGGTGGTCTCCTGGGAGCAGGCGGCCGGCTTCCCGGGCAACGTCGAGTGGCAGGCGACCCTGGACTACACCCCCTGGCTGGCCGCGCCGGCCGGCCTCTGGACCCTGCGCACCCTCGGCGTCGACCGGGTGCGCGCGCACAACGCGGCCCTGGCGGCGTACGGGCAACGGGTCCTCGCCGACGCGCTGGGGCTCGCGCCGACCGACCTGCCTGAGCCGGGCGGGCCGACGGTGGCCATGCGGATCGTGCCGCTCCCGGCCGGGCTCGCCACCACGGTCGACGCGGCCCGCGCGCTGCGGATCCGGATCGCCGAGCGGCTCGCCGCCGAGGTGGCGGTGAGCACCTGGGACGGCCGGGGCTGGCTGCGCGTGTCCGGTCAGGTCTACAACTCGCCGGACGAGTACGAGCGGCTCGCCGCGCGGCTGCCCGCGCTGCTCGCCCAGCGCTGACGCGAAACGGCCCCGTCAGGTGGGCAGGAGCCGGACGGGACCGAGCCCGAGCAGGGCCAGCGGGTCCAGGTACTCCTCGCCCCGGCGCAGCCCCCAGTGCAGGCAGGCCGGTTCGGGACAGCCGGCGTGTCCGGACAGCAACCGCCCCAGCGGTGCCCCGGCGGCCACCCGGTCACCGGCGCGGACCCCGGGCCGCACCGGCTCGTACGTGGTGCGCAGCCCCGCCGCGTGCCCGACCGTGACCACGGGGCGACCGGCGACCGGGCCGGCGAAGAGGACCACCCCCGGCCCGGCGGCCCGGACCACGGCGGCCGGCGCGGCGGCCAGGTCGACGCCCCGGTGACCCGGCAGCCACGGCTGCGGCGGCGGCTCGAACCGACGGGCGGGTCGGAACGCGCCGTCGAGCGGCCACCGGAACGCCCTGACCGGCATCGGCGCGGCGGCCCCGGCGACGGCGACGACCGGCGGCGGGACGAAGCCGGGTGCGGCGACGAGGGCGAGCACTCCGAGTGCCGCCGTGGCCAGCCGCGCCCCGCCGCCCCGGAGGCCGCCGGACCAGGGTCGTTCGTTGCCGCCCGTTCCGCTTATCGTCCGCATCCCCGCAGCGTGCCGGGCCTGCGGCGCCGCCGCCACCGCCGGGCCGCCGGCCCTGTGGACAGCCGGTCCGTTGTGGACGACGCCCGCCGGGGTCGACGATCTGCTATGGCCGGGACCGATCCGTCCCGGCCCTATGCTGACCCGGCAGCCGCCCCGGCCCCGGGGCGGGGCCACCCGCCGGCCCACGACGGCGACCGCCACCGACATCGGCCCACCCGGCCCAACACTCCCAGGAGAGCGCGATGACCAGTGTGGACGACGTCAGCCGGCCCTCCCGGCTGGCGGAGCCGGACGAGGCGATCAGCGTCGAGGAACTCCAGTTGGCCGCCCGCAACCACGGCATCCCGCTGGAGGCGCTGCGCTACGACGTGACCCCGGCCGGCCTGCACTACCTGCTCATCCACTACGACATCCCGGACGTCGACCCGGCGACGCACGCGCTGACCGTCGACGGTGCGGTGGACCGGCCGCTCACCGTGGACCTGGCCGAGCTGCGCAGCCGCCCCCGGGTCACCCACCGGGTCACCCTGGAGTGCGCCGGCAACGGCCGCGCGCTGCTGCGCCCCCGCCCGGTGAGCCAGCCCTGGCTGGTCGAGGCCGTGGGCAACGCCGAGTGGACCGGCACCCCGCTGGCACCGCTGCTGCGCTCGGCGGGGCTCGACCCGGACGCCGTGGACGTCGTCTTCACCGGGGCCGACCACGGTGTCGAGCGCGGCGTGGAGCAGGACTACCGGCGGGCGCTGCCCGTCGCCGACGCGCTGCGCGACGAGGTGCTGCTGGCGTACGAGATGAACGGCGCTCCCCTGCTGCCGCAGCACGGCGCGCCGCTGCGGCTGATCGTGCCCGGCTGGTACGGGATGGCGCACGTGAAGTGGCTGCGCGGCATCACGGTGCTGACCGAGCCGTTCGACGGCTACCAGAACGCGGTGGCCTACCGGCTGCGCGACGACGCCGACGACCCTGGTGTGCCGGTCACCCGGATCGAGCCCCGGGCGCTGGTCCGGCCGCCGGGCTTCCCCGACTTCATGTCCCGCGCCCGGGTGCTCCGACCCGGACGGTGCACTCTGGACGGCCGGGCGTGGTCCGGGCACGCCCCGGTGGCGTCGGTGGAGGTGACCACCGACGGCGGCGACACGTGGGCCCCGGCGGTGCTGGACCCGCCGACCGGCGGGGAGTGGGCGTGGCGGCGGTGGCGCTTCGAGTGGACGGCCGAGCCGGGGCGGCACGTGCTGGGCGCGCGGGCGACCGACGCGTCCGGGCGCGGCCAGCCGGTCGGACAGGCGTGGAACCGGGGCGGTTTCGCCAACAACATGGTGCAGCGGGTCGAGGTCGTGGTGCCGGTGGAGTGAGGACGGGTCGGCCGGAGCGGGGGCGGGCCGGAGGGGCCCTCAGCCGCCGAAGCCGGAGTCGGCGGGCAGCGAGATGTCGGGCTTCTCCAGCTCCTCGACGTTCACGTCCTTGAACGTCATCACCCGGACGTTCTTGACGAACCGGGCGGGGCGGTACATGTCCCACACCCAGGCGTCGTGCATCTCGACCTCGAAGTAGACCTCGCCGTCGGAGTTGCGCACGTGCATGTCGACCTGGTTGGCCAGGTAGAAGCGGCGCTCGGTCTCCACCACGTAGGAGAACTGACGGACGATGTCGCGGTACTCCCGGTAGAGCTGCAGCTCCATCTCGGTCTCGTACTTTTCGAGATCTTCCGCGCTCATCGCACTCCGCCTTCCATGACCACATCTTCCCCCACCGGCGCGGGAGGTCGGGGCTGCTCGCCCAACGCCACGCCGACGGTACCTCCTGACGCGCCAGATCGCTCCATCGGCTCGTCCCGCCCCGCGACCGCCGACCGGCGGGATCGGGGAGGCCGCCCGTCCAGGCCGGAGGCGGCGGCCACGTTCACGTACGAGAAGCGGTGTTCGCGGCACGGGCCGCGCTCGCGCAGGGCCGCCGTGTGCTCCGCCGTGACGTACCCCTTGTGCTCGGCGAAGCCGTAGCCGGGGAAGTCGGCGTCCAGCTCCACCATGATCCGGTCCCGGGTGACCTTGGCCAGCACGCTCGCCGCCGCCACGCAGGCGGCCACCCGGTCGCCCTTCCAGACCGCGAGCCCCGGCACGTCCACCCCGTCGACGCCGAAGCCGTCGGTCAGCACGTAGTCGGGGCGGGTGGTCAACGACGCCAGCGCCCGACGCATCGCGGCGAGGTTGCACACGTGCAGGCCCCGGGCGTCGACCTCCTCGGCCGGGACCACCACCACCGCGTACGCCAGGGCGCGGGCGACCACCTGCTCGTAGACGCGTTCCCGGCCGGCCGGGGTGAGCAGCTTGGAGTCGGCCAGCCCGTCGATCTCACCGCGCCGCCCCTCGGGCAGCACCGCCGCCGCCGCGACCAGCGGGCCGGCGCACGCGCCCCGGCCGGCCTCGTCGGCGCCGGCCACGTGCCGGAAGCCCCGGCGTTGCAGGGCGCGCTCCAGCGCGTACAGCCCGGCCTCCCGGCGCACCACCGTGCGCGGCGGGGTCAGCACGGCGTACCCCCGTCGGTGGGGTCGACCCCGGCGTCGGCCGGCGGCGCGTCGGGACGCCCGGCCGGCGACGGCGCGGTGGAAGCGGTGACCGGCGGCGCAGTGAGGTGCGCGACCGGCGGAGGCGCGGAGGTGGTGACCGGCGACGGATCGCCGGGGCGCGCGGCCGGCGAGGGCGCGGAAGCGGTGACCGGCGGCGGCGCGGCCGGGTGCGCGGCCAGGGCCCGGCGCAGCAGCTCCGGCAGGCCGTCCGGGTAGTAGCGCTCTGCGGTGGCGGCCAGCTCGGCGACCGGCCACCAGCGGTGCCCGGAGACGCTGGCCCGCTCGACGGCGTCGAAGCCCCCGGTGTCCACCTCCCAGGCCGACACCCGGACCAGGAAGAACTCCTGCTCCTGCTGGTAGTGGACGCCGCCGAAGGGGAACCGGACCGTCTCCCGCCACACCGGCTCGCCCAGCTCGGCGGGGGCCAGCCGCAGGCCGGTCTCCTCGGCAAGCTCCCGGGCGGCGCCGGTCGCCGGGGACTCCCCCGGATCCAGGCCGCCGCCGGGGGTGAACCAGTACCGGTGCTCAGGTCGCGCCGGGTCGTGCCCGGCGAAGAGCAGCACCCGGCCGGCGGCGTCGACGAGCAGCACGCGCGCCGCGCGTCGAGGGGTGTAGGCGGTCACCGTTCCAGCCTGCCAGACCCGGCGCTGCTCGCCCACGCCCACCCGGGCGTGGGCGGCGGGGCTCAGGAGCCGGGAATGCCGTCGAACTGCTTCGGCACGGTGAGCCAGGTGGCCCGGTTCACCGGCCAGAAGACGGTGAAGGCCCGACCGACCACCCGGTCCTCGGGGATGGTGGCGCTGTCGATGTTCTGGCCCGACTGCTGCCAGTGCTCCAGCGAGTCGCCCGAGGCCGAACGATGGTCGCCCATCACCCACAGCCGACCCGGCGGCACGGTGATGTCGAACTCCTGGTCGGCCGGCTTGTCCCGCTGGCCGTCCGCCGAGAAGATGTACGGCTCGTCGAGCGGCTTGCCGTTGATCAGCAGCCGATCCTGCGGGTCGCAGCAGACCACCCGGTCTCCGCCGACGCCGATCACCCGCTTGATGAAGTCCTCGCCGTCGGGGTTGCCGCTCCACTCGGTGGGTGCCTTGAACACGATCACCTCGCCGCGGTGCGGCGACCGGAAGTCGTACACCAGCTTGTTGACCAGCACCCGATCGTCGATCTGGAGGGTGTTCTCCATGGACGGCGACGGGATGTAGAAGGTCTGCAGCACGAAGGCCCGCACCAGCACCGCGACCAGGATCGCCACGCCCAGGAGAATGGGCAGCTCCTTCCAGAAGGAGCTGCTCTTCTTGTCGGTCTGCTCGTCAATCACGGGAGGAGCCTACGTCGCCGGGCCGGGGCCGGCCGTCCGGAACGCGCGAGAACCGACGCGGCGGCCGAGAGCGGGAGCAGCAGCGGCAGACCGCCCGCGCCGGTGGGACGGACCGGGGCCGGTGCCGCGCCGGCCACCGCGCCGGCCCGCTCGACCTCGGCGAAGGTCTCCGGCACCGGCAGGGACGCCCACCGCGCCGAGGGCCACACCACCGCGAAGGCCCGGCCGACCACGTTGTCGATGGGCACCGGCCCCTGGCAGCGGGCGTCCTGGGAGACCCGCCGGTGGTCGCCCATAACGAAGAGCTGGCCCGGCGGGACCACCACCTCCTCGAAGCGCCGCGACCGGCACTCGTCCGCGTTCGGCGGCGGGTCCAGCGGCGAGTTCCGGATCACGTACGGCTCGTCGAGCGGGACGTCGTTGACGGTGACCCGGCCCTGGGCGTCGCAGCACCGCACCCGGTCGCCGGGCACGCCGACGACCCGCTTGATGAAGTCCTTCTCGCCGGGGCGGCTCAGCCCGATCATGTCGCCGACCGTGCGGCCGAACCGCTCCACGAACCCGGGCTCGGGCTCCTGGACGTCGTGCGCCACCCACCGGTCGGTGCCCCGGAAGACCACCACCTCGCCACGGCGCGGGTCCCGTACGTCGTAGACGAGCTTGTTGACCAGCACCCGGTCGCCGATGAGCAGGGTGTCCTCCATCGACCCGGACGGGATGAAGAACGCCTGGAGCAGGAAGGTGCGGATGAGCACCGCCAGGCAGAACGCGACGACCAGCAGCAGGGGCAGCTCCTGCCACAGCGGCATCTGCCGGCGGGCGCGCCGCACCCGCCGGTGCCACGGATCGGCGGCGCCGTCCTCGTCAAGGGTCCGCACCACGTCACTCCCCGGTTCGCAGAAACGCCACTACCGCCCGGGAGCCTCGTCGAGGCCCCGCGGGCGGTAGTGGGACGATCCGTGGTCGCGGCAGCGCCGCGACACATCGACGCCCGCCTGCGCCCGCGCGGCCAGCGTAGCCGGGGTCGGCTCGTCCGGCATCCGCGCGGGTCAGGCGGCGGGGCGGGCGGGAAGTCAGCTCGGCTGCTTCTCGCGGCGCTCCTTGATCTTGGCCTTCTTGCCCCGCAGCTCGCGCAGGTAGTAGAGCTTGGCGCGGCGCACGGCACCACGGGTCACGACCTCGACGCGGTCGATCGCCGGGCTGTTCAGCGGGTAGGTCCGCTCGACACCCACGCCGAAGCTGACCTTGCGGACCGAGAAGGTCTCGCGCAGGCCACCGCCCTGGCGGCGGATGACGACGCCCTGGAAGATCTGGACCCGGGACCGGTTGCCCTCGACGACCCGCGCGTGCACCTTGACGGTGTCACCGGCGCGGAAGTCGGGGAGGTCGACCCGCTTCGACTGGGCGTCAAGGGCGTCCAGGATGTTCATCGCTGCGTCCTCGTGAGGCTCACGGCGCACCGTCACTCGGTGCGCGGATGGGTGATTCTGATCCCCGGGTGGAAGCCGCTCGCGGCCCCGGTCGAGGATCCTCGCATCCGCCGGCGGCGCAGGTGGATGCGGCAACCCCTCTACTTTGCCACACGCCCCGGCGGGGGCGGAAATCCGGTCCCGTCGTCGAGGGTCGGCCGGTCGACGGCCGCCCGCTCCAGGGCCGCCCGGTCGACACCTGCCCGCTCCAGCGCCGCGCGGTCCCGCTTGTCCAGGCTCTCCGGGGCCAGCGCGGCGAGCAGGTCGGGCCGCCGGCCGGCGGTACGCGCCAGCGCCTCGTCGCGCCGCCAGCGGGCGATCCGGCCGTGGTCGCCGGAGCGGAGCACCTCCGGCACCTCGTGCCCCCGCCAGAGGGCCGGCTTGGTGTACATCGGCGCCTCCAGCAGCCCGTGGGCGTGCGACTCCTCGTCGAGCGAGCCGGCGTTGCCGAGCACCCCGGGCAGCAGCCGGGTGACCGCCTCCAGGATCACCAGCACCGCCACCTCGCCGCCGAAGAGCACGTAGTCGCCGAGGGAGACCTCGGTCACCCGCACCCGGGTGGCGGCGTGGTCGAGCACCCGCTGGTCGATGCCCTCGTACCGGCCGCAGGCGAAGAGCAGGTGCGACTCGGCGGCCAGCTCGTACGCCATGGCCTGGGTGAACGGCTCCCCGGCCGGGGAGGGCACCACCAGCCGGGGCAGGGTGACGCCGTCCGGGGCCAGTTCCTCGGGGGCGAGGGCGTCGAGCGCCTCGCCCCACGGCTCGGGCCGCATCACCATGCCGGGGCCGCCGCCGTACGGCGTGTCGTCGACCGTGCGGTGCACGTCGTGGGTCCACGCCCGCAGGTCGTGCACGGCCAGCCGCAGCGTCCCGTTGGCCCGGGCCTTGCCGATCAGCGACAGGTCGAGCGGGGCGAAGTACTCGGGGAAGATCGACACGATGTCGACGCGCATGCGGGGGTGCTCCAGCGGGTCCAGGGCCGGGCGGGCCTACAGGTCGAGCAGGCCGCCGGGCGGGTCGACGACGACGCGACCGTTCGCGAGATCGACCTCGGGGACGATCGCCCGGACGAACGGGATCAGCGCGGTCCGCCCCTCGGGGCGGCGCAGCACCAGCAGGTCCGACGCGGGCGCGTGGTCGATGCGGGCCACCTCGCCGAGGTGCTCGCCGCCCGGGGTGACCACGGCCAGGCCGACGAGCTGGTGGTCGTGGAACTCCTCCGGGTCCTCCGGCGGGGCGACGTCCGCGCTGTCCACCCCGAGCAGGGTGCCGCGCAGCGCCTCGGCGACGTCGCGTTCGAGGACGCCCTCGAACGCGACCAGCATCCGCCCCTGGTGCCAGCGGGCGGACTCCACGGTGAGCTCGGCCGGCACCCGGAACGGCACGCCGGGGCCGGGGGCGGGGTTGGCCGGCGGCGCCGCGCCCGGCTCGGTCACGAGGACCGAGCCGGGCGCGAAGCGCGCCTCGGGCTCGTCGGTGCGCACCTCCACGGTGACCTCACCGCGGATGCCGTGCGGCTTGCCGATCCTGCCGACGATGAGCAGCATCAGTACGAGTCGACGATGTCGACACGAACGCCGCGCCCACCGATGGAGCCGATCACCTGGCGCAGCGCCTTGGCGGTCCGGCCGGACCGTCCGATCACCGTGCCGAGGTCCTCCGGGTGCACGCGGACTTCCAGCCGCTTGCCCCGACGGTTGTCGACCATGCGGACCCGGACGTCGTCCGGGTGGTCGACGATGCCCTTGACCAGGTGCTCAAGCGCCGGACGCAGTTCCATGTCAGGCCTGCTCGCCGGTGTTCGCGGCGGCGGGCTGCTCCTCGGCCTTCGGCGCCTCCTCGGCAGCCGGGGCCTCGGCCTTGGCGGCCTTCTTGGCCGGCTTCGCCGGGGTGTCGGCCAGGCCGGCGGCGGCCTTCGCCTCGGCCTCGTACGCCGCCTTGCGGTCGGCCCGCTCGGCGGCGACCTTCAGCGGCGGCGGGGCCGGCAGGCCCTTGAACTTCTGCCAGTCACCGGTCAGCTCCAGCAGGCGCTGCACGGCCTCGCTCGGCTGGGCGCCGACCGACAGCCAGTACTGGACCCGCTCCGACTTGACCTCGATCACCGAAGGGTCTTCCTTCGGCTGGTAGATCCCGACGAACTCGATCGCCCGGCCGTCGCGCTTGGTGCGCGAGTCGGCGACGACGATGCGGTACTGCGGGTTGCGGATCTTGCCCATCCGCAGGAGCCGGATCTTTACGGCCACAGTTGTTTCGCTCCTGTTGCGATTTCACCGGCCCGGTACGGGCGGTGCACGGGTGAGCGCCGACCGGCACAGTGGGGTTTGGGCCGGAGGTTGCTCGGTGGACTGGCTACGCGCCCGGGGTAGAGGGCGCCGGACGCGTGCCGGATACCAGCGAACCATTCTGCCAGACGACGCCCGGATTCCTCACGGCGGACCCGGGCGGGCCGCCGACGGCGACGCCCGAGTGACGGACGACACGCCCCCGCGGGCCGGCGGGCGGTCCCGGGCGGCTCAGCGGACCGGCGGGCGGTCCCAGCCGGGCGGCAGCTCGTCCGGCAGCTCCCAGTCGGCCGGCGGGGCGAAGTCGCACCAGGTGCCGTCGAAGGGGAACTCGCCGGCCTCGGCGAGCCGGATCACCCGCTCCCCCTCGGCGCGGACCGCCTTCTCGTCGGTCACCCAGTAGTGCTCGGGGAACGCGAGGCGCTCCACGAACTCGTCCTCGTCCTTCCACTCCCAGCCCAGGTCGGGCCTGACCACCACGTCGAGGTCCTGGTCCACCATGTCGACCCCGGCGAGCGCGCCGTCGTCCCACCGGACGCCGGGCTCCTCCAGGTTGACGTACCAGTTGGTGAACCGGCCCTGGTCGTCGCGGAACCACCAGACGGAGTGGGCGGCCCCGGCGGGCAGGAACTTCAGCACGGGGGGCCCGTCCCAGTGGCCGCGCTTCAGTCGGTAGGACGGGGTGATCCACTCGGTGAAGGGCACCGCCCGCATGGTCAGCCCGGCCGCGTTCACCTCGTGCGCCACCGGCGCGCCCCGGGGGACCCAGAGCAGCAGCCCCCGCTCGTCGTCGAGGACCACGCGGGCCGTCCGGGCCCACCCGATCCGGCCGTGCCGCACGTTGCGGTGCATGATCAGCCGACCCGGTTCGAAGTGCACGCCACCACCTTCAGGGCTGTTGACAGGGGGCCCCTGCTCTACCGAAAACGTTAGTAAGGGGCCCTTCCTTACACCTCAGTAGGCGCGGGCCAGGACGGCGACCAGGTCCGGCTCGTCCTCCGAGTCCGGCACCGAGCCGTCGGCGCGCAGCAGGCACCGGACCGTGACGCCCTGGCCGTTGGCCTCGGCCTCGCCGGCCGCGCCGACCGCCGACCACGGCACCCGGGCCCAGCCGGTGGCCGCCGCCTCGATCGCCTCGGCGAGCGTGGCGACCTCGACGGTGCGGGACTCGCGGTGGGCGAGGGCCTGGTCGTGCAGCGCCTTCTGGTCGGCCTCCAGGGCGGCCAGCACCGCGCCGACCACGTCGGCCACCGGCGTCGGGGACTTCGAGCCGTCCGTACGCCGGACCACGACCGCGTTGCCGGCGGCCAGGTCGCGGGGGCCGACCTCGACGCGTACCGGATAGCCGCGCAGCTCGGCGTCGACGGCCCGGCGGCCGAACGGGGTGTCCGTACGGTCGTCGAGCGCAACCCGGACCCCGGCCTCGCGCAGGCCGTCGCAGAGCTTGGCCGCCGCCTCGCCGACGCCCTCGCCGGCCTTGACCACCATCACGTACGCCTGCACGGGCGCCAGCCTCGGCGGCACCCGCAGGCCGTTGTCGTCGCCGTGGGCCATGATCAGGCCGCCGAGCATCCGGGTCGAGGTGCCCCAGGACGTCGTCCACGCGTGCTCCCGGCCGCCCTCGGCCGAGGAGTAGCTGATGTCGAACGCCTTGGCGAAGTTCTGTCCCAGCTCGTGGCTGGTGCCGAGCTGGAGGGCCTTGCCGTCGCCCATCATGCCCTCGCACGTGTACGTGGCGGTGGCCCCGGCGAAGCGCTCCCGGGCGGTCTTGAGGCCCACCACCACCGGGATGGCGAGCACGTTGGCCATCAGGTCCTCGTACGCCTCGTGCAGGATGCGGCGCGCGTAGGCGCGGGCGTCGTCACGCGTGGCGTGGGCGGTGTGCCCCTCCTGCCAGAGGAACTCGCTGGTGCGCAGGAAGACCCGGGGGCGCAGCTCCCAGCGCACCACGTTCGCCCACTGGTTGAGCAGCAGCGGCAGGTCCCGGTACGAGTCGATCCACTTGGCCATGAACTCGCCGATCACCGTCTCGCTGGTGGGGCGCACCACCACCGGCTCGGCGAGCTGCTTGCCGCCGCCGTGGGTGACCACCGCCAGCTCGGGCGAGAAGCCCTCGACGTGCTCGGCCTCGCGCTTGAGGTAGCTCTCCGGGATGAACAGCGGGAAGTACGCGTTCTCCGCGCCCGCCGCCTTGATCCGGGCGTCCATCTCGGCCTGCATCCGCTCCCAGATGGCGTAGCCGGCCGGTCGGATGACCATGGTCCCCCGGACCGGGCCGTTGTCGGCCAGCTTCGCCTTGGCGATCAGGTCCTGGTACCAGCGGGGAAAGTCCTCCGCCCGGGGAGTGAGCACGCGTGCCATGACCGCACATCCTATGCGCCCGACGCCGGGACGCCGTCATCGGGCGCGGCGGAACGCCGTCATCGGACGCGGCGGGGCACCGCCCCGGGGCGCGCGACGGGTCACCGCCGGGCCCGTGGCGGGTCACCGCCGGGCCCGTGGCGGGTCACCGCCGGGCCCCGTGACGGGTCACCGCCGCGGGATGCGGCAGGCGGCCGTCGTCGGATGTCGGCCGTAGACTTCGGCCACGATGGGTGAGTTCAGGGACGCCGCCCGGCAGCGACTGCGGGACGGCATCGTCGACGCCGCGCGGGCGCAGGCGATCGCCGCCGGCTGGGACTGCGTGCGGATGGGCGAGGTGGCCGCCGCGTCCGGGGTGAGCCGGCAGACGGTCTACAACGAGTTCGGCACGAAGGCGGGGCTGGCCGAGGCGCTGGCCCGGCGCGAGGTGGACCGGTTCGTCGGCGACGTGCGGACGCGCCTGGCGGAGCACGGCGGCGACGTGCGGGCCGGCGCGTACGCGGCGATCGCGCACACCCTCACCACGGCGGCGGACAATCCGCTGCTCAAGGCGATCCTGACCAGCGCCCGGGGCGGCTCGGACGAGCTGCTCCCCTACCTGACGACGCGCTCGGAGCTGGTGCTGGGCGAGGCGACCGGCGCGCTGCGCGAGTGGGCACGGGTCCACCTGCCGGCGGCGGACCCGACCGGGCTGGCGTTCGCCGCCGACACCATCGTCCGGCTGGTGGTGAGCCACATCGTGCTTCCGCAGGCCCCGCCCGAGCAGACCGCCCGCGCCCTCGCCGACCTCGCCCTGCACCTCTTCCTGCACCCCGTCGCCTGACGCGCCTGTTCCTGCACTCCGGTGGCTGACGCGCCCCTTTCCTGCACCGTCGCGTGACACGCGGGGCCCGGCGGGCGGTGCGTCAGCGCAGCACGCGACCGCGCAGGACGATGCGGGACGGGGTGCGCACCACGGACAGGTCGCGCCGGGGGTCGACCGGGTAGACCGTGAGGTCCGCGAGGCCGCCCTCGACCAGGCCGGGGAAGCCGAGCCACTCCCGGGCCCGCCAGGAGGCCGCGGCGAGGACGTCCACGGCCGACATGCCGGCCTGCTCGTGCAGCAGCAGCATCTCCTCGGCGGCCAGCCCGTGGTCGATGCCGCCGCCCGCGTCCGTGCCGACGTAGATGGGCACCCCCGCCTCGTACGCCGAGCGCACCACCTCGGGGAAGCGGTCCCGCAGAGCGATCATGTGGTCGGCGTACCCGGGGAACTTCGCGCGGGCCTGGTCGGCGATCCCGCCGAACGTCCGAATATTGATCATCGTGGGCACCAGGGCGGTGCCCTGCCGGGCCATCAGGTCGATCAGGTCGAGGCTGAGCCCGGTGCCGTGCTCGACCGAGTCCACCCCGGCCCGCACCATGATCTCGACGCCCGCCTCGGAGAACGTGTGCACGGCCGCCCGCGCCCCGGCGGCGTGCGCGGCGGCCACGGCGGCGGCCATCGTGTCGGCGTCCCAGGCGGGGGCGAGGTCGCCGACGCCCCGGTCGATCCAGTCGCCAACCAGCTTCACCCAGCCGTTGCCGGCGGCGGCCTGGGCGGCGACGGTGGCCGTCACCTCGGCCGCGTCGACCTCCACCCCGATGTCGCGCAGGTACCGCCTCGGCGGCGCGACGTGCCGCCCCGCGCGGGCCAGTCGCGGCAGTTCCGGCTCGTCGTCCAACTCCGGGTACGGGTACGGCGAGCCGGCGTCGCGGATGGCGAGCACCCCGGCGTCCCGGTCGACGCGGGCCAGCTCGCGGGCCTGGTCCAGGGAGGTGATCGGCGCGCCGCCCCGCGCGATGCCGATGTGGCAGTGGGAGTCCGTCAGGCCGGGGAGGACGAAGCCCCCGTCGACCACGGTCTCCGCCCCGGGCACCGGGTCGAAGGTGACCCGGTCGCCGACCAGCCAGAGATCCCGGACCTCGTCGTCGGGCAGGAGCACGCCGCGCACATGCAGAGCCATGCGCACAGTCCTACCCGATCACTCCTTCGTCCGCGCAAGGACCTCCTGGCGACGCCTCGTCCACGCCGGCAGGTCGAGGGTCACCTTCCAGGGCCGGTCGAGCGTGACCAGACCGTCGGTCTCCACGCTGGGGTCGTAGCCACCCTTGGGACTCAGCAGAAGCTCGGTGAGGGTGACCTTCTCACGCAGCGGGTCGATGACCCAGTAGGCGTTCACTCCCGCGTTGGCGTAGAGCCGCACCTTCTCGTGCCGGTCGCGGATGGTGGAGTCCGGAGAGATCACCTCGACGGCGAGCAGGGCGTCGTGGACGGGCACGGGCGACCGGTTGGCCTGCTCGACACGGATGACGACCACGTCCGGGCGGGGCTCGTTGCGACGGTCGATCGACAGTGACTGGTCCATGCTGACGAAGTAGTCATCCGGGCAGTGCAGCTCGAGGGCGAACATCACCCGACCGCAGATGAACTGATGGAGTGGCGTCGGTGACGGCACGATCAACCTTCCGTTGATCAGTTCGTACGGAAGGTCCTTCGGCAGGTCGCCGAGGTCGTCGACCGTCCACTCATGCCGTTCGGGCAGGCTCGGCGCTGCGGTCATGGCATCTCCTTCCGGGGGGCGACATCACCGTAGGACACGAATTCGTCGCCCACCGTCACCGACACGCGTCAGCGGGGGTGGTTGTCCCCCTTGCCGAGCTTGTTGAAGTCGATCTTCGGCAGCTTGAAGCCCGGGGGCAGGCCCTGACCGGCGGCCAGGTCGTTCGGGTCCAGGCCCGGCGGGAGCTGCGGCATGCCGCCGGGGAAGCCGCCCGGCATCCCCGCGCCCGCCCCGGCGCGCGGCCGGTTGCCGCCCTTGGTGCCCTTGCGCTTGTTCTTCGGCGACTTGGTCGCCTTGCGCCGGCCGCCACCGGGCAGGCCCATCATGCCGCCCATCTGCTTCATCATCTTCTGCGCGTCGGCGAAGCGGTTGAGCAGTTGGTTGACGTCCATCACCGTGACGCCCGACCCGTTGGCGATGCGGGCCCGGCGGGAGCCGTTGATGATCTTCGGGTTGGTGCGCTCGGCCGGGGTCATCGACCGGATGATCGCGGTGACCCGGTCGAAGTGCTTGTCGTCCAGCTCGGCGAGCTGGTCCTTCATCTGCCCCATGCCCGGCATCATGGCCAGCACGTTGGCGATCGGGCCCATCCGCCGGACCGCGATGAGCTGGTCGAGGAAGTCCTCCAGGGTGAACTGCTGACCGCCCATCAGCTTGGCGGTCATCTTCTCCTTCTGATCGGTGTCGAAGGCCGCCTCGGCCTGCTCGATCAGAGTGAGGACGTCGCCCATGCCGAGGATCCGGCTGGCCATCCGGTCGGGGTGGAAGACGTCGAAGTCCTCCAGCTTCTCGCCGGTGGAGGCGAACAGGATCGGCTGCCCGGTGACCTCGCGGACCGACAGCGCGGCACCGCCCCGGGCGTCGCCGTCGAGCTTGGAGAGGACCACGCCGGTGATGCCGACCCCGTCGCGGAACGCCTCGGCGGTGCGCACGGCGTCCTGACCGACCATCGCGTCGATGACGAAGATGACCTCGTCGGGGTTCACCGCGTCGCGGATGTTCGCGGCCTGCTGCATCATCTCGGCGTCGATGCCGAGGCGGCCGGCCGTGTCGACGATGACGATGTCCCGGGCGGCCCGCTTGGCGTGCTCGATCGAGGCCCGCGCCACCTGGACGGGGTCGCCGGTGCCGTTGCCGGGCTCCGGGGCGTACACCTCGACGCCCGCGCGACCGCCGAGCACCTGGAGCTGCCCGACGGCGTTGGGACGCTGGAGGTCGGCGGCGACCAGCAGCGGCTGGTGGCCCTGGGCCTTGAGCCAGCGGGCCAGCTTGCCGGCCAGGGTCGTCTTGCCGGAGCCCTGGAGGCCGGCCAGCATGATCACCGTCGGCGGCTGCTTGGCGAACTGGAGTCGCCGACTTTCCCCGCCGAGGACGTTGACCAGCTCCTCGTTGACGATCTTGACGATCTGCTGGGCCGGGTTCAGCGCCTGGGAGACCTCCGCGCCGCGCGCCCGCTCCTTGACGTTGGCGATGAAGCCCTTGACCACCGGCAGGGCGACATCGGCCTCCAGCAGCGCCAGGCGGATCTCGCGCGCGGTGGCGTCGATGTCGGCGTCGGTGAGCCGCCCCTTGCCGCGGAGCTTGGTGAAGATCCCGGAGAGGCGGTCACTCAAGGTGTCAAACACGCGAACATCCCGTTTGTCAGTGTTCCGGCGGGCACAACGCGGCCGGGCGCACGGGTCCGGCCACCGCTAGGGTAGCCCGCCACCCGCGCCCGCGCTCCGGCCCTGTCTCGCTCCGGCCCGCCGGGCCACCCTGTTGGCAGGGGGCCCTTCCTATGCAGAAAGCGTTAACAGGGTGCCCTTCCTTACCCGGCGGCCTAGAGGGCGTCCAGGCCGCGCTCGCCGGTGCGGACCCGGACGACGGCCTCGACGCCCGTCACCCACACCTTGCCGTCGCCGATCCTGCCGGTCCGGGCAGCGCCCACGATCGCGTCGACGACCTTCTCGACGTCGGCCTCGTCGGTGACCACCTCGACCCGGATCTTCGGCAGGAACTCGACGGTGTACTCGGCACCCCGGTACACCTCGGTGTGCCCCTTCTGCCGGCCGTAACCCTGGACCTCGCTGACGGTCAGCCCGGCCACGCCGAGGGCGTGCAGGGCCTCCTTCACCGCGTCCAACTGGTTCGGCTTGATGACCGCGGTCACCAGCTTCATGTCCAACCCCTCCATCCCAGGAACGTTAACCGGCAACCTTCGTACCCACCGACCGGGCGCGCTCCCCGGAGGCCGGCACGGCCCGCTCCCCCGAAGCCGGCTCGGCGCGCTCCCCCGAGACCGGCGCGGCCGGCTCCCCCGAGACGGGCGCAGCGCGCTCCTCGGAAGCCGGCGCGGCCCGCTCCCCCGAGGCCGGCCCGGCGCCGGCGGCGTCGCCCGGCGTCCCGATGCCGGCGAGCGCGAACGCGCCGCCACCGCCCGCCGGGGAGAGGTCGTAGGCGCTCTCGGCGTGCTCGGCGATGTCGATGCCCCCGGCCTCGGCCTCGGGCTTGAGGCGGAAGCCGATCGTCTTCTCGATCGCGACGGCGAGCAGCCAGGCCACCGCGAACGACCAGGCGGTCACGATCAGGCCGGCGAGGGCCTGGCGGCCGAGCTGGGTCAGGCCACCGCCGTAGAACAGGCCGTCGGAGGCGCCCACCACGTCGCCGATCGCCCCGTTGACCGAGTTGGTGGCGAACAGGCCGAGCCAGAGCGAGCCGATCCAGCCGCCGACGAAGTGCACGCCGACCACGTCGAGCGAGTCGTCGTAGCCGAGCCGGTACTTCAGGCCGACCGCGAGGGCGCAGACCGCGCCGGCGACGACGCCGAGCAGGACCGCCGCCCACGGGGCCACGAAGCCGCAGGCCGGGGTGATGGCGACCAGGCCGGCGACCGCGCCCGAGGACGCGCCGACCAGGGTCGGCCGGCCGTCCTTGACCCACTCCACCGCGAGCCAGCCGAGCACCGCCGCGGCGGTGGCGAGCTGGGTGTTGACGAAGGCCAGGCCGGCGACCGCGTCGACGGTCAGCTCGGAGCCGGCGTTGAAGCCGAACCAGCCGAACCAGAGCAGGCCCGCGCCGAGCGCGACCAGCGGGACGTTGTGCGGCTTCATGCCCTCGCGGGGCCAGCCGAGCCGCCGGCCGAGCACCAGCGCCACGGCGAGGGCCGCCGCGCCGGCGTTGACGTGCACGGCGGTGCCGCCGGCGAAGTCCAGCGCGTGGAGGTCGCCGCCGATGATGCCGCCGCCCCACACCCAGTGGGCGACCGGGAAGTAGACCAGCGTGGCCCACCCGAAGGCGAACAGCAGCCAGCCGCCGAAGCGGGCCCGGTCGGAGATCGCGCCGCTGATCAGCGCGACGGTGATCACGGCGAAGACCATCTGGAACGCCATGAACACGTAGAGCGGGACCCCGATGCCGCTGGGGTCTTCGGCGGTGGCGCCCCACAGGTCGGTCTCGGCCAGGAAGGTCCCGGTGCCGAGGTACGCCCCCGGGTCGCCCCAGAGCCCGTTCACGTCGGCCCCGAAGGCGACGCTGAAGCCGTAGAACCACCACAGGACGGAGATGAGCCCGATGGCGGAGAAGCTCATCATCATCATGTTGAGCACGCCCCTGGCCCGGTTGAGCCCGCCGTAGAAGAGCGCGAGTCCGGGTGTCATGAGCAGCACGAGCGCGGTCGACACGAGCAGCCAGACGGTGTTGGCGCCGTCGATCGTCGGTGCTTCGGGCACGCTGGCCTCCTAAAGGTGAGGTTCCCTCCTTCGCGGCCTCCGGGCAGCGCCGCCCGTACGCCGGTTGCGCCGAAGCCTGCTCGCCCCTCGTTTCCCCGACGGTCACGCGGCATTTCCGCGCGGTGACGTCCTGTTTCGTACGCGTGAAGAAACCCCCACCTGCCCCCTGATGCATGGAAAGAGTGGCCATCCCGGGCGGGAATGACCACTCTTTCCGCACATCTGCGCACTTTGAAGGCGCGGGGTGGAGCGGGTCAGCGGAGGGCGTGTTCCAGGGTGTGGCGCTCGTAGTCCAGGAGGCGCAGGTCGCGCATGGGGCGGCGCAGGTGGCCCTTGTGCACGATGCGGACGAACGCCGGCTCGCCCGCGGCGGCCATCCGGCGGATGCCCTCCACGTGGTCGACGATCCGCTTGCGGATGGTGCGGACCAGCCGGTGCCGGTCCCGGGGGATCAGCCCGTACGCGTCGGCGAACAGCCGCAGCCGGCGCGGGCGGTCGGGGTGCTTCCAGCCGAGGGTGATCGAGTCCCGGTCGGCGAAGATCGGCACCCAGGTCCACGCCGCGTACGCCACGTCGTAGATGCGTGCCCCGGGCGAGGCGAGGTCGAAGTCGATCAGCCCGAGCGTGCCGTCCGGCCGCCAGATGACGTTGTGCGGGGCGGCGTCGTGGTGGCAGATCACCTCGGTGTCCGGCGGCGGCGGGCCGAACGAGCGCCACACGGCCCCGGGCGGCGGGGCGAAGCCGTACTGGGCGTCGTGGAACATGCGCAGCATGGTGGCCACGGTCACCAGCGCCTCGTCGGTGACCCAGTGCGGGGCCAGCGGGTACTCCCCGCACTCCCCCTCCAGGTACGACAGCACCTCCCGGTTGCGCTCGTCCATGCCGAGCGCCCGGGGCGCGCCGGTGAACCCCACGTACTCCAGATGACGCAGCAGGGCGTGCACGGACGGCGTCCACGGGCCGGCGTTGCGCCGGACGGTGTCGCCGACGCGGACCACGGTGCTCACGTTCCCGCCGTGCAGCGGGATCTCCTGCGAAGTCACGTACGGTCTCCCGAGGCCCGGCGCCGGGTGGCGGCCCTCGCGCCACCCGGCGTGCGCGCGATCGTCACTGGTCACTGCGAGGTTACGCGTCCCGGGCGAGCGGCTCGGTGCCGAGCAGCGCGTCGACGAACTGCGCCGGGTCGAACGGGGCCAGGTCGTCCTTGCCCTCGCCGAGGCCGACGAGCTTGACGGGGATGCCGAGCTTGCGCTGCACGGCGATCACGATGCCGCCCTTGGCGGTGCCGTCGAGCTTGGTCAGCACCACGCCCGTGACGTTGACCGCCTCGGTGAAGACTCGGGCCTGTTCCAGGCCGTTCTGGCCGGTGGTGGCGTCGAGGATCAGCAGGGTCTCGTCGATGGGGCCGTGCTTCTCCACCACCCGCTTGACCTTGCCCAGCTCGTCCATCAGGCCGATCTTGTTCTGGAGCCGGCCGGCGGTGTCGATCAGCACGGTGTCCACGCCGGTGTCGATGCCGCGCTTGACCGCGTCGAACGCCACGCTGGCCGGGTCGGCGGCCTCCGGGCCCCGGACGGTCTCCGCGCCGACCCGGCCGCCCCAGGTCTCCAACTGGTCGGCGGCGGCGGCGCGGAACGTGTCGGCCGCGCCGAGCAGCACGGTGCGGCCGTCGGCGACGAGCACCCGGGCGATCTTGCCGCAGGTGGTGGTCTTGCCGGCGCCGTTGACGCCGACGACCAGCACCACCGCCGGCACGCCTTCCTTGGGGGCCGTGCGCAGCGAGCGGTCCAGGGTGGGGTCGAGGGCGTGAACCAGCTCGGCGGCGAGCAGGGTGCGCAGGTCGGTGGCGGAGCGGGTGCCGAGCACCCGGGTCCGCTCCCGCAGCCGGTCGACGATGTCGCGGGTGGCGTCGATGCCGACGTCGGCGGTGATCAGGCTGTCCTCGATCTCCTCCCAGGCGTCCTCGTCGAGGTGGTCGCGGGAGAGGAGGCCGAGCAGGCCCTTGCCGAAGACGTTCTGGGAGCGGGACAGCCGGGAGCGCAGCCGGACCAGCCGGCCGGCGGTGGGCTCGGGCACCTCGACCGGAGGGGCCTCCACCACGGGCGGGGGCTCGACCAGGATGCCGGTGGAGAGCTCGGACTCGGGGGCCTCGACGGGCGGCCCGGCGAGGTCCTCCTCGGCCCGGGTGTCCACCTCCGTCTGCGGCAGCGGCGGCTCGGGCCGCCGGCGCAGCCGCGGCACCACCAGCCCGAGGCCGCCGAGGATCAGCACGCCGAGCAGGGCGAGCGCGATGAGGAGGTATTCCGTCATGCCGAAATCCTGTCAGATGACGGCGACGGCGTCCCAGCCACCGCACCCGGCCGGCGGCCGAGCTGCGGGTACGCTCCGCCTGCCGCTGGGTGGCGGGGCCACCGACCGGGTAGAAATGACGAGTTCTTCTCACCCTGGAGGTTCCGCATGGCGGATGCACGCCTGCTCATCGGCCCGCTGCTGCGCCGGGTCGTCGGCACGCGGGCCACGGTCTGGGTGGAGACCAGCGTGCCCGCGACGGTCCGGGTCCGCACGGCCGACGGCGCCGAGGGGGTGGCGCAGACCTTCTCCGCGTACGGCCATCACTACGCGCTCGTCGTGGTGGAGGGGCTCGCCCCGGACAGCGCGACGACGTACGAGGTGCTGGTCGACGACGAGGTGGAGTGGCCGCTGCCCGGGGGCGGGTTCCCGCCCAGCGTGATCCGCACCCGGGCCGCCGACGACGCCGACCAGCCGGTGCGCCTGGTCTTCGGCTCCTGCCGGGAGACCACCCAGCACGCCACCGCGCGCAAGCTGCCCCCGGACGCCCTCGACGCGTACGCCCGGCGGTTGATCTCCGAGCCGGAGCGCGACGCCGCCCTGCCGGACCTGCTCGTGCTCCTCGGCGACCAGGTCTACGCCGACGAGACCTCCCCCACCGTGCGGCGGATGCTCAAGCGGCGTCGGCGGCGGCCCCAGGGCGCCCCGGCGACCCAGGTGGTGAGCTTCGACGAGTACACGAAGCTCTACCTGGAGTCGTGGCGGGACCCGGAGATCCGCTGGCTCTTCTCCACCGTGCCCAGCGTGATGATCTTCGACGACCACGAGGTGATCGACGACTGGAACACCTCCGCGTCGTGGCGCGCGGACATGCGCGCCGAGCCCTGGTGGGCCGAGCGGATCGGCAGCGGGCTCGCCTCGTACTGGGTCTACCAGCACCTGGGCAACCTCGCGCCGGAGGAGATCGCCGCCGACCCGGTCTACGCGAAGGTCACCGCCGCCGGGGCGGACGCCACCGAGGTGCTGCGCGAGTTCGGCGCGCGGGTGGACCGGGAGGCCGACGAGGCGCACGACACCGAGCGCTGGCGCGCGGTGCAGTACCAGTGGAGCTACGCCCTGGACCTGGGGCGCACCCGGCTGGTCATGCTCGACAACCGGTGCAGCCGGGTGCTGGAGCCGGGCAACCGGGCGATGCTGCCGCCCGGCGAGTGGTCCTGGTTCCTCGACCGGGCCCACGGCGTCTACGACCACCTGGTGGTCGGCTCCTCGCTGCCCTGGCTGCTGCCGCCGGGCATCCACCACGTGGAGGCGTGGAACGAGCGGCTCGCCGACTCCCGGCACCGCTGGGTGGCGGTGCTGTCCGAGCGGGTTCGCCGGGGGCTCGACCTGGAGCACTGGGCCGCCTTCCGCCGCTCCTTCGACGCCCTCGGCGCGCTCTTCGCGCGGCTCGGCAGCGGCCCGGCCGGCAGCACCGGGGACCGGGTCGGCGCGGGGCCGGCGTACCCGCCGCCGGCGTCGATCAGCGTGCTCTCCGGTGACGTGCACCACTCGTACGTCGCCCGGGCCCGGTTCGACGACCCGGCGGTGCACACCCCGGTGCACCAGCTCACCTGCTCGCCCGTCCACAACCAGGTGCCGGCCGGGCTGCGTCCGCTGATGAAGCTCGGCTGGTCGGCGGGGCCCGCCGGGGCGACCCGGGCGCTGGCCCGCTCGGCCGGGGTGCGCCGCTCGCCGGTGCGGTGGCGCAAGCTCGCCGGCCCGTACTTCGGCAACGCGGTGGCCACCCTCACCCACCGGGGCCGGACGGCGGAGGTGACGATCGAGGGCACCACCAGCGACGGAGGCCTGCGGCCGGTGGCGCACCAGCGGCTCGCCTCCGAGGGCTGAGCGGGTCGTCCACGCCGTACCCTTGCCGCGTGGACGAGCACCCTCCGGAGACCCTGCGGGACGTCGAGCACGAGCTGACGGCGCTGCTGCGCCGTGGCCGCTCGCTGTCCTGGGAGGTGGCCAGGGAGGTGCACCCCAACCTGGACCCGAACGCGTACGGGCTGCTGCTGTGGCTGCGCCGCGCCGACGAGAGCCGGCTGACCGACCTGGCCGGCCGGCTCGGGGTGAGCAAGGGCACGCTGAGCCGGCAGATCAACGCCCTGGAGGCCCTCGGGCTGGTGCGCCGGGAGCCGGACCCGGACGACCGGCGGGCGTGGCGGCTCAGCCTGACCGGGGAGGGGCAGCGCCGGTTCGACGCGGCCCGGTCGTCCCGGCTCGCGGAGTTCCGGCGCATCCTGGAGAGCTGGCCGAGGCGGGACGTGGAGGACTTCGGCCGGCTGCTGGCCCGGTTCAACGACGCCCTCGACTGAGCGCGCGGGTCACCGGCCCGGGGGAACGCGGCCACCGGCCCGGAGGAATAGGGGCCGGCCGCCCCTGGTTGTTGCTCTAGGCAACCAATTCCCTCTCCCCCACCGGAGGCAGCCACGATGACCCAGGCCACAGCGGCAGCGCCCAGCCGGGCGACCGGCGTCGAGATGTCCCACCGGCAGATCCTGGAGGCGCTCTCCGGTCTGCTGCTCGGCATGTTCGTCGCGATCCTCTCCTCCACGGTCGTCTCGAACGCGCTGCCGCGGATCATCACCGAGCTGCGGGGCGGGCAGTCCGCGTACACCTGGGTGGTCACCGCCACCCTGCTGGCGACCACCGCGACCACCCCGCTCTGGGGCAAGCTCGCCGACCTGACCAGCAAGAAGGCCCTCGTCCAGCTCTCCCTGGTGATCTACGTGCTGGGCTCGGTGCTGGCCGGGGCGTCCCAGTCGACGGAGTGGCTGATCGCCTGCCGGGTGCTCCAGGGCGTCGGCGCGGGCGGCCTCACCGCGCTGGCCCAGGTGATCATGGCAACGATGATCGCGCCGCGCGAGCGCGGCCGGTACAGCGGCTACCTCGGCGCGGTCATGGCCGTGGGCACCATCGGCGGCCCGCTCATCGGCGGCGTCATCGTCGACACCTCCTGGCTCGGCTGGCGCTGGTGCTTCTACGTCGGCGTGCCGTTCGCCGTGGCCGCCCTCGTGGTGCTCCAGAAGACCCTCTCCCTGCCGGTGGTCAAGCGCGAGGCGAAGATCGACTGGTGGGGCGCCACCCTGATCACCGCAGCCGTGTCGCTGCTGCTGGTCTGGGTCTCCCTCGCCGGGGACCGGTACGACTGGATGTCCTGGCAGACCGCCGTCATGGTGGCCGGCGCGCTGCTGCTCGGCGCGCTCGCGATCCGGGTCGAGACCCGGGCCGCCGAGCCGGTCATCCCGCCCCGGCTGTTCCGCGACCGCACCGTCACCCTGGCCACCGTCGCCAGCGTCGCGGTCGGCGTCGGGATGTTCGGCGCGTCCGTCTTCCTCGGACAGTACTTCCAGATCAGCCGGGGCCAGAGCCCGACCATGTCCGGCCTGATGACCCTGCCGATGATCCTCGGCCTGCTCGTCTCGTCCACGGTCACCGGCCAGGTCATCAGCCGCACCGGCCGCTGGAAGCGGTACCTGGTCGCCGGCTCGGCCCTGCTCACCGTCGGCTTCGCGCTGATGGGCACCCTGCGCGCCGACACCAGCTTCTGGCTGCTGGCCGGCTACATGGCGGTCGTCGGCGTCGGGCTGGGCATGACCATGCAGAACCTGGTGCTCGCCGTGCAGAACACCGTCGGCGCGCACGAGCTGGGCGTGGCCAGCTCCGTCGTGGCGTTCTTCCGCAGCCTCGGCGGCGCGGTCGGCGTCTCCGCCCTCGGCGCGGTGCTGGGCCACCGGGTCACCGGCTACATCGCCGACGGGCTCGCCGGCCTCGGCGTCCCGGCCTCCGCCTCGGGCGGCGGCGGTGCCCTGCCCGACGTCCACGTCCTGCCCGGCCCGGTCCGCGCGGTCGTGGAGGGCGCGTACGGCCACGGCGCCGGCGACATCTTCCTGGTCGCGGCCCCGTTCGCGCTGATCGCCCTCGTCGCGGTGAGCCTCATCAGGGAGGTCCCGCTGCGGCAGCACAACGGCCCGCCGGCCGACCCGGCCGGACGGAAGCCGGCCGGTGAGCACGCGCCGGCCGTAGGCGAGGATGCATCGGCGGTCGACGAGCACGCGCCGGCCGTCGGCGAGCACGCGGCCGTCGACGAGGATGCGTCGGCCGTCGACCAGGGCGCGCTGACGCGCGTCGGCGCGCGGCGCTGAGGAGGCGGACGTGAGCGTGGGAGCACCCCTCGACCGCGAGGACTACGGCCCGGCGGCCCGGCCGCTGCCCTTCGAGCGCGGCACGGACGGGCCCCGGGTGGTGCTGGTCGGCGTCGACGGCACCCGCACGTCGCTGCGGGCCGCCTCGTACGCGGCGGGGCTGGCCCGCCGGCAGGGCGCCGGCCTCGTGGTGGTCTTCGTCAGCTCGCCGGCCGCCTTCGCCGGGCTGGCCCCCGGGTTGGACGCCGGGGCGGTGCAGCGCAACCACGACGAGCTGGCCGCCGACCTGCGCGAGGAGTTCCGGCGCAGCGCCGAGGAGCTGGGGCTGCCGATCACCTTCCTGGCCCGGCGCGGCGACGCGTACGCCGAACTCTGCGCGGCGGCGGACGAGCACCGGGCGGACCTGGTGGTGGTCGGCTCCTCCGAGCAGGCCGGGCACCGGCTGGTCGGCTCGGTCGCCACCCGCCTGGTCCGCCGGGGCCGCTGGCCGGTCGTCGTGGTGCCCTGAAAGGAAGGGCCCCCTGTTAACGCTTTCGGTATAGGAAGGGCCCCTTCCTAACACCCTCGACGGGTAACTCGGTCGCGGAGTGTCGGAGGCACCGGCCAGGATGACCCGATGACCTGGAGAGCGCCCGAGATCACCCGAACCGACGAGCCCTACGTCGCCGACGAGCGCACCATGCTCGAAGGCTGGCTCGACTACCACCGGCAGACCCTGCTGCTCAAGTGCGCCGGACTGACCGCCGAGCAGTTGAGGACCGCCAGCGTCGAGCCGTCCGAGCTGACCCTGCTCGGCCTGGTCCGGCACATGTCGGACGTGGAGCGGTCCTGGTTCCGGCAGCGCTTCGCCGGCCAGGACCTGCCCGACCTGTTCGACATCGACACCGACCAGGACGCCGACTTCCACGACCTGGCCGACGCCGACCCGGAGGCCACCTTCGCCACCTTCCGGGCCGAGGTCGAGGCGGCGCGGGCCGCCACCGAGGGCCGCTCCCTGGACGAGACCTTCACCGTGCGCCACGCCGACGGCCGGGAGCGGACGTTCAACCTGCGCTGGGCGTACGTGCACATGATCGAGGAGTACGCCCGGCACAACGGCCACGCCGACCTGGTCCGGGAACGCCTCGACGGCGTCACCGGCGACTAGCCGCCGGGGTCAGGACGCTAGCGCCGCCCGCAGGTAGCGCAGCCCCGCCGGCCCGTCCCACCGGTACGCCGACAGGCCGGCGGCGCGGGCGCCCCGGATCGCCCAGTCCTCGTCGTCGACGAAGAGCACCCGGGCCGGCGGGGTCCGCAGCGCCACGCAGGCGGCCTGGAAGTACTCCTTGGCCGGCTTGTGCACCCCGACGACCGAGGAGTTGACCACCACGTCCAGCTCGCCGACGAGGCCCAGCTCGGCGAGGTCGGTGTCGAGCACGTCGGCGGCGTTGGTGGCGAGGCCGACCGGCACCCCGGCGGCCCGCACCTCGCGGACGAACGCCAGCACCTCCGGGTCGACCTCGCCCCGGTAGCGCTGCCACTGCTCCACCGCCGCGCGGGCGCGCTCCGGGCTGCCGACCGACTCGGCCAGCGCGTCGACCACGCTGGAGACCCAGTCGGCGTGGCTGACCTGGCCGGTCAGCACCGGCTGGAGCCGCCCCCACTGCGTGGCGATCTCGGTGAGCACCCCGGACGGCAGGTCGTACTCGCGTTCCACCCCGGCGGCGACCGCCGGGTCCCAGCGCCGCAGCACCCCGTCGAGGTCCACCAGGAGCGCCGTCGCGCGTTCCCGAGCCACTAGTCGTTCTCCTCGCCGCGGCCGTGCCGCTGGTCGTCGAAGACGCGGCCGGCGGGCCGCGCCTCACTCTGCCCGCCGGTCCGCCCGGCGTCGCGGGAAGGCCCCGCGCCGTCCCCCTCGGCCCGGTTGAGCCGCTGGCTGATCACCTGGGTCACCCCGCTACGCATGGTCACCCCGTAGAGGGCGTCCGCGATCTCCATGGTCCGCTTCTGGTGGGTGATGACGATGAGCTGGCTCTTCTCCCGCAACTGGGCCAGCAGCGTGATCAACCGGCCCAGGTTGACGTCGTCGAGGGCCGCCTCCACCTCGTCCATGATGTAGAAGGGGCTGGGCCGGGCGCGGAAGATCGCCACGAGCATCGCCACGGCGGTCAGCGACCGCTCCCCGCCGGAGAGCAGGGAGAGCCGCTTGATCTTCTTGCCCGGCGGCCGGGCCTCCACCTCCACGCCCGTGGTGAGCAGGTCGTCGGGTTCGGTGAGGATCAGCCGCCCCTCGCCGCCGGGGAAGAGCACCGTGAAGACCTGCTCGAACTCCCGGGCGGTGTCGGCGAACGCGCTGGCGAAGACCTCCAGGATGCGGTCGTCGACGTCCTTGACGACGGTGAGCAGGTCCCGGCGGGTGGCCCTGAGGTCCTCCAACTGCTCGGAGAGGAACTTGAAGCGCTCCTCCAGCGCGGCGAACTCCTCCAGCGCGAGGGGGTTCACCTTGCCGAGCAGGGCCAGCTCCCGCTCCGCCTTGGCGGCCCGCTTCTCCTGCACCGGCCGCTCGTAGCGGACCGGCTCGGGCACGGGCAGCCCGTCGCGCTCGGCCGCCGCCACGTCCGCCTGGGTCGGGGGTACGGGACGGTGCGGCCCGTACTCGGCGACCAGGGTCTCCACGTCGAGGCCGAAGTCCTCGGCGGCCTTCGCCTCCAACTGCTCGATGCGCAGCCGCTGCTCGGCGCGGGCCACCTCGTCGCGGTGCACCTGGCTGGTCAGCCGCTCCAGCTCCGCGCCGAGGCGCTTCGCCGCGCCGCGTACCTCGGACAGCTCGGCCTCGCGGGCGGCCCGCTCGCGCGCCACGGCGTCGCGGTCCTCCTCGGCCCGCGCGATGGAGACGGCGAGCCGGGTCAGTGCCTCGCGCGCACCGCCGGCCACGGCCCTGGCGATGGCCGCGCCGCGCGCCCGGGCGGCCCGGCGGGCCGCCGCGCGCTCCCGCGCGGCCCGCTCCGCGGTGGCCTGCCGGCGCAGCGAGTCGGCGCGGCCGGCGATGGAGGAGACCCGCTCCTCGGCGGTACGCACCGCGAGCCGCACCTCCATCTCGTTCTGGCGGGCCTGCGGCACCAGCGCGGCGAGCCGGTCGCGTTCCTCGGCGGACGGCTCGGCGTCGATCGGGGTGGCCTCGGCCAGCCGCAGCCGCTCCTCCAGCTCGGCCAGGGCGGTCAGGTCGCGTTCCCGGGCCGCCTCGGCGCGGGCCCGGGACTCGCCGAGGCGGTCGGTCTCCGCCTTCGCCGACCGGGCGGCGGCGCCCAGCTCGGCGAGCCGGCGGGCGGCGGCGTTGCGGTGGCTCTCGGCCTCCCGCTTCGCGGCGGCGGCGTGCTGCACGGTCTCCTTGGCGACGGCCACCTCGGCGCGCGCCTCGACGAGCTGGTCGCGCAGCTCGGCGGCGGTCCGCTCGGCGGCGAGCCGGTTGGTGCGGGCCTCCTCGACGGCCGCCTGCACCTCGATGAAGCTGGGCGCCTTGGCCGACCCGCCGGCCGCCGCGTACGCCCCGACGACGTCACCCTCCCCGGTGACCGCCCGCAGCTCCGGGTTGCCGGCGACCAGCTCGGACGCGGCGGCGAGGTCGTCGACGACCGCGACGTCGCGCAGCGCCCGGTGCACGGCGGGGCGCAGCTCGGCGGAGCACTCCACCAGGTCGGGGGCCCAGCGGGCCCCGTCGGGCAGCTTCGGGCGCAGCGCGTCGGCCGGCCCCGTCATGCCCGGCCCGGCGGGGCTGCCGACCAGCAGGCCGGCCCGACCGGCGTCGGCGATCTTCAGGAGCCGCATCGCCTCGACGGCCTCGTCCACGCCGGTGACCGCGACCGCGTCGGCGAGCCCGCCGAGCGCGGCGGCGAGCGCCGCGGAGTGCCCCGGGGCGACGGTGAGCAGCCCGGCCAGACTGCCGAGCAGGCCGGGCACCTCGTCGGCGCGGGCCAGCAGCGCGCCCGCGCCGTCCTTGCGGCGCAGGCCGAGGGCGAGCGCCTCCTCGCGGGCCTTCTGGGTGGCGGCCTCCTTCTCGGCGGCCCGCTCGGCGTCGGCGAGGGAGCGCACGGCGGCCTGCGCGCGCTCCTGGGCGGCGACCGCCTCGGCGTGCCGGGAGTCCAGGTCGGCGTTGTCCCGGTCGGCCTCGGTGGACTGCTCGGCGACGGCGTCGAGGTCGGCCTGCGCCTGCTCGGCGCGGGCCATCGCGTCGGTGTGGGCGGCGGCGAGCCGGTCGATCTCCTCCCCGGCGCTGGTGGTCCGGGCCCGCGCCGAGTTCACCTGGCCGGCGAGCCGGGCCAGCCCCTCCCGCCGGTCGGCGATGGCCTTCGCGGCGGCGACCAGCTCCCGCTCGGCGGCGGCGAGCTGCCGTTCCAGCTCCTGCCGGTGCTCGACGGCCTCGGCGAGGCGGATCTGGTCGTCGGTGAGCGCCTCGCGCAGCTCCTCCTCCTGCTCGCCGATCCGCTCGGCCTCGGCGTCGAGCTGGTCCGGGTCGCGGCCGGGGCGCTCGTCGTCGCCGGGGGCGCTGAGGTGGCGCAGCCGCTCCCGGGCGAGCTGCTCGACGGAGCGGAACCGCTCGGAGAGCGCGGAGAGCTTGTACCAGGTGTCCTGGGCGGCGGCGAGCATCGGGGCGTCCTCGGCCAGCGCGGCCTCCAGCTCGCCGAGGCGGGCCTGCACCTCCGCGTGCTCCGCCTCGACCTGCTCGCGCCGCTCGCGCACGGCGGTCTCGTCGGCGATCTCCTTGTCGAGGGTGGCGCGCAGCGTGGCCAGGTCGTCGGCGAGCAGCCGGAGCCGGGCGTCGCGCAGGTTGGCCTGGATGGCGGCGGCGCGCCGGGCCACCTCGGCCTGCCGGCCCAGCGGCTTGAGCTGGCGGCGCAGCTCGGCGGTGAGGTCGGTGAGCCGGTTCAGGTTGGTCTGCATCGCGTCGAGCTTCCGCAGCGCCTTCTCCTTGCGCTTGCGGTGCTTGAGGACGCCCGCCGCCTCCTCGATGAACGCCCGCCGGTCCTCGGGCTTGGCGTGCAGCATGCCGTCGAGCCGACCCTGCCCGACGATGATGTGCATCTCCCGGCCGATGCCGGAGTCCGACAGCAGCTCCTGGATGTCGAGCAGGCGGCAGGAGTCGCCGTTGATCTCGTACTCGCTCTCGCCCGAGCGGAACATCCGGCGGGTGATGGAGACCTCGGTGTACTCGATCGGCAGCGCGCCGTCGGTGTTGTCGATGGTGAGGGTGACCTCGGCCCGGCCCAGCGGCGCCCGTCCGGCGGTGCCGGCGAAGATGACGTCCTCCATCTTGCCGCCGCGCAGCGCCTTGGCGCCCTGCTCGCCGAGCACCCAGGCGATGGCGTCGACGACGTTGGACTTGCCGGAGCCGTTCGGGCCGACCACGCAGGTGATCCCGGGCTCCAGCTTCAGCGTCGTCGCGGAGGCGAAGGACTTGAACCCCTTCACCGTCAGGCTCTTGAGATACACCTTCTCGATCCTCGTCCGGTGGCCGCCGAGCATCGTGGGCTGCGCGGACCTGGTGAACCCGCAGAGTAACCCGGTGCGGCCGGGGGCCGGGCACGCGACCCGCCCCGGGCCGCCGCCGGCCGCCGACTCCACGCCGTGCTCGAAGCCCTTTCCGGTACGCGCCGAAGCCGATCACCGGGCCGAGGAATGATCAATTATCCAAGATCAGGAAATGGTGACCGGAAAACGTCCCCGGACATGACTGCGCGCCGGCACATCCGTGTCGGCGCGCGATTTCGCGTATTGCGATTCAGTTGTCAGGCGATCAGAGATCAGGTCAGCGCGGGCTCGGCCAGACGGAGGATGTCGTCCGCCTCCGCCGCAGCCGCCGCAAGCCGATCATTCTCGGCGCGCAGGCGCGTGATCTCGAACTCGAGCGCCTGAACCCTGGATCGCAGTCGGGTGACCTCGTCGAGCAGACGCCGGTCGGACGCTGCACCTACGTGGCCGTAGAGGGCCTTCGCCATGCTGACTCCTTGATATGCGCTGCCGGAAAGGCCGGACCAACGCGCGCCCACTCGTACGCGGCTCTCACTTCCCAGCGAATTCTGGGCATGAGCGGGCGCGACTGGCGACACCTACATATTGAGCCGATAACCCCTCCTCCGTCAAGTTCCCGCAGGCCATAGATCATCTCTGCGTCGGCCTGTCCGCTTGGCGAGGGGTTGCTCGGCGAGGGCTGCCACGAGGCGCGGACACTCTCTGTCCGGACACGATAACTGTACGCCCCGAAAGCGCCGGAACGACCCTCAGGCGAACTGCTTTCGCCTTAACTCTTTCTTAGCGGCGTTGCCGCAGCCCACGCCCCAACCGTACGTTCACCCCGGCCCGCAACCGACCCATGGAGGCGACAGGCGTGTACGGCTGGACCGACCCCAACGACCCGGAGGGCAACCACTTCCGCCAGGACGACCCGACCGACGGGCCGGCCTGGCTGAGCGACCGCCCGGAGCCGAGGTCGGCGTACCTGTTCGGGGACGCGCCGGACCTGCCGAGTGACGAACGGCACAACGGGCCCACCCGCCCGGGGTCGCACGGCCGACCGGACACGGACGACCGGGCGGGCAGGCACGAGCCGCCGACCACGCACGAGCGGGCGGGCAGGCACGAGCCGCCGACCACGCACGAGCAGGCGGGCAGGCACGAGCGGGCCGAGACGTACGACCGCCCGGACGCGCACGACCGGACCGAGACGCACGCGCGGCCGAACCCGTACGAGCCGTCGTGGGCGGAGCAGCCCACCGCGCGGTGGCGGACCGACGCCGAGGCGTCCCGGCCCGCTCCCGAGCCGTGGCGTCCCGGGGCGCCGGCAGCCGGGCCGCACGCGTGGCCGGAGGAGCCGACCCTGGCGATCCCGGTCGTCGGGCCGGCCGGCGGCGGGCAGCCGGTCCGCCTCGGGGGACCGGCCGCCGAGGCCCCGGGCGACGGCGAGGGGCGGCACCGCCCGCGCCGCCGCCTGCCGCGCCCGCTGCTGGTCGGCGGTGCCGCCGCAGCGGCCACGCTGGTCGTCAGCCTCGGCGTCGGCGCGCTCGCGCTGCCCGGCGGCGACGAGCCGCGGACCGATCCGGCCGCGGTCGACGCCCCGGTCGCCGCCGCGCCCGCCGACCCCGGCGACGCCCTGCCCCCGCCGTCGGCCAGCCCCTCCGCGACGGGCTCGGCCTCGCCGCGGCCGAGTGCCTCGCCCGCCAGCGCCAGCGCCAGCCCGTCGCCGAGGGCGAGCCGGACGGTCAGGTCGACCCCGAGGCCCAGCCGGAGCACCGCCGCGTCGCGGGGTAGCCAGCGCAGCACCGCCCCCACCCCCAAGGTCGTCGTCGCCCCGGGCGTCAGCACCCAGGCGGCGGAGGTCGTCAACCTGGTGAACGCGGAGCGGGCCAAGGCCGGCTGCGGCGCGCTGAAGATCAACGACAAGCTGATGAAGGCCGCCCAGGCGCACAGCCAGGACCAGGCCGACAACCGGAAGATGTCGCACACCGGCAGCGACGGCAGCGACGTCGGCGAGCGGCTCGACCGGGTCGGGTACGCGTGGCGGGCGTACGGCGAGAACGTCGCCTGGAACCAGCAGACCCCGGCGGCGGTGATGAACGCCTGGATGAACAGCTCCGGGCACCGGGCCAACATCCTGAACTGCTCCTTCACCCAGATCGGGGTGGGCGTCGCCACGAGCAACGGGCCGTACTGGACGCAGAACTTCGGTACCCCGCGCTGACCGGACTCCCGGCGTGACCCCGGCGGCGAGTCGCCCCGGGGGTCACGCTCGTTTGACCGGGTGAGGCGCGCCGGGGCGTACCCGGCGCACCCGATTCGGGCGGCCGGACGCCGCCCGCGACCCGGGAGCTGCCGATGCGGATCCGGCTGCCGCCGCCCGGCGCCCCGCGCGGCCCGCGCCGGACGCTGCGGACACCCCGGACGCTGCGGTCACGCCGGGTGTCCCGGGCGCTGCGGGCGCTCGTCGCGCTGGCGCTGCTCACCGCCGCGTACGGCTGCCGGGGCGAGCTGACCCCGCCGGGCGCGCCCACCCCGTGGCCGGCCGAGTCGGCCCGGTACTGGCGCTGGCAGTGGCAGCTCACCGGCCCGCTCGACACGGGCGTCGACGCGGACGTGTTCCTGCTCGACCCGGTGCGTACCACCGCCGCCGAGACCACGGCGCTGCGCGCCCGGGACCGCCGGCTGGTCTGCCAGGTGGCCGTCGGCGCGTACGCGGCGACGGACCCCGACGCGGACCGCTACCCGGCGGCGGCGCGCGGCGCGGCCGGCCCGCGCCCGGGCACCCGGTGGGTCGACGTGCGGTGGTGGGACGCGCTGGAGCCGATCCTGGCCGACCGGTTCCGGCTGTGCCGGGGCAAGGGCTTCGGCGCGGTGGCGCTCGCCGACGCCGACGGGTACGCCCACCGCAACGGCTTCCCGCTCGACTTCGACGACCAACTGCTGTTCAACCGGCGGGTCGCCACCCTGGCCCGCTCGCTCGACCTCTCCCCCGGCCTGCTCGGCGACGTGCCGCAGGTCGCCGCGCTGGCGCCCGACTTCGACTTCGCCGTCGACGAGGAGTGCGTCCGGCTGCGCCGGTGCGGCAGGCTGCTGCCGTTCGTCGACGCCGGGAAGCCGGTGTTCCACGTCGAGTACGCGGGCGACGCCGACGACTTCTGCGTCACCACGATGGGGTACGGCTTCGCCTCGATGCGCAAGCACCGGGAGCTGGACGCGTGGCGCGACGCCTGCCCGGACGCTCCCTGAGCGGGCCGCCCGGGAGCCCGGTCGGCCCCCGGGGCCCGGTCAGCCCCGGGGCGGGGTGGCCCGGGGCGTGGCGGTCCTGGGCGCGGCGGTCCGGGGCGCGGCGGTCCGGGGCCGGGGCTGGCAGCGCGGGCAACTGTACGAGGAGCGGTTCATGAACGCCTCCCGGCGCAGCGGAGTGCCGCACCGCCGGCACGGCTCGCCCTCCCGCCCGTACGCGTTGAGCGCCCGGTCGAAGTAGCCGCTGTTGCCGTTGACGTCGACGTAGAGGGCGTCGAAGCTGGTGCCGCCCTCGGAGATCGCCTCGCCGAGGACGTCCCGGACGTGGCCGAGCAGGCGCAGCGCGGCCGGTCGGGTCAGCGCGTCGGTGGGCCGGGCGCCGTGCAGCCCCGCCCGCCACAGCGCCTCGTCGGCGTAGATGTTGCCCACCCCGGAGACGAGGGTCTGGTCGAGCAGGGCCCGCTTGACCTCGGTGCGCCGGCGGCGCAGGGCGGCGACGAAGGCGTCGTCGGAGAACTCCGGGTCCATCGGGTCCCGGGCGATGTGCGCGATCTCGGAGGGCAGCTCGGCCCCGCCGGCCGAGACCGACAGCCCGCCGAACGTGCGCTGGTCGACGAAGCGCAGCTCGGGGCCGTCGTCGGCGAACCGGAACCGGACCCGCAGGTGCAGCTCGTCCGCCGCCGTGGCGGGCTGGAGCAGCAGTTGGCCGGACATCCCCAGGTGGCCGACGATCGCGTCGCCGCTGTCCAGCGGGAGCCAGAGGTACTTGCCGCGCCGCCGCACGTCGCGCACCGTGCGCCCGGCGAGCACGTCGGCGAAGTGCGCCGGCCCGGGCAGGTGCCGGCGGACCGCCCGGGGGTGACGGACCTCCGTGGAGGCGATCCGGCGGCCGGTCACCCACTGGGCGAGGCCCTGCCGGACCGTCTCGACCTCGGGCAGCTCAGGCACGGTCCGCCGCCGGCTGCGGCTCGGCCAACCCCGGCAGCGGCCCGTCCGTCGACTCCGGCCGGGCCGCCACCCCGGCCCCGGCCGACGAACCCGCCCCGGCCGCCGGTTCGCCCTCGGCCGCCGACCCCGCCTCGGCCGCCGCCAGTTCGGCCTGCTCCCGCTCGGCCTGCGCGGTCAGCTCCCGCCAGGCCGACTCGGCGGCCCGCTGCTCGGCCTCCTTCTTGCTGCGCCCCTCCGCCCCGCCGTAGCGGTTGCCGGCGACCACCACCCAGGCGGTGAACGTCTTGAGGTGGTCCGGCCCGGTGCCCTCGATGCGGTACTCGGGGACGCCCAGGGCGAGGGCGGCGGTCAGCTCCTGGAGGCTGGTCTTCCAGTCCAGCGCCGCGCCCCGCCCCGCCGACTCGGCCATCAGCGAGTCGAACAGCCGGTGGATCACGAGGGCGGCGGTGTCGAGGCCGTACTGGAGGTAGATCGCGCCGAGCAGCGCCTCCAGGGTGTCGGCGAGGATGCTCGCCTTGTCCCGGCCCCCGGTGGTCTCCTCGCCCTTGCCCAGCAGCAGGTACGCGCCGAGCCCGTCCGGGCCCAGGCCGCGCGCCACGTCGGCGAGCGCCCGCATGTTGACCACGCTCGCCCGCAGCTTGGCGAGCTGCCCCTCCGGCAGGTCGGGGTGGTTGCGGAACAGCGCGGTGGTGATCACCACGCCGAGCACCGAGTCGCCGAGGAACTCCAGCCGCTCGTTGGTGGGCAGGCCGCCGTTCTCGTACGCGTACGAGCGGTGGGTCAGCGCCCGTTCGAGCAGCTCCGGATCGAGCGAGACCCCGAACGCGGCCTCCAGGTGCCCGATCGGCGCTCGCCGCCGCTTGTCGATGCTCATGGTGCGGTTACCTCTCCGTTCACGACTGGGGTCTCCGGGGCGCCGCCGAGCAGCGCGGAGACGGTGTCGGCGGCCCGTCGGCGCCACAGGTGGGCGGCCAGCGCGATGCCGGAGGCGACGTCCTCGCCGCGCGCGGCGCCGTGGCAGACCACGACGGTGCCGGCCACCCCGAGCAGGGCGGCGGCCCGGGGCGCGCCGCCGCTGGCCGGCGGGCCGCCCGCCATCGCGTACGCGCCCTCGATCGCCTTGAGCAGGATGTTGCCGGTGAAGCCGTCGGTGACAACCACATCGGCGCGGGTGCCGGCGGCGATGTCGAACCCCTCCACCAGGCCGACGTAGCGCGCGCCGCAGGGCAGCGGCGCGGCGGCGAGGATCGGGTCGGCGGCCCGGCGCAGCCGGTCCCCCTTGCCGGCCTCGGTGCCCACCGAGAGCAGCCCGACCCGGGGCGCGGCGACCGAGTGCGCCACCGCCGCGTACGCCGCGCCGAGCACGGCGTGTCGGGTGAGGGTGGCCGGGCCGGGCTCCAGGGAGCCACCGACGTCCAGCAGCACCACCGGCCCGGCGACCGCCGGCAGGGTGGCGGCCAGGGCCGGCCGGCGTACGTGCGGCCAGCGGCCGAGGCCGAGGGCGGCGGCGGTGACGGTGGCGCCGGTGGAGCCCGCCGAGACGACCGCGTCGGCCAGGCCGTCGCGGACGGCGGTGACGGCCGTGCGCACGGTGCTGTCGGCGCGGGCGGCGACGGGGTGGTCGGCCATGCCGACGGCGGCGCGCACCGGCCGGACCGTGACCCGGGCGCGGCGCGCCGGGTCGAGGGCACCGATCAGCACGTCGGCGACCTCGACGGGGCCGGCGAGCAGAAGGTGCAGGTCCGGGTCGGCGCGCAGGGCCCGCAGAGCGCCGTCAACCACGACGGCGGGAGCATCGTCCCCGCCGAGGAGGTCAACGGCGATCCGCGCGGTGCCCGGCTCCGCCGGGACGCCGGCCGGAACGGGCCGGTCGGCGTCGGCGGGAGCCGGGACACCGGGCGATCGCCAGGAAGCGCGCGCCACCCGACCGGGGGTCGGGAGCGTCACTCGGCGTCCAGGTCAGACGTCGATGACCTGGCGGCCGTTGTACGTGCCGCAGACGGAGCACGCCGCGTGCGGCAGCTTCGGGGACTTGCACTGCGGGCAGGCCACGGTCGCCACCACGGCCGCCTTCCAGTTCGCCCGGCGGGACCGGGTGTTGCTGCGCGACATCTTGCGCTTCGGGACGGCCACGGTTCCTACTCCTCTGTACGGTTCAGTTGCGACAGGCCCGCCCAACGCGGGTCGATCTGCTGGTGACTGTGGTCGGCCGGCAGATCGTCCCACTGCACCCCGCATTCGGGGCACAAGCCTGGGCAGTCCTCCCGGCAGAGCGGGTTGGTCGGCAGTGTGAGCACCACCGCGTCCCGCAGCGCCGGCTCCAGGTCGATCAGATCGTCCTGCATCCGGCCCACCTCGTCCTCGTCGGTCGTGACGTCCGTGGTGCTGTTCTCGTACGCGTACAGCTCCTGGACGGGCACGGCCACCGAGTCGTTGATCTCGCGCAGGCACCGGCCGCACTCGCCCCGGACGGAACCGCTGACGGTCCCGGAGACGAGCACGCCCTCGGACACCGACTCCAACCTCAGGTCGAGGTCGAGGTCCGCGCCCTCCGGCACGCCGATCAACTCCACGCCGAGGTCCGCCGGTGCCGGGACGACCCGCTTGACGGTACGCAACGCGCCAGGGCGACGCGGCAGGTCCCTCGTGTCGAGGACCAGCGGCGCCTTGGGGTTGAGTGATGAAGGCGAGTGTTTGGGCATAGTCAGACTCCGGCCGGTGAGAGGCCGACAAAAGAGGTTACCTGGACGGCCGCCCGACCGTCGAACCGGGGGCGACGCACGCCCCGTCTGTCGGCTGCTGAGGTGCCGCTCAGAAGGATAGCGGGCGTTCCGGCTCCTCCCCACCGAACGTGCCGATCTCCCGCAGCGCGTGCATCTTGTCCCGGCCGCGCTCGATCGAGGCCAGCGCCCGGGTGAGGAACTGCTCGAAGTTGGCCAGCGCCGTGTCGACGTAGTCGTCGACCTCCTCGCGGAGGCGCTGCGCCTCCGCGCGGGCCTCCGCGATGATCCGGGCCCCCTCGTGCTCGGCGGAGACGGTGATCTCGTTCATCGACACGAGGCGGGCGTGTTCCGCCTCACCCTCGCTGATGATCCGGTCCGCCTCGCGCTTGCCGGCCTCCATGATCTTGTCCCGCTCGGCCAGCAGGACGGCGGCCCGGCGCAGGTCTGCGGGGAGCTCGGCGCGCAGCTCGTCGAGGGCGGCGATCATCTCGCCGCGGTCGACCATGCAGTTGTTCCGGGACATGGGCACGGAGCGGGCCTGCTCCACCATGGCGATCAGTTCGTCGATGCGATCGAGCGAGTCCACCGGCACCTCACTCCTGTCGTTCGTCGGCCGACCTACATGATGCGGGCTGCGGCCGGGTTCCCGCCGACCCATCATGTCTCGCCCGGGCCACCGCCCGGTGATCCGCCCCGCCCGGCGCGTCGTGTCGCGGCGGGCGCGGCACGGGGCTGGCCCCCGGCGGTCGCGCACCCTGCCCGGCCCCGGAAGGTCCGGCCGCGCACCTGACCCGGCCCCGGGGCGGTCAGGCGCGCGGTGCCGGGCCCAGCCGGGCCCGCAGGGCCTCGCGGACCAGGTCGGGGACGTGGGCGGAGACGTCGCCGCCCCACTTCGCCACGTCCTTGACCAGGCTGGAGGAGAGGAAGGAGTAGAGCGGGTTGGTCGGCATGAAGAGCGTCTCGACGCCGGCCAGGCCGATGTTCATCTGGGCCATCTGGAGCTCGTAGTCGAAGTCGCTGACCGCCCGCAGGCCCTTGATCAGGACGCTGGCCTGCTGCGCCCGGCAGAAGTCGACCAGCAGGCCGCGGAAGGACGCCACCCGCACGTTGTCGTACGAGGAGGTGACCTCGCGGAGCATGTCGATCCGCTCCTCGACGCTGAACAGGCCGCTCTTCGACTGATTGATCAGCACTCCGACGATCACCTCGTCGAACAACCGGGCGGCCCGCCCGATGATGTCGAGGTGTCCATTGGTGACCGGGTCGAACGAGCCGGGACACACCGCACGTCTCATGATCGGCGACCGTACCAAATAGTGGTCTCGCCGTAACGCCTGCTGCGTTCGGCGGTGACGCCCTCCACCCACTCGACCGGGCCCGTCCGGCTGGAGCGCTCGACCACCACCAGGGCGTCCGCCGCCAGCCAGCCGCCGCCGACCAGCGCGGTCAGCATCGCGGTGATCTCCTCGCCGGGCACGGCGTAGGGCGGGTCGGCGAAGACCACGTCGTACGGCCCGCCGTCCGGGCCGGCCGCCAGCACCGTGGCGACCTTCCCGGTGACCAGCCGGACGGCCGGGGCGGCCCGCAGGGTGGCGATGTTCTCCCGGGCCACCCGGGCGGCCCGCGCGTCCGACTCGACCAGCAGCACGTGCGCCGCCCCCCGGGACAGCGCCTCCAGCCCGACCGCGCCGGAGCCGGCGTACAGGTCGGCGAAGCGCGCCCCGGTCAGGTCGACGTCGGCCTGCACCGCGCTGAACAGCGCCTCCCGCACCCGGTCGGAGGTGGGTCGGGTGCCGGCGCCGGGCGGCGCGGCGATGCGCCGGCCGCCGAGCGTCCCGGCCACGATCCGGGTCACCGCCTGCTCCTGCTCACCCCCCGACGCTACCCGCCCCGCCGCCCGCCCCACACGCCCCGTCCCGCCCCGCTCAGGCACGGTCAAGATCCGCACAACTTCACGGAAAGTGGGGTCTGCCGGCGCGAAAGGGATGCACCTTCCCTGAAGTTGCGCGGATCTCGGGGTAGCGAGGCAGGCCGCCCCCGGAAGCCGGTGGAGCGGTGCTCGGGGGCGGTGTCAGTCGGTGGTGAGCAGGCGTTCCATCCCGGCGGAGTCGACCGGGTACTCGTCGTCGTTCGTGAGCAGGACCAGCCGCCGGCCGGAGTCCGGCAGCCAGGCGGCGAACGCCTTGAAGCCCGCGTTGTGCCCCGAGTGGTGGACCGCCCGCTCCCCCGCCAGCGGCCCGACGAAGCAGCCGTACCCGTACCCGGTCGCCGCCGAGCCGGTCGGTGCGTGCGCGGTGGTCATCCGGGCGAGCAGGGCGGGGTCGAGCAGCCGGGCGTCCCGCCACCCGTCGAGCCAGGCCAGCAGGTCACCGGCGGTGCACCAGACGTCGCCGGTGCCCATGCTCACCGTGTCCAGGTCCCACGAGGGCACCGGGCGGTCGCCGGAGTGCCCCACCGCCACGTCGTCGTGCCCCGCGCCGGAGCCGGCGAAGCTGCCGGTCATGCCGTGCGGCGCGAACACCTCCTCCGCCAGGAACTCCCGGTACGGCCGGTCGGCCGCCCGCTCGACGGCCCGCGCCAGCAGCACGTAGCCGGGGCTGCTGTAGCGCCAGGCGGTCCCGGGGGCGAACAGCGGCGGGACCGCGGCGAAGGCCGCCACCAGATCGTCCGGGTCGGCGGGGGCCGCCAGGTCGACCCCCGGATGGTCCTCCCAGTGGCCCAGCCCGGAGGTGTGGGTGAGCAGGTGGTGCAGGGTGATCGACCGCCAGGCCGGCGGGCAGCCCGGCACCCAGCGGTCGACCGGGTCGGTCACGTCGAGCGCGCCCCGCCCCGCCAGGAGCAGGACGGCCGTGGCGGTCATGTTCTTGCTGATCGAGGCGATCTGGAAGCGGGTCCGGGCGGAACTGGGCTCCCCGGAGGCGGCGTCGGCGAGGCCGGCGTACCGGGTGACGACCAGCCGGTCGCCCTCGGCCAGCAGGACCGCGCCCCGGGTGACGGATGAGGTGGACATCGGTCGAGGCTAGGGCGGACGGCACGGGCGTGGAAGGGGCTCAGCCCTTCTCCAGGTACTCCGCGCGTTCCTCGTCCACCAGGGCGGCGACCGAGGCGGCCAGCGCCGGGTGCCGGGCCAGCTCCGGGTCGTCGTCCACCAGGGCGATCGCCTCGGCGCGGGCGTCGCGGATCAGGTCGGCGTCGCGGAGCAGCGACAGCAGCCGCAGGTGCGAGCGCCGGCCGGACTGGGTGGCGCCGAGCACGTCGCCCTCTCGGCGCTGCTCCAGGTCCAGCTCGGCGAGCTTGAAGCCGTCGGTGGTGGACGCGACCGCGTCGAGGCGCTCCCGGGCCGACGAGCCCTCGGCCGCCTCGCTGACCAGCAGGCAGAGCCCGGCCGCCTCGCCCCGCCCCACCCGCCCCCGGAGCTGGTGGAGCTGGGAG
Source organism: Micromonospora okii (assembly GCF_020884795.1). Taxonomy (GTDB): domain Bacteria; phylum Actinomycetota; class Actinomycetes; order Mycobacteriales; family Micromonosporaceae; genus Micromonospora; species Micromonospora okii. Next base: position 67,336 of record NZ_BBZF01000014.1, read on the forward strand.
ACGCCGAACCGGTCGGCGTCCAGCACGATCATCACGGTGGCGTTGGGCACGTTGACGCCGACCTCGACGACCGTGGTGGCGACCAGCACGTCCAGGTCGCCGGCGGCGAAGGCGCGCATCACCGCGTCCTTCTCGTCGGCGGGCAGCTTGCCGTGCAGCACGCCGATGCGCAGCCCGTGCAGCGGCCCGTCGGCGAGCAGCGGGGCGACCTCGGTCACCGCGAGCGGAGGGCGTCGGCCGTTGTCGTCCTCCCGGGGCGGCTCCTCCTCCGACGCCGGGCCCTCGCCGATCCGGGGGCAGACCACGTACGCCTGGTGGCCGGCGGCGACCTCCTCGCGCAGCCGACGCCAGGCCCGGTCGAGGAAGGCGGGCTTCTCGGCGGCCGGCACGACGTGCGAGGCGATCGGCGAGCGCCCCTGCGGGAGCTGGGTGAGCGCGGAGACCTCCAGGTCGCCGTAGACGGTCATCGCCACCGTGCGCGGGATCGGGGTGGCCGTCATCACCAGCACGTGCGGCGGCTGGTCGGCCTTCGCGCGCAGCGCGTCGCGCTGCTCCACGCCGAAGCGGTGCTGCTCGTCGACCACGACGAGGCCCAGGTCGGCGAAGTCGACGCCCTCGTAGAGCAGGGCGTGGGTGCCGAGCACGATCCCGGCCCGGCCGGCGGCCACCTCGCCGAGGGCCCGGCGGCGGGCCGCCGCGCCGAGCGAGCCGGTGACCAGCTCGACCCGGGTGGCGTCGTCGGCCGCGCCCAGCTCCCCGGCCCGGCCGAGCGGGCCGAGCAGGTCGAGGATGCCCCGGTGGTGCTGGGCGGCGAGCACCTCAGTCGGGGCGAGCAGGGCGGCCTGGCCCCCGGCGTCGACCACCTGGAGCATCGCCCGCAGCGCCACGACCGTCTTGCCGGAGCCGACCTCGCCCTGGAGCAGCCGGTGCATCGGGTGCGCGGTGGCCAGGTCGGTGGCGATCTCCGCACCGACCGTCCGCTGGCCGGAGGTCAGCTCGTACGGCAGCCGGGCGTCGAACGCCTCCAGCAGCCCGCCCGGGCGCGGCGGCCGGGCCTTCGCCGGCCAGGCGGCGGCCCGGTGCTTGCGCTGCACGAGGGTGAGCTGCACGGCGAACGCCTCGTCCCACTTGAGCCGGCGGCGCGCCCGGTACAGGGCCTCCTTGCTCGACGGCCGGTGGATCTCGTGCAGCGCGGGGCCGATGCCGACCAGGTTGCGGGTGGAGCGCACGTCCGTCGGCAGCGGGTCCTCCGGCGGGGTGAAGGTGTCCAGCACCACCCGCACGCAGCGGGCGATCACCCAGGTCGGCACGGCCGCCGCGGCCGGGTAGACCGGGATCAGGGCCCCGGCGAACTCCTCGACCTCCTCGCCGACCGCCGCCTCGCCGTCGGCCGCGCCGTCGCCGAGCATCACGTACTCGGGGCCGTTGAGCTGCCGCTTGCCCCGGAACTCGGTGACCTTGCCGGCGAACAGCCCCCACCGGCCGGGGCGCAGCTCCCGCTCCCGCCACGCCTGGTTGCCGAAGAAGGTCAGGGTGAGCACCCCGCCGGAGTCGTCGCCGACGGTCACCTCCAGCAGGTTCCCCCGGCGCTGGCGCATCGGCCGCACGGCCGTCTTCTGCACCTGGGCCAGCACGGTGACCTGCTCGCCCACGTCCAGCGAGCGGATGTCGGTGTGCTCGCCGCGCTCGTCGTAGCGGCGGGGGAAGTGGTAGACCAGGTCGCCGGCGGTGTGCAGGTCGAGGTGGGCGGCCAGGGCCTTGGCCGTCTTCTCCCCGACCAGCTTCTTCAACGGCGTGTCGACCGTGGTCGGCTCGGACGTGGTCATTCGACCCCCACCAGGAGCGGATAGTGCGGCTGGCCGCCCCGGTAGGCGTTGACCTGCACGAACGGCCAGCGCCGGGCGACGTGCGCGGCGAGGGCGTCGGCCAGCCCGTCGGGGGCGTCCGCGCCGGAGAGCAGGGTGACCAGCTCGCCGCCGCCGCCGAGCATCAGGTCGACGACGGCGGCGCAGGTGTCGGCGAGGTCCGCGCCGATCAGGTGGACCTCCCCCTCGACCAGGGCGAGCACGTCGCCGGGGCGGCACGGGCCGGCGACGGTCACCGCCTCCCGGCTGGCCCGGCAGACCTCGGCGTACCGGCACGCGCCCGCGGCCTCGGCCATCGCGATCACGTCGTCGGTGAAGCGGCGCGCCGGGTCGCGCACGGCCAGGGCGGCGAGCGCCTGCACGGGCGAGCGGGTCGGCACCACGCTGACCTTCACCCCCAGCGCGTGCGCCTCCCGCGCGGCGGCGCTCGCGGCGGCCTGCGTGTTGGGGCTGTTCGGCAGCACCACCACGCGGGCCGCGCCGGTGGCCCGGACGGCGTCGAGCAGCTCCCCGGTGGACGGGTTGCCCGGCACCACCGTCGCCCCCTCGCCCGCGAACAGCTCGGCGATGCCCGCGCCGGCCGCGACCACCACGGCTGCCCGGCCCCCGCCGGCCGGCGGGGGCACAGCGGGCGGGGCCGCCTCCGGCTGGTCGGCGAAGCGGGTCACCGAGATCCGGTACGGCCGGCCGGCCACCACGCCCGCCTCGATGGCCGCCCCGACGTCGTTGACGTGCACGTGCACGTTCCAGGTGGCGGACGCGGCGTCGGTGGCCCCGTCGCCGACCACCACCAGCGAGTCGCCGAGCCCGGCCAGGGTTTCCCGCATCCGGGTGACCGCCCCGGCGTCGGCGTCGAGGAGGAACTGCACCTCGTAGGCGTACTCCGTCGAGCCGGCCTCGCGGGGGGCGGTGGCCGGCGGGCGAACCGGGCGGGGCGCGGGCGAGGGCCGGTGCGGGCTCTCCCCCGTGACCACCTCGACCAGTGCGTCGAGCAGCAGGCAGAGCCCCCGCCCGCCGGCGTCGACCACCCCGGCGCGGGCCAGCGCGGGCAACTGCTCGGGGGTGCGGGCGAGGGCGAGGGCCGCCGCGCCGGCCGCCTCCCGCGCCACGGCGCGCAGGTCGTCGCTCCCCGCCGCCTCGGCCGCGCCGGCCGCCGCCGCGACGACGCTGAGCAGGGTGCCCTCGACGGGGCGGGCCACGGCGGCGTACGCGGCGGCGGTGGCCCCGCGCAGCGCGGCGGCCAGCTGCCGGCCACGGACCACCGGCACGGCGGCCAGGGCGTCGGCGAGGCCGCGCAGGATCTGCGACAGGATCACCCCGGAGTTGCCCCGGGCGCCGAGCAGCGCGCCGCGCGCCATCAGCCGCAGCGCGTGCCCGTGCGCGGTGGAGTCGCCGTCGCCGATCGTGTCCAGGTCCATCGCGAGGGCCTGCTGGGCGGAGGTGAGGGTGAGCACCAGGTTGGTGCCGGTGTCGCCGTCGGGGACCGGGTAGACGTTGAGGTCGTCGATCTCGCCCTGGTGGCGGCGCAGCGCGGCCAGCCCGCTCGCGCACCAGCGGCGCACCGCGGCGGCGTCGAGGGTGTCCAGCACGGCAAGAAGCCTACTGGCGCGCGCCGACACCCGCCCGGCTCGACGCTACGATGTCGGCCGACGGTGCCCGGAACACCCCGCTCCCCGGCGTCACCAGGGGCCCGGTTGGGCTGCGGCGGGACCATCGGGTAACCTGGCCAGGTTGCCCGGGCTGCGCCTGGCGGCGACCCCGTGAACGTATCAATCCCAGGAGTATTCCGTGGCTAGCGTGTGCGACGTCTGTGGCAAGGGGCCGGGCTTCGGCCACAACGTGTCCCACTCGCACCGGCGGACCAACCGCCGCTGGAACCCGAACATCCAGTCGGTGCGCACCCCGGCCGGTGGCGGCAACACCAAGAAGTTGAAGGTCTGCACCTCCTGCATCAAGGCCGGCAAGGTCACCCGCGCCTGACGCGGTAGCGCCGACCTCACCCTTTCGTCCACAAGCCGGCGGGCCCCGAGCCCGCCGGCTTGTGGTGTACGCGCATGCAGCACGGAGGAAACGTTGGACCTGGACCTGGGCCACGCCGAGATGATCGTCGTCGGGGCCTCGCTGGGCACCCTGCGCTGGTTCGACGAGGAGCTGCCGGCGGGCAGCGTGGTCGTCGTCGAGGAGCCCGACGTGATCAGCCGGCGCGGCATCGACCGGCTGGTCGGGAGCCTGTCGGTCCTGTCCCGGGTCGTGCCGGCCGAGTACCAGACGGGTCTCGACACCGATGCGCTGCTCGCCCGCGAGCCCGAGCTGGCGAAGGCCCGCCTGGTCGTGCCGGGCCTGGAGTACGCCGTCGGCGCCGCCGCCCGACTCGCCGACCGCCTCGGCCTGCCCGGCGCCGGGGCGCGGGCCGCCGACATCTTCTCCGACAAGCACCGGATGCGCCTGCTGGCCGCCGACGCCGGGCTGGCGAACCCGGCGTACGAGCTGGTGGGCGGGGCGGAGGAGGCGATGGCGTTCGCGCGCCGACACGGCGGTCGCTGCGTGCTCAAGCCCACCCGGCGCTCGGGGAGCCTCGGGGTGCGGCTGGTCGCCGACCCGGCCGAGATCCCGGCCGCCTGGGCGGCCACCGCGTCCCCCGAGGCCCCGCCGGAGGCAACCGACCGTGGGCTGCCCACGGAGGTGCTCGCCGAGCAGCGCCTCGACGGTCGGGAGCACAGCGTCGAGCTGCTCGTCGCCGACGGCGAGGTGATCTTCGGCAACGTCACCGACAAGCGGCTGCTCGCCGGTCCCCTGCCGGTCGAGACGGGGCACACCGTCCCCTCGGCCCTGCCCGAGGCGGCCCGCCGCGACCTGCTCGACGCGGCGGGGCGGCTCTGCGCCGCCGCCGGGTTCCGCACCGGCGTGCTGCACAGCGAGTGGATCGTCGTCGACGGCGTGCCGCACCTGGTGGAGTGCGCCGCCCGGCTGCCCGGCGACATGATCACCGCGCTGATCTCGATCGCCTACGAGTCCGGCTTCATCGACGCGTACCTGCGGGTGCTGCGTGGCGAGCGGCCGACGCTGCCGGCCCGGCCCACCGGGGCGGCGGCGGTGGAGTTCCTGCTCGCCGAGCCGGGCACCGTCACCGGCATCGAGGGGCTGCGGCCGGCCCGCCGGGTGCCCGGGGTGCTGGAGGTGCAGCTCGACACCGCCGTCGGCGCGACCGTCGCGCAGGTCACGTCGTCCGGCCAGCGCAGCGGGCACGTCCTGGTCTGGGGCGCCGACCCGGCCGAGGCCGAGCAGGCCGCCCGCGCCGCCGCCGACGAGATCCGCATCACCGTCGCCTGAGCCGGGGCGGCCGGGTCACCGTCGCCTGAGCCCGGGGCGGCCGGGCCGCCCGGCGCGTCAGAGGGTGCGGCCGAAGGAGACGCAGCCCGGGGCGTCCCGGTAGAAGCCGAAGTTGGGGATCTGCTCGTACCCGGCCGAGGCGTACATGGCGATGGCCTCGGGCTGCTGGTCGCCGCACTCCAGGAGCAGCCGCCTGCGGCCGTGCTCGCGGGCCGACCGCTCGACGGCCGCGAGGACCGACCGCGCCACGCCCCGGCCCCGCGCCGCCGGGCTGGTGTACATCCGCTTCAGCTCGGCGGTGTCCCCCACGTCGCCGTGGCTGCGCCAGCCCCCGCAGCCGACCGGCTCCCCACCCAGGTACGCGACGAGGAACTCCCCGGCCGGCGGCACGAACTCGGCGGCGTCGACCGGGGTGTCGTCGCCGCTGCCCCCGTACCGCTGGGCCAGGTCCGTCAGGGCGGCGCGGATCAGCCGCTGCGCCTCCGGCGAGTCGAAGCGGGCCGGACGGATCTCGATCTCACTCACCGGTCGAGGGTACGTCGCTGAGCTGCGCCTACCGGAAGTGGTCCCAGCCGGCCGGGCCCTCGTACGGCTCGCCGTCGACGGTCACGCCCGCCCCCTCGACGACCCGCCCGATCGCCCGCCACGGCGGCGGCAGCGCGACCGCCGGGGGGAAGGTGGCGGCCAGGGCGTGGTCCTCGCCGCCGCCGAGGATCCACACGTACGGGTCGACCCCGAGCGCCTGGGCGGCGTCGCCCATCTGCCGGGGCACCTCGAAGGCGTCCCGGCGCACGTCGATGCCGACTCCGCTGGCCCGGGCGACGTGCCCGAGGTCGGCGACCAGCCCGTCCGAGACGTCGATCATGGCGGTGGCGCCGAGGCGGGCGGCGTGCGGCCCGGCCGCGTACGGCACCTCGGGCCGCCGGTACGCCTCCACCAGCAGCTTCGGGGTGCGGAACCCCCGGGAGAGCACCGTGTACCCGGCGCCGGCGTACCCGAGACGCCCGGCCAGGGCCAGGACGTCACCGGGGCGGGCCCCCGAGCGGCGCACCGGGGCGAGGCCGCCCAGGTCGCCGAGGGCGGTGACCGCGATCGTCAGCGTCGGGCTGCCGGACATGTCGCCGCCGACCACCCCCGCGCCCACGGTGGCGGCCTCGGCGGCGAGCCCGTCGGCCAGCTCCTCCGCCCAGGTCGGGTCCAGCTCCGCCGGCAGGCAGAGCGCCACCAGCAGGGCGGTGGGGGTGGCGCCCATCGCCGCGATGTCGGCCAGGTTGGCCGCCGCCGCCCGGTGCCCCACGTCCCGGGCGCCCGACCAGTCCCGCCGGAAGTGCCGCCCCTCCACCAGCACGTCGGTCGACGCGACGACCCGGGCGTCCGGCGTGGCCAGCACCGCCCCGTCGTCGCCGGGGCCGAGCAGGCAGGCCCGCCCCTGGGGCAGCCGGGCGGTCACCCGGTCGATCAGCCCGAACTCGCCGATCCCCGTCACGCTCATGCCCGCTCCCCGCCGTGCCCGGACCCGGTCGCCCGTGCCGCGTTCCAACCGCCGTCGCGCCCGCCGCGCTCGCTCACCGCTTCTCCTTGACCACCGATAGGGATAAGACCTGGTCCGTAAGGTAGTTTCACCCTTCGGGCCGCTCACGGGCGGCGACGGACGGAGGTCGAGTCGTGGTACAGGCGTACATCCTCATCCAGACCGAGGTCGGTCGGGCGCGTGACGTGGCCGGTCTGATCGCGGACCTTCCCGGCGTGGTCCGGGTCGACGCCGTCACCGGGCCGTACGACGTGGTCGTGCTCACCGAGGCGAACACCGTCGACGAGCTGGGTAAACTGATTGTCAGCAACGTGCAGATGGTGCCGGGCATCACCCGCACCCTCACCTGTTCGGTGGTGCGCCTGTAAGTGGACGAGATCACTTCCTCCCCCCCTGGGACCGACCGGCCCGACGCGGCCGACGGAAAGACCCCGGGCCCGCCCGACCGGGACCGGACCACCCGGAGCGCGGCGCTGCTGGCCACCCTGGTCGCCGTGCCGGTCGCCCTGGCCGTGGCCGGGTTCGCCTTCGTCAAGCTCTCCCCGGACACCCCGGCGGCGGAGCCGGGCCCGTCGGCGACCAGCGCCCGGCCGCAGTCGGCCACGCCCGTCGAGATGGCCGCCCCGAAGCTGGCCGAGCGGCCGGAGACGGTGTGCCGCGCGCTGACCTCGCAGCTCCCGTCGACCGTGCGCGACCTGCGGCAGCGGCCCGTCACCGCCGGCCCCGAGCAGAACGCCGCGTACGGCGACCCGGCGCTCACCATCGCCTGCGGCGGCACCGAGCCCGTGCCGGAGCAGACCGCCGACGTCTGGACCGTCAACAGGGTCTGCTGGTACGCCGTCGACGGGCCGGACGCGACCGTGCTGACCACCCTGGACCGGGAGACCCCCGTGCGGGTGACCATCCCCCGCACGTACGAGCCGGCGTTGCAGTGGGTGAGCCCCATCTCCGACGTGGTGGTCGCCTCGGTGCCCTCCGGCGGCGACGCCCCCTCGGGCTGCACGCGCTGAACGCCGCCCGGACGGGCCGCACCGGCCCGTCCGGGGTGCCGCGCGCTCAGTGCAGGCCGACGCCGCGCCGCTGGGCGGTGCGGATCAGGCGGTTGACCAGCTTCGGGTACTCCAGCCCGGAGGCGGCCCACATCAGCGGAAACATCGACGTCGGGGTGAACCCCGGCATCGTGTTGATCTCGTTGAGGTAGACGTCCAGGTCCGGGGTGACGAAGAAGTCGACCCGGGCCAGCCCGGCGCAGTCCAGCGCGGCGAAGGCCCGCACCGCGTACTCCTGGACCTGCCGGGTGACGTGCTCGGGCAGGTCGGCCGGGATGTCGTACTCCGGCTCGGAGAGGTACTTCGCCTCGAAGTCGTACCAGTCGTGGTCGCCGCCGGCGCGGACCTCGGCCAGGACGGACGCCTCGGCCGCGCCCCCGGCCTCCCCCTCCAGCACGCCGCACTCGATCTCCCGGCCCACGACGGCGGCCTCGACCAGCACCTTCGGGTCGATCTGGCGGGCCGCGGCGACGGCGGCCTCCAGGTCGGCCCAGTCGTCGACCTTCGTGATGCCGAACGACGAGCCGGCCCGGGACGGCTTCACGAAGACCGGCAGCCCGAGGCGCTGCTTCTCCGCCTCGGAGAGCGTCACGCCGCTGCGCAGCACCGCGTACGGCCCGACCGGGATGCCCTCGACGGCGCAGAGCTTCTTGGTGAACTCCTTGTCCATGGCGGCGGCGGAGGCGAAGACGTTCGCCCCGACGTACGGCACGCCGGCCATCTCCAGCATCCCCTGGATGGTGCCGTCCTCGCCGTACGCGCCGTGCAGCACGGGGAAGACCACGTCGACGCCGGCGAGCGCGCGCGGGCCCTCGGCCGGGTCGAGCACCATGAGCCCGTTGGCGGTCGGGTCGGCGCGGAGCACGACGTCGGCGCCGGCCTCGGCGGTGATCTCCGGCAGCCGCCGGGCGCTGATCGCCAGTGCCCCCGGGTCGCCGCTGGTCAGCACCCACCGGCCCGCGCGGGTGATGCCCACGGGGACCACCTCGAACTCGTCGGGGTCGAGCGCGGCGAGCACGCTGCCGGCGCTGACGCAGGAGATGCCGTGCTCCGGGCTGCGGCCGCCGAAGACGAGGGCCACACGGGTCTTGCCTGGGGTGGTCACTCGGTCACCCTTTCGTTCGGGTCTGCTCGCCGGTGGCGCTCACCCGGTTGACCTTACTGTGGGTGGCGAGGCACCGAAGCCGATACCCGGGGAGAAGCGGCGGCCCTCGAATCCGGTCAACGAAGCATATACGCTACGTGACGACGCAGGGGAGGTGGGACCGTCAGACGCCGTAGCGGCGACCGACGGCGATCACCTTCACGCGCTGCCGGCCGGCGCGGACCATGCCCAGCGCCATGAACGCCCCGGCGATGCGGTCGGCGGCCTCGCGGCTGCTCGCCCCGACCACCTGGCGTCGCCGTTCCGGGGCGCGCCGCTCGTCGCGGCTGGCCCGATCCACGGGCCGCACGTCGGTCAGTACCACCAGGAAGCGGGTCATCGCCGCCCCCCGGCCCCCGCGCCCCGCTCGGGCCCGGCGCGCCCGCCCCCGGGACTGGCGTGCGCGCCTCCCGATCCGGCGTGCGCGCCTCCCGTCTCGGCGCGCGCACCCCGGGGTGCGGCGTATGCGCCCTCCGGCTCCGCCGTGGTCGCCGCCAGGCCGCCGGAGGGGTCCCGGCAGACGTAGGCCAGGTGCGCGTGGATCCACGCGCCGTCGTTGTCGCGCAGCACCGGGTGCGCGCACCAGCGGCACCGCGACACCCGGGGCCAGCAGGCGGTGACCGTCATGCGCGTCCCTTCCGGTGCGTCGGCAGTGGCGGCACGCGGCGATCGGGTACGGGGGAGAAAACCCGATCGCCACGCGCCCCATCCCCTCCGGTCACTCACCACCGGCGTCGCCACGACAACCGGCGGTGAGGAACTGCTCACAGGCTCACATGTGGACATGCGTGAATGCAACTCTCATCGACGCTCTCTCATGCACACCTTCCCGCCGATGTGTGCCACCATCGATGCATGGCTCCGAAGACCGCACGAGCCCGCCGGCTCGGCATCGCCCTGCGCCACCACCGGGAGGCGGCCGGCCTCACCCTCGAGGCCGCCGCCGACGAGATCAACAGCACCCGGAGCACCCTGTCCCGGTACGAGAACGCCCAGACCCTGATCAGCCCCGCCACGGTGCGCGCCCTGCTCACCCTGTACGGGGTCGGCGCGGACGAGCTCGCCGCCGCCGTCCAGCTCGCCAAGGACGCCCGCAAGCCCGGCTGGTGGGTGTCCTACTCGTACCTGCTGGACCGGCGGACCATCGACTTCATCGCGCTCGAGGCGGAGGCCACCGCCATCGCCAACTTCGAGCCGTCGGTGGTGCCCGGCCTGCTCCAGACGGCCGACTACATCCGGGCGGTGATGCGCGGCGGCCCGCACACCCTCACCGACGACCACGTCGAGCAGCGGGTCCACGTGCGACTCGACCGGCAGCAGCGGCTCACCGAGGCGAGCCCGCCGATCCTCGACGCGATCATCGACGAGGGCGCCCTGCTGCGCCCGGTGGGCGGCCAGAGCGTCATGGAGGCACAGCTCCACCACCTGCTCAAGATGGCCGAGCTGCCCAACGTCACCGTCCAGGTGATCCCGCTGTCCGCCGGCTACCACCGGGGCACCCGCGGTTCCCTGCACATCCTGGAGTTCCCCGACCCGGAAGACCCGATCATCGCGTCGGTGGAGACGGTCGCCGGGCAGATGGTCCTCGACCGGCCGGGCGACCTGCGTACCTGCACCAAGATCATGGAGCACCTGAGGTCGGTCGCGCTCAGCCCCGCGGCCTCCCGGGACCAGCTCCTCCGAATCCTGAAGGGACGGTAGGACCATGACCCCGACGACGAGCGCGGCGCTGGCCGCGGCGGTGTGGCGCAAGAGCAGCCGCAGCGGAGACGAGGGCGCGTGCGTGGAGATGGCGAGGGTGTCCGGCGCGGTCGCGGTCCGCGACTCCAAGGACCAGGCCGGTCCGGCGCTGCTCTTCCCGCCGGCCGCCTGGGCCGCCTTCGCCGCCGCCCCGCCCCGCCGCTGACCGCACCCCCGATCCCGCCCCCGGCCCTCGTCGGCGTGGCCGTCCGCAGCCCGGACGTCCGGCCGTACCGGCCCTGATCGTGGTCCACCCGCCGCCCGGTCCGCACCGCCGGCCCGGCGGGTGGGCCACCTCCCCGCCCCGGTGGCGGCCCTGACCCGGGGGCCGCCACCGGGGCCCTCCCGCGTCGCCATCGCGGCCGGGCCCCCGCGTCGCCGCCCCGGGGCAGGGGCGCACGGCGACCTGGGGCGCGGCCGTCCGCGCGCCCGCCGGGGGGCGGTCACGTCGCCGTCGGTGGTCTCAGCCGGGCCGGCGGGCAACCACCGCCGTGCCCTCGATCTCCTCGTCACGCACGACGTGCGGCGTCAGCCCGAGGCCGGTCAGCGCCGCGCACAGCGCCTCGACCTGCCCGGTGCCGACCTCCACGGCCAGGTGCCCGCCCGGAGCGAGCCAGTCCGCCGCCCCCTCGGCCACCCGGTGCAGCACGGCCAGCCCGTCCGGACCGCCGTCGAGCGCCACCGCCGCCTCGTGCAGCCGCGCCTCGGGCGGCATCAGCGCCACCTCCCCCGTCGGCACGTACGGGGCGTTGGCCACGACGAGGTCGAGCCGGCCCCGCCACCGTGCCGGCACCGGCTCGTACAGGTCGCCCTGGTAGACCGGCGCGCCGAGGGGCGCGAGGTTGCGGCGGGCGCAGGCCACGGCGGCCGGGTCCAGGTCCGCGGCGGCCAGCCAGCGGGGGGCGAGCCGCCCGGCGAGCACCAGGGCGGCGGCCCCGGTCCCGCAGCACAGGTCCAGCACGGCGGCGCCGCGCCGGGTGACCGCCGCCGCGGCCGAGACGAGCAGCGCGGTACGCGCCCGGGGCACGAAGACGCCGGGGTCGACGCCCACCCGCAGGCCGCAGAACTCGGCCCAGCCGAGCAGGTGCTCCAGCGGCAGCCCGGCGACCCGCCGGCCGACCAGGTCGGCGAGCCGCTCGGGCGAGTCGGCGGCGGCGACGAGCAGCTCCGCCTCCTCCTCGGCGAAGACGCAGCCGGCCGCGCGCAGCCGGGCCACGAGCGGGCCACGGTCGGGGTGGAACTCGGTGGATGTCATGGGGATGCCTCCGGAGAACGCTCTCGTCGGCTCTCCCCTGGGCGGCCTACCGTCGCGGTGGCACGGGCCCGGGACGGAGCGCCGGTCCTGCTTGCTGGTGGATCGGACTCACCTCCTCCGGTCGGGGCCCACGGCGGGCGTGCTCACGATAGCCGATCCACCGGCCGTTCAGCGCCCGCCGCCCGCTGCCCACCGCCCACCGCCGGCCGTCGTCCGCCCTCCCTACCGCCCGCCGCCCGGGGCGTGAGAAGGGAACCCCTCTCTACCGCAGGCGTTAACAGGGGGCCCTTCCTTACACCTCAGGCGAGGGCGGCCGTGACGTCGGCCAGCAGGTCGGCCGTGTCCTCCACGCCGCAGGAGAGCCGGACGAAGCCGGGCGACGTGTCGTCGCCCCACTGCGCCCGCCGGTCCGCCGAGGTGTGCAGGCCGCCGAACGAGGTGGCCGCCGCCACCAGCCGGGACGCGCTGAGGAACCGGGCGACCCGTTCGGCGTCGCCCAGGTCGAACCCGAGCACCCCGGGCAGCCGGCGCATCTGCGCCGCCGCCACCGGGTACGCGGGGTCGCCGGGCAGGCCCGGCCAGCGCACGCCGGTCACGTCGGGCCGGTCGGCGAGCAGCCGGGCCAGCGCCTCGGCGTTGGCGGACTGTCGGGCCAGCCGCAGGTCGAGGGTGGCCAGCGAGCGGTGCGCCAGCCAGGCGTCGAACGCCCCGGGCACCCCGCCGGTGGCGGTGCGCCAGGCGGTGACCGGGTCCAGCAGCTCCGGCGTACGGGTGGCGACGTAGCCGAGCAGCAGGTCGGAGTGGCCGGTCAGGGCCTTGGTGCCGGAGGCCACCACCAGGTCCGCGCCGAGGTCCAGCGGGCGCTGGCCGAGCGGGGTGGCGGTGGTGTTGTCCACCGCGACGAGGGCCCCGGCGGCGTGCGCGTCCCGGGACAGCGCGGCGATGTCGGCGACGTCCAGGCCGGGGTTCGACGGGGTCTCCAGCAGCACCAGCCTGACCCCGTCGAACGAGGGGTACGGCCCGGCGGTCGGCGCGAACAGCACCCGCACGCCGATCCCGGCGAGGGTGTCGGTGGCGAACGCCCGCATCGGGTAGTACCCGTCGGAGGGGAGCACCACGGCGTCGCCGGGGCGCAGCAGCGTCAGCAGCACGCCGGTGATCGCCGCCTGCCCGCTGGCGAAGACCCGGACCTGGCCGCCCTCCAGCTCGCCGATGGCCGCCTCCAGCAGCCGGCGGGTCGGGTTGTCGGGCCGGCCGTACCCGTTCGGGGTCGCCCCCGGCCCCTGCCACGGGTCGAGGTGGTAGGGCGCGGCGAAGACGGGCCCCGGCAGGAACGGCTGGCCGGGCACGGCCTCGGGCAGCCCGGCGTGCGAGCAGCGGGTGCCGTCGCCGGCGTTCTCGGGCGTGCTCATGCGGGCCTCACTCGTACGACTCGGGCTTTGCGGTGCGGCTCATCAACGTGTCGACGGCGAGCCGGGGGTCCATCCCCTCGTGGCAGATCCGCTCGATCTGCTCGGTGATCGGCATCTCCACCCCGTGCGCCCGGGCCAGGTCGCGGATCGCCAGGCAGCTCTTGACGCCCTCGGCGGTCTGCCGGGTGGCGGCCTGGGCCTGTTCGAGGGTCTCCCCCCGGCCGAGGTGCTCGCCGAAGGTGCGGTTGCGGGCCAGCGGCGAGGAGCAGGACGCCACGAGGTCACCCATCCCGGCCAGGCCGGCGAAGGTGATCGGGTCCGCGCCGAGCGCCACCCCCAGGCGGGCGGTCTCGGCGAGCCCCCGGGTCATCAGCATGGCCCGGGTGTTGTCGCCGAAGCCCATCGCGGTGGCGATGCCGTACGACAGGGCGATCACGTTCTTGACCGCCCCGCCCAGCTCGCAGCCGATCACGTCGTCGTTGGTGTACGGACGGAAGTACGGCGTGCGGATCGACGCCTGGACGAGCTGGGTCCGCCGGTCGTCGGTGCCGGCGACCACGGTGGCGGCGGGCTGCTCGGCGGCGATCTCGGGGGCGAGGTTGGGGCCGGAGACGACCACGACCCGGTCGGGGGTGACCCGGGCGGTCTCCACGATGACCTCGCTCATGCGCTTGGTGGTGCCCAGCTCGATGCCCTTCATCAGGGACACGAGCGTCGCGTCGGGGTGCAGGTCGCCGACCCACCCGGCGAGGTTGCCGCGCAGCGTCTGGGAGGGCACCGCGAGCACCACGATCTCCGCCCCGGTGATCGCCTCGGCGGCGCTGCCGGTCGCGGTGACCCGCTCGGGCAGCCGCAGGTCCGGCAGGTACTCCGGGTTGTGCCGGCGCAGCCGGATCGCCTCGGCCACCGGCTGCCGGCGGGCCCAGATCGTCACGTCCCGGCCCGCGTCGGCGAGGATCTTGGCGAAGGCGGTCCCCCAGGACCCGGCACCCAGCACCGCCACGTGGCCGCTCACGCCGCGCCCTTCCGGTTCGGACGCGGGCGGTCGGCGACGGCGGTCCGGGGCGGTCGTTCCCACAGCGGCGGCGGGGTTCCGCCCCGGATCTCGGCGAGTTGGTCGCGCAGGCGCAGCATGATGGCGTCGGTCATCTCTTCCAGGGTTGCCTTGGTGGGCGTCGAGCCGGCCCAGCGGCCCAGGTCGACGGGCGGGCCGGCGACCACGGTCACGGGGATGCGGGGCCGCAGGTCGAACCGGTTGGTGCGGGGGTCGAAGAGCCGCTCGGGGCCCCACATGACGACGGGGATCACGGGCGCGCCGGTGGCCAGCGCCAGCCGGGCCGCCCCGGTCTTGCCCTTCATCGGCCACAGGTCGGGCTCGCGGGTGATGGTGCCCTCCGGGTAGATCACGACCGCGCCCCCCTCGTCGAGCGCCTCGACGAGGGCGTCGAGGGAACGCACCGCGTCGACCGTGTTCCGCTCCACGGGGATCTGCCGGCACCGGTGCAGGAGCCAGCCCACCACCGGCACCCGGAAGACGCTGGCCTTGCCGAGGTACCGGGGCCAGCGCCCGGCGTCGTAGATGAAGTGCGCGGAGACCAGTGGATCGGCGTGGGAGATGTGGTTCGCCACGAGGATGACGCCGCCGTCGCCGCGCAGGTGCTCCATGCCCAGCCAGGTGCGCCGGGTCCAGACTGTCATCAGGGGCTTCACCAGCCCCACGGCGAACCGTTGCCAGAACCCCAGCCTCCGCCGCCCCACCCTGCCTCCTCGTAGCCCCGCCCCGGGGACACCGGCCCGCGCCGCCCGCAGCGAAATCATGCCTGCTCGCCCTGGGTACGGCCAGCGCGGGTGCCGATGCCCGACTGGCAGGATTGTCCCGTGCGGCGGCGAACCTGGACGGTGGTGGTGCCGGTGAAGCGCCTCGGCGCGGCGAAGACCCGGCTGCGGGGGGCGCTGGCGGCCGTACCCCACGAGGAGCTGGCGCTGGCGCTGGCGGCCGACACGGTCGCGGCGGTGCGGGCGTGCCCGGCGGTCGCCGCGGTGGTGGTGGTGACCGACGACCCACGGGTCGCGGCGGCGGTCCGCGCGGCGGGCGCGCGGGCGGTGCCGGACGCGCCCGACGCCGGCCTGAACGCCGCGTTCGCGCACGGCGCGCGGGTCGCGACCGCCGGCGGCGGGGCCTGGGTGGCCGGGCTCACGGCGGACCTGCCGGCGCTGCGCCCGGCCGAGCTGGCCGCCGCGCTGGACGCCGTCGCCGCCGGGCCGGCGGGGGTACGCCGCTTCGTGGCCGACGCCCCGGGGACCGGGACCGTGCTGCTCGCCGCGCCGCCCGGCGTGCCGCTGGAGCCCCGCTTCGGGGTCGGCTCGGCCGACGCGCACCGGGCCAGCGGCGCGCTGCCGCTGGCCGGGGAGTGGCCCACCCTGCGCCGGGACGTGGACACCGCCGACGACCTGGCCGCCGCCGCCCGGCTCGGGCTGGGCCCGCGCACCGCCGCCCTGGCCGGCGCGGACTCCCCCGCCGGCCGCGCCGGCTGAGCGGCCCGACCGCGCCGGATGGAGCCGCCCGGTCCCGGCCGGGCCGCCCGCCCGGGGCCCCCGGTGTACGGTGCTGGCATGCAGGGCACCGTGGCCACCTACGACGCGGCGACGCGCAGCGGCGTGCTCCTCCTCGACGACGGCACCGAGCTGGCCTTCCCGGCCCGGGCGTTCGACGCCTCCGGGCTGCGGCTGCTCCGGCTCGGCCAGCGGGTCCGCGTCGACACGGACGCCGCCGGGGAGGTCGTCCGGGTGACGTTGCCGACGATGCCGTAACTCCATCCCGAGTTCGTTTTGCGTCCACCCGATTCTGGACATCATGAACGGGTGAGCATTCCTCGCGAGCACCCCGCCGACGTTCCGCCCAGCGACACGCCCTCCGCCGGCCTGGACGAGGTGCTCGACGCGGGCCCCGAGGCCGGCGGGCCGCCGGCCCCGGCCGCCCCCGGGGAGCGGCCCGAGCCCCCGGTCGCCCCCGACGATCGGCCCGAGCCCCCGACGGAGGCCGACGACGAGCCGGCGCCCCCGGAGCCGCTGCCCGAGGACCGCTTCCTCAACCGGGAGCTCTCCTGGCTCGACTTCAACGCCCGGGTGCTCGCCCTGGCCGAGGACCCGCGCACCCCGCTGCTGGAGCGGGCCAAGTTCCTGGCCATCTTCGCCAGCAACCTCGACGAGTTCTACATGGTCCGGGTGGCGGGCCTCAAGCGCCGCCTCTCCGCCGGGTTGCCGGTGCGCGGCGGGGACCGGCTGCCGCTGCGTACCCAGCTCGAACTGATCGCGGAGAGGACCGCCGACCTGGTCGGCCGGCACGCCGCCTGCTTCGTCGACGACGTCGCGCCGAAGCTCGCCGCCGAGGGCATCCGCGTCCTGCGCTGGTCGGACCTGGGCGGCCCCGAGCGGGAGCGGCTGCGCACCTACTTCCGCGAGCACGTCTTCCCGGTGCTCACCCCGCTCGCGGTGGACCCGGCGCACCCGTTCCCGTACATCTCGGGGCGGTCGTTGAACCTGGCCGTCGCCGTTCGCGACCCCGATGGCGGATCGGAGCTGTTCGCCCGGGTCAAGGTGCCCAACAACGTGCCCCGCTTCGTCCGGGTCGACCGGGACTCCCCCGGCCTGCGGGTGCTCCCCGTCGAGGAACTGATCTCGGTGCACCTCGGGCAGCTCTTCTCCGGAATGGAGGTGGTCGAGTGCCACCTGTTCCGGGTCACCCGCAACGCGGAGGTGGAGGTCGACGAGGACCGCGACGAGGACCTGCTCCAGGCCCTCGAGCGGGAGCTGGCCCGCCGCCGGTTCGGCCCGCCCGTACGGCTGGAGGTGGCCGCCTCCATCTCCGACCACATGCTGGAGCTGCTGGTCCGCGAGCTGGACATGGACGGCCACGACGCGCTGCGGGTGCCGGGCCTGCTCGACCTGTCGGCGCTCTGGCAGCTCTACGGCGACGCCGACCGCCCCGACCTCAAGGACCGCCCGTTCGTGCCCGCCACCCACCCCCGGCTCGCCGAGGGCGAGGTGCCGCGCAGCGTCTTCGCCACGCTGCGGGACGGGGACGTGCTGGTCCACCACCCGTACCACTCGTTCGCCACCAGCGTGCAGCGCTTCGTCGAGCAGGCCGCCGCCGACCCGGACGTGCTGGCCATCAAGCAGACCCTCTACCGCACCAGCGGGGACTCCCCGATCGTCGACGCGCTGGTCGAGGCCGCCGCCGCCGGCAAGCAGGTGGTCGTGCTCGTGGAGCTGAAGGCCCGCTTCGACGAGGTGGCCAACATCGGCTGGGCGCGCACCCTGGAGCGGGCCGGCTGCCACGTCGTGTACGGCCTGGTGGGGCTCAAGACGCACTGCAAGACCGCCCTGGTGGTCCGCCAGGAGGGCAACCAGATCCGCCGCTACTGCCACATCGGCACCGGCAACTACCACCCGAAGACCGCCCGGCTGTACGAGGACTTCGGGATGCTCACGGCCGACCCGGAGATCGGCGCGGACCTGACCGACCTGTTCAACGTGCTCAGCGGCTACAGCCGGCAGACCGAGTACCGGCGGCTGCTGGTGGCGCCGCAGGGCATCCGGCGGGGGCTGATCCAGCGGATCGAGCGGGAGATCGCCCACGTCCGGCTCGGCGTGCCGGGGCTGGTCCAGATCAAGGTCAACTCGCTGGTGGACGAGGAGGTGACCGACGCGCTGTACCGGGCGTCGCGGGCCGGGGTGCACGTGGACCTGCTGATCCGGGGCATGTGCACGCTGCGCCCCGGGGTGCCGGGGCTGTCGGAGAACATCCGGGTGCGCTCGATCCTCGGCCGGTTCCTGGAGCACTCCCGGATCTTCCGGTTCGGCAACGACGGGGACGCCGAGTTCTGGATGGGCTCGGCCGACCTGATGCACCGCAACCTGGACCGTCGGGTGGAAGCCCTGGTGCGGGTGAGCGACCCCGTGGCCCGGGCCGAGCTGGACCACCTGCTCGGCGCGGCGTTCAGCCCCGACGTGGAGGCGTTCGAGCTGGCCGGGGACGGCTCGTGGACCCGGCGGACCGGCACGGCGCAGGCACCGCTGCCCCATCTGCAGGACCTGCTGCTGCGCCGCGTCGGCGGCACCGCCGGGTGAGCCTAGGCTGAGCGGGTGTCGAAGGGGGAACGGTTGATCCGGGCGGCGGGCGGGGTGGTGTGGCGTCCGACCGAAGGTGGCGTCTCCGTCTGCCTCGTGCACCGCCCCCGGTACGGCGACTGGTCGCTGCCCAAGGGCAAGCTGGAGCCGGGCGAGCACCCGCTGCTGGCCGCCGTGCGCGAGGTCGCCGAGGAGGCCGACGTCCGGGCCGTGCCACAGGTGCGGCTGCCCCGCGTGCGGTACCGCAGCCAGGGGCAGCCGAAGGTGGTCGACTACTGGTCGATGCGGGCCGTGGAGGCCGGCGGCTTCCAGCCCGACACCGAGGTCGACGAGATCCGCTGGCTCCCGGTCGCCGACGCGCTGAGCCTGGTCAGCTACCCGCACGACGCCGAGGTGCTGGCCGCGTTCGCCGCGCTGCCGCCGGTGACCGCCACGGTCGCGCTGGTCCGCCACGGCCACGCGGGTCGGCGCGGCACCTGGTCCGGCCCGGACACCGGCCGCCCCCTCGACGCCACCGGCTGGGGTCAGGCGCACGCCCTGGCGCCCCTGGTCGCCCTGGTCCGCCCGGCGCGGCTGCTGTCGGCCTCGGCCCGCCGCTGCGTGCAGACCCTCGACCCGGTCGCGGCGCTGCTCGACCTGCCCATCGAGGTGGCCGGGGCGCTGGACGAGCCCAAGCCCGGCCAGCACCCGGACGAGCGGGCGCTGGCCGCCGCCGCCTGCCTCGCCGAGCTGGCCGCCGCCGGTGGCACGGCCGGGGTGTGCAGCCAGGGCAAGGTGATCCCCGGGGCGCTGGAACGCCTCGCCGGCCGCCCCGGCGACTTCACCACCCCGAAGGGCGGCGGCTGGCTGCTGGCCTTCGCCGCCGACCGCCTCCTTGCCCCGACCCGCTTGTAAGGAGGGGCACCTTATTAACGCCTACGGTAGAGAAGGGTCCCCCTCTCACCGCGCCACCTGAGCAGACGGCGCCGGCACGGGCGACGCAAAGGCCGGGCGGCACCAAGGCTGGGCAACGCGAAGGCCAAGCGGCACGAAGGCCAAGCGGCACGAAGGCCAGGCGGCGGGGGCCTGGGGCGTGAAGCCAGGCGGGCGTACGACGAGGGGCGGGGCCTGGGGCGTAAAGCCGGGCGGGCGTACGACGAGGGGCGCCCCCCGTCTCGGGTGGGCGCCCCTCGGCCCGTCTTCCGCTCGCTTCCGACCGTGCGTCTTCGACCGGTCAGCGCGTGGCGGCCGCTTTCTTGGCCGGCGACTTCTTCGCGGGCGCCTTCTTGGCCGCCGCGCTGTTCGCCGCCGCCGCGGTGGTCTTCTTCGCCGCGGTCGACTTGCTGACCGCCGCGCTCTTCGCCGGGGTCGCCTTCTTCGTGGCGGCCTTCGCCGCCGCCGTCGTCTTGGTCGCCTTCGCCGGGGCGGTCTTCTTGGCGGCGGCGGTGGCCTTGGTGCCCGTCGCCTTGGTGCCCGTCGCCTTCGCGCCTGCGGCCTTCGCACCGGTGGCCTTCGCCCCCGTGGCCTTGGCGCCGGCAGCCTTGGCCCCGGCCGTCTTCGCGGTGGTGGCCTTGGCCCCGGTCGCCTTGGCGCCCGCCGTCTTGGCGGCGGCCGGGGCGGTCTTCTTCGCCGCCGCCGTGGCCTTCGGCACCTTGCCGCTGGCCACCATCTCCTTGAACCCGGCACCGGGTCGGAAGGTCGGGACCGATGTCTTCTTGACCTTCACCGCCTCGCCTGTCCGCGGGTTCCGCGCTGTTCGTGCTCCCCGGACGCGCTTCTCGAACGCTCCGAATCCGGTGATCGCCACCTTCTCGCCCTTGGTGACCGCCGCCTGGACCTCAGCGAGGACCGCGTCGAGCGCGGCCGTCGCCGTCTTCCGGTCCCCCAGGCGAACGGCGAGCGCCTCGATGAGCTCGGCCTTGTTCACGACTTCCTCCCGATTGTGCAACTGACTCGACGCGAGCCATTCTGCGCGCACGGTATGCCCTGTGCTGCCCGGACACAAACATTCGGCCGAAAAAACCCCTTGTGTCGCAACGGATTCGCCCCCACCGGGCGGGCCGGTGGGGGCGGAAACCGATGCCGGATCGGGCGTACGGGCTATGCCACGGAGGGCAGGAACGGCCGCCGGCCGCCCTCGTAGGCGGTGATGTCGGCCTCGTGGCGGAGGGTGAGTCCAATGTCATCCAACCCCTCCAGCAGCCGCCAGCGGCTGAAGTCGTCGAGGGGGAACGACCAGGTGGAGCCGGCGGCCCGGACCTCGCGGGAGGTCAGGTCGACGGTGATCGGGGTGGTCGGGTCGGACTCGACGAGGCGCCACAATTCTTCGACGGCATTCAATTCCAACTCGACCGGGAGGAGGCCCTCCTTGAGAGCGTTGCCCCGGAAGATGTCCCCGAACCGGGGCGAGACCACCGCCCGGAACCCCCAGTCCCGCAGCGCCCACACGGCGTGCTCCCGGGACGACCCCGTGCCGAACTCCGGGCCGGCCACGAGAATCGACGCGCCGGAATGGGAGGGATCGTTCAACACGAATGCGGGGTCCTCCCGCCACGCGCTGAACAACCCGTCGGCGAAACCGGTCCGGGTCACCCGCTTGAGGTACACGGCGGGAATGATCTGATCCGTGTCCACATTGGATCTGCGCAGCGGCACGGCGGTGCCGGTGTGCACGGTGAACTTGTCCATCTGTCGCAGCAGCCCTTCTACAGGTCGGCGGGGGCGGCCAGCCGGCCGGCCACGGCGGTGGCGGCGGCGACGGGCGGCGACACCAGGTGGGTACGTCCGCCCCGGCCCTGGCGCCCCTCGAAGTTGCGGTTGGAGGTCGAGGCGGAGCGCTGCCCCGGGGAGAGCGTGTCCGGGTTCATGCCCAGACACATGGAGCAGCCGGCGAACCGCCACTCGGCCCCCGCGTCGGTGAACACCTTGTCCAGCCCCTCGGCCTCGGCGGCCTCCCGGACGGCCGCGGAGCCGGGGACCACGAGCATCCGTACGCCGTCGGCGACCGTCTGCCCGCGCAGCACGTCGGCGGCGGCGCGGAGGTCCTCCAGCCGGCCGTTGGTGCACGAGCCGACGAAGACCACGTCGACGGAGAGGTCCCGCAGCGGGGTGCCGGGCGTGAGGTCCATGTACTCCAGGGCCCGGCGGGCGGCGGCCCGCTCGGAGTCGGTGTCGAACTCCTCCGGGTCCGGCACGGTCGCGCCCAGCGGCGCGCCCTGACCGGGGTTGGTGCCCCACGTGACGAACGGGGTGATCCGGCTGGCGTCGAGGGTCACCTCGGCGTCGAACGTCGCGCCGTCGTCGGTGGGCAGGGTCCGCCAGTGCTCGACCGCCGCGTCCCAGTCGGCCCCCTGGGGGGCGTTCGGCCGCCCCTCGAGGTACGCGAACGTGGTCTCGTCCGGCGCGATCATGCCGGCCTTGGCGCCCCACTCGATCGACATGTTGGCGACGGTCATCCGCCCCTCCATGGACAGGGCCCGGATCGCCTCGCCCCGGTACTCCACGATGTGGCCGCGCCCGCCGCCGGTGCCGACCTGGGCGATGAGGGCCAGCACCAGGTCCTTGGCGGTGACCCCGGGGCCGAGCCGGCCGACGACGTTCACGGCCATCGTCTTCGGGCGGGCCTGCGGCAGCGTCTGGGTGGCCAGGACGTGCTCGACCTCGCTGGTG
The DNA here is from genome assembly GCF_020884795.1 of Micromonospora okii. GTDB lineage: Bacteria > Actinomycetota > Actinomycetes > Mycobacteriales > Micromonosporaceae > Micromonospora > Micromonospora okii. The sequence goes on from NZ_BBZF01000014.1 coordinate 89,440, forward strand.
CCGATGCCGAAGGCGAGGGCGCCGAACGCCCCGTGCGTGGCGGTGTGTGAGTCGCCGCACACGATCGTCATGCCGGGCTGGGTGACGCCGAGCTGCGGGCCGATGACGTGCACGATGCCCTGGTTGGCGTCGCCGAGCGGGTGCAGCCGCACGCCGAACTCGGCGCAGTTGCGGCGCAGCGTCTCGATCTGGGTGCGGGAGGTGGGGTCCGCGATCGTGAGCAGGTCGCCGCGTCGCTGCTGGAACGCCGGGTCCGCGTACCCGGTCGGGGTGTTGTGGTCCTCGGTCGCGAGCGTGAGGTCCGTGCGGCGCACGCGGCGGCCGGCGAGCCGCAGCCCGTCGAAGGCCTGCGGGCTGGTCACCTCGTGCAGCAGGTGCAGGTCGATGTAGAGCAGGTCCGGTTCGCCATCGGCGGACCGGACGACGTGCGCGTCCCAGACCTTCTCGGCCAGGGTCCTCGGTCGAGTGACTCCCACCATCTGGACATCCTAAATTCTGGGAGGTATGTTTCGGGTTGTGGGACACAGTATGAGCGGTGTCGGCGTTCTCGACAAGGCGGTGGTCATCCTGGCCGCCTGCGTCGACGGCGCCAGCCTGGCCGAACTCGTTGAACGCACCAAGCTGCCCCGGGCCACCGCGCACCGGCTGGCACAGGCGCTGGAGATCCATCGGATGCTGGTCCGGGACACACAGGGCCGCTGGCGCCCCGGCCCCCGGCTCGGCGAGCTGGCCAACGCCGCGCCGGACGTGCTGCTGACGGCCGCCGAGCCGCTGCTGGCCGCGCTGCGCGACGCCACCGGCGAGAGCGCCCAGCTCTACCTGCGCCGCGCCGACGAGCGGATCTGCGTGGCCGCCGCCGAGCGGGCCAGCGGGCTGCGGGACACCGTCCCGGTGGGCTCCGTGCTGCCGATGACAGCCGGCTCGGCGGCGCAGATCCTGCTGGCGTGGGAGCCGCCGGAGGCGGTGATGCCGCTGCTGCCCCGGTCGAAGTTCACCGGCCGCACCCTCGCCGAGGTCCGCCGGCGCGGCTGGGCGCAGAGCGTCGCCGAGCGCGAGGCGGGTGTGGCGAGCGTCTCCGCCCCGATCCGTGACCGCACGGGCCGGGTGATCGCCTCGATCAGCATCTCCGGCCCGATCGAACGCCTGGGCCGCCGCCCTGGCGAGCGCCACGCCATGGCCGTCGTGCGGGCCGGCCAACGCCTCTCGGGCCTCTGACCCCCACCCACCCACCCTCCCCGCCCCACCACCCCCACCCCCGCCTCGTTGATCAAGAAGTTTTCGTCCCGAGCACCCGCGTTCCGTGACGCAACCCTCTTGATCAACGAGGCGGGGTGGGGGCAGGGGTGGGGTGGGGTGGAATGAAAAAGGCCCGTCTCACCTGGGTGAGACGGGCCTTTCTTTGTAGCCCCGACCGGATTCGAACCGGCGCTACCGCCTTGAGAGGGCGGCGTCCTGGGCCGCTAGACGACGGGGCCAGAACTTTCCCTGCTTCACCGCCCTCGCGAGCGGTGCCGCTGTAGTCTAGCGGCGTGCCCGTGCGGGGGCGCGTGCAGGGTCGCCGGTTGCCGCGACCAGGGAGTTCACAGCCCACAACGCAGCCGGGAAGCTTCACAGGCCCGTCGGGCCACAGCAGCCCCAGGGCAAAACGGGGATAGCAGCCCCAGGGATGGCAGGGCCGGAAAGCAGAACGGCCCGCCTCACCGGAGTGAGACGGGCCGTGCACGCTTGTAGCCCCGACCGGATTCGAACCGGCGCTACCGCCTTGAGAGGGCGGCGTCCTGGGCCGCTAGACGACGGGGCCAGAACTTTCCCTGCTTCACCGCCCTCGCGAGCGGTGCCGCTGAACTCTACCAGAGATCAAAACCGACCCCCTCGCGGAGGGCCGGAGCGTTTCTCCAGCGGCCGACACCCTCACGGACGTCGGTTGCTGGGGTACCAGGACTCGAACCTAGACTAACTGAACCAGAATCAGTTGGGCTGCCAATTACCCCATACCCCATTGGCACCTCACGGTGCCGTTCGGTGCCTTGCGGCACCGGAGAGAAACTTTACCCTCCCCACCCCGACAGGCCAAATCGGGGGCCCGCAACCGCCGCCGAGCTGCGGTTCCGGGCTCCCGACGGGCTCAGCCGACCGGGACCACCGGGTTGGTCAGCTCCCCGATCCCCTCGATGCGCACGGTGACCGTATCCCCCTCCACGAGGGGGCTAACCCCCGCCGGGGTGCCGGTGAGGACCACGTCGCCGGGGAGCAGCGTCATGACGTGCGAGACGTACGACACGAGGGCCGGCACGTCGAAGACCATGTCCCGCGTACGGCCGAGCTGCCGCACCTCCATCTCCTCCGGGTCGCGGCCCACCTCGCACCGGATCTCCAGGTCGGTGACGTCCAGCCCCGTGGTGATCCAGGGGCCGATGGGGCAGAACGAGTCGAAGCCCTTGGCCCGGGTCCACTGCCCGTCGGAGCGCTGGAGGTCCCGGGCGGTGACGTCGTTGGCGCAGGTGTAGCCGAAGATCGCCCGCTCGGCGGCGGCCCGGTCGGCGCGGCGCGCCCCCGGCGCGCCGATCACCACGGCCAGCTCCGCCTCGTGCTCGACGTGCTTGCTGAAGATCGGGAGCCGGATGGCGTCACGCGGCCCGATCACCGACGTCGACGGCTTGAGGAAGAGCAACGGCTCCTTGGGCACGTCGCTGCCCTGCTCGGCGGCGTGCTCGGCGTAGTTGCGGCCGACGCAGACCACCTTGCTGGGCAGGATCGGGGAGAGCAACCGGACGTCGGAGAGCGCCCACCGGGCGCCGCTGAACTGGATCTGCCCGAACGGGTGTCCGTCGATCTCGGCGACGGTCAGGCCCGCGAGGCCCACCCCCGGATCACCCTCGACGACCCCGAACGACATTCCCTTGGCATGAGCGAAACGAGCGATACGCACCAGGCCAATCTAGCCCCGGCCGGCCCGCCATGCCCCGGAGACGCCACGGGCGGCGGGCAGCCTACTGCGCCGCCCACCGCCTCGGGCCGGTTTCGTCGCTTCGTACCCGCACGACGGGCCCGCGCCCCTAGCGTCGGCTACCGGAGGTTCGTTCGTATGCCTGCATCGACACGACACCACAGGGCCCTCGCAGTGTTCGTACACTGCCTCGGCGTTCTCGCCGCCGTGCCGGCACTGCCCACGGCGGCCCCGGAGGCGGCAGCCGCGCCGGCCCGCCCGGCGGCGGCAGCACCGACCCCGACGCCCGAGGCCACCCCGGCGGCGCCCGCGCCGCCGCCGCTGGTCTCCCCGTCGGTGGTGGTGCCGACCCGGGGCGCGCCGTCGCCGGTGACGGTGGCGGTCACCCCGGCCGGCACGCCCGCGCCGGGCTACCAGGTCCAGGTCCGCAACACCGACGACCGGCCCGTGGCCACCACCGTGCGGCAGGAGTTGCCGGCCGGGACGTCGGCGTCCTGGGTCACGCCCGGCGGGCGGGCCGCCCGGTCCGCCGACAGCACGGAGGTGACCTGGCAGCTCATGCTCCCGGCCCGGAGCACCACGACCCTGCACACCGCGCTGAACGCGACCGCGCCGGGCCGGGCCGTGACCGCGCCGGCCTGCGCCTTCGCCAGCGACGGCAACCGGCCGTACGACTGTGCGACGGCGACCTGGAGCGGCAGCCCGGTGCCGGCGGCCGAGGCGACCGACGCCCCGGCGTGGCAGCGGCCCCCGGTGCTGTTGGCCGCGCTGGCGGTGGTGCTCCTGCTCACGCTCGGCGGGCTCTGGTGGTGGCAGCGCCGCCGCCGCGCCCGCCCCGGCGACGGGGCCGGTACGGGGGCCGTCGCCACCGGCGTCGACCCGGCCGCCCGGCTCGCGGGCGCGGGCCCCGCCCGCCCGTCGCCGCCGAGGTCCGCCGCGCCGGTCCCCGGGGTCCGCCGTCGGCGCAGGCCGCCGGTGTGGCTGCTGGTCGGCGCGGCCTTCGCGGTGCTGGCCGGCGTGGTCGCCGCCGCGACCCTGACCGCCACCCGGCGGGTGTCCGCGATCGAGACCGACAGCCAGCCGACGAGCGGCGCGTGGGTGGGCAGCAGCACGACCGGGGCGGTCGGCGTGCCGCTGCGGGAGCAGGCGCTGGAGTTCACCGTCTACCGGGTGAACTGCCCGTCGACCCCGGCCACCCCAGCCTCCCCGTCCACCCCGTCCACCCCGGCGACCCCGGCGACCCCGTCCACCCCGGCGGCCCCGTCGGACCCGTCGGCTCAGTCGGAACCGTCGACCCCGCCCCCGGCCGGCCGGCAGTGCCACGCCACCGTCGGGGTGCGCAACCTCACGCCCCAGCAGCAGACGTGGCACGGGCAGATGCAGCGGGCGTACCTGCCGGGCGGCGCCTGGGTCAGCACCGACGAGCCCGCGACCCGGCTGGCCAACCAGGGGCGGGACGTGTTCGCCCAGCCCCTGGCCGCGGGCACTCGGCTGGTGCTGCCGCTGGTGTTCACCGTCGACGGCCGGGACCGGCCGGAGCAGTTGGAGCTGCGCAGCGGCGTCTTCTCCGCCGGGGTGCGGGTGGACGTGCCCTGACGCGGGGCCCGACGGATCGGGCGGGCGGCGGTCGTACGCTGGATCGGTGACCGCCGCCCTCGCCCCCGCCGCCCCGCTCGACCTGGCCGACTGGCAGGCCCGGCGGCGGGCCCACGAGGAGCGGGTCGACGCCTGGCTGGCCCCGCACCTGGCCCGCCGCCGCACCGGCGCGAAGCACCCGGTGGAGGACTTCCTCTTCACCTACTACTCGCACCGCCCCGCCCAGTTGCGCCGCTGGCACCCGGGCGCGGGGATGGTGCTGCGCGGCGCGGACCCGGCCGAGTTCGGCCGGGACTATCGGGCCACGGCCGCCGGGCTCACCCTCGACACCGGGGCGGTACGCGCCCGGCGGGCCGAATCGGTCGACTGGATCCGGGCCCTGCTCGCGGCCACCGCCGCCCGCCCGGCGCACCTGGGCTGCTTCGGGATGCACGAGTGGGCGATGGTCTACCGGCAGACCCAGGAGGAGGTGCGCCACAACGCGTGGCCGCTGCGGCTCAGCCCGGCGCGGACCGCCGAGGTGGTCGAGGAGCGGGGCGTGCGGTGCAGCCACTTCGACGCGTTCCGGTTCTTCACCGCGCCGGCCCGTCCGCTGAACGTGCTCGCCCCGACCCGGGAGCGCCAGCACGAGCTGGAGCAGCCCGGCTGCCTGCACGCAAACATGGACCTCTACAAGTGGGCGTACAGGCTCTCGCCGCTGGTGCCCGGCGAGCTGGTGGCCGACGCGTTCGCGCTGGCCCGCGAGATCCGCACGCTGGACATGCGGGCCAGCCCGTACGATCTGGCCGCGCTCGGCTACCCGCCGGTGCGGGTGGAGACGGCGCAGGGGCGCGCCGAGTACGCCGCCGCCCAGCGCGACTTCGCCGAGCGCGCCGCCGTGCTGCGCGCCCGCCTGCTCGCCGCGCTGGGCGACGGCTGACCCGGCCCGGTCACCCGGCGGCGCAGGCCGCCTGCGGGACGGGGTTGACGCTGCCAGCGCCGGCGAGGAAACCGAAGGTCGCCTCGGCGCCCGGGGCGAGCGTCCCGTTCCAGCCCAGGTTCCGCGCGGTGACGGCGGTCCCGCTCTGCGTCACGTCGGCGTTCCACGCCTGCGTGATCCGCTGGCCGTCGGCGAAGGCGAAGCGGACGGTCCACCCGCCCAGCGCCACCCGGCCGGTGTTGCGGACGGTCACCTCGCCCTGGAAGCCGCCCTGCCACTGGTTGACGATCCGGTAGGCCGCCGCGCAGCCCGCGCCCGGCCCCGGGCTGGTGTCGGGGGTGGTGGTGGGGCCCGGCGTCGGCGTCCGGCTCGGGGAGGCGGTCGGCGAGGCCGTCGGCGTTCCCGTCGGGTTGGCGGTCGGCGTCACGCCGGAGAGGGCGGCGACCACGGCCGGGAACCAGCGGTCGGCCATCTTCTGGTCGCCCGCGCCGTTGGGATGCACCCCGTCGTAGGTGTCGGAGGCGGTGCTGAACCCGGTCCACTGGTCGACGACCACGATCGGGGAGGTGGCCGTGCCCTTCCCCGCCGCCCAGCCGTCGATCGCGCTGTTGAGCGCCACCACCCGCTGCCCGCACTCGCCGCACGTCGCGGGGGCCATCGGGATGATCTTCGCGACGATCACCCGCATCGCCGGGTTGCCGGCCCGCATCTGGTCCACCAGCTTCGAGTAGGCCGCCAGGATCGTGGCCGGCGCGATGTTGCTCCACACGTCGTTGGTGCCGAAGTGCATGAGCACCACGTCGGGGTCGGTGGCCGCCAGCCAGCCGGGCAGCAGGTTCTGGTTGGCGACGTTGGTCACCAGGTAGCCGCCGTGGCCCTCGTTGTCGCCGTCGTACGGCTGGCCGCAGCCCTGCGGGCCGAGGGTGCCCACGAAGTCGACGTCGGTGTGGCCGGCGGACCGGAGCCGGTTCCACAGGATCGAGCGCCAGCAGCCGGGCGAGCCGGTGATGGAGTCGCCGAGCGGCATGATCCGCACCGGCTCGGCGGCGGCCGGCCGGGCGGGCTCGGCGGCGACCAGCCCGACCAGCAGGGTGAGGGGGACGGCCGCGAGGCCGGCGAGGAGGGCGGAGAGGAAGGGATTTCGGAGCATGGTGGAGGGACTCCTGTCACGTGACGTGAAGTGGTCGGTGACGGCCCGTTGTGCTCCCGGGGTCATTCCACCAGATCTCCGCGTTCCGCTCAACGGCCTCCGGGCCACTCGGGGGCGAGGATCGACATGACGGTGGCGTCGACCCAGTCGTCGCCGTCGCGCAGCACCTGGCGCAGCACCCCCTCGGCGACGAAGCCCACCTTCTCGTACGCCCGCCGGGCCCGGGGGTTGAACGCGAACACCTCCAGCGCGATCCGGTGCAGGCCGAGCCGCTCGAAGCCGTACCCGACGATCAGCCGGGTGGCCTCGGTGCCCAGCCCCCGGTTCCGGCCGCTCGCGGCGAACAGGGTGCGGTAGTTGCAGCTCCGGTTCCGCTCGTCGAACTGGTTGAGGACGACCTCGCCGACGCAGCCGCCGGTGGCGCGGTCGACCACGGCCAGGTCGAGCCGGTCGGTCTGCGCGTTGCGGCTGCCGTACCAGTCGCGCAGCCGCCGCTCGTCGGGCTCCTCGACCGGGCTGCCGGTCAGCCGGCACACCTCGGGGTCGGCGAGCGCCGCGCGGAAGGTCGCCACGTCGTCGTCGACGAACGGGCGCAGGACCACCAGTTCCCCGGTGAGGATGGGCTTGACGGAGAGGTCGGGTGCCGGTTCGGTGCTCACGAGCGGCCACCCTACGGCCGGGTCGCGCCCCACCGCCTCCGGTTTCGCCCGCGCACCGGCCGGTCAGTCGCCGTCGACGCGGCGGTCCCGCTTGCGCTGGGACTGGCGCTTCTTGTCGGCGAGGCGGCGTTCCTTGGCCCCCCGGGACGGGCGGGTCGGGCGGCGCGGCGGGGGCGGCGGGGCGAGCGCCTCGCGCAGCAGCGCGGCCATCCGCTGCCGGGCCGCCTCCCGGTTGGCGAGCTGCGCCCGGTGCTCGCTCGCGGCGATCGTGAGCACCCCGTCGACCAGCCGGCCGGCCAGCCGGTGCAGGGCGCGGGCGCGCAGCGACTCCGGCAGGCTCGGCGAGTTGGCCAGGTCGAAGCTCAGCTCCACCCGCGAGTCGGTGGTGTTGACGCCCTGCCCGCCGGGGCCCGACGAGCGGGAGAACCGCTCGCGCAGCTCGGCGGCCGGCACGACCAGCCGGTCGGTCACCCGCAGTCCGTCGTCCACGCCCCGAGGCTAGCGCCCGGCACCGGGTGCGCGGGTGGCGGTCGGGGTCACCGGGGGGCGGTGGCCCCCGCGCTCTCCCCCGGTCCGGCGGGTTCGCGCAGCTCACCCGCCCTTGCCGATGATGGTGTCGGCGGTCTGCCGCACCCGGTCGATCGGGATGGCGAAGCCGATGCCGATCGAGCCGTTGCCGTCGATGGTGGCGATGGCGGTGTTCACCCCCACCACCTCGCCCCGGGCGTTGACCAGCGGGCCGCCGGAGTTGCCCGGGTTGATGGAGGCGTCGGTCTGCACGGCCCGGTGCCGGTTGGCGCCGAGCCGCACCTGGCGGTCGAGCGCGCTGACGATGCCGGCGGTGACGGTGCCGGCGAGCCCGAGCGGGGAGCCGACCGCCAGCACCGGCTCGCCGACCCGCGTGGCTCCCGGCTTGGCCAGCGGCAGCGGGGCCAGGCCGGCGGAGGGCGGCACCCGGAGCACCGCCAGGTCGCTGCCCGGTTCCCGGCCGACGACCTCGGCGGGGAAGCGCCGGCCGTCGGGCAGCTCCACGGTGACCGACCCCTCACCGCCCTTCGCGAGGATGTGGTCGTTGGTGATCAGGTGCTGCTGGTCGTCGACGGCGAACCCGGAGCCGGTGGCCGAGGCGCCGGAGCGCCCCCCGACGAGCACCGACACCACCCCGGGCACCGTCCGCTCGGCGGCGGTCACCAGCTCCGCCGGCACCGGGGCCGCCGCGGCGGCGGCCGGTCCCGGCGCGCCGGTCTGGTCGGCGACCCAGGCACCGGCCGCCGCGCCGGAGAGGGTGGAGAGCGCCACCACCCCGGCGGCGGCCAGCAGCCGGCCCCGCCAGCTCCGCCGGCCGTCCGCTCCCCCACCGGGTACGTCCCACCGGCCGCGCCCGTCGGGGCCCAGGTCGGGCGAGATGAACCACGGCCCGCGCGGCTCGCCCAGTCCGGTCTGCACTGCCATCCGTCCGCTCCTCACGTCTGCGTCACCGCCTGGTCAGGGCAGCCGGGAGAACCACCGCATCGAGCCCGCCGCAGCCCCCATCGCCAGGACCAGCCCGAGCCCGATGAACCGGGCGGAGATGTCCTGCCGTTCCTTGCGGTAGCCGACCGAGGTGCCGATGTCGTCGTAGACCGCGCGCAGCTCGTCGCTGCTGGTCGCCTCGTGGAAGCGGCCCCCCGTGGAGTCGGCGACCGCCCGGAGGGTCTGCCCGTCCACCGGCACCTGGATGGGGCGTCCGCCCCGGTCGACGAAGCCGGACGGGGTGCCGAACGAGATCGTGTGCACCGGCACCTCGGCCTCGACCGCCTCGGCGGCGGCCTCCATCGGGTCCATGCCGGAGGTGTTCGCCCCGTCCGAGAGCAGGATGATGCGGGCCGGCGGCGGCTCCTTCGCCGCCTGGCTGTCCAGCCCCTTCACCGCCCCGAGGGAGGTGCTGATGGCCTCCCCGATGGCGGTGCCCTGCACGCCGGTGGTGCCCTCGGCGAGGCGCTCGATCCCCTCGTGCAGGTTCTCCCGGTCCGTGCCGGGCGGCACCACCACGGCCGCGCTGCCGGCGAACGCCACCAGCCCCACGTTGAACTCGTCGGGCAGGCCGTCGACGAACCGCCCGGCGGCCTGCTTGGCCGCGCTGAGCCGGTCCGGTTCCACGTCGGAGGCGAGCATCGAGGTGGAGACGTCCACCGCGACCATCACCGTGGCCCGTTCCCGGGGCACCCGGACCTCGGCGCTGGGCCGGGCGAATCCCACCACCAGCAGCGCCAGCATGGCCAGGAAGAGGCCGGCCGGCACGTGCCGACGCCAGGCGGGGCGGTCCGGGGCGACCCGGTCGAGCAGTCGCAGGTTGGTGAAGCGCACGGCGTAGCGGCTGCGGCGGCGCTGGGCCAGCAGGTAGGCCACCGCGACGGCGACGACGCCGAGCAGCAGCCAGAGGCGGGCGGGTGACTGCCAGTTCACCGGGCACCTCCCCGCGCCGCGCCGGGGTGCGGCGTCGGGCCCGCGCCGCCGCCGGCAGCCGGGGCCAGGGCGAGCCGGCGCTGGGCGTGCACGTGCCGCACGATGTCGGCGCACCAGTCCCGGTCGGTGCGCAGCGGCAGGTGGGTCGCCCCGCACCGGCGCAGGACCTGGCGGACCTGGTCGCGTTGGGCGGCGGACGCCGCCGCGTACCGCTCGCGCAGCCGCCGGTCGCCGGTCCAGACCTCGCGCCGCCGGCCGGTCTCCGGGTCGGCCAGGGTGATCAGGCCGACGTCTGGCAGCTCCAGCTCGCGCGGGTCGGTGACCTCCACGACGAGCACCCGGTGCCGGACGGCGAGCCGGCGCAGCGCCGGCTCCCAGGGCGGCGGGTCCGCCGGGTCGTCCGGCAGCCCGTCGAGGAGGTCGGAGACCACCACGACCAGGCCGCGCCGGGTGGCGACCCGGCTCACGGCGGCCAGCCCCTCGGTCAGGGTGGGCGGGGGCGCGGCCCCGGGGTCGTCGCGGCCGGCGGTCCGGGGGGCGGACAGCAGGGCCCGCAGCAGCCCGAGCAGGTGGGTACGCCCGCCCCGGGCGGGAAAGCGGCGCAGCCCGTCCGGCCCGAGCACCTGCGCGCCGAGGCGGTTGCCGGTGCCGGCGGTCAGGAAGCCGATCGCCGCGACGGCGGCCACCGCCAGCTCGCGCTTGTCCAGGTCGGCGGTGCCGTACTCCATGCTGGGGCTGGCGTCGACCAGCAGCCAGGTGGTCAGCTCCCGGTCGGCGTCGACCTCGCGGACGTGCGGGACGGCGGTCCGGGCGGTGACGGCCCAGTCCATCCGGCGCACCTCGTCCTCCCCCGGGCGGTACTCGCGGCTGCCGGCGGCCTCGCTGCCCGGGCCCGGCAGCAGCCCGCGGTACTGGCCGTGCAGCAGCCCGTCGAGGCGGCGGGCGACGGTCAGCTCCAGCCGGCGCAGCCGCCGGTCGGGAGCCAGGTCGGCCAGGGTGGGGTCGGCCGCCGGGGTCGGCGCGGCGCGGCCCCTCACGCCGCCGCCAGGTCGGCCGGCTGCCCGGGGTGCCGGGCGGCGACCCGGGGCGGCGGCACGGCCTCGACCAGCCGGTGGACCACCGACTCGGCGGTGACGCCGTCGGCGACCGCGTCCAAGGAGAGCACCAGCCGGTGGGCGAGGACGTCGACCGCCAGCTCCCGCACGTCCTCGGGCAGCACGTACTCCCGGCCGCGCAGCATCGCCTGGGCACGGGCGGCGGCCACCAGGCCGAGGGTGGCCCGGGGGCTCGCCCCGTACGCCAGCAGCGGCGCGATCTCGGGCAGCCCGAACCGGCCCGGGTCCCGGGTGGCCACGATCAGCCGGACGACGTACTCGGCGACGGCGTGGTGCACGAAGACGTCGGCGGCCCGCCGCTGGAGCGCGCGCAGCCGGCCGGGGTCGAGGACCGGGCGGGGGGTCGGCCGGTCGCTGCTCATCCGGTACAGGATGGCCAGCTCGTCGGCGTCGCCCGGGTAGTCGACGACGATCCTCATGAGGAACCGGTCGCGCTGCGCCTCGGGGAGCTGGTAGACCCCCTCGGACTCGATCGGGTTCTGGGTGGCCAGCACCAGGAACGGCTCGGGGACCCGCCAGCTCCGCCCGCCGATGGAGACCTGGCGCTCGGCCATCGCCTCCAGCAGCGCGGACTGCACCTTGGCGGGGGCCCGGTTGATCTCGTCGGCGAGCACCAGGTTGGCCATGATCGGGCCGAGTTCGACGTCGAAGTTCTCCGCCGAGGCCCGGTAGATGCGGGTGCCGACGATGTCGGAGGGGACCAGGTCCGGGGTGAACTGGATGCGGGAGAAGGTGCCGCCGACGACGGTGGCGAGGGTCTGCGCGGCGAGGGTCTTCGCCACGCCGGGCACGCCCTCCAGCAGGCAGTGGCCGTCGGCGAGCAGCGCGGTGAGCAGGCGCTCGACGAGTCGATCCTGCCCGACGATCACGCGCTTGACCTCGAAGAGGGTCTGTTCCAGCTCCGCGGCCGTCGCGTCCGGATCGACCGGGCTGGGCGGGCCGGGCAGGGTGTCCGAGATGTCCGTCACGGTCCTTGCTTCCCGGGCGGGTGGCCCGACAAACGTCGGAAATTACGCCACTCGGGCGGCCTTCGGCACCGGAACCGGGATCTTCCCCCCGACCGGGACGCCCGCCGCGAACCAGCGCGGACGGCGCGCACGGGGCGATGCCGGCCCCGGCGGGACCGGCATCGCGAAGGCGGCGCTCAGGGGGTGAACACGGCCAGGTGGAAGGGCACGTCCGTCGGGACGCCCGTCAGGTCGTACGTCTGGATGTAGACGCCGTTCGGCGTGCCGAGCCGCGGCGCCACCGAGATCTCCCCCGCCGCTGGGATGCAGCAGTCGGTGGTGGTGCCGACGGTCGCCACGTAGGCGCCCCGGGTCAGGCTGCGGTTGAAGACGACCTGGTACTGGCCGGGGCCGTACCTGGTCGCCGAGACCGCGTCGTTCGCGCGCAGCAGCCCGCCGGCACTGCTGACGACCGCGAAGGACGTCGAGCCGGCGATGTACGACGCGCCCACGCCCTTCTTCAGCGCCGCCCTGGCCGCCGCCGCCTCGGCCCGCGTCGGCACCGGCTGCCCGGACGGCGCGGCCGGGCGTGCGCCCGGCTGGCCGGCCTGGGCGGCGGGCTTGACCGCCGTCGTCGGCTGGGCGGCGGCGATTCCGCCGCCGGCCAGCGTCAGCGCCAGCACGCCGAACGTGACCGCCGCCGCCTTACGGGAAATGAAAGTGCCCATGACAGGTCCCCCTTTTTAGTGACCTTGTGACACGACCGGCTCGCCGGACAACGAGCCGGGTTGTTTCCGGGCCGCACCGCACAGCCCGCTGGAATACCCTTCCCCCAACGCCCGACAATGATCGGGAACGGGAGCCAAAACCGGGCTTGAGCAGCTATTACTACCGAGAGTGTCGACCCTGGACCAAGGGGAAACTAGCATCGGTAAAAGCGGCTGGTCAATAGCGTTGAGCGTGTTACGAAATCGCTCGACGCCATCGCCGAAATTGCGAAACGTGAGCCCTCGACAATTCGCGATCTCCTTCGGCCCACCGGCGGGTCCGGCGTCCGGCTAGAGTGCCGCCATGATCACGTCCACCGATGCCGGGCCGGTGAACGGCCGCCGGGAGCGGCTCCGGACGGCCCTGTGCTGGCTCGCCGTGGCACCCGGGCTGGCCTGGGCGGCGGTCCGCCTGCCCGGCCTCGAACGGGGGCCCGGGGTCCAGGCGCTCGCCTTCACCCCGTACGTCGCCGCCGGGGCGCTCGTGCCGGCGGCGCTGGCGCTCGCGCTGCGTCGCCGCCTGCCCGCGGCGGTCGCGGCCCTGGTGGCGATGGCGCTGCTCGGCGTGGTCGTGCCCCGGGCGCTGCCCTCGGCGCAGCCGGCCGCGCGCGGGCCGGAGCTGCGGCTGCTCACCGCCAACCTGCTGGCCGGCGCGGCCGACGCCGCCACCCTGGTCGACCTCGTCCGCGCCCGCCGGGTCGACGTGCTGGCGGTGCAGGAGTTCACCCCGGACGCGGCGGCCGAGCTGGACCGGCTGGGCCTCGCCGCGCTGCTGCCCCATCGACAGCTCCACCCGCAGGTGGGCACCACCGGCTCCGGGCTCTACGCCCGCTTTCCGATCGACGGGGGCGGCGTCCGGCACAATCGCGGTGGCTGGGGGTTCAGCCAGGCGTACGGCACGGTGACGCCCCCGGGCGGGCCGCCGGTGCGGGTCGAGTCGGCCCACCCGTCCGCCCCGTACGCGGTCGACCAGGTCGACGCGTGGCGCACCGACCTGGAGGCGCAGCCGGCGGCCACCCCGGAGGCGGGGCTGTCGATCCTCGCCGGGGACTTCAACGCCACGCTCGACCACGCCCCGCTGCGCGCGCTGCTGGCCACCGGGTACGCCGACGCGGCCGACGCCACCGGCGCCGGGCTCACCGGCACCTGGGGCCCGTACGACGGGGACCCGATCCCGCCGGTGACGATCGACCACGTGCTGGTGGACCGGCGGATCGCTGTCCGGTCGGTGTCGGCGCACCGGGTGCCGGGCAGCGACCACCGCGCGGTCCTGGCCGAGCTGCGCCTGCCCGCCCCGGCCGGCGCGGACGCCGACGGGGCGGGGGCGGGGGCGGGGGCCGCCGGTGGGTGAGAAGGGAGCCCTTCTCTACCCCAGGCGTTAGGAAGGGGCCCCTCCTTACACGCGGGCGCGCGACAGGCCGTAGGTCAGTGCGTCGACGAGGGCGTGCCAGGACGCCTCGACCACGTTGGGGTGCACGCCGACGGTGGTCCAGTCGCGGCCCGCGCCGTCGGCGGTCTCCACCAGCACCCGGGTCACCGCGCCGGTGCCGTGGCTGCCCTCCAGGATGCGCACCTTGTAGTCGGCCAGCTCGAAGCCGCGCAGCTCCGGGTAGTGCCGGGCCAGGCCGACGCGCAGCGCCTCGTCGAGGGCGTTGACGGGGCCGTTGCCCTCGGCCGTGGCGATCACCCGCTCGCCGCGCACCCGGATCTTCACGGTGGCCTCGGAGACCACCGCGCCGTCCTCGCGGTGCTCGACCATCACCCGGTACGACTCCAGGGCGAACGGCCGGGCCGGGGCGGCGCCGGGCAGCTCGGAGCGGACCAGCAGCTCGAAGGAGGCGTCGGCGGCCTCGAAGGACCAGCCCCCCGCCTCCAGCTCCTTCACCCGGCTGGTCACCCTCGCCAGGGTCTCCGGATGGCCGGCCAGGTCCAGGCCCAGCTCGCGGCTCTTGAGCTCGACGCTGGCCCGGCCGGCCATCTCGGTGATCAGGATCCGCATGTCGTTGCCCACCACGGTGGGCTCCACGTGGTTGTAGAGCAGCGGATCCACCTTGATCGCGCTCGCGTGCAGCCCCGCCTTGTGGGCGAAGGCGGCGGCCCCGGCGTACGCCTGGTGGGTGTCGGGGGCGATGTTGGCGATCTCGGCGATGGCGTGGGAGACCCGCACCATCTGCTCCAGGCAGCCCTCCGGTAGGACGGGCAGCCCGAGCTTGAGCTGGAGGTTGGCGGCGACGGCGAAGATGTCGGCGTTGCCGGGGCGCTCGCCGTAGCCGTTGGCGGTGCCCTGGACGTGCCGGACCCCGGCCTCGACGGCGGCGATGGTGTTGGCCACCGCGCAGGCGGTGTCGTTCTGGGCGTGCATGCCGAGCCGCCCGGGGTCGATGCCGGTGCGGGCGGTCAGGTCGGCGATCGCGGCGGTGACGCGGGAGGGCAGCATCCCGCCGTTGGTGTCGCAGAGCACGAACCGCTCCGCGCCGGCGGCCAGCGCGGTCTCCGCCACGGCAGCGCCGTACGCCGGGTCGTGCCGGTACCCGTCGAAGAAGTGCTCGCCGTCGACGAAGACCCGCCGGCCCTCGGCGACGAGGTGGGCCACGGTGTCCCGGATCATCGCCAGGTTCTCGGCGGGGGTGGTGCGCAGCGCCCGCTCGACGTGGCGCAGGTCGGCCTTGGCGACGAGCGCGACGGCCGGGGTCTGCGCGTCGAGCAGCCCCCGGACCTGGGGGTCGTCGGCGACCGCGACGCCGGCCCGGCGGGTGGCCCCGAAGGCTACGAGCAGGGCGTGCTTCAGCTCCAGCTCGGTGCGGGCCCGGCGGAAGAACTCGGTGTCCTTGGGCACCGCGCCCGGCCAGCCGCCCTCGATGAAGCCGACGCCGAACTCGTCGAGCAGCCGGGCGACGGCCAGCTTGTCGGCCACCGAGTAGGTGAGCCCCTCGCGCTGGGCGCCGTCGCGCAGCGTCGTGTCGTAGACCTGGAACGTCATGGGGAGAGTCCTTTCGGGCACGGGCGGGAGGGGGCGGGACGGCGAGGGGGACCAACAAAAAGACCCCCCGCGGATGCGGGAGGTCTGCGCGCTCGGCGAGGGGTGGGCCGGGCGCGCTAGGTGCCGATAATGACGACGGTGCTGGTCACGATCACCACTCTGCCACCCGCCCCCGGTTTCTGGGAGGCGCAATCCACATGCCGGGATAGTGACGGAGAGTGGCGATACCGCACCGAGCCCTCCCACGCGCGGACAACACACCGCTGGTGATCGACTTCACAAGTCACCCGGCCGCTGTCGTGCCAAAACACCCCTAGGGAAGTATCTGGAATTGATCCAGTTATCGGCCTCGCGCCGCTGTCAAGGAGGACTCTGTGCTCACCGTCGGTGACCGCTTCCCGGAGTACGAACTCACCGCCTGCGTCTCCCTCGACGCCGAGAAGGCCTTCGAGTCGATCAACCACAAGTCGCACCAGGGCAAGTGGCGCGTCGTCTTCTTCTGGCCGAAGGACTTCACCTTCATCTGCCCGACGGAGATCGCCGAGTTCGGCCGGCTCAACGGCGAGTTCGCCGACCGCGACGCCCAGGTGCTCGGCGTGTCGGTCGACAACGAGTTCGTCCACTACGCGTGGCGCAAGGACCACCCGGACCTGCGCGACCTGCCCTTCCCGATGCTCAGCGACATCAAGCGCGAGCTGAGCATCGACTGCGGCGTGCTCGGCGAGGACGGCGTGGCCCAGCGCGCCACCTTCATCGTCGACCCGGACAACGAGATCCAGTTCGCCATGGTGACCGCCGGCTCGGTCGGCCGCAACGTCTCCGAGGTGCTGCGGGTGCTCGACGCCCTCCAGACCGACGAGCTCTGCCCGTGCAACTGGAACAAGGGCGGCGGCACCCTCGACGCCACCAAGCTGCTCGCGGGCGCCGGGGCCTGACGATGGGTCTCGACGCGGTCAAGGCGGCTCTGCCCGGGTACGCCAAGGACATCAAGCTCAACCTCGGCTCCACCATCGGCACCTCGACGCTGAAGCCGGAGCAGGCCTGGGGCACCGCCCTGGCCTGCGCCGTCGCGGCCCGCAACCCGGTGGTGCTGCGCGAGATCGCCGCCGAGACGGCCGGGCACCTCGCCCCGGAGGCGGTCGAGGCGGCCAAGGGCGCCGCCGCGATCATGGCGATGAACAACGTCTACTACCGGGCCAAGCACCTCATCGGCGACGAGCAGTACGCCACGATGCCGGCCCGGCTGCGGATGCAGATCATCGCCAAGCCGGGCGTCGACAAGGGCGACTTCGAGCTGTGGTGCCTCGCCGTCTCGGCGATCACCGGCTGCGGCGTCTGCCTGGAGTCGCACGAGAAGACGCTGCGGGCCGCCGGCTTCACCCGGGAGCAGGTGCACGAGGGGCTGCGCATCGCCGCCGTCGTGCACGCCGCCGCGGTGACGCTCGACGCGGAGGCCGCGCTGGCCTGAGTCACCTGAGTCACAGGTGTACCGATTCCCGCACCGGGTACGAAAGGGTCCGACAGGCAATCCCCCAACAGTCGAGAAAGGGAGTGGACGCCATGGAGCGGCTCGATCCTCGAACGACCCACGGGACGCCGGACCCGCTGACCCAGGGGGGTCAGGGCGCCTTCGCGGGCGGCGCGCCTGCCGGGCGCTTCGACCCGTGGAGCTACCGACACGAGTCCGGGGTCACCGACACCGACCTGGTGGGCTACAAGGTGGAGGCGACGGACGGCGGCATCGGCAAGGTGGACCGGGCCAGCCACGAGGTGAACTCCAGCTACCTCGTGGTGGACACCGGGCCGTGGATCTTCGGCAAGAAGGTCATGCTGCCGGCCGGCACCGTCAACCACGTCGACCACGACGAGCGGAAGGTCTACGTCGACCGGGACAAGGACCAGATCAAGGCCGCGCCCGAGTACGACGAGACCAGCACCGACCCGGCGTACCGGGAGAAGCTGGGCGGGTACTACGACGACACGTACGCGTCGATCCCGCCCGGCACCGCCCGGTAACGGAGGACGGCACGTAGGCGGCCGGCGGGGCATCGGGAATGCCCCGCCGGCCGTTACCGTTTCCGGGTGGACGACGGCATCGACACCCCTGCCCCCGGCCCCTTCCCCGCCCTGTTCAACTTCCGCGACGTCGGCGGCCTGACCGGCCACGACGGGCGGCGGGTGCGCACGGGCCGGCTCTACCGCTCCGACTCGCTGCACCGGATCACCGAGGCCGACGAGGCCGCCTTCACCGCCCTCGGCATCCGCACCGTGATCGACCTGCGCCGCCCGTCCGAGGTGGCGCGCGACGGCCGGGTGCCGGAGCTGGCCGGGCTCGCCTACCGGCACATCCACCCGGAGCACGCGGCCTGGGCGGAGGCGCAGTACACCCCCGGCATGAGCCTGGCCCGCTTCCTCGCCGACCGGTACGCCGACCTGGCCGGCACGGGCACCGCCGGGCTGGCCGAGGCGGTCGGGCTGATCGCCGACAGCGCCGCCGCCCCGGTGGTCGTGCACTGCGTCGCCGGCAAGGACCGCACGGGCGTCGTCTGCGCGCTGACCCTGTCGGCGCTCGGGGTGAGCGACGCCGACATCGCCGCCGACTACGCGCTCAGCACCGGGGCGTCGGCGCGGTTCACCGCCTGGCTGGCCGCCACCCTGCCCGACGCCGAGGAGGTGCCCCCGCCGTTCCTGGCGTCCCCGGCCGAGGCGATGACGCTGTTCCTGGCCGAGCTGCGCGAGGGGCACGGCTCGGCGGAGGGCTACCTGCGGCACGCGGGCGTCAGCGACGCCCAGCTCGCCGGGCTCCGCGACCACCTGCTCGGGTGACCCCGCCCGTCCCTACAGGACGCGGGTCACCCAGCCGTGCGGGTCGGCGGCCCGGCCGCGCTGGATGTCCACGAGCTGCTGGCGCACCGCCATCGTGACCCGGCCCGGCTCGCCGCCGCCGATCAGGAACTCGCCGTCGGGGAAGCGCACCCCGCCGACCGGCGTGATCACCGCCGCGGTGCCGCACGCGAAGACCTCGCGCAGCCGGCCGCTCGCCGCGTCGGCCTGCCAGTCGGCGAAGCTCACCGGCCGCTCCTCGACCCGGTGCCCGGCCTCGGCGGCCAGGGTGAGCACCGCGTCGCGGGTGATGCCGGGCAGGATCGTGCCGGTCAGCGGCGGGGTGACCAGGGTGTCGTCGTCGTAGACGAAGAAGAGGTTCATCCCGCCCAGCTCGTCGACGAAGCGGCGCTCCACCGCGTCGAGGAAGACGACCTGGTCGCAGCCGGCCTGGATCGCCTCGGCCTGGGCCGCCAGCGAGGCGGCGTAGTTGCCGCCGCACTTCGCCGCGCCGGTGCCGCCCGGGGCCGCGCGGGTGTAGTCCGGCGAGACCCAGACCGTCACCGGCTTGACCCCGCCGGAGAAGTACGCCCCCGCGGGCGAGGCGATGACGACGTAGAGGTATTCGTTGGCCGGGCGGACGCCGAGGAAGACCTCGCTGGCAATCATGAAGGGGCGCAGGTAGAGGCTGCCCTCGTCGCCCTCGGGCACCCAGTCCCGGTCGATCTCGACGAGCTTGCGCAGCGATTCGACGAACGTCTCCTGCGGCAGCTCCGCCATCGCCAGCCGACGGGCAGAGGCGGCGAACCGGGCGGCGTTGGCCTCGGGGCGGAACAGCGTCACCGACCCGTCACCGGTGCGGTACGCCTTCAGGCCCTCGAAGATCTCCTGCGCGTAGTGCAGCACGGCGGCAGCCGGGTCCATCGGGATCGGCGCGCGCGCCTCGACGCGGGCGTCGTACCAGCCCTTGCCGTCGGCGTACCGGATGGTGACCATGTGGTCGGTGAAGACCCGGCCGAAGCCCGGGTTGGCCAGCAGGGCGGCCCGGTCGGCGGGGGATACCGGCGCGGGATTCGGACGGATCTCGAAGTCGAGCATGTCACCACCGCTCATCGCGCGGACCTCCCTGCGGAACGACGGCGCGCGGGAGCGCACGCCGGTTGGTAGTGCGAGAAACTTACCCCCAACCGTTGTGCGGCCGATAGCGCCACCCGGCGGGGTGTGGCCTGCGGCGCGCCCGACGTCGGGCGCGCCGCGCGGGCGGGTCGGGTCAGGCCGCCGCGTGCCCGGCGAGCCGGTCGCCGACCTCGGCGGTGCGCAGCGACGCGCCCGGGGCGCGCCCGGCCAGCTCCGCGCCGACGGCGGCGGTCACCCGGGCGGCGGCGTCGGCGTGGCCGAGCTGGTCGAGCAGCAGGGCGGCGGAGAGGACGGCGGCGACCGGGTCGGCGACGCCCTGGCCGGCGATGTCCGGCGCGGAGCCGTGCACCGGCTCGAACATCGACGGGTACGCGCCGGTGGGGTTGATGCAGCCGCTGGCGGCCAGCCCGATGCCGCCGGTGACGGCGGCGGCGATGTCGGTGAGGATGTCGCCGAAGAGGTTGTCGGTGACCACCACGTCGTACCGCTGGGGCTGGGTGACCAGGAACATGGCGGCGGCGTCGACGTGCTGGTACTCCGTGGCGACGTCGGGGTGCTCGGCGGCCACGGCGGCGAAGGCGCGGGCCCACAGCGACCCGGCGTGGGTCAGCACGTTGGTCTTGTGCACGAGGGTGACCTTGCGCCGCTCGCGGCGGGCCGCCCGGGCGAACGCGTCGCGGATCACCCGCTCCACCCCGTGCCGGGTGTTCAGGCTCTCCTCGGTGGCGACCTCGGCCGGGGTGTCCCGGTGCAGGCTGCCGCCCGCCCCGGCGTAGAGCCCCTCGGTGCCCTCCCGGACCACGACGAGGTCGACCTCGCCGGGCTTGACGTTGGCCAGCGGGCCGGCCACGCCGGGCCACAGCCGCGACGGGCGGAGGTTGACGTACTGGTCGAAGGCGAACCGGAGCCGGAGCAGCAGGCCCCGCTCCAGCACGCCCGGCGGGACGCTCGGGTCGCCGACCGCGCCGAGCAGGATCGCGTCGTGCCCGGCCAGCTCGTCGAGGACGGACTCCGGCAGCACCTCGCCGGTGCGGTGGTAGCGGGCCGCGCCGAGGTCGTACGCGGTGGTCTCCACCCCGGGGAGCACGACATCGACGACCTTGAGGGCCTCCGCGACCACCTCCGGTCCGATCCCGTCCCCGGCCACCACCGCGATGCGCGCCACGTCCTCAGCTCCCTTGCCTCGTCGTCCCCCCAACCGTACGACCACGTCCCGCCTCCCGGTACAAGCCTTCCACATTTCGGGAAAGCGGAATCACAGCAGGCTCCCAGGCAGGATTCATGCTGCGGTCAACTTCCCTGCCTAGGGTCCATGAGGACCGGGTCACGGGGGCCCGGACCGGCAGACGCCGCGGCGCTGCGGCGCCGTCAGGAGGGAACGGCCGAGATGCGCATCGACCAACAGCCCCGGCACCGGTGGGCCGACGAGCAGCCGCGCACCCGCTGGGTCGACCAGTCGGCCTTCGCCGGCCGCCGCCGTCCCGACCTGCGCCTGGGTTCCCGCAGCCACCGCCCCGACCCGGCCGCGAGCGCCCCCGCCGACCGGATCGCCGTACGGCACACCGTGGCCACCAGCAGCGGCGAGTACACCCTGCTGCTCAACGCCCCCGAGCGGCTGGGCCGGCGGGCGGTCGGCGCGGCGCTGGCCGACGCCGTCGCCGAGCTGCGCGCCATCGACCTCACCTACAGCCCGAACCGCCCCGACAGCCTCGTCTCCCGGCTGCGCCGGGAGGAGATCAGCCCCGAGTCGTACCCTCCGCTGGCCGACCTGGTGGACCGGTGCGCCGCGATGCGCGCGGCCACCGACGGCTGGTTCGACGCGTGGGCGGTGCCCGGCGGCTTCGACCCGGGCGGCCTGCTCGGCGGCTGGGCGGTGGAGCGGGCGGCGGCCCGGCTGCGCGCCGCCGGCATCAACGACTACGCCGTGCTCGCCGGGGCCGACCTCGTGGTGCGCGGCCACGCCGCGCACGGCGGCCCGTGGCGGGTCGCGGTGCACCACCCGACCGACGCGCGCCGGGCCCCGCTGGTGCTGGAGATGACGGCCGGCGCGGTGGGCACCTCCGGGGTGACCGGGCGGCGGGGGCACGTGGTCGACCCGCACACCGGGGAGCCGGCCCGCCAGCTCGACGCGGCCACCGTCGTCGGGCCGGACCTGGCCGTGGCCGACGCCTACGCCACCGCGCTCTACGCCGCCGGCCCGGCCGGGCTGGCCTGGTTCCGCGACGGCTCCGACTACCGGGCGCTCTTCGCCCACCGCCGGCGCTGAGCGCCGACCGCTCCGGGGTGACCCGCGATCGGCCCCCACGGTCTCGGCAACGATCGTGGGGGCCGGTCAGCGACGAGTGCGCGTGGCTCGCGCAATCGAGGGGTGCGGACCGGCCGGGCGGGCAGTCGGACCTCGCCACCCGAAGACGGGTCGACGACCGAACTCAGCCAGTAACCGCACGAGTACGCTAGCGAATCGACGCAACTCGACGCAAGGGTCTCCACACCGGACCGTCGCCGAAGGACGGTCCGCCGCCGCGCTCCCGGCCCACGGGCGGGGTCGCGGTGACTTCCCGCACCCCGGGATGGCACGCTGTCCGCCGTGAGTTTCGATCTGAGCGTGTGGGCCCTCCCGGCCGGGGCCACGCCCGCGGACGTGCGGGCAGCGGTGCAGCGGTGCCGGCAGGGGCAGCACGTCGAACGCTACCCGGACCCACGGGTCGTCGCCTTCTACCGGGCGATCGTCGCCAGTTATCCGGACCGGCCGGCCCGCCCCGGCTCACCCTGGGCAGTCGTGCCGCTGCACACCGCCAACGACCACATCGAGATGAACCTGAACCCCGCGTGCGAGGACCAGGTGCTGCTCGACATCGAGCGGCTGGCCGGCGAGCACGACCTGATGCTCTTCGACTACCAGGACGGCTCCGTCTACCCGCCGCCCGCCCGCGCCCACCGCTGACCGACGCGCCCCGCGTACGGCGAGGGGCCCGGCCGTGGCGGCCGGGCCCCTCCCGTCGTGTCCCCCGTGGACCGGATGCCGGTCCCGCGTGGACGGTTACTCGTCGCGCAGGTCGGCGGCGCTGGCCGAGACCGCGCCGATCGAGTCCGCCGCCGAGGTGAGCAGGTCGGCGCCGAGCGCCTGGTCGACCGTGAGGGTCATCAGCGTCTCGCCGCCGGCCTCCCGGCGGGCCACCTGCATCGCCGCGATGTTGACGCCGGCCTCGCCGAGCAGGGTGCCGACGGTGCCGACCACGCCCGGGCGGTCGGCGTAGCGCAGGAAGAGCAGGATGCCCTCCGCGCCGATCTCCACGTCGAAGCCGTCCACCTCGGTCAGCTTCGGCACGTCCCGGACGCCGTTGTGGGCGAGCGTGCCGGAGACGCTGACCGCGCG
This sequence comes from Micromonospora okii, assembly GCF_020884795.1. Lineage (GTDB taxonomy): Bacteria > Actinomycetota > Actinomycetes > Mycobacteriales > Micromonosporaceae > Micromonospora > Micromonospora okii. Next base: position 112,301 of record NZ_BBZF01000014.1, read on the forward strand.
GCCGTCCGGCAGCACGCCGCGGACGGTGACCAGGGTCGGGTGGTCGGTCGTCTCGGCCTGGCTGACCAGGCTCACCTCGACGCCCCGCTCGGCGGCCAGGTGCGGCGCGTTGACGTAGGTGACCTGCTCCTCGACCACCGAGCTGAACAGCCCCTTGGTGGCGGCGAGCTTCAGCACCGAGACGTCGTGGTTGACGATCTCGCCGCGCACCTCGACGGTGACGCTGGCGGCCACCCCGCCGGCCACGGCGGTGAACGCCCGGCCCAGCTTCTCGGCCAGCGGCAGCAGCGGGCGGACGTCCTCGGCGACCACGCCGCCGGCCTGCACGTTGACCGCGTCCGGCACGAACTCGCCCTGGAGGGCCAGCTTCACGCTCTTCGCCACGGCCAGGCCCGCCTTGTCCTGCGCCTCGGCGGTGGAGGCGCCCAGGTGCGGGGTGGCCACCACGTTGTCGAAGGCGAACAGCGGCGAGGAGGTGCAGGGCTCCTTGGCGTACACGTCGACGCCGGCGCCGCCGACCCGGCCCTCGGCGATCGCGTCCGCGAGGGCCTGCTCGTCGACGAGGCCGCCACGGGCGGCGTTGACGATCCGCACGCCGGGCTTGACGATCGCCAGTTCCTTCTCGCCGATCAGGCCCACGGTCTCCGGGGTCTTCGGCAGGTGGATCGAGATGAAGTCGCTCTCCCGCAGCAGCTCCTCCAGCCCGACCAGGCGCACCCCGAGCTGCGCGGCGCGGGCCGGCTGGATGTAGGGGTCGTACGCGATCAGCCGGGTGCCGAAGGCGGCGATCCGGGACGCGAAGAGCACGCCGATGCGGCCGAGGCCGACCACGCCCACGGTCTTGCCCTGCACCTCGACGCCCGTGTACTTCGACCGCTTCCACTCGCCGGCCTTGAGGGCGGCGCTGGCGCTGGCGGTGTTGCGGGCCACGGCCAGCAGCAGCGCGACGGCCTGCTCGGCGGCGGAGACGATGTTCGAGGTGGGTGCGTTGACGACCATGACGCCCCGCGCGGTGGCGGCCGGCACCTCCACGTTGTCCAGGCCCACGCCGGCGCGGGCGACCACCTTCAGCCGCGGGGCGGCGGCGATCGCCTCGGCGTCGATCTGCGTGGCGCTGCGCACGATCACCGCGTCGGCCTCGGAGAGCGCGGAGAGCAGGGCCGGGCGGTCGGTGCCGTCGACGTGGCGGACGTCGAAGTCGTGGGCGAGCACCTCGATGGCGGCGGGAGCGAGTTCTTCGGCGATCAGTACGACTGGAGTCATCAGTCCTCGTAGAGGTTGTGTGGCGGTCGGCCGGGACGCCGGGACGCCGCGCTGCGCCCCGCGCTGAGTCGTGCCATGGCCGTCAGGTGCCGGCTACGCACCTACCGCGATCGTAGGGCGCGAGCGGGTCGCTGCGCCCCGGACCCCCGGGTGAGTGCCCTCACAGGAGGATGTGTCGGCGGTGTTACGGGATGGTGAAAAGACAGCGACGACCCGCCCGGCGCCGGGAAGGGCGTCGGGCGGGTCGCCGCGTCGGGGCAGAACTCAGGCGGTCTCGGTGATCGGGCGGTCGACCCAGCTCATCATGGAGCGCAGCTTCTGGCCGGTCTCCTCGATCGGGTGCGCCGCGCCCTCGGCCCGCCACTTGCTGAAGTTCGGGCGACCGGCCTCGTCCTCGGCCACCCACTCCCGGGCGAACTCGCCGGACTGGACCTCGGCCAGGATCTTGCGCATCTCCTCCTTGACCCGGGCGTCGACGACGCGCGGGCCACGGGAGAGGTCGCCGTACTCGGCGGTGTCGGAGATGCTGTAGCGCATCTTCGCGATGCCGCCCTCGTACATGAGGTCGACGATCAGCTTCAGCTCGTGCAGGCACTCGAAGTAGGCCACCTCGGGGGCGTAGCCGGCCTCGGTGAGCACCTCGAAGCCGGTCTGCACCAGCGCCGCCGCGCCGCCGCAGAGCACGGCCTGCTCGCCGAAGAGGTCGGTCTCCGTCTCCTCCTTGAAGGTGGTCCGGATCACGCCCGCCCGGGTGCCGCCGATCCCCTTCGCGTAGGCCAGGGCCAGCGCCAGGGCGCCGCCGGTGGCGTCCTGCTCGACGGCGACCAGGCAGGGCACGCCCTTGCCGTCGACGTACTGGCGGCGGACCAGGTGACCCGGGCCCTTCGGGGCGACCATCGCCACGTCCACGTCGGCCGGGGGCTTGATCAGGTCGTACCGGATGTTGAAGCCGTGGCCGAAGAACAGCGCCTTGCCGGCCGACAGGTGCGGCGCGATGGACTCCGCGTAGAGGGTCCGCTGGGCGGTGTCCGGGGCCAGGATCATGATCACGTCGGCCTCGGCCGCGGCCTCCGCCGGGGTGAGCACCCGCAGGCCCTGCTCCTCGGCCTTCGGCCGGCTCTTCGAGCCCTCCGGCAGGCCGATCACCACGTCGACGCCGGAGTCGCGCAGCGACAGCGCGTGGGCGTGACCCTGGCTGCCGTACCCGATCACCGCCACCTTCTTGGCCTGGATCAGACCCAGGTCGGCGTCGTCGTCGTAGTACACCTCAACGCTCATTGACTTCCCTTTCGTACGACGGCCCGAGGTGGCCCGTCGGTCGCTGGTGCGGTGGTGGTTGGGGAGCAGGCGGCCGCAGGGCCGGCCTACCCGGTGGGATCAGGCGGCCCGCAGCGAGGGGCCGGCGGCGATCGAGCGCGAGCCGCGCCCGATGGCCACCGTCCCGGACTGCACCATCTCCTTGATCCCGTACGGTTCGAGGTCGCGCAGCAGCGCGTCCAGCTTGTCGGGGGTCCCGGTGGCCTCGATCGTCAACGTGTCGGGCGCGACGTCGACCACCCGGGCGCGGAACAGGTTGACCGTCTCCAGCACCTGGCCGCGCGCCGCGCGGTCGGCCCGGACCTTGACCAGCAGCAGCTCCCGGGCGACCGAGACCTGCGGGTCCAGCTCGACGATCTTGAGCACGTTGACCAGCTTGTTGAGCTGCTTGGTCACCTGCTCCAGGGGGGACGAGTCGGCGTTGACCACGATGGTGATCCGGGAGACGTCGGGGTTCTCGGTCTCGCCGACCGCGAGGCTGTCGATGTTGAAGCCGCGCCGGGAGAAGAGCCCGGAGACGCGGGCCAGCACGCCGGGCTTGTTCTCCACGAGCACGGAGAGCGTGTGCAGGGTCATTGCAGTGCCTTCCTTGTCATGCCCTCACGGCCCTCGCTTCGCTCGGTGCATTCGGTCACGACGACACCTTCCTTGTCATGCCCTCACGGCCCTCGCTTCGCTCGGTGCATTCGGTCATGACTAGATGTCGTCCTCGTCGAAAGCCGGGCGGACGCCGCGGGCGAACATGATCTCGTCGTTGCTGGTGCCGGCGGCCACCATCGGCCACACCATCGCGTCCTTGCCGACCACGAAGTCGATCACGACGGGGGCGTCGTTGATCGCCATCGCCGCCTCGATCGTGGCGTCCACGTCCGCCGCGTTCTCGCAGCGCAGGCCGACGCAGCCGAGCGCCTCGGCGAGCTTCACGAAGTCGGGGATGCGGTGCTTGTGGGTGCCCAGCTCGGTGTTGGAGTACCGCTCGTTGTAGAACAGCGTCTGCCACTGCCGGACCATGCCGAGGTTGCCGTTGTTGATCACGGCGATCTTGACCGGGATGCCCTCCAGCGCGCAGGTGGCCAGCTCCTGGTTGGTCATCTGGAAGCAGCCGTCGCCGTCCACCGCCCAGACCACCGTGTCCGGCTTGCCGACCTTCGCGCCCATCGCCGCCGGCACCGCGTACCCCATCGTGCCGAGGCCGCCGGAGTTGAGCCAGGTGTGCGGCTTCTCGTACGAGATGAACTGCGAGGCCCACATCTGGTGCTGGCCGACGCCGGCCACGTAGATCGCGTCCGGCCCGGCGATCTTCCCGAGCCGCTCGATCACGTACTGCGGGGAGAGGGTGCCGTCGGCCGGCTCCTCGTAGCCCAGCGGGTACCGGTTGCGCAGGTCGTCGAGCTGGTTCCACCAGTCGGCGAGGTCGGCCTGCCGGCCGGCGGCCCGCTCGGCGGTCACCGCGGCGGTCAGCTCGTCGATCACGTGCCGGGCGTCGCCGACGATGGGCACGTCCGCGTGCCGGTTCTTGCCGATCTCGGCCGGGTCGATGTCGGCGTGCACGACGGCCGCGTCCGGGGCGAACGAGTCCAGCTTGCCGGTGACCCGGTCGTCGAAGCGGGCGCCGAGCGCCACGATCAGGTCGGCCTTCTGGAGGCCGTAGACCGCCGCCACCGTGCCGTGCATCCCGGGCATCCCCAGGTGCTGGGGGTGCGAGTCGGGGAACGCGCCGAGCGCCATCAGCGTGGTGACCACGGGGATGCCGGTCAGCTCGGCCAGCTTGCGCAGCCCCTCGGTGGCCCCGGCCTTCAGCACGCCGCCGCCGACGTAGAACACCGGCCGGCGGGCCGCCGCCATCAGCCGGGCGGCCTCGCGGATCTGCTTGCCGTGCGGGTGCAGGGTCGGCCGGTAGCCGGGCAGGTCCAGCGTCGGCGGCCAGGCGAAGGTGGTCTGCGCCTGGAGGACGTCCTTGGGGATGTCCACCAGCACCGGGCCGGGTCGGCCGGTGGAGGCGACGTGGAACGCCTCGGCGAGGACACGCGGGATCTCCTCGGCCGTCTGGACCAGGAAGTTGTGCTTGGTGATCGGCAGGGTGATGCCCTGGATGTCGGCCTCCTGGAAGGCGTCCGTGCCGATCGCCGGCCGCGCGACCTGGCCGGTGATCGCCACGATCGGCACCGAGTCCATGTACGCGTCGGCGATCGGGGTGACCAGGTTCGTCGCGCCCGGGCCGGAGGTGGCCATGCAGACGCCCACCCTGCCGGTGGCCTGGGCGTATCCCGTGGCGGCGTGGCCGGCGCCCTGCTCGTGCCGGACCAGGATGTGCCGGACCGCGGAGTCGTAGAGCGGGTCGTACGCCGGCAGGATCGCCCCGCCCGGGATGCCGAAGACGACGTCGACGCCGAGCGCTTCGAGGGACCGCACGAGGGAGGCCGCCCCGGAGAGCTGGACGGGCTCGGGCTGCCGTACCGCCGGGGCGGCGGCGCGGCCGGCCGCAGCGGCCTCGGTCGCGGGCTCGGCGGTGCGGGCTCGGCGGGCGGAGTGGGCGAGTGTCTCTGGCGTGGGTCTCGTCATTGCGGTTCAGGCCTTCGGCTGGAGTGGCTGGGGCTCTTCAAGCGGTGCGGCGCGGGCGTCGGCCCGCCCCGCCGGGGTCCGACGGCAATAAAAACGGCCCTCGTGCTTCACGCACGGGGCCAGCGCACTCTCGACCAGGAGAGTGCGCTCAGATAAGTACTCGCGGAGACCGGTTCGACGACATGCGGTCAAGCCTGACGCATCTCATGCGATGAGTCAACTGATCCCACATTTTGGTTCACGGACTTCGGCGGATCCCCCTCCGGCGCGCCGCCCGCACCCGGTGTGAGCTGCGCGGAAGCCTCCCACGGGAGGCGCTGCGCGGGCCCGGTCGCACGACGGGCTCCGGGCGACGTGGCGGCCTCCAGCAGCGCCTCCAGATGCTCGGCCGGCACCCCCCAGCCGAAGAGCGCGCCCTGGCCGAACCGGCAGCCGGCGGCGACCACCGCGGCCAGCTCCGGGCGCGTGGTCACTCCCTCGGCGATCACCTCCAGCCCGAGCTGGTGCCCCAGGCGCATCACGATGTCGACCATCGGCGCGAACGGCGGGCCGTCGGTGCCGACGGGGCGCACCGGCTCGTGCTCGGCGACCAGGCTGTGGTCGATCTTCAGGATGTCGATCGGCAGTCGGCGGAGCTGGCCGAGCGAGGAGTACCCCGCCCCGAAGTCGTCCAGGGCGATCCGGACGCCGGTGCGCCGCAGCGCGGTCAGCCGCCGGACCAGCTCGTCGAGGTCCGTGGCGACAGCGTGCTCGGTGACCTCCAGCACCAGCCGCTGCGGCGGCACGCGGTGGGCGCGCAGCGCGTCGGCGACCTGGACGACGTACTCCGGGGCGTGCAGCTCACGGGGCGAGACGTTCACCGACACCCACACGTCGTGCCCGGCGGCCAGCCAGCGGGAGAGCTGGGAACAGGCCTGGTCCAGCACCCACGCGCCGAGCTTGGCGATCATCCCGCACTCCTCGGCCAGCGGGATGAACTCGTCCGGCCCGATTCCGCCCAGCTCGTGGTGCCGCCAGCGCAGCAGCGCCTCCGCCCCCACCGGCCGCATCGACGGCAGCGACGCCACCGGCTGGAACACCAGCCGCAGCTCGCCGCGCTCGATCGCCCCGCGCATCTCGTGCTCCAGCGTCGTGCGCCGGCGCAGGAGCTGGTCGTACGCCGCGTCGTAGTGCTCGATCCGGTTCTTGCCGCGCTGCTTGGCGTAGCGCAGGGCCAGGTCGGCGTGGCGCAGCAGCAGCTCGGTGTCCGGCTCGTCCGGCTGCCCGGCCACCCCGATGCTCACCGACAGGAAGACCGGCCCGCCCGGCTGGTCGTACGGGCGGCTGAGCACCCCGAGCAGCCGCTCGGCGACCCGCCCCGCCTCGACGGGGCCCCCGGGCATGAGCACCGCGAACTCGTCGCCGCCCAGCCGGGCGGCGAGGTCGCCGGGGCGCAGGTTGCCGCGCAGCCGCCGGCCCACCTCGGCCAGCACCTCGTCGCCGACGTCGTGCCCGCGCATGTCGTTGACGTTCTTGAAACCGTCCAGGTCGAGCCCGAGGAGCACGCACGGGGTGCCGGCGGCGGTGCTCTGTGCCAGGGCCCCCAGCAGGCCCCGCCGGTTGGCCAGGCCGGTCAGCGGGTCGGTGTGCGCCAGCTCACGGAAGTGCGCCTCCCGCTCGGCCAGCCGGCCCGCGTACCGGCGCACGTCGTGCAGCGCGAGGTACTGCCGGGTCACCAGCGCGAAGCCCTCGATGCTGCCGGCGACGATGCCCAGGGCGTCGAACCGGCCGCCCTGGAGCAGGTGGTACATCGCGGAGGCGGCCATCGCGCCCATCGGGACGAAGGCGTGCGCCCCGTCGCGGCGGATCAGGTCGACGTCGATCTGCCCGGGCGGGACGGCCCCGTGCACCGTCAGCGCGGCGGTCAGCAGCCCGGCCGCGAGCAGCGCGCCCCCGGCCGACACCATGCCCGGCACGGCCTGGCAGAGCCCGCCGGCGATGCCGAGCCCACCACAGGTCACCGCCGTGATCCCGCCGCCGAGCCAGGCCAGCCGGCGACGCGGGGCGGCGGCCCGCAGGAGCACGACCAGGGTGAGCCCGGCGGTGAGCGCGACGGCGACGGTGGCCAGCAGGATCGGCGCGTGGGACATCGGGGTGGCCGTGGCGAGCAGCCGGGTCGGCTCGGAGAACAGCACCCAGCCGACGAACCAGAGGGCGGTCGCGATGATCAGGCCGTCGAGCAGCAGCCGGGCGGTCGCGGCCCGGGTGACGCCCGCGCCGGGCAGCCGCAGCAGGCCCGCGCCGAAGGCGAACGCGCTCGCGGCGATGCCGACGGAGACCAGGGTGGCCAGGCCGACGTTGTGCCCCTGCCCGTGCGCCGGGTGGCCGCCGGCGACCGCCGCGGTCAGCCCGACCAGGAGGCTGGCCAGCGCGAGCGCCGCCGCGACGGCGACCAGGGCGGCGGACCGGCCGCAGGCGCGCCCGGCCCGGCGGGCGCGGGCGACCAGCAGTGCGGTGGCGACGGCGGCGACGAGCCCGCTCAGCACCGCGACGGCGACCATGCCCGGGGGGAAGTGCACGTCCCAACTGTGCCGGATGTCCTCCCCACGCGGGGGCCCGGGTGTGCATCTGTTGGGACACGGACCGCTTCCCCCGGGGCGTGCCGCCGGGCGGTGTCAGACTGGTAGCCATGCCTGAGCTGCGGTCGAAGACCTCCACGCACGGCCGGACGATGGCCGGCGCCCGGGCCCTGTGGCGGGCCACCGGGATGACCGACGACGACTTCGGCAAGCCGATCGTCGCCATCGCGAACAGTTTCACCCAGTTCGTGCCCGGCCACGTCCACCTCAAGGACATGGGCGGCCTCGTCGCCGACGCGGTGGCCGAGGCGGGCGGGGTCGGCCGGGAGTTCAACACGATCGCCGTGGACGACGGCATCGCCATGGGCCACGGCGGGATGCTCTACTCCCTGCCCAGCCGGGAGCTGATCGCCGACGCGGTGGAGTACATGGTCAACGCGCACTGCGCGGACGCCCTGGTCTGCATCTCGAACTGCGACAAGATCACCCCGGGGATGCTGCTGGCCGCGCTGCGGCTGAACATCCCCACCGTCTTCGTCTCCGGCGGCCCCATGGAGGCCGGCAAGACCGTGGCGATCGAGGGCGTGGTCCACTCCAAGATCGACCTGATCGACGCGATGATCGCCTCCTCCAACGAGGCGGTCACCGACGACCAGCTCGGCGAGATCGAGCGCTCCGCCTGCCCGACCTGCGGCTCCTGCTCCGGCATGTTCACCGCCAACTCGATGAACTGCCTCACGGAGGCCATCGGCCTGGCGCTGCCCGGCAACGGCTCGACGCTGGCCACCCACGCCGCGCGCCGGTCGCTCTTCGTCGAGGCCGGCCGCACCGCCGTGGAGATCGCCAAGCGCTGGTACGACGGCGACGACGCCTCGGTGCTGCCCCGCGAGATCGCCAACCGGGCCGCGTTCGAGAACGCCGTCGCCCTCGACGTGGCCATGGGCGGGTCGACCAACACGATCCTGCACCTGCTCGCCGCCGCCCGCGAGGCCGAGCTGGACTTCTCGGTGGCCGACATCGACGCGATCTCCCGCCGGGTGCCCTGCCTGGCCAAGGTCGCGCCGAACTCGCCGCAGTACCACATGGAGGACGTGCACCGGGCCGGCGGCATCCCGGCCATCCTCGGCGAGCTGGACCGCGCCGGCCTGCTCCACCGCGACGTGCACTCGGTGCACTCCCCCTCGCTGTCCCAGTGGCTGGCCGACTGGGACGTGCGCGGCGGCTCGGCCACGCCGGAGGCGGTCGAGCTCTTCCACGCCGCCCCGGGCGGCGTGCGCACCACCGAGCCGTTCTCCACCACCAACCGCTGGTCCACCCTCGACACCGACGCGGCGGGCGGCTGCGTGCGGGACCTCGCACACGCCTACAGCGCCGACGGCGGGCTGGCCATCCTGCACGGCAACCTCGCCCCCGAGGGCGCCGTGGTGAAGACCGCCGGGGTGCCCGAGGAGTGCCTGACCTTCCGCGGCCCGGCCAAGGTGTACGAGTCGCAGGACGACGCCGTCACCGCGATCCTGGCCAAGGAGATCGTCGCCGGGGACGTCGTGGTGATCCGGTACGAGGGCCCGAAGGGCGGCCCCGGCATGCAGGAGATGCTCTACCCCACCTCGTTCCTCAAGGGGCGCGGGCTGGGACGGGCCTGCGCGCTGCTCACCGACGGCCGCTTCTCCGGCGGCACCTCCGGCCTCTCCATCGGGCACGTCTCCCCCGAGGCGGCCTCCGGCGGGCTGATCGCCCTGGTCGAGACCGGCGACGAGGTCGTCATCGACATCCCGGCCCGCTCGATCGCGCTCGACGTGCCGGACGACGTGCTCCAGGCGCGCCGCATCGCCCAGGAGAAGCGCGACCGGCCGTACACGCCGGTCGCCCGGCAGCGGCCGGTCTCCGCCGCCCTGCGCGCGTACGCGTCGATGGCCACCTCGGCCAGCGACGGCGCCTACCGCCGCGTCCCGGAGTAAGGAAGGGCACCTTCTTAACGCATACGGTAGAGAAGGTGCCCCCTCTCACCTCCGCTACTAGAGCGACGAAGCGGACGGGTGCCGCCAGGACCGCCGTTGCCGTCGGCAACCAGCGAGCGCCACTGCGTCCGGCCCAGGTCCGCGCGGAGCCGGACCGTGTAGTCGTCGAACCGCTGCATCGGGTCGGCGACCTCGCTGGGCGTGGCGGTCGGGGTCACGTTCGCCCGCAGCCCGGCCCTCGTCCACCGGTGAACTCCGCGCCGCGAACAGGCCAGCGCCGGCCGGTTCGGGATGCCGTGCTGGCCTGGTGGCGGCCTCCGGCCGGCATCGGCCAGCACGGGCACCCGGTCTACCGGTCGTCGTTGCGGTCGGCGGTGGACTGCGCCCGCGCTCGGCAGAGCCTTACACAGCGCCGCGCCGCCGATGTGGAACGAAGAGATCAACCCCTGAAGGATGACGTCCGATTGTCCCAGCCGTAGCTCCCCAGGTAGGGGTGGAAACCGGCGGAAATGTACAGTGCGGACCCACCGAACCCGATGTGCTCAAAAAGGGTCATACCATAGTCGGAGACCGCGGACGATGCCTCGTCGTTCCAGCTGATACACCAGACGACGCACACCATGTCCACCTGCTTCAGGTTGCTGGCCGCCCACCCCGCCGGTATGAAGAGATTGTAGAACGTCCCGTTGTCACCGGAGTAGAGGTAAGAGCCGGCGTAGACCGAATTGTCGGTCTGGCCGGGCCCGGTTCCCGGGCGTTTCGGTGGCGAGACCGGGTTTCGAGCGGCGGCGGGCTCAGGGGTCAGCACTCGCTCCGGTCCGCCCTGCTCATGAACGAAGCGCTCGAAGTCAGCGGGCTTGGTGAACGCCTGGAGCTGGCCGTTCGGGCTCCCGCCCGGAACCACGGCCATGTACAGGGGTCGGCCGTTGTACCTGGTGATCGCGCTCGCGGGGACCGGCTCGCCGTTGATGGTGAGCGGCACCTGCGGCACCTGGTGCACGATCGCCCCGGGCGCCGCCGTGCCGACCCCGCCACGGCTGCCGGGACGACCGTCGAGCGGAGCCGCGGTGGCTGCGGTGGCCGGGGCCACCGACAGCAGCGTCGCCAGAGCGGCGCCGGTGAGCAGGGTGAGGGTGGATCGCCGTGTGTGCTGCCTCAGACGTGTGGACATGCTTCCTCCCTGGGATGGGGGGCCGCAGCCGCCGTACCGGTGGCGGTTGCGGGTGGACACCCTTACCGAGAGGACTCGACCTGTGAGAAATACGTTCCACGACGGGGCGTGTGCTCAGATAGTGATTACTCAAGTTCAGATGGTGATTTCGGGTCGGCCGCTCCGCTGACGCTGCTCCACCGGGGTTGGCCTTGCGGTACGAGAACCACCTCTCGACCACCGGCATCCCGCCGATGTCGAATTCCACTGCGGACGATGCGGTGGACATGGACGGATCTTCTCTAGGCCGATAGGTTCGAGCCTGGCTCGCCGGTAGTCAGGGGCGAGGAGCAAGCCGCTCCGGTGGCAGAGTCGTAACCGGCAAGCCCGACCTGAGCCAGCAGCGCCGGCCAGTCGACAGCGACCATCGATATCCTGGACAGCATCGCCACCGCACGACGCCGCACTTCGACGTCGTTCAGCAGATCCGCGACGGCGGGAGAGAATCCCAGCGATAGGGCGTCGGGCGTACCGAGCACCACACCGCCCCGGGAACCGGACAGCTCGGCCTCCCAGCCCTCCGGCGTCCTGATATCCCATAGTTCGCTGCCAGCAACCGGAGCCAACGGGTATTCACCCGGCTTTCCGAACATACCGGTTGAGCCATACCGATCGAGCACAGGCATGAGACTGGCCCTGGCGTCGGCCCACTGTGTGAGACGGTCCCCACCGGCTGCGATCCTCCCGATGGCCCACAGCATCGTCAGCGGCACGTTCTGGGCCGCTGCGCTGCAGCGGGTACGGCGGGTTGTATCGACGACATCCTGTACGGCCGCGAAGAAGCGCCAACTGTTCGTCCGAGCCAGCACGGACGGCTGTGGCCGTGGCACCGGGCCAGGCATGCCCGGCAGGAATCGCAGGACAGCGGCGTACTCGGCGGCGCTGACCAGCGTGAGGCTGCGCAGCGGAACGGGAAGCCCGAGACGACGCAGGAGAGGTTCGGCCAGCACCGGGCGGAAGAACGGCTTGACCTCGCCCAGCGCCATGATGTGTTCCCAGGTCCGCCCGTCGCCATCGGTCTGCCACATCTGCTTCGCCACCGCCGGATTTCGGAACAGGTGCAGGATCCGGGCGCGGGAGTAGAAGATCTCGTCGGCGCAGAAAAAGACATGATCGCCAACCCGACGGGCACGGAGCGCGCGCACCTCGGCGTTGTCTTTCTGGCTGCTTGGTGTCGATCCCCAGAGCCGGGCGACGCCGTCCGGATAGAGCCGCTGTAGGACCGCCAGATCGGGCCCGAGTTCGGCCGCGATTTCTGTGAGGGGGACACCCCGCTTGACGGAATGCTCGTAGTGCTGGGGGCCGCGCACGTCGGCCCCGCCCCGCAACTGCAGCAGCAACTGCGGCGTCCGACCGGCTTGCCGGGTATCCCTCTCGCTCACGGTGCCACCCCCCGCAGCCAGCCCTCACCCGCCCCGGATTCCACAATAGACTGAGGACGAGAAAGCCGGGGCCTTGCCCGTTCTCGCTACCGTCGGGCTCCGATGGGCGGCAGCGAGGAGGCCCGGTCGTGCGTACTTCAGATGACCTTCCCGCGCTGCTGCGGCCGTCGGCGTGGCCGACCCCCGGCGCGGAAGGCTACGGCGCCATGCGCGTCCTGCCGGGCACGGGGCCCGCGCACGAGGTGATCCGCGTCATCGGCGCCACGGTCGACCCGCGCGCCCACCGGCCCGTGTCGGATGCGCTGGCCGAGGCGGTGGCCTGCTACCGGGCCCTGCCCGCGCAGGAGCGGACCGGCGTCGGGTACGGCGGCGGCCCGGCCGCGTCGGCCGCGATCTCCGCGCTGCTGCGCCTGACCCGTGACCTGGAGGCGCTCGGCGAGGACACCGGCGTCCGCGTCCCGGACGACCTGCGCGCGTACCTGGAGAAGCCGGGCCGGCTGCGGGCGGACCTGCGCGCGGCCATCGCGGACTTCCTGGTGCCCCACCTCGACCGGGACGTCCGGCGGCTCCGGTCGTTCTCGCTGATCCTGTTCCGCGAGTCGGACCTCGACGGCGAGGCGGCCCGCTCCCTCGTCGAGGAGCGCGCCCAGTGGCGGGCCGCGCTGACTCCGCAGCACGGCGCCCGACGCGACCTCCACCTGGCGGTGATCCCGCCGCCGACGGCGGCCCGGGAGATCGAGGAACTCGCGCGGGACATCGGGTGCGAGGGGTCGCTCCCGTGCGTCGTCTTCCTCGGCACCCGGCCGGAGCTGGCCGCCGAGAGGGGAAGCCGGCTCAGCCGGTGGAGCGCCCGCCGGCTCGTGGCGTCCCCGCCCACCGTGCCGGCCCAGCTCGCACAGATCTACCGCAGCGTCTACTCCGCGCGACCGGACCTCACCGACAACCTCGCCGTAGCGACCGGCGACAAGGTCGTCCAGCTCGTCTCGTCGCGGCTCGACTGGTTGGCCGTGGCGACGCTCGCCGCCGGGGCGATCGGCGGTCCCGCCGCGGCGGACGGCATCGGCGTGATCTTCGAGCTGATCAGGAGATGAGTCGGCCCGGCTAGCGACCGGTGAAGCCGAGCAGGGCCAACCGGGCCAGGAGACGGTCCGGCACCGTCTGCCCGCCCGCTCGGCGGCCCCCTTCCGGCACCCGGGCCACGCGGTGCCGGAGCCGGTCGAACAGCGCCTCGGCCTGCAGCGCGCTCACCAGCGTGAACCGGAAGGTGTCGTCCCACGAGACGCCGAAGAGCTCCTCGCCGCCGAAGACGTGCCGCCCGTACGACGCCCGCACCGGCCCCGCGCCGACGGAGTCGAGCGCTTCGAGCAGTTCCCACGGCGTCGGATACTGCGCGATGGCCGGACCGGCGAGGCCACCGTCCCGCGAGCGGAACGCCTCGATCCGGCTGTAGTGCGAGTACCAGATGCAGCCGGCCTCGGAGAGCTCGCCGCTGACGGCGGCGAAGTCGGGCAGCGACGCCACCGTGAGCACGGTGGGCCGGGACCGCACGACCGGAGAGTGCGGGCCCGGGTTGGGCGTCCGGACGGGGACGGACGCGGCGACGACGTCGATGTCCGCCGTTGCGGGGCCGAGCCGTCGCCGGTCGGCGAGGATCACCAGACGACGGACGCCACTGGTCCGCTCCCGCCGGTGCGTCCGCACGAACTCCCGGAGCGCCATCGGGACCGGTTCCGCCAACGCCACCCTCGTGCGACCGCCCCCCGGCAGGACGTGGGCCATTCGCAGGGCCCGGTCGAAGGTCACGTCGGCGGAGCCGGGCACGAGAACGGTGCCGGACGTCTCGGTGTTCCGCTCCGCGAAGTACGCGTTCCAGTGCGGGCGCAGCCGGGCGGCCTGCGCCCGGCGAACCCGCCGGCTCGTGAACGGCATCGCGGGGGCGGCCTCCGCGATCAACTCCTGCACCAGGTCGAACGCCCGGGACACGGACTCGACGGTCGACTCGACCCCCCGGCGGCCGAGCCACCAGGCCGCCTCGTGCAACGCGCGGGGAACCTCCGGGTTCTCGCACAGCCGGCGGAAGCGGTGATCCGGCCCGTTCTCGACGATCCACGGGAGCGCGTCGGCGTCGATCAGGCTCTCGGGTCGCCGGTAGGCGGCGAGCACCGGCCCGCTGAGCGCCGCCAGGCCGAGGCCGACGGCGGCCAGGTGGAAGACCGGGGCCGAGTATCCGCAGTACGTCTCGTCGACCGGGTCGCCGAAGGCGCGGCGGGCCAGGTCGAGCCCCTCCCGGTACGCGGCCGGGAGCCCCGCGACGTACGACCGGGCCTCCTCCGCGCCGAGATGCGCGCCGACGTACGCCAGCTCGCGGTAGCTCGCCAGCCCCTCCTGGGTGAGGAGGGAGACCGCCATCGTCGTGTCGAACAGGTCGCGCGCGTTCGCGCGTTCGGCGCGGGTGCCCACAGCGGTCAGCGACAGCACGAGGGTCTGCAGGTAGCCGAAGACCGAGTTGTCGACGAGGTCGGCGTGGACCAGCTCGTGCATCACCACCGCCTGACGCCGCTCGGCGCTCATCGCGCCGTCGACGACGACGAAGGAGTCACCGCCGACGTGGTGCCCACCGTGGTAGGCGCGGTCGAACTCGGCGTGGAACTCCGGCCGCATCGCGCCTCCCGTCGGGCCCGCGCCGGATGAGGCGGGGACGCCGCGAGCATGCCAACAGCCGGGGCTCGCCGGCCCCGGCCGCTCGGTCCGCCTTCCTGTCCGGCATCCGACGCGAGCGGGTGATCCTGGTCGGGTTCATGGTGTCGGTCACCCGCGTCGCCGCCCGCCGGGTCGACGGGGCGGACCGGGTGGGATCATCGGAGGGTGAGCCGCGCCGAGACCGTCCGCTTCCGCCACAACCAGGCCATCCTGGTCGCGGCGGTGATCGCCTTCATCGGGGCCCTGCCGCTGGCCGCCGTGAAGTGGTACTTCCTGCCGGTGCTGCTCGTGCCGCTGGCGTTCGGCGTCTGGGCCTGGCGGGCCGGCACCGAGGCGGACGCCCGGGGGCTGCGCCTGCGGGCGCTGTTCGGGCAGCGCCGCATCGCCTGGGAGCGGGTCGTCGAGCTGACCGCCGACGCCCGGGGCCGGGCGGTCGCCCGGCTCGACGACGGCGAGCGGGTGGTGCTGCCCGCCGTCCGCCCCGCCGAGCTGCCCCGGCTCGTCGCGGCCACCGGCCAGTCCCTCTCCGACCCCGCCGCCTGACGGCCGCACCGGCTGACAGCCCTACCGGCTGACACCCCACCGGTGACGGCCCCGCTGCCTGACGGTCCCGCCGCCTGAGCGGCCCCGCTGCCTGAGCGGTCCCGCGCCACCCCGGCCGGCGGCGGGCGGCCGGTCAGTAGCCGTCGACCACCGTGTTCACCAGCGGCTCACCGGCGGCGAAGCGCCGGACCTGCTCCCCCACCAGCCGGTACGCGCGCGGCAGCAGCCCGCGCACCGAGCCGGCCACGTGCGGCGTGAGCAGCACGTTGGGCAGCCCCCACAGCGGGTGGTCGGCGGGCAGCGGCTCGGGGTCGGTGACGTCGAGGGCCGCCCGCAGCCGGCCGGCGGTCAGCTCGGCCACCAGCGCGTCCGTCCGGGCCACCGGGCCGCGCGCGGCGTTGACCAGCAGCGCGCCGTCGGGCATCGCGGCGAGGAACTCCTCGTCGACCATGCCCCGGGTGGCGTCGGTCAGCGGCACCAGCAGCACCACCACGTCGGCGGCGGGCAGCAGCGCGGGCAGCTCGTCGACGCCGTGCACCCCCTCGGCGGGGCGGGCCGTGCGGGCGACCAGCGTGAAGGTCACCTCGAACGGCGCCAGCCGGGCGCGCACCGCCGTGCCGATGGAGCCCGCGCCGACGATCAGGACCCGCTTGCCGGCCAGCTCGTCGGTCGGGCAGACCGCGTCGTAGGCCCACTCGCGGCGGGACTGGGCGAGGGCGAAGGCGGGAAAGCCGCGCAGGTGGGAGAGGATCGCGGCGACGACCCACTCGGCGGTGCCGGAGTCGTGCACGCCCCGCGCGTCGCAGAGCGTCACCCCGGGCGGCGTCCGGCCCACCCAGGCGTCCGCGCCCGCCGAGAGGAGCTGCACCACCCGCAGGTCGGGCAGCTCGCCGAGCAGGGCGGTGGCGTCCCCGCCGGCCAGGAACGGGGGCACCCAGAATCGCACGTCGGCCGCGTCGGAGGGGAGCCGCGAGGCGTCCTCGGCCACCTCGACGGTGACGCCCGGCGGCACGTCGCCGAGCAGGGTGCGGCCGGCGGGGTGCGGAATCCATACCTTCACGCCCGCCGACGATAGCCGCCCGGTCGCCGCCGGGGGACACCCCCACGGCAACGGCGTCGGGCGACACGCGGCGACCCGCCCGTTCCCCACCACCCGGGTCCGCGAGCCGGCCGCCCGCGCGGCCCCGCCCCGCCCCGTCCGGCGGCTAGGCTGGGCCGGGTGAACGCCCGTCCCCCGTACCCCCGCAAGAGCCCGTCGCGCGCGGTCGGCGCGGCCTGCGCGGCCCTGCTGCTGGCCACCGCCGGGTGCAGCTTCGGCGAGCCGGCGCCCGACCCGGCCGGCGAGCCGCCCAACCTGCCGACCCCGTCGGCGTCCGCGCCGGCCGGCGGCGGGCAGCAGGCGGTCACGACCACGCTGGCCAAAGGGCTGCGGGTGCCGTGGGGGGTGGCGTTCCTGCCCGACGGCGGCGCGCTGGTCACCGAGCGGGACAGCGGGCGCATCCTCCAGGTCGGTCCCGGTTCCGGCCGGGACGGGCTGACCGTCACCCCGCTGCGGACCGTCCCCGGCGTGGCCGCCGGCGGCGAGGGCGGGCTGATGGGGATCGCGGTCTCCCCCGACTACGGGACCGACCGGACGATCTTCGTCTACCACACCGCCGAGCGGGACAACCGGGTCGTCAAGCTGGTCGGCGACGGGGCACCGACCCCCGTGCTGACCGGCATCCCGAAGGCCGGCATCCACAACGGCGGCGGGCTCGCCTTCGGGCCGGACGGCTTCCTCTACGCGAGCACCGGCGACGCCGGCAACCGGGACGCGGCGCAGGACCGCAAGAACCTCGGCGGCAAGATCCTGCGGATGACCGCCGAGGGCAGGCCGGCCCCCGGCAACCCGTACCCCGGCTCCCCGGTCTGGTCGCTGGGCCACCGCAACGTGCAGGGCTTCGCCTGGGACGCCGGCAAGCGGATGTACGCCGTCGAGTTCGGCCAGAACACCTGGGACGAGATCAACCGGATCACCAAGGGCGGCAACTACGGCTGGCCCCTGGTCGAGGGGAAGGCCGGCGACAAGCGGTACACCGACCCGCTGGTGCAGTGGCCGACCTCCGACGCCTCCTGCTCCGGCCTCGCCGCGACGGATCGGCTGCTCACCACCGCCTGCCTGCGCGGCCAGCGGCTCTGGCTGGTCGAGCTGACCGACGGCGGCACCGTGCTCGGCCAGCCCCGGGAGCTGCTCACCCGCCGGTACGGGCGGCTGCGGGCCGCCGTCGCCGCCCCCGACGGGTCGGTCTGGGTCACCACCTCCAACCACGACGGGCGGGGCCAGCCGGCCCCCGAGGACGACCGCATCCTGCGCCTGGTGCTCACCGACGGCGGCGCGGGCCGGAGCTGACCCGGCCCGACGACACCGGCCGGTATCCCCGGGTTTGCCAAGATCCTTCAATGGGCAGGTCAGAATCTCACCATGGACGGGCAGGAAGACGAGCAGCACGAGAACGGGGCCGACGCCCCGGCGACGGGTCGTGACCCGGGCCGACCGGGCGGCACCCGGGCGAGGTGGCGGGGCCCGCTGCGCCGGGTGGGCGTGGCCCTCGCCGTGCTGGCGGTCGCCCTGGTGGGGGCGGTGCTCGGCGTCCTCGCCGGGGGCCGGGTCGACACGGACATCGGCCCGTTCCGGGCGGAGCTGAGCCTCACCCCCGCCCTGGAGGGCAGCACCACCGTCGACATCCCGCCGCTCGGCGCGCTGCACCTGAACAGCCACGACGGGCCGACCCACCTGACCGTGGGCCTCGGCTCGCTCGACCAGCGCCGCACCGAGGCGCTCCTCGACGACCCGGCGAGCATCAGCCGGGCCAGCCAGACCGCCGTCACCGACGTCCGCAACGGGGTGCTGCGCCTCGGCCTGCGCACGGCCGGCGCGACGGTGCTGGTCACCCTGCTGCTGGCCGCGCTGGTCTTCCGCAACGGCCGGCGCACCGCCTGGGCCGGCGGCCTGGCCCTCGCGGTCACCGCCGGCAGCCTCGGCGTCGCCGCGTCCACCATCCGCCCGCAGGCCATCGAGGAGCCACGGTACGAGGGGCTGCTGGTCAACGCCCCCGCGATCGTCGGCGACGCCCGGAAGATCGCCAACGACTACACCAAGTACGCCGAGCAGCTCCAGCGCCTCGTCGGCAACGTCAGCCAGCTCTACACCACCGTGTCCGCGCTGCCGGTGTACGAGCCCGCGCCGGGCACCACCCGCGTCCTGCACGTCTCCGACATGCACCTCAACCCGACCGGCTGGCAGCTCATCCGCACCGTCGTCGAGCAGTTCGGCATCGACGTGGTGATCGACACCGGGGACCTCACCGACTGGGGCAGCGAGCCGGAGGCGTCGTACGTGGGGTCGATCGGGCTGCTCAAGAAGCCGTACGTCTACGTCCGGGGCAACCACGACTCGGGCAAGACCGCCGCGGCGGTGAAGCAGCAGCCGAACGCGATCGTGCTGGACAACTCGGTCACCACCGTCGCCGGGCTGACCATCGCCGGCATCGGCGACCCCCGGTTCACCCCGGACAAGGAGACCTCGCCGGCCGGCAGCGGCCTGACCAAGCAGGTCGCCGACCAGGTGATCGGGGCCGGCGACCAGCTCGCCGCCACCATCCGGAACTCCCCGAAGCCGGTGGACATCGCCCTGGTCCACGACCCGGCGTCGGCCGGCCCGCTGTCGGGCACCTGCCCGCTGGTGCTCGCCGGGCACACCCACGCCCGGCAGATCTCCCGGCTGCCGCAGGTGCCGGGCCGGATGCCCACCCAGCTCATGGTCGAGGGGTCCACCGGCGGCGCGGGGCTGCGTGGCCTGGAGGGCGAGAAGCCCACCCCGCTGTCGATGACGGTGCTCTACCTCGACCAGAACAAGCTGCTCCAGGCGTACGACGACATCACCGTCGGCGGGACCGGCCAGTCGCAGGTGATGCTGGAGCGGCACATCGTGCCGGACCCGAAGGCCGGCGCGGACGTGCCGGTGACCCCCACGCCCACCCGGTAAGGAAGGGCCCCTTCCTAACGCATACGGTCGAGAAGGGTCCCCTTCTCACCGAGGCACCGAGGCACCGGGCGGGGCGGGGGCGGGGCGGTCAGCGCAGGGACAGGGCCGCCAGGGCGGCGTTGACGATGCTGCCCGGCAGCAGGTCGTGCAGCTCGTACAACTCGCGGACGCTGCCCGACTGGCCGAACTCGTCCACCCCGAGCGGCACAGCCGGCGCGCCGAGGGCCGAGCCCAGCCACGCCATCGCGTGCGAGGCGGCGTCGTGCACGGTCACCACCGGCACCCGGTCGGCGAACGCCGACCGCAGCGCCCCCGGGACGCTCGGCACGGTGGCCGTGCGCACACCCTGGCGCAGGGTGCGCTGCCATGCCCGGTACAGCCGGTCCAGGCTCGTCACGTCGACCACGTGCGCGGCCACGCCCTCCTCGGCCAGCTCGGCGGCGGCGGCCAGCACCTCGGGCAGCACCGCCCCCGACGCGGCGAGCTGCACCACCGGCGCGTCGGCCAGCTCCGGGTGCGCCTCGTGCGCGTCCACCAGCCGGTACGCCCCGGCGACCGCCTGCCGGCGCAGCACCGCGTCGCCGAGGCGGGCGCGGGCCGCCTCGAACGGGGCCTGGTCGATCGGGCGGGTGCTGAGCCGGAAGTAGTACGCCCCGTCCTCGGTCGGCGCGGCGGTGCTGGCCGGCGCGTCCCCGGCGGCGATCTGGCCGAGCGCGTCGCAGAGCAGCCAGTCGAGGGTCGTCGCGTACGCGGGCTCGATCAGCGTGACGCCGGGCAGCTCCAGCCCCACCGACGCGGTGATCGTGGACTGGTGCGCACCCCCCTCGGGGGCGAGGGTCACGCCCGACGGGGTGCCGGCGACCACGAACCGGGAGCCGGAGTACGTGCCGTACAGGAACGCGTCGAGGCCCCGCAGCACGAACGGGTCGTAGACCGTGCCGACCGGCAGCAGCGGCTGCCCGGACAGGTCCCAGGAGAGGCCGAGCTGCCCGAGCAGCAGGAACAGGTTCATCTCCGAAATGCCCAGCTCGATGTGCTGCCCCGACGGGCTCTCCGTCCAGCGCAGCATCCGGTCCTCCGACCAGGAACGCTGCTCGGTGGGGGCGAACACGCCGGTCTTGTTGATGAACCCGGCGAGGTTGGTGGAGGTGGCCACGTCCGGGGCGGTGGTGACCAGGTAGGGGGCCACGCTCCGGTCCCGCGCCAGGTCCACCAGCACCCGGCCGAAGACCTCCTGCGTGGAGACGGGCTTGTTCGCCCGTACCCCCGTGGTCTCCGGGACGGTGACCGGCAGCGCCCGCGTGCGGGGCGCGCGGGACAGCGCCTCCCGGCGCTCGCCGGCCCGGATGCCCGCCGGGGTCGCCGGGTCGAGGCGGTCCCACTCGGTGGCCGGGTCCAGGCCGTGCGCGGCGCGCAGCGCGTCGACCTGCGTGGTGGACAACAGCGCCGAATGGTTGCGCGGATTGCCGGCGATCGGCAGACCCCAACCCTTCACCGTGTACGCGAACACGACGCTGGGCCGGTCGGTGACCGCGTCGCACTGGGCGTACGCGTCGAGCATCGCCGCGAGGTCGTGCCCGCCCAGGTCGGTGACGAGGGGGCCCAGCTCGTCGTCGGGGGTGTCGGCGATCAGCTCGGCGATCCCGGCCGGCGCGCCGTCGAGGAACCGCGCGCGCAGCGCCGGCCCGGCCAGGCCGAACAGCGACTGGTACTGCTCGTTGGGCATCGCGTCGATCCAGTCGCGCAGCGCCTCCCCGCCCGGCCGGGCGTACGCCTGCGCGAGCCGACGGCCGTACTTGACCTCGACGACGTGCCAGCCGGCGGCCTCGAACTGGCCGCGCCACTGGTTGATCCGCACCCCGGGGACGACCCGGTCGAGGGACTGGCGGTTGAAGTCGACCAGCCACATCACGTTGCCCAGCCCGGTGGTGGCCGGGTCGGCGACGGCCTCCCAGATGTTCCCCTCGTCCAGCTCGGCGTCGCCGATCAGGGCCACGAACCGGGAGTGGGGGCGCTCGCCGAAGTGCGCGTCGACGTACCGGCGGGTGACGGCGGCGAAGAGCGGGGCGGCGGCGCCGAGGCCGACCGAGCCGGTGGAGAAGTCGACGCCGTCGGGGTCCTTGGTCCGCGACGGGTACGACTGGAGGCCGCCCCGGGCGCGCAGCCTCGGCAGGTACGACCGGTCGAGGTTGCCGAGCAGGTACTGGATGGCGTGGAAGACGGGCGAGGCGTGCGGCTTCACCGCGACCCGGTCCTCGGCGTCGAGGTGGGCGAACCACAGGGCGGTCATCGCGGTGACCAGCGAGGCGCTGGACGCCTGGTGGCCGCCGACCTTCACCCCGTCGCCGGTGTCCCGGTCGTGGTTGGCCGCGTCGACGATGCGGGTGGCGAGCCAGAGCACCCGCCGCTGGATCTCGTCGAGGACGTCGAGGTCGTGCTGGTTCACGGTGACTCCATCCGGGCGTCTCCGTTGACGCCCTCACGAGGGGTGCGGGGGGGTGCCCGTTACGGGGGTGCGGTGCGGGGGGTGCGGTGCGGGGCGCGCGCGGCTGGGTCGGCTGCGGCGCGGGGCGGGGTGTCAGGAAGGGCCCCTTCCTATGCAGAATGCGTTAAGAAGGGGCCCTTCCTTACCATCTCAGGCGCCGAGGCGCTCCAGGATCAGGTCGCGGACGGTCTTCGCGTCGGCCTGGCCGCGCGTGGTCTTCATGACCGCGCCGACCAGCGCGCCCGCCGCCGCCACCTTGCCGCTGCGGACCTTGTCGGCGATGGCCGGGTTCGCGGCGATCGCCTCGTCCACGGCGGCGGTGAGCGCGCCCGTGTCGGAGACGACCTCCAGGCCCCGGTTCGTCATGATCTCGGTCGGCGAGCCCTCGCCGCCCACCACGCCCTCCAGGACGGTGCGGGCCAGCTTGTCGTTGAGCTTGCCAGCGTCGACCAGGCTCTGCAGCTCGGCGACCTGGCCCGGGGTGGCCCCGACGTCGGCCAGCTCGATGCCGGCCTCGTTGGCCCGCCGGGACAGCTCGCCCAGCCACCACTTGCGGGCGGCGGCGGGGGTGGCCCCGGCGGCGACGGTGGCCTCGATCAGCTCGACCGCGCCGGCGTTGAGCACCGACTGCATGTCCGCGTCGGAGAGGCCCCAGTCGGCCTGGAGCCGGCGGCGGTGCAGCCTGGGCAGCTCCGGCAGGGCCGCCTTCAGCTCGGCCACCCAGGCGGCGTCCGGGGCGAGCGGGACCAGGTCCGGCTCGGGGAAGTACCGGTAGTCGGTCGCGGTCTCCTTCGACCGGCCCGGCCGGGTGTCCCCGGTGTCCTCCTGGAAGTGCCGCGTCTCCTGGGTGATCCGGCCGCCCCCGTCGAGCACCGACGCCTGGCGCAGGATCTCCGAGCGGACCGCCCGCTCCACCGACCGCAGCGAGTTGACGTTCTTCGTCTCGGTGCGGGTGCCCCACTCCTCGCCGGGCAGGTTGAGGGAGGTGTTCACGTCGCAGCGCAGCGAGCCCTCCTCCATCCGCACGTCGGAGACGCCGAGGGAGCGGATCACGTCGCGCAGCTCGGCGACGTACGCGCGGGCCACCTCGGGCGCGAGCGCCCCGGTGCCGGGGACCGGCTTGGTGACGATCTCCACGAGGGGGATGCCGGCCCGGTTGTAGTCGACCAGCGACTCGGTCGCGCCGTGGATGCGGCCGGTGGCCCCGCCGACGTGCAGCGTCTTGCCGGTGTCCTCCTCCAGGTGCACCCGCTCGACGCCGATGCGCACCAGCTCCCCGTTCACCTCGACGTCCAGGTACCCGTCGACGCAGAGCGGCTCGTCGTACTGGCTGATCTGGTAGTTCTTCGGCATGTCCGGGTAGAAGTAGTTCTTCCGGGCGAACCGGCACCAGTCGGCGATGGAGCAGTTCAGCGCGAGGCCGATCCGGATCGTCGCCTCGATGGCCGCCTTGTTGGCCACCGGCAGCGAGCCGGGCAGGCCGAGGCAGACCGGGCAGACCCGGGTGTTCGGCTCGCCGCCGAAGTCCGTCGGGCAGCCGCAGAACATCTTGGTGTTCGTGCCCAGCTCGACGTGGGTCTCCAGGCCGATCACCGGTTCGTAGCGGGCGACGACCTCGTCGTACGCCGGCAGTGTCGTAGTCATCGGTGCTCCTGCCTCACAGTGCCGGTGGGGTGAACGTGCCGACGGCGGACTCCAGCGCGGCGGCGACCCGGTACATCCGGTCGTCCGCCATCGTCGGGGCCATCACCTGAAGGCCGACCGGCAGCCCCTCGGAGAGCCCGCACGGCACCGAGATGCCCGGCCCGCCGTACAGGTTGGTCGGGATGGTGAACAGGTCGGCCAGGTACATCTGGTACGGGTCGGAGGTGCGCGCGCCGATCGGGAACGCCACGAACGGCGTGGTCGGCGAGATCAGCGCGTCGACCCGCTCGAACGCGGCCGTGAAGTCCCGCGTGATCAGCGTGCGGACCTTCTGCGCCTGCCCGTAGTAGGCGTCGTAGTAGCCCGAGGAGAGGGCGTACGTGCCGAGCATGATCCGGCGCTTGACCTCGGGGCCGAAGCCGGCGTCCCGGGTCAGCGACATGACCTCCTCGAGGGACCGGTTGCCGTCGTCGCCCTCCCGCAGGCCGAACCGGACGCCGTCGAAGCGGGCCAGGTTCGAGGAGCACTCGCTGGGGGCGATCAGGTAGTACGCCGGCAGCGCGTACCTGAAGTGCGGGCAGGAGACCTCGACGATCTCCGCGCCGAGCTTCGCGAGGGCGTCGACGGACTCGCGGAACGCGGCGACCACGCCCGGCTCCGCGCCCTCGCCCGAGAACTCGGTGACCACGCCGAGGCGCACGCCGGTCAGGTCGCCGGTCGCGCCGAGCTTCGCGGCGGCGACCACGTCGGGCACCGGCGCGGGGATGGAGGTGGAGTCGCGCGGGTCGTGGCCGCCGATGGCCGCGTGCAGCAGCGCCGCGTCGAGCACGGTACGCGCGCACGGGCCGGGGGTGTCCAGCGACGAGGAGAACGCCACCAGGCCGTACCGGGAGGTGCCGCCGTAGGTGGGCTTCGCGCCGACGGTGCCGGTGACCGCGCCCGGCTGGCGAATCGAGCCGCCGGTGTCCGAGCCGATGGCCAGGGGGGCCTCGTACGCCGCGAGGGCGGCCGAGCTGCCGCCGCCCGAGCCGCCGGGGATGCGGTCCAGGTCCCACGGGTTGCGGGTCGGCCCGTACGCCGAGTATTCCGTGGAGGAGCCCATGGCAAACTCGTCCATGTTGGTCTTGCCGAGCATCACCGTGCCGGCGGCGCGCAGCCGCTGCACGATCGTCGAGTCGTACGGGGGACGCCAGCCCTCGAGGATCTTCGACCCGACGGTGGTCGGCACGCCCTTGGTGGTCAGCACGTCCTTCACCGCGACCGGCACGCCCGCGAGGGGGCCCAGCTCCTCGCCGGCCGCGCGGCGCTCGTCGACGGCGCGGGCGGCGGCGAGCGCCCCCTCGGTGTCGACGTGCAGGAAGGCGTGCACCCGGTCGTCGACGGCGGCGATGCGGTCCAGGTGCGCCTGGGTCACCTCGACGGCGGAGGTCTCCCCGCCGGCGACCAGGCCGGCGATCTCGACGGCGGTCAGCTTGGTCAGGTCGGTCACGACGCCACATCCTCGTCCAGGATCCGCGGAACGCGGAACCGCTGCTCCTCCGCGTCGGGCGCGCCCGACAGGGCCTCCGCCGGGGTGAGGCCCGGCACCACGACGTCCTCGCGCAGCACGTTCGTCAGCGGCACGGAGTGCGAGGTCGGCGGGATGTCCGCCGCGGCGACCTCGCCGACCTGGGCGACCGCCTGGAGGATCGTGTCGAGCTGGCCGGCGAAGGTGTCCAGCTCCTCCTCCGTGACGGCGAGCCGCGACAGTCGCGCCAGGTGCGCGACCTCCTCGCGGGAGATGGCGGCCATCAGTGCCCCCTTCGTGGCTGTCCTGCTGCGTCTGTCGGTGCCCGGCGCGCCCGTACGGCGATGACGCCCGGTGACCGGAGCGAGTCTATTGTCCAGCACGGTCCGGGCGTCCTCGACTCCCCCTCCGCCCCGCTCGGGCCCGGGTCAGCGGGACTGGCGGGGGTGGCTCTCCGCCTCCCTGGGGGTCGGCCGCAGCGGCCGGTACCGGGCGAGCCAGGCGGCGAGCTCCGCGGCCGGCATCGGCCGCGCGTAGAACCAGCCCTGCGCCAGGTCACAGCCGGCGGCGTGCAGCAGCCGCCAGGTCCGCTCGTCCTCCACGCCCTCGGCGACGACGCGCAGCCCGAGCGCCCCGGCCAGCTCGATCATCGACCGGACGATCGCGGCGTCGTCGGCGTCGTCGGCCATCCCGAGGACGAACGACCGGTCCACCTTCACCTCGGACAGCGGGAGCCGGCGCAGGTGCTGCATCGACGAGTACCCGGTGCCGAAGTCGTCCAGCGCGATGGCGACGCCGATGGCGTGCAGCCGGGAGATGGTGGCCAGCACCCGGCGCGGGTCGGCCATCAGCGCGCTCTCGGTGATCTCCAGTTGCAGCCGGTCGGGCCGGACCCCGTACCGGACCAGCCGGTCGGCGACCTGGTCGGCGATCTCGCCGGTGTGCAGGTCCCGGACGCTGACGTTGAGCGCGGCCCGCAGGTTGATCCCGGCGGCCGACCACTTCGCGAGCTGCTCCACCACGTCGTCGACCACCCGGCGGGTGAGCAGCCGCATCACCGCGCTCTGCTCGGCGACCCGGATCAGCTCCTCCGGGTCGACCATGCCCCGGCGCGGGTGCCGCCAGCGCAGCAGCGCCTCCACGCCCACCACCTCGCCCGTGGCGATGGCGACCTGCGGCTGGTAGTACATGGTGATCTCGCCGGTGTCGCCGGGCCCGTCCGCCGTGGGGCGGCCAGCGCCCGGCCCGGCCCGCCCCGCGTCGGCCGCCGGCCCGGCCCGCCCTGCCCCGACCGCCGGCCCCGCCCCGGCCCGCGCGCCCGCCGGTTCGTCGGGCCGGGCGGGCGCCGCCCCGGCGGGCCCCGCCGGTTCGTCGGGCCGGATGCTCGCCGCCCCGGCCGGCCCCGCCGGTTCGTGGGGGCCGACCGATACCGCCCCGGCCTCGGCGGCCCGCCGCCGGATCGGGTCCGCGCCCGTGACGATCCGGTTGATCAGCTCGTCGGGGTGGGCCGGCTCCCGGTGCCGGCGCGCCCGCCACCGCCCGGTCCCGCCGGACGGCGCCCGCCCCCCGCCGGCCCCGTCGCCGGCCTCCGGGGCGAGGGGGGCGGGCAGCGCCGCGCCGTCGCCGCCGCGCACCCCCACCGGCCCGTCCCGGTCCGCCGCGCCGGGCGTTCCCGCCTCGAGTACGCGCCGCAGGTCGGCCAGGAGCCCCAGCCGCTCGGCGGAGTTGTGGTCGGACTCGGCGGCGTACACGGCGACGGTGTCGTTGCGGTGCTTGGCGTCGTACATCGCCACGTCGGCGTGGCGCATCAGGGTGGCGAAGTCCTCGCCGTGCTGCGGGTAGAGCGCGATGCCGATGGAGCCGCCGACGTCGAGCGGCAGCCCGTCCAGCGACACCGGCTCGGTGAGGGCCGCCGCCAGCCGTTCGGCCGTCTCCCGGGCGGCGTCCACGCCGGTCAGCCCGGTGCTGAGGATGGCGAACTCGTCCCCACCGAGGCGGGCGAGCAGGTCCCGCTCCCCCACCGCGCCGGCCAGCCGGGCGCTCACCTCGACCAGCAGCCGGTCGCCGACCGCGTGGCCGAGCGCGTCGTTGACGTTCTTGAACCGGTCCAGGTCGATCAGCAGCAGCGCCAGGTGGGCGTCCGGGTCGCCCTTCGCGGCCCGCTCGGCGTGCAGGTGCACCTGCTCGGCGACCTCGGCCAGCAGCGCCTTGCGGTTGGGCAGTCCGGTGAGCGGGTCGAGCGCGCCGAGCTGCTCCTGCTCGTGGGCGAGCCGCGCCATCCGGTAGACCGCGAAGAGCGGCACCAGCACCAGCGGGATCAGCGCGGCGCTGGCCCCGGCGGCGGCCACCAGCACCGGGGCGAGCAGCAGCAGCGACCCGGTGGAGAGCAGCTCGTAGCCGAGGCGGGGCCGGGCGCCCGGCCACCAGCGGTCCCCGAACCGCAGCCGCACGGCGGCGGTGACCAGCCCGTAGTTGACCGCGAACCAGGCCGCGGTGGCCCCGCCGACCGCCGCCACGTCGCTCCAGCTCAGCCGTCCCTCGCCGAAGATGCCGCCCGCCCCGAGGGCGTCGCTGACCGCCGCTGCGGCGGCCAGGGCGCAGGCGTACTGGGCGACGTTGAAGCCCGAGCGCCAGGGGGCGTGCCCAGTCCGCCAGCCGGAGACGACCACGGCCACCGTCTGCACCGCCACGGCCGGGCCGAGCCCCCAGCCGAGCAGGATGGCGAAGGCGAAGCAGATGGACGGGAAGACCGCCGAGGGACTCCGCCGCCCCGGCGGCACGAACGGCCGCGCGTCGCAGACCACGGCGAGCACCGCCATCGTCCAGAACGCCATCGGCAGCTCGCCGAGCCGGCCGGCCAGCGCGGCCAGCGGCCCGGCGGAGACCAGCAGCGCCAGCGCGGCGACCGTGGCGACGAAGCCGAAGAAGGGCGCCACCCGCCCCGGCGGGACGGAGTTTCGCGGATCGGCGGGCTCCATCGCACCTCCCGGACAACGGCCCCGGCGGGCCCCACGCCCGTCGTGCACGCACCCATGAAACGCCCTGGGTGCCGCTTTTCAGAGATGACGCCCACGAATCGGTCGGAGTCGTAATTAAGTTGGTATACGCGGCCGAGTGCGGTCAAGGTTCGCCACGCCCGCCGCGGCCCCCGGTCGGGTCATTCCTCGGCGGTGCGGGCCACCTCGCGGGCCGCGTCCGGGCCCCGGTCGAGCAGGACCCGGAAGCCCTCCTCGTCCAGGATCGGCACCTTCAGAGTGGCCGCCTTGTCGGCCTTCGAGCCCGGGTTGTCCCCCACCACCACGAAGCCGGTCTTCTTCGACACCGAGCCGCTGACCTTGCCGCCCCGGGTCTGCACCGCCTCGGCCGCCTGGTCCCGCGAGAAGCCGCTCAGGGTGCCGGTCACCACGACGGTCAGCCCCTCCAGCGGGCGCGGCCCCTCCTCGCCGGCCTCCTCGGCCATCCGTACGCCCGCGTCGGCCCACTTCCGGACCACCTCGCGGTGCCAGTCCACGGTGAACCACTCGACGATGCTGGCCGCGATCGTCGGGCCGACGCCGTCGACCGAGGAGAGTTCCTCCTCGGTGGCCGCCCGGATCGCGTCCATCGAGCGGAAGTGCCGGGCGAGGGCCTGGGCGGCGGTGGGGCCGACGTGCCGGATGGAGAGCGCCACCAGCACCCGCCACAGGTCGCGTTCCTTCGCCACGGCGAGGTTGTCGAGCAGCTTGGTGGCGTTGCTGCCGAGGCTGCCGTCCTTGTTCACGAAGAACGGCGACTGGCGCAGCCGCTCGGCGTCGAGGGCGAACAGGTCGCCCTCGTCGGCGATGACCTGCGCGTCGAGCAGCGCGCCGGCTCCCTTGTAGCCGAGCACCTCGATGTCGAACGCGCCCCGCCCGGCCAGGTGGAAGACCCGCTCGCGCAGTTGCGCCGGGCAGCTCCGGCTGTTGGGGCAGCGGATGTCGACGTCGCCCTCCTTGGCCGGCGCGAGCGGGGTGCCGCAGGCCGGGCAGGTGGTGGGCATCTCGAACGGCCGGGCGTCGGCGGGGCGCAGGTCGACCACCGGGCCGAGCACCTCGGGGATGACGTCTCCGGCCTTGCGGATCACCACCGTGTCGCCGATCAGCACCCCCTTGCGCTCCACCTCGCGGGCGTTGTGCAGGGTGGCGAGGGCGACCGTGGAGCCGGCCACCCGGACCGGTTCGAGGACGGCGAACGGGGTGACCCGGCCGGTGCGCCCGACGTTGACGTCGATGTCGAGCAGCTTGGTGGTCACCTCCTCCGGCGGGTACTTGAAGGCGATCGCCCAGCGGGGGGCCCGGCTGGTCGAGCCGAGCCGGCCCTGGATGGAGACCGGGTCGACCTTGACCACCACGCCGTCGATCTCGTGCTCGACGTCGTGCCGGTGCTCGGCGTAGTACGCGATGAACTCGGCGACCCCGGCCAGGTCGGGCACGACCCGCCAGCGGTCGCTGGTCGGCAGGCCCCACGCCCGCAGCGCCGCGTACGACTCGGACTGGGCCGTCGGGGTGAAGCCGCGCCGGGCCCCGATGCCGTGCACCACCAGCCGCAGCGGCCGGGACGCGGTGATCCGCGGGTCCTTCTGGCGCAGGCTGCCGGCGGCGGCGTTGCGCGGGTTGGCGAACGGCGCCTTGCCCTGCTCGACCAGGCCCGCGTTGAGGTCGGCGAACGCGGCCACCGGGAAGTAGATCTCGCCGCGCACCTCGACGAACTCGGGCACGTCGGGGAACTCCGCCGACGGGGTCAGCCGGGCCGGCACGTCCCGGATGCTGCGGACGTTGGCCGTGACGTCCTCGCCCGTGCGCCCGTCGCCCCGGGTGGCGGCGCGCACCAGCCGGCCCTTCTCGTACGTCAGGTTGATCGCCAGCCCGTCGACCTTCAGCTCGCAGAGGTAGGGCACCGGGCCGCCGGCGTCCCGCTCCACCCGCTCGGCCCAGGCCGCCAGCTCCTCGTCGGCGAAGGCGTTGTCCAGCGAGAGCATCCGCTCGGCGTGGGTGACCGGCGTGAACTCCGTGGAGAAGGTGCCCCCGACCCGCTGGGTCGGGGAGTCGGGGGTGCGCAGGGCGGGGAACTCGGCCTCCAGCCCCTCCAGCTCCCGCAGCATCCGGTCGAAGTCGGCGTCGGGAATCGTCGGGGCGTCCAGCACGTAGTAGCGGTACTGGTGCTCGGTCAGCTCCTGGCTCAGGGTGGCGTGGCGCTCCCGCGCCTCGGGGGGCGGCTCCACCCCCGCCGCCGCCTCCTGCGCGGGGGTCGTCTCCATGGGGACGGCTTCCTCGGACACCCTGCCGGCTTCGGACACCGCTAACGACCTCCCGTTATCCTGCTACCCCCGCACCGTATCGGGCCGGTCGGACAATACGCGGCCCACCCGGCACGCCCGACCGGCCGTCCCGCCCGCGACGTGCGAGGATCGCGGCACGACGGCGGCCGGTGGGCCCTTCCGGCGCGGCGGCACCGCCTCCGCCGGATCGCCCGCCGCGGGCCGCCGGGGACGACGGAGGTGCGCATGCCGGACTGGCTGCTCTGGGCGGCGGCGATCCTGCTGGCGGTGGCCGCCGGCTGGGCGTGGAGCGAGTGGCGCGGGCGAAGCCACGACCCGGAACGCCCCGGCCCGCGACGCCCCCGCACCGGCCGGGGAGGAACCGGCCCGCAGCGCCCCCGCACCGACCGCACCCCCGACCGCCCGGACCGCGCTTCCGACCGCCCCGGGCGGGACCGCCCGGGGCGTGCCCGCCCGGGCCGGCCCACCACCGGGGCACCCGGCCGCCCGACCGCCACGCCCCGCCCGCGCGGCGCCGAGCCGACCACCACCCCCACCGGCACGCCCCGACCGGGCGAGATCTGGTGGGCCGACGTCCCGTACGCCGACGGCACCGGCTCGAAGGTCCGCCCCTGCCTCGTGCTGCGCGTCGACGACCGCGGCGTCGACGTGCTCAAGATCACCAGTCGGGACAAGTCCGACCGGGACGACCACGTCCGCATACCCACCCGCGACTGGGACCCCACCGCCGACCACGACAGCTACCTGGACATCGCCGAACCCATCCCCATCCCCCTGGCCGCTCTCGACAACCGCGCCGGCGACCTGGCCCCCCACCTCTGGCGCCACCTCCGCACCCTCCCCCACCTCTCCGGTTGATCATGGGGTTGGCGGCACCCCGCACCGGCGTGTCGTGCCGCCAACCCCATGATCGACGGGGTGGAGGTCAGTCGTGGGGGGTGGCGAGGGCGGTGAGCTGGTCCGCGTACTCGATCTGGGCGGACCAGGTGGGGGGCCAGGCGGGCATGCCGTGGGCCGCGCCGACGAAGGCGCCGGCCAGGGCGGCGATGGAGTCGGAGTCACCGGCGGTGGTGGCGCCCCGGGCCAGCGCGGCGACCGGGTCGTCGGCGTGCCACAGCGCGCACAGCAGCGCCGTCGCCAGCGCCTCCTCGGCGATCCAACCCTCCCCGGTACGCCGGCACGGGTCACCGCCGTCGTCCGGGCGCGTCAGCGTGGCGGTGAGCCGGTCCAGGACGGCCAGGCACTCGTCCCAGCCGAGGGCGATGAACTCCTGCGGCGAGTCGACGCCGGGGCGCTGCCACAGGTCGCCGAGCCAGTCGGCCCGGTAGACCCGGCGCTGTTCCCGGGCCCGGTCGGTGAGCAGCCCCGGCAGTTCGGCCAGCTCCGCGCCCTCGCGCAGCAGGCGCACCGCGTACGCGGTCAGCTCGCTCGCGGCCAGCCCGGTCGGGTGGCCGTGGGTCAGGCCGGCCTGGAGCTGGGCGAGCCCGGCCAGGGTGTCGAGGTCGACGGGGAGCAGCCCGACCGGGGTGCCCCGCATGTTGGCGCCGCAGCCCTTCGAGTCGGCGACCGTCGCCTCCTGCCAACGCACCCCCCGCGACAGCTCGCCGCAGGCGCGCAGGCAGGTCATCCCGGGGGCGCGGTTGTTGTCCGGGCTGATCGCCCAGGCCAGGAAGCGCTGCCGCAGCAGCGGCTCGACCGCCTCCGGGGTCAGCGCGGGAGCCTCGTGCAGTGCCCAGCCGACCGCGAGGGCCATCTGGGTGTCGTCGGTGACCAGCGCCGGGTCGCCCTCCAGCTCACGTGGGCCGGACGGACCGTAGCGGCGGTGGATCTCGGCGATGGTCAGGAACTCGGTCGGGCGGCCCAGCGCGTCACCGTAGGCGAGGCCGAAGAGCGAGCCGGAGGCCCGCCGGAGCGAGGAGTCGATCATCCTGGCGATGATGCCCCGCCGGCGCAACCGCCGCCACACCAGCCGGGAACGCAGGCGGAAGCGGGCGGAAGCGGTCGCGCCGGGGCCGCCCGCCCGCCGGGAGGAGCAAAGGCGGAGCGGGCGGGCCGTGACCGGCGACCGCGACGGACGGGCGGTCAGCCCGGCAGAGCAGGCGGACGGGCGGTCAGCCCGGCAGAGCAGGCGGACGGGCGGTCAGCCCGGCAGAGCAGGCGGACGGGCGGTCAGCCCGGCAGAGCAGGCGGACGGGCGGTCAGCCCGGCAGAGCAGGCGGACGGGCGGTCAGCCCGGCAGAGCAGGCGGACGGGCGGTCAGCCCGGCAGAGCAGGCGGACGGGCGGTCAGCCCGGCGAAGCGGGCGGACGGCTCAGTCCCAGCAGAGGCAGAACGGGTGGCCGACCGGGTCGGCGTAGACCCGGAAGCGCTCCTCGTCCTGGCTCGCGAGCCGCCGCGCGCCGATCGCCAGGGCCGCCTTCTCGGCCGCCTCGATGTCGGTGACGGTGACGTCGAGGTGGAACTGCTGGGGCCGCTCGGGGTCCGGCCAGGTCGGCGGGCGCAGGTCCGGCGCCTTCTGGAAGGCGAGCCGGGGCTGCCGCCCCGGCGGGCCGCCGAGCACCACCCATTCGTCGCCGTCGGAGTCGTCCTCCGACAGCGACAGGCCCAGCAGCTCGGCGTAGAACGCCGCGAGCGCGCGCGGGTCGGGGCAGTCGATCACAGTGGAGCGCAGTTGTCCGATCATGCCGGTCATCCTGCCCACCCTGTACGACAGAAAACCCCATTCGGGGGTGAAAGGGGTGCCCTTCTCTACGCCAGGCGTTAACAGGGGGCCCTTCCTTACCTGTCGTCGGCGAGGCGGCGGCCCGCGTCGCGGCACGCCGCGAGCACCGCCCGCGCGTACTGCCCGGTCGCCCCGGCGAGGCCGCAGGCGGGGGTGACCACCACCTGCTCGGCGAGCCGGCGGCGGGGGAAGCCGAGGCGGTCCCAGAGCTGACGTACCCGGTCGGCGACCTCGGCGGAGGTCGGCGCGCGGCCGTCCGGTGGCGGGGTCGCCGGCGCGGCGCCGGCCAGCAGGCCGAGCCCGGCGTCGATCGCCTCGCCGAGCGGGTCCAGATCCCGCACCAGGCTCAGGTCGAGCGCGACCGCCGCCGCGCCGGTCGCGCGGATCAGCCCCAACGGGACGTCCGGGGCGCAGCAGTGCACCACGGTCGGCACCCCGACCGCCTCGACCACCGCGCGCAGCAGGGCCGCCGCGTCGGGCTCCGGCACAGGGCGGTACGTGCCGAAGCCGCTCTCGGTGGGCACCCGCCCCGCGAGCACGGCCGGCAGGGACGGCTCGTCGAGCTGGAGCAGCACCGTGGCGCGGGGCAGCCGGCGGGCGACGGCGGCGACGTGGGCGCGCAGCCCCTCGGCGAGGGAGCCGGTGAGGTCCCGCACCGCGCCGGGGTCGCGCAGCATCCGGCCGCCGAGGGGCAGGTCGAGGGAGGCGGCCAGGGTGTACGGGCCGGCGGCCTGCACCTTGACCGGCCCGGGGTACTCCTCGGCCTGCTCGGCGAGCTGGTCGAGGTCGCGTTCCATGAGGTCCCGCGCCCGGCGCAGGTCCCGCCCGGGGCGCGGGGCGACCCGCCAGCGGGCCGCGTACAGCTCGACGGGGAGCTCGACGAGCAGGCCGCCCGTGCGGCCGATCAGGTCGGCGCCGGGGCCGCGCGCCGGCAGCTCGGGAAGGTGGGGCAGGGCGGGCAGTTCCCCGAGGATCACCCGCTGCGCCTCGGCGACGTCGGTGCCGGGCAGCGAGCCGATGCCGGTCGCCGCGCCGGGCGGCCAGGGCCACGCGAGTTCTGTCACGGGCGAAGGGTATACGGGCCGCCGGGGCCGGGCGGCGGGGACGGGCCAGGACGAGGCGGAGAGGGACCAGAGCGGCGGGACGGCCCGGAGCGGGTGGCGGAGAGGGACCAGGGCGGCGGGACGGCCCGGAGCGGGCGTCAGGCGGCGATCGTGGCGGAGCCGAGGACCGCGTCGCCGGTCGGGTCCGGCCGGTACGCCACCACGGCCTGGCCGGCGGCGACGCCGCGCACCGGGCGGCGCAGCTCGGCGCGCAGGGTGTCGCCGGTCAGCTCGACGGTGGCCGGCACCACGTCGCCGTGGGCGCGGAGCTGCACCTCGCACTCGATCGGCCCGGTCGGCGGCTCGCCGCCGGTCCAGACCGGACGCTCGGCGCGCACCGAGGAGACCTCCAGCGCCTCCGCCGGCCCGACGGTGACGGTGTTGGTCTTCGGGGTGATGGAGAGCACGTAGCGGGGCCGGCCGTCGGGGGCGGGGCGGTCCAGGTGCAGGCCGCGCCGCTGCCCCACCGTGTACGCGTACGCGCCGTTGTGGCTGCCGACCACCGCGCCGGTGAGCGCGTCGACCACGTCGCCGGGGGCCTCGCCGAGCCGCCCGGCGAGGAAGCCCCGGGTGTCGCCGTCGGCGATGAAGCAGATGTCGTGCGAGTCCGGCTTGTCGGCCACGGCCAGCCCGCGCCGGGCCGCCTCCTCGCGGACCTGCGCCTTCGTCGAGTCGCCGAGCGGGAAGATCGACCGGTCGAGCTGGGCGCGGGTCAGCACCGCGAGGACGTACGACTGGTCCTTCGCCGCGTCGACGCTGCGGCGCAGCAGGCCGTCGGGGCCGAGGCGGGCGTGGTGGCCGGTGACCACCGCGTCGAAGCCCAGGGCCACGGCCCGGTCCAGCACCGCCGCGAACTTGATCTTCTCGTTGCAGCGCAGGCAGGGATTCGGGGTACGGCCGGCCGCGTACTCGGCCACGAAGTCGTCGACCACGTCGGCGTGGAACCGGTCCGCCATGTCCCACACGTAGAAGGGGATGCCGAGCACGTCGGCGGCCCGCCGGGCGTCCCGGGAGTCCTCCAGCGTGCAGCACCCGCGCGCCCCGGTGCGGTACGTCTGCGGATTGCGGGCCAGCGCCAGGTGCACGCCGGTG
Organism: Micromonospora okii; assembly: GCF_020884795.1. Lineage (GTDB taxonomy): Bacteria > Actinomycetota > Actinomycetes > Mycobacteriales > Micromonosporaceae > Micromonospora > Micromonospora okii. The sequence goes on from NZ_BBZF01000014.1 coordinate 147,667, forward strand.
ACGTCGTGCCCGGCCTCCACCGCCCGCGCCGCCGCCACGGCCGAGTCCACCCCGCCCGACATGGCCGCCAGAACCCTCACCCCGTCACGCTCCCTTCCCGCCCGAGCCTACCGGCCCGCGCCGGCCCGCCGTCGATCGCGCGACCGTGGGCAGGGTCATGGCCGGCGGTCAGCGGGGGGCGCGGAGGGCGGCGGCGCGGCGGGCGCGGTCGACCGCCGTCGGCAGGGCGGCGATCAGGGCGTCGACGTCGGCCTGGGTGCTGGTGTAGCCGAGGGTGAAGCGCAGCGAGGAGCGGGCGCGGTCGTCGTCGGCGCCCATCGCGATCAGCACGTGCGAGGGCTGGGCCACCCCGGCCGAGCAGGCCGAGCCCGTCGAGCAGGCGATGCCCCGGGCGTCGAGCAGCAGCAGCAGCGCGTCGCCCTCGCAGCCGGGGAAGGAGAAGTGCGCGTTGCCGGGGAGGCGGTCGACGGGGTCGCCGTTGAAGACCACCTCGGGCACGGCGTGCCGCACCCGCCGTACGAGGTCGTCGCGGAGGGCGGCGACCCGGGCCGCGTACTCCTGCTGGCCCTTCACGGCCGCCTCCACCGCGACCGCGAAGGCGACGATGCCGGCGGTGTCGAGCGTGCCGGAGCGGACGTCGCGCTCCTGGCCGCCGCCGTGCAGCAGCGGGGTGGCCGCGACGTCCCGGGCGAGCAGCAGGGCGCCCACCCCCACGGGCCCGCCCAGCTTGTGGCCGGTGACCGTCAGCGCGGAGACCCCGCTGGCGGCGAAGTCGACCGGCACCTGGCCGACCGCCTGGACCGCGTCGGTGTGGAACGGCACGCCGTGCTCGGCGGCGACGGCGGCCAGCGCGGCCACCGGCTGGAGGCTGCCCACCTCGTTGTTGGCCCACATCGCGGTGACCACCGCGACCGCGTCGCCGTGCGCGGCCAGCTCGGCGCGCAGCGCCTCCGGGTCGAGCCGGCCGGCGGCGTCCACCGGCAGCCAGCCCACCCCGGCGCCCTCGTGCTCGGCCAGCCAGTCCACCGTGTCGAGGACGGCGTGGTGCTCGACGGCGCTGGAGACCACCCGACGCCGGGCCGGCGAGGCGGCCCGGCGGGCCCAGAAGATGCCCTTGACCGCCAGGTTGTCGCTCTCCGTGCCCCCGCCGGTGAAGATCACCTCGGAGGGGCGGGCGCCCAGGACGGCGGCCACCCGCTCGCGGGACTCCTCGACCCGACGCCGGGCACGGCGGCCGGCCGCGTGCAGTGACGACGCGTTGCCGACCTCGCGTGCGGTGGCCGTGTACGCCTCCAGTGCCTCGTCGAGCATCGGAGTCGTCGCGGCGTGATCCAGGTATGCCATTCCGTTCAGACTACTGACCGGGGCGCCGGAAGGACGACGCCGGAGGGGGCCCGCGCCCCGGGCGGGAGGGCCCCGCCGACGACTGCGCCCCGCGCGGGGCGAATTTCCCGGCCGTCGCGGGGTACTACGAGGGATGACCGATCGCCCCGAGGGGCACCCTGACGGGCTGATCGGCGGGCCGGCTCAGCTCCCCGGCCCGCCGATCAGCTCCCCTCTTTCCGGGCGCGCCCGGACAGAGGGCGGCGTCACCTGCGCTTGCGGATCTCCTCGGCGGCCTGCGGGACGATCTTGAAGAGGTCGCCCACCACGCCGAAGTCGGCCAGCTCGAAGATCGGGGCCTCGCCGTCCTTGTTCACGGCGACGATGGTCTTCGAGGTCTGCATGCCGGCCCGGTGCTGGATCGCGCCGGAGATGCCCAGCGCGACGTAGAGCTGCGGGGAGACCGTCTTGCCGGTCTGCCCGACCTGGAACTGGTGCGGGTAGAAGCCGGAGTCGACGGCCGCGCGGGACGCGCCCACGGCGCCGCCGAGCAGGTCGGCCAGCTCCTCGACCAGCTTGAAGTTGTCGGCGTTGCCGACGCCCCGGCCGCCGGAGACGACCACGGACGCCTCGGTCAGCTCGGGGCGCGAGCCCTTCTGCTCGGCAACCCGGTCGACCACCTTCGCCAGCTTGTCGGCGTCGCCCACCGTCACGGTGAGCTGCTCGACGACGGGGGTGGCGGCGGCGGGCGCCGGGGTGACCGAGTTCGGCCGGACGGTGACCAGCGGCAGGCCCCGGGTGACCTTGGACTTGACGATGGCGGAGCCGGCGAAGACGACCTGGGTGGCGGTGCCGTCGGCGTCGAGGCCGACGACGTCGGTCAGGATGCCGTTGTCCAGCTTGACCGCCAGGCGGGCCGCGATCTCCTTGCCCTCCTGGGCGGAGGCGAGCAGCACGGCGGCCGGCTGCACCCGGCGCACCAGCTCGGCCAGCACGGTGGCCTTCGGGGCCACCAGGTAGCCGTCGATCTCCTCGCTCTCGGCGGCGTAGATCTTCTCCGCGCCGTACTCGCCCAGCTTGGCGCTCAGCGCCTCGGCGGCACCGGGGCCACCGAGCACGACCGCGCTCGGCGTGCCCAGCTCGCGGGCGAGGGTGAGCATCTCGCACGTGACCTTCTTGACGCCGAACTCGCGGGTGGCTTCGACGACGACGAGAACCTCAGACATGTCCAGACCCCTCACACGAACTTCTCGGTGGCGAGGAACTCGACGAGCTGCGCGCCGCCGGAGCCCTCGTCGGTGACCTTCGCGCCGCCGGAGCGCGGCGGGCGCTTGCTGTGCTCCAGCACGGCGCTGGTGGCGCCGTCGAGGCCCACCTCGGCCGGGGCGACGCCGAGGTCGGCCAGGGAGAGGGTCTGCACCGGCTTCTTCTTGGCGGCCATGATGCCCTTGAACGACGGGTAGCGCGGCTCGTTGATGGTGTCCCAGACGGAGACGACGGCGGGGGTCGAGGCGGTGACCACCTCGTAGCCCTCCTCGGTCTGCCGCTCGACGGTCAGGGTGGCCCCGTCGACGGTGAGCTTGCGCGCGCCGGTCAGCGCGGCGACGCCCAGCCGCTCGGCGATCATGTGGGGGATGACCTGGACCCGGCCGTCGGTGGACTCGGCGCCGCAGAGCACCAGGTCGGCGTTGAGGTTGTTCAGCGCGGCGGCGAGCACCTTCGAGGTCGCCACGGCGCAGGAGCCGTGCAGGGCGTCGTCCACGACGTGGACCGCCTTGTCGGGGCCCATGGAGAGCGCCTTGCGGATCGACTCGGTCGCCCGGTCCGGACCCATGGTCAGGACGGTCACCTCGCCGCCGTGCGCCTCCTTGATCTTCAACGCCTCCTCGATGGCGTACTCGTCCATCTCGTTGATGACGTTGTTCGCCGAACCGCGGTCGATGGTGTTGTCGTCAGAACGCAGGTTGCGGTCCGCGCCCGAATCGGGCACCTGCTTGACGAGTACGACGATGTTCATCGCGCTTCGACGACCCCTCCTGTTGGTGTTGCGATTGCTCGCCCGGTCACGGGCGCAGCCTCGCGCGTCGGTGACGCCCGGTCAACCGCGGGCTGTTGTGCACTTGCCCACGGGGCAATGTTACCCACAAGTAGCTTTGGCTCCCGGGAGGGTCAGAGTGACACAGCTCACCGGGACGACGGGTCACTCCCCGCCCAGCGCCTCCCGGATCCGGTCGATCGCCGCCGCCTCGGCCGGCGCCACCCCCCGGTGCGCGCGGGCCACCTCGTCCGCGGCGGCCAGCACCAGCGACCGGTACGCCGCCACGTCCCCCGGCGAGACCTCCCGGAGGATCTCCACCGCCCGGCCCAGCGCCGGCAGCACCGTCGACTCGATCTCCAGCGTCGAGTCGCCGGGCAGCTCCGGCAGCGGGCCGGTGGTCAGCGCCTCGCGCACCGGGCCGCGCGCCCGCGCCAGCACCCCGGACGCCGCGAAGCTCTCCCGCAGCAGCGGGAGCATCCCGGGGTCGGCGTTCGCCACCAGGGCCACCGCGCCGAACGCGCCGGTCTTCAGGGTGAGCCGCTCGTCGTCCGTCAGTCCCCGTCCCATGGTCACGGAGTGTAGATGTAGGGCGTGGTGGTGGTGACCGCGACGAGCCCGAGTCGTTCCAGGATCGGGCGGCTGTCCGGGGAGCAGTCCACCTGGACCAGCGTCAGGCCCCGCTGCTGGGCCAGCCGCGCCCGGTACCCCACCAGCGCCCGGTAGATGCCCCGGCCCCGCCACTCGGGCAGGGTGGCGCCGCCCCAGAAGCTGGCGAAGCCGGTGCCGCGCAGGTAGCGGACCCAGCCGGCGCAGACCACCGTCTCCCCTGCCTCGGCCACCACGATGGTGATCGACTGCGGGTCGGCCTCGATCTCCTTGAGCAGCCCGGGCACCAGGTGACTCCGGTCGACCCCCCAGACCTTCCGCTCCAGCTCGGCGATCCGTTCCAGGTCGGCGCGGGCGGTGACCTCGCGGAGCCGTACCCCGTCGGGCAGCACCGGGACGGCGCCGGCCAGCGCCGCGACCGGGCCGACGACCACCGTCTCCTGGCCCTCCGGCTCGAACCCGGCGGCACGCAGCCGATCCGCCAGGTCGGCCGGCTCGTCGTGGCCGTTGAGCTTCCACTCCACCGCCTCGCCCCGCTCCCGGAAGAACGCCACCTGCCGGGCGATCAGCTCGTCCAGCTCCGCCCCGGCCAGCCCGCCCAGGTTCCGGTACGTCAGGAAGCCGCGGTGGTCGAGCCCGAGCACGCGCACCAGCGGGCCGTCGCGCTCGACGGTCACGCCGGCCGGCAGCGGGTCGGGGATCTCCGGGCGGAGCTGGGCATCGTACGCCTCGCGCAGGGTCGTCACATCAAGATCGGTCATCGGTCCAGGCTATGCCCGGAGCCAAGCGGATAATCGGGGTCGTGTGGGAGTCGGTGCGGCGGTGGTTCGACCCGCGGGAGCTGCGGTCGGTGGGCGACCCGCCCGACTACCGCTTCTCCCTGGCCAACGAGCGGACGTTCCTGGCCTGGCTGCGCACCGGGCTGGCGCTGGTCGGCGGCGGGCTGGCCGTCGCCCAGTTCCTGCCGCCGCTGCCGCTGCGGCACCTGCGGGAGGCGATCGCCGTCGCGCTGCTGCTGCTCGGCGGGGTCGTGGCGGTGCGGGCCGTGGACCACTGGGCCCGCACCGAGCGGGCCATCCGGCTCGGCGAGGAGCTGCCCGCCTCCCGCTTCCCGGCCGTGCTCGCCCTCGTCGTGGGGCTGGGCGCGCTGCTGCTGGTGGTGGCCGTGCTGGCGGGCGGGGTCGGGAGCCGGTGACCGGGGACCCGGGGCTGCAACCCGAGCGGACCCGGCTGGCCTGGCGGCGCACCCTGCTCGCGCTCACCGTGGTCACCGCGCTGACCGTCCGGCAGGCGCTCGGCGGCGGCGGCGTCGGGGCCGCGCTGGCCGGCGCGGCGGTGGCCGGCTGGGCGGCGACGCTGACGTCGTGCTGGGGCCGGGCCACCGGGTCGGGCCCGGTCCGCACCGGCTCGCGGACGATGCCGGTGGTCGCGCTCGCCGCCGCCGGGGCGGCCACACTAGGCGCACTCAGCGTGCTCACCCGGCTGTGGTGACGGGCCCGGGTGCGCCATGATGGGCGCATGGCCCGCCTGTACGTCCTGCTCTTCCTGGCCCAGATCGTGCTCGCGGTCTGCGCGCTGATCAGCTGTCTCTCCGCCGAGGAGGGCGCGATCCGGGGCCTGCCCCGGATCGCCTGGGTGCTGATCGTCCTGTTCTTCCCGCTGGTCGGCTCGATCGCCTGGTTCGTCGCCGGCCGGGCGCCGGGCGGCCGGCCGGCCCGGACCGCCTGGCGGATGGGGAACGGCTTCTCCGAGGAGCACCGCCGCCGGCCGGTCGCGCCGGACGACGACCCCGAGTTCCTCGACTCCCTCAAGGAGCGCTCCCGGCAGCGGGACGAGGAGCTGTTCCGCCGCTGGGAGGACGACCTGCGGCGGCGCGAGGACGACCTGCGCCGCCGGGAGGGCGACCCGCCCCGCGAGGAGGACCGCCCGGAGGTCTGACCGGCCGGCGCTCAGGCCAGGTTCGACGAGCGCGGGTACGCGTCGGTCGGGTCGGTAAGCACGTTGACCAGGTACGGCACGCCGGAGGCGAAGGCCCGCTCCAGGGCCGGGGCCAGGTCGGCGGCCTTCTCCACCGTCTCGCCCCCGCCGCCGAGCGCCTCGACGACCCGGTCGTAGCGCAGGCCGGGCTGGAGGTCGGCGGCGACGTCGTAGCCGTACATGGCCCGCATCGGGTGCTTCTCCAGGCCCCAGATGCCGTTGTTGCCGACCACGATCACCACGGGCAGCTTCTGCCGCACCAGGGACTCCACGTCCATCAGCGAGAAGCCGGCCGCGCCGTCGCCCATCAGCACGCAGACCTGCCGGTCGGGGTGGCTGACCCGGGCCCCCATCGCGTAGCCCATGCCGGTGCCGAGGCAGCCGTACGGGCCGGGGTCGAGCCAGGTGCCGGGCTGCGCGGGCTCCAGGTACTTCCCCGCGTACGAGACGAAGTCGCCGCCGTCGCCGATGGTGATGGCGTCCGGGGCGAGGACCTTGCGCAGCTCGCCGTAGACGCGGGCGGGGCGGATCGGGTCGGTCTCGGCGGCCATCGCCTCGGCGTCGCGGGCCTTCGCGGCGTCCTCGGCGACGCGCAGCTCGGCGACCCAGTCGGCGTGGTCGACGCGGTCGCCCGGGTGGTCGGCGAACGCGGTGAGGATCAGCCGCAGGTCCCCGGCCGGCGAGGCGGCCGGCGTGACGTGGGTGGCCCGCTGGCTGGGGGCGTCCACCACGTGTACGACCCGGGCGTCGCCGAAGTCGCCGAAGCTGAGCCGGAAGTCCAGCGGCGTGCCGACCACCACGACCACGTCGGCGCCGGAGAGGGCGACCCGGCGGGCCTTGGCGAACGCGAGCGGGTGGGTCGGGGGCAGCGCGCCCCGGCCCATGCCGTTGGTGAACACGGGCACCCCGAGCGCCTCGGCGGCGGCCCGCAGGGCGTCGACGGCGTCCCCGGCGTACACGTCGGAGCCCGCGATGATCACCGGGCGGTGGGCGGCGGCGATCAGCCCGGCGGCCTTCGCCACCTCGGCCGGGTCGGCCTCGACCGGCGCGGGCGGGGCGGCCTCGGGCAGCTCGGCGTCGCCGACGGAGAAGACGGCCTCCAGGGGGAGGTCGAGGAAGACCGGGCCCCGGTGCGGGGTGAGCGCGGTGGTGAGCGCCGCGTCGACCGCGCGCGGGATGTCGTCGGCGTTGAACACCGTCTCGGCGTGCTTGGTGACCGGGGCGACCAGCGGCAGGTGGTCCATCTCCTGGAGGCTGCCGGAGCCCCAGCGGAACTGCGGGGCCCGACCCCCCAGCACCAGCACCGGCGAGGCGTTGAAGAAGGCGCTGGTCAGGCCGGAGACGCCGTTGGTGACGCCGGGGCCGGCGGTGAGCACGGCGAGGCCGGGGCGGCGGTTGAGCTTGGCCACCGCCTCGGCCGCGAAGACCGCCGACTGCTCGTGCCGGACGTCGTAGAGCGGGAAGCCGGCGGAGTGGGCCGCGTCGTAGAGCGGGAAGACGTGGCCGCCGGAGAGCGTGAACATCTCCCGGACGCCGTGCGCGCGCAGCGCCGCGAGCGCCAGCTCCCCGCCGTGACCCTCGACCCGCGTCATCGCCGCTCCCCTCGTCCGTGGCCGGAGCCACACGCTACTGCCCGGTAGGGAGAAAGTGAACCGTTCTCGACTCAGCGGCCGGTGAAGTCGGGCTTGCGCTTCTCCACGAACGCGGCCATGCCCTCGCGCCGGTCGTCGGTGGCGAACAGCGCCGCGAAGAGCTGGCTCTCCCAGGCCAGGCCCGAGTTCAGGTCCATGTCCAGGCCGCCGTCGACCGCCAGCTTCGCCGCGCGCAACGCCTGCGCCGGCCCGTTCACGTACGGCGTGACCAGCGCGACGGCGGCGTCGTACACCTCGGCGGCCGGAACCACCCGGTCGGCCAGGCCGATGCGCAGCGCCTCCTGGGCGTCCACCATCCGACCCGTCATGATCAGGTCCTTCGCGCGGGCCGGGCCGACGAGGCGGGCCAGCCGCTGGGTGCCGCCCGCGCCGGGGATGACGCCGAGCTTGATCTCCGGCTGGCCGAGCTTGGCGTCCTCGGCCACCACCCGCCAGTCGCAGGCCAGGGCCAGCTCGCAGCCGCCGCCGAGGGCGTACCCGGTGATGGCGGCGACCACCGGCTTCGGGATGCGGGCGAACTCGCCGAGCGCGCTCGACAGCCCGGCGGCCCGCTCCGCCATGTCCACGTAGGACATCGCGGCCATCTCCTTGATGTCCGCGCCGGCCGCGAAGACCTTCTCGCCGCCGTACACGATGACGGCGCGGACGTCCGGGTCGGTGGCGGCGGCGGACGCGACGGCGCGCAACTCCTCCTGGACCTGCTTGTTCAGCGCGTTCATCGGCGGCCGCTCCAGCCGGATGGTGCCGATGCCGTCCCGGGTCTCCAGCCGTACGAACTCGCTCACGCTGCCCTCACTTCCTCGTCGAAGTCGCGCGCCAACCTTACGACCTGGATCGTTGGGGTAAGTAGTCCGGCATCCGCCCCGCCACCCCGGAGTCCGCCATGGTCACGTACTACGACGACAGGTCGGTGCAGGTCACCTCCACGGCGGTACGGGTGGACGGCCGGACGTACCCGCTGGCCGAGATCAGCATGGTCTGGCACCTGCGGGGCAGCCGCTCCTGGCGGGTGGTCGCCGGCCGGGGCGCGATCGGGGCCGCCCTCGCCGGCCCGCTGGTCGCCGCCGCGCTCGGGGTCGCGCTGGCGCTGTGGCTGCACCGCTCGCTCACCGTCACCATCGCCGTCGTGGGGGTCTCGGTGCTGGTCGGGCTCGCCGTCGGGCCGGTCGCGGACTTCCTCTTCGAGCACCTGGACCGCTCGTACGCCCGGGGCAGCCGCCAGTTGGAGCTGTGGGTCCGCTGGCGCGGCCAGCCGGTACGGCTGCTCCACACCCGCGACGCGCTGCGCTTCGGGCAGGTCTACCGGGCCGTGCAGCGGGCCGTGGAGGCCGGCCAGCCCGCCAAACGAAGCGCCGGCCAACCCGCCAAGCGGAGCGCCGGCCAACCCACCGGGCAGGCCCCCGATGCGGCCCGGGAACCGCGCAAGGCGATCGGCTCGCCGGGGAGCATCGTCCGGCCCCGCCCCAGGCCGTAGCGCCGCCGCCCGCCGGACCCCGACGATCCTGGGAGTGGTCGGCACCCGGTGGCTCGGCTCCTTTGGAGCTGATGGCGTGAACGGATCGGGGAGATGCGGGCCCCTACCCGGGCGATGTCATGGCCGACTCAGCTCCAAAGGGCACGGATGAGCCGTTCCCTTGGGTCTGGGCGGACACGCCGGGGCGCGGTTAGGCTTAGTGATGGCCCTCTATTACCGGGACGACGCGGTACAGGTCACCTCCGAGTCGATCCAGGTGGGCGGCCACATCGTCCGGATCGCCGACGTCGCGTACGTCTGGCACGCGCGCGGGCGGACCACCCTCGCCGTCCGGGGCCGGGTCGTCGGCCGGGGCGTGCTGGTGCTGCTGCTGTCCCTGCCCCCGCTGGTGGCGCTGGTCTGCGTCGTGTCGCTCGCCTGGTCCGCACAGGACCGGGGCAACTGGACGCTGGCCCTGATCGTCCTGGCCGCCTGCGCCGTCGGCGCGCTGGCCCTGGTGCCGTTCCTGGAGCTGCCGCTCGGCTGGCTGGACCGGTCGTACGAGCGGGGCAACCGGGTGAACGAGCTGTGGGTGCAGCACCACGGCCAGGAGGTGATGCTGCTGAGCACGCCGGACGCGCTCCGGTTCGGGCAGATCTACCGCGCGGTGCAGCGGGCCGTCGAGCAGCAGACAGATCGCTGACCAGCGGTCCTGGCGGGCTCGGCGCACACTGGGAGGCATGTTTCCTCCCCTCCCGCGGCCGAGCGCCGTCGTCGGCCTCACCCGGTCCGCCCTCGACCAGGCCCTCGGGTCGGCCGCCTCGTTCGCCGCCGTCCCGGCCCGCGCGTTCGCGGTACTCGACGCGGTGGAGACGCTGCTGGCCCGGATCAACGGGGTGGTGGACCGCATCGAGGAGACCCTCGACCGGACCGACCGGGTGCTCGACGACGCCACCAAGGTCGCCTCGGCGGCAGCCGTCGTGGTCGGCGAGGCCGACGCGGTGGCCCGCCGGGCCGCCACGACCGTGGACGCCGCCGCAGGGGCGGCCGGCACCGCCGCCGAGCTGCTCGCCGCGTACGAGCCGCCGCTGCGCCGGGGCGCGCCCATGGCGACCCGGTTCGTCGAGCAGCTCAGCCACGAGGAGGTGACCGCGGCGATCCGGCTCGTCGACGAGCTGCCGAAGCTCAAGCAGCACCTCACCTCGGACGTCCTGCCGATCCTGGCCACTCTGGACCGGGTCGGGCCGGACCTGCACGACCTGCTCGACGTCACCCGGGACCTGAAGCTCGCCGTCGCCGGCATCCCCGGCCTGGGCGTGCTGCGTCGCCGGGGCGAGCGGCTCACCGACGAGTGAGCCGCCGGGCGGCTGCCCGGGGGGCGGGCGGACCGGTGCCGCCACCCCGGGGCGCCGCCACGCCGGGTGGCCGCCGCCCCACCAGGGGAGCGCGGGGTCAGGCCGGCGGGGTGTGGAGCGCGTCGATCTCGGCCCGGTCGGGCAGCGCCACGGACGCGCCGAGCCGGCGCACGCACGCCGCCCCGGCCGCCGCCGCCCAGTGCAGCGCGGCCGGCAGCTTCCGCCCCTCGCCCCAGGCCACCGCGAGCGCCGCCGTGAACGCGTCGCCGGCGGCCGTCGAGTCGACCACGTCGACCTGCACCGCCGGGACGTGCAGCGAATCGGCGTCCCGGTCGACGTACCAGGCGCCCGCGCCGCCGAGGGTCAGCACCGCCCGGGGCACCAACGCGAGCAGCGCGCCCGGGTCGTCCCGGCCGCGCCCGGTGAGGGCCAACGCCTCGTTCTCGTTGACCACCAGCAGGTCCACGGCGTCGAGCAGCTCCGCCGGCACGGGCTGCGCCGGAGCCGCGTTGAGGATCACCCGGGTGCCGGCGGCACGGGCGGCCAGCGCCGCCTCGGTCACCGTGGCCACCGGGACCTCCAGCTGGGCGACCAGCACGTCCGCGTCCCGCACGGCGGCCAGCTCGCCCCCGGTGAGGCCGGTGAAGGCGGCGTTCGCGCCGGGGGTCACCAGGATGGCGTTCTCCCCGTCGGCGCTGACCATCACGAGGGCGACACCCGACGCCCCGTACACCACCCGGGTCTGCCCCGTGTCCACGCCGGCGGCGGTGATCCGGGCCCGGAGGGTGACCCCGAACGCGTCGGAGCCGATCGCGCCGAGGAAGACGGCGGACGCGCCGGCCCGCGCGGCGGCGATCGCCTGGTTCGCGCCCTTGCCGCCGGGCACCATGACGAAGTCGCCGCCCAGCACCGTCTCGCCGGGCCGGGGCAGGGCCGGGGCCTTCCCGACCAGGTCCATGTTGGCGCTGCCCACCACGGCGACCCGGGTCTGCGGCACGCTCGCTCCTCGCAGGGTCAGGCGGCGCGGGCGGCCCAGCGGTCGCCGACGCGGTCGATCGTCAGGGGCACGCCGAAGGTCTTGGAGAGGTTGTCGGCGGTGAGCGTGGCACCGAGCAGACCCTGCGCCACCACGCCGCCCCCGCGCAGCAGCAGCGCGTGGGTGAAGCCCGGCGGGATCTCCTCGACGTGGTGGGTGACCAGCACCAGGGCCGGGGCGTCCGGGTCGTGGGCCAGCTCGGCGAGCCGGGCCACCAGGTCCTCCCGGCCGCCCAGGTCGAGCCCGGCCGCGGGCTCGTCCAGCAGCAGCAGCTCCGGGTCGGTCATCAGCGCCCGGGCGATCTGCACCCGCTTGCGCTCCCCCTCGGAGAGGGTGCCGTACCCGCGGTCCGCGAGGTGGCCGATGCCGAGCTGGCCGAGCAGGGCGAGGGCCCGGGCCTCGTCGGTGCGGTCGTAGCTCTCCCGCCAGCGGCCCACCACCGACCAGGCGGCGGTGACCACCACGTCGGCGACCCGCTCCTCGGCGGGCACCCGCTCGGCGAGGGCGGCGGTGGAGAGGCCGATGCGGGTGCGCAGCTCGTTGACGTCGGTGCGGCCGATCCGCTCGCCCAGCACGTGCGCGCTGCCGGTCGTCGGGTGCAGCCGGCCGGCGGCCAGGTTCAGCAGGGTCGTCTTTCCGGCCCCGTTGGGACCCAGCACGACCCAGCGTTCGTCCAGCTCGACCCGCCAGTCCACGTCGTGCAGCAGCGCGGTGCCCGAGCGGCGCACGCCGACGCCGTCCAGGCTGACCACCAGATCCGCGTCCACGGGGGTGGCGGTGGGGGCGGCGCCGGCGGCGCCCGGGATCAGGTCACCAGTCACCCGCCCATCCAACCACGCACCGCCGCAGCGCCCCCCACGGGCGGCGGTCACGCCCTAGGGTGGGCCACCGTGTCGTTGATCACCGCACGGGGGAGGACGCGGATGCCGCACCGGGACGGGGAGCGCGCCGGGTGAGCGCGGTCATCGAGATCGAGGGGCTGCGGAAGACGTTCCACGGCCCGTACCGCAGCCGGCACGTCGCAGTGGACGGCCTCGGCCTGCGGGTGGAGCGGGGCGAGATCCACGGCTTCCTGGGCCCGAACGGCTCCGGCAAGACCACCACGCTGCGCGCCCTGCTCGGGCTGGTCCGCGCCGACTCCGGGCGGATGCGGCTGTTCGGCGAGGAGGTCCCGCGCGCCCAGGCCCGGGTGGCCGGCCGCGTCGGGGCCATCGTGGAGACGCCACAGTTCTTCGGCAACTTCAGCGGGCGCCGGACGCTGCGCCTGCTCGCCGTGGCCGGCGGGGTGCCGACCCGCCGGGTGGACGAGGTGCTCGACCGGGTGGGGTTGCTCGGCCGGGGCGAGGACGAGGTGCGGGGCTACTCGCTGGGCATGCGGCAGCGGCTCGCGGTCGCCTCGGCGCTGCTCAAGGAGCCGGAGCTGTTGGTCCTGGACGAACCGGCGAACGGGCTGGACCCGGCCGGCATCCGGGAGATGCGGGACCTCCTGCGGTCGCTGGCCGCCGCCGGGGTGACCGTGCTGCTGTCCAGCCACATCCTCGGCGAGATCCAGTTGGTCTGCGACCATGTGACGATCGTCTCCCGGGGCCGGCGGGTCGCCGCCGGCCCGGTCGAGGAGGTGCTCGCCGGGCACGACCAGCACGAGTGGCGGGTCCGGGTGCCGGAGCCCGACCGGGCGGCGGAGCTGCTGCGCGGGGCCGGGCTGCCCGTCGACGAGCGCCCCGACCACCTCGTGGTCGGCGGGGCGGCGGACCCCGGCGAGATCAGCCGGGTGCTCGGCGAGCAGGGGCTCTGGGTCCGCGAGCTGGTCCCGCTACGACCCGACCTGGAGAGCGTCTTCCTGGAGCTGACCGACGAACCGGGCGAGCGGCTGACCGACGAACCGGGCGAGCGGCTGACCGACGAACCGGGCGACGAGCCAACCGACGAACCGGGCGACCGGTTGACCGACGAACCGGGCGACGAGCCGACCGACGACGCCGGGGAGGCGAAAGCGTGAACCTGGTCCGGGCCGAGCTGGAGCGGCTGGCCGCGCGCCGCTTCGTGCAGCTCATGCTGGTGCTGCTGGTGCTGGCGTCGGCGGTCACGGCGGTGACCACCCTCGTCGGCTCGCACCGCCCGTCGCCGGAGGAGATCGTCTCCGCGCAGCAGGCGGCGGCCCAGCAGCGACAGGCGATCGAGGACACGTTCCAGCAGTGCCTGGCGGCCGTGCGGGGCACGCTGCCGCCGGAGGCCGCGCAGGAGTACCCGCAGGACTGCTCCGTGTTCGACCCCGGCCAGCGGGAGCGGCTGCCCGTGGCCGCCGACCACCTCCAGGGCGTGTTCACCTTCGCCGACCAGGCCCGGCCGCTGCTCTACTTCCTGGTCGCGTTCCTGGTGCTGTTCGGGTTCCTGGTGGGCGCGTCGTACATCGGGGCGGACCTCTCCACCGGCGGGGTGGTCAACCTGCTGATCTGGCGTCCCCGGCGGCTCGTGGTGCTCGGCGCGAAGCTGGGCACCCTGCTCGGCGCGCTGGTGCTGCTGTCGGTGCTGGCCTCGGCGGCCTACCTGGGGGCGTTCTGGCTGATCGGGCAGACCGCCGGGCTGCCCGGGGCGACCGGGGGCGACTTCTGGCCGGCGCTGGGGCTGACCTGGCTGCGCGGGCTGGTGCTGGTGCTGCTGGCCGCGACGGCCGGCTTCGCCATCGCCACGCTGGGCCGGCGCACGGCGGCGGCGCTCGGTGCCGTGACCGCGTACGCGGTGGTGTGGGAGCTGGGCGTGCGGGTCGTGTGGGAGGTGGTGGGCATGCCGCGCGGCGAGGACTGGATGCTCTCCACGTACCTCGACGCGTGGCTGACCGGTCAGGCCCGGCTCTCCGACGCCACGGCGTGCCGGGGCGTGACCGGCTACTGCGACGGCAACTACCAGATCGGCTGGGCGCTGGGGCTGGCGGTGCTGCTGACGCTCGTCGGCGTGCTGACGGCGAGCGCGTTCGCCGCGTTCCGCCGCCGCGACCTGATGTGACGGTGCGGGAGCCGATCAGCCGATGGTGCTGCCGAAGACCTCGTCGCGCACCGCGTCGAGGGCGGTGCGCAGCGCCCCGCGCAGGACCGGCTCCTCGGTCAGCCCGGTCGGCACCACCCGGGGCCGGACCAGGGTGATCGCGGCGACCTCGTGCTGCACCCGCTCGGCCAGCGCCAGCCCGCCGGCCTGCCCGACCTCCCCGGCGAGCACCACCAGCGGCGGGTCGAGCACCACGCAGGCGCCCGCCACGCCCAGCGCCAGCCGGCGGGCCAGCTCGTCGAGCAGCGGCCCGCCGGCCGTGCCGGCGGCGACGGCCGCGCGCACCGCGTCGTGGGCCGAGTCGGCGGCGTACCCGTGCTCCCGGGCCGTCGCGAGCACCGCGTCGGCCGCGGCGATCTGCTGGAACGCCGGCTTCGCCCGGCGCGTGACGTCGCGCGGGATGGGCGCGCCGGGCACCGGCAGGTAGCCGATCTCGCCGGCCGCGCCACTGCTGCCGTGGTGCAGCCGGCCGCCGAGCATGATCGCCAGACCGATGCCGGCGCCGACCCAGACCAGCACGAACTCGCTGTGCTCCCGGGCCGCCCCGGACTGCGCCTCGGCGACGGCGGCCAGGTTGACGTCGTTCTCGAAGACCACGGGGAGGTCCAGGTCCTCCCGCAACGCGGCGAGCAGACCCCGGTGCCAGCGCGGCAGGTTGAAGGCGAACGTGATGTCGCCGGTGCCCGGGTCGACCAGGCCGGGGGTGCCCAGCACCACCCGCCGCACGCCGGACAGCTCGGCCCCGGCGTTGCTCGCCGCCTGCACGACTGCGTTGTGCACCACGCCGACCGGGTCGTCGGTGTCCTCGGTGGACTGCTCCACCCGGCCGACCACCCGGCCCGTGATGTCCGCGCAGGCCGCCACGACCCGCTCGGCCCCGACGTCCACCCCGATCACGTACGCCGAGCCGGGGCGCACGGCGTAGAGCTGGGCGTTCGGGCCCCGCCCGCCGGCCTGCTCGCCGACCCGGGTCACCAGGCCACGCTCCTCCAGCCGCTCGACGAGCTGGGAGGCGGTGACCTTGGACAGCCCGGTCAGCTCGCCGAGCCGGGCGCGGGTCAGCGGCCCGCGTTCGAGGAGCAGTTCCAGCGCCGCGCGGTCGTTGAGCGCCCGCAACAGGCGGGGGGTGCCGGGCAGCCGGGTCGCACTCATGCCACGTCCTCTGATTTTCATAAACTTTGCCCACCACACCGACCTACGGGCGCGGGGATGACCGTAGCGTAACGGCCGACCCGGGCCGGGGTGACCGCGCGACCCCCGGCGTCGCGCGGGTATCCGTGGCGGGAAGCGCGTGCCGAACGGCACGGCAGAGGGGAGTTCTCGTGGGGATCGATCCAGGACTGCGCCGGCTCGCGCTGGGCACCCTGCTCGGCGCGTACCCGGGGCCGGTTCCGCCGGACTGGGCCGTCGACCTGGTCGCCGAGGGGCTGGCCGGGCACACGCTGTTCGGCACCAACGTGCACGACCCGGCGCAGATCGCGGCGAGCACCGCGACGCTGCGCGCGGCCCGGTCCGACGTGCTCGTCGCCATCGACGAGGAGGGCGGCGACGTCACCCGGCTCGCCCACGCCACCGGCAGCCCGTACCCGGGCAACGCGGCGCTCGGCGCGGTCGACGACCCGGCGCTGACCCGGCAGGTGTACGCGGCGATCGGCGGCGACCTGGCCGCCCTCGGGATCACCGTGGACCTCGCGCCCACCGTGGACGTGAACACCGCCGACGAGAACCCGGTGATCGGCACCCGGTCGTTCGGCGCGAACCCGGCCCGGGTGTCCGTCCACTCGGCCGCCGCCGTCGCCGGCCTCCAGTCCGCCGGGGTCGCCGCCTGCGCCAAGCACTTCCCCGGCCACGGGGCGACGATGGCCGACTCCCACTACGAACTGCCCACCGTGGAGGTCTCGCCGGCCGTGCTGCGCGAGCGCGACCTGCCGCCGTTCGCGGCGGTCGTCGACGCCGGGGTCCAAGCGATCATGACCGCGCACATCCGGGTTCCCGCGCTGACCGGCGACGCCCCGGCCACCTTCAGCCGGGCGGTCCTAGTCGACCTGCTGCGCCGCGAGTACGGCTTCACCGGAACGGTGGTCACCGACGCGCTGGAGATGAAGGGCGCGGTGCTGGCGGCCGGGGGCGTCGCCCCGGCCGCCGTCCTGGCGCTGGCCGCCGGGGCGGACCTGCTCTGCATCGGCGCGGAGGTGGACGCGGACCTGGTCGAGCAGGTGGCCGCCGGGATCGTGGCCGCGATCGGGGACGGCCGGCTGGAGCGCGCCCGGGTGGAGGAGGCCGCCGGCCGGGCCGCCGCGCTCGCCGCCTGGACCCGGGCCGCCGGCACGCCGGCCACCGCCCCCGACCCCGAGCTGGGGTACGCCGCCGCGCGCCGGGCCGTCCGGGTCGAGGGCGACGTCGCGGGGCTGGGCCGCCCCCTCGTGGTGCAGTTGCACGCCGCCTCCACGATCGCGGAGGGCCGGGTGCCGTGGGGCCTCGGGCCGCACCTCGACGGGCTGGAGGAGATCCGGGTGGTGGCTGCCGAGACCGACGCGGCGAGCCTGCGCGGGCTCGCCGGGGCGCGGCCGATCGTGCTGGTCGGCCGGCACCTGCACCGGCTGCCCGGCGGGGTCGACCTGGTCGACGCACTGGCCGCCGCGCACCCGGTGGCCGTGGTGGAGATGGGCTGGCCGGGGCGGTGGCGGCCGACGGGTGTCCGCGCCTACGTCACCACGCACGGGGCGAGCCACGCCAACGGCCGGGCGGCGGCGGAGGCCCTCGGCCTGACCGGCTGACGACACCCGACCCGCGACGCTGCGTCACGACCCCGAGAGACGCCCGGCGCGCTGCGTCGCAGGTCAAGACCGATAGACGACACCGCCGACCCGCCGGCGACGTCTTGCCTGGCCCAATTTCGATACGTAACGTCATGGGCGGGACGACGGCCGGGGCAGCGACCGACCGCCCCGTGGGGAGGACCTGGGGGGGGAGGCTGCGGACCGTGGATCCGGCCCGGGATCCACGGTCCGCGCCCTGCCCGGCCCGCCCCCGGCTCCGCACCGGACGGGCCGGGCACCGGGTCACGGCGGGTACACCCCGTACGACCGCCAGCCGCGATCGGCGAAGCCGGCCGCCTCCGCGACCCGCGCCGAGGCGACGTTGGCCGGGTCGTGCCGGTATGTCGGCACCGCGCCCTCGGCGAGCACCCGGCGGGCGGCCTGGGCGACCAGCCGGCGGGCCAGCCCCCGGCCCCGGGCGTCCGGCGCGGTGCCCACGGCCAGCTCGCGCCCGTGGGCGTCGTGCCGCTTGATCGCCGCGGCGGCCAGGTAGCGCCCGTCGGCGTCGCGCACCAGGAGCACCTCGCGGAACAGCCGCAGCCACCGGGGCAGCCCCGGCCCGGTCGGCGCGGTCCACTCCCCCACGTCGGGCAGCGGGGCGGGGGCCAGCGTCCACCGGAACACGTCGGTGTGGCACACCCAGTCGGGGTGGTCCACGGCGGCGGGCAGGCCGGCGATCAGCCCGGACCGGCCGGCGAGCGCCCGGACCGCCGGGACGTGCCGGGGCGCGACCGAGAGCACCGTGCCGCGACCGTCGCCGACCGCGATCGCCGGGCGGAGCCGGCCGTCCCAGGCGGGCAGGACGCGCCGGTGCGAGCGGACCACGTGCAGCCCGGTGCCGGCGGGCCACTGCCCGAGCCAGGTCGCCAGGTGCAGGTACAACCGCCGGTCGAGCACCCGCCCCGCTCCCTCCGCCACGCGCCGACCGCGCCCCGAGCCGGCACCCACATGATCACCGTACGCCGACGGCGCTCGGGCCGGGCGGCTCCCGCCGGTTGAGGCGTACGGCCGGCGGGTAGACGTATCCAGAACCGCCGGGTGGTTGCTCGGTTCGCGTCAGCGGCGCGGAGTCGGGAACCGGAGGCAGCGCTTCCGCGTCACACCTAATTCCATACATGTACAACTTTCTTTGGGACGGTATGGTCATGAATCTGCGTGACGACCGGTACGAGCAGGATGTCGAGGGGCGCTGGCGGGCGGCCCAGGTACGGGTTCCGGCGCAGCCGCCGTACCGGCAGGGGCGGCACACCCGGCGCGCGGAGCCGGCGCTGTCCTGGGCGGAGCTGAACCGGCTCCCGGCCGGGGCCTCGACGCGGCGCGGCCTCAACGCCCGCTGAGCCACGCCGGGGCGGCCTGAACGCCCGCTGGGCCCCGCGCTGGAGAGCGGAACCGCTCAGAGTTCGGCGGCGACGGCCTTGGCGGCGTCCACGTCCGGGCCGGGCAGCGGGACGAAGATCGTCCGGCGGTAGTACTCCAGCTCGCGGATGCTCTCGCGCACGTCGGCCAGCGCCCGGTGGGCCAGGCCCTTGCGCGGCTGCCCGAAGTACACCCGGGGGTACCAGCGCCGGCACAGCTCCTTGATGGAGGAGACGTCGATCATCCGGTAGTGCAGGTGCGCGTCGAGGCGCGGCATGTCCCGGGCGATGAAGCCGCGGTCGGTGGCGATCGAGTTGCCGCACAGCGGTGCGCTGCGCGGGTCCTTCACGTGGCTGGTGACGTAGTCGAGCACCAGGTCCTCCGCCTCGGCGAGGGTCACCGTGGAACGGCGGACCTCCTCGGTGAGGCCGGACTTGCCGTGCATCGTCCGGACGACCTCCGGCATCCCCTCCAGCGCCGCCTCGTCGGCGTGGATGACCACGTCGACGCCCTCGCCGAGCACGTTGAGGTCGGGGTCGGTGACGAGCGCGGCGACCTCAATCAGGGCGTCCCTGCCGAGGTCCAAGCCGGTCATCTCACAGTCGATCCAGACGAGGAGGTCAGCCACGCCGCACAGCCTACGCGCAGCCCACGCCACCGCGCCTCGGCACCATCGGTGGGCCGGACCGCTAGGGTTTCCTCGTGCCAGCAGAACCGATCGCGCCACCCTCCGTCACCGTCGACGAGCCGGGTGGCCGTAGGGCCCGCCGGCTGGTCACGGTGCTGGCGCTGGCGGCCGTGCTGCCGGCGCTGTACCTGCCCGGGCTGGTGCACGACTTCTTCGATCTGAAGATCTACATGCGGGCCGTGGACTGGTGGGCCGCCGGCAACCCGCTCTACGACTACGTGCAGCCGGACCGGGTGCAGGGCGCGCTGTACTTCACCTACCCCCCGCTGAGCGCGCTGCTGCTGCGCCCGTTCGCGCTGCTGCCCCTCGGCCTCACCATCGCGGTCTTCACGGTCCTGACCGGGATCGGCGTGGTGGTGACCACCCGGTGGCTGCTCGCCCCGGTGATCGCCCGGCACGGCTTGCCCCGGGTGTTCACCCTCACCGTCGGGGTGCTGCTGGTCCTCGCCGTGGAGAGCACCCGGGAGACCATCACCCTCGGCCAGATCAACATGCTGCTGGTCGTGCTGATCCTCGCCGACCTCCTCTTCGCCGTGCCGCAGCGGCGACGCTGGGCCGGGGTGGGGATCGGGCTTGCCACGGCGCTCAAGCTCTTCCCCGGCATCTTCATCGTCTACCTGCTGGCGACCCGGCGGTGGCGGGACGCGGTCGTGGCCTCGGCGACCGCCGCCGGGGCGACCCTGCTCGCGGCGGCCGTCGCGCCCGGGGACTCGTGGCGGTTCTTCACCCACGAACTGTGGGCCACCGACCGGGTGGGGCGCACCGACTACACCGGCAACCAGTCGCTGTTCGGCCTGCTCAGCCGGATCACGGCACCGGCCGAGCCGAGCCGGGCGCTGTGGCTCGCGCTGGCCCTGCTGGTCGCCGCGTACGGGCTGTGGCGCGCCGCCCGGGCCGCCCGCGCGGGAGACCTGCTCACCGGGCTGACCCTGACCGGGCTCGTCGGCGCGCTGGTCAGCCCGATCACCTGGACCCACCACGTCTACTGGTTCGTCCCGGCGGTGGTGGCGCTGACCGACGCGGCGCTGCGGGCCGACCCGGCGACCCCAGCCGGGCTCCGGCGGCGTCGGTGGCTGACCGGCCTGGCCGTCGGCACCGGCGCGGTGATCGTCTACGGGGTGGTGTCGTTCCACGACTGGGGCGTGGCCCCGGTGCGCACCGACTCGCCGGGCGAGTTCCTCGTCCGCAACGCGTACGTGCTGCTGAGCCTGGTGCTGGTGGCGGCCCTGCCGGTCAGGCGATCGGACGCGCCGGCCGAGTCGGGCGAAAAATCGCGCCAACTGGACAGATCTCCCGAGTAGCGCCGTGAACGGCTAATCTGTCCCATATAGCGGGGAACCCCCCCGCAGCACCGCTCCCCCGGTGCAGAGACGGCCCTCCGCGTCGGCAGCGCGGAGGGCCGCTCGCATGAGGGGGTCAGGAGCGCTGGCGGGCGCGGAGGCCGCCCGGGGCGGCCGGGCGGAGGCGGCGGGTCTCGAGGCGTACCGGCTGGGTGGTGGGCTCGGGGGCGAACGGCGGCCAGGCCGGCGGCGCGGCCCGGAGCACCGGGGCCAGGTCGGCGAGGGTGGCGGGGCGGTGGGCCGGGGCGGCGCCACCGGCGGGGGCCGGACGGCGGGCCGAGGCCGGGGCCGGACCGTGGGCCGGGGCGGGGCCCAGCGCGGGGCGGGGCCGGGCGGCGGACGCGCCCACCGCCACGAGCTGCCGGTCGGCGGGGGCGGCCGGGGCGGGTGCGGGGCGCAGGCCGAGCCCGCTGAGCGAGGCGACGCCCAGCCGGCCGGCGAGCACCGGAACCTGGTCGGGCTCGACCACGAAGACCACCTCGCGGGGGCGGGCCGGGCGCAGGAGCAGCGCGGCGGAGATCAGCAGCAGCCCACCGAGGGCGCCCAGCACCCACGCGGTGACCGGGAACCAGCCGTCGGGCAGCCGCGCCTGGAGGTCCACCACGCCGAGCCGTGCGGTGAAGCCGCCGTCGGCGCGCCGGGCGGCGAGGCCGAGCGCCACCCCGGCCAGCGTCGCCGGGATACCGATGGTGAGCAGCAGCATGCCGACGAATCCGCGAGCGAACCGCATCCGTGTCGTCCCCTTCCGTGGCCAGGTACCCGGCCGACCTTACCGATGCAAAGCGCACATTCAGCCGATATCACCAGCAACGGCGTACGAAGGTGGGCGGAAACGGGGCCGGCCCGCCGGGACGGACCGGCGGGCCGGCGGACCGGGCGGGAACGGGGTCAGGGGCGGGCGGCCGGCTCCCGGCGGGTACGGGCGAACGCGAGCCCGCCGAGCGCCAGGCCGGCGAGGCCCGCGACCAGGCCGGCGACGCCGAGCGCCGTCCCCGCGCCACCGTCGGAGTCGTCGTCGTCATCGTCGTCGGCGGCGACCGCCGGGGCGGCCGGTGCCGACGCGCCGGCCGACGGGGCGGCGGTCAGGGTGAGCACCGAGGCGGGGTTCTCCGGCTCCTCGCCGCCCGGGGCCGGCTCCTCGATCCAGCGCACCACGTTGCCGTCGGAGTACGTCTGGAGCGTCTTGAACACCATCCGGTCCGTCTGGGGCAGCGGCCCCATCGAGACCGGGAACTCCTGGAACTGGCCCGGCTTGACGCCCGCGTCCCCGGCCGCCGTCCAGGTGATCTTCGAGATCGCCTCGGTGACCTCACTGCCGTGCACCTGCACCGGCGGGTCGACCTTGCGCCGCTCCAGCGCCACCGTCCAGCCCGGCACCGGCATCGTCGACACCGAGCCGACCGGCGCGTTCTCCGGCAGCACCACCTCGACCTTGGTGGTGGACGCCTCGTCGCTCTCGTTCGGCACCCGGAACGCGAACCGGCCGTACCCGCCCTGCGCCGCCTCCTCCGGGTTGATCGAGACGTGCGCGGAGGCGGGGACGGCCGGGCCGAGGACCACGGCGGCGACGCCGAGGGCGAGGGCGGCGGTTACGGAACGCCGGTGACGGAGCATGGAAGGAACCCTTCTAACGGATGTCCACGGTGGCGACCACCGTGGCCTGGTCGATGTCCGAGGTGCGGACGGTGAAGCGGAGCTGCCACTGGCCCGCCGCCGGGAAGCTGGTCTCCCCGGTCGCGTGGTTGTCGGTCAGCGAGAGCAGCGGAATCTCGATCGGCTCGACCCCGGCGGACGGCAGGGCGGCGGTCGCCTTCCACTCCAGCACCGGCTGCGGCCGATTGTCCTTCGTGTACGCGTACAGGTGCAGCGAGTTGCTGCCCCGCCGGGCCGGGTCCAGCTCGACCTGGAGCGAGTAGAGCGGACTGCTCAGCATGGTGGTGAAGTAGCTGCTCTGGGCGCCGCCCACGTCGGCGGCGGCGGTGCGCGACGGCGGGGTCTGCACGAGGGTCGCCGACACCCCGAGCACCACGGCGGTGACCGCCAGCTCCACCCAGACCGCGCGGCGGGCGGGCGTGGGCCGCCGCGCGGCGGTGCCCCGGCGCACCAGCGCCCGCGAGTACGCGGCCACGCCGATCACCAGCGCGAACAGCGCGATCTTGGCCAGCACCAGCCGCCCGTACGTGGTGTCGACCAGGGCCGCCGGGGTGGACACCTCGATCAACGCCTGCACCGTCCCGGCGAGCAGCAGCGCCGCGACCGACAGCGCCGCCCAGCGCGACCAGACCGGCAGGATCGCCGTGAGCTCCCGCTCGTCGGCCCGGCGCAGCAGGAAGCCGCCGAGCATCACCAGCCCACCCAGCCAGACCGCCATGCCGCCCAGGTGCACCGCGTCGACCACCACCGACACGGCGGGGGCGGGCGAGGCCGCCGGGTGCCCGGCCAGCGGCCAGGTGAACAGCGTCGCGCCGCCGAGGACCGCCAGGATCACCGCGTCGGTGCGCCCCACCGGCCCCGCGAAGAGGGGGCGCAGCAGGAACGCCACCGCCGCGAGCAGGCCCAGCCGGACCAGGTGCGTCGCCCCGTACGTGCTGCCCAGCACCTCGCGCAGGCCCGTGCCGGTGACGTCGAAGAGCCCGCCCCCGGCGGTGTACGGCACCTGGAGCCACAGCTCGGCGAGCGTGACGAGCGCCACGAGGCCCAGCCCGCTCCAGGCCAGCCGGGCCGGGCCCCGGCGGTCCAGCCGCCGCGGCCAGAGCGCGCCGAGCACCAGCGCCGGACCCACCACCAGCAGCAGCCCCACGTACCCGACGTACTTGGCGACCTTGACGGCGTTGGCCACCACCGGGTCGGCCCGGGTGTCCGACCCCTCGTCGGTCGGCGGCGTCGACGGCGCGCCCACGGAATAGGTGAACGCGCCGGAGACCGGGTGGCTGTCGGCCGAGATCACCCGGTAGCTGACCAGGTACGTCCCCCGCCCGGCGGACGGGTCCACCGGCACGGTCACCACCGCGTCGGTGAACGTCGGCTCCCCCCGGTCGGCCCGCGCGCCGTCGGGCGCGATCACCCGGATCTTCCCGGTCACCTTGCGCACCGGCTCGCTGAACGTGAGCACCACCTCGGTCGGCCCGCTGGCGACCACCGCCGACGCGGCCGGGCTGCTGCTCGCCAGCACCGCGTGGGCGCTCGCGGGGGTGGCCGGGGCCAGCAGCAGGGCGAGGAGGGTGACCAGCAGACCGGCCAGCGCGCCGAGACGCGTGAACCGGCGACGGGAGGGCCGGGCATCGACAGCAGACATGCGGCCAATGCTGACCGACGAGGGGGCCGCTCGGCGACCCGAGCCCGCCCGCACGTCGCCCCCCTCGCCCACGCCGGGCCACGACGGCGGAGCCGCCCCTCCATGAAGATGGCTCGGGCGGGGGTCGCGTGTCATGCGGGAATAGTCGGCGGGGGCGTGGAAAAAGTTCCCGAGTGGCCCACGCCATGAAGGGCCGAATGACTCTGCCCACCCCCACCACGCCGCGTAACCTGGTCTGTCGTGATCCCCGTCCCGCGCGACCCCACCGCCGTCGGCCCGACCGACGCGGTCACCGCCGCTGCCCGGCACACCCCGGGCAGGGACGGACGGGACACCCCGGGCGGGCACGGACGGCACACGTCAACCGGGGACGGACGGGACGCGTCGACCGAGTGGGCGCTGGCCGCCCGCGACGGCGACCCGGTCGCCCAGGCGGCCTTCGTCCGGGCCACCCAGGGCGAGGTGTGGCGGTTCACCGCCGCGCTCGTCGACCCCGACAGCGCCGACGACCTCACCCAAGAGACGTACCTGCGGGCGTTCCGGGCGCTGCCCGGCTTCGAGGCCCGGTCCACCGCCCGCACCTGGCTGCTCGGCATCGCCCGGCGGACCTGCGCCGACCACCTGCGCACGGTGGTCCGCCGGCGGCGGCTCGCCGAGCGGCTGGTCACCCAGGCCCACACCGACCGCCCGCACCCCGACCCCGCCGGCGGGCTCGGCGTCACCGACCTGGTGCGCCGGCTCCCCGCCGAGCGGCGGGCGGCGTTCGTGCTCACCCAGCTCCTCGGCCTGTCGTACGCCGAGGCCGCCGCCGTGGAGGGGGTGCCCGTCGGCACCATCCGCTCCCGGGTGGCCCGCGCCCGCGGCGACCTGGTCGAGGCGGTCGGCGACGCGCTCGCCCGATGACCGGGCACTCCCGCCCGACCACCGGGGGCTCTCGCCGGCCCACCGGGAACTTCCGTCGGCCGGGAGGCGACCAATGATCGTGACCGCACCGAGCGCCGGGGTCGCCGCCCGCTGGCCCGCCGCACGCCCCTGGCTCGGCGTCGCCGTCCGGCTGGGGCTGGCCGCCGTGTGGCTGTTCGCCGGGGGCGCCAAGGTCGGTGACCTGGCCGCCTCCGGCCGCGCCGTCAACGCGTACCAGGTGATGCCGTACGACGTCGCGACCGTGGTCGGCGCGGCGCTGCCCTTCGTGGAGCTGGCCCTCGGGCTGCTGCTGCTGATCGGGCTGGCCACCCGGCTGGCCGCCGGGGTCTCGGCGGCGCTGCTGCTGGTCTTCGTCGCCGGCATCGCCTCGGCCTGGGCGCGCGGCCTGGCCATCGACTGCGGCTGCTTCGGCGACGGCGGGCAGCTCGCCGCCGGGCAGTCCCCGAGCTACCTCCCGGAGCTCCTCCGGGACCTGGGATTCCTGGCGCTGGCCGGATTCCTGCTGATCTGGCCCCGCACCGCCGTCTCCGTGGACGGCTGGCTCGCGGGCGCACCCGTGGAGGACGACGATGAGTAGCCGCAAGGGGCAGAAGGACGCCGCCCGGGTGGTCCGCCAGCAGCTCGCGCGGGAGCGCCGGCGGAAGCGGACCCTCTGGACGTCGCTGGCGGCGGTCGCCGTGCTGGTGATCGCCGGGGGCATCGGCTGGGCCTTCTGGTCCAGCCAGCGCTCCGACAACTTCACCCCGCCGCCGGGCGCGGTCGGGGCCGGCACCGGCGTCGTGTACGGCGCCGGGCCCGTCACCATCGAGCTGTACGAGGACTTCCTCTGCCCGGCCTGCGCCCAGTTCCAGCAGGCCAGCGGCGCGACGATCAACCAGCTCGTCGCCGAGGGCAAGGCCCGGGTGGTCTTCCACCCGGTCGCCTACCTGAACCGCTTCTCGACCACCAGTTACTCCACCCGCTCCGCCGCCGCCTCCGGCTGCGCGGCCCAGGGCGGCAAGTTCCGCGAGTACGCCGAGGCGCTGTTCCAGCGGCAGCCGCCGGAGGGCGGCGCGGGGCTGAGCAACGCCGAACTGGTCGACATCGCCGCCGGGGTCGGGCTGGACCGGAACGACTTCGGCTCCTGCGTCTCCGACGGCACGTACGAACCGTGGACCGAGCACGTCACCGAGGCGGCGAGCAAGGCCGGCGTCACCGGCACCCCCACGGTGAAGATCGACGGCAAGGAGGTCGCCGACCGCAGCCCGGCGGGCATCACGGCCGCCGTCGAGGCGGCCGGCAGGTGAGCCTCCTCCCGTCCGCCCCGCCCCGGTGGGCCCGGCCGCTGCGCCGGGCCGGGGCGCTCGCCGCCGCCGCGCTGATCACCGTCCTCGCCACCGCCGCGCCGGCCGCCGCGCACGGCGGGGAGGCCCCCGACGGCACCGACTACCGGGCCGAGGTGACCGGGCTCGCCCCGACCCGCGCCGGCCTGACCGCCCGCGTGATCGAGGCCGGGGCGCGGCTGGAGCTGGTCAACCGCACCGGGCGTCCCGTCGAGGTGATCGGCTACCACGGCGAGCCGTACCTGCGGATCGGCCCCGACGGCGTGTACGAGAACAGCCGCTCCCCGGCCACGTACCTGAACCGGACCGTCGCCGGGGACACCGCCCTGCCCGACCGGGCGAACCCGGCCGCCGCCCCCGACTGGCGGCGGGTCGACGACGGGTCGACGGCCCGCTGGCACGACCGGCGCACCCTGTGGCAGGAGCCCGACCCGCCCGCCCGGGTCCGGGCCGACCCGGACACCGAGCAGCGGGTCCGCGACTGGGCGGTGCCGCTGCGCGACGGGGCCGAGCCGGTGGAGGTCCGGGGCAGCCTCGACTGGGTGCCGCCGCCCGACCCGTACCCGTGGTGGGTGGCGATCACGCTCGGCTTCCTGGCCGTCGGCGCGGCCGGTCTGCTGGCCGGCGGCACCGCCGCCGGAGCGCGCGCGCTCGCCGGGGTCGGCGCGGTGCTGCTCGCCGGCGGGGTAGCCGCTCTCGCGTTCACCGTCGGCCGGGAGCTGGACGCGGGCTCCACCGGGCTCGGCGAGGTGCTCGCCGGCCTGCTCACCGGCCAGGTGTGGGCGCTGCTCACCGGCCTCGGCGCGGTCGCGGCGGGCGGGTACGCGCTGGCCCGCCGCCCGGGTGCCGACTTCGCGGTGGCGCTGGCCGGGGCGTGCCTCGTCCTGCTCGTCGGCGTCGGAAACCTGGGCGTCCTCAGCCGCTCGGTGCCCCCGCTGCCCTGGCCCGGTGGCGTGGCCCGCGCCCTGCTCACCCTGATCCTGGCCGCCGGGGCGGGCGCCACCGCCGCCGGCATCCTGCGCCTGCGCGCCGCCGCCCACGCCCGCCCCGCCCCCACCCCCGCCGACCTCCACGCGACCCGGGAGAGCAGCGCCGCCTAGCGGGGCACCCGGGCGCGGCCGGTGTGCGACGGCAGCGGGGCACCCGGCCACCCTGCCGGTCGCCCTGTCGGCCGGCATGCTGGTCGTGGTGTCCGGGATACGGCCGGACAGCCGGGCGCCTTCCTAACCTGGCCACATGCCTGCCTGCGGTAGAGGGCATCCCGGCGCCACCCCGGTTCCTGGGCGTCGCCGTCGCCCGCACCGTCACCGGCGTGCCCGCTTCAGGACGAGGGCTGTCCCAGCGGCGGCCCACCCGGTCCGGTAGGCAGCGGCGGCGTTCCGCAACGCCCCGCTCCGCGACCCAACCATTGGCCGGACGACCTGGGCATTCGTCAGTGTGGACCACGCCCCTGCCCGGGGCGCGCCAGGTGCGTCGCGGCCGTCCCTCGAAAGGGGTGGAGATCCATGAGAACGACCCGCAATCGCAGGACCGCCGGCAGCAGCCCCGGGTGGCGCCTCCGACGGCTGTCGGCCGGGATGCTGGCCGTGGCGCTGCTCGCCCTGGGTGTCGCCGGAGCCCGTCCGGTTCCCGCGATGGCCTACGGGCCGCAGACCGCGTCGGCCGCCCGTGACGCCGCGGCGATCCACCGCGTCCCCAAGGTGCCGCTGACGATCGACGGCAGGGACGTGCCGGGCGAGGCGATCCGCGACTACGACGGCTACGTCCTGCACATGGCCTACTTCCCGGACGGCAAGGGTGCCCAGGGGCGGCTGCACGCGTTCACCAGCCGCGACGCGCTCGAGAAGTTCGTGTCCTCGCGGGGTGGCCCCGCGCACGCCCTGGCGACACCGTCGAAGCACGCCGACCCGAACACCCCCGGCGCCGGCTGGCGGCTCGTCGGCCCCGGCGGGGACGGGGTCTCCGCCAACGTGTGGGACACGAGCGGAAGCATCATCTTCGAACACATGGACTTCGGCGGCTGTTCGCTCTTCCTGGAGAAGAACTACGGCTATCAGCGGCTGACCCACGTGTACGGGTGCTTCTGGCCCAGCAACTGGAACGACGAGACGTCCTCGGTGAAGAACTCCCCGTACGGCACCACCGCCACCGTCCTCTACGACCACACCTACTACGGCGGCTCGACGCTGTTCATCCCGTACGGCGGATTCAACCACTACCTCGAAGCCGTCGGCTGGAACGACCGCACCTCGTCGTTCGCCTCCATCTAGGGCCGGCACGCCGAGGTGCGGGCTCGCCGCAGTCGCCCAAGGGTGACGAGGCGGCGACCTGACCGGGCCCCCACCCGGAGACCTAGCGGGCCGCGAAGCCGTAGGGCAGTTCCAGGCGGTGCGCCGCCAGCAGCTCCCGATCGGCCAGCAGCTCCCGGGTGGGGGCGTCGGCGACGATGCGGCCGGCGTCGAGGATCACCGAGCGGTCGCAGAGCTCCAGCGCGTACGGCAGGTCGTGGGTGACCATCAGCAGCGTCACCGGCAGGCCGCGCAGGATCTCGGCCAGCTCCCGGCGGGCCGCCGGGTCCAGGTTCGACGAGGGCTCGTCGAGCACCAGGATCTCCGGGCGCATCGCCAGCACGGTGGCCACCGCCACCCGGCGGCGCTGCCCGAACGACAGGTGGTGCGGGGCCCGGTCCCGGTGCTCGCCCATCCCCACCGCCGCCAGCGCCTCGTCCACCCGGGCCACCAGCTCCGCCCCGCGCAGCCCCAGGTTGGCCGGGCCGAACGCCACGTCCTCGGCGACGGTGGGCAGGAAGAGCTGGTCGTCCGGGTCCTGGAAGACGATCCCGACGCGCCGGCGGACCTCCGCGAGGGTGGCCCGGTCGCGGTCGACGGTCAGCCCGCCGACGCTCACCGTCCCCCCGGTCGCCGTGAGGACGCCGTTGAGGTGCAGCACCAGGGTGGTCTTGCCCGCGCCGTTCGGCCCGAGCAGCGCCACCCGCCCGCCGCGCGGCACCGTCAGGTCCACCCCGGCCAGGGCGAGGTGCCCGTCGGGGTACGCGTACCGCAGGCCGCGCACGTCGAGGGAGGGGGTGGGGGTCTGCACGTACGGATCATGTCAGGACGACGGCGGTCGCGGCGATGGCGACCGCGACCAGCGGGACCGCCGCCCCGGCCAGCCACTGCCCGGCGGTGGCCGCGCCCGCGCCCTGCCAGACCGCCGGCATCCGGCCGGAGTAGCCGCGCGACAGCATCGCCAGGTAGACCCGCTCGCCGCGCTCGAAGGCGCGCAGGAACAGCGAGCCCACCCCGGCGGCGAAGCCACGCAACTGCCACAGGAAACGCGGGTCGTCGCCCCGGGAGATCCGCGCCACCCGCATCCGGCGGGCCTCGCCGACCAGCACGTCCAGGTAGCGCAGCATGAAGGTGGCGATCTGGGTGACCACCTGGGGGCAGCGCAGTCGGTCCAGGCCGACGATCAGGTCCCGGGTCGTCGTGGTCGCCGCCAGCAGCAGCGACGCCAGTACGCCGAGGGTGCCCTTCGCGACGATGTTCCAGCCGCCGAGCAGCCCGTCGACGGAGAGGGCCACCCCCGCCACCTCGACCCGCTCCCCCGCGCCGAGGAACGGCAGCGCGAACGCGAACAGCACGAACGGCAGCTCGATCGCCGCCCGGCTCAGCAGCCAGCCCGGCCCCACCCGGGCCAGCGTGGCGACCGCCGCGACCAGCAGCGCGTACCCGCCGAAGGCCCAGAACGCCGCGCGCGGGGTGGCCACCACCGCGAGGGTGAACAGCACCATCGCGGCGAGTTTCACCTCCGGCGGGAGGCGGTGCACCGGGGAGGCCGACTCCCGGTAGAGCACGTGGGCGTGGCCGGCCCCCATCGCCGGACCGCCTACCGGCCGTCTACGGCGCGCGCCCCGCCGGAGGCCGGCCCGCCGCCGCCCGCCCCGGACGCCGCCCGGCGGCCGGTCACCGGATCGTCGGCCGCCGGGCCACCGCCGGTCCCGTCCCCGGCCGCGCCGCTCCTCGCGTCCCCGAACGCGTCGCCCCTCGCAGCCCCGGTCGTCGGCTGCGGGTCGCGGCGGCGCAGCAGCCAGCAGACGCCCCCGCCCACGGCGAAGGTCAGCAGCACGCCGAGCACGCCGGACAGGCCGGTGGAGAGGAAGTCGTTGTCGACGCCCCGGACGCCGTAGTCGGCCAGCGGGCTGTCGCCCAACTCGTGGTCCCGCTCCCGCTGCGCCGGGCAGCTGCCGCCGGTGATCTCCCCCTCGGCGTCGACGGTGCAGCCCTCGCGCAGCGACGAGTCCAGCCCGTCGGGATGCGACGAGGCGTAGTTGCTCACCACGCCGGCCAGCAGCAGGGCGACCAACAGGCCGCCGACGAAGAACCCCCAGCCGCGCCTGCTCACCGGGCACCCCCGGCGACCGGGACGGCGGGAGCCGGCGCGACCGGCTTGAGGGCGCGCAGCGCGTACACCAGGTCGGGGCGCACCTTCGCGACGGTGACCACCGTGGTCGCGGTGATCAGCCCCTCGCCGACGCCGATCAGCAGGTGGACCCCGGCCATGGTGCCGGCCAGGCCGCCCAGGTTCCCGCCGAGGTCGGTGGTGCCGCCCAGCCAGTACTGCACGACGAAGCCCATCGCGGCGACCACGACGCTGACCAGCGCCGAGACGAAGGCGGTCACGCCGAGGCCGGCCGGGGTGCGGGGCAGCACCCGCAGCAGGAGCGCGATCAGCAGGTACGCCGCCGCGGTGCCGAACACGGCCATGTTGGTGATGTTGAGCCCGAGCATCGCCACCCCGCCGTCGCCGAAGACCAGGGCCTGCACGACCAGCACGACCGCCACGCAGAGCGCGCCGATCCACGGGCCGACCAGCAGCGCGGCGAGCGCGCCGCCGAGCAGGTGGCCGCTGACCCCGGCGGTGAGGAGGGGAAAGTTGAGCATCTGGACGGCGAAGATGAACGCGGCGACGAGCCCGGCCATCGGGGCCAGCCGGTCGTCCAGGTCGCGCCGGCCGCGCAGCACGCAGAGGGCCAGCACGACCAGCGCGAACGCGGCGAAGACGGCGGCCACGGGGCCGTCGATGATCCCGTTCGAGATGTGCATCGCCAGGGTTTCCACGCGACCTCCCGGGACGCGGCGGGCGGGCCCACGCCGACGGGGATCAGCCTATTTCCATCGATGCCTTCTTGCCAATGGCTTGCAACAGCGCGTGACTCCATGTCGGCGAACCGGGGCGGTCCCCGTGCGCGCGTCACCGCCATGTCGGCGAGCTGCCGGGCGGGGCTCCGGCGGTAGGGTTGCGGCCATGACCTCGCCCGCCCGCCTCCAGCCCGGCGACCCCGCGCCCGACTTCACCCTGCCGACCGACACCGGGGAGACGCTGTCCCTGGCCGACCTGCGCGGCCGGACGGTGATCCTGTACGCCTACCCCGCCGCCATGACCCCCGGCTGCACCAAGCAGGCGTGCGACTTCCGCGACTCGCTCGACTCGCTCAGGGCTGCGGGCTACGAGGTGGTCGGCATCTCCCCGGACAAGCCGGAGAAGCTGGCGAAGTTCCGCGAGCGGGACGCCATCACGTTCCCCCTCGTCGCCGACGCCGACAAGGCGGTGCTGACCGCGTACGGCGCGTACGGCGAGAAGCAGTCGTACGGCCGGACGGTGACCGGGGTGATCCGGTCCACCTTCGTCATCGACCCGGACGGGAAGGTCGAGCGGGCGCTGTACAACGTCAGGGCCACCGGGCACGTCGCCAAGCTGCGCCGCGACCTCGGGCTGGACTGAGACTGTCACCCCGCCCCGCTACGGTGCGCGTGTGGCCCCCTACAAGCACACCGTGGAGAAGCTAACCGCCGCAGCGGCGCAGGCCCACAGCGTCACCGAGGTGATGCGGCTGCTGGGCGTGCGCGTCAGCGGGGGCTCGCACGCCCATATCAGCCGCCAGCTCAAGCGCTTCGGCATCGACACCTCGCACTTCACCGGGCAAGCACACAACCGGGGCAAGCGCGGGGTAGGGCCCCGGGTGCCCGCGTCGGCGCTCCTGACCCGACGGCCCGAGGGGGCGCGACGGGTGGCGGGGGCTCGCCTGAAACGGGCACTGGCGTTCATCGGGCTGCCGGAGGAGTGCGAGGCGTGCGGCATCGGCCCTGTGTGGCAGGGGGCGGCCCTCACCCTGCACGTCGACCACATCAACGGTGACTTCCTGGACAACCGGCCGCGCAACCTGCGCCTGCTCTGCCCCAACTGCCACAGCCAGACCGCCACGTACGCCGGGGCCCGCCGGCCGGCGGCCGTCACGCCCGACGTGGTCTACGATCCGAAGGCCGTGACACCAACCGGCTTCCCGATCGGCAGGCGCCTACGTTGGTCGCCTCAGTGGTCGTGGAAGATGACGGTGTACACGATCAAGGGGCCGTAGCCCAACGGCAGGAGGCATGCGGTTTAGGTCCGTACCAGTGCGGGTTCGAATCCCGCCGGCCCCACTTCCACCCCGTCCGAAACCTTCCCCGGCCAGGTGTCGGACGCACCGCCCACCGGCGGCACCGGTGGCCGGTTGTCGGGCGTGTCACGATCGCGGGTCCGGCCAGGCGGCGCGACGGCAGGATGGTCGGGTGAGCCTGCGCTTCGTCCTCGACCCTGACCTCACCGCCGACCTGCGGGAACAGATCGTCTCCCTCTGGGTCGACGTCACCAACGCCGGCGGGGCGGTCGGCTTCGTCGCACCCGTCACCGCCGCCGACGTCCGTCCCGTCGCGGAGGCGGCCTTCGCCGGCGTCGCCGACGGCCCGGACCGGCTGCTCGTCGGGTACGACGGCGGGCGTCCCGTGGCCGTGCTGATCTTCGCAGACAACCGGTTCGACCTCAAGGCGCACTGGTGCGTGCTGAAGCGCGTGATGGTGCACCCCGACACCCAGGGCCTCGGGTACGGCGCGGCGCTGATGCGCGAGGCGGAGCGGCTCGGCCGGAAGGCGGGGCGGGAGGCGCTGCACGTCACCGTGCGGGACGGGCTGGGGCTGGAGCGGTTCTACGCGCGGCTCGGGTACCGGGAGGTGGGCCGGCTGCCGGGCGCGTTGCGGGTCGCCCCGGGCGACGACCGGGACGAGGTGCTCATGTGGCTCGACCTGACCGCCGGCAACACGCCGGGCGAGCCGGGCTAGCCGGACGAGCCGGGCCAGGCGGACGGGCCGGGCCAGGCGGACGGGCCGGGCCAGGCGGACGGGCCGGGCCAGGCGGACGGGCCGGGCCAGGCGGACGGGCCGGGCCAGGCGGACGGGCCGGGCCCGGGCTGGGACGGCACCTCCACCGGGTCGCCGACGCGCACCGTGCCCGGCCCCTCCGGCACGAGGTGCAGCCCGAACAGGAGTTCCCCGCCGATGTTGCGGTGCCGGCCGAGGGTGCGCAGCGGTTCCCTGCCGCGTACCCCCGTCTCCTGGTCGGTGGTGGTGACCACGCAGCGGCCACAGCCCCCGGCGGCGCGAAACCGGGCGGAGCCGATCCGCAGCCGCCGGCCGGCCCAGCCGTCCTCGGCCCAGGCGGGCGCGCCCGCCACGACCAGGTTGGGCCGGAACCGGGCCATCGGCAGGGGTGCCTCGCCGGCCTCGGCGAGCCAGCCGTTGAGCGCGTCGAGGGAGGCGGCGACGGCCAGCAGCAGGGGGTAGTCGTCGGCGAAGCTGACCTGGTCGCCGGTGTCGTGGGCGCGCGTGCCGGGGGCCTGGTGCCGGGTGGGCCGGGCCAGGTGGACGAGGCGGACCGGGCGGCCGAGCAGGGCGGTGAGCCAGTCATCGGCGGCCGGGCCGGCGGGCAGCGCGGGGACCGGGAGCCGGTTGCGGAACACCCGCACGGGCAGCGGCGGCGTGTCTGCCGGGGCGGCGACGGGGAGGTCGGGCCGGTCGGCGGCGCGCAGCAGCAGGCCGCCGTCGCGGGGCTCGACCCGCAGCCGGGCCAGCGCGGTGGTCTCCCGCTGGGTGACGCCGACGCCGTCGGCGTCGACCACCATCCAGCGCCGATCGCCGGCCAGGCCCCACGGCTCGACGCGGGCGGCGTCGTGGTCGAGGCGGTGGCAGCCCTTGACCGGGTACGTGTGCAGGGCCGCGAGCCTCACCGGGCGAGCCGCTTGGGGAAGGCGGCGACCGGGGCGAGCCGGGTGTGGGCGATGGCCCGCCTCAGCTTCGTCGCGTACACGGGAGGGTTGTACCAGTTCCGGGCGACGTGTGGGGGGCTCTCGCCCGCCGGAGGGTGGACGGGCGGACCGGCTCGGCGTCGAGTCAGTAGCATGCCCGGCATGCCTGAACGCCAACAGCTCGCCGGCTTCACGCCGCCCGGCCCGGTGGACGCTGCCCCCGACGTGGAGCGGCCCCGACGGCCACGTCGCCGGGCCCGCCGGATCGTGCTCGTCACGCTGCTGGTGGTCGCCCTGCTCGGGGCGGGCGGCGTCGGGGCGGCGGCGTTCTACCTGCGCTCGGTGGAGAAGGACATCGAGCGGGTGGACGCCTTCGCGGAGGTGCCGCGGGAGAACCGGCCGCCGGTGGTGGCCGGGGACGCGATGAACATCATGATCCTGGGCAGCGACTCCCGGGACCCGGACGGGACCGCCGGCTCGCGGACCGACACGATCATCCTGGCCCACCTGCCGAAGGACCGGAAGAGCGCGCAGCTCGTCTCGATTCCCCGGGACACGTGGGTGCGCGTCCCCCGGTCGAAGGACGGGCAGGGCGGCCGGGACGCCAAGATCAACGCCGCGTACGCGTGGGGTGGCATCCCGCTGATGGTGCAGACCGTCGAGGAGTTCACCCAGGTTCGCGTCGACCACGTGGCGGTGGTCGACTTCGCCGGCTTCACGGAGATCATCGACGCCCTCGGCGGCGTCGACATCACCGCGGAGAAGACCTTCACCTCCATCCACCCGCCGTTCCGCACGTTCCGGCAGGGGACGCAGACGATGGACGGCGAGACCGCCCTGGACTACGCCCGGCAGCGCAAGCAGTTCCCGGACGGCGACTTCGCCCGGATCCGCCACCAGCAGCAGGTCATCAAGGCGATCCTGGACAAGGCCGCCTCCGGCGGCATCCTCACCAGCCCGGGTCGGCTCAACGACTTCGTCAAGGCGACCTCGGCGGCCGTCTCCGTCGACAGGGAGATGTCCCTGGTGGACATGGCGACGGACCTGCGCGGGCTGCGCGGTCGGAACCTGGTCTTCTTCACCAGCCCGACGCGGGGCACGGGGAGGATGGGCAGCGAGAGCGTCGTCTTCGCCGACACCGCCAGGGCGAAGACCTTCTACGACGCGGTACGCCGGGACGCGGTGCCGGAGATCCTCGACGCCGCCAGGAAGTAGGACGTCGTTCTGTCCTGTCGGCCCTGGTGACGCACCCGTCGCGCTCGTATCCTTCGTGCGCCCCCGCGGACCAACCTGCCGTGGCGGCCACGGGGGAAGGACCGACATGTCAGGTCAATCGGCGACGGGTGACCATGCCACGGTCGCGCCGCGGGACGCACCGGTGACAGCGCAGGGCCCCGGCCACGGGCCGCGGGTCCCCGCCGCCCGTGCCGACGGCGAGCGGCCGGGCGTCCCCGGCCTGGACACCACGGCGGTGCTGCCGTACGCGGGGTCGCGCGCCTCCCGGCGCACCCGGTGGCTGCGGGCCTGGATGATGACCGCTCCGGTGGACGTCGTCGCCCTGCTCGTGCCGCTGGCGCTCACCCACCAGTACTGGCGCGGGACGCTGGTGATGGCCGGGCTGACCGTCGTGTTCTTCGCGGCGGGCGGCCTGTACCGGGCCCGCCGGCACGTCAGCTTCCTCGACGAGCTGCCCAGCCTCTTCGGCCGGCTGCTGGCCTGCGGCGCCATCGTGGCCATCGTCGCCGCCCTGCGCCACGAGTCGGCCGAGTACGTGCTGGGCTTCGTCCGTGGGGTGGGCCTCGCCGCCGGGCTGGTCCTCGTCGGCCGCGCGGCGACCCGCGAGTTCGCGATCGTCGCGCGCAAGCGCCGCTGGGTGGAGCACAACGCGATCGTGATCGGCAGCGGGCCGACGGCGGTGGAGCTGGCCCGCCTGCTGCGCCGCTACCCCCAGTACGGGCTGCGCTTCGTCGGTTGCGTCGACGCCCGGACGCGGCCCGCGCCCAGCGCGCACCCGCTGATCGGCACGCTCGACCAGCTCGACAAGCTCGTGGCGATGGTCGAGTGCGAGGTGCTGCTCATCGCCGACCCGGAGTGCCCGGAGCCGGTGCTGATGGAGATCCTGCGCCGGCCGGGCAACGCGGAATGCGACCTCTGGGCGGTGCCCGCGCTCTGGGGCTCGCGCTCCTCCGGCGACCACATCGGGGCGATCCCGATCGTCAAGGTCGGCGACGTCACCCTCTCCGGCCCCCGGTGGGCGCTCAAGCGCGCGTCGGACATCGCCTTCGCCTCGGTGGCGCTGCTGGCGCTGAGCCCGGTGCTGCTGCTCTGCGCCGTCGCGACGTTCCTCGACGGCGGGCGGGGCATCTTCTTCCACCAGGAGCGGATCGGCCGGCACGGCAAGCCGTTCCACATCGTCAAGTTCCGCTCGATGCGGCCGGTGGACGAGCACGAGTCGCAGACGAACTGGTCGATCGCGCACGACCGGCGGGTGGGCCCGATCGGGCGGTTCATGCGCCGGACGTCCCTGGACGAGCTGCCGCAGTTGTGGAACATCCTGCGCGGCGACATGAGCGTGGTGGGGCCGCGCCCGGAGCGCCCGCACTTCGTGGAGAAGTTCTCCGCCGAGTACCCCACCTACTCCATGCGCCACCGGGCGCCGGTCGGGCTCACCGGGCTGGCGCAGGTCAGCGGGCTGCGCGGGGACACTCCGATCTCCGACCGGGCGCGCTTCGACAACTACTACATCGAGAACTGGTCGCTGTGGCTGGACGCCAAGGTGCTGCTGCGCACCGTGGCGGAGGTCTTCCGTGGGGGTGGGCGTTGACGGACGTTTCGGTCGTGATCCCGACGACGGGCAGGCCCAGCCTCGCCGAGGCGGTGCTGTCGGCGCGGGCGCAGCGGGGGGTCTCCGTGCGCGTCGTGGTCGTCTGCGACCTGGCCGAGGTGCCGGCGACCGTGGACGCGTTGCGCGGTCAGATCGACGAGGTGGTGTGCACCGGGGGCGGCCGGCGTGGCTCGTACGCGCGCAACCTCGGGGTCGCCCACGCCGCGCCCGGCAGCCACGTGGCGTTCCTGGACGACGACGACGCCTGGCTGCCGACCAAGCTGGCGGTCCAGCTCCCCGTCCTGGAGCGGCTGGCCGCCGACGGCTGGCAGCCGATCGTGTCGTCGCGGATCCTCCAACGCAAGGCCGGCGCGGAGCCGCTGCCGACGGCGACGCCCACCGAGCTGATCGGCGCGGACGCCCGGCCGGAGGACTACCTGTTCCGCCGCCGCCGCCTCGGCGTCGGCCGCCAGTCGCTGGCCACCTCGACGCTGCTGACCACCCGGGCGCTCGCCATCGCCTGCCCGTGGGACGAGACCCTCCCCCGCCACCAGGACTGGGACTGGCTGGTCCGGGCGGCCCGCCTGCCCGGCACGCGGATCGCGCAGGTGCCGGAGGCCACCACCGTCTACACCGTGGGCAGCCCCGGGTCCATCTCGGCGGGCGCCGACTGGCGCACGTCATGGCAGTGGGCGAGCCGGTGGGAGGGGGTGTGGGCGCCGGAGACGTTCGCCGACTTCGTCGCCGCCCAGACCCTGCGGTACGCGCTCCAGGCCCGCGACTGGGCGGGCGCGCGCGAGCTGGTGCGCGCCATCCGGCGCAACTCGCCGCCGTCGGCGCCCAACGCCACCATCGCCGCGCTGGGCCTCGTGCCCCGGTCCACCCTGGAAAGGCTCGCCATGCGCCGCTCCCGCGCCGCCTCCCGTCCCGCCGCGCGGCCGGCCGGCGGGGCCCGCTGATGCGCCTGCACTTCGTCCTGCCGCAGTTGGCCCCCCTCTACGGCATGGAGCGGGCGGCCGTGCTGCTGATGCGCGGGCTGCGGGCGCAGGGCGTCGAGGTCTCCGCGACCGTGCTGTCCCGGGCCGTCCCGCCCGGCCTGGACGACCTGGACATCGACCACCTGGGCCTGGGCACCCGCATCACCCGGCTGGTGGAGGCCGTGCCGCCGCTGCGCCGGCGGCTGCGCGCCCTGCCGGCCGGGGTGGAGGTGGTGGCCAGCGGGCTGTGGGGGGCGGTGCCCGTCGGCGCCGCGCTCGCGGGCACCGGCCGCGACTTCGTGGCGTGGGAGCACTCGCTGCTGCCGGCCCGGTTGGAGATCGACCGGCGGGTGCGGGCGCTGGCGCGGGCGGGCCGGGTCGGCGCGCTGCGCCCCCGCCTCGTCGTGGCCGTATCCGAGGGGGTCGCGCGGACCGTGCGGCGGCTCGCCCCCGGGCAGTCC
Source organism: Micromonospora okii (assembly GCF_020884795.1). Classification (GTDB taxonomy): domain Bacteria; phylum Actinomycetota; class Actinomycetes; order Mycobacteriales; family Micromonosporaceae; genus Micromonospora; species Micromonospora okii. The sequence goes on from NZ_BBZF01000014.1 coordinate 186,274, forward strand.
GTCGTCACCATCACCAATCCCCTCCCGGTGGTCCCGTACGTCGCGCCCCGCCCGGTGGCCGACCCGGGGCGGATCCACCTGGTCACCACGGCCGCGTTCCGGCCGTACAAGAACCACCTCTGCGCGCTGGAGGCGCTGGCGCTGCTGCCGGAGACGTACCGGCTGTCGCTGGCCGGGGACGGCGAGGAGCGGGCGCTGCTCGAGGCCCGGGCGCGGGAACTGGGCGTGGCGCACCGGGCGACGTTCCTGGGCCGGATTCCGGGGGTGGCCGGGCTGCTCGCCGAGGCGGACCTGCTCGTGCACCCGTCCCGGGCGGAGACGTTCGGGTTCAGCCTCGTCGAGGCGGCCGAGGCGGGGCTGCCGGTGGCCGCCCTGCCGGTGCCCGCGCTGGACGAGCTGATCCCGGCCCTGGTGCCGGGCGCGCTGGCGGCGGAGCCGGGCCCGGCGGCGCTGGCCGAGACGGTGCGGCGGCTGACCGGGGAGGCCCGGCCCGGCCCGGACGACTTCGCGCGGGCGTGGGAGGCCCGCGCGGCGGCCCTCGACCCTGCCGTGGTGAGCCGCCGGTGGATGCGGGAGCTGGCCCGGTGACCGTCGCCGACAGCGCCGTCGACCGGGCGCAGGCCGCCCCGGCGGGCCGCCGCCGGGGCGACGGCTTCCTGCGCCGCTCCGGCACGTTCCTGGTCGGCACGCTGCTGCGCACCCTCGCCCAGGGCGTGCTCTTCGTGCTGCTGGCCCGGGAGATGCCGATCGAGGCGTACGGGCTCTTCGTCGGCGTCACCGCGCTCGTGGCGGTGGTGTCGCCGTTCGCGTCGGCCGGCGCGCCCAGCCTGATTTTCCAGAACTACGCGGACGCGCCGGAGCGGTGGCGCGCGCACCTCGCCCGGGGCCTGGTGCTGACGGCCGTCTTCGGCGCGGGCGCGTCGGTGCTGGTGAGCGCGGCGGGGGTGGCCGTCTGGGGCGGCCAGGTCTCCCTGGTGGACGTCGCCGCGCTGGCCGTGGCGGACCTGGTGGCCTGGCGGCTCGTCGAGGTCGTGGCGGCCTCGGTCCAGGCCCGGGGCCGGGTCTTCGCGGCCTCGCTGATCCCCGCCCTGCTGCACGTCTGCCGGCTGGTCGCGGCGGTGGTCCTGGCGCTGGCCGTGGCGGGGCCGCTGACGCTGCGCGCCTGGGCGGTGACGGCCGCCGCCGTCTCCGGGGTCGTCTGCCTGCTGGTGCTCCTCTACGGGGCGCGCGGCCCGGGCCGCCTGCCGGTGGGGCTGCGCGGCGCGTTCGCGCAGGCCCGGGCGGGGATGCTGTTCGCCGTCGGGCTGTCGGCGCAGACCGTCTACAACGATCTCGACAAGGTGATGCTGTCCCGGCTGGGCAGCCCGGAGGGCGCGGCCGTCTACGCGGCGGCGTACCGGGTGGTGGACTTCGCGTACACGCCGGCCCGGTCGATGGCGGCGGTCGCCTACCCCCGGTTCTTCGAGGCGGGCCGGGCCGGCCCCCGGGCGGCGCTGCGGCTGACCCGCGCGCTGCTGCCGAAGTACCTGGTGTTCAGCGTCCCGGCGGCCCTGCTGCTGGTCGCCTGCGCCCCGATGATGCCGCTGGTCTTCGGCCCGGAGTACGGGGCGGCAACGGCCGCGTTGCAGGGCCTCGCCGCGCTGCTGGTGCTGAAGTCGCTGCACTACCTGGCCGCCGACACCCTGTCGGGCAGCCGGTTGCAGGGACGGCGTACGGTCTGCCAGATCGCCGTCGGCGTCGTCAACGCGGGGCTGAACGTGTGGCTGATCCCCGCGTACGGCTGGCAGGGCGCCGTCGTGTCCAGCCTGGTCTGCGACGCGCTCCTCGCCGCGCTGCTCTGGGGGCTACTCGCCGCCGCCGTCCGCCGCGATCGTCCGGGGCCTGCCGTCACGCCGCACCCCGCGCCGACCAGAGAAAGGGATTGAGTTGGTCACGCTCTTCGGAGTCCTGCTGACGGTCGGCGGCCTGGCGGTGGCCGGGTGGCTGCTGGTCACGCGGGGGAGGATCGCCGCCGCGTTCGGCGGCGCGCCGACCGCCGTCGCGCTGGTCGCGTTCGCGGTCGGCGCGAACGCCGCACCGGCGCTGGCCGGGGAGCGCAGCTCGGCGCTCATCGGGCTGCTCGTGGCATGCCTGCTCGCCTGGGTGCTCTGGTCGGGCCGCCGCGACCTGCGGGGCGGCCGGGGCCTGCGCGGGCCGGACGACCGGTGGCTGCGGGTCGCCTGGGCGGCGGCCGCCGTGCTGCTGGTCTGGTGCGTGAGCGTGGACGTCCTCACGGGCCCGGGGCTCTACGGGTCACGGCTGGTGGCGTACGCGGCGGCGGGGCTGCTACTGCTCGCCGGGGCGCTGCTGGCCGGCCGGGCGGCGCTGACCACGCGGGCCACGGCGTACCTGGGGCTGGCCGTGCTGGCGGTGCTGACGATCCCGACGGCCCTCTCGGGGTCGGCCGCCTGGCGGGCCTGCACCGCCGGGAAGCTGGAGAAGTGCTCGATGGCGGGGGCGCTGTTCAAGAGCTTCTTCGACTCCGAGAACTACGTCGCGCTGATCGCGTCGTTCACCCTGGTCGCCGCCGTCTGCGCGCTGCGCCGCGTCGAGCTGGCGGCGGCGGCGGCCTTCTGTCTGCTGATCATCGTGGCGACGGGCTCCCGCACCAGCTACCTGGCGCTCGCCGCCGCCGGCGCCTGGCTGCTCGGCAGCTTCCTGCTGGAACGGCGTCGCCGGTACGACCGCATCCACCTGGCGGGCTGCGTGGCGCTGGTGCTGGCGTCGGTCGGCGCGGCCACGTACCTGATGTGGACCGCGTCGCGCACGACGCTGAGCAACCGGGGCAACATCTGGGTCACCGCCCGGGAGTACCTCGCCGGGTCCGAGGCCACCGGGGTCGGCGTCTCGAAGTGGTACCGGTTGCAGGACGCCGGGGACGCGCCGACGCACTTCTTCCACTCCGGGTACGTGCTCGTCGTCTTCGCCGGCGGCTTCGTCGCGCTGGCGGTCTGGGCGCTGTGGGCCACGGCGCTGCTGCACGGCCGGGTCGGCGACGGGCGGGCGTTCACCGCGAAGGCCCCGGTCGTGCTCCTGCTCGTCTACTCGTTCACCGAGGTGGTGTGGAACCCGCTCTCCGTCGACGGCCTGTCCTGGATCCTGTTGGCGCTGATGCTGACCCGGTCGTGGCTGACGCCGGCGCACCGGCCGCCCGCCAGGGGGCCGGTGGACGCCGCCGTCACGGGCCGGGGCTGATCGGCAGGTCGGCGAAGGTCAGCAGCCCGGCGCCGGTGGGGTTGACGATCGCCGGCCCCGCCCCGGCCCGGCCCAGGTAGCTCACCGCCGTGGCGGCGCCCGCCGGGCCGGAGAGGGTGAGGACCAGCCGGCCGCCCTCCCGGTAGGCGACCCCGACGACCGTGGCGGTGGTGCCCGCGAGGCGGAAGTCGGCGGCGACGCCGGGGTCCACCCTCAGCGGGTCGTCGCCGCGGAGCTGGACGACCAGCTCGGTGCGGGCGGCGTCGCCGAAGGCGGCGGAGCGGGGATTGGGCGGGGCGACGCCCGCGCCCGGCCCGCCGTGGAGGTCCCGGGCCAGGACCGCGAAGACGTGGTCGCCCAGCTCGCGGTAGCCCCCCTCCCAGGCGAAGTGGCAGCCGACCTGCCCGGAGAGGCCGTTGGTGGAGAGCAGGGTCACCCCGAGCGTGTCGCCCATCCGGCGCTGCGCCTCGCGCAGCTCCCCGGCGCGGCTGTCGCCGCACGGGGAGGTGCGGACCTGGAAGACGTAGTACCGGGTGCCCCGGTCCACGTCGGCCCCCAACTCCGCGCGCCAGTCCCGCAGCAGCGCCGTGAACCCGGCCACGTGGGTGTCGGCGCGGTTGTCGTCGGCCTCGCCCTGGTACCACAGGACGGCGCGGACGTGGCCGATCACCCCGGCCGCCCGGAGCCGCTGCCGCAGCCGCCCGTAGTTGGTGCCGAGGTCGTCGGGGGCGGCGTCGCGGCGCTGGAAGTGGCCGATCTGCCGGCCGTTCTCGGCGCCGTTGACCACCGCCACGGGGACCTGGTAGGTGTCCATGAGGCGGTGCGCCGCCCGGATCGCCCACTGGCCGACCGAGCCCGGCTGCCGGGCCGGGTCGCCGACGGCGTAGTGCCAGCTCCGGTCGGCGGCGGAGAGGGCACGGTCCGCCACGGGCGAGCCGTAGCTGCGCAGGAAGCGGGACTCGTCCCCCGCCGACGAGCCCTGCTGCCCGCCGGCCACGGCGTTGGACTGGCCCTGGACGACGTAGACGTCGCCGGCCACCACGCCCTCCCACAGGCCGACCCGGCGGGTCACCCCGTCGCCGAGCGCGCGCAGCTCGACCCGGTACTCCCGCAGCCCGGCGGTGATCCGGCGACGCAGGGCGAAGGACCGCCCCACGGCGGCCGGCGCGGTCTCCTCCCAGCCGTCCGCGCCGCTGGTGACCTTGAGCTGCACGGCGGTGACCCGGCGGTCGGTGACCGTACCGGAGACGGTGACCGTCGCGCCGTCGCCGGCGTCGCGGGGGTAGAGCTGGCGGTCGGCGGGGTGCTGGTCGACGGTGAGCACCGACGGCCGGGCGTACACGGTCAGCCGCCGCTGGCTGAACCCGGCCGCGTTGGCGGCGAACGTCCAGTCGGGACGGTCGCCGGGCGCGGTGCCGATGCCGAGCGACAGCGGCGCGGCGTTCGAGGTGAAGCCGTTGACGGCCAGCACGGTCTGCGGCGCGACCGGGGACGGCCGGGTGGCACCGACCAGGTGCACCTGGAACGAGCCGTACGCCACGGCCGGGTACACGTCGTCGTCGGCGTCGAACCGGTCGCCGGACGCCCCGGCGACCTGCCCGGAGCTGCCCGGGCCGTACGAGTTGGGCCACATCTCCAGGTAGCCGGGGAGGCCGGTGCCGGTGCTCAGGCCGGGGACGTTGGTGGCGACCTCCACGTCGTTGACCCGCTGCCGGACGATCGGGCCGCCCCGGCCGGAGGGGCCGAGGCGGCGGGCGTCGGCGGTGAACGCCTCCATCGCCGTCCACACCCATTGCGGGCCCGCCGGCCCGGTCAGCTCCAGGCAGTAGCCGACCCGGTCGAAGCCCCGGGCCACCTCGGCGGTGCGGTCGAAGGCGTACGCGGGCGGGCGGTCGCGCCAGTCGGCGCGGGCCGGCAGGTCGAGCGCGGCGACGGGGACGAAGCCCGTCATGCCCGCCGCGTTGGCCGCGCAGCTCGTGGCGTCCACCGGGGCGACCGCCGGGGCCGTCCGCGAGCCGTCCGGGGCGGACCAGGCGGCGGGCGGCTCCCCCGACCTCGACGCCGGCCAGACCAGCACGGCGACCGAGGCCAGGAGCAGGCCGACGACCGCCACGGCGGCCCACGCCGGGCGCGGCATCGACCGTAGGCGTCGCACCGGGACGCGGAGACCGGACACGCTCGCACCTCCACCCCGGTCGGCCTGCTCGTCGCGGGCAAGGTTATGCGATGCCCGAGGTACGGGGGCCCCGGGCCAGGGGTGGGCCGGACGGGCCGGCCACGTCTGCGATGATGCGCGCCATGTCGGCAACCAGCACCGCGGCACCGGTGGGCACCCGATCCGCGGGGGTCGATCTCCTTCGGGTCGTCGGGATCGCCGCCGTGGTCGTCGGTCACGTGTGGAGCGACAGCGTCACCCGGGCGACCGTCTACACCTGGCACGTGCCGCTGTTCTTCCTGCTCACCGGCTACTTCTGGACGCCCGGCCGCCCGCTCGGCGGCGAGTTGCGCAAGCGCTGGCGCACCCTCGGCGTGCCGTACGTGACGTGGTTCGTGCTGCTGTTCATGGCGCTGGCCGTCGCCGACGCGGCGACCGGGGAGGCGGCGGACGGCGCGTTCGGGTCCGCGCTCTACGGCGGCAGCGCGGCCGTGCGGCCGTTCTCGGCGTTCTGGTTCGTCTCGGTGCTGTTCCTGATCGCGGTCGCGTACCGCTGGCTGGAGCGCTTCCCGGCGGCGGTCACCTGGGCGGTGGCCCTGGGCGGGCTGGTCGCCGCCCACCTGGCGCCCGACGCGGTCACGGCCGGCCCGCTCGGGGTGTTCCTGGTCCCGGCCTGCCTGGTCTTCGTGCTCGCCGGGCGGCTGCTGCGCCGGTTCCGGGCACGGATCCCGGCCGGGGTGGCGGCGGCGATGGTCGCGCTCGGCGTGGCGCTGGTGGCCAGCGGGCTGAGCACCCCGCTGGACGTGAAGGCGGGCGACTTCGGCCGGCCCGTGCTGGGCGTGCTGACCGCCGTGCTGATCAGCGGCGGCCTGGTCCGGCTCGCCGAGGCGCTGGACGGGCACGTCGGGGCCGGGGCCGCGCGGGTGGTCGGCCGGCTCGCGGCGTGCGGCATCGCTGTCGTGCTCAGCCACGCGGCGATCCTGTGGGTGCTGCGGACGCCGCCGCAGGGCGGCTGGTTCGACCTCGCCGCCGCGCTGGTGCTGCCCTGGGCGTTCGCCCTGGCGGTGCTGCGGACCCGGGTCGGCCCGTACCTCACCGGGACGACCACGGCGGGGCGCTG
>NZ_BBZF01000014.1:193061-220333 GCF_020884795.1 Micromonospora okii
CGGCGCGGGCCGGGGCGTCCCTACGCCGCCGCGCCGCGCCGCCGGAGCAGCAGCACCACCAGGCCGACGAGCCCGGCGGCGAACGCGCCGCCGGCCACGGCGAGCAGCGGCACCGCCCACCCCGGCCGCTCGGCCGCCGCGTCGGCGCCGCCGCCGCTGTCCACGGCCGCCTGCCGGTAGACCTGCGCCAGGAGGTTGGCCGGGGAGTCCCGCACGACGCCGTCCAGTTCCTTGATGGCGGCGGAGTTCCGGCCGGCGAAGTAGGCGTCGAGGCCGCTGCGGTAACGCTTGTCGGCCGCGCCGAGGCTGTTCTCGACGCCGGCCGCGCCGAGCAGCCCGGACATCGTGGCCACCGGGACGACCAGGCGGTTTGCCTTGTCGGGCCGCAGGATGTCGTTGTCGAGCATCCCGACCACCCGACCGCCGGCGTCGATCGCGATGCCGCCGCGCGAGTAGAGCCCCAGGTCCGCGTCGATCCGGTACGCGTTCACCGGCGACTGGGCGTCCACCCCGGTCACGGTCACCGGCTTCGACGCGACCGTGTACGTGGCGGACCGGTAGCTGGTGTCGGTGGTGCCGTAGCCGAGGACGAGCAGGGAGGTCTCGGCGGCGACGGTGGCCGACGGGTTCAGCTCGGCGGCGGGGAGGTTCTCCTGGGCCAGCTTGACCAGCGCGACGTTCCCCTCCTCCAGGGTGAGGGCCCGCACGACGGTGCCGGGGGTCGCCGGGGTGTCCGTGACGTCGCCCTTGGCCACGTTGAGCTGTCCGTACAGCCTGGACTCGGGCTGGCTGCCGGCCTCCGGTCCGGTGAAGACGGTGGTCCGCTGTCGGGCCCTGGCGAAGGCCGCGACCTCGGCCTGCTTGAGGTCGCCCTCGGCGACGAGCGCGTTGCCCAGGGCGCTGAGGGCGTTGGAGAGCAGGATCTCCGGGGTCGGCTGGACGCACTGGCTGTTGGTGAGGACGTGCCCGTCGGGGCGCGCCACGAAGCCGGTGCACCGCCGGTTGAGGATGACCGGGGCCTTGCGCAGCAGCGCGCCGTCCGCCTTGTTCCGCACGTACCCGGTGACGATGACCTCCATGAAGACCAGCGACGGCCCGACGGTGGCCAGCGCCCGTTCCTCGGGGCTGCGCAGCGCCGCCTGCGTCCACGGCTTGAGGCCGGGGCTGACCGGGGTGGCGGTCGGGAAGGCGGTGGAGGCGACGGTCGGGGTGGGGGCCGGCGACTCCGACCCGGCGGCCGTGACGCCCCAGATCCCGACCCCGCCGGCGGCCAGGGCGACCAGCAGCAGGGCCGCGACGGCGGCCAGCGCCCCGACGCCACGCCGCCGGGGCGGCGCGGAGGGCTGGATGCGGCGGGCCGGCGCGGCGAACGGGTCGTGCGGCGGGACGCTCACCGGCTGGTGCTGCGGCGGCACCGACACGGGGCGGGCGGTGGCGAACCCCGGGGGCGCCGACACCGCCCGCGGGGGCACGGAGACCGACTGCGGGGGGCCGGAGACGGACTGCGGCGCACCGGAGACCGGCTGCGGGGGCGCTGAGACGGACCTAGGCCCACCGGAGACCGGGTGCGGCGGCCCGGAGACCGACTGTGGAGGGCCGGAGACCGACGCGGGCTGGGACGGGTCGCCCCGCAACGCCCACGGGGCGACCGGCCCGCCGGAGGCCGGCTGGGCGGAGACGGGGCCGCCGGAGATCGGCTGGGCGGAGACGGGCCCGCCGGAGATCGGCTGGGCCGAGACGGGACCGCCGGACGTCGGCTGCGTGCTCGGCTCGGCGGTGGAGCGGGGGGCCTGCTGCGCGGGCACCTGGAGCATCGCGACGGTGCTGTCGTCGCGCGACCGCTCGGTGCGGATCGGGTGACCGAGCGCCTGGAAGAGGTGCTCGGCACCCGGCCCGCCGTCGGCGGCGTAGGCGGCCCAGGGCTCGGGCGCGTCGAAGTCCGCGCCGATGTAGGGGCGGCCACCGCCGCCGGGGGCGGCCAGCACGTCGGCCATGCCGGAGAACGCCTGCCGCCACTGCGGATGCTCGGCCACCAGGGAGTCGAGCACCGCGACCGTCACCAGCCGGTCCTGCCCGTCGACGGCCCACCAGGCTTTGCCCACCTGGCAAACGCCCATCACCTCGGTGAACCTGTACGGACCGTTCGGCTGCATGCCCCACACTCCTCTGCTCACCCGCCGTGCGGATAGTACAGAGGCAGCCCTAGCAGAGCACCCGCTCCGGGCGACCGCCGACACCCGCCGGGCGTCCGGGCGGGGGTTGCCTGTGAAAGTTTCCATGCATAGAGTCGCCGCATGAATGAGGAGGGCACGTCCGGGGCGTCCGCCGACCGGGTGCTCGACCTGGTCCGGGGCGTCCGGCTCACGCCGACGCAGCGCCGGATCGCGCACAGCCTGGTGCAGCACGCCGCCACGGCGGCGTACCTCTCCGCGGCCGAGGTGGCCGAGCTGGCCGGGGTGAGCCAGCCGTCGGTGACCCGGTTCGCCGTGGCGCTCGGGCACGACGGGTACCCGGCGCTGCGCCGCAGGCTGCGCGAGCTGACCGCCGCCGCGCCCGGCGGAGCGGCCGGCGACGGCAACGAGCTCCAGCGCGCCGTCCGGGCCGAGATCGGCAACCTGGAGCGGCTCGCCGACCGGCTCGCCGACCGGGGCCGCATCGCCGAGACCGGCAAGCTGCTCGCCGCGAGCCGCCCCCTGCCCGTGCTCGGGCTGCGGGCCGCCGCGCCGCTGGCCGCGTACTTCGCGTACTTCGCCGCGAAGGTGCACCCGGACGTGCGGGTGCTCGACGACGGCGGCAGCCTGCTCCTCGACCGCCTCGAACAGGCCGCCGAGGCGGGGGCGAGCGCCCTGCTGGCCTTCGTGCTGCCCCGCTACCCCCGCGAGAGCCTGGACGCGCTGCGCGCGGCGCGCGACGCCGGGCTGACCGTGGTGGCGATCACCGACTCGCCCGTCAGCCCGGCGGGCGAGCACGCCGAGGTGCTGCTCCCCGCCGCCGTCGGCACCGACCTCGTGTTCGACCTGCACACCGCCCCGATGACCCTGGCGATGGTGGTCCTCGAGGCCATCTGCGACGCCGCCCCCGCCGAGACCCAGCGCCGGCTGGAGGCGTTCGAGTCCTCCGCCGCCCGTCGCCAGTTGTTCCTCGGCTGAGAGGAGAGACGAGATGCCCCAGCCCGTCCGCGCCCCCCGTGGCGCCGCGCTCACCGCCCCGGGGTGGCCCCAGGAGGCCGCCCTGCGGATGCTGATGAACAACCTCGACCCGGAGGTGGCCGAGCGCCCCGACGACCTGGTCGTCTACGGCGGCACCGGCCGGGCGGCGCGGGACTGGCCGTCGTACCACGCGCTGGTGCGCACGCTCACCGACCTGCGCGACGACGAGACGATGCTGGTGCAGTCCGGCCGCCCCGTCGGGGTGCTGCGCACCCACGAGTGGGCGCCCCGGGTGCTGCTGGCCAACTCGAACCTGGTCGGCGACTGGGCCACCTGGCCGGAGTTCCGCCGCCTGGAGTCCCTCGGCCTGACCATGTACGGGCAGATGACCGCCGGTTCCTGGATCTACATCGGCACCCAGGGCATCCTCCAGGGCACGTACGAGACGTTCGCCGCCGTCGCCGCGAAGCGGTTCGGCGGCAGCCTGGCCGGGACGCTGACCCTGACCGCCGGCTGCGGCGGCATGGGCGGGGCGCAGCCCCTCGCGGTCACCATGAACGGCGGCGCGTGCCTGGTCGTCGACGTGGACCGGTCCCGCCTCGACCGCCGGGTGCGCGACCGCTACCTGGACGAGGTCGCCAACTCGCTGGACGACGCCGTCGAGCGGGCGCTCGCCGCGAGGCGGGACCGCCGCGCGCTCAGCGTCGGCGTGGTCGGCAACGCCGCGACCGTCTTCCCCGAGCTGCTACGCCGGGGCGTCGAGATCGACGTCGTCACCGACCAGACCAGCGCGCACGACCCGCTGTCGTACCTGCCGGAGGGGGTGGAGCCGGCCGACGCGGGGGACTACGCGAAGGCGAAGCCGGCCGAGTTCACCGACCGGGCGCGGGCGTCGATGGCGAAGCACGTCGAGGCGATGGTCGGCTTCCTCGACGCCGGGGCCGAGGTCTTCGACTACGGCAACTCGATCCGGGGCGAGGCGCGCCTCGGCGGGTACGAGCGGGCGTTCGACTTCCCCGGCTTCGTGCCGGCGTACATCCGGCCGCTGTTCTGCGAGGGCAAGGGCCCGTTCCGCTGGGCGGCGCTCTCCGGCGACCCGGCCGACATCGCCGCCACCGACCGGGCGATCCTCGACCTGTTCCCGGAGAACGAGTCCCTGGCCCGGTGGATCCGGCTGGCCGGCGAGCGGGTCGCCTTCCAGGGCCTGCCGGCCCGGATCTGCTGGCTCGGCTACGGCGAGCGGGACCGCGCCGGGGTGCGGTTCAACGAGATGGTCGCCTCCGGCGAGCTGAGCGCGCCGGTGGTGATCGGCCGGGACCACCTGGACTGCGGCAGCGTCGCCAGCCCGTACCGGGAGACCGAGGCGATGGCCGACGGCTCCGACGCGATCGCCGACTGGCCGCTGCTCAATGCGCTGGTCAACACCGCCAGCGGGGCGTCCTGGGTGTCGATCCACCACGGCGGCGGGGTGGGCATCGGCCGCTCGATCCACGCCGGCCAGGTCTGCGTGGCCGACGGCACGCCGCTGGCCGGGCAGAAGATCGAGCGGGTGCTCACCAACGACCCGGCGATGGGCGTCATCCGGCACGTCGACGCCGGCTACGAGGCCGCCCGCGAGGTCGCGGACCGCACCGGCGTCCGCGTCCCCATGGCGTAGAAAGGAAGGGCACCTTGTTAACGCATTCGGTAGAGGAAGGGCCCCTTCCTAACCGGTTCCGCGCGCTGTGGGACGAGATCGCGCCCATCGGCCGCGACCCGGGCAGCGGCGGCTACCTGCGGTACGCGTTCACCGGGCCGGAGCTGGCGCTGCGCGCCTGGTTCCGGGCGCAGGCCGACCGCCGGGGGATGCCGGTCACCACCGACGGCAACGGCAACCTCTTCGCCCGCTGGGGCGACCCCGCCGCCACCGACGCCGTGCTCACCGGCAGCCACTTCGACTCGGTGCCGCACGGCGGCGCGTACGACGGCCCACTCGGCATCGTCAGCGCGTTCCTCGCGGTGGACGAGCTGCGCGCCGCCGGCCACACCCCGGCCCGGCCCCTGGTGGTGGCCGCGTTCGCCGAGGAGGAGGGGGCCCGGTTCGGCGTACCCTGCCTGGGTTCCCGGCTGCTCACCGGCGCGCTGGACGCCGACCGCGCGGCCGGGCTGCGCGACGCCGACGGGGTGAGCCTGGCCGAGGCGTTGGGCGAGAAGCCGGCGGGCGCGCGCCCCGACCTGCTCGGCGGCTGGTCGTGCTTCGTGGAGCTGCACGTCGAGCAGGGCCGCGCGCTGGTCGAGCAGGACGCGCCCGTCGCGGTCGCCAGCGCGATCTGGCCGCACGGCCGCTGGCGCTTCGACTTCCACGGCGAGGGCAACCACGCGGGTACGACCCGGATGGCCGACCGCCGCGACCCCATGCTCACGTACGCGTTCACGGTGCTCGCGGCGAACAAGGAGGCCCGGCTGCGCGGGGCGCACGCCACGGTGGGCCGGGTCCGGGTCGAGCCCAACGCGACCAACGCGATCCCGTCGACGGTGACGGGCTGGCTGGACGCCCGCGCCGCCGACCCGGAGACCGTCGCCGGCCTGGTCGAGGCGGTGCGCGCCAAGGCCGCCGAGCGGGCCGGCCGCGACGGCACGGAGCTGACCGTGACCGAGGAGTCGGCGACCCCGCTGGTCGCCTTCGACGGCGGCCTCGGCGGGCGGCTCGCGGCGCTGCTCGACGCGCCGGTGCTGCCGACGGGGGCGGGCCACGACGCCGGGGTCCTCGCCGGGCACCTGCCCACCGCGATGCTGTTCGTGCGCAACCCGACGGGGGTGTCGCACTCCCCCGCCGAGGCGGCCACCGACGCCGACTGCGCCGCCGGGGTCACCGCCCTGGCCCGCGTCCTCAAGGAGCTGACATGCCCCCGCGCCTGACCATCCCCTGTGGTCCCGCGCCGGCGACCGGCCGGGTCGGGCACCCCCCGGCGGCCCCTGTGGAGCTGATGTCGCGGACGAATCGGCCCGAACGCTTCATTTCGGTGGCGCACGCGGACCGGCCCGGCCGCCCCCGCCCGATGGCGCCGACGGATCGGTACGTCCGCCCGATGACGCCGACATATCGGTCCGGCCGCCCGATGTCGCCGACGGCTCAGCTCCAAAGGGGGCCGGCGAGGTGACCGGCACCCGCTGGCTCGCCGAGTACGCCTGGCTGCCCGACCGGGCCGAGCCCACCGCCGACGTGCTGATCGAGGCCGAGGACGGCCGGATCACCGCCGTCACCCCGCTCGCCGCCGGCGGCGCCCCCGCCGCCGGGGTGGAGGTGCTCGGCGACGCCACCCGGCTGGCCGGCCTGACCCTGCCCGGGCTGGCCAACGCCCACTCGCACGCGTTCCACCGGGCCCTGCGCGGGCGCACGCACACCGGCCGGGGCGACTTCTGGACCTGGCGCGACGCCATGTACGACGTGGCGGCCCGCCTCGACCCGGACAGCTACCTGGCCCTGGCCCGCGCCGCGTACGCGGAGATGGCGCTGGCCGGGATCACCTGCGTCGGCGAGTTCCACTACCTGCACCACGGCCCCGACGGCACGCCCTACGCCGACCCGAACGCGATGGGCGCGGCCCTGGTCGAGGCCGCCGCCCAGGCCGGCATCCGGATCACCCTGCTCGACACGCTCTACCTGACGGCCACGGTCGACGGCGCGCCGCTCGCCGGCCCGCAGCGGCGCTTCGGCGACGGCGACGTGGACGGGTGGTCCGACCGGCACGACCGGCTGGCCCCCCCGCCGCACGCCCGGATCGGGGCCGCGCTGCACTCGGTGCGGGCGGTGCCGGCCGACCGGATCGCCACCTTCGCGTCCCGCAACGAGGGGGTACCGCTGCACGTGCACCTCTCCGAGCAGCCGGCCGAGAACGACGCCTGCCGGGCCGCGCACGGGTGCACCCCGACCCGGCTGCTGGCCGACCGGGGGGCCCTCGGGCCGGGCACCACGGCCGTGCACGCCACCCACCCGACCGGCGGCGACGTGGCGCTGCTCGGGGAGAGCGGCACCGGGGTCTGCCTCTGCCCCACCACGGAGCGGGACCTGGCCGACGGGATCGGCCCGGCGCGGCGGCTGGCCGACGCCGGGGCCCCGCTCAGCCTGGGCAGCGACAGCCACGCCGTAGTCGACCTGTTCGAGGAGGCCCGCGCGGTCGAGCTGGACGAGCGGCTGCGCACCCGTAGGCGCGGCCACTTCGCCCCGCCGGAGCTGCTGGCCGCCGCGACCGTCGCCGGGCACGCTGCGCTGGGCTGGCGCGACGCCGGCCGGATCGCCGTCGGCGACCGCGCCGACCTGGTCACCGTACGGCTGGACAGCGCCCGCACGGCCGGGGTGCCGCCGGCGGGCGCGTTCTTCGCGGCGACCGCCGCCGACGTCGTCTCGGTCGTCGTGGACGGCCGGCGGGTGGTCGCCGACGGGCGGCACCTGGGCGTGGACGTGCCGCGCGAGCTGCGCGCCGCGATCGGGGCGGTGACCCGGTGAGCGGCAGCCTGCTCGTCGACAACATCGGCGAGCTGGTCACCAACGTGGCCGGCAGCGGCGACGGCGGCCCGCTCGGCCTGCGCCGCGACGCGGCCGTGCTGGTGGAGGAGGGGCGGGTCGCCTGGGTCGGCCCCGCCCGGTACGCGCCCGCCGCCGACCGGCGGATCGACGCCGAGGGGGCGGCCGTGCTGCCCGGCTTCGTGGACAGCCACGCCCACCTGGTCTTCGCCGGGGACCGGGCCGCCGAGTTCGCCGCCCGGATGGCCGGCGAGCCGTACACCGGCGGGGGCATCCGGACCACGGTCGGCGCGACCCGCGCCGCCTCCGACGACGAGCTGCGGGCCACCGTGCGCCGGCTGGTCGGCGAGGCGACGCGGCAGGGCACCACCACGATCGAGATCAAGAGCGGGTACGGCCTCACGGTCGCCGACGAGGCCCGCTCGCTGCGGATCGCCGCCGAGGTGACCGGGGAGACCACGTTCCTCGGCGCGCACGTCGTCCCCGCCGAGTACGCCGACCGCCCCGACGACTACGTGGGCCTCGTCTGCGGGCCGATGCTCGCCGCCGCCGCCCCGTACGCCCGCTGGGTGGACGTGTTCTGCGAGCGGGGCGCGTTCGACGCCGACCACGCCCGCGCGATCCTCACCGCCGGTCAGGCGGCCGGGCTCGGGGCGCGGCTGCACGCCAACCAGCTCGGCCCGGGGCCCGGCGTGCGGCTCGGGGTGGAGCTGGGCGCGGCCAGCGTCGACCACTGCACCCACCTCGACGACACCGACGTCGACGCGCTCGCCGGCTCGCCGACCGTGGCGACGCTGCTGCCCGGGGCGGAGTTCTCCACCCGGTCGCCGTACCCGGACGCGCGGCGGCTGCTCGACGCGGGCGTGACCGTGGCGCTGGCCACCGACTGCAACCCCGGGTCGTCGTACACCTCGTCGATGCCGTTCTGCGTGGCGCTCGCCGTACGCGAGATGCGGATGACCCCGGCGGAGGCGGTCTGGGCCGCGACCGCCGGGGGCGCGCGGGCGCTGCGCCGCGACGACGTGGGGGTGCTGCGGCCCGACGCCCGGGCCGACCTGACCATCCTCGACGCCCCGTCCCACCTGCACCTGGCCTACCGGCCCGGTGTCCCGCTGATCCGCCAGGTCCTGCACAACGGAGTGCCGCAATGTCGATCGTGACCATCCAGCCCACCGGGATCTCTCCCGCCGACGTGCTCGCCGTGGCGCGCGGCACCGCGAAGGTCGTCCTCGGCCCGGACGCCGTGGAGGCCATGCGCGCCAGCCGGTCCATCGTGGACGGGATCGAGGCCGCCGGCCGGCCCGTGTACGGCGTCTCCACCGGCTTCGGGGCCCTGGCCAACACGTTCGTCGCGCCGGAGCGACGGGCGGAGCTGCAACACGCGCTGATCCGCTCGCACGCCGCCGGAGTGGGCGCACCGATGCCGCGCGAGGTGGTCCGGGCGATGATGCTGCTGCGCGTCCGCTCGCTGGCGCTGGGCCGCTCCGGGGTCCGCCCGCTGGTCGCCGAGGCCCTGGTCGACCTGCTCAACCACGACATCACCCCGTGGGTGCCGGAGCACGGCTCGCTCGGCGCGTCCGGCGACCTCGCCCCCCTCGCGCACTGCGCGCTGGCGCTGCTCGGGGAGGGCTGGGTGCTCGGCCCGGCCGGCGAGCGGGCCGACGCCGCCGAGGCGCTGCGCCGCGCCGGGCTGACGCCGGTCGCGCTGGCCGCCAAGGAGGGGCTGGCCCTGATCAACGGCACGGACGGCATGCTCGGCATGCTGCTGCTGGCGATCCGCGACGCGGCGCACCTGTTCACCATGGCCGACGTGACCGCCGCCCTGGCCATCGAGGCGATGCTCGGCTCGGAGCGGCCGTTCCTGCCGGAGCTGCACGCGATCCGCCCGCACCCCGGCCAGTCGGTCGCGGCGGCCAACATCCACCGGCTGTTGCAGGACTCGGCGGTGATGGACTCGCACCGCGACGACCTGGCCCACGCCGTGCAGGACGCCTACTCGATGCGCTGCGCGCCGCAGGTCGCCGGGGCGGCCCGGGACACCCTGGACTTCGTCCGGACGGTGGCCGACCGGGAGCTGGTGTCGGTGGTGGACAACCCGGTGGTGCTGCCGGACGGCCGGGTCGAGTCGACCGGGAACTTCCACGGCGCGCCGCTCGGCTTCGCCGCCGACTTCCTGGCCATCGCCGCCGCCGAGGTGGGGGCGATCGCCGAGCGCCGGGTGGACCGGCTGCTCGACGTCGCGCGGAACCGGGAGCTGCCGGCGTTCCTCTCCCCCGACGCCGGGGTCAACTCCGGGCTGATGATCGCCCAGTACACCGCCGCCGGGATCGTCGCGGAGAACCGCCGGCTGGCCGCCCCCGCCTCGGTGGACTCGCTGCCCACCAGCGGGATGCAGGAGGACCACGTCTCGATGGGCTGGGCGGCCACCAAGAAGCTGCGCACGGTGCTGGACAACCTGACCAGCCTGCTCGCGGTGGAGCTGCTGGCCGCCGTACGCGGGCTCCAGCTCCGCGCCCCGCTGACCCCGTCGCCGGCCGGCCGGGCTGCCCTGGCCTCGCTCGGCGCGACGATCGGGGAGCCGGGGCCGGACGTCTTCCTCGCCCCGCTGATGGAGGCCGCCCGCGACGTGGTGGCCGGGCCGGAGCTGCGGGCCGCGATCGAGCGGGAGGTCGGCCCGCTGGGCTGAGGCCCGTCAGCCCACCGGCGGCAGGAGCCGGGCGGGCCCTTGACCGACTCCATGTCGGCGACATCGCGCCTTCCACCCGCCCCGGAACGCGCCATGTCGCCGACCTGGCGCCCGGTCTACGCGGGCAGCACCTTGGCGACGAGCTTGGCCAGCTCGCGCAGCGCCTTGCCCCGGTGGCTGATCGCGTCCTTCTCCTGCGGGGTCAGCTCCGCGTTGGTGCGGTCCTGGCCGTCGCCGAGGAAGATCGGGTCGTACCCGAAGCCGCCCTCGCCGCGCGGCGCGCGCAGCAGCCGGCCCGCCTGGCGGCCGTCGACCAGGTGCTCCTTGCCGCCCGGCAGCACCAGCGCCACCGTGCAGACGAACGACGCGCCCCGGTGCCCGTCGGGCAGGTCGGCGATCTGGTCCAGCACGAGCTGGAGGTTGGCCAGGTCGTCGCCGTGCCGGCCGGCCCAACGGGCGCTGAACACGCCGGGCATCCCGTTGAGGGCGTCGACCGCGATGCCGGAGTCGTCGGCGATGGTCGGCAGGCCCGTGCGCCGGCAGCCCTCGCGCGCCTTGATCAGCGCGTTCTCGCCGAAGGTCAGGCCGGTCTCCGGCAGCTCCGGGTACTCCTCGACGTCGTCGAGGCCGAGCAGCGCGACGCGGTGCGCCCCGAGCGCGCCGTCGAGGATCCGCTGAAGCTCGATCAGCTTCTTCCGGTTACGGGTGGCGAGCAAAACCTTGTTCATGCTGTTTCAACCTTCGTTCGCGACTGCGGGGCTCGCAAGCTCACTCCTCGCGCTCACAGGTTCACCTTCGTTCGCGACTGCGGGGCTCGCAAGCTCACTCCTCGCGCTCACAGGAGAACCTTCCGCTGGGCCTCGGCCAGTTCCGCGCAGCCCGCGACGGCCAGGTCGAGCAGGGCGTCGAGCCGGTCGCGGGCGAAGACCCCGGACTCCCCCGTCCCCTGCACCTCCACGAACTCGCCGACGCCGGTGCAGACCACGTTCATGTCGACCTCGGCGGCCACGTCCTCTTCGTAGCACAGGTCGAGGCGCGGCTCGCCGGCGACGATCCCGACGCTCACGGCGGCCACCGACCGGTGCATCACCTTCTCCGGCTTGCCGGCGAGCGCCTTGCGGGCGGCCAGCCAGGTCACGGCGTCGTGCAGCGCCACGTACGCGCCGGTGATCGCCGCGGTGCGCGTGCCGCCGTCGGCCTGGAGGACGTCGCAGTCGAGCACGATCGAGTTCTCGCCGAGCGCCTTGAGGTCGATGGCGGCCCGCAGGCTGCGGCCGACCAGGCGGGAGATCTCGTGGGTCCGCCCGCCCACCCGGCCCTTGACGCTCTCCCGGTCGGAGCGGGTGTTCGTGGCCCGGGGCAGCATCGCGTACTCGGCGGTGACCCAGCCGAGCCCGGAGCCCTTGCGCCAGCGGGGCACCCCCTCGGTGACGCTGGCGGTGCAGAGCACCCGGGTTCCGCCGAACTCGACGAGCACGGAGCCCTCGGGGTGGGTGCTCCAGCCCCGCGTCAGGGTCACCGGTCGGAGTTGGTCGGGCCGCCGCCCGTCAGGTCGCGCCATGCCTGCACCCTATGCGGTGGGATGATCGCGTCGCCCCGGGGTGCCCCGGTGCCGTGCCGCGACCGTGGCCACGCCCGCCGCTCAGCCGCCGTAGCAGCCCACTGGTCAGACGCCGTAGCAGCCGCCTGTCAGACGTCGTAGCGGCCACCGGCGCGGACGACCTCCAGCGGGCCGTCGTACGCCCCGCCGGCCGCCTGGACGGTGAGCGCCTCGCTGCCCCACGCCGTGACGAGGTGGGTGAGCAGCAGCCGGCCGACGCCCGCCTTGGTGGCCGCCTCGCCGGCCTCCCGGCCGGTCAGGTGCAGGTCCGGCGGGTTCTCCACCCCGTCGAGGTAGCTGGCCTCGCAGAGGAAGACGTCGGCGTCCTGGGCCAGCCGCAGCAGCGCCTCGCAGGGGGCGGTGTCGGAGGAGTAGCAGAGCACCCGCCCGTCGTGCTCCAGCCGCACCCCGTACGTCTCGACGGGGTGGTTCATCCGGTCCACCGTGACCGTGAACGGGCCGATGGGGAAGGTGCCGGGCTGGAGGCCGTAGAACTGGTAGACGTCCTCGACCGTGCTGTCCTCCTGGCCGTAGACCAGGGCGAGCCGGTCCGGCGCGCCCGACGGGGCGTACACCGGCAGGGGCGGGTACGGGCCGTCGGGGCCGTACCGGCGCACCACCACGTACGACGCGGCGTCGAGGATGTGGTCGCAGTGCAGGTGGGTGAGGAGGATGGCGTCCGGGGCGTGCAGCCCGGCGTACCGCTGGAGGGTGGAGAGCGAGCCCGAGCCGAAGTCGAGCAGGAGCCGGAAGTTGTCGGCCTCGATCAGGTACGCCGAGCACGGGGAGTCGGGGCCGGGGAAGCTCCCGGCGCAGCCGAGAACGGTCAGTCTCATCAGGTTGTCCCGCCGTCACGCCCCGTAGCTGCCGCGCGAACCGGCGCCCTGTCGATGATCTCTACCGACGCGTACGACACGCTGCGCAGCCTACGCCGACGGGTGCCGGGCCAAGAATCATCTGATGGAAGTTGTCATCAACGTGACACCCGCGCCCCGTTTCCCGCAGCGGGCACCGCGCGGGCCGCGCCGGTCACCCGGTCGCGGCCCGTCGGCGTCGTCACGCCACGGTCAGGCCCAGAGCTGGCCCTCCAGGGCGTCCTCCGCGTCGGCGAGGGTGCCGCCGTACGCGCCGGTGCTGAGGTACTTCCAGCCGCCGTCGGCGACCACGAACGCCACGTCGGCCCGGCGGCCGTCACGGATCGCCTCGTGGGCCACGGCGAGGGCGGCGTGCAGGATCGCCCCGGTGGAGAAGCCGGCGAAGATCCCCTCCACCTCGACGAGCTGCCGGGTGCGCAGCACGGCGTCGCGGGTGCCGACGGAGAACCGGCGGGTCAGCACCGTGGCGTCGTACAGCTCGGGGACGTACCCCTCGTCGATGTTGCGCAGGCCGTAGACCAGCTCGCCGTAGCGGGGCTCCGCCGCCACGATCTGGATGCCGTCGACCTTCTCCCGCAGGTAGCGGCCGGTGCCCATGAGGGTGCCGGTGGTGCCCAGACCGGCCACGAAGTGCGTGATCGTGGGCAGGTCCTCCAGCAGCTCCGGGCCGGTGGTCTCGTAGTGCGCCCGCGCGTTCCCCTCGTTGCCGTACTGGAAGAGCATCACCCAGTCGGGGTGCTCGGCGGCGATCTGCTTGGCGGTGGCGACGGCCTGGTTGGAGCCACCGGCGGCCGGCGAAAAGATGATCTCCGCGCCGTACATCCGCAGGAGCTGGACCCGCTCGGTCGAGACGTTCTCCGGCATCACGCAGACCAGCCGGTACCCCCGCAGCTTGGCCACCATGGCCAGGGAGATGCCGGTGTTGCCGCTGGTCGGCTCCAGGATGGTGTCACCCGGGCGGAGCCGGCCCTCGGCCTCGGCCCGGCGGACCATGAACAGGGCCGGCCGGTCCTTGATGCTGCCGGTCGGGTTCCGGTCCTCCAGCTTGGCCCAGAGCCGCACCGGCGGTGCCCCGGCGGGCACCGTCGGCGAGAGCCGGGGCAGCCCGACCAGGGGCGTGCCGCCGCAGGCGTCCAGGAGGTTGTCGTACCGCGTCATCGCCGGCCGCCTCAGCGGGCGGCGGCCGCGCGCGTCGCCGCCGCGTGCGAGGCGATCGCCGCCGCGGCGGCGAAGCCGAACGCGCCACCGGCCACGGCCGGCAGGATGGTGACGCTGTCGCCGTCGTTCAGCTTGGCGTCGAGCGCGCCGAGGAAGCGGACGTCCTCGTCGTTGACGTAGACGTTGACGAACCGGTGCAGCGCCCCGGCGTCGGTGACCAGGCGGGCACGCAGGCCTGCGTGCCGGGTATCCAGGTCGGCGAGCAGGTCGGTGAGCGTGTCGCCGGAACCCTCGACGACCTTCGCGCCGCCGGTGTAGCTGCGCAGGATGGTGGGGATGCGAACCTCGATGGCCATGACTGTCCTACTCCTTGTTGAACGTGCGGTCGCACGGAGACGGGGATGGGGGGAATGTCGCGGTGCCGCTGGGGTCAGCGGTCGGAACACTCGTAGTCGACCGTCGCCGGGCTCTGCCCGAACATGTAGGACTGGACGGCGTGCGGGTCCACGGCGGCGTCCACGATCCGGACCGGCTCCTCGGTCACCACACCGTCGACGATCCGGTAGGACCGGATCTCCTCGGTGTCGGGCTCCCGGGTGGAGACGAGCAGGTAGTGGGCCCCCGGCTCACCGGCGAGGGAGATGTCGGTACGGGACGGGTACGCCTCGGTGGCGGTGTGCGAGTGGTAGATGACGACCGGTTCCTCGTCGCGGTCGTCCATCTCACGCCACAGCCGCAACTGCTCCATCGAGTCGAACTCGTAGAAGGTCATGGAGCGGGCGGCGTTCTCCATCGGAACGTGCCGGGTGGGGGTGTCGCTGCCGGCGGGACCGGCGACCACGCCGCACGCCTCGTCGGGGTGGTCCCGGCGCGCGTGGGACACGATCGCGTCGATGATCGACCGGTCGATGCTCAGCACGCCCCCAGCCTAGCGCCTCCACGCGTCCGGCCGCAGGTGGCGACGGTCACCATCAGTCGATCATGGCGTTGAGCAGGGACTCCTGGAGATAACCGAGGTAGGCGTACACCGACAGTTGGAACACCCGGCTCGACGACGGGTCGGCGGTGACGGCCTCGTCCAGCTCCGCGCCGAGGTCCGTGCCGTCCTTGATCTCCAGCCGCACGCCCATCGCGAGGCGGGCGTCGTTGAGGGCCCGCAGCCACGCCTCGGCCGCCTCGGAGTCGAGCTGCACCTCGCCGCCGGCGGTCTCGGGCAGCGCGGCGAGGATCGCCCCGGCCTGGTCGATCTTGCCGGTCTTCAGGTCGCCCTCGGTGTACGTGCGGAACTCGGCGGTGCCGGCCGAGTCGTCCGGGTAGACCTCGGGGAAGAGCCGGCCGACCACCGGGTCGCTGTGGTCGAAGCCGTCGGTCAGCAGCCCGACCACCTCGGACGCCACCTTGCGCAGCACGCGGATCTCGTCCACGGCGAGGTCGGCCACGTAGCGGTCGCCCCGGCGACGGAACATGCTCACGACCTCTCCACCGTGGCCCAGAGCCCGTACGCGTGCAACTGGGCCGCGTCGTGCTCCATCCGCTCCCGGGCCCCGCTGGAGACCACCGCCCGGCCCTTGTGGTGCACGTCCAGCATGAGCTTCTCGGCCTTCTCCCTGCTGTACCCGAACAGCTTCTGGAAGACCCAGGTCACGTACGACATCAGGTTGACCGGGTCGTCCCACACGATCGTCACCCACGGCCGGTCGGAGACCGGCACCTCTTCGGTGTCCGGCGCCTCGACCGGTGCAACCTGCGGAGCCGCCATGCCCCCCATCGTGCCACCGGTTCCCCGGAAGCGATGAACCGGAACGCCGGCCGGGCCCGGATCGCTGATCACACCGGCCCCGTCAGGCGAGCAGGATGCCGTGGTCGACCGCGTCGGAGAGCACCGCGCGGAGCGAGACGCGCAGCGCCTCGAACCGCCTGGAGACCTCCCGGGTCAGCTCCAACTCGACCTCGCGCAGCGCCCGCTGGGCCCAGGAACGCGCGGCGCCCCGGTCGTCGCCGCCGATGCCGCGCCAGCGCTGCCAGCAGCCGCCGGAGAGCGCCACGGCGAACGGCGGGAGCACCTCGACGCGTTCCCCACCCGGGTAGCCCGAGAGCGCGTCGGCCGCGTCGGCGCCGGTCAGCCCGGCCACACCGGCGGTGCTGGTGATCAACAACACCCGGTCCAGCTCCCCGTCCGGCGGGTTGCGGGCCAGGTCCCAGCGCACGGCGTCGATGATCCGCCGCCGCAGGCCGGCGGGCACGGGGGCGCCGAAGACCTGCCCGGCGGCGGCGTCGAGCAGGCCCCGCGCGGCCCGGTCGCCCTCGACGGTGGCGAGCAGCGAGAGCGCCTCCATCTCGCGGTCGAGAAGCTGGGGCAGGCCCGCGCAGCCGACCCCGAAGACGATCTCCTGCACCATCCGCAGGTGGACCTCGGCCAGTTCGAGGGCGACGTCCTGGCGGAGGCGCTGGGCGCAGACGCGCACCTGCCGGTCCAGCCGCCCGGCCCAGTCGGTCGCCTCGACGCCGGGCAGCACCGGCACCTTGCCGTGCGCGCCGGGCGGCTCCGGGGGCTGCGTGCTGGCGCGGCGCAGCCCCTCGTCGGCGGCCCAGCCCACGAGGTCGCGCCGCAGCGCGTCGGTGCCCTCCGGCCGGGCCGGATACCACCGCGCCCGGGCCAGAGCGGGCACGGCGGCCAGCAGCGCGGCGCGGTGCGCGGCGACGGCCGCCTCGGCCCCGTCGGGCGGCGCGGCGACGGATGCCCCGGACGGCGAGGCAACGGCCGCCTCCGCCGCGTCGGCCCGCGCGGCGACGGACGGCGGGGCCCAGCCCGACGCCCCGGGGGTGACGACGAAGAAGACCTCGACCGGCGAGCGGGCGACCTCGGCCAGCAGGCGCAGCTCGGCG
This sequence comes from Micromonospora okii, assembly GCF_020884795.1. Taxonomy (GTDB): domain Bacteria; phylum Actinomycetota; class Actinomycetes; order Mycobacteriales; family Micromonosporaceae; genus Micromonospora; species Micromonospora okii. Next base: position 209,920 of record NZ_BBZF01000014.1, read on the forward strand.
GAGAGGAACGCCTGGTCGGCGGCGATCACGAACAGCAGCGCGCCGGCCCGGCCGAGCGCGTCGCGCAGCACCCGCTCGCCGGCCACGCCGAGCTTGCCGTCGGGCGAGTCGACCAGGGCGAAGCGGCGCGGCAGCGGCTCGGCGACGGCCAGCTCGACCCGGCGCGGCGGACGGGCCAGCGCCGGCCCCGCCGAGCCGTCCGGCGCGTACGCGTGGGGCTGGCGGTAGCCCGGCACGTAGGCCGCGCGGGTGGGCACCCCGGCGTGACCGACCAGCAGCCAGCTCCCGGACGGGACGGCGAGCGCCCCGGGGGCGACGCCCAGCAGGGCGGCGAGCACGCCCCGCCGGGCGGCCCCGGCCGGGCCGGCGGCCACCACGGCGAGGGGCTGGTCCGCCCCGGGGGCGGTGACCCCGAGCCGCGCGGGCAGCGGCGCGCGGCGGGGCACGACGCCGATCGGGTCGTCGGTCGCGCCGACCGTGCGGAGAGGAGCGGGCTGCATCGACGGCCTCCCGGTGCGGGCGGCCGCTCGCACCGGGCCGCGAGGAATCACAGGGGGTGACACCCCCGGTGCGGGAAGAGTACGACCGGCGGGCCGCCCGGGCGGGCACGTCGGGTACTCACGGGTAATCAGTGGATTACTCAACTTCGCCGCGTGACGGAGCGAGCGCGCACCGAATTCCATCGATATGCTGCCCCGATGGATCGGTGGGGGTTCGTCGGCCGCCGGGCCGAGTTCGACCGCCTGCTCGCCGCGGCGACCGGGGCCGAGGGGCGCGGGCTCTTCCTCAGCGGCTCCGCCGGGGTCGGCAAGAGCCGGCTGCTGCGCGAGGCGTTGGCGGCGGTTCCCACCGACGCGCACGCGGTCTGGTCGGTCGAGGCCAGCGCCACCACCGCCGCGCTGCCCTTCGGCGGCATGGTCCAGATCCTCCCCGCCGAGCAGCCGCAGGGGCTCTCCCCGGCGGGCGTGCTGCGCTGGGCCGTCGGCCAGCTCCAGCAGCAGGCCGCCGGCCGCCGCATCGTGCTGGCCGTCGACGACGCGCACCTGCTCGACCCGCCCTCGGCGGCGCTGGTGCACCTGGTCGCCCGGGCCGAGAACACCGCCGTGATCGGCACGCTGCGCGACGGCGAGCAGTTGCCGCTGCCCATCCGGGCACTGTGGACCGGCGGCGTGGTGGACCACGCGGAGCTGGCCCCGCTCGGCCGCCCCGAGACCGACGAGCTGCTCGCGGCCATCCTCGGCGGCCCCGTCGAGGTCTGCACCGCCGAGCGGCTGTGGCGGCTCTCCGGCGGCAACCCGCTGCTGCTGCGCGAGCTGGTGGAGGCCACCCCGCCCGGCGAGCTGACCCGCACGTACGGGTTCTGGCGCTGGACCGGCCGGCTGGCGCTGGCCCCCAGCCTCACCGATCTGATCGACACCCGGATCGGGCAGCTCACGCCCGGGGTGCGGGCGGTGCTCGAACTGGTCGCCCTCGGCGAGCCGCTCGGCCTGCACCTGCTCTACCAGGCGGTGGAGCAGGCCGACGTGGAGACCGCCGAGGAGCGCGGCCTCATCGCGGTGGCGCAGAACGACCGCCGGGTGGACGTGCGGCCGGCCCACCCGCTCTACGGCGAGGTGATGCGCCGCCGCTGCCCGGTCAGCCGCACCCGCCGGTTGCAGGCCCGCCTGGCCGAGCTGCTCGAGTCCGTCGGCGCGCGCCGCCGCGACGACCTGCTGCGGGTGGCGGTCTGGCGGCTGGACTCCGGCACCGGACAGGACCCGGCGCTGCTGCTCGACGCCGCCGCCCAGGCGTTCGCCCGGTACGACGTGCCCCTGGCCACCCGGCTGGCCCGGGCGGCGCTGGACGCCGACGGCGGTTTCGACGCGGCGGAGCTGCTGGCCACCATCCTGATGTTCGCCGACCGGCCGGACGAGGCGGTCGCCACGCTGGGCTCGATCGCCCCGCCCCCGGCGCAGCAGGGGCGCTACGGCCGGTGGCTCACCGTCCGGGGGATGGTGAACTACTGGGGCCTCGGCCGGGAGTCCACGGTGGACGAGGTCGCCGCGCGCGGCGCGGAGCTGACCGACGCCACCGCCCGGGCCCGGGTGAACGCCTTCGAGGCGATCATGCGGCTGCACCGGCTCGACGTCCCCCACGCGGTGCGCCTGGCCCAGGCGGTGCTCGACCGCCCGGCCGCCGGGGTGGCCGCCCGCGAGCTGGCCCGGTGCACCCTCGCCCACCTCCAGGCCGCGCAGGGCCAGTTCGCCCGCAGCGGCGCGGCGATCGCGCAGGTCCAGGCCGAGGTGGCCCGCTGGCGCGCCGACATGCCCTACCTGCAACTCGCGCTGGAGCTGGCCCGGGGCACCCGGCTCACGCTCTCCGGCGACCTCGCCGGCATCGACGCGATCGTCGCGGACGAGTTCGCCGACCTGGCCGGGGCGGGCGACTTCCGGCTCGGCACCGGCTACCTGGCCGTCCTCCAGGCGCACGCGGCGCGGCTGCGCGGTCGCAGCGGCGTGGCGCTGAAGACGAGCCTGGAGGCGTGCGCGGTGCTCGCCGCCAGCCGGGTGTACGCGGGCCTGGCGCACGCCGAGCGCGCCCAGGCGGCGGCGCTGCGGGGTGACGCGGCGCACGCCGCCGAGGCGATGGCCGAGGCGGACCGCACCCACGCCCCGGAGATGGCGGTGCTCTACCCGTGGCTGGAGCAGGCCCGGGGCGCGGTGCTGGCCGTGGGCGGCGACCTGCCCGGCGCCGTCAGGCACCTCGCCGCCCTGGCCGACCGGCTCCGCGCCGACGGGCTCGCCGGCCACGAGATGCTCGTCCTGCACGACCTGGTCCGGCTCGACCAGGCCGCCGCCCCGGTGGGGCCGACCTGCACCGACGGGGCGCGGCGGACGGTGGCCCAACGCCTGGCCGAGCTCTGCGAGCGGGTCGACGGCCCGCTCCCGCCGCTGCTGGCCCGCTACGCCCGGGCCGCCGGCCCCGGCCCGGCCGACGAGCTGCTCGCGGTGGCCGACGACTTCGCCGCGCTGGGGCTGCGGGTCTTCGCGGCCGAGGCGACCACGGCGGCGCTGCGCCGGCTGCGGGGCGGCCGGTCCCCCGCCGCCGGCCCCGCCCACGAGCGCCTCGCCGAGCTGCTCGGCCCGTGTGACCTGATCGACACCCCGGCGCTGCGGCTGGGGCAGCCCGCCCTCACCGACCGCGAGTGGCAGGTCGCCCGGCTCGCCGCCGAGGGCGTGACCAGCCGCGTGATCGGCGAACGGCTCTTCCTCTCGAGCCGTACGGTGGAGAACCACCTCCAGCGCGTCTACGGCAAGCTCGGGGTGGCCGGGCGGGCCGAGCTGCGCTCCGCGCTGCGGTCCTTCCCGGGCCAGGAGGGCGATGCGGCCGGGTGAACTCTAGGCTGGGCAGGTGAGCATCCTTCGCCCCGCGCTGCTGACCGACCACTACGAGCTGACCATGGTCAGCGCCGCGCTGCGGGACGGCACCGCCGACCGCCCGTGCGTCTTCGAGGTCTTCAGTCGCCGGCTGCCCACCGGCCGGCGCTACGGGGTGGTCGCCGGCACCGCTCGACTGATCGAGATGATCCGCGACTTCCGCTTCTCGGCCGAGGAGGTCGACTTCCTGCGCCGCACGGGCGTGGTGGACGACGCCGCCGCGCGGTGGCTGGCCGACTACCGCTTCACCGGTGACATCGACGGGTACGCCGAGGGCGAGCTGTTCTTCCCCGGCTCCCCGATCCTCACCGTCTCCGGCGGCTTCGCCGAGTGCGTGGTGCTGGAGACGCTGGTGCTGTCGGTGCTCAACCACGACTGCGCGGTGGCCGCCGCCGCCGCCCGGATGGTGACCGCGGCCCGGGGCCGGGCCCTGGTCGAGATGGGGTCCCGGCGGGCCCACGAGGAGGCGGCGGTCGCCGCCGCCCGGGCCGCGTACCTGGCCGGGTTCCGGTTCACCTCCAACCTGGCCGCCGGGCAGCGCTACGGCATCCCGACCGCCGGCACGGCCGCGCACGCGTTCACGCTGCTGCACGACGACGAGCGGACGGCGTTCGCCTCCCAGGTCGCCACGCTCGGCAAGGAGACCACGCTGCTGGTCGACACCTACGACATCAGCCAGGGCATCCGCAACGCGATCGAGGTCGCCGGGCCGGAGCTGCGGGCCGTGCGGATCGACTCCGGCGACCTGACGGTCATCGCCCAGCAGTCCCGCGAGCTGCTGGACTCGCTCGGCGCCACCGAGACGAAGATCATCGTCTCGGGCGACCTCGACGAGTACGCCATCGCCACGCTCGCCGCCGAGCCGGTCGACATGTACGGCGCGGGCACCGCCGTGGTCACCGGCTCCGGCGCGCCGACCGCCGGCCTGGTCTACAAGCTGGTCGAGGTCGCGGGGCGGCCCGTGGTGAAGCGCTCCGAGCAGAAGGCGACCATCGGCGGGCGCAAGGTGGCCGTCCGCCGGCACAAGCCGACCGGCACCGCCACCGAGGAGGTCGTCGTCCCGCAGGGCGTCCCGGACCGCCGCCCGCACGACCGGCTGCTCCAGCGGTCGTACGTGGCCGGGGGCGAGCCGGTCGACCTGCCGACGCTGGACGAGTCGCGGGAGCACCTGCGGCAGTGCCTCATCTCCATCCCGTGGGAGGGCCTGAAGCTCTCCGCCGGGGACCCGGCGATCCCGGTGACCGTCGTCCCGGCCGGCTGACCGCCGACTCCCCCATCGCACGCGAAGGAGCACACCCCCATGGCCAACGCGCTGATCATCGTCGACGTGCAGAACGACTTCTGCGAGGGCGGGTCCCTCGCCGTGCCCGGCGGGGCCGCCGTCGCGGCCGGGATCTCCCGGCTGCTCGCCGCCCAGCCCGAACGCTGGGACCACGTGGTGGCGACGAAGGACTATCACGTGGACCCGGGCGGCCACTTCGGTGACCCGCCGAACTTCATCGACTCCTGGCCCCGGCACTGCGTGGTCGGCACGACCGGCTCCGAGTTCCACCCCGAGCTGGCCACCGACCGGATCGAGGCGATCTTCCACAAGGGCGAGCACGCGGCGGCGTACTCGGGCTTCGAGGGGCACGCCGACGACGGCGAGCGCCTGGCCGACTGGCTGCGCGCCCGGGGCGTGGACCGGGTCGACGTGGTCGGCATCGCCACCGACCACTGCGTCCGGGCCACCGCGCTGGACGCCGCCCGGGAGGGCTTCGCCACCGTCGTGCTGCTGGACCTGACCGCCGCCGTGGCCCCGGAGACGCTGGACGTCGCGCTGCGCGCGATGGAGGGCGCCGGGGTGACCCGCTCCGGCACCGTCCCGAGCTGATCAAGAAGTTTGCGTCACCTGCGCGGCCGAACCCCGACGCGAACTTCTTGATCGACGAAACGAGCGAGCCGGGCCGGGCCGTCGACGGAGCGAGCCGGGCCGGGAACGCGACGGGCGCCGCACCCCGGCAGGGGTGCGGCGCCCGTCGGCGCAGCGGGTCTCAGCGCCTGTCGAGGTTGCCCGAGGTGTCCTCCTGGTAGCTGGCGCCACCGGTGGACTCGCTGGTCAGCGGCTTCGCGCCGCCCTCCGGCGGGCCGGCGAGGGTCTGGCCGGCGGCCAGCTCGGGGAACTTGGCGTCGAACGCCGGCCGCTCCGAGCGGATGCGCGGCATCCGGTCGAAGTTGCGCAGCGGCGGCGGCGAGCTGGTCGCCCACTCCAGCGAGTTGCCGTGGCCCCACGGGTCGTTCACCTCGACCACCGGGCCGGTCTTGTACGCCTTCCAGCAGTTCCAGATGAACGGCAGCGTCGAGATACCGGTGATGAACGCGCCGATCGTGGAGATCATGTTCAGCGTGGTGAAGCCGTCGCTGGGCAGGTAGTCGGCGTACCGGCGGGGCATGCCCTCGGCGCCCAGCCAGTGCTGCACCAGGAACGTGGTGTGGAAGCCGATCATGGTCAGCCAGAAGTGGATCTTGCCGAGCCGCTCGTCGAGCATCCGGCCGAACATCTTCGGGAACCAGAAGTAGATGCCGGCGAAGACGGCGAACACGATCGTGCCGAAGAGCACGTAGTGGAAGTGCGCCACCACGAAGTAGTTGTCGTGCAGGTGGAAGTCCAGCGGCGGGCTGGCCAGCAGCACGCCGGTGAGGCCGCCGAAGAGGAAGGTCACCAGGAAGCCGACGGCGAAGAGCATCGGCGACTCGAAGGTCACCTGGCCCCGCCACATGGTGCCGATCCAGTTGAAGAACTTCATGCCCGTCGGCACGGCGATCAGGTAGCTCAGGAAGCTGAAGAACGGCAGCAGCACCTGGCCGGTGGCGAACATGTGGTGGGCCCACACGCTCATCGACAGGGCGGCGATGGCGATGGTCGCGGCGACCAGGCCCTTGTAGCCGAAGATCGGCTTGCGGGAGAAGACCGGGATGATCTCGGAGATGATGCCGAAGAACGGCAGCGCGATGATGTACACCTCGGGGTGGCCGAAGAACCAGAAGAGGTGCTGCCACAGCATCGGGCCGCCGGTGGCCGGGTCGTACACGTGCGCGCCGAGCAGCCGGTCCGCGGCCAGCGCGAAGAGCGCGGCGGCCAGCAGCGGGAAGATCAGGATCGCCAGCAGGCTGGTGACCAGCATGTTCCAGGTGAAGATCGGCATCCGGAACATCGTCATGCCGGGGGCGCGCAGGGTCAGGATCGTGGTGATCAGGTTGACCGAGCCGAGGATCGTGCCCAGACCGGAGATGGCCAGGCCGACGACCCACATGTTCGCGCCGACGCCCGGGGAGTGCTCGACCGAGCTCAGCGGGGTGTACGCCGTCCAGCCGAAGTCGGCGGCGCCGCCCGGGGTGATGAAGCCGGCGGTCGCCATCACGCCGCCGAACAGGTACAGCCAGTACGCGAAGGCGTTCAGTCGCGGGAACGACACGTCCGGGGCGCCGATCTGGAGCGGCACCAGGTAGTTCGCGAAGGCGAACACGACCGGCGTCGCGAAGAACAGCAGCATGATCGTGCCGTGCATCGTGAACAGCTGGTTGTACTGCTCCGGGGAGAGGAACTGCATCCCGGGACGGGCCAGCTCGGCCCGCATGATCAGGGCCATCAGGCCACCGATCATGAAGAACACGAACGCGGTGACCATGTACATGATCCCGATCTGCTTCGCGTCCGTGGTGCGCAGCAGCCGCGCGAGTGCCGACCCCTTGACCGGCTCTCGGACCGGCCAGGGCCGGGTCACGACCGGCTTGGGTGCGACGGTGGTCACGAGTGGCCTCCGGTTCTGGGTTTGTGCCGCTCGGCACGCGTGGTTATCTGCGAGCCGTCATCCGTAGGGAGGATAGTCCCCGGCAGGTGGGGGTGCCGCGTGGGGTGGGCGGCTACGATGCCGCCGCCCCGCTCAGGGCCTCACAGCGGATCGACCAACAACCGGTAGTGCTCGCCGAAGATCCGCGCGCCGCGCCCGCGCAGCAGGGGGTCGCGCAGCGCGGCCGGAACGTCGCGGGTGCGGTTGCGGTCCCGGGTCCGGTCCCGCACCCATCGGGTACGGGGACGGCGGCGGCTCTCGTACGCGGCCAGGGCCGCCTCGACGCTGTCGGTGCCCGTCAGCGACTCGGCCAGCACCACGGCGTCCTCCAGCGCCATCGCCGCGCCCTGGGACAGCGTCGGCGCGGTGGCGTGCGCGGCGTCGCCGACGAGCAGCACCCGCCCCCGGGACCAGCGCCCCAGCTCCACCTCCTCGGTGACGCCGACGCGCACGTCCTCCAGCGCGTCGAGCACCTCCGGCACCGGCGGCGCGTACCCGCCGAACAGCTCGCGGAGCCGGGTCAGCGGCTCGGCCGGCGGCACGGTGCCCGCCTCGTCGGCGTAGCAGTAGAGCCGGCCGGCCCCGAGCGGCACCAGGAGGAAGCCGGCCCGCTGGCCGAGCAGCGCGGTCCACTCGGTGACCGGCGGGCCGGCGCGGACGACGCCCCGGTACACGACCTGGCCGGCCGGGCGGGGCGCGCCGCCGAGCGCGGCCAGGGAGCGGACCGCCGAGCGGGGGCCGTCCGCGCCGACGACCAGGTCGTACTCGGCGGTGGTGCCGTCGGCGAAGGTGACGCCGACGCCGGAGGGCAGCAGGTCGATCCCGGCCGGCTCGACGCCGTGCCGGACCTCGCCGCCGGCCCCGGTGAGCAGCACCCGGTGCAGCTCGGCCCAGGGCAGGGCGCGGCACTCGCCGACGCCGGCCCAGAGCGCGTCGAGGTCGACCTCGCAGAGCGGTTCACCGCAGGCGTCCAGGAAGCGCTGCCGGTGGATGACCTGCCCGAGCGGGCGCACGGGGCCGTCGAGGTCGAGCAGGCGCAGCGCGCGGGCCGCGTTGCCGGGCAGGTAGAGGCCGGTGTCGGGGAGCTGCGGGGCGGGGAGCCGCTCGGTGACGTCGGGCCGGAGACCCGCCCTCCGCAGTGCCCGGGCCACGGCCAGACCGGCGATGCCCGCGCCGACGACGAGGATGCGCAGGGGGAAGCCACCCATCGTGGTGTACGCCTCCGGGGGGTAGCGGCACGCGTTGGAGGCAAGACACTACTCGGTGCGATCGGGGCACGCCAGAGCGGATGGTCCCCGGCGCGCCCGCCTCCGACGCGCCGCGCCGGCCGCCCACGGAGGGTCCGGTCGGGGGTGATCCACGGCGACGAATGCGGACCGGGGCGAAAACTCGCCGGGCCAGGTTGCGCGAAAGTTTCAGACATGTGAATGTGTCTGCGGAGAATGGGAGCGCTCCCGAAGCACCTCCGGGTCAGTACCGACGTCCCCGCGCCGACGCCAAGGAGCATCATGAAACGTCCACTGCGCGCCCTCGCGGCCGCCGGCCTGCTCGCGGCCGGCACGCTCGTCGCCGTCGCCCTCGGCGGCACCGCCTCCGCCGACACCCAGATCTGCGAGCAGTACGGCTCGACGGTCATCGGAAACCGCTACGTGGCGCAGAACAACCGCTGGGGCACCACCGCCCAGCAGTGCATCAACGTCACCGGCACCGGCTTCGAGATCACCACGCAGAACGGCAGCAGCCCGACCAACGGCGCGCCCACGGCGTACCCGTCGATCTTCGTGGGTTGCCACTACACCAACTGCTCGCCGGGCACCAACCTGCCGGTGCAGGTCAGCCAGATCAGCAGCGCGCCCGGCAGCATCAACTACCGGTACGTCAGCGGGGCCACCTACAACGCCTCGTACGACATCTGGCTCGACCCCTCGCCCAAGCGCGACGGGGTGAACCAGATGGAGATCATGATCTGGCTCAACCGGCAGGGCCCCATCCAGCCCATCGGCTCGCCCGTCGGCACCGCCACCGTCGCCGGGCGCACCTGGGAGGTCTGGCGGGGCAGCAACGGCGCCAACAACGTCATCTCCTACCTCGCCCCGTCGGCGATCCCCTCCCTGAGCTTCGACGTGCTCGACTTCATCAACGACACCCGCAACCGGGGCGCGATCACCAACTCCTGGTACCTCACCAGCATCCAGGCCGGCTTCGAGCCGTGGCAGGGCGGCGCCGGGCTGGCCGTCACCTCGTTCTCCCAGTCGGTGAACACCGGCGGCACCCCGCCCATCACGCCGCCGCCGACCACTCCCCCGCCGGGCACGGGCGGCTGCGCGGTGAAGTACACGCCGACCTCGTGGAACAACGGCTTCACCGCCGACGTGCAGATCACCAACACCGGCTCGTCGACGATCAGCGGCTGGACGCTGGCGTACACGCTGCCGGCCGGGCAGCAGGTCACCAACTCGTGGAACGCCACCGTGAGCCAGAGCGGGTCGGCGGTGACGGCCCGGAACTTCGCCCACAACGGCACGCTCGCGCCGGGCGGCACCGCGAACTTCGGCTACCAGGCCACGCTGAGCGGCGCGTACGCGTCGCCGACCAGCTTCACCCTCAACGGCAGGGCCTGCACCAGGGCATGACGCCGGGGGCGGGGCGTGGTCACGACGACCACGCCCCCGCTCGGTGACGGGCCCGCGCGTCAGTGGCCCAGGGCGTCGATGTCGCGCATCTCCTCCGCCGTCAGCGAGAAGTGCCAGATGTCAAAGTTGGCCCTGATCCGCTCCGGGGTGACCGACTTCGGGATCACCACGATCTCGTGGTCGACGTGCCAGCGCAGCACGACCTGTGCCGGCGACACGTCGTGCGCGGCGGCGATGCGGGTCAGCACCGGGTCGGACAGGTCGGTGGTCTTGAACGGGCTGTAGCCCTCCAGCACCACGCCCCGGTCCCGGTGTTCGAGGTGCCGTTGCCGGTCGTACAGCGACGGGCTCCACCGGATCTGGTTGACCGCCGGGTTCTCCTCGGTGGCCTGGATCAGCTCGTCGATCTGGCCGGTGCCGTAGTTGCTCACCCCGACCGCCCGGGTGAGGTTCTCGTCGCGGGCGGCGAGCAGCTCCCGCCACATGGGGATGCTGTCGGCCGGCGAGGAGGGCGGCCAGTGGATCAGCCAGAGGT
>NZ_BBZF01000014.1:220635-282702 GCF_020884795.1 Micromonospora okii
CCGAGGGCGCGCAGGCTGGCCTCGATCGTCTCCCGCTCCCGGCCCACCCGCTCGGGCGGCAGCTTGGTGGTGATGAAGACGTCCTCCCGGCGCAGCCCGCTGTCCCGGATGGCCCGGCCCACCTCCTCCTCGTTGCCGTACATGGTGGCGGTGTCGACGTGCCGATAGCCGGAGTCGAGGGCGGCCAGCACGGCGTCGTACCCGGCCTGGCCGGTGGCCTGCCAGGTGCCGAAGCCGAGCAGCGGCATCCGCACGTCGCCGGGGAGCAGGACGGTGGGCTGATCGTGATCCATACCGACCGTTCTACCCGGGGCGGCCGGCGACATGCCGGGCAACGGGCGAACCGGGGCGGATTGGCGGAGAATGCGGGGATGGCCGACCGCCTGGACGAGTACCGCCGCCGGCGGGACGCGAAGCGGACCCCCGAGCCGGTGCCGGAGCGCCCGCCGCGTCGTCGCCGGGGCGTCGGGGCCGGGCGGCGGGCCCGGTTCGTGATCCAGCAGCACCACGCCCGTCGGCTGCACTGGGACCTGCGGCTGGAGCACGAGGGGGTGCTGGCCTCCTGGGCGGTGCCGCGCGGCCTGCCCCGGGAGCCGGGCCGCAACCACCTGGCCGTGCACACCGAGGACCACCCGATGGAGTATCTCGACTTCCACGGCGAGATCCCCGCCGGCGAGTACGGCGGCGGGAAGATGGTCATCCACGACGCCGGGACGTACGAGTGCGAGAAGTGGCGCGACGACGAGGTCGTCGTGGTGCTCGACGGCCGGCGCACCTCCGGCCGGTACGTGCTGTTCGCCACGGGCGGGGCGGAGGGGCGGGACTGGATGGTCCGCCGGACCGACCCCGCGCCGCCGGGCTGGGTCGGGATGCCCGAGCTGGTCCGCCCGATGCGCCCGACCCGGGCCGCGCGGCTGCCCGCCGACGCCGCCGGGTGGGGGTACGAGCCGCGCTGGGACGGCGTGCGGGCGGTGGCGTACGTCTCCGGAGGCCGGCTGCGCCTGCTCTCCGACGCCGACGAGGAGGTCACCGGCGGGTACCCGTGGCTGCGCGGGCTGGCCGAGGAGCTGGCGCCGACGGAGGCGGTGCTCGACGGCGTGCTGGTCGACATCGACCGGCGCGGCCGGGTGCGGCCGGCACGGCCGACCACCGGCGCGCGGCGCGACCCGGCCGGCCAGTACCTGATCTTCGACCTGCTCTGGCTGGAGGGCGCGCCGAGCGTGGACGTGCCGTACGCGCGACGCCGGGAGCTGCTCGACGGCCTGGCGCTGGCCGGGGCCCACTGGCAGACGCCGCCGTCGTTCCCGGGGGCCGGGACGGACGCCCTGCGGGCCGCCGCCGAGCAGGGGCTGCCCGGGGTGGTGGCGAAGCGGCTGGACTCGGCGTACGAGCCGGGGCGGCGCAGCCGGCGCTGGCTGACCATCGACGTGGGCGACGACGCCCCCGGCACCGCGAGCTGAGACGCGAGGAGGATCGTGTACCTGACGCATCTGGAGTGCCCGCGCTGCGGGAAGGCGTACCCGGCGACCGAGCTGCGGAACCTGTGCGGCTGCGGCTCCCCGCTGCTGGCCCGCTACGACCTGGCGGCCGTGGCCGACGCGGTCACCCCGGAACGCTTCACCCTGCGCCCGGCCGACCTGTGGCGCTACCGGGAGCTGCTGCCGGTGGTCGACCAGCGGCACGTCACCACGCTGGGCGAGGGCTGGACGCCCCTGCTGCGCGTGCCCACCTACGGCGCCCGGATCGGCATCCCCGACCTGATCGTCAAGGACGAGGGGCTGACCCCGACGGGGTCGTTCAAGGCGCGGGGCGCGGCGGTCGGGGTGAGCCGGGCCCGGGAGCTGGGCGTGGAGCGGATCGCCATGCCGACCAACGGCAACGCCGGGGCGGCCTGGGCGACGTACGCGGCCCGCGCGGGGATCGGGTCGACCATCGTCATGCCGCTGGACGCGCCGGCCATCTGCCGGCGCGAGGTGCTGGCCGCCGGGGGCGACCTGCGCCTGGTCGACGGGCTGATCAGCGACGCCGGCCGCTACGTGGCGGCGCTGGTGGCGGCCTCCGGGGGCGCGGTCTTCGACGCGGGCACGCTGCGCGAGCCGTACCGGCTGGAGGGCAAGAAGACGATGGGGTACGAGATCGTCGAGCAGCTCGGCTGGCAGGTGCCCGACGTGATCGTCTACCCGACCGGGGGCGGGGTGGGGCTGATCGGCATCCACAAGGCGATGCGGGAACTGCGGGAGCTGGGCTGGATCGAGGAGCCGCTGCCCCGGCTGGTCGCCGTGCAGTCGACGGGGTGCGCGCCGATCGTCCGGGCCTTCGCCGCCGGGGAGGACCGGGCGCGGCCGTGGGAGGACGCGCGCACCATCGCGTACGGCATCACCGTGCCGTCCCCGGTCGGCGACGAGTTGATCCTCGACGCGCTGCGGGCCAGCGCCGGCACGGCCGTCGCGGTCGACGACGCGGAGCTCCTGGGCGACCTGCGGGACTTCGGGGCCGACGAGGGGCTGCTGCTCTGCCCGGAGGGGGCCGCCTGCCTGACCGCCGCCCGTCACCTGCGCGAGGGCGGGTGGATCCGGGCCGGCGAGCGGGTGGTGGTGCTCAACACCGGCGCCGGCCTCAAGTACCCGGAGACGGTGGACGTCTCGGCCGTGCCGGTGGTGGCCTGACCGGGGCGGGCCGGCCGGCCCGCCCGTGGGCGGACCGGCCGGCCGCCACGGTTGCAGACCTGTTGCAGGCCGGTGTCAGGCCGAGGCCGATTCGGTCAGCCGCCAGGCGGCGTTGATCAGCCCGATGTGGGACAGCGCCTGCGGCGTGTTGCCGCACTGCACCCCGGTCTGCGGGTCCACCTGCTCGGCGAAGAGCCCCACGTCGTTGGCGTAGGCGAGGACGCGCTCGAACAGCCGCCGGGCCCGCTCCGGCTCCCCGGCCATCGCCAGGCACTCCACCAGCCAGAACGAGCAGAGCAGGAAGCCGGCCGGGTCGGTGGACCAGCGCCGCACCAGCCCGTCGCCGGTGCCCAGCTCCCGCTCGACGGCCTCGATGGTGGCGCGCATCCGGGGTTCGGACGCCGGCACGAAACCCACCACCGGCAGGAAGAGCACCGAGGCGTCCAGCTCGGGCGAGCCGAAGGCCCCCGTGTACGCGCCCACCCGGTCGTTCCACCCCTCGCGCAGCACCGTCGCGCGGATCTCGTCCCGGATCGCCGCCCAGCGCCGCGGGTCCGCCCCCTCGCCGAGGCGGGGGGCCAACTCCACCGCCCGGTCCAGCGCCACCCAGCAGAGCACCTTGGACGACAGGTAGTGCCGGTCGACGTCCCGGGTCTCCCACATCCCCCGGTCCGGCAGCCGCCACGTGGCGGCGACCTGCTCGGCGAGCCCGAGCACCATCTCCCGCAGCTCCTCGGCGAGGGTGTCGCCCAGGTAGTCGCGGAACTGCCAGACCGCGTCGATCACCTCGCCGGGCACGTCGAGCTGGCGCTGCCGCCACGCGTCGTTGCCAACCCGGACCGGCCGGCTGTCGCCGTACCCGCGCAGGTGGGAGCAGTCGTGCTCGGAGATGTCCCGCTCGCCCTCCAGCCCGAACAGCACGGGCACCGGGTCCGCGCCGACCCGGCCGATGGAGCGCGCCGCCCAGGCGAAGAGCCGGTCGGCCTCGGACGGGCAGGCCGCCACCCAGAGGGCGCGCATCGTCATCGAGAAGTCGCGCAGCCAGGAGAAGCGGTAGTCGTAGTTGCGGTCGCCGCCGAGCCGCTCCGGCAGCGAGGTGGTCGGGGCCGCGGCGACCGCGCCGCTGCGGGCGTAGGTGAGGCCGGTGAGCACGGTCGCGCTGTGCCGCACCTGCGGGGCGTACCGGCCCTCGTAGCGGTGCGACTCGCGAAACGCCTCCCACGCGCGCGTCGTGTCGGCCAGCGCGGCGACCGGGTCGAGCCGCACCGGCGGGTCGCCGTACGTCTCGGCGTACGCGAGGGCGAAGCCGACGGTGCCGCCGGCCGGGACCTCGAACTCCTGCCGGACCCGCTCCCGATCCGCCCGCAGGGCCCCGCCGGTGCCGTGCAGCACCAGCGCGACCGGCCCGGCACCGGCCAGCACCGATCCGTCGGCCTGCTCGTGCAGGTACGGCGTGAGCAGGCCGTACTCGGGGCGGGGGGCGAAGTCCAGGGCCATCCGCACGCGGCCGGTGAGCCCCTGGACGACCCGCAGCAGCACGGCCGGGGAGTTCAGGCCCAGCTCGTGACCGCGCGCCCCGACCTCGGCGGCGAGGGCGTCGAGCACCGCCACGCTGCCCGAGGGCGTGTGGTGGACGGTGCGCAGCACCAGCGTGTCCGGCAGGTACGCCCGCTCCACCCGCGACGGCGCAACCGGCGCGAGCCGCCAGTGCCCCGCCGACGGGTCCAGCAGCCGGCCGAGCACCGATGCCCCGTCGAACCGGCCCGGGCACCACCAGTCGACCGAGCCGTCCCGGCCGACCAGGGCGCCGGAGCGGCAGTCGGAGAGGAACCCGTAGTCGGAGATCGGCGGCTGGTCCACCCGCCCCGGGTACCCGCTCGGGGCGGGATCAGGCGGCCGGGCCCGGCTGCGCCCGCCGGGCCCGTGGTGCCGCCGCGCTCAGGAGGTGGGTGGCTCGTCCTCGCCGGCCGCCTCCGCCGCGTCGGCCTCCTCCTTGGTCCGGTGCACGGCCTGGTCGGCGTGCTCCGGCGGGCCGTAGACGGTGTAGAGGACCAGCGGGTTGGGGCCGGTGTTGACGAAGTTGTGCTTCGTCCCGGCCGGCACCACCACCAGGTCGCCCTGCGCGACCTCCTTCTTCTCGCCCGCGACCCGGGCCTCGCCGGTGCCGCTGACGAAGGTCAGGATCTGGTCGATGCCCTCGTGGACCTCCTCGCCGATCTCGCCACCCGGCGGGATCGTCATGATCACCAGCTGGCTGTGCTCGCCGGTCCACAGCACCCGCCGGAAGTCCGGGCTCTTCTCGGCAACAGTCGCGATCGTGAAATGCTCCATGCTCCCCACATACCCGCTACCGCCCCGGGCCACGCCGGGAACCCTCAGATGGTGGAAATCCCCACTGATCCGAGGTTTGGGCCCGCCCGGGACGGGCATCGACATGGGCAGACCAGGCCCGCTGGGCCGGTCGGGCCAGGTCCCCGTCGGCGTACCGCCGTACGGCTGCGGTGGCGGGAGACGGCCGGAGCGCGGCGACGTTACGACCCCCGAGGGTCGCGGCGGCGCCGTGCGCCCGTCTCCGGGCACGTTTTCCCCGCGCAGGCCCGGCCCCCGCCGCCGGCTGCGGCGAGGGCCGGAACCAGCGCCCGTCAGGACGCGACGGCGATGTGGAACCCCCGGTCGGCCGGGGCCCCCGCCGAGGTGAACGTCTGCACGAAGATCCCGTTGGGCACCCCGGCGCGGCCGACGACCGCGATCTCCCCGCTGGGCGAGGCGCCGACGCTGCCGGGCAGGCCGATGGTCCCGACGAACGCCGACTGGGTCAGGTCGTGGTTGAACACGACCTGGTAGACGCCGACGCCGAGGCGGGTGGCCGAGACGGCGCCGAAGCCGCGCACCAGCGCACCACCGGCGTCGACCACCGCGAAGAGGAGTTGGGCTGTCGGGGGCATCCCGGACAGTGTGGCGGGGACCAGCAGCGCGCTGGCCTCGGCGCGGACGGCGGCGCTGGCGACGGGCTGGTCGGCGGCGGCCTGCTTGGACTCGGACATGCTGACGCTCCTTCGGGCCGGCCCGCGCACCGGGCAGGCCAAATAGAGGGATGTGATGAAAAAGGTCGATCAGGCGACCATTGTCGGTTGAATCTGATCAATACCTTTTACGAGTCCGACGCTAATCCGCCGAGGCCGGTCGACACCAGGGGTCGGCGCTGTCCAATCAAGGACTCCGACCGATTCGATCACGCCCCTGAGCTGCGCATATGCCGAGCGGCTCAGCGATCGCGGTGCAGCCAGGCGAGACACGCCCGCCGGGTCCGGGGCCAGGCGGTCGGCCCGCTGCCGCATCCGGTCGAACGTGGCGGCCTCGACCAGCTCCGGCCAGCGCGGCTCGGGCACCTCGACGCCGAGCCGCCCGGCCAGGGCGCGCATCCCCCCGGCCAGGTCCGCGACCAGGTCGTCGTAGTGCACCAGCGTCACGTTGGGCCGGTCCCGGCGGGCCCACGCGTCGCCCAGGTGCCACAGCACCCCCGGCAGCGAGTCCAGCTCCTCACGCGGGTCGACCTCCTGGTCCACCCAGTGCCGCAGCGCCTCCACCAGTGGGGTACGCGGGCCGGGCTGCCCCTGCGGCGGCGGCTGGCCGGTCAGCTCGGCCAGCCGCGCCCGGTCGAGGTTGCCGCCCTGGTGCCAGAGGGAGACCGCCATGTCCAGCGGGTGCCGGGCCACCACCACGTAGTGCGCCCGGTCGTCCAGGGGAACGCCGTCGAGCGGGGTGTGGGTCTTGACGAAGCGGCGGTGCCGCTGGGCGGCGAGCCGGGCGTACACCGCGTCGCGGGGCTCCACCAGCCAGTCCAGCCAGGGCGACAGCTCCGGCAGTGGGGCCGGCAGCTCGGGCGTGCCGAACACCAGCAGGGCGCAGATCATCTGCATCCAGGTGGTCCCGCTCTTGGAGCGGGTGCTGATCACGATGTCGCCGTCGCGGAACGGGAAGCCGAGCCAGCGCGCGCTGTCCTCGTCCTCCGAGCGGTAGCGGAAGGGGGCGTCAGGCATCCGGGGATCGTACGAGCGCACCCCAGCCGTACGCGCGACAATTTCCGGTTTCCCTGGGACGGGCGCGGGCGGGTCGCTACATTGAGGTATGGTGCCCGCCCACGGGGGCCGGGCGGCGGAACCGGTCTACCACCCCGTCCTCGCCTGCCGTCGGGGCGAACTGGAGGCGCTACGCCACCTCGACAGCGCCGCCGCCGCCCTGCTTGCCCCGGTGCTCGACGTGTCCACCGTGGACTCTCCGCTCGTCGACGCCCTCGCCCGGCTCCCCGCCGGGCTGCTGCCGGCGGTCGACGTGAGCGCGCTGCCCGACACCGCGGACGCGGAGCTGATCCGCTGGGGCGTACCGCTGGTGCCCGTGGCCGGTCTCGCGGAGAGCGACGCGCGGCTGGCGGCGCACGGCCGGGCGGCCCGCGCGTACGCCGGGCGGCTGGTGGTGCGGCTGCGGGCCGGCCACGACCGGTCCGGCCCCGACGCGACCACGGCCGCCGTGGAGCGGATCTGGCGGCTCGCCCGGCTGGTCCCGGAGCAGTGCGAGCTCCTCGTCGACGCCGGGGACGTCTGGTGCGCGGCGGACGTCCGGCTGGCGGAGCCCCGGGTCCGGTGGCTGGTCGACTGGGCGCGGCGGCACGCCTGGCGGGCGGTGACCGTGGCGGCGGGCGGGCTGCCGCCAACGCTGTCCCGGCTCCCCACCGACGAGCCGGTCCGCCTCGACCGCTGGGACTGGCTGCTCTGGCGGCGGCTGGCCGACCTGGGCGTGGGGTACGGCGACTACGGGGTCGGCTGCGCAGTGCCCGGCGCGGAGGCGGCCGGGGACCGGCTGCCCACCGTCCGCTACGCGACCGACGGGGCGTGGTGGGTCTACCGCTGGTCCCGACGGGGCGGCCGGGGCGACGAGCGGGTGGCCGACCTGTGCCGGACGGTGGTCTCGGCCCCGCACTGGCCGGCGGACGGGGCGGGCTTCTCCTGGGGCGACCACGAGATCCTGCGCCGCGCCCGGGGCACGGCCGGCGCCGGGTCGACGGCGAACTGGGCGGCCTGGAGCACGTCGCACCACCTGGCGCACGTGCTGCGGGAGCTGCGCCGGGCGGACGAGTCGGGGCCGGCCGTTCCCCCGCCGGACGGCGGCCGGCGGGCCGGCGGCTGGCCGGGCGCGCAGGGTCGGGCCGCGCCCCGGCAGGACGGGAAGCGCCGGGCGGAGCGGGACCGGGTCACCCGGCCGCGCCGGGGCGGCCAGGCCGGGTGGCCCGGTTGAGCCGGGTGGCCGGGTGGCCGGGTGTCCCGGTCGAGCCCCGGAACAGCCGGGTGGCCCGGTCGAGCCGCCGCGCTACTGCTTCTCGGTGAAGCCGAACTGCACGATGCCCTCGTCGTCGACGGTGGCGTCGACCGAGGTGTCGGTGAGCAGTTCCGCCGCGTCGGAGTCGAGGAAGATCCGCGCCCCCTGGTTGTCCACCACCTGGTCGCCCTCGACGGGCTCGGGCACCAGCTCGATGGTGAGCGAGCCGGCGTCGGCGTCGGCGGCGATGCGCACCCCGCCGTCGGCGGCGACGTCCTCCTGGTTGGCCAGGTCACGGATCACGAGCACGGCGTTGTCGGTCATGGTCAGCATGGCGCACTCCTCGTGGATTCTCGGATCGCGGTCGGCGCAGGCCGGTCACAGCCCGCGTACGAGCACACGGGGAACGGCGGGTGACGAATCAGGTCGTCACCGCGCGAAACAGGGCAGGTCACCCGCCCCTCCCTGCCTACGTTGCCCCCTTCGGGGGCATCCGTCAAATAGAGCCGCGTCTAACGAAAACCCCTACCGACCCCGCGTTTGACAAAAACCTTCGGTCGACGGGGTGCTGTGGCAGAAACCTCCATGACAGCATCGGGACATGCATTGTCGCCTCTTTCCCCGGGCGCTCGCGCTGGCCGTGCTGGTCGCCATCGCGGCGACGACCGGCGCGCCCACCGCCACCGCCGAGGCCCCCACCCCCGCGCTGACGCGGCTCACCGCGACCATCGACGCGGTCCTGGCCGACCCCCGGCTCGACGGCGCCCAGGCGGGCGTGGTCGTGGTGGACACCGCCACCGGGAAGACCCTCTACGACCGCAACGGCGACCGGCGGCTGGTCCCCGCCTCCAACACCAAGCTGCTCACCTCGGCGGCGGCGCTGGCCCTGCTCGGCCCCGGCCACCGGTTCGGCACCACCGTGGCCGCCGACGGGCGGCGCGGTGCCGGGCTGCTCTCCGGGGACCTCTACCTGCGCGGGGGCGGCGACCCCACCATGCTTGCCGCCGACTACGACAGGCTGGCCGCCCAGGTCGCGGCGGCCGGCGTGCGGGTGGTGACCGGGAACCTCGTCGCCGACGACACCCGCTACGACGACGCCCGGCTGGGCACGGACTGGGCGTGGGACGACGAGCCCTACTACTACGCGGCGCAGGTCTCCGCGCTGACCGTCGCCCCGGACACCGACTACGACGCGGGCACCGTCGTCGTGCGCGCCGCCCCGGCCGGCGCGGCCGGCGGCCGGCCGGCGGTCACCATGACCCCGCCGAACGGCTACCTGCGGGTCGACAACCGCGCCGAGACCGTCGCCACCGGGGAGACCAGCCTGTCGTTCGAGCGCGCGCACGGCGGCAACACGATCGTGGTCACCGGCCGGATCGCCGTCGGCGCGCAGCCGGCCAGCGAGTGGGTGACGGTCTGGGAGCCGACCAGGTACGCCGCCGACGTCTTCCGGGCGGCCCTGCGCCGGCACGGCGTGCGGGTGCTCGGCCGCACCGTGCTCGGGCGGGCCACCCCGGCCGACGCCGCGCCCGTCGCCCGGCACGACTCGATGCCCCTGGCCGAGCTGATGGTGCCGTTCCTCAAGCTCTCCAACAACGGCCACGCCGAGGTGCTGACCAAGGAGATCGGCCGGGTCCTCTCCGGCTCCGGCACCTGGCCCGCCGGGCTGGCCGCGATCAGCGAGTACGTCGCCGACACCGGGATGGACACCGGCACGCTGCGCCAGCGCGACGGGTCGGGGCTGTCCCGGCTCACCATGATCCCGCCGGCCCAGTTCGCCGCCCTGCTCGGCGCGGTGCGCGCAGAGCCCTGGTTCGACACCTGGTACGCCGCGCTGCCCGTGGCCGGCAACCCCGACCGGGCGGTGGGCGGCACGCTGCGCAGCCGGATGCGGGGCACCCCGGCCGCGAACAACGTGCACGCCAAGACGGGCAGCCTGACCGGCGCGTCGAGCCTCTCCGGCTACGTCACCGACGCGGACGGCCGCCTGCTGGCGTTCTCCGTCGTGCTCAACAACTACCTCGCCGCCTCCGTGAAGGGGCTGGAGGACCAGATCGCGATCGCGCTGGCGTCGTACAGCGAGAAGGGCGCGGGCGGGGCGCGGCTCGCGCCGCCGACGGCGCCCGAGGCCCCGCGCACCCCCGCCGGCCTGGAGTGCTCCTGGGTGAAGCCGGCCACCTGCTGACCGGGCCCGGGCCGGGCCCCTTCCGGGTGCGAGGGAAGGGGCCCGGGGCCCGGGGGGCGACGCGGCGGGCCCGCCGGGACGGGGGGCGGGCCCGCCGCGTCGCCGCTGGTGGCGGCGGTTCCGCCGCTGGTCGCGGCAGGTGTCGCCGCAGGTCGGCAGGAGCCGGACGATCCGGCCGAGGACGACGCCCCGGCCGTCAGGCGCCGGGGCGGTCCGGGGGGCGCACGACGGCCGTCGGGTCGCCCCGCTCGATCAGCGCGTCGATCTCGGCGGCGCGCAGGCCACGCAGCGCCAGCACCCGCCGGCCCCACCGGTGCAGCCGGCACGGGTGCGGGCTGGCATCGTTGCGGCAGACCGTCCCGCCGGACCAGCGCCGGGGCGCGTGCACCACCACCGCCCGCACCGCGAACTGGGCGTCCTCCCCCGTGACGTACGGCGGCAGCGGGATGTCCCGCAGCCCCTCCCCGGGCTCCTGGCCGCTCCCGTGCGGGGCGGCGGGACGGACGGTGCGGGTGGTGACGCTGCTCATCGGTGAAGCCTCCACAGAGGATGACGGACCGGGACAGCGCAGAACCTACGACCGCCGCAAAGCGGCGCGACGGACAAACTGTCCCGGGGCGGGCATGCCCGGCGGCCTCGGCCGAGCGGCGGATCAGCCGATCCGGAAGCCCAGCGCCCGCGCCAGCATCACCGCCTGCTCGGCGTCGATCAGCGCGCCGTCGCGCTCCACCGCGCTCGGGTCGAGCGCCGACAGGTCGCTGCCGCGCAGGTCGGCGCGGGACAGGCGGGCGCCGTGGAACTGGGCGCCCGAGAGGTCCACGCCGGTGACCGTGGCGTCGGTGAGGTTCGCCCCGGTCAGGTCGGCCTCGCGCATCCGGGCGTCGGTGACGCGCACCCCGCGCAGGTCGGCCCGGGGCAGGGCCACGAACGACCAGTCGCCGCCGGTGATCCGCAGCGGGCGCAGGTCGCACTCGGCGAAGGAGCTGCCGACCAGCTTGCACCCGGTGAACTCGGCCTCGAAGAGGTTGCACCGCGTGAAGGAGCAGCGGGTGAAGGCCGAGTCGACGTGGCGGGAGGCGTTGAACGCCACGTTGCCGAAGACGCACTCGGTGAAGACCGCGCCCCGGCTGACCGCCTCGGTGAGGTCGACGTCGAAGAACTCGCAGCGCGTGAAGCGCCGGTCCGCGAGGTCCTCGCCGTACCAGTCGTCGTGGCGGTAGGTCGCGTCCTCGGTCAGCTCCGGCATTTCGCCAGCCTAGTGGGCCGGGCCGGCACCCTCCGCGCCCCGTGCGACGACCGTGGGCCCGGCTGCTTCTCGGGAGCCGCGCCACCGATCGACCCCCGCCCCGGCCGGGATCGCGGGTGCCGCGCCACCGATCGACCGAACCGCCCCCGGCGGGATCGGGGAACCGCGCCGCCGACCAAGCAGCCGCCTCCGCCGGGATCGCGGGAACCGCGCCGCCGGGGGCCGTCGGCTCCCTAGCCTGGGGACGGGGCGACGGCCCGGGGACGGCCGCGCAACGGGTGCGGCGCGGGAGGCGGTGGGGCCATGAGCGACATCGTGGTGTTCGGTGCCGGGGGCACGGCGGGCTCGCGGATCACCGTCGAGGCGGTGAACCGGGGCCACCGGGTGACGGCGGCGGTGCGCCGGCCCGAGGCGGTCGGCTACCTGCCGGCCGCGGTGCGCGTGGTCACCGGGGACGCCACCTCGGCGCGGAGCGCACGGGAGCTGGCCCCGGGCACGGACGCGATGGTGGTGGCGATCGGCGGGGGCGAGCGGGCGCTGTGGCGGGACGCGGCGGAGAACCTGATCACGGTGCTGCGGGACCTGCCGGCCCCGCCCCGGGTGATCCACGTCGGCGGCGGGTCGACGCTGCTCACGCCCAGGGGCACCCCGTTCCTGGAGGAGCCGGACTTCCCCGAGGAGTACCGGGACTCCGCGCTGGGGCAGGCCGACGCGCTGGCCTGGTACCGCTCGGCCACGGCGGGGGTGACCTGGACGTACGTCTCCCCGCCGCCGCTGGAGTTCCGGCCCGGCGAGCGCACCGGCCGCTACCGCACGGGCACCGACGAGCCGGTCACCGACGAGCGGGGCCGGGCGGCGCTGAGCTACGAGGACCTGGCCGTCGCCGTCGTGGACGAAATCGAAAACCCGCGCTTCGAGAACATGCGCTTCACTGTCGGGTACTGAGCGCGCACGCGCTTCCGAGCCCCCGGTGACGTCACCGCCGGCCGGCGCCCCGCCCGCAGTCACCCTCGCTGACCGGTCGCGGCACGGCTGGGGTCGCCGCGTCCTCCGTACCGGAATCGCCCTGCCACGACATCTTCGGGGGCGAACGGGCACCCGGCCGGGGCCGGCCTTCTCCCCGCATCCGTTCAGGAACGAGCAATCGCGAGGACAATTCTCTTTTTCGCCGCCGGGAGGCCGCCGCGATGCGACGGTGGAACGGACGGGACGTCCCGGTCCGACGCCCCGAGCTACCCCACCGACTCTCCTTTCGGGAGGAATCTGTGCGTGCTCAGATCGTGAAACGGGCCGTCGTCGCGTTCGCCCTGGCGTTCCCGGGCGCGGCGATCGCCGTGGCGGTCGCCGCCCCGGCGGCCCACGCGGACGGCTGCTACACCTGGAACCGCGACCTCTACCGGGGGCTCTCCGGCAACGACGTGCGCCAGCTCCAGATCCGGGTCGCCGGGTGGGCCGGCCGCCGGGACATCGTGGAGACCGACGGCCGCTACGGCCCGAAGACCGCCGCCGCGGTCAAGCGCTTCCAGTCCGCGTACGGGCTGCGGGCCGACGGGATCGCCGGGTCGCAGACGTACGCCAAGCTCTACGCGCTCCAGGACGACGACTGCACGCCCCGGCACTTCAGCTACCCGGAACTGGACGACGGGTGCGGGCGCGGCGGCTGGAGCGGCGGGCCGCTGCCGTCCGCGACGACCAAGGAGAACGCGCTGCACACCATGTGGAAGCTGGAGGCGCTGCGGCGCGACCTGGGCGACAAGCCGCTGCCGGTGACCAGCGGCTACCGCAGCACCACCTGCAACCGGCAGGTCGGGGGCGCGTCGAACAGCCAACACCGCTACGGCACGGCCGCCGACCTGGGGTCCCTCGAATCGTCGCTGTGCGACGTCGCCCGCGCCGCCCGGGACCACGGCTTCAGCGGCATCTACGGCCCCGGCTACCCCGACCACGACGACCACGTCCACGTCGACTCCCGCCGCGAGAACGACGACGACGGCATCCCGAACACGACCTCCTGGTCGGCGTCGGACTGCGGGATCGGCGCCGGCTGACGATCAGCCCGTGTCGCCGACATGGCGGTGTCCACGGCACTCGGATACCGCCATGTCGCCGGCATGGTGTGAGGGGCCGGCCCGAGCCCGTCAGACGAGGCCGGCGTCGTGGACCAGGAGGGCGACCTGGACGCGGTTGTTCAGGTCGAGCTTGGTCAGCAGGCGGGACACGTACGCCTTCACGGTGGCCACGCTCATGAAGAGCTCCGCGGAGATCTCGGCGTTGGTCCGGCCCGCGCCCAGCGCGAGCGCGACCTCCCGTTCCCGCTCGCTGAGCCCGGCCATCAGGCGCAGCGCCCGCTCCCGGCGCGGGTCGACGCCGCCCCGGTGGCCACCGGCCGGGTCGGCGGCGGTGACGTGCCGGATCAGCTGCCGGGTGACCGTCGGCGAGAGGGTCGCCTCCCCGGCGGCCACCCGGCACACGGCCCGCACGATCTCGGCGGGCGGGGTGTCCTTGAGCAGGAAGCCGGCCGCCCCGGCGCGCAGCGCCCGCAACACCTGGTCGTCGGCGTCGAAGGTGGTCAGGACCAGCACCTCGGGGGGCCGGGGCTGGGCCCGCAGCGCCTCGGTGGCGGTCAGGCCGTCGACCCGGGGCATCCGGATGTCCATCAGCACCACGTCGGGTTCGCGGGCGGCCACGGCGGCGGGCACCTGGTCGCCGTCGGCGGCCTCGCCGACGACCAGCAGCTCCGGCGCGCCGCCGAGGATCATCGACAGGCCGGCCCGGACGAGGGCGTCGTCGTCCACGATGAGCACCCGCACCGGCCGCCCGGGGCCGCCGCCCGCCCCCGAACCGGACGAACCACCCGCGCCCCCCGGGCCGGATGCCACGGGCTCCCGTCCCTCCCCGGTCATGCCGGCCACGGCAGCCAGGCGGTGACCCGGAAGTCGCCTGCGGCGTCCCGCCCGTGCTCCAGTCGCCCGCCGGCCAGGCTGACCCGCTCGGCGATGCCGACCAGGCCGGTCCCCGCGCCCGGGATGGCGGCCGGCGCCGCGCTCCCCACCGGCCAGCGGTTGCGGACGTCGACGGTCAGCCCCGTCCCCGCCGACCCGGAGAGCCGGACCCTGACGGTGCTCCCCACCGCGTGCTTGCGGGCGTTGGTCAGACACTCCTGCACGATCCGGTACGCCGTGCGCCCCAGCGCCCTCGGCGCGGCTGCGCCGTCCTCGACGTCGTCGACGACCTCGATCCGCGTTCCGGCGGCCCGGGACTCGTTGACCAGCGCGGGAAGGTCGGCCAGGGTCGGCTGCGGGCGCTCCACCGCGCTGTCGGGCGGCGTGGACGAGGTGGAGTCGTCGGCGCGGAGCACCCAGATCACCTCGCGGAGGTCCTGGAGGACCGCGTGGGCGCTCTCGCGGATCACGCCGGCCGCGCGGGCCACCTCGGCGGGCGGCGCGTCGGGGCGGAACTCCAGCGCGCCGGCGTGCAGGCTGAGCAGGGAGACCCGGTGCGCCAGCACGTCGTGCATCTCCCGGGCGATCCGGGTGCGTTCGAGCTGCCGGGCCTGCGCCACCCGGAGCTGCTGCTCCGCCTCGGCCCGGTCGGCCCGCTCCCGCAGGGACAGGACGAGCTGCCGCCGGGCGCGGACGAACATCCCCCAGGCCAGCACCGAGCCGACGAAGATCACCCCGAAGATCATCTCGCCCCAGTAGCCCAGGGAGGGGTCGGGGCGCAGCGCCGCGTAGCTGAAGAGGGTCAGCACGTTCGCGCCGAGCAACATCGCGGCCTGCGGGAGTGGCCGGTGCACCACGACCGTGAACAGGACGACCAGCAGGGCGAAGCTGCCGGTCACCGAGAACAGCCCGAGCGGCAGGATGGCCAGCGCGAGCGCGACGGGCCAGCGGCGGCGCAGCCAGAGCGCGCCGGCGGCCAGCAGCCCCAGCACGTTGTCGAGGTCCTGCATCCACTCGTACGGCAGCCGCCCGGCGAACTCCGGTTTGGGCTGGCTCGCGTCCCAGGCGGCGAGGAAGACCCAGCCGAGGGCGAGCAGGAAGATGTGGGAGTCCACCAGCCAGTCGCGGGTGGTGCGCCGTTGCCGCCCCGCCGCGTCGGTCAGGGCGCCCGGCAGCAGCCAGGGATGGTCCGGCACGACGGCGCTCGTCATCGGCCCATACTAGGAAGGAGCGCCGCCCCGCCGACAGCTACCAAAGTCGACGCCCGACCTGGCCACAGGTCGACGCCCGGTCTGACCACACGTCGACGCGAGACCTGACCACAGGTCGAGGCGGTGCTCGACTGCCGGCCGCAGCGCCGGGCCGGGTGGCGCGGGCAGGCTCGGCCCCATGATTCAAGTCGAGCACCTGACCAAGCGGTACGGCGGACGCGCGGCCGTCGACGACGTCACCTTCACCTGCGCCCCCGGCAGCGTCACCGGTTTCCTCGGCCCGAACGGCGCCGGCAAGTCCACCACGATGCGGATGATCTGCGGGCTGGCCTCGCCGACGTCGGGCACCGCCACCGTCGCCGGGGTGCCGTACCGCCGGCTGCCCAACCCGGGCCGCGAGATCGGCGTGCTGTTGGACGCCTCGGCGCAGCACGCCGGCCGGAGCGGCCGGGAGGTGCTGGCGCTCGCCGCCGCGACGATGGGGGTCCCCCGGCGGGAGGTCGACGTGAAGCTCGACCTGGTCGGGCTGGGCGAGGCCGCCGCCCGGCGGCGCGTGGGCGCGTACTCCCTGGGGATGCGGCAGCGGCTCGGCCTGGCGCACGCGCTGCTGGGCGACCCCCGGGTGCTCGTGCTGGACGAGCCGGCCAACGGCCTGGACCCGGAGGGCATCTTCTGGATGCGCGGCCTGCTGCGCGACTTCGCCGACCGGGGCGGCAGCGTGCTGCTCTCCTCCCACCTGCTGCGCGAGGTGGAGGCGGTGGCCGACCGGCTGGTGGTGATCGGCGGCGGCCGGATCGTCGCCCAGGGCGGCACCGACGAGCTGCTGGCCGGCGCCGGCACCCTGGTCCGGGCCCGCGACGGCGCGGCCCTCGGGCGGGCGCTGGCCGCCGCCGGCCTGGAGGCGTCGCCCCAACCCGGCGGGGGCCTGCTGGTCCGCGCCGACCCCGACCCGGTCGGGCAGGCCGCGGCGGTCGCCGGGGTCGCCCTCACCGAGCTGCGCCCCGCCGGTGGCGGCGGCCTGGAGCAGCTCTTCCTCAGCCTCACCGGCGGCACGACCACGAAGGAGACCACGGCATGACCGCGACCACCATCGCCCCCACCGTCGCCCCGCCGCACCGCGCGGAGGTACGCGGGCCGTCGCTGCTCCGGTTGACCGCCGTCGAGCTGCGCAAGCTCGCCGACACCCGGGCCGGCCGGTGGCTGCTGGCCACCCTCGCCCTGGCCTCGGCCGTGATGGTCGTGGTGCAGCTCTCGGTGCTGGCCGACGAGCGGCAGACGTTCACCGAGTTCTTCGGCCCGCAGCTGATCCCCACCGGGCTGCTCCTGCCGGTGCTGGGCATCCTGTCGATCACCTCGGAGTGGTCCCAGCGCACCGCGCTGACCACGTACACGCTGGTGCCCCGGCGGGAGCGGGTGATCGTCGCGAAGCTCGCCGCGGTGGTGCTGGCCGCGCTGGCGTCGGTGCTGGTCAGCCTCGCCATCGCCGCGCTCGGCACGCTGGTGGCGGGTGCCACGGGCGGGGCGGGCACCTGGACGTTCGAGGCGGCCCGGCTGCCGTACGCGGTGGCCTTCCAGGTGCTGAACGTGCTGATGGGCGCGGCCTTCGGCCTGCTGCTGGTGAACACCCCGCTGGCCGTGGTCACCTACCTGGTCCTGCCGACGGTGTGGGCCATGCTCTCCGGCATGGTCGCGGCGCTGCGCGAGCCGGCCCGCTGGCTGGACACCAGCGTGACGATGGAGCCGCTCCTCGGCCCGACCATGACCGCCGACCAGTGGGGGCGCCTGGCGGTGTCCGTGCTGGTCTGGGTGGCGCTGCCGCTGGTCGCCGGGCTGGTCCGCACGCTGCGGCGCGAGGTGTCCTGACCGTGGGGGCCGGGGCCGGGAGCGCGCGGACGCGGGTCGGCCGCGAGGTCGGCGAGCTGGCGGTGATGTGGGCCGGCTTCCCGCTGCTCGGGGCCGGCGCGGGCTGGCTGCTCGTCGCCGCCGCCGGCCCGCTGGCCCGGCTGCCGTGGGTGCCGTTGCAGGGCTGGCTCAAGCTGCTGGCCGGGCTGCCCCGGCCCGGCACGGCGGTCGCGGCGGCGGCGCTCGGCGTCCTGGCCGGGCTGGTCGTCGCCGGGCTCGGCACCCGGGAGCGGCCCGTGATCGACGTGGACGCGCACCGGGTCCGGCTGCGCCGCGAGGGGCGGGACCGCGAGCACGCCCGCGCGGCCGTGCGGGTGGTCTTCGTCGACGGGCAGAGCCTCGTCCTGCTCGGGGACGGCGACGGGGAACTGGACCGGGAGGACGGCGACATGAACGTCCGGCTGCTCGCCGCGGCGTTCCGGACGCACGGCTGGCCGTGGGCGGACGCGGACCCGCACCGGGACGCGTACCGGCGGTGGGTGGAGGGGCTGCCGGGGCTGCCCGCCGGGGCGGACGCCCTGCTGCGGGCGCGGCAGCAGGCGGTGGAGCAGGGCCGGCACGACGAGGCCCGGGACCTGCGCCGCGAGCTGGGTCGGCTCGGGGTGGTGGTGCGGGACGAGGAGAAGCGACAGTACTGGCGGCGGTCGCCGCCGGGCTCTGGGCCCGGGAGCGGCTCCTGAGCTTCTCGCAACCGATGGAGAACCGTCAGAGTGTCGACGGATCGTGCTACGGGCGTTCGGCCCTCGCCCAGCGCGGCTGAGGCCGGCCCACCGAGGCCAGCAGTTCGTCGAGGGCGTCCAGCTCCGCCCAGCCGTTGACCGAGATCCCACCGGCGGCGTCAACGGTCACCTCGACCCGGTCGGGGGTGCGGGGCAGTTCGTCGAGCAGCCCCGGGAACCGGTCGCCGAGCAGCACGAACTCCTGGTTGGTGGAGCCCACCCAGGGCCGGCGGGTGTCGACCCGGTCCGCCCGGAACGGCCCGGCCACCAGCAGGTCGGTCTCGGCCAGCAGCGCGGCCACGTCGTCGCGTCCGTGCTCCACGGCCCGGCGCAGCCCGGCCCGGGTGTAGCCCGTGAAGGTCATCACCGAGCGCCCCGCCCGGCGCACCCCGGCGGCCACCTCGGCCAGCGCCGCGGCCTGGTCGAACGGCTCCCCGCCGAGCAGGGTCACCCCCTCGGCGCCGGCGGCGAGGACCCGTTCGGCCAGCTCCGCGGGCTCGACCAGTTCCCCGCCCCGGAAGCCCCAGAGCTGCGGGTTGAAGCACCCCGGGCAGCGGATGGCGCAGCCCTGCACCCACAGGGCGGTGCGTTCACCCGGCCCCTCGGCGCGGGTGGTGGCGACGAACCGGGCCAGCGCCACCCGCCCCGGCCCGAGCGGGGAGCGCCGCACCGGGCCGGTCTCAGAAATCGAGTACGCGTCCACTGGGCACCTCCGGGCGGGCGGGCGGCGGGCAGACCAGCAGATGGCGCAGCGGGGCGTACTCGTGCGGGGCGAGCCCGGCGGCGGCGGCGAACTCGGCGACGCTGGCGAATCCCCGGCGGGCCTGGCGGGCCGCGACCACCCGGCCGGCCCGCTCGGCGTCGAAGCCGGGCAGCGCGGCGAGGTGCGCCGCCCCGGCGGTGTTGACGTCCACCGGGGACAGCGCGTCCGCCTTCCCCTTACCGGCCGACGAGGCCACGGCGGCCTGCGGCGGCACCACCACGGCGGGCGGCGGTGACGACGGGTTGAAGGCCGGCGGAGCGGCGAACGCCGAGGGGACGGCGGGCGCCGGCACCGGCGGCGGGGCCAGGGCCCCGGGCGGGTACGCCGCGGCGGGCCGCCCCGGCGCGGGATGGGCGTACCAGGGGCGGTAGCCGGCCCGCCACCGCAACCAGGGCCCGTTGATCACGAAGGCGTGGACGACGCCGGCGACCCAGGCCGCGAACCACACGCCGAAGAACCAGTCGCTGGCGGTGCTCTCCTTGCCCGTCGACCCGACCCCGAGGAAGCCGGCCCAACCGGCGATCAGGTATCCGACGCCGGAGAGCCACCATGCGGGGCGGCGGGCCCGGACGCCCACGTAGAGGAAGCCGAACCCACCGAGGCAGCTGAATCCCAGGATCGGCAGCAGCATCCACCAGCTGTGCCGCAGCCGCCACCAGACGCTGGCCGCCGGAGAGTGGTACGGCGGCGCGGCGGCCCACGCCACCGGCGGGGGTCCGGCCGGGTACGGCGAGGGGTACCCCGGCGGGGCGGGCGGGTGGTAGGGCGTCGGGCCCGGCGCGGGCGGCCAGCCCGGCGGCCAGCCGTCAGGCACGGTCGACATCGTGCTGCTCCTGGGCGACGACCGTCGGCACCCGGTCGCGGTCGGCGGTGTACGCGCTGTGCACCGTCCGCGCGGCCAGCAACTCCTCCAGCACGGCGACGTAGTGGAGGCAGCCCTCGCCCAGCACGCCCTGGGTCTCGGCGCTGACCGAGCCGTCGGGGTTGACCGTGACGACGACGCGCGGCTGCCCGCTCACGCCGTCCGCTCCTCGACGGCGAAGACCAGACGGACCGAGGCGTCCTCGGTGACCTGCTCGGACTCCAGGCGCAGCCCGGCGGCCGGGGCCTGGGCGCGCAGCCGCTCCAGCACGGCCCCCTGCACCTGCCGCCCGTACGCGACGTCCACCGAGCGGACGATCTCCACCGCCCGCGCCTCGTCGACCTCGCCCGCGACGTGGGCGGCCCAGATGCCGTCGGCACCGCGCTGGAACACCGCCCGCACCCCCGCCCAGTCGGCGGTGATCCCGTCGGCCCCGGCGGCGACCACGGCGTTGGTGTCGCGCAGCGCGGTGGCGAGCAGGGTCTCGTCCCTCATCCGTGTCCGCACCTGGCAGACCACCCGGCCCGAGCCGTCGCGCTCCGCGGAGGCGGCCTGCGCGGCGGCGACGGTGGCCACGGCCAGCGGTACGAGAATCAACGAGATGCTCACCGGTGTTCTCCTGTCGTCGCGGTGGTCGTCAGAACTCGAGGGCCCGGCCGCCGGGCCCGCCGCCCGGTCGGCCGGGGCCGGGCGAGGGGCGGGCGTCCAGGTCCCAGTCCTCGGCGGCGGTCGCGGCGACCGCCCGGTGCTCCGCCCAGCTCCGCACGGCGGCGATTCGCTCGGCCTGGGTGACGCTCAACGGAACCATGTTGACCAATGCCCGCAACAGGTCGTCGCGACACAACGGGCGGCGCTCGGCGTACGCGTCGACCAGCCCGCCGACGACCGCCTGCTCGATCTCGGCGCCGGAGTAGCCGTCGCTGAGCCCGGCCAGCTCCGTCAGCAACGCGTCGTCGACGATCAGCTCGCCGGCCACGGCCGGGTGCCGCAGCCGCCGGGCGAGGTGCAGCCCCCAGATCGAGGCGCGTTCGGCCCGGGTGGGCAGGTCCACGAAGAAGATCTCGTCGAAGCGCCCCTTGCGCAGCAGCTCCGGCGGCAGGGCGGCGAAGTCGTTGGCGGTGGCGATGACGAAGACCGGACGGGTCTTCTCCTGCATCCAGGTCAGGAACGAGCCGAAGACCCGGGCGGAGGTGCCCGAGTCCCCGCCGGCCCCGCCGGCGAAGCCCTTCTCGATCTCGTCCAGCCAGAGCACGCAGGGCGCGGTGGCCTCCGCGACCCTGATGGCCTCGCGCATGTTCTGCTCGCTGGAGCCGACCAGGCCGGCGAAGATCTTGCCGATGTCGAGGCGCAGCAGGGGCAGCCCCCAGGCGGCGGCCACCGCCTTGGCGGTCAGCGACTTGCCGCAGCCGGGGACCCCGGTGATCAGGACGCCACGCGGGGTGGGCAGCCCGTATCCGGCGGCCTCGGCGAGCCAGGCGCCGTCGCGCTTGCCCAGCCAGCGCTTGAGGTTCTCCAGCCCGCCGACATTCCCGAGCGGCACCGGCTCGTCGAAGAACTCGAGCAACCCGCTGCGGCGCACGGCCTGCCGTTTCTCCTCGTGCACCAGGCTCAGGTCACGGGCGTCGAGCACACCGTCGTCGACCATCGCGCGGGCGAAGGCGTTCTCCGCCTCGTGCAGGGTCAGCCCCAGGGCCGCCTTGGTGAGCCGTTCCCGGCCCCGCTCGTCCAGGGCGATGCGGATCCGGCCGCCGGCCACGTTGGCGGCGATGATCCCCTCCAGGACGGCGCGGATCTCCGGCTCGGTGGGCAGCGGGAAGTCGACCACCGTGACGTCCCTGGTCAGCTCGACCGGGAGGTCCGGCACCGGGGAGAGCAGCACCAGGGTGCGGGAGACCGGGCCGGAGCGGTAGGCGACGGCCAGTTCGCGCAGCCGGCGTACTACCCCGGGGTCGGCTGGGCGGCCCCCGGCGCCCAACGCCGGGTGCGGGTCGGCGAGGACCACCACGGCCGGCTCGTCGATCCGCCACGCGGCGTCGAGCGCGGCGGCCAGGTCGGTGGTGCCCTGCCGCCGGTTGCCGTCGGGCGGTACCAGACCCCGGGTGGCCGACCAGGTCCAGAGCCCGCGCGGGGTACGCACCCGAACGGCGTCGTGGGCGACGGCGGCGATCTCGGCTAGGACCCGCTGCTCCTCGTACGAGCAGATCTGGAGCACCGGCACGCGGGCCTTGAGCAGTTGGGACAGGGTGTCGCGGAAGGTCGTCACCATCGCTGTTCCCTTCCCCGAAACGCCACCGGGTCGCGCAGACTGTAGCGCACCGCCCCCCGGGTGCTGGCCGACGCGGAGCCCGCGCCGCCGGCCGCACCTCCCACCCCCGGCCCCGCCCCTGGCCGCTGCTGTGCGAAGCCCGCCCGCCCCCGGATTCGCCCCCGTAAAGTCGTCCGGCGATCTCCCGGAGTTCGCACCCCCACCGCTAGCATCGCGGACCATGAATATGAAGAGCGTCACCCGCTCGCGATCCGGGCGGTTGGTCACGGCGTTCACACTCGCCGTGGCGTTGGGGACACCCGTGGTGGTGAGCGCCTCCGCGTCGGCGGCGAGCACGCTGACCGTCGCGCAGGCGCTGGCCGCCCAGGACGGCCGGGCGGCCACCGTCACCGGGTTCGTCATCGGCCAGCCGACCGCGACGACCACGGTGATCACCTCCGCCTACACGGCGGACACGGCCATCGCCATCGCCGACACCGCCGCCGAGACCAGCCCGAGCAGGATGCTCTACGTCCAGGTCACTGCCGCGTACCGGAGCACGTTCGGGCTGCTGACCAATCCGGGGCTGCGCGGCCGGCAGGTCACCGCGACCGGGGCGCTGACCGCGTACTTCAGCCACGGCGGCCTGAAGAACCCGACCGCGATGAGCCTCGGCGCCGCCACCCCCGGCCCGACGCCGAGCCCGACCGACCCCGCGCCCACCCCGACCGGGCCCGCGCCCACCTCGCCGCCCGCGCCGACGCCCACCCCGACCGGCAGCGGCGGCCCTTACGACTCGACCTACTACGCGACCGCGATCGGCAAGACCGGGACCGCGCTGCGCAGTTCCCTGCACACGATCATCAAGAACCAGACGAAGCTCAGCTACGACCGGGTGTGGGAGGCGTTGAAGGACGCCGACCAGGACCCGGCCAACGCCAACAACGTCGTGCTGCTCTACAGCGGCCGGTCGCAGAGCAAGACCAGCAACGGCGGCGGGGTGAACGACTGGAACCGCGAGCACGTCTGGGCCAAGTCGCACGGCGACTTCGGCACCGCCACCGGGCCGGGCACCGACGTGCACCACCTGCGCCCCGAGGACGTCTCGGTCAACTCCACCCGCGGCAACAAGGACTTCGACAACGGCGGCGGCGCCGTGGCCGAGTGCGCCGGCTGCTACAGCGACGCCGACTCGTTCGAGCCGCGCGACGCGGTCAAGGGCGACGTGGCCCGCATGATCATGTACATGGCGATCCGGTACGAGGGCAACGACGGCTGGCCGAACCTGGAGATGAACAACTCCGTGGCCAACGGCAGCGCGCCGTACCTGGGCAGGCTGTCGGTGCTGCTCGCCTGGCACCGGCTCGACCCGCCGGACGCCTTCGAGAAGCGCCGCAACCAGGTGATCTACGACCGCTGGCAGGGCAACCGCAACCCGTTCATCGACCACCCGGAGTGGGTGACCGCGATCTGGGGCTGACCGTCGCGTCGCCGGCGCGGGGGCCGCAGCACCCGCGCCGGCAATCTCCTGGTGAGGAAACGGCACCGGCGGGTACCTTGAGGAATGGCCTACACAATTCCCGACATTTCGCTCAACGACGGCAACACCATCCCACAGCTCGGGTTCGGGGTCTACCAGATCGCGCCGAAGGTGACCGCCGAGGCGGTCGGCCGGGCCCTGGAGATCGGCTACCGGCACATCGACACCGCCGAGATGTACGGCAACGAGGCCGAGGTGGGCCAGGCGATCCGCACCTCCGACCTGGACCGGAGCGACGTCTTCGTCACCAGCAAGCTGAACAACGGCTTCCACCGCCCCGACGACGCCCGCCGGGCGTTCGACTCCACCTTGGAGGCGCTGAAGACGGACTACATCGACCTGTTCCTGATCCACTGGCCGCTGCCCACCCGCTACGACGGCGACTTCGTCTCCACCTGGAAGACGCTGGAGGAGTTCCAGCGCGACGGCCGGGCCCGCTCCGTCGGCGTGTCGAACTTCCAGGTGCCCCACCTCGAGCGGTTGGCCGCCGAGGCGGAGGTGACGCCGGCGGTGAACCAGGTCGAGGTGCACCCGTACTTCGGCAACGAGGAGGTCCGCGCGTACGGGAGGGCCCACGGCATCGCCACCGAGGCGTGGGCGCCGATCGCGCAGGGCAAGGTGCTCGACGACCCGACCCTGCTCGACATCGCCGAGCAGCTCGGGCGGAGCGTCGCCCAGGTGGTGCTGCGCTGGCATGTGCAGCGCGGCGACATCGTCTTCCCGAAGTCGGTCACCCCGGAGCGGGTCGAGGAGAACTTCCGGATCTTCGACTTCGAGCTGGACGACGCCACGATGGAGCGGATCACCGCCCTGGACCGGGGCGAGGCCGGCCGGCAGGGCCCCAACCCCGACACCTTCGACGTCATCCCCGCCTGAATCCCGCGGGCGGGCTCCGGCCCGCCCGCCGGGGCCGGCGGCTCGGGCCGGTCAGGCGGGGAGGGCGATCCGCCAGTCGTTGCAGCGCATCCACCGGCCCGGCGGATACTCGAAGTCGGTCTCGCCGAGCAGCTCGAAGCCGGCCTTGCGGCAGACGGCGTTCGACGGCGGGTTGCCCACCGACGGGTAGGCGTGGGCGTACCGGCGGGCCCGCTCCGCGCCGGCCAGGGCGAGCGCCTCCCGCACGGCCGCGGTCGCCAGCCCCCGCCCCTGGTACGCGGGCAGGATCGCCCAGCCCATCTCGTACACCGGCTCGTCGCGCCAGACCCGCCCCCAGTAGCCGACGGTGCCCACCCTGACCCCCTCGGGCAGCAGCACGACCGCGAACATGTTCCCGGAGCGGGGGCCGGGCCCGGCCAGGTACCGGGCGTGGCGGGCGACCACCTGCTCCTCGGTCTCCGGGCCGCCGGTGTGCGCCCGGACCTCCTGGGTGTTGAGCCGGCGCAGCAGGTCCAGGTCACCCTCGGCCCACCGCTCGATCCGCACCCGTGCCGCTCCCCCGCCGCCCATGCGCCCCCTCCTCCGTGATCCCCCATCCAAGCCCACCCCGCCGACACTCGCGCCCGCCGCGCGGCCCGGTGAGCGTGCTGGCGGGGGTCGGTATGGTGCCGCCGTGACGGCACACGACTGGTCCGACGTACGGGAACGACTCGCCCGGCTGGCCGCCGCGCCGGCGGCAGGCGAGGTCTTCGGGGCGGGTGGGCACGGGTTCACGGTCGCGCCGCCGCTGACCCCGGCCGAGGTGGCCGAGCTGGAGGCCCAGTTCGGGGTGGAGCTGCCGGCGGAGTACCGCTCGTTCCTGCTCGACGTCGGGTGCGGCGGCGCCGGCCCGGCGTACGGCCTCTTCCCGGCCCGCCGGGTCGACGGCCGGTGGGGGTGGGAGGGCGACGGCGCGGACATGACGACCCCGGAGTCCCTGGCCCGGCCGTTCCCGCACACGGCAGCGTTCAACCAGGCCGAGGCCCTGCCCGAGATGCCCGAGGAGGACGACTTCGCCTCGCCGGAGGAGTACGAGGCCGCCGAGGAGGCCTGGTGGGAGCGGCACGACGCGATCATGTACGACGAGGCGCACTTCACCGGCCTGCTCTACCTGTGCCACCACGGCTGCGCCCTGCGCGACGCCCTCGTGGTCACCGGGCCGGCCCGGGGCACGATGTGGTCCGACGGCACCGCCGACGAGAGCGGCCTCGAACCGCTACTCGCGGAGGACGGCACCCCGCTGGGCTTCGCCGGGTGGTACCGCCGCTGGCTGGACGACGCCGACCGCCGGGTGCCCCGCCCCTGACGCCGGGCCACGGCGCCCGGCGGAAGCAGCCGAACGGCCATTGATGCCCGTGTATCGAATGCCTACCATCTGCTCATGGGCGCTTGTCGTACCGTCGCCACCATCGTCACCACCGCGCTGCTGGGCAGCCTGCTCACCGTCGCCGCCGCCCGGGCCGACGACGTCCCGGCGCTCACCACGCCCGGCACACCGGTCGTCGTGGCCGACGAGCCGCACCGCCTCACCCTGACCTGGACGCCGTCCGCGTGGGTCGGCGAGCCGGGCGGCACCCAGCCGATCGTGTACGACGTGCTCTCCCCGATCGGGCCCCACACCTACCGGCTGCTCGGCAGCACGACCGTCCCCACCATCACGCTGACCACCCTCGCGCCCGGCACCGACTACCGGATCGCCCTCCAGGCGTACACCATCGGCGGATACTCGGCCCCCTCCGAGGCCACCACCGTGCGAACCGCGTACGGGAAGGCGAAGGTCAGCTACCTCAACGTCGACTGGTCGCCGACGGACCACCAGGTGCAGTTCGCCGCCGCGATCACCAACACCGGCACCGGGCCGCTCGATCTCACCACCGTGCGGGTGCGGTACCACCTGCTCTTCGAGGGCGGCAACGTCTCGCTGACGACCCGTTGCGACTGGGCCGAGCTGGGCTGCGACCGCATCCGGCGCGAGCTCTTCTTTTTCGTGCCCCCCGTGCCCCCGCCGCCACCGCCACCGCTGCCGACCAGGACCGCGTCCCCCAGCGCGGTGCCGACCGGCACCGTGCCGACCGCCACCGCGACGCCCGGCACGCCAACCACCGCCGCCCCGTTGCCGACGCCCACACCGACCCGTTATCCGCTGCCCGGGACGCCGGCCCCCGGCTGGGTCGAGCTGACCTTCACCGGCGGGGTGCTCGCCCCCGGCGCGTCGACCGGGCCCATCCGCCTCCGGTTCCACCGGCCCGACTGGTCCAACATCGACGAGCGCGACGACCCGAGCTGGCGGGCAGCCACCGACGCGTGGGCCGACAACAGCCGGATCACCCTCGACGTCGGCGGCGTCCGCGAGTTCGGCGACGCCGGGAGGGGCTGAGCCGCTCCCCGTCACGTCGGGAGGCGCTGAGCCGCTCCCCTCCACTCCGAAGGGGCTGAGCGGCTCCCGGCGGCGGTCAGGGCTTGCGGGCGACGGCGACGTAGACCGACGCCTCCGCGAGCGACGGGCGCTCGGACTCGGGCACCTCGGGTCGCCAACGCGTCACCGGGACGATGCCCGGCTCGACCAGCTCCAGGCCGGCGAAGAACCGGGCGAACTCGGCCCGGGAGCGGGGAACGCCGTCCTGCCGCATCCGGCCCGCCGCCACCTCGGCGGTCATCCGCGCGACGATCTCGGCGGGGATGAAGTCGGTGGTGACGTGGCTCAACGCCAGGTAACTGCCCGAGGGCAGCGCCTCGACCAGCCGGGCGACCGCCTCGTGCGGCCGGTCGGCATCGGTGAGGAAGTGCGCGACCGCCGCCAGGATCAGCCCCACCGGCCGCGACAGGTCCAGCGTGGCGCGCAGCTCGTCGGCCCCCAGGATGCTCTCGGGGTCACGCAGGTCGGCGTCGAGGTACGCCGTGACGCCCCCCGCAGAGCTGGTCAGCAACGCCCGCGCGTGCACCAGCACCATCGGGTCGTTGTCCACGTAGAGCACCCGCGACTCGGGGGCCACGGCCTGCGCGACCTCGTGGGTGTTGTCGGCCGTCGGGATGCCGGTGCCGATGTCGAGGAACTGCCGGATGCCCGCCTCGGCCGCCAGGTGCCGCACGGCCCGCCGGAGGAACGCCCGGTTCTCCCGGGCCAGGGTGCGGATCGCCGGGTACACGGCCGCGATCTGGTCGCCGGAGTGTCGGTCCACGGCGAAGTGGTCCTTGCCGCCGAGCCAGTAGTTGTAGCGGCGGGCGGGGTGGGGAACGCTAGTGTCGAGTCGGTCGGAGAGTCGAGCGGTGTGGTTGTCCTGAGGGGTTGCGGCACCCACGGAAAATCCTCATCGTTCGTACGGTCAGGGACGGGTCCGGCCGGTCGCCACCCGCCCGGCCCCTTCGCACAGCGTAGGCGGCCGATCGTATGCCCGCCGTCCCCTCGCGTCGCCGCACCCGGGCTGCCCTTTTCCCGCTGACGGCGGCGCGTGATCAACAGTCGCAGCCGTCGGGCAGGTGGACACGGTCGGCGGGCACCCCGGCGGCGAGCAGCCGTGACCGCGCGCCGGACACCATGGCGGGCGGGCCGCAGACGTACACGCGCTGGCCGGGCCGGTGGTGGCGCAGTGCCACGGTGAGGGCGTCGCCCCGCTCGGCGGGCTCGGCGTACGGGTCGCGCGAGAACGCCGGCACGATGCTCAGCCAGGAATGTGCCGTTTGGAGCTTGTCGAGGCTGATCGCGTCGTACAGGTCGGCGAAGGCGCGGGAGCCGACGACGAGGGTCACCCGCCGGACGTCCGAGCCGGCCCGCTCGGCGGCGACCTGCTCGACCAGGGCGCGCAGCGGGGCAAGCCCGGTGCCGCCGGCCACCAGGAGCAGGTCGGCGGCCGGATCGGGCGTGAGGGCGAGACCGCTGTCGCGGGGCGGCCCGAGGCAGAGCCGCTCCCCGGGGCGCACCCGCTCGACGAGGGCGCGGGAAACGGCCCCGACGGCGCTGACGTGCAGCTCGACCGTGCCGTCCGGGCGTGGGAGATTGGCGGGCGAGTACCAGCGCCACCGGCCGGGCAACGCGGGCACACTCACCGGCACGGCCTGGCCGGGGCGGAAGGGCAGGCGACGCCAGGGGCGTACGGTGAGGATGGCGACGCCCCCGGCGGGGCGATCGTGGTCGAGCACCTCGACCGACCGCCACGCCGGCCCCTCCCCGACGCGGCCGGCGGCCCGCTGGACGGCCGCCGACGCGCGGCGGGCGGCATACTCCCAGGCGGCGGCCGACGACGCGGTCCACTGTGCGCGGGCGTGGCGGGCCACCGTGGCGACCAGCGCGTCCCCCACCGGGGCGGCATGGCGCTGGTCGAGGCGGCAGTCGCGCCAGGCCCGGCCGAGCACGGTCAGCAGCGCGGCCCGCCCGTCCGGGTCGTCGTCGCCCACGGCGAGCCGACCGAGGGCGGCGAGGAACAGGGGCGCGTCGCGCTCGGGCAACAGCGCGGGCATCCGGTCGGCGAGGGTGCGCCAGAAGTGACCGGCGGCCCGGTCGACGTCGGCGACGGGGGCAGCCCAGGAGGTGACGAGATCGACGCTCACCGGCCCGCCTCCCCCGCCGACGCGGCGTCGCGGGCCTCCCCGTCGAACGCCGCTCGGGCGGCCGAAATGGTGGCCTCCGGGAGGTTCCCCGCCCAGAGCACCCCGGCGAGGTAGTCGACCACCCGCCGGTGCTGCTCCTCGGACATTCCGAGGCCCTGCCACGGCCCCTCCGCCACCACGTCGTCGTCACCGAGCGCCGCGCCGAGGACCGCCTCCAGGTGCCGCGCGAACCGGCCCAGGTCGACGCCCACCAGATACGGCTCCAGCTCCGCGTCCACGGCGACCAGGCGCAACCACTGCCACACCGCCTCCTGCACGACCTCGCCCGGATACGCCACGCTCACTCCTGAGATGTGAAAGGAGGGGCACCTTGTTAACCGATTCGGTAGAGGAAGGGCCCCTTGTCAACGGGTGGAGTGGCACCGGAGCGGGCGGGAGCGGGGACGCGTCGGGGGTAGGCGCGACCCCGGAGCCGGCACCCGCCCCGGGCCATGCGTCCACCCTCGCCGGGAGCAGACTCACCGAGAACGACCACGCACTGCACCTGGGCGGTAACCGCGCTGCACATACTGCCGATACTCTGCCCGAGGCGGCTCGACGTGACCAAGGGCGGTGCGATGACGACAGCGGCGACCGTGCAGCGATGGACCGGCCGGGAGACGAAGGTGCTACGACAGTCGCTGCGCATGAGCATCAGGGACTTCGCCGCACACCTCGGCGTGGCCGAGCGCACCGTCTCGAAGTGGGAGGCGGGGCAGGACGGGGTCTGCCCACGACCGGAGATGCAGGCCGCCCTCGACACGGCCCTCGGCACCGCAACCGACGAGGTCCGGAGCTGCTTCGTCCTCACCACCATCGGGAAGGACGCCCGCACACCGCCGGTCGAGGCGGGCAAGCCGGACTTCGCTCTATTGGCCCGGCAGCAGGCGGCACGGGTACGAACGGCAGTCGGGCTCAACCACAGGGACTTCGCCCGGCTGTTGGCGTCGCTGCTGGCCTGGTCGCCCACCGCTGCCGACGTGCACAACTGGGAGACCACAGCCGTACCGCCCGGCGATGTCATGCTCGCCCTGCGATCGCTGGAAGAGCGGCCGGAGGAGTCCACCGACCGGCTTGCGGGCCTCACGGCGGTCTACCCCAACCGGTCCGAACTCTCGACACATCTGCCCGCGAGCACGTTGTTCGAGGGTGCCCGTGACATCCGGGCAATGGGTCTGTCGCTCAATACGCTGTGCCAGGACTACGCGGACCGCGGATGGCACTCCCTCGTGGAGCAGGGTGCCCGCATCCGTTGCCTCTTCCTCGATCCCGACGGCGTCGCCATGCCGGCGCGCGAGGCGGAGGAGGGCTTTCCGTCCGGGCAACTGTCGGCCCTTACCAAGCTCAATATCGGCACCATGCTCCGCGTCCGTGACCGGCTGTCCACCGAACTGCGCGGCAGCCTGGAACTCGCGACCTACGACAGCACGCTTCGGTTCAACATCATGCTCATGGACGACCTCTGCGTGGCCCAGCCCTACCTGACCGACAGCCGAGGGGTCGACGCCCCGGCATTCGTGATGCGCAGGCAGGAGCGGGAGGCGGGCCTCTACCCGGTGCTCGAACGGGTCTTCGAGTCGCAGTGGGAGCGGGGGCGACGGCTGTGAGCGACTATCGCGAACTGCTTCCCATCGCCACCGAGGCGATCCGACGGGGAGCGGAGGCCATGCGGGGGCGATCACCGGGAGCGCTGTCCCCGAAGGGCGACCGGGATCTCGCCTCCCAACTCGACTTCATTATCGAGCGGGAGCTACGCGCGTACCTCCTCGACGCGACGCCGGGCATCGGCTTCCTCGGCGAGGAGGAGGGCAGCACCGGGCCAGTGGAGATCCGGTGGGTTCTCGACCCGATCGACGGCACCGCCAACTTCGTACGCGGCATTCCCCTCTGTGCTGTTTCGCTCGGGCTGCTCCACCGTGACGTCGCCGTACTGGGCGTCATCGAGCTGCCGTTCCTCGGCAGTCGTTACGCCGCTGCCAGAGGTGACGGGGCACACCTCAACGGCCAGCCGATCAGCGCCAGCACCACCGGGGAGCTGAGTGAGGCGATCGTCGCCATCGGTGACTACGCGGTGGGAGCGAAGGCAGCCGCGAGGAACCGACTGCGCCTCGCGCTGACGGCTCGGCTCGCCGAAGAGGCACAACGGGTACGGATGACCGGATCCGCTGCCCTCGACCTGGCGTGGCTGGCCGAGGGCCGGATCGATGCGGCGTTGACATTGTCCAACAACGCCTGGGACATGACCGCAGGGGTGGCGATAGCCCGTGAGGCGGGCGCGTCGGTGGTCGACCGGGATGGCACGGATCACAACGCGTCGTCGGCGATGACGATTGCCTCGACACCCCCGTTGGTCGACGCGTTGCTGGCCCTACTGGCCGAGGCGGACTCTCAGCCGGTGCCGGTGCCGGCATCGGGCGGCTCCTGAGCAACGACTGTCGACGGCCTGGTCCCATCGACCTCCCGGCGGAAGAAGGGCTCGAACGGTTCGGCAACGTCAAGCAACGCCAACACCTGCTTTCGGCAGACCTCGACGACACCCGGGGCGACGAACTTGTCAGCTCCGACCGGCGTGCCGGTCTCGTCGTAGACCACCTCGTACACCGCCTGCCGGCCGGTGACCATCAGCTCAGGCACGGGCCCGTGAATGTGCTCCGAGCTCGCCACCGCGCCGGCATCGAGTACCCAGATCTGCTCTCCGGCATCGGCCCGGTATTTGAGGAAGTGCAGCTCCCAGATCAGGTACGGGGTGAACGGCGACTCGACGATCCGGAGGCGGCACAGCCCGGAGCCGCGTTCCTCCAGTTGCTGGAAGAACCTCACCAACTCCGGGTCGGGCTCGGCCGCGAGGCGCAGCGCTTCTTCCCACCGTCCCTCGGCGAACGCCTCCCAGCTCGGGCTGCCCGGCTCACGGAACGTCTGGATTCGCTCCGTCTTCAGGATCGGACCATCGACAGACTCGACGGTCGCGTAGAAGTCGGCGTCGTACTCCGCGAGTCCCAGTCGCTCCCCTGCCGTTGCACGAAGCAGGTCACGCATGAGGGAGATCCGGCTTCGTCCCCGTCCGCTTGAGATCGCTCACAGTCCGACTCTGAGCGATGATGACCGGCGCGGGACGCACCCGGTGTACGACGACAGCCCGTCAGGCCCTGGCCATCGGATTGGCGAGCCTGGCCAGCAGAAGTTGGTGGGCCTCCCAGCCGTCGGGGAACTTCACCGGCACGTCGAGGTGCACCGGCTCGGTCGACGGGTGGGCGTCCAGCAGCTCCGCGATCCCCGCCCGCGCCACCACCACGCACGCGTGCCGGTGCCGGGACGCCAGGACGCACAGCCGCCCCGACTCCAGGTGGAACGCGGTCGCGTCCCGCCGCCCCGACAGCGGGTGCAGCACGATCGTCACGTCGTACTCGCGCCCCTGGAGCCGGTTGGCCGTGTCCACGGTGACGCCCGCCCCGGCCTCGCCGAGGTGCGCGCGGATGGCCGCGACCTGGTCGCGGTGCGCGGCCCCGACGGCGATCCGGTCGGCGGTGACGGGCGCGCCGGCCGGCGCGTGCTCCGAGACCGCGACCGTGCCCCGCCGCAACACCCGCAGCGCGAGCGCGGCGCACACGGCGACGGCCTCCCCATCGGTACGCGGGGTGTGCCGCTCGGGCAGCTCGTACAGCGCCCAGCCCGTCGAGGCCGCCAGCTCCACCGCCGCGTCGACGGCGTCCCCCGGCCCGGCCTCGGTGAACGTCAACACCCGGTCGGCCGCGCCCGTGCCGGCCCGGAACCCCGTAAACGGGTAGAACGCCGCCGCGACCACCGGGGCCGCCGACGCGGGCAGCCGCCACGACACCGGCAACCGGTGCACCGGTAGCTGCGGGTTGTGCCGCAGCAGCACCGCCACCGCCGACTGCATCGGATCCCAGCTCAGGCCCGTCCATCGCGCGGTCTCGACCGTGGAGAACGGGTCGAGCTGCCCCGGGTCCCCCACGAACAGGGCTCGCTCGAACCTGCCGGCCACGCGCAGCAGGGCGTCCGACCGCATCTGGTACGCCTCGTCGACGATCGCCCACGGCCACGAGCCGTCGGTGACCGTGGCCCACTTCGCGGCCGTACCGATGATGACGGCCGGCCCGCCCAGGTCGGTGACCTTCGCGGCGACCTTGACGGTCCCGTGGTCCTTCACCCGCTCGGTCGGCCGGTACTCGGTGGCGGAGAGCCGCCCGATGCACAGCTCGGGGGCCTTGCGGGCGAGCCGGTCGATGAGGTCGTCAACCTGCTCGTTGGTCTGCGCGATGATGATCAACGGCTCGCCGGCGGCGGCCAGCTCGACGGCCGCGCGGACGACGAGGGTCGACTTCCCGGCACCGGGCGGCGAGTCCACGACGACGCCCCGATGGTCCCCGGAGCGCAGGTCCGCCAGCACGGCCGCGATGACCC
Organism: Micromonospora okii; assembly: GCF_020884795.1. Classification (GTDB taxonomy): domain Bacteria; phylum Actinomycetota; class Actinomycetes; order Mycobacteriales; family Micromonosporaceae; genus Micromonospora; species Micromonospora okii. Next base: position 254,151 of record NZ_BBZF01000014.1, read on the forward strand.
GCTCCGCCTCCACGGCGGGCGGCACCTCCAGCCCGAGCATCGACGCCCTCCTCCCCCACGGTTGGCCTACCGGACACTACCGGTACCACGGACCCCTGATCATTGGCGTAGCGACACCGACGTAACGCGGACAGCACCCGAACGACTTGGCGACAGCGTGCCGCACGCCATCGGCGCATCCTCGATCGGCCGGCGTGCGCCGGCGTCGAGCCGAGGGAGTCGCGGATGCCGCTGCGGGAGAAGATGACCGATGACGGGTGGACCACCGCCTACATCGACGAACTCGCCGGGCACATGGATGGCATGGAGCGGTTCGGGATCGCCCGGCTGCTGACCCAGAGGCTGGGGCGCGGCAGCCACGACGGGTACCTGTTGACGAGCGAGGACGGCCGCCCGTTCGGTTCACTGCGGGGCGAGGGATCGGCGGTAGCCGCCTACGAGGGCTACATCAGAGAGGCGTTCCCGGGCGACGCCGACGACATCATCGGCCTGGTCGTCGGGTACGCCTCGGGCGTGCAGGACTCGTCGTGGGCATCGATGGTGCAGATCGTCAAGGAGTTCCTGGTCCGGCAGCGGACGGCCCCCGGGCCCGAGGCGTACTTCTGGAAGCAGCTCAACGACGTGCCGAAGCCCTGGAGCGTGGCCCGGGACGACATCGCGGTCCTGCGGGCGAAGTACCTCGGGCTCGCGCCGAGGGGCGACGAGACGCTCCGGGAGCGTTACCTGCGCCCGGCCGTCATCACCTGGCACGCCTTCACCCAACTGCTGCTGCGCCACACCACGTTCCCGGCGAACGACCACGCCGCCGAGACCCTCACCGTGGTCCGCACCGAGAGCACGGCCGCCCTCCAGTACTTCCGGCGGGTCTGCACCGGCGCGGCACTGACCGCTGAGGAGATCGCGAACCCCTCGACCGTGTACGACGTGCCGCTGGTCGCCACCCGGGGAGCGCTGGAGTCGTCCTCGCTCTACACGGTCAAGACGATCCACGGCAACGTCGTCACGGAGTCCGTGATACCGCACCACCGCGTCTTCGCCCTCTACATGACGGCACGGCCCAAGTCCGCCGGGCACCAGCTCTCGTTCTTCGCCAACGACACGGAGAACGAGGTCACCTTCATGCCGGAGGGGCTCCCCTTCCGCATCAGGCGGCAGGACGACCTCGCCTTCGCGGCACCCGTCCTCGCCACGCCGAACCTGTTCTAGGGAGCCGCCGGCCGACGATGCGGCGGCTCTCCACGCCGCCGCATCGTCGGCCGGCGAAACGCCCGCTCAGCGCGCGGTCTCGACCGTGGAGAACGGGTCGAGCTGCCCCGGGTCCCCCACGAACAGGGCCCGCTCGAACCTGCCGGCCACGCGCAACAAAGCATCAGACCGCATCTGGTACGCCTCGTCGACGATCGCCCACGGCCACGAGCCGTCGGTGACCGTGGCCCACTTCGCGGCCGTACCGATGATGACGGCCGGACCACCCAGGTCGGTGACCTTCGCGGCGACCTTGACCGTCGCGTGGTCCTTCACCCGGTCGGTCGGCCGGTACTCGGTGGCGGAGAGCCGCCCGATGCACAGCTCGGGGGCCTTGCGGGCGAGCCGGTCGATGAGGTCGTCGACCTGCTCGTTAGTCTGCGCGATGATGATCAGCGACTCGCCGGCGGCGGCCAGCTCGACGGCGGCGCGGACGACGAGGGTCGACTTCCCGGCTCCGGGCGGCGAGTCGACGACGACGCCCCGATGGTCACCGGAGCGCAGGTCCGCCAGCACGGCCGCGATCACCCGCTCCGCCTCCACGGCGGGCGACACCTCCAGCCCGAGCATCGACGCCCTCCTCCCATCAGGCGCGTCCGCGCTCTAACCACCTGGCCATTCGTCGAGCGAGGGGCGACAGGATGGCCTTCACCACCGGTTGTCGCTGGGCCCCTGTCGATCAGTAGTCATGCTCCGGCTGCTCGTCCGACAACTCCCACCCACGCCGCATCGCCTCGTCATAGACGCCCATGTCGACCGCGTCGGCCGTGAGTTCGTCCAGCGCCTCGCGCCTATCCCTCGATCGCTGCTCCTTGTAGGCCAACACATCGTGCAAAGCAACCCGGCGACTGGGGCCGGGGCGGGCATAGGGCAGGACGCCATCGTTCATCAGCTTGGCCACGGTCGGCCTGGTCACTCCGAGGATCGCGGCAGCCTCTCCTGTGGAGAGCTCGACGCACTCCGGCATCACGGTCAGCGGCACCTCCCGCCCGGTTGGCATCGGCGTTGCCTCCTCACCGACCGCCCGTGCGTCGTCCCTTGCCGGTTGACGAACGGGGCGGAGTCAAGCAGCGTACCGGCTGACGCCATGTCAGCCAGCCCTCATGGCGTGAGCAGTCGCCAAGACAGCACCGGGTGACGCCAGAACGGTCGAGTCGGCATCGCGACCTACGCTTGAGGGATGATCTGCGGTGGCGTTCTTCGTACGCTATACGCCTCCAATGAGGAGTCCAGGTGATAAAAACACGCGGGTTCACGCTGGCGGACTGGCAGGCTGCGGCGGTGCAGGCATGGGCCAGCGGTGATGCCGCCGCTCCGCACCGAGGTACACTGGAGATCGTCACCGGTGGTGGAAAGACGTTAATCGCAATGGCCTGCGCCGAACGCGCTGCGGAGCAAAACCCGGACCTGCGCATCGCTGTGGTCGTTCCCACTGAGGCATTGGCACGCCAATGGCAGACCGCCCTGGAGCGATTCACTAGTCTCGAAGCGTCGGAAATCGGTCTTCTTGGCGCCGGAGAGTCAGCGAATTTCAGCACCCGACGAGCAATCGTCGCAGTGCTCAACACAGCATCCCGACAATTACCCGCTCTGGCCAAAGTCGCACAACCACTCATGCTCATCGTTGACGAATGCCACCGCGCGGGTGCCCCTACCTTCTCCCGAGTTTTGAACACCCCGGCGAATTATCGGCTCGGTCTCTCCGCCACCCCGGACCGAGAGGAGTTCGATGAGGCGGGGCAGCCGCTGCGATACGACGAACAGCTCGTAGGGCGCGCGCTCGGGCCAGTCGTCTATCGTTTCACGCTGCGCGACGCACGACTTGCGGGATGGCTCCCCGACTACAACATCCACCATCATGGCGTACAACTGTCGGACGATGAACGACGCCAGTACGACCAGATAAGCCGCCAGGTGGATGACCTGGCGGAGGAGTTGCAGTCACTCGGTTTCGAGACCAGCCGCTCTCAACAACTTCAGAAACGCCGAGACGACGTTGGACAGATCGCGCGGCGGTACATAGCGGCGACGTCACGCCGTAAGGACCTGCTGTATCGTGCTGCTAATCGCAGCAGGGTCGCCCATCGCATCCTCGATCGAACGCTCGGATCGGGCCAGGCTAGACGGGTACTACTCTTCCACGAACGGGTCAACGAGGCCATCAGCCTCTACCGTGACCTTGTGAAGGAAATGCCCGACACGCGCATTGCAATCGAGCATTCCAGGCTGAACACGCGGAGCCGCACGCTCGCACTGGAAAACTTTCGCACCGGGGCGGCGCAGGTGCTCGTCTCCGTCAAGTCGCTGGTGGAGGGCATCGACGTACCCGAGGCCGATGTGGGACTTTCAGTCGCATCGACCTCCAGCGTTCGCCAACGAATTCAGGCGCTGGGACGAGTCCTGCGGCGACGTTTCGACGACACGGGGGCTCCGAAGCATGCGGACATGCACCTCATCTACGTATCCGGCACGGTGGACGAGCAGATCTACGCGAAGGAGGACTGGGCAGATCTGACCGGTGAAGGTGCCAACCACTATTTGCGCTGGCCTTCGGAGCCGGACGCCGAGCCGGAAGAAATGCTGGGGCCGCCAGCCACCCCGCGCCCCACGGAAGAGCAGGAGTGGAACAGGATCGGCCGAGCAGCGCCGACTGAGCCGCTTCCATGGCTCGGTGTGGTAGCCGGCCAAGAGTATTCCGTCGACACGCTCGGCAATGTCACCACCATCTCGGGCGTGCTGGTTGGCAACCCGCAGGATGTCGCGGCAATGGTGGAGCGTGTTCGGAAACGGCCCGGCGGCCGCTTCCGGGTGACTCCACTGCACCGGCTCGTGCTCGTATGGGGCGAAGGGCCAGACGGAACGACGTGCTATGCCGCAGGGCAGCTCCGGGAGCCTTTCAAGGCAGAAGTCGCCCTAACGGACACCATCGAGGACGCGCCCTGTGATCCGACCGATCTCAAGCCCGGCACGCTGCTCAGCGGGCCGGTCGACAAGTTGGGGGGGAGCTATCGCCTCCGGCAGAAACAGGGCGGAGTGATCGAACGCAGAACCGATGACGGAATTGAGTTCGCCCTCCTCGACTCCGCAGCATCCGCCGATCTCACCAGGAACGCTCGTCTCGTGCTGGACAACTGGCGGCAGCTGTTCGATCGCGGAATCGCGTTCTTCCTCAGCAAGGACGGCCGCGCCTGGTACGCGGAGGGCGGAAAGAAGTTCCACCTCGCTCATGCCCCGGGGGGCTTCGCCTGGCCCTCGAACAACCCATGATCCAGTCTTGGTGACGGCCGACTGTCTCCATCCCGACAGTAGATGGTCCACTTCAGCGGTCAGCACTAGGCTCGCCTGTCGGTCATCCGAAGTGACCGAGACGCGAAGGACCGTCCACGTAGGATCCGGCGCGTTCACGGCTGGAGGCAAAACTTGTTGCGCTACCCCGGGCCCACCCCTTCGAACACCAACAGGGATGCGAAGTACTCGGTCGTACACGGAAAGAGCGGCGGCAGGGAGGTCCGCCTGATCTACCGCGTCAGCAGCTCGGAGAAATACCTGCTCACCAACGACCGGCACGAGAAGCTGGTCAAGATGGTCGACGACGTCAAGAACGAGGTAAACGGCGTGCCGGGGGGCGCCTTCTACATCAACGAGTACAGCCACGTCCTCGTCCCCCATCCAGATGGCGGTTGTGTCTACGCCGGCAGTTACGGGGATCTCCTCTGGTTCGAATTCGACGGGCAGCGCATCGGGCCGGTTCCCCCGCCGGGTCTGGCACCCGGGGACCACTGGGTAGGGCCACACGTCGGGATCCTCTACGTGCTATGCGCGGGAGCAACGGACATCAGGTATGAGGTGGCCTCAGGACAGCGCATTCTTCAGCATCGGTTGTCCGACGTCGTCGGCCAGGAGAATGCCCGGCGTCTTGCTCGCCGCCTCGCGGCCGTGAAGGGATACCAGGGCGGACGGGTCTACATGAACGAGGACCGGCACTTCTTCGCGCCCGTCAACGGCCCCCAGGGCCTGGCGTACCTCTACCTGGGGCCGCTCGGCAACGACCCTTGGTTTCCGGTTCCCGACGTCCTTGGCCCCAGGTAGCGGGCCTCCGAATTCTACGCGGCGGCTCGGGGCCACCCCGAGCCACCGCTCGTAGCCGTCGCGTCGGACCGCACGAACAGGGTGTGCGGGTCAACCGCAACCGGGTCGAGTGGATCATACGGCAGCGCAACGCGCTCCGCCGGCATCTGCGTCGCCGCGAATGCACCACCATCAGCGGTGACTTCGTCGGCGCCTGCCAACACCACGGCATCCGCCGCTCGATGGGCCGGATCGGAAGTTCGTAGGACAACGCGCATCGACGCGCACACTGTTGTCAGAGGTCAATGGTACTACGGCTACACCTGAAGGAAGGTGTGCCGATGATCGTCGTCAGCCGTGGCAACCTGCTCACCGCAGAGGCGGAGGCCCTGGTCAACGCAGTCAACACGGTGGGTGTGATGGGCAAGGGCATCGCTCTCCAGTTCAAGCGCGCCTACCCCGCCAACTACGCGGCCTACCGAGCCGCGTGCGCGGCGAAGGCGGTCAAGCTCGGAAAGATGTTCGTCTTCGACTCCGGCCCGCCCGGCCTCCGCCGTTATGTGATCAACTTTCCGACGAAGGGCCACTGGCGCGCCACTTCGAAGGTTGATGATGTGCGGGCAGGCCTGGCCGATCTCACCTGGCTCGTCCGAGACCGCGCCATCGCCTCCGTGGCGATCCCCGCTCTTGGCTGCGGCAATGGCGGGCTCGACTGGGACGAGGTCCGACCGATGATCGAAGAGGCTTTCTCCGAGCTACCCGACGTTCGCGTGTTGCTCTTTCCGCCGGAGAGCGTCTCCGATCCATCGGACGGCGCGCCGCCACACCCAAGCCTCAACTGACGCCGGACGTGCCGGCTCGCGGCCCTTGCCGCCGCGAGCCGGCACGTCGTCGCATCCCGCCGGTCAGCGGCGGTCCTCCCGTACTACGTAGGTGATCAGGTTCGGGTCGGCGCGGAGCTGCCGTTCCGTGAACTTGATCGTGTCCCAGCCCTTCCCCGAGTACAGCCGGGTCTGGTCCGCGTACCAGGGGGAGTTCGGGTTCGCCGACTGGGAGTAGGTCAGGATCTGCCGTCCCGACGGCCCGTTGCGCCCCAGCTCGACCGTCATCACGAACGACGAGCCGTGCCGCACCTTCGGGTACCCGCCCCCCGGCTGCAGCGGATTGACGATCATGTTGAACACGCCGCCCTCGGCGCGTCCGCCGTGGATGGGGATGCGCTGCGCGCCGCGCGGCTCGGTCTGCACGTCGCCGAGACGGGCGTCGAGCGGGACGCCGGCCAGCTTCCGTACGGCGTCGGCCAGCGCGGTACGGACCCGGGAGTCGTCGACGGCGAGCCGGCGGGGCGTGGTGACCGGGGCGGCGGCGTCGAACGGGTCGGCGAAGCGCAGGCCGCCGGCCAGGACGAACTCGGTGAACAGGTGCGCGCCCCGGCTGCCGAGGTCGACCCGCAGGTCCCAGTCGCGCAGCGCCGCACAGGCGGCGGTCAGGTCGACGGCGCTGCCGTCGGACGCGGTGGCCGTCGGGTTGGCGACGCAAAGGCGTACCAGGTCGTCGCGGACCAGTTCGCCGCCGTACGCCCGGTTGCCGAACATGACCTGCCACAGGTTGCCGGTGGTGAAGCCGGTGCCGGGCAGGCCGTCGGTGCCGGCCAGGCGCTGCCGCACCTGCTCGATGCCGAGCCGGGTGCGCAGGCTGCGCGGGGTGCGCTCGTCGCCGACGATGCGCGGGAATCCCTCGATGGGCTGCTCGGGGTTGGCCAGCCAGTAGCTGTCGTTGGAGTTGGTGGTGTAGTCGGCGCGGACCAGCGTGGGCAGGCGCGCCGGGCCGAGGATGCCGGGCACGGCGGCGTCGCGGTCGGCACCCAGCTCGCACGCCGAGCGCGACCCGTCGAGCACCGCCTGGCCGCTGTCGGCGTACATCGGCTGGTAGGTGGCGGGGATGCAGGAGGCGGCCAGCTCGTCGGTGACCCGGGGCACGACGGAGTGGTCGGCGTACAGGGCCTCGCCCCGGCTGTCGGCGGCGATGACGTTCACCCAGGGCAGGAACTGCCGCCGGTCCAGCGCCGTCCGCAGCTCGCCCACCGTCCGGGCCCGCCCCATGGCGAGCCAGCCATCGAGCGCGCGGTTGTTCGCGGCGTTGGGGTCGCTGATCGCGTACGCCGTCCCGGCGGTCCAGTCGAACGTGCCCGGCACCGACACGACCGGGCCGAAGTGGGTGTCGTAGAGGGTGCGGCTGACCGTGCCGGTGCCGGTGCCGGACGGGTCGGGCACCTGGACGGTGACCGTGCGGGCGACCATCCGGCGGGGCCTGCCGTCGTAGAGGTACGCGGTGGGGTCGCCGGGGACCAGGGTCAGCCGGTGCCAGACGAAGCGGCGGGCCGTGGAGACGGTATGGCTCCAGGCCAGCTTGCCGTTGTGGCCGATCTCGATGATCGGGTCGCCGACCAGGGCCGCGCCCTCGACGTCGTACCGGCCGGGGATCTTGAGGCGCATCCGGTAGAAGCGCTCCACCCCGTCCCACGGGAAGTGCGGGTTGGCCAGCAGCATCCCGGTGCCGCCGGCGGTGGCGTCGCGGCCGAGGGCGTACGCGTTGCTGCCCACCCCGGCCGGCGCGCCGTCGGCTGCGGCGACCACGGCAGCCGCCTTGGGAGCGGCCAGCGTTCCGGTGATCTCCCCCGGCCGGCCGGCGGGCGCGGCGGGCGGGGCGGCGCCCACGATGCCGTCGTCGAGCGCCCCCGAGCTGGCCCGCACCATCCGGACCCAGTGGGCCCGCCACACGTCCAGCTCGGTGATCGGCCGCACCCACGGCCGACCCGCGCACGCCGGGTCGGTCAGCCGCGCCACGCCGGTGCGCCGCAGGTAGGCGTTGTACCCGGCGGCGAATCCGCGCACCTGGTCGCGAACCTCGTCGGACGGGGCGTGGACGCCGTCGCGGGGGCCGGCGAGCAGCCGCTCGACGACCCGCTGGTCGATGGCCTTGCGGTAGAACAGGTCGCTGGCCACGTCGCGGTCGGCAGAGCCGAGGTGGCGGGCGCGCTCGGCGTTGGCGGTCACGATCAGCTCGGCGACGAGGCAGATGTTGTCCTCCGCCTGGGCGTACCCGACGCCGAAGCCGAGGCCGGCAAAGTCGCGGGCGGTGATGTGCGGCACCCCGTAGGAGGCGCGGCGGATAGTCGCCTCGTAGCCGCCGTGGCCCGCGCGGGCGACGGCGGGTTCGCCGGTCGCGGTCAGGCCGGCGGCGAGCAGCAGGCCGACGCTGGTGGCGGCGGTGCCGAGACGGCGCAGGCCGGGCCTCATACGGTGCCTCGGTGTCGGTCGGTCATCGGACGTCCTCCCCGTGCGTCGACTGTCCGTACACGGCGGACGCTAGCAACGCCTGTCGATGGGGGCATCGGGGAGAACCACGATCTCCACCCGGAGTCGGTCTCGACGAGCCCTTCCAGGGGTGGAGCTGGGCTGGGGCGAGCAGCCGGTCACGGCGGGCCCGGGCGGTCAGGCGTACGCCAGGGCGAGCCGGCGACCTGCTCTCTGCCAAGGGAGAACTCCTGCTGCTGGCCGTGATGGTGGCTGCCAAGGCGAGCGATTCGAAGAAAGCGGGGGCGGCTCCTGGCACAGACCGCACAATGGGCCGAATGGTGGGGCGCGGGTCGAGATCGGCTGTGGATTGGATTCGGGTCGACCAACGTCGTCATCCACGCCGTCTCGGCGGCGGTGCGGAGCAACAATCCCGAACGGGCGATGGAGATCGCTGACCGTCTCGACATATCGTCGCTCCCCGTGGTGTTGGTTGGCCCCAGGGCGCAGGTGCACGTCGACTTGGCGGAATCGGCGCTGATGGCGTCCGTAGACAGGTCAGTGGCGGTGCTACATCTACTCGAAGCCGAGCGCGTAGCCGCCGATGTGGTGCACGCCAATCTCCAGGCGCGCACGTTGCTGCTCGACCTCTTGGCGAAGGATCGACGTGCGGCTACGCCGGGGCTGTGGCCGCTGGCAAAGCGGGCCGGGGTGCTGCCATGAGTCCCCAGCCGGTGCTGGCCCTGGTCGCCTGCGCCGCTCCTCCCGTGCTGCGGATCGGCGAGCTGATCCAGTTGCTGCAGGACGAGGGCTGGACGGTCTGCCTGACGGCCACCCCGACCGCCGCGACCTGGATCGGCCGGGACGTCCTGGCCCGGCAGACCGGTTATCCCGTACGGGTCGAGTGGCGGAAGCCGGGCGAACCTGAGCCGCATCCTCCGGCAACGGCCCTCGCCGTCGTGCCGGCGACCTTCAACGTCATCAACAAGTGGGCGCAGGGGATCAACGACACGCTCGCCCTTGGCATTCTCAACGAGGCCCTCGGTGCGGGCATCCCGGTGTACGCCTTTCCGAACGTCAAACCCCAGCTTGCTGCTCACCCGAGCTACGGCCGGCACGTACGGCTACTGCAAGAAGCTGCCGTCGACGTGACACCGCTGCCAACTGAGCTGGACTGGCGGACGGTCGCAACCGAGCTCCGGCGCGCCGCCCCGGAGTTTCGAATGGGCTGACGAAATACTCATGGCGTTGCTCGACCGATCAGCGGCCAAATCGATTCGATCAGGTACGCCAGCGTTTGGTCGACGGATGGTTAGCTCACTCGCGTGGCGAATCTTGCGCAGGGCGTCTACGAGCACCTTTTCACCACCCAGCTCGCCGACCGGCTCCACCGGCTCGATGATGCTCTCGTTCAGCATCGCCCCCTTGACCCGGCCGACTCGCACGAATACCTGACCCGGCACCTCGCCGTACTCGTCGGCCGCGCCCTGCGCGCCGTCCCCGGCAGCGGTGACGAGAAGCTCCACCGCCAGGTCGACCTCGCCAACCGCATCGCCGCCGCCATCACCGAACTCGACCCGGACGCCGCCACCCCGGACGACCAGGTCGCCGACGCCCGCAACCTCCTGCACGCCATCGCCGCCCCGCCCACCCTGCCGGCCCAGCCCACCTTCCCGCCCCGCCCCAGCACCCCGCTCTCGACCGGCGCGCTGCTGGTCAACGGCCGCAACCAGCCCCGCATCGGTCACGAGGTCACCCACGAGATGGCCTCGGCGGACTCCGTGGACCTGCTCTGCGCGTTCATCACCTGGCACGGGCTGCGGATCATCGAGCCGGCGCTACGCGAGCTACGAGACCGGGGCGGCCGGCTGCGGGTCATTACCACCACGTACCTGGGGGCGACCGATCAGCGGGCGCTTGACCGGCTCGCCGAGCTGGGGGCCGAGATCAAGGTCTCCTACGAGACGCGAACGACCCGGCTGCACGCCAAAGCGTGGCTGTTCCGCCGCGACACGGGCCTGACCACGGCGTACGTCGGTTCGTCGAACCTGTCCAAGGCCGCGCTGGTCGACGGCCTGGAGTGGAACGTCAGGATCTCGAACGTCGAGCAGCCGCACGTCATCGCCACGTTCGCCGCCACGTTCGAGGACTACTGGAACGATCCGGCGTTCGAGGATTACCGGCCGGAGCGGGACGCCGAGCGCTTGCGCCGGGCGCTGCGCGGCGAGAAGCGCGACGGAACCGCTACCGAGATCGCGAGCCTGGACGTGCGGCCGTACCCGTACCAGGCGGTGATCCTGGCCGACCTGGACGCCGAGCGGAAGGTCCACGGTCGGCACCGCAACCTGGTGGTGATGGCGACGGGCACCGGCAAGACGGTGGTGGCGGCGCTGGACTACCGCCGGCTGCACCGGGAGGGGAGCGTCGACTCGCTGCTCTTCGTCGCCCATCAGGAGCAGATCCTGCGGCAGAGCCTGTCGACGTTCCGGCAGGTGATGGGGGACGGCAGCTTCGGCGAGATCCTGGTCGCGGGCGAGAAGCCGGAGAACTGGCGGCACGTCTTCGCCTCGATCCAGTCGCTGCACCGGCGGGAGGTCGACCCCGAGGCGTACGACATGGTGATCGTCGACGAGTTCCACCACGCGGAGGCCCCGACGTACGCGGGGCTGCTGGGGCGGCTGCGTCCCCGCGTACTGCTGGGGCTGACCGCGACCCCCGACCGGGCCGACGGCGGCGACGTGCGGCGGTGGTTCGACGGCCACGCCGCCGTGGAATTGCACCTGTGGGACGCGCTCGAACGGCAGTTGCTGGCACCGTTCCAGTACTTCGGGCTGCACGACGACGTGGACCTGTCGCACGTGGCCTGGAAGCGGGGCCAGGGGTACGACCGGGGCGAGCTGGGCAACCTCTACACCGGCAACGACGCGCGGGCGCGGATCATTCTGCGGGCGGCACGGGAGAAGGCCGACGTCGGGCGGATGCGCGCGCTCGGCTTCTGCGTCAGCATCGGGCACGCCGAGTTCATGGCGGAGTGGTTCACCCGGCACGGTGTGCCCTCGGCGGCGGTGACCTCGCAGGTGGACAGGCCGGCGCAGCGCGAGTTGCTGCGGGAGTTCCGGGCCGGGAAGCTGCGCGTGCTGTTCACGGTCGACCTGTTCAACGAGGGCGTCGACCTGCCGATGGTCGACACGATCCTGCTGCTGCGCCCCACCGAGAGCGCCACGATCTTCCTCCAGCAGCTCGGACGTGGCCTGCGGCTGGCCGACGACAAGCCGTGCCTGACGGTGCTCGACTTCATCGGCGGGCAGCACGCCAACTTCCGCTTCGACCTGCGCTGGCGGGCGCTGACCGGGGTGAGCCAGCGGGCGCTGCGGGAGGCCGTCGAGCAGGACTTCCCGTCGTTGCCGAGCGGCTGCCACATCGAGCTGGACCGGGTGGCGAAGGAGGTGGTGCTGCGCAACCTGGCCAGCGCCATGCCCACCTCGAAGCGGGGCCTGGTCGCGGAGCTGCGGCAGCTCGGGGACGTCACGCTGGTGGAGTACCTGCGGGAGACCGGGCTGGAGATCGAGGACGTGTACCGGTCGGCGTCGGTGGGCGGGTGGGCCGGGCTGCGGCGGCTCGCCGGCCTGGAGACGTCAACTCCCGGGCCGGACGACCGGGAGCTGGGCCGGGCGATCGGGCGGATGCTGCACCTCGACGACCCCGACCGGCTGGACCTGCTGGCCCGGGTGGCGGCCGGCGAGCGGCCGGAGCCGGGGCGGCTGTGGAACATGCTGCACTTTGACCTGTGGGGGCCGAACGCCCCGCTGACATCCCGGGAGGAGCGGCTGGCGCGGCTGTGGGCGGAGCCGGTGCGCCGCGCCGAGCTGCGCCAGGTCGCCGAGGTACTGCGGGAGCGCATCCACCGGGTGACGACGCGCGTGGGGGCGCTGCGGGTGCACGCCCGGTACAGCCGCAACGAGGCGTGCGCGGCGTTCGGCATGGCGAACCCGGGGTCGCTGCGCGAGGGCGTCAAGTGGCTGCCGGAGGAGCGGGCGGACCTGTTCTTCGTCACGCTGGTCAAGTCGGAGCGGCACTACTCCCCCACCACGATGTACGCGGACCGGGCCATCACCGAGAAGCTGTTCCAGTGGGAGTCGCAGAGCACCACGTCGACGACGTCGGCAACGGGGCAGCGGTACGTCAACCACGCCGAGCTGGGCTCGACCGTGCACCTGTTCGTGCGGGAGAGTCGGGTGCCGGACCGCGACCTGGGCGCGCCGGCCTACCTGTACGCAGGGCCGATGACGTACCGGCGGCACACCGGGGACCGGCCGATGCGGATCGTCTGGGAGCTGACGCACCCGCTCCCCGCCGACGTGTACTCGGCGGCGCGGGCGATCGCCGCGTGACGAACCGGCGCGAGGTGTACGACCGGCTGACCTCCCTACGACTGCACCAGCAGCACGGACGCAGAGCCCCGCACAAGCCGCTACTCGTGCTTCAGGCCCTCGGGCGTCTCGCCAGCACCGGGTCCAGCGAGCTGCCCTGGTCGCAGGCCCAGGAGCAGCTCAGTGATCTCATCGCCGAGTTCGGACCGGCATCCAAGACTGGGCGGGCGCAGAGCGCCGCGTACCCGTTCACCCGGTTACGCAGCGACGGCGTCTGGACGTTAAACCCGGACGTACCGATGGATTTGGTGGGTCCGTTGCACGCCCACGACGTCGTCGGGCGGTTCGAGGCCCCCATCGAGGCAGCGCTACGCGAGGACTCGGGCCTACTGAACAAGGTCGCCCGAACGCTGGTGGAGAGCCACTTTCCGGCGACCATCGCGCCCGATGTGCTCGTCGCCGCCGGACTGGATCCCGACCGCGTCCTGCACGCCGCCGCGGCGCGGGTCACCGCTCGTCGACGCGACCCAGGCTGGCGCGCCGAGATCCTGCAGATGTGGGACCGCCAGTGTGCCTTCTGCGGCTACGACGGGCAGCTCGGGCACATCTCGGTGGGAGTAGAGGCGGCCCATGTCCGCTGGTTCGCCTTTGACGGCCCGGACAGCCTCGACAACGGGCTGGCGCTGTGCGCCCTGCACCACAAGCTCTTCGACTTCGGGGCGGTCGGGCTGGACACGGGCCTGCGGATCACCGTATCGGTTGCCTTCACCGCCCGCACCGACGCCGGCAGATCGGTCTACGACCTGCACGGCCGCGCTCTGCGGCCCCGACCCGGTGCCCCGGTGCCGGCCGCCGAACACCTTGCCTGGCACCGACGAGAGGTGTTCAAGGGCGAGCCACTCGCCGCGTAGCGGCCGCACCCGCCGCGATTGCCAGTACGGTGCGCGAATGGAGCAGCGCATCAGCCTCGTCACCCTCGGCGTCACCGACCTGCCCCGCGCCCGCGCCTTCTACGAGCGGCTCGGCTGGCGCGGCCAGGAGGTCGAGGAGACGGTCTTCTTCCAGGCCGGCGGCCTCGCCGTCGTGCTCTGGGCCCGCGACAAGCTGGCCGCCGACGCCGGGATCGCCGACAGTGGAGCCGACAACGGGAACACAGGCGACGGTTTTGGCGGGGTGAGCCTGGCGCAGAACGTCCGGTCCCGCGAGGAGGTCGACGCGGTGCTGGCCGAGGCGTCGGCCGCCGGGGCGGCGGTGACCCGGCCCGCCCGGGAGACGTTCTACGGCGGGTACGCCGGCTGCTTCACCGACCCGGACGGGCACGTCTGGGAGATCGCCTGGAACCCGGGCTTCCCGCTCGCCGCCGACGGCACCATCACGGTCCCCGACTTCGGCCGGGCGTGACGGCGGATCAGCCGGCCGGGCATGACGGCCAATCAGCCGGCCGGGCATGACGGCCAATCAGCCGGCCGGGCATGACGGCCGATCAGCCGCGACGCGGTCAGCGCAGCGGGTCGTGGGTGCCCCGGGGCACGTGCGGCTTGCAGCGGCGCAGCCGCTCGGCGGCCATCCGACCGCCCACGGCCAGCCCATGCTTCTCGACGGCGGCGAGCCCGTACGCGCTGCACGTGGGGGTGTAGCGGCACTGGCCGGGCCAGCGGTGGGACAGCCAGCGCCGGTACCCGAGGATGGCGGCGCGGCCGGCGCGGTCGACGATCGGCGCCCGGGTCGCCCCGGCGGTCACCGAGCCGAGGGTGAGCAGGAACGAGAAGAGCCCGAGGTCGCAGCAGGCGAGGCCGTCACAGTCGCAGTCGGTGCAGGAGTCGCCGCGCTTCTTCTTCCCGCGCCGCTGGGGCTTGAGGTTGATCACGCGTACATCATGCGGCAGCCGCACCACCCGGCCCGCGGCTACGGCCCGGCGGCGGCCTGCCGGGTCGGGACCGTCACGAGGCGGGCCGGACCGGCGACGAGGCGGGGCGGGCCGGCGACGAGGCGGGGCGGGCCGGCGACGAGGCGGGGCGGGCCGGCAGCGGCAGCCCTCGCCCGCAGGGTCTCCCACGCCCCGGCCAGGGCGAGGACGCCCAGACAGAGCGCGAGCTGGGCCACGACCGGGGTGAAGTTGTTGCGCGACCACACCAGGAGCACGTAGCCGACCAGCGCCACGGCGTACTCGGACAGGGTGCCCGAGGGCCGGCTGTCGAGGTAGGCGACGAGCGCCCCGATCAGCATGAACACCACGACGATCCCGAGCACCCCGGCCGCCCGGTACGCCTCGGCGGTGGGCGATCCGCCGATCGCGCCGATGCCGGTGCGGGAGAGGAAGACGGTCGACAGGTTGCGCTCGTCGAGGGCGGCGGGGGTGAACGGCAGCCCGAGCAGCCGGTCGAGGAGCCGTTCGACGGGGGCCCAGTAGGTGGCCCACCCGGTGAAGGGCTCGCCCCGCAGGCCGTGCCACTCCCGCACCACCACCACGGTCCGCAGCGTCGCGCCGAGTTCGGCGAGGCCGTCCATCGGGTTGACGGAGACCTCGGTGAGCCGGAAGTCCTTCGGCCCCCGTTCCCGGGCCTGCCGGACGATCGATCCCAGGGTCAGCAACGCCAGCAGCGCCACGGCGTGCCAGGGGCGGACCCGCATCCGGTGGCTCCTGCTCCATCCCACGAGGTAGGCCGCGATCGGGAAGATGGTTCCCCCGCGCCAGCCGATCGCCAGCGGGATGACCACGAAGGGCGCGAGGGCCAGGGCCCACAGGTGCGACCGGCCGCGTCGGCCGTTCGTGCCGAGTACGGCCAGGCCGACCCCGAGCAGCAGGAACGCGTAGCCGAGCTGGGCGCGATGTTCCTCGGTGCGGTAGAGGGCGTAGTTGGCCGCGCCGAGCGAGTCCCACCCCTCGGCCTGGACGACCGACAGCAGCAGGAGCGTGCCGCCGCAGGCGAGGACCGGCCCGAGCCAGAGCATGGCCGTCGTCGCGCCGGCGGTGTCCCCGGCCGGTTCCACCGGTTCCGTCCGGCTCCGGCGACGCCGCTGGGCGAGCGCCGCCAGCGCGTAGCCGAGCAGGAAAACCGCCATGCTCAGCGTCGTGAGGGTCGTCGCGGTGGCGATCTCGGGCGACAGCAGCCAGCCGACCGGGTCGCCGTCCGGCGCGGCGAGCAGGCCGGGCAGGGCGCCACGGACGAGGTACGGGCTCACGCCGAGGTGGAACACGGCGTAGCTGGCGAGGAGGACCACGCCGAGGCTGAACTGGCGGTTCCCGCGCAGGCGCAGCAGCAGGGCCAGGGTCGTGCAGGCGACGACGGCGGCGGCGGTCGCGGCGACCCGGGTCGAGGCGGTCAGCGGCTGCCAGAACGAGACGACCAGCGCCACCTGCACGGCACCGACGACGGCCAGCGCGACTGGGCCGGGCCGTCGGCCGAGGATGTCGACCGTCCGCTCGGCCCTTCGCCGCCCCCTCCGGGCGTCCTCGCGGGCCGTCGGGGGTTCGTTCAGGGCGGTGCTCGGCATGGGAGGTCCTGATCGGGCGGCGGGACGGGACGGGTCAGCGCGGGTGCGTGGCCGTGCACGGGCACGCCAGTGACGCGCGGCCGTGACAGCGCGCAGGCCGTCCGCAGCGACCACCCGAGAACGAAAGCCCATAAAATGCACTAATCGGACATGCGCTGCCACCGTTGTACCACCGGGGCGGACCTCCCCGCTTCAGTTCCGCCGACATCGGGTGGGCGGGGAGCGCGGCGGTCAGGCCCAGACGGTGCGGCGCGGCCCGTCGTGCCCGGCGCACACGCCCGCCCGGCCGCCGGTGAGGCTGACCGACCCGTCGCGGCACTGCACCAGGTAACCCCTACCGGCCCAGAAGTCCTGCCCGCAGTCGAAGAAGTCGCACACCCGCACGTCGGGCGTGCGGATGCGGGAGCCGCCGCAGTAGTCGTACCCGAACGGGTTGGTCGGGGCGCCGCAGAGCCGGTCGCGCGTCGGGGTGGGCGAGGCGGCGCGCGGCCTCGGCGCGGCCGTCGGGACGGCGCGGGCCGTGGGGGCGGCGGTGGCGGCGACCGCGACGTCCGAGCCGCGCCGCGACTGCTGGTCGGACCCGGCGAGCAGCGCGGGCACCAGCAGCGCCGCGGCGGCGGCCACCGCGACGGTACGCCGGCCGCCGGGCACGGCGGCGATGGGACGGGCCTGCCCCGGGGTGGCGATCGACGGGCGGAACGGCCGGGTCTGGTCGTGCTCGGCGATCAGCTCGTCGAGCCGGGCGAGCACCGCGCCCCGCTGCTCGATGGCCTCGGCGAAGGCCAGGGTGAGGGTGAACCGGAACTCGGCGGCGGCGTCGGCGGGCAGCAGCAGCCCGGAGGTGCGCCGCCGGTCGAGGACCTGGATCAGCGTCACCGGCGCCGCCGGGTCGTGGGCCAGGCCGGTCATCCTCCCGTACGCCCAGTCGCGCCGGCCCCGGCCGCCGAGCAGGACGAGCCGGCGGTCGGTGACCACGGCGATCCCGGCGTCGACGACCTTCACCCCGTCGGGGAGCCGGTGGCGCGACGCGGGGCGGCCGGGGTCGACGTTCAGGTCGGGGGCGGGGAGCACGGCGGTGTGCCGCAGCTCGACCAGTTGCGCGGCCGGCAGCGCCCAGTGGACCGCCTCGCCGGGGGCGAGCGCCAGGGGCAGCCCGGCGCCCGCCGTGGCCTCGCGGCCGAAGTCGGCCGCCGCCGTCCGCAGCCGCCGCAGCTCCTCGTCGCGCTGTCGCCAGGCCCGCTCGGCGGCGCGGTACGCCCGCTGCCGCCGCTCGTTCTGCCGGTGCGCCCACCGGTACCGCCACGTCGAACCCGT
Source organism: Micromonospora okii (assembly GCF_020884795.1). Classification (GTDB taxonomy): domain Bacteria; phylum Actinomycetota; class Actinomycetes; order Mycobacteriales; family Micromonosporaceae; genus Micromonospora; species Micromonospora okii. Next base: position 271,939 of record NZ_BBZF01000014.1, read on the forward strand.
CGCATCAGCCTTCGCCACGCCGACTCCTTAGCCGCGCGAGCCACCAACCGGGGTGTCACCCGGTTCAACGGCTCGGGCAACCCGGTCGGACCCGGCGAAGCGGACGAACCACCCGATCGGGGGATGGCGCGCGCGGCGGTTCAGGCTCCCGACGGGCACGGCCAAGCAACACCGGGTGCGGGTCCGGCCCCGGCGAGGGGGCCGGACCCGCCCGTCAGGCCCGGGTGATCGCGTTGGCGTGGATCGCCTCGCCGAGGTAGGCGGCCAGCCCGGGGCGGAGCCCCTCGAAGTACGCGGTGAACCGCTCGTCGGCCACGTACATGTCGGCCAGGCAGATGTGCATCTCGTACGGGCAGTCGTAGAACCAGCGGTTGATGAGCTGCCGGTGCTCCTCGGCCAGCGCCATCGCCTCCGGGCCGTCGGCCGGGGCGCCGGAGTCCAGCGCGGCGACGATCCGCCGCCCCCAGTCCTCGTTCTCGGCCTTGTTGCGCAGCCAGTCCTCCTTCGAGTAGCCGGCCGCGCGCCGGTTCGACTCCCGGTACGCCTCGGTGCCGCCCCAGCGCTGCTGCACCTCCTCGGTGTGCTCGTCGGGGTCGAAGTCGCCGAAGACCTCGAACCGCTCCTGCGGGGTCAGCCTGATGTTCATCCGTCTCGCCTCCAACGCGAGTTCGATCGCCGCCACCATCTCCTGGAGCTTCCCGATCCGCCCGGTGAGCAGCTCGTGCTGCCGGCGCAGGTGCGCCGCCGGGTCGGCGTCCGGGTCGTCGAGGATCGCGGTGATCTCGTCCAGTGGGAACCCCAGCTCGCGGTAGTGGCGGACGAGCTGCAACCGCTCCAGGTCCGCGTCGTCGTAGCGGCGGTAGCCGGCCGGGGTGCGCCCGCTCGGCGAGAGCAGGCCGATCTCGTCGTAGTGGTGCAGCGTCCGCACCGTCACCCCGGCGGCCCGCGCCACCTCACCCACCGTGTACGCCATGGTTCCCTCCCTACCGGAGACCATGCTGTCGCCTGCCGTTACGTGAGGGTCAACCCTGCTTCCGGGCCACCGTGGTCAGGGTGGCGCGCAGGTCGGCGAGGGCGGCGGGGCGGCCGTACCTCCAGCCCTGCCCGTGGAGGCAGCCGATCGCGGTGACCGCCGCGTGCTGCCCGTCGGTCTCCACCCCCTCCGCCACCACCGTGAGGTCGAACGCGTCGGCGAGCCGGGTCACCATCTCCACCGTCGCGTACGCCCGGGCGTCCTCGCCGAGCCGGGCCACGAACGACCGGTCGATCTTCAGCTCGGTGGCCGGGATGCGGTGCAGGTAGCTCAGCGAGGAGTAGCCCGTGCCGAAGTCGTCGATGGCGATGCGGATGCCCAGCTCGCGGAGCTGGGCCAGCCGGTCCAGCACGGCGTCGCTGCCGTCGATGAGCGCCGACTCGGTCAGTTCGAGGGTGAGGGCGCGCGGGGCCAGGCCCGCGCCTGCGGTGGCGGCGGTGACGGTGGCGATCAGGTCGGGCCGGCGCAGGTGCGCGGCGGCGATGTTCACGGCGACGGTCGCCTCCGGGGCCCGGTCCTGCCAGGTCGCGGCGGCCCGGCACGCCTCGTGGATCACCCAGCGGTCGATCGGCAGGATCAGCCCGGTCTCCTCGGCCAGCGGCAGGAAGCGCTCCGGGGAGAGCAGCCCCAGCCGGGGGTGCCGCCAGCGCACCAGCGCCTCGGCGCTGCGCACCGCGCCGGTCGCCAGGTCGACGATGGGCTGGTACTCCAGGTGCAGTTGGCCCTCGTCGACGGCGCGGCGCAGGTCGGCGATCAGCTCGGCCCGGCTCACCGCCGCCTCCCGCAGCGCGGGGGTGCACGTCCGGTACGTGGACTTGCCGCCCGCCTTGGCCGCGTACATGGCGATTTCGGCGTCGCGGATCAGGTCCGTGTGGGAGGTGTGCCGGGGGCCGTACTCGGCGATGCCGATGCTGGCCGAGGGGTGCACGCCCGCCTCCTCCTCCCCCGGGGACGGTCGCAGGGCCGCGAGCAGCCGCTCGGCCAGCCGCTCCGGCCGGACCTGCGCATGACCCTGGACGAGGACGGCGAACTCGTCGCCGCCGAGCCGGGCGACGCTGCCGTCGGTGCCCACGGCCCGCTTCATCCGCTCGCCGATGCTGGTCAGCAGGTCGTCCCCGGTGCCGTGCCCGAACCGGTCGTTGACCTGCTTGAAGCCGTCGAGGTCGAGCACCAGCACGGCGACCGGGGTCTCGTCGCGCAGCGCCCGGCTCAGCCGGCGGACGAACATCAGCCGGTTCGGCAGGCCGGTGAGCTGGTCGACGTAGGCGAGCCAGCGCAGCTGGGCGACCAGCCGCAGGTTCTCGTTGGCGGCCAGCCCCTGCCGCACCGCGAGGACGCCGAGCAGGGCCATCATGCCGAGGAAGATCAGATGCGGGGTCTGCCCGGTGGAGAGGCGGGCCAGCATCACCGCCGCGATCGCGCCGCCCACCGGCAGGTACGGCAGGGCGACCCGCCACCACGGCGGCGGCGGCGCCTCGACGCTCTCCTCCCCGTCGCCCCGGGCGGGCGACGGCGAGCACCCGGCGGCGGCGCCGATCAGCAGGTAGCTCAGCGGCCAGCAGACGTCGATCGGGTGCCCGGGGACGTAGTCGCCGTGGGCGAACAGGGAGACGTACGTGGCGTCGGCGAACACCCGGACGGCCAGGCTGGCCCCGATCGCCGTCAGCGGCCACCACATCGGACGGGCCGGGCCGGCCACCGCGACCAGGACGGTCAACTGCATCAGGTCGAGCGCCGGGTAGAGCAGCCCCAGGGTGCGCATCGGGTCGGCGATGTCGGCGACGGCGACGTCGCGGAACACCACCACCCAGCCGATCGGGATGAGGGCGAGCCCGACGATCACCCCGTCCAGGACGGTCCGGGCCCGGCCGACGGCGCTACGCGGCGCGGCGCGGAAACTCAGCAGCGCGGCGGTGCCGGTGACGATGCCGAGGGTGAACAGCGTGCCGATCAGCGGGGTGTGCGGCAGGGGGTCGCCGCCGAGCCGCTGCGCCGTCCACAGCGCCCGGCCGAGCACGGCGAGCCCCATGGTGGTCGCGAGCAGCACCCAGAACCAGCGCAGCGGCGCCGGGCCCCGGCGGGCCGCGACGAAGCAGGCGTAGCCGGCCCAGCCCGCCACGGCGACGGCGGCCAGGTCGCTGACCAGCGCCCCGCCGGGCAGGGCGGCGGCCAGCCAGGCCGCCTCGACGAGGAGGAGCAGCGCGGCCACGACGAAGCCGGCCGGGCCGGAACGGGCCGACCCGGCGCGGGTCGCACAGGCGTGACGTGCGTCGTGGGGCAGCACAGTGGTCGTTCCGGCTCTCTCTCCTGCGCGCACCCTCGACGGTGAGACCGGTCGTTGACAATGGACGTCGAAAGACTAGCCACCCCCCGGGCGGGCCGCCAGGGTCATCCGCCCCGGCGTGGCCTCAACCCCATTCCTCGGCCGGGTCGCCGTCCGCCGGGGCGGGGCCGGAAGCCGCAGGAGCGGTGGCCGGGGCGGGATCGACGGGGGCGGCGGCCGGGGGGCCGCCGTGGGTCCACGGTGTCTCTTCCGGGGCCGGGAACGCGCCCGCCGGCAGGAACCCGTCCGAGAGGGTGGTGAGGCAGAGCCGCTCCCCCACCTCCGGCACCGTGCCCGGCGGCGCGGTCAGCCCCCGGCCCATGCCGCCGGAGAGCTCCAGCACCACCTCGGTCTTGCCGTCGGCCGCCGGGGTCACGAAGACCACCTTCGCCTTCTGGCCCGGTCGGGCCGGCGAGTACAGGGTCGCGCCGAGCGGCACCGCCACCGGCTCGGTGGTGACCACCTGGATGCGGGGGCGCAGCACGGGGCGCTTGCCGGTGTCGTCCACCCGCCCCGGGTCGGCCAGCGTCACGTCGCCCACGAACGCCTCCCCGGCCAGCCGGTGCTCGGCCATCACGAGGGGGTCGTCGTAGGCGCGCTGCACGGCGTACGAGGTCAGCGCCCGCTCCAGCCGGTGCAGGCGCACGGCGGCGGCGACCGCGCCGTCGCGGCGCGGCTGCGGCCCGCCGCCTTCGTCGACGTGCTCGGCGTGCGCGGTGAAGGCGTCCCGGTCGCGGGCCCAGCGGTCCTCGACCCGCGCGCCGGGCGGCAGCGCGGCGAGCAGCCCCAGGCCGCGCCACATCAGGTCCCAGGTGGGCGCGAGCTGGCCGCGCAGCGCCCGCTCCAGCTCCGCGTACGCCGACCGCCGGGCGGCCTCGTCGTCGCCCGCCCCGGCGTACGCGGCGATGGCCGGGGCAAGCACCCTGTTGTCGAAGTCGGGGTCGGTGGCCGGGCCGGCGGGCGGGCAGAGCGACGGGTCCTCGGCGCGGGCCGCCGCCCGTGCGCCGTCCAGCCCCGGCGGCGGGTCGATCCAGCCGAGCACCGCCGGCAGGTGCAGGTCCTCCACCGCGCTCTGCCCGGTGGCCCAGTGCAGGGTCAGCGCCTCGGTCAACGCCACCAGCGCCGACGAGCCGGGGTGCTCGGCCCGCTCGGCGAAGAACGTCAGCCAGCGCCCCAGCAGCGGCACGGACGGGTGCACCGGGTAGTCGCCGTCGACGCGGCGGAACCGGGTGGAGCGGCCGAACAGCCGCAGGAACGTGATCCCGGCCGGGTTGGGCACCAGGAGCTGCGGCGCGTCGACGTACCGGTGGCGCACGTCGCGGCCCCGGTCCACCGCGACCGCCTCGGTGCCGCCCCGGAACGAGTCCAGGTACGGCAGCACGACCCCGGCCAGCTCGGCGGCGAACGCGAAGCGCTGGTCCCGGTTGCGCGGCTGCGCCACGATCAGCAGCCGGGCGGCGTCGGGGGCGTCGCCGACCAGCACCGCGAGGGGGGCGTTCGCCTCGCCGGCCATGGTCAGGGGCACCAGCACCAGCGGCCGGGGCGACAGGTGCAGGTGCCGGACGGTGGCGACCGGCTGGGCCACCCCGGCGGCGAGCGCCTGCGCCTTCGCCAGCGCGCGCAGCGTACTCACGAGGGTCGGCCCGTCAGGGCGTCGGCGCGCAGCCGGGCCGCAGCCCGCAGCAGCGCGGCGGCCTCCGCCTGCTCGGGCGCGCCGGGGTGCTCCCCGGCGGCCAGCGCGAGCACCTCGGCCACGTCGGCCACCCCGCCGAGCGCCTCGCGGACCGGCCGGCCGAGCGCGGTCGTCTCGGCGCGGGCCTCGTGCCGGCAGAAGTACGCCAGCTCGCACGCCGCCAGGCAGTCGGGGGCGTACCGGGCCGGCACCGACGACAGCGCCCGGCGCAGGTGGTCGGGGTCGGCCGCCGGGTCGGCGGTGAAGTTGGCCGGCACCCGGGCCAGCAGGTCGTCGACGCGGGCCATCCGGTCGAGCTGGCGGCGCAGCACCAGCAGTTGCTTGCGCACGTCGACGAGGCTGGCCACCGGCTGGTTGGCGAAGTCGCGCGGGCAGACGAGCACCACGTCCGAGGAGACCAGCGACGGGTCGTGCCCCTCGGCGGCGAGCAGCTCCCGCAGGGCGAGCACGTAGACGGCGGACTGCACGGCGGCGGCGGCCACCTTGCCCGGGTCGGCCTGCCCGTCGATCACGGGGAACGACTTGATCTCCACGACGTGGAACCGGCCGGCGAGGCGGGCGGCCACCAGGTCGGGCTCCAGGTGGACCCGCCGGCCGGCGACGTCCAGGCTGAGCAGCGGGTGGTCGAACAGGGCGGCCGGTTCCCCGGAGGTCGGGGCGTCGCCGGTCTGGGCCTCGCCGGTCTGCGGCTCAGCGGTCGGGGCCTCGCCGGTCGGGAGGTGCGCCCGGCCCCGGGCGGCGGGCGCGGCGGCGGCCAGTGCCGCGCGGGACCGCTCGGCCCGGTCGGGCTGGTCGGGGCCGCCGGGCCGGTCGTCCGCGCCGAGGTCCGTCCAGGTCCCCGGGCCGCCCGGGTCGACGCCGAGCCGCTCGGCGACCAGGCGCAGCAGCTCGGCCCCGCCGTCGGCCTTGACCTGCGCCTCGAAGGCGTTGCCCCGGGTGATCGCGAACCGGGACTGCCCGAACCGGGCCGGGAAGCCGACCTGCTCGGCCAGCGCCGGCTTGTCCGCCCCGGCGCTGTCCAGCACGGCCCGGCGGTCGCAGCCGGGGTTGCCGGTCAGGGCGGCGATCGTCCTGGCGTTGTGCCGGCGGGGCGGCTTGCCGCCCCGGATCTCGGCCAGTCGCTGCGCGGTGCTCGTCACGACACGCCACGATAGGCGGTCGGCGCCGGTTCGGCGCGGGCCGCGCCGCGCCGGACCAGCACGGCGACCGCGACGGCGGCGGCCAGCGCCGTTGCGGCCATCACCCAGAGCACGGCGCGCAGCCCGGAGGTGAAGCCCGGGTCGGCGAGCCGGCCGGCGGTGGTGCTGGCCAGCGCCGCGCCGACCACGGCGATGGCGATCGTCTCGCTGGCCAGCCGGGCAGTGTTGATCATGCCGGCGCCGGTGGCCGCCCGGCCCGGCGCGACGCTGCCGATGGCGATGGCGTCCAGCAGCCCGATCGACAGGCCGATCCCCACCCCCATGGTCAGCAGCGGCCCGGCGAGGGCCGCGACGCCGCTGTCCGGTGCGACGACGGTGGTCCAGGCCGCGCCGACCGCGACCACCGCAACGGACACCACGATCACGGCCGGGGCGGGCACGAGCCGGGTCAGCGCGCCGCCGAGCAGCGGCAGCACCAGGGTCGGCGCGGTGAGCAGGATCAGCGTGCCGCCGGCCGCGCCGGGGCTCATGCCGACGACCGTGGTCAGGTACGACGGCAGGTAGACCAGCAGCGGCACCATGACCGCCACGATGGTGGCCGCCGCCAGGCAGACGCCGACGAACCGGGGGCTCGCCAGCAGGGCCAAATCGAACATCGGCTCGGCGCGGCGGCGCTCCACCCGCACGAAGAGCGCCAGCAGGGCGACCGCCGCCACGAAGGCGGCCACGATCACGGGGGCGGACCAGCCGAACTCGGGGCCCTGCACGAAGCCGAAGATGAGCAGCAGCAGCGCGGCGGTGAACGAGGCGGTGCCGGGCCAGTCGACCCGGCCGCCCTGCGGCCGGCGGGACTCGGGCAGCAGCGGCACGAGGGAGAGCACGGCGCACGCGGCCAGCGCGGGCACGGTGAACACGGCCCGCCAGCCGAAGACCTCGATCAGCAGCCCGGCGATCGACGGGCCGAACGCGAGGCCGGCGCCGATGGCCGTGCCGAACAGGCTGAAGGCGCGGGCCCGGGCCCGCCCCGGGAACGCGTCGGCCAGCAGGGCGCCGGCGCTGGTCGCGGCGGCCGCCGCGCCGATGCCGCCGAGTACCCGGGCGGCGTCGAGCAGCACGATGTTCCCGGCGACCGCGCAGGCCAGCCCGGCGGCGGCGAAGATCGCCAGGCCGGCGGCGTAGACGCGGCGGCGGCCGAGCAGGTCGGCGAGCGCGCCGCTGGCGAGCATGAAGCTGGCGAAGGTGGCGTTGTAGCCGTTCACCACCCACTGCACCCCGGCCAGCCCGGCGTCGAGGTCGCGGCCGATGTCCGGCAGCGCGACCGAGGCCCCGGTCAGCGAGACGGGCAGCGCCACGGTGGACAGCAGGACGGCGACCAGCACGACGGCCGGATGGTTGCGCACGTACTCTCCCCGTTTCCTCGCGGCCGACCGAGCCTACGCCGCCTCGGGGAGGGTCAGCGGCCGGCGGAGCGGTTCCAGGGCGAACGGGGCAGGGCGGTGCCGGCCGAGGGGCGACGGGCGCGGCGGCGGGGGCGTCGGCGGCCCGGGGTGCAGGGCGGCCGGGAGGCGGTGTGCACGGGGGCCTCGGGCACGGCGGCGGGCTGCCGACCGATCAGCCAGCAGAGGAAACGGGCCATCTCCGGGGTCAGCCAACCGGGAGGCGCTGGGCCTCCGCCTTCGACACGTCGAACTGCGCGCCGCAGACGGTGCACTGCCGGGCATAGCGGGTGCGGATCGGGATCAGCGGGACGAAGAAGAGGGTGAACTTCGTCGACCGTCGCGTGATCACCTGCGCGGCGTGGTTGCCGCAGTGGGGGCACACCTGCCGCACCACGCCCGACCGGTCGACCTTGGTGCGGAGCCCGAAGATGAAGAACATCGCTGCGCTATACCCAGCCGAGCCCGTCCTCACCCCCCGTCCGGGAGATGTTAGGAAGGGCACCCTGTACAACGGAATCCGTTAACAGGGTGCCCTTCCTTTCAGAGCCAGATGGGCTGCCAGTCGGGGATCTCGTGGTAGCGGACCAGCTCGCCGAGGCCGGCGACCGTCCCGGCCCACGCCGCGTACGGCGGGTTCTGCTCGTCGAAGCCGCTCTGCACGAAGGTGAGCCTCGTCTTGCCCTGGGACTCGGCCAGCTCCCAGGTGGTGACGCCGACCGGGCCCCAGTCGACGGAGATCCGCCGGCCCGGCTCCAGGTCGACCACCTTGGCCGCGTGCCCCGCCTCGAAGCCGCCCATGGCGTAACGGCCGCCGACCCAGGGCTCGATGCCGATCGGGTACCCGAACCAGGCGCTGGCCTGCTCCGAGTCGGTCAGCGACTCGAACACGCGGTCGGCCGGGGCGGCGATGAGCAGCTCGCCGCGCAGGTCGGCGGAGGTGAAGTCGGTGCGCGGCAGGAGCTGGCGACCCTCCAGGTGGGCGGCCAGGTTGGCGATCGCCAGCGACCAGTACGTCTGGAGCACGCCCCGGATCGAGCTGCCGCTGATCACGTCGGCGAAGTCGAAGTGGCTCTGCCGCAGGGTGAGGACGGTCGTCTTGCCCTCCGGCTCCAGCGCGATCTCGGTGGTGGTCTCCGCCCCGTCGAGCAGCCAGGCGAAGCGCAGGCTCCGCTCGTCGGCGTGCAGGAGCCGCTGGTGCGGGGCGTCGCCCTCGGGCGTGTAGCGCCCCCAGAAGGCGTACCGCTCGGGCAGCTCCACCTCGGCGTGCTCGGCCAACCAGACGCGCAGCTCGGCCGGGTCGGTGAGGGCGCGGTGGACGACCTCGACGGGTGCGGCGAGCCGGGCGCGCAGGGTCATCGGTTCAGTCACGGTCTTCTCCCTTGGGGTAGCAGGCCACGGCGAGCTTGAAGGCGTCTCCCTCGGCGCCCCCGTAGCGGGTGAACAGGTCTTCCAGGGCGGTGCGCAGGTCGGCGAGGAACTCCTGCCGGCGCTCGGCCGGCACCCGGATCTCCCCGGACACCCCGATCGAGGGCAGCTCGGGGGCCGCCCGGTCCAGGGCGGCGACGTCGGCCTGGACCTCCTCCATGAGGTCGAGCAGGTGGCCGAGGCTCAGCTCGTCGCGGGCCCGACGCAGCCCGCCGATGCGGCCGACGAGCCGGGGCGAGAGCCAGTACGACCGGGCGGCGGCCTGGTAGATGCCCTCGCTGATGCCGCGGACCTTCCGCTCGGACACCTGGTCGACCAGGCCGGCCGCGACGAGCTGCTTGACGTGGTAGTAGACCCGCTGGGGGGTCTGGCCGAGCAGCTTGGCGACCTCGGTGCAGGTGCGTGGCTCGGCCAACTGCCGCAGCACCTCGACCCGCTGCGGCTTGAGCAGGGTCTCGGCCTGCGACATCTCTTCGAGGTACAGGATGTCTCTCATGGCAAAAACAAGTTTGAACTTACAAACTCGTTTTGTCAATGGGCTCGACGAGAGGGGACGGCCGGGTGGCCGCCCCCTCTCGTCAGCGGGTCAGGGCGTCCAGTCGGGACGCAGCGGGTAGCCGTCGACCCCGCCCGGGCCGTTGCGGGTGGCCAGCACCTGGTGGAGCTGGATGTCGTTGCGCTCGAACGCCAGCCGCGACCCGGCCATGTACAGGCCCCACACCCGGGCCGTGCCGCGCCCGACCTCGGCGACGCACTCGTCCCAGTTCGCCACGAGGTTGCGGCACCAGCCGGCGAGGGTCAGCGCGTAGTGCCGGCGCAGGTTCTCCTCGTGGTGCACCTCCAGGCCCGCGTCGTGCATCTCGCCGATCAGCCGCCCCGGCCCGGCCAGCTCGCCGTCCGGGAAGACGTACCGGTCGATGAACGCGCCGGAGCGGTGCGGGGCCCGGTTGTCCGCCCGGGTGATGCAGTGGTTGAGCAGCCGCCCCTCCGGGCGCAGCCGCTCCCGCAGCGCGCCGAAGTAGGCCGGGTAGTTGCGCACCCCGATGTGCTCGGTCAGGCCGATCGAGGAGACCGCGTCGAAGTGCTCGCGCGGGGCGTCCCGGTAGTCCAGGTGACGCACCTCGGCCAGGTCGCCCAGCCCCTCCCGCTCGATCGCCGCCTGCGCCCACTGCGCCTGCGCCCGCGACAGGGTCACCCCGAGGGCCCGCACGCCGTACTCGCGGGCCGCGTGCCGGACCATGCCGCCCCAGCCGCAGCCGACGTCGAGCAGCCGCATCCCCGGCTTCAGCGCGAGCTTCCCGGCCACCAGGTCGTACTTGGCGGCCTGGGCCTGCTCCAGCGTGTCACCGGGGCTGCGGAAGACCGCGCAGGTGTACGTCATCGAGGGGCCGAGCACCTTCTCGTAGAAGGCGTTCGAGACGTCGTAGTGGTGCGAGATCGCCGTGCTGTCCCGGCCCCGGGAGTGCCGCAGCCCGTTCACCACCCGCTTCCAGCGCGGCGCGGCCTCCTGCGGCGGGGGCGGCGGCGGCCTGAGCCGCTCCCAGCCCAGCCCGCGCGCCAGGGCCAGCCCGTCTGCCAGCGCCGGCGGGCGCAGCCGCAGCTCGTCCTTGAGCACCCGCAGCGCCTCGTACGGGTCGCCGGGGTGCACCCCGTCCAGCCCCAGGTCGCCGCTGACGTAGGCCCGCGCCAGGCCCAGGTCGCCCGGGGCGGTG
>NZ_BBZF01000014.1:282952-591566 GCF_020884795.1 Micromonospora okii
GACAGCCCCCGCTCCGAGCGGATGGAGAGGGTGATCCCCGCGTCGGCCGGGCCGACGGCGCTGCCGTCGTACCCGGTGATCCGGATCGGCAGGGGCCCGGCCGTGACGGCGCGGACCACGTCGGCCACGGTCGGGGTCGGGTGCCGGCCCCCCGCCGGCGGGGTGGACGGGACGCTCGCCGCCCCCTGTTCTCGGTCGGTCAGGCTCATCTTCGCGCTACCGCCTTCTCGTAAAGTCCGGTGAGCCGGTGGTCCGGGTCGTAACGGTCCTTCACCGCGCGCCAGGCGTCGCCGCCGTAGAGCCGGTCGAACGCCTCGCGGTCGTAGTACGCGTCCGAGTAGAGCGACTTGTGGCCGCCCGCCTCGGACACCGCCCGCTCGATCAGGCGGTTGACGTCGCCGTCGGCGGCGCCCCGCGCGATCGGCACGGTCCCCCAGAACCCGATGTTCACGTAGTTCCGCCCCGGGCGGAGGGGATACAGCGGCCACGCCCGCGCGGTCCCCGGCCCGCCGGGCTCGCGCAGTCGCAGCGGGCAGAGCCAGACCGGGGACATCCGCACCTCGCGGGCGAACCAGCGCAGGAAGTCGGGGGTGCCGTCCAGCGGGATCTCCACGTCCTGCACCACCCGCTCCCGGGCGGGCCGGCCACGCAGCCGGTCGACCCGGGCGGCCACCCGGTGCCGGTGCTCCAGCCGGACGATCCGGTGGTAGACGTCGCTGCGCCGCAGCCGCGTCGGCCAGAGCCGCCGGACCACCGGGTGCTGCGCCCCGAACGCCGCCGAGCACCAGAACCAGTCGGTGTCCCACCGCCACAGGTAGTCGTGGGTGGTGAGCCAGTCGCGGGTGTGCCGGCGCAGCGACCGGTAGTAGATGCCCTGGCCGGTGTAGTCGCTCAGCCGCGGCGCGTCGTCGGTGAAGGCCGCCAGCACCAGGTACGCCTCGCCGGGGCTGAACATCACCCCGTCCATCGCGTCGACGGGCTCGCCGGCCCACGACCCGGTGGCGGCGACCTCGCCGATCACGTCGGTGAGTGCGGCCAGGTCGTGGAAGCGGACGTTGCGCAGGGCCACGTACCGCCGCACGGGCGCAAGCTCGATGCGCAGCCGGGTCGCGTACCCGAGGCTGCCCAGCGAGTTGGGGAAGGCGGCGAAGAGGTCGGCGTGCTCCCCGTCGGGGCGGGCCGTGACGATCTCGCCCGCGCCGGTGAGCACGTCCAGCTCGACGACAGACTCGTGCGGCAGGCCGTGCCGGAAGGAGGTCGACTCGATGCCGAGCCCCGTCACCGCCCCGCCCAGCGTGATGGTGCGCAACTGCGGCACCACCAGCGGCATCAACCCGTGCGCCAGGGTCGCGTCGACCAGCCGCTCGTACGTGCACATGCCCTGCACGTCGGCGGTGCGGGAGACCGGGTCGACCCGGATCACCCCGCCGAGGCCGCTGACGTCCAGCCCCGGGGCGCTGGGCGCGGCCCTCGGGCGGAAGAGGTTCGAGGTGCTCTTGGCCAGCCGCACGGTCTCGCCGGCGGGCACCGCAGCGTACGACCGCCGCAGCAGGTCCACCGCTCCGTCGTGGTCCACCCCGTCATCCACACGGTCAGTGCGCATGAGATCACTCTAACGGCGATGGGAATCGAATTCCGGCCGCAGCGCGCGGAGCTGCGCCAGGTGCTTGGGCAGGTGGACGCGGGCGTGCAGGTCGAGGACGCGGGCCCAGGGCAGCGCCTCGTCGACCCGCAGGTCCACGTCCTCGTGCAGCCGGGTGTCGACCGGCGTCTGCGCCGCGACCGGGTCCAGCCGGTCCACCAGCGCGCAGAGCCGCAGGCTGGTGGCCCGCAGCAGCGTGGCCAGCCCGTAGAGCCCGCCGCGCTCGACGACCAGCGCGTCGAGCTGCGGTCGGTGCACGGTCTCCAGGTCGTAGTACGCGAACGGCGAGCCGGCCAGTACGGCCTCGGTAGCCTCGCTCATCAGCTCGTCGTTGACGGCAAGGTGCGCCACGATCTGCGCGGCGCTCAGCCCGCCCCCGCCCGGCGACTCGAACCGGCCCGCGTCCACCTCGGCGAGCACCTCGTCGTACGCCCGCCGCAACCCCGCGCTCTCCACGCCCCCAGTCAACCGGCCCGCGCGCCACCGCAGGCCGGGCAGGCAATCCAATTTCACCCGGAAGAGGACCCCTCCCCCGACGACCGGCGGGCGCGAATGCCGGCGGGCGCGAATGCCGGCCACGGCGGCGGCGCACGCCGTCGGCGGGGACCGACGTCAACCGGGAGGATGCTCGCCAACGCCTTTGGAGCTGAGTCGTTGGCGCCATCGGGCCTGCGACAGCACCAACGACTCAGCTCCAAAGGGGCCGGGACAGGGGGTGTCGACCCCTGCGGCACGGCCCGGGAGCGGCCCAGACCGGCGACGCTTGGACGGCGACACCCGGACGGCGGTCGGGCCCCGCAACGGCCGGGGCCCGCAGCGCCGGTCAGCGACGGCCGGGCCCCGCCGCGGTCGGTCAGCGGCCCCGACGGGCGCGCAGGTAGTCGCTGACCACGTACTCGCCGAGGTCGTCGAGGTCCGGGGTGAACATCCGGCCCCGGCAGCGGCGGGCCACCGCGTCCACGAAGCTACGCAGGCCCGGATCCTCGCCGAGCATGAACAGGTTCAGCGTGGCCCCGGCCCGGGTCAGCCGGTCCACCTCGCGGACGGTGGCCTCGATCGTCTCGGGCAGCGGCGGCCAGTAGAAGAGCGCCTCGCCGTCGTCGGGGTCGAGGTGGGCGGTCGGCTCGCCGTCGGTGACGACGAGGACCACCGGCTCCGCGCCCGGGTGCCGGCGCAGATGCCGCCCTGCCAGCCGCAGCGCGTGCTGGAGATTGGTGCCCTTCTCGTGGTCCGGCTCCACCGCCGCCAGCTCCGCCTGGGTCAGCGGCCTGGCCCGGCGGCCGAACCCGACAATCTGCAGCGCGTCCTGCGGGAAGCGGGTCGCCATCAGGTGCGACAGGGCCAGCGCCGTCTGCTTCATCGGCCCCCAGCGCCCCTGCGAGAACATCGAGTACGACAGGTCCACGCAGAGCACCACCGCCGCCGACGCCCGGCGTTCGGTCTCCACCACCTCGAAGTCGTCAGCCGCGAGCTGGACGGGCACGCCGGGCCCGGCCCGCCGTACCGCCCTGGTCAGGGTGCCCACCACGTCGAGCGGCTGCTCGTCGCCGTACTCCCAGGGCCGCGACGCCCCGCTCACCTCGCCGGACGCGCCCGCCGCGCGCAGCTCGTGCCGGCCGCGCGGCCCGGCGGTCAGGTCGGCGAAGACCCGGCGCAGCGCGGTGCCGGCCAGCCGGCGCAGCGCCTTCGGGCTCAGCGTCAGCCCCTCGGCGTCCCGGCCCACCCAGCCCTGCCGGCGCAGCTCCCGCTCCAGCGTCTGGAGCCGGCGCGCGTCGTCGGCCGCGTCCCGGCCCAGCGTCCGGGCCACCGCGTCGACGTCCACGTCGTCCAGGGTGGCCCCGGGCTGGTCCTGGTCGAGGGCGTCCAGCAACTCGTCCAGCTCGGCGATCTCGTCGAGCGCGCCGGTCGCCTCGCGGTAGCCGAGCGGCTGCTCGCCGCGCACCCGCTCGCCCCGGCCCCGGTACAGGTCGGGGCGCAGCGCGCGCAGGTTGGCGTCCAGGGCGGACAGCTCGCCGGCCAGCCCGTCGCCGAGGGACTGGCGCATCAGCCCGGCCAGCTCCTCGCGCTGCCGGTCCGTCAGCGACCGCAGCAGCCGCTCCCCCGCCGCCGAGCGGCGGGCCAGCACGTCCACCAGCTCGTCGACGTCCCCCGGCTGCTCCGGGAAGAACTCGCCGTGTCGGCGCATGAACTCGGCGAACGCGTCGGTGGTCTCCTCCGACCGGGCATGCCGGGCCAGCAGGTCGTTGAGGTCGCGCATCATCGCGGCGAGCTGCCGCTGGGCGCCCGGGTCGGCGGCGGCCCGCGCCACCTGCCGCAGCCCGGCGAAGCGCTGCTGGAGGACGTCGCCGCGCAGCCCGTCGAGGATCTGCCGGTACGCCCGCCGCGCCTCGTCGCTCGCCCAGTCGTATCCCTCCAGCTCCTGCACGGCGCGGGCGGTGGAGCGGGGCAGGTTGTCCAGCACCGCCTCGGCGAAGCGGGCCGCCTCGTCGTCGCGCCCGCGCAGCTCGTCCCGCTCGGCGGCGAGGGCCTGGTCGAGCAGCGCCCGGGCCCGGGTCACCGCGCCGTCCAGGTCGCCCCGGCGCAGCGCCTCCTGGCGCAGCCGCCGGGCCCGGGCGGCGAGGTCGTCCAGGCCGCCCCGGCCCCGGGGGCCGCGCCGCAGCAGGTCGCGCAGCGCCTCCCGGAGGCTGCCGCCGGCCAGCACCTCCGCGCCGACGGAGTCGACCGCCTCCCGCACGTCGTACGGCGGGGCGAGCGGGTCGGGGCCGCCGCGCCACTGCCCGTACCGGAACCGGTTGCCGGCCACGCTCAGCCCCGGCCGCCGTAGACGGTGCGCCCGGCGTCGGTGACGTCCTTGCCCAGCCGGCGGGTCAGGTGCAGCCCCTCCAGGACGAACTCGATCCCGGCCGCCGCCTCCTCGGGCGTGGGCGCGTCGCCGAGCCCGAGCCGGTCGAGCGCCTTGGCCAGCCCGGGAACGGTGCCGACCTGGCGCAGCAGCTCGGCCGAGGAGACCAGCTCGCCGGTCTCGACCACCCGGTCGTCGTCCACCAGCGCGACGAAGCCGGACAGGTCCAGGCCGGCGAGGCGGGCCCGGAATGTCTCGTCCGTGGCGGTGCGCAGCAGGTGGCCGAGGATCTCCACCTCGCGCCCGTCCTCGCCGCTCTCGAACTCGACCTTGCCGCGCAGGGTCGAGGTGACCGAGGCGGCGTCGCCGATGCGGGCCACCGCCGCTTCCGGTCGCGCCCCCTCGGCCGCCGGCCGGGCGGCAAGCAGGCCGCAGCGGCGCAGCGCCGCGGCGCCGACCGTCTCGGCGGCGGCGATGGCGAACCGGGCCGAGACGCCGGAGCGCTGGTCGACCGACGGGGAGTCACGGACGGCGCGCGCGAACCGGGCGAGCACCTCCAGCACGTGCTCGGGCACCTCGCCGACCGGCTCGGCCTCCTGCCGGATCAGCGCCAGCTCCAGCTCCAGCTCCGTCGGGTAGTGGGTGCGGATCTCCGCGTCGAAGCGGTCCTTGAGCGGGGTGATGATCCGGCCCCGGTTGGTGTAGTCCTCCGGGTTCGCGCTGGCCACGAGGAGCAGGTCCAGCGGCAGCCGGAGCTGGTAGCCGCGCACCTGGATGTCGCGCTCCTCCAACACGTTGAGCAGCGCCACCTGGATGCGCTCGGCCAGGTCGGGCAGCTCGTTGACGGCGAAGATCCCCCGGTTGGTGCGCGGCACCAGGCCGAAGTGGATGGTCTCCGGGTCGCCGAGGGTGCGGCCCTGGGCGAGGCGGATCGGGTCGACGTCGCCGATCAGGTCGCCGACGCTGGTGTCCGGGGTGGCCAGCTTCTCCCCGTACCGCAGGGAGCGGTGCAGCCAAACCACCGGCAGGTCGTCGCCGGCCTCCGCCGCCAGGGCGCGGGAGGCCGGGGTGAGCGGGTGCATCGGGTGCTCGTTGAGCACCGAACCGGCGATGACAGGGGTCCACTCGTCGAGCAGCGCCACCAGGGAGCGGATCAGCCGGGTCTTGCCCTGACCGCGCTCGCCGAGCAGCACCATGTCGTGGCCGGCGAGCAACGCCCGCTCGACCTCGGGCAGGACGGTGTCGTCGTACCCGACGATGCCGGGGAAGCGGTCCTCGCCCGCGCGCATCCGGGCGAGGAGGTTGTCGCGCAGCTCCTGCTTGACCGTGCGGTGTCGGTGCCCGGCCGCCCGCAGCGCGCCCAGGGTGGCGGGCAGGTCGGCGGGCGGGACCGGGAGAACCTGGTTGGGCTCAGTCACCCGACCAACGCTAGCGCGCCCGAGGTGTAAGGAGGGGCCCCTTGTTAACGCTTTCGGTAGAGGAAGGGCCCCCCGTTAACAAGCCCGCGCGCTGGGCCTTACCGGGCGGTCCTCACCGGCCGGACCGGGCGCGGAGCAGCTTCGGCACCGCCGCCAGCCCGGTGACCGGGTGGAAGGCGCGGGCGGCGGAGGCCAGCGCGGCGTGCTCGTCGTCGGTCAGGTCGATCTCGGCGGCGGCGGCGTTGCGTTCCATCTGCTCCACGCTGAACGCGCCGGGGATGGCCACCACGTTGGGGTGACGCAGCAGGTAGGCGAGGGCGATCTGGCTGGGCTTGGCGTCGTGCGCGTCGGCGACCTCGCGCAGCGTGCCGATCAGCGCGGCGCCGCGCTCCAGGTTCACCGGCAGGAAGTACGGGTTGGCCTGGCGCACCGCCCCGCTGGGCGGGTTCGCCGCGTCGTACCGGCCGGAGAGGAAGCCCTGCGCGAGCGGGCTGTGGGCGATGACGATGCGGCCGGCGCGCTCGGCGTACGGCAGCAGGTCGTCCTCGGGCCCACGGTCCGCCATGCTGTAGCGGACCTGGTTGCTGAGCACCCGCCGGCCCAGCGCGATCTCGGCGAACCGCCAGCGTCGCAGGTTGTAGTTGCTGACCCCGACCTCGCCGACCAGGCCGACGTCCTGCAGCGCGCGCATGCCGCTCATGGTGGTGGTGTCGGCGACCACCGGGTTGGCCTGGTGCACCTGGTACAGGTCGATGGTGCGGACGCCGAGCCGGACGGCCGACGCGACCGCCCGCTGCTGCACCACCGGGGCGACCGGCAGTACCGGGAAGATCTTGCTGGCCACCACGACCTTCTCGCGGTCCTCCGCGAGGGCCGCGCCGAGGATCCGCTCGCTGCGGCCGAAGCCGTAGAGCTCGGCGGTGTCGAAGAGGGTGACGCCGAGGTCGAGCGCCCGCCGGACGATGTCGACGGCCCGGCGCTCGTAGTCGTGTCCGTAGCCCCACTCCTTCGAGCCGAACTGCCAGGTGCCGAGGCCGATCTTGGAGATGGGCTTGGGGGTGTCGAGCTGAACGAAGCGCATCCCCCGAAGCTACGCGAAAGGAAGGGCACCTTATTAACGCATTCGGTATAGGAAGGGCCCCCTCCAAACCGCCGGCACGGTTGACAACCGGCCGCGGCCGATCGATGGTGGGAGCGCTTCCATCCACCATCGTCGCTACGGAGTCCTCGTGAGTCTCTCCCGTCCCCGTTGGCTGGCGTCGGCCGTCGCGCTGGCGCTCCTCGCATCCCTGAATCCCGGCCTCGCGCCGGCCGCCGAGGCGGTTGGGGCCGGCGGCCCCCGCGCGGCGGCCGGTGCCGGCGTCTACGAAGCCGAGAGCGGCGCCCTCACCGGCGTGACCGTTGAGACCGCCGCCGCCGGGTACTCCGGCACCGGCTACGTCGCCGGCTTCGACGCCCCCGACGACCAGGTCACCGTCACCGTCCCCGACTCCCCCGGCGGCCTGTTCGAGCTGACCGTGGCCTACCGCGCCCCGTACGGGCAGAAGACCGCCTCGCTGCTGCTCAACGGCGCGGGCCACGGCGACGTGGTGCTGCCCGCGACCGACCAGTGGGCCACCGCCGCCGCCGGCCGGGTGCTGCTGCGCGCCGGCGACAACACCATCGCGGTACGCAACAACTGGGGCTGGTACGAGATCGACGCCCTCCACCTCACCCCCGTCGCCCCGAGGCCACCGCACCAGGTCACCGGCGCGCTGGTGAACCCCGACGCGGACGCCCCGGCGCGGGCGCTGATGCGCTACCTGGCCGCGCACTACGGCAAGGACGTGCTCTCCGGCCAGCAGGACATGGGCGGGGTGCGCTGGCTGGAGGAGAACGTCGGCAAGGCCCCGGCCATCGCCGGGCTGGACATGATGGACTATTCCCCCAGCCGGGTCGAGCGCGGCACCACCTCCACCGAGGTCGAGAACGCGCTCGCCTGGGACGCCCGGGGCGGCATCGTCACCTTCGCCTGGCACTGGAACGCGCCGAGCGGCCTGATCGACACCCCTGGCAAGGAGTGGTGGCGCGGTTTCTACACCGACGCCACCACCTTCGACGTAGCGGCGGCCCTGGCCGACCCCGACTCCGCCGACCACAGGCTGCTGATACGCGACATCGACGCGATCGCCGTGCAGCTCACCCGGCTGCGCGACGCGGGCGTGCCCGTGCTCTGGCGTCCGCTGCACGAGGCCGAGGGCGGCTGGTTCTGGTGGGGGGCCAAGGGGCCCGGCCCGGCCAAGCAGCTCTACCGGCTCATGTACGACCGCCTCACCGCCCACCACCGGCTCACCAACCTGATCTGGGTGTGGAACTCGATCTCCCCCGACTGGTACCCGGGCGACGACGTGGTGGACGTGGTCAGCGTCGACTCGTACCCGGCGGTCGGCGACCACGGGCCGCTCAGCGGGTCGTACGACAAGCTGGTCTCCCTCGGCGGGGACCGCAAGCTGGTCGCGCTGGGTGAGGTGGGGCCGATCCCGGACCCGGAGCTGACCCGGGCCTACCGGGCCGGCTGGAGCTGGTTCGTCACCTGGTCCGGCGACTTCCTCACCGACGGGCGGTGGAACTCGCCGGACTTCCTGCGCCGCGTCTACCGGGACGACCCGCACGTGCTCACCCTCGACGAGCTGGGCGACTGGAAGAACGCACCCGCGTGCGCGGCGACCTGGAAGGTGGTCAACCGGTGGCCCGGCGGCTACCAGGCCGAGGTGACGGTGCGCAACGTCGGCACCCGGGCGACCGCCGGGTGGACGGTCCGCTGGCCGACGTCCGCCGGGCAGGGCATCCGCGACGCCTGGGGCGCGACCGTGACGACCGCCGACGGTACGGTCACCGCGCGCAACGCGAGCTGGAACGGCCGGCTCGCCCCCGGGGGAAGCACCGCCCTCGGGCTGATCGGGACCGGCACGGCGCCCACCCCGACGCCGACCTGCGCGGCCTCCTGACGCCGCCACCGGCCGGTCGGGACGCCCGCCTGCGGGCGCGGCGTCCCGGCCGGCAGCCGCCGCCGGCGCTCCCCGTCCAGGTCACGGCCGAGCAGGGCCGCCGGGGCGGCGATAGGGTCGTGATCATGACGTACCTTGCCGCCGACGAGCGCTACCAGAACATGACCTACCGGCGCAGCGGGCGGAGCGGCCTGCGGCTGCCCGCCGTCTCGCTCGGGCTGTGGCACAACTTCGGGCCGGACCGGCCGTTCGAGCGGCAGCGGGACATCGTCCGGCGCGCCTTCGACCTGGGCGTCACCCACTTCGATCTGGCGAACAACTACGGCCCGCCGCCCGGGGCAGCGGAGGAGGCGTTCGGCCGGCTGCTCGCCACCGACCTCAAGCCGTACCGGGACGAGCTGGTGATCTCCAGCAAGGCCGGGTACCTGATGTGGCCCGGCCCGTACGGCGAGTGGGGCTCCCGCAAGAACCTGATCTCGTCGCTGGACCAGTCGCTGCGCCGCCTCGGGCTGGACTACGTCGACATCTTCTACTCGCACCGGTTCGACCCGGACACCCCGCTGGAGGAGACGATGGGCGCGCTCGACGCGGCCGTCCGCTCCGGCAAGGCGCTCTACGTCGGCATCTCCAACTACGACTCCGAGCAGACCGAGCGGGCCGCCGCGATCCTGCGCGACCTCGGCACGCCCCTGCTGATCAACCAGCCGGCGTACTCGATGATGAACCGCTGGACGGAGCGCGACGGGCTGCTCGACACGCTGGAGCGGGTCGGCGCGGGCTGCATCGCGTACAGCCCGCTCGCCCAGGGGCTGCTCACCGACCGGTACCTCGGCGGCGTCCCGGCGGACTCCCGGGTGCGCACCAGCGTCTTCCTCAACGAGAGCGACCTGGACGAGAAGACGATGGCCACCGTACGGGCGCTCGGCGGGGTGGCCGAGCGGCGCGGGCAGACCCTGGCCCAGCTCGCGCTGGCGTGGGCGCTGCGCGACCCCCGGATGACGAGCCTGATCATCGGGGCGAGCAGCGTGGCCCAGTTGGAGACGAACGTCGCCGCCGTGGACAACCTGGACTTCACCGCCGAGGAGCTGGCCGAAATCGAGGGCCACCTCGGCTGACAACGCCCACGCCTTCGGGTTGCGGGTGTCGACGGCACGGACGCCGCACGGTGTCCGCCGCCGGCGTTGGCGTCGCCCATCCGACAGGTGAGCCCCGCGCCGCCCTGCCTTCGCGGTGGAAGCATCGACGGCGCCCCTCAGCTCGGACACCCGGAGGACCCCATGCGTGACATCGCCCGACGCGCCCTCTCCGCCGGCGCCGTCGCCGGCCTGTTGGCCGCCACGGCCGGCATCGGCGCGTCCCCGGCCGCCGCGTCCGCCCGCCCGCCCGCGTCCCCGTGCGCCGTCGCGCCCCTGCCGCAGCCTGCGGACATGTACCGCACGGACGCGTACGCCGTCGATCCGACCGGGCGCTTCGTCGTCGGCGGCGCCCTGCGGAACACCGACGAGGGAGGCGAGTCCTTCCTGCTGATCTGGGACCGGGGGCGACTCCGCACCATTGCCAACCCGTTCGGTGAGGGCGGCACCGACGTCAACTCCCGTGGCGTGGTGATCGGCAACGGCCAGACCGACGGCCGGAGCCGGCCGTGGGTCTACCGCAACGGCACCTTCGCCTTCCTGCCCCTACGGCCGGCGACGGCGAAGTTCACCTTCGTCTCGGCGATCAACAGGGCGGGGGACATCGTCGGGTACCGCTACGACGACGTCACGAACGTGACCACGGCGCTGCGCTGGCCGGCGGCCCGCCCGGGGACGGTCGAAACCCTCTCCGGGGCGCCGACCGGCGCCATGGCCATCGGGATCACCCGCAACGGCAGCATCGTGGGCAACGCGGGTCAGGAGCCCGACTCGAACGTCTGGGTCCGCCGCCCCGGCGGCCGGTACGCCGAGCTCACCGCGCCGGGCGCCGACCGCTCGACGGTCCGGGCGGCCGAGGGCCGGTGGGCGGTCGGCGAGGTGCTGACGACCGACGGCGAGCAGTTCCCGGTGCGGTGGAACATCCGCACCGGCACCTTCACCAGGACGGCCCCGGCCGCCCAGATACTCTTCGGCGTCAACTCGCGCGGGGTGGCCATCGGCGCCGACCACGTGGTCCGTGGCAGCACCGCCCGACAGTTGCCGATGCCCCAGGGCAGCAGGACCGCCGGCGCACGGGCGATCGCCGACGACGGCACCATCGTGGGCTTCAGCAACGAGGCCGGCCGCGTGAGCGCGGTCCGCTGGACCGGCTGCTGACGCTCCCGGCGTATCGGCGGTGTCAAAACGGGGCGGGGCGGCGTAGCTACGGCGTCAAGATCCTTGCCCGGTGCCGAGGGGTGGAGTCTGCTGGATCGCGTCGGGGCGGTGGACCCCGACCGGCGAGAAGGACAGACGGTGGCCAGGTCTACGCGGCGTTTCCCGGCGCGCACGCTCGTGTCGCGGCCAGGTGGGCGTGCGGTGGGCGCAGAGCAGGGCGGCCCCCGCACCCGGGCGTCGGACGCCGTGGGCCCCGTCCCCTCCGCCGTTTCCACGGGGCGGGTCCCGGTCGGTGCGACCGGGACCCGCCCCGTGCCCGCATGAGGCAGCGCGGCGGCACAGGAGGCGAGCCGGCCATGGAGAGTTCCCTGACAGATCCCAGCCCCCGATCGGACGCGAGGCGGGCACGATGACGCTCGCGGAGCTCCTGCCGTCGCTGCGCCTGTCCCTGTCGACGCAGCTCGACGCCGACGTGTGGCCGACGACCGCCCGCCGGGGCGCGGGCGGCGACCTGCTGGTGGGCGGGGTCGGGCTGACCGCCGTGGCCGCCGCGCACGGGACGCCCAGCTACCTGGTCGACGAAGCTGACGTGCGGCTGCGCTGCCGCGACTACGCGGCGGCGTTCGGGCCGGGCAACGTGGCGTACACGGCGAAGGCCCTGCTGAGCCGCGCCGTCGCGCGCTGGGTCGCCGAGGAGGGCCTGGACCTCTACGTCGGCTCGGCGGGCGAGCTGCGCCTCGCGCGGGCGGCGGGTCTCCGGGGCGACCGGATCGTCCTGTACGGCAGCGCGAAGGCCCCCGCCGACCTCGACGCCGCGTACGAGGCCGGCGTCACCACGATCGTCGCCGAGTCGCTCGGGGAGATCACCCGGCTGGCCGCGACCGCCCCGCGTGGCCAGCGGGTGCTGCTGCGGGTGATCGCCGGACCGGAACCCGACGCCAGGCCCGACAGCCGCTTCGGGCTGCGGATCGACACCGGCGAGGCAGAGGCCGCCGTCGCCCGGATCGCCGCCCAGCAGGGGCTCGCGCTCGTCGGGCTCGACTGCTCGGTGGGCCACCAGGAGAACCGCTTCGGGGTGTACGAGCAGCAGGCCCGGCGGATCGTCGACTTCCTCGCCGCGATGCGCGAGCGGCACGGCGTGGAGCTGGTCCGGCTGAACCTCGGCGGCGGGCACGCCGTGGCGTACAGCGGCGGCGACCTCGGCTTCGCGCTGACCGCCTTCGCCGCCCGGATGCGCGGGGTGCTGCGCCTGCGGGCGGAGCAGCACCGCGTCCCGGTGCCCCGGCTGACGGTCTCCCCCGGCCGGGCGATCGTGTCCCGGGCCGGCGTCACCCTGTACCGGGTGCTCTCCACGGCGCACGGCCCGGACGGCCGCCGCCTGGTCGCCGTCGACGGCGGCATGACCGACTGCCCCGCCGCCGCGCTCTGCGGCGGACGGCACAGCGTGGCGCTGGTCGGTCGGACCAGCCGCGCCCAGCCGCTGCCGACCACGGTCGTCGGGCGGCACAACGACGCCGACGACGTGGTGGCGCCGGCCGTCGAGCTGCCCGCCGACGTCCACCCGGGCGACCTGCTCGCCGTCGCCGGCACGGGCGCCTACCACCACTCCCGCGCGTCCAACTACCACCTGGTCGGACGGCCCGCTCTGCTCGCCGTCCGGGACGGGCGCGTCGCCACGCTGGTCCGTCGGGAGTCGCTCGACGACCTGCTCGCACGGGACGTCGACGAGCCGGACGCCGCACCCGAGACCGGTCCGGGCGGGACGGCCCATGCCTGAGGCGGCCGATCCCCCGGAGCAGCGGCACGAGGCGCTCGTCTGCGTACGGCTGACCGCCGCGACGCCCGGCAGCCGGCTGCTGGAGTTCCTGCGGGCGGAACCGTGCGCGGTGGGGGCATGGTGGATCGCGGCGGACATCGACGCGGTGGTGCGGCTGGCGTCGCCGAGCCGGACGCTGCTCAACCGGGCGGTGGCCGACCTGCGGCGGCGCGGCGGCGCGGAGGTGCTGGCGGTGCACAGTGTCCTCCGCGCCCTCGACCTGCCCGCCACCGATCCACCGGTCGGTGACCGGTCGGTGGTGCGGGGCGCGGCGGCGACCTCCGGGGCGGAAGGGGCGTGCCGCTAGCGGGCCGGCCCGGACTTGAGGGCGGCGACGAAGCCGGCCCAGGAGCCGCCGTCGAAGGCGAGCACCGGCCCGGTGCGGTCCTTGGTGTCGCGGACGTCGACCGCGCCGCCGACGAACCGCACTTCGACGCAGTTGGCGTTGTCCGAGCTGCGGGAGGACTTGAACCAACCCTCCCCGGAGGCGCTCTTCGATGAGGTCACGTCATCTCCTTCGCGATCCGGCGGATCAGGTCGAGCGAGTCGCCCGAGCTTAGCGCCCGCTCCCGCGCCTCGGCGAAGGTCACCTGATAGTCGGTCACCCGGGTGGACTGGTCGATGATGTCGATCGAGGTCAGCACCTCCTGCCAGACCAGGTCGGGCAACCGGGGCGACGGGAACGACAGGACCTGGAAGGAGCCGCCGAGCGCGGGGTGCGCGCCGGCGGAGAACGGCAGCACCCGGATCTCGATCTGCTCCGGTCGCTCGGTCGCCAGCCGGACGAGATGATCCAGTTGAGCGCTCATCACGGCCGGCCCGCCGACCTGCTGGCGGAGCGCTCCCTCGCCGAGCAGCGCGGTCAGCCGGATCGGGTTGTCGGCAAAGAGTCGCGCCTGCCTGCCCAACCGAACGGCGACCCGCCGTCCGACCTCGGTGAGCCGGATCGTCGTGGTGCCTCCCGCGATGACCGCTCGGGCATAGTCCTCGATCTGCATCAGACCGGGCACCAGCTCGTTGCCGTAGAAGCGGATGTGGTCGGCACCGGCCTCGTAGCCGAGGAACCGGAGGAACTCAGCCGGAAAGAGCTGCGAGTACTCGTGCCACCAACCGCGTTGGCTCGCGCCGACGCGCAACTCCTCCAGCTCGGCCGCTTCCTCGGGCTCCAGCTCGTAGACCTTCACGATCTGGGCCAGCCGGGAGGCCGGAAGCTTCACCTTGCCCGCCTCCACTCCGGAGACGTACGCCTGGATGATGCCGATGGCGCGACCAGCCGCCGCTGCGGTCAAGCCGATCTCCTCGCGGCGCTGGCGCAACCGCAAGCCCAGCTCCCACGCTTGCACGACGGGCGAGAACTCCGGACGTGCCGGAGACCTACGCGACCCGGACGGCCCTGACGGAGTAACGGGCATCGACCTCTCCTCCCAGTTCATCATGACCACTGTAGGCGCTTTTCTCGATATCCTTGATATCAAAGACCCAATACTGCATCCTCGTCAAGGGCAGACGCATCACCGATGAACCGAGGAGGCGACATGTTCAATGAAGTCACCTGGATCCCCAGAGAGCCGCCGGTGCGGCACGCGTTCTCGCTCTTCCGGGTGGTCGACGCGGGCACCCCCGACGAGTGGTACGACCTGCTCGGGGTCGTCCGGGTGCCCGTCGATCGGCGGGGGCCGGACAAGCTGCGCGACGGGCTACGGCCCTGGGCGCTGGTGACTCTGGCGGCCGGCGGCTACGGCTTCGGCCGCTACCACGCCGGCTACTCGACCCTGGACGAGGAGGACGAGCCGGACAAGTCCTTCGCCAGCGAGGACATCAACTGGTCCGGCACCGGGGTCCTGGTCCCCGCCGGCCAGTCGGCCCCACCGGCCCCGGCCGGCGACGTGAGGGGTTGACCGGCCCAGCGCGGGCACCGATCTTCCGCGCACCGGTGTCCCGGGCCGCCTCCACGACCCGGGATGCCGTTCATGTCAGGGATGCCGGCCCTGTCGGACTCAATGTCGGCGACATCGCGCCTTCGCCGGCCCTCGGACCGCCCCATGTCGCCGGCATGGAGTCGACCAAGGGGCCGGCCCGACCAAGGGGCCGGCCCCAGAGGAGGGACGCGTCAGGCGCGGCGGAGCCAGAAGGTCAGCCCCAGCGACTCGTCGGTGAACGGCTGCGCGTCGGCCCAGTCCGGCTCGCCCTCGGCGCAGTCGGTCGCGAGCACCTCCTCGGCCACCAGGTCGCGGTGCTCGGCGACGGCCAGCGCCGTCTCCTCCCGGTCGGCCCGGTAGCGCAGCGCGATCCGGTCGGTCACCTCCAGGCCGCTGCCCTTGCGCGCCTCCTGGATCTGCCGGATCGCGTCCCGGGCCACGCCGGCGCGGCGCAGCTCGGGGGTGACGTGCAGGTCCAGCGCCAGCGTCGCGCCCGACTCGCTCGCCACCGCCCAGCCCGCCCGGGGCGTCTCGGTGATCACGACCTCGTCGGGGCCGAGGGTCACCGGCTCGTCGCCGACCGGCACGGTGGCCGTGCCGGTCTCGCGCAGGGCGTCGCGCAGCGCCGCCGCGTCGGCGGCGGCGATGGCGGCGGCGACCTGCTGCACCGCCTTGCCGAAGCGCTTGCCGAGGGCGCGGAAGTTCGCCTTCGCGGTGACGTCGACCAGCGAGCCGCCCGCCTCGTCGAGGGCGGCGACCGACCCGACGTTCAGCTCGGCGGCGATCTCCGCCAGCAGCTCCGGGGTCAGCTCCGCGAAGCCGCGCGCCGAGGCCAGGGCCCGGGACAGCGGCTGGCGCACCTTCATGCCGGAGTCGGCGCGGGCCGCCCGGCCCAGCTCGACCAGCCGCCGCACCAGCGCCATCCGGGCCGACAGCGCCGGGTCGACCAGCGCGTCGTCGGCGACCGGGTACTCGGCCAGGTGCACCGACGGCGGGGCCTGCGGGTCGACCGGCACGACGAGGTCCTGCCAGACCCGCTCGGCGACGAACGGGGTGAGCGGGGCCAGCAGCAGGGTGAGCGTGGAGAGCGCCTCGTGCAGGGTGGCCAGCGCCGCCGCGTCGCCCCGCCAGAAGCGCCGCCGGCTGCGCCGCACGTACCAGTTGGAGAGGTCGTCGATGAACGCCGACAGCAGCCGGCCCGCCAGGTGCGTGTCGTACTCGGTCATGGCGGCGTCGACCTGCCGGACCAGCGTGTTCAGCTCCGACAGCAGCCAGCGGTCCAGGACCGGCCGGTCCGCCGGCGCGGGGTCGGCGGCCGACGGCGACCAGCCGGCGGTACGGCCGTAGAGGGCCTGGAAGGCGACCGTGTTCCAGTAGGTCAGCAGGATCTTGCGGACCACCTCCTGGAGGGTGGTGTGCCCGACCCGCCGGGCGGCCCACGGCGAGCCGACCGACGCCATGAACCAGCGGACGGCGTCGGCCCCGTGCCGGTCCAGCAGCGGGATCGGTTCCAGGATGTTGCCGAGGTGCTTGGACATCTTCCGGCCGTCCTCGGCCAGGATGTGCCCGAGGCAGACGACGTTCTCGTACGGCGAGCGGTCGAAGACCAGCGTGCCGATCGCCATCAGGGTGTAGAACCAGCCGCGCGTCTGGTCGATGGCCTCGGAGATGAACTGCGCCGGGTAGCGCTGGTCGAACGTCTCGACCCCCCGGTACGGGTAGCCGAACTGCGCGAACGGCATGGCCCCCGAGTCGTACCAGGCGTCGATGACGTCCGGCACCCGGCGGGCGGTCTCCCCGCACCGGCAGGCGAACGTCACGTCGTCGATGTACGGCCGGTGCGGGTCGAGCCCGCCGAGGTCGCTGCCGGTCAGCTCGCCCAGCTCCGCGAGGGAGCCGACGCAGGTCAGGTGCCCCTCCGGGCAGCGCCAGATCGGCAGCGGGGTGCCCCAGTACCGCCGCCGGGACAGCGCCCAGTCGACGTTGTTGGCGAGCCAGTCGCCGTACCGGCCGTGCTTGACGGTCGCCGGGTGCCAGGCGGTGTTCTCGTTCTCCCGCAGCAGCGCGTCGCGCACGGCGGTGGTGCGGATGTACCAGGACGGCTGGGCGTAGTAGATGAGCGCGGTGTGGCAGCGCCAGCAGTGCGGGTAGCTGTGCTCGTACGCGTTCTCGCGGAACAGCAGCCCCCGGGCCGTGAGGTCCTCGACCAGCGGCCGGTCGGCGTCCTTGAAGAACAGCCCGCCGACCAGCGGCAGGTCGGCCTCGAAGCGCCCGTCCGGCCGGATCGGGTTGACCATCGGCAGGCCGTACGCGCGGCTGACGGCGAGGTCGTCCGCGCCGAACGCCGGGGCCTGGTGGACCAGGCCGGTGCCGCTGTCCGTCGTCACGTACGACGCCAGCACGACGATGTGCGCCTCCGGCACCTCGACCAGCTCGAACGGGGGACGGTACGTCCACCGCTCCAGCTCCTTGCCCTGGAAGGACTCCCCGGTGAGGTCCCACCCGTCGCCGAGCGCCGAGGCGAGCAGCGGCTCGGCGACGACGATCTGCTCCTCGCCGTCGGTGGCGACGACGTACCGGACGTCGGGGTGCACCGCGACCGCCACGTTCGACGGCAGCGTCCACGGCGTCGTCGTCCAGACCAGCAGCGAGGCGCGGCCGGCGAGCGGCCCGGAGGTCAGCGGGAAGCGGACGAAGACGGACGGGTCGACGACCGTCTCGTACCCCTGACTCACCTCGTGGTCCGACAGGCCGGTCTCGTCCCGGGGGCACCACGGCGCGACCCGGAAGTCCTCCACCAGCAGGCCCTTGTCGAAGATGACCTTGAGCGACCACCAGACCGACTCGATGTACTGCGGGTCCATCGTCCGGTACGCGTCGTCCATGTCGACCCAGTAGCCCATGCGCTCGGTGAGCGCGGCGAACGCGTCGGTGTGCCGGGTGACGGAGTCGCGGCAGCGGTCGTTGAACTCCGCGATGCCGTACGCCTCGATGTCCTGCTTGCCGGAGAAGCCCAGCTCCCGCTCGACGGCCAGCTCGACGGGGAGGCCGTGGCAGTCCCAGCCCGCCTTGCGGGCGACGTGGAAGCCCTTCATCGTGCGGTAGCGCGGGAAGACGTCCTTGAAGACGCGCGCCTCGATGTGGTGCGCGCCGGGCATCCCGTTGGCGGTCGGCGGCCCCTCGTAGAACACCCACTCGGGGCGGCCCCGCGACTGCTCCAGGCTGCGCGCGAAGACGTCGTTCTCCCGCCAGAAGCGCAGGATCTCGTGGTCGAGCGCGGGCAGGTCGACCTGGCTCGGGACGCTGCGGTACATGGTTCCTCCGTCGGCGCGTGCGGAATGCTCCGGCGGAGGGACGAGGCCGTGGGGCCCCGCGGTACCACCCTCCTTGGCCGCGTACGGCCCGCTCGTTTCAGGGTGCGGCCGGTTCTACTCGGCCTCGCGGCCTTTCCTCCGGCGGCTCCGGGGTGATCTTCCCGCCGCGCACGCCCCCGGGCTTCCACCGTCCCCGGGTCTCTCATGGCTGCGTACGGCGGTACTCGTCCCCATCCACGCCTCGCGCGCCCAGTGTAGCCCAGCCACCCCGGCGGCCCGCCGCGACGGCCGGCCCCGCCCCCGCGCGCCGTGCCGTGCGCCCGCGCTGTCCGGCGGCCTGCCGGGTCACCTCGGCGGCGGCGCGGCCACCTCCGGGGTGGCGGCGCGCGTGGCCCCGAGCGCCGCGTTGCGGATCGCCCGCAGCCGGAGCATGACGTCGTCCCCGCCGCGGCCGAAGTGGTCGTGCAGCGCCCGGTACTCGGCGTAGAGGGCGTCGTAGGCGCGCGCCCGGTCGGGGTCCGGCCGGTGGACGGCCTCGCGCACCCGCCCCATCGCCTCCGACGCCTCGCGCACCGACGGGTACGCGCCGGCGGCCACGGCGGCGTGGATCGCCGACCCGAGCGCCGGGCCCTGCGCGGAGGCGATGACGCCCAGCGGCCGGTTGGTCACGTCGGCGTAGATGCGCATCAGCAGCTCGTTGGCGGTGAGGCCACCGGCGACCACCAGGTCGTCCACCGCCACCCCGGCCTCCACGAACGCCTCGATGATCATGCGGGTGCCGTACGCCGTGGACTCCAGCAGCGCGCGGTAGACGTCCGGCGGCCGGGTGGCCAGGGTCATGCCGACGAGCATTCCGCTGAGGTCGTGGTTGACCAGCAGCGAGCGGTTGCCGTTCCACCAGTCCAGCGCGACCAGGCCGTGCGCGCCGACCGGCTGGCGGGCGGCCAGTTCGGTGAGGCGCTCGTGCGAGGCGACCCCGGCGGGGGCGGCGTGCTCGACGAACCAGCCGAAGATGTCGCCGACCCCGCTCTGCCCGGCCTCGTAGCCCCACGCGCCGGGGCTGACGCCGCCGTCGACGACGCCGCACATGCCGGCCACCTCCGCGCGGTGCGTGCCGTTGACGATGTGGCAGGTGGAGGTGCCCATGATCACCACCAGCCGACCGGGCTCCACGGCCCGCGCGGCGGCGGCGGTGACGTGCGCGTCGACGTTGCCGACGGCCACCGCGATCCCCTCCGGCAGGCCCGTGGCGGCTGCGGCGCGGTCGGTGAGCGCGCCGGCCCGCGCGCCGAGCGGCCGCACCGGTCCGTCCAGCTTGGTCACGAAGTCGCCGAAGCCCGGGTGGAGCGCGGCCAGGAAGCCCTCCGACGGGTAGCGGCCGTCCTGCCGCAGGCCCTTGTAGCCGGCCGCGCTGACGTTGCGGGTCTCGGTGCCGCAGAGCTGCCAGACGATCCAGTCGGCGGCCTCGATGACGCGCTCGGCCCGGTGGTAGACCTCGGGGTCCTCCTCCAGGATCTGCAGGCCCTTGGCGAACTGCCACTCGGCGGAGACCCGGCCGCCGTACCGGCGCAGCCACGGCTCCGCCCGCTCCTGGGCCAGCGCGGTGATCCGGTCGGCGTGCGGCTGCGCGGCGTGGTGCTTCCACAGCTTGACCCAGGCGTGCGGCCGGTCGCGCAGCCCGGGCAGCTCGCAGAGCGGGGTGCCGTCGGCGAGCGTCGGCAGCACGGTGCAGGCGGTGAAGTCGATGCCGATGCCGACGATCGCGGCGGCGTCGACCCCCGAGGCGGAGACCGCGGCGGGGACGGCGTACCGCAGCACGTCGCGGTAGTCCTGCGGGTTCTGCAGGGCCCAGTCCGGCGGCAGCGCCGGGCCGCCGGGAAGCGCCGCGCTGATCACCCCGTCGCGGTACCCGTGCACCGCCGTGCCCAGCTCCGCGCCGTCACCGACCCGGACCACCAGGGCGCGCCCGGAGAGGGTGCCGAAGTCGACGCCGACGACGTAGCTCTCGCCGCCCACGGGGTTCATGGTCACCTCCACTCGACGGGCACAGCGTCGACGCCCGCGCACGGGTGCGTCAAGACGCCCACCGTGGCGTGCGGAGACCACAAAGAGAAGCGGGCATGGACGTAACCATGCCCGCGTAAACTGCTTTCCACCGCCCCACCCGTGGTGGGACATGGTGGAGCCGAGGGGACTCGAACCCCTGACCCCCACACTGCCAGTGTGGTGCGCTACCAGCTGCGCCACGGCCCCTTGCCTGTCGTCCCCGGTCGCCCGGGCACGGAGAGAACTATACACACGCCCGCCCGCATGGTCATCTCGCGGGGGTCCCCCTCCCGGGGGTCAGTTCAGCGCCACGTCCGGCGGGAAGTGGGCGACGGCTGCCAGCATCCCGCCCTGCCGCCGCAGCACCATCGGCCAGAGGTCGTCGGGCCGGTCGACGAACGCGTCGCCGGGCAGCGCGTCCAGGACGAACCACGAGCCGTCCTCGATCTCCTGCTCCAGTTGGCCGGTGCCCCAGCCGGAGTAGCCGGCGAAGACCCGGATGCCGCCGATGCTCTCCCGCATCCGCTCCGGGTCGGCGGAGAGGTCGATCGTGCCCACGGCGCCGGAGACCTGGTGGAAGCCGCGCAGCCGCTGGCCCGGGGTGCGCATCCGGGCCAGGCAGATCGCCGAGTCCGGCTGGACCGGGCCGCCCTCGAACAGCACCGCCGGGTGCCGCGCGAGGTAGCTCCAGTCGCCCAGCACGTCGACGACCGGCATTTCCGTGGCCCGGTTCAGCACCACGCCCAGCGCCCCACCCGGCTCGTGCGCCACGAGCAGCACCACCGTGCGGTCGAAGTTCGGGTCCTTCAGCGTCGGGGTCGCGACCAGCAGCCGTCCGGTCATCGACTCCATCGCACGCCCGCTGATCGCCTGTTCCTCTCCCTGCGTGTCGGACATCGTCAGTCGCGCGCCGCGAGGTCGGACTTCGGGCTCATCCGTGCTGTCAACGCCATGACTGGCACCATAGCCTGCGGCCGGTGCGGTGGTTAAGGTCTGACCGGTGGTGATCGGGTGGAATCGAGGGAGGCGACGATGAGTCCGACGGCGGACATCGCGGTGATCGGCGGGTCCGGGCTCTACGCCCTGCTCGACGGCGCGACGGAACACCAGGTCGAGACGCCGTACGGGGAGCCGTCGGACGCGGTCACGATCGCCGAGGTGGGTGGCCGTCGGGTCGCCTTCCTGCCCCGGCACGGGCGCGACCACCGGCACCCGCCGCACCTGATCCCGTACCGGGCGAACCTCTGGGCGCTGCGGTCGCTCGGGGTGCGCCAGGTCCTCGCCCCGTGCGCGGTGGGCGGGCTCCGCCCCGAGCTGGGGCCGGGCTCCTTCGTGGTGCCGGACCAGCTCGTCGACCGCACCAGCGGCCGGCCGCAGACCTACTACGACCGGGGCGCGGTGCACGTCACCTTCGCCGACCCGTACTGCCCGGTGGGCCGCCGGACGTTGCTGGACGCGGCGGCGGGCCGGGGGGTGTCGGCGGTCGACGGCGGGACGATGGTGGTCGTGGAGGGGCCGCGCTTCTCCACGCGGGCCGAGTCCCGCTGGTTCACCGCGATCGGCGGGGCGGTGGTCAACATGACCGGGCACCCGGAGGCGGTGCTGGCCCGGGAGCTGGCCCTCTGCTACACGCCGATCGCGCTGGTCACCGACCTCGACGCGGGGGTGGCCGGCGGCGAGTCGGTGACGCAGGAGGAGGTCTTCCGGGTCTTCGGGGAGAACACCGAGCGGCTGCGCGGGGTGCTGCTGGACGCGGTCGCCGCCCTGCCCGCCGAGCGGCACTGCCCGTGCGGGCACGCGCTGGACGGGATCGAGCTGCCCTTCGCCCTCCCCTGAGCCGGGCGGGGCGAATCGCCCGGTAGGCGGGGCTTTTCCCGATAGATTCGGCGGGTGGCAACGGTCCGCGAGACGACCTACGACCTGCTCCGGGCGCTGGGCATGACCACCGTCTTCGGCAACCCCGGCTCCACCGAGGAGCCGTTCCTGGCCGACTTCCCCGCCGACTTCCGCTACGTGCACGCCCTCCAGGAGGCGTCCGCGGTCGCCATGGCCGACGGGTACGCCCAGGCCACCGGCCGCCCCGCGCACGTCAACCTGCACACCGCGCCGGGCCTCGGCAACGGCATGGGCAACCTGGTCACCGCCTGGCACAACCGCACCCCGCTGATCGTCACCGCCGGCCAGCAGACCCGCCGGATGCTGCTGCTCGAACCCCGGCTGGCCAGCCCCCGGGCCGTGGAGCTGAGCCAGCCGTACGTCAAGTGGGCCCACGAGCCGGCCCGCGCCCAGGACATCCCGGCGGCGTTCATGCGGGCGTACGCCACGGCGGTCCAGCCGCCCGCCGGGCCGGTCTTCCTCTCCCTGCCGCTGGACGACTGGGAGCAGCCGGCGGACGGGACGCCCGAGGTGCGCAGCGTGGCCACCCGGTACGCCCCGGACCCGGCCCGGCTGCGGGACTTCGCCGCCGAGGTGGCCGCCAGCCGCTCCCCCGTGCTCGTCCTCGGCGGGGCGGTGGACTCAGCCGGGGCCTGGCCGGCGGCGGTCGCCCTGGCCGAGCGGCTGGCCGCCCCCGTCTGGGCCGCCCCGGCCCCGGAACGGGCCCCGTTCCCCGAGGACCACCCGCACTTCCGGGGCGTCCTGCCGTACGCGATCGGGCCGCTCGGCGAGGCGCTGCGCGGGCACGACACGGTGCTGGTGGTCGGCGCGCCGGTGTTCCGCTACTACCCGCACGTGCCCGGGGAGTACCTGCCGGCCGGCACCCGGCTGCTGCACGTCACCGACGACCCGCAGGAGTCGGCCCGCGCCCCGGTCGGCGACAGCCTGCTGGCCGACCCCGGCCTGGCCCTGGCCGCCCTGGTCGACCTGCTCCCGGCGGCCGACCGCCCGCCCCCGCCGCCCCGCCCCGCGCCGGGGCCGCCCGAGGCCGGCCCGCCGCCGAGCGCGGACGCCCTCTTCGCCGCCCTGGCCCGGCACTGGCCGCCCGACGGGGTGCTGGTGCAGGAGACACCGTCCAACCTGGCCGCGCTGCGCCGCCGGCTGCGGATCACCCGCCCCGCCTCGTACTTCACGATGGCCAGCGGCGGCCTCGGCTTCGGGCTGCCGGCGGCGGTGGGGATCGCGCTCGCCGAGCGGGACACCGGGCGGAACCGGCCCGTGGTCGCCGTGATCGGCGACGGCTCGCTGCACTACTCGGTGCAGGCGCTGTGGACGGCCGCGCGGCTGCGCCTGCCGCTGGCCGTCGTGGTCCCGGTCAACCAGCAGTACGCGATCCTGAAGTCGTTCGCCGAGCTGAAGCACACCCCCGGGGTGCCCGGCCTGGACCTGCCCGGCCTGGACGTCACCGCCGTCGCCCGGGGGTACGGGTGCGCCGCCACGGTCGTCGAGGAGCCCGACCGGCTGGGCGACGCGCTGCGCGCGGCGCTGGCGGCGGACCGGCCCTCCGTGCTGCCGGTGCCGATCAGCACGGAGGTGCCGCCGCTGTTGTGAGGGCCGGCGCGCCGGTTCAGGGGCGCAGGGTCAGCGGGGTGCCCGTGGTCACGTCGAGCACCGTCCGGTCGCCCAGCGGTTCCTTCAGGGTGGCGGTGACCGGCGCGACGACGAGCTGTTCGGTGCAGACGCCGGTGGAGCGGGTGACCCCGCCGCCGACCACCACCACGTCGTCGCCCTCCCACACCAGCGGGGTGATGCCGGTGTCGCAGGCGCCCACGCCGAGCCGCCAGGTGAGCATCGCGCCGTAGACGGCTTCGAGGTCCTGCGCGCCGACGACGCCCTCGGGCACCGGGCTGCCGGGCGGGGTGCCCTTCGGCGGGGCCGTGGGCTTGCCGACGGCGACCCGCGCCACGGGCGAGGTCAGCTCCGCGACGGTGAACAACCACGCGGGCACCTGCGCCTCGCCCCGGCTCGTGCGCACCGGCGCGGTGCCGAGCTTCACGGCGGTGACGGTGAGCGGGATGCAGGCGGTCGCCCCCGGCCCGTTGCTCACCGTGGCGCCGGGGCCGGGCCGGCCGCCGCGCCCGTACGGGCCCTGGCCGGGGGTCGGGCCGTCCGGCCCCGGCTCGACGATCGGGCCGGTGCCCGCCGTGGAGCCGGGCTTCGGCTTGGCGTCCGGGGCGGACGGCCGGCCGCCGCACGGCGGCGGGTCGCCCCGGTCGAGCTGCCGGTACGCCTCGGCCGCGCCGATCAGCGGCACGGAGAGCGTCCCGTCGGAGAACTGGACCGTGCCGTTGGCGGGCCGGGCGGCCGGAATGTCGATCTGCTCGCGGTACCAGCCGTTGTCGAACGCCTGCTGCGTCTCGGGGTTGAAGCCGGGGTCGCCGAGGAGCACGGTGGGCTCCTGCATCGGCACGTAGCCGTCCGTCCACGTCTTACCCGGCCGCCACGCCCCGGCCACCTCGGCGGCCCGCTGGTCGAAGCCCTCCCAGCGCTTACTGGGGGTGGGGGTGCCGGTCGGCCCGGTTTCGGCCGGCGCACAGCCGACCGCGACAGCCAAGAGGGGAAGGCCCAGCAGGGCGAGTGTTCGACGCATGTCTCTTCGACGCGTCCGGCTCCGCCCCGGTTCCCCACCATCAGGGGCCGGACATGACGATGCGCCCCGGCCGTTGGCCGGGGCGCATCGGGTGGTGGAGGTGCCGGGAATCGAACCCGGGTCCTTCGCCGGTTTGTCAGGGCTTCTCCGAGCGCAGCTCGCTGTGCCTCTACTCGGCCCCTCCGATCACGCGAGCGAGTCGGTGTGACGGGCCCAGTCGCTGATTGATCTCGCCGCACGGACCCCGCGACCGGGTCCGGTTGGCCAGCCTTCTAGCTGATGCCGGCTACTGGGTCGAAGGCGCTCCCAGGCCGACAGACTTAGCTACTCGCCTCAGGCGGCGAGAGCGAAGTCAGCGCGATTGTTCTTGGCGCTTATAAGTTTCCGACGACCGATTCTCGAGACGACGTCGGCTTCCTCGGCTCGCTTCCCCTGCCGCAACGTACGAAGTCGAAACCAGTCACCCCCTCGACGGGCCGCCCCTGTCGGCGGCACCACCAAGCCTAACGCCTACCGCAACGGGTTTCATCCCGAGCCCCGCCCCGGCGCGCCGAGGCGGACGAACGGGACGAATCAGTCGTCCATGCCCTTGCCGCGCCGGCCGGCGGCACGGGCGATCTCCCGGTCCGCGTCCCGCTTGGCGAGGTCCTGCCGCTTGTCGTACGACTTCTTGCCCTTGGCGAGGGCGATCTCCACCTTCGCCCAGCCGTCGGAGAAGTAGACCTGCAACGGGACCATCGTGAGGCCGCCCTCGCGGGTCTTGCCGATCAGCCGGTCGATCTCCAGCCGCTTGAGCAGCAGCTTGCGGGTGCGCCGGGGCTCGTGGTTGGTCCAGGTGCCCTGGGTGTACTCGGGGATGTGCATACCGTGCAGGTACAGCTCGCCGTTGCGCTCCTGGGCGAACGCGTCGACCAGTGACGCCCGCCCCGCGCGCAGCGACTTGACCTCGGTGCCGGTCAGCGCCATGCCTGCCTCGTACGTGTCGAGAATGGCGTAGTCGTGACGCGCCTTCTTGTTGGAGGCGACGACCTTGCGCCCCTTCTCCCGTGGCATCTCCCGGCACCTCCCCTCGTGCTGCCCCGGCCCGCCGGGCCGGAACTCGTGCCGCCCCGGCGCGGGGGCCGGAAGCGGAGATCATGCTACCCGAACGACAAGGGCCCTCCGGCGCGGATTATTCCGCGCCGGAGGGCCCTCACTGCCGCCGCAGGACCCGGAGGGCGACTAGACGCGCAGGTAGAACCGGAGCGTGATCCAGCCGGTGACGGCGCTGACCACAGCGCCCACGCCGGCCATGACCGGGAAGATCAGGAAGATGTCGCCCCAGCTCACCGGGGAGAACAGCCCTTGCAACGCGCTCAGCGAGCCGTCGAAGAGGAAGAACTTCAGGCCGATCAGGGCCGCCAGGGCGACCACCGAGCCGATCAGGCCGGCGACCACGGCCTCCAGCACGAACGGCGCCTGGATGAACCAGTTCGACGCGCCGACCAGCTTCATGACCGCCACCTCGCGGCGCTTGCTGTACGCGGCCACCTGGATGGTGTTGGCGACCAGCAGCAGGGCGGCGATGGCCATCGCGATCGCGCCGGCCAGGGCGATGTTCTGCACGGCGCCGAAGAGGTCGAAGATCTTGTCCAGCAGGCGGCTCTGGTCGACGATCTCGTCGACGCCCGCCTCGCCCTTGTACTGGTCGTAGATGCCCTTGTACTGCTCGGGGTTGACCAGCGTGAGCCGGAACGACTCGGGAAGCTGGTCCGGCTTCACGGCGCTGACCAGGTCCGGCGCGTCCTGGTACATCTCCTGGAAGCGCTTGTACGCCTCGGCCTTGTCGACGTAGATGACCTCCTTCACCAGGGAGTCACCCTTGAGCTTGGCTTCCAGGTCGGTGCGCTCCTGCTCGGTGACCTCCCCCTTGAGGAAGATCGAGACCTGGATGTTCTTGTAGTACAGGTCCTTCATGTCGTCGACCTTGCTGTACACCAGGCCGCTGACACCGAGCATGGTCAACGACACGGCCAGCGTGATGATCATCGCGATGGTCATGGTGACGTTGCGCCACAGTCCGACCAGTACCTCGGACAGGACGTATTTCACGCGCATCGGGAATTCCTCCGGGTCTCCGGCGTGAGGTGGTCGTCGTCAGGCTGCACAGGGGTGGAGCGGGTGCTCACCCGTAGACGCCCCGGGCCTGGTCGCGCACGATGCGGCCGCTCTCGATCTCGACGACCCGGCGGCGCATCTGGTTCACGATGTTGGAGTCGTGCGTGACCATCACGACGGTGGTTCCGGTGCGGTTGATCCGGTCCAGCAGGCGCATGATCTCGATCGAGGTGTCCGGGTCCAGGTTTCCGGTCGGCTCGTCCGCGAGCAGGATCAGCGGACGGTTCACGAACGCCCGCGCGACGGCCACCCGCTGCTGCTCACCACCGGAGAGCTCGTGCGGGTAGCGGTGCTCCTTGCCACCGAGCCCCACCAACTCCAGCACCTCGGGCACGACCCGGCGGGCCACCGCCTTGGTCTTGCCGATCACCTCGAGGGCGAACGCCACGTTCTCGTACGCGGTGCGGTTGGGCAGCAGCCGGAAGTCCTGGAAGACGCAGCCGATGGAGCGGCGGAAGTGCGGTCGCTTCCACGAGCGCATCGAGGTGACGTCCTTGCTGTTGACGATGACCCGTCCCTTGTTGGGGGTCACCTCGTGCAGCAGCAGCTTGATGATCGTGGACTTGCCGGAGCCGGATGGGCCGATGAAGAAGACGAACTCGCCCTTCTCGATCGAGACGGACACGTTGTCGAGCGAAGGCCGGGACGCCTTCGGGTACGTCTTCGTCACTTGCTCAAGCTGAATCACGGGTGGTGAGTCTACGCGGTGTAACTAGCGAGCCAAGCCCCCAGGCCCGGTGAAGCGGGGCGCGTCATCGAAACAGCCGGTGGCCGGGAGATCGATGACGCGCTCCGCCCATGCGTGATCACGCAGCGTCGCCGGCGAGCTGACGCTGCTTGCGCCAACGGATTCCGGCCTCGATGAAGCCGTCCAGCTCGCCGTCGAAGACGGCGCTCGGGTTCCCCGTCTCCTGCTCGGTGCGCAGATCCTTCACCATCTGATACGGGTGCAGCACGTACGAGCGCATCTGGTCGCCCCACGAGCCGGCGGCGTCGGTCTTCAGGCCCTCCAGCTTGGCCTGTTCCTCCTGCCGCTTGCGCTCCAGCAGTCGGGACTGGAGCACGCGCATCGCGGACGCCTTGTTCTGGAGCTGGGACTTCTCGTTCTGGCAGGTGACCACGATGCCGGTGGGAATGTGGGTGAGCCGCACGGCCGAGTCGGTGGTGTTGACGCTCTGCCCGCCCGGCCCGGAGGAGCGGTATACGTCCACCCGCATCTCGTTCTCGGGGATGTCGATGTGGTCGGTCTGCTCGGTGACCGGCAGCACCTCCACGCCCGCGAAGCTGGTCTGCCGGCGGCCCTGGTTGTCGAACGGGCTGATCCGCACGAGCCGGTGGGTGCCGGACTCCACGCTGAGCGTGCCGTAGGCGTACGGGACCTTGACCGCGAAGGTCGCGGACTTCAGGCCCGCCTCCTCGGCGTACGAGGTCTCGTAGACCTCGGTCGGGTAGCCGTGCCGCTCGGCCCAGCGCAGGTACATCCGCAGCAGCATCTCTGCGAAGTCGGCCGCGTCCACCCCGCCCGCGCCGGCCCGGATCGCCACCAGCGCCTCCCGCGAGTCGTACTCGCCGGAGAGCAGGGTGCGGACCTCCATCTCCTGGATGGCCTTGGTGAGCCCGCCGATCTCGGTCTCCACCTCGGCGAGCACCCCGGGGTCGTCCTCGGCCTCGGCCAGCTCCAGCAGCACCCGGGCGTCGTCGAGCCGGGAGCGCAGGCTGCCCAGCCTGGAGATCTCGCCGTTGACGTACGAGAGCTGGGAGGTCACCTGCTGCGCCTTGGCCTGGTCGTCCCACAGGTCGGGCGCGGAGGCCTGCTCCTCGAGCCGGGCCTTGTCCTCGCGCAACCGGTCGAGGTCGAGCACGGCCTCGATGTTGCGCAGGGTGGCGTCGAGTTCCTTGAGCTGTTCGGCGTAATCGGCAGCGGTCACGACAGACAAGCGTACTGCGAGAACGACGAGCGGGCGTGGGAGCCCCGCGGTCACGTGCCGGAACCCTCCCGGCGAGGGGTGCCCGGGGGCGGGGCTCCCCCACGCGCGGCCCGATGGCGGGGGTGGCGGGCCGCGCGGGGGATCAGCCGACCGGCGCGGTCTTCAGCCAGGAGAGGGCGGCCTTGTGGTACGCGACGGCGAACTCCAACGCGCTGGCGTCGAAGGTCTCGCCCTCCTTCTTGGCGTTCTTCACCTGCTCACGCACCCGGGCGAGGGCCTCGGTGTGGTATTCGTTGGCGGTGGCCTGAAGGTTGCGTAGCTGGTTGGCCGAGTGCAGGTTGCCGAAGGCTATCCGCAGGGCGATCGGGTTGCGGATGGTGTCCCGCCCCGGGTCCTCGGCCAGCCACCGGGAGAACGTCCGCTTCCCGGCCGCGGTGATCGCGTACGGCTGGCTCGACCGGGGGCCGGGCTTGCCCAGCCGCACCAGGCCGCGCTCGGCCAGCACCGGCAACTCGCGGTAGACCTGACTGCGGGTCATCGACCAGTACGGGGCGAGCTTGCGCTCGGCGGCGGCCATGAGTTGACCGCCTGTCATCGGGCCCTCGTGAAGCAGCCCGAGAAGGGCTGCCGCTGTGGGGTTGACTCCGGATTCCGCCATGCCCATTACGCTGCCACTTTGCCGACCCGCCGTCCAGGATTTGCCATTTTCGCCACCCTGAGGGCTTCCTAAGTGCACTGTCGGCGGACGACAGTCCGCAGAGGGTTTCGTCACGCGGCGTACACAAACGTCAGGAAGGGCCCCCTGCCGGGTCGAAAACGGTGGCAGGGGGCCCTTCCGCACAGCTCAGTGCATGTGGGGGTAGGTGTGGTCCGTCGGGGGGACGAAGGTCTCCTTGATCGTCCGGGGGGAGATCCAGCGGACCAGGTTGTGCCAGGAGCCGGCCTTGTCGTTGGTGCCGCTGGCCCGCGCGCCGCCGAAGGGCTGCTGCCCGACCACCGCGCCGGTCGGCTTGTCGTTGATGTAGAAGTTGCCGGCCGCGTACCGCATCCGCTCGGCCACCGCGTCGACCACCCGGCGGTCGGTGGCGAAGATCGACCCGGTCAGCGCGTACGGGGCGATCGACTCGGCCTGGTGGACCACCTCGTCGAAGCGGGCGTCGTCGAAGACGTGCACGCCGAGGATCGGCCCGAAGTACTCGGTGGTGAACGTCTCGTGCGCGGCGTCGGAGCACTCGAACAGGGTCGGCCGGACGAAGTAGCCGACCGAGTCGTCGGCGGTGCCGCCGGCCAGCACGGTGCAGGCGTCGTCGCCGTTGATCAGCTCCAGGGCGGCGGTGTGCCGGTCGAACGCCTTCGAGTCGATCACCGCGCCGCCGAAGTTGGCGAAGTCGGTGACGTCGCCGTAGGTCAGCGAGTCCGCGGTGGCGGCCAGCCGGTCGCGCAGCCCGCCCTCCCACAGCGACCGGGGCACGTACGCCCGGGACGCGGCCGAGCACTTCTGCCCCTGGTACTCGTACGCGCCCCGGATCAGCGCGGTGTGCAGCGCGTCGACGTCGGCGCTGGCGTGCGCCACCACGAAGTCCTTGCCGCCGGTCTCGCCCACAAGGCGGGGGTAGCCCCGGTAGCCGGCGATGTTCTCCCCGACGCTCCGCCACAGGTGCTGGAAGACCTTGGTGGAGCCGGTGAAGTGGATGCCGGCCAGGTCGGGGTCGGCGAGCACCACGTCGGAGACCTCCTCGCCGCGCCCGGTGACCATGTTGATCACGCCGGGGGGCAGGCCGGCCGCCTCGAACAGCCGCATGGTGAAGTGCGCGGCGAACTGCTGCGTGGGGGCCGGCTTCCAGACCACGGTGTTGCCCAGCAGCGCCGGGGCCGCCGGCAGGTTGGCGGCGATGGCGGTGAAGTTGAACGGGGTGACCGCGTAGACGAAGCCCTCCAGGGGGCGGTGGTCGAGCCGGTTCCACACCCCCGGCGAGGAGATCGGCTGCTCCTCCAGCAGGCCCCGGGCGAAGTGCACGTTGAAGCGCAGGAAGTCGATCAGCTCGCAGGCCGCGTCGATCTCGGCCTGGACGGCGGTCTTCGACTGGCCGAGCATGGTGGCCGCGTTGAGGGTGTCCCGCCACGGGCCGGAGAGCAGCTCGGCGGCGCGCAGGAAGATCGCCGCGCGCTCCGCGAAGGGCAGCGCCCGCCACGCCGGGGCGGCCTCCTTCGCGGCGGCGACGGCGGCGCGGGCGTCGTCGTGGGTGGCGTGGCCGGTGACGCCGAGCACGTGGGCGTGCCGGTGCGGCTGCACCACGTCGATCGGGTCGCCGCCGGCCATCCGCTGCTCGCCGGCGATGGTCATCGGCAGGTCGATGCGCTCGGCGGCCAGCTCGGTCAGGCGTCGTTGGAGCCGCTCCCGATCGGCGCTGCCGGGCTCGTAGTCGCGGACCTGCTCGTTGCGCGGCTCGGGTACGGAGAACACGGCGTCCATCAGCGCTCCTGGCGATCTCGACAGCGGTGGCGAAACCGGACCCGCGGGCGCCGGCCGGGCGGCCGGGCACCGGGCGTCGCGCGCGTGATTGGGCGCGACGGCGGGACCTGCCCCGATTCTTTCACGGCTCCCCCCGCCCCGGACCGCATCCCTCGGCCCCTTCTTTCGAATCTTCACCGCCGATAGCAACCCAGGCCGGAAAGCGTCGGTCGGGCCGCCTTCCGGCCCGTCGATCCGTCGCCCCGGTCCTGCTCCCCGGCCTGGCCGGCGGTGGGCGGCGGCCTCTCGTGGGCCGCTCGGGCGGCCGGGGGCCGGGCGGCGCGTACCCTGGATGGCCGGTGACCAGCCCACCGCGTCCCGGCAGCGCCGACGCGGGCCGGGCGCCCGTCGAAGGGAAGACGATGAGCAACCAGCCCGGCAGCTCCACGGCCGCGGAGCCGGACCAGCCGGCGAAGGCCGCCCCGGCCGCCGAGCCGGAGACCGGAGCAGAGCCGGAGGCCGCCGCCGAGCCGGAGGCCGCCGAGCCCGTCCCCGCCGGCGCGGGCCCGTCGCCGGTGCGCGCCCCCGGGGCGGTCGTGCTCGCGCCGCTGGCGGTGGCCTGGCTGGCCGCGATGCTCTGGTCCACCCGGGAGGCGATCACCTCCGCCCAGGCCGGGCTCACCGCGATCAGCCTGTCGGCGTTCGCGCTGCCAGGGGTGATCTCGGCCGCACTGGTGGCCGGCGCGGCGGTCGCCCTGGCGGTGACGAACCTGCTGGCCCGGCGCGGCGTCGACCGGGCCACCCCGCGCTTCGCGGTCGCGGTCGGCACCGGCCTGC
Source organism: Micromonospora okii (assembly GCF_020884795.1). Taxonomy (GTDB): domain Bacteria; phylum Actinomycetota; class Actinomycetes; order Mycobacteriales; family Micromonosporaceae; genus Micromonospora; species Micromonospora okii. The sequence continues at coordinate 315,127 of NZ_BBZF01000014.1, forward strand.
TGGTCGGCCTCGCCACCGCCGTGGCGATCAACCTGACGTACTTCGACAACGCGACCACCAACGTCATCGCCGGCACGGCCGCCGCCGCGGCCATCATCGGCGGCGCGGTGGCCGGGGCCGGGAACGCGCGGGTGGCCGGCGCGACGGTCACCGCCACCCTCGGCGCGCTGGTCTTCGTGGTGGCGTTCAGCGGGGCCCGGGACCCGCTGTTCGACCTGTTCGGCGCGGGCGACACCCAGGAGTCGCTGTTCGGCGCGGCCAAGTGGGTGTCGCGCACCGAGTCCCTGCTCGCCGGCCTGCTGGCCGGGCTGCTCGCCTTCGCCTACCTGAGCTGGGGCCGGCGCCAGGCGGAGCGGCACGACCCGGCCGCGCCCGCCCCCCGCTGGCCCGGCTACCTGCTGGCCGGCGCCGGGCCGGGCCTGCTCCTGCTGGTCGCCGAGGTGATCATCCGGGTCGGCGGGCGCTCCCTGCTCGACCTGGCCGCCGCGCTGAGCGAGGCGGACGCGGTCGCCCAGACCTCGCTCGGGACCTCCCGCATCGACAACGCCATCTGGGTGCTCTTCGTGGGCGCGCTCACCGCGCTGATCGCCTTCGGCCGCACGCTCGGCCCGGCGGCCGGGCACGACGCCGAGGACGAGGCGGTGGCGGAGGCCGACCGCTGACGGTCGGCTGAGCGGAACCGGCCGAGGCCACGCCGGGTGAGCGGAACCGGCCGGGACCACGCCGCTGAGCGGGACCGGCCGGGGGCACGCCGGGTGAGCGGAGCGGGACCGGCCGGGGGGCCACGCCGGGTGAGCGGGGCCGGCCGGGCCGGCGGCTGAGGGCTGGCGGGGACGGCGGCGCGCGGGCCGCTCAGGAGGCCGCGCGGAGCAGCTCGTCCAGCTCGGTCACGTCGTACCACTCCAGCTCGTGGTCCTCGGCGCCGTCGACGGTGAACTGGGCGTCCTCGTCCCCGGCCAGCGCCTCGGCGGCCACCAGGGCGGCGGCGGCCACGTCGTCGCGCGCGTCGTCGCCGTCGACGTGCAGCGCGGCGACGGCCGTCACCGGCACCGGGCGCGCCAGCCGGACCGCGCTGGAGCCGAGCACGTCGTCCGTGCGGCGCAGCGCCGAGGCGGGCACGTCGACCGAGACGACCGCCCGGCGGCGGGGCGCGGCCGGGTCGTCCCGCAGCAGGAACAGGGCGTCCTGGGCGGCCCGGGTGAACGCGACGTACTCCAGCTCCTCCTCGTCGCCCTCGGCGTACCACTCCCGCAGGGCGGGGGTCACGGCGTGCGCGTCGGTCTCGGGCAGCCCCTGCTCCGGCAGGCGGGCCAGCATGGGCACGATCGCCGGCACGTACACCCGGACAAGCTCGTCGGTCACCGGTGTCTCCCCTGCTCCGCCCTCGGGCGGCGCGCGCCGGCCCGGGCGCCGATCATGCCGTACGCCGTGACCGTCATACACCGCGCACCCGCCCGACGGGAAGTTGCCGCGCGGACGGGCGGGCGCGCCGGAGGGGCGGCGTTGTCGGCAGCGGGTGGCAAACTGAAGCAAACGACCCCAACCCCGGGAGTTTCCGTGGAGCCGAGGTTCCTGCTGCTCTCCGACGTGGCCGCCGAGCTGAACGTCTCGGACTCGCAGGTCTACCACATGGTGCGCAGCGGCGAGCTGCCGGCGATCAAGGTCGGCGGGCGGGGGCAGTGGCGGGTGGAGCGCGCCCGCCTGGAGGAGTACATCCAGCGCAAGTACGACGAGACAGCCGAGTGGATCCGGGGGAACCCGCTGACCGACCGCGACCCGGAGTAGCGGCCAGCGCACGGCTCGCCATTGACCGGGGCCGCCTCATGGCTGAGAATCGAAGCTGTCGGAGGCAAACGAAGGCAAACGCAAGCTTCAAGGCCGAGACGGCACTGAGGCCAACGCGAGCATCGGGGGTAGCGATGACCGATTCCCGTCGTCCCGGGCCCGCGCGTCCCCCGGTCCGCCTGCGGCCCGCGCCGCCGATCGACCCGCCGTTCGTCGAGGAGCCGGCCGAGGGTTGGCCCCGCCCGGTCGCCGCCCAACTCGCCCTCGACCTGTTCGAGGCGCACCGGCGCGCCCCGTCCCACCCTGGGCGGCGACCGCACGACCCGGGCCCCGCCCCCGGCGGCCCCGGCCGGTCCGCGCCGACCGCCCCGCCGCCGTTGGCGCTGGTCACCGCCACTCCCGAGGCCACCCGCGCCGCCCAACGGTTCGTCGCCACCTGCCTGGAGATCCTCAACGGCTACCGGCCGCTCGGGCAGATCCGCCCGATGAGCGAGCTCGCCCGGTCGGCGGAGGTGGTGCAGGAGTTGACCCGGGCCGCCGCCCGCACCGGCCCGGTGCGCCGCCGCTCGACCCGCCCCACCGTGCGGCTGCGCCGGCTGCGGGTCTGCGAGCCCCGCCCGGCGGCCGTGGAGGCCGCCGCCGTCCTGGCCGGCGGCGCCGGCCGCACCTGGGCGATGGCGCTGCGCCTGGAGCACCGGCGGGGCCGCTGGCTCTGCGTGGCCATGCAGGTCCTCTGACAAGAGACGGAGCCCGCCCCAGTGGGGCGGGCTCCGTCGCGACGGGCTCCGGTGATCAAGAGCTTTGCGTCAGGGGACGGCCCGGATCTGACGCGAAGCTCTTGATCGACGCGGGAACAGGGGGTCAGGCCGGGGGGTTGGCGGCGCCGTGGCAGCGCTTGTACTTGCGGCCGGAGCCGCACGGGCAGGGGGCGTTGCGGGACGGGCCGCCGGTCTCCGTCTGGCCCGGGGTCGCCCGGCGGGCGGAGGCGGCGGCGACGGCCTGGCCGCTGCCGCCGAACGCGGCGGGGACGCGGGGCGCCTCCGGCTCCTTCGGGGCCGCCGGCCGGGCGGCCCGCTCCGGGCGGCCGGCCGGCGCCGGGGGCGCCTGCTCGTCGACACGCTCGACGTCGACCCCGCTGCGGCCGGCCTCGCCGTCGACGGTCGGCGCGGAGTACTGCAGGCCCTGCTGCTGGGGGGCGCGGCCCAGGCCCTTGGCCCGGATCTCGACCGGCTTCTCCAGGAGTTGGACCTCCTCGGCCTCCGGCTCGGGCTGCTCGACCTGGACCTCCAGGTTGTAGAGGAAGCCGACCGTCTCCTCCTTGATGCCGTCCATCATGGTGGCGAACATGTCGAAGCCCTCGCGCTGGTACTCCACCACCGGGTCGCGCTGGGCGTACGCCCGCAGGCTGATGCCCTCCTGGAGGTAGTCCATCTCGTAGAGGTGCTCGCGCCACTTGCGGTCGATGACCTGGAGCAGCACCATCCGCTCGAGCTGGCGCGTCCCCTCCTCGCCGAGCTGCTCCTCCCGCCGGGCGTACGCGGCGTGCGCGTCCTCCTTCAGGCGGGAGAGCAGGTAGTCCTGGTCGATGCCGGCCCGGGAGCCGACCTCCTCCTCCAGCTCGTCCAGGGTGATGCCCACCGGGTAGAGCTGCTTGAGGCTGGCGAAGAGCTGCTCAAGGTCCCAGTCCTCGGCGTAGCCGTCGCTGGTGGCGCCCACGACGTACGCGGTGACCACGTCGTCGATCATGTTGGTGACCTGGTCCGAGAGGTCCTCGCCGTTGAGCACCCGGAGGCGCTCGGCGTAGATGACCTGGCGCTGCTTGTTGAGCACCTCGTCGTACTTCAGGACGTTCTTGCGGATCTCGGCGTTCTGGCCCTCGATCTGGGCCTGGGCGCCCTTGATCTGGCGGGTGACCATCTTCGACTCGATGGGCACGTCCTCGGGGATGTTGAAGCGGTCCATCACCGCCTCGACCGCGCCGGCCCGGAACCGCTTCATCAGCTCGTCCTGCAACGACAGGTAGAAGCGGGACTCGCCCGGGTCACCCTGCCGGCCGGCCCGGCCGCGGAGCTGGTTGTCGATCCGCCGGGACTCGTGCCGCTCGGTGCCCAGCACGTAGAGGCCGCCGGCGGCGGCCACCTCCTCCGCCTCGGCGTCGCAGGCCTGCTTCCACTTCGGCAGGACCTCCTCCATCGCCTTGGCGTACTCCTCCTCCTGCTCCACCGGGTCGAGACCGCGCTGGCGCAGCTCGTTGGCGGCGAGGAACTCGGCGTTGCCGCCGAGCAGGATGTCCGTGCCACGGCCGGCCATGTTGGTGGCCACGGTGACCGCGCCCTTGCGCCCGGCCTGGGCGACGATCTCGGCCTCCCGGGCGTGGAACTTGGCGTTCAGCACCGAGTGCGGGATGCCCCGGCGGCGCAGGAGCTGCGAGATGATCTCGGAGTTCTCCACCGAGACGGTGCCGACCAGCACCGGCTGGCCGGCCTGGTGCCGCTCGGCGATGTCCTCCACGACGGCGTTGAACTTGGCCTTCTCGGTCTTGTAGATGACGTCGGCCCGGTCGAGGCGGACCATCGGCCGGTGGGTCGGGATGGTGACCACGCCGACCTTGTAGACCTTGTTGAACTCGCCCGCCTCGGTCTGGGCCGTGCCGGTCATGCCGGAGAGCTTCTCGTAGAGGCGGAAGTAGTTCTGGAGGGTGATCGTGGCGAGGGTCTGGTTCTCCTGCTTGATCTCCACCCCCTCCTTGGCCTCGATCGCCTGGTGCATGCCCTCGTTGTAGCGGCGGCCGTGCAGCACGCGCCCGGTGAACTCGTCGACGATCAGGACCTCGCCGTCGGTGACGATGTAGTCCTTGTCGCGCTTGTAGAGCTCCTTGGCCTTGATCGCGTTGTTGAGGTAACCCACGAGGGGGGTGTTCACCGACTCGTAGAGGTTGTCGATGCCGAGCCGGTCCTCCACCTTGGCCACGCCGCGCTCGGTCACCGCGATCGTGCGCTTGGCGTAGTCGACCTCGTAGTCGCCCTCGCCGTCCTTGCCCGACTGGAGGCGGGCGACGACGCCGGCGAACTCGCCGTACCAGCGGGCCGAGTGCTCGGCCGGGCCGGAGATGATCAGCGGCGTGCGGGCCTCGTCGATCAGGATGGAGTCGACCTCGTCGACCACCGCGAAGTTGTGGCCCCGCTGCACCAACTCGTCCTTCGACCAGGCCATGTTGTCGCGCAGGTAGTCGAAGCCGAACTCGTTGTTGGTGCCGTAGGTGATGTCGCACTCGTACGCGGCGCGGTGCTCGCTGGCCGGCCGGTTGGGCAGCACCACGCCGACGGTCAGGCCGAGGAACTCGTGCACCCGGCCCATCCAGGCGGCGTCGCGCTGGGCCAGGTAGTCGTTGACCGTGACCACGTGCACGCCCTTGCCGGACAGCGCGTTGAGGTAGACCGCCATGACCGAGGTCAGGGTCTTGCCCTCGCCGGTCTTCATCTCGGCGATGTTGCCGAAGTGCAGCGCCGCGCCACCCATCACCTGGACGTCGTACGGCCGCTGGCCGAGCACCCGGGCCGCCGCCTCGCGCACCGTGGCGAACGCCTCCGGCAGCAGGTCGTCGAGGGTCTCACCGTCGGCGAGGCGCTCCCGGTACTGATCGGTCAGCCCCCGCAGCTCGGCGTCGGTGAGGTTGACGTAGTCGTCCTCGATCGAGTTGACGGCGGCGGCGATGGCCTTCAGCCTGCGCACCATGCGGCCCTCGCCCGCGCGGAGGACCTTTTCCAGAATCGACACGGATCAACGCTCCCCTAGACAGTCTCGAACCATCGTAGGCGCTCAGTCGCCCGAATGGTCACTGGTGGCGGCGGTCTCATCGGCGGAAACCGACATAACACTCGGACCGCGGGCCCGCCGGGCGGATATCGGTTACGCCCAGCGCGAACGGTCCGGCACGATGGCTCGGGTGGAACCCGTGGAACTCACCGAGGACGGCCTGCTGCTGCGCCCCTGGCAGGCGACCGACGCGGACGCCGTGCACCGGGCCTGCCAGGACCCGGACATCCAGCGCTGGACCACCGTACCGCGCCCGTACCTGCCCGAACACGCCCTCGGTTTCGTCACCGACCTGGCCTCGGCGGCCTGGCGCGACGGCACGGGGGCCCCGTTCGCCGTCTGCGACGCCGCCACCGGGGAACTGCTCGGCTCCTGCGGCCTGGTCTCGGTGGACCGGGCGCTGGACACCGGCGAGATCGGCTACTGGGTCGCCCCGTGGGCGCGGGGCCGGGGCGTCGCCGTCCGGGCCACCCGGGCCGTCGCCCGCTGGGCGTTCGACGCGGCGGGGCTGCGCCGGCTGATCTGGCAGGCCGAGATCGGCAACCACGCCTCCCGGCTGGTCGCGCTGCGCGCCGGATTCCGGGTGGAGGGCGAGCTACGGCTCGCCCACCCGACGCCCGGCGGCCGGCGGGAGGGCTGGATCGGCTCCCTGCTCCCCGACGAGCTGCCCGCGCCGGGCGCGCCCGGGCCGGCCGGGCGGGAGAGCCTCGACGCCCGGCGGGCGGCGGTCTTCGGCCGTCCCCAGCCCACCCTCTTCGCCACCGTGGGCGACGGCGAGCTGCGGCTGCGGCCGATCGAGGAGCGCGACCTCGACGGGATCGTCGAGACCTGCCGCCACCCGGACACGGTGCAGTGGACGACCGTGCCGGCCCCGTACGGGCGGGCGGACGCCGAGGGGTTCCGGCGCGACGTCGCCGACGCGACCTGGGCGCGCGGCACCGGCGCGTACTTCACCGTCGCCGACTGCGACGACCGGTACGTCGCGTCGGTCGACCTGCGGATCCTCGCCGCCGACCCGGCGCAGGCCGCGGTGGGCTTCATGACCGCGCCGCACGCCCGGGGCCGGGGCTACATGCCGGCCGCCACCGCCGCCCTGGCCGCCTGGGGCTTCACGACGCTGGGCCTCGCCCGGATCGAGTGGCGGGCGCTGGTGGGCAACACCGCCTCCCGCCGGGTGGCCGAGAAGGTCGGGTTCACGATGGAGGGGGCGGCGCGGGGCTTCCTGCCCACCCGCGCGGGCGGGCGGGCCGACGCCTGGGTCGCCTCGCTGCTCGCGGAGGACCTGGCGTGAACGCGCTGCCCGACACCGTGGAGGCCGAGGGTCTCCGGCTGCGGCCGCTCCGCGCCGAGGACGTCCGGGGCGTCACGGCGGCGTGCGCCGACCCGCTCACCCAGCAGTTCATCTCCGGCCTGCCGAACCCGTTCACCGAGGCCCACGCCCGGTGGTTGATCGACAAGGGCGCCCCGGCGGTCCGGGCCGCCGGCGGGGCCGTGTACGCGGTCGCCGACCCGGAAACCGACCGGCTGCTCGGCGGGGTCGGGCTGAACAACCCGGTGCCGGCGCGGGGGCAGGCGGACATCGCCTACTGGGTCGTGCCCGGGGCGCGCGGTCGCGGCGTCGCCGCCGCCGCGACCCGGGCGCTGGCCGCCACCGCCTTCGCACACGGCATGGCCCGGCTGGAGCTGCTCACCCACGACGAGAACACGGCGAGCCAGCGGGTCGCGATGGCCGCCGGCTTCCGCCACGAGGGGGTACGACGGGCGGCGAACCCGACGCGCGACGGTGGCCGCCACGACCTGATCTGCTGGGTACGCCTGGCCGACGATCCGCCCGGCCCCGCGCCGCGGATCCTGCCCGACCTGCCCGGCGGCCGGCTGACCGACGGCGTGGTGACCGTGCGCCCGGTCGGGCCGGACGACGCGAAGGGGATGTACCGGCTGCACCGCCGGCCCGAGGTCGTCGCCAACCGGGTGCCGCCGGAGCCTCCGTCGCTCGCCGACGTCGAGCGGCACTGCCGGCTGGCCGGCAGCCACTGGCTGGCCGGGGACCGCGCCGACCTGGTCATCGCGGACGCGGGCACCGGCGAACTGGTCGGCGGGGGCATGCTGTGCCACGGCCAGCCGGGTCCCGGGCAGGCGATGATCGGCTACAGCCTGCTGCCGGCCGGGCGGGGGCGGGGCCTCGCGACCCGGGCGGTGCGCCTGGTCGTCGGGTGGGCGTTCGCCGAGGTCGGGCTGGCCCGGGTCTGGGCGGGCACCAGGCCGGAGAACACCGCCTCGCAGCGGGTCCTGGAGCGGGTCGGCTTCGCCCGGGAGGGGCTGATGCGCGGCTGGCTGCCCGGCCCCGCCGGCACCCGCGTCGACTCGGTCCTGTACGGCCTGCTCGCCACGGACCGACCCCGCTGACCCGTCCGGGCCAGCGGGGCGGCGGCCGGGTCAGGTGTCGAGGGAGATGATGCCGTAGTCGTAGGCGTGGCGGCGGTAGACGACGCTGGGGCGGCCGGACTCCTTGTCCTGGAACAGGTAGAAGTCGTGCCCGACCAGTTCCATCTGGAACAGCGCGTCGTCGACCGTCATCGGCTCGGCGGGGTGCACCTTCGCCCGGGCGATGTGCCAGGGCTGGTCGTCGCGCTCCTCCTCCTCGGCCCGCTCGGCGACGGCGGTGGCCGTGCGGGCGCCGTCGAGGGCCGGGACGAGCGCGTCGAGGCCGGCGACCGGGAGGTCCGCCGTGGCCGCCGCGACCGAGATCGGCGCGTGTCGGCCCCGGTGGACCCGGCGGCGGTCCGCCGCCCGGCGCAGCCGGGTGTCCAGCTTCGCGATCGCGGCGTCGAGTGCGCTGTAGAAATCGCTGGTGCAGGCCTCGGCGCGAATCACCGGCCCACGGGAAACGCAGGTTATCTCGACCCGCTGACAATGATCGGACTGGCGCGGATTCCGCTCGTGAAACAGCTCGACATCGACACGAATGATTTTGTGGTCGTAACGTTCGATCTTTGCGAGCTTCTCGGCTACGTGCACCCGGTAATGATCCGGGACCTCGACGTTGCGGCCCTTGACCACGATGTCCACGTGACCTCCCTTGTTCGGACGGCCTTCGATCCAAAAATCCCGGCCGGCCCGCCCGTGGGAATTCTCCCGTACGGCGTCGACCGGGTCACTACGGCTACGCCTCCTCTCACCGCCGGGAGCGGATGGTGGAACCGACTTCCTACCCCCGACACGAAAACGCTAACCCGTGTTCGTCCGCCAGTCACCCCCCACCACGGAAAGGCTCAGAATTTTCACAGGGCCGACACGTTCGGGTGAAAGGCGGACACGAAACGTCATCGGCGGTGGCGCTTTTCCGTGGCGGCGAGCACCGCGGCGACCGCCGGCGGGAGGCCGGCCGCCGTGAGCGCGCGGGCGGCGGCGGCCAGGGTGACCCCGGTGGTGACGATGTCGTCGAGCAGCACGACCACGGGCACCGGCCCGCCGGCGCGGGGCCGGGGCAGGGCCCGCCCGGGCCGGGCCCGGAAGGCCGACTCCGCCGCCCGGGCGCGGGCCGCCGAGTCCAGGGTGGTCGAGTCCGGCCGGGGCAGCGCCCGCAGCGGCCGGACCACCCGCGCGGGCCAGCCGGCGCGGCGCAGCCGGGCCGCCGCGTGCCCGGCCAGCCGGACCAGGTGGTCGCCGTACCGGGCGCGGGCCGCCGCCGCCGTGTCCGGCACCGGGGCCAGCAGCAGCGGCGCGGGCGAACCGACCGCCTCCGCCACCACCTCCGCGAGCAGCCCGCCCAGCGGCCGGGCCAACCCGTGCCGGCCCCGGTCCTTGTACGCCAGCAGCGCCTCCCGCAGCACCCCGCCGTACGGGCCGAGGGCCACGCAGGGCGGCAGCCCGGCCGGGGCCGGCGTCGGGCGCGCCGGTCGGGGCCGCAGCGACTCCAGGGCCGCCACGCAGTCGGGGCAGAAGCCGCGCCGGGTGGCCGGACGGCGCTCGCGGCAGCCGGCGCAGTCGGCCGGCAGCACGAGGTCGGCGAGGTCCGCCCAGAGCCCGCCGACGCCGCGCACGGTGCCTCAGTAGAGGAAGAACGGCGCGGTCGGGTTGCCGGCCCGCAGCCCGGCCGGCGGCGGGGTCACCCCGACGACCTGGTCGCGCTTGATCGTGTCGAACGGGTTGTTCCGGTACGCCACCCCGTTCGCCTCGTACATCAGATTGCCGCCGGAGAACGGCACCACCGCGTTCAGCGGGTACGTCGACAGGTGGGTCACCCGCGCGCCGACGTCCTGGCGCAGCGGCGTCTCCAGCGCGCCGTCCACGCTCAGCTCGTAGACCGCCGGTCGCGCCGCCGAGCCGGCCAGGACCAGGGTGTTCTCCCCCGCCCAGTCGACGGCGGACAGGTCGGTCAGCGAGGTGGCGAGCCGGCGGGCCGGGCCCACGGAGACCACGCCGCCGTTGAGGTTGACCGCCGCGACGTACGGCGCGCCACCGACGATCACCGCGATCCGTCGACCGTCCAGCGACGCGGCGACCGCCCCCACCTCGCCCTCGACGGTCAGCGGCACCGCCCGGAGCTGGGCGTTTCCGTCGAACCGGTACAGCCCGCCGTCGGCCGCCACCAGCCCCTGCGGGCGCTCCGCGTCCGGCGAGCGCAGCCACACCGGGCGGCCCATCGAGGCGTACGACCCGGGGCTGCGCTGGACGATCGAGAGGGGCTCCGCGCCGGTGCCGACGACGAGCCGCCGCCGGCCGTCCGCCCCGGTCGTCACGAGCGCGGCCTGCGTGGCCCGCCCGGAGCGGCTGAACCCCGCCGAGACGATGTTCCGGTTGACCGCCTCCGTGAGCGGCACGACGCCGCTGGCCTCGCCGCCCAGGGAGAGCGGGTGGATCCTCCCGTCGTAGACGCAGAACCGCTGCGGCTCGTGGGTGAGCGTGTACGCCGGGCGGGCCCGCCGGTGCGCCTCCAGGTCCAGCACCGTGACCCGGGACTGGTTGTGGATCTTCAGTTCGAGCCGGCCCTCCAACTCCGGCAGCGACCAGGCGAGCTGGTCGACGAACTGCTCCAGCTTCCGGTCGTCGGCGTCCACGGGCATGTCGAGGTTGACCTCCCACTGCCCGTCCGACCCGGTCGCGTTGTTGATCAGCCGGGTGCCGTCCGGCAACCGGCTCGTCCCCGACCCCAGCCACTCCGACGGCCCGGCGGTCAGCCACTTCACCACCTCGGTGACCCGCCGCTCGTCGGGCACGGCCAGCGGCAGGTAGCGCTGGTCGGGCACCGGCTGGGTGCGATCGGTGTTCCAGAAGTAGACGGTGTGGGTCTGGTAGTACAACTGCAACGCGTCGTCGCTGAGCAGCAGCACGTTCGGCGGCGGGTCGGTGACGTACCAGCCGGCGTCCGCCCGGTCCTCCTGGGCGGCGCGCAGCCCGAACCGGTACTCGGTCTCGGTGGCCAGCGGCGGCATCAGGGTGCCGTCGGCGCGCAGCAGGCCGATCTGCTGCACGCGCAGGGTGACCTTGGTGCCGTCCGTGCTGTCGGTGATCACCGGCGACTCGCGCAGCCGCACCACGGTGAGGGCCACCTCGCTGGGCTGCTTCTCCTGTATCCGGGCGCGCCCCTCCGGGGCGACGAACTGCTTGACCCGGTAGTAGGAGCGGTCGGCCTCGCCGGCGGCGGCGGAGAGGAAGTTCGTCACGAAGGCCGCCCGGTCGGTGCCGCTGGCCGACCGGTTCGGCGGCTCGTCGCGGCGGTAGCTGGCCGAGCCGGACTTGGCGGCGGTCACCTGCCCGTCCACCCGGACCTCGGTCTCCTTCGGGATGCCGCAGCCGGCCGCGCCGGCGAGCAGCAGCGCGCCGGCGAGCAGCGCGGCGAGCCTGCGCGTCACGACACCACCTCGGCCCGGTCGTCGGCCGGCGCGGGCCCGATGGCGAGGGCACCGCCCGGCCCGGGGCCGATGGCGAGCAGCCCGCCGTCGCGGGGGCCCCCGAAGGGCAGGGCGGCGTCGGCGGGGACGAGCCGCAGCGGGGAGGTCGTCAGCCGGTCTCCGGCCCGGTTCGGCAGGGTGAGCCGGAACTGGGCGCCCTGGCCGGTCGCGCCCCACGCCTCCAGCCAGCCGCCGTGCAGCCGGGCGTCCTCCAGGCTGATGGAGAGGCCGAGGCCGGTGCCGCCGGTCTGCCGGGCCCGGGAGGGGTCGGCCCGCCAGAAGCGGTTGAAGACCAGCTTCTCCTCGCCCGGCTTGAGCCCCACCCCGCGGTCCCGGACGGTGACCGCGACGGCCCGGTCGTCCTGGCCGAGGGTGATCAGGACGGGCCTGCCCTCGCCGTGCTCGACGGCGTTGCCGACCAGGTTGCGCAGCACCCGCTCGACGCGGCGCGGGTCGATCTCGGCGATCACCGGCGCGTCCGGCACGTCCAGGTCGATGGTGACGCCGACCCGCTCGGCGAGCCCGGCCAGCCGGTCGGCCACCCGGTGCACCACCGGGACCAGGTCCGTCGGCTCGGCGTCCAGCATGGCGAACCCGGCGTCGAAGCGGCTGATCTCCAGCAGGTCGGTGAGCAGCTCCTCGAACCGGTCCAGCTCGGCCTGGAGCAGCTCGGCGCTGCGGGCCACCGCCGGGTCGAAGCCGTCCCGCTCGGCGAAGATCAGGTCGGCGGCCATCCGGACCGTGGTCAGCGGGGTGCGCAACTCGTGCGAGACGTCGGAGGTGAACCGGCGCTGCAACCGGGACATCTCCTCCAGCCGCAGGATCTGCCGCTGGAGGTTGGTCGCCATCTGGTTGAAGGAGGCGGCCAGCAGCGCGAGGTCGTCCTCGCCGTTGACCGCCATCCGCTGGTCGAGCAGGCCGGCGGAGAGCCGCTGGGCGGTGCGGGCGGCCACCCGCACGGGCGTCACCACCAGGCGGGTGACCAGGGCGGCGAGCAGGCCGAGCAGGAGCACCAGGGCGGCCCCCGTGGCCACCACGGTGGCCCGGGCGTCGGCGGCGGTGGCGTCCTGGCGGGCCAGCGGCATCAGGTAGTACAGCTCCACCTGGCCGAAGCGGGTCGGCACGGGCGAGCCGTACACCAGGTATTTCGTGGGGTGGTCGGCGAACCGCCCGGTGCGGATCTGGCTGGCGATGTTGCCCCCGGCGACCGCGGCCCGCAGCTCCCGGCTGATCAGCGTGCCGACCTCGACGTCCGGGGAGAAGCGCGGCTCGATGCCGGTGTGGTTGTCGGAGACGATGCCCACCACCACCCCGCTGGTCTGCTGCGGGTCGCCGCCGGCCAGGTAGTTGACCGTGCCGTCGATGGTGTCCTGGAGCTGGGCCTCCTGCGGCTGGCTGAACAGGCCGAGCTGCTTCGCCGCGTAGTCGCTGCCGCTGTCGAGCCGCAGCCGGACGTCGGTCTCGGCGTTCTCCAGCAGGATGCTGGTGATCTTGTCCGCGATGAGGTACGCGAACCCGCCCACGAGCAGGCTGGAGGTGACCAGCGTGATGGTCACCACCCGCACCTGCAACGAGCGACGCCAGGTCTGGCGCAGGCCGGCCGCGAGCCGGGCCACCCGGGCGGCCAGGGCACGCCACAGCTCCCACGCGGCGTGCGGCCGGCGGGACGCGGCGGGCGGGAGGCTGGACGTCGGGGAGGTGGTCACGGTGTGACCCAGGCTAGCCCGTGCCCGCCTTGTAGCCCACGCCCCGCACCGTGAGGATGATTTCCGGGCGCTCCGGATCCGGCTCGATCTTGGCCCGGAGCCGCTGGACGTGCACGTTGACCAGCCGCGTGTCGGCCGCGTGCCGGTATCCCCACACCTGCTCCAGCAGCACCTCGCGGGTGAACACCTGACGCGGCTTGCGGGCGAGCGCGACCAGCAGGTCGAACTCCAGCGGCGTCAGCTTCACCTCCTCGCCGTTGCGGCTGACGGTGTGCGCCGGCACGTCGATGCTGATCTGGTTGCCGGGCGGCCCGATGGTCAGCATCTCCGGCGCCACGTCCTCGCCCCGGCGCAGCCGGGCCCGCATCCGGGCCACCAGCTCCTTGGGCTTGAACGGCTTGACCACGTAGTCGTCCGCGCCGGACTCCAGCCCCAGCACGACGTCGACGGTGTCGCTCTTCGCCGTCAGCATCACGATGGGCACGCCGGACTCGCCCCGGATCGCCCGGGCCACGTCGATGCCGCTCATTCCGGGCAGCATCAGGTCGAGCAGGACGATGTCGGGCCGGTTCTCCCGGAACGCGGCAAGGGCCCGTTCCCCGTCGGCCACGAAGGAGGGCAGGAAGCCCTCGCTACGCAGGACGATGCCGAGCATCTCGGCGAGCGCGGGGTCGTCGTCGACCACCAGTACCCGGGCTCTCATGGGGTTTATAGTTCCATTCCCGTTCGTGTCGGTGGGACCGGCGTCACCCCTATACCTGCGGGGACCGCCGGCCGCCAAGATCGGGCCTCACCCGCACCGTACTGCCGGGCGGCCATCCGCCGCACCTCCACCGACCGGCCGCGCCGACGCGTCGCCGCCGGGCGGGGTCGTGTCACCATGACCGGTGCGTGTGCCGCGAGCCCCGGCCACCGCCAAGCCGTCCCCCGGGAGTACGCGTGCCAGACGTCGGCCCGACCGCCGTGCTACCGCGCCGCCCGCTCACCGTCGGGGAGCTGCTCGACTCCGCCGTCCTGCTGCTGCGCCGGCACGCCCGGGTGCTGCTGCCGGCCGCCCTCGTCCTCGCTGCCGCCGAGCAACTGCTGCTGCACCCCCTGCGCGTCGCCGCCGGGGCCGAGCCGCCCGGCTTCGCGTTCCAGTTCGAGCGGCTCGGCCCGTACTGGGTGCTGCTCGCGGTGGGGGCGGCCACCGAGGCGGTCGCCGTGCTGCTGCTCGGCAACCCGGCCGCCCGGGCGGCGGGGGCCGCCCTGCTCGGCCGTACCGCCCGACCCGGCGAGCTGCTGCGGCCCGCCGGGGCCCGGCCCGGGGCGACCGCGCTGTTCGCCCTCGGCGCCGGAATGGGCCTGTTCGTGCTGGGCCTGCTCGGGCCGGCCTGGGTCGCCGGCTGGGCGCTGCTGGGCTCGGTCGCGTCGGCGCTGGTCGTGGACCGGGTCGCCGCGCACCGCGTCCCGCTGCGCTCCGCCGCGCTCGCGCTGCGCGCCGGCTGCCGGGCCGCCGCCATTCGGCTCCTCGGCTACCTGGTGTGGTGGATCCTGCGGGTCGGGCTGGGGCTGGGCGTCTTCTACGGGCTGCGCGCGCTGGGCCTGGTCGACCTCACCGACCCGGCGTGGGCCGTGCCGGTCGCCGGGGCGATCTGGGCCGCCGTGAACACCGTCGCGTACCCGGCGCTGGCCTGCCTCGACGCGGTGCTGCACCTGGAGGGCCGGATGCGCACCGAGGGGCTGGACATCCGGCTCTCCCGGGCCCCGGCGGGCCTCCCCGAGCCGGCGCTGCTGGCGGCCGACCGGTGAGCGTCAGCCGATGGTGGACCGAGGGCACGGCCGCGCTGGGCGACCACCTGCCGCTGCCGCTGGCCGCGCTGCTCCTGCTGGTGGCCGCCGGGCTGGTCGCGCTCGGCTGGTACCACTTCCCGGCCTGGGTGCCCCGCCGGCTGCCCCGGATCGGCCGGCCCCGGCTGCCCCGGTGGCGTCGCCGGCCCCGCCGGGAGCGGGTCCCGGCCGGGGCCACCGCGCCCCCGGCCGACGCCGCCCCGGCGACCGGCGCGGGGTCGCCGGCGGACCGGCTGGCGGCGCAGGGCCGCTACGCGGAGGCGGTCCGGGAGCGGCTGCGCGCCATGATCGGCGAGCTGGTGGCGCGGCGGGCGGTGGAGCACCGCCCGGGGATGACCGTCGCGGAGCTGACCGCCGCCGCCACGGCCAACCGACCCCCGGTCGGCCCGCCGCTGGCCGCCGCCGCCGGAATCTTCTCCGACCTCTGGTACGCGCAGCGCCCCGCCTCGCCGGAGCACGACCGGCGGATGCGGGAGCTGGCCGAGGAGCTGCACCGGGTCCTGGAATCCGCGCCCGACTCGGCCGGTCCGCGGCACGCCGGCCCCGTTCCGCCGGCCCCGGGCCCCATCGCCCCGGGCCTCGCCGCCCCGGGCCCCGTCGCCCCGCCGCTCGACCCGGCCGGCGCGGCCCCCGCTCGCCCCGGCGGTGAGCGGCCGTGACCGCCGACCCGCCCCGGCCCGGCCCCGCACCCGCACCCGCACCCGCCGCAGCCACCGCCGGGCCCGCGTCCGCCACAGCCACCGCCGGGTCGACGCCCACCGCAGCCACCACCGGGCCGACGCCCACCGCAGCCTCCGGCGGGCCCGGTGCCCCCGGCCGCGCGAACCGGCGTCGCCGCCGCTGGCACCGGCTGGCGGTCCCGCTGGGGCTGGCCGCGCTGCTGATCACCGCCACCCTGGTCGCCCACGCGGTGGACCAGCCCGACCCGACCGAGCCCGGCTTCCTCTCCCCGGTCGCCACCGACGCCGACGGCGGCAGCCGCCTCGCCGCCGACCTGCGCGCCCGGGGCGTGGCCGTGCGGCGGGAGACCGACACCGCGCGGGCCCTGCTGGCCACGTCCGGAGGAGCGGCGACCCTCTTCGTGCCCGCCCCGGGCCTGCTGCACCCGGAGACCGTCGGCGCGCTGCGCGACCTGCCCGGCCGGACCCGGCTCGTGCTGGTCGACCCGCCCCGGCGGGTGCTGGAGGGCGCCGACCTGCCCCTCGTGCCCGCCGGCCGACGCTGGGCCGCGCGGGCGGTCGGCCCGGACGCCGACGGGCGGCCCTGCCCGCTGCCCGAGGCGGCCCGCGCGGGCGTCGCCGCCGTCGAGCGGCAGCGGTACGCCGTCGCGCCGGACCGCTCCACGGGCAGGGTGGAGCGCTGCTACGCGGGCGGGCTGGCCCGGGTGCCCCAGACGGAGACCGTGGTGGTCGGGGCCAGCGACCCGTTCCGCAACGACCGGATCGACGAGCGGGGCAACCGGGAGCTGGCCGCCGGGCTGCTCGGCCGGACCGGCCAGGTCGTCTGGCTCGACCTGGACGGGCCCGCGCCGCCGCCCCGCCCCGGCGACGGCAGCTCCGACGAGCCGGCCTGGTCGCCGCACCCCGAGCCGGGGGACGGGGACGCGGCCGGCGACGGCCGGTCCGGCGACGCCGGGGCGGGGGACTCCGCCGGCTCCGGCAGCCGGGGCGGCACCGGCCGGGCCGACCGGCCCTCTCCGCCCAACCCGCTCTGGGCCGCGTTCCCCGCCTGGTTCTGGGCACTGCTGGCGCAGCTCACCCTCGCGGCGCTGCTGCTGGCGCTCTGGCGGGCCCGTCGGCTCGGCCCGCCGGTGGCCGAGCCGCTGCCGGTGGTGGTCCGCTCCGCCGAGACGGTGCTCGGCCGGGCCCGGCTCTACCAGCGCGCCCGCGCCCGGGGGCCGGCCGCCGGCACCCTGCGGGCCGCCGCCCTGACCCGGCTGCTGCCCCGGCTCCACCTGCCCGCCGACCCGCCGCCCACGACCGTGGCCGCGGCGGTCGCTGCCCGCGCCGGCGGCACGACGGCGCAGGCCCACACCCTGCTGTACGGCGACGCGCCCGCCACCGACCGTGAACTGCTCGACCTGGCCCGCGCGCTGGACCGGCTGACCCGTACCGTCGCGGCGACGCCCGACCCGCGACCGGCCGACGCCGGCCCGCCCGCCCCGGCACCGGCGGACACCGGCCCCGCCCCGGCGGTCGCGCCCCGACCCCGCCCCGCACCGTCCAAGGAGGACCCCCGGTGACCCGACCCGCCGGAACCGCCGAGCCGCCGACCATCGGCCCGGACGACGCCCGCGCCGCCCTGCACCGGCTGCGCGCCGAGGTGGCCAAGGCCGTCGTCGGCCAGGACGGGGTGGTCACCGGCCTGGTGCTCGCCCTGCTCTGCCGGGGGCACGTGCTGCTGGAGGGCGTGCCGGGGGTGGCCAAGACGCTGCTGGTGCGCACCCTCGCCGCCGCCCTGGACCTGACCAGCAAGCGGGTGCAGTTCACGCCCGACCTGATGCCCGGCGACGTCACCGGGTCGTTGATCTTCGACCCGCGCACCGCCGCGTTCGCCTTCCGCGAGGGGCCGGTCTTCACCAACCTGCTGCTCGCCGACGAGATCAACCGGACCCCGCCGAAGACCCAGTCGGCGCTGTTGGAGGTGATGGAGGAGCGGCAGGTCTCCGTGGAGGGCGAGCGCCGGGCGCTGCCCGACCCGTTCATCGTCGCCGCCACCCAGAACCCCGTCGAGTACGAGGGCACGTACCCGCTGCCGGAGGCGCAGCTCGACCGGTTCCTGCTCAAGCTGACCGTGCCGCTGCCCACCCGCGACGAGGAGCTGGGCGTGCTCCGGGCCCACCACGCCGGCTTCGACCCGCGCGACCTGACCGCCGCCGGCGTACGCCCGGTGGCGACCCCCGCCGACCTCGCCGCGGCCCGGGCGGCGGTCGGCCGGGTCCACGCCGCCGAGCCGCTCCTCGGCTACGTCGTGGACCTGTGCCGGGGCACCCGGGCCGTGCCGGCGCTGGAGCTGGGCGCCTCCCCCCGGGGCGCGACCGCCCTGCTCGGCACCGCCAAGGCGTGGGCGTGGCTGGCCGGGCGGGACCACGTCACCCCGGACGACGTGAAGGCCGTCGCCCGCCCCACCCTGCGGCACCGGCTGCGGCTGCGCCCCGAGGTGGAGCTGGAGGGGGTCGGGGTGGACGCGGTGCTGGACACGGTGCTCGCCACCGTGCCGACCCCGCGATGACGTGGCGGGCGGCGGCCCTGCTGGCGGCGGGCGCGGTCACCCTGCCGCTGTGGCCGGCGCCCTTCGCCGGGGTGGCGCTGATGACCGTCGCCGTGCTGGGGCTGACCGCCCTCGACTGGGCGCTGGCCGCCCCGCTGGCCGCGATCTCCGCCGCGCGGGACGGGGACCGGCGGGTCCGGCTCGGCGGCACCGCCACCGTCACCCTGCGACTGGCCAACGCCTCCGCCCGCACGCTGCGCGCCCAGGTCCACGACGACTGGGTGCCCTCGGCCGGGGCACGGCCCGACCTGCCGCCGGGGCGGCTGGTCCGCGTCGAGCCGGGCGACACGGTCGCGCTGCCGACCCGGCTCACCCCGCTGCGGCGCGGCGACCGGCCGGCGGCGGCGCTGACCGTCCGCTCGTACGGGCCGCTGGGGCTGGCGTTCCGGCAGCGCGCCGGGCGGCCCGGCACCCCGCCGTGGACGCTGCGGGTGCTGCCCCGCTTCGACTCCCGCCGGCACCTGCCCGAGAAGCTGTCCCGGCTGCGGGTGCTCGCCGGCACCCAGGTGGCCCGGGGCCGGGGCGAGGGCACCGAGTTCGACGCGCTGCGCGAGTACGTGGCCGGCGACGACGTCCGCTCGATCGACTGGCGGGCCAGCGCCCGCCGGGCCGACGTGCTGGTGCGCACCTGGCGCCCGGAGCGGGACCGGCGGCTGGTCTGCGTGCTGGACACCGGGCGCACCTCGGCGGCCCGGATCGGCGACGAGCCCCGACTGGACACCTACCTCGACGCGGCGCTGCTGCTCACCGCGCTGGCCGCCCGCGCCGGCGACCGGGTCGACCTGATCGCCGCCGACACGGTGCTCCGGGCGGCGGTGACCGGGGCGGGCCGCCCGGCGCTGCTGGCCCGGCTCGTGGACGCGGTCGCCCCGCTCCAGCCCGCCCTGGTGGAGACCGACTTCGGGCTGATCGCCGGTGAGGTGCTGCGCCGGGAGCGGCAGCGCGGCCTGGTGGTGATCTTCACCGCGCTGGAGGCCGGGGCGCTCGGCGAGGGGCTGCTGCCGGTGCTGCCCCGGCTGGCCGCCCGGCACCGGGTGGTCGTCGCCGCGGCCCACGACCCGGTGCTCGCCGCGCTCACCCGCGACCCGCCGACCCGGCCCGCCGACGCGTACGCCGCGGCGGCGGCCTTCCGGGCCCTCGCCGAACGGGACCGGGTCCGCGCCGCGCTCGCCCGGCACGGCGTCACCGTCGTCGACGCCCCGGCTGCCCACCTGGCGCCCGCCGTCGCCGACACCTACCTGCGACTCAAGGCCCTCGGCCGGCTCTGACCCGGGCCTCTAGGGCTCGGTCCCGAAGCCCGGGGCGGTCGCGGAGCCGGGCGCGTTCACGGAGCCGGGCGCGGTCGTGGTCGCGGAGCCGGGCGCCGTCGCGGAGCCGGGCGCGGTCGCCCGCCGGCCGAGGAGCACCACGTACGCCAGGAAGGCGAGCCAGAGTGTGGCCCCGACGGCGATCCGCAGCGCGACGGGCAGCGGCGCCGGGGTGACGAACGCCTCCACCCCGGCGGCGACCGCGAAGACGCCGACCAGGCCGAGGGCGGCCAGGACGGCGGAGCGTCCCGCCTCGGCCAGCGCCCGGCCCCGGGTGAGCCGGGGCGGCGGCGCGATCCACGCCCACGCGGTCCGCAGCCCGACCCCGGCGGCCACGAAGACCCCGGTCAGCTCCAGCAGGCCGTGCGGGGTGATCAGCCCGAAGAACACGTCGGCCCGGCCGTAGGAGACCATCACCCCGCCGACCACGCCGATGTTGAGGGCGTTCTGCCAGAGCAGCCAGAGCACCGGCACGACCAGCACCCCCGACGCGAGGCACTGGGCCGCCAGCCAGGCGTTGTGGGTCCAGAGGCGAAAAGCGAAGGTGGGGGCGGAGAACTCGGTGTAGTAGCCGGCGAAGCCGGAGCGGACCAGTTCCTCGGCGGCCCGCTCGCCGACGAGCGCGGCGGCGGTCTCGGGGTGCCCGGCGACGTACCAGATGAGGAAGCCGCTGAGCAGCGTGAACCCGGTCGCCACCGCGCACCACCACGGCCAGGCGCGGTAGACCGCACCGGGGAAGCCGACCAGCAGGAACCGCCCCACGGTCGCCCAGGACGGGCGGGGGCGGCCGGTGATCCGGCCCCGGGCCCGCAGCACGAGGTGGGAGAGCTGGTTGAGCAGCCCCGGCTCGGGCGCGCGGCTGCGCAGCACCGACAGGTGGGTGGCCGCCCGCTGGTAGAGCGCGACCAGCTCGTCCACCTCGGCGGCGGAGAGCCGGCGTCGGGCGGTCAGCTCCTCCAGCCGCCGCCACTCGCCGCGGTGCTCGGCGACGTACGCGTCGAGATCCACAGGTCCTCCCCCGTCCGGCGACCATAGTGTTCACTGTGCTGGTGAGCGCGCAACCACCGGCACCGGCGGCCCGGCGCGTGCCCCGGACCCGGCCCGGCCCGTCGGGCGCGGACGCCGGCCTGGTCAGCGGCGAGGCGGTGGAGCTGGACGTGCGGGCCGCCCGGATCGGCTCCCGGGTGCTGGCGCTGCTGCTCGACCTCGGGGTGCAGGCCGTCCTCGCGGTCGCCCTGGTGCTCTGCCTGTCGGCGGCGGCGGCCGTGCTGCCCGCCGGGCTCGCGGACGCGGCGCTGGGCAGCGCGTTCCAGACCGTGGGGGTGGTGCTGATCCTGGTGGGCTATCCGGTGGCCTGGGAGCGGTTCGGGGGCGGGCGCACGCCCGGCAAGCGGGCCGTGGGGCTGCGCGTGGTCCGGGCCGACGGCGGGCCGGTGGGGCTGCGGCAGTCGCTGACCCGGGCCCTGGTCGGGGTGGCCGTGGAGTGGCCCGGCCTGGTGCTGCCGCTGCTGAGCTGGGTGGCGGGCGTGACCGTGATGCTGACCGACCGGCACGGCCGGCGGCTCGGCGACCTGGTGGCCGGCACGATGGTGGTGCACACCCGCCCGGCCACCGCGTGGCGGCCGGCCCCGCTGCTGGCGCCGGCCCTGGCCCCCTGGGCGTACACGCTGGACCTCACCCGGCTGGACGACGCGCTCGCGCTGGCCGTGCGGCAGTACGTCACCCGGGCGCACCTGCTCGCCGAGCCGGCCCGGTCCCGGCTGGCCCGCGCGCTCTGGGTCGAGGTGGCGGCGGCGACCACCCCGCCGCCCCCGCCGGGCGTACCGGAGGGGGTGTGCCTGGCCACGGTGCTGGCCGAGCGGCACCGCCGCGCGACCCACCGGCTACACCGCGCCCGGACGCTGACCGCGACGCTCTGGCCGGAGCTGGTCCCGGGGCCGACCGCGGCACCGGGGCCGAGCACCGCGCCGGGGCCGACCGCACCGCCGGAGCCGGCCGCGCCGGGGCCGACCGGGACGCCCGGCGGCCCGCGCCCGGCGGTCCCGGCCGCCCGCGCCGGCGACTGACCGAACGGCGCGCACGCGAGGAGACCGGGCCCGCCGCCGCGCGGCCGACCCGGTCCCGTCGTGCTGGCTCAGTAGCGGTAGTGCTCCGGCTTGAACGGGCCCTCCTGCGAGATGCCCAGGTAGGCGGCCTGCTCCTTGGTCAGCGTGCTCAGCTTCGCGCCGAGCGCGTCCAGGTGCAGCCGGGCGACCTTCTCGTCCAGGTGCTTCGGCAGCACGTAGACGCCGATCGGGTACTCCTCGGGCTTGGTGAACAGCTCGATCTGGGCGATCGTCTGGTTGGCGAACGAGTTCGACATGACGAAGCTCGGGTGGCCCGTGGCGTTGCCCAGGTTCAGCAGGCGACCCTCGGAGAGCACGATGATCGCGTGGCCGTCGGCGAACTTCCACAGGTCGACCTGCGGCTTGATGTTGACCCGCTCGACGTCGGAGCGCTTGGCCAGGCCGGCCATGTCGATCTCGTTGTCGAAGTGGCCGATGTTGCCCACGATGGCCTGGTGCTTCATCCGGGCCATGTGCTCGTTGGTGATGACGTCGAAGCAGCCGGTGGCCGTGATGAAGATGTCGGCCTGCCCGACCACGTCGTCCAGGGTGGCGACCTGGTAGCCGTCCATCGCCGCCTGGAGGGCGCAGATCGGGTCGACCTCGGTCACCACGACGCGGGCGCCCTGCCCGCGCAGCGACTCGGCGCAGCCCTTGCCGACGTCGCCGTAGCCGAGCACGACGGCCATCTTTCCGCCGATCAGCACGTCGGTGGCCCGGTTGATGCCGTCGATGAGCGAGTGGCGGCAGCCGTACTTGTTGTCGAACTTGCTCTTGGTCACCGAGTCGTTGACGTTGATGGCCGGGAAGAGCAGGGTGCCGTTGCGGTGCATCTCGTAGAGGCGGTGCACGCCGGTGGTGGTCTCCTCGGTCACGCCCTTGATGCCGGCGGCGATCCGGGTCCAGCGCTCGTTGCTCTCGGCGAGGGAGCGGTGCAGCACGTCGAGGATGACCGCGTACTCCTCGGAGTCGGCGGACCCGACCGGCGGGACGGCCCCGGCCTTCTCGAACTCGGCGCCCTTGTGCACGAGCAGGGTCGCGTCGCCGCCGTCGTCGAGGATCATGTTCGGGCCCTGCCCGTCGGGCCAGTCGAGCACCTGCTCGGTGCACCACCAGTACTCCTGGAGGCTCTCGCCCTTCCACGCGTACACGGGGACGCCGGCCGGGGCCTCGGGGGTGCCGGTCGGGCCGACGACGATCGCGGCGGCGGCGTGGTCCTGGGTGGAGAAGATGTTGCACGAGGCCCAGCGGACCTGCGCGCCGAGCGCGACGAGGGTCTCGATCAGCACGGCGGTCTGGATGGTCATGTGCAGCGAGCCGGTGATCCGGGCGCCCGCGAGGGGCTGCGCGTCCGCGAACTCGCGGCGGATCGCCATCAGGCCGGGCATCTCGTGCTCGGCGAGCTGGATCTCCTTGCGACCGAACTCGGCGAGCGACAGATCCGCCACCTTGTAGTCGCCCTCGGCGAGGGTGCTCGGCCGGGCCTCGGACGGCGTGCCGCCGGTGGCAGCCGGGAGGGTGCTGGTCATGGAAGCTCCTGTCGGACGAAGTGCTGCGCGACCCTCCACCTTACGCGCGGCGACGGACAGCGCACGGGGCGGTCGGTCGTGAACGGACTTTCCGCCCACGGCCCGGCCGCCCCGTGCATCCCCCCGGTTTGGTTCCCCCGCGCGCTTCTCGGACCTTCGTCGCGATAACGCTGCGCACTCATAGGGTCACACTGCGACAAGTCGCCGTCAAGCTATTCCGGAAATTTCCGATTTGTGTCGGCGGACCAACCCCGATGTTCGCGACCCGTCGCGCCGACACTCCGCCCGGACCCGACCCCCGGCCCACCGGCACCCGACTCCGGCCCCCGCCGGGCCGCGAGCCGGAACCCGGATCACCCGCGAGTCGGACGTCACCCGGGCGCGACCGGGCGACGAAGCCCACCCTCAGCCCAGGCCGGCCGTGGCCACGTACGCCTCGCCCTCGCCGTCGAGGACCAGCGGGCCGGCGTCGGCCGGGCCGATCGCCGCCTGCCCCGGGCGCAGCGGCACCGCGCCCGCCCCGTCGTCGACCGAGAGCCTGCCCGAGCGGCAGAGCACCACCCGGGGACCGGACACCGCGAGCCGCACCGGCGGGGTCGCCGCCCCCGTCCGTACGCGGTGCAGCGCGAAGTCGTCGACCGGCACCGGCCAGCGCACCACCTCGTCCGACACCTGCTCGGGCGTCACCACCGGATCGCCGAGCACCTCGAAGCGGAGCACGCGCAGCAGCTCGTCGACGTCCACCCGCTTCGGCGTGAGGCCGCCGCGCAGCACGTTGTCGCTGGCCGCCATGATCTCCACGCCCGTGCCGCCCAGGTAGGAGTGCAGGTTGCCCGCCGGCATCCAGATCGCCTCGTCCGGCGCGAGCCGGACGTGGTGCAGCAGCAGCGCCACCAGCACCCCCGGGTCGGCCGGGTAGTGGGCGGCCAGCCCCCGGACCAGCTCCGCGTCCGGCCCGGCGGCCTCCGCCGCCAGCACGTCCGCCACGAGGGTGGCGCGATCGGCCGGCGGCCAGCTCAGCAGCAGCCGTACGGCGTCGCGCAGCCCCGCCGCCCCGCCGCGCAGCGCCGTCACCACCGGGTCCAGCGCCGGCACCCCGAAGCCGGCCAGTGCGGCGGCCGACGCCGCCGGGTCGCGGAACCCGCACAGCGCCTCGAACGGCGAGAGCGCGACCAGCAGCTCCGGCTTGTGGTGCGGGTCGACGTAGTTGCGCTCCCCCGCCGGGCGCGCCGCGTCGGCGGCGTACCCGGATCGGGCCTGCTCCGCGTCGGGGTGCGCCTGAAGGCTCAGCGGCGCGTCGGCGGCGAGCACCTTGAGCAGGAACGGCAGCCGGGGGCCGAACCGCTCGACCGCCCGCTCGCCGAGCCAGCGCCCCGGCTCGGCGGCCAGCAGGTCGAGCAGGCTGACCGCCGCGCCGTCCCGGTGCACGGTCGCCGGGGCACCCGGGTGGGCGCCCAGCCACAGCTCGGCCTCCGGCCCCGCGCTGGGCACCGGCCGCCCCTGCAGCCCGGCGATCGCCGAGCGGGACCCCCAGGGGTAGTCCCGGATCGGCCCGTGCAGCGGTTCCACGTTCAGCCCCCGGCGCGGGTCTCGTCCGCAGCCGCCGGGGTGGTGCCCGCCTGCGCTTCCGGAACGGCGGTGGGGGCCGCCGCGCCGGTGCCGGCCCGCTGCGCCGCCGCGGACCAGATGTCCGGCTCGAGGTAGATCACCCGGGCGATGGGCACGGCGGCGCGGATCCGCGCCTCGACGGCGTTGATCCCCCGGGCCAGCTCCTCGGCGGTCTCGCAGCTGCGGACCGCGACCTTCGCGGCCACCATCAGCTCCTCCGGGCCCAGGTAGAGCGTCTTCATGTGGATGATCCGCTCGACCTCCGGGCCCCCGGTCACGGCCCGCTCGATGCTCGCCACGTCCGTCGGCTCGGCGCCCTCGCCGAGCAGCAGGCTCTTCGTCTCGATCGCCAGGACGATCGCGATCACCACCAGCAGCACGCCGATCATCGCGGTGCCGGCCGCGTCCCATATGCCGTCGCCGGTGATCAGCGTCATCCCGACGCCGAAGAGCGCGAAGACCAGGCCGACCAGCGCGCCGAAGTCCTCCAGCAGCACCACGGGCAGCTCGGGGGCCTTGGCCCGGCGGATGAAGCGCACCCAGGACTGGTTGCCCCGGACGTGGTTGGATTCCTTGATCGCGGTCCAGAAGGAGAAGCTCTCCATCACGATCGCCGCCACCAGCACGACCACCGGCACCCAGTGCCAGCTCTCGATCGGGTGCGGGTCGGCGGCCTTGTGCCACGCCTCGTAGAGCGCGAAGAGGCCGCCGAGGCTGAACAGGACGATCGAGACGATGAAGGCGTAGATGTAGCGCTCACGGCCGTACCCGAAGGGGTGCTGGGGGGTGGCCTGGCGCTTGGCCCGCCGGCCCCCGAGCAGCAGCAGCCCCTGGTTGCCCGAGTCGGCCACCGAGTGGATCGACTCGGCCAGCATCGACGAGGAGCCGGTCAGCAGGAACGCGATGAACTTGGTGACCGCGATGCCCATGTTGGCCAGCAGGGCGGCCACGATCGCCTTCGTGCCGCCGTTGGCGCTCATCGCCCCACCCCGATCCGCGCCGCCCGTACGATGCCGCAGGTGCTCACTGGTTCGCCAGCTCCTTCATCTCGGTGATCGCCGGAACCGCCATCGGGTCCAGCCCGTGTGCCAGTGCGAGGTAGACGGCCGCGAAGTCCGGTACCGCCACCAGTGAGGCCAGCCGCTCCAGCGCGGAGCCGCCCTCGGCGGTCACCACGTCGCAGCGCACCCCGCGCCGCTCGGCGAGGGTCTGCACGGCGTCCGCCCGGCGTTCCTCGACGGCGAACGGCTCGTCGGTGTCGTCCTCGGCGTTGAGCCCGCCGTCGCGCAGCAGCACCAGCCGCAGCCGGGTGCCGTCGCCGTCATCGTCACCGTCGCCCGGGTCGGCGAAGATGTCCCGCTCCCCCTCGGCGAGCCCGCCGAACACCCCGTCGAGCAGGCCGACGCGGCCCCGGCCGGCCTCGCCGAGCGCCCCGCTGACCACGGGGTAGCGGGCGTTGGCCGACAGGGTGTCGCCGAAGCGGCGGGCCGCGACGGTGGCCAGCGGTGACGAGCCCCAGACGATCGGCACCGAGCCGGCCAGCCCCAGGGCCAGCGACTTCGCCGGGTTGACGAAGGACTCGGCCGTGGGGCGGCAGCGGTCGGCGTCGGCGTCGAGCCGGGCCGCCGTCTCCGCGAGATCCGCCTCGTTGACCTTCACGAGCCCGAGCGTACGGGCGGCGAGCAGGACCGGCACGGTGAGCGCCCAGAGGCTGGCCCGGGCCGGGGCGCGGCGGGGCACCGGGATGAACGGCGCGCGGGCCCGCTCGGCCACCGACTGCAACCGCGAGTCGGGCGCGCCGACGGCGACCAGGCGGGCCCCCCGGCGGTGCGCGGCCTCGGCGGCCCCGAGCGCCTCGGGGCTGCGGCCGGAGGCGCTCACCGCGATCACCACGTCGGCGGCACCCACCCAGCCGGGCACGCCGGCGCTGCGGTGCGGGATGACCGGGACCGGGCAGCGCGGCCCCGCGACCGTGGCCAGCACGTCCCCGGTACGCCCGGCGGTGCCGATGCCGGCGATCACGACCGCCCGGGGGCGGCCCTCGTCGGCGAGCACGCTCAGGTTGGCCTCGGCGGCCAGGGCGGCGGACTCGCGCACCTGCGCCCCGGCCGAGGCGGTGAACCGGAGCATTCCGCCCGGGTCGTGCTCGGCCAGCGCGTCGGAGTCGTCCAGCAGCGCCTCGTCGGCGTGCCGGTGCCCCCGGACCCCGGCCGTGCCGTCCATCATCGCCGGGGCGCGGGTCCGCCGCGCGCCTCGTCGAGCAGCAGCACCGGCACGTCGTCGCGCACCTCGAAGATCCGCCCGCACTCGGTGCAGGTCAGCGTCTGCGCCCCGGCGTCGTAGTCGAGCGGGGCGTGATGTGTGTCCGGACAGGCGAGGATCTCGAGCAACTGCGGGTCCAGGGCCACGGTGCGGCTCCTTCCACGGGTGCGTAGGCGGCGGCCGGCGGTGCCGACCGGCGCAGGGGATCTTATCGGCGAACCAGGTCGAGCACCTCGTCGCGAAGCGAGATCATCCGCTCCCCGGTCGGCGCCTCGACGTTGAGCCGCAGCAGCGGCTCCGTGTTGCTGGCACGCAGGTTGAACCAGGCGCCGTCGGGGAAGGTCAGGGTGAGCCCGTCCGTCTCGTCCGCCGCCGCCTGCGGGTACGCGGCCCGCACCTCGGCGACCTTCGCCGCCTGGTCGGCCACCGTGGAGTTGATCTCACCGGAGGCGACGTAGCGCTCGTACTCCCGGGCCAGCTCGGACAGGGGCCGGCCCTGCCCGCCGAGCGCGGCGAGGGCGTGCATCGCGGCCAGCATCCCGGTGTCGGCGAACCAGAAGTCCCGGAAGTAGTAGTGGGCGGAGTGCTCGCCGCCGAAGACGGCGTTGGTGCGGGCCATCTCGGCCTTGATGAAGGAGTGGCCGACCCGGGTCACCACCGGCTCGCCGCCGTGCTCGCGGACGATCTCCGGCACGGCCCGCGAGGTGATCAGGTTGTGGATCACCGTGGAGCCGGGGCACCGGGCCAGCTCGCGCACCGCCACCAGGGCGGTGATCGCCGACGGGGAGACCGGCTCGCCGCGCTCGTCGACCACGAAGCAGCGGTCGGCGTCGCCGTCGAAGGCCAGCCCCAGGTCGGCGCCGTGCTCGCGGACGGCCCGCTGGAGGTCGACCAGGTTCGCCGGGTCCAGCGGGTTCGCCTCGTGGTTGGGGAAGGTGCCGTCCAGCTCGAAGTAGAGCGGCACGATCTCCAGCGGCAGGGCGGGCAGCACGGCGTCGCCGAGCACGCTGGGCACCGTCCAGCCGCCCATCCCGTTGCCGGCGTCCACCACGACCTTCAGCGGCCGGATGCCGGAGAGGTCGACCAGCTTGCGCAGGTGGGCGGCGTACTCGGGGCGCAGGTCGCGCCGCTGCGCGGGCCGCGCCGGCTCGCCGGCCGGGCGTGCCGCGCCGGAGTCGAGCAGCGCCTGGGCCCGGTCCCGGATCTCGGCCAGGCCGCTGTCCTGCCCGATCGGGCGGGCGCCGGCCCGGCACAGCTTGATGCCGTTGTACGCGGCCGGGTTGTGGCTGGCGGTGAACATGGCCCCGGGCAGCCCGAGGGTGCCGGAGGCGTAGTAGAGCATGTCGGTCGACGCGAGCCCCAGCTCGATCACCGACCGCCCCTCGGCGCGGACCCCGGCCGCGAACGCCGCCGCGAGGCCCGGCCCCGAGGCCCGCATGTCGTGCGCGACGACGACCGCGTCGCCGGGCTCACCGGCGGCGGCGAGGACCTGGCCGAAGGCCGCACCGAGCGCCTCGGCGGTCCGCTCGTCCCATTGGTCGGGAACCGTTCCCCGGACGTCGTACGCCTTCACGATCCGGGACAGATCAGACACGCGCTTCGCTCCTTGGCCGCAGGTCGTCAACGCCCTGAGCGTATCGGAGCGGCCCGACGCGGCCCGCCTCAGCCGGGGAGCCTCGGCATGATCGTCGTCGCGTCGCCCCCGCCGGCGGGGGCGGGCGGCTCGCCGGGGCCCTGCGCGCCGCCGTCGCCCTGGTCACCGCCACCGGCGGGCGGGCGGCTGCCGTAGACCGCGCCGGACGGGGGCGCGGCCGGCCGGCCGTACACCCCCGGCGCGGGCGGCGGCACCGGGCCGGGCACCCCGCCGGCCCCCGGGGTGGACGCCCCGGTCCCCGAGCGGTAGGTCGTGCCGCCGGGATTGCGGGGCAGCGGCACACCCGGGAACGCGCCCGCGTCGTCGGCCGGCTCCCGGTCCGTCCGGGACCGGCGCACCAGCAGCACGATCAGGCCGAGGCCCGCCACGACCAGGCCGACGCCCACGACCATGAGCCAGGAGAGGCCGCCGCCGGAGCCCTCCCGGGCGGCGTCGACTGCGCCCGCGCCCGCCGGTCCGACGGCGGCCAGGGTCGGCGTCGCGGCACCCCCCGCCGCTTCGGTCGGCTCGGCCGTCCGGCTCGGGCTCGGTGACGGTGACGGCGAGCGGGTCGGGGTCGGCGACGGGGTCGCCCGCGCCTGCCCGAGCACCCGGGCGGCGGTGGCGTCCCGGCCGATCGCCCGGCCGAGGGAACTCGTCGCCTCGCCGACCACCGTCAGCCGGCCGCCCGTGGTGCCCGCCGTGAAGGTCACCTGGTAGCGCACCGTGAGGCCCCTGCCCTTGCACAGGGTCGGGTTGACCGGCGTCGTCCGGCCCGTGGTCACCGCTCCCCCGCCGCCGGAGACCGGCACCGGCCACCAGCGTCCGCCGACGCTCACCCGCACGGCGACCTGGTCGGCGGAGAGCCCGGCGAGCCGCAGGCCCAACCCGGTGCGGAGCACCACACAGCCCTTGGTGCGCTTGCGCACCGTGACGTTGACCGCGCCCGGCAAGTCGCCCGGCCGGAAGCTGTCCGCGGCGCCCACGCGCACCGAGTCGGTCGCGGCCAGGGCCGGCGACGCCCCGGCGGCCAGCAGGCCGCCCAGCGTCACGCAGATCGCCGCGAGCCGCGTCGCCTGCCGACGTATCGCCATGATCACCTGCCGTTTCTCCCTGCTCGGGTCCGCGGTCAGGGTACTACCCGGGCAAGGAAGGGCACCCTTTTAACGCCTGCGGTAGAGAAGGGCACCCCTCTCACCCGCCCGCCCCAGCGGGGCGGCGCGGGGCGGTTCAGGCGGCGTTCAGGGCGGCGCGGCAGAGCCGGTCGGCGGTCCGGGTGGTCTCCGGCAGCCGGTACCGGGGCGTCAGGTCGAGCACCCGCGCGCAGGCGTCGTCCAGGCTCATCCGGTGCCCGACGCTGACGAAGACCGGCTTCACCCCGTCCCGCGTACGCAGCACCCGGCCCACCACCTCGTCGCCGTCGCGCAGCGGCGACCAGTCGCCCCGCGCCGGCCCCGGCGGCTGCCACGCGCCGACCAGCGGCGTCTTGCCCACCCCGATCGCCGGCAGGCCGGTGACCACGCCCAGGTGGCAGGCGAGCCCGAACCGGCGCGGGTGGGCCAGCCCGTGCCCGTCGCAGACCAGCACCTCCGGCCGGACGGCCAGCCGGTCCAGCGCCGCGAGCAGGGCGGGTGCCTCCCGGAAGGCGAACAGCCCGGGGACGTACGGGAAGGCGGGTCGGCCGATGCCGACGGCCTGGTCCACCACGGCCAGCGTCCGGGCGTCCAGCACGGTGACGGCCGCCGCGAGGCGGTCGCCGTCCTCGGCGTACGCGACGTCGAGACCGGCCACCGTCGCGGGCGCGGCGGGGCCCGGTCCGACCGGGTCCACGAGCCGGCGCAACCGGTCCTGTACGGCGAGCGCCTCGGCCTCGGTGCGCGGCGGCCCCCCGGTCGGCCCCGCCGCCGCCCCGGTCGCGGTCCGTTCGGGCATCGGCCGATCCTATGCAACGGTTCCGGTGCGACGGTTCCTACGACGGCGGGATCGACGCCGGGCGTTGCGCCGCCGGACGGAACCGCGCCCCGGCCTTCCGGCGCGACACACCCGCCCGGTCCAACCGCGGCTTTCGCACACCTGTCGGGTAATTTCTTGTGGTCCCGAGATCCCGGCCACCGACAGGAGAAGCTCCGCGCATGGGCAAGAAGACGATCCACGTCTCCGACTTCAGCGGCACCGTACTGCGGCCGGAGGACGAGACGGTCCGCGTCGTGGTGTTGGAGCACCCCGACCTGGTGGCCGGGCCCGTGCAGTTGGACGCCACCCCCGCCGAGGTGGAGAGCATCGACGACGCCGCGCTGGACGTCGCGGTGGTGGAGGTGCACGACCGGCACGGCGGCGGCGAGCCCCGCCGGGTGGTGCTAACCGCCAGCGAGTTCGACGCGATGGCCACCGACGTGCCGATGGCCCAACTGCTGAAGACCGCCGAGCGGGTCCGCCCGCCGAAGGCGCGCAAGGCTGCCGAGAAGATCGACTACGGCACCATCGAGCACGCCGGCAAGCCGCACCGGGGACGGGTCACCGAGGAGGAGGCCCGGCTGGTCCGCGAGCGGCTCGACGAGGTGAACAAGCGGCTCGCCGACGCCGGCGTCCGCCAGATCGACCCGGCCGACCCCGAGCACGCCGAGCGGTACGGCTTCCCCGCCGCCGACTGACCGCCGCGCCACCCCGGGTCACCCGCCCGGAGCCGCCGCCCCGCGCCGCCCAACGCCCTCGGTGAGAAGGGGCACCTTCTCCACCGGGGGCGTTGACGAGGGCGCCTTCCTCACATCGCCGCGAGCGCCTCGGACACGGCGGTCTCGGTGCCCGCCTTGGTGATGCCGAGGCCGTTGAGCACGCCGGCGCCGTCCTCCAGCTCCAGCAGGCCGAGCAGGACGTGCTCGGTGCCGACGTGCCGGTGGCCGAGCCGCAGCGCCTCCCGCATGGTGAGTTCGAGCGCCTTCTGGGCCGCCGGGTCGAACGGGATCAGGGCGGGCACCGCGTCGGCCCCGGCCGGCAGGTTCGCGGTCGCGGCCTCGCGGACCCGCTCCAGCGGTACACCCTGCGCGCCGATCGCCCGCACCGCGAGGCCGTCGGGCTCGCTGAGCAGCCCGAGCACCAGGTGCGCGGTGCCGATCTCGGTGTTGCCCGCCGTGCGGGCCTCCTCCTGGGCGGCCACCACCACGTTGCGGGCGCGCGGCGTGAAGTTGCCGAACCCCCGGTCGGGGTCGAGGGTCGACGGCTCGGCGGACGCCTTGGGCACGAACCTCTTCTGCGCGGCCTGCTTGCTCACCCCCATGCTGCGCCCGATGTCGGTCCAGGACGCGCCGGAGCGACGGGCCTGGTCGACGAAGTGGCCGACGAGGTGGTCGGCGAGGTCGCCGAGGTGGTCGGCGACCACGACCGCCCCGGCGAGCTGGTCGAGCGCGTCCTCGTGGGCCTTCTTGATCGCCGCGATGAGTTCGTCGAGACGGATCGAACTGGGCATCTGGACGGGATTCGTCATTCGTCAACCATAGGTTGACGCATCTCCTCGCGTCAACCCCGGGTTGACGATCAGGTTCAGCTCGCGACAGCCCGGGGTTTGCGGCGAGCGGCCCGCCCAGGAGGGCGACGCCGCCTTGGATACGGTGTCCGGTGCGGCCGGCGGCCGGGACGCGACGGGCGCGCCCGGGCGGGTCGCCGTCGCCGGTGGGAGGGCTCCGTGGCCATGCGCCTGCACGTGGGATGCGCGATGTGGGCCCACCGTTCCTGGCAGGGGCGGCTGCTGGCCCATTCGCTGCCGTCCCACGAGCGCCTGCGGCACTACGCGGGCTGGTGCAACGCGGTCGAGGGGAACACCACCTTCTACGCGACCCCGGCCCGGGAGACCGTGGCCTCGTGGGCGCGGCAGACCGACCCCGACTTCCGGTTCGTGCTCAAGCTGCCGAAGCTCGTCACGCACGAACGCCGCCTCACCGACGCGGACGAGGCGCTGGGCGGCTTCCTGGACGCGATCGAGCCGCTCGGCCCGCGGGCCCACGCCCTCTGGATCCAACTGCCCGGCTCGTTCGGCCCCGCCGACGTCGGCGTGCTCGCCCGCTTCCTGCGCCGGCTCCCCACCTCCCACCGGTACGCCGTGGAGGTCCGCCACCCCGCGTTCTTCGCCGACCCCCGCGCGACGCGGCTGCTGGAGGCGGCCCTCGCCGGCACGGAGACCGAGTGGGTCCCGTTCGACACCACCGCCTTCTTCCGCACCCCGCCGACCAGCGACGCGGAGCGGGAGGCGTGGGCCAGGAAACCGCGCCTGCCGCTGCGGACGGTCGCCTTGACCGACCGGCCCGTCGTCCGCTACCTCGGCCGCGACGACCCCGCGCTCACGGTCGAGGGCTGGCGGCACTGGGTCGAGGTCACCGCCGGATGGCTGCGCGAGGGCCGCTCGCCGACCGTCTTCATCCACACCCCGGACAACGCCGACGCGCCGGTGCTCGCCCGCCGCTTTTACGACGCGGTACGGGCGGCGGTGCCCGGCGTCGAGGCCCTGCCCGAGCCGTTGCCCGCCGAACCGGCGACCCTCTTCTGAAGCGGGCGGCCAGGGCCTCGACAACCGGTGGACGGGGGCGACGGCCTCACCCGCCGCGACGGGGGTCTTCACGGCCGGGCGACGTCAGTGGCCGAGGAGCCGCACGCCCGCGTAGGCGGTGCTGGTCACCAGAAGCCAACTGGCCAGCCCCAGCGCGAGGGTGCGGCCACCGGTACGCCACAGGGTCGGCAGGTGGATGCCGGTGCCGAGCCCGAACAGGGCGGCGACCAGCAGGACGTCCTGCACGTGGCGCAGGGCGAGCGCCGGTCGCTCCGGGATCAGGTCGGTGCTGGCCAGGACGACCGCGACGAGGAACCCGACGAGGAACAGCGGCACCCCGGGTGGTCGACGGGCCGCCGTCTCCGGTTGCGCGGCGGTGCGACGCGCGGCGACGGCCACGGCGGCCACCAGAGGCGCGAGGAGCGCGACCCGGGCCAGTTTCACCGTGACGGCGGTCTGGAGCGTGCCGGGGGCGTGGCCGGCGGTGGCGACCGTCTGCCCGATGTCGCTGACGCTGGCACCGACCCACTCGGCGAACGCGAACGGGTCCAGGCCCAGCGGACCGCGTAGCAGCGGCAGCAGGGCGATGCCGAGGCTGCCGTACAGCGTGACCAGCGCGACGGCGGCGGGGACGTCGTCGTCGTGGCGGTCCGTCACCTTCTCCATGGCCGCGATGGCCGAGGCCCCACAGATGGAGAAGCCGGTGGCGACCAGCAGCGAGCGGGCGCGGGGCACCTTCAGCATCCGCCCGAGCAGCCGGGTGCCGGTGAACGTGACCGCGACCGTGCCGACGACCACGGCGAGCCCCGGCACGCCGATCTGCGCCAGGTGGCGGAGGCTCAGTTGCAGGCCGAGGAGCACCACCGCGAATTGCAGCAGGTGTCGGGAGGCCACCCGGGTGCCGGCGTGCAGCACCGGGCGGTGCAGTCCGAGGTTGACCACGAGCAGCCCCAGCGCCACGGCGACCGTCGACGTGGGCACGGCCGGCAGGAGGCACGACACGGCGAACGCCACCCCGGTGGACGCGGCGACCACGAGCAGGCCGGGAACAACGCCCGGCGTCCGGCGCCGTGGCTGCGGCCGAGGGCGTGCGGGCCGGCGATGCGCGAGGCGCAGGGCCAGGTTGGGCCTGCTCCGGACTCCGTTGACCACGACGCCTCCCGAGAAGTGAGATGCCCTTGACAATGCGGCAGCGGCAGCCGGGCCAGTAGGCGTCTCGGGGTGATGGGGTCATCAGGACGACTGATGGGTCGACGTAGGGTTGTTGGCGTGGATTTGTCACGAGTTCCTGATCTGGAGGCGCTGGAGTTGCTGCTCCTCGTCGATGCCACCGGAAGCCTCGGTCGGGCGGCACAGGCGCGCGGGGTCGGACAGCCCGCCGTCACGGCCCGGGTCCGCACCATGGAGCGGCTCGTCGGGTTCCCCCTGATCCAGCGGGGCCCGCGCGGATCCACGCTGACGCCCGAGGGTCGGCTGGTCGCCGACTGGGCGCGCGACGTGCTCCAGGCGGCTGCGACACTCGACGCCGGAATCCGGTCGCTGCGCGCCGAGCGGGACGTACGGCTGCGGGTCGCCGCGAGCCTCACCGTGGCGGAGCACCTGTTGCCGACGTGGCTCGTCCGGCTCGCCGCGCAGCGGCCCCAGACGGCGGTCAGCCTGCACGCGATGAACTCCACCGACGTCGCCCGAGCGGTCGGTGACGGCGCGGTGGACCTCGGTTTCGTGGAGGGGCCGCAGGTGCCCCCGGGGCTGGACTCGCGCATCGTCGCCCATGACGAACTCACCGTCGTGACCCATCCCGGGCACCGGTGGGCGCGGCGACGACACCCGATCGAGGCGGCCGAACTCGCCGCGACCCGACTCGTGCAGCGGGAACCCAGCTCGGGCACCCGGCACGCCCTGGAAACCGCCCTGCGCGCCCACGCGCCGCTCGCCGCGCCGCTGCTGGAACTCTCCACCACCAGCGCGCTGCGCGCGGCGGTGGCCGCCGGCGCCGGCCCCGCCGTCCTGAGCAACCTCGCGATCGACGACGAGTTGGCCGCCGGACGCCTCGTGCGGGTCCCGGTGACCGGCGTGGACCTCAGCCGCCCGCTGCGCGCGGTCTGGCGGGCAGGCCAACGACCGCGCGGGCCGGCTCAGGACCTCCTCGCCATCTCGGCCCGGCCACAGCGGGGCCCGGTCGGGTCTTCGCGCTAGCCGACCACCGCGTTGCGCGGCTCCCCCGCTGCCGAGAACGAAGCCGCGCCGGTCAGGCCGGGCCGGTGACCAGCGGGTTGTGGACCCGGCCGAGGAACAGCGGTACGCCGGTGAGCCGGTCGTGGATGACGTACAGGAACGGCCGGTTGACGAAGAACTGCGGCCCCTGCGGGATCGACGGCGGCCGGACGATGACGGCCGACGCGGCTGCGGCTTCCGTACCCTTCTCGTCCACCGCGATGAACGTCTCGTGCACCACGTTGTCGATGCGCAGGGCCGGTTCGGTGCTCATGGCGGTGAAGTCGGCCTGGGACGTGAACGCCGTCGGCATGCCGAGGCCGCTCAGCGCGGCACCCAACTCGACCGGCAGGCGGAACGTCCACCGGGGCAGGCGCAGTTGGACGTCGACGCTCCGGAACCCGGTCAGCAGCGCGCCCAGCCACGTCGCGTCGAGCTTCGCCTCGACCGCTGCCAGGTTGCCCCGGGTCGGCATGACGATGGCCATGGCGAGCCCGTCGCCCGCGTACGGCACGTCGACCGCACGCCACCCGTCCCCCTCCAGGTAGCCCATCCTGTCGAACGGCCCGCGCATGATCGGGACGTCGACGACGGTGCCGTCGTCCCTGGTGAACGGCCCGAGCGCCGTGGCCGCCAGGGTGAACTGGTACTTCCAGGCCGCCCTGAGGTAGGTCGCGTTGGTCAGTATCAGCCTGGTGCTGGGGCTCACGGCGTCCGACCGCAGCAGCTCCGGGATCTTCGCGTTGGTCCGCTCGGACACCCAGGTGTTGATCTCCTGGCGGGCCACCTGCGGCGCGCCCCCGAAGTCGACCGGGCGCGGCGCGGCACCGTAGTGGCCGGCCAGGGTGTCCCGGAACCCGGGTCGCAGCCCCAGGTCGAGCCGCGTCCACAGGGCGTTGGCCGTGGTCAGCCGAGGCTTCTTGGTTCCGTCGCCGTCCTGGTACCGGCCGGCGAGCGACTGGTCGACGGTGTTGAGCCCGCTGTCGAGCGCGGTGGGTCGCGGATACGGCGCGTGGAGCACCGCGTCCATCTCGTCCGCCGTGGTCGAGCCGGCGCCCGCCCGGGTCATCGCGAGCGCGAGCCCGATCGAGTACGGCGCGAACGCCACATTGCCGCCGGCGGGGGTCGAAGCCAGCGTGCGGTAGAGGTCGGCCGTGAAGCCGCGCACGGCGGCAGCGGCGGCCTGCATCGTGGCCGGGTCGGGGGGCAGGCGAACCGTATCCGTCGAGGTGGACGACGGGCCCAGCCAACCGGGACTACCCGGGGCGGCGGCAACGGCAGCGGCCGCGAGCGGCACCGCCCGCAGGATCGATCGACGCGAGACCATGTGTTGACG
Source organism: Micromonospora okii (assembly GCF_020884795.1). Classification (GTDB taxonomy): domain Bacteria; phylum Actinomycetota; class Actinomycetes; order Mycobacteriales; family Micromonosporaceae; genus Micromonospora; species Micromonospora okii. Next base: position 351,959 of record NZ_BBZF01000014.1, read on the forward strand.
GTAGAGCAGCCTCATGGGGTCCCACCAGCCACAACGCCGAAATTAATCAAGGTTTGTCAATGTTGGTCGTTTGTGCGGCTCGGATACGCCAACCAGGACAGCACCGAGGAGGCAGCGGTGGCGGCCGGCGCGGGGCTCGCCGACCGCATCGCCGCCTGAGCCGCCTCGCCGGGCCGAGCCGCCTCACCCAAGCCGTGACACGCGGCCACCGCACGATCCTCGCTTGTCAGCACAGACCATCGATGATCATGCGGTGGCCGTTCTCATGCCGCGCCACGCCCAACGCCGAGGCCAGGTGACGTCGGGGCGTCAACGCGTGCCGGCGGTCACCGGCCGGAACTGTTGGTGGAGCGCGGCCACCAGCGTGTCGAACGCCTTCTGCAAGCTCTGCGGGTCGTGCTGCGCGGCCACCTCCCGGGCGTGCTGGAGGATGTCGAGGCGGAGCGCGGGCAGCACCGGCTCCGCCGACGGTTCCGTACCGTCCTCGGGCCACCGCAGCACGGTGAGCGGCAGCCGAATCGGCCCCTCCGCACCGCGCCGGCCGCGATCGTCGAGGATGCGGGCGCACTCCTCCTCCACCACCCGCACCGCCTCGCCCTCCGCCGAGGCGATCGCGGACTTCAGGTTGTTCCACGCCTTCCTGTGCGCCACCAACTCGCTCCGGCCGGCATCGGTCAACTCCTTGGCCTGCTCCTCCAGATCGGTGATGTCCTTGGCCACCTCCTTCGCCCGGTCCGCGTACGGGTTGTGGGACAGGACCTTGACGGCGATGGCGGAGACGCTCAGCAGCACCAGCAGGCCCACGAAGACCGGCTGGAAACTGACCAGGGCGGCGAAGGACTTCGCCTGCGTGGACCGCACGTAGGCGCCTGCGGCGAGCACGCTGACGGTCAGGACGGCGAGGATCACCGGCCCGGCCAGCCGAGGCCACGGCAGGTCGTGCTCCTGCCGAGTCTGTTCCTCGGGTCGCCAGTGCCACAGCGCCCGGCGCAGCAGCAGCCACGGGTTGAGCGGCCCACGACGGCGGGCACGGGTCACCCGGACCCGGTGTCGGAACAAGTGCTCCGCCAGACTCTGCCCGGCGGCCAGCAGGCAGAGGGCCATGCCGATGCCGGGCAGGTAGGCGATGTAGTAGACGATCTCGGACGGGCCGGCCCCGAAGATCCGCTGCACCACGTTCGCCACGAACGCCACGTCGAAGACCGCCGCGAGTGCCAGCACCACCCAGACCGCCCACTTCGGAAGGACCCGGCGGCGCAGGTTCTCCGCCCCGTCGTTCGCGTGCGACTGAGTGACCGTCTGCTCCGCGCGACGTGCCTCCACGACCCGCTCCCGAGACACGAAGCGGTCGATCGCGTCGATCGCCGCCTGCGCCGCGTGGTACCGCTCCACCACCTGATCGCCGGTGCTGTCCAGTGCGGCCTGGGATGCCAGGAGGGCCGCGTTGCCGCTGCCGAACGCGCGCAACAGGGCAGCCGCCTCCAGGTCCTCCGGTCGCTGCTCCCCTGCCCGCACGACCGGGTTGCCGAGCAGGACAGTGGAGGCCGGACAGGGCGTCGGCGCCTGCCAACGCCGGCCGTTGCTCGCTACCTCATCCATCACCATGTCTCTCCTCACGATCGAGAAGCCAGGATGTCGACCCGACGGGCGCACTGGGTCTCATCGTCGGCCGTCGCGGTGACCGGAAAGCTGGTCCCGTCGACGCACGTGTTGATCTCGCCCCTTCCCTCGGCCACGACGTTCGGCACGCCCTCCCCCCGGAGGAACTGGGCGACCGCCTCCGCGCGGTGCCTGGAGAGGTCGCGGTTGGCGCTGTCGTCGCCGCGCGGGTCGGCAAAGCCGATCACCTGCACCCGCGTCGTCGCGCCGGTCCGCAACGTCACCGCGAGTTCGGTGAGCAGCGGCGTGGCGGCCGGCCGGAGCACGACCTCGCCCGTGTCGAAGAGCGCGGCTGCCGGAAGGCTGTACCGCTGCGTTGCGGTGCCGTACCGCACCACCGGATCCCCAACCCCGGTCACGGGCCCGGGCTGCGAGCCGGGATCCTCCGGGTTGCCGCCGAACGAGGCGGCTCGGACGTCGCAGTCACCCCCCTGGAACTCGCAGAACTCCTTCCACAGCCGGGTCAGCCACTGCACCTGAGCCGGCGTCGGCAACGGCTGACCGGCGGCGGGATGGCCGATGCCGACGAAGCTCACCTCGATGCCGACGAACACGTCCCGTCGGAGTTCCTGCGCCGCCTCCGCCGAGCACGCGGCGGTCAGCGCGGCGATCTCGTCACCGCCGCCGAAATCCGACTTCACCAGGCTGGCGCAGCCCGACGTGACCAAGCCGTCGGTGGCGACGACCAGGCGCTTGGTGCCCTCGCCCTGACGGAGCCAGTCGGCCGCAACGGCCACGGGGCGCAGGATGTCGGTGCCCGGCGCGGCCGGGTTGGTCGTCCGGGCCGCGTCGAGCCAGTTCCCGAGGCACCCCTCGGCCTCCTGGCGGCGGTCCTTCTGGTTGTCCGGGTTGTCGTCGTCCTTCTTCCAGTCCGTCGACCGCTCGGAGGCGCTCCACGACAGGCCCGCCGTGGTGCCGCTGAACGGGGCCACGGCTACGGTGTCCCGCCCCTCGACCGCCCGTCGGATGAACTCGTCGAGGGCGTTGCGGTAGTCCGGCGCAGCGGGGCCGGTGGCCCGGGTCGAGTTGCTGACGTCGACCAGGAGTGCCGTCCGCCCGGTCGCCTCCCCGGGCTCGCCCATCCACTCGCAGGGCTTCGGGCCGCTTGGCGGCCGGCACCCGACCAGCGACGGTGCGGCCAGGACTGCGACGACCACCGGTACGAGCCATCGGCGTACCGCCGGCCTCATGAGTCGTCACCACTTCCGACGGGCAGGCCCTGGCTGCGCCGGAACGCGTGCAGCGCGGCCTCGTACGACTCGGCGAACTCGAACAGGCCCACGCGGGTGTGGCTCTTGGCGGCCCGGTCGAGCACGTCCGCCAGGTCGGTACGGGCCTGGTGGCGGGCGTTCTCCAACCCGGTCACCGACGCCGCGAACGGCTTGTCGGTCAGCTGCGCGGCGTACGGCAGGACCAGGTCGCCGACGTCCTGGCCGGTGAACCCGGTGAGGATCTCCCGCCAACGGGCCGCCGCCTCCTCCACGTTGTCCGCCCGCACCCGCATGAGCGAGTAGGCCAGCAGCACGTCGACCACCCGCGCGTCCGGCCGCACCCGCAGTTTCACCTGGCAGCGCAGTGAGACCCCGGCGTCGGTGAAGCAGAAATCGGCGGGCAGCGCCTCGACCATGGCCCGCTCCGCGTCGAGTGCCCGGTGCGGCGCGAAGGCCCGTCCCACCTGCCAGACCACGTCCCGCACCGCGCGGCGGACGCTCTCGGAGTGCCGGTCCGCGCGGGTCCTGAGGTCGTCGAGGTCGGTCACCGCGGCCGACCAGGTCGCCTCCACCTGCACCTGGAAGTCGTACGCCTCGCCCATCGCCGGGATCGCCAGCGGCGTCCCAGCGTCGATCGACTCGGTCAGCGGGGTGATCGGGACGCTGGCGGCCGGCGAAGTCGCGGGCTGCTCCGAACGTGCCTCCGAACGTGCCTCCGGACGTCCCCCGGTCAGCCGGTTCCAGAGTCGGCGCCAGAAGCCGGGCTTCCGGTCGGATTCGTACGTCGTCATCGGCTTCAGTCCTCCGTGGGTCGGTCGATGAGTTCCTTCAGCAACAGGTCTTCGGGGCGGCGGCCGTGCCACAGCCGCAGGTGCCAGAGGCCACGCTTGCGCAGCCGCCGGTCGACCAGCGTCCTGCGCACCAGGCCGGAGAGCGCCTCGGAGAGGTCCTCGTGCGGGCCACCGGGGCGGTACGGCAGCTCCAGCCACTGCCGCATCAGGTCCCAGGCCGGGTACGCGGTCGTCGGGTCGGCGAGGGCGGCCTTCCACATCCGCACCAGCGCCGGCAGCCGTTCGGGTACGACGGTCGCGTCGACCAGGAGCTGCGGCCACTCCGGGCGGTCGCGGCCGAGCAGCCGGGCGAGGAAGAGGACCGCCCAGGTGGCGTGGGTCCTGACGTCCGCCGCGTCATCGGTCAACCAGGCGTCGACGTGGTCGAAGACCAGCTCCGCCGAGCCGGCCTCCTGGTAGATGCCCGCCACCGCACGGCCGACGCTCCGGTACGCCCGCTGTCGCGGATCGGCGGCGATGACCCGCAGGTCGCGCAGGGCCACATCCGGGATGGCCACGCCCAGCTCCGTGCCGTAGACCCTGGCTGCCGTGTCGTGCAACTCCGGGTCGTTGCTCGACACCCAGTCGCCGACCCGCCGGCGCACCCGGATGACGAATCGGTCGTTGCGGCCGACCTGTTCCAGCGCCCATGCCGCCGCCTGCCGGCGCATGCCGTTGGTGTCCAGCGCCCACGGCCGGATCAGGTCCGCCATGATCTTTTCGAAGTCGTACACGGCGAGCTTCCCCACGGCCTGCGCGGCGCGGAGCCTCATCGCGGGGCGACCGCTCGTGACGACCCGGTCAAGCCAGTACAGCAGGACCTCCCGCGTCGTGTCGTAGTCGTTCCACGCGACATCGAGGAAGGCGTCCGAGAGCGCGGCGTTGCGCAGTTGGGCGCGGCGCGGCGACGCCTCCTTGCCGGCGCCGAGGTCGCCCAGCATGTCGGGATAGAAGAGCTTCTCCAAGCCGTCGTCGAAGACCGGCCGGGCGGGTGTGGAATCCGGTGCCTCGACGAGCCGCAGCATGCCGAGCAGTTGCTCGGCGGCGGAGAGCACGTCGACCAGCTCGATGCCGTCGAAGATCGCGTACGCCGTGCGCAGGGCCTGCCGTCGCGGGCCCCCGAAGGGGTCGGCGGCCGACGAGGCCACGAGCGCGTCCTCGAACGCCGCCCGGGCCACCGTCCGCCAGTCCGGCTCCAGGGCGGCCACCACCTCCTCGGCCGCCTTTCCCTGCCGCAGGCCCTCGACCAGGGCCCGGGCCAGTTTCACCACGCGGCCGGGACGGCGGTTGATCGCGAGGTACTCCGTGGTCGCCTCGTCGGTCAGCACCGTCCGCAGCGCGTCGGGAGGAAATCCGGGCAGCTCCGTCTCCAGGTAGCGTTCGAGCACCGCCGCCGGGTCCGGCCAGTCGTGGGTGACGGCGTACCGGCTGGTCTCGGCCTCACCCGCCGACGGCCCGAGCAGCACGACGTACCCACGGCCGCCGTGCCCCACCACTGTGCGGTAGGCCTCCACGGTCGACTCGTCGGCGAGATCCGCACCGTCGCGGACTTCGAGGACCAGACCCCAGCCGGCTGGAAAGATCGCCTCGGACTGGGACAGCACCTCACCCGCGACGACACCGTCGGGCATCACCAGCCCGCCGACCGCGACGATCCGCCCCTCGGCGTACATCCGCTCCAGGAGGGCGTGACCCACGCCCCGCCGGCCGCTGCCGTCGGGGCCCCGGACGATCACCAGCCCTTCGGTACGAAGCGTGGCGAGAGCCGATGGGAAGTTCGGCCCTTGCACATACCGTCGGCGCTGTTGCTGCAGGTCGACGTCCGTCAGCTCGTAGCGGGTGAGGGTGATCTGCTGGCCGCCCAGCTTGACCTGGACCGAGACCGCGTTCGTCCCGAAGGCCGCCGGGCCGTCGACCGTGTGCACGCGCGTGCGGTACTGGTCACCCCGCTGGAGGTTGAAGGCCTCCGCCGGGGACTCCGCCTCGTCGGGCGTCTTGCCCGACGACGGCTTGCCCAACTGCTGCTTGGGCAGCCACTCGTGCAACGTCTCCGGCCTACGGCTGTCGGCCGCACCCGGGCCGCCGTCGGCGACGTCCTTCCGGGCCGCCGCCTGCTCCTGCGGCGTCGGGTCCACCGGCGCGTCGGACGACGCCCCGGGACGGTCGTCGCCGTCCGCCGGGTCGGCGGTTCCGATCTCGTCCGCCGACGGGGCTACGTCGGCCACGCCGGCCTCCGGCGGCGGCGCCGCGACGCCGACCTGGTCGAGGTCGTCATCGCCGGTCATGCCGCGCCCCGTAGTGGTGGGAGGTGGCGTTCCTGCCGACGGCGAAACCGCCCTGGACGACGCCGACGGAGATGTCGTACGTGTCGCCCGCGCCTCGCCCGTCCGCGCCCCGTTCGACCTCTTCAGGGGTGGCCGTGGCACGGTCGGGGCCCGGGGGGCTGGTAGAGGCGGTGGGGCTGGGCGGTTCGGTGGGGCCGGTGGGGTTCGTGCCCGCGTCGACCGTGGCCGTATCCCCCGGCAGCTCGACGCCCCACAGCCGGATCCACGCCGGCTCCAGGTAGTCTTTGTCCGCCGCGACGACCCGCCGGTAGGCGCGCGGCAGCAGCGCCGGGTCGCCGTCCCGCACCGACGTCCGGTACACGTGGTCGGCGAGCACGAGACCGAGGAACGCCTCCGGCGCGGCGGCCATCGCCCGGCGCAGCGGTGCGATGTCCCGGATCCGCGCCGCCTCAACCAGCGCCGGGCCGCCCATCAGGTCGTCCTCCTCGACCACGACGTCGCCGTGCGTGACAGCCATCCGGATCCGGAGTTGCGCCTCCGGCAGCAGCCCGGCGTTGGACCTGCGCAGCTCCCGGTCGACCCGGGGCGGGAACTCCCCGATGATCTCTTCCTTGCTGACCACCGAGGGCACGACGATGGTCATGCTGTCGCCGTCCTTGCGGACCAACCACTGGCTTCCGAGCGGGCACTCCTTCAACGCCGCCGCCACCGTGGCACGCAGGTCGCCGGCGAGCCGCCGGTGCCGCCAGGATCCACCGGCGCTCGAATTCGCGATGTCGATTGAGATAACCGAGTACGAATGGGCTGGAAGGTACATCCGTTACTTCTCCCATCTCTGGTGAGGCGCGGATCGGTGGCGATCGGCGCTCGCCACGTGGTCAATTGAGCTACGAGAGTCGGCGTGCCTCAGAGAGCGAGTGCCGCCAGGCTCACGAACGACAGGCACAGGCACGCCAGGCCCACCCTGACGAAGCGGTACTTGACGATCACGATCTGGCTGGTCCAGTGGAGTTCGCTGATCAGGCCGACCAGCGGTTGAGTGGCGGCGTGTCGCAGAGCAGCGGTCAACTCCTGGCGGTCGACCGCGCCGACGTGACCGAAGAAGGCCACCTGGTCGACGTCGCGGTCGCCACGCAACCGGGGGTAGAGGGCCAGCAGCATGCTCACGGTGCCGACGATCCACAGGGTGCCCGCCGCCCACCAGCACCAGGTGTCGACCGGCGCGAGGGGCTGCCGTGATCCGGCTTCCCCGAGTACGAAGCCGACGGCGGCACCGACCGCCGTCCCTCCGATGGCCAGCCCGTGAACGGCCTTGCCGTCCGCCCTGTCGATCTCTTCTCGGTTGTGCGCGAGGAGACGCTCTGCGAGTCGCTGCTCTTCCATACTGGACAGGGTCCACCTCTTTAGGGCGGGGATCGACGGCCCCGGACACACCCCCTATGCGTCATCCGACATAGAGTCGACGAGGGATCGCAGGACCGGCACCTGCACCAGGACGATGCGCTGTCGGCTCGTTCGGACGAGCCTGCGGTCCCGCAGCATGCGCAGCGTGCGGGCCACCACCTCGCGCGACGTCGCTGCCGCCTTGGCCAACTCCTGTTGCGTCAGGGGCAGGTCGATGACGACCCCGTCGGGCGTGCGCAGGCCCTGCCGCTCGGCGAGGTCGAGCAACAGCGCGGCGACCCTGCCCGAACTCGACGTAGAGACGTATCGCAGGCGCTCGGCGTCGGACTCCCGCAGGCGGGTGGTGACGTGTTGGAGCATCGCGAACATCGCCCCCGGAAAGGCCTGAAGGTGCTGGAGGAACTGCTGCTCCGGGATGATTCGCGCGCAGACCGGCACGAGAGCCGTGACCGTCGCCGAGCGGGGCCGGTCGTCGATCGCGGAGAGTTCACCGAGGATGTCGTCCGGTCCCCTGATCGCCAGCAGCACCTCGTCTCCCCGGCGGGACTGGGCGGAGACCTTGGCCCAACCGGAAAGAAGCAGGGCCACGTGGTGGGTGGGCTCACCCTGATGGAAGAGGGTGGCCCGGCTCGCGTACCGATGCTCGGCTCCGAGCGCAAGAAGGCCCTTCGCCTCATCGGTGGAAACAAGATCCAAAAACGGACGTGTCATCGCCCCCCCATTCGACGACCACGCCCCTCCGGGAATGTGATCATGCGACATCGCTCCACTTCGTCCATTGGAGAGCGAAGTGTAGCGACGTGGTGATCGTCGCCACATCCTCGTAGCCGTCGGCTCTCGGATACACCCAGGGAAGGGATGAAGGCTCTATGGCACCCAGCGGTGTCCGCCCGGACACTCACGATCACCATCGGGCCATTCCCGAATGCTCGGATCAGATAGCGGAAGTGTCAGGACGCTGACATTTGCGCCCCGAGGCATCCCATCGAGCCAGGTGTAAGGCTGTCTATCTAGCGCCACGTGGCAGACAGCCACACCGAGCGATCTTGGTGGTTCCGTAGGGACAACTTCCGTTGTGGGGACCGAGTACCGGCGAGCACCTGCCACCCAGGCCGGTGCTGACCCGCTCAGCGATACTGCGCCTTCCAACCGCTTCCGATGCGCGGACCGCCACTGCCGGGGGCGCCGACAGACAGTCTGGGACGGGGAGTTCGTCGCCCTCAACGTCGCCTGACGCAGCTCACCGACGCGGAGGCCAGGACTCAGCTCAGACACAGGTTCCTCACCCAGCCCTGCGCCGTTCGCGCATCCGCCGGCCTGCAAGCGGTGCGGCGGCGCCCAAGTCGACCTTCGCCGCAGCAAGGCTCAGGGCTGGTACTGGCGCTGCTACGCACCAAATCCCCAACCGAAGCCGAACAGCAAGCCGGATCGGTGCGGCTGGACCAGCCAAGTGGACGCTGGGCGGCGCCTCAATGGTAGTAGGCAGCCAGCCGGGAAGGTACGCAGCCGCGCCCAGTGAGCGCCCCTGGTCAGCGCCTGCCCAATCCACCCAGAGCCAGATGCCTCGCGACCCCTCGACCACCGAAACTGCAAGATCCTCGGATCACCAGCCTCAAGCCTTGGCACCCAACGTCGACAAAGGCGCTCGGCGAGGCGAAGAAAATTTTCCGAACACAGGCACTTCTTGTCGATCAGACAAGAAGGTAGCGTGAGTGGTATGCGAGATCTATGGCAGTCATCAAGCGTGCTGCTCACGGTGGACCTGGTGATCCTGACCCTGCGCGAGGACCGTCTCCATGTTCTGCTGGTGGAGCGCGGTCACGAGCCGCACCAGGGGGCGTTCTCCCTGCCCGGCGGCTTCCTCCGGGACCGCTCGGAGGACATCCTGGCCGCGGCGGCGAGGGAATTGTCCGAGGAGGCCGGTCTCGACGCCGGGACGCTGCACCTCGAGCAACTCGCGGTGTATGGCGACCCGGGCCGTGACCCACGTGGTCGGGTTGTCTCCGTGGCCCACCTGGCGATCGCTCCCCGGCTTCCAGAACCAGTGGCGGGTACAGATGCTGCAGACGCCCGCTGGACACCGGTCGACCAGGTGCTCGACACCTCCCTTCCCCTCGCCTTCGACCATCTGCGGATCGTGATCGACGGGGTAGAACGCGCCTGCGCCAAGTTGGAGAGCACCGCCCTCGCCACCGCTTTTTGCGGACCGACCTTCACCCTTTCCGAGCTGCAACGGGTCTACGAAGCCGTGTGGGACACCCGCCTCGACGCCCGCAATTTCTACCGCAAGGTGCAGGGAGTACGCGGTTTCGTTATTCCGGCGGGACCCACCAGGAAGACAGAAGGCGGGCGACCGGCCCGGCTTTTCCGTGCCGGTCCTACCACTGTCCTGTATCCACCCATGGTCCGCCCGGACCGGACTGAACGAGGAGAAGACCAGTGACAGACGACGTCGTAGTAATCCTGACCGCACTGGATCTCGAGTACGAGGCGGTCCGAGAGAAACTAACCGACCCACAGCTGCACCGGCACCGGGCGGGGACTAGGTTCGAGATCGGCTGGCTGGCCGACCGTCGTTGCCGGGTCGCCCTCGGCCTCGTCGGCAAGGGCAACCATCCGGCGGCCGTGCTAGCCGAGCGGGCAATCGCCGAGTTCGATCCGGTCGCGGTGCTGTTCGTCGGTGTGGCGGGCGCGCTGCGGGGAAAACTCGCGCTCGGCGACGTCGTCGTCGCTACCCACGTCTACGCCTACCACGGCGGCACGAGCGAAGACGACGGTCTCAAGGCCCGGCCCCGGGTGTGGGAGATTGCCCACGGCCCGGACCAGATCGCGCGACACCTGGTCCGCACCGGCGCCTGGACTACACAGCTGGCCCAGGGCGGGACGACTCCGCGAGTGCACTTCGGGCCGATCGCCGCCGGCGAGGTGGTACAGGACTCCACGGTGTCCGACCACGCCCGCTGGGTGCGGCAGCACTACAACGACGCGCTGGCCATCGAGATGGAAGCGGCCGGGGTCGCACAGGCGGGTCACCTCAACGGCTCACCGGTCGTCGTGGTGCGGGGCATCAGCGACCGCGCCGACGGCACGAAGACCACGACTGATGGCGCCAGCTGGCAGCCGAAGGCGGTGGCCAACGCCGCAGCCTTCGCCATCACCCTCGCCGTCGAGCTGGTACGGGAGGCCCCTACCAGCTCACCCCGAACTCAGGTCGACACGAGGAGGAACCCGACGATGAGCTCCGCAGTAAGCAATACCGCCAGCGGTGCAGCACAGGTGGGCGTACAGGCCGGCCATATTCACGGCGATGTCTGGGTGGGTGGCGCGCCGCCGTCGGCACCCTCGGATCTGCCCAGTCAGCTCGCCGAGCTGCGGGACGAGCTGTGGCGGGCGCACCGGTTGGGGCACTTGGACCAGCCGACCTACGAGGCGGCCGAGACCGAACTCACCGCCGTCGACAAAGCGCTCGACGACCCGCGCGACGGCAGCAAGCTGGTGGTGGCACTCAAGCGGCTCCGCGGGCTGGTCGGGGACGTGGCCGATCTGGCCGCGAAGGTCGCCGCCGTCATCGCGATGAGCCAGGGCACGCTGTGACGGCGCGGCATGTCAGCATGCCCGTCCACGACAACGCCCCGAACGTGGGCGTCCAGGCGGAATCGGTGCACGGCGACATCACCGTCTATTTCCTCCCACCTGGCGCGGGGCCAGAGGAGAAGCTGCGGGTCGGCGTGAACTACCTCAACGGTGGAATGCCCCACAAGGCGGGAGAGCTCATCTACGACGTCCTGATGAGCGGACACACCAGCAGTGAGGCTTGGTTTCATTGGCTGCTGGCCGTAATGAGCGGACGAACCCTGCGTCAACTATCCGACGAGGACATCGCCAAACTGAGCGCGGCCCGTAGCCGGCTCCCGCTGCACAGGCAGGACGTCTGGGCCGACGGTCTACGGGTCATCAGCCGGCTACTGGACGCCCTGGACTCCCAGCAACCGGAGCTGCGCCGGCTCGTCCGCAAGGAGCTCGCCAGTCTGGACCCGCTGCTCCGGGAAAAGATCGTGCGGCATCTCCAGCTGTTCCTCAGCGGCCCGGTCGAGGACGAGATGTGGACGATCAGCGTGGCCGACGCCAAGAAAGCCCAACGCGCCAACGCTCGCTCTGAGCGGGTGTGGCGCTTCTTCTACCCGGCGCCCGCGAACCCACGCGCCCGGCAGCCCGTTCCCGTGGCCACGACCGGCCGGGACATTGCCCTGGCGGTCGTCACGACAGTGATCGCCGCCACGGCGGCTGGCTGGCTCTGTTGGGTCGTTTTCACATCCGGCCGGGTCGGACCGATGATGGCGCCGCTGCTGTCGATCGGAGCTGGTTACCTCTGCGCGGTCCACGGTGCCGTGTGGCGCTTCAACGTGGAACGGCGGCGGGCCAAGGACGCCGTGCACCGGCCTCCCCAGCAACGAAAGGCGGCCCCGTCCGGCGGCTTCACCAACCGGGTCGACCGGCTCTTCAAGCAGTACGCTGGACGGTACGTCCCCGAGGGAATCGACCGGGCCGAGTGGCTGAACCTGACCGCCGGCATTCGCCGCCACCTCAGGGACGAAATCGTCGAGGTCTACCGGGAGACCCGGGTTGGTGACAAGGAGATCGCCTGGCTGATCCGCCACCGCGTCGGCGACCTCAAGACCCGGTGGACCAACGGTACCCTTTGGGCATACCGTGAACAGCTGCGCACCCCGGTCCGTACCCGTGCGCTCGTCGTCCTTGGCGGCCTCGTCGCGGCGGCGTGCTGGCTGCTGGTGATCGTCACCGCGTTGCCCCAGAAACCTCTCACCGGTGTGGCCGCCACGGTTGTCCTGCTCGCCGCCGCCTGGCCCGCAGTGCGGGGCTGGTCGCGGATCATGCTCGAGTGTCGACGTTTCGCCGCCGACCAGACGGAGTACGACCAGCGGATGGCCGACAGTTGGGCGGCCCACGAGCGGTGGACGCGCAAACTTGCCAGTAAGCCCGAGGACGCGGAGATGGCGGCCTGGCTGGACTGCGATTGCCGACTCCTGATCGACAAGGCGATGGCGCACTACAAGCTCTGCCCGACCGACGTGATCGCTTACGCGGTCATCGAGGCACCCGCCAAGCCCTACATGAAAAGGGGACGGGTCCGTAACGGCCCCTGGCGGTACGGCCGATACGAACTGCTGGTGTTCCTGCTCACCCCTGACGGCGTGCGGCAGATGAGTGCCCAGCTCGACTTCGAGCAGGCGACCTTCCACAACCTGCGCCGGGCCAACTACCGGTTCGAGGCCGTGGCCGCCGTACGGGTGGCCGAGTCGGACAAGTACGCCCGGACCTTCGAGTTGGCGCTGGTCAACGGCGAACTCACCACGGTCAACGTGACCGAGGCCAGCACGGACAAGCTGCAGGACGGTGAGAGCCCGCTGACTCTGTCGGAAGCGGCCCTGGACGCCAGCGGCCTCACGACCACCCTCCACGTCCTCGAGGGTGTCGCCGCTGAGGGCAAGGAATGGATCCAGAGGGAACGGCAACGCGGCCGGAATCGCGAGGAACGGTTCATCTCCGCTATGCGGGACCTGCTCGACTGACCGGAGACGACGCCCGCCGACCACACCGACGGTGGCGGAGCCCGGGGCGCTGGTTAACGCCCCATCGACGATTGGCCGCCGATGTCTCCGGCCCTCCGAGTCGAACGGTTCCCCGCTCGGCAAAGGGATCCACCGTACCGGGTGCTGCCCGGCTCAAGGCAGCCGACGAGGTGCCGGCTGGCCGCCGCTGCCAACGACGGGTTGCAGCCTCCGGGTCTACGCCGGCCGCGTCGAGCCGTGCCTCCGAGGGACGACAGATGCGGTTGCTTCGGCGGCGGCATGGGATAGCTCCGGCAGGACGTCACCGTAGAACTTGGCGATGAAGTTGTGGGCTGGAGTGACGGTGCCGGTTGGAGATGGCCTCTATCTGCACGCCGGCGGTCAAAAGCGCTGCACGGGCTCGCCGTGTGGTCTAGACGCCGGCTTCCATCAGGTCGAGCATGGCTTGCTCGACTGCACGGAAGGGTTGAAACTTGTGGCCGACGGGGTGCATCGAAGCGAGTGGGAGGTTGCGCATTGGCCAGTCCGCGCAGCGCTAGGGCGATAGGCTCCGAGTTTCCGTACCGGCTCGGCACGATGTGCTACATCGAGGTGACCGCCGACGGGTCGGTGTCGCAGGGCGTTGATGCGGCCGCCTACCAGCGGGCCCTATCGGGGCAGTCGCGGCTGTTCGCGGTCTGGCCGGGCAGCTATCGCAGTGACCTGTTCGCTATCGATGATCTCGACCAGTACGCCCGCGGCATGGGATGGGTCCATGACGAGGCCAGCACAGGCTTGGCCGAGCATGAGCACCAGGTCCGGTGGCGACTCAGCGAGTCTGAGCGCAACCCGACGGCAAGCTACATCTCCGTAAGGGTGTGGCTCGATTGCGGGTGCATGGTTCGCGATCTTGGTGCATTCGCAAAACACATGCGATCGCAGCAGGGCTGGGACATCGCCACGACAGGCGGCTGGGGCAGCAGTTCGGAGCGTGGCGGAACGTCCTACTCGATGCGCGTGCGCCGCAAAAGTCTCCCCCAGCCAGCATAGGCTCGCAGCCGGAGTGGCACTCGGGTCAGCGAGTGGAGTCAGAGAACAACCGCTCCGAGGCGAGACACCAGATATCGAATCACTCGAAGGTGTCGCTCGCCTGGTTCCTGTTTCGTACGAAGATCATTCCTTATCTGCAGGCGCGAACCGGAGGAGAGAGCCCGGAGGAGCGTCGTGGGCCGACCAAAGTTCACCTACAGGCCATTCTGCTACCCGCATCCCCAAACCCGCTCTGCGTGCGCCAGCACCGCTTTCAAGTCATACATCACCCGGTATTTGCCACCTAAACGCTCAATTTATCAGTTCACGAGCATGTCGTAGGCCGGTCGAGCTCGGCCGCGAAGAAAGCCGACGCGGCCTTCAATATCTCATTCGCCCGCCGCGACTCGGCGTTCTCCCGCCGCAGCTGCTTCAGCTCTGCCGACTCCTCCGACGTCACCCCGGGCCGCCGACCCTCGTCGACCTGCGCCTGACGGACCCACTTACGCAACGTCTCGGCCGTGGCGATCCCCAGCCGAGCCGCCACCGCCGTGATCGCCGCCCAGTCCGACTCATGTTTGGCCGCACCTCCGCGACCATCCGCACCGCCCGCTCCCGCAGCTCCTGCGGATACGGCTTCGTTCCTGCCATCTCTCGATCCTTCCCAAGCGGGGAAGTCTCTACAAGATCCGGGGCGGTTCACGACAGCTTCCTGCACGAGTACGGCATCCCGGCACCCTCGACCGCGAGGTCCTGGAACACTGCGCGCACCTCGATGCCCTCACGACGCTGTGCACAACCCGCAGATGACCTCAAGGGTGGCGACGCCCGATGAGCGCAAGCTCGACGATCTTGGTCGCCATCGGGAAACCCTCGCAAAGAGGACCCCGGCCACGGGCTTCGACGATGCGCGACAGCTCCGCTTCCAACTCGGCGCGAAGGGCAGCGGGCGTGGCCTCCCAGGTGCACTTGATCACGTTGAAGTACGTCTCATAGGTGCACGATCCCCCGACCGCCGCGTTGTCGAAGACCGGAAAGATCCGGGGAAGCAGAAAGTGGCAGAACTTCGACGGGAACACCGCAGATCCCGACCTCGTCGGCTTGAGCCGCGCGACCACTTCCGGAAACGTCCGTACCTGATCCCAGGTCACACCGGTGATGTCCAGGTCCTTGACCGGCGCGCACGCTTGATGCCAGGTCCGGGACAGCTCGTCCCGGTGTTCGGTGAACCGACCGGTCACATCGGCCTGAGAGAGCGGTCGCAACGCCTTCCACGCGGTCAACCGGGGCAGGACGCCCGCCCACCAACTGTCCCGGAAATCTCCATCCGGGTTCTGGGCGGCCAACACCTCGTAGTCGCTGTTGTGGAAGTCGTTCGGCCAACTCGTTTTCGTCTGCCACCACCGGACCCCGGCGGCGAACTGCTCCCTGTCGATCGGCAACACGCGCGCATCCTATGACCGGACCGCAAACATCGATATCAGGCGGGCGACACCGATGGCCGGGCCGGTCCTGACCAACGCCCGCTGCCGCCAGTGGCACCCCGCCGGAAGCCCTCATCAGGTACACCGCGACGAACGCCGTGACAGCCGCCGACGTCCACGAACACGACGCCCCGTCCCGCCAAACGGCGACCGGTCCAACGGCTCCCGAGCACCCACCGAGACACCGAGCAACCAGCAGGAACACAAAAAGGCTCTGGCCCGGGATGAAATCCCAGGTCAGAGCCTTGCTGCTGGTGCGCCGCCAGGGACTCGAACCCCGAACCCGCGGATTAAGAGTCCGCTGCTCTGCCAGTTGAGCTAGCGGCGCTCGTTGGCAACGGAGAGAACACTAGCACGGCCCGTGAGCGGGGTTCCAATCCGATACCCCCCTCCCCTCTTCGGGCACGCTTATCGGACAGAAGCGCCCGAAAACCCCACCAGTCGCCGTTACGGGCCGTGGCGCGTCGCCGGCATGGGGCACGATGGGCGCCAGGCACGCGAGAAGCAGAGGTGGCAATGGGCAGGTTCGCGCGGGCCGGGGCGATGGTGGGCGCCCTGACCCTGACGGCGTCGCTGGCACTGACCGGGTGCGGTGACGACCAGGAGAAGGCGGAGTTCGTCGGCGGCACTCCCGCCGTCGGCAGCAGCGTCGCCGCCGAGGCGGGGGTCGCGCCCGCCGACCCGGGCACGAGCACGGGTCCGACGTTCAAGCTCAACCCGTCGGACGGGGCGAAGGACCGGCCGGTCAGCACGGAGGTCTCCGCGAAGCTCCCCGACGGCACGAAGGTAACGGACGTCACCCTGGCCGATGCCAAGGGCGGCAAGGTCGAGGGCCGCTGGCGCGCCGACGGCTCGTCCTGGGTGCCGAACAGTCCCCTGAAGTTCGGCACCCGCTACACGGCGACCGTCACGGCCGCCGGCGAGGGCGGCGGGACCCGGCAGGGCACCAGCACCTTCACGACGATGGCCAAGCCGAAGTCGATGATCACCTCGGGGCTCTACCTGTTCAGCGACCGGACGTACGGTGTCGCCATGCCGGTGGTCGCCGAGTTCCACCCGGGCATCCCGAAGAAGGACCGGGCATCGGTGCAGAAGCGGATGTTCGTCCGCACCGACCCGCCGCAGCCGGGGGCGTGGCACTGGGTAGCCAACGGCACGCAGGCCTACTACCGCGCGCCCGAGTACTGGAAGCCGGGCACCACGATCGACGTACGGATCGCGCTGGCCGGCATCCCGCTGAGCAACGGCAAGTACGGCAACGTCGACCGGAGCGCCACGGCCAAGATCGGCCGGTCGTTCGTCATGAAGGTCGACAACGCCACCAAGAAGATGAGCGTCTACGAGAACGACCAGCTCGTCCGCACGATCCCCGTCAGCCTCGGCAAGAAGAGCACCCCCTCCTCCAGCGGCACGCTGGTCGTCATGGAGAAGAAGGAGGCGACGGTCTTCGACACCCGGGACGACCCGAACCCGGCCAACCGGTACGTCACCGACATCGAGTTCGCGCAGCGCCTCACCTGGGGCGGCGAGTACATCCACGCCGCACCGTGGTCGGAGCACGTCCAGGGGCGGCAGAACGTCTCGCACGGCTGCGTCAACGTCTCGTTGGCCATGGGCAAGTGGCTCTTCTCCCAGACCAAGATCGGTGACCCGATCACCGTCAAGGGCACCGAGCGCAAGCTCGCCCAGGGCAACGGCTGGACGGCGTGGGACCTGAGCTGGCCCGAGTTCGTCAAGGGCAGCGCGCTGCCCGTACCCGATGGTGGGGCGGGGCCGGCCCTGGCCTGACGCGACAGCCGCCGAGGGGCGGGGAGCCAGGTTCCGGCTCCCCGCCCCTTCTCTTTGCGAAGGCTGCTCGCAAATTTCGCGATCCTAGCAATATTCGGACATGATGGTCCGGGTGTTTCTCTTCACCCCTCGCAACGGGTACCTGCCCCCACACGTCGGTAGGGGACGATGGGCAACCGGGGCACCACGACAGTGAGGGAATCATGCGCGCAACCCAGGACCAGCTGACCCGGCGCGGTGGTCGACGCCGCGCGTTCGCGGCGGGGCTGCTCGCCGCCGCACTCACGCTCACCTCCGCCTGCACCGACGGCGGCGGAGACAAGCCGTCGGCGTGGCAGGGCGGCGGCGAGAGCGCACCGAAGGCCACGGCCACCATCACCGAGCCGGCGGCCGACGCGAAGGACGTGCCGGCGTCCACCGGCATCACCTTCACGACGAAGGAGGCCAAGGACGCCACCGTCGAGCTGAAGGACGCGGCCGGCGAGGCCGTGGAGGGCACGCTCGCCGCCGACGGCGGGAGCTGGCTGCCCAAGGGTGCCCTGAAGTACGGCGAGACCTACACGGCAACCGTCACGGCCACCGGGGACGACGGCAGGCCGGCCCAGGCCACAAGCACCTTCACCACCATGGCCAAGCCCGCCAAGCAGGTACGCGTCACCAGCTTCCTCGGCGACGACCAGGTCGTCGGCGTCGGCATGCCGCTGATCGTGAAGTTCAGCCGGGCCGTTCCGGAGGAGTACCGGGACGACGTCCAGCGCCGAATGCGGGTGACCTCCACCCCGGCCCAGGAGGGCATCTGGCACTGGGTCAGCCCCACCGAGATCCGGTACCGGCCGAAGGAGTTCTGGAAGGCCGGGAGCGCCATCTCGTACCGGGTGCAGGCCGGCGGCCTCCCCCTCGGCGGCGGCTGGTACGGCCGGGCGGACCTGACGGTCGACATCAAGACCGGCCCGGCGCTACTGATGACGGTCGACAACAAGACGAAGCGGATGACCGTCACCAGGGACGGCAAGGCGATCAAGACCATCCCCGTCAGCCTGGGCAAGAAGAGCACCCCGTCGTCCAGCGGCACCATGGTCGTCATCGAGAAGCTGCGCAAGACGGTCTTCGACACCTTCGAGGAGCTGGGCCCCGAGGAGGGCTACCGCACGAAGATCGACTATGCGCAGCGCCTCACCTGGGGTGGCGAGTTCATCCACGCCGCCCCCTGGTCGGAGGGGCAGCAGGGCACCGTCAACGTCTCGCACGGCTGCGTCAACGTCTCGATGAAGAACGGCGCCTGGCTGTTCGACAACACCCGCATCGGCGACCCGATCGTCGTCAAGGGCACCGAGCGCAAGCTCGCCAACGGCAACGGCTGGACCGACTGGAACATGAGCTGGGACGAGTACGTGAAGGGCAGCGCCCTGCCGTACGACCCGGACGCCGAGGGCGCCACGGGTGATGGCGGCGACGCCGGGGAGAGCCCCAGCGCGGAGCCGACCGCCTGACGGACACCCCGCAACGACGAAGGCCCCCTCCGAACGGAGGGGGCCTTCGTGCGAGGGTGACTGATGGGAATTGAACCCACGACAACCGGGACCACAACCCGGTGCTCTGCCAACTGAGCTACAGCCACCATGCTCTCCGCGCCGGCAGGACCGGGCGGTGCGGACTAATCATAGCCACACCCCCACCGCCTGCGTCCACCGGGTTCCCCGGCGGCTTCCGTGCGCTCTTGCGCACCAGGGCCCTGAGGGCGGGCACGGTCAGGAGGACTCGTCGACGATCGTCGGGTCCGCGCCGGGGTCACCCTCGCGCTGCAACTGCTCCTCGAACATGACGAAGGTCTTGCGCCGGATGCCGCGCACCAATGCCACCTCCCGCTCGTTCAGCCGCCGGTCCTCTCGGTCCGCCGCGTCGAAGATGCCCTCGACGGTCTCGTAGAGCGCGAAGATCGGCCCCTCTCCCGTGAGGTAGTGCCCCCGGTACGCCTCCACCTCCTGCACGAATCGCTCGGGCCGAATGGTGAAGACGTCGTCGCTCGGCTTGGGGAAGACAACCTCGTAGAAAATATCCAAACGGGAGGTCCAACCTCCCGTGTCAATTGACACACGCCAGACCGCAACCCCGCCGCTGGGCATCCTCACCAGCTTGACCGGAGAGGCGTAGTAAAGGTGGTATGAAGGCAGGACCAGGCCAGGCATTTCACTCATGATCATCCCTCAGTGTCGTTACCAGGGCGTCCCAGAACAATTGCTGCTGCCGCCGAAGGATGTTGTCGACTATCGCCTGCTCCCGGATTGTCAACTCCCGCCCCTCCTGGCGCGCCACGGCCTCCACGTCCCGCCTGACCTCATAGAGGGCATGCTCCCAGACCGCCACCTCGTCCAGTGCCGCCAGGTGCAGCCGGAACTCCGCCAGGTGTCCGTTGGAGGCTCTGAGCACCATTTGGACGTCGCGATAGCCGCCCTTCTCCGGGGTCTGGAAGCGATCCTCGAACCTGACGATCCGCACGACCGGGTCATTGCGCAATCGGTCGAGAGCATCGTACAGGTGCTCCAGCGAGTGGAACTCGACCTTTGCGGCGGCGAGATCAAGCAGCCGGGACGGGTTGCCGTCATACTTTCTTGTCTTGTCCTCCGCACGCTGCCTCGACTTCGGCTGCGTCCGCCAGCCAGCCCGCCCGACCTCTCGGTCGCCGTCGTACGCGAGCCCCTTCGCCAGCACGACCAACTCTTCCTGCGCGACTGCCGCAGCCTCGTAGAGACCGTCCAGGTACGCGGATCGGTATGCCGCATCCGTGCGCCGCGTCTTGTCGAACCCCGGCTGCTTGACCTTGCCGGCTTCTTCGGCAGCGACCCCCGCACTGATCTCCCGCTGGCGGGGCGTCAGGGGTGTCGGCTGCGGGGTGGGAGCAACCCGGGGGGCGTCCACATCCAGCACACCCTCGTCAATTTCGCGCACCACCGACTCCAGCACCTCGATCGCGCGCTGATGGCTGGCCAGATGGTGCAGCGTCACCGGACGGGCGGTCAACGACTTCGCCAGCTCCGGCGTCGTCAGGATGATCCGCGCCAGGCTGGGAGCGCCCGCCAACTGCTTCACCAGCGTTTCGGCGAGCCGTGACTCACCTGGTGGCGGCTCCCGCCAGGTCTCGTCGAGCATGCGACGGACGCGATGGTCCTCGAACAGGCTCGCCACGTCCCGGGCCTCGGCGTCGTCGAGGTGCGGCACGAGCCGACGCAGCGTCGGAGGGTCCAGGTGGCCGACGAGCTCGACCGGCGTGACGCCGGCGGCGAGGATCTGGTCGAGGTCGGCACCGGTCGCCACGATGTCGGCCGGACCGGGTGCGGCGGTGTCCCCCCGCCGCCCGGGTGCTTCGGGCTCCCAGGCCGCCGGGGCAGCCGAGCCCGGGCCTTCGAGCAGGTGGAGGCGGTTGACGTACAACTCGTCGTCGGAGGGTTCGTCCGGCCGCTCCTCGGGCGGCTCTTCGGTTGTCACGCCGTCGCGCTGACTGAACCTCCCCGGCCTGGCGCCCGCCAGCGGCATGGGGTGACCGTCCGGGCCGAGGATCAGGGCGTCGATGCCGGTCACGTTGTGCGGGGCCGGCCATCCACTGTGCGTGTAGATCGGCATGTCCGAGACGGTGCCGCGCTGCGGGTCCAGGTAGAGCACGCCGCCGTTCTGGTTCAGCGCCACCCAGGCGTGCGATCCGCCTCCCTCGTAGGTGGTGACGAGGAACGCGTAGCTGCCGTGGCCGCCAGCCCGTAGCTGGCCTTCCAGGCTGCCGAACCCCCGGTTGACCGTGCTCCAGGACTCGTCGGGCGGCGCGTCCGGGTCGGCCACGGCGAGCTGCTGGAAGCGCCCGCCGGTGATGTCCTCCACCCGCCCCGGGCCGTCGATCTCACCGCCGAACGGCCGGTCGATGTCCCCGGCGGCGTACGCGTCGAAGGTGCGGGGCGCGGAGACCCGGGGACGACCGTGCACCCACGTCTCGTACAGCGACAGGGTGCAGTCCAGGCAGTTGATGCCCCGGGTGGGGTCGGCCGCTGGCCCACCGTCGTTGGCGAGCCCGAACCAGTCACCCCGTCGGGGGTCGGCGGTGCGCAGCACCCGCCCGCTGGCGTCCCGGGGCATCGCCCCTTCGAGGTCCGTCTGGTGCAGCGCCAGCGGCGGGCGCAGCCCGCCCCACTGCCCGTACCGGCGGGACCGGTCGATCGGCGGTGGGTCGTCGTCGCCGGTCAGCCCCGAGGGCCCGCCGGTCTCCACGACGGGCAGGACCAGGGTGGGGTCGTCGGTGTTGATCAGGTAGAAGTCGTGGAGGTTGCTGACCTCGACGTAGTTCGGAACGACGGTGCCCGCGAGTACCTCCCCACCCAACTCCCGCGTCTCCTGGCTCGCCCGCAGGTCCGCCGTGACCATCGCCCGCCACGGCGTCGCGAGGTGACCCCTGCCCTCGCGTTCGAGGCGCGACGCCGTCACGGCCGACTCGCCGGCGCGGCGTCGCAGGAAGTCGGCCTGGCTCCACAACTCGTGGGCCTTGCCCTGCCGGCGGTTGCTCTCATACCAGGCGCGTTGCTGCCTGAAGCGGCTCTCGTAGCGGTAGCGGTCGTACGCCTCGCGGTCGGCCCTCTGCGCGGCGTCGGGCCACTCGGGACGCCTCGGGCGCGGAATGCGACCCGGCACCGGATTCGTGGGTCTGTGGGGGTCGGTCGGTTCGGGTGCCCGGTGCCGCCCCCCGGTCGGAGTCTCGGGCGGAGGAAACTGGGGCGGGGCAGGCGGGCGGGGCGCGTCCGCCTCGGTGGGCGTGCTCGGGCCTCCCGCGTTCGGGCCGGACGGCGAGGGCACGAGCGCGGGCGAGCCGCTGCCTGTCATCGCCGGTGTCAGCACGGCCGGTGGCGTCGGCATCGGCGTCGGGGGTAGGGCCGGGGGCGGCGTCAAGGGCGGCCCAGCGTGCGGGACGGTGCCTCCGACAGCGGGGCCGCCGACGGTCGACGGGGGCGCCGGCGTCGCTCCGCGTGCCTCCGGCTGCGGGGCGTCGGCGGTGGCCACGGACGACAGCGTCGGGTCAGCCCCCGCGCGAACCGACGCCGATCCCTCCCCCGCCACCGGCTGTGCCGTCACCCCGCCGCCGGTCGCCTCCGCCGACACCACCGGTGCCGCCGCAGTCACCTCCGCCGGCATCACCGGTGCCGCCGTAACGTGCGTTTCCGCCACGGTGGACGGCTGGAGGGTCGGCTGTCCGGTGTCCACGCCCTGACGGGACGGAGCGAGGTCCGGGCCCGTTCCCGGTCCCCTGGCCTCGGCAGGCCCGGCACCGCCCGGTGCGGGGCCCGAGTCGTTTCCGCCGGAGAGCACGGCGGGGCCGGGCTGACGGTCCGGGCCGGGCTGGGGCGCCCAGGGGCCAGCGTCCCCCGCCTGCGTCGCGGGGAGTGCGCCGCCGAGATCAGCCGGTGCGAAGGAGGTTCCGGCGAGGGCGGCCATCCGGCCGTCGAGCCGGTGTTGCAGCGCCGCGTCGGCCTGGCCGGTGGCAGACCCGGTGGCGCCCGACGCGGCAGCGCGGGCCGCGTCCTCCAGCGAGATCGGGCCCTGGCCGGTGGCCAGGGCTGCGGCCTGATCGGCGATCATCTCGCCGGTCATCTCGCGGCCGAGGTGCTCCCCGACCCGGGAGAACCGCCCGGTCGCGTGCCTGCCGAGACCGGCCAGCGGCGCCGCCGCCCCGCCGGCCAGGCCGCCGAGGGCGGACATGCCCGCGTCTGCGAGGTCCAGGCCGTTGCGGCGGCCGGTCGAGTTCTGGTACGCCTGCGTGGCGAGCGTGATCCCGCCCTCCTCTGCGGCCTCCTCCAGCCCGCCGCGCGCCGCCCTGCGGGCCAGGCCCCGCACACCGCCCTCGGCGACCCGCTTGGCGGCGCGCTCGCCGGCCTCCTTCAAACCCTGCTTGAGCGTCTTGCGGGCGAGTTGGGCCAGCAGCCGCTTGAAGATCTGCTGGACGACGTAGCGGCTCGCGGCGATCGCGGCCCCGGCGGCGGGCGAGGCGGCGCCGGCGGTGAGCACCGTGGCGACGGCCAGCGAGAGCAGCTCGACGACGAGGATGCCCAGCTCGATCCAGACCTCGAGCTTCGCCCCCTCGATGTCGCAGCCACACTCCTCGACCAACCGGCCGATGTCACCGCTGACGGCGAGCAGGACGGGCAACGGGGCCTCGTCGCCGTCGGCGACCCGCCGCCAGGCCGCGTCGAACGCCTCGGCCACCGCCCCGATGCCGCCGTACCCGCCACGCACCTCACCGGCGGCGGCGACCGCGTCCCCGTGCGGCCCGGCCAGGGCTTCTGCCACGCCGTACCACTGGTCGGCGAGATCCCAGACCGCCCGTTCGTTCCCCTCCGGCCACTCCACGCCGACCACCCAGTCGAGGGCCTCGTGGACCCAGCCGGGCAGCTCCCACGGCGAGTAGTCCAGCGGGTGGGGGATCGGGCTCGGCAGCAGGCTCACGGCGATCCTCCGGGCTTCAGCGCCCGGCGGGCCGCTGGTCGGAGATGCGGTCGAATCGTCCGGCGCTCCGCGCGTCCGTCTGCGTCGAGTTGTCGACGGAGCGGACGACGTCCTCGCCCAGGCCCTCGACGGCGCGCCCGACGCCCGCCCACACCCGCAGCAGGATCTCCTCGAACCCGCGGTACTGCTTCTCGAACGCGGCGCCGATGTCGTCGCGGCCCCAGGGGCGGGCGGCGCTGGCCGCCGCGATCGCGCCGCCGACCTGCTGTCGCCGGGCGGTCACCGCCTCGCCGGCCGAGGTCAGGTCGGCGCCGCCGCGCCGCGCGCGGCCCGGGTCCAGCCAGAGCTGCCCGCCCGACACGGCGCTCACTCCCCGCGCCGCAGCACGGCGTCGGCCCGGCCCAGCAGGTCGCCGAAGTCGCCGGTACGGAGGAACTCCACCGACCCCGACCCGGCCGGCAGGTAACCGGCGACCAGTTCCTGGGTGGCGGCGACGGCTGCGGCGGTGGCCCGGTGGGCGGTCGCGGTGATCTTCCGGCTCAGCGCCTTCGCGTCGCGGTCCTGGAACGCCGAGGGGTGCACGTCCACCGAGACGAGTTCGCCTCGGGCGCCGGCGACGACGGTGACCTGCCCGTCCTCGGACCGCTCGGTGACCCTGAGCCCCGCGAGCCGGGCCTGTAGCTCGTCCAACCCGGAGCGGAGCCGCCGGTACTGGCCGTACACCTCGTCGAACCGGGCCCGCAGCGCCCGGTTGGCGTCCCGGTCCGCGCTCTCGACCACCGCGCCTCCCCGTCACCGTCGGTAGGGCAGACCATACCGGGTGCCACGGATTCCGTGGGGGTCCGGTAATTTGGACCGGGTGATCGACCGTCGACAGGCCGAGCAACTCGCCACCGCCTGGGCCCAGCGGGACTCCCAGCGCCTCGGGCACGAGTGCACCCCCCTGATCGAGGAGTTCGACCTCGGCTACCTGATCACGTCCACCGTGGCCCAGGCCGCCACCGTCCTCCCCGGAGACCTGCCCACCACCGTCGTCGACAAGGAGACCGGCGAGGTCTCCACCTGGCCCCGCCTGCCCTTTCCCGCCGTGCGGGAGATGTACCGACGCCACCGCCCCGCCCGGCCCGCGCCCCGCACGATCGACCCGGCGAGCCAGCTCCTGCGCGAGATCCGCCGCCTGCCGACCCCCAACACGGCCGCCCATCTGACCGTAAAGGGCAGGTTGCACCGGGCGTTCGGAGCCAAGGGGGAGGTGACCCTGCGACACCATCGGCTCGTGGGGGACTACCTGGACGCGCAGCCCCCCGGGCACCTGGTCCGGGGAAGCGACCGGCACGCCGAGGTGATCGTTGTGTCCGACGTGCTGCACGAGCACGACCACCGCCGCGCCGCCGAGGGCCGGGCGCCACTCGCCCTCGACGAGGCGCGGGCCCTGCTGGCGGGCAGCCTGTTCGAGCTGTTCTGGGTGCGCGAGGCGGGCGATCCCTCGGGCGGCCCGGCGAAGCGCCCGGCCAGGGGGCCGTGCGACTCCTGCACGAGGCTGCTGGTGCACATGAACGTGCTGCCCTGGTCCGACCTGGGGTTCAGCCAACCCTGGACCCGGGAGGCGAAGCCAGTGCCCGCGCCCGAGCCGGGCCGATTCCCGGACAAGGTGGCGCACGCCCTCGTCGAGGCGGGCTGGGAGCCTCACCCGGCGGACGAGATCATGGCCGCCGCCGCCGTCCGGGACATCACCGCCGTCGCCGGGGCCACCCATTCCCATGTGGCCTTTCCGGCAGCCGTACGGGCCATCACCCAGTTTCCGGGGCTGATCGGGGCCAGGTGCGGCCCGGGCGAACAGGTGTGGATCTCCCGGTTCGACATCCTCCCGCACCTGCACGCCCACAACGCGGACACGCTCGCGGACTTCGGCGCGGTGCTCGGCGTCCGGTTGTTCCCGCTCGGCTCGGAGCGGGAGGAGACCCTCATCGCGATCGACGAGCGGGGCCGGGTCTTCGCGCTGGACCAGGCCGGCGAGTGGTTCCTCGGCGAGGACATCGACGCCGCGCTGACCACCCTGCTGCTCGGCCG
This sequence comes from Micromonospora okii, assembly GCF_020884795.1. GTDB lineage: Bacteria > Actinomycetota > Actinomycetes > Mycobacteriales > Micromonosporaceae > Micromonospora > Micromonospora okii. The sequence continues at coordinate 377,763 of NZ_BBZF01000014.1, forward strand.
CGCCCCGGCCCGGGTGCGCGACGACGGCACCTGGTAGCCGCTACGCCGGCACCTCGGCGAAAACCGGCGCTCCGCCGGCACCTCGGCGGAGACCGACGCTACAGCGGCATCCCGGTGAGCACCATGACCCGGGGGTCGGTGTAGTCGTCCATCGCGCTGCGCAGGCCCTCGCGGCCGACGCCGCTGCCCTTCACGCCCCCGTACGGCATCTGGTCCGCCCGGTACGACGGCACGTCGCCGACGATCACGCCGCCGACCTCCAGCGTCCGATGGGCGGCGAAGGCGACGTCGAGGCGGTGGGTGAAGACGCCGGCCTGGAGGCCGTACGCGGAGTCGTTGACGGCGGCGAACCCGGCGGCGTCGTTCTCGACCCGGGCGACGACGAGCACCGGCCCGAAGACCTCCTCGGTGCAGACCTTCGCGTCGCCGGGCACGCCGGAGAGCACCGTCGGCGGGTACGTCGCGCCGTCGCGCCGGCCGCCGACCTCGATCGTCGCCCCGGCCACCGCCGCCTCGTCGACCCACGCCTCGACCCGCTCGGCGGCGTCGACGTCCACCAGTGGCCCGACATCGGTCAGCTCGTCGGCCGGGTCGCCGGTGCGCAGCGCCGTCACGGCGGCGACGAGCCGGGGCAGGAACGCGTCGTAGAGCCACTCGTGGACGTACACCCGCTGCACGGCGATGCACGACTGCCCGGCCTGGTAGTTGGCGAACGTGGCGATCCGTCGCGCCGCGAAGGTGAGGTCCTCGTCGGTGTTCCAGTCCTCGCAGATCACGGCCGCCGCGTTGCCGCCCAGCTCCAGGGTGACGTGCTTGTCGGGCACGGACCGGCGGATGGCCGCGCCGACCGGCCCGGACCCGGTGAAGGACACCACCGGCAGCCTCGGGTCGGCGACCAGTTCGGCGGCGCGCTCGTTGGGCAGCGGCAGCACCGAGAACATCCCCTCGGGCAGCCCGGTCTCGGCGAGGAGCTCGCCGAGCAGCAGCGCCGACAGTGGGGTGGCCGGGGCCGGCTTCACGACGATGGGCGCGCCGACGGCGATGGCCGGGGCGACCTTGTGCGCCACCAGGTTGAGCGGGAAGTTGAACGGCGTGATCCCGAGCACGGGCCCCTTCGGCACCCGCCGGACCAGGGCGATCCGGCCGGTGGCGGCCGGGTCGGTGTCGAGGCGTTGCAGCTCGCCGGAGAACCGCCGGGCCTCCTCGGCCGCCCAGCGGAACGTCGACACGGCCCGCCCCACCTCGGCCCGCGCCCACTTGACCGGCTTGCCGTTCTCGGCGGTGATCAGCGCCGCGACCTCCTCCGCGCGCTCGGCGAGCCGGCGGGAGACGTGGTCGAGGGCCGCCGCGCGGGCGTGCGCGGGCAGGGCCGCGGCCTCCGCCGCCACCCCGGCCGCCGCGGCGACGGTGGCCTCGACCTGGTCGGCCGTGGCGAGCGTGGTACGCCCCACCGTCCGGCCGTCGTACGGGTGGCTGACGGTCAGCTCGCCCTCGCCGTGTGCGGGTCGGCCGGCGACGAAGAAGGCCCTGGATTCCACACCGGCAGCCTAGACGACCTCCTCCGCACGGAAACTGTCGCGCGATCCCGTGGCCGCCGCGGATTCGGTGGGGAAACGGCCTCCACGCTTCGCTAACCCACCCCGGCTGTCTCCCGGAAACACCTGCGGTGGGCCAGCACGCCCGCCGACCCGGGATGGCGGTCGACGGTGAGCTGCGTCACGATGGTCGCGAGGAGGTCGCCGATGGCCGACCCGTGGCTCGCCCTGGAGTTCGGCGCCGATCCGGCGGAACGGATCGCGCAGGTCGGTGCCGCCCACGAGGCGTTCCTCGCCGCCGGCACCGAGCCGCGCCGGGTGCGCGAGGTGGTGCGCCGGTCCTGGCGCCGCTCGGCGCTGCTCGACCCCGAGGTCACCCCGCCGGTCGAGCTGACCGACGACGCGCTGGCCAGCTACCGGGCCGCCCACCCCCTCGCCCGGGTGCTGCCGCTGTTCCGGGACCTGCTCGGCGGCGTCGCCCACGACGGCGCGCACCTGATGGCCGTCTGCGACGCGCACGGGCGGCTGCTCTGGGTGGAGGGGCACCCGGGTGTGCTGCGGCACGCCGAGCGGATGAACTTCGTGCCGGGCGCACGCTGGGACGAGGCGCACGCCGGCACCAACGCCCCCGGCACCGCCCTCGCCGTCGACCACAGTGTGCAGATCTTCGCCACCGAGCACTTCAGCCGCCCCGTGCAGCGCTGGACCTGTGCCGCCGCCCCGGTCCACGATCCGGCCACCGGCCGGCTGCTCGGCGCGGTCGACATCACCGGCGGCGACCACCTGGCCCACCCGCAGAGCCTCGCCCTGGTCCGCGCCACCGCCCGCGCCGCCGAGGCCCAGCTCGCCGCCGCCCGCCCGGTCGACCCGGGCGCGGTCACCGTGAACGCCCTCGGCCGGGACGAGGCGGAGCTGCGCGTCGGGGGGCGGGCCCTGCGGCTCGGCCGCCGGCACAGCGAGCTGCTGGTGCTGCTGCTCGACCACCCCGAGGGGCGCACCGGCGAGCAGCTCGGCCTGGACCTGTACGGCGACGACCGGCTGCGCCCGGTCACCCTGCGCGCCGAGCTGTCCCGGCTGCGCCGGGCACTGGGGGCGGAGCTGCTCGACTCCCGCCCGTACCGGCTGCGCGGGCCGGTGCGGGCGGACTTCCGCACGGTCACCGAGCTGCTGGAACGGGGTGAGGTGACGGGGGCGCTCGACGCGTACCCGGGGCCTTTGCTGCCCTCCTCCGACGCGCCGGGGGTGGCGCGACTGCGCCGGCTGGTCGACGGGCAGCTCCGCGCGGCGGCGCTGGCCGCCCGCGACCCGGCGCTGCTCGCGGCCTGGACCGGCACGCCCGCAGGCGTCGACGACCTCGCCGCCTGGCAGGCGCTGGCCCTGGCGTTGCCGCCGGGCGCGCCGCGCCGGCCGCTCGCCCTCGCGCGCGTCCACCAGCTCGCCCTGGAGTACGACCTGCCGCGCGCAACGTCGCTGCAACGTCGCCGGGCCTAGCGTTCCCGCCGTCACCCGAGATTGGACGGCGGAGGTAACCATGACGCGCCACGACGCGCCCACCCACTGGCAGTCCCGCTACGACCACTTCATCGGCGGCGAGTACGTGAAGCCGCACCACGGCCGCTACTTCGAGAACCCGACGCCGGTCACCGGGCAGACCTTCTGCGAGGTGGCCCGGGGCACCGCCGAGGACGTCGAGAGGGCGCTCGACGCCGCGCACGGCGCCGCCGACGCGTGGGGCCGCACCCCCGTCGCCGAGCGGGCGCTGATCCTCCACCGCGTCGCCGACCGGATGCAGGAGCACCTGGAGTCGCTGGCCATCGCCGAGACCTGGGAGAACGGCAAGCCGGTGCGGGAGACCCTGGCCGCCGACATCCCGCTGGCCATCGACCACTTCCGGTACTTCGCGGGCGCGATCCGGGCGCAGGAGGGCTCCCTCGGCGAGTTGGACGACGACACCGTCGCCTACCACTTCCACGAGCCGCTCGGCGTGGTCGGGCAGATCATCCCGTGGAACTTCCCGATCCTGATGGCCACCTGGAAGCTCGCCCCGGCGCTCGCGGCCGGCAACGCGGTGGTGCTCAAGCCGGCCGAGCAGACCCCGGCCTCGATCCACTACTGGTTGTCGCTGGTGGCCGACCTGCTGCCGCCGGGCGTGGTGAACATCGTCAACGGCTTCGGCGTCGAGGCGGGCAAGCCGCTGGCGTCCTCGCCCCGGGTGGCGAAGGTGGCGTTCACGGGCGAGACCACCACGGGCCGGCTGATCATGCAGTACGCCAGCGAGAACATCCGCCCCGTCACCCTGGAGCTGGGCGGCAAGAGCCCGAACATCTTCTTCGACGACGTCAGCGCCGCCGATGACGACTTCCTCGACAAGGCGCTCGAGGGCTTCACCATGTTCGCCCTCAACCAGGGCGAGGTCTGCACCTGCCCGTCCCGGGCGCTCATCCAGCAGGGGCACTACGCCGACTTCCTCGCCGCCGCCGTGGACCGGACGCGCGCGGTGCGCCAGGGGCACCCGCTCGACACCGAGACGATGATCGGCGCGCAGGCGTCCAACGACCAACTGGAGAAGATCCTCTCCTACCTGGACATCGGGCGGCAGGAGGGCGCGAAGGTGCTGACCGGCGGCGCGCGGGCGGACCTGGGCGGCGAGCTGTCGGGCGGGTACTACGTCGAGCCGACCATCTTCGAGGGCCACAACGGGATGCGGATCTTCCAGGAGGAGATCTTCGGCCCGGTGGTCTCCGTGACCTCCTTCGCGGACCTCTCCGACGCGGTGAAGATCGCCAACGACACGCTGTACGGGCTCGGGGCGGGCGTCTGGACCCGGGACATGAACACCGCCTACCGGGCCGGTCGGGCCATCCAGGCCGGTCGGGTCTGGACGAACTGCTACCACGCGTACCCGGCGCACGCCGCCTTCGGCGGGTACAAGCAGTCCGGCATCGGCCGGGAGAACCACAGGATGATGCTGGAGCACTACCAGCAGACGAAGAACCTGCTGGTCAGCTACTCCCCCACCAAGCTCGGCCTCTTCTGATGCCGACGCCCGTGGTGACCCTCACCCCCGCGGCGGCCGAGCTGCTCCGGTCGCTGCGGGGGCGGCACGGGCCGTTGATGTTCCACCAGTCCGGCGGCTGCTGCGACGGCAGCGCGCCGATGTGCTACCCGGCGGGCGAGTTCCGCACCGGCGGCGCGGACGTCCTGCTCGCGTCCCTCGTCGTGGAGGGCGTCCCCGAGCCGGTCGAGTTCTGGATGTCGGCGAACCAGTGGGAGTTGTGGCGGCACACCACGCTGACGGTCGACGTGGTCCCGGGGCGGGGCAGCGGCTTCTCCCTGGAGGCCCCGGACGGCGTCCGCTTCCTGACCCGCTCCCGCCTCGCCACCGAGAACGGACCGGGCGAGGTGGGTGGGCCGGGCTAGGTGGGCGGGCCGCGTCAGTCGTCGCAGCCGTACCCGTCGTTGTCCCGGTCCAGGTCGTAGATGTCCACGCCGATCACCTTGACCGGGCCGGTGACGTACGCGGGGCCGTTGCCGCCGCCTCCGGCGCAGTCGACGTCGCTGGCGATCGGCACGCACCCGCTGTAGTTCGGGTCGCACCGGCGCTGCTGCTTCGTGCCCACCGCGACGACCTGGGTGACCGGCTGCTTCGTCACGATCGAGCGGACCAGCGTCCGGGCGGTGGGCACCCCGTCGGTGAGGGTGACCTCGTACGTCAGCGTGCGCACCCCGTCGACGCCCCGGGTCCGGACGACCCGCTTCCCCTCCGCCAGGGACGAGTCCTTGACGGTCCGCTCGCCGTGCCGGATCGCCTGCGTCTTCGTCTCGGTGCGGGTCTCCATCGCCGGGGCGGCGGAGGTCGGCGAGACCGTCGGGGCGGCGGGGGTCGGCGAGGGCGAGGCCGTGGTGGGGACGGGCGACGGCTCGGAGGCCGCCGACGGACCGTCGGACGCCTGCGGCGCCCCGTCGGACACGACCGGTTCGGCGGCAGCGGCCGGCGCGTCACCCGACCCGGCCCCGGCGGTCGCCTTCCTGGCCGCCGGGGGCTCGTCAACGAAGGCGCCGAGGACCGCCACGCCCGAGCAGCACAGCAGGACGGACGACAGCAGCACCCCGCCGAGGACCACGCCGACGCGCTGCCCCGCCGGGAGCCGGCCGAACCAGCCGGGGCGGGCGGCGGCCGGGGCGATCGGGCCGGGAAGCGGCTGGCCGGGGTGGTACGGCGGCTGATGCGTCACGGCACCGAGTCTCACCGCCACCCGCTGCGGGGGTAACCGCCGTGGCGGCTCTCACCAACATCGATCGGCTTCCCGCTCGGCACGGACGGTGGGGGCGGGGAGCCGGACGTTCTCGCGGAAACCACGTCCGGATCGATGCGTCCCGTCCACCCGTAGCCGCATCGATGACGTACGCCCCAGGCGACGGTCAGCCTTCCGTCACCGCTCCCGCATCGCTCGGCGGGCGGTAGGCGGTGAGCAGGGCCAAGGCGACGAGGGCACCGACACTGCTCCCGAACGATGGATCGCGCCGACGGCTGGCGCGGGACCGGCGGTGATGCCCCGACCAGCCGTAGAATCCAGGCATGCCTCTTGAGCGGATAACCGTCGATCCCGGACGCATGGGCGGGCTGCCCTGTATCCGGGACACCCGGGTCACCGCCACCGCCGTACTCGGCCAGCTCGCGGCCGGCCGCAGCGTCGACGACGTGCTGAGCGACTACCCCTACCTGGAACGCGAGGACGTGCTCGCGGCACTGGAGTTCGCCGCAGCCGCCGTCTCGGAACGGGAACTACCGATCCGACCTGCAGCCGCATGAAGCTGCTGATCGATGCCAACCTGTCGCCCCGGATCGCAGTCCGGCTGGCTGAGGTAGGGCACCAGGCGTCCCATGTCATGGATCATGGCTTACTCGCCGCCTCTGACGAGAAGATCGCCGCCTTCGCCGTCGCCGGCCAGTACGTGATCATCTCGGCGGACAGCGACTTCGCGACGATGCTCGCGCTCAGCGGAAACACCGCTCCGTCGTTGGTGTTGATGCGCTCGACGGACAAGCAGACCCCAATGGAGCAGGCGGAGCTGCTGATCGCGAACCTGCCGTCGGTCGTCGAGGACCTCCACGCGGGTGCGGTGGTCAGTTTCGCCAGAGGTCACCTACGGGTGAGACGTCTGCCGCTTCGCCAGCGGTAGGCCCGCGTCGTCCTGCGGCAGGTGGCCGAAGCGGTAATCGGTGGTCGGGTAATCACTCCACGACGGGCATCCCGCCACGACGGCGCTGGCGTCAGGTGTTGTTAACAGGGGGCCCTTCCTCTACCGAATGCGTTAACAAGGTGCCCTTCCTTACGCTGGTGAGCAGCACGAGCAGCAGGGCGATCGCGAACATCGCCGTGCCGACGACGTTGACCTGCGGCGGGATGCCCCGCTGGGCGGCGCCCCAGACGTACATCGGGAACGTGACGGTGGTGCCCGAGTTGAAGTTCGTGACGATGAAGTCGTCGAAGCTCAGCGAGAACGCCAGCAGCGCGGCGGCCACGATGCCGGGGAGCACCAGCGGCAGGGTGACCAGCCGGAACGCCTGCCACGGGCCGGCATAGAGGTCCGCCGCCGCCTCCTCCAGCCGCCGGTCCATCCCGGCGAGCCGCGCCCGGACGGTCACCACCACGAACGACAGGCAGAACATGACGTGCGCGACGACGACGGTCCAGAAGCCCTGCGGCACCCCGGCGGAGACGAACAGGGCCAGCAGCGAGGTGCCCATGACCAGCTCGGGGGTGGCCATCGGCAGGAAGACCAGCAGGTTGGTCCCGGAGCGGCCGGCGAAGCGGTGGCGCACCAGCGCGAACGCCATCAGCGTGCCGAGCACGGTGGAGACGACGGTGGAGACGAAGCCGATCTGGACGCTGCGCAGCACCGCGTCGCACATCTCGGGGGTCGCGCAGGGCTGCCGCCAGTTGTCCAGGGTGAACTCGGCGAAATCGTACGACAGGCGGTTCGACGGACGGTTGAAGGACAGGGCGGCGACGACCAGGACCGGCAGGGCGAGGTAGCCGAGCACCAGCAGGGCCACGCCCATCACCCACCGCTCGGCGAGCCAGCGAAAGGCGCTCACAGGACCCCCTGCGAAGGGTCCGCGCGGCGCAGGTAGCCGAAGACCGCCGCGAGGATCGCCGCCATCAGCAGGAACGACAGCGCCGCGCCCTGCGGGTAGTCCAGCCGGACCAGGAAGGCCGAGTCGATGACGTTGCCGATCATGTACTCGTTGGGGGTGCCGAGCAGCTCGGCGTTGATGTAGTCGCCGGTCGCCGGGATGAAGAAGAGCAGCGTGCCGGCGACCAGGCCGGGCCTCGACAGCGGCAGGGTCACCCGGCGGAACGTCTGCGCCGGGCTCGCGTACAGGTCGCCGGCCGCCTCCAGCAGGCGCGGGTCGAGCCGCTCCAGGCTCGCGTACAGCGGCAGCACCAGGAAGGGCAGGAAGTTGTACGTCAGGCCGAGGACCACCGAGACGGGGGTGGCCAGCAGCCGCCCGTCGGGGCCGAGCAGGTGCACGTCGCGCAGCAGCCCCACCAGCCAACCGTTGTCGGACAGGATCGTCTTCCAGGCCAGCGTGCGCACCAGGAAGCTGGTGAACATCGGGGCGACCACGGCCACCAGCAGCAGGTTCTTCCACCGGCCGGCCTTGCGGGCGATCGCGTACGCCAGCGGGTAGCCCATCAGCAGCGCCAGCGCGAGCGCCGCCCCCGCGTACATGAAGGAGCGGGCGAACTGCGGCCAGTACGCCCGCAGCGCGTCGGGGTAGTTGCCGAACGCCCACGTCATCGCGTACCCGGTGGAGAGCGAGCCGCCGGGGTCGTAGAGGCTCGCGGCGGCGAGCTGGAGCAGCGGCACCGCGAAGAACAGCAGCAGCCAGGCCACGCCGGGCAGCAGCAGCAGGTACGGCAGCAGCCGGTGCCGCCCGCGTGCCGTCACGGGGCCGCCCCCACCGGCGCGTCGAGCCGGCCGGCGGCCCGGTCGCCGTGGCCCGGCTCGCGGGGCAGCAGGAACGCGTGGCGGGGGTCCCAGTGCGCCACCACCGACGCGCCGATCGGGAGCTGCCCGCCGAGCCCGCTGTTCGCCACGAACGCGGACAGCTCGCCGCCCCACGCGGTGCGCACCAGGTACTGGGTGCTGACGCCCACGTACGAGGCGTCGGTGACCACGCCGGCGACGTGCTGGTGGCCGGCAGGCAGCCCGGCGTCGGTGCCGGCCAGGTGCAGCTTCTCGGGGCGTACCCCCAGGTGGACCGCGCCCCGGTCGGCGCGGGCGCGGTCGGCGGGCACGGAGAAGCGCGCGCCGTGGGCGGTGACGGGCACCTCGGAGCCGGCCGGGCCGGCGGCCTCGGCGGCGAGCAGGTTGGACTGGCCGAGGAAGTTCGCCACGAAGGCGGTGGCCGGGTACTCGTAGATGTCGGCCGGCCCGCCGAGCTGCTCGATGCGCCCCGCGTTCATCACCGCGACCGTGTCGGCCATGGTCATGGCCTCCTCCTGGTCGTGGGTGACCTGCACGAAGGTGGTGCCGACCTCGATCTGGAGGCGCTTCAGCTCGACCTGCATCTGCCGGCGCAGCTTCAGGTCGAGCGCGCCGAGGGGCTCGTCGAGCAGCAGCACCTGCGGCTGGTTGATCAGGGCGCGGGCGAGCGCGACCCGCTGCTGCTGCCCGCCGGAGAGCTGGGCGGGGCGGCGGGGGCCGAAGCCGTCGAGCCGCACCAGCGCCAGCATCCGCGCGACCTCGGCGTCGACGGAGCGGATGCCGCGCCGCCGCAGGCCGAACGCCACGTTCTCGTGGACGTTCAGGTGCGGGAAGAGTGCGTAGCTCTGGAACACGGTGTTGACGGGCCGCCGGTGCGGGCGCAGCCGGGTGATGTCCCGGTCGCCGAGCAGCACCCGCCCGCTCGTGGGCTCCTCCAGCCCGGCGACCGCCCGCAGGGTGGTGGTCTTGCCGCAGCCGGACGGCCCGAGCAGGGCGAAGAACGAGCCCTGCGCGACGGTGAGGTCGAGACCGTCGACCGCGGTGATGCGGCCGAACCTCTTGGTCAGCCCGTCCAGCCGCAGGTCGCCGCCGGGTGACTCGTTGACCATGCCGTTCATGCCCCGATGACCTGCTGGAACTTGCCCTCGTACTCCTTCTCCTGCTTCTCGTCCAGGGTCATGAACACCTTCGACCTGGCCAGCAGGGCGTCGTCCGGGAAGATCAGCGGGTTGGCGGCCAGCTTCGGATCGATCTTCTCCATCTCGGCCTGCGCGCCCCGGACGGGGCAGATGTAGTTGACGTACGCGGCGACCTTCGCGGCGACCGCCGGCTGGTAGTAGTAGTCGATCAGCGCCTCGGCGTTCGCCCGGTGGGTCGCCTTGTTCGGCACCATCATGTTGTCGCTGTACAGGATCACGCCGGAGTCCGGCGCCACGAACCTGATCTTCTCGTTCTCGGCGGCGAGCTGGATGATGTCGCCGGACCAGCCGAGGCACGCCGCGATGTCGCCCTTGGCCAGCTCGGGCGCGTAGTCGTTGCCGGTGAACCGGCGGATCTGCCCGGAGTCGACGGCCCTTTTGAGCTTGGCCAGCGCGTCGTCGAACTGGGCGGGGGTGAAGTTGGCCGGGTCGTGCCCGTTCGACTGGAGCAGCAGGCCGATGGTGTCGCGCATCTCGGCCAGCGCGGTCACCCGGCCCTTGAGGTCGGGGCGGGTCAACAGCTCGTCGACCGTGCGGATCTCCCTGGTGACGCCGCCGTGGTAGGCGAGGCCGGCCAGGCCGGACTGCCAGGGGATGGAGATCCGGTTCTGCGGGTCGAAGGAGCGGTCGAGCAGCGACGGCAGCAGGTTGGCCGCCACGTTGGGGATCCGCGCCGGGTCGAGCTTCTGGATCCAGCCGAGCCGGATCATCCGGGCCGACATCCAGTCGGTCAGCACGATGACGTCCCGCCCGATGCCCTGACAGGCGGCGAGCTGGTTCTGCACCTTGCCGAAGAACTCGTTGTTGTCGTTGATGTCCTCGGTGTAGGTGACCTGGATGCCGGTCGACGCCACGAACCCGTCCAGGCTGGGCCGCTTGGACGCGTCGGACTCGTCGACGTCCAGGTACTGCGGCCAGTTCGAGAACGTCAGCTTCCGTTCCGCGCCGGAGAGGTCCTCGCTGACGCAGCCGGCCTCGGTCTGCTGGGCACCCTCGGTGCCGCAGCCGGCCGTCGCGCCCGCCGTGGCGAGCAGCGCGGCCGAACCGAGGGCGCCGCGGAGCAGACCACGCCGGGTGAGGGGCCGGAGGGGGGTGCGCATTGCCGACTCCTAGGAGGGGTTCTTCAGGCGACGGGGACTGATCCTGACATGAGGCAACTGGGCTCACAAGCGATTCCGTTGCCGTGATAGCCATACACCACGAATTACGCCACACTGCGCTGGGGGCCTACGATCCCCGGCGGAAACCGGAAGCGGGGAACTGACGATGGCCATCCGGCAGCAGGAACGCGGAGACGTGGGGCGGCGCGTCGCCGTCCGCGAAGGGGCCAGCCACGCTCTCCTCGACGACGTGGCCAGGCAGATCATCGAGCAGCTCCAGGAGGACGGCCGCCGGCCGTACGCGACGATCGGCAGGGCGGTCGGCCTGTCGGAGGCGGCGGTGCGCCAGCGGGTGCAGCGGCTGCTCGACGCCGGGATCATCCGGATCGTCGCGGTCACCGACCCGCTCCAGCTCGGCTTCCCCCGCCAGGCCATGATCGGCCTGCGCACCGACGGCGACCTGGAGGGGGTGGCCGACCGGCTCGCCGGCCTGGGGGAGGTCGACTACGTGGTGATCACCGCCGGGTCGTTCGACCTGCTCGCCGAGGTGGCCTGCCGCAACGACGCCCACCTGCTGGAGGTGCTGCAACGGCTGCGCGCCGTTGAGGGCGTGCTCGCCACGGAGGCGTTCGTCTACCTCAAGCTCCACAGGCAGACCCAGAGCTGGGGTACGGCCTGAGTCTCGCCCGCCGCTCTCCCCCGCCCCGCCCGGCGGTCAGGCGACCCGGGCGGTCAGCGGTCAGGCGGCCCGGCGGGTGAGGTCGAGAAAGGAGCGCCAGGCGGCCGGGGCGAAGGTGAGGGTGCCGCCGTCGCGGTCCTTGCTGTCGCGCACCAGCACCCGCCCGGGCAGGTTGTCGGCCACCTCGACGCAGTCCCCGCCGTTGTTGCTGCTGCGGGTCGCGGTGCGCCACCGGGCCTCGGTCAGCTCCACGTCGCCGCCACCTCCCTGATCAGGGCGACCGACCGGCGGGAGGGCAGCGCCTCGCCGGTGACGCTCTCCCAGCGTCGCCCCAGGCTAGCAACGTCGACGGGATCGGTCGCGATCTGACCGCGGAGCTGGTTGTCGAGATACGCCAATTCCGTCCCGTCGGGCAAACCGGCGAGCACGAACGGCCCGGCCAGGCCGGTGTGCCACGGGTTCTCGGCGGGGATCACCCGGACCTGCACGTGCTCCCGCTCGGCCATCGCCGCGAGGTGGGCGAGCTGGCCGGCCATCACCGCCCGGTCGCCGACCATCCGGCGCAGCACCACCTCGTCGATCACCGCGACGAGCTGCGGCGGGGCCTCGGCGGCCAGGATCGCCTGCCGGTCGAGCCGGCCGGCCACGATCCGCTCGACCTCGCCCTGCGGGACCAGCCCGCCGGTGCCCAGCACGGCCCGCGCGTACGCCTCGGTCTGGAGCAGCCCCGGCACCAGCAGCGGCTGGTACGACCGGAACGAGACGGCGACCTGCTCCAGCTCGGCCCAGCGGTGGAACCAGGACACGTTGCGGCGGCGCAGCGGCGACGGCCACAGCTCCACGACCTCCTTGCCGAGCACCCGGGCGACCGCGAAGCGGGTGCGCGCGTGGGGGATCCGGCCCTCCCCCACCCACCGGGCCGCCGTCTTCGGGTCCACCCGGACCTTCTCCGCGAGCGAGTCGGCGGTCTCCCCCCTGGCGGACATCGCTGTGCGCAGCGCCTCGTTGCTCATCGGCCCTCCCGGCGTCGGTCGCGTGCAGTGCGCACGATAGCGACGCCGAGTGGTGGCGGCGGCCCCGAAACGGCGGGTGGCGGCGGGACCTTTTTCGCGCATTCGAGGTGCGCCCCGTACGCCCGCCAAACGCCCTGGCAATGCCCGCCCGCGCGCCCGCCGCCTCAGCGAGGCGCGGCCGCGGCGGGCGGCCGTCAGTGGTGGTTCGGGGGGATCACCCGCAGGTGGCCCCGGCGGCCCGTCTGGGGGTTCGGCGGCTGCTGCTGCCGCTGCTCGTCCGGGGGGCGGGGCGGAGCGGGACGGGCCGCCTCGCGGACGGCCTCGGCGAGCGCCACCAGGTCGTCGGTGCTGGGGGGCGGCGGATCGAACTCGCCCTCGTGACGCACCACGTTCCAGCCCCGGGGGGCGGTGAGGTTGCGGGCGTGCGGCTCGCAGAGGTCGTACGTGTGGGGTTCCGCGAAGGCCGCGAGGGGCCCGACGACCGCTGTCGACTCGTTGTAGACATAGGTCAACGTGGCGACCGCTTGCCGGGGGCAGCCGTTCCGGGAGCAGCGCCGTGTTGACCTCACGGCGGGAGGGTATCTCCATTACCGGGTCCGGCGCACCGGTTCGCGTTGCGACACGCCCGTCATCGAGATCACAATTCGCAACATCCGACGATCGAGACGGTCACGGTGGGTGTCGGCGCGCCGCGCGCGCGGCACAGCCATCGGCCGGGCCGCGCGGCGGGCTACCCTGTGCGTCATGACCAGTCCGGAACACCGCCGCCCCGGCTCCGGCCGGCGCGCCCACCGTGACCGGCACGGGCGGGGCCTGCGCGGGCGGCTGGTGCCGGCGACCGTGCCGCTGGCCCGGACGAAGGCCGAGGTCTTCGACGATCTCGTGCTCGACACCGTGGAGACCCTCGAACGGCGGTTCGCCAAGGAGCTGGCCGGCGTCGAGTTCGCCGTGGAGGACGTGCCGCCGGACCTGAACGTCTACGACTCCGACGTGCTGGAGGACGGCGAGGTGCCGCTCGCGCGGCTGCTGCCCGGCCGCCCCGGCCGGCAGGAGGTGCCCCCACGGATCGTGCTCTACCGCCGGCCGCTGGAGTTCCGCGCCATGGACCGGGAGGACCTGGCCGACCTCGTACACGACGTGATCATCGAGCAGGTGGCGAACCTGCTCGGGGTCGACCCGGACGAGCTGGCCTGAGCCGGGCCGGCCGGGTTCGGCCGCCCCGGACGCCCGAGCCGGGCGGCCCCCACCGCCCCGGCCCGGCAACGCTCAGGCGGCCCGCCGCTTGAGCTTGCGCCGCTCCCGCTCCGAGAGCCCACCCCAGATCCCGAACCGCTCGTCGTGACCCAGGGCGTATTCCAGGCATTCGGTCTTGACCTCGCACCGCGAGCAGATTCGTTTCGCCTCGCGGGTCGAGCCGCCCTTCTCGGGGAAGAACGCCTCCGGATCGGTCTGGGAGCAGAGTGCCTGCTCCTGCCACTCCGGCGCGTTCCCGAGCAGGTCGGCCACCTCAAGCTGGCCGTCCATCGAAAGATGCCTCCTTGTCGCGCACCGGCGTCGTCGCCGCTGCAACCCCCCACACGAAAGGCGTACCTGTCCGTTCCGTCGCGATTTGTTGCGTTCCGCGCGAACAACCCCATTCAAATTACACGCGTGTAATACGTGCGCCGTCAAGCCGAACTTGATAATGGAGTCGCCCTCCCGACACGCTGCGGGCGACCACTTCGGCGCCCGGCCTCGCAACCTGCCCTATCGATTCAGACCCCGGACGAGTAACGCCCTCCTCGGCGAGTTGCCCGCTTTTTCTGCTGTGGCGGTCCACCGACCGGCACCCCCGGACACGTCGGCGAGGGGCCCGACGGCATCGCCCCACCAATGCTGATCTTGGTGGGGCACAGGTTAACGCGACTCGGCCGGGACCGCCCGTCCGGCGGGAAGCGGCGGGAATTCTCCGTCCACGATGTGGGCGGGACGCGGCGTCCGCAACTGATCAGTAGATTAGTCGCGCCACGGAGAACCGCTGTTCGACCGGCGAACGCCGCCCCGACTCCACAGAGGACGCCGATCGCCGCGATGGATGCGCCGGCGTCCCACCAGACGGTACGGGGCCCGACTCGACGCTACGGCCGCGCGTGACCGTACGCGGTCGTCCGCTTGCGGGCCGGCCGCCCGGCAGCCGCCGCGATGGCCCGCAACTGCTCCTCGGTCCGCGCCGAGCCGTTGCCCGATCCGGCCATCCGGGAGATCGTCTCCTCCATCAGGGTGCCGCCCAGGTCGTTGCAGCCTCCGCCGAGCATCGCCACGGTGCCCGCGTCGCCGAGCTTCACCCAGGAGCACTGGATGTTGGCGATGCGGCCGTGCAGCAGCAGCCGGGCCATCGCGTGCACCACCCGGTTCTCCCGCCACGTCGGGCCGGGCCGGGCGATGCCGGCGAGGTAGATCGGGGCGTTGGTGTGCACGAAGGGCAGCGCCACGAACTCGGTGAAGCCGCCCGTGCGGTCCTGCACCCCGGCCAGCACCCGGAAGTGGGCCAGCCACTGTCCGGGGTGATCGACGTGGCCGTACATCATGGTGGAGCTGGAGCGGATGCCCAGCTCGTGGGCCGTGCTGACCACCTCGACCCAGGCGGCGGCCGGCAGTTTGCCCTTGGTGAGCACCCAGCGCACCTCGTCGTCGAGGATCTCGGCGGCCGTGCCCGGGATGGTGTCCAGGCCCGCCTCCCGCAGCCCGGTCAGCCACTCCCGCACCGGCACGCCGGCCTTCGCCGCCGCCGTGACGATCTCCATCGGGGAGAACGCGTGCACGTGCATCCCCGGCACCCGGGCCTTGATCGCCCGGATCAGGTCCGCGTACCCGGTCACCGGCAGCTTCGGGTCGATCCCGCCCTGGAGGCAGACCTCGGTGGCCCCGGCCGCCCACGCCTCCTCGGCGCGGTCGGCGACCTGGTCCACCGAGAGCCGGAACGCGTCGGCGTCGCGCTCCCGCTGGGCGAACGCGCAGAAGCGGCAGCCGACGTAGCAGACGTTGCTGAAGTTGATGTTGCGGTTGACCACGTAGGTCACGTCGTCGCCGACGGCGTCGCGGCGCGCGTCGTCGGCGGCGCGGCACAGCGCGTCCAGCGCCGGCCCGTCGGCGGCGAAGAGCGCCAGGGCCGCGTCGGTGTGCCGGGGGTCGAGCAGCGCCGCCGGGTCGTCGGCGGCCAACCGCAGCCCGGTACGCAGGGCGTGCTCCCCGGCCCCGGCGGTCGCCCCCGCCCGCACCCCACCGCCCCCGCCCGCGCCGGTCGCCCCCGCCCCGCCGCCCCCGGCCGCGACGCTGGCGTCGGCCTCGGCGGCGACCTGCGACCAGTCGCCGTAGACGCTGTCGAAGTCGCCGCGCCGGTCGCCGGTGCGGCCGGCGGTGTCGATCGTGGCGTGCAGGTCGGTCCGGCCGCCGCCGAAGACCTCGTCCGGCTCCTGCCAGGGGCGGCCCACCGGGCGGGCCGCCTCGACCGCGAGCCCGGTCGCCGGGTCGGCCAGCGCCGAGACGTGCGGCAGCAGGCGCGGGTCCAGCCACGGGTCGCCGGCCCGGACGTACTCGGGATAGATCGTCAGCCGCTCGCGCAGCGTGAAGCCCGCCTCGGCGGTGCGCCGGGCCAGCTCGTCGAGGTGCGGCCAGGGGCGTTCCGGGTTGACGTGGTCCGGGGTCACCGGCGAGACGCCGCCCCAGTCGTCGATGCCGGCGCGCAGCAGCAGGCCGTACTCGCCGGCGATGAGGTTCGGCGGGGCCTGGATGCGGGCCCCCGGGCCGAGCAGCACCCGGGCCACCGCCACCGTCGCCGCCAGGTCGTGCAGCTCGGCGTCGGGCATCCCGCGCATCGCCGTGTCCGGCTTGGCGCGGAAGTTCTGCACGATCACCTCCTGGAGGTGGCCGTACCCGCGCCGGGCCCGGCGGATCGCGAAGATCGCGTCGACCCGCTCGGCCGGGGTCTCCCCGATGCCGATCAGGATGCCGGTGGTGAACGGCACGCCGACCCGGCCGGCGTCGTCGAGGACCCGCAGCCGGACCGCCGGCTCCTTGTCCGGCGAGCCGTGGTGCGGGCCGCCCGGCTCGGACCACAGCCGCGTCGCCGTGGTCTCCAGCATCATGCCCATGCTCGGCGCGACCGGCTTGAGCCGCTGCAACTCCGACCAGGAGAGCACGCCCGGGTTGAGGTGCGGCAGCAGGCCCGTCTCCTCCAGCACGGCCACCGCGCAGGCGCGCAGGTAGTCGAGGGTGGAGTCGTAGCCGCGGGCGTCCAGCCACTCCCGGGCCGCCGACCAGCGCTCCTCCGGCCGGTCGCCGAGGGTGAACAGGGCCTCCTTGCAGCCCTGCGCGGCGCCTTCGCGCGCGATGGCCAGCACCTCGTCGCGGTCGAGGAACGCGGCGGGGAGCCGGTGCGGCACGGTGGCGAAGGTGCAGTAGTGGCAACGGTCCCGGCACAGCCGGGTCAGCGGGATGAAGACCTTCTTGGAGAAGGTGACCACGCCGGGGCGGCCGGCCTCGCGCAGGCCGGCGTCGCGGATGTCACCGGCGACGCGGAGCAGCTCGTCCAGGGCGGGCCCCCGGGCGGCGAGCAGGGCCACCGCCTCGTCGACGTCCAACGCCCGGCCGGAGGCGGCCCGGCGCAGCGCGCGCTCGATGCTCGCCGCGGTGGGACGGTGCTCGGTGCCATCAACCATCCGCCCAGCCTATGCGCTGCGGCGGCCGGCCTCCCCGGGTGCGGTCGTCGGTATCGGGGCGACGACGACCGCACCCGGGGCGCGGTGACTCAGTCCTCGCGCCGGAAGCGCTCGGTGCGCTCGGCGTCGCCGTCCTGGTGCCCGTCGGACGCGCCCGGCCCGGTCGGCTGCTGCGGGATGGCCTGGGTCGGCTCCGCCGACGGCGGCTGCCCGAACGGCGGCGCCGACTGCGGCTGCGCCGCCGGGAACGGCGGCGCGGACTGCGGGGCGGGCGGCGCAGACTGCGGGGTGGCAGCGAACGGAGATCCCGGCTGCGGCGCGGGCGGTGCGGACTGCGGCGCGGCGGCGAACGGGGGGCTGGACTGCGGCGCGGCGAACGGAGGGCTCGACTGCGGCGCGGCGAACGGAGGGCTCGACTGCGGCGCGGCGGCGAACGGCGGAGCCGACGCCGGGGCCGGCGCGAACGGCGCGCCCGGCTGGCCGTACGGGGCGGTGGGCTGGCCGAACTGGCCGGTACCGGGCTGGCCCTGGGCGGGGTACCCGCCGCCAGACCATCCGCCCTGCTGCCCCGGGGCACCCCAGCCGCCCTGCTGACCGGGCTGGCCAGGCTGCTGCGGCCAGCCCGGCTGGGGCTGGCCGTACACGCCGGGGGCCGGCTTGGGCTTCGGGGTGTAGTAGAGGACGCGCCAGATGCGGAACACGACGAACGCGCCGGCCGCGAAGATCGCCAGCCACGCGGCCCGCATCAGCAGGCCCAGGAACGCGTCGAGCACCTCCGCCTTGGCCAGCCGGTCGACCGTCCAGATCAACAGGGTCAGCGCGCCGAAGAGGGCGCCGAAGGCGTACTCGGCCAGCGCCACCTGCGTGATCACCTTCGCCCGCCGGGCGACCGGGGCGACGTGCGCGGCGAGCAGCACGGCCAGCACGGGAAGCACGGCCGCCTCCAGGCCGGCGAAGGAGAAGAAGCCGCTGCCCGCCCGGCTGTAGAAGGTGCTGTACTGGGTCGGGGCGAGCAGCCGGATCAGGCCGACGAACAACAGCACGGCGTTGGCGCCGAGCAGCACGAACGCGATCAGTTCGCGCAGCGGATCGGTGAGTTGACGAGCCGGGGTGGCGGCCTGGGACGCGGGCGGCGCGTCGCCGGACACGGGCTCGGCAGGGCTGGTCACGGACTCCCCCTCGGGGCGGTAACGGACAGTTGCCGACGTGAGCCTAGTCTCTTCGATCACCGGCAGCCCGGCGGCGGGGCGTGCGCGAGGATGGACGACATGCGCATCGTCGTATTGGCCGGCGGCATCGGGGGCGCCCGGTTCCTGCTCGGGGTGCGGGCCTACGCCCGCGAGGTGGGCGCCGCGGTGACCGCCGTGGTCAACGTCGGCGACGACCTCTACGTGCACGGGTTGAAGGTCTGCCCCGACCTGGACAGCGTCATGTACACCCTCGGCGGCGGGGCCGACCCCGAGCGGGGCTGGGGCCGGGCCGGGGAGACCTGGGCGGTGCGCTCGGAGCTGGCCGCGTACGGCGCGGAGCCGACCTGGTTCGGGCTCGGCGACCGCGACATCGCCACCCACCTGGTCCGCACCACCATGCTCACCGGCGGGTACCCGCTGTCGGCGGTCACCGAGGCGCTGGCCACCCGCTGGCAGCCGGGCGTACGGCTGATGCCGGCGACCGACGACCGGCTGGAGACGCACGTCGTGGTGAGCGACCCCGACGGCGACGTCCAGCGGGCGATCCACTTCCAGGAGTGGTGGGTGCGGTACCGGGCGGAGATCCCCACCCACCGGTTCGTCTTCGTGGGCGCGGAGGCCGCGAGGCCCGCGCCCGGCGTGCTCGACGCGCTCGCCTCGGCCGACGTGGTGCTGGTCGCGCCGAGCAACCCGGTGGTGAGCGTCGCCCCGGTGCTGGCCGTGCCGGGGCTGCGCGAGGCGGTCACGGGCGGGCCGGCCCCGGTGGTCGGGGTCTCCCCGATCATCGGCGGCGCGGCGGTGCGCGGGATGGCCGACCGCTGCCTGGCCGTGGTCGGCGTGGAGTGCGACGCGGCCGGGGTCGGCGGCCTGTACGGCAGCCGGTCCTCCGGCGGGCTGCTGGACGGCTGGCTGGTGGCCCCCGAGGACGCGGGGGCCGTGGTGCCGGGCGTGACCGTCGGGTCGGCCCCCCTGTTGATGACGGACGAGACGGCCACGGCGGCGATGGTCCGGGCCGCGTTGGAGCTGGTGTGAGGCTGGAGATCCTGCCGGTGCTGGGCATCGGCGACGTGACCGAGGGCGACGACCTGGCGGCGATGGTCGCCACCGCGGCACCGTGGCTGCACGACGGCGACGTGCTGGTGGTGACCAGCAAGATCGTCTCCAAGGCGGAGGGGCGGCTGGTGGACGTGCCGGCCGACGGGCCGCAGCGGCTGGCCGCCCGGGACGAGGCGCTGGCCGCCGAGACGGCCCGGGTGGTCGCCAGCCGGGGCGCGACCCGGATCGTGCAGACCCACCACGGCTTCGTGATGGCCTCGGCCGGGATCGACGCGTCGAACGTGGACAAGACCCGGCTGGTGCTGCTGCCGAAGGACCCGGACGCCTCGGCGCGGGCCCTGCGGGCGGCGCTGCGCGAGCGCTACGACCTGGACGTCGCGGTGATCGTCAGCGACACCATGGGCCGGCCGTGGCGCAACGGGCTCACCGACGTGGCGCTCGGGGTGGCCGGGATGCCGGCTATCCGCGACCACCGGGGGGAGATCGACCCGTACGGCAACGAACTCCAGCTCACCCAGATGGCCGTGGTGGACGAGCTGGCCGGCGCGGGTGAACTGATCAAGGGCAAGTGCGAACAGGTGCCCGTCGCCGTGGTGCGCGGCTACCTCCCGGCCACCTGGGACGACGACCTCGGTGCGCGGGCGCTGGTCCGCGACACCGAGCTGGACCTCTTCTCGCTCGGCACCGCCGAGGCCAGGGCTGCCGGTATGGCCGCCGGGCTGGCCGCCGCGGCGGTGCTGCCCGACGCGCCCGGCGACGCGCCGGCCGACCCGGCGGCGGTGCGGCGGGCGATCGCCGCCGTGGCCGACGTGGTCGCCCCCGGCACGGTCTTCACCCACGTCACCGACGACG
The DNA here is from genome assembly GCF_020884795.1 of Micromonospora okii. Taxonomy (GTDB): domain Bacteria; phylum Actinomycetota; class Actinomycetes; order Mycobacteriales; family Micromonosporaceae; genus Micromonospora; species Micromonospora okii. The sequence goes on from NZ_BBZF01000014.1 coordinate 398,083, forward strand.
AGGTACGCGCCGCGCTGGTCGCCGCCGTCCCCGGCTGGCCCGAGCGGGCCGCCGACCTGGTGCTCGGCGAGCCGCCGGCCCCGGCGGACCGGGCCGACCTGGTGCGCTTCGGCGCCGATGTGCAACGCCTGCGCACCGCGCTGGCCGCCGAGGGCGTCCCGTCGGCCCTGCTGCCGGCCCCGGCTGGCGGCACGGCCGGCGCAGCCCTGGCCCTCTGAGGCCGCCCTCGCCATCTGACGGCACCCTGGCTCTCTGCTGCGCCCACCGGCTCCCCGGCAGCCGGCCGGCGCGCCCCCTCAGCCGTGGAGGGGCTGCCCTCAGCCGTCGAGGACCGCGCGGCCCAGCGGGGTGAGGGTGTGCAGGACGGTGTTGCGGTCCCGGTGGCTGACCAGCAGGCCGGCGTTGCGCAGCACCGTCGCGTGCTGGCTGGCCGCAGCCGGCGAGATGCGCAGGCGGCGGGCCACCTCGCCGGTGGTGCAGCCGTCGTCGGTGGCCTCCAGCACCGCCGCCCGCGTCCGGCCGAGCAGGGCGGCCAGCGCCTCCCGGCCGCCCCCGGCCCCCGCCGCGCCCTCGGGCCCGGCCCCGGGCGCGCGGACCAGCCCGCCCAGCCGGTCCACCGGGTAGACGAGCACCGGCGGCAGGGCCGGGTCGAGCAGCGCCACGGGCGTGCCCGCGCAGAAGAACGAGGGCACCAGCAGCAGCCCCCGCCCGTCCAGGTGCAGCTCCCGGCTGTCCGGGTAGTCGTGTATCTCCAGCACCCCCGCGTGCCACCGGGCGAGCGGGCGCAGGCTGGCGAGCAGCCCCTCGACGCCCCCGTCGAGCAGGACCCGGGCGCGGCGCATCCGGTCCGCCTCCACCGCGGCCTGGACGTGCGGCCAGTACGGGCCCACCGCCAGCGACCGGTACTGCTCCATCGAGTCGGTCAGGCGGCGCAGCATCTCGGGCTCGCCCCGGGCCAGGGCCGCCGCCCAGGAGGGCACGGAATGCTCCGCCGAGAGCCGGGTGAGGTCCCGGCGCAGCAGCGGCGCGGGAGTGCTCCGTACGGCCTCCAACCCCGCCTCGACGCCCTGGACGCTCTCGTACGGGGTGAGGAAGTCGGGAAAGTAGCCCCGGCCGGGGTTGACCGCGAAGAGCAGCCGGACCTGGTCGGTGCCGGGATGGCGGCGCAGCTCCCGCAGGACGCCCCGGTGCCAGCCGGAGGTCAGCGGGTCGCGGCTGCGTGCCTGGAGCGCGTGCACGCTGAGGGTCAGCTCCCACAGCGGGTCCGCGCCCGGGGCCACCCGGGTACGGAGAACGTCGTCGGGCGAAAAGTGGATCCTCAGCATCGGAGCGCTCCCGCGCCGGCGGGCCGAAGGCGTGCCTGCCGACCGTCTGCACTGTACCCGGGCGGCAGATATCTCCACTTTTAAGCCTGGACTGAAAAACCTCGACCACCCCGCCGGACTTCGGCAAGCTCTGGGGGTGCCCCGGCACGCCGCCGGTCCGCCGACGCGGCCCGGGGCGCCCGGCCGGGCGAGATCCAGCGGTCGGGCGGCACCACGAGGGCCTGCGGCCCATCGCTCCGCAGGGGTGCCGCCCGCCCGCCGGCCCGCGCACATAGGCTGATCGCGTGCCAGAGGTAAGGAAGGGCCCCCGGTTAACGCCTCCGGTAGAGCAGGGGCCCCCTCTTAACAGCGCTCCCGCCGGGGCGTACGCGGACCTGCACGCCGACGCGACCGCCGTACTGGCCGGGTGGACGCCGACCGGCGCGGCGGCCGGCCTGGCCCGCGACCGCACCCTCGACCTGCTGGCGGCCGGCCCCGTCGCGCTGGCCCGCGAGCACCGGGTCGGTCACGTCACCGCCAGCGCCCTGGTCCTCGACCCCACCGGCGGGCGGGTCCTGCTGTGCCTGCACGGCAAGTTCCGCAAGTGGGTGCAGCTCGGCGGGCACTGCGAGCCCGGCGACCGGACCCTGGCCGGGGCGGCGCTGCGCGAGGCGGTCGAGGAGTCCGGCATCTCCGGCCTGGTGATCGATCCGACTCCGATCGACGTGGACGTCCACCCGGTGGCCTGCGGGGGCGGGTCGCTGCACCACGACGTGCGGTTCGCGGTGTTCGCCCCGGCCGGCGCGGTCGAACGGGTCAGCGACGAGTCCGAGGCGCTGGGCTGGTTCCCGCCGGACCGGCTGCCCGAGCCGCTGGCCGGCGGCACCGCCCGGCTCGTCGCCCCCGCACTGGCCGCCCTGCGCCGCCGGACGCGGCTGAGCTAGGCCGGGGCAGTGCCGCCGGGGGATGCGCCCAGGAAGGCCAACGCGAGGAAGATCGCCGCCACCGAGGACTGCTCCGTGACCGCGCCGTCGAGAACCAGTTTGAGCGCCCCCGTCGGGGCCACCAATCCGACGGCGGGTTGATCGGGTTCGTCCGCCTTCGGCCGGCGCAAGGGATCGACCAGTCGCCCCCGGGCGAGAAAGACGAAGATTCGGGCCGCCGAGCCGGCGGCGTCTCGGTCGAGTACGCCGATGCGGGTGACGGCGGACGCGACGAATCCCGCCTCCTCGAACAGTTCCCGCCGGGCGGCGGCAGCCGGGTCCTCGCCGGGTTCCACGCCGCCGCCCGGGAGTTCCCAGTCGCTCCGATTGATGCCGCAGCGGTACTGGCGCACGAGGACGATCTCGCCTTCCTCGGTGACGGCGCAGGTCAGCGAGACATCGGCCCGCTGGACCAGGTAGTAATCGGTCAGTCGGCGTCCCGCCGGATCGGCGAAGTCGACCCTCTCGACGGTCATCCAGGGCGTGCGTAGCACCTCTTCGGCGGAGTGGCGCGTCCACGGGGCAGACTCCGCCGAGGCCCAGAGCCGGATCGGCCCGTCAACCGACGACATCGCGGCTGACGCTCCAGAGAAGTTCGTACTGTTGGAGGAAGTATGCAAACAGGTCATCGTCTTCCGCACCGTTTCCGGGGCGCAGCACCAGGCCGGGGCGAAGATTCGCCGAGGCTCGGTACGGCAGTAGCTCGACCTGAATCCGGCCGTCGGGAGCCTTGGTGTCGACCATGATGACATTAACCGTCGGGATGATGTCGTAGGAACGCACGTCGAACCTGCCGCCCTGCTGTCGAGCTTCTCTGGCGAGGGCGATCATCGCCTCCTGGCTTCTCCGCAGTTCGCGGTGAAACGAATCCTCCTCGCCGAAGAGTCGCCCCGCGGCGAGATGCACCTGCCGCATTCCGTTGCCGCCGTCGAGCAGCAGGATCCGAACATGGCAGGTCATGGACTTCTCGATCAGAAGTGCCCGGTAGTGCTCGGCGAAATGAATCAGCGTGGTCCCACCGACGAGGATGGACTCGCGGGCGGGTTTGAGCAGCGGCAGCAGCGGGATCTCCCGGCGCGTGCTGCGCACCAGGGTGGCGACCTCGACCGGAAACCGGGAGCGGGCGGCCAGGAGTTCGCTGAACTCGTCCATCCGCCGCGCCAGGTCGGCGCCGTTGGCCTCCACGGCTCGGTGGGTGCGTTCTAGCAGGCTCTTCCGCTCCAGCAGCGCGGAGGCGAAGAACAGCGACAGCGCGAGCAACGTAATCTGCGGTATCCGCTGGGCCAACCAGGCAAATCTGTCGAGACCCACGGTCAGGTCGATGGTGGAAATCGTCGCCGAGGCCACCAGCAGGAGGACGACGACGGCGTCGGACAGGCGCGTGCCGGCGACCTGCCATCGTGCCGGCCGGTGCGCCGCTCGCGGATTCACCATGTCGTCGCCCCCAGCGTCACCGGTATGTCCGCGCCCGTGATCCCCGACGCGGCGTCGCTGATGAGAAATTCGACCGCCGCGGCAATCTCCTCCGGCGCCAGCAGACGTCGGGCGGCGGTGCTGGCCGCATATCCGGCCAGCACTTCCGCCTCGGTACATCCGGCGGCCTGGGCCGCCGTCCGGGCGGAGCGGCGCAGCATCGCGGTGTCCACCGGCCCCGGCGAGACCGCGTTCACCCGCACACCGCTGTCGGCCAACTCCAGCGCACACACCCGCGTGAACATGACCAACGCCGCCTTGGCCGCACAGTAGGCCGCGTTCCCGCGTTCCGGAACCCGAGCGGCCTGGGAGGAGATGTTGACGATGCTGCCGGCTCCGCGGCGCCGCATCGGGGCAGTGACGGCGTGGCTCAGTTCAACGGCTCCGAAGAGGTTGACGTCGAAGGTGTGCCGCCAGGCGTCCGGATCGCCCCACCGACACACTCCGGCGTTGTTGACGAGCACATCGATGCGGCCGTGCTCGCGCATCACCCGGTCCACCAGTTCCGCGACCGCGCCGCCGTCCCGTACGTCGAGCGGCTGGACGGTGAGACCCGGAGCAGCGACGGTCGGCGCGTTCCCGCCGGGTCGGAAGGTGGCGACGACCAGATGCCCTGATCGGTTGGCGAGCGTCCGGCAGATCGCACCGCCGATCGCACCGCCCGCACCGGTGACGATGGCGACCGGAGCGTGGCCGCTCACGCGGAACCATCCGAGCCGACGAGACCCACCAAATCATCGATTCCCACATCGTTCGCCACCACCGCCGCTCCGATGGTCGTTGGCAGCACCACCCGCATGGATCCGGCCCGAACCAGGGCGACCTGTCGCAACGCCGTTCGGTACGCCCGGAGGCCGGCCGGCGAGAAGGCGTGGCCAGTGGGCAGGCCATGCGCGCGGAGAACGGCGGAGACACGGTCGCCGCTCGCGGCATCCAGCAATCCCCGTCGCACAGCAATCCGGGTGGCGGTCGCCACGCCGATGGCGACGGCCGCCCCATGGCTCACGGTGTGCTCGGTGGTGGTCTCGATGGCGTGTGCGGTCTCGTGCCCGAAGTTCAACAGCCGGTCGAGATTCGCCTCGAACGGATCCGGTGTCAGCAGCCGCAGTTTGGCGCGGATCGCCCGCCGGATCACCCGATCCGTGGTTTCGTCGTCTCCCCGCAACCTGCCCCCGGTGGACTCGATCAGCGCGAACAGGTCGGCGTCGGCAACGAGGGCCACCTTGACGATCTCCGCCATGCCGTCCCGCCAGGCCCCGTCGGGACACGTGTCGAGTAGGTCGGGATCCACAAGCACTAGCCGGGGATGGTAGAAGGTACCGAGCATGTTCTTGCCAACCGCGGTGTTCACCGCGACTTTCCCACCAATGGCCGCGTCGACCTGGGCGCAGAGGCTGGTAGGGATTGAGGCGTACGGCACACCGCGCAGATAGCACGCGGCGACGAACCCGACGGAGTCGGTCGTGCTCCCCCCGCCCACGGCGACGAGGGGCGTGGTGCGATCCGCTCCCAGCGCGTGCAGTCTCGCGATGAGGTCGGCGAAGTCGGACAGCGTCTTGGCGTTCTCGCCGACACGGATGGTCAACTGGTCGACGTGTCGGAACGCTGCGGACAACGCTGACTCGACCTGTCCCCCGAGCTTCGCGGCGACCGCCTCGTCACTGATCCACACGACCCGGTCGGCCGAGGTGAGCCCGTGTAGGACCGGCCCGGCGGAGGAGACGGCTCCCCGGTGCACGACCAGTCGGCATGTCGAGGGTCGTTCGAACCTCAGCGTGACGTCCATTGTCCCCGGCATCGCACCACTAGTCCTTCCCGGTCGACCTTCGGTGTGAACACACGGCTCTCGTCGCCCACGATGCGGTGCCACCGGGCTCGTACGTCATCCCGGCACCGCGGATCGACCAGTGCCCAGACCGCGCCGCCCGCGCCGCCCCCACAGAACCGCGCGGCGCCTGCCTCGGGTGTAACCGCCCCGGCGAGAGCGTGCCCGACGGGGGTCAACGTCTCGGGCCAGCGGTCCAGCCGGAGCCGGCACTCGCGCCGGAGGTGCTCCGTCGCGTCCCTCCAATCGTCCAGGCTCATTGACACGCCGAACGCACGGGTTACCAGCGCGCTCTCCAACCAGACCCGGGCCGGTTCCTTCCGCGCCGAGCGCACCCAGACCGCGGTCATCCCGCCGTCGGAATGCGCCTCGTCGGTGAGAGCGAGGAGAAGACGCCGGTCGAGCTGGGCGCAGAGCGCGGGGTCGGTCAGCTCCGACCGCTCGAATGGCGGCTCCCGCGATGGCGGATGCCAGTTCCACAGGGACACGCCGCCGAAGGCGGCGGCGAGGTGATCCTGCAGGCCGACCGGAGTGGGGCTGGTCGCCGCCTCCAGCCGATGCGCGAGGAGGGCGCCGGCCGATCTGGTCAGCGACCGGTGCGGAAAGTTCGCGAAGGCGTCGGCGGCGGTCACCAACGCCACCATCGCCGCCCCCGAACCGCCCAGGCCCATACCGGGTGGAAGAGAAGGCACCATCCGCACTGTGACACCGGTCAGCCCGAAATGCGACAGCGCCGCGACGAAGAGCCGGTACCGCGGGTTGTGGGGCACCTCGTCCGGCGAGTCGAACAGCTCACCGCCCATCTCGTCGATGATTTCCACGCGGTTGTCGATCCGGGCGGCGAGGGTCACGCCGACCCTGCGATCGATCGCTATGTTCACCGTGCAGGGGGCGGCACAGCGAGAAGCGACGGCGATATCTGGCAGATCAAGGGCGTTTCCGCAGTCCACCCGCAGGGGTGCTGAAGCCGACACGAACGAGGTCGGTGACCGGCCGCCCCGCACGGCGGCCTACCGCACCACGACGCGTCGAACGTTCACCGGCATCCGGACCTCCGCAGGACGAAAACGTTTCGCCAGCGTCGCCGACACCATCGGCCGCGTCAAGACCACGCTTGGTGACAGCCGGGCCGGCCGGTGTCCGGCCTGCTCAGAGGAAGGCCTCGCCTCCGTCGCTCTGCAACGCTCCGACCAGGCTCTTGACCTCCTGCGCCCGGCTACGGTCGGCGATCAGCAGCACGTCCGGCGTGTCGACCACTATCAGGTCCCGGACGCCGAGACTGGCAACGAGCCGCCCGGACTGTGGGAGCACGACCAGCCTCTCACTGTCCTGCAGGAGCACCCGGGACTTGCCCGTCGTCCCCTCCTCGCCGCCCCCGATCACCGTGTTCTGGTCGCCCTGCTGGCGCAGCACCTCGCCGAGCGTGTGGAAGTCGCCCACGTCGTGCCAGCCGAAGTCGGAGGGAACGGCCGCTACCAGGCCCGCCTCTGCTGCCCCCTCCATCACGGCGAAATCGACGGAAATCTTCGGCAGCCCGGGCCACACCTCATCGAGCACCGCGTCGCGCTCGGGCTGGTCCCAGGCGTCAGCAATCCTCAACAGGCCCTCGTGCAACGCCGGCTGCTGACGCCGCAACTCGTCAAGGAACACGTCGACCCGCCAGACGAACATGGACGCGTTCCAGAAGTAGCGGCCGGAGCGAACGTACTCTGCCGCGACGTCTGCGGTGGGCTTTTCCTTGAAGTGCGTCACCCGCCGGATCGTGCCGTCTCCGACCGGCTCGGCGCACTCCACGTATCCGTAGCCAGTCTCTGGGTGAGTCGGAGTGATGCCGAAGACCATGAGCCGACCGTCCCGCGCCCCCCGCTCTGCTGCTCGCACGCACTCGACGAACCGCTGGTTGTCTCGAACGATGTGGTCCGCCGAGAAAGCACCCATCAGGGCGGTCGAATCGATCCGAGCGATGAGCGCGGCGGCCAGCCCGATCGCCCCGCAGGAGTCCTTCCCGGAGGGCTCGATGAGGATGTTCGACTCGGCCAACATGGGAAGCTGCCGGGCCACCGCCGCCGCATGGGCGGTGCCAGTCACCACGTACGTGCGCTCGGGGCAGGTCACCGGGGCGAGCCGATCGACCGTGCTCTGCAGAAGGGTCGCCGACGTGCCACCGAGCGCGTGCAAGAACTTCGGGTTACTCGCTCGCGACAGCGGCCACAGACGCGTGCCGCTGCCCCCGGCGGGAATCACGATGTGAAGCATCCGACCATCATGCCTGAAACCGAAAATAGGGCATGTCTGGTGTTGAGAACTCGCTCCGACCGAAGCATCAGGCGCGGGCCCGGCTCCACGCCGCGATGTGCACCTCGGCGCTGGACTCCCAGGTGAACTCCTTGGCCCGGTCGAAACCGGCCTTGGCCAGTGAGGAGCGGCGCTGCTCGTCGTCGAGCAGGGCCGCCAGGTCGGTGGCGATCTGCTCCGGGTCCTCGCTGGTGTAGGCCACCGCGTCGCCGCCGACCTCCGGCAGCGACAGTCGGGGGGTGGTCAGCACCGGCGCGGCGCAGGCCATCGCCTCCAGGATGGGCAGCCCGAAGCCCTCGCCGTACGAGGGGTAGGCGGCGACCAGCGCCCCGCCGAGGAAGCCGGGCAGGTCGGCGTAGCGCAGGTAGCCCGGGCGGAGCAGCCGCAGGTGCGACGGCACCTCGGCGACGGCGCGGTCGATGTCGTCGTCGTGCCCCTGCCCGCCGGCGACGACCAGGGCCGGCGGGTCGGCCCGGTCGGCGACGGCGCGGGCCCAGCCCCGGATCAGGTTCGGCACGTTCTTGCGCGGCTCCTTGGCCCCGAGGAAGGCGATGTAGCTGCTGTCGCCGAGCCCCAGCCGGGCCCGGACCCGGGCCTTCTCCTCCTCGCCCGGGGCGTGGAAGGCGGCGTGGTCGACCCCGTGGTACGCCACGTCGATCCGGGTCGGGTCGGCGTCGAGCAGCCGGATCAGCTCGTCCCGGGTGGCCTTGCTCGGCACGATCACGCGGCTCGCCCGACGCAGCGAGGTCTTGATCGCGCTGCGGAAGAACGTGCGGCGGGACTTGTCGTAGTGCTCCGGCTCGGTGAAGAACGTCGCGTCGTGCACGGTCACCGTGACCGGACAACCCGCCCGCAACGGGCAGGTGTAGAAGGGCGAGTGCAGCACCTGCGCGCCGACCTGCTGGGCCAGCAGGGGCAGGCCGGTCTGCTCCCAGGCCAGGCGCGCCGGGCGGTGGGCCACGGCAGCGGGGGCGGCGACGATCTCCGCGCCCGGCAGCATCCGGGAATAGCGCTCCAGGTCGGTGCGGAGGCTGACCACGGCCAGGTCGACCCCCTGGCCGCACACCTTGCCGAGAGCGCCGAGGAGGCCGTCGACGTATCGACCGACGCCGCCGCGATCGGCGGGGACACTCGTGGCGTCGATGAGTACGCGGGGCGGGCGACCGGCGGTCACGGGGCGACTCCTTGAGATGGCGCGAATGTGGGGAACAACACTTCGGGCAAGCCTACGCCCGCGCCCCGCCCGGTCGCTGACTGCGACCCGACCGTTGGCCGACTTGTCACCGTCACGTGCCTTTGCTCCGGGGGCGTATCGTCGCGGCGATGGCCGACGACATTGCCCGGGCGTTCGCCGACGCGATCGCGTCCGACCCCGCCCGACCGCTGCTGACCTGGTACGACGACGCCACCGGCGAGCGCACCGAGCTCTCCGGGGCGACGCTGGCGAACTGGGTGGCCAAGACCGCCAACCTCCTCGTGGACGAGGCGGCTGCCGGCCCGGGCGAGTCGGCCGGCGTGTTGCTCCCGCCGCACTGGCAGACCGCCGCCGTGCTGCTCGGCTGCTGGTCCGCCGGGCTGGCCGTGGCCGACCGGCCGGGCCCCGTCGAGGTGCTCTTCGCCGCCGCCGACCTGGTCGCCGAGGCGGACGCCTGGCCGGCCGGCGAGCGGTACGCCCTCGCGCTCGCCCCGTTCGCCCTGCCCCTGCGCGAGGTGCCCGCCGGCTTCGCCGACTACGTGGTGGCCGTCCGCGCGCACGGGGACCACTTCGCCCCGTACGGCGGGGGTGGGCCGCAGGACACGGAGCTGCTGGCCCGCGCGGCGGCCCGCGCCACGGAGCTGGGGATCGCCCGGGGCGACCGGGTCCTGCTGGACACCGCCACCCACCCCGACCCGGTCGACTGGCTGCTGGCCCCCCTCGTGGCGGGGGCGAGCACGGTCCTCTGCGCCAACCTGGACCACGCCCGCGTCGCCGCCCGCGCGGAGACCGAGCGGGTCACCCGCACCCTGGCCTGACGCCGGCCCGGGACGCGAGCGGCGCTGCGGCCGGGGCGCGGGCGACCCCGGCTCGGGGCGCGGGCGCCCCCGGCTCAGGCCGCGAGCCGTGACCGGCTCGGGGCGCGGGCGACCACGGCCCCAGGGCGCGGGGCGTCGGCTCAGGACGGGCGACGCTGGGCGAACGCGGCGAAGGCCGTCAGCGACTCCGGGTTGGCCAGCGCGCCCTTGGCCGCCGCCCGGTCCACGGGGACGCCGGTGAGGATCTTCTTCACCGGCACCTCCAGCTTCTTCGCGCTCAGGGTGCGCGGGACGGCCCGCACCTGGTGGATCTCGTCGGGGACGTGCCTCGGCGACAGGGCGGTACGCAGCTCGCGGCAGATCCGGCGGCGCAGCTCGTCGTCCAGCTCCAGCCCCTCGGCGAGCACCACGAACAGCAGCAGCTCCCCCGCGCCGCCCTCGTCGTCCTCCAGGTGCACCACCACCGAGTCGACGACCTCGTCCAGGCCCTCGACGACCGAGTAGAACTCGGCGGTGCCGAGCCGGACGCCGCCCCGGTTGAGGGTGGCGTCGGAGCGGCCGGTGATCACGCAGCCGCCCCGGGAGTTGATCGTGATCCAGTCGCCGTGCCGCCACACGCCCGGGTAGACGTCGAAGTACGCCTCCCGGTAACGCTCGCCGTCCAGGTCGTTCCAGAAGCCCACCGGCATGCTCGGCATCGGGGCGGTGATCACCAGCTCGCCCAGCTCGCCGACGACGGACGTGCCGTCGGCGGAGCGGGCCTCCACCCGCGCCCCGAGCGCCCGACAGGTGATCTCCCCCGCGTGCACCGGCAGCAGCGGCACCCCGCCGACGAAGCCGGTGCACACATCCGTGCCGCCGGAGAGCGACTGGAGCTGGAGCCGCCCGCCGACGTTGTCGTACACCCAGGTGAAGCCCTCGGCGGGCAGCGGCGCGCCGGTCGAGCCGACCCCGCGCAGCGCGGACAGGTCGGCGACGTCCCTCGGCACCAGCCCGCCCTTGCGGCAGGCCAGCAGGAACGGCGCGGAGGTGCCGAAGTACGTGGTGCCGGTCTCGGCGGCCAGCCGCCACAGCGCGCCCAGGTCGGGGTGGCCGGGGTTGCCGTCGAACAGCACGATCGCCGCGCCAACGGCCGGCCCGGAGACGAGGAAGTTCCACATCATCCAGCCGGTGGTGGTGAACCAGAGGAACCGGTCGCCCGGCCCCAGGTCGTGGTGCAGGGCGAGCATCTTCAGGTGCTCCAGCAGGATGCCGCCGTGGCCGTGGACGATCGGCTTGGGCAGCCCGGTGGTGCCGGAGGAGTAGAGCACGTAGAGCGGGTGGTCGAACGGCACGGCGGCGAAGGTCAGCGGCTCGTCGGTCGGCGCGGCCAGCTCCGCCCAGCCGATCGCCCCGTCCGGGGGGTCGCCGGCCGGGTCGAGGTACGCGACGGCGACGGTGTGCTCCAGCGACGGCAGCGCGGCCCGGATGGCGGCCACCTCGGCGCGCCGGTCGACGGGCTTGTCGCCGTACCGGTAGCCGTCGACGGCGACGAGGACCTTCGGCTCGGTCTGCTGCCAGCGGTCGGTGACGCTGCGGGTGCCGAACTCGGGGGCGCAGGACGAGAAGATCGCGCCGAGGCTGGCCGTGGCCAGCAGCAGCACGTACGTCTCGGGGATGTTGGGCGCGTACGCGGCCACCCGGTCGCCGGGGCCGACGCCGAGCCGGCGCAGCCCGGCCGCCACCCGGCGGACCCGCTCGCGCAGCTCGGCGGCGGTCAGCGTCTCCGGCGCGCGGGTCTGCCCGTGCGCGACCACCACCGGGTCGTCGTCGCCCAGCCCCGGCATCCGCAGCACGTTCTCGGCGTAGTTGAGGGTGGCCCCGGGGAACCAGCGGGTGCCCGGCATCGCCGGGTCGGTCAGCGTGGCCGTCGGCTCGGCGTGCGCGACGACGGCGAAGTGGTCCCAGATCGAGCGCCAGAACGCGTCGAGGTCGGTGACCGACCACTGCCACAGCGCGTCGTAGTCGGCGAACTCCAGCCCTCGGTGCTCGGCCAGCCAGCGCAGGTAGGCACCGATCCGGGACCGCTCGCGCACGTCCGCCGGCGGCGTCCACAGCACGTCACCCACAGCTCCACCCTCCTCCGGGTGCCCGGAAGGAAGGGCACCTTGTTAACGCATACGGTAGAGAAGGGCTCCCTTCTCACCCCAACCCGCGCCCGCGTGCGCCGGCGCGGCGGCGCAGGAGGCGGGCGCGGGCTAGAGCGAGCGGTGGGCCTGGATGGCGCGACGGCGGGCCAGCCGGTGGGCGCGGCGGATCTCCGCCTCCCGGTAGCGGCGCTCGTCCTGCGGGGTCTCCGGCAGCACCGGCCGGACCGCGCGGGGCGCGCCGCCCACGTCGACCCCCACGAAGACCAGGTACGCGGTGGCCACCCGGACCGGCTCCTCCTCGGCCGAGTCCCAGCGCTCGGCGACGACCCGCACGCCGACCTCCATCGAGGTCTGCCCCGTCCAGTTGACCTGGGCGTGGGCGTGCACGAGGTCACCCACCCGCACCGCCTCGGAGAAGACGATCTCGTCGATCGCGGCGGTCACCGCCGTGCCGCCGCTGTGCCGGGCCGCCGCCGCGCCCGCCACGTCGTCGACGAACTTCATCAACACCCCTCCGTGCACGGTCCCGTACAGGTTGACATCGACGGCGGTCATGATCCGGCTCAGCGTGACCCGGGAGTAGGACGTGGCCTTGCCCTGCGGCGGGGCGGAGGGATGATCTGTCATGCCGGAAACGGTACGGTGCGCCAATGCGACATCTCTGGAGCTTCCTCGCCGGGTTGGTGGTGGCGCCCGTCACCTGGGTGCTGGTCACCCTCGGGCAGGACGGGTCGACCCGCACGATCAGCCGGTGGGTGGAGATCGGCACGTTCAACACGGCCAACCTGATCGAGCCGGCCGTCTACCTGGCGGTCGCCGGCATCCTGCTCGGCCTGCTGGGCACCCTGCGCGTCTCGCCCCTCGGCCCGCTGGTCGCCGGGCTGCTGCTCATCGCCCCGTACGTCGGGACGTTCGTCGCGCCGTTCGAGGTGCGCGACCGGGTGCCCGAGGGCTGGAAGGTGCTGGGCGACCCGCTGCCGCTGCACCTGCCGGTGCACAACGGCACCCTCTTCCTGATCGGCGCGCTGCTGGTGATGGCCACGTTCAGCGGGCAGCGGTGGCGGCGCTGGCCCCGGCCGGTCGCCGAGCCGGCGAGCCCACCGGCGGGCGGGCCGGAGGAGAACGACGTCACGCTCACCGACTGGCCCCCGGCCGGCAGCGGCGGGGACGACCGGGACACCCCCCTGCTCGGCCTGGGCTACCCGGACCGGACCCCGCCCGAGCCGCTGCCGAGGCGTACGGCCGGGGAGTCGCCCTGGTCGGCCCCGCCGCGCGCGGCGAGCCGCTCCGAGGACACCACGCAGGAACTCCGCTAGCCGGTACGTCGTCGGTCATGGGTTCGCGGCGAGCGGAACGCGCGACGCCCCCCCATGATCGACGCGCCGGCCTCAGTCCTCCTTGCCCGACCGGGCGAAGCCGATGGTGTAGCCGGCGTGAGATCGAAGGCCCGCGCGTCAGGCCGAGGGCAACTGCTCCCGCGCCCGAGCGCTCCCGGGCGACCGCCGGCAACGCATCCACCAGGCACCTCCACGACCGCCACGAGTTGCGCCGACCGCTCTCGATCAGCCCTTCAGGAGCTGCCGGGCCATGACGATGCGCTGCACCTGGTTCGTGCCCTCGTAGATCTGGGTGATCTTGGCGTCGCGCATCATCCGCTCGACCGGGTAGTCGCGGGTGTAGCCGTACCCGCCGAGGAGCTGCACCGCGTCGGTGGTGATCTCCATGGCCGCGTCGGAGGCGAAGCACTTGGCCGCCGCGCCGAAGTACGTCAGGTCGGCGTCGCCCCGCTCGGACTTGCCGGCGGCGGTGTAGGTGAGCTGGCGGGCCGCCTCCAGCTTCATGCCCATGTCGGCGAGCATGAACTGGATGCCCTGGAACTCGGCGACGGGCCTGCCGAACTGCCTGCGCTCCTGGACGTACCCCTTGGCGTAGTCGAGCGCGCCCTGGGCGATGCCGACGGCCTGCGCGGCGATCGTGACCCGGGTGTGGTCCAGGGTCTTCATCGCGGTGGCGAAGCCGGTGCCCTCGGCGCCGATCATGCGGTCGGCCGGGATGCGGACGTTGTCGAAGTACACCTCGCGGGTCGGCGAGCCCTTGATCCCGAGCTTCTTCTCCGGCGCGCCGAAGCTGACGCCCGGGTCGGACTTCTCCACCACGAACGCCGAGATGCCCTTCGATCGGGCTGTGGGGTCCGTCACGGCGAAGACGGTGTAGTACTCCGACACGCCGGCGTTGGTGATCCACCGCTTCACGCCGTTGAGCACCCAGTGGTCGCCGTCGCGGACCGCCTTCGTGGTCATCGAGGCGGCGTCGCTGCCCGCCTCCGGCTCCGACAGGCAGTACGAGAACATGGCCTCCCCGGCCGCGACCGGGGTGAGGTAGCGCCGCTTCAGCTCCTCCGAGCCGGCCAGCAGCAGCGGCATCGTGCCCAGCTTGTTCACCGCCGGGATCAGCGACGACGACGCGCAGGCCCGCGCCACCTCCTCGATCACGATGGCCGTGGCCAGGGCGTCCGCCCCGGCGCCGCCGTACTCCGCCGGGATGTGCGGGGCGTGGAAGTCGGCGGACCGGAGCGCGTCGTACGACGCCTTCGGGAACTCGCCGGACTCGTCCGCCTCGGCGGCGTGCGGAGCGACCTTGGCGGCACAGACCTCCCGCACCGCCTCCCGGACCGCCTCGTGCTCCTCGGGCAACCGGTACACGTCGAACGACTGCTCTGCGGCCATGTCGACCCCTCCCCTTCACCGCTATCATGCGCAGTCTGTACCGTCTCGGAACCGCCGACCGCGCAGACTGAAGGATAGCGACCAGCGCTCGGGTGATCCTTACCGCCGCGTAGGCTCTGGCCTGACGGAGGCGTCGACGCGGCACGGCGAGCAGTAAACGACCCACATCCCCTTCGGTGCCCCGGCCAGGCGCCGCAGCCGAATGCGACGCGAGGAAGCGCCGCCAGCGCGAGCGGAGAAGACAGGCGTGACGATCCCGTACCCGAACACCCAACCGATGCCCGCCATCGCCGCGGTGACGCCGCCGTCGGGCGCGGCCCGGCCCCGGGTCACCTTCCTCGGCACCGGGTACCTCGGTGCGACGTACGCCATCTGCTATGCCGAGCTGGGGTACGAGGTCCTCGGCTTCGACGTCGACACCGACAAGATCGCCAAGCTGAACGCGGGCGAGGTGCCGATCCACGAGCCCGGCCTCGACGAGCTGCTGCGGCGCAACCTGGCCGCCGGGCGGCTGCGGTTCAGCACCGACATCGCCGAGACCGCCGAGTTCGGCGACGTCCACTTCATCTGTGTGGGCACCCCGCAGCGGGCGGACGGGATGGGCGCCGACCTGTCGTACGTCGAGGCGTCGGTCACCGCCCTCGCCCAGCACCTCACCCGCAAGGCGCTGATCGTCGGCAAGTCCACCGTCCCCGTCGGCACCGCCGAGTGGGTGGAGCAGCTCGTCGGCAAGCACACCCCCGCCGACCTGGGCGTCGAGGTGGCCTGGAGCCCGGAGTTCCTCCAGGAGGGCTTCGCCGTCGACGACGTGCTGCGCCCCAACCGCATCGTCGTCGGGGTCAAGAGCGAGTGGGCCAACGGGATGCTGTACGCCGCCCACAAGGGCGTATTCGACCTGGCCGCCACCGAGGACCGGGAGGTCCCGCTGGTGGTCACCGACTTCGCCACCGCCGAGCTGGTCAAGGTCGCCGCGAACGCGTTCCTGGCCACCAAGATCTCCTTCATCAACGCGATGGCCGAGGTCTGCGAGGCCGCCGGCGGCGACGTCACCCAGCTCGCCAAGGCCATCGGGTACGACCCGCGCATCGGCAACCGGTTCCTCCAGGCCGGCCTCGGCTTCGGCGGGGCCTGCCTGCCCAAGGACATCCGCGCCTTCCAGGCCCGGGCGCAGGAGCTGGGCGCCGGGGAGGCGCTGCGCTTCCTGCACGAGGTCGACCTGATCAACCTGCGCCGCCGTACCCGGGTCATCGCGCTCGCCGCCGAGCTGCTGGGCCGCCGCTCCGGTCCCGCCGGGCCGGACCTGTCGGGCACCCGGATCGCCGTGCTCGGCGCGACCTTCAAGCCCAACACCGACGACGTACGCGACGCGCCGGCCCTCGCCGTCGCCGGGCTGCTCGGCAAGGCCGGCGCCCAGGTGCACGTGTACGACCCGGAGGGCGCCGAGAACGCCCGCCGGGTGGCCCCCGAGCTGACGTACGAGCCGAGCATGGCCGACGCGGTGACCGGGGCGGACCTGGTCTGCGTGCTCACCGAGTGGGCCGACTTCCGCAACGCCGACCCGGTGGCCCTCGGCGAGCTGGTCGCCGGCCGGCGGGTGGTCGACGGCCGCAACTGCCTGGACTCGACACTGTGGACGCAGGCCGGCTGGGAGTACCGGGGCATGGGCCGCCCCTGACCCCACCGGCGACACCCTCGACGGCCGGCTGCGGACCCCTCCGCGGCCGGCCGTCCGCCTCTGCCCCTCCCTCCGCCGCCGCCGCGCGTCTCCCCCCTTTCCCCGCGGCTCACGGTCCCCTCCCTCGCACTGCGGGTGTGACATCGACCGGCTGTGGTCTTTTCGTCACCGGCAAACCGCCGACAGGAGTCGAAATCCGGGCCGGCGCAGGGCATGCTGCGACAGTGGGACGGTCCACAGTGCGGGCCAGCCGGGTGGAGGGGTGTCGTGCAGACCTTTCAGTGCTCCTCGTGCGGCCGGGAGATCAAGCCCGCCGCCCAGTGCCCGCACTGCGGCGCGCACCAACCCCAGTGGGCCGGGCACCTCGCGGAGGTCGAGCGCTCGATCGCGGAGATGAAGGCCCGCGAGGCGGCCATCGCCGCCGAGCAGCGGCAGATCGCCGCGAAGATGCAGGCGGCGCTCTTCCAGCGGGACGTCCTGACGCACGCCGGTGAGGAGCGGATCAAGCAGGCCACCCGCCCCCGGAGGGTGCTGCGCCGCAAGCCCCACCGCCGCCCGCCGACCGCCGCCCCCGGCGCGCCGCCCCGCGTGCCCCGGCAGGGCGCCGCCCCGCCCGGCCCGGAGGGCCCGCCGCCGCCCCCGCCGCCCCCGCCCTCGGCGGCCCGCTGGCTCGACGCCGACGACCCGGAGCACCCGCCCGAGGCGTC
Organism: Micromonospora okii; assembly: GCF_020884795.1. Lineage (GTDB taxonomy): Bacteria > Actinomycetota > Actinomycetes > Mycobacteriales > Micromonosporaceae > Micromonospora > Micromonospora okii. The sequence goes on from NZ_BBZF01000014.1 coordinate 415,213, forward strand.
CTCCCGGGAGGTGCAGAACATCCCGCTCGGGCTGGGGGCGCTGCTGCTCGCCGTGGCCGCCGTGGTCTTCGCCGCGGTGGCCACCAGCTCGATGGACGCCCTGTCCCGGCTGGGCATCCTGCTCGTCGCGACGGTGCTGCTCCTGCTCGCCCCGCCGGTGCTGGCCCGGCGGGGGCTCACCTCGACCGGCGAGACGGTCGCCGCCGTGGGCCTGCTGCTGGTCCCGCTGGCCGGGTACGCCCTCTGGGCGGTGGACCGGATCGGCGGCGGCGCGTCCGGGGCGGTCTTCGCCGCCGTGATCTTCGCGATCACCGCCGCCGTCGGTTTCGGCTACGCCCTCTGGACGGGGCTGCGCGCGCCCCGCTTCGCCACCGTGCTGGCCGCGCAGCCGGTGCTGCCGCTGCTGGCGTACGAGCGGGTCGACGGGCCGGCCGGCTGGGCGCTGGTGCTGACCCTGGTCGCCGTGCTCGACCTCTGGCTGGCCCGCTCCCCGGTGACGGTGGAGCGGCCGGTGCGGCGGGACCTGCCGGTCACCCCGGCCCCGCCGCCCCGACGCGCCACCGGGGACGCCGACCCGCCACGGAGCGACGGGCCGACGGAGGGCCCCGGGCCCGCCCGGGACGGCCGGCCGGAGGGCGCGCCGGAGGAGGCCGGCGAGGTCCTCGACCCCACCGGCCGCGCGCCGGCCGCCGCGCCGGCCCGCCCCGTCCCGGCGCTGCGCGAGCTGACCTGGCTGCTGCACGGCGTCGCGGTGGCGCTGGCCCTGGCGTACGCGCTGACCGCGCTGCTGCGCGCCGGCACGGTGCCGGCGGCCTCGGGCGCGGGCGCGGCCCTGGTGCTGGCCGCGCTCGTGGGGCTGGTCGGGGCGCTGGCGCTGCGCCGGGCGCCGCTGCCGGACGTGGCCGCCGGCATCCTCACCCTCGCGGTGATCGGCGCGCTGGGCCGGGTCGCCTCGGTCGCCTTCCCCGGCCGGTCGCTGCTGCTGATCGCCGCCGTCATCACCCTCACCGGGCTGGCCGTCCGGGCCGTACCGGAGACGGCCCGGCGCGGGCCGCAGCTCGCCGCCGCCGCGGCGCTCACGGTCTGCGGCCTGGTGGTCGCCGGCGGGGCGCTGCGCGCGGGACTGGCCCCCGTCAGGGCGGCCACCCCGGCCTGGGACGCGGAGCTGGGCCGGTACGCCGCGGAGCTGGCCGCCGCCGTGGGGCCGGCGGCCTGGCAGCTCGCCGCGAGCGCCTTCCTGCTCACCGTCGCCGCCGTGCTGGCGCTGCCCCGGGAGATCCGCCGCGAGTTCGCGGTGGCCGGGGCCGCGCTGACCGCGCTCGCCGTCCCCGCGTCGTTCGGGCTGGGCTGGGCGGCGGCGCCGTGGCCGATGGTGCTGACCGCGATCGGCATCGGCGCGGCCGGGCTCACCGCGACCACGCGGCGGGCCGCCACGGCACACGCGGTCGCCGCCGCCGTCGTGGGCCTCTTCGGCGCGGGCGCGGGGCTGGCCCGGCCCGGGCTGACCGCCGCCGTGCTGCTGGCGATCTTCGTGGCCGGCGGGCTGGTCGCGGTGGCGCCCCGGGTCCGGATCACCCCCGCGACCGCCGACGTCGTCTCCACGTGGGCGGCCGGCGGCGCGGCATTCGCGCTGCCGGGCGCGGTCGCCGCGTTCGTCGCCGCGACCGTGCCGACCGACCCGACGCCGACCCCGGCGAGCCTGCGCGAGGCCACCGTGCCGGTGCTGGCGGCGAGCTTCCTCGCCGTCTGCGTCACCCTCGGGTACGCCGCCATCGTGCAGGTCTCCGAGCGGCGCATCCCGACGCCGCTGGCGCTGGGGACCGGGCTCGGCGCGGTGACGGTGACCGCCGCCGCGTTCGTCGCGCCCGGCGCCACCGCCGCCGACGCCTGGGTCGGCGCGCTGCTGTTCGTGGCCGGCACGCTGGTCTTCCTGGCCCCGTCGATCGACGCGGGGCGACGCTCGGACGTGACGCTGGACGGCTCCGACCTGGCCGCCGCCGCCGTCACCACGGCGCTGGTCGCCACCCTGGTCCGGATCGCGGCCGTGCTCACCCCCGGCGGGCAGCTCGTGGTGGCCGCCGCCCTGGTGGCGGTGGTCGCCGTCGCGGCGCGGGCGATGCCCGAGGAGTGGCGGCGCGGGCCGATCGTGGGCCTCACCGTGGGCGGCGTCCTGATCGGGCTGATCGCCGGCTGGAGCGCGCTGCGCGGGGGCTGGGGCGCGCTGGCCACGCCCGGCCCGATCTGGGCCGGCGACCTCTCCGGCTGGCCGGCCGCGCCGACCGGCGGGTCCACCTGGCAGGGGCCGGTCGCCCTGGTCCTGCTCGGGCTCGCGGCCGGGGTGCTGCTGCCGCCCCCGTGGAAGTACGACGTCTCGGGCGTCGCCGCCGTCCTCGCCACCATCGGCGTGCCGGCCGCCTTCGACCTGCCGTGGTGGTCGCCGGTGCTGGTCGGCCTGGCGGTCGCCACGGCCTTCGGCACGGCCGCTGCGGCCTCGGTCGACCCGCGCGCCGGGCTGTCCCGGGCGGTCGTGGCCGGGGCGGTCGCCCTGCACGCGACCGGCGCGGGCCTGGTCCGGCCGTGGACGACCGCGCTGGCGCTGGGCGGCATCGCGCTGATCGGCGTCGTCGTGGCGGTGCTGGCCCGGGTCTTCGCGGCCCCGCTCGTCTCCGACGTCGAGGCCGACGGGCTGCCGCCGCACCTGGTGCAGATCGGCGGCGCCGCCGTCGGCGGGGCGCTGCTCGCGTTCCCCGGCGCGGTGGCCGCCCTGGCCGCCGGGTACGGCCGCCCGCCCGAGGTGGTGCTGACCGCCGCGCTGGCGGCCTCCAGCCTGGGTCTGGCGGCGATGGCCGCAGCCCGCCGGCAGGCTCCGCAGTACCTCCCCTACGCCAGCGCGGCCGTGGTGGGCGGCGCGACGATCAGCGCGGTGGCCGCCATCGTCTGCGGCCTGCCCTTCGGGGTGTACGCCGCCGCCGGCGCCCTGCTCGGGGTGCTCGCCGAGATGGTCCGCGCCGCCACCGTGCCGCCCGCCGGCTCGGCCCGGCCCGTCCGGCGCTGGACGGTGCTGCTGGACGGCGCGCTGCGCCGGGCGCCCGACGACGACGGGACGGAGGTGCGCTGGCGGGTCAGCCCGGGGATCGGGGCGCTGGCCGCCGCCGCGCTGCCGACGCTGCTGGCCGTGGCGTCGCTCGCCCCCGCGCTGGAGGCGGCGCTGGTCGAGCCGTACCGCTCGCTGGGCCGGGTCTGGCAGGGGCCGCCGCCGGAGCTGGTCACGCCGTCGGCCGACGCGGTCGACCCGACGCACGTGCTGACCGCGCTGCTGCTCACCGTGACGGCGGCGCTGGCCGCGGTCGGGCTCAGCGGCGGCCGGCGGTCCCGGGCCGTGCCGGTGGTGCTCCCCGGCGTGGCGGTGACGCTGCTGATCGCCCCCATCGCCCTCGGCCGGGGCTGGCCGGAGAGTGTGCTCGCCGCCCTGTCGGTCTTCACCGTCGCGATGCTGGGGCTGGCGCTCACGCCGCCCCCTCCGCTGGCGGAGCAGGCCCGCTCGCTGCGGGCCGCCCGGGTGGTGGTCTTCGTCATCGGGCTCGCCGGAGGCGGGGCGGGGCTGCTCGGCGGCCTGGCCACCCGGGAGCTGACCCTGTTCACCCTGGGCGGCGCCGTGGGCGTCGGTGCCGTCGCCGCCCTGTACGGCGTCACCCAGCGGGCCCGCATCCTGGGCTGGTTGTTCGCGTCGCTGTCGGCGCAGCTCTTCGTCCTCGTGGCGAGCCTAGTGGCCGGGCTCGCGGCCGTCTGGGCCGCGTTCGGGGTGCTGGCCGTCGGGGCGGCCCTCCAGGTGTTCGCCGCGACCCTGCCCCGGCTGCGCCGTCCCGAGGCGCAGCGGGAGGCGGCCACCGTGGAGTGGAGCGGGTACGCCGCCGCCCTGATCGCCCTGGCGCTGGCCTTCGACTCGCCCCGGCACATCGCCGCGCTGCTGGCCGCCTGGGGCGCGGTGCTCGGGGTGGCGGCCACCCGGCCGAACCGCCGGCCGGTGGAGCGGCGCATCCTGTTCTGGGCGGTGGTGTTCTGCGAGATCGTCGCCTGGTGGATCCTGATGCGGGTCGCCGACGTGGCGCTGCCCGAGGCGTACACGCTGCCGTTCGCGGCGCTGGCCCTGCTCGTGGGGGTGCTGGAGCTGCGGCAGCGGGCGGACCTGTCGAGCTGGGTGGCGTACGGGCCGGCGCTCGTCGCCGCGTTCGTGCCCACCCTGGCGATCGTGCTGGCCACCGACTCCAGCACGCTGCGCCAGGTGCTGCTGCTGCTCGGCGCGGTGGCGGTGCTGATCTTCGGCACGACCAGCCAGCAGCAGGCCCCGGTGATCGTCGGTGCAGTGGTGACCGCCGTCACGGCGGTGCACGCGCTGTTCAGCCTCGGTCCGTGGCTGGTGCTGATCCCCGTCGGGCTGGTGCTGCTGGTCCTCGGGGCGAGCAACGAACGCCGCCGCCGCGCCCAGGAACGCCTCCAGACCGCCCTGCGCGGCATGCGCTGACAGGTGCAAGGAAGGGCCCCTTGTTAACGCTTCCGGTAGAGCAGGGGCCCCCTGTTAACCACCCGGAACCCGGCGGGCGGGCTCCGGCGGCGCCCACCCCGGCGGGGCGGCTCAGCCGAGGGAGGCGTGCAGGGCGGCTTCCTTCTCGGCGACCAGCTTCTCCAGGCCCTCCTGGTACGCGACCATGCGCGCCCGCAGGTCGGCGTCGGCGGCGGCCAGGATGCGGACGGCCAGCAGCCCGGCGTTGCGGGCGTTGCCGATCGACACGGTCGCCACCGGCACGCCGGCCGGCATCTGCACGATGGAGAGCAGGGAGTCCATCCCGTCGAGGTGCTTCAGCGGCACCGGCACGCCGATCACCGGCAGCGGGGTGACCGAGGCGACCATGCCCGGCAGGTGGGCGGCCCCTCCGGCCCCGGCGATGATCACCTTGAGCCCCCGGTCGGCGGCGGTGCGGCCGTACTCGATCATCTTGCCGGGGGTGCGGTGCGCCGAGACGACGCCGACCTCGTAGGCGACGCCGAACTCGTCCAGCGCCTCGCCGGCCGCCCGCATCGTCGGCCAGTCCGAGTCGCTGCCCATGATCAGCCCGACCGTACTCATGGGGTCCCCTCCCGGAGCCAGCGGGCGGCCCGCGCGGCCCGCTTCCGTACGTCGTCCAGGTCGTCGCCGAGCACCGTGACGTGCCCGATCTTGCGGCCGGGGCGCACCTGCTTGCCGTACAGGTGGACCTTGGCGCCCGGCTCGGCGGCGAAGAGGTGGTGCAGCCGCTCGTCGATGGACATGCCGCCCGGCTCCCCGCCGAGCACGTTCGCCATGACCACCACGGGGGCGGCCAGCGAGGTGTCCCCCATCGGGTAGTCGAGGACGGCCCGTAGGTGCTGCTCGAACTGCGAGGTCCGGGCCCCCTCGATGGTCCAGTGCCCCGAGTTGTGGGGGCGCATCGCCAGCTCGTTGACCACGAGCCCGGCCGGGGTCTCGAAGAGCTCCACGGCGAGCAGGCCGACCACGCCGAGCGCGGTGGCCAGGTCGATGGCGAGCTGCTGAGCGGCGACCGCCCGCTCCTCGGGCAGGTCGGGGGCCGGGGCGAGCACCTCGACGCAGATGCCGTCGACCTGCACGGTCTCCACCACCGGGTACGCGGCGACCTGCCCGAACGGCGAGCGCGCCACCTGCACGGCCAGCTCCCGGCGCAGCGCCACCCGCTCCTCGACGATCAGCGTGGTCCCGCCGGCCAGCAGGGTGGCGGCCAACTCGCTGGCCTGCGCCGCGTCGGAGACCATCCAGACGCCCCGGCCGTCGTACCCGCCCCGGGCCGCCTTGAGCACCACAGGCCAGCCCCGCTCGTCGCCGAAGGCGACCAGGTCGGCGGGGTCGGCGACGGGCCGCCACGCCGGGATCGGCGCGCCCAGCTCGCCGAGTCGCTCCCGCATGACCCGCTTGTCCTGGGCGTGCAGCAGCGCGTCGGCCGGCGGGAAAAGCTTCACCCCCTCGGCGGCGAGGGCGCGGATGTGCTCCGTCGGCACGTGCTCGTGGTCGAAGGTGACCACGTCGCAGTTCTTGGCGAAGGTGCGCAGGGCGGCGAGGTCGGTGTGGTCGCCGTACTGGACGTCGGCGGCGACCAGGGCCGCGCCGTCGTCCGGGGCCTGCGCGAGCACGCGCAGCGACTGACCGAGGGCGATCGCGGCCTGGTGGGTCATGCGGGCCAGTTGGCCGCCCCCCACCATGCCGACAACAGGCAGACCGGTTCGGGTATCCATCTCGCCCACCAGCCTAGCGGCGGCCCACCTCGGGCCCGGGGCCGAGGTGGGCACCGCCCGGGCGAGGCGGCCCCGCCGCCCCAGGCGGGGTGAGAGGGGAACCCTTCTCTACCGCAGGCGTTAACAAGGGGCCCTTCCTTACAACTGGGCGAGCAGGTCTTCGACCGTCGTGACCGGGCGCTGGCAGACGAAGCCCCGGCAGACGTACGCGGTGGGCCGGCCGTCGACCAGCGGGCGGTCGGCGAGCAGCGGCACGCCGGGCTGGTCGGGTCGGCCGGCGACCAGCACCGCGCCGGGCGGGGCGTGCCGGTACGCCGCCGCGACGAGCGGGTCGCCGGCCGGGTCGTCGGTCACCACGGCGATCTCGTACGGCCCGGAGAGCAGCGCCTCGCCGACGGTGGCCGCGTACCCGGTGAACCGGGCGTGCCGGGCGACGATCGGCGCGACGGTGGCGAGGGTGGACTCGGCGGCCTCCCGGTACCGGGTCTCGCCGGTCAGCGCCGCGTACGTCACGAGCGCGGCGACGATCGCCGACCGCCCCGACGGGGTGGCGTTGTCGGTCGGGTCGGCCGGGCGGGCGACGAGGCGCTCGGCGTCGTCGGCGGTGTCGTAGAAGCCGCCGCCGGGGGCGGCGAACCGGGCCAGGGCGGTGTCGAGGAGCCCGCCGGCCAGCTCCAGCCAGCGCCCCTCGCCGGTGAGCTGGTGCATGGCGCAGAACGCCTCGGCCACGCAGCCGTAGTCCTCCAGCACGCCGGCCGGCTCGCCGACCACCCCGTCCCGGGAGACGCGGCGCAGCCGGCCGTCGACCAGGTGGACCCGGGCCAGGTGCTCGGCGGCCTCCCGCAGGGTGCCGTCGGCGACGATGGTGACGCCCTCCAGCAGGTTGGCGTCGGCCTCGTCCTCGCCGAGCCCCCGCGCCTCGACGAGGCGGACGAACTCGGCGAGCGCGGTGATCGCCAGGCCGTTCCAGGCGGCCACCACCTTGTCGTCGCGGGCCGGCTGGGGGCGGGCGTCCCGGGCGGCCAGCAGCCGCCGGACGACGTCCTGCCACCGGCCGCGCACCTCCGGGTCGGCGTCGTCGACGTCGCGGGCCAGCCGCAGCACGCTCGTGCCGTGCTCGACGCCCCTCCTTCCGTCCGGAGCGCCGCCTTGCGGCGCGGAGGCGGAATGAGGGGCGAAGGTGCCCGACTCGGTGACGGCGAAGAGGTCGGCGGCCCAGCGCCCGTCGGACTCGCCCAGCACCTCGACGAGCTGGGCCGGGGTCCAGGCGTAGGTGAGCCCCTCGACGCCCTCGGTGTCGGCGTCGAGCGCGGAGGCGAAGCCCTCGCCGGGCCGGTGCAGCTCGTCGGCGAGGAAGCGGGCGGTGTCGCGGGCGACCCGGCGGGCGAGCGGGTCGCCGGTGAGCCGCCAGAGCTGGGTGTAGAGGCGCAGCAGCAGGGCGTTGTCGTAGAGCATCTTCTCGAAGTGCGGCACGGTCCAGTGCTCGTCCACCGAGTAGCGGGCGAAGCCGCCGGCGAGCTGGTCGTGGAGCCCGCCCCGGGCCATCGCCTCGGCGGTGTGCCGGGCGATCTCCAGGCTCTCGGCGGAGCCGGTGCGCTGGTGGTGGCGCAGCAGGAAGAGCAGGTTCATGTGCGGCGGGAACTTCGGGGCCCCGCCGAAGCCGCCGTTCGTCGCGTCGTACTCCCGGGCGAGCTGGGCGGCGGCGGAGTCGAGCAGCTCGGCGGTGAGCGGGGCGGTGGGCCCGCCGACGGCCTGCGCCCCGCCGATCGCCTCGACCACGGCGGAGCCCTGCCGCAGCACCGCGTCGCGCTGCTCCCGCCAGGCGGTGCCGACGGACTCCAGCAGCCGCACGAAGTTGGGCTTCGGAAAGTACGTGCCGCAGAAGAACGGGGTGCCGTCCGGGGTGGCGAAGACCGTCATGGGCCAGCCGCCCTGCCCGGTCATGGCCTGGGTGGCGGTCATGTAGACGGCGTCGACGTCGGGCCGCTCCTCGCGGTCCACCTTGATCGCCACGAAGCCCTCGTTGACCAGCTTTCCGACGCCCGCGTCCTCGAAGGACTCGTGGGCCATGACGTGGCACCAGTGGCAGGCCGCGTACCCGATCGAGACGAGCACCGGCACGTCGCGCCGCTTCGCCTCGGCGAACGCCTCGTCGCACCAGGGCCACCAGTCCACCGGGTTGTCGGCGTGCTGGAGCAGGTACGGGCTGGTGGCGCTCGCGAGTCGGTTCACCGGTCGACCATATCCAGTCCGGGCCGCTCCCACCCGGCGTCCCCCGGAGCTCCTCCCCCGCCCGAATCCATCGATTCCCATGCCCCGAGGGCGGTCACCGGAGCGGCCGGACGCGTCAGGAGGCGCCGTCGGCGCGCAGCGGGAGGACGTTCGGCCGGGCGGTGTCGAGCAGCGTCCCGAGCACCGCGCCGATCTTGTCCGCCGGCATCGGCTTGAAGAAGTGGTACCCCTGGGCCGCCGTGCACCCCAGCTCGGCCAGCGCGAGCCGCTGCTCGGCGGTCTCCACGCCCTCGGCCACCACCCGCAGGCCCAGCTCGTGCGCGAGCCGCACGGTCGCCCGGACGATCGCCGCCGCCTCCGGCGAGTCGGCCATCCGGATCACGAACGAGCGGTCCACCTTCAGCTCGTCCACGGCGATCCGGGTCACGAACGCCAGCGACGAGAAGCCGGTGCCGAAGTCGTCCACGGCGAGCTGCACGCCCATCCCCCGCAGCGCGGCGAGCACGTCGTCGATGACCTCCAGCTCGCTCATCACCACGGTCTCGGTGATCTCCAGCACCAGCCGGTGCGGCGGCACCTGGTGGCGGCGCAGCGCGTCGCCGATCTCGGCGGGCAGCCCGGGGTCGAGCAGGCTGCGGGCCGAGAGGTTGACCGAGATCGGCACGTCCAGCCCCTGCCGGGCCCAGTCGGCGGCCACCGCGAGGGCCTTGTCCAGCACGTACCGGGTGAACGTGCCGAGCTGCTCGCTGTGCTCCACCGGCCGGATGAAGTCGTTCGGGCCGAGCCAGCCCCGGCGTGGGTGCCGCCAGCGGATCAGCGCCTCCACCCCGGTCGGCGCGCCGGTGGCCAGGTCCACCGCCGGCTGGAGGGCCAGCACGAGCTGGTCGTCGGCGGCGAGGGCCTCGCGCAGCTCCGCGAGCAGCGCGAGGTGGTCGGTGCTCGCGGCGTCCCGGGAGCTGTCGTACGCGGCGACGTTGCCGCCGCCCTCCTTGGCCTGGTACATGGCGATGTCGGCCCGGCGCAGCAGCTCGGTCAGGTCGGCGGTGCCGGCGTCGGCGACCACCACCCCGACGGAGACCTCGACGGACATCCGCACGCCGGCCACCTCGGTGGGGGCGGCCAGCCGCTCGGCGATCTCCCGGGCCTGGCGCAGCGCGTACGCCATCGGGGCGGTCCGGCCGCCGAGGACCGGGACCGACGTCAGCAGCAGGGCGAACTCGTCGCCGCCGAGCCGGCCCAGCAGGTCGCCGCAGCGGGTCAGCGGGCCGAGCCGGTTGGCGGCGAGCCGCAGGAGCTCGTCGCCGGCCGCGTGGCCGAGGGTGTCGTTGACCTCCTTGAACTGGTCGAGGTCGAGCAGCAGGAGGGCCACCGGGTGGTCGTGGGGGCGCTGCCGCAGCGCCTGGTCGCCCCTGCCGAGCAGGGCAGCCCGGTTGAGCAGGCCGGTGAGCGGGTCGTGGACCGCGTCGTACGACGACCGGGCGGTGACCAGCCGCAGCTCGCGGTGGGTGGCGCCGTCGTGCAGGGCGGCGGCGAGGGCGTCGGAGAACGCGGCGACGGCGTCCTGCTCCCAGGCGCTGGGCGGCGCCGAGCGGGGAAAGCGGACCCGCAGCACGCCGACCCGGTTCGCGTCGACGGAGAGCGGGCGGACCAGTACGTGCCGGTCGGAGACGGCCCGGGCGGGCGGGTCGATCTCCTGGTCGACCACCTGGCCGCCGCGCTCGCCCCGGTAGCGCCGCCAGCGGCCGTCGCCCCGGGCCACGTCCACGTCGACCAGTTCGGCGCCGAAGAGGGTCAGCGCGCCGGTGACGGCGGCGGTGGCGACGCCGCGCTCGTCGAGCCGGTTGAGCGTGGCGGTCGTCTCGGCGAACGTCCGCCAGGTGCGCTGTTCCTGGTCGGCGCGGAGCTGGTGCCGGTAGGTCTGCTGGAGCAGCCAGAGCCCGGGCGGGAACAGCAGCAGCCAGCGGGCGTCGACCTCCAGCAGCGCCACCACCGACAGGCCGACGGCCACGTTCCCGATGAACATGAGCGGCTTGCTGCGGAGCGCGGCGGCGGCCGGCGGGCCGATCGACACGCCGTGCCGCAGCGCCACGCCGGCCCCGCCGAGCCAGGCGGTGGCGAGCAGGTACGCCACCGAGCCCGCCGCCAGGGCCAGGGCGAGTTCCGGGGTGAGGGGCGCGAGCAGCGGCGCGCCGAGGGCGGTGGCGACCGTCGCGGCCAGGGCCGTGGCGACGGTCAGCGAGGCCGCGATGCGGACGGTCTCCAGCGGCGATCGGTGGTCGGCGGCCAGGGAGAGCACCACCCACGCCGCGCCGGCGCCGAGCAGCGTGGCCGCGGGGAGCCAGCCGGCGGGGACCAGGTGGAGGCAGACGACGAGCGCGGCCTCGCCCCAGGTGATGCTGACCATGCCGCTGGCGGTGCGGAACCGCAGCCGGGCGAGCTGCGCGACCGCGACGACGGCGGCGCCGAGGCCGAACCGGGCGGGCGCCGGGAGCGGGTCGTCGGGCGGCAGGTGGGTGGGCAGGATCAGGCCGACCGCGGCGGCCACCAGCGCGACCAGCGCCACGGCGGCGGTCAGCAGGACCACCCGGTACGGGGTGCCGCGCACGCCGAGCCGGTCGAGCGGACCGCCGGCCCGGCCGGAGGTCATCGGCCTCCCCCGTCCGCCGGTCGAAGCCCGGCACGGCGGGCAGCCCTCGCTGACCCGGTCATCGGCGCCCCCTCCCGCGCGCGGCTCGAAGGGCAATCTGGCCCCCGGCGGGAAGGCTAAGCCAAAGCCGGTGCCCGCAACAGGGGGCGATGACCGACTTCGGCGTGATTCACGCGCGGATCATCCCTCCCGGCGCTGCTCCTGGCCCTTCGGGGCGGTTCCGCGTGAGTCCCGCTCCGACGTCCCGTCTGCCGGATCGAGGACGGTGGCGTCGGCGCGGCCGACCTCGGCCGGGTCGCCCGCCGCCGGGAAGCGGTCGGGCAGCCGGCGCAGCCGGGTGTTCATGTTGCGGATCAGGAGCGCGGTGGCGGTGCCCAGGACCAGGATGAGGAAGAGACCCATCGGACCGGCTAGGCCACCCGTGCGGGTGTCCCCGAAGTTGTTCTCCGCGAGCACCTGGGCAGCGGTCAACATGGTGTTCCTCCGAAGTGCGACAGGAGACCAGGGTAGCCCGGCCTCCGCTCAGCGGGCATGGGCCGTCTCGCGCACCCCGGCGAAGAGGTCGGACTCGGGCAGCGGGCTGTCGACCGCCGAGCGGGCGAGCTGGAAATCCTCCGTCGGCCAGGCCTGCTTCTGCAACTCCATCGGCACCTGGAACCAGAAGCCGTCCGGGTCGATCTGGGTGGCGTGGGCGCGCAGCGCGTCGTCGCGGACCGGGAAGTATTCCGCGCACTCGACCCGGGTGGTGATCCGGACCCCCTTGTCGGGGCGGTCCTCCCAGCGCTTGAGCCACTCCTCGTACGGGGAGGGGAGGCCGGCGGCGAGGCTGCCCTCGTGCAGCGCGAGGACCTTGCCCCGCGAGAAGCCGACGTCGTAGTAGAGCTTGAGCGGCTGCCAGGGCTCCCCCAGGTCGGGGTAGCGCTCCGGGTCACCGGCGGCCTCGAAGGCGGCGACGCTGATCTTGTGGGTCATGATGTGGTCGGGGTGCGGGTAGCCGCCCTCCTCGTCGTACGTGGTGACGACGTGCGGGCGGAACTGCCGCATCAGGCGGACCAGCGGGCCGGCGGCGACGTCGACGTCCTGCAGGGCGAAGCACCCCTCGGGCAGCGGCGGCAGGGGGTCGCCCTCCGGCAGCCCGGAGTCGACGAACCCGAGCCACGCCTGCTCGACGCCGAGGATCGCGCGGGCCGCGTCCATCTCGGCGCGGCGGATCTCGCCGATGTTGGCCCAGACGTCCGGGCGGTCCATCTTCGGGTTGAGCACGCTGCCGCGCTCGCCGCCCGTGCACGTCACGACCAGCACGTCGACCCCCTCGGCGACGTACTTGGCCATGGTCGCGGCACCCTTGCTCGACTCGTCGTCCGGGTGCGCGTGCACGGCCATGAGACGCAGTTGCTCTGCCACTTGCGGCGCTCCTCGTCTGTGCCCAGCGCGGTGACCTGCCGGCGCCCGTGCCGACCTGTCATCCTTGACTTGCCATTCTTGCCGATGCCCCCGACAACGACGCCAGGAGATACCCGCCGGTGACCGAGACGCACGCCACAATCACCACCGACGCGCCGGCGTTCCCGCCGGGCCGCTACGGCCGGCGGCGCGAGCCGGGGCGCCGTCGACCCGCGCTGGTCGCCCTGCTCGCCGTGGCCCTCGCGGCGGCGCTCGGGCTGATCTCGGTCACCCTGTACGGCAGGTACGGCGACCCCGACTACGACGCCCAGATGATCACCTACACGGACGTCACCGACTCTCAGGTGGTGGTCCACTTCCGGGTGACCGTGCCGGAGGGCGGGTCGGCGACCTGCGCGCTGCGGGCCCGGTCGCGCGACGGCGCGGAGGTCGGCCGCGCGGAGGTGACCGTGACCGCCGAGCCGGGCGCGACCCGGATCACGGCCGGGCACCCGGTGACCACCACCTCCCGCCCCTTCATCGGCGAGGTGATGCGCTGCCGCCCGGCCGGCTAGGCTACCGGGACGCCCCTCGCCAGGCGCACCGTGAGTCCCGTCACCGGCACTCACGGTGATGGATCACACCCGGAGGGGCGGAGCACTGGTAGCTTGGTAGTTCACTGTCAGCCAGTCCGCACTACCAAGGAGAACGCCTGTGTCCAACACCGGAAACGAGGCGCCCGCCACCTGGCTGTCCCAGGACGCGCACGACCGCCTTCAGGCCGAGCTCGACGAGCTGATCGACAACCGGCCGGTCATCGCCGCCGAGATCAACGCCCGGCGCGAGGAGGGCGACCTGCGGGAGAACGGCGGCTACCACGCCGCCCGCGAGGAGCAGGGCAAGCAGGAGGGGCGCATCCTCTACCTGAAGGAGCTGCTGCGCACCGCCAAGGTCGGCGAGGCGCCGAGCGCCGACACCGTGTCCCCGGGCATGGTCGTGACGATCTACTTCGACGACGACACCGACGACACCGAGACGTTCCTGCTCGGCTCGCGGGAGATCGCGTCGACCACGGAACTGACGGTCTACAGCCCCGAGTCCGCCCTGGGCAAGTCGATCCTGGGGGCCCGGCCCGGCCAGACCGTCACCTACACCGCGCCGAGCGGCGCGGACATCAAGGTCACGGTGGTCAGCTTCGAGCCGTTCGCCGGCTGACCCGTCGGCCCGCCCGACGTTAGGAAGGGCCCCTTGTACAACGGAATGCGTTAACAAGGGGCCCTTCCTTGCATCTCAGCGCTCGGCGGCGAAGACCACCTGGTAGCCGCTGGCCCGCAGGGCGCTGATGAGCGTGTCGGAGTGCTCGACGCCCCGGGTCTCCACGGACAGCGCCACCTCCACCTCGCCGAGCCGCAGGTGCGGGTTGGCCCGCTGGTGCTCCACGTCGACCACGTTCGCCCGGTGCTCGGCGATCTCGCGCAGCAGCGAGGCGAGCTGGCCGGGCCGGTCCGAGCAGCGCACCGTGACCCGCAGGTAGCGCCCGGCCGCCGCGAGCCCGTGCTCGATCACCCGCAGCATCAGCAGCGGGTCGATGTTGCCCCCGGAGAGAACCGCCACCACCGGCGCCTCGACCTCCACCGCCCCGGCCAGCAGCGCCGCGACGCCGACCGCCCCGGCCGGCTCGACCACCTGCTTGCCCCGCTCCAGCAGCATGAGCAGCGCCCGGGAGATGTCCTCGTCGGAGACGGTGACGATCTCGTCGACCAGCTCCCGGACGTGGTGGAAGGTGATCTCCCCCGGCCGACCGACCGCGATGCCGTCGGCGATGGTGCTGAACGTGGGGAGACGGACCGGTTCCCCGGCGGCCAGCGAGGGCGGGTACGCCGCCGCGCCGGCCGCCTGCACCCCGATCAGCCGCACGTCGGGCCGCAGCGCCTTGACGGCCACCGCCATCCCGGAGACCAGCCCGCCCCCGCCGACCCCCGTGACGATCGTCCTGACGTCGGGGCACTGCTCCAGGATCTCCAGCGCGACGGTGCCCTGCCCGGCGATCACGTCCGGGTGGTCGAACGGGTGGATGAAGACCGCCCCGGTCCGCTCGGCGAACGCCTGCGCCGCGACCAGCGACTCGTCGACGGTGTTGCCGACCAGCTCGATCCGCGCGCCGTACCCCTTGGTGGCGGCGACCTTCGGCAGCGGCGCGTTCACCGGCATGAAGACGGTGGCGCGCGCGCCGACCAGCCCGGCCGCCAGCGCCACCCCCTGCGCGTGGTTACCGGCGCTCGCGGCCACCACGCCGCGCTCGCGCTCGGCCGCCGAGAGCCGGGAGATCCGCACGTACGCCCCGCGCACCTTGTACGACCCGGCGCGCTGGAGGTTCTCGCACTTGAGCCAGGTCGGCCCGCCGAGCGCGGCGCTCAGGGGGCGGGAGGGCTCCAGGGGGGTGGTGCGGGTGACACCGGCGAGCAGCTCCCGCGCGGCCCGCACCTCGGCGAGACCGACCAGTTCCGTCATGCGGTGATCGTGCCAGGGGTCGGCGAGCCCGCCCCGACGCGGGGGTGACCGGGGGCGTGCCGGGACCAAGGGGCCTGCATCTCGAACTGGCCGGCGACGCCGAGCAGCAGCAGCTCCGAGCCGGGCGGGCCGACGAGCTGCACGGCCACCGGCAGGCCGTCCGGGCGGCGGCCGACCGGCACCACGATCGCGGGCAGGCCGGCGAGGTTCCACGGCGCGGCGTACGGGGCGTACCGGAGGCTGGCCTTCATGTTCGCGGCCCAGGACCGGCCGGACCAGCCGGCGGCCTCCGGCGGCGGGCCGGCCAGCGCCGGGGTGAGCAGCAGGTCGACCGAGTGGTCGGCGAAGAAGCCGATGGAGCGCTCGCGCCAGCCGGCCCGGTCGGCCTCCCGGACGTACCCCCGGCGTTGCGCCCACTCCCCCAGCGCGACGTGCCGGCGGCTGCGCCGCTGGAGGTCGCGCCGGTCGAGCCCGCAGGCCCGCACGTCGGCGGCGGCCGAGGCGAACCAGGTGGCGACGGCCGCCAGGCCGAGATGGGTCGGGTAGACCGGGTCGGCGGGGACGGTGTCGTGGCCGGCGGCGGCGAGCAGCCGGCCGGCGGCGGCCACCGCGTCCCGGTTCGGCGCGTCGGCCCGGACGCCGCGCACCGGGGAGCGCAGCGACACCCCGACCCGCAGCCGGGGTGGCGGGACCAGCTTCTCCTGCGGCCGGCCGGCGAGCACCTGGAAGCCGACGGCGGCGTCGGCGACGGTGGTGGTGAGCATCCCGTGCTCGGCCAGGCCGAACCAGTCCTCCGCGCCGAGCTGGGCGGGGACCACGCCCCGGCCGGGCTTGAGCCCGACCAGGCCGCAGCAGGCCGCCGGGATGCGGATGGAGCCGAGGCCGTCGTTGCCGTGCGCGATCGGCACGAGCCCGGCGGCCACCGCCGCCGCCGCCCCGCCGGACGAGCCGCCGGGGGTGCGCCGGGGGTCCCACGGGTTGCGGGTGACGGCGTCGGGGCCGTCGGTGAGCGCCCAGAGGCCCAGCTCGGGCATCCGGGTCACCCCGAGGATCACCGCGCCCGCGCCGCGCAGCCGCCGGACCACCTCGTGGTCGGCCTCCGCCACGGCGGTGCGCGCGGCGGCGGAGCCGTTCCAGGTGGGCAGGCCGGCGACGGGGGTGTTCTCCTTGACCGCGACCGGCACCCCGGCCAGCGGGAGGTTCGCCAGGTCCTCCTGCTCGTCGACCTTCTCCGCCTCGGTGATCGCCTCCCCGCCGCGCACCGCGCGGAACGCGGCGAGGTCGGCGTCGGTCCGGGCGATCTGGTCCAGGTGGTCGGCCACGACCTGGGTGGCCGAGACGTCACCCCGCCGTACGCCCCGGGCGATCTGCTTCGCGGTCGCGCCCACCCAGGTCGGCATGATGTCCTGCACGGCCACCCTCCCCAGCCAGCGGTCAGCCCAGCGCCTGCTCCAGATCGGCGAGCAGGTCGTCGACCGTCTCGATGCCGACAGACAGTCGCACGAGATCGCCGGGAACTTCAAGCGGCGAGCCGGCAGCACTTGCGTGTGTCATCCGGCCCGGGTGCTCGATCAGGGACTCCACCCCGCCGAGGGACTCGGCGAGCACGAAGAGCTTCGCCCGGTTGCAGATCTCCACGGCGTGCTCCTCGCCGCCCGCCGCCCGGAAGGAGATCATGCCACCGAACCGGCGCATCTGCTTGGCGGCCACCTCGTGACCCGGGTGCGACGGCAGGCCCGGGTAGAGCACCTGGCCGACCTTGGCGTGCCCGTCCAGGTAGGCCGCGATCCGCTCGGCGTTGTCGCAGTGCCGGTCCATCCGTACGCCGAGGGTCTTGATGCCGCGCAGGGTGAGCCAGGCGTCGAACGGGCCGTTGATCGCGCCCATCGCGTTCTGGTGGTAGCGCAGCTCGTCGCCGAGGCCCCGGTCGGCGGCGACCAGCGCGCCGCCCACCACGTCGGAGTGCCCGCCGACGTACTTGGTCGTGGAGTGCACGACCACGTCCGCGCCGTGGGCGATCGGCTGCTGGAGGTAGGGCGAGGCGAACGTGTTGTCCACCACCAGCAGGGCGCCCGCGTCGTGCGCGACGGCGGCCAGGCCGGCGATGTCGGCGATGCCGAGCAGCGGGTTGGTCGGCGTCTCCACCCACACGATCCGGGTCGCGCCGGGGCGGACCGCGGCCCGCACGGCGTCGACGTCGGAGACCTTCGCCGGGGTGTACGTCAGCCCCCACCGCTCGGCCACCTTCGCGAACAGCCGGTACGTGCCGCCGTACGCGTCGTCGGGGATGATCACGTGGTCCCCGGGCTTGCAGACGGTCCGCAGCAGGGTGTCCTCGGCGGCCAGCCCGCTGGCGAAGGCGAGCCCGACCTGGCCGCCCTCCAGCGCGGCGAGGCACTCCTGGAGGGCGTCGCGGGTGGGGTTGCCGGAGCGGGAGTATTCGTAACCCTGCCGGGGCGCGCCGACGGCGTCCTGGGCGTAGGTGCTGGTCTGGTAGATCGGTGGGATCACCGCGCCGGTGCGGGCCTCGGGGGCCTGACCGGCGTGGATGGCGAGCGTCTCGAAGCCGTGACTCATGCCCGTGACGTTAGCGGGTGCGGAGGAGAGGAAGGGCACCTTGTCAACGCCTACGGTAGAGAAAGGTCCCCTTCTCACCGCACCTCATCGGGTGCGGGGCGCGAGGCTAGCCTGAGCGGATGGGGGCGTGCGTGTTCTGCGGGATCGTGGCCGGCGAGGTGCCGGCCTTCGTCGTCGCCGACGAGCCGGACGGGGTCGCGTTCCTCGACACCCGGCCGGTGTTCCGGGGGCACGTGCTGGTGGTGCCGCGCGCCCACCTGGTCACCCTGGCCGACCTGCCGGCGGAGGCCCTGGCCGGCTACTTCGGGCTGGTCCAGCGGCTCGCCGTGGCCGTGGAGTCCGGCCTGGGGGCCGGCGGCACGTTCGTGGCGATGAACAACCGGGTGTCCCAGTCGGTGGCGCACCTGCACACCCACGTGGTGCCGCGCACGAAGGGCGACGGCCTGCGTGGCTTCTTCTGGCCCCGCACCCGCTACGCCGACGACGTCGAGGCGCGGGGGTACGCGGACCGGGTGGCCGCCGCGCTCGCGCCGGGCTGATCACCGGCCGGGCGGGTAAGGAACCAGCGCCCGCCGGTGTTGCACGCGGGGAGAGGTACGAGAGGAGTTCACCGTGTTCCTTCGCCGCATGTCCGCCGAACTGCCCAGCCCCGACCAGGCCCTGCCCGGCCGCCCGATCGCGATGCCGATCGCCGACCGGCACGAGGTCCTCGGGTCGTCGCTGAAAGGGCCGTTCCCGGCGGGCTCGCAGGTCGCCGTCTTCGGGATGGGCTGCTTCTGGGGTGCCGAGCGGCTGTTCTGGACCCTGCCCGGGGTGCTCACCACCTCCGCCGGCTACGCGGGCGGCAGCACCCCGAACCCGACGTACGAGGAGGTCTGCTCGGGCCGGACCGGGCACGCCGAGGTGGTCCAGGTCGTCTACGACCCCACCCGGATCAGCTACGAGGACCTGTTGAAGGTCTTCTGGGAGAACCACGACCCGACCCAGGGCATGCGCCAGGGCAACGACGTGGGCACCCAGTACCGCTCGGCGATCTACGCCACCACCGACGACCAGCTCGCCACCGCCGTCGCGTCCCGGGACGCGTTCGCGCCGATCGTGGCGCGGGCGGGCAAGGGCGAGATCACCACGGAGATCGACCGGCTCGGCGACTACTACTTCGCCGAGGACTACCACCAGCAGTACCTGGCCCCGACGAAGAACCCGAACGGGTACTGCAACCACGGGCCGAACGGGCTGAGCTGTCCGGTGGGCGTCGCCCGCACCGCCTGACCGCCGACCTGGCCGGCCGTCCCACGGGGGTGGCCGGCCCGGGGCCCGGCGTCTCCCGGCCTAGCCCCCGCCATGTCGGCGGCATGGCGGCTTCTCACCTCCCCGGATACCGCCATGTCGGCGGCCTGGAGTGGATCAACCAGCCCGCCCCAGTGGCGCCCGACGCGCCCGCCCAGCCCGGGTCTCGGCGTCGTCCGGCAATGCGGGTTTTGTCACATCGAACCGCCGCGCCAACCCGGTCGGGCGGGCCGCTACGGGAGGAGAACACCCTCCGTCGAAGGTCCCAGCGACGCGAGGGCGAGCATTCTAGCAAGCAAGCGGTATCACCAACATCATCTCAACAGGCGAACCCCACTGGCCTCTGGCACCATTTCTTTCCATGTGCGGACTGGCTGGGGAGTTCCGCCGCGACGGCTCGCGGGCCGACGTCGCGGCGGTGGAGCGCATGGCGGCCACGATGAGCGACCGGGGCCCGGACGACGCGGGGGTGTGGTCCCAGGGGGCCACGGCCCTCGGGCACCGGCGGCTGAAGATCATCGACCTGTCGGCCGCCAGTTGCCAGCCGCTGGTCGACCCGGCCTCGGGGCTGACCGGCGTCTTCAACGGCTGCGTCTACAACTACCGCGAGCTGCGCGAGGAGTTGCAGGCGAAGGGGCACCGCTTCTTCTCCTCCGGCGACAGCGAGGTGGTCGTCAAGGCGTACGCCGAGTGGGGGCTCGACTTCGTCGACCACCTGGTCGGCATGTTCGCCGTGGCGATCAGCGAGCGCGACACCGGCCGGCTGGTGCTGGCCCGGGACCGGCTCGGCATCAAGCCGCTCTACGTGGCCGAGACGCCGGGCGTGGTGCGGTTCGCCAGCACCCTGCCCGCGCTGCTGGCCGCCGGCGGGGTGGACACGAGCATCGACCCGGTGGCGCTGGCCCACTACCTGAGCTTCCACAGCATCGTGCCGCCGCCGCGCACGATCCTGCGCGGCGTCGCCAAGCTCCCGCCGGCCACCGTGCGGGTGTACGAGGCCGACGGCAGCAGCCGCGAGCACGTCTACTGGGACCCGGCGTTCAACCGGCGCGAGGAGCGGGCCGGCTGGTCCGCCCGCGACTGGGAGGACGCCCTGCTGGAGTCGCTGACCACGGCGGTGCGCCGCCGGATGGTCGCCGACGTCCCGGTGGGCGTGCTGCTCTCCGGCGGGCTGGACTCCAGCCTGGTGGTGGCGCTGCTCGCCAACGAGGGCCAGCGCGACCTGTCGACGTTCTCCATCGGCTTCGACGCGGTCGGCGGGCGGGAGGGCGACGAATTCGTCTACTCGGACCTGGTGGCGAAGAAGTTCGGCACCGACCACCACCAGATCCGGGTGGCCGCCCGGGACCTGCTGCCCCCGCTGGAGGCGGCGGTCGCGGCGATGAGCGAGCCGATGGTCAGCCACGACTGCGTCGCGTTCTACCTGCTCAGCCAGGAGGTCTCGAAGCACGTCAAGGTGGTCCAGTCCGGGCAGGGCGCGGACGAGATCCTCGGCGGCTACCACTGGTACCCGCCGCTGGCCGGGGTCGACCGGGAGCGGGCCGTCGACACGTACGCGAAGGCGTTCTTCGACCGGGACGCGGCTGGGCTGGCCCGGGTCCTGGACCCGGCGTGGCTGGCCGACGGCGACCCGGCGCGCGAGTTCGTCGCCGCCCACCTGGCCCGGCCCGGCGCGCAGACCGCCGTCGACGCCGGCCTGCGGATCGACACCCAGGTCATGCTGACCGACGACCCGGTGAAGCGGGTCGACAACATGACGATGGCGCACGGGCTGGAGGCCCGGGTGCCGTTCCTCGACCACGAGTTCGTGGAGCTGGCCGCGACCTGCCCGCCGGAGCTGAAGCTGGCCCAGGGCGGCAAGGGCGTGCTCAAGGAGATCGGCCGCCGGGTGCTGCCGCACGAGGTCATCGACCGGCCGAAGGGCTACTTCCCCGTGCCGGGCCTCACCCACCTGGAGGGCAAGCTCCTCGACCGGGTACGCGACGCGCTGCACGCGCCGGCGGCCCGCCGCCGCAACCTGTTCCGCACCGAGTACGTCGACGCGCTGCTCGCCGACCCGAACGCCGAACTCACTCCGTTGAACGGAAACAAGCTGTGGCAACTGGGACTCCTGGAAATGTGGCTCCAGAGCCACGGAATCGACTGAGCGTGAGCAACAACCTGGCGACCGGGACGGCGCCGACCGACCGGGAACGCGTGCTCGGCCGGCGGCGCGAGCGGGTGGGGCCGGGCGGCGACCCGGTGGCCCCCGGCGTCGTCGACGCGGAGCGGCCCGCCGGGGACGGAAGGCGGCCCGCCGGGCGCGACGGCGTGGTGCTCGACTGCGGCTGGGGGCGGCTGGTCTTCGGCCAGACGTTCACCGACCAGGCGGCGGTGGCGGCGGTGCTGCGCTCGGAGGCCGACGGGGCCCGGGACATCTGCATCTACCTGCGCGACCCGCACGTGCTGGTGTCCCGGTTGCCGGACGAGCTCTTCATCGACCCGTCGCTGACGTACCGGCTGCGGCTGCCCGCCGCCACGGCGGCCGGCGACGGGCGCGGGGAGCTGCCCGGCCTGCGCATCCGCACGCTGCGCGACGCCGACGACGCGGACGCCGTGAACCGGATCTACGCCCGCAACGGCATGGTCACCGCCCCGGTCGACGTGCTGGTGGCCAACGCCCGCACCGACCGGTTCCTGCACCTGGTGGCCGAGGACGTCACCGGCGAGGTGGTCGGCACGATCACCGGCGTGGACCACGTCGCGGTCTTCGGCGACCCGGACGGCGGGGCCAGCCTCTGGTGCCTCACGGTGGACTTCAACACCGCGCCGCCCGGCACCGGCCAGGCGCTGCTCACCGAGCTGGCCGCCCGGCTGACCGAGCGCGGCCGGGCCTTCGTCGACCTGTCGGTGCTGGCCGAGAACACCGGGGCGATCCGGCTGTACGAGCGGCTCGGCTTCTACCGCACGGCCACGCTCTGCGTGAAGCGGAAGAACCCGATCAACGCGCCGCTCTTCCTGCCCGCCAGCCCGGAGGGGTACGACCGGCTCAACCCGTACGCGCGGATCATCGCCGACGAGGCGATGCGCCGGGGCATCCGGGTGGAGGTCACCGACCCGGAGTGGGGCGAGCTGCGGCTGAGCAACGGCGGCCGGACGGTCGTCACCCGCGAGTCTCTGTCGGAGCTGACCACGGCGGTGGCGATGAGCCGGTGCGACGACAAGCGGGTCACCCGGCGCATCCTCACCGAGGCGGGCCTGTCGGTGCCGCGCGGGCGGACCGCCACCGGCGACGACGCCGACGCCGCGTTCCTGGCCGAGGTCGGCCGGGTGGTGGTCAAGCCGGCGCGGGGCGAGCAGGGCAACGGCATCACCGTCGGGGTGCGCACCCCGGAGGCGCTGGCCGCCGCCGTCGAGCTAGCCGGCAGGTTCTGCCCGGACGTGCTGATCGAGGAGATGCGCGACGGCGAGGACCTGCGGGTCATCGTGATCGACCACGAGGTGGTCGCGGCGGCCGTCCGCCGGCCCGCGCAGGTGACCGGCGACGGCGTGCACGACATCGCCGAGCTGATCGAGCGGCAGAGCCGCCGCCGGGCCGCCGCCACCGGGGGCGAGTCCCGCATCCCGCTGGACGACATGACCCGCGAGGTGATCGCCGAGGCCGGGTACGAGCTGCACGACGTGCTGCCCGAGGGGACGGTGCTGGTCGTCCGCCGGACCGCGAACCTGCACACCGGCGGCACCATCCACGACGTCACCGGCGAGCTGCACCCGGAGATCGCCGAGGCGTGCGTGGCGGCCAGCCGGGCGCTGGACATCCCGGTCACCGGGCTGGACCTGCTGGTCGGGGCCCCGGACCACCCGGAGCACGTCTTCATCGAGGCCAACGAGCGGCCCGGCCTGGCCAACCACGAGCCGCAGCCGACCGCCGAGCGCTTCGTCGACCTGCTCTTCCCCGGCACGCGGGCACCGCGACGCCTCTGGACCCCGGCCGGTGCGGCAAGCTCTCAGGCATGACCGCACGTAAACCCGCCCCGCTGAAGATCGACCTGGACTACCTCCGTCAGGTGCTGGTGGAGCTGCTGGAGATCCCGAGCCCGTCCGGGCGCACCGACCACGTGCAGCAGTACGTCGGCGAGCGCCTCTCCGCGCTCGGGATCTCCTCCACGCTGACCCGGCGCGGCGCGCTCGGCGCCTGCCTCCCCGGGCCCCGGCAGACCGGCGCGGACCGGGCGATCGTGGTGCACACGGACACCATCGGCGGCATGGTGAAGCGGCTCAAGGAGAACGGCCGGCTGGAGCTGATGCAGATCGGCACGCACAGCGCCCGGTTCGCCGAGGGCGCGCACGTGCGGGTCTTCACCGACGACCTGGACCGGGTGATCACCGGGCAGGTGCTGCCGCTCAAGGCCAGCGGGCACCGCTACAACGAGGACGTGGACTCCCAGGGGGTCGGCTGGGAGCAGGTCGAGGTCCGGGTCGACGAGCCGGTGGAGGACATCGCCGGGCTCCGCGCGCTCGGCATCGACGCCGGGGATTTCGTGGCGTTCCTGCCCAACCCGACGGTCACCCCCAGCGGGTACGTCAAGTCCCGGCACCTCGACGACAAGGCCGGGGTGGCGGCGGTGCTGACCGCGTTCAAGGCGCTGGTCGACGCGGGGATCACCCCGGCGGTGACCGCGCACCTGCTGGTCACGGTCACCGAGGAGATCGGGCACGGGGCCAGCCACGGCCTCGACCCGGACGTGGCGGAGATCGTCTCGGTGGACGCCGCGGTGGTCGCTCCCGGCCAGCAGTCCCGGGAGAACGCGGCGACCCTGGCGATGGGCGACGGGGTCGGCCCGTTCGACTACCACCTCACCCGAAACCTGGCCGCCATCGCCCGCGAGCACGGGGTGGACCTGGTCCGGGACGTCTTCGAGTACTACCGCTCCGACGTGGCGGCGGCGGTCGAGGCGGGCGCGCACGCCCGGGTGGCCCTGCTCGGCTTCGGGGTGGACGCCACCCACGGCCACGAGCGCACCCACCTCGACGGGCTGGGCCACCTGACCCAGCTCCTCTGCCTCTACCTCCAGAGCGACCTGGTCTTCCCCGAGTGGGACGCCGAGCCCGAGGGCGACCTGGCCGACTTCCCGTCGCTGGCCGTGCAGCCCGCCCAGGAGGACGGCCCGCGCGAGGGCCCCATCGGCATCGGCGACTGAGCCGCGCGGGTTTTGTTCCCGCCCGGCCTGTGAGGGAAATTCCGTTGCCGCTGCCCCCGGCGAGTGGTTAGCGTGGCGGTACACGGGAAAGGAGGTGGTCCAGACTTGTATAGCAATCGGACTCGTGAGGTGGCTGTCCGCTAGCCGCTGTCCTCGACAGTGAAAACTCGTCCGCCGCGAGGCGGGCAATGCACCATCGTCGAGACCGTGTGGCAGCGGTACGGCGAATCCACGACAGCCACCCGACCCCCGGGGTGCCGGCCAAGTCCAGCCGGCCCGCGCGCGAGCGCGGAAGCCCCGGGGGTCGCTTCATGTCCGGCCCCGCCGGACCCCGCCCGACCGGAGGCCGCTGTGTCCATGCGCGAGCTGGTGGTGCTGGGAACGGCCAGCCAGGCGCCGACCCGGGCGCGCAACCACAACGGGTACGTGCTGCGCTGGGACGACGAGGTGATCCTCTTCGACCCGGGCGAGGGCAGCCAGCGGCAGCTCCTGCACACCGGCGTCACCGCCACCGACCTGACCCGGATCTGCGTCACCCACTTCCACGGCGACCACTGCCTCGGCCTGCCCGGCACCATCCAACGGCTCTCCCTCGACCGGGTCCCCCACCCGGTCGCCGTGCACTTCCCGGCCGGCGGCGCCGACTACTTCGCCCGGCTGCGGCACGCGTCGAGCTTCCACGAGACCGCCGAGCTGGCCGTCGAGCCGATCACCGCCGACGGGCAGCGGATCGCCCTGCGCGCCGGCACGCTGGAGGCCCGCCGGCTGCGGCACCCCATCGAGACGTACGGCTACCGGCTCGTCGAGCCCGACGGCTGCCGGATGCTGCCGGAGAAGCTGGCCGCGTACGGCATCGCCGGGCCCGCCGTCGGGGAGCTGCTCCGCGCCGGCCACCTGGACGTCGACGGGCGTCGCGTCACCCGCGACGAGGTGAGCGTGACCCGGCCGGGCCAGCGCTTCGCCTTCGTGATGGACACGGGGCTCTGCGACGGGGTGTACGCCCTCGCCGAGCACGCCGACCTGCTGGTCATCGAGTCGACGTTCCTGGCGTCGGAGGCCGCGCTCGCCGCCGAGGTCGGGCACCTCACGGCGGGCCAGGCCGCGCGGGTGGCGGCCGAGTCGGGGGTGCGCACCCTCGTGCTGACCCACTTCTCCCAGCGCTACTCCGACGCGCGGCGCTTCGCCGAGGAGGCCCGGGAGCACTTCGCCGGTGACCTGGTCATCGCGGAGGACCTGCTCACCGTGCCGGTCCCGCCCCGGCGGGTAGCCTCGCCGGGGTGACGATCATTCTTCGCCGTGCGACCGGCGACGACCTGCTCCCGGTGGGCGCGCTGCACCAGCGGTCCCGGGTGGCGGCGTACTCGTCGTTCCTGCCGCCGGAGGCGCTGGCGGACCCGACGGCGGAGGCGATGGGGGCGTACTGGGCCGAGCGGTGGGCGTGGGAGCGCGACGACCACCTGATGACCGTCGCCGAACGGGACGGCCGGTTGGTCGGCTTCAGCTACCTCGGCCCGGACGACGCCGACGACCCGGCGACCGGCCTGCTCAACGCCATCCACTTGGAGCCGGACGAGCGGGGGCGGGGCACCGGCCGGGCGCTGATGGTTGACGCGCTGGCCACGATGCGCGGCCGGGGCTGGAGGCGGGGAGTCCTGTGGGTGCTGGAGTCCAACAGGCGTGCCCGCGAGTTCTACGAGCGCGGCGGCTGGCTGCCTACCGGGGAACGCCGTGAGGAGCAGATCGGCACCGTGCGTGTGCCGCAGCTCCGCTACGGCGTGAAGTTGTAAGGAAGGGCCCCCTGTTAACGCATACGGTAGAGAAGGGTTCCCCTCTCACTCCCCGCCCCGGGTGCGCGGTCAGGCGGCCGAGCAAAAGACGTACGCGGTGACGGCGAGCTTGCCCGCCGACGGGCTCGCTGCACCGGTCGAGCCGCTCCTCGCGTATCCGGGACGCAGCACCTTCAAGTTCATCGGATCAGCGATTGCTTCCTTCAAATCAGCGCCTGCCGACATTAGGCTGTGCTCGCCCTCGGAACGCGCCGGAGGAAGGGGCATTCGACAGATAATCTTGCGCAGCAAAGTGAAGGAAAACGAGGAAGTTGATCTTTAGCGCCGCAGGTCAAGAAGTCTGCTCCCCGCGCATGCGGGGGTGATCCCTCCGTCGTCACGCGGAATGAGGGCCACATACACTGCTCCCCGCGCATGCGGGGGTGATCCCGGGTACTCGTCGCTCTGGCGGCGGCCGGCGGGCTGCTCCCCGCGCATGCGGGGGTGATCCCGCTCCCTCGGCGTGGCGCGCCGACCTGCCGCCCTGCTCCCCGCGCATGCGGGGGTGATCCCGGCCCCGAGCGGCAAGCACGCCTGGAAGCCGCCTGCTCCCCGCGCATGCGGGGGTGATCCCAAAGCTTATGGAGGTTCCTCGGTTACCAGTCCCTGCTCCCCGCGCATGCGGGGGTGATCCCTCGGCGGCGGTCGCCCGGTTGGCTGTGCTGGACTGCTCCCCGCGCATGCGGGGGTGATCCGGCCATCCCCTACATCGAGTCCCTGGCGAAGTGCTGCTCCCCGCGCATGCGGGGGTGATCCGGACTGGGCGTCCGACAAGGCCCGCCGCTGCCACTGCTCCCCGCGCATGCGGGGGTGATCCCACTGCACTGCGGGCGGCGACCCGTATTGCTACCTGCTCCCCGCGCATGCGGGGGTGATCCCCTTCTCATTGACGCCCGGGGCAGCGTGCTTGCCTGCTCCCCGCGCATGCGGGGGTGATCCCGCGCCGAAGGCCGACTGGGTGACCTATGCGGTCTGCTCCCCGCGCATGCGGGGGTGATCCCTGCTGCGCGAGCACGACCGCGTCCGGGAGGCGCTGCTCCCCGCGCATGCGGGGGTGATCCCACCGTGCGGCGGTGGGTGGACGCGTACCTGGCCTGCTCCCCGCGCATGCGGGGGTGATCCCCACCGGGGCGTCCGGGTGGGCCGTGTCCGGCTCTGCTCCCCGCGCATGCGGGGGTGATCCCACCAGCACGTCGGGTGCGTTGCCGCCGTACGACTGCTCCCCGCGCATGCGGGGGTGATCCGGTGTGGGTGGTGTCGGTTGCCTCGCCGGCCAGCTGCTCCCCGCGCATGCGGGGGTGATCCGCCCGCTGGATCGACTGCGGCAAGGTCGAGACCCTGCTCCCCGCGCATGCGGGGGTGATCCCCTGGGCTGGCTCGACCGGATGTGGATGGTCGTCTGCTCCCCGCGCATGCGGGGGGTGATCCGGCGGTGATCTTCGCGCCGGTCGCGGGGGCGTCCTGCTCCCCGCGCATGCGGGGGTGATCCGTCGACGCCGCGCATCGTGACGTCCGCGCCACCCTGCTCCCCGCGCATGCGGGGGTGATCCGTCGAACGTGGCGGGCTCTCCGAACGGGGGGTGCTGCTCCCCGCGCATGCGGGGGTGATCCCAGCCCCGCGACCACAGCGCCCATCGTGAGCGCCTGCTCCCCGCGCATGCGGGGGTGATCCAACGACGGTAGCCGGGGCCCCTTTGAATGACGCCTGCTCCCCGCGCATGCGGGGGTGATCCCCAGTAGCGGTGGACGATCTGCCCACCGGCCGGCTGCTCCCCGCGCATGCGGGGGTGATCCGCACATCCGGCTGACGGCCGGCGCCAATCAGCGCTGCTCCCCGCGCATGCGGGGGTGATCCGCTCGGCCGGCGGCGCGGGCACCTGGCGGCGAGCTGCTCCCCGCGCATGCGGGGGGTGATCCGGTGGGTGTGGTGGGGCTCGATGCCGCGATGAACTGCTCCCCGCGCATGCGGGGGTGATCCCTGTCTCCGGCGACGTCGCCTTCGCCCGCATGACTGCTCCCCGCGCATGCGGGGGTGATCCCTGTCTCCGGCGACGTCGCCTTCGCCCGCATGACTGCTCCCCGCGCATGCGGGGGTGATCCCCCGACGAGCGCGGAGGCGTACGACGCCAGCCACTGCTCCCCGCGCATGCGGGGGTGATCCCGCGTTCTTCGCCATGCCCGTCTTCAGCATCGTCTGCTCCCCGCGCATGCGGGGGTGATCCGAGCCTCGGAAGCGGCCTGCCGATCGCGGCCGTCGGCTCCCCGCGTATGCGGGGGTGATTCCGAACGCGGCGGTCCGGCGGGACTGTCCATGACGTACCCGGATCGGCCCTGACGGTCGAGCCGGACAGCCGCGCAGGCGACGGGCGGTGTTCCCCGTACGAAGAAGGTCCCCAGCATCAGCCGGGGACCTTCTTCCGCGTTTGTTGAGGGGGGAGTCAGCCCAGCGGGCCGGTCCTCTTCGCCAGGTCGACGAAGGACTGCCAGGTGCCGGGGGTGAAGCGGAGAGTGCCGCCGTCGCGGTCCTTGGTGTCGCGCACCAGCACCACGCCCGGCATGTTGTCCGCGACCTCGACGCAGGAACCGCCGTTGCCGCCGGACCTGGTCGACTTCCGCCACTGTGGGGTCATCGGCTCCATGACTTGGCCACCTCCTTGATCAGTTCGATGGACTGCCGGCGGGAAAGCGCCTCGTTCCGCACGATCTCCCACGTCTTCGCGAGCCTAGCAACGTCGGCGGGCGCATCGACGATCTGCGCGTTGAGCTGGTTGTCGGCATGGGCCACCCGCGCGCCGTCAGGCAGCTCGGCGATGATGAACTGACCGGCCAGCCCCAGGTACATCCCGGCGTCGACGGGCACGACGTGTACCTGGACGTGCTCCCGCATCGACTGCTCGGCGAGGTGGTCGAGCTGTTCCGCCATCAGCCCCGGCTGGTCGAGCACCGGCCGGCGGAGCACGCTCTCGTCCACGACGGCGATGAACTGCGGCGGGCGCTCGCGCTCCAGGATCTCCTGCCGGTTGAGCCTGGACGCGACGATCCGCTCGACCTCGTCGGCGGTGAACCGGCCGCCCGCGAGCGTCGCCCGCGCGTACCGCTCGGTTTGGAGCAGGCCCGGGAGGTACGACAGCTCGAACCACCGCAGCGTGGTCGCCTCCCGCTCGAACTCGATCCATTCGCGCAGCCAGACCGGCTCGGCGTCCAGCTTGGCCAGCTCGCGGAGCATCCGACCGAACCGGTCACCGAGCTTGTAGTGGTCGTCGACCGCCTTCATGTACTCCTTCGTCGGCGGGCGTCCCCCCGTCTCGACGGAGCTGACATGCGAGCCGGAGTAACCGATGGCCCGGCCGAACTCCTCCTGGCTGGTCCCGAGTGACGCTCGGAACAGGCGCAGTTCCCCGAGCACGTAGTTCGTGGCAGTGCCCATCCATCCCCCAGTTTCGGCTCGTCCTCATCGGCGTGTCCGGCACGGCCGCCCGGTCAGGCCGCTGACCTGCGCGGACCGAGCGAGCACGCATCGAGAGTAACGGCACTCTCACCAGACTGTCACCACGCGGACCCGCTTTCGGCCCGGAGGCGGAGGCGGGTTCTGCGCCGGGGGTCGCCCGGTCCTTTCAGGAACTGGCGACCCCCACCTACGCCGCGAGGAGGGAAAGAGAGTGGACCCTGAACAGGGGCAGGCGTCGAGAGTGAACCCGCTGGTCACCGCCGGCGACGTGCTCACCCTCCAACCTTGTGACTACTGCATCGGGCAGACGGTGCTGTCGTTGCAGGTCACCTACGTTCCCCGGTACGCGAACTTCCTGGCGTCGCGGTGGGTGCGGCTCGAAGGGC
Source organism: Micromonospora okii (assembly GCF_020884795.1). Classification (GTDB taxonomy): domain Bacteria; phylum Actinomycetota; class Actinomycetes; order Mycobacteriales; family Micromonosporaceae; genus Micromonospora; species Micromonospora okii. Next base: position 444,975 of record NZ_BBZF01000014.1, read on the forward strand.
TGGAGCTGCGCCCCGACGGAACGCCGTGGCGCGAGCGCATCGTGATGGTCCGGGTGCAGGCGATCATCGACGACCCGCCGGCCCGTCCGGGGCCAGAGACGCGGGGTCGGTGATGGGGGCACACCCACCGAGGTACGCGGGCGGCCCGTGCTTCGTCTGCGGCGAGCCGTGGCCGTGCTTCGAGCGGCAGTTGTCGACTCTCGCCGAGTTCGCCGGTCGGGGGGAACTGCTCGTGGCGTACATGGGTGACTGGTACCGCCTGGGGGTCGAGGAGCGCCGACGGCGCGGCCTGCCGCCCGACCCGGGCATGGAGCTGCGGCACCTGGGGTGGCTCGACATGGTCCTGCCCGCGCAGGGCGAGCAGCGCAGCGGCGATGTCTGAGGCCGCGCCGCCCAGAAGGCCCGTGCCGGGCGACCTTCTGCACGTCACCCGTGCCGCCAGCGTGCAGTTCGTCCGGCCCGTCCTCTTCCGCGTCATCCGCGTCCACGACGACTGGCACACCTATCACGGCTGGCTCTGGCTCGACGGCTACCAGATGGGCGCCAACGGAGATGCCGTGAAACGTCGCTCGCTCTACGTCCGGCCGGCGGGGCTGCGATGGCTCAACTCCACCGCGAGGACATCGGCCCCACCCCGCCCGCCGGTCACGCGGACCACATAGCCGCCCACGGATGGACTCGTACCTGAAGGAGGCGGGACCCAACACGGCCGCGCCGCCGCGTCCCAGCTCGGGGAAACGCGGCGGCGCGGTGGTGCGGGTAGGTCAGGGAGTCCAGAGGCCGGTGGCGATCGTCTTGGTCAGGGTGGCCCTGTCGTCGTCACCGTCGAGCGACCAGGCCATCGCCCCGCCGAGACGCTCCTTGCGGATGTAGAGCGCCTTCTGCAGCACGGTGGCCGGGTCGTCGTAGGTCCAGAAGGTGGTGCCGTTGAAGAGCCAGGCGTGCCCGCTACGCAGGTCGCGGTACATCCGGTAGCCCTGCGCGGGCAGGTTCTTCAGGACCTTGTAGTCCTCGGTGCCGGGCCCAAAGGTGCCCTGCGCCGGGCCGGTGGCCGGCTTGTACAGGCCGTTGCCGCCGCCGGTGACGCCGGTCCAGCCCTGGCCGTAGTACGGGATGCCGAGCACCAGCTTGCTGCGCGGCGCGCCCCGGTCGATCCAGGCGTTGATGGCTCGATCGGCGGTGAAGTCCGGGTTGTCCGGGGCAGCGGCCGGCCGGCGCAGCGCGGACTGCTGGTTGGTCACCGACTCCCAGGTGCCGTGGAAGTCGTAGCCCTGGACGGTGGCGAAGTCGAAGTCCTTGAAGATCTTCTTGGCCTCGAAGCCGGCGTCCATCGCGGCCGGGTTGGCCGTCAGGTACGCGGTCAGCTCGTAGTGCTTGCGGGTGACCCGGCCGTAGCCGTCGAGCTGGCGGCGGAACTCGGCGACCAGCGCGGTGAAGTTCTGCTTGTCCTCCGGGCGGATGATGTTGTCGGAATCACCCGCCGAGCCGGGCCACTCCCAGTCCAGGTCGATGCCGTCGAAGACACCGGCGGCCGAGCCGGGCCCGCCGGCCCCGCCGGCCTTCGGCAGGTTGCCCTTGATGAACTGGTCCACACAGGAGGTGACGAAGGCCCGCCGGGACTCCGGCGTCAGGGCCGCGTCGGAGAAGTACGTCGACCAGCTCCAGCCGCCGAGCGAGAGGAGCACCCGCAGACCGGGGTGCTTCTTCTTGAGCTTGCGCAGCTGGTCGAAGTTGCCGTTCAGCGACTCGCCGGCCTTGTCGGCGACCCCGTCGACGCTCTCCTCGGCCGGCACCAGGCGCTGGTAGTCCGTCAAGGCGTCGCTCGATGCGCAGAGCCCTTCGGCTGTGACGTCGCCGAACGCGTAGTTGATGTGGGTCAGCTTCGCGGCGGCCCCGGAGGTGTCGAGCTTCTTGACCGTGTAGCCCCGGCCGTAGATGCCCCACTGGGTGAAGTAGCCGACCTGGTAGAAGCCGTCCCGCTGGGCCCTGGACGGCGATGCCTGGGCGGCGGCGATCGGGGTGCCGGCGGCGAGAACGGTCAGAGCGGTGGCAAAGGTGGCGAGGCGGCGGGGGAACGTTCCGCGCATGTGCCCTCCCGGGCGGTTGCTAAATAGTGAACAAACTTTCCTGATCAAGGAAGGTAGATGCCGCCCCCGCCGAGGTCAAGGCCCTGTCGTGAGGGCATCTCATGACTGGCCACGCTTTGGTCGACTCCATGATCGACTCCATGTCGGCGACAGAGCGGCATCCGTCGATCTTGGACACCGCCATGTCGCCGGCATGGAGTCGATCAACTGGCTGACTGGCGCGCAGGGCCCCGTCCCGTTACCAGGAAGGGGCCCTGCGGCACGTCGTCGGGTCAGCGGCCCCCGAGGTGGGCCAGGAGATCCTGTCGGGTCAGCACGCCCTTGGGCTTGCCGTCGACCAGCACCAGCGCCGCGTCCGACTTCTCCAGCAGCGCGACCGCCTCGCTCACCGGCTGCCCACCGCCGATCATCGGCAGCGGGTCGGAGGTGTGCCGCTCGATCGTGTCGTGCAGGTGCGCCTGGCCGGTGAACAGGGCGCCCAGCGCATGCGGGGGTGATCCCGCCGGCTGGATGACTTTCTCCCACGCGAACATCTGCTCCCCGCGCACGCGGGGGTGATCCGTAGACGGTGTCGTACTCGCCCCCGTCGGCGTCCTGCTCCCCGCGCACACGGGGGTGATCCCGACGACGACCACGGCGCGGCGCGGTCGCTGCTCCCCTCGAACCCAGGGGTGATCCGCCGACGCCGCCGGAATCCGGGCGGCCGAGACCACAAGCGACTGCTCCCCGCGTACGCGGCGGTGATCTCTGCGGGTGAACCGCGTGGATCGGCGGTCATGTCGTGGTGGAACGCGACTCAAGACGAGAGGCCGACGGCTCTGGCGAGGGCCGCCACGTCGGCCGGGAGTGCTCCGCCGCGCTCCAGGTCGGCGAGGACGGTACGCGCCGCCGGCCGTAGCCGGACCTCGGCAGGTGCGGCGCGGTCTGCCTGGACCAAGGCCCGTCCCGCCGCCAGCAGGTCGCCCACTTGGAGATAGGCCCGTGCGATGTCGAGCAGGTACGCGGCGCGGTGCTCGACCGGTAGCCGCCGCCACTGCCCGAAGCTGACGACCTCGGTATGTCCGGTGATCGCCTCGTGGATGTCGCCGAGGTCGGCGGCGGTGGTGACCCGCGCCAGCGCGACGGCGACCGGGCTGAAGCCCATTCGGTGCGGGTCGTTGGTGTCGTCCACCTGCGCGGCGATCTGGGCTGCCTGGTCGAGGAGTTCGCGTGCGCCGCCGGAGTCTGCGCAGGCTGCGGCGGCGTGGGCGGCTTCGAGCAGCAGTGCGCCGCGTAGCGGCATCATGTCGGGGGCGTCGTAGGGCGGCCGGTGCGTGGTGATGCGGTGTGCGGCGGGGAGGGTGGCGGCCAGGGCGAGTCGGGGACGGTCGAGGTCGCGTAGTGCTCGGGCGAGCGGCACGACGGCCGACGCGGACAGGGGCGGGTCACCGCTGGCTATGGCCATCGCCCGGTCGGCGGCCAGCCAGCCGAGGTCGGCCTCGCCGAGTTTGACCAGCACGGACGCGGTGATCCGGTATGCCTGTACCAGCAGGTCCGTCGCCTCGCCGTCCCCGCTGGCGGTGTGGGCCTGTTGGACGTCGCCGAGCAGGCCGGGCAGCGCCCGCAGCAGTCCGGGGTAGTCGGCATGGTCGTACGTCAGCCAGGCATGTCCGACCCGCCCGGCCAGTTCCCGCACGAGCGTCGAGGTCGGGGCATCGGGGTCGGCGGGGGTGGTGTCGTAGCAAGCGAGGGCTTGTGGTTAGTGATGACCTTGCCGACCTAGACTTTTGCTCGTGCCATACGAGCAGGCTGAGTACCGCCGCATTGCTGACGGCATCGCCGGGCAAATCAGGTCCGGCGAGCTGAAGGCACACGACAAGCTGCCCTCCACCGCCGAACTCGCCGAGAAGCACCATGTCTCGCTGGCCACGGTGAACCGGGCCTTCGGTCTGCTGCACGATCGCGGCCTGGTGTACGGCAAGCAGGGCAAGGGCGTCTTCGTAGCAGAGGCTAATTAGACTGCTGTGGATCGCGGGAGGAAACGCCACCAGGAGATGACCTTGCACCGCAAAGTGAAGGAAAACAAGGAAGTTGATCTTTAGCACCCCAGGTCAAGAAGTCTGCTCCCCGCGCACGCGGGGGTGATCCCGCGCCCTCGATCACCCGGCCGCGCACCGGACGCTGCTCCCCGCGCACGCGGGGGTGATCCCCGTGAACCCGACCGTAACCGCGAAGGCGTGGACCTGCTCCCCGCGCACGCGGGGGTGATCCACGGCAGGCGATTCCTTCGGGTCGCTCTTGTCGCTGCTCCCCGCGCACGCGGGGGTGATCCCTGGATCGCGGTCATGAGCCGGCCATCCGCGTACTGCTCCCCGCGCACGCGGGGGTGATCCCGCTCCATCCCCTACGGGGAGGTGCCCAAGTTCCTGCTCCCCGCGCACGCGGGGGTGATCCCAACCCCGACGGCGCCCAGTCGGAGCAGATTGACTGCTCCCCGCGCACGCGGGGGTGATCCGGCCGACGACTTCGCCCCAACGGTGGGCGCGTACTGCTCCCCGCGCACGCGGGGGTGATCCCTGCCGAACCGCCCTGACCGTCAACAGCACGGGCTGCTCCCCGCGCACGCGGGGGTGATCCCGCGGAGGAGGGAACGTTGTACTGGTCGAGCGGCTGCTCCCCGCGCACGCGGGGGTGATCCGATGCTCCGCGACATGGGCGCCCCGGAGTCGGGCTACTCCCCGCGCACGCGGGGGTGATCCGGTGGAGTGCGTGTAGAACCATCCGGCCTGGCCCTGCTCCCCGCGCACGCGGGGGTGATCCGCGAGTCCTGACCCATGGCCATTCTGGCCCACGCTGCTCCCCGCACACGCGGGGGTGATCCGGTCAGGATGCAGGGCCTTGTTTTGGAAGCACGACTGAGCATCGTCCTGGACCGGTTGGGGTAGCTGCGGCCAGCCAGCCAGATGGGCAGACGTCTCGATTCAATTCGATACACGCGAATAGGCCCATCTCGCTGTTGACCCGATCATGCTAGACGTGGGATATATCCCAGGGGTCGTCAAACGCCTTCAAGACCACCGACGTACGAGCGCGCCTTGGCGATCCCCTTGAACACCGTGAGCCATTGCAGACCGGTTCAGAATCCGATCACGACAGAAGGAGTACGTGATGAACCTCCGGTCCACTCGGCCCCACAAAACGAGGCGCGTGCTGACGGGCGCGGCACTGCTGGCGATGACCGTGGCCATGGTGCCCACGATCGCTTCGGCAGCGATTCCTCACTCCGCCACCGGCCAGATCAATGCCTGCTACACCATCAGTTCTGGTGCGATCCGCGTGATCGACACCGAGGCCGGCCAGACGTGCGACGCTACTGAGCGGCCGTTGGGTTGGCCGTCGGCGGGCACTGCGGCCACCCAGTACCAGACATCCGCACCGGTTCTCCTGGTGCTGGGCGGCGGCGGTGTCACCACCGTCCTCCCGGGACCGGTCCTGCCGGCCGGCCACTACGACGTCACCCTGGGAACCATGCTCATCAACCCCACTGCACAGTCGGACGTCGTGAGATGCGGCCTTTACAACGGAGCCGGCGGATTGCTGAGGGGTGACGCCGTTTCGATGCCCACCAGCTCCTACGAAAGCACCAGCATCTCTGTGCTGGTCACCCTGACCACTCCGGATCGAATCAACGCGCAGTGCCTGCACGACATCAATACGCCATCCAACGGAGCCCGCCTCCAGGTCTACTACGCCAACATCGTGGCGCGGAAAATAGCACAGCGCTTCTAGGCCCTGTTTCATGAGCCCTGGTCGGAGCCATTCGTTGATCGTGGCGCTGCGCATGGTGACGTGGTAGCAAACGGCGATTTTGTCGTACCGGATGGGCCAGGGCTTGGTTGCGTACGCCTTGGCGGCCAGGACCCGGTCCGGTCGCGGGCGCGGCCGGCCCGCACCCGACTGAGGAACCCGGCCACTCGGTGCCCGGAGAGGGCTTCCTCGTCAGCGCGCAGGGCCCCGTCCCGTTACCGGGACGGGGCCCTGCGGCACGTCGTCGGGTCAGCGGGCTCCGAGGTGGGCCAGGAGGTCCTGTCGGGTCAGTACGCCCTTCGGCTTGCCGTCGACCAGCACCAGCGCCGCGTCCGACTTCTCCAGCAGCGCGACCGCCTCGCTCACCGGCTGGCCGCCGCCGATCATCGGCAGCGGGTCGGAGGTGTGTCGCTCGATCGTGTCGTGCAGGTGCGCCTGGCCGGTGAACAGGGCGTCGAGAAGGTCCTTTTCGGCGACCGAGCCGGCCACCTCGCCCGTGACCACGGGCGGCTCGGCCTTGAGCACCGGGAGCTGGGAGACGCCGTACTCGCGCATGTAGTCGATGGCGTCGCGGACCGTCTCGGTGGGGTGCACGTGCACCAGCTCGGGCAGCCCGCCCGGCTTGCCGGCCAGCGCGTCGGCCACGGTCGGCTCGCTGCCGGAGTTGTCGAGGAAGCCGTACCGGGCCATCCACGAGTCGTTGAAGATCTTGGACAGGTAGCCCTTGCCGCTGTCGGGCAGCAGCACCACGATCACGTCGTCCGGGTCGGCCGCGCGGGCCACCTCCAAGGCGGCGACCACGGCCATCCCGCAGGAGCCGCCGACCAGCAGCCCCTCCTCGCGGGCCAGCCGCCGGGTCATCTCGAACGACGCCTTGTCGGAGACCTCCACGATCTGGTCGGCGATGCCCCGGTCGTACGTCTCGGGCCAGAAGTCCTCGCCGACGCCCTCGACCAGGTACGGCCGCCCGGTGCCCCCGGAGTAGACCGAGCCCTCCGGGTCCGCGCCGACGATCTTGACCCGCCCCTCGGACGCCTCCTTGAGGTACCGCCCGATGCCGGAGATCGTGCCGCCGGTGCCCACCCCGGTCACGAAGTGGGTGAGCTGCCCGCCGGTCTGCTTCCACAGCTCCGGGCCGGTGGTCTCGTAGTGCGAGCGCGGGTTGGCCGGGTTGCTGTACTGGTCGGGCTTCCACGCGCCGGGGATCTCCCGGGCCAGCCGGTCCGAGACGTTGTAGTAGGAGCGCGGGTCCTCCGGCGCGACGGCGGTCGGGCAGACGACCACCTCGGCACCGTACGCCCGCAGCACGTCCTGCTTGTCCTGGCTGACCTTGTCGGGGCAGACGAACACGCACCGGTAGCCCTTGAGCTGGGCCACCAGGGCCAGCCCGACGCCGGTGTTGCCGCTGGTCGGCTCGACGATGGTGCCGCCCGGGCGCAGGATGCCGGCCGCCTCCGCGTCCTCGACCATGCGCATCGCGATGCGGTCCTTCACCGAACCGCCCGGGTTGAGGTACTCCACCTTCGCCAGCACGGTCGCCTGGATGCCCTCGGTGACGTTGCGCAGCCGCACCAGCGGGGTGTTGCCGATCAGCTCGACGACGTTGTCGTAGTACTGCACCTCGTTGTGCCCTTCGTTGCGGCGCTCCGGCGACGGCGGCCGGGCATGGGATTCTCAGGGTACGTGCCCTCAGGGCACCACATGGCCCGGGATGACGGAGCTGCGCCGCGCCTCCCACTCCAGGAACCGCTCGGTCTCGGAGAGCACCGCGCCGGCCAGCCAGGTCACCATCACCGCGTCGTCGGCCAGGCCGAAGATCGCCAGCGGGATCTCCGGGAGCAGGTCGATCGGGGAGACGATGTACGCCGTCGCGGCGGTCATCAGGGCCAGCCGGAGGCCGCCGTCGTACTCGCCCCGGCTGGTGGCCCGGATCATCCGGGGCAGCGCCGCCAGCCGGGCGCCCAGCGCCGGGCCGCCCCTCGCCCCGGCGGTCAGTGCCCGGGCCAGCGCCCCGAACGCCGCGCCCCGCTTCAGTGTCTTCCCCATCTCCACGCCCCTCTCCGAGCCCACAGCTTGCGGTGTCCACGCAAGTGGTACCCGAAACGGTCGGGTCCCAGCCGTCCGGCGGCCGGCTCGACGACAGCGAAGCGTCGTGACGGCGCGATAATGTCGGGGTATGGGGAGTGCTGGTCCGGTCGTGCCGTTCGTTCCGCACGGGCAGCTCGGCCCGCGCTGGCAGCGCGCCAGGCGGGCCGCCCTCGTCGCGGCGATCGGCACGGGCGCCACCGCCGCCGCGGCCGTGGCGACCACCGGCGTCCTGATCGGCCAAGCCAGGCAGGCCCGGCGCACCATCCCGACGGCCGAGGCGCCCCCGCCCCGCTGCGACGGCGTCTACGGCCCGAAGTTCCCCGGCCCGCCGCTGACCGTGGTCGTCCTCGGCGACTCGGTCGCCGCCGGTTACGGCGTGCACCGCCGCCGGGAGACGCCGGGCGCGCTGCTGGCCACCGGGCTGTCCCGGCGGCTGCGCCGGCCGGTGCGGCTGCACCGGTTCGCCGTGGTGGGCACGATCTCCCCCGGGCTGAGGCCGCAGGTGGAGGCCGCGCTGGAGGTCGAACCGGACGTCGCGGTGATCCTGGTCGGCGGCAACGACATCACCAACCGCACCCCGCCGGGGCTGGCCGTGCGCCACCTGGTCGACGCGGTCCGCGCGCTGCGCGGGGCCGGCTGCGAGGTCGTGGTCGGCACCTGCCCCGACCTCGGCACGATCCAGCCGATCCACCCGCCGCTGCGCTGGCTGGCCCGGCGGTGGAGCCGGCAGCTCGCCGCCGCGCAGACGGTTGCCGTGGTCGAGGCGGGCGGCCGGACGGTCTCCCTCGGCGACATGCTCGGCCCCCGGTTCGCCGCCGACCCGCTCCGGATGTTCGCCTGGGACCGCTTCCACCCCTCGGCTGAGGGGTACGCGATGGCCGCCGCCGCGCTGCTGCCGACGGTGCTCTCCGCGCTCGGCGGCGGCCAGGAACGTGGCTCTGGCCTCACCGCCGCCGAAGGCGTACGGTCGCTGCCGGAGGCCGCGCAGGAGGCGGCCCGGCACGCCGGCACGGAGGTGAGTGCCGCCCAGGTCCGGGGGCGCGACCGCGGCCCGGCCGGGCGGTGGGCGCAACTGCGCAGGCGGGGCTTCTTCGGCGTCGGCGCGGTGCCGCAACCCGGCCCGGCCGCCGACTCACCCACCCTGGAGGGACGGCCATGAGCGAGCGCAGCGGGAGGCAGGGCGAGGGCACGCAGGTCGCCGTCCGGCTGGGCCGGGCCGCCGCCCTGTCCCTGATCGCCGGGACGATCGGCGGTGCGGCCGTCCTCGTCGGGGAGGCATTCGTCGCCCGCCACCGCCCGTACGCCCAGCCGGAGCTGGGGCTGGCCCTGCGGGCCACGATCGGGCGGGTCGGCGCGCCGCCGCTGCGGCTGGTCCTGCTCGGCGACTCCTCCTCCCTCGGGGTGGGGGTGGGCCGGCTCGGCGACACCGTCGGCGGCCAGCTCGCCAACCTGCTCGCCGAGGGGCCGGCGGGCCGCCAGGTGCACCTGTCCAGCGTGGGGGTCTCCGGCTCCCGCTCCACCGACCTGGCGACCCAGGTGGCCCGGGCCCTGCTCGGCCCGCGCCCCGACGTGGCGGTGGTGCTGATCGGCGCGAACGACGCCACCGCGCTGCGCCGGCCGGCGGAGGCGGCGGCCTACCTGGGCGCGGCGGTGCGCCGGCTGCGCGAGGCCGACGTGGAGGTCGTCGTCGGCACCTGCCCCGACCTCGGCGCGGCGCGGGCGCTCGCGCCGCCGCTGCGACAGGTGGTCGGCTGGTCCGGCCGGCGGATCGCGCGGGCGCAGACCGCCGCCTCGCTCGACGCCGGGGCCACCGTGGTCGACCTGTGCGCCGAGACCGGGCCGGTGTTCCGGGCCGACGCCGGCACGCTCTGCCACGACGGCTTCCACCCCTCCGCCGACGGGTACCGGGTCTGGGCGCACGCGCTGCTGCCCGCCGTCGCCGCCGCCGCGAACGTGACCTCTCCCCACTGAGGCCCGCCGGGAGACGACATCTCCCGTGTCAGCGAGGTGGGGGCATCCCCGGGCCACGGATGCCGCCATGTCGCCGACACGGAGCGATCAGCCGTCGCCGACATGGAGGCGATCGACCGGGCCGCCGGTGGGGCTCCTTCCGCCCCAAGTTACCGGCGAGTTAACGTTGGTTCATGTCGACTGAGCCGTCCCGCGACGCCGTCATCGTCGCCACCGCCCGCTCCCCCATCGGCCGGGCACACAAGGGTTCCCTGCGCAACGTGCGCCCCGACGACCTGGCCGCCACCATCGTCCGGGCCGCCCTGGAGAAGGTTCCCCAGCTCGACCCCACCGAGATCGACGACCTCTACCTCGGCTGCGGCCTGCCCGGCGGCGAGCAGGGCTTCAACATGGCGCGGGTGGTCGCCACCCTGCTCGGCCTGGACGGCCTGCCCGGCGCCACCCTGACCCGCTACTGCGCCTCCTCCTTGCAGACCACCCGGATGGCGATGCACGCGATCCGGGCCGGCGAGGGCGACGTGTTCGTCTCCGCCGGGGTGGAGACCGTCTCCCGGTACGCGCGCGGCAACTCCGACGCGCTGCCGCCGCAGGCGCAGGAGCTGGTCGGCGGCGGCTGGGAGAACCCGCGCTTCGCCGCCGCGCGGGAGCGCTCGCAGCGCCGCGCCCAGGGCGGCGCGGAGACGTGGACCGACCCGCGTGAGGCCGGCGAGCTGCCCGACATCTACCTGACCATGGGGCAGACCGCCGAGAACCTGGCCCAGGCGTACGACGTGAGCCGCGCCGACATGGACGCCTTCGGCGTGCGCAGCCAGAACCTCGCCGAGAAGGCGATCGCCGACGGCTTCTGGGCCCGGGAGATCACCCCGGTCACCACGCCGGACGGCACCGTGGTCAGCGCCGACGACGGCCCGCGCCCCGGGGTGACCCTGGAGGGCGTGGCCGGGCTCAAGCCGGTGTTCCGCCCGGACGGCCGGATCACCGCCGGCAACTGCTGCCCGCTCAACGACGGCGCGGCGGCCGTGGTGATCATGAGCGCCCAGCGCGCCCGGGACCTCGGCCTCACCCCGCTGGCCCGGATCGTCTCCACCGGCGTGACCGCCCTCTCCCCCGAGATCATGGGCCTCGGCCCCGTCGAGGCGTCGAAGCAGGCGCTCACGCGGGCCGGGATGACCATCGACGACGTCGACCTCGTCGAGATCAACGAGGCGTTCGCCGCCCAGGTCATCCCCTCCTACCGGCAGCTCGGCATCCCCGAGGAGAAGCTGAACGTGATGGGCGGGGCGATCGCCGTCGGCCACCCGTTCGGCATGACCGGCGCCCGGATCACCGGCACGCTGCTCAACGCCCTGGAGTGGCACGACAAGAGCATCGGCCTGGAGACCATGTGCGTCGGCGGCGGCCAGGGCATGGCCATGGTCCTCGAACGCCTGAGCTGAGCCGCCGCGCCACCGGCCCGGCCGCGCCGGGGCCGGCGGCCCGGCCCCCGGTTCGGGCCGCCCGTCAGAGCGCCCTGCGGGTCGCCGTCACCTCGGCGGCGGCCCGCTCCAGGGCCCCGGCGGGCGGGTCGGCGGCCAGCAGGTCGGCGGCGACCACCCGGAGCTGGTCGGGCAGGGCGAGGTCGTTGTCGAGGCGGGGCACCGACCGACGGGTCAGCCCCTCGGCGTCGGCCCCCAGGTTCGCGATCTCCTGCACTAGCCGGTGCACCAGGTCGGCCCGGGACACGTTGCCGCCCTCGGCGGTCGCCGCCCAGCGCGGCGGCTGCCAGTGCCCGACCTGACGGACCAGCAGTTCCACCGTACGGCCCAGTTCCGCTGCGCTCACCGCGCCGAGTCTAGGAGACACCCGCCCGGTCAGCGGCGCAGGTAGCTGAGCAGGCGCAGGAGCTGCCAGTAGAGGAAGATCAGGCCGGCTACCAGCCCGAATGCGCAGTACCACGCGTACCGGCGGGGCAGGCCCGCCCGGACGGACCGCTCGATCAGGTCGAAGTCGAGGACGAAGCTGAACGCGCCGGCCAGGATCGCCACCACCGAGAAGACGTACGGCAGCCAGCCGACCCCGGCGGTGAGGCTGTAGACCTCCAGGCCCTGCCGGCCGGTGAGCAGGTAGGCGACCAGGTTCACCACGCTGATCGCGAGGATCCCCAGGAGCGTGCCCGCCACCAGCCGGGCCAGCCGGGGGGTGGCCCGCACCACCCGCGCCCGGTACAGCAGCGCCATGCCGATGAAGACACCGGCCGTGCCCGCCACGGCCTGCACCACGATCCCCGGGTAGACCAGCTCGAACGCCCGGCTCGCCACCCCGAGCAGCAGCCCCTGGAGCACCGCGTACCCGGCGATCAGGGCCGGGTTGGTGCTGCCGCGCAGCGAGATGACCAGCGCCAGGGCGAGCACGGCCAGCGCCGAGCCGGCCAGCGCGGCGGAGTTCCAGACCGCCTGCGGGACCACGAACCAGGCCACCGCCGCCGTGGCGAGGGTGAGCAGGAGCAACCCGACGGTACGCGCCACCACGTCGTCGACGGTCATCGCGTCGGCGTCGCCCACCCCGAGCACCTGGCGTTCCCGCCGGCGGGTGTCGTCCAGCCGGGTCAGCACCGGGTTGGCACTGCGCACCGTCACCCCCTCCGCCGACGTACCCCTCGCAGTCACTCTCCCCCGGCCTGGTCGGCGGCGGCGGACAAACGCCGGCCCCGGTCGGCGGCGGGCCGAGGCCGACGGGCCTGGGCGGGCGGCGGGCCTGGGCGGTGGCGGCCCTGGGCGGTGGCGGGCCTGGCAGGCGGGCCTGGCGGGCGGCGGGCGGGGCCTAAACGACGGCGCCCGCCGCCGCGTCGATCGCGGGGCGGGCGCCGTCGGCGACGGGCGTCAGTCGTCGCCCTGGAAGTAGCTCAGCAGGCGCAGGATCTCGATGTAGAGCCAGACCAGGCTGACCAGGATGCCGAACGCGGCCGTCCAGGAGTAGCGCTGGGGCAGCCCCATCCGGACGCCCTCCTCGATCTCCGCGAAGCTCAGCACGAAGCTCAGCGACGCGACCACGATGCAGACCAGGCTGAAGCTGATCGCCAGGGGGCTGCCGTCGCGCAGGCCCGTGTTGACGCCGAAGAGCGCCAGCACCAGGTTGATCAGCATCACCGCGAAGAGGCCGGCCATGATCGCGACCATGCCCCGGACGAACTTCGGGGTGGCCCGGATGACCCGCGCCTTGTAGAGCATGGCCATCAGGAAGAACACGCCGAAGCTCGCCACCACGGCCTGGAGCACGATGCCGTCGTAGAGCGAGTTGAACGTCTTGCTGACCATGCCGACGAAGACGCCCTCGACGACGGCGTACGCGACGACCAGCGCCGGGTTCGCCATCCGGGAGAACGAGATGATCAGGCCGAGCACCAGGCCGACCACCGCCGCGCCGATCCAGGCGACGCCGAGCAGGGCGTCCGGGACCAGCACCCAGGCGGCGGCGGCGGACACGCCGAGGATGCCGAGCAGCGTGACGGTCTTGACCACCACGTCGTCGATCGACATCGGCGTGACGCTGGGCGGAGCGGCCGGGTAGCCGGTCGCGCCCGGGTACTGCTGTGGGTAGCCGGGCTGCCCGTAGGGCCCGGGCGGGGCGTACCCGGTGGCCCGTTCCCGCTCGGCCGCCTGGCCGAGCCGGGAGAGCACCGGGTTCGAAGTCTTCACTGTCTGGCCTCCCTCAGGGGGTCGTCGCACAGGTACGTGCCCTTCCAGGGTACGGCCCGGGGACGAATCCCCGGTGATCGTCAAGCTGAAGGGAAGCTGAGAGTGTGCCGCTCCGGCCCGCCCGACGGCGCTGCCGTGGGCTCGTCGCCGGCCTGTCCTCGCGTGCCCGGGGCGGGGGTCGAACCCGCACGCCTTGCGGCAGCCGCTTTTAAGGCGGCCGTGTCTGCCGTTCCACCACCCGGGCGGGCGGACGCGCGTCGCCGCGCGCCCGTGCAGTTGTCACCGTAGCGGTTTCGCGACAGTAGGGCGTACCCCGCCGGCGCTCCCGGCACTAGGGTCAGTGCGTGAGCAGCGCAGCCCCCCCGGCCCCCGACGCCGCCCCCGACACAGCTTCCGACGAAGCCCTCGACGCCGCCCCCGACGAAGCCCTCGGCTCCGACGACCCGCCCGCGTCCGGTTCCCGGTGGGCCCGGCTCCAGCGCGCCGCCGCCCGGTACGAGGACGACCTCCCCGTCGCGCTGCTCTTCCTGGCCCTCGCGGTCTGGATCACCCGGGGTCTCTGGCCGGACCCGGCCGGCCGGGTGCTGGCGCTCAACCCGGCGGACCAGGCCCTCTACGAATGGTTCCTGGCCGTCGACGCGCGGGCCCTGCTCGGCGACTTCAGCCTGCTCACCGACCGGCTCAACGCCCCCGAGGGGGTGAACATGATGGCCAACACCACGGTCATCGCACTCGGCGTGCTGTTCGCCCCGGTCACCCTGCTGCTCGGCGCGCCGGTCACCTTCGCCCTGCTCGCCGGGCTCAACCTGGCCGGCACCGCAATCGCGTGGCACCTGCTCTTCGTCCGCGTCCTGGGCGCCCACCGGTTGGCCGCCGCGCTCGGGGCCGGGCTGTGCGGCTTCGGGCCGGGGATGATCTCGCAGACCAACAGCCACCTGCACATGACCGCCCAGTGGCTGGTGCCGGTGATCATCTGGCTGGTGGTCCGGCTGCTGCGCGCGGCCGACCCCCTCGCCCGCGCGGCCGACCCCCTGGCCGGCGCGGGCGACCCCCTGGCCCGCGCGGGCGATTCGGGCCGCGCCGGGACCGGCCGGGACCGGCGGCGGGTGCTCACCTCCGCCCTCGGCCTCGCCGCCGTGGTCAGCGTCCAGGTCTTCGTCGGCGAGGAGGTGCTCTTCCTCAGCGCGCTGACGCTGCTGGTGATGGCCGTCGCGTACGCCGGGGCCGATCTGGGACTGCTGCGCCGGGCCCTGCCGGGCTTCGCCGGGGGGATGCTGCTCGCCGCCGGGCTCGCGGCGCTCGTGCTGGCGTACCCGCTGTGGTTCCAGTTCGCCGGGCCGATGGGCGTGGCGGACGGGATGTTCAGCCCGTACTACTTCTCGGCCGACCTCGCCAGTTGGTGGGCGGTCTCCCCGCTGTCGCTGTTCGGCGGCGACGAGGCGGCCCGGCTCAGCACCGGGCCGGCGGAGTACAACACGTTCTTCGGCTGGCCGCTGCTCGTGGTCGCCGTCGGCTGCGCGGTCTGGCTGGGCCGCCGCCCGCTGGCCGTCGCCTGTGCGGTGGGGGCGCTGGCGATGGGGGCGCTCTCGCTCGGCCCCGAGCTGATCGTCAATGGTGAGCGGACCACCGTGTCCGGCCCGTACGCCCTGCTCGACGGCGTGCCCGTGGTCGACGGCGCGCTGCCGATGCGGTTCGCTCTGGCGGTGCTGCCGCTCGTCGCGACGCTGCTCGTGCTCGCCGTCGACCGGGCGCTGCGCCACACCGGGCCGGCCCGCTGGCTGGTCCCGGCGGCGGTGGGGCTCGCGCTGCTGCCGATCCTGCCCGCGCCGCTGCCCACCGCCCCCCGTCCGGCGCTGCCGGAGTTCATCGCGGGCGGCCACTGGCGGCAGTGCGTCCGGCCCGGCGGGGTGCTGGTGCCGGTGCCGCTGCCCACGCCCCAGGAGCCGTGGCCGATGCGCTGGGCCGCCGCCGCCGACGCGGCCTTCGGCCTGCCGGAGGGCTTCTTCATCGGCCCGTACGGCCAGGACGGGACCGCCGCCATGGGCACCTGGAAACGGCCCACGTCCGCCCTGCTCACCGAGGTGGCGACGCGCGGCGGCCGGCCGGTGGTGGGGGACCAGGAGCGGTGGCAGGCGACGCAGGACGCCGAGAGCTGGGGCGCGTCCTGCTTCGTGGTGGCCGACAACACGCCGTACGTCGACGACCTGCGGGCCGTCCTGGACCAGCTCTACGGCCCGTCCGAGCGGATCGCCGACGCCTGGGTCTGGCGTCGGCCCGCCTGAGCCGGCCGCCGCGCCCCGGCGGACGCCCTGTTAGGAAGGGGCCCTTCCTCTACCGAAACGGTTAGGAAGGGGCCCTTCCTTACCGGGAGGCCTCCACGAACTCCTCGCGCGGGTCGTGGAGCTGGCCGAGGGCGACCACCTCGCGCTTGAGGACGAACGCCAGCGTCCAGTCGACCACGACCCGGACCTTGCGGTTGAACGACGGGATGCGCGACATGTGGTACGTCCGGTGCATGAACCACGCCGGCCAGCCGGTCATCTTGATGCCGTACACCTGGGCGACGCCCTTGTGCAGGCCGAGGCTGGCGACGCTGCCCGAGTGCTTGTGCTTGTAGGCGACCGGCTCCCGCCCGCGGATCACGTTGGCGATGTTGTCGGCCATCCGGGCGGCCTGGCGCACCGCGTGCTGGGCGCTCGGCGAGCAGTAGTTGCCCGGCTCCTTCGTCAGGTCCGGAACCGCCGCGCAGTCCCCCGCGCTCCACGCGCCCTCGACCACCCGGTCGCCGTCGACGACCTGGAGCGTCGGCAGGCAGGTGACCCGGCGGCGCTCGTCGCGCGGGAAGTCCGTGGCGTCCAGCATCGGCGACGGCTTCACGCCGGCCGTCCAGACGATGGTGTCGGAGCGGAAGCTGTCGCCGTCGGAGAGCGTGACCACGCCGTCCACGCAGGACTCCAGCCGGGTGTCCAGCCGGACGTCCATGTTCCGCTTCAGCAACTGCTGCACCGTGTAGGCGCCCATGTCCCGATCGACCTCGGGAAGCACCCGCTGGGTGGCCTCGACCAGCACCCAGCGCATGTCCTCCGGCTTCAGCTCCGGGTAGTACCGCAGCGCGTCCCGGGCCATGTCCTCCATCTCGGCGAGCGCCTCGATGCCGGCGTAGCCGCCGCCGACGAAGGTGAAGGTCAGTGCGCTGCGCCGGACCACCGGGTCGGCCGTGGCGGCCGCCACGTCGAGCCGGTCCAGCACGTGGTTGCGCAGGTAGATGGCCTCGCCGATGGTCTTGAACCCGATGCCCTGCTCGTGCAGGCCGGGGATCGGCAGCGTGCGGGACACCGAGCCGGGGGCCACCACGACGTGGTCGTAGGGGATCTCCCGGGCCGGGCCGCTGATCGGCTGCACCGTGGCCACCTTGCGGTCGTGCTCGATCCGCGTGACCGTGCCCGCCACCACCTTGCACCGCCGCAACTCCCGCCGCAGCGGCACCACGGAGTGCCGGGGGGAGATGTTGCCGGCCGCCGCCTCCGGGAGGAACGGCTGGTACGTCATGTGGGGCTGCGGGTCGACGACGACGACCTCGGCCTCACGCGAGGAGAGCTTCTTCGACAGGCGCAGGGCGGCGTAGAGACCGACGTGCCCGGCACCGACGACAAGGATCCGCTTCGGATTCACGTCTCCCATCTTTCCCCGGGCGGCTCGGCTAATCCCGTCCGAGACCCCCTTCTGTGACCGAGCACAAGCGCTGTGAGCTGCACAACGTGACCCTTGTCCCGCTATCTGCGACGGAACAACCAGCCCAGCAGCGCGCTGAGCGCGACCGCGACGAGCAGCCCCGCGATCGTCGCGGCGAGGAAACCGCGGTCCCCACCGACGGTGGCCACCAGCATCAGCAGCACCCCCAGCACCGCCGAGGCGAGCAGCACCGCGCCGGCCCGGGTGAGCCAGCGCACGACCAGCTCCGGGTCGACCACCGCGTCGTACGGCAGCAGCGCCGCCAGCGCGGCCAGCGAGTGGGCCAGGTAGAGCGCCGCCGCCACGGCGAGCAGCCGCCACAGCGCGATCGGCCGGTCGTACCCCTCGGTGGCGAGCAGCCAGCCGCCCACCGTGACCAGGGCCGCGAAGGTGGACCACACCCGGCCCGGTCCCAGCGACGGCAGCAGCGCCACCACCGCGAGGGCGGCCAGGGGCCGCCCGGTGAGCACCTGCGCCGGGTACGCCAGCAGCAGCCCCGCCAGCACCGTGACGAAGACCCCACCGCGCACCAGCAGCGGCACCGCGCTGACCCGGTGCACCGCCGAGCGTGCGGCGCGGGCGCGTTCGGTCACCGCCTCGACCGGGTTCACCGGTTCCGCCCTCCCGTCGCCGTTTCCGTCACCGTTTGCCCGCCCGTCACCGCGTGCCCGCCGCTCACCGCGTGCCCGCCCGTCACCGCGCGCCCGACGCTCATCGCGTGCCCGCCCTCGGGGCGGTGGCGAGGCGGGCCACGTCGCGCAGCACCTGGTCCAGGCTGCCCGCGCCCGCCCAGCGGACCACGGGCACGCCGTGCTCGCGGAGCTGCCCGATCATCGTGTCCCGGTCCAGCCGCCACAGCCGGAAGGCCACCTCGGCCCAGCCCTGCCGGCCGGGCGGCGGGAGGTCGGCCGGGAGCGTGTCCACGGCCACCACGAACCGCCCGGACCGGGCCATCCGGGCCAACATCTGGGCGGACCGCTCGTCCAGCAGCGGCGTGAGCACCACCACGAGCGCGTCCGAGGAGAGCAGGTGCGGGCCGAAGACCTGGTCGTACGGCTCGTGCGTGGACGCCTCGGCGCGCACGTCGAGCAGCCACTCCAGCAGCGTCAGGTACTGCCGCCGGCCGGTGGCGGGGCGCAGCCGGCGGGCCGCCGGCCCGTACTCCAGCAGCGACACCCGGTCGCCCCGGTGCAGGTAGTGCTCGCCGATCGCGGCGGCGGCCCGGACGGTGGTGTCCAGCACCGACGCGGCCCCGCCGACGCCGCCGGAGTGGCCCGCCTCGGCGAGCACGTCGAGCAGGACCACCACCTCGGCGTCCCGGTCGGAGAGGGTCGCCGCGACGTGCAGTTGCCGGGCCCGCAGCGACACCCGCCAGTCGATGCGGCGCAGCCGGTCGCCGGGGCCGAAGACCCGCACGCCGGCCAGCTCGCCGCCCTCGCCCGGCCGGCGGGAGTGGTGCGCGCCGACCAGGCCGGCCGCCCGGGGCATCGCCTCCACCGCCTCGAACGGCTCCGTCCTCGGGTAGACCCGCACCCGGAGCGGCTCGGCGTACGCGGCCCGGGAGACCAGCAGGCCGCCGGCGGCGGCCACCCGCGCGCCCGCCGGGCCGACCGGGTGCCGGCCCCAGCGCCGGGCCTTCCCGGCCAGCTCCAGGTCGACGGCGGTGCCGGCGTCGACCACGGTCACGAACGGCCGGTCCACCCCGCTGCCCGACAGGTCCACCCGGGCCCCGCCGATGTTGGCCCGCTCCACCGGCAGCCAGGGCGAGACGCGGGTGCGCACCACCGCCACGTCGTAGCCGACCGTGTCCGGGTTGCCGACCGTGACCGTGCCCGTGAACTCGCCGCCCTCGACGAGGTGCCCGTCGTCGGCGGCGACCCAGAGCTGCGGACCGGCGGTCGGCCGGCGGCGCAGCGCGTACGCGGTGCCCAGCGCGAACGGGACGGCCAGGACGACCAGGTCGACCCGGCCGAGCAGCACCCCGGCGATCAGCAGCACGCCGGTGAGCAGCACCGCCCGGCCGAGCGCCCGGGTGGGCGCCCAGCCCGTCGCGGGCCCCTGCCCCTCGGAGGTGGGCACGGCCGTCAGTGCCCCGGTCGACCGGCGGCGTGGCTCGGCAGGGCGCCGCTGGCCGGGGCCGGCGTCTGGTCGAGCACCTCACCGACCACGAAGGACGGGTCGACCCGCCGCAGCCACATCTCGGGGCGCAGCGTGATCCGGTGCGCCAGGGCGGGCGCGGCCACGTCCTTGACGTCCTCCGGCACCACGTACTCCCGGCCGGCGAGGACCGCGCGGGCGCGGGCCAGCAGCAGCAGCGCCAGCGAGCCGCGCGGCGACGCACCGACCAGCACCGACGGGTGCTCCCGGGTGGCCGCCGTGAGCGCCACGATGTACCGGCCGACGGAGTCCTCCACCACCACGTCCTCCAGCGCCGCCTGCATCCCCCGCAGGGTGGCGGCGTCGACGACCGGCTTGATCTCGGCCTCCTCGCGGCGGCGGCCGATCCGCCGGCGCAGCACCTCCCACTCCTCGTCGTGGTCGGGGTAGCCGAACGACACCCGCAGCAGGAAGCGGTCGAGCTGCGCCTCCGGCAGCGGGTACGTCCCCTCGTACTCGATCGGGTTGGCGGTGGCCAGGACGTGGAACGGCTCGTCCAGCCGGTACGTGACGCCCTCCACCGAGACCTGCTTCTCCTGCATCGCCTCCAGCAGCGCCGACTGGGTCTTCGGCGGCGTCCGGTTGATCTCGTCGGCGAGCAGCAGGTTGGTGAAGAGCGGGCCGGCGCGGAACGAGAAGTCGCCGCTGCGCTGGTCGTACAGGAAGGAGCCGGTCACGTCGGCGGGCAGCAGGTCGGGGGTGAACTGGAGCCGGCGGAAGTCCAGCCCGAGGGCCTGGGCGAAGGAGCGGGCGGTCAGCGTCTTGCCCAGCCCGGGCAGGTCCTCCAGCAGCACGTGGCCGCCGGCCAGGATGCCGGCGAGGACCAGCTCCAGGGCGTCCCGCTTGCCGACCACGACCGAGCCGACCGCGTCCAGCACCGCCCGGGCCAGGCGGCCGACCTCGGCGGCGGGCACGGTCGGGTCCACGTCCTTCATCAGATCTTCTCCAGTTCGGCGACGATCGCCGCGAGGTCGCGCGGCGACGGGGTGCGGCGGGGTGGGGTGTCGAGGAAGGTCCAGAGCCGGTCCCCCAGCAGCGCCCGGGCGCGGGCCGGCTCGGTCTCGCGGGTCACGCCGTGCCGCTGGCGCAGGCGCTCGTCGGCCAGCTCGCCGAGGCGGGGCAGGATGCGTTCGGCGAACCGCTCCGGGTTGCCTCCCGACCAGTCCAGCGGCCGTTCCCAGCCGTTGATCGCGGCGCGCAGCGCGTCCCGGGCGCCCCAGTGGTACTGGCCGTCCTCCTCGCCCGTGGGCGTCCGGGCCCCGGCCCGGGGCGGGGGCGGCGGGGAGAGCGCGGCGGTGACCCGGCGGACGGCGAGCAGGGCGAGCGCCCCGGCGACGACCACCCACACCGAGACCTGGAGCCCGACTGCGCGCAGCCCGGCGAGCACCACCGCCGCCAGCGCGCCGGCGACCGCGAGGGTCTTCAGCAGGGCCTTGACCCGCCCGCCCCGGCGGGCCCCCTCCCGCGCGGCGGGCTCCTCGTCGAAGGCGAGCAGGTCCTCGATGCTGCTGCTCACGCCGACGCCTCCCCCGACGGTGCGCCGGCGGCCACGGCGGTCAGCTCGCCGCGCAGCCGGCGCAGGGCGGCACGGGCCTGGTCGCGGGTGCGCTCGTCGACGGGCCGGGTGGCGTACCGGGCCTCCCGGTAGACGTGGGCGAACTCGGCCAGCACGTCGGCGCTCACGATCGCGGGGACGCCCGCCTCGGCGTCGCCCCGCAGCAGGCGGGTGACCAGGTCGGTCGGGGTGTCGCCGACCTTCCGGGCCACCCCGGCCGCGGCGGCGGCCTCCTCGAGGCGCACCCAGCAGGCGATGACGGCGGTGCGCGGGTCGACGTCGGCGTCGTCCAGCTCGACCAGGCCGGCGTCCAGGGCCGCGACCACCTCGCGGGCGGTGCCCTCGGCGGTGCGCCGGGCCCGGTCCACCGGCAGCGCCCGGGTCGTGCGGCGGGCCGCGCCCCGCAGCAGCGTCCAGCCCACGTAGCCGAGCGCGACGGCGACGGCGAGGCCGAGCAGGACCAGCGCGGCGGTGCCGAGCCAGTCGGGGAACTGCCACCGGGTGGCCTCCCCGGCGTCGCGCGGCTCGACCGGGATGGACGGCGGAGCGTCCGGCGGATACTCCGGCGCGTACGGAATGTTCTTGGCGGCCGGCGGGATACGGCTGGCACCGATCGAGGAGTGGCCAGCGGCCAACGCGGCGACGGCGAGCAGGGCGGTCACCGCGCCGACGGGCCACCACCTGCGCAGCACGCCGAGGTCCATCGCCACCGCCCCACGCGTCAGTCCACTCCGGCCAACTGCTTCGCCCGGGCGAACACGTCGTCCAGCATCCCCGGGGTCAACCGCCCGGTGAACGTGTTCTGCTGGCTGACGTGGTAACACCCCAGCAGCGCCGGTGCGGTCGTGCCGGACCAGTGTGCCCCATGGCCGAACGCCGGTCGCGGGCTGGGCGGCCGGACGCCGTACACCTCGCGCAGCGTCGGCCACCACGCCGCCCAGGCGAACGCGCCCAGGGCGACCACGACGCGCAGCGTGGGCCGGATCAGCGCCACCTCGCGGTGCAGCCACGGCGCGCAGGTGTCCCGCTCGGCCGGGGTGGGCTTGTTGTCCGGCGGCGCGCAGCGCACGGCGGCGAAGATCCGGGTGTCGCGCAGGGCGAGCCCGTCGTCGGCGGCCACGCTGGTCGGCTGGTTGGCCAGGCCGGCGCGGTGCAGCGCGGCGAAGAGCACGTCGCCGGAGCGGTCGCCGGTGAAGATGCGCCCGGTGCGGTTGCCGCCGTGCGCGGCGGGGGCCAGCCCGAGGATGCCGATGCGCGCGTCGGAGGTGCCGAGGCCGGGCACCGGCCGCCCCCAGTACTCCTGGTCGCGGAAGGCCGCCCGCTTCGTCCGGGCCACCTCCTCCCGCCAGGCGACCAGGCGGGGGCAGGCGAAGCAGTCGCTGACCGCGCCGTCGAGGTCGGCCAGGTCGGTCGCCCGCGCGGCGCGGGCGACCACCTCACCGGGGGTACGGGGCTCAGCCAAGTTTCGCCCGGAACAGTTCGAGGGTGCGGGCCCAGGCCGTGGCGGCGGCCCGCTGGTCGTAGTTCTCCGGCCGGTCCTCGTTGAAGAAGGCGTGCGCGGTGCCCGCGTAGTCGTACGTCTGGCAGGTGCCGCCCGCGTTCTCGACGGCCCGGCGGACGGTCTGCACGCCGTCGGCCGTGGAGGTGCCGTCCGCCTCCGAGCAGTGGATGACGGCGGCCTTGCCCGCGTACCCGTCCCACTCGGGGGTCATCCCGTCCCAGGGCAGCCGGGGGTAGAAGGCGGCGGTGGCGACGATCCGCTCGGAGCGGCCGGCCGCCCAGAGGGCCAGGCTGGCGCCGGCGCAGAACCCGGCGCAGCCGACCTTGTCGGCGACCTCGGGCCGCCCGGCCAGGTACTCCGCCGCGACGGCGATGTCCGCCGCCGCCTCGTCCATCTGCCCGCTGTTCAACATCTGCCGGGGCTCACTGGGCCGGCTGGCCGGCTGGCCGTGCCGGAAGTCCGGGGCGAGGGCGACGAAGCCCGCGTCGGCGAACCGGTCGACGACCGACCGGATGTGGGGGACGAGGCCCCACCAGTCCTGGATGACGATGACCGCCGGGCTGGCCGCACCGCTGGAGGGTATCGCGAGATACCCCTCGCTCGTCCCTCCGTTGCTGGCGAAGCTCACCATCTCGCCCATCGGCCCGTCCTCCTAGCGGTCAGTCATCGTTGGCTGGTCGCAGGGTGTTCCTACGTGCCGGTAGCCTGCCACGCCGCGCCCGCCGCCGGGAAGACGCCGGAACAGTGGCCTTCACCTCCTGTTTCCCGACCGGTCACTGCTGGTATGTCGCCGTCTGTCCCGCCGGGCTGCCCGCTTGGCGCGGTCGCCGGGCTGCCCGCTCGGCGCGATCGCCGGGCTGCCCACCTGGCGCGGTCGACGGGCCGCCACACTTGGCGCGGTCGCCAGGCTGCCCACCTGGCGCGGTCGCCGACCCGCCCCGGGCAGGCCGGCGGCGGCGCGGTTGCCTCCCCGCCGCCGCCGGCACCCGGCGCCGGGCCCGTTCGGGTCCGGGCCCGGCACGTCGTACCGGGCCGGTCAGGCCCGCCGGATGAGACAGAGCAGGTAGCCGGTGCTGCCCGGCTTGATGTTGTAGAAGAAGTAGCCCTCCTGCTCCGGCTTGAGGAACTGCTCGCAGGAGCGGCCCGTGCGCGCCTCGGCCTCGGTCTGCCCGTCCACCCGTCCGACCACCGTGTACACCGCCTCGGTCGACGTGCAGGCGACCACCTCGGCCCCACGGGCGTCCCTGCTCTCGCCCTGCGCCACGTCCGGCAGCTCGGCGAGGCAGTCGCCGGCCTTCGCCTTGGCCGTGCCGTCCGGGGTCAGCGCGTTCGCCACGCTCGCGCCGAGGCCGAACTTGAGCGCCGCCACCACCCCGACGGCGAGCAGCGCGGCGACGACCCCGAGCACCTTGCGGGCCGCCGAGCGCCGGGGCTCGGGCTCCTCCGCCTCCGCCTGCTCCGTCTCGGGCTGCTCCGTCTCGGGCTGCTCGGCCTCGCCGGTATCCGCCTGGGACCCGTCGGCCTCGGGGTCGTCCTCCCCCGCCGGTGGCGTCGCGCCGGCCACCGGCCCCTCGGCCGCCGGTTCCGCGCTCGTCGCCTCGTCGGCCGCCGGACCCTCGGCCGCCGGTTCCGCGCACGTCGCCTCGTCGGCCGCCGGTTCCGCGCTCGTCGGCTTCTCGGTCGCCGGCTTGCCGCTCGTCGGCTCCTCGGAGGTCGGTTTGTCGCTCGTCGGCTCCTCGCTCGCTGGCTTCTCGCTCGCTGGCTTCTCGGTCGCTGGCTCCTCGGCTCCCTCGGCGGCGGGCGGGTCGGTGGGTCGCGGCGCGTCCGGGGACTGCGGGGCGGGGGGCGGGGCGACCTGCTCTGGCACTGAGGTTCCTTCCGGGCGAGTCAACGAGCAGGCGACACCGTAGCGACCATGATCGAAAGACGTTGTCCCGGAAGGCTCGTCCGTTCAGCCAATTTCCGCGACCTCATGGGCCGCACCGGTTCTCGCAACTTCAGGGAAGTTGCGGCCTCCAAGCGCGGGGAGGCGACAACTTCCCTGAAGTTGAGCGGATCATGAGGCCCTTGGGCGTGCTCGGAGGGCTCGGGTCAGGAGGTCGGGTCAGGAGGTCGGGGTGGGCGTCGGTGCAGGCGAGGGGGGCGGGACGGGCGTCGACGCGGTCGACGGCGTCGGGCCCGGCGGCGGCGTGGGAGCGGGGGCCGGGGCGGCCGAGAGGGTCGGGTTGGGGCTCGGCGCGGTCGGCGGCGTCAGGCCGGGCGTCGGCGCGGCGGGGGCCGGGGGCTGCCCGCCCGGTGCGGCGCGGAACGGCGCGTGCTCCGGGCAGTACGGGTACACCGGCGCAACCGGCTTCGGCTCGACCGGCCCGTCGCGCTCGCACTCCGGGTACCCGAGCCGGATCGGGTTGCCGTCCTGGTCGAAGAGGCGGGCGTTCTGCACCAGCCGGCCGTCGGCGTCGTAGACGAAGACGTCGCTGATGTACGTCTCCTCCACCGAGGTCGGCTGGTAGCCGGACTCGTTCCAGCCGAGCCGGTCGTCCGCGTCGACGAAGCCGGCGAACGCGAAGATCGCGAGGACCGCCGTGCCGGCGCGCAGCGCGATCCGGGGCCAGCGCCGCAGGGTCGGGGTGCGCCGGCCCAGCCACACCGAGGCGATGACGCAGACGCCCAGGAGCAGCAGCGCGGCGAGCGTGCTGCCGCCCAGCCTCGGCAGCAGCCCGATCGGCGCGCCCGTGGTGACCACCGTGATCAGCATGGCGGCCAGGTAGCCGCGCAGGACCCACCACGCCGGGCGGAGCAGGCGCAGGTACTCGCTCGCCGAGGCGTACCCGAGGATCGGGCCGATCCGGGCGTCGGCCGCGCTCAGCCGGGTGCGGAGCGCGGCGGCGACGGCGGCGGCCCGCTGGTCCAGGTTGCGGACGGTGGCCGGGCCACCCGCGCCGGCCGCCACCCGCAGCTCCGCCGCGTACGCCTCGGGCGTGCCCAGCCGGTCGGCCAGCGGCCCGTCCCCCTCGGCGGCGACCTCGGCCAGGTGCTCGGGCAGGTCCTCGGTCAACTCGTCCCGGACGGTCGGCGGTAGGTCCGCCAGGGCGGCCCGGACCCGGGCCGTGTAGTCCGCGATCTCCTGCTCCATGACGGTCACGCCGCCACCCCCCGATCGTCGAGCAGAGCGTCCATGGTCGTGGCGAACGAGCGCCAGAGCTTGCCGGAGCGGGTCAGGTGCTCCCGGCCGGCGGTGTTGAGCGAGTAGTACTTCCGGTGCGGGCCGGACTCGCTCGGCACGACGTACGTGGTCAGCAGGCCGGCGGCGAAGAGCCGGCGCAGCGTGCCGTACACGGAGGCGTCCCCGACCTCGTCCAGGCCGGCCTCGCGCAGGCGGCGCAGGATGTCGTAGCCGTAGCCGTCCTCCTCGCGGAGCACGGCCAGGACCGCGAGGTCCAGCACGCCTTTCAGAAGCTGCGTGGTATCCACGCACCGCACACTAGTACGCAATGCGCAGTACCGTCAAAGGAACGGCCCGGCCGTAGGCGACAATCGCGTCATGCGTTTCCGCATCCTGGGCCCGACCCAGGTGCTGCTGACCGACGGGCGCGAGCTCCGCCTGGGCGGTCCACGCCTTCGCGTCCTGCTGACGCTGCTCCTGCTCGACCCGGGCCGGGTGGTGTCCGCAGATCGCCTGATCGCGGGCCTGTACGGCGAGCAACCGCCGCGCGGCGCGGCCAACGCGCTTCAGTCCCAGGTGTCCCGGCTGCGTCAGACCCTGCCCCCGGAGCACCCGGTCGAATTCCACCCGGCCGGTTACCGCCTCGCCGTGAATCCCGCCGACGTCGATGCCCACCGGTTCCAGAGCCTCGCCGAGGCGGGGCACCGCGCCCTCGCCGACGGCGACTGGCCGCGGACCACCGCCGTGCTGCGTGAGGCGCTGGACCTGTGGCGCGGCCCGGCCCTGGCCGACGTGATCGACGTGACCGGCGCCCACCCGCAGGCGGCCCGGCTGGACGAGGTGCGGCTGGTCGCCGTCGAGGACCGCATCGAGGCGGAGCTGGCGCTGGGCGGGCACACCGCCCTGGTCGCGGAGCTGCGGCAGGTGGTCGCCGCGCATCCGTTGCGGGAGCGGCTCCGGGGCCAGCTCATACGCGCCCTGTCCGCCTCGGGCCGGCCGGCCGAGGCGCTCGCCGAGTTCGAGGAGGCCCGGCGCACGCTGGCCGGGGAACTCGGCGTCGACCCGTCGCCCGCGCTGGCCGCGCTCCACCTGGCCGTGCTGCGTGGCGAGGCACACCCGCAGGGGCGCGACGAACCCGGGCACGGGCTGCCGAGCCAGCTCACCACCTTCGTCGGGCGGGAGGAGGAGCTCAGGCGCGTCGGCGAGCTGCTCGGCGAGCGAAGGCTGACCACTCTGGTCGGCCCCGGAGGAGTGGGCAAGACGCGGTTGGCGATCGAGGCCGCCGGCCGCCTCGACGGCCGCGTCCGCCTCGTCGAGCTGGCCTCGCTGGCCCACGGTTCGGACGTACCGCAGGCGGTGCTGAGCGCGCTCGGCCTGCGCGACGCGGGCCTGCGCGCCCCGGCCGAGGCGGGCCGGAGCCCCACCGACCGGCTGGTCGCGGCCCTGGCCGAGCGGCGGCTGCTGCTCGTGCTCGACAACTGTGAGCACGTCGTCGCCGACGCGGCCCGGCTGGTCGCCCGGTTGCTCAGCGCGTGTCCGGCGCTGCGCGTGCTCACCACGAGCCGCGAGCCGCTCGGGCTGCCCGGCGAGGCGTTGTGCCCGGTGTCCGGGCTCAGCCTGCCGCCGCCCGACGCGTCGGTGCCGCAGGCCCGCGCCTACGCCGCGGTGGAGCTGTTCGCCCGGCGGGCCGCCGACGTCGCCCCGGACTTCACGGTCACGTCGGCCAACGTCGGGATGGTGCTGCGGATCTGCCGCACCCTCGACGGTCTGCCGCTGGCGATCGAGCTCGCCGCCGCGCGGCTGCGGGCGCTGCCGGTCGCCGAGGTGGCCGCCCGTCTCAACGACCGGCTCCGGCTGCTGTCGATGGGCAGCCGGGCGGCGACGCCCCGGCACCGGACGCTCCGCGCGGTGGTCGAGTGGAGCTGGGACCTGCTCGACGACGCCGAGCGGAAGCTGGCCCGACGGCTGACCGTGTTCGTCGGTGGCACCACCCTGGAGGCGGCCGAGCGCATCTGTGGCCTGCCGACCGTCGAGTTCGTCGACGCGCTGACCGGCCTGGCCGACAAGTCCTTCGTCGAGTTGAGTGCCGGCCGGTACCGGATGCTCGAGACGGTGCGCGCCTTCTGCGCCGAGCGACTCACCGAAGCCGGCGAGGCCGACCGGCTGCGCCGCGCGCACGCCGCGTACTTCCTGGAGTTCGCCTGGACCGCCGACGGCCACCTTCGCCGCGCGGAGCAGCTGGAGTGGCTGCGCCGGCTCGACGCCGAGCGGGACAACCTGCACGCGGCGCTGCGTCGCGCCACCGTGCCCGGTGACGCGCCTGACGCGGCCGGGCTGGTCGCGGCTCTGTCGTTCTACTGGTGGCTGCGTGGTATGCGCGGCGAAGGGGCCAGGCTGGCCGGCGACGTCCTCGACGTGCTCGGCACCGAGGCGTCACCCGGTCTGCGCGAGGAGTTCGCCCTCTGCGCCTACAACGCCTCGCTCGACGGTTCCGGCCGTCCGCCGCCTTTCGCATCGCAGCGCTCCCTGATCGACAGCCTCGACCGGCCCCCTCGACAGCCCTTCCTGCTGTACCTGTCGGGGATCTCGATCGGACCGCCGACCGGGGTCACCGAGGACATTGGCGAGCTGTTGCGGGAGCTGAGGCTGCTGGTCGGCCCGGACCCGTGGATCGACGCCCTCGGCGCGATGGGGCTCGGCTCCGCGCGGATGTGGCGTGGCGAGTGGGACCAGGCGAGGACCGCGCTGCTCGCCGCGCTCGCCGGCTTCCAGTGCATCGGCGACCGCTGGGGGTCGATGATCACGCTCGGCGCGATCGGCGAAGTCGCCGCCTGGCAGGGTGATCTGACAGCGGCGGGCGCGTTCCTGGACCGGGCGATGGAGTTGGCCGAGGAACTCGGATCGGCCGTCGACGAGGCCGACATGCGGCGTACCCGGGGCGAGATCAGGCTGCGCGCCGGTGACCTCGCGGCGGCGCAGGACGACTTCACCCGCGCGCTGCTGCTCGCTCAGCGCGGCGGCGCACCGGAGTTCGTGTCCGGTGCCCGCCTCGGCCTCGCCCAGGTGGCGCGGCTGGGCGGAGATCTCGTCGAGGCCCGGCGGCTGTGCGAGGCGGCGTCGACCGGCGGGCTCTCCGGCTGGTACCTCGGCGAGACCATGCGTTCGGAGATCGTCCTCGTCCTCGATCAGATCGCCGAGGCGGAGCGGGTCGCGGCCCGGACCGCAGCGGGCGGTGCGCCGCCGTCAGCGGCCGGTGCGTGACCCGTCAGCGCCCGCGCGCACCGTGGGGGCATGACCGCATTCGAGGTGCGCGCGGAGGGACTGGGCAAGCGGTACGGCCCGACCCGCGCGCTCGACAGTTTCGACCTGGCCGTGCCGACGGGCACGGTGCACGGGCTGCTGGGGCCGAACGGCGCCGGGAAGACCACGGCCGTGCGGATCCTGGCCACGCTGCTGCGCTTCGACGCCGGCCGGGCCACCGTGGCCGGATTCGACGTGGCGCGCCAGCCGGACGAGGTGCGCGCCCGCATCGGGCTGACCGGGCAGTACGCCGCGGTCGACGAGACCCTCAGCGGCCGGCAGAACCTGGAGATGTTCGGCCGGCTGTCCGGACTCGGCGGTCGGGCGGCCCGCCGACGCGCCACCGAACTGCTGGGACAGTTCGGGCTCGACGGGGCGGCGAACCGGTCCGCGGGTGGGTACTCGGGTGGGATGCGCCGCCGGCTGGACCTGGCCGCCAGCCTGGTCCGCCCGCCGCGCGTGCTCTTCCTCGACGAGCCGACCACCGGCCTGGACCCGCGCAGCCGCAACCAGGTGTGGGACATCGTCCGCGCCCTGGTGGCGGACGGGGCCACGGTGCTGCTCACCACGCAGTACCTGGAGGAGGCCGATCAGCTCGCCGACCGGATCTCGATGATCGACGCCGGTCGGGTGGTGGCCGAGGGCACCCCGGACGAGCTGAAGTCCATGATCGACGGTGACCGGATCGAGGTGGTCGTGCGCGACGCGGCCGATCTGCCCCGGGCCGAAGGGATCTTCGCGCGGATCTGTGCCGGGAAGCCGGAGTGCGATCCGGAGCTGCGGCGGATCAGCGCGCCGGTGGCCGACCGGGTCGCCGGGTTGATCGGCGTGGTGCAGGCGCTCAGGGACGCGGGGATCGCGGTCGAGGACATCGGCCTGCGCCGCGCGACGCTCGACGAGGCGTTCCTGCATCTCACCGGACGCCGTCCCGAGGAAGCCGGCGAGCCCGTCGGCGCGGTGCGGAAGGTGGTGCCGGCATGACGACCGCAACCCGGTCGGCCGTCCCGGCTCCGCCGGTCTCCGCGCGGACGCCGCTGGCGCGGTTGCGCCGCGCGATCGTCGACGGCTGGACGATGACGAGGCGGAACATGACCCACGTGGTCCGCGCGCCCGAGGAGCTGATCCTCTACTTCTCGCTGCCGATCATGTTCGTGCTCGTCTTCGGGTACGTGTTCGGCAGCGGTATGCAGGTGCCGGGCGGCGGCAACTACCGCGAGTTCCTGTTGCCCGGGATCTTCGTGATGACGATGCTGAACGGCCTCGGCGCCACCGCGAGCGGCGTGGCGTTCGACCTCAGCCGGGGCGTCGTCGACCGGTTCCGGTCGATGTCGATGGCGCGTTCCGCCCTGATGACCGGGCGCAGCGCCGCGGACCTGCTGCGCGCCCTGCTGGAGATGTCCACCCTGCTGGTCTGCGGCCTGCTGGTCGGCTGGCAGTGGCGCGACGGCGTGGGACGGGCACTGCTCGCCGTCGGGCTCCTCCTGCTGCTGCGGGTCGCGATCACCTGGCTGGGGATCTACCTGGCGCTGCTGGTCCCGAACCCGGACACGGTCAGCGTGATCGTCTTCCCGGCGGTCTTCCCGCTCACCGCGCTCTCCAACGTCTTCGTCTCCCCCGACCTGATGCCGCGCTGGCTCGGTGCGATCTCGGAGTGGAACCCGCTGTCGGCGACCGTCGCCGCGACCCGCCAACTCTTCGGCAATCCGGGCCTGGGCGCCGACTCGTGGCCGGCGGAGCACGCGTTGCTGTTGGCGGTGGCGTGGCCGGTGCTCCTGATCGCGACGTTCGCTCCGCTGGCGGTGCGCCGCTACCAGCGCCTGAGTCGCTGACGCCGGAACGACGGGCCCGGTTGATCACACCGGCGACAGCCGGCGGACGCCGGGCCCGGGGAGGCGACGACGCCGAGAATCTGGCGACGGAGGGGTGGCGGCGAGGCCGGGGACCGGTCAGCCGGCAGTGGGCAGGAGGCTCCAGGCGATGCCGTCGAGGATGTCGTGCTCGGAGGCGACCACCGAGGGCATGCCCGCGCGCTCCATGATCACCCGGAGCACGAGGGCGCCCGCGCCGATCACGTCGGCCCGGCCCGGGTGCATGACCGGAATCGCCAGCCGCTGCTCGCGGGTCTTGCCGAGCAGGTCGGCGGTCACCTGCGCCACGGCGTCGTACGACACCCGGGCGTGGTGGATGCGGCTCGGGTCGTACCCGGTGAGGCCCTCGGCCAGCGCCACGACGGTGGTGACCGAGCCGGCGAGCCCGACCAGGGTGGCGGCCTGCCGCCCCGGCACGGCCTCCAGCGCGCGGTCCACGGCCGCCGTGATGTCGGCCTGCGCGGCGGCGACCTGGTCCGCCCCGGGCGGGTCGCCGTGCAGGTGCCGCTCGGTCATCCGGACGCAGCCGATGTCCATCGAGATCGCGGCCTCGACGCCGCCGGAGCGGGTGCCGACCACGAACTCGGTCGACCCGCCGCCGATGTCGATCACCAGGTACGGCTCCTTCGCGTCGGCGGGCAGGCCGCGCACCGCCCCCGTGAAGGAGAGCCGGGCCTCCTCGTCGCCGGTGACCACCTCGGGTGCGACGCCGAGGGTCCGCTCGACCATCGCCCGGAATTCCGCGGCGTTGGAGGCGTCCCGGGACGCCGAGGTGGCGCACATCCGCACCCGCTCCGCGCCCAGCTCCTCGATCTCGGCGGCGTAGGACGCCAGCGCGACCCGGGTCCGCTCGATCGCCTCCGGGGCGAGCCGGCCCGTGCGGTCGACGCCCTGGCCGAGCCGGACGATCTCCATCCGGCGGGCCAGGTCGACCAGCGGCGCGTCCGGCCCGGCTGAGGCGTCGGGCAGGTCGGCGACCAGCAGGCGGATCGAGTTGGTGCCGCAGTCGATGGCGGCCACGCGCGTCGTCACGGCAGCAACCCTACGGCAGCCGACGCGACCCGGCCTGTTCAGCCGGGGGCGCGTCGGCTCGGCCGGGCCGCCCGCCCCGCCCGGCCGGAGGCGGCGGGGCGGTGGCGAGGGCGGCCAGGCGGCCCCGGCGACGGCGCAGGTCCGGCAGCCACAGGACGGCACCGGCGAGGAGCAGCAGCGACAGCAGGGGCAGCCGCCACCACCAACGCACGGTCGCCGGGGGCGGGGGCGGCGCGTCGGCCACCCACGGGCGCGCGGTCTTCGACCAGGCGAGGAACGCGTCGCCGACCGGGAGGACCCCGAGGGCGTACCGACGGGTCCACGGGGTGTCGACGGGCACGCCGGCGAGGTCGCCGTAGTTGGCCAGCGCCCCGGCCAGGGCGTCGTCGCCCTGGACCTGCGCCGCGCCGAGGGTGACCACGGTGGCGGAGAGGCTCACCCCGAGCAGCAGCGGGCCCGAGTCCACGTCGCCCGGCCCGTCCATCCCGTCCGGGTACTCGCGCACGGCCGGGCCGAGCCCCAGCGGCGTGGCGACGAAGGCGGCCCGGAAGCGGAGGTACTGCTCGCGGGCGAACGCCGGGTCGACGTCGACCAGGAAGCGCTGGATCATGCTCTGCGAGGTGGCCCGCGCCACCTCGGCCGGCGCGCCGGTGGCCAGGTCGACCCGGTGCGGCATCAGCCCGGTACGCGGGTCGAGGCGCTGCCGCACGCCGTCCAGCCAGCGGGTCACGGTGCCGCCGAAGCGGGGCGGCAGCAGCGCGTCGTGCAGCCGCAGGGAGGCGACCGCCACCGTCGAGTCCACCGGCCACGCCTGCCCCGGGTACGCGGGCAGGTACGGCGAGGCGGAGCCGTCGAACGCCGCCCCGATCCCGGCCGACGCCTCGACGAACCGGGCCACCTCCGCCGGGTCGCGCCGGTCGGCCAGTTGCAGGGCGAGGATTCCGCCGCGCAGCCAGTTCGTCCAGCCCTGCCAGAAGATCCCGTACGCGGGTGTCAGGCCGGGGTCGAACACGCCGGTGCCGGCCGGCGACTCCAGCCGGGCCAGCGCCCGGCGGGCCTCCCGCAGCTCCTCCGCCCGCTCGCCGGCGGGCCGGCGCAGGCCCAGCTCGACCCGGGCCAGCCCGTACAGGGCGTGGGCGAAGAAGTACCCCTCGGGGAAGAGCCCCTGGGCGTCGGTGCCCGCCCCGTCGGCCAGGGCGGCGCGCAGGAAGGCGAGCTGCCGGGCCACCCCCGGCGGCTCGCCGTCGACGCCGCCGGTGGCCGGGGCGACGAGGCGTACCGCCCCGAGGAGGGCGACGGCGGTCAGCAGCACCGCGCAGACGCGGCGGGCGGTCCTCATCGCGCCAGCGTCGCAACCGCGATCAAGACCGGCCACGCGCCCGGGACCGGGCTCCCGACCGGAGGCGGGCTCCCCGGGCCGGGCCGGGCTCCCCGCTCCAGGTCGGGCTTCCCGAGCGGCCGGGCTCCCCGGTCGCGGCCGGGCTAGAGGCGCAGCAGCATCCGGGTGTTGCCCAGGGTGTTCGGCTTGACCCGCTCCAGGTCCAGGAACTCGGCCACGCCCTCGTCGTACGAGCGCAGGAGCTGCTCGTAGACGGGATGCGGCACGGGCGCGCCGTCGATTTCGGTGAAGCCGAAGGAGCCGAAGAACCGGGTCTCGAAGGTGAGCACGAAGATGCGGGCCACCCCGATCTCCCGGGCCGCGTCGATCAGCTCGCCGACGATCCGGTGCCCGAGCCTGCGCCCCCGGTACGCCGGGTCCACGGCCACGGTGCGGATCTCGGCCAGGTCCTCCCACATCACGTGCAGCGCCCCGCAGCCGACGACGGCGTCGCCGTCGGCCGCGACCCGGAACTCCTGCACGTCCTCGTACAGGGTGACGGTGGCCTTGCCGAGCAGCCGCCGGTCGTCGGTGTAGGTGTCCACCAGCCGCCGGATGCCGCGCACGTCGGCGGTGCGGGCGCGGCGCACCACGACCTCGTCCGGCGTGGTCACTCGCCCGCCGGCACGTCGACGCAGGGGCCGGCCGCCCACCACTGCTCCACCAGCGCGAGGGTCTCGTCGCCGAACGGGTTGACCCCCGGACCGGCTCCGAGCGCGTGGCCGAGGTGCACGTGCAGGCACTTCACCCGGCCGGGCATGCCGCCGGCCGAGATGCCGGCGATCTCCGGCACCTCGCCGATCGCCTCCCGGCGGGCCAGGTAGTCCTCGTGCGCGGCCCGGTAGCGGGCGGCCAGCTCCGGGTCGGCGGCCAGCCGCTCGGCCATCTCCTTCATCAGCCCGGCCGACTCCAGCCGGCTGCACGCGGCGGTCGCCCGGGGGCAGGTCAGGTAGAACAGCGTCGGGAAGGGCGTACCGTCGGCCAGGCGCGGGGTCGTCTCCACCACGTCGGGCAGGCCGCAGGGGCAGCGGTGGGCCACCGCCCGGGTGCCGCGCGGGGCGCGCCCGAGCTGGGCGGCCACCGCCGCCAGGTCACGCTCGGTGGCCGGTTCCCGCACCGGCGGGGGTACGGAGTCGGCCGCCGGGTCCGGTGGGGGTACGACAGTCACGGTGCTCATCTCTCGTCGGTGCTCGGCGGGGGGCTCACTGGCCGGGGCGGTCGCCGTTCGCGGCCCGCACGCTCGACCACAGGGTGTCGTACCACGGGTCGGGGGCCGGCGGCTGGGCGGGGGGCGCGTCGCCGCCCGCGTCCCGGGCCGCGCCGGCCGGGTCGTTCAGCACGATCACCGGGACCTCACCCGGGTAGACCATGTAGAACCGCTCCCGCGCCTGGATGCTGATGTACTCGTTGTCCCGCCACTTCGCCGCCTCGGCGGCGCGTTCGGCGATGAGCTCGCGCTGCGCCGCCTGGGACGCCTCCATCCGCTCGATGTCGGCCTGCTGGTCCAGGTAGACCCGGACGGGATAGGTGTACGCGAGGGCGAGCGCGATCAGCACGGCGAAGAGCACGGTGGCCCGCCCCGTGATGCGTCGGGGGCGGGGTGCGGAGAGCCGCTTGACCGTGCCGCCGGCCGCCGCGCGGCGGGCCGCGGCGGGACGGTTCGCGGAGCGTACCGGATCGGTGGGCCGCGCCGAGCCGGGCGAGCGGCCGGCGGCGCGCGCCTCCGCGCGGACGCCGTCGCGGACCGAGACCCGGGCGCGGGCCCCGCCCGGCCGGCCGGACTGACCCGGCCGGCGGACGGGGCGCTGACCACCCGGTGTGCGGCGCTGCTGCATCGTCACACCCTCCTGGGAGGCTCGCTGTGGACTCAGGCGGAACGGTAGCGCGGGAAGGCGCCCGCGCCGGCGTACCGTGCCGCGTCGGCCAGCTCCTCCTCGATGCGCAGGAGCTGGTTGTACTTGGCCACCCGGTCCGAGCGGGCCGGGGCGCCGGTCTTGATCTGGCCGCAACCGGTGGCCACCGCCAGGTCGGCGATCGTGGTGTCCTCGGTCTCGCCGGAACGGTGGCTCATCATGCAGGAGAAGCCCGCGCGGTGGGCCAGCTCGACCGCGTCGAAGGTCTCGGTCAGCGAGCCGATCTGGTTGACCTTCACCAGCACGGCGTTGGCGGACTTCTCGGCGATGCCCCGGGCGATGCGCTGCGGGTTGGTGACGAACAGGTCGTCGCCGACGATCTGGATGCGGTCGCCGACGGCGGCGGTCAGGGTGGCCCAGCCGCTCCAGTCGTCCTCGGAGAGCGGGTCCTCGATCGAGACGATCGGGTAGTCGCCGATGAGCTTGGTGTAGTAGTTGCTCATCTCCTCGGCGGACTTCGACGCGCCCTCGAAGGTGTACGTGCCGTTGTCGAAGAACTCGGTGGCCGCCACGTCGAGCGCGAAGACGATGTCGCTGCCCAGCCGGTAGCCGGCCTTCTCGACCGCCTCGCCGATCAGGTCCAGCGCGGCGGCGTTGGTGGGCAGGTTCGGCGCGAAGCCGCCCTCGTCGCCGAGGCCGGTGGAGAGGCCCTTCTTCTTCAGCACGGACTTCAGCGCGTGGTAGACCTCCGCACCGGAGCGCAGCGCCTCGCGGAAGCTGGGCGCGCCGATC
The DNA here is from genome assembly GCF_020884795.1 of Micromonospora okii. Classification (GTDB taxonomy): domain Bacteria; phylum Actinomycetota; class Actinomycetes; order Mycobacteriales; family Micromonosporaceae; genus Micromonospora; species Micromonospora okii. The sequence goes on from NZ_BBZF01000014.1 coordinate 480,912, forward strand.
GGCGCGATCATGAACTCCTGGATGTCGACGTTGGAGTCGGCGTGCGCCCCACCGTTGAGGATGTTCATCATCGGCACCGGGAGCAGGTGCGCGTTCGGGCCGCCCAGGTAGCGGAACAGGCTCAGCTCGGCGCTGCCGGCGGCGGCCTTGGCCACGGCCAGGGAGACGCCCAGGATCGCGTTCGCGCCCAGCTCGCCCTTGTTGTCCGAGCCGTCGAGGTCCAGCATCTTCTGGTCGATGAGCCGCTGCTCGCTGGCCTCGTAGCCGATGAGCTGGTCGACGATCTTGTCCTCGATGTTGGCGACGGCCTTCTCGACACCCTTGCCCAGGTAGCGGTCCTTGTCACCGTCGCGCAGCTCGACCGCCTCGAAGGCGCCGGTGGAGGCGCCGGACGGCACCGCGGCGCGGGCGATCGTGCCGTCGTCGAGCCCGACCTCGACCTCGACCGTCGGGTTGCCCCGCGAGTCGAGAATCTCCCGGGCGACGATTCCCTCGATGGTTGCCACTGAGTCGCTCCTCGTTTGTGTGTTTCCGGTCCGGCATGGGCCGCGACGGTGCGGCTGAGGCAGGCGTTGAACGCAGCGTATCGGGCCGCGCCCCGACGCACCGCGTCGCCCGGTCCACCGGGGCGCACGTCGGACATTCCCGGATTCTCGCCCCCGCAACCGGCAACCGGTTTGCGTGACGTGGACCCGATCGACAAGGCTGGTCGCCATGCCCGCCGCCTCGACCACGTTCCGCGCGCTCGCACTGGCCGTCATCGCGTCGCTCTCGGTCACCGGCTGCCAGGCCCTCGACGACGCCGGACGGGCGATCGGGCGGTCGGAGCTGGTCAACGACCTCGCCGCCCGACTGGACCGGGCGCTGGAACTGACCTACTCGGCCGACTACCAGCTTCCCGGCGGCCGGACCGCCTCCATCGTGCAGGCCCAGGACCCGGACCGCTCGGCGTACACGTGGCCGGGCGGGCGGCTGACCGTCACCACCGAGGCCACCGCCCGGTGCGAGACCGGCGCGGCGAAGACCGTCTGCACGCTGCTCGCCCCGCCCCCGCCGAACGCGCGCCCCTCGGTGGAGCTGTTCACCGCGGCGAAGCGGCGCGGCCTGGTCACCCCGCCGGTGGTGGTGGGGCTGCTCACCGAGGCCGCCCTGGACCCGGACGCGGAGATCCGGCAGAGCGACACCACCGTCGCCGGCCGGCTCGCCACCTGCGTCGAGGTGCGCCGCGCGGGCGACGACTTCACCGCCTGCGTGACCAACGAGGGCGTGCTCGGCAGCTTCACGGGCGAGCTGGACGGCACCCCGACGGAGCTGGCGCTGAGCCGGTACGCCGACACCGTCGACGGGGCGAGCTTCGAGCTGCCGGCCGGGGCCGGCGTGGTGGACCGCCGCTCCGCCGGCTCCTGACCGCCCGCCCGACGACTTCCGCCCCGCCGACGGGCCCCGCCCCGGCGACGGGCCCCGCCCCGGCGGGTTAGGAAGGGGCCCCTGTACAACGGAATGCGTTAACAGGGGGCCCCTCCTTACACCCCCAGCAGGGTGCGGAGGTGGCGCGGGGGCGGGCAGTCGTGGGCCAGCATCGCGTCGTGCCACTCGCGCAGCGGCACCCCCGACGGGCGCAGCGCGGCGATCTCGGCGACCTCGCTGTACCCGACGAAGTACGTGGAGAGCTGCGTGGAGGTGAGCAGCGCCCGCCGCCACTTGCCGGCCGCCTCGCCCTCCTCCTGGAAGCCCCGGCCGGTCATCAGCGCCATCGCCTCGGCCTCGGGCAGGTCGTCGCAGTGCACGAGCTGGTCGAGCAGCGCGTTGATGGTCATCCGGAGCTGCATCTTGAGCTGCTGCAACCGCACCGGCAGGCCACCGAAGCCGAGGCCGGCCATCAGCTCCTCGGTGTAGACCGCCCAGCCCTCCACGAACGGCCCGGACCGGGCGAGCGCCCGGACCCGGGTGGGGCCGACGTACCGGCGGGCGTGGGCGAGCTGGAGGAAGTGCCCGGGCACCGCCTCGTGGACGGTGAGGTTGCGGATCATGTGGTCGTTGTACTCGCGGTAGAACGAGTCCACCCGCGTCGCCGGCCAGTCCCGCGGGGTGGGGGCGATGCAGTAGAACGTCGGCAACGCCGCCGTCTCCAGCGGGCCCGGCGCGTCGCAGTACGCCACCGCCACGCCCCGGGCGAACTCCGGCATCTCCTGGATCACGCACGGGTCGTCGACCAGCGTGACCAGGTCGTGCGCCCGGACGAAGCCGGTCGCCTCGTCGAGGGTGATCGAGGCGAGCTCCACGACGGTGGCGTCGTCGGGGTGCTCGGCGGCCAGCAGGTCCAGCGCCCGGCGTACCGTCTCGTCGTCGGCCGGACCGCCGACCAGCTCGACGGCCGCCTCGCGGATCTCGGCGGTGACCCGCTCCAGGTTGGCCCAGGCGCGACGCTGCACCTCGGCGGCGCCCAGCTCGGTGTCGAGGGTGTGCCAGAGCCGGGCCTCCCAGCGCCGCCGGCCCAGCCGGGGGTCGCGCCCCGCGCCGCCGTCGGCGGCCAGGCCGGCGCGCAGCCAGCCCACGAACTCCTCCAGCGCGGCGATCGCCGCCGTCGCGGCGGGCTCCACCCGGTCGGCCAGGGCGGGCGCCTCGGCGAGCAGCCGGGGCACCTCGTCGCGGACCAGGGCCGCCGCGCCGGTGAACTGCCCGACCGCCGTCTCGGCGTGGACCCGGGGCATGTCACGCAGCGTCGCGCGGGCGGTCGCCAGGGCGTCCGGTACGGCCGCGAGCCGACCCGCCAGGGCGGTCAGCCGCACCTCCGCCGCGGCGAACGGGCGGGCCACCAGGGCGTGCAGCAGCGGGGCCGGGTTGTGCCGCAGCGGGTCCCACTCGTGCGCCCGGATCTCGTCGGCCTCGAACAGCCCCCGGTCGACCAGGGCGCTGAGCAGGGCGTGGTCGACCCGCTCCTCGACGTCGAGCGCGTCCGGGTCGACCTCGGAGAGGGCGTCGGCGGCGTCCCGGAGCATCGCCCGGTCGGCGGCGACGGCGTCGGCCGACAGGTCCGGCAACCGGTCGTCGTACCGGTGGTCGCCGGCGGACGAGGCGAGGCCGGGCCGGCTCTCCAGCAGGGCGTCGACGATCCGTTCGGCACGGGGTGCGAAGGATGACATGCGACGACCCTAGCGGGGAGCCGGCACCCGCGTCGGGCGTCAGGCGGGGCGCTTGCCCGCCTCGTCCACCACGGCACGGGTCAGCACGGCGGTGGTGGCGGTGAGCATCCCGGCCTTGCCGGTCTCGTTGTCCCGGACGAGGTAGGAGCGCTCGCCGAGGTACTCGTAGGTGCTCCGGTCGAAGATCCACTCCGTACGCTGGCCGAACTCGTCGGTGAAGCCCACGGCCACCCCGGTCCGCCCGGCAGCGTCGACGGACTCCGGCACCAGGACCGCCCCCGGGATCTTCGCCGCCGCGCGGTAGAGGGCGGCGTTGACCTCGGGCGGCAGCAGGCTCTCCCGCAACGCCCCGCCAATGAAGTCGAAAGCGCCGTAGTCGCGAGGCTGGTCCTCCCGATCCGCCACCGCGTAGGCGTGCCGCAGCAGCGCCTCCGGGTCCGTCGGCAGGTTCGCGTACCTGGCGTTGGGGGGGCCGCCCACACTTTTGAACGTCTCGCCCCGCTCGCGGACGAGCGCGTCGCCGCCGTTCTGGGGCACCCAGATCTCGCGGTCGTGCACCTCGTCGAGCACCTGTGCGTTCACCCCGGCCTCCTTCGGGCCGTCGCCGCCCTCGGGGAAGGTGAGCCAGGCGACCTTGCTGCGGACGTAGACGAAGCCGCCGCCGACCACCGGCGTCACCGGCTTCGCGGCGGCCACCAGGGCGGCCCGCTCCATCAGCGGGGCCACGCCGGCGGCGTCCCCGGCCAGCACGGTGACGTACTGCTGCGCGCGGGTGCCCGCTGCGGGGTCCGAGCCGGGCAGCCCGACGGTGGCGACCAGCGCGGCGGCCAGGGCGGTGGCGGCCACCGGCGCGGCGATCCAGGCCAGCCGGCGGCGGAACCGGGCCGCCGGGCGGGCGGACGCCGCCGCCGGGGTGGGGGTGATCTCGTTCATGAAGGCTTCCTTCAGGACGCGATGGCGGTCGGCGGGAAGCTCCCCACCGGGCGGTGGGGGCACCGACCGGGCGAGGGCGGCGCGCTCGGCAGGATCAAGCCGTGGGATCATCGGTTCATCTCCTGGTTCGACCGGGCCGCGGTCGCGCGGCCACCCTGTACCTGTCCATGAGGCGGAGCGGGTTCCCGGTCCGGCGGCCCCGCGCTGAGCGCCCGCTCGGCGAGGGCACGCAGTTTCGTCCGGGCCCGCGACAACCGGGACCGGACCGTGCCGATCGGCAGACCGAGCGCCTCCGCTGCGGCGGCGTAGTCCAGCCCCGACCAGACGCAGAGGGTGAAGACCTCCCGTTCCGCCGGGCGCAGGGCGGCCAGCGCCGCCTCGGCCGCCGCCACCCGGCCGACGTCGTCCATCCGGTCGCTCAGCTCGTCGGCGAAGTCGGGGACGGTGTCGGCGCGCGGGACGCGGGCCAGCGCGGCCCGGTGCCGCCGGGCCGCCCGGTTCGTGTTGCGCAGCACGTTCGTGGCGATCCCCAACAGCCACGGCAGGACGCTGTCACCGTCGGGCCGCAGCCTGCCGCGCAGCCGCCAGGCCTCCAGGAAGGTCAGCGACACCACGTCCTCGGCGGTGCCCCAGCAGCTCGTCGAACGGTACGCGTGCCGGTGCACGGCGCGGGCGTGGTCGTCGAACAGCTGCCCGAACGCCGCCGCGTCGCCGGCCCGCAGCCGGGCCCGATATGAACTGTCCACACCCTTCTCTGTCCGCTCGCCGGGGCGGGTTCCCACCGGAACCGACCCGGGACGCGGAACGGCCTCGCCGGAACCGATCCGGGGGCGCGGGTCGGCCTCGCCGGAACCGACCCGGGGCGCGGGTCGGCCCGTGGCACCCGGCCGGCCCCGTGGACGGCGGGTCAGCCGGCGTCGGCGGCCCGTTCGGCGGCGCGGACCGCCTCGGCATAGGCGCGGGCAGCGCGGCGGAGGGCGGCCTCCGGGTCGATGCCCGCCTCGCGGGCCGCCGCGACCGTGGCCAGCAGGCTCGCGCCCAGGCGCGCCTCCGGGTCGACCTGCGTCTGCGCCAGCGGGGGCGGGACGGCCAGCCCGGCGCGGCCGGCGCGCTCCAGGATCTTGGCCGCCAGGGCCAGCGCGGGCAGGCTCGGCGCGATGCCGTCCAGCACCGAGGCCCGGGCCTTCTCGGCCCGCTTGATCCGGTCCCAGTTGGCGGTGATCTCGTCCAGGGTGGTGGCCTGGTCGCCGGCGAAGACGTGCGGGTTGCGCCGGATCATCTTGTCGACCAGGCCACCGGCCACGTCGTCGACGTTCCACCGCTCGCCCTCCGGCAGCCCCTCGGCCAGCCGGGCGTGCAGCACCACCTGGAGCAGCACGTCACCCAGCTCCTCGCGGAGCGCGTCGGTGTCGTCGGCGTCGATCGCGTCGTACGCCTCGTAGCACTCCTCGATCAGGTAGCCGGCGAGGCTGCGGTGGGTCTGCGCCCGCTTCCACGGGTCACCGCCGGGCGAGACCAGCCGGTCCATCACCTCGACCGCGTCGAGCAGCCGGGCACCCGGCGGGTCCCACGAGCCGTGCATCAGCTCCAGCTCGGCCAGCCCCGGCTCCCGGGCCAGCCGCAGCCCCAGCTCCCGGGCCAGCGCCTCGTCGCCGGCCGGCCCGGCCAGCCAGACCGCCGCGCCGTGCGCCGCCGCCGTGGCCAGCAGCGCCGGCACCGCCGGGCCGTCCGGCACGGTCACCTCGGCGCCCGTCGCCCGCACGGCCGTCGCCAGCTCGCTCTCCGCCCCGGCCAGCACCGGGTGCGCGCGTACGGCGTCCCAGGCGGCGGCGGTCAGCAGCCCGGCCGGGAGCCGGGGCGAGGTGACCAGCAGGACGATCCGGGCGGTCATACCCCGGGAGCAGCCGGGGCGCTCGGCTCGCCCGACGGGGCCTGCGGGGTGGAGATGTCGGTGACCGGGCCGTCCTCGTCGATGAAGGGCAGCGAGTAGAAGATCAGCGACTGGCCGGTGCTGACCACCGACGGCACGCCGACCGGCCGGTAGCGGGGGTTGACCGACGACCCGGCCTTCTCCGCCTCCGCCTGGAGGGCCGCGCTGAGCGCGGTGGCACCGCGCACGAAGCCGCCCGGGGTGCCCGCGCCGCCGCTCTCGCCGAACGCCTGCCGCACCTGCGACACGGTCATTCCGGACTGGATCGCCCCGGTCTTCTCGATGGCCCGGTAGACGGCCATGACCGCCTCGTCGTTCACCTCGGCCGTGGGCAGCCGCGCGCCCAACGCGGCGGAGATGTCCACCCACTCGCTCCACAGCCGGGTGTACTCGGCGGCGGCCGGCACCCGGAGCTGCCGCTCCAACTGCTCCGGCTTGACCTCGTCGGGCACCTGGATGCCCTGCGCGGCCACCACCCGCTTGCCCAACTCGACGCTGACCAGCAGGTCCAGCACGTCCTGCCGGGTCACGTCCGAGCGCAGCTGCGCCGGCCCCGGGGTGGCCCCGGCCTGCGCGGCCTCGGCGCTCACCGCGGCGGCGTACAACCCCTGGGCGTTGTCGTAGATCTCGTCCACCCGGTCCACGGAGAACTTCGCGTCGCCCACGTAGGCGGCGACGTCCGGCGCGGACTTCCCGCACGCACCGAGGGAGAGGACACCGAGGGCCGCGACGCTGGCGGCGGCGATGAGACGGCGAGTACGCATGATTGTCACTCTCTCATGCGTCCCCACCGGCGGCGACGCCGCCCACCGGGCGCTACCCCTCACCGGGCACCCGCCCCGGCCGGCTCCGCAGGTGCGCCGAGGACGTCGGAGAGGAGCTGCGCGCACCACTCCAGAAGGGCCTGGTCGCGCAGGGGCTCGCCACCGATCCGACGGGTGCTCGGGCGGGGCACGCTGACCTGGTCGAGCGCGGCCTTGTAGACCGAGTCCGGGTGGTACCGCTTGAGGCGGAGCTGCTTGGAGTCGGGCAGCGGCAGCGGGCCGAACCGCAGGTGCTTGCCCTGCATGGAGACGTCGGTGAGGCCGTACCGGCGGGCCAGCAGCCGAAACCGCGCCACCGCCACGAGGTTCTGCACCGGGGCGGGCGGCTCGCCGTACCGGTCGGTCATCTCGGCCACGACCTCGCGCAGCCGCTCCTCGTCGCGGGCCTCGGCGAGCTTGCGGTACATCTCCAGGCGCAGCCGCTCCACCCCGACGTAGTCGTGCGGCAGGTGCGCGTCCACCGGCAGGTCGATTTTGACGTCGGCCTCCTCCTCGGGCCGCTCCCCCTTGAACGCCTGCACGGCCTCGCCGACCATGCGGACGTACAGGTCGAAGCCGACGCCCTCGATGTGGCCCGACTGCTCGCCGCCGAGCAGGTTGCCCGCGCCCCGGATCTCCAGGTCCTTCATGGCCACGTACATGCCCGCGCCCAGCTCGGTGTGCTGCGCGATGGTGGCGAGCCGCTCGTGGGCGTGCTCGGTGAGCGGCTTCTCCGGCGGGTAGAGGAAGTACGCGTACGCCCGCTCCCGGCCCCGGCCGACCCGGCCGCGGATCTGGTGGAGCTGGGCCAGGCCGAGCAGGTCGGCCCGCTCCACGATCAGGGTGTTGGCGTTCGGGATGTCGATGCCGGACTCCACGATGGTGGTGCAGACCAGGACGTCGAACTCCTTCTCCCAGAAGCCGACCATCACCTTCTCCAGGGCCTCCTCGCCCATCTGGCCGTGCGCCACCGCCACCCTCGCCTCGGGCACCAGCTCGCGGAGCTTCCGCGCCGTCCGGTCGATCGACTCGACCCGGTTGTGCAGGTAGAAGACCTGGCCGTCGCGGAGCAGCTCGCGGTGGATGGAGGCGGCCACCTGCCGCTCGTCGTGCGCGCCGACGAAGGTCAGCACCGGGTGCCGCTCCTCCGGCGGGGTGGCGATGGTCGACATCTCGCGGATGCCGGTGATCGCCATCTCCAGCGTGCGCGGGATCGGGGTGGCCGACATGGCGAGCACGTCGACCGAGGCGCGCAGCGTCTTCAGGTGCTCCTTGTGCTCGACGCCGAAGCGCTGCTCCTCGTCGATGATGACCAGCCCGAGGGACTTGAACCGGGTGGCCGACTGGAGCAGCCGGTGGGTGCCGATGACGATGTCCACGGTGCCGTCGGCGACCATCTCCATCGTCCGCTCGGACTCCTTCGGCGTCTGGAAGCGGGAGAGCTGCCGGATGGTCACCGGGAACTGGCTCATCCGCTCGGCGAACGTGTTGTAGTGCTGCTGCACGAGCAGGGTCGTCGGCACCAGCACGGCGACCTGCTTGCCGTCCTGCACCGCCTTGAACGCCGCCCGCACCGCGATCTCGGTCTTGCCGTACCCGACGTCGCCGCAGATCAGCCGGTCCATCGGGACGGTCTGCTCCATGTCCCGCTTGACCTCTTCGATGGCGGCGAGCTGGTCGGGCGTCTCCTGCCAGGGGAAGGCGTCCTCCAGCTCCCGCTGCCACGGGGTGTCCGGCCCGAACGGGTGCCCCTTGGACGCCTTTCGGGCGGCGTAGAGCTGGATGAGCTGGGCGGCGATCTCCCGGACCGCCTTGCGGGCGCGGGCCTTCGACTTCTGCCAGTCCGCGCCGCCCATCTTGTGCAGGGTCGGCTGCTCGCCGCCGACGTACCGGGAGAGCTGGTCGAGCTGGTCGGTGGGGACGAAGAGCCGGTCGCCGGGCTGGCCGCGCTTGCTCGCGGCGTACTCGATGACCAGGTACTCGCGGGACGCGCCGTTGACGGTGCGCTGGACCAGCTCGACGTACCGGCCGATGCCGTGCTGCTCGTGCACCACGTGGTCGCCGGCCCGCAGCTCCAGCGGGTCGATGGTGTTGCGCCGCCGGCTCGGCATCTTGCGCATGTCCCGGGTCGAGGTGCCCCGCCCGCCGGTGACGTCGTTGCCGGTGAGCAGCGCGAACCGGGACGCCTCGTCCACGAACCCGCTGGTCAGGCCGCCGCAGGTGACCAGCGGCACGCCCGGCTCGGGCGCGGTCGGCACCCGCTCGGCGAACCGCGCGCCGAGGCCCGCGTCGTGCAGCACCTCGACGGCCCGCTGGGCGGGGCCGTGGCCCTCGAAGACCAGCGCCACCGACCAGCCCTCGCCGGCCCACCGCTTCAGGTCCTCGACCACGCGGTCGGTCTCGCCGTGGTAGAGCGGGGCCGGCTGGGCGGCCAGGGTCACCGCGATGGCGTCGTCGGGCGTGACGTCGACCTCGGCGGGCGCGTCCTCCCAGGGCTGCCGCGCCGAAGCCGCCGCGTCCGCCTCGACCAGGCCGAACGGCGCGAGGGTCCACCAGGGCTGGCCCAGGGCGCGGGCGTGCGCCCGTACGTCGGCCAGGGTCTTGAAGGCGGCGGCCCCGAGGTCCACCGGGGCCTGGCCGCCGACGGCGGCGGCGGCCCAGCTCGCCTGGAGGAACTCCTCCGAGGTACGGACCAGGTCGTGTGCGCGGGTGCGGATGCGCTCGGGGTCGCAGAGCAGCACGTGGGTGCCGGCCGGCATGCAGTCCGGCAGCAGCTCCAGCGAGTCCGCGCCGACCAGCGCGGGGGCCAGGGACTCCATCCCCTCGACGGGGATGCCCTCGGCCAGCTTGTCCAGGATCTCGGCCAGCTCGGGGTGCTCGGCCGCGAGCGCGGCGGCCCGCCGCCGCACGGCCGGGGTCAGCAGCAGCTCCCGGCACGGGGGCGCCCAGAGCAGCGGTACGGCCTCGATGGTCCGCTGGTCGGCGACGGCGAAGGTGCGGATCTCCTCCACCTCGTCGCCCCAGAACTCGACCCGGGACGGGTGCTCGTCGGTGGGCGGGAAGACGTCGAGGATGCCGCCGCGCACCGCGAACTCGCCGCGCTTGGTGACCAGGTCCACCCGGGCGTACGCCATGTCGGTGAGCCGGCGGGCGACCTCCTCCAGGTCGGCCTCGTCCCCGGCGGCCAGCCGCACCGGCTCCAGGTCGCCGAGCCCCTTGAGCTGCGGCTGAAGCAGCGACCGGACCGGCGCGACGACCACCCGCAGCGGCCCGGTGCGCCCCCGGGCGTCGGCGGCGTCGGGGTGGGCGAGCCGGCGCAGCACGGCCAGCCGCCGGCCGACGGTGTCGGACCGGGGCGAGAGCCGCTCGTGCGGCAGCGTCTCCCAGGAGGGGAAGACGGCGACCTGCTCGGCCGGCAGGAGGCTGCCCAGCGCCGAGGCCAGGTCGTCGGCCTCCCGGCTGGTGGCGGTGACCGCCAGCACGGGCCGCCCCGCGCCCCCGCCGGGCGCGCCGTCGACTCCCTCGCCCGTGGGGTCGGCGGCCACGGCGGCGACGGCGAACGGGCGCAGCGCCGCCGGGGCGGTCAGGTCCAGCCCGTCGACCTGCGCGGCACCGGAGCGTGCCAGGTCACGCGCCCGGGCCAGCCCGGGGTCGGCCAGGGCGGCGGCGAAGAGTCCGGTGAGCATTCGAGATCACTTCCAGCGGGTCGACGCACGACGACGACCCCGCGTCCGGCGGGACACGGGGGTGCACCCCGCCAGCCTATCTCCGCCCACCACTGATCCTGCCCGGCGCGCGGCAAGATCGACACCAGGTCCCCGACATGGCGGCATCCCAGCGCCCCGGACCCCGCCATGTCGGCGACCTGGAGACGGCGGGCCGACGGGGGCGGGGCCGGGCGGGCCGGACGGGGCACGTTCGCGGCGCGGCGCCGCGCGGCCAAGATCAACACCAGGTCCCCGACATGGCGGTATCCCAGGGCCCCGGACACCGCCATGTCGGCGACCTGGAGGCGGCCCGGGCGGCGCGACCCCGATCAGGCGACGCGAAGCGAGCCCGGGTCGAGCTGACGCAGCAACCGCGGGGCCAGGTGTGCCAGGGCACGGGACTGCGCCAGGTCGATCGGCCACCGCTCGACGTCCGCCCCTGCGGAGAGCTCCAGCAGCAGGCCGGACGGCGGAGTCGGGCCGACGTCCATCCGCCACAGGCCGATTCCGACCTGGATCACCTCGTCACCTCGGACAGCCACGCTCGTCAGGCGGGACAGGTGCAGGTCGTTCGGCGCGGCGCAGTCCGGGCCGCGCAGACACCAGGGTGGATGGGCGGGGTTCGGTTTCGACATTGTCGCCGTTATAGACAGTGTCAATCTCTGGTGATCTACTTGGTTCCGCGAGCCAGGGAGACACCATGAACACACCCAAATACGAGCAGGTCGCCTCGGCGATCCGCGAACAGATCCGGAGCGGAGTGCTCAAACCCGGCGACCAGCTCCCCACCACCCAGGGCCTGATCGAGCAGTACTCGGTCTCCTACGGGTCGGTCCGCACCGCCCTGCTCATCCTCAAGGCCGAAGGGCTCATCGAGGGCAGGCAGGGCGAGGGGGTCTTCGTACGCAGTCGGGACGGCCAGTAGGACGCGATCGGCGGAAGTAGGCCCATGCCTGCGTACACGAAGAAACAGCGACTCATCGACACCCTGACCGGCCGCATCGAGTCCGGCGAGTACCCGCCGGGAGGCAAGCTGCCCTCCGGCACCCAGCTGTGCGCCGAGTTCGGCGTCTCCCGCCAGGTGGTCCGCTCGGCCATCGACTGGCTGAAGGCCCGGGGCCTGCTGGAGGGCGTCCCGGGCGCCGGCGTCTTCGTGCGGGACCAGGACGCCCGATGAGCACGCCGGCGGTCAGTAGCGGACGGTGATGCGGCGTTCCACCGCGTCCACGATCACCTCGCCGCCGTACGGAACGACCACCTGCGGGTCGGTGTGGCCGAGGTCGACGTCGAAGACGGCCACCGCATCCGGGGCGTACTCCGCCAGCGCCCGGGTCACCGCCGCCCGCTGCTCGTCCGCGTACGCCCGCCGCTGCTCAGAGGTGTGCGGGTGGGCGAAGTCCCACGCCTTGGCCCGGCCGACGAGCACGGCCGGGAAGCCGGCGAGCAGCCCGCGCTCCCCCAGGTTGCGCAGCATCCGGTACACCTCGGTGCCCGACGGCAGCTCCTGCGAGGTCTCGACGATCAGCACCTCGCCCGCGTGGTCGGCGACCGCCCCGACCCGGTCGGCGGCCAGCAGCCAGTGCAGGATCTCCAGGTTGCCGCCCCAGGTCCGGCCCCGCACCACCGTCGCCGGACCCTGCCAGCGCCAGCCCGCTCCGGGGAACATGACCGGCTCGTCGGCGAGGGTGGCCGGGTCGCGCCAGTCGTTCGGCTGGTCGCCCCACTCGGGGGCGGGGACGAGGTCGTACCAGTCGGAGGTGAACAGGGCGGCGCGCAGCGAGTCGGCGGTCAGCGGGTGGAGCGCGCCCGGCCGGCCGAGGTGCACCAGCACGGACCCGCCGTGGTACGCCACGATCCCCAGCCGGTGCAGGTGATGGAGCAGGTTCGTGTTGTCGGAGTAGCCGAAAAAGGGCTTCGGGTTGGCCCGGAGGACGGCGTCGTCCAGGTGCGGGGTGACGGTGATCTGGTCGTCCCCGCCGATCGTGGCGAGGACGGCGGTGATCGACGGGTCCGCGAAGGCGGCGGTGAGGTCCCGGGCCCGGTGGCGCGGGTCGGCTCCCATGACCCGGGTGGTCGGGTACTCGACCGGCTCCAGGCCGAACTCGTCGCGCAGCCGGCGCAGGCCCATCTCGTACACGTGGGGGAAGATCGCCGGCAGCCCGGCGGAGGGTGAGACGACCGCGACCCGGTCCCCCGGCCTCGGCTTGGGCGGATACCTCAACGACTCCATGGTCCGACGCTACCGGCGGCCCCAACCGCTTTTCCGCGCCCGACCACGCCCGGCCCCGCCCGACCACGCACGACCGCGCCTGAACGCGCCCGACCGCGCACCCGCGAAACGCCGCAAGCCAGGCATAACGCCCCCTAGGCTGGCCACGTGGACGAGGAGGCGGATCTTCCGCTGCGCGACTGGCTGCCCCGCACCGCCGCCCTGCTGGTCGGCACGCTGGCGCTGGCAGCCGCGTTCATCGCCGCGTACGTGGGAGCGCTGCACCAGCCCACCCCCCGCGACGTACCGGTCGGGGTGGTCTTCGGCGACCAGCGCGCCGAGGCGGTCCTGGCCGCCGTGCGCGGCCGGACCGACGCGATCGAAGCCGTCGAGTACGACGACGCCGCAGCCGCCGACGACGGCCTGCTCACCCGGGACGTGTACGGGGTGCTCACCTCCACGCCGCAGGGCGGGTTGCGCCTGGCCGCCGCGAGCGCCTCCGCGCCGGCCGCCACCGAGCTGATCGAGCAGGTGCTCGGCCAGGCCGCCCGGGAGGCGAACCTGCCGCTGGAGGTGACCGACGAGGTGCCCGTGGCGGCGGGCGACCCGCGCGGCCTCGTCCCGTTCTACCTCGCGGTCGGCTACGTGCTCGGCGGCTACCTCGCGTCCACGGCGCTGGGGCTGAAGACCGGCACCGCGCCCCGCAGCCTGGCACGCGCCGGGCTGCGGATCGCCGCCCTCGCCGCGTACGCGGTGGTGCTCGGCGTGGTGGGCGCGCTGATCGTCGGCCCGGTGCTGGACGTGTACGACCACGACGTGCCGGCGGTCGCGGCGGTCGGGGCGCTCGTGGTCTTCGCCGCCGGGATGGTCGCCGCCGCCGTGCAGGGGTGGCTCGGCCTGCTCGGCACCGGGCTCGTCATCCTGCTGCTCGTGGTGCTCGGCAACCCCGGCTCCGGCGGCGTCTACGCCCCGGAGTTCCTGCCCGGCTGGCTGCGCGGGATGCACCGGTGGAACGTGCCCGGGCTGGCCACCGATCTGATCAAGTCGGCGGTCTACTTCGACCGCCGGTCGGTCCGCTGGCCGCTGGGCGCCCTCGCCCTCTGGACGGTGCTCGGCGTCGTGGGATTGCTCACGGCCACCCTGTTCCGCAGCCGGCGGGCCGCCGCCCGGCGCACGCCTCCCACCAGGGAAGATGCGCGCCGGGCCGGGTGACGGGCGTTTGCAGGGGCCCCCTGTACGACAAAAAGCGATAACAAGGGGCCCCTCCTTTCGAAGGGGTCGGCGCGGATACGATCCAGGGAGTCGGACAGCGCGGTCCTTCGTCCCTCGGCGCAAGGAGCGCACCCGTGACCGACCACCACGACCACGACGGCCCCGACGCCGCACTGCGGGCCGACATCCGCCGCCTCGGCACCCTGCTCGGGCAGACCCTCGCCCGGCAGGAGGGCCGCCCCCTGCTCGACCTGGTCGAGGAGATCCGCGCCCTGGTGCGCTCCGACGCCCCCACCGCCGCCCAGCGGCTCGGCGGGCTGGACGTCACCACCGGCACCAAGCTGGCCCGCGCCTTCTCCACCTACTTCCACCTGGCCAACATCACCGAGCAGGTGCACCGGGCCCGGGACCTGCGCCGCCGCCGGGCGGCCCAGGGCGGCTGGCTCGACCAGGCGGCCAAGATGATCGCCGAGCGCGGGGTGCCCGCCGAGGAGATCGCGGCGGTGGCCCGCCGGCTCGCCGTACGGCCGGTCTTCACCGCCCACCCGACCGAGGCGGCCCGCCGGTCGATCCTGTCGAAGCTGCGCGCGGTCGCCGACCAACTGGACGCCGAGACCGCCAACGCGATCCTCTACGGGGCCAGCGACGAGGGGCCGGCGAACCGGCGCCTGGCCGAGCTGCTGGACCTGATGTGGCAGACCGACGAGCTGCGGCTCGACCGGCCCGACCCCACCGACGAGGCCCGCAACGCCATCTACTACCTGCGCGACCTGTACGCCGAGGCCGCCCCGCAGGTGCTCGACGACCTCGCCGACACGCTGCGCACCCTCGGGGTGGAGACGTCGCCGACCTCCCGCCCGCTGACCTTCGGCACCTGGATCGGCGGCGACCGGGACGGCAACCCGTTCGTCACCCCGCAGGTGACCGGCGAGGTGCTGCGCATCCAGCACGAGCACGGCATCTCGGCCACCGAGGCGGCGATGGACCACCTGATCACCGAGGTGTCCGTCTCCCGCCGGCTGCGCGGGGTGTCGCTGGACCTCTCCGCGAGCCTCGCCGCCGACCTGGACGCGCTGCCCGACGTGGCCCCCCGGTTCCGCCGGGTCAACGCCGAGGAGCCGTACCGGCTCAAGGCCCGATGCGTGAAGGCGAAGCTGGCCAACACCCGGGAGCGGCTGCGCCTGGGCACCCCGCACGTGCCCGGGCGGGACTACCAGGGCTCCGCCGAGCTGATCGCCGACCTGGAGCTGCTGCGCGCCTCGCTGGCCCGCAACGCCGGCCAGCTCACCGCCGTGGGCCGGCTCGCCTCCACCATCCGTACGGTGTCCGCGTTCGGCCTGCACCTGGCGACGATGGACGTGCGCGAGCACGCCGAGAAGCACCACGAGGTGCTCACCCAGTTGTACGCGGCGGTCGGCGAGGTCTCCGACTACCCGGCGCTGACCCGCCTGGAGCGCACGAAGCTGCTCGCCGACGAGCTGACCGGCCGCCGGCCGCTGTCGACGCTGGACACGCCGCTGACCGAGAGCGCCCGCAAGACGTTCGACGTGTTCACCACGATCCGCGAGGCGCAGGACCGCTTCGGTTCCGAGGTCATCGAGTCGTACATCATCTCGATGACCCTCGGCGTGGACGACGTGCTCGCCGCCGTGTTGCTGGCCCGCGAGGCCGGGCTGGTGGACGTGCACAGCGGCCGGGCCCGGGTCGGCTTCGTGCCGCTGCTGGAGACCCCGGCCGAGCTGAACTCCGGCGGCGAACTGCTCGACGAGCTGCTGTCGCTGCCCGCGTACCGGGCGCTCGTGGCGGCCCGGGGCGACGTGCAGGAGGTGATGCTGGGCTACTCCGACTCGAACAAGGAGGCGGGCATCACCACCAGCCAGTGGTCGATCCACCGGGCCCAGCGGGCGCTGCGCGACGTGGCCGCCCGGCACGGGGTGCACCTGCGGCTGTTCCACGGCCGGGGCGGCACCGTCGGGCGCGGCGGCGGCCCCACCCACGAGGCGATCCTGGCCCAGCCGTACGGCACGCTGGACGGCGCGATCAAGGTCACCGAGCAGGGCGAGGTCATCTCCGACAAGTACACGCTGCCGGCGCTGGCCCGGGAGAACCTGGAGCTGACGATGGCCGCCGTGCTCCAGGCGACCCTGCTGCACACCGCGCCCCGGCAGCCCGCCGAGATGCTGGAGCGCTGGGACGCGGCGATGGACGTGGTCTCCGACTCGGCGTTCCGCTCCTACCGCTCGCTGGTGGAGAACCCGGACCTGCCGGAGTACTTCTGGGCGTCCACGCCGACCGAGCTGCTCGGCGCGCTGAACATCGGCTCCCGGCCGGCGAAGCGCCCGAACACCGGGGCCGGGCTGGCCGGGCTGCGGGCCATCCCGTGGGTCTTCGGCTGGACGCAGACCCGGCAGATCGTGCCCGGCTGGTTCGGGGTGGGCTCCGGCCTGGCGGCGGCCCGCGAGGCCGGCCTGGAGGACGTGCTCGCCGAGATGCACCGCAACTGGCACTTTTTCCGCACGTTCCTGTCGAACGTCGAGATGATGCTGACCAAGACCGACCTGAGCATCGCCCGCCGGTACGTCGAGACGCTGGTGCCGAAGAAGCTGCACCCGATCTTCTCGACGATCGAGGAGGAGTACGAGCTGACCAAGCGGGAGGTACTGGCGGTCACCGCCTCGCCGGCCCTGCTGGAGAACTCGCCGGTGCTCCAGCGCACCCTAGCGGTGCGCGACACCTACCTGGAGCCGCTGCACCACCTCCAGGTGGCGCTGCTGCGGCAGTACCGGGAGTCGGGCGCGGCCGGTCGGGCCGTGGTGACCGCCCCGGGCGGCCGGCGCGCCCCCAACGACGGCACGGCGCTGGAGCGGGCGCTGCTCACCACGGTCAACGGCATCGCCGCCGGTATGCGCAACACGGGCTGAGGTGTAAGGAGGGGACCCCTGTTAACGCTTTCCGCATAGCAGGGGCCCCCTCCTAACGCCCCAAACCGGCGGCAGCGCGCCGGGCGGCGCACGGTGCGGCAGCGGCGGGGCAGCAGCGCACGGCGGGGCAGCAGCGTGGCGGGCGGCGGCGGTCACCAGTCGCCGCCGCCGAAGTCACCCCCACCGAAGTCGCCGCCGCCGAAATCCCCGCCGCCGAAGTCTCCACCGCCGCCGAAGTCGCCGGCCTGGTCGCCGCCGAAGCCCTCGCCGTACTCCGCGCCATCGCCGAAGCCCTCCTGGTAGCCGGCCCCGTACCCGTATCCGGGGTCGGCGAACGCCGGGGAGAAGAGCGCGTCGGCGATCAGCATGCCGCCGAGCACGCCCGCGCCCGCCCCGAGCGCCGTCTTCCACCACGGCGTCGAGTACCAGCCGGCCGGCACCGGCCGCCCCTGGTACCGCCCACCCGGGTAGTAGTAGGGCGTGCCCTGGCCCGGCCGGGGGCCGGCCCGGAAGGTCTGCCCCTGCACGTTGACCTCGCGCTCCCGGGTGAGCTGGCCGGCGCCCTGCGCGGAGGCCAGCGGCGGCAGCTCGGGGCCGGGGTCGAGGCCCAGCGCCACCCGGGCCGCCCGCGCGTACGCCAGCCCCTCCAGCGCGGTCTCCCGGGCCAGCCGGTACTGGTGCGCCGTGCGGGCCTGCTCCAACTGGCTGCCCGCCGCGTTGTACCGCTCGCCGGCGTCGACCAGGGCCTGCCGCACGGCCGGGGCGTCGCCGTGCAGGTTCATCACCTGGCCGCCGAGGCGCTCGTACCAGCGCTGGGCGTCGGCGCGCGCGTCGGCCAGGCTGCGTGCCTCCCGCGCCGCGCTGTCCCGACGCCACCAGATCAGGCCACCGACCAGCACCGCGACGAGGACGACCACGAGCAGAAGTTCCATGCCGCCGAACGTACCCAGCGAGCGCACGTCATACGCGTTTGGCAAGCTCAGGTGATGAGCTTCTCGACCCTGGCCGTGGTGCTGCTCTGCCTCGCCGCGGGCGGCGCGCTGGGCTGGTTCGCCGCCCGGTCCCGGTCGGCGACGGAGATCGCCCGGCTGGAGGCCACGCTCGCCGCCACCCGGGAGGGCGAGGGGCGGCTGGAGCAGTCGATGCGGGCGCTGAGCTACGAGGCGACCGCGCAGTCCCAGGAGGCGGTCGCGCGGGCGGTGGCGCCGCTGCACGACACCCTGCGCCGCTACGAGGCCCGGGTGGCGGAGCTGGAGCACGCCCGGGTCGACGCGTACGCCGAGCTGCGCGAGCAGGTCCGGGCGATGGGGGCGGTCTCGGGCGAGCTGCGTACCGAGACCAAGCAGCTCGTGGCGGCGCTGCGCGCGCCCCAGGTGCGGGGCCGCTGGGGCGAGCACCAGCTCCGCCGGATCGTCGAGGCCGCCGGCATGGTGGAGCACTGCGACTTCAACGAGCAGGTCACGGCCGCGACGGACCACCAGGGGGTACGCCCCGACCTGGTGGTCCGGCTGCACGGCGGCCGGACGGTGGTGGTGGACGCGAAGGCGCCCTTCGACGCTTACCTGACGGCGATGGAGGCGCGCGACGAGCGGGGCCGGGACACCCACCTCGACGCCCACGCCCGGCACCTGCGGGCGCACGTCGACGCGCTGGCCGCGAAGACCTACTGGGCGGCGTTCGACTCGACGCCCGAGTTCGTGGTGCTCTTCGTGCCGGCCGACCCGTTCCTCGACGTGGCGTTGCAGCGCGACCCGACGCTGCTGGAGCACGCGTTCGCCCGCAACGTGGTGCTGGCCACCCCGGCGACCCTGGTGGCGCTGCTGCGCACGGTGGCGTACTCGTGGCGGCAGGAGGTGCTGGCCCGCAACGCGGTAGCGGTGCACTCGCTGGCCCGCGAGCTGTACGGACGGCTGTCCACCCTGGGCGACCACGTCGGCAAGCTCGGCGCGTCGCTGGGCGGGGCGGTGACGGCGTACAACCGGGCGGTCGGCTCGCTGGAGGCGCGGGTCCTCGTCAGCGCCCGCAAGCTCGCGGAGCTGGGCGTCTCCGACCGGGAGCTGACCACGCCGGCGCAGGTGGAGGTCGCGCCCCGGCAGCCGCAGGCCCCGGAGCTGGTGGAGCCGGGCAGCACAGTGGCCGAACGGTCGACGCGGAGCGACCAATAGCACCTGCGGCGTGTCCACGTTGACCCAACACGTCACGAGGTGGTCACAACTGATCCGGCGCTAGTGACATCGACCCTTCCCGAAGCCAAGGATCTGGTCACACCCGCGCCCTGCCTCTGAGGGCCTGTTCTCCGGAGGAATCAAAGACGTGACGACACCCCGCAACCGGAGCCGGCGCACGTCGGCCGGGCTCCTCGCGTCGGTCGTGGCCGCCGGTGCCATGACCGGCGCGGGCGGCGCCGCCACCGCGAGCGCCGCCCCCGCCGAGCCCGAGGCTCCACAGTCCACCGCCGTGGAGACCCTGGGCGCGCACGACGCGAAGCTGCTGGCCGAGGCCGAGGCGAAGAAGGCCAGCACCGTCACCCTGATCGTCGCCACCGACAAGGGCGAGGCGAAGGACGTCGCGGACGCCGTGCAGCGCCTCGGCGGCACGGTGAGCCGGCGCTTCGACACCATCGGGTACGTGCTGGCGAAGGTCCCCACCGCGCAGGTGCTCCGGGCGGCGACCCTGCCCGGCGTCGCCGCGGTCGACCTCGACGAGACGATCCAGCTCCCCGACCCGACCCCGGAGGCGGCGCCCTCGGGCGCGAAGGCCGCCGCCCAGGGACGGACCCTGGCCGGGCCGGGCGCCGACACCGGCGCGGTCAACCCGTACATGCCGACCAGCGAGACCGGCGCGGAGGCGTTCAAGGCCACCCACCCCGAGTGGGACGGTCGCGGCGTGACCATCGGCATCATGGACTCCGGCGTGGACCTCGACCAGCCGGCGCTCCAGCGGACCACCACCGGCGAGCGCAAGATCGTCGACTGGGTCACCGCCACGGACCCGCTGGAGGACGCCACCTGGCGCGCCATGATCACCGAGGTCGCCGGCCCCAGCTTCACCGTGGGCGGCGCGACCTGGACCGCCCCGGCCGGCAGCTACCGCTTCTCGACCTTCCGCGAGTCGACCACGGCCGGCAGCGACCCGGCCGGTGACGTCAACCGCGACGGCGACACCACCGACGTCTTCGGCATCCTCTACGACGCCACGACCCACGACATCCGGGTCGACGCCAACCAGAACCGGGACTTCACCGACGACGAGGTGATGCGCCCGTACCGGGAGAAGTTCCAGGTCGGGCACTTCGGCACGGACAACCCGGCCACCCCGGTGCGCGAGCAGATCCCGTTCGTCGTCGAGTACCGCGAGGACGTCGACGCCAACCCGGGCGACAACCAGCCGGGGCCGTACTACGACTTCGTCAACATCGGCATCGTCGAGTCCACGCACGGCACGCACGTGGCCGGCATCACCGCCGCCAACGACATGCTGGGCAACAGCGCGTTCGACGGCGCGGCCCCCGGCGCTAGGCTCGTCTCCGCCCGCGCCTGCTCCTGGGGCGGCGGCTGCACCGCCGCGGCGCTCACCACCGGCATGGCCGACCTGGTGATCAACCGCAAGGTCGACGTGGTCAACATGTCGATCGGCGGCCTGCCGGCGCTCAACGACGGCTCCAACGCCCGCGCCCAGCTCTACAACGAGCTGATCAGCGTCTACGGCGTGCAGTTGTTCATCTCGGCCGGCAACTCCGGCCCCGGCGTCAACACCGTCGGCGACCCGTCGGTGGCGGAGAACGTGGTCAGCGTCGCCGCCAGCATCAGCGACGACACCTGGCTGGCGAACTACGGCTCGGTCGTCCGCCGGGACAACGCGCTGTTCAACTTCTCCTCGCGCGGCCCGCGTGAGGACGGCGGCTTCAAGCCGAACATCGCGGCCCCCGGCTCGGCGATCTCCACCGCGCCGACCTGGCAGGCCGGCAACGCGGTCCCCGAGGCCGGCTACCCGCTGCCGCCGGGCTACCAGATGCTCAACGGCACCTCGATGGCCGCCCCGCAGGCCACCGGCGCCGCCGCCCTGCTGCTCTCCGCCGCCAAGGCGACCGACCGGGGCGTCACCCCGGCCGCGCTGCGCCGGGCCGTCTACACGTCGGCCAAGCCGATCCCCGGCGTGGCGACGTACGCGCAGGGCTACGGCATGTTCGACGTGCCGGGCGCGTGGCGGCTGCTGGAGCAGGGCGTGCAGACCCGGTCGTACGTCTCCGACGCGCCCGTCTGCACGGAGCTGTCGAAGAACCTCACCCGGTACGACAGGGCCACCGGCACCTTCGTGGCGAACCCGCACCGGGGCGCGGGCGTGTACAACCGCTGCGCCGTCTTGCAGGGCGGGCAGCCGGTGAAGAAGTCCAAGACGTACGAGATCGAGGTCACCCGGACCAGCGGCCCGAACAAGAGCATCCGGCACGACCTGTCGCTGCGCGGCGACGACGGCACCTTCAGCGCGAAGAAGGAGGTGTGGCTGCCGCTGAACAAGACCGTCACCATCCCGGTCAAGGCCAAGCCGAAGACCGCCGGGGCGCACAGCGCGCTGCTGCTGGTCGACGACCCGGCCACCTCGGTGGTCGACTTCGAGGTCTCCACCGTCGTGGTCGCCGCCGACCAGGTGACGAAGCCGGCGTACTCGTCGACCGTCGAGGGCTCGGTCGAGCGGAACTCCTCCCGCTCGTACTTCGTGGAGGTGCCGCCGGGGACGGGCGCGATCCAGGTCGACCTGTCCGGCATCGCGACCGGCTCGCAGACCCGGTTCATCGCGATCAACCCGTACGGCCTGCCGGCCGAGAGCACCGCGAGCACCGCCTGCTTTACCAACTTCTCCAACGTGGCGGCCTGCAAGCCGCAGGAGCGGGACTACCGGAACCCCATCGCCGGGGTCTGGGAGTTCGAGGTGGAGGCGCGGCGCACCTCGCCGGCGCTGGACAACCCGTTCCAGCTCCAGGTGCGGGTGCAGGGCGTCACGGTCGAGCCGGCCGTGATCGAGCTGCCGTCGGTGACCGCCGGCACCCCGACCGCCGTCAACTGGGGCCTCACCAACACCTTCGGCCCGGTCGCGGTGACCGGCCAGGGTGGCCCGCTGGCCAGCGTGCGCGCGCAGCGGCCGACCATCGCCGAGGGCACCAGCCAGGAGTACCTGGTCGAGGTCCCGGCCGGCGCCGCCACCTTCACGGCCCGGATCGGCAACACGGAGGACGTCGGCGCCGACCTGGACCTGTCGGTCTTCCTCGGTACGACCCGGGTGGGCCGGTCGGCCGACGGCGACTCGGAGGAGGCGGTGACCCTGACCAACCCGGCGGCCGGCACCTACCGTGTGGTGGTCGACGGGTACGGCGTGAACGGGCCGGGCACCAGCACCGCCTACGACTACCGGGACTCGTTCTCGGCCGCGTCGCTGGGCACGCTGACCTCCCCGAGCACCCCGGTCGCCCTGGCCAACGGCGCCAGGGCCACCCTCACGGGCACGGTGACCGCCCAGTCCGCCCCGGCCGCCGGCCGGTCGCTCTACGGCGACCTGGCCGTCACCACCACCGAGGGCGCGGTCGTCGGCGTCGGCTCCGTGGCGATCGGCGCGGTCAACTGATCGCACCCGCCTGACTGACCAGCACCACCACCGGGAGCCCGTCCCCGCCCATCGCGGGGGCGGGCTCCCGTCGTCCCGGCCCGGCCGGTACGGCGGGCGCGGCGGGTCAGGCGCGGCGGGCGGACTCCACGACGAAGGGGGTGCCCTGCTGGCAGGTGGTCATCATGTCCGGCTTGGCCTGGCCGGTGACGGTGACCTTCGCGCCGGCGGTCAGGACGTCGGTCGGGCCGCCGATGAGCTGGTAGCCGTCCAGCAGGCGGCAGCCGGGCTCGACCCCCGCCTCGACCGTGCCGGTGAGCGTGGTCGCGCCAGGGCCCGGCGGGCGGCTCGGGCGGCCGGGGCGGTCCTTCGGGGGGAAGGTGGAGGAGGGGGCGACGGCGGTCGGGTCGGCTGGGCCGGTGCTGGGCGCGTCGGTCACCGGAGAACCTCCCGAGGGGCTGGGGGCGGGGGTGCCGTCACCGGCGCCCTGGCCGGCGCACGCGCTCAGGGCGGCGCCGGCGACCAGCGCGACGAGGGCGGTCCGAACAGTTCTCATGCCCATCTGACGCGGCGGCCCGATGATCCGTTCCCCGGCCCCGGGTCAGGCGCGGGCGGCGGCAGCCGCCGCCTTCATGTCGCGCTTGAGCTCCTGGGGCAGGGAGAAGGTGAGCCGCTCGTTGGCGGTAACCACCTCCTCCACGTCGGCGAAGCCCCGCGCGGCGAGGTGCGCCAGCACGTCCTGGACCAGCTCGTCGGGGACGCTCGCGCCGGAGGTCAGGCCGACCGTGCGGGCCCCCTCCAGCCAGGCGTCGTCGATCTCGGTCGCGAAGTCGACCAGGTGGCCGGCGCGGGCACCGGCGTCCAGGGCGACCTCGACCAGCCGGACGGAGTTGGAGGAGTTGCGCGACCCGACGACGAGCACCACGTCGCACTCGGGGGCGATCTCCTTGACCACGTGCTGCCGGTTGGAGGTGGCGTAGCAGATGTCGTCGCTGGGGGGCGACTGGAGCAGCGGCAGCCGCGTCTTGAGCCGGGCCACCGTCTCCAGCGTCTCGTCGACCGACAGCGTGGTCTGGGAGAGCCAGACCACCTTGCTCGGGTCCCGCACGGTGACCTTGTCGGCGCCGTCCGGGCCGTCGACGAGCTGGATGTGCTCGGGGGCCTCGCCGGCGGTGCCGATGACCTCCTCGTGGCCCTCGTGGCCGATCAGCAGGATGTCGTAGTCCTCGGCGGCGAACCGCTTCGCCTCCTGGTGCACCTTCGTCACCAGGGGGCAGGTCGCGTCGATGGCCTTGAGGGAGCGGGCCCGCGCCTGCTCGTAAACCTCCGGGGCGACGCCGTGGGCGGAGAAGATCACGGTGGCGCCCTCGGGCACCTCCTCGTTCTCCTCCACGAAGATCGCGCCCTCGGCCTCCAGGGTCCGCACCACGTGCTTGTTGTGCACGATCTCCTTGCGCACGTAGATCGGGGCCCCGTAGAGCCGCAGCGCTTCCTCGACGGTCTGCACCGCCCGGTCGACGCCCGCGCAGTAGCCGCGGGGCTTGGCCAGGAGCACGCGCTTGCCGGTCGGGGGGGTCGCCTCAGCCTGAGTCACCCGCCCATCGTACTGCCGCCCCGACAGGCGGCACCGGCTGCGCGGGTCGCCCGCCCGGCGTCCGTAGGGTGGTGGCGTGAGTACGGATGAGGGTGGGCGGAGCAGCTCCGAGGAGCCGTGGCCCGTGCGGGTCGTCAGCCAGAAGGTGGGGGCCTGGATCGCGCGGCTCGGCTGGGTCTGGGTGGACGGGCAGGTGGCGCAGATCAGCCGGCGCCCCGGGGCGGGCACCGTCTTCATCACCCTGCGCGACCCCTCGGCCGACCTGAGCCTCACCGTCACCACCAACCGGGACGTGCTGGACGCGGGCGCGCCCGAGCTGCGGGAGGGCGCGCGGGTCGTGCTGCACGCCAAGCCCGAGTTCTACGCGGCGCGGGGCACGCTGAGCCTGCGCGCCGACGAGATCCGCCAGGTGGGGCTCGGCGAGCTGCTGGCCCGGCTGGAGAAGCTCAAGAAGCTGCTGGCCGCCGAGGGGCTGTTCGACCGGGCCCGCAAGCGCCGGCTGCCGTTCCTGCCGGGCCGGATCGGGTTGATCACCGGCCGCGCCTCGGCCGCCGAGCGGGACGTGCTGACCAACGCCCGCCGGCGCTGGCCGGCCGTGGAGTTCCGCACGATCAACGTGGCGGTGCAGGGGACGGGCGCCGTGCCGCAGATCGTCGACGCGCTGAAGGTGCTCGACGCCGACCCGACCGTCGACGTGATCGTCATCGCCCGGGGCGGCGGCGGCATCGAGGACCTGCTGCCCTTCTCCGACGAGGCGCTGTGCCGGGCGGTCTTCGCCTGCCGTACGCCGGTGGTCAGCGCCATCGGCCACGAGACGGACGCGCCGCTGGTCGACTACGTCGCCGACGTGCGGGCCTCCACGCCGACGGACGCCGCGAAGCGGGTGGTGCCCGACCTGGCCGAGGAGCTGCGCCTGATCCAGCAGGCCCGGCACCGGGTGGAGCGGGCGGTGCGCAACCTGGTCGACCGGGAGTCGCACCGCCTCGACGGGCTGCGGTCCCGGCCAGTGCTGGCCCGGCCGCAGGTGATGATCGAGCAGCGGGCCACCGACGTGACCGGCCTGCGCCAGCGGGCCAGCCGCTGCCTGGACCACCGGCTCGGCGCCGCGGCCGACGAGCTGCGACACACGCTGGCCCGGCTGCGCGCCCTCTCCCCCGCCGCGACGCTGGAGCGCGGCTACGCGATCGTCCAGCGCGCCGACGGGCACGTCGTCCGGGCGGCCGGCGAGGTGGACGCGGGCGACCCCCTGCGGGTACGCCTCGCCGACGGCGAGCTGGCCGCCACGGTCGACGGCTGAGCCCGGCGGGGCGGACGGGCGGGGATGTGCTGGGATGGGGCCGATGAGTGACGAGAAGAAGGCCGGGCCGGACGAGCGGCTCAGCTACGAGCAGGCACGGGCCGAGCTGGCCTCGGTGGTGGAGCGGCTGGAGGCGGGCGGCACCTCGCTGGAGGAGTCGCTGGCGCTCTGGGAGCGCGGCGAGAAGCTGGCCGAGGTCTGCCAGCGCTGGCTCGACGGGGCCCGCGCCCGCATCGACGCGGCCCGCCGGCAGCAGTCCGACGCCTGAGGGCGTGACCTTCTACGGCGGGTGCGGGGCGACGGTCGCCGCCCCGCACCCGGACGCGCTCAGTTGAACAGGTTGTACAGCTCCTTCGGGGCCTCGACGACCTGGTCGGCCGGGGGCTTCTGGGCGGCGGTGGCCGCGCCGTAGTCGGAGTACGTCATCCGGATGTCCTGGGCCTTGGTCTGGCCGGACGCCGGGATCTGGATGACCAGCTCGCTGAGCCGGCCCTGCGGGTCCAGCTTCGCGGTGAACGGCAGCGACCGGGCCTGCTGGCCGAGCGCCTTGATGATCTCGGCGTTGAGGGAGCCGGCCTCGGCCGCCTTGGAGACGTCGATCGTGCCCGCGTACGCGCCCTCGCCGGTCTGCCGCACCTCGGTGACGCCCTGGGTCAGCACCTCGCTGCCGGCCGGGTCGACCTTCTCGAAGTCGAAGCCGAGGCTGCGGTTGCCCTTGATCCGGGTCTGGTCGAGGTGCTGGTACTTGCCGAGGTTGAGGTTCTGCACGCCGGGCAGCTTGGCGGCCTGGCCGCCGAGGTCGATCTTCACCCAGCTGTCCGGCTTGAAGTGGACCACGTCCAGCTTCATCGAGACGTCCGAGGAGGCGTCGCCGACGCTCAGCTTCATCTGAGCGCTCTGGCTGGGCTCGTGCACCTGCCCCTCGGCGGTGGTGCCGACGCCGGCCATGGTGAACCGGAAGTTGCCGTTGCGGATCTCGTTGGTCGAGTTCAGGAGGGCCTGCTTGGCGTCGCCCGTGCCGGGCGACGCGCTCCCCGGGGCGGCGCTGCCGGAGGCCGTCGGGGACGCGGAGGCCCCCGCCTCGCCGGTCCCGGTGTTCTCGCAGGCGGCCAGAGCGGGAGTGAGCAGCGTCGCCGCGAAGACCGCCGCACTGAAGCGTCGAATGATCACATGAACCTCTCAGGTGGGTCGTTCCGGTCCGCGAGGGCGCCGGAGGCGTGGCGCCGCAGCCCCGTGCCGGCTCCGACGCACGAGTCCCGACCGACTGGCGGAGTGCCCCGGCGAGCCTCGTACCCCTTCTGTTCCCTGTGACCGTGTTCCGCAATCCCTGTCCGGTCCCGTCGACTCGCCACCCGCGATCGACCGGTCTGGTTGGCCCGTTCTCCGGGTTCGCGGGTTCCGCACCGGAGCGACGGCGAGCCGTCGTCACGGCTGGCCGGAGCCGGGGCGGCTGCGGCCAGAGGCACGGCGGCACGGTCTGGACAACGCGCTTTCGAAGTCTGTCCATGTTGAGACCGAGGGAGCCGAGAGCACGGTGATCGCGGATCCACGGCCGGTGGCGGGTGGCGAACAGGGCACGAAGTACGGCTGTTACGCCACGAACACTGGACTACGGTGCTCCGATGCAGGCATATGAGACTGAGCGGGCAACACGGGCAGCAATTTCGAGCGCCTCCTCTCTCGGCCTAACCGCCCACGACGCCGCTGTCCTGCACAACTCCAACACGCTCACCCTGCGTTTGCAGCCCTGCGACGTGCTCGCCCGGGTGGCTCCGGCAGCGCACCAATGCGCCCAGCTCGAAGTGGATGTCGCTCACCGGCTGGCCAAGGCCGGAAGCCCGGTGGCCGCGCTCGAATCACCTCAAGTCTTTGTCCGAGGCGACTACGTTGTCACCCTGTGGACCTACTACGAACCGGCGACTGATCAGCCGATCGCCAACGCGGAATACGTGGCCGCGCTCGAACGTCTGCACGCCGGAATGCGCGAGATCGACTTGCCCGCCCCACACTTCACGGACCGGGTTTCCGCAGCCCAGACGCTGGTGGCCGACCACGCCCGGACGCCGGCACTGGCCGCCTCGGACCGGGTCCTCCTCGCCAGCACGTTGCACCGCATGCGACGAGCGGTCACCGAGAGCGGTCGGCCCGAGCAACTCCTGCATGGCGAACCCCACCCCGGCAACCTGATCTCGACCCGGACCGGCCCTCTTTTCATCGACTTCGAGACGTGCTGCCGGGGGCCGATCGAGTTCGACCTGGCCCACGCGCCCGACGATGTCGGGGACCACTACCCGGGTGCCGATCACCAGCTGCTCCGGAATTGCCGGGCCCTCATGCTGGCAATGATCACAGCGTGGCGCTGGGATCGCGACGACCAGTTCCCCGACGGCCGGCGAATCGGCATCGAGTGGCTGAGCCAACTCCGGAAAGCAACGGCCAATCTGGATGGGTGAGCCGACTCGCGTCATCGGGTGGTCCCCGCCGGCCCTGGTGGGGCCGGCGGGGACGCCGATGGTGGGGCGGGTGGTCACCCGCAGCAGCCGCCGCCGGAGGAGACGGTGACCAGGCCGAGTTCGGCGGGCGGGAGGTCGCCGTCCGCCGCGCCCCGGTCGGTGGTGTCGAACTGGTTGCCGGCGAGGGCGGCGAGTTGCAGCGCGACGCCGGGGTCGACGCCGAGTTCGTCGGCGGCGGCGCGGGTGGCGGCGGCGACGGTGCCGGCGGTGGGCAGGTGACGCAGGGCCGCGGAGATGAGCCGGCCCGGGACGTCCGGGGCAAGGCCGTGGCGGGCGGCGGCGTCGTCGAGCATCGCCTGGTAGCCCTGCGCGGAGGAGCAGACGCCGGTTTCGGGCAGGTCGAGCTGCACGTCGCGGGCGGCGGTCCAGTCCCCGGCGAGGGCTGCGGTGATGGAGCGGACCTGCTCGTAGCCGGTAGCCATGAGGAAGGTCGGGGCGCGGCCGTAGGACTTCATGCCGACGGCGAAGTAGCCGGGCTCGGGCTGGGTGAGTTCGTCGATGCCGTGCGGGCGGACGGTGCCGCAGGAGTGGTCGTTCGGGTCGATCAGCGGCGCGAGGGCCCGGGTGCAGCCCAGCACGGGGTCGAGGTCGAGACGCAGTTCGGCGGCGATGGTGTGGTCGGGTCGGAAGCCGGTGGCGGCGACGATCCGGTCGGCGCTCAGGGTGCGCCCGTCAGCGGCGGTCAGGTCGGCGTGCCCGTCAGCGGCGGTCAGGTCGGCGTGCCCGTCGACGGCGGCAACCGCGTGTACGGCGAAGCCGGTGACCAAGCGGACGCGGCCGGAGTCGACGAGCAGCTTGATCCCGGTGCCCAGCGCCCCGCGGCCGGGCAACGCGTCGGCGTCCCCGCCGCCGAGCGCGCGGTCGATCGAGCCGCCGCGGGTGGCCCAGGTGATGGTCGTGCCGGGCTCCTGCTCGGCGAGTTCGGCGAGCGCGAGCAGTGTGTTCGCGGCGGAGTGTCCCGCGCCGACGACGACGGTGTGCCGGCCGGCGAAGCGGTCGCGGTCGGCGCCGAGCACGTCGGGCAGCGCGCCGTCGATCAGCGTCGCGGTCTGCGGGTCGGTCTCGCCGTGCGCGGGCAGCCCGGTGGCGCCGAGCACGTTCGCGGTACGCCAGGTGCCGGAGGCGTCGATCACCGCTGCGGCGAGCACGTCCTCGCCGGTGGCGAGCCGCACGACGAACGGGGCGTTCTCGCGGCCGGCGGTCCTGATCCGGTCCACGCCCACGCGGCCGATCGCCGCGACGGGGGCGTCGTAGCGGACGTGCGGAGCGAGCTGCGGCAGCTCGGCGAGGGGTCGCAGGTACGCCTCGACCAGGTCCGCGCCGGTGGGCAGTGCCTCAGCGTCGGGGGCGGCCCAGCCGGCGGCCTCCAGCAGCCGGCGCGCGGCGTGGTCGACGTTGTACCGCCACGGCGAGAACAGCCGCACGTGCCCCCACTCGGCCACGGCCGCTCCCGCCGACGGCCCGGCCTCCAGCACGGTGAACGGCAGGCCCCGCTCGTGCAGGTGCGCCGCCGCGGCCAGCCCCACCGGCCCGGCGCCGATGACCACGACCGGGTGCGGTCCGTCGACCCGCCCGGCCCGGTCGGTCACCCCGGGCGGTAGCGCCGCCGCGCTTTCATCAGCTACGGATGATGCGTCGATGGCACCGCCGCAGCCTCCGCCCGTAGCGACCGCCTCGGTCCTCGCGCCCGGATCGCAGCAGGCGTCGGCCCGCTCGGCGGCCTGGGCGGTGCCGCAGCACGGTGCGGCGCTCTGGTCCTCGCTCATGTGACGACCCCCTGTTAGTTCCTGATGTGGGCAAACGCGTGGCGCGTGGCGCGGGGCGCACGTGCCCGCGTCGCTCACGCACGCCGGTCGACGCCCCCCGGTCCCGCGTCGCGCCGACCGGCATCAACGCCGACTGATCGGTGTCTCGACCTGCGTCGAACCGAACGCCCCCACCTTGCACCCAGATTAGATGCCTGTCAAGCTAGACGCATGTCTGTTCTAACCGTGCTGGACGCCACAGCGGCGCAGGGCTGCTGCCCTCCCCTGTCGGTGCAGGCTCTCGCACCCCAGGTCGCCGGTGAGCTGGCACCGCTGTTCAAGGCGTTGGGTGACCCGGTCAGGCTGCGGCTGCTGTCGCTGATCGCCTCCACCACGGAGATCTGCGTCTGCGATCTGACCGACGCCTTCGACGTCACCGGGGCGACCATCTCGCATCACCTGCGGGTCCTGCGCGAAACCGGCCTGGTCGACTGCGAGCGCCGTGGCACCTGGGTGTACTACTGGGTGCGCAGGGAGGCGCTGGACCTGCTGGGAAACCTGCTGACCAGCAGAGATGCCACCACGCCGGGCACCTCGTCGCCGACGGAGGCCCGTCCCGAATCACATCGGGGTACGGTGACATCAGCGAATCCTGATGTGGTGCGGTTGTTGGCGGACCCGTTGCGGGCACAGATCGTGCGGATCCTCGCCGAGGGCCCCACGACGACGTCGCACCTGGTCGCGGAGACCGGGGCGAAGCAGCCCAACGTGTCCGGGCATCTCAAGCTGCTGCGCGAGGCCGGCGTCGTGGCCGCCGAGTCACGGGGCCGCTTCACCTACTACCGGCTCATCCCCGACGCCCTGCAGGGTGCGGCGCTGCACCTGGCCGACCTCGCCGCGCGAGCCCGGGCCCACTCCGAGAACTTCAGGATCTGCTGACATGACGCACACCGCCCCCGCCGACGACGCACCGCCAGCGGTCGTCGCGCGCCTGTCACGCCTCGACCGCTTCCTCCCGCTGTGGATCGGCCTGGCCATGGCCGCCGGCCTGCTGCTCGGCCGGCTCGTCCCCGGCCTGAACACCGCCCTGGAAGCGGTGAAGATCGGCGGCGTCTCCCTGCCGATCGCCCTCGGCCTGCTCGTCATGATGTATCCGGTGCTCGCCAAGGTCCGCTACGACCGGCTCGACACCGTCACCGGCGACCGGCGGCTGCTGCTCTCCTCGCTGCTGCTCAACTGGATCCTCGGCCCGGCACTGATGTTCGCCCTCGCCTGGATCTTCCTCGCCGACCACGCCGAGTACCGCGCCGGCCTGATCATCGTCGGCCTGGCCCGCTGCATCGCCATGGTCATCATCTGGAACGACCTGGCCTGCGGCGACCGCGAGGCCGCCGCCGTGCTGGTCGCCCTCAACTCCGTGTTCCAGGTCCTCGCCTTCGGCCTGCTCGGCTGGTTCTACCTGTCCGTGCTGCCGGACTGGCTGAACCTCTCCGGCGCGCGGTTGCAGGTGTCCGGGTGGGACATCGCGGTCAACGTACTGATCTTCCTCGGCATCCCCCTGCTCGCCGGCTACCTCACCCGCCGCCTCGGCGAACGCGCGAAGGGCCGCACCTGGTACGAGAGCCGCCTCCTGCCGAAGATCGGGCCGGTCGCCCTCTACGGGCTGCTGTTCACCATCGTCATCCTGTTCGCCCTTCAGGGCGATGCCATCACCTCGAAGCCGTGGGACGTCGTGCTGATCGCCGTACCGCTGCTGGCCTACTTCGCGATCATGTGGGCCGGCTCCTACGCCCTCGGCCGGGCCATCGGCCTGAACTACGAACGCACCACCACCCTCGCGTTCACCGCCGCCGGCAACAACTTCGAACTCGCCATCGCCGTCGCCATCGGCACCTTCGGCGTCACCAGCGGCCAGGCCCTCGCCGGCGTCGTCGGCCCCCTCATCGAGGTGCCCGTGCTCGTCGCCCTGGTCTACGTCAGCCTCGCCCTACGCCGACGCCTCTTCCGAACCGTAACCACCACCCTGCCCGCCGGCGGATAGGAGACCCTCGTGTCCGACAAGCCCACCGTCCTGTTCGTCTGCGTCCACAACGCCGGCCGCTCCCAGATGGCCGCCGGCTGGCTACGCCACCTCGCCGGCGACCGCGTCGAGGTCCGCTCCGCAGGCTCCGCCCCCGCCGACAGCATCAATCCCGCCGCCGTCGAGGCCATGCGCGAGGTCGGCATCGACATCACCGACCAGACCCCCAGGCTCCTTGAGTACGACGCCGTCGAAACCTCCGACGTCGTGGTCACCATGGGCTGCGGCGACTCCTGCCCCGTCTTCCCCGGTAAGCGCTACGAAGACTGGAGGCTCGAAGACCCCGCAGGCAAGGGCCTCGACGCCGTACGCCCGATCCGCGACGACATCAAGATCCGAGTCACCGACCTGCTCGGCAGCATCGACCGAAACGGCTGAACACTCCGCGCGTGCGAAGGGCGGCTGGCCACCCACCGCGGTTTTTCGGCTGCGACGGCGCATGGAGCCCGGCACGGAGGGTAGCCGCAGGCGGTCCGAGCCCGCGCGGCCACCTGATCGAGTCGTAGTGATCCACGAGACATCGACACACCTAGCCGACCGATACCCCCAGGGGGTATGTTCATTGCCCTGAGGGAGGCGATGACGATGTCGCACGAACACCACGCCATGCCGACGCCGGCAGGCAGTCACCCGGGCACCGACGGGCCGCAGGAGCGCCACGGCGACCACCACGACCACCGGGTCCACCACAGCTCCGGTCACGGCGGGCACGACAAGCACGACAAGCACGCCGGGCACGATCCGGAGATGTTCCGCCGCAGGTTCTGGCTGAGCCTGGTCCTGACGGTGCCGGTCGTGGCGACCAGCCACATGGTGATGGACTGGTTCGGCTACCGGCTCGACTTCCCCGGCGTCGGCTGGGTCGCGCCGGTGCTGGGCACGGTCGTGTTCGCCTGGGGCGGGTGGCCGTTCCTGCAGGGCGCGGTGCGGGAGGTCCGGGACCGGGTGCCGGGGATGATGCTGCTGATCGCGATGGCGATCAGCGTGGCGTACGTGGCGTCGCTGGCCACCTCGCTGGGCGCGTTCGGCCTGGACTTCTGGTGGGAGCTGGCCGCCCTGGTCACGATCATGCTGCTGGGGCACTGGCAGGAGATGAAGGCGATCGGCCAGGCCCGGGGCGCGCTGTCGGCCCTGGCCGCGCTGCTGCCCGACGACGCCGAACGCCTCGACGCGCAGGGCCGGCCGCAGCGGGTGTCCGTGGCCGAGCTGGCAGTCGGGGACCTGGTCCTCGTCCGCCCGGGCGGACGGGTGCCGGCCGACGGCACGGTCGTCGACGGCGACGCCGAGATGGACGAGTCGATGATCACCGGGGAGTCCCGGCCGGTCCCCCGCACCACTGGCGACCGGGTGGTCGCCGGCACGGTGGCCACCGACGCGGCGATCCGGGTCCGCATCGACGCGGTCGGGGAGGACACCGCCCTGGCCGGCATTCAGCGCCTGGTGACGCAGGCGCAGCAGTCCAGCGGCCGGGCGCAGGTGCTCGCCGACCGGTTCGCCGCGTGGCTGTTCTACATCGCCACCGCGACCGCCGTGGTGACCGTGCTGGCCTGGACGGCGCTGGGCGATGTCGACCAGGCCGTCGTCCGTACCATCACGGTGTTGGTGGTCGCCTGCCCGCACGCCCTCGGCCTGGCCATCCCCCTGGTGATCGCCCTCTCCACCGCAGTGGCGGCCAAGGGCGGAATCCTCGTCAAGGACCGGCTCGCGCTGGAGCGGATGCGCACCGTCGACGCGGTGCTGTTCGACAAGACCGGCACCCTGACCCGTGGCGAACACGTCGTCACCGGCGTGGCCGCGACCGGCGCCGCCAGCGACGACGAGGTCCTGGCCACCGCCGCGGCGGTCGAGGCGGACAGCGAACACCCACTGGCCCGCGCGATCGTCACCGCCGCCACCGGCCGGGGCACCACCCGCCGGGCCACCGGCTTCCGGTCGCTGACCGGACGCGGCGTGCGCGCCGACGTCGACGGCACCACGTACGCCGTGGGCGGCCCCGCCCTGCTGCGCGAGCTGCGGGCGACCGTCCCCGACGAACTGCGGCAGCGGCAGGACGACTGGTCGCGGCGCGGAGCGGCGGTGCTCCACCTCCTGCGCCTCGACGGCGACAGGGCGACCGTGGTCGGTGCCCTGGCCCTGGAGGACCAGGTCCGCCCCGAGGCCCGGCAGGCCATCGCCGAGCTACGCGAGCAGGGGGTCCGCAAGATCGTGATAATCACGGGCGACGCCCGGCCGGTCGCTGAGGCGGTCGCCGCCGACCTGGGGTTCCGCCCCGGTGAGGACGAGGTGTTCGCCGAGGTGCTGCCCGCCGACAAGGACGACGCCGTCGCGGAGCTGCAGAAACGGGGCCTGCGGGTGGCGATGGTCGGCGACGGCGTCAACGACGCCCCCGCGCTGGCCCGCGCCGACGTCGGCATCGCCATCGGCGCCGGCACCGACGTCGCGATCGAGTCGGCCGGGGTGGTCCTGGCCTCCTCCGACCCGCGCGGGGTCACCGGGGTCATCCGGCTGTCCCGGGCCTCCTACCGCAAGATGATCCAGAACCTGGCCTGGGCCACCGGCTACAACGTGGTAGCCCTGCCCCTGGCCGCAGGCGCGCTCGCCTGGACCGGTGTCGCCCTCAGCCCCGCCGTCGCGGCGGTGCTGATGTCCGCCTCCACCATCGTCGTCGCGCTCAACGCCCAACTCCTGCGCCGGGTGCGGCTGCGCCCGGCGGCCGAGTAGGCCCCCGATGCCGGGGGTCCGGACGAAGCCGGCCCCCGGCGGCGGCCACGTCGACCTTCACCAACTGCCGGTCTCGGCGAGGGTCGGGGCGGAGGCCCGTCGACCGGCCGTCCCGTCCGCCCTAGCGGAGCGCGTCGGCGAGGCGGCGCAGCTCGTTCTCCCGGGCGTCGCCGACGACGATCACCGTGCGGGTCGGTTCGAGCAGCACCAGCGCCTGCTCGTTGCCCCGCGCGGTGTACCGCTGCCAGCTACGGCCGCCCAGCTCGGTCGGGCCCTGGGGCCGCGCCTCGGCGGTCAGCTCGGCGGGCAGCAGCCGCTCCGGCGGCACGTTGCTCTGCACGAGCTGGGCGCCCCGCCCCTCCGGCGTGACGTAGCCGATCCGCAGGGCGGAGCCGCCGCCCTCCACGTCGCGGTAGCCGGCGCTGACGGCCTTCCAGTCGGAGCCGAGCCCGGCCGGCTGGCTCACCGGGAACGCGCTGGCCGCGCGGGCGTGCTCCAGCGCGGGGGCCGGGTCGACGACGTTCGGCTGGTCGCCGCCGAGGAAACCCCGGTAGAGGGCCAGCAGCAGGGCGATCGGGACCAGCAACACCAGCAGCGAGATCGCCATGTCCTTCGGCGAGCGCTCCGACCGGGCCTTCTTGCCGCCGACGGGCGGCACGACGGACGCCGTCGGGCCGGGCGCGGCGGGCTGCGCCGAACCGGGCACCTCGGGGCCGGGAGCCGCCGGGCCGGGCACCTCGGGGCCGGGAGCCGCCGGCGGTGTCGGGGCGGACGCCGCCGGCGCAGACGTCGGCGGTACGGGCGTCGGCGGGGTCGGCTCGACGGGGGTGCGATCGGCGGGCTGCGCGGCTTCCACCTCTCCATTCTTCCAGCCCGGATCGCGGAGCCGGGCGGGCCACCACCGGCGAGGGTCGGCGCGTCGCCACCGCCGCGCGGCGTCCCTGCCCGTTGCGCCCCGGCCGTCCCCTCCCACCGTTCGACAACGCGCGCCTCCGCCGCCGGGCGACGTCGTCCCGCCGGGGCCACGGTGGTGATCCGTCCCACGCCCCGTTGGCGGGAAGGAGGCCCTCGCGGCCCCGAACCGACGATAGGTTGGCGATCGTGTGAGGATCAGCGACAAAGCTGGCGGCGGCGACGGCCGCATGCCGCCGGTCCACCCCGCAACGTCGCGAGGAGGAAGCCGTCATGACGAACAGCAGCACGCGGAACCCCCAGAACCTCGACCGTAACCTCGCCCTCGACCTGGTCCGGGTCACCGAGGCCGCCGCGATGGCCGCCGGCCGGTGGGTCGGCCGGGGCGACAAGGAGGGCGGCGACGGGGCCGCCGTCGACGCCATGCGCAAGCTGATCAACTCGATCCCGATGCGGGGCGTCGTGGTCATCGGCGAGGGCGAGAAGGACAACGCGCCCATGCTGTTCAACGGCGAGGAGGTCGGCGACGGCACCGGCCCCGAGGTGGACGTCGCGGTCGACCCCATCGACGGCACCACGCTGATGAGTAAGGGCATGCCGAACGCGCTCGCCGTGCTCGCGGTGGCCGAGCGGGGCGCGATGTTCGACCCGAGCGCGGTCTTCTACATGGAGAAGCTGGCGGTCGGCCCGGCGTACGCCGACGTGGTCGACATCAACGCCGGGGTCGCCGACAACCTGCGCCGGATCGCCAAGGTCAAGGGCACGGACGTGTCCGAGGTAACCGTCTGCGTACTGGACCGCCCCCGCCACGACGACCTGGTCGCCCAGATCCGCCGGGCCGGCGCGGGCATCCGGTTCATCTCCGACGGCGACATCGCCGGCGCCATCGCCGCCGCCCGGGGCGAGTCGGGCGTCGACGTGCTGATGGGCATCGGCGGCACCCCGGAGGGAATCACGGCCGCCTGCGCCCTCAAGTGCATGGGCGGGATGCTGCAGGCCAAGCTCTGGCCGCACGACGCCGCCGAGCGCGAGAGGGCGCTCGCCGCCGGGCACGACCTGGACCGGGTGCTCACCACCGACGACCTGGTCACCGGCGACAACTGCTTCTTCGTGGCCACCGGGGTCACCTCCGGCGACCTGCTGCACGGCGTGCGCTACCGCTCCGGCGGGGCGTACACGCAGTCGATCGTCATGCGGTCGAAGAGCGGCACCATCCGGGTCATCGACTCCTACCACCGGCTGGAGAAGCTCGCCCTCTACTCGGCGGTCGACTTCGACGGCCGGCCCCTCGCCGAGCAGGAGTGATCACCACCGAGGCTCCGGCCCCACCGACCCTGCCGCTCGCCCGCCGGATCGCGGGCGT
Organism: Micromonospora okii; assembly: GCF_020884795.1. GTDB lineage: Bacteria > Actinomycetota > Actinomycetes > Mycobacteriales > Micromonosporaceae > Micromonospora > Micromonospora okii. The sequence goes on from NZ_BBZF01000014.1 coordinate 517,593, forward strand.
CGGGCTGGCCACCGCCTCCGGGGTCGCCGTCGCCGTGCAGTCCCGGATCAACGGCGAGCTGGGCGTACGGCTGGCCGACGGGATCGCCGCCGCGGTGGTCTCGTTCGGCGTCGGCCTGCTGGTGCTGCTGGTGCTGGTCCCCGCGACCCCTGGCGGGCGGCGGGGCCTGGCCGCGCTGCGGGCGGCCCTCGCCGACGGCTCGCTGCGGCCGTGGCAGTGCCTCGGCGGGGCGTGCGGCGCGATCCTGGTGGCCACCCAGGGGTTGACCATCGGCACGCTCGGCGTGGCGGTCTTCACCGTGGCGGTGGTCGCCGGGCAGTCCGGCAGCAGCCTGCTGGTCGACCGGGCCGGGATCGGCCCCACCGGCCGCCAGGCGGTCACCCCGAACCGCCTGGTCGGCGCGGTGCTGACCGTGCTCGCCGTGCTGCTGGCGGTCGGCGACCGGCTCGCCGACCCCGGCACGCTGGGCCTGGCGCTGCTGCCGCTCGTGGCCGGGCTGGGCATCGCCTGGCAGCAGGCGGTGAACGGGCGGGTACGGGTGGCCGCCGGCAGCGCCCTGGCCGCCACGCTGGTCAACTTCGCCGTCGGCACGGTGGCGCTGCTCGCCGCGTTCGCGGTCGAGGTCGCCGTCCGGGGCCGCCCCGGCGGGGGCTTCCCGGCCGAGCCGTGGCTCTACCTCGGCGGCCCCATCGGCATCGTCTTCATCGCGATCGCCGCCGCCGTCGTGCGGTTCACCGGCGTGCTGCTGCTCGGCCTGGCCACCATCGCCGGGCAGGTCGTCGGGGCCGTCCTGCTGGACCTGGTGCTGCCGACCGCCGCCTCGCACCCGGGCGTGACCACCCTGCTGGGCGCCGCGCTCACCCTGGTCGCCGTGCTGATCGCCGCCCTCGGCCCACCGCCCCGCCGGAAGGCAGGGCCCCCTCCTGACACCTCGGGTTAGGAGGGGGCCCCTCCTCTACCGAAAGCGTTAACAAGGTGCCCTTCCTTGCACCCCTCAGCCGGCGTCGGAGGAGTGGCCGGGGAAGAGGTGGGCCGACGGGTCGATCGCCACGGCGGCGTTGTTGACCGCCGTGGCGGCCTCTCCGAAGCCCGTGGCGATCAGCCGGACCTTGCCCGGGTACTCGGTGATGTCCCCGGCGGCGAAGACCCTGGGCAGGTTCGTCGCCATCGCGCTGTCGACCACGATGTGCCGGCGGTCGAGCCGCAGCCCCCACTCGGCGATCGGGCCGAGGTCGGCCGTGAAGCCGAGCGCGGCCACCACCGTGTCGACCGGCAGCGTCTCGGCCTCGCCGCCCCGCCCCGTGATCTCCGCGCCGGTCACGGTGCTCTCGCCGTGCAGGCGGGTGACCTCGGCGTTGACGATGACCCGGACGGGAAGCTGCTGCACCCGGGCGACGGTGGCCGCGTGCGCGCGGAACTTGTCCCGCCGGTGCACCAGGGTCACCGAGCGGGCCAGCGGTTGCAGCGCCAGCGCCCAGTCGAAGGCCGAGTCCCCGCCGCCGACGATGAGCACGTCCCGGTCGGCCAGCGCGGTCGGCTCCGGGACGAAGTAGACGATGCCGCCGCCGGTGAAGCTGTCGGCCACCGGCAGCGGGCGCGGGGTGAAGCTGCCGAGCCCGCCGGTGACGACCACCGCGCCGCAGGCGATCTCCTCGCCGCCGGCCAGGCCGAGCACCGGCCGCCCGTCGACGTGCGAGAGCTTCTCGGCCCGGGTGCCGAGCAGGTACCGAGGGTGGAACGGGGCGGCCTGGGCGACCAGGTTGGCCACCAGGTCGCGGCCCTTGACCGCGGGGAACCCGGCCACGTCGAGGATGAGCTTCTCCGGGTACATGGCGGTGATCTGGCCACCGGCCTCGGGCAGCGCGTCGACCACCGCCACGGAGAGCCCCCGGAACCCGGCGTAGTACGCGGCGAACAGCCCCGTCGGGCCGGCACCGATCACTGCGACATCGACCTCGGGCATGACGTATTGTCGCCTTCCGCTCACGGATCAACGCGTGCTGATGCCGACCGTAGGCGGGCCGTCCGCCCGGGGCAAGCACATCCCACCGAAGCACCGGGGCGGCGCGAGAGTGCCTCGAACGTGCCCCGAGTCGCGCGGCCGAACGGCGCGTCAGGGCAGGGTGAGCCCGGGTTCCGTGTCGTACGGGTCGGCGTCGGCGCGGCGGCGGAAGAGGATCGCGGCGACCACGCCGCCGAGCAGCCCGAACAGGTGCCCCTGCCAGGAGATCCGCTCGTCGGTGGGGAGGATGCCGAGCAACTGCCAGCCGTAGAGCAGGCCGACCAGCAGCACGACCCCGAAGTTCCACCAGCTCCGCTCGACGACGCCCCGGGTGAGCAGGACCCCGAGGTATCCGAAGATGACGCCGCTGGCGCCGACCACGACCGAGTTCGGCGCGCCGGTGAACCACACGCCCAGGCCGCTGACCAGCACGATGACCAGGGTGGACCAGAGGAACCGCCGGAACCCGGCGGCGAGCACGAAGGTGCCGAGCAGGATCAGCGGCACGCTGTTGCTGTAGAGGTGGTCGAAGTCGGCGTGCAGCAGCGGGGAGAAGATCACCCCGTCCAGCCCCTCGATCCGCCGGGGGATGATGCCGCCGGCCAGGTCGAGGTCGATGCCGAGCCCGACGTCGAGGGCCTCGACCAGGAAGAGCGCCGGCACGACGGCGCACATGGCGACGAAGGCGCGGCCGATCGAGGCGTAGAAGGCCTCGGTGCCGAAGCGTCGCGGGTCGCCCCGGGGGCCGTCGCGCAGGGTCATGCCCCAAACAGCTATCAGCAAAAGCGGGCGTCCGCCACCCGGCGGCGTGCAACGGCGGGTACGACGACGGCGGGGTGGGCGCGCCCACCCCGCCGTCGCGGCGTCAGGGGATCAGTACCAGCCGGTGCTCTGCGAGTGGCTCCACGCGCCGCACGGGTTGCCGTACCGGCCCTTGATGTAGCCGAGGCCCCACTTGATCTGGGTCGCCGGGTTGGTCTCCCAGTCGTCGGCCACCGAGCCCATCTTGCTGCCGGGCAGGGACTGGGGGATGCCGTACGCCCCGGAGGAGGGGTTGCGGGCCTTGTGGTTCCAGCCGCTCTCCTTGTTCCAGAGCTTGTTCAGGCACGGGAACTGGTCGATCCCGAAGCCCGCGTCGAGCATCAGCGCGCAGCCGGTCTTCCGGTTGCCGCTGTACTCGCTGCACGAGGCGGGGATCGGGCCGTCGTACGGCTTCGACGCCTTGGCCGCCGCCTTCTTCTCGGCGGCCTCCTTCTCCTTCGCCTCGCGGTCGCGCTTGCGGGACGCCGCCTCGGCCTCGCGGGCCCGCTCGGCGGCCTCCTTCGCCGCCTCGGCGGCGCGCTGCCGGGCCTGGTGCTCGGCGGCGCGCTGCTTGGCGGAGGTGACCCGGTGCTGGGCCTGCCGCTCGCGCTGGTACTCGTACTCGGCCTGGTCGACCAGGGCGGCCTCGCGGCCGACCTGCGCAATCGGACCCTGTTGCTGGGTTTCCCGGTCCTCGCCCAGATAGAAGCCGCCGGCAACGCCCACGGAGAGCAGTGCTACGGCGGCGGTACGGGCACCGAACCGGCTCCACAGCCGACTCACGTAGTGGTCCCTTTCGTCGGGGGCACGGACGCGGCGCGACCCCGGCCCGAGGAGGGCCACGGCCCGCGCCGCGAGCGCCCCGACCCTGCCGGTCGCAGCCGACGCTCCGAGCCCGCCCGCCCTCCGCCGATGCACGGCGAACGACGGCAGACGATCTTTCCGGCGCGTGGACGCTCGTTGGACACGATTGCGCACAGTGGGGCGGATGGGAAACGAGCGGCGCAATTTGTGACCTGCGACACAGGTGAAATCGGGATGAATGGCCTCATAGTAGACACAATTGCTGGGTCAGAGCGGTGCGTCCTCCAACAGATCCGTGACCATGGCGGCGATGGGCGAACGCTCCGAGCGGGTGAGCGTGACGTGTGCGAACAGGGGATGGCCCTTCAACGTCTCGATGACCGCCGTCACCCCGTCGTGCCGCCCCACCCGCAGGTTGTCCCGCTGGGCCACGTCGTGGGTGAGCACCACCCGCGAGCCCTGGCCGATCCGGGAGAGCACGGTCAACAGCACACCGCGCTCCAGCGACTGGGCCTCGTCCACGATGACGAAGGCGTCGTGGAGGCTGCGGCCCCGGATGTGGGTGAGCGGGAGGACCTCCAGGGCGCCCCGGGCCATGACCTCCTCCAGGACGTTCTCGTGCACCACCGCGCCGAGGGTGTCGAAGACGGCCTGCGCCCAGGGGGACATCTTCTCCGTCTCGGAGCCGGGCAGGTAGCCCAGCTCCTGCCCACCGACCGCGTAGAGGGGGCGGAAGACCACCACCTTCTTGTGCCGGCGGCGCTCCATCACCGCCTCCAGGCCGGCGCAGAGCGCGAGCGCGGACTTGCCGGTGCCGGCCCGGCCGCCCAGCGAGACGATCCCGACCGACTCGTCCAGCAGCAGGTCCAGCGCGATCCGCTGCTCGGCGGAGCGCCCGTGCACGCCGAACGCCTCCCGGTCGCCCCGGACCAGCCGGACCGTCTTGTCGGGCAGCACCCGCCCCAGCGCCGAGCCGCGCCCGGAGTGCAGCACCAGCCCGGTGTGGCAGGGCAGCCCGGCCGCACCGTCCAGGTCGAGGGTCTCGCCGGCGTAGAGCGCGCCGATCTCGTCCTCGCCCAGGTCCAGCTCGGCCATCCCCGTCCAGGTGGGGTCGCTGGCCTGGCCGTGCCGGTACTCGTCGGCGCGCAGTCCGACCGAGGCCGCCTTCACCCGCAGCGGCATGTCCTTGCTGACCAGGGTGACGTCGCGCCCCTCGGCCGCCAGGTTGAGCGCCACGGCGAGGATGCGGGCGTCGTTGGACTCGGTGCGGAAACCGGGCGGCAGGACGCCGTCGTCGGTGTGGTTCAGCTCCACCCGCAGGGTGCCGCCGACGTCGTTGGCGGGCACCGGCCGGTCCAGCCGGTCGTGGCGGACGCGCAGCTCGTCGAGCATCCGCAGGGACTGCCGGGCGAACCAGCCCAGCTCCGGATGGTGCCGCTTGCCCTCCAGCTCGGTGATCACCACGAGGGGCAGGACCACCTCGTGCTCGGCGAACCGGTGGAAGGCCGCCGGGTCCGACAGCAGGACCGACGTGTCCAGGACGAACGTCTGGCCGGCTGGTCGGGGCTCCTCGGGCTCGACCGGGGCGGCCGTGCGGCGGCCCCGGGTGGCGCGGCGGGTCGTGGCAGTCGCGGCCGGGCTCTGGTCGGCACCGGCGAGGGTACGGCGAGTCGTCACAGGCCTGCTCCGACGGATGGGCACCCGGCCATCCGCGTTCCGCCTCGTCCGGTGCCCGGGGACACGGGGTCGGATGCGGGCCCCGTGCGCGAGGTCGCAGATCCGGGCTTGCCGGCTGGCCCGGGAGAACCCCGCGCCATGACTAGACGCTAGCCGCGCCACGGCGTCCCGGCTAGAGGTTCGCTCGCGGATCTCCGGAGCGGGCCGGTGGACGGGGCGCGGCGGCCCGGTGGGATGCCCGGAACCGGCCGGCGAACGGGGCCCGGCGCGCCAGGTCGGATGCCGGAGTCGACGGGTGGACGGGCGCGGCGGACCGGCCGGGATGCATGCCCCCTGCGCGCATCCCGGCCGGCGGGGCCCGCGTCACCGGTCTGACGTGGCCCCGACGGTGCGCGTCCGCCGCGGACGGCGCACCGTGCTCGTGGTGCCCCCGTGGCGGGGGCGGCGGTCGGGTCCGCCCGCCGGCCGGCGGGGGTCGGCGGGCCGGTCAGCTCCGCCACCGGACCAGGGTGCCGGCGGGGTGCCGGCCGCTGGCGGTGGCCGGGGCCGAGGCCGCGACGACACCGCCACGGGCCGCGACGACGCCGACGCCGGCCGGGGCGGCCAGGGAGGAGCGCGGCGCGGCGGTCAGGGAGGAGCCCGGCGCGGAGGCCGCGGCGGCCAGGGAGGAGGGCGCGGCGAAGGAGGAGCCGGTGTAGGTGGTGCCCTGCCGCGTGGCCCGGCCGCCCGGGGAGACCGGCGGCGGGCCGGCCAGCGCCGAGGCGATGGCCGCCTGCGCCTCCCGGCGACGCCGGTTCCAGGCGCCCCGGTCGCCGTCGAAGTAGCCCTGCCGGTAGCCGAACCGGTAGCCGATGCGGTAGCTGAGCTGGCCGTGCAGCCGCCCGGCGGCGTAGCTGGCCGAGCCGAGGACGAGGACGAGGACGACCGCGAGGAAGGGGCTCATGCCACCCCTCCCGGGCACCGCCGCGTCCCGCCGGGAGCCGGGCACCGCCGTGTCCCGCCGAGGCCCGGGCGAGGCCCGGCACCGCCGGGAGCAGCACGACGCCCGCTGCCGGCGTCGGGCCGGCGCGGCCGGGCGTTCACCGCTCCCCCGGCTCGGGGGAGGCGGGGTCGGCGACCGGCAGCCGGTCCAGGTCGTCGGTGCTGACCTCCTCGATCAGTTCGACGCTGATCCGGCAGCCGTCGTGGAGCACCTCGGCGACGGAGGAGCGGCGGATCTCGCCGCCGGCGTCGTAGACCCGGACGCTCAGCTCCGGGCAGCCGAGGTGGGTCCGCCAGGCGTTCCACTCGGCGCGGTCGCCGACGCTCAGCGACAGGTGGCGGCAGCCCCGGGCGAGGTAGAGGCGCCACGGGGCGCTCAGGCCGGCGGCCACCCCCTCCGCCACCAGGCCGAACGCCTGCGCGCGGGTGGCGAGTTCGGTCACCGCGCCCCCCTCGCACCAGGTGAGGGACGCACGCGAGCACCAGTCGTCTCAAGCACGTGACACACGGTAAGTTGTCCCATGAACGTGACAGTATCAGCTTTTCGTCTGATTACAGCGGCACTCACGCCCACCTATCATCCGCAGTCAAATCCGCTGGTCAAAGCCTTGCAGAAGCTCCACCACAAGAGCGTACGTGTATACCGCTCACGTGACATAAGCCCGTCGGGCACCCGCCGAGGGGCCGAGTGGTCGTACCGTCACGGGGTGACCGAGAGCGCCCCCTCCCGGAAGATCGCCTTCGCCGCCTTCGTCCGTCGTGCCCTCGACGACGCCCGCGCCATGCGAGCCTGGAGCGGCACGGAGGTCTCCCGACGCACCGGCGTCTCCCGGCAGACCATCAACCGTTGGGTGCGGGGCGACTGGGCCAGCGACCCCGAGGCCGAGCGGGTGGTGGCCTTCTGCGAGGGGCTGGGCCTCCACCCCACGGCGGCCTTCGCGGCGCTCGGCTGGGACCGGACCGCGGGCCCCCGGGTGGCGACCGCCCCGCCGCCGATGGACCCGGACGTGGAGGCGCTGCTGCGCAGGCTGGTGGATCCGAACGTCTCGGACACGGAAAAGTTCCACATTCGGGAAACCATTCGTTACCTCGCTTATCGCCCAACCCTCCCCGCCGATGTCCGAAAAAGGGGTAATCGGGCGGGGTAGTTCCTCAGATGGCGAAAGAACGGCTGGACGGGTCCGCCTGTTCCGCTTCCGGGGCGCGGCGGGCGCGCTAGCGTCCCTCTCGTACTGCTTGGGCTCGTCGTCGGCGGGGGACGGGACAAGGCCGAACCCAGCCCTGCGGGACAGAAGGAGGGGTCTGTCCATGACCCTGAAGTGGTTGGCAGTCCTGGTCGCGGCGGTGGCGCTGACCTCCGCCGTGACCGGCAACGTGGTGATCGGCGTGGTCGGCGGCGGGCAGCTCCCCGTGGTCGCCAACCTCCTCGCGTTGACCACCGCCGGCACCGCGGTCGTCCTGGCCGTCGTCGCCGAGCTGAACGAGCGGCTCAACGAGCGGCTCAGCGCGCTCTCCGAGTTCCTGGTCGCCCGACTCGACGAGATCGAGACGCGCACCGGCGACCGGAACGCGGGATTCGTGGAGGGATACCTGCTCAGCCACGGCCGGGACGCCGACGTCGTCCCGTTCGGCCGCCGCGGGCGGGGGGCCGCCGAACGCTGACCCGGGCCCGGAGGAGAGTCACGTCTCGACCGGCGAATGACCCGCCCCCGCCGGGGTACGCTGTCGCGCGTGCCGCCGTTGAATCTGGGCAACCAGCAGCCGAGGACCCCGCTGGACGCCGACCGCGCCTGGCGGGCGACCGCCGACCGGGCGGCCGACACCGTCCTCTTCTTCGACTTCGACGGGACGCTCGCGCCGGTCGACGACGACCCGACGGCGGTGCAGCCCGCGCCGAAGGTGCTGGCCGCCATCGAGGCCCTCGCCCCGCTGGTGCGCCGGGTCGCCATCGTCTCCGCCCGCCCGGTGGAGTTCCTCCGCGACCACCTCGGCGGGCTGGCGGGCGTGGATCTCTACGGCCTCTACGGCCTGGAGCACAGCCACTCCGGCGGCGAGACCGTCACCGAGCCGGCCGCCCTGCCGTGGGTGCCGACCATGCAGGAGCTGGCCGACCTCGCCCGCGCCGAGCTGCCGCCCGGCGCGCTGGTCGAGTTCAAGCGGCTCTCCGTGGCGCTGCACTGGCGCACCGCCCCGCAGCTCGGCGCGGCGGTGCAGGAGTGGGGCCGGGCCCAGGCGGAGCGGCTCGGGCTGCGGGTGCAGGCCGGCCGGATGGTGCTGGAGATCAAGCCCCCCGTCGACCGGGACAAGGGCATGGTGATCGACGAGGTGATCCGCGACGCCGCCGGCGCGTGGTACTTCGGGGACGACGTGTCGGACATCAAGGCGTTCACGGCGCTGCGCGCCCGCTGCGCGGGGGACCCGGACTTCCTCGCCGTCTGCGTGGCGGTGGCCAACCCGGAGACCGGCCACGAGGTCGCCGAGGCCGCCGACCTCACCATCGAGTCCCCCGCCGCGCTCGGCGCCTTCCTGACCGAGGCGGTCCCCCACCTGCGGTGAGCCGCCGGGCCCGGCCCGGCCGGCTCAGGCGCCGAAGCGTCGCTGGCGGTTGGCGTACGAGCGCAGCGCGCGGAGGAAGTCCACCCGGCGGAAGTCGGGCCAGTTCAGCTCGCAGAAGTAGAACTCCGAGTGGGCCGACTGCCAGAGCATGAAGCCCGACAGGCGCTGCTCGCCGCTGGTTCGGATGATCAGGTCCGGGTCCGGCAGGCCCCGGGTGTAGAGGTGCTCGGAGATGTCGTCGACGTCCAGCGTCTCGGCCAGCTCCTCGATCGTGCCGCCGGCCGCCGCGTGCTCCAGCAGCAGCGAGCGGACCGCGTCGGCTATCTCGCGCCGGCCCCCGTACCCGACCGCGATGTTGACCTGGGCCCCGCCGGTGCGCCCCCGGGTGCGCTCCTCCGCCGCCTTGAGCGCGACCGCGTGGCGCGCCGGGAGGACGTCGAGCGCGCCGACCATCCGCAGCCGCCAGGGGTTGCCCTCCTCGGCCAGCTCGGTCGACAGGTCCTCGATGATCTGGAGCAGCGGGTCCAGCTCCTCCGCCGGGCGGGAGAGGTTGTCGGTGGAGAGCAGCCAGAGTGTGACGTGGCCGACGCCGGCGGCGTCGCACCAGCGCAGCAGCTCCTTGATGCGCTCCGCCCCCATGCGGTGGCCGTCGTTGGGGTCGACAAAGCCCATCTCCCGCGCCCAGCGGCGGTTGCCGTCGCACATCACGCCCACGTGCCGGGGCACCGGCTTGCCCGCGAGCTTGGCCGTCAGCCGCCGCTCGTACACGGAGTAGAGGAGATTCCGCACAGTCATCACCTTGCAGAGTAGCGACCCCGGCGGGGATTCAGTCCCGCGGAGGCCGATCCCGCGCCGCGAGACCGATGCCGATCATCGCGAGGGTGCGCGCGTCCAGCCGGCCGTCGCCGAGACCCAGCTCGACGACGGTGCCGAAGACCCGGTCGTCGCGGCGGGCCGCCCGCACCGCGCCGTCGACCACCCACCGGCGGCGGGCCAGCCAGGCCGCGACCGAGCTGTGCCGCAGGTGGGTGCCGAGACGGCGGCGCAGCGCGGCGGCGTACCGCCCGGCGGCGTGGGCGGGGTCGCCGGCCGCCGCAGCGCCGGCCAGCGCGCCGGAGAGCAGCGCGTAGAAGATCCCCTCCCCGGTGAACGGGTTGATCAGCGACAGGGCGTCCCCGGCGAGCACCAGCCGGCCCCGCCCCGACACGGGGCGGTGGGTGGAGAGCGGCAGGTGGTGGGCGCGCAGCGCGGTCACCACCGCCGGATCGGTGCCGGGCAGCAGCGCGGCCAGCCGGTCCAGCAGGTGCGCGCGGGTCAGCGGCTCGCCGCGCAGCACCTCCCCGTACCCGACGTTCGCCCGCCCGTCGCCGATGGGAAACGACCAGGCGTACGCCGGCCAGCGCGGCCTTGAGGTGACGATGAGCTGCTCGGGCGGGCCCGGCCGGGCCGGGGCGTAGCCGCGGATGGCCAGCGCGAGGTGGCGGTCCGGGTTCGCCGGCTCGCCGAGCGCCCGGCGGACCACCGAGCCGGCACCGTCCGCGCCGACCACCGCCCGCGCGGCGAGGTCGCCGTCGAGCACCACCCGGCCGTCGCGGGCCTCGACCCGGCGCACCGTGTGCCGGCGCAGCTCCGCGCCGGCCGCGACCGCCGCCGCCACCAGCCGGGCGTCGAAGACCTCCCGGGGCACCGTGTACGCCGGGCGGGGCAGCGCCCGGGCCACCGCGCCGCCGCCGGGCCCGACCAGCCGGATGCGGGGCAGCGGGGCGTACCCGTCGACCGCGCCGGTGACGCCCAGCCGGGCGAGGACGTCCAGCGCGTGCGCGGCGACGCCGTCCCCGCACGCCTTGTCCCGGGGGAAGTCGGCCCGGTCCAGCAGCAGCACCCGGGCCCCGGCCCGGCGGGCGGCCAGCGCGGCGGCGGCCCCGGCCGGGCCCGCCCCCACCACGGCCACGTCGTACTCGTCGGTCATGCCGCCTCCCGGGTCCCTCGCGGCTCAGCCCGGCGTCGTCGCGGCCTCGGCCCGGCCGGCGCGCCACAACCCGTACAACGCCAGGAGGGCGGCGGCGAGCAACGGGGCGCCGTCGCGGATCAGGCCGTCGACGCCGAGGAGCCACCAGCACAGCGGCAGGTCGACGGCGAGCACGCCCAGGGTGATCGCCACCAGCAGGCGGCGGGCCCACAGCTTGCCGCGCATGAGGAAGGCGGTGCAGAACAGCACCAGGTAGCTGACCGCGATCCCGGCGACGAACCAGAACAGCACCCCCGGCACCGCGCCTGGCCGGCCGTCCAGGACGGCCCCGCCGGCCGCCAGGGCCGGCACCAGCATGAGCGGGCTGTACGTGAACGCGGCGACCCGGCTCGTGAGCAGCCACCCGGTGACCGGCGGGCGCTTCGGCGCGACCTCGCGCCAGGAGATCGTGCCGCCGGAGATGACGAGCCCCTTGCGGTGCCGGACCAGGTGGCCGGCGACGACGCCGGAGCGGTACAGCAGCCAGACCACGGCACCGCAGAGCGCGGTGAGCAGGGCGAAGCCGAGCAGGCCGGGCAGCGGCGGGACGCCCTGCCGGGGCACGATCAGCCGACCCACGGCGAAGACGGTGGTGACGGCGAGGATCAGCCCGAGCGGCTTGGCGACGGCGCGGCCCCGGTCGACGTGCCCGATCAGCAGCAGGAAGCCGAGCGAGCGGAGCATCGCCCAGCCGGTGCGTACCGCCAGGCCGAAGCCGCGCTCCGGGGCGTACCACCAGTTGAGCAGCTCGACGGCGACGGTGGCCGCCGCCGTGACGGCCAGCAGGGTGGTCAGCGCCCGGACGGCGGACGGCCGCCGGACCTGCGTGGTCTCGGCGGCCGTCCTCATGGAATCCGATGGTGCCCGATGCGGGCGGGCCTCACACCTACCGGCGCGGCGCTTCCGCGTCGAGGCGGGCGCGCAGCGCGTCCAGCTCGGCCCAGAGCACGCCGGGGAGCTTGTCGCCGATCTTCTCGAACCACTCGGTGACCAGCGGAAGCTCTGCCCGCCACTCCTCCGGGTCGACCTTCAGCGCGATCCGGACGTCCTCCGGGGTCATGTCCAGGCCCTCGACGTCGAGGGCGTCCTGCGCCGGGACCATGCCGATCGGGGTCTCGACCGCGTCGGCCCGGCCCTCCAGCCGCTCGATGACCCACTTGAGCACCCGGGAGTTCTCGCCGAAGCCGGGCCAGAGGAAGTTGCCCTCGGCGTCCTTGCGGAACCAGTTGACGTAGTAGACCTTGGGCAGCTTGGACTCGTCGCCGTCGGCGCCCTTGCCCATCTCGATCCAGTGCCGGAAGTAGTCGCCGGCGTGGTAGCCGATGAACGGCAGCATGGCCATCGGGTCGCGGCGCACCACGCCCACCGCGCCGGACGCGGCGGCGGTGGTCTCCGAGGAGAGCGTCGCCCCCATGTACACGCCGTGCACCCAGTCACGGGCCTCGGTGACCAGCGGGATCGTGTCCCGGCGCCGGCCGCCGAAGAGGATCGCGTCGATCGGCACGCCCTTGGGGTCGTAGTAGTCCTCGGCGAGGATCGGGCACTGGGTGATCGGGGTGCAGAAGCGGCTGTTCGCGTGCGAGGAGAGGCTGTCGCTCTCGGGCGTCCAGTCGTTGCCCTTCCAGTCGAGCAGGTGCGCCGGCGGCTCGCCCATCCCCTCCCACCAGATGTCGCCGTCGTCGGTGAGGGCGACGTTGGTGAAGATGGAGTTGCCCCGGTCCAGCGTCCGCATCGCGTTGGCGTTGGTCTTCCAGTCGGTGCCCGGCGCGACGCCGAAGAGGCCGTACTCGGGGTTGACCGCGTAGAGCCGGCCGTCGGGGCCGAAGCGCATCCAGGCGATGTCGTCGCCGATGGTCTCGACCTTCCAGCCCGGGATGGTCGGCTCCAGCATGGCCAGGTTGGTCTTGCCGCACGCCGACGGGAACGCCCCCGCGACGTGGTAGACCCGCCCCTCCGGGGAGGTGATCTTGAGGATCAGCATGTGCTCGGCGAGCCAGCCCTCGTCGCGCCCCATGACGCTGGCGATGCGCAGCGAGTAGCACTTCTTGCCGAGCAGGGAGTTGCCGCCGTAGCCGGAGCCGTACGACCAGATCTCCCGGGTCTCGGGGAAGTGGGAGATGTACTTGGTCTCGTTGCACGGCCAGGCCACGTCGGACTGGCCGGGGGCGAGCGGGGCGCCGATGGAGTGCAGGGCGTGCACGAAGTCCGCGTCGTCGCCCATCGCCTCCAGGATCCTCGCGCCCATCCGGGTCATGATCCGCATCGAGGCGACCACGTACGGGCTGTCGGTGATCTCGACGCCGAACATGGGGCTCTCGGCCTCGACGGGGCCCATGCAGAACGGGATGACGTACATGGTGCGCCCGCGCATGGAGCCGCGGTACAGCTCGGTCATCGTCCGCTTCATCTCGTCCGGCGCCATCCAGTTGTTGGTGGGGCCGGCGTCCGCCTCGTCGACGGAGCAGATGAAGGTGCGCTCCTCGACCCGGGCGACGTCGGACGGGTCGGTGCGGGCGTAGAACGAGTTCGGCTTCTTCTCCGGGTTGAGCCGGATCAGGGTGCCGTTGTCGACGAGCTCGTCGGTGAGGCGGCGCCACTCCTCGTCGGACCCGTCCACCCAGACGACCCGGTCCGGCGTGGTCAGTTCCGCCACTTCTCGGACCCAGGCGAGCAGCTTGGGGTGGGACGTCGGGGCCTGATCGATACCCCGAACGGTAGCCGGAGCAACCATGACACATCTCCTTGAGGTCGACGCTGACCGATCTATGGGATGCACGAGTGGGGACGGCGCGATGCGTCGCCTTCGTGGAAACCTGGGATTGGCCTCAGCGTAAACCGGGCGACGTCGCAAGTCAGTGGGATAGGTTGTGAAGAACTGCACAAGCTACGGGTACGCTGCGGCATCACGACCTGATACCCGCTTTGGCGCGCAGTTTCACGCAAATCCTTCGACGAACCTTCACCGGGGTCACCGCGCCGTTCGCCGAGGTGCGCGCGGGTCGGGGGAACGGCCGCGCGGCCCGGGCCCGCCGACGGGGGCGAACGGCGACGGGGGCCGCAGGGAACCATTCTGGAATGCGCGAAGCTGAGCGGGGACGCGCATTTTCGAAACTGTCCGCAATTCGCGCACTCCGGGTTACGATCCGTTCACGCGGCCTCCGGGGGCCGCGCCAGAGGCCGCGGATCCCCTTCCGGGGTGCCCGCAACCGGTACGCTCTGCGAGTGGCCGCGACGATGACCGGGGACCAGGCAGGGCTCCCGCCGACCCGCCCGGGCCTGATCCGTGCCCTGATCGACCGCTTCGGCCACCTGGTCCGCGAGCTGAGCAAGTTCGCCACCGTGGGCGGCATCGCCTTCGTCGTCGACTTCGCCCTCTTCAACTACCTCACGCACGCGCGCGGCGTCGAGCAGGTGACCGCGAAGACCGTCTCCACGGTGGTCGCCGCGACCCTCGCCTTCCTCGGCAACCGGTTCTGGACCTGGCGGCACCGCCAGCGCTCCAACCCCGCCCGCGAGTACGCGCTCTTCTTCCTCTTCAACGGCGTCGGCCTGGGCATCGCGGTGGCCTGTCTCGCCATCAGCCGGTACGGCCTCGGCGCCATCTGGCCCGAGGTGTTCCAGACCACCGTCGCCGACAACATCGCCAGCTACCTCGTGGGCACCGGCCTCGGCACGCTGTTCCGGTTCTGGTCGTACCGGCGGTTCGTCTTCGTCGCAGCGGGAACGCAGTCCGCTCCGGAGGCGACACCCGACCGGGACCCTCCCGCGTGACCCGTCGCCCATCCCGTACGGCCGGGCCGACCGGTCCGCCCACCGAGCCTAAGGTGTTCCGCATGCGTCTTGTCCGTCTGCTGCCTGAGCGCTGGCAGAAGTTCATCCACGAGGCGCTCAAGTTCGGCATCGTCGGTGGCATCAACACGGTCATCAATTACGCCGTGTTCAACGCTCTGGCACTCACCGTGTTCCGGGACGGTCAGCTCAAGGCGACGGTCATCGCCACCATCGTGGCGACGATCACGTCGTATCTGATGAATCGGCACTGGACGTACCGGGATCGCCCAAAAGCGGCCCTGCGCCGCGAATACGCCCTGTTCTTCCTGTTCAACGCCACCGGGCTGCTCATCGAACTCGGCGTCCTGGCCGCAGCCAAGTACGGCCTCGGCATGACGAGCCTGCTCGCCCTGAACGTGGCGAAGACCGGCGGCGTGCTCCTGGCCACCCTGTTCCGCTTCTGGTCCTACCGGACGTTCGTCTTCCAGCCCGCCCCGGCCCAGCCGGAGGCGGACACCTGGCACACCATCCCCCGCGACGAGTGGGACACGATGGCCGAGATGGACCCGGTCGCCGAGCTGGCCGAGTCCGTCACCGAGCTGGAGGAGGCCCAGCCACCGCCGGGCGAGCGCCGAGCGGACGAGCGGCGGCCGGGCAAGCAGCGGCCGGGCAAGCAGCGACCGGCACGGCGCGGCGGCCGGGCGTACCGTCCGACGCCCGTGCAGGGCCGGCCCGCCCCGGCCGACGCCGGGCTCGGCGACGCGCTCCACGGTGAGCTGTCGGCGGAGCTCGCCGACGAACTGCACGCCGGCACCCGCCGACGCCGGCGGTGAGCGCCGTGGAGACCGGCGTCGCGACGCCGGACAACCCGCACGCCGCAGGCGGCGTGGCTGCGTCACCGGCGCGGCCCCACGCGCAGGCGGCAGCACCACCGGAGGTGAAGGCGATGCCGGAGATCGAGACCGAGGCGAGGACTGCGCCGGGCGGGCCGCCGCCGGCCGGCGTGAGCGCACCGGCCCCGCCAGCGGCGGCGGACGCGGCCAGAGGAGGCGCACCGGCCGAGGCGGGCGCAGGAGCCGTGCTGGCCCTGCCAGCGGCCGAGGTGACCGCAGGAGCCGTGCTGGCCCCGCCGTTGGCCGGCACGACCGGAGGAGCCGTACCGGCCCCTTCATCGGCCGAGGCGGCCGGAGGCGCCGTACCCGTTCAGCCGACGGCCGGGGCGACCGCAGGGGCCGTGCCGGCCCCGCCAGCGGCCGAGGCGGGCGGTGCGCTGCCGGCAACCCCCGCAGGAGGCGCACCGGCCGTGCCCGGGCCCCGCACCGGTGGGGCGGTCGCCGGCCCGGTCCGCTCGGGCACGGGCGCGCCGGCCGAGCTCTTCTTCGAGGACCTGACCCCCGGGCTCACCTTCGACCTGGGCCTGGTGCGGGTCGACGGCGACGAGATGGTCGCCTTCGCCCGTCGGTTCGACCCGCAGTGGTACCACGTCGACCCCGAGCGGGCCGCCGCGAGCCACCACGGCGGGCTGATCGCCAGCGGCTTCTACACGGTCAGCCTCTTCATGCGCGCGTACGTCGACCACGTGCTCGCCCGGGCGGCGGCCGACGCCTCTCCCGGCCTGGAGGAGCTGCGCTGGCTGGCCCCCGTGCGGGCCGGCGACCGCCTGGCCGTCCGCCTGGACGTGATGGGCAGCCGCCCGTCCACCGCCCGCCCCGGGCTGGGCACGGTCAGCCTCACCGGCACGATGTTCCGCCTCGGCCCGGACGGCGAGCCGGAGCAGGAGGTGCTGCGCACCCGCTTCCGCGGCTGGTTCGCGCTCCGCCCGGTCGACCCCGGCCAGGAGTGAGTCGCCGGGGAGGTTCGGGTCGCCGGTGACGCGAACCTCCCGGACGGTGACCTGTCCCGCCCGGCGCTCGGATGTCGGGCGTCGCGTCCGGGCCCTCGGGGGTCAGGCTGCCGGGCGTCGGTCGCCGGTCATCAGGCGGAGGGGTCGCGGAGGGGTCGCCCCTCGCGCATGTCGGCGAGGATGTCGCGCATCTCCCCGTCGCCGAGGGAGTGCCGGTCGTGGTGCGCCTCGACCAGCTCGTACAGCTTGGTCTGCACCCGGTCCACGCCCGGGACGTCGGTGAGCACCGACTGGCCGCGCTCCCCCGCCGACTCGATGGTGAGGGTGCCGCAGCCGAGCAGCCGCTCGACGAAGCGCTGGCTCATGGCGTGGTCGTTGATCCGGCTGAGCGGGATGTCCCGCCGGTCCCGGGCCAGCACCCCCTGCTGGAGCAGCACCCGCTCGTTCGTGAACAGGTAGTGCGTGCTGCGCCAGACCAGGAACGGCCAGAGCCCGAACCAGAGCACCAGCAGCAGTGCGAGCCCCGCGAGGACGTAGAGGCCGATGGTCGCGGCCTCGCCGTCCGGCAGCAGGATCCAGCCCGTCACCACCATCGCGACGGCGAGCACCAGCACCACGGCCGGCCGCACCACGGCCTTCCAGTGCGGGTGCAGGTGCAGCACGACGTGCTCGTCCTCGGTGAGCACGTCTTCGGGAAACGCCACGGGAACCTCCTCGCAGAACCGGACGCGCTGACGGTAACCGGTCGAGGCCCGTCGCCCGTCCGCCACGCCGCGCTCCGCCGTCGCGGTGGTGAGAGGGGAACCCTTCTCTACCGCAGGCGTTAGGAAGGTGCCCTTCCTTACCGCAGGTGCAGCACGTCGCCGGCCGCGAGGCTGCGGGGGCCCGCCGGGGTGTCCACGACGAGCCGGCCGTCCGCGTCCACGCCCGTCGCCGTGCCCGTCAGCTCCTCCCCGCCGGGGATCAGCACCCGCACCCGGCGGCCGACCGTGGCGCAGGCGGCGAGGTAGGCGTCACGCAGGCCGGCGGCCACCGCGTCCCCGCCGGCCGAGCGCCAGCGGTCGTACCAGTCGGCGAGCGAGCGGAGCAGGGCGCGCAGCAGCGGATCCCGGTCGGTGGCGGTGGCCCCGGCGAGCTGGAGCGAGGTGGCCGGCAGGCCGGTCGGGTTCGCGGGCAGTTCCTCGGCGCGCAGCGTGACGTTCAGGCCGATGCCGAGCACGATGGCCGGCGGCCGGTCCGGCGACGGGCCGGGCATCGCCTCGGCCAGGATGCCGGCGCACTTCGCGTCGCCGATCAGCAGGTCGTTGGGCCACTTCAGGGCGGCGTCCAGCTCCGCCAGCCGGGCCACCGCCTCGACCAGGGCCACCCCGGCGAGCAGCGGCAGCCAGCCGTACCCGGCGGCGGGGGCCGGCGGCCAGCCCCGGTCGTCGTCCGCCTCGCCGGGGCGCAGCAGCACGCTCGCCGCGATGCCCGCCCGGGGCGGCGACTGCCAGGCCCGGCCGCGTCGGCCCCGGCCGGCGGTCTGCCGCTCGGCGACCACGACGAGCCCCTCCGGCTCGCCCAGCCGGGCCGCCTCGCCGGCGTCGGCGTTGGTGGAGCCGGTCTCGGCCCGCAGGTCGAGGCGGCGCCAGGGGCCGTGCGGGGCGACCAGCGCGCGGCGCAGCCGGGCCGCCGACAGCGGCGGGCGGTCCAGGTCGGTGTACGGCGAGCCGGGCATTGCGCCAGCCTACGGCCCCGGGCGGGGGCGGGACTGAGGCGCACGGCACAGCGGCGCGGCACCTGAACCATCGTTATATTCCGGGGGTGACTACCGAGACCGGGATCAACATCCACAGCACGGCGGGCAAGCTGGCGGACCTGGAGCGTCGGGTCGACGAGGCGGTGCACGCCGGGTCGGCGCGCGCGGTCTCCAAGCAGCACGCCAGGGGCAAGCGGACCGCGCGGGAGCGGATCGAGCTGCTGCTCGACGAGGGGTCCTTCGTCGAGCTGGACGGGCTGGCCCGGCACCGGTCCACCAACTTCGGGATGGAGCGCACCCGCCCGTACGGCGACGGGGTGATCACCGGCTACGGCACCGTCGACGGCCGGCAGGTCTGCGTCTTCGCGCAGGACTTCACGGTCTTCGGCGGCTCCCTCGGCGAGGTCTTCGGCGAGAAGATCGTCAAGGTGATGGACCTGGCCATGAAGATCGGCTGCCCGGTCGTCGGCATCAACGACTCGGGCGGGGCCCGCATCCAGGAGGGCGTGGCTTCCCTCGGCCTCTACGGGGAGATCTTCTTCCGCAACGTGCGGGCCAGCGGCGTCATCCCGCAGATCTCGTTGATCATGGGCCCGTGCGCGGGCGGCGCGGTGTACTCCCCGGCGGTCACCGACTTCACCGTGATGGTCGACCAGACCTCGCACATGTTCATCACCGGCCCCGACGTGATCAAGACGGTCACGGGCGAGGACGTCGGCATGGAGGAGCTGGGCGGCGCGCGGACCCACAACACGCGCAGCGGCAACGCGCACTACCTCGGCACCGACGAGGACGACGCGGTCGAGTACGTCAAGGCGCTGCTGTCGTACCTGCCGTCGAACAACCTGGACGAGCCGCCGGTCCTCCCCGTCGACGTGGATCTCGACGTCACCGAGGAGGACCGGGAGCTGGACAACCTGATCCCGGACTCGGCCAACCAGCCGTACGACATGCACCGGGTGATCGAGCACGTCCTCGACGACGGGGAGTTCCTGGAGGTCCAGCCCCTCTACGCGCAGAACCTCGTGGTCGGCTTCGGCCGGGTCGAGGGCCGCCCGGTCGGCGTGGTGGCCAACCAGCCGATGCACTTCGCGGGCACGCTGGACATCGCCGCGTCGGAGAAGGCGGCCCGGTTCGTGCGCACCTGCGACGCGTTCAACGTGCCGGTGCTGACCTTCGTGGACGTTCCCGGGTTCCTCCCCGGCACCGGCCAGGAGTGGGACGGCATCATCCGCCGGGGCGCGAAGCTGATCTACGCGTACGCCGAGGCGACCGTCCCCAAGGTCACCGTGATCACCCGCAAGGCGTACGGCGGGGCGTACGACGTGATGGGCTCCAAGCACCTCGGCGCGGACCTGAACTTCGCCTGGCCGACCGCGCAGATCGCGGTGATGGGCGCGCAGGGCGCGGTGAACATCCTGTACCGGCAGGAGCTGGCGGCGGCCGACGACCCGGCGGCCGTGCGGGCCGAGAAGATCGCCGAGTACGAGGACACGCTGGCCAACCCGTACATCGCCGCCGAGCGCGGATACGTCGACTCGGTCATCCCGCCGCACGAGACGCGCACGCAGATCGTGCGCGCCCTGCGCGTGCTGCGCACCAAGCGCGAGACCCTCCCTCCGAAGAAGCACGGCAACATCCCCCTGTAGCCGGTGCAAGGGCACCCTGTTAACGCATTCGGTAGAGCGGGGTGCCCTTCTCAACACCCCGGGCGGCGGCACCCGGGCCGTGGCGGGGCCGGGCTCAGGCCCGCCGGTCGCGGGGCCGGAGTCAGCAGGAGGGGTTGGCGGCGAAGCACATCCGGCGGGCGGCCACCTGTCCCAGTTCGAGCAGCTCCGCGTCGCTGGTCCGGCGCGCGATGTCCCCCGGCCCGTCGGCGCCGAGCCCGCTCGCCGGCACGATGACCGTGACCAGGTCGCCGACCCGGATCAGCAGCCAGGTCCAGGTGCCGAGGCGCCGGTCGACGGGCCTCCCCGTCGTCGCGTCGAGCGGCTCCGACAGGGTCTGCCGTAGTAGGACTGCCTGGTCACCGGCGAAGTCGCGGGCGACCGCCGCCCAGGTGTGCGCCACCGACACCGCCGTCGTGCCGGTGCCGCCGCCCCTCGGTGCGGAGCCGCGCCAGCCTGCGCAGCCGGTCACCGCCCGGTCCAGGTCGGAGAAGAGCCCGGCGGCCGCCCCGTCGGCGAGGCGGTAGATGTCCTGGGTGAGGACCATGACGCCCGACGGCCCGTCCGAACCGGGCGTGTCGTCCTGGAGCAGGGTCTGCGAGCGGGAGTAGCGGGACACTGCCTGCACGGCCCGGAGCCCCCTGGCGTTGGCGCAGGCTTCCAGCAGCGGGTCCACCCGCACCGGCTCCCGCAGCCCGGTGTCGCTCAGGACCACGTTGCTCGACACGCGGACGTCGGTCGACGCCAGCAGGGCCTCCGGCGGAATCTCGGCGCGACCGGACCGCTCCGGCGCGACCGCCGACATCTCGGCGCGACCGGACGGCTCCGGCGCGGCCGCCGACATCGCGACGCGACCGGACGGCTCCGGCGCGGCCGCCGACAGCCACCGGTCGGGCCAGGACGTCGTGGGTGGCGCGGCGGGGCGACCGGCGAGCACGGCGGCGACCGAGGTGACGGCCAGCACGGCGGTCGCCGCCACCATCGCCGTACGCCGGCTGCGGCGGCGCGCCCGCGCCCGGAGCTCCGCCGGCTCGGGCCAGCGGACGTCCAGCAGGTCCCGGCGCATCCGTTCGGCGAACGTCAGGTCCTCACGCATCGGCGGCCTCCTCCAGGTCAGAGACGGCGAGCAGCCCGGCGAGCGCGGCGCGCCCCCGGGAGAGTCGGGCCTTCACCGTGCCCACCGGGGCCGCAGTCTCCCGCGCCACCTCGGCGACCGGCATGCCGAGCAGGTAGTACAGGGCGAGGGCCGTGCGCTGTTCCTCGGGGAGCCGGCGCATCGCGGCCACCACGGCGACGGTGTCGGTGCTCGGCGCGGGCGTGCTGTCGGCGACGCCGTGCCGCAGGTACGCCCTGGCCCGGCTGCGCAGGCTGCGCCAGCGGCTGACCGCGATGCGGGAGGCGACGACCCGGACCCACGCCTCCGGGTCGTCGTAGCCGCGCACCGTCGACCAGCGCTGCCACGCCCGGATGTACGCCTCCTGCACCGCGTCCTGCGCCTCGGCGAGGTTGCCGGTGAGCGCGTAGACGAAGCCGAGCAGCCGCTGTCGACTGCCCCGGTAGAACTCGTCGAACTCCTCGACGTCCGGCATCCGCCACCTCCCCGCCCCGGTCGCAGGGGACACGCGCGGGAGGGGGGCTCCGGTTGCCCGCACCGGGCGAGGGCTCTCGCCGGGTTTCGCCGACACGCGGTCGGGTCGGATGGTCAGGCCGGCGCGCGGTCGGGTCGGGCGGTCAGGCCGACACGCGGTCGTCGTCAGGGGGTCAGGCCGGCGTCGGTGAGGATTCCGCCGGCGAGCAGCGCCGCGCCGACGACCAGGGCCAGCAGGTTGACCAGCGCGAAGAGCGCCACCCAGGACAGCGGCGGGAACCCGGTGAGCCGGGCGAGCTGGTCGGCGTCCGACTCCGGCATCCGGCCCCGGGAGCGCAGCCGCTGCAGTTCGACCACCGGCCGTACGCCGCCGAGCAGCAGGAACCACACGCCCGTCCAGGCGAACGCGGCCTGGACCTGCGGGGAGGCGTACCAGGAGACGGCGAGCACCACCCCGCCGGTGACCAGCAGGGAGAGCGCGCCGAACACGTTGCGGACCATGACCAGCATGGCCAGCAGCAGCGCCACGGCGACCCAGAGCAGCAGCGTGATCCGGTTGCCGCCGAGCAGCCAGGCCCCGGCCAGGCCGACCAGCGACGGCGCGACGTACCCGGCGAGCAGGGTGAGGATCATGCCCGGGCCGGTGGGCCGGCCGGCCGACAGGGTCAGGCCGGAGGTGTCCGAGTGCAGCCGGATGCCGTGCAGCCGGCGGCCGGTGAGCAGGGCCGCCAGGGCGTGCCCGCCCTCGTGGGCGATGGTGACCGCGTTGCGGGCGATCCGCCAGGGCAGCCGGGTCGCGACGACCGCCAGCGCCACCGCCGCGGTGGCGAGGACGAGCAGTGGCGGCGGGTCGGGCTGGGCGGAGAAGAGCCTGTCCCAGAGCGCGGTCAGCCCGGCGGTCGACACCATGGGGCGCGAGCCTACCGGCCCCGGCCCGGCCGGGCCACCTGCGCGGACGGTCGCGCCGCGCCGGCAACGCCTGCGGCGGTGGGACCGGCTACGACCGTACGGTCACCTTCGCTCCGGCCGCCGCCAGCTCGTTCTCCCGGGCCAGCGCGGCCCGGCGGGTCATCCGCCACCCGGCCACCCCGGCGACGGTGACGGCCACGACCGCGAAGAGTGCAAAGAGCGCCGGAAGGCCCGCGCTGACCAGCAGCAGCACCACGTCGCCGAGCGCGACCAGCATCCACAGTGCCATCCGGGGCCTGCCGTCCCTGCGTCGGTGTCCCATGTCGTACCTCCCTCCGTCGTACGAGGTTCAGATACCCCGTACGAGGGAGGGCCATGCGAATCGATTTCGCCGCGGCGGGATTTCCGTGCTCAGTCGACCCGGTCCGGCTTGAAGCCCTTGGCGATCCGGTCGAAGTCGGGCAGCCGCTTCTGCCAGTCCCGCTCGGCGACCTCCCAGCGGAAGGCGTACCCCCGGTTGCGGGCGGTCACGAAGCCCCGGTTGCGGACGTGGATGCGGGTGCCGTCGCGGTTCTCCCGCCACTCCCAGTCGGCGCACGTCTTGTAGTAGTCGCAGCGCTTGATGCTGAGGTACTCGTAGCCGTTGACCCGGTTCTTCCGGTTCGGCTCCTGTTCCTTCCAGTCGGCGTAGGCGTCGTCCTTCGGGGTGCTGGTCCACTGGATGAGCAGCTCGCCCACGCCGTTGCGCTCGTCGAAGATCACCGTGTTGTTCCCGACGCCGCGACGAACCCAGCCCTTCGGCATCGGCAGCGAGAAGCCGGCCGGGTCCCTGTGCAGCACCCAGCCCTCCGGCAGGGCGTTCGGGTCGGCGGACGGGCTGGCCGAGGGCGTCGGGCTGGGCGGCGCGGCGCTGGTGGGCGCCGGCGCGGCCGAGGTCGGCGCGGCCGACGGCGCCGACGAGACCGTGGTGGACGCGCCCTGCGGGACGCCTCCCGGGGCCGGGTCCTCGTCGTCCCCGCCGCCGGTGAGCAGCGGCACCGCCACCAGCAGGCCGATCAGCAGCACCGCGACCAGCGCGCCGACGAGCAGGTTGCGGCGGCGGTTGTCGGGCTTCGTACCCGCGACGACCGTGGCCCGGCCGGACGACGCCGGCGACCCGGCGGGGGCCGGCAGCACCGACGTGGGGTTGACCGGCGGGACCGGGTCGCCGGCCCCGGCCTCGGTACGGGTCTCGTTGGCCGGCGCGGGCCCGGCCACCTTCGCGGTCGGGTCGGCGTCGACGCGCGCCGTCGGCGGCTCCACCCTCGCCGTCGGGGCGGCGTCCGCCACCTTCGCGGTCGCGTCCTCGGCACCGGTCGCGCCCGCCGCCGCCAGCGGGGCCCGGGGCGCGGGCGGCGTGGCCGTCCCTTCCGGGCGCTGCTCGGCCGGGCGCGGGGCGGGCACCACGGCGGGGCGCGGCTCGCGCGGCCCGTTGGGCCCCGGCCGGCGTACGCCGTCGAGCAGCGGAATGCTCTTCGACCGGCGCCCGGCGGCCCGGCGCAGCAGCCGCTCCGCCGTGCCGGCGTCCATCCGCTGCGCCGGGTCCTTCTGCAGCAGGCCGGTCAGCACCGCCTTGAGCGGGCCGGCGTTCTTCGGCGGCGGCATCGGCTCGGTGGCCAGCGCCGCCAGCGTGGCGATCGCCGACGGCCGGGCGTACGGCGACTTGCCCTCCACGGCCGCGTAGAGCGTCGCGCCCAGCGACCAGAGGTCGGCCTCCGGCCCGGCGGTGCCGTCCCGCGCCCGCTCCGGCGCGATGTACGCCGGGGAGCCGAGCACCATGCCGGTGCGCGTGACGTTCGGGTCGCCCGGGATCGTGGCCAGGCCGAAGTCGGTCAGCACGACCCGGCCGTCGGTGCCGATCAGCACGTTGCCCGGCTTGACGTCGCGGTGCATGACGCCGGCCTTGTGCGCCGCCTTCAGCGCGCCCAGCATGCCGAGACCGATCTCGACTGCCTTCGCCGGGGAGACCGGCCCGTCCTCGGCGAGAATGTCCTGGAGGGACTTCGACGGGACGTACTCCATGACGATCCACGGGTCGCCGTCGGTGCGCAGCACGTCGAAGATACGGACCACGTTGATGTGGTTGAGCCGCGCGATGGCGCGGGCCTCCCGCAGGGAGCGTTCCCGCATCTCGCGGCGCTCCTCCGGGGTGAGACTGGGCGGCGGGACGAGTTCCTTGATCGCCACGTCGCGGTGCAGCACCTCGTCGCGCGCCTTCCACACCCGACCCATGCCGCCCTGGCCGAGCGGCGAGATGAGCCGGTACCGGTCGGCGACGAGTTGGGGAAGCGCGTTCGACATCGGGGGAGACGGTACCCGGCGACGGCGCGTCGCACACCGCCGGCACGCCACTGTGCGGCGTAGATCAAGTTCGGGGCGCGTACTCTGGGGGTCATGTCTGCCGAAGAGCCGGCTTTCCGGGTGGTCCGGGGCACGCCGACCGCGGAGGAGTTGGCCGCGCTGGTCGGCGTCATCGTCGCCCGCACCCGCCCCGCCGCCGCCCCCACGCGGCCCGCCCCGTCGACCTGGGCACGCAGCGGTCGCCCCGCCGGCGCCGCCGCGGTTTCCGGTCCCGGCGCGTGGCGCGCCTCCGGGCTGCCCCGCTGACGCACGGCCCGGACGGGGCTGCCGGAGGCACGGACAACCGCTAACCTCACTCAGGGAAACGGTGCCGTGACGGTAGGGAGGCCCGATGATCCCCGAGGAGGACCGGCCAGCGCCCTGGCTGAGCGGCTACGGCGCCATCGAGGCCGACATCCGGCAGATGCGCGAGTTCGCCGACAAGCTCCACGCCGAGGTGGAGCGGAACTACGCGCCCCACCTGTCGTACATCGCGGACGACATGAAGGCCCAGATCCCCAACCCGGCGGACGCCTTCATCGAGCTGGTGCACTTCCTCAAGGCCCACAACGAGACCCAGCAGGCCACCGCCACGATGGTCTGGTCCGTCGGCGGCGCCACCGGCCGCCTGGCCGCCGCAGCCGGGCGGATCGCCACCCAGTACGCCGACGCCGACGCCTTCTCCGCCGCCCGCGTCTCCGACGTGGAACGCGCCCTCGCCGGCCCCGGCGCCGTCGCCCCGACCCGCCCCACACCGACCCTGCCCGACCCCACCGGCCCCGACAGCGGCCCCGGGCGGGTGGTGCTGCCGTGATCGAGCGGGGCAGCGGCCGGACCTCCGGCCTCACCGACTGGCGGCTGATGGACCTGCTCAGCATGTGGGCCTGCATCCAGGACCACGACACCACCGGGCACTGGAAGCAGGTCGCCGGCTGGCGCAAGGTCTGCGAGCTCGCCCAGGCGCACCTGGGCCGGCTCAAGGAGTACCGTCGCGGCCTGAGCGAGGCGTGGTCCCCGGCGACCAACGCCGCCGCGCGGGCATACGTGGCCGAGCTGGACGACCTCATCGACAAGGTGCAGCGCACCCACGACGCCGCCGCCGCGAACTACGACGCCCTGGCCGCCGCCACCCGCGCCATCAGCAGCGCCCGCACGGAGCTGAAGCCGCTCTACGACGAGTACGTGGGCAAGCTCCAGCAGAAGCGGACGTACGAGGCGACGCTCGCCGACCCGAAGGCCGCGATGGGCAGCCGGGTGCCGGACAAGCCGGTGACGGACGCCGACCTGGAGCGCATCAACGCCCGAGCCCGAAACCTGATGTACGGCCTCAGCGGCGAACTCCAACAGGCCCAAGTAATGCTCCGCCAGCCACCACGCTCTGCGAGGCCGGGAACCGACCCAGCCGATCCGGATATCTACAGCAATGGCAATGCCACGCCAGTCATTCCTCCAATCACCCCAGTCCCCTTGTTCAGCAACAACACGTTGCCTTCACCTCAACGACCAGCAACTATTCAGCCAGTGGCCGCTCCGACCGCCCCGACTACTGGTTCGGTCATAGGAGGTGGAGGTGGCCCTATCTTAGGTGGAATTGGGAGCAGCTTTACGCCTTCCGGGACCAGCTCACCGGCGACCGCTTTGCCATCTGTCAGCTCAGGTAGCAGCTCCGCCGGGATGCCGTCAATAATTCCGCCAATGCCATATCCGTCTGGCCAAGGCAGCGGAACAGGAGCTAAAGTAAACCCATTCGGCCGACCTGCCCAACCTCCAGTCATCGGCAGCAATGTGCCCCCTAGCTCCACCCCTCCGATCCCAGCTAGACCAACGCCATTCAGCGGGCTCATCGGAGGCTCGCCGGGTGCCCTCACTGGGCAGCCGGGCAGTGTACCGCCACGTCGGGTCAACCCCGTGGGTGGAGTAATCCCCGGCGGGGGGGCTGGTACGACGCCATCTGGTGCAGCCGGTTCACGCCCAAGAATCGGCCGAACCCCTCAACTCGCCGGCCGCCATGGCCCGTCAGTTCCGGACGCTCTTGGGAACATCGGAAACCGAAACGGTTGTCGAGACAACACTTGCGACGATGCAAACTCTTGGGATCCGGACCATCCCTGGCAGGTGAAGGAAGGCGTCGACCCCATCGTTCGACCATCAGAAGGCGATGGTCCGATCGACCCTGGACCTGTCATCGGCTTCAACCGGTGAAGCTGAGGAAAGCCTCACTCCTGCTCGCCGTCTTGTCAATCATGGCGATGCCACTCAACACAGCATCGACAGTAAGGAACCTCAATTCAGCCCATGTGGATCGCGAGCTGGTCGAGGCGTCCCGAGTGCGAGGCGACCAATGGCATTTGCGCTATCTAGCTGTCCCTGATGCACACCAAATCAGCCAGGGTGAGGGGGTAACCGTTGCCGTTCCAGACACCGGGGTGGCACCACACCCGGACCTCAGAAGAAACATCCTTTCAGGGATAGACATAGTTCCGGGCGGCAACGGAAGCGGTCAAGGTGATCGCAATAGCCATGGCACCGGAATGGCCGGACTGATTGCCGCCCACGGGCGTGGCAAGGATTTGGGTGCTCTTGGAATTGCACCAAAGGCGAAGATTCTTCCCATAATGTCCTCCCCTGCCAGCAATCTCGGAGATGCCGACGATTTGGCAGCAGGAGTCGAGTTTGCGACTTCCCACGGAGCCGACATAATCAGCATATCCAGCAGCGGCGGAACAAGCTCCCGACTCAATCAAGCCATCAGCACGGCAGTGGCGTCAAATATTGTAGTGGTAGCCGGATCAGGAAATAAACCGCTAGAGCAGATCGTAGGATACCCCGCCCGCGAGTCAGCAGTTTTAGCAGTCGGTGGAATAGGCAGGAACGGATATCATGCCCAAGTATCTGTAAGTGGCCCGGAAGTTGATGTTGTTGCGCCGGCCGTCGATATTTACAGCACTAGTATCGGCGGCAAGTATCGAAAAGGTACTGGCACCTCCGATGCGACGGCGATCGTTGCTGGAGCCGCTGCTCTGGTCCGGTCCAAGTACCCTCACCTCCCCGCCTCGGAAGTGGTGCACCGCCTGACTGCCACCGCCGTCGACAAAGGGCCGCCCGGTCGTGACGACGAGTACGGCTACGGCGTCATCGACCTGGTGGCCGCGCTGACGGCAGACGTACCGCCATTGGGTTTCGAGTCGGCGACACCGGATGTTCCCGCCGATCCGGGGCCGACCACGACGGCGGTCGCGGAGCCCGCCGATGAGGGTGACGGTGGGGCAACGGTTCGGGGGCTGGCCACGCTAGGGGTGATCGTTGCCGGCGCAGGCGTCTGGGCGTGGATCGCCCGACGTCGGCGTCTCGGCGATGACCCACCGCCGCGGATCAGCCGGTAAGCCGAGCGAGCGTTTCACCATGTCGGCGACATTGCGGCTTCACAGCGGTGGGATACCGCCATGCCGCCGGCACGGAGTCGATCAAGCCAAGCCCCAGCAAGCCAAGCCCCAGCAAGCCGACCAGCCCGAGCAAACCGGGCAGGAGGAGCAGGACGAGCGGGTGGGCGACACGGCGGTGACCAGCCCGGGGCGCGGGTCAAGCGACGGCGCAGCCGGTAGCGTCGGCGGGGTGCCGAACTCGATTCCACTTCGACTCGTGCTCGCCTCGGCGAGCCCAGCCCGACGCAAGCTTCTCCACGCCGCCGGCATCGAACCCGATGTGCTGGTGAGCGGGGTCGACGAGTCCCAGGTGGTCAGCGACCGGGCCGAGGATCTGTGCCTGGAGCTGGCCCGACTCAAGGCGCAGGCGGTCGTCGGGCGCCTGCGGCCCTCCCCGGACGAGCGGACGCTCGTGCTCGGCTGCGACTCGGTGCTCGCCTTCGACGGGGAGATCCTCGGCAAGCCGGCCGACGAGGCGGACGCCGTCGCGCGGTGGGGTCGGATGCGGGGGCGCAGCGGCGTGCTGCACACCGGGCACTGCCTGATCGACATCGAGGGTGGGTCGCGGGCCGAGGCGGTCGCCTCGACCACCGTGCGCTTCGCCGACATCAGCGACGACGAGATCGCCGCGTACGTGTCGACGGGCGAGCCGCTCGCCGTGGCCGGGGCGTTCACGATCGACGGGCTGGGTGGGGCCTTCCTCGACGGCATCGAGGGCGACCCGGGGACGGTGGTCGGGTTGTCCCTGCCGCTGCTGCGCCGCCTCCTCGCCGAGCTGGACCTGCGGATCATCGACCTGTGGGCGAAGGTGACGCCGGGGGGTCAGGCGGTCGAGGCCCTCGGGGCGGTCCAGCCGTGACGACCAAGCCCCTGCCTCTGACGCCGGAACTACACGCGTACGTGGTGGCCCATGGTTCCGCCCCCGACGAGGTGATGCGCGACCTGGCCGAGGAGACCCTGGCGACGTTGCCCACCCGGGCGAGTATGCAGGTCGCCCCGGAGCAGGCCGCACTCCTGACCTTCCTCACCCGTCTGGTCGGGGCTCGGCGGGCCGTGGAGGTGGGCACGTTCACCGGGCTATCGTCCCTGGCCATCGCGCGCGGGATGGCCGAGGACGGCCGGCTGACCTGCTTCGACATCTCGGAGGAGTACACGGGCATCGCCCGGCGGTACTGGGCGCGGGCCGGCGTGGCCGACCGGATCGAGCTGCGCATCGGGCCGGCCGGGGAGACGCTGCGCGAGCTGCCGTACGAGCGGCACCTGGACTTCGCATTCATCGACGCGGACAAGGTGGGGTACCCGGTCTACTGGGCGGAGCTGGTGCCCCGGATGCGCCCGGGCGGGATCATCGCGGTGGACAACACGCTGCGCGGGGGCCGGGTGCTCGCCCCGCAGAGCGCCGACGACCGGGCCATCGCGGCATTCAACGACGAGATCATGGCCGACGTCCGGGTGGAGACGGTGATGCTGCCGATCGCGGACGGGTTGACGCTCGCCCGGGTGTGCTGAGGGCGGACCGCAGACACCCGCAGAGGCAAGGCGACACGGCGGATGCGGCGGCACGGCGACGCAGAGGATGCGGCGGCACGGCGGCACGGCGGCAAACAGGCAGATACCGGTCGAAGCCGGCTGCCCGAACGGGTCCGCTCACTCGGACGAGTTTGGCTGTCGGGGCACGTGGGCAGTGCCCCATGCCACACTGAGCGGTCGTTAAGGTGCCGGCGTCGGCCGATAAACTCCCGGTCAGTAACCTCCGGGGAGGAGTCACAAGGTGCGCAAGGTACTCATCGCCAACCGGGGCGAGATCGCCGTCCGCGTCATCCGCGCCTGCCGCGACGCCGGCCTGGGCAGCGTCGCCGTCTACGCGGACTCCGACCGGGACGCCCTGCACGCCACCCTCGCCGACGAGGCGTACGCCCTCTCCGGGGACAGCGCCGCCGACACGTACCTGCGGATCGACAAGCTGATCGACGTGGCGGCGAAGTCCGGCGCGGACGCCGTGCACCCCGGCTACGGCTTCCTGTCGGAGAACGCCGACTTCGCCCAGGCCGTCATGGACGCCGGGCTCACCTGGATCGGCCCGACCCCGCAGGCGATCCGCGACCTCGGCGACAAGGTGACCGCCCGGCACATCGCGCAGCGGGCCGGCGCTCCGCTGGTCCCCGGCACCCCGGACCCGGTCGGCGGCCCGGACGAGGTGATCGCGTTCGCGGTCGACCACGGCCTGCCGGTGGCCATCAAGGCCGCCTTCGGCGGCGGCGGGCGCGGCCTCAAGGTCGCCCGCACGATGGAGGAGATCCCGCAGCTCTTCGAGTCGGCGACCCGCGAGGCGGTCGCCGCGTTCGGCCGGGGCGAGTGCTTCGTCGAGCGGTACCTGGACCGGCCCCGGCACGTCGAGGCGCAGGTCCTGGCCGACCAGCACGGCAACGTGATCGTGGTCGGCACCCGGGACTGCTCGCTGCAGCGCCGGCACCAGAAGCTGGTCGAGGAGGCTCCCGCCCCGTTCCTCACCGACGCCCAGCGCGCCCAGATCCACGACAGCGCCAAGGCGATCTGCCGGGAGGCCGGCTACCACGGCGCCGGCACCGTGGAGTACCTGGTCGGCGCGGACGGCACCATCTCCTTCCTGGAGGTCAACACGCGGCTCCAGGTCGAGCACCCGGTCACCGAGGAGACCGCCGGCATCGACCTGGTCCGCGAGCAGTTCCGCATCGCCGACGGCGAGAAGCTGCGCTTCAGCGAGGATCCGACCCCGCGCGGGCACTCCATCGAGTTCCGGATCAACGGCGAGGACCCGGGCCGCAGCTTCCTTCCCGCCCCCGGCACGGTCGCCGCGCTGCGGCTGCCCACCGGCCCGGGCGTGCGCGTGGACACCGGCATCTCGGCCGGCGACGTGGTCGGCGGCAACTTCGACTCGCTGCTGGCGAAGGTGATCGTCACCGGCGAGACCCGCACCGAGGCCCTGGAGCGGGCCCGCCGGGCGCTGGACGAGATGGTCGTCGACGGCATGGCCACCGCGCTGCCGTTCCACCGCCTGGTGGTGCGCGACCCGGCGTTCACCGCCGAGCCGTTCACCGTGCACACCCGGTGGATCGAAACGGAGTTCGACAACACCGTCGCGCCGTTCACCGCGCTCGCCGGCACCGCCGAGGCGCCGGCGGAGCGCGAGACCGTCGTGGTCGAGGTGGGCGGCAAGCGGCTGGAGGTCACCCTCCCCGCCGGCCTCGGCGCGGGTACGACCGCTGCGGCGCCCGCCGCGCGGAGGTCGGCCCGCCGGGGCGGCGGGGCCAGGGCCGGCGCGGCGGCCGGCGGCGACGCGCTCACCTCCCCGATGCAGGGCACGATCGTCAAGATCGCCGTCGCGGACGGGGACACCGTCGCCGAGGGCGACCTGGTGGTCGTGCTGGAGGCGATGAAGATGGAGCAGCCGTTGCACGCCCACAAGGCGGGCACGGTGAGCGGCCTGGCCGCCGAGGTCGGCGCGGTGATCACCGCCGGGGCCCCCATCTGCACCATCGCCTGAGCAAGGAAGGGCACCTTGTTAACGCTTTCGGTATAGGAAGGGCCCCTTCCTAACCGCCGGCACGCGCGGGAGCAGGCGTCGGCAAGGCGGGGGCGGGTGCGGGTGCCGTCAGCGCAGCGCCTCGGCCGCCGAAGCGTGGACCGCCTCGGTCAGCGCGCCCAGCATCGCCGAGTCCAGCCGCCAGTGCTGCCAGTACAGCGGCACGTCGATCGCCCGACCGACATCGAGGTCAACGCATGTCCCGGCGGCGAGGTCGACACCGGCGAGCTGCTCGGGCACCAGGCCCCAGCCGAGGCCGCGCCGGACGGCCTCGCTGAACGCCGGCACGGACGGCACGTAGTGCACCGGCGGATCGAGGTCCCGCCCGGTCACCGCGCGCAGGAAACGATGCTGCAACCGGTCCTTACGGTCGAAGACGACCACCGGCGCGGCGGCCAGGGCCGAGGCGGACAGCCCCTCGCTGAACCAGCGCCCGGCGAGAGCCGGGGTCGCCAGCGCGCGGTACCGCATCGCGCCGAGCCGACGTACCCGGCACCCCTGGACGGCCTCGCGCCGCGCGGTCACCGCGGCCGTCACGGTCCCGTCGCGGAGCAGGTCGGCGGTGTGGTCCTGGTCGTCCTGCCGGATGTCGAAGCAGAGCGCCAGGTCCGCCGGCAGCCGGGCCAGCGCGCCGACGAACCAGGTGGCGAGCGAGTCGGCGTTGACGACCACGGCCATTCGGGTACGGGTGCGCGTCCCCGCGAGCGGGCCGCGCGCCTCGGCCAGCGCCTCGCGTTCCAGCAGGACGAGCTGGCCGGCGAGGCGCAGCAGCGGCCGACCGGCCTCGGTCACCCCGCAGGGCCGGCTCCGGCGTACGAGCACCTGGCCGACGCTCTCCTCCAACGCCCTGATGCGCTGGCTCACCGCCGACTGCGTGACGTGCAGCAGCCGGGCCGCCGCCTCGAAGCTGCCCTCCCCGACCACGGCGGCGAGCGTACGGAGCTGGGTGGCGTCGAGTCCCTCCATCAGGTCAGCTTATGGAAGGCGTGAAAGTTTAGTTGGACCGGTTGCGACCTCGCTCGTAGCGTCTTCGTCGTGCCAGATGTGCTCACCTCTGCGGCGACCGGTTTCGCCGTCGCCGTCGCCCTGATCGTCGCCATCGGGGCGCAGAACGCGTTCGTGCTGCGCCAGGGCCTACGCCGGGAACACGTGGCCCAGGTCGTCGTGACCTGCGCGGCCTCGGACGCGCTGCTGATCACGGCCGGCGTGGCCGGGCTCGGTTCGGTGGTCGCCGGCCGGCCGGCGCTGCTGACCGCGATCCGCTGGGGCGGTGCCGCCTTCCTGCTCTGCTACGCGGTGCTGGCGGCCCGCCGCGCGCTGCGCCCCGACGTGCTCGTGCCGACCGACCGGCCGCCGGCCACGCTGCGGGCCACCCTGCTGGCCTGCCTCGCCTTCACCTACCTCAACCCGCACGTGTACCTGGACACCGTGCTGCTGCTCGGCGGGGTGGCGCAGCAGCACGAGCAGCGGTGGGTCTTCGCGGCGGGCGCGATCGTCGCCAGCATCGCCTGGTTCACCGCCCTGGGGGCCGGGGCGCACCGGCTGGCGCCGCTGCTCGCGCGTCCCACCGCCTGGCGAATCCTCGACGGCGTGATCGCGGCCGTGATGGCGGCGGTGGCGGTGACGCTGCTGGCCGGTTCCTGAGCGGTTCGTCCGTGGCCGGCGTTAGGAAGGGGCCCCTCCTCTACCGGAAACGTTAATAAGGTGCCCTTCCTTACATCGGCTGCGGGGGCCGGAGGCGGTCGGGGCAGGGAATGATGGCCGGGTGCGGTTCCTTCATGGCGCGGTCCCCGCGCACGACCTGACCTACAACGACGTCTTCATGGCGCCCAACCGTTCCGAGGTGGGCTCCCGGCTGGACGTCGACCTGGCCACCTCGGACGGCACGGGCACCACGATCCCGCTGGTGGTGGCGAACATGACGGCGGTGGCCGGCCGGCGGATGGCCGAGACCGTGGCCCGGCGCGGCGCCATCACGGTGATCCCGCAGGACATCCCGATCGAGGTGGTGGCCAACGTCGTCGCGTGGGTGAAGCAGCGGCACCTGGTGCACGACACCGCGATCACGCTCGGGCCGACCGAGACCGTGGGCGACGCGATCCACCTGCTGCCGAAGCGGTCGCACGGCGCGGTGGTCGTGGTCGACGAGGCCGGACGTCCGCTGGGCGTGGTGACCGAGGCGGACACCGTCGGGGTGGACCGGTTCGCCCAGCTCCGGCACGTGATGTCGACCGAGTTGCACACGGTGCCGGCGGACGCGGACCCGCGTACCGGATTCGACCGGCTCTCGGCGGGCCGGCGGCGGCTCGCGCCGGTGGTGGACGGCGAGGGTCGGCTGGTCGGGGTGCTGACCCGCAAGGGCGCGCTGCGCGCCACCCTGTACCGGCCGGCGGTGGACGACCGGGGGCGGCTGCGGATCGCGGCGGCCGTCGGCATCAACGGCGACGTCACCGGCAAGGCCGCCGCGCTGCTGGAGGCGGGGGTGGACACCCTCGTGGTGGACACCGCGCACGGCCACCAGGAGCGGATGCTCGCCGCGCTGCGGGCGGTCCGCGCGCTCGACCCGGGCGTCCCGGTCGCGGCCGGCAACGTGGTCACGGCCGAGGGGGTACGCGACCTCGTGGCGGCCGGCGCGGACATCGTCAAGGTGGGCGTCGGGCCGGGTGCCATGTGCACCACCCGGATGATGACGGGGGTGGGCCGGCCGCAGTTCTCGGCGGTGCTCGACTGTGCGGCGGCGGCCCGGGAGCTGGGCCGGCACGTCTGGGCCGACGGCGGGGTGCGGCACCCGCGCGACGTGGCGCTGGCCCTGGCGGCCGGCGCGTCGAACGTGATGATCGGCTCCTGGTTCGCCGGCACCTACGAGTCCCCGGGCGACCTGTACGCCGACGCGGACGGCCGGCGGTACAAGGAGAGCTTCGGCATGGCCTCGTCGCGGGCGGTCAGCGCCCGGACGGCCGACGACAGCCCGTTCGACCGGGCCCGCAAGGCGGTCTTCGAGGAGGGCATCTCCTCGGCGCGGATGTACCTGGACCCGGAGCGCCCCGGCGTGGAGGACCTGATCGACGAGATCATCGCCGGGGTGCGCAGCGCCTTCACGTACGCGGGCGCGCGCGACCTGGACGAGTTCGCGGAGCGGGCGCTGGTCGGGGTGCAGAGCACGGCCGGCTACACCGAGGGGATGCCCCTGCCGACGAGCTGGTGAGGGGCGCGCCCTCGGCGGTGGTCAGGGGAAGAGCCGGCCGGCGATGGCGCGGGCGGCGGCCTCGGGGTCGGTGCCGACCCGGGGCGGCAGGGCGCCGGAGAGCCAGAGCGTGGCGAAGCCGTGCACGATCGACCAGGCCGCGAGGGCGTCCGCGTCCGGGTCCCGGTCCGTGCGGCGGGCGACGCCGCCGCGCAGCACCCCGCCGGCCCGGGCTCGGGCGGCCACGAGTTCCGGGTCGTCGGCGCGGTGCAGGTCGGGCCGGAACATCACCTCGAAGTGGGCACGGTGCCGGACGGCGAAGCCCACGTACGCCACGCCGGCTTCGAGCAGGTCGTCCCCGGCGGCCCTCAGCGCCCGGGTCAGCAGGTCGAAGCCCTGGGCGGCGAGCGCGGTGAGCAGTCCCGCCTTGTCGCCGAAGTGGTAGGCGGGAGCGGCGTGCGACACACCGGCGCGGCGGGCCAGGTCGCGCAGGCTCAGGGCGGCGGGGCCCGACTCGCCGATCGCCTCCGCCGCCGCGTCGAGCAGGGCCCGGCGGAGGTCGCCATGGTGGTACGCGGAGGGACGGGTCATGCCGGCATTTTAACTTGCCATTGACAAGATGTGACCTCCGGGGCGATTCTTGCCACTGACAAGATTTTCTTCTGAAGGAACGCTCATGGCACCCCTGTTCGCCCTGCTGGCCGGCGCCGCAGCGGCCCGGATCGCCGGCCTGCTCGGCGTCGCCGCCCTCGACGGCTGGCACCCGGCCCTGCGGGTCGGCCTGGCGCTGATGTTCGTGGTGACCGGCCTGGCGCACTTCGCGTCCCGCCGGGGCGACCTGATCGCGATGGTTCCGCCCTGGCTTCCCCGCCCCGGCCTGCTGGTCACCGTGACCGGCGTGCTCGAACTGGTCGGCGCGCTCGCGCTGCTCGTGCCGGCCACCGCGCCCTGGTCGGCGGCCGGGCTGGTGCTGCTGATGCTGACCATGTTCCCGGCCAACGTCTCGGCCGCGCGCCGGCGGCTCACGTTCGCCGGCCGGCCGGTGACGCCGCTCGGCCTCCGGACGGCACTCCAGGTGGTCTTCGTTGCCGCCGCCGTGGCCGTCGCGCTCGCCCCACTGACCGGAAGGAGCGACGGAGGCCGGGCCGGGACTCCGCCACCCCTCCCGCCGGATTCCATCGGACGGTCGGCAAATCGTTTGGGCCCTGACCATCAGGGGGCTAACATGCCATTCATGGACCTTGTCGTGCTGGCGGACGTGCCGCTCGGTCGGCTGCTGGTCACCGCCGGCCACATCGTCAGCCAGCGCTGGAACCGTCTCCTGGCCGAACACGGCCTCACCCAGGCCGGCATGGGCACGCTGATAACCCTCGCCCGGCACGGCGAGCTGCCCCACCGCGTGGTCGCCGAGCGCTGTTTCATCCGGCCGGCGACCCTGACGGGCATCGTCGACACCCTCGAGCGCGACGGCCTGGTCGAGCGGCACCGCGACGACGCCGACCGGCGTAGTGTACGGCTCGCCCTGACCCCGGCGGGTCGGGCACGAGTCGCCGAACTCACCACCCTCATGCAGGCCAGAGCCCCGATGACCTCCGTCGACGCCGACCCGGCGAAGGCCGAGGTGATCCGGCAGTTCCTGCTGGAGGTCATCGGCACCGGAGAGGAGCCACACGTGACGAGTCCCGACGCGAGGCCGGAGGGTCGGGCGTGCTGATCCGGCTCCTCCGCACCCACCTGCGCCCGTACGGTCGACCCCTGGCGGCGGTGGTGGCGCTCCAGTTCGTCGGCACGATGGCCTCCCTCTACCTGCCGAGCCTCAACGCCGACATCATCGACCGGGGCGTGGCCCGGGGCGACACGGGCTACATCATGCGCATCGGCGGCTGGATGCTGCTGGTCAGCCTGGTGCAGATCGCCTGCTCGATCGCCGCGGTCTACCTCGGCGCGCGCACCGCGATGGGCTTCGGCCGGGACGTGCGCGCGGCGGTGTTCGGCCGGGTCAACAGCTTCTCCGCCCGGGAGGTGGCGCGCTTCGGCGCGCCGTCGCTGATCACCCGCAACACCAACGACGTCCAGCAGGTGCAGATGCTCGTGCTGATGAGCTGCACCATGCTCGTCGCCGCGCCGATCATGAGCGTCGGCGGGGTGGTGATGGCCCTGCGCGAGGACGCCGGGCTGTCCTGGCTGCTGCTGGTCAGCGTCCCGGCGCTGGCCGTCGCGCTCGGGCTGATCATCCGCCGGATGGTGCCCGGGTTCCGGCTGATGCAGACCCGCATCGACACGGTCAACCGGGTGCTGCGCGAGCAGATCACGGGCATCCGGGTCGTCCGGGCGTTCGTCCGGGAGCCGTACGAGACGCGGCGCTTCGCCACCGCGAACGCCGACCTGACCGAGACCGCCCTGCGCACCGGCCGGCTGATGGCCCTGATCTTCCCGGTGGTCATGCTGGTGCTCAACGTCTCCAGCGTCGCCGTGCTGTGGTTCGGCGCGCAGCGGGTGGACGCCGGCGAGATCCAGGTCGGCGCGCTCACCGCCTTCCTGCAGTACCTGATGCAGATCCTGATGGCCGTCATGATGGCCACCTTCATGCTGATGATCGTCCCCCGCGCGTCGGTCTGCGCCGAGCGGATCGTCGAGGTGCTGGACACCGACTCCTCGGTGGTCCCCCCCACGAGCCCGGTCACCGAGGTGGCCGCCCGGGGCGATCTGGAGCTGCGCGACGTCCGTTTCCAGTACCCGGGGGCGAGCGCGCCGGTGCTGCACGCCATCTCCTTCCGAGCCACGGCCGGCAGCACCACCGCCGTCATCGGCAGCACCGGATCGGGCAAGACCACGCTGCTGTCGCTGGTGCCCCGGCTGGTCGACGCCACCGACGGCGCGGTGCTGGTCGACGGGGTGGACGTGCGGCACCTGGCCCCCGACGAGCTGTGGCGGCGGATCGGGCTGGTGCCGCAGCGGCCGTACCTGTTCAGCGGCACGATCGCCAGCAACCTGCGGTACGGCAACCCGGACGCCACCGACGCGGAGTTGTGGACGGCCCTGGAGATCGCCCAGGCGCGCGACTTCGTCGCCGAGCTGCCCGAGGGGCTGGACGCGCCGATCGCGCAGGGCGGCACCAACGTCTCCGGCGGCCAGCGGCAGCGCCTGGCCATCGCCCGGGCCCTGGTCCGCCGGCCGGAGATCTACCTGTTCGACGACTCGTTCTCGGCGCTCGACCTCGGCACCGACGCCCGGCTGCGGGCGGCGCTGCGGCCGGTCACCGCCGACGCGGCCGTGGTGATCGTGGCCCAGCGGGTCTCCACGATCATCGACGCCGACCAGATCATCGTGCTCGAGGGCGGGGGAATCGTCGGGATGGGCAGACACGCCGAACTACTGGAGGACTGCCCGACGTACGCGGAGATCGTGGCCTCCCAGCAGACGACGGGGGTGCCGGCGTGACCGCCGTACCGAACCAGAAGCCCGCCGGGGCGGGCCCGCGGCCGGCGGCGGACGACCGGATGCCCGAGCGGCTGCCCACGCGCGCCCAGCGCGGCGGCGGCATGCCGGTCGGAATGCCGACCGAGAAGTCGATGAACTTCGGCCCGTCCGCCCGCCGGCTGATGGGCCGGCTGCGCCCGCACCGGCTCGCGCTGGTGGTCATCATCGCCCTCGCGGTGGTCAGCGTCGGGTTCAGCGTGTACGGGCCGAAGGTGCTCGGCCAGGCCACCGACGTGATCTTCAGCGGCGTCATCGGTCGGCAGTTGCCGGCCGGCACCACCACCGAGCAGGCCGTCGCGGCGGCACGGGCCGCCGGCAACGACAACTTCGCCGACATGCTGGCCCGGATGGACGTGGTGCCCGGCGCGGGCATCGACTTCACCGCCCTGACCCGGGCGCTGCTGCTGGCCCTCGGGCTCTACCTGGCGGCCAGCCTCCTGATGTGGTGGCAGGGCTGGCTGCTCAACAGCCTGGTGCAGCGCACCGTGCTGCGGCTGCGCGCCGACGTGGAGGACAAGCTCAACCGGCTGCCGCTGCCGTACTTCGACCGGCAGCCCCGGGGCGAGCTGCTCAGCCGGGTCACCAACGACATCGACAACATCTCGCAGACCCTCCAGCAGACGCTGAGCCAGCTCCTCACCTCGGTGCTCACCGTGGTCGGTGTGCTGGCCATGATGTTCTGGATCTCGCCGCTGCTGGCGCTGGTCGCCCTGGTCGCGGTGCCGCTGTCGGTGGTGGTGACCGGGGCGATCGCCAAGCGGTCGCAGAAGAAGTTCGTCGCCCAGTGGGCGCACACCGGCGAGCTGAACGGCCAGATCGAGGAGGCGTTCACCGGCCACGAGCTGGTCAAGGTCTTCGGTCGGCAGCGCGAGGTGCAGGCCGCCTTCGCCGAGAAGAACGAGGAGTTGTTCCGGGCCAGCTTCGGCGCCCAGTTCATCTCCGGGATCATCATGCCGGCGATGATGTTCATCGGGAACCTCAGCTACGTCGCGATCGCCGTGGTCGGCGGGCTGCGGGTGGCCTCCGGCACGATGAGCCTCGGCGACGTGCAGGCGTTCATCGCCTACTCCCGGCAGTTCACCCAGCCGCTCACCCAGATCGCCGCGGTGGCCAACCTGCTCCAGTCCGGCGTGGCCTCCGCCGAGCGGGTGTTCGCCGTCCTCGACGCCGACGAGCAGAGCCCGGACCCGGCCACGCCGGCCCGGGTCACCGACCCGCACGGCCGCGTCGAGTTCGAGCACGTCAGCTTCCGGTACGAGCCGGACAAGCCGCTGATCGACGACCTGTCGCTGGTCGCCGAGCCGGGGCACACGGTGGCCATCGTCGGGCCGACCGGGGCCGGCAAGACGACCCTGGTCAACCTGATCATGCGCTTCTACGAGCTGGACGCCGGTCGGATCACCCTCGACGGCGTCGACGTCACCACGCTGACCCGCGACGACCTGCGCGGCCGGATCGGCATGGTGCTCCAGGACACCTGGCTGTTCGGCGGCACGATCCGCGACAACATCGCCTACGGCCAGCCGGGGGCCAGCGAGGAGGAAATCGTCGCCGCCGCTCGGGCCACCTTCGTGGACCGGTTCGTCCGCAGCCTCCCCGACGGCTACGACACCGTGATCGACGAGGAGGGCAGCAACGTCAGCGCGGGCGAGAAGCAGCTCATCACCATCGCCCGGGCGTTCCTGGCCGAGCCGTCGCTGCTGATCCTCGACGAGGCGACCAGCTCGGTGGACACCCGCACGGAGGTGCTGCTCCAGCGGGCGATGGCGGCCCTGCGCTCGGACCGGACCAGCTTCGTCATCGCCCACCGCCTCTCCACCATCCGCGACGCGGACCTGATCCTGATGATGGAGAGCGGCCGGATCGTCGAGCAGGGCACCCACGAGGAGCTGCTGGCCGCCCGGGGCGCGTACCACCGCCTCTACCAGTCCCAGTTCACCCAGCCCGACCCGGTCGTCGCGCTCGACGCCGAGGCGCAGCCCGCGCCGGCCCAGGCCTGACCGTCATGCGGGACGGGCTCCCGCGCCCAGGATGGGTGGGCCGCCGGCACGGGACCTGCCGGCGGCCCATGGCGGCCCTGTCGTCGGGAACGGGGGGCCCGACGCGCTCGGGGCCGCGCGCCGACAACGGTACGCCGGACCGCGCCGATCCGCCGCCCGCACCCACCCGTACGCCGAGGTCGAGAAGGGAAATCGGCCTCGGCCGCGCCGGCCCGCGTCCCGGTGGATGCGCCGGCCCGCGTCGCGGTGGCCGCGCCGTGGCGCCCGTCACCGCCGGCCGGGGCGGCCTCCGGTGACGCGGGACACGCCGTCAGGCTCGGTACGCCCGTGCAGCAGGATCCGGCGAGGTGGCAGTCGTGCTTGAACTCCTCACCGGGGTCGCGTCGCCGCTCTGGGCGTACCTGGTGCTGCTCGGGCTGCTCGCGGCCGACGCGTTCGTCCCGGTCATCCCCACCCAGGCCGTGATGATCACCGGCGGGGCCCTCACCGTGTACGGCGGGCTGAGCCTGCCGCTGACCATCGGCGTCGGCGCGCTCGGCGTCTTCGTCGGGGACCTGGCCTGCTACCTGATCAGCCGGCGCGTACCGGACCGCCGACGGCCCCCGCGCGCCGAGCCGGGCCGGGCCCGCCGGATGGCCGGCCGGGTCACCCGGGGGCTGCGCCGCCCGGGGCCGCTGGTGATCCTGCTCTGCCGCTTCGTGCCCGGCGGCCGGATGGCCGCCTGCTTCGCCGCCGGCCGCAGCCGCTACCCGTACCGGCTCTTCCTCGGCTACGAGGCGCTGGCGGCGTCGGCCTGGGCCGCGTACGGCGCGCTCGTGGGGCACCTGGGCGGCCGGGCGCTCACCGAGTCGGCCTGGCAGCTCCTGGTGATCGCGGGGGCGGCGGCGGCCGGCTTCGCGGCGGCCGGCTGGGCGATGACGGCCTTCGGCACCCGCAACACCCGCGCCGACGCCCCCACCGACTGATCGAACTCTCCGTCTTGACCTGAAGCGCGCTTCAAGTCCTACCGTCTCAGGACAGCGGGCGAGCGACGCCCGATCGGACGGGGAGGCGACGATGATCCTGGTAACGGGGGCGACCGGCACGGTCGGGCGGGAGCTGGTGTCGATCCTGGCGGCCCGCGGCGAACCGGTCCGGGCGGTCAGCCGGAATCCCGCCGCCGCCGGCCTGCCGGCCGGCGTGGAGGTGGTGGCCGCCGACCTCACCGAACCCGCGTCGCTCGCCCCGCACCTGACCGGTGTCCACGCGGCCTTCCTGATCTGGCCCTCCACCGACCCGGTTCTGGCCCGCCGCCTCGCCCCCGAGGTGGCCCGGACGCTCGCCGCCCGGGTGCCCCGGATCGTCTACCTCTCCGCGCCCGGTGCCGAGCAGCCGGAGTCGTTCTGGGGAATCGTCGAGCGGGCCGTCGAGGAGTCCGGGGCGGACTGGGCCTTCCTGCGCCCGACCGGCTTCGCCGCCAACACCCTGGCGTGGGCGGATCAGATCCGCGCCGGCGACGTGGTCCGCTGGCCGTACGGGGGCGCGGCCCGATCGCTGATCCACGAACGGGACATCGCCGAGGTGGCCGCCGCCGCGCTGACCACAGACGGCCATCTCGGCGCCCGCCACCTGCTCAGCGGCCCGGCGACGGTCATCCAGGAGGAGCAGGTACGCGCCATCGGCCGGGTGATCGGCCGCGAGCTGCGCTGGGCGGAGATGCCCCGCGACGAGGCTCACGCCATGCTGGCGGGGGCGTTCGGCGACGCCGCCTTCGCCGACGCCGCCCTCGACGGCTGGGCCGCCTTCGTCGACCGCCCCGAGCAGGTCACCACCACGGTCGAGTCGGTGACCGGCCACCCCGCCCGCCCGTACGGGCAGTGGGCGGCCGACCACGCCGACGCCTTCCGCTGACCTCCGCCGCCGGCTACTCCAGCTCGTGCAGCATGAGCTGGCGGGCGGCCTCCGTGATCGAGCCGGAGAGGCTCGGGTAGATGGTGATGGTCTGCGCCAGCTCGTTGACCGTGAGGTTGTTCTCCACGGCCATGGTGATCGGCAGGATCAGCTCGCTGGCCTTCGGGGCCACCACGACGCCGCCGATCACCTGGCCGCTGGCCGGCCGGCAGAAGAGCTTCACGAAGCCGTCGGCCAGGTCGTCCATCTTGGCGCGGGCGTTGCCGGACAGCGGCAGCATCACCTGGCGGGCCGGGGTGCGGCCGGCGTCCACCTCGTCCTGGGAGACGCCGACGGTGGCCAGCTCCGGGTCGGTGAAGACGTTCGCCGCGACGGTGCGCAGCCGCAGCGGCCGGACCGCCTCGCCGAGGGCGTGCCACATCGCGATGCGGCCCTGCATCGCGGCGACGCTGGCCAGCGGCAGCACCCCGGTGCAGTCGCCGGCGGCGTAGATGCCGGGGACGTTGGTCCGGGACACCCGGTCGACGGTGACGTAGCCGCCCCGGCCCAGCCCGACGCCGTACTCGGCGAGGCCGAGGCCGGCGGTGTTCGGGATCGAGCCGACCGCGATCAGCGCGTGCGAGCCGTGCACCAGCCGGCCGTCGGCCAGCTCGACCTCGACCCCGTCGGCGGTGCGCCGCACGCCCTCGGCGCGGGAGTTGTTGAGAATCGTCATGCCCCGGGAGCGGAAGACCCGCTCGATCGCCATCGCCGCGTCGGCGTCCTCGTGCGGCATCACCCGGTCCCGGCTGGAGACCAGGGTGACCTGGACCCCCATCGCCAGGTACGCGCTGGCGAACTCGGCGCCGGTGACGCCCGACCCGACCACGACCAGGTGCTCGGGCAGGTCGGGCAGGTCGTACACCTGACGCCAGGTCAGGATGCGCTCGCCGTCGGGCAGGGCGGTGGGGAGCTGGCGCGGGGTGGCGCCGGTGGCGACCAGCACGGTCGAGGCGTCGACCGAGTACTCCTCCGCCCCGTCGGCCGGGGTGACGAGCACCCGGTGGGTGTGACCGAGCATGTCGTCGCCGAGGCGGGCGCGGCCGGCGACGAAGGTGACG
The DNA here is from genome assembly GCF_020884795.1 of Micromonospora okii. Lineage (GTDB taxonomy): Bacteria > Actinomycetota > Actinomycetes > Mycobacteriales > Micromonosporaceae > Micromonospora > Micromonospora okii. Next base: position 560,955 of record NZ_BBZF01000014.1, read on the forward strand.
CCGGCCTTCACCAGCTTGGCGTGGATGTCGGCGGACTGGGCCAGGGCCAGGCGCTTGACCCGCTCGTGCACGGCGGGGGCGTCGACCGTGACCGCCTCCAGCCCGTCGGAGTGCACCCCGAACTCCTCGGTGTCCCGGTACCCGGTCACCACCTCGGAGCTGGCGATGAAGGTCTTCGACGGCACGCAGTCGGACAGCACGCAGGCGCCGCCGGCCCCCTCGGCCTCCACCACGGTGACATCAGCGTCAAGCTGGGCGGCGACCAGGGCCGCCTCGTACCCGGCCGGCCCCCCGCCGATGATCACGATCTGGCTCACAGCTCCCGCCCCTCGTCCATGCTCATGGTGACTTTCTTCTCTCCCGCGCGTCCGACACGCACCGTCGTATTCTCCCCCACCCGCTCGCCGGGCTATCGTCATCGCCGTGCGTCATTACGCCGCCTACGGCTCAAACCTGGACCCCGCCCGGATGCGCGCCTACTGTCCGCATTCGCCGATGGTGGGCATCGGCTGGCTGGAAGGCTGGCGCCTCACCTTCGCGGGCGAGGGCGCGATCGGCTGGGAGGGCGCGGTCAGCACCGTCGTCGAGTCCCCCGGCGACCGGGTCTTCGTGGCCCTCTACGACATCCACCCGTACGACGCCGCCCAGCTCGACGAGATCGAGGGGGTGACCGCCGGGACGTACCGGAAGCTGCACGTCCGGGTCTCCACCCTCGACGGCGACGTCACCGCGTGGGTCTACGTCTTCGACGGGTACGAGGGCGGCCTGCCGACGGCGTGGTACCTGTCGGAGATCGCGAATGCCGCCGAGAAGGCGGGCGCGCCCGACGACTACGTCAGCGAGCTGCGGTCCCGCCCGACCGGCACCGCCTCGGCGTAACGCGTCTCCCACGCCCCCAGTCTGACCCGCCCGCCCAGCGGGCCGCCCGGCGGCCCCGCCCCGGGTCGCCCATCCCACACGGCGACCGGGTCGCCCGGCGGCTCAGCGGGCGGGGACGACCAGCTCGTACATGTCGACGCTGTGCACCTCGCGCAGGCCCACCGAGCGGTAGAGGGAGAGCGGGGCGGTCGGGTTGGCCAGGTCGACGCCGAGGCCGGCGAAGGAGAGGCCCTTGGCGGCGTACCGGTGGAAGGCCCGGCGCAGCAGCGCCCCGCCCACCCCGCGCCGACGCTGCCCGGGCAGCACGGCCAGGTTCTTGACGAACCCCTCGTCCCGGTCGCGCGCCTGGTCGGAGGATTGGAGGACGCCGGCCGGCGCGCCGTCGACCTCGGCCACGAACCACTCGTCCCAGGCGGAGCCGTCGCCGAGGCGGGCCCGCCACCGCTCGTACGGCAGCGGCTGGTAGTCGGGAACGCTCTGGAACGCCGCGTCGTAGATCCGGTGGAACGTGCGCAGGTCCGCCTCGTCGCCCGCGCGCACCTCGCGGATCGTCACCCCGGCGGGCGGGGCGGGCGGCTCCGCCGGCAGGTCGGCCAGCGGTCGGCGCATGCGGACGTACCGCTTGGCGTGGGTGAAGCCCCGGTCGGTGAGGATGGCCAGCCACTCCCGCTCCGGCGGGCACACGAGACAGCGGACGGTGAGTGCAGGCAGCCCCCGCTCGGCGGCGCGGTCGGCGACCCGGGCGAGCTGCCGGTCCAGCAGCGGGGCCTGGGCGGCGCGCCCCGTCTCCGGGTCGACGAAGACGTCGACGAGCTCCCGCCCGGTGCCGGTGTGGTTGTCCAGGATCGCCCAGGCGACCACCTCGCCCAGCGGGTTCAGGCCGAGCCAGGAGTCCTGGGCCGGGTCGACGTACGGCGCGGTCAGGGCCAGGCGCACATCGTCGGCGTCGAAGTCGGGGTGGCCGATGGCGAAGGTGTCGGCGGCGTGCACCACCGCGAGGATCGCCGGCACGTCGTCGAGAGTGGGGCGGCGGGCGCTCCAGCCAACGGGAAGGGTCACCGGCCGATCTTGACAGCCCGCTTCGTCGCGCGCCGCCCATTTTTACGCCTCGGGCGGGTGTCGGGGCGGCGTCCCGCCGGCACCGCCGTCCGCGGCCCCCTCCTCGGCGTCGACCGCCTCGATGGCCGCCTCCACCTCCCCGGTGCGCCGGCGGGCGGCGGTGAGGGCCCGCTCCGCCGCGCGCCGGGCCAGCTTGCGCCGGCTGAGTTCCTGCTCGGCGTCGGCCCGCCGCCGCTCCAGCTCCGCCAGCGACCGTTCGAGGTCGGCCAGTTCCCCGGCGCCGTCGTGCTCGGCCCGCGCCGCACCGTCCAGCTCCGCCTCGGCCCGCTCCTGGCCGGTACGCGCCTTCGCCAGCTCCCGCTCCAGCGCCCTGCGCTGCCGGCCCCGCTCGGCGCGGGCGGCCCGCTCGGCGCGCTCGCGCCGCGCCCGGTCGCGCTCGGCGGCCCGCCGTTCCTCCCGCGCGGCCTTCGGTTCGGCCTCCCGTTCGGCGGCGCGGCCCCGCCCCGCCTTCTCCCCCGCAACCGGCCCCGGGCCGGCCTTCTCCTCGGCAACCGGCCTTCGCCCCGCCTTCTCCTCCGCAACCGCCCCCCGGTCGGCCTTCCTGCCGGCGGCCCGTTCGCGGTCGCGCCGCCCGGCCGTCGGCGGAGCCTGCTCGCGGCCCGGCCGCCCGGCTCTCGGCGGGGCCTCGTCGCCGCCGGTGACCAGCCGGAGCTGGGGGCGGGGCACCTCGCCGAAGCCCGCGTAGCTGGTGGCCCGCAGCAGCCGGCCGGCGCGCACCCGCTCGGCCACGTCGGCGTCGGAGAGCGCGGCGTTGAGCGTCGCCTCCACCTCGGCCAGCGGCAGCTTCCCGGGGGGCGGGGCGCCCTCGACCTCCCCGGCCAGCCGGCGCGCCTCGGCGACCAGGGCGGCGACCACCGCCCGCCGCTGGGCGGAGAGCTCCCGCAGCCGGGGGCCGCGCAGGTCGCGCTGGGCCGTGCGCAGGGCCTCGGCGAGCGAGGTCAGGTCGGCGACCAGCTCGGGGCGGCGCAGGGCGAGGAGGTTCACCAGCCAGGCGGCGACGGTCGGGCGGCGCAGCCGGGCGATCTCCCGGGCGGCGGCGGGGTCGCCCGCCCGGCGGGCGTCGGCGACGGCGGCGTCCCGGGTGGCGACGAACCGGTCGGGCGGCTCGGAGTAGAGCCGCCGGACCAGGTCCGGCGGGGGCGGCACGGTCAGGCGTCGAGCCGGCTGCCCGGCTCGAGACGCCGGTAGTCGGTGCGGGACAGGGCCGCGTACTGGCGGTTGAGCACGGCGAGCCCGTTGTCGTTGAGCAGCCCGTCGTGCAGGGCGTAGGCGCGGCGCGGGGCGACCGCGCGGATGAAGTCGAGCACCTCGGAGAACTTCGACCAGGGGGCGTGGATCGGCGCGAAGAGGGTGTCCACCTGGACGTCGTCGGGCACCACGAGCGCGTCGCCCGGGTGGTAGACGGCGTCGCCGATCAGGTACCCCAGGTTGTCCACCACCGGGATGTCGGGGTGGATGACGGCGTGCCGCCCACCGTACGCGCGCACCGCCACGCCCGCGGCGGTGAACGCCTGCCCGGCGGCGACCGGGTCGAGGACCTCGGCCGCGTCGCCGAGGGCGCGGGCCAGCGACGCCGGGCCGTGGACGCGGAACGGCCGGCGGTCGAGCTGCCGGGTGACCGCCTCGACGTCGAGGTGGTCCGGGTGCTCGTGGGTGATCAGCACCGCGTCCGCCCCGTCCAGCGCCGCCGGGTCGCTGAACCCGCCCGGATCGACGACCAGGACCCCGCCGTCGTGCTCGACCCGGAGGCAGGAGTGGGCGTACTTGGTGAGCTGCATCGTGACTCCTCGATTGACTGAATCGTGATGTCCTTCAGCGCAGTCTGCCGGAACCGGCGCGGTGCCGCGCCACGTCTGACGTATCGCCCGACGAGGGCGCGGAGGATCGGAGCGGGAATGCACGGATACTCGAGAGGCCGGCTGCTCGCGGTGGCGGGCCTGGTGGCGTTGCTGGCGGTGAGCGGGTGCAGTGGCTCGGACGGCGGGGACGGCGCGCACGACTCGGCGGGGGTGCGGGCCCAGAAGGAGGCGCCGGCCGGCGCGCCCGAGGCCCGACCGGAGGGTGCCGCCGGGAAGGACGCGGCCGAGGCCGGCGCCGGGGGCGGGTCGCCCGACCTGCGGGTCGACCAGCGCTCGATCGTCTACACCGGAACGATGCGCGTGCGGGTGGACGAGGTGGACGCCGCCGCCGCGTCGGCCGTCGCCGTGGCCACCGGGGCCGGCGGCTTCGTGGGCGGCGACGAGCGGCGCAGCAGCTCCAGCGCCGACGCCCGCGCGGAGCTGGAGCTGCGGGTGCCGGCGGCCCGGTTCGCCCCCGTGCTGGAGGAGCTGGCGAAGCTGGGCCGGCAGGAGCTCCGGTCGATCCGTACGGAGGACGTGACCGAGGAGACCGTGGACCTGGACGCCCGGATCGCCACCCAGCGGGCCCGGGTCGACAGTGGCCGCAAGCTGCTGTCCCAGGCCGACTCGATCACCGACCTGGTGACGATCGAGCGGGAGCTGGCCCGGCGGGAGGCCGACCTCGCCTCGCTGGAGGCGAAGAAGCGCCGCCTGGCGGACCTGACGGCGCTCTCCACCATCACCCTCACCCTGGTCGGGCCGCAGGCGGAGACCCAGGGCGACGAGGACGGCACCGGCTTCCTGGCGGGCCTGCGGGGCGGCTGGGCGGCCTTCGTCGCTTCGGTGGGTGTCCTGCTCACCGCGCTCGGGGCGCTGCTGCCCTTCGCGGTGGCGCTCGGCCTGCCGGTGGCGGTCCTGCTCGTGGTGCTGCGTCGGCGGCGCCGGCGGCGGCCGGTGCCGCCGACCGTCAGCGAGCCGCCGCGAGTGCCCGCAACGCGGTCTGCACCATGAGCCGGACCCCGACGCCGATGGCCCGCTCGTCCACGTCGAACGACGCGCGGTGCAGGTCGACGTTGGGGCCGGACCGGCCGACGCCGAGCCGGGCCAGCGCGCCGGGGACGTGCTCCAGGTACCAGGAGAAGTCCTCGCCGCCCATGCTCTGCGGCGTCTCGGCGACGCCGCCCGGGCCGAGCGCGGCCTGGGTGGCGGCGGTCAGCACCTGGATCGCCAGGGCGTCGTTGGTGACCGGCGGCCGGCCGCGCAGGTATTCCAGATCGACCGTGGCGCCGGTCGGGGCGATGACGTCCCGGACCACCTGAGCGACGATCTTGGGTGCCTGGTCCCAGGTGGCGCGGTCCATCACCCGCAGGGTGCCGGAGGCGCACGCCTCGGACGGGATGACGTTGTACTGGGTGCCGGCCGAGGCGTGGCCGAACACCAGCAGCAGCCCGCTGTTGGCCGGCACCCGGCGACTGACCAGGGCGGGGACCTCGGTGACCAGCCGGCCGAGCGCGTCGACCAGGTCGACGGTCAGGTGCGGGCGGGCGGTGTGCCCGCCGGGGCCGGTCAGCCGGACCGTGACGTTGTCGGCGGCGGCGGTGATCGGGCCGACACGCAGGCCGACCTTGCCGACCGGCTGGTTGGGGTCGCAGTGCAGGGCGAAGATCTGCACGACGTCGTCCAGGCCGCCGGCCTCGATGACCTCCAGCGAGCCGCAGGGCAGGATCTCCTCGGCCGGCTGGAAGATCAGCCGGACCCGGCCGTCCAGCTTGCCGAGGTCGGCGAGCTGGGCCAGCAGCATCCCGACGCCGAGCAGCACCGTGGTGTGCACGTCGTGGCCGCAGGCGTGGCAGACGCCGTCCTTCGTGGAGCGGTACGACACGTCCTTGACGTCGGTCAGCGGCAGCGCGTCGATGTCGGCGCGGAGGGCGACCACGGGGCCGTCCGGGCGGCCGTTGACGTCGCAGATGACCCCGTTGCCCTTGGGCAGCAGGCGCGGGTGCAGCCCGGCGAGCGACAGCTCGCGGGCGATCAGGGCCGCTGTCTCGAACTCCTCGCCGGAGAGCTCCGGGTGGGAGTGCAGGTGCCGGCGGGTGGCGACGAGGCCGGGTACCCGTAGGGCGAGCAGATGGTCCAGCTCGAAGGGCAGGGGCTCGGACCCGGGGGGCGCATCCGGCCAGGCCGGCGGCGCCAGTTGGCTGCCGTGCGGCAGCGTCAACGCACTCGTCACGTCGAATTCTCGATCACTAGGAATGGATGGATCATCGGGCAGGACAGCAGACAGCCTAGACCTTCGCCGGTGACGCTGTGCAACATCATTCGTGTAGTGATCGGACCGCGCAGAGTCACGAAAGCCCTGGTCGGCGGTCCCGACAACCTGCGCGGCAGCAGGTAGATCGCGGTCGAACGCCATCATCCGCCCCACACCTCCTACAACCCGTAACCGATCGGCGGTCACGAAATCGCCGTCGATTCGGGGCCGTCGCTACCCGAATTGTCGCATTGGTCGCTTCAACGAACTGCCGCTCGGACAATTAACCGACGCACGCGGCGGCCGGCGATCCCCGACGGTGACACGACGGGCCGGGACGCCTCCGCACACGCTGTCCGTCCCGTTCATCCGGACTGGCTTACCCACCGCCCGGGGTGGCACACACCTGTCGAGGGCGCCCCCTCGCGGCCACCCGGGCCCGCGCCTCCCGCGCCGCCGCCGACAGTAGTCCGGGGCGCAACGGCGCGCGACCCCGGTTCCGAGGGGCGGAACCGGGGTCGCGGCGGCTGAGGAACAGGGGATGTGATCAGAACCGGTCGCTCGGGCGGTACGTGCCCCAGACCTGGCGCAGGGTGCCGCAGACCTCGCCCACCGTGGCGCGGGCCCGCAGCGCCTCCCGCATCGGGTACAGCACGTTCGCGGCGCCCTCGGCGGCGGCGCGCAGCTCGCCGAGGGCCCGCTCGACGGCGCCGTTGTCGCGCTCCGCGCGCAGCTTGGCCAGCCGCTCGGCCTGGGCCGCCTCGATCGTCGGGTCCACCCGCAGCGGCTCGTACGGCTCCTCGGCGTCGATCGTGAACCGGTTGAGCCCGACCACCACCCGCTCGCCCGAGTCGATCTCCTGGGCGATCCGGTACGCCGACTGCTCGATCTCCCGCTTCTGGAAGCCCGCCTCGATGGCGTCCACGACGGAGCCGTGGTCGGCCACCCGCTCCATCAGCTCCACCGTCGCCGCCTCGATCTCGGCGGTCATCGCCTCCACCACGTACGACCCGGCGAACGGGTCGACGGTCGCGGTCAGGTCCGTCTCGTACGCCAGGACCTGCTGGGTGCGCAGCGCCAGCCGGGCGGCCTTCTCGGTGGGCAGCGCGATGGCCTCGTCGAAGCTGTTGGTGTGCAGCGACTGGGTGCCGCCGAGCACCGCGCCGAGCCCCTGGATCGCGACCCGGACCAGGTTCACCTCGGGCTGCTGGGCGGTGAGCTGCACGCCCGCGGTCTGGGTGTGGAAGCGCAGCATCATCGACTTCGGGTTCTTCGCCCCGAACTCGTCGCGCATGAGGCGGGCCCAGATCCGCCGGGCCGCGCGGAACTTCGCGACCTCCTCCAGCAGGGTGGTCCGGGCCACGAAGAAGAACGACAGCCGGGGCGCGAAGTCGTCCACGGCCAGCCCGGCGGCCAGCGCGGCGCGGACGTACTCGACGCCGTTGGCCAGGGTGAACGCGATCTCCTGCGCGGGGGACGCGCCGGCCTCGGCCATGTGGTAGCCGGAGATGGAGATGGTGTTCCACTTCGGCACCTCCGCCCGGCAGTAGGCGAAGGTGTCGGCGACCAGCCGCAGCGACGGCTTCGGCGGGAAGATGTACGTCCCCCGGGCGATGTACTCCTTGAGGATGTCGTTCTGGATCGTGCCGTTGAGCGCCGCGCCCGGCACCCCCGACTCCTCGGCGACGAGCTGGTAGAGCAGCAGCAGCACCGAGCCCGGCGCGTTGATGGTCATCGAGGTCGAGACCTTGTCCAGCGGGATGCCGTCGAAGAGCAGCCGCATGTCGTCGATCGAGTCGATCGCGACGCCGACCTTGCCGACCTCGCCGTGGGCGATCGGGTCGTCGGAGTCGTACCCCATCTGGGTGGGCAGGTCGAAGGCGACGGAGAGGCCCATCGTGCCCGCCCGCAGGAGCTGGTGGTACCGCGCGTTCGACTCGGTGGCGGTGCCGAAGCCGGCGTACTGGCGCATCGTCCACGGCCGGGAGGTGTACATGGTGGGATAGACCCCACGCGTGTACGGGAACTCCCCCGGCTCGCCCAGCCGGGCGTCCAGGCCCTCCGGCAGGTCCGCCTCCGTGTAGACGCCCTTGATCGGGAAGCCGGACTCGCTTGACCGCGGTTCGCTCATCAACGGATGGTAGGACGAGACGGCCGTTCGGAGGGTGAGGGATTGGGCACACCCCCGCCGGCCGCCCCGGGCGCACCCGCCCCGACCACCGGCCGCAGGGGAGGAAGCCGGAGACGTACGGTCCAGTTCGGTAACGTCCGCCGCGTCGGGTTTCGCATCGGGCGTCGGAACCAGCAAGATAGGGGAGTTGTGTCCCAGCCCCCTCGATTTCCCCCGGTGGCTTTTCTGTGACTCAGATCCCGACGTGGAGCGGCGGACCAGTCAGTCCACCCCACGGCCGCGCGGCACCCGGCACCACCATCGGTGGTCGCTACTCGCTCCGGTCCGCGGTGGGCAACGGCGGCATGGGCACGGTCTGGCGTGCCAACGACACCCTGCTGCGGCGTGACGTGGCGGTGAAGGAGGTCGTCCTCCCGCCCGGCCTCGCCCCCACCGACCGCGACGCCATGTACGAGCGCACACTGCGCGAGGCGCGCGCCGCCGCGGCCATCCAGCACCCGGCCGTGGTCCAGGTGTACGACGTGGTCACCGAGGGTGGCCGCCCCTGGATCGTGATGGAGCTGCTGGACGCCCGCAGCCTCGCCGACATGGTGATCGAGGACGGGCCGGTCGCGCCCCGCGCCGTCGCCAAGATCGGCATTGCCCTGCTCGGCGCGCTGGAGGTGGCGCACGCCCTCGGCGTGCTGCACCGCGACGTGAAACCGGCCAACGTGCTGATCTGCTCCGACGGCCGGTGCGTGCTCACCGACTTCGGCGTGGCGAAGCTCTCCACCGACGTGCAGCTCACCACGCCGGGGATGGTGCTCGGCTCGCCGCACTTCATCTCCCCCGAGCGGGCCATGGGGCAGGACTTCGGGCCGCCGAGCGACCTGTTCTCCCTCGGCGTCACCCTGTACACGGCGGTCGAGGGTCGGCCCCCGTTCGACAAGGGCGACCCGATCGAGACCATGCACGCCGTGGTCGAGGACCCGCCGGCCACCCCGCAGCGCAGCGGCCCGCTGACCCAGGTGCTGATGGGGCTGCTGGAGAAGGACCCGGCCCGCCGGCTCGACGTGCACACCGCCCGGACGATGCTGCGCGAGCTGCTGGCCGGCCCGCTGACCAGCGTGGCCAGCGCCGTCCACTCGGTGACCGACCCGTACGCGGTGGTGCCGGTGACGCCGCGTCCCCCCGTCGTCCCGCCCGCGCCCGAGCCGAAGCCGAAGCCGAGCGGCCAGATCGGCGGCTCGGCGATGCTCGCCCCCGGCGAGTCACTGACCGACCGGCTGGCCAAGCTGCGCCAGGGCGAGAAGCCGAAGGCCCTCCCCGCCGCCCCGAGCGCCGCCGGGCCGGAGGCGACCAGCGCCAGCCCGCTGCACACCCCCACCGGGACGATGCCCGCGCCGCCCCCGCTGCCCTCCGTGCCCCCGCCGGCCGCCGCACCGCAGTCGGCCACCCCGACCGCGCCGGCCACCCCGACCGCTCCGCCCTCGCCGGCCGCGCCGACCGGCCGGACGTACGGCGGGGCGGCGGAGGCCACCCAGCGGGTCGACGCGGGCGCGGCGCCGGAGGCCACCCAGAAGCTGGCGTACGGGGCCTCCTCCGACGCCACCCAGCAGGTGCCCGCCGGGGTCCGGCCGGACCTCACCCAGCGCTTCCCCTTCGCCGCCGGGGCGCGGGCGGCCCAGCCCGACGCCACCCAGCGGGTCGGCCAGCCCGACGCCACCCAACCGGTCGGCCAGCGCGACGCCACCCAGGCGATTCCCGGCTACGGCGGCGCGCCCCAGCGGGCCGGCGGCACGTACGGCGGCGGCCAGCAGTGGTCGGTGCCGGGCACCGGCCAGCCCTGGACCGCGCCGTCCCCCGCGCCGGCCCCGCAGGGCGGCGGGGCCCTCGCCGCCGTCAAGGGCCTGCCGCGCAAGGTGCGGCTCGCCGCGGCCGGCTGCCTCCTCGCGGTGCTGCTGGTGGTCGGCGCGGTCGTCCTGTTCGGCGGCGACGACCCGGAGTCGCCGGCCACCCCGCAGGGCCAGCCCAGCGCCGGTGCGCCCGCCGCGCAGGCGCCGGAGATGGAGGAGCAGTCCGCCAAGGGCGTCACGGTGCGGGTGCCGAAGGGCTGGGAGCGCCGCAGCGCCGAGGGCGGCGTGTGGGTGGACTTCGTCGACCCACAGGACAACGGCCGCAAGGTGCGCATCCTCGCCGAGGACTGGAGCACGACGTCGATGCGCTGGGCCGAGGTCGCCGCGAACGGCCTGCGCACCAGGCCCACCTCCTGCCCGAAGCCGTACAACCAGGTGGCGCTGAGCGCGCAGAAGCTCGACGGCCGGGACGCCGCCGAGCTGGAGTACACCTGCGGCGAGGGCGACGCCATGCGGCACGGCGTGTGGCGCGGGGTGGTGCACGAGGGCAAGGTCTACTCGTTCTACCTCTCCTCCACCCACGCCCGGTTCGCCGAGAGCAAGCCGATCTTCGACGGGATGGTGCAGTCGTTCAAGCTCGGCGGCGCGAACTGAGCGCCGCGCCGGCCGGGCCCCACCCGGCCGGCTGAGGCCCGCTCCGGGGTCACCCCGGAGCGAGGCCGACGCGACGTGGTGATCCGCCGCCTGCTATCAAGAGACATGGCGGCGGAACCCACTGACCTTGACGACATTCGCGACCAGGCCCGGCGGTGGCTCGACGACGACCCCGACCCGGCCACCCGCGACGAGCTGCGGGCCGTGCTCGACCGGCTGCCGGCGAGCGCGCCCGAGCTGGCCGACCGCTTCGCCGGGCCGCTGACCTTCGGCACCGCCGGGCTGCGCGGCCCGCTGCGGGCCGGCCCGAACGGCATGAACCTCGCCGTGGTCACCCAGGCCGCCGCCGGGCTCGTCGGCTGGCTCGCCGCCGAGGGCGCGACCGGCCCGCTGGTCATCGGGTACGACGCCCGGCACGGTTCCCGGGAGTTCGCCGAGCGCACCGCCCGGGTCGCCACCGGCGCGGGCCGCCCCGCCCTGCTGCTGCCCCGCCCCCTGCCCACCCCCGTGCTGGCGTACGCGGTGCGGCTGCTCGACGCGGCGGCCGGCGTGATGGTGACCGCCAGCCACAACCCGCCGCAGGACAACGGCTACAAGGTGTACCTGGGCGCGCAGCTCGGCGGTGCGCTGGGCGCGGGCGCGCAGATCGTGCCGCCGGCCGACGCCGGGATCTCCGCGGCCATCCGGGCGGTCGGCCCGCTGGCCGAGGTGCCGCTCGGCCCCGCCGGCGAGCGCCTCGGCGACGACCTGGTGGCCTCGTACGTCCAGCGGGCCGCCGCCGTGGTCGACCCGGCCTGGCCCCGGGACCTGAAGGTGGCGTACACCCCGCTGCACGGGGTGGGCGCGGCGGTGCTGACCGCCGCCTTCGCCCACGCCGGCTTCGCCGTGCCCGGGGTGGTGGCCGAGCAGGCGGAGCCGAACCCGGACTTCCCGACGGTGAGCTTCCCCAACCCGGAGGAGCCGGGGGCGGTGGACCTCCTCGTCGCGCTCGCCGAGCAGACCGGCGCGGACCTGGCCATCGCCAACGACCCGGACGCGGACCGCTGCGCGGTCGCCGTCCGCGACGGCGCCTCTGGGGGGTGGCGGATGCTGCGCGGTGACGAGGTGGGAGTGCTGCTCGCCGACCACCTGATGCGCCGGGGCGTCACGGGCCTCTACGCCACCACGATCGTCTCGTCGTCCCTGCTGCGGTCGATGTGCGCCGCCCGGGGCCTGCCGTACGACGAGACGCTGACCGGGTTCAAGTGGATCGTGCGGGCGGGCGGCGGCTCCGCGCCGCTGGTCTTCGGCTACGAGGAGGCGCTGGGCTACTGCGTCGCCCCGGACCACGTGCGCGACAAGGACGGCATCACCGCCGCGCTGACCGTCGCCGAGCTGGCCGCCGGCCTGAAGGCGCAGGGGCGCACGCTCACCGACCGGCTCGACGAGCTGGCCGCCGAGTTCGGCGTGCACCACACCGACCAGCTCTCCGTCCGGGTGGACGACCTGCGGATCATCGCCGACGCGATGGCCCGGGTCCGGGCGGCCACCCCGACGACCCTGCTCGGGCAGCCGGTCACCGAGGCGCGGGACCTGCTCCCCGCCTCCGACGTGGTGGTGCTGCGCAGCGACGCGGCCCGGGTGGTGATCCGCCCGTCGGGCACCGAGCCGAAGCTGAAGGCGTACCTGGAGGTGGTGGAGCCGGTCGCGGACGGCGACGTGCCGGCGGCCCGGCAGCGCGCGGCCACGGCGCTGACCGCCCTGCGCGCGGAGATCGCCACCGCGCTGGGGGTGTAAGGAAGGGCACCTTATCAACCTCGGCCTGACCCGGGCGTCGACGCGCGTCCGGGGGATCACGCCTGGGCGTGTTCGGAACGCGACAGGCACTGTTCCGAACAGTCTCGTACGGCGTTCGCCCTTGTCCGCACAGCACGCCACAGACAGCATTGGCAGCGTTCAATCCCGAACGACGCTCCCGCCCAGGGGCGCGCGTTCAGGGACCGGGGAGATTCGGCATGCGCAAGTCAACGCCAAGGATCAGCGGTGTCGTTGTTTGTAGGGAGATATCGTGAAGAAGCTTTCGGCTCTGCGCCCTACCGGTCGTGGACTCGCTTCGAGTGCGGCAGTCATTCTGGCCGCGGGCGCGGTGCTGATGACGGGCGCCTCACCGGCCGCTGCCGCCCCCGCCGCCTACCAGTGCCGTGACGGAGAGGCGGAGATCGCGGGCGGCTTCCTGTCGTTTCAACTGTGTTGGGGCAACGACATCGGAACCATGATCGACTACTCGCTCTGGGACACGGCCCCCGACGGACGCCGTGCGGAGATCTGGGTCAAATACCCGGGCAGCCCCTCGAACGGCGAGAAGGTCGGCGAGGTGACCGGAGGCGATGGCGATGTCCTGTACTCCGTCTGGCACGACTCGAACGTGTCCAGCGGTGTCTACCCGAAGCTGTGCACCAGCAACGCCAACACCGCCCGCAGGTGCACGGGCTGGTTGTGATTCAAGCGCCCCTGAGCTGACCGGCAACGGAAGCCTGACCACGATGGGGTTGGGCAGCACGGATCAAAGCGCGTAGCTCATGTCGGAGCACACGAAAGGGAGACCCGTGAAGAACTGGCAGAAACACTTGATGGCCCTGGCGGCAGTACCGGCTCTGGTACTCGCGAGCCTGGCTGCACCCAGCCCCGCCGCATCGGCGAGCGTCACCGCATCGCCCCAGGCTTCCGTCGTCGACGGAACGGTTGGCGCAGCGGCCACGGAATACAACGATGCAGTTGGCGGCGGCCCTATATACAGTGTGTACGGGTGCACCGAGAACAGCTACGGCGAAGCGTGCTTCCAGAAGTACGGGGACGGGATCTACCTCGTCAAGAACACCAGCGGGGCGGTCTACGCTCGCTGGAGCAACTGGCTCTGGAACGGCAGCGCTTGGCAGCAGTACCGGAATGGCGAATGCTGGCTGAGCAACCTGACGAACACCTGGTCCCACTGCAACAAGGACTTCTACGAGGACAGCACCAGCCCCAACGCGTACGGCAGCCAGGGCAGCGGCATCCGGTTGTCCCTGTGCAGTTCAGGCGGCACCTGTTCAACGGAAACCTGGACCCGCAACGACAGCTGACCGCCGGCCCGCCGGCGAGGGTCATGTCCTGGGCCAACCCGGCCGAGGGCATGACCTCGCTGCGCTTCCATCAGGGACAGCCGTAGCACGCGGCGCGGGGATACCATACGTTCCGTGACGAGCCCGCTGCCCTGCCCTTCTTCGGCGCGGACACCGGCGGAGTTCGTCGCCCAACTGCGTGCGGTCAAGATCGGGTCGGGTCTCTCGTACCGGGCCTTGGAGCGGGCGGCCCGCCGGGCTGGTGACCAGCTACCGGCGAGCACCCTCGCCACCGCTCTGAACCGAGTCTCGCTGCCCAGCCAGGAACTCGTCGCCGCGCTGGTGCGGGCCTGCGGTGGCGATCCGGCAACCGTGCGGGACTGGGTGCAGGCACGGCAGGCGCTGGCGCTGTCGGCCGGCGTCGACCTGGCGACTGGATCATCGCTGCCGGACCCGGCGATCGTCACCCCGGCCGACCCGGTCGAGGACGGCCAGGAGAACTGGTCCGACCCGGTCGCACGTCAACTCGTCCCGCGCCTGCTGCCACCGGACCTGCCCGTGTTCGTCGGTCGGGAGCGGGAGGTGGCCGAGAGTCTGAGGATGGTGGCCGAGGATGTCACCGGCCCGCAGACGCTGCTGATGACCGGCCCGGCCGGGGTGGGCAAGACCGCGCTCGCGGTGCGTGCCGGTCACCTGCTCGCGCCCCGATTTCGGGACGGGCAGCTCTACGTCGACCTACGGGGCTTCGACGAAGAACCGGCCGACCCGCGCACCGTCCTGGGAGCCTTCCTGCGTGCGCTGGGCGTACGCGGCGGGACGGTGCCACCGGACCTGACCACCCGGATCCATCTCTACCGGACCCTGCTGGCACAGCGCGAGGTACTCGTCGTGCTGGACAACGCCGGTGATACCCGGCAGGTGGCCGACCTGCTGCCCAGCGGTGCCCGCTGCGCGACCATCGTCACCAGTCGGACCACTCTGGCGGGCCTGGCCGGTCGTCGGCTGCCACTGGGCGTACTGGACTCCGCGACCGGGGTCGCCCTGCTACGCGAGATGCTCGGCCGGGATCGCACCACGGCCGAGTCCGGCCCGGCCGAATCGATCGTGCGGACCTGCGCCGGTCTTCCGCTGGCGCTGTGGGTGGCCGGGGCCCGGCTGGCCGCCCGACCGCACTGGCCGCTGGCCCGGGTCGCCGAGGCCCTCGCCGACCAGCAACACAAGCTCGACGAGCTGGCCGTCGGTCACGTCGCCGTCCGGGCCAGCCTCGAACTGACCTACCGGGCCATGACCCCGACCGGACGGCATGCGCTGCGGATGCTCAGCCTGTTGCCAGGTACGGAGTTCGCCGCCTGGGCCCTGGCCGCACTGTTGGACGTCGGCCTGTCCGACGCGGAGTCCGTACTCGACGACCTGGTCGAGGTGCACCTGGTGGAGACCCGGCCGGCCGGCGTCAGCGGGCTCCGCTACCGGCTGCACGACCTGGTGCGACTGCTCGGCCGGGAACGAGCGGAGCGGGAGGTCCCGCGACCACATCGCGCGGCGGCGCTCGGCCGCCTGCTCAGCGCGAGCCTGCAGCTCGCCGATGCCGCAGCGGAGGCCCTCAGCGCCGACTTCCAGGACATCCCGCAGTCTGAGCTGGTCTCCTGGCGGCTGCCGAAGGCGGCCGCTGAACAGCTTCTCGCCGATCCGCTGGCCTGGTTCACCGACGAGCGACAGCTCCTGATCGCTGTGGTCGACCAGGCGCTCACGGACGACGAGGTGGCACCGGCCGCCGGCCTGGCCACCGCACTGACGACGTTCTTCCAGGTGGGGAGCCACTTCGACGACTGGGAAAGGCTGCAGAGCCGGGCCCTTGAGTTCGCGCTGCGGCGGGGCGACCAGGCCAGCGCGGCCAAACTGCACCGCTGCCTCGGCGAGCTCACCACGATTCTGGATCGCTATCCGGAGGCGTTGGTCCACTTCGAGCAGGCGCTGCTGCTCGTGGAGGGCCAGGCACCGGCCTACCGGGCCAGCGCTGCGGCCGGGCTGGCGTACGTGCACCGGCTGCTCGGCCGGTACGCCTCGGCGGTGCGCCACTTCGAGCAGGCCGCCGAGCTGGCGCGTGCAGCGGGCAACGTCAACTGTCTGGTCTATGCGACCAACGGCATCGGCGTCATCGAGCTGGAGCAGGGCCGGATCGAGGCGGCCCGGCAGCGGTTCGAGGAGTGCCTGCGGGTAAGCCGGACCGCCGGCTACCGCCCCGGCGAGGCCCAGGCGTTGCGTTGCCTGGGTCAGAGCCACCGGGCGCTCGCCGCCTACCCGGCCGCCGCCGATTGTTTCCGACAGGCCGCCGGGATCAGCGAGGACCTCGGTGACCGGCTGAGTGCGACGCACGCCAACTGCTGGCTCGGGGACGTCCTCACCCGACAGGGCGAAGCTGGTGAAGGGCGCCTCCTTCTGGCCCGCAGCCTGTGGACCTACCGTGCCTTCGGCAACCTGTGGGGCGAGGCGGCGGCGCTGTACGCGCTCGCGGAGGCACAACTCATGGCCGACCGTCCGGTACCGGCCCGGCGGCGCGCCGAGGCCGCCGTCGACCTGTGGCGGCGGATCGGTGCCCGCACCTGGTTGGCCGTGGGGCTCGACACCCTGGCCGAGACCCACCGCAGAGCCGGTGACCTCGTGACCGAGGCCCGGATCCGGGACGAGGCCACGGCGGTCCGGGCGACCACTCGATCAGTCGCTAACTGAACGCTCTGCCGCTGTTCAGTACGTCCGAGAACCTGGTCGACGCAAGGCCCTACTGCTCGAATGGAAGCGGCGCCCCTCGATACCGGGCTTCCGAGGTCTACTACCGGTAGCACGAACCACGGGTGGGCTGTGCCGGCATCGCTGCTGCCGGCACAGCCCATTCCGCGTCGACGCGCCGCACGAAGACTCACCCACCGTCATTCGTTGCCCACCGAGCGCGCATTTCATTAGCATCGCCACATCAGTTCCCGCCATTGCCCGGGCACCACGGAATTCGCTTTCTTCGACGTTGCGAATTCGGTGTTCCGGTGTTGCATTCCGGACGGAAAGGTGTTGCACGATGCATGAAACAATCAGTTCGACGGTGCCGCGACGGCAACTCGGCAGGCTGCTCACCCAGCTCCGGGAGGAGGCCCACGTCACCATCGAGGCGGCAGCCGACAAGCTCTACTGCTCGCGGCAGAAGCTCTGGCGCATCGAGCGGGGCCTGACCTCGGCCAAGACCCCGGACATCCGGCTCCTCTGCGAGCTGTACGAGGCCACCCCGGAGCAGGCCAGCGTGCTGCTCGGGCTCGCCGAGGTCAGCCGGGCCGAGGGGTGGTGGCACGCGTACGGCCGCTCCATCCCGGCCTGGTTCTCGCTGTACATGGGCCTGGAGAACGCCGCGAGCAGCGTGCGGTACTACAACGCCGAGTTGGTGCCGGGGCTGTTGCAAACCCCGGGGTACGCCACCGCGCTCTTCCTGCTCAACCGGCCGGAGCTGGGCGAGGAGGAGCGCAAGAAAATCGTAAGCCTCCGGATTCAGCGGCAGGGGCTGCTGGCCCGGCGGCTGCCCCCGCCGCCCGACCTGACCGTGATCCTCAGCGAGGCGGTGCTGCGCCGCCCGGTGCCGGACCGGGAGGTGATGGCCGACCAGCTCCGGCACCTGCTGGCGGTCAACCAGCGGCACAACATCACCGTCCGGGTGCTGCCGCTGGCCGCCGGGCCGCCGCTCGCCGCCGAGGCCGGCACCTTCGTCCTGCTCGACTTCCCGCCGTCGGCCCTCGGCAGCCCCAGCGAGCCGCCGACCGTCTACGTCGAGGGGCTCACCGGCGCGCTCTACCTCGACCAGCCGGCGGAGATCGCCGCGTACGAGCGGGTCTGGTCGGGGCTGGCCTCCCTCGCCCTGGATCGGCAACAATCGACGGACGTCATCGAGGCCATCCTGGGAGAGTGCTATGAGTGACCTGACCGGCGCCCGCTGGCGCACCAGCACCCGCAGCGGCACCAACGGCGGCGAATGCGTCGAGGTGGCCGACAACCTGCCCGGCGTCGTCGGCGTCCGGGACAGCAAGGACCCGACCGGCCCGGCCCTGACCGTACGGCCCGCCGCCTGGTCCGCCTTCGTCACCGACGTCAAGGCCGCCCGCCTCACCCGCTGACGCCCCGCCCCCGCCCTCGCCGAGGAACCCGGGCGGCAGGACCGGCCGCCGCCCGCCGGCCTGGCCATTCTCAGCCAGGCCGGCGGGCGGCGGAGGCCCGACGGGAACGCCGGCCGCTCCCGCTCCCGACCGACAGCGCCCGCAGATGCGGACGCGGGCGCGGGCGCGCCGGCCGAATCAGTCGGCGGGCTCGCCGAACCAGCGGGAGAGGTGGTCGTCCAGGCCCCGCTGGTCGTCGCCGACCCAGGCGACGTGGCCGTCGGGGCGCAGCAGGACGCCCGGCACGTCCAGTGCCGCGCTGCGATCGCCGAGGTAGTCGACCCGGTCCGCCCAGCCGCCGACCCTCAGGCGCCCGGTGCGGTCCAGCAGCAGGCCGCGCCCGCGATGCAGCAGGCCGTAGAGGCGGCCCTGGCTCACCTCGATGTCGCGCAGGCGGCGGCCGAGCAGGTCGGGGCCGGGGCCGAAGTCGTAACGGATGCCGATCGCGGTGATCTTCTCGATGAGGTGGCGGTTCACCTCGTCGAAGTCCATCAGCTCGGTGAGCAGCCTGCGCACGGCCTGCGGGCCCGGCTCGGTGGAGAGCAGTTCCATCTGGGCTCGCGTGTTGTCCAGCACCTCCTCGGCGACCGGATGCCGTTCGGCCTGGTACGTGTCCAGCAGCGTTTCCGGCGCCCAGCCACGGACCTGTGCGGCCAGTTTCCAGCCGAGGTTGAACGCGTCCTGGACGCCCAGGTTGAGGCCCTGTCCCCCGATGGGCGGGTGGATGTGGGCCGCGTCGCCGGCCAGCAGCACCCGCCCGACCCGATACCGTTCGGCCAGCCGCGTGGCGTCCCCGAAGCGGGACAACCAGCGCGGGGAGTGGACGCCGAAGTCGGTCCCGGCGATGGTGCGCAGTTGTCGCCTGAAGTCCTCCAGGGTGGGCGGTTCCGCGCGGTTGCTGACTTCCCCGGCGGGGACCACGACGCGATAGGCCCCCACGCCTGCCGGTCCGAGGCTGAACTGCGGGTGGGTCTCGCGGGTCTCGGCCACCCTGGCGGCGATCTCCTCCTGCGGCGCGCCCACCTCCACCTCGCCCATCAGCGTCTCGGTCCGCGAGGGCTCGCCGGGGAAGCCGACGCCGAGCAGTTTGCGCACCGTGCTGCGCGCGCCGTCGCAGCCGACGAGGTAGCGCGCGCGCAGCCGTTCCCCGTCGGCCAGCTCCACGGTCACGCCCTCGTCGTCCTGCGCGAGGCCGGCCACCGCGCAGCCGTGCCGGACCTGCGCGCCCAGGGCGATCGCGTGTTCTTCGAGCAGGTGGACGACGACCGGCTGCGGGATGCCCAGCAGATAGGCGTGCGCGGAGTCCAGGCCCCGGGGCACGGGTTTGTTGATGGCGGCGAAGAAGCCCCCGGCCGGGCGCTGCCTCCCGCGTTCGAGGAGGCGCTCCAGCAGCCCGCGCATCGCCATCAGCTCGAGGCTGCGGATGTGCAGACCGACGATGCGGACGTACGACGCGGGCTCGGTCTCCTTCTCCAGGACGAGTACCCGTACGTCGTGCAGCCGCAGCTCGGCGGCCAGCATCGCGCCGGTCGGCCCGCAGCCGGCGATGATCACGTCGAACGTGCGGGAGGCACGCTCGGGGCTGAAGGCCGGAGATGGGAGGCCGGTGGAGCCGCGCTCGACCGTGTCCTCGTTCGACGACGGCTCGGCGGTGAACTGTGGAGGGTGCATAGGTGTTGCCTCTCGGGAGCGCCTGTCGGCGAGGCGCTCCCGGCGACACCTACGTCAGTCGCCCGACCGTGACGGGAGGGGGAGCACCCACATCGATACATCGTTCATGGGTCTCACCTCCTCGGGCGGCGTGCACGGTCAGTGGCAACCTACAAGCCGACCGTCATCCCGTCCAGCGAAATAAATCGGTTCCGCCGACGGGATGCCCGCACCGCTCAGGCGCGCTTGCCGAGGGCGGCGTCGACGGCCTGGCACAGCGCGGTGACGACCAGCGCCACCGACGGGCGGACCACCGAGTCGTCCAGGCCGGCAGTGCCGGAGAAGCCGGCCCCGCCCGCGATCTCTTCCAGCCGCACCCTCGCGTTCCGGGCGGCGTCGCCGGTCAGGCCGAGCGCCGGCTCCATCCGCAGCACCGCGACGAGGGTGGCCAGCGCGGCGGTCCGCTCGTCGGGGAGCTGCCCGCCGGCCAGCGCCTCGGCGAGCCGCCCCCGGGTGTCCTCCTCCACCGAGGCGTCCGCCGTCGGGTAGCGGTGCACGAGGATGAAGCCCAGCTCGGTCTCCTCGACGTCGCGCACCACGCCCCGGCGGACCAGGTCGCCGAGGATGCGGTCGCGCAGGCCGTGGCGGAGCCGCTGCACCCAGGAGGACGGGGTGTGCGGGGTGTCGGCGGCGATCCGGCCCAGGACGTCGTCGAGGATCGGCTCGCCGGTCCCGGTGGGGTCCGCGACCGTCAGGTTCCCATCGGCGTACGCGATCCGGCCGGCGAGGGCCAGCTCGACCAGGACCGCGGCGGCCATTCCCAGGTCGAGGCTGATCCGCGGCATGGTCGCCTTGCCGGATTCGTCGTCGTAGGCGAGGAGCAACAGCTCCTCGGCGAGCACCACACCAGTCATGGCCCGAGACGGTAGCGCCTGCGGGCACCTCCGCGCGCCCCAACCTCCCCCGTGAGAGGGGAACCCTTCTCTACCCCAGGGGTTAACAAGGGGCCCTTCCTTGCACCTCAGAAGCGGGGCATGCCGCCGAACTGGCGGTCGCCCGCGTCGCCGAGGCCCGGCACGATGAACTTCCGCTCGTCGAGGCTCTCGTCGATCGAGGCGGTGACCAGGCGCAGCGGCAGCCCGGAGCGCTCCAGCCGCTCGACGCCGACCGGCGCGGCGAGCACGCAGAGCACGGTGATGTCGGTGCAGCCCCGGTCGGCGAGCAGCCGGCAGCAGTGTTCGAGGGAGCCGCCGGTGGCCAGCATCGGGTCCAGGACCAGCACGGGCAGGCCGGACAGGTCGCGGGGCAGCGACTCCATGTACGCCCGGGGCTCGTACGTCTCCTCGTCGCGGGCCAGGCCGACGAAGCCCATCGAGGACTCGGGGAGCAGGCCCAGCGCGGCGTCGGCCATGCCGAGGCCCGCCCGCAGCACCGGCACGAGCAGCGGCGGGTTGGCCAGCCGGGTGCCCTCGGTGCCGGTGACCGGGGTCTGCACCGGGTACTTCTCGACGGGGAAGGAGCGCGCGGCCTCGTACACGAGCATGGTGGTCAGCTCGTGCAGCGCGGCCCGGAACGAGGAGGAGTCGGTGCGCGCGTCCCGCATGGCGGTCAGCCGCGACTGGGCGAGCGGGTGGTCAATGACGTGTACGTCCACGATCGCTCAACCTACCGAACGCGCCGGTCCCGCGATGCGGGAGCGGGCGGGGCGGCGACGCGGCTCACCCCCGCGCCGCCGGGGGGAAGCTGTGACCCGGATCACGACGGCGGTGGATGCGTAGACTTCCCGCCATGACGGCGACAGCGACGTCGGCCCGGTCGGACCTCACCGAGCTGGGACGATCCGAGACCGCCCTGCGGGCGTTCCTGCACGGCCTGCCCGGCGTGGACCAGGTGGGCGCGGAGCAGCGGGCGGCGCAGCTCGGCACCCGCTCCATCAAGACCACCGCCAAGGCGCAGGCGATCGACCTGGCCATCCGCATGGTCGACCTGACCACCCTGGAGGGGGCCGACACCCCCGGCAAGGTGCGGGCCCTCGCGGCGAAGGCGCTGCGCCCCGACCCGGCCGACCCGACCTGCCCGCACGTCGGCGCGGTCTGCGTCTACCCGGCGATGGTCCCGCACGTGGCCGAGGTGCTGCGCGGCTCCGCCGTGCACCTGGCCAGCGTGGCGACCGCGTTCCCGTCCGGGCAGGCCCCCCTGGAGGTCAGGCTCGCCGACACCCGGGCCGCCGTGGCGGCCGGCGCGGACGAGATCGACATGGTGATCAACCGGGGCGCGTTCCTGGCCGGGCGCTACGCCGAGGTCCACGACGAGATCGTCGCGGTGAAGGAGGCGTGCGGGGACGCCCACCTCAAGGTCATCCTGGAGACGGGCGAGCTGGCGACGTACGACAACGTGCGGCGCGCCTCGTGGCTGGCGATGCTGGCGGGCGGCGACTTCATCAAGACCTCCACCGGCAAGGTCCCGGTCGCGGCCACCCTCCCGGTGACCCTGGTGATGCTGGAGGCGGTCCGCGACTTCCGCGCCGCCACCGGGCGGCAGGTCGGCGTGAAACCGGCCGGCGGGATCAAGACGACCAAGGACGCGATCAAGTACCTCGTGATGGTCGACGAGACCGTCGGCGCGGACTGGCTCGACCCCGACTGGTTCCGCTTCGGCGCGTCCAGCCTCCTCAACGACCTGCTCATGCAGCGCACCAAGCTGACGACCGGCGTCTACCCCGGTCCCGACTACTTCACCCTGGACTGACCAGTGACGTTCGAATACGCGCCCGCCCCCGAGTCGCGCTCGGTGGTGGACCTCAGGCCCTCGTACGGGCTCTTCGTCGACGGGGAGTTCGTCGACCCGGCCGGCGGCGGCAGCTTCACGTCGGTGAATCCCGCCTCCGAGGAGGTGCTCGCCGAGGTCGCCGAGGCCGGCGCCCAGGACGTGGACCGCGCGGTCCGCGCCGCCCGGACGGCGTACGAGAAGGTGTGGGGCCCGATGCCCGGCCGGGACCGGGCGAAGTACCTGTTCCGGATCGCCCGGATCATCCAGGAGCGCTCCCGCGAGCTGGCGGTGCTGGAGTCCCTCGACAACGGCAAGCCGATCCGGGAGTCCCGCGACGTCGACCTGCCGCTGGTCGCCGCGCACTTCTTCTACTACGCCGGCTGGGCCGACAAGCTGCCGTACGCCGGGTTCGGCCCCGACCCGAAGCCGCTCGGCGTGGCCGCGCAGGTCATCCCGTGGAACTTCCCGCTGCTCATGCTGGCCTGGAAGATCGCCCCGGCCCTGGCGACCGGCAACACGGTGGTGCTGAAGCCCGCCGAGACCACCCCGCTGACCGCGCTGCTCTTCGCCGAGATCTGCCAGCAGGCCGAGCTGCCGGCCGGCGTGGTCAACATCGTCACCGGCGCGGGCGACACCGGCCGGGCGCTGGTCGAGCACCCGGGCGTGGACAAGGTCGCCTTCACCGGCTCGACCGAGGTCGGCCGGGCCATCGCCCGGTCGGTGGCCGGCACCCGCAAGAAGGTCACCCTGGAGCTGGGCGGCAAGGCCGCCAACATCGTCTACGACGACGCGCCGATCGACCAGGCGGTCGAGGGCATCGTCAACGGCATCTTCTTCAACCAGGGGCACGTCTGCTGCGCGGGCTCCCGCCTGCTGGTCCAGGAGAACGTCGCCGACGAGGTGCTGGAGTCGCTGAAGCGGCGGATGGCCCGGCTGCGGGTCGGCGACCCCCTGGACAAGAACACCGACGTCGGCGCGATCAACTCGGCCGCCCAGCTCGCCCGCATCCGCGAGCTGGCCGACGCCGGCTCGGCCGAGGGCGCGCAGCGCTGGTCGCCGCCGTGCGAGCTGCCCGAGCGCGGCTTCTGGTTCGCCCCGACGATCTTCACGGGGGTCACCCAGGCGCACCGGATCGCCCGCGAGGAGATCTTCGGCCCGGTGCTCTCCGTGCTGACGTTCCGCACCCCGGCCGAGGCCGTCGAGAAGGCCAACAACACGCCGTACGGGCTGTCGGCCGGCATCTGGACCGACAAGGGCTCCCGCATCCTGTGGACCGCCGACCGGCTGCGCGCCGGGGTGGTCTGGGCCAACACGTTCAACAAGTTCGACCCCACCTCGCCGTTCGGCGGGTACAAGGAGTCGGGCTACGGTCGCGAGGGCGGCCGGCACGGGCTGGAGGGATACCTCGATGTCTGAGCGGGTCGCGGTACGCAAGACGTACAAGCTCTTCATCGGCGGGAAGTTCCCGCGCAGCGAGTCGGGGCGGTCGTATCTCGTGCAGTCCACGAACGTGTCGTTGGCATCACGCAAGGACGCCCGGGACGCGGTCGTCGCCGCCCGCGCCGCCGTGAAGGGCTGGGCCGGGGCGACCGCGTACAACCGGGGGCAGATCCTCTACCGGGTCGCCGAGATGCTGGAGGGCCGCCGCGAGCAGTTCGTCGCCCTCGGCGTGCCCGGCGACGAGGTCGACGCGGCCGTGGACCGCTGGGTCTGGTACGCCGGTTGGGCCGACAAGCTCCCCCAGGTGTACGGCGGCGCGAACCCGGTCGCCGGCCCGTACTTCAACCTCTCCGCCCCCGAGCCGACCGGCGTGGTGGCCGTGGTGGCCCCCGAGGCCCCGGCGCTGCTCGGCCTGGTCGGCGTGATCGCCCCCGCGATCGTCACCGGCAACACGGTGGTGGTGGCGGCCTCCCCGACGCAGCCCCTCGCGGCGGTGACGCTGGCCGAGGTGCTGGCCACCTCCGACCTGCCCGGCGGCGTGGTCAACATCCTGACCGGGCGGATCGCGGAGACCGCGCCGACGCTGGCCGCCCACCTGGACGTCAACGCGCTCGACCTGACCGGGGTCGCCGACGCCGAGTTGGCGGCGGAGCTGGAGGTCAGGGCGGCGGAGAACCTCAAGCGGGTGCTCCGCCCGGCCCCGGCCGACCACGACTGGACGGCCGACCCGGGCCTCACCCGGATGACGCGCCTGCTGGAGACGAAGACGGTCTGGCATCCCAAGGGGGTGTGAGCGAGGTCCTGCCGTCGGGTTTTCGGGGGGAGCCCACCCACTCCGGGCGGTCAGGCTTGATCCCTCCGTGGGTGGGCTCCCCCCGAAAACCCGACCCGGGCGCGGTCCGCCGGTTTGGTCAGCTCAGGGGTGCTGCCCCGGGGGGGGTCTACTACGGGGGGTAGGATTGACGGGTGACGCGGCTTGGTGATCTTGAACGTGCGGTGATGGACGTGCTGTGGGACACCGTCCCGGGCGCGTCGGGCGGGGTGACCGTGCGCGAGGTCGCCGACGCGCTCGACGGCCGCGAGCTGGCGTACACGACGGTGATGACCGTGCTGGACCGGCTCGCCGGCAAGGGCATGGTGCAGCGCGAGCGGGAGGGGCGGGCCTGGCGGTACCGGGCCGCCGCCAGCCGCGAGGCGCACATCGCCCAGCTCATGCTCGACGCGCTCGACCTCGGCGGCAGCCGCGACGCCGCGCTGGTGCGCTTCGCCCGCTCGGTCACCGGGACGGAGGCCGACGTGCTGCGCGCCGCCCTGGACGCCGGGGCGGCCCAGTCGCTGACGGACCGGGTCGACGCGCCCCGCGCCGACCGCCCGGCGCTGGCCGACGAGGCGACGGACCGGTAGGGCCCGGCCGTGGCGTACGCCCTGCACTTCGCCGTCTCCGCGCTGGCCTGCTACCTGACCGCCCAGGTCCTGGCGGCCTCCACCTGGACGTGGCGGGCCCCCCGGGTGGCGATCGTCTGCTGGCAGGCGGTCGGGCTGGCGCTCGGCCTCTCCGCGATGGGCGTGCCGATGGCGCTCGGCCTGGCCCCCTACGGCCTGCCGACCGGCAGCGCGCTGCTCGCCCTCGCCGCCGACCTGAGCCACGGCACCCTGCCCGCCGGGCTCGGCGCGGTCCACCTCGGGCTGGTCGGCGTCGGCTTCGGCATCGCGGCGGTGCTGCTGACCACGACGGTGCGCAGCGTCCACGCCACCGTCCGGGCCCAGCGGCGGCACCGGGACCTGCTCACCCTGGTCGCGCGGCGCGACCCGGAGGTGCCGGGGGCGTTGGTGCTGGACCATCCGAGCGCGGCGGCGTACTGCCTGCCCGGGGTGCGGCCCCGGGTGGTGGTCAGCGCCGGTGCCCTCAGCCTGCTCGACCGGGCCGAGCTGGAGGCGGTGCTCACCCACGAGCGGGCGCACGCGCAGGAGCGGCACGACCTGGTGCTGCTGCCGTTCACCGCCCTGTGCCGGGCGCTGCCCTGGTTCGGGTGGGTGCGCGACGCGCACGAGCGGGTCGCGCTGCTGGTCGAGATGCGCGCCGACGACAAGGCCCGGGAGCTGCATGCCGAGGCACCGCTGGCGGGCGCGCTGCGCCGGTTCGCGGCGGCCGGCCACCGGATCACCCCGGCGGGCGCGCTCGGCCTGGGCGACCGGGACCTGGACGTCCGGGTCCAGCGGCTGATGGTCGCCGACCGGCCGCCCCGGCTGATCGGGGCCGCCGCCCTCGCGGTGGCGGCGACCCTGGTCGTCCTGCCGACCTCCCTCTTCCTGAGCTGATCCCGTCCGTCGTGTCCGCCGCCGCGTCGCGTCTTCGGGGCGTCGGCCGGCGCGCGCGGCTGCTTCCAGCGGCCGACTAGGCTTTCAGACGATGTGCTGGTGGGTGCTCCGGGAACGGACCGACGACACGGCACCGGTGAGCCGGTGAACCGCCGTCCCTTCGACCCGCGTCTGCTGCGCCGGGTTCCCGCGGCCCGGCGCGACCTCGCCGTGCTCGCGCTGCTCGGCGGGCTCACGGCGCTGCTGGTCGTCGCGCAGGCGACCACCCTGGCCGCGCTGCTGGCCACCGCGATCGACGGGCGGCTGGACCGCCCCGCGCTGGCCGGCTTCCTGATCGCCGTGGCGGGGCGCTCCCTGGTCGCCTGGGCGCAGGGCACGGTGGCGGCGCGGGCCGCCGCCACGGTCAAGGCCGCGCTGCGGGAGGAGCTGCTCGCCGCCGTCGGCCGGCACGGGCCGGGCTGGGTCGCCGGGCAGCGGGCCGGGCAGCTCGCCACCCTGGCCGGGCGCGGCCTGGACGCCCTGGACGCCTACTTCACCGGGTACCTCCCGCAGCTCGTGCTCAGCGTCACCGTCCCGGCGGCCGTGCTGGCCCGGGTCTTCTTCGCCGACTGGGGCTCGGCCGTCATCATCGCGCTGACCCTGCCGCTGATCCCCGTCTTCGGCGCGCTGCTCGGCTGGCAGGCGCAGGCCGCCACCGAGCGCCAGTGGCGGCGGCTGTCGCTGCTCGGCGGGCACTTCCTCGACATGGTCGCCGGGCTGCCGACGCTGCGCGCCTTCGGCCGGGACCGGGGCCAGGTCGAGGTGGTGCGCCGGATGGCCGACGGGCACCGGGCGGCCACGATGAAGACCCTGCGGATCGCGTTCCTCTCCGCCCTCGTGCTGGAGCTGGTCGCCACCCTGTCGGTGGCGCTGGTCGCGGTGCCGGTGGGCATCCGGCTGCTCGGCGGCGGGCTCACCCTCTCCACCGCGCTGCTGGTGCTGCTGCTCACGCCCGAGGCGTACCTGCCGCTGCGGGCGGCCGGCAGCCGGTTCCACGCCAGCATGGAGGGGCTCACGGCGCTGGACGAGGCGCTCACCCTCTCCGCCGCCGGGCCGGCACCCGGTGGGCCGGCACCCGCCGGCCCGACTCCCGCCGGCCGGGCCGAGCCCGTCCCCGCCCCCGACGGCCGGGGCGAGATCCGGTTCGAGGGGGTGACCGTCGCGTACGAGCGGACGGTCGCGCTGCGGGACGTCACGCTGACCATCCGGCCCGGCGAGCGGATCGCCGTCGTCGGCCCCAGCGGCGCGGGCAAGAGCACCCTGCTCAACCTGCTGCTCGGCTTCGTCGCCCCGACGCGGGGGCGGGTCACGGTGGGCGGGGTCGACCTGGCCGACGTCGACCCCGACGACTGGCGACGCCGGATCGCCTGGGTGCCCCAGCGGGCCCACCTGTTCGCCGCCACGCTCGCCGACAACATCCGGCTCGGCGCCCCCGACACCGGCGACGACGCCCTCGCCGGGGCGGTCACCGCCGCCGCGCTGGACGACGTGGTCGCCGCCCTCCCCGACGGGCTGGGCACGGTGCTCGGCGAGCGCGGGCACGGCCTCTCCAGCGGCCAGCGGCAGCGGGTCGCGCTGGCGCGGGCGTTCCTGCGGGACGCCCCGGTGGTGCTCCTCGACGAGCCGACCGCGCGGCTGGACACCGCCAGCGAGGCCGTGGTGCTGGCCGCCACCGGCCGGCTGGTCGCCGGGCGGACCGCCCTGCTGGTCGCCCACCGGCCGGCGCTGCTGGCCGACGCCGACCGGGTCCTGCGCGTCGAGGACGGCCGGGTCACCGAACTCGCCCCCGTACCCGCCGGGGAGGTGGCCCGATGAGCACCGGCCCCCGGAACGACCGCGCTGCGCCGCGCACGCCGGGCGTGACGCCGGCCGACGACGCCGTGGCCCCGCCGCTGCCGGCCGGGGTTCCGGGCCCGGTCCCGGACGCCGGTCCCCCGCCGTCCGCAGCGGCGGACCCGGGGACGGCGGGCGGAAACACCGGGGCGGACGGAGACGCCGGGACGGACGGTGGCAGCGTCCGGGCGGCCGAGCGGGCGGTGCTCCGGCTGGCCCGGCCGTACCTGGGCCGGCTGGTCGGGGCGGGCCTGCTCGCCGCCGCCACCGAGTTCGCCGGGCTGGCCCTGATGGCCACCGCCACCTGGCTGCTGATGAGCGCCGCCGGCCGGCCGCCGCTGGACCGGCTCACCGTGGCGATCGTCGCGGTCCGCGCGCTGGCCATCGGCCGGGGCCTGTTCCGCTACACCGAGCGCCTCGCCGGGCACGACGCCGTGCTGCGGATGATCACCGACGTCCGCGCCCGGGTCTTCGCCGCCCTCGCCGCCCGGCGCGACGCCGCCCGGCAGCGCACCGGGGACGCGCTGAGCCGGCTGGTGTCCGACGTGGAGGCGGTCCAGGACCTGCTGCTCCGGGTGCTCGTGCCCGCCACGGCCGCCGCCGGGGTCAGCGTGCTGGCCGTGGCGCTGGCCGCCGTCGTCTCGTCCCCGGCCGCCGCCGTCCTCGCGCTGGGCCTGCTCGTGGCCGGGGTGGCCCTGCCACTGGCGGCCACCGCGCTGACTCGGCGCGCCGCCGACGAGGTCGCCCCGCTGCGGGGGGCGCTCGCCACGGACGCCGTCGACCTCACCCACGGCGCGGCCGACCTGGCCGCGTTCGGCGCCACCCGGTACGCGCTGGACGCCGCCGCCGGCCGGGCCCGCCGGCTGGCCCGGCTGGAACGGCGGCTCGCCGCGACGGGCTTCGCGGTGGACGCGGCCGGGGTACTGATCGCCGGGGCGACCGCCGGGGCGGTGGTGGTCACCGCGCTGCGCGGCGGCGTCGACGGCGTGCTCGTCGGCGTGCTGGCGGTCGGCTCCCTGACCGCGGTCGAGGTGGCGCTGGCCCTGGTCGGGGCCGCCCGGCAGCGCACCCAGCTCCGGGCCGGACTGGTCCGGGTGGCCGCCCTGCTGACCGCCCCCACGGAGACGAACGTCACGGAGACGAACGTCACTGAGACGGGTGCCGCCGGCGCGAGCGCAGGGGGCACCGACGCCGGCGCGGAGGCCGCCGGTCGCGGGAGCACCGCCGCCGGCACGGTGGGCTCCGGCCCGCACGACGTGCGGTTCGACGAGGTCACCGTCCGGTACCGGGACGACGCCGCGCCGGCTCTCGACGGGTTCACCCTGGACCTGCCGGCCGGCCGCCGGGTGGCCGTCGTCGGCCCGAGCGGGGCCGGCAAGAGCACCCTCGCCGCCGTGCTCACCGGCACCGTGCGCCCCGAGGCGGGCCGGGTCACCCTCGACGGGGCGGACCTGTCGGCGTACCCGGCGGCGGAGCTGCCCCGGGCGGTCGGCGGGCTGCTCGCCGACGCGTACGTCTTCCACGCCACGGTGCGGGACAACCTGCTGCTCGGCCGGCCCGACGCCGACGAGGCCGCGCTCACCGACGCGACCCGCGCGGCGGGCCTGCTCGACTGGGTGTGCGCCCAGCCCGCCGGCTGGGAGACCGTCGTCGGCGAGGAGGGCGGCCAGCTCTCCGGCGGCCAGCGGCAGCGGCTCGCGCTGGCGCGGGCGCTGCTCGCCGCCCCCGGGGTGCTGGTGCTCGACGAGCCCACCGAGGGGCTGGACCCGGCCGCCGCCGACGCGGTGCTCGCCTCGGCGCTGGCCGCCACCCCGGCCGGGCACTCGGTGCTGTTGATCAGCCACCGGCTCAGCGGGCTCGCCGGCTTCGACGAGGTGGTGGTGCTCGACGCGGGCCGCGTGGCGCAGCGGGGCCGGCACGACGAGCTGGCCGCGACGCCGGGCTGGTACCGGGACCAGTGGCTGCTGCAGGAGGCGGCGGAGCGCGGCTACCTGGCGCTGGCTCCGGGCGCCTGATCCGCCTGCCGGGACGGCCCGGAAACCGCCCCGGCCGCGCGCCCACGCGGGCGGACCGCGACCGGGATGCGGGCATCGGGCACCGGACCCACTAGGGTATGTGCCCAGAGTCACTCGGCGGCCGGAGACGCCGCCGGGTGGGCAGCCCGAAGCACACGGAGGTCAGCGTGGCCCGCCAGTCGCCCCAACGGCCCGACGCCGACGAGCCCGAGCTCGACGAGACCGACGGCGCCGTCGAAGACATCGACGACGTCGACCGCCCGCCGACGCGGGAGGCCGACCGCGCCCTCTGGGACGAGCTGCGGATCGACCCGGTGGAGATCGCCCTGCCCGCCGGCACCGGCTACACGCTGCGGGCGTACCGGCCGGCGCGGGAGCTCACCCCCACCGACGTCACCGAGCGCGACACCGACGACCCGTTCCTGGCCCGCCGCCAGGCGGTCGAGGCCGACTCCGAGGACGACGACGAGGTGGTGATCCTCGACGAGGAGCTGGCCGCCGAGTTCGCCGAGGCCGACGAGGAGGAGAAGACCGCCGGGAAGCCCCGCACCGGCAAGGCCGACGCCAAGGGCG
>NZ_BBZF01000014.1:591591-648428 GCF_020884795.1 Micromonospora okii
GGCCGAGGGCTCCGACGAGGACGCCGAGGACGCCGAGGACGAGGCCGGCGACGAGGAGGTGCCCCTCTTCCTCAGCCACCGGGGCAAGCTCCTGCTGTTCAAGACGCCGGAGTCCCTGGTCGCCTTCGTCCGTTCCGGTGCGCCCAACGACATGTCCCAGCTCGACGGCTGGAGCGAACTGTCCGAACGGGTCGAACCGGCCGACATCGCCCCGCTCGACGAGGACATCTACGAGCTGGACCTGGTCGTGGAGAACCTGCGCGGCGGCCACGACACCTGGGACTCCACCCTCCTCATCGAGGCGGGCGAGGTGGCCCGCGACATCGCCTACGCGCTGCGTCTGCCGGCGGTGCTGGACATGCTCTCCTCCGGCTCCAGCCTGGACGACCTCGACGAGGCGCTGCGTGCCACGGCCAACGGCGGCATCGGCGGCTTCCTCGGCCGCCGGCGGCTGAGGAAGATCGGCGCGCAGACGGCGAGTCTGGGTTGGCGCACCATTGTCGGGAAGATCTCTGCGGTCGTGGACTGGCGCGACTGACGCGTTCCAGGGAGCATCAGACCTTGGCAGAGAAAGACCTCAGTCCCGGGAGGAGGACGACGCCGTGGCGCTCGTGCGCGTGTACTGCGGTCTGGCCTCGGCGGATTCGGCCGACCGACCGGCCTCGGCCGGTTCGACGCTGACGTCCGCTGTGGTCGACGACGCGGGCCGGCTGCTGCATGTCTGCGAGATCGGCGACGACCCGGCCGGCTACGCCGACCTGGTCGCGCTGCTCGTGGAGCGGTCGGGCGGGCCGAGCGGAGCCGCCATCGCCGCCGACAGCGACGACCACACGGTCACCTCGCTGCTGAGCGCCGCCGGCCGTCCACTGGCGATCGCCGACGACGACTCGGTGGACGACTTCGCCGAGCGGTTCGCCGACGACGACTCGCTGGAGGAGATGCAGTCGCCGCCGGCCGAGCGGCGGGCCGTCGGGCTGGCCCGGGCCCTCCAGGCCGGCGCGCTCTCGGCGGTCACCCTGCCGGCCCCCCGGGACCTCGCCGGCTACAAGCAGGTGCTCGCGGCGCACGCCGCGCTCGCCAGCGGCCGGCACTCCGCCGCCGTGGCGCTGCGCGAGGTGCTGCGGGAGCTCTATCCGGCCGCGCTGCGCGCGTACCCGGACCCGGCCGAGCCGGTCGCCCTGGCGGTGCTGGACGCCCTGCCCGAGCCCGGCATGTTGGGCGGGACGATCGCCCGGGGCCGGGAGGTGTCGGTGGCGGCGGACGCCATCGCCGCCCACCTCGCGGCCGACGGAGTCGCCGACGCGGACCGGATCAACGACGCGGTGACCGCGCTGCGGGTCGCCATCTCGGAGACCCCCCGCCGCGCGGCGGTCAGCCGGGCGCTCACCTCCGCCGTGGCGGAGACGGTCCGCCAGGCGGTCGCCTCGGTGCGGGCCTGCGACGCGGGCTGTGAGGCCCTCGTCAGCGCGCTCGGCGCCCGGGTCACCACCCCGGCCGCGACGCCCGGCCGGCGGTCCGCCGACCGTCGGGACTCCCCGCCCGCCGAGCTGCCCGGCGGGGGCCTGCGCCCGCTGCGGCCCACCGAGCCGGAGCCGGTCGGTCGCCGCAGCCGCCCGGAGCCCGTCTCCGGCGGCGGCCTGCCCCCGCAGCCCCGCCCCCTCAACGCGCCGCCGGTCGCGCCGGAGCCCGTCACGCCGCCGCCGGTGGCGCCGCGCCCGGTCGCCCCGGCCGCCTCGGCTGCCCCGCCGACCTCCGCTCCGCCGTCGGCCGGCGAGCCGCGCCGCACTGTGGACGGCCCGACCAACCGGCCGGTCTCCGCACCGCCGCCCCCGCCGCCGGGGATGACCCCGTTCGCACCGTCCCAGCGGGAGCGCGGCGGCGTGCCGCCGGCCGAGGCGGGCGAGCCGTTCCGGCCCACGCTGACCACGGCCGCGATCCAGCAGGCGCGGGCGGAGCGGCAGCGCACGGTCATCCCGCCCCGGCCCAAGACGACGGGCGACTCCGCCCCGCCCACGGGCGGCTTCAGCGCCACCGACCTGAGCGTCCCGGTGCCGACCCCGCGCCCCGGGCAGGAGTCCCCTCCCCCGGGCTCCCGGGCGAACTGGCCGCTGGTGAACAACCCCGAGGACCCGTCCGACAGCGCCGCCGACAACCCGGTGGTCCGGCCGTTCGAGGAGCGGGGCAAGCGGCAGATCGACGCGCCGACCGAGGTGGTGCCGGCCGGCGGCCGGATCACCCCGCCGTGGCTCGCCGACGACCTGCCGCAGGAGCCGCCGATGCTGCGGCTGGTCGAGCCGCCGCCGCTGGCCGACCGGGCGCTGCGGGACGGGCCGGCTACGGCCCCGTCCGGCGACCCGCGCCTGGACGCCCCGCCGCTGCGCCTGGTCGACCGCGGCGAGGCCGCCCGCGCCGACCGGCGCGCCCCGGAGCCCCGCCCGCAGCACGCCGAGCAGCCCGCGATGGAGCAGCGGCCCCCGCTGGACCAGCGGCCGGCCCCGGAGCACCGCCAGGCCCAGGAACACCGCCCGGTCGCGGAGCACCGCCAGGCCCCGGAGCACCGCCAGGCCCCGGAGCACCGCCCGGTCGCAGAGCACCGGCCCGCCCCGGCGCAGCCGCCGCGCGCCGCGCCCATGGAGCGGCGCACCCCGCCGATCTCCGACGAGGGCGACGGCGACCTGCTGATCTTCGCTCAGGCCAAGTCGGCCTGGTTCGTCGGCCACGACGACGAGGCCGAGCTCAACTGGTCGTCCACCGCCGACACCGGCTGGCAGGCCGCCGAGCAGGCCGCCCGCCCGGCGGTGGGCGCCGAGACGAAGGCCGGGCTGCCCAAGCGGGTGCCCCAGGCCAACCTGGTGCCGGGGTCGCCGCTCCGCGAGGAGCGTCCCCTGCGCATCGTCCGCGACGCGGCCAGCCTCGCGGAGAACACGACCGGCTACTTCCGCGGCTGGCGTCGCGGGCAGGAGATCGGCGGGTTCGCGGTGGGCGGTCGGCCGGGCCGGGAGGCCGCCGGCGGCTGGGACTTCACCCGGGACACCGGGGACCGCGACGACGACCGGGAGTACGAGTACCGGTCCGCCGGCTACCGCTCCTGAGCACCGCGTCGGGGTGGCGCCTGCGCCGCCCCGACCGCACCGCCCCCCGGGCCGCCTGAGGCCCGCCAGGGGCGGTTCGCTTTTTTCGGGGTACGCGCGGAGCAGCCGAACGCGCCCGGCGACCCGGCGGTGTGCCGGTCACCGGGCGCGTTCGGTGTAGCTCAGGCCGGGGCGACGGCGCGCGAGCGGCGCATGGTGAGCACGTACTCGACCAGCGAGATCAGCACGTGCTTGGTCGACTCCCGGTTCCGGGCGTCGCAGGCCACCACCGGCACCTCCGGCGAGACCGCGAGCGCGTCCCGGACGTCCTGCGGGTCGTGGTACTGCATCCCGTCGAAGCAGTTGATGGCCACCAGGTACGGCAGCCGCCGGTGCTCGAAGAAGTCGATCGCCGCGAAGCAGTCGGCCAGCCGCCGGGTGTCGACCAGGACCACCGCGCCGATGGCGCCCCGGACCAACTCGTCCCACATGAACCAGAACCGGGTCTGCCCGGGGGTGCCGAACAGGTACAGGATCAGGTCCCGGTCGATCGAGATCCGGCCGAAGTCCATCGCCACCGTGGTCGTGGACTTGCCCGGCACCTGCCGGGTGTCGTCGACGCCCACGCCGGCGGAGGTCATGATGGCCTCGGTGGTCAGCGGCGTGATCTCCGAGACCGAGCCGACCAACGTCGTCTTGCCGACGCCGAACCCTCCGGCGATTACGATCTTCGCCGACGTCACCCGGCCGCTCGACGCGGGCGGGCGGTGCGACATGTCAGAGCCTGCGAAGTCCACTCAGCACCCTCTCCAGCAGTTCAGTGCCCACCGCGTCGTCGGAGTCGTCCAGGATGGTCGGCTCGTGGACCGCAACCAGGCCGTCTGTCGCCATGTCGGCGATGAGCACCCTAGCCACGCCGAGCGGAAGCTGCATCCGCGCCGCGATCTCGGCGAGCGACTGCACGCGTCCGTCACACAGCGCGGCGATGTACTGGTGCTCGCGGCCCTCGCCGCCGTTGCCACTGGCAGCGGCTCGGCCGCGCACCGTCGTCTCGACGAGCGCCTCCAGCGCGATGTCCAGCCGGGGGCGGGTACGACCGCGGGTCACGGCGTACGGACGGACCAACGCTCCGGTCGGCTCGTCACGATCGACCATGTCGCCGCTCACCTCCTTCGTCCCCACCACCGGCCGGGCCCGTCGGGGCCCGTCGTCGTCCTTGCTCCCCTGCCTGACCCACCGGTCGAGGCGCGGGTCAGCCCATCATCCCCACAGCCGCACGCGGCTGCGGGGTCAACGCGTCGCCCACCCGGTCGACCAGGAGGGCCATCTCGTACCCGACCTGCCCGACGTCGCAGCTCCGCGCGGCGAGCACCGCGAAGGAGGAACCGTCCGAGATGGACATCAGGAACAGGAAGCCGTTGTCCATCTCGACCACCGTCTGCAGCACCGCGCCGCCCTCGAAGCAGCGCGCCGCTCCCTGGGTCAGGCTGACCAGCCCGGACGCGATGGCGGCGAGCTGGTCGGCCCGGTCACGCGGAAGGTCTCGTGACGACGCGAGGAGCAGGCCGTCCGCGGAGACGGCGACCGCATGCGCGACACCGGGCACCCGGTCGGCGAAGTTGGCCAGCAGCCAACCGAGATCCTGCGTAGTTGTCATCCTTGTTGCTCCTTCTGCCTGCTCCCGGCCATCGGGCCTGAGCCAGACTGCGAGGACTGCTGCCGACCCGGAGCTGCCTCCGGGTTGGTCGGGTTGCCGTCGGGCTGGGTACGCCCGCGCTGCACGCCTCGATGGTAGGCCGAAAGCAGGCCGCGGACGCCCTCCGGCGTACGTCGCTGGGACGAGGCGGCGGGCTTCTCCACCGCGCCCGGCACGAGCTGGGCCATCGGCACCCGCTTGGGCAGGCCCTTGCGGGTGGTCTCGGCCACGGGGACCTCGGTGGCCGCCGAGGCGGCGCGCCACCCGTCGTCGGCCGCGGTCTGCCAGCCGGGGCCCGGCGACCCGGCCCGCCGGCCGGGGAACCCGCCGTCGGCGGAGCCGGGGCGGAGGCCGGCGTCGACCGCCGAGCCGTTGTCTCCGCGCGCTCCTCCGGCCATCGGGGTGTCTGCCATGGGTGCGTTACCTGTCGTTCCGGGTGCTGGTCTCTGGACGGCCCGGCCGGTCGCGTCCACCGCGGAGAACCGCTGGGTCGCGGCGGCGCTGGCCGGGCTCCCGACCCGGTTCGTCGGCGCGTCGGGTCGGGCGGGGTCCGCCGTCTCCTCCGGGCCCGACCGACGGGTGCGGAACCAGGCCGACTCTAGCTCCCGGAAGATCGGCAGCTCCATCGTCTCGTCCGCGTACCGCTGCTGTTGGCCCTGCGCCGGCGGCAGCGTGGGCCGGGCCGGCACGGGCGGGGCCGGCGGCAGCGTGGGCCGGGCCGGTACCGACGGGGCCGGCGTGCCCGGCGCGTCGGCGCGCGGCATCCGCGGCAGCTCCGTGGTCATGTCCAGGGCGGCAGCGAGGCGCTCCGGCACCGGCGGGGCGGCCGGCTCCCGCTCGGACGCGGCCACCGGCGGCCAGGCCGGCGGGGCCCCGGCCCCCTCGACCGACGGCGACGGCCGGCCGGGCAGCGGCGCCGCGTACGGCTGGCCGGAGTAGGACTGACCGGGCCCGGGCGCGGCCGGGTACGGCTGACCGGAGTAAGGCTGACCGGGCACGGGCGTGGCCGGGTACGGCTGACCGGAAACCGGCACGCCCGAGACCGGGACGCCCGAGACCGGCTGGCCCGACACCGGCACACCCGAGATCGGCTGACCGGACACCGGCACACCGGAGATCGGCTGACCGGACACCGGCGCGCCCGAGATCGGCTGACCCGAGACCGGGACGCCCGAGACCGGCGGCGCGGCCCAGCCCCGGGTCTCCGGGCTGCTGGGGAGCTGCCGGGGGATGGTGGGCCGCTGGCCGCCGCCGACCGGGTCGTCGTCGCCCGCCGAGCGCCGCTGCGGCAGCGGGTCGGTCGACGGGCCGCCGGGGGTGTGCGGGGCGAAGCGGTCGCCGGCACCGCCGGCCCCGGTCGGGTCGGACCAGGCCGGCAGCGACCGGACGGCCCCGCCCGCGGCGGGCGTGCCGTGGCCGTTGCGGGGGGCGGGATCGAACGTCCTGCCGCCGAGGGTGACCTGGTTGCCGGACTGGCCCGGCCGAGGCGGTGGCGGGGAGGTCGACGGGCCCTTGTTGTTGAAGGCCGCGAAGGCGCCCAGGGCCGGGACCGCGCCGCCCGGCTGCGGGCCGCCACCGGCCTGCGGGGCGGAGTAGGCCGGCGGGCCGCCTGCCTGCGGAGCGGCGGCGGGTGCGCCGCCGGTCTGCGGCGGCGGGGACGGCAGCGCGGGGGGCTGCTGGGTCCGGCCCGCGAGCGCCCGGGGCACCAGCACGTTGGTGGGCAGCGTGACGTCGGCGACGGTCCCCCGGTCGACGCCGGGCCGCAGCTCGACCTTGACGCCGTGCCGGGACGCCAGCCGGGCGACCACGACCAGGCCCATCATCCGGGACACGGCGACGTCCACCTGCGGCGGCGTGGCGAGGCGCTCGTTCAGCTCGTGCAACTGCTCGGCGCTGATGCCGATGCCCCGGTCCTCGACGTACAGGGAGGCGCTGTCGCCGATCCGGCGGGCCTCCACCATCACCTGCGAGTCCGGCGGGGAGAACGCGGTGGCGTTGTCGAACAGCTCGGCGACCAGGTGGACCATGTCGTTGACCGCGTGCGCGGCGACCTCGATGTCCCGGTCGATCACCCCGAACTCGATGCGGGTGTAGTGCTCGACCTCGGACTGCGCGGCCCGCAGCACGTCGATGAGCGCCGCCGGCTGGCGCTGCACACGGGTGGAGTCGGCACCGGCGAGCACCAGCAGGTTCTCGTCGTTGCGGCGCATCCGGGTGGCCAGGTGGTCGAGCTGGAACAGCTCGGCCAGCCGGTCCGGGTCCTCCTCGCCGCGCTCCA
The DNA here is from genome assembly GCF_020884795.1 of Micromonospora okii. GTDB lineage: Bacteria > Actinomycetota > Actinomycetes > Mycobacteriales > Micromonosporaceae > Micromonospora > Micromonospora okii. The sequence goes on from NZ_BBZF01000014.1 coordinate 598,637, forward strand.
GCCGGTCGAGGTGGCCGATGAGCCGGTCGACCAGGATCTGGGAGCGGCGGGCCAGGTTGACGAACATGGTCGCGACGGAGGCGCGCAGGGCCGCCTGCTCGGCGGCGGTCCGCACGGCCTCCAGGTGGACCGCGTTGAACGCCTCGGTCACCTGGCCGAACTCGTCCTTGCTGCGGACCGGCAGCGGCTCGGCGATCTGGTTGGCCAACTGCACCGGGGAGAGCTGGCCGGAGAGCTGCGGGTCGCGCAGCCGCTCGACCGCGTGCGGCAGCCCGAACTCGGCGATGTTGAGCGCGCCCTCGCGCAGTTCGCGCAGCGAGCGGGCCATCGACCGGGCGACCAGGTACGCGAAGAGGATCGCCAGGAGCAGCATGCCGAGCAGCAGGCCGGTCTGGAGGAACACCGTGCGCTGCACGTCGGAGCGGAGCCCGTCGGCCTGCCGGACCACGTCGCGGTCCAGCTTCGCCTCGACGGTACGGATCAGCTTGGCGTTGGCGACCATGGCCGCGTCCCACTGGTCCGGCCCGAACGGCGCCTCGGCCATGCTGCCGCTGATATTGCCGTCGAGCCAGCCGGTGTAGTTCTGCGCCTCCCGGCGGTCGCCGCCGGCGACGGTCTGGTCGTGCAGGTCGGCCTCGGCCTGGCTGGCCACCGCCTTGAAGCTCTGGAGGGCCTGCTGCTGACCGGTGCCGCTGGCGATGTAGTCGGTGCGCAGGATCGGGGTCAGCTCCCGCTGGATCAGCGCCCGGTGCACCACGACCCGGCGGACCGAGAGGTATTCCTTCTCCCGGGCCACGGCGGTCGCGGCCCGCATCCGGTCGCTCAGGTCGTTGTCACCGGCGAGCTGGGTGGCCGAGTCGCGGATGGCGAGCAGGTCGTTGATCAACCCCTCGTACGCCTGCATCGCGTCGATGATCTTCAGCTTGCCGTTGGAGACCTGGCTGCGGGTGCCGGGCAGATCCTTGAGGCTCTGGTCGATCCCGTCGAGCAGGCCGTCCAGGCTGCTCGGCAGGCCGTCGATCTCGCCCCGCTGCCGCAGGTACGGGCCCTTGTCCCGGTCGACCTGGCCGTTGACCCGGTTGTACGCCTCCTGGTACTGCGCCTTGGCCTGGCCGCCGTTGGCCCCCAGCAGCAGCACCGCCGAGGTGCGCTCGTTCTGGAGGCTGTTGACCAGCTCGCCCGAGCGGCTCATCAGGTTGGCCAGGTCCTCGGAGCGGTTGGCGCTGTTCAGCGTGTCCAGGTTGTCGACGAGGCCGCTCGTGCCGACGACGACCGTGGCGATGGTCGGCACGATCATGATGAGACCGAGCTTCGACCAGATCGGCATGTCGCGGAGCCGGCCGGTCGGCCGACGCAGTCGCGACAGGAAGGAGCCCGCCGTCCTTGGCCGTTTGCTCACGTCACCGCCCTCGCGATCACAGCGTCCTCGCGTTGCCCCAGGCAACGCCCAGCGACCGACCCGGTGGGTCGGACCTCCGAGATTCCACCACGCCGCCCCCTCAAAGAGAAAGCCCAGGTTGACCCTTGCGAGCGGTGTGATGAGATGGTGATGCAAATTGCTTGTGATTCGACCAGCCGGAGTAACCGACCGTAATGGACCATCCGCACCGTGTCATCCTGCTGGCCGGGGCCTCCGGTTCCGGAAAGTCGTACATTGCGCGACGAACCGGCCTTCCGGTCCTTTGCCTGGACGACTTCTACAAGGACGGTGACGACCCCACTTTGCCACGCCGGAACGGCCATGTGGACTGGGACTCGCCGCAGTCCTGGGACGCGGCGGCGGCGGTGGAAACGATTGCTCGGCTGGCGCGGGACGGAAAGGCCGAAGTGCCGGTTTATGCGATCGGCGCGGACCGGCGAGTGGCAAGTCGACCATTCAAGGTTACCGAATCACCGCTTTTCGTGGCAGAAGGGATCTTTGCCGCCGAGATAGTCGAGGAATGCCGGCAGCATGGGGTGCTCGCCGGGGCGTACGCGCTGCGCCGGCCGCGCGGGGCGACCTTCCTACGGCGACTCAGCCGCGACCTGGCCGAGCAGCGGAAGGCCCCCCGGGTGCTGCTGCGCCGGGGGCTGGCCCTGCTGCGCGCCGAGCCGGCGGTGCTGCGCCGTCAGATCGGGCTCGGTGCCCGGCCCGCCCCGGCCCGCGAGGTGCTGCGCGGGGTGGCCGACCTGCTCGCCGCCCATCCCCGCCCCTCCTGATCAGTCCAGCAGCTTCGCGTACGCCGGCTTGATCACCTCGTCGATGATGGCGAGTCGCTCGTCGAAGGGGATGAAGGCGCTCTTCATCGCGTTGATGGTGAACCACTGCAACTCCTTCCAGCCGTAGCCGAAGGCCTCCACCAGCAGCGCCATCTCCCGGGACACCGAGGTGCCGCTCATCAGCCGGTTGTCGGTGTTCACGGTCACCCGGAAGCGCAGGTCGCGCAGCAGCCCGATCGGGTGCTCGGCGATCGACGGCGCCGCGCCCGTCTGCACGTTCGACGACGGGCACAGCTCCAGCGGGATGCGCTTGTCCCGCACGTACGCGGACAGCCGGCCCAGCGTCGGCCCGTCGCCGCCACGGGTGATGTCGTCGACGATCCGCACCCCGTGGCCGAGCCGGTCCGCGCCGCACCACTGGATGGCCTGCCAGATCGACGGCAACCCGAACGCCTCGCCGGCGTGGATGGTGAAGTGGAAGTTCTCCCGCTGGAGGTATTCGAAGGCGTCCAGGTGGCGGGTGGGTGGGAAGCCCGCCTCCGCGCCGGCGATGTCGAAGCCGACCACCCCGGCGTCGCGGTGCCGCACGGCCAGCTCGGCGATCTCCTGCGAGCGGGCGGCGTGCCGCATCGCGGTGAGCAGGGTGCCGACCCGGATCGGGTGCCCCGCCTCGGCGGCGAGCGCCGCGCCCTCGGTGAACCCGGCGACGACCGCCTCGACCGCCTCGTCCAGCGTGAGGTTCCGCTCCAGGTGCTGCTCGGGGGCGAACCGCACCTCGGCGTAGACCACGCCGTCGGTGGCCAGGTCCCATGCGCACTCCCGGGCGACGCGGCGCAGCGCCGGCGCGGTCTGCATGACCGCCACGGTGTGCGCGAAGGTCTCCAGGTAACGCACCAGGGAGCCGGAGTCCGCCGACTCGACGAACCAGCGGCCCAGCGCCTCCGGATCGGTCGTGGGCAGCTCGTGGCCGACCTCGGCGGCCAGCTCGACGATCGTCGCCGGCCGCAGGCCGCCGTCGAGGTGATCGTGCAGCAGCGCCTTCGGGACCTTGACGATGTCCTCGTAACGGATTGTCGCGACCATGCACCGACCCTAGTCGGCCCCGCCCGTCCGGGCGGCGCGGCCCGGGGGTCTGCACGACCGATAGTGGTGCAGGCACCACCACCCCGAACCGGCGTGCGTGCACCATCGAAGTGCCCCGTCCCCCCGCCTAGCGTCGACGGCAACACAAGTCGACGCAGGGAGTACCGCACGTGTTCACCACATTGGCCACGGCAGTGGTCAGACGCCCGGGACGGGTGATCGCCGCCTGGCTGCTCGTCCTCGCCGCGCTGACCGCCGCCACCTTCGCCGTCTACGAGCCGGAGGGGTCACGGTCCACCGACAGCCAGGCCGATTTCCTGCCCGACCGGTACGAGTCCGTGAAGGCTGCCGAGATCGGGTCCCGGGCCTTTCCCGACCCGGACGGCAGCAGCGCGGTGCTGGTCGTCCGCCGGGCCGACGGCGCCCCGCTGACCTCCGCCGACCAGGCCCGGATCGACGGGCTGCCGCAGCAGCTCCAGGTCGCCGGTGTCACCTCGGTGACGCCCGGCGCGGTCGCCCCCGACGGGCGGCTACGCCTGGCCGAGGCGCGCCTGGCCGGCGAGGCCGATGCGGAGGAGAGCATCGATGCGGTCGGCCGGCTGCGGGACGCCACCGACGACGCGCTGGCGGGCACCGGCCTGGTCGCCGGCTGGACCGGCGAGGCCGCCGGCGCAGCCGACGGCTCCCTGCTCGACCTGATCGTCCACGGCGGGATGATGCTGGTGATCCTGGTCCTGCTGCTGGTCGTCTTCCGCAGTCCGGCGATCGCGCTGCTCAACCTGCTCCTGGTGCTGATGGTCTCGCAGGTCGCCACCAGCCTGCTCACCCTGGGCGGCGAGGTCTTCGGGTACGAACTGGACAGCTCCACGAAGAACCTGCTCCCGGTCGTGCTGCTCGGCATCGGCACCGACTACGCCGTCTTCCTGCTCTTCCGTTACCGCGAACGGCTTCGGGCCGGCGACGACCGCCGTGCGGCGATGGTCCACGCGGTCAGCCGGATCGGCGGGGCGGTCACCGTGTCCGCGCTGGTGGTGGCGGTGGCGTTCGGCGCCCTGCTGCTCTCCCGGATCGGCTCCTTCCAGGTGCTCGGACCGGCCCTGGCCGTGGCCGTCCTGCTCATGGTGGCCGCCGCGCTGACCCTCTTCCCGGCGGTCTACTCGCTGCTCGGCCGGCGGGCCTACTGGCCGGCGAAGCTGGTCGACCCGAGCGCCGGCCGCACCGACGACGCCGGGGCGACCGGCCCTGCGGCCCGGGCCGCCCGCCTGATCGCTCGCCGGCCCGCCCTGGTCGCGGTGGCCACGGTCGCCGTCCTCGGGCTGCTCGGTCTCGGCACGCTGCACCACCGGTCGAGCTACGAGATCGACAGACTGCCGCCCGGCTCCGAGTCGGCTGAGGCCCTGGACTGGCTCCGCTCGGGGCTACCGGCCGGGACGCTCTCCCCGACCGTCGTCTACCTCACCGGGCCCGGGGTGGACCGGGTCGCCGCCGAACGGTTCGCCGAACGGCTCGCCGAGGTGCCCATCGTGGCAGCCCCCGGCGGGGTCGAGGTCGAGGGAGGCGTGGCCCAGGTGCAGCTCCTGCTCGCCGAGGCGCCGTACTCGCAGCGGGCCATGGACGCGGTGAAGGGCCAACTACGCCCGACCGCGCACGCCGCCGCGCCGCCCGGCACCCGGGTGTACGTCGGCGGGGAGACCGCCACGTACGCCGACATCCAGACCGTGCTCGACGAGGATCTCCGGCTGGTCTTCCCGGTGGCCGCCGGACTGATCGGGTTGCTCCTGCTGCTGATGCTGCGCGGCCTGCTCGTCTCGATCGGCCTGCTCGCGGCGGTGGCGCTCGGCTTCGCCGCCACCCTCGGCACCAGCGTGCTGGTCTTCCAGGTGCTCGGCGGGCAGTCCGGGCTCAACTTCCAACTGCCGCTGGTCGTGTTCCTCTTCGTCACCGCGATCGGGACCGACTACAACATCCTGGTGGTCGCCCGGCTCCGGGAGGAGCTACGCGCCGGGCGGACCCCCCGCCAGGCCGCCGCGGAGGCGGTACGCCGGGCCGGCCCGGCGGTCGCCGCGGCCGGAGTCATCCTCGCCGGCAGCTTCGGGGTGCTCGTGGCGTCGCCGACGATGGCCCAGGTCGGGCTCGCCGTCGCGGTCGGCGTGCTGATCGCCACGTTCGGACTCTCCTGGCTGCTGGTGCCGGCGCTGGCCGCGCTCACCGGCCGGGCGGCCTTCTGGCCGGCCCGTACCCGCTCCCGCTCAGGGGCCGTGCCGAAGACCGGCCCGGTCCCCGCGCCGTCGGAGGCCGTCGTGCCGGCTGAGACAATGGTCTGATGAGCAGGGTGCGGCGGGCATGGCGCGAGCTGAGCCAGTCGGCTGTCGCGGCGGGGCTGGCCTGGATGGGTCTCGTGTCCTTCCTGGCCAACCTGGTCACCGCCGGGCTCAGCCTCCTCGGCGTCGGCCTGCCCCTGCTCGACCGCACCCTCTCCGGCACCCGGATGCTGCTGGACCACCAGCGCAGCCGGGTGCCGGGCCCGCCGGTCCGATCCCCGTACAACTCGATCTTCGCCAAGCTCGACCTGCGCGAGCGCGACGACGACCACCGCCGGTACGAGCGGTGCTGACCTACCTGGACGCCTGACATGGACCCGCGCATCGTCGACCGGCTCCGCTGCCCGGTCTGCGCCGAGCCGCTCGCCGAGGCCACCGCCGGGACGGCCCGGGCGCTGCGCTGCCCACGCCGGCACAGCTTCGACCTGGCCCGTCAGGGCTACGTCGACCTGCTCGCCGGCCGGGCCCCGCACTCCGGGGACACCGCCGAGATGGTGGCCGCCCGCGCCGACTTCCTGGCCGCCGGCCACTACGACGTCGTCTCGGCCGCGCTGGCCGACGCCGCGACCGACGCGCTGCACGCGGCGGAGGCGGCCGGCCGCCCGCCGGGCCCGGCGACGGCGGCCGGGGAGGCGGCGTACCCGCTGGTGGTGGATGCCGGGGCGGGGACCGGCCGGCACCTCGCCGCGGTGCTGGCGGCGCTGCCCCACGCCATGGGCCTGGCCCTCGACGTCTCCAAGCCGGCGCTGCGCCGGGCGGCCAAGGCCCACCCGCGCGCCGCGGCGGCGCTGGCCGACACCTGGCGGCGGCTCCCGCTCGCCGACGCCAGCGTCGCGGTGCTGCTCGACGTCTTCGCCCCGCGCAACGGCGCGGAGTTCCGCCGGGTGCTGCGCCCGGACGGCGCGCTGCTGGTGGTCACCCCGGCGGCGGACCACCTGGCCGAGCTGGTCGGCGCGCTCGGCCTGCTCCGCGTCGACCCGGACAAGGCCGACCGGGTCGCCGGCAGCCTGGCCGACCACTTCGCCGAGGTCTCCGCGACCGTGCTGCGGGCCCGGCTGGAGCTGACCGGGCCCGAGGTGTCCACCCTGGTCGGGATGGGCCCCAGCGCCTGGCACACCGACCCGGCCGCCCTCGCCGCCCGGATCGCCGCGCTGCCCGAGCCGGTGCCGGTGACCCTCGCGGTGCGGCTCGGCGTGCACCGCCCCCGCTGACCGGCTCAGGTGGAGAGGTCGACCTCTTCCCAGCCCGGCGGCTCGTCGTGGTACGGCCCGCGCAGGACCACCGCCCACTCCAGCGCCCACCGGCGCTGCCCGATCGCGTTCGCGTCCACCACGCCGGGCGCCGGCCCGCCGGCCCGCTCCACCTCCAGGTACGCCCAGTCGAGGCAGTAGTGCAGGTCGAGCAGGGCCGCCGCGTCGGCCGGGTGCTGCGGCGCGGTGAGGAGGCGGGCGCGCCACTGCCCGAACGTCTCCCCGCCCGCGACGTCCGGCAGCCGCTCCACCAGCCGCTCGTCGACCGGCAGCGTCGGGTCGAGCTGCTTGGTCAGGCCGAGCACCCAGGTCAGCGAGAACAGCGCGTCGTGGTGCAGCACGAACGAGCGGTGGTCGCCCCGGCCCCCCATCACGAACTCCCACTCGGGCGGGGTGACCATGTCGACCAGGTGCGAGCCGAGCAGCCAGCCCATCGCGGCCTCCGCCGGCATGCCGAAGCACCGGGCCAGGACCACGTGCAGCACGGCGATCCGCGCCTCGATCTCGGGCGTCGGCCGCAGCTCGATCTCGTCGCCCGGCTCCCACACCAGGGGAAACTGGCCCGGGGGAAGGGGCAACCCCAGCCGGGACAGCTCCTCCAGGCTGGCCTCACGGACCTCTCGCGGGTCGGGGGCGGGAACGCGCACGGCCGCCGGGTCAGCCGATCCGCTCGATGACCAGCGGCTTCGCCGCCGGCGCGGACGGGGAGATCCGGACCGCGCCGGCCGCCTCGTCCCGCGCCGCCGGAATCCGGCCGGCGTGCTCGGCGCGCAGCTCGAACAGCGGCTCGCCGGCCCGCACCGGGTCGCCGGGGCGCTTGCGCAGCACCACCCCGGCCGGGAAGCTCACCGGGTCCTCCTTGCGGGCGCGGCCGGCGCCGAGCCGCCAGGCGGCCACCCCGATCGCGTACGCGTCGATCGAGGCGACGAAGCCGTCCGCGTCGGCGTGGACCACCTCGACCTCGTGCGCGGTGGGCAGCGGGGCGTCCGGGTCGCCGCCCTGGGCGCGGATCATCGTCCGCCAGGCGTCCATCGCCCGGCCGTCGCGCAGCGCCGCCTCCGGGTCGGCGTCGGGCAGCCCGGCCGCGTCGAGCATCTCCCGGGCCAGGGCGAGGGTCAGCTCCACCACGTCGGCGGGGCCGCCGCCGGCCAGCACCTCGACCGACTCGGTCACCTCGACCGCGTTGCCCACGGCCAGCCCGAGCGGGGTGGACATGTCGGTGAGCAGGGCAACGGTCCGCACGCCGTGCGTGCCGCCCAGCTCGACCATCGTCCGGGCCAGCTCGCGGGCGTCTTCCGTGGACTTCATGAACGCGCCGGAGCCGACCTTCACGTCCAGCACCAGCGCGCCGGTGCCCTCGGCGATCTTCTTGCTCATGATGGAGCTGGCGATCAGCGGGATCGCCTCGACGGTGCCGGTGACGTCGCGCAGCGCGTACAGCTTGCGGTCGGCCGGGGCCAGGGCCTCGCCGGCCGCGCAGATCACCGCGCCCACCTCGCCGAGCTGGCGGAGGAACTCGTCGTTGGTCAGCGCGGCCCGCCAGCCGGGGATCGACTCCAGCTTGTCCAGGGTGCCGCCGGTGTGGCCGAGGCCCCGCCCGGAGAGCTGCGGCACCGCGCCGCCGCACGCCGCGACCAGCGGGGTGAGCGGCAGGGTGATCTTGTCACCGACGCCGCCGGTGGAGTGCTTGTCGACGGTCGGCCGCGCGACGGTCGACAGGTCCAGCCGCTCCCCGCTGGCGATCATCGCGGCGGTCCACCGGGCGATCTCCGGCGCGCTCATCCCCCGCAGCAGGATCGCCATGGCCAGCGCCGACATCTGCTCGTCGGCGACCAGCCCCCGGGTGTACGCGTCGACCACCCAGTCGATCTGGGCGTCCGTCAGCACGCCCCCGTCCCGCTTGGCCCGGATGACGTCAACCGCCGTGAACGCACTCACAAGACTTCCTCACAGTTCTCGGACGACCGTCCCACCGCACGCCGATCCGCGGCGGACGACCACAACGGGCCGGGCTCAGCCCCAGCGGACGGGGATCTCCGTCGGTGGCTCCCCCTCGCCGGCCCAGAAGATGGTCCCGCTCGCGTCGACGACCACGACGCGCGGGGTGCGGGCGAGGCCCCAGGCGACGGCCTCGGCGGGGTCGCCCCAGCTCGGCCCCTCCTCCAGCACGCCGGTCTCGGCGCCCTCGGTGTCCCCGGCCGACCGCTCCCAGTAGGCCGTCCAGACCTGCTGCCCCGCCGAGAGGTCGGCGTGCACGAAGACGGTGCCCCGGCCCCGCCAGGCGGCCAGCCGGTCGGGCACCACCGGCACGGGCCGCTCGCCGGTCACCGCCTCCAGGTCGGTCACGTCGAAGGCGTGCGGCAGCAGCTCCGCCATCGTCAGCGGGCCCCCCTTGGCCTCGACGAGGCACCGGGGGCCGCCCTGCTCCCAGAGCAACTGCCGGCACCTGCCGCACGGCATCAGCGGCTCGCCGGTCGCGTCGACGCAGGACAGCGCGACGATCCGGCCGCCGCCCGTGGCGTGCAGCGACGAGACCACGCCGCACTCGGCGCAGAGCACCACCCCGTACGCGGCGTTCTCCACGTTGCAGCCGACCACGATGCGGCCGTCGTCGACTAGGGCGGCGGCGCCGACCGGGTACTTCGAGTAGGGCACGTACGCGTGCCGCATCACCTCGGTGGCGGCGGCCCGCAGCCGCTCCCAGTCGATCCCGCTCATCCCATCATTCTGCCAATTCACGCCGCTCATGCGCGGGCAGGGCATGCAGACGGGGACCGGGTCAGCGGGCAGCTAGCTCCGCCAGCCGCTCGGGGGTCACCTCGGTCAGGTTGGCTGCCGCTGCCGCCGCGTCGGCCGACGGGGTGTCCGGCCCGGACCGCAGGAACACGATCGCCCCGCCGCGGCGGACAAGGTGCACCTCCTCGCCCTGCCCGGCACGGACCCAGTGGTCGTGGCCCGCCGCCCGGCACGGCTGCGGCGGGGGCGTCCCGTGGTCGTCGTCGGTTACGGAGATGTCCGCCATGGCCGGCCCACAACGCGCTGGCGGGGCGAAGTCCGCTGGCAGCGGCACCACGCGGACCGATATCGAGTCTTCTCCCCGCTCGAGGCGTACGGAGAGGACGCGGCGCTCGACGAAGGCACGGGCGTTGGCCACCCGGTAGCCCTCCACCTGCGGCACGACGAGTGGCAGCCCGACCTGGGCGAAACCGTCGCGAAGGGCGTACCGCCTGCCCGGCTCCCGCAGCGCGGGCGCGGCCGCCCACGGCAGGAGCAGCGTCAGGGCCAGTCCCGCCCGGACGACCGGGTGGGAGGCCGCCATGGCCGCGACGCCGGCGGCGAACCCGACCACGGCGAGCAGCACCGCCAGCCACACCGGCATCGGTCCGGAGAACGGCCGGACCGCCTGGGTGACCAATGCCCCGCCGCCCGAGGCCGCCGCGCCGAGCAGGGCCGCCGGAAGCGGCCGCCCGACCCGCGTCGCCCGCAGCAGGAGCCACACGATCGCGGTGAGGACCACCGGCCCGCAGAACAGGACGGGAAGGGCGAAGCTGAGGCAGGCGCCGAACGAGTCGGACTCGCAGGACCGCTGGAAGCGGACCTCCTCGTGCCAGAGCGCGGCGAGCACGCCCGCCCCGGCTCCGCCCGACAGGGCGGCGGCGGCCATGCCACGGAACGACGTCATCGCGGGTCCCCCGGGGGTGGGCGGGAGGCCCGGCGGCGCCGGGCCTCCCGCATCGGTCACCAAAGATAGTTGTACAGGCCCATGTAGTCGTTCAAGATTCCGGCGTACGCCAGGTTGCCCGCCTTGTTGGGATGGAACGCCTCCATGCTGACCTTCTGCACCGGATCGCCGTCGCCATCGTCGATCAGGTCGGGGAAGGACGGGCCGTTCACGTAGTAGTCGCTGCCGCAGACGGTGTGCCCCGTGAAGGCGCCTCGGGCGTCCATGCCGTGGACCTTGTTGGCCGCGTCCGAGGGCAGCACGTTCGTGACAAGCCAGTCGGACATCTGATTCAGGAAGATCGTCTCGTTCCAGGAGAAGCCGCCGGTCAAGCCGGGCAGCACGACGCCGAGTTCACACTGCGGCTCGAACAGGTGCGGGTACCCCATGACGAAGATGCGGGCGTGCGGCGCACGCAGTCGAACCTGCCGGACGATCTCCTGAACGGACGCCTTCACCTCGTTCTTGATCAGGTTTTCCTGGCTTGTCCGCAGGTCATCGTCGTCACCGTCCATAATGTAGTTGCCGTCGCCGCACTCGAGAGCGGTGACGCAGGCTGTGGCGACCTTCGTGAAGCGCGCGTCGTTGCCCCCGATCGAGAACATCACCGCTGTAGTGTTGGCGTTGATAGATCCCTGGTCGATTTGGCTGATTTCGCCGTACTGGCCTTCGACCTGCTTCCCCTGCCACTGACCGTTCGGAACCAGGCTCGGGCTCATCACGTTGTGGGCCCGGGCGCCGCTGCACGCCATGAACTGCGCGTCGATGGCCGTGTTGTGGTCGGCCGCCAGGCTGGCGATCGTACCGGGCGCACCCGGGATGGTGGCCTTCTGGGACCAGGCGTTCGGGCTGCGCCGGCAGGAGTTCCGTAGTTCCGGGCCGTCGTCGCCGTACTGGTCGCTCACCCGGGTGTAGTCACCGCTGCCCTCGCCCGAGGAGTACGAGTCGCCGAGCGCGACCACGAAGTGCCGGGGTTTGCTCGGCAGCGGCTGGACCGCGATGGCGTCCCAGGCGATGTCCTGCACGCCAGTGCCGTCCAAGGTGAAGTTGCTCAGTTCCACCTTCGGGGTGCCCGTGCCGGTGAAATCGAAGACGCCCAGGTTGACCCACTTGTTCGACTCCCACTGGGTGGGGATTGTCCGATGCTCCGTGGTGCCGTTCGGGCGACGGACGAGGTACTTCGCCTGCCGGGTGTGCGCACCGTGGTCGGGCAGGTGCACCCACACGCGCGTCCACGCGTTCGTCGGGTTGATCGTCCAAGTGCCGGTGATCCGGTAATTGGGCTTCTCCGCCTGCTTGTAGGTGTGAGTGAACCAGAAGTGACCGCCGAATCCCGCGCCGATCTGGTGGAAGTCCACCTTTCCCGGCGTCACCATATCGCCGTTGAACTGGGTGTACGTGGCAAAGTTCAGGCCGAAGGTGCCACCCCTGGTATACGTGGGCGTACAGCCTTCCGCGCCGAGCGGAACGGTCGTGCTGATGTCGTCGATGATCCGCGCGCCGCTGGGTAGCCCGGCCACCTTGCACGTCCCGTCGCCGTTGATTGGCGTGGGATGAATGTTCTCCCCCGGCTCCGCGTACGGGCGGGGCTCCACGCTGGTGTAGGTGCGGCGCTCTACCCCACATTTCGCGACGCAACTGGCCCAGGTGACGGGGCCGTGCCACCAGCACTTCAGGTCGTCGCGCTGGCACGCCCCGGCCTTCGTGGTCGGGTAGTCGCCGGGCACCTTCGGTGGCAGCGTCTCGTCACAGGTGTTGACGGTCGGCTCGCAGAACGTGTAGCGGGCGGGCTGCCCGCCCGACGGCGTACCCGGCGACCAGGCCGGCTGGTACGTCGGCTGATACTCCTCTTCCTCGTAGTTGTAGCGGATGAGCGACGTGTAGGCGAAGCCGGTCACCCGCTCCGGGTACGACCAGTGATTGGGGTGCTTGGCGTTGTCGTACCCGATCTCGTCATCGACGATCAGGTGACCGTTCGAGTCGTAGACGTCCAGCGGCGCGGTGAGGAACATCAGCCGGTCCGCGGGATAGTCGGTGTTGGCGGGGTTGTTGGACCACCCGACGCCGTAGGGCGCCGACGGGTTCTGGGGGTTTTGGGGGTAGAAGCCGGTGTTGTACGCCCAGATGGCGAACCACCAGTTCTCCAGGTACTTCGGGTCCCCGTCGTTGGCGATCAGACCCGCGCTGCGGGTCTGATTCCACTTGTCCTGGAGGATGCGCAGACTTGCGGAGACGTTGACGGCGTAGTCCGTCGCCACCGCCTTCTGCTTCGTCGCGTCCCAGGTCACTCCAGCGATCACCTGGTTGGTGTCGGAGCGCTTCATCCCCGACGTGACCTGACCGGCACCGTAACCACAGTCCGTGTGTGCCCAGTCGATGAACTCGTAGTTCGGGTCTTCCAGGTCCAGCCCGTAGTAGCCGAGGCTGGTCAGCGGGTTGCCCACCGAGGCGTCCACGGCGTGGCGGCTGGCCTGCCAGAGGTTCGACTCCTGCGCGAGGATGCCCAGGAAGATCTGCGCGGGCACGTTGCCGCCCCCGGAGAGGGCCATGGACGGGAACATCCCCTGCGGGGAGTACGCCGACATGCCGTTGTTGTTCCAGTTGGCCGGCCGCTGGAAGGTCAGCATCCCACGCACCGCCAAATCCGCCGCCCACTCCATCTGTCGCACGGTCGGCTGATAGACCTGCAACTGCGGATCGTTGCGGGACACCGCGCAGGACCGGTCCGGGTCGTCCGGCACATTGGGGTAGGCCGTGGAGGCGGTGGCCCGAGCGCCAGGCTCCGCCGACTTCACAGTCAGGCCGGTCAGGGCCGGCGACAGCCGGCGCCCCGCGCCACTGTCCTGCGGCCGCACCGTGAACGCCAGTGAACTGCCGTTCGCGGTGCGGCGGGCGGAGATCTCCACCTGATCCGCCTGGCCACCGTCCGGCCTGTCCGTCCGCCGCCCGGCGGCCTCGCGACCGGTGGTCGCCCGCGACACCACCAGCGCGCCGGTCGTGGACACGTCGCTGTCCGGGAGACCGTCGATCGCCGACCAGCCGGCTGGCAACTGCCCGGCGACCCGCACCTCCGCCCGCCCGCCGACCGCGAAGACCCGCCCACCCGCGCCGGCCCGGAGCTTGATCTCGCCCTTCGGCACCGAGCCGTGGTCGCTGGTCCTACCGCCGCTGAAGCGCTTGAGCTCGGTCTGTCCGTTCCGAACGACCTGGAAGGCCACTGCGTCGCGGCCGTCGGCTAGCAGGCGGAACGGGCTGGCCGCCGCGGTCGCCACGGCGGTGACCCTGCCTTTCGCGCCAATCCGTACCAGGTTCAGGCCCTTGGAGCCGATCAGTTTGCCGTCCACCGGCAGGGTGGAGGTGATCTGACCAGCCGCCCGCACCGCGCGGAGCGCCCGGGTCGGGTGCGCCGCGTCGACGGTGCCGATCCAGGTTTGCGCCACTGTGCCGGGGCGGGCAGGCATCTCCAACCGCGACAACACCGCCTGCTCGCCGGCTCCGCAGCCCGGGTTGTGGTAGGCGAGCGAAACCCGTTCACGCAGCTTCGTCACCGCGCCGGTCTTCAGGTCGACGATGGCGGCGAAGCCGCCGCGCTGCATGAGCGGCTCCCGGTTTGTGAACGTCCGGGGGCCATAGACGACCACGGCGCGTCGACCGGAGCCGGTGACGCAGGCCTGGCCGATCCACTGGTCCGCGTCGAAGCCGGGCTCGGCGAGGGTCGCCGCCGTGCGCCACGCGTACGCCTGCGCCTCGTCGGCGACGAGCAGATGCAGCCCGGTAGCGTCACTGGAGGTGGTGACGGCCCGGTCCGTGGAGCGGCGCCAGGCAGCACCGAGGCGTGCGTCGGGGTCACGTACCCGGTCGGGGTGGGCCGGCGCTCCGGCCCTTCCCGCGTCGGCGGTTGACGTCGTGCCGGGCTCGGGCGGCCCGCCGGGAGGCTTGGCGGTCGCGACGGACGGCAGGGACAACGCCGTGGTGGCACAGAGGAGCGCCACCACGGCGGCTGTGGATCGCTTCATGGTCACCTCAAGCAGAAGAGGGAATATCTGCAGCAGGCTGACAGATCCCGTCATCGCGGGGTCACCGCTCAGTCATCTACGGTGGAGACGAGCGTGCCCGGCCGGGGCTTCCCGGCCGGGCACGGAAGCGACCAGGTCTCAGCCCTTGACGTACGGCTTGCCGCTGGCGGCCGGCGCGCGGACCTTGCCGACGAGCCCGGCCACGGCCAGCATGGTCGCCAGGTACGGCAGCATGGCCAGGAACTGGCTCGGGATGCTGCTGCCGATCGCGCCCAGGTACGTGCCGAGCTGGTCGGCGAAGCCGAAGAACAGCGCCGCGAGCAGCGCCCCCGTCGGGCTCCACCGGCCGAAGATCAGCGCGGCGAGGGCGATGAAGCCCTTCCCGCCGATCATGTTCTTGGTGAACGAGTAGAGCGCCAGCGTGTAGGACGCGCCGCCGATGCCGGCCACCACGCCCGCCAGCAGGACGTTGCGGTAGCGCAGCCGCAGCACCTTCACGCCCAGCGTGTCGGCGGCGGTCGGGTGCTCGCCGACCGACCGGGTGCGCAGCCCCCACCGGGTGCGGTACAGCGCAATGTGGATCACCAGCACCAGCAGCAGGCCCAGGTAGAGGAAGATGTTGGCGCGGAACAGCGCCGGCCCCACCACCGGGATGTCGGAGAGCAGCGGGATCTCCCAGCTGCTGAACCGGGGCGCGGAGTTGTACCGCGCCGCGTCCGGCTGCATCAGCCGCTCGTAGAGGAAGCCGGTGACACCGACGGCCAGCAGGTTCAGCACGATGCCCATGACCACCTGGTCGACCAGGTAGCGGATGGCGAACACGGCGAGCAGCAGCGAGATGAGCGCGCCGCCGATCGCGGCGGCGACCAGGCCCACCCAGACGCTGCCCGAGATGCTGCCGAACAGGGCGCCGCTGAACGCGCCCATCAGCAACTGCCCCTCGATGGCCACGTTGACCACGCCGGAGCGCTCGCAGAGCACGCCGGCGAGGGCGCCGAAGATCAGCGGCAGGGCCAGGACGAAGGTGCCGCGCACCATGTTGACCAGCGGCATGAAGTTGCGCCCCTCGGGGGCGGCCGACACCTGCCAGCACAGGAAGGACAGCACGAAGGCGACCAGCCCGACGCCGAGCAGCGCGGTGAACCAGCGCTTCGGCACCCCGGCCATCAGGGCCGCGCCGGCCGCCGCGGCGACGACGCCGAACAGGATCGCGCCGAGCGTGCCGTTGATCTCCAGCGCCGCGCCGCCCTCGGTCTCGCTGAGGGTGAAGCGGGCCGACCGGTCGGTGGCGAGCGCCCCGAAGAGCACCGTCGCGATCACCCCGAGCGCCACCAGCACGGCGCCGATCTTGCGGGTGCGGGTCCAGAAGCCCTCGTCGACCTGGGCCACGGCGACGTCCGGGACAGCCATGGTTGACATGAGTCGTTACCAGCCCTTCGCCAGGCTCGTCTGCAACCGGGCGGCGCGGGCGGCCCGGAGCTGGAAGATCGCCTTCACCAGGGCCGGCGCGGCGATGAAGATGACGATCAGCGCCTGGAGCACGGTCACCAGCTCCAGCGAGATCCCCGAGTACGACTGCATCCGGTTGCCGCCGGCCTGCAACGCGCCGAACAGCAGCGCGGCCAGCAGCACGCCCCACGGCTTCACCCGGCCGAGCAGGGCCACCAGGATGCCGTCGAACCCGATCTGCGCGATCACGAGCGGGGTCAGCGCGTTCGCCGTCGAGCCGAGCACCATCTGGCTGCCGCCGAGCCCGGCGAGCAGGCCGGCGATGGCCATCATCAGCACGTACGTCTTCGGCACGCTGATGCCGGCGGTGCGGGCGGCGGCCGGGTTGGCGCCCACCGCGCGCAGCTCGAAGCCGAACGTGGAGCGGTTGAGCAGCCAGGCGACGAGCCAGGTGGCCAGCACCGCCAGCAGGATGCCGGCGTGCACCCGCAGGTTGTCGCCGAGCAGCCGGGGAAGCTGGGCCGAGGACTCGACGGGCTTGCTGATCGCGTCGGCCCGGGTCGTGTTCTGCACGCCGTCCTGGACGATGACCCAGGACAGGAAGTACAGCCCGACGTAGTTGAGCATGATCGTGTTGATCACCTCGTGGGCGCCGGTGCGCGCCTTGAGGATGCCCGGGATGAAGCCCCACAGCGCGCCACCGAGCGCGCCGGCGACCAGCGCCACGATCAGGTGCAGCACGGGGGGCAGCGGCAGCAGGAAGCCGGCCAGCGCGGCGAGGACGACGCCGACCGTGGCCTGGCCCTGCGCGCCGATGTTGAACATGCCGCCGCGGAAGGCGAGCGCCACCGACAGGCCGGTGAAGACCAGCGGCGCGGTGTACGTGAGCGTCTCCGAGATCGGGGTGAGCGCCGCGGTGAAGCCGGACGCCTCCGGGTCGAAGACGGCACCCTTGAAGAGGTTCGCGTACGCCTCGCTGACCACCGTCCAGCTCGCGTTCAGCGCGTCCGACGGGCGGGAGGTGAGGTAGCCGTAGGTGCCCAGCACGTCCGGGTCCGAGACGATGATCAGCACGGCGCCGACGAGCATCGCCAGCACCACCGCGAGCACCGTGACGGTGACCGTGTTGGCGGCCCAGAGGTTGTCCAGGAACAGCCGGCCCAGGGACGGGCGGGGCTCCGGTTCGGGCTGCTTGGGCGCGGTCGCCGCCTCCTCGGCGGGCAGGCTCGCCACGTTGACCTTGCTCATGCCTTGTCCTCGCTACCAGGGGCAGGGACCGGGGTCGCCGCGTCGTCCGCGGGCCCGGCGGCGGCGTCGGGGGTGATGCCCGCCATCAGCAGGCCGATCTCCTCGCGCGGGGTGTCCGGGCCGACGATGCCGATGATCCGGCCCCGGTACATGACCGCGACCCGGTCGGCCAGGTTGAGCACCTCGTCCAGCTCGCTGGAGACGACCATGACGGCGGTGCCCACGTCCCGCTCCCGGATCACCCGGGAGTGGATGAACTCGATGGAGCCGACGTCGACGCCGCGGGTCGGCTGGGCGGCGATGAAGAGCTTCAGCGGCCGGGACAGCTCCCGGGCCACGATCACCTTCTGCTGGTTGCCGCCGGAGAGGTTGCCCGCCGGCGTGTCGGCCGACGGCGTGCGCACGTCGAACTGCTCGATCCGCTCCCGCGCCGACTTCTCGATGGCGTCCGCCCGCAGCGACAGGCCCTTGCCGAACGGCGGCCGGTCGTAGATGTCCAGCACCAGGTTCTCCGCGACGCTGAACTCCTTGACCAGGCCGTCGACGCTGCGGTCCTCGGGGACGTAGCCGACCCCGGCGCGGAGCACCCGCTTGGTCGACCAGCCGTGCACCTGCTCGCCGTCGAGGGTGACCGTGCCGGCGAGGACCGGCCGCAGCCCCATGACCGCCTCGATCAGCTCGGTCTGCCCATTGCCCTGCACGCCCGCCACGCCGAGCACCTCGCCCGCGTGCACGGTCAGGTCGACGCCGTCGACGGCGCGGATCTGCCGGTCGTCGTCGACGACCAGGCCGGTCACCTCGAGGATCGGCCTGCCGGGGGTGGCCGCCTGCTTGTCCACGGTCAGCCGGACGCTGCGGCCCACCATCAGGGCGGCCAGCTCGTCGCGGCTCGCGGTCGGGGCGGCGGTGCCGACGGTCTTCCCGCGCCGGATCACGGTGATCCGGTCGGCGATGGCCTTGACCTCGCCGAGCTTGTGGGTGATGAAGACGATCGACTTGCCGGCGGCCTTGAGCGACCGCATGACGATGAGCAGCTCCTCGGTCTCCTGCGGGGTGAGCACCGCCGTCGGCTCGTCGAGGATGAGCAGGTCGACGTCGCGGGTGAGGGCCTTGACGATCTCCACCCGCTGCTGGATGCCGACCGGCAGGTCCTCGATCACCGCGTCCGGGTCGACCCGCAGGTTGTACCGCTCGGAGACCTCGGCGACCTCGCGCCGGGCCCGCCGCCGGTCGAGGAAGCCGGCGAGGCCGCCCTTGACCTGCTCTGCGCCGAGCATGACGTTCTCGGCCACGGTGAAGACGGGCACCAGCATGAAGTGCTGGTGCACCATGCCGATCCCGGCCGCGATGGCGTCGGAGGGGCCCCTCAGCTTCAGCGGCGTGCCGTCGACCAGAATCTCGCCCTCGTCGGGGTGGTAGAGCCCGTAGAGCACGTTCATCAGGGTCGACTTGCCCGCGCCGTTCTCGCCGAGCAGGGCGTGGATCTCCCCGGGCTCCACCGTCAGGTCGATGTGGTCGTTGGCGACCAGATCACCGAACCGCTTGGTGATGCCGCGCAGTTCGAGTCTCAGCGCAACCTCCTGGGGTGCAGCGATGGGGCGGCGGGGGCCGCTGTCGGGCCGGGCTTGGGATGGTGCGGATCGGCCGCCCCGACCCACGCGGGTTCCCTGTCCCCGCGTACGTCGAGGCGGCCGGTCGTCAGGCGTGGGGTCCGCCGGCCCCCGCGGTCGGTGTTCGCACCGCGGCGGGGGCCGGCGGAGCGGTCACTTGGTCGGCTGGGCCTTCGAGGTGACCGTGACGGTGCCGGCGGCGATGTCCGCCTTGAGCTTCTCGACCTCGGCCTTCAGCTCGGCCGGGACCTTGCTGTCGAACTCGTGGTACGGGGCGAGCGCGACGCCGTCGTTGGCCAGGGTGCCCACGAAGCCCGGGTTGGCCTCCAGCTTCGTGCCGCCGGCGGCCTTCGTCACGGCCTCCTGGACGGCGTCCGCGATGTTCTTGACCACGGTGGTCAGCAGCGCCGGGCAGTTCGGGGTGCTCTCGCAGCCGTCGGCGTCGACCCAGATGGCCGAGAACTTGCCGCCGGAGGCCTGGGCCGCCGCGGTGGTGCCGAGGCCCGCGCCGCCGGCGACCGGCATGATGATGTCCGCGCCCTGGGCGACCAGGGTGTCGGAGACCTTCTTGCCCTCGTCCTGCTTCTCGAAGGAGTTGGTGAAGGAGCCCTTCTGGGTCTCCTTGTTCCAGCCCAGCAACTGGACGTTCTTGCTCTTGACCTTGTTGTAGTGCGCGACGCCGTCGGCGAAACCGTCCATGAAGATGGTCACCGGCGGGATAGGCAGGCCGCCGTAGGTGCCGACCTTGCCGGTCTTGCTCATCCCGGCGGCCAGGTAGCCGGCCTGGAAGGCGGCCTGGGCGGTGTCGAACTGCATCGGGTAGACGTTCGCCTCCGCCGGCTTCGAGTCGACGATGGCGAACTGCTGGTTCGGGTTGGCCTTCGCGATCTTGGAGGTCGCGTCGGTCATCAGCCCGCCGACGGCCAGGATGAAGTCGCACTTCTGGTTGACGAACCCGGTCAGGTTGACCTCGTAGTCCGCCTCGGCCTTCGACGCGACGTACTTGACGTCGATGTTGCTGTTGGCCTTGTTGGCCTCCTGCAGGCCCTTCCAGGCGGAGCTGTTGAACGACTTGTCGTCGATGCCGCCGACGTCGGTCACCATGCAGGCGGTGTACTTCTTGGCGCCGGTGCCAGCGGCGTTGTTGTCGTCCTCGGGGGCCTCACCACACGCGGCGGCGCCCAGCACGAGCCCACCCGCCACGAAGGCGGAGGCGATCCGCATCCCACGCACAGAGCGCAAGACGTCTCCTTCCCATTGCACACCGCTCTGCGCGGTGGCAGCCCTTGAGCCGGCCTGCTTTCGCGCCGCCGGCGTCCCACGTTACGGACGGGAGCGTACGCCCGCGCCCACCCACCGGCCGACAATCGTGCACGACTGTTGAGTGCCTGTTACCCCTACGTAACCCTTGGGTGGGGCAGATCACTCCGCACGCCGACGGCCGGCCCGGCAGGCGTCACGGGCGTCCCGTTTCCGCGACCGTTCCCCCGGTCGGCGCGTCACCTCCAGAAGACCGCGACCGCCGCGTTGACCAGGGTCAACCCGGCGATGGCGAGGAAGTGTCCACGGTTGACCGACTCCCGCTTACGGGAGAAGAAGACCATGACGAAGATCAGCAGCGCGAGCACCAACTTGGTAACAAGTTTTGCCGGGTCGGGCTCGTCGCCGTCACGCAACGGGGCGGACAGGCCGATACCGGTCAGCAGGCCGATGATCGAGCCCCAGAGCATCGCGGCGTTGATCCGCAGCCGGCCGCCGACGTACTGGGCGACCGTGCCGCCGAGCAGCAGCGCGAACCCGATCAGATGGACGTAGAGAAGTACGAGTCGAAGAGCTTCCACCCCTCCATCCTCCCTCATCAACGACGCTTCGTAGTAGCCGCGTGCGACAGTCAGGGGTCCCGGTTCCGCTCCTGCGCCCTCGCACCCGACGATCCGTCCGCCCCCCGTGCAAGGAAGGGCCCCCTGTTAACACGTAGGCGTGAGAGGGGTTCCCTTCTCTACCGCAGGCGTTAATAGGGGGCCCTTCCTTACACCAGCTACACGCGCCAGACCTGGAAGGTGGGGCCGTCGGCGGGGAGCGTGACCGTGCCGTCGGCGTCCGGGCGTAGGGCGGGCGCGCCGCCGTAGACGTTCTCCCCCGCCGGCAGCCCGGCGAGCCGGATCGGGGTGCCGGCCGCCCGCCGGGCCAGCACCAGCAGCGAGCCGTCCGGCGACTCGCGGAGGAAGGCCAGGGTGTCCGCGTCGGCGTACACCCGGCGCAGGCCGCCGTGGCGCAGCGCCGGCTCGGCCCGGCGCAGCGCGACCAGCGACCGGTACGCCGCGAACGTCCCCACGTCCCAGCTCTCCGGCCGGTGCCACGGCATCGGGGTACGCGACCCCTCCCCGTTCGTGCCGGTCAACCCCAGCTCGTCCCCCGCGAAGATCACCGGGGTGCCCGGCATGGTGGCGAGCAGGCCGGCCGCCACCTCCTGCCGGGCGGCGTCGCCGACGACGGTGCGGATGCGGGCGGAGTCGTGCGAGCCGAGGAGCTGCCACGAGTGCGTGTACGACCGCCAGGAGACCAGCGAGCGGTAGACGTCCATGGTCGCCAGCACCGCGTGGGCGTCCCGCCGCCGGACGCCGCCGGGGGTGCCGAGGAAGTTCGGCACGGGGTCGTCGCCGTGGCGCAGCCAGGACCAGACGGGGTCGGTGAAGCCGACGTAGTTCATGGTGCCGTGCCAGCCGTCGTGGTCCAGGTCGCCGGTGTGGTCGTGGCCGTGCTCGGCCAGCACCAGCCCGTCGGGGCGGGTCTGCGCGACCGTCTCGCGCAGCAGCCGCGCCACCTCGTGGGTGTACGCGTCCGCACCCCGCCGGCCGGTCATGTTCGCCACGTCCACCCGCCACCCGTCCAGCGAGTACGGGGGACGCAGCCAGCGGCGCAGCAGCGCCTCCGGCGCGGTGGCGAAGCGGCGGCGCAGCTCGGCGCTGCCCCAGTTCAGCTTCGGCAGCGACCTGACCCCGTTCCAGGACTCGTAGTCCTGGCCGGGCAGGTCGAAGTAGTACAGCTCCCGCTCGGGGGCGCGCGGGTCGGCGAGCGCGGCGGTGAACCAGTGGTGGGCGTCGCCGGTGTGGTTGCTGGTGATGTCGCCGAGCAGCCGCCAGCCCCGGGCGTGCACGGCGTCGGCGAGCCGGGCCAGGGCGGCGTCGCCGCCGAGCAGCGGGTCGACCGTGTCGAAGCTGGTCGCGTCGTACCGGTGGTTGGAGCGGGCCGGGAAGACCGGTGTCAGGTAGACGGTGTTCACGCCGAGCCGGTCGAGGTGGTCGAGCCGCTCGGCGATGCCGTCGAGGTCGCCGCCGTAGAACTGGCGCGGGGTCTCGGGGCCGCGCCCGATCACGGGGGTGTCCCAGTCGCAGGGGATCGCCCAGTCGGGGGCGGGTCGGCCGTCGGCGGCGGCCGAGCGGGCGAACCGGTCGGGGAAGATCTGGTAGATCACCGCGTCCCGGGCCCAGGCCGGCGGCGGGGCGTGGGTGACCAGCTTGAAGTCGCCGTTGTCCGGCACGTCGTGGTCGGCGAGGCCGGCGGCGTTGAGCCACCGGCCGCCCCGGGCGCCGTCGAGCAGGAACCGGTAGTTGCTGACCGGGTTGCGCGCCTCGACGTCGGCGCGCCACCAGACGTCGCCGCCGGCGCGGCGGTCGACGACGGCCTCGGCGAAGCGCGGCTCGCCGTCCCCGGTGGTGCGGACGTGCACGGCGCGCACGTCGGCCCCGGCGGGGACCCGGACGAAGACCGGAACGGTCTCGCCCAGCGCGGGCTCCTGCTGCGGGACGTAGGTGGCGGAGCCGTCGTGGTGCGGCTGCGGGGTGGTCATGGGCGGGGGTCCTTCCGGGTCCGATCCGGTACGGGGAGAGGTCGGCCACCGTCGGACGGTGGCCGTCGAGTGCTCCGGTGTACGTCGCCGAACGCCGACGCCCTTGCCGCAGCGGGGCCGTCGCGGCCGGTCGGGTGACCGGCCGCGACGCCCGAGCCGAGGAGGCTCAGCCGGTGCGAGCCGAGGGGAGGCTCAGCCCTTCACCGCCCCGGCGGTGAGGCCGGAGACGATGTAGCGCTGGAGGAACTGGAAGACCAGCACCGTGGGGACCGCCGTGAACAGGGTCGCCGCCGCGAAGATCCCGAAGTTGTTGTTGCGCTCGTTGCCCTGGAGCATCCCGTACATGCCGACGGCCAGCGTCTTCGAGTCGGTGTCGGTCAGGAAGACGTTCGCCATCAGGAACTCGTTGACGGTGCTGATGAAGGCGAGCAGGCCCGTCACCGCCAGGATCGGCGCCACCAGCGGCAGCATGATGCGGAAGAAGATCTGGGCGTGGCTGGCGCCGTCCACCGTGGCCGACTCGTCCAGCTCCCGGGGCAGGGTGTCGAAGAAGCCCTTCATCAGCCAGGTGTTCACGCCGAGCGCGCCGCCGAGGTAGAGCAGCAGCAGGCCCCACGGCGTGTTGAAGCCGATCGACGGCCACAGGTCGGTGATCGTGCCGAAGATCAGGAAGATGGCCACGATCGCCAGGAACTGCGGGAACATCTGGATCAGCAGCAGCGACAGCAGCCCGACCCGCCGGCCCCGGAAGCGCATCCGGGAGAAGGCGTACGCCGCCAGCGAGGACAGGAAGACCGACGCGAACGAGGCGACCCCGGCGATCAGCAGCGAGTTGAGGAACCACCGCCCGAACGCGGTGCGCTCGAACAGCTCGCCGAAGTTGCCGAAGGAGACCCCCTCGGTGGGCACCAGGTCCGTGGAGGAGAGGGTGCCCAGCGGGTTGAGCGCCGCGGAGAGCACGAACACGATCGGGAAGAGGCTGAACAGCACCCCGAGCACGCCGACGAGGTGCCGCCAGCCGACCCGGGCGAACCAGCGGTTGCGCCGCCGGCCGGGGGCCTCGGTGCGGGTGGTCACGAGTACACCTCCTCCTGCTTGCGGGTGCGCCGGAAGCTCACCGCGGACACCACCGCGACGATGGTGAAGATGAACAGCGAGATCGCCGCCGCGAAGCCGAACTCCGCGCCCTGCGCGCCGAACGCCAGCCGGTAGGTGTAGGTGATCAGCAGGTCGGTCGCGCCGTTGGTCGGGTTGTCCGCCGGGAAGGGCGCGCCCTCGGTGGTCAGGTAGATCGCGTTGAAGTTGTTGAAGTTGTACGCGAACGACGAGATCAGCAGCGGGGAGAGCGCGACCAGCAGCAGCGGCAGGGTGACCGAGCGGAACGTCTGCCAGGGCGAGGCCCCGTCGACGGCGGTGGCCTCGGTCAGCTCGCTGGGGATCGCCTGCAACGCGCCGGTGGCGACCAGGAACATGTACGGGTAGCCGAGCCAGAGCTGCACCAGGATCACCGCGAAGCGGGCGGTCCAGTCGTGCCCGAACCAGTCGACGCCCAGCCCGAACAGGTTGTTGATCAGGCCGAAGTCGGTGTTGAACATGTCCCGCCAGACCAGCAGCATCGCGAACGACGGCATGGCGTACGGCAGGATCAGCAGCACCCGGTAAAAGTTGGTGCCGCGCATCCGGGGCGAGTGCAGCGCCAGCGCGATGAACATGCCGAGCAGGAAGGTGCCCCCGGTCGAGCCGATCGCGAAGGCGAAGTTCCAGATCAGCGTGCCGAGGAACGGCCCGGAGATGTTCTCGTCGGTGAGCACCCGGGTGAAGTTCGACAGGCCGACGGTGACCTTCCAGCCCTGGGCGAGGCGCTCGCCGTCGGCGGCGACGAAAGCGCCGGTGGACTCGTCGGCCTTCCACGTCTTCCCGGTCTCGGTGTCGCGGATGCAGTCGCACCCCGCGTCGTACGCCCGGATCGCCTTGCCCTCGTAGGCGCGGGACAGGCCCGACGAGCGCAGCGCGCCGCCGGGGGTCGGCACCACCAGGTCGGTGATCTCCTGGCTGCGGGCGCTGGCCTGGCCGAAGTTGAGCACCGTGTAGCCGTCGGCGGCGGTGACCTTCCCGCCCGGCGCGACGGTCACGTCGGCGGCGGGAAGCTGGCGCAGCCCGCCGGCGTCCCCGGCGGAGACCGTGCCGGTGTTCGGGTCGGTGACCAGGAAGACCAGCGGGCCGGTGGCCGGGGCGCCCTCGGTGGCGATCGACAGGGCGTACTCGGTCGAGCCGGGCACCTGCTTGACCGACGCGGTCTGGATGGCGACGACCGCGTCGTCCTTGCTGCCGCGGTGGCCGTCGCCGAAGTTCGTGAACGCGGTGCTCGCGGTGTAGAGCACCGGCAGGACCTGGAAGGCGATGAGGAACAGCGTGCCGGGGACCAGGTACTTGGCCGGGATGTGCCGGCGGGTGAGGTAGAGGTAGCAGAGCCCGGCGGTGGTGGCGGCCAGCAGCCCCAGCCCCACCCAGTTGGCGGCCTCGACGAGCGGGAAGGCCGCCCAGACCGCGATGCCGATGACCAGGCCGAGCAGGACCACCTTGACGGCGAGGCCGGTCACGGTGACCGACGCGTCGTTCCGCGCAGTGCGGGGGGTGCGCGGGAGCCCGGAGCCGGCGGGCTCCCGGCCCGGGTTCCGTGTGGCGGAACCCGGGCCGGACAGCTTCGCGCTCATTACTTGATCTGACCGGAGATCGTCTTGCCGGCGGCGGTGATCGTCTTGGCGGGGTCGGCGCCACCGATGACGGCGGCCTCGGCCTTGCCGAACGGGTCCCAGATCGCGGCCATGGCCGGGATCGCCGGGAGCACCTGGCCGTTCTTGCCGGCCTCGGTGAACTTCACCAGGTCCGGGTCGTTGCCCTTGACCTGGTCCAGCGCGGCGGTCAGCGCCGGCGGGCGCGGCTCGGCGTTGTACAGGGCCACGGCCAGTTCCGGCTTGGTGGTGTAGTTCGCCACGAACTCCTGGGCGAGGGCCTTGTTCTTGCCCTTGGCCGCCACGTAGAAGGCCTGGACGCCAACGAACGGCTGGGCCTCCTTGCCACCGGCGAAACCGGGGAAGGGGGAGATGTCGTACGAGATGCCGGCCTTCTTGACGTCGACGGTGGCCCACGGGCCGGAGGCGAGGTAGGCGCACTTCTTGCCGGTGAAGGTGGCGATCGAGTTGGTGTCGGCGATGGAGCGCTTCAGCACGCCCTCGCCCTTCTCGCCGAGCGCGCCGATCTTCTTGAACGCCTCGATCGACTCCGGCTTGCCCACGCCCAGGTCCTTCGGGTCGTAGTCCCCGTTGGCGCCGGTGCCGAAGAGGTAGCCGCCGCCCGAGGTGTACAGCGGGTAGATGTGGTAGGCGTCGCCGTTCTGGCCGACCTGGAGGCAGAGCGTCTCGGTGACCTTCTTCTCGGCCTTGAGCTTCTTGCCGGTGGCGACCAGGTCCTCGATCGTCTTCGGCGCCTCGGGGGCCAGGTCGGTGTTGCGAATCAGCGCCAGGTTCTCCTGCGCGTAGGGCACGCCGTAGAGCTGGCCGTTGAAGGTCACGGCCTTGATCGCGGTCTCGTTGAACGCGGCCTTCTGCTCGGCGGCGAGCTGCACCGGCTCGATGGCGCCGTTCTGGACCATGTTGCCGATCCAGTCGTGCGCGCCGACCACCACGTCCGGGCCGCTGCCCTGCTGCGAGGCGGTGACGAAGTTGGTCTGAAGGTCCTTGGAGACGGCCTGGACCTCGACGGTCACGCCGTTGTCCTGGCCGAACTTCTCGGCGAACGGCTTCAGGGCGGCGGTCCGCTTGTCGTCGGCCCAGATCACCAGCTTGCCGCCGGCGGCACCGGCGGACTCCTTCGCCGCCGGCGTGCTGCTGTCGTCGTCGCCGCCACCACAGCCCGAGGCGGCCAGCGCCAGGCCGAGGACGGCGACCACACCCGCGGTACGGATGCGCATCGGTACTCCTGTCGTCACGGCGGCGCCGTCGGGGTAGGGGCGGCCCGCCAGGGGGAACGTCGTTGTTTCCTGCTGCCGGCGCCGAACTGCCTGCGCCGCTCGTTGCGCGTGTTGCGGCGACGTTAGCAAGGGGTTTCAGTAAATGGAAGCTCTTGCAGCAGCGTACGCAAGAAGTTGGCCGTGGGCTAAAGTGCGGCCATGCGCGCTCGACTGTCCGACATCGCCCAACAGGCCGAAGTCAGCGAGGCCACGGTGTCGCGGGTGCTCAACGATCGCCCCGGCGTGGCCCCCGAGACCCGGCAGGCCGTCCTCACCGCCCTGGACGTGCTCGGCTACGAGCGCCCGGCCCGGCTGCGCAAGCGCAGCGCCGGCCTCGTCGGGCTGGTGGTGCCGGAGCTGGACAACCCCATCTTCCCGGCGTTCGCGCAGGTGATCGAGTCGACGCTGGCGCAGAGCGGGTTCACGCCGGTGCTGTGCACCCAGACCCCCGGCGGGGTCACCGAGGACGAGTACGTCGAGATGCTGCTCGACCGCCAGGTCTCCGGCATCGTCTTCGTCTCCGGGCTGCACGCCGACACCGCCGCCAGCCACGACCGCTACCGCGCGCTGATCGCCCGGCCGCTGCCGGTCGTCATGATCAACGGGTACGTCCCGGGCATCGCGGCGCCCTTCGTCTCCTGCGACGACCGGGAGGCCACCGAGCTGGCCGTCGCCCACCTGGTGGCCCTCGGGCACCGCCGGATCGGCCTGGTCACCGGCCCGGACCGGTTCGTGCCGGTGCAGCGCCGGGTGGCGGGCTGGCGGGCCGCGATGGGTCGCCTGGTCGGCCCGTCCGAGGCGGAGCTGGCCGAGCTGGCGGAGCTGACCCTGTTCGGGGTGGAGGGGGGCGAGGCGGCGGCCGGGCGGCTGCTGGAGCGCGGTGTGACCGGCCTGGTCTGCGGCTCCGACCTGATGGCGCTCGGCGCGATCCGGGCGGCCCGGCAGCGCGGCCTGTCCGTTCCGGGCGACCTGTCGGTGGTCGGGTACGATGACTCGCCCCTGATGGCGTTCACCGACCCGCCGTTGACCACGATGCGCCAGCCGGTGGCCGCGATGGCGGTGGCCGCCGTCCGGGCCCTGGTCGACGAGATCAACGGGCACGCCGCGCCGCACTCGGAGTACCTGTTCCAGCCCGAGCTGGTGGTGCGCGGCTCCACGGCGGTGGCCCGCCAGGGCGGCGGGTCGGCGGGCGGCCCGGCCCCGCAGCGCCCGTCCCCCTCGGCGCTCGCCGTCTCCGCCTGAGCCACTCGACCGGCGTCATCTCCGGCGGCGTCATTTCTTGCGCAAATCCTGCTTGACTCTTGCAGCAACCGGGCGGCATCCTGCTCTGCATGACCGCCAGCAACCCCCCGCCGCTGACCTCCGACGCCGACTGGTGGCGCTCCGCGGTCGTCTACCAGGTCTACGTCCGCAGCTTCGCCGACTCCGACGGGGACGGCGTCGGCGACCTCCAGGGCATCCGCGAGCGCCTGCCGTACCTGCGCGACCTCGGGGTGGACGCGCTCTGGCTGACCCCCTTCTACACCTCGCCTATGGTCGACGGCGGCTACGACGTGGCCGACTACCGCAACGTGGACCCGATGTTCGGCACGCTCGCCGACTTCGACGCCATGATCACCGACGCGCACGCCCTCGGCCTGCGGCTCATCGTCGACATCGTGCCGAACCACACCTCCGACCGGCACCCGTGGTTCGCCGCCGCGCTCGCCGCCGGCCCCGGCTCGCCGGAGCGGGCCCGCTACCTGTTCGCCGACGGCAGGGGCGAGCACGGCGAGCTGCCGCCGAACGACTGGGAGAGCATCTTCGGCGGCCCGGCCTGGACCCGGGTGCCCGACGGCCAGTGGTACCTGCACCTGTTCGACCCCGCCCAGCCCGACCTGAACTGGCGGCACCCCGAGGTCCGCGCCGAGTTCGAGGACGTCCTGCGCTTCTGGCTCGACCGGGGCGTGGACGGGTTCCGCATCGACGTCGCCCACGGCATGATCAAGGCCGAGGGGCTGCCGGACGTCGGCTTCAACACCATGACCACCGGTCGACGCCAGTCGGAGCTGCTCGGCAAGGGCCGCCTGCCGTACTTCGACCAGGACGAGGTGCACGAGATCTACCGCGCCTGGCGGCCCATCCTGGACAGCTACCCCGGCGGCCGGATGGCGGTCGCCGAGGCGTGGGCCGAGACGCCGCAGCGACTGGCCCGCTACATCGGCCCGGACGAGCTGCACCAGGCGTTCAGCTTCGACTTCCTCGACGCCACCTGGTCGGCCGACTCGTTCCGCAAGGTCGTCGACACCGCGCTGGCCGAGGCGACCATCGTCGGCGCGCCCACCACCTGGGTGCTGTCCAACCACGACAAGCAGCGGCACGTCACCCGGTACGGCGACGGCGAGGTCGGCCTGCGCCGGGCCCGCGCCGCCAGCCTGCTGATGCTCGCCCTGCCCGGCTGCGCGTACGTCTACCAGGGCGAGGAGCTGGGCCTGCCCGAGGTGCTCGACCTCCCCGACGAGCTGCGCCAGGACCCGTCGTTCCTGCGCACCGGCGAGAGCCGGGACGGCTGCCGGGTGCCGATCCCGTGGGGTGGCCAGCTCCCCCCGTACGGCTTCGGGCCCGACGGTGGGCGACCGGGCTGGCTGCCGGCCCCCGCCACCTGGGCCGCCCTCTCCGTCGCCGCCCAGGACGGGGTGCCCGGCTCGACCCTGGAGCTGTACCGCACTGCGCTGCGCGTCCGGCGCGAGCACCCCGCGCTCGCCCGCGACGCCGGCGGCGTGACCTGGCTGGAGAGCGCCGGCCCCGGGGTGCTGGCCTTCCGCCGCGACGGCGGCGGCGCGGAGCTGACCTGTGTGGTCAACATCAGCGACGCCCCGGTCCTGATCGACGGGTACGGCCGGCCGGTCGCCGCCAGCGCCGAGCTGACCGAGGAGGGCACCGGGCACGTCCTACCGGTCGACGCCGCAGCGTGGTTCGACCGGCCCTCGGCCGGGTAATCCGCCAGCAACCCCGGTCGCCCGTCGTGCCCCGCGCCGACGGGCGGCTGGGTTCTTCCGCCCCTCGCGGCGGGCGGGTCGGGAAGCCGACGAGCCGTCTGGGGCCTCAGCGCCCCCGCTCGGTGAGCAGCCGGGCGATCCGGGCGAAGCCGGCGCGCAGCTCGGCCTCGTCCGGGGCCGGGCGGGGGCCGGGGTGCTCGTCGACCTCGGCGGCCTCCAGCTCGTCGTCGATCACGTCGTCGAAGTCGCCGTAGAGGTCGGCCGCCTCGATCCGGGCCGCCTCGTCCTCGGCGGCGACCTGGGCGGCGGCGATCTCGCCACGGACCTCGTCGGGCGACAGGGCGGGCACCAGGGGCTCGACCACCGCCATGAGCTGCTCCTCGGCCACCACCGCCTCGGCCAGGGCCAGCGCGTGCGGCCGTTCGTACGGGCCGCAGACCACCGGCTCCCACTCGTCGGCGTCGCCGAGGGGCCCGAAGGTGATGATCCACGGCAGGCCGAGCATCGGCGAGTCGTCCGGCAGGTCCAACGTCACGAGAGCGCCCACGCGCCCATCATGGTCGGTTCTCACGTTCGACGGTGCGGCATTTGCCCTAATTGCCCGCTGTTCAGCCGTCGGATCGTCATCCCGCTCCCCCGGGCGCGCCCGGGTCGGTGTCGGCGTCGAGGTCGGCCGGCGCGGGACCCTCGGCCAGGTCCACCACCCGGCCGTACGGGCTGGTGGCGGCGAGCGCCGCGCCGAAGAGGACGAGCTGGTTGAGCAGGTACAGGTAGAGCAGCACCCCCACCGCCCCCGCCACCACCGTGTACGCCGGGTTCCGCTCGGTGCGCACCACGTAGTACCGCCCGACGGTGTTGAGCAGTGTGATGCCGACGGCGACGAGGAGCACCACCGGGCGCAGCCGGCGGCGGCTCATCCGCAACCGGGGCACCACCACCAGCAGCGCCGTCGCCAGCACCGCGTTGACCAGCACGCTGAGCACCGCGCTCACCACCGTCAGGCC
This sequence comes from Micromonospora okii, assembly GCF_020884795.1. Classification (GTDB taxonomy): domain Bacteria; phylum Actinomycetota; class Actinomycetes; order Mycobacteriales; family Micromonosporaceae; genus Micromonospora; species Micromonospora okii. Next base: position 629,375 of record NZ_BBZF01000014.1, read on the forward strand.
CGCCGAGCCGGTGCTGCGCAGCAGGAAGCGCAGCAGCGACTCCAGCGCGTCCACGGCGGCCACCGAGATGCCCAGCATCACGAACACCAGCAGCAGCACGCCGAGGTCGACCAGCCGCCGCACCACCAGGTTGCCGGGCTGCTGGTTCAGCCCGTACAGCAGCCGCTGCGACGACCGGATCGCCTCCACCCAGCCGATCCCGGTGAAGACCAGGATGACCAGCCCCACCACCCCGACCGTGCCGCTGCTCCGGGCGATCTGCTCCGGGTCGAGGAAGGGCAGGTTCTCCGCGAGGAAGTCGTCCGCCGCCCGGCTGACCTCCCGGTTGTCCTCCAGGATCGCCCCGAAGACCGAGTACGCGACCAGCGCGAGCGCGAAGACCGCGAAGAACCCGTAGTACGCGATGGCCGCCGCCAGCCGCCCGGCGAGCAGGTCGGCGTAGAGCGTCCCGGCCCGCCACACGTGGTCGAACGTCCGCCACCGGCGGCGCGCGGCGGACACCCGCCGGTCGACGCTGGCCTCGATCCGCCCGATCAGGTTCACGCCGTCATCCTCGCCGATGCGTCGCCGACGCGCCGAGGGCCCGCCGGATCAGCCGCCGAGGAGGAAGTCGCGGCGCGGCTGCCACCGGGTCGCGCCGCTGTGCGAGAAGAGGGTGAACGAGCCCACCTCGAACATGGCCGAGAAGTCCGCCAGGTCCTCGTACACCCGGTCCAGCGCCTCCGGCGCGACGTCCTGCGCCACGGTGACGTGCGGGTGGTACGGGAAGCGGGTCTCCCGGTGCAGCTCGGGGGCCGCGTTGATCGCGGCGGCGAGCAGCTCGCACTCGCTGATCCCGGCGGCCACCGCCACGAACACCACCTGGGTCACCGGGCGGAACGTGCCGGTCCCCCGCAGGTGCAGGGTGAACGGCAGGTGGGCGGCGGCCACGGCGGCGAGGTGCCGCTCGACCGCCGGCAGCGCGGCCGACGGGATCTCGGTGGGGCCGAGCAGCGTCACGTGCGCGGGCACCACCAGGGCGTCGCCGGCCTCCGCCCGCCGCCGGGTGAGCATCCCGCCCCACGGCTCCGGGATGTCCACGGCGATCCCGATCTGTATGGTGTCGCCGGCCTCCGGCGCCCCGTCCCTGCGCTCCACGCTCCGCGCCACCCCTCCGGCCGCCGACCCGTCCCGCCCGTACCCGCCCGCGCCGGCTATCCGTGGACCGGCGGGAAGAACCCGACCCGCTCGTACACCTTCCGGATCGTCGCCGAGGCCACCGCGCGGGCCCGCTCCGCGCCGCCCGCCAGCAGCTTGTCGAGCTGCGCCGGGTCGTCCAGGTACGCCCGGGTGCGCTCCTGGATCGGCGTGACGAACTCCCGGACCACCTCGCCGAGGTCCTTCTTCAGGTCGCCGTACCCCTTGCCCGCGTACGCGGCCACCAGGTCGTCGATGCTCCGCCCGGTCAGGGCCGAGTAGATGGTGAGGAGGTTGGACACGCCCGGCTTGGTCTCGGCGTCGAAGACGATCTCGCGGCCGGTGTCGGTGACCGCCGAGCGGATCTTCTTGGCCGAGCGGGCCGGCTCCTCCAGCAGCTCGATGATGCCCGCCGGCGAGGACGACGACTTCGACATCTTCGCCGTCGGCTCCTGCAGGTCGGTGATCTTCGCGGTGTCCTTCACGATGTGCGGCGCGGGGATCGTGAACGTGCGGCCGAACTGGTTGTTGAACCGCTGCGCCAGGTCGCGGGAGAGCTCCAGGTGCTGGCGCTGGTCCTCCCCCACCGGCACCGCGTCGGCCCGGTAGAGCAGGATGTCGGCGGCCATGAGGACCGGGTACGTGAAAAGGCCGACGGTGGCCCGGTCGCTGCCCTGCTTCTGCGACTTGTCCTTGAACTGGGTCATCCGGCCGGCCTCGCCGAAGCCGGTGATGCAGCCGAGCACCCAGGCGAGCTGCGCGTGCTCGGGCACCTGCGACTGGAAGAACAGGGTGCTGCGCTCCGGGTCGACGCCGACGGCCAGGAGCTGCGCGGCGGCGGTCCGGGAGCGCCGCCGGAGCACCTTCGGGTCGTGCCCGACGGTGATGGCGTGCTGGTCCACCACGCAGTAGAAGGCGTCGTGGGTGTCCTGCAACGCCACCCAGTGCCGCACCGCGCCCAGGTAGTTGCCGAGGTGGAACGAGTCAGCCGTCGGCTGGATGCCGGAGAAGACGCGGGGGCGGGCGGGTACGTCGGACATGGCGGCAATTGTGTCAGCAACCCCCGGCGTACGTCATGACGGGCCGGCGGGTCGGCCCTCCACCGCCCCCACCGGGGCGCTCACCTCGCGCCGCGGCTCGGGCAGCCGCACTGCGGCGACCGCGAGCCGGGACACCCGGCGCCCCTCCAGCGCGAGCACCCGCAGCAGCCACCCGCCCGGCGGCGCGCCGTCGTCGTGCGGGCCGGGGACTACCGGCACCTCGTCCCCGGCGACCGGCAGCCGGCCCAGCGCGGCCATCACGTACCCGCCGACCGTCTCGTACGGGCCGGGGGCCAGCCGGACCCCGGTGCGCTCGGCGAAGTCGGCGAGGTTGAGCCGGCCGTCGACCACGGCGGGCAGCCCGGCCAGCGCCGGCCCCCAGGGCCCGTCGCGCCCGTCGTGGATCTCGCCGACCAGCTCCTCGATCAGGTCCTCGCAGGTGACGATGCCGGCGGTGCCGCCGTACTCGTCGACCACCACCGCCAGGTGGTGCCCCTCCCGGCGCATCTCGGTCAGCGCGGCCAGCACCCGCTTGCTGCCGGGGAGCTGCTTCACCTCGCGGGTCAGCTCGCCGACCGTGGTGCGCGGGTCGAGATCGGGGCGCAGCAGCACGTCGCGCAGGTGCACGAAGCCGACCACGTCGTCGTGGGTGCCGTCGACCACCGGGTACCGGGTGTGCGTCTCGGCCAGCACCAGCCGCTCCGCCTCGGCGACGGTCAGCCCGGCGGAGAGGAACGCCACCTCGGTGCGGGGCATCATCACCTCGCGCACCAAGCTCGCCCCGGCGACCAGCACCTCGTCGATGATCCGCCGCTCGTCGGCGTCGATGACCGTGTTGGCGGCGACCAGGTCCCGCAGGTCCGCCTCGCTGATCCGCTCCCGGCCCTCCGCCGGGCTGGCCCCGAGCAGGTCGGTGACCAGCCGGGTCGCGCCGTCGGCGGCCCGGACCACCAGCCGGGCCACGGCGCGCGCCAGTGGCCCCGGCTCGCGTCGGGCCCGCCCCGGCGGCCGTCGCCGGGGCCCGGGATTGCCCGCCTCCCGCATGACAGTAGATGGTAGGGCCCCCGAGGGGCCCCGCACAGCACACCGGCACGGAGCGGAGCCGGTCGGTCACGGCGGACCGTGCCGGGGCGACGCGGCGCGCCGCCACCTCCCACGGCCGTAGGGTGACCACGAACGGTCGCGGCAAAGGCGCGGCCAGGCGGGAGGACCGGACGTGAAACTGCTCGTCACCGGCGGTGCCGGCTACATCGGCAGCGTGGTGACCCGGATGCTGCTCGACGCGGGTCACGAGGTGGTCGTCCTCGACGACCTGCGCACCGGGCACCGGGAGGCGCTCGCCCCGGAGGCGACCTGGGTCGACGCGCCAGTCCACGACGCCGCCCGGGTGCTCACCCGCGGGGCGGGCTTCGACGGGGTGCTGCACTTCGCGGCCCTGATCGCCGCCGGGGAGTCCATGGTCCGGCCCGAGCTGTACTGGCAGAACAACACCGTCGGCTCGCTCGCCCTGATCGACGCCGTCCGGGCCGCCGGCGTGCCCCGGCTCGTCTTCTCCTCCACCGCCGCCGTCTACGGCAACCCGACCGAGCTGCCCATCCCGGAGACCGCCGTCACGGCCCCCACCAACACGTACGGGGCCACCAAGCTCGCCGTCGACATGGCGCTCACCTCCGAGGCGATCGGGCACGGCCTGGCCGCCGTCTCGCTGCGCTACTTCAACGTCGCCGGGGCGTACCTGCGCGGCGACCTCGCCATCGGCGAGCGGCACGACCCCGAGACCCACCTCATCCCGATCGCCCTCGACGTGGCCGCCGGCCGGCGGGAGAAGCTCCAGCTCTTCGGCGACGACTATCCCACCGTCGACGGCACCTGCGTGCGCGACTACATCCACGTCGCGGACCTGGCCCGCGCCCACCTGCTGGCGCTGACCGCCACCACGCCCGGCCGGCACCGCGTCTACAACCTGGGCAACGGCGCCGGGTTCAGCAACCGGCAGGTCGCCGACGTGGTCCGCGAGGTCACCGGCCACCCGCTGCCCGTCGAGGTGGCCCCCCGCCGCGAGGGCGACCCGGCCGAACTGGTCGCCTCCTCCGCGCTGGCCCGCGAGGAGCTGGGCTGGGTGCCCGAGAAGCCGACCCTGCACGACATGGTCGGCGACGCCTGGGCCTTCTACCGCGCCCACGTCCTGGAGCGCCCGTGACCGACCGGGCCGGGGAGGTCGCCGACCCCGCCCCGGCGGACCCGGGCAGGGACGTCGCCGGCCGCGCCGCCGCCGGCTTCCTCCACCGGTACGGCGAGCCCCCCGCCGGCCGCTGGGCCGCCCCCGGCCGGGCCAACCTGATCGGCGAGCACACCGACTACAACGACGGCTTCGTGCTGCCCTTCGCCCTGCCGCTGCGCACCGTCGTCGCCGCCGCGCCGCGCGACGGCGCACGCTGGAGCGTCTGCTCGGAGTTCTCCGAGCACCCCGCCGAGTTCGGCGCGGACGAGGTCGCCGCGCCGGGCCGGGTCACCGGCTGGGCCGCGTACGTGGCCGGGGTGGTCTGGGCGCTGCGCGAGGCCGGCCACGACGTGCCCGGCGCGCGGCTGGCCGTCGCCTCCGACGTGCCGGTCGGCTCCGGGCTCTCCTCCTCCGCCGCCCTGGAGGCCGCCGTGCTGGCCGCCCTGGTCGACCTCGGCGGGCTGGAGCTGACCGCCGAGCAGCTCCCGAGGCTCGCCCAGCGGGCCGAGAACGCCTACGTCGGCGCGCCCACCGGAATCATGGACCAGTCGGCGGTGATCCGCTGCCGGGCCGGCCACGCCCTGTTCCTCGACTGCCGCACCGAGGCCGTCGAGCACATCCCGTTCGACCTGGCCGCCGCCGGCCTGGCCGTGCTGGTCGTCGACACCCGGGCCCCGCACCGGCACGCCGACGGCGAGTACGCCTCCCGCCGCGCCGCCTGCGAGTCCGCCGCCGAGCTGCTCGGGGTGCCCGCCCTGCGGGACGTGCCGGCGGCCGACCTCGGCGCGGCCCTCGCCCGGCTCGACGACGACGAGACCCGCCGCCGGGTCCGACACGTCGTCACCGAGGACCAGCGGGTGCTCGACACCGTCGAGCTGCTGCGGGCCGGCCGGATCCGCGACGTCGGCCCGCTGCTGACCGCCTCGCACGCCTCGATGCGCGACGACTTCGAGATCACCGTGCCGGAGGTCGACACGGCGGTCGAGGCGGCGCTGGCGGCCGGGGCGTACGGGGCCCGGATGACCGGGGGCGGCTTCGGCGGCTGCGTCCTCGCCCTGGTCGACGCCGCCCGCGCCGACGCGACGGCGGACGCCGTCGCGTCGGCCTACGCCGAACGCGGCTACCGGACCCCCCGCTTCCACCGGGCCACCCCCGCCCCCGGCGCCCACCGCTTGTAAGGAAGGGCCCCCTGTTAACGCATTCGGTATAGGAAGGGGCCCCTCCTAACGCCCCCGGGCGGGGCGCGGCGGTGGTGTCAGGAGGTTTCGACGATCATTCCCGCGCCGACGGTGCGGTTGGTGGTTTCGTCGATGATGACGAAGCCGCCGGTGGTGCGGTTGCGGCGGTACTCGTCGGCGAGCAGGGGGATGGTGGTGCGCAGCCGGACGCGGCCGATCTCGTTGAGGGTGAGTTCGGTGGGGTTCTCGTCGCGGTGCAGGGTGTTGACGTCGAGGCGGTAGTGCAGGCCGCGGATGATGGCGCGCGCGGTGCGGGTGGTGTGTTTGATGGCGTACTTCCCGCCGACCTGCAGGGGTCGGGTCTCGTCCATCCAGCAGATCATCGCTTCGATGTCCTGGGTGGCGGCGGGGGCGTTGTTCGGCCGGCAGATCATGTCGCCGCGGGAGATGTCGATCTCGTCGGTGAGGCGGACGGTGACCGACATCGGCGGGAACGCCTCCGCCACGGGGCCGTCGGCGGTCTCGACCGCGGCGATGCGGGAGGTGAACCCCGACGGCAGCACCATCACCTCGTCGCCCGGCTTGAGGACGCCGGAGGCGACCTGACCGGCGTAGCCGCGGTAGTCGGTCACGGTCGTGGACTGGGGGCGGATGACGTACTGCACCGGGAACCGCACGTCGACCAGGTTCCGGTCGGAGGCGATGTGCACCCGCTCCAGGTGGTGCAGCAGCGACGGCCCCTCGTACCAGGGCATGTTCTCCGACCGGGTGACGATGTTGTCCCCGCGCAGCGCGGAGATCGGCACCACCGTCAGGTCGGGGACGTCGAGTTTCGCCGCGAACGCGGTGAACTCGTCGGCGATCGACTCGAACACCTCCTGCGACCAGTCGACCAGGTCCATCTTGTTCACGCACAGCACCAGGTGCGGCACCCGCAGCAGCGAGCACAGGAACGCGTGCCGCCGGGACTGCTCGACCAGGCCCTTACGGGCGTCGACCAGGATCAACGCCAGGTCGGCGGTGGAGGCGCCGGTGACCATGTTGCGGGTGTACTGGATGTGCCCGGGGGTGTCGGCGATGATGAACTTGCGCCGGGGCGTGGCGAAGTACCGGTACGCCACGTCGATGGTGATGCCCTGCTCCCGCTCGGCCCGCAGCCCGTCGGTCAGCAACGCCAGGTTCGTGTACTCGTCACCCCGCGCCGCACTGACGGCCTCCACCGCGGCCAACTGGTCGGTGAACAACGACTTCGTGTCGTACAACAACCGGCCGATCAACGTGGACTTACCGTCGTCGACGCTGCCGGCCGTGGCGAACCGCAACAGATCCATCGGCCGACCCCCACCCCCGGCCCCGGCCCCGGCCTCGGTTTCGGTCTCGCCGGTCAGCATGTCGGTGCTCATCAGAAGTACCCCTCCCGCTTACGGTCCTCCATCGCCGCCTCACTGACCCGGTCGTCTCCCCGGGTCGCGCCGCGTTCGGTGACCCGCGTCGCGGCCACCTCCTCGATCACCGCCGCCACCGTGTCCGCCTCCGACCGCACCGCGGCCGTGCACGACGCGTCGCCGACCGTCCGGTACCGCACCCGCGCCACGAACGGCTCCTCACCCGCACGGGGGGTGAAGAACTCGTTGACCGCGTACAACATCCCGTCCCGGGAGACCACCTCACGGTCGTGGGCGAAGTAGATCGACGGCAACTCCACCTGCTCCCGGGCGATGTAGTGCCACACGTCCAACTCGGTCCAGTTCGACAACGGGAACACCCGGATCGACTCACCCGGATGATGCCGACCGTTGTACAACGACCACAACTCCGGCCGCTGGTTCTTCGGATCCCACTGCCCGAACTCGTCGCGGAACGAGAACACCCGCTCCTTCGCCCGCGCCTTCTCCTCGTCCCGCCGCGCCCCACCGAACAACGCGTCGAACCGGTGCTTCTCCACCGCGTCCAACAACACCGGCGTCTGGATCCGGTTCCGCATCCCGTCAGCGGACTCCCGCACCAGGCCCCGACCCAACGCCTCCGGCACCGACGCGACGATCAACTGCAGACCCAGCTCACCGACCCGGCGGTCGCGATACTCCAGAACCTCCGGGAAGTTGTGGCCGGTGTCCACGTGCATCACCGGAAACGGAATGCTCCCCGGCGCGAACGCCTTCTGCGCCAACCGCAACATGACGATCGAGTCCTTGCCGCCGGAGAACAGCAGCACCGGCCGCTCCAACTCCGCAACCACCTCACGCATCACGAAGATGCTCTCCGCCTCGAGGGCGTCGAGGTGCGAGACCCGGTACGCGGCGGGGGTGGTCATGACAGGGCCTCGATTCGCTCGGCTCCGCTCATGGATTCCAGACCTTTCCGGTCGGACTTGTGAAGAAGAACGCTCAGGCTACCCGGAATGCCTCTGCGGCGCTGCAAGCAACCGGGGGGCGAGATCCTCGCGACAGACCAGCAGGTCGGGCAGGCGGGGATCCGCCTCGTTGTATCTCAGCGCAGAACCGTCGATCCGGGAAGCATGCAGACCGGTGGCCGTCGCCACAGCCACCGGAGCGGCCGAGTCCCACTCGTACCGGCCACCCGCGTGGACGTACGCGTCGACCCCGTCACCACGGCGGCGCCCCTCGCCCCCGCCGAGCCCGTCGGCACCAGCCGGACCGCCCACCACTCGCTCCCGTCGCCCCGCCGCGACGTCGCCGGCCACGGCCCCGAAAGGCGCAGACTACCGACCGCGCGACCGCGCCCCGCGTACACCCCGGCCGGGTCACGCCCCGTGGTACAGGTTCTGCGTCGGCTCCACGCCCCGCACGACCACCGACTCGACCACGTCCGCCGCCCGGTCGACCAGGAACTCCAACTCCTTGCGCTCCGCCGACGAGAAGTCCGACAGCACGTAGTCCGCCGGGTCCTGCCGCCCCGGCGGGCGGCCGACGCCGAACCGCACCCGGACGTACTCCTTCGACCCCAGCGACTTCGACATCGAGCGCAGGCCGTTGTGCCCGCCCTCGCCCCCGCCGCACTTGAGCCGCACCTGGCCGTAGGGGATGTCCAGCTCGTCGTGGACCGCGATCACCCGCCCCGGCGGCACCTTGTGGAACTGCGCCAGCCCGGCCACCGGCCCACCGGAGAGGTTCATGTACGTCAGCGGCTTCACCAGCACCAGCTTCGGCCCGCCGAAACCGAGCCGCCCCTCGGCGACCTCGGCCACCGCCCGCCTGTGCCGGCCGAACTTCCCGCCCAGCCGGGCGGCCAGCAGGTCGGCCACCATGAAGCCGACGTTGTGCCGGTTACCGGCGTACTCCCGACCGGGGTTGCCCAGGCCGACCACCAGCCACGGCCCCGCCTCGTCCGTCACGCCACGCCCCTCCCGCTCTCACCGCCGCGCCGCGCCCGGCGGCGTCCGGCCACGGCCCGATACGCCGACAGGCGCCCCCGGACACCGGGAGCGCCTGCCGCACGGAAACGCGGACCGATCAGGCCTCGGTCTTCTGCTCGGCCTGCTCGCCCTCGGCGGCCTCGACCTCGGCGGTCTCCTCGCCGACACCGGCCTCGGCCTCCTCGGCGGCCTCCTCGGTCTCGGGGAGGGTGGCCTCGAGCTGCTCGGCGGTCGGCGCGGCGGTCACCGAGGCGACCGGGGACTCCGGGTCGGCGGCCAGCTCGACGCCGGCGGGCAGCTCCACGTCGGCGGCGGTGACCTGGGTGCCGGCCTCCAGGCCCTCGATCGACGCCTCCAGGCGCTCCGGCACCTTCGTGGCGTCGGCGGTCACCGAGAGGGTGTCGTGGTCGTGCACGATCAGGGTGTCCTTCGCGGCCTCACCGACGAGCTGGACGGGGACGTCCACGGTGACCTGCTCGCCCCGGCGGACCAGCAGCAGGTCGATGTGCTCGAAGCTGTCCCGGATCGGGTCACGCTGGATCGCCTTCGGCAGCGCGAGCACCTGCGTGCCGTCGCTGACCTCGATCGCGAAGAGCTGGTTGGCGCCGCCCTTGCGGATGGCGGCGGCGAACTCGCGCGCGGGCAGCGCGATGTGCTTCGGCTTCTCGCCGTGGCCGTACAGCACGGCGGGCACCAAGCCGGCCCGGCGGGTACGACGGGCACCACCCTTGCCGAACTCGGTACGGGGCTCGGCGCTGATCTTTACCTCGGACACGGGAAAACTCCTGATGCTTTCGCTGCGGCGGCTTGTCGTCTGGCGGTGCTGGGGCGAGGGGCTCGCAGGGGCTCATGCGTCATGAACGACTGCCCGGAGCACCGCGTCGATCACGGTGCCCCGTGCGGCGCCTTTCAGCGGCCCGCCGGGCACCCTCGCCGTGGCAACCTGAGCAGTCTACCCGAGCGAAATACGCCCCTGCCGGCAGTCCCCGCCTCCCCCGGCCCCAGGAGCGAAAAAGCCCAGGGAAACGGGGCGGAGCGCCCGATCACGGCGGCGGAAGGAGCTCCGGCCCCCGTACGCGCCGACCTTGGGACGACGGCCGGCGCGTACGGGCCGACGTCAGCTCAGGCCGCCGAAGAGGGTCGTCACCGACCCGTCGTCGAAGACCTCCCGGATCGCCCGCGCCAGCAGCGGCGCGATCGACAGCACCGTGATCTTGTCGAGCTGCTTCTCCGGCGGCAGCGGCAGCGTGTTCGTCACCACGACCTCGCTGATCGGGCTGTTCTTCAGCCGCTCCGTCGCCGGGTCCGACAGCAGCGCGTGGGTCGAGGCCACCACGATGTCCGCCGCGCCGCCCTCCCGCAGGATGTCGGCGGCCTTGGCGATCGTGCCGCCCGTGTCGATCATGTCGTCGACGATCAGGCAGACCCGGCCCTCGACCTCGCCGACCACCCGATTCGCCACCACCTGGTTCGGCTTGAGCGGGTCCCGGGTCTTGTGGATGAACGCCAGCGGGCAGCCGCCCAGCCGGTCGGTCCACCGCTCCGCCACCCGCACCCGGCCCGAGTCCGGCGCCACCACCGTCATCGGCCGGCCCGCGAACTTCCGCTCCACGTACTCGGCCAGGATGTCCATCGCGAAGAGGTGGTCCACCGGGCCGTCGAAGAAGCCCTGGATCTGCGCGGTGTGCAGGTCGACCGTGAGGATGCGGTTCGCGCCCGCCGTCTTGAGCAGGTCCGCCACCAGGCGCGCCGAGATCGGCTCCCGGCCGCGGTGCTTCTTGTCCTGTCGCGAGTACGGGTAGAACGGCAGGACGACCGTGATCCGCTTCGCCGACCCACGCTTCAGCGCGTCGACCATGATGAGGGTCTCCATGACCCAGGTGTTGACCCCATGCGTGACGGACTGCACCACGAAGGCGTCCGAGCCACGTACCGAGTCCTTGTACCGTACGAAGATCTCGCCGTTGGCGAAATCGTACGCGTCGGCGGGCGTCGGCGCGACGCCGAGCACCTCGCCGATCTCCTTGGCCAACTCCGGGAAGCCCCGCCCGGAGAAGAGCATCAGGCTTTTGCGATTTTCGGCGACGATGCTGCCCATGGGCTCGTCTGCTCCCGTTGGTCGGTGGTAACCCGGCTGCGGTGTGGGCCGGCGTTCGGTTGCAGTATCTCCCCTGCCGGACGGTCGTCCCACCGCCTCGGCACCCCCGTGGATTGCCTCACCTTCCCTTGCGGCTCACTGCGCCCCGGACGCACCCTCCGCCGCATCCGTCGCAGCCCCCCGGGCCCGCTCGGCCGCCTCCGCCGAGACGGTGCCGGCCCGCTTGCGGGCCACCCAGCCCTCGATGCTGCGCTGCGGCGCGCGGGTCACCCCCAGCGCGCCCGCCGGCACGTCCTGGCTGATCGCGCTGCCCGCCGCCACGTACGCACCCGGGCCCACCTCCACGGGCGCGATCAGGCTCGTGTCGCAGCCGATGAACGCCGCCTCCCCGACGGTGGTGCGGTGCTTGTTGACCCCGTCGTAGTTCACGAAGATCGTCGCCGCGCCGATGTTGGCCTTCGCCCCGATCGTCGCGTCACCCACGTACGACAGGTGCGGCACCTTCGCGCCCGCGCCGACCTCGGAGTTCTTCACCTCGACGAACGTGCCGACCTTGGCCTTCTCGGCCAGCTTCGCCGCCGGCCGCAGGTACGCGTACGGCCCGACGCTGGCCCCCGGCCCGACCTCGGCGTCGACCGCGTGGCTGCGCAGCACGGTCGCGCCGGGGCCGACGACCGTGTCGATCAGCGTCACGTCCGGGCCGACCACGGCCTCCGCGCCGACGACCGTGCCGCCCCGTAGCTGGGTGTTCTGGTCGATCACCGCGTCCCGGTCCACCGCCACCGTCACGTCGATCCAGGTGGTCGCCGGGTCCAGGATGGTCACGCCGGCGCGCATCCAGCGCTCGTTCACCCGGTCGCGCAGCAGCCGGCGCAGCGCCGCCAGCTCGACCCGGTCGTTGCAGCCCAGCGTCTCGACGTGGTCGGCGGCCAGATGCACCGCCACCGGCTCGCCGGCCGAGACGAGCAGGCCGAAGACGTCGGTCAGGTACTCCTCGCCCTGGTCGTTGTCGGTGGAGAGCTTGCCCAACGCCTCCCGCAGCCGCACCGCGTCGAACGCGTAGATGCCGGCGTTGATCTCCCGCAGCGCGCGCTGCTCGGCGGTGGCGTCGCGCTCCTCGACGATCTGCCGCAGCCCGCCCCCGGCGTCGCGGACGATCCGGCCCAGCCCCGTCGGGTCGGGCACCTCGGCGGCCAGCACGGTGGCCGCGACCCCGGCGGTCTCGTGCGCGTCGACCAGCGCGACGACCGTCTCGGGCCGCAGCAGCGGCGCGTCCCCGTTGATCACCACCACGGTCCCGGCGGCGTCGGGCACGGCGTCCAGCGCGATCCGCACCGCGTGGCCGGTGCCGAGCTGCTCGGCCTGGAGCACCGGGACGGCGTCCGGGGCGACCTCGGCCAGGTGCGCCCGGACCTGCTCGGCGCCGTGGCCGACGACGACCGCCGTCCGGTCGGCGGCGAGCGGGCCGGCGGCGGTCAGCACGTGGCCGAGCAGGGTGCGGCCGAGCAGCGGGTGCAGCACCTTGGGCAGCGCCGACTTCATCCGCTTGCCCTCACCGGCGGCGAGCACGACGACGGTGCGGGGGTGGGGCTGGGGCACGACGTGGCTCCCGTCGGGACGGCGACAGTCTCGCGGCCATGCTATCCACGCAATGCCGGCGATCCCCATCCGCCCAGACAAATGCCGGCATACTTCGGCAGCGGACGCGAGCTGGGGTGCCTGGATTCGAACCAGGAGCTCAAGGCTCCAAAGGCCTGCGGGTTGCCGTTACCCCACACCCCATCGCTCGTCGGCTCAGCGTAGCGGCACATCGATCCCGTCCGGCGCGCCGCCCACCGAGCGGAACAGCTCGGTGATCATACCCTCGATCCGCCAGTAGAGCTCGCGACTGCGTGGCACCGTGATCATCAGACACCCGCGGTAGTCCTCTCCGGTGTTGCGCCGGACCGTCGCGGGATTGTGCCGTTTCAGCACGGCCGGTCCGAAGCGTTCGGCCGGCAGCCCCAGCCGCCCCACCCACCACCGCTGCGCCGCGTCGACGTCGGCCGACTCGTGGATGCTCAGCCGGTAGCCGGGCACGTCACGGGCGACCCCGCACTCGGCGAGGAACCGCAGGAAGAGCGCGAGCAGGCCCGGATCGCTGTTGATGAACTGCAGGCGGTCCTGCGGACGCCACGGCTTGGACTTGGCGCCCTCGCACCAGTAGATCGCCGCGCCGAGAAGCAGATAATCGCGCCGGTCCACGGACCCGACCTCCCGCGCGGCGCGCTGCTGCGTCTCGGCCCGGCGGGCCTCGCGGGCCCGGTTGTGGGCCGCCCACCGGGCCTCGGTCATCTGCTTCGCGTGTGCCCGGCGGCGCTGCGCGGTCGCGTCGTCCGGGTCGAGCGGCAGGTGTCGCACCCACTGGTACGCGGTCGACTTCGCCACCCCGAGCCGGCGCGCGATGTCGTTGATCGACCGGCCCTCGGCGCGCAGCTCCACCGCCTCCGCCCGGAGGTCGTCCTTCGCGTTGGGCCGCCGGGTCCGCTCCGGCGCGGGCACCCCCCGGAGCAGCTCGTACGCCCGGTTGCGGCCGATGCCCAGCCGGTCGCGGATCTCCCGGACGCTGAGCTGCTCGTCGGTGCGCAGGCGACGGGCCTCGGCAGCCAGCGGGTCGGTCATGGGCGGCAGGCTAGAACGCCGATACGACAGCGGGGGCCCCGTCGGGTCCAGTGGGTGGCGCTCGCACCCGCCCGGCCGGTGCGGCCGGTCGCCGTACGATGGGCAGGCCCGGCGGCGCGTTTCGCGCGGTCCGGCCGGCGCTCGCCGCCCGCTCGGGCCGTCGAGCCGACAGTTGGCCCGCTCGGGCTACCGGCCCACGGTTGGCTCATGTGGGTCGCCGGGCCGGCGGTTGGCCCGCGCGGGCTGCCGCGCCGGCGGCCGGCTGGCAGGATGGCCGGGCGGCGCGAGCCGCGGCGGCATCCATTCGACGACAGGCGTCACCGAGCGCCGGCGAGGTGACGACATGGCAGACGGTGCGGGCGGCGAGGGCGGCACGGGCGGGCGGCGCGCGCTGCCGGCGGCCTCGGGCAAGCCCGCGTCCCGGGTACGGATGTCGGCGGCCCAGCGGCGCGAGCAGTTGATCTCGATCGGCCGGCAGATCTTCGCCGAGCGCGGCTTCGACGCGACCTCGATCGAGGAGGTGGCGGCCCGGGCGAAGGTCTCCAAGCCGGTGGTCTACGAGCACTTCGGCGGCAAGGAGGGGCTGTACGCGGTGGTGGTGGACCGGGAGGTCCGCGCCCTGCTGGACCGGATCACCACGGCCCTGACCGCCGGCCACCCGCGCGAGCTGCTGGAGCAGGCGGCGATGGCCCTGCTCGGGTACATCGAGGAGGAGACCAGCGGGTTCCGGGTGCTGGTGCGGGAGTCGCCGCTGATGTCGGCGACGGGCAACTTCAGCAGCGTCATGAACGACGTCGCGCACCAGGTCGAGCACATCCTCGGGGCGGAGTTCAAGACCCGGGGGTACGACCCGAAGCTGGCCGAACTCTACTCGCAGGCCCTGGTCGGCATGGTGGCGTTGACGGGGCGGTGGTGGTTGGAGGTGCGCAGGCCGCGCAAGGAGACGGTGGCCGCGCACCTGGTCAACCTGGCCTGGAACGGGCTGTCGCACCTGGAGGCGAAGCCGACGTTGATCACCGCCCGGGGCCGCTGACCGCACCTCCGAGGGGGTCGCGCGGCGGTCAGCGACCCCCGGCGTCGGCGAGGGGCGAGCGGCGGCGGCGTTCCTCGGCCTCGGCGTGCTCGGAGGTGCCCACCCGGTCGTAGAGGCCGGTGGCGAGCAGCACCAGCCCGAACAGCAGCGACACGATGACGGTGGACATCGAGAAGTTGAGGAAGTTCGCGTCGGTCTGTAGGAACGCCATCATCAGGACGCCGGTGACCAGGAAGACCACCCCGGCGGTGAGGTTCATGTAGTGGCCGAGGTTGGTGCGCCGGGAGGCGCCGACCATGAGCACGATCCCGAAGACCACGGAGACGAGCGAGAACGCCAGGTTGGTGCGCAGGCCGAGGACCCAGTGGCTGCCCCGGGCAAAGAGCCCCTCGCCCCAGGTCTCGAAGACCCCCCAGACGCCGAAGAGCAGGATGTAGAGCCCGATGACCCCGGCGAGGACCCGGTAGAGCGCGCGCGCCGGGTGGTTGACCGGAAAGTGCGGCATGACCCCTCCGTCCGATTGTTGCCACTCGGAAGGATTGTCGCCCGATCGGGCGTCGGGCGCGGGCCGAACCGCCGGAGCGCGGGCCGGCAGCCGCCGACCCGCGCTCCGTCACCGGGAGATCAGGGGAGTCAGAGGACGAGCCGGGCCTTCTGCCAGGCCTCGTTCTCTTCGTCGCTGCCGACCTTGCCGTACATGCCGGCCATCAGGAGCACCATGGCGAGGGTCAGCACCACGATGACGGTGATGACGGTGAAGTTGAGGACGTTCGCGTCGGTCTGCAGGAAGGCCAGCTCGGCCAGGCCGAGCACGAGCAGCGCGTACGCCAGCCACTGGTTGATGGCGACGTCGAGGTTGCGGCCGATCACGGTGCCGGCCATGATCGCGATGCCGAGCAGGATGGTGAGCACCGAGAAACCGAGATTGGTCCCCTGGCCGAGCACCTTGGTGTCATCCTGGGCGAAGACGTCGTTGCCGGCGCTGGCGATGATGCCGAGCACCCCGAAGACCAGGAAGTACAGACCAACGAGCCCGCCGATCGCCCGGTAGATCGGCCGCGCGGGGTGGTTGACGGGGGTGTGGGCCATGTCTGAGTCTCCAAGACCGTGCGGGTGAGGGGTCCTCGCAATTGTCCCGCACGGCGGGCTGTGACGCCGCACACCCCCCACCCGGGGTCCTGCTCAACCCCTGCGTGCCGCCCGTTCAGCCCCCGGGCACCTGCTCGGCGAGGGCCAGCCAGGTCTCCTCGACCTGTTCCCGTTCGGCCCGGACGTCCTTGAGCTGGCCGTCCAGCTCGGCGACCCGGGCGTAGTCGGTGGCGTTCGCGGCGAGCTGGTCGAGCAGCGCCGCCTCCTTCTGCTCCAGCTTGGCGATCTGGCGTTCCAGCCGGGCGAGTTCCTTCTTCGCCTGCCGGGCCTCGGCGGCGGACATGCCGCCCGCCGCCGGCACGTCGGCCGCCCCGGCGCGCGGCGGCTCGGGCGCGGCGGGCTGCCGGTCGCCGGCCCGGGCGAGGTACTCCTCGACGCCGCCGGGCAGGTGCACGAGCCGGCCGTCGCCGAGCATCCCGTACGCGGTGTCGGTGACCCGTTCGATGAGGTACCGGTCGTGGCTGGCCACGATGATCGTGCCGGGCCAGGAGTCGAGCAGGTCCTCCAGCGCGGCGAGGGTGTCGGTGTCGAGGTCGTTGGTGGGTTCGTCGAACAGGAGCACGTTGGGCTCGCCGGCGAGCAGCCGGAGCATCTGCAACCGGCGGCGCTCCCCGCCGGAGAGGTCGCTGACCGGGGTCCAGAGCCGGCGGTCGTCGAAGCCGAAGACCTCGGCGAGCTGGGCTGCGGAGACCTCCCGGTCGCCGAGCTGCACCCGCCGGGCGACCTCCTCGACGGCTTCGAGGACGCGCAGGTGGCCGGGGAGTTCGGCGAGCTCCTGGGAGAGGAACGCGGGCCGGACGGTGGAGCCGGTGGCGAACCGGCCGCCGTCGGGGCGGGTGATGCCGGCGAGCATCCGCAGCAGGGTGGTCTTGCCGGCGCCGTTGCGGCCGAGGACGGCGATCCGGTCGCCGGGGCCGACGTGCCAGGTGGTGTCGTGCAGGATCTCCTTGGGGCCGGCGTGCAGCCGGACGTGCTCCAGGTCGTACACCTGCTTGCCGAGCCGGGCGGTGGCGAGCCGTTGCAGGGACATGGTGTCGCGCGCCGGCGGCACGTCGGCGATCAGCGCGTTGGCGGCGTCGATGCGGAACTGCGGCTTGGAGGTCCGGGCGGGCGGGCCGCGGCGCAGCCAGGCGATCTCCTTGCGCAGGAGGTTCTGCCGGCGGGCCTCGGTGGCGGCGGCGACGCGCTCCCGCTCGGCGCGGGCCAGCGTCCAGGCGGCGAAGCCACCCTCGTAGGCCCGGACGGTCTGGTCGGCGACCTCCCAGGTGGTGGTGCAGACCGCGTCGAGGAACCACCGGTCGTGGGTGACCACGACGAGCGCGCCCTTGCGGCCGACGAGGTGCCGGGCCAGCCAGTCGACGCCGCCGACGTCGAGGTGGTTGGTGGGCTCGTCGAGGATCAGCAGGTCGCAGTCGCGGACCAGCAGGGCGGCGAGCGCGACCCGGCGGCGCTCGCCGCCGGACATCGGGCCGACGGGCGCGTCGAGGCCGAGGTGGGGCATGCCGAGGCCGTCGAGGATGGCCCGGACCCCGGCGTCGCCGGCCCACTCGTGCTCGGCGCCCATGCCCTCGCCGAGCCAGGCGGTGCCGAGCACCACGTCCCGGACGGTGGCCTCGGGGGCGAGTTGGAGGGTCTGCGGCAGCCAGAGGACGCGCAGGTCGCGCCGGTGGGTGACCCGGCCGTCGTCGGGCTCCTCCTGCTTGGTGAGCAGCCGCAGGAGGGTGGACTTGCCGGCCCCGTTGAGCCCGACGACACCGATCCGGTCGGCGTCGTCGAGGCCGAGGGAGACGTCGGTGAGCAGCGGCCCGGCCGCGCCGTACCCCTTGGACACCCGGTCCAGGTTGACGATGTTGGCCACGACCTCACCTTTCATGATCAAGGCGTCCCGGTGCCGGCGGGCACCTGGGGACGCCTGCTTCAAGGGTACGCGGAGACTCCGCCCGCTCCGGCGGGCGTCGGGGTGGTGCGGCTCAGCCGATCCGGGCGCCCGCCACGGGCCCGTGCGCGACGCGCGCCTCCCGGCACACGCCGGCCGCGTCCAGCTCGGCGGCGATCCGCTCGGCGTCGGCGGCGTCGGCGGCGAGGAAGACGCAGGTCGGGCCGGAGCCGGAGACGATGCCGGCGAGCGCCCCGGCGGCCTCGCCGGCCTTCAGGGTGGCGGCCAGGGACGGGCGCATGGCGAGGGCGGCGTCCTGGAGGTCGTTGCCGAGGGTGGCGGCGAGCACCCGGGGGTCGCGCTGGCGCAGCGCGGCGAGGAGGGCGTCGGTGCTGCCCAGCGGCGGGCCGGCGGCCCCGGCGGCGCGGAGCCGGTCGAGTTCGGCGTACGCGGCGGGGGTGGAGAGCCCGCCGTCGGCGAGGGCGACCACCCAGTACCAGGAGGTGGGGCGGGCCAGCACCGGGCTGACCGCCTCGCCCCGGCCGGTGCCGAGCGCGGTGCCGCCGTGGATGAGGAACGGCACGTCGGAGCCGAGGCCGGCGGCGATCCCGGCCAGCTCGTCGCGGGACAGGCCGGTGCCCCAGAGCGCGTCGCAGGCGACGAGGGTGGCCGCGGCGTCGGCGCTGCCGCCGGCCAGGCCCCCGGCGAGCGGGATCTGCTTGCGCAGGTGCAGCCGGGCGTGCGCGGGGACGCCCGCGTACGCGGCGAGGGCGTGGGCGGCCCGGATCACCAGGTTGGTGTCGTCCAGGGCCAACGCGCCCGCGCCCTCCCCCTCCATCGTCAGGGCGAGGGTGTCGCCCCGGCGGGCGGTCAGCTCGTCGTGGATGGAGATCGCGTGGTAGACGGTGTTCAGCTCGTGGTAGCCGTCGCGGCGCAGCGGGCCCACCCCGAGGTGCAGGTTGACCTTGGCGGGCACGCGTACCCGGACCGGGCCGCTGGCTCCGCGCGGCCGCTGGTCGTCATCGTCGTCCGGTTCCCACGCCTCGGTCACGCGCGTCAGCCTACTGGGCGGCCGGTGCGGCGGTCGGAGCCGACGCGGCTACGGCGGCGAACTGCTCGACGGTGAGGGACTCCCCGCGCGCGCCGGGGTCCACGCCGGCGGCGGTGAGCGCGGCGGCGGCCCGGTCGGCGCCGCCGGCCCAGCCGGCGAGGGCGGCCCGCAGGGTCTTGCGGCGCTGCGCGAACG
>NZ_BBZF01000014.1:648614-651249 GCF_020884795.1 Micromonospora okii
ACGGCGAAGACCCGCTCCCGGGGGACGTCGGGGCGGGGCGGCTCGCGGCGGGTGAAGGCGACCAGCCCGGAGTCGACGTTGGGTACCGGCCAGAACACGTTCGGGGGCACCCGGCCGGCGGCGCGGGCGCGGGCGTACCAGGCGAGCTTCACCGACGGGATGCCGTAGACCTTGGAGCCGGGGCCGGCGACGAGGCGGTCCGCGACCTCCTTCTGCACCATCACCAGTCCGTGGCGCAGGGTGGGCAGCTCGGCGAGCAGGTGCAGCACCACCGGCACGGCCACGTTGTACGGCAGGTTCGCCACCAGGGCGGTCGGCGCCGGGTCGGCCAGGTCGGCGGCGGTCACGCGCAGGGCGTCGGCGCGGTGCACGGTGAGCCGGGCGGCGTCCGGGCCGGCGTGCCGGGCGGCGGTCTCCGGCAGGGCGGCGGCCAGCGTGGGGTCGATCTCCACGGCGTGGGTGTGGGCGGCGACCGGCAGCAGGGCGAGGGTGAGCGAGCCGAGGCCGGGGCCGACCTCCAGGGCGACGTCGTCGGGGGCGAGGCCGGCGGCGGTGACGATCCGGCGGACGGTGTTCGGGTCGTGCACGAAGTTCTGGCCGAGCTTCTTCGTCGGGCTGACGCCGAGGCGGGCGGCGAGTTCCCGGATCTCCGCCGGGCCGAGCAGGCCGGGGGTCACCACGGGCCGAAGGCGCGCTCGGCGTTGGCCGACAGCGCGGCGCAGAGCGCGTCGAGGTCCGCGCCGGTGGTCGCGGCCAGCGCCCGGACGGTGAGCGGGACCAGGTACGACGCGTTGGGCCGCCCCCGGTGCGGGGTGGGCGTCAGGTACGGGGCGTCGGTCTCCACGAGCATCTGCTCCAGCGGGGTGAGGGCGGCGGCCTCGCGCAGCGCGGTGGCGCTGGCGAAGGTGACGGTGCCGGCGAAGCTGAGCAGGTAGCCCCGGCGCACGCACTCGGCGGCGAACTCGGCGTCGCCGGAGAAGCAGTGCAGGACGACGGTGTCCGGGGCGCCCTCGTCGTCGAGGACGCGCAGCACGTCGGCGTGGGCGTCCCGGTCGTGGACGACGAGGGCCTTGCCGTACCGCTTGGCGATGGCGATGTGCGCCCGGAAGCTCTCCTCCTGGGCGGCGCGTCCCTCGTCGCCGGTGCGGAAGAAGTCCATGCCCGTCTCGCCGATGCCGCGCACCCGGTCCCGGGCGGCGAGCGCCTCGATCGCGCGCAGCGCCTCGTCGAGGTCGGCCAGCCGGGGCGCCTCGTTGGGGTGCAGGGCGACGGTGGCCAGCACCGCCGGGTAGCGCTCGGCCGCGTCGGCGCCCCACGCCGAGGAGGCGACGTCCACGCCGACCTGGACGAGCCGGTCCACCCCCACCCCGGCGGCCACCGCCACGGCCGCCGCCACGGGGTCGTCGGCGGTGGCGTTGCCGCCCGCGCCGCCGGCCGGCGCGCCGGCCTCGCTGACGGTGATGTCCAGGTGGGTGTGGCTGTCCGGCACGGGGCGGGGCAGCGGCTCGGGCGCGGGCGGGAACTCCCCGGCCCGGCGGGCGGCCCGCTGCCGGCGGGACTCGGTCGACTCGGTCATCGCCGCCAGCATCACACACCGCCGGCCGCCGCCGGTCCGCCACCCGGCCCTTCCCGCGCCCCGCCGCCAGGTGGGGGGCAGGCATACCGGCGGTCGGGTCGGGAAAGCGCGGGGCGTCCGACGGCCCCGACCCCGCCCCGGGAGACGACATGCCCTTCATCACCGTCGGCGCGGAGAACTCCGCGCCCATCGACCTGTACTACGAGGACCACGGCTCCGGTCAACCCGTCGTGCTGATCCACGGGTTCCCGTTCAACGGGGCGACGTGGGAAAAGGTGACCAACGCGCTGCTCGCGGCCGGATACCGGACGATCACGTACGACCGGCGGGGCTTCGGCAACTCCGCCCAGCCGGCCGCCGGGTACGACTACGACACGTTCGCGGCCGACCTGGACGCGCTCGTGAACGAGCTGGACCTGCGGGACGCCATCCTGGTGGGGCACTCGATGGGCACCGGGGAGGTGACCCGCTACCTCGGCACGTACGGGCCGGACCGGGTGGACCGGGCGGTGCTGCTGGCCCCGCTCGCGCCGTTCCTGCTCAAGACGCCGGACAACCCGGAGGGGCTCGACCGGAGCCTGTTCGACGGGTTCCAGCAGGCGATCCTCGCCGACCGGTTCGCGTTCCTCACCACCTTCTGCGACAACTTCTTCAACTACGACGAGAACCGGGGCCGGTCGGTCAGCGAGGAGGCGTACCGGGCGCACTGGCAGATCGGCGCGCGGGCCTCGGCGATCGGCACGTACCAGTCGGTGGACGCCTGGCTGACCGACTTCCGGGCCGACCTGCCCCGGTTGGAGGTGCCGGTGCTGCTGGTGCAGGGCGACCAGGACCGGGTGCTGCCGTTGGCGGCGACCGGGCAGCGGTTGGCGCCGATGCTGCCCGACGCCCGGCTGGTGACCCTGCGCGGTGCGCCGCACGGCATCCCGTGGACCAACGCCGACGAGGTGAACCGGGCGATCCTGGAGTTCGCCGCCGTCGGAACGACGGCGCGGTCCTGAGCGCGGCGGGGCGGCGTCCGGGTCACCGGATCGCCGCCCCGTGTCACGGTGCTGGGCC
>NZ_BBZF01000015.1:0-144034 GCF_020884795.1 Micromonospora okii
CCCGGTGGCTGCGATTTTCATGCACTGCTGAGCAGGAAGACCGTTGGTCGCCACCCACAGCGCATGATTCCGCGCAAGCAGCTCTAGCCCGGCCCCGACCTCTGGTAACAGCCGGAGAGCGCGACGGCGGCATGCTCGGAAGGTACGGGCCGCCACGGCCGCCCGACTAGGATCGCCGCGCAGCGATTCAATGATCGTTGCCCACACCCGTATCTCGTGCGAATGCAGCGATTCCGCCACGGCCGTAGGGAGCCCGGCGCCTGTGGCTGGCAGCCATAGCACTTCCCAGCCGCTGACGGAGGTGAGTGGCCCGGTATGGCGATGGGGATGCCGTGCCCATATCTTGCGGATATACGACATAGCCTGATCCGCTGCCGTGGAATCTGCGGCCAGGTTCTCCGAAGCAAGCACCTGGGTAACTGATTCGCGGGTGGCGCGAATGTCGTCGACGAGCGTATCGTCAAGGTCGAGCACGACAACGTTCGTGGTCGTCTCCTAGAGAAGGACGTACTCCCCGGGAGCGTTGCGCCCCGGTCCCTTAATGTGTAACCTGCTGTCAATCTCGCCTCGATCGAGGAAACTGGCGCTTCGGAGGCGTTTGTAGAGCGGGGTACCGTCTATTTGGAGTCTCATGAAGATCGATATCGCACACCCGGGGTATCTGCCCGTGCAGCCGTCCGACCTGGAAAGCAAAGGTCTGGGTGGCAACGAGACCGCGCTCGTACTTGCCGCCCGTGGCCTCGCAGCGAGGGGACATGATGTGCGGGTTTTCGCCGACTGTCCCCGTGTCGAGGACCAGGGGGTGCGCTGGCTTCCTTTACCCTCCTTGCGTGAAGAAGAGCACCGGGACGTAATCATGTTCTGGGTGCGCACGAAGCGGGTTGAGCCCGGAAAATTCAACGCGCCCGTCAGGGTGGCAAAGCTGGGGTTGAAGACGCCGAACGACAGCCTCCTGGATCAGGTTCTAAACGACGACATCAACGTCCTGATTGCGTTCTCTGAATTTCAGCGACGCCTTTACCTGGACGGCTTTGGCTATCCCGAAACGGCGAATTGGGTCGTCACTGCCGATGGGTTGGACATGTCGCACTACGCCCGGAGGTTACCCAAGGCGCCGGGGAGGTTTTTACACGCCGCGAACCCGAAACGCGGATTGGAGCCTCTTCTGGACATGTGGCCTACCATTCGTCGGGCGCATCCAGGCGCGGAGCTGTTCGTGGCGTCGAGTCACCTGCTGCGAGGGATTACCGCAGACGAGGACGAGCGGCGTGCGGGAGATCTGTACCGGCGCGCGGCCTCGATGTCGGCGGACGGCGTGCGGTTCCTGGGGCGGGTCGCGAAGCCTGACCTGGTCGAGTTGCAGCTGACCGCGCAGTTCTATCTGTATCCCACCACGTACCCGGAGACCTGCTGCATAGCGGCGCTGGAGGCCGCCGCTGCAGGCGATGTGATCGTGTGTTCGCCGGCGGGCGCGCTGCCGGACCGGGTTGTGGACGACGTGACGGGTTTTCTGATTGACGGGGATCCTGCGGACCCGGCGGTGGCCCGGCGCTTTGCCGACCGGATCGCGCTGCTGCGCGAGGATCCTTCGCGCCTGGCAAGGATGTCGCAGGCGGCTCGTGACCTGGCTGCGACCCACGACTATGCGCATGTGTTGCCCGTCTGGGAGGAGGCGTTCACGCGGACCATGAGGTCCGCGTGAACGCGGCTGGCCAGGGCCTTGGGGCGGGGATCAGGCGTAGGGGTTGGTGCTGTTGTAAAGCATTTCGACCCGCTCGTGCTGGACGGTGAACTCCTCGCGGCGGCGGTCGCGCTGCTTCCACAAGACCGCCAGCCACCGCAGGGCGCAGGTGCGCTGGTTTGCGGTGAACTGGCGTCGGTTTGCGTCGGTGACGCCGAGGTCGGGCAGCAGCTGCGTCCAGATGCTGTCCGGGACCGCGCGGCCGGAGATGTGCTCGATGAGGTCAGCGGCGTCGAAGGCAACGTTGCTGAAGCCGGCGTACTCGAAGTCGACGCAGGCAGCGCCGTTATCGGTCGTCATCCAGTTGAGCAGGTTCGCGTCACCGCGAGACAGGACCGGCATGGCTGGCGCCGTGACCAGGGCCGCGTCGCCGCTGCGCTGCCATGCCGCGAGCAGCTGCTGCATGGCAGGGGTGAGCGGGTCGTCGGGCTGGCCGGCCAGCTGCTCCGGCCACGCTTGCGTCAGGCGGACCATGTAGTGCTCGCCGGTGTCGATCCGGGGAAGTCCGGCCAGCAGACCGGTCAGGGGTACGGCCTGTAGCTGCGTGGTGGTGTGCGCGAGGGCGCGCAGGGCAGCCAGCTGGTCCGCGGCCTCGATCAGTGGCTTGCCGTGGAGCCGGGTCATGCCGATCGCGGGTTCGACCGGTGCCTCGTCGCGCCATAGCGGGGCGGGGACGGTGCCGAGCTGGTGCGGGGCGAGCAGGGTCAGGGCGGCCCACTCTCGCTCCATGCGCTGCCGGTCGGTCTTGACGTACAGCTTAATTACCACGTCGTCGCCGTGTGGAGACGTCCACAGGTAGAGGTCGTTCTGCATTCCTCCGGTGAGGGGACGTAGACCCAGCGTCGACAGCGCGGCGTCACGGTCGTTGTCGGCACCGGCGCGTACGCGGCGGAGCTCGGCGAGCAGGCCAGTGGGGACGTCGATGAGCGGGACAGGCATGGGATCTTCGGCTCCAGGTTGATGGAACGAAACGGACTGTAGGGGACCGACCGTAGTGGTCGGGCTTCGCCGCCGAGCGCGTGACGCGGCCAGGGATGTCACGAGATGGTGGACAAGACGACGGCGGATGGGGTCAGGTCGGCGACGGCGGCGAGCACCGCATGGTGCGCGTCGTCGGTGCCGAGTCCGCTGACGTCGACGACACGTAGGTCGGGGTTGCTCTCGGCGAGGGCCGTGTAGGCGTCGTGGACGTAGCGCAGGAACGCACGCTGCTCGTCGGTGTACGGGTGGCCTTGCCGCTGCTCGGCGCGGGCGATGGCGTCGTCGGGGGGAAGGCGCAGCCACACTGACCGGTGGGCGGCTGGGCCGGCGAACGTGCCGACCTGCTGCAGCCAGGCGATCGCCTCGTCCGGTGGGGTCCGGTGTTTCTGAAGCAGCCCGGCGAGGCTGTAGGAGTAGAGGGTGTGCAGGCCGCGGTCTTCGATGACGGTGCTCCCCGCGGTGAGCACGCGGGCGATGTAGGTGGTGTAGGTGTCGGCGCGGATCGCGGCCGCGAGGTAGGTGTCGGTGAGCACGCTGTCGTGCCGGGAGAACGGGTCGCCGGAGCCGAACAAGGTCAGCAGGGCCTGGCCGAGCGGTTCGGCGTCGCGCGTGAGGTTGTCGGGCAGGTATGTGACGGCGGCGTCGCGCTGGGAGAGGTGCGCGGCCAGGGCGCGGGATTGGGTGGTTTTCCCGGCGCCGGGCAGTCCCTCGAAGGCGATCAGCATGAGGCGGCCCTTCTGACGTATCGAGTTCCGGTGGTGGCGGTGGTCAGGATGTGCAGGAGGGCCCCGGTGAGTCCGGGTGCGGAGGCGATCGTGGTCAGCGACCGGCTGTCGTGCGGGCTGCCGTCGGTGTCGATGACGGCCGCGCCCGCCGCGCGGGCGATCGCGACGCCGGCGGCCATGTCCCAGTCCCGGTTGCCCAGGGTGATGCTGGCGTCGAGGGTGCCGTCCGCGACGAGCGCGAGGTCGACGGCTGCGGAGCCGAGCATGCGTACCTTCTCCGCGACCGGCGCGAGCGCGGTGTGCAGGGCGACGGCGACAGCATTGCGTTCCGGCGCGTCGTCGCCGGTGCCGTAGTCACCGATTGCGATCATTGCGGCCGGCAGGCCGCTGACGGTTGACGGTGCGATCGGGTGCCCGTCACGCCAGGCGCCGATGCCGGGTGCCGCCCAGTAGGTGCGGTCGAGCGCGGGCAGGCTGATCACGCCGAGCAGTGGCTGGATGCCGTCGGTCAGCGCCAGGGAGACGCCGTAGAGCGGCAGGCCGTGGACGAGGTTGAGGGTGCCGTCGACCGGGTCCAGGACCCACCGGTGCGGGGTGGCCGGGTTGCCGCCCGACTCTTCCCCGAACCGGTCGATGCCGGGCGTGCGCTCGGCCAGGAATGTGAGGATCTCGCGTTCGATGGCGTGGTCGAGGTCCGTGGCCACGTCCCTGTCGCCTTTGGTAACGACCTGTTGGACGGCCTGGGTCTTCAGCCGCCGGGTGCCGCGGCGCACGGCGTCGCGTGCGACGTCAAGCATGACGGCGAGGTCGATCTTCATCGGATGGCGTCTCCCTGAGCGGGTGGTGCGGCTATGTCGTGGAGGTAGTCGACGGCGGCGGCGAGGGTCCGCGCCGCTGTTGTGTCGGTGCGCAGGTGCAGCGCCGGGACGGTGATGGGGTCAGCAGTCGCCCGCAGCCGCTGGTAGAGGGCGAAGTCGCGGTTGGCAGCCGGGTGCTGGCCGTGCTGCTGGTCGGCGTCGAGGCGGGCACGCGCCACAGGCTCGGGGCACCAACATCTGATGATTGCCAACGGCTGGTGCAGTCCGGCCGCGAGTCGGACCACGGCGTCGATCTGGTAGCGGCGGGTGCAGGTGCGTTCAAGGATGACCGTGGCGTCCGGCTGCCGGCTCAGGTACTCGTGGGCGGCCTGGTGCAGCAGGGAGACCACGAAGTCGTCTTGGTCCCGGCTGTAGGTGACCTGGCCGCTGGCCGCGTAGAGCGCGGCCCGGACGTGGTCCTTGTCGAGCACCAGGCCGTGGCCGAGGTGCGCGTGCAGCGCAGCGGCCAGTGAGCTCTTGCCCGTGCCGGGCAGCCCGGCCAACTGCACGATCATCGCCGGTGTCCAGTGGTTTCGGGCAGCGGCGGCCGTTCGGGCAGCTGTGGCCAGCAGGAGCGCAGCAACTGTCATCCGGTCTGCGCCGGCACGGCCACCACGGTGGCTGCAGCCGTCGGGGCGGCGCTGTGGGCGCTGTACCGCAGCGCGTCGGCCAGCGCGGGCCAGCGGCGCTGCGCGGCGATACGGGCCAGAGTGTGCAGAAACCCGTCATTGCGGCTCAGGATCGGCAACGGCTCCAGATCCGCACCGTGCTGCGGCGCAGGTGTCCGGCGGGCGAGGACGGAGGTGATGTCGGCAGGTTCGCTAGTATGTGCCAGCCGTGTGCACAGGTCGAGGGTGAGGCCGGGGACCACGGGATCGTCGAAGTCCCGGTGCAGGGCTGTGGACCGGCGCCCGGTGGCGTAGTAGCCGCAGCCGGTTAGGGCGTTCACAGCGTCGTCGGTGGCCTCGGCGGGGATGAGAATGTCGACGTCGCTGGACTGGCGGGATCCGTCGCCGTGGTAGAGCAGGCTCGCGTGTGCGATCCCGTTGATTGCGGCGGCCGGGATGCCACGGCCGGTAAGGACGGTGATGACGCGGGCGGCTTCCCGGTGGTGCATACGCCAGCGGTGGGTGTTGAGCCGCCGCTGCCCGCGTAGGAACTGCTGCATCGGTCGGGCCAGGCTCGCCGTGTGGCCGTGGCGGTCGAGGCAATCGGCGAAGAGGCATAGCATCTTGGCGACGATGGCGTACTCCAGCACATCGCCGAGCGGCCGAATGTCCTCGTCGGCCAGGCCGACGTCGGTTGCGGTACCGGGGGGTTCGCAGGCGGCGCGCAGCAGCCGGTACGCCCGAGGACAGCTGGTGGTGTCGGGAAAGAAAGTGGCGGGCGCGGCGGTCATCGGGGCTCCCTGGCGTCGGGGAGTGCACCGACGGCGTCGGCCAGGGCGGCCGGGTCGGTGCCGGCGTGGACGCGGTAGCAGGGCCGCGTGGCCAGCATGGCGGCGGTGCTTAGCAGGTGGGCGTCGGTGACCTCGTCGGCAGGGCCGGGCACGAGCCACTGGTTGATGTGCGCGCTGGTGCCACGCGCCGGGTCGTGCATGAACATGCGGGTGTCGAGCAACGTCTGGTGCACCTCGTCGGGGTCGACGCGCTCGACGCTGACGCCGGTGCGACTGGGGTCGAAGTGCGGCCAGATCATCACCGACGGGGTCATCCGGCTGGCGACCTTCCCGCCCCTGTGTAGCAGGTCAGAGAAGTCATCCGGCTCGATGACGATCTTCTGTGGGAAGCTCCACTTCTCGTCCGTCGTCAACGCCCGCTGTCCGGCGGGGACACGATGGCGCAGGTGCGGCAGGGCGGCGAGCGTGCCGATCCCGGCGCGCAATGGCATCGGCCAGGGGTAACCATTCAGGTTGTTGTCGTTGCCGTGCAGCATTAGCCGGTCGTTCGTCACGTAGTCGCCGCCGAGGTAATGCAGCCCGGCCAGTAGGGTGGTCGTCTTCCCTCGGCCGCGGTGGCCGGCGATCAGGATGCCACGCTCGCGAAAGGCGAAGGCGGCGGCGTGGACGTAGACCATCCCCTCGGCCAGCAGTTGCCCAGTCATTGCCTGCCGCACCAGTCGCGGCGCCCACAACGCGGTCGCCTCCGCCGTCGCGCACCGGACCCCGATCTTCCTCGCCTTTTGGTCGGCATGCAGCAAAGTGCCCCGGTCGGGCACCCAAAATGTGCTCAACGGCCCGTCCGCGACTTCGTAGGCGTAGGTCTGCGGGCCGATGTCAAAGCGCCGCCCATCCGTCGTGGGTTCGGCGCTGCTTTCGATGTCTGGATCGAGGGTGAGGTAGATGTACCAGGTCGCGGGCCCGGCGGGTTGTTCGTCGTAGGAGTACAGGATTCGCCGGGCCTCGGCCAGCGCCTGCGCGCTGTCGGTGTGGAGGGTGACGGTGGCGTTGCCGCACCGGAACGTCGCGGCGCAGCCGCTGGTGGTGACCGAGGCCGGGCTGATAGCTGTGGAGTAGGTCATCGGCTCTCCGTTTCGCGACGGTGCGGCGTGTGCACCGGCAGATGGCGGTGCGCGTGCCAGGCCAGCGCGGCGAGCGCGGATCCTTCCGCGGTGCGGTAGAACTCCGGCAGGCTCGCGCCACCGAGGGCCTGGCGCAACCAGGTGGGCTCGACGGCCTGCTGTGCGGTGCCCCAGGCGGCAAGTCCGGCACCGGTGAGCTGGAATTCGTCGCCGACCCGCACGGCGGTGATCTCGACGGCCGGCGCGCGCCGGTACTTGTCCGCGTCGAGGTCGACCCGCTCAGCGGGCGGGTGTCCGGCGGCGGGCAGGTCGGTGTAGAAGTTGAATACCGTGGCCGGACCGTCGAGCACGAGGGTGAGGTGCCAGCCGCCGAAGGGAATCACTGCCAGTGCACCGGCGGGGCATTCCTGATATCGCAGAGCCGGCTGGCCGGCGGCGGTCCGCCAGGCGGTGATCATCAGCGTGCGGCCGGTCAAGGCCTGAAAGACCTCTAGCTGCGCCGGGGTGTTCCAGTGCCCGGTCGAGCGGTGCAGCTCCCCGCCGGGCAGCACGCCGGGTTGGTACTCGACCAGGTCGGCGAACCAGTCGCTGCCGAACGCATGCCGGCGCGGCAGGACATCGCGGTGGGCGGTGTAGAGCAGCTGATCGTTCCCGGTGCCGTGGCGCAGGACGGCGTCGCTGACGAATACCGTGTTCCCGCCGTCGCGGTGGCGGGCCAGGAGGTCGGACAGGAGGAAGTCGGCACCAGCGTCATGCTCGGGCCGCATGTTCAGCGACGCGGCCGACGCGATCGTGGTCATCGGGGGTCTTCCTTTCGGGTGATGCCGTCGGCATCGTTCGACAGGCAGGCGACAGACAGCGCGTCTACGAGCTGGTCGAGAGCGGCGACGGCGAGGACACCAGGTCGGGCCGGACGACCGGTCGGCTGGTACTGCACGGCCCGGCAGCCGGCATCCAACGCGCCCCGGACGTCGGTGAGCCAGTCGTCACCGACGTGAACCACTCTTTCCGGTGTGGTGTGCGCGCGCTCGGCGACCGTGGCGAAGACCTCCGGCCGTGGTTTCGCGATGCCGAGCTCCCCGGAGAACAGCATGTCGGCGAAGAACGGCGACAGCTCAAGGTCGTCAAGCAGCTGCCGGTGCACCTGGGGAGAGGTCGACAAGGTGTTCGAGGTCAGCACGAGCCGCGCACCAGTTCCGACCAGCGCCCGCAGCGCGTCCTGCGCGCCGTCGATGGGGTGCGGGCATCCGCGCAGACTCGCGTGGGTGTGCACGACTTCGAGGACCGACAGCATCTCCGCCGTCGCCTGGACGGCGAGCGGATCGAGGATCCCGGCCAGCAGGTCGCCGACGCTGGGCTGCTGGCCGTCGTGGCGCTGCCGGTGAAGGGCGAGGCGATCGGCGGCAGTCACCGCGTGGCGGATCTGGGGGTCGGGCTTGGCCTGCCCGAACGCGTCCAGGACGCGGGTGAACTCGGCTACCCGCCAGTCCGTCACGGCTGTTCGGTCGCCGTGCACGATGAGGGTGCCCCACAGGTCGAGGCTGACCGTCCAGCCCGACAGGTCAGGTGAGGTGGTCATAGTGGGGTCTGCCTTTCGGGCGATGCCGGCGGCATCGGTTGGTGGGAG
Source organism: Micromonospora okii (assembly GCF_020884795.1). Lineage (GTDB taxonomy): Bacteria > Actinomycetota > Actinomycetes > Mycobacteriales > Micromonosporaceae > Micromonospora > Micromonospora okii. Next base: position 8,452 of record NZ_BBZF01000015.1, read on the forward strand.
CGAATCCATGCGGCGGTGCCGGGCAGGTCGCGGCTGGCCCAGAGCAACGATCCGGGGACCACACCGTTGGCTCCGGCAGCGGCAAGCGACGCGACGGTGCCCTGGCGGATGCCGCCGTCGGCAATGATCGGGATCTGCCGCTGCTCGGCGTCCAGCAGCCGCCGCATCGCGGTGATTTTGGTCAAGGCGGCGGGCTGCATGGTTGTGCCTTTGGTGCCAAGGGGGGTGCCGATCAGGACGATCGCGTCGACTTCTGCGAGCAATCCACGGACGTCGAGGGGATCGGTGTCGAGCATCAGCGCGATCCCTGCCGACAGCCCGGCATCGTGAATCGCCCGAATGGCGTTGGCCGCGCCTGTCGCTTCCACATGCACAGTGATCAGGTCGGCACCGGCATCAGCGAACGCGGACGCGAGCCGGGCCGGCCGGTGCGCCATCAGATGCACGTGCAGCGGCCGATCGGTGTGCGGACGGACCGCGCGCACGAGGTCGGGGAAGAACAGCGGCTCCGGTATGAAATTGGTGTCGGAGGCGTCGATGTGCAGCAGGTCGGCGTGCGGGCTAATCCGGGCGGCCTCAGCCCCGAGGGCGGACAGATCGGCCGACCACAGGGACACATCCAGCACCAGCCGGTCATGCGGTAACGCGTCGAGCAGCGACGACATCCTCATCCCCTCCCCAGGGCGCTCGGGGAAAGCGGTGCGGCCCGCAGCGGGCCGAGGAGCCGGCTGGTGATCTCCTCTGCGACCGCGCCGGCGGCACGCAGCCCCACCCGCACGCGGGTCACTCGGTCCTCGTGGCCTGCGAGAACCTGCCGGTAGGCGGCGGTGTAGCGGGGCAGGAACAGCAGCCGTTCGATAGCGGCGGGATCGCCACCGCCGCGACCGCGAGCGATCGCGCGTTCCCGGGCAAGCGGCCACGGCGTGTCGAGGAACACCGGTAGGTCGGGCTCACAAAACCAGGGCGCGACGACGGCCCGTAGCCGTTGCAGCGTGCGGGCGGGATCGGTGTCGGGTGCGGTCTCGGTTAGCACCGCCAGCGCCCAGGCGAGCTTGGAGTAGACGCCGTGGTCAACGAGCACTATGTCGTTGACAGCCAGGGCGGGCCGGAAGCAGTGGACGTGGTGATGGGCCTCGCGGCACAGGCGCAGCAGCACATCGACGGCGCTGTGATGTGGCAGCGCGTACCCGCCGAGACCGGTCCGTGCGCGCAGCGGGGAGCGTTCGAGGAACGCCGACAGCCGGCCGATGCTGCCGGGCTCCCCGCCGTAGTGGACCACCTGGACGGTGAACCCGGCCCGCCGGAGCCTCGCGCCAACGAGTTGGGCAGCCGTGGTCTTGCCTGCTCCCCAGACCCCTTCGATCGTGACGAGGCGTCCCCGCGGCGGCCCGAACCGACACGACGGCTCGGCCGGCGCGTCGGCTGCCGCCGTGCTGTGTGGCATCTCTACTCCCGCCCACGTCATCAGGTCAGCCCTCGGGCCGGCAGCCAGTCGTAGTCGACGGCGGGGTCACGAGCCGGCTCGTACTCCAGCCCGATCCAGCCCTGGTACCCGATGTCCTGCAGGGTTGCGAAGTAGGCCGGGTATTCCAGCGTGCCCGAGCCGGGACGGCCGCGGCCGGGGTCGTCGGCGACCTGCACGTGCGCGATGCGGGCCGCGTGCCGGTGCAGCAGCGCGGGCACATCCTCACCCGCACGGCCGTGGTGGTAGAGGCGCACAGGACACCGGTGTTGGTCAAGCCGGTCACGGCGTTGACCGCATCGGCGGCCGTCACCGCCGCGTCGGCGTCGCCGAGCGGGTAGTCCGGGGCCTCTCGGAGGCTGATTGCCTCCAGCACCACCGTGGCGCCGATCGTGTCTGCAGTGGCGGCCGCAGCGAGACTTTCGAGGGCCAGCTGGTCCTGGCGGACGGGGTCGACGTCGGGTTCCCGGTTGCCGTACAGCGCGTTGAAGATTCGGCAGTCGGTGCGCGCGGTGAACCCGACTGCGGTGTTGATACCAGCACGGAACTCGCCGTGGCGGCGCGGGCTAGACAGCAGCCCGCGGTCACCGAATCGCATGTCGCCTTCTACGAGGTTCATCGCGACCAAACGCACTCCGGCGGCGTCGAGTGCGGCAGCGAAGGCGTCGGTCTCCCGGTCGTCGGGTACCGGGCTGGAAAACGGCCACCAACACTCGACAGCGTCGAAGCCGTCGGCAGCCGCTGCGGCCGGCCGTTCCAGCAGAGGCAGGTGCCCGTAAAGGATGGACATGTTCGCGGCGAACCGCAGGCCGGAGACGTTCATTGTTCCTCCCATGGCGTAAGAAGTTCGTCGTATCGGTGATGCCGGAGGCATCGGTCAGTGGGTCAGTGGAGCGGCGGCTCCTCGGGTGGCTCGGGAAGTGCGCCAACGGTGGCCATGGCGCGGCGGAACTCCTCAACGCGGTGTAGCGGGTAGCCGCCGCTGGCCATCGCCGGCAGGTAGTAGGTGCCGATCCGGTCCCAGGCCCACGGCGGGGAGGCGAAGTGTCCGGTGATGTCGTTGTTGGTCAGCGCTATCCACCGGCGCAAGCAGCTCGGACACCGGCCGCAGTGTGTGAACGCGGTGCCCGGCGTCGCGCAGGAGAACGTCTGCAGCAGCTCGTCGACGGGCAGCCCGGCCTGGAGGTACCAGGCGACGATCTCCGATTTCGTCATATCCCAGAACGGACTGTCCACCCGGATCGGCCGGCCCGCGAACGCGGTCAGCATCTCGCTCATCCGCGCAAACGCCTCTGGGCTCTTGTCGGCGGTATGGTCGCCCTTGACCCCCACGCACCAGATCACGTCGGCGCGGAGCGCGGCGAGCATCGCGAACAGCACGTTCCGGAACCGGATCAGGTCCCCCTGCGGGGTGGCCCGGCGAGACAGGTCGAGCTCGTTGCTGATCTCCAGGTCCATCCCGTGCGCGGCCGCGAGCGCCCGCACGGTGTCGATCTCCTGCTGCCGTCCGTAGTGCCCGCTATCGAAGTACAAGGTCGGAGGTTTGCCCAGGTAGTGCCAGGCCGGGAAGGAATCCAGCCCGGCGGAAAAGAGCAGGATCTCGCTCATCGCTCACTCCTTTTGGTAGGTGCCGCTGTAATGCCGGCGGCATCACCTTGTGACCGGCCGGCGCCGGTGGGCCCGGTTCCCGGGTGGGGTGTTCGCGACGACCGGCTGACGTCGCAGGTCACGGTCTCCACTGCCGGGCCTCACGAGAGATCGTTTGTGCGTAGCCGGCGAGGCGCTGCTCGTCGTCGTGGTCGGTGAGGACGACAGCGAGAGTCCGGTCGACGACCGCAGCAGCGTGGGGACACGGCGCGGTGGTGAACGGGGCGAGGGCGGGTCGCTGATCGGCGGGGATCAGGCCAAACGTGCCGACGCTGTTTGGTACGCCGCGACGGGCAAGGTGCTCGCAGAACGCGCGGGGCTCGTCCAGGGCCACGGTCGCCAGGAAGTTGTAGCCGTTCCACCCCCGACGGGCCGGGACGTCGGTCACGTCGATGCCGGGCGTGCTGGTTAGCAGTTCGGCGAGCAGGCAGGACTGGTGTCGACGGCGAGCGGCCAGCGTGTGGAAGCGTGCGAGGTTGGCGCGGGCGATGAGGGCGAGCGGCTCGGCGAGCCGGTAGTTGTAGCCGACCTCGGCCGGACGACCGTTTTCGGGCGGTGACGGCTGCTGGTGTGAGCGGAAGGACCGGGCGCGTTGGGCGATGTCGTCGCGGTCGGTGAGGAGATATCCGCCCTCTCCGGACGAGAGCACCTTGCCGTCTTTGAGGCTGAAGCAGCCGACATCTCCGATGGTGCCGGCAAGTCGGCCGCCAACGCGGCTCCCTTGTGCCTGGCAGGCGTCCTCGACGACAGCCAGGCCATGATCCATCGCCATGCGGGCGAGCCGGGCCGGGTCACCCGGGCGGCCCCAGAGATACACGGGAAGGAGCGCCTTAGCGGAGGGCGTGACCTTCCGAGCGAGGTCGTTGTAGTCGAGGTCGGTGCCGGTGGGGTCGCAGTCGACGAAGACCGGCCGGGCGCCAGCGTGGACGATCGGGGCTACTGACATGATCACCGACAGCGCCGAGACGAGGACCTCGTCGCCCGGACCGATGTGGAGCGCGCGGAGCGCGGTGTGCAGCGCTGCGGTGCCGGACGACACCGCGACCGCGTGCCGTACCCCGGTGGTTGCGGCCAGTTCCCGCTCCAGGGCCGCGCCATGCACACTCCCGGCGGGGTCGGGCATCCGCGCGAGCAGACGCGCAAGGTCCGCGACGACGGCCTCCTCAACTCCGGCGGCGTCCGGTGGGGCAGCGGGGCGCGTATCGCCGGGCGTCATGACGGCACACCGGTGGGCAGGAACTGGGCGAAACCCATCAGCGGCCACATGTTGACGCAATCGGGGGAGAACAGGTGGCAGTCGGCGCAGGGGCCGCCGGGACCAAACAGGATGGTGGCGCTTGCGCTGCGGATCGAGCGCCGACCGTCGGCCGCCGTGGTGGCGCGGATCTTCAAGGTGGAAGGGCAGTCCCAGACGCTGCCGTCGGGCTCGATGAAGAACAGGTCGGTCCCGTCGAAGCAGCCGCGCACGAAGCCGGGGCGCTCGGCGGTGACCGCGTCGATGACCTGACCTGCATAGCCAGGCGCGGGTAGTTGTACCGGCGGCGCGTCGTACAACTGCGCGAGCGCTGCGGCCAGCGCTTCGGCGTCGGACGGTGTGAGCGACAGTTGCTGGTGCAGCGCGTGCTCCGGCTCAAGGGCGATCGGCTGCGGCACGAAGTAGTCGCAGCCGATCCGAGCGGCCAGGGCGGCGGTTTCGGTGACCGTGTCGATGTTCTGCCGGGTGACCACCGAGTAGATGCCCACGCGTGGCACCCGGTCAGCGCCGCGGGCGGCGACCAGGGCCTGGATGCCGGCCACGACGTCCCGATGGCCGTGCACACCATTGCGAGCCGGACGCCACCGGTCGTTGTAGCCAGGGTCGGCGGAGTCGAGCGAGACGGACACGGCGTCGACGCCGGTGGCGAGGATCGCCTCGACGAGTTCCGGCCGGTTGAGCGGGATGCCGTTGGTGCACAACACCACCTGAACGCCGGCGGCTTTGATCCCGGCGACCACCTCCATGATCGGCGGCCAGATCAGCGGCTCGCCGCCGGCGAGGAAGATCCGCTCGACGCGCGATGCGGGCAGGGTCTGCACGAACGCGGCAATGGTGGCCAGGTCCAGATCGGTGCGCGCCAGGTGCGACAGCATCCCGGGTTGAGCCGGCATGGCTTCCCGGTGCTCCTCAATGGTGCCGAAGTAGCAGTAGCGGCAGCCGAGGTTGCACGGCGAACGCAGCGCCCACAACAGGGAAACACGGGTCATCGCGTGCCGCCCTCCCTTCCGAATTGAGTGCCGGTCGGTGTGCTGTGGCCGCCGCGATCGGTCCTCGGCGCATATGTGCGCAGGGACCGGATGCCCGCTCCGTTCACGAGCGCTCCCACGGAAAGACCACCCAGCTGTCGATGACGGTCCCGATATAGGTCAGCGCCTGCCCGGGGTCCTGCGTCCGGCGCCAGTTGCCGACGTTGACGACGAAGACCGCAGTGCGTACCTGGGCAGCCCCGGCGGTCCGCACCAGCTCGACGGTGCGCGCAGCGGTGTCGCCGCTGCCAGCGATATCGTCGACGACGAGCACGTCCGCGCCGGTCAGGTCGCCGAGGCTGATCGCGTTGGCGACCTGCGGCGCGGCCGACTTCACTGCGTCTACGCCGTCGGCGGTCGTGTGCAGAACCTCTACGGCGCGCACCGTGCGCACGCCGAGGGCGTGCGCGAGCAGCACGGCCGGGATGACGCCACCGCGTAGCACGCCCACCAGCACGTCGGGAACCTTGTCGGCCCGGACCTCGCTCGCGATCCGGTCAGCGGTGGCGGTGATGCCGTCCCAGCCGAGCATGGTGGGGGTGCGGTCACCGGCCACGTTCGTCACCCCAGATCAGCACGTGCTGGCGGGTGGTGAGGTTCCAGCCGTGAGTCAGCGCGACGTCGGCCAGCCACCGCGTCCGGTCGACGATCACATCGACATTGGCACCCTCCGGGGACAGCCACACCTCCGTTAGGCCGAATTCCTGCTGGAGGCCGGCGACCTCCTGCACGTCATCGGGGCCGGTCACCACGAATTTCCACCGAACCCGTCCGCTGGCCTGTAACTGCGCGATGACCTGCGGCTTGATCCGCTTGCTGAACGGGACTGCGGAGCTTGCCAGCTTCAGACCGGCGTTGAAGCGCGCGCCGGCCGCGATCAGCGCTGCGCTCGGCGCTATGGTCGCGTTCGTCTCGATCTCCAAGGCCCTGCCCGAGGCGGACGCAGACCGGGCGAGGTCAACGACGATGCTGGGGTGCAACAGCGGTTCGCCGCCGGAAACGACGACCAGGTCCACCGGCGCCAGGCCCGGATCGCTGGTAGCCGGGTCGAGCCGTACCAGCTGATCCCAGATTTCGGCGGCGCTCATCGCCGGCGCGGCCCGCAGGTCGTGCTTGGTTGTGTTCCACGTGTACTCGGTGTCGCACACCATCGCGCCAGCGGCGGCCGCATCCGCCGTTCGAGGCATACCGGGATATCCGCAGGTCAGATTGCATTTCATGAGGCGCACGAACAGGGCACGGCGGCCGAGGTTCACACCTTCTCCCTGGAAGGAGTAGAAGATGTCGGCGACCGCAACCCGTGCGGCGGTCCGGCGGTTCGTGGCGGTAATCGCGGTAGACAAGGCGGCTCCCTTCCCGGTCACGGAATGTCTTGGCGGTACTCCGCCCAACTGGTCGCGGTTTCGCGCACCCGCACGGCCTCGACGAACGCGCCGTCCGGCAGGGCAAGGTGGGCCGCGCACCAGTCGAACAGCACCCGCGCCAGCTTCTCGCTGGTTGGCTCCACGTCGACGACCTCGTTGAGGAACTGGTGGTCGAACTCGCTGTCCAGATGCCGCTTCAGCAGATTGAGCTCCGCGAAGTCGACCACGAAGCCGGGCCCGGCCAGCCGTCTTGAGGCGAGCGTGACTTCTACGGTGTACCCGTGGCCGTGCAGCTGGCCGCATTTGTGTCCCTCGGGCAGCCCACCCAGCTGGTGCGCCCCCTCGAACGTGAACATCTTGCCGATCCGGTAGATCCCCCGCCCGACGAGAGCCGAGCCGGCCGGTGCGGGCCGGCTCATACGGCCCTGCCCGACGGAACGGCCAACTGGAGAAATTCGATGCGGGCAGAGTGGTCCCGCTTCAGCCGACCGCGGGTGGCGACCGTGAGCGTGTCCGCCCCTGCGGCGCGGACACCGCGGCGGGTCATGCACAGGTGCTCGGCCACGAGCACCACGCCGACGCCGTCGCATGCCAGCTGCTCCTCCAGGAACCCGGCGATCTGCTGCCCGAGGTTCTCCTGCACCTGCAGCCGGGCGGCGAACATCGCCACCGTCCGGGCGATCTTTGACAGGCCGGGCAGCTTCTCTCCGGGGTAGAAGCCGACGTGTGCGCGGCCAAAGAACGGCAGTAGGTGGTGGGCACACAGCGACGTGAACACGATGTCGCGCGTCAGGACCAGATCGTGGTGACCCTCGTCGTTCGGGAACGTTGTGAACGTCCACGACTGGGGGGTGAGTAACTGGATCAGGGCGTCGGTCATTCGTCGAGGGGTGTTGCGGCCGACCTCGGTGTCTGCGGGGACGCCAAGGGCTCGCAGCAACTTTCTCGATGCCTCTTCGGCTTGCTCCCGATCGAGCACGTCTGCGCCAGCGAGCACGGTGTGGACTGGACCGTCGAGGTCGGGGATCGTGGTTACCACCAGGTCTCCTTCGGTGTCAGCTCGGACGTCCGGACTGCCCTGTGCGATGTCGGCCGCCGCATGCGCGAGCTGGTGCAACGGGGTGCTGCCTTGACGGTGGGCGCGATAGGGCGGCGCTGTGGCGATCATCGCTTGCAGAGGTCCACAGGTCGTCGCCCTGCACAGTCAGCAATCGTGCGGCGGTGAATCTCCGGCCGTCGGTCGCGGCGGCCGTATGACTGAGCGTGGCACCGGGCCTACCCGGTTAGCCAGACCGTAAAGGGTGCTCAGGAAGGTGCGCGAAAGGTGCGTTCGTCTACTGTCAATTTCGTCGCCGATACTCTGTAGACGGGGCAGCGCGGTCACTCCGCGTATGCGAGGGTCTACGTCATGCGAATGCCTTCACGTATCGTCAACCCGGTCCTGGCGGTTCTGCTCGATGGCAGTGGCTTCACTTCGCTCGACGAGTTCGCTGCAGCGGTCAACGCTTTCGGGAAGCACGAGTACGGCCTTCACCTGTCCTACGACCATGTGGGCGTCAAACGATGGCTGTCCGGTGGAACATGCCGGCAGCCGGAGGTGGTCGCCGAGGTGCTGTCCCGGGCCTGGGGCGTCGAAATCCCGGTCGCGGTGATCTGGCCTCAGTCTCGGTTCGGCGCCGCTCCGGCCGCACCGCACCTCGTTCCCTGCGTAGCCCCTCGTACGCTTGATGAGCTGGCCGCCTACATCGGGAGCGACATGCTGACCAGGCGCGCACTTCTGACCGACGCGATCGCGTTCACTGTGGGTGAGGCGCTGACGGATCCGCTGCTGCGCTGGCTCACCGGGCCTGCGGGTCGGTTGCCGGACCGCTCCGCGCCGGCATCCCAACGCCTGACCATGTCGACCGTCGTGAGAATCGAGGCTGCCACCGCCGCGTTCGGCGCCCAAGATGCGGCAATCGGCGGCGGCCTGAGCCGCGAGGCCGCGGTCGGGCAGCTCAAACACGCCGTCGACCTGCTGCGCGTAGCGTCCTACACCGAGTCGGTCGGTAACCGGATGCTCGCCGCGATCGCCGAGCTTGCCGGAATGGCCGGCTGGATGAGCCACGACGTGCAGATGGCCGGTCCCGCCCAGCGGTACTTCACCCTCGGGCTACAGGCCGCCCGCGAATCCACCGACCGACGATCAACACTGCTGCAGGTCAGCCTCCTCGCGGACATGGCCCGGCAGATGCGCGACCTTGGACACCCGGCCACCGGACTGCAGCTGGTCGACGCCGCCCTGGCGCTGCTACCGCGCGGACGGCATCCGGCCGCCGCAGCGATGCTGTGGAACCTGCGTGCGCGGATGCTCGGCCCGCTCGGACCCTCCTCGATCACCGAACTCAAGCACGCGATCGGGCTGGCCGAGAACCTGCTCGCCGACGCGACCCCGGCGGTGACGACCTGCTGGCATACACCGGACGAGCCGAACTCGCCGGAAACGCTGCCCTCGCTTGGCAGGACGCGGCCGTCCGTCACCCGGATCTCGCCGCACACGCAGAAGAACAGGCCCTTGCCGCACTCAATGCCCGTCCGCCCGGTTACTCCCGCTCGGCCGTTTTCGACCAGATCGGCGTCAGCGCAGCCCGATTTACTGGCATCGACCCGGACCAAGCAGCCGCCGACGGCCACCAGGCGATCGACATGGCCGCCGAGGTTGCCACCTCCACGCGTGTTCTCGACAGGCTCAGCTCACTGCTGACCCACTCCGCGCCGCACGCCACCCGGCCCGCGGTTCGCGCGTTCCGGGAGCGGCTGGCCGTCACCTGGTGCCGTCCGGAAGACCGGCGTCCACTGCGGCGGGGCGGGCCTGTACCTCACGACCAGACCCACCCCGCCTCTGCGGTAGCTACGCCAGGGGATGGGGCTCGTCGGTGAGGGCTGCGAGCGCGGCGGCGACCTCCTGGAGGCTCGCTCGCACGTAGGTCGTGGTGGTGCCGACATCGCCGCCGCTGTCGGAGTGACCGGCGTACGCACGCGCCACCGCGTAGCCCAAGTTACGCTCCACCCAGGTCAACGTCGTGTGCCGCAGCCAGTGCGTGCTGATCTGCTGCACGTACACCCACGGCAGGTGCTCACCGATACGGACCCACAGGTGGTCATAGCGTCGGTAGGTGATCGGCTGACCGTTCCGATACCGCAACAACTGGCCCGTACCCGTGGCGTGCCGGTCCTCGGCATGCCGTTGCAGGTGCCTCATCAGGGTCGGCGACACCGGCTGCCACCGCACCGTGTCTCCCTTCTCCCGCAACAGGATCAGGCACTGATCCGGGTCGAGGTCGACCGGACGCAGCGCCAGCGCCCCGCCCCGGCGGCACGCCGTCTCGGTATGCAACCGCAGCAGCAGGCTGTCCAGCGCCGGATCATCACCGGTGCTGGCGGCCACCGCGTTGATCTCCACCAGCCGGGTGTCCGCCACCGCCCGCCGGGTGCTCGGCAACCGCCGCGGCTTGGCCACCTTCAACGCCGGATTGTCCGCCGCAGTGATGAACCCGTCGGCGACCGCCCGCTTGTACAGACACCGCAACGCCGCGATCAAATGTTCCGCCGCGCTGCGCCCGCCACGGGCGTTACGCCGGGCCACCACATGCTTCTTGACGTACTCCGCCAACTGCTCGATCTCCGACGGGGACGGCTCGTCCAGCCGTCGCTGTCCCCAGTGCTCCACGACCCGGTTCCAGTACGAGCCGTACGCCCGCCTCGTGCCCGCGGTGACCGCCGCCGACACGACCGGAACGTACTCGGCGAACGTCGGTGCCGGTGGCCGCGCGGACGCCGCCTCGACCAGATCAGCCGGCGAGATGCCCATCCGCGCCAGCAACAGCCGCGCCGCGTCCAACTCGGCCCGCCCCGCCGTGCTGTCGCTCATGCGCCGTCACCACCGAGAACCGCCAGGTGGGCCTGGGCGATCATCGCGTCCAACGCAGCCGGAGGATGCACCACGAGCCGGGAGCAGTCCGGCTCGGCAGCCAGGAACACCCGGTCACCGGCGGTGAGCCCACACCACTGCCGCACCACGGCCGGCAACCGCAGGCGCCCCTCCTTGGTAACAGCGAACACACCCCGCTCGTCGGCAGCCACGATGATCAGCCCGCGGTGTTCCCGGATGTCGAGGCGACGGCCCGCAGCCCAGCCCAGAGCCCTCATCACCGTCCGGTCGGCCATCCGTCCATGACAATCCAGCGTCACCAGGCCATAGACCGTACGCGCAACACGGCGGGGAGCCGCAAGCCTCGCCAGCGGCAGAGGCGACCGCCGGGCGGCTCCAGTGGATGATCTTCCGCTACCAGCACCCACCTGGCCGGGCAGAACCACAGCCGGAATGACAGCGGAAGCAGCAGGGGTACTCACGATGCCCACCGCCCCGCGAGCAGGGCCATCAGGGGCTTACAGAAAGTCAACGAGGGTGGTTGAAGCCGCTCAACCACCGCTCCGCACAACGTCGCATGAATGCTACGCGGGAGTGTCCGAGGGGGGACTTGAACCCCCACGCCCTATACGGGCACTAGCACCTCAAGCTAGCGCGTCTGCCATTCCGCCACCCGGACTTACTCGCTCAGCCTACCCCGTCGCCCCGCAGTGGCTTCACCACCCTCGGGCCGCCCTGGCGGGCCGCACGGGGCATTACTGTACACGGCCGGCGTGGATCATGCACATCGCCTCGTCAGCGGCCTGATCGCCCAGCTCAGGAGGGTGCCGGCCGCCCCCGCACCAGGCCCGCCCGGACCATGATCGGCTTGCCGGGTGGCGTCGGGACGCCCTTTCCGGGCAGCATGAACGGCGTGTCGCAGCCCTCTCCCCTGGTCACCCTCCAACACCGGGCGCTGGCCCAGCGCGCCGCCGGCGACCTCGCCGGGGCGCGTCGGCTGCTGGCCGACGCGCTCGATCCGTTCCGGGCCAGCTACGGCGAGGACCACCCGGAGGTGCTGAGCACCGCTCACCTGCTGGCCCGCCTGCACCGCGAGGCCGACGAGCCGACCGCCGCGCGACGCGTACTGGAGGAGTCCCTCGCCGCCGGCGAGCGCCGCTGGCACCCGGCCGACCCGCTGATGCTCGCCCTCACCCTCGACCTCGCCGCGGTCTCCGAGGAACTGGGCAACCGACACGAGGCCCGCCGCCACTACGCCCGCATCGCCAGCCTCGGGCCCGCCGCGCTCGGCGCGGACCACCCGGCGGTACGCCAGGCGCAGCACTACCTCAGCGGCGCTGCCCCCGGACCGACGGTGCCCGTCCCACGGTCCGCCGCGCCGGCTCCGCACTTCGCCCCACCCGCCCCGCAGCCGGGGCCCACGGCGCTGGGCGCTCCGACAGTGCCCCTGAGCCCGGTCCCGCCGCACCCGCCCCGGCCTCAGGCCGCCGTGCCTCAGCCCCGACCGGCCCAGGTCCCACCTCCGCCAACGGTGTCCGCACCGCTCCGTCAGGTTCCACCACCGCCCCCGCTGTCCGCACCGCCGCGACAGGTCCCACCGCCGCCTCCGGTACCGCCGCGCCAGTTCCCGCCCCCCGGGCCGCAGGCGTCCGCGCCAGCGCAGCAGCTTCCGCCCGCGCGCCCGCAGCAACAGCTTCCGCCCCCACCTCGGGTCGCGGCCCCGCCCCCACCTCAGGTCCCGGCACCGGCACAGCAACCGACCCAGCCACCGGTACCGGGTCCCCGTGCCCCCGCGTCGTCTCCGCCGGGGCCGGCCGCCCAGGGCGTCCCGCCGGCGCCCCGGATCCCGCCTCCCGCGCCGCAGCCCGGCCCGGCGCCCACCCCGCGCCCGGTGGCACCGACGCAGCAGCCTGTCTCGTCGTGGGCACCACCGGCCGCTGCCCCGCCCGCCTCTCCGCCCCCCGTCCCCCAGCCGGGACCGCCGCAACCGGCGTACCCACCTACACCGGCACCCGCGCCGCACGCGGCAGCGGCACCGCAGGCACGGAACGAGCCCCAGGCGCGGAACAAGCCGCCTGCGGCGGACGCTCCCCGCGCCACCGTCGCGGCGGGACCGCAACCGACGCCGCCGGCCACGCCGGCACCCGGCTGGGACAAGCCCACCATCCAGGTACGGCAGATCGACGCTCTGCTGCGCGAGGAGGCCAGCCGGCCGAGCGGCCCCACGGCCACTCCGGTCAGCGGTGGCCCGGCGGTGCCGACGAGCGGGGCGCCCATAAACGGTGGCACGCCGGCGAAGGCGGGAGCGCCAGTCGGCCCGGCCGCAGGCGCCCCGGTCAGCACGCCGCCCACCAGCGCTCCACCGGCGAGTTCCCCGCCCGCCAACGCACCGATGAGCGGGCCTCCGGTGAGCGCTCCGCCGATCGCGCCCGCGCCGAGCATGCCGCCACCTCCCCCGGTGAGCACGCCGCCGAGCATGCCGCCTCCACCGCCGGTGAGCGCGCCGTCGGTGGCTGGTCCGCCGACCAGCGCCCCGCCGTTCACGCCGCCTCCGCCAAGCGTCCCCGTGAGCGGCACGCCCTCCAGCGCCCCACCGGCGAGCGGGCCACCCGCCAGCGGCACGCCGTCCGCCCCACCCGTCAGTGGCACGCCTTTCAGCACCCCACCCGTCAGCAGGCCACCCGTCAGCGGCATCCCCTTCAGCGCCCCACCCGTAAGCGGACCGCCGATCAGCGGACCACCCGTCAGCGGGGCGCCCGTACCGCCGTGGGGAATGACGGCACCGCCTTGGAGCGTCGCCGCGCCGCCACAGCCGCCCGCTCCCCCGGTCGACGCGGATCCGGGGGACGACGCCGAGCCCCCGTACGCGGAGGAGCCGGACGGCCCGGTCGACGCCTTCTCGGTGCCGCCCGCGCCCGTGGTCCCGCCCCCGCCGGGCCGCCGGGAGGCCCCGGCCGCGCGGCTGGACGCGCCGGCCGCCCCGCCACCGCCGAACCCGTTCGTCGAGCCGGCGCCGGTCCACGGCGACCACCCCGAGGCCGCAGCGGAGCAGAGGCAGGCCGCGCAGGGGTGGTCCGCGCGGGAGGACTGGCGCAGCGGCGAGGGCTACCCATCGCCGCAGGAAGCGTGGCAGACCACGGACGAGGAGAAGGGGCGCGGCCGTACGACGATGGTCGTCGCGGCGGTGGTGGCGCTCGTGGTCCTCGCGATCATGGTCGGCGTCGCGGTGCTGGTGTTCGGCGGCGACGCGGCGCCTCCCCCGGAGGCGGCGCCCGCGTCGCCGTCGGCCGCCGCAAAGCCGAGCGGCCCGCCGCCCGGCGAGCTGAAGTTGCGCGACGACGGGGGCACGATCGCCCTGACCTGGACGGACCCGTCGTCCGGGGCGGTGCCGTTCATGGTGGCGGGCGGCCGGACCGGGCAGAAGCTCGGCGTGATGGCCACGGTGGACCCCGGGCAGACCAGCTACACGGTCAACGGCCTCAACGCCCGGGTGGACTACTGTTTCACGGTGCTCGCGGTCTACTCGACCGACGCCTTCGCCACCTCCGGGCAGGTCTGCACGGAGCGCGGGGCGGGCGCGACGCCCGGCTGACGGGATCGGCCACCACCCGCACACACGCTGGGTGTCCACAGGCGAACGGTGTGGGTTCCCCCTCCCCCGGCAGGGCCATATGATGGCACCCGGCTCAGGGGAGGCTCGCCGTCCGACGGTGTCTCACCTGGCACCATGACACGGGGAGGCAGCCGCTTGTGGCCACCATCGACCACGCCGTGAGCAGCACGGAACCGGGCTCCCCTCCCCGCCGGCGGCGCTGGCGCGGCGGTCTGGTCACCGTCGGCACGGTCGGCGCGCTGCTGGCCGCGATGGGGCTCACCGTCCTGGGGCTGGGCGCCGCCGACGACGCGGTTGTCAACTACGACGCCAGTAGCTGGCTGTGGAGCGCGGCGCGCAGCGAGCTGGCCCGGGCCAACGGCCTGACCGCGCGGGTCGACACCCGGATGGAGGTGCCCGACTCGCGCCGGCACCCGATGCAGGTCACCCAGACCGACCGGCTGCTGGTCCTGCGGGACCTGCACACCGGGCAGGTCAGCTCGCTGGACCTGGCCACCCTCCAGATCACCGCGACGACGCGGACCACGCCGGGGCTCGGCGTCAACGTCGCACTGCACGAGGACGCCGCGTTCGTGGTGGACGCCGTGCAGGGCGTCGTCCGGCAGCTCGACCCGCGCTCGATGGCCCCGGTCGGCGAGCCGGTGCGCTACCCGCCGGGCATCACCGGGGGCGCCTTCGACGGCGAGGGTCGGCTGTGGGTCGCCGTCCCGGCCGAGGGCACCGTCTCGGCGGTCACGGCGGCGGAGCTGCCGGCGGAGCCGGGCTCGGCCGCGCCGGCCGGCGCGGGGGTCAGCCCGAAGAAGGTGGAGACGTACGACGTGGCGGAGCCCAGCCACGAGCTGGTGGTCTCCACCCTCGACGACGGTGTGGCGGTGCTCGACCGGACCGCCGGGGTGCTGGTGCGGGTGACGCGCGGCGAGGTGGTCCGTGCCCCGCTGACGATCGCCGGGCCGGGCGCGCTGCCGGCGCGGACCAGTGGCCCGAGCGTGCCGGTGACGGTGCCCGGCGAGCGGCGGGTCCACGTGGTGGGGGCCGGCGGCGAGGAGCGGCAGTTCACCGTGCCGGGGCGGGGCGACGGGCTCCGGCCCGCCGTGGCGTGGGCGGACCGCTACTACGTCGCCGACGAGGCCACCGGCACCGTGTACGCCTTCGACGCCACCGGCCAGCTCGTCGACACGATCGGCGGCAAGGGCTCGACGGGCCCGCTGGAGCTGGAGGTGCGGGAGAACCGGCTGTTCATCAACGCGCCGGACTCGTCGACGGCCCGGGTGGTCGACGACCAGCACCGGGTGCGCGAGGTCAACAAGTACGCCAACGACGTGCTCGGCGGCGACCCGCCGCCGGCGCCCCCGCCGCCGCCTCCGCCGAAGAAGCCGAAGGTGGGCAAGCCGAGCGCGCCGCGCGGCGTCACCGCGTCGGCCGGCGACGCGCGGGCCCGGGTGAGCTGGCGGCCGGCCGCCGCGAACGGCGCGGAGATCGTCCGGTACGTGGTGGAGGGCGCCGGCCAGCGCCGCGAGGTGGGCGCGAACCAGCGGTCGGTGGAGGTCACCGGCCTGACCAACGGCGAGACGTACCGCTTCTCGGTGCACGCGGTGAACGCCAAGGGCGCGGGCCCGGCGCGGACCAGCAACCCGGTCACCCCGACCGCGTCGGTGCCGGAGCCGCCGACCGACGTCACGGCCGAGGCCCGGCCGGACGGCACGGTGCTGGTGCGCTGGCGGGCCGCCGACGGCCGGGGCAACACCATCGCCCGGTACGCGGTGACGGCGGCCTCGGCCGGCGCGAACGCCCCGGCCGGCGAGTCGACCCGCACGGAGCTGGTGATCCCGGCCGGTGAGCTGGAGTACGGCACGCAGTACGCGTTCACCGTGGTCGCGGTCAGCGAGCGGGGCGCGGGGTCGGCGTCCTCGCCGGTGAGCAACACCGTGGTGCCGTTCGCCGCGCCCGGCGCGCCGGTGGAGCTGCGGGCCACGACGGTGGCGGACCGGCCGGGCACGGTGGCGGTGCGCTGGTCACCGGCGCCGGCCAACGGCCGCCCGGTGACGAAGTACCTGGTGGACGCCGGCGGCCGGGCCAGCGAGGTGACCGACACGGAGGCCACGGTGGGCGGCCTGGGCGACGGGCAGAGCGTGACGGTGCGGGTGAAGGCGGTCAACGAGGCGGGCCCGGGCGCGGAGGCGACGACCACCGCGCGCACGGTCGCCCCGCCCCGGGTGACCGTCACCGGCTCCTCGGCGACCGCCACGGCGGTCACGGTCACCTTCACGGTGGACGCCGGGGGCGGGCGGGCCACCTGCACGGTCAGCGTCCCGGGCGAGAAGCCGGTCACCGCGCGCGACTGCGCCAGCGCGGCGGTGCCTGGCCTGAAGCCGGGGACGGCGTACACGGCCACGGTGACGGCGAGCAACGCCGCCGGCGAGGGCACCGCGACCCGCCGCCAGACCACCGACGACCTGTACGGGGTGGCGACCTGCAACAACGGCCCCGACGGCGACCAGCGCACCTACTGCGACAGGGACGTGGACGGCCGCAACGGCAACGAGATCTTCCGGGTTCCCCGGCAGGACAACGACCAGCAGGCCGGCTGGGCGAGGCCGGGCACGCGGCTGAAGGCGTACTGCCGGGTGCGGGGCGAGAACGTCGACTCGTGGATCTACAACGACCAGAAGCAGAGCACCTGGTGGGTGCGGGTCGAGTACGAGGGGAAGAACTACATCCCGTGGGCCTGGCTCAACCTCGAAGGCGGCGACGACATCGACGTCCTGCCGACCTGCTGACCGCGCCATCAGGCAAGGAGCCCCGCCGTGAACACCACCCACGAACCGCTCACCCAGCCGGAGGTGCAGGGCTTCGCCGCCCTCGCCGCCCGGCTGGCGGAGAACGTCAACTCGGTGGTGCTGGGCAAGCCGCAGGTGGTCCGGCTGGCGCTGACGGCGCTGTTCGCGCAGGGGCACGTGCTGCTGGAGGACGTGCCGGGGGTCGGTAAGACCACCCTGGCCCGGGCGATCGCCGCCACCGTGAAGGGGCGGTGGCGGCGCATCCAGTTCACCCCGGACCTGCTCCCCTCCGACGTCTCCGGTGTGACGATCTTCAACCAGGCGACCCGGGGCTTCGAGTTCCACCCGGGGCCGGTGTTCGCCAACATCGTCATCGCCGACGAGATCAACCGGGCGTCGCCGAAGACCCAGTCGGCGCTGCTGGAGGTGATGGAGGAGCGCACCGTCACCGTGGACGGGGTCCGGCACCCCGTGCCGCAGCCGTTCCTGGTGGTCGCCACGCAGAACCCGGTGGAGATGGACGGCACGTACCGGCTGCCGGAGGCGCAGCTCGACCGGTTCCTGGTGAAGCTCTCCGTGGGGTACCCGGACGAGGCGGTCGAGGTGGAGGTGCTGCGCGGGGCGACGGTCCGCTCCCCCGAGGCGCTGCCGGCGATCACCGACACGGACACGGTCGGGCAGATGGTGGGGATGGCCCGGCGGGTGCACATCGCCGAGCCGCTGTACGCGTACGCGGTCCGGCTGGCCGCCGCGACCCGGGGCCATCCGCAGGTGCGGGTGGGGGTGAGCCCCCGTGGGGTGATCGCCCTGACCCGGGCGGCGTGCGCGTACGCGCTGATCGACGGCCGGGGCTGGATCATGCCGGAGGACCTGAAGGCCCTGGCCGAGCCGGTGTTCGCGCACCGGCTGCTGCTCAGCCCCGACGCGCAGGTGCGCGGGGTGACCGCCGCAGAGGTGTTGCGCCAGGCGGTGGCGTCGGTGCCGGTGCCGCTGCCGTCGGGGCAGGTCGCCCCGACCCCGGCCCAGGGCTGAGGCGGGCCGGAGGAGACGTGGGGATCACCGCCCGGGGCGCCGGGCTGCTCGTGGCCGCCGTGGCGCTGCTCGCCGCCGGGTTCCGGTTCGCGTACCCGGAGCTGGCCCTGCTCGGCGCGGCGGCGGCGGTCGCGGTCGGGTACGCCCTGCTGGTGGCGCTGTGGCGGCCCCGGCTGGAGGTGACGCGGCACGCCGACCCGGACCGGGTGTCGCGGGGCGAGCCGGCGCGGATGACGCTGACGGTGCGCAACGTGGGGCGGCTGCGGGCGGCGAACCTGCTGGCGGAGGACCGCTGCGGGGACCGGGCCGTGCCGGTGCCGGTGCTGCGGCTGCGCCCGGGGCGGGACACCACGGTCACGTACGACGTGCCGACGGACCGCCGGGGCGTGGTGCCGGTGGGGCCGCTGCGGGTCATCCGGCGCGACCCGCTGGGGCTGGTGGCGCTGGCCCGCTCGTACGGGGGCGCGGTGCCGGTCTGGGTGCACCCGCGCGTGCACCCGCTGGTGGCGGTGCCGACGGGGGCGGGGCGCAGCCTCGACGGCCGGGTGGACGGGGTGCCGCACGGGTCGATCACCTTCGACTCGCTGCGGGAGTACGTGGTCGGCGACGAGCTGCGCCGGGTGCACTGGCGCACCAGCGCCCGGGTGGGCGAGCTGATGGTGCGGGAGAACGTGGACACCAGCCTGCCCCGGATCGTGGTGCTGCTGGACGACCGGGCCGCCGCCCACCCGGACCCGGAGTCGTTCGAGGCGGCGTGCGAGGCGGCGGCGTCGGTGGTGACGGCGGCGCTGCGCGCCGACCTGCCGGTGGCTCTGCTGCTGGTGGCCGCCGACCGGCCCGCCGAGGGCGGGGAGCCGTCGGCCGCCGGGGGTGGGCAGGCGTCGCCGGACGGGAGCGGTCGACCGGGCGGGCAGGCGTCGGCCGGGGCCGGGTGGCGGGTCGGCCGGGTGGTGGGCCGGCTGCGGGCCCGGCTCGCGCCGCCCACGGTGGCCGCCGAGGCGGGGGCCGGGCCGCTGGACCGGCTCGCCGCCGTGCGGCTGGACGCCGGGGACGCCGCCCCGGCGCTGCGCGCCGCGACGGCCCGGCTGCGTCAGCGGCGGCTCGGCGACACGCTGGTCTTCCTCACCGGGCCGGGCGGCCGGGGCGACCTGGGGCAGCTCGGCGCGCTGCGCGGGGCGTACCCGTCGGTGCTGGCGGGGGTCTTCGGGGCGGCCGAGCCGTCGCCGCCCGCCGCCACCGGGATGCGGGTGGTCGACGCGGCGGACGGGGCCGCGTTCGCGGCCGAGTGGGACGGGGTCCGCCGGTGGTGAGGTTGCTGCGGGCGCTGCGCGCCGCGCCGCTGCCGCTCGTGCTGGTGGCGATGGTCGCGCTGACCGGGGTGGTGCTCGGCCGGGTGTACGCGGGCGGCCTGCTGACCCGGCTGGTGCTGTTCGCGGCGGCCGGCTCGGTGCTGGTCAGCGTGGCCGCCCGGCGGCTGCCGTCCTGGCTGGTCGCGCCGCTGTCGGTGGCGGCCCTGGCGGGTTTCACGCTCTGGTCGCTGCGGGTGTCCGCCGACGCGGCCGGGCTGCCCGGCGCGCTGACGGGCGTGGCGGCGGACGCGGCGCGCAACGGCATCCCCCGGCTGCTGACCGCGATGATCCCCGTGGAACCGACCCCGGACACCGTGCTGGTGCCGCTGGTCGCGGCGTGGCTGGCCGGGCTGGCCGGCGCGGAGGTGGCGCTGCGGGCCGGTCGGGTGCTGCTGGGGTACCTGCCGCCGACGCTGCTGTACGCCGGGGCGGTGTTCCTGGTCGGCCCGAACGCCGACCCGGCCACCTGGCCGACGGTGGCGTTCGCGGCGGTGGCCGCGCTCGGCCTGGCGGTGCCGTCCCGGGGTGCGGGGCCGCCGGTCGCGGACCCGGTCGCCGGGCTCGCCCCCGGGGTGCGGGCGGCCGTTCGGGCCCGCCTCGCGGCCACCACCGCCGCCGGCCTGGCCGTGGTGGTGGGGCTGGCCGCCCTGCTGGGCCCGGCGCTGGCCGGGCGGGTCGACCAGCGGCCGGTTGACCCCCGGCGGTACGTGGAGCCGCCCCGGGTGGAGTCGCTGGACGAGAACCCGCTGATCAGGATCTCCGGCTGGGCGCTGAACCCGGAGCAGCGGCTGCTGGAGGTGCGGACGCCCGGTGGGGAGCGCACCCGGTCGACGCGGCTGCGGCTGGCGGTGCTCAGCGACTACGACGGGGTGACGTGGCGGGTCGGGGCGACGTACCGCAACGCGGGCCGGATCCTGCCGGTGGTCGAGCCCGCGCCCGGGGCGACCGTGGAGACGGTCCGGCAGGAGGTCACCGTGGCGGACCTGAGCGGCCGGCTGCTGCCGGCGGTGGCGACGCCGCGCGAGGTCACCGGCGCGCGGGTGGCGTACGACCCGCTGACGGGGACGCTGATCCGGCCGGAGGGGCTGACGCCGGGGCTGCGGTACACGGTCACCTCGGCGGCGGAGCGGCCGGACACCAACCTGCTGGCCACGGCGGACGTGCCGGCCGGCGACGCGGTGGCCCGGGTGCTGCGGGTGGCCGACGGGGTGCCGGAGCCGCTGCGCCGGCTCGCCGCCCAGCTCGCCGAGGAGAACGGCGCCCCGTACGCGCGGGCGGCGGCGATCGAGCAGTTCCTCGCCGAGCACTACCGGGTGGTGGCGGACGCGCCGAGCGGGCACGCGTACCCGAACCTGGAGTTCTTCCTCTTCGGCCGGCGCGACGGCGGCGGGCAGCGCGGCACGTCGGAGCAGTTCGCGGCGGCGTTCGCGGTGCTGGGCCGGCTGTCGGGGCTGCCGACCCGGGTGGTGGTGGGGTTCGAGTCCTCCGGGGACGGGCCGGTGCGCGCGGCGGACGCGTTCGCCTGGCCGGAGGTGTTCTTCTCCGGGTTGGGTTGGGTGCCGTTCGACCCGCTGCCCCGCCCGGACGACGAGCCACGCCCGGTGGAGGAGGACTTCCGCCCGAAGCCGGAGGACCCGCCGCCGTCGGAGGCCCCGGAGCCGACGGTGGAGCCGACCGCGTCGCCGGAGCCGGTGGCCGGGCCGGGCGGGCCGGCCGAGGCCGGCGGGCCGCCGACGGCGCTGCTGGTCGGCCTCGGGGCGGGCGGCGCGCTGCTGCTGGTCGTGGCCGCGCTGCTCGCGCTGCTGCTGGCGCGCCGGGCGCGGACCCGGGCGCGACTGGAGCGGGGCGACCCCGGCCAGCGGATCGCGGGCGCCTGGCGGGAGGTCACCGACGCGCTGCGGCTGGCCGGGCGGCCGGCCGGCGGGGACCTCTCCGCCTCCGAGGTCGCCGCCCACGCCCGCCGGGCCCTCGTTGGAGCCGTCCCCGGCCCGATCGGTGCCGGCCCCGTCGGCACCGGCTCCGGCCTCGTCGGAGCCGGCCCGCACCGGGCTCCGGCCGACGCCGCAGACCTCGGTGCGCGGCTGGAGGAGCTGGCCGGCCTGCTCAACCGGATGGCCTTCGCCCCGGGCACGGCCGCCCCCGAGGAGGCCGCGCGGGCCGTCGCGACCGCCACCGACTACGTGACGGCGCTGCGCGCCACCCGCCCCCGGTGGCGTCGCCTCCTCTGGTCCGTCCACCCCGGCCCCCTGCGCCGGCCCCACTGAACGGCGTCACCGGCCGCCGCCCCCCCCTGCCCCGGCCCCGCCGACGCGGCGTCACCGGCCGTCGGCGCCCTGCGCCGACCCCGCGACACGTCGTCACTGGCCGGTGGTGCCCGCTCGGGCCGCCGCCGAGCAGGATCCGCCGGAGGTCCCGGGCACGGCGACCACCGGAGTCGCTACCCGGCGTCGCGAGCTAATCTCTACTGGTGACCTTCTCCCTCGTCGCCCGCTCCGACGACGGCCGCCAGCACGGCGTCATCGTGGCCAGCCGCTTCCTGGCCGCCGGCGCGCTCGTGCCGGCCGCCGAGGCCGACGTCGGCGCGCTCGCCACCCAGGCCCACGTCAACCTCGCCTACCGCCCGCAGGGCCTGGCCCTGCTGCGCACCGGGGTGGACGCCGACGGCGTGGTGGCCGGGCTGGTCGCCGCCGACGCGGAACGGGAATATCGCCAGCTCGGCGTGGTCGGCGCCACGGGCGCGGGGGCGAGCTGGACCGGCCCGGCCTGCCACCCGTGGGCCGGGGGTCAGGCCGGGGACGGCTGGGCGGCGCAGGGCAACATCCTGATCGGCCCGCAGGTGATCGACGCGATCCGGGACGCCTGGCTGGGCGGGGGCGCACTGCCGTTTCCCGAGCGGCTGCTCGCCGCGCTGCACGCCGGGGACCGGGCCGGGGGCGACCGGCGCGGCCGGCAGAGCGCGGGGCTGCTGGTGGTCGAGCGCGGCGGCGGGTACGCCGGCACCGGCGACGTCCTGGTCGACCTGCGGGTCGACGACCACCCGGACCCGGTGGCCGAGCTGGATCGGCTCCTCGCGGTGCACACCCTGCTGTTCACCCGCCCCGACCCGGCCACCCTGATCGACCTCACGGGCTCGGTCGCCGCCGAGGTCGGCGCGCTGCTGGCCGCGCTCGGCCACCCGGTCGATCCGGCGCGGCCGGAGGAGGCGCTCTTCGACTGGGCCGGCCTGGAGAACCTCGAGGAGCGTCTGGTGCCCGGCCGGATCGACCCGGTCGTGCTGGAGCACCTGCGTCGGGCGGCACCGCACGTGCCCGCGCCGCGCCCGGCGGCCGACCCGCTCGGCGCGGACGCCTGAGACCGGCCGACGCCTGCGGGCGTCGGTCACGAATTTCGGGTCAGCCGCCGAAGGAGAGCCAGCGGAAGCCGGCGGCGTCGGCGGCGGCCCGCTCCCCGTCGGTGAGCCCGGCCCGTCCGGTGGCCTTGCGGATCAGCGTGAGCCGGTCCCAGCCCAGCTCGGGCGGGACGGGCCGCCCGCCGGTGAACAGGTCGGCGACGACCCGCGCGGCGGTGGGCGTCAGCCACGGCCGCCGGTCCAGCGCCGCCGCCAGGTCCAGGCCGTGCACCCCGACCTCCACCACGCGGGTACGCAGGAACTCGCCGAGCGCCATCGCGTCGCCGTGCCGGGTGCGCACCACCCGGGACGGCGGTGCGGCGTCGACGGCGGCGAGAGCGGCCCGCCAGGCCCGCTCGAAGTCCGCCACCAGGGCCGGCCCGTCGATTTCCCGGGCCTCGTGCCGGCCGCTGTCGATCCGGGCGGCGTCCACCGGCGGGGTGAACTTGGCGGCGCCGTAGTAGCCGACGGCGTCGACCCTCGCGCGGGGCGGGGCCGGCGCGGCGAGCATGTCGACCAGCCGGCCCGCTCCGGTGCGCACGTGGGCCAGCAGCTCGCGCACGGTCCACGGCCGGCAGTCGGTCGGGCGGTCGAGCTGCGCCTCGTCGACGCCGCGCAGCACCTCGCCGAGCCGCGCGCACTCGTCCCGGAACGCCGTCCGTACGCTTTCCACGGTCCTCCCGGCGGTCAGCCCTTGATGCGGGGCACGACGCGGTGCACGAGGGCGAGCACCGGCGCCGCCACCAGGGCCATCGTCCCGGCGATGCCGGCGGCGCTGCCGGCGTAGCCGACGAGCAGCGTCCGCTGGCCCATCTCGTCCGGGGTCCGGTGGGGCAGGTCGACCAGCCAGGACAGGGCCAACCCGGACGCCACGACGGCCAGCGCGCCGAACAGGCCGAGCACCACGGGCGCGATCCGGTGGGCGTCGCCGGGCTCCACCTGGGCCTGTTCCCGCTGGGTGAACAGCAGCAACAGCCCACCCAGCGCCGCCCACACCCCCACCACGAGGAACGCGACGACGGCGTCGCTGGGGCGGTGCCAGCCGGCCGACAGGGTCGCCACGCCGGCGATCGCGGCGTACGCGGCGCCGAGGAACGCGCCGAGCACCCGCACGGTGGTCGGGAGCACCAGGATCAGCGCCAGCGCCACGGAGGCCGCCACGGTGGCGTGCCCGCTGGGCAGGCTGTTGCCGGCGGCGACCCGTTCGGGGTCGATCCCGTAGTTCGGCCGGGCCAGGAAGTGCTTGAGCAGTTGGGTGGTGACGTTCGCCCCGGCGATCAGCAGGGTGGCGGTGACGGCCAGCGCGACCCTGCGCCGGATCAGCGCGATGAACCCGATCACGGCGGTCGCCGCCAGCAGCGACACGACGGACATCGTGTTGAGGATGCGGTCCACCGGCTCGGCGATGCGGTCCTGGCCGATCCGGTTGCCGGTGAGCGCGACGGTGTCGACCCACTGGCCCAGCTCGGTGTGCAGGGCGGCACGCCAGACGACGACGAAGGCCGCTGTCTGGGCCAGGGCAAGCAGGACCAACCAGACCGCCGTCCAACCCCTCGCCGTCGCGCGCACCCGCACACCGTAGCGGCACGCCTCGCCGCGTCTCCCGGGGGCCCGCCGGCTTCCCGGCGCTAGTTTGGGTCGGACAGACAGGAGGTTGCCGGTGACCGCGACACCCCAGCCCGGCCCGTCGGGCCCACCGCGACCCGCCGACCAGCCCTCGGGCCCGGCACGACCCGGCGACCGGCCCTCGGGCCCGGCACGACCCGCCGAGCAGCCGGAGTCCCTCGCGGACCTGCTCGGGGGGCGGCGGGGCGCGGTGGACGCCACCGCACCGCCGGTGGCGTTCGCGGTCGGCTGGCTGGCCACGGGCCACTCGCTGCTCGGCGGGGTCGCCGCCGCCGTGCTGGCCGGCACGGCGGTGGCGCTCTGGCGGCTGCGCCGGGGGCACCGGCCGCGCTCGGTGCTGATCGGGCTGCTCGCGGTCAGCGTGGCCGCCCTGATCGCGCTGCGCACCGGGCGGGCCGCCGACTTCTTCCTCGTCCAGGTGGTGTCGAACGCGGCCAGCGCGCTGGCCTGGATCGTGAGCGTCGTGGTCCGCTGGCCGTTGCTGGGCGTGCTGGTCGGGGTGGCGCTGCGCCAGCGGGGGCGGTGGCGGCGCGACCCGGCGCTGCTGCGGGCGTACGCGCGGGGCAGTTGGGTGTGGGCGGCCACCTACGTGCTGCGGGTGGCGGTCTTCGTGCCGCTCTACCTCGGCGACCAGGTGGTGGCGCTGGTCGTGGCGCGGGTGGCGCTGAGCTGGCCGCTGGTGGCGGCGGCGCTGGCGGGGAGCTGGGTGGTGGTCCGCCGGTCACTGCCGGCCGGGCACCCGGGGCTGCGGCACCCGGTCACCGCACCCCGAACGTGAAGGGAGAGGCCGCCACGGGGGGAGCGGCCTCTCCGGTGACGTACGTTACTCCGTCCGACACCGTCACGTGATCCCTGGACGGGCTCTTTTCGCGGCAAGTTCGGCTTCGGGCGGTGGGACGGGCCGGCCGGTCCGCTGCGTTGGCCGGCCGGCCGACCCGTCCCGGCCCGACCGTCGGGTCAGGCCCCCCGCCGGCCGGGCCCATCGTTCCCCCGGGCCCGGCCGGTCTCCGGGCGGGCGGGGCCGCGCCGCCCGCCCGGAGGGATCGCGGTCACCCGTTCGGGAACAGGTTTCCGTAGTCGGCGTAGGCCATGGCGACGTCGGCCTGCGCCCAGAACCGGTGGTAGTTGAACGTCGGCTCGGGGCCGCCGTTCAGGTAGGCCTGCACCTTCGGCCAGTCGGGGTCGTTCTTGTAGAACGACCGGATGTCCAGGAAGCTCTTGCCCGAGGCGATGGTGTCGCCGTTGGGCATCTTCCCGGTCCAGCCGGACGGGACGTAGAGGCCCTGCCCGGTGCCGGCGTCGTAGACGTCGTCGAAGCGCCGGTAGTCGCCGCGCTTCTCCGGCGTCGAGACGCCCTTGGCGTCGGCCGCCGCCGACAGGGCGTCGAGCAGCCCCTTGGCGGTGGTCTTGGCCGCCGTGTCGCCGGACTTGGCCGCGTACGCGATCAGGGTCCGGGCGTAGGCGGCGGTGACGCCGACGTCCTGGCCCTTGACGGTGACCTCGACGTGCAGGTTGGTGTTGGGCTGCGGGATGCTCGGGTTCCAGTTGTTCGGCTGGCCGGTCCACTTCATGTCCGACGGGATCGACCAGTTCGCGCCGAGCGTGGTGTTGGCGATCGCCCACGGCACCCACTTGTCCAGCAGCGCCTTGGCCTTGGCGTTGCCGGTGGCCAGGTAGAGCTCGGCGATGCGCTGCATCGACCAGGCCTGCATCCCGAACCACTGGTTCGAGGGCGGGTCGTTGTAGACCGGGTCGACGTCGTAGAACATGCCGTAGAAGGTGGCGGTGCCGGCCGGCGGGGTGCCGTAGTGGCCGTCCCAGCTGTTGGTGGCGCCGCCGGCGATGCCGCCCTCGGCGGACTGGAGCCAGGTGTAGAACTCCAACTGCCGGTCGAGGCTCTTCTGCCAGTCGGCGACGGCGGTCGGGGACTGCGGCTTGAGCTCGGCCACGTTGGTCAGCGCCCAGGCCGCGAACGGGTTCTGGTAGCCGAAGTGGTTGTGGCTGGAGCCGATGCGCCACGACCAGTTCTGGTTGGGCTCGTACGCGCCGCCCCAGGCGTAGTACCAGGACATCAGGTAGTGCGCCGAGTCCTTGCCGGTGCCGGCCGGGCAGGTGGTGGGCCCGACGCAGTTGCCGATCTTCTTGAAGTACTTGTCGAACATGGCGTACCGCAGGTAGTCGCCCATCTTCGCGGCCTTGGTCACGGTGGCGGCGATGTCGGCCTGCTTGTTCTGCGCCTTGGCCCAGGTCAGGGCCCAGTACGCGGCCTGCACGGCGCGGGCGTCCGCGTCGGGGGCGTTGGTGTACTTCCACTGCTTGGCGGGGGCGTTGGCCTCCTTGACGAACAGGTCGAGGTAGCCGTACTGGCCGCCGTGCTTGAAGGTGTCGCAGGACGGCTGCGGGATGGTCTCCCACACCGACTCCTGGGTGCCCCGCTGGAAGGTGTTGATGTACGCCGGGCGGCTGGTGCCGTCGCCGCAGCGGCCGAAGCCGTAGGTGTTGTCGACGTCGAGCAGCCAGTGCATGCCGTAGATGTCGCCGGTGCCGTAGGTGCTCTGCAGCTCCGAGCGCAGCGGGTCCGCGCCGACGGAGACGTTCGCCTCCAGCGCCGAGGGGTACTGGCTGGGCAGGTTGTGCTCCGCGGCGTACTGCGGGGTGCCGGCGGAGCCGGCCGTGGACTGGTCGGCGTGCGACGGGATGATGTACTTCTCCATCACCGTCCAGGCGTTGTTGAACGGGGCCCAGTTCTGGGTGGCCCGCCCGTAGTAGGCCTCCAGCCACAGCCAGAAGCTGAACGCCTCGGAGGTGGTCTCGTGGCCGTGGTCGGGCGCCTCGACGATCAGCGTCTCGACCGAGTGGTACGGCACGCCCTCGGGGCTGAAGTAGCCCGAGTTCTTGATCTTGCCGTACTGGTCGAGGAACTTCTTGAGGTAGTCGTTGTCCCCGCCGGGGACGTCGTTGTCGACCTCGGTGGCGGTGACCGCGAGCGGGGCGAGGCCGGTGCCGGAGGCGGTGATGGTGGCGGTGCCGCCGACGGTGTCGGCGTCCTCCGCCGCCGCGACCGTGACGGTCGTCCCGGTGTTCCAGTTCGACGGCGTCAGGGTGACCGAGGCCGGCGTGGCGGTGATGTCGCTGTCGCCGGTGCGGGTGAGCGTCACCGGGACGTTGGCGGTCGGGGCCGCGCTGAGCTTGAGGTTGAACGTCGCGGTGCCGCCCTCGCTCACGCTCACCGAGGACGGGGTGGCCACCAGCCGCGGGCCGGAGGCCGGGGCGACGGTGAACGCCTTCTCGGCGACGGCGACGCCGTTGGCGTTGTCGTACGCCTTGGCCTGGACGGTGTAGCTGCCGGCCGGCAGGTCCTCCAGCGTGTAGCCGTACGGGGCGGTGGTGTCGGTGTTGACCAGCAGGCCGTTGCGGTAGAACTCGACCTTGCTGATCGTGCCGTCCGGGTCGCTGGCGGTGGCGGTCAGCGGCACGTCCGCCGGGGCCTCGAAGGGCCCGGTCGGCACGCCGAGGGAGACCGTCGGCGGCTGGTTGGCGGGGGTGCCGTTGCAGGCCACGCCGTTGAGCGTGAACGCGGTGGGCTTCGGGTTGCTGCCGGAGTAGCTGCCGTTGAACCCGATGGTCGTCGACGCCCCGGTGCCGAGGCTGCCGTTGTACGACTCGTTGGTCGCGGTCACCTCGCTGCCGGTCTGGCTGTACTTCGCCGACCAGCCCTGCACGACCCGCTGGCTGCTGTTGGGGAACGTCCACTTCAGCGTCCAGCTCGTGACGGCGTCGCCCAGGTTCTTGATGGTGATGTTGGCGGTGAAGCCGCTGCCCCAGTCGTTGGTGGCGTAGACCACGTCGCACGCCGGCGCGGCCTGCGCGGCGCCGGCGGGCAGGGCCACCCCGGTCGCGGCCAGCGCGGCGGCGGCGAGCATCGCCGTTCGGCGACGTCTTGCCATGAGTCTCATCTGCGCGGTGTCTCCTCGGACCAGGCCGGGGCGCGGGGCCCCGGCGGGAGCGCCTCCACATGCCGTGGCACGGGGGGACGGAGGCGCTCGGGAATTGGTGGTCGATCCGGCCCGGCCGGGGTGGGGACGGGGCGTCGGCGCTGGTCGACAGCGCCCGCCGTCCTCCTGTAGGGGGTGCCGTCCGGAAACCGGATGCCCTCGGCGACCCGCGCTCACGTGAGCTGGCTCCTCGTCGCGGTGTTCGACAGTCTTGCATGGAAGCGCTCCCACAACAAGGAGCGACCGACGAAGCGCAGTCAGATGTTTCGATCTCGTTCTGGGGGTTTCACAAACTCGTAACGGGCGTTACAGTCGCAGCATCGCCGATGGGAGCGCTTCCATCGACGATGGTCCACACAAGATGTTGACCGGGATCGTCGTGCCCGCGACGTTTCCGGCGCAGCCCGAAGGCTGACGGCGGGCCAGCCCGGACACCGCCGCCAGCCCCATCCACCGCACCGGAGGGAGGTGGAACCAGAGCCACTCGCGTGGCCCGGCTCCCGCGCGACACGCACGACAGGACGCCAATTCCGCTCGTGCGTGTGTGCATCACAGGTGGGGACGGGGGTTGCCCTCCCCCGTCCCCACACTAAACCCCCCGACACCATGGGAAAAGAGGCCGACGGGTCAGGCGTGTCCGCCACCCGCCCGGCCTCGCTCGCTGTCGGCGCACGCCGGCGGGTGGGTCACACCCCCGACCGACGCCCCGGCGCCGCCTCCCCGTCCGCGCGTCCGCGCATCCGGCCGCGCCCGGAAGAAGTCCGCCCCGCAGAGCCGATCCGCCGCCGGCGGCCTCGGCCGGCCCCGCCTGCCTTATGCTGGGAGCGCTCCCGGCCGCGACGGCGGGGCACCCCACCACGAGGAGAAGGCCCCATGTCGATGCACACCCGGCGGCTGCCCAGCCCCGCCGCACCCTCCGCCGCCGACGGGGCTCCCGGCCCCGGGGCCGAGCTGCGCTTCCCGGCCGGCTTCGGCTGGGGCGCCGCCACCTCCGCGTACCAGATCGAGGGCGCCGCCAAGGAGGACGGCCGCGGCGAGTCGGTCTGGGACACCTTCAGCCGCACCCCGGGCCGCACCCGCAACGGCGACACCGGCGACGTCGCCGCCGACCACTACCACCGCTGGGCCGACGATCTCGACCTGATGCGCGACCTGGGGCTGGGCAGCTACCGGTTCTCCATCTCCTGGCCGCGCATCCAGGCCGACGGCACCGGCGCGCCCAACCAGCGGGGCCTCGACTTCTACCGCCGCCTCGTCGACGGGCTGCACGAGCGGGGCATCTCGCCGATGGCCACCCTGTTCCACTGGGACCTGCCCCAGGCGTTGCAGGACACCGGCGGCTGGGAGAACCGCGACACGGCCTACCGCTTTGCCGAGTATGCCGAGGTGCTCTTCCGGCACCTCGGCGACCGGGTGCCGGTCTGGCTGACCATCAACGAGCCGAAGACCGTGGTGCAGAACGGATACCTGGAGGGCCACCACGCCCCCGGCTTCCAGGACCCGCAGGCGGCGTACCTGGTCGCCCACCACCTCCAGCTCGCCCACGGCCTGGCCGTGCGGGCGCTGCGCGCCACCGGCGCCGGCCGGATCGGCCCCGCCCTGAACCTGCACCCCTGCTACCCGGCCGACGACAGCGCCGAGGCCGCCCGGGCCGCGCGCCTCCACGACGGGTACGAGAACCGCCTCTACCTCGACTCGATCCTCAAGGGCAGCTACCCGGCCGACGTGCTGGCCGACCTCGGCCCCGACAGCCGGATGGCGCGCGGCATCGCCGACGGCGACCTGGAGATCGTCGCCTCCCCGATCGACCTGCTGGCCGTGCAGTACTACACCCCGTACTACGTCGACGGCGAGGGCGGCACGGTCAGCCGCTGGCCCACCTCGCAGGCCGACTGGCAGCAGATCTACCCGGACGGCATGTACGACATCCTGACCCGGGTGACCCGGGACTATGGGCCGGTCCCGCTGACCGTCACCGAGAACGGCCTGCCGCAGGCGGACGTCCTGGCCGCCGACGGGACCGTCGACGACGCCGGCCGGATCAGCTTCCTGCGCGACCACATGGCCGCCGCGCACCGGGCCGTCGGCGACGGCGTGCCGCTGGAGAGCTACCACGTCTGGTCGCTGCTGGACAACTTCGAGTGGGCCGAGGGGTACGAGCAGCGCTGGGGCCTGGTCTACGTGGACTACCCGACCCAGCGCCGGGTGCTCAAGCGCAGCGCGCACTGGTACCGCGAGGTGATCCGGGCCAACGGCCTGTAGCAGGCCCGGGGCGGGCGCGACGGTGTCGTGCCCGCCCCGCGCGCTCAGCGGGGCAGCGCCTGCTGGAGCTCGGCCCGCAGCGCCGGGGTGAGCATCTCCCCCGCCTGCTTGACCAGCCGGGCCATCTCGTAGCCGACCACACCGACGTCGGCGTCCCCGGCCGCCAGCGTGGCCAGGATGGACCCGTCGCGGATCTGCATCACCAGGAAGTAGCCGCGGCCCATCTCCACCACGGTCTGCTTCACGATGTCGTCGTCGAACATCCGCGCCGCCCCGGCGGTGATGCTCATCAGCCCCGAGGTCACCGCCGAGAGCTTGTCGGCGTGGTCGCGGGGCAGGTGGTCGGAGATCGCGACCAGCAGCCCGTCCGACGAGACCACGATCGCGTGCACCACCCCCGGCACCCGCTCCACGAATCCGCTCACCAGCCAGCTCAGGTCCCGTGCCTCCTGGCTCAACGTGGTCACTCATCTCCCCCTTCGGTCCGCCCGCCGGACGGCGGCCGGACAAACTCGACGGTCTCCTCGGCCTCGGCGCGCCGCATCCCGCTGTAGAGCCGCGACAGCATGCCACCCACGGCCTCCGGGTCCGGGTCGTGCCGCGGGGCCGGCTGCTGCGGTCGCGCGGGTCGCGTCGTGGCGGCGAGCTGGGCCATCGGCACCCGGACCGGCAGGCCGCGCGCGTTGGTGCCGCCGGTCACCGGCACCACGGGCGGCGCCGGGGCGGATGTCGCGCCGGCCGCCGGGCCCTGCCGGGACCACCAGCCGCCCCCGCCCCCGGCGGGCTGCCCGGCCGCCGGGGCGAGCACGTCCTCGGCCCGCACCGGCACCGGCCGGGGCTGCCGCGACGCGGCCACGGCGGGCGGGCGGCGCCCGGCCACCGGCAGCTCGGTGGGGTCCGCCGGGACGGCGGCGACCCGCCGGGGCGGCGGGGCGGTCAGCATCCGAGGGAACGGCGGGTCCAGTTCCGGCGTCGGGGCGGTGAGCAGGACCATCGGGAGCCGCACCCGGGCCACCAGCCCGTCGGGGTCGGCGTGCAGGCGCACCTCGACGGCGTGCCGGGCGGCCAGATGGCTGACCACGAACAGGCCCATCCGCTCGGACGCCGCGACGTCGGCGGCCGGCGGGGACGCCAGCACCGCGTTCGCCTCGGCCAGCCCGGTCGGGCTCATCCCCAGCCCCCGGTCGACGATCTCGACCAGCGCGCCGGTCCCCTCGTGCCGCGCGCTGACCAGCACCGTGGTGTCCGGCCGGGAGAAGGCGGTGGCGTTCTCCAGCAGCTCGGCGAACAGGTGCACCAGGTCGGCCACGACGTGCCCGACGACGTGCAGCTCGGCCACCTGCTCGTGGCGCACCCGCTGGTACTGCTCGGTCTCGGCGGTCGCGGCCAGCAGCACCGCGGCGAGCCCCACCGGGCGTCTCCACCGCCGGGTCGACTCGCTGCCGGCGAGCACCAGCAGGCTCTCGTCGTTGCGGCGCAGCCGGGCGGCGATGTGGTCGAGCCGGAACAGGTTCTCCAGTTGGTCCGGGTCGCTCTCCTCGCGTTCCAGGCCGTCGAGGAGCTCCAACTGCCGCTCCACGAGGACCTGGCTGCGCCGGGCGAGGTTGACGAACATCAGGTTGACGTTGCGGCGCATGGTCGCCTGCTCCACGGCGACGCTGACCGCGCTGCGGTGCACCGCCACGAACGCCTCGGCCAGCTCCCCCATCTCGTCGAGCGAGCGGACCACGGCGGGTGGCACCTCGATGTCGGGCACCCCGCCGGAGACCTGGCGCAGCCGCTCCAGGGCCTCGGGCAGCTCGACCTGGGCGATCCGCAGCGCCCGGCCGCGCAGCAGCCGCGTCGACCGGGCGATGCTCCGCCCGACCAGCACCGAGATCAGCAGGGCCGCCAGCAGCACGGCGAGGATGCCGCCGACCACGAGCAGCGTGGTCCGGAGCTGGCCGGCGCTGGTCTGCTCGGCCTCGGTCACCGCGTCGTCGACGACGCCGGCCTCCAGTTGCCGCAGCAGCTCCTGGCGCTGCTCGCTCGCCGCCCACCACTGCGGGGCGGCCAGCACCGCCGGCGCGGCGCGGCCGTCCGGCAGGCTCTGCTCCTCCAGCCGGGCGGCCGTGTCGAACGCGGGGTTGGCGGAGACCGCGTCGAAGCGGCGGATCTGCTCCTCGGTGGCCGCCAGCCGGAACGCGCCGAGGGCGGTGAGCAGTCGCGCGCGCAGGTCGGTCAGCTCGACCTGGTCCTCCACCCCGTACCGGCCGGTGCGGGCGGCGGCGTACAGCTCGGCGCGGACCCGGGAGGAGAGCTCCTTGACCCGGGCGAGCTGGACGTAGCGCAGCACGCTGTCGCCCAGCGCCCGCCGCCCCTCCCCCGGTGAGGGCTGGGCGAGCAGGGTCAGCAGGGCGGAGATCGCCCGGTGGTAGTTGTCGAGGATGGTGTCGCTGTCCAGCACCGCCGGGGGCACCGCCGCCCGGATGTAGACGACCTGGTCGTACGCCTCCAGCGCCGCCGCGTACGCGACCCGCCAGGCGGCCCCGGCGTCGGCGTCGCGCAACGGGGCCGCCGCCCGGCGCAGGTCCTGCACGGCGGTGTCGGTGGCGGCGCGCAGCGGCGCCAGCGCGGCGATCGCGGTGTCCCGGTCGCCCTGTCCGCCGACGCGGCGCAGCTCGGCCAGCTCGCCGGCGGTGCGGTCGCGCTCCTGCTGGAGCTGGTGCACGGCGGCGGTGATCTCCCGGCCGATGGCGACCTGGTCGGCGAAGTCGCCCAGCGCGGTGGTCTGCCCGACCAGGCTCCGGGTCTGGATGCCGGCCAGCACCAGGAACGCCACCGAGGGGACCACGAGCACGGTGACGAGCTTGGTGCCCATCCGCCAGTCCCGCAGCCGCAGCGGCGAGCGCCGCCGGTGCGGCACGACCCGGACGTCGAATCGGCTCCGGCGGTGGTTAGACGCCCCGTCGGGACCTGCGCCCACACATGCCTCCTAGGCCCCTGGGGTCATCCACCGCAGGGCCGGGGTCCATCCAACCAGCCGGGCCGGTCCTGTCAATGGGCCTTCCTGAGTGGAAGATCAGGAAGGGTACCGGGGGTCGCGCCGTCCTGACGGTGCCGGTGAGGGCGCCTCGTCCGTCCGGCCGATGCCGACCAGCGGGACCGGCTCGCCCAGCCGGCCGAGCGCCACCCGGGCTGCGCCGGTCGCCCCGATCTCCGGGTCGGGCCGGTACCACACCCGACGGGGCCCGAGCACGGCCGCGAAGGACCGCCGCCACCAGTCCGACGCGGCCATCGCCCCGCCGCCGAGCACCACCTCGACCCGGCCGTCCACGGTGGACTCCAGCTCGACGAGGTCGGCGGCGACCAGCCGGCAGACCCCGGACATCAGGCCGGCCAGGATGTCGACCGCCCCGGTGTTCAGGCTCAGCCCGCGCAGCCGGCCGGAGCCGGCCGGGGCGCGACCGGGCGGCCGGTCCCCGCCGAAGCGCGGGTCGGCGTCGACCCCGCCGGCCGGGTCGATCCGGGCCAGCGCGGCCTCCAGCTCGGCCCCCTCCGGCAGCCGCAGCTCCCGGTTGGCCCAGTGGAACAGGTTCCCCCCGGCCGAGTACGCGGCCCCGGTGACCACGTGGTGGTGGTCGACCCGGTACCGCCACAGCCGCTCGGGCAGCGCCGGCAGCTCCGCGCCGACCGGGGCCGGCTGGACCAGCCGGACGGCCGCCGAGGTGCCCACCGTCACCGCCGCGCGGTCGGGGCCCGTCGCGCCGGAGCCGACGTTCGAGGCGGCCCCGTCGCCCACCGGCGCCGCCCAGGCGGCGTCCGCGAGCTGCGGCCAGCGGCGGGCGTGCTCGGGCCGCAGCCTGCCGCGCCAGCCCTCGGGGGCCAGCTCGGGCAGCTCCCCCGGGCCCACACCGGCCAGCTCGCACGCCTCCGCGTCCCAGCTCAGCGCCCGCAGGTCGAGCAGGCCGGTGCCGGAGGCCTGGGAGACCGACATGGGGGCCGCGTCGAGCAGCCCGCCGAGCACGTACTCCACCAGGCCGACGAAGCGGGCCGGGACGGTGCCGGCGTGCCCGCGCAGCCACGGCAGCCGCACCGACCAGTAGCAGCGGTGCCACCAGGCGCCGGTGCGCAGGTGGAACGCATCCGCGTCGGCCGGGCCGGCCGCGCCCGTGGGCGGCTCGGGGCGGGTGTCGAGCCAGGTGAGCACCGGGCCGAGCGGCTCGCCGGCGCGGTCGACGGGCAACACCGAGTGCCACTGGGCGCTGGTGGCGACGAGGCCGACGTCGCGCAGGTGCCCGCCGGCGGCCAGCTCGTCCAGGCAGTCGGCGAGGCAGGCGAGGTAGGCGGGACCGTCCAGGGTGCCGGTGCCGTCGTCGTCCACGGTGAGGCGCAGCCGGCGACGGGCGAGGGCGCCGGGGCGCGGCGCGGCGTCGGAGTCCAGCACGAGGCCCCGCACGGAGGAGGTGCCCAGGTCGAGCGCGAGGATGTCCATCGTCGATCACCGTACCTGTCCGGCGGCGGGGCGGCGGGGCGGCGGGCGGTCCCGTAGGGCGGGATCGGACTCCCGGCGGGTGGTCCGGCGCGTAGGGTGAGGCACATGCCCGCGCACCCGACCCGCTGGTGGCCCGCCGACCCGGCGGCCCACCCCCGCGCGTAGCTTCCCCACGCGGCCGCCCGACGAGGCGGTCGCCGGTCTCCCCGGCCCCGGGGCCGCCTTCGGCGGCGGCGCCCGGCCACCAGGAGAGACCCGATGACCAGCCCGCACCGCCTGCTCGCCGACGCCACCGGCGGCGTCGACCCCGGCCCCTTCGCGCTCGTCCGCCGCGAGGGCGCCGACCACCTCGACCTCTTCACCGGCACGGTACGCCCGGTCGACCGGCTCGCCGACATCCCGCTGCCCGACGGACCGGCCGGCCCGCGCACGCTCGCGCTCGTGCCCTACCGGCAGGTCACCGAGCGCGGGTTCGCCTGCGTGGACGACGGCGCCCCGCTGGAGTGCCTGGAGATCACCGGGCACGCACGGCTGCCCCTGGACGACGCGCTGGCCGCCCTGCCCGACGCGCCGGTGCGCACCACGGGGGCCGGCTTCGACGTCTCCGACGCCGAGTACGCCGACATC
This sequence comes from Micromonospora okii, assembly GCF_020884795.1. Lineage (GTDB taxonomy): Bacteria > Actinomycetota > Actinomycetes > Mycobacteriales > Micromonosporaceae > Micromonospora > Micromonospora okii. The sequence continues at coordinate 44,261 of NZ_BBZF01000015.1, forward strand.
GTGGGCCGGGTCCTCGCCGAGGAGATCGGGCGGGGCGAGGGCGCGAACTTCGTCGTCCACCGCACCATGCGGGCCACCGTGCAGGGCCCCCCGCTGGTGGCCGCCCTGGCCGCGCTGCGCCGGCTGCTGCTGCGCGAGCGCGGCGCGTACTGGACGTTCGTGGTGCACACGGGCACCCGCGTGCTGGTCGGGGCGAGCCCGGAGCGGCACGTCAGCGTCGACGACGGCCTGGTTTTGATGAACCCGATCAGCGGCACCTTCCGGCACGGCGGCACGGCCGACCGGGCGGCGCTGCTGCGGTTCCTCGCCGACCCGAAGGAGGTCGACGAGCTGTACATGGTGCTCGACGAGGAGCTGAAGATGATGGCCCGCGTCGCCGAGCGCGGCGGGCAGGTCGTCGGCCCGTACCTCAAGGAGATGTCGCACCTGGCGCACACCGAGTACCTGCTGGCCGGGCGGGGCCGCCTGGACGTGCGGGAGGTGCTGCGGGAGACCATGTTCGCCCCCACCGTGACCGGCAGCCCGATGGAGAACGCCTGCCGGGTGATCGCCCGGCACGAGGCGACGGGGCGGCGCTACTACGCCGGGGTGCTGGCCCTGCTGGGCCGCGACGAGGCCGGCCGGCAGACCCTCGACGCGCCCATCCTGATCCGTACGGCCGAGATCTCCCCCGCCGGGGAGCTGCGGGTGCCGGTCGGGGCGACCCTGGTGCGGCACTCCACCCCCGAGGGGGAGGTGGCCGAGACCCACGCGAAGGCCGCCGGGGTGCTGGCCGCGCTGGGCCTGCGGCCCGACGCCCCGGCCCCGGGGCCGGGCCCGGTGCAGCGGCTGGCCGACGACCCCGAGGTACGGGCGGCGCTGGCCGCCCGCAACGCCCCGCTGGCCCGGTTCTGGCTGGACCAGCGGCCCCCCGGCGCGGTGGCGCTGGCGGGGCTGGCCGGCCGCCGGGCGCTGATCGTGGACGGGGAGGACACCTTCACGGGGATGCTCGCCCACCAGTTGCGCGCCCTCGGCCTGGCCGTCGAGGTGACCCCGTGGCACGCCACCGGCCCCACCGACGGGCACGACCTGGTGGTGGCCGGCCCCGGCCCCGGTGACCCCCGGGAGGTGGGGCAGCCGAAGATGGCCGCCCTGCGGGGCCTGCTCGCCGGGCGGCTCGCCGCCGGGGCGCCCACGCTGGCGGTCTGCCTGAGCCACCAGCTCCTGGCCGGGCTGCTCGGCCTGCCGCTGCACCGACGGGACGCGCCCTACCAGGGGGCGCAGCGGGACGTGACGGTCTTTGGCGCGAGCCGGCGGGTGGGGTTCTACTCCACCTTCACGGCCCTGGCCGACGCGGACCGGATCGCCACCGCGTACGGGCCGGTGGAGCTGTCCCGCGACCCGGACGACGGGGCGGTGCACGCGCTGCGCGGGCCCGGCTTCGCCGGGGTGCAGTTCCACCCCGAGTCGGTGCTCAGCCGCGACGGGCTCGCCGTCCTGGCCGACGTGCTCGCCCACCTGATGTCGGTGCCGCCGGGCCGGTCGCCGGTCGGGTCGGGGCATGGAACGGCCGAACGGGGGTAGTGACCCGTCGACCGGCGGCGCGGGCGGGCCGAGAGCCCCCGTCCGCGCCGCCGGCTTCCCCTGCCGGTCAGCCGGCGGCCAGGCCCTTCTTCAGCGCCGCGCCGATGCGCACCGCCCGCCGGGCGGTCAGCGCGCTCGCGCCCAGCGCGACGGAGTCCGGCGGGATCTCGCCGTTGTTGCTGGTGTGCGAGGCGCCGTACGGGTTGCCGGCGACGAACTGGCTCGCGTCCGTGTAGCCGGGGGTGACCACCACGCCGCCCCAGTGGTAGAAGACCGTGAGCAGGGAGAGCAGCGTCGACTCCTGGCCGCCGTGCGACGTCGCGGTCGAGGTGAACGCGGCGTACACCTTGTCCGCCAGCGCACCGTTGGCCCAGAGCGGGCCGGTGGTGTCGATGAACTGCTTGAGCTGCGCGGCGATCATGCCGTAGCGGGTCGGCGACCCGAAGATCACCACGTCGGCCCAGGAGAGGTCGTCGGGCTCGGCCTCCTCGACCTCCTGGGTCTGGAGGCGGTGCGCCTCCCATCCCGAGTTGGAGCGGATCGCCTCGTCCGGCGCCAGCTCGCGCACCTTGCGCAGGCGGACCTCCGCACCGGCCTCACCGGCGGCCTCGGCGGCGGCCACCGCCATCTGGTACGTGATGCCGGTCGCGCTGTAGTAGATCACCGCGACCTTGATCGGGCCGTCCATGAGATCCCTCCTCGGTTCGGGTCAACTCCGGCGACTACCCGCCCCGCACGGCGGCAAACGACGCGGCGGCGTCCGCCGGGACGGGTTCGCAGCCTGTCCGGCACGCGCCGCACCGTCGCCCTCCCGAACGGGACGGGGCAGCCGGTTCAGTCCAGCTTGTCGCGCAGGTCGCCGACCCGCTGCTCCAGCCGGTCGACGGCCTTCTCGTTGTTGACGAAGGTGCTGATCCCGGCCGCCAGGGCCAGCCCGAGCAGCACCGCGAGGGCGCTGAGCACCAGACCGCCGATGGCCACCCCGCGCCCGGTCACCCCGGGCCGGCCCGCCATCCTCAGGCCGAAGATGCCGAGGACCACCCCGATGACGCCGAGCAGCAGACCCACCCAGGCCAGGATGGCCGTCAGCACGCTGAGCAGCCCGGCGACCCCGAACACCAGGGCGAAGGTCGCCGCGGCGCTGGTCTTGGCCCGGCCGGCCGACGGCCGCCGCCCGGTGGACACCCCGGCCCCCCGGGCCGGGTCGTTGGACGCGGTCATCCCACACCTCGCATTCGTCGCGTCGCTCCGCCCCGCCGCATCCCCGCTGCGCCGGGGCCCATGCCTCGCACCGGGCCCGTTTCCGCCGCGCTGCTCCTATCCACCTCCGTCCCCGGGAATGTGCCCGGCGGCTGCCGGGTAGCCAGGGCGTGACCCACGAGAGGAAGGACGAACCATGCGACTGACCGAACAGCAGATCCGATCTCTGTACGGGCAGGACGTCCAGGACCGCTCGGGCGCGAAGATCGGCAGCGTGGGCCAGGTGTGGGCCGACGCCGCCGGTGAGCCGACCTGGGTCAGCGTGAAGACCGGGGTGATGGGCCACCACGAGTCGATGGCCCCGCTGGGCGCGGCCACGCTGCGCGAGGACACGCTGAGCCTGCCGTACGACAAGGCGACCGTGCGCAGCGCGCCCAGCGTGGAAACGGGCACCGACCAGCCGCTGGACGCCCAGCAGCTCGCCCAGCTCTACGCGCACTACCAGCTCCAGCAGCCCGGGACGCAGGCCCAGGGGCGGCAGCGCCGGGAGGGGCCGGAGGTCATCCGCTCCGAGGAGCGGCTGCACGTCGGCACCGAGAGCGAGCCCGCCGGCACCGCCGTGCTGCGCAAGCACGTCGTCAGCGAGGACGTGCACACCACCGTCCCCGTGGAGCACGACGAGGTGCGGGTCGAGCACGAGCCCGTCGCCGCCGGCGACCGTCGGGCGCGGGCCGACATCGGCGACGAGGAGCAGGAGATGACGCTGCGCGCCGAACGACCCGTGGTGAGCAAGGAGCAGGTCCCCGTCGAGCGGGTGCGCCTGGCCAAGGACGAGGTGGTCGAGGACCGCGCCGTCGACGAGCGGCTGCGCCGCGAGCAGGTGGAGGCCGACGTGCCCGAGCCGGCCCGTCGTCACGCCTGACGCACGGCCGGCACGACCCCGGGCGGGTGGACCCTGCGGTCCGCCCGCCCGGTCGCGCCCGCGTCGTCGGTGCCCGGTCCTATGCTGTCGCCTCGACGGACGGAAGGCGGCGCACATGGCGACGAGCGGCACGAGGAGACGGGCCGGGTCGACGACGCTCGCCGGCACGGCGGAACTGACCGCCGCGCAGGCCCTCGCGCTGCGGATGACCAGCCTGCTGCTGCGCCCACACCCCGCCGCCCGGCCCGGCGACGTGGCCGGGGTGGTCGAGTGGTTCGGCGCGATGCAGGCGCAGGACGTGGCGAGCGGCCTGTGGTCGCTCGGGCTGCGCCTGCCCGGCTGGACGCAGGCCGACGTGTGGGAGGCCCTGGAGCGGCGGGAGGCGCTGCGCACCTGGCCCATGCGGGGCACCGTGCACCTCGTCCCGTCGCGGGACGCGCGCTGGATGCTGGAGGTCACCGGCGTACGGGCCCTGGCCGGGGTGGAGCGACGGCGGGCGGTCCTCGGGCTCACCGAGGCCGAGGCCGACCGGGCCGCCGACGTGCTCGGCGCGGCGCTGGCCGGAGGGGGCCGGCTCACCCGCGCCCGGTGCCTCGCCGTGCTCGACGAGGCCGGGATCGCCACCACCGGGCAGCGCGGCTACCACCTGCTCTGGTACGCGGCCCAGCGCGGCGTCACCTGCATCGCCCCGCACGTCGGCACCGAGCAGACCTTCGCCCTGCTCGACGAGTGGGTGCCCGACCCGCGCCGCCCCGAGCGCGACGAGGCGCTGGGCCTCCTCGCGCTGCGCTACTTCCGCAGCCACGGCCCGACCACCCGGCAGGACTTCGCCGGCTGGACGGGCCTCACCGCCGCCGACGCGAAGCGGGGCATCGCCGCCGCCGGGGACGCGCTGACCACCGTGACGGTCGACGGTGCGGAGGCGGTCGTCGACCCGGCCCTGCTCGACGCGCCCCGGGAGCCGGTGGACGACGTGCACGCGCTTCCGGGCTTCGACGAGTACCTGCTGGGCTACAAGGACCGGTCGCTGATGGTCGACGCGGAGCACAGGCAGGCGATCATCCCCGGCAACAACGGGATGTTCCAGTCCACCGTGGTGCGTGGCGGCCGGGTGGTCGGCACCTGGAAGCGCAGCCTCGGCCGGACCGGGGTCGGCGTGACGGTGCGGCAACTGGTGCCGTTCGACGGGGCCGCCCGGGCCCGCGTCGAGGAGGCGTTCGAGGGTTACGCCCGCTTCGTCGGGCTGCCGCTCCACCACTCCTGGTGACCGGCTGCGGCGAGGCGCGGCGGAAACGTCGCGCAACCCGACTTATCCACCGTGGACCTACGGATGCGAGCGGTCCGCCACGAACCACAGTCGATCCTCCTTTATCCAGAGTAGAAGCCAAAGGTGCCCCCTACCAGGGAAAACATTAAGAAAGGATCTTCACAGTGCCGCTGCGGCTGCGGTAGCTTCAGGCATCCCGCAAGGAGGATGTCAATGTTTGCTGCGCGGTTAACCCGTGCGCTCGCCGCCGCTGCCACCGGCACGGCGTTGGTCCTGAGCGCCACCCAACCCGTGCTCGCCGCACCGGCCACACCGGACGGCCCGCCGCCACCCAACACCCCGTCGGCCCCACAGCCCGAACCGGGGGAGATCGGCACCCACCGCGTGCCGCTGCTCACCGGCGACACGGTCACCGTGACCACCGGCCGCGACGGTCGGTCGACGTACTCGGTCGACACGGCCGACGACCCGACCCGGTCCGCCACGTTCACCGTCACGGGCAGCGACGACGACCTGTTCGTCATCCCGTCCGACGCGGAGCCGTACGTCACCTCCGGTCTGCTGGAGCGCGACCTGTTCAACGTGCGCGAGCTGGTCCGCCAGGGGATCACCGACGCCGCGAAGAGCGTGCCGGTGATCGTCACCTTCCAGGGCGACCCGGCCCCCAAGACCCTGGCCCGGCAGGCCGACGCGCTGCCGGCCAGCGCGAACGAGCGCACCCTGGCGAGCATCGACGGGGCCGCGCTGAGCGTGTCGACGGCCGACGCCCGGCAGTTCTGGGACTCGCTCGCCCCGGCGACGACCAACGGCACCGCCCGCGCCGCCCTCAGCAAGGGCGTCAAGAAGGTCTGGTTGGACCGCAAGTTCAAGGTCAACCTGGCCCAGAGCGTGCCCCAGGTCGGCGCCCCCGCCGCGTGGGCGGCGGGCGTCACCGGGACCGGCGTGAAGGTCGCGGTGATCGACACCGGTATCGACCCGGCCCACCCGGACCTCTCCGGCAACATCGCCGGCATCGCCAACTTCACGCCCGAGGCGGACGGGGTCGACTACCACGGCCACGGCACGCACGTGGCCTCCACGGTCGCCGGCAGCGGCGCCGCCTCCGGCGGGCGTCACAAGGGCGTCGCGCCGGGTGCCCAGGTGCTCTCCGCGAAGGCCCTCGACCGCAGCGGGTCCGGGCAGGACTCCTGGATCATCGCCAGCATGGAGTGGGCCACCGCGCAGGGGGCCGACGTGGTCAACATGAGCCTGTCGGCGCCCAACACCACCGACGGCACCGACCCGATGAGCCAGGCGGTCGACTCGCTGACCGCCTCCACCGGCGCGCTGTTCGTGGTCGCCGCCGGAAACAACTACGGCGACCTCGCCATCGGCAGCCCCAGCGCGGCGAGCAGCGCGCTGACCGTCGGCGCGGTCGACAAGGCGGACGCGCTCGCTCCGTACTCCAACCGTGGCCCCCGCTACGGTGACGCGGCGGTCAAGCCGGAGATCACCGCGCCGGGCACCGACATCGTGGCCGCCCGCGCCGCCGGCTCCCCCTGGCCCGCCGTGGAAGGGCAGTACACCCGGGTCAGCGGCACCTCGATGGCCACCCCCCACGTCGCCGGCGCCGCCGCGCTGCTCGCCCAGGCCAACCCGGACTGGACGGCGACGCAGCTCAAGGACGCGCTGGTGACCAGCACCAAGGCCGGCGCCTACGCGTGGTGGCAGGGCGGCACCGGGCGGCTGGACGTCCCGCGCGCCCTCCAGCAGCGCGTCTACGGCACGGCCACGGTCAACGTGGGCAGGATCGCCGGCGCGTCGGCGCCGATCGAGCGCAAGGTCACCTACACCAACTCCGGTGCCGCCCCGGTCACGCTGGGCCTCGCGCTGGACGTGAAGGCGTTCGACGGCAAGCCGATGCCCGCCGGTTCCGCCGCGCTCTCCGCGACCAGCGTCGTCGTCCCGGCGAAGGGCACCGCCCAGGTGACCCTCACGGTGGACCCGAAGGCCGTTCCGACCGGCGGGTACGGCGGCATGCTGCTCGCCAAGACCGCCGACGGCTCCGTGTCGGTGCGCACCGGCGTGTCCTGGTACAAGGAGACCGCGACGCAGCCGGTGACCGTTCGGCTCATCGACTCGAAGGGCGACGCCCCGCGCCCGCAGACGGTCGGCGCGATCCGGATCGACAACCCGGTCGACAACGACCCGATGACGCGGCCGGCGTACTACGAGCAGTCCCGCGACGGCGTCGTGACGATGCAGCTGCCGGTCGGCGTGTACGACATCCAGGTGGCGCTGATGGAGCACGAGGAGGACGTCAAGCGGGCGACGCTGATGACCGAGACCGAGGTGCGGGTCGACGGGCCGACCACGGTGACGTTGGACGCCCGCAAGGCGGTCAACGTCCGGCCGCCCACGGCCGAGCCGACCGACATGCCGAGCGTCACCTTCGGCACCCTTCGCGGGCTGGCCGACAACTCGGTGCTGCCCTTCTCGGTGCTCATCGGCGGCAGCCAGTACGAGGGCTACGCCACGCCGACCAAGCCGGTGAAGTACGGCTTCCTCGAGTTCCAGAACCAGTGGACCCTGGCCGAGTCGCTCGTGGACCTGCGACTGCGGGGCGGAGGCCGGCTCGCCCCGGACTACGACCTGCTCTCCGCCAGCAGCCACCTGAACGGCAAGAAGCGCAGCCTGCCGGTGGCGTTCGCCGGTTCCGGTAGCCCGAAGGAGCTGGCCGCGGCCGGCGTCAAGGGCAAGGCGGCGCTGATCCGGATCCAGATTCCGGCCGACATGGAGTGGCCGTGGCGGCACGCGCACGCGCAGAACGAGGCACGTGCGGCACGGGACGCCGCAGCCGCCGCGGGGGCCGCGACCGCGCTGATCTACGTGGACGTCGCCGGGGCTCCCGCGCTGCTGGGCAGCCTCGTGCCGAGCACCGACACGATGCTCGCCCTCACGCTGTCCCGCGCCGAGGGTGAGTCGCTGCGCAAGGGCGGCAAGAAGACCACCGTCACCCTGGACGGCAACCCCGGCCCGTCGTACGTCTACCACCTGCGTCGGGACCACAACGGCGTGCCGAAGACGCCGGAGCGGCCGGTGAACCCGAAGGCGATGGTGAAGCTGAACACGAGCTACCACGCCGACAAGCCGCACATGATCGACTCGATCTGGGGCTCGCTGGGCCCGCGCGACCCGTGGTCCGCGCAGAGCACCTGGCGGTTCCCCGGCCCGACCGCGCGCACGGAGTACGTGGGCGAGGGTGACCACCAGTGGCTGCGGTACATCGTGCAGGTCGGCACGACCGAGTCGGGCGCGCAGGAGCAGTTCTGGTGGACCTCGGAGGACTACTTCCGGGCGGGCACCCCCAGCCGGAACGAGTCGTGGTTCGCCGCGCCGCTCCGGGTCGGGGCGCTCGAGGTCACGTCTCCGGTGGTGCGGGCCAACACCTGCGGGTTCTGCCGGGACGGCGACATCTTCCTCGCCGGGCAGTACTGGGTGGACGGCAACGCCGGGCACAGCATGCCCGCCTCCACCGCCAACAGCACCTGGAAGCTGACCCGCAACGGCGTGGTGATCCCACCGCTGGCCTCGTCCCCGCGCCGCTTCCAGCTTCCGGCGGGGTCGGGCGTCTACCGCCTGGAGACCACGGACACCGGCTACGGGCTCACCTCGGTCCGGACCCTCGCCCCCCGGGTGGACTCGGTCTACACCTTCCGCTCGGAGACCCCGGCGAAGGGCGCCCCGGCCGGGTACGCCTGCCCGTCCGGCACCGGGCCGTGCGCCTTCCAGCCGGTGCTTCAGCTCGACTACGACCTGGGTCTGGACCTGAACAACAAGGCCAAGGCCGGCTGGGCGCACAAGTTCACGATCACGGCGGCTGCGCACGGGTCCACCCCCGGCAAGCCGAAGGCGAAGGGGATGTCCGTCTCGACGTCGACCGACGGCGGCGCCACCTGGCACCGCGCGTTGGTGGTGCCGAACGGCGGCGGGCGGTTCAACGTCTACACCCTTCACCCGAAGTTGTCCCGCACCGACGGCTTCGTCTGGCTGAAGGTCAACGCCTGGGACGCGAACGGCAACCGCACCGAGCAGACCGTCCAGCGGGCGTACGGCCTGCGGTAGGTAGCTCATGACGTGGGGCGCGGCCGAGACCCGGCCGCGCCCCACCGTCGTTCTCAGTCCGCGAGCGCGCCGGACGACCGGCCCTCGTGGAGGGTCAGGTTCCGCCCCGTGGACGGGTCGAACAGGTGGATCTTCTCCAGGTTGAACCAGACCCGGCGGTCCTCCCCCTCCCGTACGGCGGACTCGGCCGACAGGCGGGTGACGAGGCTCGCGCCGCCGCCGCTGAAGTCGGCCCCCGCGTCGGCGGCCAGCTCCTCCAGCTCGGCGGCGCTGGCGCGCTCCCCCTCCACCGTGAAGTAGACGTACTTGTCGGAGCCCATCGACTCGACGATGTCCACCGGCGCGGAGAACTCCAGGCCCCGGCGGCGGGTCTCGTCGTCGACCAGCTCGGCGTCCTCGAAGTGCTCGGGGCGGATGCCGAGGATCAGCTCGCGGGGCGCGTCGTTGGCGGTCAGCTCGCGACGGATGCGCTCGCCGATCGGCACGTCGCCGATCGCGGTGCGCAACTTGCCGTCGTCGACGGCGGCGTGCAGGAAGTTCATCGACGGCGAGCCGATGAAGCCGGCCACGAAGAGGTTGCGCGGGTGCTCGTACAGCTCCTGGGGCGGGCCGACCTGCTGGATCGCGCCCCCGCGCATGATCACCACGCGGTCGCCGAGGGTCATCGCCTCGGTCTGGTCGTGTGTGACGTAGACCGTGGTGGTGCCGAGCTGCTTCTGGAGCCGGGACACCACCGTGCGCATCTGCACCCGCAGCTTCGCGTCGAGGTTGGACAGCGGCTCGTCCATGAGGAACGCCTTGGGCTGGCGGACGATCGCCCGGCCCATCGCCACCCGCTGCCGCTGGCCGCCGGAGAGGTTGGCCGGCCTGCGGTCCAGCAGCGGGGTCAGCTCCAGCACCTTCGCCGCCTCCTCGACCTTGGAGTTGATCGTCTCCTTGTCGAGCTTGGCCAGCTTCAGCGGGAACGCCATGTTCTCCCGGACGGTCATGTTCGGGTAGAGCGCGTAGGACTGGAACACCATCGCGATGTCCCGGTCCCGGGGGGCCTTGTCGTTGACCCGCTGCCCGCCGATGCGCAGCTCGCCGTCGCTGATGTCCTCCAGCCCGGCGATCATGTTGAGGGTGGTGGACTTCCCGCAGCCGGAGGGGCCGACCAGGATGACGAACTCGCCGTCGGCGATCTCCAGGTCGATGTCCTGCACCGCGACGGTTCCGTCCGGGAACCGCTTGCTCACCTTGTCCAGCACGATGTCAGCCATGACTACACCACCTATCCCTTGACTGCGCCGGAGGTCAGGCCGGAGACGATGCGGCGCTGGAAGAAGAGCACGAACAGGATGATCGGAACGGTGATCACCACCGCGGCTGCGCAGATCGCCCCGGTGGGGTCCTCGAACTGCGACTCGCCGGTGAAGAACGACAGCGCCACCGGCACCGTGCGGGCCCGCTCGGTGGAGGTGAGCGTGATGGCGAACAGGAAGTCGTTCCAGCAGAAGATGAAGACCAGGATCGCCGTGGTGAACAGCCCCGGCGCGGCCAGCGGGGCGATGACCCGCCGGAACGCCTGGCCCTGGGTCGCGCCGTCCATCTTCGCCGCCTTCTCCAGGTCCCACGGGATCTGCTTGAAGAACGCCGACAGCGTGTAGATCGCCAGCGGCAGGGCGAAGGTGATGTACGGCAGGATCAGCCCCGGCCAGGTGTCGAAGAGGCCGAGCTGCCGCTCGATCTCGAACAGCGGCGACACCAGCGACACCTGCGGGAACATCGCGATCAGCAGGGAGACGCCGACCAGCAGCTTCTTGCCCGGGAAGTCGAGCCGGGAGATCGCGTACGCGGCCATCGCGCCGAGGACCACCGCGATGAGCGTGGCGATCAGGGCGATACCGATGGAGTTGACCAGGGCCCGGACGAACTGGTCGGTGGCGAAGATCGTCTTGTAGTTCTCCAGCGTCCACTCCCGGGGCCAGAACCTCCCGTCGGTGATCGTGGCCGGGGTCTTGAACGACAGCGAGGCGATCCAGAGCACCGGGACCAGCGCGAAGACGACGACGATGACGTCCAGCAGGCCCCAGCGCAGCTTCGCGCGCGTGGTGGTTTCGGCCATGTCAGCGCCTCTCCCCCTCGTCGCTGCCCGGGGCAGCGGTGCCGAACAGCTTCACGAAGACGAACGCGATGACCGCGACGGTGAGGAAGATCAGCACCGACATGGTCGACCCGATGCCGAGGTTGAGGCCCCGGATCAGGTTGTTGTAGGCGAGCATCGACACCGACGAGGTCTCGTTGCCGCCGGCGGTGAGCACGAAGATGTTGTCGAAGACCCGGAACGCGTCGAGCGTGCGGAACAGCAGAGCGACCAGGATGGCCGGCTTCATCACCGGCAGCATCACCTTGGTGAACCGCTGCCACGCGGTCGCGCCGTCGGTGGACGCCGCCTTGAGCAGGTCCTCCGGCACCAGGGCCAGACCGGCCATCAGCAGCAGCGCCATGAACGGCGTGGTCTTCCAGATCTCGGCGAGCATGATGATCGCCAGGGAGCTGGCCCGCTCGGTCAGCGGCGCGCCGTCGCTGAAAAGGTTCGCCAGGTAGCCGGTGCCGGGCGTCCACGCGTACCGCCAGGAGAACGCGGCGACGACCGTGACGATCCCGTACGGGATCAGCGCCGCCGTGCGGACGATGCCCCGGCCCACCAGGGTCCGGTGCATGATCAGCGCCAGCCCCATGCCGAGCACCAGCTCGACGACCACGGTGACCACCGTGATCAGGGCGGTGACGCCGAACGCCGTCCACCAGAACCCGTTGGTCAGCACCGTCACGTAGTTCTCCAGCCCGACGAACTTCCGCTCGTCGGGGAAGCGCAGGTCGAACCGCTGCAACGACAGCCAGACCGAGTAGATGATCGGGTACGCGGTGACCAGCACCATGACCAGCGCTGCGGGGGCGCAGAGCAGCCAGCCGAGCTTCCGTTCGGCCTTCTTGTTCTCGCTCAGCGGGGCTTTGGACCGGCGGCCGGAGTGCTGGGCGGGCACGGCCGGCTTCCCGCTCTCCTCGGCCGCGACCCGCGCCCCGGCCGGGGTGGCGTTCACGCTCACTGTGCCTCCTTGGTTCGCGACTGCGGGGCTCGCAGACCCGGCTCACTCCTCACGCTCATGGGAGGACCCCCTTCGATTCCAACGCGTCAGCAATCGCGTCGCGCAGCTCGTCGGCGGTCTGCTCGGGCCGGATGTCCGCAGGCGGCGACAGGATCGCCGACATCACCGTGGAGATGCTCTGATACGCCGGGGTCAGCGGGCGCGTGGCCGGCTCCTTCAGCTCCTCCAGGATGGTCTCCTTCATCGGGTACGCCTCGTCCATCTCCGGGTCGTCGTAGACCTTCTCGATGGTCGGCGGCACGCCGTCCTTGACCGCGGAGAACTTCTGGTTCTTGGCGTTGCGCAGGCACCGGGCCGCCTCGAACGACTCCTCCGGGTGCTTCGAGTACGCGCTGACGGCCATGTTCGCGCCGCCGATGGTGACCTTGCTCGGGGTGTCCGCGTCGACGCCCGGCACCCGCGCCCACTTGACCTTCTTCGCCAGCTCCGGGTCGGCCTCCTGCAACGCCGGGTAGACGAAGGGCCAGTTCACCTGGAACGCCCCGTTGCCGGCCTGGAACTCCAGCCGGACCGGGTCCTCGGTGGCGTTGCTGAACGACGGCGACGTCACCCCGGCGGTGGCGAGCCGCTTGAGCTGGTCGAGCGCCCGCACCGCGCCCTCGTCCATCACGGCCTGCTTGCCGTCGTCGCTGAGGATCTTTCCGCCGGCGCTGGCGGCCAGGGTGTTGTAGAGGACGACCAGGCCCTCGTACTGCGCACCCATGGTGAGGAACTGGTACGGCTTGCCCTGGCCCTTCAGCTCCTGGGCGGCTGAGATCATGTCGTCCCAGGTCTTCGGCGGCTGCTGCACCAGGTCGGTGCGGTACCACAGGAGCTGGACGTTGGTGTGCTTCGGCGCGCCGTACAGCTTGCCCTGGTAGCGGGCGGTGTCCAGCGGCCCGGCGAGCGTGCCCTGCTCCACCTCGGCCTTGTCCTGCCCGGTCCACTCCCGGATCCAGTCCGCGCTGGCGAACTCCTGCGTCCAGGTGACGTCGAGGCCGAGCACGTCCATCCCGGTGTCCTCGGCGGCGAGCCGGCGCACGAGCTGCACCCGCTGGTCGTCGGCCTGGCGCGGCAGCACCCGGTAGGCGATCTTGTAGCGCCCACCGGCCTCGGCGTTGCAGTCGTCGACGACCTTCTGCATGTTCTGCTCGGGCGGGTAGTACAGGTTGATGGTGGGCGTACCGCCGTCTCCGCCGGAGCCGCACGCGGCCAGCGGCGCGACCAGCGTGAGCGCGGCGGCGGTCGCCACCGCGCGGACGGCGGGTCGGCGCCGACGTCGAGCCGGGTCTGTCATCGTCCTCCCCCTCTCTTCGGCGAAGGCCGGGGAGATCGACCCGTGCCCCGGCGCACGGCGGAACGGCCGGATCCCGGGCGTTTCGTGCGGGGGACACTGCCCGACCCGCCGATCCGCGAAACCTGACGGCAACCGACCCCACACCGAGCCCCCGCAAGCCCCGGTTTTCGCGCGCACTCTCACCGAGAACGTGCCCGTCGCAGGCCGAATGGCCACGCTTTCCGTGAATGAGCCGAGCCGCCCCGGCGGGTGGGGAAGTGACCGTTCGGGGCGTTCGGGGCGGCGCGCGTACGCTCGGGCGATGGATGCCACCTTCTTCTTCGATCCGCTCTGCCCGTGGACCTGGCGCACGTCGCGCTGGCTGGTGGCCGTGGCCGACGCCCGGGGGCTCGCCGTCGAGTGGCGGTCGTTCAGCCTGGCCATCCTCAACGAGGGGAACGTGCCGCCCCAGTTCGCCGGGGCGATGGCCGCGTCCAACCGGGCGCTGCGGCTGGTGGAGGCGCTGCGCGCCGACGGCCGTGCCGAGGGCGCGGGCCGGTTCTACGCCGAGCTGGGCGCGCGCACCCACGACGCCGGCAACCCGCTGTCGGGCGAGCTGGTGGAGGCGGCCGTCGAGGCCGCCGGCCTCACCTCGGCCGCGCCGGCCCTCGACGACGAGCGCTGGGACGAGGCGGTACGCGAGTCGCACGCCCTGGCGTACGCGTCGGCCGGCCCGGACGTCGGCTCGCCGGTGCTGATGGTGCCCGGCGCGGAGCGCGGCATGCACGGCCCGATCCTGACCGAGGTGCCGGGCACCGACGACGCCCTGACCATCTGGGACTCGCTGCTGCCGCTGCTGCGGCTGCCGGCCTTCCACGAGATCAAGCGCGGGCGCCGCTGACGATCGGGCCATCCCGCGACGGCCCGGCGCGCCCACGGCCCGCGACGGTGCGGCGGCGACCACGGTGCCCGACCGCCGGGCGGCGACCACGGTGCCCGGCGGCACGTGCGCGGTGACGGGGCGGCGGAGCGGGCGGCCGGACCGGCATGATGGGCGGATGATCGCCCGGTTCAAGGACCTGTGCATGGACGCCTGTGACGTTCCCCGGCTCGCCGGCTTCTGGGCCGGCGTGCTCGGCGGCCGGGTCGTCGACGTCGGGGGCGGGGACGCCCGGGTGGATGTCAGTGGTCGCGCCGACGCCGAGTCGATCTGGGTCAACGGGGTGCCGGAACCGCGCACCGCCAAGACCCGGGTGCACCTGGACCTGCGGCTGGCCGAGGCGGAGCCGACGGCGCTGCTGGCGGCCGGTGCCCGGCTGATCCGGGAGCCGGACGTGGAGATCGACTGGTGGGTGCTGGCCGACCCGGAGGGCAACCAGTTCTGCGCCTTTCCCCCTCGGCCGGGGGCCGCGCCCGGCCCCTTCGAGCTGGTGGTGGACAGCGCCGACCCGGCCGCCCAGGCGACCTGGTGGGCGGGCGTGGTCGGCGGCCGGGTGGAGACGACCGAAGACGGCACGACGGTGCTCCTCGGCGCGGGGGGCTTCCCGTGGCGTCGCTGGGGCTTCGAGGCGGTGGCGGAGCGCAAGCGGGTCAAGAACCGGGTGCACTGGGACGTCGACCTGGCCGGCCCCGACGCCACCCGGTTGATCGTCGCCGGCGCGGCACTGCTGCGCGAGCCCGACGACGACATCTCCTGGTGGGTGCTGGCCGACCCGGAGGGCAACGAGTTCTGCGCCTTCGCGCCGCGTACCGCCGCCTGAGCCGCGCGTACCGCCGACTTGCGGTACGCCCTCCGGACGACCCCTGCCCGCCCGATCGGTGGGTTGTCGGGCGATTCCCCGCCGCCGCTCCCCCGGTTGGGCATGATCGTTGACGACGAGGAGGTGCCTTGCTCCTGGCGGCCTGCGCGGCGGCCCCGCAGACCGGCTGGACCCCGCTGGCCGGGCCGGTCGAGGTGGGCCTCGCCCTGCGCTGCCCGCCCGGCGTGCCGACCGGGGTTTGACCGACGCCCGCGGTGGGGTACCGCGGACGCCGACGAAGGGAGTGCCGATGTCGGAGCCACATGTCACGCTGAACCCGAGCGGGCTCGACCCCGTGCAGCAGAAGCTGCGGGGCCCGCTGGAGGACCAGTTGACCTCGGCCCTACAGGCGGCCACCGGGCGCGTCCGGGCCAGCTACGCGGGCGAGCCGGTCGAGCAGGTCTGCCAACGGTTGCTGGACGAGACGCGCTCCGGGTTGCACCCGGACATCGCCGCCGGCTTCCAGCCGGACATGGACGAGTTCTGCCGGGTGGCGGTGGCGATCGTCCGGGGCGAAGTCGACTGACCGCAGGACCCAGCGCCGGCCCGGGCGCGGGACGCGGACACCGGCCCGGGACGCGGACATGGGTCAGGACCGGGCCGCAACTTCCCGGCCCTGACCCGCCAGCCGTCCGGCGTGACGGCGGAGGTCCGTCGGGTCGAGCGCGTGGACGCGGCACGCCGCCCACGCCGGGCTCGACGCGACGAGCCGACCGCCCGCACTCAGCTCCACGGTGCTCCACCACCGGACTCCGGCGCGTTCCCGACCCACCCCGACGGGCCGCGAACGCCGGCCCAGGTTAGGCCCGTCGCCCAGGTGGAACAAGGCTCCCGGGTGAATCGTGGCGGTGATTGATGTCTACGCCGAGAAGCGGCATGTCGGTGTGACGCGGCCGGTTCCCCCGGCGCTGTTCCGGCCGGTCGGTCAGCGGGTGCCCGGTCAGAAGTGCCGGAGCAGGTCCGGGAAGGCGGCCAGCCGGAGCACCCCCGTGTCGGTCGGGTCGAGGTCGTCGTCCTCCAGCACCCAGGTGTTCTCGTTCGGAATGAACACCGCCGACATCCCGGCGGCCCGGGCCGGCAGGATGTCCGACTTCGGGGAGTTGCCGATCATCCACGCGGCTGCCGGGTCGAAGCGGTGCTCCCCGATCAGCCACCGATAGGTCTCCACGTTCTTCTCCCGCACGATGTGCGCCGCCTGGAAGTGGCGCAGCAGCCCGGACGCGTCGAGCTTGCGCTGCTGCTCGTCCCGGTCACCCTTGGTGAGCAGCAGCAGGCGGTGCCGCCCGGCCAGCGCGTCGAGCGTCTCGGCGACGCCGG
Organism: Micromonospora okii; assembly: GCF_020884795.1. Taxonomy (GTDB): domain Bacteria; phylum Actinomycetota; class Actinomycetes; order Mycobacteriales; family Micromonosporaceae; genus Micromonospora; species Micromonospora okii. The sequence continues at coordinate 60,837 of NZ_BBZF01000015.1, forward strand.
GCATCAGCTCGACCCGGTGCTCCACCAGCGCCTCGGCCAGCCCCTCGATCTCCCGGCGCTCGGCGTCGGTGGTGGGCCGCTCGCGCAGCCGCTCCAGGCACTCGCCGAGGTTGCGCAGGAACGCCTTGCTGCCGTACCCGTGGACGATCGTGTTGGCCCGCTCGATGTCGTCGAGGATCGCCCTGATCTCCGCCCGGTCCAGGGTCGGGTGGTCCAGCCAGCCCAGGAAGTCGTCGATCACCCGCTCGAACAGGACGTTGTTCTCCCACAGCGTGTCGTCGGCGTCGAAGACGAGCACCTCCGCGTCCCGGCCCCGCCCCGTGGCGTCTCCCATCGACTCTCCCCTCCCCCTCGCGACCGGAAAACACCGTACTGCGCCCGGCGACGGGCACCGGCGACCGCCCGCTGCCCCGCCAGGATGAGTTGATCAAGGAGTTTGTGTCGGGAATCAGCCGAACCGCGACGCAAACTCCTTGATCACCGGGCGGGACGAGTGCGAACGCCCCGGGACAGCGGGACAGGGCGTCAGCGGCGCAGGGTGAGGATCAGGTCGGCGACCAGGGCCGTCCAGCCGGTCTGGTGCCAGGCGCCGAGCCCGGCGCCGTTGTCGCCGTGGAAGTACTCCGGGAAGCTGATCAGATCCCGCCAGTCCGGGTGGGTCTGGAAGAGCTGGGCGGCCCCGTAGATCGGCCGCCGGCCCCAGTCGTCGCGGGTGAACAGCGAGATCAGCCGGGCGGAGAGGTCGTCGGCGATCTCGTCGAGGGTGCGCTTCACGCCGGAGCGGGTCGGGTACTCCACCTGGAGGTCGTCGCCGAAGAACGCCGCGTAGTCCCGCAGCGCGCTGATCAGCAGGAAGTTCGTCGGCATCCAGATCGGGCCGCGCCAGTTGGAGTTGCCGCCGAACAGGCCGCTGGTGGACTCCGCCGGCTCGTAGCCGACGCTGAACTCCTGGCCCCCGAGGGTCACGGTGAACGGCTTGTCCAGGTGGGCGCGGCTGAGGGTGCGCAGGCCGTACTCGGAGAGGAACTCGTCGGGGTCGAGCATCCGGGCCAGCAGCCGCACCACCTGGTCGGGGCCGACCATGGAGAGCAGCCGCTGCTGGCGGCCGTCCGGGCCGAGGCGGCGGGCGCCCACCACGTCGGCGTACTCGGGGCGGTGGGCGAGGAACCAGCGCAGCCGGTCGCCCAGCTCGGGCAGGCGGCGCAGGGTCCGGGCGGTGAGCCGGGTGGTGGCGGCCAGCGGCAGCAGCCCGACCACCGAGCGGACCTTCAGCGGCACCTGGCTGCCGTCGGCGAGCCGCAGCACGTCGTAGAAGAACGCGTCCTCGTCGTCCCAGAGCCCCTGGTGGTATCCGGCGGCGGCGATGTAGGCGAAGTGCTCGAAGAACTTGGTGGCGGTGTCGACCCAGGTCCGGTCGTGCTCGGCGAGCACGACGGCGATGTCGAGCAGGTTCAGCGCGTACATGGCCATCCAGCCGGTGCCGTCGGACTGCTCCAGCGTCCCGGCCACCGGCAGCGCCGCCGAGCGGTCGAACGGGCCGACGTTGTCCAGCCCGAGGAAGCCGCCCTCGAAGACGTTGTTGCCGCCGGTGTCCTTGCGGTTGACCCACCAGGTGAAGTTCAGCAGCAGCTTGTGCATGATCCGGGCCAGGAACTCGTGGTCGCGGGAGCCGTCGATCTCGAAGACCTTCAGCGCGGCCCAGGCGTGCACCGGGGGGTTCACGTCGCCGAACGCCCACTCGTACGCGGGGATCTGCCCGTTGGGGTGCAGGTACCACTCGCGGAGCAGGAGCAGGAGCTGGGCCTTGGCGAAGCCCGGGTCGACCCGGGCGATGCTCACGCAGTGGAAGGCCAGGTCCCAGGCCGCGTACCAGGGGTACTCCCAGGGGTCGGGCATGGAGATCACGTCGAAGCTGGTCATGTGCCGCCAGTGGCTGTTGCGCCCGTGCCGGCGGCCGGCCGGCGGGGGCGCGGAGCCGGGGTCGCCCTCCAGCCACCGCTTGACGTCGAAGTGGTAGAACTGCTTGCCCCACATCAGCCCGGCGATGGCCTGCCGGGCCACGAGGGCCTCGTCGGCGGTGGCGGCGGCGGGGACGACGCCGTCGAAGAAGCGGTTCGCCTCGGCCCGCCGGGCCCAGACCACCGCGTCGAAGCCGCCGCCCAGGTCCGCCGGGGGCGGGGTGGCCCCGCCGGGCGGCGGGGCGGTGCGGGTCAGCCGCAGCCGGATCTGCCGCTGCCCGCCGGCCGGCACGTCCAGCACGTAGTGCAGCGCGCCCCTGGTCCCCTCGCGCGCCGGGTTGACCGTCGCCGCCCCGTTGACGACGTGGTCGTTGATCCCGTCCTTCGGGTACGGCGAGCGGCCGGGCAGCCCCCAGAGCCGCTCGGCGTTGGTGTCGTTGTCGCAGAGCAGCGGCACCGGGTCGCCGTCGCCGGTCAGCACGATCTGGCCGAGCACCCAATGCTCCCCGACGAGCCGGGCACCGCCGCCCGTGCCTGCCGCAGAGCCGCCGCCCGTGCCTGCCGCGGAGCCGCCGCCGGTCCCGCCGCCGGGGCCTGCCGCGGAGCCGACGATCCGGGGCACCCGGTCGCCGCCGGGCAGCCCCCACGCCCAGGTGTTGCGGAACCACAGGTGCGGCAGCACGTGCAGCCGCTCGGCGGTGTCACCCCGGTTGGCGACGGTGACCACGACGCACATGTCGGTCGGGGACGCCTTCGCGTAGTCGACGGTCACCGCCCAGTACCGGTCGTCGTCGAAGACGCCGGTGTCGACCAGCTCGTACTCGGTGTCGTCGCGGCCCCGCAGCGCGTTGACGGCCACCAGCTCGTCGTACGGGAAGGCGGCCTGGGGGTAGTGGTAGCGCCAGCGCATCCAGGAGTGGGTGGGTGTGGAGTCGAGGTACCACCAGTACTCCTTGGCGTCCTCGCCGTGGTTGCCGCCGTCGCCGCCGAGGCCGAACATCCGCTCCTTGAGGATCGGGTCGCGGCCGTTCCACAGGGCCAGGGCGAAGCAGAACGTCTGCCGGTCGTCGCACACGCCCGCCATGCCGTCCTCGTTCCACCGGTAGGCTCGGGACCGCGCGTGGTCGTGGGGGAAGTAGTCCCACGCCGTGCCGTGCTCGCTGTAGTCCTCCCGTACCGTCCCCCACGCCCGCTCGGACAGATAGGGACCCCATGCGCGCCAGTCCTGCTCGCCGGAGTCGGCCTGGGCGAGCCGGAGCCGCTCGGCGTCGGGGGCGGACGAGGACGGGGACGGCGGGGACAGGTCAGTGATCACCGTCCCATCTTCGACGCCGCCGGGGTGCCGCACCACCGCGGTCGTTCCCGTCGTGGCGTGTTACACGTCGCCGCCGTTGGAGGAAAGTTGATCGACATTCGTTTCGGCCCGCAGGTCTGCGGGGAGCTGGGCGGCGGGGCCACCAGGGAGTGGCTGGTCCCCGACGGCCTCGGCGGGTTCGCCATGGGCACGGTCAGCGGGGTGCGCACCCGTCGGTACCACGGCCTGCTGGTGGTGGCCGGCGAGACGCTCGGCTCCCGCAACGTGGGACTCGTGAGCCTGGACCCGGCGGTCACCCTGCCGTCGGGGGCGCGGGTGCGGCTCGGCGCGCACGAGTGGTCCTCCGGCGACGTCGACCCGCGCGGGTTCGAGCTGCTGGAGCGCTTCGACCTGGTCGACGGGCTGCCCCGCTGGCGGTGGCGGATCGGCGACGTGGTGATCGAGCGCGAGCTGGCGATGGCGTACGGGCACTCGTGCGTGGCGGTGGTGCACCGGCTCGTCTCCGGCGGCCCGGTCCGGCTCGACCTGTCGGCGGCCTGCACCTGGCGTGACGCGCACGGCGAGCGGCGCGCGGACGGGCCGGCGCCCCGGGTCGAGCCGGTCGACGGCGGCGCGGTGGTGGAGGGCGCGTTCCGCCTCGCCGGGCCGGGCTGGTCCCCGGAGGGGCAGTGGTGGCTCGGGGTCCACCACCGCGAGGAGGAGGCCCGGGGCCTGCACCCGGACGACGACATCTGGCACGCCGGGCGCTTCGAGGGCGTCCTGGAGCGGCCGGGCGACACGGTGTCGGTGCTGGCCTGGGCCGGCGACCTGGCGACCACGCCGCCCCCGGCCACGGAGATCGTCGCGGCGGCCCGGCGGCGCAACCGGCGGGTGGTCGCGCAGGCGGGGCCGGCCGACGCGGCGGAGGCCACGCTCGCGCTGGCCGCCGACGCCTTCGTCGTGCGGACCGCCGCCGGCCCGGACGTGGTCGCCGGCTACCCGTGGTTCGGCGCGTGGTCGCGGGACACCATGACCTCGTACGAGGGGCTGTTCCTCGCCACGAACCGGGCCGACGAGGGCCGGGAGCTGCTGCGGTCCTACGCGGCGACGCTGTCGGAGGGGATGCTCGCCAACACCGCCGACACGGGGCGGGTGGAGTACAACACGGTCGACGCGACGCTGTGGTTCCTGCACGCGGTGAGCCGGCACGTCACCGTCAGCGGGGACACCGACCTCGGCGACGAGCTGCTGCCGGCGCTGCGCGGGGTGGTCGACGCGCACCTGGCGGGCACCCGGTACGGCATCGCCGTCGACCCGGCCGACGGCCTGGTCACCCAGGGCGGCACCCCGGGCACGGCGCTGACCTGGATGGACGCCCGGGTGTACGGGGTGCCGGTGACGCCGCGCGTCGGCAAGCCGGTGGAGGTCAACGCGCTCTGGGTCAACGGGCTCGCGGGGCTGGCCGAGCTGACCGAGCTGGCCGGGGCGGATGCCGCCGAGCTGTGGCGGCTGCACGGCCGGGCCGCCGCGTCGTTCGCCGCGCGCTTCCCCTCGCCCGCCGGCTGGCTGCACGACGTGGTGGACGGGCCCGCCCCGGCGTACCCGCTGGGTGGGGCGCCGGTGCACGACGACGACCTGCTGCGGCCGAACCAGCTCCTGGCCTGGTCGCTGCCGTACGCGCCGCTGGAGCCCGACGAGCCGACGCTGCGCCGGGTGGCCGCCGGGCTGCTCACCCCGCTGGGCCCCCGCACCCTCTCCCCCGACTCGCCCGGCTACGTCGGGCGGCACCGGGGCGGGCCGGCCGAGCGGGACGGCGGCTACCACCAGGGCACGGTGTGGCCGTGGCTGCTGGGTCCGTACGTCGACGCCGCCCGGCGGGCGAAGATGCCGGTGGACGAGCTCTTCGTCGGCGTCGACGCGCACCTGACCGAGCACGGTCTCGGGTCGGTCAGCGAGTCGGCCGACGGGGACGCCCCGCACGGCGCCACCGGCTGCCCGTTCCAGGCGTGGTCGGTGGCCGAGGTGCTGCGCGCCCGCAGGGGCGGCCGGTAGCGCTTTACGTGCCCGCAACGGCGGCGTCTCCGCGGGTTATCCGGCCGGGGGCAGGATGGGCCCCGATCCCGCGCGCGTCGGCGGCACCCGGTCCGCGGGTGCGGCCGGCGCGCGCCGGAGACGACCCGAAGGGGGCCGCATGTCGCCGGAAGCCGAAGTGATCGACGCCGAACCCGCTCGCCGTCAGCGGGTGCTCGTGCTGTCCTGGGAGTACCCGCCGGTGCTCGTCGGCGGCCTCGGCCGCCACGTCCACGCCCTCTCCGTCGCCCTCGCCGCCGCCGGCCACGAGGTCACCGTCGTCACCCGCCACGCCGACGGCGCACCCCTGGAGGAGTACGCCGACGGCGTCCGCATCCTGCGCGCCGCCGAGGACCCCGTCACCTTCCCCCTCGCCACCTCCAGCCTGCTGGCCTGGACCATGGCCTTCAACCACACCCTCACCCGCGCCGCCCTCCGCGCCACCGAGAGCGCCTCCTACGACGTCATCCACGCCCACGACTGGCTCGTCGCCCACACCGCGATCACCCTCGCCGAGCACTTGGACCTGCCGCTGGTCACGACCGTCCACGCCACCGAGGCGGGCCGGCACCAGGGCTGGCTGCCCGAGGAGATGAACCGCACCATCCACGGCGTCGAGCACTGGCTGGCCGGCGGGTCCACCCGCGTGATCGCCTGCTCCGGCTACATGCGCGAGCAGATCACCCGGCTGTTCGACGTGCCGTCGGGCCGGGTCGACGTGGTGCCCAACGGGGTGGACGACCGGGCCTGGCACGCCCGCCCCCGGGCGGTGGCCTCGGCGCGGGCCCGGTTCGCCGCCGACGGTCCCCTCGTCGGGTACGCGGGCCGGCTGGTCTACGAGAAGGGCGTGCAGCACCTGCTGGCCGGGCTGCCCCGGCTGCGGGAGCGGCACCCCGGGCTGCGGGTGGTGATCGCCGGCGACGGGCCGTACCGGGGGGAGCTGGTGGAGCAGGCGCACCGGCTGCGCCTGGGCGACACGGTGCGCTTCGCCGGCTTCCTGGACGCCGCCCAGCTCCCGGCGGTGCTGGCCGCCACCGACGCCACCGTCGTGCCGAGCCTCTACGAGCCGTTCGGCATGGTCGCCCTGGAGGCCGCGGCGGCCGGCGCGCCCCTCGCGGTCGCCTCCACCGGCGGCCTGGCCGAGATCGTCGAGCCCGGGGTCACCGGCGTGACCTTCCCGCACAGCGATCCCGACGCGCTGGCCGGCGCGGTCGGCCGGCTCCTCGGCGACGAGGTCTTCGCCCGCCGGGTCGCCCGCCGGGCCCGCACGATGGTCGGCGAGCGGTACGGCTGGGCGACGATCGCCGCCCACACCGCGCGCAGCTACGCCGCCGCCCGCCGGGAACACGGCCCGTTCGCGGCCCGCCGGCTGGCCGCCGGGCGGGCCCGCATCACCATCCCGGCGGGGAACCTGCTGGTGACGGGGGCTACCGCCCGCTGAACCGGGACGTGTCGGTGCCCCCCGGTACGGTACGGGGCGAACGGCACCGCCCCCTGTGGACCGCCCGGGTGATTGCCCGCGCGTCGCGGCTCTGCCAGAGTGGCGTAGCTTGTGGATCAAGAGTCCTGGGGAGGGCGAGGCGTCATGATGGGTCCGTCCCACGCGCTGTCGGGCGCGGCGGTGTGGTTGGCCGGTTCCTGGGCGTTCGAGCACTTCGCCGACCTCCATCAGTCGCCGCTGGAGCTGGCGGTCGGGACGGCGGTCTGCGCCGGTGGGGCGCTCTTCCCCGACCTCGACCTCTCCGGCAAGGTGACCCGCAACCAGGGCGGCGCGACGGTGGCCCGCACGTTCGGGGTGGTCAGCCTCTTCGTCGCCGAGGTGGTGGAGAAGCTCTGCCTCGGCGTCTACTACGCCACGAAGCTAAGCAAGGACCCTCGCCGCAACAACGGCCACCGCACCCTGACCCACACGATCCCGTTCACCGTGCTGGTGGGCTGGGGCACCACCGAGCTGTGCGCCGCGTACGGCAAGTGGGCGGTCGTCGGCATCCTGTTCTTCATGTTCGGGTTGGCCCTGCGCGGCCTGTTCGACCGGTGGGCGGAGCGCGCCGGCTGGGTGATCGTCACGCTGACCTCGGCCGCCGCCGCCTGGTACACCTTCGCCAACCTGCCCGGCGACCAGGGATACCCGCTGATCGGGTTGGCCGTCGGCGTGGGCTGTTTCGTGCACATCCTCGGCGACATGATCACCCGGGCGGGGGTGCCGATCCTCTGGCCCATCCCCATCAAGCGCCGGATGTGGACGATGGTGGGCCTGCCGAACAGCATCGCCCTGCGCACCGGCAGCAAGGCCGAGGTGATCGTGCTGCGCGGCGTGCTGACCGCGCTCGCCGTGCTCTCCGCCGTGGGCCTGGTGGCCCCCTCGCTGCTCCGCAGGTTCGACATCGAGCTCTGAGGCACCCCTTCCCCCGCCGCGCCCGCGCCCTGCGGGCCGCCCGCGCGGCGGGGCCGGGCGGGTCAGGCCGGGGTGGCGGCCGGGACGGCGGCGGGGTCGGACCCCAACAGCGGGCTCCACACGGTGCGGCCGATGCGGCGGGCCTCGGCGAGCAGGTGGGCGCGCCAGCGGCGCCACAGCGGGGCCAACCGCGAGGTGATCAGCACGACGTCGACGGCGTCGTCGGGCAGGACGGTGCGGATGCCGACGGCGTGGTGGGTGGGGCGGGCCGGGTCCCGGGGCAGCCGGTCGAGCAGCTTCTCGTCCAGGTCGAACAGCTCGCCCGGGGGAAACCCGTCGGGCAGGGTGCCGCCGCAGCCGAAGACCGCCACGCGGGTGCCCGGGGCAGCGATGTCGCGTAGCTGCGCCAGCTCCGCCGTCACGTCCAGGTTGCGGACCCGGTTGGCCGCCCGCCGCAGGGTCGGCAGCTCCAGCCTGACGTGCCAGTCGCGGGTGTCCTCGAGCTGCGGCAGGTGCCGGGAGTACCAGGCCCACAGCAGCTCCAGCACCGGCTCGGGGTGCTTGTGCAGGAACGTGAGCATGTTGCTGCGGTTGTCGCCGAGGTCCGGGGTGGAGCGGCGCGGGTGGGGGGTGTCGACAGCCCAGCCGTCGCGGGTCACCTCGATCGACAGCCCGTGGCGGGAGAGCCGGAACCCCAGCTCCGTGTCCTCGGCGCCCCACGAGCGGAAGTCCTCGTCGAAGCCTCCGACGGCCCAGAACTCGTCGGCCGGGACGGAACAGTTGCAGGTCCAGAACAACTGCCAGGGCAACACGGTCCGGGAGAGGTTGTCGCCGCTCTCCGCGAAGAGCTGGTGCCGGTTGTCGTGGAACTCGGGGAGGGCACCGTACCTGCGGACGACCTCCTCGGGGGTGTGGGTCTTCAGGATCTCCGCCATCCCCGGGGTGGGGTGCTCCGGCTGGAAGCCGTAGGTGTAGCCGAGCATCGCCCGCGCGGGGCCGGGCCGCCGGTGCGCGGCCAGATGCGCGGCGACGAACCCGGGGCCGGGCAGGATGCCGCTGTCCACGAAGGCCAGGATCCCGCCGCGGGCGAGGCGGGCGCCAGCGTTGCGGGCGGCGGCGGCCCGGAAGCCGAGGTCCTCCTGGAAGTGGTACCGCAGGTGGAGGCGGTCGCGGAAGGACTCCACCGTCTGCCGGGTGTCGTCGGTCGAGCCGTCGTCGGCGACGATGACCTCGAACATGTCCGCCGGGGCCCGCTGCCCGGCCAGCGCCGTCAGGGTGCCGTGGATCAGCCGGGAGCGGTTGTAGGTGGGGATGATGACGGAGATCGGTGGCGTCGTCTCGCCAGAGAGCATGGTGCGGCTCCGTTGCGGTCGGGCGTACAACGTATCCGCCGCCCCGGACCGCACGGATCATCCGTGAGGTTTGTTCGCCTTTCCTTATGACGCGAATCAATGGTATTCCGGGCGGTCGCGGAGTGGTCCGATGGTCGCGCCCCCGCCCGCCGACCCGCACACGCCCGCTTCGGCGGGCCCCGCCCGCCGGGGACAGCCATTCGTCGTCGCCTATTGACGCCCTCGTCGCGCGTGCCCTACGGTCTGTCGAAACGCTTCGACCAAGCGTTCCGACGCGGGCCGCCGGGGCCCGCCGGCCGCCGGTGGAGCCCCGCGGAGCCGCGGCATCACGGTAGGAGCCGGGACGTGAAGTTCACCGACGGGTACTGGCAACTGCGCCCGGGGGTCGGCGTGCTGCGCCCCGGCGCGGTCGAATCGGTGGAGCCCGACGAGCGCGGCTTCACCGTCTTCGCGCCGACCGGTCGGCTCACCGGGCGGGGCGACACCCTCAACCGTCCCGTCGTCACCGTGCGGTTCTTCTCCCCCGCCCCCGGCGTCGTCGGCGTCACCGTCAGCCACCACAGCGGCGGGCTGCCGGGGCGGCCCCGGTTCGCGCTGTCGGCCGGCGACGACCACCCGGTCACCGTGACGGTCACCGGGGAGAGCGCGTCGCTGACCACCGGCGGGCTCACCGCCCGGGTCGCCCTCGCCGACCAGTGGCGGGTCGACTTCCTGCGCGGCGACCGCCCGGTCACGTCGTCCACCCAGCGCAGCATCGGCGTCGTCACCGACGCCGACGGCCGCACGTACGTGCACGACCGGCTGGCGCTGGGCGTCGGCGAGACCGTCTACGGCCTCGGCGAGCGGTTCGGCCCGCTGGTGAAGAACGGCCAGGCCGTCGACGTCTGGAACGCCGACGGGGGCACCGCCAGCGAGCAGGCGTACAAGAACGTGCCGTTCTACCTCAGCAGCGCCGGCTACGGGGTCTTCGTCGACCACCCGGAGCACGTGTCGTTCGAGGTCGGCTCCGAGGTCGTCTCGCAGGTCCAGTTCAGCGTCGAGGGGCAGTCGCTGACCTACCACGTCGTCGACGGGCCGACGCCGAAGGACGTGCTGCGCCGCTACACCGCCCTGACCGGCCGGCCCGCCCGCCTCCCGGCCTGGTCGTACGGGCTGTGGCTGTCGACGTCGTTCACCACCTCGTACGACGAGCGGACCGTCACCGGGTTCATCGACGGGATGGCCGAGCGGGACCTGCCGCTGTCGGTCTTCCACTTCGACTGCTTCTGGATGCGGCAGTTCCACTGGGTCGACTTCGTCTGGGACCCGGCGACCTTCCCCGACCCCGAGGGGATGCTGCGCCGGCTGCGCGAGCGCGGCCTGCGGGTGTGCGTGTGGATCAACCCGTACGTCGCCCAACGGTCGTACCTGTTCGAGGAGGGCCGGCGGGCCGGCTACCTGGTGCGCAACCCCGACGGGTCGGTCTGGCAGTGGGACCGGTGGCAGGCCGGCATGGCGCTGGTCGACTTCACCAACCCCGACGCGACGGCCTGGTTCTGCGGCAAGCTCAGGGCGCTGCTCGACCTGGGCGTGGACTGCTTCAAGACCGACTTCGGCGAGCGCATCCCCACCGACGTGGTGTGGCACGACGGGTCGGACCCGCAGCGGATGCACAACTACTACTCCTACCTCTACAACGAGGCGGTCTTCGGGCTGCTGGAGGCCGAGCGCGGGCCCGGCGAGGCGGTGCTCTTCGCGCGGTCGGCCACCGCCGGCGGGCAGCGGTTCCCGGTGCACTGGGGCGGGGACTGCGAGTCCACGTTCGCGGCGATGGCCGAGTCGCTGCGCGGCGGGCTGTCGCTGTCGGCGTCCGGGTTCGGGTACTGGAGCCACGACATCGGCGGTTTCGAGGGCACCCCCGACCCGGCGGTGTTCAAGCGATGGATCGCGTTCGGCCTGCTCTCCTCGCACTCTCGGCTGCACGGCTCCGGGTCGTACCGGGTGCCGTGGGCGTTCGACGAGGAGGCCGTCGACGTGCTGCGCCACTTCACCCGGCTCAAGCTGCGCCTCATGCCGTACCTGGCGGCGGCGGCCGAGGAGGCGCACTGCGACGGCGTGCCCATGATGCGCCCGATGATCCTGGAGTTCCCCGACGACCCGGCGGTGGCGCACCTGGACCGGCAGTACATGCTCGGCCCCGACGTGCTGGTCGCCCCCGTCTTCGACGCCGACGGGGAGGTGACCTTCTACGTGCCGGCCGGCACCTGGACCCACCTGGTCACGGGCGCGCAGGTCACCGGGCCGGCCTGGGTGACCGAGCGGCACGGCTTCGACAGCCTGCCGGTGCTGGCCCGGCCCGGCGCGGTGATCCCGTTCGGGTCGACGCACGAGCGGCCCGACTACGAGTGGGCCGACGGCGTGCGGCTGCGGCTCTTCGCGCCCGCCGAGGGGCAGCGGACGCGGGTGCGGATACCGTCGCCCGGCGGCGGGCCCGGCGCGGAGTTCGAGGTCCGGTACGCCGACGGGGCGGCCACCGCCGCACTGCTGGCCGGCGCGTCGGCGGGGTACGGCTGTGCCGTGGTGGGATCGGAGGCGCACCGGTGAGGCGAGTGTTTCCCGAGGGCTTCGTGTGGGGGTCCGCCACGGCGGCGTACCAGATCGAGGGCGCGGCGACCGAGGACGGCCGGGGGCCGTCGATCTGGGACACCTACAGCCACACCTCCGGGCGCACGCTCAACGGCGACACCGGCGACGTGGCCGCCGACCACTACCACCGCTGGGCCGAGGACCTGGGGCACGTCGCCGGGCTGGGGCTCGGGGCGTACCGCTTCTCGATCTCCTGGCCCCGGGTGCGGCCCGGCGGCTGCGGGCCGGTCAACCGGGCCGGGCTGGACTTCTACTCCCGGCTGGTGGACGGGCTGCTGGAGCGGGGCGTCCGGCCGGTGGCCACCCTGTACCACTGGGACCTGCCGCAGGAGCTGGAGGACGCCGGCGGCTGGCCGACGCGGGACACCGCGCTGCGCTTCGCCGAGTACGCCGCCGAGGTCGTCGGCGCGCTCGGCGACCGGGTGCACACCTGGACGACGTTCAACGAGCCGTGGTGCTCGGCGTACCTCGGGTACGGCTCCGGGGTGCACGCCCCCGGCCGCACCGAGCCGGCGGCGGCGCTGGCCGCCGTGCATCACCTCAACCTGGCGCACGGCCTGGCGGGTCGGGTGATCCGCGAGCTGGCCCCGGCGGCGGAGCTGTCGGTGACGCTGAACCTGCACGTGTTCCGGCCCGCCTCGGGCTCGGCCGCCGACGCCGACGCGGTGCGCCGCGTCGACGCGCTGGCCAACCGGGCGTTCCTCGGGCCGATGCTCGACGGGGCGTACCCGGCGGACCTGCTCGCCGACACCGCGACGGTGACCGACTGGTCGTTCGTGCGCGACGGCGACGAGCGGACCGCGGCGGCACCGCTGGACGTGCTCGGGGTCAACTACTACTCGACGGCCCTCGTGCGCGCCTGGGACGGGGTCTCCGCCCGGTCGGACGCCGACGGGCACGGCAGCTCGGCGCACACCCCGTGGGTCGGCGCCGAGGACGTGGACTTCCTGCCCCAGCCGGGCCCGCACACGGCGATGGGCTGGAACATCGAGCCCGCCGGCCTGACCGAGCTGCTGCTGCGGCTGCACCGGGAGCACCCCGGCCTGCCGCTGATGGTCACCGAGAACGGCGCGGCGTTCGACGACGTGGTCTCCCCCGACGGCCGGGTGCGCGACGGCCGCCGGGTGGACTACCTGCACCGGCACGTCGACGCGGTCGGCGCGGCGATGGACGCGGGCGCGGACGTGCGCGGCTACTTCGTCTGGTCGCTGCTGGACAACTTCGAGTGGGGCTACGGGTACGACCGGCGGTTCGGCATCATCCGCGTCGACTACGACACCCAGCAGCGGACCTGGAAGGACAGCGCCCACTGGTACCGGGCCCTGGCCACCACGGGCCGGCTGGAGCCGCCACCCAGCCGCTGAGGCGTCACGTACGCCGTCGGCTGTACTACCGTCAGGGGTGTGAACGATCGCGCTGCGGCATACACGCCCCTGACGGTGGAGCGCCTGGGCGCCCTGCTGGTCGGGGCCGACGAGTCACGACGGTGGCGGTTGGTGGCGGAGTTCCTGGAGGAGTACCGCTGGGAGCCCATCGCGACGCGCGGTGGTCTTCTCGACGCGGAACCGGGACCTACGGGCGACGAAAACTGGGACGTGTTCCTCGCGGCGCTGGCAGAGCACTTGGCGGCCGGGGACGGGCGTGGCGCACCGGCGTGGGTCGAGACCCGGTCGTTGCGGCGATTTTGGTTCCCCTTCAACACGCCCGCTGGCCGGGTGGACGCGATGGTCCACGCGCCGGCGGCATTTCGACGCCGCGGTGTGTACGTGGCAGCCCAGGAATTGAACGTCGCATGAGCTCAGCCGATCCGCTGTTGGACCGTGCTGCGATCGAGAACGCCTTCCGCCGCCTCGGAGACAGGCTCGCCCGGCGCGGGGTCGTCGCGGATCTGTACGTCTTCGGTGGCGCAGCCATGGCCCTGGCCTACGACGCTCGGCGTGCGACCCGCGACATCGATGCCGTCTTCCAGCCGCACGGCATCGTGCTCGATGAGGCTCGAGGAGTGGCTGACGAACTCGGCCTGCCGCACTGGTGGCTCAACGAGCAGGCGAGCGCCTACGTCGCTCCAGGTGGTGACGCAATGGCGCCTCGTGTCTTCGATCATCCGGGGCTCCGGGTAGCTGCTGCCTCACCGGAGCACCTCTTGGCCATGAAGGTACTCGCGGCACGACGCCGGGACGCCGAAGACATCCGTTTTCTGGTCGAACGTTTGGGGCTGAGCAACGCGGAGCAGGTCCTCAGCCTTTGTGCGGAGGTCTTTCCCGAGGAAGAGGTCCCAGGTCGGGCGAGACTGGTGCTCGACGACGTGTTCGACGGCTGAGAGCGCGGCCGGCGCCAGAGCCGGTGACAGCGCAGCGCCTCGTGTCGCCGCCGCAGCACGTCGGCGCGTGGCCTGACCCAGCCAACTCCAATCAGGCGCCGACGCGTTGGGGCGGGACGGTCAGCCCGTAGAGGGCCATCAGCTCGGGGGTGTCGACCCGGCTGCCGTCGGCCACCGAGTCGCAGGAGATGTCCACGATCTGGTCCTTGTGGGCCAGCAGGTACGGCCGCGCGCCCACGTCGGCGCTGGCCAGGGTGGCGATGCCCGACCAGTGCCGGCGGCCGAAGAGCATCGGGTACCCGCGCAGCCCGCCGTAGGTGGCGCAGACCAGCACGTCCGGGTAGGGCAGCGCGGCCACCCGCCGGACGGCCGCCGGGGTGAGCCCCGGCATGTCCACCGGGACCACCACGACCGCCTCGACGGCCTCGTCGGTCAGCGCCGCGAGGCCGGCCCGGATCGACGAGCCGACCCCGGTGCCCCAGGCCCGGTTGACCACCACCGTGGCGGGGGTCAGGTCGGCGGCCTGCCGGACCTGCTCGGCCGCCGCGCCCAGCACCACCACGATCTGCTCGCAGCCCGCCTCGGTCATCGTCTCGACCATCCGGCTCACCAGGGGTTGCCCGCCCTGGTGCAGCAGCGCCTCGGGCCCGCCGAGGCGACGCCCCCCACCCGCCGCGATGATCATTCCTGCGATTCGCACACCGGGTGCAACGAGCGCCACCGGGGATGAGTGTCGGGGCGAAAAGGATATTTCGCGCACTCGGGACCGCGACTCGGTTGGGCGTGGGCCTCAGGTGGCGTCGGCGTAACAGCCCACGACGGACAGGTCCAGCGGGAACCGGACCGGGGTGTCGCCGAACAGCAGCGCCGTGGCCCGCGCGCCGCTGGCCCGGACCGCCTCGGCCACCGCGTCGGCCTGCCCGGCGGGGCAGTGCACGATCACCTCGTCGTGCTGGAAGAAGACCAGCTCGGCGTCGGTGCCGGCCAGCGCCGTCCGCAGGGCGGCCAGCAGGGTGGAGGCCCACTCGGCGGCGGTGGCCTGGATGACGAAGTTGCGGGTGAACCGGCCCCGGGAGCGGGCCGCCCGGGCGCGGGGCCCCTGCGGGTCGGCCGCCGGGCCGGGATCGAGGCCGGGGGCGTCGGCGTCGGCGAACCCGGCCGCGCCGGGCGGGCACGTCCGCCCGAGCCAGGACCGGACCAGGCCGCCCGCCTCCCCGGTACGCGCCGCCGCCTCGACGTACGCGAACGCGGTCGGGTAGTTGCGCCGCAGCACCGCGAGGGCCGGCACGGCCATCCCGCCGGTCTGCCCGTACATCGCGCCGAGCAGGGCCACCTTGGCCCGCGCCCGGTCGCCGCCGAAGGAGTCCCGGGCCAGGGCGGCGTAGAGGTCACCGGCCCCGCCCGCGGCGGCGAGCCGGGCGTCCCCGGAGACCGCGGCGAGCACCCTCGGTTCGAGCTGGCCGGCGTCGGCCACGACGAACCGCCAGCCCGGGTCGGCCACCACCGCCCGCCGGATCACCTTCGGGATCTGCAACGCGCCGCCGCCCCGCGTCGCCCAGCGGCCGGTGACCACGCCGCCCGGGACGTACTCCGGGTGGAAGCGGCCGTCGCGGACCCAGGCGTCCCGCCACGCCCAGCCGTGCGCCGTCCAGATCCGGTAGAGCTCCTTGTGCTCCAGCACCAGCGGGACCGCCGGGTGGTCGACCCCGCGCAGCACCCACGCCCGGGTGTTGGGCAGCTCCACGCCGGCCCGGGCGAACGCCTTCAGCAGCTCGGCCGGCGAGTCGGCGTGGAGCTGGCGCAGCCCGAAGGCCTCGGCGATGCGGGCGGCCAGCTCGGCCAGCCGGCGGGGCGGGCCGCCGACCGGGGACGGCTCGCCGAGCAGCTCGGTGAGGATCTCGTCGTGCACCTCGGCCCGCCAGGGCAGGCCGGCCGCGCCCATCTCGGCCGCGACCAGCGCGCCGGCCGACTCGGCGGCCACCAGCAGCCGGAATCGGCCGGGGTGCGCGGTGGCGGCGATCCGGGCGAGCTGGTCGGCGTACACCCGGGTCAGGGCCTCGATGCCGGGGCCCGGCGGGCCGGGCGGCGCGTCGAAGAGGGCGCCCTGCCCGTGGCCCGGCGGCTCGGCCGGGCGGGGCGGCGGGTCGGGCGGCACCGGCGCGCCCGTGAGCCGGGCCCACGCGGCGGCGAACGAACGTGGCTCGCCCCAGCGGCCGGCGTGCCCGAGCAGCAGCGACTCGATCAGCTCGACGTCGTGGCAGCGGTCGAGCCGGACCCCGGCGCGCAGCAGCGCGGGGTAGACGGAGGCGCCGGTGGCCCACACCCAGCGCGGGTGCCCGGCGACCTCCCGGGCGGCCATCGCGGCGGCGAGGTCGCCCACCGCGTCGGCGGGGCCGGTGGCCCGGCCGGCGGGGTCGAGGGGTTGCAGAACTCCCTCGCCCCGCTCGCCCGCCACCACCGCCACCAGCACGAACATGATTCTGCCTCGCCCCTGCGACAGTTTCCGCGCCGGGCGAGGAAGCCGGTGGCCGTCCTTGTGGGACGGCCACCGGCGGGTGTCACTTGACGGCGCCGGAGGTGAGCCCCGACTGGATCTGCCGCTGGAAGATGGCGTAGACGATGATCATCGGCAGGATGGCGATGGTCAGGGCGGCGAACAGCCCGGACCAGTCCGCCTCGTATCCCGCGTTGACCGAGATGTCGGCGATGCCCTGGGTGAGCACCCACTTGTCCTTGGCGTTGGAGAGCAGCACCAGCGGTAGCTGGTACTGCGCCCACTGGCCGATGACGTTGAAGATCGCCACGCTGATCAGGCCGGGCTTGGCCATCGGCAGCATCACCTGGAAGAAGAGCCGGACGTGCGAGCAGCCGTCGATCATCCCGGCCTCGGCCACCGAGTTCGGCAGCGTCCGGAAGAACGCCGCGAGGAAGAACACGGTGAACGGCAGCGAGTACGCGGTGTAGACCAGGATCACGCCGGTGTGGGTGTCCAGCAGGCCCAGGTTCTTCACGACGAAGAACAGCGGCACCAGGGCCAGGAAGACCGGGAACGCCAGCCCGGAGACGAACAGGTAGTACACCGCGCGGTTGCCCCAGAACCGGTAGCGGGCCAGCACGTAGGCGGCCATCGAGCCCAGCAGCATGGTGGCGAAGGTGCCGCACCCCACCACCACGACGCTGTTCATGAAGTACCGGCCGACGCGCGCCTTGGTCCACGCCCGGGAGAAGTTCTCCCAGCGCAGCTCGGCCGGCAGGGTCCATGGGCTGCTGAAGATCTCGCCGGTGTTCTTGAACGCCGCGAGGAACGTCCACAGGATCGGCACGATGACGATCACCGCCCAGACGGCGAGCGCGATGTGGCCGAGGCTGGAGAGGAACCGCACCTCTGAACGGCGGCCCCGGGCGTGGGAGCCCGAGCTGGGCTTTTTGCCGGGGGTCGGCAGCGCCGCCGGGGGCGGCACCGCCGCCGACGGCGGCAACGTGGTCTTCATGTCAGTACTCCACGCTTTCCCGCTTGGTCAGCCGCAGCGTCAGTGCCGCGAACGTGAGGGTGAAGAAGAACAGCGCCACACCCATCGCCGAGGCGTAGCCGTACTTCGAGTAGACGAACGCGTTGCGGTAGATCTCGTTCGCCAGGACCGTGGTGGCGCCGTCGGGGCCGCCGCTGTCCACCGAGAGCACCGCGACGATGGCGAAGGCGTCGAACGCGGCGATGCCGAGGTAGACCCAGGCCACCTGGAGGGTGTTCCAGAGCAGCGGCAGGGTGACCCGGAAGAAGAGCGTGACCCGGCTCGCCCCGTCCATCTCGGCCGCCTCGTAGATCTCACCGGGGATGGAGGCCATTCCCGCCGAGAAGAGCACCACGTAAAAGCCGACGGCCTGCCAGACCAGCACCGCGATGATCGACCAGAGCGCCAGATTGGGCCTGACCAGGAAGAGCACCGGGTCGAAGCCGAGCTTCATCAGCACACCGTTGATCAGGCCGGACTCGTTGGGCCGGTAGACCATCTGGAACAGCACCGCGATGATCGCCACGGCCAGGACCTGGGGGAAGAAGAACACCACCCGGTAGAACTTCGACCCCCAGACCCCCTGACGCTGGCCGTTCACGGTTCTTCCGCCCACGTTGAGCTGGAAGGAGAAGAACAACGCGATGGCAATCGTGATCAAGGGCAGGGCAAGCAGCAGTACGCCGTGGTGCTGGACCGCCTTCCAGAAGTTGCCGTCGTCCAGCAGCCTGCGGTAGTTGTCGAAACCCACCCACTGTGGGGCGGACAGGCCCCGCCAGTTGGTCATCGAGACCTGGAACGCCTGAGCGTACGGTGCGATGACGAATACCACGTACAGCGTGACCGGGGCGAAGAGGAACCCGATCACGAACGGATACTTGCCGTGCCGCATGACCCCGCTCCGATCAGCGCTTGAACTTGGTAACGGAGCTGTCCTTCTTGAGGGCGTCGGCGCGCTTCTGCACCCGCTCCACGAAGGCGTCCGCGTTGATCCGACCGAACATCAGCTCGTTGGTGGCGGTGCGAGCCTCGGTGTCCAGCTCCTTGTACCAGCCGTCGAAGAACATGTTGAACACGTCCTTGCCGGCGGCCCGGAGCGCGGCCTGCGAGCTGGCCACGCCGGGCGGGAAGGCGTAGCCCTCCGAGCCGGCGGTGACCACGGTCGGGGCCTTGGCCACCTCGGTGAAGCCCTTCGCGCCGGCCGTGGAGAGCATCTGGCGCATGTACTCCAGGCCGCCGCGCGGGTTCTTGCTCTTGGCCGAGACGAAGTACCCCTCGGCGGCGGTGGCGCGCAACGCGGTGGCCGGCAGCTTGTCGTTCGCCGACAGGCTCGGCACCGGCATGAGCTGGTACTCGAAGCCGGCCGGGGTGTCCTTCTTCTGCTCGCTCTCCAGCCAGTCGCCGCTGGGGTAGAAGGCGAGCTTGTACTGGTTCTGCCGGAGCTGGACGTCGGTGTGCTTGAGCCCCTCGAAGCTCTTGTCCACGTACTTGGCGCCGATCTCGGCCCACGCCGCGGCGGCCTGCTTCACGGCGTCCTGCTGCCAGGCGCCGTCCTCCAGGTTGTCGATGTTCTTCAGCACGTCCGGGCCGCCGATCTTCGCGGCGTGGGTGAGGATGACGTTCCACTGGTAGTACGCGGCGTTCGCGCCGGCGTAGCCGTAGGGGGTGATGCCCTTGGCCTTGATCTTGTCGAGCAGGGCGGTGAACTCGCTCCAGTCCTTCGCCGGGGCCCAGCCGTTCTCCTTGAACAGCTTGCCCGAGTACCAGATGCCGAAGACGGTGGAGACGTAGTAGAGCACGTAGGGCTTGCCGTTGAACGAGCCGGTCTCGACCGTGCCGGGGACCACGGTGTCGCGGACCTTCTTGCTCGGGTCGTCGACCGACGGGGCGTCCCACAGCTCGGTGAGGTCGTAGAGCTGGCCGTCGGCGACCAGCGCGCCGTAGTCCATCAGCTTCTCGCCGGAGTTGTTGACGAACTCCGGCGGGTTGCCGGAGGCGAACCGCGGCTGGAGCACCGTGGAGACCGCCTGGGTCGCCTGGTGCTTGACCTCCGCCTTGGGGAACGCCTTCTTGTAGAGCGGCTCGTGCACGTCGGTGGCGTACTTCTCGCCGTAGCCGCCGTTGAAGATGACCACCTCCAGCCCGGCGTCCTCCTTGACGCCGAGCGGGTTGGTGGCGCTCTTGGTGCCGGTCTCGGCCGGCTCGTTCTTCTCGTCGGAGCCGCTGGTCGCGCAGGCGCCCAGCAGGCCGACGGCGGGGGTGGCGAGCAGGCCCACGGCGGCGGCCCGCCGCAGCAGGTTCCGGCGGCTCAGGTCGGCCGGCTGTTCGGGGGTAATCGACATCGTCGTCTCTCCTTGAAGTGTCGAATCAGGCGGTCCGCCGGAGACGCCCGGCGTACCGCGACTCGAGGGCGAGGTTGTGCTCGTCCCCACCGGGGACGTTGGCGGAGAGGTATACAGGGGGTGCCTCTCCGGCCTGGTGGAACCGTCGTACGACCTCGGCGGTCAACAACTGCGCCAGCAGCGCGGCAGTGACTGACGAGACCGCACAGACCGCGCCGCCGCCCTCGAGCGGCAGCAGTGCGTCACCGTACGGCGCGCCATTGTCCAGCACGACGTCGGCGAGGTCGGCGAGCCGGTGCCCCGACGGGTGCCGCGGGGCGACCCGGCTGGTGTGCTCGACGGAGGTGACCGCGATCAGCGGATGACCGTGCCCGGTGACCAGCGTCGCCAGCTCGACCACCGAGCCGTTGATGCCGGACTGGGAGGCGATCAGGAAGACGTCGGCCGGATGCGGGGCGGCCAGCGCGTAGAGCTGGTGGGCGACGGCCGGGTCGCGTTCCAGCTTCGGGTCGGCGAGCACGTCGCGGGGCGCGTCGCCGTGGAGCACCAAATCGTGCAGCGTGATCCGGTTGGTGGGGACCAGGCCGCCGGCCCGGGCGACCAGATCGGCGGCGAACGCCTCGGAGTGCCCGGCCCCGAACCCCTGGAGCACTCCGCCGGCGCGCAGGCTCGCCACGATCAGGTCGGCCGCGCGGCCCACCTGCTCGGCCTGGGAGTCCACGAGCCGGTCGAGGACCGGTCGGACGGCGTCGACGTACCCCTGTGCGCTGATCATGCGGTGGCCCCCCTCGCGGCCTTGTGCCCGTCGACGGCCTGGGCGGTGCGCAGGAAGGCCGCGTGGGCGCGGGCGTGGGTGCGCTGGGCGACCGCGACGTAGAGTAGGTCGAGCACGACGAGCTGCGGGTGCCGGGCGGAGAGCGCGTCCGGGCGGAAGGTGGTCGCCTGGCTGGCGGTGAGCAGCACGATGTCGGCCAGCTCGGCCAGCGGAGAGCGGGGGAAGCCGGTGAGGGCGACCGTGGCCGCGCCCCGGCTGCCCGCCTCGGCGAGCAGCTCGATGGTCTCCCGGGTCTGCCCGGTGTGGGAGATGCCCAGCGCCACGTCGCCGGGGCCGAGTAGCGCGGCGCTGGCCAGCCCCTCGTGCACGTCGTTCCACGCCCAGGCGGCGACCCCGATGCGGTGGAGGCTGAACTGCATCTCCTCGCCGACGAGGGCGCTGCCGGAGGCGCCGAAGATGTTGACCCGGCTGGCGCCGGCGATGGCGACCGCCGCGCGCTCCACCTCGGCGAGGTCGAGCAGCGCCGCCGTGTCGTGCATGGCCCGGGTGTCGGCGGCCATGATCTGACCGAGCACCCGCTCCAGCGGGTCGCCGGGCTGGATCTCCCGGCCGATGTCGACGGTCCAGCCGGCGGAGCGGGCCCGGCCGGTCTCGGCGGCGATGCCGAGACGCAGGTCGGCGTAGCCGTCGAAGCCCATCGCCCGGCAGAACCGGGTGATGGTGGCCGGGGAGGTGCCGCTGCGCTCGGCCAGCTCGACGATGGTCGCGCGGGCGGTGGCCTCCGGGTCGCTGAGCACGTGCTCGGCGACGCGGCGCAGCGCCCCGGTCAGCTCGCCCGCGCCGGCCCGGACGCGGGCGAGCACGCCGTCGGTGTGGAGCACACCCCGCCGCTCGGCCGCCTCGGCGTCGACCACAGCGGTCCCCCGGGGGGTCTCCGCCTCGTGATCCACCATGCGCCGGCCTTCCGGTAAGGTTGTTAACTGTTGTTGGTAAAAGTTCTTACTAGAGGCCCCTTCCTGTCAAGCCTGTGGTCGAAGTTTTCAAACTGTTACCTGGGCCACGACCCCTCGGGACCCGGGGATCTTGCCGCCCGTAGCGGCCTGGACCAGCATGGACGCGGAGAAAGCTCAGGCAGGGAGGCCCATCGGATGTCCGACACCCTAGTGGTCGGTCTCGACGTCGGGGGCACGTCCACCCGGGCGGTCGCCCTCGCCCTGACCGGCGAGCGCCTCGGCGTCGGCCGGGCCGGCGGGGGGAACCCGACCAGTCACGGCACCGAGCGGGCCGCCGGGGAGCTGCTCGCCGCCCTGCGGCAGGCGCTGGCCGGCGTGGACGCCGAGCGGGTGCGGGCCGGCACGATCGGGTTGGCTGGGGCCGGCCGGCTGCTCGCCGACCCGGCCGGGCG
This sequence comes from Micromonospora okii, assembly GCF_020884795.1. GTDB lineage: Bacteria > Actinomycetota > Actinomycetes > Mycobacteriales > Micromonosporaceae > Micromonospora > Micromonospora okii. The sequence continues at coordinate 82,882 of NZ_BBZF01000015.1, forward strand.
GGACGCCTTCGACCGGGCCTGGCGCGACGCCGGCCTGCGCTGCCCGTACGCGGTGCACGGCGACGCCCTCGTCGCGTACGCCTCCGGCACCGCCGGCCCCGACGGCACGGTGCTGATCGCCGGCACCGGGGGCATCGCCGCGCAGGTGGTCGGCCTGCGGCTGGACCGGGTCGCGGACGGCCACGGCTGGCTGCTCGGCGACGCCGGGTCCGGATTCTGGCTGGGCCGCGAGGCGGTCCGGCGGCTGCTGGCCGACCTGGACCGCGCACAAACCCCGGGCCCGCTGGGCGCCCGGGTGCTCACCGAACTCCTCGGCTCCGACCGGGTGGCCGCCCGCCCCCGCGACACGGTGGACGCGCTGGTCCAGGCCGTCACCCGCCGGCCGCCGATCGAGCTGGCCCGGCTCGCGCCGCTGGTGGTGGCCGCCGCCGTCGAGGCCGAGCCGGTCGCCACCGGGCTGGTCGCGGAGGCCGCCGACCATCTCGCGGGCACCGCCGCGCGCATCCGGCCGCCCGGGTCGGCGGAGCCGCTGGTCCTCGGCGGCGGCCTGCTCACGGGCGGCACCCCGCTGGCCGCCGCCGTCGCCGCGGAGCTGACCCGGCGCTGGCCGGACGCGCCGCTGCGCCCGGCCGGTGACGGGGCCGCGGCGGCGGCCTGGCTCGCCGCCCGCGACCTGCCCGAGGTCACCGACCCGGCGGCCCTGCACCCGCTGCTGGTGCCGCCGGCGGCGTGACAGCGCGGGTCGAGCAGGGCCCGCGCCCGCCGACGCTCCGACTGCCCCCGTTCCCTCAGCAGCCGGAGCGCCTCAACCCACCGGCGGACGCGGGGCGTCGATCACGCCCGGGGGCTGATGATCGACGTCCAGCACTGACGGCCCGAGTCGGGGCTGTCGCAGACCCGGAGCTTGATCAGGCTGCCCTCGTGCATGTCCCTGTTGCAGGACCCCCCAACCGGTGAAGGTGCGGGTGCCCTGCCGACAGAGCGTGCTGTCGTTCGGGTAGTAGTTCCACCAGACCGCGGTGGGCGTGGTTCCGATCGCGCTGTTGTCGGAAATCCAGAGCACGTCGCCGTACGGCTGCCAGCACGCGACGGAATGGCTGAAGGGATCGTCGTCGGTGCAACTCTTGGCATGACCGTTGTCGACGCCCCCACTGGTGGGCACCGGCCCTGCCGGTGCCCACCGGACGTCACCTACGCGGGCTGCGAACCCCACCGGACCGGCCGATTGGGAGTGGATCCGCACTCCGGGCCAGGCTTTCGCATTGTCTCCTCCGAATGGGTCGGCTATTTCCGGACGCCGGCCATGCGAGCGGTCAGCTCGTCCAGCGACGAGAGTGCGCGCCACGGCCGGGGAAGCTCCTCGGGAACGATCAGGCCGGGCACCAGCCGCCCGCGGCTCCTGTCCTCGAAGACCAGCCCCTGCGGGTGGGGGACCAACGTCCGCACCCGGGGCGCGAGTTGCGGGTCCACCACCCGGTCGGAGATCGTCGGCGCGTCGGTGAGGAACAGCGCGACCCGGGTGCCCCGGGGCACCTCCCGCTCGAAAACATCCATCGAGTTCAACGGCGTCCTGCCGTCGCGCGCGTTGATTGGCCCCCGGTCGAACTCGACGAACAGGCGTCCGTCGGCGAGCACACCGGGGTCGGCGGCGCCCTTGAACGCCCGGTCCACCCGCACCACCATGTACACCCGGGGGTAGGGGGTGTCGCCCGGCTCCGTCAGGTACGTCACGCCCTCGCGGAAGCCCTCGACGGTCCCGACCGCGGTGACCTTGATGTAGTCCGCCGCCGCCAACGCCTCCGGCGTCTGCTGGGGGGTGTAGGAGTACTCCTTGAACCGCAACGCCTGCGGGTTCACGGCGGTCGACGTGCTGACGCCGGCATCGTCCGCCGTGCGCGCCGCGCCGCCGCAGCCCGTCGCCAGGCCGATCACACCCGCGGCGGCCAGGACGACGCCCAGCACGAATGAGTTTCGCTGTCGCATGGGTGGCCCCTCAGTCGTAGTAGGCGTTGAAGTCGGACGTGTTGTGGGCGCTGTAGGTGACGTCCGTCGACCGGACGGTGCGGATGTCCCCGCCCGCCATGCAGTCGCGCTCGTTGGCCGGCGGCGGGTCCTGGTGGCCCTTGAAGCCGAGGGTGTGCCCCGCCTCGTGGCAGGCGACCGACGAGTACCCGTGCTCGTCGTCGGGGGCGTCCCGGGCGATGGCCGAACCGACCAGGTACACATGGTTCTGGTCGCACTCGCCCTGGTTGGACGAGCCGTCGTTGGGCCACTCGTACTTGCAGAACGCCTCGCCGTACACGCCGTCGCGCCACGCGTCGAACCAGGCGATGTCGGTGCGCGGCGTCCCGTCCCCCACCGCCACGTCGCAGGCCGAGTGGTAGGTGACCGACGGGATGGCCGACAGGCGGCCGTCCATGTAGCTCATCGCCCCGGCCATGTTGTCCCGGATGTAGGACGTGACGCTGGACGTGAAGCAGTAGGAGACGTTCCCGCCGTCCTGGGCGTTCTTGTTGAAGTGGCTGAGGTCCGCCGACGCCGGCGCGGGCGCCAGGGCCACCACGGCCGCCAGGGCCGCGACGCAGACGGCGACCCTTCCTGACGCCGTTCGTAATCTGGACAGCATCTTCATCCTCTCTGAGCGGCGGTAACGGTCGGCTCGCCACTGTCTGGCGGGTGTGGCGACCCGCCGATGCTGGCACCCCGCCGTCCTCCCGATGACCTTTCTGGACATCCGTGGACGACCGTGGACGGCTCCTGGCACGATGCGTGGGTGACCGAGAAGTCCCATGGGGGGTCCGGGGTGGACGGCATCGGAACGGAACAGGAGTTGTTGGCCGAGCTGAACTCGCTGCGGGTCCGGGCGGCCCGGCGGCGCGGCAAGGCCAGGCTCTCGCTCCAGGATCTGACGACGCTTTCTGGCGTGCCCAGGAGCAGCCTGGCGAACTACCTGAGCGGGCGCACCGCGATGCCCCTCGACGTCCTCGACCGGCTGCTGCTCGCGCTCGGGGTGAGCCCGGCCGAGGCGGGGGCCTGGGCGACGCGGTGGGAGCGGGCCACCGGGGAACGGCTGTGCGGCCGGCCCGCCGACAGCGCCGGGGCCGCCAGGGGACGCGACGACGAGCCGGCGGCTGCGGCACCCCGCGCCCCGGACCGGCCCGGCCCGTCGCTGCCGGTGCCCGCCCACCTGCCGCCCGCTTCGACCGCGTTCACCAGCCGGCAGGAAGTCCTGGCGAGCCTCGACGAGCTGCTCGCCGAGGCCGAACCGGGGCCGGGCGCGCCGGTGATCGCGGTCGTGACCGGGACCGCCGGGGTGGGCAAGACGACGCTGGCGACGTACTGGGCCCAGCGGGTCCGCGACCGTTTCCCGGACGGTCAGCTCCACGTCAACCTGCGGGGCTTCGACCCGACGAAGGAGCCGGTCTCACCCGCCGAGGCCGTACGCGGCTTCCTGGACGCCTTCGGCGTTCCCCGGCACCGGGTCCCGGCCGGCACCGAGGCGCAGATCAACCTGTTCCGCAGCCTGCTGGCCGGCCGGCGGATGCTGTTGCTCCTCGACAACGCCCGGGACGCCGAGCAGGTCCGTCCGCTACTGCCCGGCTACTCCGGCTGCCTGGCGCTGATCACCAGTCGCAGCCAGCTACCCGGCCTGATCGCGGTGGAGGGCGCCCGGCCGATCGCCCTGGAACTGCTCACCACCGAGGAGTCGACGGCGCTGCTGGTCCGCAGGCTCGGCGCCGCCCGGGTGGCGGCGGAACCGGCGGCCGTCGACGAGATCGTGCGGCACTGCGCCGGCCTGCCACTGGCCCTGGCGGTCGTCGCCGCCCGCGCCGCCACCCGCCCGCGCTTCCCGCTGGCCACCATCGCCGCCGAGCTGCGCGACGCACCCCGGCGGCTCGACCCGCTCGCCGGCACCGAGCCCGGCATCGACGTCCGGGCCGTCCTCTCCTGGTCGTACGCCCAGGTCAGCGCGCCGGCCGCCCGGCTGTTCCGGCAGTTCGGGCTGACCTGCGGGCCGGACGTCGGGGTCGCCGTGGTGGCCAGCCTCGCCGGCACGTCGGTGCCCGAGGTCCGGCCGCTGCTCGCCGAGCTGGTCGACGCGCACCTGGTCGCCGAGCACCGGCCCGGCCGGTTCACCTGCCACGACCTGCTGTGCGCGTACGCCCGGGAACTGGCCGACGCGGACCCGGAGCCCGACCGGCGGGCGACGACCCGCCGGGTGCTCGACCACTACCTGCACACCGCGCACCGCGCCGAGCGGCCGCTGCATCCGCCCCGGGGCCCGATCGCGCTCGCCGACCCGGCACCCGGGGTGACCCCGCAGCAGCTCGGCGACCGGGCCGCCGCGCTGGACTGGTTCGGCGCGGAGCACCGGGTGCTCGTCGCCGCCGTCGCGCACGCGGCCGACACCGGCCACGACCGGCACGCCTGGCAGCTCGCCGCCGCCTGCGTCAGCTTCTTCGACCTGCGCGGGCACTGGCACGACTGGGCCGACACCCAGAAGATCGCCCTGGCCGCCGCCCGCCGCCTCGGCGACCGGGCCGCCGAGGCCCACGCGCACCGCTTCCTGGGCGGCGTCGCGACCCGGTTCGGCCGGTTCACCGACGCCCACGCCCACCAGTCGCGCGCGCTGGAGCTCTTCGGCGAGCTGGGCGACCAGCTCAACCAGGCGTTCACGCACCGCAGCCTGGGCTGGATCGCCGAACGGTCGGGCCGGCACGCCACCGCCCTGCGGCATGACCTGCGGGCCCTGGAGCTGTTCCGCCGCACCGGTCGTCACCGCGAGGAGGCGCACGCCCTCAACTCCGTCGGCTGGTGCCACGCTCAGCTCGGCGACCACCAACAGGCGATCACCGACTGCGAGCGGGCGCTCGCCCTGCTCGACGAGCAGGGCGACCTGCCCGGCGTCGCCATGACGCTGGACAGCCTCGGCTACGTCCACCGACAGCTCGGCGCGCACGACCGGGCCGTCGAGCTGTACCGCCGGGCCCGGGACATCTTCGTGACGCTCGGGGACCGGCACGGCGAGGCCGAGGCCGAGGCGAACCTCGGCGACACCCTGCGCGAGGCCGGCGACCCCGACGGGGCCGCCGCCGCGTGGCGGCGCGCGCTGCGCATCCTCGACGACGTCGACGACCCGACGGCCGACGGGGTCCGGGCCAGGCTCGACGAGCTGGTCTGCGCCGAGCTGGACCCGGACGGCACCTGCCGGTCGACTACTTGAGCTGGCCGGCGGTGAGGCCGGACTGGACCTGGCGCTGGAAGACCACGTACACGATCAGCACCGGGACCACCGCGATGGTGAGGCCGGCGAAGAGCTGGGCGTAGTCGCCGGCGTAGCCCTGGCTGACCGACAGGGCGGCCAGGCCCTGGGCCAGCATCCACTTCGAGTCGTCCCCCTGAAGCAGCACCTGCGGCAGCAGGAACTGGTTCCAGTGGTTGAGGAAGTTGAAGATGCCGAGGCTGATCAGGCCCGGCCGCGCCATCGGCAGCATCACCCGGAAGAAGAGCCGGAAGTGGCCGGCCCCGTCGACGAGCGCCGCCTCCGCCACCGAGGTCGGCAGGGTGCGGAAGAACGCGGTGAGGAAGAAGACCGTGAAGGGCAGCGAGTACGCCGCGTAGACCAGGACCAGCCCGGTCCACGTGCCGAAGAGCCCGGCGCTGCGGACCACGAAGAACAGCGGCACCAGGGCCAGGAAGACCGGGAACATCAGCCCGCCGACGAACAAATAGTAGGCGAGCTGGCGGCCCCGGAACTCGTACCGGGCGAAGACGTACGCGGCGGTGGCCCCCATCAGCATGGTGAGGGTGACCGAGCCGGTGACCACGATCGCGCTGTTGAGGAAGTACCGGCCGATGTGCGCGCCGGTCCAGGCCCGCGCCCAGTTGTCGAACCGCAGCGCGCCGGGCAGCCCCCACGGGTCGGCGATGATCTCGGCGTTGCTCTTGAACGAGCTGAGCACCATCCACAGCAGCGGCAGCACGGTCAGCGCGCCCCAGAGCAGCAGGAACCCGTGCGAGAGGACGTTGGTGACGCCCCGCTCGCGCCGCACGGGCCGGTCGACAGCGGTCATGACAGCTCGATCCGTTCCCGCCGGCCGGCCCGCAGCGCCAGCACGGCGACCGACAGGGTCAGGAAGAACATCACCACGCCGATCGCCGAGGCGTAGCCGAACTTGGTCTCGCTGCCGAACGCGGTGTCGTACATCCGCACGCCGATCACGTCCGAGGAGAAGTTGGGGCCGCCGTTGGTCATGAGCTGCACCAGGATGAACCCGTCGAGCGCGGCGATGGCCAGGTAGATCCAGGCGACCTGCACGGTGTCCCACAGCAGCGGGATCGTGATGCGGCGCAGGGTGGTCCACCGCGACGCGCCGTCGAGCAGCACCGCCTCGTAGATCTCCCTCGGGATCGCCGACATGGCCGCGCCGAAGAGCACCACGTAGAAACCGACGTTGGCCCAGACCATCACCGCCAGCACGCACCAGAACGCGAACCGCGGGTCGCCGAGCCAGGACGGCCCGGACAGGCCCACCGCCCGCAGGGTGCCGTTGAACAGCCCGCTCGTCGGGTGGAGGACCTCCTTCCACAGCGCCGCGATGATCACCACCGAGAGCACCTGCGGAAAGAAGTAGACGGTGCGGTAGAACGCGCCGCCGCGTACCCCGGTCACGCCGGCCCGGCCCCGGCGCCCGCCCATGCTGAGCATGGTGGCGAAGAACAGCCCGAGCGCGATGGTGAGCACGGGCACCAGCGCGAGCAGGACCACGTTGTTCCGCAGCGCGTTCCAGACGTAGTCGTCGTGCCACAGCGCCTTGAAGTTGGCCAGCCCCACCGGGTCGGCCTGGGCGGAGTAGCCCATCCAGTCGGTGGTGGAGATCTGGAACGCCTGGAGGTACGGCGACACGACGAAGACGACGTAGAGCAGCAGCGGAGGAACCAGGAAGGTGAGGATCAGGGGGTACTTGCCGTGCTTCACGCCGACCGCTTGTACTTCTTGACCGAGCTGTCCTGCGCGATCGAGTCGGCGCCCTTCTGGCACTGGTCGAGGAACTCCGCCGGGCCGATCCGACCGCTGAAGAACTCGCCGCACGCGGCGTCGACGAGGTTGCGCTCCAGCTTGCGGTAGTAGTTGTTGTAGACCCAGTTGAAGCCGTTGTCGCCGGAGGCGTCCAGGGCCTTCACCACGGTGCTCAGCCCGTACGGCAGCTCCACTCCCTCGGTGGCCCCGGCGACCACCGTGAGGCTGGCGACCTTGCGGGTGAAGTCCTGCGCGCCCTGCTTCGACAGCATGGTGCGGAAGAACTCCAGACCCCCCGCGACGTTGCGCGCCTTCGCCGGCACCATGAACGGCTCGCCGGCCGTGCCCCGCACCGCCTCGAACGGCAGCTTGTCGCCCGCGCCCAGGCTCGGCGTCGGCGCGACCGTCATGTTGAACCCGGCCGGGGTGACCGCCTTCTGCTCGTTCTCCAGCCAGGAGCCGCAGGAGATGAAGGCGGCCTTGCCCTGGCACCACGCGGTCTGCGACTGGACGTGGTCCAGGCCGGGCGAGCCGTCGAGGATGAGCTTGTCCTTCACGATCTGGTGCCAGGCGTCGGCGGCGGTCCTCATCGCGTCGGAGCGCCAGGCGTTCGGCTCCAGGTTGTCGATCGCGACGGCGACCGACGTGCCGCCGAACTTGATCGCGGTGGAGATCAGCGGCCAGCTCATGTAGCGGGGGTGCTTGCCGGCGTACGTCCAGGGGGCGACGCCCGCCGCCTTGATCTTCTTGCACAGGGCGATGTGCTCGTCCCAGGTCTTCGCGTACTCCCAGCCCCGGTCGGCGAAGAGCTTCGTGGAGTGCCAGATGCCGTACACCGTGTAGGTGTAGTTCATCACCAGGAACCGGTCGTCGTACGAGCCGACCTCGACCGCGCCCGGCAGCAGGGTGTCCCTGACGGTCTTGCCGGGGACGTCGAGGCTCGGCGCGGCGAGCAGCTCGCCCAGGTCGGCGAGGGCGTTCTGGGAGACCAGCCCGTTGAAGTCGATCTGGCCGGCGCCGGAGTTGTTGACCACGTCGGGCGGGGTGCCGTCGACGAAGCGGGGCTGGAGCGTCTTGCTGATCTCCTGGGTGGCGGAGTGCTTGATCTTCGCCTTCGGATGGTGCGCGGTGTACATGGCCTCGTGGGCCTTCGCGTACTCCTCGCCGAAGCCGCCGCTGAAGATGACGACCTCCAGCGGGGCGTCCTCCGCCACCCCGAGCGGGTTCTGCGCGGACTTGGTGCCCTTGTACACCTTGCCGTCGCCCGAGTCGCCCCCGCCACCGGTGGCGCAGCCGGCGAGCAGGCCGGCGGCGGGGGTGGCCAGCAGGCCGGCGGCGGCGCCGCGTCGCAGAATGTCGCGCCTGTCCATCGTCGCTCCTCGGATTCGTCCGGCGGACCTGTCGTTTCTCTTCAAAAAATCGAAATTTGCTGAAGAATTTCTACGACAGGCGGGCTCCGACTTCAAGACCTGGCCGCCGAACCGTTATCAGCACCGGCCGCCCGGGAGGGCCGGGCCGTTGTCGCCACCGGACGGCCCGCGCTGGCATAGCCTGGTCACATGCGCCGCCTGCGGCAGCTCGCCGACCGCACGCCGGCGGGCCGCGAGCGCTACGTCGACCTGCTCCGGGCGGTCGCGATCACGATGGTCGTCGCCGGCCACTGGGGCGTCAGCGTCGTCGACCGGGACGCCGCCGGGCGACCCACCGGCCACTCCGCGCTCGCCGACCTGCCGTGGGCGTACTGGCTCACCTGGCCGGCCCAGGTCCTGCCGGTGTTCTTCCTGGTGGGCGGGTTCGCCAACGCCGCCTCGCTGACCGCGCGCCGGGCCCGGGGCGCCGACGCGACCGGCTGGCTGCTCGACCGCAGCGCCCGGCTGGTGCCGCCGACCACCGCCCTGCTGACGGTCCTCGCCCTCGGCGCGGCGGGCGCGAGCCTGTGGGGCGTCGACCCGACCCGGGTCCGCCAGGTGGTCTGGTTCGCCACCATCCCGCTGTGGTTCCTCGTGCCCTACTTCGCCGTCGTGGCCCTCACCCCGCCGATGCTCGCGCTGCACCGCCGCTTCGGGCTGGCCGTGCCGGTGACGTTGGTGGCCCTGGTCGCGCTCGGTGACCTGGGTCGGCTGACCGGGCCGGCGCTCCTGGCCGCCGGCAACCACCTGGCCGGCTGGCTCGCCGTGCACCAGGTCGGCTTCGCCTGGTACGACGCCCGCGCCCGGCCGGCCGGGGCCCGCCCGCTGCCCACGGGCCGGCGGGCGGCGGTCGCTCTGCTGGCCGGCGGGCTCGGGGCGCTGATGCTGCTGACCACACTCGGGCCGTACCCGGTCGCCATGCTCCACGTGCCCGGCGAGCGGCTGGAGAACACCGCGCCGCCGAGCCTGGCGCTGCTCGCCCTGGCCACCGCCCAGCTCGGGCTGATCCTGCTGCTGCGCGACCCGGCGGAGCGGTGGCTGCGCCGGCCCCGGCCGTGGCAGGCGGTGATCGCGGTCAACTCGGTGGTGCTGACGGTCTTCCTCTGGCACCTCACGGCCGCCCTGCTGCTCGTCGGCCTGCTGGACGCGGTCGGCCTGCTGCCGACCCCGGCGGCGGGGACGGCGGCCTGGTACCTCTGGCGCGTGCCGTGGCTGCTGCTGCTGGCCGTGGTGCTGGCCGGGCTGGTCGCGGTCTTCGGCCCGGTCGAGGCGCGGGCCGGCCGACGACGACCGGCGGCGGGCCGACCGACGACCGGGCCGGCGACCGGGCCGGTCGGGCCGGCGCCGCCCGGCACCGGGTCGCCCCCACCCGCGCCCCGGGTCGCCGAGCCGTCCCCACCCGCGCCACCGGTCGCCGGGCGGGCCCGGTCCGCGCTGGTGGTCGCCGGGTACGTCGCCGTGATCGCCGGGCTGCTGGTCAACACCCTTACCCCGCAGCGCGCGCCCGCGCCGCTGGGGCTGCCGGTGGCGGCGCTGGTCGCGTACCTGGCCGGGGCGGGGCTGCTGCGGCTGCTCCGGTCCGGGTGGGGGCACCGGGGCTGACCCGGTCCGCCGTGGACCGGCGCGACGCGCGGGCGTCGCCACCCGGGGCGGGCCGGCGGTCGCGGGTACGATCCGGCGGTGCGGATCTTGCCCGACGTGGCGCTGCCCAGCGGCGAGGCGGGGGCGACCCCGGCGCGGATCGCCGACGGCGTACGGGCCTGGGTGACGTCGCCGCCGCTGCGGGGCCTCGTGGCGCGCTTCGGCGGCGATTGGCCGGCCGGCGACGACGGGCTCGCGGCGGTGCTGGCGTGGCTGGACGAATTCTCGGCCCGGCACTGGGACTTCCGGCGTGGCCGGGAGCGCCCCGAGGCCGGCGAGCCGGCCCTCGACGCCCGGACCGCCGGCCTGGTGCTCGCCGCCGCGTCCGCGCTCGGCCTGGCCCGGTCGGCCCCGCCGGCCCGCCCGGCGTACGCGCACCTGGTCGTCCTCGGCGGGCTGGCGCACGCCTGCCTGCGCCGGGTCGCGTACGCCGCGCACCTGCTGGGCTCCGGCACGTCGGTGGCCGGCGAGGTGGCCGTGCTGGGCAGCTTCCGGCCCCTGTCGGAGGCGGAGCGGGAGGTGCTGGCCGGCGTCGGGCTCGCGGGCTGCGAGACCGAGGTGGACGCCCTCGACGCCGCCGTCCGGCTGGCGTTCCGGGTGGCGGGGCCGGCCGAGTCGGGCGGCGTCGACGCGGGGCACCCGCACCACTCGTGGTCCTCCCGCACCTACCGCCCGCCCGCGTCGCCCCCGGTGCGGGTGCTCGCCGCCCCGTCGAGCGAGCCCGACCGGCGGCGGGCCCACACCGCCGACACCCAGCGGTTCTGGGCCGAGCACGTGCGGCTCTCCCCGGGCGACGCGGTGCTGATGGTGACCGCGCCGATCTACGTGCCGTTCCAGCACTGCGACGCGCTACGCACCCTCGCCGTGCCGTACGGGTGCGGGATCGAGACCGTCGGCGTCGACCCGGCGGTGCCCGACCTGGCCCGGCTGCCCGAGCCGGTGCTGACCCCGGGCCGGCACCTGCAGGAGATCCGGTCGGCGATCCGGTCGATGCGCGCTTTGCACGCCGACCTCGCCGTCGGCTGACCGGCGCGGCGCGGGGCCGGCGCCCGACGCGGGGTCGGACGCCGGCCGCGGGTGTGCGGTCACTCCAGCCCTGCGGTCACTTCACGTAGACGAGCGCGCCGCCCTGGGTGGTGTCCCGGACCGGGGCGTACGTGGCGCTCCAGTACGCCGTGTTGAAGCAGGTGCCCGGCCCGCTGGTCTTGGTGAAGACCTGGTTGGTGAACTTGATCGAGTTGTCGGCGTTGGACGCCGTGCCCCTCAGCGCGCCGCCGCTGGCCGTGTAGGTGCAGATCATGGTGCCGATCAGGCTGCGCAGCGAGACGGTGGCCGTGATGTTGCCGGTGATGGTGACCGCGCCGGCGCTGGTGACGGAGACGTTGAAGGGCAGGTTGTTCACCGTCACGCTGTTCACGCCGAGCGTGCCCACCACGTTGGAGGTGCAGGTGCCGAAGGTCTGCCCGGTGAGACTCTCGGTGGCGGTGCCGGGCGAGGCCGGGTTGGTCAGCGTCTTCGCGGTGAAGCTCGACGCGGAGCACTTCACGCCGGTGGTGCTGCTGGCGCCGTCGTAGAAGGTGGCGGTGGTGCCGGCGGCCAGGTTGGCCTGGAGGATGTCCCCGACCGCCACCGCGGGCCCGCTCAGGCTGCCGGTGGTGAGGACGTTGTTGGCCAGTGCGGAGACGGTGTCGGGGGCGGCGACCGCGGGCGTCGCGCCGACGAGGGAGCCGAGCAGCGCGACGGCGGCGAGGCCGACGGCGGCACGTCCGTACTTGGGCATGGTGGGTCCTTTCGACGGTGGTCGGTGCGGCGGTGCGGTCCGTCGGGGGTCACCGCGCCGACATGCGGCGGCGCGACCGGCGACCGCGGAGAGGTGGCCGCGAGCGGGACGTCTCGCGGTGGACGGGCCGTCGCCGGGAACGGTCGGCGACGGGTGGAGCCCGCAGGAGGGCGGCGTGGTGCAGGGACGGTGGCCGGGTGGTCCGGTGACCCCGCGGGCCCGACCGGAGGTGCTTCCGGTCGGTCAGCGCCCGAGGTGGGCTGGGGCGGCGCGGCGGAGCCGCGTCACCTGCGCCTTCCGGCCTTGGGAGGGCGGATGTGGTCAGCGATAATGACGACCATCGAGCCTCCTTCGGCGTTGCTCGGTGCGGCCATCCCGAAGAAGATGACCATGAGTGACACAACCGGAACTCAACGTGCTGAAGTTATAAACCCCCGAGAGTCGCAAAGTCAATCCTTTCATTCAGGGAGGTCGATGTCGATGGTGCTGGCACCGCACTCGGCGGCCGATCCGACCCCCCTTCCCGGCGCCCGCCTCGGCCGCGATCCGGAACGGGCGATCAAGCGCGGCCCGCGCCGACTGTCCCCCGAGGTGGTGGCCGCCACCCAGCGGGACCGACTCTTCGACGGGCTCGTGCACGAGGTGGCCGCGAAGGGCTACGACAGCGCCCGGGTCACCGACATCTGCCGCGCCGCCGGGGTCACCCGGCCCGCCTTCTACGCGCTCTTCGCCGGCAAGGAGGACGCCTTCCTGGCCACGTACCGGCACGGCATCGCCGTCCTGCTGCGCCTGATGGACGACGCGTACACCGAGGCCGGGCACGACTGGGTCGACGCCGCCCGCGCCACGCTGCGGACACTGCTGGAGGTGCTGGCGCACGTGCCCGCGTTCGCCCGGATGGCGCTCGTGGAGATCGACGCGGCCGGGCCGGCCGCCCGGGCCGAGCGGGACCTGCTGCTGTCGGAGTTCCACCGCTTCTTCCGCCCCGCCCGCCCCCGGTCGCCACTGTCGACCGCCGAGGACGAGTTGCTGGTGACCACCGTGGTCGGCGGAATCCACAGCACCCTTCGGCAACGGGTCGCCCAGGGGCGCACCGCCGAGCTGCCCCTGCTCCTGCCGGTGCTGACGTACGCCATGACCGCCCCGTTCCTCGGCCCGCAGGCCGCCGGGCGGGCCGCGCGGCTGGCCGATCCGGGCTCCGGGCCGGGCGTCGGCACGCCCTGCGCACCCGCCCCGGCGCGACGCGACGGCTGACCCGGACCGGACGGCGCGGCGCGACGGCCGACCAGGACCGGACGGCGCGGCGCGGCGGCGCGGAGATCGACCGACGACGCCGCGCCGGGAGTCGGAAACCGCCGCGGTTTTTCGCTATTGGCCACAATTCGCAGATCGACCGAGTCCATTGACCGTGAATGTTGACCGGGCCTTTACTCGGCGGTAACTTCGGCTCGCAACCACCTCGACGTCACGCACACGCCCAATCGGATCATCAGCGCGAAGAACGCAGAGCTCTCCGCATTGGCGGGGAGGAATCGATCTCGAAGAGGAGCCGTCATGTCGGACGACACCGTACCCACCGAGCCCGGTCCCGCCCAGCCGGGCGTGCGCTGGCGGCGGTTCGCGGCCAGCCTCGCCGTCGTCGGCGCGGGCGCCGCCGGAATGGTCATGCTCACCGCCCAGGGGGTGCTCGGCGCACAGTTCGCGATCTCGGGCATGCCGTTCGTGGTCACCGCGGACAAGCTCACCGGGACCGGGTTCCAGCAGTTCGCCACCCTCGACGAAATGATCCCGGACAGCCCCAACCAGGGCGACACCGGCGGTCAGGTCGTCGTGATCGTCTCGGCGATCGACAAGGCCGAGCTGACCAATCTCTGCCAGAGCATCAACCTCGGTGGCATGTACATGAAGATCACCGCCGGCAACGGCGGAAAGCCGGTCAGCGCCCGCACCCTGGTCGTCGACTCGGACGAGATCACCGGCAACGCCTCGTTCAACCGGATCGACATCGGCCAGGACGCCAGCACGCTGGACAAGGTGCCCGGCGTCAAGGGCAACCCGGGGGTCTTCGGCCAGCAGGCCGACACCGTGACCATCGACAAGCTGCGGCAGAACAACTACGCGACCACGGCCGCCGTCTTCACGCTGCCGAACCTGCGGATGCGCTTCGCCTCCGAAGGCTGCTGAGATGACCGACGGTGGCGGCCGGCCGAAGGGCCGGTGGCGGGCGTGGCGGCGCAGCCGCCCCTTCTGGGGCGGGCTGCTGGTCGCCCTCGGCGGCATCGAGATGCTCGTGACGCTGCGCGCGCCGCTGCCGGTGATCCTGAAGATCGGGCCGCAGGGGCTGGCCGGGTACCTCGTGCCGGTCGTCCTGCTGCTGTGCGGCGTGCTGCTGCTGACCCACCCGCCGCAGCGCGTGTTCTACGCGTTGGTCTCGATGGTGCTCGCCCTGGTCTCCTGGCTGACGTCCAACCTGGGCGGCTTCGTCATCGGGATGCTGCTCGCGCTGGTCGGCGCGTGCCTGGCGTTCGCCTGGACCCCGGTCAAGGCGCCGCGCGGCGCCGCCCGCCCGGCCGGTCCCGCCGAGCCGGACGACCCGGCGGCCGGGGGCCCGGCGGCCCTCACCGGGCCGCCCCCGGCCCTCGCCCGGCCCGGGCCGGCTCCCGCCCAGCCGGGGCCGGCTCCCGCCCAGCCGGGGCCGGCTCCCGCCCAGCCGGAGCCGCCTCATGCCCGGCCGGAGCCGCTTCCCGCCCAGCCGGGGCCGTCGACCTCCGCGCAGCCCGGGTCACCCGACGCGGCCGAGCCCACCCCCGCCGCCGACGGGCGGCACCGACGGGCGGCCGACCGGACGTAGCCGCACCGGCGGGCGGCCCCGGCGGGCCGCCCGCCGCGAGCCGGCCCACCGCCGCCGCAGGCGGCTTCCGCCGGGGTGCCGGGGTCGGCCCGCCCCAGTGCGCGCCCGCCCCGGGCGGCTTTCCCCGGGATGCCGGCCCCCGGGCCGTACGGTGCGTAACGTCTGTCCTGATCGGCACGGCCCGAGGGAACAGGCCGGCCCGGGACGGGAGAGGCATGACCGACGTGCTCACGCCAGGCCGGGAGCCGCACGTCCTGGGCCTGGTGATCCACCCGCGCAACGACGTCAGCGAGTCGGTCGCGACGGTGACGCGGGCCGCCCGGCGGCACGGCGCGCGGGTCGTGGCCCGCCCCGCCGACGCCGCCCGGCTGGGCGACGGCGTGTCGGCCGTGGACGACCGGGAGTTCGTCGAGCGCGTCGACACCGTGATCAGCCTCGGCGGGGACGGCACCATGCTCGGGGCCATGCGCCT
Source organism: Micromonospora okii (assembly GCF_020884795.1). Classification (GTDB taxonomy): domain Bacteria; phylum Actinomycetota; class Actinomycetes; order Mycobacteriales; family Micromonosporaceae; genus Micromonospora; species Micromonospora okii. The sequence continues at coordinate 98,056 of NZ_BBZF01000015.1, forward strand.
GATGGCGGGGCGGCAGACACCGGTGCTCGGGGTCTGCCACGGCAACCTCGGGTTCCTCATCGAGGTCTCCCCGGCGCAGCTCCCCACGGCCCTCGACGACCTCGCCGGCGGCCGGTTCCGCCTCGAACCGCACAGCTGCCTGGAGGTCACGGGCGGCACCGGCCTCCCCGGGCCGACCCCCGCGTTCAACGACCTCGTGGTCGCCGCCGACCGGCCGAGCAAGACCGCGACGGTCGACCTGGAGATCAACCACGTCCGGCACGGCTACTACCGCTGCGACGCGGTGATCGCGTGCACCGCCACGGGTTCGACGGCCTACAACTACGCCGCGGGCGGCCCGGTCATCTCCCCGTCGATCCCCGCGATCGGGCTGACGCCGGTGGCGCCCATGTCGGGCATCGGCCGCGCCCTCGTCCTCGGCGGCGAGGACACCGTCGCCCTCTGCAACCCCTCCGAGCACCGGACGCTGCGGATGTCCCTCGACGGCGCGACCGGCGGCCGGCTCGAACCCCGGGGCCGGGTCACCCTGCGGCTGCGGCAGAACGTCGTCAACGTGGTCCGGTTCGATCCCGACGCCCTCGGGTGCCGCAACCGCGTCAGGCTCAGCCTCCTCGACCTGCCGCTGCGCCCCGACCAACTGCTCGAACTCGTACCCGACCACCTGCGGGAGCGCGCCCGGCGGCTGCGGCACGCGCCGGCCGCACCCTAGCCGGCGGCGGTGTCGCGGACCGCCTCGGCGAAGACCTCCGAGCGGTGCTCGAAGTTGCGGAACCGGCCGTAGCTGGGCGCGGCCGGCGAGAGCAGCACCACCCCGTCGGCCGGGGTCAGCTCCCGGGCCCGGCGCACGGCGGCGACCAGATCCTCCACCACCTCGGAGCGCACCCTCGGCAGGCCGGCGAGGGCGGCCACGATCCGCTCGCCGCTGTCCGGCACGCCGAGCACGGTGATCTCGCGCTCGGCCAGGTGCTCGCGCAGCGGCGTGTAGTCCAGCCCCCGGTCGGTGCCGCCGACGATCACCGTCAACGGCCGCCCCTCGTACGCGTCGATGGCGTGCATCGCCGCGTACGGGCTGGTGGCGAGGGTGTCGTCGACGAAGGTCAGCCCGGACGGGTCGACGATCTCGGTGAGCCGGTGGGCCAGCCCGTGGAACCCGGCGACGGCGACCGCGAGGGTGTCCCGCTGTGCCGCCACGTCCACGCCGAGGGCGTCCAGCACGGCGAGGGCGACGCAGAGGTTGCCCTCGTTGTGCCGGCCCACCAGCGGCAGCACCGCGCGCGGGAACAGTGGCCGGTCGCCGAGGTGGAACCAGGGCGCGCCGTCGGGGCCGGCGGCCACGTGGGTGGTGTCCGGCGTGCCGGCGCGCACGGCCGGGCGGTCGCCCAGCTCGGCGGCGAGGCGCGGGTCGGCGCCGTTGACCACCACCGTCTCCGGCCCGTGGGCGAGCAGGTTGAGCTTGTCCCGGTAGTACTCCCGCTCGCCGCCGTGCGCGTCCAGGTGCTCGGGGAAGAGGGCGGTGACCACGGCCACCCGGGGCGAGTCGGCCAGGTCGGCGCACTGGTAGCTGGACAGCTCCAGCACGTACAGGTCGGCGTCGGGCAGGTCGAGCAGCGGCACCCCGATGTTGCCGCCGAAGACGTTCGGCCGGTCGACGGCCGTGAGCAGGTGGCTGATCAGGCTGGACGTGGTGGACTTGCCCTTGCTGCCGGTCACCCCGACGGTGCGCCGGGCGTGGTCGGCCATCCACAGCGCGCTGCCCTGGGTGACGGTGACGCCCCGGCGGCGCAGCTCGACCAGCCACGGGTGGGTGTTCGGCACCCCGGGCGAGCGGACCACCACCTCGGCGGCGGCGAGCCGGGCGAAGCCCTCCTCGCCGGTGACCAGCGGGGCCGCCTCGGCCAGCGCCCCCTCCCAGGACAGGGAGAGGAAGTTGGCGCTGTCGTCCACGGCCACCAGCTCGGCCGGGCCGTGCGCGGCGATCGCGGTCACGGCCGCCCGGCCCTCCCGGCCGGTGCCCCAGACGGCGACGGTACGTCCGCGCAGGTCAGACAAGCGCACAGGGGTTCTCCTCGGGCTGGGGGTCGGTGGGCGGTCCCGGTCCGGCGCAGCCGGGCACGGCCGGACGAACCAGGGCCTAGTATGGCGTGTGCCCAACGAGCAGCTCCGGCGGATGGACGCCTTCACCTTCCCGTCCTACTCGATCGACCTCGCCACCGGCGAGGCGTTGTTCGACTACGCCCTCACCGGCCCCGACGGCGAGCAGCGGTTCACCGAGGTGATCACCCTGCCGCTGCCCGCCGAGCCGCCGTCGGACGCGACGGTGGCGACCCTCGGCCGGGTCCTGGAACTGCTGCACGTCGTCGCCGGGGTCAGCTACTACAAGGCCGCCGCGCCGCGCCGGCTGGTGCTGCCCGCGCCGCTGGGCCCGGCCGCCGCCGAGCTGGTCACCGCCGTCTACACCAGGGGCCTCGCCGAGTACGCGTACCGCAACCAGCTCCCGCACGTGCTGGAGCTGGCCCCCGAGATCCCGCCCGGGGAGGTGTCGCCCGCCCGCGAGTACGACAACTCGGGCCTGCGCCCGCTGTCGGCCGTCGGCGGCGGCAAGGACTCGATCGTCAGCCTGGAGGCGCTGCGCCACGCCGGCCTCGACCCGGTGCCGTTCTCGGTGAACCCGAACCACGTCATCGTCTCGGTCAACGAGGCGTCCGGGCTGCCCGCCCTGGCCGCCCGGCGGCGCATCGACCCGGTGCTGTTCGACCTCAACGCCGCCGGCGCGCGCAACGGGCACATCCCGGTCACCGCGATCAACTCGCTGATCGCGGTCGCCACGGCGGTGCTCAACGGCCTGGGCCCGGTGGTGATGTCCAACGAGCGCTCCGCCTCCGACCCGAACCTGGTCTGGAACGGGCACGAGATCAACCACCAGTGGTCGAAGGGGGTCGAGGCGGAGGGGCTGCTGCGGGCGGCGCTGGCCGAGCACGCGGGGCTGACCGAGCCGTACTTCTCGCTGCTGCGCTCGCTCTCCGAGCTGCACATCGCCCGGCTGTTCGCCGGCATCGACCGGTACGACGACGTGGTGACGAGCTGCAACGCGGCGTTCAAGCTGCGCGACGCCAGCGAGCGGTGGTGCCGCGACTGCCCGAAGTGCCGGTTCGTCTTCCTGGCCATGGCGCCGTTCATGCCGCGCGAGCGGGTCACCCACATCTTCGGCGGTGACCTGCTGGCCGACGAGTCCCAGATCGCGGGGTACCGGGAGCTGCTGGGCGTGGACGGGCACAAGCCGTTCGAGTGCGTCGGCGAGGTCGAGGAGTCGGTGGTGGCGCTCGGCCTCCTCGCCGAGCAGGACCAGTGGCGCGAAGCCCCGGTGGTGCGGGCCCTGGTCGCCGCCGTCCCCGAGGATGCCTGGTCGACGGCGAGCACCTCTGACGTCTTCACCCCGACCGGCCCGAACCACATCCCCACCCCGTACGCCAAGACCCTGACCCCCTGACCTGACCTCTCCCTCTCCCCCGCCTCCCCGTGTTGATCAAGAGGCTTACGTCAGGAACGGGCCGAATCCCTGACGCAAACCTCTTGATCAACGGGGCCTTGGGGTGGGGCGGGGTGGGTGGGTCAGCGGGTGCGGATGGCGTCCAGGGTCAGCAGGGCCACGTGGAGGGAGAGGGCGACCTCCACCGAGTCGAGGTCGACGTCCAGGACGCGGGCGATGCGGGCCAGCCGCTCGTAGAAGGCGGGCCGGGACAGGTGCGCCGCGGCAGCCGCCGCCGACTTGTTGCGGCCCTGCTCCAGGTACGTCCGCAGGGTGCCCAGGAGCTGCTCGCGGGGGTGCCGGGCGTCGTACGCCAGCAGTGCCCCCAGCTCTCGCTCGACGAACGTCTGCAATCGCGGCTCGTCGCGCAGCAGATGCAGCAGGCCGGCGAGCCCGACGTGCGGGAGCCGGAAGATCGGCAGGTCCCGGCGGTCCCGGCGGGCGGCGTCGGCGACCTGCCGCGCCTCGACCAGTGAGCGGCGCGCCTCCCGCAGGCTGCCCACCCCGCTGCCGGCGGCGACGATCACCGCCCCGGGGCCGGGGGTTCGGGGCGCCGAACCGGCGGGGCCGGCCGGGCCGGCGGTTCCGGTGGCGCTGGCCGGGCCGGCGCTGCCGGCGGGGCCCGCCGGTCGGGTCGGGCCCCCGGGGCGGGACGGGGCGGGATCGGCCAACCGGGGCGGGGCGGCGTCGATCCGGTTGCGGCGCAGCGCGGCGGCGAACCCGGCCAGCGCCCGCTCCTCGGCCGCCGGGTCGGGCAGGGCGAGCAGCACGCCGACGGCCTGGTCGTCGACGGCGCTGCTCAGGCCGGTCAGCTTCGCCTCGCGCAGGGCCTGCCCGACCGCCTCGGACAGGTCGCGCAGCCGGGCCGGCCCGGCCTCCGGGTCGACCGGGCCGGGCTCCCCCGGGCCCTCGGCCGCCGGGTCGTCGCCGCGGTACCGCACCATCACGCCGACCAGGTGGCGGCGTTCCAGCACCACGCCGAGCGCCCGCGCGCGCAGGGCCACCTCGTCCACCGGACGGGAGTGGTCCAGCAGGGCGGTGAGCAGGGTCCGGTGGATCTGCCGCTCCAGCCCCTCGGCGTCGCGCCGGATCAGCCGGCCCAGGGCGAGGGTGGAGGCCGCCCGCTCGACGAGGATGGTCAACCGGGTCGGCGGGTCGGCGGGTCGCCCAGCCCGGTCGGCAGGGTCCGGCCCGACCCCGCCACCGGGGGCCGAGCCCGGGACCGGGACGGGGGTGGGGGCAGCCGCGGGGGTGGACAGTTCGCCGCTCACCGGCCAGCGCAGCAGCAGTCGCCCCCAGTCCTGCCCCCGCGCGCCGACGGTGGTCACCAGCCAGCCGCTGTCGGCGTCGTACGCGGTCCGCCCGACCGGGCGGATGCGCCGCGAGTGCTGCTCCCAGCCGTCCAGCAGCAGCTCGGCGCTCTCCCCCGCCGGGTCGTACGCGAGCACCTGCCGGGAGAGGTTCTCCAGCACCACCGGGCAGCCGGACAGCCGGGCGGCCTGCCGGACCACCTCGGCCGGCCCGGCGCCCTCGACCGACAGCTCGGTGAACCGCTGGTGAATCTCCTCCGTGGCCCGCAGCTCGGTGAGCTGGGCGTCGACGATCAGCGCGTGCACCGCCTCGGTGACCCGCACGAACGGGGTGGCCCGGCGCAGCTCGACCAGGAGCAGCCCGCGCCGCTCGGCGGCGGCGGCCATCACCCGGGGCACCGCGCTGACGTACCGACGGCCCAGCTCCACGACGAGCCCGGACACCCCGACGTCGGCCAGGTCGCCGATGAACGCCCGCAGCCCCGCGTCGTCGGCGGGCAGCCCGATGCCGGTGGTGAGTACCAGTTCGCCGCCGCGCAGCAGGGCGGCGATGTCGGGCACCTCGGCCACGTGCACCCAGCGCACCGGCCGATCCAGGGCAGCACCGCCCCCGGCCACCAGGCGGGGCGCGCCGTGGCGGACCGGGTCGAGCGCAAGGACCTCTCGGACGGTGGGAAACACGGGCGACACGCTACCGTCCGTGACGTCGATCCTGTACCACCAGTCGGCCCGGCCGTATCCCCGACATCGATCTGTGCAGTACGGTTCCTTCGACCACGATCAATTGGAAGGGGTCGCATGGACGGGACAACTGTCAGCCGGCGCGGGTTCGGCAAGCTGGTGGGTGCCGCCGCAGGGGCGGGGGCGCTGGGGGCGCTCGGGGTGGGCGCAACGGCGGCCCAGGCCGTGGGCACCTGGACCGCCACCGGCACCACGGTCGCCGCGCTGAGCGCGTTCGACAACGCGATGAAGGCGTTCATGCAGGCCAGAAGCATTTCTGCCGGGCAGCTCGCGGTCACCTATCAGGGGCGGTTGGTGCTCGCCCGGGGATACAGCGACAACTCCCCCCAGCCCATCCAGCCGACCTCGCTGTTCCGGGTGGCCAGCCTCTCCAAGTCGCTGACCGCCGCCGCGCTGGTCCGGCTGGCCCAGGACGGCAAGCTGAGCCTCGACGACCCGATCACGAAGTTCCTCCAGTTCACCCCGCCGGCCGGCCAGGTGGCCGATTCCCGGCTGCCCCAGGTCACCCTCCGGCGGCTGCTCCAGCACACCGGCGGTTGGAACCTGGACCTGACCGCGTTCGACCCCCTGTTCAAGGACCAGGTCATCGCCAGCTCGCTCGGGGTGCCGATGGAGCTGACGCACGCCGACGTCATCCGGTACATGTCCGGCCAGCCGCTGTCGCACGCCCCGGGCTCGACGGTCTCCTACAGCAACTACGGCTACCTGCTGGCCGGCCGGATCGTGGAAAAGGTCAGCGGCCTGCCCTACGAGACGTACGTGCGGCAGAAGCTGCTCACGCCGCTGGGCATCACCCGGATGGCGACCGGCTGGACGATCAGCCCGCACAGCGGCGAGGTCGGCTACGAGTCCCAGTACACGGGCCCGACCGTGCTGGACAACTCCGGCACGATCGTCAACGCCCCGTACGGCACATTCAGCATGCGGCTGCACGACGCCAACGGCGGCTGGCTCGCCTCGGCGGTCGACCTGGTCCGCTGGGCACGCGCCTTCGAAAGCGGCAGCACGGTGCTCAACAGCACCTCGACCGCGCAGGTCTTCGCCACGCCCGCCGGGCTCGGGGTGAATCCGGACGGTTGGTACTACGGGATGGGCTGGGCGGTCCGCCCGGTCACCGGCGGCACCGGACGCAACATCTGGCACACCGGCAGTTTCGCCGGCACGTACAGCCTGATGGTCCGCACGTACAACGGGCTGAGCTGGGCGGCCGTGTTCAACCGACGCGACGATCCCTCCGGGCTGAGCTACGCCGCGATCGACTCCGCGCTGTGGACGGCGGCGAGCGCCGTGACCAGCTGGCCGACCCACGACTTCTGGTCGACGTACTTCACCCCCTGACTCGGCCGCCGGCGGTGGGCGGAACGTCGCCCGCCGCCGGCGCGGGGACGGGGAGGCCCCGCCGCTCAGTCCCGGGCCCGCGCCCAGTTGAGAAGACGTTCCTGCAGGTTGAGGAAGATCAAGCGCGCACGAACGGCGGCAGACGGTGCGGACGGTGGGGTAGGTCGCCGGCTGGTCCGACTCAGCGGCAGACCGACGCTTGCTGTCCTCATCCCGATCCGTCGGCCACGCCCGGTGGCCTCGTCAACGGCTGAACTGCCGGAGTCACAGCTGCCACGGCGACAGGCTACGTTGCTCGGATGAGTCTCCTCGATGACGTCGCAAGGCGTGACGGTTGGCGGTGCTGGGTGTGTGACGAGCCAGTCGACGCCGAGATGTCGGTGAACGACCCGCGTGGTCCCAGCGTCGACAGCCGCACAGCCGACAAGAAATCCAAGGTCGCCGAGCGACTCGCGCACCGAGCCTGCAACACCCGCAAGGGCGCGGTCAAGGTGGTCATCGCCTGGCCGGACCGTCTGCACGTGGTGGAGCCCGCGCCGCTGATCACCGTCGCCGAGCGGCTCGAACGCAAGGGTGGCCGCGAGTTGGTCGCCCGCTGCCCGAGCAGGAAGGACGCCCAGGAGGCGGCGGACTGGCTGGTCGACCGGTTCTCCCGGCTGGTGCCCGGGCTGCCGGTGACCGCAAGCGTCGACGCCGGCGGCGGACAGTACCTCGTCGCCCTGGCCACCGGCCGCCGCTGACCGGTGGCCCTGGTCGGCGGGCCAGCGCCTTGTCAGGCTGGCTGATGTCTCCGACCACCGCCTCGTCAGGTCGATGATCCGGTTCTCGATCTGGTCCGACATGCCCATGCCGTGCCCCGCACGGGCAGCCGCCCCGTCCCGGGTTCGTGCCGCTCGGGCGGGGGCAGGTTCCGCCCTCCCGCGCGCGCAGGTTCCGCCAGGTGAGGCCGCAGGTGCGTGTCAGCCCAGCGCCTTGCGCAGTAGCGCCGTCAACCGGTCCTGTTCGTCGGGTGAGAGCCGCCCGACCGCCGTACGGGCGAAGGTGAAGGCCGTTGCGAACCGGTGGTTGATCTCGTCTCCCCGGGGGGTTCTCGCGACGAGTCGTGCGCGGCGGTCCCGGGGATTCGGCTCGCGCGTCACGAGGCCGAGCGCTTCGAGACGTACGACGATCTGGGTGATGTTGGAGGCATCGCAGCCGAGCTCCTCGGCCAGGGCGCCCATGCCCCGTCGCTCATCGAGTCGCCCGAGCACACACGCCTGCGCCGGGCTGAGCGACAGCTCGGCTGCCGCCGCCTCGTAGGCGCGGTCGTACACGTCGACCAGGTCGAACAAGGCGGCCTCGGCCTCGGACGAGGGAGTCACGGGTCCGTTCGGCAGCGCCACGTCCCCCAGCCTAGAGGAGTTGTTTGATTCACTCAAATAGTTGTGCTCCAATGATCCTTGATGGACTCAAGTAAACGAGGGGGGCCGATGGCGAGCAGAGTCGAGCGCACAGCGGGCGGCGCGATCGTGGCGCCGCAGATGAACGCGGTCGTCCTTGACCGGTTCGGCGGAGTCGACGAGTTCTCGGCGCGCCGGATACCGCTCCCGCAGGTCGGCGACGACGACGTCCTCGTCCGGGTGGAGTACGCAGGCGTCGGGTCCTGGGACGCGGGCGAGCGGGAAGGGGGATACGACGGCGTCTTCGGTGTCGCGTCGACCTTCCCCTATGTCCTCGGCTGGGACGCGGCGGGCACGGTGGCCGCGGTCGGACGCAACGTCACGCGGTTCGACGTGGGCGAGCGGGTCTACGCCGCGACGATGCCGGTGCCGCGTGGCGGCTTCTACGCCGAGTACGGCGTCGTCGAGGCGGAGTTCGTGGCTCGCGTTCCCGACCGGCTGCCGACCGAACAGGCCGGCGCGATGGCGTGGGATGCCCTGACCGCACTGAGCGGCCTCGACCTGCTCGGCCTGCGGCCGGGCGAGACGCTCATGGTCTTCGGGGCCAGTGGGGGCATCGGCCACATGGCCGTGCAACTGGCGCGGCACAGCGGCATCCGGGTGTTGGCCGTGGCCTCCGGTGACGACGGTGTCGCCCTGACCCGGCGGCTGGGCGCCGACGACGCCGTCGACGGCCGCCGAGACGACGTGTTGGCCGCGGCGTTCGAGTTCGCACCGGGCGGGCTCGATGCGGCTCTGGTCACCGTCGGAGGCGAGATTGCCGAACGATCCCTTCGCGCGATCAAGAAGTCGGGACGGATCGCCTGGCCGAACGGTGTCCTGCCCGCGCCGGCGGCGTCGCCGGGCGCGACGGTGTCCCACTACGACGGGGATCGGAGCCGCGCCACCACCGATCGGCTGAACGCGATCATCGAGGCGAGCTCCTTCGAGGTCCACGTCGCCCGGACCTTCCCGTTGGCGCGAGTCGGGGATGCGCATCGCGCCCTGAATGATCACTACGTCGGGAAGCTGGCCCTCAAGGTCGGATAGGACGCGACAGGCGGCCCGAGGCTCGCTGACCGACGCGGCCCGGAAGCCCCTGGACGCGAGGGACTTCCGGGCCGCGTGACGTTCACGTCCGGGGCGGCGCTCAGTCGACGCCGAACTCCATCGCGGCGCGGTCGAGTGCCTCGTCGTCGGTGGAGGAGATGCCCCGGGAGGCGATGGCCTCCGCGCCGCCCTGCGGCATCGCGCCGATCAGCCCGGTCGAGGCCGCCTGCGCGGCGCCGACCATGCGCTGGGGGGCCGCGCCGCCGACCATGCCGAGGGTGGCGTACTGCTCCAGCTTCGCCCGCGAGTCGGCGATGTCCAGGTTGCGCATGGTGAGCTGGCCGATCCGGTCCGACGGGCCGAACGCCGAGTCCTCGGTACGCTCCATCGACAGCTTGTCCGGGTGGTAGCTGAACGCCGGGCCGGTGGTGTCCAGGATCGAGTAGTCCTCGCCCCGGCGCAGCCGCAACGTCACCTCGCCGGTGACCGCCGTGCCGACCCAGCGCTGCAACGACTCGCGCAGCATCAGCGCCTGCGGGTCCAGCCAGCGCCCCTCGTACATCAGCCGACCGAGGCGGCGACCCTCGTTGTGGTAGTTCGCCAGGGTGTCCTCGTTGTGGATGGCGTTGACCAGCCGCTCGTACGCGGCGTGCAGCAGCGCCATGCCGGGCGCCTCGTAGATGCCCCGGCTCTTGGCCTCGATGATCCGGTTCTCGATCTGGTCCGACATGCCCATGCCGTGCCGGCCGCCGATGGCGTTGGCCTCCAGCACCAGGTCGACGGGGCTGCCGAACTCCTTACCGTTGATCGTCACCGGGCGGCCCTGGTCGAAGCCGATCGTGACGTCCTCGGTCGGGATCTCCACCGACGGGTCCCAGAACCGGACTCCCATGATCGGGTTGACCGTCTCGATGCCGGTGTCGAGGTGCTCCAGGGTCTTCGCCTCGTGCGTGGCGCCCCAGATGTTGGCGTCGGTGGAGTACGCCTTCTCGGTGCTGTCCCGGTACGGCAGGCCGCGTTCCAGCAGCCACTCCGACATCTCCTTGCGCCCACCCAGCTCGGTGACGAAGTCGGTGTCGAGCCACGGCTTGTAGATGCGCAACTGCGGGTTGGCCAGCAGGCCGTACCGGTAGAAGCGCTCGATGTCGTTGCCCTTGAAGGTCGAGCCGTCGCCCCAGATCTGGACGTCGTCGGAGATCATCGCCCGCACCAGCAGGGTTCCGGTCACGGCCCGGCCCAGCGGGGTGGTGTTGAAGTACGCCCGCCCGCCCGAGCGGATGTGGAACGCCCCGCAGGTCAGCGCCGCCAGGCCCTCCTCGACCAGGGCGGCGCGGCAGTCGACCAGTCGGGCGACCTCGGCGCCGTAGCTGAGCGCGCGGCCGGGCACCGAGGCGATGTCGGGCTCGTCGTACTGGCCGATGTCGGCGGTGTAGGCGCAGGGAACGGCACCCTTGTCGCGCATCCACGCGACCGCGACCGAGGTGTCGAGGCCGCCGGAGAAGGCGATGCCGACACGTTCGCCGATGGGCAGGGAGGTGAGGACCTTGGACACAAGGAAGATTATGCACTAGGCCGCATGGCCATGCAAACGTAGGCGGCGAGAGGCTCAGTGCCCGCACCACGGACCAAGCGCTCTAGTAGTAGTTCTCGATCGGCTCGCGCGCCTCGTCGAACAGCGCCGGCCCCTCGTACCGGACCGGGGGCGGCGGCGGGGCGGCCGGCCTGACCTCCTCGAACTGCTCGCTGGACAGGGCGTACACCACCCGGCCGAGGCCGGACTGGTCGATCGCGGTCGCGCACATCGGGCAGGGCTGGCAGCTCGTGAACATGGTGGTGCCGGCGGCCACGTCGGGGGCGAGTTCCCGAGCGGCCCAGCGGGCCAACTTCAGTTCCGGATGGGCGGTGATGTCCGAGTCGGAGACCACGGTGTTGTGGTCCTCGATCAGGACGGTGCCGTCCGCGCCGACCAGCAACGAGCCGAAGGGCCGCTCGCCGGACGCTCCGGCCCGGCTGGCGATTGCCACCGCGCGGCGGAGAAACTTCTCGTCGTCGGGGGTCATCGGTCCTCCTTCCCTACGAGGTCGCGCAGGGCCGCGCAACCAGCGCTTCCTGCTGTTCATCATGTCGAGTCCGGCCCGTTGCCGCACCGTTCTCCGGTGACGCGTCGCGAGCATCGGGTCAGCGTTCGGAGACGGGGCCCTGGGCCGGGTCGTCGCGGCCCAACTCCCAGCAGGCCACGGCGGTGGCGGCGGCGACGTTGAGCGAGTCCACGCCACGGCGCATCGGGATCACCACCCGCACGTCGCTGGCGTCCATCGCCACCCGGGTCAGGCCGGGACCCTCGGCCCCCATGAGCAGGGCCGCGCGGGCCCGCTGCCCGGCCGCCAGGCTCTGGATCGGCACCGCGTCCGGCGCCGGGGTCAGCGCCAGCACCGTGAAGCCGGCCGCGCGAACCTCGCCGAGCGCGTCCGGCCAGGGCTCCAGCTTCGCGTACGGGATGGCGAAGACCTCGCCCATGCTGACCCGGACGCTGCGCCGGTAGAGCGGGTCCGCGCAGGTCGGCGAGAGCAGCACGGCGTCCACGCCGAGCGCGGCCACCGCCCGGAAGATGGCTCCCAGGTTCGTGTGGTTGTTCACGTCCTCCAGGATCACCACCCGCCGGGCGGCGGCGAGCACCTCGGCGGCGGTGGGCAGCGGCTTGCGCCGGAACGAGGCGAGCACGCCCCGGTGGACGTGGAAGCCGGTGGCCCGCTCCAGCACGTCGGGGGTGGCCGCGTACACGGGGGCGTCGCCGGTGTCGAGGTCGGCGAGCTGGTTGACCCGCTTGGCGTCGACCAGGAACGACCGGGCCGGGTAGCCGGCCCGCAGCGCCCGGCGCAGCACCAGCTCCCCCTCGGCGATGAACAGGCCGTGCGGCGGCTCCCACCGGGTGCGCAGCTCCACGTCGGTGAGGGCGCGGTAGTCGGCGATCCGGTCGTCGTCGGGGTCGGTGATCTGCTGGACGGGCACCCGGCGATTCTGCCGGACGGCGTCTCAGGCGGTGAGGCCGGCGTCGCGGGCCAGGAGCGCGGCCTGCACCCGGTCGGAGACGCCGAGCTTGGCGAAGACCGTGGAGAGCTGGTTGCGTACCGTCTTCTCGCTGAGCCCGAACCGGCGGGCGATGCGGGCGTTGGTCTCGCCGGTCGCCAGGTGCCGCAGGATGTCCCGCTCGCGCGGGGTCAGCAGGTTGAACGGGGCCGGCAGCTCGGCCGGCTGGCGTTGCAGGCTGGTCAGCAGTTGCGGGCCGACCCGGGGGCCGAGGACGAGGCCGCCGCCGGCCACCGTGCGCAGGGCGTCGACGATCACGTCCGGGTCGGTGTCCTTCAGCACGTAGCCCCGGGCGCCGGTGCGCAGCGACCGGTTCACCACGTCCTCGTCGTCGGCCATCGTCAGCATGAGCACCCGGATCTCGGGGCGGGCCCGGAGGATGCGGCCGGTCGCCTCCACCCCGTCGCCGTCGGGCAGCGCCACGTCCATCGCGACGACGCCCACCGCCTCGGTGACCGCGAGGCTGACCGCCTCGGCGCAGGTCGCCGCCTCGACGATGGCCTCGACCCAGCTCTCGCCCTCGAGCATCATCCGCAGACCACGCCGGACCACCGGATGGTCGTCCACGATCAGCACCCGGGTCCGCTCGGACATCGCCGTCGCCTCGCTCCCTGCCCCGTCATCCCATGTCCGGTACGCCGTCATCCTCTCAGCCGTCCCCGCCGCCCTCGCCGGCACCGTCCACACCGGAATCGGCGGGCTCGGGCACGGGTTGGAACGGCAGCCGCACCCGGATCAGGGTGCCGCGCGGCTCCCGGCCGACGATCTCGCACTCGCCGCCCAGCTCGGCGGCGCGTTCCCGCATCGAGTCCAGCCCCACCCCGCCCGGCCGGGGGCCGCCGAAGCCGACGCCGTCGTCGCGGACCTCGATCACCACCGCCCGGCCCCGCCGCACCACCACCTCGCAGGAGTGGGCCTGGGCGTGGCGGACCACGTTGGCCAGGGCCTCCCCCACGATCCGGTAGGCCGCCACCTCGACGGCGGCCGGCAGCCGGGGCAGCGGGTCCTCCAGCAGCAGCCGCACGGACAGGTTCGGCCCGTCGAAGCGCTGACACTCGGCCCGCAGCGCCGACTCCAGCCCCCGGTCCAGGGCGGGCGGGCGGAGCTGGTCGACGAGTTGGCGCACCTCGGCGGTGCTGGTGCGCAGGTCGTCGGCGAGCCCGTCGAGGATCTGGGTCAACCGCGCCTGCTCGGCGGTGGCGAGCTTGCGGGCCGCGCGCACCTGCATGGACATGCCGGCGAACGCCGGGCCCAGCCCGTCGTGCAGGTCGCGGCGCAGGCGTCGCCGCTCCTCCTCGCGCGCCATGACCAGGCGCTCGCGGGACTCCCGCAGGTCGCGGATGAGCCGGGCGGACGCCGCCGCCACCGAGGCGTGCAGCGCGACGTCGCTGAGCAGCCGGCGCTCGACCGGGGTGAACCGGGCCCCCGGGGCGCGGTGGGCCACCACGAGCCGCCCCACCCGCTCGCCGTGGGTGACCATGTCGAACCGCTCGACCGAGGTGGTGGCGCTGCCGTGCTCGGCGTGCACCTGCCCCGGTCGGCCGGCGTCGTCGCCCCCCAGCTCCACCGCCACGTAGGGCACCTTCAGCGAGCGGGCGATCGTGCCGGTGAGCAGCGGCAGGACCGCCTGCGGCTCCACCGTGCGCTCCAGCAGGTCGCCGAGGCGGGCCAGGACGGCGTACGGCTCGTCGCGCTCGCCGTAGAGCAGCCGGTTCACCCCGCGCTGCACCCGGTGGCGCAGCGGTTCGAAGGTCACCGCGATCAGGCCGGTCGCCGCCAGGGAGGAGTTCGACGTGTTGCCGCGCAGCACGAGGTCGCGCAGCAGGGCCACGGTGGCCACGAAGGCGGTGATCACCAGCAGGCTCATCACGAGCCACACCAGCGTGCGGTTGATCACCTGCTCCAGCCCGTACAGCCGGTACCGGAGCACGGCCAGGGTCATCGCCCCCGGAACGGCGATCACCATCAGCACCCACGCGCCGGAGAGGTTGAGCCAGTCCAGCAGGAAGCCGAGCAGGAAGAGCGCGCCGGCCGCCAGCAGGCAGGCGAGCTGCTGGCGGGCCTCGCCGGTGGCCCGCCGCCAGCGCCTCGCCAGCGCCACCAGCACGCCGACGACCAGCAGCGCCTCGACGGCGATGGTCACCAGGGCGACGCGGACGAGCAGTTGCGCCGTCGGGTCCGCGGCCGGCGCGGCGGACAGGAGCAGCCCCGTGGGGTCGCTGGTGGCGGCCACCGCGAGGGCGACGGCCGCCACCAGCGTGGTGACGACGAGCCCGACGGCGACGGGAAGCCACCGTCGCCCGGGCAGCCGGCCGTCCGGAAAGACCAGCAGGGCGAGGAAGACCAGGCCGTACGGCGGCCACCAGAGCCACTGGCTCAGCCACGCCACCGGCGTGAGGTGCGGCCAGCTCAGCGCCACGGCCGCCACGGCGGAGACGAGGCCGGCCGCCACCATCAGCCGCCCGACGAGGTGCCCGGGCACCCCGGCCAGCACCAGCCCGCCGAGCGCGCCGAACGAGACCGCCACGGCCCCGGTCAGGGCCAGCAGCCCGACCGACGCCGTGTCCTGGTGACGCCACTGCCCGACCAGGACGAGCGCGGCGGTGACCAGCCCCACGCCGGCCAGGGCACGGCGGGGGCTGGTCAGTGCTCCGATGATCGACGGCAAGAATGCCCTCCGGGCGGTCGGGGGTGAGCGGGGAGGCCCGAGCCGGGGGGTTACGCCCAGCCGGCGGCGTGCATGGCGTTGTGCATCCAGTTGCCGGTGTCGTGCTCGAGGTGGTCCGGCAGGGCGTTGAAGTCGTCCGACAGGCCCGGGCCGTTGAGGGCCGGCAACTGGCTGAGGGCCTGGTTGAGGGAGATCCGGTAACGGGTGAGGACGTCCGGGTGGTCGCTGACGTACCGCGCCAGGTGGCTCACGACCACCTGCAAGCGCTGGCGGACGGCGGCGGGGTCGGCCGCGTCGTTGCCGGTGTGGAGGCCCTCCAGCCGCCACTCGGCGGAGAAGACCGGGTGCAGCCGCCGGCCGGCGGCGTCGAAGAACTCGATGGCGCCGCCGAGCTTCTCGCCGTGGTCGACGGCCGAGAGCAGTTCGGTGAAGTTCTGGTAGACGTGACAGAAGGTGTCGTTCGCGGCGATCAGCAGGATCCGCCGATCGTCGCCCGCGCTCAGGGACATGGGTGCTCCTCGGGTGACGGTGCCAGGTGGTGGTGGCCGGTTTGCCGACCGGCCCGCCGCAGCGTAGGGGACGGGCGTGCGCCGTGGCACCGTCGTGGGGACGGCGGCCATCGGCGAACGTCCCGCCCATCGTCGTCCGAGCGATGTCCCGCGCGCCCGGGTCGGATGTCCCGGGGCGGGAAACGGAAGGGCGGAAGGAGCGTGCCGCGCGGCTCAGCCGCGGGCGCGGTCGAGCCAGCGCTGGACGTTCGGCGGGAGGCTCCGCTCCTGCTGCCGCCGGGGCCGCTCGGGGGTGGGGCTCGGCTCCGGGGCCGGGCGGCGCACCTCGCCGGCCAGCTCGCGGCTCGGCGCGGTGAAGTCGCGCACCGGCTCGCCGTCCACGGCGGCGCGGATCGTGCGGGCGACCGCCTCGATCACCCTGGCCTGCACGGCCGAGCCGACCGAGTCGCCGGGGTCGTCCGGGTTGGCGGCGATGCCGGCGACGGCGACCTGCGGGGTGTAGCCGACGAACGTCTCGGTGGCGTTCCGCTCCGAGCTGCCGGTCTTGCCGGCCACCGGTCGGCCGACGATCCGGTCCACGGCGGTGGCGGTGCCGCCGTCGCACTGGCCGTACGTGGTCTGCTGGCCGACCGGGCAGCGCGCCGCGTCCGTCGCCGCGCGGGCCACGTCGGCGTCGAGCACCCGGCGGCAGGACGGCTCGCCGACCGGGACCTCGTCGCCGTCCGCCGTGGTCACCGAGACCACCGGCAGCGGCGCGCAGTACGTCCCCTCGGCGGCCACGGTCGCGTACGCGTTGGCCAGGTCGAGCGGGGTGGTGGCGGACACCCCGAGGGTGAACGCCCCCCAGTTGGCGGCGGCGTCGGTGGCGAACGCGGCGTCGGCGTCCGCGCGGAAGGTGATGCCGAGGCGCTGGGCCATCTCCACCACCTTCGCCGGGCCGACCTGCTCGGCCAGCCAGACGAAGTACGTGTTCACCGAGCGGCCGAAGCCGTCCCACATGGTGCGGTAGCCGTCCATCCACTCCGGGTTGGCGTTGGCCGGGCACCACCGGCCGTCGCAGCTCGCCCCGCCCTCGGCGGCGTACCGGGTGGGCAGCCGGCTAGGCGCGTCGAAGCCGGTGGCCAGGGGCCGGCCGCTCTCCAGGGCGGCCAGCAGGGTGAACAGCTTGAACGTCGACCCGGCCTGGTACCCGTCGACGCCGCCCCCGCCGGTGACCAGCGGGTTCACGGTGTTGGGGCGGTTCGCCCGCCCGGCCGGGTTCGCGTCGAGGCTGTAGTGCCGGTTGACCGCCAGGGCGAGGACGCGCCCGGTGCCGGGCTGCACGGCGGCGATCGGCAGGGCGCGGGCGTCGTCGTACCCGTAGACGGCGGTGGCCTGCCGCTGCGCGGTGGCCTGGAGCTGCGGGTCGAGGGAGGTGACCACGGTGTAGCCGCCCCGGCGCAGCGCCTGCTCGCGCTCGGCGACGGTCGCGCCGAACGCCGGCTGGGTGAGCCACCACCGGCGCAGGTAGTCGCAGAAGAAGCCCCAGTCCTCGTGGCCCTCGGCGACGGCGGTGCAGCCGTTGGGCTGGGCGGTGGGGCGCAGCGCGAGCTTCTCCGCCTTCGCCGCCTCGGCCCGCTCGGCGGTGATCGCGCCGGTGGCGGCCATCGCGTCGAGCACGTACCCGCGCCGGGTCAGCGCCGCGTCGGCGTCGCCGTCGATCGGGCTGTACGCGTCCGGGGACTGGACGAGGCCGGCGAGCAGGGCGGCCTGGGGCAGGGTCAGCTCGGCCGGGGGGATGCCGAAGTAGCGCTGGCTGGCCGCCGCGACGCCGTACGCGCCGGAGCCGAAGTACGCGATGTTCAGGTAGCGGTTGAGGATCTCGTCCTTGCCGAGCCGCTGCTCCAGCGCCGTGGCGTACCGGATCTCCTGGAGCTTGCGCCCGACGGTCTGCTCGGTGGCCGCCGCCCGCTGCTCGGCGGTGCGGTTCGGGTCGGTCTTGAGCACGTTGCGGACGTACTGCATGGTGAGCGTGGAGCCGCCCTGGGCGGTGCCGCCGCCGGTGACGTTGGCGACCAGGGCGCGGGCGAGGCCGCGCAGGTCGGCGCCGCCGTGGGAGTAGAACCGCCGGTCCTCGGCGGCCACGATGGCCTCGCGCATCACCGGGGCGATCTCGGCCAGCGGCACGTCGGTGCGGTTGACGTCGTGGAACGTGGTGATCAGCGTCTTGCCGTCGTTGGCGTAGAGGTACGACCGCTGCGGGGTCGCCGGGGTGCGCAGGGCCTCGGGCAGCGCGGCGTACGACCCGAGGGCCGCCTTCGCGGCGAACCCGAGCAGCAGGTTGCCCGGCAGCGCGGCGACCGCCAGGACCAAGCCGGCGAGCACGCCCGCGAGCAGCACGGTGAACAGCCGCGACAGCGGCGAGCGGGGTGGCGGCATGGCGCCAAGGATCGCCGCGGAGGCCGCGATCCGGCCACCTCCGGGGGCGGGTTGTCGGGTAACTCACCGGCTCTGACCAGCCATTTCGCCCCCGGACCGCCCAGCGGGGGCCGTACCGGGCGCCTCAGCCGGCGGCGAGCGGGCCGCCGCCCGGCCCCGTGCCCGCGCCGCCCGGCCCCGTCGCGGTGGCGACGCTGGCGCTGGCCGCGTCCCGGGCGATCGTGGCGGGGACCAGCCGGCCGGAGCGGTACCCGATGCCGATGCCGGAGATCAGCACGAAGATCGCCCCGAAGGTCTGCAGCGACCCGATCAGCGCGCCGCCCAGGCCGAGCAGGGGCGCGGCGATCATGAGCATGGTGCCGTCGCCGATGCTGAACGTCCCCGAGCGGGCCACCGCCCAGCCGGTGAGGAGCCAGCCGGCCGTGTAGCAGGTCGCCCCGGCCAGGACGAGGGTGCGGGCCGTGGTGCCGAAGACCGGCGCCTGCGCGGCCAGCCCGGCGAAGGGCAGCATGAGCACGGTGCCGGCGATGCCGGTCAGCAGCCCGACGGCGGCCACCCGACGGCTGCGGGTGGCCGCGAGCAGGCCGGTCAGGGCCAGCAGGGCGAGCAGCCCGAGCCAGACGGCGGCGACCCAGCCGACCAGGTGGAGCTGTCCCCCGTCGGCCGGGTACGGGCCGTTGCCCAGCCCGCCGTCGCTGGTCGCGGCGAGCACCCCGTACAGCACCGCGTACGCCGGCAGGAGCCACACCGCCGCGCGGCCGAAGCGGCGCAGCGACCAGGCCCAGGTCGCGTTGGTGGCGGGCCCGGCCGGCGTCGGCTCGGCGACGAAGGGCAGCACCATGAAGCCACCCCCGGTACGCCGGGTGCCGAGCGGCCCGGCCGGGTCGTGCGCGCCGGGCACCGGGGCCCGGGAGAAGATCCTGTCCGCCGGCTCCTTCATGCGTCACCTCGCTGCGCTCGTCGGCGGAGCGGGACGCGCCGCGGCGCCCCGGCTCCTGGTCACCACCCGTCCTCGGGACCGATGGTGTCAGGTGCCGGAGCGCCGCATGAGGATTATTCGTATTCTGCTCCACCGAGCGCGCCCACGCGGTTACGTCGGGCGCGCCCGCGCGGCTACCTCAGGCGCGCTCGTGCCGCTGCGCCGGGTCGCCCAGCAGGCTGGCCGGGGAGACCGGCTCCGGGGCCGGCAGCCCCTGCGGGGAGTTCCCGCCGGTGGCCTGCGCCTCCGCGACACGTACCTCGTCGTGGATCTGCTGGGCGGCGGCGGTCGCCGCCCGCGCGGCCTCGGCGGCCTCCCGCTCCACCTCGCTCGCGGTGGCGGCGGCCTCCGGTGCCGGCGCGTCGCCAGCCATCTGGCTCAGCCCGCCCAGCGCGCCGCCCATCCCCTCCAGGGCCTTGGTCAGCTCCGCCGGGACGATCCAGACCTTGTTGGCCGTGCCGTTGGCGATCTGCGGCAGCGCCTGGAGGTACTGGTAGGCGAGCACCTTCTGGCTCGGGTTGGCCTGGTGGATCGCGTCGAAGACCGTGCGGATGGCCTTCGCCTGACCCTCGGCCTGGAGGATCCGGGCCTGCCGGTCACCGTCGGCCCGCAGCACCGCGGCCTGCTTCTCGCCCTCCGCGGTGAGGATCTGCGACTGCTTGTGGCCCTCGGCGTTCAGGATGGCCGCGCGGCGGTCCCGCTCGGCGCGCATCTGCTTCTCCATCGAGTCGCGGATGCTGGGCGGCGGCTCGATCGCCTTGATCTCCACCCGGGTGACCTTGATGCCCCACCGGCCGGTGGTCTCGTCCAGCACGCCCGAGAGGTGCCGGTTGATCTCCTCGCGGCTGGTCAGCGCCCGCTCCAGGTCCAGCGAGCCGATCACGTTACGCAGGGTGGTGACGGTGAGCTGCTCGATGGCCTGGAGGAAGTTCGAGATCTCGTACGTGGCCCGGGCCGAGTCGATGACCTTGAAGTAGAGCACCGTGTCGATCGACACCACCAGGTTGTCGGAGGTGATCACCGGCTGCGGCGGGAAGCTGACGACCTGCTCCCGCATGTCGACCTTGGTGCGGACCGCGTCGACGAAGGGGACCAGCAGGTTCAGGCCCGGGTTCAACGTGCGCTTGTACCTACCGAGCCGTTCCACCACGTCCTGGCGCTGCTGCGGCACGATCCGCACCGCCTTGATCAGGGTCACCACGACGATCAACGCCATGGCGGCCAACAGCACCGTCACGAACTCCATGTCTTCACCCTCCCGTTCCAGGCAGCTCGCCCGGGGTGGAAATGTCGTCATCCCACACCAGGGCGGTCGCGCCCTGGACCTTGATTACCCGCACCCGCCGGCCGGCGGGGAAGCTCTGCGTCGCGTCGTACGACCGGGCGCTCCACAGCTCGCCGTCGATCTTGACGAGGCCGTGGTCGGTGTCGACCGGCTCCAGCACCAGGGCCGTGGCCCCCTCGATCGCCTCCACCCCGAACGGCCGCCCCGGGTCGTCGGACGACGAGCGGGCGTGCCGCCGGATCGCCGGCCGGGCGACGGCCACGGTCAGCGCGGAGACCACCGTGAAGACCACCGCCTGAACGGCCGTCCCCGCGCCCAGCGCGGCGGCCCCCGCGGCGGCGAACGCGCCCACCGCGAACATGATCAGGAACAGCGTCGTCGTGAAGATCTCGGCGACCGCCAGCAGCACACCCAGTACGACCCAGAACACCGCGTCCACCTCCCAAGAGTGACACGCTTATGCACGTGCGGCCCGTGGGCAAGATCAGTAGGGTCGGCGGCAGCCGTCCTGCGAGGGAGTGAGAAGCCGTGTCGCTGCCGCCCGAGACCGTCCGACAGATCGACGCCCGGGTCGCCCGGGCACAGGCCGAGGGGCGCGCCCCCTCGCTCGTGCTCGGCGTGGTGCGCGACGGCGGGCTGGCCCACCTCGCCGCCGCCGGGGACCATCCCCGCCCCGACGCCGACCGGCAGTACCGGCTCGGCTCCATCACCAAGACCATGACCGCGGTGCTGGTCATGCAGCAGCGAGACGCCGGCGCGCTCGCCCTGGACGACCCCCTCGACCGGCACCTGCCCGGCACCGGCGTGGGCCGCCTCACCCTGCGCCAGCTCCTCGGCCACGCCGGCGGTCTGCAACGCGAGCCCGACGGGCCGTGGTGGGAGCGGGCCGAGGTCGGCGACCTGGCGTCCGTGCTGGCCGGCGTGGGCGAGGCCAAGATCGCCTACCCGCCGCACCGGGTCTACCACTACTCCAACCTCGCCTACGGGCTGCTCGGCGGGGTGCTGGAGGCGGTCACCGGCACGCCCTGGCTCGACCTGCTCCGGCGGCGGCTCCTGGAGCCGCTGGGCCTTCAGCGCACCACCTACCAGGCCACCGAGCCGTTCGCCCTGGGGTACGTCGTGCACCCGTGGCACGACACGCTGCGGGAGGAGCCGCGCACCGACACCGGGGCGCTGGCCCCCGCCGGTCAGCTCTGGTCCACCGTCACCGACCTCGCCCGCTGGGCGGCGTTCCTGGCCGAGCCGGACCCGGCCGTCCTCGCCCCGGAGACGCTCACCGAGATGTGCGCCACCGTGACGATGAGCGACCCCGAGTCGTGGACCGCCGGGCACGGCGTCGGGCTGGAGCTGTACCGCTCCGGGGACCGGGTGTACGTCGGCCACGGCGGCTCGATGCCCGGGTACGTCGCCACGCTCGCCGTGCACCGCCGCACCCGCACCGCCGTCGTCGGCTTCGCCAACTCGTACGGGCTGCGGGTCGGCCACCTCGGCGGCCTGGGCCGGGAGGTGCTCGACACCGTGCTGGACGCGCTGCCCGAGCCCGCCGCGCCGTGGCGCCCGGCCGACGCCCCGCCCCCGGCCGAGCTGACCGAGCTGACCGGCCGGTGGTGGTGGATGGGCATCGAGTTCGAGTTCCGCGCCGAC
This sequence comes from Micromonospora okii, assembly GCF_020884795.1. GTDB lineage: Bacteria > Actinomycetota > Actinomycetes > Mycobacteriales > Micromonosporaceae > Micromonospora > Micromonospora okii. The sequence goes on from NZ_BBZF01000015.1 coordinate 120,029, forward strand.
GCGGCCACCGGGGAGTTGCGGGGCGGCCGGGTGGGCAACCCGGACCTGCGCTTCACCCCGGAGGGGCCGGACCGCTGGCGGGGGCGCTCCGGCTCCCAGGACGGCGAGATCATCACGGTGCTGCGCGACGACGCGGGCCGCCCGACCGCCCTCGACATGGCGACCTTCGTGCTGACCCGCACGCCGGACGAGGAGCCCTGACCCGGCCCGACCGCCGGGTCAGGTGGTGACGAAGTCGATCAGGCGTTCCATCGCGTTGATCAAGGGGGTCTCGACGTCGGCGAAGGTGTCGACGCGGGACAGGATGTGCCGCCACATGTCGGCCGGCTCGGCCACCCCGAGGGCCGCGCACACGCCCTCCTTCCAGGGGCGGCCCGGGGGCACCACGGGCCACGCCGCGATGCCCAGGGCGGCCGGCTTCACGGCCTGCCACACGTCGACGTACGGGTGCCCGGTGACCAGCACGTGCGGGGAGGTCACCCGGGCCACGATGCGGCTCTCCTTCGAGCCGGGCACCAGGTGGTCGACCAGCACCCCGAGCCGGCGGCCGGGGCCGGGGGCGAACTCGCGCACCCGCTCGTCGAGGGCGTCGATGCCGTCCAGCGGCTCCACCACCACGCCCTCGATCCGCAGGTCGTCGCCCCAGATCCGCTCCACCAGGGCGGCGTCGTGCACGCCCTCGACCCAGATCCGGCTGGCCTTGGCCACGCGCGCCGGGACGTCGGCCACCGCGATCGAGCCGGACGCCGTACGCCGCCGGGCAGCCGGCACCGGCGCGCGGGCGGGCCGGCGCAGCGTCACCGGCTCGCCGTCGAGCAGGAACGCCGCCGGTAGCAGCGGGAAGTTGCGCCGCCGGCCGTGCCGGTCCTCCAGGACGACCGCGCCGGCCTCGAAGCCGACCACGGCCCCGCAGAACCCGGAGTCGGGGTCCTCGACCACGAGGTCGGGCTCGGCGTCCACCTCGGGCACGACCTTCCGCCGCCGCCAGTTTCCCGCCAACACGTCCTCGCCGTACCGCCCCGCCATCCCGACACGCTAACCCCGGCCACGCCGCCGCGCCCGGCACCGCGCCGTCGGCCGCGCGTGAGCCACGCCGCAGGCGCGGCGGGCCACGGGGCACACGTGTCGGCGGCCGTCGATCGGGGTCGCGCCGCGCAGGACCGGACAGGAGGGGCGTTCGGGCAGGGCACGCCCCGGATCGCCGGGAGGGGGAGGGCGGGGTCCGGTAGGGGATGCCGGGCGGGCCGCAGTCGAGACACGGGCGGCGCACACGACGTACCCTCTCTTGCATGTCCCTCCCCGCAACGGGTGCGGTCACGCTTACGCCGCGCCGGTCGAGCCGGTTCGTGGCCTGGGTGCGCGCGTGGCGCGCCGGGCTCGTTCCGTACGACGACATCGCCGAGGAGATCGCCGGCGACGAGGAGCACCTCGTCGCCGACGCCCCCGGCACCTGGACCGACGTCCCGCTGCGGGACGCGCTGCCCGCCCTGGCGAAACTCTCCCCCGACGTGATCCGGCTGGTGCTGCCCGCGCCCGGCGACCCCCGGGGGCTGCCCGGGCCGGGCGACTTCACCGGCGCGGCGCTGCTCGCCGGCGAGGCGGTCGTCGCCGGCGGCCTCGGGCTGATCCCCGAGGTGCGCACCCACACCTCCGGGTCGGGCATGACCTGGGAGACGGTGCTGTGGCGGGTCTACCCGCTGCCGGCCGACGCGCCGGCCGCGTCGCTGGCCGCGCCGGGGGCCGCCGAGGCGGAGGCCGAGCTGGCCGCCGCGCTCGCCGAGACCACCGCCGCGCTGACCCGGCTCGACGTGGCCCAGTGGCGGCCGGAGCTGGCCGGCGCGCTGGCCGCGCTGCGCCGCCCCGACGGCACCACCGACCTGCCGCCCGGCTTCGACCCCCGGGCGCGGCGGCTGTACGCCCGCGCGGCCGTGCTCGACCGGGTGCTGGCGCTGGCCGGGCACAGCGCGCCGGGCGGGGCGGTCAACAACTACGAGGCCCAGCAGCGCGACGCGGCGCTGCGCCCGCTCACCACCGCCTGCCGGCAGGCGCTCGTCGCCGCCTGCAACGCCCCGCTGCGCCCCTGACCCGGAGGGGTCAGATCTCGTCCATCAGGTCGGCGACCGACTCGACGATCCGCGACGGGCGGTACGGGTACCGCTCGGCCTCCGCCCGCGTGCTGATGCCGGTCAGCACCAGGATGGTCTCCAGCCCGGCCTCCAGGCCGCAGAGGACGTCGGTGTCCATCCGGTCGCCGATCATCGCGGTCGTCTCGGAGTGCGCGTCGATGGTGTTCAGCGCCGAGCGCATCATCATCGGGTTGGGCTTGCCGACGAAGTACGGCTCCACCCCGGTCGCCTTCGAGATCATCGCCGCGACCGAGCCGGCCGCCGGCAGCGCGCCCTCGACCGAGGGGCCCGTGACGTCGGGGTTGGTGCAGATGAAACGCGCCCCCTCGTTGATCAACCGGACGGCCTTGGTGATCGCCTCGAAGCTGTACGTCCGGGTCTCCCCGAGCACCACGTAGTCGGGCGCGAAGTCGGACAGGACGTAGCCGGCCGCGTGCAGCGCCGTGGTCAGCCCCGCCTCCCCGATCGCGTACGCCGTGCCGCCCGGCCGCTGGTCGGCCAGGAACTGGGCGGTGGCCAGCGCCGCCGTCCAGATCGCGTGCTCGGGCACCTCGAAGCCCATCCGGGTCAGCCGGGCCTGGAGGTCGCGGGGGGTGTAGATGGAGTTGTTCGTCAGCACCAGGAAGGGCTTGCCGGAGGAGCGCAGCTTGTTGATGAACTCCGGCGCGCCGGGAACCGGCTGGCCCTCGTGCACCAGCACGCCGTCCATGTCTGTCAGCCAGCTCTGCACCGGCTTACGCTCGTACATGCGAAACATCCCAGGGGTGTCGGGGGCGGGTCAGGGTCGGCGGGTGGGCACGCAGCACACCGTCGGGCAGGTGTCCCACAGCGGCAGCTCGCCGAGGCGGCGGCGCAGCCGCTCCCCGCCCGGCTCGGTGCGCTCGGCGACCAGCTCACGCACCATGGTCACGAAGCGCGCGTCGGTGCCGGGGGTGCCCGCCCGGACGAAGTCCAGCCCGAGCCGCCTGGCCGTCTCCAGCGCCTCGGTGTCGAGGTCCCACACCACCTCGAGGTGGTCGGAGACGAACCCGATCGGGCTGACCACCACGCCGGTGGTGCCGCCGGCCTCCGCGAGCGCGGCGAGGTGGTCGTTGACGTCCGGCTCCAGCCACGGCACGTGCGGGGGGCCGGAGCGGCTCTGCCACACCAGGTCGTACGGCAGGTCGGGGGCGGCGGCAGCGTGCACCAGCCGGGCCACCTCGGCGAGCTGGGCGGTGTACCGGCCGCCGTGCGGGCCGGCGTTCGCGGCCATCGAGGTGGGCACGGAGTGGGCGGTGAAGACCAGCCGGGTGCTGTCCCGCTTCGCGGGGTCGAGGCGGGCGAGGGCGGCCCGCACCGCGTCGACGTGCGGCTCGACGAAACCGGGATGGTCCCAGAACTGGCGGAGCTTGTCGATCAGCGGGGCGTCCGGGCCGACGGCGGCGCGGGCGGCGGCGATGTCCTCCTGGTACTGCCGGCAGGAGGAGTAGCCCCCGTACGCGCTGGTGACGAACGCCAGGGCGTTGGTGACCCCGTCGTCGCGCATCTGCGCCACGGTGTCGGCGAGCATCGGGTGCCAGTTCCGGTTGCCCCAGTAGACGGGCAGGTCGACGCCGTGGGCGGCGAAGTCCGCCCGGATGGCGGCGAGCAGGTCGCGGCACTGCTGGTTGATCGGGGAGACCCCGCCGAAGTGCTGGTAGTGCTCGACGACCTCCGCCAGCCGCTCCGGGGGCACGCCCCGCCCCCGGGTCACGTTCTGGAGGAAGGGCAGCACGTCCTCGGGCCGCTCAGGGCCGCCGAAGGAGACCAGCACCAACGCGTCGTACGCCATGGGTCCATTCTCCCCCGCCGCCCGTGACGGGCGGGCGGCCCCCCGGTGTCGCGGTTGTCAGGAGGGGCCCCCTGCTATACCGGAAGCGTTAACGGGGGCCCTTCCTTGCACCTCAGGCGCCGAGGGCGTGGTAGCCGCCGTCGACGTGGACGATCTCGCCGGTGGTCGCCGGGAACCAGTCGGACAGCAGCGCCAGGCAGGCGCGGGCGGCCGGCTCGGCGTCGGTGAGGCTCCAGCCCAGCGGGGCCCGCTCCGTCCACGCCTGCTCGAACTGCTCGAAGCCCGGGATCGACTTCGCCGCGATGGTGCGCAGCGGGCCGGCGGCGACGAGGTTGCTGCGGATGCCCCGCCCGCCCAGGTGCTGGGCGAGGTAGCGGGAGGCCGACTCCAGGCCCGCCTTGGCCACGCCCATCCAGTCGTAGACCGGCCACGCCTTGGTGGCGTCGAAGGTGAGCCCGACCACCGCGCCGCCCGGCTGCATCAGCGGCAGCGCCGCCATGGCCAGGGACTTGTAGGAGTACGTCGAGACGTGCAGCGCGGTCGCCACGTCCTCCCACGGGGCGTCGAGGAACCCGCCGCCGAGGCAGCTCGCCGGGGCGAAGCCGATCGAGTGCACCACCCCGTCGAGGCCGTCGACGTGCTCGCGGACCCTGTCCGCCAGGCCCGCGAGGTGCTCGGGGCTGGTCACGTCCAGCTCGATGACCGGGGCCGGCTCGGGCAACCGCTTGGCGATCCGCTCGACGAGGGAGAGCCGGCCGTAGCCGGTGAGCACGACCTGCGCGCCGTTCTCCTGGGCGAGCTTCGCCACCGAGAAGGCGATCGAGGCGTCGGTGATGACACCGGTCACGAGCAGCCGCTTACCGGCGAGCAGTCCGGACATCCGGGGGTTCCTCCGTACGTAGATAAGGGTCAGTGGCCCATGCCGAGGCCGCCGTCGACCGGGATCACGGCGCCGGAGATGTAGCCGGCGGCGTCCGAGGCCAGCCAGGCGACCACTCCGGCGATCTCCTCGGGCGAGGCGAGCCGGCCGGCGGGGATGGCCTTGAGGTATTCGGCCCTGCGGTCCTCGGGCAGCACGGCGGTCATGTCGGTCTCGACGAAACCGGGCGCGACGACGTTGGCGGTGATGTTGCGCGCGCCCAACTCCCGGGTGATCGAGCGGGCCACGCCGACGAGGCCGGCCTTGCTCGCCGCGTAGTTGACCTGGCCGGGGCCGCCGTAGAGGCCGACCACCGAGGAAATGAAGATCATCCGGCCCCACCGGGCGCGGAGCATCTTCTTCGACGCCCGGCTCGCGCAGCGGAACGCGCCCGTGAGGTTGGTGTCCAGCACCCGGGTGAACTGCTCCTCCGACATCCGCATGATCAGGGTGTCGTCGGTGATGCCCGCGTTGGCCACCAGCACCTCGACCGGGCCCAGCTCGGCCTCGACGGCGGTGAAGGCCGCGTCGACGGAGGCGGAGTCCGTCACGTCGCACCTGACGCCGAACAGCCCCTCGGGGGCCTCGCCGCTGCGGTGCGTCACCGCCACCCGGTCGCCCTGCTTGGCGAAGGCCTGCGCGATGGCCAGGCCGATCCCCCGGTTGCCGCCGGTCACCAGCACGGTACGGGCCACGGTTCCCCCTCTGCTCACGATCCACGTCGGTCCGGAGCCTAGGTGTTACCGGCAGGTAAGCAGTAACGCGCCCCGCGCCCGCGACGCAAGGAGGGGCACCTTGTTAACGCATTCGGTTGTGGAGGGGCCCCTTCCCGACCCCATCGGCCGCCCTGCCGACTACGAGGCGTGCGGCGGTCGGGTGTACGATGATCCGCGTTCCGGGCCAGGCCGACCGCAGGAGGTGATCGCTGTGCGAGATAGCGATCCTCCGAGTCGTGGCCGGGCCGAACGTCAGCCCCGCTGAGCCACGACTCAGCAGGTGAGCTGACCCAGCTCCGCTCCCCCGCACCGCCTCATCCTCCCGGCTCCCGGGCGGGGTGGCCGTGTCGTACCGCCGGCGAAGACCGGCCGGCGTGGGGAGCACCCCGGTCACGACTCCTTCGTGTGCGCGCGTCCCACCTTCTCCCCTGAGGTCCCCGTGCCAGCGTGGACCGACCAGCCGCCACCGGAGCCTTCCCATGAGCCGTTACGTCGCCCCGCTGGGCTTCACCCTCGCCGCCGTCTGGGTGGCGGTCGTCTTCGTGCTGGCCGGCGCCGGTCACTGAACCCGCGGCCACCGAGAGGGCCGGCACCGGACCGCCAGCCACCGACAGCAGCGGTGCGGCGGCTGGCCGCCGCCGCACCGCGCGGGTCGGGTCGGGATCAGCCGGCCGCGCAGGAGACCGTCGGCCAGGTCCGGTTTCCGTTGTGCTGGATCGTGACGCCCCAGTTGTTGCCGCTGCCGTTGGGCCGGGCGACCAACCGCTGGGCCGTCGGGTAGCTCGCGGAGATGTTCCAGCTTGCGATGACCTTGGCAGGGGACGGGACGTCCATCGTCACGGTCCAGTTGCTGGAGCCGGAGACCGCGACGTTGAGGTTGTACCGGTCGCTCCACTGGTCGCCCGCCGACAGCGTCGCGGTGCAGCCGCCGGTGCCGCCGGTCGGGGTGGGGCCGGGGTTGGTCGTGCCGCCCAGCGTGATGTTGGAGTTCCCGCTGCTCTGGTAGCCCTCGGTGGCCATGATCATGTAGTAGTGGCTGCCGAGGTTCATCCCCTTGCCGGCCCACGCGTCGAAGTGGGCGCCGGCGTTGATGGTGCCGCCCGTCCGCTTCGACTGCCGCACGCTCCAGTACTGGTCGAAGGTCCTGGTGCCGTCGATCGACGGGGCGTTGTAGCGGGTCGTCTTGTAGATGTCGTAGGTGCCGCCGTCGGTGGTGACGGTGCCGTGGTAGGTGCCCGTCGGCCGGTACGTGCCCCAGTTGTCGACGATGTAGTACTCGACCAACGGGTTGCGCGTCCATCCGTAGAGGGTCAGGTAGGCGTTGCCGGACGGGTTGAAGCTGCCCGAGTAGCTCACGGTCCGTCGGCCGCCGGGGTTCCAGCCCTTGCCGGCGACGAAGTTGCCGGTGTTGCGCCACGACGTGCTGTAGTTGCCGCCGGAACCGAGCTCCATGGAGACCGTGCCCTGGCTGTCGGTCCAGAACGAGTAGAAGTAGCCGCCGTGGTTGCCTTCCTGGTTCGTGGTGACGGCCGCGCTGGCGGCGCTGGGCAGCAGCGCCGTGACCGCGACCAGCGCCAGGGCGCAGGCACCACTCACGAGCAGCCGGACTAGGCCGCGCCGGCGGGGCTTCGGGCGAACGGGGGCGTCGTTCATGGGCGTGCTTCCTCCTCGTGAGGGCCGGTGGGCGGCCGGGTGGCGAACCGCGATCCGGCGGGGCCGTCGGCGCGCAGGACGACGGCCACGGGGGTCGGCGGCGGGCGGAGCGGCGGGCCCCGGCCGGCGCAACGGACGAGCGGCGGACCGGATCGTGGCGGGTGAGGTGAGATCGACATTCGTCGACGTCTGTCGATGGCGAAAGTGTCGGCCCGCCCGCGCCGGACTGTCAACACCTTTCGGAAACATTTCGGAAACCTGATCTCGCGGGGATGGCAGGGATCTCCAGTTCACGCCGCTTCACTGATCGGGAGCCCACCCGGTCGCGCGGTGTGGCGCGGAAGGAGGCCGGGACACGACCCCAGGACGGCACCGCTGTTTTCGGAGGTTTCGAGGCGGCCCGGCAGCACGCCGGACGGCGTCGCCCCGGCCCCGCGATCGGGAGCCGGGGCGACGCGCGGGGCAACCCCGGAGCGACCGCCGGCGGGGCGGAACGGCGCCGCCGGGTCGGAACGACGAGGGCCCGGGGGCACCGGAGCGACGACGGTCCGGGGGCCGGAACCACGAGGGCCCGGCGGCGGGGGCTCAGAGCAGCCGGGACGACCAGAGCAGACTCGCCGCGCCCGAGCACAGCGCCAGCAGCAGGGCGATGCCCGCGTACCACTGGGTTATCTCGCGGGGCTCCGTGCGGAACCCGATCGAGCTGCCCATGTCCTGGTAGACCTGCTTCAGCTCGCTGACCGAGGCGGCCTCGTAGAAGTAGCCGTCGGTGGTCTCGGCGAGGTCGGCCAGCGCGAGCCGGTCCACCGGCACGCGCTGGAGCTGCCCGCCGATGTCGACCTGCCCGGAGTCCGTGCCGAAGGCGATCGTCGACACCGGCACGTTGGCGGCCTGCGCGGCGGCGGCGGCCTCCTCCACCGACCGGCCCGAGGTGCGGAACCCGTCGGAGAGCAGCACGATCCGGGCCGGCGGGATGCCCGCCGCGCCGTCGGCCGGCACCGTCCGGATCGCCTCCAGGCAGGTGAAGACCGCCTCCCCGGTGGCGGTGGCCTCGGCCAGCACCAGCCCGTCGATGGCGTGGGTCACCGCGTCCCGGTCCTTCGTGGGCGGCACCAGCACGTTCGCCGACTTCGCGAACGAGACCAGCCCGAGGTTGTAGGTCTCCGGCAGCTCGCCGACGAACTGCTTCGCCGCCTCCTGCGCCGCCTCCAGCCGGTTCGGCGACACGTCGTCGGCCTGCATGGACAGCGACACGTCGATGGCGAGCATGACGGTGGCCCGCTCCAGCGGCTCCTTGGTGTCGACCGCCGGGCGGGCCAGGCCGGTGGCGAGCACCAGCAGGGAGAGCAGGAACGCCGCCGCCGGGACGTGCCGACGCCAGCCCAGCCCCTTCGGCGCGAGGGTGCGCAGCAGGTCCACGTTGGTGAACCGCATCGCGTACGCCCGGCGACGCCGTTGCCGCCACACGTACGCCCCGGCGAGGGCGAGCACCGGCAGCACGGCCAGCAGCCACCACGGTTGCAGAAAACGGATCATCGTGTCGTCCCCCGGGTGCGGGCGTGCCGCTGCGCGGCGACGAAGCGCACCATGTCGAGCAGCCAGTCGGTGTCGGTGCGGAGTCGCAGGTGGGCCGCCCCGGCCCCCCGGAGTTGGGCGGAGATCTCGGCCCGCTGGGCGGCGGCGGCCTCGGCGTACCGACGGCGCAGCCGGGGGTTCGCGGTCTGCACCTCGTGCAGCTCCCCCGTCTCCGGGTCGACCACCGGCAGGATGCCCACGTCGGGCAGCTCCAGCTCGCGCGGGTCGACCACCTCGATCGCCAGCACGTCGTGCCGCACGCGCAGCTTGCGCAGCGGCCGGGCCCACTGCTGCGGCGGCGCGAGGAAGTCGGAGATCACGACCGCGACGCCGCGCCGGCGGGGCGGCCGGTTCAGCGCGTCGACCAGCGCGCCCAGGTCGCTACGACCGGGCCGGATCTCGGTGCCGGCGATCGCGCGCAGCAGTCCCTGGGCCTCCCGGCGCCCGCCCCGGGCGGGCAGCCGGACGATCTGCCCGGGGCCGGCCGGCGGCGACGCGCCCCGGCGGCGACCGGCCGGGGCGTCCGTGGCGGCGCCGCTGCCGACGACCGCCCCGATCCGGTTGCCGCCGCGCACGGTCAGGTGGGTCAGCGCGGCGGCGGCGGCCACCACGACGTCCCGCTTCAGCCACCGGCCGGTGCCGAAGTCCAGGCTCGCCGAGAGGTCCACCGCGAGCCAGGTCTCCAGCTCCCGGTCGGCGACGGTACGCCGCACGTGCGGCGTCGTCGTCCGGGCGGTCACCGGCCAGTCCATCCGGCGCACGTCGTCGCCGGGGCGGTACTCCCGCGACTCCCCCGCCTCGCTGCCCGGGCCGGGCAGCAGGCCGGCGTAGTCGCCCTGGAGCAGGCCGTCGAGCTTGCGGGTGACCAGCAGTTGGAGCCGGGACAGTAGCGCCTCGCTGCGGGGCGCGGCGGCGGGCGACGGCGACCACCGCGCGCCCGGGGAGGGGGCGGGGGCGGGTGAGGTCACGGCCGCTGCCCGGGCCACCCGGCGCCGGCCGGCGGGGGGCTGCCGGGGGTGGCCTGCTGGCGCGGGGCCACCGCCGGCAGCGGGATGGTCGACATCACCCGCTGCACCACGTGGTCGGCCGGCACGTCGTCGGCGAGCGCGTCGTAGCTGAGCACCAGCCGGTGGCGCAGGATGTCGGGGGCGACGTCCTGCACGTCCTGCGGCAGGGCGTAGTCCCGGCCGCGCAGCAGCGCCAGCGCCCGGGTCGCCCGGACCAGGCCGAGCGAGGCGCGCGGGCTGGCGCCGTACTGGATCAGGCGGGCGACGTCGGGCATGCCGTGCGCGGCGGGGGCACGGGTGGCCAGCACCAGCCGGACCGCGTAGTCGACCAGCGCGTTGTGCACGAAGACCTGGTCGGCCTTGCGCTGGAGGGCGACCAGGTCCTCGGTGTCGAAGACCCGCGCCGGCTCGGGCGCGGTCACGCCCATCCGGTAGACGATTTCCCGCTCCTCGGCGTCGGTGGGGTAGCCGACCACGATCTTCATGAGGAAGCGGTCCCGCTGCGCCTCCGGCAGCGGGTAGACGCCCTCCTGCTCGATCGGGTTCTGGGTGGCCATCACGAGGAACGGGTCCGGCACCCGGTGGCTCTGGCCGCCGATGGAGACCTGCCGCTCGCTCATCACCTCCAGCAGCGCCGACTGCACCTTCGCGGGGGCCCGGTTGATCTCGTCGGCGAGCAGGAAGTTGACGAAGACGGGGCCCAGCTCGACGTCGAACTTCTCGCTGGACTGCCGGTAGATCCGGGTGCCCATGATGTCGGCGGGGACCAGGTCCGGGGTGAACTGCACCCGGGCGAAGGACCCGCCGACGACCCTGGCGAGGGTCTCCACGGCCAGGGTCTTCGCCACGCCGGGCACGCCCTCCAGCAGGCAGTGGCCCCGGGCGAGCAGCGCCACGAACATCCGCTCGACCATCCGGTCCTGCCCGACGATCACCCGCTTGATCTCGAACAGCGCCCGCTCCAGCAGGGTGGCGTCCTGCGCGGGGGTGGTCGTCGCGGGCGTGGTGCCTGTCGCGGGCGCGGCGGTCGGCGGGGGCGGCGGCTCCGGCGCGGTGCCGTTCGGCGTCGGGGCGTCGGGCGTGGTCGGCTGGGCCACCGGTCCTCCACAGCATGATCGGTCGTCGCGGCGTGGTGCGTATCAAGACTCGCATGCCCGGCTGAGAGCCGAGGCGGGGAGAAGACGATTCTCGCCACGCCGTCCCGTGGTACCGAAACGCCGGTCCACGGCTGGACATCGAGGGGCCCGGCGTGTGTACGATTCTCCCCGTCGCCGGGCGGCTCCCCCCGTGGCCGCCCGGCGCTCTGATCTTCCCGCCTCGCCCCGCCGGCCCCTAGACTGGCCCGGGTGAGCGCCTCCCTCCCCGACGACGCCGCCGACGCGGGCCCCGCCAAGGGTGCCGACGCCGCGCCGATCTGTTCGGCCAAGGGCTGCCGCGCCCCGGCGGAGTGGGCGTTGCGCTGGAACAATCCGCGGCTGCACACGGCCGACCGGCGCAAGACCTGGCTCGCCTGCGCCGCGCACCGGGAGCACCTCGGCGGCTTCCTCGACGCCCGGGGCTTCCTGCGGGACGTCTCGCCGCTGGCCTGATCGCCTACGCTCGACTGGTGAGCGCGCAGAGCGGACGACCCCGGTGACCGGCGAGCCCGTCGGCTGTCCCCCACCACCCCCGACCGGCGCACCGGCGGGCCCCCTGGAGCCCTGGCCGGAGACCGTCCGCTGGCAGTCGGTCTCGACCGACCTGATCCGGGTCGAGCTGCTGCGCCTGGCAGGGCTGCTCGGGGTGGTGCTGGTCGGGCTGGCGGTCGGTTGGGTGATGTCCGGGCACCGGCTGTTCGGCGTCGCCGTCGGCGCGGTGGTGCTGGTCGGCGCGGTGCGGGTGGTCACCATCGTCCGGGCGGTGCACGCCTGGGGGTACGCCGAACGCGAGGACGACCTGCTGGTCCGGCACGGGCTGCTGGTCCGGCGGCTCTCCGTCGTGCCGTACTCGCGGATGCAGTTCGTCGACGTCAGCGCCGGCCCGCTGGAGCGGGCGTTCAACCTGGCCACCGTGCAGTTGCACACCGCCGCGGCGGCCAGCGACGCCCGCGTGCCCGGGCTGCGCCCGGCGGAGGCGTCCCGGCTGCGCGACCGGCTCACCGCCCTCGGCGAGACCCGCACGGAGCCCCTGTGACCCCCGACCTCCCCATGCCCGACCCGCCCCCACCCCCCACCCCGGCCCCGCTGCCCGCCCCGGCCACGGCGCCCGGGGACGGGGGGCCGGGCGGTCGGGGCGGCGTCGCGGACGCCGAGCCCCGGCAGCGGTTGCACCCGTTGAGTCCCGTGCTGCACGGGGCCAAGTCCCTCGTCGTGGTCATCGCCGGGCTGTCGTGGTCGACCCTCTCCCGGGTCGGGTTCGGGTGGTTCGCGTTGATGGCGGCCCTGCTGGCCCTCGGCGCGACCGTGCTCGCAGTCGTGAGCTGGTACAACACGGGCTACCACGTGGTCGGCCGGGAACTGCGGGTGCACGAGGGGCTGCTCTGGCGGCGCACCCGGGCGATCCCACTGGAGCGGCTCCAGGCCGTCGAGGTGGTCCGCCCCCTGCTCGCCCAGCTCACCGGGCTGGCCGAGCTGCGGCTGGAGGTGGTCGGCGGCGCGAAGACGGAGGCGCCGCTGGCGTACCTGGGGGTGGCCGAGGCCGGCGTCCTGCGGCGGCGGCTCCTCGCGCTCGCCGGCCCGGCGCCCGCCCCGGGGCCGCAGCCCGCGCCGGACGACGTCGCGCCGGCGGTGCCGCCCCCGCCGGGGCGCGCGCTGCACGCGGTGTCCAACCGGGACCTGCTGGTCAGCCAGCTCCTCACCCCGCAGGCGTTCCTGCTCCCCTTCGGCGTGGCCTTCGTCGTGGCCCAGTTCGTCTCCGAGGGCTCGTACTCGTTCATCGCGGTGGCGAGCACGATCACCGCGATGGCCGGCGTGCTGTTGCAACCGGTGCGCCGGGTCCTGGACGACTGGAACTTCCGGCTGGCGCGGGACGAGGGCACCCTGCGCGTCCGCAACGGCCTGCTGGAGACCCGCGCGCAGACCGTGCCGCTGAGCCGGGTGCAGACGGTCGGGGTGACCTGGCCGCTGCTCTGGCGCGCCAAGGGCTGGCTGCGGCTGCGCCTGGAGGTGGCCGGCTACTCCGCGGCCGAGGGCGACGACCGGAACCGGCCGGACCGGCTGCTGCCCGTGGGTGACCACCCGACCGGGGAGGCGATCGTCGCGGAGGTGCTGCCCGGCGTGCGGCTGGGCGCGCTGGCGACCACCCTCCCGCCGACCCGGGCCCGCTGGCTGCGCCCGCTGAGCCGCCGGGCGGTCGGGGCGGGGCTCGACGAGCGGGTCTTCGCCGCCCGTTCCGGGCTGCTCACCCGGCAGCTCACCGTCGTGCCGTACGCCCGCATCCAGAGCGTGCGGGTGACCCAGGGGCCGGCGCAGCGGCGGCTACGGCTGGCGACCGTGCACGCGGACACGGCGGGCGGGGCCGGCGCCGCCGCACCTGACCGAGACCTGGCCGAGGCGTGGTGGCTGGCGGCGGAGCTGACCGCCCGGGCGCACGCGGCCCGCCGCGCCGGCTGACGATCGGCGACGCGGCCGGGCGGGGTCAGCGGGCGGCCGGGACCGCCGGGGGGTCACCGGCCGTGGTGGCGGGGGCGGACGGGAGCGGGCCGGCGGGTTCGGCCGGGCCGGCTTCGTCGTCCGGGTCGCCGGGGCCGGTCGGGCCGCGGCGCGCCCGGCGGGCCGCCCACCAGCGCTCCGCCAGGCCGACCGCCAGGAAGGTCATGCCCACGTACGCCCAGCCGACCAGCACGTCGATGACGTAGTGCTCGCCCGAGTAGACCAGGGTGAAGGTCATCGCCAGGGGGTACGCGAGCAGCAGCGGCCACCAGCGGCGGCGGACGGAGCGGAGGAAGAACACCACCACGAAGAGGGCGAACGCGGTGTGCAGCGACGGCATCGCGGCCACCGGGTTGGAGGCGATCTGCCCGGCGTTGAGCAGGTTGCCGGCACCGTGCATGCCGAACGCCTTCCACCCCCGCGTGGAGATCCGGGCGACCTCGGTGAGCAGCCCGTTCTGCGCCGCCCACCAGGGCGGGGCCGCCGGGTAGAGGAAGTACGTCACCAGGCCCGTCGCGCAGAGGAAGCCCCAGCGGCGCATGAACGCCGCCCAGCGTCGCCGGTTGCGCATCCAGAGCACGGCGGCGGCGGCGAGCGCCACCACGAAGTGCGAGAAGTAGACCCAGCTCACCGCCACGTCCCACCACCGGACCTCGGGGCGGTAGAGGTGCTCCTGCAACCAGACGGTCGGCACCTCGCCGCCGGTGGCCCAGCCGAACATGAACCGGTCGGCGACGATCAGCTCCATCGCGTGCGGGACGGCACCGTTGTCGGCGAACCCCCGGGAGAGGTTGTAGACGAACAGCAGCAGCACCACCGGCACCCAGTCCCGGGCGAAGCTCAGGTGGCTGCGCCACGGGCGGTGGGAGTTCCAGGCGATGGTGCCCGCCCAGATCCAGAGGAACGCGTACGCCGGGTCTGTGGGCAGGCCGATGACGAGCCAGCCGGCCACGAAGGCGACGGCCCAGACGACCATGGCGACCACCCGGCGGCGCCCGCCGTCGGGGGTCTCCGGGGGTCCGGTGGGGGCGGGGGGCTTGGGGTCAGTCGCGACGGCCATCGCCGTCCAGGTTAACGGCGGCACCGCGGAGGGCCCACGCCGACCACCTAGGCTGTGCCCCATGCAGGAGCAGTCCGAGCAACCCCTCGCGCCGGGCCTGTCCGCCCGGGTCGAGCTGACGGTGACCGACGCCGACACCGCGCAGGCGGTGGGCTCCGGTGACGTGCCGGTGCTGGGCACCCCCCGGGTGGTCGCCCTCGCCGAGGCGGCCACGGTGGCGGCGACCGCCGCCGCCCTGCCGCCGGGCCGGACCACGGTCGGGCTCCGCGTCGAGCTGGACCACCGCGCGCCCACCCCGGTCGGCCGGACGGTGGTGGCGCGGGCGACGCTCGCCGAGGTCGCGGGGCGTCGGCTGCGCTTCGAGGTGACCGTCAGCGACGGCGGGGAGACCGTCGCGGCGGGGCGGGTGGACCGGGTGCTGGTCGACCGGCAGCGCTTCGTCGAGCGGGCCGGGGCTGCCCCCGCGACGACGGGTACGCCCGGCCGGGCCGACGCGGCGGGGCCACCGGCGTCGTGACGCCCCGCTTCGTCGAGGTCGCCGACCGGGTGCACGTGCTGCGCGAGCCGCTGCTCGACGTCAACGTCACGCTGGTCGTCGGCGACGGCGCGGCCCTGGTGGTGGACACCCTCTCCACCGCCGGGCAGGCCGCCGGGCTGGCCGCCGCCGCCCGGGCGGTCACCGCACACCCGTGGACGGTGGTGAACACCCACCACCACTTCGACCACTGCTTCGGCAACGCGCTCCTCGCCGCCGACCCGGCCCGGCCGGTGTACGCGCACGAGGCCACCGCCGAGGCGCTGCGCGAGCGCCCCGACGAGGTGCGCCGGGCAGCGTACGAGGAGATGCGCGAGACCCACCCGGAGCTGGCCGCCGAGCTGGCGGACGCAGAGCTGCTGGCCCCGACGCACGCCGTGCGCTCGGAGGCGGTGCTGGACGTGGGCGGGCGGCGGGTGCTGCTGCGTCACCCCGGGCCCGGGCACACCGGCGGCGACCTGGTGGTGCACGTGCCGGACGCGGACGTGCTGGTGGCCGGGGACCTGGTCGAGCAGGGCGGCCCACCGGCGTTCGAGGAGTCGTACCCGCTGCGGTGGCCGGACGCGGTGGCCGACCTGCTGCGGCTGACCACCCCGGGCACGGTGGTCGTGCCCGGGCACGGCGAGCTGGTCGACCCGGGGTTCGTGCGGGCCCAGCAGGGGCAGCTCGCGGAGCTGGCCCGGCTGATCCGGGCCGGCCACGCCGACGGTGCCCCGCCGGAGCGGGTGGCCGCCGAGGCCCCCTTCGGCCCGCGTGCCGCCCTGGTGGCGACCCGCCGCGGCTACGCCGAGCTGGACGGGGCCGCCTGACCACGCGGCCCGCCGCACCTGTGCCCTCGCCCGACGGGGCCGCCTGACCGCGCGGCCCGCCGCGGCTACGCCGAGCTGGACGGGGCCGCCTGACCGGGGTCGCCGTGCGCGACGAGGGTGGCCACGTGGGCGAGGTGGGGCAGGGCCACCTGCAGGGCGCGGCGGGCCGCCGGGTCGAGGGCGGTGAGGGCGGCGGCGAGCAGCTCGGCGCGGTGCCGCTCGTGGTCGGCCATCCGCCGGCACGCGGCGTCGGTGAGGCGCAGCCGGACCAGCCGCCGGTCGTCCGGGTCGCGCTCGCGGCCCAGCAGCCCGGCGTCGACCAGGTCGCCGACCAGGGTGCTCACCGTGTTCGGCGCGGTGCCCAGCCGGCGGGCCGCCTCCTTGACGGTGACGTCGGGGTGGGCGCGGACCACCAGCAGCAGCTCCACCTGCGCCTCCGGCAGCAGCGGCCGATTGGCCCGCAGGGCGGTCGAACGGCGCAGCAGCCGGTGCAGGTCCCCCACGGCGGCGGCGAGCCGCACGGGGGTCTCGTCGGTCGGCACGAGGTCACCTACTTCCCGGTGAAACATGTCTGAGACCAGAGGTAAGGTTACCCGGACTCGACTTCCCTGGGGGGGCTTCATGGCGCGCGCGGCGCATCCGACCCGTCCGGCGCCGGTCGCCGGTCGACGTGGCCCCGGCGGCCCCGCCGCGACGCCCGTCTACAAGACCGGGGCGCAGGCCGCCGGGCGGGGCGGCGGAATCGGGCTGCTGGTGCTGCTCGGGCTGCTCACCGCGATCGGCCCCTTCTCCCTGGACACGTACCTGCCGGCGTTCCCGGCCATGGCCGACGACCTCGACGCCAGCCAGTCCCAGATCCAGCTCTCCCTGACCACCTGCCTCATCGGGATGGCCGCCGGCCAGTTGGTGACCGGCCCGCTCAGCGACCGATGGGGCCGGCGTCGGCCGGTGCTGATCGGGCTCGGCGCGTACGCGCTGCTCTCGCTGGCCTGCGCGGTCGCCCCGAACGCCGGGCTGCTCGCGGCGGTCCGGTTCGTGCAGGGCTTCGCCGGCGGCACGGGCGTGGTGGTGTCCCGGGCGGTCGTGCGCGACCTCTACGCCGGCCGGGCCGCCGCGAAGTACTTCTCCCGGCTCACCCTGGTCTTCGGCATCGCCCCGGTGGCCGCGCCCAGCGTCGGCGGCCTGGTGCTGCGGTTCGGGTCCTGGCGGGCGGTCTTCGTCTGCCTGGCCGTGATCGGCCTGCTGCTCGCCGCCGCCGTGGCCTGGCGGCTGCCCGAGACGCTCCCCGTCGAGCGGCGCAGCAGCGGGGGCCTGGCCGGCACCGTCCGGGCCATGGGGTCGCTGCTGACCGACCGGGTCTACCTGGGGTACGTGCTGACGCAGGGGCTCGCCTTCGCCGCTCTGTTCGCCTACATCTCCGGGTCGTCGTTCGTCTTCCAGGACGTGTTCGGCGTCTCCGGCAGCACGTTCGGGCTGATCTTCGGGGCCAACGCGCTCGCCCTGGTCGCCGTCGGGCAGGCCAACGCCCGCCTGCTCGACCGGTTCACCCCCCGGGTGCTGCTGCTGGCCAGCCTGCTGGTCGGCGTCGGGGCCGCCGTGGGCGTGCTGGGGGGTGCCGCCGCCGACAGCCTGTGGCCGGTCGCCGTGGCGCTGTTCGTCTTCGTCGGCACCATCGGCATGGTGACGCCCAACAGCGCGGCGCTGGCGCTGGACCGGCACGCCACCCACGCCGGCACGGCCGCCGCCCTGATGGGCGCCCTCCAGTCGGTGATCGGCGCGCTCGCCGCCCCGCTGGTCGGGCTCGGCGGCGAGGGCAGCGCCCTGCCGATGGCCGTCGTGCTGGCGGGGGCCGCCGCGCTCTCCCTGGTCGCCGCGCTGACCCTGGCCCGCTCCCGCTGACGGACCGGCCCCGGCGGACCGGCCTCCCGGACCGCGGACCGACCTCCGGGGCGGCGAGCCGGTCCTGCGGGGCCGGGTCGTCAGTGGGGGAACCGGCGCAGGACCTCGGCGCGGGTGGGCATGGCGACCGCGCCGCCCGGCGACTCGCAGACCAGGCCGGCGACCCGGAGCGCGAACGCGACCCGCCGGTGCCAGTCGGCCGGGGCCTCGGGCTCCCCGTCGACCAGCAGCTCGGCGATGAGCGCCGCCATGACGGAGTCGCCCGCCCCGGTGGCGTCCACCGCGCGCACCTTCGGCGCGGGCACGCGTACCGGGTCGGCCCCGGCGGCGGCGACCACCGCGCCGTCCGGGCCGAGGGTGACCACGGCGGTCCCGGCCCCCAGCTCCCGCAGGTGGGCCGCGACCCCCTCGACCGGCTCCCCGGGGTAGAGCAGCTTCGCGTCGGCCGCGCTGAGCTTGACCAGGTGGGCGGAGGCGGCGAACTCGGCCACGGTCCCGCGCAGCCCGGCCAGCGCTGTGGGCCCGTCGAGCAGCCGGGGCCGCACGTTCGGGTCGAAGACCCGCAGGCCGCCCGCCGCCGACCAGGCGCGGCGCGCGGCGGCCAGCACGCCCGGGACCAGCAGCACGATCGACCCGCAGTACAGCACGTCGGCACCGGAGACCAGACCGACGTCCAGGTCGTCGGCGGTGAGCAGCCCATACGACGGGGGCTCTCCGTAGAACCGGAAGTCCGGCTCGACGCCGGAGTGGGTGGCCACCGCCAGGGCCGTCGCCGCCGGCACGGTGACCGCGCCGTCGAGCCCGACCCCGGCGTCGGCCAGGAAGGCGCGGATGCGCCCGGCGAGCACGTCGTCGCCGAACGAGCCGACGAACTGCGCCCGCCCGCCGAGCCGGGCCACCCCGACGGCGACGTTGAGCGGCCCGCCGCCGACGGCCTGCCGGAAGACGGGCCGGCCGTCGCACTCGGCGTCGAGCAGGTCGACCAGGGCCTCACCGAGCACCACCGCGTATCCCATTCCGATCCCCTCCGTCCGTTCGGCTGCCGTACCCGATCCTGTCCCATCCGGTCTGGCGGCGGGCACGCCGGCCCGCACGCCGCCCGCGCGGGGCGTGCGGCGTCCGGCGCGGCCCTGCCGCCGGGGGCGTGCGGCGTCCGGCGCCGTCCCGTCACGAGGGCAGTGGCGCACCTCCACCCGGGGCCGGCCGCGACACTGAATCCCATCGACAAGCGGCTATTGCGGAGGAACGGCTCGGCGTGGTGAGATGGCGCTGCCGGTCGACGCGAGGGCTGTCGCGTCCGCCGGCGCCGGGAGAGAGCCAGCGCGAGGGCATGTCCGGTCCGCCGAGACGGACCGTCGGTGAGCCGCGCCCCGCACGCCCTCCGCGCAGGGCACGGCACCGTGATCGCCAATCCGCTCGTTCGCAGCGGGACGTCCGGTGCGCCTCGTCCCGCGAGTCAGGAGAAACCCGTGACCCGTTCCCGTACGGCCGCGCTGCTCATCGCGGTCGCCACCCTCACGGCGGGCGCCGTCGCCCTGGTGCCCGACCCCGACCCGGCCGCCGCCCACGGCGCCGCGATGACCCCCGGCAGCCGGACCTACCTGTGCTGGAAGGACGGCCTCACCCCCACCGGCGAGATCAGGCCGGTCAACCCGGCCTGCACGGCGGCGGTCGCGCAGAGCGGGGCGAACTCGCTGTACAACTGGTTCAGCGTGCTGCGCTCCGACGCCGGGGGTCGCACCGTCGGCTTCATCCCCGACGGCAAGCTGTGCAGCGGCGGCAACCCCGGCTACACCGGCTACGACCTGGCCCGCACCGACTGGCCGCTGACCCACCTGACCGCCGGGGCGAGGTTCGACTTCAAGTACAGCAACTGGGCCCACCACCCGGGCACCTTCTACTTCTACGTGACGAAGGACAGTTGGAGCCCGAACCGGCCGCTGGCCTGGGGCGACCTGGAGGAGCAGCCCTTCCTCACGGTGACCAACCCGCCGCAGAACGGCGGGGTGGGCACCAACGAGGGGCACTACTACTTCAGCGGCAACCTGCCGTCGAACAAGAGCGGCCGGCACGTCATCTACTCGCGGTGGGTCCGCTCGGACAGCCAGGAGAACTTCTTCGGCTGCTCCGACGTGACCTTCGACGGCGGCCGGGGCGAGGTCACCGGCATCGGCGGCTCGCCCAACCCGACCACCCCGCCACCGAACCCCACCACGCCGCCGCCGAACCCGACGACGCCGCCGCCCGGCCCGACCACTCCCCCGCCGGGGCCGACCACCCCGCCGCCGCACGGCGGTGACTGCATGGCGGTCTACAAGGTGACCAACGCCTGGTCCGGCGGGTTCCAGGGCGAGGTGACGATCATGAACCACGGCGCGACGCCGTTCGCCGGCTGGAAGGCCACCCTGGCCTGGCCCGGCGCGACGACGATCAACAGCCTGTGGAGCGGCACGTTCACCACGTCCGGGCAGACCACGACGGTGACCAATGCCGCGTGGAACGGCACGGTCGCCCCGGAGGGGACGACCACGTTCGGCTTCGTGGCCAGCAGCGGCGCGACCGGGCTGCCCACGGTGAGCTGCGCCCGCACCTGACCCGACGCCGCCCGCCCGCCGGGTGCGGCGCGCGTCAGGACCGCCCGCTCGGGCCCGGCGCAGAGAGAAGGGCCCCGGCCGTTCGGCCGGGGCCCTTCCTCAACAGGTCAGCGGACCATGCTGCCGACCACCGGCTTGGTCAGCAGGGCGGACTGGTTGCGCCGGATGCCCGGGTCGAGGGTCTTGGCCACGAAGATGGCGTGCCAGATGCAGAAGATCAGCACCGTCCACACCTTGCGGGAGTGGTCGGCCTCCTCCCGCTTGTGCTCCTCCAGCAGCCGCATCGCGTACGACAGGTCGATGAGGTCGCCCGCGCCCGAGGTGGAGAGGACCCAGCGGGCCCACTCGTACATCTCGCCGCGCAGCCAGACCCGGGTGGGGGTCGGGAAGCCCAGCTTCTTGCGGTTGACGATGGCCGGCGGAACCACACCCTGGAGGGCCTGGCGCATGGCGTACTTGGTGGCCTCCGAGCGCGGCGGGAGCTTCAGGTCCACCGGAATGATGGAGGCCACGTCGAAGACCTCCTTGTCCAGGAACGGCACCCGGACCTCCAGCGAGTGCGCCATCGAGATCCGGTCGGCCTTGACCAGGATGTCCCCGCGCAGCCAGGTGTAGAGGTCGACGTACTGCATCTTCGTGACGTCGTCCAGCTCCGTGCACTCGGCATAGATGGGGGCGGTGACGTCGGTGTAGCGCACCGAGGGGTCGTAGCGGCGCAGCAGGTGCTGCTTCTCCTCCTCGGTGAACATCCGGGCGTTGCCGTAGTAGCGCTGCTCGATCGGGGTGGTGCCGCGCTCCAGGAAGCTCTTGCCCTTGACCCCCTGCGGGATCGCCTTCGAGACCGCCCGCAGGCCCTTCTGCACCCCGCCCGGCAGGCCGTTGACGCCGCTGAGCGACAGCGGCTCCCGGTAGATGGTGTACCCGCCGAAGAACTCGTCGGCGCCCTCGCCGGAGAGCACCACGGTGACGTGCTCGGCGGCCTTCTGCGCCACGAAGTACAGCGGTACGAGGGCCGGGTCGGCCACCGGGTCGTCCAGGTGCCAGACGATCTTCGGCAGGGCGTCGATCATGTCCTGCGGCCCGATCTTGGTCGGGATGGTGGTCACGCCGAGGTGCCGGGCCGACTCCTGGGCGACGTCGATCTCCGAGTACCCGGGGACGTCGTAGCCGACGGTGAAGGTCAGGATGTTCGGGTTGAACTCGCGGGCCAGGGCCACCACGGCGGTGGAGTCGATGCCGCTGGACAGGAACGAGCCGACCGGCACGTCAGAGCGCATGTGCATCCGGACGCTCTCCCGCAGCGTCTCCCGGATGTGGTGGTAGAGCCGCTGTTCGTCGTTGACGGGGGCGGGCCGGAACACCGGCCGGTACCACCGGCGCACGTCGATGCGGTTGCCCGGGGCCCAGTTCAGGTACTCGCCCGAGCCGATCCGGCTGATCCCCCGGTGCAGGGTGCCGGGCTCCGGGACGTACTGGAGGGTGAGGTAGTGGCTCAGGCTCGCCGTGTCGACGCCCGCGTCCCCGGCGTACGCCGACTGGGCGAACGGCAGCAGCGCCTTCTTCTCGGAGGCGAGGTAGAGCCCGTCGGCGGTCTCCAGGTAGTGCAGCGGCTTGATGCCGAAGTTGTCGCGGGCGCCGAAGGCGCGGCGCTCCTGCCGGTCCCAGATCACGAAAGCGAACATGCCGCGCAGCCGGGTGAGCACCTGCTCGCCCCAGAAGTGGTAGCCGGCGACGATCACCTCGCCGTCGCCGGCGGTGGCGAACTGGGCCCCGTAGGTGCGCACCAGCTCGTCGCGCAGCTCGATGTAGTTGTAGATCTCGCCGTTGAAGGTCAGCAGGTACCGGCCACCGGCGTACGGCAGCGGCTCGTGGCTGGAGGCCACGTCGATGATCGCCAGCCGCTTGTGCGCGAACACCGCGTCGGCGTGGCCGCTCGGGTCGCCGATGACCTCGACCCCCGTCTCGTCCGGTCCGCGGTGGTGCAGGCATTCCAACGCCCCCGCGATGTGGTCGCGGTAGGCGGCGGCGTTGCCGTTCGCGCTGAAGAAGGCCAGGAGTCCGCACATGGGGGCCATCTTTTCACGCCGCCGGAGCGGGCGTCGCGGGCACCGCAGGCTCCCCGCCCGCGCGTGCGGGGAGTACCGTTCGGATCAGCGACGAGGCGGAGGGAGCGGATCTTGAGCGAGAACCGGACGGGCGGTCAGCCGGCGGACGGCACCGAGTCCCACGACCCGGACTTCCCGGAGGCGTTCCTGTCGTTCATGCGCCAGGGCTGGCGGGACACCACCCTCCCGGTCGGCCCCCGCGTGGAGGTGCCCAACCACGCCAAGCGGCGGGCCGCGCTCTCCGCAGCCTTCCCGGGCGAGACGCTGGTGATCCCCACCGGCGGCGAGAAGGTGCGCGCCAACGACACCGAGCACCGGTTCCGGCCGGGCAGCGACTTCGTGTACCTGACGGGCGACCACGACCCGGACAGCGTGCTCGTGCTGCGCCCGAACGGCTCGGGGCACGACGCCGTCCTGTACATGCGGCCCCGCTCCTCCCGCGACAGCGACGAGTTCTTCCGCAGCCGCCACGGCGAGCTGTGGGTGGGCCGGCGGCACACCCTGGCCGAGAAGTCGACCGAACTGGGCCTGCCGACCGCCGACCTGGGCGAGCTGGAGGCGGCGCTGGCCGACTTCGCGCCGGGGCGCACCCGGGTGCTGCGCGGCTTCGACACCCGGGTGGACGAGGCCGTGCTCCCGTACGACGGGCCGCGCGAGGAGGGGCAGCCGGCTCGGGACCGGGAGCTGGCCATCGCGATCTCCGAGCTGAAGCTGGTCAAGGACGAGTGGGAGATCGCCCAGCTCCAGGACGCGATCGACGCGACCGTGCGGGGCTTCGAGGACGTGGCCCGGGTGCTGCCGGCCGACCGGGGCGTCTCGGAGCGGCTGCTGGAGGGGATCTTCGCGCTGCGGGCCCGGCACGACGGCAACGAGGTCGGCTACAGCTCGATCGTCGGCGCGGGCGAGCACGGCACGATCCTGCACTGGGTGCACAACCACGGCACCACCCGGCCGGGCGAGCTGCTGCTGATGGACATGGGCGTGGAGAACCGCAACCTCTACACCGCCGACGTCACCCGGGTGCTCCCGGTCGACGGCCGGTTCACCCCGTTGCAGCGCCAGGTCTACGACATCGTGTACGCCTCGCAGCAGGCCGGCATCGAGTTCATCCGGCCGGGCGTGGCGTTCAAGGACGTGCACCGCACGTGCATGCGGGTGCTCGCCGAGGGCCTGGCGGACCTGGGCCTGCTGCCGGTGAGCGTCGACGAGGCGATGGACGAGAAGTCGACCGTCTACCGCCGGTGGACGCTGCACGGCTTCGGGCACATGCTCGGCATCGACGTCCACGACTGCGCCAACGCCCGCAAGGAGATGTACCGCGAGGGCGCCCTCGGCGAGGGCTACGTGCTCACGGTCGAGCCCGGCCTGTACTTCCAGCCCGAGGACGAGCTGGTCCCGGAGGAACTGCGCGGCATCGGCATCCGCATCGAGGACGACGTGCTGGTCACCGCGACCGGGGCGGTCAACCTGTCGGCGGGGCTGCCGCGTACGGCCGACGAGGTGGAGACCTGGCTGGCCAAGCAGCGCGAGGCGGGCCCCCGCCTGCCCGGCTGACCCGAGATAGGCCCA
>NZ_BBZF01000015.1:144111-164741 GCF_020884795.1 Micromonospora okii
CGGCGGGGCCCGCCGTCGTTCGCCCCTCCCCTGGCCGGTGTCCCGGCCGCGTCGTCGAACGGATACTTCTCGCCCCACAATGCGGGGTTTCCTCGGTTTTGCCCGTCTCGCGAGGATCGTTCTCATACGGTGGCCTTTGAATGCTGCAACCGATTTGTAGCTGGCCGCGCCCTCCTGGGCGGTGCGGCCCCGTCTGGTAGCAGGAAGGGACGGAAGGCTCCGATGTCCAACGACGAAACGACTTCCGAGGGCGGGGCGCACGTGACCCCGCCGACGAGACGGCGGCGGGCGCTCTGGGTCGCCACGGGCGTGGCCGGACTGACCGGCGTCGTCGGCCTGGCGGCACTGGGCGGTTTGGCCGCCCGCGACGACCCGGCCGACGACACGCAGCGGGCGGCTGACCAGCAGGCCGCCACGGCCCGGCAGGACGCGAGCGACGCCGACCGGGCCGACGAGAAGGCCGCCGACGGCGATGCCGGACGTGGCAACGACCGGGCCCCGGCCGGCAGGCCGGGCGGGGACGAACGGTCCGGGCGCGACGGCCGCTCCGGCGACGAGGGCCGGGCCGGGAAGGACGGCCGCCGGGGCAAGGACGGCCGCCTCGGGACGGACGGTCGCCCCGGGAAGGACGGTCGCCCCGGGAAGGACGGTCGCCCCGGGAAGGACGGTCGGTCCGGGCAGGGCAGGTCGTCCAGCCAGGGCGGCGACGCCGGGGACCGCGAGGCCGGCGGGGAAGGCCGAGAGAAGGGTTCGGTGGAGGTGTCGTGCAATGCGGATCGGTTGATCGCGGCGATCACCCGGGCCAACGCCGACAACGGCGGGACGCTGAAACTGGCCAAGGGCTGCACCTACAGCCTGACCGTCAACAACGGCCCCGGCGGCAGCGGCCTGCCCCCGATCACCCAGAACATCACCATCACCGGTGAGGACACCACCCTCACCCGCGCCGCCAACGCCGCATCCTTCCGCTTCTTCGACGTCGCCCCCGGCGGCCACCTGCGCCTGTCCAACACCACCCTCACCGGCGGCAACGGACCCACCGGCGCAGCCATCCTCGTCCGCACCGGCGGCGTCGCCGACATCACCAACGCCACCCTCGTCAACAACGACGCCACCACCACCGGCGGCGCCATCCACAACGAAGGCACCACCACCGTCACCAACACCACCATCAGAAACAACAGCGCCACCCAGGCCGGCGGCGGCATCCACAACACCGGCCTGCTCACCCTCACCGAAACCAAGATCCACGCCAACGTCGCCGGAGCCGCCGGCGGCGGCATCAACAACCTCGCCGGCACCCTCACCACCACCAAGAGCGCCCTCAACGGCAACCGCTCCGTCGGCGCCGGCGGCGGCATCGCCAGCGAACGCGGCATCGTCGACATCACCGACACCGAACTCACCGACAACACCACCGGCGTCACCGGCGGCGGCATCGGCGCACTCAACACCCAACTCGTCCTACGCAACACCACCATCACCCGCAACGCCTCCGTCGGCGGAGGCGGCGGCATCGCCAACACCGCCACCCTCCTCCTGACCAGCAGCACCGTCATCGAAAACAGCAAGATCACCGAAAACTTCACCAACGGCCTCGGCGGCGGCGGCATCCTCAACCACGACCTCACCCCCGCCACCGGCGGCACCGCCACCCTCACCCTCCGCAACACCGAAACCAGCAGAAACAAAGCCACCCTCGGCGGCGGCATCCGCAACATCAACGGCACCATCACCCTCAACCGCACCACCATCGCCACCAACCGGCCCGACAACTGCACCGGCGGCAACTGCCTCGGTTGATCCACATAGCCGCCCGGCCCCTCCCGCACGCGTCGCGGGAGGGGCCGCAGGCCGTCCGTGTGCACTAGTCGCGCACCTTGTACCCGATGCGGGGTTTCTTCGGATTCGCGCCCTCCACGAAGAACATTCTCATACGGTGTCATTTAGCAGCTACAACCGATTTGTAGCGAAGGACGCCTCGCGATGGCGGTGCGACCTTGTCTGATACGAAGAGAGGGCAGAGAACTCCGATGTCCAATTACCTTCGGAAGAACGACGACACCGGCAAGAAGAAGGCCGCCGGGACGCGCGGCCGCCGCAAGGTGTGGCTCGTCTCCGGCGTCGCCGGCCTGACCGGCGTGGTCAGCCTCGCCGCGATCGGCGTCGGCACCAGCGCCGGTGCGGCCGGCATGGACAGGCTGACGGATCTCACCTGGTCCACGGCGGAGCAGTTCGTCAAGGGCGACGGCGGCTCCGGGCGAGGCGACCGGAACGAGCACGGCGACCGGGGCAAGCAGGACGAGCGCGGCGAGCATGGTGACCGGGGCGAGCAGGGCGAGCACGGTGACCGGGGCGAGCACGGCAACCGGGACGAGCGCGGCGAGCACGGCAACCAGGGCAAGCAGGGCGACCGGGGCGAGCACGGCGGCAAGGAGCAGGGCCACGGGAAAGGCAAGGAGCAGGGCGGCAAGGGGGAGAACGACAAGGAGCAGGGCGGCCAGGGGCAGAACGGTTCGGTTCAGGCCGTGGAGGTGTCGTGCAATGCGGATCGGTTGATCGCGGCGATCACCCGGGCCAACGCCGACAACGGCGGGACGCTGAAACTGGCCAAGGGCTGCACCTACAGCCTGACCGTCAACAACGGCCCCGGCGGCAGCGGCCTGCCCCCGATCACCCAGAACATCACCATCACCGGTGAGGACACCACCCTCACCCGCGCCGCCAACGCCGCATCCTTCCGCTTCTTCGACGTCGCCCCCGGCGGCCACCTGCGCCTGTCCAACACCACCCTCACCGGCGGCAACGGACCCACCGGCGCAGCCATCCTCGTCCGCACCGGCGGCGTCGCCGACATCACCAACGCCACCCTCGTCAACAACGACGCCACCACCACCGGCGGCGCCATCCACAACGAAGGCACCACCACCGTCACCAACACCACCATCAGAAACAACAGCGCCACCCAGGCCGGCGGCGGCATCCACAACACCGGCCTGCTCACCCTCACCGAAACCAAGATCCACGCCAACGTCGCCGGAGCCGCCGGCGGCGGCATCAACAACCTCGCCGGCACCCTCACCACCACCAAGAGCGCCCTCAACGGCAACCGCTCCGTCGGCGCCGGCGGCGGCATCGCCAGCGAACGCGGCATCGTCGACATCACCGACACCGAACTCACCGACAACACCACCGGCGTCACCGGCGGCGGCATCGGCGCACTCAACACCCAACTCGTCCTACGCAACACCACCATCACCCGCAACGCCTCCGTCGGCGGAGGCGGCGGCATCGCCAACACCGCCACCCTCCTCCTGACCAGCAGCACCGTCATCGAAAACAGCAAGATCACCGAAAACTTCACCAACGGCCTCGGCGGCGGCGGCATCCTCAACCACGACCTCACCCCCGCCACCGGCGGCACCGCCACCCTCACCCTCCGCAACACCGAAACCAGCAGAAACAAAGCCACCCTCGGCGGCGGCATCCGCAACATCAACGGCACCATCACCCTCAACCGCACCACCATCGCCACCAACACGGCGCTCACCAACAACGGCGGAGGGGGCGGCATCCACACCAACGTGCCCATCACCGCCGTCGACCCGAGCAGCACCGTCGGCAACAACCGACCGAACCACTGCACCGGCACCGTCACCAACTGCTTCGGCTGAGGCAGCAACGGCCAGCCCGTACGCGGACCGGTCCAACGGCGCCACTTCCGGCCCCGGGCGACGCCTCGTCGCCCGGGGCCGGATCGTGTTCCCTAACGCGTGCATCGCACCGATTCAGCCCTGATAGCGAGGAAAACTCTCATAAATTGGGTTCTGGAGGCTCCCACCCGTGCTGGGCAAGCCATCCCCCAGATGCAGGATCGACCCGTTCCGGGTATCAGGAGAGGCAGAGAGCCCTCATGTCCAAGAAATCACCGAAGACGACGACACCGGCCGTGGGGCCGACAAGGATGTCCACCCGACGCCGGGCCTGGCTCGCCACGGGCGTCGCCGGCCTGACCGGCGTGGTCGGCCTCGCCGCGTTCGGCGGCGCCACCGGCGCGGCCCCGGCGGCGGGGGCCGGCGAGCCGAAACGGGTCTCGGCGGAGCGGCGGGCCGGGGACGAGGGCCGGGAGCGGAACGACCACGGCCGGGACGAGACCCGCGAGCGGGGCGGCGGCGAGCAGGGCCAGGACCCCGAGGACAAGGGCGGCAAGCAGGGCCAGCACCCCGAGGAGAAGGGCGACGGCGAGCAGGGCCGGAAGCCGGAGGACAAGGGTGGCGAGGGCCGCGGCCCGGTCCAGGAGGTGCCCTGCGACACGGACCGGCTGATCGCGGCGATGACCCGGGCCAACGCCGAGCGCGGCGGGTCGCTGCGCCTGGCGACCGGCTGCGAGTACACGCTGACGGCGACCGACAACCTCGGCAACGGGCTGCCGGTCGTCACGGGACCGATCACGATCGAGGGCGACAAGACGGTCATCAACCGGGCGGCGAGCGCGTCGGCCTTCCGCCTCTTCACCGTCGCCTCCGGCGGGCAGCTCACCCTCCGGGGCCTGACGCTGTGGGGCGGACGGACCCTCCCCGCGCGGTCCGGGGTGGCCGAGCCCGACGGCGGGGCCCTGCTCGTCCGGGCCGGCGGCCGGGCCACGGTCGAGAAGACCATCTTCACCCGCAACTCGTCCGAGCGGGACGGTGGCGCCATCGCCAACCTCGGCACCACGGTCCTGGACCACAGTACGGTGGAGCGCGGCAGCGCCCTGCGCGACGGCGGCGGCGTCGCCAACGCCGGGCTGCTCAAGCTCGTCGACTCCCCGGTCACCCAGAACAACGCGGTGGGGTCGGGCGGCGGCGTGCGCAACACCGGCACGGTGCTGGTCGAGCGGAGCACGGCGACCGGCAACGAGGCGGGCGGCGGGGGCGGCGGCCTCGACTCCGCCGGCGGCTCGGTCACGGTGACCGACTCGCAGTTCACCGGCAACGCGGCCGTCCGGGGCGGCGGGCTGCGCGCGGCGGCCTCGGTGGTCCTGCTGCGGGGCACGACCGTGGCGAACAACTCGGCCACGGCGGGCGACGGCGGCGGCCTCGCCGTCGTCACCGGCTCCCGGACGGTCGCGGAGGAGACCAGGATCGTCGACAACTCCGCGCGCGGCGACGCGGGCGGGGTCCACCTCCAGGGCGGGTCGCTGCGCCTCCGGGGCGGCCTGGTCGCCGGCAACTCGGCCTTCGGCCCCACCTCGGCCGGCGGCGGGCTCCGCGTCGACGTGGCCACCCTGACGTTGACCAACACCAAGGTCACGGGGAACGGCGCCCGGGTCACCGGCGGCGGGGTGCTCAACAACGGCGCGGTCGTCGCCGACCCGGGATCGGTGTTCGTGCACAACGACTCGGACAACTGCGCCGGCACCCCGGTGCCGAACTGCCTGGGCTGACCGGCCGCCCGTAACGGGTCCGGCCCCCGTCCCTGTCGGGACGGGGGCCGGACCGTGTGCGGTCAGCGCTGGACGAAGACCGCCACGCTGCGCGCCGGCACCGCGAACGTGCCGGTTCCCCGGTCGAACGACGCGGTACGCAGCACCGGGTCGGCGGAGCCCCGCAGCACCGGGTGCAGCGCCACGTCGGCCCCGCGCAGCCCGGCGACCCGCTGCGTGGCCGCCGCGCCGGTGGCGTTGAAGACCACCGTCACCGACTTCCACGCCCCGCCCAGCCCCCGGGCGTCGAGGGTCATGGTGAGCACGCCCGGGGTCTCGGCGGTGCCGGAGAGCGGGAACGCGACCCGCCGCTGCACCGCCTCGGCGGTGGTCAGCCCGAACACCGGCGAGGACTCGCGGATGCGCAGCAGCTCCGCGTAGCGGGCGTTGGCCAGGTCGATCGCCGCGCAGTCCGGCACCAGCTTCGGGTCGGCCAGCAGCGGCTTCGCGTACGGCCACTTCTCCTCGTTGTCCTGCGCGGGCGGGAGGCCGGCGCCGAAGCCGTTGCCCTGGGCGCAGTCCCAGCGGATCTGGTTGAACCAGTCGCCGGAGTTGTACGAGTTGCGGTCCAGCGACTTCGACCGCAGCCGCTCCGAGCCGGCCGTGACGAACCCGGTCCCCTGGCCCATGACCACGGTGGAGAGGGCGAGCACCTGCATCCGGGCCCGGTCGGTCGCCGAGGTGGCCTGCGGCAGCTTGTACGCCAGCGCGTCGTACAGGATCTCGTTGTCGTGCGCGTCGACGTAGGTGACCGCCTCGCCCGGCGCGGCCGTGTAGCCGGCGGGCGAGCCGTTGTAGTCGACCTGCGCGCCGGTGATCTCGCGGCCGGCCGAGTCGGTGAACCGGTAGTCGCGCAGGTTGCCGGTCAGCCCGACCTTGATCTGGTCGTGGGCGCGCAGCAGCCGGGCCCGCTGCTCGTCGGCCGACCCGTTGACCGGGTCGCCGTTGGGGTCGGTGAACAGCCCGGAGGCGAAGCCCTGCACGCGCGGGTTGGCGTCGAACGGGCCGCCGCCGCGCACCGCGTCGCGTAGCCGGTCGTTGAACGTGCCGATCCCGGTGCCGGCCATGTTGGCCTGGGTGGCCTGCACGAAGCGGGCGTCGTCGGCGACCTCGCCGAAGTTCCAGCCCTCGCCGTACAGCAGGATCTTCTTCCCGTCGACGCCGTCGCGGGCGGGGGTGAGCCTGTCGAGCGCGGCCCGCACGGCGAGGATGTTCGCCTTCGGGTGGTGGCCCATCAGGTCGAAGCGGAACCCGTCCACCTTGTACTGCCTGGCCCAGGTGACCACAGAGTCGACCACGAGCTTGCCCATCATCGCGTGCTCGGGGGCGGTGTTGGCGCAGCAGGTCGAGTCGGCGACCGTACCGTCGTCGAGCAGCCGGTGGTAGTAGCCCGGCACCACCTGGTCGAGCACGGACGTGGCGTCCGTGCCGGCGGCCGAGGTGTGGTTGTAGACGACGTCCATGACGACGCGCAGGCCCGCGCCGTTGATCCCGGCGACCATCCGCCGGAACTCGGTGGTCCGCCCGGCCCCGGCCGGGTCGACGGCGTAGCCGCCCTCCGGCACGGTGTAGTGCAGCGGGTCGTACCCCCAGTTGTAGCCGTCGGTGTCGGCGACCGCAGCGATGCACTTCTGCTGCTCGTCGGAGTCCGGGGGCAGCTTCGCCAGGTCGCAGGCCGGCTGCTTCTGGTCGGCGCGGCGCTCGGGGATGGTGGCGAAGTCGAACGCCGGCAGCAGGTGCAGGTAGTCGACCCCGGCGTCGCCGAGCGCCCGCAGGTGCCGCATCCCTGCCGTGTCGGGGTCGGTGAAGGCGAGGTAGGTGCCGCGCCGCTCGGCGGGCACGGTGGTGTCGGCGACGGAGAAGTCCCGCACGGAGACCTCCTGGATCTGGGCCTTCGCGGCGGGCGGGGCCGCCGGCTTGCGCAGGCCCGCCCAGCCGGCGGGGGCCAGCGCCGGGTCCGCCAGGTCGACGATCTGGCTGTGCGTCGAGTTCGGCGCGAGGGCCACCGAGTACGGGTCGGTGACCGTGGCGGTGACCATCTTCCCGGCCGCCGGCTGCCACGCGGAGATCCGGTACCGGTAGTACCGGCCTGTCCAGCCCGGCTCGCCGCGCACCGACCAGACGCCGGTGCGGTCGTCGCGGCGCATCGTCACGACGCGCGGCTCGGCGGTCGGCGTGTCGGAGAGCTCCAGCGACACCGACCGGGCGGTGGGCGCCCAGACCGCGAGGGTCGGAACCCGGCCGGCGAAGGTCACGCCGAGCCGCGCCCCGGTGGCGGCGGCGTAGACGTCGTCGAGCACGCCGGGGACCTGCACGCCGGTCGCGGCGAGCAGCGCGCCGGCCGCGTCCCGCTCGGTCACCACGAGCTGCCCGCGCAGGGCCGCCGGCACCTTCGCCAGGTCGGCCCGGTCCAGGTCGAACGCCCGGTACGCCCACAGGTGCGGGAACCGCGCGCGCTGGGCCTCGGTGAGCCCGTTGGGCCGGGCCCGCAGCGGCAGCGTCGTGTACGTCCCGGTCAGCTCCCCGTCGACCACGCCCAGCCCGCCGGCCGGGGCGGTCACCAGGGCGTACGTCCGGCCGTCGGTCGGCCCGCCCGGCCAGGCGACGGTGGAGCGGTCGATCCAGTGCGCCTTCTGCCTGGCGAGGTCCACGTCCCGGTTCGCCGCCGACGCCGTCGACGGCAGCAGCCGGCCGGGCGTGCCCGCGAGCAGCCACACCTCGCGCCCGGCGGCGGCGAAGTCGAGCCGCTGGTCGTTCGGCAGGTCCTTGGTGTCGCCCTTGTGGATGATGTAGCTCAGCCCGGTCGCCCCGGCCGCCAGCGGCACCCGGAAGACCGCGCCGAAGGCGTCGACGCGCTCGGGCGCGAGCGGCGCGGACCAGTCGGTCGGCTTCGCCGCGCCGTCCCACAGGTGCAGGCCCCAGCCGGCGTAGTCGTTGTCGGCCCGGCGGTAGTGGATCAGCGCGGTGCCCTCGTCGACCGGCGGGTCCGGCTCGCCGGTGGCCGCCTGCCTGCTCGGGTGGAGCGTCGGGTCGCCCTGTTTCACCCACACCTCCCCGGTCCGTGTGACGTCGATGGTGCGGTCCTGTGCCACGTCCTTGTTCCCGTCCGAGTCGACCACGAGGAACCCGACGGACTTCGCGCCGGGCTTCAGCTTCACCCAGGCGAACCGGCCGTAGGAGTCCTCCCCGGCGAACGGCTGCCCCTCGGGCCACTCGGTGGCGTACGCCGGGTCGATGTCGCCCCAGGCGTAGAGGTTCCAGTCGTCGTACCCGCCGGCGGGGCGCTGGTAGTGCACGATCGCCCAGTCCCGCGACGCGCCCTGCGCCGGGGTGCCGACGGTGGCGGTGGAGCGGGTGCCGGCGGTGCGGCCCCTGCCGTCGCGGACGACGGCCTTGTACTCGATCCGCGTACCGCCGGGCAGGCCGGTCAGGTCGTGGTGCACGGTGTACGGGGCGGTACGGGCGCCGCCGAGCAGGGTCCACCGGCCGCCGGCCACCCGGGCGGCGACGGCGACGGTGGCCAGCGGGTCGCCGGTGACCCGGGCGGTGACGGCGACCCGGGTGGGCACCGGGGCGTCCGGGGCGGCGACGGTGATCGTCGGCTTCGCGTCGGCCTGCGGGATCGCCTTGCCGGCCCGGTACACCACGGCGGACATCGCCGGCACGGTCACGGTGAGCCTGCCGTCCGCCCCGGCGGTCGCGGTCGCCGCGCCGCCGTAGATCCCGGCGAACGCGGCGCCGGCCGTGAAGGTGTCCACCGTGACGGTGCGTGCGGCGTCGGCGTTGTTCACGGCGGCGACGTACTCGACGCGCTGCCCCGGGTCGACGCGGGAGAAGGCGAAGACGCCGGGGCCGTCGTCGGCGTGCCGGGTGACCTGGACGCCGTCGCGCAGCGCCGGGTGGGCCTGCCGGAGCCGGCCCAGCTCGGCGATGGTGCGGTACAGCGGGTGCGTCGGGTCGTACTGGTCGGCGGCGTGGGTGCGGTCGGTGCCGATCAGGTCGTCGTCGAGGTAGTCGGGCACCTTCGAGGCGAACATGTCCTGCCGGGCGTCCTTGTCGCCGCCGGGGCCGGTGAAGCCCTGCTCGTCGCCGGAGTAGACGACGGGCTGGCCCCGGGTGAGGAGCATGAGCTGGTGGGCGAGCCGGGCCCGGCGCAGTCGGGTGGCGTCGTCCCCGCCGGAGGCGGCGACGAACGAGCCGATCCGGCCCATGTCGTGGTTGCCGAGGAAGGTGGTCAGCCGGTGCGCGCCGGTGTCCCGGGAGCCGTACAGGTCGTCGCGGGCGTACACGTCGGCGAGCGCCTTCGCGGAGCCGCCGGCGGCGGTGTAGCCGCGCGCGGCCTCCTGGAAGGCGAAGTCGAGGGTGGCCGGCAGGCCGCCGGTGCGCACGTAGCTGGAGGTGATCTCCGGGTCGGCGCTGTAGACCTCGCCGAACATGAAGAAGTCCTTCTTGCCGGCGGCCTCGGCGGCCCGCTGCACGCCCCGGCTGAACTGCGGCCAGAACTCCATGTTGACGTGCTTGACGGTGTCCAGCCGGAAGCCGTCCACCCCGGTGCGGCCGATCCAGTCGCCGTAGACCTTGGTCATGCCCGCGACCACCTCGGGGCGCTCGGTCCAGAGGTCGTCCAGGCCGTAGAAGTCGCCGTACTCGCTGTTCTCGCCGGCGAAGGTCGAGTCGCCCCGGTTGTGGTACATGGTGGCGTCGTTGAGCCACGCCGGGACCTTGACCTTCGCGTCGGCCGGGGTGTCGAAGGTCGGGGTGTACGGGAACGAGCCGGCGTCCACCTTCGGGAAGTCCCGGCTGCCGTCGGCGTAGTTGCGGTCCTCGAACTTCCGCCCCCGCGCGTCGGTGTACGGGGCGGTCGCCTTGTCGATGTAGGCGTACCTGTCCTCGGCGTACTTGATGACGTCGGCGGTGTGGTTGACAATGACGTCGAGGTAGACCTTGATGCCCCGGCGGTGGGCCTGCTTCACCAGCCTGTTCAGCTCCGCCTCGGTGCCGAAGTGCGGGTCGACGCGGGTGAAGTCGGTGATCCAGTAGCCGTGGTAGCCGGCGGAGGCGTCCGCGCCGACGCCCTGCACGGGCCGGTTGGCGAAGATCGGGGCGAGCCAGATGGCCGTGGTGCCCAGCCCCTGGATGTAGTCGAGCTTGTCGAGCACGCCTTTGAGGTCGCCGCCGTGGTAGAAGCCCTTGTCCTTCGGGTCGAGACCGGTGCGGAGCCGGTCCCCGGCGAGCCCGCCGGTGTCGTTGCGCGGGTCGCCGTTGGCGAACCGGTCCGGCAGGACGAAGTAGAACTGCTCGGCGCGGGCGTCGCCGTCGGCGGCGGCGAGCAGGGCCTCGGCGGAGGGCTCGGAGCGCCACTGCACCGCCCCGGCGGCGGTGAGGGGGGTGGCGGGGGCGGCGTCCGCGGCGCGGGGGCGCGCGGCGACGGGGGTGCCGACGAGGGCGAGGGCAAGGGTGGAGGCCAAGGCGAGCAGCGCCTTGCGCGGTTTCGGCGGGGGTCTCATCGACGGCCTTCCTCTGGTCGTGATTCGCCCGCACGCTAGCCCTTGCCGAAAAATTCTGCAATGCCTTGCAAACCAAGCCGCAAGACGGCAGTCCTCTTGCGAAAAGACGCGGTCACCCGCCGGGATGCCCACGTCGCGCTCCCCGGCGACGTGGGCGGTCACGCCGTGCGGATGACCGTGCAGATGGCGGGACCGTCGTCGGTGCCGCGCAGCAGGTAGCGGTAGCGCTCGCCGGGCACCCGCCGCCCCTGGCTGTCCAGGAACTCCCACTCCACGGCGACCTCGGTGAGCAGGGCGGAGACCGGCTGCACGTCCTCGATCAGCGCGTTCGCCGCGACCAGCTCGTGTTCCTGGTAGTCCGGCGCCGCGCCGACGAAGGAGAGGGCCACCGCCGCCGGGGAGGCGAACGAGAAGCTGTACGTGTCGGCGACGACGAGGCCGGGCAGGGCGTAGCAGGCGGCGACGGCCGCCACGTCGCCGGTGGTCAGCGCGACGCCGTACCGGTCGAAGAACTCGGTCAGGGCGTCGAGATCGGTGGAGGCAGTCACGGGGACTGTCAATTGCCGAGTGGCCGGGCCCGCAAACCCGGCCACCCCACCCCGCCCAGTCAGCGGGACGGGATGCGTACCTCGATCTCGGCGCCGAGCCGGGCCCCGGCCGATAGGCCGAGGTCGTCGCCGCTCCAGAAGCGACCCGGGTCGTACCAGTTGGGCCGGCGGCCCGCCGGCAGCAGCCCCATCGCCTCGTAGGTCACCGCGACCACCTCGGCGCAGTACGCCGTCTCCAGTGTCCGGTCACCCCCCGCGACCCCGCCGGCCGGCTCCCGCTCCTGCCCGGCCCGCCCGTCGGCCGGCCCACGCTCCTGTCCGGTCCACCCGTCGGCCGGCTCCCGCTCCTGCTCGTCGCGCCGGCCGGGCAGCCGGGGCAGCCGGACCTGCGGGAGCCGGCCCCGCGCCCAGCGCCAGGCGAGCTGGGCGGTGGAGGGGAACGGCGTGCCGTCGAGGCGGGCCACGGTGCGCAGCACCGCCTTCTCCATCTCCGCGTCGGCGGGCGGTTCGAGCTGCCGCAGCCAGGCCCGCTGGCCGTACCTGTTGGCCCAGACGCAGACCGCGTCGCGCAGGTCGTGCAACTGCACGCCGCGCTGGTGGGTGCCGGTCCACATGTCCGGCAGCGACCGGCCCAGCTCGGCGTGCCACATCAGCGGCGGCATGTCGTCGAGCACCACGGCCATGCCGACGTGGTTCACCGGGCTGTTGGTGGTGAACTGGATGGCGCGGTCGGGCACGCTCCGACCCCGGAACACCCACAGATCGCCGGTGCGGGTCAGCTCCACGGCCTCGTCCAGGCTGACGCTCATGCCCTCACCCCGTCGCCGGCGGCGCTTCGCTCGCTCATGGGGGTCTACCCTAAGCGGATGCGGCAACGGATGCGGTGGTGGAAGGTGCTCGGGCTGGCCGGTCTCGCGGGTGTCGCCGCGACCGGGGTGGTCGTCGCCCGCGCCGAGCGGCGGCGGCGGGCGTACACCCCGGAGGAGATCCGGGACCGGCTGCGCGACCGGCACGCGCAGGCGACCGCCGACACCCCGGCCGCCCCCGACGCCCCGGCCTGACCGCCGGGTCAGCCGTCGGCGCGGGCGGCGCGGCGGGCCGCCTCCGCCAGCGCCTGCGGGGTACGCCCCAGCAGC
The DNA here is from genome assembly GCF_020884795.1 of Micromonospora okii. Taxonomy (GTDB): domain Bacteria; phylum Actinomycetota; class Actinomycetes; order Mycobacteriales; family Micromonosporaceae; genus Micromonospora; species Micromonospora okii. The sequence continues at coordinate 156,767 of NZ_BBZF01000015.1, forward strand.
GCGCCGCCGTCGTCGAGCAGCAGGATCGGCCGCTGGATCAGCTCCGGGGCGGCCACCATCGCCTCGATCCAGCGGGGCGCGGCGGCGTCGTCGCGGGGCCAGTCCGCCATGCCCCGGGCGACGGCGGCCGGCTCGCCGGTGCGGCAGACGTCCCACGGCCGCGCGCCGAGCCGGCGCAGCACCTCGGTCAGCTCGGCCGCGCTCGGCGGTCGCTCCAGGTACGACCGCAGCCGGTAGGGCACCCGCGCGTCGTCCATCGCCGCCCGGGCGGCGGCGGACTTCGAGCAGGCCGGGTTGTGCCAGATCTCCATGACCCACATGCTCGCAAAATCCCGGTCGCCGCCCGCTCGCGGGCGACGTCTCCCCGGTTTTTGCCGCGGCGCGCCGGGGGGATCGGGCCGCGCGGGCGGGCGGGGAGGACGTCATGGATCATGGTGTCCTTCCCGTCCCACACCCCGGCACGAGGTTGCGTCCTTAGCAAGACGGACGTACGGTTTTGTTGAAACGGTAGGGCGGGTAAGTGTCACCTAACCGGGGCGGGGTCCCGGGCGGTGCGACACACTGCTCAGGACTACTCACGGTCGCTGGTGTGAAGGAGTACGACGTGGCGAGCCTCGACACCTTCGGTGCGAAGACCCAGCTACGCGTCGGAGACGCGAGCTACGAGATTTTCAAGATCAGTAAGGTGGAGGGGCACGAACGGCTCCCCTACAGCCTGAAGATCCTGCTGGAGAACCTGCTGCGGACCGAGGACGGCGCGAACATCACCGCCGACCACATCCGGCAGCTCGGCGCCTGGGACGCCGGCGCCGACCCGAGCGTGGAGATCCAGTTCACCCCGGCGCGGGTGCTGATGCAGGACTTCACGGGCGTACCCTGCGTGGTCGACCTGGCCACCATGCGCGAGGCGGTCCGCGACCTCGGCGGCGACGCCACCAAGGTCAACCCGCTCGCCCCGGCCGAGCTGGTCATCGACCACTCGGTCATCGCCGACCTGTTCGGCCGCGAGGACGCCTTCGCGCGCAACGTCGAGCTGGAGTACGAGCGCAACAAGGAGCGCTACCAGTTCCTGCGCTGGGGCCAGACCGCGTTCAACGAGTTCAAGGTCGTCCCGCCGGGCACCGGCATCGTGCACCAGGTCAACATCGAGTACCTGGCCCGCACGATCATGGAGCGCAACGGCCAGGCGTACCCGGACACCGTGGTCGGCACCGACTCGCACACCACGATGGTCAACGGCCTGGGCGTGCTGGGCTGGGGCGTCGGCGGCATCGAGGCCGAGGCCGCCATGCTCGGCCAGCCGGTCAGCATGCTGATCCCCCGGGTCGTCGGCTTCAAGCTGCACGGCGAGATGCCCGCCGGCACCACCGCCACCGACCTGGTGCTCACCATCACCGAGATGCTGCGCAAGCACGGCGTGGTCGGCAAGTTCGTCGAGTTCTACGGCCCCGGCGTGAGCGCCGTCCCGCTGGCCAACCGGGCCACCATCGGCAACATGTCCCCGGAGTACGGCTCCACCGTCGCGATCTTCCCGATCGACGCCGAGACCGTCCGCTACCTGGAGCTGACCGGCCGCGACGCGTCTCAGGTCGCGCTCGTCGAGGCGTACGCGAAGGAGCAGGGCCTCTGGCACGACCCGGCCGTCGAGCCGGAGTACTCGGAGCGCCTGGAGCTGGACCTGGGCACCATCGAGCCGTCCCTGGCCGGCCCGAAGCGCCCGCAGGACCGGGTGCCGCTGGGCAACGCCAAGACGCTGTTCCGCTCGGCCCTGACCGACTACGTGGCCGCCGACGCCACCGGCGGCGACGCCGGCCGCAAGCCCGGCGTGCCGCAGCAGGAGAAGCCGTTCGGCGTGCAGGGGCGCGCCGACGAGGCCAGCGCCGAGTCCTTCCCGGCCAGCGACTCCCCGGCCGTCGACAGCACCAACGACCCCGCCGACGCCCCCCGCGAGCTGGTCAACGCCGCGGTCGGCTCGGGCGGCCGGGCCAGCAACCCGGTCCGGGTCACCGGCGCCGACGGCGTGGAGTACGAGCTGGACCACGGCGCCGTGGTGATCGCCGCGATCACCTCCTGCACCAACACCTCCAACCCGCAGGTCATGATCGGGGCGGCGCTGCTGGCCCGCAACGCGGTGGACAAGGGCCTGAACCGCAAGCCGTGGGTGAAGACCACCCTCGCGCCCGGCTCCAAGGTCGTCATGGACTACTACGACCGCGCCGGCCTCACGCCCTACCTGGAGAAGCTCGGCTTCAACCTGGTCGGCTACGGCTGCACCACCTGCATCGGCAACTCCGGCCCGCTGCCGGAGGAGGTCTCCGCCGCCGTCAACGAGGGCGACCTCGCCGTCGTCTCGGTGCTGTCGGGCAACCGGAACTTCGAGGGCCGGATCAACCCGGACGTCAAGATGAACTACCTGGCGTCCCCGCCGCTGGTCGTCGCGTACGCGCTCGCCGGCACGATGGACATCGACCTGGCCAACGAGCCGATCGGCGAGGACAGCCAGGGCCAGCCCGTCTTCCTGCGCGACATCTGGCCGAACACCGCCGAGATCCAGGACGTCATCGCCTCCGCGATCGGCGCGACCGGGTTCAGCGCGGCGTACTCCGACGTCTTCGCCGGTGACGAGCGCTGGCAGTCGCTGCCGACCCCGACCGGCGACACGTTCTCCTGGGAGGGCGAGAGCACCTACGTGCGCAAGCCCCCGTACTTCGAGGGCATGGAGCGCGAGCCGAAGGCGGTCGTCGACATCACCGACGCCCGCGTGCTGGCCAAGCTGGGCGACTCGGTGACCACCGACCACATCTCCCCGGCCGGCTCGATCAAGGCCGACTCCCCCGCCGGGAAGTACCTGGCCGAGCACGGCGTGCCGCGCCACGAGTTCAACTCGTACGGTTCCCGCCGGGGCAACCACGAGGTGATGATCCGGGGCACGTTCGCCAACATCCGGCTGCGCAACCAGCTCGTACCGGGCGTCGAGGGCGGCTTCACGGTGAACCACCTGACCGGCGAGCAGAGCAGCATCTACGACGCCTCGGTGGCGTACCAGTCCGAGGGCGTCCCGCTGGTCATCCTGGCCGGCAAGGAGTACGGCTCCGGCTCGTCGCGGGACTGGGCGGCCAAGGGCACCATGCTGCTCGGCGTCCGGGCGGTCATCGCCGAGTCGTACGAGCGCATCCACCGCTCGAACCTGATCGGCATGGGCGTGCTGCCGCTGCAGTTCCCGGCCGGCGAGACCGCCGAGTCGCTGGGCCTGACCGGCACGGAGACCTTCTCGATCACCGGCGTGACCGCGCTGAACGATGGCGAGACCCCGCGCACGGTGAAGGTCACCACCGACACCGGCGTGGAGTTCGACGCGGTGGTCCGGATCGACACCCCGGGTGAGGCCGACTACTACCGGCACGGCGGCATCCTGCAGTACGTGCTGCGGCGCATGATCGCCAACTGACGTCGTACCCGGACAGGGCCCCTTTCCGCCACGGGCGGGAAGGGGCCCTGTGGCGTTTCCGGTTCCGCATGCGCGGCGGCCCGGTCGTCAGTCCGGCGTGGCGCGGCGGCGCGACTCGCGGATCTTCAGGGCGTGCTCCATCAGCGTGATGAGCACCTCCTTGCTCGACTCCCGCTTGCGGGCGTCGCAGAGCAGCACCGGCACCCCCGGGTCGAGGTTGAGCGCGGCCTGCACCTCGTCGAGCCGGTACGTGCGGGCCCCCTCGAAGCAGTTCACCGCCACCACGAACGGGGTGCCCCGCCCCTCGAAGTAGTCGATCGACGGGAAGCAGTCGGCCAGCCGGCGGGTGTCGGCGAGCACCACCGCCCCGAGCGCCCCGAGGGCCAGCTCGTCCCAGACGAACCAGAAGCGGTTCTGCCCCGGGGTGCCGAAGAGGTAGAGCACCAGGTCGTCGCTGATGGTGATCCGGCCGAAGTCCATCGCCACGGTGGTGGTGGACTTGCTCTCCACCCCCGTCAGGTCGTCGATGCCGCACCCGGTGGCGGTGAGCACCTCCTCGGTGCGCAGCGGCTTGGTTTCGCTGACCGCGCCGACCATGGTGGTCTTGCCCACCCCGAAGCCACCCGCGATTAGGATCTTGATCGCCGTGGGCACGGGCGGGGCTCCCGCCGGCCTTTCAGAGCGCCCGTAGTCCATTGATAACCGCCTCGAAGATGCTGTCGTCGGGAAGGCCCGCGCTCGCGCGGGGCTCGCGCACCTGGACCAGGTCGCGCGCCATCAGGTCGCCGAGCAGGACCCGGATGGCCCCCACCGGCAGGTCCAGGTGGGCGGCGACCTCGGCGACGGACTGGATGCGCTGGCAGAGCGCGACTATGGCCAGGTGCTCGGGACCGAGCCCGACCTCCGGCGACACCCCCGCGCGGGTGGCCGTCACCAGGGAGATCAGGTCGAAGGTGCCGGTGACCGGCCGGGCCCGGCCCCCCGTCACCGCGTACGGACGGACCACCGGCCCGGCGTGGTCGTCAACCCACTGTTCCCCCGTGGACTCCCCTGGGACCGTCATCGGGGTTACTTCTCGTCGACCGGCTGCTCGGGAAGCCGGGTCGGGGAGGCCACGTACTTGCCCACCCGGGTGACCAGCATGGCCATCTCGTACGCGATGAGGCCGACGTCGGCGTCGTCGCTGGCCAGCACCGCGAGGCAGGCGTTGCGCCCGGCCGCCGTGACGAAGAGGAACGACGACTGCATCTCGATGATGGTCTGCTGCACCTGCCCGCCGCCGAACCGCTTCCCCGCGCCCCGGGCCAGGCTCTGGATGCCGGCCGCCATCGCCGCGAGGTGCTCCCCGTCGTCCCGGCTCAGGCCCCGGGACGAGGCCATCAGCAGGCCGTCCGTGGAGAGCGCGACAGCGTGTTCGGCCTGCTTCACCCGGCCGACCAGATCATCCAGCAACCACGTCAGGTCGGCACTCGAAGCCGTCTTCTGCCCCACTCGTCGTCCTCTTCTCCCCCGGCTGGTGTCGCCGCTTGTCGTCTGGGACCTGCCGTCCCGCCGTCGGGTGCGGGTGTTCCCGCGCCGTGGCTCAGGTGGCTTCCCGCCCGCCGGCGTCGGTCGCGTCGGCGGGCTCCGCGTCGGGGTCACCGAGCAGCCGGGCGGCGTCGGTGCGGCCCCTTCGGGTCCCGGTCTGGTAGGAACTCATCATCCGGCGGACCTGCTCCGGTGGCCGGAACGTGTCCTCTTCCTCGTCGTCGTCCGCCTGCCGCGCGGACGGGTCCTCCCGCAGTTCGGGCACGATGTTCGCCTGCCGCACCCGCACCGGCAACCCGGCGTCGGTCCGGCGCACCGGTTGCGGCGACGCCGCCGGGGCCGCCCCGTCCGGCGCGGCCGGGTCCTCGACGGAATCCGGGGTCGCCGGGTCGGCGGCCGGCCGGGGCGTGGCGATCGGGTATCCGCTCGGCACCGTCGGGCCGTCCAGCGCCGACAGCGCCGACTGCGCCGGCGATCGTCGGGGGCGCACCGGCAGCCCGGTCTCCTCCCCCGGGGCCGGTGCCGGCGGGGGCGTGCGGCGCGCCCGGCTGGGCAGGGCCGGCACCGCGTCGCCGTCGGCGGCGTCGGGGGCGTCCGGTCCCGGCGCGGGTGCCACCGGCGCCTCCGCGAGGGCCACCGGCGTGGCCGGTCGGGGCGGCCGGTCGGCGGCCGGGGCCGGCGGGGCCACCGCGACGGGGACGCCCTGCGCCGGCACGACGGGCTGGCCGCCGGTGCGCTCCGGGCCGGCGCCCTCGTCGCCCTGGTCGCTGACCAGCTCCGACGGGATCAGCACCACGGCGGTGGTGCCGCCGTACGCCGACTCCTTGAGCCGCACCCGCACGCCGTGGCGCTCGGTGAGCCGGCTGACCACGTACAGGCCGAGCCGGGTGGCGTTGGCCAGGTTCAGCTCGGAACGGTCCACGATGCGGTCGTTGGCGGCGGCGAGGTCCTCCTCGCTCATGCCGAGGCCCCGGTCCTCGATCTCGATGACGAAGCCGTTGCCCACCATCTGGCCGCGCACCTCGACGGTGGTGTGCGGCGGCGAGAACGACAGGCCGTTCTCGATCAGCTCGGCCAGCAGGTGGATGATGTCACCGACGGCGCGCCCGGCCAGGGAGACCGCGCCCAGCGGCAGCACGTTGACCCGGGTGTAGTCCTCCACCTCGGCGACCGCGCCGCGCACCACGTCGACCATCGGGACGTTGCGCCGCCAGGCCCGGCCGGGCGTGGAGCCGGAGAGCACGATCAGGTTCTCGGCGTTGCGCCGCATCCGGGTGGCGAGGTGGTCGACCCGGAACAGGTCCTCCAACTCCTCGGCGTCGTGCTCCCGCCGCTCCATCGTGTCGAGCAGGGTGAGCTGGCGGTGTACGAGCGCCTGGGTGCGCCGGGCCAGGCTGAGGAAGACCTCGCGGACGTTGCGGCGCAGCTCCGCCTGCTCGACGGCGGTACGCAGCGCGGTCTCCTGGACGGCGTTGAACGCCTTGCCCACCTGACCGACCTCGTCGTCGCCGAACTCCAGCGGTGGCGCCTCGGTCGCGACGTCCACCTCCTCGCCGTGGCCGAGCCGTTCCACCACGCTCGGCAGCCGGTCGTTGGCGAGGGTGAAGGCCGCGTCGCGCAGCCGCTCCAACTGCCGCAGCAGCGCCCGGGCGGTGGTGATCGACACGATGACCGACGCGATGACGGCGAGCAGGCCCAGGCCGGTGGCGAGCACCAGGCGGACGATCACCATGACGGCGACCGGGGTGGCCCGCTCCACCACGTCGTCGCCGCCGGCCTCCACCACGTCGCTCCACCGGGCCAGGGCCGGCGTCACGGCCTCGTCCCACTCGGCGAGGGAGAAGTCGAGCCGGGGGTCGTCGCCCCGGCCCCGGAGGACGCCGTCCTCCAGGGCGCGCAGATCGCCGAACGCCCCGCCGCCGATCATCGCGTCGTACCGCCCGCGGTCGGCCGTGGGCAGCCGGCTCACCGCGAGATCGGCCGCGAACCGCTGGGCGCCGATGAGCTGGGCGAGCTGCGTGCGCTCCCCCGTGGTCACCCGACCCGCCGCCAGCACGCCGGTGAGCAGCGCGTCCTCCTGGGAGAGCAGCTCGCGGGCGCGGTTGAGGTCGATCAGCGCGGTGGTGTCCTCGGCGACCTGCCGGTCGTCGAGGAGGCCGAGGGCCGAGAAGACGTCGAAGACGGACCGGAGCACCGAGCCGTACGCGGCGAAGGTGGACGTCCGGTCGACGCTGCGGAAGTCCACCTGGGAGCGGGTCCGCGCCAGCCGCGACAAATTCCGGTCGACCGCGTCGATGCGCTGCTCCAGCGTGTCGCTGGCGGTCACCCGGGCCCGCCAGCCTCCCGCCGACTCGCGGAACGCCGCCGCCAGTTGGTCGGTGCGCCGCCGTTCCTCCCCGAGCGCCGCGCGCCGCTGCTCGTCCGGCCGCCCGAGGTACGCCAGCGAGATCTTCCGCTCCCGCTGGAGCTGGAGCGTCAGCTTCTCACTCGGTTCGGACACCGCCTCGTTGAGCGTCTGCACGCCGAGGACGTTGAACCCGTCCCGTACGGTCACCCACGCCGCGAAGGCCCAGAGCGCGACGAGCGACGCCAGCAGGGCGACGACTTTGGTGCGGAGATTGGTGCTGCGGGAACGCATTCCACCATCCTGGCCGGGTGTTCGAGGGGGTACCGGAACGCGGGGGGACGCCTCCGGCCACGGGCGACGCTAGCAGTGTCCGATTCTTCACTCAAGCGGCACTGATCGCGGCGGTTGTCCGTTCGCGGGCGCGGTCGGGGGCCCCACCAGCGGTCGCGGCCCGCAGGAGGTGGCGGGCGGCGGCCACGGCCGCGCGCACGATCACGGCGGGCCGGTACAGATCCTTGTCGTGCCAGAGCGCGGGTTCGCCGTCGCGCCCCTCCATCGTGGCCAGGTAGCGCCGGGCCCGGCGCAGCGCCGCGTCGGCGCCGGGCAGCGCGGCGGCGCGCAGGACGTGCACGGCGTACGCGGTCTCCTCGACC
>NZ_BBZF01000015.1:165327-476795 GCF_020884795.1 Micromonospora okii
CCCAGCGGCCCCAGGAGCCGTCGGCCCGCTGCCCGGCCAGCACCCACTCCCCCGCCCGGCCCACCGCGTCCGCCACGGCCGGCCCCCGGCCGTAGCCGGCCAGGGCGAGCACGGCGCAGCTCGTGGCGTAGTACGGCGAGGCGTGCCAGCGGTCGGCCCAGCCCCCGTCGGGGCCCTGCCGGTCGACGAGCCAGCCGGTGAGCCGCCGCACCACCGCGTCGAGCCGGGCGTCGGCCGGCGCGCGGTGGGTCAGGTGCCAGCCGAACGCGTCGAGCACGTGCGCGTTGGTGGTGATCGAGGCGCCGTCCTCCCCCCGCCAGGTGCAGAAGTGCTCGCCGGTGTCGTATCCCCACAGGCTCGCCGGGGCCACCGGGTGGCCCAGCCGGGCCAGCGCGTAGAGGGTCACGGCGGTGGTGTCGGCGTCGGCGGGCAGCCCGGGGGCGGTGGGCGTGCCGGCGGGCCCCACCGTCGCCACGAGGTCGGCCAGCAGCCGGGGCGGGACCGGCAGCGCGATGCCCGCCCGGCTCAGGGTGCTCAGCGCCCAGGCCCGTTCGAACACGGTGATCGGGGTGGCGCACGGCACCGGCCCGCCCTGCCGGCGGGCCACGTCCTCCAGGTAGGACAGCGCCGCCGCGACGCCCGGCCCGGAGTCGGGCACGCCGAGCCAGGCCGCGGTCGCCGCCGGCGAGGCGCCGACGGTGCCGGGCCCGACCGGTCTCGCCCCGGCCGCGCGGCGGGCCGCCGGGCCGGCGACCTCCAGGGCGTGCAGCAGCTTCTCGGGCAGGGGGCCGCCGGCGGCGACCAGCGCGCGGACCCGGGCCAGCCGGACGCCATCGAGGCCCGGTGGCAGCGGCAGCGGCCCCGCCTCCCACCAGGGGGCCAGGCCGGGCGGCGGGGCGGCGCGCAGCGCGTCGAGGTGCGCGGTCACCGCGCCGGCCAGCGCGGGAACGGTCAGGTCGACGGCGGGGAGGTCGGGCGGCGCGGACGCGGCCGGGCCGGTGAGCCGCCCGTACAGCAGGCGCAGCCCCCGGTCGGCGGCGGCGGCGAGGCGCACGGCGGGGCGGGCGCCGCCGAGCCAGGCGGCGTCGCCCCGGCGCAGGGCGGTCAGCAGCGCCTCGGTGGCGCTCAGCGTCGGCACCAGGGCGTACCCCTCCGGGCCGCCCCAGCCGCCGTCGGGGCGCTGCGCGGCCAGCAGGTACCCGATCCGCTCGCCGTGGTGGACCAGCCAGGGCGCGAGGCTGACCAGGCGGGCGGTCTCGTACACCGAGGGCGAGGACTGCCCGCAGCGGGTGAGGGTCATCGCGGCGACCAGCTCGCGGGCGTCGGCTGCGGAGACCGGGTCGCGCCCCGGCCGGCCGGCCCGCCCCGGCTCCCCGGCGGCGGCGTGCTCCGGCTCCTCGGCGGCGTGCTCCGGTTCCCCGGCAGTGGCCCGGCCCGGTTCCCTGGTGACGGCGCGCTCGGCGACGCCGGGGAGGAGGGCCGCGCCGCGCCGCCGGGTCGCCGTCACCGTTCGCCCCAGAAGTCGGTGGACCGGTAGAAGCCGCTGCTGAACCCGATCTGCCGCGACAGGTACGCCGCCTGGAGCGGACAGGTCGCGGCGAGCGGGGTGAGCAGGTCGGTGCACCGCTCGACCAGCTCGACGATGCGCTGGTCGACCTCGGCCCGGTCGGCGACGAGCAGCAGGGCGTTGAGGTCGCCCCAGCGCAGGTCGCGCTCGTGGGTGGCCAGGTCGTTGACCAGCCGCAGCACCCGCTGCACCCCGTCGCTGGCGGCCACCAGCCGGTCGAGGTGGCGGTGGGTCTCCGCGTCGCCGGTGGAGATCCAGTGCACGACGTTGACCACGGTGCAGGCGAGGTTGTCGGCGTTGTCGAGGTATTCGGCGAGGCCGGGCAGGGGCGCGCCGGCGGTCTCGCGGGCGGTCTTCCAGTCCCACTCGCGCGCCATCGCGGTCACCGTCCGGCGTACCGCCCCACGCCAGGTGTCGCGCAGCTCGGCGAAGGCCGGCGTCGTGGCCAACTCGTCGCGCAGCTCGGCCAGGAGCCGGCCGAGCGGGTCGTCGGCGTCGGGGCTGGCCCCTTCGGCGACGGCCAGGGCCCCGCTCACCACGCGGTCCACGTCGGCCCGGGACTTCGCCAGGTAGTCGACCTGCCAGTCGAGGGCGAACCCCCACAGCACCGCCCGGTTGGTCACCCGTAGCTGCTCCGGGGTGCACCACGGCGCGCCGAAGGCGATGGCCAGGGCGATGTTGCTGTACAGGGCGGCGTCGAAGGGCCGGCCGGAGAAGAGGTCCGGGTAGCGGGCGGCCTGCCGTTGCAGGTCGCGCTGCCCCTTCGCGGCGAGGGCGCAGATCCGGCCCTGCTCGGCGGCGGCGGACATCTGGTCGGGCAGCAGCGGGCCCGGCGGCGGGGTGGCGACGTTCACGCGGCGGCCCCGGCGCTGATCGGGGTCAGGTCCAGCTCGACGCGGCCCCCGGCGCGCAGCGCGGCGGCGAGTCGCACGCCGGGCGGCCCGGAGCCGCGCGTGCGCAGCCGGTAGCGGCTCAGCACGTTCGCCACGATGAGCTGCGCCTCCACGTAGAACAGGTGCATCCCCAGGCACTGGTGCGGCCCGCCGCCGAAGGGGAAGAACGCGTACCGGTGCCGGGCCCGGACCCGCTCGGGGGTGAAGCGGTCCGGGTCGAATACCTCGGGCCGCTCCCAGTACCGCGCCAGCCGCTGGGTGATCAGCGGGCTGAGCAGCAACGTCGCCCCGGCGTCGAGGCGGACCCCGCCGAGCACGGTCGGGCGGGTCACCTGCCGGGGGGCCACCCAGCCCACCGGGTAGAGCCGGACCAGCTCGTCCAGCACCATCCGGGTGTAGCGCAGCCGGGGTAGGTGCTCGGGGCCGACCCGGTCCTCGCCGACGACCTCGTCGATCTCCGCCTGCAACCGGGCGGCCACCTCCGGGGCGCGTTCGAGGTGCGGCCACAGCCAGGTCAGCACGTTGACCGTCGTCTCGGTCGTCACGGCGACCATCGCGACGGTGTCGTTGCGGACCTGCCGCTCGTCCAGCGGGCGGCCGTCGGCGGTGGTGCCCCGCCACAGGGTGGCGATGACGTCGTCGCCCTCGGCGGCGGTGGCCCGCGCCGACCGGACGATCGGCACCAGCACCTCGTCGATGCGCCGCACGGCGTCCCGGAAGACCCGATCGCCGGGCATGGGCAGCGCCAGCGGGACGAACGGCGCCAGCACCCGGGGGATCAGCGAGGTGGCGATGGCGTCCTGGGCCTCGATGACGCGCAGCGCGTCGGCGACCGTGACCCGGTCCCCGAAGAACGTCTCCATGACCGCCCGGCAGACGATCCGGGCCTGCTCGGCGCCGATGTCCACCGGCCGGCCGGCGCGGGCGGGCCCGTCCAGCTCGGCCACGGCGTCGGCGATCGTCCCGGCCATCCCGCCCAGCAGCGCCTCGACGCGCTTCGCGGTGAAGAGCGGCTGGAGGACGCGCCGGCTGTCGGACCACACCGGACCGTCGCCGAGGATGCCGTCGCCGAACAGCCGGCGCAGCGGGCCCCAGAACGCGCCGTCGCCGGCGCGGGCGAAGCCGCCGGAGCGGTCGGAGAGCACCTGCTGGACGTGGGCCGGGTCGGTCACCAGGTAGGGGCGGAACGCGCCGAGGCTGAGCCGGACGATCTCGCCGTCGGCGCGCTCGCCGAACCCGACGAGGGCGCGGACGGGGTCGCGCAGCAGGCCGGACGCCACACGCCACAGCGGAACGGTTTTCGCTCGCCGGGCACGGGTGGGGGCGGTGTGTGGGGTTACCACGTGTGGTGCACTCCCCTGGTCAACGGTGAGTCGCGACGCGACCGTGCAACGTGATGCTTCACGGGGAGCATGCCATCGAGCAGGTCAACTTCTCCAGGGGAGAGCGGAATAATTTTCGCGAGCGAAAATTTCCGCTTCCACAAGGGACGGGTCGCGCGCCTCCCACCTGCGCAAATCCCATGGGGCCGGCGGTGCCGGGAGCGGTCCCAGCGACGAGATCCGGGGGCCGCTCCGTCGAAGGCCGCCGCCGTACCGCGACCGGGCCCTCGGTCGCGAGAACCCGGCGCGGCCGGGCGGGCTGTGCCAGGCTCAGGTCATGGACGACAAGACCATCCTTAACCGGATCTCCGAGCTGGTCGACGAGGAGCACCGGCTCCGCTCCGCCGCCCAGGCCCGCGAGTCCGACACCGAGGGCGAGCGGGTCCGGCTGCGCGAGCTGGAGGAGTCCCTGGACCAGTGCTGGGACCTGCTGCGTCGGCGGCGGGCCGCGCGCCAGACCCACGGCGACCCCGACGCCCAGGGGGTACGCCCCAGACCCGAGGTCGAGCGCTACCTCCAGTGAGCGCGGCCGGCGCGGCCCGGGCGGGGCGCGCGGGCGCCGGGCGGTGACCCGGCACCCGCGCGGCGGGGCTCAGCGCAGGCCGGCCTCCCGCAGCAGCAGCTCGGTCAGGCGCTCCGGGTCGACGTCGTCGGCCGACAGCCCGCGCGCCGCGAACCAGGCCCCCACCACCCGCACGTCCCGGGCCAGGAACTCCGGGCCCTGCGGGTTGGCCACCAGGTCCACCACCTGCGGCAGGTCGATCATGACCAGCCGACCGGAGTGCACCAGCAGGTTGTACGGGGACAGGTCGCCGTGGGCGTGCCCGGCCCGGGCCAGCACCACGAGGGCGTCGACGAGCTGCTCCCAGAGGTCGCGCAGCTCGTCCGGCTCGGGGCGGCACTGGGCCAGCCGGGGCGCGGCAAGGCCCTCGTCGGGGTCACCGACGAACTCCAGCATCAGCTCGGTGCCGAGCAACTGCACCGGGTACGGCACGGCGATCCGGCCGTGCGCCGCCCCGATCTCCCAGAGCCGGGACAGTGCGGCGAACTCGGCGGCGGCCCACTGCCCGGCGATCATCTGCCGGCCGAAGGCCGTCCGCCCCTCCATCGCCCGGTTCTCCCGGGACCGGCGCACCCGGCGGCCCTCCAGGTAGCCCGCGTCGCGGTGGAAGAGCCGGTGCTGGGCGTCCCGGTAGCGCTTGACCGCCAGCAGGCAGGACCGGTCGGTGCCCGGCACGCCCCGGCGGACCAGGTGGACGTCGGCCTCCTTGCCGGTCTTGAGCACGCCGAGCTCAGTGTCCCGGGCGGCCAGCTCGGTGACCAGCCAGGCGGGGTGCGGCTCGGGGCCGTGTACGGCCCGGTCCCAGGAGGACCAGGCGTCGCCGCCGCCGTCCGGGTCGGGGTCGGGGTCGGTCAGGACCGGCTCGGCGGGCCGGCTGCGCTTCAGGAAGCGGGGTTCGTCGTCGTCGAAGCGGCTCTTGCCGCGCGTCCGGCGCCCCTGCGCCGGGAAGTCGTCGTCACGCACTGTGCTGGTGATCCCTTGATCGAAGCTGGTGAAGGCAGGTGGAAGAGCCCTGCGAAGACGGCCATGACCGACCTCCTTCTCCTCGTTCGACCGGGAACACCGGCTGCGCCCGCGCGCGGCACCATGCTGGGCCGCGCCGGCCCGCCGCCGCAACCGAATTACCCCGCCCCGGCCAGGACGGCGGCGACGGCGGCGAGCACGCCGTCGACGGTGACCGTCGGGGCACACCGGGGGTCCGCCCAGACCCGCCCCCGGTGCAGCCAGACGCTGGGCAGGCCCACCGCCGCCGCCCCGCCGATGTCCCCCTCCGGGCCGTCGCCCACCATCCACGCCCCGCGCAGCGTCGTCCCGGCCCGCCGGGCGGCCAGCTCGAAGATCCTCGGGTTGGGCTTGCCGAACCCGGCCTCCTCGGAGATCACCCAGTCGGCGACGTACCGGTCCAGCCCGGTGCCGCGGATCTTCGCCTCGTGCTGGCGTACGGCGCCGTTGCTGACCACGACGGGCACCCAGCCGGCCCCGTGGGCGATCCGCAGCGCGCAGGCCACCAGCGGGTCGAGCCGGGTGTGGGCCAGCACCCCGTCGTGCAGCTCCTCGACCAGGTCGGCCGAGGGGACGAGCAGCCCGTACCGGTGGCGCAGGGCGTCGGCCAGGTCCCAGCGGTCGGTCAGCCCGTCGGCGTCGTTGGAGACCAGCCAGTCGATGTCGCTGGCCGGGGCCCCGACGTCGGCCAGGAACCGCTCGCCCCAGGCGCGGAACGGACCAGCCCGGTCGAGCAGGGTGTCGTCCAGGTCCAACAGGAGCAGCGGCACTCGGGCACCTCAGGGAAGACGGGCGGGCCGGAGCGGAGCACGGCCGGTCAGCAGCGCATCGAGGCGCGGGCCGCCCCGGGGTCGGCGGGGCGGTCGGCGAGCATGGAGTGCGCGGCCCGGGTGGCCGCGAGCACCGCCGGGTCGAGGTCGGCCACCAGCACGTCCTCGCCGGTGTCCGCGCCCCGGGCCAGCGGGCGGCCCTGCGGGTCGTACACGGCCGCCCCGCCGTTGAACCGCCAGGGCGACGCGCCGTCGACGGCGTTGGCGAAGACGACGAACATGGTGTTGTCCAGGGCGCGCGCGGCGTAGTAGAGGTCCCGCCGGTGCGCGGAGCCGGCGAGGTATCCGCTCGGGCAGAGGTAGCCGTGGGCACCGTCCACGGCGGCGGCCCGCCCGTGCTCGGGGAAGCAGCCGTCGTAGCAGATGCCGAGGCCGAAGCGCCAGTCGTCGACCAGCAGGGTCGCCCCCCGATCGCCGGGGACGAACAGCTCCCGCTCGTCGGCCCAGAGCTGCTGCTTGTCGTACGCCGCGCGGGCCGTGCCGCGCCGGTCCACCGCCAGCGCGGAGACGGTGCGCCGGCCGTCCGGGTGCCGGACCGCCGCGCCGATCACCACGACGGCCGCGCCGTCGCGGGCGGCGGCCCGCAGCGGGTCGAGGCGGGCGTCGTCCACCGTGCCGTCCCCGGCCGCCGCGACGTCGGTGCGGGGCGGGTCGGCGGCCAGCGCCGGGAGGTGGTAGGCGGGCAGGAACAGCTCGGGCAGCACCACCACCCGCGCGCCCGCGTCGACGGCCCGGCCGACGAGCCGCGCGGCGGAGGCGGCGTTGCCGGCGACGTCGCCCGGCACCGGGTCGGCCTGGACGGCCGCCACGGTCAGCGGCGCGGCGGGCAGAACGGGGGTGGCGGACTGCGTCACCGGGCGATCGTAGCCGCCCGATGTCCGCGGGCGGCAGGGCCGGTGTCGGGCCCTTTCGCAAGCCGTACGTACGGTTTGCACCCCGTCCGGCCACCTGACACGATCGTCAGGTGCCCAGAGTAAGCCAGGACCAGCTCGACGCCCGCAGGCAGGAGATCCTCGCCGCCGCCCGCGCGTGTTTCGCCCGGCACGGGTACGAGGGCGCCACGGTGCGCCGGCTGGAGGAGGCCACCGGGCTGTCCCGGGGGGCGATCTTCCACCACTTCCGGGACAAGGACTCGCTCTTCCTCGCCGTCGCCGAGGACGACGCGGCGGCCATGGTGGAGACCGTCGCCCGCAACGGCCTGGTCCAGGTGATGCGGGACCTGCTGGCCCGGGCCGTCTCGCCGGACACCACCGGCTGGCTGGGCAGCCAGCTCGAGGTCTCCCGGCGGCTGCGCACCGACCCCGCGTTCGCCCGCCGCTGGGCGGAGCGCTCCGCCGCCATCGCCGAGGCCACCCGGGACCGGCTGGCCCGGCAGCGGGAAGCGGGGGTGCTCCGCGAGGACGTGCCGATCGACGTGCTCGCCCAGTTCCTCGAACTCGCCTACGACGGGCTCGTGCTGCACCTGGCGATGGGCCGCCCGGCCGGCGACCTCGGGCCGGTGCTCGACCTGGTCGAGGAGGCCGTCCGCCGCCGCTGACGGTCACCACCCGGCACCCCGCCCCGGGCCGGGTCACCCCTGGCGGGCCTACCCCACAATGAGGGCCGGCGTTCCCCTCGCGCGACAGGAGCAGCAGCATGACCGTCCTCGCGGCGACCGGCGACACCTGGGGCATCCCCGGCCCCACCTTCCTCGGGTTCTATCTGCTGGTCGCCCTCGCGGTCGTCGTCGGCGCCGTCCTGCACCGGCGTCGGGTCCTCGCCGGCTCCCCGGTCGCCGACGCCGGCCGGCTCGGCCCGCAGCAGGCGGCCTACCTCAACGGCGGCGACCGGCTCGCGATCGTCGCCTCGCTGGGCGGCCTGCGCGGCAGCGGCGCCGTCGCCACCGGGTCCGGCCGGCGGCTGGTCGCCACCGGCCCCCTGCCGGCCGGTGCCACCCCGCTCGACCACGCGGTGTACCAGGCCGCCACGCGCGGCCTGCACGCCCGCTACCTGGGCCGCGACGGCCAGGTGCGGCGGGCCCTCGAACGGCTGCGCGACGACCTCCGGCGGCAGGGCCTGCTGCTCAGCCCCGAGCGGCGCATGGCCGCCCGCCGTGGGGCGTTCCCGCTGCTCTCGCTCGTCGTGCTCGGTGTGGTCCGGGTCGTCGCCGGGCTGTCCAACGACCGGCCGGTGGCCTTCCTGAGCATCTCCCTGCTTCCGCTGGTCGTCGCGGCGGTGCTGCTCGCCCGGGTGCCGGCGCGCACCAGGGCCGCCGACGCGGCCCTGCGCGACCTGCGGCGGCGTCACGCGCACCTGGCCCCGACCGCCGCCCCGGCGTACGCCACCTACGGCGCGGCCGGCGCGGCGATGGGCGTCGCCCTGTTCGGCGGCGCAGCGCTCTGGGTGATGGACCCGACCTTCGCCGCGGAGGCCGAGATCCAGCGGCAGGCGATGTCGGGCGGCGCCTCCGGCGGGGGCAGCTCGTGCGGCGGCGCGGGCGGCTGCGGCGGGGGGTGCGGCGGGGGCTGCGGCGGGGGGTGCGGCGGATGACCGCGCCGGCCGACCCCGGCGCGGGGCCCGCCGGGGTCGGCATCGGCTGGCGGCCGGAGATCGCCGGCTTCGTCGCCGGGCTGCCGGGGCTGCGCTTCGTGGAGGTGGTCGCCGAGGCGGTCGCCCCGCACGGGCCGCCGCCGGCCGGGCTCGCCGAGCTGGTCGAGCGCGGCGTCACCGTCGTACCGCACGGGGTGCGGCTCTCCCTCGGCGGCGCGGAGCCGGTCGACGCGGCCCGGGTGGCCCACCTGGCGCGGGTGGCCGACCTGGTGCGCGCGCCGCTGGTCAGCGAGCACATCGCCTTCGTCCGGGCCGGCGGCCTGGAGGCCGGCCACCTGCTGCCGCTGCCGCGCAG
This sequence comes from Micromonospora okii, assembly GCF_020884795.1. GTDB lineage: Bacteria > Actinomycetota > Actinomycetes > Mycobacteriales > Micromonosporaceae > Micromonospora > Micromonospora okii. The sequence goes on from NZ_BBZF01000015.1 coordinate 174,448, forward strand.
CCGGGAGGCCGTCGCCGCCGTGGTGGCCAACGTGCGCCGGGCGCGGGCCGAGCTGCCGGTGCCGCTCGCGCTGGAGCCGATCGCCGCGCTGTTCGACTGGCCGGACGACGAGCTGGACGAGGCGGACTTCCTCACCGAGATCCTGGACGCCACCGACGCGACGTTGCTGCTGGACGTCGCCAACGTGCACGCCAACGCCCGCAACCGGGGGGCCGACCCGCTCGACCTGCTCGACCGGCTGCCGCTGGAGCGGGTGTCCTACGTGCACGTCGCCGGGGGTGCCGAGCAGGGCGGTTTCTACCACGACACGCACACCGACCCGGTCCCGCCGGAGGTGTTCGACCTGATCCGCGAGCTGTGCGCCCGGCACCGCCCGCCCGCGCTGCTGTTGGAGCGGGACGGCCATTGGCCGCCCGCATCGACGCTGCGCGCCGAGCTGGACGCGATCGCCGCCGTGTCCGGTTACCCGGTGGTGACGTGAGCGGCGACCCGGCCGTCCCGGCCCCGGGCGACCTGGCGGCCCGGCAGGCGGCCCTGGTGGCGGCGCTGGTCGCCGGGGGGCCGTTGCCACCCGGGTTCGCCCCCGCCCCGGTCGACGCGGCCCGCCGCGCCCTGCTGCGCAAGCGGGCCGGCGATGTCGCCCGGCACTGGCCGCTGCTCGCCGCCGGCCTCGGCCCGGCCTGGCCGGCGACCTTCGCCGGGTGGGCGGCGGGCCGGCCCACCAACGGCTCGCTGCGCGACGGCTGGGACCTCGCCCGGGAGCTGCGCGGGCGGGGCGAGCTGCCACCGCTGGGCGCGGAGGAGCTGGCCACCCGCGAGGCGGCCAGCCGCTACGACGGCACGCGGGCCCCGCGCCGCCGCCGGCTGCCGGCCCTCGCCCGCGCCGGCGGGGCCGTCGCGGTGCAGCTCGCGGGCCGGGTACGCCTGCTGCGCCCGGCCCGCCGCTGACCGCCGTCCCCTCTCGGCACCCCGCCCGTCCGCGCCGCCGACCGTCGACCGTCGCGTGGCCGCCACCGCCGCCGTGCGGCAGGATCGGGGGCATGGATCTAGGGCTCACCGACCGGGTGTACGTGCTGACCGGCGCCTCGCGCGGGCTGGGTTTCGCCACCGCCGAGTGCCTCGTCGCCGACGGGGCGCGGGTCGTCCTCTCCGCCCGGGCGACCCCGGGGGTGGCCGAGGCGGTGGAGCGGCTCGGCGGCCCGGAGCGGGCCATCGGGCTGACCGCCGACCTGGCGGACCCGGCCACCCCCGAGCGGCTGGTCGCCGCCGCCAGGGAGCACTTCGGCCGGCTCGACGGCGCGCTGGTCTCGGTCGGCGGGCCGCCGGCAGGCACGGCGGCCGGGGCGAGCGACGCGCAGTGGCGGGAGGCGTTCGAGACCGTCTTCCTCGGCACCGTCCGCACCGCCCGCACGGTCGCCGCCGCGCTGACCGGCGGCGGGGCGATCGGGCTGGTCCTGTCCACCTCGGCGCGCGCCCCGCTGGCCGGGCTGGGCATCTCCAACGGGCTGCGGCCCGGGCTCGCCGGGGTGGCCAAGGACATGGCCGACGAGTACGGGCCCCGGGGCGTGCGGGTCGTCGGGCTCCTCCCGGGGCGGATCATGACCGACCGGAACCGGCAGCTCCTGGCCGCCTCGGGCGACGCCGAGCGGGCCCGCGCCGAGGTCGAGGCGGGCATTCCGCTGCGCCGCATCGGTGAGCCCGCCGAGTTCGGCCGGGTGGCCGCGTTCGTCCTCTCCCCCGCCGCCGGCTACCTGACCGGGATCACCCTCCCGGTCGACGGCGGCGCGCTGCGGGGCCTGTGATGACCGGCGCGGCGCACCGGCGGCGGCCGACCGGGGAGGATCCGCCCCGGCCCGGAGAGGCCGGTCGGTGGCGGCCAACCCGGGAGGAGCTGGCCGCGGCGGCGGACCGCACCATCCCGGACCTCATCGCGCCGGGGCTGGACGTGCTCTTCGTCGGGATCAACCCCGGGCTCTGGTCGGCGGCGACCGGCTGGCACTTCGCCCGGCCGGGCAACCGGTTCTGGCCGGCCCTGCACCGGGGCGGCTTCACCCCCCGCCAGCTCCACCCCAGCGAGCAGGACGCGCTGCCCGGCTACGGGCTGGGCATCACCAACATGGTGGCCCGGGCGAGCGCGCGGGCCGACGAGCTGACCGCCGCCGAGCTGGTCGAGGGCGCGGAGATCCTCACCGGCAAGGTGCGCCGCTACCGGCCCGCGTGGGCGGCGGTGGTGGGGGTGACCGCGTACCGGATCGGGTTCGGTCGGCCGAAGGCGGCCTTCGGGCCGCAGCCGGAGCTGCTCGCCGACGCCCGGCTCTGGGTGCTGCCCAACCCGAGCGGGCTCAACGCGCACTTCACGGCGGAGACGCTGGGGGCGGCGTTCGCCGAACTCCGCGCCGCCGCGACCGCCTGACGCGGCGGCCCGCTTCCCGGTGACGGCGTGGCGTCAGTTGGCGGCGGCCGGCGGGACCGGCTCGCCGGGGACGTACGCGGCCATCGGCACGGTGGTGACCACCGGCTCGGGGCCGGTCGCGTCCACGTACGGGGTGGGCGAGTCGGCGACCGCGAACTGGGTGCGGTACAACTCGGCGTAGAGGCCGCCGACCGCCACCAGCTCCTCGTGCCGGCCGCGCTCGACGATCCGCCCCTCGTCCAGGACGAGGATCTGGTCGGCGTCCCGGACGGTGGAGAGCCGGTGCGCGATCACCAGCGCGGTACGCCCGGTCAGCGCCACCGACAGGGCCCGCTGCACCGCCGCCTCGCTCTCCGAGTCCAGGTGCGCGGTCGCCTCGTCGAGGATCACGATGGACGGGGCCTTGAGCAGCAGCCGGGCGATGGCGATGCGCTGCTTCTCGCCCCCGGAGAAGCGGTACCCGCGCTCGCCGACGGTGGTCTCCAGCCCGTCGGGCAGGGAGCGGACCAGGTCGGCGACCTGCGCACCCGCCAGGGCGGCCCAGATCTCGTCGTCGGTCGCGTCCGGCTTGGCGTAGCGCAGGTTCTCGGCGATGGTCTCGTGGAACAGGTGCGAGTCCTGGGTGACCACGCCGATCTCGTCGCGCAGCGAGGCGAGCGTGGCGTCGCGGACGTCGACCCCGCCGACGAGCACCTGGCCGTCGGTGACGTCGTACACCCGGGGAAGCAGCATGGACAGGGTGGACTTGCCCGCCCCGGACGGGCCGACCAGGGCGACCATCTGCCCGGGCTCGACGGCGAACGACACGCCCCGCAGCACCGGCTCGTTGACGGTGCGGTCGAGCGTGGTGACCTCCTCCAGCGAGGCCAGCGACACCTCGGAGGCGGCGGGGTAGCGGAACCGGACGTCGCGGAACTCCACCCGGCCGTTGCCCCGGGGCACGGGCACCGCGTCGGGCCGCTCCTCGATGCCGGGGCGCAGGTCGAGCACCTCGAAGACCCGGTCGAAGGAGACCAGCGCGCTCATCACGTCCACCCGCACGTTGGACAGCGCGGTCAGCGGGCCGTAGAGCCGGGTGAGCAGCAGCGCCAGGGTGACCACGGTGCCGGCGCTGACGCTGCCGGTGACCGCGAGCCAGCCGCCGAGGCCGTAGGTGAGCGCCTGGGCCAGCGAGGCGACCAGCAGCATCGCCACGAAGAACGTCCGCGAGTACATCGCCGACTGGATGCCGATGTCGCGGACCCGCTCGGCGCGGCCGGCGAACCGGCGGGCCTCCACCTCGGGCGAGCCGAAGAGCTTGACCAGCAACGCGCCGGCCACCCCGAACCGCTCGGTCATCGTGGCGTTCATGCCCGCGTTCAGGTTGTACGACTCGCGCGTGATCTCGGCCAGCCGCCGGCCGACCCGGCGGGCCGGGACGATGAAGATCGGCAGCATGACCAGCGACAGCACGGTGATCTGCCACGACAGGGTGAGCATGACCGCGGCGGTGAGCACGAGCTGGATGACGTTGCTGACCACACCGGACAGGGTGGAGGTGAACGCCCGCTGGGCCCCCATCACGTCGTTGTTCAGCCGGCTGACCAGCGCGCCGGTCTGGGTGCGGGTGAAGAACTGGAGCGGCATCCGCTGGACGTGGTCGTAGACCCGGGTCCGCAGGTCGAGGATGATCCCCTCCCCGATGCGCGCCGAGTACCACCGCTGGGCCAGGGAGAAGAGCGCGTCGGCGACCGCGAGGGCCCCGATGACCAGGGCCAGCCGGACCACGGTCGACCCGGCCTCGGGCCCGCCCCGGCTGATCGCGTTGATCACGTCACCGGCGAGGACGGGGGTGGCGACGCCGATCACTGCGGCGACGACCACGGTGACGAGGAAGACGACGATGTCCCGTCGGTACGGCCGGGCGAACTCGACGATCCGCCGGGCGGTGCCGCGCGTGAGCCGGTGGCCGGAGACCTCGTCCTGGCTGCGCATCGACCGGAGCACACTCCAGCCGGACATGCCACCGTCGGACATCACGTGTCACCTCCGGATCGTGGGCGCCCCCGCGCCGTCGGGTTCCTGCTCGACGGCCACGGCGACCGGCCTCGGGTCGATTCTCCCGACGCCTACGACAACCTCGGCGGTGACCCCGTTCTTCCCCGGGCCCGGGCCGTTCCCCCCGGGCCGCTCCCCGCGCGGGTCGCGCCCGGCGCGGGCTACTCCCCCCGGCCGGCGAGGTCGCGCAGCCGGCGGGTCTGGGCCTCGCGCTCGGCCCGCTGCTGCTCGGTGTGGGACCGGCCGCCGGCACCGGCGAGCAGGGCCTTGATCTCGACCACGGCGTCGCGGGGGTGGGCGAGCAGACCGGCGGCGAGGTCGCGCACCGTGGCGTCCAGCTCGGCGCCCGGCACCACGAGGGTGGCCAGCCCGAGCCGGTCGGCCTCGGCGGCGCCCATCCGCCGGCCGGTGGCGCAGATCTCCAGGGCGCGGGCGTAGCCGACCATCTCGACCAGGCGCTTCGTGCCGGCCAGGTCGGGAACCAGGCCGAGGGTCACCTCGGCCATCGAGAACGTGGCGTCGGAGGCCAGCACACGCAGGTCGCACGCGAGCGCGAGCTGGAAGCCGGCGCCGATGGCGTGCCCCTGCACGGCGGCCACCGAGACGACGTCCGGCCGGTGCAGCCAGGTGAAGGCGCCCTGGAACTCCGCGATCCGGTCGGCGCACTCCTGCTCGGGCAGGGCGGCCAGCTCGGCGAAGGAGCCCGGGCCGGTGGCTCCGGCCACCGCGAGGTCGAGGCCGGCGGAGAAGGCACGCCCCTCGCCGCGCACGACGACGACGCGTACGTCGCCGGGCAGGTCGCGGGAGAAGCCGCTCATCGCGCGCCACATCGCCGGGGTCTGCGCGTTGAGCACGTCGGGCCGGCACAACGTGACCGTCGCGACCGGCCCGTCGCAGTCGAGTCGTACCCCGACCGCTTCCGGGGTCACCGGGCGTCCCGGGGGATGGCGCTGGTGGACGACGTCGGTGGGCGGGTCACGCCTTCTTGCGCCGCCGGGCGCCGCCACGCTGCCGCAGCTGGACGCCGGACTCGGTGAGCACCCGGTGGATGAACCCGTAGGATCGTCCGGTGGAGGCCGCGAGCGCACGGATGCTCTCTCCCGAGGTGTACCGCTTTACCAGGTCCTTGGCGAGCGTCTGACGCTCGGCTCCGACGATCCGGCGACCCTTCTCAGTGCTGGTGGCTGTGCCGGTGGCTGCCATGCTGATTCCTCACGTCCCAGACTGTGCGGTTCGATACGGTCCCACCTATTAGACCGCCTCGAACGATCATGCGCCAGATATCAACTATTCGCCAACCGACACGCTATGCAATGTCGGTTACCCGATAGGGTGACGGCGGCGGGGGGTCCACCCGCCCACGTCCGCAACGATCGTCGCTCTCCGGAGACGGTTGACTTCGCCGCCCGCCGGTCACGCAGCGCAACGCCCCGCAAAAAGGTGCCGAAACTCACCCTCCGCGCGAATCGGTCGAGATCGGGCGGAGGGTGAGACCCAGGTCAGGCCAGCTCGACCAGTTCGAGCAGGTCGTCGCTCCAGGCGTCCTCGTCGCCGTCGGGCAGCAGGATCGCCCGGTCGGGCTTGAGCGCCAGCACCGCGCCGGGGTCGTGGGTGACCAGCACGATCGCCCCCGGGTACCGGGCGATGGCGTCGAGCACCTGCTCCCGGCTGACCGGGTCGAGGTTGTTCGTCGGCTCGTCGAGCAGCAGCACGTTGGCGCCGGAGCAGACCAGGGTGGACAGGGCCAGGCGGGTCTTCTCCCCGCCGGAGAGCACCCCGGCCGGCTTGTCCACGTCCTCACCGGAGAAGAGGAACGCGCCGAGGATCTTCCGCAGCTCGGTGTCGGTCTGCTCGATCGCGGCGGCGCGCATGTTCTCCAGCACCGTCCGCTCCACGTCCAGGGTCTCGTGCTCCTGGGCGTAGTAGCCCAGCCGCAGCCCGTGCCCCGCGTGCACCTCGCCGGTGTCGGGTTGAAGCAGGCCGCCGAGCATCCGCAGCAGCGTGGTCTTGCCCGCGCCGTTGAGGCCGAGGATGGCCACCCGGGAGCCCCGGTCGACCGCCACATTCACGTCGGTGAAGATCTCCAGCGAGCCGTACGACTTCGACAGGCCGCTCGCGGTCAGCGGCGTCTTGCCGCACGGCGCCGGGTTCGGGAAGCGGACCTTGGCCACCTTGTCGGAGACCCTGACCTCCTCCAGCCCGGAGATCAGCTTCTCGGCGCGGCGGGCCATGTTCTGCGCCGCGACGGTCTTGGTGGCCTTGGCCCGCATCTTGTCGGCCTGGGCCATCAGCGCGCCGGCCTTCTTCTCGGCGTTGGCCCGCTCCCGGCGGCGGCGGCGCTCGTCGGTCTCCCGCGCCTCCAGGTACGCCTTCCAGCCCAGGTTGTAAACGTCGACCACGGAGCGGGTGGCGTCGAGGAACCAGACCTTGTTGACCACCGACTCCAGCAGCGCGCCGTCGTGGGAGATCACGATGAGGCCGCCCTTGTGGTTGGCGAGGAAGCCGCGCAGCCAGGTGATCGAGTCGGCGTCGAGGTGGTTGGTGGGCTCGTCGAGCAGCAGGATGCCGCCGCCGTTCTCCCCGGCGTCGCGGAACAGGATGCGGGCCAGCTCGATGCGGCGGCGCTGGCCGCCGGAGAGGGTGCCGATGGTCTGGGCGAGCGCCCGGTCGGGCAGGCCGAGGTTGGCGCAGATCCGAGCGGCCTCGGCCTCCGCGGCGTACCCGCCGAGGGCGGCGAACTGGTCCTCCAGCGCGCCGTAGCGGCGGACCAGCTTGTCGTCGGCGTTCTCGGCGAGCTGCGCCTCGACCTCCTTCATCCTGGCCATCAGCACGTCCAGCCCCCGGGCGGAGAGCACCCGGTCGCGGCCGGTGACGTCCAGGTCGCCCGTGCGCGGGTCCTGCGGGAGGTAACCGATCGCGCTGCGTCGGTCGATCTGCCCGGCGTACGGCTGCCCCTCCCCCGCCAGCACCTTGAGGGTGGTCGTCTTGCCCGCGCCGTTGCGGCCCACCAGGCCGATGCGGTCGCCCGGCTGCACCCGCAGGGTGGTGTCGGACAGCAGGATTCGGGCGCCGGCGCGCAGCTCCAGGCCGGTGGCAGTGATCATGTCGAGGGCTCGCTCTCGGGGTCCGGAAAGGCTGACTCAGGGCACGCGAAAGCGCCGCCGGGTGGTTGGTTCCCGTCGGCGCGGGGCGGTTCAGCCTTCGCAGCGCAGCACGGGGCAAGTGTACCGGGCCGCCCGACGCCCGTTGCCCGGATTACCGTTCAAGATCATCGGGTACGGAGGCGTCGTCCGGACCCGGTCCGGCACCGCAACCACCAGACGTGACGAATCGGTGATCGGGGTCAACATGGAGCTGAACGAGAACGCGCAGGTCGACACCAGTCAGGTGGACGATCGGCGAGGGTCCGGCGGGGGCGGTGGCCTGGGTGGCATCCCCATCCCCATCGGCGGTGGACGCGGCGGCATCGTCGGCATCATCGTCGCGGTGCTGGTCGCCCTCGTCGGCGGCGGCTTCGGGCTGAACGCGGCCATCGACGGCGGCGGCTCGGAGCAGGGCGACAACACCTCGCTGGAGCAGAAGTGCTCGGCCGAGGACGCGCTCCAGCAGCTTGACTGCCGCAACACGCTGTACGTCAACTCGATCCAGGCGTACTGGCGCACCGCCCTGCCCGAGACGTTCGGCGAGCAGTACCAGCCGTCCAAGACGGTCTTCTTCAGCCAGGGCGTCAGCACCCGCTGCGGCCAGGCCGACTCCGGCGTCGGGCCGTTCTACTGCCCCGCCGACGACCTGGTCTACATCGACCTGACCTTCTACCGCCAGCTCGCCGACCAGCTCGGCGCGAAGGGCGAGTTCGCCCAGCCGTACGTGCTGGCCCACGAGTACGGCCACCACGTGCAGGACCTCCTCGGCACCGAGGCGCAGATGCGCCGCCAGCAGCAGCGCGACCCGGACAACGCCAACGCGCTGTCGGTGAAGCTGGAGCTCCAGGCCGACTGCTACGCGGGCGCGTGGGCCAAGAACGCCACCGGCACCGCCGACCAGCAGGGCCAGAAGATCTTCAAGAGCATCACCGAACAGGACATCGCCCAGGCCATCGACGCCGCCGAGAAGATCGGCGACGACGCCATCCAGCAGCGCTCGGGCCGCCCGGTGAACCCGGACGAGTTCACCCACGGCACGTCGCAGCAGCGCAAGGACTGGTTCACCAAGGGGTACGACACCGGCGACCCGAAGCAGTGCGACACCTTCGGCGGCAGCCTCTGACCCTCGCGCCTCGGCTGGCGGTCGTCACCGGCCGCCCCGGGCTCTCTCCCGGCACCTCCCTCCGGCGTCTGACCTTGTACCGGTACTGATATCGGTACAAGGTCAGACGCCGGATTCGGTACGAGGCTGGCCGGATCACCTCTCCACTCACCGGCACCATCCATCCACCCCCTCCGATAGTTTCCGGAAGTCGTTGACGCGTTCGAAACGCCGCTGCAATACTCCGACGCGTAACGAAATTCATCCATGTTTGTTAATGCCAGGCATCGTCAGGCGTCCCGCCACCAGGAGGACCTGCGCATGTTCGTCAACCTCGGCGGCCCCCGCCGCCCGTTCGCACCCCGAGCATCGCGCCGCACCCTCCGATTGGCAGCGCTCGCCACCACCGTGGCACTGGGTGCCGTCGGTCTCGCGGTCGCCGCCACCCCGTCCAGCGCCGCCGCCTGCAACGGCTATGTCGGTCTCACCTTCGACGACGGTCCGACCGGCAGCACCAGCACGCTGCTCTCCGTGCTGCGGGCCAACAACGCACGGGCGACCATGTTCAACGTCGGGCAGAACGTGCAGGGCAACCAGTCGGCCGCGCGGGCCCAGGTCGATGCCGGCATGTGGGTCGCCAACCACAGTTGGAACCACGCGCACATGACCTCGATGAGCCAGAGCCAGATGCAGTCGGACCTCTCCCAGGCCAACTCGGCGATCCAGTCGGCGACGGGCGTCCGGCCGCAGTTGTTCCGCCCGCCCTACGGCGAGACCAACTCGACCCTCCAGTCGGTCGCCACGTCGCTCGGCCTGCGCCAGGTGATCTGGGACGTCGACTCCCAGGACTGGAACGGCGCCAGCGTCAGCCAGATCGTCGCCAACGCCGGCCGGCTCCAGGCCGGCCAGGTGATCCTGATGCACGACGGCATCCAGAACACCCGCGACGCGATCCCGCAGATCATGGCCAACCTGACCAGCCGCGGCCTCTGCCCGGGCATGATCTCACCGAACACCGGCCGGGCGGTGGCCCCGGACGACTCCCCGTCGCCGACCGGCACGCCGACCACCCCGCCGCCTGGCGGAGGGTGCACCGCGACGGCGACGACCCCCAACGTCTGGGGCGACCGGTACAACACCTCGGTCACCGTCCAGGGGGCCAGCAACTGGACCGTGGTCGTGGCGGTGACCGCGCCGCAACGGATCAGCACCACCTGGAACGGCACCCCCAGTTGGGACAGCACCGGTTACGTGATGACGATGCGGCCCAACGGCAGCGGCAACACCTTCGGCTTCACCACGATGATGAACGGCAACAGCAGCGCCAGGCCCCAGATCCGTTCCTGCACCGCCGGTTGACGCCGGGTACGGCACCGGCGGCCCGAAGCAGCGCGACACCTTCGGCGGCCCCCTCTGACGCTCGCGCCGTCCCCGGCGGGCTCTGGGCCCCTCACCCAGCGCCCGCCGGCGGGCCTGTGCCACCAGGGTCGGCTCACGGCCTGCCGGGAACCGCCTCCGGGACGGCCCCCTGCCGGGTCACCCCCTCGCCACCCGGGCGGGGAGCGAGCGCGCGGGTGAGGCCGGCGATGACGATCATGACGACGGCCAGCGGCAGGGTGGTCAGACCGAACGCCTCGGGGATCTCGTTGCCGCGCACCAGGGCGAGGTAGAGCGACCCGACGATCGCGGATCCGAGAGCGGTGAACATCTGCTGCGTGGTGATCAGGATGCCGCTGCCGAGGCCGGCCGTGGCGGCGGGCACCCGGCTGAGGATGATGCCGAACAGCGGCGACCAGACCAGTCCCACACCGAGCCCGGTCAGCGCCATCGCGGGCAGGACGGTGGCCGCGTGCGACGGGTCGAACTGTCGCACCACGTACCCGAGGAGACCGTAACCGGCCGCGGCGACCACGGCCCCGACGGTGAGGACCGAGACGCCGTACCGGCCGACCAGGCGGCCCCCGATGATCGAGGCGGCCAGGAACCCCAGCGCGAACGGGAGCAGGCTGACGCCGGTGGCCAGCGGCGACATGCCGGTGGACTGGGCGGTGCGCGCGTAGATGAACATGAACCCGCCGAACGCGGTGAAGAACGGGGCACCGATGGCCAGGCCGATCGCCATGCTCCGCATCCCGAGCATCGACGGGGGCACGAGCGGCATGCCGCCGCGTTGCTCGCTGCGGCGCTGCCACCACCAGAGGCCGGCGGCGACGGGGACGAAGGCGACTAGGGCGAGGACGGTCCAGGCCGGCCACCCCAGCGCACGGCCCTCGGCCAGAGGAACGATGAGCAGGGTCATCGCTGCGGTGAGCAGCAGCGCGCCAGCGAGGTCGAGCTTCGGGCGGACGGCACCGCGAACGTCGGGCACCCAGCGGGCGACGGCGAGCATCACCACGACCGCGACCGGGGCGTTGACCCAGAAGATCGCCCGCCAGCCGAGCCAGTCGACACCGGAGCCGGTCAGCGCGCCGGCGACCAGGAAGGCGAGCGCGGTCGCGATCCCGGCCGACGCCCCGAAGAGCCCGACCGCCCGGTCGCGGTGGCGGCCCTCGTTGCCTGCGTGGATGATGGCCAGCACCTGCGGTGAGACCAGCGAGGCACCGACGCCCTGCAGGAGCCGGGCGGCGATGAGCTGCCACGGGTTCTGGGCGACCGCGCAGAGCAGACTGGTGACCAGGAACAGCGCGAGGCCGACCTGCATCACCCGCCGCCTGCCGAACCCGTCGCCGAGGCGCCCGCCGATCACGACGAGACTCGCGAACGTGACGCCGTACGACGCCACGACGAGCTGGAGCACGGCGTCGGACGCGCCGAGTTCCGCCCCGATCTCGCCGAGCGCCACGTTGACGCCGAAGAAGGACATGACGGAGAGCCCGGCCGCGACGAGGACGGCGACCAGCGCCGCGTAGGGCATCCTCTTCGGTTCGTGACGGCCGACTGGAACAGCGGATACGGATCGTGTTTCCTTCACACCACCGATCGTCGGTCACGCCGGTCCTGGTATTCAGTGTCCAGTGATCCTGGTACCGGGAGTACCTGGATGCGGCTCGCGACTACGGAGACAATCGCATCATGCCTGCGACAACCGACGCCCGACGCGCCGAACTCGCCGGGTTCCTGCGTACCCGACGGGAGCGGATCACGCCCGAGGACGTCGGCCTGCCCCTCGGCAGCCGGCGGCGCACCCCCGGGCTGCGCCGCGAGGAGGTCGCGCAGCTCGCCGGCGTCGGCGTCACCTGGTACACCTGGCTCGAACAGGGCCGCCGGATCAACGCCTCCACGCAGGTCCTCCACGCGATCGCCAACACCCTGCGCATGGACACCCAGGAGCGGGCGCACCTGCTGCGGCTAGCCGGGGCGACCGCCACCCCCGGCAGCAGACCCGCCCCGCTGCCGGACGGCATCGAGGCGATCCTCGACCGGCTCGACCCGTACCCGGCGTTCGTGCTGTCCGAACGCTTCGACATCCTCGCGCACAACCGCGCGTACGGTCTGGTCTTCGGTGACATCGACACGCTGGACCCGGAGGACCGCAACCACCTCTGGCTGTTCTTCACCCACCCGTCCTGGCGCGGCAACTGCATGAATCGCGGCCCCGCCTCCCGTCACCTCGTCAACAATCTCCGCGCCGCGATGTCGACACACCTCGACGACCCGATCTGGACCTCGCTGATCGGTCGCCTCCGCAGGGCGTCCCCGGAGTTCGACGGCCTGTGGAAGCACTACGACGTGACGTCGCCGGCGTTGCCGGCGAAGGGCTTCCACAGCCCGTACGGCGACGTGCGCGTGCACGGCACCCGACTAACGGTCGGCCTCGACGGCCTCAACCACTTGATCGTCTACACACCGAGCGACGCGGAGAGCCGATCCCGCCTCGAACGCCTCTGCGCCGAGGGCTGACCGCGACCTGGTCGTGCCGGACACCGCCGTATCCTCTCGAGTACGCATCCTCTCCGGCGACTTGACTCCTCGCATCGCACTGCCGCAGACCGGTCTACGCGATCTTTTGGTGTGCTCTCAGGGCTCCCGCATCCACAGCTTCGGATCGTTGACGAAGACGCCCTTGCCCTGGTGGCGGCGGATGACCCGCAACGCTTCCAGTCGCACGTAGACCTGCTTGACGGTGGACGGGCTGACCTTGTGCGTGGCGGCGAGCTGCGTGATCGAGGGCAGCTTGGCACCCGGTGCGAACCTCCCAGCCCTGATGTCGGCGACGATCTCGTCAGCGATGCGGATGTAGTCGGCAGTAATCGGCATGGCTCCCCCTGCGTGGCACGTCAATTCGATCACGCAACGCCACTCCGCAACAACACATGGTTTGACTGGGGTGACTGGGACAGCTAAGTTGGCTCTTGCCTCTCCCCTTGCGTGGCAACAAGGAGAAGAGGCTCCCCCTGGTCGGGGCGGGTGTGCACGCCCGTCCCGACCCACGGTTCACTCCGTCGCCGTACCGCCGATCAGGGCTGCGGCGGCGGAGCGGGCGGGTCGTGCGCTGCCGGCATGCGGACGGCCCGCCCTTCCAGCAACCACCGCACGGGCCCTCCGCGCCTCCCCCGCCCCGGAAAGGATCGTCGTGGCACAGGTGTATCGAGGTGGCCAGCTCCACGGGACCGGCCAGCCGGCCCGGATGACCCCGCGCGAGGTGCTCACCCGGGAGTTCGACCCGCGCCGGCGCGGCGTCGACCGCGAGCAGGTACGCGACTTCCAGGCCCGGCTGGCCGGCGAGCTGGCCGACCTGTACCGGGAGCTGCGGCTACTCGTGCAGGAGAACACCCGGCTGCAGCGGGCGCTGCGCGACTGGCAGCTCATGCACGCCCGCGAGTGCCGGCCCCCGGAGGAGCATCACGGGAACCAGCGCTGGTGACCGCCCGCCCCTCCCCCGGCGACCTGCTGACGGTCGACGGCTGCGCCTCGGTGCAGTTCGCCGGGGATCGCGCGCTCACGTTCCGCGTCGTCTCGGTGTCCGACCGGCCGACGTACCACGGGTGGCTCTGGCTGACCGGCTACGTACTGGACCGCAGGGGTCTGGCGACCGGCAAGCGCGAGATCTTCGTCCAGCTCTCCGGGCTGCACCCGAGCCGGGGCGCGGAGGCAGCCGCAGCGCGACCCCCGCACCACTGACCCGGTCCGCGTCCTCCCACCGGCGGCTCGGCACGGAGGGCGGGCATACGGCGGGCGGGCCCGGTCGCCGAAGCGATCGGGCCCGCCCTATCCCGGAAGGAAGCGGTTGTCAGACGCGCTGCCACAGGGCGGGAGTGTTCGGGGGCTCCCACCCGGGGTGGGCGGTGTGCGACTGGAGGCAGCGGTACGACTGCCCGCCGTAGAGCACCGTCGCGCCGGCGGTGTAGGTGCCGCCGACCTGCCAGGTGGTGTCACCCGGCGAGCTGGACCCGGTGGGGGTGGGCGTCGGGTTCGGGCCGCTGCCCGAGGTGATCAGGGTCAGGCCGTAGGCGGCCAGGATCGGGTTGACCGGCTGGAAGTACATCGTGCCACCGCTGGTGCAGTTGCCCGAGCCGCCCGAGGTGACGCCCTGGGCCTGGTTGCCGGACATCCAGGAGCCGCCGGAGTCGCCCGGCTCGGCGCAGGCGTTGCTGCGGGTCACGCCCGAGACGGTGCCCTCCGGGTAGGTGACGGAGGTGTTCTTCTGCTGGATGGTGCCGCAGCGCCAGCCGGTGGTGGAACCGGAGCGGCAGACGGCGGCGCCGACGGCGGCCTCGGTGCTGCCGGCCACGGCGACCGTGCTGCCGTTGTACTGGTTGACCAGGCCGCGCGGGGTGTTGCCGGCGTCCACCTGCACCCAGGCGTAGTCACGGCCGGGGAAGGTGGAGCCGCGGAACGTGCCGCTCGGCGACGTGGTGCGGCTGCCCGTGGTGCCACAGTGCCCGGCCGTGACGAAGCCGCCCTGCACCGAGAAGCCGACCGAGCAACGGCCGCCGCCGCTCATGTAGTAGGCGTTGCCGCCGATCACGTCGGCGTACGGCCGGGGCTGCTCCGTGGTGGCCTCCACCCGGACCACGCCGGCCGGCGCGCCGGAGACGAACGCGTCCAGCGCCTTGGCGGCGGCGGAGCGGGACAGCACCACGACGCTGTTCGTGGGCAGGTCGGCGTACCAGCCGACGACGCCCTTGGGCGCCTTCCGCTGGTTCAGCCGCTCCACCACCGCGTCCAGGGCCTTCTCGCCGTGCCGCACGGAGACCGGGACGGCACCGAGGTCACGCACGGCAGCCGCGTCGGCGGCGTTGGTGACACCGGTGGTGACGGCGCCCTCGCCCGAGACCCAGGTGCCGCCGTAGCGGCTGCCGAAGGTCTTGCGCAGCACCTGCTCGACGCGGCCGGCCTGGGTGCCGGCCTCGAGCCGGGCCCGCGCCTGGGCGGGGGTCAGCCGCAGGTCACGCTGGAGCGCGGTGAACATCTCCGGGGCGATGCCCTGGGGGGCCACGGCGGCCGCGTCAACGGGGGCGGGACGGGCCCCGGCCTGCGCGGTCATGGTGAAGGTGAGCACCGTGGCAGCGGCGCCCAGGAAGGCTGCCGCCACAGTGGCTGGTCGTCGACGCATTTAGGGGCTCCTTGCAGGTGGTGGAGGTCCGGCATCGGGCGGGCGCGCACACCGACACGTCCGCCGCGCTACCGGAGAGCTAACATTTGTTGTTAACTCTGTTGCCAGTACGGTAAGTGAGGCATTCGAATGCGTCAACACTCCCGCCGGCCAGCCGGTGGCTGCCGTGACCGTCTGGAGTCGCCTTGCCCACCACGTCCCGCCCCGCCCCGGCCCGCCGCCGGGTGACGCCCGGCCAGCCGGCGCCCCTGCCCCGGCACGAGCTCGACGTCGCCACGCCCGCCGAGCTGCCCCTCGCGGTCAACTCCTTCGCCGAGCTCGGGCCGCTGTCCCAGGCCAACTTCCCGCACCGGCACACCTTCTACGAGCTGGTGTACGTGACCCACGGGCGCGCCACCCACGTCGTCGACCTCGTCGCGTACGAGGTCCGGCCGCCGCAGCTCTTCCTGGTCACGCCCGGCCAGGTGCACCACTGGCGCGACGCGGACGACCTACAGGGGCAGATCGTGCTCTGCGACCCCGAGTTCCTGCTGGCCGACCCGGCCGACCGGGACGCGCTGCACCGCTCGGGCCACCGCTCCTGGCGGCCCCGGGACGCGGCGCACGCGGGCCGGGTCCTGTCCGTGCTGGAGCAGATGAGGGGCGAGCTCCACCGGGCCGAGCCCGGCTGCCGCACGGTGGTGCGGGCGTACCTGCACATCCTCATTGCCGAGATGGGCCGGTCGAACCCGGTCGGTCCGGACGCCCACCCGGCCGACGACCCGCAGGGGCACCTGGGCCGCGCCTCGGCGGTGGCCCGCCGCTTCGACGAGCTGCTCGCCGAGCCGGCCCTGCTCGGCGAGCCGACCCGCGCCTACGCCCGCCGCATCGGCGTCTCGGTGCGGCACCTCAACGAGGCGGTCCCCCGGGCCACGGGCGCCACCCCGGCCCAGCTCATCCGCCGGGCCCGCGTGCTGGAGGCGAAGCGGCTGCTGCTCCAGACCG
This sequence comes from Micromonospora okii, assembly GCF_020884795.1. Lineage (GTDB taxonomy): Bacteria > Actinomycetota > Actinomycetes > Mycobacteriales > Micromonosporaceae > Micromonospora > Micromonospora okii. Next base: position 190,683 of record NZ_BBZF01000015.1, read on the forward strand.
ACCTGACCGTCGCCCAGGTCGCCGCCCGGCTGGGCTTCGTCGACCCCGCCTACTTCTGCCGCTTCTTCCGCCGTGAGGCGGGCGACGCGCCCGGCGCATTCCGCCGTCGCGGCGGAAAACACCACGACCCCGGCAACGAATACATCGACGTTGACGGATAGCGGACCCTATGGTCGGGCAGCAGGGCCGACCCGACCCGGGTCGGTCGCAACGCCCCTCCGAGCGACTAGGAGCTGCCATGACCGGCGCACCCACCGGCGCGGACGAGCCCCGCGACACCACCGGTGTCACCCGCAAGACCGTGCTGAGGGCTGCGGCCCTCACCCTGCCCGCCCCGCTGCTCGTCGGCGGCGCGGCGCGTGCGCTGGCGCGGGCCGACGACCCCGCCGGCGCGGCGCTGTCGCCCACCCCCATGTGCGACGACGGCGACGACCCGACGCCGCCGCAGATGGAGGGCCCCTACTTCAAGCCCAACTCGCCGCGCCGCAGCTCGCTGATCGAGGCCGGCACCGTCGGCACCCGGCTCACCCTCAGCGGCTACGTCTACGGCCTGGGCTGCCAGGGCATCTCCAACGTGCTGCTGGACTTCTGGCAGGCCGACAACAACGGCGGCTACGACAACGCCGGCTACCGCTTCCGCGGGCACCAGTTCACCGACACGACCGGGCTGTTCCGGCTGACCACGATCGTGCCGGGCCTCTACCCCGGGCGGACCCGGCACATCCACGTCAAGGTCCAGGCCCCGGGCCGGCCGGTGCTCACCACCCAGCTCTACTTCCCCGGCGAGCCCCGCAACAACACGGACTCGCTGTTCAACCCGGTCCTGCTGATGAACGTGCGGTCGGTGTCGGGCGGCCAGGAGGCCACCTTCGACTTCGTGCTCAACATCCAGCAGGCCCCCAACCCCACCGCCAGCCCGACCGCCAGCCCCACCGGCAGCGCGCCGCCTCCGGGGGGCACCTGGGCGGTGGGCACCGCGTACCGGGCCGGTGACCGGGTGACGTACGCCAACGTCGGCTACCGCTGCCTCCAGGCGCACACCGCCCAGGTGGGCTGGGAGCCGCCGACCGCGCCCGCGCTCTGGGCCCGCGGCTGACAGCCCGAACCCCGAACGGGCCCGCGCTCTGGGCCCGCGGCTGACAGTCCGGCCCGCCTGCCGGGGGGCGGGCCGAAAAGCGGGCTCGCGGGTACGGGCGGGCGACCGGTGGCAAGCTGCCGCGCAAGCGGCGGACGGGCCGCCGGTCGCCCGTTCCCGCAGTTCCGACCGGGCCGCCCGTCGCCCGTTCCCGCAGCCCCGACTGTGTGCGTCAGGTCGACGGGCGGACCGCGCCCGGCGGGTGCTCGCCGAGGCGCTCCACTTCGCTCAGCCCCTCGCGCAGCAGGTCCAGGGCCTCGTCGGGCCGGCCGGCCGCGTCGAGGTGATCGGCCAGCGCCAGGACGGTGGCCGCCAGCTCGCGCCGCCGGCCGGCGGCACGGAACCCGTCGACCGCGGCCCGCAGGTACCGCTCGGCGCCGCGCCGGTCGCCGGCGTCCGCGCGGAGCAGGCCGCGCATCCGCGCCGCCCGGGCGGCGCCAGGACCGTCCCCGCCCCGGTCCAGCACCTCCCCCACCAGCTCGTCCGCCGTCGCCGCCTGCCCCAGCGCGCGGTACGCCTCGGCCAGCTCGACCGCGGTGTCGCCGGCGAGCCCCTCCTGGCCGGCGACCCGCAGCGCGTCGTACGCGGTGGTCAGGTCCACCAGCGCGCCCGGGACGTCCCCGGCGGCCCAGCGGCCCCGACCCCGAGCCCGGTGGCACGAGGCGAGCTGCACGTCCAGGGCGGCCTGCCGGGCCGCCTGCCGCGCCTGCTCCGCCGCCGTCGCCGCCTCCGCCGTGCGGCCCCGCGCCAACAGGCTGCCCGCCACCGCCAGGTGCAGCCGCGCCACCCGGACCGGTTCGGCCAGCACCGCCAGGGCCAGGGCCCGCGCCGCCGAATCCGCCGCCGCCGGCTCGTCGTCGAGCTGGCTGTGGCAGAGCGCGAGTTCCGCGTCCAGGGTCAGCAGCACCGCCGGGTCCGGGTAGCCGTCCCGCACCAGCCCGTCCCGGGTCGAGGCCAGCAGGTACGTCGCGTACCGCAGGTCGCCGGCCCGACCCGCCAGCACCGCGCGGACGGCGACCGCCTCGGCGCGGACGTGCGGCGCGGCGACCGCCAGCAGCTCGTCGGCCTGGTCGACCTGCGCCACCGCCTCGGCGGTGTCCCCCCGCCGCAGGGCGAGGTCGGCGAGGCCGAGCCGGGCCCGGGCGAGCAGGACCGGGGCGTCCAGCGGCGCGGCGGCCGAGATCACCTCCCGGTAGCCCGCGCCCGCCCCCTCCGGGTCGGCCGGCGCGGCGCAGTCGGCCTCGACCAGCCGCAGGAGCAGGCCCACCGCCTCGGCCGGGGACCGGCCGGTGGTCAGGTCTGCCGGGGTGACCCCGAGCCGCTCGGCGAAGTGGGCGACGGCGTCCGCCGAGGGGGTACGCCGGCCGGCCTCCACGGCGGAGACGTAGGCCGCGGTGTAGTGCGGCTCGGCGAGGGCGCGCTGGGTGAGCCCCCGGGCGGCGCGCAGCCGTTGGACGCGGGCCCCCACCCCGCTGCGCGGGCCGCTCACGTCAGCCGCTCCGCCGCGCGCAGCCCCCGACGCAGCACCTCCGCCGCCTCGGCGCGGGCCCCCTCGGCGAGCAGCGACTCGCCGAGGTGCCGGCAGGCGACGACGACCTCCCCCATCAGTCCGGCCTGCTCGTAGCGGTCGGCGGCCCGGGACAGCAGCCGGCGCGCGTCGTCCCCCGCGCCCCGGGTTGCGCGCACCAGGCCGAGCACCAGGTCGGCCTCCGCCATCAGCTCCTGGTGCCGGGACCCGGCCGCCGTCCGCGCGGCCTCCCCGGCCAGCTCCTCCGCCTCGTCGAGCGCGCCCTCCCGGCGACGGGACTCGGCCAGCTCCAGCGTCGCCCCCGCGTGGTCGAAAACCGCGCCGACCGCGCCGAGCATCTGCCGGGCCCGGCGCAGCTCCGGGCCGGCCTCGGCCGGACGGTCGGCCCGGCGCAGGACGTAGCCCCGGGCCCAGTGGCACAGGGCGATCTCCCGGGTCAGCCCCAGCTCGGCGTAGCGGCGGACCGCCTCGCGCAGGTAGCGGTCGGCCTCATCCAGCTCGCCGTCGCGCCGCAACTGGCCGGCGACGGCATAGAACTGGGCCACCCACTCCCCCCGGGTGGCCCGGGGCAGCAGGGGCAGCGCCTCCCGCTCCAGCCGCCGGGCCCGGTGCCGCCAGCTCAGCTCCAGGAACGTGTACATCAGCGCGTTGGTCAGCCGCAGCTCGGCGTCGGGATCGACCGGCGGGGCCGCCCGCAGCGCCCGCAGCCCGTCCTCCAGGAACGCCACCGCGCGGGGGGCGTCGCCGCCGACCAGCAGGCAGTAGGACTGCCGGGCGAGCACCGCCGCGCGCAGCGCGGGACAGGCCGACGGCTGCGCCGCCAGTCGCGCGTAGCCGGCCGCGGCGGCCGGGGCCCGGCCCCGGTGCAGGTCCGCCTCCGCCGCGTAGTACCGCGCCCAGCCACCCAGCTCCGGCAGGTGGTAGTCGTCGGCCCGGCGGCGGACGTCGGCGAGCACGCGGTCGGCGGCGTCGAGGTCGCCGGCCGACAGGGCCCGCCGGGCGCTCGCCAGCTCCCCGGAGAGCCGGGCCGCCGCGTCGGCCGGTCGCCCGTAGCGCAGGTCGTCGACCGGGAGCCCGAGCCGCTCGGCGACGTGGGCCAGCGCCTCCGGGCTGGGGGTGCGGGTGCCGGCCTCGATCGCACCGAGGAACGCCCGCGTGTACCGGGGCTCGGCGACCTGCTGCTGGGTCAGCCCCCGGGCCGTGCGCAGGCGGCGGATACGGTCACCGAGTGGCTCACCGCCCGGGACGACGCCGCCCGTCGCCTCCATCCCCACCCCTCTCGCGTGCTGCCACCAGCCTAGTTACCTGTTCACGCGGGTCGATCACTCAGGGCCCGGCTCGGGGTCGCGGACCAGGACCCGTACCGCGCGGGCGGCGCCCACGGCGGCGACCAGCACCGCGTGCCGGGGCTCCGGGACGTCGAGCAGCCGCTCGTCGCGCAGCGCCGCGAGCGGGGCCAGCCGCCGGTCGGCGAGCACGGTGTCCACGGCCCGACGGTCGCCGCCGCAGACCAGGCCCGCCAGGGTCGACGCCTCGGGCAGCAGCAGCCGCACGGCCAGCTCCGCCGCGTCGCCGAGGGCCGCCTTCGCCTGGTTGTCGCGTCGCCGGGCGAAGCGCTGCTGCGACCAGCCCCCGGCGGCGGTGCGCCCCTGCACGTACCGGGTGTCCACCTTGGATACGACCAGGTCGGGCCCCTCGGCTACGCCGACCGCCACCGCGCCCTTGCGGGCCAACAGCAGCCCGATCCGGCGCGGCGCGGTCGCGGCGGCCACGAAAGCGGCGAGGTCGACGGCCCCGGGCGCGCCCGGGGGGCGGTGCAGTTCGGCGGTCGCCCCGTCGGGGGCCGCGAGCAGCAGCCCGTACCGCTGGGGGGTGGTCGCCGGCGGGCCGTGCCGGTCGGCGAAGCCGGAGACCCAGCGGGCGACGCGGGCCGGGTCCACCTCGACCCACCGGCCGCCCCCGGCGGCGGGACGACTGCTCATGCGCCGACCGTACGGCACGCCGGGCGCGCCGCCGGTGGCCGGGGGACGGGGCCGAGCGGCGCGACGGGCGGCGAGCGGCCCAGCCGTCGCCGGCCCGGCCGCGCTCAGCGCCCGAGCAGCGTGACGACCGCGAGGGCCGCGACGATCGCGCTGGAGAGCAGGGCGGTGGCCAGCCGGCCCCGGGGACCGGTCAGCGCCCGCCCCAGCAGGGTGCCGCCGCCGGCGACCAGCAACTGCCAGCTCGCCGAGGCCAGGAACGCCCCGGCCACGAAGAGGGCGGCGGCCGCCCGGCCCGGGTCGTCCGCCTCCCCGCGCCCGAGCACGAGCGCCGCGAAGTAGACCACCGTCGCCGGATTGAGCATGGTCAGCGCCAGCACCCCGGCGAACGCCCGCCCGGGTGTGTCGAGGCCCCGGCCGTCGCCCGCGCCGGCCGACGCGGGGCGGGGGCGCAGCGCCCGCCAGGCGGTGTGCCCGGCGAGGGCGAGCAGCACGGCCGCCGCAACCAGCCGCAGTGGACCGGCGACCGGGGTCAGCAGCTCCGCGACGGCCGCCCCGCCGAGCACGGCGACGGCGGCGTAGAGGCCGTCGGCGGTCGCCACGCCGAGCGCGGCGGCGGCCCCGACCCGCAGCGACGTGCGGGCGCTGAGCCCCAGGATCAGCACGGCGATCGCGCCGACGGGCACGGCGACGCCGTAGCCGGCCACCAGGCCGGCCAGGAACGCCCCGGTCACGACGGTCGGCGGCGGGCCGGGACGCACCCGGGCGAGGTCCGCTGTCGACGCGCGGTGTCGGCCGCGCGGGCAGGGACCTGCTTCGGGTACGCCTCGGTCATGGCCTCATCATCGGCCCCGTGCCTTCGACCCGCGAGCGGTTTCCCGGGGGCCACGCCTCGACGGCACCGCCCTCTCTCGGGAACACGCTGCGTCAACCCGCTGCTTCGGCCGTCGATCCGCGCGCCCCCTTTGCTCTGCTTCCGTCGGTGCAACACGGGCAGCGAGCAGCGGCTTCGCGTCTCGGGCCAGCGCGGGCCGACGGCGAGGACGGTCACGCACCGCGCTCGTTGCGCCGGCGGCAGCAGAGCAAAGGGGAGGTGGGAGGTGTGGGTCGGTCGGCGGGGCCGGGGTCACGGTGACCGATCCGCGCCCGGCGTCGCGGGGGCCGGCGGGCCGGCGGAACACAAGATGCCGCGAGCGTCCCCCTCGGCAGGGGGACGCTCGCGGCATGCTGCGTGGTGCGGGCCTACGTCAGACGTTGAAGCCGAGGGAGCGGAGCTGGTCGCGCCCCTCGTCGGTGATCTTGTCGGGGCCCCACGGCGGCAGCCACACCCAGTTGATCCGGATGTCGTCGACCAGCCCCCCGCCGGGGCCGGTGGTCAACGCCTGCCGGGCCTGGTCCTCGATCACGTCGGTCAGCGGGCAGGCCGCCGAGGTCAGCGTCATGTCCAGGGTGGCCACGTTGTCGTCGTCGACGTGGACGCCGTACACCAGGCCGAGGTCGACCACGTTGATGCCCAGCTCCGGGTCGACGACGTCCTTCATCGCCTCCTCGACGTCGGCGAGGGCGGCCTTGCCGCGCGCCGCGGGCGTCGCGGCGTCGGTCGTGCCGGCCTCGGGCGTCGCGGCGTCGGTCGCCACGGCGCCGGCCTCCGGCGCGGCGGCGGTCTGCTCAGAACTCATGCCTTCACCTCCGGGCTCACGCCCACCCCGGCGCGTGCCGCGGCGTCCTTGAACGCCATCCACGACAGCAGCGCGCACTTGACCCGGGCGGGGTAGCGCGCGACACCCGCGAACGCCACCCCGTCACCGAGAACGTCCTCGTCCGGCGTGACCTGACCACGGCCGGACAGCAACTCCACGAACGCCCCGTGCACCCCGAACGCCTCGTCCACGGCCCGGCCGCGCAGCAGCTCGTGCAGCACGCTCGCCGACGCCTGGCTGATCGAGCAGCCCATCCCGTCGTACGACACGTCGTGCAGCACCTCGCCGTCGGTGGCGACCCGGACCGTCAGCTCGTCGCCGCAGGTCGGGTTGACGTGGTGCGCCTCGCCGACCCGGTCGGCCGGGTCGGCGGCGTCCCGCAGACCCCGGCCCTGCGGGCGCTTGTAGTGGTCCAGGATGATCTCCTGGTAGAGCTGGTCGAGCTGCATCAGTCGAACACCTTCCGCACCTGCTCCAGGCCCCCCACCAGGGCGTCGATCTCCTCGGTGGTGGTGTACAGGTAGAACGAGGCCCGCGTCATGGCCGGCACGCCGAACCGGGTGCACACCGGCTTGGCGCAGTGGTGGCCGACGCGCACCTGCACGCCGAGCGAGTCGAGGACCTGCCCCACGTCGTGCGGGTGGACGTCGCCGAGCGCGAACGAGATCGTCCCGCCCCGGCCCACCGGCACCGTCGGCCCGAAGATCCGCAGGCCGGGAACGGCGGCGAGGGCGTCCAGCGCGTACGCCGTCAGCTCCTTCTCGTGCCACTGGACCGCCCGCATGTCCAGGCCGGTCAGGTAGTCCACCGCCGCGCCGAGCGCCACCGCCTCGGCGATCGGCGGGGTGCCCGCCTCGAACCGGGCCGGCGGGGCGGCGAACGTCGAGCCGGTCATGCCGACGGTCTCGATCATCGACCCGCCGCCGAGCACCGGCGGCATCGCCGCCAGCAGCTCGCCCCGGCCCCAGAGCACGCCGATGCCGGTCGGGCCGCACATCTTGTGCCCGGTGAAGACGATGAAGTCGGCGTCGAGGTCGACCACGTCGATCGGCAGGTGCGGCACCGACTGCGAGCAGTCGAGCAGCAGCAGCGCCCCCACCTCGCGGACCCGCGCGGTGATGCGGGAGGTGGCGTTCACCGTGCCCAGGATGTTCGACATGTGCACCAGCGAGACGATCTTCGTCCGCTCGGTGACCAGGTCGTCCAGGCCGGACTCGTCGAGCCGGCCGTTGTCGGTGACCGGGAACCAGCGCAGGGTCGCGCCGGTGCGCTCGCAGAGCAACTGCCACGGGACGATGTTCGAGTGGTGCTCCATCTCGGAGATCACGATCTCGTCGCCGGGGCCGAGCCGGAACCGGGGGTCGGCGTCGGGGCGCAGCGAGGCGTTCGAGAACGCGTACGCCACGATGTTGATCGCCTCGGTGGAGTTCTTGGTGAACACCACCTCGTCGACGCTCGGCGCGTTGACGAACGCGGCGATCTTCGCCCGCGCCCCCTCGTACGCCTCGGTCGCCTCGGTGCCCAGGGTGTGCACCGAGCGCGACACGTTGGCGTTGTGCCGTGCGTAGTGCTCGGTGAGCGCGTCGAGCACCTGGCGCGGCTTGTGCGAGGTGTTCGCGCTGTCCAGGTAGACCAGCCGGTGCCCGTTGACCTCCCGGTCGAGGATCGGGAAGTCGGCGCGCACCCGTGCCACGTCGAGGCGCGGCACGTCGCCGTACTGCGGCATCCCCTCGGGGATCGTGATGGTGGTCATCTGCCCGACCGGCCCTCTCCTGTCAGGCCCGCGCCGCGCCGGCCCCGGCGACGTAGCGCTCGTAGCCCTCTTCCTCCAGCTTGTCGGCCAGCTCGGGGCCGCCCTGCTCGACGATCCGGCCGGCGACGAAGACGTGCACGAAGTCCGGCTTGATGTAGCGCAGGATGCGGGTGTAGTGGGTGATCAGCAGCAGCCCGGTGTCGCCGGTGTCACGGACCCGGTTCACGCCCTCGCTCACCACGCGCAGCGCGTCGACGTCGAGGCCGGAGTCGGTCTCGTCGAGGATCGCCACCTTCGGCTTGAGCAGTTCGAGCTGCACGATCTCGTGCCGCTTCTTCTCGCCGCCGGAGAAGCCCTCGTTGACGTTACGCTGGGCGAACGCCGGGTCCATGTGCAGGCGCTCCATGGCACCGCGCAGCTCGCCGCCCCAGGTGCGCAGCTTCGGCGCGGTGCCGTCGATGGCGGTCTTCGCGGTGCGCAGGAAGTTGGCCACCGAGACGCCGGGCACCTCGACCGGGTACTGCATGGCCAGGAAGAGGCCGGCACGGGCCCGCTCGTCGACGGACATGGCCAGCACGTCGGAGCCGTCGAGGGTCACCGAACCGCCGGTGATCTCGTACTTCGGGTGGCCGGCGATGGAGTACGCCAGGGTGGACTTGCCCGAGCCGTTGGGGCCCATGATGGCGTGGGTCTCCCCCGACCGCACGGTCAGGTCGACGCCGGCCAGGATCGGCTTGAGCTCACCCTCGGGCAGCTTGACCGACACCTTCAGGTCGCGGATCTCCAGGGTGCTCATTAGCGGGTCACTCCATTGCTCGGCGTGAGACTGACGTAGATGTCGCCGTCGCGGACTTCGACGGGGTAGACGGGTACGGGTTCGGTGGCGGGCAGCCCGGTCGGCTGGCCGGTCCTCAGGTCGAAACGAGATCCGTGCAGCCAGCATTCCAGCGTGCAGCCCTCCACCTCCCCCTCGGAGAGGGCGACGGCGGCGTGCGAGCACTCGTCGTACACGGCGTAGAAGGCGTCGTCCTCGGCGTGCACGAGGGCGACCGGCGTGCCGTCGACGTCGGCGCTGACCACGGTGCCCTTCGGCAGGTCCTCGGTCGAGCAGATCCGGATCATCAGGCGCCCGCCTTGAGGAGGCGTGCCTCGATCGCGTCGCCGAGGCGCTCGCGCAGCTCCTCCACCGGGATCTTGTTGACCAGCTCCGCGAAGAAGCCGCGCACCACCAGGCGGCGGGCCTCGTTCTCCGGGATGCCCCGGGCCATCAGGTAGAAGAGCTGCTCGTCGTCGAAGCGGCCGGTGGCGCTGGCGTGCCCGGCCCCGGCGATCTCGCCGGTCTCGATCTCCAGGTTCGGCACCGAGTCCGCCCGCGCGCCGTCGGTGAGCAGCAGGTTCCGGTTGATCTCGTACGTGTCGGTGCCGGTCGCCTCGGCCCGGATCAGCACGTCGCCGACCCAGACGGTACGCGCGTCCGCGCCCTGCAACGCGCCCCGGTAGCCGACGTAGCTGCGGCAGTCCGGCACGTTGTGGTCGACGAACTGGCGGTGCTCCAGGTGCTGACCGCCGTCGGCGAAGTAGACGCCGTACAGCTCGGCCTCGCCGCCCCGGCCGGTGTACTCCACCGTCGTGTACTGCCGGACCAGGTCGCCGCCGAGGCTGACCTGGACGTGCACCACCCGGGCGTCGCGGCCCAGCCGGACCTTCAGGTGCTGGGCCTGCACGGCATCGGCCGCCCAGTCGGCCACCGTCACCAGGGTCAGCTTCGCCCCGTCGGCCACGGTCACCTCGACGTTGTCGGCCAGGGTCGCCGAGCCGACGTGCTCCAGCACGACGGTGGCCTCGGCGAACCGGCCGACCTCGACGAACGTGTGCCCGAAGGCGAGCCCCTCCGCGCCGTCGCCGACCGCCCGCAGGCGCACCGCCTCGCCCGGCACCGCGTCGCCGGCCACCTCGACCAGCAGCGCGTCGGTGGCCCCGCCGTACGCCAGCGCGCTGATCCGGTCGACCGGGGTGAGCACGCTGCCCACCCGGGGGTCGTCCGTGCCGACCCGGGAGACGGTGACGCCCTCGGGCAGGTCGCCGTGCTCGTGCCGGACCGTGCCCGTCGCGGGCCGAGCGTCGCCGGCCAGCCCGCGCAGGCGCTTGAGCGGGGTGAAGCGCCACTCCTCCTCCCGGCCGGTGAGGGCCGGGAAGTCGGCGACGTCGTACGAGCGGAGCGCCTGCGACTTGGTGCTGGGCGGCGCGGAAGCCTGGGTAGTCATCTCTTCCTTGGTCTTTGTCTACGACGACGGTGTCTTGAGCTGGGGCGGTGGCGTCAGCCGACCGCGCCCTCCATCTGGAGTTCGATCAGGCGGTTGAGCTCCAGGGCGTACTCCATCGGAAGCTCCTTGGCGATCGGCTCGATGAAGCCGCGCACGATCATCGCCATCGCCTCGTCCTCGCTCAGGCCCCGGCTCATCAGGTAGAAGAGCTGGTCGTCGCTGATCTTGGAGACGGTCGCCTCGTGCCCCATCGCCACGTCGTCCTCGCGGATGTCGACGTACGGGTAGGTGTCGGAGCGGGAGATGGTGTCAACCAGCAGCGCGTCGCACTTGACCGTGCTGCGGCTGTGGGTCGAGCCCTCCAGCACCTGCACCAGGCCCCGGTACGACGTCCGGCCGCCGCCGCGCGCGATCGACTTCGACACGATCGTCGAGGAGGTGTGCGGCGCGGCGTGCACCATCTTCGCGCCCGCGTCCTGGTGCTGGCCCTCGCCGGCCATCGCCACCGAGAGCACCTCGCCCTTGGCGTGCTCGCCGGTCATGTAGACCGCCGGGTACTTCATGGTGACCTTGGAGCCGATGTTGCCGTCCACCCACTCCATGGTCGCGCCCTCGTGGCACACGGCCCGCTTGGTGACGAGGTTGTAGACGTTGTTGGACCAGTTCTGGATGGTCGTGTAGCGGCAGCGGGCGTTCTTCTTGACGATGATCTCCACGACCGCGCTGTGCAGCGAGTCGGAGGAGTACAGCGGGGCGGTGCAGCCCTCGACGTAGTGCACGTACGCGCCCTCGTCGACGATGATCAGCGTCCGCTCGAACTGGCCCATGTTCTCGGTGTTGATCCGGAAGTACGCCTGGAGCGGGATCTCCACGTGCACGCCCTTCGGCACGTAGATGAACGAGCCGCCGGACCACACGGAGGTGTTCAGCGCGGCGAACTTGTTGTCGCCGACCGGGATCACCGTGCCGAAGTACTCCTTGAAGATGTCCTCGTGCTCCTTGAGCGCGGTGTCGGTGTCCAGGAAGACGACGCCCTGCTCCTCGAGGTCCTCGCGGATCTTGTGGTAGACGACCTCGGACTCGTACTGCGCCGCCACACCCGCGACCAGGCGCTGCTTCTCCGCCTCGGGGATGCCCAGCCGGTCGTAGGTGTTCTTGATGTCCTCCGGCAGGTCCTCCCAGCTCGTGGCCTGCTTCTCGGTGGACCGGACGAAGTACTTGATGTTGTCGAAGTCGATCCCGGTGAGGTCCGCGCCCCAGGACGGCATCGGCTTGCGGCCGAACAGCCGCAGACCCTTCAGCCGCAGGTCGAGCATCCAGGCCGGCTCGTTCTTCTTGGCGGAGATGTCCCGGACCACGGCCTCGTTGAGGCCACGCTGGGCGGCGGCCCCGGCGACGTCCGGGTCGGCCCAGCCGTACTCGTAGCGGCCCAGCGCGGCGAGCTGCTCATCCTGGGTCAGGGGCTGGACGGTCTGCTCGGTCATCTATCTGTCCTCACAGTGGTGACGGTTCTACCGGACTGGGCACGCCCCGGCTGGGCCGGGATGTGCGTGGTGCACACCCCGTCGCCGTGCGCGATGGTGGCCAGGCGCTGCACGTGGGTGCCGACCAGACGGGAGATGACCGCCGTCTCGGCCTCGCACAGCTGGGGAAACTCGGCGGCCACGTGCGCCACCGGGCAGTGGTGCTGGCAGAGCTGACCGCCGGAGGCGATCGTGGACGCGTTGGCAGCGTAGCCCTCGGCGGTGAGCGCCCCGGCGAGCGCCTCGGCCCGCGCCAGGGGGTCGTCGCCGGCGTCCTCCATCGCGGCGCGGCAGCGCTCCTCCAGGGCGGCGACCTGGTCGGCGGCGAACGCCTCGACCGCGTCGGAGCCCCCGCTGCGGGCGATCCAGCGCAGCGCGGCCGTGGCGATGTTGTCGTAGTGGTGGGTGCCGCAGCGGCCCCGAGCCGCGTCGGTCAGCACGAAGACCTTCGCGGGGCGGCCCCGCCCCCGGCTGCCCCGCACGACCTGCTCGCGGGCGAGCACGTCGCCGTCGGCGAGCATCGCGTCGAGGTGCCGGCGGATCGCCGCCGGGCTGAGGCCGAGCGCCGAGCCGAGCTGCGCCGCGGTGGTCGCCCCGCGCTCCAGCAGCAGGTGGGTGACCCGGTCGCGGGTCGACAGGTCGGCGGCGGGCACGGGGGCCCCGGCGGCCGGACCGGCCGCCGGTCGCCGCCCGGGAAGCGCCGCCACGTTTTTCACAACGGCAACGTTACGTAATTCAGGGAGGGGCCGCAAACCCGACCCCGGTGATACGAGCCACCGGGGTGGCGGAGTCACCCGGTCGGGCTCCACTACGTTGCGTAGGATTCCCCCGTGACGCCATCCGCCCGGTTCCGGGTCTCCACCACCGTGCTGCGCCGCCTGGCGCTCGCCTCGATCATCGCGAACGTGGCCATCGTGGTCACCGGCGGGGCGGTCCGGCTGACCGCCTCCGGCCTCGGCTGCCCCACCTGGCCCCGCTGCACCGACGAGTCGTACACGACGACGCAGGAGATGGGGGTGCACGGCGTCATCGAGTTCGGCAACCGGCTGCTCACCTTCGCCGTCGGCGCGATCGCCCTGGCCGTGGTGGTGGCCGTGCTGCTGCACGGGGCGCGCCGGAGGGCGCTGCTGCCCCTGGCGGTCGGGGTGCTGTTCGGCATCCCCGCGCAGGCCGTGGTCGGCGGCATCACCGTGCTGACCAACCTGAACCCGTGGGTGGTCGGCCTGCACTTCCTCGCCTCGATGGCGGTGATCGCGGTCGCATACGCGTTGTGGCGGCGCGTCGACGAGCCCGACGGCCCGGCGAGGCCCACGGTGCCCGCCCCGCTGCGGGCGCTCGCGCTGGTCACCACCGTGGTCAGCACCGCGGTGCTGGTCATCGGCACCTGGGTCACCGGCAGCGGGCCGCACGCCGGCGACCAGGGCGCCGCCCGCAACGGCCTCGACCCGGAGTCGATCTCCCAGGTGCACGCCGACAGCGTGTTCCTGCTGCTCGGGCTCTCGGTGGCGCTGGTCTTCGCGTTCCGCGCGGTCGGCGCGCGGCGGGCGGAGCGGGCCGCCGTCGTGCTGGTCGCGGTGGAGCTGGGCCAGGGCCTGATCGGCTTCGTCCAGTACTTCACCCACGTGCCGGCCCTGCTCGTCGGCGCGCACATGCTCGGCTCGTGTCTGGTCCTCCTGGCCACCCTCGGGGTGCAGTGGTCCACCCGCGAGCGCCACCTGCCCTCCCTCAAGGGCAGCAAGCACGCCGGGCGCGCCGATTCGGCGGCTTCCGGGCCTCGGCGCGACCGGGAAGCCCTCGTTCCTTGAATCAGCGCGCCGAGGCGGGCCGGTGCCGGTGGAGGTGGGTGTGGATGGCCTCCGCCAGCCGGGCGGGGGCCAGGGCGTCCTGGCCCAGGAACAGGGACGGCTCGGTCAGTTCCAGCTCGACCAGGACGGGTGAGCCGTCCGGGCCCGGGATGAGGTCGACGCGGGCGTAGAGCAGCCGCTCCGCGCCACCGGGGACCGCCGCGAGGGCCCGCCCGGCGACAGCCGCCTGCTCGGGGGTGGCCGCGCGGGGGCTGATCTCCTCGGCCCGGTACAGCCCGTCGGGGCCCAGGTCGGGGCCGGTCAGCATCGGGCCCTTGCGGATGGCGTGGCTGAACCGGAGCCCCTCGGGGCCGGTCAGGTAGAGCAGGGCCGTCTCGCCGGCCGTGTCCACCGCCGTCAGGTACGGCTGGACCATGGCGAGGCGCCCGGCGTCCGACAGCCGCCGCAGGTGGGCCGCCGCCAGCTCGCGGTGCCCGGGGTCGGCGAGGTCGTACCGGCCGGTGTCCTGGCTTCCCGCGCTGACCGCGGGCTTGATCACGTACTCCCCGTGGGCGGGCGGCGTCCAGGTCTCCCCCGGCGCGACCCAGCCGGTCGGCACGGTGGGCACCCCGGCGGCCGACAGCTCGTCGAGGTAGCGCTTGTCGGTGTTCCAGCGCACCACGTCGGCCGGGTTGACCAGCCGGGGCACGGTGTCGGCCCAGGCGACGAACTCGGCGCGGCGCGGCGCGTAGTCCCAGGGCGAGCGGAGCACGACCAGGTCGTGGGCGGCCCAGTCGACCGCCGGGTCGTCCCACGCGGCGATGGTGACGGCGATCCCCCGGGCCGCCAGCGGGGCGAGGACCAGGCGCTCGTCCGCGTCGAGGTCGGGCAGCTCGGCGCAGGTAACGAGAGCGACCCGGGGTTCCCCCCGGGTCGACTGGTGGTGGTGTTCGGTCACTTATCTCAACGAGCCATCACGCGCCGGGCCATCGACCGCCAGAGGTCGTTGCTCGGCCGCATCTGGTCCATCAGTTCACGCTCCCAGGCGTTCTCGACGGCGACGCCCGCCTCGGCGCACGCCTCCCGCGCGGCGACGGTGTCGTCCGCGAACTGGTCGCCCCAGGCCCCGTCGGAACCCACGAGGACGATCCGCGCACCGCGCTTGCCGACGTACTCGATGACCGCCTTCGCCCCGCCGTGGGCGGCGGCGAACGACCTGATGCCCGCGACCACGCCGCTGGGGGCCTGGTCGGTGACGGTCTGCTGAGCCGTCAGCGTCGTATCGGAACCCTCTGCCATACGCGAAGCCTATGCAGAAGTCCCTGCGTATGCGCGAGAACCATGAACAATTTGTGATGCCCATTACCCGCATGTTTAGCCCCGGGCAGGGGCGATTCGACCGGTTATATCCGGACTAGGAACCGCATAGCGCCCCGGCAAAGTTACCCGTAGTGACGCAGGTTGAGCGGACCCGGCGCAGGGGATGACATTTCTCGCCACGGATGCCGAAGGCCCGACAACTCATCAATGTTCATGATTTTTCGGCGCGGCATGGCCGGGAACGGCGGCGGGCCGGGGCCAAGGCCCCGGCCCGCGTCGCGGCGACGGATCAGACCAGCGCGTCCACGGCGACGGCCGCGAAGACGATGGTCAGGTAGACGTACGACCAGTGGAACAGGCGCATCGGCTTGACCGCCCCGCCCGCGCGCACCTGGCGGCACAGCCTGTGCGCCTCGTACACGAAGACCCCGCCCGCGACCAGCGCGGTGACGCCGTAGATGGGGCCCATCCCGAGCGGCCAGACGGCCAGCGAGGAGAGCAGGGTCAGCCAGGCGAAGCCGATGATCTCGGCGTTGACCCGGCGGGCCGAGGCCACCACCGGCAGCATCGGGATGCCGGCGCGGGCGTAGTCCGCCTTGTACTTCATCGCGAGGGGGTAGAAGTGCGGCATCTGCCAGAAGAAGACCACCGCGAAGAGGGCCCACGCGGCCGGGGCCAGCGAGCCCGTCACCGCCGCCCAGCCGATGAGCACCGGGGCCGCCCCGCACGCGCCACCCCAGAAGGTGTTCTGCGCCGTGGTCCGCTTCAGCCAGAGGGTGTAGACCACGTCGTAGTAGACGATGGCGGCCAGCGTCAGCCCGGCGGCCAGCAGGTTGGTGAACGCCGCCATCAGCGCCACCGAGATCACCGCGAGCACCAGGCCGAAGACCAGCGCGCTGCGCGGCGACACGGTGTGCGTCGGCAGCGGGCGGCGCTTCGTGCGCCGCATGAGCTGGTCGATGTCCCGGTCGATGTAGCAGTTGAGGACGCTGGCCGCGCCGGCGGCGAGCGAGCCGCCCACCAGCACCACGGCCACGAGCCACAGCGACGGCAGCCCGCCCTCGGCGAGCATCATCGCCGGGACGGTGGTGACCAGCAGCAGCTCGACGATGCGCGGCTTGGTCAGCGAGACGTACGCCGAGACCACCGCCCGGACGTCCCGCCGCGGCGCCGCCGCGGCCGGGAGGGCCTTCGGGGCCTCGGCCACGGCCACCGTGCGCACCGGCGGCTGCCCGGCAGAGTTGCTGACGGGGCGCTCGGTGATCATGCTCACGGGTGCCACCTTCCGGCGTCGGCAGGGGAGGTCGGGTCGGTCGGACCCGTCCGGGTCCACACACCGCCCCACACACTACGCGTCGTCGTTTTGGCTGCCCGCGCGACCCGACAACGGTGCGGGCCGTCACACTCCCGGGTGCAAGGGGCGATGGTCCCGAACCGCACCGAAACGGCATGCCGAGATCCCAGGGTGCAGGTTTAGCACCGCTCGATAGGGTCATCACCGAGGGTTCCGCCCAACTGCCGAGGAGCACAACCATCGTGGCTGTCAACCGTCCCGAGCAACCCGCACTCAACTGGTCCGACCTCGACCGCCGGGCCGTCGACCTCGTCCGCGTGCTGGCCATGGACGCCGTGGAGAAGTCCGGCAACGGCCACCCGGGCACCGCGATGAGCCTCGCGCCCGCGGCGTACCTCCTCTTCAACCGCGTGATGCGGCACAACCCGGCCGACCCGAACTGGCCCGGCCGGGACCGCTTCGTGCTCTCCGCCGGCCACTCCAGCCTGACCCTCTACATCCAGCTCTTCCTCTCCGGCTACCCGCTGGCCCTGGACGACCTCAAGTCGCTGCGGCAGTGGGGCTCCCTCACCCCGGGGCACCCGGAGCACGGCCACACCCCGGGCGTGGAGACCACCACCGGCCCGCTGGGCCAGGGCCTGGGCAACGCGGTCGGGATGGCGATGGCCGCCCGCCGCGAGCGCGGCCTGTTCGACCCGGAGCCCGAGCCGGGCGCCTCGGTCTTCGACCACGACATCTGGTGCATCGCCTCCGACGGCGACATCGAGGAGGGCATCAGCCACGAGGCCAGCGCCCTCGCGGGGCACCAGCAGCTCGGCAACCTCTGCGTGATCTACGACGACAACGAGATCTCGATCGAGGACGACACCCGCATCGCCAAGAGCGAGGACGTGGCGGCCCGCTACGAGGCGTACGGCTGGCACGTGCAGACCGTCGACTGGCGCGCCGGCGACGCCGACCAGGGCGACTACCACGAGGACGTCGAGGCGCTGCACCGGGCGCTGCTGGCGGCGAAGGCGGAGACCACCCGCCCCTCGTTCATCGCGCTGCGCACCATCATCGGCTGGCCCGCGCCGAACAAGAAGAACACCGGCAAGATCCACGGCTCGGCGCTCGGCGCGGACGAGGTGGCCGCCACCAAGCAGCTCCTCGGCTTCGACCCGGCGCGGACCTTCGAGGTCGAGGAGGAGGTCCTGGCCCACGCCCGCACGGTGCTGGAGCGCGGCGCGGCGGCCCAGCGGGAGTGGGAGCAGGCGTACGAGGGCTGGGCGAAGGCCGACCCGGAGCGCAAGGCGCTGTGGGACCGGATGGCCCAGCGGGCGCTGCCGCAGGGCTGGGCCGACGCGCTGCCGACCTTCCCGGCCGACGCCAAGGGCGTCGCCACCCGGGCCGCCTCCGGCAAGGTGCTGGAGGCCCTCGCCCCGGTGCTGCCGGAGCTGTGGGGCGGCTCGGCCGACCTGGCGGAGAGCAACAACACCACCATGAAGGGCGAGCCGTCGTTCGTCCCTGCGGCGCACGCCACCAAGGACTTCCCGGGCCACGAGTACGGCCGCACGCTGCACTTCGGCATCCGCGAGCACGCCATGGGCGCGATCCTCAACGGCATCGCCCTGCACGGCGGCACCCGCCCGTACGGCGGCACCTTCCTGGTGTTCAGCGACTACATGCGCCCCTCGGTGCGGCTCGCCGCGCTGATGAAGCTGCCGGTGGTCTACGTGTGGACGCACGACTCGATCGGCCTCGGCGAGGACGGCCCGACCCACCAGCCGGTGGAGCACCTGACCGCGCTGCGGGCCATCCCCGGGCTGGACGTGGTGCGCCCCGCCGACGCCAACGAGACCGCCTGGGCGTGGCGGCAGGCCCTGGAGCACACCGACCGGCCGACCGCGCTGGCGCTGAGCCGGCAGGCCCTGCCGACGCTGGACCGCTCGACCCTGGGCCCGGCCGAGGGCGTTGCCAAGGGCGGGTACGTGCTGGCCGAGGCCTCCAACGGTAAGCCGCAGGTGATCATCGTCGGCACCGGCTCGGAGGTGCAGCTCTGCCTCACCGCCCGGGAGCGCCTGGAGGCCGACGGCACCCCCACCCGGGTCGTCTCCATGCCCTGCCAGGAGTGGTTCTACGAGCAGGACGAGGCGTACCGGGAGTCGGTGCTGCCGCGCGGGGTAAAGGCACGGGTGAGCGTGGAGGCGGGCATCGCGATGTCCTGGCGCGGGGTCGTCGGCGACTCGGGCGAGAGCGTCAGCCTGGAGCACTACGGCGCGAGCGCCCCGCACTCCGTGCTGTTCGAGCAGTTCGGGTTCACCCCCGACCGGATCGTGGCCGCCGCGCACGCGGCGCTGACCCGGGTGGGCGACATCACCGGTTTCACGACCGGCAACTGAGGGGAGCGTGGACGGCATGACGGACAGGCTTAGTGAACTCACCGCCGCCGGGGTGGCGGTCTGGCTCGACGACCTCTCCCGGGTGCGGCTGAGCAGCGGCGGGCTCGACCAGCTCCGCCGGGAGCAGCACGTGGCCGGGGTGACCACCAACCCGACGATCTTCGCCAAGGCGCTCGCGGACGCCGACACCTACGACTGGCAGCTCCGCGACCTCGCCACCCGTGGGGTGGAGGTGGAGGAGTCGGTACGCATGCTCACCACGTACGACGTGCGGTGGGCCTGCGACGTGATGCGCCCGTCGTACGACGGCAGCGACGGTGTCGACGGCCGGGTCTCCATCGAGGTGGACCCCCGGGTGGCCCACGACACCGACAAGACGGTCGCCGAGGCCAAGGCGCTGTGGTGGCTGGTCGACCGGCCGAACCTCTTCATCAAGATCCCGGCCACCGAGGCGGGCCTGCCGGCGATCACCGCGACCCTGGCCGAGGGGATCAGCGTCAACGTCACGCTGATCTTCGGCCTGGACCGGTACTCGCAGGTGATGGAGGCGTTCCTCGCCGGCCTGGAGCAGGCGAAGGCCAACGGCCACGACCTGTCGAAGATCGGCTCGGTGGCGTCGTTCTTCGTCTCCCGGGTCGACGCCGAGGTCGACAAGCGGCTGGAGAAGATCGGCTCCGACGAGGCCAAGGTGCTGCGCGGCAAGGCCGCCGTGGCCAACGCCCAGCTCGCGTACGAGCGCTACGGCGAGGTCTTCTCCTCCGACCGGTGGCAGGCCCTCGCCGACGCCGGCGCCCACCCGCAGCGCCCGCTGTGGGCGTCCACCTCCACGAAGAACCCGGACTACCGGGACGTGATCTACGTCGAGGAGCTGATCGCGCCCGGCACGGTCAACACCATGCCGGAGCCGGTCATCCACGCGTACGCCGACCACGGCGAGACGCGCGGGGACACGATCACCGGCGCGTACGACGCGGCCCGGAAGGTCTTCACCGACCTGGAGTCGGTCGGCGTGGACATGTCCGACGTGATCGCCACCCTGGAGCGGGAGGGCGTGGAGAAGTTCGAGGCGAGCTGGCAGGAGCTGCTCGACGGGGTCCGCAAGTCGCTCGGCGCGGCGGCGAAGGGCACCGGGCGGCCCAGCAAGGCCGCCCAGGGCAACGCGGAGGCCGCGCAGCAGGCCGGGGGCAACGCGTGACCCACGCCCGCGGACGCGCCCCGGGGCACCGCCCCGGGGCGTCCCGTCTGCGGGCCGGGGCGGCCACGTGAGCGACCTGCTCGCCGGCCCGGCGGACGCGTCCGCCGGGCTGGCGGTGCACGGCGCCGACGCGGTCGACCCGGCCGCCCCGGCGTCGACCCGGGACGCCCTGGTCGCCCAGGGCCTTCCCGGGCGGATCGCCGCGCAGGACCCCACGCTGTGGGGGCCGGGGCGGCTCGGCTGGCTGGACACCCACCGGCGCAGCCGGGAGCTGATCGACCAGCTCGCCGCGCTGACCGCCGAGCTGGCGGACCTCGACCACGTCGTGCTCGCCGGCACCGGCGGGGCCGCCCTCGCGGGCGAGGCGATCGCCCGCACCCTCGGCAGGCCGCTGACCGTGCTGGACGGCACCGACCCGGGGCAGGTCCGGGCGGCGCTGGCCGACCGGCTGGAGCGCACCGTCGTGGTGCTGGCCGACGCCCCGGGCACCGCCGTGGAGACCGACGCCCACCGGCGGGCGTACCTGCGGGCGTTCCTCGACGCCGGCCTGACCGAGGCGGAGGCCGGCCGGCACTTCGTGGCGGTCACCCACCCGGGCTCGGCGCTGGAGACGGCCGCCGCCGAGCTGGGCACGGTCACCGTGCTCGCCGACCCGGAGGTGACCGGCCCGTACGCGGCGCTGACCGCGTTCGGGCTGGTGCCGGCGGCGCTGGCCGGGGTCGAGGTGACCGAGCTGCTCGACCAGGCCGAGGCGCTGGCGCGGTCCCTGGGCGGCGACGCCGGCAACCCCGCGCTGGCGCTCGGCGCGGCCCTGGCCGCCGCCGCCACGCGGGGCCGGGCCACGGTCGCCCTCGCCGGCGACAGCAGCGGGCTCGACCCCCTCGGCGACTGGATCGCACAGCTCCTCGCCACCGCGACCGGCAAGGCCGGCCTCGGCCTCCTGCCGGTCGTGCTGGAGTCCCCTGCCGCGCCCGGCGGCACCGGCGCGGACGTGCTCACCGTCAGCTACGGCGGCGCGCTGCCGCCCGGCGCGGTGCCCGGCGGCGGCCTCGCCCCCGACCTGGCGGTCAACGGCCCGCTCGGCGCGCACTTCCTCGCCTGGGAGTACGCCACGGCGGTGGCCGGCGCGGCGCTCGGGGTGGACCCGTTCGACCAGCCCGACGCCGACGCGTGCGCCGAGCACACGGCCCACGCCCTCGCCTCGGGCCCGCCGGCGCGGTCGCCGTCGTCGGTCGGGGGCGCGATCGAGGTGTACGCCCCGGCGGGCGGCCCGGCCGACCTGACCGGCGCGCTGCGCCACCTGCTCGACGGGGTCGGCGGCGACGGCTACCTGGCGGTGCTGGCGTACCTGGACCCGGCCGGCGACGCCGCCGTGGCGGGGCTCCGGCCGCTGCTGGTTGAGGCGTCGGGGCGGCCGGTGACCTTCGACTGGGGGCCGCGCTGCCTGCGCTCGACGGGCCAGTACCACAGGGGCGGCCCACGGACGGGGAATTTCCTTCAGGTGACCGGTACGGTCGACAATGATCTGGAGGTGCCCGGGAGGCCGTACACCTTCGGCGGTCTCCAGGCGGCCCAGGCCGCGGGCGACCGGCAGACCCTGGCCGACCGGGGGCGGCCGGTGCTGCGACTGCACCTGACCGACCGGGCGGCGGGGGTGGCCGAGCTGCTCGACGCGGTCCGGCAACTACGAGCGTGACGATGGAAGACGTGACATCAGCGGAGCGAGGAGGCAGTAATCCGGTGAACCCGCTGCGCGATGCGCAGGACCGGCGGCTGCCGCGGATCCCGGAGCCCTGCGCTCTGGTGATCTTCGGGGTGACCGGGGACCTGGCGCGGAAGAAGCTGCTACCGGCGGTCTACGACCTGGCGAACCGGGGGCTGCTGCCCCCCGGCTTCGTGGTCCTGGGCTTCGCCCGGCGCGACTGGGGCGACGGCGACTTCGAGTCGCTGGCCCACGACGCGGCCAAGCAGCACGCCCGCACACCCTGGCGGGAGGAGGTCTGGGCCCGCCTCTCCGGCAACATCAAGTTCGTGGGCGGCTCGTTCGACGACGACGACGCCTTCGACCAGCTCGACCGGACGCTCGACGAGCTGCGGGACAGCCACGGCATCCACGGCAACGCCGCCTTCTACTTCTCCATCCCCCCGGCGGCGTTCCCCGTGGTGCTCAAGCAGCTCGCCCGCACCGGCATGGCCGACAACGACAAGTGCAACGGCTGGCGTCGGGTGGTGGTGGAGAAGCCGTTCGGCCACGACCTGCCCTCGGCCAAGGAGCTCAACGACCTGGTCGACGACGTCTTCACCCGGCAGGACGTCTTCCGCATCGACCACTACCTGGGCAAGGAGACCGTCCAGAACATCCTGGCCCTGCGGTTCGCCAACAGCCTGTTCGAGCCGCTGTGGAACTCCAAGTACGTCGACTCGGTGCAGATCACGATGGCCGAGGACGTCGGCATCGGCAGCCGGGCGGGCTTCTACGACTCGGTCGGCACCGCCCGCGACGTGCTCCAGAACCACCTGCTCCAGCTCCTGGCGCTGGTGGCGATGGAGGAGCCGACGAGCTTCGACGCCGACGAGATCCGGACCGAGAAGCTGAAGGTGCTCAAGGCGATCACCCTGCCGAAGGACATCTCCCAGGGCACGGTGCGCGGGCAGTACCTCCCGGGCTGGGTCGCCGGGCAGCGGGCGGTCGGCTACCTCGACGAGGACGGCGTCCCGGCGGACTCGACCACCGAGACGTACGTGGCCGTGGAGCTGGGCATCCAGAACCGCCGCTGGGCGGGGGTGCCGTTCTACATCCGGGCCGGCAAGCGGCTGCCCCGGCGGGTCACCGAGGTCGCCATCCTGTTCAAGAAGGCGCCGCACCTGCCGTTCAACCCGGCGGACATGGAGATGCTGGGCACCAACCAGCTCGTCATCCGGGTGCAGCCCGACGAGGGCGTGGTGCTGAAGTTCGGCTCGAAGGTGCCGGGCACCACGATGGAGGTCCGCGACATCGCGATGGACTTCCAGTACGGCGAGGCGTTCACCGAGTCCAGCCCCGAGGCGTACGAGCGGCTGGTGCTGGACGTGCTCATCGGCGACCGTACCCTCTTCCCGGACGCCGCCGAGGTCGAGCAGAGCTGGGCGGTGGTGGACCCGCTGGAGCACGCCTGGGCGGGCACGAAGCCGGAGCCGTACCGGGCCGGCGAGTGGGGGCCCCGGGCCGCCGACGAGATGCTGGCCCGCGAGGGCCGGGCTTGGCGGAGAGCGTGAGCGAGCGAAGCGAGCGAACCAGGAGGTTCCGTTGATCGGGCTGTGGGACACCACCGGCAACGAGGTGGTCAAGGCGCTCGCCGCGGAGCGGCGCAGCGCCGGCGGCGTCGCCAGCGGCATGGCGCTCACCCTGATCGTGGTGGTCGACGAGAAGCGGGTACGCGAGGCGGAGGCCGCGGCGACCATAGCTGCCGCCGCCCACCCGTGCCGGCTGCTCGTGGTGGTCCGCTCCGAGGTCGACCGGGACCGCAACCGGCTGGACGCGGAGATCGTCGTCGGCGGCCGGCTCGGCCCGTGCGAGGCGGTCGTGACCCGGATGTACGGCCGGCTGGCGCTGCACGCCGAGTCGGTCGTGATGCCGCTGCTGGTGCCCGACGTGCCGGTGGTGACGTGGTGGCACGGCGAGCCCCCGGCGGAGATCGCGACGGACTTCCTCGGCGTGGTGGCCGACCGCCGCATCACCGACTGCGCGCAGGCCGCCGACCCGATCGAGGCGCTGCGGCTGCGGGCCCGGGACTACGCCCCCGGCGACACCGACCTGGCGTGGACCCGGATCACCCCGTGGCGCACGCTGGTGGCGGGGGCGTTCGACACCACCGACGCGCGGGTCACCGAGGCCCGGGTGGTGGCCCCGCCGACCGACCCGACGGCCGCGCTGATGTG
The DNA here is from genome assembly GCF_020884795.1 of Micromonospora okii. GTDB lineage: Bacteria > Actinomycetota > Actinomycetes > Mycobacteriales > Micromonosporaceae > Micromonospora > Micromonospora okii. Next base: position 214,457 of record NZ_BBZF01000015.1, read on the forward strand.
CGGCTGGCTGGGCAGCCGGCTCGGGATCACCCCGCACTGGGAGCCCAGCGACGACGCCCCCCGCATGCGGGAGGTGCGGCTGACCTGCGCCAACGGCGACGTGCTGACCCTCACCCGGGAGGACAGCGTGGCCACCTTCCAGCGCACCGGGCAGACCGACCGGCAGCTTCCGCTGGTCCGCCGGCCGCTCGGCGACGAGCTGGCCGAGGAGCTGCGCCGGCTGGACGCCGACCAGGTCTACGCCGAGGCGCTGGGCGCGGTGGCCGGCGTCGACGGGCTGGACGCCCGGCCCGGCCAGCGGGTGCACGTCTGGAAGGACCCGGCGACCGCGAAGCGGGCCGAGGCGGGCGTCACCGCCCACGCCGGCACCAGCGCGACCCCGTGACGGCGCTTCCCGGCCGGGCCCCGGCGGCCCGCCCGGGGCGCGCCGCCCCCGTGGAGGGCCGCCCGGCCCCCGGCACGACGAGGAACAGGGCCGTCGGTCGGCGGCCCGGAGACGAAGGCACAACACATGAGTGAGGCGAGTGTCGCCGTGCACGCCGACGCCGGCCTGCTGGCGCAGGCGGTGGCGGCCCGGCTGGTGGTGAAGCTGCTCGACGCGCAGGCCGAGCGCGGCCAGGCGTCGATGGTGCTGACCGGCGGGCGGATCGCCGCCGCCGTCTACCGGGCGGTGGGCGAGCTGCCGGCCCGGGACGCGGTCGACTGGTCTCGGGTGGACGTCTGGTGGGGCGATGAGCGGTTCCTACCGGCCGGCGACCCGGATCGCAACGAGACGCAGGCGCGGGCGGCGCTACTGGACGCGGTGCCGCTGGACCCGGCCCGGGTGCACGCGATGCCGGCGTCCGACGGCCCGGCCGGGGCCGACCCGGAGGCCGCCGCCGCCGGGTATGCCGCCGAGCTGGCCCGCGCGGCCCGCCCGGGGAACGCCGCGCTCCCCCACTTCGACGTGCTGATGCTCGGGGTGGGCGAGGACGGGCACGTGGCCTCGGTCTTCCCCGGGCACCCGGTGCACCACGACAGCCGCCCGGTCAGCGCGGTGCGGGGCAGCCCGAAGCCGCCTCCGGTGCGCACCACGCTGACCCTGCCGGCCATCAACACGGCCGAGGAGGTCTGGCTGGTGGCCGGTGGCGGCGACAAGGCGCGGGCGGTCGGGATGGCGCTCGCCGGGGCCGGCCCGGTGCAGATTCCGGCGGCCGGCGCGCGGGGCGTGAGCCGCACGCTCTGGCTGCTGGACCGGGCGGCGGCGGCCGAGGTCCCGCCCCGCTTCCGCAGCCTCCGCTGACGGTGCAAGGAAGGGCACCTTGTTAACGCTTCCGGTATAGGAAGGTGCCCTTCCTAACCAGCGCGGGCCGACGTGCGGCGGGAGCCGGAGCGAGGACGGACCCGCTGGGCAGACGACTGCGCGCGGCCCGTCGGGTGACGGACCGCGCGCAGTTCGTACGACTCGGCAGGCTGGCTCTCAGGTGTTGAGCTGAAGGCGCAGCCAGAGGCCCAGCCCGATGATGCAGGCGAACCAGACGATGCCCACCAGGACGGTGTAGCGGTCCAGGTTCTTCTCGGCCACCGAGGAACCGGCGAGGCTGGAGCTGACCCCACCGCCGAACATGCTCGACATTCCGCCGCCCTTGCCTCGGTGCAGCAGGATCAGCAGCGTGAGCAGGATGCTCGTGATCGACAACAACACGATCAACGTGTAGGCGAACCAGATCGGCATGGCTGGGGTCAGTCCTCTCGTTGCGATCCTCGCCCGGACAGGTCGGGCACGCGGCACCGACCGGCGGACGGGCGGAATCAAGGATAGCGAGCCGTCAGCGGCTGATGTGCTCCGGGAAGCGGCAGATCTTGGCGAATTCCTCGCCGTCGAGGCTCGCACCGCCCACCAGGGCCCCGTCGACGTCCGGCTGAGCCATGATCGAGGCGACGTTGGAGGACTTCACCGACCCGCCGTACAGGATTCGCACCTGGTCCGCGGTGGCCTGGTCGTACGTCTCGACCAGCCGCTTGCGGACCTCCCCGCACACCTCCTGGGCGTCCTCGGGAGTGGCGGTCTTGCCCGTCCCGATGGCCCAGACCGGCTCGTACGCCACGACGACCTTGGTGACCTGCTCCGCGGTGAGCCCCCGGAGCGCGCCGTCGAGCTGGTCGCAGCAGTGCGGCACGTGCCGGAGCTGCTCGCGGACCTCCAGGCCCTCGCCGATGCAGAGGATCGGGGTGAGCCCGTTGGCCAGCGCGGCGGCCACCTTGTCGTTGACCAGCGCGTCGTCCTCGCGGTGGTACTGCCGCCGCTCGGAGTGGCCGACCACCACGTACGTGCAGCCGAGCTTCGCCAGCATCGCCCCCGAGATGTCCCCGGTGTAGGCCCCCGACGGGTACGGCGACAGGTCCTGCCCGCCGTAGCCGATCAGCAGCTTGTCGCCCTCGATCGCCGTCTGCACGGTGCGCAGGTCGGTGAAGGGCGGCAGCACGACGCACTCGACGTCGGTGAGCTGCTTCTCGTTCAGGCTCGCGGCCAACTTCTGCACCAGCAGGTTGGCCTCGAAGTGGTTCAGGTTCATCTTCCAGTTGCCGGCCATCAACGGCCGGCGGGTGGTGCTCGCCATTCAGTTCTCCAGAGCCGCGATGCCGGGGAGGGTCTTGCCCTCCAGGTACTCCAGGGAAGCGCCGCCACCCGTGGAGATGTGGCCGAACGAGGACTCGTCCAGGCCGAGGGTGCGCACCGCCGCCGCAGAGTCACCGCCGCCGACCACGCTGAACGCGTCGGACTTCGCGATCGCCTCGGCGACACCCCGGGTGCCGTTGGCGAACGCCGGCATCTCGAACACGCCCATCGGGCCGTTCCAGAAGATCGTCCGCGCGCCTCCCGGTTCGCCGCAGGCGGCGTCCTTGATCGCGGCAGCGAACCCGGCGACCGTCTCCGGGCCGATGTCCAGGCCCAGCCGGTGGCTCGGGATCCCGTCGGCCGGCACCGTGTCGTGGGCGGCGTCGGGCGCGAAGGCGTCGGCGACCACCACGTCGACCGGGAGCATGATCTTACCCTCGGACCGCTCCAGGAGGTTGCGGCAGGTCTCCACCATCTCCTCCTCCAGCAGCGACGTGCCCACCTCGTGGCCCTGAGCCTTGAGGAAGGTGAAGCACATGCCGCCGCCGATGAGCAGCCGGTCGACCTTCGGCAGCAGCGCCTCGATCACCGCGAGCTTGTCGGAGACCTTGGAACCGCCGAGCACCACCACGTACGGCCGCTCGGGCTCGCCGGCGAGCTTCGCCAGCACCTCCACCTCACGCAACACGAGGCGGCCGGCGACGTGCCGCAGCCGGGCCGGCACGTCGAAGACGCTGGCGTGCTTGCGGTGCACCGCGCCGAACGCGTCGTCGACGTACGCCTCGCCGAGGGCGGCGAGCTGGTCGGCGAACGCGCCCCGCTCGGCGTCGTCCTTGCTGGTCTCGCCCTTGTTGAAGCGCAGGTTCTCCAGCAGGGCCACCTCGCCGTCGGCGAGGGCGTCCACCGTGGAGCGGGCCGAGTCGCCGACGGTGTCCTCGGCGAACCGGACCGGCGCGCCGAGCAGCTCGCCGAGGCGGTCCGCGACCGGACGGAGGCTGAACTGCGGGTCGGGCGCGCCCTTCGGGCGGCCCAGGTGCGAGAAGACCACGACCTTCGCGCCGGCCCCGGTCAGGGCGGTCAGCGTCGGCAGCACCGCGCGGATGCGGCCGTCGTCCGTGATGGCGCCGGTCTGCTTGTCGAGCGGGACGTTCAGGTCGGCGCGCACGAGCACGCGCCGACCCGACACCCCCTCGGCGAGCAGGTCGTCGAGGCTGCGGATGCTCACAGGGAGCTACCCACCAGCTTGACCAGGTCCACCAGGCGGTTGGAGTAGCCCCACTCGTTGTCGTACCAGCCGACGACCTTGACCTGGTTGCCGATCACCTTGGTCAGCGGCGCGTCGAAGATGCACGACGCCGGGTCGGTGACGATGTCGGCGGAGACGATCGGGTCCTCGTTGTAGACCAGGACGCCCTTGAGCGGGCCCTCGGCGGCGGCCTTCAGCGCGGCGTTGACCTCGTCCACCGTGGTCTCCCGGCCGACCTCGACGGTCAGGTCGGTGGCGGAGCCGGTCGGGATCGGCACGCGCAGCGCGTAGCCGTCCAGCTTGCCCTTCAGCTCCGGCAGGACCAGGCCGATCGCCTTCGCCGCGCCGGTGGAGGTCGGGACGATGTTCAGCGCGGCGGCCCGGGCGCGGCGCAGGTCGGAGTGCGGCGCGTCCTGGAGGTTCTGGTCCTGCGTGTACGCGTGGATGGTCGTCATCAGACCCTTGGTGATGCCGAACGTGTCGTGCAGCACCTTGGCCATCGGGGCGAGGCAGTTGGTGGTGCAGGAGGCGTTCGAGATGATCGTGTGCTTGGCCGGGTCGTACTCGTCGTGGTTGACGCCCATGACGACCGTGACGTCCTCGTTCTTCGCCGGGGCGGAGATGATGACCTTCTTGGCCCCGCCGTCGACGTGCGCCTTCGCCTTGGTGGCGTCGGTGAAGAAGCCGGTGGACTCGATCACCACGTCCACGCCGAGGTCGCCCCACGGCAGCTTCGCCGGGTCCTTCTCGGCGAACGCCTTGATGGTCTTGCCGCCGACGGTGATCTCGTCGGAGCTGGCCTTGACCTCCTGCGGCAGGCGGCCCAGGATGCTGTCGTACTTGAGCAGGTGGGCGAGCGTCGCGTTGTCGGTCAGGTCGTTGACCGCCACGACCTCGACGTCCGCGCCGGACGCCAGCACGGCCCGGAAGAAGTTACGGCCGATGCGGCCGAAGCCGTTGATGCCAACCCGGATGGTCACAGGTCCCATCTCCTCGCGTTGTGATCCGCCGGCGTCAGCCCGGGGCCGACGCGTGTGCGCCGGTCGTCGGAGCCGGCCGTTGACAGTTCGTTCGGCCACCCCGCCGCGGTCGGAAGAGACCCTGACCGCCAGGGGCGGTGAGCACGGCGAGGAGTGCCGGTGCCGGCCCCCTTGCCGTACGCAGCGACCCTATCCGAGCGTGCCCCGCCGCGCCGCACGGGGTGGTGATCTTCGCCCCGCCGCGCCGCCGTCCACCCGCGCCTACCGCCACCGTCCCATCAGACCACGAGCATGTCGGGCGTGACTGCCGCTTCCGTATCCGGGATGCCCAGGTCGCGGGCCCGCTTGTCGGCCAGCGCCAGCAGCCGGCGGATGCGCCCGGCGATGGCGTCCTTGGTCAGCGGCGGATCGGCGAGGGCGCCCAGCTCCTCCAGGGACGCCTGCCGGTGCTCCAGGCGCAGCTGCCCGGCCGAGGTGAGGTGGTTCGGGGCGTCCTCGGCGAGGATCTCCAACGCCCGGGTCACCCGGGCGGCGGCGGCCACCGCGGCCCGCGCCGAGCGGCGCAGGTTGGCGTCGTCGAAGTTGGCCAGCCGGTTCGCCGTCGCCCGCACCTCGCGGCGCACCCGGCGCTCCTCCCAGGCCAGCACGCTGGAATGTGCTCCTATACGGGTCAGCAGCGCGGCGATGGAGTCGCCGTCCTTGACCACCACCCGGTCCACGCCGCGCACCTCGCGGTTCTTCGCGGTGATGCCGAGGCGCCGGGCCGCGCCGACCAGGGCCAGCGCCGACTCCGGGCCGGGACAGGTGATCTCCAGGGCGCTGGAGCGGCCCGGCTCGGTCAGCGAGCCGTGCGCCATGAACGCCCCCCGCCACGCCGACACGGCGCAGCAGACGTTGGCGGCGACCACGTGCGGCGGCAGGCCGCGCACCGGCCGGCCCCGCACGTCCAGCAGGCCGGTCTGCCGGGCCAGGGCCTCGCCGTCCTTGACCACCCGGACGATGAAGTGGCTGCCCTTGCGCAGCCCGCCGGAGGCCAGGACGTGGATCTCGCTGGGGTAGCCGTACACCTCGGCGACCTCGCGGCGCAGCCGCCGGGCCACCGCCCCCGTGTCCAGCTCGGCCTCCACGACCACCCGGCCGGAGACGATGTGCAGCCCACCGGCGAAGCGCAGCAGCGCCGCCATCTCCGCCCGACGGCAGCAGGGCTTGGGCACGTCGACCCGACTCAGCTCGTCCTTGACCGCAGCCGTCATCGCCATGTGCGCCCCCTCACGGACCGGTGCCGGCGTGTCGCCGGAGATTACGTACGTGCTTAACGATCGGCGCCCAGGACAGGCACCAGGGCGGCGCCCAGGGCGGCCGGATCGTGACGGGGCTCGCCACCGTCGACGGCGACGGGGGCGAGGACCAGGCGGGCACCCAGCGATTCTGCCGTACGTTCGACCGGCGCGGGATCACCCACCGCCTTGGCGTCGGCCAGCACCATGTCCACCGTCAGCTCCGGCAGGTAGTGCCGCAGCGTGGCCAGGTGGTCGGCGAGGGAGAGCCCGAGGGTCTCCTTCTCCGCCGCGAGGTTCAGGGTGACCAGCCGGCGGGCCGGGCTGGCCACGATGGCGGCGGCCAGCCCCGGCACCAGCAGGTGCGGCAGGACGCTGGTGAACCAGCTCCCCGGCCCGAAGATCAGCCAGTCCGCCTCGGCCGTCGCCGCCACCGCCTCCGCGCAGGCGGCCGGGGCGGTGGGGGTGAGCCGCAGCGACTCCACCCGCCCGCCGGTGACCGCCACCTGGTGCTGCCCGCGCACGGTGCGCACCTCGTCGGGGTACGCCGGGTCGGCCCCGCGCACCCGGGCCTCGATGCCGACGGGCTGGCGGGACATCGGCAGCACCCGCCCCACCGCGCCGAGCATCGCCCCGGCGTGCTCCAGGGCGGCCACCGGGTCGCCGAGCAGCTCGGTCAGCCCACACAGCACGAGGTTGCCCACGGCATGCCCGGCCAGCCCGTCGTCGGTGTCCGCCGGGTCGCCGGGGGTGCCGGCGAAGCGGTGCTGGAACAGCCCGGCGCTGCGCCGGGTGGCCGGGTGGTCGCCGGCGAGGGCCACCAGCGCCTGGCGCAGGTCGCCCGGGGGCAGGCCGCCCCGGCGGGCGCGGAGCCGGCCGCTGGAGCCGCCGTCGTCGCCGACGGTGACCACGGCCGTGATGTCCAGGTCCAGCTCCGGGGCGCAGCGGCGCAGCGCCCGCAGGGACACCGACAGGCCGTGGCCGCCCCCGAACGCGACCACCCGGGTACGACGCCCGGTGCCCTCGTCACGCGGTGGCGCTGCCGCCGCCGTCATTCGCGCCCCAGGTCGCGGTGCTGGGCGTTGGCCGCCAGCCCGCAGCGGCGCAGCCGGGCGGCCAGCTCCTCGGCGATGGCGACGCTGCGGTGCTTGCCGCCGGTGCAGCCGACGGCCACGGTCAGGTACCGCTTGCCCTCCCGCTCGAAGCCGGCGCTGGTGGCGTTGACCAGGTCCGCGTACGCGCTCACGAACGCCTCCGCGCCCTCCTGGCCCAGCACGTACGCGCTGACGCCCTCCTCCCGCCCGGTGTGCTCGCGCAGCTCGGGCACCCAGTACGGGTTCGGCAGGAACCGGGCGTCGAGGACGAAGTCGGCGTCCGGCGGGAGGCCGTACTTGAAGCCGAAGGAGAGCACGGTGAGCCGCAGCCGGCGGGCGTCCTCGCCGCCGAACAGCTCCTCGATGCGGCGGCGGAGCTGGTTGACGTTCAGGTGGCTGGTGTCGATGATCACGTCTGCGTGGTCCCGGGCCTCCTCCAGCAGGCCCCGCTCCACGGCGATGCCGTCGGCGAGCCGCCCGTCGCCCTGCAACGGGTGCGAGCGCCGCACGCTCTCGAACCGGCGGATCAGCACCTCGTCGTCGGCGTCGACGAAGACCACGCGCGGGGAGAAACCCCGCTCCTTGAGCTCGCGGATCGCCCCGACCAGGTCGGTGGAGAAGGCGCGCGAGCGCACGTCCAGGACCATCGCGGTACGCCGGGCCGCGCCGCCGGCCTTCACGGCCAGCTCGGCCATGTCGAGCATGAGCGCCTGGGGCAGGTTGTCCACCACGTAGTAGCCGACGTTCTCCAGCGCCCGCGCCACGGTGCTGCGCCCTCCGCCGGACAGCCCCGTCACCACCACCAGGGTCGTCTCCGCCTCAGCCTCCGTCGCCGGTGTCTGTGTCGAGCCGCCGGCGACCGGAGCCTCGGACATCCGCGCCTCGTTCACCACTGCCCACTCCCCCACGGGTCACGCCACGGTCCAGCCGACCGCGCTTGGCCGACCGTCGACTCTATCCCGCCGGGCCGTGTCGATCCCCTCCGCCCACGTCCGCGCCGCTCTCCTCGACCATCCGCTCCGGGTGGCGCGGCTTCGGGCCGGTCGACGTGCTGCCGGACGACCCCACCCGGATCGGGTCGGATGCCCGCCCGAGTTCTATCCTGCGGGCATGTCGACCACCGATCGGGATCTCGTCGTCGCTGCCGCGCAGGCGGGGGCCGCCGTGGTGCGGGCGCAGTACGGCGCGTCGTCGGCCCGCGTCGACAAGGGCGGGGGCGACTTCGCCACCGCCACCGACATCGAGGCGGAGCGGGTCGTCGTCGAGGTCCTTCGCGCCGCCCGCCCGGACGACGCGGTGGTGGGCGAGGAGAGCGGCCGCACGGGCCCCGGCCACGCCGGGCGGGTGTGGCTGGTGGATCCGCTGTGCGGAACGCTCAACTACGCGGCGCGCACCATGCTGGTCGCGGTCAACGTCGCGCTGCGGACGGCCTCGGGGATCGCGGTCGCGGCCTCGGCCGACCCGTTCACCGACGAGGTGTTCTGGACCGACGGCCCATCCGCGTGGGTGCGACGCGACGGCGTGGACAGTCCGCTCGTGCCGTCGGGCGAGTCGCGGCTGGTGGACGTCAACCTCGATCCGCCGTTCGCGATCGCCCCCGACTTCCGGGCCGCCCGACTGCTCGCCGACCCGGGGTTCGTCGAGCGGTTCCGCCCGCGCGTGGTCTCCACCACGCTGGCCGTGGCCTGGGTCGCGGCGGGTCGGCGGGCCGCGTACGTGACCGAGGGCGACCTCCAAGACAGCGTGCACTTCACCAGCGGCATCGCCCTGTGCCAGGCCGCGGGTTGCGTGGTGACCGGTATCCAGGGACAGCCCCTGCACACGGGCGTGGGCGGGCTCGTGGTGGCCGCGGACCGGGAGACGCACACCGCCCTGCTGGCCCTCATCGGCAACCAGCCCGCGAGCTGAGACAGACATGCGGCAGCCGCATCGGACGGCGGCAGGCCCACCGCGTCCAGCCCGCCCAGGACGAACTGTCGCCCGACGGGCCGGCGGGGTGCGTCGCAGGGACCCCGCACACGGCCTGTCCGGCTAGGGGCGCGGGTGGCTGGGGCCGGCTACGGGGCAGGGGGCGGCGGGGCAGGGGAAGGGTTGAGGGCGGCGGTGATCGCCTCGGCGGTGCGCCGGCCGACGCCGGGGACCTCGGTGATCTCCTCGACCGACGCCGCCGCGAGGCGCTTGAGCGAGCCGAAGTGGCGCAGCAGGGCCTTGCGCCGCACCTCGCCGAGGCCGGGGACGTCGTCCAGCGCCGACTCCGTCATCCGCTTGGAGCGGCGCTGCCGGTGGAACGTGATGGCGAAGCGGTGCGCCTCGTCGCGCACGCGTTGCAGCAGGTAGAGCCCCTCGGAGGTGCGCGGCAGGATGACCGGGAACTCGTCGTCGGGCAGCCACACCTCCTCCAGCCGCTTGGCCAGGCCGCACAGCGCCACGTCGTCGATGCCCAGCTCCGCGAGGGCCTGGGCCGCCGCCGCGACCTGCGGCGCGCCGCCGTCGACCACCACCAACTGCGGGGGGTACGCGAACCGGCGGGGCCGCCCCGTCGTCGGGTCGATGCCCGGCAGGTCGGGGTCGGCGGCGGTCTCCTCGCCGATCTCGCCGGTCTCGGCGCGGGCGTCGAGGTAGCGGGCGAAGCGCCGCCGCAGCACCTCCGACATGGCGGAGAGGTCGTCGGTGGCGCCCCGGACGATGAACCGCCGGTACTCGCCCTTGCGGGGCAGGCCGTCCTCGAAGACGACCATGCTGGCGACCACGTCGGTGCCCTGGATCTGGGAGACGTCGAAGCACTCGATGCGCAGCGGCGAGGTGCGCATCCCCAACGCCTCGGCGATCTCGTCGAGGGCCTTGCCGCGGGTGGTCAGGTCGCCGGCGCGCCTGAGCTTGTGCCGGGCCAGGCCGTCCTTTGCGTTGCGCTCCACCGTCTCCAGCAGGGTGCGCTTGTCGCCGCGCTGCGGCACCCGCAGGGACACCCGGCTGCCCCGGCGGCCCGACAGCCAGTCGGCCAAGGCGTCGGCGTCGGCGGGCAGGGCGGGCACCAGCAGCTCCCGGGGGACGTCGGCCTCGCCCTCCTCGCCGCCGTACACCTGGGTGCAGAAGTGGTGCACCAGGTCGCCGGGCGTGAGGTCCTCGGTCTTCTCCACCACCCAGCCGCGCTGGCCGCGCACCCGGCCGTCGCGGACGTGGAAGACCTGGACGGCGGCCTCCAGGGGGTCGTCGGCGAAGGCGACCACGTCGGCGTCGGTGCCGTCGCCGAGCACCACGGTCTGCTTCTCCATGGCCCGCCGCAGCGCGGCCACGTCGTCGCGCAGCCGGGCCGCCTTCTCGAACTCCAGCGCCTCGCTGGCCTCGGTCATCTCGCGTTCCAGCCGGCGCACCATCGTGTCGGTGCGCCCGCCCATGAAGTCGCAGAAGCGGTCGACGACGTCCCGGTGCTCCTCGGCCGAGACGCGGCCGACGCAGGGGGCGGAGCACTTGCCGATGTAGCCCAGCAGGCAGGGGCGGCCGACCTGCCCGGCGCGCTTGAACACCCCGGCCGAGCAGGTGCGCGCCGGGAAGACCCGCAGCAGCAGGTCGAGCGTCTCGCGGATGGCCCAGGCGTGCGAGTACGGCCCGAAGTAGCGCACGCCCTTGCGCTTGACGCCGCGCATCACCTGGAGCCGGGGGAACTCCTCGCCGACCGTGACGGCGAGGTACGGGTACGACTTGTCGTCGCGGTAGCGGACGTTGAACCTCGGGTCGTACTGCTTGATCCAGGTGTATTCGAGCTGGAGGGCCTCGACCTCGGTGCCGACGGTGACCCAGTCGACCGACTCGGCGGTGGTGACCATCTGCTGGGTGCGCTGGTGCAGGCCCCACAGGTCGGCGAAGTAGGAGTTGAGCCGGCTGCGCAGGTTCTTCGCCTTGCCGACGTAGATCACCCGGCCGGTGCCGTCGCGGAACCGGTAGACCCCCGGGGACTCGGGGATGGTGCCGGGCGCGGGGCGGTAGGTCGAGGGGTCAGCCACGATCCGAGACTAGCCGCTGGCTCCGACAGCCCAGATCACGCCGACCCGCCTCGGCGACGCTGGACCGCCGCGCCCCGCCGGCCGGGCCACCGCCTATCGACGTCTTCCAATACCGTGGCGGTCCGCCTACCATTCGGTAACTGAATGTTCTTCACGTAGCGATCGGCCCCCGTCCCGCGCCCTGATCCCCACCCCTCGGAGGATCACCATGCCCCGTCCCGCCACCACGCGCCGCCTGCTGGCCGGCGCGACCGCCGCCGTCGGCGTCGCGGCCCTGCTCGTCGCGGCCCCCGCCCCGCCCGCCGCCACCGGCGCGCCGGCCACCACAGAGTCGGCCACCGCAGCCGCGACCACCACCCGAAGCGCGTTCGCCGCCAACGACTACTGCCTGGGTGAGTGCGGCGACATCCTGCCGCCCGGCCAGAACGGCGACGCCACCCTCGTCGAGATCCTCGCCCACCAGAGCCTCGGCACGATGCCCCGGCACTCCGCCGACCAGCTCGGCAGGTACGCGGACCTCGTCTACGGCTACGCCGGGCTGCGCGAGGAGCAGATCGGCAGCTTCTTCAACGACGCCTCCTTCGGCGTCCCGTCCGGTCAGGTCGAACGCGACTACTCGCCCCGCTCGGACGTGCGGATCGTGCGGGACAAGGCCCTCGGCATCCCGCACGTCACCGGCACCACCCGGGGCGGCACCATGTACGGGGCCGGGTACGCCGGCGCGGAGGACCGGCTGTTCACCATGGACCTGCTGCGCCACGTCGGCCGGGGCACCCTCACCCCGTTCGCGGGCGGCGCGCCCGGCAACCGGGCGCTGGAGCAGAGCGTCTGGCGCAACTCGCCGTACACGGAGGCGGACCTGGCGGCCCAGGTCGAGGCGCTGCGCGCCAAGGGCCCGCGCGGCGAGCAGCTCTACGCCGACGTGCGGGAGTACATCGCGGGCATCAACGCCTACATCGGCGCGTGCATGGCCGACCGCGACTGCCCCGGCGAGTACGTGCTGACCGGGCACCTCGACGCGATCACCAACGAGGGCGGCCCCGAGCCGTTCACGATGACCGACCTGATCGCCATCGCCGGCGTCGTCGGCGGCCTCTTCGGCGGCGGCGGCGGCAACGAGATGCAGTCCGCGCTGGTCAGGATCGCCGCCCGCGCCAAGTACGGCCCGACCGAGGGCGACCGCGTCTGGGCGGCCTTCCGCAACCAGAACGATCCCGAGGCGGTGCTGACGCTGCACGACGGGCAGAGCTTCCCGTACGGCGCGGCCTCCCCGGACGCCGCCAGCGTGGTGCTGCCCGACGCCGGCTCCGCCAAGGCCGAGCCGGTCGTCACCGACCCGACCGGCTCCGCCACCGCCAGGACCACCTCCAACCGGGGCTCCGAGCTGGCCGCCGCGCTCTCCGGGCTGACCATCGACCCCGCCCACCGGGGCATGTCCAACGCCGCCGTCGTCTCCGCCGCCCACTCCGCGACCGGCAACCCGGTGGCCGTCTTCGGGCCGCAGACCGGCTACTTCTCCCCCCAGCTCCTGATGGTGCAGGAGCTGCAGGGGCCCGGGATCAGCGCCCGTGGGGCGGCGTTCGCCGGCCTGAACCTCTACGTGCTGCTCGGCCGGGGCCAGGACTACGCCTGGAGCGCCACCTCGTCGACCCACGACATCACCGACACGTACGCGGTGCCGCTGTGCACCACCGACGGCAGCGCCCCCACCCTCGCCAGCAGCCACTACCTCTACCGGGGGCAGTGCGTGGCGATGGAGCAGCTCGCCCACACCAACAGGTGGAGCCCGACGGTCGCCGACGGCACGCCCGCCGGGTCGTACAAGCTGGTGGCCTGGCGCACGAAGCTCGGCCTCGTCGCCTGGCGCGGCGCCGTCGGCGGCAGGCCGCACGCGTTCACCCAGCTCCGCTCGACGTACCGGCACGAGGCCGACTCGGCGATCGGCTTCCAGATGTTCAACGACCCCGCCGCGATGGGCTCCGCCGACGCCTTCGTCACCGCCGCGCACGGCGTCGACTACGCCTTCAACTGGTTCTACGTCAACTCCACCCAGTCGGCGTTCTTCACCTCCGGGCTCAACCCGGTGCGCGCCGCCGGGTCGAACCCGAACCTGCCGATGAAGGCCGAGCCCGCGTACGAGTGGCAGGGCTACCAGCCGGCGACGAACACCGCGACGTACGCCCCGCTGTCGACCCACCCGCGCTCGGTCGACCAAGACTACTACGTGAGCTGGAACAACAAGCAGGCCAAGGACTTCGGGGCCGCCGACGGCAACTTCAGCTTCGGCGCGGTGCACCGGGGCGACCTGCTCGACCGGCCGCTGAAGGCGGGCATCGCCGCCGGGAAGAAGTACGACCGGGCCTCGCTGACTGAGCTGGTCGAGCGGGCCGGGCTGACCGACCTGCGCGGGATCGAGGTGCTCGACGAGCTGATCCGGGTGCTGGAGAGCCAGCCCGTCACCGACGCCGCCCTGGCCGCCGAGATCGGCCGGCTCAAGGCGTGGCGGCAGGACGGCGCCCTGCGCGTGGAGACGGCCAAGGGCTCGAAGGTGTACCGGCACGCCGAGGCGATCCGCACCTTCGACGCCTGGTGGCCGCTGCTGGTGCGGGGGATGTTCGCCGCGCCGCTCGGCGCGGAGCTGTACCAGTCGCTGACCAACGCCATGCAGATCAACGAGTCGCCCTCCGGGCACCAGCGGGGCGACGCGGGCAGCGTGCCCGGCTCGGCGAACGGGGCCCAGACGCACAAGGGCTCGGCGTTCCAGTACGGCTGGTGGGGTTACGTCGACAAGGACCTGCGGGCGGTGCTCGGGCAGCCGGTGGCCGGCGGCCTCGGGCGCACCCACTGCGGCGGCGGCACCCTCGCCGGCTGCCGGCAGGTCCTGCTCGACACGCTGCGCAGCGCGGCGGCAACCCCGGCCGCCCAGACCTACCCCGGCGACGACACCTGCGCCGCCGGGGACCAGTGGTGCGCCGACGCGATCGTCCAGTCGCCGCTGGGCGGGATCACGCACGCCACCGTCGCCTGGCAGAACCGGCCCACGTACCAGCAGGTCGTCTCGTTCCCCGCGAGGCGCGGCGACGACCTGACCAACCTGGCCGCCGGTCGGGCGGTGACCGCGTCGAGCACCCAGTTCGGCTATCCCGCCGCCCGGGCCGTCGACGGTGACCTGGGCACCCGGTGGGCCAGCTCCCGCAACGACGACCAGACGCTCACCGTCGACCTGGGCTCCGCCCGTCAGGTGGGCCGGGTGACGCTGAACTGGGAGGCGGCGTACGCGCGGTCGTACCGGATCGAGGTCTCCGCCGACGGGACGACCTGGCGCACGGCCTGGTCGACCACGGCCGGCGACGGCGGCACCGACGTGGTGGCCTTCCCCACCGAGACCGCCCGGTACGTGCGGATGCGCGGCCTGACCCGGGCCACCGAGTACGGCTTCTCGCTGTGGGAGCTGTCGGTGTACGCCCACTGATCCCGCAGGGACGGCGGCGGCCGGCACGGTCGTCCGTGCCGGCCGCCGCCGTGGTCGCCGCCCGCCTCAGGCGAGGGTGATCCGGTCGCCGTCGACCGTGATCTCCTTGGCCGCGAGGGGCTTCTTCGCCGGCCCGGACTGCACGGAGCCGTCGGCGATGGAGAACCGGCTGTTGTGGCAGGTGCAGTTGATGGTGCCGCCGTCGACGTTCGACACGGGGCAGCCCTGGTGGGTGCAGATCGGGTCGAACGCCTTGTACGTGCCGGCCTCGGGCTGGGTGATCACCACGCCCTTGGTGGCGTACACCGCGCCGCCGCCGACCGGGATGTCGGCGGTGCGGGCCAGCGGCTCGGCCGCGCCCTGGCTGCCCGTCGCGCCCGCCGGGGCGGAGCCGGTCGGGGTGGAGCCGCCGGCCGGCTCCTTCTCGCCGCCGCAGGCGGTCAGGGCGACCGCCGCCCCCACCGCCCCGGCCCCGGCCAGCAGCGCCCGCCGCGTCTGCCGGCCCAGCCCGCTCCGCTCCCGCTCGTCACTCATGTCTGGCCCCTCTCTCGACTGCGCCGCCCGTCGCGATCCGCGGCACGAAAGCTCTCCACGGCGCACCGCCCCCGACGGTTCAACGAATCGACCGACGTGATCGTCATCGGTCAGCGGTGATCGATGTCAGCGCGCCCCGGCGGTGGCCTTGCGACCCGCCCGGGGACGGCCGGCGGCCCCGTTGGCCTTCGCCGCCCGGCCGGTGGCCGCCTTCGCGCCCTTCGGCTCGCCGTCGAGCTTGAGCACCTGGCGCAGGAACTGCCCGGTGTGGCTCTCCGGCACCTCGGCGACCTCCTCCGGAGTGCCGGCCGCCAGCACGGTGCCGCCCCGGTGGCCGCCCTCGGGACCCATGTCGATCAGCCAGTCGGCCGTCTTGATCACGTCGAGGTTGTGCTCGATGGTGATCACCGTGTTGCCCTTGTCGACCAGGCCCTCCAGCACCATCAGCAGCTTGCGGATGTCCTCGAAGTGCAGGCCGGTGGTCGGCTCGTCGAGCACGTACACCGTCCGGCCGGTGGAGCGCTTCTGCAGCTCGGAGGCGAGCTTGACCCGCTGCGCCTCGCCGCCGCTGAGCGTGGGGGCCGGCTGGCCCAGCCGGACGTAGCCGAGGCCGACGTCGACCAGCGTCCTGAGGTGCCGGTGGATGGCCGGGATGGCGGAGAAGAACTCGGCCGCCTCCTCGATCGGCATCTCCAGCACGTCGGAGACCGTCCGGCCCTTGTAGTGCACCTCCAGGGTCTCCCGGTTGTACCGGGCGCCCTTGCAGACCTCGCACGGGACGTACACGTCGGGCAGGAAGTTCATCTCGATCTTGATGGTGCCGTCGCCGGAGCACGCCTCGCACCGACCGCCCTTGACGTTGAACGAGAACCGGCCCGGCCCGTACCCCCGGACCTTGGCCTCGGTGGTTTCGGCGAACAGCTTGCGGACGTGGTCCCAGACGCCGGTGTAGGTGGCCGGGTTGGAGCGGGGGGTGCGGCCGATCGGCGACTGGTCGACGCCGACGACCTTGTCCACGTGATCCAGGCCGGTGACGCGGGTGTGCCGGCCCGGCACGTGCCGCGCGCCGTTGATCTGGTTGGCCAGCACCGCGTGCAGGATGTCGTTGACCAGCGTCGACTTGCCCGAGCCGCTGACCCCGGTGACCGCGATGAGCTGCCCGAGCGGGAACGACACGGTGAGGTTGCGCAGGTTGTGCTCGCGCGCCCCGTGCACCACCAGCTCCCGGTCGGGCGTCTGCGGCCGGCGGGCCTTCGGCGTCGGGATCTCCCGGCGCCCCGACAGGTACGCCCCGGTGACCGACTCGGGGTTCGCCAGCAGCTCCGGCACCGAGCCCGAGTGCACGATCCGCCCGCCGTGCTCGCCCGCGCCCGGCCCGATGTCGACGATCCAGTCGGCGGTGCGGATGGTGTCCTCGTCGTGCTCCACCACGATCAGCGTGTTGCCCAGCCCGCGCAGCCGCACCAGCGTCTCGATGAGCCGGTGGTTGTCGCGCTGGTGCAGCCCGATGGACGGCTCGTCGAGCACGTAGAGCACGCCGACCAGGCCGGAGCCGATCTGGGTGGCCAGCCGGATGCGCTGCGCCTCGCCGCCGGAGAGGGTGCCGGCCGGGCGGTCCAGGGAGAGGTAGTCCAGCCCGACGTCGAGCAGGAACCGCAGCCGGGCGTTGATCTCCTTGAGCACCCGCTCGGCGATCATCTTCTGCCGGTCGGTCAGCTCGATGCCGCCCAGCAGGTCGGCGCACTCCCCCACCGACAGGTTGCACACCTCGGCGATGCTCTTGCCGGCCAGGGTGACCGCGAGCACCTCGGGCTTGAGCCGCGCGCCGCCGCAGGCCGCGCAGGGCACGTCCCGCATGTAGCCCTCGTACTTCTCGCGGGAGTGCTCCGACTCGGTGTCGGTGTGCCGCCGCTCGATCCACTGCACCGCGCCCTCGAAGCCGGTGTAGTAGGAGCGCTCGCGGCCGAACTTGTTGCGGTAGCGCACGTGCACCTGGTCGTCGGAGCCGTGCAGGATCGTCTTCTGCGCCCGCGACGGCAGCGCCCGCCACGGCGTGTCGACGTCGAAGTGCTCGGCCGCGCCGAGGGCCTCCAGCAGGCGCAGGAAGTATTCCAGGTTGTGCCCGCTCGCCCAGGGCTGGATCGCGCCCTCGCGCAGGGTGCGCTCCGGGTCCGGCACCACCAGCTCCGGGTCGACCTCCTTCTTCGTGCCCAGGCCGGTGCACTCGGGGCACGCGCCGTAGGGGGCGTTGAAGGAGAAGACCCTGGGCTCCAGGTCCTCGATGGCGAGGGGATGGTCGTTGGGGCAGGCCAGGTGCTCGGAGTAGCGGCGCTCCCGGTCCGGGTCGTCCTCGGGCAGGTCGACGAAGTCGAGCAGCACCAGGCCGCCGGAGAGGCCGAGCGCCGCCTCGACCGAGTCGGTGAGCCGCTGCTTGGCGCTGGGCTTCACGGTGAGCCGGTCGATGACCACCTCGATGGTGTGCTTCTCCTGCTTCTTGAGCTTCGGCGGCTCGGTCAGCGGGTGCACCACGCCGTCGACCCGGGCCCGGGCGTAGCCCTTGCCCTGGAGCTCGGCGAAGAGGTCGACGTACTCGCCCTTGCGGCCCCGCACCACCGGGGCGAGCACCATGAACTTCGTGCCCTCGGCCATGCCGAGCACCCGGTCGACGATCTGCTGCGGGCTCTGCTTGGAGATCCGCTCCCCGCAGACCGGGCAGTGCGGCTCGCCGACCCGGGCGAAGAGCAGCCGCAGGTAGTCGTAGACCTCGGTGATCGTGCCGACGGTGGAGCGCGGGTTGCGGGAGGTCGACTTCTGGTCGATGGAGACGGCGGGGCTCAGGCCCTCGATGAAGTCGACGTCCGGCTTGTCCATCTGGCCGAGGAACTGCCGGGCGTACGACGACAGCGACTCGACGTAGCGGCGCTGCCCCTCGGCGAAGATCGTGTCGAAGGCCAGGCTCGACTTGCCGGAGCCGGAGAGCCCGGTGAAGACGATCAGGGCGTCCCGGGGCAGGTCGAGACTGACGTCACGCAGGTTGTGCTCGCGCGCGCCACGGATGATCAGTCGGTCGGCCACTGTCCGTGTACTCCCGGGTGAAGAAGGCGAGGAGGATTTGTCCCACTCGGGGGCGGGCCGGGAAGGTCCGGGACCGCGCCGAGCGGTGGTGCGGGCGCAGAAGAAGCGCCTCGGCAACTCTAGCCCCGAGGTACGACAACTTCCCGCGCCCGCACATTCCCCCAGCTCACCCGGGTCGCGCCGGAAACCCTCCCCCGGCCGGCGGGCCGCCCGACCCCCCGCCGCGCAGCACACCGGCGGCCGATACGCGCCCGGTCAGCGCCCGGCCACCGGGACGACACGCTGCGTCACGGTCGGGCCGCGCGCCGCCGGCCGCCGCGCCAGCCGCCCCGCCGCTCGGCGGCCACCCGGGTCTCCCGGCGGCGGGTCTCGTGGGCCAGCTCCCGCTGGAGCCGACGCCAACTGTCGTACCGGCGGGCGGTCAGCTCCCCGGCGGCCAGGGCGTCGCGGACCGCGCAGCCCGGCTCGGCGTCGTGCGCGCAGTCGCCGTAGCGGCAGCCGACGGCCAGCGCGGCGATGTCGGCGAAGGCCCGGCCCAGCCCCGACGCGCCGTCGAGCAGGCCGACCGCCCGCACCCCCGGGGTGTCCAGCACCGCCCCGCCGCCCGGCACCGGCACCAGCGCCCGCCAGGTGGTGGTGTGCCGGCCCTTGCCGTCGACCCGGCGGATCGCCTGCGTCGGCATCACCACCGCCCCGGCGAGCGCGTTGACCAGGCTCGACTTGCCCGCCCCGGACGGGCCGAGCAGCCCCAGGGTGCGGCCCGGCGCGACGTGCTCGCGCAGCGGGCCCAGGCCGGTGCCCCGCTCGGCGCTGACCGCCAGCACCGGCACACCCGGGGCGACCCCGGCGAGCTGCCGGGCGATCGCCGCCGGATCGGCGGCGAGGTCGGCCTTGGTGAGCACCACCAGGGGCGCGGCCCCCGACTCGTGGGCCAGCGAGAGCAGCCGCTCGACGCGGGCGACGTCCGGTTCGGGGTGCACCGGCTCGACGACGGCCGCGGCGTCCAGGTTGGCGGCGAGCACCTGCCCGCTGGCGTCCTTGCCGGCGGTGCGGCGCACCAGCGCGGTGCGCCGGGGCAGCACGCGCTCCACCGTGACGGGCCCGTCCGGCCAGGTGCGCAGCAGCACCCAGTCCCCCGCGCAGGGCAGCCGGGTCAGGTCGCGGGCGGCGGCGGCCAGCACCGCCGCGCCGAGGGTGGCGCGGACCGGGCCGTCCGCGCCGAGCACGGTGCACACCCCCCGGTCCACCCGGGCCACCCGGCCCGGCCGGCAGCCTGCGCGGGCACGGGAGTCGGCCGCCCGCTCGGCGTCCCAGCCGAGGGCGGTCAGATCGATGGTCATGGCAACCTCATCGGGGTCGGGGCGGACGGTGGCAGCGCGCGGGCACGTCGACCGGCATGACGACCACCTCCCTCCCCGTCGTTGCGGTGCCGCGTTCTGCGACGGCTCCGGCCCGCCGTGGCGTGGCCCGAAGCCGTTCGACCTCGACGGTAGGTGGCCCGCCGACGCACCGAAAGCGATTTCCACGGCGACGCGGCACCGGCGGGACGCTAGGGTTCGTGGGGTGACCGCGGACCCGCTGCTGCTGACCGGTGACCTCGACGCCGCCACGGCCCGCCTGCTGCGCACGGCCGACACGTTCGACGCGGCGGCCGTGGGCGCGCCGTCGCTGCTGCCCGGCTGGAGCCGGGGGCACGTGCTGACCCATTTGGCCCGCAACGCCGACGGCTTCGTCAACCTGCTCACCGCCGCCCGCACCGGCGAGGCCATCCCGATGTACGCCAGCGCGGAGGTCCGCGACGCCGACATCGCCGCCGGCGCGGCCCGCCCGCCCGCCGCCCACACCGACGACCTGCGCCGCACGGCGGAACGGCTCGCCGAGGCGCTCGCCGCCATGCCGGTGGAGGCGTGGGCGGCGACGGTCGAGACGCGGCGCGGCCCGTGGCCGGCAGCGATGCTGGTCTGGGGCCGGCTGCGCGAGGTCGAGGTGCACCACGTGGACCTGGCCGCCGGGTACGCCCCGGCCGACTGGTCGGAGGCGTTCGCCCAGCGGCTGCTGCACGAGGTCACCGCCGGCCTGGCCGCCCGCGACGACCCGCCGGCGATGGTGCTGCGCTTCGACGGCCGCCGCCACGAGCTGGTCGTCGGCGACCCGGACGGCGCGCCCACGATCACCGGCCCCGCCCACGGCCTCGCCTCCTGGCTGATCGGCCGCGGCGGCGGCGAGACGCTCGCCGTCACCCCCGACGGCCCTCTGCCGACCCCACCAGAATGGATGTAGAAACGCCATGACCTACAGCGGAGACGTCAGCCCCGGCGGCGCACCGGCGGTACGCGAACTCGACGGGCTCACCATCACCAAGGTGTCGGTGGGGCCGATGGACAACAACGCCTACCTGCTGCGGTGCACCGACACCGGCGAGCAGTTGCTGATCGACGCGGCCAACGAGGCACCCCGGCTGCTGGAGCTGGTCGGCGACACCGGCCTGGCCACCGTGGTCACCACCCACCAGCACATGGACCACTGGGTGGCGCTGGAGGAGGTCGTCGCCAAGACCGGCGCCCGGCCGCTGGTGCACGCCGACGACGCCGTCGGCCTGCCGATCGAGGCCGACACCCTCGCCGACGGCGACACCGTGGCCGTCGGCGACCGGGAGCTGGAGGTCATCCACCTGCGCGGGCACACGCCGGGCTCGATCGCCCTGCTCTACCGCGACCCGGCCGGCACCCCGCACCTGTTCACCGGCGACTCGCTCTTCCCCGGCGGGGTGGGGAACACGGACCGGGCCCCGGAGCGGTTCGCGCAGCTCATCGACGACGTGGAGCACCGGCTGTTCGACCGGCTGCCGGACGAGACCTGGTTCTACCCGGGGCACGGCGGGGACAGCACCCTCGGCGCGGAGCGCCCCGCGCTGCCCCAGTGGCGGGCCCGGGGCTGGTGACCCGGGGCCGGTTCGCGCCGCCCCGTGCCGGCGCGAACCGCCCGGGCCCCGCCGCGTGCCCCTCCGGCCGCCGGGCCGCCGGCGTCGGGTCGACGGCGGCGCGCAGCCGACGCCGCGCGCCGAGCAGCACCACCCCGGCCAGCAGCAGGCCGGCCGCCATGGTGACCAGCATCGGCGAGGGGTCGCCGGGCAGCAGCCCGGCCAGTGAGCGGGAGACCGTGCCGAGGCCCACGTAGAGGCCGGCCCAGAGCGCGGCGCCCGCCCCCGCGTAGGCCAGGAACCGCGCGTACGACATCCGCAGGCCGCCCGCCGCCAGCGGCAGCAGCGCGTTGAGCACCGGAAGGAAGGGCGCGACCAGCACCATCCGCCCGCCGCCACGGCGCAGCACGTCCTCCGCCGCCGCCCAGCGCGGCTCCCCGATCCAGGCACCGACGCGGCTGCGCCGCAGCCGTTCGCCGTACCGCCGGCCGGCGAGGAAGCTCAGCGACCAGCCGGCCAGGCAACCGGCGACCACGGCGGCGACGGTGGCCGCGCCGGTGACCGGTCGCCCGACGCCGACCGCGGCGAGGACCGCGACGTCGCCGGGGACCAGCACCCCCAGCAGCGGGACGGCGTCGAAGACCATCACCACCCCGAGCAACCCCATCATCAGGATGGTGGGAAGCTCTCCGGCCTGCTCGGCCCACTGCGTCATACCCGTACGCTACGGCCGTTGCCGACCCCGGGACATCGGGTTCCGCCCCCCAGCCTCCCCTGAGCCGCTCTCAGGGTCCGCCCCTGGGGGGCGGGGGCGCAGCACCTCCACCCGGCGCACCGGGGAGTCGACGGCGGGTTCGGTGGTGGGGACGCGGTAGCTGGTCACCAGCTCCAGCAGGTCCCGGGGCAGGTGGCCCCGCCCGGGGTCGCCGACGAGCACCTGGCTGCCGTGGGCGACGGCGCGGCGCAGGAACGGCAGCATCCGCCCGGCGAGCTGCCGGTCGTAGAAGACGTCCCCGGCGACGATTAGGTCGGCGTCGGTGACGGCGCCGAGCAGGTCCTCGCCGGTGGCGGCGACGGTGACCCGGTTGGCCCGGGCGTTGACGGTGACCGCCGCGACGGCGTACGGGTCGATGTCGTTGGCGACGACCCGGGACGCGCCGGCCAGCGCGGCGGCGATCGCGACCAGTCCGGAGCCGGCGGCCAGGTCGAGCACCCGGCGGCCGGCGGCCAGCTCGGGGTGGTCGAGCAGGTGCCGGGCGAGGGCCTGCCCGCCGGCCCAGGCCGACGCCCAGTACGGCGGCGGCAGCCGGCGCCCCGCCGCGGCCTCCATGCGGGCCCACCAGACGATGGAGTCCTCGGCGAGGTGCAGCCGCACCTCGGGGACGAAGGGGGTGGGGACCAGCCGGAGCCGGTCCAGCCCGCTGCCGGGCGTGTCGATCTCCCGCTCCAGCTCGGTCAGCGCGGTGGCTGCGGGATCGCTCACCGGGGCAAGCATGCCGCAGCGGGCCGCGTGTCGCCCGGTTTTTCCCCGGTCGGGCCGAACTGGAACAGGATTGCTGCGTTCGCTGCGGCACTTCGTCCAGCAGATACGGGTTTCGCCGGTTAGGGTCGGGGAGGTACAGGGCGATCACCGGCCGGCGGTCGGTGGTCTCCCGCTTTGAACAGGGAGAGATGCATGGCTACCGGCACGGTCAAGTGGTTCAACTCGGAAAAGGGCTTCGGCTTCATCGAGCAGGACGGCGGGGGGCCGGACGTGTTCGTCCACTACTCGGCCATCGCGTCCAGCGGCTACCGGGAACTCAACGAGGGCCAGAAGGTCGAGTTCGAGGTGACCCAGGGGCAGAAGGGCCCGCAGGCGGACAACGTCCGCCCGATCTAGCTCCGTGCCGGTGGCGGCGGCCGGGTCGACCGGTCGCCGCCACAGCGCACCCGCGCGCCGCCGGTTCACCGGCGGCGCGTCACTCTCAGGCCGGGCCCGGCGCGGCGGGCAGGTCCCGGCGGCCCCGGACCGGCCCGGCGAGCACGATCAGCGGGGTCAGGGCCAGCCACGCGGAAGCTGCCCTTGCCGATTACGCCGCACGGCGGCCCGGGTGGCGGGGTCGGGGCGGGGTCAGCCGGGCGGGCGGCGGGAAGGCTCCGGGCGGGCGGCGCGCACCTGGTCGCGATGCTCGCGCATCGCGGTCGTCATCGCCGCCAGGAAGCGGTGCACCGTCTCCAGCTCCTCGTCGCTGAAGTCGGCCACCACCCGGTCGGTGCGGCGCCCCAGCGGCTGGAAGAACTCCACGGCCAGCGCGGCGCCCCGGTCGGCGTAGCGCAGGAACACCTTTCTGCGGTCGCCGGTGTCGCGGTCGCGCCGGATGTGCCCCGCCCGCTCCAGCCGGTCGACCAGCGCGGTCACCGAGCCCGAGGAGAGGCCGAGCTGCTCCCCCAGCCGGCCCGGCGTGATCGGCGCACCGGCCAGCTCGGCGTCCATGACGGCGATGAGGGCGTGCAGGTCGGTGGCGTTGAGGCCGTGCAGCCCGGCGAAGGCGTGCCCGATGTGCTGGGCGTCGGCCGAGTAGCGTCGCAGGTCGTTGGTGATCTCCGCGACGAGCTGCTCACGCCGGGTGTCCCGTCGCCGATACATGCCGTGACTTGCCACGCCCGCTGTTTCCCCTCGCCGCCCGTGCGTTTGCAGCATAGTCGAGGCACCCGATAATCTCGTTCGTCAAGATACTTCAGACACGAGATACGGTGCACGGCCGTACCCGCGGCCCGCCCGACAACCGCGAGGGGCCCCCGATGTCCGTGTTCACCCGCGTCGCCCGGGGCCGGCTCGCCGCCTGGCTCACCGTGGCCGCCGCGATCGTCCTCAGCGCGGCCGTCTTCGGGCTTCCGAAGCCGGAGAACCCCGCCCCCGTCTCGTCCACGGGCCTGTCGGTGCAGTGGCAGTCGACGCAGGTCGAGCGCCTCCAGGACGAGCTGCCCTCCCACGACGTGCAGCCGGCGATCGTCGTCGTCGCCCGCGCCGACGCCGCCCCGCTGACCGACGCCGACCGCGCGGCGCTCACCGGCAGGGCCGGCGAGCTGGGCCGCCTCGCCGTGGGCGGCAAGGTCAGCCCGCCGCAGGTCTCCCCCGACGGCACCGTGGCGCTCGTCGCCGTGCCCCTGTCCACCGCCGGCGGCCAGGAGGCCGTCGTGGACGCCGTGGACGACCTCCGCGCCACCCTCGACGGGCTGCCCGACGGGCTCACCGCACAGGTCACCGGCGGGCCCGCGTTCACCGCCGACCTCTCGGAGGTCTTCGCCGGCGCCGACGTCACGCTGCTGGCCGTCACCGCCGGCGTCGTGGCCCTGCTGCTGCTCGTCACCTACCGCAGCCCGTTCCTGTGGATCGTCCCGCTCGTCGTCGTCGCGGCCACCGAGCAGCTCACCCTGCGCGCCGTCGACAGCATCGTGCCGGCCTTCGGCATCCACCTCCAGGAGGGCCAGGTCACCGGCATCGCCAGCGTCCTGGTCTTCGGCGCCGCCACCGACTACGCCCTGCTGCTCATCGCCCGGTACCGGGAGGAGCTGCGCCGCGAACAGGACCGGTTCGCCGCGATGCGCGCCGCCCTGCGCCGCACCGCCGAGCCGATCCTGGCCAGCGGCGGCACCGTCGTGCTCGGCGTGCTCACCCTGCTGCTGTCGGAGCAGGAGACCAACCGCGCCCTCGCCGTGGCCTGCGCCACCGGCGTGGTGTTCGCCATGATGTCGGCGCTGCTCGTCCTCCCCGCCGCCCTGGTGCTCTTCGGCCGTGGCCTGTTCTGGCCGTTCGTGCCGCGCGTCGGCGGCCCCGCCCGCGAGGGCCGGCTGTGGGGTCGGCTCGGCGCCGCCGTCGTGCGCCGCCCCGCGCCCGTCGCGGCCCTGGCGACGCTGCTGCTCGTCGCCCTCGCCCTGGGCGGGCTCGGCATCCGCACCGGCCTGTCGGAGACCGAGCAGTTCCGGGTCAAGCCCGAGGCCGTCACCGGCGCGGAGACCCTCGCCCGGGCCTTCCCCGCCGGCACCACCCAGCCCGTCGCCGTCCTCACCACCCCGGCGGCGGCACGTGCCGTGACCGAGGCCGCAGCGGCCGTGCCCGGCGTCACCTCCGCCCGGCCCGCCGACGCCGGGGCCACCGTCGCCCAGATCGACGTGGTGTTCGAGGCCGAACCCGGCACCGCCGCCTCGGACCGGGCGGTGGAGGCGCTGCGCGACGCGGTCGCCGCCGTGCCCGGCTCCGCCCCGCCCGCGATCGACGGCGTCGGGGAGTTCGACGGCGCTGTCGTCGGCGGCTCCGTGGCGGCCACCTACGACTCCGACCGGGCCGACGCCAAGGACCTGAAGCTGATCCTGCCGATCATCCTGCTGCTCGTCGGCGCGGTGCTCGTGCTGCTGCTGCGCGGCCTGGTCGCGCCGGTGCTGCTCGTCGCCACCGTCATCGCGTCGTTCTTCGCCAGCCTCGGCGCGGCGTGGCTGCTCTTCGACCACGTCCTCGGCTTCCCGGCGCTGGACAGCGGCGTGCTGCTGCTCGCCTTCGTGTTCCTCGTGGCCCTCGGCGTGGACTACAACATCTTCCTCGTCACCCGGGCCCGCGAGGACGCCCGCCGCACCGGCACCCGCGCCGGGATGCTCTCGGCGCTGCGCGTCACCGGCGGGGTGATCACCAGCGCGGGCGTGCTGCTCGCGGCGGTCTTCGCCGTCCTCGGCGTACTGCCGCTGATCACGCTCACCCAGATCGGGATCATCGTCTGCATCGGCGTGCTGCTCGACACGCTGCTGGTGCGCACGGTCCTCGTGCCGGCGCTGGCCTTCCTGCTGGGCGACCGCTTCTGGTGGCCCGGTCGGCTGGGCCGGGTATCTTTTGACGAGACGCCCGCGGACGCCGACCGTGGGGCGACCGGACCGACGGCAGCCCGGAGCTGACCGCCGCTGCCGGCGCCTCTGCGTCCCGCCCCGGGCGCCGGCAGCCCGACAATCGCCCAGGTCCCGCCCGGCCACGACGGCCGCGGCGACCCCGACGCCGCCTGTGCTCCGCTCAGGCGGGAGGATTGAGCTTATGCAGCTTCGCACCGACCTCCGCAACGTCGCCATCATCGCTCACGTCGACCACGGTAAGACCACCCTGGTCGACGCCATGTTGCGGCAGGCCGGCGCCTACGGCGCCCGCGGCGAGACGACCGAGCGGGTGATGGACTCGATGGACCTCGAAAGGGAGAAGGGCATCACCATCCTGGCCAAGAACACCGGCGTGCGCTACCTGCCGGCGGACGGGTCGGAACCGGTCACCATCAACATCATCGACACCCCGGGCCACGCCGACTTCGGCGGCGAGGTGGAGCGCGGCCTGACCATGGTCGACGGCGTCGTGCTGCTCGTCGACGCCAGCGAGGGCCCGCTGCCACAGACCCGCTTCGTGCTGCGCAAGGCGCTCAAGGCCCGGATGCCGATCATCCTGGTGATCAACAAGGTGGACCGCCCCGACGCCCGGATCAAGGAGGTCGTGGACGACACGTACGAGCTCTTCCTCGACCTGGACGCCGACGAGGAGCAGATCGACTTCCCGATCGTCTACGCCTGCGCCCGCGACGGCATCGCCTCCCTGACCCAGCCCGCCGACGGCTCCGTCCCCAGCGACAGCAGCAGCCTGGAGCCGCTGTTCCGCACCCTGCTGGACACCATCCCGCCGCCCGCGTACGAGCAGGACGCGCCGCTGCAGGCGCACGTCACCAACCTCGACGCCTCCCCCTTCCTCGGCCGGCTGGCGCTGTGCCGGGTCCGGCAGGGCACCATCTCCAAGGGGCAGACGGTCGCCTGGTGCCGCACCGACGGCAGCACCCAGCGGGTCCGCATCTCCGAGCTGCTGATGACCGAGGGGCTGGAGCGCAAGCCCGCCGACAGCGCCGGCCCGGGCGACATCATCGCCGTCGCCGGCATCCCCGAGATCATGATCGGCGAGACCCTGGCCGACGCGGAGAACCCGGTCCCGCTGCCGCTGATCACCGTCGACGAACCGGCCATCTCGATGACCATCGGCACCAACACCTCGCCGCTGGTCGGCCGGGTCAAGGGCGCCAAGGTCACCGCCCGGATGGTCAAGGACCGCCTCGACAAGGAGCTGATCGGCAACGTCTCCCTGCGGGTGCTGCCCACCGAGCGCCCCGACGCCTGGGAGGTGCAGGGGCGCGGTGAGCTGGCCCTGGCCATCCTGGTGGAGCAGATGCGCCGCGAGTCCTACGAGCTGACCGTCGGCAAGCCGCAGGTGGTAACCCGGGAGATCGACGGGAAGACCTGCGAGCCGGTGGAGCGGCTGACCATCGACGCCCCCGAGGAGTACCTGGGCGCCATCACGCAGCTCCTGGCCACCCGCAAGGGCCGCATGGAGCAGCTCGTCAACCACGGCACCGGCTGGATCCGGATGGAGTGGCTGGTCCCCGCGCGCGGTCTGATCGGCTTCCGCACCGAGTTCCTCACCGACACCCGCGGCACCGGCATCCTGCACCACGTCTTCGAGTCCTACGAGCCGTGGTTCGGCGAGCTGCGCACCCGCAACAACGGCTCGCTGGTCGCCGACCGGGCCGGCTCGGTCACCGCGTTCGCGATGATCAACCTTCAGGAGCGCGGCCAGCTCTTCGTCGAGCCCGGCACCGAGGTGTACGAGGGCATGATCGTCGGGGAGAACTCCCGCTCCGACGACATGGACGTCAACATCACCAAGGAGAAGAAGCTCACCAACATGCGGGCCTCGACCTCCGACGAGACCGAGAAGCTCGTCCCGCCGCGCAAGCTCTCGCTGGAGCAGGCCCTCGAGTTCTGCCGCGAGGACGAGTGCGTCGAGGTGACCCCGGCGGCCGTGCGCATCCGCAAGGTGGTGCTCGACCAGCAGCTGCGCGGCCGGGCCGCCGCCCGCCGCAAGCACGCCGGCTGACCCACCACCCGCTCGGCAGCCCCACCCGGAGCCCGGCCCGCCCCTCGGCGGCCGGGCTCCCCCGTCTCCCCAACTCCCACCCCGCCCCCTCTCCCCCACCGCGCCGCCCACCACCCGCCGCCCACGAGGTCGGCGGCACGCTGGGAGACCGCGCGAGATCGTGGTACGGAACGGCCCCTATGGGGGCGCAGTCCTGCCAAGATCTCCGCCTGTCTCGGTCTGTGGATGCGGAATCTCGGCTCGCGGGAGGGGAGAGCAGTGGGCTGGGCGGAGGGGGTGACGGACGGACGGTCGGGGTCGGCAAGGGCTGACGGCGCGACCGGGAAACCGGAAAACGGGCACGGGACGCCGGCACCCCGATGGCGGGCTCGGGAAGACGGGGTGCGTGTCAGGAGGGTTTGGTGGCCTGGACGGCAAGGACGTCGGGGACGGCGGCCGAGCCGTTCTCGACCACCTGGGTCAGCCGCAGACCGGCGGTGGTGACGGCGTTGAGCAGGTCGGCCAGGGGCAGGTGCCAGGCACCGACCCGCGCCCGCACCCCGGACGTGTTCCACGACCGGACCGTACGCTTCCGCGAGGCGTACCCACCATCGATCACGATGCGCTCCGGCTCGGACCGGTCGGCGAACGCGCCCACGAAACACGGGTGCACCCCGACGTGCACCAGCCGGCCACCCGGTGCCAACACCCGCGCCGCCTCCGCGATCGCCGCCGGATAGTTCGGCATGTCGGTGTGCGCCAGCACGAAGACCGCGGCCGGTACGGAGCCCGTAGCCAGCGGCAACGCCGTCGCGTCGGCGCGGGCCACCGGCAGCCGGGCCCGGGCGTGACGTAGCTGCCCGCCGGACAGGTCCACGCCCACCGGCGTCCACCCGAGACGGCGCACCTCGGCCGCGTGCGCCCCGGTGCCGCAGCACAGGTCCACGCAGCGGCCCGGACCCTCGCCCAGCAGATCGGCCAGGACCGACCGGACCCGGTCCATGTAGACGGACGAGGTGTCGCTGGCGTACTCCTCGTACCAGTCGGCGATGTCGTCGTAATAGGCGGTCGTCACCTCCGCACACTAGCCCCGCGCGCGGGCCCGCCGCTGCCCGGCGTACGGCCCGAAGATCGGCTACGGTCACCCGCATGACCTGGGACGACCTCGACGCCCACCTCGACACGCTGCCGGGCACCGTCTCCGCGTACGCGGGCCGGCTCGACGCCCCGCCGACCTGGACCCGCCACCCCGACGCCACCCACTACGCGGCCAGCACGATGAAGGTCGCCGTGCTGCTGGCCCTGCACCGGGCGGCCGAGGCCGGCGCCCTCGACCTGGACGCCCCCGTCGAGGTGCGCAACGAGTTCGACTCCGCCCTGCCCGGCGCGCCGCGCTTCGCCTGCGCCCGGCACTACGACAACGACGCAGCCGTCTGGGAGCGGCTGGGCGGCGGCGCGTCCCTGCGCTGGCTCGCCGAGCGGATGATCGTGCGCTCCAGCAACCTGGCCACCAACCTCTGCCTCGCCCACGTCGGGCTGCCCGCCGTGGCGCGGGCGTGGGCCCTGGCCGGCGCCCGGCACAGCGTCACGGGGCGCGGCATCGAGGATTTCGCCGCCCGGGAGGCCGGGATCACCAACCTGGTCACCGCCGCCGACCTCGCCGCCCTCCTCGGCGGGCTCGCCGCCGGGGCGGCCCGGCCCGGCCCGCTCGCCTCCCCCGCCGGCTGCGCCGCCATGCGCGACGTCCTGCTCGCCCAGGAGTTCCGCGACGACCTCGCCGCCGGGCTGCCCGACGGCGTCCCGATCGCCCTCAAGAACGGCTGGGTCCGCGGCGTGCGGCACGGCGCCGGGGTGGTCTACCCGCCCGACGCCCCGCCGTACGTGCTGGCCGTCTGCGCCACCACCGACCTCGCCGACGGGGGCACGGGCGGGGACGGCCCCGACGACGCCTGCCGGCTGCTCGCCGACGTCTCCGCCCGGGTCTGGGCCGCCCGCCACGACCTGCGCCCCGCCGGCTGACCCGGGCCTCAGTCCAGCAGGTTGTCCCGCAGCGCCGCCAGGTGCGCGTCGGTCAGCCCCAACCCGTCGCGCAGGTACGCGTCGAACGAGCCGTGCACCCGCCGCACCTGCTCGTACGCGGCGTCCAGGTACTCGGCGCGCACCTCCAGCAGCGGCCGGACCGCCGCCTCCGCCAGGTCCGGCTGACGGCTGCGCATCGCCTCCAGCAGCACCTCCTGGAGGCTCTCGGTCCGCTCGTTGGTGCGCAGGTAGTCCTCCCGGATCGCCTCCTCGTCGACGCCGAGCGCGGTGAGCAGGATGACGCTGAGCCAACCCGTGCGGTCCTTGCCGGCCGAGCAGTGGAACAGCAGCGGCAGGTTCTCCGGGTCGGCGGCCAGCCGGGCCGCCGCGCCGAAGCCGGCCCGGGCCGCCTCCCCGGTGACGAACCAGCGGTAGACCTCCGCCATCGCCGCCGGGGTGCCCTGCTCGGCCAGCGCCTCCTCCGCGCCCAGGTCGTGCCCGAGCAGCACCGCCGAGATGGAGACGAACAGCGGGTGCGCCGGGTCGAGCACCGGCAGCCGCACCACCCGGGGCGCGCCGGCCAGCCGGTTCGGCGGGGCCGCCGCGATCTCCGAGTCGTCGCGCAGGTCCACCACGCAGGCCGGCGCGATCCTCCCCAACACCGGCAGGTCCTCGTCGACCAGCCGGCCCAGCGCCGGGGTCCGGATCAGCCGGCCGGCGCGCACCCGCCGGCCGTCCGCACCCACCAGGCCGCCGAGGTCACGCGCGTTCGGCGCGCCCACCAGTCTCCACTCCCGCACCGTCATCCGCTCTCCCCTGTCGTCGCCGTGGCCCCGTATAGGGTGCCGCACATGACGATCGCCGTGGTCCGCACACATCGGCTCTCCGCCCCCCTGCACACCCCGTTCGTGACCGCGCTGCGCCGCACCACCACCGTCGAGACCCTCGTCGTGGAGCTGGTCGACCGCGACGGCCGGTCCGGGTTCGGCGAGGCCCCGCAGGTCTGGCAGGTCACCGGCGCGTCCGTCGCCGCGGCGGAGGCGTGCGTCCAGGAGATGCTCGCCCCGGGCCTGATCGGCCGGGACGCCGACGACCTGGTGGCCCGCTGCGCCGAGGTCCGGCGCGCGGTCGCCGGCAACGAGGCCGCCAAGGCCGCCGTCGACGTCGCGCTGCACGACCTGGCCGCGCGGCGGCTCGGCGTACCCCTGGTGCGGTTGCTCGGCGGCACCGCCCTGCGGGTGCCGACGGACGTCACCCTGGCGGCGGGCGACGCCAGCGACCTGGCCGCCGCCGCACGGCAGCGGCGGGCCGAGGGGTTCTCGGTGCTGAAGCTGAAGGTGGGCACCGACGCGGCGGGCGACCTGGAGCGGGTCCGCGCGGTGCGCGCCGCCGTCGGCCCGGACGTGCGGATCCGGCTGGACGCCAACCAGGGCTGGACCCCCCGCGAGGCGGTCCGGGTGATTCGCGGCATCGAGGACGCCGGCCTCGACGTCGAGCTGGTGGAGCAGCCGGTGGCCGCCCGCGACCTCGACGGCCTGGCCTGGGTCAGCGACCGGGTGGGGCTGCCGGTCCTGGCCGACGAGTCGGTGTACGGCGTCCGCGACCTGGTGGAGGTCATCCGGCGTCGGGCCGCCGACATGGTCAACGTCAAGCTCGCCAAGTGCGGCGGGCTGCACGCCGCCCGGACCCTGCTCGACCTCGCCGCCGCCCACGGCGTCGGCACGGTCGTCGGATCGATGATGGAGAGCCAGGTCGGCATCGGCGCGGCGGCCAGCCTCGTCGCCGCCTACGGCACCACGGCCGTGTCGGACCTCGACGCCGCCTGGTGGCTGGCCTGGTCGCCGGTGGGCGGCGGCGTCCGGTACGACGGCGCGACGGTGGTGCTGCCGGACGCCCCGGGCCTCGGCATCAGCCGGGTGACTGAAGCAAACATGCAGCAGGCTGGTTGAGAGGCGGCGATTTCTTTCATAGGGTCACGGGGACGCCGTGAGCTTGGGAGTGGACGTGGAACTGCAACCCGGTCGCGAGGCCGTCGTCCGGGTCGCGGTCGCGACCCTGTGGACCCGCCCCGAGGCGGTACGTCCCGTCGACCGCCCCGCCCTCGACCCGCACGCCGACGTCGCCGCCTGGATCTCGGGAATGGACTCCGACGAACAGGTGGGCGACTGCGTACTGAGCCAACTGCTGCTCGGCGAACGGGTGCTGGTCACCGAGCTGCGCCCCGACGGCTGGGCGCACGTCGTGGCCCTCGGACAGCCGGCGACCGGGCTCGACCCGCGCGGCTACCCCGGCTGGCTGCCCGCCGCCCAGCTCGCCCCGCCGCCGGACGACGCCCCGGACGACCCGGCCGCCGCCTGGGTCGTCGACGCGACCGTCACCGCCCTGAGCGACGCCCCCGGCGGCGAGCCGCGCGTCGCCGGGGTGGTCCTCGGCACCCGGCTGGCCCCCGCCGGCCCGCCGGCGGACGGCTGGCGGCCGGTGCACGCCCCCGGGCACGACCGTCCGCTGTGGCTGCCCGAGGGGCACCTGGTGCCCCTGCCCGCCGCGCCCCCGTCCGCCCCGGACGTGCTCGCCGTCGCCGCCCGGCTGATGGACGTGGTCTACGTCTGGGGCGGCGTGTCGGCGTACGGCATCGACTGCTCCGGCCTGGTGCACCTGGCCTGGCGGCGGTTCGGGGTGGTGCTGCCCCGCGACGCCCACGAGCAGGCCGGGGCGACCACCCCCCTGCCGTTGGGCGCCGAGCGCCCCGGCGACCTGTACTTCTTCGCCCGGCCCGGCCGGCGCATCCACCACATCGGCTTCGTCAGCGCCGCCCCCGACGCCGAGCAGGACCGGCGCATGTTGCACGCCTGCTACCGGCACCGCCGGGTGCTGGAGGAGAGCATGCCGGCCGAGCGGACGGCCACCCTGGTCGGCGTGCACCGGGTCTGACCGGACAGGGGCGTCCCCGCCTGGCGGGGACGCCCCTGTCCGTGTGTCGCGGCGGCGACGGCGACGGCGCTGTCCAGGATCGCGACGACGACGGCCGCGCGTGCGGCCGCGTCGCTCAGCCGCGCGCCGCGGCCAGCTCGCGCCGCCGGTCCCGGGACGACTTGATCAGGCTGGCGATGGTCGCCACCAGCAGGGTGCCGAGGATCACCACGAGGGAGAGCCAGATCGGGATGTGCGGGGCCCAGCCCACCGGCTCGCCGCCGTTGAGGAACGGCAGGTGGTTGTCCGCCAGCGCCTCCAGCACCAGCTTCACGCCGATGAAGCCGAGCACCACGGCGAGCCCGATGCTGAGGTAGATCAGCCGGTCCAGGAGCCCGCCCAGCAGGAAGTAGAGCTGGCGCAGCCCCATCAGCGCGAACACGTTCGCGGTGAAGACCAGGTACGGCTCCTGGGTGATGCCGAAGATGGCCGGGATCGAGTCCAGCGCGAAGATCAGGTCGGTGGTGCCGATCGCGATCATGACGATGAGCATCGGGGTGAACAGCCGGCGGCCGTTCTCGTGCGTGGTCATCTTCGCGCCGTCGTAGTCCCGGGAGATCGGCAGCGCCCGCCGGCTCCACCGGATCAGCAGGTTCTCGGAGAAGTCGTCCTCGTCCGGCTCACCCTGCCGGAAGAGGTTGATCGCGGTGTAGATGAGGAACGCGCCGAAGATGTAGAAAACCCAGGAGAACTGGGAGATCAGCGCCGCACCGGCCGCGATGAACCCGCCGCGCATCACCAGGGCCAGCACGATGCCGATGAGCAGCACCTTCTGCTGGTACTGCCGGGGCACCCCGAAGCGGGCCATGATGATCACGAAGACGAAGAGGTTGTCCACCGAGAGGCTGTACTCGGTGAGCCAGCCGGTGTAGAACTGGCCTGCCACGCTCCCGTCGAAGGCGAGCCAGAGCCCGCCGCCGAAGAGCAGTGCCAGCGCGACGTAGAAACCGACCCAGAGGCTCGCCTCGCGGACACTCGGCTCGTGGGGCCTACGGCCGATGATCAGCAGATCGACGGCCAGAACCGCCGTCAGCGCGACGAGCGTTCCCGCCCACACCAGTGCGGACACGTCCAATTCCCATCCTCCGGCAGACACGCGGCGTCGGCCACACCGTACGCCCGTGCGAGCGAACAGCGCGCGGCGACGCTGACAATGGTGGCTGTCGGAGGTCTCTTCCGTCGCCGACCCGCAACGGGACCGGCGACCCACGGAGCCGGGTCGTGCCACCGGGGGCCGGCGCTCGACCGTGCTGACGACTCCGTCGCGGGGGAATACTCCCCTCCTTCGGCCACCCATTGTTCACCATGCGGAGCTAAGAACGCATCTCGTGTCGGTGCCGGGAAGTATCGCCACCATGTCCTTCGTGACGAACGTCTCTACGCCGAGCGCATCCTAGGAGACCATCCCGTATCTTCCCAGTCGGTGCCGGCCGCGAACGCTCGCGTTGGTGCGGCGCGAACGCACTGGTCAGATGCGAGCCGGTGCGGGCCTCGCGGGTGTCGCCTCGCTGGGTGTCGCCTCGCCTGGACCGGCCACAGCGGAGCCGGCCGCACCGGGGCCCGGGGCGTCGCGGGCCGAGGGTCCGTGGGACGCTTCCGGCATGGTGCTTGAGGTTGCGCTCATCGACGTGACGCCGGGACACGAGGACGACTTCGCCGCCGCGTACGCGCGGGGGCACGCGATCCTGGCCGGCACGCCCGGCTGCCGCTCGGTGCGGATGACCCGGGGCGTCGAGTCGCCGTCGCGGTTCGTGCTGCTGGTCGAGTGGGACTCCGTCGCGGCCCACGAGGAGAACTTCCGGGCCACCGAGCGGTTCCAGCAGTGGCGCGAGCTGATCGGGCCGCACTTCGCGGGCCCCCCGCGCGTCGAGCACTTCGTCGACGTCCCGGCCTGAACACCTCCCGGCCCCAGCCTGAGCAGGTCCCGGCCCGGACTGGGCACGTCCCGGGCCCTGGCCGGAAAGGACGCCCCCGCCGCTTTCGGCCCGACCGCAGCCGCCCCGGCCGAGTCACCCCAGCCGCGTTCCGTCCGACCGGACCTGCCTACCGTGTCGCCGCGCCGTCGCGGCGCACCACGCCCACCGCGCCCGACGCGGCGGTGGTGGTCTCGCGTTGGCCAACACGGGTCGGCCCACCCGGTTGGTCAGCGCGGATCGGCTCGCGCGGTGGGTCAGCGCGGATCGGCTCGCGCGGGAAATGTCGCACCCCTCGGCTATCGTGCGCCTCGCACGCGCCGGCCACCGGTGCCGACGGGCTCGGGGCCGCCGGGCCCGGTGGTCGCGCGGCGATGATCGCCGGCGTCCACCCACCGGGGTCGGCTCCGCTGACGCCGTGACGGCACGAATCGCTCTGGTGACCGGTGTGAGCCGGGGCGCCGGCTTCGGCGCCGCAGTGGCCCGCACGTTGGCCGCCGACGGGCACCGGCTGCTGCTGACCGGCTTACCAGGGTGCGACGGCGGCACCGGTGACCCCCGGCCGGCGTCCTCAATCCACGGGCGGTCGGGGCCGGGGCAACGCAGACACGTCCCGCGCCCCCCGCGTCGACACCGGACGCCCACCCGACCGCCTCGACGGCGACAGCGGCGAGTCGTCAGCCACCCGGGCCGGATCGTCGGCCGGCTGGGCCCGGTCGTCAACTACCCGGGCCAGGTCGTTGGCCGCCTCGGCCTCCCGGTCCTCGGTCAGCAGAGCCGGATCGTCGGCCAGCCGGGCCAGCAGAGCCGGATCGTCGGTCAGCCGGGCCAACAGGGTCGGGTCGTCGGCCGCCCGGGCCAGCAGCTCCGCCGTCCCGGCCGCCGGCAGGGCGGCGTCGAGCAGCCGGTCGACCACCGCGTCGTACCACGCCAGGTCGGCGGTGGCGACCAGCCGCACGTCGGTGGTCAACGCCTCGATCATCACCGTGCGCGGGTCGGCGGGGTCGGGGAACGAGTAGCGGGAGAAGGGCGTCAGCGGGTGGGTGCCGCCCGAGGTCACACCGGGCGGGACCACCAGGATCGTCACGTTCGGTCGACCCGCCAGGTTGACCAGGTGGCGTAGCTGATCACGCCAGATCCCGCCCGGCATCCCGCCCGGCTCGCAGGCGGCCAGTTCCAGCAGCGCCGTGTACCTGGGCGGCTCCGGCCGGTGCAGCATCTCCTGGCGTACCAGCCGGGCCCGCACGTCGACCTCCACGTCGACCTCCGGGTGCAGCAGCCGGGCGACCCCGAGCCGCAGCCGGGCGTACGCCGGGGTCTGCAACAGGCCCGGGACGACGGCCGGTTGGTACTCCACCACGGTCTCCGCCCCGGCCTCCAGCTCGGCGTACGCGCGCTGCCGCTCCCCCATCCCGCCGAGCGTCTTCCACCAGCCGCGCCCGGTCGCGGCGTCGCGGGCGATGACGATCAGCGCGTCGCGCTCATCCCGGGACACCCGGTAGACGTCGAGCAGGTCGAGCACGTCGGCGAGGTCCGGCCGGCTCTGCCCCAGCTCGATGCGGGACAGTTTGGAGGTGGAGGCCCAGCCCAGGCGGCCGCAGACCTGCTCCAGGGTCAGCGACTCCCGCCTGCGGAGCTTGCGCAACTCGGCACCGAGTCGCGCACGTCGAATCACCGGACTCGTTGGCAACGGCATCCCCGCCTCCCCAGAACGGAGAGTACGCAGATCAGTCACACTCTGCAATACCTTGCTTGCTGTCCGCAACACGACGAGGTTGACGCCCGTAAATACAGAGAATGAGTGGCCATTGTGCGCGGAAGGGCCACTCATTCTCTGTATTTGCCGTCGCCCGCCGCGGGCCCTCGCCCGGGGCGGGGTGGGCGGGGGCGGGCGGCGGAGCGGGCTTACTTCACGCCGGCGGCGTCCATTCCTCGGAGTTCCTTCTTGAGGTCGGCCACCTCGTCGCGGATGCGGGCGGCCAGCTCGAACTGCAACTCCCGGGCGGCGGCCAGCATCTGGTCGTTGAGCTCCTGGATGAGCTGCGCCAGGTCGGCCCGGGCCATCCCCTCGCGGGACGGGCCCGTGGTGCCGGCCCGGCTGCGGCTGCGGGTCTCCTTGACCGGGGCCTTGCCCCGGGAGAGCTGCCGCGCCGCGCCGCCGACCCGGGAGTT
Source organism: Micromonospora okii (assembly GCF_020884795.1). Taxonomy (GTDB): domain Bacteria; phylum Actinomycetota; class Actinomycetes; order Mycobacteriales; family Micromonosporaceae; genus Micromonospora; species Micromonospora okii. The sequence continues at coordinate 251,633 of NZ_BBZF01000015.1, forward strand.
CTCGGTGTCCTCCGCCTCCCGGTAGATGTCGTCGAGGATGTCGTGGATCTTCTTGCGCAGCGGCTCGGGGCTGATCCCGTGCGCCTCGTTGTGGGCGATCTGCTTGTCCCGGCGCCGGTTGGTCTCCTCGATCGCCTCCGCCATCGACGGGGTGATCTTGTCGGCGTACATGTGCACCTGACCGGAGACGTTCCGGGCGGCCCGGCCGATCGTCTGGATCAGCGACCGGCCGCTGCGTAGGAAGCCCTCCTTGTCGGCGTCGAGAATCGCCACCAGGGACACCTCGGGCAGGTCGAGGCCCTCCCGGAGGAGGTTGATGCCGACCAGCACGTCGTAGTCGCCCTTGCGCAGCTCGCGCAGCAGCTCCACCCGGCGCAGCGTGTCCACCTCCGAGTGCAGGTAACGCACCCGGATGCCGTTCTCCAGCAGGTAGTCGGAGAGGTCCTCCGCCATCTTCTTGGTCAGCGTGGTCACCAGGACCCGCTCGTCGCGCTCGGTGCGCAGCCTGATCTCGTGCATCAGGTCGTCGATCTGGCCCTTGGTGGGCTTCACCACCACCTCGGGGTCGATCAGGCCCGTCGGACGGATCACCTGCTCGACGAACTCGCCCTGGGCCCGCTCCAGCTCCCACGGGCCGGGGGTCGCGGAGAGGAAGACCATCTGCCCGACCCGCTCCAGGAACTCGTCGAAGCGCAGCGGCCGGTTGTCGGCCGCGCTGGGCAGCCGGAAGCCGTGGTCGATGAGCATCCGCTTGCGGGAGGCGTCGCCCTCGTACATGCCGCCGATCTGCGGGATCGTCACGTGCGACTCGTCGACGACGGTGAGGAAGTCGTCGGGGAAGTAGTCGAGCAGGCAGTGCGGCGGACTGCCTGGCAGCCGGCCGTCGATGTGCATGGAGTAGTTCTCGATGCCGGAGCAGAAGCCGACCTGGCGCATCATCTCGATGTCGTACGTGGTGCGCATCCGCAGCCGCTGCGCCTCCAGCAGCTTGCCCTGCCGCTCCAGCTCGGCGAGGCGCTCGGCCAGCTCGACCTCGATGTCGCGGATCGCCCGCTCCATCCGCTCCGGCCCCGCCGCGTAGTGCGTGGCCGGAAAGATCATCAGGCCGTCGACCTCACGGACGATGTCCCCGGTGAGCGGGTTGAGGTAGTAGAGCTTCTCCACCTCGTCGCCGAACAGCTCGATGCGGACGGCCAGCTCCTCGTACGCCGGAATGATCTCCAGCGTGTCGCCCCGGACCCGGAAGGTGCCGCGCTGGAAGGACATGTCGTTGCGGGCGTATTGGATGTCGACGAGGCGGCGCAGCAGCTGGTCGCGGTCGAGTTCCTGCCCGACCGCGACCCGGACGGCGCGGTCCAGGTACTCCTCCGGGGTGCCCAGGCCGTAGATCGCCGAGACGGTGGCCACCACCACGACGTCCCGGCGGGTGAGCAGCGACATCGTCGCCGAGTGCCGCAGCCGCTCGACCTCCTCGTTGATCGAGGAGTCCTTCTCGATGTAGGTGTCGGTCTGCGGGATGTACGCCTCGGGCTGGTAGTAGTCGTAGTAGGAGACGAAGTATTCGACCGCGTTGTGCGGCAGCAGCTCCCCCAGCTCCTTCGCGAGCTGGGCGCAGAGCGTCTTGTTGGGGGCCAGCACCAGGGTGGGCCGCTGCAACCGCTCGATGAGCCAGGCCGAGGTGGCGCTCTTGCCCGTGCCGGTCGCGCCGAGCAGCACGGTGTTGCGGTCGCCGCGCCGCACCCGACGCTCCAGGTCGTCGATGGCGGCCGGCTGGTCGCCGGCGGGCTGGAACTCACTGACGACCTGGAAGCGGCCGTCGAGCCGGGGAATGTCGAGCGCCATGACACCAACGGTACGCCGAGGGTCCGACAGCCCGACCCGTCACGCTGGGTCCGTGATCGGCTTCGATATTCGCATTGTGTGCCGCATTCCACCGGGCTAGGGTGTGGCCGTAGGCCGCTCGCGGCGGCCGTCCGGCGCGGCGGCCGGCCCGAAGAGGCAGGCACGCCCCCGGCACAGGGGTCGCAGCACCCGGACATCACCGGCGTGCGCGCCGACGTGGTCGCGCCGAGGGCGCAGACCGGCCGCCGCGAGCGCCCCATCGGTATCGAGCGCTCCACCGCGAGCGCCCGCGAGCCCACCTGAGCACCCCGCCCGGCGACCTCGTGCTGCACCCGCTCGGCCAGCGCCAGCCCGCCGGACTGCCCGGCGACCCGCCGCCGCGAGCGCCGGCCGGCCCACGCCGAGCGCGCCCCACGGGCCCGTGTCGGGCGTCACCTGGCCCGCGCGTCGGCAGTTCATCCTGCCGTGGAGAACTCCCCCGGGCCGACGCCCCGTCCCGACCGCGCGACCGGACCGACACACCGTTCCGACGGGGCGACCGGGCCGGCACACCGTCCCGACCGGGCGACCGGGCCGACGCCCCGTTTCAACCGCGCGAACGGGCCGACACATCGTCCCGGCCGGGCGACCGGGCCGTCGCCGCGTTCCGCAGAGGGCCCGTTCCGGCCGCCCGCGCCGCCGGCGGGTGCCGGCCTCTCCGGCGTCCCGTTCCCCACCTGGCCGGCCGTCGGGGTCGCCACGCACCGCGCCCGGCCGAGCGGCGGACCGGCCCGGCACCGCCGTCGCCGGGACGGCGCGGCACCGGCCGGCGGGGCGGCCCCGGCCCGCCGGGGGGAGGACGAGAGCGGGGCCGGCCGCCGCCGTACCGCCGTGATCAGCCTGGGCGCGGTCGCCGTCGCCGCCGCGGCGCTGCTGGCCGCCGGGCTGTTGACCTGGGCGCCCGCAGCCCCGGAGCCGGCCCGGGCGCTGACCGCGGCGGAGGCGGAGCGGTTCGCCGCGGTACGGGTCACGAACCACCGCGACGTGCGCTCCGGCGTGCGGGTGACCGTCGGCGACGCCGCCGCCAGAATCGACGCCGTCGGCTGGGTCGACTGGTCCCGGCCGTTGGCCTACCTCGATGTCGGCGGGCCCGGCGCCGGGCCGGATCGGGGCCTGCTCCAGGCCGTCCCGGGGCTGCTGATGGCCCGCCCCGATCCGGGGGCGGTGCCCGCCCCGGCGTTCCCACCGCTGGTGCCGCCGGCCGACGGCTGGCGGGTCGCCGCGCCGGGGGCCGCCCGGTCCCTACGCCCGGCCCTCGACCTGCTCTTCGCGCTCGCCGCGCCCCGCACCGAGCCGGCCGGGGCCGTCCCCGACGGGGCGGGCCGCTGGCTGGCCCGGGCCGAGGTCGGCGGCCAGCCGGTGGACGTCCTCCAGGCCCCCCTGCCCGGCGACGACGACCGCAGGCGGGACGACCGCCCGCACCCGCCGGCCCCCACCCGCACGGCCGAGCCGACCCGCACCCCGGCACCCGCCCGCACGGCCAACCCAACACGCCGGCCGGCACCCACCCGCACGGCCGAACCAGCACGCACGCCGGCACCAGCCCGCACGGCAGCGCCGACCCACCCGAGAGCATCCGTGCGCGCGGCCGGACCAACACGCGCGGCGGCACCCGCCCGCACGGCCGGGCGCAGCGGCACGGGGGCCAGGGCCGGCGACGCCACCCCGTCGCTCGCGGCCGTACCGTCGAGCGGCCCGACGCGCACGGACTGGCCCGCGCCGGTGGCCAGCCTCCCGGCGGCCGTCGCCACGCCCGGTGCCGCCCGCCTCCTCGGCGGGGCCGCCCGCTGGTGGGTCGACCGGGACGCCCGGCTGCACCGGCTCCAGGGGCGCCTGGCGGGAGGCGCGCCGGTGACGCTGGAGCTGCACCGGGCCAACCGCCCGGTGCTGTGGCCGGTGGCCGCGCTGGGCGGCCGGGCCGGGCTGCCCCGGGCCCTCACCGGGCCCGAGGAGGACCGGCTGGGCCGGCTCGCAGGTCGGATGCGGGCCCGGGGTGGCGCGGCCGTGACCCTCGCCGCCCCCGTCGCCCCGGGCGAGGCGCTGCGAGGCGCGGGGTGGGTGAGCTGGACGGCCCGCGCGGCGTACCTGTCGGCGGGTGCCCCCGACGCCCCGCCGGGGCGGACGCTGCGCCGCTACGACCCCACCGGGGTCTGGATCGCGCCCGCCGCCGGGAACCCGGCCGCCCCGCCGCCGCTGCCACCCCCGCGCGCCGGGCACGCCTGGCGTCGCGGCACGCCCGGCGCGGACGACGTCGACCGGCTGCTGGCCGCGGCGCTGCGGGTCGGCGACGCGACGGCCCCCCGGTCGGCGACCCGGATCCGCGGTGACCGCCTGGCCGACCGGGCCGTCGACGTGGTGGAGGTGGAGACGGGGCACGGGCGGGTGCGCTACTGGATCGACCGGGTCGGTCAGCTCCGCCGACTGGAGCTGCGCACCCGGCTGGGCACGTACGCCCGGCTCGACCTGGCCCCCGGCCCGGTGCAGGCGATGCCGCCGCCGGTGACCGCGCCGAAGCCACGCGCCCCGCGCTGACCGGCCCCGGCCCGGATGCGGGTCAGGGCCGCCAGCCGGTCTGCGCGGCCCACTCCTCGGCGCGGTGGTGCTCCTCGTCGAACCACGGGTCCTTCGCCGTGGTGTAGGTGACGGTGTCCGGCGCGCTGGCCGCCAGCTCCCGCTTGAGTGCCAGGTACGCGGTCCGCTGATCCGGGTCGGCGCGCAGGTGGTCGCGCATCAGCAGCGCGTACCGCCAGCCGGGCGAGCCCTCCGCGCGCAGGTGCAGCTGCACCGGGCGGCCGGGGTCGGCGCTGCCGTGCAGCCGCTTCTCCCAGCGGTCGCTGCCCGGCGGGCGCGGATTGTCCCACCACTCGCCCGGCACCCGGGGGAAGCCGGCGGCGGCGAGGCGCTCGGCGAGGGGGCCGTCCGCCTCGGCGAGGCTCGGCACGGCGAGCTGGACGTCGATGACGTCCTTGGCGGCGAGGCCGGCCACGGCCGTCGAGCCGATGTGGTCGATGCGCAGGTCTGCCGGGGCGATCGCGTGCCGGATGCGGGCGGCCAGCCGGGCGTACTGCTGGGGCCAGGTGGCGTCCGGCCCGGCCAGGGCCACCCGGTCGGAGCGGACCACGCGGCGCAGGCGCACGTTCTCCTCGTACGGCAGCAGCCGCTCCTGCCAGAGCCGGTCCACCTCGGCGTGCAGCTCGTCGAGGCCGCCCTCGTTGGTCAGCTCCACGTCGGCCGCCGCGCTGCGGCGGGCGTCGTCGGCCTGCGCGGCGATCCGCCGCTCGGCCTCCTCCCGGGGCATTCCCCGGTCGCGCTCCAGCCGGGCGAGCCGGGTGGCGACCTCCGCCCGCACCACGACCACCAGGTGGTACGTCGGGGCGAGCCCCACCTCGACCAGCAGCGGCACGTCGTTGACCACGATCGCGTCGGGTGCCGCCGCGGCGGCCAGCTCGGCGCTGCGGGCCCGGACCCGGGGGTGGGTGATCGACTCCAGCCGGCGACGGGCGCTCTCGTCGGCGAAGACCGCCGCACCCAGGGCGGGACGGTCGAGGGTGCCGTCGGGGGTGAGCATCCGGTCGCCGAAGGCGGCCACGATCTCCGCCAGCCCGTCGCTGCCCGGGGCGACCACCTCCCGGGCGATCCGGTCCGAGTCGATCACCACGGCGCCGAGCGCGGCCAGCCGGGTCGCCACGACGCTCTTGCCCGACCCGATTCCGCCGGTCAGTCCCACCATCAACACCACACCAGTCAACCCGATCAGGGGGCCGCCGCCGGCACCGGGGCTCGTCCGAGCACCCACCTCGCGCCCACCGTCCCAGGGTCTATTCTAGCGGTAGAATACTCGGCATGGAGCTCACTCCGGCCGAACTGACCGTGCTGGGCCTGGTCATCGAGCGCCCCCGGCACGGCTACGACCTGGACCAGGTGATCGAGCAGCGTGGCATCCGGCAGTGGTCCGACGTCGGGTTCTCCTCGATCTACTACCTGCTCGCGAAGCTGGAGAAGCGCGGCCTGGTCCACGCGCCCGAGGCGCGGGCCGCCCCGAGGTCCCGGCGCGTGTTCCACGCGACCGACGAGGGCCGGGAGGTGGCGGCGCGCACGGTGCTGGCTCTCATCGAGGAACCCCAGCCGGTCCCGCACCCGCTCCTCGTCGGCATCGCCAACCTGCCCCTGCTCACCGAGCGGGAGTACGCGCGGGCGCTGCGCACCCGGCTGGCCCGGGTCGAGGCCCGCATCGAGTCGGTGGAGCGGGCACGGCGGGCGCAGTCCCCCCTCCCCCGGCCGGCCCGGGAGGTGTTCTCGTACTCGCTGAGCCTCCTCGAGGCGGAAAGGCAGTGGCTCGCCACCCGGGCCCAGGTGCGTGATGACGGAGAAGACTGACTTCAGGAAGACCCTCGACGCCTATCGGGCGAGAAGGGGCCGGTTCCGGACCGTGGACGTGCCCGACACGCAGTACCTCATGATCGACGGTCACGGCGACCCGAACACGTCACCGGCGTTCTCCGGTGCCGTCGAGGCCCTCTACCCGCTGGCGTACCGGCTGAAGTTCGCCAGCAGGCGTGACCTCGGGCGCGACTACGTCGTGCCGCCTCTGGAGGGGCTGTGGTGGGCCGAGGACATGGACGCGTTCACCGTGGAACGTGACAAGTCACGGTGGGACTGGACACTGATGATCATGACCCCGGACTGGATCGACCAGGACATGTTCACCGCCGCCGTCGCGCAGGCCGGGGCCGGGAACCGCCCGTCGCGCCTCGACGACGTCCGGCTGGAGACCCTCTCCGAGGGGCGGTGCGTGCAGACACTGCACGTCGGCTCCTTCGACGACGAGGCCGAGGTGCTGGCGCGGCTGCACCACGAGGTCGTACCGGGTGAGGGGTTGCGGATGGTGGGCAGACACCACGAGATCTACCTCAGCGACGCCCGCCGGGTCGCCCCGGAGCGGCGACGCACGATCCTGCGGCAACCGGTCGCCGCCGCCGAGACGACCGGGTAGGCGACGGCGAGGGCCCCGCCCCCGGCGATCTCGCGATCGCGGGGACGGGGCCCTTCCCGTCGTTCAGCGGCTCACTTGCCGCCGGCGAGCTTCTCCCGCAGGGCGGCGAGCGCCTCGTCGGTGGCCAGGGTGCCGGCCGGCTCCTCGGCCTGCCGGCTCGGGGCCGAGCTGGTCGAGGTGGTGGTGCCGCCGGTGGAGACGGCCGGGGCCGGGTTGGCAGCGGCCTCGGCGTCGGCGGCCCGGGAGGTCTGCACCTGCTTGGTGTGGGCCTCCCAGCGCTGACGCGCCTCGGCGTACTGGTTCTCCCAGGTCTCGCGCTGCTTGTCGTACCCCTCGAGCCACTCGCCCGTCTCCGGGTCGAAGCCCTCCGGGTAGATGTAGTTGCCCTCGTTGTCGTACGTCGCGGCCATGCCGTAGAGGGTCGGGTCGAAGTGCTCCTCGCCCTCGACGAAGCCCTCGTTGGCCTGCTTGAGCGACAGCGAGATCCGGCGGCGCTCCAGGTCGATGTCGATGACCTTGACCATGACCTCGGAGCCGACCTGGACGACCTGCTCCGGGATCTCCACGTGGCGCTCGGCCAGCTCGGAGATGTGGACCAGGCCCTCGATGCCGTCGTCCACCCGGACGAACGCGCCGAACGGCACCAGCTTGGTGACCTTACCCGGCACGATCTGCTGGATCGCGTGGGTGCGGGCGAACTGCCGCCACGGGTCCTCCTGGGTCGCCTTCAGCGACAGCGAGACCCGCTCGCGGTCCAGGTCGACGTCCAGGACCTCGACCTCGACCTCCTGGCCCACCTCGACGACCTCGGACGGGTGGTCGATGTGCTTCCAGGACAGCTCGGAGACGTGCACGAGGCCGTCCACGCCGCCCAGGTCGACGAACGCGCCGAAGTTGACGATCGAGGACACGACGCCCTTGCGGACCTGGCCCTTCTGCAGCTTGTTGAGGAACTCGGTGCGCACCTCGGACTGCGTCTGCTCCAGCCAGGCCCGGCGGGACAGGACCACGTTGTTGCGGTTCTTGTCCAGCTCGATGATCTTGGCCTCGAGCTCGCGGCCGACGTACGGCTGCAGGTCACGCACCCGCCGCATCTCGACCAGGGAGGCGGGCAGGAAGCCGCGCAGCCCGATGTCGAGGATGAGACCACCCTTGACGACCTCGATGACCGAGCCGCGAACGACGCCGTCCTCGTCCTTGATCTTCTCGATCGTGCCCCAGGCCCGCTCGTACTGCGCCCGCTTCTTGGAGAGGATCAGACGACCCTCCTTGTCCTCCTTCTGGAGGACGAGGGCCTCGATGTGGTCACCGACCGAAACGACCTCGGCCGGGTCCACGTCGTGCTTGATCGACAACTCCCGAGAGGGGATGACACCCTCGGTCTTGTAGCCGATGTCGAGCAGGACCTCGTCCCGATCGACCTTGACGACGGTGCCTTCGACAATGTCGCCGTCGTTGAAGTACTTGATGGTCTCGTCGATCGCGGCGAGGAAAGCCTCCTCGGAACCGAGATCGTCGTGGGTGACCCGGGTGGCGCTCGAGGGGGCCTCGATGCTGCTCGTCATGTGGGCGGTTGCTCCGGTCGGATGGGTTGTCACAGCAGGCTGGTGTCGTCGCGGTGACCTGTTCGCGCCAGCGGATCCGTCGCCGGGCACACCGAGAGATCGTTTGTGAGAAGCTCATTGGTGGCTCCGGTGACCGCGCGCCTGCTCCCTGCCGAGGCACACGATCCACGAGCGCATCGTCTAGCCTACCCGCTGCATTACCACAGCGTGCAAGCCCTCCCAGGTCTCCTCGGCCGCACCACCTGCGAAAGCGGAGATTTGGCGCGGTAAGGGGTCGTCGCTGTCTCGTCCGTCACAGGAGACGCAGGAGTCACACGATCGTCGGCGGGCCGACGCGGGCCCGCCGGGGCTGGGCACCTAGCGTGAGCGGGTGGACGACGACAGGGTGACCCGGCGCCGGGTGGACGCCGCAGAGATCCGCCGGGCAAACCGCCGCTGGTGGGACGCCGACGCGGACGACTACCAGAGCGAGCACGGCGCGTTCCTCGGCGACGTGGACTTCGTGTGGTGCCCCGAGGGGCTGCGCGAGGCCGACGCCGGGCTGCTCGGCGACGTCGCCGGCCAGCGGGTCCTCGAACTCGGCTGCGGCGCGGCGGCCGCCGCCCGGTGGCTGGCCGCCCGGGGCGCCCGCCCGGTCGCCCTGGACCTCTCCGCCGGGATGCTGCGGCACGCCGCGCGGGCCGCCGACCGCACCGGCGTCCGCGTGCCGCTCGTGCAGGCCGACGCGCTCGCCCTACCCTTCGCCGACGCGGCATTCGACACCGTCTGCACGGCCTTCGGCGCGATCCCGTTCCTGAACGACTCGGCCGCCGCGATGCGGGAGGTCGCCCGCGTGCTGCGCCCCGGCGGGCGCTGGGTCTTCTCCGTCACCCACCCGATGCGCTGGATCTTCCTCGACGACCCGGGCGAGGGCGGGCTGACCGCCGTTCACTCGTACTTCGACCGCGCCCCCTACGTGGAGCAGGACGAGCACGGGGTGGCCACCTACGTGGAGCAGCACCGCACCCTCGGCGACCGGGTCCGCGAGCTGGTCGCCGCCGGGTTCCGGCTGGTGGATCTCGTGGAGCCGGAGTGGCCCGAGGGGCACGAGGGGATCTGGGGCCAGTGGAGTCCGCTGCGCGGCCGGCTCTTCCCGGGCACGGCCATCTTCGTCAGCGAGCGGCCCGCCAGGTGACGCGATCGGACAACGAGTCCGACCCGCCGGAGGGGGCGCGCGACTACGCTGGCCCCATGAGCGCCGAGCCGATCGCGACACCACCTGGCCCCTGGTGTCCGGACCCGATCCGGCAGCAGCGTGCCGACTACACGCTGGACGACCTGCTCACCCTGCCGGACGACGCCCCCCGCGTCGAACTCGTCGACGGAGTCATCCAGGTGACACCCTCCCCCACCCTGGGCCACCAGGACATCTCCTTCCTCCTGCGGCTGTGGCTGCACACCCACGCACCACGGCAGTTCCGTGCCGCCCAGGACGTCGGTGTACGGCTGTCCCGCAACAGCAGCCGCAGGCCGGACGTCCTCGTCTGCCGAGCCGAGATCGCCTCCACCGCCTCGCAGGTCGGCCCCGAGGACGTCGTCCTCGCCGTCGAGATCGTCTCCCCGGGCACCCGTCGGGTGGACCGGTTCGCGAAGCCGGGCGAGTACGCCGCCGCCGGCATCCCCTTCTACTGGCGCGTCGAGCAGGGCCCGGTGCACCTGTACGCGTACCGGCTGAGTGACCGGATCGGGCCGGGCGGCGAGCGCCAGTACGAGCTGGTGGCCGACAGCGCCGACGTGATCGAGCTGACCGAGCCCTTCGACATCAAGCTGCCGATCGCCGAGATCACCCCCTGACGGCCGGTGACGGCCCGCCCTGGGTCGGCTCCACGTCGGCGGCATCGCGCCTGCGCCCGCCCCCGGAACATCCCACCTCACCGACGTGCCGACCGGCCGGCCGGCGTCGTTTCCGGCCGCCGCCCCCGGGTACCCGCACGGCATGGCCGACAAGGAGGAGTTCCGCGCGGGCGACCACGTCTCCTGGGCCAGCCACAGCGGCCGGGCGTACGGCGTGGTCGAGGAGAGGCTGACCGAGCGGACACACGTACGCGGACACGCGGTGAACGCCTCGCCGGAGGCCCCGCAGTACCGCATCCGCAACGACGACTCGGGGCGGGACGTCGCCCACCGTCCGGAGGTGCTGCGCCATGAGCCGAAGTGACGATCCGCAGCAGACCTACCGGGAGTTCACCGAGGCGGTGAACATGACCCCCCGCGAGCTGCACAGCTGGCTGGAGAGCGACGAGTCGAAGCACGTCGGCTGGCGGAAGGAGGGCACCAAGGGCGGGGAGTCGGTCGGCCACGAGTCCGGCCGAAGGATCATCGACCTGCTGCGCCGCAAGCGGGACCAGCTCTCCGAGGCCGACTACAAGCACATGCGCAAGGTCGTCGGCTACGTCCGACGGCACATGGCGCAGCGCCCGAGCGGCGACGTCCGGGAGACCCGCTGGCGGTACTCCCTGATGAACTGGGGCCACGACCCCGTCAAGGCCCCGCTCCCGCCGCCGGGCGGCCCGTCCCGCAAGGCCCTCCAGCGGCACGGCGCCCCGCCCGAGGAGCGCCGGGGACCGGGCCGGGGCCCCGCGCCCCGCCGGACACACGCCCGCGACGAACCGCGTCCCCGCTGACGGCCGCGCGACCGACGGCCCGACGTCCGGCGGCCGCACGACTCCCGCCGCCGGCCGCGCGACACTGTGCCGACGACCGCTTGACCCTGCCACTGGCGGCAGGGTCGGAGCATCAGCGGCATGAACGACGCAGAGCGCAGGGTCATCCTCGTCACCGGCGCGGGCACCGGCATCGGCCGGGCCACCGCCCGCGCCTTCAGCGCCGACGGCGCCCACGTCCTCGCGGTCGGCCGCCGCACGGGGCCGCTGACCGAGACCGCGGCCGGCCACCCGCTGATCACCCCGCTGGCCGCCGACGTCACCGCCGCCGACGCGCCGGGCCGGCTGGTGGACGCGGCCCTGGAGCGGTACGGGCGACTGGACGTGCTGGTCAACAACGCCGGGATCGCCGGGGGCGGCCGGCTCACCGAGTGGGACGAGGCGGCGGCCCGGCGGCAGCTCGACACGAACCTGCTCGCGCCGGTCCGGCTGGCCCACGCGGCCGTGGACGCGCTGGCCGTGACCGGGGGGACCATCGTCAACGTCACCACCTCCGTCGGGCAGCGCGCCTGGCCGGGCTCGGCCGTCTACGCCGCGGGCAAGGCCGCCCTCGACTCGCTGACCCGGAGTTGGGCCGTGGAGCTGGCCCCGCGCGGCGTCCGGGTGGTGGCGGTGGCACCGGGCGCGATCGACACGCCCATCGACGAGCACCAGGGCCTGTCCCCGCAGCAGCGCGCGGCGGTACGCCGGTGGCAGCTCGCCCGCACTCCCCTGGGCCGCATCGGTCGGCCCGAGGACGTAGCGTGGGCGATCCGGCAGCTCTGCGACCCGGCGGCGGGTTTCGTCACCGGGGTGGTGCTGCCGGTGGACGGGGCGGCGGTGGTCGCCTGATCGGCCCGGAGGCCGGTCACCGTGACGGGACGGGGGACGGGCGCGTGCGGATCGGCGAGCTGGCCAGGATCACCGGTTGCACCCCCCGCTCGCTGCGGCACTACGAGGCGCAGGGCCTGATCGCCGCCGAGCGGGCGGTGAACGGCTACCGCGACTACGACGAGCGCGCCGCCACCCGGGTCCGCAACATCCGTCGCCTGCTCGACGCCGGGCTGACCCTCGACGACGTGCGGCTGTTCCTGCCCTGCCTGGACGGGGACGTGGCCGCCGCCGCGCCGTCCCCCGCCGGCGTCCGGGTCGGCCTGCAACGGCTGGCCGTGCTGGAGTCGCGGATCGCCGCCCAGGTGGCGGTCCGCGACCGGCTCGCCGCCGCCCTGCACGACGCCGCCGCGGCCTGTGTGGTCGACCTGGAGCATCCCGTCGGGCTCGGCCTGGTCGCGGTTCCCGGGCAGCCCGACCCGCGGAAGGATCAAGCCTGACCGCCCGGAGCGGGTCGGGCTGCCCGGGAACCGCCGACGAGAGCCTCAGTGGTCGGCGCTGTTCCAGTCCCGGCCCTCGCCGACGGAGACCTCCAGCGGCACCGACAGCGGGTACGCGTCGCCCATCCGGGCGCGGACCAGTTCCTCCAGGGCCTCCCGCTCGCCGGGGGCGACCTCAAAGACCAGCTCGTCGTGCACCTGTAGCAGCATCCGCGAGCGCAGCCCGGCGTCACGCAGCGCCGCGTCGACGTGCAGCATCGCCACCTTGATGATGTCGGCCGCCGAGCCCTGGATGGGGGCGTTGAGGGCCATCCGCTCGGCCATCTCCCGGCGCTGGCGGTTGTCGCTGACCAGGTCGGGAAGGTAGCGGCGGCGGCCCAGGACGGTGGAGGTGTAGCCGTCGTGCCGGGCCCGGGCCACGACCTCCTGGAGGTAGTCGCGGACCCCGCCGAACCCGGCGAAGTAGTTCTCCATCAGCCCGCGCGCCTCCTCGGCGGTGATGCCGAGCTGCTGGGAGAGGCCGAACGCGCTGAGCCCGTACGCCAGGCCGTAGTTCATCGCCTTGATCTTGCGCCGCTGGTCGGCGGTGACCTGCTCCACCGGCACGCCGAAGACCGACGAGGCGGTGGCGGCGTGGAAGTCGTGGCCGGAGTTGAACGCCTCGATCAGCGCGTCGTCCGACGACAGGTGCGCCATGATCCGCATCTCGATCTGGCTGTAGTCGGCGGTGAGGAGGCACTCGTAGCCCTCCCCCACCACGAACGCGCGGCGGATGCGCCGCCCCTCCTCCGTGCGGATCGGGATGTTCTGGAGGTTGGGCTCGGTGGAGGAGAGCCGGCCGGTGGCGGCCACGGTCTGGTTGAACGTGGTGTGGATGCGGCCGTCGTCGGAGACCGCCTTGAGCAGGCCGTCGATGGTCGACTTCAGCTTGGCCACGTCGCGGTGGCGCAGCAGGTGGTGCAGGAGCGGGTGCTCGGTCTGCGCGTAGAGCCACTGGAGGGCGTCGGCGTCGGTGGTGTAGCCGGTCTTGATCTTCTTGGTCTTCGGCAGGTTCAGCTCGCCGAAGAGGATCTCCTGGAGCTGCTTGGGCGAGCCGAGGTTGAACTCCCGCCCGACCACCTCGTACGCGGCCTGCGCGGCGGCCTTCACCTCGCCGGCGAAGTGCGCCTCCAGCTCGTGCAGGTAGTCGTTGTCGGCGGCGATGCCGATCCGCTCCATGCCGGCGAGCACCCGCATCAGCGGCAGCTCCACCTCGGCCATGAGCCGGGCGGACTGCTCGCCGTCGCGGGACAGCTCCGCGTCGATGGCGTCGGCCAGGTCGAGGGTGGCCCGCGCCTGGAGCATCAGGTTCTGCTCCGCCTCCCCGTCGCCGCCGAGCCCCTCGAAGGTGAGCTGCCCGGTGTCGGGGACGTCGACCCGCAGCTCCCGGTGCAGGTAGCGCAGCGCCAGGTCGGTCAGGTCGTACGAGCGCTGGTCGGGACGGGCCAGGTAGGCGGCGATCTGGGTGTCGCGGGCGATGCCCGCCAACTCCCACCCGTGCGCGGCGAACGCGAGCACGGCCGGCTTGCTGTCGTGCAGCACCTTGGGGCGGGCGGGGTCGGCCAGCCAGCCGGCCAGGGCGGGCTCGTCGGCGGCGTCGAGGCGGGCGGGGTCGACCCAGGCCGCCGCGCCGCCGCCGGTGGCCAGCGCCAGGCCGAGGACCGAGGCGGTGTGCCGCCGGTTCGGGCCGGTGTCGAGCTTGACGGCCACCCCCACCGGGCTGCCCGCCGGGGCGTGCGCGTCGAGCCAGCCGGCCAGCGCGCCCGGCTCGGTGAGCACCTCGCCGGCCAGGTCGAAGCCCGACTCGGCCTCCGGCTCGACGGACTCCAGGTACTGGTAGAGGCGGTCGCGCAGGATGCGGAACTCCAGGGTGTCGAAGACCTGGTGCACGGCCTCGCGGTCCCAGCCGGTCCAGCGGGCGTCCTCGGGGCGGATCGGCAGCTCCAGGTCGGAGACCAGGCAGTTGATCTCGTAGTTGCGGATCACGTCGGCGAGCCGCTCGCGCAGGCTCTCGCCGGCCTTGCCCTTGATCTCGTCGGCGCGGGCCACGACCCCGTCGACCCCGCCGTACAGGTTGATCCACTTCGCGGCGGTCTTCGGCCCGACCCCGGGGACGCCGGGCAGGTTGTCGCTGGTCTCGCCGACCAGGGCGGCCAGGTCGCGGTAGCGCTGGGGCCCGACGCCGTACTTCGCCTCGATGGCCGCGGCGTCCATCCGGGCCAGGTCGGAGACGCCCTTGCGCGGGTAGAGCACGGTGATGTTGTCGTCGACGAGCTGGAAGGCGTCCCGGTCGCCGCTGGAGATCAGCACCGACATGCCCTGGTCGCGGGCCTGGCAGGCGAGGGTGGCGATGACGTCGTCGGCCTCGTACCCCTCCATCTCCACCACCGGGACCTGGAGCGCGGCCAGCACCTCCTTGACCAGGCTGACCTGGCCCTTGAAGTCGGCGGGGGTCTCGCTGCGGCCGGCCTTGTACTCCGCGTACTTCTCCGTGCGGAAGGAACGGCGGGACACGTCGAAGGCGACGACGATGTGGGTGGGCCGCTCGTCGCGCAGCACGTTGATCAGCATGGACGTGAAGCCGTAGACGGCGTTCGTCGGCTGCCCCGTGGTGGTGGAGAAGTTCTCCACCGGCAGGGCGAAGAACGCCCGGTATGCCAGGGAGTGTCCGTCGACGAGGAGCAGGCGCGGCGTCGTAGCTGTCACGGCAGCGACTCTAGTCCGGGACTGTGACAAGCCGGGACACCGGCACGTCCCGGCGCGGGCGGCCCCCGCGCCGGGACGCCGGTCAGAGCACCTTGGCCAGGAAGGACCGGGTCCGCTCGTGGCGGGGATTCGCGATCACCTCGCGGGGGTCGCCGGCCTCCACCACCACGCCGCCGTCCATGAAGACCAGCGAGTCGCCGACCTCCCGGGCGAAGCCGATCTCGTGGGTCACCACGATCATCGTCATGCCGTCGCGGGCCAGGTCCTTCATCACGTCCAGGACCTCGCCCACCAGCTCCGGGTCCAGCGCGCTGGTCGGCTCGTCGAAGAGCATCAGCTTCGGCCGCATCGCCAGGGCCCGGGCGATCGCCACCCGCTGCTGCTGGCCGCCGGAGAGCTGGGCGGGGTACGCGCCGAGCTTGTCGCCCAGCCCCACCCGGTCCAGCAGCGTCGCCGCCCGCTCCCGGGCCGCGGCCTTCTTCTCCTGCCCCAGCAGCACGGGCGCCTCGACGACGTTCTGGAGCACCGTCATGTGCGGGAAGAGGTTGAACCGCTGGAACACCATGCCGATGGCGCGGCGCTGCGCGGCCACCTCCCGCTCCCGCAGCTCGTACAGCTTCCCGCCGCGCTCCCGGTAGCCGATCAGCTCGCCGTCGACCCGGATCCGGCCGGCGTCGATCTTCTCCAGGTGGTTGATGCAGCGCAGGAAGGTCGACTTGCCGGACCCGGACGGGCCCAGCAGGCAGCACACCTCCCCCGCGCGGACCTCCAGGTCGATGCCCTTGAGCACCTCCAGCGGCCCGAACGACTTGTGCACCTGCTCGGCCCGGACCATCACGTCCGACCCGGCGGCCGGCGCGTCGGCCTGGGCGGGGACGACCAGCTCGCTCACGGCTCCACCTTCCCCGGGGTCCCGCCGGTCTCCGCGTTCATCCCCCGCAGCCGCAGCCGGGCCCGCCCGGCGCTGCCGTGCCCCCGGCCGAAGTGCCGCTCCAGGAAGTACTGGCCGACCAGCAGGATGCTGGTCAGGAACAGGTACCACAGGCACGCCGCGACGTACATCGGGAAGATCTGGAACGTCCGCTTGCCGACCGCGTCGAGCTGGAAGAACAGCTCGACGCTGACCGGCACGTACAGCAGCAGCGAGGTGTCCTTGAGCATGGCGATGGTCTCGTTGCCGGTCGGCGGGATGATCACCCGCATGGCCTGCGGCAGCACCACCCGGCGCAGCAACTGGCCCCGGCCCATGCCGAGCGCCTGGGCGGCCTCGGTCTGCCCGGGGTCCACCGACTGGATGCCGGCCCGGACGATCTCGGCCATGTACGCCGCCTCGGAGAGCGCGAGCCCCAGCAGGCCGGCCATGAAGCCGGTGAGCACGTCCCGGGAGGAGAAGCCGAACAGCCGCAGCTCCAGGTTGTCGATGCCGAAGAGCTGGCCGAGCTGGGTGTCGAACGGCACCCCGAACTCGATGCGGCTCCACAGGATGCCGATGTTGCCGAAGACGGCCAGCAGCACCAGCCGGGGCACGGCTCGGAAGAACCAGGTGTAGAGCCAGGCCACCCCGCGCAGGATCGGGTTGTCGGACAGCCGCATCACCGCGACGACCACGCCGAGGGTGATGCCGATCAGCATCGCGCTGACCGTCATCAGCACGGTGCCGCGCAGCAGGCCCTCGATGATCGGCGGGCGGAACATCTTGTCCACCATGAACGACCAGTTGAAGGCGTCGTTGGTGGTCAGCAGGTGGACGAACATCGCGGTGAGCACGGCCAGCACGGCCACCGCGACCCAGCGCCCCGGGTGCCGCACGGGCACGGCGCGGATCGGCTCCGGCCGCGCCCGTACGGTTGTCGCTTCGTCGGACTTCATGTCGCGCTACGGGTTGACCGCGGGGTCCGTGATCGCCCCGTCGGCGACCTTCCACTTGTCCAGCACCGTCTTGTACGACCCGTCGGCGATGAGCGCCTTCGTGGCGTCCCGGACGGCCTCGGCGAACGCCGCCTGGTCCTTGCCCACCACGTAGCCGTACGGCGCGGCCTCGTACTGCTTGTCGAGCAGGTCGAGGACCCCGTTGGACTGGGTCACCGCGTACACGCCGACCGGGTAGTCGGCGAGCATGGCGTCGTCCTTGCCGGAGACCACGGCGGCGGTCGCGGCGTCCTGCCCCGGGAACTGGTCGACGGTGATCGCCGGCTTGCCGGCGTCGGTGCACGCCTTGGAGCGCTTCTGGATGTCCTCGACCTGGACGGTGTCCTTCTGCACGGCGATCTTCTTGCCGCAGGCGTTGTCGACGGCGACGCCGGCCGGGTTGCCCTTCTTGGTCACCCACTGGGTGCCGACCTGGAAGTAGCTGACCATGTTGGCCTGGCCCTTGCGGTCGTCGTTGATCGTGAACGACGAGACGCCCACCTCGTACTTGCCGGAGTTGACGCCGGTGATGATGTCGCCGAACGGGGCCGAGACGAACTCCGCCTTCAGGCCGAGCTTCTGGGCCACCGCGCTGAACAGCTCCACGTCGAAGCCGATCACCGTCTTGCCGTCCGAGTCGAGGAACTCCGCCGGGGCGTACGTCGAGTCGGTGCCCACGACGATCTTGCCGTCGGCCTTGATGGCGGCCGGCACCCTGTCGGCCAGGGACGAGTCCGCGGAGGCGCTGACGGAGGGGCCGGCACCGGGCTTTTCGGTGCTCTCCTCCTCGCCGCACGCGGCGAGGGAGAGCAGGAGCACGGCCGCGCCGGCGACGCCGAACGCCGCCCGCCGACCACCGTTGAGCTGGAACATGAGGGGAACTCCTTACTGAGGGTCGGCCGGTCAGGCCACGCCGAGGTACGCCTCTTTGACCGCCGGGTCGTGCAGCAGCTCGGCGCCCGTGCCCGCCTTGACGATCCGGCCGGTCTCCAGCACGTACGCCCGGTGGGCGCGGGCCAGCGCCTGTTGGGCGTTCTGCTCCACCAACAGGATCGTGGTGCCCTGCTGGTTGATCTCGGTGATGATGGTGAAGATCTGCTGGATCAGCATCGGCGCCAGCCCCATCGAGGGCTCGTCGAGCAGCAGCAGCTTCGGCCGGCTCATCAGCGCCCGACCCACCGCGAGCATCTGCTGCTCGCCGCCGGAGAGGGTGCCGCCGTGCTGCTTGCGCCGCTCGGCGAGGCGGGGGAAGAGCGTCAGCACCCGGTCGAGGTCCTGCGCGATGCCGGCCCGGTCCCGCCGGGTGTACGCGCCCATGTCGAGGTTCTCCAGCACCGTCATGCCGGGGAAGATGCCCCGGCCCTCGGGCGCCTGGCACAGCCCGCGCCGGACCCGCAGGTCCGCGCGGAGCTTGGAGATGTCCTCGCCGTTGAACCGGATGGCGCCGGAGGCGATCGGCCGGATGCCGGAGATCGCCCGCATGGTGGTCGACTTGCCGGCGCCGTTCGCGCCGATCAGGGCGACGATCTCGCCCTCGGCCACGGTCAGGCTGATGCCGTGCAGCGCCTGGATCCGCCCGTAGAGCAGGCTCACGTCCTCGATCTCAAGCAGCATCGTCCGGCACCCCCAGGTACGCCGCGATCACCTTCGGGTTGTCCCGCACCTCGACGGGCAGCCCCTCGGCGATCTTCTTCCCGAACTCCAGCACCACGATCCGGTCGGTCACGCCCATCACCAGTCGCATGTCGTGCTCGATCAGCAGCACGGTGACGCCGGTGTCGCGGATCTGCCGGATGAGCTGGAGCAGCTCCTCCTTCTCCGCCGGGTTGAAGCCGGCGGCGGGCTCGTCCAGGCACAGCAGCACCGGATCGGTGGCCAGCGCGCGGGCGATCTCCAGGCGCCGCTGCTCGCCGTACGAGAGGTTGCGGGCGAACTCGTGCATCCGGTGCCGGATGCCGACGAACTCCAGCAGGCGCTCGGCCTTTTCCCGGCCCTCGCGCTCCTCCTTCCAGTGTCGCGGCAGCCGCAGCAGCGCGGCGACCACGCTGGTCTTGTGGTGCGCGTCCGCGCCGACCTGGACGTTCTCCAGCGCGGTCATCTCGGGGAAGAGGCGGATGTTCTGGAACGTCCGCGCCATGCCCATCTTGGTGATGTGGTGCCGCTTCTTGCCGCTGATCTTCTGGCCGCGGAACCGGATCTGCCCCTCGGTGGGCTGGTAGATCCCCGTCATCGCGTTGAAGCAGGTGGTCTTGCCGGCGCCGTTGGGCCCGATCAGGCCGAGGATTTCCCCCTTGTAGAGGGTGAAGTCCACGTCGTTCAGCGCCACGACGCCGCCGAAGCGCAGCGTGACGTGGTCGACCTCCAGCAGCGGCTCGCGCCGCGCCACCGTCTCGACGGCGGGGGCGCCCGCCTGGGCCGGAACGGCCGGGGTCTGTTCGGTGTCACTCACCGACGATCACCTCCTTGCGACGGTCCTTGAACTCCGCCGCCCGTCGTCGGTTCGGGATGAGGCCCTGCGGCCGGAAGATCATCATTACCACGAGGACCAGGCCGAAGAAGAGGAACCGGTACTCGTAGAGCTCGATGCCGAACAGCTCGATGCCGCGGAACCGCTCGATCATGTACGCCACCAGGCCGCCACCGACGATCGCGCCGACGATGTTGCCCGACCCGCCGAAGATCACCGCGGCGAGAATGATGATCGAGTTGAGCAGCTCGAAGTTCTGCGAGTTCACGAAGTTCTGCTTGCCCGCGAAGAGCGCGCCGGCCAGGCCGGCGATCGCCGCGCCCGCGGCGAACGCCCACAGCTTGAACTTGAACGTCGGCACGCCCATGAGCTGGGCCGCGTCCTCGTCCTCCCGGATCGAGATCCAGGCCCGGCCCACCCGGCTGTGGGTCAGGTTCCGCACCCCGATCACCACCAGGATGATCAGCGTGAGCACCAGCCAGTAGTACGGCCGGGCGTCGAGCACGCCGAAGAACGGCTTGCCGTCGGCGTACTCGCCGGGCGGGTGCGGGATCTGGTTGAAGCCCCGCTGCCCCTTGAGGAACGTCGAGCTGGTCGCCGCGATGCGGATCATCTCGGCGAAGCCGAGGGTCACCAGCGCCAGGTAGTCGCCGCGCAGCCGCAGGGTCGGCGTGCCGAGCATGACGCCGGAGACCATGGTCAGGCCGATCGCGATCGGCACCACCAGCAGCCACGGCCAGAGCGTCTTGATGTCGCTGCTCGGCGAGGTCAACACCGCCACGGTGTACGCGCCGACGGCGAAGAAGCCGAAGTAGCCCAGGTCGAGCAGGCCGGCGAAGCCGACCACGATGTTCAGCCCGACCGCCAGCAGCACGTAGATCGAGATGGTGAACAGCACCTGGGTGAAGTTCGCGCCCGGGGTCGGGATCGGGCCCAGGTACTGGTAGAACTCCTTGTTCGGCAGCGCGTAGAAGAACACGATCAGCGCGGCCAGCAGCACCCAGCGCACCCAGCGCGGGGCGTGGTGCCAGCGCTCGCCGACCGCCTCGCGGCCGGAACGGAGCTTGTCCAGGACGGTCGTCATGCCCGTGCCCTCCCCAGCGATTCACCCAGCAGGCCGGTCGGCCGGAACATCAGCAGCACCACCAGGACGGCGAAGGCCGCGAAGTCCTTCCACTGGCTGCCGAACAGGCCCGAGGCGTAGTTCTCCACCACGCCCAGCAGCAGGCCGCCGAGCAGCGCGCCCCGCAGGTTGCCGATGCCGCCGAGCACCGCGGCGGTGAACGCCTTGAGCCCCAGCAGGAAGCCCACGCTGTAGGTCAGCGTCTGGATCCGCACGTCGTAGAGCAGGCCCGCCACGCCGGCCATGGAGCCGCCGGCGATGAAGACCATGAGAATCACCCGGTCCTTGTTCACGCCCATCAGCGCGGCGGTGTTGGCGTCCTGCGCCACCGCCCGGATGCCCCGGCCGGTCCGGCTGCGGTTGATGAACAGGTCGAGGCAGATCATCATCACCAGCGCGGCGCCGATGGTCAGTAGCTGCACCCCGTCGATCGGCACCCCGAACAGGTGGAACAGCGGCTTGGGGCTGACCAACTGGGGGGCGCCCTGCGGCAGGCGGCGGGTGTAGACGCCGAACGCCTCGGAGATCGCGATCGACGCGCCGATCGCGGTGATCAGGAAGGCCAGCGGCGGCGCGTTGCGCCTGCGCAGCGGCCGGTACGCCACCCGCTCGATCACCGTCGCAGTGCCCGCCGACGCGATCGCCGCGACGATCATGGCCACCAGCAGGTAGAACAAAATCGACCCGAGCCCGCTCACCGACGAGTCCTGGTCCAGGCCGAACCCGTTCCAGGTCCAGATCGCGGCGAACGCGCCGGCGATGAAGACCTCCGAGTGGGCGAAGTTGATGAGTCTGAGCACGCCGTAGACCAGCGTGTAGCCGAGCGCGACCAGGGCGTAAATCGCCCCCTGCGTCAGGCCGGTCGTGGTCAGGGTGCCGATGTTGGAAAAGAGTCCGTCGAAGTCCAAGGCAGGACACTCCGTCAGGTGGGAAGAAAAAGAGGGTGCGGCCGGGAGCGAGCTCCCGGCCGCACCCGCGATCACTGCTCAATCGCTTGTCGCAGCGACCGGCCTCAGGACTTGGGGATCTCCTGGTCCGGGACGACCTTGCCGCCCTTGACCTTGAACGCCCAGACCTTGACCTGCGTCGGGTCCAGCTCGCCACCCTCGACGAACTTGTAGTTGCCGGCGACGCCCTCGCCGCTGTAGCTCTTCACGAACTCCAGCAGCCCCTCGCGGGTGGTCTTGCCGGCCTTGATCCCGGCGAGCAGGATGGTCGCCGCGTCGTAGGCGGTGTCGCTGTAGGTGCCCGGGTCCACGCCGTTGAGGGCCTTGTAGTCCGCGGCGAAGGTGCCCCGGGCCTCGGTGGACGGCTGGCAGGGGCAGGTCAGGATGGTGCCCTCGGCAGCGGCCTGGCCGGCGGAGGTGATGTACCCGCCGTCGTTGACGCCGTCGCCGGCGATCAGCGGCGCGGTGACCCCGGCAGCGGTGAGCTGCTTACGGATCAGACCGGCCTCCTGGTAGTAGCCACCGTAGAAGACGGCCTTCACGTTGGCGGCCTTCACCTTGGTGACCACGGCGGAGAAGTCGGTCTGCTTGCCCTCGCCCTGGACCTTGTCCGACCCGACGACCACCGGGCCGAGGACCTTCTTGACCTCGTCGGCCAGGCCCGCGCCGTACGCCGACTGGTCGTCGATGACGTACGCCTTGTCGGCCTTGAGGACGCTCTTGATGTAGTTGCCGGCCGCCGGGCCCTGGCTCAGGTCGTTGCCGACCGCGCGGAAGAAGGTCTTCCAGCCCTGCTTGGCCAGGGTCGGGTTGGTCGCGGAGGCGGTGATGGTGACCAGACCGGCCTCGTTGAACAGCGGGCCGGCGGCCTCGGACTCACCCGAGTAGGCCGGGCCGACGACGCCCAGGAGCTTGGTGTCGTCGATCGCCTTCTGGGCGAGCTGCGGGGCCTGGTCCGGGCTGCCCTGCGAGTCCAGCTCGACGAGCTCGACCTTGCAGTCCGCGTTCTCCTTGTTGTACTTGTCGACCGCGAGCTTGACGCCGTTGTTCTCGTTGATGCCGAGCGCGGCCGAGCTGCCGGTCAGGGCGCCGAAGAACGCGATCTTGCTGCCGCAGGCGCTGCCCCCGGCCTCCTCCTCGTCGCCGCCGCTGGAACAAGCGGTGCCACCGGCGACGAGCGCCAGCATGGCGACGCCACCGATCACGCGTGCGAGCTTCTGCCTCAAGGCCCGAACCCTCCTCCGTCCCATGGCCCGAACCACCCGCTACCCATTGGCTCTTGCGGGGGCGGACGAACCAGACCGTCGTCGCCGGTCTGGGGCGGGACGTTATCCCACCCGGAAGCTGTGACGTAAGGCCCAGCCAGCGGGGTTGATCGAACCGTTACACGCCGTGGCGGAGCGAAGACGATCGCTGTAAGAAATTTCGATCCCGAAATTTCTTCACGTCACGCACATCGGTAACGAGCGCTGCCCGGGACCGCCCGCTACCGACCGGTAGTCGGCGGCACCGCCCACCAGACACGGGACGCCCGACCGTCGTCCACGAGCAACAACAGCCGACGCTCCACACCGGCCACCGCGACCGCCGTGTCCCCGTCGTCCCGCACCGCCGCCGGGCCCGGCACCGTCACCGCTCGCCACGACACGCCACCGTCCACCGAGGCCCACAGCCGCCGACCCGCCCCGTCCCCGGTGACCGCCACCAACCCCCGCCCCACCGCCGTCAGACCCACCACCGACAGCACCCCCGCACCGGCCGCCCCGAACCCGCCCACCCGCCGCCATCGCGCCGCCCGGCCCGACCCCGACGCGCCGGACTCCCCCACCGGCCGCCACGCCGCGAAGCCGGCCCGCACCGGACCCACCGCCACCGGCTCCCCGTCGAGCAGGACCACCCGCTGCGCCAGGCCCCGCCCGTCCGGAACGGGCAACTCGGCCCGCCGCCACGCCCGCCCGTCCGCCGACGTCCACGCCAGCGGGGCCAGCGCCGCACCACCGGCCGGCAGCAGCGAGCCCACCACCAACCACCCGGACGGCCCCGCCACCGCGTCGTACGCAGTCGTGCGGCCCCGGGCGTCGCCCGCCAACTCCGGCGCGCCCTCCACGATCGCGAACCCGGACGCGTCCGGCGACGTCCACACCGCGGCCCCGTCCACCCGCGCCCCGGCGATCAGCCAACCGCCCGGCCCCGCCGCCAGCCGCCCCGCCGCCACCGCCCGCTGCCCGCCGAACAGCTCGAACCCCGCCGGCACCTCGCGCACCGACCCGTCCGGCCGCTGCACCCAGGTGCCCGTGCGCGGGTTGCCGTGCACGCCGCCGCTCTTCGCCCCCAGCGCCGCGATCCGGCCGTCCCGGCAGGCGACCGCGTACAGCACGTGCTGGCGACCGTAGAACGACTCGCCCCGCACCGGCAGCGCCGACCAGGAGATCCCGTCCGCGCTGGACCACGCCGCCGGCCGCGTCCCGCCCGCCACGTCGGCCACCCCGCCGACCGCGAACCAGCGCCCGCCGCAGGCCGCCGCGTCGCGCAGCACCAACCGGCCGGCCGCGCCCGGCGGCACCGGCAGGGTCACCTCCCGCCAGTCGGGGCGCAGCGGCCCGGTGGCGGGCGCGGGGCCCGGCACCGACCGGCAACCGACCGGCAGCGCCACGAGCCCGGCGACGACCACGCCGAGCACCGCCCGGGCGCGGCGAGGGGACATGAAGCGGATCGTATCGATCGATCCCGGGCCGCGCGGGCCCCGACGCCCGGAGGCGGGAAACGGTCAGGAGGCCGGCGCGGCCACCTCGCCGCCGGCGGTCTCGGCGAGAATCCGCTCCGAGACCTCCCTCATGGTCATCCGGTGGTCCATCGCCGTGCGCTGGATCCACTTGAACGCCTGCGGCTCCGTCATCCCGTACGTGGTCATCAGCGCACCCTTGGCGCGCTCCACCGTCTTGCGGATCTCCAGCCGGTCGGTCAGGCCCGCGACCTCGGCCTCCAGCGCGGCTATCTCCGAGTACCGGGACAGCGCGATCTCCACCGCCGGCACCAGGTCGCTCTTCTGGAAGGGCTTCACCAGGTACGCCATCGCGCCGGCCGCCCGCGCCCGCTCCACGAGGTCCCGCTGGCTGAACGCGGTCAGGATGATCACCGGGGCGATCCGGGCGCCGGCGATCCGCTCGGCGGCGGCCAGCCCGTCCATGATCGGCATCTTGATGTCGAGGATGACCAGGTCGGGCTTCAACTCCTCGGCGAGGCGGACGGCCGTCTCGCCGTCGCCGGCCTCGCCGACGACCTCGTAGCCCTCCTCGACGAGCATCTCGGCCAGGTCCAGCCGGATGAGCGCCTCGTCCTCGGCGATCAACACCCGCCTGCGCTCGGCATCCGTCCGCGTCTCGGCCACGAGCCACTCCCACCAGTTCGACCCCGACACCCGCGGTGCCGGGTGTCGCCGTCACTAGCGTAGTGGGTACGCTCTGGGGGCCGAACCACGGAATGCCCCTGTAGTCCAACGGCAGAGACGATGGATTCAAAATCCATACAGTGTGGGTTCGAATCCCACCGGGGGCACAAATCTGTCGTACGGGCGTTCGAAGATGACCCCGTGCACCCACCCGACGTGCGGGCTCGGGCCCGCGAACTCCGCGCGGAGGGCCACAACATACGTTCCGTGGCCCGTTCGCTGTCCCTGCCCTACATGACTGTCTGGCACTGGTGTGTCGACCGCCCCGAACGAGCCCTCGTCGGCACCGCGAGACGCTGCTTCCGGTGCTCACCCGAGGTCGACAAGCCGACACATTCGGATGCCTATGCGTATCTTCTCGGCCTGTACCTGGGCGACGGGCACCTCGTCACCTCCGGAAAGGCACCGGTGCTCCGCATCTCCTGCACGACCACCTACCCGGGCCTGATCGAGTCGTGTGAGCAGGCGATGCTCGCCGTGCTGGCGGCGAAGGTGCAGCGGATTCCCAAGCAGGGGTGCGTCTCCGTCGAGAGCAGCGGAGCCCACTGGCCCTGCCTCCTGCCGCAGCACGGGCCGGGGAAGAAGCACGAGCGGCCGATCGTCCTCGCCGACTGGCAGCGCGAGATCGTCGCCGCCCACCCCGGCGACTTCGTGCGCGGCCTGTTCCACTCCGACGGCTGCCGGTTCGCCAACCGGGTGACCGTGCGCGGCAAGGACTACGTCTATCCGCGCTACATGTTCTCCAACCGGTCCACCGACATCATGTCGCTGTGTCAGTGGTCCCTCGACCTGCTCGGGATCGCCTGGCGGATGAACCTTCCGTGGTCCCTGTCGGTGGCGCGCCGCGAGGCGGTCGCCGCGCTGGACCGGCACGTCGGCCCGAAGTCCTGACCCGCTGGGCGGGACCGCCGCTTGACCCGGCACCCCCCCGCTCAGCCGAGCGCGGCGAGCGCCTGTTCCAGGTCGGCGCGCAGGTCCTCCGGGTCCTCCAGGCCGACGGAGATCCGCAGCAGCCCGCCGACGGGCTTGGCGTCGTCGTCGACCGGCCGGTGGGTGAGCGACGCCGGGTGCTGGACGAGGGTGTCGACGCCGCCGAGGGAGACGGCGTGGGTGATCAGCCGGCAGGTGGCGGCGACGGTGGCGGCGGCGGGCGCGCCGCCGCGTACCTCGAAGGCGAGCAGGCTGCCGGTGCCGGTCATCTGCCGGCCGACGAGGCCGGCGGGGTCGTCGACGCTGGGGTGGTGCACGCGGGCGACGGCGGGGTGGCGGGAGAGCCAGGCGGCGAGCTTCTCCGCGCCGGCGCACTGGGCCCGGACCCGGACGGGGAGGGTCTGTAGGCCGCGGTGCAGCAGGTACGCGCCGAGGGGGTGCAGGATCGCGCCGGTGAGGGCGCGGACCTGGCGCAGCCGGGCGGCCCAGTGCTGGTCGCAGGCGACGACGCCGGCGAGGACGTCGCCGTGGCCGCCGATGCTCTTGGTGGCGCTGTGCAGGACGAGGGCGGCGCCGTGCCGGGCGGGTTGCTGGAGCACGGGGGTGGCGACGGTGTTGTCGACGAGCAGGGGGGCGTCGCCGGCGGCGGTGGCGAGGGCGGCGATGTCGACGAGGTCGAGGGTGGGGTTGGCGGGGGTCTCGACGATGACGAGGGCGGTGTCGGGGCGGACGGCGGCGGCGACGGCGTCGGGGTGGGCCCAGGTGACGTCGGTGCCGAGCAGGCCGGTGGCGAGGACGTGGTCGGTGCCGCCGTAGAGGGGGCGGACGGCGACGACGTGTCGTCTTCCGTCGCGGGTGGCGGCGAGGAGGGTGGCGGTGAGGGCGGCCATGCCGCTGGCGAAGGCGACGGCGGCGGGGGTGCCTTCGAGTTCGGCGAGGGCGGTCTCGAAGCGGGCGACGGTGGGGTTCCAGAGGCGCTGGTAGACGGCGCTGCCGTCGGCGGGGAGGGGTCCGCCGGTGGCGAGGAGTTCGTAGGCGTCGCCGCCCTCGGCGACCGACGGCAGCGGGTTGGTGGTGGACAGGTCGATGGGTGGGACGTGGACGCCGAGGGCGGCGAGGTCGGCGCGGCCCGCGTGTACTGCCCTGGTGTCCATGGTCGTCATGCGGGAAGCGTCGAACATCAGGGCAATGGAGGGCAAGAGAACCGCAGAACATTCTGTACGAGGCTCTTTGACAATCCGATGATTCGGAGCAGGATGGGTGAATGCCTCTCGCACCGAATGATGTGCGGCCGTTCGCCGCCCTGGACGACGTCGATCGCGCGATCCTGACCGAGCTGGCCGCGGACGGCCGGCTGCCGAACAACGCGCTGGCGGACCGGGTGGGGGTGGCGCCGTCGACGTGCCTGACCCGCACGCGGGCGCTGCGGGAGAGCGGGGCGATCCGGGGGTTCCACGCGGAGGTGGACCCGGCGGCGGTGGGGTTGCCGTTGCAGGCGCTGGTGTCGGTGCGGTTGACCGCGCACGAGCGGGCGGCGGTGGACGCGTTCCGGGCCCGGTCGGTGCGGCTGCCGGGGGTGGTGTCGGTGTTCCACGTGGCGGGCGCGGAGGACTACGTGCTGCACGTGCGGGCGGCCTCGGGGGACGCGCTGCGGGACTTCGTGCTGGACCACCTGGCGGTGGATCCGGCGGTGTCGCACACCCAGACGAGTCTGATCTTCGAGCAGGCGCGCGGGATGGGCTGAGGCACACGTAACCGGCGAGGGGAACAATTCCGGCGCGGCGCGGGTTGGATGGTCCCGTGATCGACGTACCGATGTCTGTTCTTGATCTTGCCCCGGTCGCGGCCGGCGCCCCCGTCGGCGAGGCCCTGCGGCACACCACCGAGCTGGCCCGGCGCACCGAGGAGCTGGGCTACCACCGGTTCTGGGTGGCCGAGCACCACAACATGCCGTCGATCGCGAGTTCCGCGCCGGCGGTGCTGCTCGCGCACCTGGCGGCGAGCACCTCGACGATCCGGCTGGGCTCGGGCGGGGTGATGCTGCCCAACCACGCGCCGCTGGTGGTGGCGGAGCAGTTCGGCACCCTGGAGGCGCTGCACCCGGGCCGGATCGACCTGGGCATCGGGCGCGCGCCGGGGACCGACCAGGTGACCGCGCTGGCGCTGCGCCGCACGATGGAGGGGCTGTCGGCCGAGGGGTTCCCCCGGGAGCTGGCGGACCTGATGAACTACTTCTCCGGGGAGCGGCCGGGGCCGATCACGGCGACGCCGGGTCGGGGCCTGCAACCGGCGGTGTGGCTGCTGGGGTCCAGCGGGTTCAGCGCGCAGCTCGCCGGACTGCTCGGGTTGCCGTTCTCGTTCGCGCACCACTTCAGCGCGCAGAACACGCTGCCGGCGCTGGCGCTGTACCGGCAGCACTTCCGGCCGTCGCGGTTCCTGGCGGAGCCGTACGCGATGGTGGCGGTGAACGCGGT
The DNA here is from genome assembly GCF_020884795.1 of Micromonospora okii. Classification (GTDB taxonomy): domain Bacteria; phylum Actinomycetota; class Actinomycetes; order Mycobacteriales; family Micromonosporaceae; genus Micromonospora; species Micromonospora okii. Next base: position 280,126 of record NZ_BBZF01000015.1, read on the forward strand.
CTGCGCGGACACCGACGAGCGGGCGGAGTGGCTGGCGGGGCCGAGTGCCCTGTCGTTCCTGAAGCTGCGCTCGGGACGGCCCGAGCCCCTGGCCACGCCGGACGAGGCGGCGGCGTACCCGTACACGGAGGTGGAGCGGGAGTTCGTGCTGGCCCGGCGGGAGGGGCAGGCGCTGGGGTCGCCGGAGACGGTGCGCCGGCAGCTCGGCGACCTGCTGGCCCGCACGGGCGCGGACGAGCTGATGCTGACCACGCTGGTGTACGACGTCGCGGACCGGGTGCGCTCGTACGAGCTGATCGCGGACGAGGTGGCGGGCGGGCTGCGCCGGTAGGGACAGCCACCGGGGGGAAGCCCGAAACACGATCTTCATATGGGCGTCACCCCCGCGTCGATGTCGCCGCGTAGCTTTGGTCGCGGTGGTGGTAAGGCACTCCCTGGTCGGGACGGGTCGGGGGTGCCGCGGTGTGGTGCACCGGGCCGGAGCTGTGCGGATTCCGCGGCTGCGGCCCGGTGCCTGCCGTTCGGGGTGTTTCCGGCGGATGCCAGGGCACCGTTTTCCCGTGGCAACCGCCGGGCGCTTCCCCGCCGGGGCCTTGCCCGCCGTGGCGGGCTTTGGTCGACTTGGCGGATGGCTGAGCACATGGACCCCGAGGAGTTCCGCCGGGCCGGGCACGCGGTGGTCGACTGGATCGCCGACTACTGGGCGACGCTCGACCAGCGCCCCGTCGCCTCGACGGAACCGCCGGGGTCGCTGGCCGCCGCGCTGCCCGCCGGCCCGAGCGCACACGGCGAGCCGGTGGAGGCGGTGCTGGCCGATCTGGGCTCCCTGGTCGCGCCGAGGCTCACCCACTGGCAGCACCCCGGCTTCTTCGGCTACTTCCCGGCCAACACCTCCGGCCCGAGCGTCCTGGGCGACCTGGTCAGCTCGGGGCTCGGCGTGCAGGGGATGCTCTGGGCCACCAGCCCGGCCTGCACGGAGCTGGAGACGGTGATGATGGACTGGCTGGCGGGGCTGCTCGACCTGCCGCAGCGGTTCCGCTCCACGGGCGCCGGTGGCGGGGTGATCCAGGACTCGGCCTCCTCGGCGACCCTGGTGGCCACCCTCGCGGCGCTGCACCGGGCCGGCGGGGGCCGGTGGCGCGAGGCCGGGATCGACCGCCGTTACCGCGTGTACGCCTCCACCGAGGGCCACTCGTCGATCGAGAAGGCGGCCCGGATCGCCGGCCTCGGCCGCGACGGGGTGCGGACGGTCGACGTCGACCCGGAGACCCTGGCCATGCGCCCCGACGCGCTGCGCGCGGCGATCCGGGCGGACGTGGCGGCCGGTGACGTGCCGGCGATCGTGGTCGCGACGATCGGCACCACGTCCACCACCGCCGTCGACCCGCTGTCGGACATCGGCGCGATCTGCGCGGAGCATGGCGTCTGGCTGCACGTCGACGCCGCGTACGCGGGGGCGGCGGCGGTCTGCCCCGAGCTGCGCTGGTCGCACGTCGGCCTGGAGTACGCCGACTCGTACTGCTTCGACCCGCACAAGTGGCTGCTCACCGGCTTCGACTGCGACGCGTTCTGGGTGGCCGACCGGCGCGAGCTGGTGGAGGCGCTGACGGTGCTGCCGGAGTACCTGCGCAACGCGGCGACCGAGGCCGGCGCGGTGGTCGACTACCGGGACTGGCAGGTGCCGCTGGGCCGCCGGTTCCGCGCCCTGAAGCTGTGGTTCGTGCTGCGCTGGTACGGGGTCGAGGGGCTGCGGGCGCACATCCGGGGGCACGTGGCGCTCGCCGACCGGTTCGCCGCCCGGGTCCGCGCCGACGACCGGTTCGTCCTCGCCGCGCCGCACCCCTTCTCGCTGGTCTGCTTCCGGCTCGCCGCCGGTGACGAGGCCAGCGCTGAGCTGCTGTCCCGGGTCAACGCCACCGGCCGGGTGCTGCTCACCCACACCCGGGTCGCCGGCCGGTACACGCTGCGCCTGGCGATCGGCTCGCCGCTGACGACCCGGGAGCACGTGGACGGGGCGTGGGAGCTGCTCGCCGAGACCGCCGGGACGGTGCTGACCGGGCTGCAGTGATCACACGCCGCGCCCGGGTGCCGGGGCCTCGGGGCGTTCACCGTCGACGCTTTGGAGCTGAGTCGTCCACGACATCGGGAACGCCCGGCCGGATGACACCGGGCGTGGACGTTCAGACCAGGACGGGAACGTCGGCGGCCTCGACCGTGGCACGGGCGCGGCGGGTGCGGCGCAGCGCGCGGACGGCCAGGACGACGGCGACGACCCAGCCGGCGGCGAGCACGCCGTAGACCGCCCACCGCGCGCCGCCGGGCAGGCCCCCGGCCTCGGTCAGGGTGCGGGCGTTGGTCAGCACGATCACGCCGCCGATGGTGGCCCCGAGGAGCTGGGCCGGGACGATGCGGACGAGCCAGGCGGCGACGGGGGCGGCGATCAGGCCGCCGGCGAGCAGCGCGAGGACGGTGGGCAGCAGGAAGCCCTCCGTGCCGAGGCCGATCAGGAAGCCGAGGCTGGCCGCGCCCGCCACCACGAACTCGGCGGTGTCGACGGAGCCGATGACCTTGCGGGGCTCCATCCGGCCGGAGACCAGCAGCGCCGGGGTGGCCACCGGGCCCCATCCCCCGCCGCCGGTGGCGTCGACGAAGCCGGCGACCAGGCCGAGCGGGCCGAGGAAGCGGCCGCGCAGCCGCCCGGCCGCCCGGTTGGCGCGCAGCGGCCGGGAGAAGCGCACCAGCAGGTACGCGCCGAGGGTGAACAGGATCGCGGCCATCCAGGGCGCGGCGGCCTCGGTGGAGATCGAGCTGAGGAAGGTGGCGCCGGCGAAGGCGCCGAGCGCGCCGGGGACGGCGATGCGGGCGACCACCCGCCAGTCGACGTTGCCGAACCGCCAGTGGGCCACCCCGGCGGCGAGCGTGGTGCCGATCTCGGCGAGGTGCACCGAGGCGGACGCGGCGGCCGGCGCGACGCCGGCGACCAGCAGCAGGGTGGACGAGGTCAGCCCGTAGGCCATACCGAGTGAGCCGTCGACGAGTTGCGCGACGAGCCCGACCAGGGCGAGGACCAACAGCTTGCGCACGAGCGCCCCCTACTTTTCGGCATCTCCTATCGACTTGGTCGACAATGCGGCACGAGGACCCCCCGGGTCAAGCCCCTATCGGTTGGTGGGACGCGCCGCACGGCCGGTGCGGCGGGACGGGATCGGGCCCGTCAGATCCAGGCGTCGGGGTCGGCGGCCAGCTCGCGGATCCGATCGGGCAGCGTCCCGTTGGCCACGTCGGCGACGGTGACCAGCTCGAGGATCTCCCGTTCGCTGGCGCGCAGCGCGATCCACACGTCCTGCAACGCCCGGGCGGCGCCCAGGTAGCCGAGCTGCTCGGGGCGCTGGCCCCGCACGTGCGCCAGCGGCCCGTCGATGACCCGGATCACCTCGGCGAGGGAGATGTCGGCCGCCGCCCGGGCCAGCCAGTAGCCGCCCTCGGGGCCGCGCTGGGCGTGCACGATCCCGCCCCGGCGCAGTTGCAGCAGGATGCTCTCCAGGAACTTCGGGGGGATCTCCTGGGCCTTGGCGATCTGTTCGGCGGTAACCGGGCGGGGCCGCCCGGCCCCGGTGCCGTCGCCGACGGCCGCGAGTTCGGCGGCCGCGCGAAGGGCATAGTCGACCCGGGCGGAGAGACGCATACGGCCAGGTTAGTCGGCCCGTCGACCGGCCGGACCGCCGCCCCTCGGCCGAACGGTCGAGCCGGTGTCGTCCGTGCCGCCGATCGGGCGAGCCCCCCACCGTGGCGCGGTCGTGGCACCATACCCGGCATGACACCGTTGGGTCCGCGTGATCCGGACCGGGCGGGCGCCTACGAGCTGCTGGGTCGGCTCGGCGCGGGCGGCCAGGGCGTCGTCTACCTGGGCCGCGACCACCGGGGCGGGCTGGCCGCGGTCAAGATGCTCAACCTGGAGCTGCACCACAACCCGCGCGCCAAGCGGCAGTTCGCCAAGGAGATCGACGCCGCCCGGCGGGTGTCCCCGTTCTGCACCGCGCAGATCCTCTTCGCCGACGTGGACAGCGACCCGCCGTACGTGGTGAGCGAGTACATCGACGGCCCGAGCCTGCAACGGCACGTCGAGGAGCACGGCCCGATCGGCGGCAACGCCCTGCACCGGCTGGCCGTGGGCACCGCCACCGCGCTCGCGGCGATCCACCAGGCCGACGTGGTGCACTGCGACCTCAAGCCCGACAACGTCGTGCTCGGCGCGGACGGGCCCCGGGTCATCGACTTCGGCATCGCCCGGGCCCTCGACGCCACCGAGACGATGACCAGCAGGATCATGGGCACCGCCCCGTACATGGCGCCGGAGCGGTTCCGCGACGAGGAGATCGGCCCGGCGAGCGACGTGTTCGCGTGGGCGGCGACCATCGCGTTCGCCGCGACGGGCCGGCCGCCGTTCGGCACCGGCGCGGTCGTGGCGGTGATGATGCGGGTGCTGCACGACCCGCCGGACCTGGCGGGGCTGCCCGGCCCGCTGGTCGAGCTGGTCGGGCGCTGCCTGGACAAGGACCACCGGGCCCGGCCGGCGGCCCCGCAGGTCCTGCTGCGGCTGCTGGGGCACGCCCCGCAGGCCGGCGCGCCGGTGCCGATCCAGGCGGCGCTGCGGGCGGGCACCGACGCGGCGGCCACCCACCCGGTCGCCGGCCGGCCGACGACCGGCGCGACGGCGGCAGCCCCGGCGTCGCCGGCTGCGACCGTCCCGGCGTCGCCGGCTGCGCCCGTCCCGACGGCACCCGGTGCGACCGTCCCGGCGGCGTCGGCCGCGACGGTGGTGGGCGGGCCGCGCGGGGCCGCGCGGGAGACCTGGCCGCGGCGGCTGCGCCGGGAGTACGCCGACGCGTGGGGCGTCTCGGCGGCCATCTTCCTCGGCGCGGTCGGCGGGGCCGCCGGGTACGTCGCGTCGGCCGCCGCAGGCACCGCCGCCGCCGTCGGGGCAGTGACCTTCGTCGTGGTCTACGGTGTCCGTCTGGTGATCGCCACCGCGCTTCCCGGCCGTGCCGCGCCGCACGCCCCCGCCCCGGCCGATCCGGCGACCGGGCGGGGCGGCCCGCCGCCGCGCCCCGGCGCCTGAACCCGCCGCACCCGCACAGGAGGAACCCGATGGGCACCGGTCAGACTTCCGCCCGGCCGTGGCTGCCGTACACGGCGGCCGTGGTCGCCGGGCTCGCGGTCATCGCCGCGGCGTACGTGATCGTGCGACCGGGCGCGGACCGCTCCGGCTGCGTGCCGCTGGAGGTCAGCTCCTCGACCGAGAAGGACGTCCTCCTCGGGCAGCTCGCCGCGCGGTACAACGCCGCCGACCGGCGCTTCGGCGGGCGCTGCGCCCAGGTGAGCGTGCACGGGCTGAACTCGGGCGAGGCGATGGAGGCGCTGGCCTCGGGGAGCTGGGCCGGCCTGCAGCCGACGACCCCGGCGCCGCAGGTGTGGCTGCCGACGTCGTCGCTGTGGACGGGGCGGCTGCGCCTGCTCGACGAGCAGGTCGGGCGGCCGGCGCAGACCCCCGGGCCGTACCGGTCGATCGCCAACAGCCCGCTGGTCATCGCCATGCCGAAGGACAAGGCTGAGCTGGTGCGCGGGCGCGGCCCGCTCGGCTGGGCGGAGATCCTCGGGCTCTCCGGGGACGCGGGCTGGGCGGCGTTCGGCCGGCCCGAGTGGGGCCGGTTCACCTTCGGCAAGGACAACCCGAACCTGTCCACCTCGGGGCTCGCGGCGACGGTCGCCACCTACTACGCGGCCGTGCGGCGCTCCAGCGACCTGGTCACCGAGGACCTCGCCAGGCCGGCGGTGACGCAGTTCGTCCGCCGCATCGAGGCGAACGTGTCGCACTACAGCGACGACTCGGTGGACCTGCTGCGCGACCTCGCCGAGGCGGACCTGGGCGGCGACGGCGACGCCCGGGGCACCGACATGAGCGCGGTCGTGGTCCAGGAGGAGCTGGTCTACCAGTACAACCAGGGGCAGCTCAGCCCCACCCCGGGCGTGAAGCCCCGGGTGCCGCTGGTCGCGGTGCGCCCGAAGGAGGGCACGTTCAACCTCGACCACCCGTACGTGGTGCTGCCCTCGGCCGACGCCGGGCAGCGCGAGGCCGCGCAGGACTTTCTCACCTTCCTCCAGGAGGCCCCGCAGCAGCGCGCCTTCGCCGAGATCGGCTTCCGCGACCACGAGCGTCGGCCCTCGGACGCGCTGGTCGCCGCGGTGGGGGGCGACTCCGGTGGGGAGGCCGTCTACTTCGACCCGCCCGCCCCGGAGGTGGTCGACGCGATCCTCGCCGGGTGGGGCACGCTGCGCAAGAAGGCGAACATCCTGCTCGCCGTGGACACCTCCGGCTCGATGCGGGCCGCCGTGGGCGGCCGGACCCGGTTCCAGGTGGCGACCACCGCCGCCGACAAGGGCGTCGGCCTGCTCAACTCCGCCGACCGGGTGGCGCTGTGGTCGTTCTCCTCGGAGACGCCGCAGCGGCCGGGCCGGCCGTACAGCGAGGAGGTGCCGCTCGGGCCGTACGACCGGGCGGTCTTCCGGCGCAAGCTCACCGGGCTGCGCGTGGCGGGCGACACCGCCCTGTACGCGACGGTCCGGGCCGCTCACCGGCACCTGCTCGACAACTACGACCCGGACCGGATCAACGCGGTCGTGGTGCTCACCGACGGCAAGAACGACTACCCGAAGGACCGCGACCTGGGGCGGCTGCTCGACGACATCGCCCTGGACCCCCGGCGGCCGGTGAAGGTCTTCTGCGTCGCCTTCGACCAGGAGTCCGACCTCGCCGCCCTGGACCGGATCGCCAGGGCCAGCGCCGGCAAGGCGTTCGACGCCACGGACCCGGCGACGATCGACGAGGCGTTCGTGAAGCTGGTCAGCAGCTTCTGATCAGTCGCCGACCCGGCGCAGCAGGCCCTCCTGCACGGCGCTGGCGACGTGCCGGCCGTCGGTGGTGAACATCCGGCCGGTGGCCAGCCCGCGCGCGCCGGAGGCGGACGGGCTCCAGCAGTCGTAGAGGAACCACTCGTCGGCGCGGAACGGGCGGTGGAACCACAGCGCGTGGTCGAGGCTCGCGCCGACGACGCCGCCGGGCCCCCACACCTCGCCGTGCACCGACAGGACCGAGTCGAGCAGGGTCAGGTCGGAGGCGTAGGTGAGGGCGCAGGCGTGCAGCAGCGGGTCGTCGGGGAGCTTGCCGTCGAAGCGCATCCAGACCCGCTGGTGCGGCTCGGCGGGGCGGTCGCCGGGGCGCACCCAGCCGGGCTCGCCGACGTAGCGCACGTCGATCGGGCGGGGGACCTGCCCCCAGATGCCCAGCCGCTCCGGGTAGCGGGCCAACCGGTCGGCCATGGTGGGTACGTCGTCCGGGCCGGGCACGTCCGGCGGGAGGGGGGCGTGGTGGTCCAGCCCCTCCTCCGCGCGCTGGAACGACGCCGACATGAAGAAGATCGGCTTGTCGTGTTGCAGGGCCACCGCGCGACGCACGGAGAACGAGCGCCCGTCGCGGACGTTCTCGACCTCGTAGTGGATCGGCTCGGAGGCGTCGCCGGGGCGGACGAAGTAGCCGTGCAGCGAGTGGACGAACCGCTCCGGGTCGACGGTGCGCCCGGCGGCGACCAGGGCCTGGCCGGCGACCTGGCCGCCGTACACCCGCTGGGGACCGACCGGGGGGCTGATCCCCCGGAAGGTCGTCCCACCGAGGTGTTCGAGGTCGAGGACGCCGAGCAACTGGTCGACGGCCGCCTGGCCGACGGCCACCTCGTCGCTCACTGCAGCGCCCGCGCCGACGCCGCGTCCACCAGTGAGCCGAGCTGGTGCACGCGCAGGGTGTTGGTGGAGCCGGGGGTGCCGGGCGGGCTGCCGGCCACGATCACCACGTAGTCGCCGGGGTTGGCCCGGTCGAGGCCGAGCAGCGCCTGGTCGACCTGGCGGAACATCTCGTCGGTGTGCTCGACGAACGGCATGAGGAAGGTCTCCACGCCCCAGGAGAGGGCGAGCTGGCTGCGCACCTCGGGCACCGGGGTGAAGGCCAGCAGCGGCAGGTCGCAGTGCAGCCGGCTCAGCCGCCGGACGGTGTCGCCGGTCTGCGAGAAGGCCACCATCGCCTTCGCGCCGATGGCGCGGGCGATCGACGAGGCGGCGATGGTCAGCGCGCCGCCGTGGGTGCGCGGGTCGTGCTGCAACCGGGGCACGCCGATGGAGCCGGCCTCGGTGGTGGTGACGATCTTCGCCATCGTGCTGACGGTGAGCACCGGGTACTTGCCGACGCTGGTCTCGCCCGAGAGCATCACCGCGTCCGCGCCGTCGAGCACCGCGTTGGCCACGTCGGAGGCCTCGGCGCGGGTCGGCCGCGAATTCTCGATCATGGAGTCGAGCATCTGGGTGGCCACGATGACCGGCTTGGCGTTCTCCCGGCAGAGCTGCACGGCGCGCTTCTGCACCAGGGGCACCTGGTCCAGCGGCAGCTCGACGCCGAGGTCGCCGCGGGCGACCATGACGCCGTCGAAGGCCAGCACGATGGCCTCCAGGTGGTCGACCGCCTCCGGCTTCTCCACCTTCGCCAGCACGGGCCGGCGCACGCCCACCTCGTCCATGATCGCGTGGACGAGCTTGATGTCCTCCGCCGAGCGGACGAAGGAGAGCGCGATCATGTCGGCGCCCAGGCCGAGGGCGAAGCGCAGGTCCTCGGCATCCTTCTCCGACAGGGCGGGGACGCTGACCGCCACGTTGGGCAGCGAGACGCCCTTGTTGTTGGAGACCGGGCCGCCCTCGGTGACGAGGCAGCGGATGTCGTTGCCGACCACGTCGCTCACCTCGACGGCCACCCGGCCGTCGTCGATGAGCAGCCGGTCACCGGCCTTGACCTCCTGCGGGAGCTTGCGGTAGGTGCAGGAGACGCGCTCCTTCGTGCCGACGACCTCGTCGCCGGTGATCACCACGGAGTCGCCGGTGCGCCACTCGTGCGGCCCGTCGGCGAAGCGGCCGAGCCGGATCTTCGGGCCCTGGAGGTCGGCGAGCACGGCCACCGGCTGGCCGGCGGCGTCGGATGCCTCGCGGACCAGCCGGTAGACCGCCTCGTGGTCGGTGTGGCTGCCGTGGCTGAAGTTGAGCCTCGCCACGTTCATGCCGGCCTCGACGAGCCCCCGGATGCGCTCCGGGGACGAGGTGGCGGGGCCAAGGGTGCAGACGATCTTCGCGCGGCGTGTCACGCCCATCAGGCTAGTCTCTCCTCCGGGTCGCGCTGCTGGCCGACCCCTTACGAACTGCGGAACTGTTGTCCGACGACGCGCCGCGCCCGCGCCGGCGGCGGGTGCGACCGCACCGGAATCGTCGTCCGGAGTCGTCGTTGTGGGCGGGCATCGGCGACCGCGCGCCCGGAATCGTACCGCCCGGCGTCACCCCCCGTGGGCGCGCTCCCCGCCCCCCACGGACGACGGTAGCAGCGGCCGGCCGGCGACCGCCGTCACGATGACGACACCCCCTGCGGTCCCGCCCGGCGCGCGACCACGCGCCGTGAGCCGGCGGACGCGAAGGGCCACCCGCCCCTTCCCCCTGGGTGACCGGACCACTACCTTCTGAGGGATTCTCACACCCGTCGATCGGGGGTTGCGTGGAGGAGTTCGACTACGTCGTCGTGGGCGCGGGCGCGGCCGGCTGCGTGCTGGCCAACCGGCTCAGCGAGGACCCGGGCACCCGGGTGCTGCTGATCGAGGCGGGCGGCTGGGACAACAGCCCGTTCGTCCGCATCCCCAAGGGGTTCAGCAGGCTGATGGACGACCGGCGCACCGCCTGGCACTACCCGGCGGAGGCGGGGCCGACCCGGCGGGAGGTGTGGCAGCGCGGCCGGATGGTCGGTGGGTCCAGCTCGATCAACGGCATGGTCTACGGCCGGGGCGACCGGGTCGACTACGACGAGCTGGAGCGACTCGGCAACCCCGGCTGGGGGTGGGACACCATGCTGCCGATCTTCAAGCGGCTGGAGGACCACCCGCTGGGCGCCTCCGAGGTGCGCGGCGCGGGCGGGCCGCTGCTGCTGTCGTCGGCGACCGGCACCGACGAGCTCTGCGAGGACGTGATCGCCGCCGGGGAGGCGCTGGGCTGGCGGCGGGCCGACGACCTGAACGCCGACGACGACGAGCGCATCGGCTACCTCACGGCGACCATCCGGGACGGCCGCCGGGTCAGCGCCGCCGACGCGTTCCTGCACCCGGTGCGGAGCCGACCCAACCTGACCGTCGCCGTGGACACGGTGGTGCGGCGGGTCCTCGTCCGGGCGGGCCGGGCGATCGGGGTGCGGGCCCGCAGCCGGGGGCGCACGGTCGACTACGCCGCCGCGGCCGAGGTCGTCCTCGCCGCCGGGGCCATCGCCACCCCGCACCTGTTGCAGCTCTCCGGCATCGGGCCCGCCGACACGCTGCGCCGGGCCGGCGTCGACGTGCTGCTCGACCGCCCCCGCGTCGGACGCGGGCTGCGCGAGCACCGGTCGATGCGGGCGCAGTTCCGGCTGCGGCGGCCCGGCGGCTACAACCACATGCTGGGCAGCCTGGTCGGGCAGGGGCTGGCGGCGCTGCGGTACGCGCTGACCCGGTGCGGCCCGCTGAGCCTGCCGGTGCACGACGTCGGCGCGCACATCCGCTCCACCCCCGACGCCGAGCGCCCCGACGCCCAGTTGCTGGTCGCGCCCTTCTCGGCGGCGCCGCCGAGGCCCGGCCGGGCACTGGAGCTGGAGACGGAGCCGGGAATGATGGGGCTGTGCACGGTGACCCGGCCGGACAGCGAGGGCAGCCTGGCGATCACCTCCGCCGACCCGCTCGCCCCGCCCCGGATCGTCGCCAACTACCTCGACACCGCCCACGACCGGCGGGTCGCCGTGGACGCCTTCCGCCGGCTGCGGGAGCTCTTCGCCACCGCGCCGATCGCCGGGCGGATCGCCGCCGAGACCGTGCCCGGCCCGGACGTGCGCGGCGAGCGGGAGCTCGTGGAGGCGGCGCTGGAGCTGGGCTACTGCGGCTACCACGCGGTCGGCACCGCCGCGATGGGCTCCGGCGACGACCACGTGGTCGACCCCGCGCTGCGGGTGCGCGGGGTGCACGGGCTGCGGGTGGCGGACGCCTCCGTGCTGCCGGTGCTGGTCTCCGGCTACCTCAACGCCCCGGTGATGGCGCTGGCCTGGCGGGCGGCCGACCTGATCCTGGGCCGGGCGGCGCAGCCGCGCGGTGTCGGACGGGCGGCGTAGCGTCCCCGGGATGGGAACGAGCTACCAGAGCATCCTGGCCCTCGGCGAGCTGGCCACCGTGCGCGCGGCGGTGGCGGACGCCGGCCGGGAGGCGTACGTGACGGCGGTCGGGCCGGAGCGGTGGGCGGTCGTGCCGCGCGAGGAGGACGAGATCGGCTACGCCGAGGTCGACAGCCTCGCCGAGCTGATCAGCGTGGCGACGGGCGAGCCGGCGGCGACCTTCGAGGTGTTCGACTCCGACGTCATGTCGGCCACCGTCTACGTCGCGGGCGAGCCGGCGCACCAGTACGTCTCCGACCGCTCCTGGGTCACGCAGTACTGGGACGACGACGACAACGAGTTCTGGGCCGGCTTCGACGGCACGCTGCACCCGGTGGACGGCCCGCTGCCGCCGCCCGGCCCGTCCGGGGCCGACCCGGCGGCGTTCGCGGCGCTGGGCGTGGGCGAGGTCGACCCGCACCGCCTCGGGGCGGCGCTGCGTGGCGAGGTGCCGCTCGACGACGCGCCCCGGCTGTTCGCCGAGTGCCAGCACGCCGAGATCCTCGCCGCGCTGGGCGTGGACCCGTGCCCGCTGACCCGGCCGTTCCGGGCCGCCCACCTCGACCACGCGCCCCTGCACGTGCGGCCCTGACCCGGTGTCCCCGGCCACAGCCGGGGCCGGCGGACGTTGCGGGTGGCGATCCGGGGGAAAGGCACGGTGGGGCGGCGGCTCCGCCGCCCGCGACGCGCAGGGATGGGAGTTCGGCTGATGGGCAACGACGCTGGCGGGCGGCCCGCGAAGGCGTCCGGGACGTACCGGATCGGCGGTGACCTCCAGGTGGACCGGCTCGGCTACGGGGCGATGCAGCTCACCGGGCCGGGCGTGTGGGGCGACCCGAAGGACCCGGCCGAGGCGGTGCGGGTGCTGCGTCGGGCGTACGAGCTGGGGGTGACGTTCATCGACACCGCCGACTCGTACGGGCCGTTCGTGTCGGAGCTGCTGATCAGGGAGGCGCTGCACCCGTACGCCGACGACCTGGTCATCGCGACCAAGGTCGGGCTGACCCGCTCGGGCCCGGGCGACTGGCGGCCGGTCGGCCGGCCGGAGTACCTGCGCCAGCAGTGCGAGCTGAGCCTGCGCCACCTCGGCCTGGACGCCATTGCGCTGTACCAGTTGCACCGCATCGACCCCCAGGTGCCGCTGGCCGACCAGCTCGGCGAGCTGGCGCTGCTGCGGCAGGAGGGCAAGATCCGGCACATCGGGCTCTCCGAGGTGACCGTGGAGCAGATCGAGGCGGCCCGCGAGATCGTGCCGATCGCGTCGGTGCAGAACCTCTACAACCTCGCCGACCGCAGCGCCGAGGCCGTGCTGGAGCACTGCGAGCGCAACGACCTGGCGTTCATCCCGTGGTTCCCGATCGCCACGGGCAACCTGGCGAAGCCGGGCGGCCCGCTGGACGCGATCTCCACCGAGCACGGCGCGACGCCCGCGCAGCTCGCGCTCGCCTGGCTGCTGCGGCGCTCGCCGGTCGTGCTCCCCATCCCGGGTACGTCGTCGGTGGCGCACCTGGAGGAGAACGTCGCCGCCGCCGAGGTGCGGCTCACCGACGACGAGTACGAGGCGCTCGCGAGGGCCGCCTGAGCGCGGTCCGGGCGGGCGGGCCGGGGCGACCCGCCCCCTCGCGGCGGCTCGACGGGGCCCACGGGCGGGGGCGGGGTCGCTAGCCTGCCGTGGGTGGGGCGCAGGGGGCGCCCCGCGAGGGCGAGGAGGCGACGGGATGGCCGCACCGGGTGCAGACGAGTCGATCGAGGAGAGCCCGGTCGGCTGGGTGGCCGAGCACGTCCGGCGCTACCTGGCGACCGACGGGGCGGAGGGGGCCGAGTTCAACGGCTACGACGCGCTCCTGGTCACCACGCGGGGCCGCCGCTCCGGCAAGCTGCGGCGGACCGCGCTGATCTACGGCCGGGACGGCGACCGGGTGCTGCTGGTCGCGTCCAACGGGGGCGCGGCGGCGCACCCGAACTGGTACCTGAACCTCAGCGCCGACCCGGAGGTGGAGATCCAGATCGGCGCCGAGCGGTTCCGGGGCCGGGCCCGGACGGCCTCCGGGCAGGAGCGGGCCCGGCTCTGGGAGCTGATGACGAAGGTCTTTCCCCCGTACGCCGAGTACCAGCGGAAGACCGCCCGGGAGATCCCCGTCGTGGTGGTCGAGCGCGCGTGATCGCCTCCAGGCCGGTGGCACGGGGGTGATCCCGCGACGGGGATGTCCCCATGCCACCGACATGTGAGCGCGCTGGGGCCGGCCCCTCAGGCCGCAGGGCCGGCGTCGCCCTCGGCGGCCGGCGGGAGCGCCCGGTCGGGGTCCTCCCCCGGCGGCAGCGCCCCGTCGCCGTCCTCCCCGGGCGGCAGCGGGCGGCCGGTGCGGGTGGCGTCCTCCGCCGCCCGCCGGAACGCCCGGTTGGCCTGGTCGATCAGCGCGGTGGCGTCCGTGCGGCCGTTGACCTGCAACTCCACCTCGACGTCGCCCGCCTGCACGCGGACGCTGACCTCGGTGCGCTGCTGGTCGACCCAGCTCTGGAGCAGGTTGAACAGCCCCGGCAGCAGCGCCTGGGCCACCACCGCGATGATCACCGCGTCGCTGAACCCGGGCCGGCCGCCGCTGCGACCGCCGCCCGCCTCCCGCACCGACGCGCGCAGCTCCGGGCGCTGGTGGAGCCAGGCCAGCAGCGGCACCCGGACAGGCGCGGCGGCGCGCGGTGTCAGCACCAGCCGCACCGGCTGCCGCGCCCCGGTCGAGGTCTCGGTCACGTGGTTGCTCTCCTTCACTCGTCGCCGGGCTGGAACGTGATCCGGCCGTCGGCCACCGTCAGGACGCCGCCGACCGTGAAGGTGTCGTTGACCGTGAACGGGGTGGTGCCGCCGAAGTAGCCGGTCGTGGTGCCGGTCGCCTGAAGCGCCCCCTGCTTCTCGTACGACGTCGACACCCGGGCCGTGGCGGGCCCGGTCAGCTCCAGCTCGATGTCCGGGTACGTGGTGATCTTCCAGGCGATCTTCTTCACCGTGTCGCCGTTGTAGTAGCGGAAGGGGCACCCGGCCGGGGCGGCCACCTTCTGCGCCGCGCACGCGTCGAGGTACCGGCGCACCTCCGCCTCGGCCGCCGCCCGCGCGGCGGACGTCAGGGTCGGCTCCAGCCGCACGTCGCCCACGCTGTCCTGCCCGGGGAGGACGGCGACGGTCTGCGCCGGGGTCTCGGCGAGCGCGTTGCTCTGCCCGCCCACCGTGTAGAGGCCGGGCAGCAGCGGCACGCTCTCCCCCGTTCCCTCCGGGGCCGCCGCCACGGCCACCCCGTTGATCGTCAGCCCCTCCTGCCCGGCGAGGATTCCCAGCGCGGCCGGGCCGGCGGTGATCCGCCAGCGGTGGAAGAGGCCGAGGGTCGCCGACTCCTCCCGCCGCAGCGGCAGGTCGGCCTTCACCTCCTGGCCGGCGAGGGTGAAGGTGACCCTGGCGACCGCCTCGTCGCCGTCGCGCTCGATCGAGGTCACGTCCACGTCGCCGGGCGGCTGGTAGCCCTTCCCACGGACCAGCGCGGCGAGCCGGTCCACGTCCCCGGCGGCGGGGCGCGCCGCCGGGCTCAGCAGCTCCACGGCCTCGCGGGCGTCGCGGTCGGCCAGCGCCGCGAAGTACCCGTCGACCGCCTCCGCCGGCCGGAACAGCGCCCACTGCGTCACCCCGAGCAGGGTGCCGCCGAGGCCGCAGGCCAGCGCGAGCACGCCGGCCACCAGCACGGCGCGCGGGGAGGCGACCGTTCCCGGCCCCCGGAAGAGACCCTCGGCGGTCACCGGGGCGCGCCCCGGCGCACCCTCGCCGACCGGCGCGGTCAGCAGCTCCAGCCGTTCCAGCCGCAGCTCCGAGGCGGGGTGGGTGGCGCAGACCGCCGCGTCCCAGCCGCTGCGGCCGACCTCGAAGGACCTGTCCCGCTCCAGCATGTCCCGCATCCCCCGGGCGTGCCCGGCGAGCACGGCGCCGGCGTCGGCGCGGTACTCGGCGGCCCGCACGTCGCGGGAGTGCAGCGGCAGCACCGCGTACTTCATGGTGAGCAGCACGGGCCAGAAGAAGAGGAACACCACGAAGTTGGTGGCCGGGTGCGGGAAGGCCCGCATCAGCCACGTCGGCACCGCGTGCACCAGCACCAGCGGCAGCGCCACCCCGCGCACGAACGCGCTGGTCACCTCGTCGCCGGTGCGCCAGTGCACCAGCTCGTGGCTGAGCAGCGCCGCGACGTCCTCGTCGGACTCGGCGAGCAGGCTGGTGTTCACCACCACGTGCCGGGCGTACGCGCGGGCGTTGGTGGGCATCGGGCCGTCCTCGATGAGCAGCCGGGGCACGTTGGGCAGGTCGAGGGCGCGCGCGCAGTCGTACAGGATGGGTCGGAGCCGTTCGGCCTCGCGGCGGCTGAGCCGGCGGGCCCCCGAGACGGTCAGCAGCCACGGCTCCCACAGGAGCCGGTAGAGGGTGTAGAGCACGCCGATCAGCGCGGCGGCCACCACCATCCCGGCGAGGCCGGTGAACAGGTTCGCCGGCTCGTCGAACGCGGCTCGCCACGGGTAGACCAGCACCACCAGGAAGCCGAGCAGGAAGCCGATCGCGAAGCCGGCGAAGCCGCCGAGCACCCCGCCGGAGCGGTCGATGAAGGCGTCGAGCAGCGTGCCCACCAGCGGCGCGTCCCGCAGCGCCTCCGGCACCGCGTCGCCGGCCTGGCTGCCGCCGGCGACCAGGCCGTAGGCGGCGAGACTGATGCCGCCCCAGACCGCCATGAGCAGGGCGACGGGTACGTAGAACCAGGTGGCCAGGAACGCGCCGAGCACCCCGCGCCAGTCGCGCAGGACGCCGGCGCGCAGCCAGACGAGGGCGCTCGGATAGCCGAGCGGACGGTTGGCGAAGCTCTGCCCGAGGCGGGACCGGTCGCCGGGCGGGGCGGCCGGCTCGGGGCCGGCGGGTGTGTCGGTGGTGGCGGGTATGTCGGTGGCGGCGGGTCCGATCTGGGGGTCGTGGTCCGGGTCGCGCACGGCGGCTCCTCGAATCAGCCGCCACCGGGGAGGGTGGCGAATCGTACGGCTCTGGGCACGGCGGATCGGACGGGCGGCGGGGCCGACCGTCTTGAGGAAATGGCGTAGGCGTGATGAATGGCGTCGGTCCCGTTCCCGGGATTCGATGCGGGAGGACATTACCCGCCCTGAATGGATCTCGCCAACAGCCTTTCGGGCCGCACGTCGCGACTGACGTGAAGAGGACAAACGCGAATCGTGGAAGTTCCATGGGCACCATCAGACCCGGTTCTTTGCGTCTCCTACGGATTCGGGGTGGGCTTACCGGCCGGTCGTCTCGGCCGTCCGGACGGCCGGCGGGGCAGGGTCAGCGCGGAGGGGGCCAGCACCCGCAGCCCGTCCGGTCGCACGAAGATCGACCGGCGGGCCACCGCCTCGCCCCGGGCGTCGACCTCGTACCCGTCGAGCCAGACCCAGCCGTGGTACGTGTGCCAGTCGGTGTGCACGCGGATCAGCCGGAAGAAGATCGGCCGGAGAAACTGGACGCTCGCCGCCCGGGTCACGTGCAACAGCGTCCCCGCCCGCAGGTCGGTCACGGCAGCCAGCCGAGGAAGCGACGGCGCAGGGTCGCGGCCGGGGCCCAGCTCATGTCCCGACTGGCGGCGGCGAGGTACGACCGCATGAGGCCCGCCAGGGCGATCGGCGCGGAGGCGTACTCGGCGCGCAGCTCCGCTCGGCGGGCGGAGCAGGGCCAGGGGGCGGAGCAGCCGGCGCAGATCCAGATGGGCAGGACGGGGCCGTGCTCCGTCACCCCTCCTCCCCCGGCCAGTGGCCCCGACTGATCGGGATTCTGTGCCGGTGCCGGCAGGGCAGCTCGCTCCCGCACCTGCAGACGTACCGCCACTTGCCCCACGACCACACCGGCCGGTGCCGCCCGGCCAGCGTCATCGCGGTGACGAGCAGGTATTCCTTGAAGGACACTCTTCGCCGCATGGGGCCACGATGCGCGCTCCCAAAGTGGTCAGTTGGCAATAGCCGATCGAACAGTAGGCATTCAACTACGTTGGGGTTCATGGAGCGTGGCCAGGGGCTGCTGATGGGGCCCTACGAGATCGCAGAGCGCCTGGGTGTCTCGCGGCAGCGGTTCCAGCAGCTCACCCGGCATCCCACCTTCCCGAAGCCCTACCAGGAGCTACGCGGCATGAAGGTGTGGCTGGCCGAGGACATCGAGGCGTGGATCAAGGAGCACCGCCCACCCCGCCCGACCGAGGACGACTCCCCCGAGTAGGTCTACGGCTCCCCCGACAACCGTGCTTCGACAGCGGCTGTCGCGCTCCGGGCGATCGGCCCGGTCGGCATCATCCGCATCGCCCAGGTCGGGACATGGCCTTCGCGGTCGAGCCCGTCGTACTCATCGCCCTTCGCCCGGCAGGTGCACCGCGCCGGGCCCGCAATCCCGTCGACGCGCGCATGCGGCGACTCAGATCCGCAAGTGCTACGCGATAGCGGCGATGTCGCCGTCGTCAAAATAGATCGCTTGGTGGAGGCGCCCACCGAGCGCGGCAGCGTAGCGGGCGAGGACATCCCGTCCGGAGACCTTGCCCTGCTCGATTTGAGAGACGCGACCCTTGGTAACGCCCATCCGGTCGGCGACCTGCTGCTGAGTCAGGCCGCGGGCGCGGCGCAACTCGGCGAGACGGTGCCCGACCACGCTGGCGAGCAGTTCCTGCTTGCCAGCCTCGACAGCCTGTTCGCCGCCGGCTCGTTCGACATGCTCGGCGCGGATGTCCTTCCAACGCATGTGACTGCTGCTCATGACTGGCGGCTCCTTTCCTTTAGCGGTGTTTCGCCACCCAGCATGAGCCCACGAGGCCGACGGTCGGCATCCGCTCATTTTTCGTTGTCCCCGCGCAGACGGAGCGCTTGCTCGGCGATCAGGCTGGAGAGCTTGCCCGTCGCCGTTTTGGCCAGGTCGAGGGTCACGTTGCCGAAGCGCATGGCGGCTTCGACGCCCTCTGCTCCTGTCTCGATCGCCTTGTCCCTCACTTCCATCGCCGCCTCCGTCCATCGCCTCGCCTCCGGCGACTGTTGAGCGCGCTCGATTCCGACCCGCCCGTGGAAGTCGACGATGGCGGCCGAGATCAGGTTGCTCGACTGCACGACGGCCGGGGCATCGAACGGATGCATCAGCACCTCGGCGTTGGCCTTGCCGGCAGCCGCATCCATACGGGCCATCAGGCGTTCGGTGCACCGCGAGATAAGTTCCAGCCGGTTCTTCCGGGCCGTCTTCAGCCCGAGGCGGTGCCCGTCCAACTCGTCCGGAGACATGTCCAGCACCCGGTCGAGTTCAAGCACGGCGACCGCGTCTTGCAACTGGAAGCAGCGGGCCAGAACAGCGAGCCACTCGCGTGCCGTGGACTCTGCCTCCTTGGCCGCCTTGGCGAGATCACCGATCCCGGTCTTGCGCTCCAACTTCTCCGCGAGTGCGTCGAGCTGACGCAACGCGTACGCCTGGGTGTCTGCGATCGTCGTCGGGGCGCCCTGCACCTTCGACCATGTGACCTCGTCGACCCGCCCCTTCTTCGCCTCGCGGACGGTCATGACCTCCTCGATGACGAGGCCCACTCCGCCCATGCGGGCCAGCACAGCGTCCTTCTGGGCGCGGAGCACATCGTCGACCTTCTCCTCGATTCTGGCGAGATAGTCGGTGATCTCCTCCATGGCCTGTTGCATCGCAACCTGCGCCATGATCCCCGCAGCACCAGCCAGAATCGCCGGGTTACCCGCGATCGGTCCGGGCACCTTCGCGATTTGGAGCCATGACTTGATCGAGCCCGGCTGCCCCACCATCGCATGACTGACACCGGGGGTCTTGCTCGGCATCAGCCCAAATTTTTGAACCCGCTCCGCGGACTCCTTGGTCAGCTTTACCCAGCGGCCCGAGTTGGCGGCAACCTCGGAAGCTGCTTGTGCGACCGCAGCTCCCGCGCCGAGAGCAGGCCGGAGCCTTTGCAGTCCGAGGTCCTTCGCCGGCAGCCCCTCAGAGACGAGGAAGAGTTCGACAGCCATCGGATCGCCGATGACCGCCAGCCCATCGCCGTCGCTGATGAGCTGAACCTCGTTATTCACTATCGGCTCCTGGCACAGGGGCTCCGAGGGCTTCGGCGATGGCGGCAAACTCACGCAGCGCCGCCTGAAGGTCCTCGACGATCTCCTGCGCGATGACCTCCGGTGGGAGCAGCGCGTCGGCGTCCTCCAGGGAGGCGTCCTTGAGCCAGGTGATGTCGAGGTTCACCTTGTCGCGGACAATTAGCTCGTCGTACGTGAACGCCTTGAACCGCTCAGTCTCCTCCCGCTTCGACCGGTCCTCGCCCGGCAGGTAGCAGTCCACGAAGTCCTGGAGGTGCTCGCGGCGCAGCGGGTTCTGCTTGAGTGTGAAGTGCTGGTTCGTGCGGAAGTCGTACACCCAGAGCTTTTGGGTCCACGGCTCCTCGCGGGCGCGCTTGCGCTCGAAGAACAGCACGTTGGCCTTCACGCCGCCCGCGTAGAAGATGCCGGTGGGCAGGCGCAGCATGGTGTGCAGGTCATACTGCTTGAGCAGCCGGCGGCGGATCGCCTCGCCCGCGCCGCCCTCGAAGAGCACGTTGTCCGGCAGGACGACCGCCGCCCGCCCGTCGATCTCCAGCAACGAGGCGATGTGCTGGACGAAGTTGAGCTGCTTGTTGGCGGTGGTCGCCCAGAAGTCCGGGCGCTCGATCTCGCGCTCCTCCCGCGTGGCCTTGCCGTCCTTCCCCACCATCCTGATCGAGGAGCTGCGCCCGAACGGCGGGTTGGCGAGGACTAGGCTGACCCGCTGACTCGGCTCCCGGCCGAGCGCGTCTCCCACGGTGATGAGCGATGGGCCGTTCGGGGTGCCGATGCCGTGCAGCAGCATGTTCATGGCTGCCAGGCGCGCCGTGCCGTCGACCAGCTCCGTGCCGGTGATCGCTCCGTTGGCGAGCCGCCTCCGCTGGTCCGGCGTGAGCGCGTCGCCGTGCTCACGCTGTATGTGCTCGAAGGCCGCCAGAAGGAAGCCGCCCGTGCCGCAGGCCGGGTCGGTGATCGTGTCGTCGGGGGTGGGCAGCATGCAGTCGACCATCGCGGCGGTCAGGGCGCGCGGGGTGAAGTATTGCCCCGCGCCGGACTTCGCGTCCTCGGCACCCTTGGCCAGCAGTTCCTCATAGGCGTCGCCCTTGACGTCGACTCCGGCGCTCGACCACTTCTCCTTGTCGATCAGGTCCACGATCAGCCGCTTGAGCTTCGCCGGGTCCTGGATTTTGTTCTGCGCCTTGCGGAAGATGGTGCCGAGGGTGCCACCCTCGCGGGCCAGCCCGGTGAGGATGTGCCGGTACTGCACCTCCAGTGCGTCACCCTCGGCGTCGAGCAGGGTTTGCCAGCTCAGCTCGTCCGGCACGATCTGCTCCGGCCGAAGCCTCCGGTTGGCCCGCTCGTCGGCCATCTTGAGGAACAGCAGATAGGTCAACTGCTCCACGTAGTCGATGGTCGAGACGCCGTCGTCGCGGAGCACATCGCAGTAGTTCCAGAGCTTCTGCACCAGCCGGCGCGAATCCACAGTGCTCACAGCCGCAAAGCCTCCTGCTGGTAGTCGTCGCCGGTCACGCTGGTCGGCGGAGCCGACAGTTCCTTCGCGGTACGCCGAGAGCGCCCCCGCTGCTGCGGGACGCTGGCCGCCCGTTGGGCCTTGATCCGGGCCAGCAACTCCGACGCCGGCTCGTCGTCTGGGTCCTGCGGCACGAGCCTCCCCGCAAACGCCTCAATGAGAAGGCTCCGTTGCAGGCGGACTCCACGCTCGATTAGGAGTCCAAGCATCTCGCCCGAGTAGGTCAATCCAGAAGCAACGGCAGTCCACCGCGCAAGGACCGCATCCTGCTCAATCAAATTAGGCACAGGGAGCACCACCCCTTCCAACATTCGCTGATTAATCTTATATATCCCAGCAGTCGTCCGGGCCATATTTTCAATTTGCCGCCTCACGAAGGATGAGCTCCAGGCAAGCGACAAATAATCAGGCCGAATCTTAAGAACATCCGGGCGAACGCGAATCAAAGTGTCAGGAAATGCGACTGGACTTAACACATCACCAACCAAACCACCACGGCCGACCAAGCGCAGGGAGCCATTTCCACGACTTACCAAGAAATCCCCTTGCCGGACAAGGAACGGCGCAGCCTGAACATCATCCCAATCACCTGATTTTTGTTTTGTCAGATCAATGCCGCCGTCATGCAAGGCGGTCAGCCGGAGGACGGGAAAACCTCCGACACGCGTCGGTACAGAACGGCCATTAATGAGCCGCTCAGCCAATAACGACTTCAGAGGCAACCTCGGAACCCACGAAGCCTCAAGGAGTTGATCCCGCAGGCGATGTGCCAAAGAACCGCCCCTCATGCGAGCAGCACGGAGTCCCTGAACAGCAGCGCTGGCTCGCGAAAGGTGGTCATCGAGCTCAGCGACGATGCGGCACTGCTCAGAGAGCGGCGGAAGCGGCAGAGGAATATCTTCAACCGTACGCGACGACAGATGCTTGACCGTCACTGAAGAAGTTTTATCTCGAATTGCATCTAAATAACCTTGCAACACGAGAACCAGGAAACGTGCGCTATAGAGCTCGGGATTGCGGACAGACAATCTGCAGACACGCTGATTTAATAAGCCTCGGGGACCCTTCCATATCGCCACGCGGAAATCGCCGTCCATCCCGATGAGAATGTGGCCCGGATAGACCAGATAGCACGACTCGTAACCGCCAGCATAGTAGGTACCCGATTCAGCCTTGCCCACATCACGAATTCTAATCAGCGGCAGACCTTCTCCATCTTGGTTGAAGTGCCTCGACGAAAAAGCAGCACCGTTTTGGACGTTGGCGATATCACCCAGGCGAACGCGCTCCCAGGACTCGTGTTTCGATAGCAGCCCGGGATTGAGGCGGGACTCAGCCTCGTCCACGATTTCCTGCACACTTAGAGTAAGCGTCACGCCGGCAGCTCCCGGTTCAGCTCGTCCAGTAGTGGCTCGCCGCGGTCGCCGAACGTGTTCGCGTACCCGTCGATGCCGCCACGTTCCGTGAACGGCGCGCCCTCCAGGTCGTCGGGGGTGATCTCCACGCTGACCGCTATCACGTTCTTAATCCTCTCCAGCCACCACACCTGGTCGGCAGTGAAGGTAGCCCCCGCCTGCTCCTGCCGCAGCAGCCACCCACGGAAGCGCTCCTCAACGGACGTCCGGTATGGATGAAGCTCCTGGTCAAGCCCCAGTTCGTACCGGATGAGGGAAACCAGGTCGGTCACCCCGCGCGGGCCTGGCTGCGCCGAGGTCCGTCCGAGCAGGACGTATGCCTTCCACAGCGACTCCGGCGTCCACGCCTGCGGGGGCCGGCCGATACGGGCGGCCAACTCCCTGAGCTGGTCGTAGCTGATCCGGCCGCGGCTCTCGTAGAAGACCTGCAACACGGCGATCTCGTCGCGGTGCTGCTCCAGGTAATCGCGCCAGCTCCGCACGATCACCCGCGCGCGTTCCTCGGGCGGCACGCCGGCCGCCGAGACGAGCTGGTCGACGTTGACCTCGTCGATCGTGATGTCGTGCGAGCGCCGGATCTCCAGGATGCGGTCGCGCAGCGGCAGGTTCGCGGCGAGCGGGCGCAGCGCGCCCGCCAGCAGATCCCGTACGGCCTCCGGTCCGGACTGGTTGGCCGGGTGGAGGCGCTCGGGGGCGACCGCGTCGACCATGCCGCGCACGATCGCCCGCAGCGACTGGCCGCCCAGCTCGGCCAGCTCGGCGCGCTCGGGGTCGGTGAGCTGGCGGTCGAGCCGGGCCAGCCGGGACGCGAGGGTGGCCACCTCGTCCGCGTCGGCGGTGAGCGTGCCGGCCTTGCGGAGCAGGTCGCGCAGCGAGACCTGCTTCTCGGAGTGGTGTTGCAGCGGCGACGCCGCGTCCAGGTCGGCCTCGGTGACACCGACCGCGTCCACGATCACGAAGCGGTCCTTGACCTGCGCGTCGGGGGTGACGGCCTGGAAGTCGGCCGGGTCGATGGTGCGAGCCCCGCGCCCCTTCATCTGCTCGAAGTAGGTGCCGCTGCGCACCGGACGGAGGAAGAAGACGCACTCCAGGGGCTTGACGTCCGTGCCGGTGGCGATCATGTCGACGGTCACCGCGATCCGCAGCTCGGGGCTGTTGCGAAACGCCTGGATGAGGGCGTCGGGGTTGTCGCCGTCCCGGCGCGACGAGTAGGTGATCTTCTTGGCGAAGTCGTTGCCGCGCCCGAAGACGTCGCGGACCATCGCCACGATCTCCTCGGCGTGGTTGTCGTCGCAGGCGAAGATCAGCGTCTTCGGCACGGTGGAGCGGCCCGGGAAGATCTCGGTGAAGAGGCGCTTGCGGAAGGTATCCAGCACGAGCTTGAGCTGCCCCTTGGAGATTACCGACCGGCCGACCTGGCTGCCGCCGTACGTAAAGTCGTCCTCCAGCTCCTCGTAGCGCTCGGCGCGGGTGCGGCGGTCCCGGCGCGGCACGACGGTGCCGGGCTCGATGGTTCCGCCGGACTCGGTGATCTCGGTCTTGATCCGGTACACGTCGAAGTCGACGTTGACGCCGTCGGCGACCGCCTGCTCATAGGTGTACTCCGAGACGAGGTTCTGGCCGAAGAAGCCGAGGGTCTGCGCGACGGGCGTGGCGGTCAGCCCGACCACGAACGCGTCGAAGTACTCGATCACCGCCCGCCACTTGCCGTAGATCGAGCGGTGGCACTCGTCCACTACGATCAGGTCGAACGTCTCCGGCGGGAGCTGCGGGTTGTAGCCGACCTCGGCCGGGGCGTCCAGGTCGTAGCTGTCGTACCTCTGGTCGTCGGCGTCGGGGTCGGGCAGCTCCGCGCCGCGCAGCGCCCCGTACAGCCGCTGGATCGTGGAGATCACCACGTTGGACGAGTCGAGCATCCCGGCCCCGGTGAGCCGGTCGACGGCGTACAGCTCGGTGAACTTCCGGCCGTCGTCCGGCGTCTGGTAGCCGGCGTACTCGCGGAGGGTCTGCTTGCCCAGGTTGTTCCGGTCGACCAGGAAGAGGACGCGGCGGGCGCGGGCGTGCTTGAGCAGCCGGTAGCTGGCCGTCACCGCCGTGAACGTCTTTCCCGCGCCCGTGGCCATCTGCACGAGAGCGCGCGGCCGGTCCTCGGCGAGCGATTGCTCCAGGCCCTCGATGGCATCGGCCTGCGCGTCGCGCAGGCCGGCCCGCTTCAGCTCCGGCATCCGGCGCAGCCGGGCGCGCAGGGTGGGCGCGGCCGGGTCGTCGTCCGCCTCCCGCATCCACCGCGCGAGCGTCTCCGGCCGGTGGAAGGCGAAGACCTCCCGGGTACGCGGGAACGGGTCGAGCCCGTTGACGAAGGCGGTCTCGGTGCCGGTGGCGACGTACCCGAACGGAAGGAGCGCGTCGTCGCGCCGCCAGGCGCTCAGCTTCTGCGCGCGGGTCAGCCCGGCGCGGTACCGGTCGAGCTGCGCCTCCACGCCGCGCGGGGCGGTGCCCTCCCGCTTGGCCTCGATCACGCCGACGAGCTTCTGGTCGACGTAGAGCAGGTAGTCGGCGCGGCCCGTCGCCAGGGTCACCTCGCGCACGGCGACGCCCCGCCCGGCGAACAGATCGATTCGGTTGAGGTCCTGCACCAGCCAGCCGGCGGCGGTGAGCTGGCGGTCGATCTCGACGCGGGTCTGCGCCTCGTTCAGCGGCTCCCGGGAGGCTCGGCGCGCGCGGGCGATGAACGCCTCCCGCCCGGCGGCGGAAACCTTCGCCGGTTTCGCGCTGTCGAATGCCCGCTGCGCCGCCTCGGCCGCCGGCTCCAGGCGGGCCACCAGCGCGGCGGCCTCCGTCCGACCGGCGTCGGCGGCCCGTACCGCCGCCTCGGCGGCTTGGGCGGCCTCGGCCTGGGCCTGGGCCAGGGAGGGCTTCCCCGCCAGCAGCAGCTTGGCCTCGGCGAGTTCCCGCTTGTACCGGTCGATCTCGGCCTGAAGGCCGGCCGCGATGGCGGCGGGGACCTGGGCGGGCGGCGGGGTGGGCGGCACGAAGCCGATCGGTGAGCGGTCGTCGGTCGTGGCGCGGTGGAACCACAGGCCCAGCTCGAAGCAGGTACGCAGCAGCTCCAGCGCCGCGCGCAGCTCGCTGAGGTGCCCGTGCACCGCCTCGTTACCGACGTTGCGCAGCCGCTCGAAGGCGGCGAACACGTGCGGCACGAGGGTGCCATCGGCGTCGAGCGCCTGCACCTGGTGCACGAAGTTGGTGCTCTGTGCCTTCGCCCCGGTGCGCCGGACCAGGTCCCGGGCCAGCACCTCGCCGAAGCTGCGGGTCTTGACCATGGCGGCCTGGGCGTCGACGTAGACGAGCGACTCGGCGCCCGCGCCGTACCAGAGCAGCAGCGGGTGCCGCGCCAGAAAGCCGAAGTTGGCGGACTGCTTCGCCAGGCGGCGCAACTCTTCAGGATCCACGACGCTCCACGTCCAATGTCGACAGTGAACACGACAGGATATGGATCACCACACATGTTGTCGAGCGCACGTGTATCGGCTATCCGACAGATCTTCACGACAGGCATCGGTGGTCGTCGCCGACCGATCGGCCAAGATTCTTTTGATCATCGTGGGACCGACAGGAGACGGGGAGAGCCATGCCGGACAGCGTTCCCAGCACCGAGGACGAGGTGTTGGAGCGGCTCGAAGATGAGATCGCGTTCCTGGCCGAGAACCTGGCCGTAGCATGCGGAGAGATCGACGAGTTGGCCTACGAGCTCGACGACCATCTCGCCGAGAACGACCTCGAGCGGGTGGAGAGCGCCGTCAATCAGCTCGAGGGCCTCCTGGACGAGGAGGTGGCCGGTGACCTGGTCAGCTTGGCAAGACTTTGCGCCGTCCGCGACGGGCACCCCGCCGACGAGGACAGGAACGACCCGCCGGTCCCCACGCTGACCGCTGACGAGCTTCCTCCTTTCGTCCCCGACCAGGACCAAGAGGACGAGGACGAGGCCCGGATCGACAACCTGCGGGAGCGGATGGGCACCGTCGCCGATCACCTCCGCTCACTGTTCAGCTTCACCAGCGACCGGTTCGGGTCGGCCAGAACGGCGGCCGAGCATGGGTACGTCGGGCGGTCACTGAGCGAGCTGCGGCTGGCGCGGAAGGCAGCGGCGGAAGTGCCCCCCGGCTACAAGCTCTGGATGCGGTGCCTGAACGACCTGTATCTCGTCAGCCCGAGCAGCCTGGGTGCATACGGGCACATGCTGATGGATTTTGAGGCATTCCTCCAGGCCGAGCGCCCAGGGCGCGCCAGCGGGTGATCGACTCCGCAGCACGGCCCCGGGGGCCGCCCTTGATCGACTCGGTGTCGGCGACATTGCGCCTTCACCCGCCAACGGAACACCCCATGTCGGCGACATGGTGTCGGTCAAGGGCTCGCTCGCTCACACGCAGGCGGCCCACGGACTCGGTCGCTGACGACCGCCCGGCTGCGGCGAGCCGGGCAGCGGGCCACGGGACCGGGGCTTGGCGGCGGGAGCCGTCATGGATATCACCACGGCGCGGGCGTCAGTCGAGAAGGGCGATCAGGTGGTGGACTACCGGGTTCGTCGTGTCGCGCCGCCACGCCAGCCGGACGTCCACCGTGGGCACCGGGTCGGTGAAGCGGCGTAGGCGTACCCCCTTGACCCGCAGCGCGCGGGCGCGGCCCGCCGGGACGGCCGCGACCACGTCTCCCCCGGCCACCGCCCGCAGCAGTTGCTCGTCGTCGGGCTCGTGGCGGACGAGGCGGAAGCCGCCGTCGGGCCACACCTGGGCGATGGTGCGATCGAACATGCCGGGGCCGTTCTCGCGCGGCCACATCACCGCCGGGAGGTCGACCACCTCGGGGCGGCTGATCCGGCGGCGCCCGGCGGCGAGGGGGTGCCCCGCCGGGACGGCCAGCAGCAGTTCCTCGGAGTCGACGAACCGGCAGGTCAGGCCCGGTTCGTCGACCGGTGTGCGGACGAACGCGGCGTCGAGGCGGCCGGCGAGCAGGCCGGCGACGTTCCGCGCGGTCCAGGCGGTCTCGGAGGCCACCTCCACGTCGGGGTGGGCGGAGCGGAAGCGGGCCACCAGGGCGTCCGTCCGGCCGCCCCGGGCCGATCGGGTGTACGCCAGCCGCAGCCGCCCGCCGCGCCCCCGGACCAGGTCGCGGATGCGCTCGGTGCCCGCCCCGACCTCGGCGAGCAGCCGGGTGGCCTCGGCGGCGACCCGCTGGCCGACCTCGGTCAGCGTGCAGCCCCGCCGGCCGCGGTGCACGAGCGGCACGCCGAGTTGGCGTTCCAGGGCCCGGATCTGCTGGCTGAGCGCCGGCTGGGCGATGTGCAGGCGGTCGGCGGCCCGGGTGAAGTGCAGCTCCTCGGCGAAGACCGCGAAGTAGCGCAGCCGCCGCAGGTCCCACCACCCGTCCCGGCCAGCGGAGTCCAACATGGCCGCCATCATAAGCGCCGCTTATGGTCGACCGCCGTTTCCGTCTTGGACGCCGCGCCGCGCATCCCGGCAAGATCCAGGGCCAACGGACGCGACGAGGGGAGGACGCGATGACGGACGCGACGGACGTGGTGGTGGTCGGCGGCGGGGTGGTCGGGCTGACCGCCGCCGTCCGACTCCAGGAGCGGGGCGCGCGGGTGACGGTGTGGGCCGCGGACGAGCCGGCGGACACCGTCTCGACGTTGGCGGCGGCCGTGTGGTACCCGACCCGCACCGACGCCGACCCCCGGGTGCTGCGCTGGGCCGGGGAGACCTACGCGGAGCTGGGCCGCCAGGCGGAGCGGGGCGTGCCGGGGGCGGTGCGCAGGCCCACCCGGATGCTGCTGCGCCGCCCGGTCGACGGCCCGCCGTGGTGGGCGGGGGCGACCGGGGACCTGGTGGTCGAGCCGGCCGAGGCGCCGTACACGGCGCTGCTGCGGTTCACCGCGCCGACGGTGGAGATGACGCCGTACCTGGAGTGGCTTCGGGAGCGGGTCGGGGCCGGGGGCGGGCGGGTGCTGCGCCGCCGGGTGGACCGGCTCGACGAGGCGTTCGAGGCCGCGCCGGTCGTGGTCAACGCGACCGGGCTGGCCGCCGGCCGGCTCGCCGACGACCCGGCCGTGCACCCGGCGCGCGGGCGTGTGGTGCTGGTGGCGAACCCGGGGCTGACCACCTCGTACCGGGACGAGGAGAACCCGGAGGGGATGACCTACGTCCACCCGCGCCGGCGCGACGTGGTGCTCGGCGGCACGTACGAGGAGGGGTTGTGGAGCACCGCCCCCGACCCGGAGGCGGCGGCGGCGATCCTGCGGCGGTGCGTGGCGCTGGTGCCGGAGCTGGCCGGCGCGCCGGTGCTCGGCGAGCGGGTCGGGCTGCGGCCGGCCCGGCGCGGCGGGCCGCGGGTCGAGGCCGGGCCGGGGCCGGGCGGGGGGCGGCTGGTGCACGCCTACGGGCACGGCGGCGCGGGCGTCACCCTCTCCTGGGGCTGCGCCGACGAGGTGGCCCGCCTCGCCCTGGACGGCTGACCGGGTGGAGCGTCAGGGCATCAGGCGGGACAGCGCGAGGTAACCGCACTGGGCCAGCGGCAGGAGGAGCCCGCAGGTCACGAAGCCGAGCGGGACGAACCGGGGCGGCGGCGCGTCCGCGCCCAGCGCGGGCCGCCCCCACCGGCCCAGGGCCAGGTACCCGGCGACGAAGGAGAGCACCGGAAGCCCGGCACAGGTGGCGGCGTAGAGCGCCGCGGGGTTGACCGCGATGCCACCGACGCTCAGCATGACCAGCGCCAGCAGCACGCCGGCCACCGCGCAGCCGGCGTACACGGCCAGCGCCCGGGCCAACGGCGACCAGGTGGGCAGCAGCGGCGGGTGCCGGGCGACGGCCTCGGTGACCTGCACCAGGCGGTCGGTCTCGTCGGTGAGCCGCTGGGCCTCGGCCAGCTCACCCGCCGGGTCGACATCCCCGGCGCGGGGCGCGGGCACGCCGGCCGCCGCCGGCAGCGCCACCACCGCCCCGCCCGGGGCCCCCGAGGGGTACGGCCCGACGCCCGGCCGCCCCGGGGCGGCGGCTGCCGGGGCCGCCACGTTCGGCCCGGCGACGGTCGACCCGGGGATGGGTGGCCCGGGGGCGGTCGGCCCGGGAGCCGTCGGGGCGGCGGCGGTCGACGCGGAGGCTGCGGGGGTCGGGGCAGCGGGGGTCGTCAGCGCGGGG
This sequence comes from Micromonospora okii, assembly GCF_020884795.1. GTDB lineage: Bacteria > Actinomycetota > Actinomycetes > Mycobacteriales > Micromonosporaceae > Micromonospora > Micromonospora okii. The sequence goes on from NZ_BBZF01000015.1 coordinate 309,682, forward strand.
ACGGGCAGGTTGATGGCCCGGCCGAGCTGGGCGAGGCGGTGGGACTGGGCGGTGAGTCGCCCGGTGAGCTGGTCGAGCGCGGTGTGCAGGGCGCGCTTGCGGGCGGCCTCGGCGGCGGCGTCCTGGTCGGTCTCGCGGCGCTGCTCGGCGAGCTGCCGGGCCAGCGCGGCGTACTCGGCGAAGGTGGACACGGCTCAGCGCTCCTCGTCCCGTTCGGACCCCGGCCCGGCGAACGGCACGATCAGCGCGGTGCGCCGGTCGTGCCGGTCCACCAGCAGCGCCCGGTCGGGGCGCGGGGTGTGGGCGAGGTCGTGCTCGCCCAGGTGCAGCCCCAGCTCCGCGCCGGGGACGTTCAGCGCGACGAGGCAGGCGACGTCGTCGCGGTGGTGCGCGCCGCCGAGGTCGTCGGCGAGCCGGCGCAGCCCGCGCCACCAGCCGAGCACGTGCACCCCGCGCCCGGGGCCCTCGCGCAGCAGGGCGCGCAGGTCGTCGTGGCCGGAGCGGAACGTGGTCGGGTCGGTGGCGGCGAGGGCGGCCGAGGCCGCGTCCGCGCCGAAGACCACGAGATAGGTGCGGCCGACGGGCGGGCGACCGGCGGCGGGTTCGTCGGCGAAGGAGCCGGCGAGGGCGCCGATCCGGTCGCGCAGGCCGGCCGCGTCGAGTCGCTCGACCGGGTGGCCGGCGGCGGTGAGCGCGGCGGCGGTGGCGTGGGCCACCGGGTCGACGGCGGCGACCAGCCCGGCGAGCAGGAACCGGGCCGTGCCGGGGGCGTGCTGCCGGGCGAGGCCCAGCGCGGCGGCCCACAGCACGTCCGCGCCGGCGGCCGAGGTGGCGACCACGGCCAGGTGCCGGCCCGGGGTGGCGTCCAGGGTGAACGAGGCCGTGCTGCCGGCCACGTCGACCGTCCGGCCCACGAGGGCGACCGGGGGCCCGGCACCGGGGTGCAGCCCGGCGAGGGTGGGATCGTCGGCCAGCCGCGCGGCGGCGTACCCCCGGAAGACGGCGGGCGGTGCGTTGTCGGCCGGCCGGTCCCGCCACAGCTCGTGGCGCAGCCGAGCCAGCTCGTCTCGGGCGGCGTACGCGTCGGGGAAGCGGATCACCGTGTCCGCGCCGGCCGCCCCGGCGGCCGTGTTGAGCACGGCGGCACCGACCGGCAGCGCGTCGGCGGCGGTGTTGAGCGGGTCGAGCACTCCCCCGCCGCCGGGCAGCGCCACCCGCAGCGGGAACTGCCCGAAGATCGCCTCGGCCCGGCCGTACAGCGACTCGATGCCGGTGGTGGACTGGCTGGCCAGGACCAGGTGGACCCCGTACGAGCGGCCCTTGCGGGCCAGCTCCTCCAGCAGGTCGACGGCCTCCCGGGCGAGGGCGTCGGTGCCGGCGAGCAGCACCTGGAACTCGTCGACGACCGCCACGATCCGGGGCACCGCCGCGTCGGCGGGCAGGTCGGCCAGCTTGGTGACGCCGTACCGCTTGAGGACGGTCGCTCGCCGGTTCAGCTCCCCGCGCAGCTCGCGCAGGACGGCCAGGCCGTACTCCCGGTCGGACTCGATGCCGACCACGCGGGCGTGCGGCAGCCAGGACGGGTCCCGCTCGGTGGGGACGAACTCGGTGAAGCTGACGCCCTCCTTGAAGTCGAGCAGCCAGAGCTGGAGCTGCGCCGGGGAGTAGCGGGCGGCCAGCCCGTACAGGGCGTCGAGCAGGAAGACCGTCTTGCCGGCGCCGGTGCGCCCGGCGACCAGCCAGTGCGGGGTGGCGTCGTCGAAGGCGACGGTGACCGGCTGCCGCCCGGCCCGGCCGACCACGGTGGACAGCCCGGCGGCGGCCGAGCCCGCCCAGCGGCGGCCCGGCAGCAGGTCGGCGAAGGCGGGTGGGAGGTCGCGGCGGGCCGCCGGGGCGAGGTGCGCGGCGAGGGCGGTCACGGTGGCCGGCGGCAGGTCGCCGTCGGGCACGACGGGGGCGGCCAGCCCGGAGCCGTCGGGGCTGAACGGGTGGCCGGGCGGGTCGCCGACGTGGGCGTACCGCTGCATCAGGCGCAGCGCGGTGGCCGCGCCCAGCGGCGGCGGCGCGTCGGCCCCGGCGGCGGCCCGGTGGCCCGCGAGCAGGACGCAGACCGCCGCCGACGGGCCGGCGTGGGTGAGCGCGGCGAGCCGGGCCAGTTCCCGGGCCGGGGGCGCGGCGGCGGCGACCAGCACCAGCAGCTCCCGGTCGGTGGCGGTGGCGTGCTGCGCGGCGCGGGCGTGCCGCTCGGCGGAGTCGAGCAGCGCGGCGACCTCGGCGTCGGTGGTGGCGGTCGGGGCGAGCACCCCGGCGTCGACGAGGGGGCGCAGCGGCAGGAAGGCGGCCCCGAAGGCGACCGTGTCGATCCCGGCGACCCGCACGGTGCCGGCGGGGGCGGTGGCGAGCAGCCGCAGCACCACGGCGCGCAGCAGCTCGCCGACGCGCGGGTCGCGGGCGTCGGCGTCCACGGTGAGGTGGCAGCCGCCGCCGAGCGGCACGACGACGGGGAAGCCACCGTCGAGGGTGGTCGCCTCGCCGATGCGCACGGCGGCGGGGACGTCGGTGAGGGCGGTGACGCCCGGGGTGGGCGCGGCGAGCCGCCCGCCGACGCGGGCCAGCCCGGCGACGAGGTCGGCGGCGGTCGGGGCGGCGGGCCCTGGTGCGCCGAGGGCCCCCCGTGCCCGTTCCAACCGGTCCCGGGCCTGCCGGTGCGCGGTGACCGCCTGGCCGTACGCCGCCGCGAGCCTGCCCACCCTTGCCCCCCACGGAATGGACGCCTGGTTCAGCGAACCCTAGCGGACTCGCGGCGGCGACGGACAGCCCGCCGCCGGTGTCTGCGGGGGCGGGCGGGGCGGGTCAGCCGGTGACGGCGGTCAGCGCGCGCAGGTAGCCGTGGCGGTAGCCGTCGGCGTTCGGGTGGTACGCCTCGATGACCCCGCTGACGTCGCGGATCCAGGGCGCGGCGGCGCAGACCCCGTGCCCGGCGAAGTACGGGCGGGTGTCGGCGAACGTGGCCCCGGCGGCGGCGGCCCGGCCGGCGGTCACCGAGGCGAGCACGTCGGCGGCCTCGTTGAGCAGCGTCCGCTTGTAACTGCTCATGGCCAGCAGGCCGCAGGAGGTGGTCTCGAACAGCCGCGGGTAGCCCAGGACGATCAGCCGCGCGTTCGGGGCCCGGTTGCGGATCGCGGCGTAGGTGCGGTCGAGCCGGCCGGGCAGCTCCGTGGTGGCGAAGGTCTTCGCCCCGGCGACCGCGCTCTCGCAGGAGCTGGTGCTGCCGAACCGGCAGCTCGTCATCACGTCGGCGAAGCCGGCGTCGTTGCCGCCGATGGTGATGGTGACCAGGGTGGTGCCGGCGCTGAGCGCGTTCACCTGCCCGCCGATGACGTCGGCGGTGACCGCGCCGCCGCAGGCGGGGAACGCGAAGCTGGTGACCGCGTGGGCGGCGGCCCACAGCGGGGCGTAGGACTTGTCGCTGCGCAGGCAGGTGGAGAGGTCGTACGGGCCGGCGCCGACGCCGGAGGAGTACGAGTCGCCGAGGGCCACGTAGTTGACGGCGGCGGCCTGGACCCGGGGGCGCTCGGCGTGGGCGGCGGCGGGGACGGCCGCCGCGCCGAGGGTGGCGGCGGCGAGGGCGGCCAGCGCGGTCAGGGCGCGGGCCAGCGGGCGGTGACGCATGGAGAACCTCCACGGGACGGGGGTGGTGGATCCTCGACGACCGCGCGCGTGGCCAAGGGAAACGGTGTTACCGCCCGGTAATGCTATCGAAACATCTCCATAGAAGGAATAGTTCGCGGAGCGCACAGCCGTTCACAAGTTTCGATTAGCTTGATCGATGCTTAACCCCGACGGAGGGAGTCCATCTCGTGCGACGCGTGTTCGCGGCGGCCCTCGCCGCCCTGACCGTCACCACCGCCGGCACGGCCGTGGCCGGCGCTCCCGGCCAGGCCGCCGCCTCCTCGGGCTGGGGCCGCCCACCCGTCGCCCAGGCCGCGCCCACCCCCGGCAGCCCCGGCCTGGGCGACAGCTACTTCCCCGACTACGGCAACGGCGGGTACGACGTCAGCCACTACGACATCCGGCTGCGCTACGAGCCGGTTACCGACCAGCTCAGCGGCACCACCACGATCCTCGCCCGGGCCACCCAGGATCTGTCCCGGTTCAACCTGGACTTCGTGCTCGGCGTCGAGTCCGTGAAGGTCAACGGCTGGACGGCGAGCTTCGCCCGCGAGGGCGCCCACGAGCTGGCGATCACCGCGCCCCGCCCGATCGTCAAGGGACAGTCGCTGACCGTCGTCGTGCGCTACGCCGGCGTGCCCTCGCAGACCCGGGTCGACGGCTACAGCGGCTGGACCCGGACGGCCGACGGCGGGCTCGCCGTCAACGAGCCCGAGTCGGCCTGGTGGTGGCACCCGAGAAACGACCACCCCCTCGACAAGGCCACCTGGGATGTCTCGGTCTCCGTGCCGACCGGCGTCGAGGTGATCAGCAACGGCGTGCAGCCGCGCCCGCCGCTGGCCGAGGCGGGCAACCGGACCCGGTGGAGCTGGCGCAGCACCAGCCCCGGCACGGGGTACGAGTCGTTCCTGGCCATCGGGCAGTACGACATCGTCACCGACACCGCCCCGAACGGGCAGCCCGTGATCAACGCGTACAGCACCACGCTGGGCACGCTCGGGCCGGCGGCACGGGCCAGCATCGAGCGGACCGCCGAGGTCAACGAGTGGGCGAGCGGGCTGTTCGGGCCGTACCCGTTCGAGGCGCAGGGCGGCGTGGCCGGGCCGGTCGACGGCATCGGCTTCGCCCTGGAGACGCAGACCCGCCCGGTGTACGGGCCGGGCTTCTGGCGGCGCGGGTCGAACCTCTACATCGTCGTCCACGAGAACGCCCACCAGTGGTTCGGCGCCTCGGTGTCGGTGGCGGACTGGCGGCACATCTGGCTCCACGAGGGCTTCGCCTCGTACGCCGAGTGGCTCTGGTCGGAGGAACAGGGCGAGGGCACCGCGCAGGAGTTGTTCGACTTCACCTACGCCAGCTACCCGGCCGACGACGAGTTCTGGCAGGTCCTGCCCGGCGACCCCGGGGCCGCCAACATCTTCGACGCCGCGGTCTACGACCGAGGTGCCCTGGCCCTGCACCAGCTCCGGCTCGCCGTGGGTGACGAGGCGTTCTTCCGCGTCCTGCGCCAGTGGACGGCCGACCGCCGGCACGGCAACGGCACCACGGAGCAGTTCCAGGCCCTCGCCGAGCGGATCTCCGGCCGGGACCTCGACGCGCTCTTCACCACCTGGCTGTTCACCCCGGGCCGCCCGGAGCTGACGGACTCGGCCGCCGCCCGCGCCGCCACCGCGCCGGCCGAGCCGAGGTCGTGGTCCAAGATCCGCGACACCCACCGGCTCCACGCCCGCTGACCCCTCGCCCACGGGCCCTCGGGCCTGCGAACGGTCCAGCAGCGGGCCGGCGAGCCGTCCGCTGCTGGTCCGATCGCGCGCCTTTGGAGCTGATGTCCTGAACGACTCACCGGGCCGACCCGCATGGTCGGCCCGGCGACGGGCAACCAGGCGACTCTGAGACTCGGCAACCAGGCGACCCGGCGACCAGGCGGTCTGGCGGTCTGGCGGTCTGGCGACCCCGAAACCCGATGGCCAGGCGACCTTCGGCCATACGACCCGGAGACCCCGGCGGCCCAGGTCGAGCTGGGAGACGTCGCCGCCGGTCGGGGCGGCGATGGCGGCAAGCCCGCCCACTGCCGAGCCGCTGGCGACATCAGCTCCAAAGGGGCCACAGACACCACCGGCAGCCGACCGGAGGCAGGTGCCGGGCGCGGGTTCGTCGCCGGGTAACCGGACCGAGGCGCTCCGGGTGATCGCGTCGGCGGCCCACAGGGCGGCACTGGCTACCCGGGAACTGGAACGCGAGAGCGCCCGTCGACGCGGCGCCGCACGTGTCGGACCGCCGCCGGGCGGGGCGGGGCACGGGGCCCCGCTCCGCCCGGCGGCGCGGGTCCGGGTGGGTCAGCGGGCCGCTAGGGGCTGCTGCGCCGGGTCGACCGGGGCGGGCAGGTCGCCCACCCCGCCGAGGTACGCGTGGATCGCGGCAGCCGCCGCGCGGCCCTCGGCGATGGCCCAGACGATCAGGGACGCGCCCCGGTGCATGTCGCCGGCGACGAAGACGCCGTCGGCCTCGGTCTGCCAGTCCGGCCGGGCGTCGATTGCGCCCCGGGCGTTGCGGGCGACGCCGAACTGCTCCAGCAGCGGCTGCCGCTCGGTGCCCTCGAAGCCGATCGCGAGCAGCACCAGGTCGGCGGGGAGTTCCCGCTCGGAGCCGGGCAGCGCGGTCACGATCCGCCGGCCGTCGCGCTTGGAGACGGTCACCTCGGCGATCCGCACGGACTTGACCTGGCCGGTGCCGTCGTCGACGAACTCCTGCACGGCGACGGCGAACAGCCGGTCGCCGCCCTCCTCGTGGGCGGGGTAGTTGCGCAGCACCCATGGCCAGGTGGGCCACGGGTCGCGCTCGGCGTCGCGGGAGTGCGGCGGTTCCGGGTACAGGTCGAGCTGGTGCACCCCGGCCGCGCCCTGGCGGTGGGCCACCCCGAGGCAGTCCGCGGCGGTGTCGCCGCCGCCGATGATCACCACGTGCTTGCCGGCGGCGTCGATCGGGGTGCCGTCGGGCAGCACCGCGAGCGCCGACCGGCCCTCGTCGGCCGCCGCGACCACCCGGTTCGCCGCGACGAGGTGTGCCATGGCCTGGTGCACGCCGCGCAGGCCCCGCCCCGGGGTCTCCGGGGTGTCCCGACCCTGGAGGGCTCCGCAGGCGAGCAGCACCGCGTCGTGCGCCTCGCGCAACTGCTCGGCGGTCACGTCGACGCCGACCTCGACCCCGGTGCGGAACCGGACGCCCTCGGCCTCCAGCTGGGCCAGCCGCCGGTCGATGTGCCGCTTCTCCAGCTTGAAGTCGGGGATGCCGTACCGGAGCAGGCCGCCGATCGCGTCGTCGCGCTCGTACACCGTCACGGCGTGGCCGGCGCGGGCGAGCTGCTGGGCGGCGGCCAGGCCGGCGGGCCCGGAGCCGACCACCGCGACGGACCGGCCGGTCGGCTCGGCCGCCGGGCGGGGGGCGAGCCCGCCCCGGGCCGCCGCGTCGGCGATCTCCACCTCCACCTGCTTGATGGTGACCGGATTGCCGCCGCCGATGCCGAGCACGCACGCGGCCTCGCACGGCGCCGGGCAGAGCCGGCCGGTGAACTCGGGGAAGTTGTTGGTGGCGTGCAGCGACTCCACCGCGGCGTCCCAGCCGCCGGTGCGGACCAGGTCGTTCCAGTCGGGGATGCGGTTGCCCAGCGGGCAACCGTCGTGACAGAACGGGATGCCGCAGTCCATGCAGCGGGTGGCCTGCTCACGGATCAGCTCCTCGCCGGCCGGCGGGTACACCTCCCGCCAGTCGGAGATCCGCACCGGCACCGGGCGGCGCCCGGGCAGCCGCCGGTCGTAGCGCAGGAAACCGTTCGGGTCAGGCACGAGCCACCTCCTGGGCGACCGCCCGCGGGGCGGGCGGCACCGGCAGCGCCGGTTGGGCCGGCCCAGCGGGCGCTGTCAGTTCTTTCATGACCGCGTCGTCGACGTCGCGGCCGGCGGCTTCGGCGGCCCGCATGATCTCCATTACCCGGCGGTAGTCCCGGGGCACCACGGCGGTGAACTCCTCCACCGCCTCCGGCCAGCGCTTCAGCAGGGCCTCGGCGACCGCCGAGGCCGTCTCGGCGAAGTGCCGCCGCACCAGCTCGTGCAGCCGGTCCCGCTCCTCGGCGCGCAGCGGGGACAGGTCGACCAGCTCGGTGTTGACCCGCCGCCGGTCGAGGTTCCAGACGTAGGCGGTGCCGCCGGACATGCCGGCGGCGAAGTTGCGCCCGGTCCCGCCGAGCACCACCACCGTGCCGCCGGTCATGTACTCGCAGCCGTGGTCGCCGACGCCCTCGACGACCGCCACCGCGCCGGAGTTGCGCACCGCGAACCGCTCGCCGACCCGGCCGCGCAGGAAGACCTCGCCCGCCGTGGCCCCGTACAGGATGGTGTTGCCGGCGATGATCTGGTCCTCGGCGCGCTCGCCGGGCGCGGACCCGCCGTCGACGAACGGCGCGGCGGCGTCCGGGCGCACGACGATCCGGCCGCCGGAGAGGCCCTTGGCGACGTAGTCGTTGGCGTCGCCGTGCAGGCGCAGGGTGACCCCGGCCGGCAGGAACGCGCCGAACGACTGCCCGGCGGTGCCGCGCAGCAGGAACTCGATCGTGTCGGCGGGCAGGCCGGCCCCGCCGAAGCGGCGGGTGACCTCGCCGCCGAGCATCGCGCCGACGCTGCGGTGCTCGTTGCGCACCGCCACCTCGACCCGCACCGGCGTGCCGTCGGCCAGCGCCGGCTGGGCCAAGGCGATCAGCTCGTTGTCCAGGGCCAGCTCCAGGCCGTGGTCCTGGGCCCGCACGCCGCGCCGGGCGGCGTCGGCCGGCAGCTCCGGCAGGTACAGGACCCGGTGGAGGTCCAGGCCCTTGGCCTTCCAGTGGTCGATCGCCGGTACGACGTCGAGCAGCTCGGTCTGCCCGATCGCCTCCTCGATCGAGCGCAGGCCCAGCTCGGCCAGGTATTCCCGGACCTCCTCGGCGAGGAAGAGGAAGAAGTTCTCCACGAACTCCGGCCGGCCGGTGAACCGCTCGCGCAGCACCGGGTTCTGGGTGGCGATGCCGACCGGGCAGGTGTCCAGGTGGCAGACGCGCATCATCACGCAGCCCTCGACGATCAGCGGGGCGGTGGCGAAGCCGAACTCCTCGGCGCCGAGCAGCGCCGCGACCAGCACGTCCCGGCCGGTCTTGAGCTGGCCGTCGACCTGCACGGTCACCCGGTCGCGCAGCTTGTTGAGCAGCAGGGTCTGCTGCGCCTCGGCCAGGCCCAGCTCCCAGGGGGTGCCGGCGTGCTTGAGCGAGTTCAGCGGGGACGCGCCGGTGCCGCCGTCGTGACCGGAGATCAGGATGACGTCGGCCTTGAGCTTCGCGACGCCGGCCGCGACGGTGCCGACGCCGGTCTCGCTGACCAGCTTGACGTGGACCCGGGCGGCCGGGTTGACGCACTTGAGGTCGTGGACGAGCTGGGCCAGGTCCTCGATCGAGTAGATGTCGTGGTGCGGCGGCGGGGAGATCAGGCCCACGCCCGGGGTGGCGTGCCGGGTCCGGGCGATCCACGGCCAGACCTTGTTGCCGGGGAGCTGGCCGCCCTCGCCGGGCTTCGCGCCCTGGGCCATCTTGATCTGGAGGTCGTCGGCGTTGACGAGGTATTCGCTGGTCACGCCGAACCGGCCGCTGGCGATCTGCTTGACCGAGGAGCGGCGGGCCGGGTCGTGCAGCCGCTCGACGTCCTCGCCGCCCTCGCCGGTGTTGGACTTGCCGCCGAGGCGGTTCATCGCGATGGCCAGGGTCTCGTGCGCCTCTGCGGAGATCGACCCGTACGACATGGCGCCGGTGGCGAACCGCTTGACGATCTCGGTGGCCGGCTCGACCTCCTCGATCGGCACCGGCGGGCGCGCGCCCGTGCGCAGGGTGAACAGCCCGCGCAGGGAGCCGGCCTTCGCGGCCAGCTCGTCGACCTTGGCCGTGTAGCGGCGGAACACGTCGTACTGGCGGCTGCGGGTGGCGTGCTGGAGCAGGAAGACCGTCTCCGGGTTGAACAGGTGCAGCTCGCCCTCGCGGCGCCACTGGTACTCGCCGCCGACCTCCAGCCGGTCCGAGGCCATCGCGCCGGGCGCGGGCCAGGCCAGGGAGTGCCGGGCGGCCACCTCGGCGTGGATGCCGTGCAGGTCGACGCCGCCGATGGTGCTCGGGGTGCCCCGGAAGTACCGCTCGACGAGGCGGGCGTTCAGGCCGACGGCCTCGAACACCTGCGCGCCGCAGTACGACGAGACGGTCGAGATGCCCATCTTCGACATGATCTTCAGGACGCCCTTGCCGAGCCCCTTGACGTAGTTGCGCACCGCCTTGCCCGGGTCCACGCCGACCAGCGCGCCCGTGGAAATCAAGTCCTCCACCGACTCGAAGGCCAGGTAGGGATTGACCGCGGCGGCGCCGTACCCGATGAGCACGGCCGCGTGGTGCACCTCGCGGCAGTCGCCGGACTCGACGACCAGCGCGACCTGCGTGCGGGTCTGCTCACGGACCAGGTGCTGGTGCACGGCGGCGGTGAGCAGCAGGGACGGGATCGGGGCGAGGTCGGCGTTGGAGTCCCGGTCGGAGAGCACCAGGATGCGCACGCCGTCCTCGATGGCCTCGGAGACGTGCCGGCAGATCTCGGTGAGCCGGGCCTTGATGCCGGCCCCGCCGTCGCGGACCCGGTACAGCCCGGAGACCCGCACGGCCTTGAAGCCGGGCAGGTCGCCGTCCTCGTCGATGCAGAGGATCTTGGCCAGCTCGTCGTTGTCGATCACCGGGTACGGCAGCACGATCTGCCGGCAGCTCGCCGGGCCCGGGTCGAGCAGGTTGCCCTCGGGGCCGATGGTGGTCTGGAGGCTGGTCACCAGCTCCTCGCGGATGGCGTCCAGCGGCGGGTTGGTGACCTGGGCGAAGAGCTGGTGGAAGTAGTCGTAGAGCAGCCGGGGCCGGGTCGACAGCGGGGCGATCGGGGTGTCGGTGCCCATCGAGCCGAGCGGCTCCGTGCCGGTGCGGGCCATCGGCGCGAGGAGGATCTTCAACTCCTCCTCGGTGTAGCCGAACGTCTGCTGACGGCGGCGCACCGAGTCGTGGGTGTAGACGACGTGCTCGCGCGGCGGCAGGTCGGCCAGGTCGATCAGCCCGGCGTGCAGCCACTCCGCGTACGGCTGCGCGGCGGCCAGCTCGGTCTTGATCTCGTCGTCGGAGACGATCCGGCCGGCGACCGTGTCGACCAGGAACATCTTGCCCGGCTGGAGCCGCCCCTTGGCGACCACGGTGGCCGGGTCGAGGTCGAGCACGCCGGCCTCGCTGCCGAGCACCACCAGGCCGTCGGAGGTGCGCCACCAGCGGCCCGGGCGCAGGCCGTTGCGGTCCAGCACCGCGCCGACGACCTCGCCGTCGGTGAACGCGACCGACGCCGGGCCGTCCCACGGCTCCATCAGGCTCGCGTGGAAGCGGTAGAAGGCGCGCTTGTCGGCGCGCATGTCCGGGTCGTTCTCCCACGCCTCGGGGATCATCATGAGCACCGCGTGCGGCAGGCTCCGCCCGGCCAGGTGCAGCAGCTCCAGCACCTCGTCGAAGTTCGCCGAGTCGGAGGCGGCCGGGGTGCAGACGGGGAAGACCCGGCGGATGTTGCCGGGCACGTGCCCGCCGGCTCCGCCGGCGGCAGCGGAAGCGCCGCTGAGCATCGACTCTCTTGCCTGCATCCAGTTCCGGTTGCCCCGGATCGTGTTGATCTCGCCGTTGTGCGCGATCAGCCGGTACGGGTGCGCCAGCGGCCAGGACGGGAACGTGTTGGTGGAGAACCGGGAGTGCACCAGCGCGATGGCGGAGACCACCCGCTCGTCGGTCAGGTCGGGGAAGAATTCGGGGAGCTGGTCGGGGGTGAGCATCCCCTTGAAGACCATCGTGCGGCAGGACAGCGACGGGAAGTACGCCGGCACGCCCCGCTCGGCGCTCTCCCGCTCGGTCTGCTTGCGCACGCAGAACGCCACCCGGTCCAGGTCGAGGCCGGTCAGCGGGGAGCCGGCCGGGCCGGCCGGGGTGTCGGTGAGCCGGCGCGCGGCCAGGAAGACCTGCCGCACCCGGGGCAGCGCCGCGAGCGCGGTCTCCCCCAGGCCGCCCGGGTCGGTCGGCACGTCCCGCCAGCCGAGGACGTCGGCGCCCTCGACGAGGGCGTACTTCTCCAGCACCCGGCGGGCGCGGGCCTCGCCGTCGTCGTCGGTCGGCAGGAAGACCAGGCCGGTGGCGTACTCGCCCTTGGGCGGCAGCGGGAAGTCGACCACCTCGCGGAGGAACGCGTCCGGCACCTGGATCATGATGCCGGCGCCGTCGCCCGTGTTGTGCTCCGCGCCCCGGGCGCCCCGGTGGTCCAGCCGGAGCAGGGCACCGAGGCCGTTGGCCACGACCGCGTGGGAGCGTCGCCCGTACAGGTCGGCCACGAAGGCGACGCCGCACGCGTCGTGCTCGTGCGCGGGGTCGTAGAGCCCGGCCGCGCGCGGGACCGACTGCGGGCTGTGAGGGTACGGAAAGGCCACCGGGCCTCCTGTCGTCACTCAGGTTGGATCATGTCGGGACGACGTCGGCCCTTATGGGTCTATTGAGTCTACGTTAGGGGTTGCGGCGCAAGGCCACTTCAGATTGATCACACTTCCAGATGTTGGGAAGAGTAGTCTCGCGGCGTGGATCACGTGGGTAGTGGCACGACCGTCACCTTCGACCGGTTGGAGCAGTTCTACGACGCGGTGCCCCGCGATATGGCGCGCGTGGAGGAGCACGGTCCCCTCGTACTGTTCGTCCGGGAAGGGGCCGGTTGGCCGTTCTACGCGCGTCCCCGCCTCGACGCCACCACGACGCCGTCCGCGGCGGACCTGACCGCCGTCCGGGCGCGGCAGCGGGAGCTGGGCCAGCCGGAGGCGTTCGAGTGGGTGCACGAGCGCGTCCCCGACCTGCTGCCGGTGGCCCGCGCGGCCGGGCTGACCGTGCTGGAGGCGCCGCTCATGGTGCTCGACCCGGCCGCGCTGGCCGCCCCCGGGGACTTCACCGACGTACCGGTGCGGCTGCTGGACGCGGGCGCGCCCGGCTTCGCCCGGGACGTGGCCGTGCGGCGGGCGGTCGCCGCCGTGGGCTTCTCCGCCGCCGGCACCGCCCGGGGCGACGCCGGCCCGGCGCAGCGCGACGCGGCCGTCACCGGGCTGGACGCGGCGGCGCTGGAGGAGGAGCGGGCCCGCCTCGCCGACGGCAGCCGCCTGTCGGTGCTCGCCGGGACGCCGGAGGAGGGCGCGCTGGCCAGCGGGATCGCGATGCGGGTCGGGGACACCGCGGAGGTCGCCGGGGTGGCCACCCTGCCGGCCGCCCGCCGCCGGGGGCTCGGCGCGGCCGTCACCGCCGCCCTCGCCCGCGCGCTGCGCGACGCCGGCACCGACCTGGTCTTCCTCTCCGCCGGCAGCGAGGAGATCGCCCGCGTCTACGTCCGGGTCGGCTTCCGCCGCCTGGGCACCGCCTGCATAGCCGAACCCCCCGCCGTCCTCTGACCCGTCCGCCCGGCCGGGGGCTAGGCGGGGGGGCGCCAGGCGGCGGCGGTGGCGGCGGCGGCGGAGAGCAGGCGCGGGGTGAGCGTGCCCAGGGCGGCGTCGCGGGCCCGCAGGGCGAGCCGGCCCCGGGTCTGGAGGACCGCCGACATCCGGCGGGTCTGCCGGACCACCGTGGCGGCCCGGGGGCGGCGCAGCCGGTCGTACGCGGCCACGGCGTCCGGCAGGCGGGACTCGCGCAGCAGCGAGGCCAGGGTGGCCGCGTCCTCGAAGGCGAGGCAGGCGCCCTGGCCGAGGTGCGGGGGCATGGCGTGGGCGGCGTCGCCGAGCAGCACCACCCCGCCCGGCCCGGCCGGGAAGCCGTACGCGCGGGGCAGGGGGCGCAGCTCGCGGATCTCCCGCTGCACCAGGTCGGCCGGGTCGGTGGCCTCCAGCAGCTCGCCGATCGGCGCGGGCCAGCCGGCGTACCAGCGGCGCAGCAGCGCGAGCTGCGTCTCCGGCGACTCCGGCCGGGGTGCGCCGGCCGCGGTGGCCACCCAGTAGATGCCGCCCCGGCTCGACGCGCCGGAGGAGCCGCGCTCGCCCAGCGAGGCGGCCACGAACCGGTACCCGGCGCCGAGGGTCTCTCCGCCGACCGGCTGGTCGGCCGGCAGCCGGGGCGCCCGGTACCAGGGGATCACCGCCCGCCAGGCGGCGCTGCCGGAGCTGACCACCCGGGCCTCGGGGGCGAGCCGCCGGCGGATCTCGCTGTCGGTGCCGTCCGCGGCGACCACCAGGTCGGCCTCGTAGCTCTGCCGGCCGTCGCCGACGGACGGGCGCTGCCCCGCCTCGGCCCGCACCGTGCGCACCGCCACGCCGGTGCGCAGCTCCACCCGCTCGCCGAGCCCGGCGATCAGGGTGTCGTGCAGGTCCTCCCGGTGCACCACCACCGGCATCCGGTCGGCCGGGGTGGGGCGGGGCTGCACGAGCCACTGCCCGTCGGGCCGGCGCACCCCGCCGTCGGGCAGCGGGGTGGCGATCGCGTCCAGCCCCGCGCCGAGGCCGAGGGCGCGCAGCGCGCGTACCCCGTTGGGCCAGAGCACGACGGCCGCCGGCTCCGGGCGGACCCGGTCGGCGCGCTCCAGGAGCGTGACCTGCCAGCCGGAGCGGGCCAGCGCGCCGGCGACCGCCAGGCCACCGACACCGGCCCCGACCACCACCGCGGTACGCATGCGCCCTCCCCCGTTCAGCTCTCGCGGTCGGCCGCGCCGCGACCCGGCGCCCCGGCGGACTCGTCGCCGCCCGCCCCGGGGCCGGCGGTCCCGTCGTCGGTCGCGTCGGGGCCGTCGTCGGGGGCGACCCCGGTCTCCCGGTACGCCCGGAACTGTTCCTCGTCGACCACCCGGTACCCCTGCGGCGCGGCGGCGGCCGGCCGGGCCTCCCGCTGCGACAGGTCGAGCTGGGACACGTCGCCGCCGGTCGGGGCGGCGACGGCGGTGGGCATGCCCACCGGGACCAGGTACTCCCGGGGGCCGCGCGCCCGCAGGAAGTAGACCAACGCGCCGACGAAGACCAGGGCGGCCGTGAAGACGTTGAGCCGGACGCCGAGGATCCGGGTGGCCTCGTCGGTGCGCATCATCTCGATCCAGAACCGGCCGGCGGTGTAGCCCATCACGTAGAGGGCGAACGCGCGCCCCCGGCCCAGCCGGAGCCTCCGGTCGAGGACGAGGACCAGGGCGGCGACGCCGACGTTCCACAGCGCCTCGTAGAGGAAGGTCGGGTGGTACAGCCCGGGCAGCAGCACCGGCTCGCCGTCGACGACCTTCGCCCGGCCGCCCGAGCCCATGGCGTGGACCTCAAGGCCCCAGGGCAGGGTCGTCGGGCCGCCGTACAGCTCGTTGTTGAACCAGTTGCCGAGCCGACCGACCGCCTGGGCCAGCGGCAGCCCCGGGGCGAGCGCGTCGGCCACCACCGTGAGGGGGATGCCGAGCTGGCGGGCGGCGAGCCAGGCGCCGACCGCCCCGCCGGCCACCGCGCCCCAGATGCCGAGCCCACCCTCCCAGATCGCGAACGCCTTGAGCGGCTCGCCGCCGGCCCCGAAGTACTTCTCCGGTGAGGTGATCACGTGGTAGATCCGCGCGCCGACGATGCCGAACGGCACCGCCCAGACGGCGATGTCCAGCACCGCCCCGGGGGCGACGCCCCGGGCGCGTAGCCGGCGCTCGGTGACCACGCAGGCCACCACGATGCCGGCGATGATGCAGAGCGCGTACGCCCGCAGCGGCAGCGGGCCGAGCTGCCACACCGCCGTGCTGGGGCTGGGCAGGGCCGCCTGGGGGATCGTCGAGGCGAGGGTCACGGATGCACACGCTACCGTCGCCGCCCCCACCACCGGCAACCCCGCTCGGGAGCGGGCGGTGCGGGGCGGGTGGGCGGCGGGTCAGGGGCGCGGGGTGCGGACGCCCTCGGCCAGCTCGGCGCTGAGCGCACGCAGGGCGGTGAGGCCGCCGGCCTCGTCGGGCGCGTCGAGCAGGCAGCGGATCAGCGCGCTGCCGACGATCACCCCGTCGGCGTACCCGGCGACCGTGCCGGCCTGCGCGCCGGTGCCGACGCCGAGCCCCACGCCGACCGGCAGGTCGGTGGCCTCCCGCACCCGGGCGACCAGCACCGGCGCGGCGTCGGAGGTCCGCGACCGGGCCCCGGTGACACCCATGATCGCGGTGGCGTAGACGAAGCCCCGGCAGTGCTCCACCGTCATCCTCAGCCGCGCGTCCGTCGAGGACGGGGCGACCAGGAAGGTGCGGTCCAGCCCGTGCGCGTCCGAGGCGGCCAGCCACTCGTCGGCCTCCTCGGGGATGAGGTCCGGGGTGATCAGGCCGGTGCCGCCGGCCGAGGCCAGGTCCCGGGCGAACGCGTCGACGCCGTACTGCTCGATGGGGTTCCAGTAGGTCATCGTGACCACCGGCGCGCCCGTGGCCGCGACCGCCTCGACGATGCGCAGCGCGTCGGCGGTGCGGACGCCGCCGGCCAGCGCGATGTCGCTGGCCCGCTGGATCACCGGGCCGTCCATCACCGGGTCGGAGTACGGGATCTCCAACTCGATGACGTCCACGCCCGCCTCGACCATCGCCTTCATCGCGGCGATGCTGCCCTCGACGGTCGGGAACCCGGCCGGCATGCAGCCGACCAGCACGGCCCGCCCGTCGGCACGGGCCTTGTCGAACGCCACCCCGATCCGGCTCACGATGTCACTGCTCCCTGTCGAGGATGCCGAAGTACTCGCCGGCGGTGTGCACGTCCTTGTCGCCCCGCCCGGAGAGGTTGACCACGATGACCGGCTCCCGGCCCAGCTCGGCCGCCAGCGCCGGGGCGATCTTCAGCGCCCCGGCGAGCGCGTGGGAGCTCTCGATCGCCGGGATGATCCCCTCGGTGCGGCAGAGCAGCTCGAACGCGGCCATCGCCTCGGCGTCGGTCACCGGCAGGTAGGTCGCCCGGCCGCTGTCGTGCAGCCACGCGTGCTCCGGCCCGACGCCCGGGTAGTCCAGGCCGGCGGAGATCGAGTGCGACTCGATCGTCTGCCCGTCGGCGTTCTGGAGCACGTAGGTGCGGGTGCCGTGCAGCACCCCGGAGGTGCCGCCGGTGATGCTGGCCGCGTGCCGGCCGGTCTCCACGCCCTCGCCGCCGGCCTCGAAGCCGTACAGCCGGACCCCGGCGTCGGGCACGAAGGCATGGAAGATGCCCAGCGCGTTGGAGCCGCCCCCGACGCAGGCCGCGACCGCGTCCGGCAGCGCGCCGGTCAGGTCGAGGCACTGCGCGCGGGCCTCGTCGCCGATGCCCCGGACGAAGTCGCGCACCATCTCGGGGAACGGGTGCGGCCCGGCGGCGGTGCCGATCAGGTAGTGGGTGTCGTCGACGTTGGCGACCCAGTCCCGCATCGCCTCGTTCATCGCGTCCTTGAGGGTGCGCGAGCCGGTGGTAACCGGGACGACGGTGGCGCCGAGCATCCGCATCCGGGCCACGTTGAGCGCCTGCCGCTGCGTGTCGACCTCGCCCATGTAGACGACGCACTCCAGGTCGAACAGGGCGGCGGCGGTCGCGGTGGCCACGCCGTGCTGCCCGGCGCCGGTCTCGGCGATCACCCGCCGCTTGCCCATCCGCCGGGTCAGCAGCGCCTGGCCGAGCACGTTGCGCACCTTGTGCGCCCCGGTGTGGTTGAGGTCCTCCCGCTTGAGCAGCACCCGGGCGCCGATCTTCGCGGAGAACCGCTCGGCCCGGTAGAGCAGCGAGGGGGTGCCGGCGTAGTCGCGCAGCAGCGCGTCGAACTCCGCGAGGAAGGACTCGTCCGACATCGCCTTGCGGTACGCGGCGTCCAGCTCGTCGAGGGCCGCGACGAGCGCCTCCGGGACGAACCGGCCGCCGAACCGGCCGAAGTGACCGGCGGCGTCGGGAACCTGGCCGGCCGGGGTCGGGTCGGTGGCGCTCATCGCGTCTCCTCTCGCTGCTGACTGGGCGCCCCGGCGCGGCTCAGCGCGCCGGGCGGGGCGTTGCCGGGTGGTTCCCGGCGTTGACCAGCGCGGCCACCGCCTCGCGGGGGCTGGCCTGGGTGACCAGGCCCTCCCCGACCAGGACGGCGTCGGCACCGGCCGAGGCGTACCGGATCAGGTCGTGCGGGCCACGCACGCCGGACTCGGCGATCTTGACGACGCTGCTGGGGAGGCCGGGGGCGATGCGCTCGAACACCGACCGGTCGACCTCCAGCGTGCGCAGGTCGCGGGCGTTGACCCCGATCACCTGCGCGCCGGCCTCCAGCGCCCGGTCGGCCTCCTCCTCGGTGTGCACCTCGACCAGCGCGCACATGCCGAGGGACTCGATGCGCTCCAGCAGCCCGACGAGGGCGTTCTGCTCCAGCGCGGCCACGATTAGCAGGACCAGGTCGGCGCCGTGGGCGCGGGCCTCGTGCACCTGGTAGCTGGAGACCACGAAGTCCTTGCGCAGCACCGGCACCTGCACGGCGGCCCGCACGGCGGCGAGGTCGTCCAGGGAGCCGCCGAACCAACGCCCCTCGGTGAGCACGCTGATCGCCCGCGCGCCGCCGGCGGCGTACTCGCCCGCCAGCTCGGCCGGGTCGGCGATGTCGGCGAGCTGCCCCCGCGACGGCGACGAGCGCTTCACCTCGGCGATCACCGCCACGCCGGGCCGGCGCAGGGCCGCGTACGCGTCGAGCGGCGGCGGCGCGGCGGCGGCGAGTTCGCGGACGCGCTCCAGTGGCACCTGCTCCTGCCGTCGCGCGACGTCCTCGCGCACGCCGGCCAGGATCTCGTCCAGGACGTTTCCGGACGCCGCCTCGGCGGCCCCGTCCCCTTCCGCGTGCGCATGCTCAGCAGTCACCAACGGACTCCCCTCTCCGGGTGTCATGGGCCGATGCTAGGGGGCGCCACCTGGCAGCATGTGCCGGGGGTATGGCGCTCCTCACGAGATGGGCTGCGGCATAATGGCCGACTTCCGGTGAACGGCAGGTCACCCAGCGCCACCGGGCCGACCGGTCACGGTGACCCCGGCGACGACGCCCGCGCCACCCGACCCATCGACGACCGCCCATCCCCATCGGATCATTCTCCGCCCGAACCCACCCCGCGCGCACGTCGATCGATGCGCGGAGGCGCGCTCGTCGGCGCGCTGTGACGAAGATCAAGGCGGAACGGCCCTGTCCGGGCGGCCCGGGCCGGCGCACAGTTGACCTCGCGGTGACCGTCACGAAACGTGAGCGGGGCACCGTGGTGTTCGGGCAGACTCGACGATGCGCCTGCCCGAACCGTCGGAACGAGAGCGTGCGGGGTGAGCATGAGCACGAGCACCGGGCCCGAGCCGAGCATCGGACTGACCACCATCTCCCGGACCGTGGCGTCACTGGCCGTCGCGGTGGTGCACACGCTGGAGCGCGCCGCGACCGGCGACGGCCGGGTCCGCACCGCGCGGGACAACGCCTGGGAGGCGGTCTGCGCCGACCGGGCCCGCGCCGAGCGCCGCGCCGAGCTGGACCGCCTGGTGGCCGAGCTGGCCGCCGCCCGAGCCGCCGCGCGGGACCGCCAGCCGGTCGGCTGACACCCGGTCCGGCCGGGTCAGTGCTCCGTCGGGTCCTCGCCCCGGTCCAGCGCGTCCCACGCCTGGGTGGTGCGCCGCCCGGTCACCGGGCCGGTCGCCGCCTCCCCCTCCTGCGGGTCGGCGGCGCGGCGGACCGGCCGCTCGTACCGTGCGCCCATCGCCGGCCAGGTCGCGCCCCGCAGCGCGGTGAGCGCCCCGCCACCGGCGGCGAGCGCGCCGCCGGCCAGGCAGAGCGCGGGCCACTGCCGGCTCACCTCGCCGTCGAACGCGGCCACCAGCCCGTAGCCGCCGCCGGCCGCCACGGCCGCGCCGAGCGCCAGCAGCAGGACGCCGAGCAGCCGGCGGACCGCCCCCCGGGTGGCCAGCACCGCGCCGCCGCCGGCCAGCGCCACCACGGCGAGGGCGGGCAGCCAGGGCAGCAGCCCGGCCCCGGTGCGGGCCTGCCGCACCGGGGGCAGCGGGACGGGCCGCGCGGTCAGCTCGACCGACCAGGTCCGGGTGGACGCCCACAGCGCCAGGCCCGCGCCGGCCAGGCAGAGCAGCACCGCGTACGTCAGCTCGCGCCGCCGCCGCGCGTCCGGCGTCACCGCGCCGGCGGCGGGGTCGGTCGCCGGTTCCGTCGCCGGGCCGGTCATCGGGCCGGCCGCAGGGTCTCGGCGGCGGCGATGGCCGCCAGCACGGCGGCGGCCTTGGCGCGGGTCTCCCGGTCCTCGGCGGCCGGGTCGGAGTCGGCCACCACCCCCGCGCCGGCCTGCACGTACGCCCGGCCGTCGCGGATCAGCGCGGTGCGGATGGCGATGGCCATGTCCAGGTCGCCGCCGAAGCCGAAGTAGCCGACGGTGCCGCCGTAGAGGCCCCGCCGGACCGGCTCCAGCTCCTCGATGATCTCCATGGCCCGGACCTTGGGCGCGCCGGAGAGGGTGCCGGCCGGGAAGGTGGCCGCGAGCGCGTCGAAGGCGGTGCGGTCCGGGCGCAGCTCCCCGGTGACCGTCGAGACGATGTGCATCACGTGGCTGTACCGCTCGATGGTGGCGAACTCCGGCACCTCGACCGTGCCCGGCCGGCAGACCCGGCCCAGGTCGTTGCGGCCCAGGTCGACCAGCATCACGTGCTCGGCGCGTTCCTTCGGGTCGGCCAGCAGCTCGGCGGCGAGCCGGGCGTCGGCCTCCGGGGTGCCGCCGCGCGGGCGGGTGCCGGCGATCGGGTGCAGCAGGGCCCGGCGCCGCCCGTCCGCGCCGACGCTCACCTTCAGGTGCGCCTCCGGCGAGGAACCGACGACGTCGAAGCCGTCGAAGCGCAGCAGGTACATGTACGGGCTGGGGTTGGTGGTGCGCAGCACCCGGTAGACGTCCAGCGGGTCGGCGTGGGTGCGCCGCTCGAAGCGCTGGGAGAGCACGATCTGGAAGCACTCGCCCGCCCGGATCGCCTCCTTGGCCGCCTCGACCGCCTTCGGGTACCCGCCGTCGTCGGTGCGGCTGACCACCTCGCCGACGGCCGGGCGCTCCACCGTGGAGATCATCGGCGGGATGGGCCGGGACAGGGCGGTGGTCATCGCGTCCAGCCGCCCGACCGCGTGGTGGTAGGCGGCGGCGACCAGGGCGGCGCGGTCCGGCTGCTCCGGCGGCGGGAGCACCGCGTTGGCGACCAGGATCGCCGAGCCGTCGTAGTGGTCGAGGACCACCAGGTCGGTGGCGAGCATCATGCCCAGCTCGGGCACACCGAGGTCGTCCTCGGCCAGCTCGGGCAGCCGCTCGAAGCGGCGGACCAGGTCGTACCCGAGGAAGCCGACCATGCCGCCGCTGAGCGGCGGCATCCCGCTGGCCGGGTCCCAGGCCGGGCCGGCGAGGGCCGCGACCGTCTCGCGCAGCACCCGCACCGGGTCGTCGCCGGTGGGCAGCCCGGCCGGCGGGTTCCCGGTCCAGTGCGCGACGCCGCCCCGCTCCGTGAGGGTGGCGCTGCTGCGCACCCCGATGAAGGAGTACCGCGACCAGGCCGAGCCCGCCGGGCCGGCCCCCTGCTCGGCGGACTCCAGCAGGAACGTGCCGGGGCCGCCGGCCAGCTTCCGGTAGACCCCGACCGGGGTCTCCGCGTCGGCGAGCAACCGCCGGGTGACCGGGACGACCCGCCAGCGGGCCGCCAGGTCGGTGAACGCGCCCAGGTCGGGGCTGACCACGCCGTCGGTCACCCCGGCTCCCCGGCGGTGACCGGAAGCTCCGTGAAGAAGCATGTGCGCTCGCCGGTGTGGCAGGCCGCCCCGACCTGGTCGACGCCGACCAGCAGCGCGTCGCCGTCGCAGTCCAGGGCCACGGAGCGGACGTACTGGTGGTTGCCGGAGGTCGCGCCCTTGACCCAGTACTCCTGCCGGCTGCGCGACCAGTAGGTGGCCCGGCCCGTGGTGAGGGTGCGGTGCAGCGCCTCGTCGTCCATCCAGGCGACCATCAGCACCTCGCCGGTGTCGTGCTGGCGGACCACGGCGGCCACCAGGCCGTCGGGGGTGCGGCGCAGCCGGGCGGCGACGGCCGGGTCGAGCCGCGACGGGCGGGCGGGCCCGCCGGTCGTCGGCGGGTTCGCGGTGGTGGCGCCGGTCGCCGGCGCGTCAGGTACGGGCACAGTGAGCCATTCTCCCGCACGCGGCGCGGGCACGGGCGACGGCTCCCGCCGGGGGCGCGACGTGGCCTCGGCGCGTCCCGGCTCGGGACGGGGCACGGCCCCCGCGCGCTCCCGCTCGGGGCGCGGCGCGACCCCCGCGCATCCCGGCTCGGGGCGCGGCGCGGTCTCGGCGTCGGCGGTGAGCTGGGCGAGGTAGCGGTCCAGCCGCCCGTCCGACAGGGCCTCGGCCAGGTCCGCCCCGGCCACTGCGGCGATCTCGTCGGCGTACGGGCGCACCAGCGGGACGGTGCCGGTGACCAGCCGCCCGGCGGCGGCCCAGAGCTGCCCCGTGGCTCCGGGGCGCGCGCCGAGGCATAGCAGCATGTCGTCGCGGTAGCCGGGCGGGGCGACCGGGAGGTCCAGCGCCGCGGCGAACGCCGCCCGCCGGGAGACCACCCGCACGCCCGGGTTGGCCAGCCGCAGCACGCACGGGCAGAGCCGGGCCAGGTCGGCGGCGGCCAGCCGGACGCCGAGGTGGTCGCCCCGGGCCCGCGCCCCGGCGACCTTACCGAGCGTGGCGATCAGCTCCTCCAGCCTCGGCTCGTCGGCGGGTTGGCAGAGCACCGGCAGGTCGATGCGGGCGCGCCAGCGCTCGTCGGCCCAGAGCAGCCGGACCGGCGCGGTGACCGGCAGCCCGAACGCCCAGTCGGCGGGCTGCGCGAGCCGGGTCAGCCAGGAGCGGATGTCCCGCACCGCCACCGAGACGTGGGTCAGCCGCCCCCCGGACTCGGCGAGGTAGGCCCGGCGGACCGCGTACGGCGCGTTGACCGGCGCGCCGGTCGACGGGGCCGGCGGCTCGGCGCTGACCAGCACGTCGAGGTCCACGTCGCTGTGCGCGGTGGCGGCCCGGCGGGCGTGGCTGCCGCGCAGCAGGATGCCGACGACGGGCCGCTCGGCGGCCCGCCGCAGCCGGGCTACCCAGTCGTCGAGGAACCCACCATCGCGTGACGCTGCGTGACCCACCGCGCCATCGTGCCGTACGCCCGATCGGGGCGCAATGCCCGTTGCCGGACCTGCTGTCCGGTCCGAAGGCTACCGCCCGTTCCGAAGGCTGGTGCCCGACCGTTCTCATTCCTGCCTCCGGGCACCTTTCGCCACACGCCGTGCCCCGGCGTCGCCGCGCGGTCGGCCGGCCGCGCGGATCCCTTGCGGGCGGAAGCTCAATTCATCTAGCGTTGATTTCATCGGGTGATGAGTTTTTTGGAGGTGGGCGATGGAGCATGCGATAGCGGTCCGCGACCTGGTCGTGGAGCGCGGCCGGCGGCGGGTGCTGCACGGGCTGACCTGCTCGGTGCCGCGCGGCGCGGTCACCGGCCTGCTCGGGCCGAGCGGCAGCGGCAAGACGACCCTGATGCGCGCCGTCGTCGGGGTGCAGACGGTCCGCTCCGGCTCGGTGACCGTGCTCGGCCGGCCCGCCGGCTCGTCCACGCTGCGCAGCCGGGTGGGCTATCTGACCCAGGCCCCCAGCGTCTACGCCGACCTCTCCGTCCGGCAGAACGCCCGCTACTTCGCGGCGCTGCACGGCCGGGGCCGGGCCGAGGCGGACCGGGCCGTCGCCGACGTGGGGCTGGCGGAGGCGGCCACCCAGCTCGTCGGCACGCTCTCCGGCGGGCAGCGCAGCCGGGCGTCGCTGGCCTGCGCCCTGGTCGGGGAGCCGGAGCTGGTCGTCCTCGACGAGCCGACCGTCGGGCAGGACCCGGTGCTGCGGGCCGACCTGTGGGCCCGGTTCCACGCCCTGGCCGCCGCCGGGACGACCCTGCTCGTGTCCAGCCACGTGATGGACGAGGCGGCCCGGTGCGACCGGCTGCTGCTGATCCGCCGGGGCCGGCTGATCGCCGACGACACCCCGGACGCGGTCCGCGCCGCCGCCGGCGTCGACGACCTCGACGAGGCGTTCCTGCGCCTGATCCGGGCCGGCGGGGCGAACCCGGCCGGAGCCGACGGGGACCCGTCGTGAACCCGCGCATCCTGGCCGCCACCACCGGCCGCATCCTGCGCCAACTCCGGCACGACCGGCGCACCGTCGCCCTGCTCGTGGTGGTCCCGGGCCTGCTGCTCACCATCGTCTACCACATGTACGTCGACCAGCCCGTCCCGCCCGGCCGGCCGAGCCCGTTCGACCGGGTGGCGCTGATCATGCTCGGTGTCTTCCCGTTCCTCATCATGTTCCTCGTGACCAGCATCGCCATGCTGCGCGAGCGCACCTCCGGCACCCTGGAGCGGCTGCTCACCACCCCGCTCAACCGGCTCGACCTGCTCTTCGCCTACGGCCTCGCGTTCGGCCTCGCCGCCGCCGGGCAGGCCGCGATCGCCTCGGCCGTGGCGTACTGGGTGTTCGGGCTGACCACCGCCGGCAACAGCGCCCTGGTGATCGCCATCGCGGTGGTCGACGCGGTGCTCGGGGTCGCCCTCGGCCTGCTGTGCAGCGCCTTCGCCCGCACCGAGTTCCAGGCCGTACAATTCATGCCGGTCGTCGTGGTCCCCCAGTTGCTGCTGTGCGGCCTCTTCGTCGCCCGGGGCCAGATGGCCGGCTGGTTGCAGGCGGTCAGCGACGTCCTCCCGTTGTCGTACGCGGTCGAGGCGTTGCAGGAGGTCGGCGCGCACGCCGAGCCGACGGCCACGTTGTGGCGCGACCTCGCGGTGGTGGCCGGGGCCGTGGTGCTGGCGCTGGTGCTCGCCGCCGCGACCCTGCGTCGGCGCAGCGGCTGAGGCGCGACGGGACGAAGGGCGGAGATGGCGGGGCGGACGGGCCGGAGACCCGGCAGACCGGGCACCCGGGAGGCGATCCTCGACGCGGCGCGGGCCGCCTTCGCGGAGCGGGGCTTCGACGCGGCCTCCGTCCGGTCCATCGCCGGCGCGGCCGGGGTCGACCCGGCGCTGGTGCACCACTACTTCGGCAGCAAGGACCAGCTCTTCCTGGCCACGTTGGACGCCCCGATGGACCCGGGCGACCTGCTGCCCCAGGTGCTGGCCGGGGACGACGACGGCATCGGCGAGCGGCTGGTCCGCGGGTTCCTCGGGCTCTGGGACTCCCCGGCCGGCGCGGGCGCGGTGGCCCTGCTGCGCTCCGGGATGAGCAACGAGTGGACCGCCCGGCTGCTGCGGGAGTTCCTGGTCACCCAGGTCCTGCGCCGCGTCCTGCACCACCTCGGCGGCGACCCGGCGGAGCTGCCGCTGCGCGGGTCGCTGGTGGCCAGCCAGCTGATCGGCCTGGCGGTGATGCGGCACGTGGTCCGGCTGGAGCCGGTCGCCTCCGCCCCGGCGGAGACCCTGGTCGCGGCGGTCGCCCCGACGATCCAGCGCTACCTGCGCGGCGACCTGGCGGAAGGAAGTACGCCTTCCTGACGCCTGCGGCAGAGAAGCCTCTCCCCCGGGCGACGGCGACGGCGCGGCAGGGGAGGGAGCGGGGCGGGCGGGGTCAGGCCGGGTCGGTGAGGCGGGTCGAGTCGGAGTGCCGGCACAGCATCGGATGCAGCAGCCGGGCCAGTTCCCGCTGGTCGGCCACCGGGCGCGGGAAGGCCAGCCGGGCCCGCCGCCGCGCGCCGGGGCGGCCGAAGGAGACGACCATTCCGTACCGGTCGAGCCGGACCACGCGGGGCGAGCCGTCCCGGGTGGACTCGGCCAGGCCGAGCTGCCGCCGGAGGTACGCGGCCAGCTCGTGGCCGTGCTGCACGGCCAGCTCGGTCAGCAGCTCAGTCTCCACCGGGTGCAGCGGGTCCGGCTCGGCCTCGGCGTACGCGCCGGGGTCGACCCGGCACAGGCCGTCGGGGCGCTCCAGGCGGGCCTCCGCCACCTCGAAGCGGTGCAGCCGGAACCGGGTGCCCACGTCGAGCAGGTCGCCCACGGGGTCGACCTCGGCGAAGTCCAGCACGGCGCGGCGGGCGTCGCCGCCGTGCAGCGCGACGGCCCAGCCCGACACCCAGGCCCGGCCCAGCGAGGGGGCGCCGGCCGCGGGCGGCAGGTCGAGGACGTCGAGCGCGACGGCCACGTCCTCGCCCGCCTCGCCGGGCAGCGCGGCGGCGAGGTCGCTGTGCGACGGCACGAGCAGCAGCACCCGCCCGTCGGCGTCGGTGACGTGCCGGACGTGGAACGGGCCGGGCCGCTGGGCGAGGTGGACCAGGGCCGGGAGCCGGCCGGCGACCAGCGTCCGGACGGTCTCGGCGGGGCTCGGGCGAAGGACGGGGCTCGGGCGCATGACCCACCTCCGAAGGTTAGGCTTACCTAACAGCACGGTAGACCAACCGGCCCCACCGGGTCCACCGACCCCCGGTTTTCCCCGTCCGCCCGGTCAAGCAGCCGCCCTCGTCAAGCGGCCACCCTGGTCAACGCGTCTGCTCCAGCCAGGACGCGTAGAGCAGCCCGTAGACCGACTCCGGGTCGCGGACCAGCTCGTCGTGCGGCCCGCGCTGCACGATCCGACCCCGGTCCACCACGATCACCTCGTCGGCGGACTCGGCGGTGGAGAGCCGGTGGGCGATCACGAGGGTGGTCCGGCCCCGGGTCACCGCGTCCAGGGTGCGTTGCAGGCGCACCTCCGTGGCCGGGTCGACCGCGCTGGTCGCCTCGTCCAGCACCAGCAGGTCGGGGTCCGCCACGTACGCCCGGGCCAGCGCCACGAGCTGCCGCTCGCCCACGCTCAGCGCCTCGCCGCGCTCCCCGACCGGCGTGTCCAGCCCGGCCGGCAGCCCCTCCAGCCAGTCGGCCAGCCCCAGCTCGGTGAAGGCGGCCGTGAGCTGCTCGTCGGCCAGCTCCGGCCGGGCGAAGCGGACGTTCTCGCCGACCGTGGCGTCGAACAGGAAGCCGTCCTGCGGCACCATCACCACGCGGGAGCGCAGCGAGGCGAACCGCACCTCGGTCAGCGGCACGCCGGAGAGCAGCACCCGCCCGGTCGTCGGGTCCATCAGCCGGGTCAGCAGCTTGGCGAAGGTGGTCTTGCCGCTGCCGGTCTCGCCCACCACGGCGACCCGGCTCTTCGCCGGGATCTCCAGGTCGACGTCGTGCAGCACCGGCGGCCCGCCCGGGTAGGCGAAGCCGACCCCGGCGAAGTGGATGTCCAGCGGGCCGGACGGCAGGTCCCGACCCTGCTCGCCCGGGTCGGCCACGTCGGGGGCGACGTCGAGCACGTCGAGCACCCGCCGCCAGCCGGCGATGGCGTTCTGCGCCTCGTTGAGCACCTCGGTGGCGATCTGCACCGGCTGGATGAACAGGGTCACCAGGAACAGGAACGCGGTGAGCTGCCCCACCGACAGCGCGCCCTCCACCCCGAGGTTGACCCCGAGGACCACCACGCCGGCCAGCGCCAGGCCGGCCGCCAGCTCCCCCACGGAGCTGCCCAGGATGCTGATCCGGATCGCCCGCTGCTGCGCCAGCCGCTGCCCCTCGATCGCCGCGTCGAGCCGGCGGGCGGTCCGCCCCGAGATCCCGTACGCCCGGATCACCGGCGCGCCGACCACGCTCTCCGCGATCGTGCCGAGCAGGGCGCCCGTCCGCTGCCGGACCGTCCGGTACGCCGCACCGAGGCGGCGCTGGAGCAGCCGGATCACCAGCACGGCGGGCGCGAACGCCGCGAACACCACGAGCGTCAACTTCCACGAGTACGCGAGCATGACGGCCGTCGTCACCAGGAGCTGACCGAGGTTGACGATCAGGATCACGCCGCCCCACTGGAGGAACTGGGTGATCTGGTCGACGTCGCTGGTGACCCGGGAGACCAGGGAGCCGCGCCGCTCGGACTGCTGGTGCAGCATCGACAGGTCGTGCACGTGCCGGAAGGCCCGGGTGCGCACGTTGGCCAGGGCCGTCTCGCTGACCGTGAACAGCCGGCGCATCATCAGGTAGCCGCAGACGGTGGTGGCCACCAGCACGGCGGCGGTCACGGCGACCACCCGCCACACCACGTCGAGGTCCAGCCCGCCGACGATGCCCTCGTCGATGCCCCGCTGCACGGCGACCGGGACGGCCACCCGGCCCACCATGTAGATCAGGGCCAGGGCGACGGTGCCGAGCAGCCCGGTGCGCAGCTCCGGGGAGAGGGCCAGGCCCCGCCGCAGCGTCCGCCAGGTGCTCTCCGCCGCCTCGTCCCGCCCGCCCTGCGCGTCCGCCGTCACTGCTCCAGCCCTTCGTTCGCGACGGCCGCCGAGGGCAGCGGCCCGACCTCGTCGTACGTCCCCTGTTGCGCGCGGTCGGTCTCCGCCTGCTCGTAGGCGGTGACCAGGTCGGCGTAGCCGCCGACGGTGGCGAGCAGCTCGGTGTGGGTGCCCCGGGCGACCACCCGGCCGTGCTCCAGGTAGATCACCTCGTCGGCGAGCGCGATGGTGGCCCGCCGGTACGCCACCACCAGGATCGAGGCGGCCGGGCCGCCCGTGTCCGGGGCGCGCAGCCCGGCCAGGATGGCCGCCTCCACCCTCGGGTCCACCGCGCTGGTCGCGTCGTCGAGGACGAGCAGCCGGGGCCGCCCCGCGAGCGCCCGGGCCAGGGTGAGCCGCTGCCGCTGCCCGCCGGAGAGCGAGGTGCCCCGCTCGCCGACCATGGTGTCCAGCCCCTCGGGCAGCGCGGCGACGAAGCCGTCCGCCTCGGCCAGCCGCAGCGCGGCCCACACGTCGTCGTCGGTGACGCCGGGGCGGTCCAGCGCGATGTTGGCCCGGACCGTGTCGTCGAAGACGAACGGCACCTGGGCCACCAGCGCGACGGAGCCGGCCAGCGAGGCGGCGGTGAGGGCGCGCACGTCGACGCCGTCGATGCCGACCGTGCCGGCGCGCGGGTCGACCAGCCGCACCGCCAGCGCGGCGACGGTGGACTTCCCCGCGCCCGTGGGCCCGACCAGGGCCACGGTCTTCCCGGCGGGGACGGTGAAGGTGACCTCGCCGAGCACCTCGGTGCCGGGCAGGTGCGCCTCGGCGGGCTCGTAGGCGAAGCTCACGTCGGTGAAGGCGAGCGTGGCGGGGGTCGGGTCGGCCGGGTCGAGGGTGCGCTCGCCGTACGGCATCTCGCCGGTGGCGTCGAGCACCCGGCTCACCCGGTCCCAGCCGGCGACGCTGCGCGGCAGCTCGGCCAGGACCCAGCCGATGGCCCGCACCGGGAAGGCCAGCACGGTGAAGAGGAAGGCCACGCTGACCAGGTCGGTGACCGTGATCGCGCCCTGGCTCAGCCGGATCGCGCCGACGACCAGCACGGCGAGGGTGCCGAGGCTGGGCAGGGTCTCCAGCGTCGGGTCGAAGACGCCGCGCAGCCGGCCGACGGAGATCAGCGCGTCGCGCAGCTCGCCGGCCCGGGCGGCGAACCGGGCGGTCTCCTGCGCCTCGCGGCCCATCGTCTTGACCACCAGGGCGCCGTCGAAGCTCTCGTGCGCGATGCCGCTGACCTCGGCGCGCAGCCGCTGGGCGCGGGCCTGGCGGGGGGCCATCCGGCGGGAGTAGACGACGTTGAGCGCGAACAGCGCGGGGAAGACGGCGAGCCCGACCAGGGCGAGCGCCCAGTCGGTGACGAAGAGCGAGACGATCGCGCCGACGAGCATCACCAGCGTGCCGACGGCGAACGGCAACGGGGCGATCGGGTACCAGGCCGCCTCCACGTCCGAGTTGGCGTTGGAGAGCAGGGTGCCGGTGGCGTTGCGCTGGTGCCACGACAGCGGCAGGTCCAGGTAGCGGCGGGTGACCCGGCGGCGGTACGCGGCCTGGAGCCGGTACTGCATGTAGCCGGCGCCGAGCCGGCGGCCGAGGATGCCGACCACCCGCAGCACGCTCATGCCGAACAGGACGCCGGCGGCGAGGGCGAGCGCCGCCACGCCGACCGACCCGCGCTCGATCGCCGGCACCACCACGTCGCCGACGACGGCGCCCACCACGTACGCGCTGGCGATCACCAGCAGGCCGAACAGCACGCTGCCGGCCACCGCGACCGCGAAGATCCGGGGTTGTTCCCGGACGGCCCGGCCGAGCACGGACATCCCCCTGCGGAGCACGTCCCGACTTGTCCTGCTGGTCACGCTCTCCCCCGCCGTAAGCCGCAATCATCTACCCCCATCCTTACCGGACGGGCCCCACCGCGCCGCCCCGGAACGGATATGTCGGCGATCACGCCGACGGCCGCGTCGGCGTCACCGGGCCGAACGCGCCGGCCCGGCATACGATCGGGCCATGCCGCGGTACGCCCGGTCGGAGCGCGAGGCGCTCGCCGACCTGATGCTCAGCCTGGGACCGGACGCGCCGACGCTCAACGAGGGCTGGACGGTCCGGGATCTCGCCGCCCACCTGCTCGTGCGGGAGCGGCGGCCGGACGCCGCCGGGGGGATCATGCTACCGCCGCTGCGCGGGTACGCCGAGCGGGTCCGCGCCCGGGTCGCGGCGCGGCCGTTCGCGGAGCTGGTGGCGGGGGTGCGCCGCCCGCCGGTGTGGAGCCCGGTGAGCAACCCGCTCACCGACGAGCTGGCCAACACGATGGAGTTCTACATCCACCACGAGGACGTCCGCCGGGCCCGGCCCGGGTGGCAGCCGCGCGACCTTCCGGCCGGGCTGCACGCCGTGCTGTGGCGGCGGGCCGCGCTGCTGGGCCGGTTGGCGCTGCGCCGCTTCCCGGCCGACCTGCTGGTGCAGGCGCCCGGGTACGGCGAGCTGTCGGCGGGCCGGGGCGGGCCACGGGTCCGGCTGGTCGCCGCGCCGGGCGAGCTGGTCCTCTTCCTCACCGGCCGGCAGCGGGCGGCCCGGGTCCAGGTGGACGGGCCCGCCGCGCTGGCCGAGCGGCTCCGCGCCGCCGACCTGGGCCTCTGACGGGGCGCGTCGGGGCGGTCCCGCGCGGGCGTCGGAAACGGCGGCAACCGAACTATGAATGTCGATCGCGCTGGCGTACCCTCGTGCGGTCGCCCGCCCGGGGTGACCACACCCGAGAGGGCGGCATGCGAAGCTTCGCGGTCTCGGCGCTGGACGAACCGCCGTTCTCCCCGTCCCGGCACGCCGGCACCGGCGCAGCCGGCGAGGAGAGCCTGCGCTGGGCGCAGTCGTTCGGGTTGATCACCAACGGACGCCGGCTGCACCGGCTGCGGCAGGCCGCCACGGCCGAACTGGCCGGGCGCGCCTGCCCGGACGCCGACGACGACCGCCTGCGCCTCCTCACCGACCTGGTCACCTGGCTCTTCGTCGTCGACGACGCGTGCGACGAGGACGGCCTCGGCGACGCGCCGACCCGGCTGGCCCCGGTCGTCGCCGACCTGCTCGACGTGCTCGACGGGCACGGGGCGGGCGACCGGGGCGACGGGCCGCTCGGCGCCGCCCTGGCCGACCTGTGCCGGCGGACCCGGGCGCTGGGCCGCCCGGCCCTGCTGCTGCGCTTCGTCGGCCAGGTGCGCGACTACCTGCTGGCCCTGCTCTGGGAGGCGGCCAACCGGGAGCACCGGCGGGTGCCCGGGGTGGCCGAGTACGTCCGGCTGCGCCGGCACACCGGCGCGGTGCACCCGGCGCTCACCCTGACCGACCTGGCGTACGACGCCCCGCCGGAGGCCGCGCACCGGGTCGAGCCGGCGCTGGTCGACGTCGAGACGCTGGCCGTGGACCTGGTCTGCTGGTGCAACGACCTCTTCTCGTACGGCAAGGAGAACCGCTCGGGGCCGGACGCGCACAACCTGGTCAGCGCGATCGCGGCCGAGACCGGCGGTGACGAGCCGGCGGCGCTGCGGGCCGCCGCCGAGCGGTTCAACCGGGCGCTGGCGGCGTACGCCGAGCGGGAGGCCGCCCTGCTCGCCGCCGACGACCCGGCGGTGCTCCCGTTCCTGGCGGCGCGGCGGAACTGGGTCCGGGCCACCTACGACTGGTCGATGCGCGCCGGCCGGTACGCCTGAGCGCCGGGCGTGGCGCGGAGGGCTAGCCGACGCCCCGCGCAGGCAATACCCTTCGGTAACCGCAAACGACGTGACCTCAGTCACGCCTCCACCCCCTGAAGGCGGCTACCGCGATGGCTCTCGATGTCCCATACCGCTCCATCCCCGACATGTTCCTCAGGCGGGTGGCCGCCTCCGCCGACCGGCACGCCTTCGGCCACCCCGCGCCCGACGGCTCCGGGCCGCTCTGGCTGACCTGGGCCCAGGTCGGGCACCGGGCGAAGGCGGTCGCGGCCGGGCTGCACGGGCTCGGCGTGGGCCCGGAGGACCCGGTGGCGATCCTGTCCAACACCCGGCTGGAGTGGGTGCTCGCCGACTTCGGCGTCATGTGCGCGGGCGGCGCGACCACCACCGTCTACCCGACCACCGAGCCCGAGGACGCGACGTACATCGTCGCCGACTCCGGCTCCCGGGTGCTGTTCGCGGAGAACCCCGCCCAGGCCGCGAAGGTGGCCGGGGCGGCCCTGCCGGCGCTGACCCACGTGGTGCTCTTCGACGGCGCGCCCGACCCCGCCGCGGCCGTCCCGCAGCTCACCCTGGCCGAGCTGGAGGAGCGGGGCGCCCGCGCGCTCGACGCCGATCCGGGGCTGGTGGAGCGGCTGGTCGAGGGCATCGGGCCGGACCACCTGGCCACCCTCATCTACACCTCGGGCACCACCGGGCGACCCAAGGGCGTCGAGCTGCTGCACGGCGGCTGGTGCTGGGAGGGGGTGGCGCAGGCCGAGCTGGGGCTGCTGCGCGAGGACGACCTCCACTACCTCTGGCTGCCGCTGTCCCACTCGTTCGGCAAGACCCTGCTCTGCGGCGCCACCCACGTCGGCCTGCCGACCTACGTCGACGGCCGGGTGGAGAAGCTGGTCGACCTACTCTCCGTCGTCCGGCCGACGCTGATGTGCGGCGCGCCGCGGGTCTTCGAGAAGGTCTACAACAAGGCGGTCACCACCGCCCGGGACGGCGGCGGAGCGAAGGCGAAGATCTTCGCCTGGGGCGTGCGGGTCGGCCTGGAGAAGGTCGCCCTGGAGCAGGAGGGCCGGCCGGTCCCGGCCGGGCTGCGGCTGAGGTACGCGCTGGCCGAGAAGCTGGTCTTCAGCAAGCTCCAGGCCCGCCTGGGCGGGCGCATCCGCGTGCTGGTCTCCGGCTCCGCGCCGCTGAGCAAGGAGATCGCCGCCTTCTTCGCCGCCGCCAACCTGCCCATCTCCGAGGGGTACGGCCTGACCGAGAGCAGCGCCGGCAACTTCGTCAACCCGCCCGGCGGGCTGCGCATCGGCACCGTCGGCCGGGCGATGGGCGACCTGGAGTGCCGGATCGACACCGACGGGGAGATCCTGCTCCGCGGCCGGCCGGTGATGCGCGGGTACCACAACCTCCCCGAGGAGACGGCGGCGGCGTTCACCGAGGACGGCTTCTTCCGCACCGGCGACATCGGCAGCCTCGACGCCGACGGCTACCTGCGCATCACCGACCGGAAGAAGGACCTGGTCAAGACCTCCGGCGGCAAGTACGTCGCCCCCTCGCACATCGAGGGCATGTTCAAGGCGCTCTGCCCGTACACCTCGCAGGCGGTGGTCATCGGCCACGCCCGCAACTACTGCACCATGCTGGTCACCCTCGACCCGGACGCGATCCGGGGCTGGGCGGCCGGCGGCCCGCTGGAGGGCCGCGGCTACGCCGAGATCGCCGCCTCTGACGAGGCCCGCGCCATGGTCGAGGAGTACGTCGCCCAGCTCAACGCGAAGCTCAACCGCTGGGAGACGATCAAGAAGGTGACGGTCCTCCCCCGCGACCTGACCATCGAGGACGGCGAGATGACCCCCTCGCTGAAGATCAGGCGGCGGAGCGTGGAGAGCAACTTCGCCTCCGAGATCGACAAGATGTACGAGGGCAGCCTCGCCGAGCTCTGACCCGCCCGGCCGGGCTCACCCGCACCCGACCCGCCGGCGGCCGTGCCCCTCCCTCCCGGGGCACGCCCGCCGGCCCGCGTACCGGCGCTCCCGCCGTCCGGGCCACGTACCGCCGCCAACCCGCCTACCCCGCGCCTCTCGCCGCCGGTCCGCGTGCCGGTGCTCCCGCCGCCGCCGGTCCGCACGTCGGCGCCGCCGCCGGCCCGCGCGGCGTGATCCGGCGCGGTGCGCGTGGCCCTCGGGCTCAGGCGATGACGGCGGGTTCGCGCCAGCGCGGGCGGCCCGCGCGGTCCAGGTCGTAGCGGACCGCGGCGAGCCGGGCGACGGCCTCGACCAGGTCCCCGGCGGGCAGGGTGAACGGCAACCGCAGGAAGCGCTCCAGGGTCCCGTCCAGGCCGAAGCGGGGGCCGGGGGCCAGCCGCACGCCGACCTCCTCGGCGGCCCGCGCGAGGGCGCTGGAGACCGGGCCGTCCAGCTCGACCCAGAGGGTCACCCCGCCGCGCGGCGCGGTGAACCGCCAGTCGGGCAGGCGCTGGGCGAGCGCGGAGGTCAGGGCGTCGCGCTGGACGGCGAGCTGCGTCCGGCGGGCGGCCACGATGGCAGGCGCGTCGGCGAGCAGGTGGACGGCGACGAGCTGGTCCAGCACCGGGCTGGCCATGTCCACCCCGACCCGGGCGGCGGCCAGCCGCTGCACCTGCGGGGCGGAGGCGCGCACCCAGCCGATCCGCAGCCCGCCCCAGTACGGCTTGCTCATCCCGCCGATGGAGATCACCCGGGAGTGCCGGTCGAAGGTGGCGACCGGCGGCGGCAGCGCCGTGCCGTCCAGCGGCAGGTCCACGAACGACTCGTCGATGACCAGGTCGGTGCCGGCGGCGTGGGCCGCGCCGACGGTCCGCTCGCGTAGCTCGGCCGGCATCAGGTGGCCGGTGGGGTTCTGGAACTCGGGGATCAGGTACGCCAGCTTCGGCCGGCCCTGCCGCAGGCTGCCCAGCAGCAGGTCGGCGTCCCAGCCGCCCCCGTCGAGGGCGAGGCCGTGGGTGGTGATCCGGGCCCGCCGGGCGGCCAGCGCGGCGAGGGCGTTCGGGTACGTCGGCGACTCGACCAGGACGCTGCCGCCGGGGGCCAGGGCGAGGCGCAGCACCAGGTCCAGCGCGTGCTGGGTGCCGCTGGTGACCATGATCTGGTCGGGCGAGGTGGGCAGGCCCCGGGCGGTGTAGCCGGCAGCGACCGCCTCGCGCAGCTCGATGATGCCCGTCGGGTGGTAGCCGGCGCCGCCGAGGTAGCGGGGCAGGTCCTCGGCGGCGGCGCGGGCGGCGGGCACGAGGTGCGGCGGCGCGGCCAGCGCGGCCATCCCGAGGTCGATCATGTCGCGGTCGTCCTGCGGGGTCCAGAGCCCGGTGCTGGCGACCCGGTGGGTGCCCGGGAGCATGGTCCAGCTCCCCGCCCCGCGCCGGCTGGCCAGGTGGCCGCTCTCCCGGAGCTGCCGGTACGCGGCGGTCACCGTGGTCCGGCTGATCCGCAGCGCCTCGGCCAACTCCCGCTCGGCCGGCAGGCGCACCCCCAGCGGCAGGCGGCCGTCGGCGAGCAGCCCCCGGACGGCGTCGGCGAGCGCGGCGTAGTCGGGGCTGCGGCGGCGGCCCGGCAACGCGTGCCACTGGCCGAGGAGCCGGGCCAATTGTGCGCCACGTACCTGACTGCTCATGGCCACCCTCCCGATATTGGCTCTCGTACCCGCTGAATTGGCACCTAGAGTGGCATGGGTGACGGCGATTGGCAATCTCCGGTCCCGGCCGGTACGGCGGCTCACCCAGCTCTATGCGGGGCTGGTCCTCTACGGGGTCAGCATGGCGCTGCTGGTCCGCTCCGAGCTGGGCCTGGACCCGTGGGACGTGTTCCACCAGGGCGTGGCCCGATGGACCGGGCTGTCCTTCGGCACCGTCACGATGGCGGTCGGGGCGGTGGTGCTGCTGCTCTGGCTCCCGCTGCGGCAGCGCCCCGGCCTGGGGACGGTCAGCAACGTGCTGGTGGTCGGGCCGGTGGCCGACGGCGCGCTCGCCCTGCTGCCCGGCGGTCTTCCGGTCCCGGTGCGGGTGGCGCTGCTGCTCGCCGGCATCGTCGCCAACGGCGCGGCCACCGGGCTCTACCTCGGCGCGCGGCTCGGCCCCGGCCCCCGCGACGGCCTCATGACCGGGTACGTGGCCCGCCGCCCCGGTCGGTCCGTGCGGCTGGTCCGCACCGTCATCGAGGTCACCGTGCTGGCCCTCGGCTGGCTGCTCGGCGGCACGGTCGGCGTGGGCACGGTGGCGTACGCCCTCGCCATCGGGCCGCTGGTGCAGCTCTTCCTGCCCGCCTGCACGGTCGACCTGGCACCCCGGGGCGGGCCGCCGGAGCCGGTGGCCGCTCCGGCCGGCGCGGTGGTGCCGGGACCGGCCGCGCCAGGCGTGCGCCCGGCGGCGGGGGCGGCCTCGGCGACGGGATCGGCGGCGGGGGAATCGGCGGCGACGGATCGCGGGCGACCCTGCTGAGCTGGGGCGACGCGCCCGCGCAAAAGTGGGTGTTTCCTCCGGGGGCGAGGCGCGGCATCATTCCTGCATGGGGGAGAACGGATGGCGCTGGACCGACGCCTGGATCTTCGTTTCACTGGTTATCGCCAACGGCGCGGGGCGGCACCGCCGGTCGGCGTCCACCCGGCGGCCCGAGGGCGTCCGGCTCGCTGACGTGCTCTCCACAGCCGACCATCTCAACCAGGCCATCCCCGAGCGACACGAGGTGGAGACCGCGGTCCGGCGGCTCGTCGGCGCCGGTCTGGTGAGCGTCAGCGACGGCTGGTTCCGGCTCACCCCGGACGGGGAGCGGCTCTGGCGCACCCGGCCGAGCGCCGGCCTGGCCACCGCCGTGGACACGCTACAGGGCGTGCTGAGCCGGCGGCACGCGCCGGGCAGCGCCGACTGGACGCTGGAGGAGGAGGAGCACGCCGCCGCCGTGCAGGAGTACGCGGTCCGCTCGATCCCCGCCCCCCGGCGCTCCCCCGAGGGCCACCTGGGGCGCGGCTGACCGTACGGCCGGGGCAGCGGCACCTGCGGGCGGCCTCGCCGGGATGGGACCGCCGTCGACCCCCGGCCGACGGCGTGGCCGGGGCGCGGCGGGTGTCAGCGGACGGGGTGACCCGCGCCGCGCAGGGCGTCCTTGACCTCGCCGACGCTCAGCTCGCCGAAATGGAAGACGCTGGCGGCCAGGACCGCGTCCGCGCCGGCCGCGACCGCAGGCGGGAAGTGGGCGACCGCGCCCGCCCCGCCGCTGGCCACCACCGGCACGTCGACGGCGCGGCGGACCGCGCCGATCAGGCCCAGGTCGAAGCCGGCCTTCGTGCCGTCGGCGTCCATCGAGTTGAGCAGGATCTCCCCCGCGCCCAGCTCCGCGCCGCGCCGCGCCCACTCCACCGCGTCGATCCCGGTGCCACGGCGACCGCCGTGGGTGGTCACCTCGAAGCCGCTGTCGGTGGTGCCCGCCGGGGCCCGCCGCACGTCCAGGGAGAGCACCAGCACCTGCCGGCCGAACCGGTCGGCGATCTCGGCGATCAGCTCGGGGCGGGCGACGGCGGCCGTGTTCACCCCGACCTTGTCGGCGCCGGCCCGCAGCAGGGTGTCGACGTCGGCGACCCGGCGGACGCCGCCGCCCACCGTGAGCGGGATGAAGACCGACTCGGCGGTGCGGCGCACCACGTCGAGCGTCGTGCCCCGGTCGCTGGAGGAGGCGGTGACGTCCAGGAACGTCAGCTCGTCGGCCCCCGCCCGGTCGTACGCCGCCGCCAGCTCCACCGGGTCGCCGGCGTCGCGCAGGTCGACGAAGTTGACCCCCTTGACCACCCGCCCGGCGTCCACGTCCAGACACGGGATCACCCGTACCGCCACCGTCATGCCGCGAAGCCTATCCCTCTCGCCCGCGCCGCCGCCCCGCCCGTGCCGCCCCTCCTCACAAGCGGACGAGCATCTTGCCGAGGTTCTCGCCACGCAGGAGGCCGAGGAACGCGTCCGGCGCGTTGGCGACGCCGTCGACGATCGTCTCGTCGTAGGAGATCCTCCCCTCGCGCAGCCAGCCGGCCACCTCCCGCTCGAACCCGTCGCGCAGGTGCTGGTGGTCGCGGACGAGGAAGCCGCGCAGGGTGATCCGCTTGCCGATGATCAGCCCCAGGTTGCGCGGGGCGGCCGGCGGCTCGGTCGCGTTGTACTGGGAGATCATGCCGCAGATCGCGGCCCGCCCGTGCGCTCTCATCGCGCCGATGGCGGCCTCCAGGTGCTCCCCGCCGACGTTGTCGAAGTACACGTCGATCCCGTCCGGGGCGGCGGCCCTCAGGGAGTTGCCTACCGGGCCGTCGTGGTAGTCGAAGACCGCGTCGAAGCCGAGGGCCCGCAGCCGCTCGACCTTGGCCGGCGAGCCCGCGCTGCCGACGACGCGGGCGGCGCCCCGGAGCTTGGCGATCTGGCCGACCACGCTGCCGACCGCGCCCGCCGCCCCGGAGACGAAGACGGTCTCGCCCGGTTGCATGGCGGCCACGTCGAGCAGCCCCGCGTACGCGGTCAGCCCGGTCATGCCGAGCACGCCCAGGTACGCGGTCACCGGCGCCAGGTCCGGGTCGACCTTCCGCGCGCCCTGGGCGTCGACCAGGGCGTACTCCCGCCAGCCGAGGCCGTGCAGCACGGTGTCGCCGGGGGCGATCCCGTCGGCCTCGCCGGCGACCACCTCGCCGATCGCGCCGCCGTCGAGCGGCGCGTCGAGCGCGAACGGGGGCACGTACGACTTGACGTCGTTCATCCGCCCCCGCATGTACGGGTCGACGGACATGAACTGGTTGCGGACCAGGAGCTGGCCGGGGCCCGGGGTGGGCACCTCGGCCTCCACGAGCCGGAAGTTCTCGGCGGTCGGCCAGCCGTGCGGGCGGGAGGCCAGGTGGATCTCGCGGTTGACGGTCACGCTGTCGTCCTCTCGGTCGGGATGGGGCGGGGCGGCCCGCCGTTGGTCGGGCCGCACCCGCGCGGCGAGGCGCCCGCCCGAGGCGTGAGAAGGGCACCCTTCTCCACCGTAGGCGTTAACAGGGTGCCCTTCCTTACAAGCTCAGCGGTCGCCGAGGTATGCCTCCAGCTCCACCTCGACCAGGTGCTCGGGGTCGAGCAGGGCGGCGACCACGACCAGGGTGGCGACCGGGCGGACGGCGCCGAGGACCGCGTTGTGCGCCCGGCCCACCTCGTCGGCGTACGCCCGGTCGGTCACGTACATCCGGGTGCGCACCACGTCCCCCGGCTCGGCGCCGACCTCGGCCAGGGCGGCCAGGCCGATCCGCACCGCCTGGGCGGTCTGCGCCGCCGCGTCGCCGACGTGCACGACCTTCCCGTCGACCGTGGCCGTGCACCCCGCTGTCCAGGCCAGGTTCCCCGCCCGCACCACCCGCGAGTAGCCGTAGAGCTGCTCCCAGGGGCCGCCCGAGCCCAGCCGGGTGACGGTCACGCGGCGGCCAGCGCGTCGAGGGCCTCCCGCACGGTGAACGCGCCCGCGTAGAGCGCCTTGCCGGCGATCACGCCCTCCACGCCGACCGGCTCCAGGGCGGCCAGGGCGCGCAGGTCGTCCAG
Organism: Micromonospora okii; assembly: GCF_020884795.1. Taxonomy (GTDB): domain Bacteria; phylum Actinomycetota; class Actinomycetes; order Mycobacteriales; family Micromonosporaceae; genus Micromonospora; species Micromonospora okii. Next base: position 349,014 of record NZ_BBZF01000015.1, read on the forward strand.
CGTCGAGACGCCGCCCGAGGCGATCACCGGGGCCTTCGTGCGGGAGCAGACCTCGCGCAGCAGGTCCAGGTTCGGTCCGCGCATCGTGCCGTCCTTGGTGATGTCGGTCACCACGTACCGGGACGCGCCCGCCGCGTCGAGCCGCTCCAGCACCTCGTACAGGTCGCCGCCGTCGCGGGTCCAGCCCCGGGCCGAGAGGGTACGGCCCCGCACGTCCAGGCCGATGGCGACCCGGTCGCCGTACTCGCCGCAGATCCGGTCGCACCACTGCGGGTCCTCCAGCGCGGCGGTGCCGATGTTGACCCGGGCCGCGCCGGTGCCCAGGGCGGCGCGCAGCGACGCGTCGTCGCGGATGCCGCCGGAGAGCTCCACCTTCACGTCGAGCCGGCCGACCACCTCGGCCAGCAGGGCGGCGTTGGAACCCCGTCCGAAGGCCGCGTCCAGGTCCACCAGGTGGATCCACTCCGCGCCGTCGCGCTGCCAGGCCAGCGCCGCCTCCCACGGGTCGCCGTAGGCGGTCTCGCTACCGGCGGCGCCCTGCACGAGCCGGACGGCCTGGCCGTCGGCGACGTCCACGGCGGGCAACAGGGTGAGACTCAACGATCTTCTCCTTGCTCGGGGAAAACGCTTCGGGAAACGACGTGGGCCACCGCGACGACGACGCGTCAGTAACGGCGGCCCAGCACGATCACCACGGCTGCCGGCAGGACCAGCAGCAACAACACGACCAGCGCAAGCCGCAGCGCGAGCGGGTCGACGAAGGTCCAGATGGCGGCCAGGGCCACGCCGGTCAGCCCGACGATCGCGGCCCGCTCGCCCCTGGTGTGCCGGGCCAGCCGGCCGGTGCGCCGGCGCGCTCGGGGCGTCAGCCGGCGTACCAGGGCGCGGCGGCGCTCCCGGCGGGCCACCCGGCGGCGGCGCACGGCCCGTTCCCGCTCCAGCTCGGCCTCGCGGGCGGCCCTGCGGCGGGCCCGCTCCCGGCTCACGCCGCGCCCCGGCCGCCGGGGCGCGGGGCGCCCCGCTCAGCCACCGGCGGTCACAGCGTCGCCAGCCAGTTGCGCAGCAGCGCCGCGCCAGTGTCGGCCGACTTCTCCGGGTGGAACTGGGCGGCCGACAACGCGCCCCGCTCGACCGCGGCCACGAAGTCCGCCCCGTGGCGCGCGGTGGTCACCGCCGCCCCCGACGAGGCCAGCGGCGCCGGGTCCACCACGCCGTAGGAGTGCACGAAGTAGAACCGGCTCTCCGCCGGCAGGCCCGCGAAGAGCGTCGACGACGCCGGGGGGCGCACGGTGTTCCAGCCCATGTGCGGCAGCCGGTCGGCGGGCAGTCGGGTCACCGCGCCCGGCAGCAGCCCGAGCCCCTTGGTCACCACCCCGTGCTCGTCGCCGTGCTCGAAGAGCACCTGCATACCGACGCAGATGCCCAGCACCGGGCGGCCCTCGGCCACCCGGTCGGCGATCACCGGGCCGGCGCCGAGCGCCTCGATCCCGGCCATGCAGGCGGCGAACGCGCCCACTCCCGGGACCACCAGGCCGTCGGCGGAGGCGGCGGCGGCCAGGTCGTCGGTCACGGTGACGTCCGCGCCGGCCCGCGCCACGGCCCGCTCGGCCGAGCGCAGGTTCCCCGAGCCGTAGTCCAACACCACCACGTTCTTCGCCATCAGCTCTCCCCCGGCAGCATCCAGAGGATCCCGCCGACGGTGGCCAGCACCGCCAGCAGCGCGGTGATCACCACCGCGCTGCGCGGGGCGCCCTGGCGGTGCAGGGACCACGTCCCGCCGACCAGCACCCCGGCGAGGATCAGCAGCAACGTCGGCAGCACGCTTCCCATCAGGCCCCCTCCTTCCGCGCGCCCGGTCTCACAGCGCGCCCTTCGTGCTCGGGATCGCGCCCGCCGCGCGCGGGTCGATCGCCGTGGCCTCGCGCAGGGCGCGGGAGACGGCCTTGAACTGGGCCTCCACGACGTGGTGGGCGTCCGGGTGGCCGCCGGGGCGGGCCGCGCGCAGCACGTCCACGTGCAGGGTGATCCGGGCCGCCTGGCCGAAGGACTCCCAGATGTGCCGGGTCATGCTCGTCGGGTAGACCGGCCCGATGTACGGGGCGAGCGCCGGCTCGTCGTGCACCACGTACGGGCGGCCGGAGAGGTCGACGGCGGCCCGCACCAGGACCTCGTCCATCGGGACGGTCGCCGAGCCGTACCGCCGGATGCCGGCCTTGTCCCCCAGCGCCTGGTCGAACGCGGCGCCCAGGGCCAGCGCCGTGTCCTCCATCGTGTGGTGTGCGTCGATCTCCAGGTCGCCGACGGTCTGCACGGTCAGGTCGAAGCCGCCGTGCCGGGCGATCTGGTGGAGCATGTGGTCGTAGAAGCCGACCCCCGTGGAGATGTCGGCCGCTCCGCCGCCGTCGAGGTCGATCTCGACGAGGACCTTGGTCTCCTTGGTGATCCGCTCAACCCGGGCGGTGCGACTCATTGCTTACCTCTCGGTCGTGACTGCGGGGCTCGCAAGCTCGCTCCTCGCACTCCCACTAGATCTTCTCCATCGCGGTGAGGAAGGCGTCGGTCTCGGCGGGGGTGCCGGCGGTGACCCGGAGCCAGCCGGGCAGCCCGACGTCGCGGACCAGCACGCCGGCGTCGAGCAGCACCCGCCAGGCCGCCGCCTGGTCCCCGCCGACGTGGAACAGCACGAAGTTGGCGTCGCTGTCGGCCACCCGGCGGCCCCGGGCGCGCAGCTCGGCGACGATCCGGTCCCGCTGCTCCATGATCGCGGCGACCGTGCCGAGCAGGGCGTCGCGGTGGGCCAGGGCCGCGCGGGCGGCGGCCTGGGTGAGCGCGGAGAGGTGGTACGGCAGCCGTACGAGCTGCACCGCCGCCACCACGGCCGGGTCGGCGGCCAGGTAGCCGAGCCGACCGCCGGCGAAGCCGAACGCCTTGCTCATCGTGCGGGTCACCACCAGCCTCGGGTGACCGGGCAGCACCGCCAGGGCGCTGACGGTGCCGGGCCGGGCGAACTCGGCGTACGCCTCGTCGACCACCACCATGCCGGGGGCGGCGTCGAGCACGGCGGCCACCACCGCCGGGTCGAGCGCCGTGCCGGTCGGGTTGTTCGGCGAGCAGAGGAACACCACGTCGGGACGGTGCTCGCGGACCTGGGCGACCGCGTCGGCGGCGGTCAGCCCGAAGTCCGCCCCGCGCGCCGCCGGCACCCAGCCGGTGCCGGTGCCGAGCGCCAGCAGCGGGTGCATCGAGTACGCCGGGGTGAAGCCGAGCGCGGTGCGCCCCGGGCCGCCGAACGCCTGGAGGAGCTGCTGCTGGATCTCGTTGGAGCCGTTGGCCGCCCAGACGTGCGCGACGCCGAGCCCGTGCCCCAGGTACGCGGCCAGGTCGGCCCGCAGCGCCACGGCGTCGCGGTCCGGATAGCGGTTCAGGTCGCGCAGCTCCGCCGCGAGGGCCTTGCCGATCGCCTCGACGACCGGCTCCGGCACCGGGTAGGAGTTCTCGTTGGTGTTCAGCCGCACCGGCACGTCGAGCTGCGGCGCCCCGTACGGCGAGAGCCCGCGCAGGTCGTCGCGGATCGGCAGGTCGTCGAGGGTGGTCACGGGGCCTCCCCCGGGAAACGCGCGCCGACGGCCTCGCCGTGGGCCGGCAGGTCCTCCACCCCGGCGAGGGTGATCACGTGCGGGGCCACCTCGCGCAGCGCCGCCTCCGTGTACTCCACCAGGTGCACGCCGCGCAGGAAGGACTGCACGGAGAGGCCGGAGGAGTGCCGGGCACAGCCGCCGGTGGGCAGCACGTGGTTGGAGCCGGCGCAGTAGTCGCCGAGCGACACCGGCGACCAGGGGCCGACGAAGACCGCCCCGGCGTTGCGCACCCGCAGCGCCCACTCGCGGGGGTTCTCGGTCTGGATCTCCAGGTGCTCGGCGGCGTACGCGTCGACCACCCGCAGCCCGGCCTCCAGGTCGTCGACCAGGACCACGCCGCTCTGCTCGCCGGTCAGCGCGGTGGTGACCCGGTCGGCGTGCTTGGTCGCGGGCACCCGCCGGGCCAGCTCGGCGTCGACCGCGGCGGCCAGGTCGACCGACGGGGTGACCAGCACGCTGGCGGCGAGGGGGTCGTGCTCGGCCTGGCTGATCAGGTCGGCGGCGACGTGCGCCGGGTCGGCGGTGTCGTCGGCGAGGATGGCGATCTCGGTGGGGCCGGCCTCGGCGTCGATGCCGACCACCCCGCGCAGCAGCCGCTTCGCGGCGGTGACCCAGATGTTGCCCGGGCCGGTGATCATGTCGACGGGGTCGCAGCGCCCGACGCCGTCCGCGTCGACCGTCGACCCGTACGCGAGCATCGCCACCGCCTGCGCGCCACCGACCGCGTACACCTCGTCGACGCCGAGCAGGGCGCAGGCGGCGAGGACCCGGGCGTCGGGCAGGCCCCCGTTGTCCTTCTGCGGCGGGCTCGCCACCACCAGCGACCGGACGCCGGCCGCCTGGGCGGGGACCACGTTCATCACCACGGTCGACGGGTACATCGCGAGGCCGCCGGGGACGTACAGGCCGACCCGGTCGACGGGCAGCCAGCGCTCGGTGACCGTGCCCCCGGGCACCACCCGCGTCGTGTGGTCGACCCGCCGCTGGTCGTCGTGGACCCGCCGGGCCCGGGCGATCGACTCCAGCAGCGCGGCGCGGACCCGCGGGTCGAGCGTGCCCTCGGCCGCCCGGATCGCCTCGACCGGCACCCGCAGCCGCTCGGGGCAGACGCCGTCGAACCGCTCGCTCGCGTCGCGGATCGCCGGGTACCCATGCTCCCGGACCGCCTCCACGAGGGGGCGGATCCGCTCGACGGCCACGGAGACGTCGAGTTGGGCACGGGGCAGCAGGCGGCGGGGGTCACGGTCGCCGCCGCGCAGGTCGATCCGATTCAACACCCCTGCGAGTCTAGGCGGGCCGGCCCGGCGTCGGCCCGCGCCGTCCGCACGCCGGGACGGTGAGCCGAGCCACGCCGGGGCGGCGCGGGCGGGCTAGGCTCGACGGCGTGACCCAGCGGCTGCCGCTCTTCCCCCTCGGAACGGTGCTCTTCCCCGGCCTGGTGCTGCCGCTGCACATATTCGAGGAGCGCTACCGCGCCCTGGTGCGCCACCTGATGGGCCTGCCCGAGGGCGCCCCGCGCGAGTTCGGCGTGGTGGCGATCCAGGCCGGCTGGGAGGTCGCCCCCGGCTCCCCGGAGCGGCCCGTCCCGGGCGTCGGCGAGGTCACCCTGCACGAGGTCGGCTGCACCGCCGAGGTGCGCCAGGTGACCGAGCTGCCCGACGGCGGGTTCGACATCGTCACCGTGGGGCGGCGGCGGTTCCGCGTCGTCGACGTCGACGAGCAGGCCGCGCCGTACCTGACGGCCGAGGTGGAGTGGCTGCCGGAGCCGAGCGGCCCGGACGAGGCCGCCGACCTGCTGGCGGCCCGGGTGATCTCGGTGTTCCGGCAGTACCTCGGGCTGGTCCGACCCGACCCGGGCGAGATCTCCGAGCAGCTCCCGGAGGACCCGACGGTGCTGTCCCACCTGGTCGCCGCGACCGCCATGCTGACCGTCGACGACCGGCAGCGGCTGCTCGCGATCGACGACACCGCCGCCCGGCTCCGCGCCGAGTTGCGGCTGCTCAGCCGCGAGGCGGCTCTGCTGCGCCAGGTGCGGGCGGTTCCGGTGCCGCTGTCGGAGCTGGCGAGCCCGCCGGCCCCGAACTGACCCCGGGCGTCGGCGGCCCGGGCACGCCCCCCGCCGGGCCGGGATCGCCCGCCGCCAGGCCGGGACAACCCACCGCCGGGCCGTCGAGCGGGGCCCAGGCCGGGTGGGGCTCCGGCTCGGCGCGCAGCGACGGCCAGCGCGACCAGCCGGCCAGCAGCGTGTACGTCACAGCGACGGCGAACGCCGGCAGCAGCAGGTTGCCGTACGGCACCGGGAGCACGTCGAGGAACCGGTGCAGCCCCCCGGCGCGCAGGTCGGCCGGCTTGGTGAACGCCTGCCCGTCCGGCGCTTCGGCCAGCAGGCGCTGGTACGTCGACAGGCCGATCCGGCGGCCGACCTGCCAGGCCACCAGCGCCGCACCGAGGCCGCCGACCGCCCCGGCGAACAGCCCGCCCGGTCCCCGCCACCGGCGCAGCAGCACCCACAGGGCCAGCGCGGCCAGCACGCCGAAGCCGAGCCCGAGCAGGCTGAACCAGCCGTCGGCGGCGATCGGCTGTTCCGGCTGCGGCTCGGCGTAGACGGCTCCCCGGGCGGTCATCACCACCGGCGTGTCGGGCGCGACGGCCGCCCAGAGCAGCCCCAGCGGGAGACCCAGCACGGTCAGCGCCGCCGTCGCGCCGAGCGCCGCCGCGACCGCCCGCCCGAGCCGCTGCCGCGTCCGGCCCCCCGCCGGGGGATACGCCACGGCCCAGGGATGCTGCGCGCTCGGCTGCCAGCGCCCGGGATGCTGCGCGGTGGGCTGCCCGGCCCCGGGATGCTGCGCGGTCGGCTGCCCGGCCCCGGGATGCTGCGCGGTCGGCTGCCAGCCCCCCGGGTGGTGCCCGGTCGGCTGACCGGCCCCGGGCGCGGGGGTAGGCCGGTCCGGTGCGTCGGCGGCGGTCCCGGGGGTCGGCCAGGCCCGTGGGTCGGCGCCGGGCGCGGCGGCCGGGGTGCCGGCGGGCGTCGGCAGGCCGGCGGACCAGGCCGGGGCCTGCGGGCCTCCCGTCGGGGCGGGCCCCGGAGCGCCGCCGGCCGGACCGTTGCCGATCGGAGCGCCGTCGGCCGGACCGCCGTCAGCCGGACCGCCGTCAGCCGGGCTGTCGGCCGGGCCCGGGGCTTCGGGACGGGACTCGGGGCGGTCGGGACCGGAGGCGTCGGGGCTCACCCGATGATCCTCTCAGGCTCGGGCAGCCCCGGGCAGGCGGTGCCGGCGGACGGCCCTCAGCGGGCGAACGGTTCGAGCATGGTCGACGCGGCCCGCAGCCACGCCTGGCGGGTCTCCGGCTGGAGCTGGTGGTACTCGATCGAGGAGCCGGTCTCCAGCGCCGGGTCGTACGGCACCACGGCAACGGCGCGCGTGCGGGTGGCGAAGTGCCGCTCCAGGTCGTCCTGCAACGGGGAGCGGCCCGGGGTCGGGCAGGAGATCAGGGTGACGGCGTTGTCGGCCAGCTCGCCCATGCCCACCTCGTGCAGCAGGTCGAGCATCCAGTCGGCGCTGAACGCGGCGTCCTCCCGGGGCACGGTGGTGACCACCAACTGGTCGGCGGCCTGCATGACCGTGCGCCAGTTCGGGCTCTCCACGTTGTTGCCGGTGTCCACGCAGACCACGTCGTGGGTGCGCCGCAGCAGCTCCAGCACCCGCTTCACGGTGAACTGGTCCAGCCGCTGGGCGAACCGGGGGCTCTCCTCCCCGGCCAGCACGTCGTACGAGCCGTCGGAGGCGTGCCGCAGGTAGTCGTCGAGGCTCTCCAGGAGGTCGGCGCCCTCGCGGATCTCGACCTGGGCGAGGTCGTGGATCAGGTGCCGGATGGTCCGCGCGTGCCGGGCGCTGCCGGCGCGCAGCCCGAGGGTGCCGCGCAGCTCGTTGTCGTCCCAGGCGAGCACGCCCCGGCCGCGCACGCTGCCCACGGTGGCGGCGGCCAGCACGGTGGCGGTGGTCTTGTGCACCCCGCCCTTGGGGTTGGCGAAGGCCAGCACCCGGGGGCTGCCCAGCTCGCGGCGCAGCACCCCGGCGGCCCGCTCCAGCTCGCTCTCGACGCTCTGCGCCCGCCACTCGATCCGGGCGGGGTAGCCCTGGTCGGCGACGGCCGGGGGCCCCGGCGGGGGCGACTGGTAGGCCGGCTCCGCCACGGGCTGGTACACCGGCTCGACCTGGTACGCCGCCTCCGCCCGGTAGGTCGGTTCGGCCCGGTAGGTCGGTTCGGCCCGATAGGTCGGCTCGGCCCGGTACCCCGGCGGAACCGGACGGGGAGGCACCGCCGGCTGATCCAGGTAGGAGGGCACCGCCGCCTGCGCGGCGGGCTGGGAGGGCACCGCCGGCTGAGCCGGGTAGGAGGACACCGCCGGATAAGGGGACGCCGCCGGCTGCGCCGGATGAGAGGACGCCGCCGGCTGCGCGGGATGGGCCGGCTCCGCCGGAGGCGGCTGGTAGGCCGGCTCGGGTCGGTAGCCACCCCCGTCCAGCAGCGCGTACCGCGACTGGGCCGACGGGGCCGGGTCGGGGCGGTAGCCGTTTTCCAGCGCGGCGTACCGGGACCGGGCGGGCGGGGGCGGCTCCGGCTCGGCCCGCCACGTCGGCTCCGCCGGTCGGGACACCCCGGCCCGGTAGGACGGCTCGGCGGGAAAGGAGGGCTCCGCCGGGCCCGGCTCCGCCCGGTACGGCGGCTCCGGCTGGTGGGCGGGCTCCGGCTGGTAGGACGGGTCGATCCGATGGGCCGGGTCCACCCGGTAGCTCGCCCCGGCCCGGTACCCGCCCCGGGCCGGCTCGGCCGGGTGAGCGGGCTCCGCCGCGCCGTACGGCGACTCGGTCGCCCCGTACGACGGCTCGGCGGCGGGGCCGATCGCCGCCGCGCGCCCCGCGTAGCCGTTGCGCGTGCGCCGGGGCAGGGGCTCCGGGGTCGGCCGGGGCGGCTCCTCGGCGTGCCGGTCGGCCTCGGCGTGCTCCTCGGTGCGACCGCCGTGCCGGGCCCGGTCGAGCAGCGCCCGCCACCGGGGTGCTGGCTCGGCGGGCCGACCCCAGCCGGTCTCCGTGCCGTCCAAGGCTCGCCCTCCCAGCGCCATCGATCTCCGCCTGACAGGCTACGAACGAAACCCTATTCGGACCACACCGGTCCGCGCACATCCTGCTTCTTCTTCGTCACCGGGGCAATGCCTCCCGGCCGCCGCCGGTCGCGTCCGTCGAGGTCGCGGGCGGGGACGGGACCCGCCCGGGGGACCCCGGGCCGCCGCCCGGCGCGGTGGCCGTCGGTGCCGCTTCCGACGTTTCGCCCACCCCCGGCGTCAGCCCGGTGTCGAGCGGCGGGCGGGCCACGTCCCGCTGCTCCGGCAGCGGCGGGGTGACGACCGTCCGGTCCAGCCGGCGCAGCTCCGGGGCGGGGTCGACGGCGCGGGCGGCGGGCCGCCCGGCCAGGACCCTCAGCGCGTCGGGCGTCCCCCGCACCACGGCCGCGTAGGCACAGGCGCAGGTCGCCCGGTACGCCGCCGCCTCCCCCGCCGCGACCTGCGCCCCGGTCTCGTACACCCGGCGCAGTTCGGGGTCGGCGGCCCCGGCGGCCCGGGTCCGCTGGTCGGCGGCCTCGCGGTCCTTGCGCTCGGCCAGCCCGGCCATGCCGGCGGCCACGTCCCCCGGCAGGCGCTCGGCCGGCAGGCGCACGATCTCGGTCTGCCGGCCGGGCAGCGGCACCCGGACGACCACCTCGGCGACCGCGGCCCCGGCGAGCAGGTCGGCCAGCCCGCCGGGCGCGACGTAGTCCGCGAACGACACCAGCGCGTACGTGCCGGGCGGCGACCCGGCGGCCGGCAGGGCGGCCAGCTCGGCGCGGGCGGCCCGCAGGTAGTCGGGGATCGAGTCGCCCGCCGGCACCCCGACCCGGGTCACCTCGCCCACCGTGCGGTCACCCACCGGCCGGTCGCGGCGGCTCGCCCAGCCGGCCGTGAGCAGCACCGCCGCCACCGACAGCAGCGCGGCGGCGGCGAGCCAGCGGGGCCAGCGCCCGGTCGCGGGAGTCATCGGCTTCGCGCCCGGTCAGTCGCCGCGGAGGATCCGCAGCGCCCGGTCCAGGTCGTCCGGGTAGTCGCTGACGAACGTCACCTCGTCGCCCGTGCGCGGGTGCGCGAAGCTCAGCGACCGGGCGTGCAGCCACTGCCGGCTCAGGCCCAGCCGGGCCGACAGCGTCGGGTCCGCGCCGTAGGTGAGGTCGCCCACGCAGGGGTGCCGCAGGGTGGAGAGGTGCACCCGGATCTGGTGGGTGCGCCCGGTCTCCAGCCGCACGTCCAGCAGGCTCGCCGACGGGAACGCCTCGACGGTGTCGTAGTGGGTGATGCTCGGCTTTCCGCCGGAGACGACCGCCCAGCGGTAGTCGTGGTGCGGGTGCCGGTCGATGGGGGCGTCGATGGTGCCGCGCAGCGGGTCGAGGTGCCCCTGCACCACGGCGTGGTAGCGCTTCTCCACCTCACGCTGCTTGAAGGCCCGCTTCAACGCGGTGTACGCCTGCTCGCTCTTGGCCACCGCCATGATCCCGGTGGTCCCGACGTCGAGCCGGTGCACCACGCCCTGCCGCTCGGCGGCGCCGCTGGTGGAGATCCGGTGGCCGATCGCGGCCAGGCCGCCGATCACGGTGGGGCCGGTCCAGCCGGGGCTGGGGTGGGCGGCGACGCCGACCGGCTTGTCCACCACCACGATGTCGTCGTCGGCGTACACCACGGTCAGGCCGGGCACGGCCTGCGGCACCACGGTCGGCGGGGCGGGCGGCGCGGGCAGCGTCACGTCCAGCCAGGAGCCGGCCTTGACCTTGTACGAGTTGGCGCGGACGACGCCGTCGACCAGCGCGTCCCCGGCGTCGACCAGGGCCGCGGCGGTGGTGCGGGAGAGCCCGAAGAGGCGGGAGACCGCCTGGTCGAGCCGCATGCCGTCCAGCCCGTCCGGCACCGGCAGGGACCGGTGGTCGCCCCCGGCGCTCACGCCGCCTCCCGCTGCTCGACGGGGGCCTCGGCGGCGGCGCCGTCGCGGCCGAGCCGGGAGCCGTCGCGCTGCCGGCCGGTCAGCTCCAGGAACACGGCCAGCACGACGCCGCAGACCAGGGAGCTGTCGGCCAGGTTGAACACCGGCCACACCTGCCCGTACGGGTCGAAGAGGCTGATCATGTCGACGACGTGGCCGACGAAGTGGCCCGGGGCGCGGAAGATCCGGTCGGCCAGGTTGCCCAGCGCCCCGCCGAGCACCAGGCCGAGCGAGATCGCCCAGGGCACCGAGCGCAGCCGCACCGCCATCCACCCGATCCAGCCGATCACCGCGAGGGTGATGATCGAAAAGACCCAGGTGTGGTCGCTGCCGATGTTCCACGCCGCCCCGCTGTTGCGGGTGAGGCTCAGGTAGAGCGCGCCACCGAGCAGCCGCACGGGCTCGTGGTCGCTGAGCGTGAGCAGGGCGAGGTGCTTGGTGAGCAGGTCGGCCAGGAAGGAGAACCCGGCGACGGCGGCGAGGACCACCACCGCCCGACGCCGGGGCTGTCCGCCGCCCGGATCGGCGGTGTCGGGTCCGGCGGGCGGTGTGGCCGTCATGTGCTCCCCATCGACGCTTCTCGGCGGTGATCGCTCACCGTCTGACCGGCCGGGGAGCGCCGGTCAGCGCCGCTCCTCCAGCTGCTTGCACCTCACGCAGAGGGTCGCCGCCGGGAAGGCGGCCAGCCGCTCCACCGGGATCGGGTCGCCGCACCGCTCGCACCAGCCGTAGCCGCCCTCGTCGAGGCGCTCCAGGGCCCGCTCGACCTGCGTGATCCGCTCCCGGATGCTGTTGGCGAGTGAGATCTCCTGCTCCCGCTCGAACGTCTTCGTGCCGGTGTCGACCTGGTCGTCCCCGGCCGAGTCGGTCAGCCGGTCGCGCTGCAGCTCGGTGATCTCGCTCAACGTCTGATCGTACTCGGCGCGCAACTCGTCCCGCCGGGCCGCCAGGGCCGCCCGGATCTTCTCGGTCTCGGCGGTGCTGCGGGTGGCCTTGGCCACCGGCTTGCGTGCGGTCCTGGTGTCGGCTGGCTTCGCCATGGTCGCTCCCTCGCACCGCGGACGCGCGGCGACGCCGCGGCCTCTGGACAGGGGTCACCGACCTGGCGCCCCCGGGTAACAGAACGGGGCGCGCGGCGTCGGCCGCCGCGCACTCCGGAGGTTGGCAAGAATACGGAACGTACAGACGTCGGACAACGCGCCGCACCGACGCCCCGCTATTCCACCTCGAAAAGCCCTCAAAAGGGCAAAACGAACGCTAGCAGATCAGCCGTCCCGGTCGTCGCCGTACTCGCCAAACCACCGGGCCAGGCGGCCCCGGCGGCTCACCGCGCGCAGCCGCCGCTCGGCGGCGTCCCGCACCCCGGCGGTGGCCACGATGAGCAGGCTGTCGCCGGTCAGGAGCCGGGTGTCCGGGCCGGGCACGAAGCCCGCCCCGTCGCGCAGCACCAGGGTCACCGACGCCCCCGGCGGCAACCGCAGCTCATCCACGTGCACCCCGCCCAGCCGCGAACCCGCCGGCACCTCCAACTGGAGCAGGTCGGCCCGCATCCGCTCCAGCGGCGCGGTCTCCACCCGGATCTCCGCCGGCTCGGCCGGCGCGGTCACCCGCAGCCACCGGGCGGCCGGGGCGAGCGTGCCCGCCTGGACCGCCGTGAAGATCACCACCAGCACGAAGACCGCGTCGAAGAGCCGCTCCGCCCCCGGCACCCGCTCCGACAGCGGGACGGTCGCCAGCACGATCGGCACCGCGCCGCGCAGCCCGGCCCAGGACAGGAACGCCTGGTCGCGCGGGCCGAGCCGGAACGGCAGCGCCGAGACCGCCACCGACAGCGGGCGGGCAACCAGCAGCAGGGCCAGCCCGGCCACCACCGCCGGCAGCACCGCCGTGCCCAGCCGGCCCGGCGAGACCAGGAGCCCGAGCAGCACGAACAGGCCGATCTGGGCCAGCCAGGCCAGCCCGTCGGCGAAGCCGAGGATCGCCTGCCGGTGGGGCAGTCGGGCGTTGCCCAGCAGCACCCCCGCGACGTACACGGCCAGGAAGCCGGAGGCGTGCAGCACCGCGCCGGCGGCGTACGCCAGCACGGTGAAGCCGACCACCGCGATGGGGTACAGCCCCGCCGAGGGCAGCGCCGCCCGGCGCAGCGCCGCCCGCCCGGCGAGCCCCACGCCCACCCCGACGGCGGCACCCACGCCCAGCTCGTAGCCGAGCAGCAGCACCTCCTGCCACCAGGGGTGGGCGGCCTCGTTCGCCGAGCGGGACAGCAGCACCACCAGCAGCACCACCGGGGCGTCGTTCATCCCCGACTCGGCCTCCAGGGTGGCCACCAGCCGGGGCGGCAGACGCAGCCGGCGCAGGGTGGCGAAGACGGCGGCGGCGTCGGTGGAGGAGAGCACCGCGCCGTAGAGCAGGGCCAGCCGCCAGTCCAGCCCGAGCAGCAGGTGCACCGCCAGCCCGACCACCAGGATGCTGACCACCACCCCGACGGTGGACAGCGTCGCGGCCAGGCCGAGCACCGGGCGCAGGGTGCTCCACCGGGCGCTCAGCCCACCCTCGGCGATGATCACGACGAGGGCGCAGAAGCCGAGGGTACGGGTCAGCGCCGCGTCGTCGAACCGGATGCCCAGCCCGGACTCCCCGATCGCCACCCCGAGCGCGAGGTAGACCAGCAGGCTCGGCAGGCCCAGCCGGGTGGAGAAGCGCACCGCGCCGATCGCCACCAGCAGCACCGCGGCCCCGAGCAGCAGCGTGAGGTCGAAGCCGGGGGTCATGCCGGCCCGGGGCGGCCAGCCGTCACCGGCCCACCCCGTCGCGCAGCCGGCGCAGCGCCTCCGCCAGCTCTGCCGGGGGGCGCTCGACGAGGAAGAGTTTGTCCCGGCTGGCCGCGCCGGCCCGCAGCGACACCGCCGCCGGCCGGACCCCGAGCGCGTCGGCCAGCGCCCGCCGGGCCGCCTCCGTGGCCCGGCCGTCGACCGGCGGGGCGTTCACGGCGATCACCAGGGCGGGCCCGTGCGGGCCGTCGTGCCGGCCGCCGACCCGGACCCGCGCGGCACCCGGCTTCACCCGCACGGCCACGGTGAGCGTGTCGTCCATGGAGGGTCAGAACGGCCCGGCGTCGGCGAGCAGGACGGTGTCCGGCGCGCAGCGGGCGCACGGCGTGAAGCCCAGCCGCACGGCCTCGGCCACCGGCAGCGGCTCGGCGTCCAGTGCGTACAGGTGGGGGCAGTCGGGGAGGTGGTAGCGGGGCCGCCCGTCCACCACGTGGACCTCGGCGTCGAGCTCCGCGACCAGCGCCGCGTCGGCCGGGGAGACCGGCAGGACGGGCGGCTCGTCGGCCGGCGTGGGCGCCCCGGCCGGGGACACCGGCTCGGCGTACGGGTCGTAGGGGTCGCCCCCGGCGACCGGCGACCCGGGCGGTTGCCGCCACCCGGTGTCGTCGGCGCCGACCGTGGGGGGAACGTGCTGGGCGGGGATGTCCGACCCCGGCGGTGGGTACGCCCCGGCGGGCGGGACGCCACCGGCCGGCGGCCGGTCCCCAGGCGCAGTGTCGGGGTCGACCCGCCCGGCTGCCGCCCGGCTGGCGGCTGCCTGGCGGGCACCCGCCACCAGCGCGACGGCGGCCAGCAGGCTGGCCGCGATGGACGTCGTCAGCAGCGGGCTGGACCCGCTGGTCAGACCGAGCACCAGGAGCACGACGGCGACGAGGATGAGCAGCAGGCTTGCGACTATCACGGCTCACCCCCGCCGCGTCGGATTCTCCAGTGGTCGCGGTCGGTGGCCGCCCCACGACGGCCACCGCACCGCAGATCAGCGGCCGGACTCCAGCGCGCCGGAGCGACCGCCGCCGTACGAGCCGGCGAGCCCGGCGGCGGCGAGGCCGTTGCTGCCGCCACCCACCGCCCGGCTGCCCTCGGTCCGGGTCATCTCGGCCTCGAGGCCCTGGCCACGACCGTCGAGGTCGCGGAGCTGGCTCTCCAGGTACGCCTTGAGGCGGGTCCGGTACTCGCGCTCGAACTGCTTGAGCTCCTCGATGTGCTTCTGCAGCGCGGTGCGCTTGGCGTCCAGGCCGCCCATGGCCTCCTGGTGCCGCTGGCGGGCGTCGCGCTCCAGCGCGTCGGCCTTGGCGCGGGCCTCGCGGGTGACCTCCTCGGCCGTGGTGCGGGCCTCGGTGAGCAGCTGGTCGGCCTCGCGACGGGCGTCGGAGACGTGGTCGTCGGCGGTGCGCTGGGCCATCATCAGCACCCGCAGCGCCTGCTGCTCGCCGTCGCCGGTCACGGCGGCCGGGCCGCCCTGGGCGCGGACCTGCTCCAGCTCGGCCTGCATGGCGCGGGCGGCCTGCTCGGCCGCCGCCTTGTCGCGCTGCACCCGGTCGAGCTGGGCCTTGACGTCGTTGAGCTCCGCGGCGAGCCGGGCGTCGCCGCCGGGGCCGGCGGGGGCACCCCCACGGCCGCCGCGCTCCACCTGGGCGCGCAGCTCGTTGTTCTCCTCGATCAGACGGGCGAGCTCGCGCTCGACCTCGTCCAGAAAGGCGTCGACCTCCTCCTCGTCGTACCCCCGCTTGCCGATCGGTGGCTTTTTGAAGGCGACGTTGTGGACGTCGGCCGGGGTCAGCGGCATCGAAACTCCTCGGGTCAGTTGCGGCCGCGTAGCGGGCTGGACCTGCGGGTGTTCGTCACCCGAGGATCAGCCGCTTCAACACGAACTCCATCAGCACGAACAGGATAACCAGGAGCACAAGGGAGGCCAGGTCGATGCTCACGGTACCAATTCGCAGCGGAGGGATCACCCGCCTCAACGCCTTCAGAGGCGGATCAGTGACGCTCCACACGGATTCCAGCCCGGCTGTCGCACCCCGCCCCGGCTGCCAGCGGCGGCCGTAGGCGAGGACCGCGCTGAGGACAAACCGGGCCAGAAGAATGATCAGAAAGACATACAGAATCAGGTACAGGACTTGCAGCACGATCGACAACACAGCAGGCGACGTCCCTCGGTCGGGCGGGTCTAACTCAGGCTGAAGAACCCGCCCTCGGCGATCTTGGCCTTGTCCTCGGCGGTGACCTGGACGTTGGCAGGTGAGAGCAGGAACACCCGATTGGTCACGCGCTCGATCGTACCGCGCAGGCCGAACGCCAGCCCGGCGGCGAAGTCGACCAGCCGGCGGGCGTCGGCCTCGTCCATCTCGGTGAGGTTGATGATCACCGGAACGCCGTCGCGGAAGTGCTCCCCGATCGTGCGGGCCTCCCGGTACGTGGTCGGGTGCAGCGTGGTGATCTGGTAACGCTGCTCCTCCTGCTCGACCGGCGCCACCCGCTCGCGCGACTGGCTCTGCGGGGCCAGGGCCAGGTTGTCGCGCGTGTGGTAGGTCAGCGCGCCGGAACCGTCCGCGCCGGAGCTGCGGGTGATCGACCGGACGCTGGAGCGGTCGGCGCGCTCGACCCGCTCGCCGCGCTCGCCGCGCTCCGGGCGGTCGGCCTCGCCGCGCTCGCCCTCCAGGGGGCGGGTCGCGGAACGCTCGGTCAACCGGCCCCGCTCGCCGACCCGGGACCGGGGCGCCGGGGGCTCCTCGGAGTCGTCGTCATCGTCGTCGGGGAACTCCTCGCCGTACCGGCCCGACCGGTAACGCGACTCGCGGTAGCCACCCTTGTCGTAGCCACCGTCGTCGTAGACCCGCTCGTCGTCCTCCTCGACGAGACCGAGCCAGACCCCCGCCTTGCGCAGTGCACCCATCCCGCGCCCTTCCGTCCGCCGTGCGGCACGCGCCCCCGTGCCGTGTCGCTTCTCGCGAGTGGACAACTGCCCATCGGACCGGAGCGGCAATCCTCCGGCCCGCGATTCGCGGTCACGGGCCGTGCCCCCTGACATCGGGACGCCGTTCCTGAAACAACACTGATGTAATTTGCTTCTCTCGTGGTCAGGCTACCGCAGCGTGGTACGCATTCCGAGCAACGCGCTGCCGACGCGGACATGTGTCGCGCCGTACCCGATCGCGGTCTCCAGGTCCCCGCTCATCCCGGCGGAGAGCGCGACCGCCTCGGGGTGCGCCGCCCGGAACTCCCGCGCCACCTCCGCCAACCGGGCGAACGCCCGCTCCGGCTCCCAGCCCAGCGGGGCCACCGCCATCAGGCCGGCCAGCCGCAGCCCGGGCGCGCCGGCCACCGCCTCGGCCACCGGGTGCAGCCCCGCGTCCGGATCGACCGAGCCCGGCAGGGCGCCGCCGCGCGCCGCGTCGCCGTCCACACTGACCTGCACCAGCACGTCCAACGGGCGGTCCCGCTCGGCCGCCGCCGCGGCGTCCAGCGCCCGGGCCAGCCGGACGCTGTCGACCGACTGGACGACGTCGGCGTACCGGACGACCGAGCGGCACTTGTTGCGCTGCAACCGGCCGATGAAGTGCCAACGCGGGGTCGCCCCCGCGGCGGCCACCTCGGCGGCCTTGCCGGCCGCCTCCTGGTCGCGGTTCTCCCCCACGTCGGCGACCCCGAGCCCGGCCAGGGCCACCACGTCGGAGGCGGGGTAGGTCTTCGTGACGGCGATCATGGTGACCTCGGACCGGTCCCGCCCGGCCGCCGCGCAGGCGTCGGCGATCCGGGCCCGGACGCGGGCCAGCCCGGCCGCCAGTTCGGCCCGGCGGTCCGGGGGCGCCGACGGGTTCGTGTCGGTCATCGTGGCGGGTCAGGACCCGTTCTTGAGGAAGTCCGGCACGTCCACGTCGTCGAAGAGCACGCGGCGCGGCGACTGCGCCGGCGCGGGCATCGTGGTCGGCGGCGGCACGGGCGGGGCCGGCGGGGCGGGCTGGTTCTGGTTGGACTTGCGGACCGGCTCGACCGACTTGTACGCCGGCGCCCCGCCGTCGAAGCCGGCGGCGATCACGGTGACCCGCACCTCGTCGCCGAGGGCGTCGTCGATGACCGCGCCGAAGATGATGTTCGCGTCCGGGTGGGCCGCGTCGGTGACCAGCTGGGCCGCGTCGTTGATCTCGAACAGGCCGAGGTCGGAGCCGCCGGCGATGGAGAGCAGCACGCCGCGCGCGCCGTCCATGCTCTGCTCCAGCAGCGGGCTGGAGATGGCCGCCTCGGCCGCCTCGACCGCGCGGTTCTCCCCCCGGGCGCTGCCGATGCCCATCAGCGCGCTGCCCGCGCCGCTCATCACGCTCTTGACGTCGGCGAAGTCCAGGTTGATCAGACCCGGCGTGGTGATCAGGTCGGTGATGCCCTGGACACCGGAGAGGAGCACCTGGTCGGCGGTGCGGAACGCGTCCATCATGCTGATGTTGCGGTCGCCGAGCGCGAGCAGCCG
Organism: Micromonospora okii; assembly: GCF_020884795.1. Taxonomy (GTDB): domain Bacteria; phylum Actinomycetota; class Actinomycetes; order Mycobacteriales; family Micromonosporaceae; genus Micromonospora; species Micromonospora okii. The sequence continues at coordinate 367,012 of NZ_BBZF01000015.1, forward strand.
GTCGTTGGGAATGACGATCAGCGTGTCGCACTGGTTGCGCAGCTCGTCTATTCCGGCCTCGGCCTGCACCTGGCGGCGCTTGCCCTCGAAGGAGAACGGCCGGGTGACCACGCCGATGGTCAGCGCGCCGAGCTTGCGGGCGATGTTGGCCACGACGGGCGCGCCGCCGGTGCCGGTGCCGCCGCCCTCGCCGCAGGTCACGAAGACCATGTCGGCGCCCTTGAGCACCTCCTCGATCTCGTCGCGGTGGTCCTCGGCGGCGTTCTTGCCGACGTCCGGGTTGGCGCCCGCGCCGAGGCCGCGGGTCAGCTCGCGGCCGACGTCGAGCTTCACGTCGGCGTCGCTCATCAGCAGCGCCTGCGCGTCGGTGTTGATCGCGATGAACTCGACGCCCTTGAGCCCAACCTCGATCATCCGGTTGACGGCGTTGACGCCGCCGCCCCCGATGCCGACGACCTTGATGACCGCCAGGTAGTTGTGCGGAGGTGTCATCTCCGGTCCTTTCCCTTCGAGATTGGCATGGGCCGACCCCACACGGCTTGGCCAGACCAGCGCCGACGCGACTGTTCCCCGCGAAGCCGAGAGCGGAACCCTCACCCTCTACTAGAGGCTTACAGTTATGTCAACTACCGATCCTCTTCGGGGCAACGTAAGCGGCCCCACGCCCGCTGCCAAGGACCCGCCCGGCGTGTCGCCGTCGGAGAGGGCCACGCCTCACTTCCCCGCCCGTCCATCGGCCGTCGCGGCCGGGGCCGCTGACCGACCGGTCACTTGAAGGTGACCACGTCGGGAGCGCTGACGTCGATCGTGTCGGCCTCCCGGCCGAGCAGGGCGGTGGCCACCCGCGCCTTGTCCTCGCCCCGTGTGGCGTCCCCCCAGACCACCACCCGGTCGCCGCGCAGCCGCAGGCTGATCCGGGCCAGCCCCTCCACGCTCACCTCCACGAGCTGCGCGCGCAACTGCGGGGTGAGCGCGGCCAGCACCTCCAGCCCGGCGGCCGTGCCCGGGTCGTCCGGGCCCGGCCGGCCCACCCGCACCACCGGCAGGCCGTCCGGCTGCGCCACCGAGCGGAAGACCACCCCGGCGCCGTCGACCACGGCGAACGCGTCACCCTGCGGCACCGCCGCCACCGGCGTGCGCTCCACCACCCGCACCACCAGTGCGCCCGGCCACTCCCGGGTCACCGTCGCCCGCTCCACCGGCGCCAGCTCCCCCACCCGCCGGGCGGTGCCGGCCAGGTCCACCCGGGCCAGCGGAAAGTCGTCGGGCACGGCGGCGGCCTCGCGGACCTCCACCGCGGAGACCAGCCTCGCGCCCTCCACCCTGACCTCGCGCACCCCGAGCAGGCCCGTGCCCAGCACCGTCCAGGCCACCAGCGCGGCCAGGACGAGCACCCCGGCCGCCACCGCCCAGGGCAGCGCCGCGCGCATCCGGCGCTGCCGGGCCCGGGCCATGAACCGCCGGGTGGACGCCGGCACCGCGTCGGTGCCGGCCCGGACGAGCTGCCAGCGCCGCACCGGCCCCCGCCGGGCGCCGCCCGGCTCCGCCCCGCCGGTGCGACCGCGCGCCGGACCCGGGCTCATCCGGCGGTGGCCACCGGGCCGTCCGGGTCGCCGGCAGGGCCGACGCCGGCGCCGTCACCCGCGCGGGCCGTCAACGCGTCCAGGAGGAGGTCGCCCATCAGCGAGATCGGCGGGGCGCCCATGGTCACCACCACGTCGCCGGGGCGCGCCCGGCGGGCCACCTCGACCGGGGCGTCGTCCCAGGAGCCCACGAAGACCTTCCGGTCGGCCGGCAGCGGCACCGCCTCCACCAGCGCCGCCGAGCCCTCGCCGGGCTGGCGCAGCTCGCCCGGCCCGAAGACCTCCAGCAGCACCAGCTCGTCGGCGATCCCCAGCGCCGCGGCGATCTCCGCCTGGAGGTCGCGCGTGCGGTAGAGCCGGTACGGCTGGAAGACCACGATCAGCCGCCCCTCGCCGGCCACCTCGCGCAGCGTCCGCAGTGCCAGCGTCATCGAGGTCGGATGGTAGGCGTACTCGTCGTAGACCAGCACCCCGTCGGCGACACCCTTGCGCTCGAAGCGCCGCCGCACCCCGGGGAACGTGCCGAGCGCGGCCTCCGCGGCCTCGACCGGCAACCCCAGCAGGTACGCGGCCAGCACGGCCGAGGCGCTGTTCAGCCCCATGTGCCGCCCCGGCACCGGCAGCCGGAACTCGCCCAGCGACCGGCCGTCGATCTCCGCGAGGTAGCGCACCCCCTGGGCGGAGGAGACCATGTCGCTCAGCCGCAGGTCGGCGTCCGCCGCCTCGCCGTACGTGTGCACCCGCCGCCCCTCGGCGCGCAGCGTCTCGGCCAGCCGACGCCCGCCCGGGTCGTCGGCGCAGGTGACGATGAACCCGTCCGGGTCGGTGAGCCGGGCGAACTCGGCGAACGCCGCCTCCAGGGTGGCCAGGTCGCCGTAGGTGTTCAGGTGGTCGGCCTCGACGTTGGTGATGATCGAGACGAACGGGCGGTAGATCAGGAACGAGCGGTCGCTCTCGTCCGCCTCGACCACGAAGTGCTCGCCGGTGCCGTGGTGCGCGCCCGAGCCGACCTCGGAGATCTCCCCGCCGATCACGAACGACGGGTCCGCCCCGGCCTGCTGGAGCACCATCGTCACCATCGAGGTGGTGGTGGTCTTGCCGTGGGTGCCGGCCACCGCCACCGTGCGGCGGCCGGTCATCGCGGCGGCCAGGGCCTCGGAGCGGTGCAGCACCCGCAGCCCGCGTCGACGCGCCTCCACCATCTCCAGGTGGTCCTGGGGGATCGCCGAGGAGTACACGACGGTGTCGACCCCGTCGAGGTTGGACGCCTCGTGGGTCATGTGGACGGTGCCGCCCAGCGCCCGCATCCCCGCCAGCGACGGCCACTCGCGCAGCTCGCTGCCGGAGACCGGCAGGCCCCGGGTCAGGAACAGCCGGGCCAGCCCGCTCATGCCGACCCCGCCGACCCCGATCAGGTGGATGCGGCCGAGGTCCTCGGCGGTCAGTGTGCCGGCCGGGGTGAACTGCGCGGTGTTCATGACGGGTACCTTCCGGTCAAAGCGGCGCTCACTGGGCCACCGCCTCGGTTCGCGACTGCGGGGCTCGCAAGCTCACTCCTCGCGCTCACCACGCCAGCCCTGTTCGCGACTGCGGGGCTCGCAAGCTCACTCCTCGCGCTCACTTGGCAGCCACCGCCTCGTAGACGAAGTTCAGCAGCGCCTCGTCGCCGTCGCGCCGGCCGTACGCGGCGGCGGCGGCGCCCATCGCGGCGAGCCGGTGCGGGTCGCGGATCAGCGGGACGACCGTGCGCTCCAGCCAGGCCGGGGTCAGCTCCGCGTCGTCGACGAGCAGCCCCCCGCCGGCCTCCACCACGGGCAGCGCGTTGCGCTTCTGCTCCTGGTTGCTGTGCGGGTACGGCACGTAGATCGTGGGCAGCCCGATCGCGGCGACCTCGGCGCAGGTCATCGCCCCGCCCCGGCCCAGCATCAGGTCGGCGGCGGCGTAGCCGATCTCCATCTGCGACAGGTACGGCAGCGTCACGTACGGCACCGGCAGGTCGGTGGGGATCGGTACCGGCTCGTTGCGGGCGCCCATCACGTGCAGCACCTGCACGCCGTTGCGGGCCAACTCCTTGGCCGCCCCGGCGACGGCGAGGTTGATCGACCGCGCGCCCTGCGAGCCGCCGGCAACGAAGAGCACCGGCAGGTCCGGGCGGAGGCCGAAGTGGGCGCGGGCGGCGGCGGCGTTGGCGGCCCGGTCCAGCCCGGCGATGCCCCGGCGCAGCGGCACGCCGACCACCCGGGCGTCGCGCAGCGCCTCGGCCTGCGCCGGCTGGTGCGGGAAGCCCACCGCGACGTTCTTCGTGAACTTCATCCCGAGCCGGTTGGCCACCCCCGGCGGCACGTTCACCTCGTGGATGACGATCGGCAGGTCGCGCCGCCAGGCGGCGAGGTAGCCGGGCACCGAGACGTACCCGCCGAAGCCCACGACCACCTGGGCGCCGACCTCGTCGACCACCTGGCCCGCCGCGCGGGCCGCCTTCCACATCCGGTCGGGGGTGCGGACCAGGCTCATGTTGATCGACCGGGGAAGCTGGTAGGCGGGGATCTGCCGCAGGTCGTAACCGGCCGGCGGGATCAGCTCGTTCTCCAGGCCCTTCGGTGTGCCGAGGCAGGTGATCCGGACGCCCGGGTCGTGTCGGCGCAGGCAGTCGGCGAAGGCGAGCAGCGGGTAGATGTGGCCACCCGTGCCCCCTCCGCAGAGCACCACCGAACGCAGCGGACCCATCAGCGTCTCCTCTCGCTCGCCGCCCCGCCCCGGGCCCGGTTCGGCCGGGCGCCGCGGGATGCGGCCTGGTCGTCCTCCCGCCGCGCCCGGGACCTGGGCACGGACCCACGGTCCGCCGGTGGCGACGCCGGTCGGCGACGCCGGCCGGGAAGCGGCGGCAACGGGGCCCAGAGTAGTCGGACCCATCGGGCGGGCGGACGGGCGTGCAGGGCTCGGGCGGCGTCGGGCTCCGCGCGGGCGAACGAGGCCAGCATCCCGATCGCCGCCAGGGTCACCACCAGGGCGCTTCCGCCGTCGGAGATGAACGGCAGCGGCACGCCGGTCAGCGGCATCAGGCCGGTGACCCCGCCGATGTTGATGACGGCCTGGCCGACCAGCCAGGCGGTCACGCCGGCGGCGGCGAGCCGGCGGAACGGGTCCTCCACCCGGCGGGCGATCCGCAGCCCGCTGTACGCGAGCACGGCGAAGAGCACCAGGACCACGGTGCAGCCGACCACGCCCAGCTCCTCGGCGACGATCGCGAAGATGAAGTCGTTGTGGGCCTCGGGGAGCCAGCCGAACTTGAAGCTGCTCTGCCCCAGGCCGACGCCGAACCAGCCGCCGTTGCCGATCGCGTAGCGGGCCTGGATGAGCTGGTAGCAGTTCTCCAGTTGCAGGTCCATGCAGGTCTGCGGGGAGGGTGGGTCGAGCCACACGGTGAGCCGGCCCAGCCGGTAGTTCTCGGCGTCCCGGGAGCCGGAGCCGGCCCCGAGCGAGGCCGCGGCGACCAGCAGGCCGATGCCGGCCAGGCCGACCGCGGTGAGCGCGGCGAAGATCCGGGCCCGCACGCCGGCCGCCCAGAGCAGACCGACGACCAGCGCCAGCAGGCAGAGCATGCTGCCCAGGTCGTTGTAGCCGACCAGCACGAACAGCAGGCCGACGACCGGGAAGAACGGGGTGGCCAGCTCCTTCCACCAGCCCAGCCGGGCCCCCTTGCGGGCCAGCACGTGCGCGCCCCACAGCACGAGGGCGAACTTCGCCAGCTCGGAGGGCTGGAGCTGGATGCCGCCGAGGCCTAGCGAGAGCAGGTCCGCCTCCAGCGGGCCGACCCGCTTGATGCCGAAGAACGATTTCAGGGCCGTGAGGAGGTTCAGCAGGAGCAGCAGCGTCACCGCGACGCCGAGGGCGATGCGGGCGACCGAGCGGTAGGTGCTCGCCGGCAGCCGCTGGCAGACCCAGAACGCCAGCACGCCGATCACCGCGAAGATCGCCTGCTTCGTGGCCTCGGCGAAGGCGTTGCCCTCCTCCGCGTAGCTCTTCACGCTGGTGGCCGAGAAGACCATGGTCAGGCCGATCACCAGCAGCAGGCCGACGCTGGAGATCAGCAGGTAGTACGACGCCAGCGGTCGGGCCAGCAGGCCGCGCAGCGCGGCCAGCCCGCCGCCGGCGTCCAGGCCGAGCGCCGGCGCCGGGGCGGGCGGGTCGGTGGCCCGTGCGGCCCCTGCGGCCCGCCGGGGCGCTGTGTCGGATGTCGTCGTGCCGGTGCCTCGGTCCTCCCCCACCCGCCCATCATCGCGGTTGCGGCCGGTCCGAACCTGTCGAACGCCGTGGTCGGCGTGTCGTCCTGGCGAAAGGAAGGGCACCTTGTCATCGCATTTCGCATGACAAGGTGCCCTTCCCCACATCCGCGCAGCGCGGAGCGGGCCGCCCCGGCGGGTCAGCCCATCGCGGCCAGGAAGTCGCTGTAGAACAGGCCGAGGGCGACGGCCACCCCGATCCCCGCGATGATCCAGAACCGGACGACGATGTTGACCTCGCTCCAGCCCGCGAGCTCGAAGTGGTGCTGCAACGGGGACATGCGGAACACCCGCTTGCCGGTGGTGCGGAACGAGATGATCTGGATCACCACCGACATCGTGATGATCACGAAGAGCCCGCCGATGATCGGCAGCAGCATGATGGTCCGGGTGGACATCGCCATGCCGGCGATCAGCCCGCCCAGGCCCAGCGCCCCGGTGTCGCCCATGAAGATCCGCGCGGGCGAGGTGTTCCACCACAGGAAGCCCACGCAGGCCCCCGCCGCCGCCCCGGCGATCAGCGCGATCTCCAGCGGGTCACGGACCGTGTAGCAGTAGTTGTTCGGGTTCGCCGTGTACGTCGGGTCGGCGCACCAGTGCCGGTACTGCCAGAACGCGATCAGCGCGTACGCCGCGAGGACCATCACCGACGCGCCGGTGGCCAGGCCGTCGAGGCCGTCGGTGAGGTTCACGCCGTTGGTGGCCGCCATCACCACGAAGATGAAGATGACCACCGCGCCGATCTTGGTGACGTCCAGCGCGGGGATGTCCCGGATGAAGCTCAGCGTCGTGGCGCCCACCGTCTCGGTGTTGGTGGCCTCGCCGCTGGCGTCGGTCATGCTGCTCGGGAAGTACAGCGCCACGATGCCGAAGATCGCCCCGACGGCGATCTGCCCGGCCAGCTTGCCCCGCTTGTTGAGCCCGCCGCTGTTCCGCTTGCGGACCTTGAGGAAGTCGTCGATGAAGCCGACCGCGCCGGAGAAGACCATCAGGCCCAGCAGCACCAGCGCCGTGATGGTCGGCTCGACCTGGGCGATCTGCGCGTCCGGCAGGGTGGTCAGGGCCAGGTGCCCCGCGACGTACGCGATGACCGTGGCCAGGATGAAGACCACGCCGCCCATCGTCGGCGTGCCCTTCTTGCCCTGGTTGCTGGCGAGCCCGAGGTTGGATCGGATCGGCTGGCCGGCCTTGAGCCGGGTGAACACCCGGATCGCGATGGGCGTGCAGAACAGCGAGACGAGGAAGGCCACCCCGATCGCGACGATCACCGCCCTCATCCGGCGGCTCCCTTGCCCGCGGCGTCCGCGCGCAGCGCGTCGGCCACCTCCCAGGTGCGGTACCTCGAGCCCTTCACCAGGACGACGTCGCCCGGCCGTAGCTCGCTCCGCAGCACCTCGACGGCCGCTGCCTGATCGGTGAGCAGCACCGACTCTCCTCCCCAGTCCTCTACCGCTGTCGCGCCCTCATGGATCGGCGCCGCCGGCTCACCCACCACGAGCAGCCGGTCCACGCCCAGCTCGGCCGCGAGCCGGCCGACCTCCAGGTGCCCCTGGCGTTCGTACGGCCCCAGCTCGGCCATGTAGCCGAGCACCGCGACCGTGCGCCCCCCGCCGCCCATGCCGGCCAGCGCCCGCAGCGCGACCGCCATCGAGGCAGGGTTGGCGTTGTACGAGTCGTCGATCATCGTGACGCCGTCGGGCCGCTCGACGACGTCCATCCGGCGGGTGGACACCAGACCCAGCTCGCCCAGCGCGGCGGCCAGCTCGGCCAGAGGCATCCCCAGCTCCCGGGCCACGGCGGCGGCGGCCAGGGAGTTGGAGACCTGGTGCCGGCCGGTCAGCCCGAGCCGCACGGCCGCGCTCCCCTCCGGCGTCACCAGCCTGTACGACGCCCGGCCCCGCCCGTCCAGGCTCACGCCCTCGGCGCGGACGTCGGCCTGCGTGGCCTCGCCGTAGCGGACCACCCGGGCCCGGGTGCGGTCGGCCATGGCGTCCACGAGCGGGTCGTCGGCGTTGAGCACCGCCAGCCCGTCGGCCGGCAGCGCCTCGACCAGCTCCCCCTTGGCCAGCGCGATGTTCTCCACCGAGCCGAACTCGCCGATGTGCGCCACGCCGACGTTGAGCACCACGGAGATCCGGGGCGGCACCACCTCGCACAGGTAGCGCACGTGCCCGACCCCCCGGGCGCCCTTCTCCATCACCAGGAAGCGGGTGTCGGCGTCGGCGCGCAGCGCCGTCCACGGGTGCCCCAGCTCGTTGTTGAACGACCCGGGCGGGGCCACCGTGGGGCCGAGCCGGGTGGTGAGCTGGGCGATCAGGTCCTTCGTGGTGGTCTTGCCGGACGAGCCGGTCAGCCCGATCACGGTGAGCCCGGGCAGCCGGTCCACCACGGCCCGGGCCAGCCGGCCCATCGCGTCGAGGGCGTCGGCGACCAGCACCATCGGCACCCCGGGTACCTCCCGGGTGCCGAGCACGGCCACCGCGCCGGCGGCGACGGCGGTGGCGGCGTAGTCGTGGCCGTCCACCTTCTCGCCGGGGAACGCCACGAACAGCGCGCCGGGCGCGGCCTTGCGCGAGTCGAATTCGACCGGGCCGGTGACCCGGGCGGCGGGGTCAGCGTCGAGCAGCCGGCCGCCGACGGCCTCGGCCACCTCGGCCAGCGTCAGCGGGATCACCGGCGGCCCGCCAGGTCCCCGAAGCGGGCGCGCAGCGCGTCGGCCAGCTCCGCGCGGTCGTCGAACGGCAGCACCTCGCCCCCCACCTCCTGCCCGCGCTCGTGCCCCTTGCCGAGCACCGCGACCACGTCCCCCTCCCCGGCCAGGCGGACCGCCTCGGCGATGGCCGCCCGCCGGCCGGCCACCTCCACGATCCGGGTTCCGGTGCCCGCGTCGTGCGCCCCGGCCAGCACCTCGGCCCGGATCGCCGCCGGGTCCTCGGTGCGCGGGTTGTCGTCGGTCACCAGCACCACGTCGGCCCCCCGGGCGGCGGCGGCGCCCATCGCCGGCCGCTTGCCCCGGTCCCGGTCGCCGCCCGCGCCGAGGACGCAGATCAGCCGCCCGGAGCTCAGCTCACGCAGCGCGGCCAGGGCCGCCACGATCGCGTCCGTCTTGTGCGCGTAGTCGACCACGCCGCGCACCGGGCCGGTCGTGGCGACCAGCTCCAGCCGGCCGGGCACGCCGCCGCACGCGGCCACCCCCTCGGCGGCGGTCGGGGCGTCCACCCCGGCGGCGACCAGCGCCGCGATGGCGAGCAGCGCGTTGGCCACGTTGTGCCGCCCGGGCAGCGCCACGCGGGCCGGCACGGTCAGCCCGCCGGGGCCGTGCGCGGTGAAGCGCTGCGCGTACCCCTCGCCCTCGACGTCCGTGGCGTACCAGGTGGCGGTCGGGTCGCCGGCCGCCGAGTAGCTGATCGTGGCCGGGGTGAACAGCGGGCGCAGCGCCGGGTCGTCGTGGTTGAGCACCTCGGCGGCGCAGCGGCCGTCGAAGAGCTGGGCCTTCGCGGCGAAGTAGTCCGCCGAGTCGGCGTGGAAATCCAGGTGGTCGGAGCCGAAGTTGGTGTACCCGCCGACGGTGAACCGCACCCCGCCCACCCGGCCCATGGCCAGGGCGTGGCTGGAGACCTCCATGACCAGCGCGGTGACCCCGCGCTCGCGGGCGGCGGCGAGCATCGCGTGCAGGTCGGTGGCCTCCGGCGTGGTCCGGACGCTGTCGATCACCAGGTCGCCGAGCCGCGTCTCCACGGTGCCGATCAGGCCGGTGACGTGGCCGGCGGCGCGCAGCCCCGCCTCGACCAGGTACGCCGTGGAGGTCTTGCCGGCGGTGCCGGTGATCCCGATGACGGTCAGCCCGTCGGTCGGGTCGCCGTAGACGGCGGAGGCGAGGCCGCCGAGGGCCGCGCGGGGATCGGGCACCACCAGCGCCGGCAGGCCCGCCGCGGCCACCACCGGCGCGCCGGCTGGGTCGGTGAGGGCGGCCACCGCGCCCGCGGCGGCGGCCCCGGCGGCGAACTCCGCGCCGTGGCGGCGGGCGCCGGGCAGCGCGGCGTACAGGTCGCCGGGGCGGACCTCCTGGCTGGCGTGGGTCACCCCGGTCACCGTGACGTCGGCGGCGCCGGGCGGGGCCTGCGCGGCCAGCCGGTCGGCGAGGTCACCGAGGCGGAGACCGACGACGGTACGGGGGCGTGGATTGCCGGACACGGCGTCAGACCCTACCCGGTCGTCCGGTTCCGACCGCACAGCCGCCCCGGTGGTTCGTCCCCACCTACCGATGATGTCCCCCCGCGCCTGCTCAGCGCGGAAAGACCTCGAACTTCGGCGCGGGGGCGGTCGACGGCGGAACCCGGTGCCGGCTCAGCGTGAAGCCCATGATCTCGCGGAAGGCCGGCGCGGCGACGTCCCCGCCCCCGCCGACGGGGCTCCACACGAAGACCGCGACCACGAACCGGGGCTTGTCGGCGGGGGCCATCCCGATGAACGAGCCGACCTCGCCGGGCTGCTGCTTGCCGTCGACGTACCGGATGCCGGTGCCGGTCTTGCCGGCGACCCGGTAGCCGGGCACCGCCGCGGCGCGGCCGGTGGCCCCCTCGACGGTGGTGACCGCCTCCAGCATGGTGCGCAGCGCCGCCGCGTTGGCGGGGCTGAGCACCGAGCGGGTGACCGGGGCCTTGCCCGGGGTGCGGCTGCCGTCCTTCCCGTCGATCACTTCCTTGATCAGGTGCGGCTGCACGTACGTGCCGTCGTTGGCGATCGCGGCGTAGGCGGCGGCCATCTGCAACGGTGTGGCGTCGACGCTGTGCCCGATCGGCACCGACCCGTACGACGAGCCGCTCCACGCCTCGGCGGGCAGCAGCCGGCCGCCGGCCTCCCCCGGCATCCCCTCGCCCGTGGGCTGGCCCAGCCCGAACCGCTTCTGGTAGTCGATGAGCCGTTCCTTGCCGAGCTTGTCGGCGATCTCGATGGTGCCGACGTTCGACGAGAACGCCATCATCCCGGCCAGGCTCATCCGCCGCCCGTTCGCCGGGTGGGTGTCGCGGAAGGTGGTGTCGCCCCTGACGATGCTGTCGGCGATCGGCAGCGCCGTGTCCGGGGTGATCACCCCCTCCTGGAGGGCCGCGCCGAAGGTGATCGCCTTGTGGACCGAGCCGGGGTCGACGACGAAGCTGGTGGCGGCGTCCTCCCGGGCGGTCGGCTCGCTCTCGTTCGGCTTGGCCGCGTTGTAGGTGGGGTGGCTGGCCTGGGCCAGCACCTCGCCGTTGGTCACGTCGAGCACGATCGCCGCGCCCACGCTGCCCCGGGCCTTGGCCATCTGGTCCTTCAGCGCCTGCTGCGCCTTGAACTGGAGGTCCCGCTCGACGGTCAGCGCCAGCGAGCTGCCCGGCTTGGCGGGGGTGGTGCGGCTGTAGCCGCCGGGGATGGGGGCGTCCAGCTTGCCCAGCCCCGCCTCGTACACCTTGCGGCCGATCTCGCCGCGCAGCAGGTCGTCGTAGCGGGCCTCCAGCCCCTCCAGGCCGACCATGTCCTGGCTGGTGAAACCGAGCAGGTTGGCGGCCAGGTCGCCGCCGGGCACCTCGCGCCGCTCGTCGCGGTGCACGCCGATGCCCGCCAGTTCCAGCGCCACGATCTTCTTGGCGACGGGGACGTCGACCCCCCGGGCCAGGTACTCGAACTGGGAGTTGCGGCCGTTCTCCAGGGTGCGCGGGCGCATCCGGTCGGCCAGCTCCGAGACGGGCAGGCCGAGCAGGGGCGACAGCGCGCGGGCGGTCGCCGCGCGGTCCTTGACCTGGGTGGGGTCGGCGAAGACGTACCGGGCCTCGACGCTGTTGGCCAGCGGGGCGCCGGTGCGGTCGTAGATGGCGCCCCGGGGGGCGGGCAGGTCGATCCGGATCAGCCGGTCGGCCAGCCCGCCGCCCGCGTACGCCGGGGTGTCGACGGCCTGGAGGAAGACCAGCCGGACGCCGATGGTGGCGAAGAGCGAGAGGACGAGCAGGGTGCCCAGGCGCAGCCGGCGCCGGGGATCGGCCAGCCGGGGCGGCTTGCGGGGCTTGCGCGGCGAGCGCCGGGCGGCGGGGCGCTCCGGGCGGCGCGGGCCGGGCCGGCGGCGCGGCGGGACGTCGTCGGGCGCGGCCCGGTCCGGCCGGGCCGTGACGGTGCGGACCACGGTGGAGCGGCCCGCCGGGGCGGTCTCTCGGCGGCCGGCGCGGGTCGCACCGGCCCGGCCGCCGTCGAGCACCTGCAACGCCGGCCGGAACGGGTCGCCGGCGCGGGTGCTGCGGGGGGTGCGTCGCTGCTCGCCGCCCCCCACCCCGGCGCGGCCCGTCCCGCGCTCCTCGCGGATGGTCCGGCCCCGGGGGGTGTACGCCCGCGCGTCGGAGATGCCCCCCGCGCCGGGCTCGCCGGAGCGCGGCTCGCCCCGCCCGCCGGTGGCCCGGGACGAACCGCGCCGGGAGCCCGTGGCGTCCCGGCGCGGTTCGTCCGATCTCGGCGGCACGTCGCTCAGCCCCCCGCGCCCTGCTGGCTGGTGACCGAGGGCTGGCCGTTGGCCGGCTGCGGCACCCCGATCATCTTGCCGTCGGGCAGCCGGATGTACGCCGGCTCCTCCGACTGGACCATGCCGAGCTTGCGGGCGGCGGCGGTCAGGTTGCCCGGCGCCTTCGCGTCGGCGATCTCCTTGTCGAGCTGCTGCTGGTCGACGTCGAGCTTGGCCTGCTGCTGCTGGAGCCGCTCGATCCGGAAGGAATTCTCGTTGATCTTGGTGTTGACCAGGAGGATGCCGAGCACCCCGCCGACGACCAGCACCAGGATCAGCGCCGCGAACGGCGCCCGGGGCACCGACACGGGCGGCGGCGGCGCCACCCGCAGTCGCGGCGACGGGGTCGCCGTCGGGCGGACCCGCTCGGTCGGACGCAGCGCGGCGCTGCCGTTGGTCGGGAACTCGCGCGCCCCCCGGGCGCCAGTCTCCCCCTGCCGGTCGAGCCGGCCGGCCCCCGCCGCCGGAACCCCGGCCCGCGTGGTCCGCTGCGCCGCGGTCCGGCCCCCCGACCGCGGTGCGCGCTGCCCGACGCCGGTGTCCCGGCCGCCGCGCTTGTCAACGTTCATCTTCCCTCCCCCTCTTCGTCCGTCCCTGCCCCGTCGCCCGGGCCCCCCGTCCCCGGCTGGTGCATCGCCCTTACCCGCCGGCGGTACCGTTCGCGGTCGGCCCGCCCCTGTTGCTCCGCTCCCGGATCGATCCTCTCCGCAGCCCGCAAGCGCACCGAGGCGGCGCGCGGGTTCGCGGCGACCTCCTCCTCCCCGGGCAGCTCCGCGCCCCGGCTCAACAGCCGGAACGTCGGGGCCGAACCGGGAAGTTCGACCGGGAGGTCGACCGGGCCCTTGCTGCGGACCCGGTCGGCGAGGGCCGCCTTGGTGAGCCTGTCCTCCAGCGAGTGGTAGGACAGGACCACCATGCGGCCACCCACGGTGAGCTTGTCGAGAGCGGCCGGCAGCGCCGTCTCCAGCGCTGCCAGCTCCTTGTTTACCTCGATCCGTAAAGCCTGAAACGTTCTCTTGGCCGGGTGTCCGCCGGTTCGTCGTGCTGGTGCCGGGATGCTCTCCCTGACCAGCTCCGCCAGCCGCGCCGACGAGGTGATCCGGGCCCGCTCGCGCTCCCGGATGATCGCCGAGGCGATCCGGCCGGCGAACTTCTCCTCGCCGTAGACCCGCAGCACCCGGGCCAGGTCCGGGTGCGGGTAGGTGTTGACCACCTCCTCGGCGGTCACCCCCCGGGTCTGGTCCATCCGCATGTCCAGCGGCGCGTCCTGCGCGTAGGCGAACCCGCGGTCGGGCGCGTCCAACTGCAACGAGGAGACACCCAGGTCGAACAGGACCCCGTCGACCGCCGGGTAGCCGAGCCGGCCCAGCACCTCGGGCAGCTCGTCGTAGACGGCGTGTTCGAGGTGGACCCGGTCGGCGAAGCGCGCCAGCCGGACCCGCGCGTGGGCGAGGGCCTCGGTGTCGCGGTCCAGGCCGATCAGCACCGTGCGCGGGTGCCGTTGCAGCACCGCCTCGGCGTGGCCGGCCAGGCCCAGCGTGGCGTCGACGTGGATCGTGCGGTCGCCCCTGTCCAGCGCGGGGGCCAGCAGCTCGAGACACCGCTCGAGCAGCACGGGCACATGCGTGCCGCGTAACTCCCCCATGTCGACCCCCACTGGTTGCAACCGTCCGTTTCTCTTCGCGCCCGTCGCGGCGACGCCTTCGTCGTACCGCCAGATCCCCATCCGCTTCCCGCCCGCCGGAGGCCGCGGCCCTCCGGTGAGATCGTGCGCCTGGCACCGGGGAAGGGGTGCCAGGAACTCGAAAGCGGCTGGAGATCTCGCAGTACGTCGTGCGTCGCCACGCCTACAGGCCGCCGGGCAACACCCCCTCGGAGATGTCGGCGAAGTCGTCCTCGCTCTCGGCGAGGTAGGTCTCCCAGGCCGACCTGTCCCAGATCTCCACCCGCGTGCTCGCCCCGATGACCACCAGGTCGCGTTCGAGCCCGGCGTACGCCCGCAGGTGGGCCGGGATGGTGACCCGGCCCTGCTTGTCCGGGACCTCGTCGTGCGCGCTGGCGAAGAAGACCCGGCTGTAGGCGCGGGCCGCCTTGTGCGTCATGGGTTGCGCGCGCAACTGGTCGGCGATGCGCTGGAACTCGGGCATCGGGAAGACGTAGAGACAGCGCTCCTGCCCTTTGGTGATCACGACACCCCCCGCCAGCTCATCCCGGAACTTCGCCGGAAGGATCAACCGGCCCTTGTCGTCCAGGCGCGGGGTGTGGGTGCCGAGGAACATCGGCCCAACCCCCTCGCCCTTTCAGCGGCGTTCGCGGCGCCGCCTCCCCCCGGGCCGGTGGGCCCTCCCGGCCTCACCATCGCGCCCCACTCTACTCCACTTCCCTCCACCCGCAACCGGAATCGCCCGCGTGGCGCGCCGTTTCGAAGGACAAAACCGCACGTCAGAGGGGGTGGAGCGGAGTGGAGGGGCGCGGCGGCCCCCGCCGCGCCGTCCGCTACCCGACATAGATCGACTCCTTACGGTCGGGTGCCCGGCGGCCGTTCGCCCGACGGCCCCGGCCGAACGGTTCGCCGTCCGCGCCGATCTGGCGGGCGCGGCGGTCCGGTAACCTCGCTCGCGTGACGGACGCGAAGATGCCCCTGCGGGCGAAGGTGGCCAGCTCCGTGTCGCGGACCGCCGCGGCGCTGTCCCGGGCAGCGGGTCGTGGCGACGGTTCGGTGATCGGCGGCTGGATCGGCCTGAAGATCGACCCCGACCTGCTGGCCCACCTGGCTGCCGGACGCGCCATCGCGCTCGTCTCCGGCACCAACGGCAAGACCACCACCACCCGGCTGACCACGGCGGCGGTCGGCGTGCTGGGCCGGGTGGCCACCAACTCCTTCGGCGCCAACATGCCCACCGGGCACACGTCCGCGCTGGCCAAGGCGGGCAGCACCCCGTACGCGGTGCTGGAGGTCGACGAGCACTACCTGGCCCAGGTCCTCCAGGCCACCGAGCCGCACGTGGTCGCGCTGCTCAACCTCTCGCGCGACCAGCTCGACCGGGCCAAGGAGGTCGCCATGATGGCGCAGCTCTGGCGCGCCGCGCTGGTCAACCACCCGGACGTGCGGGTCGTGGCCAACGCCGACGACCCGATGGTGGTGTGGGCCGCGACCCCGCCCGGCGACCCGGCGCGCGGCCTCCGGCCGCCCCACGTGACCTGGTTCAGCGCCGGCCAGCGCTGGCACGACGACTCCTGGGTCTGCCCCGAGTGCGGGCACACCATCCAGCGCAACGGCGAGCAGTGGTGGTGCAGCGGCTGCCCGCTGCGCCGCCCCCAGCCGCAGTGGGCCGTCGAGGACGACGGGGTGCTCGACCCGACCGGCGCCTGGCACAAGGTGACGCTCCAGCTCCCCGGCAAGGTCAACCTCGGCAACGCGGCCACCGCCCTCGCGATCGCCGCCGAGTTCGGCGTCCGGCCGGTCGACGCGGTCTCCCGGCTCGGCGCGGTCACCTCGATCGCCGGCCGCTACGCCCAGGTCGACCGCGACGGGCGCAACATCCGGCTGCTGCTGGCGAAGAACCCGGCGAGCTGGCTGGAGGCGTTCGACATGGCCGACGTCGCCCCGACACTGCTCTCCATCAACGCCCGGGACCCCGACGGGCTGGACACCTCCTGGCTCTTCGACGTCGACTTCGCCCCGCTGCGCGGCCGGCAGGTGATGATCACGGGCGACCGGGCGTACGACCTGGCGGTCCGCCTCGACGTCAACGGCGTGCCGTTCCAGCACGTGCGGACGTTCGGCGAGGCGGTCCGGGCCGTGCCGCCCGGCCGGCTGGAGGTCATCGCCAACTACACCGCCTTCCAGGACATCCGAGCGGAGCTGGACCGTGTCAACTGAGAGCCTGCGTATCGTCTGGATCTACCCGGACCTGCTGTCCACCTACGGCGACCGGGGCAACCTGCTGATCCTGGCCCGCCGGGCGCAGCTTCGCGGGATGCCCGTTGAGGTGATGGAGGTCCGCTCCGACCAGCGGCTGCCCGCCACCGCCGACATCTACCTCATCGGCGGCGGCGAGGACGGCCCGCAGGCGCTCGGCGCGCAGCGGCTGCGCGCCGACGGCGGCCTGCACCGGGCCGTCGCCCAGGGCTCGGTGGTGTTCGGCGTCTGCGCCGGCTACCAGCTCCTCGGCACCTCGTTCTTCGCCAAGGGCGTCCAGTGCGCCGGGCTGGAGCTGCTCGACCTCTCCTCCGACCGGGGCCCCAGCCGGGCCGTCGGCGAGCTGGCCGGCGACATCGACCCGCGCCTCGGCGTGCCGGCGCTCACCGGGTTCGAGAACCACGGCGGCCGGACCCACCTCGGCCCGGGGGTGTCCCCGCTGGCCCGGGTCACCGCCGGGGTCGGCAACGACGGGGCGACCGAGGGGGCGTGGCGGGGGAAGCTGCTCGGCACGTACTCGCACGGCCCGGCCCTGGCCCGCAACCCCGCCCTGGCCGACCTGCTGCTGCGCTGGGCGACCGGCGCGCACCAACTCCCGCCGCTGGACGACACCTGGGCCGAGCGGCTGCGCGCCGAGCGCCGCGCCGCGGTGGCGGCCGCCCGGGCGTGATCCCGGCCGTCCGGCGGCTGCTGCGGCAGCCGCCGGCGCGCCGGTTCGCCCTGCTGCTGCTCCTGCTCGCCGCCCTCGGGGTGGTGCTGGGCGTCGTCGGCCCGCCCGACGCGGACGGGCTGCCCCGGCTGGCCGACCGGCTGGGCGGGCTCGCCCCCGTGGCGGCGATCCTCGGCGGGGCGCTGCTGCTGGTCGCGCTGGTCCCCCGCACCTTCGTCACGCTCGCCTCGGGGGCGATCTTCGGCCCCCTCGAAGGCGCGGCGTACTCGCTCGGCGCGGCCCTGCTGGCCGCCGCGCTCGGCTTCGCGGTGGGCCGCGTGCTGGGCCGGGAGTTCGTGGCCGAGCGGGTACGCGGCCGGCTCGCCCGCCTCGACCGCTGGTTCGCCCGGCAGAGCGTGCTGGGGGTGGCGACGGTCCGGCTGCTGCCGATCTCCGGGTACGGGCTGACCAGCTACGGCTACGGCACCACCGGCGCGCGGCTGCTGCCGTTCCTGACCGGCAGCGTCCTCGCCTCGGCCCCGACCGCGTTCGGCTACGCCGCGCTTGGCGCGTCGGCCACCGCTCCGGGCGGCGTCAACTGGTACGCCGCCGCCCCCGCCAGCCTGGGCCTGATCGCCAGCGCGGTCCTGCTCCACCGCTGGTGGCGCGCGGAGCGGCGACGTCGGCCCGCCCCGGGCTGACCCGTCGGCCGGACCGGCCGCCCCGGCCGCCCGCACGGTGGCCACAAGGCGGCCGGCCCGGGCCGCGAGGCACCGGACCGGCCGCGTACGCGGGCGGGGAGCTACTTGTTCGCCGGTGACGTGTAGCCGACGATTCCCGACGCCCAGTTGCCGTGCAGGACGTGGGTCACCGCGTTCGACTGGTTGCCGCCGACCACGTAGTGGTCGCCGTCCGTGGTGGTGTCGTAGTACGAGGTGACGATCGCCACGTGGTCGATGACCCCGTCACCCTCCCAGTCGTAGACCGCCGCGTCGCCCTTGCGGGGGATGTAGCCACTGCCCCGGGCGTGCCAGGTGCCGTTGTTGATGCCGTAGGTGCGGAAGCTGGAGGCGAGGGCGTTGAGGCCGGTGTACTTCGCGCCGCCCCAGTAGAAGGCGAACTTCGCGAAGTCCGCGCACCACGCCCGCGCGCGCCACTTCACGTCGTCCCAGGTCTTCGACCCGTCCCGGTACATGTAGCCCGGGCTCACCGGCCCGCAGGTGCCGGTGCCCGAGCCGTCGTAGCGGTCGTTCTTCGGGTCGGCCCAGAAGCCGGTGTAGAAGTTGCAGTTCCCGCTCGTGCGCTCCTTCAGGCGGTAGGCCACGTCCTCGTTGGTGGAGGTGAACTGCTCCCAGGCGATGTTGCCGACGTCGATGCCGAGCTGGGTGTCGGCGGCGTGCGCGGCCCCGGGCCCGACGAAGAGGCCCACGGCGACGGTGAGCGCCGTCACCAGGGCCATGCGGATGGATCTCATCACGTTCTCCTTGCTCCAGAGCCGGGAACCGCGCTGTCGATCGGTGTCGGCGTCACCGGCGCAGCCTCCGAGGTGGACGCCCGTGCCGCGGACTCCGCGCACGTTCCTCCCGCCGGTGTGCCGGCGCCGCTCCCGGCGTCTCGTGGCGGAGCTTCTCCCCGCCCGTGCGACACACCGTCGCGCCGGCGGGTGGAAACCACGTGGAAGACGGGTGCAAATCCCGCACGCGGCGATCCGCCCGGCTCGATAGACTGGAACGACGCGGGCGAATGCGACGGGCACGGGGGTGCATCCGATTGGCACAGCTGCGGATCACCGTGCTCGGTCCGCTGGAGGTCGAACGCAACGGCGAGGTCGTGCGCCTCGGCCCCCGGCAGGCGGAGCTCCTCTCCGTGCTCGTCCTCGCGCTGGGCCGGCCGGTGCTGGCCAACCGCCTGGTCGCCCTCCTCTGGGGCGCCGGGGCGGGCGACGGCGCGGCGGCGACCCTGCGCAGCCACGTCTCGCACCTGCGTCGTGCCCTCGCCTGCGGCCGGTCCGGGCCCGCCGCGGCCCCGGTCGTCGCCACCGTCGGCGCGGGCGCCGGCCTGGCGTACCGGCTGGACCTCGCCCCCGACCAGCTGGACGCCCACCTCTTCGAACGGGAGATCACGCAGGGGCGGGGGCTGCTCGACGGCGGCGACCCGGCGGCCCTCTCGCGCGCCGCGGAACTCTTCGGCACCGCGCTGGCCCGCTGGCGCGGGGCACCCTTCGCCAACGTCGCCGACCGGCCGTTCGCCCTCTCCGAGGTGGCCCGGCTGGAGGCGCTGTGCCGCACCGCCCGGCGGGGGCACGCCGAGGCGCTGATCGCGCTCGGGCGGCACGGCGCGGCGATCGGCGACCTGACCGGCGCGGTCGCGCAGTTCCCGTACGACGAGGGCCTGCGCCACCTGCTCGCGCTCGCCCTCTACGCCGAGCAGCGGGTGGACGAGGCCGCCGAGGTCTGTCGCCACGGCGCGGCCCTGCTGCGCGAGCGCGGCATGGACGCGCCGCGCCTGCAGCGGCTGCACGGGGCGATCCTTCGCCGCGAGGAGTTGCCCGTCGGCCCGCCGGCACCGGCCGGCGCCGGGTCCACCCCGATGGCCCCGCCGAGCCTGCTGCCTGCGGACCCACCGCACTTCGTCGGCCGGGCCGCAGCGCTCGACGACGCCCGGCGGCACTGCCTGGCTCCGGGCCCGCGCCGGGTCCTGCTGGTCACCGGCGCGGCCGGAGTGGGCAAGACCAGCTTCGCCGTCCGGCTCGCGCACCTGCTCGCCCCGGACCTGCCGGACGGATGCCTGTACGTCAACCTGCGGGGCTTCGACCCCGGCGGCCCGGCGCTGTCGAGCGACGAGGCGGTGCGGCTCTTTCTCGACGCGTTGCAGGTGCCGCCGGAGCGGATCCCGGCGAGCCGGGAGGGCCGGGCCGGACGCTACCGCGCCCTCCTGTCGCAGCGGCGGATGTTGGTCGTGCTCGACAACGCCCGGGACGCCGAGCAGGTGCGCCCGCTCCTGCCCGGTGCGCCCGGGTGCGCGGTGGTGGTGACCAGCCGCTCGCAGATGCCCGGCCTGGTGGCCATCGAGGGCGCGCGCCCGGTCACGCTCGGCCTGCTCACCGCAGCCGAGGCCCGCGAGCTGCTGGTGGCGCGGCTGGCCGACGGCCGGGTGACGGCCGAGCCGGGGCCGACGGACGGCATCATCGAGCGGTGCGCCCGGCTGCCGCTGGCCCTGGCGATCGTGGCGGCCCGCGCGGCCGCCAACCCCGGCTTCCCCCTCGCCGCGCTGGCCCGGGAGCTCGCGGAGTCGCAGGGCAGCCTCGACGGCTTCGCGGCCGGCGATCCCGCCACCGACCTCCGGGCGGTCTTCTCCTGGTCGTACCGCGCGCTGGACGAGCCGGCCGCACGGGTGTTCCGCCTGCTCGGGCTGCACCCGGGGCAGGACATCTCGGCGCCGGCCGCCGCCAGCCTCGCCGCCATGCCCGAGCGGCAGGCGCGCCCCGTCCTGGCGGAGCTGGCGCGCGCGCAACTGGTGATCGAGCGGGCGCCAGGCAGGTACACCTGTCACGACCTGCTGCGCGCGTACGCCGCGGAGCTGGTGGGGTCGGAGCCGGACGCGGTACGCCGCGCGGCCCGGCACCGGATCGTGGACCACTATCTGCGCAGCGCGCGTGCCGCCGACGAGCGGTTCTCCCCGCTGCGGAAGCCGACCACGCCGCCGCCGGCCCAGCCCGGAGTGACCCCGGAGGAACCGGCGGACAACGGGCGGGCGCTGGCCTGGTTCGCCGAGGAACACGACGTCCTCGGCCGGGTGGTGGAGATGGCCGCCGGGCACGGCTTCGACCGGCACGTCTGGCAGCTCGCGTCGGCGCTGACCACCTTCCTGAGCCGCCGAGGCTACTGGGAGGACCTGATCGTCGCGCAGAACCACGCGCTGGCCGCGGCCGAGCGCACCGACGACCGGGCGGCGACGGCGCGGGCACACGGTGACATCGCCGCCGCCTACGCGGAGACGAGCCGGCTGGGGTCGGCCCGGGCGCATCTGGAGTCGGCCCTGGCGCTGCTGGACGAGCAGGGCGACCGGGCCGGTCAGGCGCAGACGCTGCTGACCCTGAGCTGGGTCAGCGAGAAGGAGGGCGACCAGGCGACCGCGCTACGCCACGACCAGCTCGCGCTGCGGCTCTTTCGCGCCGCCGGGCACCCGGCCGGGGAGGCCCGGGCGTTGAACGCGGTCGGCTGGGACCATGCGGTGCTCGGCGAGCACCGGGAGACGGTCCGCTACTGCCAGTGGGCGCTGATCCTGCAACGGCGGCTCGGCGACGCGGTCGGCGAGGCGAACAGTTGGGACACCCTGGGCTACGCGCACCACCACCTCGGCAACCACCGGAGGGCGGCCCGCTGCTTCCGGCGGGCCCTGGCCCTCAATCAGGAGTTGGGGCACCGGTACAACGAGGCGGAGACGCTGGAGCACCTCGGCGACAACTACGAGGCCCTCGGTGACCCGGTGGCCGGCCGGCACTGCTGGCTACAGGCACTGGAGATCCTCACGGAGATGGGGCATCCGATGGCCGAGCGGCTCCGCGACAAGCTGGCCGCCGGCCACCGCGAGCCGGCGGTCGAGTCGGCGGCGATGGCCGGCCGGGCGGGCTGACCCGGCTGGTCGGTCGGCGGGCCGGGCACGGGTAAGGAAGGGCCCCTTCCTATCGCTTTTGCGATAGGAAGGGGCCCTTCCTTGCACCTCAGGCGACGACCGAGACCATCCGGCCCTTCACCACGATGACCTTGCGGGGCTCCTTGCCGGCCAGCGCGGACGCGACCGCCTCCAGGGCCGCCGCCCGCACGGTCTCCTCGGACGCGTCGGCCGCCACCTCGATCCGGCCGCGCACCTTGCCGTTGACCTGCACCGGGTACGTCACCGTCTCGGCGACCAGCAGGGCCGGGTCGGCGACCGGGAAGTCCGCGTACGCCAGGGAGGCGTCGTGGCCCATCCGCCGCCACAGCTCCTCGGCGACGTGCGGGGCGAACGGGGCAAGCATCAGCACCAGCGGCTCGGCCACCTCGCGCGGCGTGGCCGGCAGCCGGGTGAGCGCGTTGGTCAGCTCGATCAGCTTGGCGATGGCGGTGTTGAACCGGATGCCCTCCATGTCGCCGCGCACGCCGTCGACCACCCTGTGCAGCAGCCGACGGGTCACCTCGTCGGCCGGGTCGTCGGTGACCCGCAGCTCACCGGTCTGCTCGTCGACGACGGCCCGCCAGACCCGCTGGAGGAACCGGTACGAGCCGATGACCGCCCGGGTCTCCCAGGGGCGGGACACCTCCAGCGGGCCCATCGACATCTCGTACACCCGGAAGGTGTCCGCGCCGTAGGCGGCGCACATGTCGTCGGGGGTGACCACGTTCCGCAGGGACTTGCCCATCTTGCCGTACTCGCGGCGCACCGCCTCGTCGCCCAGGTACCAGCCGCCGTCGCGCTCGACGACCTCCTCGGCCTGCACGTAGGAGCCCCGGGCGTCGGTGTACGCGTACGCCTGGATCATGCCCTGGTTGAACAGCTTGCGGAACGGCTCGAACGACGAGACGTGACCCAGGTCGTAGAGCACCTTGTGCCAGAAGCGGGCGTACAGCAGGTGCAGCACGGCGTGCTCGGCGCCGCCGACGTACAGGTCGGTGCCGCCGCAGTCGCCCTCGCCGCGCGGGCCCATCCAGTACCGCTCGTTCTCGGCGTCGACGAAGCGCTCGCTGTTGGTCGGGTCCAGGTAGCGCAGCTCGTACCAGCAGGAGCCGGCCCACTGCGGCATCACGTTGGTCTCCCGCGTGTACCGCTTCGGCCCGTCGCCCAGGTCCAGCTCCACCTCGACCCAGTCGCGGCGGCGCGACAGCGGCGTCTCCGGGTTGCTGCCGGCGTCGTCGGGGTCGAACGTCTTCGGGGAGAAGTCGTCCACCTCGGGCAGCTCGACCGGCAGCATCTCCTCCGGCAGCGCGATGGCCGCCCCGGTGGAGTCGTACACGATGGGGAACGGCTCGCCCCAGTAGCGCTGCCGGGAGAACAGCCAGTCGCGCAGCCGGTAGGTGACCGCGCCCGTGCCGTGCCCGTTCGCCTCCAGCCAGGCGACGATCGCCGCCTTGGCCTCGGCGACGCCCAGGCCGTCCAGGTCCAGGCCGCGCTCGGGCGCGGCGCTGTTGATCGCCGGCCCGTCCCCCGTGTACGCCGTGCCGTCGAAGCCCTCCGGCGGCTGCACGGTGCGCACGATGGGCAGCTCGAAGACCTCGGCGAACGCCCAGTCCCGCTCGTCCTGCGCGGGCACCGCCATGATCGCGCCGGTGCCGTAGCCGGCCAGCACGTAGTCGGCGACGAAGATCGGGATCTGCCTGCCGGTGACCGGGTTCGTGGCGTACGCGCCGACGAAGACGCCGGTCTTCTCCTTCGTCTCGGCCTGCCGCTCCACGTCGGTCTTGGCCGCCGCCGCCTTCCGGTACGCCTCGACGGCCGCCCGGGGGTTGGCGTGCCCGCCGGTCCAGGCGTCCCTCGTCCCCTCCGGCCAGGCGGCCGGGACCAGCGCGTCGACCAGCTCGTGCTCGGGCGCCAGCACCATGTAGGTGGCCCCGAAGATCGTGTCCGGCCGGGTGGTGAAGACCCGGATCGGCGCGGCGGCGGTCGGGAAGTCGACGTGCGCGCCGGTCGACCGGCCGATCCAGTTGCGCTGCATCAGCTTGATCGGCTCGGGCCAGTCCAGGACGTCCAGGTCCTCCAGCAGCCGGTCGCCGTACGCGGTGATCCGCATCATCCACTGCTTCAGGTTCCGCTTGAAGACCGGGAAGTTGCCCCGGTCGGAGCGGCCGTCGGCGGTGACCTCCTCGTTGGCCAGCACGGTGCCCAGCCCCGGGCACCAGTTGACCGGGGCCTGCGAGACGTACGCCAGCCGGTGCCCGTCGACGACCTCCCGCCGCTCGGCAACGGTCAGCTCCGCCCACGGGCGGCCGTCGGGGGTCGGCCGGTTGCCGCCCTCGAACTCGGCGATCAGCTCGGCGATCGGCCGGGCCCGGCGCGCGTCCCGGTCGTACCAGGAGTTGAAGATCTGCAGGAAGATCCACTGCGTCCAGCGGTAGAAGTCGGTGTCGATCGTCGCCACCGACCGGCGCTCGTCGTGGGCCAGCCCCAGCCGGCGTAGCTGCGCCTTGTACCGGGCGATGTTCTGCTCGGTCGTGGTCCGGGGGTGGGTGCCGGTCTGCACCGCGTACTGCTCGGCGGGGAGCCCGAACGCGTCGAAGCCCATCGTGTGCAGCACGTTGCGCCCGGCCATCCGCTGGTAGCGGGCGAAGCAGTCGGTGCCGATGTAGCCCAGCGGGTGCCCGACGTGCAGGCCCGCCCCGGACGGGTAGGGGAACATGTCCTGCACGTACAGCTTCTCGGCGCCCGCCCGGGGGTGGTCGGGGTCGGCCAGCGGCCCGGTCGGGTTCGGGGCGTGGAAGGTGCCCTCCCGCTCCCAGGTGTCCTGCCAGCGCTGCTCGATCTCGCCGGCCAGGGCCGCGGTGTACCGGTACGGGGGGATGTCGCCCGCCGGTGCTGCCTCACTCATGGCGTCTCCTCGCTTCGCTCGTCGCCGCCGGCCACGCCACGGCCGGGCTGGGTGCTGACCTCGCTCGGCGCGGTCATGTCGGTCCGGGAGTGGACCCGCCCGCCCGCCGCCGGCCGCCCGGCGGGGGCGTGCCGCCCGACGGCCGGAACGGCCGACGGAGGGCACAAAAAAGCCCCTCGCGCAGGAGGGGCCGCCGTGCTGTCGCGCTGTCAGCGCATCAGCACGGCCCGGTAAGGAGCAGGAAGACTCCGGCCATGCGGGGAGTCTACCCCGCCGGCCCGCCGCGCACGTCGCCCGGACCGGGAGGTGGCACGCCGCGCACGTCGCCCGGACCGGGAGGCGGCCCGCCGACGCCCGGCGGATCGCGCCACTCCTCCCTTCCGGCGAATATTCCGGGGCGTAACCGACCGACTTGCTGCGGGGGTCGGCGATGACGACAAACATGGTTAGCCTGAGGTGCCAGTGCGATCCCTGCGGCAGACGATGCTTCTCGTCGGCAACCAGACGGCGGGTCCAGGTGCTCTTGTACAGCGCTGCCGTTCCGCGACGAGGAGGAGGCCCGTGACCCAACAGACCTGGGACGAGGTGGGCGGCGAACTGCTGCCGCACGACGAGTTCCGCGCCGCCAGCGAGGCCATCGTGGCCAACATCGAGCGGGTCATCGAGGGCAAGACCGCCACGGTGCGCCTCGCCCTCGCCGTCCTGCTCGCCGAGGGCCACCTCCTCATCGAGGACGTGCCGGGCGTCGGCAAGACCAAGCTGGCGAAGGCCCTCGCCCGGTCGATCGACTGCACCGTGCGGCGCATCCAGTTCACCCCCGACCTGCTGCCCAGCGACGTCACCGGGGTCAGCGTCTACAACCAGGAGACGCACGACTTCGAGTTCCGCACCGGCGCCGTCTTCGCCAACCTGGTCGTCGGCGACGAGATCAACCGGGCCTCGCCGAAGACCCAGTCCGCGCTGCTGGAGTGCATGGAGGAGCGGCAGGTCACCGTCGACGGGGTCACCTACCAGCTCCAGACCCCGTTCATGGTGATCGCCACCCAGAACCCGATCGAGATGGAGGGGACGTACCCGCTGCCGGAGGCGCAGCGGGACCGGTTCACCGCCCGCATCGCGATGGGTTACCCGGACCCCGGGGCCGAACTGGCCATGCTGGACGGCCACGGCGCCGCCGACCCGCTGCGGGAGCTGCGGCCGGTCTCCGACGCGGACACCGTGCGCCGGCTCATCGCCACGGTCCGCGAGGTGCACGTCGCCGACGCCGTGAAGCAGTACGCGGTGGACCTGGTGACCGCCACCCGGGAGGCCCCCGACCTGCGGCTGGGCGCGTCCCCCCGGGCCACCCTGCAACTGCTGCGCACCGCGCGGGCCGTCGCCGCCCTGGAGGGGCGCGACTACGTGCTCCCCGACGACCTCCAGGCGCTGGCGGTGCCGGTGCTGGCCCACCGGATCATCCCGACCGCCGACGCCCAGCTCGCCCGGCGCACCACCGACGCGATCGTCTCCGAGCTGGTGCACCGGCTCCCGCTGCCGCACGACCGCCAGCGCTCCCCCTACGACACCCGGCCCGCCGCCGAGGGCCACGGCCGAGGCCCGTACGAGCCGCGGAAGGGGTGAGCGTGCGCGACGGACTCCGGGGCCTGACCACCCGCGGCCGGTCGTTCCTGGCTGCCGCGCTGGCCGCCGCGGTCTCCGCTGCCATCCTCGGCGAGCGGGACCTGCTGCGGGTGGCCGTGCTGCTGGCCGCGCTGCCGCTGCTCGCCGCCGCGTACGTCGGGCGCAGCCGGTACCGGCTGGCCTGCAACCGGTCGCTGGAGCCGCACCGGGTTCCGGTGGGCGCCAACTCCCGGGTGGTGCTGCGGTTGCAGAACCTGTCCCGCCTGCCCACCGGCACGCTGCTGCTGGAGGACCGCCTGCCGTACGCGCTGGGCAGCCGGCCCCGGGTGGTGCTGGAGCGGCTCGGCGCGCACCAGGCCAGTTCGGTGGCGTACACGGTCCGCGCGGACGTGCGCGGCCGGTACGAGGTGGGCCCGCTGGTGGTCCGGCTGACCGACCCGTTCGGGCTGTGCGAGCTGAGCCGCGCCTTCCCCAGCACCGACCACCTCACCGTGATCCCGCAGGTCACCCCGCTGCCCTCGGTGCGCCTCCCCGGCGAGTACGCGGGCAGCGGCTCCAGCCGGGCCCGGTCCGTGGCGGTGCACGGCGAGGACGACGTGGCGACCCGGGAGTACCGGGTGGGCGACGACCTGCGCCGGGTGCACTGGAAGTCGACCGCCCGCACCGGGGAGCTGATGGTCCGCCGCGAGGAGCAGCCCTGGGAGAGCCGGGCGACCGTCGTGCTGGACACCCGGGGGTACGGCCACCACGGCGACGGCCCCACCGCGAGCTTCGAGTGGGCGGTCTCCGCGGCGGCCAGCATCGCCGTGCACCTGCGCCAGGCCGGCTACAAGCTGCGCCTGGTCACCGGCGACGGCGCGGACGTCGACGCGACCGAGGCAGTCGGGGACGGCGTGCTCCTCGACCAGCTCGCCGACGTCCGGCTCGACCCGCGCGGCGAGATCACCTCGCTGGTGCGGCAGGTGCGGCAGCGCGCCGACGGCGGGCTGATCATCGGCCTGTTCGGCACGGTGGACACCGCCGAGGCGGAGCTGCTGGCCGGTCTGCGGGGCAACGGCGCGACCTGCGTCGGGTTCCTCTTGGACAGCTCGACCTGGCTGCACCTCACGCCCCGGGCCCGGGCCGAGGCCGACCACGCGCACGCCGCCGCCGCGCTCGCCCTGCTGGGCAGCGGGTGGCGGGTGGTGGGGGTCGACCACGGCGCCCAGCTACCGGCGCTGTGGCCGCAGGCCGGCCGGGGCCAGCAGGGCTTCGCCCTGCGGGCGGCGCTGGCCGAGACCGTGGCCGGGCGCGTCAAGTGACGAACCGGCGGGCCGCGCGCCAGTGCGCCCGGCCCGGCGGGCAGACGACCGGAAGGGTGGTCCCGTGACCGCGACCCGCAACCTCGGCTTCGTGGCCGCCGGCGCGACCCTGCTGGCGGCGGCCCCCCTGTCGGCGATCTTCGAGCGCTGGACGTGGCTCATCCAGACGTCGATCGCGGTCGCGGTGGTGGCCGGGGCCGCCGCGCTGACCCGGCTGGCCCGGATGCCGCTGTGGGGGCAGGCGCTGGGCATGCTCGGCGGGCTGACGCTCGCGCTGACCTGGCTCTTCCCCGCTGGCACCGAGCTGGTCGCGTTCCTGCCCACGCCGGGCACCTTCGCCCACTTCGGCGAGCTGCTCGGCGCGTCGGCGCAGGACATGCGCTCGTACGGGGTAAAGGTTCCCGACACCGACCCGCTGCTCTTCGTGACCGTGCTGGGCATCGGCGCGGTGGCGGTGGTGGTGGACGTGCTCGCCGTCGGGCTGCGCCGCCCCGCGCTGGCCGGCCTGCCGATGCTCGCCGTCTACTCGGTCCCGGTCGCCGTGTACACCGACAGCGTCCCCGCCGTGCCGTTCGTCGTCGGCGCCGCCGGCTACCTGTGGCTGCTGGTCACCGACAACGTGGACCGGGTGCGCCGGTTCGGCCGCCGGTTCACCGGCGACGGCCGGGACGTCGACGTGTGGGAGGCCTCCCCGCTGGCCGCCGCCGGGCGTCGGCTGGCCGTGGTCGGGGTGGTGCTGGCCGTGGCGCTGCCGCTGGCGGTGCCGGGGATGACCGGCGGCCTGCTCGACACCCTCGGCTCGGGCACCGGCGACGGCAGCGGCCGACCCGGGCAGGGCGGCAACCAGGGCCGCGTCGACCTGTTCGCCTCGCTCAGCGGCCAGCTCAACCAGTCCGAGGTGTACGAGATGGTCAAGGTGACCACCTCCGAGCCGAACCCGTTCTACCTGCGCTACGGGGTCGCCGACGAGCTGCGGCCCGACGGCTTCCGGGTGCGCACCCCCACCGGCCGCCCGGTCACCCGGGACCTGCCCGACCCGACGCAGCGGGCCCGCGCGGGCGTCGAGCAGAAGCGGTACCGGGCCACCGTCAAGGTCACGAAGAACCTCGCCATGCCGCTGCTTCCCGTGTACGCCGAGCCGGTGCGGACCGAGGAGTTGGGCGGCAACTGGCTCTACGACCCGAACCTTCAGGTGCTCTTCTCCAACCGGGACAACTCCCGCGACAAGAGCTACTCCTTCGAGTACGTCCGCTCGACGTACACCCCGGCGGCGCTGCGCCAGGCCCCGTCGCTGCCGTCGGACCACCCGGTCCGGCTCCAGCAGACGGCCACCCCGCCGGCCCCGAAGGTGGACGCCCTGGTCGCCGACCTGGTGCGCGGCAAGCGCACCGACTACGACAAGGTCCGGGCGATCTACGACCACTTCTCCGCCGACAACGGCTTCACCTACAGCCTGACCACCAAGGGCGGCACGAGCGGGCAGGACGTCGTCGACTTCCTGACCAACAAGGCCGGCTTCTGCCAGCAGTACGCGGCGGCGATGGCGTGGCTCGTCCGCGCGGCCGGCATCCCGGCCCGGGTGGCGTTCGGTTTCAGCAACGGCACGGGCCGCACCGACGACGGTTACGTGCTGACCAACCGCAACCTGCACGCCTGGACCGAGGTCTACTTCGACGGGATGGGCTGGGTGCCCTTCGACGCCACCCCCGCGTACGGGGTGCAGGGGTCGACCCGCTCGGCCTGGGCGCCGGACACCGACCGGCCGGAGCCGGAGAGCCCCGGGGCCGGTTCCCCCGCCACGCCGGACGACGCGGAACCGTCGGCGGGCCCGGCCGGCCGCGACGCCGCCGACCGGGAGACCGACGCGGGCCTCGCCGTCGGGGCGGACGCCCCCACCCGGGAAGACCCCACCTGGCCGTGGTGGGCGGCCGGCGCGCTGGCGCTGCTGGCCCTGCTCGCCGCCCCGGCGCTGCGCCGGGCGGCGTTGCGCCGCCGCCGGGGCGGCCGGGCGGCGGTGGCCGCCGCGCCGGCCACCGTGGGCAGCGGCGCGGGCGGCTCCGAGCGGACGATGGTCGTGCAGGTCGACGCCGACCGGGCCCGCGCGGACGCCCACGCCGCCTGGGACGAACTGCTCGACACCCTGGTCGACTACCGGGTCCGGGTGGACCGGACGGAGACGCCGAGGGCGACCGCCGAGCGCCTGGTGAACGACGACCTCGCCGAGGACGCCACCGCCGCCGCCGGGGCCCGGCTGCTCGGCCGGGCCGAGGAGCGGGCCCGCTACGCCCGCGCGCCCCTCACCGGCGAGGAACTGCCCCCGGCCCTGCGCGCCGTGCGGGGCGCGCTCGCCGGCCGGGCGGGCCGCCGGGCCCGGGTGGTGGCCGCCGTGCTCCCGCCGTCGGTGCTGCTGCACTGGCGCACGGCGGTGACCGACGCGACCTCGCGGCTGGTGACCCGCGCCGGCGACGCCCGGTACCGCCTGCTGCGCTGGACCCCCCGCCGACTGCTCTCCTCCCGCCCCCACCGCTGACCCCACCCCGCGCACTCACCACTGACCCCGCCCATCGGCGGAAGACGACGCAAATTCACGGAATCAGTGGCTTAGAGCGCGAAATGGCCACTCATTCGGTGAATTTGCGCGCGGGGCGGGGCGGGCGCGGGGGGCAGGCCCGGAGCGGCGGGTTCTGGCCTGCGGCGCGGGTTGGGGTGGGCGCGGGCCTGCGGGACAGGGCGGGCGCGGAGTGGGCGCGGGCCTGCGGGCGGGCGGCAGCACGACCCTGTGGGAGTGGACGCGGGCCTGCGGGTGGGCGGCGGCGCGGCCCCGCCGGGGACGGCGGGGCCGGGATCTTCAGCGGCGGGGCCGGGTCAGCGGTGCCCCTCCGGGCGCTGCCGCCACCGGTCCTCCATCCGGTCGAGCAACGACGACCGGCGGCCGGACCGCCCGCGCGGGCGGCGTCGGCTGCTCGTCGTCCCCCCGACCACGTGCAGGTCGGGTGACTGCGCCCGGCGGTGCGACTGCACCGCGTACGCCGCCGCGCCGAGCATGATGACGAAACCCCCCACGGCAAGCGGTGGAGTCTTGATCACCGCACCGTAGACCAGCAGGGCCAGGCCAACGATGATCGCGCCGGCAGCGACGAGCAGGCGACGCCGCGCGTGGAAACGCGGGTCGCTGGCGCGCACGGCCGAGGCGAATTTGGGGTCCTCGGCAAGCGACCGCTCGATCTGCTCGAACAGCCGCTGCTCGTGCTCCGAGAGCGGCACGGCACTCCTCCCCGGTCACGTTGGTCGGCCCGGTCGGACCGACAGACCGTGGCAGCCATCCGGCTGCTTGCCGTCAAGTCTACGAGGGGGGTCGCGCGTCGGAAAGCGGGACGACCTATGGGCGGGGCGGATTTTCGTTTCGCCGGGGGTCGGGGCGGCCGAGCAGGCTCGCCGGACCTATGACGGATCGCCCGAATCGGGCGGCGGCGGCGTCCGCGGCGGCCTCGGCCTCCCGCCAGCCGCGCTCGGGAGCGCCGAGGGTGAGCTGCCGGGGCGTCTCGTCCGCCGGGGCGAGCCCCTCCATCCGGACCCCGACGAGGCGGACCCGCTCACCCGGGTCGAGGGCGGTGTAGAGCGCCCAGGACGTGTCGAACATCTCCCGGGCGGTGTCGGTGGGGACGCCGAGGGTGCGGGAGCGGCTGACCGTGCGGAAGTCGGCCATCCGCACCTTGATCGAGACCGTCCGCCCGACCTGGCCGGCCCGGCGCAACCGGCCGCCGACCTTCTCGGCGAGGGCGAGCAGCGCCCGGCGGATCTCCAGCGGGTCGGCCACGTCGGCGTCGAAGGTCACCTCGGCGCCGATGGACTTCTCCACCTGCTCGGGGGTGACCCGACGCGGGTCGCGCCCCCAGGACAGCTCGTGCAGGTGGCTGGCGGCGGCCTCGCCGACCGCCCTGCGGAGCATGCCGAGCGGCGCCTCGGCCAGGTCGCCGATGGTGGCCAGGCCGAGGCGGCGCAGCGCCTCGGTGGAGCGCTCCCCCACCCCCCACAGCGCGGAGACCGGCAGCGGGTGCAGGAAGTCGAGCACCTTCTCCGCCGGCACCACCAGCAACCCGTCGGGCTTGGCCCGGGTGGAGCCCAGCTTCGCCACGAACTTGCTCGGCGCGACCCCCACCGAGCAGGTCAGGCCCTGCTCGGCGGCGACCCGGGCGCGGATGGCGCGGGCGATCTCGGCGGGCGGACCGAACAGCCGGCGGGCGCCGGCCACGTCGAGGAACGCCTCGTCCAGCGAGAGCGGCTCGACCAGCGGGGTGACGTCCCGGAAGATCGCCATGACCGCGCGGGACGCCGCCGTGTACTGCGGGAAGTCGGGCGGCAGGTAGACCGCGTGCGGGCAGAGGGCGCGGGCCCGCGCGGTCGGCATGGCGCTGCGGACGCCGTACCGTCGGGCCTCGTAGCTGGCGGAGCTGACCACCCCGCGCGGCCCGACCCCGCCGACCACGACGGCCCGGCCGCGCAGCTCGGGGCGGCGGCGCACCTCGACGGAGGCGTAGAAGGCGTCCATGTCGACGTGCAGGATCGGGCAGCCGGAGTCGTCGCCCCCGGGCCCGAAGCGCGGGTCGCCGCCACGCGGCAACGACTGACTGCGACCCATCCCCGCAGGTTAGCCCCCGGGTCCGACAGCGCGGCGACCGCGCGGGCCCTCAGCCGCGCACGACCAGCAGCGGAATCGTCATCTCGGCGGCGGTGTCCGCGCCGTGGTACGCCACCAGGCGCGACTCCATCGGGTGCTCCGACCGGGTGGCCACCACGGCGGACGTGCCCCGGCACACCACCACCACGTCGCCGACGCGGCGCAGGTGCTCCTCGGGCACCGGGCCGAACCAGCCGGTGGCCACCGCCTCGTCGCGGCGCAGCACCCGGGCCGCGTCGCCGAGCAGGGCCGACCAGGCGGCCACCACGTCGTCGGCGGCGCCCGGCTCGACGTGCAGGTAGCGGACCCGGGGCTCGCCGGCCAGCACCCGCACCCCGGCCCGCAGCCGGGGATCGGCGTCGAAGTCGATCCGGTCCGCCGCCGGCACGTCGAGCTGGCCGTGGTCGGCGGTGACCAGCAGCGCGGCGTCCGGCGGCAGCCCGTCGACCAGCCGGACGAGCAGGGCGTCCACCTCGGTGGCGGCGGCCCGCCACGGCGCGGAGTCGACGCCGCTGAGGTGGCCGTGCCGGTCCAGGTCGGGGTGGTAGCCGGAGACCAGGGTCGGCCCGCTCCCGGCGCGCAGCGCGGCGAGCATCGCGGCGGCGAGCGCATCGGCGTCGGCCGCGCCCCGGTAGTCTCCGCCCCGGTTCGCGGCCAGGGTGAGGCCGCTACCGGCGTACTCGGGGCGGCTCACCACGGTCACCGCGACCCCGGCGGCGCGGGCCCGCTCGAGCTGGGTGGGCACGGGCTGCCAGCGCAGCGGCTCCGGGTCGCCGGCCCACTCGATGTGGCTGAGCACCCGGTCGGTGTCGGGCACCCGGACCTTGAAGCCCAGCACCCCGTGCGCGCCGGGCGCGGCGCCGGTGCCGAGGGTCACCAGGCTGGTCGGCGTGGTGGAGGGGAAGCCGGAGGTGAGCGGGCGGCCGACGGTGGCGGCGAGCCCGGCCAGGGTCGGGGCGTACGGGGCGGCGGTGGGGATCTGGTACCAGCCGAGCCCGTCGACCAGCAGCACCGCGACGCGCCGCACCCCGGCCAGCCCGGGGCGCAGCCCGAGCAGGTCGGCGGCCCCCGGCACGCCGAGCACCGCCAGCGCGCTGGGCAGCACGTCGGCCAGGCTCCCGCCGCCGTAGCGGGGCGGGACCGGGGTGAGGGGGCCCGGCGGGGTCACCGGGCCGGGCGACGGCGTCGGCGGCCCCGGCACGGGGCCGGGGCCACTCACGCCGGGCGGCGGGCGAAGAGGTGGAGTTGGGCGGCGAGGTCCCGGTACGGCGGCCGGGCGGCCAGGGCCCGCTCCAGCTCGACCAGGGCGCCCTGCTGGCCGTCCGCGACGGAGGCGGGGAGCAGGTCGGCCAGGACGCGTACCCCGTGGATCTCCTCGACCGCCAGGCCGGCGGCGGTGAGCAGCGCGGCGGCGCGGTCGGCGTCGTAGCGCCGGCGCAGGGTGTCCCGGGGCCCGGCGGCGCCGGCCGGGTCGGCGGCCAGCGCGGCAGCCACGTCGAGGTGGCCGCTCATCGCCCGGCCGAGCACCGCGGCGGCCCGCCCGGCGACCAGGACGCTCGCGGCGCCGCCCGGGCGCAGCGCGGCGGCCAGCGCGGACACCACCGGCACGGGATCGTCGACCACCTCCAGCACGGCGTGGCAGAGCACCAGGTCGACGCTGGCCGGCTCGACCAGGCCGGCGAGGGCGTCGCCGTCGCCCTGCACGGCGTGCACCCGGTCGGCGACGCCGGCCTCGGCGGCCCGGCGGGTCAGCGCGGCGAGCGCGTCGGGGCTCGCGTCGACCACGGTGACCCGGTGGCCGGCCCCGGCGAGCGGCACGGCGAACCCGCCCGTGCCGCCGCCGACGTCGAGGACGGTGAGCCGGTCGTCGGCGCGGCGGTCCAGTTCGGCCCGCAGCACCGACCAGATGACGGCGGTACGGGGGGTCAACGGCGGGCCGGTGAGTCGGCCCCGGGTCTGCTCCACGCGGTCGAGCCTAGTCACCCGGTCCAGCCGCCCGGCGCATCCGGTAGCCGGGAAACGGCGACCGGCGGAGCCCCGGGCGGCGGTGGACCGCCGGTGGCGCCTAGGACTCGCCGCCGCCGGCCGGGTCCTCCTCGGCGCGGGAACGGCGGGCGTTGGCCACCGCGCCGTCGGTCACCGAGTACTCGCGCGCCTCGGTGGTGTGTGCCGCGACCCAATCGGCGCCGAGCCGGGTGCGTCGGACGTTCGCCACCGAACCGCTGTACGTGTCGTTACCCGCCACTGGTTCCTACCCTTTCCTGGACCGCGGGCCACTCTGCCCGCGCGAGCACAATTGTCCCTCCCGACCACCGGCCACACCGTGACGCCGATCACCGGAAGTCGCGGGAGGCGGGGGCGACCGGCGGGTCGATCGGGTCGAGCCGGTCGGCGACGAGGTTGGTCACCCCCTCGTGCCGCTGCAACCGGCCGCGCACCACCAGCGCGGCGCTGCTGCGCGCCACCCGCCGGTGGCGCTGCCACAGCCCCGGCGAGCAGGTGACGTTGAGCATCCCGGTCTCGTCCTCCAGGTTGAGGAAGGTCACCCCGCCGGCGGTGCCCGGCCGCTGCCGGTGGGTGACGATCCCGCCGACCCGGATCCGCCGACCCGGCTCCACCCCGCCCAGCCGGGCGATCGGCACCGCGCCGAGGGCGTCGAGGCGGTCGCGGAGGAACCGGGCCGGGTGGCTCTCCGGCGACAGGCCGGTGGCCCAGACGTCGGCCACGAGGCGGTCCACCGCCTCCATCCCGGGCAGGGCCGGCGCGGTCGCGCCGGTCACCGTGCCCGGCAGCCGGCCCGGCCGGTCCTGGGCCGCCGCCCCCGCCGCCCAGAGCGCCTGCCGCCGGGTCAGCCCGAAGCAGGCGAAGGCGTCCGCGGTGGCCAGCGCCTCGAGCTGCGCGGCGGTGAGACCGACGCGCCGGGCCAGGTCCGGCATGTCCCGGTACGGCCCGCGCGCCGCCCGCTCCGCCTCGATCCGCTCGGCCACCCCGTCGCCGAGGGTGCGTACGCCGGACAGCCCGAGCCGGACCGCCGGACCGCCCAGCCCCCAGGAGTGCGGGGCCTCCCC
This sequence comes from Micromonospora okii, assembly GCF_020884795.1. GTDB lineage: Bacteria > Actinomycetota > Actinomycetes > Mycobacteriales > Micromonosporaceae > Micromonospora > Micromonospora okii. Next base: position 402,200 of record NZ_BBZF01000015.1, read on the forward strand.
CGGCCCGCTGCCCCACCGGGTCTGCGGCGTCGACTCCAGCACCGCCTTCGCGCCGCTGGCGTTGACGTCCGGCCGGCGCACCTCGACGCCGTGCCGGCGGGCGTCGTCGACCAGGGTCTGCGGCGCGTAGAAGCCCATCGGCTGGGCGTTGAGCAGCGCCGCCAGGAACGGACCGGGGTGGTACCGCTTGAGCCACGAGCTGGCGTACACCAGGTAGGCGAAGCTCATCGCGTGGCTCTCCGGGAAGCCGTAGCTGGCGAACGCGGTGAGCTTGCGGTAGACGTCGTCGGCCAGCTCGCCGGTGATGCCCCGCTCGGCCATCCCCGCGTAGAGCCGGTCGGCGAGCTGGGCCATCCGCTCCACCGAGCGCTTCGCCCCCATCGCCCGGCGGAGCTGGTCGGCCCCCGCCGCGTCGAAGCCCGCCAGGTCGATGGCGAGCTGCATGAGCTGCTCCTGGAACAGCGGCACGCCGAGGGTCTTCTCCAGCGCGTTGCGCATCAGCGGGTGCGGGAACGTCACCGGCTCCTGGCCGTTGCGACGCCGGATGTACGGGTGCACCGAGCCACCCTGGATCGGGCCGGGCCGGATCAGCGCCACCTCCACCACCAGGTCGTAGAACTCGCGGGGCTTGAGCCGGGGCAGGGTGGCCATCTGGGCGCGGCTCTCCACCTGGAACACCCCGACCGAGTCGGCCCGGCACAGCATGTCGTACACCTCGGGGTCGTCCAGCGTCATGTCGCCCAGGTCGAGGGTCTCGCCGATCATGTCGTAGCCGTAGTGCAGGGCGGAGAGCATGCCGAGGCCGAGCAGGTCGAACTTGACCAGGCCGACGGCGGCGCAGTCGTCCTTGTCCCACTGGAGGACGCTGCGGCCGGGCATCCGGCCCCACTCCACCGGGCAGACCTCGATCACCGGGCGGTCGCAGATCACCATGCCGCCGGAGTGGATGCCCAGGTGCCGGGGGAAGGTCTGCAACTCGTCGGCGTACGCGACGACCTGCTCCGGGATGCCCTCGGCGTCGACGGAGGCGACCGAGCCCCAGCGGTCGATCCGCTTGCTCCAGGCGTCCTGCTGGCCGGGCGAGAAGCCGAACGCCTTCGCCACGTCCCGCACCGCCGACCGGGGCCGGTACGAGATGACGTTGGCGACCTGGGCGGCATGCTCCCGCCCGTACCGGGCGTAGACGTGCTGGATCACCTCCTCCCGGCGGTCGGACTCGATGTCCACGTCGATGTCGGGCGGGCCGTCGCGTTCCGGGGCGAGGAAGCGCTCGAAGAGCAGCCGGTGCCGCACGGCGTCCACGTTGGTGATCCGCAGCGCGTAGCAGACCGCGGAGTTCGCCGCCGAGCCCCGGCCCTGGCAGTAGATGTCCTCCCGGCGGCAGAAGGCGACGATGTCGTACACCACCAGGAAGTAGCCGGGGAAGCCCAGCTCCTCGATCATCCGCAGCTCGTGGTCGAGTTGCGCGTACGCCTCCGGGTGCGCCTCGGGCGGCCCGTACCGCTCCCGGGCGCCGTCCATGGTGAGCCGGCGCAGCCAGCTCATCTCGGTATGCCCGGGCGGCACCGGGTACGCCGGCAGCTTCGGCGCGACCAGCCGCAGGTCGAACGCCAGCTCCGCGCCGAACTCGGCGGCCCGCGCCACCGCGCCCGGGTACGCGGCGAACCGGGCCGCCATCTCCGCGCCGCCGCGCAGGTGGGCGGTGCCGGCGGCGGGCAGCCAGCCGTCGATCTCGTCGAGGCTGCGCCGGGCCCGCACCGCCGCCACGGTGGTGGCCAGCCTGCGCCGCCCCGGGGTGGCGTAGTGCACGTTGTTCGTGGCCACCGTGGGCAGCCCGGCGGCGGCGGCCAGCTCGGCGAGGGCGTCGTTGCGGTCGCCGTCGACCGGGTGGCCGTGGTCGGTCAGCTCCACCGCCACCGTCTCCGCGCCGAACAGGGCGGTCAGCCGGTCCAGCTCCCGGGCCGCCGCGTCGACCCCCTCGGTGAGCAGCGCCGCCGGCACGTGCCCCTTGCGGCAGCCCGTGAGCACCAGCACGTGGTCGCGCAGCTCAGCGGCGACCTCCGCCAGCTCGCCGTAGTCCGGGCGGCCCTTCTCGCCGCCGCGCAGTTGGGCGCGGGCGATGGTGCGGGCCAGCCGGGCGTACCCCTCGGGGCCGTGGGCCAGGACGAGCAGGTGGGTGCCGCGCGGGTCGGGCTCGCCGCTGCGGGCGGACGCTCCCCGCTTCCCGGGGGCACCCGGGCCGGGCGGGCCCAGCGTCAGCTCCGCGCCGACCACGGTGGGCAGCCCCAGCGCGCGGGCCGACTCGGCGAAGCGCACCACCCCGTAGAAGCCGTCGTGGTCGGTGACGGCGAGCGCGGTGAGCCCCAGCCGGGCCGCCTCCTCGGCCAGCTCCTCGGGGTGGCTGGCCCCGTCGAGGAAGCTGAAGTTGCTGTGCGCGTGCAGCTCGGCGTACGGCACCGCGCCGTCGCGGCGGGGCACCCCCGGGGCCCGGTACGGCCGCCGGTTGCGGGCCGCGCCGTCGCCCCCGTCGACGGCGAGCGGGTCCACCACGCGCAGGTGCCGCCCGTCGCCCCGCCCGCCGCCGCCTTGCCCGCCGCCACCCCGTTCGCCACCCCGTTCGCCGCCGCCCCGCCCGGAGAGCACGTCCTCCAGCTCCGACCAGGGCATCTTCGGGTTACGAAAACTCACCGGACGCCCCCTCGCCCGGCCCGTGCGGAGATCTTGGTAGCTTTCGGCCCCTCCAGGGGCCCCTGGAGGGGCCGAAAGCTACCAAGATCCGTCGAGGTGTCGTCAGTCATAGATCGCCTCGACCAGCCACCGACCGGCCTCGACCGCCAGGAGGAGGGCGGCGCCGTCGGCCAGGCAGACCTGGAACCGGGCCCGGCGGCGGGCCTCGGCCGGCGCCCACCAACGCTCGTCGACCGGCCACGGGCCAGCCCACCCGACGATCTCCACCGGCCTGGCCGCGCCCACGACCAGCCGCGCCGGGGCGGCGGTGAGCTGGAGCCGGGCGCTGACCCCGACCGGCTCGCCGGCGGCGTCGTGCACGGTCGCGGCGAGCGGCGCGGGGAGCACCACGGCCGGCGCGGGCGGCGGAATCCGCCCCGGCCAGGGCGGCTCCCCGGACCGCGCCACCCCACCCGACCGGGCGACGCCGCCCGCCCGGCTCCCTCCATCGGCCCGGACGGCGCGGGCAGGAGCGGCAGCGTGGGCAGGACCGGCGGTGAGGGTCGGTTCGAGCGGCCAGGCCGGTGGGCCGGGGCGGGCGGGCAGCCGCTCGTCGCCCCACGGCACCAGTCGCACCTGGTCGGCCGGGGACCGCCCGCCGCCGAGCACCGCCGTCACCACCGCCTCGGGGCCGAGGATGCCCTGCACCCGGCTGAGCGCCCGGTGCGCCCGCTCCCGCTCCTCACCCGTCTCCCCCCACAGCCCGGGTTGCAGGCCGCCCCGGGCGAGCACCCCGTCGGGCACCAGCCGCAGCCGGACGATCCCGGCCGTCGGCCGGGCCGGACGCGCACCGGACCGGCCGGCGCTGCCGGACAGCCAGCCGTCCAACTGCCAACGCACCCGGTCGGCGATGGCCGCGGCGGTGAGCAGGCCGTCGTGCCGCCACACCCGGTGCAGCTCCTGGCCGTGCGCGGTGACCGCCTCGATGCCCAGCCGGGTGCAGGCCAGCCCGTGCGCGGCGAGCCGGTCGTGCAGCCGCTCGGCCAGCGCGCGGGCGGCGAAGGCGGCGGCGTCGACCCGGTCGATCGGCTCGTCGTGGTCGGCGGTGACCGCCAGGTCGACCGGGGGTTGGCGGACGGCCAGCGGCCGGTGGTCCCGGCCGGCGGCGAGCCGGTGGGCCAGCGCGCCGTCGAACCCGAACCGGGCCAGTACGTCCCCGGCCGGCAGCGCGGCGAAGTCCCCGAGGGTGCGCACGCCGAGCCGGCGCAGCAGGTCCGCCAGGGCCGGCCGGCCCAGCGCCTCCACGGCGAGGCCGGCCAGGAATCGGGGCGTGTCGCCGGGGGGCACCACCTGCCCGGCACGCGCGGCCAGGCCGGCGGCGAACACCCCGTCGGCGATGCCGACCTGGCTCTCCACCGCGCAGGTCTGGGCGACGTGCTCGATGATCTGCTCGGCGGCGGCCTCCTCGCCGCCGAGGTAGCGGCCCGGCCCCCGGGCGGCCAACGCGCAGGCGCCGGGGCGGACCACCTCGACCCCGGCGGCCAGCTCCTCGACGGCGGCCACCACCGGCTCGAACGCCCGGGCGTCGCGCCCCGGGTCGTGGTCGACGACGGTCAGCCCCGGGCAGCGGCCCTGCGCCTCCCGCCTGCGCAGGCCCCGGCGGACGCCGTCGGCGCGCGCCCGCTCGGAGCAGGCGACCACCCGGTTGGCGTGCAGCACGGCGACCGGCCCGGTGGCCGGCACCCCGTCGACGATCTCGGCGGCGAGCACCGGCCAGTCCGGGCACCAGAGCAGCAGCGTGCGCGTCGGCGCCCCGGTCACACGGGCCTCCCCGCGCGAGCGGTCCCGGCCGGGCAAGGCGAACCGCGCAGCCCGGCCGGCCGACGCGGGCCGCACAGCCCGGTAACACGGGCCTCCCTGCGCCGAGCGGTCCCAGGAGAGCAAGGCGAGCCCCGTAGTCCGGCCGGCCGGCGCGAACCGCACAGCGCGGTCACGCGGGCCTCCCCGCGCGGATCGTGCACTCCGGTCACGCCCGGCCGACCAGGGCGAGCGGGCCGGGGGCAGCCGGGGCGTCGCGCACCGGCGGGGCGGCCGGTGGCACGGCCCGGAGCCGGCCGGCGGTCGACCGGCCGGTGGCGGAGGCCGCCGGGGCGGCGGGCGAGCGGGGAATGACCCGGGTGCGCCCGTCGCCGGGCAACCAGACCTTGATCTCCTTGGGTCGGGCGGCGGCGCCGCGCCCCCGGGCGGAGACGGTGACCTCGCGCCGCCGCAGCCGCCCCCGGCCCTGCCCCAGCCCCTCCCAGACGCCCCGGACCACCTGGAGCGTGACGTCCGCGCCGTCCCAGCGGCCGTACGGGACGAGCACGCTGCCGCGCTGCCGGGCGCGGGCGGCCAGCCGGCTGGCGACCGAGGCGGAGACCGTGGCCGGCACGGCGGCGACCACCACGTCCACCCCGTCGATCAGCGCGGCGACGACGGTCGGCCACTCCGGTCCGGGCTGCGGCACCAGGGCGAGCCGGTCCAGGGCGATCCCGGCCTCGGCGGCGGCCCCCGCGCCGAACGTCGGCACCCCCACCACGGCGCACCACGAGCCGGACCGGGACGCCTCGGCGAGCAGCGCCAGCACCAGCGAGGTGCCGCCACTGCGCCAGGGCTGGCCGGTGGCGACCGCGACCGTGCTGCCCCTGCGCAGCCCCCGGTGGGGCAGCAGCCCGGTCAGCTCGGGGGCGACCGGGAGCGTCCGGTGTCCGCCGGTCGCCTCCGGCGCGCTCGCCGGACGCACCAGGCCGGCCAGTGCGGCGGTACCGACCACCATGCGGCCCGCCATCGGACCTACCCCCCGTCGTGCCTCGTCTGCCGTCTCTCTGCGCCTGCGTGCCCGGTGCCCGTCGCCGGGCGGCTGGCTCAGGCGGCGAGGCCGTCCAGCGGTGGCTGGTGGGCCAACCCGAGGGACGTCTCCACCACGGCCACGAACTGCTCGGCGGCCCGGAGCAGGTCGTCGGCCTCGCGGGCGCTGACCACCCGGGGGATGCCGGCCTCGGCGGCGGCGCGCTTGCCGGCGGCGGCGGCGAAGAACGCCGCCCACTCGTCGAGCTCGGGGGCGACGGTGGAGAGCAGGACCCAGACGCTGGTGATCCGGTGGCGGCGGGTCGGCGCGGGCCGGGCGCGGGCGGCGAGCAGGGCCGCGGCGGCGCGGAGCGCGGCCAGGTGGGCGGTGGCGTAGCGCAGCCCGTCGGGGCGGGTGCGGGCGGCCTCGACCAGCCCGTGCCGGGACACCGCGAGAAGCTGGGCCGGGGTGCGGTGCGGCAGCACGTGTGCCGGCACCGTCGGTGGCAGAGCCGGGTTGGTCGGCATGGGCTGTCTCCTCCACTCGGGCCGGGACCGGGCGCGGCGGGGCGAGCCGCCGACACGGGCCGGGTCGGGTGGTGCGGAGGAAGACGCACCGGGTGGGGCCGGCCGGGTGTGGACGCTTCCCCACACCACACCCGGCCGGCGTACCGGCGGGTTCGTCGCCCGCCGCCCGGGGGTCGTGGGCGGCGGGCGACGCTCCTGCCTGACGGGACCGGGCTCGCGACTGCCCGGCGCCCAGGTGCGGCCCGCGAAGCCGCACCGCCCGGGGCCGGCGCCGCGAAACACCACCCCGGACTGTTGGAACGAGTGTACGAGACAATCGTACACTCGTTCTAACCACTGCTGACAGTACACCCCCCTCCCGACGAAAACGCAACGTGTGGCGCGCCCCGAGCCGGTCGCGGCGACGGCGGTCCACCCCGACGACGACCGGGATGCCGGGCGGGTAACGAGCCCAAGCCCTTTCGCTCCTGACCGATCGACGGCTAACCTCTGCTCGTGACGACTCCCCGCCCCGCCCTCGGTGTCGCCATGGTGCTCGGCTCGGGAGCCCTGTTCGCCGTCAACGGCACGGTCTCCAAGCTGGTGCTGCGGGCCGGCCTGAACGCCCCGCAGCTCACCCTGCTGCGCGCCCTCGGCGCCGTCGCCGTCCTGCTGGTGCTGAGCGCCGTGCTGCGCCCGGGCGTACGCCGGCTGCGGATCACCGCCCGGCAGCTCCCGCTGCTGGTCGGGTACGGCCTGACCGGCTTCTTCCTGGTGCCGATGCTCTACCTCGTCGCCATCTCCCGGCTGCCGGTCGGCATCGGCCTGCTGTTCGAGTACTCCGCCCCGCTGCTGATCGCCCTCTGGGCCCGGTTCGGCCAGCGGCACCGGGTCCGCCCCCGGCTCTGGGCCGGCCTGGTGTTGAGCCTCGCCGGGCTGGGCTGCGTGGCCGAGGTGTGGGGCGAGCTGAAGCTGGACGGCCTCGGCGTGCTCGCCGGCCTCGGCGCGGCGGTCTTCCTGGCCTTCTACTACGTGCTCGGCGAGCACGGGGTGCGCAGGCGCGACACCCTGTCGCTGTGCACGTGGGCGTTCGGCGCGTCCGCCGTGGCCGGGCTGCTCACCCAGGCGCTCACCGCCGGCGCCGGGAGCTGGGAGCCGCTGACCGCGAGCACCAACGGCGTGCCGGTCGCCCTGCTCTGCGGGTACGTGGTGCTGCTCGGCGCGGTCGCGCCGTTCATGCTGGTGGCGGGTGCGATGCGGCACCTGCCGGCGACCAGCGTCGGGATCATCGGCATGGTGGAGCCGGTGCTCGCCGCGGCGGTCGCCTGGGCGGTCCTCGGCGCCGGCGAGACGCTCAACGCCGCCCAGCTCGGCGGCGGCGCGCTGGTGCTGCTCGGGGTGGCCCTGGCCGAGACGGCCCGGATCACCGTGCCGAGGACGACCGCCCCGCCCGCGCCCGACGTCGTCGGCGTCACCGCCCGCTGAGGCCACCCGCCCCCAGGTTCGGGTTCGGGACACTTCCTGGACCGGGCCCCCGGCGGACGGGCATCATTACCCCTCAACACATCGATTCCCGCGCATCGGCGGCTGTCGGGGCGGCGAGGATGACGAGTCGCGCCCACGGCGTCCCTGCCTGCCGTCGTCCGTCCGTGACGAGGTGGCCCATGACCCAGGCACCGCACCCCGGCATCCCCCCGGCAGCGCCCGGACCGCACGACACCGGCCCGGCCGGCCCACCCCCGACGTACGTCAACCCGGCCGGCCCGCCCCCGGGTGGACCGCCCCGCCCCCTGCTGTCCCGGCCCATTCCCCCGCTGGCCCGGCGCGTCCTGCTGATCGCCGGCGTCGCCGCCGTCGCCGCCGCGGTGCTGCTGGCCGGGGTCGGATGGTGGGTGTGGCACGCCGTCACCCGGTCGCACGCCGTGCCCGGGACGGTGCAGGCCAGCGTGCTCGACGCGGAGGAGGTCAGCAGGATCGTCGGGGTCACCCTGGCCGCCGAGACCCGGGCGGGGGAACCCGCGCCCGCGCTGGCCGCCGACCCGCTCCCCTGCGAGGTGGCCGTCGGCCCGGCGACCCGGGCGGTCTACGGGCGGTCGTGGACGGCCTTCCTGTCGGTCACCCACCAGGAGTCGCGCGAGGCGACCGCGCACGTCGTGACCCAGGTCGTCGGGAGGTACGCCGACGCCGGGCAGGCGGCCAAGGCGTTCCGGATCCTGACCGACGGCCTCCGGGCGTGCGCGCGGGCGGTGCGGACCGACCGGAACGAGGACACCTCGACGTGGTCCTACCGGGTCGACGCGTCGACCCCCGACGCGCTGGGGTGGACGGCCACCCAGGACGCGGGCGACGGCTGGGCCTGCCACCGCGCGGCACGGCTGAGAGACAGGTCGCTCGTCCAGGCCGCGGTCTGCCAGGCCGGCGACGGTCGGGCCGCCGCCGCGAGGATCGGTGACCTGCTCGCCACCCGGGTCGAGGGGTGATCCCCGTGGTCGCGGGGCGCATCCGGCGGCTGGCGGCGCTGGTCCTGGCCATGGTCCTGGCCCTGCCGCTGGGGGCAGGGCCGGCGGCTGCCGCCCCGGACGGCGCGGCGGCTGCCGTGGTCCTGCCGCTCGCGCCGAACAGCCTGTACCCGGCGGAGCTCAACGCGCGGATCAGGACGTTCGACGATCGGCTGTCGGCCCGGTCGGGCCGCGAACGGGACCTCGCGGCCCGGGAGAGGTCCCTGGACGGGCGGGTCAGGACGTACAACCAGCGCTCCAAGGCGGTGCTCGACCAACTCGACCGCAACCGCCAGCGGATCCGGGCGCACAACGCCCAGGTGGCCGCCTATCCCCGGGGCGCGCCGCCGCGCGTCGCCGACGCGCTCAACGCCCAGGCGCGGTCGCTCAACGCCGAGCAGCGGCGGCTGAAGCAGCAGGCCCAGGCGATCGCGTCCGACGGCGAGGCGATCAAGAGGGAGCAGCGGAAGCTGGAGGAGCGGCAGGAGGCCCTCGACGAGCAGCGCGCGACGCTGACGGCCGAACGCCGGGAGCTGCTGCGGGACAGCGTCTCCGCGCTGGTCAAGCAGAACAGCCGCCGGCCGCTGGTGACCGTCCGGTCGCTCGGCGGCGGTGACGTCGGCCGGTTGACCGACCCGGTCGGCGCGAGGCCCGCCGCCGACGGCGGCGACAGCGCCTCGCCGTCGCCCCGGGTCTCGGCCCTGCGGCAGTACGCCAGGACCCGCAACACCGAGGTCGACACCCGGCCCGTCGGGGTGCTGCTCCCGCCGGAGGCCGTCGCCCGGGCCACCGGCGACGAGGCCGGCGCCCTGCGGCCGTACCACGTCGTCGACGGCCTGGAACGCAACCGCGACGGGACCTACACCGCCCTGGAGGTCGTCGACCCCGCGCGGGGGTCGACGGAGCAGCGGCGGGCCTTCCACGAGGCCGTCCGCCGGGGCGGCCCGGCCCACGTCATCGGCAACCGGAGGATCACCGTCAGCGGGATACGGGAGGTGCCGGGGGCGTCCGCGCCGAAGGTCGAGCCCGTGGCCGAGGCTCCCTTCCCCCACGGCGGGGAGTCGGCGGAGGCGGCGGCCGTCGGGGCGCGGGACCGGGCCGCGGAGCTGCACGCGCTGCTGAGCAACCAGGCGAACACCACCACGGCGGTGATCGGCGTCTTCGACACCAGGGCCCGGACCTGGACGCTGCGCGTCGCGGTCAACGCCCCGGCGGGCGGGCCGCCCTCCACCCGGCCCGGGGCCTGGGCCCTGCGCGACGGGCTGGAGGAGTTCGTGCCGGGGGTCGGGCACGCGGAGGAGATCGTCGTCAACGGGCTCCGGCCGAACGAGGTCGTCGCGTTCGGCGGCGTGGTGCGCAACGTCTGCCGCGACATCTGCTTCAAGGCCCTGAACACCCGGGGGATGCAGTTCGGCGGGGAGGGAGACTACCGGGGCACCGACGACAAGACGCCGTTCTCGTACTTCTGGGTGGCGGACTGGTGGGAATGACGGGGCGGATACGGCCTCGGCCGGCGCACCGGCGGCGGGGAGAATGGGCGGCATGCAGTCACACCCGAACGTGCGGGCCGTGCGCGAGGCCCTCGACGCCGCGGGCGCGCGCGACGGCTCCGGCCGCCCCAGCGAGATCCGCCTGCTCCCCTCGGCAGCGCACACCGCCGCCGCGGCGGCCGAGGCGCTCGGCGTGACCGTCGGCGCGATCGCCAACTCGCTGGTCTTCGCCGCCGACGACGCGCCGCTGCTGGTGCTCACCTCCGGGGCGCACCGGGTGGACACCGCCGGCCTGGCCGCGTCCCTCGGCGTCACCCGCCTGCGCCGGGCCACCCCGGAGTTCGTCCGGCAACACACCGGCCAGGTGATCGGCGGGGTCGCCCCGCTCGGCCACCCCGCACCGCTGCGCACCCTGGTCGACGCCGCCCTCGCCGGGTACGACGAGGTCTGGGCGGCCGGCGGGGTGCCCCAGGCGGTCTTCCCCACCACGTACGCGGAGTTGCTCCGCATCACCGCCGGCACCCCGACCGAGGTCGCGTGAACGGCGTCCCCGAGCTGGTCACGCTGCACGTCTGGCGGATCGGCCGGTCGGGGCTGCCCGGCGCGCTGGCCCGGATGGCGGCGCACCCGGCGCGGCTGCGCCGCACCGCCGGGGTGCGGTTCGGCAAGCTGCTCGGCACCGGAACGGGGACCGGCTTCGGCCCCGGCGACGCCGACCTGACCCGCTGGGCCGCGCTGGCCGCCTGGGACTCCCCGGCCCACGCGGCCGGCTTCGACGACTCGCCGGTGGGCCGGTCCTGGGCCCGCCTCGCCCGCTCCTCCGTCCGGCTGGACCTGCGCCCGCTGACCAGCCGGGGCGAGTGGTCCGGGCGACGGCCGTTCGGCGAGCCGACCGGCGGCCGGGTCGACGGGCCGGTGCTGGCGCTGACCCGCGCCCGGCTGCGGCCCCGCCGGGCGGTCACCTTCTGGCGGGCGGTGCCGCCGGTGGCGGCCGCCCTGCACGCCGCGCCCGGCCTGCTCGCCCGGTTCGGCGTCGGCGAGGCCCCGCTCGGCTGGCAGGGCACGGTCAGCGTGTGGCGCGCCCCGGCGGACCTCGTCGCGTTCGCGTACCGTCACCCCGAGCACCGCGCCGCGATCACGCGCACCCCCACGGAGGGGTGGTACGCGGAGGAACTCTTCGCGCGGTTCGAGGTGCGCGACGTGGTCGGCGACCGGTCGGTGCTGGGTTGGGTCGCCGAGGACGGCGACGCGGGAACGGCGAGGGGTGGTCGGGCATGAGGTTGGTGCGCTGGACGCCGGACGATCTGGTCCGGCGGCTGGACGACGTGGTGGCGGTCTACGGCGAGGCGATGAACTACCGCACGGACCTGCTGGACGCCCGGCGCGGCTACATGGCCACCCACGTCCGCCGGCCCGGCTTCCGCGCCGTCGCCAGCCTCACCTCCGAGGGGCACCTGGCCGGCTTCGGGTACGGCTACCTCGGCGCCCCCGGCCAGTGGTGGCACGACCAGGTGCACCGGGCCCTGGACGGCGAGGCCCGCCGGCGCTGGCTCGTCGACTGCTTCGAGGTGGTCGAGCTGCACGTCCGGCCGCCCGCGCAGGGGCACGGCCTGGGCGGTCGGCAGCTCACCGCCCTGCTCAGCCTGGCCGAGGCCAGCACCACGCTGCTCTCCACCCCGGAGGCCGACGAGCAGCGCTCCCGGGCCTGGCGGCTGTACCGCCGGTTCGGCTTCGTCGACGTGCTGCGCCACTTCCGCTTCCCCGGCGACGAGCGCGCGTTCGGCATCCTCGGCCGGGACCTGCCGCTCGCCCCGCAGGCCCCGGCGGGCCGGGCGGCCTCCACCCAGGGACCGGCCGCCTCGGGGCCGGCCGCGCCGTGACCCACGGCCGGCGGCCGGGGCTGGACGCCCCGCAGCCCCGGACGGGGCCGGGCGGCGGGCGGCCCCGGGTGCCGGGGCGGGGCGGCGGGCGGCCCCCGGTGCCGGGGCCGGGCAGCCTGCTGCCCTGGGTCGGGCTGGGCGCGCTGGTGCTGGCCCAGGTCTGCTACCCGCTGACCGGCGGCGCCACCCGGGCCGGGCTGACCGTGGCCACCGTCGTTCTGGGGTACCTGCTCTCGGTCGGCCACGCCCTGCTGACCCGGGGCCCGCGCACGGCGGCGGCGCTGGTCGCGGTGGCCACCGGCGGCGGCTTCGCGATCGAGGCCCTCGGCGTGGCCACCGGCTTCCCGTTCGGCAGCTACGACTACTCCGGCGAGCTGGGCCCGAAGCTGGCCGGGGTGCCGCTGATCATCCCGCTGGCCTGGACGTGGATGGCCTGGCCGGCCTGGCTGGCGGCGGTCCGGCTCACCTCCTCCGGGCCGGCCCGGGTGGCGCTGGCCACCGTCGGGCTGGCCACCTGGGACCTCTTCCTCGACCCGCAGATGGTCGCCGAGGGATACTGGGCGTGGCGGGACGCCACCCCGGCGCTGCCCGGCCTGCCCGGCGTCCCGGTCAGCAACTACCTCGGCTGGCTGCTCTTCGCCGTGCTGCTGATGTCGGCGCTGCGCCCGCTGGCCGGGCCGGCCGCCGGCCGCGCCGGCCCCGGGGACGCGCCGATGTTCACGCTCTACCTGTGGACGTACTTCTCCAGCATCCTGGCCCACGCCGTCTTCCTCGGCCTGCCCGCGTCGGCGGCCTGGGGCGCGGCCGGCATGGCGGCGACCGCCGTGCCGCTGGCCCTGGCCCTCGGGCGGGACCGCCGGGAGCGTCGGGACCGGGACCACCGCCCGCGCCGGACGGCCGACACCACCGCATGACCGGCGTCCTGCTGCTGGTCGCGGCCGTCACCGCGCTCACCGCCCACACCTGGGTCAACGCCACCCGCTGGCTGCGCCGCCCCGCCGACGGGCCCGTCGAGGTCGCCGAGACCGTCGCGGTGCTGCTGCCGCTGCGCGACGAGGCCGCCCGGGTCACCCCGTGCCTGCGGGCGCTGCTCGCCCAGCGGGGCGTGCCCGGCCTGCGGATCGTGGTGCTCGACGACGGCTCGACCGACGGCACCGCCGACGTGGTGCGCGCGGTGGCCGGCGACGACCCCCGGGTCACCCTGCTCAGCGGGGTCGCCCCGCCGTCGGGCTGGCTGGGCAAGCCGCACGCCTGCCACCAGCTCGCCACCCGGGCCGACCCGACCGCCACCGCGCTGGCCTTCGTCGACGCCGACGTGGTCCTCGCCCCGTACGCGGTGGCGGCGGCGGTCGCCGAGCTGCGCGCCGCGCGGGCGACGCTGCTGTCGCCGTACCCCCGGATCGTGGTGGCGACGGCGGCCGACCGGCTGGTGCAGCCGCTGTTGCAGTGGTTGTGGCTGACCTTCCTGCCGCTGCGGGCGATGGAGCGCTCGGCGCGGCCGTCGCTGGCCGCCGCCGGCGGGCAGTTCCTCGTGGTGGACCGGGCCGGGTACGACGCGGCCGGCGGGCACGCCGCCGTGCGCGCCAAGATTCTGGAGGACATCGAGCTGGCCCGGGCGGTCAAGCGCTCCGGCGGGCGGATCGCCCTCGCCGACGGCTCCCGGCTGGCCGCCTGCCGGATGTACGCCGACTGGCCGGAGCTGCGCGACGGCTACTCGAAGTCGCTGTGGGCCTCGTTCGGCCACCCGGTCGCGGCGGCGGCCGTGATGGCCGTGCTGCTCCTGCTCTACACCGCTCCCCCGCTGGTCGCGCTGGCCGCCCTCGCGGTGGGCGCGTGGCCGGTGGCGGCCCTGGCCACGCTCGCCTACCTGCTGGGGGCGGCCGGGCGGGCGGTCACCGCCCGGGCGACCGGCGGCCGGTGGTGGCCCGACGCGCTCGGCCACCCCGTATCGGTCGTGGTCCTCGGTTGGCTGACCCTGCGGTCGTACCATCTGCGGAAGCGGCGACGCCTGTCCTGGCGCGGCCGTCCGGTCAGCTAGGAGGGGCACGACATGGCGCGGATCGCGGTCGTCGGCGCCGGGGTGGGCGGGCTGGCCACGGCCGCCCGGCTCGCCGCCACCGGCCACCAGGTCACGGTCTTCGAGCGGGCCGACACGGTCGGCGGCAAGCTCGGCCGGTACGTCCACGACACCCCCGCCGGGGCGTTCCGCTTCGACACCGGGCCGAGCCTGCTCACCCTGCCGGAGGTCTTCCACGACCTGTTCGAGGCCACCGGGGCGAAGCTCGACGAATACCTGGACCTGGTCCCGCTGGACCCGATCGTCCGGCACGTCTTCCCCGGCGGCGGCCCCGCGCTCGACTCGTGCGCCGACCCGGCCGAGTTCGCCGCCCGCATCGGCGCGGCGTTCGGCGACCGGGCCGCCGCCGACTGGCAGCGGCTGTGGCGGCGGGCCGCCCGGGTCTGGGACGCCTCGCACGCCGACGTCCTGCGCCGGGCCGTCGGCTCCCCGCTGGACCTCGCGGCGCTGGCCTGGCGGCTGGGCGACCTGGCCGCCATCGCCCCGGGCCGGAGCCTGCGCGGACTGGGCCGCCGGTACCTGTCCGACCCCCGGCTGCGGATGCTGCTCGACCGGTACGCCACGTACACCGGCGCGGACCCGCGCCGGGCCCCCGCCGCGCTGGTCGCCGTGCCCTACGCCGAGCTGGCCTTCGGCGGCTGGTACCTGCGCGGCGGGCTGGGTACCCTCGCCGACGCGCTGCTGACCCGCTGCCAGGACCTCGGCGTGGTCGTGCGCACGGGCGCCGCGGTCACCCGGATCGACGCCGCGGGCGGCCGGGTGCACGGGGTACGCCTCGCCGGCGTCGCCGCGCCCGTGCCCGCCGACGTGGTGGTGGCGAACGTGGACGCGCTGACCCTCTACCGGGACCTGCTGCCCAGCCCCCACCGACTGGCCGGGCTCACCGACCGCAGCCTCGCCGGTTTCGTGCTGCTGCTCGGCGTGGCCGGCGACTCCGGCCTGGCCCACCACAACGTGTTCTTCCCGCGCGACTACGACGCCGAGTTCGACGCGGTGTTCGGCCGCCCCGGGCGGGGCGTGCGGGCCCGCCCCGCCACCGACCCGACGGTCTTCGTCACCGTGGCCGACGACCCGGCGGTGCGCCCGGAGGGGCACGAGGCGTGGTTCGTGCTGGTCAACGCCCCCCGCCACGGCACCGCCGCCGGAGCGGTGGACTGGCGTCGCCCGGGGCTGGCCGACGCGTACGCCGACCGGGTCCTCGACGTGCTCGCCGAGCGGGGCGTGGACGTGCGGGACCGGCTGGTGTTCCGCGAGACCCGCACCCCGGCGGACCTGGACGCCGCCACGGGTTCGCCCGGCGGGGCGATCTACGGCACGGCCGGCGGGCTGCTCCGCCCCGCCAACCGGGGGCCGGCGGCCGGCCTGTGGCTGGTGGGCGGCTCCGCCCACCCGGGCGGCGGCCTGCCGATGGTGACGCTCTCCGCCCAGATCGTCGCCGACGAGATCGGCCCGGCCTGGGAGTAGGCCGGCGCGGTCAGGGGGTGTCGGCGAGGGCGCGGCGGACTGCGGAGAGGAGCTGGCCCAGGCCGAAGCCGGCCAGCAGCACCCAGACCGCCGTGGCCATGGTGATGGTGCCGGCGATCAGGTCCGGGTCGATCAGCCCCGCCAGGCCGGCCAGCAGCAGCCCGAGCAGGGCCACGCAGACCCGGGTGGGGCGCTCCCCCACGGTCACCGCGCCGATCTCCCGCATCCCGGCCGAGACGGCGCGCGCCCGGACGTACTCGTGCAGCCAGGACAGCCCGCCGGCGGTGGCGACCAGCGCGCCCGGCGCGCCCAGCAGCCAGAACGCGGCCAGCCAGGCGACCTCGCCGAGCCGGTCGGCGAGCGAGTCGTAGACGTAGCCGAGCCGGGTGGTGCGGTTCGTGGCCACCGCCACCGCGCCGTCGACGCTGTCAGCCACCGAGGCGGCCAGCACGAACAGCGCCCCGATGATCGGCCCGTTCACCGGCCGGACGGCGAACAGCGGCACGCAGAGGCAGAGCAGCACCCCCGCCACGGTGACGGCGGTCGGACCGACCCGCAGCCGGCCCAGCACGTACCCGACGTGGTAGGCGAAGCGCAGCCAGGCGCGGACCACCGGGGCCGCCACCCGGGGGTCGAAGCCCCCGTGCAGCCGCGCCCACGCCGTCGCGTACTCGTCCCAGTTCAGCTGAGTGCCCACCACGGATAAACCGTCGCACCGGCGTGGCGGTGTCGCGCCACGGGGGTCACACCCGCGCGTCGATCCGCAACTGCTGCCAGACCTCGCGCGTCGCGGTGGACCGGTTGAGGGTGATGAAGTGGATGCCGGGGATCCCCTCGTCGAGCAACCGGCGGCACATCTCGGCGGCCTGCTCGATGCCGAGCCGGCGGACCGCCTCCGGGTCGTCGGCGACCTCGGCGAACCGGGCGGCCAGGGCCGGCGGGAAGGGCGCCCCGGAGAGCTGCACCGAGCGCTCGATGGTGCTCATCTGGGTCACCGGCATCACCCCGGCCAGGATCGGGGTGTCGCAGCCGGCCGCCGCCACCCGGTCCCGCAGCCGCAGGTAGTCGTCGGCGTCGAAGAACATCTGGGTGATCGCGAACTCGGCGCCGGCCCGGCACTTGCGCACGAAGTGCGCCGTGTCGCTGGCCACGTCCGGCGAGCGAGGGTGCTTGTACGGGAACGCGGCGACCCCGACGCTGAAGTCACCGGCCTCGCGGACCAGCCGGACCAGATCCTCCGCGTAGAGCACGCCCTCCGGGTGGCGGACCCATTCGCCGCCCGGGTTGCCGGGCGGGTCGCCCCGCACCGCCAGCACGTTGCGCACCCCGACACCGGCCAGCCGGCCGATGACGTTGCGCAGCTCGGCGACGGAGTGGTTGACGGCGGTGAGGTGCGCCATCGGCAGCAGGGTCGTCTCGGTGGCGATCCGCTCGGTCACCGCGACCGTGGTGTCCCGGGTCGAGCCGCCGGCCCCGTACGTGATCGACACGAACGACGGGCGCAGCGACTCCAGCTCGCGGATCGCCTGCCAGAGCAGCCGCTCGCCCTGCGCGGTCTTCGGGGGGAAGAACTCGAACGAGAACGTCGGCTGGCGGTCGCGGATCAGCTCCCCGATCGCCGGCTGCGGATTGGGGAGGACCGAGGGAAGACCGAGCGCCACGCCTGAACTGTAGCGGTCGGGGCGCGCCACCCCCAGCACTTCCCACGTGACGTGATCGCCACCTCGGTCGCTCCACGAGCCGATGACCAGCGGCTCTCGACCCGGACGGGCAGATCGTCGTACCCCGGGGGTAGACAGGTGGGCAGCGCGGACGGGGCCGGCCGGAGCCGGCTCCCGGGGGCCCGCGCGGGGTCAGCACCGACCGGCGGCGCGCCGGTCCCGCCCGTGCGGGGCGGGGTCCGCGCCGCCTCGCGCCGACCTCAGGGAGGACCGATGACGCCGCCCACGTCCCCCGGCCCGGAGCCGCTCGGGCCGCTGCTCGCCCGGCTCCGGCGGGCCCGGGGCCGCAGCCAGCAGCTCCTCGCCGCCGAGCTGTGCGCCGCCTCGGGCGTGCCCACCCTGACCCGGCACGAGGTGTCCCGCTGGGAGCGGCAGGTCCGGGTGCCCGGAGGCTTCTGGCGGGGGTGGCTGGCCGTGGTCCTCGCCGTGCCGGTCGAGCTGCTGGCCGAGGCCGCCCGGCACAGTCGGCGGGCGCGCCGACGCCCGCCGCCGGCCGGTCCGGCTCGCCCACGACCCGGCGGTAAGCCGGCACGCCGCCCTCCCCGACGCGCCACCCACCCCGTCCGAGGGGGCCACCGACCCCGCCTGCCCACCTGACGCCACGCCCGGTCTGGTGGCGGTCGTCGGCTTCCGGGCGAAGTCCGGTCGCGGGCCTGCGGCGGGCTCGGCCCACGCCGAGCCCGCCGTTGGTGTTCCGTCCGCCCGGTCCTGGTTCCGGGCCGTCGCCGCTGGTCCCGGCCCGCCGGGCTGGTTCCGCGTACGCCGTCAGCGCCGCAGGGTCAGCAGGCCCGGCCGGTACGGCAGGAGCCCGTAGTCGCCGCCGGAGTCGGGAGACCGGCCCTGGTAGAGGAACCGCAGGTTGCAGGGGTCGATGGTCATGGTCTGGTCGGGGTCGGTGCGCAGCAGCTCGCCGTGGCTGATGTCGTTGGTCCAGGTGGCGCCGCTGTTGGCCTTGCCGGCGAAGGGGTTGCTCTCGCTGGTGGCCTGCGGGGTCCACGAGCCGTTCAGGCTGGTGGCCGTGAACGAGCGGAAGTAGCGACCCTGGGAGCCGATCGCCTCGACGATCATCAGGTACTGGCTGCGGCCCTGGACCTTGTAGACCTGGACGGCCTCGAACAGGTTGTTGGTCGTGTCGCTCATGATCGTCGTGTACGAGGTGCCGAAGCTGCCCGGGAAGTTCCCGATGGGCATACTGGCCCGGTAGATCCTGCCGTTGTCTCCGGCGAAGAAGAGGTACATGTTCGTACCGTCGCCGATGAGCGCCTGGTCGATCGGCCCCGTGCCGGAATCGGAGATGCTGCCCGAGAAGAGCGTCTGCGGCGCGGACCATCCGTTCGGGTTGGTGGGGTCGCTCGACGTCCGGTAGGAGAAGGCGGGCCCACCCCACTGGTACGCCAACACCCAGACGTTCCTCGGCGCGAAGTAGAACAGCGTGGGCGCGACGGCGGCGGAGGACATGGCGTTCTGGCTGGCCGAGGCCATCTCCGACCAGTTCGTGAAGAGGCCGAAGTTCATCGAGCCCCACGTCGTTCCCGTGTCGTGCGTCGTCGCGTAGACGAGCTGCCGGCCGTTGTACGGCGCGACCGTGAAGTCCTTCAGCGAGACCCAACCCGGCCTCGGCTGCGCCAACGCACCCGTCGACGTCCAGCGGTACGACGAGGGAAGGTCACAGGTGCCCGACGGGGGTGGGGTGGTGGGGGCGGTCCCGCCGTCGACGCGGACGAGTTGCCACTGCTGGTTGGCGCCGTTCCAGTCGTCGTACTGCACGATGCTCCCGCCGTCGGCGGTCGAGGCACCCTGCACCTCGACCACCTTGTTGCTGTTCCGGTTGACCAGCCGGACGTGACCACCGTCGGAGTCGGCCAACCGGAACTGCTGGTTGGCCCCGTTCGCGTCGGTCCACTGCACGATGCCGGCGCCGTTGGCGACCGACCAGTTGTAGACGTCCAGCACCTTGCCCGACAGCCGCGACCGCAGCCGGTAGTAGCCGCCGCCCGAGTCGACGAACTGCCACTGCTGCTGGTGGCCGTTGTTCCGGGCCCACTGCACGATCCGGGCACCGTCATTCGTCGCCAGGTTGTACACGTCCAGGGCCTTGCCGCTGTTGCGGTTGACCAACACGTACCACGCGCTCGTGTCGACCGTCGCCGCCGCGGCGGGCGTCGACACCACCGCCGCGGCGGCGACACCGAGCAGCACCGCCGTCAGGCCGGCGGCGACGAGCTGCGGCAACCACCCCCGCCGCCGCGAGGGCGGCGGCGCGATCGATGGAGACCTTTCGAGGGCAGACATGGTCCTCCTCCAGTGTCAGGAGCCGGACGGTCCTCCCGAGGCGGCCGGCGGCAGTGCCTGCCGCACGTCGTCGGGCCGATCGGGGCGGCCGTCGTGGTGGCTCGGAGGGCACCCGACGCGCCCGGCACAGGACGCGTGGGAGCGCTATCAGAGATAACTGTAGATGTTTTCGGCCCGGCTCCACATCACCCCTCACCCCCGCGGCGAAGCGGACGCCCGGCGGCCTGCGCTCGTCGGGGGGTGGTCGCCCGCCGGACGGCGGCCGGGCCGGGGCCGGCCACGGTCGGGCCGCTCCGGCGCGCCACGGGGCGCTGATGGCGTAGGTCCCGGGGGGACCGGCTAGCGTCGGGGCGTGACCCACGCTGCTCCCGTATCCCCCATCGACCGCGCCGGCCTGCGCCAACGCGTCGACAAGGCCCTCACCGACTTCCTCGCCGGCCAGCGCGCCTGGATGGCGACCGTCGACGACGCGCTGATGCCGGTGGCCGAGGCGATCGAGGCGTTCGTGCTGGGTGGCGGCAAGCGGCTGCGCCCGGCCTTCGCGTATTGGGGTTTCCGGGGCGCGGGCGGGGGCGACGCGGACCAGGTGGTGACCGCCCTGTCCGCGCTGGAGTTCGTGCAGGCCAGCGCGCTCATCCACGACGACCTGATGGACCGCTCGGACACCCGACGGGGTGAGCCGGCGGTGCACCGCCGCTTCGCCGCCCGGCACCGGGCGGCCGGCTGGGGCGGGGACGCCGACGGGTTCGGCGACGCGGCGGCGATCCTGCTCGGCGACCTCTGCCTGGTCTGGTCCGACGATCTGCTGCACTCAGCCGGGCTGGACCCGCGCGTCGTCGCCCGGGCCCGCCCGGTCTTCGACGAGATGCGCAGCGAGGTCACCGTCGGGCAGTACCTCGACGTGCTCACCCAGGTCACCGGGGACACCTCGGTGGAGCGGGCCAGCAAGGTGGCCCGGTACAAGTCGGCCAAGTACACCGTCGAGCGCCCGCTGTTGCTGGGCGCGGCGCTGGCCGACGCGCCGGCGGACGTCCGGGCGGCCTACTCGGCGTACGGGCTGCCGCTGGGCGAGGCGTTCCAGCTCCGCGACGACGTGCTGGGCGTCTTCGGCGACCCGGCGCAGACCGGCAAGCCGGCCGGCGACGACCTGCGCGAGGGGAAGCGGACGTACCTCGTCGCGGCGGCCGTGGAGGCGACCGACGACGCCGGCCGGGAGCTGCTGCTCGGCCGGCTCGGCGACCCCGACCTGGACGCCGGGGGCGTGGCCCGGCTGCGCGAGCTGATCACCTCGACCGGGGCGCTGGCCCGGACCGAGGAGCGGATCGCCGCGCTGACCGACGCGGCGCTCGCCGCGCTGGCCACCGTCGACCTGGAGACCGAGGCCCGCCAGTCCCTGGTCGACCTCGCCATCGCCGCCACCCGCCGCGCCGACTGAGCTCCCCGGCCGGCACCACGACCGCGCCCCTCGGCCGGGCCCGTCACCGCGCCCCTCAGCCGGGTCCCGTCACCGCGTTCCTCGGCCCGGTCCGAGGTCGGCCGGGCCGGGTTACATGGTCGACTCCATGTCGGCGACATCGCGGGGTTCCACGCCGGGGATCCCCGCCACGTCGCCGACATGGTGTCGGGTCCGGGGGTACGGTCAGAAGCCGAGCGCCTGGGCGCGGCGCTTGACCTCGCGGGCGTGGTCGCCGCCGAGCGTGGCGGCCGGGGTGCCACCGGACAGGGTGGCATCCGGCTCGTAGAGCCAGCGCATCGCGGCCTCGTCGTCGTAGCCGGCGTCGGCCAGCAGCGTGAGCACGCCGGGCAGGTGCTTGAGCACGGTGCGGTTGGCCACCAGGTCGGCGGGGATCCGGCGGACGCCGTCGCGGCGTACGGCCAGCAGCTCCCGCTCCCGGATCATCTGGTGGACCTTGCTGATCGTCAGGTCGAGGCGCTCGGCGACGTCCGGCAGGGTCAGCCACTCGGTGGCGCCGGCGTGCTCGGCGCCGGAGGCGGCCTGGTCGGCGGGGTCTGCGCCGGAGGCGGCCTGGTCGGCGGGGTCTGCGCCGGAGGCGGCCTGGTCGGAGGGTACGGAGTCGGTCACCCGATCACCCTGCCACGCCCCGGGCGGAGACGGCGAGGGGCACCCCCCGCGCCGCCGGAAACCGCTCGTGACCGGGCTGTCGGCCCCCGGCTGTAGCATCCTGTTCATCCCCCGCCCTCTGGACACATAGACTGCCTGCCGATGGACACACAGGTCGCCGACACGTTGCTGGGCTCGCTGATCGACGAGCGCTACCGCATCCGCGGTCGCGTGGCTCGCGGCGGCATGGCGACCGTGTACACCGCCACCGACGAGCGCCTGGAGCGCACCGTGGCGGTCAAGATCATTCACCCGACCCAGGCCACCGAGGCGCGGACCCGCGCCGCCGGGTTCCTGGAGCGGTTCACCGACGAGGCGAAGACCATCGCCCGCCTGACCCACCCGAACGTCGTGGCGGTCTACGACCAGGGCACCCACGCCGGCCTGCCGTACCTGGTGATGGAGTACGTGCGGGGCCGGACGCTGCGGGAGGTCCTCGCCGAGCGGCGGCGCCTCAACCCCGACGAGGCGCTGGCGATCATGGAGCAGATGCTCGCCGCGATCGCCGCCGCGCACCGCTCCGGGCTGGTGCACCGCGACGTCAAGCCGGAGAACGTGCTGGTCGCCGAGGCGCCCACCGGCGGCCCGGCGAGCCTGGTCGACAGCGTCGTCAAGGTCGCCGACTTCGGGCTGGCCCGGGCCGTGGAGGCCAGCGCGGAGGAGGAGCAGGGCAACCAGCTCATGGCCACCGTGGCGTACGTCGCGCCGGAGCTGGTCACCGAGGGGCGCTCCGACACCCGCACCGACGTCTACTCGGCCGGGATCGTGCTGTTCGAGATGCTCACCGGCCGGGTGCCGTACGAGGGTGACCGGCCGGTGGACGTCGCCTGGCAGCACGTCGACCGGGACGTGCCGGCCCCCTCGACGCTGGTGCCGGGGCTGCCCCGGGGCCTCGACGACCTCGTGGCCCGCGCCACCCGCCGCGACCCGGCCGCCCGCCCGGCCGACGCCGCCGCCCTGCTGACCGAGGTGCAGGCGGTCCGCGACGAGCTGGGCAGCGCCAACACGCACACCACCGTCCTGCGCACGCTGGCCGACCCCGCCAGCGTGGCGCAGCCGACCATGGTGGTCGCGGCGGTCCAGCCGGTCGAGCGCCCGGCCTGGGCGCGGCTGCCCGAGGCGGCCAAGGAGCCGCAGCGCCCGCACCGACGCCGGTCCGTGCCGGAGGGCGACGGGCCGCTGGCCCGGCTCGGCGCGCTGCGTAGGCGGGTCATGGCCGACCCGCGTGGCCGCAGGGGTGTCCTGGCGGCCGTGGTGATGCTCGGCCTGGTCGTGGCGCTCGGCTGGTGGTTCGGGCTGGGCCGGTACACGGTGGCCCCCGAGCTGGTCAGCCTCAGCAAGGCCGAGGCGGAGGCGCAGGCCAGCCGGGGTGGCTTCGTCCTGCAGTACGCCAAGCCCCGCCACGACGACAAGGTCAAGCGCGACGACGTGGTCGCACAGGATCCGGCTGCCGCCGAGCGGATCGTCAAGGGCGGCACGATCACCCTCACCCTGTCGCTGGGGCCGGAACGGGTGTCGGTGCCGGACGTGGTGGGCAAGGAGTTCGAGCTGGCCGAGGAGGACCTGCGCAACGCCGAGCTGGTGGTGGCCAAGGGCAACGCCCGGTACGACGACAACCTGCCCGAGGGCGTGGTGCTGGAGACCGACCCGAAGGTCGGCACCGAGGTCAAGCCCGGCGAAAAGGTGACGGTCGTCCTGAGCAGGGGCAAGGCGCCGATCTCGGTGCCCAACCTGATCGGCAAGAGCCTCACCGACGCCCGGGCCGCCCTGTCCCAGCTCGGCCTGGTGCCGGTGGAGACGTACAAGGACTCGGAGAAGCCGCGCGACGAGGTCCTCGACCAGAGCCCGGGCCAGGGCACCGGCGTGGAGCGGGGCGCCCAGGTCAAGCTCGGCGTCAGCAAGGGCCCGCCGCAGGTCGTCGTGCCGCGGGTGATCGGTCTGCCCTGCCAGCAGGCCAAGCAGCAGTTGGAGAGCCAGGGCTTCCCGGTGAACGTGCAGTTCAACCCCAACGCCACCGTCCGGTTCCAGAGCCCGGGGGAGAACTCCCAGGTCAACCCGGGCACCCAGGTCACCCTCGGATGTCTGTAGGCATGACGACGCCCGCAGCGCACCGCCCGGTCGGCTCGCACACCCCCACCTCGGGTGGGCTGGCGAGGGCCGCCCTGCCGTACGTCGACGCGGCCGGCTCCGAGGTGGTCCAGGTCTACGTGTCCAACTCCCGGGGCTGGGCGCTGCCCCCGGGCGACCCGGCCCAGGACGGGCTGTTCCGCCACGGCTGCGCCGAGCGCGGCGTCGCGGTCTTCATCCACGCGTCGCTGCTGGTGAACCTGGGCTCCCCCACCCCGGCGACGGTCGAGCGGTCGGCGGAGACCCTGGCCCACGCGCTGCGCCGGGGCCGGGCGATCGGCGCGCGGGGCGTGGTGTTCCACGCCGGCAGCGCGGTCGACGCGGGGCACGCCGACGCCGCCATGCGGCAGGTGCGCGAGTCGCTGCTGCCGCTGCTGGACGCCACCGCCGCCGAGGACGGCCCGCTGCTGCTGGTCGAGCCGAGCGCGGGTGGCGGCCGGTCGCTGGCCTCCCGGGTGGAGCAGCTCGGCCCCTACCTCGACGCGGTGGACCGGCACCCGGCACTGGGCGTGTGCTTCGACACCTGCCACGCCTGGGCGGCCGGGCACGACCTGGCCGCCGAGGGCGGGATGACGGCCTGCCTGGACGCGCTGGTGGCGACGGTGGGGCCGGGCCGGCTGCGGCTGGTGCACGCCAACGACTCGAAGGACCTGTGCGGCTCCACCCGGGACCGGCACGAGAACATCGGCAAGGGCAGCATCGGCGAGCCGGCGTTCGCCGAGCTGATGGCCCATCCCGCCACGGCGGGCGTGCCGATCGTGGTGGAGACCCCGACGGAGAAGCACGTGGGCCACGCCACCGACATAGCCACCCTCCGCCGCCTCCTCCCCTGACCCTCCCCTGCCGCCCCCACCCAGGGGTCGATCAAGAGGTTTCCGTCAGGGTCGGGGCTGCGGCTGACGCGAACCTCTTGATCAACGTGGCTGACCCGGCCCTAGTGAACGACAGGGCGTGAGGGCCGGGGTCAGGCGCGGAGGATGGTCGTGAGGACGGCGGCGGCCCGGTCCACGGCGTCGTCGTCGACGTCCATGTGGGTGACCAGGCGGGCGGTGCGCGGGCCGAGGACGGAGATCAGCACGCCCTCCGCGCGGGCGGCGGCGGCCAGGCCCGGCGCGTCCAGCGGGGACTTGCTCAGGTCCAGCGGGACCAGGTTCGTGCGCACGGCGGTGGCGAGCACCCCGAACGGGGCGACCGCCTCGGCCAGCCGGGCGGCCTTCGCGTGGTCGGCGGCGAGCCGCTCGACGTGGTGGGCCAGGGCGTACCGGCCGGCGGCGGCGAGGACGCCCGCCTGCCGCATCCCGCCGCCCATCCGCTTGCGGATCGTCCGGGCCCGCGCGATCCGCTCGGCGCTGCCGACGACCAGGGAGCCGACCGGCGCGCCGAGGCCCTTGGAGAGGCAGACGGACAGGGTGTCGAACAGCGCGCCGTACGTCGCGAGGGGCACCCCGTCGGCGACGTGCGCGTGCCAGATCCGGGCCCCGTCGCAGTGCAGCGCCAGCCCGTTGTCGTCGGCGACCCGGCGCAGCTCGCGCAGGGTGGCGAGGGGAATGACCCCGCCGCCGCCCCGGTTGTGGGTCTGCTCGACGGCGACGGCCCGGGTCGGCACCGCGAAGTAGCCGTCCGGGCGGACCATGCGGGCCACCACGTCCGGGTCGATGTCCGCGCCGACCGCCGGCCACGTCCGCGACGAGATCCCGCCGTACGCCGCCGCCGCGCCGATCTCGTACGTGACCACGTGCGCGTCGGCGTCGCAGAGCAGCTCGTCACCGGGCGGCACCACGAGTTGCAGGGCGATCTGGTTGGCCATCGACCCGGTCGGGGCGAACAGCGCCGCCTCGTGCCCGAACAGCGCGGCGACCTCGGCTTCGAGGGCGTTGACCGTCGGGTCCTCCCCGTAGACGTCGTCGCCGACCTCGGCGGCGGCCATCGCCTCCCGCATCCCGGCGGTGGGCCGGGTCACGGTGTCCGAACGCAGGTCGACAAGAGCGTCAGCCACGGTCATCCCCTCCGGCCGCCGACTGCGGGGCTCGCAAGCTCACTCCTCGCGTCAGCCACCATCATCCCTCCGGCCGCCGACTGCGGGGCTCGCAAGCTCACTCCTCGCGTCAGCCACGGAGCATCTCCGCCACCAGGAACGCCAACTCCAGCGACTGCTGGGTGTTCAGCCGGGGGTCGCAGGCGGTCTCGTACCGGTCGGGCAGGTCGAGGTCCTCGATGCCCTGGGCGCCGCCGAGGCACTCGGTGACGTCCTCGCCGGTCAGCTCGACGTGCAGGCCGCCCGGGTGGGTCTCCAGGCCCCGGTGCACCTCGAAGTAGCCGAGCACCTCGTCGACGATCCGGTCGAAGTGCCGGGTCTTGTAGCCGTTGGAGGACTCGTGGGTGTTGCCGTGCATCGGGTCGCACTGCCAGACGACCTTCGCGCCGGCGGCGGTGACCTTCGACACGATCGGCGGGAGGGCGTCGCGGACCTTGTGGTTGCCCATCCGGCTGATCAGGGTGAGCCGGCCGGGGACGTTCTCCGGGTTGAGCTTCTCGCAGAGCTCGATCGCCTCGTCCGGGGTGGTGGTCGGGCCGAGCTTCACGCCGATCGGGTTGGCGATGCGGGAGATGAAGTCGATGTGCGCGCCGTCGATCTGCCGGGTGCGCTCGCCGATCCAGAGGAAGTGCCCGGACAGGCCGTACGCGCGGTTGCCGGAGACCCGGGTCAGCGCCCGGTCGTACTCCAGGGCGAGGGCCTCGTGGGAGCAGTAGAGGGTGACGGTGCGCAGCGCCTCGTCCTCGGTCATGCCGCAGGCGGTGATGAAGGCCAGCGCCCGGTCGATCTCCCGGGCGATGGCGTCGTAGCGCTCGCCGGCCGGGGAGTTGCGGACGAAGCCCTTGTTCCAGTCGTGCACGGCGTGCAGGTCGGCCAGCCCGCCGGCCAGGTACGCCCGGAGCATGTTCATGGCGGCGGCCGAGTTCGCGTACGCCCGGATCATGCGCTGCGGGTCGGCGACCCGGGCCTCCGGCGTGGCCTCCAGCGAGTTGATCAGGTCACCGCGGTAGGCCGGCAGCCCCCGCGCGTCGGTGGGCAGCGACCGGGGCTTGGTGTACTGCCCGGCGACCCGGGCGACCTTGACCACCGGCAGGGACGCGCCGTAGGTCAGCACGATCGCCATCTGGAGCAGGGTGCGGGCGTTGGCCAGCAGGTGGCTCTCGGTGTTGTCGGCGAAGGTCTCGGCGCAGTCCCCGCCCTGGAGCAGGAACGCCTTGCCCTCGCAGACCAGGGCCAGCTTGCGGCGGAGCTGGTCGACCTCGTACGGCGCGACGACCGAGGGCACGGTGTCGAGCACCTTGCAGACCTCGGCGACCTCGGCCGGGTTCGTCCACGGCGGGGTCTGCGCGCGGGGCAGTTCCCGCCAGCGGTCCAGGCCGAGGGCGGCGTCCTCGGCGGAGTCGACGGTCGGGCGGCTGGTCTGGAGTACCTGGCTGCCCACCGCGGGATGGCTCAGTCGGTGCCACTCATGGCGCATGAGAGAAAGCGTACGGCGAGCATCCGACAGGCCGGGCGGCGAGGGTGACGGTTCCGGTGGGTGGGAGTGACCGGGCGGAGCCGTCAGGGGGTGGCCGCCGGGGCGGGCGTGTGCCCGCCGGGAGCCTCCCCCGCGACGCACCAGTCGGCGCCGCTGCGGGTGACCGTGAACAGCAGCGCACGGCTCGCCTTGCGGGAGCCGGCGGTCACGGTGATCTCCGTGCTGACCTCCTGCCCGCGCGTGCCGGGACGGACGTCGGTGATGGTGGCCTCGGAGACGGTGAAGTGGTCGGCGAAGTCGCCGTTCGGGCCGGTCGCGGCGGACTCGAAGCCCGTCTGGGAGGGGGCGCAGAGCTGGTTGCGCCCGGCCGCGACGTCCTTGGCGATCATCGCGTCGAGGTACGCCTGGACCCGCTCCCGGGACTTCGTGGCGGCCTCCTCGGCGGGCGCCCGGCCGGGGCGTCCGGCCTCCTCCTCGTCGCCGCTGCCGCAGCCGAGGAGGGCGAGCGGCAGGATCGCCAGCGTCGCGACCAGCGCCGCCCCGGAGTTCGTCACGCCCATCCCGTACCTCCCCTCGGCCCCGGCAGGCGGGACACGTCGATGCGCGAGTCTGACACATCGCCCGCGCGGCACGCCCGCGGCGGGGCCGGGAACCGCGCGGGGACACCAGGGGGTGTTAACAGGGGCCCCCTGCTCTACCGAAAGCGTTAACAGGGTGCCCTTCCTTACACACGCAGGCCGGCGGGGAGGGACCGGGTACGGTCCCTCCCCGCCGGGTGGGGTGTTGCGTCAGCCCTCAGCTAGCTCAGCCGAGGCCGCCCTTCATGGCGCTGATCAGCTCGCCGTTGGTGGTGTCACCGGAGAGCTCCCAGAAGAACGCGCCGCCGAGACCCTGGTTCTTGGCGTACGTCATCTTGCCGCCGATGGTGGCCGGGGTGTCGTAGCTCCACCAGTTGCTGCCGCACTTGGCGTAGGCCGTACCGGCGATGGTCTTGGTCGCCGGGCAGGTGTTCTTCAGGACCTTGTAGTCCTCGATGCCAGCCTCGTAGGTGCCCGGGGCGGCGCCGGTGGCGGTGCCGCCCGGAGCCTCCTGGGTGACCCCGGTCCAGCCGCGGCCGTAGAAGCCGATGCCGAGCAGCAGCTTCTCGGACGGGATGCCCTTGCTCTTGAGCTTCTGGATCGCGGCGTCGCTGTTGAAGCCCTCCTGGGGGATGCCCGGGTAGGCGGTCAGCGGCGAGTGCGGGGCGGTCGGGCCCTGCGCGGCCCAGGCGCCGAAGAAGTCGTACGTCATCGGCATGATCCAGTTGAGGTACGGGGCCGCACCGGCGTAGTCGGTGGCGTCGATCTTGCCGCCGTTGCTGCCGTCAGCGGTGATCGCCGCGGTGACCAGCGCCGAGGAGCCGAACTTGGTGCGCAGCGCGGAGACGACGTTCTTGAACGCGTTGGGGCCGCTGGTGTCGCAGGTGAGGCCACAGGCGTTCGGGTACTCCCAGTCCACGTCGATGCCGTCGAAGACGTCGGCCCAGCGCGGGTCCTCGACCATGTTGTAGCAGCTCTCGGCGAACGCGGTCGGGTTCTGCGCGGCCTGGGTGAAGCCGGCGGACCAGGTCCAGCCACCGATGGAGTAGATGACCTTGATGTGCGGGTACATCTTCTTCAGCTTGCGGAGCTGGTTGAAGCTGCCGCGCAGCGGCTGGTCCCAGGTGTCGGCGACGCCGTCGACGCTGTCCGCGGCGGTATACGCCTTCTCGTAGTCGGCGTAGCTGTCACCGATGCTGCAACGGCCGCCGGTGGTGTTGCCGAAGGCGTACAGGATGTGGGTCAGCTTCGCGGCGGACCCGCTGGTGTGGATGTTCTTCACGTGGTAGTTGCGGCCGTAGACGCCCCACTCGGCGAAGTAGCCGACGACCTTCTTGCCGCCGGTCGGCGGGACGCTGGTGGGCGGAGCGCTGGTCGGCGGAGCGCTGGTGGGCGGGGCGCTGGTCGGCGGCGCGCTGGTCGGCGGGGCGCTGGTGGGCGGAGCGCTGGTCGGCGTGACCCCGCCGGCACACGGCTGGCCGTTGATGGTGCAGTTCAGCGGCGCCTTGTACGCGCCGGTGCCGTTGTAGCCCCAGGTGTACGCGGCACCGGGAGCGAGCGGGCCGCCCCAGCTCTTCTTCACGGCGACGTACTTGTTGCCGTTCCGGGTGACCTCGGCGTCCCAGGAGCTGCTGACCGTGGTGCCGGCCGGCAGCTCGAACTCGATGCGCCAGTCGGCGCTGGCCGTGGTGCCGTTGTTGATGGTCACCCGCCCCTCGTGACCGGTCCCCCAGTCCGCTGCCTTGGCGAACGTGGCGGTCAAGCTGCCGGCACCGAACGCCGAGGTCACCGGGACCGCGGCAGCGGTCACCGCGACCACGGCGCCGACCCAGAGGGCCCGGCGGAACGATCTCTTCATGTAGCGCTCCCCAAACAGTTAGGAAACTTTCCAAAAGGATTGCTGCGACGCTACTCACGGCGTCACCACTTCGTCAAGATGTACATGCGTCGATGGTGAGGAAATCCCGCCGGCGCGGCGGGCGGCGCAGCGGACGAGGTCACCTGGGTAGCCTCGATCCATGACCGTCTTCGACATCGAGATCGACGCCCTGTCCGGCGGCCCGGCCGACCTCGCCCGCCACCGGGGCAGGGCGCTGCTGGTCGTCAATGTGGCCTCCCGCTGCGGGCTCACCCCGCAGTACGCCGGGCTCCAGGCGCTCTCCGACACGTACGCCGACCGGGGCCTGGTGGTGCTCGGCGTGCCGTGCAACCAGTTCGCGGGCCAGGAGCCGGGGACCGCCGACGAGATCGGCGAGTTCTGCCGGGCCAACTACGGGGTGACCTTCCCGCTGACCGAAAAGGTCGACGTCAACGGCCCGGCCCGGCACCCGCTCTACGCGGCCCTGGTGTCCACGGCCGACGCCGAGGGGCACACCGGCGACGTGCGGTGGAACTTCGAGAAGTTCCTGGTCGCGCCGGACGGCACGGTGGCGGGCCGGTTCGCCCCGACCGTCGCGCCGGACTCCCCCGAGCTGCGCACGGCCATCGAGAAGGTCCTGCCGGCGTAGCCGACACGCAGGAAGGCCCGCCCGCACCGCCCACACGCGAGCGAGGGGGCGCAGCGGCGCGGCCGACACGCCGATACGCCAGAAGGCCCGCCGGCGCTGCCGACGCGCGAGAGGGCGCTGTCGGGTCAGCCGTCGGGGAAGGACGCGCACGCGGGCGAGGCCGCGCGCCCACCCTCACGGGGCGGGCGCGCGGCCTCGGTGGTCACCGGCGCGGGGCCGGCCCGCTCAGCCCGCGGCGGTGCGGAACACCGGGTAGTAGCCGCCGGCCTGGCCGGCTGCCGTCGGGTGGTACGAGACGCCGATGTTCAGGAAGTTCAGGGCGTGCATCCACTTCTCGCCGTAGCTGCACAGCTGGTGGCCGACGAAGGCCGACCGCACGTCGGCGAACTTGAACCCGGCCGAGGTGGCGGCGGTGCGGATGATGTCGTCGACCAGGTTGATGCCCGCGTTGAGCCTCGTCCGGGAGGTCGTGGTCAGCCCGACGCAGGGCGTGCCGAGCTGGTAGAAGACCGGGTAGCCGACGACCACCACCCGGGCCGAGGGCGCCTTGGCCTTGATTGCGTTGTAGGTGTTCGCCAGCTTGGCGGGCAGCTCCGTGCGCGCCTTCACCTCGGCGGCGGCCACGGCGGCCACGCACTGGCTCTCGCCCTGGAGCACACAGGTCTGCATGATGGTGGAGAAGCCGACGTCGTTGCCGCCGATGGTGACGCTGACCAGCGTGGTGCTCGACGACAGGGCCGAGACCTGCTTGCTGATCACGTCCGAGGTGATCGCCCCGGAACAGGCCACCGACTTGTACGAGGCGGGCTTGACCTTGGTGTTGTACAGCGCCGAGTACGCGTTCGTGCTGCGCTTGCAGGCACCACTCTCGGCGGTGTAGCTGTCGGCGCCGACGCCGGAGGCGTACGAGTCACCAAGTGCGACGTAGTGGTCGCTGGCCGACGCCTGGGCGGGCACGGCCAGCGCGAGCGTGGCACCGAGGGATGCCGCGACGCTCACGGCGAGGGTAATGAGGCGGGATCTCCGCACGTCGCACTCCTGGGGGTGGGAAGTGGTGGTTAGAGATAGATACCACTGCATGCATGATTTATGGAAGATCACCGATAGGGGTAGGGAAGGGTGCCTTCTCAACGTCTGAGGTAGAAAGGGGTTCCCTTCTCAGTCGGTCACCGAGCGACCCCGGTCGTCCACAGGGGATGAAGACGTGACCGGTCCTCGGCGTGTACGAACGGACAACCACCGGCGACGTACCCGAAGATCACCTCTTGGTTCGGAAGCCAGCTCGCGAGGAGACCCAAGAAGTGATCAACAAGTACGGCGGGCCCTGCGGCGCCTGCGGGGAACACGTGCCGGCCGGGGCCGGGCGGCGCGAGAACGTCGACGGGGACTGGAAGTCCTACCACCACGGTTGCGTACCGGTCCGGGTCGCGCCGCCGACGGGCCGCCACCCCGGATGGCACGACCTGCCGCTCGTGGGCTTCGACGTCGAGGGCACCCTGCCCGCGCCGATGGAGACCCGGATCGTCTCGGCCGCCCTGGTGCACTCCGATGGGTCCACCCAGGAGTGGCTCATCGACCCCGGCGTGCCGATCCCCGCCGACGCGACGGCCCGGCACGGCATCACCGACGAGCGGGCACGCAGCGGCCGGCCGGCCCGCGAGGCGCTGGCGGAGCTGGGCACGGCGATCGGCAAGCTGATCGCAGACGGGACCCCGTTGGTCGCGTTCTGCGCCCCGTACGACATCACGGCCCTGCACACCGAGCTGGCCCGGCACGGCCTGCCCGCGGTCGACTGGGGCCGGGCCGTCGTCATCGACCCGTCGGTGCTGCACCGGGAGGTCGAGCCCCGCTGGTACGGCAGCAGGCAGCTCGGCGACCTGTGTCGGTACTACGAGGTCACGCTGGACAACGCCCACGAGGCCGCCAGCGACGCGCGGGCGGCGGCCGGGATGGCCCGGTCGATCGCGGCGCGGCACGAACGCATCGCCGGGATGCGGCCGGACGCCCTGCACCGGGCGCAGATCGGGTGGTACGCCGAGCAGGCCCGGGACCTCCAGCGCTACTTCGACCGGCAGGGCCGCGACGAGACGGTCAGCACGCAGTGGCCACTGGAGACGGGGCCGCGCGCGTAGACCGGGCCGGGCGCCCGACGCCCGGGAGGAGTCGCCGGTCGACCGGCGGCGTCGTTCGACCGGCCATGTCGGTCCACCGGCGTCGTCAATCGGCCGGCGTCGTCGATCGGCCGGCGTCGTCAGTCTGCCGGGGGCAAGCTCAGGCGCATCGTCCGGCCGCTGGTGGGGACGAACCCCAGCGAGCGGTAGAGCGGCTCGCCGTCCGCCGACGCCCGCAGGTCGATCTTCCCGACCCCGCGCCGGCGGTACCAGTCGAGCAGCGCCTCCAGGCAGGCCCGCGAGTAGCCCCGCCGCCGGTACCCCGGGTCGGTGACGACGTTGAAGACGTACCCGGTCAGGCCGCTCGGGTTGGCCGGGCCGCCGAGCCGGCGCTCGATCGTGCCCACCGCGACGGCGGCGAGCTCCCCCGGCCGGTCCGGCTTGTCGACGACGAAGACGCCCAGCGCGTCCTGCGGCTCGGCCAGCCGGTCGCGCAGCGTCTCGCGGGCCGCCTCCTGCCACGGGCCGGGCGCGGGCTCCGCCCCGTCCATCGACGCCAGCATGACGGCGCGGAGCCGGACGACCTCGGCCGCGTCCCCGACGACGGCCCGACGAACGTTGATCACGGTCGGACCGTACCCCGGGGTGGGTTGGCCCGGGGGCGGCTAGGCTGCGCGGTGTGCGGTTGGTGGGCGCGGACGACGTCACGGCGGCGGAGCGGCGGATCACGGGCCGGGTGGTCCGGACCCCGCTGCTGCCCTGCCCCGAGCTGGGCGACGCCCTCCGCCTCGACCTCTGGGTCAAGGCGGAGAACCTCCAGCGCACCGGCAGCTTCAAGGCGCGCGGGGCGTTGAACGCCCTGCTCGCGCTGGTGGAGCGGGAGGGCCCGCCGGCCGGGCTGACGGCCTTCTCCGCGGGCAACCACGCGATGGCGGTCGCCTGGGCCGGTCAGGTGTTCGGCCTGCCCACCGTGGTCTGCATGCCGCCGCACGCGGTGCCGACGAAGATCGCCGCCGTGCGCCGGTACGGCGGGGAGGTCGTCCTCACCGACGACCTGCTCGGCACCTGCGAGGCGCTCGCGGCGGAGCGGGGGTTCTACCTGTTGCCGCCGTTCGACGACCCGGACGTCATCGCCGGTCAGGCCACCGTCGGGCGGGAGATCCTGGCCGACGGCCCGGCCCCGGAGCTGGTCGTGGTCCCGGTCGGCGGCGGCGGGCTGATCAGCGGGGTCGCGGCGGCGGTACGGGCGGCGGCCCCGACGGCCCGGATCGTCGGGGTGGAGCCGGTCACCGCCAACGCGGTCGGCCACGCCCTGCGCACCGGGGAGGCGCACCTGCCGGTGCGGCCGAGGTCGATGGCGGACGGGCTGGCCGCCCCCTTCGCGGGCCGGCACACCCTGGCCCACGTCCGCGAGCTGGTCGACGACGTGGTGGAGGTCTCCGAGGAGGCGATCGGGGCCTCCTGGTGGGAGCTGCTGGACGCCACGAAGCTCCTGGTCGAGCCGGCCGCCGCGGTCGGCCTCGCCGCGCTGCGGGCCGGCCTGGTCGAGGTCACCCCGGGTGCCCGTACGGTGTTGGTGCTCAGCGGCGGCAACACCTCCCCGGCCGCGCTCACCGCCCTGGGCTGACCTCCGCCGCGCCGCAGCGGCGGGCGTGAGAGGGGTGCCCCTCTATACCGCAGGCGTTAACAGGGTGCCCCTCCTTCAGCTCTGGCAGGTGGATGCGCTCGGCCGGGACTCCGGCGGCGAGCAGCCGCAGCCGCGACCCGGCGACCATCAGCGGCGGCCCGCACAGGTAGACCTCCTGCCCCGGCCGGCGGTGATCCAGCGCCACGGTCAGCGCGTCGCCCCGCTCCCCCGGCTCGGCGAGCGGGTCGTGTGAGAACGCCGGCACGAGGGTCAGCCAGTCGTGGGCGCACTGGAGCTTGTCCAGGCTGATCGAGTCGTAGAGGTCGTCGAGGGTGCGGGAGCCGACGACCATGGTCACCCGCCGCCCGGCCGGGGCCTCGGCGACCTGCTCGACCAGGGCGCGCAGCGGCGCGAGCCCGGTGCCCCCGGCCACCAGCAGCAGGTCCGCCCGCGACGCCGGGTCGAGACTCAGCCCGTTGTCGTGCGGCGGGCCGAGCCAGAGTCGGTCGCCGGGGCGTACCGCGTGGACCAGGGCGCGGGAGACGGCCGCGACCGCCCGGACGTGGAATTCGACGGTGCCGTCCGGGCGCGGGGCGTTGGCCGGCGAGTACCAGCGCCACCGGCCCGGCCAGCGCTCGGTGCAGACCGGCACCGCCTGGCCGGGCCGCAACGGCAGCCGCCCCCACGGGCGTACGGTGAGGATGGCGACGCCGTCGGCGGCCCGGTCGTGGTCGACGACCTCGGCCGGCCACCAGGCCCCGCCGTCCCGGGCCCGCGCGGCGGCCCGGGTCACCTCCGCCGACGCCCGCCGGGCGGCCTCCGCCCACGCCGCCGCCAGCTCCGGCGACCAGGGGGCGTGGCGGGCGACGGTGGCGGTGAGCGCGGCCTCGACGGTTTGCCGGTGCGGCAGCAGGCCGTAGCGGCGGTAGGCCGGGCCGAGCACGGCCAGCAGCGCCGCCCGCCCGGCCGGGTCGTCTCCGCCGCCGGCCAGCCGGCCCAGGGCGGCGAGGAACACGGGTGCCATCCGCTCCGGCAGCAGCCCCGGGCAGCGGTCCTCCAGGGTGCCCCGGAAGTGGTCGGCCGCCGCGCGGGCGTACCGCATGGTGGCCGACCACGACGCGGCGAGGGCGGCGGTCACGAGCCGGCCTCGTCCGCGAAGGCCCGCCGGGCCGCGTCGACCGCGCCGGCCGGCACGTCGAGCGCCCACAGTGCCCCGGCCAGGTAGTCGACCACGCGGCGGTGCTGCTCCTCGGTCAGGCCCAGGCCGCGCCACGCCCCGGCCGCCGGCCGGGCGACGTCGCCGGCCGGCCCGCCGAGCGCCACCGTGAGGGTCAGCGCCAGGTGCCCGGCGAGCCGGGCCCGATCGACCCCGATCAGGTACGGCGCCAGCTCGGCGTCCGCCGCCACCAGCCGCAGCCACCGGGCCACCGCGTCCCGCACCCCCGTTGGCCCGAGCGCTCCGACGTGGTACGGCCCGAGCCCGCTCACGCCCATGTCCAGGTGAAGTCGTCCAGCACTGCCGTCATGGAGAGCCCTTCCGTCGAGATCGCGAAGTGGAGCGGCACCGGGGCGGGCGGGGACGGCGGAGACGCGAGGGGGGAACGCCCCACCGGAGCACAGCACCCGCCCCGGGCCATGCGTCCACCCTGGTCAATCCGTCGACCATTCGGTACGACTACGCTCTGCACCTACGCTGTACCGGTTCTGCAGTCGAGCCGCTAAGCTGCCGACTGGCCGGTCTCGAAGCGACGGGGGCGAGTGGATGACGACCGTGCAGAAGTGGAGCGGCCGGGAAGCCCGAGAGCTGCGCCACGCCCTGCGGATGACCATCCGCGACTTCGCCGAACACCTCGGCGTCAGCGAGCGCACCGTGTCCAAGTGGGAGGCCGGCCGGGAAGCGGTGCAGCCCCGACCGGAGCTGCAGGCCACTCTCGACACGGCTTTGCGCAGGGCCAGTGACGAGGCCGTAAGCCGGTTTACCGCTGCGACGAGCGAGAGCGCCGCGCCGACTATCGCTGTGGCTGGGAGCTACCGTGTCCAGTCCCACAAGTTCATCCCTGGGTACATCGGGGCAGCGGCAGCAAAGGGCCTGGCCGGGTTGCCGCAGGTGAGTCCACGCCCGCACGAGTGGCTGCAGGTGTCAGCAACGAAGGTGCCGCATCCGAGCGGTCGGTGCACAGCTCACGTCTTCGCGTGTGGCGTGGTGGTGTTTCACCTTGAACAGGAGCTCGCCCCTACGAACCTGGCAGAACTCGCCGCTTGGCGTTATGCCAGCTACGAGGAGGACCTGCCGTGGGCAGCCCACCAGATCGAACAACTGCTGTCGGATCAGGCTGACAGCCAGGTGGCGGTACCGGAGTACGTGATGTCGATGTACGTCCTGCACGAGCAGGCGTGCCGCCGCGAGGACGTGGACAACGCCGTCCGGTTGTTAAGCCTCCCGTCAATCTTGGTCAACCGCCACGCGACGCCTCGCCCACAACCCGTCCCCGCGCAGGTGGAGCGGGGTTTGTTGGCTGAGGGATTCGACCAGCTCCCTGCCGAACCCTTCGGAATCCCGGGGGTGTCCATCGGCTTCGCAGCCTGGTCAGGGTTGGCCTACCACGCGATCTCACCGGAACGAGCCCTGACCGCTGATGAACTGCTCTCGCTTGAGATCGACGTACAGATGCTCTGGGCCTACTGCCGGCACATCCAGCGAGCGGTGGAGGAGGGCCGGGACCCGGTGATGCCCCAGAGGTTCGGCTGGCGTTTCCTGCGGGCCGCTCACTCTCGGCTCACCACCGCTCGCGTGCAGGAGACGGCCCAGCACTGCTTGATGCGCCAGGCAGCCGTCACGACAAGCGGCCTACCGGAACGCCTGGTACAGGCCCAGGCGGCGCTTCGCGAGGCCGAGACGATGGATGACAGAGTCAGCGCATGAGCAGTACACGAGCGGCCCTGATCGTCATCGACATGCAGAACGGCTTCATCAACGATCAGAGCCGGCACGTCATCCCCAAGGTCGTGGAACTGGTCGAGTGGTGGGAGGCAACGGGCCGGCCGGTCGTCTTCACCCGCTACCACAACTATCCGGGCAGCCCTTTCGAGAGGCTGATCCACTGGTCGAAGGTGCAGCACACGCCGGAGACGGAAATCGTGCCCGAACTGAGTCAACACGCTGCTCGGGCACGGGCCGTGGTCGACAAGCGCATCTACTCGTACTTCACCCGCGAGGGAGCGGAGATCGCCTCCCAGGAGGGCTGGACCGACCTCGTCTTCTGCGGTGTAGCCACCGAAAGCTGCGTGCTGAAATCAGCGGTGGACGCATTCGAGCGCGACCTCACGCCATGGCTCGTCACAGACGCCTCGGCAAGCCATGGCGGTCCAGCCGCCCATGACGCTGGCCTGTTGGTTGCCCGTCGCTTCATTGGCGCAGGGCAGCTCGTCAACGCCAGCGAGGTGAGCGTGGGTGCCTGCTGACAAGTCAGAAAACTGAGCGATCCGTCGTAGGAGGCCACTTGAAGCTCGAAGAGGCAAAGTGCGAGGTACGCGAAGCCGTCTGGTCACGACTGGAGCAGGCCGGCCAGGCGCTTCCCCCGGGCGCTCACGGACGGATCCCCAACTTCGTCGGAGCCGAGCTGGCCGCCGAGCGGCTCGCGCAGCATGATGCTTGGCGTAGCGCCAGCGTCATCAAATCCAACCCGGACAAGGCTCAACTGCCGGTGAGGCTACGGGCGCTTGCCGAGGGCAAGCTCCTCTACATGGCGGTGCCGAAGATCGCCGACATACGGCCCTTCTATCTGCTCGATCCCGCCAACCTCAATGCAGCGCCCGACGACATCGCGACTGGCAGCGGTGCGGCGGACCACGCGTCGAAGGTCGGCATCAGCGAAATGCAGCCGGTGGACCTGGTGGTGTGCGGCAGCGTCGCGGTCAATCGTGACGGCGTGCGGATCGGGAAGGGCGCGGGTTACTCGGACATCGAGGTCGCCCTGCTCACCGCGGCCGGATTGGTCGGCCCATCCACCATCCTCGCGACGACGGTCCACCCGTTGCAAATCATCGACGGGCCGCTCCCCGAGGCGTCGCACGACTTCAGCCTCGACCTGATCATCACTCCGAACGAGGTGGTCGAGTGCCGGCGACGCCAGCGCCCCGGCGGCATCTACTGGGAGAGCCTCAGCGCCCAAAAGATCGACGCTATCCCAGTCCTCAAGGCATCAGCGACGCCCAGATGAGGGCAGCCTAAACAGCACGCAGCCCGACTTGATTGCCATCGACATGCAGAACAGCTTTCCAAATAGCTACGCCCAGCATTTCATCGTCAATATTTTTGTTGCTGAGGATCCGACGGCGGGACTCCAGCTCTCCTGACCCGTGTAACGGTCGAACGTGACCGGCGGCGTCCCGTCGGAAAGCCGCAGCAGAGGAACCGCTCCCGCGCGACCGCTGGTCAGGGCCGAGTGGCGGTGAGAAGGGCGCCCTTCTCTACCGCAGGCGTTAACAGGGGGCCCTTCCTTACACCTGGGCGGCGAGTTCGCGGGCGCGGTCGCGGGCCGCCTCCAGCGCGGCGAGCATCGCCGCCCGGACGCCGTGGTTCTCCAGCTCCCGGATGGCCGAGATCGTCGTGCCGGCGGGCGAGGTGACCGCCTCGCGCAGCTTGACCGGGTGCTCGCCGGAGTCGCGCAGCATGACCGCCGAGCCGATCGCGGTCTGCACGATCAGCTCGTGGGCGACCTGGCGGGGCAGGCCGAGCAGGATGCCGGCGTCGATCATCGCCTCGACCAGCAGGTAGAAGTACGCCGGGCCGGAGCCGGAGAGCGCGGTGACGGCGTCCTGCTGGGACTCGGGCACCCGGATCGTGGCACCCAGCGGGGAGAACATCTCCTCGGCCAGGGCCAGGTGCTCGCCGGTGGCGTGGGCCCCGGCGGAGATCGCGCTCATCGCCTGGTCGACGAGGGCGGGAGTGTTGGTCATGACCCGGACCACGGGGGTGCCCTCGGGCAGCCGTCGGTTGAAGAAGGCGGTGGGCAGGCCGGCGCAGAGCGAGACGACCAGCTTGTCGGCCGGCACCTTGGGGCCGATCTCGTCGAGCAGGGCGGAGGCGTCCTGCGGCTTCACGGCCACGGCCAGCACGGCGGCCTCGTTCACCGCGGTCAGGTTGTCGACCACCCGGACGCCGTACCGGGCGGTCAGCTCCTCGGCCCGGCTGGGTCGCCGGGCGGTGGCCAGCAGCCGTCCCACGGGCCAGCCCGAGCGCAGCAGCCCCGAGAGCATCAGCTCGCCGATCTTGCCCGCGCCGATCACCGCAACGGTGTGTCCGCCGGCCGCCATTGGTCGTACCTCCTGGTCTCACCCGCCGCCGCGGCGGGGCCGACTGGTTTCACCCGCCTCCCGGGCGGGGCCGACTGGTCTCACCCGCCTGCGCGGCGGGGCCGAGCGGCGCGCGCGGCGGCCCGGGGACCGTCGCGCGCGCCGCGCCTGCGTCAGCTTCCGAAGAAGACCTCGGCCTCTTCGTACCGCTCCAGCGGCACGGTCTTCAGCTCGCGGGTGGCCTCGGCCAGCGGCACCCGGACGATGTCCGTGCTCTGCATGGCGACCATCTTGCCCCAGTCGCCCTCGTCGGCCGCGTCGATCGCGTGGAGGCCGAGGCGGGTGGCGAGCACCCGGTCGAAGGCGCTCGGGGTGCCGCCGCGCTGGATGTGGCCCAACACGACGGTCCGCGCCTCCTTGCCGGTCTTGGCCTCGAGCTGCTCGGCCAGCCACTGGCCGATGCCGCCCAGGCGGACGTGGCCGAACGCGTCCAGCTCCTGGTTGTGCAGGACCATCTGGCCGTCGAGCGGCTGGGCGCCCTCGGCGACCACGACGATCGGCGCGTACTGGTGCTGGAAGCGCTTCTCGACGTACCCGGCGACCTGCTCGACGTCGAACTGCCGCTCCGGCAGCAGGATGACGTTGGCGCCGCCGGCCAGGCCCGCGTGCAGGGCGATCCAGCCGGCGTGCCGGCCCATCACCTCGACGACGAGGGTGCGGTGGTGGCTCTCGGCGGTGGTGTGCAGCCGGTCGATCGCCTCCATGGCGATGTTGACGGCGGTGTCGAAGCCGAAGGTGTAGTCGGTGGCGCCGAGGTCGTTGTCGATCGTCTTCGGCACGCCGATCACGTGCACGCCCAGCTCGTGCAGCTTGGTGGCTACGCCGAGGGTGTCCTCGCCGCCGATCGCGATGAGCGCGTCGACGCCCTGGGCGGCGAGGTTCTCCTTGATCCGCTCCACGCCGTTTTCGATCTTGAACGGGTTGGTGCGGGACGAGCCGAGGATCGTGCCGCCGCGCGGCAGGATGCCCCGCACCTCGGCGATGCCGAGGGGCTTCGACAGACCCTCCAGCGGGCCCTTCCAGCCGTCCCGGAAGCCCACGAACTCGTGACCGTAGGTGGCGACGCCCTTGCGGACCACCGCCCGGATTACCGCGTTGAGACCCGGGCAGTCGCCGCCGCCGGTGAGCACGCCGATTCGCATGATCTGCTCATCCTCCTGAAGCATCAGGTAAAGCCCGATTTTGCCCCAGGATATGGGTCAGTCCAGACCGTCGGCGCCATTGCCGGCCCGGGGCGGGCCGTCAGTGCGCACTGTAGCCGCCGCGCCCGCACGCCGGCCGCGCGCCCCGGGCACCACAGCGGGCGCAGGCCGCCGGGCGGCCGGATGCGCGGGCCCAGGCGCGCGGCCGACGTACGGCAGCCGTTGCGCGGCTCCGTGTCGGCGACATCGCGCCTTCGCACGGTCCCTGACCAGCCCATGTCGGCGACATGGAGTCGATCGTGCCGTCAGCGATCACCGCCCGCCCGACGCCGCCCCACCGTCGCCCGCGAGGGCGGGCGACGGTGCGACGGGCGACGGGACGACGGGCGACGGGACGACGGGCGACGGGCGACGGGGCTCGGCCTAGAAGTCCACCTCGTGGTTCTCCCCCGCGCGCGGCGGCCTCCCGGTGACCGCCGCCTTCGCGAAGCCCAGCAGGCTCACCACGGAGCCACCGGGCGAGTCCCAGTACTCGGCGGAGCTGGCCCGCACCTTGATCAGGGTCAGCCCGGGGGTGTCCAGCCCCTCCGGGAACCAGGTCTTCAGCAGCGGGTTCCACAGCCGCTCGGCGCGGGCCCGGTCGTACCCCTCCTGGGCGGTGCCGGTGACGGAGACCCGGGCGTGGTGCCGCTGGTCGGAGAAGGCCACGTTCACCTCCGGGTTGACCCGGAGCTGGCGCACCTTCGCCGAGTCCGCGTACGCGAAGAACCACAGGTCGCCGTCGAACTCCGCCGACTGCAGCGCCATCGGCCGGCTCACCAGCCGGCCGTCCAGCCCCGTGGTGGTCAACATGCAGATCCGCGCGTCGCGCGCCAGCTCGGTGACCCGGCGCCGGGCGTCGGCGACGCTGGTCGGCTCGCTGCTCATGGTGCCCCCCTCCTCCTCGGTCTACTCGATCCGGACCCGGTGCCCCGGACAGAACCGACGAAACCTGAGATGAGGGGACGAAAGCGAGCGGCGGCGACCCGCTGGGTGGCGGCTCAGCGGGCGGTCATCGCGCGCCAGCGGGCGAGGTTGTGCCGGGCGTCGACCAGCGCGTCGTGCCGGGCGGCGTCCGCGTCGGGCAGGGTCGGCCGCCCCCGGTCGTCCCAGAGCTGGCGCAGCTCCTTGGTGAACCGGGGGATCTCCCGGGGCAGCGCCGGCATCGCCCCCCAGAGCTGGGCGAGCACCACATGGTCGTACGCGGCGTACCAGGCCCACAGTTCGAGCTGCTCGCCCGGGCGGTCGCGGATCGGCTCGACCAGGAAGTCGTAGAGGTCGTCGCGGATGCGCTCCCGGGAGCGCCAGGCCCGGTCGGCCGGCGAGGGGAGCTTGTCCAGGACGTTGCGGCGCACCCAGGGCACGGCGCGGGAGTCGTCGAACTCGGTGGAGACGGCGTAGAACTCGCGACCGTTCTCGTCGACGACGCCGATCGACACGAGGTCGACGGTGCGCCCGTCCTCGATGAACTCGCAGTCGTAGAAGTAGCGGTAGACCATCCCCGTCATCCTCGCCCACCCCGGCCGGCCGCCGACGGGCGGGGTTGCCCGGCCGTCCCCCACGCCCTGCGCCGCAGCTCGGGAGTGTCACGGAAGTGTCTCCGGGGGTGTACAGCAAGCGACCGGGCCGTCATGATCTGATGTGTACCGCTACCGGACGCCGAACCGGTCCAGAACCTCGTACCGGGGGCTGTCACGGTTCGCCCGGCGAGCGATGTGTGGTCCTCGACCGGGGAGGGATTGGGCCGTGGAGATGCGCCTTCCGGAGCCGGGTGACGCCCTCACGGGCGTCGACATGTTCGCCGGGCTGGAACCGGAGGTGCGCCAGCGGGTCATCGCCGCCGCCGTGCCGCGCACGTACCGCAAGGGTCAGCTCCTCTTCGTCGAGAATGACCCCGGCGAGTCGCTGATCGTGCTGCGCCGGGGCGCGGTGGCCGTGTTCCGCACCGCGCCGACCGGCGAACGGGCCGTGCTGTCGGTGGTCCGTCCCCCCGACGTGCTCGGCGAGGTGTCCCTGCTCGACGCCTCCACCCGCTCGGCGTCGGCCGAGGCGATCGAGGACTGCTCGGCGCTCGCGCTGTCCCGGCCCGCGTTCATGGAGCTGGTGCACTCCAACCCGCGCATCCTCGACGCCGTGATGCGCTCGCTCGGCGCGCTGATCCGCCGGCTGACCGAGCAGAACGCCGACCACGTCTTCCTCGACCTGCCCGGCCGGGTGGCCAAGACGCTGGTCCGGCTGGCCGGCGAGAGCCAGGCCCCGATGATCACCATCGAGCTGAACCAGAGCCAGCTCGCCGAGATGGCGGGCGGCTCGCGGCAGAGCGTGAACCAGGCGATCGGCTCCTTCGCCAGCCGGGGCTGGCTGCGCACGGAGGGCCGGC
Source organism: Micromonospora okii (assembly GCF_020884795.1). GTDB lineage: Bacteria > Actinomycetota > Actinomycetes > Mycobacteriales > Micromonosporaceae > Micromonospora > Micromonospora okii. Next base: position 445,122 of record NZ_BBZF01000015.1, read on the forward strand.
GGATCGTGGTCACCGACGTGGCGGCGCTGCGCCGCCGCGCCGGCATGAACGACCGCTGAGGCCGCCCCACCCGACGGCGGCAGGGCCGGCGGGTGCGGCCCGCCGGCCCTGGTCGCCGGTCGTTCAGTCGCCCGGCTCGTCCTTCGGCGGCGCGCCCGGGCCGGGGCCGATCTTCTGCGGATCGGTCGGCTTGGTCGTCGACGTGGTGGTGGTGTTGCCCTGGTCGGGGCCCTCGCCCTGACCGTCCGGCGTCTCTACCATGCCCTGCTCCTCCAATGCGGCGAGAGTGACGGCGTCGACCTCGACCGTGTCGCCCGGGGCCCACACGGTCCCGCGCGCATCCGTCCACGGGGCGGACAGTCGTACGTTCACGGCACTCTCCTGACGGTGTCTCCTGAGTGGAAGGTTAGTCTCGCCCGGTCAGCCGGGGAGTCCAGCCGGATATCGGGTAGCCGACTCGGCCGCGCGGCGTGATACTGGGCCCACCTCGCGCTACGGAGCCGACCATCGACCTCAGGTGTGGACACTGCTCACGCGAAGCCGGCCCCGACGACCGCTTCTGCGGCGGGTGCGGGCAGCCGTTGACGCGTGGCTGCGCCCGCTGCGGCCACCCCAACGGCGCGGAGGCCAACTTCTGCACGAGCTGCGGTAACCCCCTGCACGACCGGCCGGTGGTGATCCAGGAGGACCGGCGCCAGGTCAGCGTCCTGTTCATCGACATCGTCGACTTCACGACGTACGCCGAGCGGGCCGACCCGGAGCAGGCGCGCGGCCTCCAGCAGGGCTACTTCACCACCGTGCGCCGGCTGGTGCACCAGTACGGCGGGGTGGTCGAGAAGTACATCGGCGACGCGGTGATGGCGCTGTTCGGCGCGCCGGTGGCCACCGACAACGACGCGCTGCGCTGCGTGCGGGCGGGGCTGGAGCTGCAACGCAACCTGGCCCGCCAGCCCGCCGGCCCGCACCCGCCGCTGGGCTTCCGGGTCGGCATCGCCACCGGGGAGGCCCTGGTCGACCTCTCCGCCGCCCGCGACGGCGGGCAGGGCTTCGTCACCGGCGACGTGGTGAACACGGCGTCCCGGTTGCAGTCCCTGGCCCCCACCGGCGGGGTGGTGGTGGACGAGAGCACCTGGGCGGCCACCCGGCACGACATGGAGTACGACGACCGGCCGCCGGTGACGCTGCGGGGCCGCTCGTCGGTCAGCCGGATCTGGCTGGCCGTCCGGCCGCTGCCGCAGCGGGACCTGACGACCGCCGAGCTGACCCCGATGATCAACCGGGAGCACGAGCGCGGCCTGCTGGTCAACGCCCTGCACCGCACGGTCACGGACCGCACCTCCCAACTGGTCACCGTCTTCGGCCCGGCCGGGGTGGGCAAGAGCCGGCTGCTGCGCGAGCTGGCCCGGCACGCCGCCAGCCTGCCCGGCCCGCCGGTCACCTGGCTGGTCGGCCAGTGCCCGCCGTTCGGGGAGAACGTCACGTACGCCGCGCTCGCCGACATCGTCAAGGGCTGGGTCGGCGTCTCCGACGTCGACGAGGCCGAGGCGCTCGGTGACCGGCTGCGGCAGCGGCTGGGCGGGCTGGGTGACCCGCAGGCCGTCCGGCTGGCGGACCCGCTGCGACCGCTCGTCGGCCTCCCCGGCGAGCGGCTTACCCCGGGCGAGACCGAGGCGTCCTGGCGGCGGTTCCTGCTCGCCCTCGCGGCGGCCGGCCCGACCGTGCTGGTCTTCGAGGACATGCACTGGGCCGACCAGGCGATGCTCGCCTTCGTCGAGCAGTTGGGCGCGGCGGCGCGCGGCGTGCCGCTGCTGGTCCTGGCCAGCGCGCGCCCGGAGCTGCGGGAGCGCCACCCGGCCTGGACCGGCACGATCAGCGGGGCCATGTCGATCTCCGTGCCGCCCATGCACGACTCGGACATCGACACCCTCTACTCCCTGCTGGTCGGGCAGGACGTCCTGCCGCCGGAGTCCCGGGCGCCGCTGATCGAGTTCGCCGACGGCAACCCGCTCTACGCCCAGGAGTACGCGCGGATGCTGCTCGACGGCGGCCTACTCGGCGCGCCCGGGCCGGGCCGGGCGGGGCAGGCCGGCATCCGGGCCATGCCGCGCACCGTGCAGGCGGTCATCGCCAACCGGCTCGACCTGCTCGACCCGGCCGACCGGGCGGTGCTCCAGGCCGCCGCGGTCGTCGGCGTGCAGTTCTGGCCGGGGCCGGTGGCCACCGCGCTCGGCCGGGGCGTGGGGTGGGTCGAGCGGGCGCTGGCCCGGCTGCAACGCCGCGACCTGGTGTACGAGCAGCCCAGCTCCACGATGCCCGGTCAGCCCGAGTACCGGTTCCGGCACATCCTGGTGCGGGACGTCTGCTACCAGCGGCTCCCCCGCGCCGAGCGGGTGCTGCGCCACCAGCGCACCGCCGACTGGCTGGAGCAGGTCACCGACGGCCGGCAGCAGGACCTCGTGGAGGTGCTCGCCAACCACCGCTGGACGGCGCACGAGATCGCCCGCACCGTCGGTCTGGACCCCGCGCCGTACGCCCCGGCGGCACGGGCCGCCCTGCACCGCGCGGCGCGCCGGGCGTACGAGCTGCACGCGCTGGACACCGCCGCGACCCTGGCGGAACGGGCGCTGGCCCTCGCCGGCGGGCCCGACCCGGCCCTGGAGCTCTTCGCCGCCGAGGTGGCGCTCTTCCGCGACGGCGACGCGTTCCTGCTGGCCGACGGCGCGCGGCGGCTGACCCTGCTGACCGAGCGGCTCGCCGGGGCCGGGGAGTGGAGCGGGGCGGCCCGGGCCTGGACGCTGCTGGCCACCGCGGCGTGGAGCCGGGCGGACCGCTCCGAGACCCTGCGCTGCCTGGACCGGGCCATCGGCATCTACGCCGACCTGCCGGACACCGAGGAGAAGGCGGGCGCCCTGCTGGAGCTGGCCCGGGTGCACATGCTCAACGCCGAGACCGACCCGGCGTGCCTGGCGGCCCGGACCGCCGCCGGGCTGGCCGAGCGCCTCCAGCTCCGCGAGGTCAGCGCGAACGCCCGGATCACCCTCGCCGTGGCCCGCTACCTCTCCGGCGTCGGGGAGGCGTACGCGGAGCTGGCCGAGATCACCGAGCACTGCCGGGTGGAGCAGCTCAGCAGCCGACGCCGGGCGGTGCAGAACCTGGCCTGGGCGCTCCAGGAGGAGGGCGACCTGGCGGGGTCGGCGCGGCTGGTGGACGAGCAGCGCTCGCTGGACCTCGGCGGCGAGCACGGCCTCGCCACGAGCTTCGAGGACCAGTGGGGCCGGTCCTACTACGCCGGGGACTGGAACTCGGCGGCCGAGCTGGTCGCCGAGTCGACCCGGCGGCCGACCGGCGAGTGGGACCTGCACATCGTGGCGGTCTCCGGCTGGCTGCGGGCGCTGCGCGGCGACCCCGAGCCGGCCCCGGACCCGGGCGGGGGCGAGAGCGGAATGGACCAGGTGGGGCGGGCGGTCGTCGCCGCGCGGCGCTCCGGCTTCCACCGGGTGCTGCGCTCGACGCTGGCCCACGCCGCGCTGTGCCGGGCCGTGCAGGGGCGCGCCGACGAGGCGCTGCGCCTGCTGGCCGAGCTGGACGAGGACTGGCGGCGCAGCCGGATGATCCCGTTCGCCGAGTGGGTGCCCGCGATCGGGCACGTCGCGGTGGTGCTCGGCGGGGAGGCGGCCGAGCGGGTGCGCGCGCTGCTGGGCCGCTCGCCCCGGATGACGCCCTGGGCGCGGGCCGCCGGGCGGGCGGCGGAGGCGGCGCTGGCCCGCTCGGCCGGCGACGCCCGCGCCGCCGCCGGGCGGTTCCGGTCGGCGGCCGAGGGGTACCGGCGGATGGGCGACGTCACCGACCACATGATCGCCGCCGCGCTCGCGGTGCCGGCCCTGCGCGCGGTGGACCCGGCGGACGCGGCCCGCGTGCTGACCGGGGTACGCGGGTTCGCCGCCCGCAACCGGGCCCCGGGCCTGCTCCGCCTCGCGGAAGCCGGCGCGGATACGGGAACCGGCGCGGGCGCGGGGGCGGGAACCCTCGCGGACGCAGCCGGCGCGGAGGCGGGAACCGGCGCGGGCTCGTCCTGAGCCGGCCCTTGATCCCCTTACCGGCGAAGTGCTCCGCTTTGGCGATGAATGTGACTTTTCGCTTCACCGCCAGCGGCGCGAAGATCGAGTCGGCCAGGGAAAGGTCGTTGCCGGTCGGGATGACCGGACCGGCGTCCGGCACCTGGCGCGGCCCCTCGGCCCGGGGGCGGAAGATCAGCCACGGCGGCGGGCCGCGGATGATGTACTTCATCAGCCAGTACGGCACCGGGTTCCGGGCCGGGCGATGGTGGCGTCACCACCTCGGCCCGGGGTCGTCGGACGAGCCCCGGCGGGCCCTGTGGAGCGCCGTCGGCGAGCGGCACCGCCGGCCGTGAGCCGACGAACCGGGAGCGGCGCGCCACAACGCACTCCCGGAACCGGCCCCCGACGTGTCACGATTCAGGGCACGGCGTACGGGGCGCCGGGGCGTGCGACATGCGCACCGCGAGGTGCGAACGAGGAGGATGTCCGGTGTCAGCGGGTGGGGCCCGCCGGGGGCGGCGGGACAACGGGCTCGACGCGAACGAGTACGCCGTCGCCGGCGACGTGGATCCGCGCGTCGGCGAGCACCTGCTCGACGTGCTGGCCGCCGGCGGCATCGCCGCGTACCTCCAGCCGTCGGCCGACCTGAACCCGGTCACCCGGACCACCACGGTCCCCTCCCGCCCGGTGGACCGGCTCTACGTTGACCGGTCCCACCTGACCACGGCGCGCGACTACCTCACCCAGCTCGCCGACGAGACCCCCGCCGGGCCGTCCCGGGCCGAGCCCGACGTGGACGCCGAGTGGGCCCGCATCGTGGCCGGCTTCCACACCGCGCCGGCCGCCGGGGCGCACCCCTGGCCCGCCGCCGAGGACGTCGACGACGACCCGGCCGAGCCGCCGGCCGGCACCACCGCCCGGGGTGCCGGGGCCGACGAGGGCGCCACCGCCACCGACGTGCGGCGGCTACCGTGGGCGGCCGACGTCTCCGGCGTCTCCGTCGGCCCGGGCCGGCAGGACGAGCCGTCGCTGCTGGACGGGCTGGACACCTTCGGCACCGACCTGCCCGACGACGCGGAGGAGCGCTACACCCCGCCGCCGCCCCCGCCGCTGCCCCGGATCTCCAAGTACGCGGTGGCGGGCGTGCTGGCCATCATGGTGGGCTTCGTGCTCTTCCTGGAGCCGTCGCTGCTGCCGGTGGACTCCTCGGTGGTCACCCTGTTCGGCTTCACCGGCATCCTCGCCGGCTTCGTGACGCTGATCTGGCGGCTGCGCCCCGGCGACTCCGAGGACGACGACCCGGACGACGGCGCCCGGGTCTGACCCCGGCCCGGCACACCGGGTCGACGCCGCGCGGCGGCGCCCCGCCGGCTGCCCGGATTTCGGGACACCCCGCCCCGGACAGGAGGCGTGACAGTGGTGTAACTTACGGTCAGTAGGAATACCGCTGTACGTCACTTCCCTCACTGACTGCCCGGTTGTTCCCTGCTCGCGGTGGTCGGTCTCTGCTGATCGGAATGCCCGAGATGCGACAGAGCTCCCTCGTGGTGGTGGCCAACCGCCTTCCCATCGACGACAGTGTGGCGCCCGACGGCGCCTGCGAGTGGCGACGCAGCCCTGGCGGGCTGGTGACCGCCCTGCACCCCCTCCTCCGACACACCCCCGCCACCTGGGTCGGCTGGGCCGGCGGCACCGGGCCCGCGCCGCGCCTGCCCGACGTCGACCGCGTCCGGATGCAGACCGTGGCGCTGACCGCCGAGGACCTCCGGGACCACTACGAGGGCTTCGCCAACTCGACCCTGTGGCCGCTCTACCACGACGCCGTCGAGCAGCCGGAGTACCACCGCCGCTGGTGGGAGGCGTACCAGCGGGTCAACCGGCGGTTCGCCGAGGCGACCGCCGAGGTGGCCGAGCAGGGCGCGGCGGTCTGGGTGCAGGACTACCACCTGCAACTGGTCCCCGGCGTGCTCCGCGAGCTCCGCCCCGACCTGCGGATCGGCTTCTTCCTGCACGTGCCGTTCCCGCCGCCGGAGCTGTTCATGCAGCTCCCCCGCCGCGCCGAGCTGCTGCGGGGGATGCTCGGCGCCGACCTGATCGGCTTCCAGCGCGCCCAGGCCGCGCACAACTTCGCGCAGCTCGTCGCGAAGGTGCTGGAGCTGCCGGCGACCGACCGGCGGATCAGCGTCGGCGAGCGGGTGGTGCGGGTCGGGGCGTTCCCCGTCTCCATCGACACCGCCGGGATGGCCGCCCTCGCGGACCGCCCGGACGTGGCCGCCCGGGCCCGGCGGCTGCGCCAGGACCTCGGCGACCCCGACCACGTCATCCTCAGCGTCGACCGGATGGACTACACGAAGGGCATCGAGCAGCGGCTCAAGGCGTACAGCGAGCTGCTGGCCAGCGGGCACGTCAAGGTCCGCGACACGGTGCTGGTGCAGGTGGCCGTGCCCAGCCGCGAGCGGGTCACCCAGTACCAGATCCTCCGCGACCGGGTCGAGCGCGAGGTGGGGCGGATCAACGGCGAGTTCGGCCGGGTCGGCGAGCCGGCCATCCACTACCTCACGCAGCCGTTCGACCGGGCCGAGCTGGCCGCGCTCTACCGGATCGCCGACGTGATGGCGGTGACCCCGCTGCGCGACGGGATGAACCTCGTCGCCAAGGAGTACGTGGCCGCGCGGGTGGACGACACGGGCGCGCTGCTGCTCAGCGAGTTCGCCGGGGCGGCGGCCGAGCTGCCGCAGGCGTACCTGGTGAACCCGCACGACCTGGAGGGGCTCAAGCAGGGCCTGCTCTCCGCGCTGCACGCCGACCCGGAGGACGTCACCCCCCGGATGCGGGCGATGCGCGGGCACCTGCACCGCAACGACATCCGGGCCTGGGCGCGCTCCTACCTCAGCGCCCTCGACGAGGGCGGCTCCCTGCTCACGCACATCACCGCCACCGGCTGACCGACCGGCCGGCGCGGCCCGCGCGACGGGCCGCGCCGCCGGGTCAGACCGCCGGGTGCTCCTTCTCCAGCCAGTCCAGGATCGCGTCGATCGGCTCCCGCCAGCGGGCGTCCAGCATCAGGTCGTGCCCCATGCCGGGGAAGAGCAGCGGCGCGCCGCCGTGCCGCCGGGCGGCCCGGGTCAGGGCGACCGGCGGGAGCACCCGGTCGTCCGGGCTGCCCAGCACCAGCACCGGCGGGTCGCCCACGGCCGGCTCCGGGGCGCGGTGGGTCAGCAGTTGCCACTGGGCGCGCCGCCCGGCCCGGCCGAGCCGGGAGACGTACCGGCGGGCCTCGGCGTCGGCCAGCTCGGGGCTGAACAACTGCCGGCGGCTCAGCCGCAGCCCCCCGCCGACCAGGGCGGGCAGGGTGCCGGCGGGGTTGCGGCGCAGGGCGGTGCCCAGCGTCCGCCAGTCGCCGAGCACCGGCGCGACCAGCACCGCCGCGCGGGCCGGGTACCGGGCCAGGGCGTGCCGCACCACCAGGGCCCCCGCGCCGTGCCCCACCAGCACCGCCTGGCGCGGCAGGCTCGCCGCCACCTGCGTCACGTCGTGCGCGTACGCCCGCAGCGTCGCGTCCGGCGCCGGCTCGCTGCCGCCGTGCCCGCGCAGGCTCATCGCGTACGCGGGGAAGCCACGCCGCGCGGTGTGCTCCAGCCAGTGCTCGGCGAAGGCCCACGCGCCGTGCCCGAAGCCGGGCACGAAGAGCAGCGGCGGGCGGCCCGCCTCCAGTTCCGGCAGGGCGCTGAGCACCTCGCGGCGGGCCGGGCGGACCGGGTGGGCCCACTCCCCCGCCCGCATGATCCGCACCCGCTCCGTCACTGGTCCTCCTGTTCGTTCGCGACTGCGGTACTCCGCTGCGCTGCGTTCCTCGCGCTCACCGGACCTCCCCTTCGCTCGCGACTGCGGGACTCCGCTGCGCTGCGTTCCTCGCGCTCACCGGCCCACTCTCGTTCGCGACTGCGGGACTCCGCTGCGCTGCGTTCCTCGCGCTCACCGGCCCACTCTCGTTCACGACTGCGGGACTCCGCTGCGCTGCGTTCCTCGCGCTCACCGGTTCCCCTCCAGGTCGCGCAGCGCGCGCTGCACCGCGCGCAGGTAGTCGGCGTGGCCGACCTCGAACCAGTGCCGGCTGCTGTCGGCGACCCGGCCGGAGTACCGCTCGCCGGCCCCGGCCGCGACCCGCTGCGCGAACGCGGCGGCCCGGTCCGGCCGGGTCAGGCGCAGCGCGAGCAGCCGGGCGAAGAGCACGGTCTGCCAGTGCGACAGGGTGAACAGCCCGGAGTCCGGCTGGAGCAGGCCGGCGACGGCGAGGGTCGGATGGCCGGGGGCGAACGCGTTCAGCCACAGCCGGGGCCGTCCGGAGGCGTCGGCCCCGAGGAGCCCCGGGTCGAGGAACTCGAAGCGCGGCAGGTAGCCGGTGGCGAAGACGACCAGCTCCGGGTCGAACTGGCGGCCGTCGGCCAGCTCCACCGACTTGGCGTGGAAGCGGGCCACGTCCGGCACGGGGGTGATCTGACCGTGGCCGACGTGGTACACGAGCTGGCTGTTGGCGATCGGGTGGGTCTCGTAGACCCGGTGGTCGGGCTTGGGCAGGCCGAACCGGGTCAGGTCGCCGACGGTGAGCCGCAGCGTCCAGTGGTAGAGCCACTGCCGCACGCGCAGCGGCACCCGCAGCGCGATCAGGGCGTCGTTCACCTGGTCGGCGGGGCGGCCGAAGACGTACTTCGGGGCGTACCAGTAGCCGCGGCGGGTGGAGTGCCAGCAGTGGGACGCCTGCTGGGCCGCCTCGACCGCGATGTCGCAGCCGGTGTTGCCGGCCCCGACCACCAGCACCCGCTTGCCGCGCAACTGCGCCGGGTCCTTGTAGGACGAGGCGTGCATGATCTCGCCCCGGAACTCCTCCAGCCCCTCGTAGCCGGGCAGCTTCGGCGACCAGTTGTGGCCGTTGGCGACGACCACGGCCGCGTACCGGGAGGTGCGCTCCGGGCCGTACCCGCCGGTGCTGCGGGTGGTGACGTCCCAGCGGTCGCCGGCCACCGGCGTGACCCGGACGACCTCGGTGCCGAACCAGATGTGCTGGCGCAGGTCGAAGTGGTCGGCGTAGCGCTCGAAGTAGGACAGCAACTGGCTGTGGTGCGGGTAGTCCGGCCAGTCGTCCGGCATCGGGAAGTCGGGGAACTGGGTGAACGGCCGCGACGAGATCAGGTGGGTGCTGGCGTAGACGGGGCTCCGGTCGTGCCGCCAGTTCCACGCGCCGCCGACGCCGGTCTCCCGTTCGTAGCAGTCGACGCCGAAGCCGTGCTCCCTGAGGTTCTTCAGGGCGGTCAGGCCGCTGGCCCCGGCCCCGATGACGCAGACCGTGTCGCCCCGGTCGGAGACCGGGCGGGCCTCCGGGGCCGGGGCGAGCGTCGTCGCGTCCGGCTCGGGGCGGCCGGGCTCGGTGGAGGGGGACACCGGATTCTCCTTAGGTGCGGCACGAGGGGGGCCGGGTCGCTGCGAAATCCTTCCCGTAACCCGACCGGTTTGTCCAGCCCGCCGGAGCGTGGGGCGCCCCCTCGCCCCGTCAGTCGGCGGGCGGCAGCAGCAGGTCGACCAGGACCGGGAAGTGGTCGCTGGCCTGCCGGGTCTGCGGGGTGTCCACCACGTCGTAGTCGACCACGGTGATCCGGGGGTCGACGAAGACCGCGTCGATGCGCCGGCGCGGGTCGGCGCACGAGTAGGTGAGCCGGTCGGCGCGGTCCGCCGCCACCGCCGCGTCGGTCAGCCCGTCGGCCACCGTCGCCCACGCCGGCCCGTCCGGGCCCTCGTTGAGGTCCGCGCCGGCCACCACCGGCAGCTCGGCGGCGGCCAGCTCCCGCTTGAACGCCGCCGCCTGGGCGGGGCGCTCGGCCGGGTCGGTGGAGAGGTGCGAGCCGGCCAGCAGGAACCGGGCCGCGCCCACCCGGCAGTCGGCGTACGCGGCACCGCGCAGGTGCCGGCCCGGGGTCAGCGGGTAGCGCTGGCAGCGGGTGTCGAGCACCCGCACCCGCAGGCTGGTCAGCAGCAGGTTGCCCAGCGACGGCAGCCCGCCGGCGGCGACCACCAGCCCGAACGACTCGGCGAGCGCGGCCGACTTCTGCCGCCACCGGAACCGCCGGGGGGCCTCCTGCACGATCACCACGTCGGGCGCGGCGGCGCGGACCACCGCCGCCAGCGCGGCGGTGTCGTCACGTTGACTGTGCACGTTGTACGACACGACGCGCAGCGGCACGCCGCCCGGTTTTCCGGTCATCGTCGCCCTCCTCAGAGCCGGCGGGCCAGGTCGGCCGCGCCGATCACGCCGGCGGTGTTGCCCAGCTCGGCGGGGCGCACCTCGGCGACGGGGAGCCGGCTGCGCTGGGCCAGCGCGTCGGCGTAGGAGCGCCGGGTCGGGCCGAGCAGCAGGTCGCCGGCCTCCACGACGCCGCCGCCGACGACGAGGACCTGCGGGTCGAGAATCTGCGCCATGTCGGCGAGGCTGGTGCCGAGCCAGCGCCCGACCTGGGCGAACGCCTCGGCGGAGACCGGGTCGCCGCCCTGCGCGGCGGCGGTGACCATCGGGCCGGTGACGGCCTCGGCCTCGCCCCCGGCCAGCTCCAGCAGGGCGGTGGCCCGGTGCGGCTCCTGCCGGGCGGCGGCGCGGGCGAACCGGACCAGGGCGCTGCCGCTGGCGTACTGCTCGATGCAGCCGAGCCGGCCGCAGCCGCACTGATGGCCGTCGGGGACGGTGAGCATGTGCCCCAACTCGGCGGCGATGCCGTGGGCGCCGCGCACCAGCTCGCCGCCGAGCACGATGCCGCCGCCGACGCCGGTGCCGATGGTGAACATGATCATGGAGTCGTCGGCGTCCCGGGCCGCGCCGTAGCGGAACTCGGCCCAGGCGGCCACGTTCCCGTCGTTCTCGACGATCACCGGCAGGCCGGTGGCCCTGCTGACGTACTCGCGCAGGGGCTCGTCGCGCCAGGCCAGGTTGGGGGCGAACAGGACGGTGGAGCGGCTGGCGTCGATCCAGCCGGCCGCGCCGATGCCGACCGCGCCGACCTGCCGGCCGGCGGCGAGCTCGGTGACCACCTCGATGATGACGTCCCGGGTCTTGCCGACGTCGTCGGCGGGGGTGTCCCGTCGGGTCTGCACGAGTACCTTGCCGGTGTCGTCGACGACACCGGCGGCCACCTTCGTGCCACCGACGTCGACCCCGATGGTCAGCGTCACCGCTGCCACTCCCCTCTGCTGTGCCGCCCCGGCACCGTCACGGCGAACCGCGCCGCCGGTGGATCGGGATGTCCGGTGGTCAGGCCCCGTCGCCTGGTGCGTCCCCGCCCGCGTCCCCGGGCGTCCGCGAGGCGGGCGCCACGGGTCGGCCGACCGTCGGCCGGGCTGCCCCCGGCGCGTCCGGCCCGGCGTCCTCGGCGGGTGACACGACGGCAGCCGGAGCGCCCGAACCCTCCCCCCGGGTCGCGGCGGACCAGACGTCCCGCTCCGGTGCCGGCTGAGAATCATGCCCGGTGCGGGTGGCCTCGCGCCACACGTGGTCGCCCGGCGGCTGCTCCGCCCCGGTCCGGGGCGACGGCGGCGTGACGTCGTCGGGCTCCCCCGGGCGGTCGTGGGGCTCCCCCGGGCGGTCGGCGGGGTCGCCGGCCGAGGCGAACGCGCGCAGCAGGCTGGCCACCCCGGCGGCCAGGTCGCCGGCCCCGGTGGCGAGCCGCTCGGCGAACTCGGGGCTCGGGTCGCGCAGCGCCGCGATGCCCCGGCAGACCGGGCAGACGCAGCACTCGGGCGTGCCGGTGGCGAAACCACCGTGGCCCGCCCCGTCGGCCCGCCCCGGGCCGACGCCGTGGCCGAGGACACCCGACACGAGGCCGCCGAGCGAACCCCACGAACCCGACCGGGAACCGCCGCCCGCGCCGGCCAGGCGGGCCGCCGCCAGCACCGTGGCGACCAGCCGCTCCGCCTCCTGCCGGGCCGAGCCCGGATCCGTACCCCCCATGGTCGGCTCCTCTACCGTGACGACCGTGCCGCCGCTGGCGTCACCGCGCCGCACCGGCCTCTTCTACCCGGCGCTTGAGCTCCCTCAACGCCGTATCCATGATCATTTTTTCGGCCTTGCGGCGGAACATGCCGAGCATGCCGACGGAGAGCTCCACCTCCAGGGTGTAGGTCACCGTGGTCGTGCCGTCCGGGTTGCCCACCAGGTCGTACGACCCGCGCTGGGAGCGCTGCATCTTCGAGGGGCCCACGAGGTGCCACTCGACGCGGGTCAGGTCCTCCGCGTACTCGTAGGCGAGGACGTACTCGTCGACCAGCACGCCGGCGTCCATCGTGAAACGGACCTGGCTGGCGTAGCCGTCCTCGTACTCCTCGACCACCTCGACGCGGCGTATCGCCTCGGCCCACTCCGGGTACCGCGCGAAGTCGCAGATGATCGCCGCCACCCGCTCCGGTGACGCGCCGATGATGATCGACTGGGTGGAGGAGTCCGCCATGCAGGGAGGCTACCGGCAACCTGGCTGGCGCACCCACCTGGGCGGGCGGGTAGGTTTCACCAGGGCCGGCCCGTCCGAGGCGCGGTCGGCCCGGCCAGTGCGAGCACGAGGGAGTGCAGGTGCGCGAGTTCTCCGTTCCGTCGATCGTCACCGTCGGCGACTCGGCCAACCTCACCGACCCGGTCTGGGCCAACGCCGAGGCGGCCCCGGACGCCGTCCAGTTCGTCCGCCCCGCCGGGCCGGGCGACGCGCCGGGCGCGGGCCGCGTCGACGTCACCTGCCGGCAGTTCCGCGACGAGGTCGTCGCGGTGGCCCGCGGCCTGGTCGCGGCCGGGGTCTCCCCCGGCGACCGGGTGGCCCTGATGAGCCGCACCCGCTACGAGTGGTCCCTTTTCGACTACGCGATCTGGGCGGCCGGCGCGGTCACCGTGCCGATCTACGAGACCTCCAGCGCCGAGCAGGCCGCCTGGATCCTGGCCGACTCCGGCGCGGTCGCCGCCGTGGTGGAGACCGCCGGGAACGCCGGCTGCCTCGCCGGGGTGCGCGACCGGCTCCCCGAGCTGGTGAAGGTCTGGCAGATCGACTCGGGCGCGGTCGACGAGCTGGTCGCCACCGGCGCCTCGGTCGACGCCGCCGAGATCGACCGCCGCCGCGCGGCGGTGCGGGCCGACGACATGGCCACCATCGTCTACACCAGCGGCACCACCGGCCGCCCCAAGGGCTGCGTGCTGACCCACCGCAACATGTACGCCGACATCGCCAACGCGGTGCCCGTGCTGCCCAACCTCTTCCTCCAGCCGGGCGCGTCGACCCTGCTGTTCCTCCCGCTCGCGCACGCCTTCGCCCGGCTCATCCAGATCGGCGTGGTGCACGCCCGGGCCACCATGGCGCACTGCTCCGACCCCAGGAACCTGCTCCCCGAACTCCAGGCGTTCAAGCCGACCTTCGTCCTGTCGGTGCCCCGGGTCTTCGAGAAGGTCTACAACGGGGCGCGGCAGAAGGCCGAGGCCGACGGCAAGGGCAAGATCTTCGACCGGGCCGAGCAGGTCGCCGTCGCGTACAGCGAGGCCCTGGAGAAGCCGGGCGGGCCGGGCCTGGCGCTGCGTCTGCAGCGCGCGGTCTTCGACAAGCTGGTCTACCGCAAGCTGCGGGCGGCCCTCGGCGGCCGGTGCCGCGACGCGATCTCCGGCGGCGCGCCGCTGGGCGCCCGGCTGGGCCACTTCTTCCGCGGCATCGGGGTGACGGTCTACGAGGGGTACGGCCTCACCGAGACCTCCCCCGCCGCCGCCGCGAACCTGCCCGACGCCATCCGCATCGGCACGGTCGGCCGCCCCCTGCCCGGGGTGGCCGTCCGGATCGCCGAGGACGGCGAGATCCTCGTCTCCGGCGACCTGGTCTTCCGGGGCTACTGGCGCAACGAAGACGCCACCGCCGAGGTGCTCGACGCCGACGGCTGGTTCCACACCGGCGATCTGGGGCAGCTCGACGCCGACGGGTTCCTCGGCATCACCGGGCGGAAGAAGGAGATCATCGTGACCGCCGGCGGCAAGAACGTCGCCCCGGCGGTGCTGGAGGACCAGGTCCGGGCGCACCCGCTGATCAGCCAGTGCGTCGTCGTCGGCGACCGGCAGCCGTTCATCGCGGCGCTGGTCACCATCGACGAGGAGGCGCTGCCCAAGTGGCTGGAGGCGCACGGCCGGCCGGCGGGCGCCGACGTGGCGGACCTGCGCGACGACGAGGCGCTGCGGGCCGAGGTGCAGGGCGCGATCGACCAGGCCAACCGGGCGGTCTCCAAGGCCGAGGCGATCAAGGTGTTCCGCATCCTGCCGCGCGACTTCACGGAGAGTACCGGAGAGATGACTCCGTCGCTGAAGGTCAAGCGGCAGGTCGTGCACAAGACGTACGCGGCGGAGATCGCGGACATCTACCAACGCTGACTACCATCCGTCACGTGCCCGCCTCTCCGACACCCGTCCGGCCGCCCACCCGGCCGCTCGCCACGGCCGCGCGCGTGGTCATGCTCGCGCTGGTCGCCCTCCTGACCCTCTTCGCCACCCGGGACGCCACCGCGCTCTGGTGGATCCTCCTGCTCGGCGTCGCGGGGCTGCCCGCCGCCCTCGCCCCCGGGCACCGGCTGCTCGGCCCGCTCAGCCGCTTCGCCGAGGTGGTGGTCCTGGGCCTGGCCGCGAGCCAGGTCGCCGCCGCCGCCACCCTCGGCGGCGGGCTGGGCGCCTCGGCCGTGCTGCCGTACCTCGCCGTCCCGGTGACCGTGACCGCGCTGCGCCGCCGGTTCCGCGAGGGCGCGGCGCTGCTCGCCGTCGCCGCCGCCACCCTGCTGGTCAGCGCCGCGCTCACCCAGGCCGACGGGGGCCGCCAACTCGGCCAGACCGGGTACCTCGCGGTCTGCGCCCAGTGGCTGATCCTCGCCGGGCTGGGGCTCTACACCGCCGGCACCCTGCACCGGGTGATGCGGGTGCGCGGCGAGGGCAAGCCCCAGCCGTACGCCGAGGCGACCCGGCTGCTCACCCAGCTCCGCACGGTGGCCCGCCAGCTTCCCGGGGCGACCCTCGACCCGGGCGGCATCTCCGAGCACCTGCTGGAGGAGCTGCGCACCGTGGCCCCCACCGACCGGGCGGCGGTGCTGTCGGCCAGCGGCGGCGGCCGGCTGGTGGTGCTCGCCCAGATCGGCGTGGACCGGGTCGACTGGGAGACCACCCTCGACGCGGACTCGGCGATCGCCGACGCCTGGGCCAGCCAGCAGCCGCAGACCGCCGCCCGCTCGCAGGCGCGCTCGCACACCGGCGGGGACGTCTCGGCGCTGATCGTGCCGCTGGTCGCCGGGGTCCGCACCGTCGGGCTGATGGTGCTAGAGGCCGACTCCGCGCAGGCGTACCCGCCGCCGGTGGTGGCCCGGGTGACCGCGCTGACCCGCCCGGCCGCCCTGCGGCTGGAGGCCGCGCTGCTCTTCGACGAGGTGCGGTCGCTGGCCACCAACGAGGAGCGGCAGCGGCTGGCCCGGGAGATCCACGACGGGGTCGCGCAGGAGCTGGTGATGGTCGGGTACGGCATCGACAACGCCCTGGCCTACGTCGAGGACGACCCGAAGGAGACCGCCGAGGCGCTGCGCACGCTGCGCCAGGAGGTGACGCGGGTGATCACCGAGCTGCGGTTGAGCCTGTTCGAGCTGCGCAGCGAGGTGGACCGGCACGGCGGGCTGGCCGCCGCGATCGCCGAGTACGCCCGCACGGTCGGCGCGTCCGGCGGGCTGCGGGTGCACCTGTCGCTGGACGAGTCCACCGCCCGGCTGCCCGCCGCCACGGAGGCCGAGCTGCTGCGCATCGCCCAGGAGGCGGTCACCAACGCGCGCAAGCACGCCGGGGCGTCGAACCTGTGGGTCACCTGCGAGGTGGACCCGCCGTACGCGCAGATCGAAGTGTCGGATGACGGTCACGGCATCGGTGAGCAGCGCACGGAGGGGCACTACGGCCTTGCGATCATGGCCGAGAGGGCGGAACGTATCCGGGGCCGGTTGGAGATCAGGCCGCGGCAACCCAGCGGCACGACCGTGGCGGTGGTTCTCGGCTCCTCGCCCCGGCGCGATAGGGTGCGCGGCAACGCGGCAGCAGCAGAAGGGGAGTAACCCGAGGATGACCACAAGCCCGACACCGGCGACCCGCACCAAGGTCCTCCTGGTCGACGACCACGACCTGATCCGCAAGGGGCTGCGGCACGCCTTCGAGCGGGACCGGCAGTTCGAGGTCGTCGGTGAGGCCGCCACGGCGGCTGAGGGCGTACGGCAGGCCGGCGCGCTCCAGCCCGACGTGGTGATCATGGACCTGCGGCTGCCCGACGGCAGTGGCCTGGAGGCCACCCGGGCGCTGCGCAAGTCCAGCGCCACGATGGGCATCGTCGTGCTCACCATGTACGCCGGCGACGACCAGCTCTTCGGCGCCCTGGAGGCCGGGGCGAGCGCGTTCGTGCCGAAGACCGCCCCGGCCGACGAGGTCGTGGCCGCCGCCCGGCACGCCGCCTCCTCGCCGAGCGCGTTCACCGCCGCCGACCTGGCCGAGGCGATGAAGCGGCGGCTCGCCCCGTCCGGCCCGCAGCTCTCCCCCCGCGAGGGTCAGGTGCTGCGGCTGCTCGCCGACGGCATGAGCGTGGCCGGGATCGCCAAGCAGCTCTTCGTCAGCGAGTCGACGGCCAAGACCCACATCTCGAAGCTCTACGAGAAGCTGGGCGCGGCCAACCGGGCGCAGGCGCTCATGACGGCGCTGCGGCTCGGCCTGCTCGAGGCGCCGGACGCCCCGAAGTTCTGACCGCTTCCCCGCCCGGCCGACCGTCCGGGGGTCTCCGCGACGGCCGGCCGGTCCGGTCCACGGGATCCTCCGCCCGGTCGGCCGGGCGGGCGGCTTCCCTCTCTGGTCACCCGCACGGCGGGCGGGCAGAATACCCGGGTGACCCGCGCGGGCGGCGTGGCCCGCGCCGTTGACCAAAGGGGTAAGGGCATGCAGCGGCCGGACTGGGCACCCGACACCATCGACATCGAACGCCCCAGCGTGGCCCGCATGTACGACTACTATCTCGGCGGCTCGCACAACTTCGCCGCCGACCGCACCGCCGCCCGCGCCATGGTCGACGCCGTGCCCGAGGCGCCGCTGATGGCCCAGGCCAACCGGGCGTTCCTGCGCCGGGCGGTGCACTTCCTCTCCGAGGCGGGCGTCCGCCAGTTCCTCGACATCGGCTCCGGCATCCCGACGGTCGGCAACGTGCACGAGATCGCCCAGCGGATCGACCCGCAGGCCCGGGTGGTCTACGTCGACGTCGACCCGGTCGCGGTGGCGCACAGCCGGGAGATCCTCAGCGGCAACGACCGGGCCGCCGTGATCCGGGAGGACCTGCGCCACCCCGAGCGCATCCTCGCCCACCCCGAGCTCCGTGGGATGCTCGACCTCACCCAGCCGGTCGCGGTGATGATCGTGGCGGTGCTGCACTTCGTCCACGACGACGACCGGCCGGCCGAGATCCTGCGCACCCTGCGCGAGGCGCTGGCCCCGGGCAGCTACCTGGTGCTCTCCCAGGCCAGCGACGAGGGGCGGCGCGACACGGGCGAGCGGGACGAGGCCGAGCGGGTCTACCGACGCACCGACAGCCCGCTGGTCATCCGCAGCCGGGCCGAGCTGACCCGCCTCTTCGACGGCTTCGAGCTGGTCGACCCGGGCGTGGTCTGGGTGCCGCAGTGGCGGCCGGAGACGCCGGAGAGCGCGGAGGACGCCGAGAAGGCGGTCTTCATGGGCGGCGTCGGGCGGCTCGGTGGATGAGCGGTCCGACGGCGCGACGGGGGCGGGGCAGCCCGGGGCGTTCGCCCGGGCCTGGGCCAGGGCCGTCTCCGGAACGAGCTACCTGCCGATGACGCAAGCCCAGTTGGAGGAGCTGTTGCAACGGCTGACGGACCGGCTCTCCGAGGCCCTGGTCTCCGAGCCGTTCGACCCGCGCGTCGGCTACCAGATCGGTGCGGAGCTGGTCGAGGCGCACGTCGCCTCCGCCGAGGGGCTGGGCCGCACCGTCGAGGTCGTCCAGCTCCGGCTGCTGCGTGACCTCGGGCTGGTCGCCGAGGACGTCGAAGAGGACCGGATGGCCCGGCTGCTGGCCAGCGTCGCCACCGGCTACGCCCGCGCCCTGCGGGACCGGACGCTCGACGAGCAGGAGTCGATCCGCCGGGCCGCGATGGTGGCCCGCGCCCAGGCCGAGCGGGCGCTGCGGGAGAGCGAGGCCCGGTTCCGCCACCAGGCCACCCACGACCCGCTGACCGGCCTGCCCAACCGCACGCTGTTCACCGAGCGGCTCGCCGCCGCGCTCGACGGGCCGGGCCGGGCCACCGACCGGGTCGGCGTCTGCTTCCTCGACCTGGACCGCTTCAAGGTGGTCAACGATTCCCTCGGCCACCAGGTCGGCGACCGGCTGCTGGTCTCCGTCGCCGACCGGCTGCGCCTGACCCTCGGGGGGCACCTGGTCGCCCGTCTCGGCGGTGACGAGTTCGTCGTCCTGGTCGAGCGCACCACCTGCACCGACGACGCGGTGAAGGTGGCCGAGGCGGCGCTGACCGCGGTGAGCGAGCCGGCCCTGGTCGACGGGCACGAGCTGACGGTCTCGGCGAGCATCGGCATCGTCGAGCGCCCGGTGGCCGGCACGAGCCCGGTCGACCTGATGCGGGCCGCCGACAGCACCCTGCACTGGGCCAAGGCGGCCGGCGGGGCCCGCTGGACGCTGTTCGACGCCGACCGCAACCGTCAGGAGCTGGAGCGGTGGGCCCTGTCGGCGGCGATTCCGGGGGCCCTGGAGCGGGGCGAGTTCTATCTGGACTACCAGCCGCTGACCTCGCTGCGCGACGGCGTCGTGATCGGGGCCGAGGCGCTGGTGCGCTGGCGGCACCCCGAGTTCGGCGAGCTGCGCCCCGACAGCTTCATCGGGCTGGCCGAGGAGACCGGGCTGATCGTCCCGCTCGGCGGCTGGGTGCTCGCCGAGGCGTGCCGGGAGGCGGCGACCTGGTCGCCGGCCGGTGCGCCCGCGCCGTTCGTCAGCGTCAACCTGGCGGTCCGTCAGGTGCACCGCCCCGGGCTGGTGCAGGAGGTGGTCGACGTGCTGGAGCGCACCGGCCTGCCGCCCGGGCGGCTCCAGTTGGAGGTCACCGAGAGCGCCATGATGAGCGCCGTCGAGGAGCCGGTACGCGCCCTGGGGGTGCTGGCCGACCTCGGCGTGCGCATCGCCATCGACGACTTCGGCACCGGCTACTGCAACCTGTCCTATCTGCGGGACCTGCCGGTGACCGAGCTGAAGGTGGCCGGCCAGTTCGTGGCGGGGCTGCGCGCCCCGGCGGACGACCCGGCGAGCCGCACCGACGAGCGCATCCTCGCCTCGCTGGTGTCGCTGGCGCACGCGCTGGAACTGACGGTCACCGCCGAGGGGGTGGAGACGGAGGGGCAGGCCGAGCGGCTGCGCGCCATCGGCTGCGACACCGCGCAGGGCTGGCACTTCGGCCGCCCCGGCCCCGCCGCCCGCCTCCTGGAGCACCCGGCCCGCCCGGCCTGAGCGCCCCGACCGCCGCCGCACCGTCCCACACGGACGGGGCGGCGCGGGTGTCCACCCCGGACGGGTCAGCCGGCGAGGAGGGCGGCCATCCGGGCGGCCTGGGTCTCCCAGCGCCACTCCCGCTCCACCCAGGCGCGGCCCGCCGCGCCGAGCTGCCGGGCCAGGTCCCGGTCGGCGAGCAGGGTCGCCACCCGGTCGGCCAGCCGGGCGACGTCGCGGCCCGGGACGACGTACCCCGTCTCGCCCTCGCGGACCGCGTCCGGCGCGCCCCCGGAGTCGCCGGCCACCACCGGCAGCCCGGTCGCGGACGCCTCCAGGTAGACGATGCCGAGCCCCTCGACGTCCAGGCCCCGGTTGCGGGTGCGGCAGGGCATCGCGTAGACGTCACCGGCGGCGTAGTGGGCCGGCAGCTCGGCCGAGGGCACCGAGCCGGTGAAGACCACGTCCCGCTCCACCCCGGTCTGCCGGGCCAGCTTCTCCAGCGCCCCCCGGTGCGGGCCGCCGCCGACCACCAGCAGCGCGGCGTCGGGCACCCGGCGGCGGATCTCCGGCAGGGCCCGGATCAGCGTGTCCTGGCCCTTGCGCGGCACCAGCCGGGAGACGCAGACCACGACGGGCCGGTCCGCGAGCCCGAGCCGGGCCCGCACCGGCTCGCCGTCGACCGAGGGGTGGTACGTGTCGACGTCCACGCCCGGGGCCAGCCGGCGCAGCTCGGTCAGCCCGTGCAGCGCCCGCTCCAGCCGGACCCGGGTGTAGTCGCCGAGGTAGGTGACCACGTCGGCGCCCCGCCCGATGCGGCGCAGCGCGGTGCGGGCGGCCGGCAGCGCCGCCCAGCCCACCTCGTGCCCGTGGGTCAGGGCCACCACCCGGCCGATCCCGGCGCGGCGGCGCAGCCCGGCGGCGAGCAGCCCGAGCGGGGCCGCCGCCCCGAACCAGACCGTGTCGCAGCCGCGCTCGCGGGCCAGCCGGGCGGCCCGGCGGGCGATCAGCGGGGTGGGCAGCAGCACCCGGGTGCGCTCCCGGACCACCTCGAACGGCTGGTCGGCGTCGAACTTCTCCGCCCCCCGCCAGCTCGACGCGTAGACCACCACGGAGCCGGAGGGCTGGCGGAGGGCGAGGTGGTGCACGAAGGACTGGATGCCGCCCGGGCGGGGCGGGAAGTCGTTGGTGATCAGCAGCGTGCGGCTCATCGGCCGGCCTCCCTGGCGTAGGCGCGGGCGGCGGCCATCCGCTCGACCGTGGACGGGTGCGACGCCGAGTAGAGGAACTCCCAGCGGGGCGGGTCGGGGTCGGCCAGGTTCACCCCGGCCAGCCGGCGCTGCATCGCCTCGAAGGTGGCCGGGTCGCCGGTGAGGGCGAGGGCGTGCGCGTCGGCGCGGGCCTCGACCCGGCGGGAGACCGCCGCCTGGACCGGGGTGGCCACCAGACCGGCCATCGTGACCAGGGCGATGACCAGCGGGAACGCCCGTGGCTCGGCGATCGAGTCGACGCCGGCCAGGCGCAGCAGCGGGCCGGCGGAGCCGAGCAGGTAGAGCGCGACGACGGCCGCCGCCGCGCCCAGCGCCCCGGTGAGGGTGCCGGTGAGGACGTCCCGCTCCCGGGCGTGCCCCAGCTCGTGGGCGACCACGCTGGTCACCTCGGCCGGGGTCGCCTCGCGCAGCAGGGTGTCGTAGACGACGACCCGGCGGGTCGGCCCGAACCCGGAGACGTAGGCGTTGACCGCCCGGGTGCGGCGGGACGCGTCGGCCACCAGCACGTCGCGCACCGGCACCTGGTCCCGGGCCGCCAGGGCGGTCAGCTCGGTGCGCAGCGGGCCCGGCTCCATCGGGGTGAACCGGTTGAACACCGGCTCCACGAGCACCGGCAGCACGAACGACAGCAGCACCACCAGCCCGGCCGCGCCGGCCGCGCCGAGCGCCCACCACCAGCGCGGGGCGAGCCGGGTGACGGTGTAGAAGCCGAGCAGGGCGACCGCGCCGATCACGGCGCTGACCGCGTACGACTTGAGCAGGTCGACCGTCCAGCCGGCCCAGCCCTGGGTGCTCAGCCCGTACCGGGTGAGGATCGTCTGCCGCCAGGCGGCCAGCGGCAGGGTGAACAGGTCTGCGACGAAGAGCACGGCCATCGCGCCGAGGACGGCCTGGGCGGTCCAGTGGCCGCCGAACGGGCGGGCCACCAGCTCGACCAGGCGACCGCCCAGCGGGGTGAGCCCGAACGCCAGGGCGACGAGCAGGCCGACGGCGAGGGCGGCCCAGCCGCCGGGGCGCAGCGCCGAGCGGAACTCCCGACCCCGGGCGACCTGCTCGGCGGGGAGGTCGCGCAGGGCGGCGAGCTGGTCGACGCGGGGCGCCGGCGGGCGGCTCCACGGGACCAGCAGCGCAGCGGCGACGACCAGCGCGACCACGAGGCCGGCCAGGGTCAGCAGCGCCCAGCCGCGCGGGGTCACCTCGGTGCCCCGCCGCGAGCGGGGCTGCCGCCTCGACGCCGTGTCCGCATCATGCCGCCGCTCCTCCCGCCGTGGGGGCCCATCCTATTTGCCCGCCCGGCCGTGCTCCCGCCGGGCGTCCACGCCCGCCGTGCCGCCACGATGGCACCGCCTGACGCCATCATGACAGCATAAATCGCCAAACCGTCTTGCCATGACGCCATGATGATGCCACGATGGCGTCATGGACCTGACGACGTACGTCGAGAACCTTCGCAGCGAGCTGGCGGACGCCGCCGGGCTCGGCGGCGAAGAGGCCCGCGCCCTGGCCCAGCGGCTGACCGGCCCGATGGAGTCCGCCTTCCGGCTGGCCCTGCTGGAGGCGCTCTCCGCGGCGACGGCCGAGATCACCCGGGACCTCGCGCCGGGCTCGGTGGAGCTGCGGCTGCGCGGGCGGGAGCCGGCCTTCGTCGTGACGCCACCGCCCGCCGAGCCGCCGCCCGCGACGACCGAGGCCGCCGCGCCCCCGCCCGAGGTCGAGGAGGGCGCGCTGACCCGGATCAGCTTCCGCCTGCCCGACCAGCTCAAGGCCCGGATCGAGGAGGCCGCCGCGCGGGAGGGCCTCTCGGTCAACGCCTGGCTGATCCGGGCCGCCACCGCCGCGGTGCAGGCCCCCGCGCCGTTCCACCCCGCTGGCCGCGCCCCGCGCGGCGGGCAGCGCTACACCGGCTGGGCGCGGTGACCGGCGACCGCCGGCCCCCCGCCGGCCGACCCACCCTCCACGACGCCCACCGACCCGCCGACCAGGAGGCCCCCATGCCCACCTTCGACACCCCCGAGCCGATCCGGGCCACCATCGAGATCACCGTGGGCGCGGCCCGGATCACCGCCACCGACCGGGGCCGCACCGTGGTCGAGGTCCGCCCGACCGACGCCGCCGCCGAGGCCGACGTGCGGGCCGCCGAGCAGACCCGCGTCGAGTACGCCGACGGCCACCTGCTGGTCCGCGCACCGAGACAGAAGGTGTTGAACCTGTTCGGCAGGCCCGGCTCGGTCGACGTGACGGTCGAGCTGCCGACCGGCTCCCGGGTGCGGGGGGAGGCCGCGGCCGGCGGCTTCCACTGCGCGGGCCGGCTCGGCGAGTGCCGGTTGAGGACCTCCGCCGGCGACATCCGGGCCGAGCACACCGGCCCGCTCGACCTGACCACCTCGGCCGGCTCGGTGGAGGTGACCCGCGTCGACGGTCGGGCCGAGGTCAGCACCGGCTCCGGCCGGGTGCGCCTCGCCGAGGTCGACGGCCCCGCCGTGGTCAAGAACTCCAACGGGGAGACCTGGATCGGCTCCGTCACCGGCGACGCCCGGGTCAACGCCGCGAACGGCGACATCGCCATCGACCGGGCCCGGGCCGGCGTCACCGCCGCCACGGCCAACGGCGGCGTCCGGGTCGGCGAGGTCGTCGCCGGGCCGGTGTCGGTCGAGACCAGCCTCGGCCGGATCGAGGTCGGCATCCACGGCGACACCGCCGCCTGGCTGGACCTGCACACCCAGTTCGGCACCGTGCACAACCAGCTCGACCAGGCCGCCGCCCCGGCGGAGCACGAGCGGACCGTCGAGGTGCGCGCCCGCGTCTCCTACGGCGACATCGTCATCCGACGTAGCTGACCCACCGACGTCTACACGCGATTTTCCACCGACGAGCAGTGCAGGGCCGCAGGCCGCCGGCAGAACGGAGAGGGCATCGACCCGTGAAGCGCGTGTCGGACTCTCAGGAACTGATGTCGACCAGGAATTCCTGGTCCCCGTCACCGGTACAGGGTTCTTGCAATGCCTCGGCCTGCGGCGCCAGCTCGTTCCCGCGGATTCCGATACAGAAGGCGTCGGCGGAGGCCGGGCGCAGTCGGAAGCCGCCGGATACCGGTGTGTCCACCGCCTCGATCCGGAAGAGTTGACTCAGTCGGTCCACCCGGCAATCGCTCCAGGGGCTCAGCATGTCGGCCGCCGGACCACCGCTGATGACGGTGAGACAGCCGACGCCGTGCTGCGGATGACGCCACTTGATGTGGTACAGGTCGTTTCCCACCGACTTGAGAATCGTTTCGGGAGGCGTGGACCCTTCACACGGCCGCTGGACCGCTACCGGGTCCGGAAACTGTCGGGTGTGCTCGCGCCCCTCGCTCAGGCACAACTTCGGCGTGCGAGCCGGACGGATAACGGCGACGCTTTCCTCCGCGCCGAGCGTGAGGCGACGTGGAGCGGGCGTGGAGGTCACCGCCCCGCCGGACGTGTTCGGGCGGGGCGTCGGCGATTCGTCGGGTCGAGCGATCCAGGCGGCCATGGCGAGCAGGGCGACGAGACCTGCCACCGCCAGCGGAGCCCCTGACCCCTGGCGCAGGTGCTTCAGCCATGGACGAGTCGGTGCGGGCGGCACCGGATCCGGCTGCTGCGACGCCGAGGCCGACCCGGAAGGCGACACGGGCCCGGTGGCGGCAGCGGCGAGCCGGTCATGAGCGGCCAGCCAGGAATCGACGTGTTCCGGCCCCGCGCACGCCCGCACGAACGCGGCCAGCACCTCGGGCCTCGGCAGGGTCTCCCGACGCAGGATGTCCGCGACGGTGCTCCTGGGCAGGACGTCACCCGAGGCCGCCGCTCTCTCCTCCAACTGCCGGAACGTATAGCCGGAACTGTCTTTCAGCTGCCGCATGAGCTGCACGAACTCGGCCTCACCACGAACAGACTTCAGGGAATCGCCAAAGACGTCCATCAAGATTGATGATGCCGCAGTCGGCTGCGCCCATCAAGCCGCGAGACGACCGCCCGGACGACCGGCCGGACAAAGCCCCCCAGCAGCCCGGACAGCCGCGCCCCTGTCCCGGACAGGCGGAACCCTTGCCGGACAGATCCGACGGGGAAAACCTTGAGGCAACCGGAACACCCGACGAAGAAGAAGGGCAATGAGCATGCCGACGCCCCCCAGCCCCTGATCGACCCGCACCCGAGCAAGTCGTCCGCTGTGAAGTGGAGTCGAAACACCACCCCTCCGAACGGCCCACCTGTCAGTTGCCGAATTCAAGGCCATGGCCTTGGCTGACGCAGCCCTCGACACAACCGTTCGGGTGAGGGCCGGAAGAATTGCAGGCTGCTGGAACGGGACCGATTCCTTGTCGGGTGCGGGGCCGGCGGAAAACATTGGCCGGCATCCGCCGCAAGGCGGGGACCCACCAGTCGTTCAATTCGGGAAAATCATCAGAGTAGGAGAAAGCGCATGTCCTGGAATCCTTACCGATTGCTCGCCCCGTTGGCGCTCACGGCGGTGCTGCTCAGCGGCTTCGCGACCGGCGCCGCTCCCGTGCAGGCGGCCGAGCGGAGCGCCGCCCCGGTCGCGTCGGTGACCGCCTTCGCGGAGACGCCGCAGCAGAAGGCCGCCCGGCTCGCCAAGCCCTGCCAGAAGAGCAAGGTCACCCGCGGCGAGATCGTCTGCATCGCCAAGAGCCAGCGGAACATGAAGGAGTGGGGCAACAACTGCAACCCCTACGGCTGGTGCGACGCGTGGTGCGGCATGTTCGCCCAGTGGGTGATGAAGAAGGCGGGCGGCAAGTACCCCAGCGGATACGCCCTGGCGGCCAACTGGCGCAAGTGGAAGAAGGTCAAGACCCCCAAGCCGGGTGACGTCGCCGTCAGGTCCGACGGCCAGCACGTCGAGATCGTCGTCTCGGTCACCAAGAAGAACGGCAAGACGATCATCGGCAGCATCGGCGGCAACTCCGGCAACAAGGTGGCCCACCACCCGAACAACAACTACGCCCGCTGGACCTACCACCTGAACCCGGCGGTGTGAGCGTCCTTCGTCGGCGCCACTGAGCCGCGGAAGGCGACCTACCGGAGCACGAGCCGTAGGCCCCGGTGATCGGCTCGACGAGAGGTGAGGTTCCGGTGCCCGCTCGGGTGCCGGAACCTCACCGTCGTCGTCAGGATCCGGCTGATCACCGCGCGGGTGACCTCGGGCCAGGAGCAGCCCGCAACCACCCGGGGCCGGGCTAGGCGGCCCGACCGCCCCGGCCGGAACGCGGCCCGGCCGGGGCCACCCCCAGCACCTCCACGTCGAAGCCGGCCCGGGCGAACACCTCGATCGCCCGCAGCTCGGGGGCGTCGAGCGCGCCCTCGGGCGCGGCGGCGTCGAGCAGCACGGTCACCGGGCAGCCGGGACAGCCCGCGCCCCGGATGCCGCACCTGTCACAGTCGATCAGCATCGTTCCTCCTGAGCCGATGCGTCCGGTGGCGGGGCGGGGCGGGGTCCGGCGACCACCACGTTGCCGGGCCGCCGCCGGGCCGCCGGCAGCGCCCGGCCACCGTCGGTCATCCCGACGCTACGGCAGGGGTACGACAGAATCGGACAAGCGGCTCGCTCCGCCCCAGAACCGCTCAAGCGCCCCGGTCAGGAGCGGGCCAGCCGGCGCAGCAGCGAGTCCGCGCCCAGCGGGTACGCGCCGTGCCGGCGCACCCCGTCGGCGACCTCCCGGTCGGAGGAGACCACCACCACCGGGCGGCCGGACGGCTCGGCCCGCACCAGCCGCCGGATCAGCTCGTCGGCCGTCTCGCCCTTGTGCGAGAAGAGCACCCGCACGCCGCGCGGAGTGGGGGGCAGCCCGTGCACCCGCTCCGCGCCGTCGAAGACCACCGTGACCTCGTCGCCGGTCTGGGCGGCGATCCCGCCCAGCCCGGTGATCAGCCGCTTGCGCTGCTGCTCCAGGGACATCTCGCCGAAGCCGCGCTTGGTCACGTTGTAGCCGTCGACCACCAGGTGCGCCTTGGGCAGCGCGAGGAGCTGGTCGAGCCGGGCCGGGTCGTCGGTGTCCCGGGCGCGGGTGGCGGCCCTGGCCGGGGTGGCGGCCGGCTGTTCGGCGAAGGCATCGGCGACGAAGTCGGCGGGCAGCCGGTCGACCGGGTCGAGCGCCAGCTCGCGGCGCAGCCCCACGGCGGCCTGCCCGATGGTCTCCAGCAGCAGCCACAGCCTCGCGTCGTCGACCGAGCGGGCCTCCTTCGCGCTGGCCCGGGCGACGCCGGCCGCCGCCTCGGCCTCCGCCAGCCGGGCCCGGACCCGGCGCAGCTCGGCGTCCGCGTCGGCCGCCGCCCGGGCGGCCCGGCCCCGCTCGGTGGCCAGCAGCTCGCCGGCCTTGCGTTCCCGGGCCTGGGTCTCCCGCAGGCTGCGGGCGAGCTGGCGGCTCTCCTCGCGGAGCTGGCCCAGCTCCTCGCGGACCCGGGCCAGCTCGTCGCGGAGCTTGTCGGCCTCGACCCGGGCCACCGCCCGGTCGTGCTCGGCGCGGGTGGCCCGCTGCTCGGCCTCGCGGACCAGCTCGGCGACGACCGCGCTGTCCGCCTCGGCGCGCACCGCCGCGCCGCTGGCCTCGATCAGCTCCCGCCAGCCGCGCGGGCGGGCCAGGTACGCCAGGGCGGCCACCTCCACGGGGTCGGCCGCGGCCGGGGCGGTGCCCTCGACCACGGCGGCGCCGAGGTCGCCGGCGTCGGCCAGCACCCGGGCGGTGATCCGCTGCCGGAACAGCGGGTCGCCGGTGAGCTGGGTGGCGATCGCCGGGGCCCCGAGCCGGGCCCGCCGGTTGGGTGCGAACTTGGCCACCCGGCGCAGCGGCACGGGCACCTCGTCATTGGGCAGCACGGGCAGGACGGCGGCGGTGAGCGCAACGATCCGCTGGCGCACGGGCTCGGGAAGCGTCGGCTCCGGCTCGGGCTCGGCAAGCGCCGGCTCGGGCTCGGCAAGCGTCTGCTCCGGCTCGGCAAGCGTCTGCTCCGGTTGGGCAGGCGTCGGTTCCGGCTCGGAGGACGCCTGCTCGGGCTCCGGTCGCGTCGGCTCCGGCCCGGGTGCCGCCCCTACGGTGGGGACGTCCTCACCCGCGCGGGGCACGGGGCCGAGCGACTCCTCCGACGGGAGGTTGTCGTCGTACGGCTCGGTGAGGGGCATGTGGCAAGTCTCCCACCGCGACCGGGCCCACCGCCTAGTGAGTGAGCCGATCTCTCATCCTAGCCCCGTGGGGACGGACGGGGCCTGTGAGGCGCGAGTGTCGCACCGGGGGTCTAGCGTGCCCCGGGTGGCGGGAGCGGAGTACGTGCAGCAGGCGCTCGCCGGGCTGGACCAGCCGGCGGGCGCCGGGGTCGACCCGGCCCTGCCGCTGTACGCGACGACCTTCGTGGTGGTCGACCTGGAGACCACCGGCGGCGCGCCGGACGGCGGCGGCATCACCGAGATCGGCGCGGTGAAGGTGCGCGGCGGCGAGGAGCTGGGGGTGCTGGCCACCCTGGTCAACCCGGGCGTGCCGATCCCGCCGTTCATCACCGTGCTGACCGGGATCACCCAGGCGATGCTGGTCCCCGCCCCGCCGATCGAGCAGGTGCTGCCGAGCTTCCTGGAGTTCGTGGCCGACGCGGTGCTGGTCGCCCACAACGCCCCCTACGACGTCGGCTTCCTCAAGGCGGCCTGCGCGCGGCACGGCTACCGCTGGCCCAACCCCCGGGTGCTGGACACCGCGGCGCTGGCCCGCCGGGTGCTGACCCGCGACGAGGTGCCCAACCGCAAGCTCGGCACCCTCGCGGCGTACTTCCGCACCGCCACCCAGCCGACGCACCGGGCCCTCGACGACGCGAAGGCCACCGTCGACGTGCTGCACGGGCTCATCGCCCGGCTGGGCGGGCACCGGGTCGACACGGTCGGCGAGGCGATCGAGTTCGCTCGCGCGGTCACCCCCACCCAGCGGCGCAAGCGGCACCTCGCCGACGGGCTGCCGAAGGTGCCGGGGGTCTACATCTTCCGGGCCGCCGACGACCGGCCGCTCTACGTCGGCACCTCCGGCGACGTCGCCACCCGGGTGCGCAGCTACTTCACCGCCGCCGAGAAGCGGGCCCGGATCTCCGAGATGCTCGCGGCGGCAGAGCGGGTGGAGGCCGTCGAGTGCGCCCACTCGCTGGAGGCGGAGGTGCGCGAGCTGCGGTTGATCGCCGCGCACGCCCCGCCGTACAACCGGCGGTCGAAGTTCCCCGAGCGGATGGTCTGGCTCAAGCTCACCGACGGGCCGTACCCCCGGTTGTCGGTGGTCCGGTCGCTGGCCCCCGGCGACGACGCCTACCTCGGGCCGTTCGGCTCCCGGCGGGCGGCGGAGCTGGCCGCCGCCGGCTTCCACGACGCCGTCCCGCTGCGCCAGTGCACCCAGCGGCTGTCGCTGCGCGTGGTCAGCCCGGCCTGCGCGCTGGCCGAGCTGGGTCGCTGCCCCGCGCCCTGCGAGCACCGGATCACCCCGGAGGAGTACGACGACCGCGCCGTCGCCCCGTTCCGCACCGCCACCACCGCCGACCCGGGGGCCGTGGTGGACGCCCTGCTGGCCCGCATCGACGCGCTCTCGGCGGACCAGCGGTACGAGGAGGCGGCCGTGGTGCGGGCCCGGCTCGTGGCGGTGCTGCGGGCGACGGTACGCATGCAGCGGCTGGCGGCGCTGACCGGCATCGGCGAGCTGGCCGCCGCCCGGCCGGCCGCCCGGGGCGGCTGGGAGCTGGCGCTGGTGCGGCACGGCCGGCTGGCCGGGGCCGGGGTCTCCCCGCCCGGGGCGCACCCGCGCGCGACGCTGGACGCGATCCGGGCGACCGCCGAGACCGTCCTGCCCGGACACGGCCCGGTGCCCGCCGCGTCCGCCGAGGAGTCCGAGCGCATCCTGGCCTGGCTGGAGCGGCCCGAGACCCGGCTGGTGCAGATGTCCTCCGGCTGGGCCTCCCCCGTCGCCGGCGCGGGCCGGTTCCGTGACCTGCTCAGCAGGGCCGAGGGCGCCGCGTCCCACCAAACATCGACCGAACGCCCATGACCAAGTACCCGATCGGACGACCTCGACTCCGCTTAGGCTGTTAAGGAAGTGCAGTACTGCCCGTTTCGTGGGCCTGCTCCCGCTTGCCGTGCCCGGTGACCGTGGGGCCGGGGTGAGGAGGTGTCCCTCGTGGACGTCGACGCCGGACGCGGCGCCGCCCTAGGGGGCGCGCTCCCGACCCAACCGGGCGACCTGCCCCTGGCCCGGCGACTGCGGTCGCTGCTGAGCTGGCCGAACACGGAGACAGACCCGGTCACCCAGATGATCCGCACCCACCGGGCGATCCACCCGGGCACGGAGCCGTCGATGCTGCGCCGGGCGTACACGATCGCGGAGAACATGCACCGCGGGCAGTTCCGCAAGAGCGGTGAGCCGTACATCACCCACCCGCTCGCGGTCGCCCAGATCTGCGCCGAGCTGGGCATGGACGCCACCACCCTGGTCGCGGCGCTGCTGCACGACACGGTGGAGGACACCCGCTACACCCTCCAGGCCCTCGCGGAGGACTTCGGCGGCGAGGTGGCCCACCTGGTCGACGGGGTGACCAAGTTCGACAAGGCGTTCTACGGCAAGGCCGCCGAGGCGGAGACCACCCGCAAAATGATCATCGCGGCCGGCAAGGACGTCCGGGTCCTGATCATCAAGCTGGCCGACCGGCTGCACAACATGCGCACCCTCGGGGTCCGCTCGGCCGCCTCCCGGGAGCGCATCGCCCGCAAGACCCTGGAGGTACTGGTCCCGCTCTGCGACCGGCTCGGCATCCAGACCCTCAAGCGCGACCTGGACGACGTGGTGCTGCTGCACCTGGAGCCCGAGGAGCACGCCCGCATCGCCCGGTTCGTGCACGACCGGCCCGGCTGGGACGCCTACCTCGACGACGTGGTCGCCAAGGCGCGGGTGGCGCTGCGACGCGACCGGGTCGACGCCGAGGTGGCCGCCCGGCCCCGGCACCTCTACTCGATCTGGAAGGACACGGTCGCCGGCGGCCACGCCACCCCGTACGACCTGCCCCGCATCGTCATCGTGGTGGACGGCCCGGCCACCGACTGCTACGCGGCC
The DNA here is from genome assembly GCF_020884795.1 of Micromonospora okii. Lineage (GTDB taxonomy): Bacteria > Actinomycetota > Actinomycetes > Mycobacteriales > Micromonosporaceae > Micromonospora > Micromonospora okii. The sequence goes on from NZ_BBZF01000015.1 coordinate 476,095, forward strand.
CTGGGCGCGGTGCACTGCCTCTGGCGGCCCGTCCCCGGCCGGTTCAAGGACTTCATCGCCTCCCCGAAGAACAACCTCTACCGCTCCCTGCACACCACCGTCTGCGGCCCGAAGAACCGCACGGTCGAGGTGCTGATCCGCACGCAGGAGATGCACCGCTCCGCCGAGTACGGCATCGCCGCGGAGTTCCGCTTCCCGCGCGCCTCCGGGGCCGCCGACGCCCGCGCCCAGCAGCTCGACTGGCTGCGCCGGGTGCTCGACTGGGAGCAGGAGGCGCCCGACCCGGCGCAGTTCCTGGAGTCGCTGCGCTGCGACCTCGCGGAGGCGCAGATCCAGGTGCTTGTCGAGGGACGGCAGGTCGTGCTCCCGGCCGGGGCCACCCCGGTCGACGTGGCCTACGAGCTGGGCCCCGACCGGGGCGAGCGATGTCTGGCCGCCCGGATCAACGGCCGGCTCGCCCCGCTCGCCTCCGAGCTGGAGGAGGGCGACGTGGTGGAGATTTTCACCGAGCCCGACGCCGAGACCGGCTTCGAGGCCGAGGCCGCGCCGCGCGGCCCCCGCCGCGAGTGGCTCGGCTTCGTCAAGTCGCCGCACGCCCAGATGCAGATCAACCGCTGGTTCGCCGAGCACACCGAGCCGGGCATCTCGATCGCCGACAAGGTGCGCCTCGGCCGGGCCACCATCGGCCTGGCGCTGCGCAA
>NZ_BBZF01000015.1:477071-479413 GCF_020884795.1 Micromonospora okii
CCGGGGGCTGGCCAGCGACCTGCCGCTGCTGCGCCTGTCGGAGGAGCTGGGCTACCCGGACCTGGAGACGCTGCTGGTGGCGGTCTTCGACCGGGTGCTCGAACCCGACGAGGTGGTGCGCCAGCTCATCGACCTCGTCGACCACCGGCAGTGACTCGGCTCCCCCCGGCGCCCGCCCCGGCGCGCGCCGGCCACTAGCCTGGACCCATGATCCCCCGCTCCCGCGCGACCGGACGGGCTTTCGCCTATCAGGTCTTCTACCGGCTGCCCGTGTCGATGCGGCGCCGGATCGTCCGGCTCGCCTCACCGAAGTACACCGTCGGGGCGGTCACCCTGGTCCGCGACTCCGAGGCCGACGGGGCGGGCCGTCTGCTGCTGCTGCGCCAGCCCCCCGGGCACAGTTGGAGCCTCCCTGCCGGGCTGCTGCAACGCGGCGAGAACCCGGTGGTCGGCGCGGCCCGCGAGCTGTTCGAGGAGTCCGGGGTGCGCCTCTCCCCCGACCGGCTCCGCCCGGCGACGCCGAACGCGGTCGTGCACGCGAGGGGCTGGGTGGACGTGGTCTTCGAGGCGGACGTCCCCGCCTCGACCACGCCGCTGAAGGTGGACGGCGCGGAGGTCTTCGAGGCGGCCTGGCACCCGCTGGACGACCTGCCCCGGCTCAGCCGCGCCACGGCGAACCTGCTCGGCCGCTACGGCATCGGGCCGCGCGCCGGCGAGGCGCCGCCCGCGCCCGGCCCGACGGCGTGAGCCTCCCGGTCGCCGGGGCCGACGCCCCGCAGGTCTGCGCGGTGGTGCTGGCCGCCGGCGAGGGGACCCGGCTGCGCCCGCTCACCGAGCGGGTGCCCAAGGCGCTCTGCCCGGTGGGCAACGTCCCGCTGCTCGACCGGGCGCTGGCCCGGCTGGCCGGGCTCGGCCTCACCGGCCCGGAGCGGGTCGCCGTGAACGCCTGCTACCTCGGCGGGCAGGTCGTCGCGCACGTCGGCGACCGCGCCCACCTCTCCGTGGAGCCGGGCGACCCGCTCGGCACCGCCGGGGGCGTGGCGAACCTGCGGGACTGGATCGCCGGCCGGGGCGTCCTGGTGGGCAACGCCGACGCGTACCTGGCCGATCCAGCCGCCGCGCCGGGCCCGGACGTCGCCGCGTTGCTGGACGGCTGGGACGGCGAGACCGTACGGCTGCTCGGCCAGCCCGCCGACGACCCCGCCGCCCCCGGCACCTTCGACGGGCACGTCTTCACCGGCTTCTCGCTGCTGCCCTGGCGGCTCGTGCGCGGCCTGCCGGTCGAGCCGGGCGACCTGGTCCGGGCGGTGTGGCGGCCGGCGGAGGCGGCCGGGGCGCTGACGGTGGTGCCCTACCGGGGCACCTTCTACGACACCGGCACCCCCGCCGACTACCTCGCGGCCAACCTGCACGCCGCAGGCGGCGGGAACCTGGTCGACCCGGCCGCCACCGTCACCGGGCGGTGCCGGGAGTCCGTGGTGGGCGCGGGGGCGACCGTGCGGGGCGAGGTGACCCGGTCGGTGGTCTGGGCGGGCGCCGAGGTGGCCGCCGGGGAGCGCCTGGCCGGGGTCGTCCGGGCCCCGGGCGGCCTCACCGTCGCCGCCGCGCCCCGCTGAGGGCGGACCGCCGGTCCGCCCCCGTTCCGGCTCCCACCGGTGCCGGCTCGTCCCGGCCCCGGTGCTGCCCGATCCGCCCGCCTGGCCCCGCCCGTCGCGTTTCGCCTCGCCCCGCCCGTCCCGTTTCGCCCCGGCCCGGCCCGGGTAGTTTCGCCCGGCCCGCCCGTTGCGTTTCGCCCGGCCCCGCCGGTACCGGTCCGGGCGGCTCCGACCGGCCTCTAGCATGGTCGTCGGCGTCGCGAGGCGGCGCGGAGTGGACGCACGACGAAGGGCGGACCCGTGATCACCGCGATCGTACTGATCGACTGCGCCACCGACTCGATCCCCGAGGTGGCCGAGAACCTGGCCAACCTGCCCGGGGTCAGCGAGGTCTACTCGGTGGCCGGGCACGTCGACCTGATCGCCGTCGTGCGGGTCCGCGAGTTCGACCAGATCGCCCGGGTCATCGCCGGCAGCATCTCCAAGGTGCCCGGCGTGATCAACACCGAGTCGCACATCGCCTTCCGGGCGTACTCGCAGCACGACCTGGAGGAGGCGTTCGCGATCGGGCTGGCCAGCGCCGACTGACCGACGCGGCCAGCCCGCCGGTGGGCGGGCTGGCCGTCGTGCGGTGTCGCGGCGTCAGCTCACGCCCGGTGCCGGGGTGCCGGTGTTCTCCGGGGTCGGTGACTCGGTGCCACCGGGAGCCGGCGTGGTGGCGGTGCCGCCCGGGGCCGGCGTCGTGGC
>NZ_BBZF01000015.1:479634-496603 GCF_020884795.1 Micromonospora okii
CGCCCGGGCTGGGCGTGCCGCTGGCGCTGGTCTGCGGAACCGGGACGCCCAGGGTCTGGGCCAGGGCCACCAGCGCGTCGTAGTGCGCCTGGAGCACCGGCAGCGCGTTCTGGGCGAGCTGGACCACCGACTGCTCGGAGCCCTGCGAGATCTCCGTCTGGGTGGCCTGGATGGCCTGGACGTGGCCGGCCAGCTCGGCGGTCACCCACTCCTTGTCGAACTCGGCGCCGCTGAGGCCGTTCAGCCGGTCGATGACCTTCTGCTGGTCGGTGGTCGGCGCGTCCGGAAGCTGGACGTTCAACTGCTGCGCGGTGCTCTGCACCGTCTGGTCGAGCTGGGTGTGGTCGGTCACGAACTGGGCGCCCAGATCCTTGACCTGCTGGTTCTGGCCCTTCTGCTGGGCCAGGTTCCCCGTCTCGATCTCCGCCAGGTTCACCTGGTGCAGCGCCTGAAGGTACTGGGTGTCCTGCTGCGACGGTTGTGCCGCCGCCTGCGCCGCCGCCGCGGGTGCCAGCCCGACCAGCACCAGCGCGGCGAGCAGTCCGAGGCGTTTGAGACCCAACATGTTCCCCCCCTTTTTCGTTGGACCGCACGGATACCCGGCTGACCCGGATTAACCCTGCGGTTCCGCGTCCGGCTCGCGGGCGGCGGCGGGGCGGCCCGCCGGCCGCCCGGGGTCGGAAAGCGGACGGGCGCGACGACCGTGGCAGAGGGGGGAAGAACGGACGCGGCGCCCGCCGGTTTCCCGGCGGGCGCCGCGTGCGGTTGCTACGGGCGGATCAGCGGCGGGGCTCCCCGCTGCCAATCTCCTCCCGCTCCTGCCGGGGCTCGACCGGCGGGTGCCCCGGCGAGACCGGCGCCTCGGCCGGCTTCTCGATCGGGTAGAAGAAGCCCCGGATGGCCGGGCCCAGGGCGCCGAGCCGGTTCATCTTCTTCGGCACCACCCAGCCGACGTACCCCAGCTCGCCGTGGCCGTCCTCGCCGACCGCGGTGAGCGGCTGGTGGATCTCCTCGAACCGGCCGTCCGGCAGTCGCCGGATGATGCCGGTCTCCACGCCGTGGGCGAGCACCTCCCGGTCGTGCTGCTGGAGGCCGAGGCAGATCCGGTACGTCAGGTAGTACGCGATCGGCGGGACGAGCAGCAGGCCGATGCGGCCCGCCCAGGTCATCGCGTTCAGGCTGATCTGGAACTTGTCCGCGATCACGTCGTTCGCGCCGGAGAGCGTCAGCACCAGGTAGAACGACACCGCCATCGCGCCGATCGCGGTGCGCTCGGGCACGTCCCGGGGGCGCTGGAGCAGGTTGTGGCTGCGGGTGTCCTTGAGCCGGCGGGCCTCCACGAACGGGTAGAGCGTGGAGAGGCCGACCAGGATGCCCGGCAGCACGACCGTGGGCCAGAACAGCGGCGGGATGACGTACCCGTCGCCGATCGGGATGTTGATCTCCCAGGCCGGCATGAGTCGGGTCGAGCCGTCGAGGAACATGACGTACCAGTCGGGCTGGCTGGCGGCCGAGACCACCCACGCCTCGTACGGGCCGAAGTACCAGATCGGGTTGATCTGGAACAGGCCGCCCATCAGGGCGATCACGCCGAAGACGACCATGAAGAAGCCGCCCTGCTTCAGCGCGTAGCGCGGGAACATCCGCTCGCCGACCACGTTGTCGTTGGTCCGGCCGGGGCCGGGCCACTGGGTGTGCTTCTGCTTGAAGACCAGGCCCAGGTGGGCGCTGATCAGCGCCACCAGCAGACCCGGCACGAGCAGCACGTGGGCGATGAAGAAGCGGCTGATGATGATCTCACCCGGGAACTCCCCGCCGAAGACCGACGATGTGACCCAGGAGCCGATCACCGGGATCGACAGCATGATCGCCGAGGCGATCCGCAGGCCGGTGCCGGAGAGACCGTCGTCCGGCAGCGAGTAGCCGGTGAAGCCCGCCAGGAAGCCGACCCAGAACAGCAGCGAGCCGATGATCCAGTTGGTCTCGCGCGGCTTGCGGAACGCGCCGGTGAAGAAGACGCGCAGCATGTGCACGACGATCGCGGCCATGAAGAGCAGCGCCGACCAGTGGTGCATCTGCCGCATGATCAGGCCGCCCCGGACGTCGAACGAGATGTCCAGGCTGGAGGCGTACGCGGCCGACATCGGCGTGCCCCGCAGCGGGGCGTAGCTGCCGTTGTAGACGACCTCGGTCATCGCCGGCTCGTAGAAGAACGTCAGGAAGACGCCGGTGAGCAGCAGCACGACGAACGAGAACAGCGCGATCTCGCCGAGCAGGAACGACCAGTGGTCCGGGAAGACCTTGTTCAGCAGCTTGCGCAGTGGGGTGGAGACCTGGAAACGCTCGTCCACCCCCACCGCGGCCTTGCCCGGAACGGACGCCATGTCCAACTTACGACGCTTCACGGCCGCTCCCAGAAGTCAGGCCCGACGGTCTCGGTGTAGTCCGACGAGGCCACGAAGAAGCCCTCTGCGTCGACCTCGATCGGCAGCTGGGGCAGCCGCCGGCTGGCGGGCCCGAAGATCGGCTTCGCGTTGTCGGTGATCAGGAACTGCGACTGGTGGCACGGGCAGAGCAGCCGGTTGGTCTGCTGCTCGTACAGGCTCGCCGGGCAGCCCGCGTGCGTGCAGATCTTGGAGAACGCGACGTAGTTGCCCCACATGTAGTTCGCGTGGCCGACCCGCTGGTTGGCCTCGCGGGAGGTCACCGCGTCGGACTCGCGCAGGTGGATCAGCAGCGTCGGGGAGTCGGCGTGCTTGTTGCTCACCCCGTGCTCGATGCCGGGAAAGACGGTGAGCTGGCCGCCGACGCTGATGTCGGCCGGGCGAATGGGCCGCCCGTCCTCGCGCACCAGCCGGATCTTCTGCCCGCCCTCGGCGGGGGCGAAGCCGGTGGTGAACATCTGGTTGTTCTTGTGCGGGTCGGAGATCAGGCCGCCGACCAGCGGCGCCGCGGCGACCGCGCCGACCGGCGCGAGACCCGCCAGCAGCGAGATGCCCAGCAGCGGCCGGCGCTTCACGCCCATCTCGTCGGCGAGGAAGAGCATGGTCTCGCCGGTGATCTTGCGACTCTCCGCCGAGGTGGGGTCGTTCTCGTGCCGGTCCTGGATCGACACCTCCTTGGGCAGCAGCTTCTTGCCCCAGGTGAGGATGCCGAAGCCCACGGCGAGCAGGGCCACGCCGAGGGTGACGCCGAGCAGCGGGGTGTAGAGGTTGTCCCCGCCGGAGCCGGCGTCGTACTTCCACGGCCACCAGATGTAGATGACCAGGAACGCCGTCGCGGCGAGGCCGGTCAGCAGGAAGAACAGCGCGACCGTACGGGTCAGCCGCCGCTCGGCCTTGCTGCCGGGGGCGACCTGCTCCTCGTAGTGGACGATCTCGATGTCGTCCCGCCGCGCGCCCTCGCGGACGATGTCGAACCGGCTCAGCCGCGGGTCGTGGACGTCGAGCGGCTCCGGGCCCGGCTGGGCCTGGTGCTCGGTCTTGGTGCTCATGCCGTCACCTCGCTACGGGCGGTGCCGGGCTGCGGCACCACGGCGCTGAATCGAGTGATGCCCTCGGTCACGACTTACCCGCAATCCACAGGCAGGCGAAGACGAGCGCGACGATGCCGACCAGGAAGATCGCCAGTCCCTCGGTGGACGGCCCGTACCGACCGAGGTTGAAGCCACCCTGGTCCTGGTTGGTCTTCAGGGTGTCCTGGATATAGGCGATGATGTCCGCCTTCTGCTCCGGGGTGATCTGGTTGTCCCCGAAGACCGGCATGTTCTGCGGGCCGCTGAGCATCGCGGCGTAGATCTGCCGGTCGCTGGCGGGGTTCAGGCTCGGGGCGAACTTGCCCGAGGAGAGGGCACCGCCGCCGCCGCCGAAGGCGTGGCACTGCGAGCAGTTGACCCGGAACAGCTCGCCGCCGGTGGCCAGGTTCGCGCCCTCGGCCAGGTTGCCGTGCGGGATCTGCGGACCGCCGCCCAGCTCCTGGACGAACTGGGCGAGCTGGCGGGTCTGCTCGTCGGTGAAGACCGGGGGCTTGCGCTGGGCCTGCACCTCCTGGCGGGCCATCGGCATCCGGCCGGTGCTCACCTGGAACTCGACCGAGGCCGCGCCGACCCCGACCAGGCTCGGGCCACGACCCTCGACACCCTGCGCGTTACGGCCGTGGCAGGACACGCAGCTCACGTCGAACAGCGCCTTGCCCTCGGCGGCGGCGCCGGTGAGCGGCGGGTTTTCCTGCGCCTGCACTCCGGGGGCGAAGACGGTGTAGGCGCCGCCGGCCAGCGTGAGCGCGGCGATCAGCCGGACCGCGGCGCCCAGCCGGCGGCGGCCCCTGCTGCGCGCTGCGGACCGCTGGCCGCGCAACCGCGCGAGCAGGCCGCGTCGGCGGTCGTTGTCAGAAGTCATGACCTGTGTCCTTAACCGGTGGGACCTTGTCTCAGGGGACGGGGCAGCGGCGCGCCGCGTGACGCGCCAAGATCACTGGAGCCAGTAGATCATGAGGTAGAGACCGATCCACACGACGTCGACGAAGTGCCAGTAGTACGACACGACGATCGCCGACGTGGCCTGGGCCGGGGTGAAGCGGCCCATGGTCGTGCGGACCATGAAGATCAGGAAGGCGACCAGACCGCCGGCCACGTGCAGGCCGTGGAAGCCGGTGGTCAGGTAGAACATCGATCCGTACCCGTCGGCGTTGATCTTCACCCCCTCGTGGACGAGGGTCACGTACTCGTTGAGCTGGCCGAGCACGAAGATCAGACCCATCACGAAGGTGATCGTGAACCAGCGCCGCAGGGCGTGGACGTCACCCCGCTCCGCCGCGAACACGCCGATCTGGCAGGTGATCGAGGACGCCACCAGGATCGCCGTGAAGGTCGTCGCGTACGGAATGTTGAGGTGCTGGGTGTGTTCCGCCCACTGCTCCGGCGCCGCCGCGCGGATGGAGAAGTACATCGCGAACAGTGCCGCGAAGAACATGAGTTCGCTGGAGAGCCACACGATCGTCCCGACGCTGACCATGTTGGGGCGTGTCAGGGAGTGGATCCGGCTCTTGTCAATGGCTGGGGCCGCAGTCACGCGGTCATTATTGCCCCTGACCACGGCCGGCGATCAGCGGGGGGCCAAACCGGTGGTATCCGTGGCCCGATCGTGGCGGTCCGGTTCGCCTGGCCTAGCCTGAAAAGCGTGCTGCACGTCGATTCGATCTTCGCCGCCACCACGGCGGCCACCGCGCCGCCGGCGCTCGCGGCCGGCGGAGACCCGCTGCCGCCGCCGTTCACCGCCGTCCGGATCTTCACCGAGACCCGGCTGGACAGCTGGCTGGCCCTCGGGCTGGTGCTCGCCGCCGGCCTCTACCTCTACGGCGTGCACCGGCTGCGGCTGCGCGGGGACCGCTGGCCCGTCTCCCGCACCGTGTTCTTCCTCGGCCCCGGCCTCGGCGGCATCGCACTGGTCACGCTGAGCGGCCTGCACGCCTACGACACGGCGCTGCTGTCGGTGCACATGGTGCAGCACATGGTGCTCTCCATGATCTCCCCGATCTTCCTCGCCCTCGGCGCCCCGGTCACCCTGGCGCTGCGCACCCTGCCGCTGCGACCGCGCAAGCGGCTCCTGGCGATCGTGCACAGCCGCGTCGTGCGGATCTACAGCTTCCCGCTGGTGGCCTTCGCCATCTTCGTGGCGAACCCGTTCGTGCTCTACTTCACCGGCCTGTACCGCTACACCCTCGAACACGCCTGGGCGCACGAGGTGGTGCACGCGCACTTCATCATGACCGGCTGCGTGTTCTTCTGGCCGCTGCTCGGGCTCGACCCACTGCCGGGGCGCTGGCCGTACCCGGCGCGGGCGCTGCTGATGCTGCTGTCCGTGCCGTTCCACACCGTGCTCGGCCTCACGATCATGCAGAGCACCACGCTGCTCGGCGACGACTGGTACCCCTCGCTCAACCTGAGCTGGTCGAACCCGTGGGACGACCAGGTGGTCGCCGGCGGCATCCTGTGGGCCGGCGGCGAGTTCGTGAGCGTGACGATGCTCGCCGTCCTGGTGGTGCAGTGGATCCGCCAGTCCGAGCGGGAGTCCCGCCGGCTCGACCGCGAACTGGACCGCCAGGAGGCCCGCCAACGCGCCGACGAGGCCGCCGGCTCCGCCGTCTGACAGCCCTCCGCCCGGTACGCGCCGGGCGGGGCTGCCGGGCAGCGGGCCGGGCGGTCGAGGGCGGGGGGCCGGGCGGCCGAGGACGGCGGGTACCATCAGCGGGCAGCTACGAGGTGGGAGCCAGCCAGCGATGAGCGATCGTCTTTGCACCGTCCTGCTCTACAGCGACGACCCGCAGGTCCGCGACCGGATGCGGCTGGCCGTCGGCACCCGGCCCGCCCCCGGGCTGCGGGTCGAGTTCGTGGACGCCTCCAACTACGGGGAGTGCATCCGGCTCGTCGACGACTACGAGATCGACCTGCTGCTGCTCGACGGCGAGGCGAGCCCCGGCGGCGGCCTCGGCATCGCCCGCCAGATCAAGGACGACCGCGACGACTCCCCGCCGGCCTGCCTGGTGATCGCCCGCGCCGCCGACCGCTGGCTGGCCGCGTACGCCGAGGTCGAGGCCACCCTGGTGCACCCGCTCGACCCGGTGACCACCGGCGCCACCGTGGCCGAGCTGCTGCGCGCCCACACCCCCGCCTGAGCCACCGCGGCCCGACGTCACGGCCGCCCGGCACCGTCGCCGGGTGTGCCGCTCGCATCCTTCCCCGCACCCCACGCCGCTCGGGAGGCCCGCCATGGGCGAACGGACCTGGCCGCATCTCATCTCCGCGCTGCTGCGCGGCGAGCAGCTCGCCACCGCCGACACAGCCTGGGCGATGGGCGAGATCATGAACGGCGCGGCGGCCCCGGCGCAGATCGCCGGCTTCGCCGTCGCGCTGCGGGCCAAGGGCGAGACGCCGGCCGAGCTGGCCGGGCTGGTCGAGGCGATGCTCGGCGAGGCGGTCCCCGTGGTGCTGCCGGAGGAGCTGCGCACGGCCGCGCTCGACGTGGTCGGCACCGGCGGTGATCTCGCCCACACGGTGAACATCTCCACCATGGCCGCCCTCGTGGTGGCCGGCGCGGGCGTCCGGGTGGTCAAGCACGGCAACCGGGCCGCGTCCTCCTCCTGCGGCACCGCCGACCTGCTGGAGTTCCTGGGCCTGCCGCTGGACCTGGCCCCGGAGGGGGTGGCCCGGTGCGTGGCCGAGGCCGGCATCGGCTTCTGCTTCGCCGGCCGGTTCCACCCGGGCATGCGGCACACCGGCCCGACCCGGCGCGAGCTGGGGGTGCCGACGTTCTTCAACTTCCTCGGCCCGCTGACCAACCCGGCCCGGCCCCGGGCCGGCGCGGTCGGCTGCTTCGACGCGCGGATGGCCCCGGTGATGGCCGCCGTCTTCGCCGCCCGGGGCGACTCCGTCCTGGTGCTGCGCGGCGAGGACGGCCTCGACGAGTTCACCACCGCCGCGCCCACCCGCGTCTGGGTGGCCCAGGCGGGCACCGTCAGGGAGGCGCTGCTGGACGCGGCGGACCTCGGGGTGCCCCGGGCCACCCTGGCCGACCTGCGGGGCGGCGACGCGGCGCACAACGCCGGGGTGGCGCGGCGGCTGCTGGCCGGCGAGACCGGGCCGGTACGGGACGCGGTGCTGGTCAACGCCGCCGCAGCGCTGGCCACCCAGGGCCCGCTCGACGGCGACCTGACGGAGGCGCTGCGCGCCGGCATGGCCCGCGCCGCCGAGTCGATCGACTCGGGGGCCGCCGCAGCGACGCTGGAGCGCTGGATCAAGGTCGCCCGCGCGGCCTGACGGCGGCCCGACCCGGCCCCCGCTCCCCCACTCCCGCTCCCGCCCAGGTGGAAGTGTCGGACCCGCGTGGGAAGCTACTCCCGAATGATCTTCCGGTCTCCGTTCCGGCCGGCAGCGAGAGGAGAGGCCACCGTGTCGAACCGCGAACTCCACTGCGACACCTGTGAGGGCGTGCGGCCGTTCGAGGTGCCGCCCTGCGCCGACGGCCACGACCCCGACTGCCCGGAGCTGGTCTGCACCGGCTGCGGCACGGCACTGCTGGTGGCCGCCTTCACCCTCCCGGCCGCCGGGCTCGCCGGCGAAGGCCGCCGGCCCGCCTCCCGGCCCAGGTCCCGCCCCGACGCGGCCTGACCTACCCCGGCCCGCCCGCCCCAGCCCGCCCGTGGCCGGGCCACGTCCGCCCTGCATGTCGCCGACATGGCGGTATCCGGGCGGCGTTTTTCGCCCCATGTCGCCGGCACGGTGTCGATCATCGACCCCGGCACGCCCCCGCCCCGGCACGCCCCGGACTGCTCCACGACAGCCGCGCGCCGACACGGCAGGGCCCGCGCCCCGACAGAAAAAAGCCCGCGCCCCCGCCGAGGAGGCGGGGGCGCGGGCTCACGCGTCGGTGGTCGGTGCCGTCAGTGCTCGGCGGTGCGGCGGGTGCCGCTGTAGTACTCGAAGAGCAGGCCGGAGGCGGCGAAGATGACCGTCAGGAGGCCCGCCCCGATCAGCCACAACTGCCAGAACGCCAGGCCCAGACCGGCGAGCGAGGCAGCCAGCGCCAGCCCGATCGGCCAGTAGCTGCCCGGACTGAAGAAGCCGATCTCGCCCGCGCCGTCGGCGATCTCGCCGTCCGGCCGGTCCTCCGGCCGCAGGTCGATGCGGCGGGAGACGAACCAGAAGAAGCCGCCGCACATCGTGCAGAGCAGGAACGACAGCAGCAGCGCCACGGTGCCGATCCACTCGATCCGGCCGCCGGAGTCGCCGTACGTCCAGGAGCCGTAGAGGACGGTCGCGCCGAAGAGGAACCCGGCGATGATCAGGAAGATACGCCACTCGGTCTTCATGCCCGCTCCCTCAGCTTCCCGCGCCGGACGCGACGTCGTCGGGGTTGAAGTTGGCCGTGTTGCGCCGCGTGTCGAACGGCTTGGTCTCGGTGGCGTACGGCTCCTCGCCGACCGCCGAGAGCGCCTCCTGCGTCGACTTGCCCTCGCGCTTGGCCGCCAGGAAGCCGTCGTACTGCTCCGGCGAGACGACCCGCAGCTCGAAGTTCATGAAGGCGTGGTAGCTGCCGCACAGCTCGGCGCAGCGGCCGACGTAGGCGCCCTCGGCGTCGAAGCTGGAGACCTCGAAGACGTTGCGGATGTTGCCCGGCATGACGTCCCGCTTGAACAGCATCTCCGGCACCCAGAAGGAGTGGATGACGTCCCGGCTGGTCTCCTCGAAGCGCACGGAGCGGCCGGTCGGCAGGACCAGGATCGGGATGACCTCGCTGGTGCCGAGCACCGACGCCACGGTGTTGGCCTCCGGGCCCTGGCCGTCGCGGTAGTTGAACTGCCAGTTCCACTTGAAGGCGACGACCTCGACCGTCACGTCCGGGTTCTTCGTCACCTTCACCACGTCGGTCTGCACGACGGCGGTGTAGTAGAAGAGCACCGACACGACCAGGATCGGGGCGATCGTGTAGAGGAACTCCATCGGCATGTTGTAGCGGGTCTGCACCGGCAGCTCGTTGCCCCGCTTCCGGTAGCGCACGACGCACCAGAAGATCAGGCCCCAGACGAACACGCCGACGGCGAGCGCCGCGATGCAGGAGGCGATCCACAGGTCGTACATCCGGTTCGCCTCGGGCGTGATGCCGCCCTGCGGCCAGCCGAAGCCGCCGAACGCCTTGCCGACGTCACAGCCCGTGAGCGAGACCAGCAGCGCAACGCCGCCGAGGCCGAGCCCGGCGAGCCGCCCAGCACCACGCCGCGGCCGTCCACCGGCTCCTGGAGAAGCGCCGTGCCGTACGGCCGAGCGCCGTACCTCCGAACTCCTTGCGACCACCTGGTCCTGCCTCCCTAGCGCGCCGTGGTGGTGGGTTTCTCCCGACCAGCGGCAAAGGCGTCACCGACGGTCGCAGATTACTCGACCATAAGGGGCCTGGCCGTGTTGGGGTGGCCGTCGGCCCCCATCGGGGGGATCGTGCGCGTACCGGCGCGATAGCGTCGGCGCTGTGAGCGCATCCCCGGTCCACCTGGACGCGGCCACCGCCGCCCCGCTGCACCCCGTCGCCCGGCAGGCCCTGCTGGCGGCCCTCGACGACGGCTGGGCCGACCCCGGCAAGCTGTACGGCGCCGGCCGCCGGGCCCGCCAACTCCTCGACGCCGCCCGCGAGGCCGCCGCCGCGACGCTCGGCGTCCGCGCCGACGAACTCTCCTTCACCCCCAGCGGTACGGCCGCCGCGCACACCGCCGTCCTCGGCGGCCTCGCCGGGCGGCGTCGGGTCGGCGGCACGCTGGTCCACTCGGCGATCGAGCACTCGGCGGTGCTGCACGCCGCCGAGCAGCACGTCGCCCACGGTGGCACGGCCGTCCCGGTGCCGGTGGACCGCCTCGGCCGGCTCGACCGGGGCGCGTGGTCGGCGGCGGTGGGCGCGCCCGGGGTGGCCTTCGCCGCCCTGATCGGGGCCAGCCACGAGGTGGGCACGGTGCAGCCGGTGGCCGAGGCCGCCGCCGCCTGCGCCGCCGCCAGGGTGCCGCTGTACGTCGACGCGGCGCAGCTCGTGGGCCGCTCCCCCGTGCCGCCCGGCTGGTCGGTGCTGACCGCCAGCGCCCGCAAGTGGGGCGGCCCGCCCGGCGTCGGGCTGCTCGTGGTCCGCAAGGGCACCCGCTGGGTGTCGCCGTGGCCGGCCGACGAGCGGGAGTTCGGGCGTACCCCGGGGGTGGTGAACCTGCCGACGGTCGTGGCGGCGGCGGCGAGCCTGCGCGCGGCGGCGGCCGACGCGGTGGCCGAGGCGGCGCGGCTCGCACCGCTGGTGGACCGGATCCGGGCCCGGGTGACGGCCGAGGTGCCGGACGTGGAGGTCGTCGGCGACCCGGTCGACCGGCTGCCCCACCTGGTCACCTTCTCCTGCCTGTACGTCGACGGCGAGGCGCTGCTGCACGCGCTGGACCGGCGGGGTTTCGCGGTCTCCTCGGGCTCGGCCTGCACGTCGTCGACGCTGCGCCCGTCGCACGTGCTGGAGGCGATGGGTGTGCTCTCGCACGGCAACGTGCGCGTCTCGCTGCACCGGGAGACGACCTCCGAGCAGGTCGAGCGGTTCCTCGACGAGCTGCCCGGGATCGTCGCCGGCCTGCGCGCCGAGGCGGGGGTGGTCGGGCTGTGACCGGGCCGAGCGACGCGTCGGGGCCGAGGCCGGCGGATGTGCCCGGTCCGGACCCGGTGGGCGGGCCGGACCCGGTCGAGGTGCTGGACTGTCGGGGGATGCGGTGCCCGCTGCCGGTGATCCGGCTGGCCCGGCGGCTGCCCGAGCTGCCGGTCGGCGCGGTGCTGCGGGTGCTCGCCGACGACCCGGCCGCCGCCGTCGACATCCCGGCGTGGTGCCGGATGCGCGGCCAGGAGTTCGTCGCCGCCACCGGCGAGGGCCCCGGCTACGACGTCCGCCGCCTGCACTGACCTACTCGTCGACCCAGATCAGGCGCAGCCGTCGCCCCGTCCTCGCGAAGAGGCGCACGGCGCTTTCCGCATCGCGGAAGCGACCGGCGAGGGAGTCGGCGTCGCCCCAGAGCACCGCGCCGTCGGTGAACGCGAGCCCCCAGGCGAAGACGTCACCGTCGATCCGGTCGCCATGTTCCTCACAGATGGCGAACCGACGGGGGGCGAACTCGTTGACGAGTTCGACAAGCGCCTGCTGGAACTCCTCCTCCGTGCCGAACTGCTCGACTCGCGTCTCTTCCATGAGCTACCTCCGCAATTGGTTGGCTATACATATAGCCGACATGCTTGCTCCATGGAAGGAGCAACGGCATGATGAGTTTCTAGAACGACCAGATCGGAGATGAACCGTGGGACCACGCACCGACCCCTCCGCGCTGCGCTGGCTGATCGGGGCGGAACTCGGCCGGTACCGGCGCGAGTCGCCCATGACGCTGGCCGAACTCGCCGCCAGGACCGGCATCGGCAAGCCGAAGCTCAGCCACATGGAGACCGGCCGCTATCAGCAGTTCCCCGACGACATCGCGAGCGTGCTGCGAGCCTGCGGGGCGGAACAGGAGGCCGTCGACCGGCTCACGGCGCTCGCCACCCGCTCCGACGCGAAGACCTGGTGGGCACCGTGGGCGGCCGTGATGCCGGACTGGTTCAAGACGTATGTCGGGCTTGAGGGCCTGGCCGACAGCGCGTTCGTCTTCGAGTCCATGGTCATCCCCGGCCTGCTCCAGACCGAGGAGTACGCCCAGGCGCTGACCCTCGGCACCGGGTTCGTCCGCCCCGACCACGCCGAGCGGTTCGTGTCCTTCCGGCAGGCCCGGGCCCGGCGGCTCACCGACGACGAGCCCCTCACCCTGCACGCGGTGATCGGCGAGGCCGCCCTGCGGCTGCGGGTGAACGGCGACGAGACCCGGCGGGCGCAGCTCACGCACCTGGTCGACATGTCGGAGCTGCCGAACGTCACGGTGCAGGTGCTCCGCCCCGAGGACGGCCCGCACTCCGCGACGCCGCTGGGCAAGTTCGTGCTGCTGGGCTTCGCCCACGTCCGGCCGATCGCCTACACCGAGGTGCTGGACGGAGCGGTTTACGTGCAGGACCCGGACGGGGTGCGGACCTATAGCATGGTGGCCGACAACCTGCGCCAGGTCGCCCTCTCCCCCACCGAGTCGCGCGCGTTGATCAGGGAGCTGGCCGGCGCGTCATAGCCCCTCGGAGGCCACCATGCCCACCACCCCCGACCTCGCCGCCGCCCGCTGGTTCACCAGCAGCCGCAGCGCCAACAACGGCGACTGCGTGGAGTGCGCCGCGCTGCCCGACGTGATGGCGGTGCGGGACAGCAAGGACCGCTCCGGCCCGACGCTCGTCTTCCCCGCCCACCAGTGGACCGCGTTCGTCGCCGCCGCCACCTCGGGCACCGTCGGCCGGCCCCAGCGCTAGTTCTCCGCCTCGGTAAGGAGGGGCACCCTGTTAACGCATTCTGTAGAGCAAGGGCCCCTTCCTAACATCCGCCGGGCGGGACGCGGCACCGGCCGCGAGGCGGCATCACCATCACCGCGCGGTTGATCGAATCCGTGTCGCCGACATCGGGCGATCAGGCGACGGATGAAGGCGCGATGCCGCCGACACGGAGTCGATCAAGCTCTCCCCGCGACCTCCTGTCAGCGGACGATCAGCGGGGCAGCGCTCACGGGAGCAGGTGGGGGCGGGCGTCGTCGGCGGCGGCGTCGCCGTAGGACTCGGCGAGCCGCTTGACGAACAGGTCGGGGCGCACGGCGTACTCCTGGGTGCCGACGGTCTCCAGCACCAGCGTGGCCAGCAGGGAGCCGACCTGGGCGGCGCGCTCCAGGCCCAGCCCCCAGGAGAGGGCGGTGAAGAAGCCGGCCCGGAACCCGTCCCCGACGCCGGTCGGGTCGACGGCCTCGATCTCCCGCGCGATGGGCACGTGGATGGTGCCGAAGTCGCGGCCGGCGATCTCCGCGCCGCGCTTGCCCAGCGTGGTGACCCGCACCTTCACCCGGTCCAGCAGTTGCGCGTCGGTGAGGCCGGCCTTGCTCTGGAGCAGCGACTTCTCGTACTCGTTGGTCATCAGGTACTCGGCGCCGTCGATCAGCCCCACCACGTCGCCGCCGTCCATGCGGGCGAGCTGCTGGGACGGGTCGGCGACGAAGGCGTACCCCCGGTTGCGGCACTCGGCGGAGTGCCGCCGCATCGCCTCGGGGTCGTTGGCGCCGACCAGCACCAGGTCGAGGCCGCCGAGGCGCTGCGCGACGGGGGCCAGCTCGATGTTGCGTGCCTCGCTCATCGCCCCCGCGTAGAAGGAGGCGATCTGGCACATGTCGGTGTCGGTGGTGCAGACGAAGCGGGCCGTGTGCGCCACCTCGCTGACGTGCACCGAGTCGCAGTCGACGCCGTGCCGCTCCAGCCAGGACCGGTAGTCGGCGAAGTCGGCGCCGACCGCGCCGACGAGGATCGGGCGCAGGCCGAGCTGCCCCATGCCGAAGGCGATGTTGGCGGCCACCCCGCCCCGGCGCAGCACCAGGTCGTCCACCAGGAAGGACAGCGACACCTTGTCGAGCTGGTCGGCGATGAACTGGTCGGCGAACCGGCCGGGGAAGCTCATCAGGTGGTCGGTCGCGATCGAGCCGGTCACGGCGATCTTCATGTCAACCCTCGTGGTCGGGAGCACGGCGCGGGTCAGCCTACCGGGCCGGCTCGCGTTCCGGTCGGGCTCGGCCCGCGCATCGATCACGCCCCCGCGGCCGGCCCCGGACGGTGACGTCGTGGGCCAGGAACGGCGACGGGGCCGCCCCCGGTGCGGGGCGGCCCCGTCGCGCGTGGGCCGGAGCGGCTCGACCTAGCTGAACGAGTCGCCGCAGGCGCAGGAGTTGCCCGCGTTCGGGTTGTCGATGGTGAAGCCCTGGGCGTCGATCCGGTCGGCGAAGTCGATGGTGGCGCCGGTCAGGTAGGGGGCGCTCATCCGGTCGACGACGACCTCGACGCCGTCGTAGTCGGTGACGACGTCACCGTCGAGCGAGCGCTCGTCGAAGAAGAGTTGGTACCGCAGGCCGGAGCAGCCGCCCGGCTGCACCGCCACCCGGAGCCGCAGGTCGTCGCGGCCCTCCTGCTCGATCAGGGCCTTGACCTTCTGCGCCGCGACGTCGGTGAGGACGACGGAAGTAGGGGCCTGGGCCTCGGTCGACTCGGTCTGCGCTGGCGTGGTCACGTGGAAGTCTCCCTGCGCGGTCTGGGTCTGGACTCACTGGCCAACGTCTCCGTCGTCCAGTGATTCCCGGTCGCGCCTCCGATGGTACGCCGCCCCGGCCGGGACCACCCGCGTGACGGCGGCCGGGGTGCGCGGGCGTCACCGGCTCCACTGACCGGCCAGGCGGGCGCCGAGCTGCCGCAGCCCCTCCGCCGGGCGGCGCAGCGCCGCGTCGAGCCCGCCGCGCTCCTCCCCGCCGAAGTGCTCCACGAGGCTGTACGCGTCGGTCACCCCCGCCGCGGCGGCCTCGCGCCGCCCGGTGCTCACCTGCCCCGCCAGCACCACGCACGGCACGCCCCGGTCCCGGGCCGCGCCGGCCACCCCGGCCACGACCTTGCCGCGCAGCGACTGGTGGTCGAACGACCCCTCGCCGGTGATCACCAGGTCCGCCGCGTCGAGGGCGGCGGGCAGGCCGATCGCCTCGGTGACCAGGTCGATGCCGGAGGCGCACCGGCCGCCGAGGGCCAGGATCGCCGCACCGAGCCCGCCGGCCGCACCGCCGCCGGGCAGCGCGCCGAGGCCGGGCGGGCACCCCGGCAGGTCCCGTTCGAGTACGGCGGCGAAGCGCTCCAGCGCGGCGTCGAGCAGCAGGACGTCGGGGCGGGTCGCGCCCTTCTGCGGGCCGTACACGTTGCTGGCCCCGTGCAGCCCGAGCAGCGGGTTGTCCACGTCGGTGGCGGCGACCAGGGTGGCCCCGCGCAGCCGGGGCGCCCCGTCGAGCGCGGCGGTCCCGGCCAGCGCCGCCCCGCCGTACGGCAGCGCCCGGCCGGCCTCGTCCAGCGGCGTGACGCCGAGCGCGGTGAGCAGGCCGGCCCCGCCGTCGTTGGTGCCGGAGCCGCCCAGCCCGACGACCACCGTCCGCGCGCCGTTCTCCACGGCGGCGGTGACCAGCGCGCCGAGCCCGTACGAGGTGGTCGCCTTCGGGTCGCGCTCGGCGGCGGCGAGCAGGTGCAGTCCGCACGCCTGGGCGCTCTCCAGGTACGCCGTGCCGTCGTCGGTGAGCAGGATCTCAGCGTCGGTGGGCCGGCCGAGCGGGTCGACGGTCGGCACCGGAATCCGTCGGCCGCCGAGCGCGTCGGCCAGGACGGCGACGAAGCCGGGCCCCCCGTCGGCGAGGGGCCGGATGAGCAGCTCGTCGCCGTCGGCCACCTCCCGCCAGCCCTCGGCCACCGCGGCGGCGACCTCCTGGGCCGGCAGCGTGCCGGCGAACTTGTCGGGGCAGAGCAGCACGCGCATGTCGAGCAGTGTGGCAGGGCACATCGGCGGGCGGCAGTGGGACAGCCCACACGCACGCCGGCCGCGGCCTGGCACGGCTGTGGGAGCATGAGGGGCGTGACTTCGACCTGGGTGGAACCCTCCAACACCGCGACGGCCCTGCTGCTGCTCGGGCGCGGCAGCGATCCCGCCACCGAGCGTGGCGTGGAGTGTCCGGGCGACCTGCCGGCGCCCAGCGATCCCGACCTGGTGGCCCGGGCCGCCGCGGCGAAGGCCGCCCTGGGCGACCGGGTCTTCGTGCTGGGGCACCACTACCAGCGCGACGAGGTGATCCAGTTCGCCGACGTGACGGGTGACTCGTTCAAGCTGGCCCGCGAGGCGGCGGCCCGGCCGGACGCGGAGTACATCGTCTTCTGCGGCGTGCACTTCATGGCCGAGAGCGCCGACATCCTCACCTCCGACGCGCAGAAGGTGGTGCTGCCCGACCTGGCCGCTGGCTGCTCGATGGCGGACATGGCCGTGCTGGCGCAGGTGGAGGCCGCCTGGGACGTGCTGACCGACCTCGGCGTCGCCGGGGAGACGGTCCCGGTGACGTACATGAACTCCTCGGCGGACATCAAGGGCTTCGTCGGCCGCAACGGCGGCGTGGTCTGCACCTCGTCCAACGCGCGCCGGGCGCTGGACTGGGCCTTCCAGCAGGGGTCGAAGGTGTTCTTCCTGCCCGACCAGCACCTGGGGCGCAACACCGCCGTGCTGGAGATGGGCCTCTCCCTCGACGACTGCGTGCTCTACGACCCGCACAAGCCGGGCGGCGGGCTCACCCCGCAGCAGCTCCGCGACGCGAAGATGATCCTGTGGCGGGGGCACTGCTCGGTGCACGGGCGGTTCACCCTGGACAGCGTGCGCGACGTGCGGGAACGGGTGCCGGGGGTGAACGTGCTGGTGCACCCGGAGTGCCGGCACGAGGTGGTCACGGCGGCCGACTTCGTGGGCTCGACGGA
>NZ_BBZF01000015.1:497173-549575 GCF_020884795.1 Micromonospora okii
CAGGGCCATCGAGGCGGCCCCGGCCGGCTCGGCGTGGGCGGTCGGCACCGAGCTGAACCTGGTACGGCGGCTGGCGCTGGCCCACCCCGACAAGCAGATCATGTTCCTGGACCGGGCGGTCTGCTACTGCTCCACGATGAACCGGATCGACCTGCCGCACCTGGTCTGGGCCCTGGAGGAGCTGGTGGCCGGGCGGGTGGTCAACCAGATCACGGTGGACCCGGACACCGCGCACCACGCCCGGGTGGCGCTGGACCAGATGCTCGCCCTGCCCGGCGCGGACACCCCGCCCCCGGCCACCGCCTGACGACGCTCGGTGAGGTGTCCGGCGGCGGAAAGTGCCGGACACCCCGATTCATGCCCCCCGGGGCGGTGTGACCGCATCCACTGCCGTCACCGAGGGCTATGCTGCCGGGGCGACGACACACACGGGCCCGTTTTCGGCCGGCCGCATCGCGGGTAGCAGGCACGAGCGCCCGCATCCGCATCACCATCAACACAGCAGCACTGACGCGCTGGAGGTTGCGTTGACCGACGACGTCCTGGTCGTACACGGAGGCACTCCGCTTGAAGGGCGGATCCGCGTGCGCGGCGCGAAGAACCTGGTTTCCAAGGCGATGGTCGCCGCCCTGCTGGGCGACAGCCCCAGCCGGCTGTTCGACGTGCCGCGGATCCGTGACGTCGAGGTGGTCCGCGGGTTGCTCGGCCTGCACGGGGTCAAGGTGACCGACGGCGAGGAGGACGGCGAGCTGGTCTTCGACCCGGCCAACGTCGAGAGCGCCAGCACCGACCAGATCAACGTGCACGCGGGCTCCAGCCGCATCCCGATCCTGTTCTGCGGGCCGCTGCTGCACCGGCTCGGCCACGCCTTCATCCCCGACCTGGGTGGCTGCCACATCGGGCCGCGCCCGATCGACTTCCACCTCCAGGCGCTGCGCGAGTTCGGCGCGACGGTCGAGAAGACCCCGGAGGGGCTGCACCTGTCCGCCCCGAACGGGCTGCACGGCACCAAGTTCAAGCTGCCGTACCCGAGCGTCGGCGCCACCGAGCAGGTGCTGCTGACCGCCGTGATGGCCGAGGGCGTCACGGAGCTGCGCAACGCGGCCGTCGAGCCGGAGATCATCGACCTGATCTGCGTGCTCCAGAAGATGGGCGCGATCATCAAGGTGCACACCGACCGGGTCATCGAGATCCAGGGCGTGCCGAAGCTGCACGGCTACAGCCACCGCCCGATCCCCGACCGGATCGAGGCGGCGAGCTGGGCGGCGGCGGCGCTGGCCACGCGCGGCCACGTCGAGGTGCTCGGCGCGCAGCAGGCCGACATGATGACCTTCCTGAACATCTTCCGCTCGGTCGGCGGCGAGTACGAGGTCACCGACCTGCGCCCGCCGCGCGGCGGTCGGCCGGGCCAGGAGGGCGGCATCCGGTTCTGGCACCCGGGCGGGGAGCTGAACGCGGTGGCGCTGGAGACCGACGTCCACCCCGGTTTCATGACCGACTGGCAGCAGCCCCTCGTGGTGGCGCTCACCCAGGCCCGGGGCCTGTCGATCGTCCACGAGACGGTGTACGAGCAGCGGCTCGGCTACACCGAGGCGCTGAACACGATGGGCGCGAACATCCAGGTCTACCGCGACTGCCTGGGCGGCACCCCGTGCCGCTTCGGCCGGCGCAACTTCAAGCACTCGGCGGTGATCGCCGGGCCGAGCAAGCTGCACGCGGCCGACCTGGTCATCCCGGACCTGCGCGCTGGGTTCAGCCACCTGATCGCGGCGCTCGCCGCCGAGGGCACCTCCCGGGTGTACGGCGTCGACCTGATCAACCGGGGCTACGAGGACTTCGAGGCGAAGCTGGCCGAGCTGGGCGCCCACGTGGAGCGCCCGTAACGCCACGGGGCGTAATCTCGCCCACTCTCCGCCGCGCCCGGTGCACCGCGATGTGCGCCGGGCGCTGGCGTTTGGCTACCCTTTCCGCGTGCCGTCGCTGTTTCGCCGCAAGTCCACCGACCTCGCCGACGAGGCCGTCACCGAGGTGACGCCCGAGTCCGCGCCCGCCCGCCGGGGCTACACCCCGAGCAAGAAGGAACTGGGGCGGGAGACGCCGAAGCGGCCCGTCGCCGGGCGGCGGCCGGCCGGCCCGACGAAGCCGCTGAGCAAGGAGGAGTCGCGGGAGCGGCGGCGGCAGATCCGCGCCGAGTCCGCGGCGGAGTTCCGCCGCGAGGGCGGCCCCCGCGACCGGGGCCCGGAGCGGCTGCTGGCCCGCAACGTGGTCGACTCCCGTCGTACGGTGGGCACCTGGTTCTTCGGCGGGGCCCTGATCGTGCTGCTCGGCTCCAACCAGGCGATGCCGCCGATCGTCCGGCTGATCTCGAACATCCTGTGGGGCGCGCTCGCCCTCGGCGTGGTGGTCGACTCCATCCTGATCAGCCGCAAGATCAAGAAGCTGGTGCGGGAGCGCTTCCCGAACACCGGCCAGCGGCTCGGCTCGCTCTACCTGTACGCGATCATGCGGTCGATCACCTTCCGCCGCATGCGCGCCCCCGAGCCCCGCGTCAACATCGGCGACCCGGTCTGACCGGGCTCCCCCCGGCGACGGTTAAGAAGGGCCCCCCGCTCTACCGGAAGCGTTAACAGGGGGCCCTTCCTTGCCGTAGAGGCGGGCGACGACCTCCTCGATGTCCGGCTCGACGATCGAGATGTCGCGCAGGGTCGCCAGGGCGCCCAGGGCGGCCACCAGTTCGGCGGCGCTCGCCGACTCCAGGGCGAAGACGAGCCGGTGCCCCTCGGCCTCCACCCGGCGCAGCGGCGCCCCGGGCAGCTCCGGCGGGTCCGGCAGGGCGGTGTCCAGGTCGGCGACGACGAGCCGACGGGAGCCGTACCGGTCGTGCAGCGCGGCGATCGAGCCGTCGTGCACCACCCGGCCGTGGTCGATCACCACGAGACGTCGGCACAGCCGCTCGATGTCGGCCAGGTCGTGGGTGGTGAGCACCAGCGTGGTGTCGCCGGCCCGGCCCAGCTCACCCAGGAAGCCCCGGACGGCCTGCTTGCTCACCAAGTCCAGCCCGATGGTCGGCTCGTCCAGGAAGAGCACCTCCGGGCCGTGCAGCAGGGCGGCGGTCAGCTCGCCGCGCATCCGCTGGCCGAGGGAGAGCTGCCGGACCGGGGTGTCCAGGAAGCCGTCCAGGTCGAGCAGGCTCCGGCAGCGGCGCAGCCGGGCGGCGTGCGCGTCGGCCGGAACCCGGTAGACGTGCCGGAGCAGGGCGAACGAGTCCCGCAGCGGCAGGTCCCACCAGAGCTGCGAGCGCTGGCCGAAGACCACGCCGACGCGCAGGGCCAGCCGGGTGCGCTCGGGCACCGGGCGCAGGCCGCACACGCGCACCTCGCCGGAGGTGGGGGTGAGCACGCCGGTGAGCATCTTCAGGGTGGTGGACTTGCCGGCTCCGTTCGGGCCGATGTAGCCGAGCATCTCGCCCCGCTCCACCCGCAGGTCGACCCCGCCGACGGCGGCGACGGTCCGCCGCTCGCGGCGCAGCCGCCCGGCCCGCACCCGGACCGTGAACTCCTTGCGCAGGTTCCGTACGTCGATGACGCTCATGACCCCGTACTCCGGTAGTGGCGGATCCCCACGCGCCAGGCCACGGCGGCGAGCCCGGCGGCGACCAGCGCGACCGCCGGCGCGGCCCAGCCCGCCCATGCCGGCAGGCCGAGCGGGTCGGCCCGGCCCAGCAGCGCCAGCGCGGGTTGGTAGCTGACGAAGGCGAACCCCATCCCGTACGCGAAGGCCGCGCGGAACCAGCCGTCGAAGACCGTGACCGGGTACGACGTGAAGTCCTTGCCGCCGTACGTGAGCGAGTTCGCCAACTCCCCCGACTCGGTCCAGTAGAACGAGACGGTGGCGGTGGCCACGAAGATCGACCCGAAGAAGACCACCCCGGCCAGCGGGGCGAGGACCACCAGCGCCGCCCGGCCCGGGGTCCAGTCGATCCCCGCCGAGCCGACCGCCACCGCCAGCACGGCCACGCCGAAGACCGCCCGGGACAGCTTGCGCAGCGGCAGGTCCATCAGCAGGAGCTGGGGCAGCGCGCCGAGCGGACGCAGCAGCACGGCGTCGAACAGGCCGGTGCGCACGTACCGGGGCAGCCGTTCGACGTTGCCGACCAGCAGGTCGGCGGTGGTGAACGCGGCCGAGGAGAGCCCGACCACGACCAGCGCCTCCCGGACGGTGAAGCCGCCCAGCTCCCGGGTCACCCCGAAGATCACCAGCACGGTGAACACGTCGAAGACGGTGCCCCCGAGGTTGCCGACGAGATCCACCACGAACGACGTCCGGTACGACGTCTGGGACCGGACCTGCGCCCCGAGCAGCGCCCGGTACGCGGCCAGCCGGCCGGGCGGCTGCCGGGGGCGGCGCGGGGGCCGCTGTCGGAGGCGGCGTGCGGGGCGTTGCCGGGGCAGCGCCGCCGGCTCAGCCACCCTGCACCACCAGCCGCCGCTCGGCGCGGCGCTGGACCAGCCGGCACAGCGCCAGCAGCGCCGCCGCCCAGCCGGCCTGCACCGCGACCAGCCCGGCCTGGGCGGCCCCCGGGCCCCGCTCCACCAGGACGTCGAGCGGGGTCTGCATGAGCCCCGGGAACGGGGTGGCGAGCTGCAACGCCAGGTAGAGCCCGTCGGGCAGGAAGGGCAGCGGGAAGTAGAGCCCGGCGAGCACCCCCGAGGAGAGCATCCAGAGGATCTGCGGCCCCCGGACGTCGTCCAGCCAGTAGGCCGTGGCGTTGACCAGGAACCGGCAGCCGAAGGAGATCACCACGGCGAGCAGCGCGGAGAGCGCGAACAGCGGCACGGTCGGCCAGCGCGTCGGCAGGTGGACGTCGAAGAAGATCGGCCCCACCGCGAGCGGCGGCAGCAGCCGGGGCAGGCAGGCCCAGGCCGCCCGGCCCAGGTCGGTGGCGAGGTAGCTGGTCACCGGGTGCACCGGCCGCAGCAGGTCGCTGGCCACCTCCCCGGTGCGGATGCGGTCGGCCAGGTCGGTCCAGCCCCAGAACAGGACCACCGCCAGCAGCCCCTGACCGGCCCAGACGAAGGTCGCGAGCTGCTCCCGGTCGTACCCGGCGGCGCTGCCGGCCGCGCCGGCCACGGCCAGGAGGACGTAGCAGCGCAGGAAGCCGAAGACGGTGTTGGTGACGGCACCGGCCAACGCCGCCTGCCGGTACGTGGCGTATCGTCGGAATCCCGATCCCGCTATGGCCCCGAATGTCCGAAACCATAGGATAACGTTTGACCCGGTGGGCGGTGCCACAGTGGCGGTGACAGAGCCCACGCCGTTACCCTCCTTCCGCAGCCACGCCGTGCCCGGCCGGGCGACTCTACCGGCAGGTGGAGCGCCCAGCGCGACAATTCCCAACGAGGTGACATCGCCGTGAGCGATCGACGCGAGCCGGGCACCGGGACGCGCCACGCGGGCGGCGAGGGGCCCGACGGATGAGCGGCGACTTCTTCGACCGCTGGTCCCACTCGGCCGAACCGTCCTGGATGTACGAGCCGACCACGGAGTGGCAGCCGCAGTTCCCGGGACAGCGCTATCCCGGCGACATCGGCCTGCGGCACCTGCCGTCCCAGCAGCGGGGACGGCCGGGCGCCGTGGGCCGGGCCGAGGTGCACCCGGTCAGCCCCGCCCCCGACCCGGTGAGCCCCGCCCCGAACGGGCGCGACGGGGCGTACCCGTGGGACGACCGCGACCACCGCGCGTGGGACGACCGCCGCGCGGCGACGGCCGAGCCGCGCCGTGCCGACGGCCGGCGGGCCTGGTCCGACCGCGCCGCCGCGCCCGACGACCGCCTTCCGGGGTACGACGACCGGCCCGCCGCCTCGGGCGAGCACGCGTGGCGGAGCGGCGGCGACGGGTTCGGCCAGCGGGGCCGCGACGACCGCGAACCCGGCCGGCGCGGCTGGAACGAGCGCGGGCACGACCGGCGCGACGAGCGCGGGCACGACCGATGGGACGAGCGCGAACACGGGCGGCGCGACGAGCGCGGGTACGGCTGGCGGGACGACGACCGGCGCACCGGGGCGGACGACCGGCGTACGAGGGCGGAGGAGTGGCACGCGGGGCCGGACGACCGGGCCGGATACGGCCGCCGGGGCCGGGACGAGGCCACGTGGCACCACGACCAGCGCCCCACGGAGCGGGGGCCGGTCGACCCGTACCCGCAGCGACGCCCCGACCCGGACCGGCCCGGCCGGCACGACCGGCGCGGCCCCGAGTGGACGCTGGACCGCGACCCGGCCGCCTGGCACGGCGACCCCCGGCGCGGCACCGCCGAACCCGATTGGCGGACGCCCCCGGTCGGCGGTCGACGGATGCCACCGGCCGACACGGCCCCGGTCTCCCCCGCACCCCGGGGCGAGGCCGGCTGGCTGCCCGAGCCGGACGAGCGCCCCCACCGGCCGTACGGCGACCGGCCCCGGTCAGACCGACCCGGCTGGCCGGAGCGCCACCGCCCCAGCCTCGACCACGAAGGCCGGTCGACGTTCGACCGGGACGACCGGTCCACCTTCGAGCAGGACGACCGGTCCACCCTGGCCCCCGACGGCCGGTCCGCCTTCGACCGGGAGGACCGGTCCACCTTCGGGCGCGACGGGCGGCAGGGCCCGGAGCGGGACGGCCGGTCGACGTTCGGCCGCAACGGCCGCGCCACTCCCGAGACCGACGACCGGTCCACCTTCGACCGGGACGGCCGGCAGCACCCGCCGGGGACCGGCCAGGGCCAGTCGACGGGCCGACCGGCTCGCCACCACGACCAGCCTGGCATCGGTCGCCCCGGTGCGGAGCAGCCCCAGCGTCATGCGGAACGGGGCGAACGACCGTACCGGGACGCCGCCGGGGACATCGCCGCGCGCGCGGAGACGTACCGCGATCCGGCCCCCCGCCCGGCCTCACCCCGGGGCGGCGGCCTGCCCTGGCCGGAGCCGGACCCCCTGCGCCCGGACCTGGGCCGCAGCCCCGACCCGATCCGGGGACCGGAGCCCAACCGGGGACCGGAGCCCAACCGGGGACCGGAGCCCAACCGGGGACCGGAGCCCAACCGGGGACCGGAGCCCAACCGGCGGCCGGAGCGGCCGGACGAGATGCCCCGTGCCGACGCACGCCCGACGGAGCCGCCCCGCACCGAGGGCCGGCCCGCCGACCGGCCGCGGGCCGATGCCCCGCCGACCGAGGCGTTCCGCGCGGACGCGCGGTGGACGGACGTGCCGCGCACCGAGGGCCGGCCCGTCGACGACGTTGGATCGGGCCCCCGGTTCGCGGACGCCGCCCGGGCGGACCTGCACCGTCAGGGCCGCCCGCTCGACGGCCGGCCCGACGAGCGTCCGGGCCCCGGTCACCGTCCGGTCGAGGACGCCGCCGGCCACCGTTCGGGGGTGGAGAACCCCAACACCGGCCAGCGACCGGCCCACGGATCTCATGCCGCTCCCCCACCGCAGCGGCCCGCCGAGTCCCCCCGGTCCGACGGGTCTTCCCGAACCGACGAGTCTTCCCGGCCTGTCGAGCCGCGTACGCCCGCCGGGCCGGATCGGCCATCGGTCGCGCCTGCCGCCGACGCGCCGCGCGACGAGGTGCCCGCTACGAAGGCGACCGGCAGGCCGGTATCGGGTCCGCCGCTGTCCGACCTGCCCCTCCCGGGCCTGCCCGTGTCCGGCCCGCCGGCTCCGGTCCCGCCCGCCACGGAGCAGTCGGTCTCCGGTCCGCCCATCCCCGCCGTGCCGGCCACCCGGCTGCGGCTGGAGTTCCTGGCGGCTCCCGGGCTGGTCAATTCCTATTCCGCGCCCGAGCCGCGCGAGGAACCACCGCTTGCGGGGGAAGCGCCGACGCGCGCGCCGGTCGGCGAGATCGCAGCGCCCGACGATGACGCACCAACGCCGGAACCGACGGTCGCGGCCGAAGCCGTCGTCCTACCCGAACCGATGGTCACGTCGGAACAGACCGTCACGCCCGAGCCGACGGTCATGCCGGAGCGGGCCGCCACGCCAGAACCGAGCGCAGCCGAACCGGCCGTCACGCCCGAAAGGGCCGCCGTGGCCGAGCCGGCGATCGCACCCGGCCCGGTCACCGTGCCGGAGCCGTCGGCAGTACCACCGGCGCCGGCCACCGCCTCGGAACCGGACGACGCGCCAGAGTCGGCTACCACCTCAGATCCGGCCGACGCACCGGAGTCGGCCACCGCCTCGGAGTCGGCCGACATACCAGAGTCGGCCACCACCTCAGAGCCGGACGACGCCTCGGAGTCGGTCGGTGGGTCGGTCGCGGACCTACCGCTGGCGCGGCAGGTCTCCGGGCCGCCGGCTGCCGAGCCCGTCGAGGCAGCCCCCGCGCCCGCCGCGCCGACTGCCGCGCCGTCACCGGACCTCGCATCGGCCCCCGAGCCGCCCTCTGCCGAACCCGTTGCCGCAGGACCGGCGGGCGACGCCGAGAGGCCGGCCGCGGGCACCGCCGCGCCGGAGTCAGTGACGGCGGGCCCGGAGTCAGTCGCCGTCGAGCCGGAAGCGGACACCGCCAGCTCGGAGGCAGGCCAACTGCCCGAAGTGGAGGCGAGCGAACGACCTGAGGTGAAGGCGGACACCGCCAGCACAGAGGTCGACCAACGGCCCGAGGCGGCCAACCAGGAGGCTGGGCGTGCTCTGGCCGCGCCGTCGCCGCCGCAGCAGGTGCCGACCGGCACCGGGTCCGCCACGCCTGCCGACGCAGCGGACCAGGGCCCACCGATCCTCGCTGACAACCAGCAGGACGCGGGCAGCGTCGCGCCGCCCACCGACGACACCGACGACGCCGGGAAGGCCGGGCGAGGCGGGCGGCAGGACGATCCCGCCCCAGCGCGCGACGACTACGCGCACCGCGTCGACGCACGGCCGACGCCCGATGGGGAGCCGACACGCGACAAGGAGCCGACGCCCGACGAGGAGCCGACAGCCGTGGCACGGCCGACGGCCGACGAGGAGCCGACGGCCGACGCACAGCCAGGCGCGCCGGTGGACGGTGGGTCTGCCACGGCACCGGACGCGCAGACGTCCCCCGCCCCGGCCGGTGCCGCGACGGCCCCCGTCCCGTCGACGACCGGGCCGGACGCCGCGACAGCCGCCCCGGTCCGCCCGACACCCCGGCCCGACCCCGACCAGTCCGACCCCTGGTTCCGACCCAGTCGGCCGGTGCCGTCGACCCCCGACGGGGACTCCTCTCCCGGCACACCGGTCGCGGGCGATCCGGCTCCCGCTGCCCAGTCGCCGGCCGCACCGCCAGGCGCCGTCACGGAACCCCGCCCGGTGGGCTCGTTTCCGGCCCGGCCGGTGTCGGCGCCCCCGGCGCGCCGTCCGACGCCGGAGCCGCCGGTGCGCCCGGTCTCGGGGCCGCCCATGCGGCCGATCTCAGGACCGCCGATCTCAGGACCGCCGATCTCGGGACCACCGATCTCCGGGCCACCCATCTCAGGGCCGCCGATCTCCGGGCCACCGGGGCGGCCGATCTCGGGCGTTCCAGCGCGGCCCGTGTCGGGCGTACCCGGAATGCCGATCTCCGGCGTGCCGGCGCGGCCCGTGTCGGGCGTACCCGGAATGCCGATCTCGGGCGTGCCGGCGCGGCATGTTCCGGGCGTACCGGTCTCGGGTGTTCCGGGGCGGCCCGTCTCGGGGCCGGCCGGGTGGCCGGTGTCGCCGGCCGGGGCGTACGCCGGCGGGATGGACCGGCGGGAGGCGGCCCGGGGCGACGCGGCGGCCGACCCGGAGCGGGCGCTCTCCGCCTTTCGGTGGCGTCTGGACCCGGAGAGCCTGCGCGAGGAGACCGACGACCCGCAGCGGCTGCGCGCCGTGCGGGACGGGCTGACCGCCAAGATCGAGGCCGCCCCGGACAACCGCTCCCGGGCCCGGCTGCTCGGCCTGCGGGCGGTGGCGTCGCGCATCCTCGGCGACCTGGGCGACGCGCTGGGCGACGCCCGGCTCGCGCTGACGTACGCGGAGGCCACCGGCGAGTTGCGCCGGACCGCGCTGGCCCGGGCGCGGCTGGCCCAGGTGTTGCGCTGGCGCGGCGAGTTCGTCGAGGCCGACCGGCTGTTCGCCGAGGCGAACTCGACCGAGCTGCCCGACCGGCTGCGCGCGGCCCTGCACGAGCACGCCGGCCGCTGCTGCTACGACCAGGGCCGGCTGATCGAGGCGTGCCACCACTTCGAGCGGGCGCTGGACCTGCGCCGGTCCACCGACCGCGAGCTGCTGGCCCGGATCCGGGTCGCGCTCGACGCGGTCGCCGCGCGGGCCGGCCGGGACGGCTTCGGCCCGTACGCGCGCGCCCGGGTCGAGATCCTGCGCGCCGGCCGGGCGCTGGTCCCCTCGTACGACGAGGGGTCCGACCGGTGGGGGTACGCCGACGTCGACGGCAACCTGGTGATCGGGGCCGACTACGCCGAGGCGCAGCCGTTCCGGGAGGGGGTGGCCTGGGTGCGCCGGCCCGAGGGCACCCGGTGGGCGCTGATCGACGACTCGGGGCGCACCCTGATCGAAGCCAACAACGGCTACCGGGCGGTCGCCTCGTTCTCCGACGGCCTGGCCTGGGTCTCCATGGACGGCGCGGGCAACTGGATGGCGGTCGACAGGTCCAACATCGTGGCGATCCCGCCTAGCTTCGACGACGTCCGGCCGTTCCGGGGCGGGGTGGCGGCGGTGCGGGTCGGCGACGGCTGGGGCGCGGTGGACCGGAGCGGGGAGCTGGTCCTCCCCACCCGGTACGACGGCCTGACCACGGCCCTCGCGGACGGCCGCTACGTCGACGGCTTCACCGACGAGGGGCTGGCCGTGGTGGAGCGCAACGGTCGGCGCGGCGTGGTGGACCGCACCGGCCGGGTGATCGTGGCGCCGGCGCACCCGGCGCTGGTCGTGCACCCGGTGGCGTTCCTGGTCGGCGACGGCGCCGGCCGCTGGGGCGCGCTGGACCGGCGGGGCGAGCCGCTGATCGACCCGGTGCACCCGAGCCGCGACCGGGTGGTCGAGGAGGTCGAGCAGCTCCTCGCCGACACCAGCCCGCTGCTGTGAGCCGCGCGCGGCGGCAGCCTGTCAGCGGGTGACCAGGACCGGGCCGGACTAGGGTCGGGGGATGGAATTCCGACACCTGGGCCGTTCGGGCCTGATCGTCAGCGAGATCTCGTACGGCAACTGGATCACCCACGGCTCGCAGGTCGAGGAGGACGCCGCGACCGCCTGCGTCCGGGCCGCCCTCGACACGGGGATCACCACCTTCGACACCGCCGACGTGTACGCCGGCACGAGGGCCGAGGAGGTGCTCGGGCGGGCGCTCCGGGGCGAGCGTCGTGAGGGGCTGGAGATCTTCACGAAGGTCTTCTGGCCGACCGGGCCGGGCCGCAACGACCGGGGCCTGTCGCGCAAGCACATCATGGAGTCGATCAACGGCTCGCTGCGTCGGCTCCAGACCGACTACGTGGACCTCTACCAGGCCCACCGGTACGACCACCACACGCCGCTGGAGGAGACGATGGAGGCGTTCGCCGACGTCGTCCACTCCGGCAAGGCGCACTACATCGGCGTCTCGGAGTGGCGGGCGTCGGAGCTCCGCGAGGCCCACCGGCTCGCCCGGGAGCTGCGGATCCCGCTGGTGTCGAACCAGCCGCAGTACTCGATCCTGTGGCGGGTCATCGAGGCCGAGGTCGTGCCGGCCAGCGAGGAGCTGGGCATCGGGCAGATCGTCTGGTCGCCGATGGCCCAGGGCGTGCTCTCCGGCAAGTACCTGCCGGGCCAGCCGCCGCCCGCCGGCTCCCGCGCCACGGACGAGAAGTCCGGGGCGAACTTCATCGCCAAGTTCCTCACCGACGACGTGCTGACCCGGGTGCAGCAGCTCAAGCCGCTGGCGGAGCAGGCGGGGCTGACGATGCCGCAGCTCGCCATCGCCTGGGTGTTGCAGAACCCGAACGTCTCCTCGGCGATCATCGGCGCGTCCCGGCCGGAGCAGGTGCACGACAACGTCAAGGCGGCCGGCGTGAAGCTCGACGCCGCCCTGCTGAAGGCGATCGACGAGATCTTCGACCCGATCGTCGAGCGCGACCCGGCGCAGACGCAGTCCCCGCCGAAGCGGCCGTGACGCCCTCGGTCCCGGCCGGCGCGCCCCGCCGGCCGGGCCCCGGGCCCGCCTCGCCGGAGGCGGCTCAGCCCTGCCAGAAGCGGATCAGATCCAGGCCGGCGGCGTAGAGCCACGGGGGCAGGCCGAGCACGTCCGCCACGGCGAAGACCGCGTCGAAGAACCAGCCGCCGATGTTGGGGT
This sequence comes from Micromonospora okii, assembly GCF_020884795.1. GTDB lineage: Bacteria > Actinomycetota > Actinomycetes > Mycobacteriales > Micromonosporaceae > Micromonospora > Micromonospora okii. The sequence goes on from NZ_BBZF01000015.1 coordinate 509,477, forward strand.
TCCACAGCAGCGCGAAGAGCAGGATGAACCCGAACGGGGCGAACAGGTCGTACATCCGCCGCCACTGCGGGTTGAGCCACGGCTGGATCATGTTGCCGCCGTCCAGGCCCGGCACCGGCAGCAGGTTGAGCACGCTGGCGGTGAGCTGGAGGAACGCCAGCAGCGCCAGCCCGGCCCAGAACTCCACCGACCCGTTGCCGCCGAAGCCGACCCGCAGGACGGCCACCAGCAGCAGGGTGAACAGCACGTTGGTGGCCGGCCCGGCCAGGCTGACCAGGGTGTGCCGCAGCCGCCCCGGGATGGCGTGCCGGTCGACCCACACCGCGCCGCCGGGCAGGCCGATCCCGCCGAGCAGCACCACCAGCACCGGCAGCGCGATCGACAGCAGCGGGTGGGTGTACTTGAACGGGTTGAGCGTCAGGTAGCCCCGGTGCGCGACGCTCCGGTCCCCCGCCCGGTAGGCGATCACCGCGTGGGCGTACTCGTGCAGGCAGAGCGAGACCAGCCAGCCCGAGACGACGAAGAGGAAGACGTCGAACCGGACGTTGCCGAACCGGTTCCAGGCCATGACGCCGCCGGCCACGAAGAGCGCGACCAGCGCCAGGAACACGGGGCTGGGCCGGAACGCCGAGCGGGGCACGCCGAGCACCAGCGGCTCGCCCCCGCCCGGACGGTCCGAGACCATCACTCGACCGGAGGTTGCAGGCTCATCCGGTACTCCACCCGGTCGTCCTCGACGAGCGTGACCGTGGTGACGCCGGACGCCGCGAGCTCCCGCCATGCCTGGCCGACCCACGACTCGGCGTCCGCCTGGCTCCCGAACGTCTCCGCCGGCCCCTCGGTCGACTCGCCGTTCGCGCCCTCGTACCGCCAGCTCCACGCCATGCCGCGTCTCCCCTCGCCGCTGAAGTCCCTGGGACGAACCCCCGCAAGCGTAGTCGGCCCGGCCCCGGCGGGCCGGCCGCCGGTCCACGCACGGTGGGGCTGCCCGGTCGGCGGGGTCGGCCACGCCGGCCCGTTCGTTAAGGTACGGGGCATGTCCGTTGACGGCTGGAACACGCTCCTGGTGCTCGGTGGTATCCGCTCCGGCAAGTCCGAGTACGCGGAGTCCCTGGTCGCCGACGCGCCCACGGTCCGCTACGTCGCGACGTCGGCGACCGGCGACCCGGAGGACGCCGAGTGGGCGGCCCGCCTGGAGGCGCACCGCAGCCGCCGCCCGGGCGGCTGGAGCACCGAGGAGACCGCCGACGATCCGCGTCGGCTGGCCGACGTCATCGCGTCGGCCGGCCCGAACGACACGCTGCTCGTCGACGACCTCGGCGGCTGGGTGACGGTGCTGCTCGACCCGGCCCACCAGCCGGCGGACGACACGGCGACGATCGCCGAGTTGGCGGCGGCGGTCCGCGACTGCCCGGCGCGGCTGGTGCTGGTCAGCCCCGAGGTGGGGCTGTCGTTGGTGCCGACGACCCCGCTGGGCCGGGCGTTCACCGACGCCCTCGGCGCGGCCAACCGGGCGGTCGCCGACGCGTGCGACGCGGTGGTCCTGGTGGTCGCCGGCCAGCCGTGCTGGCTCAAGCCGACCGCTGCCCCCGCCGTCGCCACGCGCGACGGCCACCGCCCCGCGACCGCCGCGCCGGCGGAAGCCGTCGGGGCCGTGCCGGCCACCGCGACCGTCGTGCCGGCCACCGCGACCGTCGTGCCGGCCACCGCGACCGTCGTGCCGGCCGCGCGGCCCGGGGCGCGCCCGAATGCGCCGGAGCCGTCCGCCACGCCGTGGGCGATGCGGCCCACGGGCGCCGCCGCCCCGGTCTTCAAGTCCGGCATGGACCTGCCGATGCCCGACGAGCACGCCGGGCCGCGCGCCGTGGAGCGGCTCGCCACGCTGGACCTGCCCGGGGCGGGGCTGGGCGCGATGGAGCGGGTGGTCGCCTTCGCGGCGGCCACCCAGGGCACCCCGACCCCGGCCCCCTGGGACAGCGTGCGGGTGCTGCTGCTGCGCGGCGACCACGCCGGGGCCGCCGCCGCGGGCTCGGTGCCCGGTGAGTCGGCCCGCCGGGCCGCGCAGGCCCGCTCCGGCCGGGGCGTGCTGGCCCGGCTGGCCGCCGAGATCGGCGCCGACCTCCACGTGACGGAGGCGCCGCCGTCGGGACCGATGGAGGAGGGGCCCGCCCTGGCCCGGGAGACCGTCGAGGACGCCCTGCGGTACGGGTGGCGGCTCGCCGGGGAGGCCGCCGACGCGGGCGTACGGCTGCTGGTGCTGGCCTCGTGCTCGGCCGGCACCGACGCCGCCGCGGCGGCGGTGCTGGCGGCGACGGCCGGCGCGGAGCCGCCGGTGGTGCTCGGCCGCGTGGTGACCCCGGACGGCAGGATCGACGACGCCGCCTGGATGCGACGCTGCGCCGCCGTCCGGGACGCGTTGCACCGCACCCGCAACTCGACCCGGAACGGCAAGGGCGTGCTGGCCGAGCTGGGCGGCGGGGACATCGCGGTGGCCACCGGCGTGCTGATCGGCGCGACCGCCCGCCGGCTGCCGGTGCTGCTGGACGGCCCGGTCGGCCTGGCCGCGGGCATGGTGAGCCGGGAGCTGGCCGGGCAGGTGCGGCACTGGTGCCTGCTCGCCGACCAGGGCGGCCACCCGGCGGTGCGCCTCGCCAGCGACGTGCTGGGCCTGACCCCGCTGCTGGACCTGCGGCTCGACCTGGGCGAGGGCGCGAACGCGCTGACGGCGCTGCCGCTGCTGCGCTCGGCGCTGTCGCTGGCCGCCGCCCTGCCGCCCCGCCCGAACGGCGACGACGCGGACACCGGCGACGGCGACCCGCTCGCAGACGGCACGGGCGGGGGCGACACGGGCGCAGGCGAGGGGGCTGCCGGCGACGCGGAGCCCGGCGACGGCTCGGAGTTCGTCGAGCCGGAGCCGGCCGGCCCCGGGCCGGCCACCACCGGAGCCGACGAGCCGGCCGAGCCGGAGGCGGCCGGCCGGCGTGCCGGCTGAGCCGGCCCCCGAGCCGAAGGGCGACGGGTCGGCGCGGCACCGCCTCGGTGCCGGGGTGCGGCTGGCGCTCGGCACGTTCACCGTCCTGCCGGTGCGCGCCGGCCGGGTGGACCGGGCCGCGGCCGGCACCGCGATGGCGCTCGCCCCGGCGGTGGGCGCCCTGCTCGGGGCGGCGCTGGCCGGGGTGCTGCTGCTCCTGTCGGCCGGCACGGCGCCGCTGCTCGCGGCGGGCGTGACGGTCGGGGTGGCCGCCCTGCTCACCCGGGGGCTGCACCTGGACGGGCTGGCCGACACCGTGGACGCGCTCGGGTCGTACCGCCGGGGGCCGGCCGCCCTGGAGATCATGAAGAAGCCCGACGTGGGGCCGTTCGGCGTGGTCGCCCTGGTCGTCGTGCTCCTGGTGCAGACGGCGGCGCTCGCGGAGCTGGCGGGCCGGTCGTGGCCGGCGGCGCTCGCGGCGGTGGTGACCGCCACGGCGGCCGGCCGGCTCGCCGTCGCCCTGGCCTGCCGCCGGGGGGTGCCGGCGGCCCGGCCGGAGGGGCTGGGCGCGCTGGTCGCCGGCACCGTCGGCCCGGTCGCCCTGGCGCTGGGCGCGGTCGCCGTCGCGGCCGTGGCGGTCGCCGCCGTGCCCGGCCGCGCCTGGCAGGGGCCGGTCGCCGTGCTCGCCGCCCTCGCCGTCGCGGCGCTGCTGCTGCGCCACGTGGTACGCCGCCTCGGCGGCATCACCGGCGACGTGCTGGGCGCCGCCGTGGAGGTCGTCACCACCCTCGTCTACGTGGGGCTGGCCCTGACCCGCTGATCCGCGCGCACCGGGGCGGGTAGCGTTTCGGGCGACAGACCGGCGCGGGGTTCGAGGGAGACCAGATGCTCATCACCGACGACTTCCTGCCGGTCCCGGTCCCCGAGTCGCTCACCGCCACCTACCTGGTGCCGATGACGGGGCTGCCGAGGGTCGGCGTGAAGACGGCCGTACGGGCTCTGGAAGGCCGACTGGCCGAGCCGGTGTACGGGCTGGCCACGCAGATGCTGGACAGCCCGCTGATGAGCGTGGACACCCGGCCCGTCGGCGAGTTCCCCGCGCTGCCGCCGGACCTGCTCACCGCGTTCGGGGCGAGCGAGGAGCAGCTCGACCGGCTCGCCGCCGCCAGCCACCTGGTGGTGGTGCAGGCCGAGTACCGGCCGGGCTGGCCGCCGGCCCACGAGTGGGCGGCCCGCGCCGTCGCGGCGGCGGTCGCCGAGAGCGCCGGCGCGGACGTGGTGGACGTCTTCGGCCTCCAGTTCCTCGACCCGGCCACGGCGCTGCGCTCGCTGCCGGACGCGCAGGGCCGGGTCCGCCTGGTCGACTGGGTGCTGGTGCCGTACTCCTCGGACGCCGAGGGGCTGTGGTTCACCACGAAGGGGCTACGCCGGTTCGGGCTGCTGGAGTTGCAGACCCAGGGGGTGCCCGACCACCTCACCCGGGCCTGGGGCGCGGTGCTGACCGGGGCCGCCCGTCGGCTGCTGCGGGCCTGGACCGACGGGCTGGCCGGCGAGGAGGTGCCCGCGTTCGTGCAGCTCCCGGTGCTGGCGACGGTCACCGGGCACGACATCGCGGTGGCGTACGGGAACCCGGAGCAGCACGGGGCGACCGCGCCGGTGCTGCTGCGGCTGGAGCTGGACCCGGCCACCGACCCGGAGGCCGACTCGTTCCTGAGCCTGCGCCCACCGGCGGGGCACCGCGGCCCGGCGGGGCGCTACTTCGCGGCGGCGTGCGCCACCCTGTTCGACGGCATCGCGCCGGACGTGCGCTACGCCCGCCCCGGCGACGCCATGTCCCGGGCGGTCGCCACCGCCCGGGACGGCCTCGACGGTGTCCGGGCCCGGTTCCTGGCCGGCGCGCTGCCGCCGGAGTCGCAGCTCGTGGTGAAGTACGGGCTCCCCGGCGACGAGGGCCCCGAGTACGTCTGGGCCGGCGTGACCTCGTGGGACGCCCCGGAGCGGATCGTGGGCGTCAGCGCCAGCGACGCCGCCACCGACCCCACGGTCCGCATCGGCGCCCCGGTGACGGTGGAGGCGACGGACGTGGTCGACTGGGCCGTCCTGGACGCCACGGGCGTCCTGGAGGGCGGCTGGACCCAGGCGGTCCTGGACGCCGGCGACCCCACCCCCTGATCAATGGGGCTGGAGGGGGTGGGGCGAGCCGGGGTCAGCGGACCGAGGGGGTGACGAACGGGGGGCGGGTCAGGCGGAGGGGGGCGCGGCGGCCCCGGATGTCGACCTCCACGGTGTCGCCGTCGGCGAGCTTGGGGGCGGTGTCGATCAGGGCCAGGGCGATGCCCTGCTTCTTCGTCGGGCTGAACGTGCCGCTGGTGACCACGCCGACCCGCTCGTCGCCGACGTACACCGCCATGCCGGGGCGCGGGATGGCCCGGTCGACGGCCTCCAGGCCGCGCAGCGTGCGTGCCGCGCCGGCCGCCTTCTCCGCGAGCAGCGCGTCGCGCCCCCAGAACGCCGGCTTGTCCCAGCCGACCGCCCAGCCCGAGCGGCCCTGCACCGGGGTGATCTCCAGCGACAGGTCCTGCCCGTGCAGCGGGTACCCCATCTCGGTGCGCAGGGTGTCCCGCGCCGCCAGCCCGCAGGCCCGCAGCTCGTACGCCGCACCGGCGGCGGTCAGCGCGTCCCAGACCGCGACGGCGTGCCCGGCCGGCACCACCAGCTCGTAGCCCAGCTCGCCGGTGTAGCCGGTGCGGCAGACGGTCAGCTCGGCGCCGGCGAGGGTCGCGGGGCGGAAGCTCATGTACCCGTGGTCGGTCGGCAGGCCCAGCTCGCCGAGCAGCTCCGCCGAGCGGGGCCCCTGCACGGCGAGCACCGCGTACGCCTCGTGCTCGTCGGTGACGACGATCCCCTGCGGGGCGACGGCGCGCAGCCGGCGCACCACCTCGGCGGTGTTCGCGGCGTTCGGGATCAGGAAGACGTGGTCGTCGGCGTGCAGGTAGGCGATGATGTCGTCCACCACGCCGCCGGTGGCCTCGTCGCAGCAGAGCGTGTACTGCGCCTGGCCGGGGCTGATCCGGCGCAGGTCGTTGCTGAGGCAGGCGTTGACGAACTCCGCCGCGCCGGGGCCGACCACCCGCGCCTTGCCCAGGTGCGACACGTCGAACACCCCGACCCCGGTACGCACCGCCGTGTGCTCCTTGAGCACCCCGCCGCCGGCGTACTCCAGGGGCATCTCCCACCCACCGAACGGGGCGAACTTCGCGCCGAGGGCGGCGTGCCTGTCGTGCAGCGGGGAGCGGCGCAGCCGGGTCGCGGCGGCGTCCGAGGTCACGTCGGTCATGGGTGGCAACTTACCCGTGACTGAACGGCTGGTTAGCATCGGCGGGACCCGTCGGCACGGTTCGGCGGGACAGCCATCGTCCGGCGGGATAGGTTGCCGCCGGAGACCTTCATCGCCGGTACGCGACGACGCGCCCGGCCCGGCCCGCCCGGAGTAGCCCCAGTGACATCGCCCAGCACCACCACCCTCAGCCTGGTCGACACCGATCCCGCCGAGCTCGCCGTCGACGCCATCGTGATCGGCCTGCACAGTCAGACCGGCGAGCGGGAGGCCGACGCCGGTCCCGCCGGGACGTTGCTGCTCGCCAGCGGCGCCGAGAGCATCGCCGCCGCCTTCGACGGCAAGCTGACCGAGACGCTGGCACTGCTCGGCGCGACCGGTGCGCCCGGCGAGGTGGTGAAGCTGGCCTCCCTGGGCACCGTCACCGCCCCGGTCGTCGCGGCGGTCGGCCTCGGGCCGGAGCCGACCGGCGCCGCCCCGGCGCCGGAGACCCTGCGCCGGGCCGCCGGCGCGGTGGTCCGGGCGCTGGCCGGGGCGCGCCGCGTGGCGCTGACCCTGCCGCTGCCCGACGACGCCGACGCCTCCCCGGCCCTGCGCGCGGTCGCCGAGGGCGCGCTGCTCGGCGCGTACCGCTTCGCCGGGTACAAGACCCGCCCCCAGCCGGCCCGGCGGGAGCCGGTGGCCGAGGTGCTGATCGCCGTGCCGGAGGCGGGCGACGCCGGCGCGCGGGCCGAGATCGAGCGGGCGCACGCCGTGGCCGGCGCGGTCCGGCTGAGCCGCGACTGGGTGAACACCGCCCCGAACATGCTCCGCCCGCCGGCGTTCGCCGACGCGGTGGCCGAGGCGGCGCGGGCGGCCGGGCTCGGCGTGGAGGTACTCGACGAGACGGCCCTGGCGGCGGGCGGCTACGGCGGCATCATCGCCGTCGGCCAGGGCTCGGAGGCCCCGCCGCGCCTGGTCAAGCTCACCTACACCCCGGCAGAGGGTGGCAACGGCAAGCGGGTGGCGCTGGTGGGCAAGGGCATCACCTTCGACACCGGCGGCATCTCGATCAAGCCGGCGCAGGGCATGTGGGAGATGAAGTCCGACATGGGCGGCGCGGCGGCGGTGGGCGCGGCCATGCTGGCCATCGCCGCGCTGAAGCCGGCGGTGACGGTGACCGGGTACCTGCCGATGGCCGAGAACATGCCGTCGGGCACGAGCTACCGTCCGGGCGACGTGATCACGATGTACAACGGCAAGAAGGTCGAGGTGCTCAACACCGACGCCGAGGGCCGCATGGTGCTGGGCGACGCGCTCGCGCGGGCCTGCGAGGACGGCGCGGACTACCTGTTCGAGACCTCCACCCTCACCGGCGGTCAGGTGATCGCGCTGGGCAAGCGCGTCGCCGGCCTGATGGGCACCCCGGAGCTGTGCGAGCGGGTCCGGGCGGCCGGCGACGCGGTCGGCGAGCCGGCCTGGCCGATGCCGCTGCCGGACGACGTGCGCAAGGGCATGGACTCCGACGTCGCCGACATCTCGCAGGTCAACGCCGGGATGGACCGGGCCGGGCACATGCTGCAGGGCGGGGTGTTCCTGCGCGAGTTCGTCACCGACGACGTGGCCTGGGCGCACATCGACATCGCCGGCCCCAGCTACCACTCGGGCGAGCCGACCGGCTACTGGACCAAGGGCGGCACGGGCGTCCCCCTGCGTACCCTGGTCCACCTGGTGGAGGAGATCGCCGCCGCGGGCTGACCCGCGCGTTCCCCGGAAAGGGTGGCCGTTCCCGCACGAGACGGCCACCCTTCCGCGTACGGAAGGGTCAGTGCTGGTCGGGGCGGCGCTTGCGGCGTTCGTTGTAGTCGCGCATGCGCTGCGGGTAGCCCATCAGGCGGACGTCGTAGATCGGGATGGCCAGCCGGTGGGCGAAGCGGCGGGCGCCCTCCGGGCCGTCGACGCGGCGGCGGGTCCACTCCCCGTCGTCGGCGATGAGGATGACCGTGGTCTCGGTGACCGTGGTCCGGGGCTCGATGAACGCCTCGACGCCCTGCCGGGTGCGGACGAAGTTCTCCAGGTGGTCGAGGTCGGCGCGGTCGGCCGCGCGGTCCCGGCCCGCCGGGCGCGCCTGCTTGCGTCGTCGGAACAGCGCCACCGACCGTCTCCCCTGTCCGCGTCATCGAAGTCCGTGCCAAGCGTACGTGTCGCGGACGTGTCGTTGGGCACCTCGGTACGCGCCCGGAGCGCGGTGGTGACAAGATGACCGAGGTGGGGACTGTCCGTGCCGCCCCCGCCGTGACCCCCGCTGCAGCGACGCGACCTGGGAGTTGGACGTGAGCGAGCCGAACGACGCAACCTTCGACATCGTCATCCTCGGAGGTGGCAGCGGCGGCTACGCGACCGCGCTGCGCGCCGCCCAGCTTGATCTCTCCGTCGCGCTGGTCGAGAAGGGCAAGCTGGGCGGGACCTGCCTGCACAACGGCTGCATCCCGACCAAGGCCCTCCTGCACGCGGCCGAGATCGCCGACCAGACCCGCGAGTCGGCGCAGTTCGGCGTGCAGACCGAGCTGGTGGGCATCGACATGGCGGGGGTCAACTCGTACAAGGACGGGGTGATCTCCCGCCTGTACAAGGGCCTCCAGGGCCTGGTGGGCGGCAACAAGAACATCACCTTCGTCGCGGGCGCCGGCAAGCTGGTCGGCCCGAACGTCGTCGAGGTCGACGGCAAGCGCTACACCGGCCGCAACGTGGTGCTGGCCTCCGGGTCGTACGCGAAGAGCCTGCCCGGCCTGGAGGTCGACGGCGAGCGGGTGATCACCAGCGACCACGCGCTGACCCTGGACCGGGTCCCCTCCTCCGCGATCGTGCTCGGCGGCGGCGTGATCGGCGTCGAGTTCGCCAGCGTGTGGAAGTCCTTCGGCGTGGACGTGACGATCATCGAGGCGCTGCCCCGGCTGGTCGCCGCCGAGGACGAGGAGTCGTCGAAGGCGCTGGAGCGGGCCTTCCGCAAGCGGAAGATCAACTTCAAGGTCGGCAAGCCGTTCGAGAAGGTCGAGAAGACCGACAAAGGCGTCAAGGTCACCATCGCCGGCGGCGACACCGTCGAGGCCGAGCTGCTGCTGGTCGCCGTGGGCCGGGGCCCGAACACCGCCGACCTCGGGTACGAGCAGCAGGGCGTCAAGATGGACCGCGGCTACGTGCTGACCGACGAGCGGCTGCGCACCAGCGTGCCGAACGTCTACGCCGTCGGCGACATCGTGCCCGGCCTCCAGCTCGCCCACCGGGGCTTCCAGCAGGGCATCTTCGTGGCCGAGGAGATCGCCGGCCAGAACCCGGCCGTGATCGACGAGGCCGGCATCCCCCGGGTCACCTACTCCGACCCGGAGCTGGCGTCGGTCGGCCTCACCGAGGCCAAGGCCAAGGAGCAGTACGGCGCCGACAAGGTCAAGACGTACAACTACAACCTGGGCGGCAACGGCAAGAGCCAGATCCTCAAGACGGCCGGCTTCGTGAAGCTGGTCCGGGTGGAGGACGGCCCCGTCGTCGGCGTGCACATGGTGGGCGCCCGGGTCGGCGAGATGGTCGGCGAGGCGCAGCTCATCTACAACTGGGAGGCGTACCCGGCCGAGGTGGCGCAGCTCGTGCACGCCCACCCGACGCAGAACGAGGCCCTGGGTGAGGCGCACCTCGCCCTCGCCGGCAAGCCGCTGCACGCGCACGCCTGATCGAGAACTGATTCCGCGGCGTCCGGCGGCAGACGGGCGAGATCGCACCAGGGGAATGAAGGAGTCTTAGAACATGCCGGTATCGGTCACCATGCCTCGGCTCGGCGAGAGCGTCACCGAGGGCACCGTCACCCGCTGGCTCAAGCAGGAGGGCGACACCGTCGAGGTCGACGAGCCGCTGCTCGAGGTCTCGACCGACAAGGTCGACACCGAGATCCCGTCCCCGGCGGCGGGCGTGCTGAGCCGGATCGTGGTGGGCGAGGACGAGACCGCCGAGGTGGGCAGCGAGCTCGCCGTCATCGCCGGCGAGGGCGAGTCGGCGGGCGGCGGCGAGGCCGCCCCGCAGCAGGAGCAGCAGGAGGAGGAGCCGGCCGAGGAGGCCGCCGAGGCCGCGGCCGAGCCGCAGGCCGAGGCGGAGCAGCCGGCCGTCGAGGAGCCGGCGGCCGAGGCCGCCCCGGCGTCGTCGGGCGAGGGCACCCCGGTCAAGATGCCGGCCCTCGGCGAGAGCGTCACCGAGGGCACCGTCACCCGCTGGCTCAAGCAGGTCGGCGACAGCGTCGAGGTCGACGAGCCGCTGCTGGAGGTCTCCACCGACAAGGTCGACACGGAGATCCCCTCCCCGGTCGCCGGCACCCTGCTGGAGATCAAGGTCGCCGAGGACGAGACCGCCGCCGTCGGCGCCGACCTGGCGATCGTCGGCGCGGCCGGTGCCGCCGCCCCGGCCGAGGCGAAGCCCGAGCCGAAGGCGGAGGCCAAGCCGGAGCCGAAGGCCGAGCCCAAGGCCGAGCCGAAGCCGGAGCCGAAGGCCGAGGCCAAGGTGGAGGAGCCGACGCCGGGCCTGTCGTACAACGAGCCGGCGGCGGAGGCCGAGACGGCCGCGAAGCCGGCGCAGGCCGAGCAGCAGGCCCAGCCGGCGGCCCCGACCGCCGCCCCGTCCGCGCCCGCCCAGGGCGGCGGCGAGGAGGCGGCCGGTTACGTGACCCCGCTGGTGCGCAAGCTGGCCGCCGAGCACGGCGTGGACCTGGCCTCGATCACCGGCACCGGCGTCGGCGGGCGCATCCGCAAGCAGGACGTGCTGGAGGCGGCGGAGAAGGCCAAGGCGGCGAAGGCCGCCCCGGCCCCGGCGGCGCAGCCCGCAGCGGAGGCGGCCCCGGCCAAGCCGGCCGCGAAGCCGCAGCCGAGCGCGAAGCGCGGCACCACCGAGAAGCTGCCCCGGATCCGGGCGACCATCGCCAAGCGGATGCAGGAGTCGCTGCACGAGATGGCGCAGCTCACCACGGTGGTCGAGGTGGACGTCACCAAGGTCGCCAAGCTGCGGGCCCGGGCCAAGGACTCGTTCCAGCAGCGGCACGGCGTGAAGCTGTCGTTCCTGCCGTTCTTCGCCCTCGCGGCGGTCGAGGCGCTCCAGGCGTACCCGATCGTCAACGCCAGCATGGACCTCGACGCCGGCACGATCACCTACCCGAAGGCCGAGCACCTCGGCATTGCGGTGGACACCGAGCGCGGCCTGATGGTGCCGGTGATCCACGACGCCGGCGACCTGAACCTGGGCGGGCTGGCCAAGCGGGTCGCCGACCTGGCGGAGCGCACCCGGACCAACAAGATCAGCCCGGACGAGATCGCCGGGGCGACGTTCACGCTGACCAACACCGGCAGCCGGGGCGCGCTCTTCGACACCCCGATCGTGCCGTCGCCGCAGTCGGCGATGCTCGGCACGGGCGCGGTCGTGAAGCGTCCGGTCGTGGTGAACGACCCGGAGCTGGGCGAGGTCGTCGCGGTCCGCTCGATGGTCTACCTGGCCATGTCGTACGACCACCGGCTCATCGACGGCGCCGACGCGGCCCGTTTCCTGGTGGCGGTCAAGGAGCGGCTGGAGGCCGGCAACTTCGAGGCCGAGCTGGGCCTGTAACCCCACTGTCCGACGCGACGGGCGCCCCGGTCACACCGACCGGGGCGCCCGTCGCCGTTGCGGGCACCGGCTGCCGTACGGGACGGGCGCCCCGCCGGGGCGCTCGGCGCTCGGGTGGGTCTGGGCCGAATCGCCACCCGGCCGGCCCGGCGCTGCGACAGTGGACGGGTGGGCGGCTACCGGCGGCGGGAGCGGAGGCAGCGGCTCGGCCCGGCCGTGCCGGTGGCCCCGGGTGCCCGGGTCGACCGGTTCGAGGTCTTCTTCGACCTGGTCTTCGTCTTCTCGTTCTTCATCATCACCCGGACCACCGCCGCCGCGGTCACCTTCGATGCCGTGTTCCACGCCATGCTGGTGCTCGCGGTCCTCTGGTGGACCTGGGTGGTGCACACCGTGGTGGCCACCCGGGTCCGGCTCGGCCAGGGCTTCGTGCCGGTGCTGATGGTCGTCGGGATGGCGGCGCTGTTCTGCTTCGCGCTGGGGCTGCCCCAGGCGTTCGGCGAACCGGGGGCCAGCACCGGCGGTCCGGTGATCGTCGCGGTCAGCTACATGGTGATCCGCGGCGTGCACATCCTGCTCTACCTGCACGTCGTGCGGGACGCCCCGGAAGAGCGCCGGCAGCTCCTCCGGTTCGCCCCGGAGGTGGTCTTCAGCACCGTCCTGCTGCTCGTGGCCGCGCTGCTCCCCGCCGCGATCCACGACCGGGAGTGGGCGTCGCTGGCACGCGACGGCCTCTGGGTCGCCGTGGTGCTGCTCCAGTACGGCACGGGGCTCATCGGGGCGTGGGGCGGCTGGGAGGTGCAGTCGGCGGAGCACTGGACGGAGCGCTACGAGCTCATCCTGATCATCGCGCTGGGCGAGTCGGTCATCTCGGTGGGCGTGGGCAGCAACCTGCTCGGCCAGCCTCCGGCGTGGCCGGAGGTCGTCGCCGCCGCCCTCGGCATCGTCTTCACCGCCGCGCTGTGGTGGGCCCACTACGACGTCATCGGGCCCGCCGCCCGGATCACCCTGCACGCCACGACGGGCCGCCCCCGGGCCCGGATGGCCCGCGACGCCTACGCGTACCTCTACCTGCCGATGATCGCCGGGATCATCCTGTTCGCCCTGGGCGCGGAGGAGATCGTGCACCAGATCGCCGACCCGGCCAGCTCCATCGGCGAGGCGGCGCACGGCCTCTCCGTACCCCTGCTCTTCGGCGGGGTGATCTGCTACCTGTGCGGGAACATGGCGTTCCAGGCGCGCACGCTGCGGACGCTGTCCTGGACCCGGGTCGCCACCGTCGTGCTGCTCGCCGTCTGCATCCCGGTCGCCACCCACCTGCCCGGCCTCGCCGCCATGGCGCTGCTCGCCGCGATCTGCGTGGGCCTGGTGGCGGCCGAGGTGGTGATCTGGACGGAGGGGCGGCAGGCCCTGCACGAGGAGGTGGGCCGCGAGCGCAGCCACCACGAGATGCAGGAGGCCGCCTGGCGGGCCCGCTGGCACGAGGACGAGCCCGGCGGGCCGTGACGGCGCCGCCCCACCGGGCAGCGCGGGGGGCCGGGTGGCGGGTAGGGTTGCGGCCAGCGTCGCGGTGCACCCGGCAAGGAGACCGCCGAGGGCATGGAGGCGCGGGACCGTACGGGACCCCACGTGCACCCTTCCCCCGATCCGGGCGACCGCCTCGCGACGCTCGGCACCCAGTTGATCGAAGTTCACCAGTGGCTCCGCGAGGAGCTGGCCCGCCTCCGCGCGAGCCTCGAACCGGGCGCGGCCCCGCCGGACGACGCCGACCGGCCCCGCAGCCTCCGGGCGCACTGCCTCAGCTTCTGCGCCGCCCTGACCGCGCACCACACGGGCGAGGACGGCGGCGCGTTCCGGGTGCTCGCCGAGGAGGAGCCCCGGCTGCGCCCGGTGCTGGAGAAGCTCGCCCAGGACCATCGGATGATCGACGGCATCGTGCGCCGGGTCGAGGAGCTGGCCGCCGCCCCGGTCGGCGACGACCCGGCCGCCGCCGCCCGGGTGCGCGCCGAGCTGGACGGTCTCACCGCGATTGTCGAGTCGCACTTCGGCTTCGAGGAGCGCACGATCGTCGCCGCCCTCGACGCGCTGCGCGCCGACGCCGGCACCGCGGAGGACCTGTTCGGCCTGGCCCCACCGCCCCGCTGACCCGCCACCGGGCCTTCCGCCCCGTTGATCAAGGAGTTTGCGTCATCCCGCCCGGCCCGGCATGACGACAACTTCTTGATCGACGGCGCGGACCCCGGCAGGGGGCGGGGTCCGGGGGCGGCCCGGCCGGGGCGGCCGGTCTCGGCGTCAGACGGCGCGGCCGGTCCCGGTGTCAGCCGGGGCGGCCGGCGCCGTTCAGCCGGTGGCGGATTCGCCGGTCGGCAGAATTCGGGGCGGCGGGGTGGCCCGGGGGGCGGCGAGCCGACACGCTGGGGCGATGACGACCTTCTCCCTCCAGGCCAGGCTCACCGACGCGGCGAGCTGGATGGACCTGGCCCGCCGGGCCGAGGCCGCCGGCTACGAGACGCTGTCCGCCGCCGACCACCCGGGCGTCTGCGCCAACCCGTTCGTGGCGCTGGCCGCCGCCGCGTCTGTGACGTCGACCATCGGGCTCGGCTCGTACGTGGTGAACCTCGGCGTCCGCGAGCCGATGCTGGTCGCCGTCGACGTGGCCACCCTCGACGTGGTCTCCGGCGGGCGCGCCCGCATCGGCGTCGGCGCGGGCCACACCCCGGCCGAGTGGCAGGCGGTCGGCCGGGAACGCCCCGACGTGGCCGGCCGGGTGCGCCGCTTCCTCGCCGCCGCCGAGGCCGTGCGCGCCCTGCTCGACGGCGAGGAGGTCACCGTCGACTCCCCCGAGCTGGCCATGCGCACCGCCCGGCTGACCGAGCCCCGGCCGGTGCAGCGGCGCGTCCCGATGACCGTCGGCACCTGCAACTCGACGCTGCTGCGCTGGGCCGGCGCACACGCCGACGTGGTCGGGCTCGCCGGCCTCGGCCGTACCCTCGCCGACGGCTACCAGCACGAAGCCCGGTGGCGCGTCGACCAGATCGAGGCGCAGCTCGCCCGCGTCGCCGAGGGGGCGGCGGGCCGCGCCGACCCGCCCGCGCTGGAGGCGCTGGTGCAGACGGTGGTGGTGACCGACGACGCGGAGGCCGCCGCCGCCGAGCAAGCCGCCTGGACCGGCCTCACCGTCGCCGAACTGCTGGCCACCCCGTTCGTGCTGATCGGCACCGAGGACGAGATCGTCGCGGCGGTCGCGGAACACGAGCGCCGCTGGGGGATCACCCGCTTCGTGGTACGGGCCGACGCCCTCGACCCGCTCGCCCCGGTCCTCCGCCGCCTCGCGTCCTGAACCGGCTCCGGCCCGCCGGCGTGGTGACGGTGCCTCTCGGCGGTTTCAGAGATGCCTACGCGCCTCGCCCGCGAACCGCGGCACGCCGGTGCGACCGAGCAGCATGAGAAGGCCCGGTACGGTGGTCGGCTCTCTCCGGTACACAGCAGCCTGCCTGTGGAGCACGTTCAACGTCTGGGCCGGATAGAGGTCGAGTTGATCGAGCAGGAAGTCGTCCGGGTGGACCGCCAGAACGTCGTACGGCTTGAGAGCCGGTTCCGGGAAGTCGGCGATGTTGAACGTGACGAGCACCTCCGCGCCCGCCCGGACGGCCGCTGCCAGCACATGTCGATCCTTGGGGTCGTTGGTCATCCCGTCGATGAGCGACTCGTAGCCGCTCACCATGGCATCCGGGAACGCCCCCCGCATCTGGGCCACGCGGTGGTCGACCCGCTCCTCCGAGATTCCTCGCTCGACGAGGTTGCGCCGAAGCTCGCTCAGGATTCCCTCGGACCAGAGCGGCCGGTACGCCGCCACTTCGGCAAGCCGCAGCAGGGTGTCGCACAGATGCGCCGGGTAGAGCACGCAGGTGTCGAGAAAGGCCGGAAACGCCACTCAGGCCGCCCTCATCTCGTGCTTCGAGGAGTGGACGTGATGTCGTACAGCCCGTCTTCCTCGGCTTCCGCCGTCATTCGGTCGAGCGTCTGCCTCCGTTCCCGGCGAACGCGCTCCTGGTAGTCGAGGATGTCCCGCAACATGACTCGGCGGTGGCGTCCTCGCATAGTGTGGGGTATCTCGCCGTCGGAGAGCAGCCGTACCAGGGTTGGCCGGGAGATGTTGAGCAGGTCCGCCGCCTCCTGGGTCGTCAGCATCGTGTTGTGCGGCGCAATGGAGATCGCAAGCCCCTCGGAGAGGGCTGTCACCACGTCCCGCAGCACTCCGTACAGCTCGTCCGGAATCTCGATCTCGCAGCCATCTGGACCCACAAGCCGAGCCCGTGCGCGGTTCCCCGCGCTTCGCAGCTCATGCACGAATCGAGCCAGGCCAGCGGGGTCTTCCGGAGGTAGGACCGTGCGTTCCTGCAGGACTCTGGTCATAGCCCAAGCGTATCGCTAATCGAAAAATCCGCAACGGCATCGCGGCGAATGGGCGCTCAGGAAGCCTGGAAACCGCCCGCACGTCGAGGTGGTCGGCCTGCGTGACTGAGCGTCACGGCAGTGCCGGTTCGCCGAGCCAGAGTCACGACCTGCTCTACCCCTGCGGCAACTCCTCGGCGACGAAGACGCCCACACCGTGCACGCCCTCCACCCAGCCCTGCATCTGCAACACGAGGATCGCCTGACGCACGACGGTCTGCGACACGCCGTGTTCCTCCTTGAGCTGCGCGGTTGACGGCAGCTTCTCCCCCGGCGCCAACTCGCCCGACTCGATCCGCTCGCGGAGGTAGTCGGCCAGCTGCGCCCACTTCGCTTTGGCGGGCATCCACACTCCCAGGTCTGCACCGCCATTCGACCATGGATTACCACCCACAACAAGTAAGGCGAAGCTCCTCCCTTGCTTTGCACAACATGGTGTGCAAGGCTTTCGATGACCAGCTCCCAGGTCTGCAAACCCGGAGTTGGTCGCCTGTAGTACCGCCCGGCCGGCCGCCTCCCCCGTGGTCGGCCGGGTGCCCTCTGCCCGCCGCCACCGACGCTGGCGGGCTGCGTGAACAGGCCCGGGGCGGGTGCCGGGCTCCGGTCAACCTGCGCGCACGACCGCCCCCGCCCGCCTCGGTGCCGCGTCCGACCAGAGGAGGCGACGCACGTGCGATCAGTGAGCCGCGAGCCGTCGGGGCGCGTACCCGATGGGCGGTCTTCATGAGGTGGCCGCGACGGGACGCGGAGCCGGTGCCGCTCGCACCCCGCCACCGGCGGACCTGGACGGGGGCGGCGCTGGTGCTCGTGCGGGCTGCGCTGGGCCGACTGCCCCGACCGGCGCGCGGCGGTGCCCACCGAACCGCCCACACCACCGCCGGACAGTCGGGCAGGGCGCTTCGTCCCGGCCCAGGTCCGCCGCGCCAACGGCGGCCGGTGGTGAGCGGCGCGCACCTGCCGCTGCGCCCGCTCTGGCTCTGCCGGGCGTGCGCCGCGCCCTGGCCGTGCGCGACGGCGCGGCTCACCCTGCTGCGCGAGTACGCCGATGCCCGGGTGACGTTGCTGATCTACCTGGCCACGCTGCTGCACGAGGCGGCCGACGAACTGTACACCCTGAACCCGCACGACGGGCCCACACCGGAACAGCTCTTCACCCGCTTCATCGGCTGGGCGAGGCCCCGCCGCACCGGAACGTGCACAGATCAAACGGAATGACGACTCCGGCGCCATGCGTGGGGTCGAGGACGGGGAATCGTTCGCCATCGCTCGCGGCGGCACGCCGATCGGCCGCCTGATCCCGGTCAGGCGGCACGCGTTCGTGCCCCGAGCCGAGGTACGGAATGACGACTCCGGCGCCATGCGTGGGGTCGAGGACGGGGAATCGTTCGCCATCGCTCGCGGCGGCACGCCGATCGGCCGCCTGATCCCGGTCAGGCGGCACGCGTTCGTGCCCCGAGCCGAGGTGATGGCGGCCTTCGCCACCGCAGCCGTGCTGGACCACTCGCGGTTCCGAAGCGACCTCGACATCGACGTCGAGCAGACTCTTGAAGCCCTGCACTTGGAGGCGGGTCAGTATGGTCAGACCTGACGGCTACTGGCCTACCTGCGCCCAGCGGGCGGCGTCAGCCGAGCGCTCCTTCATCCCGCTCACCGCGTACGGGACGGCGACGTACCCGAAGATGGAGGCATGCGGATTCTCATGGCCGGCGCGTCCGGCTTCCTGGGCACCCGGCTGGCCGACCGCCTGGCCGCCGACGGGCACCAGGTCACCCGGCTGGTCCGGCGGCCGGCGCGTACCCCCGACGAGCGGCGGTGGAATCCGGCCGGCGCGCAGCTCGACCCCGCCGTGGTCGCCGAGGCGGACGCCGTGGTCAACCTGGCCGGCGCGGGCGTCGGCGACAAGCGGTGGGACGAGCGGTACAAGCGGCTGATCAGGTCGAGCCGCGTCGACAGCTCCACCACCCTGGCCGTCACGATCGCCGGGCTGCCGGCCGCCGACCGGCCGGCGGTCCTGCTGAACTCCTCGGCCGTCGGCTGGTACGGCAACACCGGCGACCGGGTGGTCGAGGAGGACGCCCCGGCGGGCGAGGGCTTCCTCGCCGACGTCTGCCGGGTCTGGGAGGCGGCCACCCGACCGGCCGAGGACGCGGGCGTACGGGTGGTCCGGCTGCGCACCGGGCTGCCGCTGCACCGCGACGGCGGGCTGCTCAAGCCGCAGCTCCTGCCGTTCAAGCTGGGCGTCGCCGGGCGGCTGGGCAGCGGCCGGCAGTGGCTGCCGTGGATCTCGATGGCCGACTGGCTGCGGGCGGTGCGGTTCCTGCTGGACCGCGACGACGTGGCCGGCCCGGTCAACGTGGTCGGCCCGGCCCCGGTCACCAACGCCGAGTTCACCAGGGAACTGGCCCGTCAACTGCACCGCCCGGCGGTGCTGCCGATCCCGGCGCTGGCCCTGAAGGTGGCGCTCGGCGGCTTCGCCCAGGAGGCGTTGACCAGCGCCCGGGTCCTGCCCGCCGTCCTGCGTCGGGCCGGCTTCGACTACCACCACCCCGACCTTCCCGGCGCCCTGCACGCGGCGCTGCACGACTGAGCGCGAGGCTGTGATTGCCGGGGCCCCTTGCCATGCGGAATGCGTTGACAGGGTGCCCCTCCTTACCCCGGGCTCGTGTCTGACCGGCGTGTCCAGACACGGTTGGTAACGTCCGCTCCGTGCCGTCCTCCCCGTCCCCGTCCCCGGCCGCTGAACCGACGCCCGCCCCCGTCGCCGACGCCCCCGCCGCCCGCCGTGACCGCCGCGCCGACCTGACCGTCGTCCTGGTCGCGCTCGCGCTGGCGGTCTGGGTGACCAGCGGGCTCTGGCGGGACCCGAACCAGCGGGCGATCACCGCGAACTCCAGCGACCAGGCGCTGTTCGAGTGGCTGCTCGCCTTCGGCGGGCACGCGCTCACCCACGGGGAGAACCCGCTCTTCACCCACCTGCTCAACGTCCCCGACGGGGTGAACCTCGCGGTCAACACCTCGATCACCGTGTACGCGGCGGTCTTCGCCCCGCTGACGTACCTGATCGGGCCGCCGGCCACGTTCCTGGTGATCCTCACCCTGAACCTGGCCGCCACGGCGGTGGCCTGGTACCTGCTGCTCTCCCGGCACCTCGTGCGCAGCCGGCTCGCGGCGGCGCTCGGCGCGCTCTTCGTCGCGTACTCCCCCGGCATGGTGTCGCACGCCAACGCCCACCTGAACTGGACCGCCGGCTGGCTGGTGCCGCTGCTGGTCTGGCGGGTCTTCGCGCTGCGCCGCCCCGAGCACCGGCTGCGCAACGGGATCGTGCTCGGCGTCGCCGTCGCGGTGGCCTTCTCCATCGCCGCCGAGGGGCTGTTCTTCACCGCCCTCGCGCTCGGCGTCTTCCTGCCCGTCTGGGCGCTGCACCCCAGCCGGCGGGCGCAGGCCCGCGCCGCGCTGCCCGGCTTCCTCGGCGGGCTGGGCGTCACCGCGCTGACCGCCGGGCTGCTGCTGGCGTACCCGCTGTGGCTGCACTTCGCGGGGCCGCAGCGGTTCCACGGCACCGGCTTCGACCCGGTCATCCACGCCGAGGACATCGCCGCGTACGGGGCGTACCCGAGGCGCTCCCTGGCCGGCGAGGCGGGCCTGGGCACCTCGCTCGCGCCGAACCCGACGGAGGAGAACTCCTTCTTCGGGGTGCCGCTGCTGCTGCTCGCCGTGACCTGCTTCGCCTTCCTCTGGTCGCGGGACCGGGCCCGCCGGGCCACCGTGGCGGCGCTCGGCGTCACCGGCGTGGTCTTCGCGGTGCTCTCCTGGGGGCCCCGGGCGAAGTGGAACGGCGCGCACACCGACGCGCCGCTGCCGTTCCTGCTGCTCGACGGCCTGCCCGTGGTCAACGCCGCCCTGCCGTCCCGGCTGGCCCTCGTGGTCGCCCCGGTGATCGGGCTGCTGCTGGCGTACGCCGTCGACCGGCTGCGGGCCGACCCGCCGCGCCACCGCGCCGCGTCCGCCGCGTGGGTCCTCGGCTTCGCGGCGGCGCTGCTGCCGCTGCTGCCCACCCCGCTGCTGACCAGCGTCCGCGAGCCGGTGCCGGCGTTCATCACCGCCGGCACCTGGAAGGAGTACGTCTCCCCGGGCGGGGTGCTCACCCCGCTGCCGCTGACCCTCGACGTGACCCCGGACGGGCAGCGCTGGCAGGCGTACGCGCTCGCCCACCGGCAGGGCGAGTTCCGCCTCCCCGCCGGGTTCTTCCTCGGCCCGGGCGGCCCGGACGGCCGGGGCCGGATCGGTCCGGTCCCGCGCACCTTCGACACGCTCATGGACCAGGCCGGCCGGACCGGGCTCGTGCCGATCATCACCGAGGGCAGCATCCGGCTCTCCCTGGCCGACCTGCGGTACTGGGGCGTCGAGGTGGTCGTCCTCGCCGACCGGGTGCACGGGGCCAAGTACCCGCTCGACGCCGACGCGCTGCTCCGCACCGCCACGGCCCTGCTCGGCCCCCCGCAGCGGGTGGACGACGTGTGGCTGTGGAGGGTGCCCCCGGCCTGACGCGACGCGCCACGGTGAGCCGGCTCACCGCAGGTGACCGGCGGGTACAGGACTACGCTGGTGGGCGTGACCGCGACGATTCCGGGGCTGACCGCCGTACGTGCAGGGGTGCTCGACTACCAGGCCGCGTGGGACGAGCAGCGGCGGCTGCACGAGGCGGTGGTGGCCGGCGAGCGCGGGGACACCGTGCTGCTGCTGGAGCATCCGAGCGTCTACACCGCCGGCAAGCGCACCGAGCCGTGGGACCGGCCGATGGACGGCACCCCCGTCGTCGACGTCGACCGGGGCGGCAAGATCACCTGGCACGGCCCCGGGCAGCTCGTCGGGTACCCGATCGTGAAGCTGCCCGACCCGGTCGACGTGGTGGCGTACGTGCGGCGCACCGAGCAACTGCTGATCGACGTCTGCGCCGAGTTCGGGCTGGCAGCCGGCCGGGTCGAGGGGCGCAGCGGGGTCTGGGTGCCCGAGGACGACCGGGGCCCGGCCCGCAAGGTCGCCGCCATCGGCATCCGGGTCGCCCGGGGGGTCACCCTGCACGGCTTCTCGATCAACTGCGACTGCGACCTGGCGTACTTCGACCGGATCGTGCCCTGCGGCATCCGCGACGCGGGGGTCACCTCGCTGACGGCCGAGCTGGGCCGCCCGGTCACGGTCGCCGACGTGCTCCCGGTGGTCGAGCGCCACCTCCCCACCCTGACCACGCTCTAGGCTCGGCGGGTGCCGATCGAGCTCGTCACCCTCGTCGTCGCCGAGTACGACCCGGCGATCGCCTTCTTCACCGAGGTCCTCGACTTCGAGCTGGTCGAGGACTCCCCGGCGGAGACCACCGACGGCCGCCCGAAGCGATGGGTGGTGGTCCGCCCACCGGGCGCGCAGACCGGTCTGCTGCTGGCCCGGGCCGACGACGCGCGGCAGGAGGCGGCGGTCGGGGCCCAGACCGCCGGGCGGGTCGGATTCTTCCTGCGGGTCGACGATTTCGACGCCACCCATCGCCGCCTCGTCGACGCGGGTGTGGAGTTCGTCGGGCCGCCGCGCGCCGAGCCGTACGGCCAGGTGGCCGTCTTTCGCGACGTCGCCGGCAACCTCTGGGACCTGCTCGGCCCGATCTGACCGCCCCGGCCCGGTGAGTCGTCAGTTCGAGGCACACCGGGCCGGTGCGCGTCGGCCCGGTACGGCGGCGGCCGGGACATTGTCTTCCAGGCCGGGCACCCCCGCCGCAATGCTGGGCACTCAGCGTGACCGATCCCCTCCCACCCATACCCCGCCCCCTTTGCCTTTGCTCTGCACCCACCCACGCAACAGTTACTGAAAGTCGTTGTTGCGTGGGTGGGAGCAGAGCAAAGGGTCCAAAACGAGTGGGGTAGGTGGCTCGGTTGAGCCAGCTAGACGGCCCATGACCTGGGGCGCGGCCGAGCGGCCGCGCCCCAGGAGGCTCAGAGCATCACTCAGAGTCACATGGGCCGGCGGGTGGAGGACCGCCGCAGAGGGTAGCGGCTGGCTGGTCGCTCGTCAGGGGGTGAGGCGGTGCAGGTCGCGGGGGAAGGCCGTGACCTCGCGGACGTTGGCCGCCCCGACCAGCCGGGCGACGAAGCGTTCCAGGCCGATGGCGAAGCCGCCGTGCGGCGGCATCCCGTGCCGGAACGCGTCCACGTACGCCGCGTACGGCTCGACCGGCTCGCCGCGCGCCGCGAGCGCCGCCAGGTAGTCGTCGTACCGGTGCAGGCGCTGCCCGCCCGTGACCAGCTCGACGCCCCGGAACAGCAGGTCGAACCCGTTCGAGTACGCCGGCCGGGCCGGGTCGGGATGGGTGTAGAAGGGCCGTTTCGCCATCGGGTACCCGGTGACGAAGAGGAACTCCGAGCCGTGCTCCGCGCGGGCCCACTCCCCCAGCGCCCGCTCGTGGGCGGGGGCGAGGTCCGGCTCGTCGGCCGGGGCGCCGGCGATGGCCAGGGCCTCGGTGAAGTGCACCTCCGGGATCCGCGCCGGCACCTGCGGCGGGGTCACGCCCAGCGTGGCCAGGGCTGCGCCGGCCCGCTCCGCCACGGTCGCCAACATCCCGGCGACCGTGTCCCGCAGCACGGCCATGACGTCGGTGTGGTCGGCGACGAAGCCCAGCTCCGCGTCGAGTGAGGTGTACTGCGCCAGGTGCCGGGCGGTGTCGTGCGGCTCGGCCCGGAACACCGGCCCGACCTCGTACACCCGCTCGAAGACGCCGACCATGAGCTGCTTGTAGAACTGCGGCGACTGGGCCAGGTACGCGGGCCGGCCGAACCAGTCCAGCGCGAACACGTTCGCCCCGGACTCGGTGGACGAGCCCACCACCTTGGGCGTGTGGATCTCCACGAAGTCGCGGGCGTCCAGGGCGGCCCGGAACCCGGCCACGGCCGCCGCCGAGATGCGCAGCGCCGCCGACCGGCGCGGGTGGCGCAGGGCGACGGGCGCGTGGTCGAGCTGGGTGGGCAGGGTCGCGGCCAGCGTCGGCCGGTACAGGTCGAACGGGGGTACGACGGCGGGCGGGCCGAGCGGTCGTACCGTCGGGTCGGTCAGCTCGACCCCGGCGGGGGCCGCCGGGTTCGCGGTGGCCGTGCCGACGACCTCGATGACGGTCTCCTCGGTGAGCTTCTCGACGGCGGCGCGGGCGGCCGGGTCGGTGACCACGACCTGGGTCAGGCCGGCGGCGTCCCGCACGATCAGGAACGCCACCGACTTGAGCAGCCGGCGGCGGTGCACCCAGCCGGCGACCCGGACGGTCGCGCCGGCGTGGGCGGGGAGCTGGGTGGACAGGATGCGTTGCACGGCGGGTACCTCCTCGATCAATCGCAACGCGATCCCCGGGAGGTGTGGGCGAGCGGGTCCTCGCGGTGCCACCACACCTTCGCCCCCGCTGGCGCGGGGGCCTCGTTCGTCGCCTGGTGACCGGGGCCAGCCGGGCGGGCTCTACTGGGCGGGCGTACCTACCGACCGCCGTTCTTCCCGCAGCTCGGGAGGGTCTTCGCGCGCCGGCGCCAGACCGCCTCGCAGCGAACGGCGGCTCTCTGGGCTGGCGGGGCGGCGCGTTACTCGGCTCCGTCACAGCTTTGCGGGGCAAGGTACCAGGCTGGTCGGCCGGCGGGTGGGCCATTTTCCCGACCTGGGTGTTAGGAGGGGGCCCTTCCTCTACCGAATGCGTTAACAGGGGGCCCTTCCTTGCAGGCGGTGGGCGGCGTCACAGGGGGCGCGGGGTGACGGGCGTCGCGTCACGTTCATCGACGGCGGGCGTCCGGCGTACGCTCGGTTTCGTGACGATCGAGCATTTCGCGCCGACGACTGAGCAGCCGACGGTCGGGCAGCCGACGATGACCGAGCAGCCGACGACCAGCCCCGGCGCGCGCACCGCGACGGTGGCCCCCGAGGGGCGGCGGATGCTGCGGATCGAGGCGCGCAACGCCGAGACGCCGATCGAGCGCAAGCCCCCGTGGATCAAGGTCAAGGCCAAGATGGGGCCGGAGTACACCCAGCTTCGCGGGCTCGTCTCGCGCGAGGGGCTGCACACCGTCTGCCAGGAGGCCGGCTGCCCCAACATCTACGAGTGCTGGGAGGACCGGGAGGCCACCTTCCTCATCGGCGGCGACCAGTGCACCCGGCGCTGCGACTTCTGCCAGATCGACACGGGCAAGCCGGCCGAGTTCGACGCCGACGAGCCGCGCCGGGTCGCCGAGTCCGTGGTGTCGATGGGCCTGCGGTACGCCACGATCACCGGCGTCGCCCGCGACGACCTGCCCGACGGCGGGGCCTGGCTGTACGCCGAGACGGTCCGCCAGATCCACGCCCTCCAGCCGGGCTGCGGCGTGGAGCTGCTGATCCCCGACTTCAACGCCGTCCCCGAGCAGCTCGCCGAGGTCTTCGGCTCGCGCCCGGAGGTGCTGGCGCACAACGTCGAGACGGTGCCCCGGATCTTCAAGCGCATCCGGCCGGCGTTCCGCTACGAGCGGTCACTGGACGTGATCCGGCAGGCCCGCGCCGACGGCCTGGTCACCAAGAGCAACCTGATCCTCGGCATGGGCGAGGAGCGGGCCGAGGTGTCGCAGGCGCTGCGCGACCTGCACGACGCCGGCTGCGAGCTGATCACGATCACGCAGTACCTGCGCCCCTCGCCCCGGCACCACCCGGTGACCCGCTGGGTCAAGCCGGAGGAGTTCGTGGAGCTGCGCGAGGAGGCCGAGGAGATCGGCTTCGCCGGGGTGATGAGCGGGCCGCTGGTGCGCTCGTCGTACCGCGCCGGCCGGCTCTACCGGCAGGCCCTGGACGCCCGCGAGGCCGTCCGCGCCTGACCGCCCGCCGCGCGCGCCGACCCCGCGCGCCGGCCGTCCGCCCGTCCCGGCGGGTGACATGATCGGGTCATGACCACGGGGGTACGCGGCCAGGGCTACCTCGCCCCGGCCGCGCCCCGGCGGCGGTGGTTCGCGCCGCCCGTCGCCCTGACCGGGCTCGCCGTGCTGGCCGGGCTCGGGTACCGGCTGTGGCTGCTGCTGCACGACGCGCCGCCCACCAACAGCGACGAGGCCACGATGGGGTTGGCCGCGCTGCACATCGCGCAGGGGCGGCACCTGCCCGTCTGGTTCTACGGGCAGTCGTACATGGGGACGCTGGAGGCGTACCTCGCCGCCCCGCTCTTCGCCCTGGCCGGGCCCTCCGTGCTCGCCCTGCGGCTGCCACTGCTCGCCCTGTACGCGGCGTTCCTGCTGCTGACCTGGCGGCTGACCCGCCGGCTCGGCGGCGGCCGGTGGTTCGCCCTGCTGGTGGTGGGGCTGCTCGCGCTCGGCTCGGACCGGGTGGTGAAGAACCAGTTCATCGCCGGCGGCGGGTATCCGGAGCTGAACCCGATGGGGGCCGGGCTGGCGCTGCTGACACTGGGCCTGTGCGCGGCGGGGCGGTCGGGGACGGTCGGGGACGATCGGGTTGCGGCCGGCGTGGCGGGGCGGCCGGGGGCCGTCGGGGACGATCGGGTTGCGGCCGGCGTGGCGGGGCGGTCGGTGGGCCGGGCGGCCCGGTGGGCGGGCTGGGGGCTGCTGGCCGGGCTCACCGTGTGGGTCGACCCCCTGCTGCTGCCGTACGTCGCGGCCACGGGCGCGGTGCTGGCCGTGTGGTGCCGACGGGAGCTGGTCGGCCGGGCCGGGGCGCTGGTCGCCGCCGGGGCGCTGGCGGGGGCCGCCCCGATGCTGGGGCACAGCCTGGCCCACGGGCGTAACCCCCTCGCCGCCGTGTTCGCGGCCAGCGGCGCGGAGACCCCGGCGTCCTGGGCGGACCGGCTGCACGGCGGGCTGGTGCTGGGACCGCCGCTGGGGATGGGCTTCTGCTCGCCGTCGCACTGCGCGCCGTGGCAGCTCTGGTGGGCGGCGGCGTTCCCCGTCCTGCTGGCCCTGGCGACGCTGGCCGCGTGGCGCGCCCTGCGCCGGCCGCGCGGCACCTCGGGCGGCGGGTTCGCCGACGCGGGCGGCGGACTCGCTCACGCGGGCAGGGCCGACGCGGGCGGCGGGTTCGCCGACGCGGGCGGGGCCGACCCGGACAGGGCCGACGAGGGCAGGGCCGGGGCGGCCGTGCGGCTCGCGCTGCTGGCCGGGGCGGCGGGCAGCGTCGCGGCGTACGCGGTGAGCAACGCGGCGGGCCGGACCCCGGTGGAGAGCGCCCGCTACCTGTCCTGCGTGGCGATCGCGCTGCCGGCGCTGCTCTGGCCGCTGCGCGACGCCCTGCGCGCCCGGCGGCCCGGGGCGCGGGGCGGGGTCGCCCGGGTGGCGGCGCTGGCCGTCCTCGCGGCGACGGTCGGCACGGCGGCGGTGGCGACGGTCGACGCGGTGGGCGCGGCGGGGCAGGCCAGGGAGGTCGCCGCGCAGCGGCGCGCGCTGGTCGCCGCCCTCGACCGGCACGGGGTGCGCCACATCTACGGCGGCTACTGGACCTGCAACGCGGTCACCTTCGCCACCGCCGAGCGGGTGGTCTGCGCGGTGGTCGACGACGAGCTGCGGCCCGGGTTCGACCGCTACCCGGCGTACCGGGAGGCGGTGCGGCGGGCGGCGAACCCGGCGTACGTGGCGCCGGTCGGGTCGCCGCTGGCCGCCCGGCTCGACCGGGAGCTGTCCGACCGCTCAGGCGGGGCGCGCGTGGTGCCGGTCGACGGCTGGCGCATCTACCTGCCCGGCTCCTGAACGCCGGTCGGGTGCGCCGACCGATCGACCGACGTCCCATCCTGCGAAGCGGCCCTTGCCGAGGGGCTTCGAAGATGATGAATTTAGTCATGCCCCTGCAACATACCGTGATCATCGGCGCCGGCCCCGCCGGCCTCACCGCCGCGTACGAGCTGACGCGGCGCAACGCCACCGTCGAGGTGGTCGAGGCGGACGACATCGTCGGGGGGATCAGCCGCACGGTCGAGCGCGACGGCTGGCGGTTCGACATCGGCGGGCACCGGTTCTTCACGAAGGTGGCCCGGGTCGAGGCGTTCTGGCACGAGGTGCTGCCCGACGGGGACTTCCTGCTCCGCCCCCGGATGAGCCGCATCCACTACCGGGGCAGGCTGTTCGACTACCCGCTGCGGGCCGGCAACGCGCTGCGCAACCTCGGGGTCGTCGAGGCGGTGCGCTGCGTCGGGTCGTACCTGTGGGCGCGACTGCGGCCCCCGGCGGACCAGAGCCACTTCGAGGGCTGGGTGTCGGCCCGCTTCGGGGCGCGGCTGTACGGGATGTTCTTCAAGACGTACACGGAGAAGGTCTGGGGCATCCCCGCCACCGAGCTCCAGGCGGACTGGGCGGCCCAGCGCATCCGCAACCTGTCCCTGGCCGGCGCGGTGCGCAACGCGCTGCTGCCCCGCCGGGCCCACGCGGACATCACCAGCCTCATCGAGGAGTTCCAGTACCCGAAGCTCGGCCCCGGCATGATGTGGGAGCGCTGCGCCGAGCTGGTCACGAAGGCCGGCGGGACGGTGACCCTGAGGTCGCGGGCCGCCGTGGTGCACCGGGCCGGGGGGCGCGCGGTGGCGGTGACGGTGGCCGGGCCGGACGGCGAGCGCCGGGTCGCCGCCGACCACGTCGTCAGCACCATGCCGCTGCCCGCGCTGGTCCGGGCCCTGGACCCGCCCGCGCCGCCGCACGTGCTGGCCGCCGCCGACGCGCTGCGGCACCGCGACTTCCTCACCGTGGCCCTGGTGGTGCCGGCCGCCGCCGGCTTCCCCGACAACTGGATCTACGTGCACACCCCGGGGGTACGGGTCGGCCGGATCCAGAACTTCGGCTCCTGGTCCCCCTACCTGGTGCGGGACGGGTTCACCTGCCTCGGGCTGGAGTACTTCGTCGACGCCGGCGACGACCTGTGGGACTCGGCCGACAACGCGCTGGTCGCCCTGGGCACCGCCGAGCTGGAGGCGCTCGGGCTGGTCCGCCCCGGCGCGGTCTCGGCCGGGTACGTGGTGCGGATGCCGAAGGCGTACCCGATCTACGACGCCGGGTACGAACAGGCCGTGGAGACCATGCGCGCCTGGCTCGCCGAGGCGGTGCCGAACGTGCACCCCGTCGGCCGCAACGGGATGCACCGCTACAACAACCAGGACCACTCGATGCTCACGGCGATGCTGGCCGTGGAGAACATCCTCGACTCCGCCGGGCACGACGTGTGGACCGTCAACGTCGAGGAGGAGTACCACGAGCAGGCCGGCGCGACCCCCGCCCCGGACGGGCGGCGGGGCACGGGTCGCGCCGCCCCGGTCCTGCCCCGTCGCCCGTGACCCGGGCCGCCGCCCCGGGCCGTGCGGCCGGTCCTGCGGCCCCTCGCCGGCGGCACCCCGCCCCTCGGGGCGGCACCTGGCCGCGAATCAACGGGGCGTGCGCCGACCACTAGACTCTGTGGCATGGCAAAGCCCCAGGAGAAGGTCTCGTTCGGCCAGCGGTTGAAGCAGATCGGGATGGTGTTCAAGTTCACCGCCAAGCAGGACAGGTGGTTCGCGCCGCTGGCCGCCGGCGCGGTGCTGATCCCGCTCGCGCTGACCGTGGTCGCGGTGGTCCTCTGGGGCTGGCTCTGGCTGCCGCTGGGCATCCTGTTCACCCTGCTCGCGCTGCTGATCGTGCTCAACCTGCGGTCCAACAAGGCGATGATGAACGCCGCCGAGGGGCAGCCGGGCGCGGCGGCGCAGATCATGGAGAGCATGCGCGGCGACTGGCGGGTCACCCCGGCGGTCAGCGCCACCACGCAGATGGACATGGTGCACCTGGTCATCGGCCGCCCCGGCGTGATCCTCCTGGCCGAGGGGAACACGCAGCGGGTGCGCGGCCTGCTGGGGCAGGAGAAGCGCCGGCTGTCCAAGGTCATCGGCTCCGCCCCGCTCTACGACTACATGATCGGCCAGGCCGAGGGCGAGCTGCCGATCCGCAAGCTGCGGATGACCCTGATGCGGCTGCCGCGCAACCTCAGCGGCAAGGACGTCAACGCCCTCGACAAGCGGCTCAAGGCGCTCACCGCCCGGCCGCAGATGCCCAAGGGCGCGATCCCGAAGAACATGCGCCCGGCGCGCGGCGCGTTCCGCCAGACCCGCGGCCGCTGACCCTCTCCTTCTCCCGCGCGCCGCACCCGGCCGCCCGCACCTGACACCCCCTCCTGAGCGCACTTCCACGGAATCAGTGGCTATTCGCACGCCGAAGGCCACTGATTCCGTGTTTTTGCGCAGGGACGGGACGGGCGAGGGGCGGGAAGCTGGGGTTCAGGTTCGGGGGGCGGGGGTGACGACCGAGCCGGTCAGGCGGTCGTGCAGGCCGCGGCGGTGGCCGTCCATGATCAGGGCCGGCACCACGAGGGTCAGCAGGAGGCCGCGCAGCAGCGCCCGGACCAGGCCGATCCGGCCGCCGTCGGTCCAGGACAGGCAGCGGATCCGGGTGACGTACATGCCGGGGGTCTGGGCGAACAGGCCGAGGAAGAAGCCGTACTCGAAGATCAGCACGACGACGGGGGCCCAGCCGTCGCGGACCGGGTCGGCGAAGAAGTTGGACACCAGCAGGCAGAGCACCCAGTCGATGACCAGGGCGCCGAAGCGGCGGCCCAGGGAGGCCGGGACGAAGCCCGGGTCGGCGGCCGGCGGCGCGGGGTGCGGTGGTGTGCTCGGCGCGGGGCGCGGTGGCGTGCTCACGGTGGCCAAGGGTAGTCACGGCGGCGGGGCGGCCGGCACCGCCCCGGGCGGCGAAGCGGGCGAAAGCGAGTAAAATGCGGCCCGCAGCCGTGGCGGGTATCGTCCGAACGGACAGCGGATGGCGACTGACCGGCGAAGATGACGCAGCGCGAGCGACGTAACGCGCCAGAAACACTGAAGATACGGCCGGGCAACCGCACGGTCATAGCGTCGCCAGAAGCCAGCCACCGGAGTGCACCTGCCAGGAGGACGTGTGTTCGCCAACCCCGAGGAACTCCTGCGATACCTCAAGAACGAGGACGTGAAGTTCGTCGACGTACGTTTCTGTGACCTGCCCGGCGTGATGCAGCACTTCAACATGCCGGCGGAGGCCTTTGACGACAGCGTCTTCACCGACGGTCTCGCCTTCGACGGGTCGTCGATCCGCGGCTTCCAGACGATCCACGAGTCGGACATGCTCCTGCTCCCCGACGTCGCGACCGCCTTCATCGACCCCTTCCGCGCGCAGAAGACCCTCGCGCTGAACTTCTTCGTGCACGACCCGTTCACCCGCGAGGCGTACTCCCGCGACCCGCGGAACGTGGCGAAGAAGGCCGAGGCGTACCTCTCCGCCAGCGGCATCGCCGACACCGCGTACTTCGGCGCCGAGGCGGAGTTCTACATTTTCGACTCGATCCGCTACGAGACCTCGGGGCACCAGTCGTTCTACTACATCGACTCGATCGAGGGCGCCTGGAACACCGGCCGCGTCGAGGAGGGCGGCAACCGCGGCTACAAGACCGCGTACAAGGGCGGGTACTTCCCGGTGCCGCCGGTCGACCACTACGCCGACCTGCGCGACAGCATGGTCCGCCGCCTGGTCGACGCCGGCTTCACCGTCGAGCGCTCGCACCACGAGGTCGGCACCGGCGGGCAGTCCGAGATCAACTACAGGTTCGACACCCTGCTGCGCTCGGCGGACGACCTCCAACTCTTCAAGTACCTGATCAAGAACGAGGCCTGGGCCAACGGCAAGACGGCCACGTTCATGCCGAAGCCCATCTTCGGCGACAACGGCTCCGGCATGCACGCCCACCAGAGCCTGTGGCTCAACGGCGACCCGCTGTTCCACGACGAGACCGGCTACGCCGGCCTGTCCGACCTGGCCCGCTGGTACATCGGCGGTCTGCTGCACCACGCCCCGTCGCTGCTGGCCTTCACCAACCCGACGGTCAACTCGTACCGTCGTCTGGTGCCCGGCTACGAGGCGCCGGTGAACCTGGTCTACTCGCAGCGCAACCGCTCCGCCTGCACCCGCATCCCGGTGACCGGCAACAACCCGAAGGCCAAGCGGGTCGAGTTCCGCGTGCCGGACCCGTCGAGCAACCCGTACCTCGCCTTCTCGGCGATGCTGATGGCCGGCCTGGACGGCATCAAGAGCAAGATCGAGCCGCCGGCCCCGATCGACAAGGACCTCTACGACCTCCCGCCGGAGGAGCAGCGGGACGTCAAGCAGGTGCCGGGCTCGCTGGCGGCCGTGCTCGACGCGCTGGAGGCCGACCACGACTACCTGCTCGACGGCGGCGTCTTCACGCCGGACCTGATCTCCACCTGGATCGACTGGAAGCGGGCCAACGAGGTCGACCCGGTGCGCCTGCGCCCGACCCCGCACGAGTTCGCGATGTACTTCGACTGCTGACCCCCGGGCCAGCACGCTCCGTCACGAACCGGCCGGGCCGGCTCCGCACCACGCGGGGCCGGCCCGGCCGCTTCTCCGCCGTACCGGCGTCGGCGCAGCGCTGGTCAGTCGGCTCCCGCGGCGGCGGGGGCCGGCGCACGGGCGGCCCTGGCCGACCGCACGAAGCGGACGAGCAGCACGATCACCAACAGGGTCATGAGGGGCGCGCCCGGCACCTTGGTGTAGCGGGCCAGGCCCGTGCCCTCCGGTAGCACCAGGAACGACCCCACCAGCGCGACCACGGCGAACCACACCCCAGTGCGGGCGGTGGCGGCGAGAACGGTGAGCGGCCAGATCCAGTACCAGGGGTGCACGATCGGGGAGAGCGCCACGGTGGCGGCCAGCGCCAGGCCGGCGTGGAACAGCGGATCACGGGTGCGGGCCCGCCACCAGAGCCAGACCAGCAGCACGGCGAGCGCGACGAGGCCGACGCCCCGGGCGGCCGGCAGGGCGTCGACGTGCGCGCCGAAGAGCAGCGCGACGTACCCGACGGTCTGCCCGACGGCGGTCGACGGCGACGTCCAGGCGATCACCTCGCCCCCGCTCTCCAGACCGGAGATCCAGCCGAAGTCCAGCCCACCGGCGAGGGTCACCCCCACCACGGCGGCGACCGCCCCGGCCACCACCGGGGTGCCGTCACGCAGCAGCGACCGGAACCGGTACGGCCCGGCGATCGCGGCCAGGGCGGCGAACGGCAGCACCACCGCGCCGGTGACCTTGATCGACGCGGCCAGCCCGAGCAGCACGCCCCCGGCCAGCAACGGGGCGGAGCGACCGGGGTGGGCGGCCACCACGGTCAGGCCGGCGACCAGCAGGCCGACCATCAGCGCGTCGTTGTGCGCGCCGGCGACCAGGTGCACGCCGATCAGGGGGCAGGCCAGCGCCAGCCACAGCGCCCGCCCGACCGGCACCCCGCAACGGCGGGCCAGCGCCGGCAGGCACCACGCGGTCAGCGCCAGCCCGGCCACC
The DNA here is from genome assembly GCF_020884795.1 of Micromonospora okii. GTDB lineage: Bacteria > Actinomycetota > Actinomycetes > Mycobacteriales > Micromonosporaceae > Micromonospora > Micromonospora okii. The sequence continues at coordinate 542,226 of NZ_BBZF01000015.1, forward strand.
GCGAGCAGCCGGAACAGCACGATGCTGGCGGTCAGCGACCCGGTCGCCTTCACCACCGCCCCGGCGAGCAGCACGAACAGCGGCCCGTACGGGGCGGGGGTGTCGCGCCAGATGTAGGAGATGGTGTCCAGCCACGGGCAGGGCAGCGTCGACACCCCGTGCTCGTACGGGCTGATCCCGCCCGCGAAGCTTGCGCCCTGGCAGGCGTACGCGTACACGTCCCGGCTCGCCATCGGCGGCGCGACCAGCAGCGGCAGCAGCCAGAGCCCGGCGGTGACCAGGGCCCACCGCGCGGAGGGCACCCCGTCCCGCAGCGACCACCACGCCCACGCCATCAGCGCGGTGCCGGCCAGCCAGGACAGGATGATCAGCGGCCCGTTCGGGCCTTGCCAGATGCTGACCGGTGTGGGCCGCAGGTCACCGCCCGGGAACGCTCCGCCGAGGAACCCGGACACGGCGAGCAGCAGGGAACCGGCCAGGCCCGTCCAGCGCGCGAGGTGTTTAGGCACGCCCGCCATGCTGCCAGTACGGTGGGCGCGGCACGGAGGTGGGCATGCGAGGCAATCGGGCGGTGGCGGTGGCCGCCACGTCGGCGGCCGTCCTGGGCGTGGTGTACCTGCTGCTGCCCCGGATGGGCTCCGACCTCTCCGCCCAGGTGGCGCGGGCCGACTTCTTCGCCGCGCACGGCACGGCCCTGGTGGACCTGCGGTGGTACGGCGGAATCCAGCCGCTCGGCTACAGCCTGGTCTCCCCGCCGGTGATGGCCGTCCTCGGCGTCCGGGTGACCGGCGCCCTCGCGTCGGTGGCGGCGGCGACGGCGTTCGCCGCGCTGCTGGTCCGTACCGGCGTGCCCCGCCCGCTGCTCGGCGGCCTGGCCGGGGTGGTCACCATCGCGGGCAACCTGGTCTCCGGGCGGGTCACCTACGGCCTCGGCGTGGCGTTCGGGCTCGCCGCCCTGCTCGCCCTCACCCTGCCCCCGCACGCCCCGCCGGGGCGACGCCGGCTGCGCGCCACCCTGGTCGTCGCGGGGGCGCTGCTGGCCTCGGCGACCAGCCCGGTCGCCGGCCTCTTCGTCGGCCTGGCCGGAGCGGCGCTGCTGCTCACCCGCCGGTACGCCGACGGGCTGCTGCTCGGCGTCGCCGCAGCGCTGCCGTTGGCGGTGACCGGGCTGCTGTTCGGCGAGGGCGGCTGGATGAACATCAGCCGCACCGACACGACCCGGGCGGTGGCGACCAGCCTGGTGGTGGCCGCGCTGGTGGCGTACCGGCCGGTCCGGGCGGGCGCGCTGCTGTCGGCGGCCGGGGTGCTGCTCGCCGCGCTCGTGCACACGCCCGTCGGGCTGAACGCGACCCGCCTGGTCGTGATGTTCGCGCTGCCCGTGCTGGCCGCCGCCGCCCGGCTGCCGGACCGGGCCGTCCGGCGGCTGCCGGGCGGGCTGCGGCGGGCCGGCGCGACCGGCGTCGCCCTGGCGGCGCTGCCGGGCGGACTGCGGCGGGCCGGCACGACCGGCGTCGCCCTGGCGGCGCTGCTGGCCGCCGTCTGCTGGTGGCAACCCCCGGTGGTGCCGGCCGACCTGAAGGGCGTCGGGGCCCCGACCAGCGACCCGGGCTACTTCGCGCCACTGCGCGCCGAGCTGGCGCGGCGCGGGCTCACCGGGCGGGTGGAGGTGCCGCCGACCCGCGACTACTGGGAGGCTGCCGGACTCGGCGACGTCCCGCTGGCGCGGGGCTGGTTGCGGCAGGCCGACATCGCCCGCAATCCCCTCTTCTTCACCACCGTGCCGGGCGCCACCGGCACCGGCGTTCCGCTGACCGCCGACAGCTACCGGGCCTGGCTGGCCGACAACGCCGTGCAGTACGTCGCCGTGCCCGACGCCGAGCTGTCCTGGGTGGGGCGCGCCGAGGCGGAGCTGGTCGACGGCGGGCTGCCGTACCTCACCGAGGTCTGGTCCGAGCGGCGCTGGCGGCTCTACGCGGTGTCCGACCCGACGCCCCTGGTGGCCGCCCCGGGTGCGCTGGTCGGGCAGGACGCGGTCTCGGTGACCTTCCGGATGCCGGGCCCGGGCACGGCGCGGGTGCGGGTGCGCCACAGCCCGTGGCTGCGGGTGGACGGCCAGGCGGTGCTGCGGCCCGACGGCGGGTGGACGGCGGTGACGGTGTCCCGTCCGGGCACCTACCGCATCTCCACCGCGCCGCTCGCCTGACGACGACGGTCATGCGCCGCCGACGCGGTTAGGAAGGGCCCCTTCCTATGCAGAAAGCGATAAGAAGGGGCCCTTCCTTTCACCTCAGGCGTCGAAGGTGCGTTCCATCGCCGCGCGGGAACGGCGGGCCGTGCGCAGGTACTCGTCGAGGAACTCGCCCGGGTCGTCGCGGCCGAGCAGCCGGGCCACCCCGGCCAGCTCCACGCCGTGCCGGGGCAGTTGGTCGCCGGCCCGGCCGCGCACCAGCATCAGCGCGTTGCGGACCTGCGCGGCCAGCGTCCACCCGGCGGCCATCTCGGTGGCGTCCGACGGGTCGAGCAGGCCGGCGTCGGCCGCCGCCGCGAGCGCGTCGAGGGTACGGGTGCCGCGCAGCGCGGGGAGCCGGCCGGCGTGCCGGAGCTGGAGGAGCTGTACCGCCCACTCCACGTCGGCGAGCCCGCCCCGGCCCAGCTTGGTGTGGGTGGCCGGGTCGGCGCCCCGGGGCAGCCGCTCGGTCTCCACCCGCGCCTTGATCCGGCGGATCTCGACGATCTGCTCCCGGTTCAGCCCGTCGGCCGGGTAGCGGACCGGGTCGACCAGCGCCTCGAACTCGGCGGAGAGGTCGGCGTCGCCGCAGACGTGGCGGGCGCGCAGCAGCGCCTGTGCCTCCCACACCTTCGACCAGCGGGCGTAGTAGCGGGCGTACGCGGCGAGGCTGCGCACCAGGGGCCCCTGCCGCCCCTCGGGGCGCAGGTCGGCGTCCACCCCGAGCGCCGGGTCGGGGGCCGGGGCGTCGAGCAGCCGGCGCAGCTCCTCGGCGATGGCGCGGGCGGCGGCGCCGGCCGCCGCGTCGTCCGCCCCGCGCGGCGCGTCGTAGACGAAGAGCACGTCGGCGTCGGAGAGGTAGTTCGACTCGTACCCGCCGAGCCGGCCCATGCCGATCACCGCGAACCGCAGCCCGGGCAGGGCCGGCTGGGTGGCCCGGGCGGCGCGCAGCGCGGCGGCGAGGGTGGCGTCGGTGACGTCGGCGAGCGCGGTGCCGACGGCGGTGACGTCGGCGAGGCCGAGCGCGGCCCGCCCGTCCGGGTCGGCGGACGAGCCGTCGCGGCCGCGGTCGGGGCGGCCGGCGGCGGCCCGCTCCTGCTCCCGGGTCGGCCTCGGGGCCAGCGACCCGGCCCGGCTGAGCACGTCGGCGCAGGCGATGCGGACCAGTTCGCGGCGGCGCAGCGCCCGGACCGCCCGGGTCGCCTCGACCGGGTCGGCGTGCCGGGCCGCCGCGGCGGTGAAGCCCTCGCAGAGCACATGGTGGGGGCGCGGGGTCAGCTCGTTCTCCTCGGCGAGCAGGCGCAGCGCCTCCGGCTCCCGGGTCAGCAGGTCGGCGGCGTACCGGGAGGAGGAGAGCACCCGGGCCAGCCGGCGGGCCACCGGGCCGGAGTCACGCAGCAGCCGCAGGTACCAGGGGGTGCTGCCGAGGGAGTCCGACACCTGCCGGTAGTTGAGCAGCCCCCGGTCCGGTTCGGGGGCGTCGGCGAACTCGCTGAGCAGCACCGGCAACAGGGTCCGCTGGATGGCGGCGGTGCGGCTCACCCCGCCGGTGAGGGCCTGGAGGTGGCGCAGCGCCCCGGCCGGGTCGGCGAAGCCGAGGATCTCCAGCCGGTGCCGGGCCGCCTCCGGGGTGAGCCGCAGCCCGTCGGCGGGGACCCGGGCCACGGACTCCAGCAGCGGCCGGTACAGCAGCTTGGCGTGCAGCCGGCGTACGTCGGCGGCGTGGGTGACCCACTCGGCGCGGAACTCCTCGACGGCGCTGCGGCCCGGCGTGGCCGTGTAGCCGAGGGCGGCGGCGAGCCAGCGCAGCGCGGCCGGTTCGGTGGGCACGGTGTGGGTGCGGCGCAGCCCCTGGAGCTGGAGGCGGTGCTCGACGCCGCGCAGGAAGCAGTACCCGCGCAGCAGGGCCTCCCCGTCGGCCCGGCCGACGTAGCCGCCGGTCACGAGGGCGCGCAGGGCGGGAATGGTCCCGGGCGCGCGCAGCGACTCGTCGCCCCGGCCGTGCACCAGTTGCAGGAGCTGGACGGCGAACTCGATGTCGCGCAGCCCGCCGGGGCCGCGCTTGATCTCGCGGTCCAGCTCCTTCGGCGGGATGTTGTCGATGATCTTGTGGCGCATCGCGCGGACGTCGGAGACGGCCTCCGGGCGCTCGGCGGCCCGCCAGACCAGCGGGGCGAGCTGGTCGATCCACTCCTGGGCCAGCTCCCGGTCGCCGGCCGCCGGGCGGGCCTTCAGCAGGGCCTGGAACTCCCAGGTGCGCGCCCAGCGCCGGTAGTACGCCAGGTGGCTGGCCAGGGTGCGGACCAGCGGCCCCCGGCTCCCCTCGGGGCGCAGCGCCGCGTCGACCGGCCAGGCGACCAGCCCGCAGATGTGGATCAGCCGGGTGGCGACCGTGGTGGCCGCCGGCAGCTCGTCGTCCTCGGCGCAGACGAAGATCACGTCGACGTCCGAGACGTAGTTCAGCTCGACGCCGCCGCACTTGCCCATCGCCACCACGCCCAGCCGGGGCCGGGTCGTGCCCTCGGGCAGCTCGCCCACAGCGATGTCGTACGCCGCCGTGAGGGTGGCGTCGGCCAGCGCGGAGAGCGCGGCCATGACCTGCTCCAGCGCCCGTCCCCCGGTCAGGTCCGCCGCCGCGATCCGCAGCAGGGCGAGCCGGTACGCCTGCCGCAGCACCGCGATCGGCTGGGTGGAGCGGGTGAGGCGGGCGGCGGTGGCCAGGTCGAGCCGGCCGTCGGCGGCGGTGGCGAGCACCGACCACTGGTGCGGGTTGGCCACCAGGTGGTCGCCGAGGGCGGAGGACGCGCCGAGCACGGCGACGAGCCGGCGGCGCAGCCCCGGGTCGGCGCGCAGCGCCCCCAGCAGCGGCGAGTCGGCGAGTCTCCCGCCGTCGGCGGTCGTGGCGGCGGCGCGGCGCTCGGCCTCGACGAGCCGGTGGAGCTGGCGCAGGGCCAGGTCGGGGTTGGCGGCCCGGGACAGCGCGGTCAGCAGCTCGACGGCACCCTCGTCGGCGGGCTCCTGCTCCACCGGCCGCCACAGGCCGAGCCCGGACGGGCCGAGCAGGTCGGCGGCCCGGCCGCCGTCGTCGCCGTCGGCCGCGCCGAACCCGTAGCGGAGCAGCCGGCCCCGGGTGGGTCTACTCATCACGGGTCAGTGCCCGAGCAGCGGCAGGTCGCGCCGCACGGTGTCGTCGCCCAGCTCGCCGAGGGCGAGGGCGGCGAACCGGATCGCGAACGGCTGCCACACCTCCTCGACGTCGGCCATCAGCCGGTCGCAGGCGGCGACCACCAGCTCGGGGTCGTACCCCAGGTCGGCGAGCAGGGCCGAGTCGGTAGCCCAGTCGGCGATCATCGCCGTGTCGCACTCGATGTGGAACTGGAAGCCCCAGGCCCGGTCGCCGAGACGGAACGCCTGGTTCGGGTAGCGGGTGGAGGCGGCCAGCAGGGTCGCCCCGTGCGGCAGCTCGGTGATCTCGTCGACGTGCCACTGGAACACGTCGGGGATCAGCGGCACGTACTTGAACAGCGGGTCGGTCTCGGCGGCGTCGCGCTTGCCGACCACGGCGGGGCCGACCTCGGGCCCCGACGGGCTGCGCTCGACCAGGCCGGCGTGCGCGGTGGCCAGCAGTTGCCCGCCGAGGCAGATGCCGAGGGTGGGCACCCGGTGCCGGACGGCCTTGCGCAGCAGCCCCTCCAGCTTCGGGAACCAGGGCGCGCCGGGGGTGCCGTCGGGCAGCGGGTACGGCGGCTGCGGGCCGCCCAGCACCACCAGGGCCACGTACCCGTCGAGGTCGTCGGGGAGGTCGTCCCCGGCGTGCGGGCGCAGCACCCGCAGCTCCAGGCCCCCCTCCACGAGCCACTCCCCCAGGCGGCGGACGTCATCGGTCGGATCGTTCTCGATCACCAGCGCGGTTCCCACGCGTCGAGGCTATCCGGTACGCCCGCGCCGCCCCGGAACGCCCCGGAACGCCTCGGCCCGCCGAGGCGTTCCCCGGCGGTGGCGGCGACGGCGGTGGCCGGGCGGTGGCGCTGCCCGGCGGCGGCGGTTGCCGGGAGGGGCCCGGCGGACCGCGCCGAGGGGGCCGCTCCGAGGGTTAGGCTCTGCGGCTGTGATCGCCGACGACGCCGTCCTGCGCCCGCCCGTGCTGCGCCCGGGGGACACGGTCATGCTGGTCTCCCCGTCCGGGCCGACCCGGCCCGAGCGGGTGGCCCGGGGCGTGGAGCTGCTCACCGGCTGGGGGTTGCGGCCGGTGCCCGCCCCGCAGGCGTACGCCCGGCGGGGCTACCTGGCCGGGGCGGACGAGCTGCGCGCCGCCGACCTGAACGCCGCGTTCGCCGACCCCGAGGTGCGCGGGGTGATCTGCACCCGGGGCGGCTACGGCGCGCAGCGGATCGTGGACGCCGTCGACATGGCGGCGGTGCGCCGCGACCCGAAGGTGGTGGCCGGCTTCTCCGACATCACGGCGCTCCAGCTCGCGCTCTGGCGGGGCGCCCGGCTGGCCGGGGTGCACGGCCCGGGGGCGGCCTGGCGGGACGAGCGGACCCCGCTGCGCTCGGCCGAGTCGCTGCACGCCGCGCTGATGACCACCGAGCCGGTCACGATCGCCGCGGACCCGGGCGAGGAGACCTTCGGCGTACGGGTGCCCGGTCGCGCCACGGGGACGCTGCTCGGCGGCAACCTGTGCCTGCTCGCCGCCTCGGTCGGCACCCCGGACATGCCGGACCTGACCGGGGTGGTCCTCCTCGTCGAGGAGGTGCAGGAGCCGCCGTACAAGGTCGACCGGATGCTCACCCAGCTCCGCCGCGCCGGCGCCCTGGCGGGCCTCGCCGGGGTGGCCGTCGGCCAGTTCACCGACTGCGCGGACGGCTGGGACACCACGGTCGTCGACGTACTGGGCGAGCGCCTCGGCGACCTCGGCGTCCCGGTCCTGGGCGGCCTCCCGATCGGCCACGGCCACGGCCAGCTCACGGTCCCGATCGGCGTCCCCGCCACCCTGGACGCGAACGCCGGCACCCTGACGGCCGCCCCCGCCGTCCGCTGACCCCGCCCTCTTCCCCACCCCCACCCCCTCCCCCACCCCGGCCCTTCCCCGGTGATCAAGAAGTTTGCGTCACTCCAGGGGC
>NZ_BBZF01000016.1:0-106518 GCF_020884795.1 Micromonospora okii
CCCGCTTTCTGCATGGCAAGGGGCCCTTCCTAACCGGCGCACGCCACGTGCGCGGCCCGCTCAGGCCGTCGACGCCGCGGGCTCCCCGGTGATCAGGTAGACGACGTGCTCGCCCGCGTTGACCGCGTGGTCGGCGAACCGCTCGTAGAAGCGGCCCAGCAGGGTGGCGTCGATCGCCGTCTCCACCCCGTACGGCCAGTCGTCGCCGAGCAGCACCCCGAACAGGCTCTTGTGCAGGTCGTCCATGGCATCGTCGTCGCGGTCCAGCTCGGCGGCGAGCACGGCGTCGGGCCGCGCCAGCACCGAGCCGATCTTCTCGGCCATCCGGTCGGCGATCGAGGCCATGTCGGTGAAGACCGGCCGCAGCTCCGCCGGGACGGCCGGGGACGGGTGGCGGCGCAGCGCCGTCTTCGCCACGTGGTCGGCCAGGTCGCCCATCCGTTCCAGGTCGGCGGCGACGTGCAGGGCGGTGATCATGGCGCGCAGGTCGGAGGCGACCGGGGACTGACGGGCGAGCAGGTCGCAGACCCGCTCCTCGATGTTCCGGTACTCCGCGTCGATCTCGGCGTCCCGCTCGATCACGGTCTCGGCCGCCCGCCGGTCGGCGGTGAGCAGGGCCCGGGTCGCCTGGCGCATCGCGGCGCGAACCCCCTCGGCCATGTCCACCAGCAGTTGGCTGACGGTGTGCAGGTCGGCCCGGAACTCGTCGCGCATCATCACGTCCTGTGGTCGGTGGCGCCGGCCCGGCCGGTGCGGGCCCCGGCGCCGGGGGTCGAGCGGTGCGCGACCACCGTAGGCCGGGGGGAGAGGACCCAAGGTTAACGGCGGTGAACGGCGTGGGAGCGGGGGGTGAACATTGCCGGAAGTGAGGGCGATTCGTCCGGTTTATTCCTATGGCCGAGTGAACAATGACCCTACGATCGCCGGGTGGAATGGGCGGTGACGACGACGGTGGTCGTGGCGCTGGTGGCCGGGCTGGCCATCGGGTCGCTGCTGCCCGGGATCGTCCGGGCGTGGCGCCGCCGCGGCCCGACCGCCGCGAGCGACGGGCTCGGACACCTGCTCCGGAACAGGGAAGGGCCCCCGATGGTCGACGATCAGCAGACCGTGCTTTCCGGCCTCGGGCGCCGGACGGTGGACTCGCTGCGCGCGGGCGTGCTGGTGCTCGGTCCCGACGACGTACCGGTCATGGTGAACCCGGCGGCCCGCGCGATGGGGCTGCTGCGCACCGGCGCCACCCCGGGCTCGACCGCCGCCCACCCGCTGATCCGTACCCTGGCCGGGCAGGTGCGCCGCACGGGCGTGCGGCGCGAGATCGAGCTGGACCTGCCACGTGGCCGCGACAACGCCGGCCCGGGCCCGCTCGGCGTGCACCTGCGGGCCGTGGCGGTCGGCGGCGGGTACGTGGCCGTCGAGGCGGCCGACGTCACCGACTCCCACCGGCTGGCCAGGGTCCGCCGGGACTTCGTGGCCAACGTCAGCCACGAGCTGAAGACCCCGATCGGCGCGCTGCAACTGCTCGCCGAGGCGCTGCTCGACGCCACCGAGCCGGCCGGCGACCTGGCCCGCGCGGCGACCCCCGGGGTGGCCGGCGGCGCTGCCGGTACGGCCGCCCCCGGCCCGCAGCTCCCCGGCCTCTCCGAGGACCTCGTCGCCGCGCGGCGGTTCGCCGAGCGCATCCAGCACGAGTCGACCCGGCTGGGCCGGCTTGTGCAGGAGCTGCTGGAGCTGACCCGGCTCCAGGGGGCGGAGCCGCAGCCCGCCCCGGAGCCCGTCGCGCTGGACTGGGTGGTCGCGGAGGTGCTCGACCGCACCCGCACCAGCGCCGCCGCACGCCGGGTCGAGGTAACGACCGAGGGCGAGCGCGGGCTGATCGTGTACGGCAGCGACGCCCAGATCGCCACCGCCGTGGCCAACCTGGTCGAGAACGCCATCAACTACTCCGCCGAGCACACCACGGTCCGGGTCGCCACCCGCGCCGAGGGCGAGCACGTCGTGGTCTCCGTCGCCGACCAGGGGATCGGGATCGCCCCCACCGACGTGGAGCGGATCTTCGAACGGTTCTACCGCGCCGACCAGGCCCGCTCCCGCACCACCGGCGGCACGGGGCTCGGCCTGGCCATCGTCAAGCACATTGCGAGCAACCACGGCGGCCGGGTCGAGGTGTCGAGCACCCTCGGGGGTGGGTCGACGTTCACCCTCCGGCTGCCTGCCCGCCCGCCGGAGGACGTCCCACCGGCACCGCCGTCGGTGGGGGCGGGGGCCGGCCCGGCCGGCCCCAATTGTGAGGACCCGGTCGGTCTGGTTCCGTGAGAACCGACCCGCCCCGTCCGATTCGTGAGGAAAGGAAAGCCCGTTGAGCCGCGTTCTGGTGGTCGAGGACGAGGAGTCGTTCTCCGACGCCCTGTCGTACATGCTCCGCAAGGAGGGCTTCGAGGTCTCGGTCGCAGCCACCGGCACCTCCGCCCTCACCGAATTCGACCGGACCGGCGCCGACATCGTGCTGCTCGACCTGATGCTGCCCGAGATGTCCGGCACGGAGGTGTGCCGGCAGCTCCGCCAGCGCTCCCACGTGCCGATCATCATGGTCACCGCGCGGGACAGCGAGATCGACAAGGTGGTCGGCCTGGAGATTGGGGCCGACGACTACGTCACCAAGCCGTACTCGCCCCGGGAGTTGGTCGCCCGCATCCGGGCGGTGCTGCGCCGGCGGAACCCGGAGGTTACCGAGTCGGGCGCGCCGACCCTGGCGGCCGGCCCGGTGCGGATGGACGTCGAGCGGCACGTAGTGACCGTCGGCGGGGGGCCCGTCCAGCTTCCGCTCAAGGAGTTCGAGCTGCTGGAGCTGCTGCTGCGCAACGCCGGCCGGGTGCTGACCCGGGGGCAGCTCATCGACCGGGTCTGGGGGGCCGACTACGTCGGCGACACCAAGACCCTGGACGTGCACGTCAAGCGGCTGCGCTCGAAGATCGAGCCGGAGCCGTCCGCGCCGCGCTTCATCGTCACCGTCCGGGGCCTGGGCTACAAGTTCGAGCCGTAGCCGTAGCCGTAGTCGTAGCCGGCCGTCGCGTGCCGCGCCGGCCGTCGCGCTCGGTGAGGTGAGAGGGGCGCCCTTCTCTACCGCAGGCGTTGGGAAGGGGCCCTTCCTTACCTGCTGGCCGGGTGGGGGGCGACCTGGCCCTGGCGGTGCCGGGCCGCGCACAGCTCGGCGAGCTTCGCGTACGCGGGCGCGCCGATCAGCGCGGTCAGCTCCGGGCCGTACGAGACGTACATCGGCTCGGCGCCGACGTGCGCGTCGGTCGACGAGGTGCACCACCAGTCGAGGTCGTGCCCGCCCGCGCCCCAGCCCCGCCGGTCGAACTCCGCGAGGGTGGAGATCAGCACCTTGGTGTTGTCGGGGCGCTTGTGCCAGTCCTGGTCCCGCCGGACGGGGAGCTGCCAGCAGACGTCCGGCTTGTACTCCAGCGGGTGCACCCCGTCGCGCAGCGCCTGGGCGTGCAGCGCGCAGCCGCCCCCGGCGGGGAAGTCGGCGTCGTTGAGGAAGACGCAGGGGGCGTCGACGTCCCGGGTGGCGGTGCGCCGGGCCGGGTTCTCGCCGTCGATCGTGTCCTCCTCCGTCCAGTTCCTGAACCCGCGGCGGAAGTGCTGCCAGGTGGCCGGGGTGAGCCGCTTCACCGCCGCGCGGACCCGTTTCTCGTCGTCGGCGTCGGTGAAGAACGCGCCGTGCGAGCAGCAGCCGTCGGCGGCCCGGCCGGCGACGATGCCGTGGCAGCCCCGGCCGAACACGCAGGTCCAGCGGGACAGCAGCCAGGTCAGGTCGGCGCGGACCACGTGCTTGTCGTCCGCCGGGTCGACGAACTCGATCCACTCCCGGGGGAAGTCCAGCCCGACCTCCCGGCTGCGCGGGTCGTCGGGGTCGTCCACCAGCGCCTGGATCTCGATCTGGCTCGTCACCCGGCCCAGCCTACGCGCGGAGCCCTCTTTCCACCGGCGAGCCGCCGAAGCGGTCAGGCCCTAGGGTCGTGGGCATGCGACTGGGAGTGCTCGACGTCGGTTCCAACACCGTGCACCTGCTCGTGGTCGACGCCCACCACGGCGCGCACCCCTGGGCGGCCCACTCGGAGAAGGTGGTGCTGCGGCTCGCCGAGCAGATCGGCCCCGACGGCGCGCTCACCCGGGCCGGGGCGGACGGGCTGGTCGAGGCCGTCGGCGCGGCCCGCGCCGCCGCGTCCGGGCTGGGCAGCGACGAGCTGCTCGCGTTCGCCACCTCGGCGGTCCGCGACGCCACCAACGCGGCCGAGGTGCTGGCCCGGGTGCGCGACGAGGCCGGCGTACGGCTGGAGGTGCTCGCCGGCGCGGACGAGGCACGCATCACGTTCCTCGCGGTCCGGCGGTGGTTCGGTTGGTCCGCCGGCCGGCTGCTGGCGCTGGACATCGGCGGTGGCTCGCTGGAGGTGGCGGCCGGCATCGACGAGCAGCCCACCGTCGCGGTCTCCCTCCCGCTCGGCGCGGGCCGGCTGACCCGCGACCGGCTCCGGGTCGCCCCGGACGGCGCGGCCCCCCCGCCGGCCGAGGCCGTGGAGGAGCTGCGGGAGTACGTCGACGGGCTGCTCGACCCGGTCGTGGAGCAGCTCGCCGGCACGGGCTGGGACCGGGCGGTGGCCAGCTCGAAGACGTTCCGCACCCTGGCCCGGCTGGCCGGCGCGGCACCGTCGGGCGCCGGGCTCTGGGCGCCGCGCCGCCTGACCCGCGACGGCCTGCGGCAGGTGCTCGCCTTCGTCCGGCACATCCCGCCGCGCCACCTGTCCCAGTTGGAGGGGGTCGGCGCGGGGCGGGCGCACCAGCTCCTGGCCGGGGCGGTGGTGGCCGAGGCGGTGCTGCGCCGCCTCGACGTGGAGTCGCTGGACATCTGCCCCTGGGCGCTGCGCGAGGGCGTCATCCTGCGCCGACTCGATCAGCTCTCGCCGATGTAGGCTGCTTGCGGGCGTTAGGGGCGGTTTGCGACCGCTCGTCACGATGCCGCAGCGGAGGCGGGCTACCCTGGCTGGTGTGACTTCCCGCGTCCCCGTGCTCCTGTCCACGTCCTCGGTCTTCCCCGAGCGGACCGCGGCGGCGTTCCAGCTCGCCGCAGCGCTCGGGTACGACGGCGTCGAGGTGATGGTGTGGACCGACGCCGTCAGCCAGGACGCCGGCGCGCTGCGCGGCCTCGCCGCGCACTACGGCGTGCCGGTGCTCTCCGTCCACGCGCCCTGCCTGCTGGTCACCCAGCGGGTGTGGAGCCCCGACCCGTGGGAGCGGCTGCGCCGGGCCGCCGAGCTGGCGGAGACCCTGGAGGCGCCGACCGTGGTGGTGCACCCGCCGTTCACCTGGCAGCGGGACTACGCCCGCAACTTCGCCACCGGCCTGGACCGCATCGCCGGGAGCTTCGGCGGGCTGCGCTTCGCGGTGGAGAACATGTACCCGGTGCGGATGGCCGGCCGGCAGTTCGTCCCGTACGTGCCGGGCTGGGACCCGACCGACACCGGCTACCCGTCGTACACGCTCGACCTGTCGCACTGCGCCGCGTCGCACACCGACGCGCTGGAGATGGCCGACCGGATGGGCGCCGGCCTGGCCCACGTGCACCTCGGCGACGGCACCGGCGAGGGGCGCGACGAGCACCTGGTGCCGGGGCGCGGCACCCAGCCCTGCGCCGAGCTGCTCCGCTCGCTGGCGGGGCGCGGCTTCACCGGCTCGGTGGCCGTGGAGGTCACCACCCGGGGCGCGAAGAGCCGCGCCGTGCGGGAGGCCGACCTGCGCGAGGCCCTGGAGTTCGCCCGCGCGCACCTGACGGCCCCGTCCCCGGTCGACGCCTGAGCGCCCGCCCCGGGCGGGCCGCCCGGGGTGGGTCAGCTCGCCGGCGTCAGCTCGCCGGCGTTCAGCTCACCGGGGTCAGCGGGGCGTCGCTGAGCGGGGCGTCTGCCGGGGCGGCGGGCCGCTCGCCGTTCGCGGCGCGCTTGCGGGCCCGGTGGGCGGCCACGTGCGAGCGGGTCGCGCAGCGCTCCGAGCAGAACCGCCGGCAGCAGTTCGACGAGGTGTCCAGGTAGACGTTGCCGCAGCGCTCGTCGGCGCAGACCCCGAACCGGGCGCTGCCGTACTCGCAGAGCCAGACCGACAGCCCCCACACCGCGCCGGCCAGGTACTCCGCGCTCACCGAAGCGCCCCGGCTGGTGACGTGCATGTGCCAGTCGCTGGAGTCGTGCCCCGAGATGCGCGGCTGCACCGGGTACGCCTCGAGCAGCGTGTTCAGTTCCGCCACCGCCTGGGCGTCGCGGCCCGAGGTGCCGTACTCGAAGACGTCGCGCAGTCGCTTCTGCGCCCGCCGGAAGGTCGCCAGGTCCCGCTCCGCGACCTCGTCGCGCATCCAGGCGTTGTCCTCGGGAAAGAGGGCCCGCAGGTCGTCGAGGTCGTCCAGCCGGGCGTTGACGAGATCAACTCCGGTCCGGGCGTACGCGTCGAAGTTCACGCCCCCAACGGTAGACGACTCACGTCAGTCGCGGCGCGTCGATGTAGTGCGGCAGGAACCGCGAGTAGTTGTCGGTGATCAGGCTCGCGCTCTCCCGCAGCCCGGCGCCGGCCGGCTCGCCGCCGACGACCCAGCTCCCCAACACCACGTGGTTGCCGTCGAAGCTCGGCAGGGCCCGGAACTGCTGGTAGCAGAAGCCCTCGTCGCCGTACTGGCTCGGGTTGGTGATCTCCCCGGCGGCCGTGACGATCCGCACCGAGCCGCCCTCGCGGCCGAGCAGCGGCTTCGCCACGTACTCGGTCATGCCCCGGGGCGAGTCCAGGTAGGCGGGGAGGAGGTAGTCGTGGCCCGGGTACAGCTCCCAGAGCACCGCGAGCAGCGCCTTGTTGGACAGCAGCAGCTTCCACGCCGGCTCGATCCAGGTGGTCGGGGTGCCCGGGTCCAACGCCAGCGGCCCGTACGGCTCGGTCAGCATCCACTCCCAGGGGTACAGCTTGAAGCAGGTGGTGACCGGCCGGTCGGCGGCGTCGACGAAGCGCCGGCCGTCCCAGCCGACGTCCTGGATCGCCAGCAGCTCCGCCGCGAGCCCCGCCTGCCGGGCGGTCTCGGCCAGGTAGCCGGCGGTCATCTGGTCCTCGCCCGACTCGTCCTCGTTCGAGAAGGCCACGTGCACCCGGCCGTCGTGCAGGCCCGCGCCGATCTTCGCCCAGGTGGCGACGAGGCGCTCGTGCAGGCTGTTCCACTGGTCCGCCTCGGGGCGGGTCTCCTCCAGCCAGAACCACTGCGCGATGCCCGCCTCGACCAGGGAGGTGGGGGTGTCGGCGTTGTACTCCAGCAGCTTCGGCGGCCAGGTGCCGTCGTAGTGCAGGTCGAAGCGGCCGTAGAGGCTCGGCGGGGCCTCGCGCAGCGAGCGGGCCACCGCCTCGGCCGCCCAGGCGGGGAGGCCGAACTCGGCGTACCGGCGGCGGGCCACCACGTGCTCGGCGGCGGCGACCGACATTCGGTGCAGCTCCGCGGTGGCCTCCTCCAGCCGCAGCACCTCCTCCAGGCCGAAGGCGTACGCGGCGGTCTCGTCCCAGTACGACATGACCTCGCCGTCGGGCAGCTCCGTGTCGACGTACACCAGGCCCTGGGAACGCACGCTGGCCTCCCAGTCGGGGCGCGGGGTGACCGCCTCGCGCCGCACGTCAGCCGCCGCAGGAGGCGAGGTAGGTGCCGAAGCCGCCGCGCTCGGGCACGGCCGCCGTCGCCGGTCGCGGCTCGGTGCGCGCGGTGGCGTCGGTGACCGTCGGCGCGTGCATCGCCAGCGCCACGGTCCCGCCGCCGCCGACCGGGCCGAGCGCGCAGTCATCGTCGTCGTCATCGGCGGAGGAGGAGGTGTTGCAGCCGGAGACGGCGAGCGCGAGGGCGGTCAGCGCGCCGAGCTGCACGGTGGCCGACCGCAGTCGGCGTCGGGGGCGTTGTTCCACGGCATCGTTGTAGCCGATCCGCGCACGGGGTAAGGAAGGGCCCCTTCCCAACGCATACGGTAGAGAAGGGTTCCCCTCTCACCGTGGGCCGAGCCCCGGCAACGGCCACGGCGGCGCGGGGGTGCCCGGGGAGCGTTACGCTCGGCCCATGCTCCGTTCCGTCATTCTTGCCGCCTCCCGCTCGGCCCAGATCGAGCGGCTCGTAGCGACGGCTCCCTTCACCCGGGACGTCGTCCGCCGGTTCGTCGCCGGCGCCGGCACCGGCGACGCGTTGCGCGCGACCCGCGAACTCGCCGCCGCCGGCCTCGCGGTCACCCTCGACAACCTCGGGGAGGACACCGTCACCGCAGAGCAGGCCACCGCCACCCGGGACGAGTACGTCACGCTGCTCGGGCTGCTCGCCGAGGCCGGGCTCACCCCGGCGGCCGAGGTGAGCCTGAAGCTCTCCGCCCTCGGCCAGATGTTCGACGAGCAACTCGCGTACGACAACGCGAGGGCGATCTGCGCGGCGGCGGAGCGGGCGGGCACCACGGTCACCCTGGACATGGAGGACCACACCACCACCGACTCGACCCTGGACGTGCTGGCCAAGCTCCGTAAGGACTTCCCGTCGACCGGGGCGGTGCTCCAGGCGTACCTGCGGCGCACCGAGTCGGACTGCCGGGAGCTGGCGTCGGCCGGGTCCCGGGTGCGACTGTGCAAGGGGGCGTACAAGGAGCCGGAGTCGGTGGCGTACCAGTCGGCCCGCGAGGTGGACAAGTCGTACGTGCGCTGCATGAACATCCTGATGTCCGGCGACGGGTACCCGATGCTGGCCACCCACGACCCGCGCCTGATCGCCATCGGCGAGGACCGGGCCCGCTGGTTCGACCGGGGGGCGGACCGCTTCGAGTTCCAGATGCTGTACGGCATCCGGCCGGAGGAGCAGACCCGGCTGGTGGGCGAGGGCTACACCGTGCGCACGTACCTGCCGTACGGCACCGACTGGTACGGCTACCTGATGCGCCGGCTCGCCGAGCGCCCTGCCAACTTGACCTTCTTCGGTCGCGCCCTGCTGTCGAAGAAGTGACCTACCTGGCCTGGCGTTCGTGACGTCTACCGGCGGGAACGCGGTCACCGTCGGCGGTTACCACCACGAGATCGTCCGGTACGAGCCGATTCACGTTCCGTCGGTCCCGTCGCCCTGAGTCGCCGGTGGTGCCGTCTCCACCCGCACGGGTGGAGACGGCACCACCGCTCGATCAGGGAATCTCCGTCCAAGGCGTCAGTCCCGTGCCGGGGGATGGCTGGTCGGTCCTGTGGATCCGGCCTTCGGTGCCGCAGCCGAGCAGGTGATTGCCGTCCGTGCCGACCACGTAGAGCACGAGGGTGCCGTTCGCGCCGAGCAGCGCGGCCGGGTTGCCGGCGAAACCGCCGGTCGGTTCCCCATGCCGAAGGTCGCCCAGTCGCCGAACGGACCCACCGGCGGCATTCTGAGTCACTCCGCGGACCTTCCCGTTCCCGGGCCGTGAGTGGATGGACGACCGCGCGGTCGTCGGCCCTGACCACCGCCCGGTGACGATCCGTACGCCGACCGCCGCGCTGCGGGCGCCGTGACCCGGCCACTGCCACACGTAAGCCGGGGTCACGTGACAGTCTGTGATGCTTTTCAAGCCTTCTGCGACGATTTGGTCCATGCGTGCTTATCGATCGTTATCTTACCGTGATCTTTGGCGAGGCTGAACGTGAAAGATTGTCGGCGCGCCCCGCAGCGTGCTCGATCGACTACGTTGTGTGGCTTTCCTTGTTTCTCGCGGAGTGGGAGTACGCATGGTCGGGCACGGGGATCTGCGCCTGCTGAGTCGCTGCAGGCGTTCGGTCGCGGTGGTCGTGGCGGCGTCACTGGCGGCGGGGCTGTTGTCCGGTACGCCAGCGACGGCGAGGCCGTCGGACGACGGGCAGGCACTGCTGCCCCCGGTGTCGCCCGGCCGGTCGGTGAAGGGCGTCAAGCCCTTGCCGACGAACTTCGTGACGCCGGTGGACCAGGCGAAGTCCAGCCACCGCCCCACGCGGACGGTCTGGCCGAAGGCCGCATCCGCCCAGGTCGACCTGACGGCGTCGGCGGCCAAGCCCGGTACACGGGCGCAGAAGCCGGCAAAGGTGCGCGCGGCGGGCACTCCGGTGTGGACCCGGCCGGTCGGCGAGGGTGGCCGATACACCGGCCCGAAGCGGCTTGCGGTTACGGTTGCCGACCGGGCCGCAGCCGAGGCTGCCGGCGTGGCCGGGGTGCTCCTGTCGGTGGCCCCGGCCTCCGAACCCACAGCCGGCACTGTGCAGGTCGGCGTCGACTACGCCGAATTCGCCGAGGCGTACGGCGGAAACTACGGCTCTCGACTGGGGCTCGTGCGGCTGCCCGCCTGCGCCCTGACCACCCCGCAGATCGCCGAGTGTCGCATCGCCTCCCCGCTGCCGTCGATCAACGACATCGCCACCAACTCGGTGTCAGCCGAGGTGGCGCTGACTGCCGCCGGCTCTGTCGCCGGAGCGCCCGGCACCGCGACGGTGCTGGCAACCGTCGCGACTGCGGACGACGAGGGTGGCAAGGGCGGCACCTACGCCGCAACCGACCTGTCGCCGTCCCAGTCCTGGAGTGTGGGCGGGAGCACGGGCTCCTTCACCTACTCCTACCCGGTGGAGCTGCCGGCGACCCGGTCGAAGCTGGTGCCGAAGGTCGCCCTGTCCTACGACTCCGGCGCCGTCGACGGCCAGACCTCCTCGACCAACGCGCAGGCGTCCTGGGCCGGTGACGGCTGGACGACGCCGAGGTCGTTCGTCGAGCAGACCTTCGTCTCGTGCAACGACGATCCGGGCGGTAGCCCCTCCCCGGTGAAGACCTACGACCGCTGCTACACCGGCCCGGTCCTGACCATCATGCTGAACGGCTCGTCGAGCTCCCTGATCTGGGACTCCGCGAAGGAGACATGGAAGCTCCAGAACGACACCGGGGCCAAGGTCACCCGGGTGACCAACTCGGGGAACGGCAGCAACACGCACGACAGTGACTACTGGCGGGTTGTCGAGCGTGACGGCACCGTCTACGAGTTCGGGCGTAACCGGCTGCCGGGTTGGAGCACCGGCAAGCCCGAGACCAAGTCGGTCGACACAGTTCCGGTCTACTCACCGCACTCGGGAGACCCCTGCTACAACTCGGCCGGGTTCTCGTCCTCGGTCTGCACGGAGGCGTACCGGTGGAACCTGGACTACGTCAAGGACGTCCACGGCAACGCCATGGCCTACTACTACAAGCAGGACACCAACTACTACGGGCGGAACAAGGGAACCACCGACGTCACCTACGTCCGGGACAGCTACCTGACCCGAATCGACTACGGTTTCCGCGACGACGGGGCCTACGGCACGGTTCCGAACCAGGTCGTCTTCAACACCGCCGACCGGTGCCTCTCCGGCACCTGCCAGCCCCTGAACTCCGCGAACAAGGCGAACTGGCCGGACGTTCCGTTCGACCTGGTGTGCAACTCCGGCACCGACTGCCAGGCGTGGAGCCCCTCGTTCTTCTCCACCGTGCGGCTGGCCTCGATCGAGACCAGGCAGTACGACACCGCCACCTCCACGCACAAGAAGGTGGACTCGTACGCGCTCGCCCACACCATGCCGGCGACCGGCGACGGGACCTCGCCGACGCTGTGGTTGACCTCGATCACCCGCACCGGTCACGACACCACCTCCGGCGGCTCCACCGCCGCCATCGCGTTGCCCTCGGTGTCGTTCACCGGGATCAAGTTGGCCAACCGCGTCGACACCGCCGGCGGCCTGCCCAACTTCTACCGGCAGCGCATCGCCACCATCACCACCGAGACCGGTTCGGTGATCTCGCCCAGCTACGAGCTGCCGGTACCGTGCACGGCTCCGGTGACGACCAGCCCCGCCTCGAACACGAAGTCCTGCTACCCGATCTACTGGACGCCGAGCGGGTACACCGACCAGCTCCGTGACTGGTTCCACAAGTACGCCGTCACGCGGGTCACCGCCACCGATCCCACCGGCGGCGCCCCCGCCACGTCCACCAACCACGAGTACGTCGGCGGTGCCGCCTGGCACTTCGACGACAACGAGGTGGTCAAGGCCAAGTACCGCACCTACGGCCAGTTCCGCGGCTACGGCAAGGTCAGGGTGCGCGCGGGCGACGGGGTCAACGATCCCCGCACGCTCTCCGAGACGACGTACTACCGCGGCATGAGCAAGAACAACAACACCACGGTCGTCAACGTCACCGACTCCGCCGGCGGCGTCCACGAGGACGTCGACCAGCTCGCCGGCCGCGAACTCGAAGTCACGAACCACGTCGGTGACGGCGGTCCCGTCGACAGCTCGACGGTCACCTCGTACTGGGTGTCGGGCGCGACCGCGACCCGTGCCCGCACCGGCCTCTCCCCGCTGACCGCCACGTTCGCCGCGCCGGCGCGCGTCTGGCGGCGGCAGGCGGTCACGTCCGGCGGCACCACGACCTGGCGGTACAGCGCGACCGACAACTCGTACGACGCCTCCACCAGCTCGGCCACGTTCGGCCTGCTCAAGCACACGTATCAGCACACCGTCCCGGCGAACGCCGCCTACGACCGGTGCACGACCACGTCGTACGCCGCGCCGAACACGGGACTCAACCTCGTGGGCCTGACCAGCGAGACCGAGACGGTGTCCGTCGCCTGCGGTGGCTACGCCCAGGGCCCCTCGGCCACGGCACCCGGCAGCGTGAACACGTTGACGGCCCCGGCCACGGTCGACCGGCCGGCGCAGGTCGTCTCGCACGTGCGGACGCACTACGACGATCCCGCCTTCGGCACGGCCTTTCCGCAGGCCGCCGCGCCCACCAAGGGCAACGTCACGATGGTCCGCAAGGCCGCCGACTGGGTCTCCGGGGCATACGTCTACCAGACCACCGACCGGGCGGAGTTCGACACCTACGGCCGGGCCACCGGTAGCTGGGACGGCAACGGCAACAAGAGCACCGTCAGCTACACGGACAACGCCGTCGGGCTCACCACCGCGCTCACCGTCACGAACGCCGAGGGGCACGCCACCGTCAACACCGTCACGCCGCTGCGGAACCTGACCACCGCCAGCACCGATCCGAACGGCATCGTCACCCGTAACCAGTACGACGCGCTGGGCAGGCTCACCGGGGTCTGGCTCGCCTCCCGGGCGACCAGCAACCCCGCCCACGTCAAGCACACCTACACGGTGTCGAAGACCGGGCCGACGGCCACGATGACCCAGACGCTCAACAACAACAGCGGCTACCACAAGTCGATCACCATCTACGACGCGCTGCACCGGGTGCGGCAGAAACAGGAGGAGAGCCCGGCGAGCGGCAGGTTGGTGACCGACTCCTTCTACGACAGCCGTGGCTGGGTGCGTGCCACGTACAACGGCTGGTGGGATGCTTCCACCTCCCCGGACACCACCCCGGTCCATACCGACAACCTGCTGAAGAAGGCGCTGAACCAGACCTTCAACACGTACGACGGGCTCGGCCGGGTCATCCTGGCCGAGAGCGCCCGCGACGGCGTCGTGAAGTCGGCGACCCGGACCGTGTACAACGGCGACCGGACGACGGTGATCCCGCCGACGGGCGGCACCACCACCGCCGTGGTGACCGACCCGATGGGGCGGACCGAGAAGCAACTCCAGTACGTCTCCGCGCCGACCCTGAACAGCCCGACCAACCCGTTCACCGGCGTCTACCACCTGACCGGCGGCACGACGGTCGCCACCAGTCACGGCTACGACGCCGGCGGCAACCCGGCCACCCTGACCGACCCCGCCGGCAACGTCTGGACCAGCCAGTACGACCTGCGTGGGCAGGTGGTCAGCAAGGACGACCCGGACGCCGGCACCAGCACGATGCGCTACGACGGCGCCGGCAACCTCGTCGAGGCCACCGACTCCAGGGGCAGGACGACCTCCTCCACGTACGACAAGATCAACCGCAAGACGGCCCACCACGCCGCGGCGGTCTCGGCGCAGTCGACGGGCAACCGACTCGCCGCCTGGGTGTACGACAACGACAACCTCGCCGTGGCCGCGATGGCCAACCCGGTCGGCCGGCTGACCACGTCCACCGCCTTCCGTAACGGTGCCGAGTACCGCACCCAGTGGACCGGATTCAACGCCTTCGGCTCCTCGACCGGCGAGACGGTCACCATCCCGGCGACCGAAGGGCCGCTCGGCAACACCTACGGTTACACCCACAGCTACAACAGCGTGACCGGCAAGCCGCTCACCGACGGCTACCAGGCCCGGGGCGGTCTGCCCGCCGAAACCGTCTTCCGCGGCTATATCGGCGTCCTGGACATGCCGAACTCCCTCGCCGGCCTCGCCGGCTACGCCACCTCGACCGAGTACGACGCCTGGGGCCGGGTTCTCCAGGGCGTCGGCGGCCCGACCACCAGCGCCGCCGTCGTCTCCAACGAGTACGACGACCACAACGGCCGGCTCACGCAGCAGACCATCAGCCGCGCGACCACCACGGCCACCAGCATCGGCAAGCAGAACTACGAGTACGACCTGTACGGGAACATCCTCAAGACTGCCGACACCCGCTACCTGCCGGGCGCGGCCTCGGAGACCGAGTGCTATCGGTACGACGCGCTGCGCCGGCTGACCAGGGCGTGGACCGCCACCGACGACTGCGCGGTCGCCCCCACGACCGGCAACCGGGCGATGGTCGGCAGCGGGATCGGCACCACCAGCGCGTACTGGACCGAGTGGGAGATCGATTCGCTCGGCAACCGGACCAAGCAGACCCAGTACTCGCTCTCCGGCGGCACCGACACCACCACCACCTACGCGTACGACGGCAACGGTGGTGGGCAGCCCCACACGCTGACGGGCACGACCACCACCGGCGGCCTCACCGGCAGTACGTCCTACGCCTACGACAGCGCCGGCAACATGACCACCCGCCAGGCCGGGCAGGGCACGCAGACCCTCGCCTGGGACGACGCCGGAGAGCTGACCTCGGTGACCGGCGGCACCGACGGGGACAGCTCGTTCCTGTACGACGCCGACGGCAACCTGCTCATCCAGCGCGACCCGGGAACCACGACCCTGTACCTGTTCGGCGAGCAGATCACCCTGAACACCGCCACCCAGAGCCTGAGCGGCGTCCGCTACTACTCACTGCCGAGCGGGGCGGTGGCCCACCGGACGGGCAGCGGCACCGCGTACGGGTTCAGCGTGCCGGACCACCAGGGCACGCCCAGCCTCTACCTCGACAGCACCGCCCAGCCGACCTGGCGGCAGTACACCCCCTACGGCGCGCCGCGCGGTGCCACCGTGGCGGCCCCGGACAACCGGGGCTTCCTCAACCAGCCGCTCAACCCGAACACCGGGCTGACCCAGGTCGGCGCCCGCAACTACGACCCGACCATCGGCCGGTTCGTCTCGCTCGACCCACTACAGGACCTGGCCGACCCGCAGCAGTGGAACGGCTACTCGTACGCCAACAACTCCCCGGTCACCCTCAGCGACCCATCGGGGCTGATCCCCGACGACTGTAGGTACTTCGACTGCTTCGGCTACGACCCGAAGAAGGGTTGCCCGCACGGCTGCGGCACGCCGGAGAACGTCCAGTGGGGAGAGGACCAGAAAAAGGGAAGTTCCAAGCCCAATAAGGAGAACCACCCGCGCGACCTCGGCCATGGCATCCGGGTGCCGGAGAGCGTGCCGTTCGAGGAGTTCATGCGCCGCTGGCGGGAGCAGCGGGCGAAGTACTTCGCCACGATGAGCGAGGGCAACAACGACGACTGGATGCGGAACGACACCGCCAAGCTCGCCATGAACATCTGTCATGAGATGGGCAGGCCCGGCGGCTGTCAGCAGTGGATCGAAGAACTCTTCTGGGACGTGCACTACAAGTGGGGTGTCGACAACCTGCCCAGCGACGACCGGATCGTCAGCGGCGTTCCCGGCGTGCCCGTCCGCGGCGGCAGCCAGGGAGGCAGAGGCACCGGCGCGCGCCGCGGCGGCTGCATGAGCTTCAGTGGTGACACCGAGGTCCTCATGGCTGACGGCACCACCAAAAAGCTTGAAGAGATTCGCATCGGCGATGAGGTGGTTGCCTCCGACCCCGAGACCGGCGAGCAGGGGCCCCGCACCGTCACCCGTGTCTGGGTGCACAAGGACGACCTGATCGACCTTGAGGTCGGCGGTGCTCTCCTCACCACCACGGAGGACCACCCGTTCTGGAACCAGACCGATCGCCAGTGGCAGCGCGCCGATCAACTCGACCGAGGTGATCTGACGCTCAGCTCAGAGGGTAAATCAGGTGCTGTTGGCGGCCTGATGTTCTTCTCGGCACGTTCCTCCCTCGCCTACAACCTTACTGTTGACGGCATTCACACGTACTATGTTCTCTCGGGCGCCATCCCCGTGCTCGTGCATAATGACAACACGGCTCCGTCGCCGAATATAATTCAGCGTGGAATCGAACAAATTAAGGACGGAACCCTGCAGCAGCGTGTCAATCCGGATGGTACGCCGGATTTTTACAAGGGTGGCGACAATCGCAAGACAGCATGGTGGGCCGGTGCTAAGATCTACGCGCCGGACCCAAAGAATAACGCGTATAGAATCCTTGAAAAGAATGGTCAGTATGCCTGGATCGGTCCAGACGGAAAGAATCCCAACGGGCATAACTATAACAAGCTCAATCCGTTCGTGCCGAAGTGCTGATGGGTGACTCGATGGCTGCGCGCGTTTCGCAAGGTGATGAGTTTTCCAAGATCATGCCCGGTTTTGGCTTGAGATTCCTTGGATTCAAGCGCTCGACGGGAATTCCTAACTTCGTCGCCTGGTCGGTCACCTCATGTCATCCCCGTGAGGGGCGGCGGGACAGGACCGTGGGGATCGACGATCCCGATCGAGTCTCGAAGGCCAATGCAGGATGGTATGCGCTGGCGACTGAATTAAAGCTATTTTCGGCCGAACGCCTGTTTCTGGTCTCCTTGGACCTGTCTATCGATCTGGCTGCGGATCGAGGCTCGGTTGACGAAGATCCGGCTGAGATGGTGTGGGGACTGGTGGAGCTTCTTGATGAGTGGGACATCATGGGTGCTGGCGCCGCATCTCGTATACTCGGTTGGGGTTTTGGTTGTCCGGGCTTCGCCATGTCTGCGGTCGACGGATCGGTGTTTGTTCAGGGGACGGTGTGGCAAGACAGCATCGGATCTTCAGCCCTTCCTTGCCCTAGTCAAGTGCCGTCACTCCGAGAGATGGTTCGCAAGAACTTGGGAAAGCCATACCGCACAGCTGCGGAGAATGAGGATGCACTGTCGTGGCTTGCTCGGACGGATTGTTGATTGACGGACGGCCGTCGTGACGATGCGATGGTTTATTGCGAACCCGGCTTGTTCCTCAAAGCGTGATCTGTAGGAAGGCTCAACCCGTGCTCCGGCAACCCGGTGGCCGCCGCTGGAACTGCCAGGTCCTCTCCTCGGCACCAAGTGTCACGGGAGGGGAGCGCGACGCGAGCTTTGGGGCGGGGCGGCATAGATCACGGCCGGGGAAGCGGGCATCACGCCATGATCAGTTGTACGAAGGGATCGCGCCGGTCACAGCCGCCCCGCTACCGTACTGGTAACACGCGCGTAGCCCGCCGGAGCGGGAGCACCCCGTCCGGCGGCACGCGCCGGGGCAGGGGATGGGGCGGTGAACCATGACCGGGTCACAGTCCGACGGACGGCTGTCGGAGGTCAAGTTCCTCACCGTCGCCGAGGTGGCGGCGGTGATGCGGGTGTCGAAGATGACGGTCTACCGTCTGGTGCACAGCGGTGAGCTGACCGCCGTGCGGGTCGGCAGGTCGTTCCGGGTGCCCGAGCACGCGGTGCACGAGTACCTGCGGGGCGCCTTCCAGGAGACCGCCTGATACCTCGCCAACTGCGGTGCGATGTGACGGGCCCCAGGATGCGACGTAACGGGCATCGACGGGGGCGCGTTGGTCCTGCTGACGCTCTCCGGCTACCCTGGAGCGGTCCGTGACCGCACACCGGTGCGCCCGCCGCCCGCCACGCTGGTCCGGTCCGTTGTCCGCAAGCGGTCGTCGACGCCACCGCGTGGTGTCTTCCGGTCCGCCCCGCACGTTGCATCGAAAGGCTGTCGTCGTATGGGCTCGGTGGTCAAGAAGCGCCGCAAGCGCATGGCTAAGAAGAAGCACCGCAAGCTGCTGCGCAAGACCCGCGTCCAGCGTCGCCGTCTCGGCAAGTGATCGGGGCCGGGCCTCGGCCCGGCGCCCCTCGCTTGCCAACTGTCGACCCTCGGAGGCTCAGGTGATCAGGCCGCGGTTCCCCCGGCTCGATCCCACCTGCCGGATCATCAGGTGCGCGACATGACCCCCGGTGGCACCCCAGGTGCCCCGGGGGTGGTTGTCGTCACCGGGGTCAACCGCTACCTCGGCGCGCACGTCGCGGCCCGGCTCGCCGCCGACGCCCGCATCGAGCGGGTGATCGGCGTCGACCCCGCAGCCCCGAACCCCGAGCTGGCCGGCCTGCTCGACGGCGTCGAGCGCGTCCGGCTCGACCTCGGCTCGCTGGGCGGCCTCCTCGTCGACCTCGACGTCGACACCGTCGTGCACCTCGCCCTCGTGACGGCCCCCGACCCGCAGCAGGGCGGGCGGTCGGCGATGAAGGAACAGAACGTCATCGCCACCATGCAGCTCCTCGCCGCCTGCCAGCGGGCACCCGGGCTGCGCAAGCTCGTCGTCCGCTCGTCGACCGCCGCCTACGGCGCGTCGTTCCGGGACCCGGCCGTCTTCACCGAGGAGACCGAGCCGCGCGAGGTGCCGCGCGGCGGTTTCGGCCGCGACATCCTCGACATCGAGGGGTACGTCCGCGGCTTCCGCCGCCGCCGGCCCGACGTCACCGCCACGGTGCTGCGCTTCGCCCCGTTCATCGGCTCGACGGCGGACACCACGCTGACCACGTACTTCTCCCAGCCCTTCGTGCCCACCGTCTTCGGGCGCGACCCCCGGCTGCAGTTCGTGCACTTCGACGACGCGCTCGAGGTCCTGCACCGGTCGGTCGCCGAGGAGCACCCGGGGACGTTCAACGTCGCCGGGCCGGGGGTGCTCTCCCTGTCCCAGGCGATCCGGCGGGCGGGCCGGGTCGGCGTGCCGGTGCTCGAACCGGGCCTGTCCGGCGCCGTCGCGCTGGCCCGCAACCTCGGCTTCGGCCGGTACGGCCTGGACCAGGTCGACCTCTTCGTGCACGGCCGGGTCGTCGACACCTCCGCCCTGGAGCGCGAGTACGGCTTCACACCCCGCTCGACCGTCGCCGCCTTCGACGACTTCATCCGCGCCCACCAGGGTGGCGTGGTGCTCACCCGGGAACGGCTGGCCGCCGCCGAGCGGGCCGTCCTCGACGGCATCCGCCAGGTGCGCGCGGCCGTACGGGAGCAGCCGTGAGCGGGCTGGACAACGGGCGCGCCGTGGCCAACGGCCGGTACGACGTACCGCTGGTGGTGGCCGGTTCCGGCGACGAGCCGGCGCGGCGCGACGGCCGGCACCCGGCCCCGGAGCCCGCGCCGGACGCGCAGGGCGGGTTCGGGTCTGCTGCTCCCGGTCAGGAGCCGGCGCCGCGGGACGCGGCGGTGCCCGAGCGGGCCGGTGACGTGTGGGACCGGCGGGTCGCCTCCGGGCTGGCGTTCCTGCGCCGTCGGCTCTCCGGGGACTACGAGGTCGACGAGTTCGGCTTCGACCCGGAGCTGACCGACGCCGTCGTCCACCCGCTGCTGCGGCTGCTCTACCGGGACTGGTTCCGCACCGAGGTCGGCGGCCTGGAGCACGTGCCGGCGGACGGGGCCGGCCTGATCGTCGGCAACCACTCGGGCACGGTGGCGCTGGACGCGCTGGTCCTCTCCGCCGTCCTGCACGACCGGCACCCGGCCCACCGCTACCTGCGGCTGCTCGGCGCGGACCTGGTGTTCCGGATGCCGGTGGTCTCCGGCATCGCCCGCAAGACCGGCGGCACGGTCGCCTGCAACCCGGACGCCGAGCGGCTGCTCCGCTCCGGCGAGGTGGTGGGCGTCTTCCCCGAGGGGTTCAAGGGCGTCGGGAAGCTCTACTCCGAGCGCTACAAGCTGCAACGCTTCGGCCGGGGCGGGTTCGTCTCGGCGGCGCTGCGCACCGGCACCCCGATCGTGCCGGTGGCGATCGTGGGCGGCGAGGAGATCTACCCGATGCTCGCCGACATCAAGCCCCTCGCCCGGCTGCTCAAGCTGCCGTACTTCCCGGTCACCCCCACGTTCCCGTGGCTCGGGCCGCTCGGGATGGTGCCGCTGCCGAGCAAGTGGCTGATCGAGTTCTGCCCGCCGATCCCGACCGCGCACCTGACCGACTCGGCCGACGACCCGCTGGTCGTGTTCAACCTCGCCGACCAGGTGCGGGAGACCATCCAGCAGACCCTCCACCGCCTGCTGGAACGCCGCCCCGACCCGTTCGGCCCCTGACCCGCCCGGCCCGCACCGTCGGTCCGGCCCCGGACCCGCCCAACCCCGTTCGGCCCCGATCCGGCCGGCGGGCCGCGCGGCGCGGGCGGTCGGTGGGTCAGCCGGTCCGGCGGCGTCGGTGCAGGGCCAGCCCGGCGCTGACCGCGCCCGCGAGCACCCCCGCCGCCGCCGTCGACGGTACGGCGATCCTGACGGCCCGCCGGCCGGTGCGGAAGTCCCGCACCTCCCAGCCCCGCTGCCGGGCCTGGCGCAGCAGCCCGCCGTCCGGGTTCACCGCCACCGCGCGGCCCACGCTGGAGAGCATCGGCAGGTCGTTGGAGGAGTCGCTGTAGGCGGCGCAGCGGGACAGGTCCAGCCCCTCCACGGCGGCGAGCTGGGTCACCGCCTCGGCCTTCGCCGGCCCGTGCATCAGGTCGCCGACCAGCCGTCCCGTGTACGCCCCGTCGACCACCTCCGCCACCGTGCCGATGGCCCCGGTCAGCCCGAGCCGGGACGCGATGACCCGGCCGATCTCGATCGGCGCGGCGCTGACCAGCCAGACCCGCTCGCCGGCGTCCAGGTGACGCTGCGCCAGTCGGTGGGTGCCGACCCAGATCCGGGGGGCCATCAGTTCGTCGAAGATCTCCTCGGCGAGCCGTTCCACGTCGTCCACGCGCCAGCCCTCGATGAAGGCGAGAGCCGCCTCCTTGGCCTGCGACACGTCCCCGGCGTGCTCGGTCGCGAGCACCCGGAAGCGGAGCTGCTGCCAGGCGAACCGGGCCAGGTCGCCGGTGGTGAAGTGGTTGCGGGCGGCGAGCCCACGGGCGAACCAGTAGATCGAGGCGCCCTGCATCATCGTGTTGTCCACATCGAAGAAGGCAGCGGCACCGGGGTCGGGGGCCACCGGGGTGACGGGCGCGGCCTCGGTCTCCGCCCAGCCGGCGGTGTGGCCCTGCCGATCCGTGCTGACCGTGACCTTGTGGGTGCCCACCGCGCCTCCCTCACTCGCCTCCCGCGAGAGTAGCCGCCCCTGGCCCTCGCCCTGCCCATTGGTAAGGAAGGGCACCCTGTCGACGCTTTCCGTTGTACAAGGGCCCCTTCCTGGCAGCGGGCCCGATTCGGCCGGGTCGCCGGAGGGGTGCGGGGAGGCAGGCTCAGCGGTCGCCGGGGCAGGCTGCCGGGACGGGACCGAGCGCGTCGCTGGCGGTCGGGGCGGGCAGCTTGCAGCCGATGGCGGCGCGCAGCGCGTCCGCGCGTGTGCCGACGGCGTCGAGCAGGGCGAGCGACCGGCGGACCCGGTCCCGCTCCGGCCGGCTGGCCCCGTCGAGCAGGCCGGTCACGCCCCGGCGCTGCCCGGTGACGAAGGCGTCGACGGTGGTCAGGCCGGTCGTGTCGGCGCGCTGCGCGGCCGTCGTGGTCAGCAGCCGTACGCCCTGGCGGGTGTTGGAGTCCATGTCGCCGAGCACGGCCTCGAAGCCGAGCTGGTCGCCGCGCAGCGCGGCAGCCTCGTCGAGCCGGGTGCGGGCGAAGTCGAGGAAGAGCTGACCCCGGCTGAGGTCCGAGCTGGCGAGGGCGAGCTGTGCCCGCTCGGTGGAGCGCTTCATCCCGTAGAGGGCGTCGCCCGGCACCGCGTTCTCACTGGCGGCGGAGATGCCGGAGACGGCGATGGCGCCGGCGGCCACCCCGACCAGGATCGCGCCCCGGGCGCGGGCCCGGCGGGCCGTCACCGCCGGCAGCAACGAGCCGCGGTGGCCGGCGGGCACGGCTTCGGTCGACGCGGCGGCCGGCGCTCCGATGCCCTCCCGCTCGGCGGTGGCGACGAGCATCGCCCGTAGGCCCGTGCGGAAGTCGGGGTCGACCTCGGCGGGTGGGGGATCGGTGCTGAGCTGCCGGCCGACCGCGACGAGCGCGGCGAGGTGGTCGTCGGCCCGTGACCGGACGTGGTGGCGCCGGCCGCCGTTGGCTTCGTCGAGAAGCTGCGCGAAGCGCTCGGCGCGCCGGCGGGAGAAGAGGTAGCTTTTCACCGCAGGCACCTCCTCTCGCTGGTCGCGGCCGGTCGGCCGCTGTCGTCACCAGCGACCGGTGGCAGCGGGGCACCGACGGACGGAGGGCCCTCGCGGGCTGCCCAGTCCGGACCGTGGGTGCCGGGGAAACCGTCGGTCGCATCCGGAGAAACGCTCCGCGCCGGGCACGGGTTACGGGGCCGGCGGGAGCAGAATCCCGACGATCGACGGCCCGCAGGCCGCGGTGTTCGTCGATCCGATGTGGAGCACGCCGTCCGCGCTCGGTGCCGGCGGTGGATGCGGCACCGGCACCCGGGACGGCGGTCGGGCGGAGAGCAGCGGTGCGCGGGACGGCGGTCGGGCGAGGAACATCGGCGTGCGGGGAGGGCCGGGGGGATCGGCGTGCGGGGACGGGCGGGCGCCCGCCGGGGCGTCGGTGGTGGAACTGGAGCGCCCGGCGGGGCGGCTGCGGGTCAGGGCTGGAAGCCGTCCGGCAGCAGGCGGGCCAGGGCGCGGACCGCGCGGTACTGGAGAGCCTTGATCGCACCCTCGTTCTTGCCCATCGCACGGGCGGTCTCCGCCACCGAGAAGCTCTGGAGGAACCGCAGCACGATGCACTCCTGCTGCTCCGGGTTGAGCTGCTTGACGGCGGTGAGCAGGGCGACGTTGGTGATGTGCTCGACGACTGCCGCCTCGGGGCTGCCCTCCGGCCCCCGGTCCTCCCGGTCGGCGTCCAGCACGTCGCCGGTGGTGACCTCCAGCCGGTACCGGCCGGACTTGAAGTGATCGGCGACCAGGTTCCGGGCGATGGTGACCAGCCACGCCCCGAGGTCCCGACCCTGCCAGGTGAAGCTGCCGATCCGCTTGAGGGCGCGCAGGAACGTGTCGGAGGTGAGGTCCTCCGCGAGCTGCCGGTTGCCGACGCGGAAGTAGACGAAGCGGAAGACGGTGTCGACGTACCTGTCGTAGATCAGCCCGAACGCCTCGGCCTCGCCGGCCTGGGCGCGCTCGACCAGGGCCCAGACCTCGGTGGCCGGGTCGGACGGGTCCGGCCGGCTCGGGAAGCCGGTGGGAGGGTCGGGCGGCGGCGAATCGGCCGGCACCGCCGGCAGGACCGCCGTCTCGCCGGCTGACGGGTCGCCGACCGGCGAGACGGCGGCCGACTGCTCGCTGGCCGGCGGGGTGTCGCCGCCGCGCCTGCCCTGCGCGGGCATGGTCGGCCGGGCCGGCGACGCGACCCGCCCGCCGTTGCCGCCGGGGAGGGGAGGGCGCGGCAGGGCCTCGTTGTGCTGTGACCGGTTGCGTAACCGTCTGGAGGAGCCGTCGCCGCGCACGGTGGTGCTCCACAGGTCGTCGACCGGGTCGCGGCCGCTGCCCAGTCGCTCGTTCAGGGCGGCCCGCGCCGCCGCGGCCAGCCCTCGTGGACGTTCCGCGAAACCGAAGCTGATCACCGTGCCTCCCCCGTCCCGTCCGACGCGGGTCGCCGACGGGCCGCGCCGGGGGCGCGGCCACGACGGCCGGTCAGGGCTCGTCCGGGACGTGCCGACGGGCGGCAGGTCCCCTTGAGGTGCTGGTCCAATGCGCTTACGGGCACAGGGGCCTCCTCGGGCTGAGGGGTGTCAACTCACGGCAAATGGGGTGAGTCGACCCGAGTGATGATAGGGCCAACGTCACCCACGCGTGGCAAGTCCGTTACACAGAGCGGAAGTATTTACTCGGCCCCCGCACCGGCGGCGGACCGGTTGTCCGTCGCGGGTGGTTGACTTTCCCGCGGCCGGCTGATTGGCGGGTAATCCCAGCTCAGCGCCCTGGCAACGGCCTGCCGGGGGCGGTGGCCGGGCGCGGTGCGGCAGCCGTCCGGCGCGCCCCGCCGGCACCCGCGTCGGGCGGCGCGACCGGCATCCGGGTCGGGCGCCCCGCGTCACGCCGGCGAGACACTACCCTGGACTGGTCCGAACTGGACGCCTCGGTCGCGCACCCGCGTTGCCGTGCCCGGCGATCGGCGAGGCGCGCAAGACCCAGCTCAGGCCGGAGCCGCCGCAGGCGTAGCCGGCCGACACCCGCACGGAGGTTCCCGATGTCCAGTGACGCCCGGCTCACGCTGATCACCCGCCCCGGCTGTCACCTCTGCGAGGACGCCAAGGCGGCGCTCGACCGGGTGGTGGCGGTGACCGGGGACCGCTGGCGGGAGAAGGACGTGACCGGGGACGTCGAGCTGGAGCGAGAGTACGGCGACCGGCTGCCGGTGGTGCTGCTCGACGGCAAGGAGCACGGCTACTGGCGGGTGGAGGAGGAGCGGCTGCTGCGGGACCTGACCACCCCGCAGCTCTGAGCGGGCCGCCCCGGCGGCTCCGGGCGGGGCCGCCCCGGCGGGTCGGGGCGGTTCGTTCCGGCGGCTCCGGGCGGGGTCACTCCGGCGGGTCGGGGTGGTTGGTTCCGGTTCGGCCGGAAAGTGCCGCTCCCGCGCGGCGGGGACGGGCGCTTATGGTGCTGGCATGACCCCTGCGCGAAGCCACCTGGTGTGGGACTGGAACGGCACCCTGCTCAACGACCTCAGCCTGGTGGTGGCGGCGACCAACGCCGCCTTCGCCAGCGTGGGCGGGCCGTCCGTCAGCGCCGACGAGCACCGGGTGCGGTTCCGCCGCCCGATCGCCGACTACTACGCAGAGGTGCTCGGCCGGGCGGTGGACGACGAGGCGTTCGGCGAGCTGGACCGGATCTTCCACGACGCGTACCGGGGCGGCCTGACCACCTGCGCGCTCGCCGACGACGCGACCGCGGCGATGACCGCCTGGCCCGGCACCCAGTCGCTGCTGTCCATGTGGTTCCACGACGAGCTGGTGCCGACCGTGCGCACCTACGGGCTGACCGGCCGGTTCGCCCGGGTGGACGGGCTGCGCGCCGAGGTCGGCGGGGGCCGCAAGGCCGAGTCGCTGGTGCGGCACCTGGCCGGGTTGGGGGTCGACGGCCGGGAGGTGGTGCTGATCGGTGACTCGATCGACGACGCCGACGCCGCCCTCTCGGTCGGCGGCCGGGCCGTGCTCTACACGGGCGGCTTCACCGACGCGGTCCGGCTGCGCGCCTCGGGCCACCCGGTCGCCGACACCCTCGGTGAGGCCGTCGCCCTGGCCGCCGCCCTGCCCTGAGTCAGGTGCGCAGGTAGGTGAGGACCGCCAGGACGCGGCGGTGCTGGGCGGTGTCCGGCGGCAGGCCGAGCTTGGTGAAGATGTTGCGGACGTGCTTCTCCACCGCCCCGTCGGTGACGACCAGGGTGCGGGCGATGGCCGTGTTCGAGTGCCCCTCGGCCATCAGGGCCAGCACCTCGCGCTCGCGGGGGGTCAGCTCGCGCAGCGGGTCGTCGCGCCGCCGCCGGACCAGGAGCTGGCCGACCACCTCCGGGTCGAGCACGGTGCCGCCGGCGGCCACCCTGGCCAGCGCGTCCAGGAACTCGTCGATGTCGGCCACCCGATCCTTGAGCAGGTAGCCCACGCCGCCCCCGCCGGCACCGCCGGTGGTGGCCAGCAGGTCGTCGGCGTACGACACCTCGACGTACTGGGAGAGCACCAGGACCGGGGTACGGGGGACCAGCCGGCGGGCCTCGACCGCCGCGCGCAGCCCCTCGTCGGTGTGCGAGGGGGGCATCCGCACGTCGACGATGGAGACGTCGGGGCGGTGCGCCACCACCGCCCCGACCAACGCGTCACCGTCCCCGACGGCCGCCACCACGTCGTGTCCCTGCTCGGTCAGCAGCCGGACCAGCCCCTCCCGGAGCAGTACGGCGTCGTCCGCGATCACTACCCGCATGGTGCGGATGTCTACCACGTGCCGGGCAGGCGACGCTCACAGCGGTAGGTCCGCGCGGATCCCGGTCGGGCCGCCCACCGGGCTGACCACGTCGAGCCGGCCGCCCGCCGCGCGCACCCGGTCGGCGATCCCGACCAGCCCGTGGCCCTTGGCCAGGTGCGCCCCGCCGTGCCCGTCGTCGCTCACCTCGACCACCAGCCGGTCGTCGGTCCGGGTGACCGCGACCTCGCACGTCGTCGCCCCGCTGTGCTTGGCGACGTTGGTCAGGGCCTCGGCGACCACGAAGTAGGCGGTGCTCTCCACGGTCGGCTCGAGCCGACCGCCCGGGGCCTCCAGCCGGGGGTCGATCCGCAGCTCGATGGGGACCAGGCCGCGCCCGGCGAGTGCGGCCAGGGCGCTGGGCAGCCCCCGGTCGACCAGGATCGGCGGAGCGATGCCCCGGGAGAGGGCGCGCAGCTCGGCGAGGGTGTCCCGGGTCTGGGTGACCGCCTCGTCGAGGGTCCGGCCGACGGCGTCGGGGTCGTTGGCGAGCTGCTGGCGAGCCCGGCTCAGGTCCAGGGCCAGCCGGACGAGGCGCTGCTGCGGGCCGTCGTGGATGTCCCGTTCCAGCCGGCGCAGCGCGGTGGCCTCGGCGGAGACGGCAGCCCGCTTCTGGTCCTCCAGCACGACGATCCGGTTGCGCATCTCGGCGACCCCGGTGAGCAGGGCACGGGCGAAGCCGGCCTGGAGCAGCGCGCAGCCCCGGACCACGATCGGCAGGGTGAGCAGGAAGAACAACCCGATGGCGGTGTAAAGCCCGACCCTGACGCCGGTCGAGTCGCCCAGGCCGATCAGTTCGTTGAGGTCCTTGTTCTCCGGCGGGTTGGGCAGCGCCCAGCCGTAAACCCAGTAGAGGCTGCCGAGGAGCGCGCCGGCCCACCAGGTGACCGTCACCACGAAGGTGATGATGGCCACGATCAGCTTGAGGATTCCGTGGGCCAGGTCGAGCCAGGACTGCGCGTCCCGCATCGGCATGAAGATCCGCCGCCAGATGCCCGCCTCCGGCTCCGGCCGGCGGTAGTCGGGGCGGATGCGGCCCTGCCGGAGCACGGCGGGCAGCCGGAGCCGCTCGATGTCGGCGAAGCCGCGGGCGGCGTACAGGGCGCCGGCGAGGACCGGCAGGCCGATCACCGTCACCACCAGCCCCACGCCGAGCGCCAGCCCCACCAGGAGGACCACGAAGCTGGCCAGCGCGAGGGGAAAACCGAGCAGCAGGTATCCGGAGTCGCGGAGGAGCTGGCGGGGGACGCTGGGCGAGGTGGCGGTCGGCTCGGCCAGGGGGGTGGCGGTCATGGCTTCGAGGCTAGGCCCGCGACGGGCCGGGCCCCATCCCGCCGGCCGCCCTGTCCACGGTAGGGCCAGCCTCACCTCCACCTCACCGAACGTAGATCGACTGCGCCCCGGGGGCCCCGGCCCGGGGCGGGGCGGCTCGCGCGATTGGTGAGGGAAGTCGGTATTGAGCAATAATCGTCGGGCGGCGTCGCGGGGGCTGCCGGATCGATCTTGCGGAACGGAGGGGCAGGTGAGGGCTGGTCGCGCGTCTTCAAGATCGCGATTTGTGCGTGTCTTCACAAGCGCCTACTCTGTAGTTCCGACGCGTCCTGCTAGCACAGCCGGCAATCTCGGTCGCCAGCGGGATTCCCGGTACGGCTGGCCCCTGGAGCTGGCCGCGGATCGCACCGCACGGAGTCTCATGAGTCAGCACCGTCACCCTGGCGCGCCCGGCCGCGCCGGTGCCGTACCGGCGCTTCCGGACCTGCCCGAGGCGACCGTCGCGCGGCTGCCGGAATACCTCCGTGCCCTGCACCAGCTCGTCGAGACCGGTCACGAGACCGTCTCCAGCGAGGGCCTGGCCACGGCCGTCGGGGTCAACTCCGCCAAGCTCCGCAAGGACCTGTCCCACCTCGGCTCGTACGGCACCCGGGGCGTCGGCTACGACGTGGCCCTGCTGGTCGAGCAGATCGAGTTCGTGCTCGGGCTCACCCAGCGGCGGGCCGTCGCCCTCGTCGGGGTGGGTAACCTCGGTCACGCCCTCGCCGGCTACGACGGCTTCGCCAGCCGGGGCTTCCGCATCGCGGCCCTGCTGGACGCCGACCCGTCCCGCGTCGGCGAGGAGATCAGCGGCCTGGTCGTGCGGCACATCGACGAGCTGCCCCGGATCGCCGCCGAGGAATCGATCGCGATCGGCGTGATCGCCACCCCGGCCGGTGCCGCCCAGGCGGTCGCCGACCAGTTGGTCGCCGTCGGCGTGACGAGCATCCTCAACTTCGCCCCGTGCGTACTCTCGGTGCCGGACGGGGTCGACGTGCGCAAGGTCGACCTCGCCATCGAGTTGCAGATCCTGTCCTTCCACGAGCACCGCAAGGCCTCGCTGACCGCGCTGCCCGCCGCCGGCGGCTCCGCCCTCAAGGCCCTGCCCGGCGGGCTCGTCGACCCCGACCCGCAGGAGGCGATCGGCACGTGAAACTGCTCGTCGTCGGCGCGTCCTACCGCACCGCTCCCGTCGCCACCCTGGAGCGGCTGGCGGTCGGCCCCGCCGACCTCACCCGCGTCCTGGACCGCCTGGTCGCCCAGCCGTACGTGAGCGAGGCGGTGCTGGTCTCCACCTGCAACCGGGTGGAGGTCTACGCCGCCGTGTCCGGCTTCCACGGCGGCCTCGGCGACATCTGCGCCGTCCTCGCCGAGCAGGCCGGGGCGACGCCCGCCAGCCTGGCCAACCACCTCTACGTGCACTACGACGCCGCCGCCGTGGACCACGTCTTCCGGGTCGCCGCCGGGCTGGACTCGATGGTGGTCGGCGAGGCGCAGATCCTCGGCCAGTTGCGGGACGCGTACCACTGGGCCGGCGGGGCCGACTCCGCCGGCCGGCTGATGCACGAGCTGATGCAGCAGGCGCTGCGGGTGGGGAAGCGGGCGCACGCGGAGACCGGCATCGACCGGGCCGGCCAGAGCGTCGTCAGCGCCGCGCTCGACCTGGCCGCCGCGCAGTTCGACGGGGGGCTCCCCGGCCGCCCGGCCCTGGTGGTCGGCGCGGGCGCGATGGGGGCGCTGGGCGTGGCGACGCTCTCCCGGCTCGGCGCGGGGCCGCTCACCGTGACCAACCGGGGGGCCGACCGGGCCGTCCGGCTGGCCGAGTCGTACGGGGCCAGCGCCGCGCCGATGGCCGAGCTGACCGACGTGCTCTCCACAGTGGACATCGTAGTGGCCGCCACCGCGGCCACCGAACCGGTCCTCACCCCCGAGGTCGTCGCCGGGGCGCTCGCCGACCGCGACCCCGCCCGAGGGCCGCTCGTGCTGCTCGACCTCGCCGTCCCGCGCGACGTGGCGGACGGCGTGGCCGACCTGCCCGGCGTCGAGGTGATCGACATCGGCCGGATGGCCGCGCTCCTCGCCGACGGCCCGGCCGCCGCCGACGCCGCCGCCGTCGAGCGGATCGTGGCCGGCGAGGTCGAGTCGTTCCTCACCTGGCTGCGCGGGTCCGACGTGGCCCCCACCGTGGCCGCGCTGCGCGGGCGGGCCGAGGACGTGGTCGCCGCCGAGCTGCGTCGGCTGGCCCAGCGCCGCCCCGACCTCAGCGAGGAGCAACGCGCCGAGGTGGCCCGGACGGTGCACCGGGTCGTGCAGCGGCTGTTGCACCAGCCCACCGTGCGGGTCCGCCAGCTCGCCGCCGAGCCCGGCGGCGACCAGTACGCCGCGCTGCTGCGCGAGCTGTTCGACCTCCAGGTCCCCCAGACCTCCCCGGTCGACACCGTTCCCGACGTGGTCGAGACCCACAGCAACTTCGGAGGTGAGCGATGACCGCCCCCCTGCGCCTCGGCACCCGGGGCAGCGCGCTGGCGATGGCCCAGTCCGGCCACGTCGCGGCGGCCCTCACCGAGGCGACCGGCCGGGAGGTGGAGCTGGTCGAGGTGCTCACCGCCGGGGACCGCTCGACCGCCCCGGTGCAGCGGCTCGGCATCGGCGTGTTCGTCTCCGCGCTGCGCGACGCCCTGACCGCCCGCACCATCGACTTCGCGGTGCACTCCTACAAGGACCTGCCCACCGCGGCGGCCCCCGGGCTGCTCGTCGCGGCGGTGCCCACCCGACAGGACCCGCGCGACGCGCTGGTCGCCCGGGACGGGCGCACCCTCGCCGAGCTGCCCCCCGGCGCGGTGGTGGGCACGGGCGCGCTGCGCCGCATCGCCCAGCTCCACGCGCTCGGGCTGCACCTGGAGGTCGCCCCGATCCGCGGCAACGTGGACACCCGCCTGGCGCGGGCGCTCGGCCCGGACGCCGACCTCGACGCGGTGGTCCTGGCCCGGGCGGGGCTGGCCCGGCTCGGCCGAACCGACGTGATCACCGAGACGCTCGACCCGATGCTCATGCTGCCCGCGCCCGCCCAGGGCGCGCTGGCCGTGGAGTGCCGGGTCGACGACCCGGAGATGGTCGAGCTGCTCTCGGCGCTCGACCACGCACCGTCCCGGTTGGCGGTCGCCGCGGAGCGGGCGCTGCTGGCCACCCTGGAGGCCGGGTGCAGCGCACCCGTGGCCGCCTACGCGGAACTCGCCGAAGGTGACGCCGGCGAGGAGATCTACCTGCGCGGCGCGGTGATCAGCCCGGACGGTTCCCGAGACCTCCGGCTGTCCCGCACCGGAACGCCCGCCGAGGCGGCGGAGATCGGCAAGGCACTCGCCGCCGAACTCCTCGAACTCGGCGCCGACTCGATCCTCGGCCAAGACGGACACGCCCGTCCGGGGACCCAGCAATTTGGGAGCACAGAATGACCCGCACCCGTAAGCCCGTAGGCCGCATCGCGTTCGTCGGGGCCGGTCCCGGCGACCCGGGCCTGCTGACCCGCCGGGCGCACGACGCCCTGGTCGACGCCGACCAGGTGGTGTACGACCGGGGAGTCCCCGAGTCGCTGCTCGACGCCGTCCGTGCCCAGGCCAAGGAGGACGCCCAGTTCACCCCGGCGGAGGGCGTGCCGGGGGACGTGGCGAAGGTGCTGATCTCGGCCGCCCGCTCCGGCCTGAACGCGGTCCACCTGGTCTCGGGCGACCCGTTCGGCCACGACTCGGTGGTCAAGGAGGTGCAGGCGGTCGCGCGCACCGCGGCGCACTTCGAGGTGGTGCCGGGCGTCGGCCAGGCCGAGGGCGTCGCCACGTACGCGGGTGTGCCGCTGCCCGGCGTCCGCACCGCCGCCGACGTGGAGGACGTCACCGCGCTGGACTTCGACGCGCTGGCCGCCGCCGTCGGCCGGGGCTCCCTCGCGCTCGCCGTGGACGCCGGCGACCTGGCCGCGATCCGCGACGGCCTGCTCGCCGCGGGCGTCGACGGCACCACCGGCGTCGGGGTGACCGGCGACGGCACGGGCGAGACCCAGTACACGACCACGTCGACCGTGGACTCCTTCGTCGCGGCGGCGCTCGGCTTCACCGGCCGGGTGGTGCTCACCGTCGGCGAGGGCGTCGGCGAGCGGGACAAGCTGAGCTGGTGGGAGAACCGCCCGCTGTACGGCTGGAAGGTGCTCGTCCCCCGCACCAAGGAGCAGGCCGGCGTGATGAGCGCGCGGCTGCGGGCGTACGGGGCGATCCCCTGCGAGGTGCCGACCATCGCGGTCGAGCCGCCGCGCACCCCCGCCCAGATGGAGCGGGCGGTCAAGGGGCTGGTCGACGGCCGGTACGCCTGGGTGATCTTCACCTCGGTCAACGCCGTCCGGGCGGTCTGGGAGAAGTTCGCCGAGCACGGCCTGGACGCCCGGCACTTCGGCGGCGTCAAGATCGCCTGTATCGGCGAGGCCACCGCCGAGGCGGTCCGCGCGTTCGGCATCCAGCCGGAGCTGATCCCGACGGGGGAGCAGTCCTCCGAGGGGCTGCTGGCCGAGTTCTCGCCGCACGACGAGATCCTCGACCCGGTGGGTCGGGTGCTGCTGCCGCGCGCCGACATCGCCACCGAGACCCTCGCCGCCGGGCTCACCGAGCGCGGCTGGGAGGTCGACGACGTCACCGCGTACCGGACGGTCCGGGCCGCCCCGCCGCCCGCCGAGATCCGGGACGCGATCAAGTCGGGCGGGTTCGACGCGGTGCTGTTCACCTCGTCCTCCACCGTGCGGAACCTCGTCGGCATCGCCGGGAAACCGCACGCGCGTACCGTTGTTGCGGTCATCGGGCCCAAGACGGCGGAGACCGCGACGGAGTTCGGCCTGCGGGTCGACGTGCAGCCCCAGCACGCCTCGGTGCCCGACCTGGTCGAGGCGCTCGCCGCCTACGCCGTCGAGCTGCGCGAGAAGCTCGCCGCCATGCCGGCGAAGCAGCGTCGCGGCTCGAAGGTGCAGGGCCCGACCGCCCTGAGGTTCCGCTAGTCGTCACAGGGAGGCCCCTCATGTCGTACCCCGAGATCCGGCCCCGCCGGCTGCGCCGCACCGCAGCCGTGCGGCGGCTGGTCTCCGAGACCCGCGTCGACCCGGCCGAGCTGGTCGTGCCGATGTTCGTCAGGGAGGGGCTGACCGAGCCGCGGCCGATCTCCTCGCTCCCGGGGGTGCTCCAGCACTCCCGGGACTCGCTGCGCAAGGCGGCGGCGGAGGCGGTCCAGGCCGGGGTCGGCGGGATCATGCTGTTCGGGGTGCCGGCGCAGCGGGACGAGCGCGGGTCGGGCGGCCTCGACCCGGCGGGCATCCTCAACGTCGCCATCCGCGACGTGGTCGGCGAGGTCGGCGACGCCACCGTGGTGATGAGCGACCTCTGCCTGGACGAGTTCACCTCCC
Organism: Micromonospora okii; assembly: GCF_020884795.1. Classification (GTDB taxonomy): domain Bacteria; phylum Actinomycetota; class Actinomycetes; order Mycobacteriales; family Micromonosporaceae; genus Micromonospora; species Micromonospora okii. The sequence goes on from NZ_BBZF01000016.1 coordinate 33,043, forward strand.
ACGGGCACTGCGGGCTGCTCACCCCCGACGGCGCGGTGGACAACGACGCCACGCTCGCCGCCTACGCCGAGATGGCGGTGGCCCAGGCCAACGCCGGGGTCGGCGTGGTCGGGCCGTCCGGGATGATGGACGGCCAGGTCGGCGTGGTACGCCGGGCGCTCGACGCCGCCGGTCACTCCGACGTGGCCGTGCTGGCGTACGCGGCGAAGTACGCCTCCGCCTTCTACGGCCCGTTCCGGGAGGCGGTGGAGTCGGCGCTGGAGGGCGACCGGCGCACCTACCAGCAGGACCCGGCGAACCTGCGCGAATCGCTGCGCGAGGTCGAGCTGGACGTCGCCGAGGGCGCCGACATGGTGATGGTCAAGCCCGCGCTGCCCTACCTCGACGTGGTGGCGGCGGTCCGGGCCGCCGTGAACGTCCCCGTCGCCGCCTACCAGGTCTCCGGCGAGTACGCGATGGTCGAGGCCGCCGCCGCGAACGGCTGGATCGACCGGGAGCGGGTGATGCTGGAGACGCTCACCTCGATCCGGCGGGCCGGGGCGCAGGTCATCCTCACCTACTGGGCGGTCGAGGCCGCCACCCTGCTCCGCCAGCTTCCCTGAGCTGCCCCGCCCGGCGTTGGGCAGGCGGCGCGGTGGCATCGCGCGTGGCACAGCGACCGCCTCCCGCCGGGCGGCCCGGTAGCGCGGCGAAGCGCTCCGGGCGCTGGAGCGCGATGAGCGCGGCAGTGCCGCAGACGCCGAGTGTCGCGGCGCCGAGTGCCGCAGACGCCGAGTGTCGCGGATGCCGGCCGGCGCACGGCTCCGCCGACCTCGCCTGAGCGCCCCAGGTGCCGAGAGTGCCCCTCACTTCCCGATCCCCTACTCGGCGTCATCTAGCTCGTTCCTGGTGCCCCCTACTCGGCCCCTTTGCTCTGCTGTAGCGGAGGCAACAGTCACGCAGTGTCCATGCCAGCGCGCACCTGCCCTCCTGGCCGTTTCGGCGTTGATGCTGCTCGTGGCTGGTGTTGCCTGGAAGGCAGCAGCGCAAAGGGGCGCGGGGAGGGGTTTGGGGGGTAGGGCTGCCATCGCTCAGGGTAGTTGGCCAGCTTGGCTGTCGATCGTGACCCAGCGTGCCTGGTTAACTCTGTAATGCGGCGGCGACGGCTGGACGGGGACAGGTTTTCCACAGGTTTGTCCACAGGGATTGCCGACCGTTCATCAGGGTCGGCAGGCTCCCCGTATGGCTTCCGCACTTGATCCACCACCGACCGGCCCGACAGTCGGGCCGTTTCCCATCGCCGGTCTGGTGCGCAAGGCCCGACGCATCGCCGGGCTGGGGCAGCGCCAGATGGCGCGCTTCGCGAAGGTGGCACCGTCGACGGTGGGCCGGGTGGAGACCGGTGCCATGACGCCCAGCCTCGTGGTGCTGGAACGACTCCTCGGCGCGGCCGGCCTCTACCTCGCCGTCGTCGACCAGGACGGCCGGGTGATCCAGCCGATGGCGGACTGGGACGACACCCGCGACGGTGCGGGGCGACGCTACCCGTCCCACCTGGACACCATCCTCGACCCCGAGCCGGGCGAATGGTGGGCCGACATCTACGGGCTGGCCCGGCCACCAGAGACGTTCCATCGCTCGCCCCGCGACCGCGAGGCGCGCCGGCGGCGCAGCCAGTGGGAGGTGAGGGTCGCGCAGCACCGCAACGTGCGACCGCCGAAGGACATGGGGGATCGGTGCTGAGACGGCCCCCGCCCGGGCGGGCACCCGGGCGGGGGCCGTCGTCGGCCGGAGCAGGTCAGTCGTCGTTCGAGATGACGCCCACCGCGAGCGGGTCGGCCAGGCGCAGGCCCGGCACCCCGGCCACCAGCAGGTTCACCTTCTCGTCGGCCTCCCGCCTCCGGTCACCGCGTACGGCGACCGTGAACGTCAGCGAGGTCTGCCCCGCCGCGAGGGTCCGGCAGCCCACGTACGGCTCGTAGTCCGAGCCGGCGTCGGCCGTGGTGCCGTACGTGGTGGCGCAGATCAGCGCGGCCCGGGAGAGCGGACGCGACACGGTGACCGTGAACGTCAGCGGGCTGGTGCCCCGGTCGCCCTCGACCACGGACGCGTCGCCGACACTCAGCGCGGGCAGGGACCGGAAGCGGGCCACCTGCGGGTCGTGGTCGCTGGAGCCCCGCGACCCGTCCCCGGTGTGCTCCGCCGGCCAGTCCGCGTTGACGTGCGCCGCCCGCACCTGGACCAGGTCGTCGCGCAGCGCGTCGTTGACGAGCAGGTGGTCCAGCGTCTGCGCCTGCCCCTCGAAGCTGTACGAGTACGCCGACGAGGGCACGTCGGCGACCAGGTCGTCCCAGAGGTTGTGCAGGCCGGCGTCGTACAGCGGCGCGAGCTGGTCCGACGGCGTCGGGTCCGCCCCCGTGGCGATCGGGTCGTCGGGGCGGGGGAAGACGTTCAGGTCGCCGCCGTAGACCACCCGGGCGTGCCGGTCGGCGTTCTGGATCGCGGTGACGAGCGCGGCGCCGTACGCGGCCTGCTCGGTGCGCTGCCCGACCCGGCTGTCCGGCCCCGACGAGAAGTGGTTGCTCAGCGCCCACAGGGTGTACGTCTCGGAGCCGCCCGGCGTCGCCCGGACCGTGAACTTCCCGAGCTGCGGCGCGCGGGTGTAGACGTTGTTGCCGTCCTTGCCGGTCGAGGTGTCGGTGTCGGCCGGCAGCACCGCGTTGAGCGCCTTCGGGTTCTGCACGTCCGCGTTGGACGGCAGCCCCGCCGACCGGTACGGCACCGCCGGCGCGGAGCCGAGCAGCGGGTCGGCGGCGGTCGCCCCGGCCAGCGACAGCCGGTCGGTGCGGTACAGGAACCCGGCGGTGATGCCCCGGGCGTCCGCGCCGGTGCGGTCGTAGGCGGCGGCGTACGCCGGGCCGCCCGCGGCGGCGACGGCCAGGGCCAGCTCCTGGAGGGTGTCCGGCGCGCCGTCGGCGTCGTCCGTGTCGCCGCAGACCAGCGCGCCTCCGGAGACGGAGCAGATGTCCTGGTCCTCGGCCTCCTGCGCCAGGATCAGGTCCGGCGAGTGCAGGTCGGTGACGATCTGGTCGGCGAGGTCGGCGAGCTGCTCCCGGTACTCGGCCTCACCGGCCGGCACGTAGTCGAACGGCGGCTTGACCCCGGTGCAGCCCGGGTTGCCGGCGAAGTCGCAGCCGTCGAACGGGTCGTCCCGGTGGTCGTACAGGTTCTCCACGTTGTAGGTCGCCACGGCGATCTCCCGCGACCGGTCGGCCGGCTGCGGCGGGTTGTTCTTCGCCGGGTCGGCCCCGGCGGCGAAGACGGCCCGCTCCACCTGGACGCCGTACTTCTCGAACGAGTAGTAGAGCGCGCCGTACGCGTCCTCGCCGAGGGTGTCGAAGGTCTTCGACGGCGGCAGCAGGGCCGTGCTGTCCCCGGCGCTGCCCTTGACGCCCATGCTGCCCAGCATGATCCGCTGGCCGTTGCCGTCGTCGAAGCGCCGCGTCGGGTCGTTGTCCAGCGGGTGCGCGTCGCGGAACACCCGGCGGGCGTACGGGTCGGCGCGGTCCAGCAGCGGGTCGTCCCGGTCGACCACCCAGGTCTCGGCGTCGGCGGTGGACGCGAAGACGGCCCGGCCGCTCACCGCGCCGCTGCCGGCGCGCACCCGCAGCCGGGCACCCTCGTGCCGCTCCCAGAACCGTTGCGCGGCGGCCAGGTCGGCCGGGGGCACGGCGTCGTCGACCGCGACCACGGCGTTCACGTCCAGCCCGGAGGCGAGCTTGCGGACCAGGGAGGCCCCGGAGAGCTGCGTGAAGTCGTAGTACTCGGAGACCCGGGCCCGCAGCACCACCTCGTCGCCGACGGTCGGCACGTAGCCGCCGAGCAGCGAGGTGAACGAGCCCATGAACACGAAGACGCCGTCCGACGAGGTCGGGTCGCCGTCGGTGGCGTCGGCGCGGCTCTGGAGGAAGAAGCCGCGCTGCTCGGCGCCGGCCGAGGTCCGGGCCAGGGTGAGCTGGGTGATCACGCCCCGGACGTCGTACAGGGTGCTGCTGGTGCCGTTGCCCGACGGCGGCGCGAGCGGCGAGCGGTCGGCCGGGCCGGACTCGGCGTCCGTGGTCGGGCCCTGCACCTCGCCGACCGTCAGCTCCCGGGTCACCGTCACGGCCAGCGCGCAGGTCGCGGTGCCGCCGTCGGCGTCGGTCGCGGTCACGGTCACCGTGTACGCCCCGGCGGCCAGGTCGGCGCTCATGGCGACGGTGGCGCGGGCGGTGCCGCCGACGGCGTCGGCCGGGGTGAACGCGGTCCGGCCGATGGAGCCGGTGGCCGGGGTGGGGCTGACCGAGGTGACCGCCAGGTCGACGATCGTGTCGTCCGGGTCGGTGGCGGTGACCTCGCGGCTCGCGGCGGTGCCGGCCGCCGTGGTCAGCGCGCCGCCGCAGGTGACCGTGGCGGGCTGGTCGACCGGGCCGCCGCCGTCGACGCGGTGCGCGCCGAGCCCGTCGAAGGTGTCGGTGGCGTAGCCGGCCCACTGGGCGGCCGGGTCGAACGCGTCCGACGGGTCCGGGTCGCCGGAGGTGACCGTCGGCAGCCGGCGCAGCGTGTTGTTCTCGGTGCTGGTGAGGCCGGTGCCCCACTCGGTGCCCGGGTCGACGCCGACCTGGCCGATCGAGTCGAGCACGGCGTCGCCCCTGCGCAGCACGACCGCGTCGTCGCCGTTGAAGAGGCCGATGGTGGTCGTCTGGTCGGCCTCGGCGAGGATCGCCGGTGCGGCCGAGGCAGCGGCGAACACGAACGCGTCACCCGCGGCGACGGTCCCGGTCAGCGCCACGGTGGTCGCGGCGGCGCTGCCGTTGAAGTGGAACTGGAGCCGGTATCCGCCGGCGGCCAGGTCGACGGGGGCGCCGGTGCCGTTGTACAGCTCGATCGCCTTGTTGTTCGACGAGCCCTCGACGTACTCGGAGATGAACAGGTCGGTGGGTGCGGCGCTGGCCGCGGTGGGTGCGACGCCGACGACCGGGATGGTGACGGCGGCGGCGGTCGCGAGCGCGGCGTATCTGCGGCGCGGGCGCATGGGGCCTCCACGATGGGTGGACGAAATCAACGCACGTTAAGGCGTGGCGCGGCCCGCCGTCCATCCCCCGCAGGGTTCGGTGAATTGGCTCAGCGGGCGGCGTCGAGCCGGTGCACCAGCTCGGCCACGTCCACGCTGTACTCGCACCACTCCCGGTCGGGGCGGTAGCCCAGCTCGGCGTTGACCTTGAGCATCGCCTCGTTGGCCTGGGCGTTCCAGGTCTGCACCTCGGCCAGCTCCGGCTCCGCCGAACGCAGCTCCAGCAGCATCCGCGCCTTGATCGCCCGGTCGATGCCGTGGCCCCGGTGGGCCTGCGCCACGATCGTGTCGTACTGGTCGGCCCGGGTGGGGTGCTGCGCCGGCACCACCACCTCGGTCAGCCCGGCCACCTCCCCGGTGCCGTCGTGGATGGCGAGCACGATGTACGGCTTCATGCCGCGCCGGTGCAGGGTGTCGAGGCTGTCACGCAGCCGCTGCGGGTCGTACGAGCTGGGGCGCAGCTCCACGTCGTCGGTGTCGCGGGACTCGGCCTTGGCCCGCGCGTACGCCTCGATCAGCTCGTCCGGCGGGCCACCCGGGCAGAACTCCACCCGGTACCCCGGGCCGGCGTCGGTGGCCATCTCGGTCAGCGCCGACCAGTCCACCGTGGTCAGGTCCAGCACGCTGCGGGTCTCGACGTACTCCCGGGAGAAGCGGAGCGCCTCGTAGAACGCCACGGCCGGGGTGTCGCCGACGACCTCCACCCCGATCGACCGGAACCCCTCCTGGTAGACCCGGCGGGCGGCCAGCAGGAGCAGCTCCCGGCCCAGGCCGGTGCGGCGCGCCGCCGGGTGCACCAGCACCTCCAGCACGCCGATGTCACCGAGCAGCAGCACCTGGACGTGGCCGACGATCGCGCCGGGGCCCATCTGGGCACCCGGGCCGGCCTGGGCGGCCCCGTCGGCCCCGTCGGCCCCGGCGGCCCGCTCGGCCTGGGCCACCCAGGAGATCCGCCGCTCGCCCGGCATCACCTCGGAGAGGTACTCCCGCAGCGAACTCTCCCGCCAGGGAGGGTCCAGCGGCAGGTCGGCCGCCAGCACCGCGTTCAGCGTGTCCAGCAGCGACGCGATCTCGGCAGGCGACGCGGTCCGGGGGTCCCATTCGCGCACCATCACCCGTCTAGCTTGCCGCCAACGGCAGCGCGACGGAAGTGCCAGTTGTCCGACGTGCGCGGCCCGTCACGTCACGTTCGGCTGGCCAGCCCGTACTCGTTGGCCTTGTCGAACACGTCCTGGGCGTACCGGCGCACGTCGTTGTAGGACAGGATGGCCCCCCACCAGTCGCCCGGGACGGTCAGGTTCCGGTTGCCTTTACAGAGGTAGTTGCCGGCGGCCAGGGCCGCGTCGTCCAGGTCGTGCGGGTCCTTGCGGCCGTCGTTGTCCGCGTCCGCGCCGATCTCCTGCCAGGTGGTCGGGATGAACTGCATCGGCCCGATCGCCCGGTCGTAGACGGTGTCCCGGTCGTAGAGCCCCCGGTCCGTGTCCATGATCCTCGACCGGCCGCCCTGGCCGTCGAGCGGATCGCCGATGATCTCCGGCAGGGCCCGCCCGTCCGGGCCCAGGGTCGCGCCGTTGGCCTGGCCGTGGCGGGACTCCACGTATCCGATGGCGGCGAGGGTGGTCCAGCTCAGCCGGCAGTTCGGGGTGGTCTGGGCGAGCACCATCTCCGCGTAGCCGTACGCCTGCACGGCCACCGGCGAGATGCCGGCCTTCGCCCCGACCTGCTGCGCCCACCCGGCGAGCGCGTCCGCCGGCCGCCCGGTCGCCACCGGCCCGCCCGGCGGGACCGTCGCGCCGGGCGGCAGCGGGGCACCGGACCCGCCCGGCGGCAGCGGCGCGCCGGACACCCCGGGGAGGACCACGCCCGGGGGCACCGCCGTGGCGGCCACCGACGCGCCGTCGGTTGCGTCCACCGCCACGGGGCGGGGCTCCGGCGCGGTCGCCGGCACCACCAGCGCACCAGCTGCGGCGGTCGCGCCGATCAGGGCGAGCAGGAACAGCCCCGACAGGGTGAGCCGGCCGCTCGGGCGGCGGGACCAGGCGCGGGTGGCGCGGGCGGCGGCCACCGCGACCTGCCGCGGCGGCGTCCGTACGGCGTGCGCGAACGGCACCCGCCGCCGACGCGGGACCCGGCCCGCCTTCGCGCCCCGGCCGCCCCCCGCCTTCGCGGCCTCTGCGCCGTCCGACTTCCCGGCGTCGGCGGCATCCGTCTTCGCGGTCTTCGCGCCGTCCGACTTTCCGGCCTCCGCGCCGTCCACCTCTGCGCCGCCCGCCTTCGCGGCGTCGGGGGCGTCCTGCCCGGCGTCCGCCTTATCAGCCACCCCGGTTGCCGTCCCCGCAGCCGCCCCGGCCCCCGCCGTCGGCTCGGAGGCCGGTGCCTTCTCCGGGGTGTCCGACTTCGCCTTCGGGCCGCCGGGCTCAGCCTCCGCGGTATCGGGTTCCGCCTTCGGGCCGCCGGGCTCTGCCTTCGCGACCACGGGCTCCGCCTTCGGGCCGCCGGGCTCCGCCCTTGTGACGACGGGCTCTGCCTTTGCCGTGTCGGGCTTCGCCGGACCGTCGGCGGCGGCCCGCGCGGCGTTCGCGTCCTTGCGGCTCTCGGCACCCTCGCCACTCTCGGTGCCCTCGCGGCCCCCGCCATCCTTGGCGTGCTTCGGCGCGCCCGCGTCCTTCGCGGCCGGCCCGGCGGCGTCGGCGGGTGCCTGGGACCACCGCGGCCAGGGCCGTCGGGGACGGGGCAGCCGACCGCGTGCTGGTGCGCCACCCGGGTCCTCGGGCGGCGCGGCCGGTCGCAGGGGTCGAACCGTCGCTCTGTCCTCGCCGTCCACCACCCGTCGAGTATCACCCATGTCCCGCCAGGAGTCAGGCCCGGTCGTACCCTGGTGGCATGCCCCGGTACGAGTTCCGCTGCCGCGCCTGCGGCGACACCTTCGAGGTCAACCGTCCGATGGCCCAGGCCGGTGAGCCGGCGTCCTGCCCGCAGGGGCACGCCGACACGGTCAAGCTGCTCTCCACCGTGGCCGTGACCGGCCGGGGTGGCCCCGGCGCCGCCGCGCCGGCCCCCTCCGGTGGGGGCTGCTGCGGCGGAGGCTGCGGCTGCTGATCGCCTGAGCGGTCGGCCCGACCGCTGCCCGCTGCCCGCCTGTCCTCCCGGCGCCTGGTGTTAGGAAGGGGCCCTTCCTATACCGAAAGCGTTAACAAGGTGCCCTTCCTTCGCGTGAGGGCCCGGCCGCGCCAGCGGCCGGGCCCTCACCCTTCTCAGCGCACGAACCGCGGCGGGCTGACGGCGCTCTCGTTCGACAGCCGGTCCAGCGCGGTCACGTGGTACGTGTACCGCTTACCGGCCTCGGCCGTGGTGTCCACCCAGGACTGGACCGCGCCGGGGGTGGCCCGGACGGTGCCGACCAGGTGGGACGCGTCGGCGAGGTCGCACTTCCCGGCCAGGCCGGTCCCGTCGAGGCGGTAGATCGCGTACGAGGTGGCCTTCCCGAGCGGGCCCACGCCGTCGGCCGGCTGCCGCCAGCTCAGCCGGACCCCGTCGTCCTGCCGCTTGGCGCCGGTGACCACCGGGAACAGCAGCGGCTTGGCCGGCAGGTGCGGCATCGTCGGCACCAGGGCGGGGCGGGAGTAGTGCTCGGCGGCGTAGATGTCCGTCGCGTTCAGCCGGTTCGCCCTGACCTGGACGGCGGAGAAGTGCACGTTGCCGAGCACCTCCGGGTACGACCGGTTCAGCGTCAGGTGGTCGGACAGCTCGCGCGGGTTCTGCCAGAACGACCCGTACGCCGGGTCGCCGCTCTTGTAGTCGGCCTGGCCGATGTAGAGCTGCACGCGGGTGCCGCGCACCGTCTCGGCCCACCACGGGACCAGCCGGGCGTAGTCGGCCGCCGGGTACTGGCCGATGTACCAGTAGAGCTGCGGCACGATGTAGTCGATCCACTCCTCCTTGACCCACTTGCGGGTGTCGGCGGAGATGATGTCGTACGACTGGCTGCCGGTGGTGTCCGAGCCGAGCGGGTCGGCGGCCTTGTTCCGCCAGATGCCGAACGGGCTGACCCCGAACTTCACCCACGGCTTGACGGCCTTGATCTTGGTGTTCATCTCCTGGACCAGCAGGTTGATGTTGTCCCGCCGCCAGTCGGCCTTGTTCGTGAAGCCCCGGTTGAACTCGGCGAACGTCGCGTCGTCGGGCACCTGGTGGGCGCCGCTCGGGTAGGGGTAGAAGTAGTCGTCGAAGTGCACGCCGTCGACGTCGTACCGCTTGACCGCGTCCATCATCGCGGTCTGGACGAACTCGCGGACCTCGGGAATGCCGGGGTTGTAGTAGAGCCGGCTGCCGGCGACGCCGGCCGGCGGGTACGCGAAGGTCCAGTCCGGGTGCTGCCGGGCCGGGTGGTTCGGCGCGAGCTTGGCGAGGTCGCCGCCCGCGCCGTCGGGCATGGAGATCCGGTACGGGTTGAACCAGGCGTGGAACTCCAGGTTCCGCTTGTGCGCCTCGTCGACGAGGAACGCCAGCGGGTCCCAGCCCGGGTCCTGCCCGCGCACCCCGGTCAGGTACTCCGACCACGGCTCGTAGGGCGAGGGCCAGAACGCGTCGGCGGTCGGCCGGACCTGCACCACCACCGCGTTGTGGTTGAGCTTGCGGGCCAGGTCGAGCCAGCCCCGGTACTCCGCCTGCTGGGCGGCGATCCGGTCGGGGGCGGTCTGGGACGCCTTGGTCGGCCAGTCGATGTTGACCACGGAGGAGATCCACATGGCCCGGAACTGCCGCTTGGGGGTTGCCGGGTCGGTGGCGCAGGTGGTGGGGTTGGCGGCGCGCGTCGCGTCGGTCCCGGCCGCGCTCGCGGCGGTGGGTGAGGCGGCGACGAGCGCCCCGAGCAGGGCTACGGCCAGCCCGGCGGCTCTGAGCCGAGTTGCCTTCATCCGGTGCGTCCCTTCGTTGGGGCTCGGCGTGGCGGGTCGGTGGCGACGGGCGCCCGGCGGCTGCCGGCCCGACGCGCGGCGGCGGCGCCTCGGCAAGATTCGCCGAGTGCGATCTGTCGCTTGGTAGGAAATTTTCACATCGGGCGGGTGCGGCGCAAGAGCTCCGGCCAGATCCCTCCCACCGGCGCCGCCGGCCCCCGGCGCGGCCCGGCGGGGCCGGGGCGGAACGTGACCTTATCGATACCCACGGTGGTGGTTGACCGCCGGGTCGCCTGGGTAGCTTGGCCGGTCACCGGCCGCCACGGAGGGTGGTCGCACGGTGGGAGGGGTGAGCGCGGTGTCCGTGCTGCGTACCAAACCGATCAAGGACGTGATCGCCCAGGGAGAGGCGGACGGCGAGGAGGGCGGTCCGGGGCTCAAACGACGCCTCGGGGCCCGGGACCTCGCCGGCTTCGGCATCGGCATCGTGATCGGCACCGGCATCTTCACCCTCACCGGCATCGAGGCCCGCGACAGCGCCGGGCCGGCCGTGGTGATCTCGTTCGCCATCGGCGGCCTGGTCGCCCTGCTCGCCGCGCTCTGCTACGCCGAGCTGGCCTCCAGCGTGCCGACGGCCGGCAGCGCCTACACGTACGCGTACGCGACGATGGGCGAGATCGTCGCCTGGATCATCGGCTGGGACCTGCTGCTGGAGTTCGCGCTCGGCGCGGCGGTGGTGGCCCGGGGCTGGTCGGGCTACCTCGCCGAACTGTTCGGCCTGCCCACCGCCTGGTTCGGCGAGGAGGGCAGCGTCGTCAACCTCGGCGCGATCGGCATCGTCCTGCTGCTCGGCATCGTGGCGATCGTCGGCATCCGCGAGTCCGCCCGGGTGACCAACCTGCTCGTACTGGTCAAGGTCGCGATCTGCGTCTTCGTCGTGGTCGCCGGCCTGTTCTTCGTCAAGGCCGCGAACCTCACCCCGTTCATCCCGCCGGCCGAGCCCGCCAGCTCGGGCGACGACGGCATCAAGCAGCCCGTCACGCAGGCCCTCTTCGGGCTGGAGCCGTCGGTGTTCGGCTTCGCCGGGGTGCTCAGCGCCGCCGCCGTGGTCTTCTTCGCCTACACCGGCTTCGAGGCCGTGGCGAACCTCGGCGAGGAAACCAAGCGGCCCAAGCGCGACCTCACCCTCGGCCTGCTCGGCACCCTGCTGATCTCCACCGTGCTGTACATCGGCGTCTCGCTCGTCGTCGTCGGCATGGTCCCGTACACGGAGATCGACCGGGGCGCCCCGATCGCGTCGGCCTTCAACGCGGTCGGCGCGGGCTGGGCTGGCGCCCTCGTCTCCATCGCCGCCGTCGCCGGCCTGACCAGCGTGATCCTGGTGGACCTGGTGGCCATGGGCAGGATCGGCTTCGCCATCAGCCGGGACGGGCTGATCCCGCCGTCGATCGCGAAGGTGCACCCCCGCTGGGGCACCCCGTACCGGATCTCGGCGGTGATGACCGTGGCCGTGGCGCTGCTCGCCGGCTTCCTGCCGCTCTCCGCCCTGGCCGACCTGGTCAGCATCGGCGCGCTCTGCGCGTTCGTGCTGGTCTCGCTGGCGGTGCCGATCCTGCGCCGCAAGCGCCCCGACCTGGAGCGGCCGTTCCGGGTGCCGTTCTCCCCGGTGCTGCCGATCGTTTCCGCGCTGGCCTGCTTCTACCTGATGCTCAACCTGTCGGTGGAGACCTGGATCCGGTTCCTCATCTGGATGGCGCTCGGCGCGCTCATCTACTTCGGCTACGGCCACCGCCGCAACCGCCTCGCCGTGAAGGAAGGTGCCCCCGTCAGCTGAAGAAGCGGGACAGGTGGGAGTCGGCCGGCGGGGCGGCGTCCGGCGGTAGGGGCGTCAGGTCGGCGAAGATGCTCGCCCCGTCGCAGCCGGCGTGCAGGGGATACCAGCGCGGGGCGCCCGGCGGGCGCTGAAGGCAGACGCCCTTGATCGTCTGCACGTCGAGCAGCCGGACGTGGGTCGGGTCGGCCACCGCGTTGACGTGGCCCCACCAGGGGCTCATGACGTGCAGTACGCCACCCGGGCGGAGCACCCGGTGACACTCGTCGACCAGGGGCAGGAAGTCGATCAGGTGCTCCAGGATGTGCACCGCGAAGATCACGTCCACCGAGTCGTCGGCCAGCGGCAGCGAGCCGGACAGGTCGGCCACCGCGTCCACGCCCGGCGCGGGGAAGATGTCCAGCCCCAGGTTGCCCGGGTACTGCTTCGTGCCGCCGCAGCCCAGGTCCACCACCACCGGCTCCCGGCCGGCGACCCGCACCCGGGCCCAGACGCCGAACACCCCCGCGAGCCGGCCCACCAGGTCCCGGACCAGCCGCAACCGCGCCGCGTCGGCCACCTCACCGGTCAGGTGCGCCACCCCCCGGTCGAAACGCACCCGCACCGCCAGGCCGCGCAGCCGCTCGTCGTGGGCCGCCTGATCCGCCCACGCCTCGGCGAGAAAGGCGTCGACCGCCCGCAGTCGTTCGACCGAGGGCGGGGTCAGGGCCTGCGCGACCATGGGGCCACCTCCGGCCGGCCCGTTACCCGAATCGGCCGCCCGTATGCCCGGTGCGCCCGCTCAGCCGGAGATGCGGCGGGCGGGGCGGCCGGCGCCCCGGATGCGCTGCCGGGGCGGCGAGGTGGGCGCCTTGGGCCGCTTGAGGTGGTACCGGTGCAGCTCGCTGCTGCCCGGCTGGGACGGGTCCTCGCTCATCGCCACCAGCTCCCAGCCCTGGTCGCCGGCCCGGTTCAGGTGGGCCAGCGCCGTGTCGCCGTACGGGGTGACGTCGACCATCGAGCCGTCCGGGCCGTACCAGACGAAGACGAGTTCCCAGCCGATGTCCGTGCTGGCCGCCTGGCGGCGCCGGACCAACAGCGCGTACTCCCACTTGAGCATGGGGTCATTGTCACCCCGGCGGCGCCACTCGGCACGGCGTCGGCCCTCGGAGTGCGGCGTCAGTCCTCGGAGATCCGCCCGTCCGCCACCCGCACCCGACGGTTGACGGTCACCGCGTCCAGCATCCGCCGGTCGTGGGTGACCAGCAGCAGCGTCCCGGGGTACCCGGCCAGCGCCGACTCCAACTGCTCGATGGCCGGCAGGTCCAGGTGGTTCGTCGGCTCGTCGAGCACCAGCAGGTTCACCCCGCGCCCCTGCAACAGCGCCAGCGCGGCCCGGGTCCGCTCGCCGGGCGACAGCGACGCCGCCGGCCGCAGGACATGGTCGGCCCGCAGGCCGAACTTCGCCAGCAGCGTCCGCGCGTCCGCCGGGGAGAGCTCCGGTACGGCCAGCCGGAACGCGTCCAGCAGCGGCTGGCCGCCGAGGAACAGCCCCCGGGCCTGGTCGACCTCGCCGACCACCACCCCGGGGCCGAGCGAGGCGTGCCCGCCGTCCAGGGGCAGCCGCCCCAGCAGCGCCCCGAGCAGCGTGGTCTTGCCGGAGCCGTTCGCCCCGGTGATCGCCATCCGGTCGGCCCAGTCGACCTGGAGGTTCACCGGGCCGAGGGTGAAGTCGCCCCGGCGTACCACGGCGTCGCGGAGCGCGGCCACGACGGCGCCGGCGCGGGGCGCGGCGGCGATCTCCATGCGCAGCTCCCACTCCTTGCGCGGCTCCTCGACCACCTCCAGCCGCTCGATCAGCCGGTCCGTCTGCCGGGCCTTCGCCGCCTGCTTCTCCGACGTCTCGCCGCGGAAGTGCTTGACGTGCTTGTCCGGGTCGGTGGCCTTGCGCCGGGCGTTGCGCACGCCCTTCTCCATCCAGGCCCGCTGGGTGCGGGCGCGCGCCTCCAGGGAGGCCCGGGTGTCGGCGTACTCCTCGTACTCGGCGCGGGCGTGCCGGCGGGCCACCTCCCGCTCCTCCAGGTATCCCGCGTAGCCGCCGCCGTAGTGCCGGACCTGCTGCTGGTGCAGGTCCAGCTCCAGCACCCGGGTCACCGTGCGGGCCAGGAACTCCCGGTCGTGGCTGACCAGCACCGTGCCGGCGCGCAGGCCGGTGACGAACTTCTCCAGCCGGTCCAGCCCGTCCAGGTCGAGGTCGTTGGTGGGCTCGTCGAGCAGGAAGACGTCGTACCGGCTGAGCAGCAGCGAGGCCAGCCCGGCGCGGGCCGCCTGGCCCCCGGACAGGCCGGTCATCGGGTGGTCCAGGTCGACGGTCAGCCCCAGCTCGGCGGCCACCTGCTCGGCGCGCTCCTCCAGGTCCGCCCCGCCGAGGTCGAGCCAGCGCTCCAGCGCCTCCGCGTACGCGTCGTCGGCCCCCACCGCCCCGCCCGTCAGTGCCTCCGTCGCCGCGTCCAGCGCCGCCTGCGCGGCCGTCACCCCGGTCCGCCGGGCCAGGAAGTCCCGCACCGTCTCCCCGGGGCGGCGCTCCGGCTCCTGCGGCAGGTGCCCGACCGTCGCCGTGGGCGGGCTCAGCGTGACGCTGCCGGCCTCGACGGGCAGCGCCCCCGCGAGGGTGCGCAGCAGCGTCGACTTGCCGGCCCCGTTCACCCCGACGAGGCCGATCACGTCGCCCGGGGCGACCACCAGCTCCAGCCCGGAGAAGAGCAGCCGGTCCCCGTGGCCGGCGGCGAGATCCTTGACTACCAATGTGGCGCTCATGACGAGGCGAGCCTAACCGTCGCGTCCAGCGACTTCCGTGACCGGTGGGGGTCGCCCCCGGCCCGCCGGGCAGACTCACCGGTGTGGTGACCACCCTGGCGATCGACTGCGGAGGCGGCGGGATCAAGGCGTCGGTGCTCGACGGGGCGGGGACGATGCGGGCCCGTCCGCTGCGGGTGCCCACCCCGTACCCGCTGCCGCCGGAACTGTTCGTGCGGACGCTGCTGGACCTCGGGGCCCGGCTGCCCGCAGCCGACCGGGTGACCGTCGGGATGCCCGGGATGCTCCGGCACGGCGTGGTGGTGGCGACCCCGCACTACGTCACCCGGGCGGGCCCCCGCTCGAAGGTCGACCCCGCCCTGCTCGCCGAGTGGTCCGGCTTCGACGCGCGGACGGCGCTCGCCGACGCGTTCGGGGTGCCCGCGCTGGTGCTCAACGACGCCGAGGTGCACGGCGCCGGGGTGGTCGCCGGCACCGGCCTGGAGCTGGTGCTGACCCTCGGCACCGGGCTGGGCAGCGCCGTCTTCGACGGCGGGGTGCTCGCCCCGCACCTGGAGCTGTCGCACGCGCCGGTGCGCTGGGGCACCACCTACGACACGTACGTGGGGGAGCCGGAGCGCCGACGCCTCGGCGACGCGTTCTGGTCCCGCCGGATCCGGCAGGTGGTGGACGGGCTGCGCCCGGTGTTCCGCTGGGACCGGCTCTACCTGGGCGGCGGCAACTCCCGGCTGATCCGCCCCGAGCAGCTCGCCCGGATGGGCGACGACGTGGTGGTCGTCCCGAACACGGCCGGAATAGTGGGCGGCGTCCGCGCCTGGACCCTGGTGTAAGGAGGGGCACCTTGTTAACGCTTTCTGTATAGGAAGGGCCCCTTCCTAACCGCCGCTCCGCGCGCGCTCCGGCGAGGAACACTCGCGGTCCGCCCGGCGTTGTGTCAGCGTCGGAGCAGAGGCGCGCGAGACGAGGGGGTGCGGTCGATGGATCTTCTGGCGGAGTACCGGCGGGCGACCATGTTCTTCGAGATGGGTGACGCGTCCGGGGCGGTCCGGCTGCTGGAGCCGATCGTCGAGGCCGAGCCCGGCAACTCGGCCGTGCGGCAGTTGCTGGCCCGGGCGTACTTCCAGACTGCCCAGCTCAACCGCGCCGAGGAGCAGCTGCGCGAGCTGGTGGACCGGGACCCGAGCGACCACTACGCGCACCACGTGCTGGGCCGCACGCTGGAGCGGATGAACCGGCCGGCGGACGCGCTGCGGCACCTGCGCATCGCCGCCGCGATGCACGCGACGAACGACGACTACACGACGGCCCTGCGTCGGGTGGAGAGCCGCGTCAACGGCGCTCATTGAGCGCGCGGCACGAACTCGGCGGCGTCGACCGGGGTGTCGTCGCTGCTGCCCCCGTAGTGCGGGGGGAGGGCGCCCGCCCTCCCCCCGCACGTCCTCGGGCGCGTTCGGGTGCCTCGGTGCCGAGATCCGGGGGCGCGGCTCGAAGGGGCCGCCCGCCGAGGGCCGGCGGCGTGACTCTTCGTCACACTCACTGCCGCCGACATGACGCCCCACGCCCCCTTTGCTCTGCACCCGCCCACGCAACACCGTGCCGGAACTGCGGGCTTACAGGATCACCCTGGAGATTGGGCTGCGGCGCTCGGTGGCGCTGCGTGACCGTCCAGCGAGTGTTGCGTCCTATGAAGCAGAGCAAAGGGGCGCGGGTGGTGGGGTGGGCGCGGCCCGCGGGGGCGCGTCGCGGCGTGGGGTGTCGCTGTGTGAGGCGTGGCGGCGTGGTGCGTCGTGGCGTGAGGCGTGGTGGCGGGCGTGGGGCGTCCCGGCGCGGGTGGGCGGGCGGCGGACGGGGGCGGCGCGCCGGCCTACCATGGGCTGCCATGGGAGCCGAGCAGGTGGTGGAGGCGGAATGAAGCTCAAGCTGGACCTGCACGACATCTTCAACAAGGGCCATGACATCGACCGGGCGCTGCGCGGGATCATGGACGAGGCGGTGGCGAAGAAGGCCACCCTCGTCGAGATCATCCCCGGCAAGGGGTCCGGCCAGCTCAAGAAGCGCGTGCTGCGGTTCCTCGACCAGAAGGACGTCAAGCAGCTCTACCACCGGGTCGAGAAGGACTCGAAGAACTTCGGCCGCCTCTTCGTCCACTTCCGCTGGAAGTAGCGACGACGTGACCCCGTGAGCCGCAGCACCCCGGGGATGCTCAGAGGTCCAGGACGCCGACCGTCTGACCGTCGCTCTGCTCGCCCGTCGGGCGGAAGCCCAACCGCAGGTAGAACGGTTCCGGTCCGCCGGCCCGCGGCTCCCAGGTGACGTACGCCCGGGTGCCGCCCCGGGCCCGGATCTCCCCGCACACCGCCTCGACGGCGAACCGGCCGTAGCCGCTGCCCTGCGAGTCGGCCGCGATGTTCAGTCGCCACAGACCGGAGCGCAGGTCGGTGGGGTCGTCGCCCCAGGGGATGTCGAGGAAGCACGGCCGTCGCGTCCGTAACGGCCGTGCTTCCCGCCCACCTGCCGGGTCAGAGCGGGTACGTGCGGGCCACCGCGAGCATCTCCGAGGTGTGGGAGCCGACCACGCCCACGTCCGGCGGGCGGGGGCGGAAGCCGGGCACCCCGGTGAGCCCGTCGCTGGCGTCCATGACGCGGAGCCGGGCCGGCCCGCCGCCGGGCGCGAGCGTCAGGGCGACCTCGACGCCCTCGGGCGGCGGGGCGTGGAAGACCACTCCGAAGGCCCAGTCCGCGCCCTCGTCGGGGTCGCCGACGTCCAGAGCCCGCCCGTTCACCGTCGCCGCCGTCACGATCGCGCCGCCGACGTGCAGGGTGGCGAGCCGCACCTGCCGCTGCGGGAGCACCCGCACCCGCATGGTCCGCTGCTGCGCGGAACGGTCGTCGGCGAGGACCTCCAGCTTCGGCGCGGGCAGGTTCGCCGCCTGCGCCGGGCCGCCGCGCAGCACCGCGCCCCCGAGCCCCGGGAAGTCGCCGACGTCGACCACCCCGTCCACGTACCCCGCCGTCCACGGCTGCGGGTCCGTTTCGCGGCTGAGCCAGCGGGCCTGGCCGGTGCCGGCGTCGAGGGCGTACATCAGGTGGGTGGGCACGGGGTGGTCGGCGTCGAAGCGGTCGACGGCGAGCCCGACCCCCGCGAACACCGCCGCCGCGAGCCCGGCGGCCACGGCCGGCAGCGCGCCCGCCCGCCGGGCG
Organism: Micromonospora okii; assembly: GCF_020884795.1. Taxonomy (GTDB): domain Bacteria; phylum Actinomycetota; class Actinomycetes; order Mycobacteriales; family Micromonosporaceae; genus Micromonospora; species Micromonospora okii. Next base: position 50,858 of record NZ_BBZF01000016.1, read on the forward strand.
CGGGCCGCGACCAGCCCGCGCTGCCCGCCGGCCTCGGGGTGCAGCAGGTCCACCACCGGCAGCACGGCCAGCCCGAGCAGCACCGCGACCAGCGCCGCGACCCCGCCCATGCCCATGCCGAGCGCGGGGAAGAGCAGCACCACAGGCGGCAGCAGGACCACCACGGCGACCGCGCCGGCCAGGGTGACCGCGACGACCGGCCACGGGCCGTCGAGCCGGGCGGCGAGGGCGACCAGCCCGGCCGCCGCGCCGGCCAGGGCCGGCAGGCTCGCCAGGTACGCCCCACCGGGCACCAGCACGGCGAGCACCACCCCGAGCACGGCCAGCCAGCCCAGCCCGCCGATCGCCAGGGCGGCCGGGCCGACCCGGCGGCGGCTCAGCGCGTACCAGGTGAACAGGATCGCGGCGGCGAGCGCCACCACGGCGAGCCGGTACCCGGTGGGCCGGTACGGGTCGAGCAGCTCGGCATAGCCGGGCCGGACGGTGGTGATGCCCGCCCAGAGCAGCCACGCGGCCAGCGGCGCGGCGACGATCGGCACCAGCGCCAGCCCGAAACCGGCGGCGAGCCGCCCGTACGTGGTCCGGCCGCGCCGCCGGGCCAGCGCGCCGAGCGCGGCCACGGCGACCAGCGCGGCCAGGGCCAGCGGCAGCACCAGCCAGCCGGGGTAGCGGACCAGGCCCCCGGGGACGGGGAAGTACGTGGCGTCGTGCCCGGCGTCCAGGGCCTTCAGGTCGACGCGGCCGAACTCGCGGGCCAGGCCGAGGGCGTTGTCGCCGTGGTGCTGGAGGCTGGCCCGGTCCATCCCGGCCGGCGTGTCCAGGGGGGTGTGGTAGAGGGCTCCGCCGTCGATGTACGCGGAGTTCAGCCCGGTGAAACCGGCCCGGTCGAGGAACGCGGTGAAGTCGGTGTCGTTGGGCAGCGCCCGGTAGATCTCCACCGCGAAGGAGGTGCCGACCGGGTGCGGGGCGGCCCGGCCGAAGACGTCCACCAGCCTGGCGTTGTCCCGGGACGTCTCGAACATGATCACGGGACCGGTGGAGCCGCGCGCCTCCAGGTTGAGCACGACCCCGCCGTCGGCGGCGAGCGGGTGCTGCCCGGCGAACGCGGACGCCCCGCACAGGCACGCCTCCTCGGCGTCGGTGAGCACGAAGACGACGTCGTTGCGGGGGCGGGGCCCGGCGGCCAGGGCCCGGGCGGTCTCCAGGATCGTCGAGGTGCCGGCGGCGTCGTCGTTGCCGCCCGGCCCGGACTGCACCGAGTCGTAGTGGGCGACCAGGAACACCTTGCCGGTCGGGTCGGTGCCGGGCAGCACGGCCACGACGTTGCGCACCCGGGCCAGGGTCGTTCCGGCGGCGGCCCCGCTGAGCTGGCCGGCCTCCTCGGCGACGGTGTCCTGCACGGTGGTCTCCAGCCCCAGGCCGCGCAGCACGCCCTCCACGTGCGCGCGGACCTCGTCGTTGGCCGGGCTGCCGGCCGGGTGCGGCCGGGTCGCGATCGCCTGCACGTGCTCGTACGCCCGCCCGGCGCTGAACTCGTCGGCCGGGGCGTCGGCCGGGGCCGGGGCGGGGGTGTCCAGGTCGTACGCGACGGTGCCGCCGACCGCGAGCAGGGCGGCGAGCGCGGCGAGGGCGGCGAGCGCCCGGCGGCGGGGCCGGGCCAGCGCACGGTCGGCGGCGGCGGTCGGCGTTGCGGCGGGGGGTGGTGTGGACGGGGGCGGTGTGGTGGGGGGCGGTGCGCCCACGGGAACTCCTCGGGGTCGGGCCAGGTGGGCCCCATCCTGCACCTTCGCGCCGCGGGCGGGCTTCCCGGAAGGGCCGCCGGCCGGCGCGGGGTGACCGGGTGCATGACCGGCCGTGCAGAGCCCGTCGTGTTGTGTGGGACCGTTGTCTAATACAGGATCAGCAGGGCACTCGGAAGGAGCCCGACATCACCAGCGATCTCCCGCGCCTCGCGGCGGTGAACCGGCCGTCCCGAGGGGCCGGCCCTGCCGGTCCCTCCTTCGTGCCGTACCCGCACGGCGGCGTCGGGCAGCACCCCAACCTGCCCCCCGGCGAGCGGCTGCGGGTGCTGCTGGTCGAGGACGACGAGGGCGACGCCTTCCTGGTCAGCGAGCTGCTCGCCGAGACCAACTCGATGATCGACCTGCTCGTCGCCACCAGCCTCAGCGAGGCGCGGCAGCGGGTGGCCGGCGTCGACTGCGTGCTGCTCGACCTCGGCCTGCCCGACGCCCAGGGGCTGGACGGGCTGCGTCAGGTGCTGGAGATGTCGAGCGGCGCGGCGGTCTGCGTGCTGACCGGCCGCTCCGACGAGCACCTGGGCATCGTCGCGGTCGCCGAGGGCGCCCAGGACTACCTGGTCAAGGGCCAGGTCGACGGGGTGCTGCTGGCCCGGGCCCTGCGCTACGCGGTCGAGCGCAAGCGGGCCGACGAGAACGCCCGGCGGCTGCGCGAGGTGGAGCTGCGCCAGGCGGAGTCCGCCCGGCTGGAGCGGGGGCTGCTGCCCCAGCCGCTGATGTCGACCGACGAGGTGGCGGTGCACACCTTCTACCGCCCCGGCCGGCATGCCGCGCTGATCGGCGGCGACTTCTACGACGTGGTGCAGACCCGGCAGGACCGGGTCGACCTCATCGTCGGCGACGTGTGCGGGCACGGGGTGGACGAGGCGGCCCTCGGGGTGGAGCTGCGGGTCGCCTGGCGCGCCCTCGTGCTGGCGGGGGTGCCCGACGACGAGGTGCTGCCCGCGCTGGAGCAGGTGCTGATGAGCGAGCGCCGGCTCCAGGAGATCTTCGCCACCGTGGCGACCGCCCGACTCGACCTGGCCCGCAACGCCGCCACGGTGCGGCTCGCCGGCCATCCGCCGCCGCTGCTGCTGTCCGGGGGTAAGGTCGCGCCGGTGCCGGCGCCGGGCGGCCTGCTGCTCGGTGTGCGTCCCCGCCGGCCCGTGGCCTTCGACCTGGAGTTCGACAGCGATGACTGGTCCCTGCTGATGTACACCGACGGCCTCATCGAGGGGCGGGTCGGCGACGGCGACGAGCGGCTCGACGTGCCGGGCCTGACCGCCCTGCTCGGCGAGCCCGACAACCTCGCCGTGCCGCTTTCGGAGCTGCCGGCCTGGCTGGTGGGGCGGGCGGAGCAGCTCAACGACGGCCCGTTCGCCGACGACGTGGCGATGCTCCTGGTCACCCGGGGCGGTGGCCGGTGAGGGCCCGGTTCGCCGGTTGGACCCTGCGCCGCCGGGTCGTGGCGCTGCTCACCGTCGTGGGCGTGCTGCTCGGCGTCTCCGTGGCGGTCGAGATCGCCGTGGCGACCAAGAACCGCGAGCACATCAACACGGTGCTGAACCGCGCCGGCCCGCTGCGCGCCTGGTCGCAGGAGCTGCTCGGCGTGCTGGTCGACCAGGAGACGGCGATCCGCGGGTACGCCCTCACCGGCAACGACCGCGACCTCGAACCGTACGTGCAGGGCAGCGCGCGTGAGCAGCAGCTCTACCGCGACATGCGCGCCCTGATCGGGGTCTACCCGAGCCTGCGCGGCCAGCTCGACCGGGTGGAGGCGGAGGCGGCCGAGTGGCGGCGCACGGTCGCCGAGCCGGTGATCCGGACCACGGAGCAGGAGGGCACGGAGGCCGGGCGGGCGCTGGTCACCGACCAGACCCGGCAGCGCTTCACCGTGATCCGCACGTCGGTCGCCGAGCTCCAGCAGGGCATCCTCGCCGAGCGGGAGAAGAGCGCGGACGACATCTACCGCACCAGCAGCATCCTGGTGGTGCTGCTGGTGATGGCGGCGCTGGTGGTGGTGGCGGCCGGCGCGGTGCTGCTGATCTCGCTGGACCGGATGGTGGTCCGGCCGCTGACCGGCCTCGCCGAGCAGGTCCGCGAGGTGGCCGAGGGCGACTACCAGCACCGGATCGTGGGGGCGGGCCCGCCGGAGCTCCAGCAGCTCGCCGGCGACGTGGACGCGATGCGCCAGAAGATCGCCAAGGAACTGGCCGAGGTGCGCGAGGCCCGGGAGAGCATCGAGTGGGTCAACAGCCAGCTCCAGAAGCAGGCCGAGGAGCTGGTCCGCTCCAACCGCGACCTGGAGCAGTTCGCGTACGTCGCCTCGCACGACCTCCAGGAGCCGCTGCGTAAGGTGGCCAGCTTCTGTCAGCTCCTCCAGCGCCGGTACGCGGGGCAGCTCGACGAGCGGGCCGACCAGTACATCGCCTTCGCCGTCGACGGCGCGCAGCGGATGCAGCGCCTGATCAACGACCTGCTGGCGTTCTCCCGGATCGGGCGGCTCACCACCGGCTTCACCGAGGTCGACCTGAACCGGTTGATGGGCGACGTGGCGGGGCAGACCGAGTCCGCCCGGCAGTACGCCGACGCCGAGCTGACCTGGGACGAGCTGCCGACGATCCGTGGCGAGGAGCCCCTGCTGACCAACCTGGTGGCGAACCTGGTCAGCAACTCGGTCAAGTTCCGCCGCCCGGACGTGCCGCCGAGGGTGCACGTCTCCGCCCGCCTGGTGGGCGACGAGTGGGAGATCAGCTGCCAGGACAACGGCATCGGCATCGAGCCGGAGTTCGCCGACAAGATCTTCGTCATCTTCCAGCGGCTGCACTCGAAGGACGCCTACCCGGGCACCGGCATCGGCCTGGCGATCGTCAAGAAGATCGTCGAGTACCACGGCGGCCGGGTCTGGGTGGACACCGGCACCGCCGAGGGGACCGCGATCCGGTTCACCCTCCCGGCCCTGCCGGAGGACGTCGAGGCGGCCCGGGAGGCCGAGCGGCGGGCCGCCGAGGCCGACGCGGCGGAGGCGGGGGAGCCGGCCGACGGGTCTGAGCCGGCCGACGGGTCTGAGCCGGCCGGGGACGACGCGACCGGGGCGCGCCCGCCCCGGCAGGCCGACCCCCGGACGGAGCGGGCCGACGGGGCCCCGGACAGCGACAGCACGGGCGGCGTGAAGGAGACAGTGGGATGACCGCGCCAGCGGACGGCAGGAGTCCGATCGAGGTGCTGCTGGTCGAGGACGACCCGGGCGACGTGCTGATGACCCAGGAGGCGTTCGAGGAGCACAAGCTCCGCAACCGGCTCACCGTCGTCTCCGACGGCGCGGAGGCGCTGGCCTACCTGCGCCGGGAGGGCCAGTACGCGGACGCCGTCGCGCCGGACCTGATCCTGCTCGACCTGAACCTGCCCCGCCGGGACGGCCGGGAGGTGCTGGAGGAGATAAAGAAGGACGAGCAGCTCTGCCGCATCCCGGTGGTGGTGCTGACCACCTCCCAGGCCGACGAGGACATCCTGCGCAGCTACCAGCTCCACGCGAACGCGTACGTCACCAAGCCGGTCGACTTCGAGCGGTTCATCTCGGTGGTCCGGCAGATCGACGAGTTCTTCGTCAGCGTGGTGAAGTTGCCGCCCCGTGGCTGACACCCTGCTGGACGACGTCTCCGAGCTGCTGCGCCGCGCGGCGGCCGACGTCGTGCTTCCCCTGTTCCGCAAGCTCGACGACGCCGACGTCACCGAGAAGGCCCCCGGCGAGCTGGTCACCGTCGCCGACCGGCGCGCCGAGGAGCTGATCAGCGCCGGGCTGCGCCGGCTGCGCCCCGGCTCGGTGGTGGTCGGCGAGGAGGCCGTGGCCGAGGACCCGGCCCTGCTGGACCACCTGCGCGGCGGCGGGGACGTCTGGTTGGTCGACCCGGTCGACGGCACCTCCAACTTCGCCGCCGGCAAGCGGCCCTTCGCGCTGATGGTGGCCCTCCTGACCGACACGCAGCCGGCTGCCGCCTGGGTGCTGGACCCGCTGGCCGAGACGCTGGCGGTGACCCGGGTGGGCGAGGGCACCACGGTCAACGGCGCGCCGGTGCGCGGCGACCACGAGGTGCCGCCGACCGGCGCCCTGCGGGGCACCGCGATGACCCGCTTCCTGCCACCGGAGGCCCGGCGGCGCGCCGAGGCGGGCGCGGAACGGATCGGGGAGCTGCTCCCCGGCCAGCACTGCGCCGGCCGGGAGTACCTGGACCTGCTCGCCGGGGACCAGCAGTTCGTGCTCTTCTGGCGCACCCTGCCCTGGGACCATGCCCCGGGCACGCTGCTGGTCCGGGGGGCCGGCGGGGTGGCCCGGCGCTTCGACGGCAGCGACTACGACCCCGCCGACGACGGCCGGGGGCTGCTGGTCGCCGTGAACGAGCAGGTCTGGGCCGAGGCCCACGAGGCGCTGGTACACGGCTGAGCTGCCCGCCGCCGGCCCGGAGGTCCACATCGGTGCGCGGTGCGGTCACGGGGGCCGGACGGGATCGACCGGTCCGGTATCGTGACCGGCGGTTTCCGCCAGCAGGCCGCCGCCCGGCGCCGGTGGGGCCGCCGCCGCGCTGCGCACGACCCGGGCCGGCGGTCGAGGGAAGGGACGCTGCCGTGCCCAGGACCAGCCTCATCCGGCCTGGCGGCCGGGGGCCGCTGACCGTGTCGCGCGCCCGTCGCGGCGCGTGGCGGCTGACCGCGCTGCTCGCGGCCGTGGCGCTGCTGCTCGGGCTCGGGGTGGTGCCGGCGTCCGCCGAGCCCGCCGAGGGCGGGTCGAAGAAGCTCCGCGAGGCGCTGGAGTCCGCCGCCAAGGGGCACATCGAGGCCAAGGCGAAGCTGGACAACTCCAAGCGCCGGCAGAAGCTGCTGACCGAGCGGCTCAGGACGGTCGAGTCCACGTTGGACGGGCTGACCGCGCAGGTCGGCGAGGTGGCCGCGCAGTCGTACCGGCTGGGGCGGATGACCGCCCCGGCGCTGCTCATCCAGTCGGTCTCCCCGGAGGCGTTCCTGCAACGGGCCGGCGAGCTGGACGTGATGGCCCAGCGGGACAGCCGCCGGCTGCGGGCCCTCATCGCGACCCGGGATCAGGCCAACCGGGCGAAGATCGCCATCGACACCGAGGTCCGCGAGCAGAAGAAGCAGCTCACGGTGCTGGCCAAGAAGAAGCGGGAGGCCGAGCGGGCGCTCGCCGAGGTCAGCTCCGGCGGCGGCGCCGGGTTCGGCGGCGGCTCCGCCTCGGCCAAGCCGGCCCCGCGCAACTCCGACGGGTCCTGGCCGTCGGAGTCCTGCTCGGTCGACGACCCGACCCCCGCCAACGGCTGCATCACGCCGCGCACCCTGCACGCGCTCAAGCAGGCCCAGGCCGCCGGCTACACCCGGTACGTCTCCTGCTACCGCCCCAGCGGAGGCGGCGAGCACCCGAAGGGGCGGGCCTGCGACTTCTCGGCCGCCGTCGGCGGGTTCAAGGACGAGACGGCCACCGGCGGGGACAAGGCGTACGGCGACCGCCTGGCCAACTACTACAAGAACAACGCCAGCCGGCTCGGCGTGCTCTACGTGATCTGGTACCGGCAGATCTGGATGCCGAACACCGGGTGGCGGGCGTACAGCGGCAGCGGCAGCCCCGCCGCCGACCACACGAACCATGTTCATCTCTCGATGTACTGACCCGCGGGGCCGGGGGCGCTGCGTACCATCGCGACGGTGAGCAGTTCATCGCCCGACCTCGCGGTGGGCAGCGCGCCGGCGGCGCCCGCCGCCCACGCCCTGCCCAACGGCCTCGCCGCGTTCCTGGTCTTCTTCTCCAGCGGCGCGGTGCTCGTGCTGGAGACAGTCTCGCTGCGTCTGGTCGGCCCGTACGTCGGGGTCACCCTCCAGGTCACCAGCTCCGTCATCGGCATCGCGCTGGCCGCCATCGCGTACGGGGCGTGGACCGGCGGCTGGCTGGCCGACCGGCGCGACCCGCGCGGCCTGATCGCCCCGGCGCTGGTGCTCGCCGGCATCGCCGCCGCGGTCACCCTCCCGGTCGTCCGGTACGCCGGTGAGTCGCTGCGCGGTGGGGCGGCCAGCGCCGTGCTGCTGCTCACCGCGCTCGCCGTGTTCGTGCCGGCGGCGCTGCTGTCGGCCGTCACCCCGCTGGTGGTCAAGCTCCAGCTCGCCGACCTGCGCCGCACCGGGCAGGTGGTCGGCCGGCTCTCGGGCATCGGCACCCTCGGCGGCATCACCGCCACCCTGCTGACCGGGTTCGTCCTGGTGGCCGCGCTGCCCAGCACCGCCATCGTGCTCACCCTCGCGGTGCTGCTCGGGGCGACCGGGCTCGGGCTCGGGTGGTACCTGCACCGGCGGGGGCGCGCCGCGCTGCCCGGTCCGACCCGGGCCAGGGGCGCGCTCGCGGTGCTCGGGATCGTCGGGGCGGGGCTGACCACGGTCGCCCCCAACCCGTGCGACGTGGAGACGGCGTACCACTGCGCCTCGGTGCGCACCGACCCCGACCGCCCCTCCGGGCGGACGCTGCTGCTCAACTCGGCCGAGCACTCGTACGTCGACCTGGCCGACCCCACCCACCTGGAGTACGCGTACACGCGGTGGATCGGCGCGGCGGCCGACGTGGCCGCCCCGGCCCGGCAGCGCCTCGACGCCCTGCACCTGGGCGGCGGCGGCCTCACCGTGCCCCGCTACCTGACCGCGACCCGGCCGGGCACCGACAACCTGGTCTTCGAGATCGACGGCGGGCTGGTCGGGCTGAACCGCCGGGAGCTGGGCGCGACCGACGGCCCCGACCTGCGTACCCGGGTGGGCGACGCCCGGGTGCTGGTCGGCCGGGAGGCCACCGACAGCCGCGACCTGGTGGTGGGCGACGCGTTCGGGCACCTCGTGGTGCCCTGGCACCTGGCCACCCGAGAGATGGCCGCCGAGGTCGCCCGGGTGCTCCGCCCCGGCGGGATCTACGTGCAGAACGTCATCGACTACCCGCCGGGCCGGTTCGTCCGCAGCGAGGTGGCCACCGTCGCCGCCGCGTTCCGGCACGTCGCGCTGGTCGCCCCGCCCGACGCGGTCGCCGGCCTGGTGGGGTCCAACTTCCTCATCGTCGCCTCCGACGCGCCGCTGCCGCTGGGCCCGCTCGGGCAGCGGATCGCGGCCCTGCCCGAGGCGGCGAGCGTGCTCTCCGGGGCCACGCTGGGCTCGTTCGTCGGCGACGCGCTGGTGCTCACCGACGACTACGCCCCCGTGGACCAACTCCTCGCGACGGCCTGATCGGGTGATTCGCTGACCGATTCCGACGGTCGGGGGTTAGGAACACCCGCCACGGGCAAAACCTCCGACCATGGGTGGAGCGGTCCGTAACGGCGCGCAGGTGCTCGGTGACCGGTATCGGCTCATCGAGCAGCTCGGCGCGGGCGGCATGTCCGTCGTGTGGCGGGGCTACGACGAGGTGCTGGGCCGGCAGGTGGCGGTGAAGGTGCTCGCGTCCCGGCTGGCCAGCGACCGGGCGTTCCGGCACCGCATCCGGATCGAGGCGCAGGCCGCCGCGCGGCTCTGCCACCCCAACATCACCAACGTGTACGACTACGGCGAGTCCGAGCAGGTCGGGCTCACGGTGCCGTACGTCGTGATGGAGCTGGTCGACGGCGGCCCGCTCAGCGCCCGACTCGGCCGGGGCGCGACGCTGCCCTGGCGGGAGGCGGTGACGATCGGCGCGGAGGTCAGCTCGGCGCTGGCCACCGCGCACGCCCGGGGCGTGGTGCACCGGGACGTGACCCCGGGCAACGTCATGCTCACCCCGACCGGGGTGAAGGTCGTCGACTTCGGCATCTCGGCGCTGGCCGGGGAGAGCGAGAAGGGCGCGGACGGCACCCTGCTGGGCACCCCGGCGTACCTGGCCCCGGAGCGGCTGGACAACGGCCAGGTCTCCCCGGCCACCGACGTGTACGCCGTCGGCCTGCTGCTGTACCGGATGCTCACCGGCCGGCTGCCCTGGGAGGCCAGCACCACCACCCAGATGCTGCGCGCCCACATGTACACCGAGCCGGAGCCGATGCCCGAGGTGCCGGGGCTGCCCGACGAGGTGGCCGAGCTGGTGCGCCGCTGCCTGGCCAAGCGCCCCGAGGATCGCCCGCTGACCGCCGAGCTGGCCCGCACGCTCGCCGAGGCGGCCGGGATGCACGCCGCCGTGCCGGTGTCGCCCGCCCCGGGGCCGGCCGGCGCCTCGCCGCTCGACCCGGCCGCGCTCGCCAACGCCGGCACCACGATCCTGCCGTGGTCGGCGGAGACGGGCGCGCTGCCCCTGTCGGGCCGTACTCGCGCCCGGAGGGCGGCGGCGCGGCGGCGCAAGGTCGAGGCCGGGGTGGCGGCGGCCAGCCTGGTCGTGGTCACCGCGACGATGTGGGGGATGACCTCCCGCAGCTCGGCCAGCGGCGGGATCGACAAGCCCACCGAGGCCCGGATGGGCCTGGCCCAGCCCGCGCCGTGCGCGGTGGAGTACGCGCTGCGCAAGGACTCCGGCAAGGAGTTCACCGCCGAGCTGACCGTCACCAACACCGGCCAGCGGGAGCTGCGGGACTGGACGATGAGCTTCGCCTTCCCGGGGCAGCAGAGCGTGACGAAGGCCGACCCGGCGGTACGCCAGCAGGGCCGCACGGTCGAGGTGCGTCCGGCCGGCGCGCAGGCCACGCTGGGGCCGGGCGCGGCCAGGAAGCTGGCCCTGACCGGCCGGTACACGGGGACGAACCCGCTGCCGGTGGAGTTCCGCCTCGGCGACGCCGCCTGCCAGGTGCGGGTCTCCGGGGTGGCCGGTTCGGTGCCGACGACCGCGCCGACGACCAAGGCTCCGGCGAGGCCCACCACGAAGAAGGCGACGGTCGCGAAGGCCGGCCCGTCGGGTTCCTCGGGCTCCTCGGGCTCCTCGGGTTCGTCGGGCTCCTCGGGTTCGTCGGGCTCCTCGGCCAGGAGCGGCCCCGGGAGCGGCTCTGGCGGCGGCGCCAAGGCGAAACCCCACAAGCCAGGCAAGGGCAAGGGGGCCGGCGACAAGGGAAAAGGAAGGTGACGAAGGGAAAGGGGGCCGGCAAGGGTAAGGGAAAGGGAAAGGGCCGGTGACCTGACCGGCGGCTGTCCGAATCGGGTCAGCGCGGACCCGGGTCGCCGTGGTGTTGATCCGCGGGCCGTCAGGTCAGCGCGGCGAAGCGCTGCACCTGGGCGATGCCCCCCTCCACGATCAACACGCTGCCCGGGGCGAGGACCGTCCCCGGCTCGGCGTACCGGAACCGCTCGCCGGGGAGCTTCGCGCCGACCACCATCACCCCGTGGCGCTCGGACATGGCCAGGTCGCGCAGCCGACGGCCGACCAGCACGTCCGGCACCCGGACCGTGGCGATGGCGAAGTCGTCGCCGAGCTCGATGAAGTCGAGCATCTTGCTGACGATCAGGTGCGCGACCCGCTCCCCGGTCTCCGCCTCGGGGAAGATGACGTGGTGCGAGCCGACGGAGGCCAGTATCCGCGCGTGCTTCTCCGAGGTCGCCCGCGCCCAGACCTGCGGCACCCCCAGCTCGGTCAGCGCGAGGACGGTCAGCACGCTGGCCTCCAGGGAGGCGCCGATCGCCACCACCACGCGCGGGAAGTCCGCCACGCCGAGCTGCCGCAGCGCCCCCTCCTCGGTCGCGTCCGCCTGCACCACCCGATCGAGGTACGGCGACCAGCGCTGCACCTGGTCGCTGCCCCGGTCGATGGCGAGCACCTCGTAGCCGAGCTGGGTCAGCGACGTGGCCAGGTGGCAGCCGAACCGCCCCAGGCCGATCACCGCGATGCCGCTGTCGCCCCTGTTCCTAGCCGACAATGGGTTGCTCCTCCGCGTAGCGGTACAGACGCCGTCGGGTGTTCAACGCGATCGCGGACCCGAGGGTGAGCGGCCCGACCCGGCCGACGTACATCAGCAGGGCCAGGACGAGCCGGCCCGGCTCGTCGGAGGCCGACGCGACCCCGCTGGACAGGCCGGTGGTGCTGAACGCGGAGGTCACCTCCAGCAGCGCCCAGTGGTACGCCAGCCCCTCCGTGAGCAGCAGCAGGACGACGGTCCCGCCGGCGACCAGCGCGACGCTCAGCAGCGCCACGGTCAGCGCCTGCCGCTGGCTGGCCGTGGCCACCCGGCGGCGGCCCACCGTGACGTCCGGCTCGCCCCGCAGCTCGGCCCAGATGACGAAGGCGAGCAGGAAGAACGTGGAGACCTTGATCCCGCCGGCGGTGCTGGCGCTGCCGCCGCCGATGAACATCAGCGCGATCAGCAACGGGATGCTCTCCTCGTCCAGCTCCGCCGTGTCCAGGGTGGCGAACCCGCCGGTACGCACCACCGCGTTCTGGGTGAAGGCGGCCAGCAGCTTGCCGGGGACGTCGTACGGGCCGATGGTGCGCGGATCGGACCACTCGGCGGCGAGCAGGCCCACGAAGCCGACGACCAGCAGCACCGCGCTGCCCCAGACGGTGAGCTTCGTGGCGATCGCCCAGCGGTCCGGCCTGCGCCACCGCCGGGCCGCCTCGAACAGGGCCGGGAAGCCCAGCCCGCCGACGATCGTGCCGAACGCGATCGGCAGGCAGACCCACGGGTCGCGGGCGAAGCCGACGAGGCTGTCGGGGAAGAGGGCGAACCCGCCGTTGTTGAACCCCTGCACGGCGTGGAAGACGCCGTACCAGAGTGCCCGGCCGGGCGGGTAGTCGTAGCCGAGCCAGAACCGGCCGGCGAGCAGGCCGGTCATCACCGCCTCGCAGACGCCGACGGTGGCGGCGATGCGCAGCAGCAGCCGGCGCACGTCGCCCACGCCGAACTCCGCCGTCTCGGCCTGCACGAGCAGCCGGTTGCGCAGCCCGAGTTGCCGGGACACCACCAGGATCACCAGGGTGGCCCCGGTCAGGATGCCGAGCCCGCCGACCTGGGTGAGCACGGTGATCATCACCAGCCCGAACGTGTTCCAGTAGGCCGGGGTATCGACCACGGACATGCCCGTGACGGAGACCGCCGAGGTGGCGGTGAACAGCGCCGTGGTGAACGGGGTGTAGCGCGCCTCGCTGGTCGCCGCCGGCAGCATCAGCAGGCCGGTGCCGACCAGGATCACCGCCAGGAACCCGAACGGCACAAACCGCACGGGACGACGAAAAACCGAACGCACCCCCCAATCTTCCTGGCCCTACCCCCTCTCCCGCACCCAAACCCCGCCCCCGGCCCCCACCCCGCCCGCCCCCGCTGATCAAGAGGTTTGCGTCACAGCAACACGGAAGTCATGACGAAAACCTCTTGATCAACAAGGCGGCCAGCGCGCCTGGGTTCGCCCCGCAGCGTCGGCCCGGCTGTCAGCCTCCCCGGCCGCCATGGACCTCGGCGCCCGACCCGCCAGCGGTGCCCTACTCGGAGTGCGCCGAGCCGCCCGAGATCTTGGTACGAAATGGCCCCTTTGGGGGCCGTTTCTTACCAAGATTCACTCGCGTCTCGAACAGTGGGAGGGGAATCCCTGGAAGTGGGAGGGGGTGGGGCGGAGGGGCAGGAGGTTGCACCGAGGGCGCGGAATCGGGGGGCGGGAAGGGAGGCGAACGAGGCGGGAAGTGGGGGCGGGGCGGAGTGGATTCGGTGGGGCGCTGGTAGAAATGCCGGATGGGTCAGGATCGGGCGGCGGTACGGGAGCGGGCCGAGGCGGTGCTGCGCCGGCTGGCCGGGGAGCACGCCCGGCTGCGGGAGGACCAGTGGCGGGCCATCGAGGCGCTGGTGGTCGACCGGCGTCGGGTGCTCTGCGTGCAGCGCACCGGGTGGGGCAAGTCGGCGGTCTACTTCGTGGCCACCGCCCTGCTGCGGGAGCGCCCCACCGGGGCCGTCGCCCCCGCTGACGTCGTCGCCCCCGCCGAGCCACAGGCCGTCGCCCCCGTAGGCGGCACCCCCGCCGAGCCGCAGGCCGTCGCCCCCGTAGGCGGCACCCCTGCCGATCTGCGGGCCGTCGCCCCCGCCGAGCCGCAGGCCGTCGCCCCAGTAGGCGCTCCCGCCGGCCCGACCGTGATCGTGTCGCCGCTGCTGGCGTTGATGCGCAACCAGGTCGAGGCGGCGGCCCGCGCCGGCATCCGGGCCCGCACCATCAACTCGGCCAACCTCGACGAGTGGGACGAGATCACCGCCGAGATCCACGCCGGCGCGGTGGACGTGCTGCTGATCAGCCCGGAGCGGCTCAACAACCCGGACTTCCGGGACACCGTGCTGCCGAAGCTGGCGGCGACCACCGGCCTGCTGGTGGTCGACGAGGCGCACTGCGTCTCGGACTGGGGGCACGACTTCCGGCCCGACTACCGGCGGCTGCGCACGTTCCTCGGCAACCTGCCCGAGCGCACGCCCGTGCTCGCCACCACGGCCACCGCCAACGCCCGGGTCACCGCCGACGTCGCCGAGCAGCTCGGCGACGCCCTCGTGCTGCGCGGCACCCTGGACCGGGAGTCGCTGCGGCTCGGCGTGCTCGACCTGCCGAGTCCGGCGCACCGGCTGGGCTGGCTCGCCGACCACCTGGACCGGCTGCCGGGCTCCGGGATCGTCTACACGCTGACCGTGGCGGCGGCCGGCGAGACGGCGGAGTTTCTGCGCTCCCGGGGCTACCCGGTGGCGTCCTACACGGGCCAGGTCGAGGACGCCGACCGGCGGGCCGCCGAGCAGGACCTGCTCGACAACAAGATCAAGGCGCTGGTCGCCACGTCGGCGCTGGGCATGGGCTTCGACAAGCCCGACCTCGGCTTCGTGGTGCACCTCGGCGCGCCGCCGTCGCCGATCGCGTACTACCAGCAGGTCGGCCGCGCCGGTCGGGCCGTGGAGCATGCCGAGGTGCTGCTGCTGCCCGGCGCGGAGGACGCGGCGATCTGGCGGTACTTCGCCTCGCTCGCCTTCCCGCCGGAGGAGCAGGTCCGGGCCGTGCTGGCCGCCCTGCGCACCGACCGGCCGCTCTCCACCCAGGCCCTCGAACCGATCGTCGACCTGCGCCGGGCCCGCCTCGAACTGATGCTCAAGGTGCTCGACGTGGACGGCGCGGTGCGTCGGGTGCGCGGCGGCTGGCTCGCCACGGGCGAGCCCTGGGTCTACGACGAGGCCCGGTTGCGCCGCGTCGCCGAGGCGCGCACCGCCGAGCAGCGGGCCATGCGGGAGTACGCGACCACGCCCGGCTGCCGGATGCGGTACCTGCGCGAGTGCCTGGACGACGCCGGGGCGGGCGACTGCGGCCGGTGCGACCGGTGCGCGGGGCCGCTGTTCACCGCCGAGGTGTCCGGGCCGGCGCTGACCGCCGCGCAGGCGTACCTCGGGCGGCCCGGGGTCGAGATCGCGCCGAAGAAGCTGTGGCCGACGGGGCTGGACGCGGTGGGCGTACCGCTGAAGGGGCGCATCCCCCCGGCGGAGCAGGCGCTGCCGGGGCGGGCCGTGGGGCGGCTGTCGGACCTGGGCTGGGGCGGCCGGCTGCGCGAGTTGGTCGGGCCCGGTGCGGCGGACCAGCCGGTCCCCGACGACGTGGCCGGCGCGGTGGTCGAGGTGCTCAAGGCGTGGGCGCACGGCGACGACCCGTGGCCGCGCCGCCCGGCCGGGGTGGTCGCGGTCGGCTCCCGGGGGCGGCCCGCCCTGGTCGGTTCGCTCGCCGAGCGGATCGCCGCCGTGGGCCGGCTGCCGCTGCTCGGCGAGGTGGTCCCCACGGGGGCCGCGGGCCCGGGCGGCCCGCGCGGCAACAGCGCCCAGCGGGTACGCGCCCTGCACGACGCCTTCGCCGTGCCCGACGGGTTGGCCGACACGCTCGCCGGGCTGGACGGGCCGGTGCTGCTCGTGGACGATCTGGTGGACACGGGCTGGACGCTGACGATGGTGGCCCGGCTGCTGCGCCGCTCCGGCGCGCCCGACGTGCTCCCCCTGGCGCTGGCCGTCGCCGGCTGACGGAAGAGGCAGGCCCCTACCGCCGGCCGCCGGGGCGATCGAGGCGGAAAGTTCCCGGGCGGCGCGGATTGCGATCGGTGCCACGCCGTGTCGCCGCTGGTCGGGTGGTAGGTCACCCGGCGGTACCGTGTGCCCATGACCGACGAGCGACCCGCCACGCGCGCCCCCGGGGCGCGGGACGCCGCACCCGCCCCGGAGCCGACGGGGCCGCCGCTGTCCGCCCCGGAGCAGGCCGAAGTGCCGCTCTTCGCCCCGGACTCGACCGGCGATGCTGCGGGGGCGTCGCCGGCCGCTCCAGAGCGCGCCGCGCCGGACGGGGACGGGGTGCTGGTCGATCGGGGCACGGTGCGGCTCGCACTGGTGGTGGGCGGGCTGGTGCTCGCGGTGCTGCTCGGGTTCGGCCTCGGGCGGCTCGACCCGCCCACGGCGGCCGCGACCGCGCTGACCTCGGCGGAGGCGGGCACGGACGATCATGCCCACGCGCCCGGCACCGGGGCGCACGAGCACGCGGGCGGCGTCGGCTCCGGTGACGTCGGCTCCGGCGCGAGCGAGGTCGGCGGCCTCGCGGTGAGCGCCGGGGGGTGGACGCTGGCCCCGCTGTCGACCGGCTTCGCCGCCGGCCGGCCGGGCGAACTCCGGTTCCAGGTGCGCGACGGGCGGGGGCGGCCGGTCACCCGGTTCGCGGTCGTGCACGACAAGCCGATGCACCTGATCATCGTCCGCCGGGACCTCACCGGGTTCCAGCACCTCCACCCGGCGATGGCGGCGGACGGCACCTGGTCGGTGCCGCTCACCCTGCCGGGGCCGGGCGTGTGGCGGGCGTACGCGGACTTCACCCTGGTCACCGGGGACGGCGGGCAGAGCGCCCTGACCCTGGGCGTCGACCTGGCCGTTCCCGGCGGGTACGCGCCCCGGCCCCTGCCGCCGGCGGCCCGCACCGACACCGTGGACGGCTTCACCGTGAGCTGGTCCGGTGAACCCAAGGTGGGCGCTACCCGGCCGCTGCGGTTCCAGGTCCGGGCCGGCGACACGACCCCGGAGCTGGAGCGCTACCTGGGGGCGTACGGGCACCTGGTGGCGCTGCGGGAGGGGGACCTGGGGTACCTGCACGTGCATCCGGAGGCGGGCCCGGCGACGGACGGGATCAGCTTCCAGTTGACCGTACCGGGGCCGGGGCGGTACCGGCTCTACCTGGACTTCCAGGTGGCCGGCGTGGTGCGGACCGCCGAGTTCACCCTCACGGTTCCCTGACCCGGGCGACCCGGGCACGCGGCCGCCGGTCCGGCCGGGGTGGTCAGTCGGCCGGGGCGGCGGGTCAGCCGGCGCGGCGGACGGGCCGGCGGGCCAGGTAGCGGAGCAGGTCGCGGATGTGGTGCTTCTCCTCGGCCGGCACGGCCGGGTCGGCCAACCGCTGGAGGATGACCCGGACGTCCGCCTCGACCGGGGCCTCCTCGCCCCGGCGGCGCGGGACGGTGCCCGCGTCGGGCAGGCCGAGCGCCCGGAAGGCCGCCGCCACCGGCAGGTCGAGCGCCGCGCAGAAGCCCCGCACCTTCGCCAGCTCGGGGTAGTCCTGCCAGTCACCGGCCAGCCAGCGGAAAACTGTGGAGCGCCCCACCCCGGTGTGCGCCGCGAGGTCGGTGACGGTCCAGCCGCGCTCCTCGCGGGCGTCGTCGATGGCGCGCCGCACGAAGCGGGCGAAGGCCATCTGGGGCGAAACCTCTGGCGAAGCCATTCCTGCGCGGTCTTCCTTCCGGCCCGAGCACCGGACGGTGCCCACCGAGAGTAGTACCACCGACGACGGAAGCAAGCGCCCGCCTGCCCGGTTCGCCGGACTCGTGGTACTCCGGGGCCGGTGACCTGCGAAGATTGCTCGCATTGTTCCGTCGGGGTGGAGGGGCCCGCGATCCGGCGCGGCGGCCGGCCGGGGAGAGGTCGAGCGGAGTCAGTCGGTCGAGGGCACCTCGACCCGTTCGGCGGGGGACGCGGCCGGTTCGGCAGGGGACGCGGTTCCGGCGAGGGAGGCCCGCCCCGCAGGGGACGCGGGGGCGGTCGGGGCGGCGAGGAGCGTCTCCAGGCGGGGGATGACCCGCCACTGGTCGACCAGCGCCCGGTACTCCGCCCGCTGCTCGGCCGACGGCCCGCCACCGGCCCGGCGCGCCCGGATCAGCAGGTTCCGGGGGGTGTGCCGGGAGTCGACGAACTCCACCACCTCGGTCCGGTACCCGTGCAGCCGCAGCAGCGCGGCCCGCAGCGAGTCGGTCAGCACGTCCGCGAAGCGCTCGCGCAGGATGCCCTGCCGGGTCAGCAGGTCGTACGGGGCCGGGGCCGGCCGGGCGCGGAGCTGGGCGGCGAGGTCGTGGTGGCAGCACGGGGCGGCGAGCACCCAGCGGGCACCCCAGCGGACCGCCCGGGCCAGCGCCTCGTCCGTGGCGGTGTCGCAGGCGTGCAGCGCCAGCACCAGGTCGGGCGCGGGCTCGACCACCGCGTCGGCGATCGTGCCGGCGACGAAGCCCACCCGGTCGGCCCAGCCCAGCCGCTCGGCCAACTCGGTGTTGCGCCGCCGCTGGTCCTCGCGCACGTCGACGCCGACCAGCCGCACGTCCAGCCCCCGCTGGGTGAGGTACCGGTACGCGGCGAAGGTCAGGTACGCGTTGCCGCAGCCCAGGTCGACCACCCGCAGCGGCCCCGTGAGGTCGTCCGGCAGGGTGGCGGCCAGCGCCCGGAGGAAGGCGTCCACCTGCCGCCGCTTCGCCGCCGACCCGCCGATCTCGGCGAAGATCTCGTCGCCCGGGTCGAGCAGCCACTCCTTGGCCCGGTCGTGGCCCTGCGGCTCGACCGTCGGCCGGGCGGCGGTGGCCCGGTGCACCTGCGCCTCGCCGGACTTGGTCACCCGGAGCTGGAGCGTCACGTCGGCGGTCTCCACGTGCCAGTTGCCGAACGGCTCGGCCAGCAGCTCGTCCACCGCCGCGTCGGCCTCCGCGCCGGGCGCGACGTTGCGGGTGTGCGGCCGGGCCCCGTCCGAGGTGGCGATCTGCAACCGGGGGCCGGCCTTGAGGGCGACCGGGCGCAGCTCGGCGCGGACCACCGAGGGCCGGTGCCCCCGGCGACGGCCGGCGGCGACCGCCCGGGTCAGGGCGGGGTCGAGCAGCAGGGAGCGGACCTCGGTGAGGGCGGCGTCCAGCGGTTCGGGCATCTGTTCATCTTCCGTGATCCACACCGGGTCGCCGGCATGGCGGGGTCGGCGCGCTCGGCACCCCGCCATGCCGGCGCAACGGAGTCGATCATGCGGCCGGACCGGGCGGGACATAGCGGACGCGGGCAGGGCGAGGCAGGGCCGGCGAGGCGAGGGGCGGGGCAGGCCGGCGGGACATGGCGGACGCGGGGCAGGGCGGGCGCAGGCGCGGCGCAAGGTTGACGGGGAACGGGACATCCCCCGCTCCGGGCGGGCCGGGGCGGGGGATGTCGACGCGTAGCGCGTGGGTCAGTCGGCGGTCGCCTCGGCCGGCGTACCCGCGCCGGAACCGCCACCCCGGCGGCGTCGGCGGCGGCGCGGCCGGCCCGGCTCGCCCTCGGACGCGGCCGGCCCGCCGTCGGACGACTCGGCGGTGGTCACCGCGGACGACTCGGCGGAGATCACCGCGGTCGGCTCGCCGGCGACCACCTCGCCCGCCCGGCGGCGACGCCGGCGGCGCGGGGTGCGGGTGCCCTCCTCGCCGGATTCCTCCGCCGGCGCACCGGCGTCGGGGGCGGCGGCGTCCGCGCCGGAGCGGCCCCGGCGGCGCTCGCCGCCACGGCCGCGCGACTCGCCGCGCCGGGCGCCCCGGCCGCCGCTGTCGCCGCGCCGGGACCGGCCGCCCAGGTCCTCCTCGACCTCCGCCGACAGCCCGGCCCGGGTTCGCTCCGCCGTGGGCAGGGTGCCGGTGACCTCCCGGGAGATGTCCAGGTCGGTGTAGAGGTGCGGCGAGGTGTGGTACGTCTCCTGCGGCTCCGGCATGTCCAGCCCGAGCGTCTTGTCGATGATCCGCCAGCGGGGCATGTCGTCCCAGTCGACGAAGGTCACCGCCACGCCGGTGGCGCCGGCCCGGCCGGTACGCCCGATCCGGTGGGTGTAGGTGTCCTGGTCCTCGGGGCAGTCGTAGTTGATGACGTGAGTCACGCCGCTGACGTCCAGCCCCCGGGCCGCCACGTCGGTCGCCACCAGGATGTCGATCTTGCCGGCCCGGAACGCGCGCAGCGCCCGTTCCCGGGCGCCCTGGCCCAGGTCACCGTGCACGGCGGCCACGGCGAAGCCCCGGAAGTCGAGATCCTCGGCCACCCGGTCGGCGGCCCGCTTCGTGCGGGTGAAGATCATGGTGAGGCCGCGCCCCTCCGCCTGGAGGATGCGCGCCACGATCTCGATCTTGTTCATCGAGTGGGTGCGGTAGACGAGCTGCTGGGTCTGCGGCGACGGCCCGGTCTCGGCGGTGTGCCCCGCGTGGATCGTCACCGGCCGGCGCAGGAAGCGCCGGGACAGCGCGACGATCGGGTCCGGCATGGTGGCCGAGAAGAGCATCGTCTGCCGGTCCTCCGGCAGCATCGCCAGGATCTTCTCGACGTCGTCGAGGAAGCCGAGGTCGAGCATCCGGTCGGCCTCGTCGAGGACCAGCGCGTGCACGCGGTCGAGCCGTAGGTGCTTCTGCTTGGCCAGGTCCAGCAGCCGCCCCGGCGTGCCGACCAGGATCTCCACGCCCTTGCGGAGCGCGTCGACCTGGGGCTCGTACGCCACGCCGCCGTAGATCGGCAGCACCCGGACGCCCCGCGTCCGGCCGGCGGCGTCGAGGTCCTTGGCGACCTGGATGCCCAGCTCGCGGGTGGGCACGACGACGAGGGCCTGCGGCACGCCGTCGCTGCCCTCGGCGGGGGCGAAGACGCGCTCCAGCAGCGGCACGCCGAAGCCGAGGGTCTTGCCGGTGCCCGTGGGCGCCTGGCCGATGAGGTCGGTGCCGCGCAGGCCGATCGGGAGCGCGTACTCCTGGATGGCGAAGGCGCGGGTGATGCCGGCCGCGGCCAGCGCCTCGACGGTCTCCGGCCGTGCGCCGAGCTCGGCGAAGGTGGGAGCCTCGGGGCGGACCGGGGCGATCGGGGCCAGCTCCTGGCCCTCTGTGAGATCGGAAATCTGCTCGCTCATATGGATTTGGGGGTGCCCTCTCGTGGTGCGCCCCGTCATGTCCTCAGGGCGCGGTCGGCAGGTGCGCGGGCCACACGGTCGGGGGGCGGGAGTGCCGAGCCGGACCGGGCCGCACGCGCGCCGCGAGCGGGAATTCGAATCGACCTGACATCGGTCAGACTGATCATCGGTCAGACTGACGTCGGTCGTCGGTCAGATCGGAGCCCGCGGCAACTACCCGATACTACCCGAGCCGATCCGATGTCGTCCCTGTTCAGTAGGGGAACCCAGCAGTCGGGGGCCTTGATTGTGACATGCGTCACTAAGTTATACCCCTTTTGGGGGATTTTGGTGCCTCGTGGGGCAGTTGCGGGCGCTGATATGCGCCCCCTCCGCGAGGGTGCCCACCGAGCGGATCACCTGGGGCGGGAGGGCCTGGGGCTGGAGGGCGGGGCGAGGAAGGGCTGATCCGCCTGACGACCGCGCACACCGGCCAGCCGCCGCGCACACCGCTCGACCATTCACACCGCTTCACCACGCGCTCCGCCCGGCCGCCACCGCCGTGGGCCGCCCCCGCAACCGGCTGGCCGCAGCGGCCGACCGGGCGCGTCGCCCCGCGCGGCGGCGTCCGTGACGGCGGGCGGCGTCGCCCGCCCCGCCACGGACGCCCGACGGATCAGCGGACGGTGAAACCGACCGCCCGGGGCGACGCCTCGGCGATCTCGACGTAGGCGACCTTGGAGACCGGCACGATGACCCGCCGGCCCTTCTCGTCGGTCAGGGAGAGCGTGCCCTCGCCCTTGGCGATGGCGTCGGTCACGATCTGCTCGATCTCGGCCGGCGACTGCGCGCTCTCCAGAACCAGCTCGCGCGGCGCGTACTGCACGCCGATCTTGACCTCCACGGTGCCTCCTCAACTGGGGCGAAAAAGCCGCCGTGGGAAGGCTATCCGATCTCGTGGCCGGATGTTCAGGCTGACTCACCCTGCAGGGGGAAGCTCGCGATGCCCCGCCAGGACAGGGCGGCGACGAGCGCCTCGGCCTCGGCCTTGGGGAGCTGCCGGCCCCGGGCCAGCCAGAACTGCGCCGCCGTCTCCGCCGCGCCGACCAGGCCGGAGGCGAGCAGCTCGGCGTGCGCCCGGCTCACGCCGGTGTCGGAGATGATGGTGTCGGTGATGGCCGCGATGCAGCCCTGCTCCACCCGCTCGACCCGCTGCCGGACCGCCGGGTCGTTGCGCAGGTCGGACTCGAAGACCAGGCGGAACGCCTCGCTCTCGTGGTCGACGAAGTCGAAGTACGCGCGGACCGACGCGCTGACCCGCTCCTTGTTGTCGTTGGTGCCCCGCATCGCGTCGCGCACCTTGGCCACGATCGCGTCGCAGTGCGTGTCCAGCAGCGCCAGGTAGAGGTCCATCTTGCCCGGGAAGTGCTGGTAGAGCACCGGCTTCGAGACCCCCGCCCGCTCGGCGATGTCATCCATCGCCGCAGCGTGGTAGCCCTGCGCGACGAACACCTCCTGCGCCGCCGCGAGCAGCTGCTTGCGCCGCGCGGAGCGGGGCAGGCGCGTGGGCCGGCCGGCGGTCTGGGCACCGTTCCCCACAGCCGTCATGGGAACCTCCGAAACTGGTCGTACGAGCCGGCACTAAACACCCGAACCGGTCGGGGTCGATGAGCCCTCGGCGGAATTGGCCGCCGCTGTAACTTATCGCCACTGTCACCACACGGTAGCCTCAGCGGGGGCGACCAAGGAGCGCGCGGTGAGTGAAACAGGGCAACCCGGTGCCGCCACCCCGGGAGAGCACGGTGACGAACCGGGTCAGCAGGACGACCTGGCCCGTCCCGTCGGCGGGTGGGCGCCTCCGGCGTCCGGCTGGTCCGGCGGCGGTGACGTCGCCGGGGCCCGGGACGCGGGATCGCCCTGGCACCGGCCGGAGCCGCCCTCCGGCTGGGCCGCCTCGTCGCCCCGGCACGGCGACCTGCCGGCGCCGCTGCCCGGCCTGCCGGCCGATTCCGAGCCGCCGGCCCGGACCAACGGCCACCACCCGCACCTCAACGGCGTGAGCCACACCGGGGAGGAGCCTCCGGTGGGCCGCCCGGGGCCGGTCAGCGCGCCGCCGTTCGCCGACGTGGGGCGCGAGGCCCACGACGACCGGGTGGCCGTCCCCGCGCAGCGTCCCGCCCCGGCGGGGGAGCGGCCCGTCAGGGGGCAGCCGGAGGCCGGCCCCGCCCGGCACTCCTCCGACGACCCGTCGGCCCCCCGCGCGAGCCGCTGGTCGGACGGATACCCGGGGCACGACCCGGCCGGTCCCGCCCACCGCTCGGGTGGCGACGAGGTCGGCCGCCCGCCCGCCGACGAGCGCGGGGTCGGGCGGGGTCGCCCCGACGAGCGCGCCCCGCTGCCGGAGCCGGGCTGGGCCGGCCCCGACTGGAACCGCCCGAGCTGGAGCGGGGGTTGGGCCCCGCCGTGGGCCCGCGACCAGGAGGAGCCGGCCGGCCGCCGGGCCCGGGACGACGACGAGCGCCTCGGCTGGCGGGGCCGCGAGGAGGACGAGCTGGTCGGCCGCCGAATGCGCGAGGAGGACGAGCCGGTCGGCCGCCGGGCCCGCGAGGACCGGGCCGCCGACTGGGCCCCCGAGCCGAGCCGGGGCTACCCGCCGGAGCCGAGCCGCCCCCACGCCGCCGAGCAGGCCCGCCCGTACGAGCCGGTGGGGGACGAGTCCGCCCGGCCGTACCCGCCGCCGGTGGGGGACGAGCCCGCGCGGCCGTACCCGGCCATGGACCCGACCGAGCTGCGGGCCGCCCGGCCGTTCCGGCTGCGCCCGGTCCCCGAGGACGCCTCGGCCGACGAAGCCCTCGGCCACCCGCCGACCCCCACCGCTGCCGGGCCGGTCGCCGCGCCGGTCAGCAGCGGGATCGGCCGGCTCGTCCGCACCCCGCCCGAGCCGGCCCCGACGGAGACCTCCCCGTACGCGGCGGAGACGTCCCCTTACGCGGCCCGCCGGCTCGCGGCCGACCAGTTCCCCCCGGCCGACGAGGGCCGGCAGCCGGACCACGCCTCGGCGGTCCTGCCGCAGCGCGTCCCCGCCGAGCCGGACGTGCCCGTCGTGCCGGAGCCGCCGGCCGTGGATCCTCCCGCCGAGACCCCGGAGCTCGCCCGCATCGCCACCCACCTGCGGCGCGACGACGAGCCCGCACCGCCGCAGGAGCGGCCCGAGGGCTTCGACGTCAACGCCATCCTCGACGCCGTCCGGGGCGTCGCCGGGGTGCGCGACGCGGCGCTGCGCCGCACCCAGGCCGGCGCGCACAGCCTTCGGCTGGACCTCGCCGACGGCGCCGACCCGGCCGAGGTGAGCCGGCAGGTGGCCCGGCTGCTCCAGGATCGGATGGGGCTGGCCGCCGCGCCGCAGAACATCCCCGGCATGCCGAGCGCCCCGCCCCCGCCCCCGCCCGTGCGTCGCCGCTCGGCCGAGGCGCGGGTCGACCACCGCACCGACCCACGGAACCCCGTCGCTCGGGCGCCGGAGGGCCGGCCCGCCGAGGTGCCGCCGCGCCGGGCCGATCCGGCGGGGGAGCCGCCCCGCCGACGCCGCCAGGCCAGCGCCCACCGGGGCCGGGCCGCCGTGGAGGAGCCGGGCCAGGGGGTCGCCTTCCCGCCCGGCGTCGCCACGGGCAGCCCGGCGACGCTCGCCGCGTCGTACTCGGGCGGGCAGATGACCACGACGGAGACCGCGCCGTCGCGTCCGCTGGACACCGGCGGCGTGCCGGGCCCGCGCGTGGTGATCGACCACGTCCAGGTCAGCACCTTCGGCCTCGACGCCACGGTCGAGGTGCGCCTGCTCGCCGGGGCGGAGAGCGCGTCGGGGTACGCCAGCGGGCCCGCCGTCGACGGCTACCTGCTGCGGCTCTGCGCCGTGGCCGCCGCCGCGGCGGTGGACCGGCTGCTGCGCGACGGCGACCAGGAGCCGGACCGGGAGCGGTGCTTCGTCGAGCACGCTGCCGTGGTGTCGTTCGGCAACTGCGAGGTGGCCACGGTGGTGGTGCTGCTGGTCTGCGACGGCTGGGTCGAGCAGCTCGCCGGGTCGGCGCTGGTGGCCGGCGATCCCCGGCAGGCCGCCGTCCGGGCCACCCTCGCGGCGGTCAACCGACGGATCGAGGCGCTGCTGGCCTGACCGGGCGCGCGCCGATGCCGGCCCGGTCGCGGGCCGGGGCCCGGCGGGCAGACCGGAGCCCGGGGCCCGGCGGGCAGACTGGAGTCATGAAGAGCGCGACCCTCGGGCCGGACCATCTCCTTCCCCCGCACGCGGTCCCGCCGCCGTGGCCGGGCCGGGAGGTACGCCTCGACGGCTCGGTCACCTACGTCCGCGACACCCCGGCGACCGCGCCCGACGCCGAGCCGGCGCTCTACGTGCACGGCCTCGGCGGCTCCTCGCAGAACTGGACCGATCTTGCGGGGCTGCTCGCCGACCGGCTCGACGGCCAGGCCATCGACCTGCCCGGCTTCGGCCGCAGCGAGCCGGCCCGCCGCTACACGGTGCCCGCCCTCGCCGACCGGGTGGTCCGCTGGATCGAGCACTCCGCCCGGGGGCCGGTGCACCTGTTCGGCAACTCGCTGGGCGGTGCGGCCTCGGTGCGGGTGGCGGCGCTGCGCCCCGACCTGGTGCGGACGCTGACGCTGGTCTCCCCGGCGCTGCCCTTCCTGGACTTCCGCCGTTCGTTGCAGGGCCGGATGCTGCCGGTGCTGGCGGTGCCCCGGGGCGCGCGCCTCGTCGGCTGGTACCTGGCCCGGCTGGACCCCGAGGTGATGGCGGGCCAGGTGCTGAGGTCCTGCGTGGCGGACCTGACCCGGATCAGCGACCAGCGCCGGCAGGAGGCGCTGGAGGAGCTGCGGGAGTGCTACCGGGCCGCGCACTACGGCGCCGTCTACGTGGGCGCGTTCCGTGGGCTGGTCTCCAGCTTCCTGCGCGCGTACCTGCCGGGGGCGGACTCGCTGTGGCGGCTCGCCGCCGCCGTGCCGGTGCCCACGCTGGTGATCGGCGGGTCGCACGACCGGCTCGTCGACGTGCGGGTGTCGCCGCGCACGGCCCGGGTGATCCCGGACAGCCGGCTGCTGATGCTGCGCGGGGTCGGGCACGTGGCGCAGATGGAGGTGCCGCGCACGGTGGCCCGCGCGGTGCTCGGGCTGCTCGCCGAGACGGCGGATGCAGCGCCGAGGCGGAACATGGCAAACTGACCGGGATGCCCGGTTTCCCGCTTCGCCCCGCCGCCCGTCCGCCCGCCGAGAGCGCCGAGAGCGCCGCGCCGGCGCGTACCGCCGCCCACCCCCGGTGGCGGGCCCTGCGGCCGGCCGCGCTCGCCGTGTGCGTGCTGGCCGGCGTGACCCTGCTCGCGGAGCGGCCCCCGGCCGACGCGATGTCCCCGGCCGGCGCGGCGGCACCGGCCGCCGGCCTGCCGGTCGCCGCGCCGCCGTCGACCCTGTCGGCCGTCCCCTCCGCCCCGGCGCTCCCGCCGGCCGCCGGCGCGCCCGCGTCGCCGCTCGCCACCCTGTCCGCGTGGCCGGTCCCGGGCCCGGAAACCCGGCCGCTCGCGCGCCCGGAGGCGAACCGGCCTCCTGCGGGCCCGGAGGCGGCGCGGCAGGTCGCGGGCCCGCCCGCGCCGCCGCCCGCCGGGGTGCCCGCCCCGCCGGTTGTCGGCGGAGGTGGGTCGCCGGACGCCACGTCTACCCCCGTGCTGCGGCTGCCGGGCCCGGTGCCGTCGGCGGGCCGGGGCGACTTCCGGTACGACGACCGGGGCGGCCCGGTGCTCGGCCGGGCCGGCGCGGTGCGCCGCTACCGGGTGGCGGTGGAGCGGGAGGCCGGCGAGGACGCGCGGGCCTTCGGCGCGGCGGTCCAGGAGGCCCTCGCGGGGCCGGGGAGCTGGGTGGACGGCGGGCGGCTGCGGCTGCGGCAGGTGCCGGGCGGGGCCCGCCACGACTTCACGGTGTACCTGGCGACGGCGCGCACGGCGGGCCGGATGTGCGCGGCCGGCGGGGTGGACATCCGGGTGGGCGGGCGGCCGTACACGTCCTGCCGCGCGCCCGGAAAGGTGATCATCAACCTGGACCGGTGGCGGACCTCGGTGCCGCACTACGTCTCGGCGGGCGTGCCGCTGGGGGTCTACCGGACGTACGTGGTGAACCACGAGGTCGGGCACGAGTTGGGGAACCGCCACGAGCGGTGCCCGAAGCGGGGTCGGCCCGCGCCGGTGATGATGCAGCAGACGCTCTTCCTGAACGGCTGCGTGGCGAACCCGTGGCCGTACCGGGACGGCCGCCGTTACACCGGCCCCCGGCTCTGACCCGCTCCCTCCCCCCCCAGGGAAAGGTGAGACGCGCTCGCGGTATCTGCGGCAAACGCGCCGAGATGCCCGTTTGGTCTGCCAGGCTGAGGGAGTGACTTCCGCGTACCCTCCCGGGGTGCCCCGCCCCGGGCGTCCGTACCCGCGTCGGGCCCGGTCCCGGGCGCGGCGACCGCACCCGCGCGGGCTGCTCGCCGTCCTCGCCGGGCTGGTGGCGCTCGCCGCCGGCGCGGCCCTGATCCTGGGTGCGGTCCTGGCCGGCATCGGCGGGGAGCCGACCGGGCAGGGGGCCGGCACGGCCGCCAGCACCGAGCCGGGCGGCCCGACGGACGACCCGACGGGCGTCCCGACCAGCGGCTCGGGCCGGTTCGCCGCCGCGACGGGGCAGTCCCCGGTACGGGGCGCGGGCGGGCCGGTGCACCGCTACCGCGTCCTCGTCGAGCGGGGCACCGGTCAGGACCCCGACGCCTTCGCCACCGCCGTCGACGACGCGCTCGGCGACCCGCGGAGCTGGATCGCCTCCGGCGAACTGCGGGTGCGGCGGGTGACCGACGAGGTCGACGCGGACTTCACCGTCTACCTGGCCACCCCGGCCACCTCGGAGCGGATGTGTGCGCTGGGCGGGCTGAGCACCGAGCGGTACACCTCGTGCCGGCTCCCCGGCCAGGTGATCATCAACCTGGCCCGGTGGATGGAGGCGGTACCCGACTACGACGCGCCGCTGGAGGTCTACCGGGCGTACGTCGTCAACCACGAGGTCGGGCACGAGTTCGGCGAGCTGCACGAGGCGTGCCCCGGCCTCGGCGAGCCCGCGCCGGTGATGCAGCAGCAGACGTACGGCCTGGACGGCTGCGTCGCCAACGCCTGGCCCTACCTCGACGGCGTCCGGTACGTGGGGGAGCCGACCGCCGGGCTGTGAGCGGCGGCGGAACGGCCGGGGTTATTCCCGCTCCCGCATGTCGGGCGACGTGTCTCCGCTCATGGCCGAGGGCGGCCCCCGCGAGCGACAATGGCGCGGTTGTTCCCACCCGCCGATCCCGGGGAGTCCACCGTGTCGCTGCCCCCGCTCGTCGAACCTGCCGCCGAGCTGACCGTTGACGAGATCCGCCGCTACTCGCGCCACCTGATCATCCCCGACGTCGGGGTCGAGGGGCAGAAGCGGCTGAAGAACGCCCGGGTGCTCTGCGTGGGCGCCGGCGGCCTCGGCTCACCGGCCCTGCTGTACCTCGCCGCAGCCGGCGTCGGGACGCTCGGCATCATCGACTTCGACACCGTCGACGAGTCCAACCTCCAGCGGCAGGTCATCCACGGCGTCTCCGACGTCGGCCGGTCCAAGGCCGAGTCGGCCGCCGCGTCGATCCGGGAGATCAACCCGCTGGTCACCGTGGAGATCCACAACACGGCGCTGGACCGGGACAACGTCCGGGAGATCTTCTCCGGCTACGACCTGATCGTCGACGGCACCGACAACTTCGCCACCCGGTACATGGTCAACGACGCGGCGGTGCTGCTCGGCAAGCCGTACGTCTGGGGCTCGATCTACCGGTTCGACGGCCAGGCGTCGGTGTTCTGGGCCGAGCACGGCCCCTGCTACCGCTGCCTCTACCCGGAGCCCCCGCCGCCCGGCATGGTCCCGTCCTGCGCCGAGGGCGGCGTGCTCGGCGTGCTCTGCGCGTCCATCGGCTCGATCCAGGTCAACGAGGCGATCAAGCTGCTCGCCGGCATCGGCGAGCCGCTCGTCGGCCGGCTGATGGTCTACGACGCCCTGGAGATGAGCTACCGCAAGATCAAGGTTCGGAAGGACCCGAACTGCGCGCTCTGCGGCGAGAACCCGACGGTCACCGACCTGCTGGAGGACTACGAGGACTTCTGCGGCGCGGTCTCCGAGGAGGCGCAGGAGGCGGTCGTCGACTCGACCATCACCGCCGCCGAGCTGAAGGAGTGGCAGGACAGCGGCAAGGATGTCTTCCTGGTCGACGTCCGCGAGCCCGCCGAGTACGAGATCGTCCGCATCCCCGGGGCCACGCTGATCCCGAAGGGCGACATCCTCTCCGGCGAGGCCCTGTCGAAGCTGCCGCAGGACCGGCAGGTCGTGCTGCACTGCAAGTCCGGCGTCCGCTCGGCGGAGGCGCTCGCCGCGCTCAAGGCGGCCGGGTTCCGCGACGCGGTGCACGTCCAGGGCGGAATCCTGTCCTGGATCAAGCAGATCGACCCGTCGCTCCCGGCGTACTGACGAACGCAAGGAGGGGCCCCTGTCACAGGGGCCCCTCCTTACGACCTCACCCCCGCAGGTGGCCGTCGCCCGTCACCACGTACTTCGTGCTCGTCAGCTCCGGCAGGCCCATCGGCCCCCGGGCGTGCAGCTTCTGCGTCGAGATGCCGATCTCCGCGCCGAAGCCGAACTCCCCGCCGTCGGTGAACCGGGTCGACGCGTTCACCATCACGGCCGCCGCGTCGACCCGGGCCACGAACTCGCGGGCCGCCGACTGGGACTCGGTGACGATCGCCTCGGTGTGTCCGGTGCCGTACCGCCGGATGTGCGCGACCGCCGCGTCCAGCGAGTCGACGACGGCGACCGAGATGTCCGCCGACAGGTACTCGGTGGCGTGGTCCTCCTCGGTGGCCGGCACGACGGCGGCGGAGTGCGCGGCGACCTCGGGGGAGCCGTGCACGGTGACCCCGGCCTCGGCGAACGCGGCCAGCACCGCCGGCAGGAAGGCGTCCGCGATCCCCGCGTGCACCAGCAGCGACTCGGCGGTGTTGCAGGTGGAGAGGCGCTGCGTCTTGGCGTTCAGGGTGATCGCGACGGCCTTCGCGACGTCGGCGGCGGCGTCGACGTACACGTGGCAGTTGCCCACGCCCGTCTCGATCACCGGCACGGTCGACTCCTCGACCACGGTGCGGATCAGCGACGCGCCGCCGCGCGGGATCAGCACGTCGACCAGGCCGCGGGCCCGCATCAGCTCCTTGACCGAGTCGCGGGAGCTGGCGTCGAGGAGCTGCACGGCGTCCGCCGGCAGGCCGGCCGAGGCGACCGCGTCGCGCAGCACCGCGACCAGGGCGGCGTTGGAGTGCGCCGCCGAGCCCGAGCCGCGCAGCAGCGCAGCGTTGCCGGACTTCAGGCAGATCCCGGCGGCGTCCACGGTCACGTTCGGGCGGGCCTCGTAGATGATCCCGACCACCCCGAACGGCACCCGGACCTGCCGCAGCTCCAGCCCGTTGGGCAGGGTCGAGCCGCGCACCACCTCACCCACCGGGTCGGGCAGCGCGGCCATCTCGCGCAGCGCGTCGGCGATGCCGGCCACCCGGGCGTCGTCGAGGGCGAGCCGGTCGAGCACGGCCGCGCTCAGCCCGGCCTCGCGCCCGGCCGCCAGGTCCGCCGCGTTCGCGGTCACGATCTCCCCGGTACGCGCCACGAGCGCGTCCGCCATCGCCCCCAGCGCGGCGTCCTTGGCGGTACGGGTGGCGACGGCCAGCGCCTCCGCCGCGTCCCGGGCCCGCCGGGCCTGCTCGACGACGCTCATCCTGTCCACTCCTCACGTGTTGGGAAGGGGCCCCTGTACAACGGAATGCGTTGACAAGGTGCCCCTGCTTACAGCAGCACCAGGTCGTCGCGGTGGACGACCTCACGTTCGTACGCCGGGCCGAGGGCGGCGGCGAGTTCGCCGGTGGAGTGGCCGAGCAGGCCGGGCAGCTCCACGGCGTCGTAGTTGACCAGGCCCCGGGCCACCGGCGTGCCCCCCGTGTCGACCAGGTCGACCGGGTCGCCCGCCGTGAACGCCCCGTCGACGGCGGTGATCCCGGCCGGCAGCAGCGACTTGCGCCGCCCCACCACGGCGGCCACCGCGCCCTCGTCGAGGTGCAGCCGGCCGCGCGGGGTGGTGGCGTGGGCCAGCCAGAACAACCGGGCGGCCGGCCGTCGCCGCCCGGCGTGGAACAGGGTGCCGACCTCCTCGCCGGCCAGCGCGGCGGCGGCCAGCGGCGCGGCGGTGAGCACCACGGGGATGCCGAAGCCGGTGGCGATCCGGGCCGCCTCGACCTTGGTTACCATGCCGCCGGTGCCGACCCCGGCCCGGCCGGCCCCGCCGATGGTCACGCCGGCCAGGTCCCGCTCGTCGCGGACCTCGGCGATCCGGGTCGACCCCGGGCGGGCCGGGTCGCCGGTCCAGAGCGCGTCGACGTCGGAGAGCAGCACCAGCAGCTCGGCGTGGACCAGCGCGGCCACCAGCGCGGCGAGCCGGTCGTTGTCGCCGAAGCGGATCTCCTCGGTGGCGACCGTGTCGTTCTCGTTGACGACCGGCACGGCCCGCAGGTCGAGCAGCTTGCGCAGCGTCCGGTACGCGTTGCGGTAGTGCGCCCGCCGGGTCACGTCGTCGACGGTGAGCAGCACCTGCCCCACGGTGAGCCGGTGCCGGGCGAAGCCGGCCGCGTACCGGCCGATGAGCAGGCCCTGGCCGACGCTGGCGGCGGCCTGCTGGGTGGCCAGGTCGCGCGGACGGCGGGTGAGCCCGAGCGGGGCGAGCCCGGCGGCGATCGCGCCGGAGGAGACCAGCACCACCTCGCGGCCGGCGGCGGCGAGCGCGGCGAGGGTGTCGACCAGCGCGTCGACCCGGGCGTCGTCCAGGCCGCCGGACGCCGTGGTCAGCGAGGACGAGCCGATCTTGACGACGATCCGGCGGGCCGAGGTGACTGCTTCGCGCACCCGCCCATTCTGCGCGGTCGGGTCCGCCGCCCCCGGCGGCCTTCCCATATCGTGGCAGCTCGTGACACTCAGGGAGTGGCGGGCGTGACGCCGCAGGAGTACGTCGAGGCGGTGCTGGGGCTCGTCGAGCGCATCCCGCCGGGGCGGGTGATGTCGTACGGGGCGGTCGCCGACGCGCTCGCCGAGCGCTCCGGGCGGGCGTCGGCCCGGCTGGTCGGGGCGATCATGGCGCGGCACGGCGGCGGGGTGCCGTGGCACCGGGTGGTCAACGCGGCGGGCCGGCTGCCGCCCGGTCACGAGGTCGAGGCGCGGGCCCGGCTGCGCGCCGAGGGCGCCCCGCTGCGCCCGTCGGGCGTGGACATGGCGGCGGCGAGCTGGTACCCCGAAGAGGGGATGTGACCCGACGCACAACGTGAGTAGCATTCGCCCCCATGAGTGGGTCGGGCAAGGGGCGGCTACCGCGCCGGGTGCACGCCGGCTACGCCCTCGGTTCGCTGGTCACCGGGGCCTTCGGCACGGTGCCGGGGCTGCTGCTCCTGCCGTACCTGACCGACACCCTGGGCGTCGCCGCCGGGGTGGCCGCCCTGCTCGTGCTCGTGCCGAAGGCGTGGGACGTGCTGGTCAACCCGGTCGCCGGTCGGATCTCCGACCGGACCAGGTCGCGCTGGGGCGCCCGCCGGCCGTACCTGCTGCTCGGCGGGCTCGCCCTCGCCGCCCTCTTCGCCGCGATCTTCGCCGCGCCGTTCGGCTCCGGCCCGGCCGCCGGCGGGTACGTCGCCGTCGCGTTCCTGGCCACCGCGACCGCGTTCGCCTTCTTCCAGGTCCCGTACGTGGCGATGCCGGCCGAGCTGACCGACGACTACGCCGAACGTACCCGGCTGATGAGCTGGCGGGTCGCGGTGCTGGCGGTGGCCATCCTGGTCTCCGGCGCGGTGGCCCCGGCCGTGGTGACCGCGGGCGGCGACGGCGTCGCCGGGCACCGCTGGATGGGCCTGTTCGTGGCGGCGCTGATCGTGGTCGGCACGGTCGGGGCGTTCCTCGGCACGCGGGGCGCGCCCACCGGGACGGTCGGGGAGAGCGAGCCGACGCTGCGCGCCCAGCTCGCCGTGGCCGCCCGGAACCGCCCGTTCCGGGCGCTGCTGGCCTGCTTCGTGATCCAGTCCGCCGGGGTGGCGACCATCCTGGCCGGGGTCAGCTACTTCGCCGCCCAGGTGCTGCGCGACCCGGAGACCGGCCCGACCGTGCTCTTCGCCTGCTTCGTCGGGCCGGCGCTGCTGGTGATGCCGCTGTGGACCCGCGTCGGCGCGCGGGTCGGCAAGCGGGCCGCGCTGGTCGCCGCCTCGGCGCTGCTCGCGGCCGGCGCGCTCGCGCTGGTCGCCGCGCCGGCGTTGCCGTCCGTCGCGGTCTACCTCGTGGTCGCGGTGATCGGCGTCGGGTACGCCGGCCAGCAGGTCTTCGCGCTGGCCATGCTGCCCGACTGCATCGCGTACGACACGGCGCGCACCGGCCGCCGGCAGGCCGGCGTGTTCACCGGGCTGTGGACGGCGGGGGAGACCTTCGGCCTCGCCCTCGGGCCGGGCATCTACGGCCTGGTCCTGGCGCTCAGCGGGTACGTCTCGTCCGACACGGGCGCGGCGGCGGCCCAGTCCGACACCGCCCGGCTGGGCGTGCTGCTCGGCTTCACCGTCGTCCCGGCCCTCCTGGTGGCCCCGCCCCTGCTCCTGCTGCGCCGCTACGACCTGACCCCCGCCCGCCTGGCCGCCGCGCGTCCCGCCGAGGGCGACGCGGCGAAGGCCGCCGGCCATCACGAGAGGGACGTGCTCACGTCATGAACGACGACCAGGACACCGGCCGGGCGCTGCCGGAGCGCGGGGTGCCGGCCGAGCGGGTGCTCGCCGAGATCCGGGCGCTGCGCCGGGCCGACGCGCCCACCCACGGGGGGCGGCTCTTCGCGTACGTCTACGACCCCGCCGTGGCCGGGCTGGACGAGCTGACCGCCGCCGCCCACGCCGAGTCCGCGCACGTCAACGGCCTCGACCCGACCGCCTTCCCGTCCCTGCTGGCCATGGAGAACGCCCTGGTCGGCGCGGCGGCCCGGCTGCTCGGCGGCGGCCCCGGCAGCACCGCCCCGGACGCCGTCGGCAGCGTCACCAGCGGTGGCACCGAGTCGCTGATCCTGGCCGTGAAGGCGGCCCGCGACGCCCGCCCCGAGGTCGCCGAGCCCCGCATCGCGGTGCCGGTCACCGCGCACGCGGCGTTCGCCAAGGCCGCCCACTACCTGCGGGTCGCCCTCGACCCGGTCCCGGTCGACCCGGTCACGCTGCGCCCGTCGGCCGCCGACGTGGCCGCCGCGATCCGCCCCGGCACGGTCCTGGTGGCCTGCTCCGCCCCCTCGTACGCGCACGGCGTGATCGACCCGGTCGCCGAGATCGCCGCCGTGGCCGCCGCCGCCGGGGTGCGCTGCCACGTCGACGCGTGCTTCGGCGGCTGGACCCTGCCCTGGCTGCGCCGCCTCGGCGCGCCGGTGCCGCCCTTCGACCTCGCCGTCGACGGGGTCACCTCGATCTCCGTCGACCTGCACAAGTACGCGTACGCGCCGAAGGGCGTCTCCGTGCTGCTGCACCGCGACCCGGCGCTGCGCGCCCCGCAGTACTTCGCGTACGCCGACTGGCCCGGGTACACGATGATCAACCCTGGGATCGCGTCCACCCGCTCCGGCGGCCCGATCGCCGCCGCGTACGCCACCCTGCGCCACCTCGGCGAGGACGGCTACCTGCGGCTGGCCGCCGCGACCCGGGACGCGGTCGCCGGGCTCGCCGACGCGGTGCGGGGCGTCGACGGGCTGCGGCTGCTCGCCGAGCCCGAGTCGACCGTGGTCTGCTTCACCTCCACCGACCCGAAGCTCGACCTGTTCGTGCTGGTCGACGAGCTGACCGCGCGTGGCTGGCACACCCAGCCCCAGCTCGCGTACGGCGAACTGCCGGCCAGCGTGCACCTCACGGTGACCGCCTCGGTGGCCCCCCGGGTGGCGGAGTTCGGCCCCGACCTGGCCGACGCGGCGGCGGCGGCCCGCGCCGCCGGGCCGGTGGCCCTGCCCGCCGAGCTGACCGCGCTCGCCGCGACCCTGACCCCGGAGGCGCTCACCCCCGAACTGGTCGCCGGCCTGGCGGCCGGCCTCGGCCTGGGCGGCCCCTCCGGGGGCGCACCCGACGCCACCGTGAACGCCCTGCTCGACGCCGCCCCGCCGGCCCTGCGGGAGCGGCTGCTGGTCGAGTTCGTCGGCCTGCTGCAACGCCCGACCCACTGAAAGCGGCTGGACCGGCCGGCTGAGCGACCGGGCCGGCCGGGTTGGCCGCCTGAGCGGCCCGGCGGGGCCGCCCGGCGGCTGTGGTTGACTGGGTGACAGAGGAGAGGGGGCGGTCGTGCAACTGCCGGCAGTGCTGGGGGAGCCGATCCGGTTCGTGCTGAACTGGGGCCGCCGCTACTCGCTCTGGGTGTTCAACTTCGGGCTGGCCTGCTGCGCGATCGAGTTCATCGCCACCAGCATGGGCCGGCACGACTTCATGCGGCTCGGCGTGATCCCGTTCGCCCACGGCCCGCGCCAGGCCGACCTCATGGTGGTCTCCGGCACGGTCACCGACAAGATGGCCCCGGCGATCAAGCGGCTCTACGACCAGATGCCCGAGCCGAAGTACGTGATCTCGTTCGGCGCCTGCTCCAACTGCGGCGGCCCGTACTGGGACTCGTACTCGGTGACCAAGGGCGTCGACCAGATCATCCCCGTGGACGTCTACGTGCCCGGCTGCCCGCCCCGCCCGGAGGCGCTGCTGCACGGCATCCTGCGCCTCCAGGAGAAGATCGCCGCCGAGCAGTCCGGCGTCGGCGGCGTCCCCCGCCCCGACCCCCTGGCCTCCCCGGCCGACGCACCCGCCCCGCCGGCCGCCGGCCGGCCGACGCGCTCGGTGGACTCGCTGACCGCCCCACCGGTCCGCCCGCCGACCACGCCCCCGACCGAGTGAGGCCCACCGCCTGACGGCACAACCCCACAGCCGGTCGCCCCCACCCGGCTACGCACCGGACGCCACCACCCATCCCCGCCTCGTCGATCATGGAGTTGACTCCACCCGCTCCGGCGTGTCGTTGCCGCCAACTCCATGATCGACGAGGCGGGAGGGTGCTGGGGGTGGGTGGCGGGTCGGGGCGAGACGGGCCAGGTGGGCTGCGACCTCCGACAGGGGCGTGATCCGACAGCGCCATGACGCGCCCGGCCGGACGCCCCGACGGCCCCGGTGGGCACCGCCGGCTGGTAACGACCGAGATCTTGGTACGAACCTGCCCCCTCTGGGGGCCATTTCATACCAGGATCTCTAGCCCGGCCTCTTCCCACCGCGTTGATCAAGGAGTTTCCGTCATGGACGGGCAGGTTGGCTGACGTAAACCTCTTGATCACGGCGCTCGGTCGGCGGGCTCCTCGTCGGCCAGGTGGGGGTGGCGGCGGGTCGCGTAGGCGCGGACGTCGGTGATGTCCCAGGCGCGGCCCCACGGTCAGTGTGGCGATGGGGGTGGGAAGTCGGGGCGGTCGGCGAGGATCGCGGCTCGCTGGCGCGAGACGCCCAGGTAGGCGGCGACCTCCGACAGCGCCATGACTCGCACGGCCGGATGCTCCGGCGGCACGGGTAGGCGACCTGTCATGCGCGGGCGTCGGCCACCTGTCCACCGTCGATCCCCGAGCGTCATCGCATGGTCAGCCGCCGTCCCCCTGCCCGGGCGGGGCGGTCGCCAAGCGGGAGCTGTTCGTGCTGCGCGCGGGGCTGCGTCGGCTGACCCCGGGACGAGCGTCCCGGAGGCTCGCCGCCAGGCCCGGGGCGCTCGCGGCACGCGGGTGCCGGCATGAGACGCCCTGAGCACCTGCCGAGCCGCCCCGCCCGGCGCTGCCGGGCGTGCGGGATCGCCTGGCCCCGCTCGCCGGCGGAGCTGCGTCTCCTCGCCGTCCACCGGAAGGGTCGCGCCGGCGTGGTGAGCCACCTCGACACGCTCGCGGCGGAGGCGGCCCGGGAGTTGGCCGAGGTCGTGCCGCCCGCGCGGCTGGCCGAGCGTTTCATCGATCGGGCACGTGCCCGGCGGGTAGCCCGCCCGGTGGCCTGCGGGCGCTAGCCTGCCGGCCATGACCCAGTCCGCGGACCAACGTTCCGCCTTCATCGTCGACGTGCTCACCGAGGAGTTCGGCGCGTCGATGGCGCTCGACCCGGCGGCGTTCCGCCGCAAGTTCCGCAAGATGGCCGCCTCGCCGTTCGCCTTCTACCGGGGCAGCGCCTCGCTCTTCTACGCCGACCAGCGCGGCGACTTCGCCGACGACGCCTTCCTAAACGAGCGCACCAGCCGGGTGTGGATCCACGGCGACCTGCACGCCGAGAACTTCGGCACCTACATGAACGCCTCCGGGCAGCTCGTGTTCAACGTCAACGACTTCGACGAGGCGTACGTCGGGCCCTTCTCCTGGGATCTGCGGCGCTTCGCCGCGAGCGTGGCCCTGCTCGGGTACGCCAAGGCGCTCTCCGACACCGCGATCGGTGACCTGGTGGCGGGCTTCGCCCGGTCGTACCTGACCGAGCTGCGGGCCATCGCGGCCGGCGGGGACGACGCCATCGGCTCGATCACCCTGGAGAACGCCGACGGGGTGCTGCGCCGGGTGCTCCAGCAGGCCCGCCTCAACACCCGGGTCGACCTGCTCGTCGCGCAGACCACCGTGGACAACTACGAGCGCCAGTTCTCCGTCGGCGACGGGGTGTACGAGATCGACCCCGAGACCCGGGAGCGGGTCCGGGCGGCGTTCGAGGAGTACCTGGGCACCCTGCCCGAGTCGTTCGCCCGGCTGCGTCCGGTCGCCACGCGCATCAAGGACATCGTGCTGCGCAAGGGCGTGGGCATCGGCTCGGCCGGGCTGCCGTCGTACAACCTGCTGCTGGAGGGGCACACCCAGGCGCTGGAGAACGACGTCGTCATCTACATGAAGCAGGCCCAGGTGCCGGCGGTGGCCCGGCACATCGACGACGAGCGGGTACGCGGCTACTTCCGGCACCAGGGGCACCGGACCGCCGAGTCGCAGCGGGCGTTGCAGGCGCACGCCGACCCGTGGCTGGGCTTCACCGAGCTGGACGGGGCCGGGCAGCTCGTCGCCGAGGTCTCCCCGTACGCGGCCGACCTGGACTGGGCGGACGTCAACGAGCCGGAGGAGCTGGCCGGGGTGCTGGCCGACCTGGGCCGGGCGGTGGCCCGGATGCACTCGGTGGCCGACGACGAGTCCAGCCACGACCTGGTCGACTACTCCACGGAGGAGGCGATCGTCGCGGCGGTGGAGACCGACCCCGAGGGCTTCGTCGCGGGCCTGGTGGAGTTCGCCCACGCGTACGGGCTGCGGGCCCGCGAGGACCACCAGCTCTTCGTCGACCTGTTCCGCAACGGCCGCCTGCCCGGCATCTGACCGGCCGGCCGCCGGTCAGGCGGTGAAGTCCAGCACCACCTTGATGTCGTCCGAGCTGGGGGTGTACGCCTCGGCGTACGCCCCCACCGGCACCCGGCGGGTGATCAGCGAGGCCAGCCAGCCCTGGTCGGCGTGGGCGAGGGCGTCGGCGGCCAGCTCCCAGTGCCGGCGGTTGGCGTTCACCGAGCCGAACACGACGTTGTTCTCCAGCACCAGCTCCCGGTTGAGCGCCCCGGCGTCGAAGTCGATGGTCCGGCCGCCGCTGGACACCCCGGTCAGGCAGACGATCCCGGTGGGCCCGACCGCGCACATCGCGTCCAGCACGACCGTCGGCGCTCCCGTGCACTCCACCAGCACGTCCGGCTGAAGGTCGAGCTGCGTCACCGGCTCCGCGTGGTACGTCGCGCCGAGCGCCCGGACCAGCTCCGGCTTCGGGCCGGCGGTGGCCAGGTCGAGCACGTGCACGGCGAGCCCGCGCTGGGTGGCCAGCAGCGCCGCGAGCAGCCCGATCGGCCCCGCCCCGGTGACCAGCACCGTCCGGGGCTGCCACTCGGCGCGGGCACCGATGCGCTCGATGTGGTCCCACGCCTTCGCCACCACGCTGGTGGGCTCCAGCAGCATCCCAACCGGGGCGAGGGCCGGGTCCAGCCGGACGGCGAAGCCCGGCTCCACCCGCCACTGGTCCCGGGCGAAGCCGGGCAGCGCCTTGATGCCGTGCTCGGTGTAGCGGCCGTTGCGGCACATGTCCCACTCGCCGACCGCGCAGTTGGGGCAGGGCACCGGGTCCGGGTGCCGGACGATGCCGGCGACCAGGTCGCCGGGGCGCAGCGTGCCGGTCGGGTCCTCCACCACCCGGCCCAGCGACTCGTGCCCGAGGACCAGGGCCGTCGCGCCGGGCGGCGCCTCGCCGTACCCGCCGGAGACGATCTCGTGGTCGGTGGCGCAGATGCCGACCGCGAGCGCCTCGACCAGGATCGCGCCCTCCTCGGCGGGCGGCTCGGGATGGTCGTCGACCAGCCGCAGCGAGTTCGGGACTCCGGGGGTGACGGTCACGGCGCGCACGCCCCTCATCGTGCCCGAGCGAGGGGCCGCCACCCGGCGGAACGCGGCATTTGCCCCGCCCGGTGGGGACGCCGGGCCGCGCGGGGACGCCGGATTCGGGCCGGCGGGCCGCCGCGTCGGGCGGGCACCGGCCCTAGGATCAGCGGCATGACTCCGGAAGAGGTCGGCCAGCGGTTGGTGGCGCTGCTCGCGCCCGTCGAGGTCACCGCATCGGTCTCCGGCGGCCAGGCGCACGCGCGGGCCACCGTCGACGTACCCCCGGCGAGCTGGCGGGACGCGCTCGCCGCGGCCCGCGACGACGCCGAGCTGGGCTGCGACTTCTTCGACTGGCTCTCCGCCGTCGACCAGCTCGCCGACGGCTGCGAGGTGGTGGCCCACCTGTGGTCCACCGGCCACCGGCACGGCCTGCTGCTGCGCACCCGGGTCGGCTGGGACGCGCCGAGCGTGCCGTCGGTCGTCGACATCTACCCCGGCGCGGCCTGGCACGAGCGGGAGACGTTCGAGATGTTCGGCGTCGACTTCCCCGGGCACGGCGAGCTGAGACCGCTGCTGCTGCCGCCGGAGTTCGAGGGGCACCCGCTGCGCAAGGAGTTCGTGCTCGCCTCCCGGGTGGCCAAGCCGTGGCCGGGAGCGAAGGAGCCGGGCGAGTCGGAGGCGGGCGGCGGTCGGCGGGCGGTGCGCCCGCCGGGCGTACCGGCTCCGGGGGAGTGGGGGACGACGCCGACGCCCGCCGGCGCGGCCGGCGTCGGCGAGGGCCCGCGCGGCGGCGTCCCCGCCCGGCCGGCCCGGGAGCGCCCGGCCCGGCCCGCCCCCGGCGAGGCCCGGGCCACTCCGGGCGAACGTCCGGCCCTCGGCGAGGCCCGGCCCGCTGCGGGCGAACGTCCGGTACGCGGCGAACGCCCCGGCCGCCCCGCGCCGCCGGAGCGCCCGGCCGCCGCCGACGACGACGGGGGTACGGCCTGATGCCCGACTGGTTGGAGGCGGTGCTGCGGGTGGCCGGCGTGCTGGTCGCCTTCCTCGTCCTGCCGCTGGTGGTGGGGCAGACCGAGCACAAGGTGATGGCCCACATGCAGGCCCGCCTCGGGCCGATGTACGCGGGCGGCTTCCACGGCTGGGCCCAGCTCGTCGCCGACGGCGTCAAGTTCGTGCAGAAGGAGGACGTCACCCCGCGCGAGGCGGACCGGGCGGTGTTCCGGCTGGCCCCGGTGGTGGCCCTGCTGCCGTACCTGCTGGTCCTGCTGGTGATCCCGCTCGGCCCCGGCGACCTGGTCGGGCAGCGGCTCGACATCGGCCTGTTCTTCGTCCTGGCCGTGGTCGGGGTGGGCGTGCTGGCGGTGCTGATGTCGGCGTGGGCGTCGGCCAACAAGTACAGCCTGCTCGGCGGGCTGCGCGGGGCGGCCCAGCTCCTCGGCTACGAGCTGCCGCTGGTGCTGGCCGCCGCGTCGGTGGCGATGGCGGCCGGCACGCTCAGCCTGCCCGGCATCGTCGAGGCGTGGGAGCCCTGGTGGCTGCTCTGGCAGGCGCCCGCGATGATCGTCTTCTTCGTCGCCGGGCTGGCCGAGATCCGGCGGCCCCCGTTCGACATGCCGGTGGCCGACGCCGAGCTGGTCTTCGGCTACATGACGGAGTACACGGGGCTGCGCTTCGCGTTCTTCCTGCTCGCCGAGTACGTCGGCATCGTGGTGATCGCCGCGCTGACCACCGTGCTGTTCCTCGGCGGCTGGCAGGGCCCGTTCGCCGACGCGCACCTCGGCTGGCTCTGGACCCTGATCAAGGTCGCCGCCGTCTCGTTCGTGATCATCTGGCTCCGGGTGTCGTACCCCCGGCTGCGCGAGGACCAGCTCCAGCGCCTGTGCTGGCTGGTCCTCGTCCCGCTCTCCCTCGCCCAGCTCGTCCTGACCGCCGCCGTGCGCGTCGCGCTGTGAGGAAGGGCCCCCTGCTATCCCGAATGCGATAGCAGGGGGCCCCTCCCAACACCCCGCTCGGCGGGGCGGCGCCGTTACGGGGCGGCGTAGAGCAGGCGGTTCGGCGAGCCGGTGCCCGGGTTGATGACCACCCCGGTGGTGGCCGCGGCGATCAGGGCGCTCTTGGCCTGCGCCATCGTGGCGGTCGGGTTCGTCTGGCGGTAGCGCGCCAGCCACCCGGTGACGTGCGGGGCCGCCATCGAGGTGCCCGACCAACCGGAGGCGACCGCCGTGTTCGAGGCGATGCCGGCGGAGGTGATGTTCACCCCCGGGGCGAAGATGTCGACGCAGGTGCCCCAGCTGGAGAACGAGGCCCGGTTGTCCGTGCTGTCGGTCGCGGCGACCGTGATGCCCGTGGACGTGCGCGGTCCGTTCGTGCAGGCGTCGGTGTTGTAGTTGTTCGCGATGAAGACGGAGTACACGCCCGAGGTGATCAGGTTCTGCGCGGCGGTGTTCGGCGTGGTGCCGTAGCCCTGGAGGCTGAAGTTCGCCACCGAGACCGGGTCGTGGTTCGCGGCGACCCAGTCCATGCCCTCGATCAGGTCCGCCGTCCAGCCGCTGTTGTCGCACTGGAGCACCCGGACGGCCTTGATCGTCACCGCCTTGGCGACGCCGTACGTGGTGCCGCCGATGGTGCCGGCGACGTGCGTGCCGTGGCCGTGGCAGTCGTTGGTGCCGTTGCCGTCGCCGACGGCGTCGTAGACACCGCTGGCCCGCACGCCGAAGTCGACGTGGGTGGAGCGGATACCCGAGTCGAACACGTACGCGGTGACGCCCGTGCCGGTCGAGGTGTACCCGAAGCTGTTGTTCAGCGGAAGGTTGCGCTGGTCGATGCGGTCCAGCCCCCACGACGGCGGGTTCGCCTGCGTGGCCTGCGTCGACACGTCGCCGCCCCGGACCAGGCTGTCGCGCTCGACGTACGCCACGGCGGGATCGGCGCGGACCGCGGCGAGGGCGGCCGGGGAGAGCCGGGCGGCGTACCCTTCGAGGACCTGCGAGTAGCGGGCCAGCACGGTGCCGCCGGCCTGCTCGGCACGGTCGGCCGCCCGCGCGGCGCGGGCGCCGCGCGCCGCCCGGTCGGTGCCGGCCGGGGTGTCGGAGAGCACCACGATGTACCGGTCCTGCGCGGCCTCCGGGCCACCGGCCCGCAGCGGTGCGGGCGCGTCGCGGCCCGGTGCCGCCGCCACCGAAGCCGCCGGTGCTCCGATGGCGGCGACGAGCGCACCCGTGATCATGCCGGCGAGCGCGCCGACGCGTACCGTCCTGCCACCTGGCTTGCGCAAGGTCGGACCTCCTCCGTTGTGGACGACATGAGCCCGGCGCCGGCCGAGGGACCGGCGCCGAACACGCCCACAATTCGATCAGTTTGGATCGAGAGGTGCCATAACCAACGGAGGTAGTCGATTCGCGCCGGAGGTCAGCCCAGCGGGGTGTGCGCCGGGTCCACGCGCTCGGCCGGCGGGGGCGGCGGGGGCGGGGTGCCGTCGCCGAAGGGCCGCCCGCCGAGGGCCTCCCGGCCGTGCGGGGTCAGCCAGTTCGACAGGTCCGGGCCCAGCGGCACCACCCCGGTGGGGTTGATGTCCCGGTGCACCTCGTAGTAGTGCCGCTTGATGTGGTCGAAGTCGACCGTGTCGCCGAACCCGGGGGTGGTGAACAGGTCCCGGGCGTACGCCCACAGCACCGGCATCTCGGTCAGCTTCTGCCGGTTGCACTTGAAGTGGCCGTGGTAGACGGGGTCGAAGCGGACCAGCGTGGTGAACAGCCGCACGTCCGCCTCGGTGATCGTGTCGCCGACCAGGTACCGCTGCCCGGCCAGCCGCTCGCTCAACCAGTCCAGCCGGTCGAACAGCCGGTGGTACGCCTTCTCGTACGCCTCCTGGCTGCCGGCGAAGCCGCACCGGTACACGCCGTTGTTGACGTCGGCGAAGACCACCGCGTTGACCTCGTCGATCTCGTCGCGCAGCCGCTCCGGGTAGAGGTCCGGCGCGCCGGGCCGGTGGTGGGCCGTCCACTCGGTCGACAGGTCCAGGCTCATCCGGGCGTAGTCGTTGGTGACCACCTGCCCGGTCGGCACGTCCACGATCGCCGGCACGGTGATGCCCCGCTCGTACCCGGGGAACCGGGCGAAGTACGCCTCCTGGAGGCGCTCGATGCCGAGCACCGGGTCCCGCCCGTCCGGGTCCAGGTCGAACGTCCAGCTCCGGGCGTCGTGGGTGGGGCCGGCCACGGCCATCGAGAGGGCGTCCTCCAGGCCGAGCAGCCGGCGCACGATGATCAGCCGGTTGGCCCAGGGGCACGCGCGGCTGACCGCCAGCCGGTACCGGCCCGGCTCGACCGACCAGCCGTCCCGCCCGTCGGCGGTGATCCGGGTGGCGATGTACCGCTGGTCCCGGGTGAACTCCGCGCCCGGCTCGACGTACTTCCCGCCGGTCGTCGCTTCCGCCTCGCCGCCCACGTCGCCCCCTGATCGTTGCGCCTGTCGTTCCCGTCCGTCCCATCTTGGCCGATCGGCGGCCCCGAGGCCCGCCGGCCGGCGACCGACGCGGGGTGTCGGGGTCGGCGCGGGTGTCGGAGTGGGGTGTCGAGGCCTGCGCGGCTGTCGGCTACGGGTGTCGAGGCCCGCGAGAGCCGCCGGGCGGCGATCGACTCCGGGTGCCGCGCCCCCGGCGCCGCCGGGCGCGGTGGCTAGGCTTCCCGGGTGAACGACGTGGAGGTGGCGGCCCGACGCTTCATCGCCGACGTGTGGAACGGCCGGCGCGAGGAGTCCGCGTACGAGCTGGTGGCCCCCGGTTGCCCGGGGCTGGGCGGGACCGGGCCGGAGGCGGCGCTGGCCTGGCACCGCGAGCGCCGGGCGGCCTTCCCCGACCTGCGCTACAAGACCGTCGACGTGGTGGCCTCCGACGACCGGGTGGCCGTGCACTGGCGGGCCGCCGGCACCCAGGCCGGGCCGTTCGGGCCGGTGCCGGCCACCGGGCGGGTGGCCAGCTTCTCCGGGGCGTCGTTCCTGCGCTTCGACCAGCAGGGGCGGATCGTCGACGTGTGGCACTGCACCGAGCTGTTCCAGCTCCTCCAGCAGCTCGGCGTCGAGGTGCTGCCGCCCGTCACAGGTACCGGGGCGTGATCCGGGCGACCGGCAGGTTGACCGGGAACGGCTCGCCGGTGTCGACGAACTTCGTCCAGCGGCCCGTCTCGGTGTAGACCTCGTGCACCGGGTCGATCCTGTTGGTGTGGACGACGAGGCCGCCGTCCTCCACCTCGATCCGCCAGTAGAACGGGATGCCGGCCTGTGCGTAGAGGGCGGGCTTGAGCACCCGGTCGATCGAGCGGG
Organism: Micromonospora okii; assembly: GCF_020884795.1. Taxonomy (GTDB): domain Bacteria; phylum Actinomycetota; class Actinomycetes; order Mycobacteriales; family Micromonosporaceae; genus Micromonospora; species Micromonospora okii. Next base: position 95,582 of record NZ_BBZF01000016.1, read on the forward strand.
TGCTCGGCGAGACGATCTCGACGGCGAGCACCACCTCGTGCGGCGCGTAGCAGGAGGTCGCCCGCACCGCCGCCGTCGACGTGGTGACCAGCACGTCGGGGATGAAGGAGCGGGTGCGGTTGATCCGCACCTCGACGCCCTGGGTCACGTCGTACTCGTCGGGGCAGTCCTCTTCGAGGGCGACGCCGAGTCGCATGGCGATGGTCTGGTGGACGCGGGTGGGGGAGGGGGAGACGAGCAGCACTCCGTCGATCAGTTCGCGGCGGCGACCGTCCTCGGGCAGCGCGTCGAGGTCGTCGGTCGTCCACCCGCCCTCGGGCGGGAGGCCGCTGTGCAACGCGGCGGTCATGGGACAGGTCCTTCCCGGTGCGTCGTTCTCCCCACGGGCACCGTATCCCCCCATGTGCCGGGTGGTGGTCGCGCGCGCCGGGGGAGACAGGGCAGGATGGGCGGCATGAGCGAGCGCAGCGAGCGAAGCGAGGCGGCGGCGTGAGCGAGCGGCACGTGCCCGGCGAGGGGCTGGTGAAGGGGCTGGCGGTCACCCTCAAGACGATGACCAGCCGCTCGACCACCCAGCAGTACCCGGACGTGGCCCCCGAGCTGCCGCCCCGCTCCCGGGGCGTGATCGCGCTGCTTGAGGAGAACTGCACGGTCTGCATGCTCTGCGCCCGCGAGTGCCCGGACTGGTGCATCTACATCGACTCCCACAAGGAGGAGGTGGTGGTGCCCGGGGCCGCCCGCCCCCGCCAGCGCAACGTGCTCGACAAGTTCGACATCGACTTCTCGCTCTGCATGTACTGCGGCATCTGCGTCGAGGTCTGCCCCTTCGACGCGCTCTACTGGTCGCCCGAGTTCGAATACTCGGAGTACGACATCAAGGACCTGCTGCACGACAAGGACCACCTCGGCGAGTGGATGGGCACCGTGCCCCCGCCGCCCGCCCACGACCGCCACGGCGAGCCGGCGAAGGAGGAGGCCACCGCCGCGCGCAAGGCCGCGTCCCCCGCCGGCCCCGCCGCCCGTCCGGCCCCCGCCCGGGCACGCCCCGAGCCCGGCCCCGGCCCTGCCTCCGGCCCCGACCCGGGTGCCGTCTCGTGACCGGCGCGGACGCGCTGCTGCTCGCCCTCGGCACGGTGGCCGTCGGCGCGGGGGCGCTCGTGGTGACCACCCGGCACCTGGTCCGCGCCGGCCTCTACCTGGTGCTCTGCCTGGGTGCCCTGGCCGGCGTCTACCTGGTGCTCACCGCCGAGCTGGTGGCCTGGGTGCAGGTGCTGATCTACGTGGGCGCGGTGGTGGTGCTGCTGCTGTTCGCGGTGATGCTGACCCGCGCGCCCATCGGCGCGTCCGACGACCTGGACCGGCCGGGCTGGCCGGCCGCCCTGATCGGCGGCGGCACGGGCCTCGGGCTGGCCGCCCTGCTGGTCGACGCGTTCCGCTGGACGCGGGTCGAGCTGCCCGAGCCGGGCACCGCCGAGCGCCTCGGCGAGCAGGTGTTCCGCTCCTGGGTGCTGCCGTTCGAGGTGCTCTCGGTGCTGCTGCTGGCCGCCCTGGTCGGGGCGATCGTGCTCTCCCGCCCCGACATCGGTCGCCCGCCGGGAGCCCGCCGCGAGCCCGGGACGGGGGGCCGCCGGTGAGGCCGGTCATCCCGTACGTCACCGCCGCCCTCCTGTTCGGCCTCGGCGTCTACGGCGTGCTGCGCCGCCGCAACGCGGTGCTGGTGCTGATGGCGGTCGAGCTGATGCTCAACGCCGTCAACCTGGTCCTGGTCACGGCCGACACCACGGTCCGGGCGCAGCTCCCGCACGCCGGCCAGGTCTTCGCCCTGTTCGTGATCGTCCTCGCCGCCGCGGAGATCGGCGTGGGGCTGGCGATCGTGCTCCAGCTCTACCGGCTGCGCGCCAGCGTCGCGGTGGACGAGGTGCCGCTGACCGAGCCGCCGACGGTCGAGCCGACCAAGGCCGGCGGGGCAGCGGCGGAGGCGACCCGGTGACCGGCCTGCTCGGCGCGCTGCTGCCGACCGCGCCGCTGGTGGCGGGGCTGGTGGGGCTGCTGCTGCCGCCCGGCGCGGGCGGCCGGGACGACCGGGCCCGGCGGGCGGCGGTCGGGCTCGGCGTGGCCGGGGCGGCCGGGGCGCTGCTGGTCGCGCTCGTGCTGCTGGCCCGGGTCGGCCCGCCCGCCGAGACCTCCACCACCTGGCTCGACCTGGGCGGGCTGCGGGTGACCCTGGGCGTCCGGCTCGACGGCGCCGCCGCCCTGGTCGCGGTCGCCGTCGCGGCGGTCGCCCTCGCCGTGCAGGTCTACTCCGTCGGCTACCTGCGGCCCGACCCGCACGCCGCCGCCGAAATCGACCACCGCTACCCGCCGTACGCCGCGCAGATCAGCCTCTTCACGGCCGCGATGCTGCTGGTGGTGGTCGCCGGCGACCTGGTCATGCTGCTGGTCGGCTGGGAGGTGATGGGCGTCTGCTCCTACCTGCTCATCGCCCACGACCGCCGGTTGCCCGGCGCGCCCGCCGCCGCGATGAAGGCGTTCCTGGTCACCCGGGTCGGTGACGTCGGGTTCCTGCTCGGCATCGCCCTGCTCGGCGTCTCGGCGGGCAGCTTCCGCATCGCCGACGTCCTCGCCCACGACCACTCCGCCGGCACGCTGACCGCCGCCTGCCTGCTGCTGCTCGCCGGGGTGGCCGGCAAGAGCGCCCAGTTCCCGCTGCACACCTGGCTGCCCGACGCGATGGCCGGCCCCACCCCGGTCTCCGCGCTGATCCACGCCGCCACGATGGTCGCCGCCGGGGTGTACGCGGTCACCCGCCTCTACCCGCTGTTCGAGCGGGCCCCGGTGGCGCTCGCCGTGCTCGGCGCGATGGGCGCGGTCACCCTGCTGCTCGGCGCGCTCGCCGCCACCGCCCAGGACGACCTCAAGCGGGTGCTCGCCTGGTCCACGGTCTCCCAGATCGGGTACATGACCGGGGCGCTGGCCGTCGGCGCGCCCGCCGCCGCGCTGTTCCACCTGCTCGCGCACGCCGCGTTCAAGGCGCTGCTGTTCCTCGCCGCCGGGGCGGTGATCCACGCCCTCGGCACCGCCTCGATGTCCCGGATGGGCGGGCTGCGCGCCGCCATGCCGGTGACGTTCTGGTGCACGGTGATCGGCCTCGGCGCGCTGGCCGGCCTCCCGCCGCTGTCCGGCTTCTGGAGCAAGGAGGGCGTGCTCGCCGCCGCCGAGGCCGCCGCCCTGCACGGTGACGGCCCGGCCCCCGCCTGGGTGGGCTGGCTGGTGTGGCTGGCCGGGCTGGTCGGCGTTGCGGTCACCGCCTGGTACGCCACCCGACTGCTGCTGCGGACGTTCCTCGGTGAGGCACGGACGCGCGAGGTCGGCCCGCAGGCCGCGCCCGCCCACCCGCACGCGGCGCCGGCTCACCCGCACGCCACAGCGGCCCACCCGCACGCCACAGCGGCTCACCCGCACGATCCGCCGCCCGTGATGCGCTGGCCGCTGCTGCTGCTCGCCGTGCCGGCGGCCCTGCTCGGCCTCGCCGCGTTCCTGCCGCCGTTCACCGGCCGGCTCGCCGCGCCCGAGGGGGAGCTGACCCACCTCGGCCCGGCCGCGCTGCTCCCGCTGGCCCTGCTGGCGGCGGGGGCGGGGCTGGCCTGGGCGGGCTGGCGGCGGGACCGCGCCGGCGACCCTGCGCGGGCGCTGGGCCCGCTGGGGCCGGTGTTCGCGGCCGGCTTCCGGCTCGACGCCGTCCAGCGCGCCCTCGTCGTACGCCCGGTGACCGCCCTGGCCCGCCTCGCCCGCGCGGGCGACGAGCGGGTGGTCGACGGCACGGTGGAGGGCACGGGCCGGGGCGCGGCCGGGCTCGGCGGTGCGCTGGCCGGGCTGCACCGGGCGGCGCTGCCCCGCGCGGCGGTGGCGGTGCTGGCCGGCGCGTTGCTGATCGGGCTGGCCGCCGTGCTGATCGGAGGGGCCGCGTGAGGCGGGTCGAAGCGGTGCGAGCCGAGGGGGAGCGGTGACGCTCGGACAGGTCCTGCTGGTCGCGGCGCTGGCGGTGCCGGCGGTCGGCGCGGCCGTGGTCGCCGCCGTGCCCCGGGACCGGGCGGCCCGCCTGGTCGGCACGGCGGCGGCCGGGCTGACCCTGCTGGCGACGGCGGCGCTGGCGACCGGCGACCGGGGCTGGACGGCGTACGGGCCGGCCCCCGCGCTGCGGCCCTGGCACCGGCTCGACGTGTCCTGGGTGCCGGGCCTCGACCTGCGCTTCCACCTGGGCGTGGACGGCATCTCCTACCCCCTCGTGGTGCTGACCGCCCTGCTCACGCTGCTCTGCTGCGCGTACACGGTGTGGAAGGTGCCCGACGGCGGCGGCAGCGGCCGGGCCCTGGTGGCGCTGCTGCTGGTGGTCGAGGTCGGCATCCTGGGCACCTTCCTCGCCCTCGACCTGGTGCTGTTCTTCCTGTTCTTCGAGGTCGTCCTGCTGCCCATGTACGCGGTCATCGCCGGCTGGGGCGGGCCCGACCGGCGGCGGGCGGCCCGCAAGTTCGCCCTCTACACCCTGCTCGGCTCGGTGCTGCTGCTGGTCGGCGTCTACGTCGTGGTCGCCGCCGCCGGCACCGCCGACCTCGTCGCGCTGACCGGCGGGGCGGGGCTGTCGCGGGGCACCCAGCTCGCCGCGTTCGCGCTGCTCGGGCTGGCGTTCGCGGTGAAGAGCCCGCTCTGGCCGCTGCACTCCTGGCTGCCCGACGCGCACACCCAGGCGCCCACCGTCGGCAGCGTCGTGCTCGCCGGGGTGCTGCTCAAGATGGGCACGTACGGGCTGATCCGGGTCGCGGTCGGGGTGGCCCCCGAGGGGGCCCGCTGGGCCGCCCCGGCGCTCGGGGTGCTCGCCGTCGCGGCGATCCTCGTCGGCTCCCTGGTCTGCCTCGCGCAGGGGGAGCTGAAGCGGCTGATCGCCTACTCCAGCGTCGGGCACATGGGTTTCGTGCTGCTCGGGGTGGCCACGCTCACCGCCACCGGCATCCAGGCGGCGCTGATCGGCAACATCGCCCACGGGGTGATCACCGGCCTGCTCTTCTTCCTGGCCGGGGCGATCAAGGACCGGGCGCACACCGGGGAACTGGCCGAGCTGTCCGGGCTGCGGGAGACCGCGCCCCGGCTCGCCGGGCTGCTCGGCTTCGCCGCCGTCGCCTCGCTCGGCCTGCCCGGCCTCGCCGGGTTCTGGGGCGAGGCGTTCGCCGTGGTCGCCGCCGTCGAACGGGGCGGCCCACTGTGGACGACGCTCGGGGTGCTGGCGGCGGTCGGCGGGGCGCTGACCGCCGCGTACCTGCTGCGGCTGCTGCGCCGGGTCACCCACGGCCCGCCCAGCCCGGTGGTCGGCCGGCTCGCCCCGGGGCTGGCCGCCGCCGAGCTGACGGCCTGGGCCCCGCTGGTGCTACTCGCCCTCGCCGTCGGCCTGGCCCCCACCCTGGTCCTCGGCGTCGCCGCCGACCCGGTGGCCGCCCTCCTGGAGGCCGTCCTCCCATGAGCGCGAGGAGTGCAGCGCAGCGGAGCCCCGCAGTCGCGAGTGAAGGCAGGCTCACCCCATGAGCGCGAGGAGTGCAGCGGAGCGGAGCCCCGCAGTCGCGAATGAAGGCAGGCACTCATGAGTCTCGTGCAGAGCGTCGACAACGTGGCGCTGCTCCCGGCGTACCTGGCCGCCGGCACCGCCGTCCTGGTGCTGCTGGCCGACCTGCTGGTGGCGCGGGCCGCCGCGACGGTGGCGGTGGCCGCCGCCGGGTCGGTCGCCACCGCGCTCGGCAGCGCCGTCGTCGGCGCGGGCGGCGAGCGCGCCACGTTCTGCGTGGGCCCCGACTGTTCGTACGTCTTCGGCGGCCGGGCGGCCCTCGTCGGCGCGCTGTTCGCGCTGCTCACCCTCGGCGTGCTGGCGTTGTCCGGCCCGTCGCTGCGGGCCGGGCGCTCCCCGGTGGGGGAATACTGCTTCCTCCTCGCCTGCGCGATGACCGGAGGCGTGGTGCTCGGCGCGGCCGGCGACCTGATCACCCTGATCGTGGCGCTGGAGACGCTGACCCTGCCGCTGTACGTGCTCGTCGGGCTGCGCCGGGGCAGCGTGGCCAGCGCGGAGGCGGCGGTGACGTTCTTCGTGGTGAGCGTGGTGGCCACCACCCTCACCCTGCTCGGCGCGGCGCTGCTCTACGCGGTGACCGGGGGCCTGCACCTCGACCGGGTCGGCGCGCTGTTCGCCGAGCGGCCGGAGCTGCTGGACGTGCCGCTGACCACGGCCGCCGTGGCGCTGGTGCTGCTCGGGCTGGCGTTCAAGGTGGCCGCCGTGCCGTTCCACGCCTGGGCCCCGGCCACCTACGACGGCGCGCCGCTGCCCGTGGCGGCGTACCTGTCGACCGCCTCGAAGCTCGGCGGGGTGGTGGCCCTGCTCGCGGTGGTCCAGCACGCCCTGCCGGCGCGGGTGACCGGCCCGGTGCTCGCCGGGCTCGCCGTGCTCACCATGACGGTGGGCAACCTGGTGGCGCTGCGCCAGCACCGCACGGTCCGGCTGCTGGCCTGGTCGTCGGTGGCCCAGGCCGGCTACGTCCTCGCCCCGCTCGGCGCGCTGGCGCTGGCCGCCGGCCGCTCCGACGACGCCCGCGCCGCCGCGTACGCCGCCGCCGTCGCGTACGTCGTCTTCTTCGTGATCGTGGAGCTGGCCGCGTTCGCGGCGCTGGTGGCCCTGCGCCCGGCCGGCGCGGATGGCGGCACGGTCGACGACCTGCGTGGCGCGGCCCGCCGCCGGCCCTGGGTCGGCGCGGCGTTCGCGCTGGCCCTGATCGGGCTGGCCGGTCTCCCGCCGGGGCTGGCCGGCCTGTTCGCGAAGGTGACTGTGGTCCGGGCCCTGCTGGACGGGGGCGCGGGCTGGCTCGCCCTGGTGGTGGCGGTGAACGCGGTGATCGGCCTGGCCTACTACCTGCGCCTCGCCACCCGCCTGTACGCCGCGCCCGCCCCCGCGCTCCCCGCCGACGCAGCACCCACGCCGCCACTTTCGGCCGACGCCGCGCCCGCTCCCACGCTCCCGACCGGCGCCGCGCCTGCTCCCACACCCACGCCCGCGCTCCCGGCCGACGCCGCGCCCGCGCCCGCCCGCCCGACCGAGGCGGTCCCCGCCCCTGTCCACCCGGGCGTGGCGGTCGTCGCGACCCTCGCCGTGGCCACCCTGGTCGCGGTCGTCGTGGGCTTCGCCCCGCAGCTCGTGCTGGACCTCGCCGCCCGCTGACCGGCCCCGCTGACCGGCCTGCCCCGTCAGCGGTCCCGCCCCCTGCTGCCCCCGCCCGCTGACCGGCCCCCCGCTGACGGGGCGTGCGGGCCCGGCCGGGGCGGGAGCGGGCCTGACCTGGTGTTCAGCCGATGCCCAGCCTCGTCCAGGTAACTCACAGTCATTAGACGGATGGTTGACGGGTACCGGTGACGTTGTACCGGTCGGCGAGCCCCGCGTGGCCCGCGCACCGAAGGAGCGATCGTGCATCACAACCGTCTGAAGACCGCAGCGCTGCTCGGCCTGTTGACCTCGCTGATCCTCGCGGTCGGCTACTGGTTCGGCGGGAGCGGCGGTCTGGTCATCGCCGTCATCCTCTCGTTGGTGATGAACGGCGTGACCTACTTCTACTCCGACAAGCTCGCGCTGCGCTCGATGCGGGCGCAACCGGTCACCGAGGCGCAGTTCCCCGAGCTGTACCGGATGGTCCGCGAGCTGGCCACCGAGGCGCGGCAGCCCATGCCCCGCCTGTACGTCAGCCCCACCTCGCAGCCCAACGCGTTCGCCACGGGCCGCAACCCGGCCAACGCGGCGGTCTGCGTCACGCAGGGGATCACCGAGGTCCTCGACTACCGCGAGCTGCGCGGGGTGATCGGGCACGAGCTGTCGCACGTCTACAACCGCGACATCCTCATCTCCAGCGTGGCGGCCGGTCTGGCCGGCATCATCACGATGCTGGCGAACCTGGCCTGGTTCATCCCGCTGGGCTCCTCCGACGACGAGGAGGCCCCGAACCCGGCCGTGCTGCTGCTCACGATCATTCTCGGCCCGATCGCCGCCAGCATCATCCAGCTCGCGATCAGCCGGAGCCGGGAGTTCCAGGCCGACCAGTCCGGTGCCCAGCTCACCCGGGACCCGCTGGCCCTGGCCAGCGCCCTGCGCAAGATCCACATGGGCACCCAGATGCGGCCGTTGCCGGCCCAGGGGCAGCTCACCAGCACCGCCCACCTGATGATCGACAACCCCTTCACGCGGGGCGGCGGCATCGCGGCGCTCTTCTCCACCCACCCCCGGATGGAGGAGCGGGTCGCCCGGCTGGAGCGGATGGCCGCCAGCGCCGGCCCGGTGCGCTTCCAACGCTGACCCCGCCCGACCCGGTCGAGTCCCGCCCGCGCCCGTCCGACCGGGCGCGGGCGGTTCCTCGTGTCCGGGCCGGTTCCTCCGGTTCCTCGGGTTAACGGGGCGGCTCCTCGTGCAGGGGAGGGTGCCGAAGGCCCGCGCCGCACGGGTCGAGCGCGATCGCCGCCGCGCGGGGGAGACACCCGCCATAACCGATTCACCCCCGGCGGCCGGGGCGTTAGGGTCGGGTCGAATTCCACTCGTTACACCCCTGGAGGTTCCCGTGGCCGCACTGCGCCAGTACCTGGGCGTCTGGCGGATTCCCGGCGCGCCACTGCTGCTCGTTCTCGGCGTCGTCGGTCGGCTCGGGATCGGCATGACCTCGCTGGCGCTGCTGCTCGTCGTGGAGGAGGTCACCGGGCGGTACTCTCTCGCCGCCATCGCCGCCGGCATCTACGCCCTCGCCGGCGCTGCGCTCAGCCCGGTCGCCGGCCGCATCGCCGACCGGGTCGGCCCCACCCCGGTGCTGCTGGCCACCGCCGTCGCCCACCCGCTCGCGCTCCTCGGGCTGCTCTGGGTCAGCCGGTCCGACACGGCCGGCCTCGCCCTGATCTACGTCGCGGCCGGGCTGGCCGGGGCCACGTACCCGCCGCTGACCGCCGCGATCCGGGGCGCCTGGAACGACCTGACCGCCCCCGCCTCCGGCCGGTACCACCTGCGCAACACCGCCCTGGCCGCGGAGACCTCCCTCTTCGAGGTCGTCTTCGTGCTCGGCCCCCTGCTGGTGGCCGGGTTCGTCCTGGTCGCCGACGCGGCGGCGGCCCTGATCGGCGCGGCCGTGGTCACCCTGGTCGGCACCACCGCCGTGGCGCTCGGCCGGGTGATGCGCGCCTGGCGGCCCCACCCGCACGAGCACCAGGCCAAGGGGCTCGGCCCGCTGCGGGTGGGCGGCTTCCCCGCACTGCTGCTCTGCGTCGCCAGCCTCGGCATCGCGTTCGGCGCGGCCGGGGTGATCGTCCCCGCGTACGCCGGGAACCAGCCGACCGGCGACCCGGAGAGCCTGGCCGGCGTGCTGCTCGCCGTCTGGGGGGTCGGCAGCGCGATCGGTGGGTTCTGGTTCGGCGTGCGCAAGCCGGCGGCAAACATGACCCGCCAGTTCGCCTGGCTGCTCTCCGCCGTCGCGGCGAGCTTCGCCGTGTTCGCGATCATGCCGGGCCCGGTGGCGCTGGGCGTCGCCCTGGTCGTGGGCGGGGCCACCATCGCGCCCGCGCTGACCCTGGAGAACACCCTGGTCGGGCGGGTCGCTCCCGCCGGCATGCTCAACGAGGCGTACACCTGGGTGGTGACCATGTCGGTGGCCGCCAGCGCGGCCGGTGGCGCGGTGGCCGGGCTGATCATCGACCACGCGGGCGGCGTGACCGGGGCGTTCCTCTTCGCCGGCGCGGCGGTCGCCGTCGGGGCCTCGGTCGCCGCGCTCCCCGCCGGGCCGATCGCCCGGGCCGAGGCCACAGCGGTACGCGTCGAGCAGACCCTCGCCGCATGACCCGCCGCACATCCGCCTGAGCGGCCACGTCCGGCGGCCGGCCCCTCCCCGCGCGGGCTGGCGGCGCGCCCACCGGGTACCGCAGGGCGCATGTTCCTCTTCTTCTCCAACCGGGTGGGTTGTCTGGGCTCGCTGGCGATCAGCGCGCTCCTGACCGTGGTACTGATTCTGATCTTCTCGCGCTGAGCGCGGTTCTCCTTGGGCTGAGGGGCGGTACGCGTCGGGGTGCTTGCGCGTCGGGCGTCCCCCCGGCCGAACCCGCCCGACGCGTGGGCGCTCCGGGCACCGCATGCGGTGCCCGGAGCGCCTGGCTGTGCCGATCAGGCCGGGATACCGGCCTTGCGGCGGATGCGGCTGGCCCCCAGCAGGAGGGCGCCGGCGGCCAGCAGGCCGCCACTCAGTGTGAGGGCGCCCGTGGCGTCGCCACCGGTGACCGGCAGCTTCGGTCCGTCCTTGCCGTGGTCACCGTCCTTGCCGTGGTCGCCGTGGTCCTTGCCGTCCTTGCCGTGGTCGTGGTCCTTGCCGTCGTGGCGGTGGTCGCCCTTGCCGTCCCGGACGCAGACGGTGACGGTGTCGGGCTCGGAGACCACCGCCTTGCCGTCGAACGTGCCGGTCGCGCGGGCCGTGTTGACGATCTTCCCGGCCTTGACGTCGGCGGCGGTCACCACGTGCGGCTTGACGGCGTGGCAGTCCGTGCTCGTACGCGGCGCCAGGGTCGTCCTGGCGCAGACCACCTGGCCGGCGGTCGGGTCGTCGACGGCGACTCCGGTGATGGCGGCGTTGCCGGTGTTGGTCACCCGGTAGGTGTAGAAGATCTTGTCGCCCTTGGCGGCGGAGCCCTCGTGGCCGCACTTGTTGCGGCAGTCCGAGTCGACCCGGGCCTTCTTCTCGATCGACAGGCTGGCCTGCTTCGGCGGGACCACCGCGGTGGTGACGGTGAACGTCGCCTCGTTGGACGGCACCGTCTGCTCGCCGAACCGGCCGCTCGCCTGCGCGACGTTGACGATCTTGCCGTTGGTCACGTCGGACTTCTTGACGGTGTACGTG
>NZ_BBZF01000016.1:107059-154165 GCF_020884795.1 Micromonospora okii
TCTGGCAGGTGATGCCGGTGACGGTGTCGTCGGTGACGGCGATGGTGGTGATGGGGTTGGTGGTGCCGGTGCTGTCGTTCGTGACCTTGTAGGTGTAGGTGACGGTGTCGCCGGCCTTTACCCCGGTCGCCGGGCTGCCGGTCTTGGTCAGCGTCAGCTTCGGGTTCACCTGCGGGTTCGACGCCGCACAGGTGTGGGTGAGCACGAAGAAGTCCGCCTCACCCGAGATCACGGCGGTGGCGCCGGTGAGCGTCCAGCCGGCCGGGAGCCGGATCCATGCCTTGCTGGTCCCCAGGTTGTTGACGATCGCGCTGTTGGGATCGGTCGGGATCGTCCTCGTGACGGTGCCGGTCGGCGTGCTGAAGGTCGCCGTGACCGACAGGAAGTTACCGCTGGTCGTCTGGTTGCCCGGCAGGTTGAATACCCACACGTCCTCGTCCGCGTAGGGCCCGCCGCCGAGGTTGGGGCTGCACTCCTGTCTGAACTGGGCCGCCGTCGTCGGCACGTTTCCAGGGTTGATGTTGATCGTGGAGTCGGCAGCCGCCGGCGAGCCGGCCGCGAGCAGCAGGGCGCCGACCAGCAGCGCGAAGGCCGCCAACCGACCGCGGATGCGGGTTGGTCTGTGCGGCGCAGAGGTCTTGCTCATGTAATCCCCCGTGTCGTGGACTGTTGACAAGGGGGGCAACGAGGAGTAAAAGGACTGCGTAACGCGAAAATGGGGTGAATCCCCCGCAAGGTGGACGCAAAGCGGATCCCTCAGTCGGGCAACCGGCGGACGGCCAGCACTGCGATGTCGTCGACCGGGTGCTCGGCACCGAGGGTCGCCATGACGGTGCCGCACACGGTCTCGACGGGCGCGAGCGCAACCGCGTCCATCAGCCGGGCGATGCCGTCGTCGAGGATCTCGCCGCGCCGCTCCACGAGCCCATCGGTGTACGAGACCAAGACCGCGCCGGGCGGGAAGTCCAGCTCGGTCGTGTGCCGCCTCGGTGGCGGACGACCGATGCCGAGCGGCGGATCGACGCGGGCGTCAAGCATGTCGTTCGGCCGGCCGGGCGCGGCCAGCACCGGGCGCAGGTGCCCGGCCAGGGAGATACGCAGAGTCGACCCGTCCGGGGAGACGATCGCGTAGAGCGCGGTGGTCAGGCTGCCGGCCTCGAAGTGGACCACCTTCCGGTCGAGGAGGGCCAGCACCTCGGCGGGATCGTCGCTGAGCAGCGCGTACGCGCGCAGTGCACTCCGAACCCGCCCCATCACCACCGCCGACTGCAAACCGTGCCCCGACACGTCACCCATGACGATCCCCAGGCAGCCCGAGGGGAGGAGGAAGACGTCGTACCAGTCACCGCCCACGCCGGAGGCGTGCCCGGGGACGTACCGCCCGGCCATCTCCAGCCCGGCCACGTTGGGCAGCTCGGTGGGGATCAGGCTGCGTTGCAGGGCGAGGGCGGCGGTCTGGTCCAAAGTGTGGGCGCGGTCCCGGTTGGCCAGGCCGACCCGCTCGGCGACCAGCTCCAGGAGGCGGACGTCGTCGGAGGTGAACCGGCGCGGGGTGAGGGTGCCGACGTGCAGGACGCCGACGAGGTCGCCGCGCGCCGTGATCGGCACGCCCAGTAGGGACCGGACGCCGGTCTCCAGGAGAACCGGGTTGATCACCTTGTCCGGGGTGACATCCTCGATCACGACCGGCTGCCGGGTGGCGGCGATCCGGCCGGCGAATCCCCGGCCGAGCGGAACCCGGAAACCCTGGCGGACCTCCTTTTCCAGCCCTCGCGCGGCGGTGGCCACGAGCTGCTGGGCGCGTACGTCGAGCAGGAGGATCGCGGCCGTGTCGACCCCCATCAGGTCGCGGACCCGGTCGAGCAGCTCGTCGAAGAGGTCGGCGGCGTCGAGGCGGGAGAGGGTGGCGTCGGTCACCGCCTCGATGTGGCGTAACCGCTGCTCGTCTCTCGTGCTCCTCGCGCCGCTCACCCGAGGAGCGTAATTCTCGCCGGGGGAAGTTCTGCTGCGAGGCACCCGGTCGGGCACAGGGGCGACGGAGCGCCACCGCCAGGTGGGCCGGGAGTGGCGTGGCCGGGGTGTTGCCTACCTGCCTGCGGTCACAGGCGATGGGCCGCGGGGGCAGCGGCCCATCGAAACCCGTCAGCGATAGTTGGTGAACTGGAGGGCCAGGCCGAAGTCCTCACCCCTGAGCAGGGAGATGACGGCCTGGAGGTCGTCCTTCTTCTTGCCGGTGACCCGCAACTGGTCGCCCTGGATCTGTGCCTGGACGCCCTTCGGACCCTCGTCGCGGATCTTCTTGCTGATGGCCTTGGCCTTCTCCGAGTCGATGCCCTGGATCACCTTGGCATCGATCTTGAAAACCTTGCCCGAGGCGCGCGGCTCGCCGGCGTCCAGGGACTTCAGCGAGATGTTCCGCTTGATCAGCTTCTCCTTGAAGACCTCCAGGGCCGCCCGGACCCGCTCCTCGGTCTCCGCCTGGAGGCTGATCGCCTCCTCCCCGGACCAGGAGACCTCCGCGCCGGTGCCCCGGAAGTCGAACCGCGTCGCGAGCTCCTTCTCCGCCTGGTGGAGGGCGTTGTCGACCTCCTGCCGGTCGACCTTGCTCACGATGTCGAACGACGGGTTCGCTGCCATGCTCATGCTCCTGCTGTCCGGCGGTCAGTGCACGTACGCGTCGCCCGCTGACCAGCGGCACGACCCCCTGACGGTACCCGGTTGCGCTACACCGGGGAGCAACCGCTATCCTTGGCTCCGCTGCCGCGCAAGACACGGCGGCGACGCCCTGGCGGGTTGCCCGAGCGGCCAATGGGAGCGGACTGTAAATCCGTCGCGAAAGCTACAGAGGTTCGAATCCTCTACCCGCCACCACAGGGTAGAGAGGCCCCTCACCTGCTGAAACAGCGGTGAGGGGCCTCTCTCGTTGGTCCCACTGAGTCTCACTCAGAGCCGTTGGATCTCACTCTTCACGGCAAATGCGCGGCAAATTTCGGTCAAGATCCTCCTGGTCCTCAGCCTCCTGGTCCTCGGTCCTCAGCGCGTTCTCGATCCGCCTCTAGCGGCCTCCTGCTAACCGTCGATGAACTTTGCGTAGACCTTCATCAGGACGTGCACACTGTGCCCGGCCCGCTCGGTGACCTGCGGAGCGGAAACCCCCGGCGTTGAGCCAGAGAGACACAGCGGCGTGACGCAGGTCGTACGGTCGACGCGCCGGCGGGGAGCGCTGCTGTGTGGGTATGAGTATCTTCTCCCGAGCCTTGCGCCAGGCGGTTCCGTAGGCGTTGTTCGTCAGCGGCTGCGCGGCGGTGGGCCGGTAGTGTCCACCGGGGCCGCGACGGGTGACGAACATCCGGCCGTTTCCGAGGACGTTTTCTCCGATAACCCAGGTGGGCTGCAGAGCAGCGATGATTTCCGCCATGTCGGGCCAGAGCCACCGGACATGGCGGCACCGAGCTTGGGGCCGGCGACCGAGTCGGGTTGGCTGGGGTAGCCGCCCACGACATCGATCCGGGGCCGCGTCTCCGTGCGCCACCAGGCGACGGCAGTGCGAACGTCGTCATGGGCGGGAACCTCCGGCCAGTGCTTGTGCAGGACGGCGCGACAGAACGGGTTGATCTCGACGTGGCCGACGATGCGCATTCCGGCCCGTTGTAGCCCGAGGGAGAGGCCACCGATACCGGCGAAGAGGTCGAGTACGTTCATCTGCGCTCCGCTTCGTACGGACGCGGTGAGCCGCCCGAGGCGCGTTGTCGTCCAACCATCTGCCTGGACCGGGGTATCGCACGAACAGTGGTTGGAGTGTTAGAACCTTTGCGGCGGAACGACCATGATCACGGGGTGGGGGATTTCTGTGGGACTGAGTACGACGTTGCAACGCGTTCTTGACCTGGCCGGGGAGTACTCCAAGGACCAGACGCCTGCCATGGCGTCGCGAGACGACCTGCTGCGTGACTGTGCCGCCGATCTCACTGTCGCCGTCGGAGACATTGCGCCGATTGAGCGGCTTCGTTTCGATTTGCGAGTCAAGGCCGGCGGACGGCAGTCGAACTACAGCCCGGTACCCTGGGTCCGGCTCTATTCGCCTGCTCATTCGCCTAGCGCAACCAGCGGCTACTACCTCGTCTACCTGTTCGCCGCAGACGGATCGCGGGTGTACCTCTCCCTGAACCAAGGCACCAGCGAGTTCCGGTCCGGCGCCATGCGGCCGATCACCAAACTTGAGGTCCTGACCACCCGGGCGGCCGAGGCACGGGCGGCAATCATCGATTTCGCGGCAACGCTGCCCGCGACGGCGGGCCGCCTCTCGATTGATCTCGCGTGGGCGAGCATGTCGACCGTGGGCGCCGAGAGCAGGCAGCGAGTCCAAAATTATGAGGCCGGCGATATCGTCGCCTACGAGTACGTGTCGGGCGCCGTGCCCGACGACGAAGACCTGTACAGCGACCTCGCGGCGATGCTGCCTCTGCTGGCCCAGCTGTACCGGGCTCCAGTCATCCGGCCCGCCGCGGCGATAGACGAAAAGAATAGCCCCCGGGAATCGCTTGTTGCCCGCGCGACTAGAAACAGCGTCCGACGGTCGCAAGGTCGGCAACTCGACCCCGCGACCCGCCGAGCGATCGAGGTGTACGCGGAAGACTGTGCGATCCATGAGCTCGAACAGGACGGCTGGAAGGTAGGGCGAGTCGGCCACCTCCACCGCGGGTACGACCTGGAGTGCACGCGTCCGGACGGTGCCGCGCTGCACGTCGAGGTGAAGGGGACACAGACCCGCGGCGAGGAGGTGACGTTGACCCCGGGCGAGGTCCGTCACAACCAGGATCAGGAGAAGTGCCCAGCCGCCCACGGCCTGTACGTGGTGTCGGAAATCCAGGTACAGGCGGGCGATCCGGTGGTGTGCAGTGCCGGTCGGCCGCAGTTCACGACGCCGTGGCTGATCGACGCCGCAGACCTGGTGCCGCGGGCGTACAGCTACCGCGTGCCCCGTGCTGAACTTTAGGTTGGCGTTCATGCGGCGACCGCCGGGGGCGGCGGGCACCGGCGGCGAGGCCGGAGCGGACCGTGCGCAGCGTCTCGAACCGGGGGAGGCCGATCGACAGCGCGGCCTGTTCCAGCAGCGCGGCGGCTTGGTCGAGGGGCAGCCCTCCCCCGGCGGCGAGCTGGCCGAGGGCGACCGCGGAGACGTAGAGCGTGTGGTTGCGTTTACCCTCGGCGGCGCGTCGGAGGTGGTCGAGATGCCTGTTGATCGCGGCGTCCAGGTAGGCGCCGGACCGGCCGGTCGGCAGATCGACGGAGACCGGGCGTTGCGGCGGCAGGGGGGCGGGGGCGAGGCGTGCGGCGAGCCAGCCGGGAAGGTCGGCGACCGGCAGGTCACGGGCGACCGCGTAGGGGCGGCCCGCGACGGTGCTCCGACCGCGACGACGTAGCCACCATGGGCACGGGTGTCGACCAGCCAGCCGAGACCTTTGCCGCGCTCTCCGGCCGTGTTGCACAGCGCCGGCCCGGCGGCTGGGGACGGTCCCGATCCCGCCCGGGGCCTGCACGGCGGTCCGCTCTCCGAGTCGGTGTACGACCGGTGGTGGAAGGTCGCCCGCGAGAAGGCGCTGACCGAATCGCAAATCGCCTCACCGCTCGTCCGCCGGCCCTACGACCTGCGGCACGCGGCGGCCTCGCTCTGGCTGAACGCTGGCGTCCCGTCGACCGAGGTCGCCCGCCGCCTGGGCCACGGCGTCGCCGTCCTGCTCCGTGTCTACGCCAACTGCATCGACGGGGGAGACGACACCATGGACGACAAGATCGGCGACGCCCTCGGATGATCACAAGCCGTGTTGGTCTTGTTTCTACTCGTCACGATGGCTGGATGACATGGGAGTGGCTTGGACCCGTCGTGACCGCTGTGGTCGGCATCGCCGGTGTGGCGGGCACCGTATGGACCGCGTACTCAGGCAGACGGCATCAGATCGAACTGACCAAGGCCCAAGGCATGATCAACATATCTGTGAGCCTGTCTGCCGAGAAGCGCTTGGTCCACGCCAGGTTCCTGCAACGCGCCGACACCGCCTTCGAGGAAGCCCAGACGTTGGTATTCGAAGGCGGCGCGATGACCTTGGAAGATTCGCCGACGCCTCCGAATCCGCCAGGAGTCACGACCATGGGCCTCTATAAGAGTGGGACTCCGTTTGCCCTCGCGATGACCGAACTGGATAATTCACAAAAAGGTGGTCATCACGGGAGGGCGTCAGATCGGAAGCCAGGCAGTGGCCGTACGTTCGGCTATCGCCGGGTACGCGACGAATTTGGTCGACGTGTGGGCCGTCAACCGGGTTTTGGCCGAGACTGCGACGATGATGCACGAGGATGCGGTGGAGCCTGCCTCGCTCGCGCAGTCGCCCGGGTTGGGGTGAGGGAGGGCCGTGAGGAGGGGCGCCCACGGTGGGCGGATAGTGGGCAGCCGCGCGTCACGCACGGGACCCGAGGAGAGAAACGGCTGTTCAGCGACGGTGACCGACCCAAGATCGCTGACGCCCTGTGAATCCGTGCGCAAGCTACAGAGGTTCGAATCCTCTACCCGCCACCAGGTGCGAAACGGCCCGTGAGTACCTTGGCCCCCGCGCCGCGCCATGCCTTCCCATAGGTGTTGTTGGTTGGGGTCGGCTGGCGGGCGGTCGGCACGTACCGCCCGTGCTTTCTGGCCAGAACTCCCTACAGACTTTCTGCAGCTGCGATGAGTTGGGCGGCCAGCTTTTTGAGGGCCGGGCGTAGTTCGTCGGGGCGGTGAATGGTGAAGGGCCATTCGAGGGAGGCGAGCATGTGGGCCATGCCGTCGAGGCGTTCTGCCCGTGTGCGCATGAGGACGCCGTTTTCTCGGGCGGTGAGGGTCACGGCGGAGCGGGGCAGCCTGCGGGCGATCTCGTGAAGGGGGCCGTGGATGAGGACTTCGACCTCCCAGCGGTAGGGCCCCTCGGCCAGGGTGGCGGCCAGGTGTGCGGCCGGATCGAAGTCGTCGGGTGGGGTGAAGGTGGTGGCTCGTGGGGCGACGGAGGCGATGCGGTCGATGCGGAAGGTGCGCAGGCTGCCGCGCAGGTGGTCATGGCCGACGACATACCAGCGGCCGGCGTGGAAGACCACCCCGTACGGGTCGAGATCGCGTGCGGTGCGATCCTCGCGCCACGACTGGTGCTGGATGTTGACGGTCGTGTGGGCGTGTGCTGCGTGGGCCAGGGCGAGCAGGACGGCAGTTTCGGGTGCCTGCGGGGTCACGGGGTTGGCGGTGAAAAACAAGGTCTGCTGTACGGCGGCGAGCGGTTCACGTAGGGCGTGCGGAAGCACCCGTTCGATCTTGGCGAGCGCGCCCGCGCTGGCTGGCGTGGCCGTTCCCATGCCGACGCGCTGTGCGGCGAGTAGGCCCAGGACGACGGCAAGGGCCTCGTCGTTGGTCAGCACCAGGGGCGGCATTCGGTAGCCCGGCGCCAGGCGGTATCCGCCGTACCGGCCCCGTTCGGCCTGCACCGGGATGCCTAGATCGCGCAGGTGGGTGACATAGCGGCGCACGGTGCGGACATCAGTGGCCAGCCGGTCGGCAAGCTCCGCCCCGGTCAACGCCCCCTTCGACTGGAGGAGCTCCAGGAGAGTCAGCACACGGGCCAAGGGGGGAGACACAAGTCACTCCATGATTTAGGGCGGAGATCGTCCTGTTTTCCCTCAACACTAATCGCGGGCAACTTCGATTTCAGGGAGATCACATGGCTACCTTCGTACTGGTTCCCGGCGCTTGGTTGGGCGCGTGGGCCTGGGAAGAAACCGCTCGCGCGCTGCGGGCCCTCGGCCACACGGCGCTGCCGCTGACGCTGACCGGCCTGGGGGAGCGCGCCGACCAGGCCGGCCCGGGAACGGACCTCGACACCCACATCGCGGACATTGTCGGCTTTGTCGAGCGGCATGACTTGCACAGCGTCAGCCTGGTCGCTCACAGCTACGGGGCGGCACCGGTCAGCGGAGCCGCCGGCCGCCTCGGCGAACGGCTGGAACGGCTGATCTACGTAGACAGCGCCCCGTTCGCCGAGGGCATGCGCATGCTTGACCTCATGCCTCCCGAGGTGGTCGAGCAGTTGCGGCGGCAGGTTGCTGACTTCGGTGACGGGTGGCGCCTGCCGATGCCGCCCTTCGAGGTTCTCAGCCTTTCCAGCAGCATCGACGGCCTGGGCGAGGCCCAGCAGGACCTCATGCGCCTCCGTGCGACCCCCCAGCCGTTCGGGACCTACGAGCAGCGCCTCGCCGGTCCCACCGAGCCCGACCCCGGCGTGGACCGCGTCTTGGTGGCCTGTAACGACTTCACCGCTCTGCTCGATTCCGGGATGCCGATGCTTGCCTTCCTCAACCAGCCTCCGTGGCGGCGCTTCGACCTCGCCACCGGACACTGGCCGATGCTGTCGGCGGCTGACGAACTCGCCGACGTCCTCGACAGGTCAGCCGCCTGAGCCGGACGGAACCAGAGGTCACCGCCGATGCTCAACCACCAGCGCGTCCGCCGGCTACGGGCCCAAGTGCAGGCCCTGGCTGGCGGCGTGCGGAAAGAACCCGCCGGGGCGGTCGTCTGCCACGTCTTCGCCATGCAGGCGCAAGACGCCCTGGCCGCCGATCTGGGCAACGAATGCGCGGACGGAATATCGCCCCTGGTGACATCCGTGCCGCGTACGACGATGAACGAAGCGTTGTCCGCGACTGGTGTCTGCGGGGGCACCCTGCACGCACCCGCGTCTGGCCGGGCGGCGGACTCATCCGGCCCCATAGTCATCGCCGATGGCCTGGTTATCGCGCCCCGAGACGGCTTCAGCACCCCAGGACGCCGGGATCATCCGATGAGGTCCTCCCTCGACGCGGCAGGTCGGGTGCGCGGTCGACCGTCCGCGACCGACAGGTCCGAACGCGACACAGGGGGAGGCGCGAGCGGTGTGTCGTAGCGCGGGACCGGCGTGGGGCACCGGGTAGTGGAGCCACGCAGAGCCAGAGTCGGGACTTTGGTCCCTTTCGATATCGGCTCCAGTGTGGTGTCATGTCCGTGCAGCGGCGTCATGCGGCTTTAGATGCACTCGATGAGTTTCCGTGATTGGCGCACTAGGTCCGAGTGTTCGCCAAATGAAGCACCCCGTGCAACGTGGGCACGCAGGGGTATCACCCCGCCAGGCAGGTCCTACTGCCGATCGGTCGGACTTGCTGCCGTCCAGGCGGAGCCAACCCGTCGAGGGCTTTGTTGCCCTCAGTGCGTGTGGCACCATCATGGAATCTTCACGCCCCCCGTGCTGCCCATTTCGTGACAGGAGCCCCACAGATGCCTACTCAAAAGCTGGGTCGGCTGCTCGGCATGACCCTGATGATGTTCGCGCTCGCCGCCGGCCTCGGCTCGGTTGCCTCCGTCGCCGGCAACTCCGGCGCCAGTGCGCTGGTGAGCCTCGAGTTCGAGTGGAACTAGGTTCTTCGCGGTTCGTGTGACATCCGCCGTCGTCCGGCCACCGGGCGACGGCGGAAGCGACCAGGCATCGGCGCGGAGTTCACTCTCGGTGACGACAAGGGAGCAGGATGACGAGCCGTGCGGCAGCCGTGCGACGACGCGGGACTGACCTCGCCTGGCTGATAACCGGGCCGCTGGCGTTCCTGGCCGTCATCTGCTGCCTGCTGATCGCCCTGGTCGATCCGCAGCCGTACGGCTCCTGGGGCGTCGGCCTGCTGCTGTTCATCGCCCTGGTCGCCGCGCACCTGCCGGTCCTGAGCTTCGTCGTCCGGCGACAGACGCTCTCCGCCACGATCACCGAGATCCCGCTGGTCCTGGCGCTGTACTACCTCCCCCCGCTGACCCTGGTGCTGGTGGCCATCCTCGCCGCCCTCGTCGTCCAGCTCCGGCGACGGCTCCGTTCGGCCAAGTTCGCCTTCAACGTCGCCCGCTCCGCCGCGGCGACCTCCCTCGCCGGCCTGGTCCTGCTGGCGCTCCCCCCGATCCGGGGCGTGGGGCCCGGGACATGGGGCATCCTCTCCGCGGCGGTCAGCACCATCACCCTGGTCACCCTCGCCGCCGTGGTCGGCGTCATCACCCTCCTCCAGGGCTGGCAGGCCGGCCTGGAGGTGGTCCGCACGTCCACCGTGCCGCTGGTGGTGGCGGGGGTGAACACCACCGTCGGCCTGATCATCCTGCTCGCGGTGACGACCACCTACTGGTCGCTGCTGCCGCTCGGGGCGCTCGCGGTGACGGCGGCCGTGGTCTACGGGGCGTACGCGCAGGTGCTGCGCCAGCATCGCAGCCTCGCCGACATCTACGAGCTGACCCGCGCCATGAGCGGCAGCGGCCAGGACGGCACCCTGCCGGACGCCCTGCTCGGCCGGGCCCGGGCCCTCATGCAGGCCGAGTACGCCACCCTGTGGCTGCCCGCCCAGGGCCGGCATCCCGAGGTGCTGCTGACCGCCCGCGTGGACGGCCGCGGCCTGCTCGACTTCTCCAAGGTCCCGTCGGCGATGCGGGAGCGGGTGGTGCGGCAGCGGCAGACCCTCGCGGTCGGCGCGCGGCTCGGCGGCGGCCGGGAGCAACTGGCGATGCTCCGGGCGGCCTCGGCCAAGGACGCGATCATCGTGCCGCTGCGCTCCGGTGAGGCGGTGATCGGCACGCTCGAGGTGGTCAACCGGCTCAGCGACGTGGGCCACTTCACCCCCGCCGACGTGCCGGTGATCGAGACGGTGGCCGCGCACGCGGCGGTGGCCCTGGAGAATTCCCGGCTGGTCGACCGGCTGCGCCACGACGCGTACCACGACACGCTGACCAAGCTGCCCAACCGGCGACGGATCTCCGGAGCGCTCGACGAGGCCGTCCGCATCCGGGCCCCCGGCGAGGTGGTCGCCGTCCTGCTCTTCGACGTGGACGGGCTGCGCCAGGTCAACGAGTCGCTCGGGCACGCCGCCGGCGACCAGGTCCTCGTCGAGGTCGCCGACCGGCTGCGCGCCTCCGCCCCCTCCTCGGCCCTGGTCGGCCGGGCCGGTGGCGACGAGTTCCTGGTCACCCTCCGGCTGGAGAACGCCGAGGCCGCACTGGAGTTGGCCGCGCGGCTGCGCGAGGAGATCCGCGCCGAGATGGTCTTCGACGCGTTCACCCTCGACGTGGACACGGCGGTCGGGGTCGCCGTGCACCCGGACCACGGCAGCGACGCCGCGACCCTCCTGCAACGGGTCGACCTGGCGGCGACGGCGGCGAAGTCCATGCCCGGCGGCATCCACCTGTTCAACCCGGCCCTGGAGTCCCGGTCGCTGCGCCGGCTGGGCCTGGCGGGCGACCTGCGCCGCGCCCTCGACGACGGCGAGCTGGAGGTCTACTTCCAGCCCAAGGTGACGCTGCGGGACCGCCGGCTGGTCGGGGTGGAGTGCCTGGCCCGCTGGGAGCACCCGGCGCACGGCGAGGTCACCCCGGAGGACTTCGTCGCGGTGGCCGAGCACACCGGCCTGCTCGGCCGGCTCACCGAGGTGGTGCTGCGGGAGGGGCTGCGGCGCAGCCGGGAGTGGACGCACGACGCGCAGCCGCTCGCCGTCGCGGTCAACCTCTCCGCCCGTACGCTCACCGACCGGCACTTCCCCGACCGGGTGCGCGAGCTGCTCGCCGAGTACGACGTCCCACCGCACCGGCTCACCTTCGAGATCCGCGAGGCCGGGGTGCTCGACGGCACCGACCGCCCGATCCCCACCCTGCGCCGGTTGCGTGATCTCGGCGTCCGACTGTCGGTGGACGACTTCGGCACCGGCTCGTCCTCGCTGGCGTACCTGCGGCGGCTGCCGGTGCACGAGGTGAAGGTGGACCGGTCGTTCGTGCAGGGCATGGCCACCGACCCCGGGGACCTGGCCATCGTCAACGCCGTGGTGACCCTCTCCCAGCAGTTCGGCCTCGCCGTGGTGGCCGAGGGGGTGGAGAGCGAGCTGACCCTGGAGCTGCTCCAGGACATCGGCTGCGAGATCGGTCAGGGCTTCCTGTTCAGCCGCCCGCTGCCGTACGAGCGGCTGGAGGCGTGGTTCGGGGCCCAGGTGGAGTCCGAGGCGCTCGTCGGCTCGGACGCCCGCCGGCTGCGCGTCGTGCCCTGATCTCGCCGAAAACGCTCCTGACCAGAGTGAACGCCGCGGGGCGCGACGGTGGGGAGATCCGATTTCACCTCCGGGGCCGGGCCGTGTACTCTTACGTCTGCGCGGCCACCAAGTGATCGCGCAGGCCCCCTTAGCTCAGTCGGCAGAGCGTCTCCATGGTAAGGAGAAGGTCTACGGTTCGATTCCGTAAGGGGGCTCAAAGGGTCCGGCTGGACCCGCCTCGGCGGTGTAGCTCAGATGGCAGAGCAAGCGGCTCATAATCGCTGTGTCGCCGGTTCAAGTCCGGCCACCGCTACTCTGGCTCTCCGGGCTTGTCTCCCGGTGACCGGTGGAATGGGCGCCTCGGCGCCCACTTTGCATGTCTGCGTCTCCAGCGCGTACGCTGGGCCGCTGTAGTTGATGACCGTTAGCGAGGAAGGCACTCCGCCGTGGCGAAGGCTACCGATGTCCGGCCGAAGATCACTCTGGCGTGTGTGGAGTGCAAGGAGCGCAACTACATCACGCGCAAGAACCGCCGCAACGACCCGGACCGCATCGAGCTGAAGAAGTTCTGCCCCCGGGACGGCCGGCACACGGCCCACCGCGAGACCCGCTGACCCGTCGCCGGCGCGAGCCGGCCGGCACGAACACCGATCGCCGACCCGAGCGGACGCGCGGCTCCCCGCCGCCCGTCCGCTCGGGTCGGCTTTCGTGCTTTCCGTGTAGGTTCTCGGGCATGTCCCTGGACCCGTCCTTCGTCGGCCGGAGCTATCCGCCGACCGCCCCCTACCAGGTGGGCCGCGAAAAGATCCGCGAGTTCGCCACGGCGATCGGCGCCACCGACGCCGCCTACCACGACCCGGAGGCCGCCCGCGCGCTCGGGCACCGGGACGTGGTCGCCCCGCCGACCTTTCCCGTGCTGCTCACCATGGCCACCACCCAGCAGATCGTCGACGACCCGGCCCTCGGGGTGGACTACAGCCGGGTGGTGCACGGCGACCAGCGCTTCGCGTACACCCGTCCGGTGGTGGCGGGCGACGAGCTGGTCTGTGTGAACACCATCGAGGACGTCAGCAGTCGGGGCGGGCACGACTTCCTGACCACCCGCACGGACGTCAGCACGGCCGACGGCGAGCCGGTGGTCGCCGTCTGGTCCAAGATCGTCGTACGCGGGGAGGCGTGACCATGGAGCTGCCCACCAAGACCTTCCGGGTCACCCGGGCCGATCTGGTCCGCTACGCGGGCGCCTCGGGCGACTTCAACCCGATCCACTGGAGCGACCGGGTCGCCACGAAGGTCGGCCTGCCCGGGGTGATCGCGCACGGGATGTTCACCATGGCCCTGGTCGGCCGCGCGGTCACGGAGTGGGCCGGCGCGCCCGACGCGGTGGTCGACTACGGGGTCCGGTTCACCCGTCCGGTGGTCGTTCCGGACGACGACACCGGCACCGAGATCGAGGTGACCGCCAAGGTCAAGGAGACCGGCGAGGCGGGTCTGACCAGGCTCGACATCACCGCGACCTGCCGGGGCGAGAAGGTGCTCTCGCAGGCGCGGGCGGTGATCCGGACGCCCCGCTGAGGGCTTTCCGGCACGCGAGGGGGTGGACCGGTTGGGAAAGTGGCCCTGCTACCCGTACACTGGTCCGCCGTGGGGCAAGTGACCCCGCCCGGTGCTTTGTGGCCGGGGCGGGCGAGCGTTGCCGCACAGGGGTGTAGCTCAATTGGCAGAGCAGCGGTCTCCAAAACCGCAGGCTGCAGGTTCAAGTCCTGTCACCCCTGCGCCTCAGGCCTGACCGTTCCCGTGGGTCGCGCCGCCGCCAGGCGGCGTCCGGCCCGTGGTGGTGGCATCGGCAGGGCGGTTCCGAGGCATCGGGCCTGTCCGTCGATCCGCCGGCCGCGGCCCGTCGCGGGACGGTTGGTCCGGTCGGCGTGACCAACGCCGCACGCCGCACCGGTGTGCGACCCGACTCCGCGACGGAGGGCGAAGTGGCCGAGAGTAAGCGGCGCAGCGAGGACGCCGGCGACGACCGTCTGAACGACGAGGTCGTCGACGAGGTGGCCGCCGACGACTCCGCCGACGCGGACGAGCCGGTTTCCCGGGGTGGCACGGCCACCCGGGCGCGGGCCAAGGCCGAGTCGGCCGACGAGAGGAAGACCCGCAAGGACACCGAGCGGGTGGGGCTGTTCGCCCGCATCGCGCGGTTCTTCCGCGAGGTCGTGGCGGAGTTGCGTAAGGTCATCTGGCCGACCCGCAAGGAGCTGCTGACCTACACCGCGGTCGTGGTCACCTTCGTCGCCGTGATGCTGACGATCGTGGCGGGCCTGGACTACGCCTTCGCCAAGGGCGTGCTGTGGGTCTTCGGCAACCCCAGCTGAGCGGCTGACTCAAGCCGATAGTGACGGAAGTGAGCAAGCGTGCCTGAGTACGACGAGACCGCCGAGACCACGGAGGACCAGTCCGCGGTGGCGACGGCGGCCAACGATGAGTCGGTCGAGGCCGCCAGCGAGCCGGACTTTCCGACCACCGAGCCTGCCCCGGACGAGGACTACGACCCGGTGGCGGAGCTGCGCCAGAAGCTGCGCTACGCGCCGGGCGACTGGTACGTGGTGCACTCGTACGCCGGCTACGAGAACAAGGTCAAGACCAACCTCGAGACCCGGATCACGTCCCTCGACATGGAGGACTACATCTACCAGGTCGAGGTCCCGACCCGGGAAGAGGTCGAGGTCAAGAACGGCAAGCGGTCCCAGATCCAGGCCAAGGTCTTCCCGGGCTACATCCTGGTCCGCATGGAGCTGACCGCGGAGTCCTACTCCTGCGTGCGGAACACTCCCGGGGTCACCGGCTTCGTGGGGGCGACCGACCGGGCCGACCGGCCGGCCCCGCTGAGCCTCGACGAGGTCATCAAGTGGCTGGCCCCGGCGGTCGAGACCGAGCAGAAGAAGGCCAAGCCCGAGATCAAGGTCCTGGACTTCGAGGTCGGCGACTCGGTCACCGTCACCGACGGCGCGTTCGCCTCGCTGCCGGCGACGATCAGCGAGATCAACGCCGACCAGCAGAAGCTCAAGGTGCTGGTGTCGATCTTCGGCCGGGAGACCCCGGTCGAGCTGAACTTCAACCAGGTCACCAAGATCTGACGCTCCGACCGCCGGCGGTGGGCTCCGGCCCGCCGCCGGCGTCGCCGTTGCCGCCCCCTCGCCGACCTCGGCGCAGGGGGCGGCGCAGCATTGCGCTACCCTAGAACGTCGGCTGTCGCAACGCGCTGACCGTGCGCGTCCACCGGCCGGCACCTTTCCCCGTTCCAAGCCCCAGGAAGAGACATGCCTCCGAAGAAGAAGCTCGTCAAGACGTTCACGCTTCAGCTGCCGGCGGGCCAGGCCACTCCGGCGCCGCCGGTCGGCCCCGCGCTCGGCCAGCACGGCGTGAACATCATGGAGTTCTGCAAGACCTACAACGCGCAGACCGAGTCCCAGCGGGGCGACATCGTCCCGGCCGAGATCAGCGTCTACGAGGACCGCACCTTCACCTTCGTGCTGAAGACCCCGCCCGCCGCCCGGCTGCTGATCAAGGCCGCCGGCGTGCAGAAGGGCTCCGGCGTCCCGCACAAGGAGAAGGTCGGCTCCGTCACCCGCGCCCAGCTGCGGGAGATCGCCGAGAAGAAGATGGCCGACCTCAACGCCAACGACGTCGAGCAGGCTGAGAAGATCATCGCCGGCACCGCCCGGTCGATGGGCCTGACCGTCGCCGACTGACCTCGTCGCACCGCTTTCTCGACCAGTTTCGTGGGAGGGCTCGCGGACGCCGCGGCCCGCCATAGACCACAGGAGTAACCACAGATGCAGCGCAGCAAGACCTACCGCAAGGCCGCCGAGGTCATCGACCGGTCGAAGCTCTACACGCCCGCCGAGGCCGTGAAGATCGCCAAGGACACCACCAGCACGAAGTTCGACGCCACGGTCGAGGTCGCCATGCGCCTCGGCGTCGACCCCCGCAAGGCGGACCAGATGGTCCGCGGTGTGGTCAACCTGCCGCACGGCACCGGCAAGACCGCCCGCGTGATCGTCTTCGCCGCCGGCGCGAAGGCCGAGGAGGCCGCCGCCGCCGGTGCGGACGAGGTGGGCACCGACGAGCTCGTCGCCCGGATCCAGGGCGGCTGGCTCGACTTCGACGCGGCGATCGCCACGCCGGACCAGATGGCCAAGATCGGCCGGATCGCGCGGATCCTGGGCCCGCGCGGCCTGATGCCGAACCCGAAGACCGGCACGGTGACCATGGACGTCACCAAGGCGGTCGCGGACATCAAGGGCGGTAAGATCACCTTCCGGGTGGACAAGCACTCCAACCTCCACCTGATCATCGGCAAGGCCTCGTTCTCCGAGGCCCAGCTCGTCGACAACTACGCCGCGGTCCTCGACGAGGTGCTGCGGGCCAAGCCGTCGGCGGCGAAGGGCAAGTACCTCAGGAAGGTCACCCTCACCACCACGATGGGCCCGGGCGTCCCGGTCGACCCGAACCTGGTGAAGAACCTGCAGGAGGGCGTCGAGGCCTGAGCACCGTCGCCTCGCCGGGGCCCCGCCACGACTCGTGGCGGGGCCCCGTCCGTCTGTCCGGTGTGGCAGGCTCGCGGCATGCGGTGGGAGGGTGTCTGGCTCCGGTACCACCGGCGCGGTCCGTGGGTGCTGCGGGAGGCCGACCTGCGGCTGGGCGCGGGCGAGGCCGCCGTGGTGCTCGGCCGCAACGGCGTCGGCAAGTCCACCCTGCTCCAGCTCGCGGCCGGGGTGCTCCGGCCCGCCCGGGGCCGGGTCGTCGACCGGCCGCGGCACGTCGGCTGGGTCCCGGAGCGCTTCCCCGCCGACCAGCCGTTCACCGTAGGGCGGTACCTCGCCGGCATGGCCCGCGTCGCCGGGCTGGGCGGGGCCGAGGCCGACCGGGCCGTCCTGCGGTGGACCGAGCGGTTGGGCCTCACCCGCTTCCACGGGGTGCGGCTGCCCGAGCTGTCCAAGGGCACCGCCCAGAAGGTCGGTCTGGCCCAGGCGCTGCTCCGCCGGCCCGGCCTGCTCATCCTCGACGAGCCCTGGGAGGGGCTGGACGCCACCGCCCGGGAACTGGTCCCCACCCTGATCGACGAGGTGCTGGCGGCCGGCGGGTCGGTGCTGGTCAGCGACCACCGGGGCGAGACTGCCCGGCTGCCGGGCGCCGCCCGCTGGACGGTCGCCGACGGCACCGTCACCGCCCAGGCCCCGGCCGACGCGTCGCCCGAGGCGTTCGTCGTGGTCGAGCTCGCGGTCCCGGTCGCGCGGGCCGCCGGCACCGTGGCCCGGCTCCGCGCCGACGGCCACCACGTCCTCCGGGTACGCGGCACCCCACCCACCCCGCCGGGCGCGGCAACCAGCGCGGTGGACGCCTCCGAAGCGGCCGGGCGGGCGCCCCGGTGACCGCGCTCGTACGGCTGCGGCTGGCGGCCTTCCTGCGCACCGGACGGGCGCTCGCCCCGCTGCTGGCCGGCCTGCTCGCCCTCGGCGTCCTCTACGGCGGGGGTCGGGCCCAGCCGGGCGAGGCGTACGGCGTGTCCGCGGTGGTGCTCTTCCCGGTGCTGGCGTGGCAGACCAAGATCCTGCTCGACGTCGAGCCGGACGTGCAGCGCCGGCTCGCCCTGGTGCTCGCCGGAGCCGCCCGGGAGTGGGCCGCCGGGCTGCTGGCGGCGCTCGTGGCCGGCCTCGGCACGACCGTCGTCGCGTTGGTCTTCCCCTGGCTGGTCGGCGGGGTGACCAGCCAGGTGGGGCCCGACGGCCGGTCGGTGGCGGCCGGGGTGGCCCTCGGCGTCTGGGCGCACCTGCTCGCCCTGCCCGCCGCGGTGGCGCTGGGCGCGCTGGCCAGCCGGGCCGTGACGGGCAGCGCCGGGTACGGCGTCGCGGTGCTGGCGCTCGGCGCGGTCGGCTCGCTGGTCCTCGGTCTGTCCTCGTCGGTGGCGCCCTGGCTGGCGCCCCCGGTGCTGCCCGTCGCCCGGGCGACCGCCGCCGGCCCGTCGGCCGCCACGGTGGCCGTGCTCACCGGGTGGGCCGTCGCCTGGAGCGCGACGCTGCTCGCCGGGTACGCCTGGCGCCGCCGCGTCCGCGTCTGAGCGGCGGGCGAGCCGGGGGAGTGACGGGGCGCACCCGGAGGCGATTTGGCGGCTGTGGGGCGGGTCGCGTAACCTGACGGCGAAGTTACACCCAGAGACCGCTGGTCACCGTGCCCTGGCACGGTCGAAGGTCCCGCTTCGACGGGCGACCCGCGCAGGGCGGCAAGCGAAACTCGGCATGTTATCCCGTGGTCCGCCGACCGCGAGGCAACCGCCGGCCCTCGCCCCGTGCGCCCTGCGCCGGGGCTTTTCTCGTTGTCGTGGTCCCCTCCGGTACCGCGTGGAGCCCGCCGGCTTCCCGGTGGACCAGCCTGGAGCAACGAGAGAGGAGGGACATGGCGGACAAGCCGATCCGGGCCGACAAGGCCACGGCCGTCGCTGAGCTGACCGACAACTTCCGCAACGCGGGTGCTGCGGTGCTGACCGAGTACCGTGGTCTGACGGTTTCCCAGCTCACCCAGCTGCGGCGCTCGCTCGGCAAGGAGACCACCTACACGATCGCGAAGAACACGCTGGCGAAGCGTGCCGCGAACGAGGCGGGCATCTCCGGGCTCGACGAGCTGTTCACCGGTCCTACCGCGCTGACTTTCGTTTCGGGCGACGTCGTCGAGGCGGCGAAGGGTCTTCGCGACTTCGCGAAGGCCAACCCGAAGCTCGTCATCAAGGGCGGCGTCTTCGAGGGCAAGGCCATTTCCGCGGCCGAGGTCACGAAGCTCGCCGACCTGGAGTCCCGCGAGGTGCTGCTGGCCAAGCTGGCCGGCGCGATGAAGGGCAACCTGAGCAAGGCCGCGGCCCTGTTCCAGGCTCCGCTCTCCAAGGCAGCCCGCGCGGCGGCCGCCCTGGCGGACAAGAAGCGCGAGCAGGAGGGCGCCGAGGCGGCCTGAGGCCGCGCGGCGCACCCACGTTCTTAGTCAAACAGAGGAAAGGACGCCAGCCATGGCGAAGCTCAGCACCGACGAGCTGCTCGACGCGTTCAAGGAGATGACGCTGATCGAGCTCTCCGAGTTCGTGAAGCAGTTCGAGGAGACCTTCGAGGTCACCGCCGCCGCTCCGGTCGCCGTCGCCGGCCCGGCGGGCCCGGGTGGCCCGGCCGCGCCCGTCGAGGAGGAGAAGGACGAGTTCGACGTCGTCCTCGAGGCCGACGGTGGCAAGAAGATCCAGGTCATCAAGGTCGTGCGCGAGCTGACCGGCCTGGGCCTGAAGGAGGCCAAGGACGCGGTCGAGTCCGCGCCGAAGGCCATCCTGGAGAAGGTCAACAAGGAGACCGCCGAGAAGGCCAAGGCCAAGCTCGAGGGCGAGGGTGCCAAGGTCACCCTCAAGTAATTGGGGCGGGACCGAGCGCGCCCCTGGCTCGCGTGAGCCAGGGCACACTCCGACACGGCGGGCGACGATCGAAAATCGGATCGTCGCCCGCCGTGTTCGTGTTGGGACCGCGAGCAACGTCCTGAGCAGCGCATCAGCGGCGGAGGCGGGGTCACGCGGCGCGGCGGCGGGCCGCGCGGTCGTGGGAAACACCGGTCGAGGAGCAGACCGGGCCTTGACGCGGCCCGGGGCTGCCAGGCACGCTGACACCTGCAAGACCTTCCGCGCTTGCGACGGCCACCATCCGGGTAATGGCAGCGGCGGCATCGTCCGACCGCCACACTCGGGCGGTTCCGTAGGTACGCTGCGTTCCGAGCGGCCCGGTGCGGCCCCCGTTCGAGGGGTCCCGAGGCGCGTTCCGCGACGACCTGCGGGGTGGGCTGGACAGCGGTTAGCCTCTCGGCTACACTGCTAGTTTGCGCTGCCTTCCGTCTAGACCCCTGCGCGGAAATGTCCGATTCCGGGTATTTCTGGTGGGGTCATTGGAGTGCACGCGTACCAGCCGTTCTGCAGCACCGGTCCTCGGAAGGACGCATCTTGGCAGCTTCCCGCCCTGCGAAGACCAGTCGTACGTCGAGCGCTTTCGCTCCCCGCCGAGTTTCTTTCGGCAGGATCACCGAACACCTCGAGGTCCCCAACCTCCTCGCCATCCAGAACGAGTCGTTCGACTGGCTCGTCGGCAACGAGGCTTGGCAGGGCCGGTCGGCGGACGACCCTCACGCACGCTCGGGTCTCGCGGAAATCCTCGACGAGATCAGTCCCATTGAGGACTTTTCCGGCACCATGTCGCTCTCCTTCTCGGCTCCGCGCTTCGACGAGGTCAAGGCCTCGATCGAGGAGTGCAAGGAGAAGGACCTGACCTACTGCGCCCCGCTGTTCGTGACGGCGGAGTTCACCAACAACACCACTGGCGAGATCAAGAGCCAGACGGTGTTCATGGGTGACTTCCCGATGATGACGCCCAAGGGCACCTTCATCATCAACGGCACCGAGCGCGTCGTGGTCAGCCAGCTCGTCCGTTCCCCGGGCGTCTACTTCGACAAGCAGCCGGACAAGACCTCCGACCGCGACCTCTCCAGCGTCAAGGTCATCCCGAGCCGGGGTGCCTGGTTGGAGTTCGACATCGACAAGCGCGACACGGTCGGCGTCCGCATCGACCGCAAGCGCCGGCAGGCCGTCACCGTCCTGCTCAAGGCCGTCGGCTGGTCCGCCGAGCGGATCCGCGAGAAGTTCGGCTGGTCCGAGCTGATGATGACCACGCTCGAGAAGGACCACATCGCCGGCCAGGACGAGGCGCTGCTCGACATCTACCGGAAGCTGCGCCCTGGCGAGCCGCCGACCCGCGAGAACGCCCAGACCCTCCTCGACAACCTCTTCTTCAACCCGAAGCGGTACGACGTCGCCAAGGTCGGGCGCTACAAGTTCAACAAGAAGCTCCAGCTCGACGTGCCGATCACCACCGGCACGCTCACCGAGGACGACATCGTCGCCACCGTGGAGTACCTGTGCCGGCTGCACGCCGGTGAGGACGGCTACGAGGCCGACGACATCGACCACTTCGGCAACCGCCGCATCCGTACCGTGGGCGAGCTGATCCAGAACCAGGTCCGGGTGGGCCTGTCGCGCATGGAGCGGGTCGTCCGGGAGCGGATGACGACGCAGGACGTCGAGGCGATCACGCCGCAGACCCTGATCAACATCCGCCCGGTCGTGGCGGCGATCAAGGAGTTCTTCGGTACGTCGCAGCTGTCCCAGTTCATGGACCAGACCAACCCGCTGGCGGGCCTGACCCACCGGCGTCGGCTGAACGCGCTCGGCCCGGGTGGTCTGTCCCGGGAGCGGGCCGGCTTCGAGGTCCGTGACGTGCACCCGTCCCACTACGGCCGGATGTGCCCGATCGAGACGCCGGAAGGCCCGAACATCGGCCTGATCGGCGCCCTGTCGACGTTCGCCCGGGTCAACCCGTTCGGCTTCATCGAGACGCCGTACCGCAAGGTCGTCGACGGCCGGGTCACCGACCAGATCGACTACCTGACCGCGGACGACGAGGACCGGTACGTCAAGGCGCAGGCCAACGCGCCGCTGCGCGCCGACGGCTCGTTCGCCGAGGACCGGGTCCTGGTCCGCCGTAAGGGCGGCGAGACCGAGGACGTCGCGCCGGGCGCCGTGGACTACATGGACATCTCGCCCCGGCAGATGGTCTCCGTCGGCACCGCGATGATCCCGTTCCTCGAGCACGACGACGCCAACCGGGCGCTCATGGGCGCGAACATGCAGCGCCAGGCGGTGCCGCTGGTCAAGGCCGAGGCCCCGCTGGTCGGTACGGGCATGGAGTACCGGGCGGCCGTCGACGCCGGCGACGTGGTGGTCGCCGAGGTCGGTGGCGTGGTCGAGGACCTCTGCGCCGACTACATCACCATCCACCAGGACGACGGCCACCGCCGGACGTACCTGCTGCACAAGTTCCGCCGCTCCAACTCCGGCTCCTGCGTCAACCAGAAGCCGGTGGTCTTCGAGGGCGACCGCGTCGAGGCCGGCCAGGTCATCTCCGACGGTCCCTGCACGGACGAGGGCGAGATGGCGCTCGGGCGCAACCTGCTCGTGGCGTTCATGTGCTGGGAGGGCCACAACTACGAGGACGCGATCATCCTGTCGCAGCGCCTCGTGCAGCAGGACGTGCTCACCTCGATCCACATCGAGGAGCACGAGGTCGACGCCCGGGACACCAAGCTCGGCCCGGAGGAGATCACCCGCGACATCCCGAACGTCAGCGAGGAGATGCTCGCCGACCTCGACGAGCGCGGCATCATCCGGATCGGCGCCGAGGTCGTCCCCGGCGACATCCTGGTCGGCAAGGTCACGCCCAAGGGCGAGACCGAGCTGACCCCGGAGGAGCGGCTGCTCCGCGCGATCTTCGGTGAGAAGGCGCGCGAGGTCCGGGACACCTCGCTGAAGGTGCCGCACGGTGAGACCGGCACGGTCATCGGCGTGCGCACGTTCTCCCGCGAGGACGGCGACGAGCTGCCCCCGGGCGTGAACGAGCTGGTCCGGGTCTACGTCGCCCAGAAGCGGAAGATCCAGGACGGCGACAAGCTCGCCGGCCGGCACGGCAACAAGGGCGTCATCTCGAAGATCCTGCCGATCGAGGACATGCCGTTCCTGGAGGACGGCACCCCGGTCGACATCGTGCTCAACCCGCTGGGCGTGCCTTCCCGGATGAACATCGGCCAGGTGCTGGAGACGCACCTCGGCTGGGTGGCGAAGACGGGGTGGAGCGTCGACGGCGACGACGCGGAGTGGAAGCGTCAGCTCCGCTCGATCGAGGCGCACGAGTCCGAGCCGGACACCAACGTGGCCACGCCGGTCTTCGACGGTGCCCGCGAGGAGGAGATCTCCGGTCTGCTCGCGTCGACCCTGCCCAACCGGGACGGCAAGCAGCTCATCGGCTCCACCGGTAAGGCGCAGCTGTTCGACGGTCGCTCCGGCGAGCCGCTGCCGGACCCGATCGCGGTCGGCTACATCTACATCCTGAAGCTCAACCACCTGGTCGACGACAAGATCCACGCTCGGTCGACCGGCCCGTACTCGATGATCACGCAGCAGCCGCTGGGTGGTAAGGCGCAGTTCGGTGGCCAGCGCTTCGGTGAGATGGAGTGCTGGGCGATGCAGGCGTACGGCGCCGCGTACGCCCTGCAGGAGCTGCTGACGATCAAGTCCGACGACGTCCTGGGCCGGGTCAAGGTCTACGAGGCGATCGTCAAGGGCGAGAACATCCCCGAGCCGGGCATTCCGGAGTCGTTCAAGGTGTTGCTCAAGGAGCTGCAGTCGCTGTGCCTCAACGTCGAGGTGCTCTCCAGCGACGGCGTGGCCCTGGAGATGCGCGAGACCGACGACGAGGTGTTCCGGGCCGCGGAGGAGCTGGGCATCGACCTGTCCCGGCGCGAGCCGAGCTCGGTCGAAGAGGTGTAAGTGGTGTGGGTTGGGGGCCGGCCGCCCCGCTCCGGGCGGTCAGCTTGATCCCTCCGGGGGGCGGCCGGCCCCCAACCCCGCCCGTGATCTAGCTATAAAGACGACGACATAGGGGACATAGTGCTCGACGTCAACTTCTTCGACGAGCTGCGCATCGGTCTCGCGACCGCTGACGACATCCGTCAGTGGTCGCACGGTGAGGTCAAGAAGCCCGAGACGATCAACTACCGCACCCTCAAGCCGGAAAAGGACGGGCTCTTCTGCGAGAAGATCTTCGGTCCGCAGCGGGACTGGGAGTGCTACTGCGGTAAGTACAAGCGGGTCCGGTTCAAGGGCATCATCTGCGAGCGCTGCGGCGTCGAGGTGACCCGCTCCAAGGTCCGCCGAGAGCGGATGGGTCACATCGAGCTGGCCGCTCCGGTGACCCACATCTGGTACTTCAAGGGCGTGCCGAGCCGGCTGGGCTACCTGCTGGACCTCGCCCCGAAGGACCTCGAAAAGATCATCTACTTCGCCTCGTACGTGATCACGAGCGTGGACGCGGAGTCGCGTCACCGCGACCTCTCGACCATCGAGAACGAGATCCTGGCCGAGAAGCGGCAGTCCGAGAACAGCCGTGACTCGGAGATCGAGAAGCGGGCCGCCAAGCTCGAGGCCGACCTGGCCGAGCTGGAGGCCGAGGGCGCGAAGGCGGACGTCCGGCGCAAGGTCAAGGAGGGCGGAGAGCGCGAGATGCGCCAGATCCGCGACCGGGCCCAGCGCGAGATCGACCGCCTGGACGAGGTGCTCGACACCTTCCGCAAGCTGGAGCCGAAGCAGCTCGTCACCGACGAGCTGCTCTACCGGGAGCTGCGCGACCGGTTCGGCGAGTACTTCACCGGCGCGATGGGCGCCGAGGCCATCAAGGCGCTGGTCCAGAACATGGACCTCGACGCCGAGGCCGAGAACCTGCGCGAGACCATCCGGTCGGGCAAGGGCCAGCGGAAGATCCGGGCGCTCAAGCGGCTGAAGGTCGTCGCCGCGTTCCTGAACACCCGCAACTCGCCGCTCGGCATGGTGCTGGACTGCGTCCCGGTCATCCCGCCGGACCTGCGCCCGATGGTGCAGCTCGACGGTGGCCGCTTCGCGACCTCCGACCTGAACGACCTGTACCGCCGCGTGATCAACCGGAACAACCGCCTCAAGCGGCTGATCGACCTCGGCGCGCCCGAGATCATCGTCAACAACGAGAAGCGGATGCTCCAGGAGGCCGTCGACGCGCTGTTCGACAACGGCCGTCGCGGCCGGCCGGTCACCGGGCCGGGCAACCGCCCGCTCAAGTCGCTGTCCGACATGCTCAAGGGCAAGCAGGGCCGGTTCCGGCAGAACCTGCTCGGCAAGCGCGTCGACTACTCCGGCCGTTCGGTCATCGTGGTCGGCCCGAAGCTGAAGCTGCACCAGTGCGGCCTGCCCAAGCAGATGGCGCTGGAGCTGTTCAAGCCGTTCGTGATGAAGCGGCTGGTCGACCTCAACCACGCGCAGAACATCAAGTCCGCCAAGCGGATGGTCGAGCGGCAGCGGCCGGTCGTGTGGGACGTGCTGGAAGAGGTCATCGGCGAGCACCCGGTGCTGCTGAACCGCGCGCCGACCCTGCACCGCCTGGGCATCCAGGCCTTCGAGCCGCAGCTCGTCGAGGGCAAGGCGATCCAGATCCACCCGCTGGTCTGCACCGCGTTCAACGCCGACTTCGACGGCGACCAGATGGCGGTGCACGTGCCGCTGTCCGCCGAGGCCCAGGCCGAGGCGCGCATCCTGATGCTGTCGTCGAACAACATCCTCAAGCCGGCCGACGGCAAGCCGGTCACCATGCCCACCCAGGACATGGTCATCGGCCTGTACCACCTCACCCACCTCACCACCGGTGAGCGGGGCGAGGGCCGGGTGTTCAGCTCCGACGCCGAGGCGCGGATGGCGTTCGACGCCGGCGAGCTGCACCTGCAGGCGCCGGTGCGGATCCGCCTGCGCGGGCTGGTCGGGGTCGACAACGGCGCCGGCGGCGAGCAGTGGGTCGCGCCGGAGGGCTGGGTCGAGGGTGACCCGATCACCGTCGAGACCACCCTGGGCCGGGTGCTGTTCAACGAGACGCTGCCGCAGGGCTACCGCTTCGTGAACTACGAGATCCGCAAGGGTCAGCTCTCCGCGATCGTCAACGACCTCGCCGAGCGCTTCCCGAAGGTGGCCCTGGCGGCCACCCTCGACGGGCTCAAGGAGGCCGGTTTCCACTGGGCCACCTGGTCCGGCGTGACGATCGGCATGGAGGACGTCATCGCTCCGCCGCGCAAGCGGGAGATCCTGGAGCGGTACGAGAAGGAAGCCGACCGGATCGACAAGCAGTACCAGCGGGGTCTGATGACCGCCGAGGAGCGTCGCGGCGAGCTCATCGAGATCTGGACCAAGGCGACCAACGAGGTCGCCAGGGAGATGGACACCGCGCTGCCGCAGGAGAACCCGCTGTGGAAGATGATCAACTCGGGTGCCCGCGGTAACCTGCTCCAGCTCCGGCAGATCGCCGCGATCCGCGGCCTCGTGGCCAACCCGAAGGGCGAGATCATCCCGCGTCCGATCAAGGCGTCGTACCGCGAGGGTCTCTCCGTGCTGGAGTACTTCATCTCCACGCACGGTGCCCGTAAGGGTCTCGCCGACACCGCGCTGCGGACCGCCGACTCGGGTTACCTGACCCGGCGTCTGGTGGACGTCTCGCAGGACGTCATCATCCGCGAGGAGGACTGCGGCACCGACCGGGCCATCCCGATGCAGATCGGCGAGCGGCGCGACGGCAAGCTGTACGTCCACGAGCACGCCGAGACCAGCGTGCACGCCCGGACCCTGGCCGACGACATCAAGGGCCCGGACGGGACCGCCGTCGCGCACCGGGGCCAGGACGTCAACTCCATCCTCGTCGACGCGATCGTCGCCGCCGGGGTGGAGACGGTGCGGGTGCGCAGCGTGCTCACCTGCGAGTCGAAGCTGGGCGTCTGCGGGGCGTGCTACGGCCGCTCGCTGCCGACCGGCAAGACCGTGGACGTCGGCGAGGCGGTCGGCATCATCGCCGCCCAGTCGATCGGTGAGCCCGGTACGCAGCTCACGATGCGGACGTTCCACACCGGTGGTGTCGCGGGTGAGGACATCACCCAGGGTCTGCCCCGGGTCCAGGAGATCTTCGAGGCCCGGATTCCGAAGGGCAAGGCGCCCATCGCCGACACCCCGGGCCGGATCCGGATCGAGGACGGCGAGCGGTCGCGGAAGATCATCGTGGTGCCGGACGACGGCTCCGACGAGATCGTCTACGACAAGATCTCCAAGCGGGTCCGGCTGCGGGCCCACGACGGCGACCACGTCGAGGTCGGCGAGAAGCTCACCGAGGGCACCATCGACCCGCACGAGCTGCTGCGGATCATGGGTCCGCGGGCGGTCCAGGTCCACCTGACCAGTGAGGTCCAGGAGGTCTACCGCTCGCAGGGTGTGCTCATCCACGACAAGCACATCGAGATCATCATTCGCCAGATGCTCAAGCGGGTGACGGTCATCGACTCCGGCTCGACCGAGTTCCTGCCGGGCGTGCTGGTCGACCGGGCGCTGTTCGAGTCGGAGAACCGCCGGCTCGTCGGCGAGGGCGGCGAGCCCGCCGCCGGTCGCCCGGTGCTCATGGGCATCACCAAGGCCTCGCTGGCCACCGACTCCTGGCTCTCCGCGGCCTCCTTCCAGGAGACCACCCGGGTGCTGACCGACGCGGCGATCAACTCGCGCAGCGACTCGCTGGTCGGCCTCAAGGAGAACGTGATCATCGGTAAGCTCATCCCGGCCGGTACGGGCATCAGCAAGTACCGCAACGTCCGGGTGGAGCCGACCGAGGAGGCCAAGGCCAAGGTCTACTCGATGACCGGGTACCCGGAGACCGAC
This sequence comes from Micromonospora okii, assembly GCF_020884795.1. Lineage (GTDB taxonomy): Bacteria > Actinomycetota > Actinomycetes > Mycobacteriales > Micromonosporaceae > Micromonospora > Micromonospora okii. The sequence continues at coordinate 134,535 of NZ_BBZF01000016.1, forward strand.
TACGGTTTCGGGCCGGCCAGCGGGCAGGCGGTTCCGCTGGACGACTTCGACTTCGGGTCGTACCGCTAGGCAGTGGGAAACGACGAGGCCCCCGGCACCCGCCGGGGGCCTCGTCGCGTCGCGGGCCCGCCCCGGTGGCGGTTTCCGGCGCGGGGATGCCGCCGTCCCGGCCGGGCGGGCCGGATCGTCGGTGGGGGCGGGCATGATGGTGGCATGACGACCGCGCCCGGGCAGGTGCCCGTCGCCCCGCACGGGCCGCGCCATCCCCTCGACCCCGAGCCGATCCGGTCGACGAAGGCCCGCGCGGTCTTCGCCCTCGGCCTGCTCGGCGCGCTGACCGGCCTCTTCGTCGGCGGGGTGGTCCCGGCCACGCTCGCCCTCCTGCTGGCCCGGCAGGCGCGCCGGGAGGCGTACGCCTCGGGCGGCTTCCTCACCGGCGGGGCCTGGCTGCGGCGCGGGGAGCGGCTGGCGTGGACGGGGCTGGTCCTCGTCGCCACGAGCGTGGTCATGGCCGTGGTGATCGGGGTGGTCCGGATCGCGGGCTCCCCGCTGGGGCACGACTTCGCTCCGAACGTCGACTGACCGACCGCCGAGGGGGACGGCTTCCCCGCCCGCCCACGCCGGATGGGCCGGCGACGGTAGCCTGGCCCGTGTCCGTCGCGCGGCGGTGGACACCGACCGCTGACAGGAGGCCCTCGTGACGGAACCGGCGCGGCCCTCGGGTGACCCGGCGCAGCGATCCGCCGCGCTCCCGGGCCCGACCAGTTCGCCCGGCCCTGTCGGCTCGCCTGGTCCTGTCGATTCGCCTGGCCCTGTCGGTTGGCCCCGTCCTGTCGATTCGCCCGGTCCTGTCGGCTCGCCCGGTCCTGTCGGCTCGCCCGCTTCGACCGGAGCGCCCGTTCCGGACGGTTCACCCGGCCCTGCCGGTTCGCCCGCCTCGGGTGGGGGACCCGCGCCGGCGGGGGAGAGCCCGTGGGCCAGGCCGGCCGCCGAAGTGAAGGCGGCGTCCGGGGAACTCCCGGCGCCCGGCCAGCCGTCGGCCGGGGCGTACCCGCTGGGGGTTCCCGCGCCGGGGCATCCGACCGGGGCGTATCCAGGGGTGGGCCACCACCCGTCCACGCCTGGACATCCGGTGGGGGCGGGCCTTCCGGGCCAGCCGGCGGGTGGCTGGGGTCACGTTCCGCCGCCGCCGAAGGAGGCACCCCGGCCGCCGAAGCGGGTCGAGCCGGTGCCGGGCACCCCTTTCGGCGTGGTGCACCTCGACGTCCCGCCGGTCACCTCCGGGCTGGCGATCGGATCCCTGGTGGCCGGGGTCGCCGCCGCCCTGGTCTCCCTCCTGGTGATCTGTCTGGGAGCCACCGTCAGCGGCCAGGGGAGCTGGGCGACGGGGGTGTTCACCGTGCTCGGGGTGCTGGCCGGGGGCGGGGCGGTGGTGACCGGCCTGCTCGGCATCCGGCAGGTGCGGCGGCCGGCGTCGCCTCCTGCGGTGCGCTTCACGGGGCGGGGTCTGGCGCTGGCCGGCATCGGCTGCGGCGCGGCGGGCCTCACGCTCAGCCTGCTCGGTCTGGGGCTGGCGCTCCTGCTCTCCCTGGCCTGACACGCCCGCATCACCTGCCCGGCCTCCCTGCTTCCCACCCACCCGGCCTGCTGCCCGCTCGCCTGGCCTGCTGCCCGCGCCCGGGGCCACCCGTCTGGCCACCCGCCCGGCCTGCCGCCGGGCCGCAGGGCTTGCCGGGCCGGCGCAATGTCGGCGACATGGTGGCTTCCGTGGGATCAGGACCGCGCAATGTCGGCGACATGGCGGCGGGCACACGCCGGGGCGGCGGGCGCGCGCCGGGCGGGCCGGCGGCGCGGGGCGGTGTCCGGGGCCGAGGGGCCGTGGCCGCAGGGAGCCGTTACACTTGTTGCCGTGGGTGCCCATCGCGGGTGGGCGGGCGCGACGGTTCGGCCGGCAGGGCGGTGACACCGATCTCCGGGGCCTCTCCGTTTTGACCTGTGCGGCTGTGATAGGTACTCTTTCCCCTCGTGCCCGGGCCTGCCCGGGCAACTCGTGCGTGCGCTGGACCCGGTTCGCCCGGTGATCGCGCCGCGGCACGACAGAGCAGAAGACCCGGCCGCGTCCGACCGCGTGCCGGTGACAGAACCCGGTGGGCGCGCGAGCGACGCCGCCGGGACCGTGAGCCGGGCGACACGCCCGACCGCGGGTGCCGGGGCCTCCGCGAGGCGGCCCTGGCCGGAATGTAGGAGAGCCTTCCCATCAGGGCTGGCTACGAGAGCAGACGGCGCGGCCGCCGAACGGCGGTCGAAGGGAGCGGAGAGACCCGGTGCCCACGATCCAGCAGCTGGTCCGAAAGGGCCGACAGGCCAAGACGACCAAGACCAAGACCCCGGCGCTGAAGGGTTCCCCTCAGCGGCGCGGCGTGTGCACCCGCGTGTACACCACCACCCCGAAGAAGCCGAACTCGGCCCTGCGCAAGGTCGCTCGCGTCAAGCTCAGCAGCCAGATCGAGGTGACCGCCTACATCCCGGGCGTGGGTCACAACCTCCAGGAGCACTCGATCGTGCTCGTTCGCGGCGGCCGGGTGAAGGACCTCCCCGGCGTGCGCTACAAGATCGTTCGCGGCTCGCTGGACACCCAGGGTGTCCGCAACCGCAAGCAGGCGCGGAGCCGGTACGGCGCGAAGAAGGAGAAGAGCTGAGATGCCGCGTAAGGGACCCGCTCCGCGGAAGCCGCTGGTCGCTGACCCGGTGTACAACTCGCCGCTCGTCACCCAGCTCGTGAACAAGATCCTGCTGCGTGGCAAGCGCCAGCTCGCCGAGCGCATCGTGTACGCCGCCCTGGAGGGCTGCCGCGAGAAGTCCGGCACCGACCCGGTCGTCACCCTGAAGAGGGCGATGGACAACGTCAAGCCGACCCTCGAGGTGCGCAGCCGCCGCGTCGGTGGCGCCACCTACCAGGTGCCGGTCGAAGTCCGCCCGGCCCGGGCGACCACGCTGGGCCTGCGCTGGCTGGTCACCTACTCCCGCGCGCGGCGCGAGAAGACCATGGTCGAGCGGCTGATGAACGAGCTGCTGGACGCGAGCAACGGCCTCGGTGCCGCCGTCAAGCGGCGTGAGGACACGCACAAGATGGCCGAGTCGAACAAGGCCTTCGCGCACTACCGCTGGTAACACACATGGTTCCGGCGCCCGCGCGGGCGCCGGAACCGCCACCAGTTGAGTCGAGACGACGATAAGTAGGGATTGAAGTGGCCGCCGCAGACGCGCTCGCCAACGTACGCAACATCGGCATCATGGCGCACATCGATGCCGGTAAGACCACTACCACCGAGCGGATCCTGTTCTACACCGGCATCACGTACAAGATCGGTGAGGTCCACGAGGGCGGTGCCGTCATGGACTGGATGGAGCAGGAGCAGGAGCGTGGTATCACCATCACCTCCGCTGCTACCAAGTGTGAGTGGAAGGGCCACACGATCCAGATCATCGACACGCCCGGCCACGTCGACTTCACGGTCGAGGTGGAGCGGTCGCTGCGGGTGCTGGACGGTGCGGTCGCGGTCTACGACGGCGTGGCCGGCGTGGAGCCGCAGACGGAGAACGTCTGGCGGCAGGCGGACAAGTACAACGTCCCCCGGATGTGCTTCGTCAACAAGCTCGACCGGACCGGCGCCGACTTCTTCCGCTGCGTACAGATGATGATCGACCGGCTCAACGCCACCCCGCTGGTGCTGCAGATCCCGATCGGCGCCGAGAGCGACTTCATCGGCGTGGTCGACCTGGTCGAGATGCGCGCCCTCACCTGGCGTGGCGAGACCCAGAAGGGCGAGGACTACGCGGTCGAGGAGATCCCGGCCGACCTCGCCGACTCCGCCGCCGAGTGGCGCGAGAAGCTGCTGGAGACCCTGGCCGACGTCGACGACGCGGTGATGGAGAAGTACCTGGAGGGCGAGGAGATCTCCGTCGAGGAGATCAAGGCCGCCATCCGTCGGTCCACCATCGCCGGCAAGGCCAACCCGGTCCTCACCGGCACCGCCTTCAAGAACAAGGGCATCCAGCCGATGCTGGACGCCGTCGTCGCGTACCTGCCGTCGCCGCTGGACATCCCGGCGATCGAGGGCACGGCCACCGACGGCGAGACCCCGATGCAGCGGAAGCCCTCCAAGTCGGAGCCCTTCTCCGGTCTGGCCTTCAAGATCCAGACGGACAAGCACCTCGGCAAGCTCACCTACGTGCGGATCTACTCCGGCACGCTCGAGTCCGGCTCCCAGGTGGTCAACTCCACCAAGGACCGCAAGGAGCGGATCGGCAAGATCTACCAGATGCACGCCAACAAGCGGGAAGAGCGCAGCTCGGCCCAGGCGGGCGACATCATCGCGGTGCAGGGTCTGAAGCAGACCACCACCGGTGACACCCTGTGCGACCCGGCGAACCCGGTCATCCTGGAGTCGATGACCTTCCCGGAGCCGGTCATCGAGGTGGCCATCGAGCCGAAGACCAAGGCCGACCAGGAGAAGCTCAGCACCGCCATCCAGCGGCTGGCCGAGGAGGACCCGACCTTCCGCGTCAAGCTGGACGACCAGACCGGTCAGACGGTCATCTCCGGCATGGGTGAGCTGCACCTGGACATCCTGGTGGACCGGATGCGCCGCGAGTTCAACGTCGAGGCCAACATCGGCAAGCCGCAGGTGGCGTACCGCGAGACCATCCGCCGCAAGGTGGACAAGGTCGAGTACACCCACAAGAAGCAGACCGGTGGTTCCGGCCAGTACGCCCGGGTGATCATCAGCCTGGAGCCGCTGCCGCTGGGCAACGACGCCCCGACCTACGAGTTCGCCAACGCGGTGACCGGTGGTCGCATCCCCCGGGAGTTCATCCCGTCGGTGGACGCGGGCGCGCAGGACGCCATGCAGTACGGCATCCTCGCCGGCTTCCCCCTGGTGGGCGTCAAGCTCACCCTGCTGGACGGCCAGTACCACGAGGTCGACTCGTCGGAGATGGCGTTCAAGATCGCCGGCTCGATGGTGATGAAGGAGGCGGCCCGCAAGGCCGACCCCGCGCTCCTCGAGCCGATGATGGCCGTTGAGGTCACCACTCCGGAGGAGAACATGGGTGACGTCATCGGCGACCTCAACTCCCGGCGCGGCATCATCCAGGCGATGGAGGAGCGCAGCGGCGCCCGCGTCGTCCGGGCCCTGGTGCCGCTGTCGGAGATGTTCGGCTACGTCGGCGACCTGCGGTCGAAGACCCAGGGCCGGGCTAGCTACAGCATGCAGTTCGACTCCTACGCCGAGGTTCCGAACTCGGTGGCCAAGGAGATCATCGCCAAGGCGACGGGTGAGTGACGCTCGCCTGAGCTGATTTGATGATTCGAGGCCGGTCGCGGGAGGGCATCCCCGCCCGCGACCACCTCGATCGGATTGTGTGAGACCGGGCCTGTAGGCTTCATCGCCGCAGAACCCACAAAGGCTCTCCGACCGTCAGGTCGGAAAGGCTGTCGACAGAGTCCTAAGCGCCGACCGGCGCACCGGGGCGAACGAACCAAGAAAGTCCACAGGAGGACACCAGTGGCGAAGGCGAAGTTCGAGCGGACTAAGCCGCACGTCAACATCGGCACCATTGGTCACATCGACCACGGTAAGACGACGCTGACGGCGGCCATCACCAAGGTCCTGCACGACCAGTTCCCGGACCTGAACCCGTACACGCCGTTCGACCAGATCGACAAGGCGCCGGAGGAGAAGTCCCGCGGCATCACGATCTCGATCTCGCACGTCGAGTACCAGACCGAGGCTCGGCACTACGCGCACGTCGACTGCCCCGGGCACGCCGACTACATCAAGAACATGATCACCGGTGCCGCCCAGATGGACGGCGCGATCCTGGTGGTCGCGGCGACCGACGGCCCGATGCCGCAGACCCGCGAGCACGTGCTGCTGGCCCGCCAGGTCGGCGTGCCGTACATCGTCGTGGCGCTCAACAAGAGCGACATGGTCGACGACGAGGAGCTCCTGGAGCTCGTCGAGCTCGAGGTCCGCGAGCTGCTCTCCTCGCAGGAGTACCCGGGTGACGACCTGCCGGTCGTCCAGGTCTCCGCGCTGAAGGCGCTCGAGGGCGACCCGGTCTGGACGGAGAAGCTGCTCGAGCTGATGAGCGCGGTCGACACCGCGATCCCGCAGCCGGAGCGCGAGACCGAGAAGCCGTTCCTCATGCCCGTCGAGGACGTGTTCACGATCACCGGTCGTGGCACCGTCGTCACCGGTCGTGTCGAGCGTGGCGTGCTGCTCCCGAACGAGGACGTCGAGGTCGTCGGCATCCGCGAGAAGGGCTTCAAGACCAAGGTCACCGCGATCGAGATGTTCCGGAAGACCCTGGACGACGCCCGCGCGGGCGAGAACGTCGGCCTCCTGCTGCGTGGCACCAAGCGCGAGGACGTCGAGCGCGGCATGGTGGTCATCAAGCCGGGCACCACGACCCCGCACACGGAGTTCGAGGCCACGGTCTACATCCTCTCCAAGGAGGAGGGCGGCCGGCACACCCCGTTCTTCCAGAACTACCGTCCGCAGTTCTACTTCCGGACCACGGACGTTACCGGCGTCGTCACGCTGCCCGAGGGCACCGAGATGGTCATGCCGGGCGACAACACCACGATGACCGTGAAGCTGATCCAGCCCATCGCGATGGAGGAGAACCTCAAGTTCGCGATCCGGGAGGGTGGCCGTACGGTCGGCGCGGGTCGCGTCACCAAGATCGTCAAGTGAGCTGGGTAACCCCGATTAGCGTCGCCGTCCGTAGTGCGGCATACTAGTCAGGTTGCGTAACGACGGTTCGCCGCCCGCGTCCGGCACCTGCTGGACCTCCGGGTCGTTGAACAGTCGCGCGTAGGGTGGTTGGCCTGCCCCTGGCGGCCAACCACCCTCGCACGGCGTTTGGGTCGCGGTCCTCCGCGCCCGGCGTCATGACCCACCGTGTGGTCGGTAGAAGCTCCGGGGTCCCGGGGCGGAGCCTGGCCCGAGGGCGCGACACGCCCGACCGCGGGGGTCGGCGGAAGTGGGCCTGTGCCAGCCGGTGCAGGCGCCCGCAACACAGCGGCATCGAGAGAAGGAACAGAAGCCACCATGGCGGGACAGAAGATCCGCATCCGGCTCAAGGCCTATGACCACGAGGTCGTCGACTCCTCGGCTCGGAAGATCGTCGAGACGGTGACGCGTACCGGGGCGCAGGTCGCGGGCCCGGTGCCGCTGCCCACGGAGATCAACCGTTTCTGCGTTATCCGCTCGCCGCACAAGTACAAGGACTCGCGCGAGCACTTCGAGATGCGCACGCACAAGCGGCTGATCGACATCATCGACCCGACCCCGAAGACGGTCGACTCGCTCATGCGCCTCGACCTGCCGGCTGGCGTCGACATCGAGATCAAGCTGTAGGGACCGGACAAATGGACAGGCAAGTCAAGGGGATCCTGGGCGCAAAGCTCGGCATGACCCAGGTCTGGGACAACAACCGCGTTGTCCCGGTGACCGTGGTTCAGGCCGGCCCGTGCGTCGTCAGCCAGGTTCGTAGCGCCGAGAAGGACGGTTACTCCGCGGTCCAGCTCGCCTACGGCACGATCGACCCGCGCAAGGTCAAGAAGCCGATCAGCGGGCACTACGCGAAGGCGGACGTGGCGCCGCGCCGGCACATCGTCGAGCTGCGCACCACGGACGCCGCGGACTACTCGCTCGGCCAGGAGGTCACGGTCGAGGAGTTCCCGGCCGGCGTCACCATCGACGTCACCGGCAAGACCAAGGGCAAGGGCTACGCCGGCCCGATGAAGCGGCACGGCTTCCACGGCCTGCGCGCCAGCCACGGTGTCGAGCGCAAGCACCGCTCGCCCGGCTCGATCGGCGCCTGCGCCACCCCGGGTCGCGTCTTCAAGGGCACCCGGATGGCGGGCCGGATGGGTGGCGTGCGCTACACCGTCCAGAACCTGACCGTCCAGGCGGTCGACACCGAGAACAACCTCCTGCTCGTCCGCGGTGCCATCCCCGGCCCCAAGGGCGCGCTGGTCCTGGTGCGCACCGCGGCCAAGACCAAGGTGAAGAAGGGCGGTGTGGCCAAGTGACCACCGTTGACGTCCTCAACGCCGAAGGCGCCAAGAGCGGCTCGGTCGAGCTGCCGGCGGACATCTTCGACGTCCAGGCCAACGTCGCGCTGATGCACCAGGTCGTGGTGGCCCAGCTCGCGGCGGCCCGGCAGGGCACGCACAAGACCAAGACCCGCGGCGAGGTCGCCGGCGGCGGCAAGAAGCCGTACAAGCAGAAGGGCACCGGTCGCGCCCGCCAGGGCTCGATCCGCGCGCCGCAGTTCGCCGGCGGTGGCGTGGTCCACGGCCCGGTGCCGCGTGACTACAGCCAGCGGACCCCGAAGAAGATGAAGGCCGCCGCCCTGCGTGGCGCCCTGTCGGACCGGGCCCGCGCCGGGCAGGTGCACGTCGTCGAGGCGTTCGTCTCGGGCGAGAAGCCGTCGACCAAGGCCGCCCTGGCCGCGCTGGCGAAGCTGACCGAGGCCCGCCGGGTCCTGGTCGTGCTGAGCGGCACCGACGAGCTGAACTGGGTGTCGCTGCGCAACGAGCCGCGGGTGCACCTGATCGAGGCCGGCCAGCTCAACACGTACGACGTGCTGGTGGCCGACGACGTGGTCTTCACGAAGGACGCCCTGGACGAGTTCCTCGGTGTTCCGGCCGAGACCACCGAGGAGGGTGACAAGTGAGCACGATCGCCGATCCGCGTGACGTTATCTTCGCGCCGGTCGTCTCGGAGAAGAGCTACAGCGAGCTGAACCGGAACTGGTACACCTTCCTGGTGCACCCGGACGCCAACAAGACCGAGATCAAGATCGCTATCCAGCAGATCTTCAACGTCCGCGTCCTGACGGTCAACACGCTCAACCGCGGGGGCAAGCGCAAGCGGACCAAGACTGGTTTCGGGCAGCGCAAGGCCACCAAGCGGGCGATCGTGAAGCTGGCTGACGGTGACCGTATCGAGGCCTTCGGCGGCCCGGTCAGCTGAGGGGTGTAGACAATGGCTATCCGCAAGTACAAGCCGACGACGCCGGGCCGGCGTGGCTCCAGCGTCGCCGACTTCGCCGAGATCACCCGGTCCACGCCGGAGAAGTCGCTGCTGGCTCCGCTGCCGAAGAAGGGCGGGCGTAACGCCCACGGCCGGATCACCACGCGGCACCACGGTGGCGGGCACAAGCGCCAGTACCGTCTGATCGACTTCAAGCGGGTCGACAAGGACGGGATCCCGGCGAAGGTCGCCCACATCGAGTACGACCCGAACCGCACCGCGCGCATCGCGCTGCTGCACTACGCCGACGGCGAGAAGCGCTACATCCTCGCGCCGAAGGACCTGAAGCAGGGCGACGCCGTCGAGTCCGGTCCGGGCGCCGACATCAAGCCGGGCAACAACCTGCCGCTGCGCAACATCCCGGTCGGTACGACGATCCACAACGTGGAGCTGCGTCCCGGCGGCGGCGCCAAGCTGGCCCGCTCGGCCGGCGTCGGCATCCAGCTCCTCGGCCGTGAGGGCGCGTACGCGACCCTCCGTATGCCGTCCGGTGAGATCCGGCGGGTCGACGTGCGCTGCCGCGCCAGCGTCGGCGAGATCGGCAACGCCGACCAGTCGAACATCAACTGGGGCAAGGCCGGCCGGATGCGGTGGAAGGGCAAGCGCCCGACCGTCCGTGGTGTCGCCATGAACCCGGTCGACCACCCGCACGGTGGTGGTGAGGGTAAGACCTCCGGTGGCCGTCACCCGGTCAACCCGCAGGGTAAGCCCGAGGGCCGCACCCGTCGCAAGGGCCAGCCGAGTGACCGGCTGATCGTCCGCCGCCGCTACGCCACGCGTAAGCGCGGCTGAGGGAGATAAGACATGCCTCGCAGCCTGAAGAAGGGCCCGTTCGTCGACGACCACCTGATCAAGAAGGTGGAGACGCAGAACGACAAGGGCTCGAAGAACGTCATCAAGACCTGGTCGCGGCGCTCGACGATCATCCCCGAGATGCTGGGCCACACGATCGCCGTGCACGACGGACGCAAGCACGTCCCGGTGTTCGTCACCGAGGCGATGGTCGGGCACAAGCTCGGCGAGTTCGCGCTGACCCGCACGTTCAAGGGTCACGAGAAGGACGACCGGAAGAGCCGCCGGCGCTGACGCCGCGGGCATACGGATAGAGGAACAAGGGGTTACAGCGATGCCAGGAAAGGGCGACGCTCCGGTGCTTCCGGGCGCGCGGGCGATTGCGCGGCACGTGCGCATCTCGCCGATGAAGGCGCGCCGGGTGGTCAACCTCGTCCGCGGCCTGCCCGCGAAGGAGGCGCTCACGGTGCTGCAGTTCGCGCCGCAGGCTGCGAGCGAGCAGGTGTACAAGGTGCTCGCGAGCGCGATCGCCAACGCGGAGAACAACGAGCGGCTGGACCCCGACGCGCTGCTCGTCAGCGAGGCGTTCGTCGACGAGGGCCCGACGATGAAGCGGTTCCGGCCGCGGGCGCAGGGTCGGGCGTACCGGATCCGCAAGCGCACGTGCCACATCACCGTGGCGGTCGAGGCGGTGGCTCCGGCCGCGCCGAAGAAGTCCGCGGCGAAGAAGGCCGCCCCGGCGCAGCAGGCCGAGGCCGCTGAGACGGAGAGCAAGACGGAGGGCGCCGAGTAATGGGTCAGAAGGTTCACCCCACCGGGTTCCGGCTCGGCATCTCGACCGACTGGAAGTCCCGCTGGTTCGCGGACAAGCTCTACAAGGACTACATCGGCGAGGACGTCAAGATCCGCCGCATGATGTCCCAGGGCCTCGAGCGTGCCGGCATCTCCAAGGTCGACATCGAGCGCACCCGCGACCGGGTCCGCGTCGACATCCACACCGCCCGGCCGGGCATCGTCATCGGCCGTAAGGGTGCGGAGGCCGACAAGATCCGCGGCAAGCTGGAGAAGCTCACCGGCAAGCAGGTGCAGCTGAACATCATCGAGGTGAAGAACCCCGAGTCGGACGCGCAGCTGGTCGCCCAGGGCGTCGCCGAGCAGCTCTCCAGCCGGGTCAGCTTCCGTCGGGCCATGCGCAAGGCGATGCAGTCGGCGATGAAGAACCCGGTCTGCAAGGGCATCCGGGTCCAGGTCTCGGGTCGCCTCGGCGGCGCCGAGATGAGCCGGACCGAGTTCTACCGCGAGGGTCGGGTTCCGCTGCACACGCTGCGGGCCAACATCGAGTACGGCTTCTTCGAGGCCCGTACGACCTTCGGCCGCATCGGCGTGAAGGTCTGGATCTACAAGGGCGACGCGGTGCCGGGTCGGGAGGCTCCGGCCGAGGCTCCGTCGCGTCCGCGCCGTGAGCGCGGCGACCGCCCCGAGCGGCCGCGCCGTGGTCGGTCCGGCTCGTCCGGCACGACCGCCGGTGGTACCGAGGCCGGCCGGGCTGCCGCGACCACCATCGCGCAGCAGGCCGAGACGCCGAGCGGCGAGCCGGTGGACAGCGCTGCTGTCGCCTCGGCCGCTTCGACTCCGGCAGAAACGCAGCAGGAGGGCTGACAGATGCTGATGCCGCGCAAGCCCCCGAAGGGCTTCCGCAAGCCGCACCACCCGGACCGCAGTGGCGCGTCCAAGGGTGGCAACCGCGTGGTGTTCGGCGAGTTCGGGATCCAGGCTCTCGAGCCGGCGTACGTGACCAACCGGCAGATCGAGTCGGCGCGTATCGCGATGACCCGCCACATCAAGCGTGGCGGCAAGGTCTGGATCTCGATCTTCCCGGACCAGGCCCTGACCAAGAAGCCGGCCGAGACCCGGATGGGTTCCGGCAAGGGCTCGCCCGAATGGTGGGTGGCCAACGTCAAGCCGGGGCGGATCCTGTTCGAGATGTCCTTCCCCAACGAGCAGATCGCGCGAGAGGCGATGCGTCGCGCGATCCACAAGCTCCCGATGAAGTGCCGCATTGTTACGCGCGAAGTGGGTGAATCCTGATGGCAGCGGGCGTCAAGGCCTCCGAGCTGCGTGAGCTCTCCGAGGAGGAGCTGGTCACGAAGCTGCGCGAGGCGAAGGCGGAGCTGTTCAACCTCCGCGTGCAGGCCGCAACCGGGCAGCTGGACAACAACCGGCGGCTGCAGGTCATCCGTCGGGAGATCGCCCGGATCTACACGATCATGCGTGAGCGCGAGCTGGGTCTCTCGGTCGCGCCGACTGAGGTGACTGCATCATGAGTGAGAACACCACCACCGCCGACGCGCGGGCCCGCCGGAAGGTGCGTGAGGGCCTGGTCATCAGCGACAAGATGGACAAGACCATCGTCGTCGAGGTCGAGGACCGGGTCAAGCACGCGCTGTACGGCAAGATCATGCGCCGGACCAGCAAGCTGAAGGTGCACGACGAGCAGAACGCCGCCGGCATCGGCGACCGGGTCCTGATCATGGAGACCCGGCCGCTGTCCGCCACCAAGCGGTGGCGGCTCGTGGAGATCCAGGAAAAGGCCAAGTAGCGAAGGCTCGAGCTCGCCCGGCGTCGGTCGGGCGCAGGTTCCGCCAGGCTCCGGCCGCGGCAGGCGGCCGGAGAACCGGCAGACATAGGAGATAGACGTGATTCAGCAGGAGTCGCGACTGCGCGTCGCCGACAACACGGGTGCCCGGGAGATCCTGTGCATCCGGGTTCTCGGTGGCTCCGGTCGGCGCTACGCGAGCATCGGCGACGTCATCGTGGCCACGGTCAAGGACGCGATCCCGGGTGCCGGTGTGAAGAAGGGCGACGTGGTCAAGGCCGTCGTCGTCCGCACCGCCAAGGAGAGGCGGCGTCCGGACGGCTCGTACATCCGCTTCGACGAGAACGCCGCGGTCATCATCAAGGACGGCGGCGACCCGCGCGGCACCCGTATCTTCGGCCCGGTGGGCCGGGAGCTGCGGGACAAGCGGTTCATGAAGATCATTTCCCTCGCGCCGGAGGTGTTGTGACCGTGAAGGTCAAGAAGGGCGACACGGTCGTCGTCATCGCCGGCAAGGACAAGGGTGCCAAGGGTAAGGTCATCGCGGCCTACCCGCGGCAGGACAAGGTCCTGGTCGAGGGCGTGAACCGGGTCAAGAAGCACACCCGCATCAGCACCACCCAGCGTGGCGCCAAGACCGGTGGCATCGTCACCCAGGAGGCCCCGATCCACGTCTCGAACGTGATGGTCCTGGACTCCGACGGCAAGCCGACCCGCGTCGGTTACCGGATCGACGACAACGGCCAGAAGGTCCGCATCGCGCGTAGCACCGGTAAGGACCTGTGATGACCACGGCTACCGAAACCAAGACCATGCCGCGCCTCAAGGAGCGGTACCGCAACGAGATCGTGGCGAAGCTGCAGGAGCAGCACAACTACGGCAACCCCATGCAGGTGCCGCGGTTGGTCAAGATCGTCGTGAACATGGGTGTCGGCGAGGCCGCCCGGGACGCCAAGCTGATCGACGGCGCCGTGCGTGACCTGGCCACCATCACCGGCCAGAAGCCGCAGGTCCGGCGGGCGACCAAGTCCATCGCGCAGTTCAAGCTCCGCGAGGGCATGCCGATCGGCGCGAAGGTCACCCTCCGGGGCGACCGGATGTGGGAGTTCCTGGACCGCCTGCTCTCCATCGCGCTGCCCCGTATCCGCGACTTCCGCGGCCTGGACGGGCGCAAGCTCGACGGGCACGGCAACTACACGTTCGGCCTGACCGAGCAGTCGGTGTTCCACGAGATCGACCAGGACAAGATCGATCGGCAGCGGGGCATGGACATCACGGTGGTCACGACCGCCACGACCGACGACGAGGGCCGGGCGCTGCTCAAGCTCCTGGGCTTCCCGTTCAAGGAGAACTGAGATGGCCAAGAAGGCGCTGATCCTCAAGGCGGCCGCGAAGCCGAAGTTCTCGGTGCGCGCGTACACCCGCTGCCAGCGGTGCGGGCGTCCGAAGGCGGTCTACCGCAAGTTCGGGCTCTGCCGGGTGTGCATCCGGGAGATGGCCCACCGCGGTGAGCTGCCCGGCGTGTCCAAGGCTTCCTGGTAATAGCCCGGCGCGCTCCGCGCGTGCTGAACTGTCTCTTCGCCGTAGGCCCCGGGCCTGGCCCGGGGAACCCCGGCGAGAAAGGTTGACGAGTTTCATGACGATGACCGACCCGATCGCAGACATGCTCACGCGTCTGCGTAACGCCAACCAGGCGTACCACGACCGGGTGACGATGCCCTACTCGAAGATCAAGGCGAACATCGCCGAGGTCCTCAAGTCCGAGGGTTACATCGCCACCTGGTCGGTCGAGGAGCCCGAGGAGGGCGCCGTCGGCAAGCGACTGGTCGTCGAGCTGAAGTACGGCCAGAACCGCGAGCGGAGCCTGGCTGGCATCAAGCGCGTGTCCAAGCCCGGTCTCCGGGTGTACGCCAAGTCGGACGGGCTCCCGCGGGTGCTCGGCGGGCTCGGCGTGGCGATCATTTCGACGTCCCAGGGGCTGCTCACCGACCGGCAGGCCCGCAAGCGGAGCGTTGGCGGGGAAGTCCTCGCCTTCGTCTGGTAACGGGAGACAGGTAGAAATGTCGCGTATTGGACGTAAGTCGATCCCGGTGCCTGCCGGCGTCGACATCACGATCGACGGCCCGACCGTCAAGGTCAAGGGCCCCAAGGGCGAGCTGACCCACACCCTCGCCGAGCCGATCACGGCGGAGCGGGGCGAGGACGGCCAGCTGCACGTCAACCGGCCGAACGACGAGCGCAAGGCCAAGGAGCTGCACGGCCTGAGCCGTACCCTGGTCGCCAACATGATCGTCGGTGTGACCGAGGGCTACCGCAAGAGCCTGGAGATCGCCGGCACCGGTTACCGCGTCACGGCCAAGGGCAAGGACCTGGAGTTCGCGCTCGGGTTCTCGCACCCGGTGCTGGTGCCCGCGCCGGACGGCATCACCTTCACGGTGGAGAAGCCGACGCTGTTCCACGTGGCCGGCGTCGACAAGCAGCTGGTCGGCGAGGTCGCCGCCAACATCCGGAAGATCCGCCCGCCGGAGCCCTACAAGGGCAAGGGCGTGAAGTACCAGGGCGAGGTCATCCGCCGCAAGGCTGGAAAGGCAGGTAAGAAGTGAGCGCCACGCTGCTCAAGCGCCGCCGCGGCGTTGCCGCCAAGCGCGCCGTCGGGCGTGCGCGTCGGCACTTCCGGGTCCGCAAGAACATCAGCGGCACCGCCGAGCGTCCCCGCCTGGTCGTCACCCGGTCGCTGCGTCACATCGTGGCCCAGATCGTGGACGACACCAAGGGTCACACCCTGGCGTCGGCCTCGACCCTGGACGCCTCGCTGCGCGGCACCGAGGGCGACAAGAGCGCCCTGGCCGGCAAGGTCGGCGCCCTGCTCGCCGAGCGCGCCAAGGCCGCCGGCATCTCGAAGGTCGTCTTCGACCGCGGTGGCAACCGGTACGCGGGGCGGGTCGCCGCGCTTGCCGACGGCGCCCGCGAAGCCGGCCTCGAGTTCTAGAAACCCCGTCACGAGAGAGAAGGAAGGCTGCTGATGCCAGGTCAACAGCGCCGTGGCGGCGGGTCCGGTGGCAACGAGGGTGGTCGCCGCGACAACCGCCGTGAGGGCGGCCGCGGAAACGCGCCCGTCGAGAAGACCCCGCACCTCGAGCGGGTCGTCGCGATCAACCGCGTCGCCAAGGTCGTGAAGGGTGGTCGTCGCTTCAGCTTCACCGCCCTGGTGATCGTGGGCGACGGCGACGGCACCGTCGGTGTGGGCTACGGAAAGGCCAAGGAGGTGCCCGCGGCGATCGCCAAGGGTGTCGAGGAGGCCAAGAAGCACTTCTTCAAGGTGCCGCGGATCGCCTCGTCGATCCCGCACCCGGTGACGGGTGAGGCCGCCGCCGGCGTGGTGCTGCTCAAGCCGGCGTCCGCCGGTACGGGTGTCATCGCCGGTGGTCCGGTGCGTGCCGTGCTGGAGTGCGCGGGCATCCACGACGTGCTCTCCAAGAGCCTCGGTTCGTCGAACCCGATCAACATCGTGCACGCCACGGTGGCGGCGCTGAAGGGGCTGGAGTCCCCGGAGGCCGTCGCGGCCCGTCGTGGCCTGCCGGTCGAGGACGTCGCGCCGGCCGCGATGCTCGCGTCGCGGGCGGGGGTGGCTTCCTGATGGCTCGCCTGAAGGTCACCCAGGTCCGGTCCGAGATCGGGACCAAGCAGAACCAGCGTCACTCGCTGCGCTCGCTCGGTCTCAAGCGGATCAACGACGTGGTGGTCAAGGAGGACCGGCCGGAGATTCGCGGCATGATCTTCGCGGTCAACCACCTCGTGAAGGTCGAGGAGGTCGAGTAATGACGATCAAGGTCCACCACCTGCGCCCGGCGCCCGGTGCCAAGACCGCGAAGACCCGCGTGGGTCGCGGTGAGGGCTCCAAGGGCAAGACCGCCGGTCGCGGTACCAAGGGCTCCAAGGCCCGCAAGAACATCTCGGCGGCGTTCGAGGGTGGGCAGATGCCCATCCACATGCGCCTGCCGAAGATGAAGGGCTTCAAGAACAAGTTCAAGGTGGTCTTCCAGGTCGTCAACCTGGACAAGCTCGCCGAGCTGTTCCCCAACGGCGGCCAGGTCGGCCCGGCCGAGATGGTCGAGGCCGGTGCGGTCCGCAAGGGCCAGCCGGTCAAGGTCCTCGGCACCGGCGACCTGAACGGCGTGTCCCTCCAGGTGTCGGCGCACGCGTTCAGCGCGTCGGCCAAGGAGAAGATCACTGCCGCCGGTGGCTCCGCCACCGAGCTGTAGGCACAGGAAGCCGTGGCGCCCGCCCAGTCCTCGATGACTGGGCGGGCGTCTCGGTCTACGCCGACGACCCCCACCGGGTAACATCGGATTCGATTTATGTAGCCGGGCACACCTGCCCGGACGGGCATCGGACTGTTAGAGTCCCTTCCCAGCTATGGATATCGGGCACTCGCCCGGCACCCACCCCGACCCGCCAGGGACACCCACCGGCGGCCCGCCTCGCGCAGGAGGAAGAAGTTGCTGTCCGCCTTTCTCAGTGCGTTCCGAACGCCTGACCTGCGCAAGAAGCTGCTGTTCACGGTAGGCATCATCGCGATCTACCGGCTCGGCGCGACCCTGCCCAGCCCTGGTGTCTCCTACGGCAACGTGCAGAAGTGCCTCGACACCCTCCAGGGGGAGTCGACAGGCGTGCTCAACCTGCTGGACCTGTTCTCCGGCGGGGCACTGCTCCAGCTCTCGGTCTTCGCGCTGGGGATCATGCCCTACATCACCGCGTCGATCATCCTGCAGCTGCTCACCGTGGTCATCCCGCGGCTGGAGCAGCTCCGCAAGGAGGGTCAGGCCGGCCAGGCGAAGATCACCCAGTACACCCGCTACCTCACCCTGGGGCTGGGTGTCCTCCAGGCCTCGGCGTTCGTGGCGCTGGCCCGCTCGGGCCAGCTCTTCCAGAACAAGTGCGACCAGTTCCCGATCGTGCCCGAGGGCACCGGCATCCCGGACTGGCTGACGCTGACCATCCTGGTCATGACGATGACCGCCGGCACCGGCATGGTGATGTGGCTCGGCGAGCTGATCACCGACCGGGGCGTCGGCAACGGCATGTCGGTGCTGATCTTCACCTCGATCGCCGCCCGCCTCCCCAGCGAGGGATGGAAGATCAAGACGGAGCAGGGCTGGCCCAAGTTCTTCCTCGTGATCGCGCTGGTCCTGGTGGTCATCACCGCCGTCACCTTCATCGAGCAGGCGCAGCGCCGCATCCCGGTGCAGTACGCCAAGCGGATGATCGGCCGGCGGATGTACGGCGGCACCTCGACCTACATCCCGCTGAAGGTCAACCAGGCGGGTGTCATCCCGGTCATCTTCGCCTCGTCGCTGCTCTACCTGCCGCAGCTCGCGCTCCAGTTCTTCGACCAGACCAACCCGGGCAAGACCCAGGCCTGGATCCAGAACAACGTGGTCGACCCGTCGAGCCCGCTGCACATCGTGATCTACTTCCTGCTGATCATCTTCTTCACGTACTTCTACGTCTCGATCACGTTCAACCCGACCGAGGTCGCGGACAACATGAAGAAGTACGGCGGCTTCGTGCCGGGCATCCGCCCCGGCAAGCCGACCGCCGACTACCTCGACTTCATCCTCAGCCGGATCACCCTGCCGGGTGCGCTCTACCTGGGCATCGTCGCGGTCCTGCCGAACTTCTTCTTCATCTGGCTGAACAACCAGCAGTTCCAGAACTTCCCGTTCGGCGGCACCGCTGTGCTCATCATGGTCGGCGTCGGTCTGGAGACCGTGAAGCAGATCGAGAGCCAACTCATGCAGCGGAACTACGAAGGGTTCCTGCGGTAGATGCGACTCGTTCTGGTTGGCCCGCCGGGTGCGGGCAAGGGCACGCAGGCGGAGTTCGTCGCCGCGCACCTCTCGGTCCCGAAGATCTCGACCGGTGACATCTTCCGGGCGAACGTTTCCCAGGGCACCCCGCTCGGGGTCGAGGCCAAGCGCTACATGGACGCGGGCAAGCTGGTCCCGGACGAGGTGACCATCAACATGGTCCGGGACCGGCTCGCCGAGCCGGACGCCTCCGAGGGCTTCCTGCTCGACGGGTTCCCGCGCACCACGCCGCAGGCCGCCGCGCTGGACAAGCTCCTCGCCGACCTCGGCACCGCGCTGGACCTGGTGCTGGAGCTGGTCGTCGACGACGACGAGGTGATCCGGCGGCTGTCGGGCCGGCGCACCTGCCGGGGCTGCGGCAAGATCTGGCACGTCGAGTTCGACGCGACGACCCGGGACGGCATCTGCGACCGCTGCGGCGCCGAGCTGTTCCAGCGCGACGACGACAAGCCGGAGACGATCGCCGCCCGGCTGCGGGAGTACGCCGAGAAGACCGCGCCGCTGGTCGACTACTACGGCGCCCAGGGCAAGCTGGTGGGCATCGACGCCACCGGCCCGGTGGAGGACGTCACCGTCCGCGCCATCGACGCCCTCCGCTCCTACGGCGGCTGACGACGACCGCCGGCTCCGGCGGATAGAGTGCGAACAGCGGGGTACGTCCGACGTGCCCCGCTGTTCCGTGCGACGAAAGGTACCGGCTCCATGCGCCGTCCCCAGCTGGACATCCAGCTGAAGACCCCCGACCAGATCGAGAAGATGCGTGCCGCCGGCCTGGTGGTCGCCGAGGCGCTGCGTCGGATGCGGGAGGCGGTAGCCCCCGGGGTCAGCACCGCCGACCTGGACGCGATCGCCGAGTCGACCATCCGGGAAGCGGGCGGAACCCCCTCGTTCAAGGGCTACCACGGCTTCCCCGCCTCGATCTGCTCCTCGGTCAACGAGCAGGTGGTCCACGCGATCCCCGCGCCGGAGCAGGTGCTCCGGGAGGGCGACATCATCTCGATCGACTGCGGCGCCGTCCTCGCCGGCTGGCACGGCGACGCGGCGATCACGGTCGGCGTGGGGGAGGTCGACCCGGCGCTGCTGAAGATGGCCGCGGTGGCCGAGGACGCGATGTGGGCCGGGATCGCCGCCGCGGCGCGCGGGGCGGCCAGCGGCCGGGGGCGGCTCACCGACATCTCCCACGCGGTGGAGAACGCGGTCCGCAAGGGCGGTCGGTACGGCATCGTCGACGGCTACGGCGGGCACGGCATCGGCACCGAGATG
>NZ_BBZF01000016.1:154459-205207 GCF_020884795.1 Micromonospora okii
TGCTCAACCACGGCCGGCCGGGCAAGGGCCCCCGGCTGGTGCCGGGCCTGGCGCTGGCCATCGAGCCGATGATCACGATGGGCTCGCCGCGCACGGTCGAGCTGGCCGACGGCTGGACGGTGGTGACCCGGGACGGCTCCAGGGCCGTGCACGTGGAGCACTCGATGGCGCTGCTGCCCGACGGGGTCTGGGTGCTGACCGCGTTCGACGGAGGCCGGGAGCGGCTCGGTGACCTCGTCACCGCCCGCCAGCCCGCCGCGTCCCCGAGCGCCTGACCGGCCCCGCCGGGACGCCGCGTCTCGGAGCGCCCGACCGGATTCCGCGGAGGCGACGGCCGTCGACGGCGTGTCGACCGCGTCACTTCCGGCCCGCCGGCGCGGCCCGACCGCCCTCCCGGCCGGTGACGAGCGTCACCCGGTGGCCCGCGCGGCGACCTCCGGCCGGCGGAACGGGTGGCCGGTTTGGCGACTGCCCGCAGGCGGGCGTACACTTTCTGATCGGCGCACAGCGTCCACTCCGGCATGCCCACCCTGCGCTTCGGTGGGGCCGGAGCCGCGGCTGGCTCGGGCACCCGTACGGGGCCCGTGTAAGACGTTGTGGGCCATCCGGAGTAACCGAAGTCAGGACAGCGGAGGACATGCCGAAAAAAGACGGAGCCATCGAGATCGAGGGTCGAGTCATCGAGCCCCTGCCGAACGCCATGTTCCGCGTGGAGCTCGCAAACGGTCACAAGGTGCTGGCTCACATCAGCGGCAAGATGCGGCAGCACTACATCCGCATCCTGCCGGAGGACCGTGTCGTCGTCGAACTTTCGCCGTACGACCTGACCCGCGGGCGCATCGTCTACCGCTACAAGTAAGCGAACCTGACGACGGCCCGGATAGTCCCGTGTCCGTCCTCGACGTCCGGCGACGCGCGAGTCGCGCCTCCGGGCCAGATGGGAAGTAAGGCAACCGTGAAGGTCAAGCCGAGCGTCAAGAGGATCTGCAACAAGTGCCAGGTGATCCGCCGGCACGGCCGGGTGCTGGTCATCTGCAGCGACCCGCGCCACAAGCAGCGCCAGGGCTGATCCAGTTCGACCGACCGTGATCCACGGCCGGTCGAACCGGTCCCGGCGTCGCAGATCCAGCCAACATCATCAGCTCGTCCCAGCCGCGGCGGGTGCGCGTAGCGCGTACCACTTCGTGGTTGACCCCCGGTCGGAGGCCGGGGCCCGCTCGGGCAGCGGTCGCACCTCCCGGCGCCACGGCGCCGGACGCGACCGGAGCGGGGTGGGGCGGGTGCAGACCTCCGCCAGAACACCACAAGGAGTACGCCCGCACATGGCTCGTCTAGTCGGCGTGGACCTCCCCCGCGAGAAGCGGATGGAGATCGCGCTCACCTACATCTTCGGCGTCGGCCGCACCCGCGCCCTGGAGACGCTCGCCGCCACCGGCATCTCGCCGGACAAGCGCGCTCGGGACCTCACGGACGAGGAGCTGGTCCAGCTCCGCGACCACATCGAGGGCAACTACAAGGTTGAAGGCGACCTGCGCCGCGAGGTCGCCGCTGACATCCGCCGCAAGGTCGAGATCGGCTGCTACGCGGGTATCCGGCACCGCCGGGGCCTGCCCGTGCGCGGCCAGCGGACGCGGACCAACGCCCGCACCCGCAAGGGCCCGAAGCGGACCGTCGCCGGCAAGAAGAAGCCCGGCAAGAAGTAGTTCTTAACCGGATGACGGGGCCGGCCTCGCCCGAGACAGGGCAGGCCGCAACCCGTTCCGGAAAGTCAACTAGGAGCGCACAGACTTATGCCACCGAAGGCTCGTGCCGGAGCCGCCGTCAAGAAGGTCCGGCGCAAGGAACGCAAGAACGTCGCCCACGGGCAGGCGCACATCAAGAGCACCTTCAACAACACCATCGTGTCCATCACGGACCCGACCGGTGCGGTCATCTCCTGGGCCTCCGCCGGCCAGGTGGGCTTCAAGGGCTCCCGCAAGTCGACCCCGTTCGCCGCGCAGCTCGCCGCCGAGGCCGCCGCGCGCCGGGCGATGGAGCACGGCATGCGCAAGGTCGACGTGTTCGTCAAGGGCCCCGGCTCCGGCCGGGAGACCGCCATCCGTTCGCTGCAGGCCGTGGGCCTGGAGGTCGGTCAGATCTCCGACGTGACCCCGCAGCCGCACAACGGGTGCCGTCCGCCGAAGCGTCGCCGGGTCTGAGAGGTTAGAGAGAGATGGCTCGTTACACCGGTGCTGACTGCCGCCGTTGCCGGCGGGAGAAGATGAAGCTGTTCCTCAAGGGCAGCAAGTGCGATGGCCCGAAGTGCCCGTTCGAGTCCCGGCCGTTCCCGCCCGGGCAGCACGGCCGCGGCCGCACGAAGGAGACGGAGTACCTGCTCCAGCTCCGCGAGAAGCAGAAGGCCCGCCGCGTGTACGGCGTGCTGGAGAAGCAGTTCCGCGGCTACTACGAGGAGGCCGTGGCCAAGCAGGCCAAGACCGGTGAGGTCCTCCTGCAGATCCTCGAGTCGCGGATCGACAACGTGGTCTACCGGGCCGGCTTCGCCCAGTCGCGGGACATGGCCCGCCAGCTGGTCAAGCACGGTCACTTCACGGTGAACGGCAAGAAGGTCGACATCCCGTCGTACCGCGTCAAGGAGCACGACATCATCGAGGTGCGGGGCAAGAGCAAGGAGCTCACCCCGTTCATCGTGGCGCAGGCTCAGGCCGGCTCGAAGTCTGTCCCGGCGTGGCTGGAGGCCATCCCGAGCCAGATGAAGGTTCTCGTGCACTCGCTCCCGGCCCGCCAGGTGATCGACACCCAGGTCCAGGAGCAGCTGATCGTCGAGCTCTACTCCAAGTAGTCGGGCTCGTTGCGGTGGTCCGCCCTGCGGGGCGGGCCACCGGAACAGTTTGTGTGGTGGACGTCAAATAGCGGGCGTCCCGGAAGAGAAGAGAAGACATGCTCATCAGCCAGCGACCGTCTCTGTCCGAAGAGTCGCTCAACGAGACCCGGTCCCGGTTCACCATCGAGCCGCTGGAGCCGGGCTTCGGCTACACCCTGGGCAACTCGCTGCGGCGCACGCTGCTGTCGTCGATCCCGGGTGCGGCGGTCACCTCCATCAAGATCGACGGCGTGCTGCACGAGTTCACCACCATCCCCGGGGTCAAGGAGGACGTGGTCGAGCTCGTCATGAACATCAAGGAGCTGTGCGTCAGCTCCGAGCACGACGAGCCGGTCAGCATGTACCTGCGCAAGCAGGGCCCTGGCGACGTGACGGCGGGCGACATCCAGCCCCCGGCCGGCGTCTCGGTGCACAACCCGGACCTGAAGCTCGCCACCCTCAACGGCAAGGGCCGGCTCGACATGGAGCTGACCGTCGAGCGGGGTCGCGGCTACGTGACCGCGGCGCAGAACAAGCAGGGCGGCGCCGAGATCGGCCGGATTCCGGTCGACTCGATCTACTCGCCCGTCCTGAAGGTGACGTACCGCGTCGAGGCGACCCGGGTCGAGCAGCGGACCGACTTCGACCGGCTGATCATCGACGTCGAGACCAAGCCGTCGATGGGCCCGCGCACCGCGCTGGCCTCCGCCGGTTCGACGCTGGTGGAGCTCTTCGGGCTGGCCCGGGAGCTGGACGAGACCGCCGAGGGCATCGACATCGGGCCGTCCCCGCAGGACGCCCAGCTCGCGGCGGACCTGGCCCTGCCGATCGAGGAGCTGGACCTGACCGTCCGCTCCTACAACTGCCTCAAGCGCGAGGGCATCAACTCCGTCGGCGAGCTGATCGGGCGCACCGAGGCCGACCTCCTCGACATCCGCAACTTCGGGCAGAAGTCGATCGACGAGGTCAAGATGAAGCTGGCCGGGATGGGTCTGGGGCTGAAGGACTCGGCCCCGAACTTCGACCCGGCGCACGTCGTGGACGCCTTCGGTGAGGCCGACTACGACACGGACGACTACCGCGAGACCGAGCAGCTCTAGTCCCCGCTGCCGCCACACCTGAGGAGCACCAAGCATGCCCACGCCCACCAAGGGCCCCCGCCTCGGCGGCAGCCCCGCGCACGAGCGGCTGATGCTGGCCAACCTGGCCACCGCGCTGTTCCAGCACGGCAAGATCAAGACCACCGAGACGAAGGCCCGGCGGCTGCGTCCGCTGGCCGAGCAGCTCATCACCAAGGCCAAGCGGGGCGACCTCGCCTCCCGCCGGCGGGTGCTGGGCGTCGTCAAGGACAAGGACGTGGTCTACACCCTGTTCGACCAGATCGCGCCCCGGTACGCCACCCGCAACGGTGGTTACACCCGGATCGTGAAGGCCGGCCCGCGCAAGGGTGACAACGCCCCGATGGCGATCATCGAGCTGGTCGAGGAGCTGGAGGCCGCCGCGCCGAAGGTGAACCGGAAGACCGAGGCCCGCAAGGCCGCGCAGCAGGACAAGGTCGAGGCGCTCGCCCCGGCCGAGGAGCCGCGCGAGTCGGCCGCGGCCGACCGGGACCAGGACGCCGAGCCGCCGGTGTCGGCGTCCGGCGACACCGACGCCGCCCGCGAGGACAGCGACCTGTCCACCGAGGAAGGCAAGGCCTGATCCAGGGCATCGTCGGGCCCGGCATCCCACACGGGGTGCCGGGCCCGACCCATGAGGCGGAGGTACGGGTGGACGAGCGGACCCGGCTGCGGCTGGACGTCGCGTACGACGGCACGGGCTTCTCCGGCTGGGCGGCCCAGCCGACCCGGCGGACGGTGGCCGGCGTGCTCACCGAGGCCCTCGACCTGGTCCTCGGCGCGGGCGTGGCGACCGGACTGACCGTGGCCGGGCGGACGGACGCCGGGGTGCACGCCACCGGGCAGGTCTGCCACCTCGACCTGCCCACGCCGGTGTGGCGGGAGCACGACGGGCGGCTGCTGCGCCGGCTGGCCCGGCTGCTCCCCACCGACGTGCGGGTGCGGGCGACGACCGAGGTGCCGGCCGACTTCGACGCCCGCTTCTCGGCCACCTTCCGCCGCTACGAGTACCGGGTGACCGACGCGCCCTTCGGCGCGGAGCCGCTGCGCCGGCACGAGGTGCTGGCCTGGCCGAGGCCGCTCGACCTGGACCTGCTCAACGCCGCCGCGGCCGGGCTGGTGGGGGAGCACGACTTCGCCGCGTACTGCCGGCGCAAGGAGAACGCCACCACGCTGCGGGAGGTGACCCGGCTGGAGTGGCGGCGCGACCCCGACGGCCTGCTGGTCGCCACCGTCCAGGCCGACGCCTTCTGCCAGGCGATGGTGCGCAGCCTCGTCGGGGCGATGCTGGTGGCCGGCGACGGACGGCGTCCCGTGCAGTGGCCGGCGGGCCTGCTGACCCGGCGCGAGCGGTCCAGCGAGGTGACGGTGGCGGCGGCGCACGGGCTCACCCTGGTCGCGGTCGGCTACCCGGACGACCCCGCCGAGTACGCCCGCCGCGCCGATCTCACCCGCCGCCTGCGCGTCCCCACCGAGGGCTGATCCGGTCGCGGGCCGACCGGCCGGAGCGGGCTCAGTCGTCGGTCTCGGCCTCGTCGGGGCCGGCCGTGGGCTGGCCGGCCGTGCCGCCGGTCGCCCTGCGCTCCAGGACCCCCCTGGTCAGGTGCTGCTCGATCAGGTCGAACAGGACCCCGCGTACCGCCGAGTCGGTGGCCTTGACGGGCTCGCCGTCCTCGCGGACGACCACGCAGTACGCGAGGTAGTGGCCCCGCACCTGCCAGCCGACGCGGGACGAGGCGGCGGTCAGCGCCCGCGTGCCGTCCCCGGCGGGCATTCCGCGCAGCCGGCCCTGCCGCTCGTCGAGCAGCTCCCGCAGGCGGTCCCGGACGCGCTGCGCGGTCGCGACGTCGGTCAGGTTGAACAGACCGGCGGTGAGCAGGTACTCCTCGTCGGGGGAGCGCAGGGTCGCCCGGACCACCTGGTTGCAGCCGAGCCCGACGAGCAGGTCGGCCACCTCGCCGGTGGCGGCCACCGCGCAACTGCCGCTGGACTGGGTCCTGAGCACCGGGTACGGCTCCTCGCCGTCGTCGGGGACGACCTTCCGCCCGGGGAAGACCTCCCTGACGGTGAGCGGCGCGGGGTCGGTGTCCCGGGAGTCGATGTCCTGCCGCCCGGTGGCCGACGGCGACGGACCGGCTGCGGCCGGCCGGCTCGGCGCGGCCTCCGGCTCGGAGGTCCGCTCGGCCAGCAGTGCGGCCCCGCCGAGCCCGCACAGGGCGAGCAGCGACAGCACGGCGGCACCGCCGAACACCACCTGCCAGAGCCGGCCGCCGCCCCGGCCGGTGTCGCGGGCCCGGCGGGACCGGGGCGCGTCCGGCGGCGTGGTGGGCGGCGCGGGGGGCGGGGTCGCCGCGGCCTGCGGCGGCGTGGAGGCGGGCGGGGCCCGGTGCGGCGTCGGGGCGGCCGGTCGGTCCGGCGGGGGAGCGGCCGGGGGCAGCGCGAGCCGGGTGGTCCGGGGCAGCGACGGGGTGGGGAAGCGGGACGGGGCGGGCCCGGTACGGGCGGGCGGGCTGCTCCCGGGCACCGAGAGGTCCGACCCGGGTCGCGGGTATCCCTCGAAGGCGTCCTCATCGGACTCGTACCGATACACCATGTTGCCCACACTAAGTGGTCATTGTCCCTTTAGTGGGTAATGGGGGAGAAAACGCGGCGGGTGGCGCGCCTCCGCCCACCGGCCCGCCTCTCCTCCCCGCCGGACCACCGGCCGGCCCGCCGACCGGCGGTGCGAGAATGCCGGGCGTGACCGGCGACCACTACTTCTCCACTGCACCCGGAACCGCCGCCCGCCCCCGGGAGGTCGAGTTCACCGTCGCCGGGCGCGACTACGCGCTGACCTCGGCCGGGGGGGTCTTCTCCGCCGACCGCCTCGACCCCGGCACCGCCGTCCTGCTGCGCAAGGCGGACCTGCCGGCGCCGGACGCCGTCGGCCCCCTGCTCGACCTGGGGTGCGGCTACGGCCCGATCGCCTGCGTGCTCGCCGCCAGCGCCCCGACGGCCACCGTCTGGGCGGTCGACGTCAACGAGCGGGCCCGCGCGCTCGCCGCCGCCAACGCGCGGCGGGTCGATGCCGCCGACCGGGTCCGGGTCGCCGCCCCCGACGACGTGCCCGCCGAGGTGACCTTCGCCCAGCTCTGGTCCAACCCGCCCATCCGGATCGGCAAGGAGGGCCTGCACGAGCTGCTGCGGCGCTGGCTGCCCCGGCTCGCCCCGGACGGTGTGGCCTGGCTGGTGATCGCCCGCCACCTCGGCGGCGACTCGCTGCACCGCTGGCTGGTCGAGCAGGGCTGGCAGGTCGAGCGGCGCGCCAGCCAGAAGGGCTTCCGGGTGCTGCGCGTCACCCGGTAAAACGGGTGTCGCCCGGCCCCCCGGCTCGGGCAGGATGCCGGCGTGGGATACGTGGACGTGGCGGCGGTCGGGCACATCCTCCCCGACGGCCGGGAGCTCTTCACCGACGTGTCGTTCCGGGTGGGCGAGGGCGCCAAGGTGGCCCTGGTCGGGCCGAACGGTGCCGGCAAGACGACGCTGCTGCGGATGGTCGCCGGTGACCTGCCGGTGAAGACGGGCGCCGTCGCCCGCTCCGGTGGCCTCGGCGTGATGCGCCAGTTCATCGGCATGATCGGCGACGACTCGACCCTCGCCGACCTGGCCCTGTCCCTCGCCCCGCCGGCCCTGCGCGACGCCGGTCGCCGGCTCGCCGAGACCGAGGCGGCCATGCGGGCGGCCGAGGTGCGCGGCAAGTTCGGCACCGCCGCGAACAAGGCCCAGCTCGCGTACGCCGACGCCCTCGCCGCCTGGGGCGAGGCCGGCGGGTACGACGCCGAGGTGCTCTACGACACCGTCGCCACCATCGTGCTCGACCTGCCCTGGGACGCCGCCCGGGAACGTCCGGTGCGGACCCTCTCCGGCGGCCAGCAGAAGCGCTTCGCCCTCGAACTGCTGCTGCGCGGCCCCGACGAGGTGCTGCTGCTCGACGAGCCGGACAACTTCCTCGACGTGCCGGGCAAGCGGTGGCTGGAGGCGCGGCTGCGCGAGTCCGCCAAGTCGGTGCTCTACGTCTCGCACGACCGGGAGCTGCTGGCGCAGACGGCCGACCGGGTGGTCGCAGTGGAGGGCGGCGGCGCGTGGGTGCACCCGGGCGGCTTCGCGAGCTGGCACGACGCGCGGGTGGCCCGCCACGCCCGCCTCGACGAGCTGCGCAAGCGCTGGGACGAGGAGCACCAGAAGCTGCGCGAGCTGATGCTGATGTACAAGCAGAAGGCCGCGTACAACTCCGACATGGCCTCCCGGTACCAGTCGGCGCAGACCCGGCTGCGCAGGTTCGAGGAGGCCGGGCCGCCGCCCGTACCCCCGAAGGACCAGGACATCCGGATGCGGCTGACCGGCGGGCGGACCGGCAAGCGCGCGATCGTCGCCGAGCAGCTCGAGCTCGACGGCCTGACCTACCCCTTCGACCTGGAGGTCTGGTACGGCGACCGGGTCGCGGTGCTCGGCGCGAACGGCACCGGGAAGTCGCACTTCCTGCGGCTGCTGGCCCGGGGCGGCACCGACCCGGACCCGGCCAACGGCCCGGTCGACGGGGCCGCCGCGCTCGCCCCGGTCGCCCACGACGGGGTGGTCCGCCTCGGCGCCCGGGTGCGCCCCGGCCACTTCTCCCAGACCCACGACCGGCCCGAGCTGATGCAGAAGACGCTGGTCGACGTGCTGTGGCGCGGCGACGACCACCGGGCCGGGATGGACCGGCACGCGGCGATGGCCGCGCTGAGCCGGTACGAGCTGGCCGCGCAGGGCGACCAGCGGTTCGGCACCCTCTCCGGCGGCCAGCAGGCCCGCTTCCTGGTGCTGCTGCTGGAGCTGTCCGGGGCGACGCTGCTGCTGCTCGACGAGCCCACCGACAACCTCGACCTGGCCAGCGCGGAGGCGCTGGAGGCCGGGCTGGCGGCGTTCTCCGGCACGGTGGTCGCGGTGACCCACGACCGCTGGTTCACCCGCTCGTTCGACCGGTTCCTGCTCTTCGGCGTCGACGGCGAGGTGACCGAGCCCCCCGAGCCGGTGTGGGACGTGTAAGGAGGGGCACCTCGTTAACGCTTCCGGTAGAGGAAGGGTCCCTTCCCAACACCTGGCATAGGGTTGATCAATGACTGAGATGACCTACCGCCGGCTGGGCGACTCCGGGCTCGTGGTGTCCGTGGTCGGCGTCGGCTGCAACAACTTCGGCCGCAAGCTCGACCTCGACGGCACCCGCGCGGTGGTGGACGCCGCGCTCGACGCCGGCATCACCCTGTTCGACACCGCCGACATCTACGGCGAGCCGCAGGGCGCCTCGGAGGAGCTGCTCGGCCAGGCGCTCAAGGGGCGCCGGGACGAGGTGGTGCTGGCCACCAAGTTCGGCATGGACATGAACGGGCTGAACGGGGCGGACTTCGGCGCCCGGGGGTCGCGGCGCTACATCGCCCGGGCGGTGGAGGCGTCCCTGCGCCGGCTCGGCACCGACCACATCGACCTGTACCAGATACACGAGCCCGACCCGGGCACCCCGATCGACGAGACCCTCGCCGCCCTCGACGACCTGGTCCGCGCCGGGAAGGTGCGCTACCTGGGCAACTCCAACTTCACCGGCTGGCAGATCGCCGACGCCGACTGGGTCGCCTCGTCCAACGGGCACACCCGGTTCGTCAGCGCGCAGAACCACTACTCCCTGCTGGAGCGGGGCGTCGAGGCCGAGGTCATCGGGGCCTGCGAGCGGTTCGGCCTGGGCATGTTGCCGTTCTTCCCACTGGCCAACGGCCTGCTCACCGGCAAGTACCGGCGTGGCGAGGCGCCGCCGGCCGGCAGCCGGCTCTCCGGCGGCGGCCGGTACGCCGAGCGCCTGGCCGCCGCGAGCTGGGACACCATCGAGGCGATCGAGGCGTACGCCGCCGAGCGGGGGCTCACCCTGCTCCAGGTGGCCATCGGCGGGCTGGCCGCCCGGCCTGCGGTGACCTCGGTCATCGCCGGTGCCACCACCCCCGAGCAGGTGCGCACCAACGCCGAGGCGGGCGGCTGGCAGCCCAGCGACTCCGACCTGGACGCCCTCGACGCGATTCTCTGACACGTCTGCCCCTTGGCCGGACGGCCGATCCGTCGTACGGTGATGGCAAGTAACCCACGGGAGCCCGTGCACCGGGCTGAGAGGGGGGCTGGAGCCCCCGACCGTCGAACCTGATCCGGGTAATGCCGGCGCAGGGAGGAGAGTTGCCATGCCGCCCCTGGGGCGACTGCATCTGATCACCGACACCCGGCCGGGGCGCGACCCGCTCGCCGTGCTGCGCGCCGTCCTGCCGGTGGCCCGCGCCGAGCTGGTCGTCCAGGTCCGGGTCACCGACGACGCGACGGACCGCGAGGCGTACGACCTCGCCCGCCTGGTGGTCTCGGCCTGCGCGCCGTACGGGGCGACGTGCCTGGTCAACGACCGGCTGCACGTGGCGCTCGCGGTCGGCGCGGCGGGTGGCCACGTCGGCGCGGACGACCTGCCGGTCGGGGCGGCCCGCCGGATCCTCGGCCCCGCCGCCGTGCTCGGCGCCACCGCACGGGCCCCCGGTCCGGCCGCCGAGGCGGTGGCCGCCGGGGCCAGCTACCTGGGCGTCGGCCCGTGCCACGCCACGGAGACCAAGGCCGGGCTGCCGGATCCGATCGGCCCCGCCGGCGTGCGCACGGTGGCCGAGGCGGTGGACGTGCCGGTGATCGCCATCGGCGGGGTGACCGCCGCAGGCGTCCCGGCGCTGCGCGCCGCCGGAGCGTACGGGGTGGCGGTGGTCGGGGCGCTGGCCGGGGCCGCCGACCCGGGCCGGGCTGCGGCCGAGCTGCTCGGGGCGCTGACGTGTTGACGGGGGGCCCTTCCTATACCGAGAGCGTTAACCGGGGGCCCTTCCTTACCGACGTGGCGGTGGTGGGGGGCGGGGCGGTCGGGTGGGCGGTGGCGTGGCGGTGCGCGGCGCGCGGGCTGCGGGTCACCGTGCACGACCCCGCCCCCGGGTCGGGCGCGTCGCACGTCGCCGCCGGGATGCTGGCCCCGGTCGCCGAGGCGTACTTCGGCGAGCGGGAGCTGACCGGCCTGCTCGCCGCCTCCGCCGCCCGCTGGCCCGCGTTCGCCGCCGAGCTGGCCGAGGCCGCCGGCACCGGGATCGGGTACCGCACCGACGGCACCCTCGTCGTCGGGCTGACCGGCGACGACCTGGCGGAGGCGCGGCGGCTGTGGTCGTACCAGCGGGAGCTGGGGCTGCCGATCGACCCGCTGCGACCCTCGGAGCTGCGCGAGCGCGAGCCGGCGCTCACCCCCCGGGTGCGCGGCGGCGCGGTGGCCCCCGGCGACCACCAGGTCGACCCGCGACGGCTGGTCGCGGCGCTGCGGACCGCCGCCGAGCGGGCCGGCGCGACCCTCGTCGCCCGCCCGGTCGCCCGGCTGTCCGACCTGGACGCCAGGGTGACCGTCGTCGCCGCCGGGTGCGGGGCCGCCGCGCTCACCGGGCTGCCGGTGCGGCCGGTCAAGGGCCAGATCCTGCGGCTCCGCGCGCCCGGCGGCGGCCCGCCGGGCCTGCGGCACGTGATCCGGGGGTACGCCGACGGCGAGCCCGTCTACCTGGTGCCCCGCGACGGCGGGGAGGTGGTGGTCGGCGCGACCGTCGAGGAGCGCGCCGACACCGAGGTCACCGCCGGTGCCGTGCTGCGCCTGCTCCGCGCCGCCGTCGACCTGGTCCCCGAGCTGGCCGAGTACGACCTGGTGGAGGCGACCGCCGGGCTGCGCCCCGGCACCCCCGACAACGCCCCCGTCATCGGGCCGCTGCCCGGACGGCCCGGCGTCGTCGCCGCCACCGGGCACCACCGGCACGGCATCGTGCTCACCCCGATCACCGCGGACCTCGTCGCCGACCTGGTCGTCACCGGGGAGGCCGACCCGCTGCTGGCCCCCTTCACCCCCGCGCGCTTCGCGGCCACCGCCCGCGCGGCCCACTGCGGCTGACCCGACCCGCCCCCGATCCGGGCGGATCGCGCCCGTCGCGACACGAGAGGAACACGCCCATGGAACTGACCGTGAACGGCACCGGGCGCACGCTGCCCACCGGCGCGACCGTGGCGGACCTGGTGGGTCTCGTCACGGGTCAGCGTCGCGGCCTCGCGGTCGCCGTCAACGGCGAGGTGGTGCCGCGCGGCGGGTGGCCGGCGGCGGTGCTGCGCGACGGCGACCGGGTCGAGGTGCTCAGCGCCGCGCAGGGCGGGTGACGAGATGTCCACAGAGAACTCCTCGTTCGAGCCGGGACGGGTGCCGGGGATGCCCGACGGTGCCCCCCCGTTCGAGCTGGGCGGCGTGACGTTCGGGTCGCGGCTGATCCTCGGCACCGGCGGCGCGGCCAGCCTGCACGCGCTGGAGCAGGCGATCCGGGCGTCCGGCACCGAGCTGGTCACCGTCGCGCTGCGTCGCGTCGACACCGCCCCCGGCACCGCCGGCGGGCTGCTCGACCTGCTCGACCGGTGCGGGGTGCGGCTGCTGCCGAACACGGCCGGCTGCTACACGGCGGGGGAGGCGGTCAAGGTGGCCCACCTGGCCCGGGAGGCGTTCGACACCGACTGGGTGAAGCTGGAGGTGATCGGCGACGAGCGGACGCTGCTGCCCGACGGGGTGGAGCTGCTGCGCGCCGCCGAGGAACTGGTCGCGGAGGGGTTCACCGTCCTGCCGTACACGTCGGACGACCCCGTCCTGGCCCGGCGGCTCGCCGACGTCGGCTGCGCCGCGGTGATGCCGGCCGGCGCGCCCATCGGCTCCGGCCTGGGCGTCAACAACCCGCACCACATCCGGCTGATCCGGCAGGGCGTCGACGTGCCGGTGATCCTCGACGCGGGGATCGGCACGGCGTCCGACGCGGCCCTCGCGATGGAGCTGGGCTGCGACGCGGTGCTGCTGGCCAGCGCCGTGACCCGGGCCGCCGACCCGGTGGCGATGGCCGGCGCGATGCGGTACGCGGTCGAGGCGGGTCGCCTCGCGGCCCGCGCCGGCCGCATTCCCCGCCGCTCGCACGCCCTCGCGTCCACCCCGGACGAGGGGAGGCCGGAGCTGTGACGACGCGTCCTTCCGGCGTGGTGCTGCTCACCGACCGGTGGGCGGCGCGGGGGCCGCTCGCACGGGTGGTGGCCGCCGCCGTGGCCGGGGGGGTGCGCTGGGTGGTGCTGCGGGAGAAGGACCTGCCGCGCCCCGAGCGGGCCGCGCTCGCCGCCGACCTGCGCCCGATCCTCGCCGAGGCCGGCGGCACCCTGGTCGTGGCGGGCCCCGACTCGCTCGGCGGGCGCGCCGTGCACCTCCCGGCGGCCGGCCCGTACCCGCCGCCGCGCCCCGGTCTCGTCGGCCGCTCCTGCCACGACGCGGCGGAGCTGGCGCGGCTGACCACGGAGGACTACGTGACCCTCTCGCCGGTGTACCCGAGCAGCTCGAAGCCCGGCTACGGCCCGCCCCTCGGGCCACGGGGACTGGGCGACCTGATCCGGGTCAGCCCCGTTCCGGTCCTCGCCCTCGGCGGCGTCGAGACCCCGGAGCAGGTGCGCGCCTGCGTCGAGGCGGGCGCCGTGGGCGTGGCGGTGCTCGGCGCGATCATGCGCGCCGGCGACCCCGCCGAAACGGCCGCCACCCTGACAGCCTCCTTCGCGGAAGCGCGGACCGGGCACACCCGCGTGGGGCTGCGGCCGACCGCGACCCCCGAAGACCGAGTGAGCGGGGCAAACCGGTGACCCCCACGACCGTGCTCACCATCGCCGGCTCCGACTCCGGCGGGGGAGCCGGCATCCAGGCCGACCTCAAGGTCTTCGCGGCGCTCGGCGCGTACGGCACCAGCGTCCTGACCGCCGTCACCGCCCAGAACACCCGGGGCGTGGACGCCGTCCTGCCGCTGCCGCCGCAGGTGGTCACCGAGCAGCTCGACAGCGTGCTCGGCGACTTCCGGGTGCGGGCGGTGAAGACCGGGCTGCTCGGCACCCCGGCCGTCGCCGACGCGGTCGCCGAGGTGGCGAGGGCGGGTCGGCTGCCCCACCTCGTGGTCGACCCGGTGCTCGTCGCCACCAGCGGGCACCGGCTCGGCGTGGTCGAGGCGGTCGAGCGGCTGCTGCCGTACGCGCGGGTGGTGACGCCGAACCGCGCGGAGGCCGAGGCCCTCACCGGAGGCCCGGTGACCACGGTGGAGGAGATGGTCGCCGCCGCCGAGGCCCTCGCCGCCGCCGGCCCGGCGTACGTGGTGGTCACCGGCGGCGACGTCGAGGCCGACGGCGAGTCGGTCGACGTGCTGCACGGCGACGGGACCACCGTGCTGCTGCGCGCGCCCCGGGTGGCGACCCGGAACGACCACGGCACCGGCTGTTCGTTCTCGGCGGCGGTCGTCGTCCGGCTCGCCCGGGGCGACGCGGTCCCGGCGGCCGTCGCCGCCGCCAAGGAGTACGTCACCCGCGCGCTGACCGGCGCGCGGCACTGGGAACTGGGCGCAGGGCGCGGCCCGCTGGACCACTTCGGCTGGTCCTGACCACCACCAGGGAGGCTGTCATGCAGGCACGACGCAAGGTCTACGTCGAGGGCACCCGGCCGGACATCCGGGTGCCGTTCGCCGAGGTCGAGCTGAGCGGGGAGAACCCGCCGGTCCGGCTCTACGACACCTCCGGGCCGGGCTCGGACCCGCAGGTGGGGCTGCCGCCGCTGCGCGGGCCGTGGATCGCCGAGCGCGGCGACGTGGCCCCGGTGCGGGGCGGGGGCACCCCGCTTGCGGGCGCGGAGGGCCGCCGGCCCACGCAGCTCGCGTACGCCCGGGCCGGGATCGTCACCCCCGAGATGGAGTTCGCGGCGATCCGGGAGAACGTGGCCCCGGAGCTGGTCCGCGCCGAGATCGCCGCCGGCCGGGCGGTGCTGCCGCTCAACGTGAACCACCCCGAGTGCGAGCCGGCGGTCATCGGCAAGGCGTTCCTGGTGAAGGTCAACGCCAACATCGGCACCTCGGCGGTCACCTCGTCGGTGGCCGAGGAGGTGGAGAAGCTGACCTGGGCCACCCGGTGGGGCGCGGACACCGTGATGGACCTCTCCACGGGCCGGCGGATCCACGAGACCCGCGAGGCGGTGGTGCGCAACTCGCCGGTGCCGATCGGGACGGTGCCGATCTACCAGGCGCTGGAGAAGGTCGGCGGCGACCCGGTCAAGCTGAGCTGGGAGGTGTTCCGGCAGACGGTGGTCGAGCAGGCCGAGCAGGGCGTGGACTACATGACGGTGCACGCCGGGGTGCTGCTGCCGTACGTGCCGCTGGCCGTGGACCGGGTCACCGGGATCGTCTCCCGGGGCGGCTCCATCATGGCCGCCTGGTGCCTCGCCCACCACGAGGAGAACTTCCTCTACACCAACTTCCGGGAACTCTGCGAGATCCTCGCGCGCTACGACGTGACGTTCTCCCTCGGCGACGGGCTGCGCCCGGGGTCCATCGCGGACGCCAACGACGAGGCGCAGTTCGCCGAGCTGCGCACCCTCGGCGAGCTGACGAAGGTGGCCTGGGAGCACGACGTGCAGGTGATGATCGAGGGCCCCGGCCACGTGCCGATGCACAAGATCAAGGAAAACGTGGACCTCCAGCAGGAGTGGTGCCACGAGGCGCCGTTCTACACCCTCGGCCCGCTGACCACCGACGTCGCGCCCGCGTACGACCACATCACCTCGGCCATCGGCGCGGCGATGATCGGCATGTTCGGCACCGCGATGCTCTGCTACGTCACCCCGAAGGAGCACCTCGGGCTACCGGACCGCGACGACGTGAAGGCGGGCGTGATCGCGTACAAGATTGCGGCCCACGCCGCCGACCTCGCCAAGGGGCACCCCGGGGCGCAGGACTGGGACGACGCGCTGTCGAAGGCCCGGTTCGAGTTCCGGTGGACCGACCAGTTCAACCTCTCGCTGGACCCGGAGACGGCGCGGTCGTACCACGACGCGACCCTGCCGGCCGAGCCGGCGAAGACCGCGCACTTCTGCTCGATGTGCGGCCCGAAGTTCTGCTCCATGCGGATCACCCAGGAGCTGAAGGAGTACGCGGCGCGCGGCATGCGGGAGAAGTCCGAGGAGTTCCTCTCCTCCGGCGGCCGGGTGTACCTCCCGCTGGCCTGACCGGGGCCGGCGGGACGGGTTGCACCGTCGGCGGCGGGACGGCTCCCGCCGGGGGGTGCCCCGGTCAGTCGCGGTGGTGACGGCCGGCGGTGTCCTGGTCGGCGGCGGGCCGGGCGAGGCCGGTGACCCAGTCGACGTACTCCTCGTCCTGGTCGGGCAGCGGCTCCGGCTCCCGCTCGCCCGCCGGGGCGGCGTCGTCGGCCGTCCGGGCGCGGTTGCGCCGGAACAGGCTGCGCCGGAGCCGGGACCCGCCGGCGTCCGGGCCCTCCGGCGCGGCGTCGGGAAGCACCGGGTCGCCTGCCGTCGGGTCGCCTGCCGTCGGCTCGTCGTCGGGGCGGTCGCCGTCCGGGTCGCCGGGCTGGGCGGGGGCGACCGGGCCGACCCCGCCGGCCGCCGTGCCGCTCGGCCGCCGGCCCGCGTCGGCGAGGGCCTCCCAGCCCGGCGACCGGCCCAGGTCGGGCAGGGCCATCCGGTGCCGGGGGCGCGGCGTCAGGTCGTCGGCGGAGGGTGCCTCGAACAAGCTGGGGCGGGGCGAGGGCGGCGGGGCGGGCGTACCGGGGGCCACGGGGTCGCCCGCCCCGCCGCCCTCGTCGGTGGGCTGCGCGGCGGTGGCGCCCGGGTCGGTGGGCTGCGGTTCGGTCGGCTGCGTGGCGGTCGTGCCCGGGTCGGTGGCCGGGGGGTCGGTGGGCGGCGTGGCGGCGACATCCAGGTCGGTCGGCTGTGTAGCGGTGGTGTCCAGGTCGGCGGGCTGCGCGGCGGTGGCGTCCGGGTCAGCGGGCCGCGCGGCGGTGACATCCGGGTCGGTCGGCTGCGCGGTGGTGCCCCGGTCGGTGGGCTCCGGGTCCGTGGAGTGGGCGGCGGTGCTGTCGGGGGTTGCCGGGTGGGCGACCGTGGTGTCCGGCGCCGCCGGGTGGGCGGCGGTGCCGGGTGGGGGCGGCCCTGCCTCCGTGGCGGCCGGCCACTCCCAGTGGGCCGGGGTGCCTCCGGGCGTGGGGCCCGTCGCGGCGGGGCGGGACGGCAGCGGCGCGCCGACGGTCGCGGGGACGCGACGGGCCGGCCCCGCGCCGGTCCCGGCGTTCGTGCAGCCCGGGTCGGCGGTGCCGGCGGCGGCCCGGTCGCCGTCCGCCGGGCCGGGCGGCGCGGGCGGCAACGGGCGGAGGATCTCGCTGGGCTCGATCGCCGCGTCGCCCCGCCCGTCGGCCTCGGGGTCGGTGTGGGTGCCGAGCGGCCAGCGGAGCAGGGCCGCAGCCGTGGAGCCGAGCGCGCCGGTGACGACGGCGATCAGGGCCCCGTAGTAGGGCGCGAGCTGGTACCGGTTGGAGGAGTCGCCGGGGCCGGCGGCCAGGTAGGCGAAGGCCACCAGCACCGGACCGGCCGCGCCGACCGCGCCGCCGAGCAGCGGCGGGTGGCCGCGCCGGCGGGCCAGCGCGCCCGAGACCACCCCGGCGAGCAGGGCCACCAGCGGCAGGACCAGCATGGCCAGCCCCTGCGCGGCGTCCGCGCCGAGCCAGCCCGGCTCGAACACCCCGAGGCGTACGGTCGGTAGCGGGCCGGTGCCCACCAGGGCCGGCAGGGACGAGACCAGGCCGACGAACCAGACCGCGCCGGCGACCGTCGCGACGTTCCAGCCGGCCGGCGGCCGGAGCAGCGCGGCGAGCGCCGCCAGGGCGCCGACCACGGCGCCGAGGGTCGCGCAGATGCCGACCGCGAGGACGGGATCCACGCCGTTCAGCTCGGCGGCCCGGGCCGGCTGCATGGACAGGGGCGCGACGACCGTCGCCCCCAGGCCCGCCGCGCCGGCCACGGCGAGCCGCCCCGTGGTGGTGCGGGCAAGGGCGTCGGCGCGGGAGAGCCGCTCGGCCACCACCGCGCCGAGCACGGCGGCGAGCGCCGCGAACCAGCCCACCCAGACCAACTGGGCCGGCCACCGGTTCACCGTGTCGTCGGTGAAGTCGCCGGTGAGCCGGACGATGCCGAACCCGTACGCGACGCCGAGCTGACCGGCGCCGGCCAGCACGCTCACCACGAGCGCGGTGAGCAGCAGCTTGCCCCACGTCCGATAGGCCATGTCCGGCACGTTACGGCCCGGTGCGCCCGATCGCCACCTTGGCGCAGCGCGGCGCGGCGACGCGCCTACCTGCGGTTACGTCGCCCGGGTCGACCGGGCGGGCGCGTCGTGTCCCCGACATGGGCGCCCCGGGTCAGCGTGCCCCCACCATGACCTTCCGGGTCAGCGCGCTCCCGCCGTGACCTCC
Organism: Micromonospora okii; assembly: GCF_020884795.1. Classification (GTDB taxonomy): domain Bacteria; phylum Actinomycetota; class Actinomycetes; order Mycobacteriales; family Micromonosporaceae; genus Micromonospora; species Micromonospora okii. The sequence continues at coordinate 172,841 of NZ_BBZF01000016.1, forward strand.
CGTGACCTCCCGGCGGTCGAGCTGCGGCAGCACCTCGGCGGCGATGAGTTCCAGGTGATCGAGGTCGGCGATGTCGACCAGGCGCAGGTGCACCCGGGTCGCGCCGATCGCGGCGAACTCGCCGATCCGCTCGACGAGCTGGTCGGGCGAGCCGACCACCGGGTCCTCCGGCGGGAGGGCGCTCTTGACCAGCAGCGGCGCGGCGCGGCGCCGGGCCTCGGCGTCGGTGCGGCCGATCGCCACCACGATTCCGGCGGAGAGGACGAGGGGCGCGCGCCCCGAGCGCGTGCGGCCGTGCACGTCGCACGCCTCGATCACCCGCTCGTACGCGGCGGCGGTCTGGGCGACGCTCTTGAAGGGCAGGTTGAACTCGTCGGCGAAGCGGGCGGCCAGCTCGGGGGTGCGCTTCGGCCCGCGCCCGCCGACGATCACCGGCGGGCCGGGCTGCTGCACCGGCTTGGGCAGCGCGGGCGCGTCGACCAGCCGGTAGTGCCGACCGGTGAAGTCGTACGTCGCGCCGACCGGGGTCCGCCACAGTCCGGTGACCACTTCGAGCTGCTCGGCCAGCCGGTCGAAGCGCTCCTCGACCCGGGGGAACGGGATGCCGTACGAGGTGTGCTCGCGTTCGTACCAGCCGGCGCCGATCCCCAGCTCGACCCGGCCGCCGCTCATCTGGTCGACCTGGGCGACCATGATCGCCAGCGGGCCGGGCAGCCGGAAGGTGGCCGCCGAGACGAGGGTGCCGAGCCGGATGCGGGAGGTCTCCCGGGCCAGCGCGGCCAGGGTGAGCCAGGCGTCGGTCGGGCCGGGCAGGGCCGGGTCGGCCTCCATGGACTGGTAGTGGTCGGCCCGGAAGAAGCCCTCGAACCCGCCCGCCTCGACGGCGCGCGCGAAGCGGAGCTGGTCGTCGTAGCCGGCGCCGCGGTGCGGCTCGATGAAGACGGACACCCTCATGGTCAGCGCCCCGCCGCGCCGGCGCCGACGGGGGTCCGCCGGGTGTCGGGCCCCGGGGCGGGCCCCGCGGGCGCGTCGCGCTCCATCAGCAGTTCGTGCAGCTCGGCGCTGACGCTCGCCACGTCGGCGAGGTGGGAGTTGCGGCCGAGGCTGCGGGGCCGGGGGATGTCCACCTCGACCACCGCGCGGAGGCGGCCGGGGCGGGGGCTGAGCACGACCACCCGGTCGGCGAGCAGGACCGCCTCGTCGATCGAGTGGGTGACGAAGACGACGGTGGCCCCGCTGGTCATGTGCACCCGCTGGAGCTCTCCGGAGAGCTCCTCGCGGGTGAGCGCGTCGAGGGCGGAGAACGGCTCGTCCATGAGCATCACCCGGGGGGCGCCGATCAGCGACCGGCACAGCGACACCCGCTGCTGCATGCCGCCGGAGAGCTCGTGCGGCAGCCGCTTCTCGAAGCCGCCCAGCCCGGCGAGTTCGAGCAGGTCCCGGGCGCGCTCGCGGTACTTCGACCGCTTCCAGCCGAAGATCTCCACGGGGAGCAGGACATTATCCAGCACCGTCCGCCAGGGCAGCAGCGCGGGTCGCTGGAACAGCATGGCGATGTCCCGGCGGGGGCGGGTGACCGGCGTGCCGGCGACGGTGATCTGACCGGCGGTGGCCGGCAGCAGCCCGGCGATCATCCGCAGCAGGGTGGACTTTCCGCAGCCTGAGCGGCCGAGCACTGCGACGAACTCGCCCTCGGCCACGTCGAGGTCGATGCCCCGTAGGGCCTCGACGCGGCCGGCTCGCCCGTCGAAGGTGCGCGACACATCGGACAGTCGGATCATCGCTGCTGGCCTCCCTGAGTGGACGATCAGTACGCGGATCAGGGTAGTCCGCTACAGGCAGTAATGTTGGCCCGGGTGCGAGATCGGTTCGTTTCCGTTCCGCAACCGACACTCCTCGCTACACCGGCTGCTTGTTCTCGTACGCTGTGCCGGCGAAAGTCCCCTCACGACGCTGGCGTCGGCTCCCCCCTCTGTCGACGCCGTCGGTCTTACGACCCGCCCGGAGGCGCATCGCCCCTGGTCGGAAAGGACATGGTGCACAGATGAACAGGCTGACCCGCACGGTCGCCGCGGCCACCCTGGCCACCGCCCTCGCCCTGGTCTCCGGTTGCAGCGGTGACTCGGACTCCTCCGGCGGCAGCAAGTCGCTGGAGAAAGTGACCTACCTCACTTCGTTCGGTAACTTCGGCCGTGACTCCTACGCCTGGGTGGCGAAGGAGAAGGGCTACTTCAAGGACGCCGGTTTCGACGTCGAGATCAAGCCCGGTCAGGGCACCGGCGGGGTCATCCAGACCATCGTCGGCGGCCAGGCCCACTTCGGCCCGGTCGACCTCACCGGCGGTCTGCTCCAGCTCGGCAACGGCCAGGCCAAGGACTTCGTGGCGGTGGCCGCGATCCAGCAGCGCACCATGGCCGCCATCGCCACCCTCGAAGGCAAGAACATCGCCTCTCCGAAGGACCTGGAGGGCAAGAAGCTCGCCGACACGCCCGGCTCCGTGGTCCGCAACCTCTTCCCGACGTACGCCCGGATGGCCGGCATCGACGCGAGCAAGGTGACCTGGGTCAACGGCGAGGCGCAGACCCTGATGGGCACCCTCGCCGCCGGCTCCGTCGACGGCATCGGCCAGTTCGTCGTCGGCCAGCCGACGATCGAGGGCGTGGCCAAGGGCAAGAAGGCCGTCATGCTGCCGTACAGCAACGTGATGCAGGACCTCTACGGCAACGTGCTGATCACCTCCAGCAAGATCGCCAAGGAGAAGCCCGACATGGTCAAGCGGTTCACCGCCGCGCTCATGAAGGGCCTGGAGTACTCCCTGGCGAACCCGAAGGAGGCGGCCGGCGTCCTGAAGAAGAACGTCGACGCCAGCAACCCGGTCGCTGCCGAGGCCGAGTTGCAGCTCATGGCCGGGTACGTCCGTTCCAGCAACTCCGGCACCAAGATCGGCACGCTGGACAGCGGCCGGGTCGCCAAGAGCATCGCGATCCTCCAGGGCGCGGGCTCGCTCAAGCAGAACATCACCCCCGACCAGATCATCGCCTTCGACCTCGCGCCGAAGCCCTGACCGGTCCGACCGTCACGGGGGTACGCCCCGCCGGTATCCGGCGGGGCGTACCCCCGTTCCATTCCCGGCCCCCGTGCCGGATGGAGAGGAGAAAGAGATGACCGACCTCCGGTCACCGGAGCCGGCGGTCGCGGCCCGGTCCGGCGCCGTAGCCCCCGGGCGCCCCGCCCGTGGCGACGGCGTGCGGGCCGGCGTGAACGGGATGCTGCTGCCGGCGGCGGGCCTGCTGGTCGCGTTCGCGGCGTGGTGGCTCACCGCCCGGTTCGAACTGGTCCATCCCGCCGCGCTGCCCACCCCCGGCTCGGTGCTGACCGCCTTCGTCGACAAGCCGGTCCAGATGCTCGAACACACCCGCGACACCCTGCTGGAGATCCTGATCGGCTTCGCGCTCTCCGCCGCGGCCGGCGTCCTGCTCGGGCTCTCCCTGGCCGCCTCGCGCACGGTCGAGCGGATGTTCACCCCGCTGCTCGTCGCGGTCAACGCGGTCCCGAAGATCACCCTGGGGCCGCTGCTGGTGGTGGCGTTCGGCTGGGGGCAGCGGCCGATCCTGACTATGGTGTTCCTGCTGTGCTTCTTCCCGATCGTGCTCTCCACCGCGACCGGGCTGACCACCACGCCGGCCGACCTGGCCGAGCTGGTCCGCTCCTGGAACGCGTCCTGGTGGCAGGCGTTCCGCAAGGTGCGCTTCCCGGCCGCGCTGCCGCAGATCTTCGTCGGCCTCAAGGTGGCCATGCCGCTGGCCGCGATCGGCGCGGTGATCGGCGAGTTCCAGGCCGGCGAGAGCGGGCTCGGGTACGTGATCACCCAGTACTCCGGCATCGGCGACACCGCGACGGCCTGGGCGGCGATCATGCTGGTGGCGCTGATCAGCATCCTGCTCTACTCGGCGCTGGTGTTCGTGGAGCGCCTCGCCCTGCCCTGGGTCCGGGCCACCACATCGACCCGCTGACCCGCGACGCGAAGCGGCCCGCCGTGGCACCGGGGCGTCACCGCCCGGTACCGGCCACGGCGGGCCGCCTCGCCGCCGTCAGCCGGCCAGCCGCCACCGGCCGCCCCGGGCGACCAGCGTGGTGAGGGCCTGCGGCATCAGCCCTGAGTGGTTGTCCGGGGTCATCCGGATCGGCCCGGAGAGGCCGTCCATCTGGGACGTCTCCAGGACATCCCGGATTTCGTCGCGGCGGGACCGGCCGGCGGCGTCGCTGGCCCGCAGCTCGGCGTCGACGATGAGCTGGACGGCGTCCGCGGCGAACGAGGAGAAGCCGTTGTAGCCGCCGAACCGGGCCGTGTAGTCCTGGAACCACTGGCGGCGCGCCGCCTTGGCCGGGGTGGTGGCGATGACGTCGTCGATCACCATGGTCTGGGTGAAGATCAGGGTGGCCTTCTCGGCCGACCGGGAGGAGGCGCCGAGGAAGAGGTCCCCGGCCGCCGCGGCGTCGAAGAAGAGCCCGCCCTTGAAGCCGGCCTGCTGGGCCGCGCCCGCGGCGAGCATCGCCTGCTCCGGCGTCGTCCAGACGACCATGGCCTTCGCGTCCTGCCCGGTCAGGGCGCCGACCTGATCGGCCACGTCCGCGTCGTTGGTCTTCACCGACTCCTGGCCCAGCAGTTCGATGTCGGCCTTCTCGAACTCGGCCTGGAGGGCGGCGAGCCCCTCCTTGCCGTAGTCGTCCTCGGTGTGCAGCACGGTGACCTTGCTGATGCCGCGTCGGCTCAGCTCGGTGGTGAGGGCGGAGGCGTTGTCGGCCGCGTTCGGGGCCAGCTTGAAGACGTACCGGCGGTCGGCCACCGGGCTGGCGACGGCGCTGGACGGGGCGAGGGCGATGGTGGGCAGCTTCCTTTTGTTGATGGTGTCCACCGCGCCCACGGCGCACTCGTTGCAGCCGCCCATGATGACGGCGCTGACCGCCGAGTCGTTGCCGAAGTCACCGATATTGCGGAGGGACTCGCCCGCGTCCGAGCGGTTGTCCTTCACCTTCAGCTCGACCTTACGGGCACCCAGGGCGCCCGAGGAGTTCAACTGTTCGACCTTCAGTTCCAGGGCCCGCTGGTACGCCTTGCCGACGGGCGCGGCGGAGCCGGAGAGTTCCAGGTCCACGGCGATCACGATGGGGCTCGTGTCCTGCTCGTCCGCGCCGAACTGGCAGCCGGTGAGCGTGGTGGCCAGGACGGCCGAGGCGAGCGCCGCTATGGTCACGGAGCGGATGGGGATCAACTCAGTCCTTCCAGGTGCGGCGCGGGCGTTGCCCGGTCACCGCCGCTTGACCCGTCCTCAGTGGAGGCGCGGGATTGGTCTGCCGTACGGTGTGCGCGAAGCCTGCAAAACCTTGCCAATGCCGGGGCCTGTGGTCAAGCGCGGCTACGCCGAAGCTTTCGGGACGGGCGTCCCACATCGTGGGGTTACCCAATGTTTGCAAATGCTCACTTTGCATTAGCGGATGACCACTCTGGAGTCACATGCCCTGATCAGGGGCCTGTGGAAATGAAGGTATTAGTTGACCGGATCACGCGATGAGTGCCGTGCGACCGTTTCCTACCTCACCACGACTTCCCAAACACGATCTTCTCTGATGAAATCGCGGCCGTGCCGCGCGCGGTGCTGTCCGCTGCGCCGGGCAGGAGTCGGCGGTTCAGGCGTGGAAGAAACGACGGAGGCGATGTCGTGAGCACCGGACCTACGACCCTGCCCGAGAGCGGCGAGGCGGACGAGGGGCGTCGCCGGCGGCTACCTCGCCTGCGGGACGCGCGGATCCGCTCGAAGCTGGCGCTGATCCTGGTCGTCCCGGTGGCGGCGGTGATCGCGCTCGCCACCGTCCGGCTCATCACGACCGGTGAGGGCGCGTACGAGGCGACCCGCCTCCGGTCGCTGACCGAACTGTCGATCGACATCTCCGCGCTGACCCAGGACCTGCACAAGGAGCGGATGGCGGCGGCGAGCCTGCTGGCCAAGCCGAACGCCAAGGACCGGGCCGACGAGTACAACCTGCGGGTACGCGGCACCGACGCGCGCATCGCCGAGTACAACGCCGAGCGCAAGCGGATCGGCGAGGTCCCGGGCGGGGCGCGCGAGCGCCTCCGGACCATCGACGACCACCTGCGGACGCTGAACGGCACCCGGCAGGAGGTGCTCGACCGCAAGCAGATGCCGGTCGCCGAGGCCGCGCTGCGCTACGGCGTCATCCTCACCGACCTGGTCTCCTACGGCGACGCGCTCGCCCAGCTCCCCGGCCAGGAGAGCCTGGCCGACAACCGCCGCGCGGTGGCGGCGTTCGCCCACGCGAAGGCGGCGGTCGCCGAGCAGGAGTCGGTGGCCTTCACCGCGCTCTCCGCCGGCCGCCTCGACGAGGAGCAGTTCTCCGCGTTCGTGGCCACCCTGACCAGCCAGCAGGAGGCGCTGGTCTCCTTCACCCTGGCCGCAGACCCGACCCAGCGGGCCCTGGTCGACAGCACGGTCTCCGGCGACGCCGTGGTGCTCGCCGACCGGGTGGCCGCCGACCTCACCCGGTCGGTCGGGCAGAACGCCCCGCTCTCCGCCGCCCAGGCGTCCGCCTCCATCGGCTCGGTCAACGACCTGATGCGGTGGGCCGAGATCCGGCTCCAGGACCGTCTGCTCGCCGAGACCGACGAGGCCCGTTCGGGCGTCATCCAGCAGGCGATCATCGAAGCGGTGCTGGTGCTGCTGACCCTCCTCATTGCCGTCACGCTGGCCGTGGTGCTGGCCCGCTCGCTCAACCACTCGCTGCGCCGCCTGCGGGAGGGCGCGCTCTCCGTGGCCACCCGCGACCTGCCCGACGCGGTCGCCCGGCTCCAGAACGTCGGCAACGTCGGCGACGGCGGCGTGGACGAGATCGTCCGGCAGGTCCGGGACCCGATCAAGCTCACCAACCGCGACGAGGTCGGCCAGGTGGCCCAGGCGTTCAACGTCGTCCACCGGGAGGCCGTCCGGGTCGCCGCCGAGCAGGCCGCGCTCCGTACCAGCGTCTCGGCGATGTTCCTCAACCTCGCCCGGCGCAGTCAGACCCTGGTCGACCGGATGATCGGCGAGCTGGACGCGATCGAGCGCGGCGAGGAGGACCCGAAGCGTCTCGCCCAGCTCTTCGAGCTGGACCACCTGGCCACCCGGATGCGCCGTAACGACGAGAACCTGCTGGTCCTCGCCGGCGCCGACTCGGCCGTGCCGCGCCGCGACGACGCGCTCCTGATCGACGTGCTGCGGGCCTCCCAGTCCGAGGTCGAGCAGTACAACCGCATCGAGTTCGGCACCGTCGACACCGACATCTCGGTCGCCGCGCACGCCGTCAACGACGTCGTCCGCCTGGTCGCCGAGCTGCTCGACAACGCCACCCGCTTCTCGCCGCCGAACACGGTGGTGGTCGCCGACGGCCGGCGCATCCGGGACTACGTCCTGATCCAGATCGAGGACCGGGGCCTCGGCCTGACCGACGAGCAGCTCGACTCGCTCAACCGCCGGCTCTCCGCCCCGTCCACGGTCGACGTGGCCGCGTTCCGGCTGATGGGTCTGGCCGTCGTCAGCCGCCTCGCCTCCCGCTACAACATCCGGGTGGAGCTGCGGCGCAACGTCGAGGGCGGCACCGTCGCCCAGGTGACGCTGCCCAGCTCGACGGTGGTGCTGCCCGCGCTGCGCGGCCGCGAGCCGGCCCCGGCCCCGCTGACCCCGGCGCGCCAGCCGGCGGAGCAGCCGCCGCTGAGCCCGGCCGGTTCGAACGAGCCGCTGGCCGGCGGCCGCACCGCGACCCTGACCGACCAGTGGCGCAGCCCCGCGTCGGCGCCGGCCCGCTGGCAGGTGCCGGGGGACGGCGCGCCGACCGCGCCGTTCGGCGGCCCGGCCCTGTCCCCGCCGACGCCCCCGGCCGTCGAGCCGGCCCCCGCCCCGCAGCCGCCCGCCCCGACGCAGCCGACGTTCCCGCCGGCCGGCGGCATGTCGGTCGGCAGCCCGACGGTGGTGTTCCCGGCGATCGACGCGCTGCCGAAGCGGGTGCCCGGCGGGGACGGCTCCCGGCCGACCGCCCCCACCGCCTCGGCCGCTCCGCCGGCCCAACTGGCCCCGCCGACTCCGCCGGCCCAACTGCCCCAGCGGCCCCAGCCGGGGCAGCCGACCGCGCCGGTGCTGCCGGCCGGCCCGGTCGCCGGCACGCCGCAGACCGCCCCGCCCACCCCGGTGGTCGCCCGCCCGGCCCCGCCGGCCGAGGCACCGATATTCCGCGAGATGGAGGCGGTGTGGTTCCGTTCCCACGGTAACGACGTGACCGCGATCTTCCAGCGCCCCAAGTTCGACGAACCGCCGACGCCGGCCGCGACCGCCGCGCCCGCCGCCCCGGCGGTCGCGCCCCGGCCGCCGCTGCCCACCCGCACCCCGGGGGCGACCCCCGCGGACGGCTCGGCGCCGGCCTCGCCGCCGGCGTACGCTCCGCCGGCCTCGCCGCCGGCCTACGCCCCGCCGGTGGCGCCGCCCCCGCAGCCGGCCGCGGCCGGTTCCGGCGACCCCGCTCCGGCCGATTCCGCCGGGCAGCCGGCGGTCGACCCGGAGGCGTGGCGGACCGCCGCCGACGACGGCTGGTCCCGGGCCAGCCGGGCGGCCGAGCCGACCGCCGCCGGCACCACCCGCTCCGGCCTGCCCAAGCGCGTGCCGCAGGCGCAGCTCGTCCCCGGTGGGATCGAGCAGAAGAGCAACCGGGACCGCAGCCGGCGAACCCCCGACGAAGTACGCGGCCTGCTGTCGGCCTACCACCGCGGTGTGCAGCGCGGACGGACGGCCGGCGCGGACCCCACCAGCACCTCGACCAAGGAGACGAACCGATGAACAGGCCAGCGGCCATGCAGGACATGGGTTGGCTGCTCAGCAACTTCGCCGACAGCGTGGCGGGCATCGCCCACGTGGTGGCGGTGTCTGCGGACGGGCTGCTGCTCGCCTCCTCGCGGGACCTCCCGCCGGACCGGGCCGACCAGCTCGCCGCGATCACCTCGGGCGTGGTGAGCCTGACCGAGGGCGCGGCCCGCATGTTCAGCGCCGGCGGGGTGCTCCAGACGGTCATCGAGATGGACAGCGGATACCTGTTCCTCATGTCGATCAGTGACGGCTCGTCGATGGCGGTGCTCGCCGCCCGTAGCTGTGACGTCGGGCAGGTGGGCTACGAGATGGCGCTCCTGGTCGAGCGGGTGGGCGCCGCGCTGGTGCCGCTGCCCCGGGACGCGGTGCGCGCGTAGCGCACCCGGCCACGTTCGGATTTGCCGGCGTCGACGGACGACGCCGACCGGAGGGGGTGATCGCCGATGGACCAACGACGGGAAGACCCGCGCGGCGCGCTGGTGCGTCCGTATGCGGTCACCCGCGGCCGCACCGAGCCGCGCCAGGACATCGCGCTGGAGGCGGTGCTGACGGCCAGCGCGACGGCCGTCGCGGAGTCCCGGTTCGCCGGCCACGACAAGCACCGGATCGCCACGATCTGCGAGGGCCGGCCGCAGTCGCTCGCGGAGGTCGCCGCCTACGCCCGCCTGCCGCTGGGGGTCGCCCGGGTGCTGATCGCCGACATGGTGGCCGAGGGCCTGCTGACGCTACACACTGCCGCTCCGCCCGAAGGGTACGAGGAGCGGATGGAAATCCTTGGAAGGGTGCTAAGTGGACTTCGCAGGCTATGACCCCGCCGGGGCACGCCGCAACCGCGGGATCACCTCCGCGAAGATCGTGGTTGCGGGCGGCTTCGGCGTGGGCAAGACGACGCTGGTCGGCGCGGTCTCGGAGATCACTCCGCTGACCACGGAGGCGGTGATGACCGCGGCCGGCGTCGGCATCGACGACCCGTCGAAGGTGCCGGGCAAGCAGACCACCACCGTCGCCATGGACTTCGGCCGCATCACCATGGCCGAGGACCTGATCCTGTATCTGTTCGGCACACCCGGACAGACCCGGTTCTGGTTCATGTGGGACGAGATCATCAAAGGCGCGGTGGGCGCGGCGGTGCTGGTCGACACCCGCCGGATCACCGACGCGTTCGCGCCGCTGGACTACTTCGAGAACCGGCGGCTGCCGTACGTGGTGGCGCTCAACCGGTTCGACGGCGCGCCGCAGTACGCGCTGGAGGAGGTCCGCGAGGCCCTCGCCATCTCGCCCCAGGTGCCGTTGATAATGACCGACGCCCGGCACCGCGAGTCGGTGAAGCAGGTCCTGGTCACCGTCGTCGAGCACGCCATGCTCCGCCTCCAGGCCGAGCACGGCCGCGGCTACCCGACCCCGGTCGGCTGACGGACGCGCCGACGTCGTGGGCGCGCGAATTCACGGAAGCCAGGGCGCGACAGCGCCTCGAAGGACAGCCTTTCCGTGAATTCGCGCCCCGGCCCGCCGCGCGCGTGAGGCAGGCGGTAGGGGGCGGCACGGCGCCCGCCCGGCGTCCCGCCGAAGGCGCGGTGTGGCCGCTTCCCGGGGGCGGCCTCCCGGTCGGGTCGCCCGGCCGCGCGTTGGTCCGTCATATCTGCGGAACGGGCCGCCGGGCGGTTTCGGCTCCGCGTCCCGATCGGTCCCCGGGTCGGTCGAGGAAGCCTCACTCCGCACCTGCGGCAACGGGTGGAGACCCGGGCTCCCCGAATGCCGGCGGCCCCGGATGGCTCGGGTCGAGGCGTGACCTCTATCATGACCGTTGGCGGTGGGAGTGCCGAGCGACCCCGTTTTGACCTGCCGACGTGCCCCCGGGTATCGTTGCCTGCTGTTGTACGACATCCAGAGGCGTGCCGCATCAGGTACGCTTGGTCGTTCGTGCGCGCTGGCCCGGCCGGGAAGCCCTGGTCGCCTTGGCGCGTGACCCCAGACCGACGACGAGACAAGGTAGACCTGTGCGTACGTACAGCCCGAAGCCGGGTGAGATCGAGCGTCAGTGGCACGTTATCGACGCCTCTGATGTCGTGCTGGGCCGCCTGGCCACCCACGCCGCCACGCTGCTGCGCGGCAAGCACAAGCCGACTTTCGCGCCGCACGTCGACACGGGCGACTTCGTCGTCATCGTGAACGCGGGCAAGGTCGCGCTGACCGGCAACAAGCGCCAGCAGAAGATCGCCTACCGCCACTCCGGCTACCCGGGTGGTCTGAAGCAGGTCGGCTACGAGGAGCTGCTCAGCAAGCGTCCCGAGCGGGCCATCGAGCTGGCCGTGAAGGGGATGCTCCCGCACAACAAGCTCGGCCGTCAGCTCATCAAGAAGCTGAAGGTCTACGCCGGTGCCGAGCACCCGCACGGCGCGCAGCAGCCGGCGCCGTTCGAGATCAAGCAGATCGCGCAGTGAGCGCGGGCGAAGGAAGCAGCATGACCGACATCACCGAGACCGAGGTTGCCCCCGAGGCCACCGAGGCGCCGGCGCCCGTCGTCCGCGCGCCCCGTGGCGACCGGCCGATCCAGACCGTGGGCCGCCGCAAGGAGGCCATCGTCCGGGTGCGCATCGTCCCCGGCAGTGGCAAGATCACCTGCAACGGCCGCGACCTCGAGGCGTACTTCCCGAGCAAGGTCCACCAGCAGCTCATCAAGGACCCGCTGGTGACCGCCGAGAAGCCCGAGGCGTTCGACGTCATCGCCAACCTGCGGGGCGGCGGCACCACCGGCCAGGCCGGTGCGCTGCGGCTCGCCATCGCCCGGGCGCTGATCGTCAGCGAGCCGGACGACCGCCCGGCCCTGAAGAAGGCCGGCTTCCTGACCCGTGACGCCCGGGTCAAGGAGAGCAAGAAGTACGGCCTCAAGAAGGCCCGTAAGGCTCCCCAGTACTCGAAGCGCTGATCTTCAGCGGCACGTTGTACTTCTGACGGACGGCCGGGTCCGCCTCCCCTCGACGGGAGGTGGCCCGGCCGTTCCGCTTTTTCTGTTGCACCGCTTCATCGGAGGTTGGCGGGTATGGGCCGGTTGTTCGGCACGGACGGCGTACGCGGGCGGGCGAACGCGGATCTCACCCCCGAGCTGGCGCTCGCGGTGGCCGTGGCCGCCGCCCACACACTCGCCGAGACGGATCGCAGCCATCCGCCGCTGGCCGTGGTCGGCCGCGACACCCGGGCCAGCGGCGAGATGCTGGAGGCGGCCGTCGTGGCCGGGCTCACCAGCGCCGGCGCGAACGTGGTCCGGGTCGGCGTGCTGCCCACCCCGGCCGTGGCGTTCCTCACCGCCGAGGCCAAGGCCGACCTGGGCGTCATGCTCTCCGCCTCGCACAACCCGATGCCGGACAACGGCATCAAGCTCTTCGCCGCCGGCGGGCACAAGCTGCCGGACGAGATCGAACAGCGCATCGAGGCCGCCGTCGAGGCGAACGGGATCACCGCGTGGGACCGGCCGACCGGCGCCGGGGTCGGGCGGGTGCACGACCTGCTCGACGGCGCCGACCACTACGTCCAGCACCTGATCGGCACCGTGCCGCACGGCCTCGACGGGATCAAGGTCGTGGTCGACTGCGCCAACGGCGCGGCGGCCGAGGTGGCGCCGGTGGCGTACCGGGAGGCCGGCGCCGAGGTGATCGCCATCCACGCCGAGCCGGACGGCCTCAACATCAACGACGACTGCGGTTCCAACCACATCGACGGGCTGCGGGAGGCCGTGGTCGCGCACGGAGCGCACCTGGGCATCGCCCACGACGGCGACGCCGACCGGTGCGTGGCGGTCACCGCCGACGGCGACGAGGTCGACGGCGACCAGGTGATGGCGGTCCTCGCCGTGGCCATGCGCGAGGCCGGCGCGCTCACCGACGACACCCTGGTGGCGACCGTGATGAGCAACCTCGGCCTGCGCCTGGCGATGTCCGCCCAGGGCATCCGGCTGCTCGAGACCAAGGTCGGCGACCGGTACGTGCTGGAGGAGCTGCGCGCCTCGGGGCTCGCGCTCGGCGGCGAGCAGAGCGGTCACATCGTCATGCCGGCGCACGCCACCACGGGCGACGGCGTGCTGACCGGGCTGCACCTGATGTCCCGGATGGCCGCCACCGGGAAGTCCCTCGCGGAGCTGGCCGCCGTGGTGACGAAGCTGCCCCAGGTGCTGATCAACGTGCCGGTCGGGGACCGTTCCGTGGGTGCCGCCGCGCCCGCCGTCCGGGCCGAGGTCGAGCGGGCCGAGGCGGAGCTGGGGGAGACCGGCCGGGTGCTGCTGCGCCCCTCGGGCACCGAGCCGCTGGTGCGGGTGATGGTCGAGGCGGCCACGGAGGGCACCGCCCGCGAGGTCGCCGAGCGCATCGCCGAGCGGGTCCGCGCCGCCAGCCCCACGGCCTGACGCGCGGCCTCACAGGCGCAGGCGGGAGACCCGGTCGTAGGTGTCGGCCGGGTCCTCGCCGTCGGTGAGGTCCACGTCCTCGACGATCCGCCCGTCGCCGAGCCGGACCAGCCGGTCGCACCGGGCGGCGATTGCCCGCTCGTGAGTCGCCAGCAGGATCGTCATCCCGTGCCGGTCCCGCAGGTCCAGCAGCAGGTCGAGGATCTGCCCACCCGTGGTCGAGTCCAGGTTGCCGGTCGGCTCGTCGGCCAGCAGCAGCCGGGGTTCGCCCATCAACGCGCGGGCGATGGCGACGCGCTGCTGCTGGCCGCCGGAGAGCTGCGTCGGCAGGGAGCGTTCCCGGCCGGCCAGGCCGACCGCGTCGAGCAGCTCCCGGGCGCGGCCCACGGGGTCGACCCGGCCGCGCCGGGGCAGCACCGGGGCGATCACGTTGTCCAGCACGGTCAGCGCCGGCAGCAGGTGGTAGCGCTGGAAGACGAAGCCGATCCGCTGCCGGTACCGGGCCAGGGCCGCCCGCCGCAGCGCGGTGACCTCCACGTCGTCGACGGTGACCGTCCCGCTGTCGGCCTGCTCGATCGCCCCGACGAGGTGCAGCAGCGTCGACTTGCCGGAGCCGCTCGGCCCGGTCAGCGCCACCACCGAACCGGCGGCGATCTCCAGCGACACCTCGTCGACGGCGGTGATCGGCTCGGTGCCGGCGCGGAACCGCCGGACGAGCCCGGTCACCCGGACGGTGCTGCCCGTGGTCGCGTCCATCGTCATTCCTCCGTGAGCAGTCGTGCGGTCGGCAGGCGGCGCAGCAGGGCGGCGGGGACCAGCGCCGCCGCGCAGGTGACCAGCACCCCGGCGGCGGCGACCGCGGCGGCCACCAGCAGCAGCGCCCCCGGCAGGCCGCCGGCCAGCCAGGCCGCCCCGCCCAGGCCGAGCGCCGCACCGGCGAGGGCCCCGAGCGCGCCGAGGAGCAGACCCTCGTACGCGATCAGGCGGGCGAGCGCGGCGTCGGTCCAGCCGACCGCCCGCAGCGTGGCCAGCTCGGCGGCCCGGTCCCGGATGTTCAGGTAGAGCACGTCGGCGACCGCCGCCGCACCGAGCAGCACCGTCGCGACGGCCGCCAGCGTGTCCGCGCCCCGGACGCTCAGCGACACCGTGTCGCCCAGCAGGCTGCCGACGATCGCGCCCCGGAAGGCGTACCCGGCGGCGGCGACCAGGGTCAGCGCGGCCACCCCGATGGCCAGCGCGCCGGAGCCGAGCAGGGTGCGCCCGGGGGTGCGCAGCAGGTTGGCCAGGGCGAGGCCGGCCAGGGTGCGCGGGCGGCGTACCCACCGGGCCGTCGCCACCGGCGGTCGCAGCGCGGCGGCCGGGTGGGCGCGCGCGGCCCGCAGCGCCGGCGTCAGGCCCGCGACCAGCGCCAGCAGCAGGGCCACCGGTACGGCCAGCAGCGCCCGCCCCCACCCCACGTCGATGCCGAGCGCCGCCCCGAGCGGGACCGCCAGCCCCAGCGCGAGCAGCCCGGCGGCCAGCCCGAGCGCGGCGACCTCGCCGAGGATCAGCGCGGCGATGCGGCGGGCCGGCCAGCCCAGGCAGGCGAGCACCGCCAGCTCGGAGCGGCGGTCCCGGACGGCGGCGGCGACCGCGTTGCCGAGGAAGAGCGCGCAGACCACCAGCACCAGCACGAAGAGCGCGGCGCTCTTGCGGTCCACCGCCTTCGTGATCACCGAGGCGACCCCGAGCGCCGACCAGTTCTCGGTCAGCCGCAGGGCCGGCCGGCCGAACGACCCGGCGGGCAGCTCCACGGCCTGCGGGGCAGGGGACGACCCGAGCGTGATGTCGACGTCGAGCCCGGTGGCCTGGGCGATCCGCTCGGCGACCAGCCGGACCCGCTCGGCGGACCGCTCGTCGTAGCCTTCCACGTCGGCCACCCGGACCCGGATCGCGCTGATCGGGGCGGCGAGCTGCGGGCTGCCGCCGCCCGCCAGCAGCTTCGGCACGCTGTCGAGGGTGGTCAGCAGCAGCGGCGGCGCGGCGAGGTGGCCGGCCGGGTTGCCGCCCGGCTCCAGCGGCCGGCCGCCCAGGGCGTCCCGGCTGCGGGCGTCCGCGCCCTGCGCCGACGGCGGCTCGTACGTCTCCAGCGGCACCCGCCCGAGGTCGCTGAAGCCGGTCAGCTTCCCCGGGTCGAAGACCCCCACGGCCCGCCAGCCCCGTAACAGCAGGTTGCGCGGATTCCCCTTCCTCAGCGGGAGCTTGCGCAGCGACCGCGCCCCGGTGTCCTCGGCCAGCCAGGGACGCGGGTAGGGGTTGAAGGTGATCTGGTCGCCGTAGACCTCCGGGTCGGCCGCCGGGAGCGCGCCGACCCGCAGCGTGCCGTCGGGCAGCCGGTCGTACCGCGTCGGCCCGGCCTGGACCACCGCCTGGAGCTGGCCGAAGCAGCAGCCGTCCGGGGAGACGCCCGCGGCGAGCCGGGCGCGCCAGCCGGCGGCCACGTCGTGCCGGCCGTCGCCGGCGGGGAGCTCGCGGCCGCGCCGCAGGGCCCGCTCCAGGTCGGGGAGTTCGACGCCGGCGGGGCGGGCCGCGGGCAGCCGGGTAAAGCTGGCGCGCAGCTCCTCGTCGACGAAGGGGCTGCTGGTCGCGAGCACCGGCACGGTGTGCCTCTCCTCCCCGTCCCTCCGCCTGACGGTCACCGTGTCGTCCGGGCCGAGCGCCCGCCCGTCGACCACCGCCCCGCCGAGGCCCACGAGGCGGTCCTCGGCGGCCGGGTCCACGGCGGCGAGCAGGAGCGGCACCGTCAGGCTGACCGCGATCCGCAGCCGTTCCGAGGTGGACGAGGGGCCCGACCCCGCGTCGGGGAAGACGCCCCCGCCGGCCTCGAACCGGCCGTCGGGGAGCAGCCGCACGGCCATCAGCGACCACTCCTCGCGCTCGGAGTACGCGCCCGGGCTACCCAGGGCCGACCGGGGGTCGCAGACGGCCCGGGTGCGGCCGTCGGGCAGCACCTCGCGGGGCGCGGCCCACCCGCACGGGGCCCAGGGATAGCTTCGCCCGTCGGTGTACGGCGTGGCGTCGCTGGGCTGAGGCAGGTCGATGCGGGGGTAGATCAACGGGTGGGTGGTGACGTACACGTAGCGGGGGCGGCCCGGCGCGCCGGAGAGCCCGCGCTCGGCGACGAACCGGGGGTCGACGCGGATGACCTGCCGGTCGAGCGAGCGGTCCACCGCGTCGGTCAGGTCCAGCGGGGTCGGCACCGGGGCGGTGGAGTGGCCGAGCATGGCGATGGGGGCGGCCACGTCCACCCCGGCGACCGCCTTCACCCGGTCGTACTGTGCGGTGGTGATGCCGCCGAAGAGACCGGAGAGGTAGTTGGGCTGGACCAGCCGGCGCTCGGCCTCCAGCGGGGTGCGCGCGCCCTTCGGGCGGACCAGGATGTCGTACGCGGCGTCGGTGCCCCGCGCGACGGTGCCGGTGACGGCGAGCCGGGAGGTGGTGGTGGCGCCGGTCAGGACGACGAAGCCGGTGGTTGCCACCAGCACGCCGACCAGCAGCGCCACCGACCGTCCCGCACGGCCGCGTAGCTGTCCCCAGACGAAGTTGAGCATGTCGCGCCTCCCCGTGTGCTGCTCCACACTCTGCGGGATACATTGTGACAATGCAAGGCCGGGTCCGGAGTCGCTCCGGCCGGCGCGGCGGAACGGAGGAGACGGTGGCGATCCAGCACGCGGTCCTGGCCCTGCTCGCCCGGGGGCGCAGCTACGGCTACGAACTCAAGGGCGCGTTCGAGGAGACGGTGGGGCCGCAGTGGGGGCCGCTGAACATCGGCCACCTCTACCAGATCCTCGACCGGCTCTCCCGCGACGAGCTGGTCGTCGCCGAACGACAGGCCCAGCCGGTGAAGCCCGACCGGGTGGTCTACGAGATCACCGAGGCGGGCCGGGCCGAGCTGGGCCGCTGGCTCGCCGAACCCAGCCCGCGCAGCGGCGGCTTCCGGGACGACTTCTTCCTCAAGGTCACCGCGGCGGCCCGATCCGGCGTGCCGGCCACGGTGCGGGCGGTGCTCGCCAACCAGCGCGGGCACCTGATGCGCGAACTGCGCAACCTCGACGGGCTGCGCCGTCGGGCCGACGACCCGGTGGTGGGCCTGCTGCTCTCCGCCGCGAGCCGGCACGTCGAGGCCGACCTCGCGTTCGTCGACGACGCCGAGGCGACGCTGCTCGCCGACGGCGGGGCGCTGGTCGCCTCGCTCGCGGCGACCCGCCCCGGAGCTGACGGGAGCGCCCCCGGGGCCGGCGGCAGCGCCCCCGGGTCGGCCCCGCCCGCCCGGGGCGCCGGCCCGGCGCGCGCGGCCGGCTGACGGTGGGGCGCCGCCGGTGAGCGGCTGGGGATGGGGAGGGCTGGCGTGGCGAGCGGCTGAGGGCGGGGCGTGCGGGCGTGGTGGGCGGCTGGGGGCGGGGCGTCAGCCGGCGCTCAGCCGGCGCAGCCGGGCCACCGCCTCGGTGAGCACCTCCGGCCGCTTGCAGAAGGCGAACCGGACCAGCCGCCGGCCCGCCTCCGCGTCGTCGTAGAAGACCTGCGTCGGCACCGCCACCACCCCGCAGCGCTCCGGCAGCGAGCGGCAGAACTCCACCCCGTCCCGCCCGCCGAGCGGGCCGACGTCGGCGGTGACGAAGTACGTCCCCTCCGGGACCAGGACGCCGAAGCCCGCGTCGGTCAGCCCGGCGACGAGCTGGTCCCGCCGGGCCCGCATGTCGGCCGCGAAGTCGGCGAAGTACGCGTCGGGCAGGCCGAGGGCCACGGCCACCGCCGGCTGGAACGGCGCGCCGTTGACGAAGGTGAGGAACTGCTTGACCCGCAGCACCGCCGAGACCAGCGGGGCCGGGCCGCTGACCCAGCCGACCTTCCAGCCGGTGCAGGAGAACGTCTTGCCGGCCGACGAGATCCGCAGGGTGCGCTCCCGCATCCCGGGCAGGGTGGCCAGCGGCACGTGCGCCGTGGCCGCGTCGGCGAAGACCAGGTGCTCGTACACCTCGTCGGTCACCGCGTAGGCGTCGTGCTCCCGGCACAGCTCGGCCACCAGGGTCAGCTCGTCGCGGGTGAAGACCTTGCCGGTCGGGTTGTGCGGCGAGTTCAGCAGCACCAGCCGGGTGCGCGGCCCGAAGGCGGCGCGCAGCGCGTCCGGGTCGAAGGCGTACCGGCCGTCCGCCCCGGGCCGCAGCGTCACCGGCCGGCGCACCGCCCCCGCGAGGGCGATCGAGGCGGCGTACGAGTCGTAGTACGGCTCGAAGCAGACCACCTCGTCGCCCGGCTCGCAAAGGGCGAGGATGCTCGCGGCGATCGCCTCGGTGGCCCCGGCGGTGACGACGACCTCGCCGTCCGGGTCGTACTCCAGGCCCCAGAACCGGCGCTGGTGGTCGGCGACGGCGGACCGCAGCACCGGGACGCCCGGACCCGGCGGGTACTGGTTCTGGCCGCCGCGCAGCGCTTCCACGGCGGCGGCGAGCATCTCGGGCGGGCCGTCGGTGTCCGGGAAGCCCTGACCGAGGTTGACCGCGCCGGTGCGCACGGCCAGGGCGGACATCTCGGCGAAGACGGTCGTCCCGAACGGGCGCATCCGGGCCACCAGCGGGTCGGCATTCGCGGTCGTCGTCACGTCAGCCAGCGTACGGCCCGATCGAGCGAGTTCAACCTCGCGTGCAGGCCGCCCGGCTGACCGGGCTGCCCGGCTACGCGAACGGCGGCGGGTCGAATCGCCCCCGTGCCGCCGACATGGCGGTATCCGGGGGGTTGAGAAGCCGCCATGTCGGCGACATGGCAGGGCTCGGCCGGCCCCGCCGGCCAGCAGGGGGCGGGCGGAGCCGTCGGGGGAGGTTCGTGCCCCGGACCACCCCCTCCGCCCCTTCGATCAAATTCGGTGCTTGTTTACCCGGCTTCCGCGCACGTGTGGTGAGTGAAACTGGGCTAGGCTGCGAACCATGTGTGGAATCGTGGGTTACGCGGGCTCCCGCCCGGCGCTCGGCATCGTGCTCGACGGCTTGCGCCGCCTGGAGTACCGCGGCTACGACTCGGCCGGCGTCGCCGTGGTCTGCGACGACGAGCTGCTGACCGAGAAGAAGGCGGGCAAGCTGTCGAACCTCGAGAAGGTGCTGGCCGAGCGGGCCGCCGTCGACCCGGCGGGCTGCGCCGCGAGCCCGATCGGCATCGGCGACGGCACCACCGGCATCGGGCACACCCGCTGGGCCACCCACGGCGGCCCCACCGACCGCAACGCCCACCCGCACCTGGCCCCCGACGGCCGGGTCGCCGTGATCCACAACGGCATCATCGAGAACTTCGCCAAGCTCCGCGCCGAGCTGGAGGAGACCGGCGTCCAGTTCGCCAGCGACACCGACACCGAGTGCGCCGCCCACCTGCTCTCCGCCGCGCTGGCCGGCCTGCGCGCGGCCGGCGAGCCGGACGGCCCGCAGCTCCTCGCCGCCGCGATGCGCGCGGTCTGCCGGCGGCTGGAGGGCGCGTTCACGCTGCTCGCCGTCGACGCCGGGATGCCGGGCGCGGTGGTGGGCGCCCGGCGCAACTCCCCGCTGGTGGTCGGCCGGGGCGACGGGGAGAACTACCTCGCCAGCGACGTCGCCGCGTTCATCGAGCACACCCGCGACGCGATCGAGCTGGGGCAGGACCAGATCGTCCTGATCACCCCCGACGCCGTCGAGATCACCGACTTCGCCGGCCGGCCCGCCACCGGCAAGGACTTCCACGTCGACTGGGACGCCTCGGCCGCCGAGAAGGGCGGCTACGACTGGTTCATGCTCAAGGAGATCGAGGAGCAGCCGCAGGCCGTCGCCGACACCCTGCTCGGCCGGCTCACCGACAGCGGCGAGATCATGCTCGACGAGGTCCGCCTCAGCGACCAGGACCTCCGCGACGTCGACAAGGTCTTCATCGTCGCCTGCGGCACCGCGTACCACTCCGGCCTCGTCGCCAAGTACGCCATCGAGCACTGGACCCGGATTCCCTGCGAGGTGGAGCTGGCCAGCGAGTTCCGCTACCGCGACCCCGTCCTCGACCGGTCCACGCTGATCGTCGTGATCTCCCAGTCCGGCGAGACGATGGACACCCTGATGGCGCTGCGGCACGCCAAGGAGCAGAAGGCCCGGGTGCTCGCCATCTGCAACACCAACGGCTCCACCATCCCGCGCGAGTCCGACGCCGTCCTCTACACCCACGGCGGGCCGGAGATCGCCGTCGCCTCCACCAAGGCGTTCCTCACCCAGCTCGTCGCCTGCTACCTGATCGGGCTGCACCTCGCACAGGTGCGCGGGATCAAGTTCGCCGACGAGGTCGCCGCCGTGGTCGACCAGCTCCACCAGATGCCCGGCAAGCTGCGCGAGCTGCTCGACCGGATCGAGCCGGTGCGGGAGCTGGCCCGCCAGCTTCGGGCCGAGCCGACCGTGCTCTTCATCGGCCGGCACGTCGGCTACCCGGTGGCGCTGGAGGGCGCGCTCAAGCTCAAGGAGCTGGCCTACATGCACGCCGAGGGGTTCGCCGCCGGCGAGCTGAAGCACGGCCCGATCGCCCTGATCGACGAGGGGACGCCGGTGATCTGCATCGTGCCGTCCCCGGTGGGCCGGGGCATGTTGCACGACAAGGTCGTCTCCAACATCCAGGAGGTCCGGGCCCGGGGCGCCCGGACCATCGTGATCGCCGAGGAGGGCGACGAGGCGGTGGTCCGCTACGCCGACCACCTGATCCGGGTGCCGCGCACGCCGACGCTGCTCGCGCCGCTGGTGACCACCGTGCCGTTGCAGGTGCTCGCGGCGGAGATCGCCGCCGCCCGGGGCCACGACGTGGACCAGCCCCGCAACCTCGCCAAGTCCGTCACCGTCGAGTAGCCCGCCGGCCCTCCTCCGCCGCTGGGCGGGGGCTGATGCCGTCGCCAGGTGGGGGCCGACGACGCCGGCGGGCGGCACGGTCACCGCCCGAGGACGACGCGGGCCATGCCGTCCAGGGCCGGGTTGCCCGGCTCCCAGTAGCCGGTGTGGCCGTACCGGCCGCTGGGGAAGGTGCGCCCGCCGAAGCCCGGGTCGGCCGGGTCGTGGCCGAACCACAGCGCGTGGTCGTCGCGGCCGGTCAGCACTGCGGTCAGCGGGCTGAGCCCGCGCAGGACACGGCGGGGCAGCTCGTCGGGGGTGGGGGCCAGCCGGATCGCGTCGTCCGGCGCGGTGCTCGCCCAGACCTCGCCGGAGGGCAGCCGCAGCGCGTCGGCCCGGTCCACCCCGACGCCGGGCGAACCGACGAAGACCAGCGCGTCGGCGGCGAGCCCGTGCTCGCGCGCGGCGGTGCCCACGACCAGCGAGCCGTAGCTGTGCCCGAGCACCGTCTGCCGGGCCGGCGGCCCGTCGTGGGTCGCCCGCAGCCCCTCCTGGAACCGGTGCAGCGCCGGGCCGGCGTCGCGGGCCTGGCCGGGCAGGAACGCCTCGTGCAGGAAGTCGGGCGCGTCGTAGTCCAGCCAGAGGACCGCCGCCGTCGACCCGGTCGGGTCCAGCGCCGCGCAGCGGGCCTGCACCCGGGCCGCCCGGCCCAGCTCGCCGGTGGCGTCGGCGAGCCCGGCGGTCATCCCCGGCACGTACGTCAGCACGCGGTCGGCCCGGTCCGGGTCGCCCAGCGCCACCACCGCCCGGCCCTCGCCGCCCGGGTCGAGCCCGAGCAGGTACGCCCGGGGCTGCCCGCCGCCGGCCAGCCGGGCGGCCAGCGCGTCCAGCCCCGCCAGGGTGGACTCCACCCGGGACAGCGCGACCAGCTCCGCCGGCCCGCGCGGCAGCCGCCCGAGCAGCCGGCGCCGCTCGGCCAGCAGCGCCTCCCGCCGCCGGCCGACCAGCAGGCGGTTGGCCTGGTCCCGGGCCGCCACCGGCACCCCGTCGAGCCGACCGACCAGCTCCGGCTCCCGCGCCGCCAGCCAGCGGCGCTGGGCCGGGGTGAGCCCGGCCCACCAGGAGCGGACGGTCTCCGGGGCGGCGCCCGGGGGCGGACGCCACGGCGGGGGCGGCGAGACCCAGCCCCGCCGGGCGGACCCGGCCAGCTCGTCGAGCCGGTCGGCCGCCTCCCGGTCGGCCGCGTCGGCCGCCGCCAGCGCCGCGGCCACGGCGGCGGCGACCCGCGCCACCGGCGGGTCGGGCGCGCCGGGCCGCGCCCGCGCCGGGTCGGCGCTCGCCCGGCCCTGCCGGTCGAGCCGCACTCCGCCCGCGTCGGCCAGGGCTACCGCCTCGACCAGCCCGGCCTTCGCCCGGCCCAGCCGCCCGGCCAGCTCGGCGAGCACCTGGTCGGCCTCGATCACCGCCGGCCCGAGGGCGGCCACGTCGACCCGGAGCGAGTCGATCCGCCCGCCCGCCGCCCCGGCGGCCGGCCCCGTCCAGCCGGTCCGCAGCGCGCCGGCCGCCCCGGCCAGCTCGGCCGCCCGCCGGTCGGCCAGCCCGGTCAGCCCCCGCCAGACCGCCCCCGCGTCCGCCCACCGGGCCGGGCCGGCCGCCCACAGCCGGGCGTACCCGTCCCCGGGGGCGACGGAGGGTGCCGCAGGCCGGCCCCTGCCCGGTGCGCCCCGGCCGGCCGCCGCGACGTCGGCCGTCGGGCGGCTCACCGGGGGACCGCCGTCAGCCGGCGGGACGCCCGCTCGTCGGCCGCCTGGTAGCCCTCGGCGGCGGCGGTCAGCGCGGCCCCGGCGGCGGCCACCCGCGCGCCGAGCGCGCCGCACCAGGCGTGCGTCGCCGTCTCCAGGGCGGCCAGGGCCGCCGCCGAACGCCACTGGGGTGCCGGCACGACCAGCCCGGACACCCCGGCCAGGCCCCGCGCCAGCCGGTACGCGTCGTCGCCGAGCGCCCCGGCCACCTGGCGCAGCAGCTCGGGGCGGACGGTGAACGGTTGCTCGCTCATCGGGGCTCCCTCCGGCTCGGTGCCGCCGCTCGCGCCGACCCCTCCAGCCGGCGTCGACGCGCGACGGCGACGCCGACGCTAGGCGGCCCCCGGGCCACCCGGGGAGCCCTGTGGACGACGGGGCCGGCCCGTACCCGCCGGTCGTCCACAGGCGTTGCCCCCGCTCGGCCCGACGGCTAATCTGCGCCCGCCCGCCGCCGGTAGGGTGAGTCGCGGTCGGCCCCGACGGGCGCCGAGTGGCTGGGCCGGCGCGGGGCGGACGGGACGGGGTGGCATGAAACCGGTGTGGCGGGTCGCGGACGTACGGGCGGCGGAGGCCGGGCTGATGGCCACCCTCCCCGAGGGGACGCTGATGCAGCGGGCCGCCGCCGGGCTGGCCCGCCGCTGCGCGCTGCTGCTCGCCGACCGGGGCGGGGTCTACGGCGCCCGGGTGCTGCTGCTCGTCGGCACGGGCGACAACGGCGGCGACGCCCTGTACGCGGGGGAGCGCCTGGCCCGCCGGGGGGCCGCCGTGTCGGCCCTGCTCCTCAGCCCCGGCCGGGCGCACGCGGGCGGGCTGGCCGCGCTGCGGGCCGCCGGGGGTCGCCTGGTGGACCGCCCGCCGGCCGTGGTCGACCTGGTGTTGGACGGGATCGTCGGGATCGGCGGCACCGGCGGCCTGCGCGAGGCGGCCGGTCGCCTCGCCGCCGAGCTGCCCGACCTGCGCGGCCGGGACGGCGGGCGGGCCGCCGTGGTCGCCGTGGACACCCCGAGCGGGGTGGCCGTCGACACCGGGCACGTGCCGCCGTCCGCCGACGGTCGGCCCACCGCCGTGCGGGCCGACGTGACGGTGGCGTTCGGCGCGCTCAAGCCTGCCCTGGCGGTCGGCCCGGCGGCGGCGCTGGCCGGCGAGGTCGAGCTGGTCGACATCGGGCTCGGGCCGTGGCTGCGCGGCACCCCCGCGCTGCGGGTCACCGAGTGGTCCGACGTCGTGGAGTGGTGGCCGGAGCTGGGCCCCGCCGCCGAGAAGTACACCCGGGGCGTGGTCGGCCTGGCGACCGGCTCGACCGCGTACCCGGGGGCGGCCGTGCTCTCCGTCGGCGGCGCGCTCGCCGGCCCGACCGGCCTGGTCCGGTACGCCGGCGGCGCCCGCGTCGACGTGCTGCGCCACCACCCGTCGGTGATCGCCAGCGGGCGGGTCGCCGACGCCGGGCGCGTGCAGGCGTGGGTCTGCGGCTGCGGGCTCGGCACGGACGCCGGGGCCGCAGCCGAGCTGCGCGCGGTGCTCGCCGCCCCGGTGCCGGTGGTGCTCGACGCCGACGCGCTGACCCTGCTCCTCGACGGGTCGATGGCCGACCTGCTGCGCGGGCGGGACGCGCCGACCGTGGTGACCCCGCACGACCGGGAGTTCACCCGGCTCTGCGGCGAGGAGCCCGGCGCGGACCGGGTCGCCGCCGCGCTGCGGCTGGCCGCCTGGATGAACGCGGTGGTCCTGCTCAAGGGCAGCCGCACGGTCGTCGCCACCCCCGACGGCCGGGCGTACGCCAACCCGACCGGCACCCCCGCCCTGGCCAGCGGAGGCACCGGCGACGTGCTGGCCGGACTGCTCGGCTCGCTGCTCGCCGCCGGGCTGGCCCCGGAGCGGGCCGCAGCCGTGGCGGGGTACCTGCACGGGCTGGCCGGTCGGGAGGCGGCCCGGGGCGGCCCGGTCACCGCGACCGACGTGGCCGCCGCGCTCCGCCCGGTCGTGGCCCGCCTGCCCTGACCGCCCCGCCCGTGTCGGCGGCGACTGCGCCCCGGCCGGCCCACGGCGATCAGTAGGCTGGGGGCATGTGGCAGTCCGAGGTACGGATCGATCTCGACGCGATCCGGGAGAACGTGACGCGCCTGCGGGCCGGGACGAGCGCCGAGCTGATGGCGGTGGTCAAGGCCGACGGGTACGGCCACGGCATGGTCCCGTCGGCCCGCGCCGCGCTGGACGCGGGAGCGGACTGGCTGGGCGTCTGCACTCTGGACGAGGCGCTGACCCTGCGCCGGGCCGGTGTGACCGCGCCCGTGCTGGCCTGGCTGCTCGCCCCGGGGCTGCCGCTGCACTCCGGCGTCGAGGCCGGGGTGGACCTGGCCGCCGCGAGCCTGCCCCAGCTCGACGAGCTGGTCGAGGCGGGCCGGCGGGCGGGACGCCCGGCCCGGCTGCACCTGAAGATCGACACCGGCCTGGCCCGCAGCGGGGCCACCGTCGCCGACTGGCCGGCGCTGCTGGAGGCCGCCGCGAAGGCCCAGGCCGACGGCCTGGTCGAGGTGGTGGGCGTGTGGAGCCACTTCGTGTACGCGGACTCGCCCGGCCACCCCACCACCGACCGCCAGCTCGCCGTCTTCCACGAGGGGCTGGACATGGTCGAGCGGGCCGGGCTGCGCCCGCGTTACCGGCACCTGGCCAACTCCGCCGCCACCCTGACCCGCCCCGACACCCACTTCGACCTGGTCCGGCCCGGCATCGCCACCTACGGGCTCTCCCCGGTGGCCGGGGAGAGCTTCGGGCTGCGCCCGGCGATGACCGCCCGCGCCCGGGTCACGCTCGCCAAGCGGGTGCCGGCCGGCAGCGGCGTCTCGTACGGCCACACGTACTTCACCGAGGCCGACGCCAACCTCGCGGTGGTGCCGCTCGGCTACGCCGACGGGGTGCCCCGGCACGCCTCGAACTGCGGGCCGGTGCAGCTCGCCGGCCGGCGGCGGGCCGTTTCCGGCCGCGTCTGCATGGACCAGTTCGTGATCGACTGCGGCGACGACCCGGTGGCCGCCGGTGACGTGGCGACCCTGTTCGGGCCCGGCGCCGACGGCGAGCCCACCGCCGACGACTGGGCCGCCGCCGTCGGCACCATCAACTACGAGATCGTCACCCGGTTCGGCGGCGTCCGGGTGCCCCGCGTCTACGACGGCGAGCGCCCGTGACCGGGACACCGGCGTGAGCAGGTTCCGCATTCCCCGGCCCCGCACGGCCGCCGGCCGGGTGGCCGGCGTCGTCGGCGTGGTCGGCGTGGCCGCCGCCGGGCTCGCGGCGGGCGTGGTCAGCGAGCGGGCCCTGGTCCGCCGCCTCAAGGCCGACCCCACCGACCCGTACGCCGACGAGGTCTTCGGCGAGCAGCGGTACGACGAGGCGCTGCTGCTGGAGATGCCCGACGGCACGGACGTCCACGTCGAGGTGGTGGAGCCGACCCGGCCGGCCCCCGGCCGCCCGACCGTGGTGCTGGTGCACGGCTTCTGCCTGGACATGGGCACGTTCCACTTCCAGCGCAAGATGCTCGCCGAGCGCGGCGAGCACCGGATCGTCGCGTACGACCAGCCGGGGCACGGCCGGTCGGGGCGGCTGGAGAGCGGCGAGTACGACCTCGCCGCGCTGGGCGACACGCTGCGCCGGGTCATCGACCGGGTCGTCCCCGAGGGGCCGCTGGTGCTGGTCGGGCACTCGATGGGCGGCATGACGATCATGGCGTTCGCCGAGGCGTACCCGGAGCTGTTCGGCGACCGGGTGGTCGGCACGGTCCTCATGGCCACCTCGGGCGGGCTGCTGGCCGAGACGAAGCTGGTGGCCCCGGCGCTGCTGGGCCGGGTCGGCGGCCCGGTGCTGTTCATGGTCAACAACGCCACCCGGTACGGCGGCACCGTGATCGACCGGGCCCGCAGGTCGACGTCGAACGTCGCCTGGCTGCTCACCCGCCGGTACGGCTTCGGCACGCCGAACCCCAGCCCGGCCCTCGTGTCGTACGTGGAGGAGATGAACTCCCGCACCTCGGCCGACACGGTCACCCGCTACCTGCGCACCCTGGCCACCCACTCGCGGTTCCCGGCGCTGGCCGCGCTGGCGGGCACCCCGGTGCTCGTGGTGGTCGGCGACAAGGACATGATCACGCCGGTGAACCACTCGGAGGAGATCGTCCGGCGGCTGCCGCACGCCGAGTACGTCAAGATCCATGACAGCGGGCACGTGGTGATGCTGGAGCACGCCGACGAGGTCGACGCGGCCCTCGCCCGCTTCCTGGAGGCGCTGTGAGCGCCCTCGGCGCGCCGCCCCCGGCGGGGACGGTCGTCGTCGCGCTGCCCGCGGTCGAGGACACCCACGCGTTCGGCCGCCGGCTGGCCGGCGTGCTGCGCGCCGGGGACCTGCTGCTGCTCACCGGCCCGCTGGGCGCCGGCAAGACCGCGCTCACCCGGGGCATCGGCGCGGGCCTCGGGGTGCGCGGCGACGTCACCTCGCCCACCTTCGTGATCGCCCGCGTGCACCGGCCCGACCCGCAGCGCGGGGGCACGGTGGCGCTGGTGCACGCCGACGCGTACCGGCTGGGGGACGCCGCCGACCCTCGCGCCGAGATCGACGACCTCGACCTGGACGCCTCGGTCGACGACTCGGTGACCGTGGTCGAGTGGGGCGAGGGGCTGGTCGAGCAGTTGGTCGACGCCCACCTGCGGGTCCGCATCGACCGACGCGACGACGACACCCGCGTGGTCGAGCTGGAACCGGTCGGCGGCGACTGGGCCGCCCGGCTCGCTTCTCTCCGCTGACGGACCGGAGGGTTCCTCCCGGTCTCCGCGCCCCCGTCGCTGTCGGTGTCGAGGAGTGTCGGTCGCGGCTGGTAAGAAGGTGGCGATCGACTACGAAAGGTTGCCGATGCCCGACGCCGCCCCCGCCCTCGACCTGCCGGCGCTGCTGCCCGACGAGTGGCGTGCCGTGCTCACCCCGCACCTCGACCCCGCCCGCACGGCGGCCCTGGCCGAGTTCGTCGCCGGGGAGTACGCCACCCAGACCGTCTTCCCGCCGGTCGAGGACCTCTTCTCGGCCTACCGGCTCTGCGCGCCGGCCGACTGCCGGGTGCTGATCCTCGGGCAGGACCCGTACCACAAGGCCGGGCAGGCGCACGGGCTGAGCTTCAGCGTCCGTGAGGGGGTGTCCGTCCCGCCGTCGCTGCGCAACGTCTTCAAGGAGCTGAGCGAGGACCTGGGCGTGCCGAAGCCGCGCGGCGGCAACCTCGACGGCTGGGCCGCCCAGGGCGTGCTGCTGCTCAACTCGGTGCTCACCGTCCGGCAGGCCACCCCCGGCTCGCATGCCAACAAGGGGTGGGAGGAGTTCACCGACGCCACGATCCGCGCGCTGGACGCCCTCGACCACCGGGTGGTCTTCCTGCTCTGGGGCGGGTACGCCCGCAAGAAGGCGGCCCTCGTGACCAACCAGCGGCACGTGGTGCTGGAGGCCGGCCACCCGAGCCCGATGAACCCGCGCGGCTTCCTCGGCAGCCGCCCGTTCAGCGCGACGAACAAGGCCCTCGCCGACGCCGGGCTGCCCACGATCGACTGGGAGCGGTCCGCGGGCTGACCCGTCCGTCCGCCCGGCCGCCGGCCGAGCCCCGCCCGTGGTGGCCGAACCCCGCCCGCGCCCGGGGCCGCCACCCGTGCCGGCCGAGCCCCGCGCTCGCCGGGCGACGCCACCCGTGACGCGGCGGGGGGTGACCGGGGTCGGCCGGCGGGCCGGTTAGGGTTGCGTTCGTGCTCGTACTGGTGGTGGACTCCTCGACCCCCGCGGTGACCGCCGCGCTGGTGGAGGTCACGGCGGGCGGCGTCACGCCCCGGGCGCAGCGCCGCACCGTCGACGCCCGCGCGCACGGCGAGCTGCTCGCGCCGCAGGTCGACGCCGTCCTCGCCGAGGTCGGCGCCCGCCCGGCCGACCTGGCCGCGATCGTCGCCGGTCTCGGCCCCGGCCCGTTCACCGGGCTGCGGGTGGGGCTGGTCACCGCCGCCACGATGGCCCAGGTGCTCGGCGTCCCCGCGTACGGCGTCTGCTCGCTGGACGGGATCGGCCACCCGGCGGCGGCCGGCGAGCCGGTCCTGGCGGCCGGCGACGCCCGCCGCCGGGAGGTCTACTGGGCGGTCTACGACGGCGCGGGCCAGCGGATCGCCGGCCCGGACGTGGACGCCCCGGCGGTCGCCGCGCAACGCGCCCGCGACCTCGGGGTCACCGCCGTGGCCGGCGACGGCGCCCACCGGTACGCCGAGGTGTTCGACCTGCCGCTGCGGGCCGAGCCGCGCTACCCGGACCCGACCGCGCTGGCCGAGTTGGCGGCCGAGCGGATCAGGGCCGGCGCGCCCGGCGAACCCCTCACCCCGCTGTACCTGCGCCGCCCGGACGCCGTGGCGGCCACCGCCCGCAAACCGGTCCTGCCGTGAGCGCGAGGAGTGAGCCGGTGTTGCGAGCCCCGCAGTCGCGAGCAGGGATGGTGCCGTGAGCGCGAGGAGTGAGCCGGTGTTGCGAGCCCCGCAGTCGCGAACTGAGATGCTGCCGTGAGCGCGAGGAGTGAGCGGGTGTTGCGAGCCCCGCAGTCGCGAGCCGAGAAGGTGCCGTGAGCCCCGACGGGGTGCGGCTGGAGCGGTTCCGCTGGTGGCACGTCGACGAGGTGCTGCTCATCGAGGCGGACCTGTTCGGCCCCGAGCGCTGGTCGGCGGCGATGTTCTGGAACGAGCTGGCCAACGGCCACCACTACCTGGTGGCGACCGAGGGGCCCGGCGGCGCGGTGCTCGGCTACGCGGGCCTGGCCGTCGCGGCTCCCGACGAGGCGTGGGTGCAGAACATCGCGGTCCGCCGGGACGCCCAGCGGCGCGGCGTGGGCCGGGCCCTGCTGGAGGCGCTGCTCGCCGAGGCGGCCCGCCGGGGCGCGCGCAGCACCCTGCTGGAGGTCGCGGCGGACAATGCCCCCGCGCAGCGGCTCTACGCGACGTACGGCTTCGAGCCGATCGGCGTACGGCGCGGCTACTACCAACCCAGCAACACCGACGCGCTGGTCATGCGGCGCGACCAGGACTGAGGGACCATGGCTGACGAACCGCTGATCCTCGGCATCGAGACCTCCTGCGACGAGACCGGGGTCGGCATCGTGCGCGGGCACACCCTGCTCGCCGACGCGCTGGCCTCCAGCGTGGAGGAGCACGCCCGGTTCGGCGGCGTGGTGCCCGAGGTGGCCAGCCGCGCCCACCTGGAGGCCATCGTGCCGACGATGGACCGGGCGCTGCGCGAGGCGGGGGTGACGATCGCCGACATCGACGCCATCGCGGTGACCTCCGGCCCGGGGCTGGCCGGCGCGCTGCTCGTCGGCGTGGCCGCCGCCAAGGGGTACGCGGTGGCGGCCTCCAAGCCCGTGTACGGGGTGAACCACCTCGCCGCGCACGTCGCCGTGGACACCCTCGAACACGGCCCGCTGCCCGAGCCGGCGGTCGCCCTGCTGGTCTCCGGCGGGCACTCGTCCCTGCTGCTCGTCGACGACCTGGCGCGCGGGGTGACCCCGCTGGGGGCGACGATCGACGACGCGGCCGGCGAGGCGTTCGACAAGGTGGCCCGGCTGCTCGGCCTGCCGTTCCCGGGCGGGCCGTACGTCGACCGGGAGGCACGGGCCGGCGACGCCGCCGCGATCAACTTCCCGCGCGGGCTGACCGCCGCGAAGGACCTCGCCGCCCACCGGTACGACTTCTCCTTCTCCGGCCTGAAGACGGCGGTGGCCCGCTGGGTGGAGGCCCGGCAGCGGGCCGGCGAGCCCGTGCCGGTGGCCGACGTGGCCGCGTCGTTCCAGGAGGCGGTCTGCGACGTGCTCACCGCCAAGGCGCTGGCCGCCTGCCAGGCGCACGGGGTGGACACGCTGGTGATCGGCGGGGGAGTGGCGGCCAACTCCCGGCTGCGGGCGCTGGCCGAGCACCGCGCGGCGAAGCTGGGCATCCGGGTGCGGGTGCCCCGGCCGAAGCTGTGCACCGACAACGGGGCGATGGTGGCGGCGCTCGGGGCGCACCTCGTCGCCTCGGGGGTCGCGCCGAGCCGGCTCGACCTGCCGGCCGACTCGGCCCTGCCGCTGACCACGGTCAGCGTGTGATGGCGGGCGAGGGGAGCGACGACGTGATCGTACGGATGTGGGAGGCGCGGGCGGAGCCGTACGGCTTCGCCGACCTGATCACCTGGGTCTGCGACACGGCCCTGCCCGAGTTCGAGCACGACCCGCTGCACGTCGCCAGCGAGGTGTTCAGCTCGACCGACCACCGGGTGGTGGTGATCTCGAAGTGGCGGAGCAACCCCCGGTCGCTGCCCGACCCGCCCGCCATGCTGGTGGCCCGCCCGCCGCACTCGTGGGACTTCACCCAGGTCGACCGCTGACCCGGGGGCGCACGCCGGGCGTCGTGTGCCGTGGCGAAGGACTCGGTCAGCGCCGCGTCCGAGGCGAGCGCGGCGTCGGTCGCGTCCGCGTACGCCCCCGGGCCGGTGGTCAGCGACCGGCCGTCCAGGACGGTCCACGACGCCGTCGTCAGGCCGCCGCGATCGGTGCCGTGCGGGCGTCGGTGAGGGCGATCAGGTCCGCCGGGGCGAGCTGGAGCTGGAGGCCGCGGCGGCCCGCCGAGACGTACACGGTCTCGTGGGCCAGCGCGGAGGCGTCCACCACCGTGGGCAGGCGCTTGCGCTGGCCGAGCGGGCTGATCCCGCCGCGCACGTAGCCGGTGGCCCGCTCGGCGGCGGCGCGGTCGGCCATCGTCGCCCGCTTGCCGCCGAGCGCGGCGGCCAGCGCCTTGAGGTCCAGCTCACCGGTCACGGGCACCACCGCCACCGCGAGCGCGCCGTCGACCTCGGTGACCAGCGACTTGAACACCCGCTCCGGGGGCACGCCCAGGGCCGCCGCGACGAGCGCGCCGTAGTTCGCCGCGTCCGGCGACACGTCGTACGGGTGCGTGCTGTGCCGGATCTTCCGCCTGGTCAGCAGCGCCGTCGCCGGAGTGCCCTGTCCCGCCATGTCGACAAGCTAACCCGCCGTCGTCGTCCGATCCACCACGACCGGCACCGGGCGGCACAGCAGCACGGTGGGGGCGCCCGCGACCCGGGTCAGCACCACGCTCGCCGCCTCCGGGCCGGCCAGCCGCAGGTCCCGCCGCAGCTTCTCCGGCTCCAGCGCCGAGCCGCGCTTGAGGATCTCGACCCGGCCCACCCGGCGCTCGCGCAGCAGCGCGCGCAGCCGCTTGAGCGAGAACGGCAGCACGTCGGTGACCTCCAGGCAGCGGGCGAACGGCGTCGCGCCGGGCGTGTCGGCGTACAGGTAGGCGATGCTCGGGTCGGCGAGGGTTGCGCCGAGGGAGTCGGCCAGCTCGGCGACCAGGTGGGCGCGG
>NZ_BBZF01000016.1:205585-326760 GCF_020884795.1 Micromonospora okii
CCGGGTCGGGGTCGTGGAGGTAACGGCGCACGGGGCCGACCGCCGCCTCGGCGGTGCCGGAGCCGGTGAGCTGGTGGCCGGAGCCGGCGGGCTGACCGTCGGGGCCGGCAGGTTGCCCGCCGGAGGCGGGGGGCTGATAAGAAGGGGCCCCTGCTCTACCGGAAGCGTTAAAAGGGTGCCCTTCCTTCAGCACCGTCGCGCGGCGGGGGGACCCGGCGAGCGGGCCGCACCAGAGGGCGGCCTCGACCAGGTCGCCGCCCACGCTCACCCACTCCGCCTCCGCCCCCGCCGGGATCAGCGCGTGGTCGAGGCCGGGGGCGACCTTGACCACGGTGCGCGGCACCCGCTCGGCCAGGCCGGTGACGAAGTCCCAGGGGGGCGAGTAGGCGTTCGGGTCGAAGATCCGCCGGCCGGTGCCCGCCCTGCGCCGCGCCGGGTCGCAGAAGACCGCGTCGACGCGGGACACGTCGAACGCCGTGGCGTCGCCGCACTCCACGGTGAACCGGTCGGCCAGCCCGGCGGCCTCGGCGTTCGCGGCGGCCATCGCGGCGGTCACCGGGTCGGCCTCCACCCCGTACACGCGGATTCCGGCGCGGGCGGCGGCGAGCGCGTCGGCGCCGAGGCCGCAGCCCAGGTCGGCCAGCGTGCGCACCCCGGCGGCGCGCAGCCGCTCGGCCCGCCGGTCGGCCACCACCCCCCGGGTGGCCTGTTCCAGCCCCGCGCGGGTGAGGAACATGCCGGCGGCGGCGGGGCCGAACTTGCCGACCGCCCGGCGGCGCAGCTCGGCCTGGGTCAGCGCGGCGGCGGCCAGCCCGGCGGGCAGCCCGGCGGAGCGGAGCGCCGACGCCGCCGTCAGCGGGTCGCCGCCGGCCACCCCGGCCGCCGCGGCGAGCGCGGCCGACCCCTCGGGGGTACGCAGTGCGGCGAACTGGTCGAGATCCACCCGGTCATTGTCCCGGCCCGGTCCGGGGCTGCGCGGGCCGCCTCGGCGTGCGACACGGCGGGCGGCGCGCTGGCACTCTCCTTGACGGAGTGCTAGCGACGGCATAACCTGCGATTAGCACTCTCACCCTGAGGGTGCCAGCTCCCGGGCCCCGCGCCCGGTGGCTGAACGCCAGGCGGACCGGCACCCGCGACGACGGCCCCGCCCGGTGGCATGTGGCTAATTGACGCTGGTCGGCCCCGCCGGCCGGCAACGAAACCAGTACCCCAGGAGGGTAAGCCCGTGACTACCGCGACCAAGGTTGCGATCAAGCCGCTCGAGGACCGGATCCTGGTCCAGGCGAACGAGGCTGAGACCACCACGGCGTCGGGCATCGTGATCCCCGACACCGCCAAGGAGAAGCCGCAGGAGGGCACCGTCCTCGCTGTCGGCCCGGGCCGGATCGACGACAAGGGCAACCGCATCCCGGTTGACGTCGCCGTCGGCGACACCGTCATCTACTCGAAGTACGGCGGCACCGAGGTCAAGTACGCCGGCGAGGAGTACCTGGTGCTCTCCGCCCGCGACGTCCTCGCGGTCATCGAGAAGTAACCAACCGATCAGTGTCGCTGCCCCGGTCCGGCTCGCCGGGCCGGGGCAGCGACGCCTCGAAGGGACATTCATGGCGAAGATCCTGAGCTTCTCGGACGACGCCCGGCACCTGCTGGAGCACGGTGTCAACGCCCTCGCGGACGCGGTCAAGGTCACTCTCGGCCCGCGCGGGCGCAACGTCGTCCTGGACAAGAAATTCGGTGTGCCCACGATCACCAACGATGGCGTGACCATCGCCAAGGAGATCGAGCTCACCAACCCCTACGAGAACCTCGGCGCGCAGTTGGTCAAGGAGGTGGCGACCAAGACCAACGACGTCGCCGGCGACGGGACCACCACCGCGACCGTGCTGGCCCAGGCCATGGTCCGCGAGGGCCTGCGCAACGTGACCGCCGGGGCCAACCCGTCCGGCCTCAAGCGCGGCATCGACGCGGCGGCGGCCAAGGTCTCCGAGGCCCTGCTCGACCGGGCCGTGGAGGTCACCGGCAAGGAGTCGATCGCGCACGTCGCGACGATCTCCGCGCAGGACGCCACGATCGGCGAGCTGATCGCCGAGGCGATGGAGCGGGTCGGCCGCGACGGTGTCATCACCGTCGAGGAGGGCTCCACCCTCGCCACCGAGCTGGACGTGACCGAGGGTCTCCAGTTCGACAAGGGCTTCATCTCGCCGAACTTCGTCACCGACGTGGAGGAGCAGGAGGCGGTCCTGGAGGACCCGTACATCCTGATCACCACGCAGAAGATCTCGGCGATCGAGGAGCTGCTGCCGCTGCTGGAGAAGGTCCTCCAGAACAGCAAGCCGCTGCTGATCATCGCGGAGGACGTCGAGGGTCAGGCCCTGTCCACGCTGGTGGTCAACTCGATCCGCAAGACCCTCAAGGTCTGCGCGGTGAAGGCCCCCGGCTTCGGCGACCGCCGCAAGGCGATGCTCCAGGACATGGCGATCCTCACCGGCGCCGAGCTGGTCGCCCCGGAGCTGGGCTACAAGCTGGACCAGGTCGGCCTGGACGTGCTCGGCACCGCCCGGCGCGTCGTGGTCGACAAGGAGAACACCACCGTCGTCGACGGCGGTGGCAAGGCCGGCGAGGTCGCCGACCGGGTCGCGCAGATCCGCAAGGAGATCGAGGCCTCGGACTCCGAGTGGGACCGGGAGAAGCTGGCCGAGCGGCTGGCGAAGCTCTCCGGCGGC
This sequence comes from Micromonospora okii, assembly GCF_020884795.1. Taxonomy (GTDB): domain Bacteria; phylum Actinomycetota; class Actinomycetes; order Mycobacteriales; family Micromonosporaceae; genus Micromonospora; species Micromonospora okii. The sequence goes on from NZ_BBZF01000016.1 coordinate 208,309, forward strand.
ATCGCGGTCATCAAGGTGGGCGCGGCGACCGAGGTCGAGATGAAGGAGCGCAAGCACCGCATCGAGGACGCCATCGCCGCGACCAAGGCCGCCGTCGAGGAGGGCACGGTGCCCGGCGGTGGCGCCGCCCTGGCGCAGATCCTGCCGGCGCTCGACGACGACCTCGGCTTCACCGGTGACGAGAAGGTCGGCGTCTCGATCGTGCGCAAGGCGCTGGTCGAGCCGCTGCGCTGGATCGCGCAGAATGCCGGCCACGACGGCTACGTCGTGGTGCAGAAGGTCGCCGGCCAGGAGTGGGGCAACGGCCTCAACGCCGCCACCGGCGAGTACGTCGACCTGGTGAAGTCCGGCATCATCGACCCGGTGAAGGTGACCCGCAACGCGGTCTCCAACGCCGCTTCGATCGCCGGCCTGCTGCTCACCACCGAGAGCCTGGTGGTGGAGAAGCCGGAGAAGGCCGAGCCGGCCGCAGCGGGCGGCCACGGCCACTCGCACGGCCACGGCCACCAGCACGGCCCGGGTTTCTGACCCGACCCGTACGACACCGCTCAGGGCACGCCGTCACCGACGGCGTGCCCTGACGCGTCCCTGGCGGTCCCACCGTCCGGCGGCGTCACCCGGCCCGCGTCCGGCCGACGGGAGCGCGCGTCCGGGCCGGCCGGGGGTGACACGACGCCGCGCCGGGGGGTGACACGACGCCGCGCCCCGGGGTCCGGGGCGCGGCGTCGGTGTTCTGGTCGCGGTGTCGGCCTTCGGCCGGGTGGTTCTGGTCGCGGTGTCGGCTCCTGGGCGTCGGGGTCGGTCAGGCGCGCTGCGGGTCCGGTCAGGCGACGCTGCGCTGGGCCGGCACCGTGGACTTGTGCGGGCGGCCGAGGCGGGCCTCCAGGCGGGCCACGTCGACCCGGCTGTGCCGGCGGTCGGCGAGGTCCTCCCAGCCCACGGCGAGCAGCCGCAGCCGCTCGGCCTCGCTGAAGCCGCCCCAGACGCCGTACGGCTCGCGGACGGAGAGGGCGTGCGCCGCGCACTCGGCGCGCACCGGGCAGGCCCGGCAGACCGCCTTGGCGCCGGACTCGCGGCGCAGGCGGGAGGAACCGCGCTCGCCGTCGGGGTGGAAGAACTGGGCGCTGTCGCGGCCCCGGCAGGCACCGAGCCGCTGCCAGTCCCAGAGGTCGACGATGGGTCCGGGCAGCCTGCGTACGTTCGACATCAGCACCCCTCCTCCCGCGCGGCACCGCGGAGATACTCAGTTGACCGGTGTCCGGGCGGCGGCCGCGCTGGCGCACCGTTTCCGGCTCGGGCTCCCCGGTACCCCACTCCACCGCCGCTCACACTTCCTGAGATCGGAAAGCTCGGGCAACACGCGGCATATGCCCCACATGTCGGAAAAGTTCGGAGGATTGCCGGGAACCCCCACCCGAGCCGACCTCCCCGTGGTCTGCTCGGAGTCGGAGAGGAGACCACTGTGCGTACCGTTCTCGTGTGCGTTCGGACACCGCTCGCCGCGCAGCAACTGAACTCTGCGGCGGCGCGGCTCGGACTGTCGGCCGCCGTCCGTACCGCCGTCTCCGATCCCGAGGTGATGCTGCGGCTGGCGGAGGGGCCGGTGGACGTCGTGCTCGCCGACACGGCCCTCACCCGGCCGGACAGCGCCGCCTTCGTGCGCCGGGTGCTGGCCCGCGCGCCGCAGGCCGCGGTGCTGCTGCTCGGCGCCGAGGAGTCGGAGGCCGCCGCCGCGACCATCGGCGCGGGGGCCCGGGGGCTGATCCAGGGCACCGACCACGACCTGACCAGCGCGGTGGCCAAGGCCCTGCTGCTGCTCTCGGCACCCGGCCGGGCCACCCGTCACCGGGTGACGGATCCGGCCCGGGACGCCGCCTCCGTCGGCGGGCCGGCGCGACCCGCGCCCGGCGGCCGTACCCCGAACGGGCCCGGCCCGGCCTGGCCGGCGGGGCCCGAGGGGCCGGGCGGCGTGCCGTCCGTGGTGCCGGTGCAGCGCGGGGACGACGAGCCGGAGGCGGCCGGCGGCGAGGGGGACCCGGCGGCGGCCCAGCGGCCCGCGCCTGCGCGCGCCGGCCGGGGCGGGGTGGGGCTCACGGAGCGGGAGTTGCAGGTGCTGCTCGGCATGGCCGAGGGCAAGAGCAACGCCGAGATCGGCCGGGAGCTGTTCGTCTCGGAGGACACGGTGAAGACCCACGCCCGCCGGCTGTTCCGCAAGCTCGGCGCGCGGGACCGGGCGCACGCGGTGGCCGCCGGCTTCCGCGCCGGCCTGGTGGCCTGAACCGCCCCGCCGCGCTGACCGTCGGGCCGCCGGCCTGGTGGGCTGAACCGCCCCGCTGGCCCGGCTCCCTGAACCGCCCCGCCGGCAACGGCGACCCTGGGTCAGGCGCCCGGCTCGGGGTCGTCCTCGGTGCCCTCGGTGAGGGTGTCGTGCACGCCGTCGGCGTACCCCCGGGCGTAGTCCCAGGTCACGTAGTGGTCCGGGTCGGGGTCGTAGGCCGGCTCGTGCACCCGGGGGCGGCCGGAGTTGAGCAGGTGGCGCAGGTTGCCCCGCAGGAGGTCCCAGTCGAAGTAGTGCGGCTCGCGGCAGTCCTCGCACTCGATGACCAGCCCACGGACCCCGACGGGCGCGAGCAGCGCCTGGTAGATCTCCAGATCGGCCAGGTCCTCCAGCACGTCGGCCCGTTCGACCTCGGTCAGCGGGTCGGGTGCGGCGTCGTCGTCCGGATCGTGCAGCTCCGCCGCCGGATCGGCCGGGTCGCCGTTGAACGGGTCGATGGGCTCGTCGTGCACCCCCTCACCGTAGTCCCCGCGACCGCGCGACGCCCGCCCCCGTCCGGTCGATCACCCCGCGTCGGCGAACGACCCGGGAGAACGTCACGCAGCGTCGTCCGGTGGCCCGGGACCGGCGGGGGTGGCCATGGCCGATGGGTACGATGGCACCGACGCGCCGTCACCGGTGAGTGCGCCGGATGCCCGCGCCCGCCACCTCGCCGAAGCCCGCCCGACCCAGCTCAGGAGAGCAAACGTGGACAATTCGCCCAGCATCGATCTTCCGGCCGGCGCCGACACCGGCGAGCTGGGCGGCCACCTGCCGGAGCTGCCCGCCGGCTCGGCCCGCGTGGTCCCGCTCGGCCTCACCTTCGACGACGTCCTGCTCCAGCCGGGCGAGTCGGACGTGGTGCCCAGTCGGGTCAACACCCGCACCCGGCTGACCCGCAACGTCGAGCTGACCGTCCCGCTGCTGTCCAGCGCGATGGACACGGTCACCGAGGCGCGGATGGCGATCGCGATGGCCCGCCAGGGCGGCATCGGCGTGCTGCACCGCAACCTCTCGCTGGAGGACCAGGCGCTCCAGGTCGACCTGGTCAAGCGCTCCGAGTCCGGCATGATCACCAACCCGGTGACCGCGAGCCCCGACGACACCCTGAGCGACGTCGACTCGCTCTGCGGCCGGTACCGCATCTCGGGCGTCCCCGTGGTCGACGGCGACGGCCAGCTCGTCGGCATCGTCACCAACCGGGACATGCGCTTCGTCTCCGAGCCGAACACCCGGGTCCGCGAGATCATGACTCGGACGCCGCTGATCACCGCCCCGGTCGGGGTGAGCAAGGACGAGGCGCTGGCCCTGCTGCGCCAGCACAAGGTGGAGAAGCTGCCGATCGTCGACGGCTCGGGCAAGCTGCGCGGGCTGATCACCGTGAAGGACTTCACCAAGAGCGAGCAGTACCCGAACGCCACCAAGGACGACGCCGGCCGGCTGCGGGTGGCCGCCGCCGTCGGCGTGGGCGACGACGCGTACAAGCGGGCGCGGACGCTGGTCGACGCGGGCGTGGACGTGATCATCGTCGACACGGCCCACGGTCACCAGCGGGCGGTGCTCGACATGGTCCGCCAGCTCAAGTCCGAGGTCGCCATCGACATCGTCGGCGGCAACGTGGCCACGTACGCCGGGGCGAAGGCCCTGGTCGACGCCGGCGCCGACGGCGTGAAGGTCGGCGTGGGCCCGGGCGCGATCTGCACCACCCGGATCGTGGCCGGCGTCGGCGTACCCCAGATCACCGCGATCATGGAGGCGGCGCGGGCCGCCCGCCCGGCCGGCGTCCCGGTGATCGGCGACGGCGGCATCCAATATTCGGGCGACATCGCCAAGGCCCTCGTGGCCGGCGCGGACACGGTGATGCTCGGCAGCCTGCTGGCCGGCTGCGAGGAGAGCCCCGGCGAGCTGATCTTCATCAACGGCAAGCAGTACAAGGCGTACCGGGGGATGGGCTCGCTCGGCGCGATGCAGTCGCGGGGGCAGGCCAAGTCGTACTCGAAGGACCGCTACTTCCAGCAGGACGTCCTCGCCGAGGACAAGCTGGTCCCGGAGGGCGTGGAGGGCCAGGTGCCCTACCGGGGGCCGCTCTCCGCCGTCGCCCACCAGCTCATCGGTGGGCTGCGGGCCGCGATGGGGTACGTCGGCGCGGAGAGCATCCCCGAGCTGCACCGGCGCGGCCAGCTCATCCGGATCACCGCGGCCGGGCTCAAGGAGAGCCACCCGCACGACATCCAGATGACCGTCGAGGCGCCCAACTACCACTCCCGCTGACCGCCACCCCTCTAGCCACCTGGAGCCCCCATGCGTGACGTGGTCGAGATCGGCCTGGGCAAGACAGCCCAGCGCGGTTACCACCTGGACGACATCGCCATCGTGCCGAGCCGCCGCACCCGGGACGTCGACGACGTCTCCACCACCTGGCAGCTCGACGCCTACCAGTTCGGCATCCCGTGCGTGGGGCACCCCTCGGACGCGACGATGAGCCCGGCGTCCGCCGTGCGGCTCGGCCAGCTCGGCGGGCTCGGCGTGCTCAACGTCGAGGGCCTGTGGACCCGGTACGAGAACCCGACCAAGATCCTGGAGGAGCTGGCCGCCCTCGGCGAGGACGCCCGCGCCACCAAGCGGCTCCAGGAGGTGTACGCCGAGCCGATCCGCCCCGACCTCATCGCCGAGCGGGTGCGCGAGCTGCGGGCCGGCGGCGGCACGGTGGCCGTGCGGGTCTCCCCGCAGCACACCCTGGCGCTCGCCCCGGTGATCCTCGACGCGGGTGTGGACATCCTGGTCATCCAGGGCACGATCGTCTCGGCCGAGCACGTCTCCACCACCGACGAGCCGCTGAACCTCAAGGAGTTCATCGCCGACCTCGACCTGCCGGTCGTCGTCGGCGGCTGCACCGACTACAAGACCGCGCTGCACCTGATGCGCACCGGCGCGGCCGGCGTGATCGTCGGCATCGGCGGCGACGACTGGTCGACCACCGAGTCGGTGCTGGGCATCCGGGTGCCGATGGCCACCGCGATCGCCGACGCCGCCGCGGCCCGTCGGGACTACCTGGACGAGACCGGCGGCCGGTACGTACACCTGATCGCCGACGGCGACATCCAGACCTCCGGCGACATCGCCAAGGCGCTGGGCTGCGGCGCGGACGCGGTGATGCTCGGCGAGCCGCTGTCGCTGTGCGAGGAGGCCCCGGCCGGCGGCGCGTGGTGGCACTCGGCGGCCAGCCACCCGTCGCTGCCGCGCGGCGCGTTCGAGGTGGCCGGCGAGCCGCTCGGCGAGATGGAGCGGCTGCTGTTCGGCCCGGCCGACGAGCCGGACGGCCAGCTCAACCTCTTCGGCGGCCTGCGCCGGGCGATGGCCAAGTGCGGCTACCGCGACCTCAAGGAGTTCCAGAAGGTCGGCCTGGTCCTGGACCGCTGACCCACCCACCAGCCCCTTCCCCACCTGACGCACCCCACCCGTGCCCGCACCTACCCGGAACGAGTGGCCATTCCGGCCCGGATGGCCACTCGTTCCGTGTCCGAGGGCCGGGGTGGAAGGGCGGTGGGTAGGGTGGGTCGAGGTCCCCGGGAGGACGACGTGATGACTCTGCGCCTGCGGGGACCGCGCCTCGGCGTCGGCCTTTTGCTGGCCGGGGCGGTCGGGCTGGCCGCCTGCACCCCGGCCCCGCCCGAGCCGGCCGCGCGGGAGTCCACCCCGCCGTCGAGCGGGCCCCGGCAGTTCACCGCCGGCGCGCCCGGGGTGGGCGACGACTACTTCCCCCGGTACGGCAACGCCGGGTACGACGTGACCCGGTACACCGTGAAGATCCGGTACGACCCGGCGCGGGACCGCCTCACCGGCACCACCACCGTGCAGGCGACGGCGACCGCCGACCTCTCCTCGTTCAACCTCGATCTGGCCGGGCTCACCGTGCGGAAGGTGACCGTGGACGGCGCGCCCGCCCGGCACGCCCGCACCGGCGACGAGCTGGTGGTCACCCCCGCCGCCGGGCTGCCCTCGGGCAACGGCTTCAGCGCCGAGGTCGACTACGAGGGCGAGCCGGCCCCGCTGCGCAACGAGGCCCTCGGCTCCGGCGGCTTCCGGGCCACCTCCGACGGCGCGGTGGCCCTCGGCCAGCCGGAGTCGGCGAGCACCTGGTTCCCGGTCAACGACCACCCCTCAGACAAGGCCACGTACGAATTCGAGATCACCGTGCCGGAGGGGCTGACCGCCGTCAGCAACGGGGTGCCGGTGGGCCGGAGCACCCGCGCCGGCTGGACCACCTGGAAGTGGGCCGAGCGCTCGCCCATGGCCAGCTACCTGAGCACCGTGGCGATCGGCGAGTTCCGGGTGACCCAGGGCGAGCACAAGGGGCGGCCGGTGTTCAGCGCCGTCACCACGAAGGTGCCCCAGGGCGCCGCCGACGCCTCCATCGCCCGCACCGTCGAGGTGGCCGACTACCTGGAGGGCGTCTTCGGGCCGTACCCGTTCGGCGCGTACGGCGGGGTGGTCGTCTCCGAGCCGGGCATCGGGTACGCGCTGGAGACGCAGAGCCGCCCGGTCTACGCGGCCAGCTTCTTCCAGCGGGGCGAGAACACCGGGGTGGTCGCGCACGAGCTGGCCCACCAGTGGTTCGGCAACAGCGTGACGCTGACCCGGTGGCGCGACATCTGGCTCAACGAGGGGATGGCCACGTACGCGGAGTGGCTGTGGGAGGAGCACCGGGGCGGGCGGACGGCGCAGCAGTCGTTCGACGCGGAGTACCTCGGCGCGTCCGAGCAGCTCTGGCGGGTCGCGCCGGGGAAGCCGGGGCCGGAGAACCTGTTCAGCAGCTCGGTGTACCGGCGCGGGGCGATGACGGTGCACGCGCTGCGGACCACCGTCGGCGACCGGGCGTTCTTCGAGATCGTGCGCGCGTGGGGGGCCGACCGGCGCGACGGCAACGCCACCACGGCGGACTTCGTCGCGTTCGCCGAGCGGGTCGCCGGCCGGCAGCTCGACGCCCTCTTCGACGCCTGGCTCCACGGCACCGAGCGGCCGGAGCGCCCCGCGCCCCGCTGACCCGCCCCGCGCCGTCAGCGCCGCACGACCAGCTCCGGGTGGTCGGCCAGGTACTTCTCCGCCCGGCCCTCCTTCAGGGCGGTGAGGAACTCCCGGCCGACGGGTTCGAGCTGCTCGCCCCGGTAGACGCTGCCCCGGCCCACCCCCTCGCCGGGCAGGGCGACCAGGACGAGCCGGTCGGCGGGGAGCCCGCCGAGGGCGTACGCGAGGTCGACGATGCGGGGCCCGCCCGCGTAGAGCAGGGTGTCGCCGAGGGCGGCGACGACCTGCTCGACCCGGTCCGGCTGCCGGGGCAGGCCCTCGGCCTGGAGCTTCGCCACCAGCGCCCGGAGGAGCTGCTGCTGGTGGCGCTGCCGGTCGTAGGCGCCGTTGGCCAGGCCGTAGCGCTGCCGGGCGTAGTCCAACGCCTGCCAGCCGTTGAGGTGCCGCTCGCCGGTCTCGTAGACCATCTGCGGGCCGGTGTACCCACCGCCGCCCGGCGCGGGGTCGCGGTGCCGGCCGTCCGGCCGCCGGTGCAGCGACACGGTCCGCTGGTCGATGTGGAGGTCGACGCCGCCGACGGCGTCCACCAGCTTCTCGAAGCCCTGGAAGGTGACCACCGCCCCGGCGTCGACGCGCAGCCCGGTGTACCCGCTGACGACGCCGCGCAGCAGTTCGTAGCCCTGGGCGACGCTGGGCTCCTTCGGCTTGCCGGGCACCCGGCTGCCGTAGCTCATCGCGTTGGTGAGCTTGGTCCTGCCGCCGTCGTACCCGGCCCTGGGGTAGGCCGGGATGTCGACGAGCAGGTCGCGGGGGAGCGAGAAGAGGTACGCCCGGTCCAGCTCCTTCGTCACGTGCGCGATCAGCACGGCGTCGCCGTGCGGCTCCCACCCGGGCACGCTGACCCGGGTGTCCACCCCGACCATCAGCAGGTTGAGCGGGCCGGTGACGCCGGCCCCCGGCGGCGGGGTCGGGCTCGGCGCGACCGCCGAGGGCGTGGGCGCGGCGCTGCCCGGCCGCGCACCGGGCTCGGGCTGCCGGTCGGCGGCCAGCCGGAGCGCCACGGTCGCGCCGGCCGCCACCGCGACGGCCGCCAGCAGGACGGCCAGCCCCGTTCGCCACCGCCGACGCCCGGTCTGCGCGTGTCCGGTCATGTCACACACCCCCGCCCGTACAACGCTGCGACCGTGGGAAGCGGTTGCGGCGGTGTGCATGATGCCGCGAAAACTGGCCCTGGCGCGATAGCTACTCGTCGGTAATGATGCGGTGATGCGGTACGACGTGCTCGTCATCGGCTCGGGTTTCGGCGGCAGCGTCACCGCGCTGCGGCTCGCCGAGAAGGGCTACACGGTCGGCGTGCTGGAGGCGGGTCGCCGCTTCGCCGACGACGAGTTCCCCGAGACCTCGTGGCGGCTGCGCCGCTTCCTCTGGGCCCCGAAGCTCGGCTGCTACGGCCTGCAACGGATCACCCTGCTCCGCTCCGCCGACCGCGGGCAGGGCGGCGGGGTGCTGGTGCTCTCCGGCTCCGGGGTGGGCGGCGGCTCCCTGGTCTACGCGAACACCCTCTACGAGCCGCTCGACGCGTTCTACGACGACCGGCAGTGGCGGGACATCACCGACTGGCGCGACGAGCTGGCCCGGCACTACGACCAGGCGAAGCGGATGCTCGGCGTCACCACGTACCCGCAGGACACCCGCGCGGACCGGGTGATGCGGGCGGTGGCCGGGCGGATGGGGGTGGGGCACACCTACCACCCGACCCCGGTCGGGGTGCACATCGGCCGCCCGGGGGAGCGGGTCGCCGACCCGTACTTCGGCGGCGTCGGCCCGGAGCGCACCGGGTGCAGCCACTGCGGCGCCTGCATGACCGGCTGCCGGCACGGGGCGAAGAACACCATGCCGAAGAACTACCTGTGGCTGGCCGAACGGCTCGGCGTGCGGGTGCATCCGCTGACCACGGTGACCGCCGTGCGCCCGGCCGACGGCGGTGGCTACCGGGTGGAGACCGTCCGCACGGGGGCCTGGGTGCGCAAGCGCCGCCAGGTGTTCCAGGCCGACCAGGTGGTCCTCGCCGCCGGGGCGCTCGGCACCCAGCGGCTGCTGCACGAGATGAAGGCCACCGGCGCGCTTCCCCACCTGTCGAGTCGCCTCGGTGAGCTGACCCGGACCAACTCCGAGGCGATCCTCGGCGCGTCGGTGCCCCCGGCGAAGGCCCGCGCCCAGGGGCTGGACTTCACCGAGGGCGTGGCCATCACCAGCTCCTTCCACCCCGACCCGCAGACCCACATCGAGCCGGTCCGCTACGGGCGCGGCTCCAACGTCATGGGCCTGCTCCAGTCGCTGCTGGTCGACGGCGGCCCGCACCGGGTTCTGCGCTGGGTGGGCGTGCTGCTGCGGCAGCCCTGGACGGCCGCCCGGATGCTCACCGTCCGCAACTGGTCGGAGCGGACGATCATCGCGCTGGTCATGCAGTCCGCCGACAACTCGCTGACCACCCGCTGGCGGCGCGGGCCGCTGGGCCGGCGGCTGGTCTCCGGCCCCGGCCACGGCACCCCCAACCCGACCTGGATCCCCGCCGGCAACGCCGCCGCCCGGCTGATGGCCGAGGAGATCGGCGGCACGCCCGGCGGGTCGCTCACCGAGCCGTTCGACATCCCGATGACGGCGCACCTGCTCGGCGGGGCGGTCATCGGGGCCACCCCGGCCGACGGGGTGGTCGACCCGTACCACCGGGTCTTCGGGCACCCGGGGCTGCACGTGGTGGACGGGGCGGCCGTCTCGGCGAACCTCGGGGTGAACCCGTCGCTGACCATCACCGCCCAGGCGGAGCGGGCGATGTCGCTCTGGCCGAACAGGGGCGAGGCGGACCCGCGACCGCCGCTCGGCGAGCCGTACCGGCGGATCGAGCCGGTGCCGCCGGCGCGGCCGGCGGTGCCGGCGCACGCCCCGGGCGCCCTGCGGGCGTGAAAGGAAGGGCACCTTCTTAACCCCTGCGGTAGAGAAGGGTTCCCCTCTCACCGGGACAGGGGTGACTGTCGGTAGGCTTCCTGCACATGAGCACGCCTCGTCCCGTCCTCGTGGTGGACTTCGGAGCCCAGTACGCCCAGCTCATCGCGCGCCGGGTGCGCGAGGCGAAGGTCTATTCGGAGATCGTCCCGCACTCGATGCCGGTGGCCGAGATGCTGGCGAAGAACCCGGCCGCGATCATCCTGTCCGGCGGCCCGGCCAGCGTCTACGCCCCCGACGCCCCGCAGATCGACGCGGGCGTGTTCTCGGCGGACGTCCCCGTCTTCGGCATCTGCTACGGCTTCCAGGCGATGGCCCAGGCGCTCGGCGGCACCGTGGCGCGCACCGGCAACCGCGAGTACGGCGGCACCCCGCTGCGCCCCCGCCTGCTCGAACCCGGCGTGCTGCTGCGCGACCTGCCGGCCGACCTGCCGGTCTGGATGAGCCACGGTGACTGCGTCACCGAGGCCCCGGCCGGCTTCACGGTCACCGCCGAGTCGGCCGGCGCGCCGGTCGCCGCGTTCGAGGACCTGGCCGGTCGCCGCGCCGGGGTGCAGTTCCACCCGGAGGTCGGGCACACCGCGCACGGCCAGGAGATGCTCACCCGGTTCCTGTACGACATCGCCGGCATCGAGCCCACCTGGACGCCCGAGAACATCATCGACGATCAGGTGGCCCGCATCCGCGAGCAGGTGGGCGACAAGGAGGTCATCTGCGGCCTGAGCGGCGGGGTGGACTCGGCGGTCGCCGCCGCGCTCGTGCACCGGGCCGTGGGCGACCAGCTCACCTGCGTCTTCGTCGACCACGGGCTGCTGCGGGCCGGCGAGGCCGAGCAGGTGGAGAAGGACTACGTCGCGGCCACCGGCATCAGGCTCAAGGTGGTCGACGCGGCCGACCGCTTCCTCGACGCGCTGGCCGGGGTGACCGACCCCGAGCAGAAGCGGAAGATCATCGGCCGGGAGTTCATCCGGGTCTTCGAGGCCGCGGCCCGGGAGATCGCCTCGCACGGCGACGTCGAGTTCCTGGTGCAGGGCACCCTCTACCCCGACGTGGTGGAGTCCGGCGGCGGCACCGGCACCGCCAACATCAAGAGCCACCACAACGTCGGCGGCCTCCCGGAGGATCTGAAGTTCTCCCTGGTCGAGCCGCTGCGCACGCTGTTCAAGGACGAGGTCCGCGCGCTCGGCCTCCAGCTCGGCCTGCCGGAGGCGATGGTCTGGCGGCACCCGTTCCCGGGCCCCGGCCTGGCCATCCGGATCATCGGCGCGGTCGACCGGGAGCGGCTCGACCTGCTGCGCCGGGCCGACCTGATCGCCCGTGAGGAGCTGAGCGCCGCCGGCCTGGACCGGGGCGTCTGGCAGTTCCCGGTGGTGCTGCTGGCCGACGTGCGCAGCGTCGGGGTGCAGGGGGACGGGCGCAGCTACGGGCATCCCGTGGTGCTGCGCCCGGTCTCCAGCGAGGACGCGATGACCGCCGACTGGTCCCGGCTGCCGTACGACGTGATCGCCCGGATCTCCACCCGGATCACCAACGAGGTGGCCGAGGTGAACCGGGTGGTCCTGGACGTCACCAGCAAGCCGCCGGGCACCATCGAGTGGGAGTGACGCCGCGCCTCACGCGCCGGGCGGCGGCCCCGGCCCGTCCGGCGCGGGGTGCGGCCAGGCCGGGGCGTCGGCCGGCTCCTCGGGCATCAGGAACCACATGATCGGGTACGCGAGCGCGGCCACCCCGGCGGTGACCAGCGTCGCGACGGCGAAGACCACCCGGACCAGGGTGGGGTCGACGGTGAAGTAGCGGCCGATGCCGCTGGCCACCCCGGCCACCATCCGGTCCGTGGTGGGGCGGCGGAGCTGCTTGTACGGGGCCTGCTGCGGCGGTGTGTAGGTCATGCCTCCACTTTCCGCGCGGGCCGACGCGCCGACCTCGGTGACGGCCCGGATCGATACCCTGAACTGCCCCTGATGATCAAGTATTCAGTCAGGAATCTGACTATTTTCGATGCGGGTAACCCGGGCGGAGGAGAATTTCCCCCCGTGACCACCATGCTGGAGCCGCTCCGCAAGATCGCGGCATACGCAGTTTGTGCTGATTCTGAGGGCCGGGTGCTGCTGGTCCGCGCATCGGAGCGCTCCGGCACCCCCGGCACCTGGTCGCTGCCCGGCGGCGCGGTCGACCACGGCGAGGACCCGAACCACACGGTCGTGCGGGAGACCGCCGCCGAGACCGGGCTCTCGGTCGCCGTCCGCGGCCTGGCCGACGTGCTGGCCGACATGCGGGCCCTGCCCGAGCGGGGCATCACCATCCACACCGACCGCCTCCTCTACCAGGTCTCGGTGCGCGGCGGCACGCTCACCGACCGGGTCGGCCGCACGACCGACCTGGCCCGTTGGTTCACCCTCGCCGAGGCCCGCGAGCTGCCGCTGCGGGCGTTCACCGCGCGCGCCCTCGGGCTGCCGGCCTCCTCGGCCGACGTGGTCCCCGACGAGCCCCCGGAGTTCCCCTCCTTCTACGCCGTCCCCGGCCCGGACGGGCTGCACCGGGCCCAGCGCTTCGCCGCGTACGCGGTGGCGACCGACCCCGCCGGCCGGGTGCTGCTGACCCGGGTCTCCGACGGGTACCCGGGCGCCGGCTGCTGGCACCTGCCCGGCGGCGGCACCGACTACGGCGAGCAGCCCGGCGCGGCGCTGATCCGGGAGCTGGTCGAGGAGACCGGCCAGCGGGGCCGCCTGGTGGAGCTGCTCGGGGTGGCCAGCCACCGCGACGCCGCCTCGCTCGGCCCGGAGGGCTACCCGATCGACTGGCACGGCGTGCGCGCCTTCTACCGGGTGGCCGTCGACCAGCCGGCCCCGCCCACGGTCACCGACGTCGGCGGCTCCACCTGCGAGGCCCGCTGGTTCGCCCGGGAGGAGCTGGGCGCCCTGCCCACCGACCGCCTGACCGAGGTGACGGCCGAGGCGGTCCAGGCCGCCCGCCTGACCTGACCCCCACCCGCCCCCGCCGTTGATCATGAGGTCGACGGCGCCGTAGGGCCCTCCCGGTGCCGCTAACCTCATGATCGACGGATCGACGTGGTCCGGGAGCGGGGGCGGAGCCGGGTGGAGCGGGTGGAGCGGCGGCGGGTCGGGGCGTACGGGGTGCTGCGGGACGGGCGCGGGCGGGTGCTGCTGGCGCGGGGCGCGGCGGGCTGCCCGTACCCGGGGGTGTGGCGGCTGCCCGGCGGCGGCGTCGAGCACGCCGAGCACCCCGCCGACGCCGTCGTGCGCGAGTTCGCCGAGGAGACGGGGCTGATCGTGGCGGTCGCCGCGGTCCGGGCGGCGGTCGCCGACGTGGCCGTCTTCCCGGACGAGGCCGGCGTAGGGCGGGCGGGCGTCGCCCAGCACACCGACCGGCTGGTCTTCGACGTCGAGGCTCGGGGCGGCGAGCTGCGCCCGAAGGCGGACGGCGGCACCGACGAGGTGGGCTGGTTCGCCCCCGAGGAGGCGGCGCGGGTGCCGCTGATGCCGTTCACCGCCGAGCTGCTCGACCTGCCGGTGTCGCCCCTGCCGGCGGGGCTGCCCCGGGGGCTGCCGCCCGGGCCGGTGGCCCCGCCCGTCGACCGGCGGCAGCGGTTCGCGGCGTACGGGCTGGTCACCGACCCGGCCGGCCGGGTGCTGCTCACCCGGATCGCCGAGGGCTACCCGGGGGCCGGTCGGTGGCACCTGCCCGGCGGCGGCACCGACCACGGCGAGCAGCCGGCTGCCGGGCTGCTCCGCGAGCTGGTGGAGGAGGCCGGCCAGCTCGGCCGGGTGACCGACCTCATGACGGTGCACAGCCGACACGACCCGGCGGCGCTGGGCCCGGAGGGCCGGCCGCTGGACTGGCACGGGGTGCGGGTGATCTACCGGGTGGTGGTCGACCGGCCGACTGAGGCGCGGGTCACCGAGTTGGCCGGTGGGTCCACCGCCGAGGCGGCCTGGTTTCCACCCGAACGGCTCGCCGAGCTGGCCATGACCGAGGTCGCGGCCCTGGCAACCGGACATCCGGTCGCATAGCACCCGCCCGCCGTGCCCCCATCGACCGCCTCCGGTAGTCTGTAGGGGGAGTTGATGGAGGAACGGGCGTCAAGCCCGGTATCGGGAATTAAAGGGCGGTTCGCGCGGTTCAACGGAGATGTAGGTACCGCCGGCAGCTATCGCCAAGCCCCACTCCCCTATGTAATGGTGTACTCCGCTTGAAGGCTGCCGGGCCAGAAGCGGTCCGGCCGAGACAGCCGGACTCCCGCCCCCGTGGCGGCCAGCCGATCCGGTGATGGAGGAAACGTGCCGAGAGCCCCATGGCGCCGGCGTCGTACTACTGACAGTCCGCGTCCCGCAGGGCGTCGCTGGGCGGGCCGGTTGCGCCGCAGCAGCAGCACCTTCGCCCGCCAGGTGCTACTCGTCCGGGTGGGCCGCCGCGACGGCGGTCCCGCCACCGACCTGGCCTCGCCCGAGCACCGCTACCTCGACCGGCAGCGCCGCCGCTACGGCCTCGACCGGTACGAGCGCGCCGAGATCGCGGCGATCGTGCCCGTGAGCCCGGCCCTGGCCCCCAGCACACCGGTCGACGACGACGCGCAGTCGATGTCGATCCCGCTGCTGCCGGGCGAGCGGACGACGGCCCGCCGGGCCAAGTTCGCCCTGGTCAACGCCTGCACCCTGGCCAGCCTGGCGCTCGGCATCAACGCCATCTTCGTGGCCATGCACGGCGAGGTCCGCCTCGCCGCGCTCCTGCTGATCGCCTGCGTCGTGTTCGACGGGCTCGACGGCGCGCTCGCCCGCAAGTTCGGGGTGGCCAGCCCGTTCGGCGCCCAGATGGACTCGCTGGCCGACATGTGCTCCTTCGGCCTCGCCGCCCCGGTGGTGGTCTACGCCTCGCTCGCCGGCGAGGCCCCGCCCGCCGCCGCAGCGGTCGCCGCCGCCCTCGTCGCCGGCTGCGCGGCGATCCGGCTCGCCCGGTTCAACGTCTCGCCCAAGGACGGCCGCTTCTTCTGCGGCGTGCCGACCACGATGGCCGCAGCCGTGCTGGCGCTGACCGTGGCCCTCGGCCTGCCGCTGCCCGGCCTGGTGCAGCTCGCCGGGGTGGCGCTGCTCGCCTTCGCGATGGTCTCCAGCTTCCCGTACGCGAAGCTCGCCCGGCTGGTGAAGCTGCCGCCGTGGCTCTGGCTGGCCCCGGTGGTCGGCGCGCTGGTCGACGTGCGGCTCACCTTCGCCCTGGTCGTGGTGGGCTACCTGGTCAGCGGCCCGGTGCTCTGGCTGCACCAGCGTCGCACCGCCTGAGCCACAGACCGAACCACCCGAAAAGGGGCGCCGCGTTCGCGGCGCCCCTTTTCGCGTCTGCCGATGCTCTCGGCGGGGCCGGTCAGCGCCAGCGGGCGATGACCGTGGAGCCGCCGATCACCTTGTCACCGGGGCCGACCAGCGGGTCGGCGGCGTCGGCCGGCAGGTAGACGTCGGTCCGCGAGCCGAACCGGATCAGGCCGAAGCGCTCCCCCCGCGCCAGCAGCGCCCCGACCGGGGCACGCTGCACGATCCGACGGGCGATCAGCCCGGTGCGCTGTGCGACGACCACCGTGCCGTGGTCGGTGTCCAGCACCGTGTACGCCGCCACGTTGTGCTCGGCGTCCGGCTTCATGGCGTTGACGAAGCCGCCGTCGGCGACGAAGTAGTCGACCACCTTGCCCGCCACCGGGGAGCGGTTGACGTGTACGTCCAGCACCGACAGGAAGACGGCGACCCGCAGCCACTCGCCGGCGCCGAAGCGCTCGTCGGTCAGCCGCTGCACCGACAGCACCTGCCCGTCGGCCGCCGCCACGACGGCCGACGGGTCCTCGGGGACGTCCCGCTCCGGGTCGCGGAAGAACGCGGCCACCGGGGCGGCGGCCAGCGCCGGCAGCAGCCAGAGCTTCGACTTCGGCCGGGCCGCCCGGGCCAGCGCGGCCAGGCCGAGGGCGATGCCGGCCGCCGCGACGCCGTTGGAGTCGATGTGCATGCTGCGGGTCACCGGGACGCTGGACGGCCGGTGGGCGGGGGCGAGCCGGGCCGCCACGGCCACGTCGGCCGGCGCGAACCGGAGCCGGTGCACCCGTACCGGCGGGTTGTTGCGCAGCACCAGGTCCGTCCCGACGCCGTGCAGCGCGTCCTGGCGCTCCATCTCGCCGGCCGCGCCGGCGGTGCGGCCGGGCGCGGCGGGCACCGCGAGGCTGAGCACCGCCCCGTCGGCGAGGTACTTGGCCAGGCCGTCGATGGCCTCGCGGGCCTCCTCGGCGGTGCCGGCGAGCGGCTCGGCCGCGATCACCACCTCGGCGGTGTCGGCGTCGGCGAGGGAGTCCGCCACGCGCACCCGGTCGGCGACCCAGCGGCCCTGGGCCGTCACGTGCTCGCGCAGCGCGACCGCCGTGGCCGTCGCGGCCGGCACGACGGTGAGCGTGTCGCCGGGCAGCAGGGCGTCGATCGCCGCGGCCAGCACCGCGGAGTCGGGGGTCGCGCCGACCAGTAGGGCGGCCTTCGGGTCGTTGCGCCGGGCGAGCTCGCTGACGAGGGTACGGGCGGCACGCTCGCCGATGCGGACCGGACCGGGTTGGCCGGAGGTGCGCACGGCGGGGGACTGGGTCATGTCGGACGGACTCCTGACGGGGTAGGACGGCAAGCGCGGTGGGACACCTCGGCGACCTGGCCGGGTCGGGGCGGGCGCGCCCGGGCGGCCGGGCGGCTGGCGGAGGCGAGATCCCACCGGCCAGCATATGCGCCCGGCCACAGCGCCCGCACCGTCGTGGTCAGCCGCTCCGGCCCTCCCGCTCCCCGGGCGGGGGGACCCCGGTGTCCGTCAGCGGGACGGTCGGCTCCTCGTCGAGCGGGTCGGCCGGGGACCAGCGGGGGGCCTGCGCGCCGCTGACCGGGCGGTCCTCGACCGCCTCGGGCCGGTCGGCGGCGACCGCCGTGGTCGGCCACTCGTCGGCCGGCAGGGGGCCGGCTCCGGTGACCGGCTCGTCGGCGCTGGGTTCCCTGGCCGGGTGGGGGCCGGCTCCGCTGACCGGCTCGTCGGCGCTCGGCTGCCCGGCCGGGAGGGGACCGGGCCCGGCGCTCGGCTCAGCGGCCGGCCCCGGGTTCTCGGTGCCCGTGGGGGCCGGGTCCTCGGCGCGGGCCGTCCGGTGGCC
Organism: Micromonospora okii; assembly: GCF_020884795.1. GTDB lineage: Bacteria > Actinomycetota > Actinomycetes > Mycobacteriales > Micromonosporaceae > Micromonospora > Micromonospora okii. The sequence continues at coordinate 225,825 of NZ_BBZF01000016.1, forward strand.
CCGGCCGGAGCGCAGGGCGCCGGCCAGGCCCAGCACACCGATCAGGATCAGCCCGCCGGCCAGGAACCAGCCCACCGGCGGGAGGGCCAGGCCGAGCAGTTGGGCGAGCAGCCACCAGGCGGCGAGGGCGACGAAGAACAGGCCGAAGCCGAGCGACACGATGTCGGTGCGGTGTGCCCTCACCGGGTCACCTCCAGGTTGCCGGCGTTGACGTGGATGTAGAGGCGGAGCTTGCCGCCCCCGGGACCGTCCGCGCCGAGGTCGGTGCTGTCCCGGATGCGCCCCGCGACCCCGCCTGAGCGGCGGCCGAAGACGGTGGCCTCACCGGCGTTGACGTCGGCGATCGTGGTGACGTCGACGTTCGGCGGCACCACGACGGTCGCCTTCCCGACGTTGATCGCGACGGTGACCTGGGTCTCCTGCTTGTCGAAGTCGATGCCGCGCAGGTCGAGCACGGCGTCGCCGAAGGTGTTCTCGTACCGGTCGGCCAGGTCACGTCGGTCGGTGGGGGCCCAGGTGACGTTGCCGTCCACGCCCCGGATCCGGTCGTAGGACTCCGCGACGGTGGCGACGCCGAGCGCCGCCGCGGTGACCAGACCGAGCGCGATCAGCCACCGCGCCCGGCCGAACCAGGTGCCGACGAGCAGGCCGAGCCCGATGGTCGCCAGGGCCGCCGCGAAGTACCCCGCCGGACCCACCTCGACGAGGCCCAGCAGGTCGAGCACGGCCACCACGCCGACCGCCAGGAAGCTCAGCGAGAAGGTGGCGGCCCCCAGCGGGGAGCGTTCCCGGGGCGGCTTCGGCGGCTTGACCGGGCGCGGAGGCCGGGGCGCGGCCGGCTGCGGCCCCCCGGCGTACGGCCCGTGCGGGGCGAACGGGGGCCGGTAGCCGGCCGGCGGCAGGGGCGCGGCGACCGGCGGACGGCCCGCCGCGGGCACGCCGACCGGGGGGAGGGGACCGGAGGGCGTGCCCGACGCCGGCGGCCAGGCGGGCGGCTCGGCGCTCCGCCCGAGCGGGGCGGCCGACCACGCGGCGCCGGGCTGCCCGGGGATCGCGGCCCAGGGCTGCTGCCCCGGGCCCGGCTGGCCGGCGAGCTGCGGGGCGGTGGACGGCGGCCCGGCCGGTCGTTCGTAGAGCAGCCCGTGCGCCGGCTGGCCGGCCAGCGGCGGCCAGGCCGGGTGGCCGGGGGCGGGGGGAGCGGTCGGCGGCGTCGCGGGAACGCCCCCGGGGCCGGTGGGCGGGACGGAGAGGCCGGGCGCGGGCCACGCGACCGGGGGGACCGGGCCCGGCGGAGTGGTGGGCGGCGCGTCCGGGCCGGGGGTCGCGCCCCTGTCGGGGCTGCGGTGCTCGCGGTTGAGCAGCAGCGCGCCGCCGACGAGGATGGCCGCGCCGAGAAGCACCGCCCGGAACGCGTCGGTGACGATGTACCCGAAGCTCACCGCCACCAGGATGCTCAGCACGATCACGGTGACCGGGGACATGCTGGACCGGCCCCGGCCGAGCATCGACTCGACCGGGGAGGCCGTGTCGCCCTCGCCGGGGATGATCAGCCAGGCCGCGACGTACACCAGGATGCCGATGCCGCCGAAGAACCCGAGCACGGCGAGGAGCACCCGCCAGAGCACCGGGTCCGTGTTGGTGGCGCGGCCGATCGCCGCGCAGACGCCGGCCAGGTAGCGGCCCTCGCGGGGGCGGACCAGCCCGTACCGGGAGGTGAAGCCGGCGCTCTCCGGCGGCGGGGGCGGTGGGCCCGCGTACCCCCCGGACGGGGGTGGCGGGGCCCCCGGACCGCCGCCGGTCCCGGGCGGCGGTGGTGGTGGTGCCGTGTCGCCGGTGGACGCGGTGGGGGCCGGGCCCGCCGGTGCGGGCCCGCCCGGCTGTGCCGCACCGGGGCGGGGCGGCGGGGCAGCTTCCTCGGTCATGCCTCGATCCTGCTGCCCCGAAGCGGCCGGCGGCCTCAGGAACCGACCCTGACCCCACCCTGAGATCCGAGGGGCGCGGATGTCGGGGACGTCCCCGTGGTCCGCGCCGGTCCGCTCGTGTGACGATCGAAGCCCACCCGCCCGCCGTGCCGCCCCGAACAGGGAGAGTCTGCGATCAGCACCGTGATCCCGCCGCCCCGTCTCTACCGGGCGCCCGAGCACCGGATGGCCGCCGGGGTGGCCGCCGGCATCGCCGAGCACCTCGGCATCTCGGTGGTCCGGGTGCGGATCGCCTTCACGGTGCTGCTCGGCCTCAGCGGGCTGGGGCTGCTTCTCTACGCCGCGTTCTGGGCGGTCGTCCCGCTGCGTCCGGGGGACACCGCCGCGCCGCCCCGGCGGGACATCGGGCAACTGCTGCCGTTCGTGGCGATCGGCTTCGCGGTGCTCCTGGTCCAGGTGATGGTCTTCGACTCGGTCGGCGCGGGGGGCACCGCCGGCTGGCTGGTGGCGATCATCGCGGTGGGCGCGGGGGTGATCTGGCACCAGTCCGCGCCGGAGCGCCGCCGCCAGTGGGGCGAGTCGCTGCCGGTGCCCTGGCTGGGCGCGGTGGTCCAGGAGAGCGACCGCCGGGCGTTCGTGCTGCGGTTCGTCGGCGGCGGGGTGCTGGTCGCGGTCGGCATCATCGGCGTCGCGGCGGTCTACTCGCCGACGCAGAACCTCGACGCGGTGCTCAACGGCGTCATCTTCGCGCTGGTCGGGCTGGCCGGGGTGGGGGTGGTGGTGGCCCCGCTGCTCTGGCGGACGTACAACCAGCTCCGCTCGGAGCGCGAGGGGCGCATCCGGGAGCGGGAACGCGCGGAGCTGGCCGCCATGGTGCACGACCAGGTGCTGCACACCCTCGCGCTGATCCAGCGCAACGCCGCCGACCCGACGACCGTCCAGCGGCTGGCCCGGGGGCAGGAGCGCTCGCTGCGCAACTGGCTCTACAAGCCGACCGGCTCGCCCGCCGAGCGGTTCGCGGCGGCCCTGGAGCAGGCCGCGGCCGAGGTGGAGGACACCTTCGCCGTCACCGTGGAGCCGGTGATCGTGGGCGACCGGGAGACCGACGAGCGGGTCGGCGCGCTGGTCGCGGCGGCCCGGGAGGCGCTGGTGAACGCCGCCCGGCACGCCGGGGTGCGGACCGTCTCCCTGTACGCGGAGGTGGAGCCGGAGCAGGTGAGCGTCTTCGTGCGGGACCGGGGCAAGGGCTTCGACCCCGATACGGTGGGGGACCAGCGGCACGGCGTCCGGGGGTCGATCATCGGACGGATGCGGCGGCACGGCGGCCGGGCGGAGATCCGCTCCGAGCCCGGGGAGGGGACCGAGGTCCGGTTGATCCTGCCGATCTCCCGCGAGCAGCCCACGGCGGAAAGGGACAGATGACCATGGCTGAGCAGCCGACGGTGCCGGTCGAGGGGGCGGGCGACCGCCCCGAGCGGCTGCGCGTCTTCCTCGTCGACGACCACGCCATGTTCCGCGCGGGCGTCCGCGCCGAGCTGGGCGCCCACGTCGAGGTGGTGGGTGAGGCCAGCACGGTGGCCGAGGCCGTCGCCCGGATCGCCGCCACCGGCCCCGACGTGGTGCTGCTGGACGTGCACATGCCCGACGGCGGCGGCCGGGCGGTGCTGGAGGCGATGCGCCGCAGCCACCCGCTCGTGCGGTTCCTGGCGCTGAGCGTCTCCGACGCAGCCGAGGACGTGATCGGCCTGATCCGGGCCGGTGCCCGGGGCTACGTCACCAAGACCATCTCCCCGGACGAGCTGACCGACGCGATCCGCCGGGTGGCCGACGGGGACGCCGTGTTCAGCCCCCGCCTGGCCGGGTTCGTGCTGGACGCCTTCGCCGCCCGACCCGACGCGCCGGTGGCCGACCCGGAGCTGGACCAGCTCACCAACCGGGAGCGGGAGGTGCTCCGGCTGCTCGCCCGGGGGTACGCGTACAAGGAGATCGCCCGGGAGCTGTACATCTCCATCAAGACGGTCGAGACGCACGTGTCGAACGTGCTGCGCAAGCTCCAGATGTCCAATCGGTACGAGCTGTCCCGGTGGGCGGCGGACCGCCGACTGGTGTGACCTGCCCCTCCCCTCGGTCGTGTCACTGCCCGTGACCATGACATCGGTCACTGTGACTTCCTCCGCCGCCCGGTCGGCGACCGTGACGACACGGTCGACACCGCCATCCACCGGATGGGCAAATACGGCCACCGGGCGGCGGACGCGGGCGGGTGGCCGGACGGGCGCGGGCAAGCTCACAGGCCCGGGAGCGGCCGTTGGCCGGAACGCGAACGGTGGTTGTATCTTGGCTGGTCAGAGCCGTGTGACCGCCGAGTTTCGTGATCTTTTTTCGAGTATCGGCAACACTGCGGGCAACTAACGGCTTGATAACGGCACCTTCACGGAACGGTCGGGAAGGTGTCACAGTTGCAGCACCTCACCCCCGGCGTGAGGCACCCATGCACGGTCGCGGGCCCACGGACGCTGACGAAGAGTCACGGTTCGTGGTCGTTCGACCCTGCGCGGGGCCGCGCGTGGGGCGGTGCGGTGGCCCGGCGGATCGGTACATCAGGGGTGTCCCGATTTCTCTGCGGTATACCGGCGGCCAGTGGTTGGGCCGCCGGCGGTGTCACCCCCACACGTGCGTGAAACTCACGACGGAACCAGGTCAGAAAGAGGAGGCCCCTCGGAATGAGAGTCTCGAAGCGGGCGAGTGGCGCGATCGCGCTGGGCGCGGCTTTCGCGCTCGTCGCGTCCGGCTGCTCCAGCAGTGACGACGGCGGCGACGCCGGCAACAGCGCGGACGGCGCGATCACGGTCGACGGCACCGAGCCGGAGAACCCGCTGATTCCGGCGAGCACCACCGAGACCGGCGGCGGCAAGATCATCGACTGGCTCTGGACCGGCCTGGTCGAGTACCCCAACAACGGTGGTGCTCCGCAGAACATTCTGGCCGAGTCGATCGAGACGACCGACTCCAAGGTCTACAAGATCAAGATCAAGCAGAACACGAAGTTCCACGACGGCACCGTCGTCAAGGCCAAGAACTTCGTGGACGCCTGGAACTGGGGCGCGTACTCGCCGAACGGCGCGCAGAACTCCAGCTTCTTCGCCGACATCCAGGGCTTCGCGGACGTCAACACCGCCGACCCGGACGGCCCCGACGGCCCGCAGAAGGCCCCGGAGCCGAAGGCCAAGGAGATGTCCGGCCTGAAGGTCGTCGACGACTGGAACTTCGAGGTCACGCTCGCCGCGCCGACCGCCGTCTTCCCGACCAAGCTCGGCTACAGCACCTTCATGCCGCTGCCGGACGCGTTCTTCTCGGGCAGCGCCGAGGACTTCGGCAAGAAGCCGATCGGCAACGGCCCGGTCAAGTTCGTGTCGTGGGAGAACAACGTCCAGCTCAAGCTGACGCGGTTCGACGACTACCAGCTCCGTGACAAGATGAAGATCAAGGACGTCACGGTCAAGATCTACCAGGACGACACGGCCGCCTACAGCGACCTGGTCTCGAACAACCTGGACTTCCAGCAGCAGGTTCCCGTCTCCGCCATCGCGGGCGACAAGTGGAAGTCCGACCTGACCGACCGGGCGGTCTCCTCGACCATCCCGTCGACGGGCATCATCGCCTTCCCGATCTACGACAAGCGCTTCGCCGACCCGAAGCTGCGTCGCGCCGTCTCGCTGTCGATCAACCGGCAGGAGATCACCGACAAGATCTTCTTCGGCAACCGCAAGCCGGCCGACAGCTGGGCCAACCCGCTGACCCCGGGCGCGCAGGCCGGCAACTGCACCGCCTGCCAGTACAACGTGGACGAGGCCAAGAAGCTCCTCGCCGAGGCCGGTGGCTTCCAGGGTGAGATGGTCTTCTACTACAACGCCGACGCCAGCCACAAGGACTGGATGGAGGCCGTTGCGCAGCAGGTCAAGACCAACCTCGGCATCAACGCCCGCGCCGAGGGCGTGCCGACCTTCGCGGTGTTCCGCCAGAACATCAACGCCCACAAGATGAAGGGCCCGTACCGCGCCGGTTGGCAGCAGGACTACCCGGACGTGGAGAACTGGATCAACCCGCTCTACGTGACCGGTGGCTCCTCGAACGACGGCCAGTACAGCAACAAGCAGGTCGACGCCCTGGCCAAGGAGGCCAGCGCCGCCCCGAGCCTGGAGGCGTCGCACGCCAAGTTCGGCGAGGCCGTGAAGCTGATCGACCAGGACGTTCCGTCGATGCCGATCTACTTCCAACTGCAGCAGTCGGGGCACTCGGAGAAGATCAAGAAGATGGAGCTGACCAACGTCGGCGAGCTTGACATCACCTCCGTCGAGCTCTGATCCGTCAGGTCTGACCCCGGGTCGGGCTCACCTACCGGTGGGTCCGGCCCGGGGTTGTTCCGCGAGGGGTGCACAACACCGCTCGCCACGTTGCCACCACCGTGTCGGCCGCCTCTCGCCCGACGCGCCCCCTGTCAGGAGGACCACCCCATGGGCCGTTATCTGTTGAGACGGCTACTGCAACTCGTCCCGGTCTTCATCGGTACGACGTTCCTGATCTACTGGCTCGTCTGGTCGGTGCCGGGCGACCCGTTCGCCGGCAAGTGCGGCGACCGCCGGTGTCCGGACGCGTACATCAACTTCATGACCGAGAAGTACCAGCTCGACGAGTCGATCTGGGTGCAGTACGCCACCTACATGAAGAACCTGTTCCAGGGGGACTTCGGCAGCACGTGGAACAACCGTGAGGTCGCCGACATCATCGCGACCGCGTACCCGAACACGCTGAAGCTGGCGCTGGTGGCCCTGCTGATCGAGGCGGTCATCGGCCTGAGCGCCGGTGTCCTGACCGGCCTGCGGCGCGGTGGCTTCCTCGACAACCTGGTCCTCGTCTCGACGCTGTTCCTGATCGCGCTGCCGGTCTTCGTGGTGGGCTTCGTGCTCCAGTGGCTGCTCGGCGTCAAGTGGGGCATCATCAACCCCACGGTCTCCAACGAGATGCGGCTGTCGGAGCTGATCGTGCCGGGCTTCGTCCTCGGCAGCGCCTCCATGGCGTACGTCGCCCGGGTGGCGCGCACGAGCATCGCGGAGAACCGCCGCGCCGACTACGTGCGGACCGCCATCGCCAAGGGCCTGCCGATGCGCCGGGTGGTCGGCGTCCACCTGCTGCGCAACTCGCTGATCCCGGTCGTCACCCTGCTCGGCACCGACCTCGGTGCCCTCATGGGCGGCGCCATCGTCACCGAGGGCATCTTCAGCATCAACGGCATCGGCCGCGCCGTCCTCCGGGCCATCGTCACCAAGGAGAGCGCTACCGTTGTCTCCATCGTGGTGGTCCTCGTTCTCGTCTACCTCCTGATGAACCTGGTGGTGGACCTGCTCTACGCCGCACTGGACCCGAGGATCCGCTATGAGTGAGCAGACTCGCGTACGAGTCATGAACGCAGCGTGCCGTGACCACCGTCGCGGCACCGAGCGCAGCGAGGTGGCGGCATGAGTGACCCCAGTTCCGCATCGATCGTGACGACCCCGCCGTCGACCATGCCCACCGAGGCCGGGTCGGGCGCCCCCGTCGACGCCGGCCTGCCGGAGAACGCCCGCAGGGAGAAGCCGCGCGGCCTGCTCGGCGACGCCTGGCGCGACCTGCGCCGCAAGCCGCTGTTCTGGATCTCGGCGGCCTTCATCCTGGTCTTCGTGGTGATGGCGGCCTTCCCGTGGCTGTTCACCGGCGGCGACGCGGTCAACGGATCGCTGTCGAACAGTCAGGTAAAGCCCTCCGGCGACGCCTGGTTCGGCTACGACGTGCAGGGCCGCGACGTCTACGCCCGGGTCATCTACGGCGCCCGCGCCTCGATCCTGGTGGCGCTGGTCTCCACCATCGGCACCCTGCTGATCGGCGGCACCATCGGCATGATCGCCGGCTACCGGGGCGGCTGGGTCGACGCCCTGCTCTCCCGCTTCGCCGACATCTTCTTCGGCCTGCCCTTCGTGCTCGGTGCCATCGTCATCCTGACCACCTTCAACGGGGCCGACTCGAACAACAACGAGTGGCAGATCATGGGCCTGGTCGTCATGTCCCTGGTCGTGCTGAGCTGGCCGGTCGTGATGCGGCTCATGCGCTCCTCGGTGCTGGCCACCAAGGAGGCCGACTACATCGTGGCCGCGCGGGCGCTCGGTGCCGGCACCGGCCGGATCATCCTCAAGCACCTGCTGCCGAACTGCCTGGCCCCGCTGCTGGTCTACGGCACGATCCTGGTCGGCTCGTTCATCGGCGCGGAGGCCACGCTCTCGTTCCTGGGCATCGGCCTGAAGAGCCCGGTCGTCTCCTGGGGCATCATGATCAGCGAGGCGCAGAACTACATCCGGATCTCGCCCTTCCTGCTCTTCTTCCCCGCCGCGTTCCTCGTCACCGCCGTCCTCAGCTTCGTGATGCTCGGTGAGGCGGTCCGCGAGGCCCTCGATCCGAAACTGCGCTAGGGGAGATTGAGTTGTCCGACATTCTCGTGACCGAGCAGTCCAAGCCGGGCGCCGACGGATCCGGCCGCCCCTCGGGTCGCCTCCTTGAGGTCGAGGACCTGCGGGTCGAGTTCCGCACCCGCGACGGCGTCGCCAAGGTCATCAACGGGGTCACCTACCACGTCGACGCGGGGGAGACCCTCGCCGTGCTCGGCGAGTCCGGCTCCGGCAAGAGCGTCACCGCGCAGACCATCATGGGCATCCTCGACACGCCGCCCGGCTTCGTCACCGGGGGCCAGGTCCGCTTCCACGGCAAGGACATGCTCGCCATGTCGGCCGAGGAGCGCCGCCGCATCCGCGGCGAGGGCATCGCGATGGTGTTCCAGGACGCGCTCTCCGCGCTGAACCCCGTCTTCACCGTCGGGTTCCAGATCGCCGAGCAGTTCCGGGTCCGGCGTGGCCTCAGCCGCGCCGACGCCAAGAAGCGCGCGATCGAAATGCTCGACCAGGTCAAGATCCCGAACGCCAAGGGCCGGTTCAGCAACTACCCGCACCAGTTCTCCGGCGGCATGCGGCAGCGCGCGATGATCGCGATGTCGCTGGCGCTCGACCCGGAGGTGCTGATCGCGGACGAGCCGACCACCGCGCTCGACGTGACCGTGCAGGCCCAGATCATGGACCTGCTCGCGGAGATGCAGCGCGAGCGGCAGATGGGGCTGATCCTGATCACCCACGACCTCGGTGTGGTCGCCGACGTCGCGGACCGGATCGCGGTCATGTACGCCGGCCGGATCGTCGAGGAAGCCAACGTGTACGACCTGTACGCCAAGCCGGCGCACCCGTACACGATCGGCCTGATCGACTCGATCCCGCGGATGGACGAGAAGGGGCAGCAGCTCCGCACGATCAAGGGCCTGCCGCCGAACCTGATGAACATCCCGCCGGGCTGCCCGTTCAACCCGCGCTGCCCGATGGCGCAGCCGGTCTGCCGGGAGAAGGTCCCGCCGCTGCTGCAGGTCGGCGTCAGCCGGGCCAGCGCGTGCCACTTCGCCGAGGAGCTGGTGAACCGTGACTGAGAACATCCTCGAGGTCCGTGACCTGGTCAAGCACTACCCCGTCACCCGCGGTGTGGTGTTCAAGAAGACCATCGGTCACGTCAAGGCCGTCGACGGGGTCTCGATGGAGCTGCGCTCCGGCGAGACGCTCGGGGTGGTGGGCGAGTCCGGCTGCGGCAAGTCGACGCTGGCCCGCGTCCTGATGAACCTGGAGCGGCCGACCGCCGGCAGCGTGCTCTACAAGGGGCAGGACATCTCCAAGCTGTCCGGTGGCGCGCTGCGGCGGCTGCGCCGGCAGATCCAGCTCGTCATGCAGGACCCGTACACCTCGCTGAACCCGCGGATGACGGTCGGCGACCTGATCGGCGAGCCCTTCGAGATCCACCCCGACGTGGCACCGAGGGGCAGCCGGCGGCAGAAGGTCAAGGAGCTGCTCGACCTGGTCGGGTTGAACCCGGAGCACATCAACCGGTACCCGCACCAGTTCTCCGGCGGCCAGCGGCAGCGCATCGGCATCGCCCGCGCGCTCGCCCTGCGCCCGGAGATCATCATTTGCGACGAGCCGGTGTCGGCCCTGGACGTGTCGATCCAGGCCCAGGTGATGAACCTGCTGGAGAAGCTCCAGGACGAGTTCGGCCTGTCGTACGTCTTCATCGCCCACGACCTGTCCGTGGTCCGGCACCTGTCGGACCGGGTCGCGGTCATGTACCTCGGCAAGATCGTCGAGATCGGCACCGAGGACGAGATCTACGAGCGGCCGACCCACCCGTACACCCAGGCGCTGCTGTCGGCGGTGCCGGTGCCGGACCCGACGCTGCGCGACCAGAAGGCGATCATCCGGCTGACCGGCGACGTCCCCTCGCCGGTCAGCCCGCCCTCGGGCTGCCGGTTCCGCACCCGGTGCTGGAAGGCGCAGGACGTCTGCGCCGAGCAGGTCCCGCTGCTGGAGATCCGCTCCGGCTCGGACCACCCGAGCGCCTGCCACTTCGCGGAGAAGCGCGAGATCGTCGCCACCCACGAGGCGTGAGCCTCACGGGCTGACCCGGCCCCGCACCGTACGACCCCCGACCGCCTGCCGGCGTCCCACGACGCCGGCAGGCGGTTCTTCATACCCGCCCCGCCCGCCCCTCACGTTCCCGCAGATTCTCGGAAAGCGTGGCCTCCAACGCGGCGGAGGCCACGCTTTCCGTGTTCTTGTGCGGTCGTCGAGCGGGGGAGCGGGGCGACCGCGGGGGTGGGAGGTTACAGCGGGCCGCGGCCCGCGCGGAGCAGGAGCAGGGCCAACTGGGTGCCGTCCGCGCCGAGGGACTCCCGGAACCGCTCCAGGATCTCCCGTTCGCGCGACAGCACCAGCCGGGTGCCCCCCGAGGCCATCCGGGTGGTGCCCACCTCCCGGGAGAGCGCGGCCCGCTCCTGCCACAGCTCGACGAGGGTGCGGTCGATCTCGTCGATGCGCTCCCGGATGGCGACGATCCGCGTGGCCGCCGCCGAGTCGTCGGTGCCGGTCCGGGTCGGCCCCGTGGCCGCCGCCGGTCCGTCGCTCCCGTCGTCGCCCGGGTCCTCGGCTGCGGAGCCCGGGTCTCCGGCCAGGGAGCCCGCGTCCCCGGCCGCCGAACCAGGCTCTCCGGCTGCCGAGCCCGCGTTCCCGGCTGTCGAGCCCGGGTCTCCGGCCGCCGAACCAGGCTTCCCGGCCGCCGAGCCCGCGTCTCCGGCTGCCCGGCCCGTGTTCCCCACGCCGGGGCCGCCCGCGTCCGAGGGCCCGGTGCCCAAGTCGCCCGGGCCCGCGTTGCGCGCGTCCGCGCCGTCGATTCCCCGGTCGTCCTGCGCGCGGGACCACACCAGGCTGCCGTTCTGCTCCACCACGTCTGTCATCATCGCCGTCCCCCTCGGACGTCGGGCCCGGTGCCCGGATCCCGGGACGAAAATGCCCCGGGCTCTCCAGAGCCCGGGGCTTTCGTAGGTCTGATCTGATCAGGCGCGACCTACGGCTGCCGGACTCCCGGTGCCGTAGTAAAAGTAGAAGCGCTGACCGAACACGTCGTCGAGTATGCCGACCCGCCGGCCCGCTCCGCAAGGACTCGCGGTGAGAAGGGGCACCTTCTCTACCTCAGGCGTTAACAAGGTGCCCCTCCTTACACCTCAGCCGAGGCGGGTGATGCGGTTGCCCGGGCCCGGGGCGATCGGGGCGCCGCTGCCCAGGTACGCCACGAGCGCGTCCACGTCGAACCCCTTCGCCGTGGTCCGGCCGGTGCCGGCCGTCAGCTCGGTGAAGCCGTCGCCGCCGTTGGCCAGGAAGTCGTTCGTGGTGACCCGGTAGCTGGCCGCCGGGTCGATCGGCGTCCCGTGCAGCGCCAGGGCGCTCACCCGGGAGCCCGCCGGGGCGGTGCTGTCGTACGAGTAGGTCAGCCCGGCGGAGACCTGGAGGATGCGCCGGGAGGTCTGCCCCTTGAAGCCGACGAACTGCTGCTCCAGCACGTTCTTGAGCTGCGCCCCGGTGTACGTCTGGGTGACGATCAGGTTGTTGAACGGCTGGACGGTGAACGCCTCGCCGTACGTCACCTCGCCCGGGTCCTCGCCGCCGGCCGACGCCCCGTACGCCAGGGGGGCCCGCACACCGCCCGGGTTCATCAGGGCGAGCTGCGCCCCGTCGCCGGCGGTGTAGGCGAGCTGCGCGTCGGCGATCACGTCGCCGAGCGGGATCTCGCCGTTGGGCAGGGCGTCGCGGCCGATGTCCGCGCTGATCCGGCCGACCACCCGGTTGGCGATCGGGGCGACCGCCGCGCGGTACTTGTCGGCCAGCGCCTTCGCGCCCGCGTCGACCAGCTCGGGGTTACGGACGTAGACGTTGGGGGCGCTCTCCTTCCAGGTGCCGTCGGCGTTGCGGACGCCGTTCTCCACGATCACGTTGCGGGCGGTGATCCCGGTGAACCGGCCGGTGCGCCGGTCGAGGGAGTAGTCCACGTCGGTGACGATCTGGCCGTTGTTGCCGGCGCTGGTGACCACGGTGGGCGCTCCCGAGGAGTTCGGCAGCGAGCAGGAGTAGAAGCGGTGGGTGTGGCCGGAGACGACCAGGCCGAACTCGGGCCGCAGGCCGCGCACGATGTCCACGATCGGGCCGGAGAAGTTGGCGCAGTCGGAGACGCCCGGGGTGCTCGGCGGCGGGGACTGCGCGCCGCCCTCGTGCACCAGCAGCACCATCGCCTTGACGCCGAGGAGCTTGAGCAGGCCGCCCCACTTGTTGGCGGTCTCCACCTCGTCGGCGAACCGCACGGAGCTGATGCCGGCCGGGTTGACGATGCCCGCGGTGCCCTCCAGGGTGAGGCCGACGAAGCCGACCGGCACGCCGCCGACGAGCCTCACGTCGACCGGGGGCAGGACCGGCAGGCCGGTCTTCTTGCTGACCGTGTTGGCGGCGAGGTAGGTGAACTTCGCCCCGGCGAAGCCGTCCCCGTCGGCGCAGCCGTCGACGGGGTGGCAGCCGCCCTTGTTCAGCCGGACCAGCTCGTCGACGCCCTCGTCGAACTCGTGGTTGCCGACCGAGCTGACCTGGAGGCCGATCTCGTCCATCAGCTCGATCGTCGGCTCGTCGTGGAACGCGGCGCTGACCAGCGGGGTCGCCCCGACCAGGTCGCCGGCGCCGACGGTGGTGGTGGTCCGCCCCTCGGCCCGGGCCTCGGCGCGGAGCTTCTTGAGCCAGGTGGCGAGGTACTCCACGCCGCCGGCCGGGGTGCCGTTCACCGTCGCGCCGCTGCCGCCGGGCGGGTCGATGGCGCCGTGGAAGTCGTTGTAGCTGAGGAAGTTGCCCTTGGCTTCCTGGCCGAGGGGCTTGGCGTAGGAGACCGAGACCGGGGTGAGGGCCGCCTCCGGGTCGGTGGCCGGGGCCGGCGCGGGCCGCGTGGCGGCCGGCAGCGTGGCGACGACGGCCAGTGCGAGGGCTGGCGCGGCGAGGTGACGCAGCACGGCCCGACCGCGCGAGCGCGGTTGACTCATGGTTGTTCTCCCAAAATCGGGTACGGGGGAGGATCCGGGGTTTCACCGGCCATCGTGATGGATGGGGGACGCCGCGCGCCAGAGCCGGTCGGGTGACGGCTTGGTCTCTTCGGCTGCGCGCGGTCGGGAAGTGTCCGCCCGGCGGCATAGACTCGCCCTGCGATGCAGCCTCTCTTCGACATCCCCGCGTCCCCGCCCGAGCCCTCGCCCGCGTCGGCACCGCCGCGCCGGCCCGGCCCGGCCGTCCGCCTCGACCCGCAGGCGCTGGTGGAGGGCCTCAACGGGCCCCAGCGCGACGCCGTCATCCACGCCGGCTCGCCGCTGCTGATCGTGGCCGGCGCCGGCTCCGGCAAGACCCGCGTGCTCACCCACCGGATCGCGTACCTGCTCGCCGCCCGGGACGTGCACCCCGGCGAGATCATCGCGATCACGTTCACCAACAAGGCCGCCGGCGAGATGAAGGAGCGGGTGACCGATCTCGTCGGCCCGCGCGCCCGGCTGATGTGGGTGTCGACGTTCCACTCGGCCTGCGTGCGCATCCTGCGCGCCGAGCACGAGCACGCCGGCCTGAAGTCGACCTTCTCGATCTACGACGCCGACGACTCGCGCCGGCTGATGCAGCTCGTCGCCCGCGAGCTGGACCTCGACCCGAAGCGCTATCCGGCGCGCGGGCTGGCCGCCCAGGTCTCCAACCTGAAGAACGAGCTGGTCGACCCGGAGGAGTTCGCCGGGCGGGCGAAGGGCCCCAACGAGCGGGCCCTCGCGGAGGCGTACACGCTCTACCAGCGGCGGCTGCGCGAGGCGCACGCGCTGGACTTCGACGACCTGATCATGACGACGGTGCACCTGTTCCAGTCGCACCCGCACGTCGCCGAGGGCTACCGCCGCCGGTTCCGGCACGTCCTCGTCGACGAGTACCAGGACACCAACCACGCCCAGTACACCCTGATCAAGGAGCTGGTCTCCGGCACCGAGGGGGTCGAGCCGGCCGAGCTGTGCGTGGTCGGCGACGCCGACCAGTCGATCTACGCGTTCCGGGGCGCGACGATCCGCAACATCCTGGAGTTCGAGCGGGACTTCACCGACGCCCGCACGATCCTGCTGGAGCAGAACTACCGCTCCACCCAGACCATCCTCAACGCCGCCAACGCGGTGATCGACCGCAACACCTCCCGCAAGCCGAAGCGGCTGTGGAGCGACGCCGGGGCGGGCGAGCAGATCGTCGGGTACGTCGCCGACACCGAGCACGCCGAGGCGGACTGGGTGGGTCGGGAGATCGACCGGCTGGTCGACGAGGCCGCCGCGCGCCCGGGCGAGGTGGCGGTCTTCTACCGCACCAACGCGCAGTCCCGCGTCTTCGAGGAGGTGTTCATCCGGGTCGGCCTGCCGTACAAGGTGGTCGGCGGGGTGCGCTTCTACGAGCGCAAGGAGGTCCGCGACGCGCTGGCGTACCTGCGGGCGGTGGTCAACGACGACGACACGGTGAGCCTGCGCCGGGTGCTGAACACCCCCCGCCGGGGCATCGGCGACCGCGCGGAGGCCTGCGTCGAGGCGCTGTCGAGCCGGGACCGGATCTCCTTCGGCGCGGCGCTACGCCGGGCGAAGGACGCGCCGGGCATCTCCACCCGGGCCGCCAACGGCATCGCCGATTTCGTGGCGCTGCTCGACGAGGCGCGGGAGCTGGCCGCCACCGGCACCCCGGAGGAGGTGCTGGAGGCGCTGCTGACCCGCTCGGGCTACCTCACTGAGCTGGAGGAGAGCCTCGACCCGCAGGACGCCGGCCGGGTGGACAACCTCCAGGAGCTGGTGAGCGTCGCCCGGGAGTACACCGAGCGGATCGAGGCGCTGGGGGCCGAGGGGGAGCGGGCCACCGTGGCCGGCTTCCTGGAGCAGGTGGCGCTGGTGGCCGACGCCGACCAGATCCCCGACCAGCCCCGCTCGGCGTCGGGCGACGCCGAGGCCGACGACGCCCAGCCGCACCCGGGCGTGGTCACCCTGATGACCCTGCACACCGCCAAGGGCCTGGAGTTCCCGGTGGTGTTCCTCACCGGCCTGGAGGACGGCGTCTTCCCGCACCTGCGCTCCCTCGGCGACACCCGGGAGCTGGAGGAGGAGCGCCGGCTGGCGTACGTGGGCATCACCCGGGCCCGGCAGCGCCTCTACCTGTCCCGCGCGGTGACCCGCTCGGCGTGGGGGCAGCCGGCCTACAACCCGCCGTCACGGTTCCTGGAGGAGCTGCCGCCGGAGCTGGTCCGCTGGGAGCGCACCGAGGGGACGTACACCTCGTGGGGCGGCGGTGGCGGTGGCGTCGGCGGGCGCGCGGACCGCGTCCCCGGCGGCTTCGCGGGGGGCACGCCCAAGGCGGCGCAGCTCGCGAAGCGCCTCGGCGTGGACGGCAGCCGGCTGGCCACGGCCAGCGAGCTGCCCCAGGGGCCCAAGGTGGCGGCGGGGGACCGGGTCAACCACCAGCGGTACGGCCTGGGCCGGGTGCTCGCCGTGGAGGGGCACGGCCCGGGGGCGCGGGCGCAGATCGACTTCGGCGACCAGACGATGTGGCTGGTGCTGCGGCACGCCCCGATCGACAAGCTCTGAGCCGGCGACGGCCCGGCCCGGCGTGCTGCCGGGCCGGGCCGTTCCCGTTCGGGCGTGGCTCAGCAGGCCACGGCGATGCCCCGGGCGCGCAGGAACGGCGCCGGGTCGATCTGGTTCCACATCGCGCCCTGGTGCACCTCGAAGTGCAGGTGCGGGCCGGTGGAGTCGCCGGTGGAGCCCTCGTAGCCGATGACCTGGCCGGTCTTCACCCTGTCGCCCTCGGCGACCGTGGTGCGGCTCTGGTGTGCGTAGTGGGTCAGGTAGCCGTTGCCGTGGTCGACGAAGACGGAGATGCCGTAGCCGTCGCCGACGTCGCCGGCCTTCACCACGGTGCCCGCCTTGGCGGCGTGGATCGGGGTGCCGGCGGGCAGGGCGAAGTCGATGCCGGCGTGCTGGGTGCCCCACCGGGGGCCGTAGCAGGAGGTGATCTGCGCGCCGGCCATCGGGATCACCCAGGCCGGGGCGGGCTTGCTGGTCTTCTTGGCGGTGGGCTTCGGCTTGGGCCTGGCGGTGGCCTTCCTCGTCGGGGTGGGGCTGGCGCTCGACGGGCTCGGCGACGCGCTGGTGGGGCTCGGCGACGCGCTGGTGGGGCTCGCGGTGGGGGTGGGGGCGGTCGACTCGCGGACGGCGCGGTCGGCGCGCTCGGCGGCCTCGGCGCGGGCGGCGGCGTCGACGGCCACGGTGGTCGGGGCGGGGGTGTCGTCGCCGCCGGTGGTGGCGACCGCGCCGCCGACGAGGCCGAGCCCGACCAGAGCCGCCGCGCCGATGACCAGGCCGCGACCGGCGCGCCGGTCGCGCAGCCGGCGGCGGGCCGGGGCGTCGGGGGTGCTCTCGTTGCGGATGTTCTCTTCCTGCACGGGAACCTTCCACGTCTTCGAGGGGTCGGGGACCTCGAAATACTGGGGTTGGCGCCGGTGCCGGGCGGGTAGGGGGTTGGCGGGCCGGGCGGTCGCGCCGGGCGTGCGCCGTCCGTTGCGTCCCGCTGTCGACCCTTGCGTCACGATAAATGATCATGGTGACGATGACGCCGGTCACATCTGCTCGGGTGTCGTAGCACACATTTAGCCGGCAGAGGGCAAAAAGAACCGCCCGGATCGGTCGATCCGGGCGGTCAACGGGCGATGCGGAGCGTCAGGACCCCGACACGTCGCTGTAAAATGCCTCGACTTGCATCTTGATGTCCACTCCGCGGTCCTGGAGGTAGGGCACCGGGTCGAGCGGCTCCCCGTTGACATGCAGCTCCAGGTGCAGGTGCGAGCCGTAGGAGTGGCCGGTGTTGCCCACCAGCCCGAGCTGGTCGCCCGCCTCGACCTGCTGGCCCTCCTTCACGCTCAGGGCGGAGGAGTGGCCGTAGATGGCCTCGGTGCCGTCGGCGTGCTTGACGATCACCGCGTAGCCGTAGCCGCCGTACCAGCCGGCCTTGGTGACGGTGCCGCTGTGGACGGCGACGTACGGGGTGCCCTCCGGGGCGACCAGGTCGACGCCGGTGTGCAGCTTGTCCCAGCGCATGCCGTAGGGCGTGTTGAAGTCGTAGCTCTGCAGGGGCAGGAGCCAGACGTCCCGCTCGGAGGCCTCGCTGCTGCCTCCCCGGCTGTCTCGGGAGGCGCGCTCGGCGGCGTCCGCGCGGGCGGCGGTGTCCTGGCTGGTGAGGGAGGCCTGCCGGAGCTCGTCGAGGACCGTCGGGTTGACGCTCTTGGCGTCCGGCAGGGCTGCCGCGCCGAGCGCGACCATGCCGGCGCCCACGAACGCGGTGGTGACGACGGCGGCGTAGCGGCTACGCGGGGGGGTGGGTACGCGGCGGCGACCGCGATATCGATCGGGCTCAGACGACAGGCGCTGGCGCACGCACACCCTCCGTTGTCGGGGATCCGATGCGGCCGGTCGGCGTCCGTGAAGCTCTGGTGAACGTCGGTCGTCCGCGTCGTCACCCGTCCGTGGACCTGATGACAACCGTGGACACGGTAGCCAACCGCCACGCCCCTCACAAGGCAGACCGGGTAATTGGCGTGTCGATCTGCCCCTTTTCATCCTGTCTTGTGGTGTCTCGTCACGTCGCCGTACGCCCCCGAAGCTGCCCGTTCGTCGCTCGGCGTGACACCTGTCACCGGGTGTCCGACCTGGGCCCGGACCGCCTACGCTCGCCTCGGCCGGCCGGCCGGATTCCGCGCCCGGGGTCCGCCGGGTTACCGTTCGTTCAGGTGACCGTCGTAGCGCCCTCGAAAGGTGTCCGCTGATGAACTCTCGTATCCGGGTCGTCGTCGCGAAGCCGGGCCTCGACGGCCACGACCGCGGGGCGAAGGTCGTCGCCCGGGCCCTCCGGGACGCCGGCATGGAGGTCATCTACACCGGGCTGCACCAGACCCCGGAGCAGATCGTCGAGACGGCCATCCAGGAGGACGCCGACGCGGTCGGGCTCTCCGTGCTCTCCGGGGCGCACATGACCCTGTTCCGGCGGGTCATCGAGCTGCTCACCGAGCGGGACGCGCGGGACATCGTCGTGTTCGGCGGCGGCATCATCCCCGACGCCGACCTGCCCGAGCTGGAGCGCCTCGGCGTCGCGCGAGTCTTCACCCCGGGCGCGACCACCCAGGCCATCGTCGAGTGGGTGCGGGCCAACGTGGCCCAGCCGGTCGCCTGACCCGGCGGGGGCATCCTTGCCCGGGCACGGGTGAGGGGCCGGACGCACCCCTCACACGCCCGGCCCCTCTATGCACGATGCCCCGCCGCCACCCCTCGACCGACAGGGCATCGGCCGCTCCCGTCTTCGCGCTGGTCAGCGCTCCGACACCTGACTCAACGAGGCCCTGACGGCGGGGTTACGCCACCGGCGGGAAGAACGTCGGTGGAAATCCCACGCCGGCCCGCCCGCCCCGGGCGCGTCCCCGCCGCCCGCCGCGCCGCTGTGCATTAGGGCACACCCCGCACCCGCTCGGTTGCCGCCGGTGCCCACCTCGCTAGGCTGCGCCCAATGGCCTGTTTCAACTGATGGCAGGCGTCAGACAAGTTTTCGAAACGCTGGTGGCGGCGCGACGGCGCGCCGCGGAGACGGGACGGGACGCGCAATCGTGGACCTGTACGAGTACCAGGGGCGGGACCTGTTCGAGCGGCACGGCTTGCCCGTGCTGGCCGGCGGCGTCGCCAACACCCCGGAGGAGGCCCGCGCGATCGCCGAACGCCTCGGCGGCCGAGTGGTCGTCAAGGCACAGGTGAAGGTCGGCGGCCGGGGCAAGGCCGGCGGCGTCAAGCTCGCCGAGGGTACGGACGAGACGGTGGCCCGCGCCACCGACATCCTCGGCATGGACATCAAGGGTCACACGGTCCACAAGGTCATGATCACCGTGACCGCGGACGTGGCCGAGGAGTACTACTTCTCGTACCTGCTCGACCGGGCGAACCGCACCTTCCTCTGCATCGCCAGCGTCGCGGGCGGCATGGACATCGAGCAGGTCGCCGCCGAGACCCCGGACCGGGTCGTCAAGGCCCCGATCGACGCCGTCAAGGGCGTGGACGAGGCCAAGGCCCGTGAGATCGTCACCGCCGCCGGGTTCCCAGCCGACGTCGCCGACCAGGTCGTCGAGGTCGCCGTCGGGCTGTGGAAGGCGTTCGTCGCCGAGGACGCCACGCTGGTCGAGGTGAACCCGCTGGCCAAGACCGGCGACGGCAAGCTGCTGCTGCTCGACGCCAAGATCACCCTGGACGAGAACGCCGGGTTCCGGCACCCCGACCACGAGGCCCTGGTCGACCAGGCCGCGGTGGACCCGCTGGAGCAGGCCGCCAAGGAGAAGGACCTCAACTACGTCAAGCTCGACGGCGAGGTCGGCATCATCGGCAACGGCGCGGGCCTGGTCATGTCGACCCTCGACGTGGTCGCGTACGCGGGCGAGCGGCACGGCGGCGTCAAGCCGGCCAACTTCCTCGACATCGGCGGCGGCGCGAGCGCCGCGGTGATGGCGAACGGCCTGGAGATCGTCCTGTCCGACCCGTCGGTCAGGAGCGTCTTCGTCAACGTCTTCGGCGGCATCACCGCCTGCGACGAGGTCGCCAACGGCATCGTGCAGGCGCTGGCCCTGCTGGAGCAGCGCGGCGAGCAGGTCACCAAGCCGCTCGTGGTGCGCCTCGACGGCAACAACGCCGAGGCCGGTCGGGCGATCCTCGACGGCGCGAACAACCCGCTCGTGCAGCGGGTCGACACCATGGACGGCGCGGCCGAGCGGGCCGCCAAGCTGGCGGCTGCGGGGGTCTGACAATGGCTATCTGGCTGACCAAGGACTCGAAGGTCATCGTGCAGGGGATGACCGGCTCCGAGGGCTCCAAGCACACCCGGCGGATGCTCGCCGCCGGCACGAACGTCGTCGGCGGCACCAACCCGCGCAAGGCGGGCCAGAGCGTCGACTTCGACGGCACCGCGCTGCCGGTCTTCGCGACCGTCGCCGACGCGATGGCGCAGACCGGGGCCGACGTCACGGTCATCTTCGTGCCGCCGCAGTTCACCAAGGCCGCCGTGATCGAGGCGATCGACGCCGAGATCCCGCTGGCCGTGGTGATCACCGAGGGCGTGCCGGTGCACGACACCGCCGCGTTCTGGGCGTACAACGTGGCCAAGGGGGAGCGGACCCGGATCATCGGGCCGAACTGCCCCGGCATCGCCTCGCCGGGCGCCTCCAACGCCGGCATCATCCCGGCCGACATCACCGGTTCCGGCCGCATCGGCCTGGTCAGCAAGAGCGGCACGCTGACCTACCAGATGATGTACGAGCTGCGTGACATCGGCTTCTCCACCTGCGTCGGCATCGGCGGCGACCCGATCATCGGGACCACCCACATCGACGCCCTGGCCGCGTTCGAGGCCGACCCGGAGACCGAGGCGATCGTGATGATCGGCGAGATCGGCGGCGACGCCGAGGAGCGGGCCGCCGACTTCATCAAGGCCAACGTCACCAAGCCGGTGGTCGGCTACATCGCCGGCTTCACCGCTCCGCCCGGCAAGACCATGGGCCACGCCGGCGCGATCATCTCCGGCTCGGCGGGCACCGCCGAGGCGAAGAAGGAGGCGCTGGAGGCCGTCGGCGTGAAGGTCGGCAAGACGCCGACCGAGACCGCCAACCTGATGCGGGAGATCATGTCCACCCGCTGACACCGCGAGACGCGCCGAGGGGGTCGACCGGGCCGGTCGGCCCCCTCGCGCCGTCCGGTCAGGTGTTGTTGTCGTAGAACGGGTAGTTACCGGTGGCGTTGAGGATCACGCTGCCGATAATGTTGATCACACCCAACGCGATGGCGAGGTAGCCCAGCACCGGCGACTTGCCGTACCGCCTGGCGTCCCGGACCGACAGGTATCCGAAGACGATCCCGAGGATGCCGCAGCAGATCAGGCCGAGGACGATGCCGAGCACGCCCCACAGCGTGGTGCGGTCCCGGCCCTGGGCGGGCGGCGGCGGTGGCGGTGGAAACGGAGCGTTCACGGCTTCCTCCGAGCGGTTCCGGCCGCGACAGAAGGTCCGCGTCCTGGGCCGAGGCTAGACCCGATCGGGGGCGGTGAGTCGGTGGATCACGGAACTTCCCGCCGGTCGGGGGCGGTATCGGACTGCCCCCGTCGGCGCGGCGTGCCAGAGTAGAGCCGATGTCCTCCGTCACCCCTGACCAGCCCCGCCGTCCGCCCGCCGGGGTCGACGACCGGCCCACCGGCCGCGTCCCGCGTCCCCGGGCGGTCGCGCCCCGGGCCGGGGAGGCCACCCGTGGCCGGGCCCCGCTCGTCGTGGCGGCCGGCGTCGCCGCCACCTGGGCGGCGCTCACGTCCTACCTGCCGGTCGCCCTGGTGCTCGGGCTCGTCCAACTCAGCGAGGACGCCGGCTCCGTCGTCGGCGCGCTGCACGCCGGCCTGGCCGGCTGGCTGCTGGGCCACGGCGTCCCGCTGCACACCGACGCGGGGCCGCTGGGCCTCGCCCCGCTCGCCCTCGCCGGGCTGGCCGTGTGGCGGCTGACCCGGGCCGGCGTGCACGCCAGCCGGGCGATCGGCGCGCGCGGCGGACGGTCCCCCCGCCAGGCGCTCACCGCCGCCGTCGCGGTCGGCATCGGGTACGCGCTGCTCGGCGCGCTCGCCGCCGTGCCGGCCGACGCCGACCCGCTGCGCGCCGGGGCGACCCTCGCACTCGTCGGCACCCTCGCCGCCCTGGCCGGGGCGGTGCGGACCACCGGGGTGGTCGGGCTGCTCGCCGCCCGGTTGCCCGCCCCGGCGCGGGACGGGGTGCGCACCGGCCTGGTCGCCGCGCTGCTGCTGCTCGGGGCGGGAGCCGGGGCGGCCGGGCTGGCGGTCGCCACCGGCGGCGGCGACGCCGCCGACATGATCGGGGCGTACCGGACGGGGGTCGCCGGACAGGCCGGCATCACCCTGCTCAGCCTCGCCTACGCGCCGAACGCCGTCGTCTGGTCGGCCAGCTACCTGCTCGGCCCCGGGTTCACCGTCGGCGTCGACACCGCCGTGCGCACCAGCGAGGTCTCCGTGGGCGCGCTACCGCCCGTACCGCTGCTGGCGGGCCTGCCCAGCGGGCCGATCGACGGGTACGGCGCGGCCCTGCTCGCGGTTCCCGTGCTGGCCGCGATGGCCGCCGGCTGCCTGCTCGCCCGGCGGCTGCTGCGGCTGGCCGCCGAGGAGCGCGCCGAGGTGCGCTGGCCGGCCGTGCTGATCCCGGCGGCGCTCGCCGGCCCGGTCGCCGGGCTGCTGCTCGGGGCGCTCGCGGCGGCCTCCGGCGGGCCGCTCGGCGGCGGCCGGCTGGCCGACACCGGCCCGGTCGCCTGGCAGGTGGCGGGGGTGGCCGCCGCCGTCGTCTCGGCCGGCGCCCTGATCGGCGCCGCCGCCACCCACACCCTGGGGAAAGGAAGGGCACCTTCCTAACCCCCACGGTAGAGAAGGGTTCCCTTCTCACGGGGCGCACGCGGCCCGCCCGGGCGCGGGGCCGACGTGGTGCGCGGGGCCGACGTGGTGCGGGAGGTGGCCTGCGGGATGGCGTGGCCTGCGGGGTCGGGCGTGGCGTGCGCGGGGTGGGCGTGGCGTGCGCGGGGTGGGCGTGGCGTGCGCGGGGCGGGGTTGGACGCGCCGAGGGGCGCCCCGGGTCCGGAGCGCCCCTCGCGTGCCGCCAGGATCAGGAGGTGGGCAGGCTGACGTTCGCCACGATGTTGAGGATGAACACCAGGATGCCGAGGCCGACGCCCACCGCGCCGCAGATCAGGCCGATCTTGGCCTGGCTGTCGTTGCTGGCCAGGCCCTGGGCCGCCTTCTGCCGGCCGAGGTAACCGGTGATCGCCCCGGCGATGCCGACCGCGATGCCCACGAACGGGCAGCAGGCCAGCGGGATCGACGCGATGCCGAGGATCATCGCCACCAGGCCGAGGGTGTTCTGCTGACCCTGCTGCTGCGGGTAGCCGGCGTTCGGGTAGGTCGGCGCCGCCCCGTACGGCTGCTGGCCGTACGGGTCCTGCCCGTACGGCTGCTGCCCGGGGCCGGGCTGGCCGTACGGCTGCCCGGAGGCGGGCTGCCCCGAGGTCGGCTGGCCGTACGGCTGCCCCGAGGTCGGCTGGCCGTACGGGGGCTGCTGCGCGTACGGGTCCTGCCCGTACGGCTGGCCCGAGGTGGGCTGCTGACCGTACGCCGGCGGGGCGTACGGGTCGTGGTGCGGCTGGTTCGGGTCGTGGGGCTGCTGGCCGTACGGGTCCTGACCGGGCTGCATACGGTGCTCCTTGCCTGAGGGCTGCTGTCAGTAGCTCGACGTGCTGGTGTCCGAACCCATGATTCCCGCAAGACCGCCCAGCAGGCAGCAGACGAGGGTGATCACGTACCAGGCGATGCCGACGATGAGGGCCCACTTGGACCACTTCCTCGACTCGGCCGCCGCCGCCTGGGCGCCCGCGTAGTCGCCCCGCTGGAGCGCCGGGTTGACCTTCGACGCGTTGATGATGGCGGGGATGGCCAGCGGCCAGAAGAGGAAGACGGCCACGATGGACATCGTCATGTTGTTATTGATCTGTTGCGGTTGGGGGGAGTGGTAGCCGGGCTGCATCGTCTGAGCCTCTCGTTCCGTCGACACGACGCGCGTGTCGGATCACTGACGGGTGCGGGCCCTGGCCTGCGCCGGGCACCGAGCGACCGGCAGCGTACAGGGTGGCGGTGACAACGGGGGTCCGCCGATTGTCCGGCTTCCGGCTGCTGGCGACCCCTCCGACCTGCCCACGCGGGGGGCGGCCCGGCCTGCCCGATAGGGTGACCGCGTGACCGAGCCCGCGTCCGCCGCCCGCATCGTCGTCCTCGTCTCCGGCTCCGGGAGCAACCTCCAGGCGTTGCTCGACGCCGCCGCCGATCCGGCGTACGGGGCGCGGGTCGTCGCCGTCGGCGCGGACCGCGACGGCATCGCCGGCCTGGACCGGGCCGCCGCCGCCGGGGTGCCGACCTTCGTCGAGCGGGTGAAGGACCACCAGACCCGGGCGGAGTGGGACGCCGCGCTCACCGCGCGGGTCGCCGCGCACCGCCCCGACCTGGTGGTCTCCGCCGGCTTCCTCAAGCTGGTCGGCCCGGAGTTCCTCGCCGCGTTCGGCGACCGCTACCTCAACACGCACAACACCCTGCTGCCGGCGTTCCCCGGCATCCACGGCCCCCGGGACGCCCTCGCCTACGGCGTGAAGGTCACCGGGGCCACCCTCTTCTTCGTCGACGCCGGCATGGACACCGGCCCGATCGTCGCCCAGGTCGCCGTGCCGGTGCGCGACGACGACGACGAGGAGACGCTCACGGAGCGCATCAAGGAGGCCGAGCGGCGGCAGCTCGTCGAGCAGGTCGGTCGCCTGGTCCGCGAAGGTTGGACGATCACCGGAAGAAAGGTCACGGTTCCGTGAGTTCCCCTGAGGACGCCCGCCGCCCGATTCGGCGGGCGCTGGTCAGCGTGTACGACAAGAGCGGCCTGGTCGAGCTGGCCCGGGCCCTGCACGGGGCCGGGGTGGAGATCGTCTCGACCGGCAGCACGGCGTCGACGATCGCCGACGCCGGGGTGCCGGTGACCCCGGTGGAGTCGGTGACCGGGTTCCCCGAGATCCTCGACGGCCGGGTGAAGACCCTGCACCCCGGCATCCACGGCGGTCTCCTGGCCGACCTGCGCAAGGACTCGCACGCCGCGCAGCTCGCCGAGCACGGCATCGCGGGGATCGACCTGCTGGTCTCCAACCTCTACCCGTTCCAGGCCACCGTCGCCTCCGGCGCCGGGGTCGAGGAGTGTGTGGAGCAGATCGACATCGGCGGGCCGGCGATGGTCCGGGCCGCCGCGAAGAACCACGCCTCCGTCGCCGTGGTGACCGACCCGGCCGCGTACCCGGCCCTGGTGACGGCCCTCGGCGACGGCGGGTTCACCCTGGCCCAGCGCCGGGTGCTGGCCGCCCGCGCGTTCGCCGTCATCGCCGAGTACGACGTGGCCGTGGCCGAGTGGTGCGCGACCACCCTGGCCCCGGACGAGGGCGGCTGGCCGGAGTTCGCCGGGCTGTCGCTGCGCCGCTCGGCGGTGCTGCGCTACGGCGAGAACCCGCACCAGGCCGCCGCGCTCTACGCCGACCCGGCCAGCCCCGCCGGTCTTGCCCAGGCCGAGCAGTTGCACGGCAAGGAGATGTCCTACAACAACTACGTCGACGCGGACGCCGCCTGGCGGGCGGCGAACGACTTCGCCGACCAGCCGGCCGTGGCGATCATCAAGCACGCCAACCCGTGCGGGATCGCGGTCGGGGCCGACGTCGCCGAGGCGCACCGCCGGGCGCACGCGTGCGACCCGGTGTCGGCGTACGGCGGGGTGATCGCGGTCAACCGGCCCGTCTCCGTGGAGCTGGCCCGGCAGGTGTCGGAGATCTTCACCGAGGTGCTGGTGGCCCCGGGCTTCGACGAGGGCGCGGTGGAGGTCCTCCGGGCGAAGAAGAACCTCCGGCTGTTGCGCGCCCCGGCGTACGCCCCGCTGCCGGCGGAGTGGCGGCAGGTCACCGGCGGCGTGCTGGTGCAGACGCGCGACGCCGTCGACGCCGACGGGGACGACCCGGCGAACTGGCGGCTCGCCACCGGCGAGGCGGCCGACGAGGCGACCCTGCGCGACCTGGCGTTCGCCTGGCGGGCGGTGCGCGCCGTGAAGAGCAACGCGATCCTGCTGGCCAAGGACGGGGCCACCGTCGGCGTCGGCATGGGGCAGGTCAACCGCGTCGACTCCGCGCAGCTCGCGGTGACCCGGGCGGGCGCCGAGCGGGCCGCCGGTTCGGTCGCCGCCTCCGACGCGTTCTTCCCGTTCGCCGACGGTCCGAAGATCCTCCTCGAAGCCGGCGTGCGGGCGATCGTCCAGCCGGGTGGCTCGATCCGCGACGAGGAGGTCGTCGCCGCCTGCAAGGAGGCCGGCGTCACCATGTACCTCACCGGCACCCGCCACTTCTTCCACTGACCGCCGCCCCGGGCCCGCCCCCTTTCACTGCCGGGGGCGGGTCCTCGGGGAGCGCGGCCGGCGGACGTGAGACGATCTGTGCGTGACGGCGACGATCCTGGACGGCAAGGCGACCGCGGCGGAGATCAAGGACGAGCTGCGGACACGGGTCAAGGCACTGGCGGAGCGGGGCATCGCCCCCGGGCTCGGCACGGTCCTGGTCGGGGCCGACCCCGGCTCCCAGGCGTACGTCAACGGCAAGCACCGCGACTGTGCCGAGGTGGGCATCACCTCGATCCGCCGGGAGCTGCCAGCCGACGCGACCCAGCAGCAGGTCGACGACGTGCTGGCCGAGCTGAACGCCGACCCGGCCTGTCACGGGTACATCGTCCAGCTCCCGCTGCCCGGCCACCTGGACACCCAGCGGGTGCTGGAGATGATCGACCCGGAGAAGGACGCCGACGGCCTGCACCCGGTCAACCTCGGCCGCCTGGTGCTCGGCTACGACGCCCCGCTGCCCTGCACGCCGCGCGGCATCGTCGAGGTGCTGCGCCGGCACGAGGTGCCGCTGCGCGGCGCGAAGGTCGCGGTCGTCGGCCGGGGCAACACGGTCGGCCGGCCGCTCGGGCTGCTGCTCACCCGGCGCAGCGAGAACGCCACGGTGACCCTGTGCCACACCGGCACCCTCGATCTGGCCTCGCACACCCGCGCGGCGGACATCGTGATCGTCGCGGCCGGGGTCCCCGGCCTGCTCACCTCCGACATGGTCACCCCGGGCGCGACCGTGGTCGACGTCGGCATCACCCGGGTGATCGGCGCGGACGGCAAGGGCCGCTACACCGGCGACGTCGACCCCGAGGTGGCCCAGGTGGCCGGCAAGCTCGTTCCGATGCCCGGCGGCGTCGGCCCGATGACCCGCGCCATGCTGCTCACCAACGTCGTGGAGCGGGCCGAGCGCGGCTGAGCCGCCGGCCCACCGCCGCCCATCGGCCGGGCTGTGGCCCGGCTCGCCGCAGCCGGCTGACCGCCCGTCGGCCCGGCTCGCCGCAGCCGGCCGACGGTGACGTTCGCCCCATCCGGTCGACCGTCACGGACCCTGCCCTGTTCGGTGCCGGGATGACTGATACGGTCCGGAAAACCGACTGGTAGCAGGGAGTGGGACGACCATGGGTAAGAAGGTCACTGTCGTCGGAGCCGGCTTCTACGGCTCCACCACCGCGCAGCGCCTGGCCGAGTACGACGTCTTTGACACCGTCGTGATCACCGACATCGTGGAGGGCAAGCCGGCCGGCCTCGCCCTGGACCTCAACCAGTCGCGCGCCGTAGAGGGCTTCGAGACCAAGGTCGTCGGCGTCACCACCGGCCCCAACGGCGAGGGCTACGAGGCCATCGAGGGCTCGGACGTCGTGGTGATCACCGCCGGCCTGCCGCGCAAGCCGGGCATGAGCCGGATGGACCTGCTGGAGACGAACGCCAAGATCGTCCGGCAGGTCTCCGAGAATGTCGCCAAGTTCGCCCCGAACGCCGTCGTCATCGTCGTGTCGAACCCGCTCGACGAGATGACCGCGCTGGCCCAGATCGCCACCCAGTTCCCGAAGAACCGGGTGCTCGGCCAGGCCGGGATGCTCGACACCGCCCGGTTCACCAACTTCGTCGCCGAGGCGCTGAACGTGCCGGTCAAGTCGGTGAGGACGCTGACCCTCGGTTCGCACGGCGACACGATGGTGCCGGTGCCGTCGAAGAGCACGGTCGACGGCAAGCCGCTGCGCGAGGCCATGCCGGCCGAGCAGATCGAGGAGCTGGTCGTGAAGACCCGCAACGGCGGTGCCGAGGTGGTCGCGCTGCTGAAGACGGGCTCGGCGTACTACGCCCCGTCGGCCGCCGCCGCCCGGATGGCCAAGGCCGTCGCGGAGGACTCCGGCGAGGTCATGCCGGTCTGCGCCTGGGTCGACGGCGAGTACGGCATCTCGGGCGTCTACCTGGGCGTCGAGGCCGAGATCGGCGCCACCGGCGTGAAGCGGGTCGTGGAGACCGACCTGGACGCCGACGAGCTGGCCGCCCTGAAGGAGGCCGCCGAGGCCGTCCGCGCCAAGCAGGGCGACGTCGCCTCCCTGTGAGCTGAGCGCCACCTGACCTGAGCATCACCGCCGAAGGGGCGGCCGGCGGGAGCCGGCCGCCCCTTCGCCGTTCCCGCCCCGCCGCCCGGCCCCGTCGATCGTGGCGTCGGCGGCTGTCTCCGAGGCCGAACCCGCCGACGTCAGGACCGCCCCGGCTCGGGGTGGGGGGTGAAGGGCAGGCCCAGGTGGGGGGTCGCCAGGAGGAGCGGGGACAGCGTGCCCAGGAGGGACTCGCGGCTGGCGCGGGCCGTCGGCGGGTCCTCCTCGTGGGCGTAGGGGAGCGCCGGGTCGACGAGCTGGATCGCGTGCACCAGCAGGTCCCCGGTGACCAGGAGCCGCTCGTCGCCGTCCTCGACCAGCACCGACTGGTGGCCGGGGGTGTGGCCGGGCGTGCTCAGCACGCGTACCCCGGGGGTGAGCGCGGTCTCGCCGTCGAGCACCCGCAGCCGGCCGGCGGCGCGCAACGGCTCCAGCAGCCGGGCCGGCAGCTCCGGGTGGAACAGCTCCAGCGCGGCCAGCTCGGCGCGCTGGAGCAGATGGTCCGCGTTCGGGAAGAGCGGGCCGGCCCAGCCGACGTGGTCGGTGTGCAGGTGGGTGAGGACCACGGTGCGCACCTCCGCCGGGTCGATGCCGGCGGCGGCCAGCTCCGCGGGCAGCCGGCCCGGCACCGGTGCCCAGGTCGCGGCGAACGCGTCCGCTGGACCGATGCCGGCGTCGACCAGGGTGACCGGCCCGTCGCCGGCGCGCAGCGCGAAGGCGCGGAACGGCAACCGCCAGCCGCCGTCCGGCCCGACGGTCCCCGGGTCCCACCGGTCGGCCTCGCGCCACTGCGCCTCCGTGGCGCCGGGGAACGCCTCCTCGCGGGGCTGGAAGAAGGGGCCCACCCCGTCGAGCAGCGCGGTGACCGTGACGGACCCGATCCTGTGCGTCAGTGGCATCCGGAAAGGATGCCACCGCGCCTGTTCCGGGCGCTCCCGCGCCCGGGGGCGAGGCCGGCTGGGGCGCCCCCGGCGGTTTCCAGTACGCTCGTACTGTTGAGCACGTGTCCCCCCGAGAGGAGCGCCGGCGGATGGCGAAGATCAAGGTAAACAACCCGGTCGTGGAGCTCGACGGCGACGAGATGACCCGCATCATCTGGAAGCAGATCCGGGAGCAGCTGATCCTG
This sequence comes from Micromonospora okii, assembly GCF_020884795.1. Lineage (GTDB taxonomy): Bacteria > Actinomycetota > Actinomycetes > Mycobacteriales > Micromonosporaceae > Micromonospora > Micromonospora okii. Next base: position 255,575 of record NZ_BBZF01000016.1, read on the forward strand.
CCCTACCTCGACGTCGACCTGCACTACTACGACCTCTCGATCCAGCACCGCGACTCCACCGACGACCAGGTCACCATCGACGCCGCCAACGCCATCAAGGAGCACGGCGTCGGCGTCAAGTGCGCCACCATCACCCCGGACGAGGCCCGGGTGGAGGAGTTCGGCCTGAAGAAGATGTGGCGGTCGCCGAACGGCACCATCCGCAACATCCTCGGCGGCGTCGTCTTCCGCGAGCCGATCATCATGTCCAACGTGCCGCGGCTGGTGCCCGGCTGGACCAAGCCGATCATCATCGGCCGGCACGCCCACGGCGACCAGTACAAGGCCACCGACTTCGTGGTCCCCGGCCCGGGCACGGTGACCATCACCTACACCCCGGCCGACGGCTCGGCCCCCGTCGAGATGGAGGTCGCCAACTTCCCCGGCGGCGGCATCGCGATGGGCATGTACAACTTCGACGAGTCGATCCGGGACTTCGCCCGCGCCTCGTTCCGGTACGGCCTGGACCGCAACTACCCGGTCTACCTGTCGACCAAGAACACCATCCTCAAGGCGTACGACGGTCGCTTCAAGGACATCTTCGCCGAGGTGTTCGAGAACGAGTTCAAGGCGGAGTTCGAGGCCGCCGGCATCACCTACGAGCACCGGCTGATCGACGACATGGTCGCCGCCGCGCTCAAGTGGGAGGGCGGCTACGTCTGGGCCTGCAAGAACTACGACGGTGACGTGCAGTCCGACACCGTCGCGCAGGGCTTCGGCTCGCTCGGCCTGATGACCTCGGTCCTGCTCTCCCCGGACGGTCGCACCGTCGAGGCGGAGGCCGCGCACGGCACCGTCACCCGGCACTACCGGCAGTACCAGAAGGGCGAGAAGACCTCGACCAACCCGATCGCCTCCATCTACGCCTGGACCCGGGGCCTGGCCCACCGGGGCAAGCTGGACGGCACCCCGGCGGTCACCGAGTTCGCCAACACCCTGGAGCAGGTCATCGTCGACACCGTCGAGGGCGGCCAGATGACCAAGGACCTCGCGCTGCTCATCTCGCGCGACGCCCCGTGGCTGACCACCGACGAGTTCATGGGCGCGCTGGACGAGAACCTGGCGCGTCGGCTCGCCGCCTGATCCGCCCGTAGCACCGACCGAGCCCGCCGGCCGTCCGCCGGCGGGCTCCGTCGTGTCCGGGTGGGCCGTCACCCCGGGTGGGGTGGGTCGTTGAGTAGGACGGACGTGGTGCCAGTCGCGTCCAGGAGGGTTGACCGCCGGTCGCCTCGCGGCACGAGTGCCGATCAGCCAACCTTCCCGGCTGTCGCACACAGCCAGCCGTCCCTTCCCTGCGGGGGGCCCGTCCCGGGCCCCCCGCGCCCTGTCTCCGCCCCTCGCGCTGTCGCCGGCCCTGCCCTGTCGCCTGCCCTGCCCTGCTTCCGCCCCCGTGCCTCGTTCCCGGCCCGGCGTCCCCGCTCAGGCGGCGGCGCGCAGCAGCTCGGCGGCGCGCTCCGGGGCGATGTCGTTGATGAAGACCCCCATACCGGACTCCGACCCGGCCAGGTACTTCAGCTTGTCCTTCGCCCGCCGGATGCTGAAGAGCTGGAGGTGCAGGTGCGCCAGCTCCCGGTCGGTGCGCACCGGGGCCTGGTGCCAGGCCGCGATGTACGGCATCGGCGCGTCGAAGAGCCCGTCGAAGCGGCGCAGCACGTCCAGGTAGAGCGGGCCGAAGGCGTCCCGCTCGGCGTCGCCCAGCGCGGGGATGTCCGGCGCGGGCCGGTGCGGGGCGACGTGCACCTCGAACGGCCACCGGGCCGCCGCCGGCACGTACGCCGTCCAGTGCTCGTTGCTCGCGACCACGCGCGTGCCGGCGGCCCGCTCGGCGGCCAGCACGTCGGCATAGAGGTTGCCGCCGGTGCGCTCGGCGTAGCGGCGGGCCGCGCCGAGCATCGCCCGGGTGCGCGGTGTGACGAACGGGTACGCGTAGATCTGGCCGTGCGGGTGGTGCAGGGTCACCCCGATCTCCACGCCCCGGTTCTCGAAGCAGAACACCTGCTCCACCCCGGGCAGCTCCGACAGCGCGGTCGTCCGGTCGGCGAGGGCGTCCAGCACGGTGCGCACCCGGCCCGGCGGGAGGGCGGCGAACGAGGCGTTGTGGTCGTCGGTGAAGCAGACCACCTCGCACCGCCCCAGGCCCGGCCGGACGGGCGTGAACGGGGTGATCTCCGCCGGCTCCTCGGCGACGCGCTGGCTCAGCGCCGGGAAGCGGTTCTCGAAGACGGCGACGTCGTAGTCCGGCGCGGGGATCTCGCTGAGCCGGTCGCCCCGGGACGGGCACAGCGGGCACTGGTCGGCCGGGGGGAGGAAGGTGCGGGTCTGCCGGTGCACGGCGACCGCCACCCACTCGTCGGTCAGCGGGTCGTACCGGAGCTGGGACGCGGGCGGCGGCGGCGGAAGCTCCCGCCGGTCCGGCTGGTCGCGGACCGCGTCGTCCCGCTCGTCGAAGTAGATCAGCTCCCGGCCGTCGGCCAGCTCGATCGTCGTACGCTTCACTCCGCCGTCCCCTCCCTCGTCGGCACGGCCGGCCCGCTCGTGCCGCCTCCCCGCGCGACCAGGAGCAGCTCCCCGACCCGCCCGCCGAGTACCCGCCGGGCGGCCGGTGCCAACCGGCCGTCGCCGACCGGCCCGTCGGCCGCGCCCGGCCCGGCGTGCGAGGAGACGCCGACCCTGCCCCGCCCTGGCGTGGTCGGCGAGCCGACCGCGTCCCGCCCGGCGTGGTCGGCGAGCACCGACCATCCGGGCGGCGGCCTTGACGGCGGCGCGGATCAGGTCGACTGGAGGCGGGGCTCCACCCAGCCGGTCTCGGTCAGGTGGTGCATGACCGCGTCCACCGCCTCCTCGACCGAGATGTGCGTGGTGTCGACCACCACGTCGGCGTCCCTCGGCACCTCGTACGGGTCGTCGATGCCGGTCATGCCGGTGAGTAGGCCGGCGCGGGCGCGGGCGTACAGGCCCTTGCGGTCGCGCTGCTCGCACACCTCGATCGGCGTCGCCACGTGCACCAGCACGAAGCCGGCACCCGCCGCGTGGGCCATCTCCCGGGCCGTCGCGCGGGCCGCCGCGTACGGGGCGATCGGGCAGCAGATGCCGACGCCCCGGTGGCGGGCGATCTCGGCCGCCACCCAGCCGATCCGGCGGACGTTCAGGTCCCGGTCGGCCTTGCTGAACGTCAGCCCGGCGGAGAGCTCCCGGCGCACCACGTCGCCGTCGAGCAGGGTCACCGTGCGGTCGCCGCTCTCCCGCAGCAGGTCGGCCAGCCCCCGGGCGATGGTCGACTTGCCGGAGCCGGAGAACCCGGTGAGCAGGACCACGAGGCCCCGGTGCCGCCGGGGCGGGCGGGCCCGCACCAGCTCCTTGGCCACGGCCGGCGGCGTGTGCCACTCGGGCAGCGGGAAGCCCCGGTCGAGCGTGTCGTCGATCTCGGCCTGGCTGAGCGCCAGCCGCCGGTTGCGCGGGGGGATGTCGTCCCGCCAGCGCCACTGCCCGTCCCGGTTGTCGTAGGCCAGCTCGCGGGGCACCAGCACCCGCAGCCCGGCGTAGGTGAGGTCGTCGCCGCTGGAGAGCAGGTGCGTCACCCCGTACGCGGCGGAGACCCGGGCCTGGAGCAGGACGTCGCTGACCTCGTCGGTGCGGCGGGACAGCGGCACCGCGACCAGGGTCGCCGGGGGCATCCGGTCCCGGGCGGCGAAGACCGCCCGCACCAGCGCCTCGGAGGGCAGCCCGTTGACCGGTCCCTCGCCCACCGGGATCATCACCAGCAGGTGCGCGCCCAGGGTGCGCGAGGCGTAGGCGATCTGGGCGAGCTGCGGGCGGTGCAGCGGCCGGTCGGCGACGACCCCCAGCACCCGGCCCGGGGGCAGCATCGCCCGGATCTCCGCCGGGCTGCGGCGCAGCCGCTGGAACGGGCCGTGCCCGCCGTCGCCGAGCCGGCGCACCGGGCCGCCCACCCCGGCGACGCCCTCGCGGGCCTGCCAGACGTCGTACACGTCGAGCGCGGCGACCGGCGCGCCCTCCCCGTCGGCGAGCACCAGCGTCCGGCGCGTCGGATCGTTCGGGTCCAGGCCCCTGGCGAGCCCCTCGGGCACCTGGAGGGTCACCGGCACCGGCCACGGCGCGCCGTCGGCGAGCCGCCCCCGCCGGCTGACCGACACCAGGTCCGCCCGGGTCATGAAGCCGGTGAGCGGGGCGTACGCCCCCGTGAGCAACAGCTCGAGATCGGCGAGTTCCCCCGGTCGCGGCGTGTACGCCGGCGCGTCCCGCAGCACCTCGTCGGGCAGCACCCACCCGTTGCTCATCGCACCCCCACTTTCTGACCGGCCCACAGTTTCTCAGCCGACCGGCGATCGGTCGAGACCGCCATTCCGATCAGCGGGTGGATGCCCGGGGACGCCCGGGCGGCGGCACCGGGCGGAATCGACCGCCTCCGGAACGTACACAGCCCATCCACAGGTTGTTCACACGCAGTTTCCATATCGGCCCTGTTTCTTCGTCCTCGACCCCGAACGGCCGTCGAAACCGGAGAAAGCCTCATGCGCCCATGGTTCAACCGCCGCGCCCGCCCCCCGGACCCGGCAGGGCGGGGCGGGCCGACGCCGGACCCGGGCCCCCCGACCCCCGGACCCGACCACGCCGGGCACGCGCTGCGTGCGCCGAGCAAGCTGCACGCCTTCAACCGGTACGAGATCAAGTACCTCGTCGACACGACGCGGATCGCGGCGCTACGGCGGGAACTGGCCGGGCGGCTGGCCCCGGACACCCACGGTGCCGACGGCGGGTACGGCGTGTGGAGCGTCTACTACGACACTCCCGACCTGCGGTTCTACTGGGAGAAGATCGAGGGCCTGAAGTTCCGGCGCAAGCTGCGGGTCCGCCACTACGGCGACCGCTCCACCGTCGACGACGACACCACCGTGTACGTCGAGATCAAGCAGCGGGTCAACCGGGTCACCCAGAAGCGCCGCATCGCCCTGCCGTACCGGGAGGCCCGCCGGCTCTGCGACGAGCGGACGACGGTCGAGCACGACCCCGCCCAGCGGGCGTTCGTCTCCGAGGTGCTCGAACTCGTCTCCGGGCTCGACCTGCGACCGGTGGCGATGACCGGCTACCAGCGCGAGGCGTTCGTCGGGCAGGACGCCGACCTGGGGCTGCGGGTCACCATCGACCAGCGGGTCCGGGGCCGCGACCGCGACTTCCACCTCGGCGCGGACGCCGAGAACCGGCTCATCGTCCCGGCCCGGCTCTCGATCGTCGAGATCAAGGCCAACGAGCGGGTGCCCTACTGGCTCACCGACCTGACCGCCCGCGCCGAGCTCCAGGTGGTGCGGGTCTCCAAGTACTGCCAGAGCATCGAGGCGTTCGGCCGGGCGCCGCGCTCGATCTTCCACGTCCAGGACGACAACCCCGCCGCCGACCTGGCGACGGTCACCCCGAGAAGCGAGGTCTGAACACCGATGGACATCACGTTCCAGGACCTGTCCGGCACGTTCAGCGTGGGCGACATCGCCATCGCGCTGGCTCTGTCGTTCCTGCTGAGCGCCGGGATCGGCTGGGTATACCGGGCCACCCACCGCAACGTGTCGTACAGCCAGTCGTACGTGCAGACGCTGATCATCCTCGGCATGCTGATCTCGCTGATCATGCTGGTGGTGGGCTCCAACATCGCGCGGGCCTTCGCCCTGGTCGGCGCCCTGTCGGTGGTGCGGTTCCGCAACGCGATCAAGGAGACCCGGGACGTCGGGTTCATCTTCCTGGTGATGGGCGTCGGGATGGCCTGCGGCACCCGCTTCTACACGCTGGCGATCGTCGCGGCCGTCGCGATCAGCCTGATCATCCTGGTGATGTACCGCTTCAACTGGTTCGCGCTGAACGTGCAGCGGCAGGTGGTCAAGGTCCAGGTCCCGGCCGGCGGCAACCGCACCGCCGACATCCAGGACGTGCTGGTGCGCTACACCACCGAGTTCGAGCTGGTCAGCCTGGAGTCGATCCGGGCCGGCGCGCTCACCGAGCTGATGTACACGGTCCGGCTGAAGAAGGGCACCGAGCCGGGCGACCTGATCGCGGCGCTCAGCGAGCAGAGCTCCGGCCAGCGGGTGACGGTGCTGACCGGTTACGACCAGACGGACCTGTGATGGGCGGGCCAGCCCGTACCCGGTCCCTGCTCCCCGCCGGCCTGCGTCGACGGCTGCCCGTGCGGGTGCGGCAGAACTGGAAGCTGCTCACCACCTGCACGGCCTTCCTCGCCGTGCTGACCCTGGTGTTCGGCACCGTGGGCGTCCGCCCGTACGTCACCAGCACCAGCGACACCGGGGCGGACCCGGTGACGGTGGACGTCGCCGGCACGACGGACCTGTTCGACGCGACCGTCGCGCACTCGGTCAGGGTGACCTTCCGGGACGCCGACTACGAGCGGATGCTCGACGCCTACTGGAAGGAGGGGGAGAAGGAGTACGTCGAGGCGGACGTGACGATCGACGGCGTCACCCTGCCCAGCGTCGGCATCCGGCTCAAGGGCAACTCGACGCTGGCCGCCCTGACCTGGAAGGGCGAGTCCAGGCCACGCAGGGGCGGCGACCCCCGTGGCCCGGGCGGCCCTCCCCCCGGCGACTTCCCGCCGGGTGGCTTCCCGCCGGGCGACCCCCCTCCGGGTAACTTCCCGGGCGGCGGCCGGCCCCAGACCGGCGGCGACACCGGCGCTCCCCAGCAGGGCGGGGCCGGGTTTCCCGGTGGGGGGCCCGGCGGCGGGATGACCCGCGCCGGCCTGAAGGCCGAGGAGCCCGAGACGCTGCCCTGGCTGATCAGCTTCGACGAGTTCGTCGACGGCCGCCGGTACCAGGGGCACCGGGAGGTGGCCGTCCGGGTCTCCGGCATGGGCGGCGGCTCGACCGTGCTGAACGAGGCGCTGTCGCTGTCCCTGCTCGCCGACGTGGGCGAGGCGGCCCAGCGGTACGCGTACTCCTCGTTCACGGTCAACGACCGGCCGACCACGGCCCGGCTGCTGGTCGAGCACCCGGACGAGCACTTCGCCGACCGGATGGACGGCAGCGGGGTGCTCTACAAGTCCCTGGCCACCGGCAGCTTCACCGACCAGGGCGACGACCAGACCGCCTACCAGGACGACTTCAAGCAGATCACCATGCGGGGCAGCCAGGACCTGCAACCCGTGATCAACCTGATCAGGTGGGTGGACTCGGCCAGCGACGAGGAGTTCGACGCCGGGCTCGCCGAGCGGGTCGACGTGGAGTCCTTCGCCCGGTACGTGGCGATGCAGAACCTGCTGCTCAACTTCGACGACATGGCCGGGCCGGGGAAGAACTACTACCTCTGGTACGACCTCGGGACGAAGAAGTTCAGCGTGCTCGCCTGGGACCACAACCTCACCTTCAGCGGCAGCGCCACGCAGGGGCCGCACGACAGCGGCGGCTTCGGCGGACCGGGCGGGGGAACGCGGCCGGGCGGCGCGCAGCTCCCCGAAGGGATGCAGCCGCCGGCCGGTGTGCCGCTCCCCGACGGCGTCCAGCCGCCCGGCGGCGCGGCCACCGAGCAGGAGGACGGGGACGCCGAGCGCGGGCGGCCCGGCGGCGGCCGGATGGGGGGCCACAAGCTCAAGGAGCGCTTCCTCGCCAGCGACGCCTTCACCGAGGCCTACGAGAACGCGTACCGCGAGCTGTACCGACAGGTCTACGGCAGCGGTGGGGCCGGGCGGTCTCTCGACGCGATCACCGCCGTGCTGAAGACGGTGGACGGGGCCGACGCGACGGCGGTGGACTCCGACGTCGACCGGCTGCGCACCCTGGTCCAGCAGCGCACCGAGAGCCTCCGGAGCAACGAGGTGATCGCCGGTAGCTGATCCACGGGGCGGGACGAGCGGCAGCGCCGGGCCCGCCCGGTGTGAGAGGGTGGGGGTGTCCGGCTCGCCAATGTCGTCGAGCCGGTACCACCACCGGGGCCAGCACGCCGGGCCGCCGCAGCAGACCCGCGCCGTGGCCACCGCAGCAGACCCGCGGCCGCCGGCGCATCAGGCCCGAGCACCGGGCCGGCACGTCAGACCAGCGAGTCCCGCCACTGCCGGTGTAGCGCCGCGTACCGGCCCCCGGAGCGCGCCAGCCGGCCCGGCGGGCCGTCCTCAACGACCTCGCCGCCATCGAGGACCAGCACCCGGTCGGCGGTCTCCACCGTCGAGAGCCGGTGCGCGATCACCAGCGCCGTCCGCTCCCGCAGCACCGTGGCGAGCGCCCGCTGCACCAGCCGCTCCGTGGGCGCGTCGAGCGACGACGTGGCCTCGTCCAGGATCAGCACCCGGGGGTCGGCGATGAACGCGCGGGCGAACGCCACGAGCTGCCGCTGGCCGGCGGAGAGCCGGCCGCCGCGCCGGCGCACCTCGGTGGCGTACCCCTCGGGCAGTGCGGCGATGAAGTCGTGTGCGCCGACCGCCCGCGCCGCCGCCTCCACCGCCGCGTCGTCGGCGTCCGGCCGGCCGAACCGGATGTTCTCCGCCACCGAGCCGCTGAACAGGTGGTTCTCCTGGGTCACCAGCACCACCGCCCGGCGCAGCTCGGCGTCGGCCAGGTCCCGCAGGTCGACCCCGTCCAGGGTGACCGTGCCGGCGTCCGGGTCGTGGAAGCGGGCCAGCAGCTTCGCGACGGTGGACTTGCCCGCCCCCGTGGGGCCGACCAGCGCCACGGTCTGCCCGGCCGGCACGGTCAGCTCCACGCCGGCCAGGATCGGCGCGCCGGCCCGGTACCCGAAGGAGACGCGCCGGAACTCCACCGCCCCCCGCCCGGGGCCGCCCGGCAGCGGCACCGGGTCGGCCGGCTCGGGCACCCCCGGCCGCTCGTCGAGCACCCCGGCGAGCTTCTCCAGCGAGGCCGTCGCCGACTGCAACGAGTTGTAGAACTGGCTGAGCTCCTGCATCGGCTCGAAGAACCGGCGCAGGTAGAGCAGGAACGCGGCGAGCACCCCCACCTCCATGCCGCCACCGAGCACCCGGTGCCCGCCGTAGGCGAGCACCACCGCCACGGTCACGTTCCCGATCACCTTGATCCCCGGCGAGTACGTGGCGATCAGCCGCATCGCGTCCAGGCTGGCCCGCCGGTAGTCGTCGCTGACCGCCGCGAAGATCCGCTGGTTGCGCGGCTCCCGCCGGTACGCCTGCACGGCCCGCACCCCGCGCATCGACTCGATGAAGTGGACGATGACCAGCGCCACCGCCTCCCGGCTGCGCCGGTACGCCCCGGCCGAGGCGCGGGCGAACCAGCGGGACAGCCACAGCAGGAAGGGGAACGCCAGCAGGGTCGCCCCGGCCAGCGGCGCGTCCAGCCAGAGCAGGATGCCCGCCACGGAGAGGATGGAGAGCGCGGCGAGAACCAGCCCGTCCACCCCGCCGTCGACCAGCTCGCCGATCGAGTCCAGGTCGCTGGTGAGCCGGGAGATCATCCGGCCGGTGGTGTACCGCTCGTGGAAGCCGACGGAGAGCCGCAGGAAGTGCCCGTACACCCGTTGGCGCAGGTCCAGCAGGACGGCCTGGCCGATCCGGGCGGAGAGCGCCAGGAAGCCGCGCCGGGCCGCGTACTCGGTCGCCGCGGCGGCGGCGAACGCGCCGGCCAGCGCGACCAGCGGGCCGCTGTCGCCGGCCCGCAGCGGCCCGATCGCCCGGTCGATGCCGAGCATCACCAGGTACGGCCCGGCCATGGCGGCGGCGTTCTGGGCCAGCAGCAGCCCCACGGCCAGCCCCAACCGCCCCCGGTGCGGGCGCAGCAGGCTCCGCAGCAGCACCCGGCCCCGCGCGCGCAGCCGGGCCACCGCCTCGGGCGTCGCCTCCTCGGCGCTGCTGCGGTCCGCCTCCGGGTCGGCGGCCCGCCCCCGCCACCCGTGCGGGTCGAGCCCGTCCTGCTCGGCACGGAGAGCACGGTCACGCGGCCGGGAGGCAGCGGTCACGACCGCACCAGCCCCCGGCCGTCCGGCCCGGTGGGCGCGCGGGTGACGGGCTCCCCGGCCGGCGCCGGGTCGGCGGAGAGGATCGCCCGGTACGCCGGCACGGTGGCCAGCAGCCGCGAGTGGGTGCCGACGGCGGCGATCCGCCCCCGTTCCAGCAGCGCCACCCGGTCGGCCAGCGCCACGGTCGACGGCCGGTGCGCCACGAGCAGCGCGGTCGTGTCCCGCAGCACCCGCCGCAGCGCCGCCTCCACCAGCGCCTCCGTGTGCACGTCGAGGGCGGAGAGCGGATCGTCCAGCACCAGCACCGCCGGCCGGCCGAGGACCGCCCGGGCCAGCGCCAGCCGCTGCCGCTGCCCGCCGGAGAGGGTGAGCCCCTGCTCGCCGACCCGGGTGGCCAGGCCCCACGGCAGCTCGTACGCGAAGTCGGCCCGCGCCAGCGCGAGCGCCGCCCGGACGTCGTCCTCGTCGGCGTCCGGGCGGCCCAGGGTGAGGTTCTCCCAGACCGACATGGAGAAGAGCGTGGGCTCCTCGAACGCCACCCCGACCAGCCGGCGCAGCGAGGCCAGCCGCAGCCCGCGCACGTCGTGGCCGTCCAGCGTGACCCGCCCGCCGGTCACCTCGTGCAGCCGGGGCACGAGGGAGAGCAGCGTGCTCTTGCCGCAGCCGGTCGCGCCGACCAGGGCGAGCGTCTCGCCGGGCTCCACGGTGAGGGTGACGTCGCACAGCACCGGCGCGGCGGTGCCCGGGTAGCGGAACGACACCCCCTCGAAGGCCAGCCGCCCGCGCGCCGCCGGGCGGGGCAGGTCGACCGCGCCCGGGGCGTCCACGATGCTCGGCGGGGTGTCGAGCACCTCCTGGACCCGGTCGGCGGCGGTGGCCGCCTCCTGGCCGTTGGCGATGATCCAGCCGAGCGACTGCACGGGCCAGATCAGCATGAGTTGCAGGCTCACGAAGGCGACCAGCTCGCCGACGGTGAGCGCGCCCCCGGCGGCGGCGACCGCCCCGGCGACCAGCACCACGCCGAGGGTCAGGTTGGGCACCAGGTCGAACAGCGCGGAGGTGCGGGCCAGCAGCCGGCCCTTGGCGACCCCGGTGTCGTGCAGCGCGCGGGCCCCGGCGGCGAACCGGCCGGCCAGCTCCGGCCCCCGGCCGTACGCCTTCATGGTGCGCAGCCCCTGGGCGGTCTCCTCGACCAGCGTCGCCACGTCGCCCTGCTGGTCCTGCATCCGCCGCGACGCCGCGTGGTAGTACCGGCCGAACCGTCGGCTGATCAGGAACAGGGGCGCCGCGCTGGCCGCCACCAGCAGCCCCAGCGCCGGGTGCAGCCGGATCAGCAGCACCACCACGGCGACGTACGTGACGAGGTTGAGCACCAGGAACAGCAGGCCGAAGGAGAGGAAGCGGCGGATCACCGACAGGTCGCTGGTGATCCGGGAGAGCAACTGGCCGGACTGCCAGCGGTCGTGGAAGCTGGGCGGCAGCCGTTGCAGGTGGGCGTAGATGTCGGCCCGCAGCGCCGCCTCCATGCCCACCGAGGCCGAGGACTGCGCCCAGCGGCGGACGAAGATCAGCAGGGCCTCGGCGAGGCCGAGGAGCAGGGCCAGGCCGCCGAGCCGGACCAGCCCGCCCGGGTCGTGCCGGGCGATCGGGCCGTCGACCACCCGCTGCACCACCAGCGGCACGGCCAGGCTCGCCCCGGTGCCGGCGAGCGCCGCCACGAGCAGGCCGCAGAACTGGGCGGCGTACGGGCGCAGGTAGGGGTGCAGCCGCCAGAGGTTGCGCAGCGGGCGGCGCGCGTCGGCCCGGCGGACCGGATGGCCGTCGCTTCCCGCAGGCACCACCCGACCGTAGCGGCAAATGTGAGCGCCGCCACTGTCAACTTTCGTCAGTGTGACCTGGGCGCCTCGTGGGCGAGCAGCCACCGCTTCACGTCCAGCCCCCAGCGGTAGCCGCCGAGGCCCCCGTCGGTGCGCAGCACCCGGTGGCACGGCACGAAGAGGGCGGCGGCGTTGCGGGCGCAGGCCGCCGCCGCCGCGCGCACCGCCGCCGGCCGCCCGGCCAGCCCGGCGTACCCGGTGTAGGTCACCGGCTGGCCCGGCTTCACCTCGCGCAGCACCTCCCACGCGTGCGCCATGAACGCGCCGCCGGTGTGCTGCCTCACGGGCACCGCGTCGATCGCGGTCAGCTCCCCGTCGAGGTACGCGGCGACGGCGGTGGTCACCGGGCCGAGGTCGGGCCGCTGCCGCACCGCGCCGCGCAGCGCCGGGTGCACCAGGGGCAGCAGCGCCTCCGGCTCGGCGGTGAAGCCGGCCGCCCGGACCGCCCCGTCGGGGCCGGCGAGGATGCTCAGCGGGCCGGCGGGCGTGCCGACGACCGTGGCGTCGAGGGTGCCGGTCGCTTCGTTCAGCGTGCTGGTCATGCCGCTCTCCAGAGTCTGATCACCGTGTACGAGCGCCAGGGGCGCCAGCGCACCGCGTACGCGTCGAGGGTCTTGGGGTCGTCGGGCAGGCCGAGCACGGCGGCCCCGCGCCGCACGGCCAGGTCGGTGGGGAGGAACACGTCGGGGTCGCCGAGGGCGCGCATGGCGACGTAGCCGGCCGTCCACGGGCCGATGCCCGGCACCTCCCGCAGCCGCCGCACGGTCTCCTCCCGGTCCCCGCCCGGGTCGAGGTCGAGGTCGCCGTCGACGACCGCGCGGGCCACCGCCCGCAGCGTCTCGCGCCGGGCCGCCGGCATGCGGAAGCCGTCGTCGGGCACGTCCAGCAGCTCGCGCGGCGTGACGAACCCCCGCAGGCGTTGCGCCCCGTCCGGCTCGTCCTCCCCGGCGGGGAGGTGGGACAGGAGGTGGGTGAGCGTGGTGCGGGCGGAGCGCAGCGAGACCTGCTGGGTGGCGACCGCGCGGACGAGCATCTCGAAGCCGTCGACGGCGCGGGGCAGGCGTACCCCCGGCTCCGCCGCCACCCCGGCGGCCAGGGCGGGGTCGGCGGCGAGCGCGCCGTCGACGGCCTCCGGGTCCGCGTCGAGGTCGAGCAGCCGGCGGCAGCGGGCCACGGCCGGGGCCAGGTCGCGCATGTCCGCCAGCCGCAGCGTCGCCGCCACGTGCCCGGCCGCCGGCGTCAGCGCCACCTCCGCCGCGCCGTGCGGCAGCCGCAACCCCCGCCGGTACGTCCCGCCGCGCGCCTCCTCGACGCCCGGCAGCGCCCGCAGCGCGAGGAAGTCCAGCAGGGCCGGGGCGTGCAGCGGCGGCCGGTACGCCAGCCGCAGCGTGATCGTGCCCGCCCCGCCCACCGCCGGGAGCCGCCCCCCGGCGGCCCGCAACTGCGACGGGGCGGTGGCGTACACCTCCCGGACCGTGTCGTTGAACTGCCGGACGCTGCCGAACCCGGCGGCGAACGCGACCTCGGCCATCCCGAGCCCGGTCGTCTCGATCAGCACCCGGGCGGTCTGGGCGCGCTGCGCGCGGGCCAGCGCGAGCGGCCCCGCACCCATCTCGGCCCGCAGCATCCGGTGCAGGTGGCGCTCGGTGTACCCGAGCCGGGCGGCCAGCCCCGGTACGCCGTCGCGGTCCACGACCCCGTCGGCGATCAGCCGCATGGCCCGGCCCACCACGTCCGCCCGCACGTCCCACTCCGGGGAGCCCGGGGCGGCGTCGGGGCGGCAGCGGCGGCAGGCCCGCAGCCCGGCGCCCTGCGCGGCGGCGGCCGACGGGAAGAACCGGACGTTTCGCCGCTTCGGCGTGACCGCCGGGCAGGACGGCCGGCAGTAGATCCCGGTCGACGTCACACCCGTGTAGAACCAGCCGTCGAAGCGCTGGTCACGGCTGTCCACGGCCCGGTAGCACCGCTCGAAGTCCAACTCCACGCCCCCGATACTGCCCCGCCACCCCCGCCGGGGGCTCGCGGGTTTCGGACGTGGGTGTAAGGAGGGGCACCCTGTTAACGCTTTCGGTAGAGGAAGGGCCCCTTTCTAACGCCCCGACCTCGGGGACTGTCCGCCGCGAAGCCGGGCGAGCGCCACGGGCCACCCCGCGCCGGGCCGCCCGCCGTCCGACGGGGGAGCGGGGAGGCCGGAAGGAAAGTGTCGGTAGGGGCCGGTACCGTCCCGCCACCAACTCAAGAAGGGTGCGGCGATGGCGAGCTTGGCCGGGCGAGGGGTCGGCTGATGCGGTCGGGGCGGGTTCGGCTCGACCGGGCGGTGGTCCAGGGCTTCTACGACCGGATGCGGGCGGTGGCCCCGGCGGCCTACGGGGCGATGGAGCGGGACCGGGCCGGCGACCCGGGGCGGGCGTTCCGGGACACGGCCTGCGGCCGGCTCGCGGCGTCGCTCGACGCGGCCGGCCTGCGCGCCCTCGGCATGTGGGCGCACCACTGGTGCGTGCGCTTCTACGACGACGACACCCGGGTGGGGCTGCGCCTCGTGCGGGAGGTCGCCGGGCGCCGAGGGCTGGGCTGGACGGCCGACGAGGTGCGCTGGATGCTCGGCGAGTCCGAGGCGGCCGGCCGGGCGGCGGCGCACCGCTTCGTCCTGCCGCTCGCCGCTGCGGCCGAGCTGCCGTCCGGTGCCCTCCCGGAGTGGGGCGACGGCGTGACCGAGCTCCCCCGGCTCCTGGCCGGCTGAACCCGCGCCGCGCCGGGCCGTGCGGGGCCGCATCGGGCGGTGCCACGCCGCGCCCTGTCGGGTCGGGCTGCCCCGGGTCGGGTTCTGTCGCGTGGGGTCTGTGCAGGGCCGCGCCGGGAGCCCGGCCACCGGGCATGATGATCAGGACCGTCACCGCCGACCGGAGGAGAGCGCGTATGCCCGCCAGCGAGCCGACCATCGTCGCCACCAGCATGGGCTTCAGCAGCCGCCGCCGGGGCCCGTGGGACGCCCAGCCCGGCCCGGTGTTCGCGCTGATGGCCGAGCTGGCGGGGACCGACACGCCGAAGATCTGCTACCTCAACCAGGCCGTCGGGGACCAGCCCACCTCGTTCGCCGTCTGGTACGGGGCCTTCGCCGGCACCCCGTACCGCGCCTCCCACCTGGCGCTCTTCCCGATGCCGAACGTCGAGGACATCCGCGCGCACCTGCTCGACCAGGACATCGTCTGGGTCGGCGGCGGCAGCGTCGCCAACCTCTGCGCTGTGTGGCGCGCGCACGGCCTGCCGGACATCCTGCACGAGTGCTGGCAGGCCGGGGTGGTGCTCGGCGGCGTCTCTGCCGGCTCCATCTGCTGGCACCTCGGCGGCGCCACCGACAGCTTCGGCCCCGACCTGCGGGCGTTCACCGACGGGCTCGGCTGGCTCCCGTACGGCAACGGGGTGCACTACGACAGCGAGGAGCAGCGTCGGCCGCTCATGCACCGCCTCGTCGGCGACGGCACGCTGCCGACGAGCCACTGCACCGACGACGGGGTGGGGCTGGTCTACCGGGGCACCCGCCTGGTCGAGGCGGTCGCCGACCGCAAGGGCGTCGCGGCGTACGAGGTCAGCCGGGCCGGGGACGGCCAGGTGCGCGAGAAGCGGATCGAGCCCAGGCTGCTGACCGCCCTGGCCTGACCCGCTACCGGCGGCGCGTCCGTGCGGGGCTGCCTGCCTCGCGCCGGGGGCGGCCCGCGTAAGCTGGCTTGTCGTGAGTCTCACCATCGGCATCGTCGGCCTGCCCAACGTCGGCAAGAGCACCCTGTTCAACGCGCTGACCAAGAACGACGTGCTCGCGGCGAACTACCCGTTCGCCACCATCGAGCCCAACGTCGGCGTCGTCGGGTTGCCGGACGAGCGGCTGCACAAGCTGGCCGAGATCTTCTCCTCGCAGAAGGTGCTGCCCGCGCCGGTGTCGTTCGTCGACATCGCCGGCCTGGTCCGGGGCGCGTCGAAGGGGCAGGGCCGGGGCAACGCGTTCCTCGCCAACATCCGCGACGCCTCGGCGATCTGCCAGGTGGTACGCGCCTTCTCCGACCCGAACGTGGTGCACGTCGACGGCAAGGTCTCCCCGGCCGACGACATCGAGACGATCAACACCGAGCTGATCCTCGCCGACCTCCAGACCCTGGAGAAGGCGCTGCCCCGGCTGGAGAAGGAGGCCAAGCTCCGCAAGGACCGGGCCGCCGCCGTCACCGCCGCGAAGCAGGCCGTCGAGGTGCTCGACGGCGGCACCACCCTCTACTCCGGGGCCGCCGCCGCGAAGATCGAGCTGGAGCACCTGCGCGAGCTGCACCTGCTCACCACCAAGCCCTTCCTGTACGTCTTCAACGTCGACGAGGCCGAACTGGCCAACGCCGAGTTCCTCGACGAGCTGCGCGCCCTGGTCGCCCCGGCCGAGGCCGTCTTCATGGACGCCAAGATCGAGTCGGAACTGGTGGACCTGCCCGAGGAGGAGGCCCGCGAGCTGCTGGAGTCGATCGGCCAGTCCGAGCCGGGGCTGGACCAGCTCGTCCGGGTCGGCTTCCGCACGCTGGGCCTCCAGACGTACCTCACGGCCGGCCCCAAGGAGGCGCGGGCCTGGACGATCCCGGTCGGCGCGACCGCGCCGGAGGCCGCCGGGGTGATCCACTCCGACTTCCAGCGCGGCTTCATCAAGGCCGAGGTCGTCTCCTACGCCGACCTGGTCGAGGCCGGATCGATGGCGGCGGCCAAGGCGGCGGGCAAGGTCCGCATCGAGGGCAAGGAGTACGTGATGCAGGACGGCGACGTGGTGGAGTTCCGCTTCAACGTCTGAATTCGGCTCGCTCGCGCATCTCGCGCGCTTGCTCCCTCGCCCGGGGGCACATGTGGGGCACACCCACGCCTCATCGACCGCCCGCCGGGTGCGCTCCTCGGAGTCCGGCATCAGGTGGCCGTACGTCGACAGGACCAGGATCGCGTTCTCGTGCCCCAGCCGTTCGGCCACGGTGGTGACCGACTCGCCCTGCATCAGCGGAACCGAGGCGTAGTGATGGCGCAGTCCGTGGCTCGTGATGCTCTTCGGTAGGGCGGCCTTGCGGAGTCTTTGATCGCTGGCTTGGCAATGCAACGATGCTGGCGATCGGAGGCGGCCGTGGGTGGACGTCTCGTGTGCCGCTGACCGAGGAGCTGAGTTGCGTCTGCCCCGTGAGCCTCACCCGGTTGACCGGCCGGGCCTTGTCGTCTTCATGATCATAAGTGCCGGTCTTGGAGCGCTTGCGACGAGCGGATGGAACGGTGATGGGGGGCGCTTCCAGCCGATCGCGGCGGTGCTCGCGATTGTGTTGTTCGCGTGCTTCCTGATCTTGTTCGCGGTGTACTGGGTTGGATGGCTGATGCGTGGGCACGAGTTGTGGCGCGAGGAGCGGCGAGGGGCAAGAGGCGACGACGGCAACTGAGCCACGGCATTGGAGCACACAGGGGACACAAGACACCGTCGAACGCCGTCAGCCAGCGAGCGACGTTGGCAGCCCGAAGCGGCCGCGTGAGCAGGCCGCCCGTCCTGTTCCCGCTGCTGATGGGCCAGCGGCTCCAAGTTCCGCTTGAACGTCTGACGTAGTGGTGGGCGCAGGTCGTGGTTCGCGGTGCCGTCCGGTAGCCCGACCCTCGGATGTCAGTCGTTCGGCAGGTCGGCCGTCTCGCGCAGGACGGTATCCAGCACCTGCGCCACGCCGTCCTCATCGGGCGGCGCGGCGGGCTCGGCCCCGTACTGTCGCATCGCCTGGCGGACCGCCGTCAGTGACGGGTTCCGCTCGAGTGCCCACTCCGCGGCCTGGGTCTTGGCGCAGTGCACGCCCTCGATGCCGAAACGCCAGATCCGGCAGGCGGTGAGCACCATGAACGCGGCGTCCTCCGCGTCGTCGGTGAGTGACTGCCAGGTCGTCAGCCAGTGCCTGCCGCGTTCGCGTAGCCATCGGGGCGGGATCGGCGCGATGACCTCGCCCGGCCCCGAACCGATCAGCGCGTAGCCGTCCGCACGCGCCATGGACAGTTCGGCCGGCAGGTCAGGGGCTTGGGTGCGCCGTTCGATCTCGATTCCCACCGACGACCGGTCGTACCGCCCGATGTGCAACTCCAAGACTGGGGCTCGCGTGGGCGCGCAGGCAACGCCGGTGGTCACGACGTGCAGATCGACACCGGTCGCCTCGCCGAGGTCGAACCGACGGACCACGGTCTCCAGGGCGTCGATTTCGGCATCCACCAGCCGGTTGTCGGTGATGAGAAGTAGGTCGATGTCGCTGCTGCCGGGGACGAAGTGACCGGTAGCCACGGAACCGTGCAGGATCGCCGACCGCAGCGGAGGGCCGATGATGTCGGCGGCCGAGTGGGCAAGCCGCTCCGCAGCGGCCAGGACCGCGACCTCTTCGTCGTGCGCCATCGGGCATTTCTACCAGAAGGCCATGTCGCCCGGGTGTCAGCAACGTCGCGGAAAGCCGCCGCCAGGACCGGCCGCCGCCGGAGCCACCGCCCTGAGGATGCCCGGAAGGTAGGACCGGCAAGCCCCAGGCATTGGGGGCAGCGCCGTACCTCAGCTTCTCACCAGGCAGAAGGGGTGTCCGGCCGGGTCGACAAAGACGCGCCATCGGTTGCCACCCGGCTGGGTCTTCGGTTTGGTCGCGCCCAGCCGCAGGACCAGGGCCTCGGCCTCGTCGAGGTCGTCCACGGCGAAGTCGAGGTGGAGTTGCTGCGGCACGCGCTCGTCGGGCCAGGTCGGTGCCCGGTGGTCGTTGACCCGCTGTAGGCCGATGACGAGTCCGCCTTCGCCGATCAGCCCGACGAAGTCGTCGTCGGACCGGGCGTCGATGGTGAGTCCGGTGGTCTGCTGGTAGAAGGCGGCCAGAGCCCTCGGGTCCGCGCAGTCGAGTGTTATGGCCGTGAGCTTCAGCCGCGGGGGCATCGGCAACCTCGTCTTCACGCTGGGAGAGGTCTCGGAACCGGAGATCGCAGCAGTCTAGCGGTGGTCGCCGTACGGCGCGGGGTGCTCGGGGCGGCCGTAGAGGTATCGCCGAGAGTGGTTGAGCTTCGGGAGCCGGCATCGAGCCGCAGAGCGGTCGCCTACGAGATCAATGTTGGAGCCTGATCCAGTACCGCCGGGCGGGGCCGAGTTCGGTCTCCCGGATCTCCTCCAGTTCGCCGCCGTGCCGTTCGATGGTCCTCGCCGAGGCCATGTTGTCGGCCGCGCAGACGATCAGCACCCGCTCCAGGCCGACTTCTCGCGCCTCGCCGAGCATCCGGCCCAGCGCCCAGGTGGCGAGGCCCCGTCGCCGTGCGGACGGCCGGATGCCGTATCCGATGTGGCCGAGCTGGCGCAGGCGGTCGTTCAGCTCGTGGCGCAGCGCGATCCCGCCGAGCACCTGGTCGTCCTCGACGATCCAGCGGTACGTGCAGCGGACCCGGCCGTTCTCCAGCGGCTCCGTCGGGTCGGACTGGCCGGTCAGCCGGGCCACCCAGGCGGCGAATCCGGCGGGGGAGCACACGTCGTCGGAGGGACTCAGGCCGAAGCCGTCCTCGTGCAGGCCGGGGCCCCACTCACGGTGCGCCGCGAGCCAGGCGGCGTGCAGCCGTACGGTGGGGGCAACCAGTTCCGGCACGCGGCAACGATAGCCCCGCCCACGCCACCGCCGGGTTCAGCCGCCCGGGCAGCGGGTGTCGCCGCCGCTGAGTTCGCGGCACCCGGTCACCGGGGCCGGGGCGGGCGGCGGCGGGTCCAGGTCGCGGTAGGTGTACGCGGCCAGCGTCAGCGCCGGCACGCCGAGGACGACGGCCAGCACCAGGAAGACGATCGCGGTGCGGACCAGCCGCATCCCGTACGCCACGGCGGCGATCAGCGGCGGCCCGGCCGCCGCCAGCAGGAGCGTGGCCAGCATCGCCTCCGACGCCCGGCGGCGCAGGTTCGCCGTCTCCTCGCCCTCGGGGGAGTACGAGGCGGCCCACTGTTCCATGCCGATGGCGAACCAGTAGGAGGCGAGCGCGAGCAGGCCCCCGACCCAGAGCAGCGTCAGGAGTCCCACCACGGGGCCCCCGTGCCGCGCGGTCGGGGGAGAGGTGGAGGACGCCATGCCGCTCAGCCTTGCCGGGAAGGCAACCGGGGGCCTGAGTCGCCGTACTCAGCGGACGAGCGCCCGCTTCGGCGTCTGCGGGGCCGTCCGGCCCGGCGCGCTTCGACGTCCGACCTGGACCGGTACGCATTCGTTGATCGACAGGTCAGCGAACTCGCTGCATGATGACCTGATGCGAACTCGGCTGATCTTCGTCCGACACGGTGAGTCGGTGCACCAGGTCGAGGGGGTGGTGGGCGGCCCGCACGGCTGCCGGGGACTGACCGAGGCTGGCCACCAGCAGGCGCACCGCCTGGCCGGGCGGCTCGCCGACGAACTCGCGGTCTCCGGCCCCGTGGCCGTCTACTCCTCCGTGCTGCGCCGGGCGGTAGAGACCGCCTGGCCCATCGCCTCCGCGCTGGGCGTCAGCCCGGTGGCGGACTGCGGGCTGTGCGCCTGGCACACGCCGCCGTACGCCGACGGGCTGCCCACGGCCCGGTTCCATGCCGAGCGCGCGGTGGAGGGCGGCGGGATCTTCCGGCCGTTCGAGGAGGGCAACGAGAACTGGGCGGAGCTGGTCGTACGGGTCGGTCGGGCGATCATGGACATCGCGCACCGGCACCGGGGCGGCAACGTCGTCCTGGTCGGGCACACCGAGACGGTCGAAGCCTCCTTCCACGCCCTCGCCGCGCAGCCGCTCTTCCGGGGCTTCGACATGGACGTGGCCCCCGCCTCGATCACCGAGTGGACCACGGACGGCGACCCCACCGGCTGGCCGCCGCCGCGTTGGACGCTGCGCCGCTTCAGCGACGTCTCCTGACCCGCGTCCAGCCCGAGGCCGTGGACGATCGTCGTCGTGAGCGAACGGAAGGTGTCCACGATCGAGGTCAGGGACGTACAGGTGGCGGGGCTGGGTGGCACGGTGGACCTGCCGGCCGGGCCGGTCCGGGGCGGGATCGTGGCCCTGCACGCCGCCGGCGCCGGGCACCTGTCGTACTTCTGCTACGAGCACCTGGCCCGCCTGCTCCCCGGCGCGGGGATCGCGGTGCTGCGCTTCGACCGCCGGCCCCGGGTCGACGGCCGTGACGTCCCCCTCGCCGACCAGGCCGCCGATGCGGTCGCCGCGATCGAGGTGCTGCGCGGGCAGGCCGGCGACGTGCCGATCGGGCTGTGGGGGCTCAGTCAGGGCGCCTGGGCGGCGCCGCTGGCCGCCGCGCTCCACCCCGACCTGGTCGCCTTCCTCGTGCTGGTGTCCAGCAGCGGTGTCAGCCCCGCCGCGCAGATGCGCTACGGCACCGCCGAGCAGCTCCGCCGGCACGGGTACGGCGATGCGGACCTCGCCGAGCTGGGCCGGCTGCGGGCCACGGTGGAGGCGTACCAGCGGGGTGACCTCGACCGGGCCACGGCGCAGGCCGCCGTCGACCGCTCGGCCGCGCGCCCGTGGTTCCCCCTGGCGTACCTCCTGCGCGAGCTGCCCGACCGGCCGGGCACCTGGCGGGACATGGACTTCGACCCGGTCCCGGTCTTCGCGCGGGTGACCTGCCCGACCCTGCTGTTCTACGGTACGACCGACGCGTGGGTTCCGATCGACGCCAGCGTCGCCGCCTGGCGGCGCGCCACCGCCGGGGCGGCGACCCCGCCCACCGTCCACCGGCTCGACGGCTGCGACCACTACCCGACCCTCGGCGGGGGCGAGGATCTCGACAGCATCAGCCCGCAGTACGCCGCCACGATGCTGCGCTGGCTCGACGCCGTGCTGCCCGCCGGCTAGCGGAGCGCGTCACGCCCGGCTCAGGGCGTCCTCCACGCCGGTCTCGCGGTGGCCGAGGTGGGCCGGGTCGCGGCCGGAGAGCAGGTCCACGGCGGCCTTCACGCACGCGCCGTACTCGCGGGTGGAGCTGATCCGCCACGTCCGGCCGTACGCGCGGGCCGTCTCGTCGCCCACCCCGGCGGCGTCGACGCCGAGCCGCCGGCACACCGCCACGGCGCGGGGCAGGTGGAAGGACTGGGTCACCACCGTCGCCCGGTCCACCCCGAAGACCCGCTTCGCGCGGGCGCACGAGTCGTACGTGTCGAAGCCGGCGTAGTCCAGCACCGTCCTCTCCGCCGGCACGCCGTTGGCCACCAACCAGCGCTGCATCGCCGTCGGCTCGTCGTAGTCCGCGTTCATGTTGTCGCCCGAGAGCAGGATGGCGCGCACCTTGCCGGCGGCGAGCAGCCGCCGCGCGATCTCCAGCCGGCCGGTGAGGAACGGCGACGGCGTGCCGTCCGGGTGGACCTTGGTGCCCAGCACCAGGGCGACCGGTGCCTCGGGGACGTCCGCCTCGGCGTAGACGTGCCCCTCCGCCGCCCCGCGAATCCACGCCACGCTGGCCACGGTGCCGCCCGTCAGGAGCACCGCGCCGGCCACGGCCGCGACGACGAGGCGACGCCACCAGCGCGTACGCCTGCTGCCAGCCGGGCGCTGCCTGCCGAACAGAGTGGAGAGTCGACCCCGCATAGGGGCAAGTATCCCAGGCCCGCACGACACCTGATCTTGCCCGCCACCGGTCCTGCCTCCTTGATCGACTCCATGCCGCCGACATGGCGGCATCCCGGCTGGTGGAGGCCGCAATGTCGCCGGCACGGTGTGGATCAAGACGTTCCGGGGACCTCGGCCGGCGGCCGGGTCAGTTCGGCGTGGCGTGCCGAGTCGTCAGTGTCGAGTCGTCGGTGTCGTGTGATCGACTCCGTGTCGCCGACATGGCGGCATCCTGGCTGGTGGGAGGCCGCTATGTCACCGGCATGGTGTGGATCAAGACGCCCCGGAGGGGTCAGGACGGCGGGCGGGTCAGCTCGACCTCGTCGCCCGGCAGGACCTCCACGTCGCCTCCGGGGCCACGGACCTCAAGCACCGGTACGCCCTCGTCGAGCTGCATCGCCCGGCGCTCGCTCCCACGGGGCATCCGCGCGATGACCGATGCCCCCGGCGGCACCTCCACCTGCCGCCGCTGCGGCGCCTCCCGCACGTAGCTCCCGTGCCCGCGCACGGTGATGACGAGTCCCTCCGAGCGGAGCAGTGAGATGGCCATGCGAACCGCCTCGCGACCGATTCCGAACTCCTGGGTCAGTCGTGCCTCGCTCGGCAGCGCCGAACCATATGCCAGCTCGCCCGCTTCGATCCGCTGACGAAGAAGATCGGCGAGCTGCACATAGACCGGCGTATGCGAGCGCGGATCGATCGTCATGGCATGGAGCCTTGTTCCCCCGTGGGTAACGCTGGTTG
This sequence comes from Micromonospora okii, assembly GCF_020884795.1. Classification (GTDB taxonomy): domain Bacteria; phylum Actinomycetota; class Actinomycetes; order Mycobacteriales; family Micromonosporaceae; genus Micromonospora; species Micromonospora okii. The sequence goes on from NZ_BBZF01000016.1 coordinate 278,770, forward strand.
TGCCCCTGTCCGCCTGGGCATATAGTCACAGCTACGTTGAGTGGTCGGGCTGGAACGTTCCGGTTGTCGCCCGGTCAGTTGAACCGGTTCCACGGGAAGGTGGTTGATGATGCGTCGCTTGTTCAGGTGGCCGGGGTGGGTGTCGCAGAAGGTTCCGGCGTCGCCCGGTCCGCGTCCCTCGGCGTACCGGTCGCTGTTGCCCTGGCAGGTGCGGGAGCAGCGGTTCCGTCCGGCCCGGTTCGGTCGGCGGGGCCTCGACCCGGCGGACGTGCGGGTGTTCCTGAACCGGCTGGCCGCCGAGATGGCCGCGCACGACGACGCGCTGCGCAGCGCCCGGCTGGAGGCGGCGCGGCTCGGCTTCGAGTTGCGGCGGCTGCGGGCCGAGCGGGTGCGCCGACCCAACGCGGGTCGGCGCTGATGGCGGCCCGCGAGCGGTACGTCATCCACCTGCCGGTGCTCGCCGCCGACCTCGGCGGCGCGGTGCGCCTCGCCCGGGTGGTCGCGCGCTGGGCGGGCGTGCTCTCATTCGGCGACCCGGGGGAGACGACCGTGTCGGCGGAGGACGAGCAGGGCGTACGGCACCGGGTCTTCTGCGACCGGCGGCTGCCGGACGGCCGGCGTTGCCTGCTCCGGGCCGACCACGACGGCTCCTGCACCCGCCGGCCGACCCGCTGACCCACGCCGAACGGCCGGACCTACGGGGTCTGGCGTCGCCACACCTCGCCCTGGACGCCGTGCCGCTCGGCCGCGTACCGCTGCTGGGTGCCGGCCGCCTCCCGGGCCGCCGCCGCGTCCTCCCGGCCGGACTCCCGCCGCCGGTCCCGCCAGGCGACCACGACGAACGCGGCGACGGCCAGGGCTGCGGCCGTTCCGAGGACAATCATCACTGTCATCATGTGGCCCATCGTGGGGCACCCCGGCAAGGCCACGGCCCACCAATGCCCGCCCTGCCGGGTCACCGCGAGCGCGCCGCCAGGGCTCAGGAGATGTAGTGCAGGATCACGTTGTGCACGTGGTGGCTCTTCTGCGCGCCCCGGAACTCGACCTCGTACGTGTGGGTGCCGACGTGGATGGCGATGGCGCCGGTGGAGAAGAACTCCCCGCCCCACGACTTGTTGCTCACCACGCTCACGCTGGTGATCTTCGAGTACGGGATGCTGGTGATCGCGTACCGCTTGCCGACGAATGACCGGTCCTGGATGATCACCCGCCGGTCGGTCAGGCCGATGAAGCCGGTGCCGGTGCCCACGGCGTCGTAGACAGCGATGATCTGCTCGCCGGTGAGCAGCCCGCTCTGGATCTGCTGGAACTGCTCCTTGCGGTCGTATGTCGCGTTGGCCATGCGTCCCACGGTAGGCAGGCCGCGCCAACCGCCCGGCCCACCACCGTCAGCCGGCGGGCGACGAGCGGGCGACGACGACGAGTTCCCCGTCGCCCTCGCCCACGGCCTGCCCGCACCAGCCGCCGTGGACCCGCTCGACCGCAAAGCCGGCGGCCCGCAGCGACCCGCGCAGCTCCCCCTCGCTGCGGAAACGTAGGGTCGCGGAGCTGAGCCGTTCCTCGCCGCCGGGGAACAGGTAGTGGTGGGTGAAGCTCACGGTCCGGTCGCGTGCGTCGGTCACCTCGGTCCAGGCCCGCACCGTCCGGCCGTCCGGCAGGCGGACCAGCCGCCGCGAGTCGGTCGGGTTCCAGCGCTCCCACGGTCGCGCCGCCGGGTCGCGGGAGTCGAACGCGAGCCGACCACCGGGCGCGAGCGCCCGCGCCAGGTCGGCGAGGGTACGGTCCCACTCCTCGTCGGTCCCGAAGACCTGCGCCACGTGGCTGGTCATGACCGCCGTGTCGTACGCCCCGGCGGGCAGCCCGGCGGACGTCCCCTCGACCCAGGCGATCCCGTCCGCGCCGGGCCTGCGCCGCGCCGCCGCCAAGGCGGGGCCGGCCGGGTCCACGCCGGTGACGGTGTGCCCGGCGGCGGCCAGTGCGACGGTCAGCCGGCCGGTGCCGCAGCCCAGGTCGAGCACGCGGGCGACCGGAGTCTCGGCCACCAGCGACAGGAAGAAGTCGTCGTCGGGGCCCCAGCGGCACTCGGCGTCGTAGACCGGCACCAGCAGGGGATCGAGGAACTCGCCGTGGCGCACCTGCGGATGGTAGCCGCGGTGGCGCGGACGTGCCGGAGCCCCGCCGGGCGTCTCGTGGACGTGTCGGCGGGGCTCCGGGCGAACGAGGGGGGCTTACCGGCCGGTGCGCGGGTCGTTGTCGCGGGTGTGGCTGCCGGCCTTGGCCAGGCCCCGGCTGATCATGTAACCGATGGTCAGCAGGGAGATGTACCACCACGCCTTGTCGGCGGCGAAGTAGTCCCCGCCGTTGTTGGCCGCGCCGTCGCCGACGGTCTGCGAGGCGATCAGCACGCCGACCACGGCCAGCACGTAGACGGCCAGCTCCGTGGTCTTCCACGACGGCTTGGTCTCGTCGCCGCGCCGGGCGACGTGCCGGACGTCGTGGTCGAGGTGGTGGGCGGTGTGGCCCGCGTGGTTGTGGGTGGCCTGGTCGGTCCCGTGGTTCAGACGGTTGGCGCTGGTGGTCGGCGCAGTCATGAGAAGCTCCCAAAATTTATGTGCGATAAGTCCTACTTCGTCCTCTGCGGGGTCAATGTCTGCTCCCGCACGGATTCAGGTACCCGCACGTAATTTCGGGGAAACCAGAAGATTCTCAGGATGTTCTCAGTGACCCCCGGCGTGTCGCCGGGGCGAGGCGGCTCAGTCGCCGGTGACCGCCCGGTACGCGTCCTCGATGCGGGCGGCCAGCAGGACCTCGCCCTCGCCCAGCGGCTCCCCGTCGCCGTGCCCGACCCGGATCTGCGTCCGGTCGTCCCGGCGGCTGATCTCGGGGCGCAGCCGCAGGGCGTCGGCGACCACCTTCACCCGCTCGGTGAGGGCGGCGTGCTGGGTGTCGTCCATTACCAGCGTGCGCCGAATCTGCTCGCCCTCCCGGGTCCACCCGGTCAGCAGGGTCAGTGCGTCGCTCAGGTAGTCGTGCTTCGCTCGCCCCCTGAACAGCACACGCATCACCGCACCCCCCAGGTGCCGTTGCCGGCTCGTGGCCAAATCGTCGCCGTCCCGTGTCTCATCGGTGCCGTCAAGTCTGTCGTCCGGGTCGAAGGGTGTCCACGCCCACACTTCCCAGTTCTACTGGCCTAGCGGTCGGTCACGGTACCCAAACCGCCTATTGATCTGGCACGCTGGACGCCTGTGCAGACCGAACGGACCAGCGAAAGCGGACAGACCGAACGACGTGAGCCGAAGGTCGTCGTCGGCGCGGCGATCATCGAGGGCGGGCGGGTGCTCGCCTGCGCCCGATCCGCCCCGCCGGAGGTCGCCGGGATGTGGGAGTTCCCCGGCGGCAAGGTGGAGCCGGGCGAGAGCGAGACCGCCGCGCTGGTCCGCGAGTGCGCCGAGGAGCTGGCCGTACGCGTGGAGATCGGCGACCGGGTCGGCCGCAACGTGCGGATGGCCCACGGCCGCTCGGTGCTGAAGGTGTACGCCGCCCGGCTGCTGCACGGCGACCGCCCGAAGGCCCTGGAGCACTCGGGGCTGCGCTGGCTCTCCGCCGCCGAGCTCGACTCGGTCACCTGGCTCCCCGCCGACGCGCCCATCGTCGCCGCCCTCCGCCCCCTCCTCCTCCCCACGCCCTGACCCGCGACCATCCCCAGCCCCGTTGATCATGGAGTTGGCGGCAGTTGTGGAGATCGACAGTGCCGCCAACTCCATGATCAACGCGTCGGGGCGGGGGTGGGGGTGAGGGCGGGGTGGGTGGAATGGGAACGGGGGCCGGCGGCAGTCGCCGCGGCCCCCGTTACCTTTCTGTCACCGTCAGTGCTTGTCCTGCTCCGGGTGGGCGAAGTTCAGGTGCTCCGGGGGCAGCGGGAACGTCACGTCGTCGCCGAACGGCGACGGCGCGGCGGCCCGGTCGAAGGTGAGCTCCGTCAGCGGGAGCCTGCCGTTGGCGTCCACCGCCGGGACGGTCGGCCTCGGCACCTCACGGTGCCAGTTCACGCCGCTCTGGGCCTGGGCCTCGGCGCGCGGGTCGTGGGAGCCGCCCGCGTGCGAGTGGAGCCCGCCCTTGGCGGTGCTGGAGTGCACGGCACCGCTGTGCGAGGCGCTGGTCACGCTGGTCTGAGGCACCTGACCCCTCCGGAAGATCTTGCTACCGAGCCACACAAGAGGATCGTACCTGCGGTCGACCACCCGTTCCTTCATGGGGATGATCCCGTTGTCGGTGATCTTGATGTGCTCGGGGCAGACCTCGGTGCAGCACTTCGTGATGTTGCAGAATCCGAGCCCCATGTCCGACTGCGCGTACTCCTTGCGGTCGGTCTTCGCGTCGAGCGGGTGCATGTCCAGCTCGGCGGCCCGGATGAAGTACCGGGGCCCGGAGAACGCCTGCTTGTTCTCCTCGTGGTCCCGGACCACGTGGCAGACGTTCTGGCACAGGAAGCACTCGATGCACTTGCGGAACTCCTGCGAGCGCTCGACGTCCACCTGCTGCATCCGGTAGTCGCCCGGGGCGACCCCGGCCGGGGGCGCGAACGCCGGGGTCTCCCGCGCCTTCTCGTAGTTGAACGAGACGTCGGTGACCAGGTCCCGCACGACCGGGAAGGTGCGCAGCGGGGTGACCGTGACCGTCTCGTTCTCCTCGAACGTCGACATCCGGGTCATGCAGCCCAGCTTGGGCATCCCGTTGATCTCCATCGAGCAGGAGCCGCACTTGCCGGCCTTGCAGTTCCACCGGCAGGCCAGGTCCGGGGCCTCGGTGGCCTGCAGCCGGTGGATGATGTCGAGGACCACCTCGCCCTCGTTCACCTCCACCTGGTAGTCCTGCAGGTCGCCGCCGTTCTCGTCGCCGCGCCAGACCCTGAAGTGACGCTTGGTGCCCATCAGTTCCCCGCCTCCTCGGCGTCGGCGTCCGAGACGAGGGCGTCGAAGTCGGCGAGCTCCTCGTCGGTCAGGTACTTGCCCAGTTCCGCGCGGTCGAAGAGGCCGATCAGCTCCGGGCGCATCCTCGGCAGCGGCTTGTGGGCCAGTCGTACGGCGTCGCCCTCCAGCGAGCAGACCAGGTTCACCCGGCGCCACTTCGGGTCCATCGCCGGGAAGTCCTCCCGGGTGTGGCCGCCGCGCGACTCCTGCCGCTCCAGGGCGGCCTTCGCGGTGCACTCCGACACCACCAGCATGTTGCGCAGGTCCAGCGCCAGGTGCCAGCCCGGGTTGTACCGCCGGCCGCCGGCCGCGCTGACCTTCGCCACCCGCTCGCGCAGCTCGGCCAGCCGGCCCAGCGCGTCCGCCAGCTCGCCCTCCCGGCGGATGATGCCGACCAGGTCCCCCATCACGGCCTGGAGATCCTGCTGGAGGTGGTACGGGTTCTCCCCGGTGTCCCGCTGCAACGGCGCGAGCGCCGTCTCCACGGCGGCCTCCAGCGCCTCCATCGACACCTTCGGGCGCGCGGGGAGCTGATCGAGGTACGACGCCGCGTGGCCGCCCGACCGCTTGCCGAAGACCAGCAGGTCGGAGAGCGAGTTGCCGCCGAGGCGGTTGGAGCCGTGCATGCCGCCGGAAACCTCGCCGGCGGCGAACAGCCCGCGCACCGAGCCGAACGCGGCCCCGGAGTCCGGGTCCACCTCGACGCCGCCCATCACGTAGTGACAGGTCGGACCGACCTCCATCGGCTCCTTGGTGATGTCGACGTCGGCCAGTTCCTTGAACTGGTGGTACATCGACGGCAGGCGGCGGCGGATCTCATCGGCCGGCAGCCGGGAGGCGATGTCCAGGTAGACGCCGCCGGCCGGCGTGCCGCGACCTGCCTTGACCTCGCTGTTGATCGCGCGGGCGACCTCGTCGCGGGGCAGCAGCTCCGGCGGACGCCGGTTGTTGTCCGGGTCCTTGTACCAGCGGTCCGCCTCGGCCTCGTTGTCCGCGTACTGCTTGCGGAAGACGTCGGGGACGTAGTCGAACATGAACCGCTTGCCCTCGGAGTTCTTCAGCACGCCGCCGTCGCCGCGCACCGACTCCGTGACCAGGATGCCCTTCACCGAGGGCGGCCAGACCATGCCGGTCGGGTGGAACTGGAGGAACTCCATGTTGATCAGCGTCGCCCCGGCGCGCAGGGCGAGGGCGTGCCCGTCCCCCGTGTACTCCCAGGAGTTCGAGGTGACCTTGTAGGACCGGCCGACGCCGCCGGTGGCCAGGACCACGGCCGGGGCCTCGAAGAGGACGAACTCGCCGGACTCCCGGTAGTAGCCGAACGCGCCGGCGACCTTGTCCCCGTCGAGCAGCAGCTCGGTGATCGTGGTCTCGGCGAAGACCTTGATCCGGGCGTCGTACGAGCCCAGGTTCGCCTTGTCCTCCTGCTGGAGGGAGACGATCTTCTGCTGGAGGGTGCGGATCAGCTCCAGGCCGGTGCGGTCGCCGACGTGCGCCAGCCGCGGGTACTCGTGGCCGCCGAAGTTCCGCTGGGAGATCTTCCCGTCCTTCGTACGGTCGAAGAGCGCCCCGTACGTCTCCAGCTCCCAGATCCGCTGCGGCGACTCCTTCGCGTGCAGCTCGGCCATCCGGAAGTTGTTGAGGAACTTGCCGCCGCGCATGGTGTCGCGGAAGTGCACCTGCCAGTTGTCCCGGCTGTTCACGTTGCCCATGGCGGCGGCGGCGCCGCCCTCGGCCATCACCGTGTGCGCCTTGCCGAACAGCGACTTCGAGATGATCGCGGTCTTCTTGCCGGCGAGCCGGGCCTCGATCGCCGCGCGCAGGCCGGCGCCGCCGGCCCCGATCACGACGACGTCGTAGTGGTGTCGTTCGATGCGATTCGTGGTCGTCATGTCAGGCTCTCTAGTTGATGAACCGCAGGTCGTTGAACCAGCCGGCCGCGACCGCCATGACGTAGAAGTCGGTCAGCGCCAGGGTGCCGAGGGTGATCCAGGCGAGCTGCATGTGCCGGACGTTCAGCCAGGACACCCCGGTCCACGCCTTGTACCGCACGGGGTGCTTGGAGAAGTGCTTGAGCCGGCCGCCGATGATGTGCCGGCAGGAGTGGCAGGAGATCGTGTACGCCCACAGCATGACCACGTTGACCAGCAGGATGATGTTGCCCAGCCCGAAGCCGAAGCCCTTCGGCGAGTGGAAGGCCAGGATCGCGTCCCAGGTGTTGACCAGCGCGATGATCGCGGCGGCGTAGAAGAAGTAGCGGTGCAGGTTCTGGCCCAGCAGCGGGAGCCGGGTCTCACCGGAGTAGCTCTGGTGCCCGTCCGGCACGGCGCAGGCCGGCGGCGACAGCCAGAACGACCGGTAGTACGCCTTGCGGTAGTAGTAGCAGGTGAGGCGGAACAGCAGCAGGAACGGCAGCGTCAGTGCCGCGTCCGGGATGATCCACCAGTCGGGCAGGAAGCGCCCGAAGTGCGAGGACCCCTCGACGCACCGCTCGGTGACGCAGGGGGAGTAGAACGGGGTCAGGTAGTGGTACTGGTCCACCCAGTACCACTTGTGCATGAAGACCCGGACCGTGGCGTACGCGATCCAGGCGCTGAGCCCGACGACGGTGATCAGCGGGGCCAACCACCAGCGGTCCGTCCGCAACGTCTTCGCCGCTATGGCGGCGCGTGCCCGCGCTCCCCGCGGCCTCGTTGCCGTTGATGTCATTCGAGTCGTCTCCCTGAGGGGCCCTCACGGGCGGCATCCTGTTCCGGTCGGCAGGCGGACCGGCGACCCGCACCCGCTGCCACGTCACGCGCTCACCAACGACCACACCGGGCATACCGGCGCAGCTAAGTGACACACGTTACGCCGATCTCCGCGAGCCGTCCGCGCAAGGGAGTGTCCCGTGTGTCCCGCCTGCCGAAAAGACCCTGCACCATGATCGATGCGTACTGTTAAGAACTTCACTGCGTCACGCCCCCGCACGGGGCCGGCGAGGGCGGCGCCGGATCAGCCGGACGCGCCGCCGGTGAAGTTCCAGGCGGCCAGCCGCAGCGCCGGGGCGTCCCACCACACGCCGTCGAACCGGTCCGGCTGCCGGACCGGCCGCCGGCCGACGCCGAGCACCGCGCCGGGCCCCAACGCCCGGGGGTACGACTCGGTGAAGCGCAGGTCGCGCACCGCCCGCACCGGCACCCCGCCCTCGACCAACCAGACGCCGTTGCGAGTCAGGCCGGTGATCACCAGGCTCTTCGAGTCGAGCACCCGGGTGTACCAGAGGTCGCTGACCAGCAGGCCGCGCTCCACGCCCGCCACCAGCGCTGCCGTCTCGCCGTCGACCACCGGCCCGAGCGGCGTCTCCGCCGTCCCGCCGCCGGTGGCCGGGGGCCCGTCGGGGCCGGACAGGTGCAGGTTTGTCGGCATCGGCCCGAAGGTGGCCGCCCCCGGCGAGGCGTGCCCCGTCGAGGCCGCGCCGGCCTCCGCGCCGCTGCGCCGGTCGTGCGCCACGGCGACCGTGGTGCCCGCGTCGACCAGGGTCAGCGCCCGCCGGGCGGTGCCCTCGTCGTCGAACGGCAGCCCCGAGGCGGCGAGCGGGTCGTCCACCAGCGTCACCGCCGGGTCGAACTGGGCGACGCCCGGCTCGGCGAACGACTGCCGCTCGGCGTACCGCTTGCCGTTGAAGCCCCACAGGGCGAAGTTGTGCAGCAGGTCGGCCACGGCCGCCGGCTCCAGCACCACCTCGTACCGGCCGGGCGGCAACTCGACCGGGTCGGCGGCGGCGCGGGCCTTCGCGGCGGCCCGCGCGCCCAGCGCCGCACCGTCGAGGTCGGCGAGCCGGTCGGCGCAGAGCCGGGCCACGCCGTCCGCCCCGCCGGCCCGCGCGATGCCGTCCAGCGCCGCCTCGGCCGAGCCGCCGTGCGCCGAGTGCCCGGCCGAGTTGGCGAACGCCGCCACCCGGTACGCGGTGCGACAGTAGCCCGCCGCCTCCAGGCCGCCGGTGGCGGCGACGAAGGCGCGCACCCGCTCGGCCCGCTCGCCGGGCTCGGCGAAGGCGGTCGCCTCGTCCCAGGCGGGCGCGGACGGCACCGGCGACGGCGGGGCCAGCCCCGGCCAGGCCCGGTCGGGCGGGCAGAGCCGGGCCGCCGCGACGGCCCGCTCGACCAGGGCGGTCAGCCCGTCCGGGGTGGCCACGCTGCCGCTGCCGGTCGCCGTGCGCCCTCCGGCGTGCAGCCGCAGCCGCACCCCTACGCCCGACTCGGCGACGTTCTGGTGGATGAAGGAGTTGGCGAACCGGGTCAGCGCCAGGTCGGAGCGGGTCACCACCACCTCGGCCTCCGCCGCCGGCCCGGCCAGCTTCCGGACCAGCTCGACCACCCGAGCGGCCAGATCCAACTCGTTCATGCCCGTACCCCCACCCGGACGTTGCGGAAGCGGGCCGGCGCGGCCGGGTGGCCGGTGTGGCCGACCTGGCCGGGCTGGCCCTTGCCGCAGTTGGGCGTGCCCCAGGCGACGGTCTCGGAGGAGAGCATGTCCATCGAGCGCCAGAACAGCGGGCCGATGCCCGTGTACGTCGGGTTGCGCAGCATCCGCCCCCGCCGGCCCCGCTTCACCTCCCAGCCGATCTCGCAGCCGAACTGGAAGTTCAGCCGCTTGTCGTCGATGGACCAGGAGCGGTTGACGTCCATCAGCACCCCGTCGTCGGTGGCCGCGACGATCTCGTCGAGGGTGTGCGGGCCGGGCTCCAGGCCGACGTTGGTCATCCGCACCATCGGCAGCCGGGCCCAGCCGTCGGCCCGTACGCTGCCGCCGTGGTCGAGGCCGGCGACGGCGGCCGAGTCCCGGCCGGCGAGCACCCCCACCCACCGGCCCTCGCGCACCGCGTCGCGCCGCACCGCCGGGGAGCCCTCGTCGTCGTACCCGAAGCTGCCCAGCGCGCCGGGGATCGTCGGGTCGATGGTGACGTTCATCAGCTCGGAGCCGTAGCGCAGCGTGCCGAGCCGGGCCAGGTCCAGCCAGGACGTGCCGGCGAAGGCCGCCTCCCAGCCGAGGATGCGGTCCAGCTCGATGGCGTGCCCGACCGACTCGTGGATCTGCAACGCGAGCTGCTCGCCGCCGAGGATCAGGTCGGTCTCGCCGGCCGGGCACTCGGGCGCGGTGAGCAGCGCCCGGCTCTCCTCGGCGATGCGGGCGGCGTGGGCGGGCAGGTCGAGTGAGGTGACCAGCTCCCAGCCGGTGGTGCCGTACTGGCCCCGGTAGCTCGGGTAGGAGCGGCGCTGCGTCTCGCCGTCGCCGACGGAGGTGGCCGAGATGCCGCCGCCGCACTCGCGGATGCGCTGGTCGATGCGGTGCCCCTCGCTGGAGACGAACCACTTCGTGGTGTCCCACACCTGGTAGAGCCCCTCGGCCACGTCCGCGCCGTGCGCGGCCATCGTGGCGGTCGCGCCCACCAGCAGGTCGCCCTTGTCGGACAGGGCCACCCCGAGCGGGTCCACCTCGCAGGCCGAGGCCCAGCTCGCGGTGGTCGGCTCGGCGGGCACCAGGTCGATCGGCGGCCCGGGGACCCGCGCGCTCGCGGCGGCGATCCGCGCGGCGCGCCGGCCGGCGTCGCGGGCCGCAGAGTCGGAGAGCTCCGGTACGGCGTGGAAGCCCCAGCTCGACCCGACCAGCGCCCGGACGCCCAGCCCGAGGCTCTCGTCCTGGGTCAGCTCCTCGACGTCGCCGTTGCGGGCCGACATCGACTCGTACCGGCGGTGCATCACCCGGGCGTCGGCGTACCGGGCCCCCGCGTCCAGGGCCGCCTGCACGGCCGCGGAGGCCGCGTCGAATCCCGTCATGGCCCGACCCTAGGGGACCGGACCGACATCCGTCAGGGGACGAGGTCCTCCGGGCGGATCGTGGCCCGGACGGGCTCGGTCAGCTCCAACACCTCGCCCGCCTTGGCGACCGACTGCTCGACGTAGTGGCGACCGTGCCGCCGGTAGAGGTGCAGCGTTCCGTTGCGCTGCTCGATCAGCAGGTACCACTCGATGCCGGCGATGGCGTAGTAGTGCATCTTGAGCACTCTGTCCGTGGCCGCGTTGCTCGGCGAGATGATCTCGCAGACCAGTCGCACGTCGTGCGCCTCGATGTTCGGGTCGTCGAAGTCGATTTCCCCCGTGACCACCAGGTCCGGGATGAGGATGCGCCCCGGCCTCAGCCGGACGTTCACGGCTTCCAGCACGCGGAGGCCGGCTTCGCGGACCGGCGTCCGCAGGACGGCTCGCAACTCGCCGGAGATGTTCTGGTGGCGTGGGGTGGGGGCTGGGGTCACGTGCAGGCTCCCGTCGAAGAGTTCGACCCGTTGGGACGTCTCGCCGAGGGCGAGGTACTCCTCCTCGGTCCACGGTCCGTCGTGGTCGAACACCGCCGCGGTCATGGGCACCTCCACCTCGATCTCGATCCGGCGCGGATCCTCTCCCGGTCGCCGCTCCCATGGTCGCACCGCGGGTGCGATCGGGGGTGCGCATCCGTCGATGTCCAGGTGAGGGGTGTCGGAGGTAGATGCCGAGTCGTTACGCTGGCCCCCGCTGACAGCCCCCCGCCTTGTAGCTTATTTTCAGCCTCAGTGAACTGTTGTAGATTCTCTTCGCACTGAGGGAGGCGGTCGTGGACGAGCGTGAACCGGCGTCCGGGCAACCGGGCGACCGCCCCGGCGTGCCGGAGCAGCGCGGCGACGGGCCGTACCTCAGCGTGGAGGACCTGCGGGTGCGCTTCGCCACCGAGGACGGCACGGTCCGCGCGGTCGACGGCGTCTCCTTCGCCGTCGAGCGGGGGCGCACCCTCGGCATCGTCGGCGAGTCCGGCTCCGGCAAGAGCGTCACCTCACTGGCGATCCTCGGCCTGCACGACCCGAGGCGCGCGACCATCACCGGCGGGATCACCCTCGGTGGCCGGCAGCTCGTCGGCCTGCCCGAGGAGGAGGTCCGCCGGCTGCGCGGCCGGGACATGGCGATGATCTTCCAGGACCCGCTGTCGGCGCTGCACCCTTACTACACGGTGGGGAAGCAGATCGCCGAGGCGTACCGGGTGCACCACCCCCGGGCCGGCCGGCGCGAGGCCCGGCGGCGGGCCGTCGACATGCTCGGCCGGGTCGGCATCCCGCAGCCCGCCAGGCGGTACGACCAGTACCCGCACGAGTTCTCCGGCGGGATGCGGCAGCGGGCGATGATCGCGATGGCCCTGGTCAACGACCCGGACCTGGTGATCGCCGACGAGCCGACCACCGCCCTGGACGTCACCGTGCAGGCGCAGATCCTCGACCTGCTCGCCGACCTCCAGGCCGAGTTCCGCTCCGCGATCGTCCTGATCACCCACGACCTGGGCGTGGTCAGCCAGGTCGCCGACGAGGTGCTGGTGATGTACGGCGGCCGGGCCGTCGAGCACGGGGGCGTGGAGCGGGTGCTCCGGCGACCGCAGCACCCGTACACCTGGGGTCTGCTCTCCAGCGTGCCGTCGCTGCACGGCGACGCGGAGGCGGACCTGGTGCCGATCCCCGGCAACCCGCCCAGCCTGATCAACCTCCCGTCGGGCTGCGCCTTCCACCCGCGCTGCCGGTACGCCGGGCGCAACGGCGACCGCTCCCGCACCGAGGTCCCGACGCTGCGCCCGGCCGGCGAGCCGGGCCACCTGGTCGCCTGCCACCTGTCGGCCGAGGAACGCACCCGGTTGTACCGCGAGGACGTCGCACAGGTGGGGGTGGCCCGGTGAGCGCGAGGAACGCAGCGGAGCGGAGTCCCGCAGTCGCGAACGAAGGCAGCCCGGTGAGCGCGAGGAACGCAGCGGAGCGGAGTCCCGCAGTCGCGAACGAAGGCAGCTCAGTGGCCGAGCCGCTGTTGCGGGTGACGGGGCTGGCCAAGCACTTCCCGGTGCGCGAGGGGTTCCGCAGCACCGGCCTGGTGCGCGCCGTCGACGGCCTCGACTTCGAGGTGCGCCCCGGTGAGACGCTGGGCCTGGTGGGGGAGTCCGGCTGCGGCAAGACCACCACCGGCCGGATGCTGGTGCGGCTGCTGGAGCCGACCGCCGGGCGGATCGAGTTCGCCGGCCGCGACATCACCCACGCGGGGCGGCGCGAGCTGCGCCCGCTGCGCCAGGACCTCCAGATCATCTTCCAGGACCCGTACGCGTCGCTGAACCCCCGGCACACGGTGGGCCGGATCGTGGCGATGCCGCTGCGGGTCAACGGGATCGAGCCGCCCGGCGGCGTGAAGAAGCGGGTCCAGGAGCTGCTGGAACTGGTCGGGCTCAACCCCGAGCACTACAACCGCTACCCGCACGAGTTCTCGGGTGGGCAGCGCCAGCGCATCGGCATCGCCCGGGCGCTGGCCCTGCGGCCGAAGCTGATCGTCGCCGACGAGCCCGTCTCCGCCCTGGACGTCTCGATCCAGGCGCAGGTGGTCAACCTGCTGCGGGACCTGCAACGCGACCTCGGGCTGGCGTTCGTGTTCATCGCCCACGACCTGGCCGTGGTGCGGCACTTCTGCCAGCGGGTCGCCGTGATGTACCTGGGCCGGATCGTGGAGATCGGCGACCGGGAGGACATCTACGAGCGCCCGCAGCACCCGTACACCCGGGCCCTGCTGTCGGCGATCCCGGACGTGACGACGCTCGGGCCGGGCGGGCGGATCCGCCTCAGCGGCGACGTGCCGACCCCGCTGAACCCGCCGTCGGGCTGCCGGTTCCGCACCCGCTGCTGGAAGGCGCAGGACGTCTGCGCCACCGAGGAGCCGGCCCTGGTGCCGCGCTCCGGCGGCGCGCAGTCGACGGCCTGCCACTTCCCCGAGTCCGAGCGGGTCGGCGCGAGCGGTGCGGAGGTGACGGCGTGAGCCTGTCCCCGGTCGAGGGCGCGGCCCTCGCGGAGATCGAGTCCACCGGCGACGGCGACGGCGACGCCGCCGCGCCGAAGGCGAAGGAGTTCGTCGGCCGGTCGCCCGGCCAGCTCGCCTGGGCCCGCCTGCGGCGCGACCGCACGGCCCTGGTCAGCGCCGTGATGCTGGTCTTCTTCGTGCTGGTGGCGTTCGCCGTGCCGCTGATCGAGGCGCTGTACGGCATCGGTCCGCGCGAGCAGTTCCAGAGCCGGCTCGACGGCTTCGGGATGCCGCTGGGCTACGCCGGTGGCATCACCGGCGAGCACTGGTTCGGGCTGGAGCCGGGCCTGGGGCGGGACATCTTCATCCGGATGGTGCACGGGCTGCGGACGTCGCTGTTCATCGCGTTCGCCGCCGCCGTGATCACCGCCGCGATCGGCATCCTGCTCGGCACCCTCGCCGGTTACCTGGGCGGCTGGCTCGACGCGGTGATAAACTGGATCACGGACCTGACCCTGGCCATGCCGTTCCTGATCATCGCCCTGGCCCTGACCCCGACCATCGCGCTGCGCTTCTACGGCCAGCGCGAGGCGGTGCCGCCGGCGTTCCAGATCGGCGTGCTGATCACCATCTTCGCGCTGTTCAACTGGACCAGCACGGCCCGGCTGGTCCGGGGGCAGGTCATCGCGCTGCGCGAGCGGGAGTTCGTGGAGGCGGCCCGGGCCAGCGGCGCCGGGCTGGGGCACATGCTCTTCCGCCAGCTCCTGCCGAACATCTGGGCCCCGATCCTGGTGTCGTTCTCCCTCGCGGTGCCGTCGTTCATCACCAGCGAGGCGGCGCTGTCCTTCATCGGGGTCGGGCTCACCGACGAGACGCCGAGCTTCGGGCGGATGATCTACCGCAGCCTGGACTACCTCCAGACCGACCCGGCGTACGTCTTCTTCCCCGGCATCACGATCTTCGCGCTGGTGTTCGCCTTCAACCTCTTCGGGGACGCGCTGCGCGACGCGCTCGACCCGAAGTCGTCCCGGTAGGGGTTATCACCATGGCGCGGTTCCTGGTCAAGCGGCTGCTCTCCGCCGCTCTCACCCTCTTCGCGGTGAGCGTGCTCAGCTTCCTGATGTTCTTCGCCCTGCCCCGGGACCCGGTCACGGGCATGTGCCCGAAGAACTGCAACCCGGAGCGCCTGGAGCGGGTCCGCCAGGAGCTGGGCCTGCGCGACCCGCTAATCACCCAGTACGCCGGCTACATGAAGGGCATCGTCACCGGGCGGGACCTGGGCAGTGCCCAGGGCGGCCGGTGCGACGCCCCCTGCCTCGGCTGGTCGTACGTGAACAACGAGGCGGTCAGCGACACCATCGGCCGGGTGCTGCCGGTGACCCTGAGCATCGTGATCCCGGCGGCGATCCTGTGGCTGCTGCTCGGTGTGGGCCTCGGCATGGTCTCGGCGCTGCGCCGGGGCACCTGGCTGGACCGCCTGGCCATCGGCTTCTCGCTGACCGGCGCGTCGTTGCAGCTCTACTTCGTCGGCGCGGTGCTGCTGCTGGTCTTCGTCTACAACCTGCGGCTGCTACCGGTGCCGAGCTACACGTCGCTGTTCGACAATCCGCTGAAATGGGCCAGCGGACTGGTGCTCGCCTGGGTCGCGCTGGCCTTCCTCTACTCGGCGATCTACGCCCGGCTGTCCCGGGCGCAGATGCTGGAGACGCTGTCGGAGGACTTCGTCCGCACCGCGCGGGCCAAGGGCCTGACCAAACCCAAGGTGTACGGGCGGCACGCGCTGCGCGCGGCGGTCACCCCGGTGGTGACCATCGCGGGGCTGGACGTCGGCGGGGCGCTGGGCGGCACCGTCATCACCGAGACCACGTTCGGCATCCAGGGGTTGGGGCGTACCGCGGTGGACGCCGTGCGGGCCGGCGACCTGCCCACCATCATGGCGACCGTGCTCATCGCCGCGGTCTTCGTGGTGCTGGCCAACGTCCTGGTGGACCTGCTCTACGCCGCGATCGACCCCCGGGTGCGGCTGCGCTGACGCCCGCCGCCCCGGGCTCGGCATTTTTCGACAAACCGTTACATGGACCGAAGGTTTTCTTCTTTACGATCCTCGGAACGTCGGCGGTCACGCCCGGCGGCAACCGGGTGGAGGAGGCAGTAGATGAGACCACGCGCAGCGGCCGCCGCAGGCGGCGCCATCGCACTGGTGGTGGCGTTGGGGGCGTGTTCGGAGAACACGGGCGAGGGCACCACGGTGGACAACACCCGGCAGCAGACCGGGGTCATCGCCACCGACCCGAAGGACTCGAAGGGCCCGGCGGCCGAGGTGGCCGGGGCGAGCAAGGGCGGCACCTTCACCATCATCCGGGAGACCGCGATCTCCCACCTGGACCCGCAGCGGACGTACTCCTTCGCGGGCCTGATGGCCAACCCGCTCTTCGCCCGCTACCTGACCACCTGGAAGGACGACGGCAAGGGCGGCCTGGTCCTCGTCGGCGACCTGGCCGAGACCCCGGGCACCAACGTCAACAACGACTGCAAGGTCTGGGAATTCAAGATCAAGGACGGGGTGAAGTTCGAGGACGGCAGCCCGATCACCTCCAAGGAGATCGCGTACGGCATCGCCCGGTCCTTCAACCCGGACCTCGCCGGCGGCCCGACCTACCTCCAGGAGTGGCTGGCCGACAGCCCGGAGTTCGACACCAAGTGGGACTTCAAGAAGAACAAGACCTCGCTGCCCCCGGGGCTGACCACCCCGGACCCGAAGACCCTGCGCTTCGAGTTCGCCAAGCCGCGCTGCGACCTGCCGTTCGCGGTGTCGCTGCCCACCAGCGCCCCGTTGAAGGCCGACAAGGACACCGGGGTCAACCTGGACCAGCGGCCGTTCTCCTCCGGCCCGTACAAGGTGGCCAAGAACCAGGTCGGCGTGCAGCTCACGCTGGACCGTAACCCCCACTGGGACGCCAACACCGACCCGGTGCGCCACCAGTACCCGGACCAGTTCGTGTGGAGCTTCGGCCCCACCCAGGACGCCGCGAACAACCGGGTGATCGCCGACAACGGCGCGGACCAGAGCGCGGTCGCCTTCAACTACGTGCCGGCCTCGCTGGTCGCCAGGGTGGCCCAGGACGCGACGCTGAAGTCGCGGAGCATCCTCTCCCCGACGCCGAGCGCCAACCAGCTCGTCATCAACAACCAGCGGGTCAAGGACCTGAAGATCCGGCAGGCGCTGAACTACGCCATCGACCGCGAGGGCCTGATCAAGGCGGTCGGCGGGCAGACCGTGGCCCAGCCGATCACCACCCTGATGCCGCCGTCGACGATCGGCTACCAGGCGTACGACGCGTACCCGGCCGGGGCCAACGGCAACCTGGAGAAGGCCAAGGAGCTGCTCGGCGGCCAGACCCCGGAGCTGGTCCTCGGCGTGGCCGACAACACCGGTGAGCAGCGGATCGCCCCGCAGCTCAAGGGCAACCTGGAGCGGGCCGGCTTCAAGATCACCGTCCGGAACATCCCGGACGACGCGAAGCTCGACGAGATCAAGAAGAAGGACAACCCCTGGGACCTGTACATCGGCAACTGGGCGGCCGACTGGCCGAGCGGCGCGTCGATCCTGCCGGTGCTCTACGACGGCCGCACCATCAAGGCCGAGGGCAACAGCAACCAGTCGTACTTCAACGACCCGGCGATCAGCGCCGAGTTCGACCGGATCCTCACCCTGGAGCCGGCCAAGCAGGGGCCCGAGTGGGCCAAGCTCGACCAGAAGATCATGACCGAGCACGCGCCCGTGGTGCCGCTCTACGTCGACGTGGCGTACCTCGTGCACGGCTCCAAGGCCGGCGGGGTCTTCGTTTCCAGCGTCTTCGGCTACCCGGCCTTCGTCAACGCGTACGTCAAGCAGTGACCCACGGCTGACCACCTCGCCGTAGGCAGGGCCCCTTCCGACAACGCCGTCGGGAGGGGCCCCTGTCGTTCCCCGCTGCGGTTCCGGTGGGCCGAGGCGAATCAAGAGATTGAGCTGACGATCCGTGGTCGTCGACCTTCGATGCCCACGCGGGCCGGGCCGGGGTGCCTCGAACCGCTTGCCCGTACTGCCTATAGTGCTCCTCAATATTGAGATGCGGAGCCAGAAAGGTTCGGTGACTCGACGCGTCATGCATCACCCTGACGATGAGACATCGAAAAAGGACCGGTCTGCAACAAGCGGGGCATCGCCGAGGCCAGAAAACCAGCAGGGTAAGGGGCTCGCCGTTCCCGGCCCGAGGAACCCGATCCGCCATGTTGGTACAGGGCATTCGTCGTCGTGGCCGGTCTTTGTGCGACGTAAGCATTCGCCGGGTGAAGACCCAGGTGCCCTGATCGTTTTCCCGGCCAGGACATTCGTCTACTGGGCGCTGGCGCTCTTCGCCCTCCTGGTCGTACTGATGATGGCAGTCATCGTCATAGTGGTGAACCTGAGACCCTCCGAGCCGCTGGCGCAGGCGACCGGAGGTCAGACGGCCAGCGCGACGCCATCCCCGGGCGGGTCGACGCCCGTGCCCACCGAATATCCGTCACCGAACGCAAGCCCGGCCGCGCAATCCCCTGAGGCGTCGATGCCCGCGCCGGATGGCTCTCGCGCGACGAACTACACCGTCCTTCTCGGCCCGAAGAACCTTCGGGTGCCGAGGGCGGTCGCCGACACCGGCGACTGCCCGGACACGGTCGTCGATCTAGATGATTTCCTGGTGGTGACGGTCGCCTACGCCGACGAAGACACCGATTTGGTGTACGGGGAGTGCTTCCAGGCAGAGCTGAGGCGGGCCTCGGCATACGCCGGACTGGGGCCGACGACGCAGCCGTCGCCGGAGGCATGCGAGTCGGCGGCGAGAAGTGAGCCTTTCAGTTTCCTGCGGGGCAAGGACCTGGAGCCGGGAGAGCTGGCCCTATGCGTCGTCACCAGCGAGGGGAACGTGGCGTGGATGCTTCTGATCCGCAGGGACGGTGAGGATCTGCTCTTTCGAACCATCGTCTGGAAGAGTTAATTGGCCAAGCTGGCGTCGGTGCGCCGGGCCGGGCCTGATGACCTTTGACGACAGTTGATGCCGACGCTCAGTCGACGCGCAAGGCCAGCAGAGCGCTCCTGAGTTCGTGTTCGATGTACTGACGGGGGTCTCGGTCGGCGACCGTGAGCAGGTAGGCGTCCTGCCGGGCCGGGACACCCGGCACGGAGAACCGGAACTGGCAGGTGCCGTCGGCGAGCACGCGGGCGTCGGTCAGTTTCCCCCCGGCGAACGAGTCGCCGGTCGTGATGATCACCGGCGCGCCGTCCCTGATGCCGGCGTGATCGCCCGTGCCGGCGCAGCCGCCCCGGTCGTCCCGGACGAAGGACGTGCCGTCGCCCAACAGCACCGTGCCGGAGGCCACGAACGTCTCCGTCGGCTGCCGGCTCGCTGCGGCGGGGGTACGGGACCTGCTGCCGACCAGGAACATGCCGACGGCGATCGCGAGCCCGGCGGCAGCGCCGGCCCACATCCAGACCGGACGCCGTGCGGTCGGCTCCGGAGACGACGGCTGCATGTGGTCTCTCCGAGGGGGAGTGAGGATGGCGGCGGTGAGAGGGTAGCCCTTCTCTACCGGATGCGTTAAGAAGGTGCCCTTCCTTGCACCTCACGCCAGGTGGGTGCGGAGGAAGTCCAGCTCCAGGCGGAGCAGGCGCTCCGACAGGCCGCCCGCCGCCATGTGGGTGGCCCCGGTCAGCGGCAGCACCGAGTGCGGCCGGCCGGCCGCCAGCAGCGCCGCCGACAGCCGCAGCGTGTGCGCGGCCACCACGTTGTCGTCCACCAGACCGTGCACCAGGAGCATGGGCCGTGCCGGCTCGCCCGGCACGGGCGGCTCGGCGGCCAGCTCCAGCAGCGAGTGGTGCGCGTAGACGTCCGCCCCCTCGTCCGGCGGGCCCAGGTAGCGCTCGGTGTACGCCGTGTCGTACAGCGCCCAGTCGGTGACGGGGGCGCCGACGATCCCGCACCGGAACAGCTCCGGGTGCCGCAGCACCGCCAGCCCGGCCAGCCAGCCGCCGAACGACCAGCCCCGGACGCCGACCCGGCCCAGGTCCAGGTCGGGGTGCTTGTCGGCGAGCGCCGTCAGCGCGTCGACCTGGTCGGTCAGCACCACGTCGGCCACCCGCCGGTGCACCGCCTTCTCGAACGACGGGGCCACGCCGGGGGTGCCCCGGTTGTCGATCGTCACCACCGCGAAGCCGGCCTCGGCCCACCACTGCCGCTCCAGCCAGAACGCCCGGGCGGCCCGGACTTCCTGGTGCCCCGGCCCGCCGTAGACGTCCAGCAGCACCGGCAGCCGGCTGCCCTTGACGTGCTGGGACGGGTAGACGACCGCGCTGGGCAGCCGGCGGTCGGTGACCCGGACCAGCATCGGCCTCGGCGCGTACGGCGGGGTGGCGGCCAGCGAGCGGAGCTTCGCCACCTCCCGGTCGCCCCGCCACACCGCCCAGGTGACCCCGGGCTGGTCCAGCGACGCGGTGCCGACCGCCAGCGTGTCCCCGCCCACGGCGGCGGTGTGCCAGCCGGGGTCGGCGCTCATCCGGCGGGCGTCCACCCCGCCGCCGATCAGCGTCCGCACCCGGTACAGGTGCTGCTGGCTGGGCTCGCCCTCGCTCGCCTCGACCAGCAGGTCGGCCGGGCCGCTGCCGGCGGGCAGCCGGCCCACCACCCGGCGCACGTACAGCGAGGGCGGGGTGAGCAGGGTGCCGTCGGCGAAGAGGCAGCGGGCGTCGTATCCGTCGTGGGCCAGCTCCCCGCCGACCAGCACCCGCCCGTCGGGCAGGTGCGCCGGGGTGCCGGGGATCGGCTCCACCCAGCGCGGGTCGGCCAGCTCGGCGTGGACCTGCGTCTCGCCGGTGCGCGGGTCGACTGCGAGCACCAGCCCGTGCTGCTGCGACCGGCGCAGCACGGTGATCAGCGGGTTGCCGTCGGCCCAGTCGACCGAGGTGAGGTACGGGTAGGTCTCCCGGTCCCAGTGCACGTCGACCCAGCCGCCGTCGAGGTCGAGCAGGTGCAGGCTGACCTCGGCGTTCGGCCCGCCCGAGAGCGGGTACGCGATGGTCGTCGGCGGGCTGGCCGGGTCGGCCGGGTCGTGCAGGTGCCAGCGGGGCAGCCGGGACTCGTCGACCCGCGCGGCCAGCACGCAGCGGCCGTCGGGCGCCCACCAGTAGCCCCGGAACCGGTGGAACTCCTCGGCCGCCACGTGCTCGGCCAGCCCCCAGGTGACCCCGGCGTCCTCGCCGGCCAGCAGGGAGTCCGTGCCGTCGGCCGCCACCACCCGCAGCTCGCCCCGGCGCACCCCGTCGGCGGCGTCCGTGACGTACGCCAGCCGCTCGCCGGTCGGGTCGGGACGCGGGTCGAGCACCGGCCCGACGGCCGCCACCTCCACCACGTCGCCGTGCGCCAGGTCGGCCCGGAACAGCCGCCCCGCCAGCGCGAACACCGCCACCCGGCCGGCCGCGTCGAGCGCGTACGAGCCGATGCCGGCGGCGCTGAGCCGCCGCCGCTCGCGCAGCGCCCGCTCCCCGGGGGAGAGCGCGGCCGGGTCGCCGCCCGCGCCGAGCAGGGTCGCCGGGTCGGCGACCAGCCGCTCCTCGCCGGTGGCGGTGTCGAGCAGCCAGAGCGCGTCCGCGGGGTCCTCCGGGCCGGCCGAGCGCAGGAAGATCACCCGGGAGCCGTCGTCGGCCACGGAGACGGCGCGCGGCGCCCCGTGGCTGAACCGGCGGGTGCGGGCGGCCAGCTCCGGAAAGTCCACACGAAGGATCGTAGAGCCGCGTCCGGGGTGATGTGGCCGACCGGGCGGACGCGTCGCGGCCGGTGCGGGGAGAACCGCCGGTTAGAGTGACCGTCGTGACGACGCTGCCTGACCGCCGGCTCCTGCTGGTCCACGCGCACCCCGACGACGAGTCGATCGGCACCGGCTCGACCATGGCGCACTACGCCGCCACCGGCGCCCACGTCACCCTGGTGACCTGCACCCTCGGCGAGGAGGGCGAGATCCACGTGCCGGAGCTGGCCCAGTTGGCCGCCGCCGAGGCCGACCAGCTCGGCGGGTACCGCATCGGCGAGCTGGCCGCCGCCTGCGCCGCGCTCGGCGTCACCGACCACCGCTTCCTCGGCGGCGCGGGCCGCTACCGCGACTCCGGCATGATGGGCCTGGCCACCAACGACCGCCCCCGGGCCTTCTGGCAGGCCGACCTCGACACCGCCGCCGGGTTGATCGTGGAGATCATGCGCGAGGTGCGCCCGCAGGTGATGATCACGTACGACCCGAACGGCTTCTACGGCCACCCCGACCACATCCAGGCGCACCGGGTGGCGATGCGGGCGCACGAGCTGGCCGCCGCCGAGGGGATCGCCCCGGCGAAGGTCTACTGGACGGCGATGCCGCGCAGCGTGCTGGAGGCGGGCATGAACCACTTCACCGAGGCGTCGGACAACCCGTTCGAGGGGATCGACGACATCGACGACCTCCCCTTCGGCACCCCCGACCCGGAGATCGCCGCCCGGATCGACGCCACCGAGCAGCACGCCGCCAAGGAGGCGGCGATGCGGGCGCACGCCACCCAGATCCCGGCCAGCTCCTGGCTCTACTCGATCGCCGGCAACTTCGGCGCGGAGTTCATGGGGGTGGAGTACTTCACCCTGGCGGTGGGGGAGAAGGGGCCGGGCGGCGGCCCGTACGGCTGGGAGAGCGACCTCTTCGCCGGGCTCGGCCTCGACGGTTCCGAGCCGGCGCCGGTCACGGCGGCCGGCGTCCGGTGACCCTGCCCGCCGCGCCGATGTCGGTCGTCCCCCCGGAAGCACCCGCCCCGGCCCCGCCAGGGCGCCCGGGGCGGGCGCTCGACGTCGCCCTGCGGGTCGCCGGCGGCGGGGTGGCCGTGGTCGGCGCGGTGGCGACCGCGCTGCTGGAGCTGATCCTGTCCACCGTCCGGGTCTCCGGGACGCTGGTCGGGGTGTCGGTGCCGCTGGTCGTGGTCGCCAACGTCGCGCTGAGCTGGTTCGCCCACGAGGCGGTGGGCACCCGCTGGGCGGTGGTGCTGCCCGCCACGCCCTGGTTCGTGCTGATGGGCGCGGCGGCCGTGCGGACCAGCGAGGGCGACCTGCTGCTCGCCGGGGACAACTGGGTGGGCCTGACGATGATCGTCGCGGGCGCGATGACGTTCGCGGTGATGGGGTTCCGGCAGGTTCTCGCCCCGCCGCCGGTTCGCCGCGACGGGTGATGACGACGCACGGCCTGCGGTGGTAGATATTCCTGCGAGGCCCGCCGTCGTCGGCGGGCGGTACGGCGGGAGGCGTGCGATGAGGGATCGGTGGCGGGCGGTCGGGGTGCTCGCGGCGGCGCTGTTCGCGGTCAACGTGGTCGCCCGGGTGGTCACCCGGCTCGGTTTCCCCGACGACCAGGCCGCCGCCGACCGGGTGTCGCTGGCGATGTTCCTGGTGATCGGGGCGCTCCTCGCCGGGCTGGCGTTCCGCTGGGGGCAGGACCGGCCGGTGCTCCGCTGGGCCGGCGACGTGGCCGCCGCCGTGGGCGTCGCGCTGCTGCTGACCGTCCTGGTGGGGCCGCTGCTGGTCGGGCAGAACCCGTTCGGCGGGGGCGCGGCCACCTTCTTCGCCCAGGTCGGGTTCTACGTGGTGGCCGCCGCGGCGGGCGTCCTCGTCGGCTACCTGACGCTCACCGCGCTGGGCCGCGACCACCGCTCCCGGGTGCTGCAGCGCTACGCCGAGATCAAGAACGCCAAGCCCCGCCGCCCCGTGCGCCGCTGACCCTGCGGCCCCCGCTCAGGGGGCGACCCGGGTGAGGTAGGTGTGGTGGGTGGTGAAGCCCAGCGCCCGGTAGAGGGCCACCGCCGGGGTGTTGCGCTGCTCCACCTGGAGGAACACGTCGGTGGCGCCCAAAGCGGCCCCCCACTCCGCCAGCGCGTGGACGACCCGGCCGGCCAGGCCCCGCCGCCGGGCGTGGGGGAGCACCTCGATCAGGGACAGGCCGAGCCAGCGGCCCCCGCCGGTGACCGTGCCCCGGCCGACGGCGAGCAGCTCGCCACCGGCGTACACCTGGGCGAAGCGGACCTGGTCGACGGCGGTGAGCACGTGCCGGGCGGCGTCCGGGAGGCCGCCCTTGCGCGCGGCGGCGACCTCGAGCCAGTCGTCGGAGGGCGCGGCGACCAGCCCGACGGGCGGCAGGTCGGCGTGGTCGGGCGGCGGGGCGGCGCGGTCGGCCGGCGGGACGGAGTGGCCCGGGGTCGGGGCGACGCGGTCGGGCGGCGGCGGGTCGGCGTGGTCGGGCGGCGGGGCGGCACGGTCCGGGCGGGCGGCGGCCAGCAGGGCGGCCAGCGGCGCGGTCTGGACCAGCGTCGGCGGCCTCGTGGCCCAGCCCCGCGCGTCCAGCTCCGCGCCGACCGGGGCCGCGAGCGGCAGCGGCGTGTTGACCAGGGCGGGCCGGCCCTGGTCGGCGTACCAGCGCTGCACGGCGTCCAGCGCGGCCGGCAGCGGCCGGTCCGGGTCGCCCACCGGCAGCGCCGAGTTCGCCCGGCCGGTCCAGCCCTCGGCGCTGCGCAGCAGCCAGTCGCCGAGCCGGCCCCGGGTGGGTGCCGGCCATGCCTCGTCGGCGGCCAGTTCCAGCGCCACCACGGCGGCGGCCGTCGGCCGGCGGGCCGGCGGCACCCGCTTGGCGCGGTGCACGTCGCCCGTGGCGACCCGGAGCGGCCCCCGCGCCGTCGAGATAGTGATATGTGTCTCTGTCAGCTCCACCAGCTCGCCCAGGGCGTCCGAGAAGAGCGGGCGGCCTTCGCGAATCCCCACAATCCGGCGGACCACGATCCGGTGTCCCACATCCTGCTGTCGGAGCACGATCGACCCCCTCCCCGGCGAGATACTAGGCTCTAACCGTCGCGGGTGATCGCGGCGTGTCTTGCGGAGGAGAAGACCGGTGACCTACATCATCGCCGAGCCCTGCGTGGATGTGCTCGACAAGGCATGTATCGAGGAGTGCCCGGTCGACTGCATCTACGAGGGGAACCGGATGCTCTACATCCACCCCGACGAATGCGTCGACTGCGGTGCCTGTGAGCCGGTCTGCCCGGTCGAGGCGATCTTCTACGAGGACGACGTCCCGGAGCAGTGGAAGGACTACACCGGGGCCAACTACGAGTTCTTCGAGGACCTGGGCTCGCCCGGCGGCGCCTCGAAGGTCGGCAAGGTGGAGAAGGACGCGACGTTCGTCGCGGCCCAGCCACCGCGCGGAGAGGGCAACTGAACCGGCCCGCGCCGGTCTCGTCACGGCTGCCCGACTTCACCTGGGACACCCTGGACGCCGCGGCCGAGCTGGCCGCGGCGCACCCGGACGGCCTGATCAACCTCTCGATGGGCACCCCGGTCGACCCGGTGCCCCCGGTGATCCGGCAGGCCCTCGCCGACGCGTCCGACGCCCCCGGTTACCCGCTGACCGCCGGCACGCCCGCCCTGCGGGCCGCCATCGCGGCGTGGGTGGCCCGGGCGGCCGGCGCGGGCGTCGAGGGCCTCGGGGTGCTGCCCACCGTCGGCTCCAAGGAGCTGGTGGCGTGGCTGCCCACCCTGCTGGGCCTCGGCCCCGGTGACGTCGTCGTCGTGCCGTCGATCTGCTACCCGACGTACGAGGACGGGGCGCGGCTCGCCGGCGCCACCACCGTGCGCACCGACTCGCTGACCGCGCTCGGCCCCGACCCCCGGGTCCGGCTGGTCTGGGTGAACTCGCCCGGCAACCCGACCGGCCGGGTGCTGCCTGCCAACCACCTGCGCAAGGTGGTCGACTGGGCCCGCGAGCGGGGCGCCGTGGTGGCCAGCGACGAGTGCTACCTGACGCTGGGCTGGTCGCCCGCCGCCGAGCCGGTCTCCGTGCTCGCGCCCGAGGTGTGCGGCGGCTCGTACGACGGGGTGCTGGCGGTGCACTCGCTGTCCAAGCGCTCCAACCTGGCGGGTTACCGCGCGGGCTTCGTCGCGGGCGACCCTGCCCTGGTGGCCGAGCTGCTGAAGGTGCGCAAGCACGCCGGCATGATCGTGCCCGCCCCGGTCCAGGCGGCGATGATCGCCGCGCTGGGCGACGCCGAGCACGCCGACGCCCAGCGCGAGCGCTACCGGGCCCGGCGGGAGCGGCTGCTCGCCGCGTTCACCGGGGCCGGGTTCACGGTCGAGCACTCCGAGGCCGGGCTCTACCTGTGGATGACCCGGGGCGAGGACTGCTGGGCGACCGTCGACTGGCTGGCCCGCCGGGGCATCCTCGTCGCGGCCGGCGTCTTCTACGGCCCCGGCGGGGCGACGTACGTGCGGGCGGCGCTGACCGAGTCCGACGAGCGGATCGCGGCGGTCGCCGCGCGCCTCGCCCAGCCCTGAGCCGAGCGGGCTTCGGGGTGCCCCGGCCGACCGGCCGGGGCACCCCGGGGCTCACCCGCCGATGCGGTGGAACACCGACAGCAGGGCGTCGCGGCTGTGCTTGCCCAGCAACTCGCTGGAGTACAGCTCCTGCATCGCCATCGTCCGCCCGCCGTGCAGGGTCAGCTCGGCCTTCAACGGCACCTCCCGGCGCACCGCCACCGAGGTGATCTCCTCGTACGGCACGAAGGTGTGCCGGGTCGCCAGCTCGGCCACCGGCGTCGACCCGAGCAGCGCCCGGAGGCGCTCCTCGCCCTTGCTCGCCTTGCCCGGGTCGGCGATCAGCACCAGCCCCCGGTCCAGGACCAGCACGTCGTGCTCGGCACCGTCGATTTTGATGTTGGCCAGCGCGCCGACGAAGTCGGCGTCCCGCCCGGAGACCCGCCGCTGCACCACCGTCGCTGCGGACGGGTCGACGCCGGACTCGGCGAGGCGGGCCAGCGCCTCGTCCAGGGTCTGCGGGTCGACCGCCAGCTTGGCGACGTCCGACAGGTCGCACGGCTCGCCGTCCGGGCCGACCAGCCGGGCCGGGGCCGACCAGGAGAGCTGCCAGTGCGCCCGCCCGGCGCGGACCGCGGCGTTGACCAGCAGCGTCCGCATCGGGCCGGCGAAGCGGGCCCCGGCCTCCTCCCTGCTGGAGTCGGGGAAGAACTGCTCGGCGAACTCACCCAACCGACCCGCGCGAACCAGGTCCAGCACCGTGTGCAGGCCGGGCTCCGCCGTGCCCGTGAACCGGCCCGCGGCCCGGTAGACGGCGTCGGCCTCGCGCTGCTTGCCGGCGGCGATGGACGCCGCGACGAACTCGGGCCACGGGAGGACCTGCCGCCCCTCGTGGTCGACGACGAGCGACTGGAGGGCCAGGCCCGCCGCGCCGATGTCGGCCAGCAGGCCGGCGGCCGGTCGTTCGTCCGGCGCGGCCGTGTCCGGTGCGCCGGCCATCGCGGCCACCCGTACGCCGATGGGCGGGTGGGTGTCCCAGCGCGACGGCTTCCCGTCGGGCGCGTTCTCCCGCAGCTCGTCGATCTCGCCCTGGCGGCCGGCGAGCAGTTGGGCGAAGCCGCCGAACAGGTCGTCCGGGGCGAGCCCCGCCGACCAGCCCGGCTCGACGTACGCGCGCATGTAGAACGACCAGGCGGCGTCCAGCGCGGGCAGGGTGCGCAGCGCGGACGTGGCCGCCTCCCGGCCGGCAAGCCGCACCGATGAGCGGTCGGCCTCCAGCTCCTGGCGGCGCGACGCGGCGTTGTCCACCAGCAGGTAGAGCTTCGCGTAGCCCCGGAAGACCCAACCGACCGGGTTGCGCCGGCCGATCCGCCCGATGGTCTCGGCGATCGCCAGCCGCCCCCGGTACGCCACCCCGCCGAGCCGGGTGTGCCGGCCCGAGTAGTGGCCCAGCTCGTGCGCCAGCACCGAGCGGAGCTGGTCGAGCCGCATCGCCTGGAGCAGCGGCAGCCCGACGTACATGGTCCGCCGCCCGCCGACCAGGCCGAGCATGGTGCTCTGCTCGGCGACGGCCGCGTTGACCTCGGGCACCAGGCGGATCTCGTCCGGCGCGCGGGTGCCGACCTCGGCGGCCAGCTCGCGCACGGTGGCCCAGAGGCGCGGGGCGACCCGCTCGTCGAGCACCAGGCCCGGCGCGGGCTCGCTCTTGGTGCGGATGGCCCGCCACAGCCCGACCAGCACGGCGCCCAGCGCGAGCAGCAGCGGGATCGTGAGCTTGGCGGTGGCGAGGCCGCTGACCCGCTGGTGCAGCCAGAAGGCCAGCGCGACGACGGCGGCGAGCTGGAGCAGCGCGACGACGTAGAAGCCGATCAACATGAGCACCGAGGCGAGGGCCCGGTACGTCGCGGACATGATGTGTCCCTTCCCCCGTAACGACCACCGGTGCGGTGGCCGGCGGGAGGGACCGTACGGGGTCGATCCCTACCGGACATCCCCCTTCCGGCCAGCGCGGCATCGGGTGCCCGCCCCGCGTCCCGGCACCCGGTGGGGCCCACGGCGGGCGATATCCTCGGGGCGGAACCGGGTCGGGGCGAGCTCGACGCGTACCGATCGAGACGCCGAGGTGCGTAGATGGTGGACAGGCCCGGCGGGGCGGTGCGGGCGGCGGTGGTGGGCACCGGGCTCATCGGCGGATCGGTCCTGCTGCGGCTGCGCGAGCGCGGGATCGACGTCGCCGGCTGGGACCCGGACCCGGCCACCCGGGCCCAGGGGCGTACGCGGGGCGTCGCCTTCCCCGACGAGCTGGCCGACGCGGTCCGGGGCCGCGACGTGGTGTTCCTCTGCGGGCCGCTGTCCAGCCTTCCGGAGACCCTGCGCACCGTCGGCGCCTACGCCGGTCCCGACTGCGTGCTCACCGACGTGGGCAGCACCAAGGGCGGGATCGCCGGGTTCGCGGCGGCCAACGGGCTGACCGGCCGGTTCGTCCCGGGGCACCCGATGGCCGGGGCCGAGCGCGCCGGGCTGACCTCGGCGGGCCCGGCGCTGCTGGCCGGCGCGGCGTGGGTGCTCTGCCCGGCGGCGGAGGGCATCGACCCGTTCCGCCGGCTGGCCGCGCTGGTCGTCGACGTCTTCGACGCCCGGGTCGTGCCGATGTCGCCGGGCGCGCACGACGCGGCGGCGGCGCTGGCGTCGCACGTGCCGCACCTGCTGGCCGGGAGCCTGGCCGGCGCGGTGGCCGAGGCGGGCCTGCGGGACGCCGTGCTGGGGCTGGCCGCCGGGAGCTTCCGGGACGGCACCCGGGTCGCCGGGACGCCGGCCACCCGCACGGCCGACATGCTGCTGAACAACCGCGACGAGGTGCTCGCGCAGCTCGGCCGGGTGACCGGGTTCCTCGACCGGCTCGCCGCCGCGCTGCGGGACGGCGACGCGGCGGCCCTCGTGGGGCAGTACGAGCGGGCCAGGGGGCTGCGGCTGGCCCTGCTCGACCGCGCGCTCTCCCCGGCCGACGCCGACTTCCCGGTCGACGGGGACACCGGGGCGGAACTGGCGTACCTGCTGTCGCTGGGCGCGGCGGGTGGCCACCTGACGGGGTGCCGGGTCGCGGGGGACACGGTGCGCTACACGGGCCACCTGCCGACCCCGCCTGCCTGAGCCCCCGCCGACCCCGATTGCCTGAGTCCCCGGCCGACCCCGCGCCCGCCTGAGTCCCCGCCGACCTCGCCCATCGGGGTCCCCGGCGGCCGACGGTCGCGACGCCGGTAGACCGCTGCGTAGCCGGCCGTGGCGTACCGGCCGCCCCGGGGGCGGGTGTTAAGAAGGGGCCCCTGCTCTACAAGATGCGTTAACAAGGGGCCCTTCCTTTAACCTGGGAGCATGGTGGACGGACCGGTCGTGGCGGTACGCGGCGAGGCGTACCGGGAGGTGGGGCCCGAGCTGGCCCGGTTCGCGGTGACCGCGCGGGCGCGGGACCGGGACCGGGAGGCCGCCCTGACCCGGCTCGCCGAGCGGGCCGCCGCCGTGCGGGTGCTGCTGGAGGCCGCCGGGTCGGCCGTGGAGCGCCGGGAGACCGGCGACCTGCGGGTGTGGCCGGAGACGCGGCGCTCCGGCGAGCGGGTGGTGGCCTGGCACGGCACCGTCACCACCACCGTGACCGTCACGGACTTCACGGCGCTGGGCGAGCTGATGCTGCGCCTGGCCGACCAGGACCAGGTCGAGGTCGCGGGCCCCTGGTGGTCGCTGCGGCCGGACAGCCCGGCGTACCGGCAGGCCCGGCACGCCGCGATCGGCGACGCGCTGGCCCGCGCCCGGGAGTACGCCGAGGCGCTGGGCGCGCGGGTGACCGCCCTGCTGGAGCTGGCCGACACCGGGATGACCCCGCAGCCGATGATGGCCCAGGCCATGTTCAAGGGCGGCGGCGGTGGCGGCCCGGAGGGCGCACCGCCGGAGCTGGACCTGGACCCGCAGCCGCAGTCCGTGCACGCGGCGGTGGAGGCCCGGTTCACGATCACCGCGCCGGCCCTCGACTGATGCCGGCCGCCCGGGTCCTCTCCGTCGGGGAGCTGGTGGCCCGCGCCCGGGCCCTCGCCGACGCCGGCCCCCGGCAGGTGCTCGGCATCGCGGGCGCGCCCGGCGCCGGCAAGTCCACCCTCGCCGAGCGGATCGTCGCCGGGGTGGGCGAGGCGGCCCGGCTGGTGCCGATGGACGGGTTCCACCTGGCCCAGGCGGAGCTGGAGCGGTTGGGCCGGGACGCGCGCAAGGGCGCGGCGGACACCTTCGACGCGGTCGGGTACGTCGCGCTGCTGCGCCGGCTGCACCGGCTGGAGCCGACCTCGGTCTGGGCCCCCCGGTTCCGCCGGGACCTGGAGGAGTCGATCGCCGGGGCGATCGAGGTGCCGCCGCAGGTGCGGCTGGTGGTGACCGAGGGGAACTACCTGCTGCTGCCGGGGGACCCGTGGGAGGAGGCGCGGTCGCTGCTGCACGAGGCGTGGTTCGTCGACCTGGACGCCGAGGTGCGGCTGCGCCGGCTGACCGCCCGGCACGAGGCGTACGGGCGGTCGCCGGAGCAGGCGCGGGCCTGGGCGCTGGGCAGCGACGAGCGCAACGCCGCCCTGGTGGCCGCCACCGCCGACCGCGCCGACCTGGTGGTCCGCCTGGCCGACCCGCCGCAGGAGTGACCCGGCGGCTTGGCTGACGTGGCCGCCGTGACGACGCGGCGGGCCGACGTGGCTCAGCGCGGCGGCGAGCCGTGGTCGCCGCAGCGCGGTGGGCCGCCGTGACGCGGTCGGTCAGTCGGTCGCCCGTCGCGGTGCCGGGGTCGGACGCCGCAGCAGCCACGCCACCCGGGCCCGTTCCCGGCGGAACTCGGCCGCCTCCGGGTATCCGCTGTGGTTGCGGATCGGCGGGTCGGCGACCTCCCCGCCGGTGGGGTGCAGCGCGTCCGGGTCGTGGACGGGCAGGTCCCGTTCGCCGGCCGTGACCGGCCAGCCCAGCGGGTCGGTGTCCCGCCAGAAGTTCGTCCAGCCGGGCCGCCCGGTCGGGCCGCTGAGCGCCTCGGTGAGCGCCGGCAACCGGTCCGGCCCGAAGTAGGCCGGGAAGACCCGCCCGTACAGCCGGGTGAGCTGGCAGCCGTAGGAGAAGAACCAGACCCGTCGCCGCCAGCGGGCGGGGAGCTGGAGGAGCACCGCCGCGCAGATCACGGCGCCCTGGCTGTGGCCGGAGAGGATGATCCCGTCCACCCGGCGCGGGTCGGGCTCGGTCAGGGCGAGCAGACCGGCGGTGCGGGTCTGCACCTCGGGCACCGCGCGCTCGGCGTAGCTGGGCGGGGCGAGCGGGTGCGCGGCCCGGGGCCAGAAGGTGCCGATGTCCCAGAGCACCCCGACGGAGCGGCGCACCGTGTCGTTGCGGTAGACCAGCAGTCCCACGGTCGCGATGGCCACCGGCAGCCAGCCGAGCAGGGTGTCGCCGACGGCGGCGACCGCCCGGACCAGCGTCGGCCAGCCGTCCGCCGCCGCGTCCGGGGCGACGGCGGCCAGCGCCGCGTCGTGGGGGAGCGCCACCGCGTCCGGCGGGACTGGGGAGAGCGCCGCCGCCGAGCCGAGGGCGGCCAGGGCCGCGCCGACCACCGCGTACCAGCCGATCAGCCGGACGACGTGCTCGCCGACCAGCCGGTGCAGCGCCCGGAAGGCGCTCACGTCGCGGCAGCGCCGCCGGTCGTGCGCGGAGAGGGTGTTGCCCGGGGGCACCAGGTCGGCGTACTCCCGGCGGCGGAGCCGGTGGAAGAGCAGGCCGGCCCGGAGCGCGACGCCGGCCAGGGCGATCAGCGCGCCGGCGAAGGCGAGCCCCGCCCACGTCACGGGCACCGGCGGGACCACCCCGGTGCCGCCGTCGGCGGAGTCGCCGCCGCCGAGCCGGTCGGTGACCCAGTAGAGCACCCCCGAGCAGTAGGCGATGCCGAGCAGCCAGCCGAAGCCGGCGATGACGGCCGGCCCCCGGCCGCCCCAAGCGAGGTCGGTGTGCGGCTGCCCGGGGCGGATCGGCGCGGCGGGGCCGGTGCGGGGCAGCAGCAGCCCGGCCCCGGCCAGCGCGATCGCGGGGACGGCGAGCATCCAGTCGTCCAGCGGTTCCGGCGCGGGCGGGACCGCCGGCAGCCAGCCGGCGATCCAGGCGACCCCGAGGGGGAGGAGCAGCGCGGCGGCGGCCGGCACGGCCAGCGCGCGCCGACCGGAGCGGGAGACGGCGCCGATGGCCGCGAGCAGGAGCACCTGACCCGTGCCGTACCAGGCGATGATCCAGTCGTAGCCGGGCAGCGAGCGGTCGACCCGGCACTGGGCGGGGTCGTGCCGGCAGCCGACCGGCGGGCGCAGTTCGGCCAGCGGAGCGCCGGCCGGGCCGTCGGGCAGCAGCAGGAGCAGCACCGTGCCGGCGACCCCGGCGCAGGCCAGCACGACCACCGCGATGCTCCACCGGCCGAGCGGGGTGTCCCCGTCGCGCCGGGTCAGCCGGGGCCGGCCCAGCGCCACCACCGCGATCAGCGGCACCGCGGCGAGCAGCGCCACGGTGGGCCAGGCGACGGCGGCCCGTACGCCCAGCGGCGGGTCCACGGCGAGCACCGCGCCGAGCGGCACGGCCGCAGCGACCGCCGACCCGACGCAGAGGTGCAGCACGGCGGCGCGGCGCAACTGCCCCTCCCCGCACCAGAAGGTGGGGTCCTGCAACGGGTTGACGGTTCCGGCGGGGCCGAGCGCCGCGCCGTCCTCCCCCGGATGGTCCGGCGCAGCCGGGTTCCCCCGGTGGTCCGGCGGAGGCGGGTCCCCCGGGCGGTCCGGCGGAGGCGGGGTCCCCGGGCGGTCCGGCGGAGGCAGGTCCGGCCCGGCGGGGGCCGGCGGCCGGGCGGCGGGGGCGGCGGGCATCTCCGCCTCGTACTGGTAGGTGCGCCAGGCCAGCAGGCCGAGCAGGGCCAGCAGGCCCAGCGGGATCGCCAGGCCGGCGGCCAGCGGCCGGGCCCCCTCCCGCCACCAGCCGTGCGCGAGGAACTCCCACGGCCCGGGGACGCGGCCGAGGCAGTCCTCGTCGACGCACTGCCAGCCGATCAGGTCCACGCCGACGCCGGTGGCGGCGAGGACCAGCGTCCCGGTCAGGCTGAGGCAGAACACCCGGACCAGCCAGGCGGTGAGCCCGGAGCGGCTGCCCCACCGCTCCCGCGCCGGGTCGGGCGGTATGCCGGGGCGGGCGTGCAGCGCCACGTTCGCCAGCGTGAACGGCAGCAGCAGCGTCCAGAGGGCCCGCTCGACGTCCCGTGCGGTCCGCGCGCCGGAGGTCAACTGCCCCCAGCTGTACGCCTCGACGGCGACCGCCTCGTCCGGGCCGGTCGCGGTGGAGCGGTAGAAGCCGGTCACCCCGTCCCCGGCGACCAGCCACGGCCGGGGGGCGTCCTCGCCCGGTTGCGGGGTCAGGCCGAGCACCTGGGCCGGGGGAGTGTTGGACACCCCGGGGATGCGGAGTTCGAGCACGCGACCGGGCATCGGTGCCTCCTCGTAGTCGATCCACTACTAAGAGTTGCACCTGTGGGGGTCGCTTGGCCAGCCCTCGGGCGAGACGTTTTCGCAGGTGGTCGGCGGGTGCGCGGCTCAGGCGAGGTTGCGGACGACCCGGGCGGGGTTGCCCACCGCGACGACGTTCGCCGGCAGGTCCCGGGTCACCACCGCGCCGGCTCCGACGACCGTGTCGTCGCCGATGGTCACCCCGGGGAGCACGATCACCCCGCCGCCGAGCCAGACGTTCTCCCCGATCGTGATGGGCTGCGCCGCCTCCCACTTCTCCCGGCGGGGCCCCGGCTCGATCGGGTGGGTGGCCGTCAGCAGTTGTACGTTCGGTCCGATCTGGACGTCCGCGCCGATGTTGATGCGGGCGACGTCGAGGAAGACTGCGTTGAAGTTGACGAACCCGCGCGGCCCGAGGTGGATGTTCCAGCCGTAGTCGCAGTGGAACGGCGGGCGGACCCAGGCGTCCTCCCCGACGGTGCCGAGCAGGGCGCGCAGCGCGGCCAGTCGGGCCTGCGGGTCGGCCGCCGAGCTGCGGTTGAACGCCTCGACGCGCAGGGCGGCGCGGTCGAGGTCGGCCGCGATCTCCGGGTCTTCGGCGCGGTACGGCTCCCCGGCGAGCATGCGGTCCTTCATGGAGGTCATCGGACGATCATCGCCTGTCCGAACTCGACTTCGTTGCCAGGTTTGTCATATCTCTGACTTCCGATTGCATACCGAGTATGCAATCCTCCTACGTGTCACTGCCACTTCTGTCAGTGATGACGCCTCACGAGGAGGAACCCGTTGCGTCGTAGAGGAAGAAAGTCGGCCGGCCTCGCGCTGGCCCTCGCCCTGGTGCTCGCCGCGCCACCGGCCGCCCCGGCCGGGGCGGCGCCCGCCACGTCCCCGAACGCGGCCGGCCGGGCCGCCGCCCCCGCCACGTCGCCGGCCACGGCCGGCCGTACCGCCGCCGGCGCGACCACCGTCACGCTGGTCACCGGTGACCGGGTCACCGTCACCGCCTCCGGCGCGGTCTCCGTCCGGCCCGGCGCCGGCCGCGACGACCTGCGCTTCCTGGTCCGGCGCGAGCGGGGCAACGTCACCGTCCTGCCCCAGGACGCGCTGCCGCTGCTGCGCTCCGGCCGGGTGGACCGGCGGCTCTTCGACGTCACCGGGCTCATCCGGGCCGGCTACGACGACGCCCGGCGGGACAGCCTGCCGCTGCTGGTGTCCTACCGCTCGGGCAACGCCCGCCGGGCCGTGGCCGGCATCGCCGGCGCCCGGGTGACCCGCGACCTGCCCGCCATCGGCGGCGCGGCCGTGACGGCCGAGAAGGCCCGGGCCGGCGCGGTGTGGGGCGCGGTGACCACCGGCAGCCCGGCCGCCCGGGTCGACACGGCGGGGGGTGTCGACCGGCTCTGGCTGGACGGCCGGCGCCAGGTGACGCTCGACCACAGCGTGCCGCAGATCGGCGCGCCCGTGGCCCACGCCGCCGGCCTCACCGGCAAGGGGGTCACCGTCGCGGTGCTGGACACCGGCGTCGACCCCGCGCACCCCGACTTCGCCGGGCGGCTCGCCGAGTCCCGCAACTTCACCGAGGAGGCCGAGCCGGGCGACGTCGTCGGCCACGGCACCCACGTCGCCTCGATCATCGCCGGCAGCGGCACCGCCTCGGCCGGGAAGTACCGGGGCGTCGCCCCCGACGCCACGCTGGTCTCCGGCAAGGTCTGCGAGGTGTACGGCTGCACGGAGTCCGCGATCCTCGACGGCATGCGGTGGGCGGCCGTCGAGCGGCGGGCCGCCGTGGTCAACCTGAGCCTCGGCGGGATGGACACCCCGGAGACCGACCCGCTGGAGGAGGCCGTCGGCACCCTCACCGCGCAGACCGGAGCCCTCTTCGTCATCGCCGCCGGCAATTCGGGCCGGGACGCCAGCATCGACTCGCCGGCCAGCGCCGACGCCGCCCTCGCCGTCGGCGCGGTCGACCGGGCCGACGACCTCGCCGAGTTCTCCAGCCGTGGGCCCCGGGCCTCGGACGGCGGGCTCAAGCCCGAGATCACCGCGCCCGGCGTGGAGATCGTCGCCGCCCGGGCCGCCGGCAGCGACCTCGGCGAGCCCGTGGGGGAGCGGTACATGTCGCTCTCCGGCACCTCGATGGCGACCCCGCACGTCGCCGGCTCGGCGGCGCTGCTCGCCCAGCGGCACCCCGACCGGCGGGCCGGCGCGCTCAAGTCCGCCCTGATGGCCTCCGCCCGGCCGCACCCCGGGCAGACCGCCTACCAGCAGGGCGCGGGGCGGGTCGACGTGGCCCGCGCGATCGACCAGCAGGTCAGCAGCGAGCCGGCGAGCGTGTCGTTCGGCCGCGCCGAGTGGCCGCACGGCGACGACCCGGTGATCGAGCGGACGGTGACCTGGCGCAACTCGGGGACCGCCCCGGTCACCCTGGAGCTCGCGATCGAGGCCACCGGGCCGACCGGCGAACCGGCCCCGGCGGGCGTGTTCCGGCTCGACGCGACCCGGGTCACCGTGCCGGTCGGCGGCGAGGCCCCGGTGCGGGTCAGCGCCGACACCCGGGTGGCGGGCCCGGACGGCTACTACACCGGCCGGGTCGTCGCCCGCTCCGGCGCGCAGGTGGCGGTCACCCCGATCGCCGTGCACCGCGAGGTGGAGAGCTACGACGTCACGGTCACCCACCTCGGCGCCGACGGGGGCCCGACCGCCGACTACTACACCGGCCTGGCGAACCTGGACAGCTTCGACCGTCCCAGCGACGTGTACGACGCCGACGGGACGGCGACGGTGCGGGTGCCGAAGGGCCGGTACGGGCTGGCCAGCACCCTCTTCGCCGTCGACCCCTCCGGCGAGCCCGCCGGGATCGCCCTGCTCGCCCGGCCCGAGCTGGTCGTCGACCGGGACGTGCGGCTCACCGTCGACGCCCGCACCGCCAAGCCGGTGCGGAACACCGTGCCGCAACGCGGGGCGGTCGCGCCGCTGGTGGACGTCAGCGCGATCTTCTTCGGGGCCGACGACAGCACTTACTCGTTCGGGCTGTGGAGCAACGGGTTCGCGGGCGTGAGCAGCGGGCAGATCGGGTCCGCGAGCACGCCGGACACGTTCGTCGCCACGATCGGCAGCCAGTGGGTCGACGCCGAGGCGGACGTCAGCCCCTACTTCTACGCGCTGCTGGAGGCGTTCCCCGGGCGGATGCCGACGGGCTTCGTCAAGCACTACCGCAGCCGGGACCTGGCCACCGTCACGCACACCTTCCGGGACGCCTACCCGGGGCTGGAGACCGAGCGGGTCGTCATGGGCGAGCCGGAGTACAACACCGGCGGCTCGGCGCTGGTCCTGCCCGTCTCTACCCCCGGCAAGCGCGTCGAGCACTACAGCACCGGCGGCGTCAAGTGGGCCGGGGAGCTGGGCTTCGGCACCCGGGACCCCGAGGGCTGGCTGGAGATGCAGGCGCTGCTGTCGTCCCCGCTCACCGCCTACCAGCCGGGCCGGTCGCACCGCGAGACGTGGGGGGCGGCGCCCTTCGGGCCGTCGTTCGCGCAGCGGCGCTGGGGGCACGAGGGGATCACCCGCAAGGGCGACACCGTCGTGGTCGACCTGCCCGTGCACAGCGACGCGGCCGGGCACCCCGGCGGGTCGCTCAACGACCCCCAGTGGACCCGGCTGTACCGCGACGGGACGTTGGTCGGCGAGAGCGAGTACCCCGGCTACGGCGAGTTCGAGGTGCCGCCGGGCGCGGCGGACTACCGGGTGGAGATTCTGGCGAAGCGCTCCTTCACGGACCTGGCCACCGAGGTCACCAGCGCGTGGACGTTCCGCTCGAAGCACGCCCCCGGTGACGGCTTCGTGGCGCAGCCGGCGGCGGCGGTGCGCTTCACCCCGGCGCTGCGGGCCGACAACAGCGCCCCGGCGGGCCGCGCCTTCACCGTGCCGGTCACCGTCCAGCGGCAGGAGGGCGCGCCGAGGGCGCGGGTGGCCGCACTGGTCGTCGACGCCTCGTACGACGGCGGGAAGACCTGGCGCAAGGCGGAGCTGCGCCGCAAGGGCAGCGGCTGGGTGGCCACGCTGCGGCACCCGGCCGGCCCCGGGTACGTCTCCCTGCGGGCGACCGCGAAGGACACCGCCGGCAACACGGTGACCACGCGGATCATCCAGGCGTACCGGGTGCGGTGAGCCCCGCTCGCGGACCCGGCGGCGCGTTCGCCGGGCCCGTGGGCGCGGTCCGGTCGTCACCGCGCCGGGCGCGGTTCGGTGGTTACCGCGCCGGGCGCGGGTCAGTCGTTGGCGTGCAGGGCCGCGTTCAGCTCGATGCCCCGGCCGGTGCGCGGGCGGGCCTCCAGCGCGCCGGTGACCGAGTTGCGCAGGAACAGCAGCCCGTCGACCCCGGACAGCTCGCGGGCCTTGACCACCCGGCCGTCCGGCAGGGTGATCTTCGCCGACGCCGTGACGTAGCAGCCCGCCTCGACCACGCAGTCGTCGCCGAGGGAGATGCCGACGCCCGCGTTGGCGCCGATCAGGCTCCGCTCGCCGATGCGCACCCGGTCGGTGCCGCCCCCGGAGAGGGTGCCCATGATCGACGCGCCGCCGCCGATGTCGGAGCCGTCGCCGACCACCACGCCCTGCACGATCCGCCCCTCGACCATCGAGGTGCCCAGCGTGCCGGCGTTGAAGTTGACGAAGCCCTCGTGCATCACGGTGGTGCCGGCGGCCAGGTGCGCGCCGAGCCGGACCCGGTCCGCGTCGGCGATCCGCACCCCGGCGGGGACCACGTAGTCGGTCATCCGGGGGAACTTGTCCACGCCGTACACGGCCAGGTGGCGGCCGGCGGCCCGCTCGATCACCCGCAGCTCGTCCACCCGCTCCGGCGGGCACGGCCCGGCCGACGTCCAGGCCACGTTCGCCAGCTTGCCGAAGATGCCGTCGAGGTTCAGCTCGTTGGGTCGCACCAGGCGGTGGGAGAGCAGGTGCAGCCGCAGGTACGCGTCGGCGGCGTCGGAGATCGGGTCGGCCAGCGAACCGATCACCGTCACCACCTGGGCGGTACGCAGACCGGGCAGCGCCCGCTCGCCGACCGCCCCCGGCGGCAGGTCGAGGACGTCCGCCTCGTCCTCCCCGGCGACCAGCGGCAGCTCGCCGAGCCCCAGCTTGCCCGTCGGGTACCAGGTGTCGAGCACCTGGTCGTCAGCGGTGATGGTGGCCAGTCCGATGCCCCACGCAGGCTGTGCAGTCGTCACGACTGTGAAGGTACCGTGCGAACCATGGAGAACCCGCTGACCCCCGAGGTCCTCGCCGATCCGGTGGAGCTGACCCGAGCCCTGGTCGACATCGAGTCCGTCTCCCTCGACGAGAAGGCCATCGCGGACTGCGTCGAGGAGGTGCTGCGCGGGGTGCCGCACCTGACCACGTACCGGCACGGCAACACCGTCATGGCGCGCACCGACCTGGGCCGGGCCTCCCGCGTGGTGCTCGCGGGGCACCTCGACACCGTTCCGCTGAACAACAACTTCCCGTCGACCACGCGCGGCGACCTGATGTACGGCTGCGGCACCTCCGACATGAAGTCCGGGGTGGCGTACGCGCTGCACCTCGCGGTGACCCTGGCCGAGCCGAAGTACGACGTGACGTACTTCTTCTACGAGGCCGAGGAGATCGAGTCGAAGTACAACGGCCTCTTCCTGGTCGCCGAGGCGCACCCGGAGTGGCTGCGGGCCGACTTCGCGCTGCTGCTGGAGCCGACGCACGGGATCGTGGAGGCCGGCTGCCAGGGCACGCTGCGGTCGGTGGTGACCACCACCGGCGTGCGGGCCCACTCGGCGCGCTCCTGGCACGGCGTGAACGCCATCCACGCCGCCGGGGAGGTGCTGAACCGCCTGTCGACGTACGAGGCGCGGCGGGTGACCATCGACGGCTGCGACTACCGCGAGGGCATGAACGCGGTGCGGATCAACGGTGGGGTCGCCGGCAACGTGGTGCCGGACCGCTGCGAGATCGAGGTGAACTACCGCTTCGCGCCGGACCGCACCCCGGCCGAGGCAGAGGCGCACCTGCGCGAGGTCTTCGCCGGCTTCGAGCTGCGGGTGACCGACGCGGCGGCC
The DNA here is from genome assembly GCF_020884795.1 of Micromonospora okii. GTDB lineage: Bacteria > Actinomycetota > Actinomycetes > Mycobacteriales > Micromonosporaceae > Micromonospora > Micromonospora okii. Next base: position 318,575 of record NZ_BBZF01000016.1, read on the forward strand.
GGGGCGGCCCCGGGGCTGGACGCGGCGCCGGCGAAGGAGTTCCTCGCGGCCGTCGACGCCCCGCCGATCGGCAAGCTGGGCTGGACGGACGTGGCCCGGTTCGCCGCCATGGGCATCCCCGCGCTGAACTTCGGGCCGGGCGACCCCAACCTGGCCCACCACCCGGACGAGCACGTCGAGATCAGCAAGATCCGCGAGGGCGCGGAAACCCTGCGCCGCTGGCTGACCCCGGCCTGACCTGCGCCCCACCGTCCGCGCCCCGCTCCCCGCCCACCCCGGTGATCAAGGAGTTTGCGTCGTTCCGGCCGCCGGTTCCTGACGCAAACTTCTTGATCGACTCGGGTGGGTGGGGGCGGGGTGGGGCGGGGTGGGTGAGGAGGCGGGAGTGGGTCAGGGGGTGGGGGTCAGGGACGGGTCGGGGCGGGTGTCGGTCGGGTCGCCGGTGTGGTCGGCGACCGGGACTTCCAACTGCCGGGCGCGGCGGCGCTCGGCCACCACGTCCCGGATCCGCCGCTGCATCTGCCGGCGGATCCGGATCATCTCGCTGTTGCTGATCACGCTTGCTCCTCCCCCGAAGGCGCGCTCCGGGGCATACCCGGTATACGAATGGTAAGACGTGCGTGCGACCGAATTTGTTGCCAAGATCGCGAGAAATCTCTCGCCCCCGCCGCGCCCGGCCGTACCGCCCTCATCTGGGCCCCTCCACTACGGTTGCTCCCATGAGCGACAGCAACGGGCCACGTCCGGGGCGTGAGCCGGGCCGCGAGCGGCACCGCGGTGCCGTCACGCTGCGCCGCCAGGCCATTACGACCAGCACCGCCGACCAGCGGCTGCTCGACTCCCGGGGCCGGGGCGACTGGAAGACCAAGGACGCCTGGCGGGCGCTGCGCATCCTGTCGGAGTTCGTGGAGGGCTTCGACACCCTCGCGGACCTGCCGCCGGCGGTCAGCGTCTTCGGCTCGGCCCGCAGCATGCCGGACAGCCCGGAGTGCCGGATGGCCGAGGCGCTGGGGGGCGCCCTGGCCCGTGCCGGGTACGCGGTGATCACCGGCGGCGGGCCCGGCGTGATGGAGGCGGCCAACCGGGGCACGAGCGACGCCGGCGGGCTCTCCGTCGGGCTCGGCATCGAGCTGCCGTTCGAGCAGGGCCTCAACGACTGGGTCGACCTCGCCATCGACTTCCGGTACTTCTTCGCCCGCAAGACCATGTTCGTCAAGTACGCCCAGGCGTTCGTGGTGCTGCCCGGCGGGTTCGGCACCCTGGACGAGCTGTTCGAGGCGCTGACCCTGGTGCAGACCGGCAAGGTCACCCGGTTCCCGGTGGTGCTCATGGGTACCGACTACTGGCGCGGCCTCCTCGACTGGCTGCGCGACACGATGGCGGCCGACGGCAAGATCGGGCCGGTCGACCTGGAGCTGATCTTCCTCACCGACGACGTCGACGAGGCCGTGCGGCACATCGTCGCGGCAGAGGCCGCCCTCTCCGCCGAGCAGGAGGCGGTCCGCGAGGAGGCCGTCGCCCGTACGGAGGCGGACCAGCGGGCCGCCGCCGAGCAGGCGGAGCTTGCCGAGCGGGCAGAGCTTGCCGAGCGGGCGGACCGGTCCGCGCCGGGCGGGGAGGGCTGATTCGGTGGCGGCGATCTGCGTGTTCTGCGCGTCCTCCCGTACCCTCGACCCGCGCTGGCTGGATCTCGCCGCCGAGACGGGCGCGGAGATCGCCCGGCGCGGCCACACGCTGGTCAGCGGCGGCGGCTGCGTCGGGATGATGGGCGCGCTGGCGGACGGGGCCCGGTCGGCCGGCGGCGCGACGGTCGGGGTGATCCCGCAGTCCCTGGTCGACCTGGAGGTCGCCGACCTTGCCTCCGACGAGCTGCTGGTCACCGCCAGCATGGCCGACCGCAAGACCCTCATGATCGAGAGATCCGACGCGTTCCTCACCCTGCCCGGCGGGCTCGGCACCCTGGACGAGCTGTTCGAGGTGTGGACGACGGCCACGCTCGCCCTGCACGCCAAGCCGATGGTGCTGGTCGACGCGGACGGCTTCTATCGCCCCCTGCTCGACTGGCTCGCCTCCGCCGCCGACCAGAACTTCCTCAAGCCGGCCGGCCTGTCCCTCCTCACGGTCGCCGACTCGGTCCCCGCCGCCCTGGACGCCCTCGAACCCCACCTGCGCTGACAAGGGTGAGTGACGGCTACGGGGCTGGTTCGCGGCGGGACGAGCTGCTGGTTCCCGTGCTTCTGTTCCTGTCCCTGTTCTTCCTGGCGGGCTTCCTGGCCCTGCTCTTCGTGCCGGCGACCGGGTGGATCGGCGTGGTTGTCCCGTTGCTGCTGGTGCTCCTCGCCCTGACGTCGTGGCGGTTGCGGCACGGCGGTTGGCGCGGTGGGCTGCCTCCCGGTGGGGCCCGTCGGCTCGTCGGTGCTGGTGGTGCCTGCCTGCTCCTCTGGGCTCTCGGGATGGTGATCGCGTCGACCACCGACCTGATCGCGTCCCCGGCGCATCTGACGCTGCTGGGAGCGAGCGCGGCGCTGATGTCCTGCGCCGGTCTCGTCGGCCGACGCGGTTCGGTCTGAGGTGAGCCGCGCCGCGACTCGGGGGTGAGGGAGCCCTGATGAACCCAGGGAACCTCGAACCCGGCAGGGCGCGGAGTGGGTGTCAGGGGTGCGTGGTGGGATGGGGGGATGCAGGCGTACCGGCTGGTGCGTCGGCCTGCCGAGGCGGCCCCGGGGGGGCGTGGGCCCGGTGGGGCGGCGCGGGGGGACGGTCGGCCCGAGGGGGCGACCACGCGGGAGCGTCGGGCCGCAGGGCCGGGCGGCGATGGCGCGTACGCCGAGGAGTCGTCCGCCGGTGGTCCGCCGCACGGCGCGCTGTCGCGTTCGGCGCAGCCCGCCGGCGAGCCCCAGGGGGGGCGCAGTCGGGTCGGGTGGCGCGCCGATCCGGTGCAGGCCGAGGTCGTGGCGCGCACCGACGGGCCGCTGCTGGTCGTCGGCGGGCCCGGCACCGGCAAGACCAGCACGCTGGTCGAGGCGGTCGCCGCGCGGGTGGCCGAGGGCGTCGACCCCGAACGCGTCCTGGTGCTCACCTTCGGCCGCCGGCAGGCCACCGACCTGCGTCGCCGGATCGAGGCTCGCATCGCCGCCGACGGGCACCGGGTGCTGCGCGAGCCGCTGGTGCGGACCTTCCCGGCGTACGCGTACGGGCTGCTGCGCCGCGCCGCCGCCGAGCGGGGCGAGCCGTCCCCCCGGCTGCTCACCGGCCCCGAGCAGGATCTGATCATCCGGGAGCTGCTCGACGTGGTCGGCGAGGAGCCCGAGGACGACCCGGTGGGCTGGCCGGAGGACCTGCGCCCCGCCCTGCGTACCCGGGCGTTCGCGGCCCAGCTCCGCGACCTGCTGATGCGGGCGGCGGAGCGCGGGGTGGGCCCGGTGGAGCTGGCCCGGCTGGGCGAGAAGCTGGGCCGCGCCGACTGGCCGGCCGCCGCCCGCTTCCTCCGCGAGTACGTCGCCGTGCTCGCCCTGCGCGACGTCAGCAACCGGGGCTCCATCGCGTACGACCCGGCGGAGCTGGTCCGGGCGGCCACCGGCCTGCTGCTCGACGACCCGGAGCTGCTGGAGGCCGAGCGCCGCCGCATCGCCCACGTCTACGTCGACGAGCTGGCCGACACCGACCCCGCCCAGCTCGACCTGCTCGCCGTGGTGGCCGGCGGCGGAAAGCCGCTGGTCGCGTTCGCCGACCCGGACTCCTCGACGTACGCGTTCCGGGGCACCGACCCGGCCGGGGTGGCCGCCTTCGGGCACCGATTCCGCACCGCGTCCGGCGCGCCGGCCGCGCAGGTCGTGCTGACCACGTCGTACCGGGCGGGGGCGGGGCTGCTGGCCGCCACCCGGCGGCTCAACGGCCGGTTGCGCGGTCCCGCCGCGCACCGGCGGCTGCGCCCGCTGCCCGACGCCCCGCCCGGCTCGGTGCGGGTGCGCACCTTCCGCTCGACCACCAGCGAGGCCGCCTGGCTGGCCCAGGCCCTGCGCGCGGCGCACCTGCTCGACGGCGTGCCGTGGTCGGAGATGGCGGTGCTGGTCCGCTCGACGGCCCGGCAGCTCCCGTCGCTGCGCCGGGCCCTGCACACGGCCGGGGTACCGACCGTGGTGCACGGCGAGGACCTGCCGCTGCACCTCCAGCCGGCGGTGGCCCCGCTGCTGCTCCTGCTGCGCTGCGCGCTGGAGCCGGGCCGGCTGGACGAGGAGGCGGCCGTGGCGCTGCTGCACTCGCCGCTGGGCGGAGCCGACCCGCTGGCCGAGCGGCGGCTGCGCCAGGGGCTGCGGGCGCTCGCCCTGGCCGCCGGGGACCGCCGCCCCTCCGGCGAGCTGATCCTCGACGCGCTGCGCGACCCGGAGGAGCTGGCCGGGATCGACCGGCACTGGGCGGAGCCGGCGCAGGCCGTGGCCGGGCTGCTCGCCGTCGCGCGGGAGGCCGCCGAGCGGCCCGGGGCCACCGCCGAGGACGTGCTCTGGGCGGTGTGGAACGCCAGCGGGCTGGCCGAGCGCTGGGCCGGCGCGATCACCCGGGGCCGGGCCGCCACCGGCGAGCACGAGACCGCCCGGCGCTGGCGGGCCGAGGCCGCCGACCGGGACCTGGACGCGGTGCTGGTGCTCTTCGACGCGGCGGCCCGCTTCGCCGACCGGCTGCCCGGCGCCCGCACCGAGGTCTTCCTCGACCACGTGCTGGGCCAGGACCTGCCGGCGGACACCCTGGCCGCGACCGCCGACCGGGGCGAGGCGGTGCGGCTGCTCACCGCGCACGCGGCCAAGGGGCTGGAGTGGGACCTGGTGGCGGTCGCCGGGGTGCAGGAGGGCGTCTGGCCGGACCTGCGGCTGCGGGGCAGCCTGCTCGGCTCCGAGCGGCTGGTCGACGTGCTCGCCGGGCGGGACGTGGGCGCCGACGGGGCGGTCAGCGGCGACGGCGGGCGGGGCGCGGGCGACGGTGGGCGGGCCGTCCTGATCGGGCAGACCTCCGCCCTGCTCGACGAGGAGCGCCGGCTGTTCCACGTGGCGGTGACCCGGGCCCGCCGCCGGCTGCTGGTGACCGCCGTCGCGTCGGCCGCCGTGGGCGGGGACGACCACGAGGAGCAGCCGAGCCGGTTCCTGTACGAGCTGGACTCGACCGAGCCCCCCGGGGCGGGGGACGACGGCGGGACGGGCGCCCGCGACGGGAACCCCACGGACCCCGCCGACCCGACGGGCCCCGCCGAAGCGGGCGCGCCGGGCGTCGGGGATCCGGAGGCCCGGGAGCCGGAGGTCGGGGATCCGGAGGCCCGGGAACCGGGCGTCGGGGAGCCGGAGGTCCGGCAGCCGGGAGCCGGGGAGCCGGAAGCCCGGGAGTCGGGGGCCGGGGAGTCGGCGGACGGCGGGGCGGTGGGCGCGGGGGAGGGCCGGGCGGTCACCCTGCCGGTGGCCGGGCCGCCCCGGGCGCTGACGCTGCCGGCGCTGGTGGCGGAGCTGCGTACCGCCGTGGCCGATCCGGCCGCGCCGTATTCGCGCCGGCGCGCGGCGGCGGCCGAGCTGGCCCGCCTCGCCGCCGCCGGGGTGCCCGGCGCGCACCCGGACGACTGGTGGGGGTTGCGCGGCCTCTCCGACGACCGCCCGCTGGTCGACGAGGGGGTGCCGGTGAAGGTCACCCCGTCGGCGATGGAGAGCGCCCTGCGGTGCAGCCTGCGCTGGCTGCTGGAGCGGCACGGCGGCAGCGGCCCGGCCAGCGTCGCGCAGGGGGTGGGCAACCTGGTGCACGCCGCCGCGATGCTCGCCGAGGACGCCAGCGCCGACCGCTCCGCCCTGCTGGAGTACGTGGCCGCCCGGTTCGACGCGATCGAGCTGGCCGCCCGGTGGATGGTCGGCCCCGAGCGGGAGCGGGCCGAGGCCATGGTGGACAAGCTGCTGCGCTGGCTGGCCGGGAACCCGCGCCGGCTGCTCGCCATCGAGCACGAGTTCGCGGTGCGGCTCGACGACCCGAGCCGGCCGGTCGAGCTGACCGGCCGGGTGGACCGGCTGGAGGTCGACGCCGACGGCCGGCTCGTGGTGGTCGACCTGAAGACCGGCAGGTCCACGGTCGTCACCGAGCACGAGATCGGCGAGCACCCGCAGCTCGGGGCGTACCAGGCGGCGGTGGAGGCGGGGGCGTTCGCCGAGTTCGGCGAGGAGTCCGGCGGGGCGGCGCTGGTGCAGCTCGGCACGGGGGCGAAGGACGCCCGGGAGCAGAGCCAGCCGGCGGCGGGGCAGGGGCCGGAGGCCGGCTGGGCGACCGCCCTGGTGCGGCGCACCGCGGATACGATGGCCGCCGCCACCTTCGCCGCCGTCGCCAACTCCAAGTGCCGGGTCTGCCCGGTGCGGACGAGCTGCCCGGTGTCGGGGCAGGGGCGTCAGGTCGTCGAGCCGCCGACCCCCCGCCGCCCGGAGAACCCGTGAGCTTGCGAGCCCAGCAGACTGAGATGGTCCCGTGAGCGCGAGGAGTGAGCTTGCGAGCCGCGCAGTCGCGAACTGAGATGAACCCGTGAGCTTGCGAGCCGCGCAGTCGCGAACCGAGGAAGCCCCGTGACCCAGCCCGCCCTGTTCGACGCCGCCGCCCCGGCGCCCCGGACCGCCGACTCCGGCCCCCGGTACACGCCGGTGGAGCTGGCCCGGCTGCTCCGGCTGCCCGCGCCGACCCGGGAGCAGGCGGCGATCATCGCCGCGCCGGTCGAGCCGCTGCTGGTGGTCGCGGGGGCCGGGTCCGGCAAGACCGAGACGATGGCCGCGCGGGTGGTCTGGCTCGTCGCCAACGCGTACGTCCGACCGGAGCAGATCCTCGGGCTCACCTTCACCCGCAAGGCGGCCGGCGAGCTGGCCCACCGGGTGCGGACTCGGCTCGACCAGTTGGTGCGCCGGGTCGGGCGGCGCGGCCGGACCCCGCTCGACGACCCGTTCGCGGGCGAGCCGACCGTCTCCACCTACCACTCGTACGCGGGGCGGATCGTCACCGAGCACGGCCTGCGCGCCGGGTACGAGCCGTCCACCCGGCTGCTCACCGAGGCGTCCCGCTGGCAGCTCGTGGACCTGCTGGTGCGCAACTACGACGGCGACATGACCGGCGTCGACCGGGCGCCGGCCACCATCACCGACGCGGTGCTGGCCCTGGCCGGTGAGCTGGACGAGCACCTCGTCGACCCGGACGCCCTGGCCGCCTGGACCGGCCGGTTCTTCGCCGAGGTGCAGTCCCGCCCGGGGCGGATCTACGCCGACGTGCGCAGGGCCCTCGCGCTCCAGCAGACCCGCCTGAAGCTGCTGCCGCTGGTCCGCGCGTACGGCCGGCGCAAGGAGGACTTCGAGGCGATGGACTTCGCCGACCAGCTCGCCCGGGCCGCCCGGGTGGCCCGGGACCATCCGGCGGTCGGCGCGATCGAGCGGGACCGCTTCCGGGTGGTGCTGCTCGACGAGTACCAGGACACCAGCCACGCCCAGGTGGTGCTGCTCAACGCGCTGTTCGGCGGCGGGCACCCGGTGACCGCCGTGGGCGACCCCTGCCAGTCCATCTACGGCTGGCGCGGGGCCAGCGCCGGCACCCTGGACCGCTTCCCGACCGAGTTCGCCCGCGCCGACGGCGCGCCGGCGGAGGTGCTCGGCCTCAGCACGAGCTGGCGAAACCGCCCGGAGATCCTCGGCGTGGCCAACGCCCTCTCCACCCCGCTGCGGGCGGCGGGCGCGCGGGTGCCGGAGCTGCGGGCGGCACTCAGCGTGAAGGACCCGATCCCGCACCGCACGCCGGGCGGCCTGGCCGCCGGCACCGTGCACTGCGCGCTCCTGCCGACGTACGCCGACGAGGCCGACTGGATCGCCGACAGCATCCTGGCGGCGTGGCGCGGTGCGGCCCGGATGCCGGGGGCGCTGCCCGAGCACGTTCCGGTGCCGCAGCGACCCACCACCGCCGTGCTGGTCCGGCTGCGCAGCCAGATCCCGGCGATCTCGGCCGCGCTGCGCGCCCGGGGGCTGCCGGTCGAGGTGGTGGGGCTGGGCGGCCTGCTGGACACCCCCGAGGTGCGGGACGTGGTGTGCACCCTGCGGGTGCTGGCCGACCCGACCGACGGGGCGGCGCTGCTGCGGCTGCTCACCGGGGCGCGCTGGCGGATCGGGCCGCGCGACCTGGTGGCCCTGCACCGGCGGGCG
>NZ_BBZF01000016.1:327067-362559 GCF_020884795.1 Micromonospora okii
CCGCCCAGCGCCGCCGGCTCGCCGCCGACGAGGGGCCGGAGATCGCCGTGGACCTGCTCGACGAGGCCACGCTCGTGGAGGCGCTGGCCGACCTCGGGCCGGCGCAGGCGTACTCGGCGGAGGGGCACGCGCGGCTGCGCGCGTACGGGGAGGAGCTGGCCCTGCTCCGCTACCGGCTGGACCAGACGCTGCCGGAGCTGATCGCGGACGTCGAGCGGACGATCGGCCTGGACGTGGAGGTGGCGGTGCGGGCGGGCCGGGACGGCACGGGCGACGCCGGCCTCGCCCGGGGCCACCTGGACGCCCTGGGTGACGTGGCCGCCCGGTTCAGCGGGGAGTCCCCGGCGGCGACCCTGTCGGGCTTCCTGGCCTACCTCGCCGCCGCCGAGGACGAGGAGCGCGGCCTCGCCCCGGGCGAGGTGGAGGTGGTGGAGGGCGCGGTGCAGATCCTCACCGCGCACGCCGCGAAGGGCCTGGAGTGGGACGTGGTGGCCGTCGCCGGCCTGAGCCGGGGCGGGTGGCCGGGGGCGGTGCGCAACTCCGACCACTGGCTGGGCGGGCTGGGGGTGCTGCCGTTCCCGCTGCGCGGGGACGCCGACGGGCTGCCGGAGCTGGGCCTGGTTGACGCCGCCGACCAGCGCGCGGTGGCCCGGGCGCTGGCCGAGTTCACCGACGCCTGGCGGGCGCACGACGAGCGGGAGGAGCGCCGGCTGGCGTACGTGGCGGTGACCCGGCCGCGCCGGCTGCTGCTCTGCTCCGGGTACTGGTGGGGGGAGGGCACGAAGCGCCCGCGCGGGCCGTCGGTGTTCCTGCGCGAGGTGCACGACGCGTGCCTCGACGGCGGCGACGGGCACCTGGTGGACCGCTGGGCCCCGGAGCCGGCCGGGGACGCCACCAACCCGACCACGGAGGTGGTGCTGCGGGCCGAATGGCCGGCCGACCCGCTGGGCGGCCGGCGGCCGGCGCTGGCGGAGGCCGCGGCGCTGGTCCGCCGCCTCCTCGCCGCCGACGACCCGGCCGCCGACGATCCGACCGCCGACGATCCGACCGCCGACGATCCGACCGCCGACGACCCGACCGCCGACGACCCGGCCGGGGACGACCCGACCGGGGACGACCCGACCGGGGACGACCCGGCCGCCGCCGATCCAACCGGGGACGGGGCGGAGCCGGGGGCCGGAGCCGTGGAGCCGGGGGCCGTGGACCCGGAGGTGGCGCGCTGGCGGCGGGAGGCCGACCTGCTCCTCGCCGAGCGGGCCGAGCTGGCCGCCGGGGCGGGCCCGGTCGAGGTCAGCCTGCCGGGGCAGCTCTCGGTGACCCAGCTCGTGGCGCTGCGCCGCGACCCCGAGGGGCTGGCCCGCGCCCTGCGCCGCCCGATGCCCGCCGCGCCGAACCCGTACGCCCGGCGGGGCACCGCCTTCCACGCCTGGCTGGAGCAGCGGTTCGGCGCGGACCGGCTGCTCGACGTGGACGAGCTGCCCGGGGCGGCCGACGCCGACGCCGCGCCCGACGAGGCGCTGGCCGAACTCCAGGCGCGCTTCCTGGCCGGCGAGTGGGCCGACCGGGTGCCGGTGGAGGTGGAGGTGCCGTTCGCCACGGTGATCGCCGGGCTGGTGGTGCGCGGCCGGATGGACGCGGTCTTCGCCCGGCCGGGGGGCCGGTTCGACGTGGTCGACTGGAAGACCGGGCGGCAGCCGGTCGGCGCGGAGGCCGAGGCGGCGGCGGTGCAGCTCGCCGTCTACCGGCTGGCCTGGGCCGAGCTGGCCGGGGTGCCGGTCGACCGGGTGGGCGCGGCGTTCTACCACGTGCGCGACGGCGTGACCGTCCGCCCGGCGGACCTGCTCGACGCCGACGGCCTCACCGCGCTCATCACGGGGGTGCCGGAGGCCCCGCCGCGCCCGACGCGCGGATGAGAAATCCGGCATGGCGGCGGTGGCGGGCGGATTTCCGTGGTAGGTTGCAGGGGTTGCAGTTTTGGTTACCAGAGACTCTGTGTGCGCCTGGCGGGATTGTGGCCCCAGGCGCTCTTTGTTGTGTCCGGAGTTCTCCGGGCGGGGCGACCAGAAGCGACAAGTGGACCGCGCAAACCGGGCGCGGCCCACTCCTCCCTCTTCGGGTCCGCAACAGGTGCGGATCCGAACGTTCCGTCAAGGAGACAGAACACATGGCAATTGGCACCGTCAAGTGGTTCAACGCTGACAAGGGCTTCGGCTTCATCACCCCGGACGGCGGCGGCGCCGACGTCTTCGCCCACTTCTCGGCGATCCAGTCCTCCGGCTACCGGAGCCTGGACGAGAACCAGCGGGTCGAGTTCGAGATCACCCAGGGCCAGAAGGGCCCGCAGGCGGAGAACATCCGCCCGCTCTGATCTTCGGCGACACCGCTCTTCGTAGCACCCGTCGCGCCCTTCGGGCGTGACGACGCGGCCGGCCCGTCCCGTGAGGCGGCGGGCCGGCCGCGTACCCATCTTCGGTTCGTGCTTGTGAGTCCCGGCGGACGCGTCCGCCGGTCGACAGCGCCCCCATGGCGCCCTTCCTCGACACGTGCCGCGTCGAGGAAGGCTTCTGCATGACCACCGTCGTTCCCTCTTTCTCCACCACGGGCCTGGCGCCGGCGCTGCTGGCCGAGCTGACCGCCCAGGGCATCACCGAGCCGTTCCCGATCCAGGCGGCGACGCTGCCGGACTCGCTGGCCGGCCGGGACGTGCTCGGCCGGGGCCGGACCGGATCGGGCAAGACCCTCGCCTTCGGGCTGCCGCTGCTGCACCGCACCGCCGGCCGGCGGGCCCGCCCCGGGCGTCCGCTGGCGCTGGTGCTGGTACCGACCCGGGAACTGGCCCAGCAGGTGACCACCGCGCTCGCCCCGTACGCTCGGGTGCTCGGGCTGCGCGTCGCCACCGTGGTCGGCGGCCTGTCGCTGCAACGCCAGGCGGACGCGCTGCGCTCCGGCGCGGAGGTCGTCGTGGCCACCCCCGGCCGGCTGCACGACCTGATCAACCGGGGCGACGCCCGGCTCGACCAGGTGGCCGTGACCGTCCTGGACGAGGCCGACCAGATGGCCGACATGGGCTTCCTCCCGCAGGTCACCAAGCTGCTGGAGCAGGTGGCCGGCGACGGCCAGCGGATGCTCTTCTCCGCCACCCTGGACGGCGGCGTGGACCGGCTCGTCCGCCGGTTCCTCACCGACCCGGTGTCGCACTCCGTCGACCCGGGCACCGCCACGGTGACCGCGATGACCCACCACGTGCTGCACGTCGACGCGGAGGACAAGCCGGGCACCTTGACCCGGATCGCCGCCCGCGAGGGCCGCACCATCCTGTTCATGGGCACCAAGCACCGCGCCGACCGGGTGGCCCGCCAACTGCTGGCCAAGGGCGTGCGCGCCGCCGCCCTGCACGGCGGCAAGTCCCAGCCGCAGCGCACCCGCATCCTGGAGCAGTTCCGCACCGGCCAGGTCACCGCGCTGGTCGCCACCGACGTGGCGGCCCGGGGCATCCACGTCGACGGCCTCGACATGGTGGTCAACGTCGACCCGCCGACCGAGGCGAAGGACTACCTGCACCGGGGCGGGCGCACCGCGCGGGCCGGCGAGTCGGGGACCGTGGTCACCCTCGTCCTGCCCGAGCAGCGCCGGGAGGTGTCCCGGCTGATGTCCACGGCCGGCATCCGGCCGCAGACCACCCAGGTCCGTCCCGGCGACGACGCGGCGCTGGCCCGGGTCACCGGCGCGCGGGAGCCGTCCGGCGTCCCGGTGACCATCGCCGTGCCGGCGCAGGAGCGGCCCGCCGGGGGCCGGGGGGCGCGGTCCGGCCGCGCCGCCGGCGCCGCCCACGGCACGCCCGCGACCGGGGGTGCGCCCCGCGCGGCCGGCGCCGCCGGGACCGCGGACGGGGCGGGAGCGGAGGGTCGCCGCCCCGGCCACCGCGCCTCGGGGCGCTCGCGTCGCCCGCGTCGCCCCCGCACCGCCTGACGGCTCCCCCGACCGGCCGCCCGGGCGCGTCGAACGGGTGCGCGACCCCGCCGACTGAGTCGATAATCAGACGGACGCGGGTCCGGTCGCCGGCCGTTCCCACTCGCCTGGGGGAAGATGCTTGCCTTGGGGGGAACAACGGGCCGGTGGGAACCGGCCCGTCGGGGGAGGCGAGACGATGACGGGCGATGCCGGGTCGGGAGCGCTGCGCGAATTGTTGATGGTGCTGGCGGTCGCGGTCGCGGGGCTGCTGCTGGCCACGGTCGCGGCCTTCTCGCCGTGGCGTCCCGCCCGGAGCTGGCAGCCCCCCGCGGGGGTGGTGGGGCTGCACAACCCGGACGGCGCCGACGTCGGCCTCACCGGCACGGTCGCCGAGGCGGAGGAGCCGTCCGCCGGCTGAACGTCCGGCTCGGCGGCGGCCGGCCCGACGCTCCGGCTCCCCGCTGGGGGTGGCCGGACCGCCAACCCGGCTCGCCGCTCAGCGGCGGACGGAGCGGTCCTCGGCGAGGAGGTCGGCGAGGGTCGTCCGGTCGACCACCAGGGCGATCGCCCCGTCGACCGCCAGCCACACGTCGCGCAGGCCGGTGGCCACGCCGTGGTAGCCGGCGACCTCCGCCGGCAGGCCGCGCACCGAGGTGAGCGACCCGCCGACCGCGCGGAGGACGTCGCCGACGCTGATCTCGGTGGCCGGCCGGGCCAGGGCGTAGCCGCCGTCGGTGCCCCGGTGGCTGAACAGCAGCCCGGCCCGCCGCAGGTCGAGCAGGATGCCCTGGAGGAAACTCAGCGGGATGGACTGGCTCTCGGCCAGCGCCGCCGCCTTGACCAGCTCGCCGCCGGGCTCGCCGCTGCCCGCCCTCGGCGCGGGGTCGGCGTGGTCCCCGTCCGGCCCGGTACAACCGGCGGCGACGGCGAGCATGGCCCGGAGCGCGTAGTCGCTGCGCGCGGAGACGTACACGTCACTGCCCGGCCTGGTCCAGCACGCCCCAGCGCCGCCGGATCGCCTTGTCCGCGGCCCCGAACGCGGTGTCGACGCCCAGCCCCACGATGAGGACCACGATCATCGTGGCGAGCAGCCACGGCGCGTCGGCCAGCTCCCGGGCGTACGTGAGCTGCGCGCCGAGCGAGGTCTGCGAGATGCCCACCACGATCAGCTCGCCGGCCATCAGGCTGCGCCAGGAGAACGCCCAGCCCTGCTTGAGCCCGGCGACGATGGCGGGCAGCGCGGCCGGCGCGATGACGTACCGGTAGAGGTTCATCCCGCGTGCGCCGAGGTTGCGCCCGGCCCGTTGCAGCAGCGGCGGCACGTAGTCGACGCCGCTGATCACGCCGTTGGCGATGGACGGGGCCGCGCCGAGCACCACGACGAAGAAGATCGCCTTCTCGCTCAGCTCGAACAGCAGGATCGCCAGCGGGAACCAGGCGATCGACGGCATCGTCTGCAACGCGGTGATCATCGAGCCGATGGCCGCCCGGAGCACCCGGAACCGGGCGACGGCGAGCCCGAGCAGCAGGCCGACGCCGACGGAGAAGACGTACCCGAGCGCCGCGCGGCGCAGGGTGGTCGCCAGCCCGTCCCAGAGCTGCGGCGCGCCGGCCTGGCGCAGCAGCTCCCGGCCGACGGTGCCGGGGCCGGGCAGCGAGTACGGCGGCCAGACCTCGGCCCACACCACCGCCTGCCAGGCGGCGACGGCGATGGCGAGCGCGGCCAGCTTGGGCCAGGTCGCCGCCCAGATCGTCGCGGCGCGGCTGGTCGTCTTCTGCTGCCCCGCGATCTCCAGCGCGTCGAGCCCGGAGATCTCGGCGTCGGCGCGGCCGGCGAGGGTGTCACTGGCCATGGCGGCCCACCTCCGTACGGAGCCGGTCGGTGACCTCGCCGGCGATGGACGCGATCTCCGGGGAGTCGATGCGTCGCGGCCGGGGCACGTCGACCCGGGTGGAGTAGATGATCCGGCCGGGCCGGCTGGAGAGCAGGATGATCCGGTCGGCCAGCCGCGCCGCCTCCCGGACGTTGTGGGTCACGAAGAGCACGGTGAGCTTGCGCTCGGCCCAGATCCGCTCCAGCTCGTCGTGCAGGATGTCCCGGGTCATCGCGTCGAGCGCGCCGAACGGCTCGTCCATCAGCAGCACCGGGGTGTCCAGGGCGAGGGTGCGGGCCAGCGCGACCCGCTGCCGCATCCCGCCGGAGAGCTGGTGCGGTCGCTTGCGCCCGAAGTCGGCCAGGTGCACCGTGCGCAGCAGCTCGGCGATGCGCTCCCGGCGCTGGGCCCGGGGGAGCCGGCGCAGCTTGAGCGGCACGTCGACGTTGCCCTCGACGGTGAGCCAGGGGAACAGGGCGGACTCCTGGAACATCAGCCCCGGGTTGACCCCGTCGCCGAGCTCGATCTGCCCGCCGCTGACCCGGTCCAGGCCGGCCACCAGGTTGAGCAGGGTGCTCTTGCCGCAGCCGGAGGCGCCGACGAGGCAGACGAACTCGCCGGGGGCGACGTCGAGGGTGACCCCGTCCAGGGCTAGGACGGCGTTCTCGCCCTGCCCGTACACCTTGGTCACGCCGCGCAGCGCGACCGAGCCGGTCGCGCCGCGCGGTGTCGTCGTGGTCGACGTCATGGTTGGGCGACCTCGGGCTTGCCCTGCGCCTTGAGCACCCCGTTGAGGTACGTCAGGTCGTAGAGGCCGTCCAGGCTGACCGGCTGGGTCAGCTCGACGGCGACGGCGTGGTCGAGGCCGGTCTTCAGCGACGAGGCGATCGGGTCGTTGGTGAACAGCAGCGTCGGCCACGCCTGCTTGATCAGCTTCACGTCCAGCGGCTTGCCGGTGAGCTTGCCGATGTGGTCCGAGATGGCCTGGTGGGACTCGTCGGCCCGGGTGTTGACGAACTCGTTGGCCGCGACCTGCCCCTCGACCAGCTTGCGCACCACGTCGGGGTGGGCCTTGAGGAACTTGGTGGAGACGATCAGGTTGGTGATGACGAACTGCTTGTTCGGCCACAGGTCGCGCTCGTCGACGAGTACCTTGCCGCCGGCGTTGACCAGCCGGGAGACGAACGGCTCGGGCACCCACGCGCCGTCGACCGCCCCGCTGTTGAAGGTCTCGATGGTCTGCGCGTTCTCCTGGGGGATCACCTTGACGTCGCCGCCGCCCTCCTTCGTGGCGGTCAGGCCCTTCTCCTTGAGCCAGTAGCGCAGCGCCACGTCCTGCGTGTTGCCGAGCTGCGGGGTGGCGATCTTCTTGCCCTTGAGCTGCTCGACCGAGGTGATGCCGGGCTTGACCACGAGCGCGACGCCGCCGGACGCCGCGCCGGAGACGACCCGGACCGCCTCGCCCTTGGACTTGGAGTGGGCGTTCACCGTCGGGTTCGGCCCGATGTACGTGGCGTCGAGCGCGCCGGAGAAGATCGCCTCGATGGCGGCCGGGCCGGCGTTGAAGGTCTTCGTCTCCAGCTTGGCGCTGTCGCCGAGCTTCTCGGCGAAGATGCCCTTCTCCACCCCGACGACGGCCGGGGCGTGGGTGATGTTGGGGAAGTAGCCCAGCCGCAGCGTCACCGGGCCGGAGCTGCCCGATCCCGCGTCGTCCTCGCCGCAGGCGGCGGTGAGGCCCAGGGTCGCCACGCCCACCGCGGCGAGGGCGGCCAGGGAGGCCGTCCGACGGAAGGGGAGCCGTCTCATCGTCTATCCAATCCGCAGTATTCCTACTTAGTTGGTAGGAACAGTGGCGGCGCTTGCGGGCGGCGTCAAGGAGCGTCCACATCGCGGGATTCGCGCTCGTTATTATTCCCGGTTTTCCTACCTTCTTGGTAGGTTCTCCGGCAGCTCTCGCCCGGTCGGCGAGCGCTACGAGAGGCGGTCGGCGTGTCATTCCACTGGTTCCTTCCCACCTCCGGCGACGGGCGTCAGGTCGGTGCCGCCACGGTCACCGCCGGCGCGGCCCGCCACGACCGGGCCGCCACCGTCGACTACCTCGCCGAGGTGGCCCGGGCCGCCGAGGCGGCCGGGTTCGCCGCCCTGCTCACCCCCGTCGGCTCCGGCTGCCCCGACCCGTGGATCGTCTGCGCCGCGGTCGCCCAGCGCACCGACCGGATCGGGATGCTGGTCGCCGTGCGGGCCGGGTTCGCGCTGCCCACCCTCATCGCCCAGCAGGCCGAGGCGTTCCAGGCGGTCTCCGGCGGGCGGCTCGCGCTCAACGTCGTCACCGGCGGCGACCCGGCCGAGCAGCGGGCGTACGGGGACTTCCTGGACCACGACGCCCGCTACGCGCGCACCCGGGAGTTCCTCCAGGTGCTGCGCCGGGCCTGGCGGGGCGGGCCGTTCGACTTCGCCGGCGAGCACTACCGGGTCACCGGCGGCGGCCTGGCCGCCCCGCTCGCCGCCCCGCCCCCGCTCTACTTCGGCGGCGCCTCCCCGGCCGCCGAGGCGGTCGCCGCCGAGCAGGCCGACACCTACCTCATGTGGGGCGAGCCGCCGGCCGCCGTCGCCGCCCGGGTGGCCCGGGTCCGCGCCCTGGCCGCGCGCCGGGGGCGGACCCTGCGCACCGGGATCCGGCTGCACGTCATCGCCCGGCCCACCGCGGCCGAGGCGTGGGCGGAGACGGACCGGCTGCTGGCCGGGATGAGCCCCGAGCGGATCGCCGCCGCCCAGGCGCGCTTCGCCCGCATGGACTCCGTCGGCCAGGCCCGGATGGCCGCCCTGCACGGCGGCAGCGCCGACGGGCTGACCGTCGCCCCGAACCTGTGGGCCGGCGTCGGCCTGGTCCGCGAGGGCGCCGGCACCGCGCTCGTCGGCAGCTACGCCGAGGTCGCGGCCCGCATCGACGAGTACGCCGCGCTCGGCGTCGACGAGTTCGTCCTCTCCGGCTGGCCGCACCGCGAGGAGGCCGAACGGGTCGGCGCGGAGGTGCTGCCCCGGGTCGGCGCGGCGGTGCCGGTCCCGGTGGCCTGACCCGCCTGCGGGAGGTCGCCGCTGCCGGCGGCGGCGACGCGCTAGGGTCGACCCGTGGCGGCGCGGAGATCGAGAATTCCAGCGACGAAGTACCCGGTCGAGCGGTTCACCCTCGACAACGGCCTGCGGGTGGTCCTCACGCCCGACCGCAGCGCCCCGGTGATCGGGGTGGCGGTCGTGTACGACGTCGGCATCCGCTCCGAGCCGGAGGGGCGCACCGGCTTCGCCCACCTCTTCGAGCACCTGATGTTCCAGGGCTCGGAGAACCTGGAGAAGCTGGCCCACTTCCGGCACGTGCAGGGGGCGGGCGGCACCTTCAACGGCTCCACCCACCACGACTACACCGACTACTTCGAGACCCTGCCGAGCAACGCCCTGGAGCGGGCGCTGTTCCTGGAGGCCGACCGGATGCGCGGCCCCCGGCTGACCGAGGAGAACCTGCGCAACCAGGTCGACGTGGTCAAGGAGGAGATCCGGGTCAACGTGCTGAGCCGGCCGTACGGCGGGTTCCCCTGGCTGACCCTGCCGCCGGTCATGTTCGACACGTTCCCGAACGCGCACGACGGCTACGGCTCCTTCGACGACCTGGAGTCGGCCACCGTCGCCGACGCGGCCGACTTCTTCCGCCGTTACTACGCCAGCGGCAACGCCGTGCTCGCGGTCAGCGGCGACATCGACGTGGCCGAGGCGACGGAGCTGGTCGAGCGGCACTTCGGCGACGTGCCGGCCCGCCCCGCCCCCGACCGCCCCGACTTCGCCGAGCCCGACCTGACCGCCGAGCGGCGTGAGCGGTACACGGACGCGCTGGCCCCGCTGCCCGCCGTGGCCGCCGCCTGGCGGGTGCCCGACCCGGTCACCGACTTCGCCAACTACCTGCCGTACGTGGTGCTCGCCGAGGTGCTCACCGACGGCGACGCGTCCCGGCTGGTCGAGCGGCTGGTCCAGCGGGACCGGACGGTCACCAGCCTCGGCGGGTACGTGGGCTTCATGGGCGACCCGTTCGACGTGCGCGACCCCACCGCCCTGCTGCTCCAGGCGCACCTGCCGCCCGGCGGGGACGTGGACAGGGTGCTGCGCACGGTGGACGAGGAACTGGACCGGCTCGCCACCGACGGCCCGACCGACGGCGAACTGGCCCGCACCCAGGCCCGGATGGCCACCCACCTGCTGCGCGACACCGACGCCGTGCTCGGCCGGGCCCTGCGGATGGCGGTGCTGGAGCAGCAGCGCGGCGAGCCGGGCCTGCTCAACGAGCTGCCCCGGCTGGTCGGCGAGGTCACCGACGAGCAGGTCCGCGCCGCCGCCGCCACCCTGCGACCCCAGCGCCGCGCGTCGGTCGAGGTCGTCCCGGGGGCCGGCCGATGAGTGAGACGGAGAGAGGCGAGATGACGGTGACCGTGCAACCGCGACCGGTGCCGCCGCTCGGCCCGAACCGCCGGCTCAAGGTGCCGAAGCAGGCCGAGCGGCGGCTCGGCAACGGGCTCACCGTCATCGCGGTGCGCCGGCCGGCCGTACCCCTGGTGGAGCTGCGGCTGTGGATGCCCACCGGGCGGACCCACCTGGCGCGGGGCACGATGCTCGCCCAGACCATGCTCTCCGGCACGGAGTCGATGACGAGCGTGCGGATCGCCGCCGAGCTCCAGGCGGTGGGCGGCGGGCTCTCCGCCGGCATCGACCCGGACCGGCTGATGCTCTCCGGCGCGAGCCTGGTCACCGGGCTGGACCGGATGCTGGAGATCATGGCCGACGTGCTGACCGGGGCCACCTACCCGAACGGGGAGGTCGCCACCGAGCGGGACCGGCTGGTCGACCGCATCCAGGTGGCGCAGAGCCAGCCGGCCCACCTGGCCCGCACCGCCATGCTGCGGCGGATCTACGGCACGCACCCGTACGCGGCGCAGACCCCGGAGCCGGAGCAGGTCCGGGCGGTCCGCCCGGCGGCGCTGCGGAAGCTGCACGCCGAGCGGGTGCATCCGGGCGACGCCGTGCTGGTGCTGGTCGGCGACGTGCAGCCGGAGCGGGCGCTGGACGCCGCCGAGAAGGCGCTGTCGGGCTGGACCGGCGCCGGTCGCACCGGCGAGCTGCCGCCCGCCCCGCCGCTGGAGCCCGGCCCGCTGCTGCTGGTCGACCGGCCCGGGTCGGTCCAGTCGTCGCTGCGCGTGGCGCTGCCGGCGGTGCCGCGCACCCACCCGGACCACGCCGCGCTGCAACTGGCCAACCTGATCTTCGGCGGCTACTTCTCCTCCCGCTGGGTGGAGAACATCCGCGAGGACAAGGGCTACACGTACGGGCCGCACTCGCTGGTCGAGCACTCGGTCGCCGGGTCGGTGCTGATCGCCGCCGCCGAGGTGGCCACCGAGGTCACCGGCCCGGCGCTGCTGGAGACGACGTACGAGCTGGGCCGGCTGGCCACCGTGCCCCCGAAGCCGGAGGAGCTGGAGCAGGCCCGCCAGTACGCCCTCGGCACCCTCCAGCTCGGCATGTCCACCCAGGCCGGGCTGGCGTCGCTGACCAGCGCGTACGCCGGCAGCGGCCTGCGCCTGGACTTCCTGGCCGAGTACGCTGCCCGGCTGGCGAAGGCCGGCGTCGACGACGTGGCCGAGGTGGCCCGGCGCTACCTGGCCCCGGCGGGCGCGGTCACCGTGGTGCTCGGCGACGCCGAGCGGATCGCGCCCGCGCTGAGCGCCCTGGGCCCGGTCCGCACCGAGCCGGCCCGCCCGTGACCGCCGCCGCCGGACCGGCCGGTGGCGGGCGCGGCGAGGCCGCCCCGCCGCTGGCGCGCTCCCTGCTGGACCGGGCGGCCTTCCGGCGCACCGACCCGCAGTGGCTCGCCGAGGCGTGGGAGCGGGCCCGGGTGCTGGTGCTCGACTCGGAGAGCGACGGCCGGGCCCTGGTGCGGGGCGAGGGCAACCCGCCGGAGCTGGTGTTGGTCGGCTCCGGGGAGCTGCCCGAGGTGCCCCGTTCGGTTCCGATGTTCCTCGGCGTCGAGCCGGACGACGTGCCCGTCTTCGCGGTGGACGGCGTGCTGCCCGACCTGTCCGGCGCGCGGGCGGTGCGCCTGCTGGAGGTCGGCCACCTGCTGACCGACCGGGACGCCGGCATCTTCACCACCGCGCTGGCGCTGACCAACTGGCACGTCCGGCACGGCTACTCCTCGGCCACCGGCGAGCCGACGCGGGTGGACGAGGCGGGCTGGTCCCGCGTCGACCCGGGCGGGGACCGGGCCTGGCCGCGCACCGACCCGGCCATGATCGTGCTGGTGCACGACGGGGCGGCCGGCCCGGAGGGGCGCTGCCTGCTCGGCAACAACGCCGCCTGGCCCCGGGACGCCGAAGCGCGCCGCTACTCCTGCTTCGCCGGCTTCGTCGAGCCGGGCGAGTCGGCGGAGGCCGCCGTGCTGCGCGAGGTCGGCGAGGAGGTCGGCGTCGGCGTCGAACAGATCGCGTACGCGGGCAGCCAGTCCTGGCCGTTCCCCGGCTCGCTGATGCTCGGCTTCCTCGCCGTCGCCGACCCGGAGCAGCCGGTGCGGACGGACCCGGCCGAGATCGCCCACGCCCGCTGGTTCACCCGGCGGGAGATCGGCGCGGCGCTGGCCGGGCGGCCGGTCGAGGTGGGGGAGGGGCACACGCTGGCCCTGCCCCCGCCGTCGTCGATCGCGCTCTTCCTGATCCACCGCTGGCTCGACGGCCACTGCTGACCGGGGCGTCGCGCGGTCGCGCGGAGGGTGGGCGTGGCCCCGCAGGGGGTGGACGCGGCCTGAAGCGGGTGGACGCGGCCCCGGCCCGGGACCGCCGTTGCCGCGACGGTGCCGGGCCGGGAACACGGGCCGTCCTGGTTGGACGCGGCGGGAACGGCGGGGAGCCGGTCCGGCAAGGACGGACGTCTGCCCTCAGCCCCCGGCGTCGGGACCGCCGGGGTGGGGAGCGGAGTCGTCGAGCGGCAGCACCTTGACCCGCTGCCGGCCGTAGCGGACCGCCCCCACGCAGGACAGGGCGCGGGCCAGCAGCAGGGCGGCCTCCCGGTCCTCGGCGTGCACCACCTGGCGGCGCGGCTCGGGGGCGGTGGTCTCGTCGCGCAGCCGCCCGCCGCCGGCCCAGGCGGCCGCGATGTCGATGTCGGCGGCGGCGCGGATGTCGGTGCGAACGATCAGGAAACGCATGGTGTCTCCGGGTGCGGCCGTGACGGACGGTACTCAGTGGAAGTTCCACGTCACTCTGTCGACATGCTACGCCCGGGCGGCGTCCCAGCAAGTGAAACCCGCCGATTGGTTCGGCGTGTCCCCCGATCGGATGACACCTGCTCGGCGGGCCTCTGGGCACGCACGTCGGGGCCGCCGGCGTTGCGCCGACGGCCCCGACCGGTCACCGGATCAGCTCAGGTCGAACTGACCTCTCTTTGTCCCGGCGATGAACCCCTGCCAGCCGGCCCGCTCGAACAGCAGCACGGGGCCGCCCCGGTCCTTGCTGTCACGCAGGGCGACCGCCGCCGGGCCGCCGCCGAGGGGGGCCACCTCCACGCAGTTGGAGGTCTGGCTGCGGGTGCTGGTCCGCCACGGGGCGCCGGCGAGCTGCCGGGCGAGCGCGGACGGCGTGTCGTGGATCTCGTGCATGGTCTGCTCCTGACTGGACTGCTCCGACGGGACGGGTGGCGCCGCGCCCCGGACGGAGCCGTCGGCGGATCACCGATCCGTGAGGCGTCCGGAGTGCCGGCGGCGTTGGGCCGGCGCCTTTGCCGCCCCTCGGGCCGCCGCGGACGGGCCTGCCGCCTCGGTCAGCCGCCCCGCCGCCTCGTAGAGCCAGGAGAGGGTGTCCGTCGCGGAGAGCGCCGCCGAGCGCAACCACTCGAAGGTCACTTTATAGGCATTTAGGGTGTTTACCTCGCTCGACATGACGTTGGTGAAGCCACCTTCGATGGCCAGCGTCTCCGGGTCGAGCGGGTCGGCGAACCGGTAGATCGAGAACGCCGTCGGTGGGAGGTACCAGTCGCCGACCGGGGCGTCGGCCGGCAACACGTGCAGGGTGACGTTGGGCAGCTCGGCCAGCTCGCAGAGCTGGGCGAGCTGCTCGCGCAGCACGTCGGGCGGACCCGCCCGGCGGCTCCACGCCGCGTCCTCCAGCACCGCCGTGTAACGCGGCCCGTCCTCGCGGCTCAGCAGCGACTGGCGGGCCACCCGGGCGGCCACCTCGTCGTCCGGCGTCTCGCCGTGCTCCGGCTCGCCTCCGCAGGACTCGACCCGGTGGGCCGAGACGATCCGCAGCCGGGCGTACCTGGGGGTCTGCAACAGCCCCGGGACCAGGACCGGATGGTATTCCAGGATCTCGGCGCAACCCGCCTCCAGCTCGGCGAAGCCGCGCTGCTGCCGGGTCATCACCGGGTACTTCCGCAGCCAGCCCCGCATGTCGCCGGCCTCGTCGGTGATGCCGAGGAGCTCGTCGCGCTGCGCCTCGTCGGCCCCGTAGAGGTCGAGCAGGGCCGAGACGTCCTCCGGGTCGGGACGGCTGCGGCCATTCTCCAGTCGGGACAGTTTGGACGCGGAGGCCCAGCCGACCCGGGTGATCACCTGGTCCCCGGTGAGGTTGGCGGCCTCGCGCAGTTTTCGCAGCTCGACGCCCAACCGGCGGCGCCTCATCAATGGGCTGGGTCCGGCAGGAGGCACGGTGTCCTCTTCTCCGTCGACCGTCGCGAGACGCGACGGTAACTGTATGAAAATCGCACCCCACGGTCAGTATGGACGGCGCGACCGACGCCGGAGGCTTCCGGCGGGGCGTGTCTCGCAGAAATGAGGAGCCCGATGCGCACCGTCCTGAGCCGCCCCGACTTCCGCCTGCTGTTCGGCGCGCTGCTGGCCAGCATGGCCGCCGAGTCGATCCTGCTGCTCGCCCTCGCGATCTGGGTGAAGGACCTGACCGGCTCGGACGGGCTGGCCGGGGCGACGATCTTCGCGATCATCGCCCCGATGGTCCTCGCGCCGCTGGTCGGCTGGGCGGTCGACCGCTACCCCCGGCGGCGCTTCTTCGTCGCCGTGAACCTCGCCACGGCGCTCCTGCTCACGCCGCTGTTCACCGTCTCCGGCAGCGACGACGTCTGGCTCATCTACGTGGTGGCCGGCCTCTACGGGCTGTCGTACCTGACGTTGAACGCCACGCTGGCCGGGCTGATCCGGGACCTGGTCCCCGTCGAGCTGCTCGCCGAGGCCAACGGGGCGCTCCAGACCGTGCGCCAGGGACTGCGGCTGGGCGGGCCGCTGGCCGGGGCCGCGCTCTACGCCGCCGTCGGCGGCTGGCTGCTCACCGCGCTGGCGATGACCGGGTTCGTCGTGGCCGCCGCCGTCGTCGCCCCGCTGCGCGCGCCCGGCGCCCCCGCCGCAGGGACCGGGCTGCGCTGGTCGGCCGAGCTGGGAGCCGGGCTGCGCCACCTGGCCGGCACCCCGGCGCTGCGCCGGGCGCTGCTCGGCTACGGGCTCGGCTCGCTGGTGATGGGCTTCACCGAGTCGCTGATCTTCGCGTACGTCGACCTGGGCCTGCGCCGCGACGCCGCCTTCGTCGGCGTGCTGGTGGCGGTGCAGGGCGTGGGTGGGCTCGTCGGCGGGCTGCTCTCGGCCTCGGTGGTGCGCCGCGTCGGGGAGGTCGGCACCCTGGCCGCCGGAGTGGTCCTGTTCGGGCCGGCCGCGCTCGCCCTGGCGTACCCGAATCTCTGGCTCGGCACCGCGGCGCTGCTGCTGGCGGGGCTCTCCCTCCCGCTGATCACGGTGGGCCTCAACACGCTGATCCAGCGGAGCACCCCGGCGGGACTGCTCGGCCGGGTGGCGGCGGCGTCGGAGGCCCTGGTCAGCGCCCCGCAGGCGCTCTCCATCGGGGCGGGCGCGCTGCTCGTCGGCGTGTTCGACTACCGGCTGCTGTTCGCGCTGGTCGGCCTGACCACCACGGCGGCGGGTCTCTTCCTCTGGCGGGGCCGCCACCACCCGGCCCCCGCCACGCCCGCCACCCCGCCGCTCACGCTCCGCATCCCCCACCCCCGCCAGCCACCCGCCCCCGCTCCCACGCCCGCCCCCGTCGCCCCGGGCGCGCCCGCCGCCCCCGGCGCGCTCACCACTCCCGCCGTGCCCGCGAATACGCGGAAAGAGTGGCCATTCCACGTGGAATGACCACTCTTTCCGGGAAACTGCGCGGGCCCCGCCCTGGGGAGGGGTCAGGAGGGGAGCGCGGCGAGGTGCTGCTTGACCTGGGTGATCGACGGGTTGGTCAGGGCGCTGCCGTCGGCGAAGCGCAGCGTCGGGACGGTCTGGTTGCCGCCGTTGACGCTCATCACGAAGTCCGCCGCCGCCGGGTCCTGCTCGATGTCGACCACCTGGTACGCGATGCCCTCCCGGTCGAGCTGCGACTTGAGCCGGTGGCAGTAGCCGCACCACGGGGTCGAGTACATCGTCAACATGATCAGGTCCTCCAAGATCTTCTGCCCGTCCGGGTCAGGCCAGGCTAACCGTTGCAACGCCAGGGCGAGCTGAGATGATTCCTCCCTGTGGGGGATCACCGCGCGTCCGAACGGGTGCTCGCCGGGCTGGACCCGGAGCAGCGCTCGGCGGTGACCGCCCCGGCCGGCCCGGTCTGCATCCTGGCCGGCGCCGGCACCGGCAAGACCCGCGCGGTGACCTCCCGGATCGCCCACCGCGCGCTCACCGGGGACATCTCCGCCCGGCACGTGCTCGCGGTCACCTTCACCGCTCGCGCCGCCGCCGAGATGCGCGCCCGGCTCACCGCGCTGGGGGTCTCCGGAGTGCAGGCGCGGACCTTCCACGCCGCCGCGCTGCGCCAGGTGCGGTACTTCGCCCCCCGGCTGTTGCAGGGGCGGGCCATGCCGGAGCTGCTGGACAGCAAGGCGCGGGTCGTCACGCTCGCCGCCGCCCGGGTGGGCCTGCGGGCCGACCGGGCCACCGCCCGGGACCTGGCCGGCGAGATCGAGTGGGCCAAGTCGTCCCTGGTCGAGCCCGGGGAGTACGTGGTCGCGGCGGCCAAGGCGCTACGGGACACCCCGTACGAGCCGGCGAAGGTGGCCGAGGTCTTCACCGCGTACGAGCGGCTCAAGCGGGCCAACGGTGTGATCGACTTCGAGGACATGCTGCGCGCCGCGGTCTGGGGCATCGAGGAGCACCCGGACGTCGCCGAGCAGGTGCGCAGCCAGTACCGGCACTTCGTGGTCGACGAGTACCAGGACGTCAACCCGTTGCAGCAGCGGCTGCTGGAGGCGTGGCTGGGCGGCCGGGACGACCTGACCGTGGTCGGCGACGCCAGCCAGACGATCTACTCGTTCACCGGGGCCACCTCGGCGTACCTGGTGGACTTCCCGCGTCGGCACCGCGCCGCCACCGTGGTCCGGCTGGTCCGGGACTACCGCTCCACCCCGCAGGTGGTGGGGCTGGCCAACGCGGTGATCTCCCAGGCCCGGGGCGCCGAGGCGCGGCTGCGGCTGGAGCTGAGCGGCCAGCGCCCGCCGGGCCCCGAGCCGGAGTTGAGGATCTTCACCGACGAGCCGGCCGAGGCCACCGCCGTGGCGGCCCGCTGCCGGGCCCTGGTTACCGCCGGCACCCCGGCCCGCGAGATCGCCGTGTTGTTCCGCACGAACGCCCAGTCCGAGGCGTACGAGAAGGCGCTCACCGAGGCCGAGGTGCCGTACGCGGTCCAGGGCGCGGAGCGGTTCTTCGAGCGCGCCGAGGTGCGGCAGGCGATGGTCGCGCTGCGGGCGGCCACCCGCTCGGTCCCCGGCGATACCCCGCTGCGGGACGCCGTGGTCGAGGGCCTGGCGGCGGTCGGCTGGGCCCCGGACGCCGCCCCGGCCGGCGGCGCGGCCCGGGAACGCTGGGAGGCCCTGGCCGCCCTGGTGCAGCTCGCGGAGGAGTTCGCGGCCTCACCGCCGGCGAGCGCGAGGAGTGAGCTTGCGAGCCCCGCAGTCGCGAGCGAAAGACTGGCAGAGCTGTCGATCGGGGAGGGTGCCGCCGTGGAGCGGCCGGCGACGCTGGCCGACTTCAACGACGAGCTGGCCCGCCGGGCCGCCCAGCAGCACGTGCCCACCGTCGAGGGGGTGACCCTGGCGTCGCTGCACTCGGCGAAGGGCCTGGAGTGGGACGCCGTCTTCCTCGTCGGGCTCTCCGAGGGCACCCTCCCCACCACGTACGCGAAGACGGCCGAGCAGGTCGAGGAGGAGCGCCGGCTGCTCTACGTCGGGATCACCCGGGCGCGGGAGTGGCTCTGGCTGTCGTACGCGGTGGCCCGCTCGCCGGGCGGACGGTCCCGGCGGCCGTCGCGCTTCCTGCCCCAGCTCGACCGCTCCGGCGGCGGCACGGAGCGGGCCGGTTCGGGCGCAGGTCCGGCGGCCCGCCGGGTCGAGCGCCGCCGCACTCAAATCGTCTCGTGCCGGATCTGCGGCGCGACCCTGCTCGCCGGCCCGGACCGCAAGCTCGGCCGCTGCCCGACCTGCCCCTCCGACATCGACGAGGACCTGCACGAGCGGCTGCGCGACTGGCGGGCCCGGGTGGCCGCCGCGCAGAAGGTCCCCGCGTACGTGGTCTTCACCGACGCCACCCTCACCGCGCTGGCGGAACGGCGGCCCGCCCGGCCCGAGGAGCTGATCGCGATCGCCGGCATCGGCCCCCGCAAGCTCGGCCTCTACGGGGAGCCGGTGCTGGCCCTCGTGGCGGGCGCGGCGGTCGAGGAAGTCTGCTCTGAGAAAACTTTGGAAATCGAGTCGTAAATTCGTTTGCTCTCGCCCCGGGACGAGGAATAGCCTCATGGCACACCTCGGGGAGCGGCACCATTCGGGCTGCTCAGCCGGGGTGCAGGCCCGGTCAACTTCGAGGCACGTCAGGGAGGTGGCACCAATGGAGATCTACACCTATGAGCGTCCGGCGGCGCTGTCCGCTGCCGTCGCCCCGCTGTCGGCCGTCCGGGTGGCCCTGGCCGCTCGGCCCTCGGCTTCGCAGGCGCACCAGGTTCGGGCTCAGGCCGAGCTGAACCCGACCGCCGTGCCGCTCACCGGAGTCAACGGGAGCAGTGGCTTCACGGGCATGGGCATCGCCGGCGCTGTCAAGCGCACGGATGCCCGCGGCGTTCCACCTCGAGGTAGACCGGTCTGATCACCAGACCACCGGCTCACCTCGAGGCCGCGGAACCCGCTACCGGGATCCGCGGCCTCAAATTTTTGCCCCGCCGAAGTACGTCGGAAATCCGATCCACGAGATCGAAGTGAGAGAGAGGTGACCGGGAGATGAGTCTGGCGTTGGCCCCCCTCGACGTGAGCGTCGAGCTGGAGGCGAACCTGCCCTGCCGGAAGTTCGACCCCGACCTGTGGTTCTCCGACTCGCCCGCCGAGCTCGAGCTGGCCAAGTCGCTCTGCGGGGACTGCCCGCTGCGCGTCGAGTGCCTCGCCGGCGCGGTCGAGCGGGCCGAGCCCTGGGGCGTCTGGGGCGGCGAGATCTTCGAGCGTGGCGCGGTCGTCCCGCGCAAGCGGCCCCGGGGCCGCCCGCGCAAGGAGGACGTCGCGCGTGACGCCGCGCTGAAGGTCGAGGCCGAGGCGCGCCTGGAGGCCAGTGGGCTGTCCCGGTCGCGTACCACCGTCCGGCTGGCTGCCTGACCCCCGATCCGCACGACCCGCCGGTGCCGAACCGGCCCGGTAAAACCAGAGAGAGCCGAGAACATGCTGCACATGCCGAACGGAATCGTCGAGATGCAACTACTGAACGAAGCGTTGTCCCGGGCCCGAATGCCCCGGCCTCAGGCCGGTCGCACCACCACGAGCACTGAGGCAACCCGCACCGCCCGTACCGTCGCGATGAACGGCCGCTCCCAGTCGGCCCGCGACCTGGGCGTCCTGTAACCGATCACGAACCGCGAGGGGCGGGGCGGCCGGCCGGCCGCCCCGCCCCTCGTCGTCGGGTCACCCCACCGGGGCGAAGCCCGGCAGCCAGCGCTCCAGGATCGACCGGTACGGCGCCTCGGCCTCCAGCTGGCAGAGCACACCGATCGAGCCGAGCGTCACCCGGTGGATCATCAGGTACGACGGCGGCAGGTTGAGCTGCCGGCTGAGCTGGTACGCGGGTGAGCGCGGGCTGGCCAGCCGGGTCGCCTCGGCCCGCAGCCAGGCCCGGGTGAAGCGGAACCGCTCCTCGGCGATGGGGGCCAGCATCGGCCGGAGGAAGTCCAGCACGGCCTGGGCGTCGATCGGCTCGGTGGCGCTGATGAAGCCCTCCCGGCGCAGCCCGTCGACCACGGCGTCCGCCTCGCCGCGCAACGCCAGCGCGGCCAGTCGCCCGATCGGCTCGGGCGTACCCTCCGGCATCCGGGCCACCCCGCCGAAGTCGATCACGCCGAGCCGGCCGTCCGGCAGCAGCCGGAAGTTGCCCGGGTGCGGGTCGGCGTGCAGCAGGCCGGCCCGGGCCGGCGCGGAGAGGTGCAGGATCGCCATGAGCCGCCCCGCCTCGTCGCGCTGCTCCCGGGTGCCCTCCCGGATGATGTCGGCCAGCGGGGTGCCCACGACCCACTCGGTGACCAGCACCCGGGGGGTCGCGGCGAGCACCGCCGGGACGAAGATCTCCTCGTCGTCGGCGTACGCGGCGGCGAAGGCCCGCTGCGACTCGGCCTCCAGCTCGTAGTCCAGCTCCTCGGTGATCCGCTCCCGCAGCTCGGCCAGCAGCGGCTTGACGTCGAGCCCCGGCTGGATCGCCCGGAACATGCCGCTCAGCCGGGAGAGCTGCCGGAGGTCGGCGAGCAGCGCCTCCCCGGCCCCCGGGTACTGGATCTTGACGGCCGCGTCGCGCGGCGGGCCGCCGTCCGGGTCCCGCCATACCGCCCGGTGCACTTGGCCGATGCTGGCCGCGGCGGCCGGGGAGTCGTCGAAGGAGTCGAAGTGGTCCCGCCAGCCCGGGCCGAGCTGCTCGGCGAGCACCCGGTGCACGGTGGCCACGGGCAGCGGCGGGGCCGCCTCCTGGAGCTTGGTGAGGGCCTGCCGGTAGGGGGCGGCGATCTCCTCCGGCAGGGCCGCCTCGAAGACCGACAACGCCTGGCCGAACTTCATCGCCCCGCCCTTGAGCTGGCCCAGCACGCTGAACAGTTGCTCGGCGGTGCGCTGCTGGATCTCGGCGGAGATGACGTCGGACGCCAACCCGGTGACGCGCTTGCCCATGCCGAGGACGGTCCGGCCGGCGAAGCCGAGCGGCAGAGCGGCGAGCTTGGCGGTCCGGGACACGGCCCGGCGCGGGATGTCGGTCACCCGGCCATTGTTACCGACTCGGCGGCCCTGCGGCTGCTTCGCTGCCGGGCCGGACCCGCCCGGGCCCGGATCGTGGCCGTCCCGCGCCCGAATCAGCCTCCTTGCCCGGATTGCTCGCGCGCCGGCGCGCCGGTTCGGCCTCCCCCGGCGTGCGGCCTCCTCGCCCGGATCGCTCGCGTGGGGGCGCGCCGGTCACCGGCCCCGCCCGGTGTGCGGCCTCCTTGTCCCGGATTGCTCGCGCGGCGGCGCGCCGGTCATCGGCCCCGCCCGGCGCACGGGCAGGACGGGTGGGGCGACCAGGTCCGGCGGCGCAGCCGGCCGGGGCCGCTCACCTCCACCGCGCAGCCGGGGGTCTCCGGGGTGCCGCCGTCCAGGTGGGCCAGCGCCTCCGCGGCGGCGTACCCCACCGCGGCGAGCAGGGTGGCCGTGCCGCAGGACTGGCCGGGGGCGTCGGTGGCGAGCTGGGCGGCGAGCGCGGGCCAGGCCGGGTCCCGGTCCGCCCGGTGCAGGTCGAGGCAGCGCAGGCAGGGCCCGGCCGGCGGGCGGACCAGCGGGCCGACCGTCGGCACCCCCTCCCGCAGGGTGAGCAGCAGGTGCGGCTGACGGCGCTGGGCGAAGCCGGCCGCGAGCAGCGCCGCCGGGCGGTCGATCCCGAGCTGGAGCACGAGGTCGGGTCGGCCGCCGCGCAGTGGACGGGTGGCGGTGCCGGGGGCCGACCGGTCCACCGCGTCCCGGGCGGCGGCGGCGAGCGGGCGGCCCAGGTCGGCGGCGGCCAGCCCGGTGCCGACCAGGTCGGCCGGGCGCACCGGCCCGGCCAGGTCGGGGTGCACGTGCCCGACCCCGGCCTGAGCCAGCGCGACGGTGACCGCCGCCCCGAGCCGGCCGGGACCGGTGACCAGCACCCGCGCGTCGCGGCGGCGGCGCAGCACCTGGGCCGGGGTGCCGGGCAGCGCGGACGCGGCCAGGGCCAGCGCCCCGGCCTCCGCGGTGAGTCGCTGCCGCGCCGGGCCGGCGAGGTCGCGGGGGAGCAGGGTGTGCGCGGGTACGACCAGCCCGGCGCCGCGCAACGCGTCGAGGAGCCCGCGCGCCTCCTCCCGGGGCACGTCGTCCCCGGCCGCGTGGGCGAGGACGAGGCGTTCGCTACGGGTGCCGTCGAGCAGGTCCAGCACCCGCACGGCACGCGGGTTGGCCACCTCGACGAGGACGGCCCGGCCGGGCTCGATCCCGAGCTGGAGGGTGTGCCGGTCCCGCCAGAGGCGGGTCAGGCCGGGCAGGAGGGTGGGGCGGGGCGACACGGTACGGGTCATGGCAACGAATAGTGACCGAATCCCTGCTGTCCGTCGATCGTTGTCCACAGGTGGGTACCGCCCTGCGCTGGGCTGTCCACAGCCTTCGCCGGGTTGTCCACAACCGGCCGGTAACCCTGTCGCCCAGCCGACAGTACGCGCAGCGCCCAAGCGAACGGGGGAGGGCGGCCACGGCCGCCCTCCCCCGTTTGCCGACCCGTACGGGTCAGACCTTCGCCTTGCCCAGGATGCGGTTCACTGTTGTGCCGCAGACCGGGCACTTGCCCTTGGCCATGTTCATGCCGGTCTTCGAGACCTCGACGCGCCCCTCGAAGTCCCGCTTCTCCTTGCACTTGACGCAGTATCCGTTGTAGGTCTGGGCCTGATCGGCCACGGTGCCCTCCTCGTCTCGTCCGCCGGGTCAATCCGGTCCCGGCGGGTTGCCCGGCGCGGGCCACGCGGGGCGCCAGCGCTGGGTGTTCTCCACGGCCACCCTCGTGACCGCTGGTTCGCGGACCCTACCCAGGTCCGGGCGGTTCCATGTCAGCCGTGCTTCGCCACTGTGAGCAAGTCGACGTCGAGAGTGTGCATGGCGAATAACGTCGGATAAGTCAGTTTGGCGGGGACACGCCGGATGAAACTGCTCAGATCGCCCAGGGGTGTGTCTCCCCGAGAGGCGGCGGACCGCCCGGTGATCACCTACGGTGAGGGTCGCGCCGCCCGCGCCCGGCCCACGATCGCCATGACCATCACGCAGCGTCTCAGTGACGGTCCGCAAGGTTTTTTTTCGGGACGCTCTCCCACCAACCATGACTTTCCGGGCGCGCGCGAGGGTGTTGACCCTTGCGGACCCCTGGTTGTTACCCATTAGCTTTCCTTCGTGACAGCAAACCGAGGTTGCGCGGCCCGCTGATGGCAGGGGCGCGGCATCCGGTCGTCGAGGTACGGCGCAGCCAGCGCCGTCGACGCACGGTGTCCGCCTACCGCGACGGTGAGCGGGTCGTGGTGCTGATCCCCGACCAGTTCTCCCGCGCGGAGGAGAGCGAGTGGGTCGACCGGATGCTGGCCCGGCTGGCGGCGCGGGAGGGGCGCTTCGCCCGCTCCGACGACGACCTGTTCGGCCGTGCCACCCGCCTCCGAGGGCTCTACCTGGCCGAGTACGGCGACCGGGCGATCCCCGTGAGCGTCCGTTGGGTGACCAACCAGAACGGTCGCTGGGGCTCCTGCACCCCCGCCGACCGGACCATCCGCATCTCGCACCGGATCCAGGACATGCCCGACTGGGTGATCGACTACGTCCTGCTGCACGAGCTGGCCCACCTCATCGTGCCCAGCCACAACGCCCGGTTCTGGGCTCTGGTCGGGCGCTACCCGAAGGCGGAGCGCGCCCGGGGCTACCTGGAGGGCGTGGCCGCCGCCTCCGGCAGCCCTCTCGGCGACTGACCCCGCTACCCCCGCGCCCTGCCGGCCCGCCCCGGATCGGCCTGCTCGGCCCTACCCTGCCTGGCTCGCCCCGCCCCGCCCCGCCCCGCCTGGCTCGCCCAGCCTTGCCCTGCTCCGCCCTGCCCCGCTCCGCCCTGCCCGGCTCGCTCCGACCGGGGGCTGCATGTCGGCGACATGGCGCGGTCTTGCGGAAAGGATCGCGCTATGTCGCCGACATGGCGTCGCCGGGCCGGCCGCCCGGTGCTCCGCCTGGCCAGCGTCGGCGCTCCGGCCCGGCCAGGTGTCAGCCCTCCGGCCCGGTCTGGGGCTGCATGTCGGCGACATAGCGCGGTCCTGCGCAAAGGATCGCGCCACGTCGCCGACATGGCGTCGCGGCCCGCCCGGCCGGCCCGGTGCCCCGGCCGGCCCGGTGCCCCGGCCGGCCCGGTGCCCCGGCCGGCCCGGTGCCCCGGCCGGCCCGGTGCTGCGGGTGGCCCGGGCGGGCGGCGGGGTTGCGTGGGCGCCTAGGGTCGGTGTGTGGCCCGACGTGTGGTGGTGGCGTTGCTCGGACCGGTGGCGTGGACGCCTCCGGGGATCGACCCGGCGGAGTGGCGTGCCGCGCTCGCCGAGGACGTGGTGGACCTGCTCGCCACACTCCAGGAGGTGGAGACCGCCATCGCGGCGACCCCGGAGGACCGGCCCCTGGCCGAGGCGGTCATCTGGCCCGGCATGGCCGTGTACGAGGTTCCCGCCGCCACCGGCACCGCCGTCCTGGCGGCGCTGACCGGGTACGACCAGGCTGCCGTCGTCGCCGCCGACGCCCCGGACCTGCCCGGCCTGATCGTCGGCAAGCTGCTCCGTCCGCTGACCACCCGCCCGGTCGCCGTCGCCCCTGCCCAGGGCGGCGGCCCCGGCCTGCTCGGCCTCGCGTCCCGGCTGCCCGCGCCGCCGTGGCTGCCCGAGCTCGACCTGGACAGCGCGCTCCCGGCCGAGGTGCGCCGGGCCGCCCCGCTGCCCGGGGACGTGGCGGTCACCGCCGCGTGGCGGCGGATGCGCGGTCCGACCGACCTGGCCGCCCTCGACCCCGCCGTCGAGGGGTGGGAGGCGACCCGCGCCCTGCTCCCCGGCCACGATCAGCGCTGACGCCTCCCAGGCCCGCCCCGGTCGTCGGAGCGGACCGGCGGCGGCCGTCGGTGCGGCGCGGCAGTGCGGCCATCGGCATGGCGGCCATCGGCATGGCGCGGTAGGGCGGCCGTCGGTGTGGCGGCGGTCAGGACTCCTCGGCGTCGTCCCCGGTGCCCTCCGGGCGCGGGCGCGGCGAGCCCGGGGCCTGCTCCGTCGGGCCGCCCGGCGCGCTGAAGTCGAAGGTCGCCAGCTCGTCGTCGAGGTCGAGCCGGGCCGTGGCGAACGCCACCGGGTCGGTGAAGTCGTCGTCGGAGGGGAGCAGGTCCGGGTGGCCCCAGACCGCGTCCCGGCCGGAGATCCCCCGGTGCTCGGTCAGCGCGGCCCACAGCGCCGCCGCCTCGCGCAGCCGGCGGGGCCGCAGCTCCAACCCGACCAGCGCGGCGAACGTCTGCTCGGCCGGCCCGCCCGCGGCCCGACGGCGGCGGAACGCCTCGCCGAGGCGCACCACGTTGGGCAGGCGCTGCCCGGCGGCGCTGTCCACCACGTGGCAGACCCAGCCCTCCACCAGGGCGAGCGCCGTCTCCAGGCGGGCCAGCGACGCCTTCTGCGCCGGGGTGTCCTCCGGGGTGAAGATCCCCTCCAGGGCGATGGCCTGCATCGACTCGGGATCGGTCGGGTCGACCCGGCCCATCGCCTCCTCGATCGCCTCCCGGTTGACCCGGATGCCCGAGGCGTACGTCTCCACGGCGGTGAAGACGTGCCCGCGCAGCCACGGCACGTGCTCGAAGAGGCGCTGGTGCGCCGCCTCGCGCAGGGCGACGTAGAGACGCACCTCGTCCTCGGGCAGCTCCAGGCCCTGGCCGTACGCCCGGATATTGGCCGGGATCAGCGCGGCCGTGCCGGCCGGGCCGAGCGGGAGCCCGATGTCGCCGGCGGAGAGGACCTCCGCGGCCAGCGAGCCGAGGGCCTGGCCGAGCTGCCCGCCGAAGAGCGCGCCGCCCAGCGTGGCGACCATCGACTGCATCGGGCCGAGCTTGGCGCGCGCCTCCGGCGGCACGAGGTCGCCCATCGCGCCGACCATCCGGCTGGCCACCGGGTCGCAGAGCTTGCGCCAGACGTCGAGGGTCTTGTAGATCCACTCGTTGCGGTTCCAGGCCAGCGACGTGCGGATGCCCGTCGGCCAGGCGGTCTCCGGCTCCAGCCAGAGGTCGGCCAGGCGCAGCGCCTCCTCGACCGCGTGGCGCTCGTACGGCGAGACCGCCGGGTCGCCCGTGGCGGCGAGCTGGCTGGCGGCCACCTGCCGGGCCAGGTCCCAGTTGACCGGCCCGCTGCCCGGCGCGGAGAGCAGGTGCTGCAACTGCGACATGAACTGCTGCATCTGCGCGGGATCGTTGGGGTCTGGTGGTTGCCCACCCGGGAGCGCGAAACCGAACGGAATATCAGGCACGGGTCTACGGTACGCGGGCCGCGCCCCAGGTCGCGCCCACCGGCGTTGCGCTGAGGGCGAAGTCCCCGTCACCGTCGGGGCCGCGACGCAACCGCTCGGTACGCTCACCGCCATGAGACGTCGCGGCCTGACCGTCCTGCTGGGTGCCCTGCTGACCGCCCTGCTCAGCTTCGGCGTGCTCAACGCGCCCCTCCCGTACGTGGTGCTGGGCCCCGGGCCGACGGTCAACACGCTGGGCACCGCCGACGGCAAGGAGGTCATCCAGGTCAGCGGGCGGGCGACGTCCACCTCCGCCGGCCAGCTCCGGCTGACCACGGTCGGCGTGCAGCCCACGGTACGGCTGCGCTCGGCGCTGGCCGGCTGGTTCTCCTCGGACGAGGCGGTGGTGCCGCGCGAGCTGGTCTACCCGCCGGGGGAGACCCGCCAGGAGGTCGAGCAGCGCAACGAGGCGGACTTCCGCAACTCCCAGACCAGCGCGGAGACGGCGGCGCTGCGGGCGCTGGGCTACCCGGTCCGGGTGGTCGTCGACTCCGTGACGGCGGACGGCCCCGCCGCCTCGGCGCTGCGGGCCGGCGACGTCGTGACCTCGGTCGACGGCACGCCGGTGACCAGCGCCGGCCGGCTCATCGAGCTGATCCGTGGCAAGCCGGCCGGCACCACGCTGACCATCGGGTACACCCGCGACGACGCCGCCGCCACGACCCGGGTCACCAGCCGGGAGACGAACGGCCGGCCGCAGATCGGGGTCGACATCGCGCAGCAGCAGCCGCACCCGTTCACCCTCTCCATCGACCTGAACGACATCGGCGGGCCGAGCGCCGGCCTGATGTTCGCCCTCGGCATCGTGGACAAGCTGGAGCCGGCCGACCTCACCGGCGGGAAGATCATCGCCGGCACCGGCACCATCGACGACGAGGGTCGGGTCGGCCCGATCGGCGGGATCGCGCAGAAGCTCGTCGGCGCGAAGGACGCCGGGGCCACGGTCTTCCTGGTGCCGGAGGGCAACTGCGCGGAGGCCGTGCGCAATCCGCAGCCCGACCTGCCGCTGCTGAAGGTGGGTTCGCTGGACGAGGCGCTGAAGACCCTGGAGACCCTCCGGGCCGGGGGAGACCCCGTCCGCTGCTGAGGCGACGCGTGTCCGCCCCGGTGACCGTGGGCCGCCGCTCTCAGGAAGACCCCGTACTCTGGGTGCCTGGTCGGAGCCGATCACATCGAGCGTGCGGAGCCAAACAGTGGTCATGCGTAGCAGCCCCCTGCCGAGGATGAGCCGGCGCGGACGCGTCACCATCGGTGTCCTGGTCGGGGTGTTCGTCCTCTTCACCCTGCTCGGCTGGGGGGTGCAGGCGTGGACGGACTGGCTCTGGTTCGACGAGGTCCGGTACACGCAGGTCTTCACCGGCGTGCTCGCCACCCGACTGCTGCTGTTCATCCTCGTCGGCCTCGGCATGGCCGTGATCGTCGGCGGCAACCTGTGGCTGGCGCACCGGCTGCGCCCCCGGCTGCGCCCGCACTCGCTGGAGCAGGCCACCCTGGAGCGGTACCGGATGGTGCTCGGCCCCCGGCTCGGCCTGTGGGTCAGCCTGGTCGCCCTGGTGGTCGGCGTCTTCGCCGGGCTCTCCGCACAGAGCCGGTGGAGCCAGTGGCTGCTGTTCCGCAACGGCGGTCAGTTCGGCGTCGACGACCCTGAGTTCGGCGTCGACATCGGCTTCTACGTCTTCCAGTTGCCCTTCTGGCGGTACCTGCTCGGCGTCGGCTTCACCGCGGTCGTGCTCGCCCTGCTCGGCGCGCTGGCCGTGCACTACATCTTCGGCGGGGTGCGCCTGCAGGGCGTCGGGGACCGGATGACCAACGCCGCGCGGGCCCACCTGAGCACGCTCGTCGCGGTCTTCGTCCTGCTCAAGGCCGTCGCGTACGTGCTGGACCGGCGCACGATGCTGCTGGAGTACAACGAGGGCGCGAAGCTCTACGGCGCCGGGTACGCCGACATCAACGCGCTGCTGCCGGCCAAGGAGATCCTCGCCTACATCTCGGTCGTGGTGGCCATCGCGATCATCGTCTTCTCGAACGCGGTGATGCGGAACCTGGTGTGGCCGGGCATCTCGCTGGCCCTGCTCGGCGTCTCCGCGGTCGCCATCGGCGGCATCTACCCCTGGGCGGTGCAGACCTTCGAGGTCAAGCCGAGCGCCAAGGACAAGGAGGCCCCGTACATCCAGCGCAGCATCGACGCCACGCGGACGGCGTTCGGGCTGGCCGGCACGAAGACCACGCCGTACGCGGCGAACACGCTCGTGCCGCCGACGAGTCTGGAGACCGACACCTCCGTGGTGCCGAACGTGCGGCTGCTCGACCCGCAGCTCGTCTCCGAGACGTACACGCAGCTCCAGCAGGTCCGGGGCTTCTACGACTTCGGCCCGAAGCTGGACATCGACCGGTACGCGGCGGGGGGCAAGACCTCCGACTACGTGGTCGGGGTGCGGGAGGTCAACTACAACGAGCTGACCGACCAGCAGAACACCTGGATCAACCGGCACAC
Organism: Micromonospora okii; assembly: GCF_020884795.1. Classification (GTDB taxonomy): domain Bacteria; phylum Actinomycetota; class Actinomycetes; order Mycobacteriales; family Micromonosporaceae; genus Micromonospora; species Micromonospora okii. The sequence continues at coordinate 356,039 of NZ_BBZF01000016.1, forward strand.
CGTCTACACCCACGGCTACGGTCTCGTGGCCGCGCCGGCCAACCAGGTGGTCTGCGGCGGGCAGCCGTACTTCGTCTCGGGCTTCCTCGGCGAGAAGACGCAGGAGGCGTGCTCGTCGCAGACCGAGCAGATTCCGGCCAGCCAGCCGCGCATCTACTACGGCGAGCGGATGGGGCCGGACGACTACGCGATCGTCGGCCAGGCCGACCCGGAGCGCAACGCCGAGTTCGACCGGCCGACCCAGACCGGCGGCGAGCAGTACTACACCTACACCGGCGAGGGTGGCGTCGAGATCGGCTCGTTCACCCGCCGGCTGCTCTACGCGATCAAGCAGCAGGAGTCGAACTTCCTGCTCTCCGAGGCGGTCAACGAGAACTCGAAGCTGCTCTACGTGCGCAACCCCCGGGACCGGGTGGAGAAGGTCGCGCCGTTCCTCACGCTCGACGGCGACCCGTACCCGGCGGTGGTCGGGGGCCGGGTGCAGTGGATCGTCGACGGCTACACGACGGCCGCCACCTTCCCGTACGCCGAGCGGGTGAACCTCCAGGCGGAGACCACCGACGAGCTGACCGGGCGGGGCACGTTCCAGCTCGCCCGGGAGAACGTCAACTACATCCGCAACTCGGTGAAGGCCACGGTCGACGCGTACGACGGCACGGTGCGGCTCTACGAGTTCGACCAGACCGACCCGGTGCTCAAGGCGTGGAACAAGGCGTTCGGCGGTGACCTGGTGCTGCCGAACGACAAGATCCCGGCCGAGCTGCGGGAGCACTTCCGCTACCCGGCGGACCTGTTCAAGGTGCAGCGCAACCTGCTGACCAAGTTCCACGTCACCGACCCGGGCGACTTCTACTCGGCACAGGACTTCTGGCAGGTGCCGAACGTGCCGGACAACCCGGACGGCGAGCAGAAGCAGCCGCCGTACTACCTGTGGACCCAGTTCCCCGGGCAGGAGGCCCCGCGCTTCCAGCTCACCTCCGCGGTCACCCCGAACGGCCGGCAGAACCTCGCCGCGTTGATCTCCGGCTCGTACGTGGACGGCAGGCCGCAACTGGAGGTGCTGGAGCTGCCGGACCAGACCCGGATCTCCGGGCCGGTGCAGGTGCACCAGCAGATGACGAACAACGCCAACATCCGGCAGCAGCTCAACCTGCTCTCCTCGAACCAGGCCCAGGTGCAGTACGGCAACCTGCTCTCCCTGCCGTTCGGCAACGGGATGCTCTACGTCGAGCCGGTCTACGTCAAGAGCAACCAGCAGGACGCGTACCCGCTGCTGCAGAAGGTGCTGCTCTCCTACGGCGACGGCGGGTCGTACGTGGTGCTGGCCAACAACCTGACCGAGGGCATCAAGGAGCTGGTCAAGCAGGGCAAGGCCGCGCCGGGCGCCACTCCGCCGCCGGCCACCGACGACACCCCGCCGCCCCCGACCGGGGGCACCCCGCCGCCGATGACGGGCGAGCTGGCGGACGCGGCGGCCAAGGTGCAGACGGCCATCAACGACGTCAGGAACGCCCAGAAGTCCGGCAACTTCGAGGAGTACGGTCAGGCGCTCAAGCGGCTGGACGAGGCGATGGCGGCGTTCCAGAACGCCCAGCGGGCGGCCACCCCGGGCACGCCCGCCCCCGGGGCGTCGCCCAGCGGCAGTCCCGCCGCGTCGCCCTCGGCGTCGCCCGGCGGCTGACCGCCGGCCGCCGGCCCCGGGGCGGGGGGTCGTTTTGCGGCCGGCGGGGTCGGTGCGATACGGTTTACGAGCCGACGCGGGGTGGAGCAGCTCGGTAGCTCGCTGGGCTCATAACCCAGAGGTCGCAGGTTCAAATCCTGTCCCCGCTACTCGTCAAGAAAGGCCCCGGAGTTCGCTCCGGGGCCTTTCGCCTCCCCCGGGCATCCCCGTCCGGGCGGTGGGAAAGGCGATCAGGGGCCCCCGGTGATCTCCCCGCCGGGGATGAGATAGGCTGTAGAAGCCGACGCGGGGTGGAGCAGCTCGGTAGCTCGCTGGGCTCATAACCCAGAGGTCGCAGGTTCAAATCCTGTCCCCGCTACGAGTGAAGAAGGGCCCGGAGGAAACTCCGGGCCCTTCTTCTCGTTCCGGCCCCCTCCCGGCCTCTCGGTCGCGCTCGTTCCGGCCCTCGCCGTCCCGGTCCCTCCGTCCGGCGTGCCCCGGTTGCGCACTTGGGCGAGGATGAGGGCATGTCTACCTGGAACAAGTGGTGGGGCCGGCTCGGCGCGGTCCTCGGTACGGTCGTGCTGTCGGTCTTCGTCCCCGTCGCCGCCTGGGCGTCCACGGGTCCGGGGGAGCTGGTGGTCGAGGCCGCCCGGCGACGTCGGGGCGGCGGAGGGTTCGGCGTCCTGGGCCTGCTCTGCTGCCTGGTCGTCGTCGGCGGCGTCGTGCTGCTGGTGCTGCTCATGCGGAACAAGCGCAACCGCCCGCCGCGCTGACGGCCGGGCGGGGCAGGCGGGCCGGACCGGCGACCTGGGCGGACCAGACGGCCGGGCTGGTCACCAATGGGCCGGTCACCCCGGCCAGGGCGGAGGTCACCGGTCAGGGCGGGGTTAAACGGTCAGGGCGGGGTCAGACGGCCAGGGCGGCGTCGGCCTCGGCGACGAACCGGGCGGCCGCCGCGCGGATGCCGACCCGGCCGGAGCGGACGCCCTCGGCGGTGGCGACGAGCAGGGAACGCACCTGGGCGTGCCCCTTCGGAGGCGGGCTGGGCGCCGGCCCGAGCCGGTCGGCGAGGTCGTCGGCCAGGTCGGCGGCGCGCTTCTGCCCGGCCTCGGTCAGGCTCTGCCGCACGTACCGGCGGATGGCCAGGCCCGGGTTCACGCCGCGCTCGTGGCCGAGGGCCAGGCCGGCCTCCATGTTCCCGGTGAGGAAGTTGATCACGTCCGCCACGACGCCGGGGTGCCGGGTGCCCCGGAAGCCCGCCCAGTACATCGAGGCCCGCGCCCACTGGGCCCCGGGCGGGCCGGGGAACGCGGCGAGGGCCAGCTCGTCGTCGGTGTGGCGCTGGAACTCGGCGAGCTGGTGGGCCCAGGCGAACGAGGCGGCGGTGTGGCCGGTGACCACGAGCTGCCGGGCCGGCTCGTCGCCGTCGGCGTGGTCCACCAGGGCGGCGCTCGGGGTGGCGCGGCGGACCCGCGCGTCCTGCCACCACTCGAACCAGTCGGCCAGCTCGCCCGCGTCGAACCCGAGCCGCCGGTCCTGGTACAGCTCGCCGCCCCGGGACCGCAGCCACAGCCACAGCGCCCGTTGGTCGCCGGACGGGTCCATCGTGCCGGCCACCCGGCCGTCGGCGGCCCGGGTGACGCGGGCGGCCCAGGCGATGTACTCCGACCAGGGCATCCCGGTGCGCGGCTCGGGCACCCGCAGGCGATGCAGCAGGCTGCGGTTGTAGATCAGGGCGGCGCTGGTCTGGGCCGCCGCGACCCCCACGGGCCGGCCGTCGACCTCGCCGTAGCGGACCAGGCCCGGCGGCAGCCCGCGCAGGTCGATCCGGTGGTCGGCGACGTACCCGCCGAGGTCGAGCAGCACCTCCCGGCGCGCGTACTCGGTGAGGACGGTGTCGTCGACCTGGAACAGGTCGGGCACGTTGCCGCCGGTGGCCTGGGTCGCCAGCCGGTCGTAGTAACCGGTGAGGCCCTGCCAGGTGACCCGGAAGCTGACCAGGGGGTTACGCGCGGAGTAGAGCCGCAGCGCCTTCTCGGTCCGCTCGGCGCGCTTCGCGGAGCCGTACCAGAAGATCGACAGCTCGACCGGCCCGTCCTCGACCGGAAGCTCCTCCTCCTCGGCGCAGCCGGCCGGGCCGGCCAGCGCGAGCGGGGCCCCCAGCAGCGCGCCCAGCAGCCGGCGGCGGCCCGGGTCGGCGCCGGCGCGGGGGAGCGGGGGGCGGGTGCGGGGCACGGGTCACTCCTGGTCGTGCGGCGTGCGGTCGGATCATTTACACAGCAGGCCCGGGCGGGTGTCAACGGCCGTCCGGCCGAGGCTGCCCGGGGAACGCCGGCCCCCGGCTCCGGGTGGCCGGACGGGGCGTCCCGTCGGCCCGTGGTGTACTAGGCCGCGTGGAACTTCTGCACTCCGGCAAGGTCCGGGACGTCTACGCCGACGGCGACGAGCTGATTCTGGTCGCCTCGGACCGGGTCTCGATCTACGACGTGGTGCTGCCGACCCCGGTGCCGGACAAGGGCCGGCTGCTCACCGCGCTGTCGCTGTGGTGGTTCGAGCAGCTCGCCGACATCGTGCCCAACCACGTCGTGTCCGCCACCGACGTGCCGGCGGAGTTCGCCGGCCGGGCGATCCGCTGCCGGCGGCTGGACATGGTCCCGGTCGAGTGCGTCGCCCGGGGGTACCTGACCGGTGGCGGCCTCACCGAGTACGAGCGCACCGGCGCGGTCTCCGGCGTCGAGCTGCCCCGGGGCCTGGTCGAGGCGTCGATCCTGCCCGAGCCGATCTTCACCCCGTCGACCAAGGCGCCCAAGGGCGAGCACGACGAGCCGATCACCTACCAGCAGGTGGTGGAGAAGGTCGGCGCGGAGACCGCCGAGCGGCTGCGGCAGATCACCATCGACGTCTACCGGCGCGGCGCGGAGATCGCCGCCGACCGGGGCATCCTGGTCGCCGACACCAAGATCGAGCTGGGCTGGGCGGCGGACGGCACCCTGGTCCTCGGCGACGAGGTGCTCACCTCCGACTCGTCCCGGTTCTGGCCGGCCGAGTCCTACCAGCCGGGCCGGGCCCAGTTCTCCTACGACAAGCAGTACGTGCGGGACTGGGCGACCGGCAGCGGCTGGGACAAGCGACCGCCGGCCCCCGAGGTGCCCGCCGAGGTGATCGAGGCGACCCGGGCCCGCTACGTCGACGTCTACGAGCGGCTCACCGGGCACACCTGGGCCTGACCCGACCCGAACAGCGCCTCGGCGGCGCCGGGGCGGGGTCACGGGCGTGGCACGCGCACCCAGGAAAGAAAGCGGCTGACCAGGTTGCCGGGCGGGGTCGAGGGGGCCAGCCTGGCCAGTTGCTCCTCTGCCTCGACCATCAGCGCGGCGAGGTACAGCGCCAGGCCCACGCGGTCACCCCGGTACTCCGCGAGGAGCGCCACCCGCGCGGCGCCGCACGGCCACGGTGCCGCACAGCGACGGCACAGCCAGATCGGGCGTACGGGATCGTGCCGTGGGGCGCTCACCGCGCCCCCACCCGGGCACGGCGCGGCGCGGGGGTCGCCGGGGTCGGACGGGGCGCTATGTGGCGGCCCCGCCGGTTGCCGGCCCGGTGACGGCCGCCTCGTCTCCACATGCTGCGCCCTCCTGTGCTGGGGAATGGAGAGGGGCCGTCCGCCCGGTTGGTGATCCAGAGAACGGGCGACGGCCCCTCGACAAACCCGAGCCGGGATGCCTCCGCCGGCCCGGACCGTCATGCGAACCACCTTGGCGCACCGTGACGGGACGCTGACACGACGCTAGGGTGGGGCCTTGGGACGTCTGGAACGTCCGCAGAGGAGACACGGTGAATCACGGACTCGTCGCGGCGATGGCGCAGGCGGGCGAAACCGCCGACAGCCTCGCAGGTCAGATCGGTGTGGACCCGAAAACAGTCCAACGATGGGTCAGCCCGGGACGCATGCCGCGGCCCCGGCACCGTTCACAGGTCGCGGCGATCCTTAGCCGGGACGTTGAGGACCTGTGGCCGGACGTGCTGAAGCGCCGCGAGCCTGTGTGGTTCAGACCGTGGGTCGATATCGAGCGCGAGGCCCTGTCGCTGCGCGCATTCCAGCTCGCGTGGGTTCCCGGGCTGCTTCAGACGAAGGCGTACGCGCGTGCGACTGTCGAAGGCGAGGGCCTGTCGCCGTCTCAAGCCGACGAGGTCGCGGCGGCGCGGACCGCGCGACACGCCATCCTGCGCGGTCACGGCGGGCCACTCTTCGTCGCGGTCATCGACGAGGGCGTCCTACGGCGCAGCCTGTACGGCGACAGGACGCTCATGGCGGAGCAGGTGGGGTACCTGGTCGAATGTGCGCAGCTCCCGGCCGTGCAGATCCACGTAGTGCCCTCAGACGTCGGCATGTACCCCGGCCTCGGCGGACCGTTCACGATCGCCGAAATGAACGAGGGGCGGGTGGCTTACGTGGACAGCCAGGCGCAGGCACAGATAGTCGAGCAGGGCCCCGACCTTGCTACGCTCGAAAGGCGTTGGGAGCGCATCCGTGGCGAGGCGTTGCCCCGGGGGCGGTCCTTGGACCTTCTCAGAGAAGCGGCAGCATCATGGACATGACCGGCGCACGGTGGCGCAAGTCCACCAAGAGCGGCAACAACCAGGGCGACTGCGTCGAGGTCGCCGACAACCTGCCCGGCGTGGTCGCCGTCCGCGACTCGAAGGACCCGGCGGGGCCGGCGCTGACCTTCAGCCCGGCCGCGTGGCGCGGGTTCGTCGGCATGGCGCGGGCGTCGCGCTGACCCGCGCACAGCTCTGATCCGCGCGCATCTCCGCCCCGAGATCGTGCAACTTCAGGGAAAGTGTGGCTATCTCGCGC
>NZ_BBZF01000017.1:0-157185 GCF_020884795.1 Micromonospora okii
TTACCGGGGTGGCCCTGACGCATATCCGGAGCAGTTTTCCGCGAATCTCCTCCGATGCCCCGGTCGGCTCGGTAGCCTCGGCCCGGGAAACCGCGTACGCGGGGTTCCCCCGTTCGGTGCCGAAAAACCGTACGTGGCGAACGCCTCCAGCACTCTTGGGACGCGCGGGTCGGGGTACCTGCCCACAGTTCGACCGGACCGCCGGCAGGCGGAGGCAGGAGTGGTCATGAAGATCGGAATCATCGGCTCGGGGCACATCGGTGGCACCCTGACCCGGCGGCTCAGCGCCCTGGGCCACGACGTCACGGTGGCGAACTCGCGCGGGCCGGAGTCCCTCGGCGACCTCGCGCAGGAGACGGGAGCGACCGCAGGCACGGTCGAGCAGGCCGTCGACCAGGCCGAGGTGGTCGTGATCGCCGTACCGCTGCTGGCGGTCCCGGCGCTGCCGGCGGCGCTCTTCGACGGCAAGATCGTCGTCGACGCGGACAACTACTACCCCCAGCGGGACGGTGACATCGCCGAGCTGCTGGACCGCAGCCTCAGCTCCAGCCGGTGGACCGCCGAGCACCTTAAGGGCGCCCGCGTGGTGAAGGCGTTCAACAACATCCAGGCCCAGCACCTGATGGAGAACGGACGCCCGGCCGGCTCCGGTGACCGGATCGGCCTCCCGGTGGCCGGCGACGACGACGACGCCAAGCGGATCGTGATGGAGCTGGTGGACTCCCTGGGCTTCGACCCGGTCGACGCGGGCACCCTGGACGGGAGCTGGCGGCAGCAGCCGGACACTCCGGTCTACGGCACGGACCGCGACGCCGAGGGCGTGCGCAGGGGACTGGCCGAGGCGCGGCCCTGAGCGACCCGCTGGCGGCCACTGCCCGCGTACCCCATGAAGATGCCCCGCCGGCGACGACGCCGGCGGGGCATTCGCCCGTCGAGGGTCAGTCGGCGGCGGGGCCGCAGACGTAGCGGGGCTCGGCCAGGTACCGCCAGCTGAACTTCTCCCGCTTGATCACCTTGCCGTCCTTCCGGATGATCCGGAAGGCGTCCTGGGTGAAGCCGTTGATGCCGTTGCTGGGGATGCAGGACGGCCCGGGCTCCAGGTGGATGGTCTTCGGCGTGGTGATGTCGCGGCGGGGGCCGTACTCCGTCTTCACGCTGTCGTAGATCTTCGTGCTCCAGATCGACACCGTCACCGAGCTGGAGGTGTACGACGTGTCGATGAGCACGCCGTACTGCGTGTTGTTGCGGAACTTGAAGTCGAGGTTCGGCCAGAAGATCGTCGACTCGATGACCGGCGGGTACCGGCTGAACCAGTACGAGTGCGGCTTGTGCTCGACGTCCTCCAGGCCGGCGTAGTAGGTCGCGTTGAAGAGGGTGGTGGTGAACTGGGAGGTGCCGCCGCCGACGCCGGGGACGAGCTTGCCGTCGAGGATCACCGGCGCGTCCCGGTACCCCTGGGCGTAACCGCGCTCGCCGGTGTGGCCGTTGAGCGAGAACGTCTCCCCCGGCAGCACGACCGTGCCGTCGACCTCCTTGGCGATCTGGACGATGTTCTGGCTGCGGGGGGAGGAGAGGCCGCCGGTGAAGTGGGTGGTGAAGCGGGAGACGCGCTCGGAGATGCCCAGCCCCGCGATCTTCTCGGTGGTGACCTTCGGCGGGGTCTCCTTGAGCCGCCCGGTGACCGTCCGGTCGTCGGCGCGGGGCAGCACGGCGAGCAGGTCCCGGCTGAGCGTCCCCGTGTCCAGTTGACGGCCCGGGCGGCCCTCGATCGGCTTCGGCTTCCCGCCGGTGATGGTCATGCGGGCGTCGCGGGGCTCCACCTCGATGGCGTCGAGCCGGCCGCCGAGGGCGGCGCGCAGCCGCTTGACGTCGACGCGGGGGGTGAGCTTGCCGGCGTCGTCGGCGGTGAAGCGCAGGCTCCGGGCGATGGCGGTGGGCGGGATGGTGACGGAGCCCTCGTCCGTGCGGAGCTTGACCGGGCCGGCGACGGCGGGGCGGGCCACCTCGGCCAGGAGCCGGTCGACCTCCTCGGCGCTCGTGGCCGGCGCGGTCTCCACCAGCGGGACGGCCACGGGCCGGCCGGAGAGCCAGCCGTCCCGGACGGCCTGGGCCGAGCGCTGCGGGTCGAGCGCGAGGCCGGGCTTCGGGCGGACCGCCTTCGGGGTCGTGCCGGTGAAGATGATCGCCGGTACGGTCCATTCGCGGGTCTGGTCTCCGGCCGCCTTGCGCAGGGCCGCGTCGAGCCGGGCGGGGTCGACGGTCACCACGGGCGGGACCGTCCGGGAGCCGACCAGGCGGCTCACCGGGTGCGCCTGGGCCTTCTCCGCGGCGGCCACGGTCGCCTCGACGTCCACCGCGAGCCCCACGTCGGCGGGCTTCAGCTCGACGTTCTTCTTCCCGACGGTCACCCGCAGCGGGGTCTGCGGGGCACCGCTGCGCTCCAGCTCGGCGCGGAGTTCCTGGACGGCCTCGGTGCGACTGCGCCCGCCCAGCTCGGTGCCGAGCACGGTCGTGCCGCGTGGCACGTCGCCGGCGTAGGCGTAGGTGCCGACCCCGGCCAGGGCTCCCAGGACGACGGTGGCGACGCCGGCGGCGAGCAGGGTCTTCGCCCGTCGGGAGCGTGGCGTGGCGCTGCCGGCGGGGGTGGCGTCGGGTGTCGCGGCTGCCGCTGCGGGTTCCGGCTCGTCGCCCGGCCAGCTCACCGCTGTCACCTTGACGGTCGGCCGGTCGTCGGAGGGCGGTCGTGTTTCGCCGTACAGAGTCACAGCAACCTCGATCGGTACGTACCACGTGGGGACTCTTCCACCCGGAAGACACCTACCGTAGCCAACGGCGCGGCGGCCCGGCAGGCTGCTCCCGGCCGCGTCGGCGTGGCGGTTTCCGGCGACTGTTGAGCGGGGTCCACCGTACGGACGACGGGCAGCTCGTCCTCAGCGGCCTTTCAGGCGGCTGTTACCGAAAAGTTACCGGAGGGTATCCCGGCTACGTCAGGTGAAGCGTTGTGCGTGAGCTGTCGCACTCCGACCGATTTGCCCCACCGATCGACGAACTTCGACCTGACCGATGGTGACGTTTGGCGATCTCGACGCCGCGGTCGGGTTACCCGTCGGTAGCAAGGGGCTTGTGAGCCACGTCGCTTCGCGAGAGCATCCAATCCGCACTGCCCGCCGTCCGCGAGCCGATGGACCGGGGCGGCCACCGCAGCTTCCCCCCACCCCGAGACGCGAGCCGCAGCTCGGTGACCCCCGTTCGAGGAGGACCTCGTGAAGGATTCGGAAGACCGTCTGGCGCAGGGCGGCACCCAGTGGCGGCGCTTCGCCGCGATGATGGTGCCCGCGACCGCCGTCGCCGGTGCCATCGTCTTCGGCATGGCCAACGGCGCGATCGCGGCGTCGTTCGCCGTCTCCGGCCAGACCTTCAAGGTCGGCGCCTCGAAGCTGGAGGGCACCGGCTTCAAGCAGTACGGCGGGTTCGTCAAGGAGAAGGACGGCACCGCCCACCCGGTTGCCGTCTCCGAGATCGCCGACGCCAAGCTCTACGACCTCTGCCAGTCGGTGAAGATCCCGGACATGCCGATCGTGCTCACGATCAACGCCGGTGGCGGCGGCAGGCCGGCCACCGCCACGGGCCTGCTGATCGACATGGACGAGCTGGGCGGCGACGCCGAGTTCAAGGGCATCCAGATCGGCCGGGACGCCACCGAGCTGAGCCCGGAGGCCACGGCGAAGTCGTTCGGGCAGAGCGCGGACTCGGTCGAGATCACCGACCTCCAGCAGGTGGCGCGCTCCACCAGCGCCGCCGTCTTCACCCTCAACGGGCTGAAGCTCAAGATCAACATGGGCGCGAAGGCCAAGGAATGCTTCTGAGCTAGTTCCCGAGGCCCGTGGAGGGCGCCGGCCACGGGCCTCGGCCCTGCCTCGTGAATCGTGAGCACCGCCAGGAGGAGCACGTGACGACCGCCAACTCGCAGCACGCCCTGCCGGGCAGGCTCAGCCAGGCGTGGCGCGGCTTCCGCCACTGGCGGCGGACCCGCCCCTTCTGGGGCGGGCTGTTCACCGCCCTGGCCGGGGTGGAGATCTTCTCCACGACCCAGATGAGCCTCAACGGGCTCACCTTCCAGACGGGGCCGACCGGCTTCCTGTCCTGGCTGATCCCGGCGATCCTGGTGGCCTGCGGCATGCTGCTGTGGTTCTCCCCGCAGCAGCGGATGTTCTACGCGATCGTCGCCGCGGTGACCGCCGTCTTCTCCCTCATCGGGATCAACCTCGGCGGCTTCTTCATCGGCATGCTGCTCGGCATGGTCGGCAGCGCCCTCGGCTTCGCCTGGGTGCCGAAGCGCCCCCCGGCCGCCGCGCCAACCGATGCGACCGCGCCAACCGACGCCGCCGCGTCGGTCGACCAGGCCGGGACAACCGACGAGGCCGGGCCGAGGAACGCCGACGCGTCGGCGGACGACGACAGCACCGAGGTGCTGCCGGCCGTCGGCCCGGACGGCCGCCCGCAGGGCGGCCCGCACCGGGACCCGAAGCTGTTCGCCGTCACCCTGGTGCTGCTCGGCGTCTCGGCCGCCGGGGCGCTCGCCGTGCGCGACGAGAGCCCGGCGCAGGCGGCGCCCGCGAAGCCCTGCCCCACGCCGTCCGCCACCCGCACGCCCACGCCGAGCCCGTCGGCGTCGCGCCCGGCGGACGGAAGCCCCAGCCCCGGTGCCAGCCTGAGCCCCGGTGCCAGCCCGAGCCCGGAGAGGAAGCCCGACGGCAACTTGATCACCGACATCATCGACGGCATCGGCGACATCCTCGCCCCGGGCGACGGCGAGGCCCCGGCGTCCGCCGCACCGACGCCGAGCCCGCAGCCGCAGGAGACCGGACCCACGGCCACCCCGACCGGCAGGCCGACCCCGGGCACGTCGGCGAGCCCCGGCAGGCCCGACCCGGACGACGACGGGTGCGCCGCGCCCGAGCCCACCGAACCGGCCGACGTCGAGCCCGGCAAGCCGCTGCCCAAGGTCGCCGCCGAGCCCGGCCAGCCCCGGGTGGCGGCGGAGCCGTCGAAGCTCACCGGTTCCAAGGTCACCATGACCGGCCTGCGGTTCGCCGGGATCGTCGACCTGCCGACCGACGGAGGGACGCTCAAGACGCTGAAGTTCAGCATGAAGAAGGCGGTCACCGACGACTTCCTGCTCCGGGCGAAGGGCCCGGGCGGAAGGACGACGCGGTACGCCACCGACGAGCTGACCGTCGAGCGCGCCGAGGGCAGCGAGCGGGACGTCGCGTTCTACTGCACCCGCTTCTCCGGAAAGCTGCTCGGCGTCGAGATCACCCTCGAACCGAACCTGCCGTTCCCGGACGGCATCCCGGTCACCTTCCCCGTGCCGGTCACCTTCACCGACCCGGAGATGGAGCTGGCGTTCGTACGCAGCGACATCCTCACCGCCACGCCGTCGCTCGACCTGGACCTGGCCTGACGGGCCGGCACGACCCGACGGCCGGCCCGGAGCGGCGGCCGGGAACCGGGGGCTCGACGCAGCCCAATTCCCGGCCGCCGTCGTCCGCTCAGATCCGGGCCAGCGCCCGACGCAGCGGGTCGAGCCCCAGCGCGCCCAGGTCCAGCGCCTGCCGGTGGAACTCCCTGAGGTCGAAGTCGGCGCCCTTGCGGGCCTTCGCGTCCTCGCGGGCCTGGAGCCAGATCCGCTCGCCCACCTTGTACGAGGGCGCCTGCCCCGGCCAGCCCAGGTAGCGGTTCAGCTCGAAGCGCAGGATCTCGTCCGGCATCCGGCAGTGCCCCCGCAGGAACTCCCAGCCCAGCTCCGGGGTCCACCGCTCGCCCGGGTGGAACCCGAACGGGTTGTCCTTCGGGATCTCCAGCTCCAGGTGCATCCCGATGTCGACGATCACCCGGGCCGCCCGCAGCGCCTGCCCGTCGAGCATCCCGAGCTTGTCGCCCGGGTCCTCCAGGTAGCCCAGGTCGTCCATCAGCCGCTCCGCGTAGAGCGCCCACCCCTCGCCGTGCCCGGAGACGAAGCAGAGCAGCCGCTGCCAGCGGTTGAGCAGCTCGGCCCGGACCGCCGTCTGGGCGATCTGGAGGTGGTGGCCCGGCACGCCCTCGTGGTAGACCGTGGTCACCTCGCGCCAGGTCGAGAAGTTGGTGATGCCCTGCGGGACCGCCCACCACATGCGCCCCGGGCGGGAGAAGTCCTCGCTCGGGCCCGTGTAGTAGATCCCGCCGTCGCTGGTCGGGGCCAGGCAGCACTCGATCCGCCGGACCTGCTCCGGGATGTCGAAGTGGGTGCCGTGCAGCTCGCCGATCGCCTTGTCGGCCAGCGCCTGCATCCAGTCCCGGAACGCCTCCTTGCCCGCGATGGTGCGGGCCGGGTCGGCGTCCAGCGCGGCCACGGCCTCGTCGACCGTCGCGCCCGGCCCGGCGATCCGGCCGGCGACCACGCGCATCTCCGCCTCCAGCCGGGCCAGCTCCGCGAACCCCCAGGCGTACGTCTCGTCGAGGTCCACGCGTGCGCCGAGGAAGTACTGCGACGCCAGCTCGTACCGCTCCCGGCCGGCGGCCTGCTTCTCCCGCCCGCGCGGGGCCAGCTCGTCGCGGAGGAACTGGCCGAACCCGGCGGTGGCCGCGGTGGCCGCCGCCGCGCCCCGGCGCAGCTCCGCACCGAGGGTGCCGTCCGCGCCGAGCCGCTCGACCAGGCCGTGGAAGAAGTTGTCGCCGGCCGGGTCCGTCCAGACGTCGCACTGCTTGGCGACCTCGACGAGCTGCGCCGTCGAGCTGACCCGGCCGGCGTCCGCCGCCTCGCGCAGCGTCGTCTTGTAGCCCTCCAGGGCGCCGGAGAACGCGTTGAGCCGGGCGGCGATGTTCGCCTGCGCGTCCGCGCCCTCGGTCGGCATCAGGTCGAACACCGAGCGCAGGTCGTGCAGCCCGCTGGTGATGACGCTGACCTCGCTGGTGGTCTCGCCCGCCTCGTACCGCGCGACGTCCAGGCCGAGGCGCTCCTGCATGGCCTCCTTGGCGGTCCGCTCGGACTCGGACTCCGGCTCCGTCACGTCGAGGTCGGCCAGCGTGCGGCGGACCAGCTCGGCCCGGGCGTCGTAGCCCTCCGGCGACAGGTCGTCCACCTGGTGGTCGTACCCGGCGATGCCGACGTAGGTGGCGCCCGTCGGGCTCAGCGGCGCCCAGTCGGCGACGTACCGGTTGGCGATGTCATCGATTCGTCCCACGGTTGCGACCCTACGCGACGCCCGCGCCCGGCTGTCGAGCGTGTTTGCCGTGTTCAGGGCAGCAGTTCGGCCGGGTCGAAGTCGATCGGGAACGGCGCGTCGGCGCGCAGCCGCTCCCCACGCTCCGCCCGCGCGACGGTGTCGAAGACGCCGCCCCGGCCGAGGGCGAACAGCTCGGCCTCCGCGCGGCGGAACCGGCGGGAGAGCTGGACCCGCAGGTAGTACCCACGTGGGGCACACGTCGGGCTCAGCCCCGGGCCCACTCCAGCAGGCGCTCCGCCGGCCAGGTGTTGACCACCCGGTCGGCTCCGACGCCGCAGAGCGCCGCCCGCTCGCAGCCGAACCGCTGCCAGTCGAGCTGCCCCGGGGCGTGCGCGTCGGTGTTGACGGCGAACCGGCAGCCGGCCTCCAGCGCGCGCCGGATCAGCCGCTTCGGCGGGTCCTGCCGCTCGGGCCGGGAGTTGATCTCGATGGCGACGTCGTGCTCGGCGCAGGCGGCGAAGACGGCGTCCGCGTCGAAGTCGCTCTCGGCCCGGGTACGGGCCCGGTGCGCCCGGTCGCCCGGCCCCTTCACCCCGGCCGGTCGGGACGCGACCATCCGGCCGGTGCAGTGGCCGAGGATGTCCAGGTGCGGGTTGGCGATGGCGGCCAGCATCCGGCGGGTCATCCTGCCCCGCTCGTCGTTCAGCCCGCTGTGCACCGAGCCGACCACCACGTCGAGGCGGGCCAGCAACTCCTCGTCCTGGTCGAGCGAGCCGTCGGCGAGGATGTCGACCTCGATGCCGGTGAGGATGCGGAACCCGGCGGGCAGCGCCGCGTTGACCGCCGCCACGTGGTCGAGCTGCCGGCGCAGCCGGTCGGCGGTCAGCCCCCGGGCCACCTTCAGCCGGGGCGAGTGGTCGGTCAGCACGACGTACTCGTGGCCCAGCTCGACCGCCGCGAGCGCCATCTCCTCGATGGGCGAGCCGCCGTCGGACCAGTCGGAGTGGGTGTGGCAGTCGCCGCGCAGCGCGGTGCGCAGCGCGACGGCCGCCGCGTCCAGGTCGGTGCCCTCGGTGGCGACCAGCCGGCGCAGGTAGACCGGCTCCTCGCCGGCCAGGGACTCGGCGACGCAGCGGGCGGTGACGTCGCCGACCCCGGCCAGCTCGGTGAGCGTGCCGGCGCGGGCCCGCTCGGCCACCTCCGCCGCCGGGAGCTCGGCCAGGGTCTTCGCCGCCGACCGGAACGCCCGGACCCGGTACGTCGCCTCGTTGGCGCGCTCCAGCAGGAACGCGATGCGGCGCAGGTCGGCGATGGGGTCCCGGGCGCTCATGACCTGCAACCTACGCGCCCGCGCCGCCGGCCGAGGGGCGACCGGCGGCGCGGGGTCGGCAGGTCGGATCAGGTGTACGGCAGCCGCACGACGGACTGGTTGCCCAGGCCGAGGGTGGTCGGGTTCGCGCCGATGGCCGACCAGACCTCCACCTTCACGGTGCCGCCGGTCAGGTTGCCGAGCGCGCCGCTGCTGGAGTGCAGCCCGGCGGCCTGGGTGTAGTGCTCGTACCCGGGGACCGGGTCGGTGGCGAAGTAGCGGTACGTCTCGACCCGCTCCCAGCTCCCGTTGCCGGTGAGGTCGTAGGAGATGCGCACCTGGGTGCCGTTGCCGACGGCGGTGCCGGCGTCGAGGAACAGGTCGAACGCCGTCTGCCCGCCGTTGTAGGCGAAGTTCAGGCCGGTCGCGGTGAACACCTGGGCGTTGGTGGGCGTGCCGTCGTGGTTGCCGTTGGCCGCCGCGACCGTCGTGGTGCCCGCGCTGCCGGCCGCGCCGAGGCCGCCCCCGGCGAGCAGGTACCGCGTCGGCGAGCCGGTCGGCGGCGGTGTGGTCGGCGGCGGTGTGGTCGGCGGCGGGGTGCTCGGGGTGGGCGTCGGGCTCGGGTTCACGCCGCCGCTGGCGTTGCCGCCGCTCCAGGTGTACGCCCCGGTGGTGGCCGTCCTCCCGGCCCCGACGGTGAGCGTGGTGCCGTCGGAGAACCGGACGGCGAGCGGGGCGGCGCTGATGTTCGAGGCCACGTACGTCCTCGCCCCGTTGCGGGTGAAGACCGCGCTCAGCGGGTGGTTGGCGGTGACCGTGGTGTCCACGGTGCCGAGGGCGGCGAGGTTGCGGACCCAGTGGAAGGTGTGCGGCCGGCTCTCCCCCTCCTCGGGCGTGTAGCCGGGGTTGGCCCGCAGGTTGGCCAGCGCGGCGGCGCCGTCGCCGAGCGCCTGGAACTGCCAGAGGATGTCCTGCCACACGGTCGGCTGCCCGCCGTTGTTGCGGACCAGTTCGGCCCAGTTGGTCCGCACGTACGCGGGGTCGTAGCCGAGGTAGAGGTGGCCGCCGGTGACGGGCAGCAGGTTGATGCCCTGGATCATCTCCGGCTCGGCGCTGAACCAGGTCGCGTACGCCCCGCCGTCGCCCCACACCATGCCGACCGTCGAGTGCCCGAAGCCGGCCGGGAAGTTCTGGTCGGAGCTGTCGAACCAGTACTCCTGGATCGCCGCCGCCTGGGTGGTGTAGAGGAAGATGCCGGCGTCGCGGACGGCGGCGTCGCCGGTGGCCTGGCCCCACTGGATGAGGGCGTTGGCGAAGTTCATCCCCTCCGACGAGGACTCCTGGTTGTTGCCCGCGCCGAACGAGCCGTGCCCGGAGGCCCAGTCGTGGCCGGCGTAGATGTCGAAGTCCCGCAGGTAGGGGAAGCGGGTGTCGGTGCGGTCGTAGTTGTCGGCGTCGCGGATGAGCAGGTCGACCATGCCGCCGTACCGCCCCTTCGAGGCCCACTGCGGGTCGAACTTGGCGAGGGTGGCCGCAGCGGCGATGTAGTAGCCGTAGTGGAAGTGGTGGTCGTTGAGCTCCTGGTCCGACCCGTACGAGGCCGGGTAGCCGATGAGGGTGCCCCAGTTCCGGTCGTAGTAGAACAGCCGCTCGGTCTTGCCCGCCGAGGCGGTGAACCAGTCGGTGAGGGTGCTCCGGATGGCGTTGAGCGCGCTGTCGCGGGTGGCGGTGTCGCCGACGAGGTCGGCCACCTCGGCGATCCGGGCCGCCCGGCCGAGGCCCTTGCCGGTCCAGTACGTGTCGGTGCCGCGCTGGTCCGTCGGGTTGCCCCGGACGGCGGCGAGCTGGTCCCGCACGGTGGTCAGGTCGGCGCCGGAGCCGTCGCCGACGGCCGGCAGCTCGGGCAGCACCCCACGGAACGTCATCGCGGTGCGGAACTGGTCGACGCCGGTGAGCACCTTCATCCGGCCGCGTGCCGAGGGGTAGGTCTGGGCGATCGGCGTGGAGCCGGTCAGCGACTTCCACTGGTGCGGGTAGAGGCTCACCACGGTCTGGGTGGCGCTGCCCTCCCGGGCGGCGGTGGTGAACGCGTACGTGGTGGTGACCCGGCTGGTGGCCTGGTCGTAGGTGTAGGAGACGCGGGTGCCGGTGACGTGGGCGTGCGCGTACCGGCCGTAGGTGGCGGCCAGGGCGGCGCGCTCCTGGGCGCTGCTGCCGGAGGTGGTGGGCAGCAGGGCGACGGAGAAGTAGCCCCGGCCGGCGAGGTTCGACGAGATCCGGCTGCCGCTGACCGTCCAGCTCGCGCCGCTCGGGGCGTACGCGACGTAGTCGTGGCCGGCGACGGTGAAGCCGATGGTCGGGCCACTGTTGGACCAGACGGTCGGGTTGCCGTTCGCGCTGACGACGGCGTCGCCACCGCTGGTCTGGAAGTAGGCGAACGGCAGGCCGTGGCCGATGGTGGCCCGCATGGTCCGCGCGCCGTCGCTCCAGTACGGGGTGACGGTCCAGTCGGTCCAGCCGGCGACCCTGACGTTCGGCGAGGCCAGCCCGGCGACGCCGACGCGGATGTCCTGCACGTACGGGTAGTGGAACTCGCCGACCCCGGTGGGGGTGCCGCTGATGGCGGGGGTGGAGTTGGCGGAGAAGCCGAGCCCGTCGCCGAACGTGTCGTAGGAGAGGGGGTGGGCGTGCAGCGGCTCGCTGTAGGCGCAGTCGGTGCGCTTGAACAGCAGCGACGACCACCAGTCGTTGGTGGGCACCGCCCCGGCGGGGGCGTCGGCGGTGACGTACTGCCGTGGGTTGGTGGAGAGCTGGCCGCAGCCGGAGGGGAGCGGGCCGACGGGGGTGGTGGTGTAGCTGCCCGCGCCGACGGTCGCGGCGTGGGCGGGGACGGTGTTGGCCGCGACGGCGAGGCCGCCGGCGGCGAGGGCGAGGACGGTGGTCGAGGCGAGGGCCCAGAGGCGGCGGCGGTGTGGTGCGGGAGGGGTCACGGGTGCCTCCAACGCGGGTACGCCGGACCGGCCGGCGACGGCGCTTGGTCGGATTGGAGAGGTTCGTTACCTGTGAGAGCGCTCTCTGATCCGGGACGGTAGTCGCTTATCTCGACGTGCGTCAATGTGTCCGACCGGTTGAGCCGGGATGTCGCGATTGGACGGGCAGGGCCGCCGCGCGGGTGTCAGCCGCCGCCGGCCGCCCCCGGCTCCTTCGGGCAACCGTGCTCGCGACGCCACGCCCCGACCTCGGCGGCCGGCTCCCGGTTGCCGCCGCGCCGCCACGAGTCGAGGTACCGGGCCGGCGGCACCACCCCGCGCCGGATCCACCAGTCGCCCTGGCCCCGGCACACCGGCGAGATGCCGAAGTGCAGGTGGCAGACGTTGTTCGCGTTGCCCGTCCGGCCCACCCGGCCGAGCTGCCGACCGGCCCGCACCCGCGTGCCCGCGTCGATCCCCGAGGCGATGGCGCTCAGGTGCGAGCCGTAGTAGCGCACCCCGTCGTCGCCCAGCAGCGACACCGACAGCCCGCCGTTGTACGGCCCCCGCGGCCCCCGCCGGTCGAACCGGTCCACCCGGCTCACCTCCAGGATCGTCCCCTCCGTCACCGCCACCACCGGCTCGCCGCAGTCGGCGAAGATGTCCGTCCCCGGGTACCCCGAGTGGGTCGGGTGGTAGTCGACATTGCCGGCGCGTACCGGGAAGACGTGCCGCAGCCCGGCGCGGGTCGGCGCGGCCGACGCCGAGGGCGGGGCGCCCGGCGGCGCGGTGGACGGGAGCGGCGCGGGCGGCTGACCCCCGGTGGCCAGGCCGGTCGGGGACACCCACCCGCCGCTCGGGGCCGCGCCCGGCGGCGGCCCGCCCGCGCAGCCGGCGGCCAGCACCGGCGCGAGCAGCAGCAGGATCGGGTACGCCGCACGGGTGCGGCGCCGACGCGGGGCGCACGAGGACATCCGGTCATCCTGACAGAACCGTTACGGTGGTGGGCGGGTACGCACTCGTTCCCCGTACCCCCAGCGACGGCGCGGCGAAGGAGGGACGGCGATGACCTGGCAGCCTCGGCCACCGACCACTGCGGCCCGGTTCGAGCCGGAGCACCCCGGCGCGCGTACCCCCTCGGGGCTCTTCCCCTCCGGGCCGCCGTCGCGGCCGACCTGGCGGGAGCCGCACCCGGTCACCGGGGCCGGGGTCGCCGCCGGCGGCGCGGCCGCCGCCGCCTGGCTGGTGCTGTTCGGCCTGCTCGGCCGCGACGTCCCCACTTACGCCTGGTGGACGGTCCTGGCCGGCGGCGTCGCGTGGCTGGCCGCCCTGGCGCTGGTCCGGTTCGGCGACCGGGGGGTGGCCACCGGCGTCGCGATCGTCACCGGCGGTGGCTGGAGCATCGCCGCCGCCGTCGTCGCCGTGCGGTGGGCGACCGGGGGCGACTGGCCGCTCTGGTGACCGGGGCGGCCACGAGCGGTGGCGGGCCGGCTGCGCAGCGAATCCCGTCTTGACGTACCCCCGCCGGACGGCGCACGCTCCCGGTATGGCCTGGACCATTCCGCGACTCGACGCAGAGCGGAGCCGCCGCCGCGCCCAGATCCTCGCCGAGCTGGCGGGGGCCCGAGCGGTGCGCCAGCGGGAGCAGCCGCAGCGCGAGCGCACCGAGCGGCTGCGGCAGCTCATCGCCACCCGGCGCCGCGTCGCGGGCTGACGGCCCGGCCCCGCCCATTTCCCGCAGGATTGCCCGGCCCTTCGGGGCGTTGACTCCTCGCCCGCCGATCCGACCGGATAACGTGCACGCGTAACGAGTCGGCGTTGCCGGGCCGAGGCCAATTGGGGGAACCGTGTCGTACTTCGCTGCCGCCGTGGTGCGCGACGAAGGCGGGTGGGCCGCCGCCGAGGTGAACCTGCGCGACGCCACCGACGTCGACGACGTCGCCGACCGGCTGCGCGACGTCGAGCCCGACGCCGACCTGTCGCTGCTCTTCGTCGAGGCCGACGACGCCTACCTGGTCATCCTGCGCCTCGACGAGGGGGAGGACCTGCGGGTCTTCGGCTCCGACTCCGCGTACGCGGAGGAGTCGCGGCTCGGCGCGCTGCTGGTCGGCGACCTCAAGGGGCCGGTCACCGGCTTCGACGACACCGAGGAGCCCCGGGCCGCCACCGGGGGCGACGAGGACAGCGAGCAGCCGGCCGTCGACCCGGAGGCCGACCCGGTCGGCGACGCGGACATCCTGGCCGACCTGGGCATCCCCGCGCAGCGGCTGCTCGGCCTCTGCGCGCACGAAGGAATGCTGCCGGCCGACGTGACCGCCGAGGTGTGCCAGGCGCTGGGCTGCGTCGACGAGGTCGAGGAACTGCGTGGCGTCTGAGCCGTCGTCGCCTTTCGACGGGCCGTCGCCTTCCGGTGGGCCCTCGGCTCCCGGCGCGGCGTCGCCTTCCGGTGGGCCTTCGTCGGCCTCCGGTGGGCCCGGGTTGGCCGGGGGCGGGTCGCCGCTGGCGGGTACCGCCGAGCCGGCCGACGCCACCGACCCCGCGCTGGGGCCGGTGCGGTCCGGGCAGCCGACGCCGGGCGCGGTGGGCCGGGCCGGGCCGGGGGCCCACGAGGGCCTCGCGGAGCCCACCGGCACCGGCCGGCGGCAGCGGCACGAGCTGTGGATGCGCCGCGCCCTCCAGGCCGCCGTCACCGGCCCAGCGGTCACCGGTTCGGGAGTCACCAGCCCGGAGGCCGCCGTCGCCGCCGAGGGGTCGGCGGACGACGTGCCGGTCGGCGCGGTGGTCTACGGCCCGGACGGGACCGAGCTGGCCGTGGGACGCAACGAGCGGGAGCTGACCGGCGACCCGACCGCGCACGCGGAGGTGCTGGCGCTGCGCCGGGCCGCCGAGCGCCTGGGCCGGTGGCGGCTGGACGACTGCACGCTCGTGGTGACGCTGGAGCCCTGCACGATGTGCGCGGGGGCGATCGTGCTGGCCCGGATCTCGACCGTGGTCTTCGGGGCCTGGGAGCCCAAGACCGGGGCGGCGGGGTCGCTGTGGGACGTGCTGCGCGACCGCCGCCTCAACCACCGCCCCGAGGTGTACGGCGGGGTGCTGGCGACGGAGAACTCCGCCGTCCTGCGCGCCTTCTTCCGCTGACGCCCGTGCGCCGGTGTCCCGGCCGGGCCGCCGTTCACGGCCGCCCGCCGGAGGCCCGGTGGGCCCGCCCCGCCGTCAGGCGATGATCGTGTCCAGGCCGATCTCGACCATCTGGGAGAAGGTCTGCTCCCGCTCCTCCGAGGTGGTCTTCTCCCCGGTCTTGATGTGGTCGCTGACCGTGAGGATGGTCAGTGCGCGGGCCTTGAACCGGGCCGCGATCGTGTAGAGGGCGGCGGACTCCATCTCCACCGCCAGCACCCCGTAGTCCGCCAGGGTGTCGTACAGGTCCGGCCGGTCCGTGTAGAAGGCGTCCGCCGCCAGGATCGGGCACACCCGCATGTCGATGCCGCGCCGCTCGGCGACCTCCACCGAGGTGCGCAGGAGACCGAAGTCGGCGACCGGGGCGTAGTCGATCAGCCCGTCGAAGCGCATCCGGTTCATGTTCGAGTCGGTGGACGAGCCGATCGCCGCGACGACGTCCCGCAGTTGGAGCTCCTCCGAGAGCGCCCCGCAGGAGCCGACCCGGACGAGGGACTTCACGCCGTACTCGTTGACCAGCTCGTGGGCGTAGATGGAGGCGGACGGCATGCCCATGCCGGAGCCCTGGACGGAGACTTCCACGCCGTTCCAGCGGCCGGTGAAGCCCAACATGCCCCGGACCGTCGAGTAGCAGCGTGCGCCCTCGAGGTAGGTCTCCGCGATCCACTTGGCCCGCAGCGGGTCACCCGGCAACAGGACCCGCTCGGCGATCTCTCCCGGCTTCGCGCCGATGTGCGTACTCATGGCAAAGATCCTGCCAGGCCGGCCGAGGGGACACCGGTTCGGCGTCCGAGCCCGGTGTCCTGTACCCTCGTCGGCGGTGGCGTGTCCGAGCGGCCTAAGGAGCACGCCTCGAAAGCGTGTGAGGGTTTACGCCCTCCGAGGGTTCAAATCCCTCCGCCACCGCTCGCAACAGCGAGAACGCCCGGCAGGTCCGCGAGGACCGGCCGGGCGTTCCGCTTCCGGTCCCAGTTCTGCCGGCTCCGGCTGTTCGGCCTGCCGCGATGCCCGATCGTCCGGTTATCGCTGTCGATCTCCGCCCCTATCGTGTCGAGGCGTCCACAGCGAGCGAGGAGTGTCATTGCGCCGGAAGACCGCAAGCGTTTCTGTCCTGGCCGTGCTGGCCGGATTGTCGATCGGCGCCCCCGCCGAGGCGGCGGAGGAGGTCGGGACCGTCACCCGGGACGGCGTGATCCTCCAGCATCACCGGGTGGCGAAGGCGGCCAGCCCGGTGCGGGGGACGGGTGCGACCCGTTCCGACTTCGACGGCGACGGCGTCGACGACGTCGCGGCCAGCGGTGACTTCCGCGACCCCGACCTGCCCCACCGCCCGTCGGGGGTGGTCGTCGTGCGGTACTCGTCCGCACCGCAGGTCGACTACCTCCTGGGTGCCATGTCGCCGAGCGAGGGCGGCTGCGTCTGTTTCGGTATGGCCCTCGTGGCGGGGGACTTCAACGGCGACGGGTACGACGATCTCGCCATCGGTGACTCGGACGAGGTGGACCCGCGTAACAAGGCCCACGCCGGCGGGGTTTGGATCATCCCCGGCAGCCCGACGGGCCTCGTGGTGGGTTCGGCGAGCCACTTCAACCAGAGTTCGGAGGGCGTGCAGGGCGAGCCGGAGAGCTACGACCGGTTCGGGGGTGCGCTGGCGGCCGGCGACATCAACGGCGACGGCCGCGACGACCTGGCGATCGGCGCGTACGGGGAGGCGATCGGCGACAAGGCCGACGCCGGCGCGGTCTACGTCCTCTTCGGCGGGTCCGGGGGCCTGACCGCGACCAACTCCCGTTACCTCCAGCAGGACCAGGAGGCGGTGCCCGGCGGGGCCGAGCGCAACGACCAGTTCGGCTTCACGCTCGCCATCGGCAAGGTCAACAACGACCGGTACGCCGACCTGGCCATCGGCGCGCCCTGGGAGAACAGCAGCACGTCCCCGGACGGCAGCGGCATGGTCACCCTCATGTGGGGTTCGGCCGGCGGGGTGTCGTCCACCGGGGCCACGTCGGCCACCGGCGCGGCCGTGAGCGGCTCGACGAGCAACCCCGAGACGACCGCGTGGAACCTGAGTGAGGCCCTGGCGATCGGCGACGTGAACGGCGACGGGCTGGGCGAGGTGCTGGCCGGGGCCCCCAGCGCCCAGACCCCGTACCTGACCGGCGGTCTCGTCGCGGCCTTCACGGGCCGCTCCGCCGGCCTGTCCGGCAGCGCCGTGCGGATCATCACGCAGGGCACGGCCGGCGTGCCGGGGGACCCCGAGGGGTTCGACCGGTTCGGCGCGACGCTCGCCGTCGGCGACGTGACCGGCGACGGCAAGGCCGACGTGCTGGTCGGCGGGCCCGGCGAGGCCATCGGCTCCACGGCCGAGGCCGGGACGGTCATCCTGCTCAAGGGCTCCGCCTCGGGGCTGACCGGGACCGGCGCCCAGGGGTTCGACCAGAACCACGCGGTCGTACCGGACTCGGCCGAGCGCCGCGACCTGTTCGGCGCCTCGGCGGCGCTGCTGAACCTCAACGGCACCGGCGGGCTCGACGCCGTCGTGGCGTCGATCGGGGAGGAGGTGGACGGCGACACGGCCGACCACCCGTCCGGGGCCATCGCCGTCTTCCACGGCTCCTCGGGCGGGCTCGTGCCGCAGGCCACCTCGTGGAGCGGCGCGTCCCTGCGCACCGAGCGGATCTGGCCCCAGCGGTACGGCACCCGGATCGCCGGGCCGCAGAGCGGCGGCATCCTGTACTGAGCGGACGTGCCGGGCCGGGCGGACCTCGTGCCGCCCGCGCCCGGCCGAGCGCGGCGAAGGGCCGGTCCTACGGGGCTGGCCCTTCACCGCGACGGACCGTGCTCCGCAGGCAAGGCCGCGTCGCTGCGAGCGGTGCTGCCGTCGTCGACTGCTCGGGCGGGACGTGCTGCCCGGTCGTCGCCGACAGCACCCGATCACCCGGTTATCGCTGTCGATCCGCGCCCCTATCGTGTCGGGGCGTCCACAGCGAGCGGGGAGTGTCAATTGCGTCGGAGAACTGCGAGCGTGTCTGTCCTGGCCGTGCTGGCCGGGCTGTCGATCGGGGCCCCCGCCCAGGCGGCGGACGACTTCGGGACCATCAGCCGGGACGGCGTCGTCCTTCAGCATCACCGGGTGGCGAAGGCCGTCACCCCGGTACGGGGGACGGGTGCCACCCGTTCCGACTTTGACGGCGACGGCGTCGACGACGTCGCGGCCTCCACCGATTTCCTCGAGTCCAACCTGCCGCACTATCCGACCGGCGTGGTGGTCGTGCGGTACTCGTCCGCGCCGCAGGTCGACTACCTCATGGGGGCGTCGACCGGGGCCGGCAGCCTCGGTGCGGCGATCGTGGCGGGGGACTTCAACGGCGACGGGTACGACGACCTCGCAATCGGTGACGCGGACGAGGTGGACCCGCGTAACAAGGCCCAGGCCGGCGGGGTCTGGATCATTCCGGGCAGCAGCTCGGGTCTGGTGGTCGGCTCTGCGGGCCACTTCAACCAGAGCTCCGACGGGGTCCAGGGCGAGCCGGAGAGCTACGACCGGTTCGGGGGTGCGCTCGCGGCCGGCGACATCAACGGCGACGGCCGCGACGACCTGGCGGTCGGCGCGTACGGGGAGGCGATCGGGGACAAGGCGGACGCCGGCGCGGTCTACGTCCTTCTCGGCGGGGCGGCGGGCCTGACGGCCACCGGCTCGCAGTACCTCCAGCAGGACCAGGAGGCGGTGCCCGGGGGAGCTGAGCGTAACGACCAGTTCGGCCGCACGCTCGCGATCGGCAAGGTCAACAACGACCGGTACGCCGACCTGGCCATCGGTGCGCCGTGGGAGAACGACGGCAGCGGCGCGTACGGCAGCGGGATGGTCACCCTGATGTGGGGCGCGGCCGGTGGCATCTCCTCCACCGGGGCCACCTCGGCCACCGGCGCGGCGGTGCACGCGGCGACGGGTGATCCCTTCATCATCGCCTGGTACCTGGGCCAGTCCCTCGCCATCGGCGACGTGAACGGCGACGGGCTGGGCGAGGTGATCGCCGGGGCGCCCAGCGCCCAGACCCCGCACCTGAACGGCGGTCTCGTCGCGGCCTTCACGGGCCGCTCCGCCGGCCTGTCCGGCAGCGCGGTAAAGATCGCCACGCAGGCGACGGCCGGCGTACCGGGAGACCCCGAGGACGAGGACCGCTTCGGCGCGACGCTCGCCGTCGGCGACGTGACCGGCGACGGCAAGGCGGACGTGCTGGTCGGCGTGCCCGGCGAGGCCATCGGTTCGGCGACTCAGGCCGGGGGAGCGACCCTGCTGAAGGGCTCCGCCTCGGGGCTCACCGGGACCGGTGCCCAGGGGTTCGACCAGAACCACGAGGTGATCCCGGGCTCGGCCGAGCGCGGTGACAAGTTCGGTGCCTCCGTCGCGTTGCTGAACCTCAACGGCACCGGCGGGCTCGACGCCGTGGTGGCGTCGAGCGGGGAGGAGGTGGCCGGCGACCTCGCGGGCTACCCGTCCGGCTCGATCGCCGCGTTCCACGGCTCCTCGGGCGGGCTCGCGCCGCAGGCCACCTCGTGGAGCGGCGCGTCGCTGCGCACCGATCGCCTCTCGCTCCTGTCGTACGGCTTCCGCATCGCCGGGCCGCAGAGCAGCGTCAGCCTGTACTGACCTGCCGGAGGCCCGGCCGGGGCGCCACCACCGCCACGGGCGGTGCGGTGACGCTCGCGCCGGGCCTCCCGCGTCAGGAGCCGCGGAGGCCCGGCCGACCGCAGGCTCAGCAGGGGCCGTGGCCCTCGGCGAAGAGGCGGCGGGCCCAGTCGGCGTACCCGACGATGATCTTGCGGACCGTGCGGCCGTCGTGCAGGAAGAGGTACGCGCGGTCGCCGCGCCGGGCCAGCAGCCCGTCGAAGCGGTGCGTCTGTCGGGGAGCGTCGAGCCGGCTCACCGACCGGTAGCGGCTGGCGATCTCGGCGACGGGGGTGCCGACGGTGACCCCCTCGGGGGTGCGGGCCGGGTCGTCGAGCCAGAGCAGCACCAGCCGATCGTCGACGAAGATCGGGCTGGCCGCGCCGTGGCCCGCGAGAGCCGGGCCGCAGGCGTCCGCGCCGGGGCTGAGCGCCCCGCGCCGGGTCAGCTCCTGCTCGGTGTCGCCAAACTCGACGTCGCGCAGCCCGTCGAGGCCGACGACCTCGTCCACGCCGGCCGGCCGGGTGCCGAGCGGGTCGCGCGGTCGATGGTCGCCGGCCTCGTCGACCGGCCCCTGTGGACGTACGCCGCTGCCCGCGATCGAGGCGGCCGTGAGCAGCGCCGCAATGAAGACGAATTGTCGCAATTTCATGGAATCCCCCAGTCCCCAACGGGACCGGGGCCTCCAGGTTGCTGCCGGGCGGCGGATTCCCTGATTTCCCACTCCTCGGCCAGCTCGTCCCAGTAGTCGGCGGACAGCCCGCGCCGCCCGTGCGCCAACCAGCCGTCGGTGTTCCGCTCCAGATGCAGGCCCAGCTCGGCGAACGGGTCGATCCACGGCCCCGGCTCCGCGCCGATGCGGACCAGCGCCGCGTTCACCGGCCACTGCTCGCGCGGGGCGTCCAGCACGGCGTCGAAGCGCGGCCCCCAGCTCACCGCGCCGGCCAGCCAGACCACCGCCGCCTGGTGCCCGACGCCACCGGAGAACTCCGCCTCCAGGTACGCCACCGGCCCCAACCGGGACCACCCGGCGAACAGCCCGGCCAGGGCCGGCGAGAGCACCAGCTCGAACGGCCGGTCGGGGCCGAGATCCCCGGCGACGAAGTCCGGCAGGGCCCCGGTCAGCTCCTCGACGAGTTGCGGGGTGACCGGCAGCAGCGCGAAGTCCTGGCGCAACGCGGCGAGCACGGCGTGGTCCAGGTCGACGGTCCGCTCGCGGAGCAGCTCGACGTCGGCGACCACCGCACTGAGCTGGTAACCCATCGAACTCCTCCGTGTCCACAGCCTGTGGATGGAACATGTGTACGACCGGGAGTGGTGCGCCGGCGCTGCCCGGACCGTACCGGGGGGAGTGGCGTGCCGGTGCTGCCCGGACCGTACCGGGTGGGCGGGACTGCGTCAGGAACCGTCGACGAGGTGGCGGGGGCGCGCCGGCGGTCAGGGCGATGACCGCCTGGGCGGGGCCCGGTCGACGACGGGCGGGCGGGCGCTGCGTGGGCCTACGGGCGCCCCAGAGCGCTTGTATATTGACCGCGATCGCAGGGCCTTACTGGTTCACACCGAAGGGACACGGGTGAAACGTCGACTTCTGCACGTGCTGACGGCCATGACTGTCGTTCTCGCTGGTACGGGCGTGGTGGCCACGCCCGCCTCGGCCAGCGACGCGTGGGGCATCGTCTGCAACCTCAGGGAGAACACCTGGCTCCGCGCCGCACCGCAGAGCGGCTTCGTGCTGCGCACCCTGACCGCCGGGCGCGGCTTCCGCTGGCACGGTCAGGTCTGGGCCATCGACGACGACTCCTGGATCTACGGCCACGGCGCCGAGGACCCGTCGCTGGACGGCTGGGTTCCGGGGCGCAACACCACCTGCTGACGCCGCCGGGGCGCGGATGGCCGCCATCGTCGGCGGCCATCCGTGACCCCTCGACCGTCGTCGTGGCCTTCGAATGCTCTTCGAGAGATCACCAGCGCGGTCACACCGGCTGAGTCAGCGGGCCGGAGCAGGGCGGGTGAGACGACTCAGGGCCGGTCCCAGTGGGGCCGGCCCTGCTCGTTCGTGCTGCTCAAGCGAGCGGAGGATACGAGATTCGAACTCGTGAGGGTGTAAACCCAACACGCTTTCCAAGCGTGCGCCCTAGGCCTCTAGGCGAATCCTCCGTGGGACAGGATACAGGTCCCGCGCGGCGCGGCCACCCCACCACCCCCATGAAGATCGTACGGGCGTCGGGTAGGCTGGGTGTCACCTCCCGTGCGGCGGTATCTCGTGAACCTCCCCAGGGCCGGAAGGCAGCAAGGATAAGCGAGCTCTGCCGGGTGCACGGGAGGCCTTTTTGTCTCCGGGTGGCGATACCGTACCCGCGGTCAGGGTCACGGGGTGGTGGGTGGTCACGCGTGCCCGACCGGCGCAGAATGGCTCGGTCGAGAGGAGGCGGGACGGGTGGCACTGGCGCTCTACCGCAAGTACCGGCCGCGCACCTTCGCCGAGGTCATCGGGCAGGAGCACGTCACCGAGCCGCTGTCGCAGGCGCTGCGCAGCGGGCGGCTCAACCACGCCTACCTCTTCTCCGGGCCCCGGGGCTGCGGCAAGACCTCCAGCGCCCGCATCCTGGCCCGCTCGCTGAACTGTGAGCAGGGCCCCACCCCGGAGCCGTGCGGCCAGTGCGAGTCCTGCCGCTCGCTGGCCACCGACGGTGGCTCGATCGACGTGCTGGAGATCGACGCGGCCAGCCACGGCGGCGTCGACGACGCCCGCGAGCTGCGCGAGAAGGCGTTCTTCGCCCCGGCCCACAGCCGGTTCAAGATCTACGTCATCGACGAGGCGCACATGGTCTCGTCGGCCGGCTTCAACGCCCTGCTCAAGCTGGTCGAGGAGCCCCCGGAGTTCGTCAAGTTCATCTTCGCCACGACCGAGCCGGAGAAGGTCCTCGGCACGATCAAGTCGCGGACGCACCACTACCCCTTCCGGCTGATCCCGCCGAAGACGCTCCGGCCGTACCTGGAGCAGCTCTGCGAGGCCGAGGGGGTCACGGTCGAGCCAGCGGTCTTTCCCCTCGTCGTGCGGGCCGGCGGCGGCAGCGCCCGGGACAGCCTCTCCGTGCTGGACCAGCTCATCGCGGGCGCCGGCGCGGAGGGCGTCACCTACGCGCGGGCCGCCGCACTGCTCGGCGTCACCGACTCGGCGCTGATCGACGAGATGTGCGACGCGCTCGCCGCCGGGGACGGCGCCGCCGCGTACGCGACCGTCGACCGGGTCGCCGAGGCCGGGCACGACCCCCGCCGGTTCGCCTCGGACCTGCTGGAGCGGCTGCGCGACCTGATCGTCCTCCAGCAGGTGCCCGACGCCGCCGCCAAGGGCCTGATCGACGGGCCGGCCGACCAGATCGAGCGGATGACGGCCCAGGCGCAGCGGCTCGGCCCGGCCACCCTGTCCCGCTGCGCGGACATCGTGCATGACGGCCTGGTGCAGATGCGCGGCACCACCGCGCCCCGGCTGCTGCTGGAGCTGATCTCCGCCCGGATGCTGCTGCCGGGGGTGGACGACTCCACCGGCGGCCTGCTCCAGCGCCTCGAACGGATGGAGCGCCGGCTCACCCTGGCCGGCACGGAGCTGCCGCCGGCCGCCGCCGGGCCCGCGCCGGTCGCCCCGCCCCCGGCGGTACGCCCCGAGCCCACCGCACCGCAGGCGGCTGCCGCGCCGACCGCGCCGGCGGCGGCGTCCGCCGCCCCGGCGAGCGCCCCGGCCACCCCCACCGCCCCCGTTCCGGCGCCGGCCGCCGTGGTCCCGCCCCGGCGGGAGGTCCCGCCGGAGGCGGTCATGCCCGACCCGGGCACCCCCGCCCCGCCCCGCCCGGGGTCGGTGGCCCCCGGGGCGCTGGACGCGGTCGCGGTGCGCC
Source organism: Micromonospora okii (assembly GCF_020884795.1). Lineage (GTDB taxonomy): Bacteria > Actinomycetota > Actinomycetes > Mycobacteriales > Micromonosporaceae > Micromonospora > Micromonospora okii. Next base: position 23,223 of record NZ_BBZF01000017.1, read on the forward strand.
GGGCGTGGCCCGAGGTGGTCGGCAAGGTCAACCGGACCAACAAGCGGATCGCGGCGCTGATGCGCGACGCGGTCGTCCGGGAGCTGGACGGCGACGCGCTGGTGCTGACCGTCAAGTCGACGGTGCTGGCGAAGATGATGTCCGACCACGCGACGGTGCTCACCGACGCGCTCTACGAGGAGCTGGGCGGGCGCTGGCAGATCCGCTGCGAGGTCTCCGGGGCGTCGGGGGGCGGGTCCCGGGCGGCGGCGTCCGCGCCGGCCCGCCCGGCACCGCAGGCGACCGGCCCCGCAGCACCCGCACACCCGGCGCCCGGCGCCCCGGCCGGGCCCCCGCCCGCCGCGCCCGCCGACCGGGGCGGCGCCCCGGCTCGGCCCGCCGCTGGCCCGGGTGGCCGCGACGGCGACGGGCCGGGTGGCCGTGCCGGTGGTGGCGCGGGGGGCGGCATCGGCGGCGGGCCGGGTGGCCGTGCCGGTGGTGGCGCGGGGGGCGGCAACGGCGGCGGGCCGGGTGGGCGTGCCGGCGGTAGGCCGGGCGGCGGCTCAGGGCCGGCGGCCGGCGAGGATTGGCCCGAGCCGGCCCGTCCGGGCGGCTCCGCGCCCGCTTCCGGTGGGGACGAGGACTGGCCGGAGGCGGCCCGGCCCGGCGGCGCGCCGGGCGGCGAGGCGTGGCCGGAGCCGGCCCGTCCGGGCGGCGCGGCCTCGGCACCATCCCCCGCCGGGCCGCCCGCACCGGCAGCCCCGGGGGCGAACGGCTCGACCGGCACCAGCGCGGCCGGCACCGGCAGCACGGTCGGCACGGGCGGCGCAGGGAGGGCGAACGGCGCGGGCAGGGCGAACGGCGCGACCGGCACCGGCGCGGCCAACGCGGGCGGCGGCGGTGGGGCCGGTGGTGGCGCACCGGTCAGCAGTGGGCTCGCGGCGGCGCGGGCGGCGGCGGCCGGCCGGGGCCCGCGTACCCAGGAGGCGCGGAAGACCGCGGACGCCGATTGGGCGGGCGAGCCGCCCTACGACCCGGACTACGACGGGCCCCTGCGCGGCGGTGGAGGCCCGGCTGCCGCGGCGCCGGTTGCCGCGCCGGCCTACGAGGGCTTCGACCCGGGTGACGAGCCGCTCGACGAGGTGATCGACGAGCGGACCGCCCGGCAGTCCAGCGAGGAGCAGGCGGTGCAGCTCCTCCGGGAGGCGCTCGGGGCCGAGAAGATCGACGAGGTGGACGCCCGCTGACGCGGGGTCGCCCGCGCCGGTGAACGGGTCGCGCCCCGGCTAGGCTGGGCGCGGCCGAGCAGACGAGTGCGAGAAGGAGCGATCCGTGCGCCCAGGTGGACAGCCGAACATGCAGCAGATGCTGAAGCAGGCGCAGAAGATGCAGCAGCAGATCGCCAAGGCGCAGGCTGAGCTGGCCGAGGCCGAGGTGACGGGCACCGCCGGGGGCGGCCTGGTCACCGCGACCGTCTCGGGTTCGGGCGACATCAAGGGCATCAAGATCGATCCCAAGGCCGTCGACCCGGAGGACGTGGAGACGCTGGAGGACCTGGTGGTCGCCGCGCTGCACAACGCCGCCGAGGCGGCCCGGGCGCTGACCGAGCAGAAGATGGGCCCGGTCGCGGGCGGCATGGGCGGCCTCGGCCTGCCCGGTTTCTGAGCCGGCCGCCGACGATGTACGAAGGTGCCATCCAGGACCTCATCGACGAGCTGGGGCGGCTGCCGGGCGTCGGCCCGAAGAGCGCCCAGCGGATCGCCTTCCACGTCCTGTCGGCGGACCCGGCCGACGTGAACCGGCTGGCCGGCGCGCTGCGCAAGGTCAAGGACCTGGTCCGGTTCTGCACCACCTGTTACAACGTGGCCGAGTCCGAGCAGTGCCGGATCTGCCGCGACCCGCGCCGCAGCGACGAGGTGCTCTGCGTGGTCGAGGAGCCCAAGGACGTGGTGGCGATCGAGCGGACCGGTGAGTTCCGGGGCCGGTACCACGTGCTCGGCGGCGCGATCAACCCGCTGGAGGGCATCGGGCCGGACAATCTGCGCATCCGCGAGCTGATGGTCCGGCTGGGCGGCGGCGCGGTGCGCGAGCTGATCCTCGCCACCGACCCGAACACCGAGGGCGAGGCGACGGCGACGTACCTCGCGCTGTTGGTCAAGCCGATGGGCATCTCGGTGACCCGGTTGGCCAGCGGCCTGCCGGTCGGCGGCGACCTGGAGTACGCCGACGAGATCACCCTCGGCCGCGCGTTCGAGGGCCGCCGCGCGGTCTGACCCTTCCCCGACCGCCGGGCGGCGCGACAGGCCCGGCGAGGGGCGCGGTCCGTGATCTGACACCTTTCGGCAGTACGGGCGGGGCGACGTAACAGTTTGGCATCGCGCCCTAGAATCGTTCGGCGATCGACCGCTTCCACCTTCGATTCGTCGGCATTGTGGACGCTCGGACACGATCCGATACCAACCCGTGTCCGGGCGGTTTCGGGGTGGTCCGAACGGGGGCTAAGGTCACGCCCATCGGTGACCCCTGTCACCACGTTGTCCGTACCCCCAAGGACGAGGTGAAGCACCCATGCGTGCACCCAGGCCGAAGGTCGCTGTCGCGGCCGTCGCGGTCGCGGCCCTCGCGGTAGCAGGCTGCGCCGAGAGCAACCGCGACGACAGTTCCGGCGGTAGCAAGAAGGACACTCTGGTCTTCGGCGTCGCCGGCGACCCGAAGGTCCTCGACCCCAGCTTCGCCAGCGACGGCGAGTCGCTGCGCGTGGCCCGTCAGGTCTTCGAGACCCTGGTCCGGCCGGAGGAGGGGGGCACCAAGGTCACCCCCGGGCTGGCCGAGACCTGGACCCCGGACGCCGCCGGCACGACGTGGACCTTCAAGCTGCGCACCGGCGTGAAGTTCCACGACGGCGCCGACTTCAACGCCGAGGCCGTCTGCGCCAACTTCGACCGCTGGTACAACTCCAAGGGCCTCATGCAGAGCCCGGACGTGACCCCGTACTGGCAGGACGTCATGGGCGGCTTCGCCAAGAACGAGGACGCGGACCTGCCGCCGAGCCTCTTCAAGTCCTGCACCGCCAAGGACGCCACCACCGTGGACCTGGCGTTCACCCGGGTCTCCAGCAAGATCCCGGCCGCGCTGATGCTGCCCTCGTTCTCCATGCACAGCCCGAAGGCGCTGCAGCAGTACGACGCCAGCAACGTCGGCGGCACCGCCGAGGACATCAAGTACCCGTCGTACGCGATGGAGCACCCCACCGGCACCGGCCCGTTCAAGTTCAAGTCCTGGGACGTGGCCAACAAGACGCTCACCATCGAGCGCAACGACGACTACGCCGGCACCAAGGCCAAGCTGAAGACCATCATCTACAAGACCATCTCGGACGAGAACGCGCGCAAGCAGGCGCTGCGCTCCGGCGACATCCAGGGGTACGACCTGGTCGGCCCGGCCGACGTCGAGCCGCTGAAGGCCGAGGGCTTCAACATGCTCACGCGCCCGGCGTTCAACATCCTCTACCTGGCCATCAACCAGAAGGGGAACCCGAAGCTCGCCGACGTCAAGGTCCGCCAGGCGATCGCGTACGCTCTCAACCGCCAGGCGCTGGTCGACTCGAAGCTGCCCCCGGGCGCCAAGGTCGGCGTGAACTTCATGCCGGACACCGTCGAGGGCTTCAACGCCGACGTGGCCAAGTACGACTACAACCCGGAGAAGGCCAAGGCGCTGCTGGCCGAGGCGGGCGCGACGAACCTGACCCTGCGGTTCCACTACCCGACCGAGGTCACCCGGCCGTACATGCCGAACCCGAAGGACATCTTCGAGCTGCTCTCGGCGGACCTCAAGGCGGTCGGCATCAACGTCCAGGCCATCCCGCTGAAGTGGAGCCCGGACTACCTGAACGCCACCACCTCGGGCAACAAGCACGACATCCACTTCCTCGGCTGGACCGGTGACTACGGCGACGCCTACAACTTCATCGGCACCATGTTCGACCGGCCGAAGGACGAGTGGGGCTTCACCAACAAGGCCCTGTTCGACCAGTTCAAGGACGCGGACACCACCGCCGACCCGGCGGCGCGGGTGGAGAAGTACAAGGCCCTGAACAAGGCGATCATGGACTTCCTGCCGGGCGTGCCGGTCTCGCACTCGCCGCCGGCGATCGTGTTCGGCAAGGACGTGACCGGGATCAAGGCGAGCCCGCTCACCGACGAGCGCTTCGCGACCGCCGAGTTCAAGTCCTGACCTGACGCAAGGAACGCGGGCGGGCGCCAGCACCACGGCGCCCGCCCGTAACCCTCCGCACCCCCTGTCGAGGCCCCCGTGTTCCGGTTCATCGTCAGACGCCTGCTCCAGCTCATACCGACGCTGTTCGGGCTCTCCCTCCTGCTCTTCATCTGGCTGCGCCGGCTGCCGGGCGGCCCCGAGACCGCCATCCTCGGCGAGCGCGGCACGCCGGAGATGCGCGCGGCCATCCGCCGCAACCTCGGCCTGGACGAGCCGATCCTGGTCCAGTACGGCCGGTTCGTCCGACGCCTGCTCAGCCTGGACCTGGGCACGTCGACCTCGACCAAGCGCTCGGTGACCACCGAGTTCTTCGAGCGGTTCCCCGGCACGGTGGAGCTGACCGTGATGGCGATGATCATCGCGATCGGGATCGGCATTCCGCTGGGCTACCTGGCCGCCCGCCGCCGGGGCCGGCTGCTCGACCACCTCTCGGTCGGCGGCTCGCTGATCGGCATCTGCATCCCGGTCTTCTTCCTGGCGTACGTGCTGAAGGCGATCTTCTCGGAGAACCTCGGCTGGTTCCCGTCCAGCGGCCGGCAGGACCCGACCATCGGGGCGACCCGGATCACCAACTTCTTCGTCGTCGACGGGCTGCTGACCCGCGAGTGGGACGCCGCCGCCGACGCGCTCTGGCACCTGGTGCTGCCGGGCCTGGCGCTGGCCAGCATCCCGCTGGCGATCATCGTGCGGATCACCCGGGCCAGCGTGCTGGAGGTGCTCAACGAGGACTTCGTCCGCACCGCCGAGGCCAAGGGCCTGACCGAGCGGACCGTCCGCAGCCGGCACGTGCTGCGCAACGCCATGCTGCCCGTGGTCACCTCCATCGGCCTGCTCACCGGCGGCCTGCTCTCCGGCGCGGTGCTGACCGAGACCGTCTTCGCCTTCAGCGGCATCGGGGCGTTCGTCGCCGAGGCGATCAGCCAGCGCGACTACCCCGTGCTGATGGGCTTCATCCTGATCATCGCGGTGGTGTACGTGCTGGTGAATCTCCTGGTGGACCTCTCCTACAGCGTGATCGACCCGAGGGTGAGGGTGCGATGACGACGATCACGGGCAAGAAGCGCGAGAAGATCGACCGCCTCGCCGAGCTGGCCGCCCGGGACGACGAGCGCGGCGTCAGCCTCTGGCAGGAGGCGTTCCGGCGGCTGCGACGCAATCCGGCCGCCATCGTCGGCGCGGTCATCCTCGGCCTGTTCCTGCTGATCGCGATCGTCGGGCCGTTCCTCGTCCCGCACCCGGCGGACGCCCAGCTCTGGAAGGGCGAGATCCGGGACAACATCGGCTACTTCCCCGGCCCCCGGGCCGAGAACTGGTTCGGCGTCGACCACATCGGCCGCGACGAGTTCAGCCGGATGATCGTGGGCGCCCGGCAGACCCTGCTGGTCGGCGTGGTCTCCACGCTCATCGGCCTGGCCGTCGGGTCGCTGATCGGCGGCGTCGCCGGGGCCTGCGCCGGGCTCGGCGGCAGGTGGGGCCGGGCCGTCGACAACGTCCTCATGCGCTTCGTCGACATGCTGCTGGCCATGCCGAGCCTGCTGCTCGCGATCAGCGTCGCCGCGCTGCTCGGCGCCGGCCTGAGCACCGTGATGATCGCGGTCGGCGTGGTCTCGGTGCCGGTCTTCGCCCGGCTGCTGCGCGGCTCGATGATCTCCCAGGCCAACAGCGACTACGTGCTGGCCGCGACGTCGCTGGGCGTGAAGAAGCCGAAGATCGCCCTGACCCACGTGGTGCCGAACTCGCTGGCCCCCGTGATCGTCCAGGCCACGCTGACCCTGGCCACCGCGATCATCGAGGCCGCCGCGCTGTCGTTCCTCGGCCTGGGCAACAACGACGCGTCGATCCCGGAGTGGGGGGTGATGCTCGCCGACGCGCAGCGCTACCTCGACGCCGCGCCCCGGCTCGCCATCCTGCCCGCCCTCGCGATCATCGTCACGGCGCTCGGCTTCACCCTGCTCGGCGAGGCGATGCGCGAGGCCCTCGACCCGAAGCTGCGGAAGTAGGCGTAATGCGTGAAGCGCGAGGAGTGAGCTTGCGAGCCCCGCAGTCGCGAACGAAAGGTTTGTCGTGTGAAGCGCGAGGAGTGAGCTTGCGAGCCCCGCAGTCGCGATCGGAAGGTTTGTCGTGTGAAGCGCGAGGAGTGAGCTTGCGAGCCCCGCAGTCGCGAACGGAAGGTTGGTAATGGCACTGCTCGAAGTGGACGACCTCTCCGTCACCTTCGCCCGGCGCGGTCAGCGCACCGTGCGCGCGGTCGACGGGGTCTCCTTCTCGGTCGACGCGGGCCAGGTGGTCGGCCTGGTCGGCGAGTCCGGTTGCGGCAAGAGCGTCACCTCGCTGGCGATCATGGGCCTGCTGCCCAAGCAGCCCGGCCTCCGGGTCGGCGGCAAGGCCGTCTTCGACGGCACGGACCTGCTCCAACTCGACGACCGCTCCCGGCGGGACATCCGGGGCCGGGACGTGGCGATGATCTTCCAGGACCCGCTCTCCTCGCTGAACCCGGTCATCCCGATCGGCCTCCAGGTGACCGAGGTGCTGGCGCGGCACCGGGGGATGAAGGGGGAGGCGGCCCAGAAGGAGGCCGCCGAGCTGCTCGACCGGGTCGGCATCCCCGACCCGCGCCGCCGGCTCAAGGAGTACCCGCACCAGCTCTCCGGCGGAATGCGACAGCGCGCCCTCATCGCCATGGCGGTGGCCTGCCGACCCCGGCTGCTGATCGCCGACGAGCCGACCACCGCGCTGGACGTGACCATCCAGGCGCAGATCCTGGAGCTGCTCAAGGAGCTGGTCCGGGACTCCGGCACCGCGCTCGTGATGATCACCCACGACCTGGGCGTGGTCGCCGGCATGTGCGACACGATCAACGTCCTGTACGCCGGACGGGTGGTCGAGAAGGCCCGTCGCCGCCCGCTGTTCCGCGAGCCGCGCCACCCGTACACGGTGGGTCTGCTCGGGTCGGTGCCCCGCCTGGACGCCGGGCGCGGTGAGCGGCTCGTCCCGATCCCCGGCTCCGTCCGCGACGTGCTGGCCTGGCCGGACGGCTGCGCCTTCGCCCCGCGCTGCGCCCGGCGGATCGACGAGTGCGTGGGGGAGCCGCCGGAGCTGTCGCTCACCCACGACGGCCGTGGCTACCGGTGCGTCAACCCGGCCCCGGTCCCCGGCACCGTCCCCCCGGCCGGCACCGCCGCCCCGGGTGCGACGGCCGCCACCGTCGCCCCGGCCGAGGCTGCGGAGCCGGGTGCGACCCCGGCCCCGGCCGGGATCGCCGAGCCGGGCGCGACCGCCGCCCCGGCGGCCGGCGGTGTCGCCGGTCCGGTGCCCGCCCCGCGCGAGGAGGAGAAGCCGTGACCGATAGCGAGATCCTCGTCGAGGTCCGCGACCTGAAGGTGCACTTCCCGATCAAGCGGGGGGTGTTTCTGGACCGGGTGGTGGGCCACGTCAAGGCGGTCGACGGCGTCGACCTGCGCATCCCGCGCGGCAGGACGTACGGGCTGGTCGGCGAGTCCGGCTGCGGCAAGTCCACGCTCGGCCGGGCGCTGCTCCAGCTCACCCCGCCCACCGGCGGCGAGGTCCGGTTCGACGGCGTCGAGCTGACCCGGCTGCCGGCCGGGAAGCTGCGCACCATGCGCCGCCGGATGCAGATGATCTTCCAGGACCCGATGTCGAGCCTGGACCCCCGGCAGAACGTCGAGTCGATCCTCACCGAGGGGTTGCAGACCCACGGCATCGGCGCCGACCGGGACGACCGGCGTCGGATCATCGGCGAAACCCTCGACGCGGTGGGGCTGCCCCGCTGGGCGCTGTCCCGCTACCCGCACGAGTTCTCCGGCGGCCAGCGCCAGCGCATCGGCATCGCCCGCGCCCTGGTGCTCGGCCCCGAACTGATCGTCGCCGACGAGCCGGTCTCCGCCCTGGACGTCTCCATCCAGGCCCAGGTGGTGAACCTGCTCGACAAGCTCCAGGACGACCTCGGACTCACCTACCTGGTGATCGCCCACGACCTCGCCGTGGTGAAGCACATCTCCGACGTGGTCGGCGTGATGTACCTGGGCGCGCTCGTCGAGGAGGCGTCCAGCGACCGGCTGTACAGCGAGCCGCTGCACCCGTACACGCGGGCGCTGATGTCGGCCGTGCCGGTGCCGGACCCGGACGTGGAGGACCGGCGCGAGCGCATCCTGCTCGCCGGCGACCTGCCCTCGCCGGCCAACCCGCCGTCGGGCTGCCGGTTCCACACCCGCTGCCCGTGGGCACAGCCCAGCCGGTGCAAGGACGAACGGCCGGCGCTGCGGGAGATCGGCGGCAGCCGGGTCGCCTGCCACTACGCGGAGCGGATCGCCAGCGGCGAGCTGCGCCCGCACGGGGTGAGCGCGCAGGTCGTCCGGCCGGCGGGCGAGGGCGAGGCCCCCACCGCCGTCTCGGCCCCCACGGAGCCCGGCTCCTACGTGTAAGGAAGGGCCCCCTGTCAACGCTTTCCGCATAGCAGGGGGCTCCTGTCAACAGGCGTGGGGCGGGTCAGCCCTCCGGCCGGTCGAGCAGGCCCACGGCGATCGCGTGCACCGCGTCCAGCCCGGCCGGGTCGGCCAGCGGGGCGCTTCCGCCCGTCACGACGTACCACTCGTCGGCCTCCCGGTACTGCACGCGCAGGGTGACCCGGCCGTCGGCGTACTCGGTGCGCAGCGTCAGCTCGCCGGTGACCACGCCGACCTCGTCGGTCATCACGCCGCCCGGCCCGGGCACGATGTCGGCGGTGCGGCTCCGCGCCTCACCGCCGGCCGGCGCGGCCGGGGCCGGCTCACCTGCGGGCGGGGCGGGCTCACCCGCGGGCGGAGCGGCCGAGGTGCCGCCCGCGTCGGCGGACGTCCCCGCGTCGCGGGACGTCCCGGTCCCCGCGTCGGCGGACATCCCTGCCCCGGAGACGTCTGCCGGGGCGGCTGGCGCGCCGTCCGCGGTCATCCCCGCCGTGGTGGCCCCGCCGGAGATCGGCGCCCCCTCGGGCAGCGGGGTCGCCCCCACCCCCGTCACGGCTTGCTCGCCCATGTGCAGCCCTCCAACATCTCCTTGAGAGCGACCTTCTCGGCACTGGTCACCGTCAGCCGCCAGTGGTGCTTGACCGTCACCCAGCTCTCGGCGTACTGGCACCAGTACGACCGGTTCGCCGGTTTCCACTGGGCCGGATCCTGGTCACCCTTTGCCCGGTTGGAGCTGGCGGAAACGGCGATGAGCTGCGGTCGCGTGAGATCGTTGGCGAAGTCGCCCCGCTTCCCGTCGTCCCACTCGTCGGCACCCGAGCGCCACGCGTTGGCCAGCGGGACCATGTGGTCGATGTCCACGTCCGAGGGGTCGGTGAAGACCCGGCCGTCGTACACGCTCTCCCAGCGCCCCGCGACCACGTTGCAACCGGAGAACTTGATGTCCTCGCCGTCCCGCTTGAGGACGCTGTCCCGTACGTCGCAGTTCTTGCCGGTGTCCCGCCAGTGCGGGAAGCGGTTCCGGCTGTAGCCCTTCATCGAGCCGGCGCTCGCGACCGTCAGCTCGCCCAGCTTCTCGCTGGCGTTGCCGCCGCCGCTCGGCGGGACCTGCGGCTCGTCGACCGCCGAGCAGCCGGCCGTCGCGACGGCGAGCGCCGCAGCGAGCGCGGCCACGACCGCACGACGTCCTGATCTGGTACGCACAGACGACACCTCTCCAGCTTGCGGGCTTCCGGCGATTGCGCACAGTACCCCGGCACCGTTTCCCTGATTCGTGGCGTGCGCGAATCGGCGGAGGAAGAGTGGTACCCGTGACCGCACCCGCGCCCGCGCTCCGGCTGGGCACCCCGGCCGCCCGGGGCACCCTGCTCGCCGCCGTCCTCGCCTCCGGCATGGTGTTCCTCGACACCACGGTGGTCAACGTCGCGCTGCCCCGGCTCGGCGAGGACCTCCGTGCCACGGTCGCCGGTCTCCAGTGGACCGTCAACGGGTACCTGCTCATGCTGGCCGCGTTCGTGCTGCTCGGCGGGGCGCTCGGCGACCGGTTCGGCCGGCGGCGGGTCTTCCTGACCGGGGTGGTGTGGTTCGCCGTCGCGTCCGCGCTGTGCGGCCTGGCCCAGGGCACGGGCTGGCTGGTCGCGGCCCGCTTCCTCCAGGGGGCCGGCGGGGCGCTGCTCACCCCGGGCTCCCTGTCGGTGATCCAGTCGAGCTTCCACCCGGACGACCGGGGGCGGGCGATCGGCACCTGGTCCGGGCTGGCCGGGGTCTCCACCGCGCTCGGCCCGTTCGTCGGCGGCTGGCTGATCGACGCGCTCTCCTGGCGGTGGATCTTCTTCGTCAACCTGCCGCTGGCCGTGGCGGTGGTGCTGGCCGCGCTGCGCTGGGTGCCGGAGAGCCGCGACGCCGACGCCTCGCGTACCGGATCGGGACGGCGGTTCGACGTGGCCGGCGCCCTGCTCGGCGCGCTCGGCCTGGGCGGCGTGACGTACGCCCTCATCGACGCCCCGGCGCGCGGCGCGGCACCGCCGGTGCTGGCGTCGGCGCTGGTCGGGGCCCTCGCCGCCGTCGCCTTCGTGCTGCTGGAGCGCCGCCGGGGCGACGCGGCCATGCTGCCCACCGGGCTGTTCACCAGCCGGCTCTTCTCGGTGCTGAACCTCTTCACCGTGGTGGTGTACGCGGCGCTGGGCGGGTTCACCTTCTTCCTCGCCGTGTACCTGCAGAACGTGGTCGGCTGGTCGGCGCTGCTCACCGGGCTGGCCACGCTGCCGATGACGGTGCTGCTGCTGGTCGGCTCGTCGCGCGCCGGGGCGCTGTCGGCCCGGATCGGCCCCCGGCTGCCGCTGACCGTCGGGCCCGTCATCGCGGCGCTCGGCCTGCTCCTGCTGCGCGGGGTCGCCCCGGGAGCGTCGTACTGGACGGACGTGCTGCCCGGGGTGACCCTCTTCGGCCTCGGCCTGACCCTCGTGGTGGCCCCGCTGACCGCCTCGGTGCTGGCCGCCGTGGCGGACCGGTTCTCGGGCGTCGCCAGCGGGTTCAACAACGCGGCGTCCCGGGCCGGCGGCCTGCTGGCGGTGGCCGCGTTGCCGCTGCTGGTCGGGCTCAGCGGCACGGGGTACGAGCAGCGGGCGGCGCTGACCGGCGCGTACCGGGGCGCGTTGCTGTGGTGCGCGGGCGCGCTGCTGGCCGGGGCCGCCCTGGCCGGCCTGCTGATCCACGGCCCGCCCCGCACCCCGCCGGTTGCGGGGTAAGGAAGGGCCCCTCGTTAACGCTTTCGGTAGAGCAGGGGCCCCCTGTTAACACCGGCCGAGCGCGTCGCCGTGTTCCACCGCCGTGCCGGTTGTCGAGGAGGCGCTCCCGGGGAAGCGCTGTTAGGAGGGGCCCCCTGCTATGCAAAAAGCGTTAACAAGGGGCCCTTCCTTGCACCTCAGGAGCGGGAGCGGTTGATGGCGCTGGTGACCGCCTTGACCGAGGCGGTGACGATGTTCGCGTCCACGCCGGCGCCCCACACGGTGCGGCCGTCGACCTCGCACTCGACGTACGCGGCGGCCTGCGCGTCCCCGCCGGAGGAGAGCGCGTGCTCGTGGTAGTCGAGCACCCGTACCGCCACGCCCACCGACTCCAGCGCGGTGACGTACGCGTCGATGGGGCCGTTGCCGATCGCGGTCAGCGACCGGGTCTGGCCGCCGACGCCCACCCGGGCCTCGATCTCAACCTTGCCGTCGGCGGTGCCGATCGTGTACTCGGCCAGGGTGACGGCCGGGTCGGGCTGGTGGTCGAGCAGGTAGTGGCCGGCGAAGATCTCCCACATGGTGCCCGGGTCGACCTCGCCGCCGGCGTGGTCGGTGACCTGCTGGACCACCCCGGAGAACTCGATCTGGAGCCGGCGCGGCAGGTCGAGCTGGTGCTCGCTCTTCATGATGTACGCCACGCCGCCCTTGCCGGACTGCGAGTTGACCCGAATGACCGCCTCGTAGGTGCGGCCCAGGTCCTTCGGGTCGACGGGCAGGTACGGCACTGCCCAGGTGAACTCGTCGACCGGCACACCGGCCGCCGCCGCGTCGGCGTGCAGGGCGTCGAAGCCCTTCTTGATGGCGTCCTGGTGGGAGCCGGAGAAGGCGGTGTAGACGAGATCGCCCGCGTACGGGTGGCGCTCGTGCACCGGGAGCTGGTTGCAGTACTCGACGGCCCGCTTCACCTCGTCGATGTTGGAGAAGTCGATCATCGGGTCGATGCCCTGGGAGAACAGGTTGAGCCCCAGCGTCACCAGGTCGACGTTGCCGGTGCGCTCGCCGTTGCCGAACAGGCAGCCCTCGATCCGGTCCGCGCCGGCCAGCAGGCCCAGCTCGGCGGCGGCCACGCCGGTGCCCCGGTCGTTGTGCGGGTGCAGGCTCAGCACCAGGCTGTCCCGCCGGGGCAGCCGCCGGTGCATCCACTCGATCGAGTCGGCGTACACGTTCGGCGTGGCCATCTCGACGGTGGCCGGCAGGTTGATGATCAGCTTCCGGTCGGGCGTCGGGTCGATCGCCTCGATCACCGCCGCGCAGACCTCCAGCGCGTACTCCAGCTCGGTGCCCGTGTACGACTCGGGGGAGTACTCGTAGTAGATGTCCGTGTCCGGGGTGTGGATCTCGGCGTACTTGCGGCAGAGCCGCGCGCCGGTGGTGGCGATGTCGGTGATGCCGTCGCGGTCCAGCCCGAAGACCACCCGGCGCTGGAGGGTGGAGGTCGAGTTGTAGAAGTGCACGATGGCCCGCTTCGCGCCGCGCAGCGACTCGAAGGTGCGGTCGATCAGGTGCTCCCGGCACTGGGTCAGCACCTGGATGGTCACGTCGTCGGGGATCAGGTCCTGCTCGATGAGCTGCCGCACGAAGTCGTAGTCGGTCTGGCTGGCCGACGGGAAGCCGACCTCGATCTCCTTGTAGCCCATCTGCACCAGGAGCTGGAACATCCGGCGCTTGCGCTCCGGGGACATCGGGTCGATCAGGGCCTGGTTGCCGTCGCGCAGGTCGACGGCGCACCAGCGGGGCGCGGCCTCGACGTGCCGGCTGGGCCAGGTGCGGTCCGGCAGGTCGATCCGGAACTGCTGCTGGAAAGGCTGGTAGCGCTGGTACGGCATCCGGCTGGGGCGCTGCCGGGCGATCGGGTCGGTGTCGGCGTCGGTGGTGCCGCTGGATCGGGCCATGACGGAGTGCTCCCTGTACATGTGGCGTCAGCAATCGGAAGGTCGGCGACGGTGCCGAGGTCGGCGCGGAGGACGAAGCCCGTTCGCCGACGAGAGTTCGGATGTGCTGGACGGCGCGGTTCGACCCCGCGACGAGGTGCCGGCCGGTCAGGCCTCGTCGCGGCGATTAAGGAGGAGGTACGCCCGCCACATGACAGAGTGACCCTACGTGATGAGGTGGGGGGCGCAAAGGCCGGTCCGTAGTTTGAGATCGGGAGCACCCCCGGTCGGCCCCGCCGCCGCATCGGCCCAGCTCACCGCAGCAGTAGCTCCGTTACAGGGCGGCGGCGACGCAGTCCCGTCTCCCGGTGGCGCAGCTCCTCGGGCAGGCTGAACGGGTCACCGAGCCGGCCCACCGCCACCACCACCAGGGGCCGTATCCCGGCAGGTAGTTCCAGGTCGGCGGCGAGCCCGGCGCGGTCGAAGCTGGCGAGCTGGCGCACGTAGAGGCCGAGCGCGGTCGCCTGCACAGTGAGATGGGCCACGGCCTGCCCGAGGTCGTACGCCTCCCGCCCGGCGTGCTCCGGCCGCCGGTCTCCCGCAGCGGCGTGCGCGGGCCGCGCGCCGGCCCCCTCCCCGGTCAGGTGGGCCCCGAGCAGGAGGGCGGCGGCGTGCCGCGCCCACCGCCGCTCGTCCGCCGGCAGGTTGACCAGGACCCGCTTGTGCGTCTCGTCGTCCCGGTGCCCCAGGGCGAACCGCCACGGCTGGCTGTTGCCGGCCGAAGGCGCCCAGCGGGCCGCCTCCAGCAGGGAGGCCGCCTCGGCGGCGGTCAGCGTCGCGGTCGGGTGGAAGGCCCGGGGGCTCCAGCGGAAGGCGAGCAGCGGGGTCAGGTCGGCCATGCGCCCAACCCTCCCGTATCGGGCATTACGCCCCGATTCTCGGGGTGGATGAATGTGGTCAGAGCCACCGTAACCGGGCGAAGGTCAGGGCGTTCCCGTGCCCGTGGGGGTCGGCCCGCCCGGGGCCGGGTCGGCCGACTGCGGGCCCGAGCCCGGCGCCGGGGCCGCGACGCCCAGCGGCTCGCCCTCGGTGACCGGCCCCGCGAGCTGCACCGTCGCGGGCGCCGGACCGGCCGACCCGGCCAGGGTGAGGGTGCCGGACCCGGTCCGCACTGCCGTCGGCGTGCCGTCCGGGGCGTAGCAGTAGATGCCCACGTCGAGCGGGGCGTTCAGCGAGGCCGACGTCGAGTCGATCGAGTAGCAGGCCCCCGTCGCCCCCTCGGGCGGCCGGGCCGGGGAGACCGCGAGCGGGGCCCGCCGGTCGGTGAGCACCTCCAGCCAGTCGGTGAACGGGTGCTGGACCCGGGGGTCCAGGTGGTGCGGGACGACATCGTCCCGGTCGCCGAGGCGCACGCAGCTCGCCGGCTCCGGCCGGCCGGCGGACGGCAGGCCGCACTGGAAGAGGCCGTCGGCGGTGGCGGCGAGCGAGACGTCCGCCGTGCCGCCCAGCGCCCCGCCGGGCACGTCGACCCGCCAGGTGCCATCCTCCGCGCTGGTCACCACGATCGCGCGGTCCGGGCCGGCGCCGTCGGAGAGGGCGTACCGGGCGGTGTAGGCCCGGTCCTGGGCCGCCGCCGCCAGGGCGGCCACCTCGTCGCGGGCGGGGTCGATGACGACGGGGGTGGGGTCGCCCGTGGGCGGGGCCGGCGTGGCGGGCGGGTCGCCCGCGCAGGCGGCGAGCAGGGCCGGCAGGGCGAGCGCGAGGGCGCCGGTCAGGCACCGGGCCACGCGGAGGTGGGCATGCACGGGGTCATTCTGCGGTGCGGCGCATCCCGCCGGGGACCCGCGCGGCGGGCGGTGCGCGCGGCGTGTCGCGTACCCGACGGGGCGGCGGCCGGGCCGGGCGCCGGGCCGGATGGTGGGATCACCCGACGCGGCCGTTCGGGGCGGCGGATACCCTGATGTCGTCTGACAGGCGCCGCCGGCCGGTACCGGCGGCGGTGCGACGCTCAGGGACGCTGGGAGGGAGTGCACCGTCGTGGCACTCGTGGTGCAGAAGTACGGCGGATCCTCCGTCGCCAACGCCGAGCGCATCAAGCGGGTGGCCGAGCGCATCGTCGCCGCCCGCAAGGCCGGCGACGACGTGGTCGTGGTGGTCTCCGCGATGGGTGACACCACGGACGAGCTGCTCGACCTGGCCAACCAGGTCAGCCCGCTGCCGCCGGGCCGGGAGCTGGACATGCTGCTCACCGCCGGGGAGCGGATCTCCATGGCGCTGCTCGCCATGGCCATCCACAACCTGGGGTACGAGGCCCGCTCGTTCACCGGTTCGCAGGCCGGCGTGCTCACCACGTCGGTGCACGGCCGGGCGCGGATCATCGACGTCACCCCGGGGCGGCTCAAGGGCGCGCTCGACGAGGGCGCGGTGGTCATCGTGGCCGGCTTCCAGGGTGTCTCGCAGGACACCAAGGACGTCACCACGCTTGGCCGGGGCGGCTCGGACACCACGGCCGTGGCGCTCGCCGCCGCGCTGCACGCCGACGTCTGCGAGATCTACACCGACGTCGACGGCGTGTTCACGGCCGACCCCCGGATCGTGCCCAACGCCCGGCACATCCGCGACATCACGTACGAGGAGATGCTGGAGCTGGCGGCCTGCGGCGCGAAGGTGCTGCACCTGCGCAGCGTCGAGTACGCCCGGCGCGCGGGGTTGCCGATCCACGTCCGTTCGTCATACTCGACCAACACCGGCACGATGGTCACCGGATCGATGGAGGACCTTCCTGTGGAACAGGCACTGATCACCGGGGTCGCCCACGACCGCAGCGAGGCGAAGATCACGATCGTCGGCGTGCCGGACGAGCCGGGCGCCGCCGCGCGGATCTTCGACACCGTGGCCGGCGCGGAGATCAACATCGACATGATCGTGCAGAACGTCTCCACCGAGGGCACGGGCCGCACGGACATCTCGTTCACCCTGCCCAAGGCCGACGGGCCGACCGCCATGGCGGCGCTCAGCAAGATCCAGGAGTCGGTCAAGTTCAAGGGCCTGCTCTACGACGACCACGTGGGCAAGGTCTCCCTGATCGGCGCCGGGATGCGGTCGCACCCGGGGGTCGCGGCCGGCTTCTTCGCCGCCCTCGGCTCCGCCGGCGTCAACATCGAGATGATCTCCACCTCGGAGATCCGGGTCTCCGTGGTCTGCCGGGACACCGACCTCGACAAGGCCGTCCGGGCCATCCACGACGCCTTCGACCTGGGCGGCGACTCCGAGGCCGTCGTGTACGCGGGGACCGGGCGGTAGCCGCCGTGTCGTCGCTGCCCACCCTCGCCGTGGTCGGGGCGACCGGTGCGGTCGGCACCGTGATGTGCGAGCTGCTGTCGGCGCGGCGCAACGTCTGGGGCGAGATCCGGTTGCTCGCCTCCGAGCGGTCGGTGGGGCGGCGGGTGCGCTGCCGGGGCGAGGAGCTGACCGTCGGGGCGCTCACCCCGGAGGCGTTCGACGGCGTCGACGTGGCGATGTTCGACGTGCCCGACGACGTCTCCGCGCGGTGGGCGCCGATCGCCGCCGCCCGGGGCGCGGTGGCCGTGGACAACTCCGGGGCGTTCCGGATGGACCGCGACGTCCCGCTGGTCGTCCCCGAGATCAACCCCGACCAGGTACGCAACCGGCCCAAGGGCATCATCGCCAACGCGAACTGCACCACCCTCGCCATGATCGTGGCGATCGCCCCGCTGCACCGCGAGTACGGGCTGCGCGAGCTGGTGCTCGCGTCCTACCAGGCGGTCTCCGGGGCGGGGCGGGGCGGCGTGGACGCGCTGCACCTCCAGCTCGGCAAGATCGCCGGGGACCGGGGCCTCGGCTCCCGGCCGGGCGACGTGCGGCAGGCCGTGGGCGACGAGCTGGGGCCGTTCCCCGCCCCGCTGGCGCTCAACGTGGTGCCCTGGGCCGGCTCGCTCGCCGACGGCGGCTGGTCGTCGGAGGAGATGAAGCTGCGCAACGAGTCGCGCAAGATCCTCGGGCTGCCCGACCTGAAGGTCTCCGCGACCTGCGTCCGGGTGCCGGTGGTGACCGGGCACTCGGTGGCCGTGCACGCGGTCTTCGGCACGGAGGTGGACGCCGAGGGGGCCCGCGAGGCGCTGCGCAACGCCCCGGGCGTGATTCTCGTCGACGACCCGGCCACCGGGGAGTTCCCGATGCCGATCGACGCCGTCGGCACCGACCCGTCCTGGGTCGGCCGCATCCGGCGCGCGGTGGACGACCCGCGCGCCCTGGACCTCTTCGTCACGGGCGACAACCTCCGCAAGGGCGCGGCCCTGAACACGGCCCAGATCGCCGAACTCCTGGCCAAGGAGCTCACCTCCCGCTGACCCCCACCCCCGCCCAGGGCGGGGTCAGGCGGCGGCCAGGTGGACGCCGTCGCGGCCCCGCCGCTTGACCGCGTAGAGGGCCTGGTCGGCGCGGCGGAGGGTCTGGTCCGGGGGCTCGTTGGGCGCGGGCAGGGCGACGCCGACGCTGATCGTCCGGCCGGTGTTCCGGGCCGCCTCGGCGAGCCGCTCGGCGATCCGGACCGCCTCGTCGGGGCGGCTCACCTCGATCACCGCGACGAACTCGTCCCCGCCCACCCGGTACAGCTCGTCGCCCTGGCGCAGCGCCGCCTCCAGCGCCCGGGCCAGCTCGACCAGCAGCCGGTCCCCGGCCTGGTGGCCGTACGTGTCGTTGACGGTCTTGAAGCCGTCCACGTCGATGGCCAGCAGCGCGGTGCGCCCCGGCGTGGCCCGCGCGATCCGCTGCCCGAACGGCCCGGTGTGCCGCAGCCCGGTGAGCGGGTCGGAGTCGGCCTGCTCGCGCAGCCGGGCCAGGGTGCGCAGCCGGTCCAGGCAGGTCCACGCCTGACCGGCGAGCAGCTCCATCAGGTTGACGGTGGCCGGGTCGGGCCGCAGCAGCCGCTCGTCGGCGACCAGCAGCGCCCCGCCGCCGTCCGGCGGGCCGACCGGCACCGCGACCAGGGTGCGCACCCCGGCGTCGGCGAGCGGTCGGTACTCCTTGGCGGGCGGGTGCCCCGCCTCGCCGAGGGTGTAGCCGGAGCCGTGCCGGTGGGCGCGGGCGATCATGCGGTGCAGCGCCGGGGCGCCGGCCTCGGTCAGCTCGGCCCGGATGCGGGACTCCAGCTCGCCCGGCTCGTCGGTCGGCGTCCCGAGCCGGGGGACCGGGTCGCCGGTCGACGCCTCCGGGCCGGGGCCCGGCCCACCGGCCAGCAGCAGCACCGCCGCGGAGAGGGTGGAGACCTCCCGGGCCGCGCGGATCGCGGCGGTCATCAGGTCCCACTCGGTGGGGGCGGCGGTCAGCGCGGCGGCGTGCCGCAGCAGCTTCTCGCTGCGGCTCTCGGCGGGCGGGCCGCCCAGGGCGGTGATCCGGGCCCCGAGGCGGCCGGCGACGCGCTCGGCGGTCTCCCGCCACGGCCCCAGCTCGACGGGGCCGGACCACTGGAGGTCGAGCACTCCGATCGGGCGGCCCGCCGGGTCCAGCACGGGCACGCAGACCTCGGCGGTCACGTCGGGGCGCACGGGGAGATAGTCCGGGTCGGTGGTGACGTCGGGGACGACGGCGCTCTCGGCGGAGGCGTACACCCGGCCGACGATGCCGGTCTTCGGCGGGACGGCCGAGAAGACCTGCCAGGAGCCGGTGGCCGCGACGCAGTGGAGCCGGTCCCGCGCCTGGAGCAGGACGGAGATGGTGGCCGGCGCGTACCGGGCGAGGGCCGTGACCGTCCACCGGCATGCCTCGACGGCGGTCGACGCCATCGGCAGGCGGACCGTCACGTCCCGGACGACGCGGTGGTGGTCTACGCGCACAGGAATCCAGACAGGGGAGGGGCGGCTGTCTGATCAAGAGTACTCACCGCAGCTCAGGGCGCTGCTTACAAGATCATCTTCGTCGTACACATGTGCTATCCACAGGCTGTGGACGCCGCCTGTGGGTTCGGCCGCCCGGCGATAGCCTGAGGGCACGGCCGACCTGGAGGACGCGATGCTCATCGCCCAGCTCAGCGACACCCACCTGACCACCGGCACGCTGGCCGCCGAGCCGGCCACGGCGCTGCACCAGGCGCTCGGCCGGGTGCTGGGCCTGAGCCCACGGCCCGACCACGTCGTGATCACCGGCGACCTGGTCGAGCACGGCAGCACCGAGGAGTACGTCGCGCTGCGCGACATCGTCGGCCGGTTCCCCGTGCCGGTGCACCTGGCCGCCGGCAACCACGACGACCGGGAGTCGCTGCTCGACGTCTTCGGCGGCACCGCGCACCTCGGCGGCGGCTACTCGACGCACTACCTGGTGGAGCAGCCCGACGCGACCCTCCTGGTGCTGGACTCCCTGGCCCCCGGCGAGGGGGGCGCCGGCCGGCTCGGCCCCGAGCAGCTCGCCTGGCTCGACGAGGCGCTGGCCCGCCGGCCGACGCTGCCGGCCGTGCTCTGCCTGCACCACCCGCCCGCCCCGGTGGGCCTGCCCTTCCTCGACGACATGCGGCTGCTCGACAGCGACGACCTGGCCACGGTGGTGGCCGCCCACCCGCACGTCGTCCGGGTCCTCGCCGGCCACGTGCACCGGCCGGTGACGGTCGGCTTCGCCGGCACGGTGCTGACCACCGCGCCGAGCACCTGGCGGCAGGCGTCGCTCACCCTGGCGGCGGGCGAGACGCAGGGGTGGGCCCTCGAACCCACCGCCTTCCTGCTGCACCTGGTCACCGGCGGCGGCTGCGCCACCCACACCGTGCAGGTCAGCCACGCGGCACCGCTGACCGCCTGGTACTGACCGACCGCCGTTTCCGCCCGTCCGCAGCGCCGGGGCGGCGGGCGCGGGCGCCGTTCGCGCCACGGCGGATCATCGTTCGGTCGCGATCCGTGGGCCTCACGGTCGGTAGTTGCCGGGGCGGGCATCCGTCCGTCCACAGTGGTTGCCGGGTACCGCTAACCTCGGCTCACGTTCCACGCCGGCACCCCCGTGGGGGCCGGCCTTCAGCAGGTGAGGGATTGTGTTGAACAAGAGGCTGACCGGCATCGCCCTGGCCATCGCCGCCGTGGCCGGCTCGCTCGCCGTGCCGGGCCCCGCGTGGGCCGCGACCCCGGCTGTGGAGATCACGAAGGTGTACTACGACTCGCCGGGCACCGACAACCGGTCGAACAGCAGCCTGAACGCCGAGTACGTGAAGCTGACCAACCGCCGCTCCTCGGCCGTCAACCTCAAGTCGTGGACGGTGCGTGACAAGGCGAGTCACGTCTACAAGTTCACCGACTTCCGGCTCGCCGCCGGGGCCAGTGTTTACCTGCACACCGGAAAGGGCACCAACAAGTCCACCGACCGCTACTGGGGGTCGGGCGCGTACATCTGGAACAACACCGGCGACACCGCGTACCTGCGCGACTCCGCGGGCAAGCAGATCGACTCCTGCTCGTGGGGGAAGGGCGGCGGCTACACCAACTGCTGACGCAGGCGGAGGTTTCCGGGTGCGGCGGGGCGGTCGACTGTCTGAGGGGGGAGTCGACCGCCCGACGCCGGCCCGGGTGCGGTCGTACCCCGAGGGTGTGGGTGGCCTCGCCGCGTCTGCCATCCTGGTCGCGATGACCACGACCTGGCACCACCTGCCCGCGCCGGCCCGCGAGATCGCCCGGTCGGCCACCGACGCCGTGGCCGCCGCCCGGGCGCGCGACCCGCAGGCGTACGACGAGGCGGTCCTGCGGCTCGCCGGCGCGGACCGCTCCGGCCTGGTCCTCGGCGTGGTGGTCCGCCTGCTGCTGGAGGAAACCCACCCGGACGGGCTGGACGGCGACGACGTCCGGCAGGTGCTCGAAGCGTGCGTGCGGGGCGCGGCGACCTGGCGCGCGGACGTCGACCCGCACGTCGTCCTGGTGCTGCTGGCCGGCGCGCTCGGCGTGTACGACCCGGACGAGGACGCCACCCCGCCCGACCCGGCGGCGCTGGCCCGGCACGCGCCGCTGCTCCTCGCCGACCTGCTGGCCGGCACCGACCGGCCGCTCGACGGCTGGCTGACCGCCGCGTTCGCCGAGATCCGGCGCACCGAGCTGCACGACTGACCGGGCGACGCGGCCGACCTGTCACACCGGGGGCCCGTCGATCGTCATCACTGGTGGATCGCCCGTGAGCCAGGACCGGACGGGCCGGGCCGTCGACCCGGCCGCCCCCGGCGGGGACGCCGCACCGGGCCGGGACCGTCCCGGCCCGGGGGTGGCCGCGCCCGCTCGCCGTCCGACGCCTTCGCCACGGCACCGACCGCCCAGCAGCGAGCGGAGGAGAGACCGTGCAGCACTCGTCCGGGGAGAACCCGTCCGGCAGCTCGTCGAGGCGCCGATGACCGGCGACGCGGGCCTCGCGATCGGCTACGAACTCCAGGGCGCCGGCCTGACCGGGCCGCCGGGCGTCCTGGTGGCCACCGCCCGGGCCGCCGAGGCCGCCGGCGTGGACTATCTCGTGTTCCCCGACCGGCCGGCGACGGCCACCGACTCCGCCGGCCCGCCCGCCGCAGCGGTCGTCGCACCCTGGATCGCGGCGCAGACGAGCCGGATCGGGCTGGTGACGACCGGCTCGACGGCCTATCACGAGCCGTACCACCTGGCCCGCATGGTCGCCTCGCTGGACCACGTCAGCGCCGGCCGGGCCGGCTGGCAGGTCGTCACCGGCCCGGACGACCTCGCCGACGCCAACCACCGGCGCGAGGGCGTCGACCCGGCAGCGCACCGCGAGGCCCGGGCCGCCGAGTTCGTGGGAGTCGTCCGTGACCTCTGGGACAGCTGGGAGGACGGCGCCTTCGTGCCCGACAAGGCGAGCGGCCGGTTCATCGACGGCAGCCGCATCCACGCCATCGACCACGCCGGCCCGGCGCTGCGCGTGCGGGGGCCGCTGAACGTGGCCCGCCCGCCACAGGGGCATCCGGTGGTCTTCGCCTCGGCGGCCGACGCGCCGGTCGCGTCCACCGCCGACGTGCTGACCGTCGGTGACCCGGAGTCCGGGGACGCTGGCCGGCCCCGGGTCCTCGCCGTCGTGCCGTTCGTGGGCCGCACCGGCGCGCACGCCGCCGAGCTGCACGCCCGTGCCGGTGCCCCACGCAGCGACCACGAGCGGGCGGTGGTCGTGGGCGACCCGGACGAGGTCGTCGGGCAGTTGTCGAGCTGGGCCGGCTCGGTCACCGGCCTCACCCTGCGGTTCCGGGACCCGTCGCAGGTCGCCGTGTTCACCGACGAGGTCCTGCCCCGACTGCGCCGGGTCCGTCCCGACGGGGCGGGCACCCTGCGCGACCGGTTGGGCCTGCCCCGGGCGGCGAACCGGCTGGCCGTCCAGACGGCCACCGCCGTGGAGAGGAGCTAGGCAGCCATGTCCGTCCAGCGCACGCTGCACCTCGGACTGATGTTCTGGGCCACCGGGACGCACGCCGCCGGGTGGCGCCACCCCGACGCGCGGGCCGACGCGGCCTACGACATCAGGCTGATCCAGGAGGTCAGCCAGGCCGCCGAGCGGGCGAAGCTCGACTTCGTCTTCCTCGGCGACCGGCTGGCCACCGACCCGGCCCTGCAACACAGCAACCCGGCGCAGATCTCGCGCCTGGAACCGTTCACCACCGCCGCCGCGATCGCCGCCGCCACCTCGCACGTCGGGATCGTGGTGACCGCGAACCCGACCTATTCGGACCCGTACAGCATCGCGCGTCTGCTGGCCTCGCTGGATCACCTCGACGGCGGCCGTACCGCCTGGAACCTGGTGACCGGCGCCGACGCGGCGGCGGCGCTGAACTTCGGCCGGGACGCGCACTGGGACACCGGGAAGCGGTACGACTGGGCCGAGGAGACCCTGCGGGTCGTCCGCGCGCTCTGGGACAACGCGCCGGGACCCGACGGCCGCGGAGGGCGGCCGATCCACCACCGGGGGACGTACTTCTCGGTCGACGGCCCGCTCGACGTGGGCGCCCCGCCGCAGGGCCAGGTGGTGCTGCTCAGCGCCGGCACCTCCGACCGGTCCCGCGACCTCGGCGCCCGTGAGGCGGACATGGTGTTCGCCGGCCCGCAGCCCACGCTGGCGGCGCGCCGGGAGTTCTACGCCGACATCAAGGCGCGGGCGGCCCGCTACGGACGGGCCGACCAGGTCACCGTCCTGCCCGGGCTCACGCCCGTCGTCGCGCCCACCACCGAGGAGGCCGTGGCGCGCTACGACGAGCTGAACTCGCTGCTGGTGCTCGCCCCCGAGGAGGAGGTCGGCGAGCTGGTGCGGGCCGGCGGCATCGGGGAGGGCTACCGGCTCAGCCGCACCTCCGCGTCCCGGCTGTTCGGGGTGGACCTGCGCGGCTGCGACCTGACCGCCCAGGTGCCGGCCGAGACGCTGGCGGCGGTGTCCGAGGAGGGGCGACGGCGGCTCGCCGAGATCACCCGGCTCACCCGGCGCACCGCGACCGGACCGCACCGGATCACCTACGGCGATCTGGTGTACGCCACCCCGACCCAGCTCTCGCACACCGTCGTCGGGGACCCGTACGAGGTCGCCGACATGATCCAGGAGTGGTTCGAGGAGCGGCTCGCCGACGGCTTCAACATCTATCCCAGCTCCGTGCCCGGCTCGGTCACCGACTTCGTCGACCTGGTGGTGCCCGAGCTGCAACGGCGCGGGCTGTTCCGCAAGGACTACCAGGGCACGACCCTGCGCGAGCATCTCGGCCTGGCGGTGCCGCCCCGCCGGTCGGCCTAGCCTCGGACCGCACCGACCCCAAGGATGGACGCCCCATGCCCGAACAGGCTCATCCCGCAGTCTCCGTCCGAGCGGTCGACGACGCCTCCGTCCGAGCGATCGACGACGCCGGCTTCCGTGCGGCGATGTCCACGCTGGTGGCGCCGGTGACGGTCGTCACCGCCCGGGACGCCCTCGGCGCGCCGTTCGGCTTCACCGCCAGCGCCGTGGTCTCCCTCTCCCTCGACCCGCCGCTCCTGCTCGTCTGCGCCGACCGCAAGGCGGGGTCGCACGACCTCCTCGTCGCGGCCACGCACTTCTGCGTCAACGTGATGGGCGCGGACGGCACGGACCTCGCCCTGCGGTTCGGGTCGCACCGGGCCGACAAGTTCCGCGACGTGGAGATCGAGGACTCGGAGACCGGGACGCCGTCCCTTCCGGTCGCGCTGTCCCGGATCTTCTGCGCCGTCGACGGTCTCCGGGACGGCGGCGACCACACCATCGTGCTGGGCCGGGTGCTCTCGTCCCGGCAGGCGACGGGGGAGCCGCTGGCCTGGTGGAACCGGGGATTCCAGCGGCTGGTGCGCCTCACCTGAGCCGGGCCCCCGGTGTGGCCGGCGCGTCGACGGGGGCGGGCCCCAGGGTCTCCACCCGGGCCGCGACCGGCCCCAGGAAGCGGGACGTCAGCCGCTCGAACGGGGCCGGGTCGCCGGTGGCGATGAACCGGTGCCGCGTCGGCCGGCCCCCGTCGTCCGCGCGGCGCGCCACCACACCCTCGCTCAGCAGCCGGTAGACCTTCTTGGCCGCCTCGTCGGCGCTCGACACCAGCGTGACGCCGTCACCCATCACCAGGCTCAGCAGGCCCGCCAGCAGCGGGTAGTGCGTGCAGCCGAGGACCAGCGTGTCGATGCCGATGGCGCGCAACGGCGCCAGGTAGCCCTGGGCGATGCTGTGCAGCGCCGGGCCGGAGGTGATGCCCCGCTCGACGAACTCGACGAACTGGGCACAGGCGACCCCGGTGACGGTGATGTGCGGGGCGGCGGCGAAGGCGTCCTCGTACGCCCCGCTGCTGATGGTGGCGTGGGTGCCGATGACGCCGACCCGCCCGTTGCGGGTGGCCGCGACGGCGCGCTGCACCGCCGGCCGGATCACCTCCACGACCGGTACGGGATACCGCTCCCGGGCGTCGTGCAGGCACGCTGCGGCGGCGCTGTTGCACGCGATCACGAGCAGCTTCACGCCCGCGTCCATGAGCTGGTCCAGGCAGGCGAGGGCGTGCCGGCGCACCTCGGCTATCGGCTTGGGGCCGTACGGGACGTTGGCCGTGTCACCGAGGTAGACGATGTTCTCGCCGGGTAGCTGGTCGGCGAGTGCCCGGGCGACGGTGAGACCGCCGACACCCGAATCGAAGATGCCAATCGGCGCGTCGGTCACGCCATTCTCCCGGTGGCCGGTGGCGGGTCAGAAATGCTGGAGCAGGTCGGGGAAGCGGGCGAGGGAGAGCACCTTCCCGTCCGTCGGGTCGAGGACCTCGTGCTCCAGCACCCAGGTGTTGTCGTTGGGGATGAAGACGGCGTTCATCCCGGCCTGCCGGGCGGGGACGATGTCGGACTTCGGGGAATTGCCGATCATCCAGGTGTTGCCGGGATCGAGATCGTTCTCGGCGATGAGCCGCAGGTAGTCGGCGGTCCGCTTCTCCTCGACGATGTGCACGGCGGCGAAGAACCGTTGCAGGCCGGACGCCTCGTACTTGTGCCGTTGTTCCTCCGCGTGCCCCTTGGTGAAGAGCAGCAGGTGGTGCCGGGTCTGCAACTCGGCGAGCGTCTCGGCGACGCCGGGGATCAGCTCCACCTCGCGGTCGAGGAGCGCCCGCGCCAGCCCCTCGATCTCCCGCTGCTCCTGCGGCGTGCCCGGCCGCTCGCGGAGTCGCTCGAAACAATCGTGGAGGCTGCGCAGGAACATGGCGCTGCCGTACCCGTGGGTGACCGCGTTGGCGGCCTCGATCTCGTCCAGGATCGCCCGCACCTGGGCCCGGTCCAGGGTCGGATGGGCGAGCCATTCGATGAACGACTCGATGACGTTCTCGAAGAGGACGTTGTTCTCCCACAGGGTGTCGTCGGCATCGAAGATCAGCGTTTGGCCGTCGCGCTTTCGCACGCATTCTCCCCTTCTCTCCGGTGCAGGGCGGGGGGACTCTATCATCCGACGACGCCGACGGCGCCCCGCGCGGAAAGCGCCTTTTCCAGGCGCTCGGCGAGCTGCCGGAGCGCCGGCGAACCGGCCGCCGTCGGCACCGCGACCAGCACCGCCTCGGAGACCACCAGCGGCGCGCCGATGGCCTGGAGGCCGTGCGCCGCCAGCGTGCGCCCGGACTGGACGATGTCCACGACGGCATCCGCCACACCGAGGTGCACGGCGGCCTCCACCGCGCCGCTCATCGTCACCACCGTCGCCCGTACGCCCAGCTCGGCGAGGTGCCGCGCGGTCAGCGACGGCAACGCGGTGGCGACCCGCTTGCCGTGCAGGGCCCGCACGCTGTCACCGGCGTCGTAGGGCACGGCGACGCGCACGGTCGAGCGGCCGAAGCCGAGCCCCAGCAGCTCGCTCAGCTCGTGGCCGGAGTCCGCCACCAGGTCGCGCCCGGTGATGCCGGCGTCGACGTAGCCCTGCGCGATCATCGTGGGGATGTCCCGGGCCCGCAGGGACAGGAAGTCGACGTCGTTGTCGTGGTCGGTGCAGAAGAGCCGGTCGCGGACTCCGCTCAGGTCGAATCCCGCCGCTGTGAACAGTTGCCGGCTGCCCGGCGCGAGGCTGCCCTTGTTCGGCACCGCGATGCGCAACGTCCTGGTCATCTCATCAACTCCCTCGTCGTGCCGCCGGCACCCGGCACGGTCGGCGTCTCCGGTGGCCGGCGCGGTCACCCCGGGGCGACCCCCCGGCCGGCGGCGGAGAGCCGCAACGCCGTGGCGTACAGGTCGAGCTCGGCGTCCAGGCACCTGGCCAGGGTCTCGGCGTGCCGGAACCCGTGCCCCTCCTCCCGGAAGCGCAGGTAGCGCACCGGCACGGAGGCGTCGGCCAGGCGCTCGGCGAGCAGGTCCGCCTGGTCCGGCACGCAGATGGCGTCCCGGGCGCCCTGCAACAGCAGCAGCGGCGTGCGGATCCGGCTCGCGGCGGCGGCGGGGGAGCGGGCCTCGTACCGGTCGCGCTCGCGCGGCCACGGGCCGATCAGCCAGTCCGCGTACCGGGACTCGAAGTCGTGCGTCGACGTCGCCCAGGACCGCGCGTCCAGCACGGGGTAGTAGGCCACGGCCGCGCGGTAGAGGTCCGGTTCGTCGATCAGCGACCGCAGCGCGGTCCATCCACCGGCGCTGGCGCCCCGGAATGCGATCCGGCCCGGGTCGGCCCGGCCCTCTGCGATCAGGCCACGGGCGACGGTCGCGCAGTCCCGGGCGTCGACCTCGCCCCAGCGGTGCCGGAGCCGGTCCCGGTAGGCGCGCCCGTAACCGGTGGAGCCGCCGTACTGCACGTCGACCACGCCGATCCCCCGGCTGGTGAAGTACGTGGTCACCGCGTCGGCCACCGGCAGGCCCCGGCTGGTCGGGCCGCCGTGCGCCTGGACGATGTACGGCGGCAGCTCGCCCGGCAGGCCGGCGTACCCCGGGTGGTACGGCTCGTACACGTGCGCGGGGACGCCCCGGTAGGTGCGCAGCAGCGGCACGGAGGCGTAGGCCGCCAGGTCCCCCGGGCTGGACCAGAGCACCCGGGCCCGCCCGTGCTCGACGAGCACGACCGAGCGCGACCGCCGTGGCCCGGCGGCCACGGCCGCCACCCGTCGGCCGTCGCCGACCACCGACCGCCAGTCCGTGAAGTCGGCGTCCACGTCGACCAGGTCGCCGCCGGCGTCGAGCAGGCCCAGCCGACGGAGGCCGGTGCCGTGCGCCACCGCGACGCCGCCCCCGGCGAGAGCGGCGCAGGTGCTCGCGCCGACCCGCCACAGGGCCTCGCCGAACTCCTCGGCGCGCGGGCACCGGGCCCGCCACCGCCCGTCCGGGCCGACCTCGTGGACGTTCCACCAGCCGCTCCGGTCGCTCACCACCAGCAGCGCCGACCCGTCGGCCGTCCACTCGACCTGGGTCACTGACTCGTCGGCCCCGGTCGCCAGCCGGCGCGTGCCGACCAACGCGCCGTGCGCGTCGATGTCGGCGACCATGACGGCGGTCCGGGTCCACGGCAGGTGCGGGTGGTCCCAGCCCAGCCAGGCGACGCGGGTGGCGTCCGGGGCGATGCGCGGGCCGGAGAGGAAGTCGTGGGTGGCGGCGAGCACCCGCGCCGGCGCCGACCCGTCCGACCTCAGCGCGACCAGTTCACGCCGGACGCCGCCGTCGATCGTCTCCCGCACGCACCACACCTCGTCGCCCCGGACGGCGAAGTCGCAGTACCGGTGCCGGTCCGAGGGCGGGCTCACCGCGCGCACGGCTCCGCCCGGGGTCCAGCGGTAGACCCGCTGGTCCGACCAGTTGACGAAGACCGCGCCGCCGCTGCCGAGGGCCGCCCAGGGCCGCCCGCCGTACTCCATGAACGCGGTACGCACGTCCCAGCCGCCCGGCAGCACGTCCTCCGGCCGACCGTCCGCGCCCCGGCGTACGAGGTGGTTGCGGCCGTCGCCCGGATCGGCGGCGACCCACCACACCTCGTGGCCGGCGAAACCCACCCAGTCCACGACCGCCTGCCCGCCGGACGCGTCGGCCGCCCGCCAGCCTGACGGCCAGCTACCGTACGGGGCGCGGATCGGCATGTGTCGGCTCCCTTCAGTCGGTCGGCGCGGCCCGGGTCCCGTCCTCGGCCAGCAGCAGGTCGACGAGGACGGCGACGGCGTCCTCGTCGTTGCCCGGCAGCAGGTGGTCGACGGCGGCGCGCACGGTCTCGGCCGCGTTCGCCGGTGCCGCGGACCGCCCCGCGGCGGCCAGCATGGGCAGGTCGTTCAGGCCGTCGCCCGCCGCCGTGACCAGGTGCATCGCCACCCCGGCCGCGGCGGCGACCCAGCGCAGGGCGGGGGCCTTGCCGGCGCCGGGCGGATTGACCTCGACGTACCAGCCGCCGGAGGCGGTGGCGTCGCCCTGGTCCCGGATCGCCTCCTGGACCCGGGCCACCTCGGCGGGGCCGACGGCGCCCCCGGTGCGTACCAGGATCTTGGAGGCCGGTTCGGTCAGCGTCAGCTCCGCCACGTGCCGCACGTTGTTCCAGGGCCGGGTCTCCCGGACCGGGAACGGCACCCGGGCCACGGTGGCGTCGGCCAGGTCGGCCGCGAAGGTCCAGTCCGGGTCGATCGCGGTCAGCTCGCGCAGCAACCGTTGCACGGTGTGCGGCGCGAGGCCGGCCAGCCGGTGCGGTCGCGCGTCGCCCGGCGCCTGCACGAGCGCCCCGTTGCTGTACGCCCAGTAGGCGGCGCCCGGAATCAGGTCGCGCACCTCGGCGGGAACGTCCCGGGCGGGGCGCGCGGTGAGGACCGCGACGGTGATCCCCGCCCCGACCGCCCGCCGGAGCGCTTCCGCCACCCGGGGCGTCACCGCGCCCTCGGGATCGAGCAGCGTCCCGTCGAGATCCAGCCCGAGCAGCCGCCGTGGCATCAGCCCACCGGAACCCGGTCGCGCGCCGCGTGGACGCGGCGGAACAGCACGAGCAGCGCCGTGCCGACGAACGCCAGGCCGGCGGTGAGCGCGGCGGCCTCCCGCGTGCCGGAGACGTCCTGCACCGCGCCGGCGATGGCCGAGCCGGAGCTGGACCCGACCGCGAACATGGTGACCAGCCAGGCGAACGCCTCCACGATCGTCCCGGGCGGGGCCAGCTCGTCGATCAGCGAGAACGCGATCACCAGCAGCGGCGGCAGGAAGAACCCCGCGACGAACACGATCACCGCCATGACCCACACCGGCGCCAGCGTGGCGGTCAGCAGGTAGGCCCCGCCGAGGCAGGCGCTGAACACGATGACCCGGGTGGTGGCCGGGGTCTTCCACTCGACGCTGCCCATGGTCAGCGCGCCGGTCAGCGCGCCGAGGGCGGAGACGGCCAGCAGCACGCTGGCGCCGCCCCAGACGGTGTGCTGCTCGGCGTAGGACACCATGACGATGCTGAGCGCGCCGATCGGCACCACCGTGCCGGCCACGCCCAGCAGCAGCAGCACGAGCAGCGGGCTGCGCAGCGGGCCGAGCAGCCCGGCGTTGGCCGGCACCCCGCGCCACCGCCGCGACGGCGCGGAGGACGCGAAGACCGCGGTGCCCAGCAGGCAGAGCACGGCCGTCAGCACCAGCGCCGCCGCGGGCGACCACACCGCCACCGTCACGGCGACCAGCATCGGGCCGGTCACGAAGATGACCTCCTGCCCCACCGAGTCCAGCGAGTAGGCGCGTTGCAGGTTCTCCTGCCCGACCAGGCCGGGCCAGAGCGCCCGCAGGCACGGCTCCAGCGGTGGCGTGGCGAACCCGGCGACCGCCATGCCGGCCAGCACGACGGCGCGGTTGCCGGGCTGCAACGCGGCGGTGACCACGCCGGCCGAGGAGACCAGCGCGGCACCGGCCAGCACGGCGGTCTGGCCGCTGCGGTCGACGAGCCGGCTCAGGGCCGGGCCGCCGACCGCCTGGGACACGGTGAGCACCGCGAGGGCCACACCGATGAACCGGAACTCGACCCCGTGCTCGCGCAGCGTCAGGGTCAGGGCCAGCGCGACCATCGAGGTGGGTAGGCGTCCGACGACCGCCGCCAGCAGCAGCCGGGCGACGGAGGACTGGCGTAACAGGTCGAGATAGTTCAATTACGTTTCCGTTCGGAAGTGCACCGTCAGCGCGGTGAGGCCCTCCTCGTCGAGGGCCATGTCGATGTCGGCGACACCGGTGTGCCGCCGATGGGTGGAGTTGCCGGAGAGCGGGATCCACAGCCAGCCGTCGTTGAGCAACGTGCGGCCGACGATGTCGGTCCCGGTGTAGTTGGAGATGACGTCGGTCAGCTCCGGCGGGAGGTCGTGGACGTCCACGGCGCACACGTCGCCGGCGCTGTCGAAGTTCACCCAGCACAGCAGCGACAGCGTCACCGTCCGCGTCGTCCGCCGGTCGGCGTCGCCGGACAGGACGACCCGCAGTTGCCGGGTCTCCTCCTGCCAGACCGCGGTGGGGGCGGGCAGCGTCATGAGGCCGCGTCCTCGTGGCTCATACGTACTGCAACCGGTCCAGGCCGGTCACCGGCGGAGGGTCCAGCAGGGCGGGGCGCAGCTCGACCTCGCCGAGCACCACGTCCGGCGGGGTGGCGACGGCCCACGAGACCACCGAGGCGACCGACTCGACGCTCATCTTCGTCTCGGCCAGGTCGTCGTCGAAGTTGCGGATCGCCCCCGGGTTCAGCAGCGTCGTCCGTACGCCGTGCTGCCGCTCCTCCATCAGCAGGATCTCGGCGACCATCCGCAGCGCCGCCTTGGTGGCGCTGTACGCCACGCCCTCCTCGAACGGCCGCACGCCGGCGTGCGAGCCCATGATGACGATGTGGCCGCCGGCGGCGCGCAGCTTCGGCAGCGCCGCCTGGGTCGTCCGGAAGACCGAGGTCAGGTTGACGGCGACCGCCTCGTCCCAGTCCGTGGGGGACAACTCGGCCAGCCGGCCGAAGCCACGGGCGACGGCGTTCAGCACGAGCAGGTCCAGCCGGTCGACGTCGTCGAGCGCGGCCAGGGTGGCCCGCTGCACGGCGTCGCCGTCCCGGAAGTCGACCAGCAGCGGGTCGGTGTGGTCCGCGCAGGAGGTGCGGTTGAGGCAGCGTACGGTGAATCCGTCGGCGATCAGCCGGGAGCGGATGGCCCGTCCGGTGCCCCGGTTCGTGCCCGTCACCAGGGCGAGCCGGTCAGCCACGACGCACCAGCCGCATCAGCTCGGTCCAGCGCTCGATGATCTGCTCCCGCGACGCCCCCCGGCGGAAGAGGTCCTTGTCGTACGGCTCGCCGTCGGCGCGCCGCAGCCGCATGCAGTCCGGCGAGATCTCGGAGTTGATCACCAACCCGTGCCGCTCGTCGGGCGCGACGACCAGGCAGAAGTCCCACAGGTCCAGCGGGGCCAGCAGGCCGCGCAGCACGGCGTTGCACTCCAGGGCCAGCCGCCGGTACGCCTCGACGTCCACCCCCGTGACACGCAGGTAGTCCTCCCCGATCGGCTGGTCCTCCGGGTCGGTGCGGTAGTCGAACTTCACGACCGGCGGCTCGAAGGCGTGCCCCTCCTCGAACAGGCCCGGATACTTGCGCATCGTCGACCCGGTCGCCCGGTTCTTCACGATCACCTCGAACGGCACCGCCGGGCGGTAGTCGGCCAGGTAGGTGATCGGCCCGAGCCGCTCCCGGAACACCGTGTGCACGCCGGCCTCGGCGAGCACGCCGGAGACGTACTCGAAGAAGTCCAGCCGGAGCTCGGCCGTGCCGTCCATCAACTCGTCGCGGTCGTGGGTGAAGCTCCGCAGCGAGGGGATCATCTCGACGACGCAGCGGTCCGGCTCCACGAGCCAGACCTTCTTGCTTCTTCCGGTGATGTCGGGTCGGCCGGTCGGCAGGGTCGGAGTGGACACGGCGTTGTCTCCTTCGAGGGTCGGCCTTACTGGTCGAGCAGCTCCTCCACGCGCACGAGGAACTCGCGCAGGTTCGGTTCGGTGGTGAGGGCGTGCGCCTCGGGCAGGCTCAGCCAGCGCAGCTCGGCGGCCGGCTTCTCGGGCCGGGCCCGCTCCGGCGTCCCGGTGGCCAGCACGAAACGCAGGTCGGCGTGTTCGTGGGCGGGCTCGTGCGGGCCGGCCGGCACGGGCAGGACCACGACCTGCCGCACCGTGGCGTCCGGCCAGCACACCAGGTCGTCGAGGTGGGTCTCCTCCCGTCCCTCGCGCAGGACGACCTCGACCGGGTCCTGCTCGCCGGGGTCGCCGTGCCCGCCGATCTGGAGCCACGCCCCCATGCGCACGTGCCAGCGCAGCAGCACCCGGCGCGTCGGCGGGTGGACCACCAGCGCCGAGGCGGTGACGTGCAGCGGCAGCTCCCGGGACCACGGGTCGCCGGCCGCGACGAGGCGCGAGATCCGTTCCACGTCCGAGATCTCCACGGGGGTCCTCGGCCGGTACCCGGCGAGGAGCGCCGCGATCGGCGCCGGAGCGGTGTGGTGCATGTGTCACTCCTCAAGGGACAAAGGTGTCGGAGCACATGACCGTATCGACTCGGCGGAGATTCCGGCGCTCCAACGCACCCGTTCGCTCACAGCAACGGACCCGGCCGGTAACGGGCCGCGTCCGGGTGGGCCTCGACCTCCGCCCCGATCCGCTTCACGACCTCGGTGACCTGCGCCCCGGCCGCGCCGGTGAACACCAGCCGGTCGGCGAGGAGCGCCTCCAGCGCGGCGCGGTCGAGCGGGAACCGTTCGTCGGAGCCCAGCGCGTCGAGCAGGCCGTGCTCCCCGCCCCCCGCGCGCAGCCGGTCGCTGCACCGCACCGCGTGCTCCTTGATGATCTCGTGGGCGGTCTCGCGCCCCTGGCCGGCGCGCACCGCGGCCATCAGCATCCGGGTGGTGGCCAGGAAGGGCAGGTAGCGCTCCAGCTCGGCCTCGATCACAGCGGGGAAGGCGCGGAACTCGTCCAGCACCGTCAGCAGCGTTTCGAGCATCCCGTCGAGGGTGAAGAACGCGTCCGGCAGCGCCACCCGACGCACCACGGAGCAGGAGACGTCGCCCTCGTTCCACTGGCTGCCGGCCAGCTCCCCGGCCATCGCCGCGTAGCCGCGCAGCACCAGCATCAGGCCGTTGATCCGCTCGCAGGAACGCATGTTCATCTTGTGCGGCATCGCCGACGACCCGACCTGACCCTCGGCGAACCCCTCCGTGACCAGGTCGTGGCCGGCCATCAGCCGCAGCGACGTGGCCAGGGACGAGGGCCCGGCGGCGAGCTGGACCAGCAGGCTGAGCACCTCCCAGTCCAGCGAGCGCGGATAGACCTGCCCGACGCTGGTCATCACCCGCGTGAAGCCCAGGTGCTCGGCGACCCGGTCGTTCAACCGGGCGAGCCGCTCGTGGTCGCCGTCGAAGAGGTCGAGCACGTCCTGCCCGGTGCCCACCGGCCCCTTGATCCCCCGGATCGGGTACGCGGCGAGCAGGTCGTCCAGCCTGCGCACCCCCAGCAGCAGCTCCTCGGCCACCCCGGCGAACCGCTTGCCGAGCGTGGTGGGCTGCGCGGGGACGTTGTGGGTGCGCGCCGCCATCACCGTGTCGCTATGCTCCGTGGCGAGCCGACCCAGCCGGGCCAGCACGGCGACGCAGCGACCGCGCAGCAGCCGGAGGCTGTCGCGGACCTGCATCTGCTCGACGTTCTCGGTCAGGTCGCGGGAGGTCATCCCCTTGTGGATGTGCTCGTGGCCGGCGAGCCGGTTGAACTCCTCGATCCGGGCCTTGACGTCGTGCCGGGTGACCCGCTCGCGATCCTTGATCGCCGCCAGGTCGATGTGGTCGGCGACCGCGCGGTACCGCTCCACCACGCCGGCCGGCACGGCGACGCCGAGGTCCGCCTGTGCCGCCAGCACCGCCAGCCACAGCCGGCGCTCCAGGACGATCTTGTGCTCCGTCGCCCACAGCCCGACCATCTCGGCGGAGGCGTACCGCTCGGCCAGGACGTTGGGTACGGCGAGCTTGTCAGACATGCTTCCTCATCATCAGGGGACGTAGTCGAGGGTCAGGCCACGGTTGTCGGCGTTGGTGAACCAGAAGTCGCGGAGCAGGCCGCGCCGCACCAGCGACTGCGCCCACTCCCGCGCGGCCTCCGGGGCGCGGGTGAAGGCGAAGCAGGCCGGCCCGGTCACGCTGAGCGCGATGGCGTCGATCGCGGTGCTGGCGCGCCCGGCGGTGAGCACGTCCTCGACGGCCCGCCCCTGGAACGCGATCTGTTCGCGCTTGAAGTGACCGGTGAAGGTGATCTCGTTGACCGCGTCGCAGAACGCGTCGTAGTCGCGCTCCGCCACGGCGGGGGCCAGCCCCATGAAGACCAGTTGGGCGGTGCGCTGCGCCTGCTCCTGCGGGATCGGGGTGACCCGCTGGAACCAGGCCAGCTCCTCGGCGCCGCCGAGGTGGCGCCCGTTGGTCATCAGCACGAGCACCGGCCAGGGCGGGAAGGGCAGCCTGACGACCGGCTTGGGCACCGGCACGGGCTGGGCGAACCGGCTCGGTCGCAGGTACGTCGCCGGGGAGGCGGCGAAGTCGGCCGGGTTGCGGTGGCCGCCGTCGACCAGGAAGCCCCCGAACTCGGCGAGCCCGGTGCTCGCCCCCGACGTCCGACCCCGGCCGAGGAGCTCGGACAGTTGCGGCAGGGCCGGTTCCTGCCCGCACAGGGCCCCGTACGCCCGGCCGACGGCCAGCAGGCTGACCGTCTTCGACCCGAAGCCGCAGTGCTGCGGCAGCGGGCGGCTGACGGTGACCGTGGCCGGCGGGCCCTCCCACAGCTTCTCCAGCGTGGCGAGCGCTGCCGCCAGGTCCGCCGTGGTCTCC
This sequence comes from Micromonospora okii, assembly GCF_020884795.1. Classification (GTDB taxonomy): domain Bacteria; phylum Actinomycetota; class Actinomycetes; order Mycobacteriales; family Micromonosporaceae; genus Micromonospora; species Micromonospora okii. The sequence goes on from NZ_BBZF01000017.1 coordinate 58,862, forward strand.
GGCTCGACGCCGAGCACCCGCGACGTGCCGTCGTCGCTCGGCCGCACTCGCACGGTCAGGCCCGGCCGCCGCACCGCCATCGCGGCGATGCCGTTGCGCCGCAGGGACGCCGCGTCCAGGTTGATGAGCGTGAAGCTCAGCCGGGCCGGACCGCTGACCTGCACGGTGTGGCCGGTCACCGGAGTTCCTCCCGCGCCGGTGCGGCGGCGGCGCAGCCGGCCCGGTAGGTCTCGACGGCGGCGGAGAGCCGATCGCGTGCGGCCGGCGTGCCGGCCACCCAGAGCTGCGCGAGGGCGGCGTACACCTCGGCCACCGCAGCCACCAACTCGGGGTCGAGCGGCTCGGGGCGCGGCCACCGCGAGCGGGGCAGGCCCTCGCGCACCCACCCCTGCACCCGCTCGCGCAGCCCCGGGTGCAGAGCCCGCAGCAACTCCTTGCAGACCGGCGTGTCGTCGAGGTAGAAGCGGTTCTCGTCCGGCGTGCCGGCGTGGTCCACCAGCATCAGGCCGCGACGCTCGTCGAACCCGTACTCGGCCTTGCCGTCCACCAGCGTCAGCCCCACGGTGGCGCAGTGCTCGTCGACCACCGTGCAGACCCGGCGGGCCCGCTCGGTGAGGCCCGTGAGGTCCTCCGGCGCGACCCGGCCCACCCGGGCCGCCTCCGCCGTGTCGAGGAACCTGTCGGTCTCCTCGAACTTGCTGGTGAACTCCACCATCACCGACTCCAGCCGGCCGGTCCCCGGCTCGACCGGCGGGATCGACGCCGGGTCGAGGTCACCGGCGGCCACCCGGCGGTGCACCGACGATTCCGGGCGGAGCTGACGCCGGTAGACGACCTGTAGCGGGATGAGCTGGGCCGGCCCGGTCTGCCCGGGCCCGTCGAGGTCCAGGTCGAGCAGCCGGATGCGGATCGCGTCGTCGGCGACCTGCTCGACGAAGTGCGTCGCGACCCCGGCCCGTTCGAGCAGCGCGAACGAGCGCACCGCCATGGCGCACGAGGCGCGGCCCTTGCCGGGCACCAGGTCCGGCATGACGCCGTGGTCGAAGACCGAGTACCGGTCGGTGAAGGTCAGCACCGCGTCGCCGGCCCGACCGTCGGCGGCGGGCCTGATGACGTGCAGGTCCTTCGTGGACCATTGCTTCACGGTCGTCCCCCCGGGTATCGGCATCAACAAGGGTAACCAGAAAGACGATCGAGGCCCTCCCCGTGTGACAAGGTGGACAGATCGACGTCTATTCGGTAAGCAGTGGTGAACCAGAGAGGGGCACCGTGTCCACGCTTGCCGTCACCCGCATCGGAACGCTGTTCTCCGGCATCATGGAAAAGCCGCTGATCAGCGGCGCCGACACCGTCCTCTGCCGGGACGGCGCAATCGCGGCGATCGGTTCCGCCGCCGACCTCGCGGCGGAGATCACCAACGCTGACCAGGTCCTGGACGTGGACGGCGCGACGGTGGCGCCCGGCCTCATCGACTCGCACGGTCACGTCACGATCGGCGACTACACGCCCCGGCAGAAGGCGGTCGACTTTCTCGAAAGCTACGTGCACGGCGGGGTCACCCGGATGATCTCGGCCGGCGAGGTGCACGTTCCGGGCCGCGCCCGCGACCGCGAGGCGGTGAAGGCATTGGCCGTGACGGCCCGGACCGTCTTCGAGAACATCCGGCCGGGCGGAATGCGCGTGCACGCGGGCAACGTGCTGTTGGAGCCGACGCTGACCGAGGAGGACTTCCGCCATCTCGTCCGCTGCGGGGTGTGGCTGGCGAAGTTCGGCTTCGGGGCGTACCCGGACCCGCTCGACGCGGTGGAGCAGATCCGGCTCGCCAAGTCCTGCGGCCTGCTGGTGATGTGCCATGCCGGTGGGGTCAGCGCCGCCGGCTCGGCGGCACTTCGGGCCGCCGAGATCATGGCGCTCGACCCGCACGTCTGCGGCCACGCCAACGGCGGCCCCACCGCCATGCCCGACGCCGACGTCGACCGGCTGCTGTACGACACCCGGATGGTGCTCCAGGTGGTGCAGGCCGGCAACCTGCGCTCCGGCCTGCGCCTGGTGCGGCGCGCGGAGGCGACCGGCGCGCTGCACCGCGTCGTGGTGGGCTCGGACACCCCGTCGGGCTTCGGCGTCATGCCGCTGGCGGTCCTCAAGACCGTCGTGGAGCTGTCCGCGCTCGCGCCGCTGGAGCCGGCGGTGTCCTGGGCGCTGGCGACCGGCAACGTCGCGCGGGCGTGGGGGCTGTCCGCGGGCCGCGTCCAGAGCGGCGCGGACGCCGACCTGGTCGTGCTGGACGCGCCGCTCGGCGGCGTCGCGACCGACGCCGCCGGGGCGATGCGCAACGGCGACGTACCGGGCATCAGCGCCGTCGTCACCGACGCCGAGGTGCGCGCCCTGACCAGCAGGAACACGCCGAAGGCGCGGCGTCAGGCGACGCTCGTCGCCCGGCGGCCGGTCACCCACTGAGCGGGCCGTCGGCCGGGGCGAACCGGTGCGGCCGGAAGGCCTCCGCCAGCTCGTGCCGGGCCCCGGTCACCTCCCGGGTGACGATCTCGGCGAGCACCGGCGCGAGCGTGACGCCGCTGTGCGTGACCACGACGTAGAGCCGGTCGGAGCCGGGCAGCCAGCCGACGACGCTGTGGCCGTCCACCGGCATCGGCCGTACGCCCACGAAGGCCGACTCGACCGTGACCCCCGCCGCGGCCGGCACCACGGCCGCCAGCCGGCCCAGTACCGCCTCCGCCGCCGTCGGCACGTCCGCCGGCAGCGTGTGGTCGACGTCGTGGCTGTGCAGCACCAGGCGCCGGCCGTGGTGCGGCCGGACGCTGAGCCCCGGCGCGTGCAGGACGCGGCGCACGGTCGCGTCGCCGGGCACCGGCGAGGTCCGCACCAGCAGACCCCGCGTCGTGACCGCCGGGTCGTCCGGCTCGACCAGCGGCACCGCGTGCCCGGCGGAGGCGAGGAGCGGGCCGGTGCCCCGCCCGGCGCAGCAGACCACCACGTCGCCGCGCAGCCGCACGCCCGAGGCGAGCCGCACCGTGCGGTCCTCGACCGCGACGGCGGCGTCACCGAGCACCAGCCGTACTCCCTGCCGGCGGCCGGCGGCCTGCACCTCCGCGAGGAAGCGGTCCGGGTGCAGGTGGGCGTCCTCCGGGTAGAGGACGACCGGGCCGGCCCGGTCGTCGAGCCGCAGGGCGGGTTCGAGGGCGCGGGCCTGCGGTCCGGTGAGGACCTCGGCCGGATACCCCTTCGACCGGTACGACTCGGCGGCGGCGAGCAGGCTCCCCGCGCCCTCGGGGGAGCCCGCCCAGGCCAGGTTCCCGGTGGGCCGGTACCACTGCCGCCCCGGCACCTCGTCGGCGAGCCGCCGGTGCGCGGCGAGCGACTCCCGGGACAGCGCGAAGTACGGCGTCGACCCGTCGTCCACCGCGTTCACCCAGGCGAAGGAGTGCGCCGACAGGGACCGGCCGGGGTCCTGCGCGTCCACCAACGTCACCGCCGCGCCCTGGCGGGCGAGCCGGTAGGCGGTGCAGGTGCCGATCGCCCCGGCGCCCACGACGACGACGTTCATCGCGGTTCCGCCGCCGTTCATCGCGCTTCCGCCGTCGCGCGCAGCGAGCGCCCACACCGGTAGCCGCCGGCCAGCGCCGGCGCCAGCGTGCCGCCCGAGCCGGGATAGCCGGGGCCCATCGGCCCGGCCGCCACGTTGCCGCAGGCGTACAGGCCGGCGATCGCCGTCCCGTCGTGCCGCAGCACCTCCCCGGACGGCGCGGTGCGCAGCCCGCCCCTGGTCCCGAGCATGCCGGAGCGCAGCTCGACCGCGTAGAAGGGCGGCTCCTCCAGCGGGGCCAGGCACGGGTTGCCGGGCCGGCGCTGGTCGCCGTAGTAGCGGTCGTGCGCCGACGAGCCCCGGCCGAAGTCGGGGTCCACCCCGAGGCGGGCGTGCCCGTTGAAGGCGGCCACCGTCTCCTCCAGGCCGCCCGGGTCGATGCCCGCCGTCTTCGCGAGAGCGGCGAGGGACTCGCCGCGCAGGAACCAGGCGGGCGCCGGCCGGTGCGGCTGCGCGGCGCCCACCGGATACCGGCGGCGGAAGGTCTCGTCGAAGACCAGCCACGCCGGCGCGTGGGCGTGCCGGTGCGCCGTGGGGTCGAAGGCGTGCAGCGCCCGGGTGACGTCGTTGTAGTTGACCGCCTCGTTGACGAACCGGCGACCGCGCCCGTCGACGACGATCGAGCCGGGTAGGCAGCGCTCGCCGACGAGATGGCGGTAGAGCGGGGCACCCTCGTACGTCTCGTCGGGGTCGGAGACCACCGGCACCCACCAGCCCTCGGCCATCGAGTCCACGGCGGCGCCCAGGCTCATGGCCATCACCAGGCCGTCGCCCCGGTTGCCGGGCGGGCTCACGGCGACCGTGCCGGGCTCGCGCAGGAACGCCCGCTTGAGCCGGTCGTTCCATTCGAAGCCGCCGCAGGCCAGGACCACGCCCCGGCGGGCGCGCAGCAGCGCGGGGCCGGTCGGCAGATCGACGTGTACGCCGGCGACCCGGCCGCCCTCGACCGCCAGCGACGCGGCCCGCGTGCCGGTGCGGAACCGCACCCCCCGGTCGTCGGCGGCGGCGACGAGCGCGGCGACCAGGCCGGCCCCGACGGCGAGCGCCCCGTCGCGCTCGCGGCGGGCCAGCAGCTCCTCGTCGCGGGTGCCGGGCCACCGCCACCGGTGCCGCTCGTCGTAGGTCATGGTGGCGGCGAAGTGCGCGCCGGCCCGCACGCGGTCCCGCAGTCCCGGGCGGTCGGCGGTCGGGAACGGCACCACGTCCAGGGTGCGCCCGGCCACCCGGGCGCCGGGCCACTCGCTGTGGTAGTCCGGCCGGTCGATCGGCGACAGCCGCAGCGGTGTCCGCGTCACCAGGTAGTCGACCGTCTCCGCGACGGTGTCGAGGAACAGCTCGATCGCCTCGCGCGGCACCGCGCCCTCGGTCACCCGATCCAGGTAGCGCAGCGCGTCGGCCCGGGTGTCGGTCTGCCCCAGCTCCGCCATGAACGGGTTTCCGGGCGCCCAGATCATGCCGCCGGAGACGGCCGTGGTGCCGCCGAGCCGGTCGGTGCTCTCGACCACCGTCACGGAGCCGCCCGCGTCGGCGGCCACGCAGGCGGCCAGGAGACCGGCCCCGCCGGAGCCGATCACGACGACGTCGGACTCCTCCGCCACGTCCGGGGTGGTCATGCCGTGCGCCAGTCGACGCCCGGGGCCACCGTGATCTCGGCGGAGCGGACCAGGGCGTAGTCGGCCTCCGGGCCCAGCCCCGGCGGGGTCTCGCCGCGCCCGTGTCGCCTGAGCGCGTCGAGCAGGTACCGGCGGGTCGCGACGATGCCCGTGTCGCTGCGGCCGGGGTTCTCCCTGGTCCGGTCGACGACGGGGCCCATGCTCTCCTGCACGGCGATGTCCTGCATCACCAGCCCCCGGATGCCCGAGAAGCTCCGGTTCTCCCGCATCTCGCGGCGGTCCTGACCCCAGTTGTTCTCCCGGGTGAACCCCGCCCGGATGTTGTCCGGGTCGAGGGCGTCGAGGTCCAGGCCGAACTGGTCGGCGAAGACGGTCGGGTCGACCGGGCGCTCCTCGTTGTACCAGAGGTACCACATGATGGTGCGGTGGTCGTCGATCGGCACCCAGGCGTGCCAGAGCCGGTCGCCGCTGGGCAACTCGGGCACCACCGTGTACCAGGGCATCGCGAACGGCTTCACGCGGACCAGCGCGTCGCCGGAGGCCAGCGTCCGGACGGAGGCGAAGCGCAGGCCGTACGGCTGCTCGTCGATCTCGTCGCGGGGCGCCCGGTCGTCGAGCAGGTCGCGCAGCGCGCCCGCCCGCGCCTCGGTCTCGTGCAGCAGCGAGACGTGCGCCGAGTCGATGTCGGCCTCCAGGCCCTGCAACCAGTTGCACTCGACGACGGCCACGAGGCCGAAGACCTGCTCCGGGGGCAGCTTGGTGAAGGTGAAGGCCGGTGGCGGCGGGGCGGCCCGGCCGGTGCCGCCGATCCAGACCCAGATCACGCCACCGGACTCCAGCACCGGGTGATGCCGGAGCTTCACCCGGGAGGCGAACCTGGTCAGCTCGGCGGGCTCCGAGGGGGTCTCCAGGACCTCGCCCGTGACCGAGAACTTCCAGCCGTGGTAGATGCAGCGCAGCGCGCAGTCCTCGTTGCGGGCCAGCGTCAGGGAGGCGCCCCGGTGCGGGCACGCCTCGGCGAAGCAGCCGAGGCGGCCGTCGTCGGCGCGGAAGACGACGAACCTCTCGCCGAGTAGCTCGACCGCCAGGGGCGCGCCACCCGGCTCGGCCAGCCGTGCGGCGCGCATGACGGGCATCCAGTACTCCCGCAGGAGTCGGCCCATCGGTGTCCCGGGGCCCACCCGGGTGAACTGATCATTCACTTTTCTGGTGGTCACTGCCTGGCCTCCGTCAGTTGCGGCGCGGGATGCCTCCGCCGTGTCGAGAGCTCCCTCCGATAGACGATGCGGGTCGGTCGATTGTGACAGGAGCAATGCGGCGGATACCGTCCTTGACATAGGAGGTGATCTATGTTGAAATTTCTCCAGTGTTGGGTCGACCCGGTATGCACGCGGCTGGTGCGGCGCTGTTGATCCGCTATTGCTGACGGCCTCCGCAATGGAGCACCGTAGCCGTCGGTCCGGGAAGAATCGTTAACTTCTATCGACCACGCGAGCACTATTCGACAGACCGATGAACAATTCGCGGGGGATCTGGTGGAAAGACCGAAGCTCCTGTTCGTCAACCTGCGGCGCATCGAGAGGGAGGGGCTGGAGTCCCTCCTGGCCGCGCGCCGGCTCGGCTACGACGTCGTCCTGCTGGGCCGCTCGCTGCCGGCGTTCGCGGCGCCGCTCGTCAGCGACTTTTGTCAGGTCGACACGTACGACACGGCGAAGGCGCTGGCCTCGGCCCGGGAACTGGCCGGTCGGTACGACTTCGTCGGCGTGCCCAGCTTCACCGAGATCGACGTCCAACTCGTCGCCGCCATCGCGGCCGAACTGGGCCTGCCCGGCATGACCGCGGAGGCCGCCCTCAGGGCCCGGAACAAATACCGGATGAAGCAGGGCCTCCAGGGATGCGGCGACGTTCTGCCCGGTTACCGCCGGGTGCGCACCCTTTCGGAATTGCGGGACGCGGTGCGCGAGATCGGCTTTCCCGCCGTCGTCAAGCCGACCGGCGCCTCCGGGTCCAAGGGGATTTTCGAGTTACGCGAGGAAGGCGATCTAGAAGCGGCGATCGGGCAGCTCGAAAAGATCACCAGACCGCAGTTCGACGCCGTGTTCCGACAGTTCGGTGCGGAATTCATCGTCGAGGAGTATCTGGAGGGCGACGAGTTCAGCGTCGAGGGTCTGGTCGCCGGCGGCGAGGTGCACGTGGTCATGGTGACGGACAAGGTGACCAGCGTGCCGTACCACCTCGAACTGCAACACACCATGCCCAGCACGCTGCCCGCCGATGCGCTCGCGGAGGCCAAGGCCACCACCGTGCGGATCGTCACCGCCCTGGGCTTCGACAACTGCGCCTTCCACCTCGAAGCCAAGTGGGGGCGGCGGGGGATGAAGTTCATCGAGGTGGCGGCCCGCCCGGCGGGCGACTACATCGCCTCCCACCTGATCCCGCTGAGCTGCGGCGTCGACTACTTCGCCAACGTCGTCCGCGTCGCCGTCGGCGCCCCGCTCGACCTGGAGCCGGACCGCGACCTGCACGTCGCCCTGCGCTTCGTGCTCGCCGAACGGCCGGGCCGGTTCGAGGGGCTGGACGGGATCGAAACCGTCTGCGCCGACCCCGGCTACCCGTACGTCTTCTTCGAGCACCCGGCGGGCACCGAGGTGACGTTGCCACCCGAGAGCTTCGGCCTCCAGCGGGTCGCCGCCGTGTGCGCGCGGCACGTCGACCGGGTGGGCCTCGACGCCCTGCTGTCGACGGTGGACGGCGCCGTCTCGGCGCGGGTCACCGTGGCCGAGAGCACCCCGGCGTGACAGCGGGCGGGAGGGGCGGACAGCGATGAGGGCGGCCCAGTTCGGGTGCGGAAAGATGGGCGTGGGCGCGGCGTACGCCCTGGCCACGGACCCCGCCACGACCCGGCTGACGCTGGTCGACCGGGACCGGTCGCGGGCCGAGGAGGCGGCCCGGCTGGTCGCGCCGCACAGCGCCTGCCGGATCGTCGTCAGCGCGGACCCGGAGGCCGCGATCGCCGGCCAGGACGTCCTCACGCTGGCGCTGCCCTGGGCGGCCACCCGCCAGGTCGTCGAGCACGCGGCGTCGGGCGGCACGCCCCTGGCGAGCATCACCCGCCCGCCCGTGGACCAGCTCGCCACGCTCGACGCGGTGGCGCGGGCCGGCGGCGCGCCCCTGCTGCTCCCCGTCGGGCTCGAACCGGGCCTCACCGAGCTGCTGGCGGCCTCCCTCGCCGAACGACTGGACCACACCGCCGCGGTCGAGATCTTCTGCGGCGGGATACCCCGGGAGCCGCGCGAGCCGATCGGGCACGTCACCTTCTTCGGCGGCGAGTCCGCCCACCACCTGCCGATCGCCCAGCGGGAGGCGTACGCGGCCACGGCCGGGCGGGTCGTCACGCTGCCCCGCTTCTCCGGGCTGGAGCAACGCAGCTTCCCGGGCGTCGGGACGCTCCAGGCGTACCACGACGGCATGGTGCCCTGGCTGTGCGACCACCCCGCCCTGCGCGCGGCCGACTGCACCCAGAAGACGGTGCGCTGGCCCGGGTTCGGCGAGGCGGTGACGGAGCTGGCCCGGCTCGGGCTGCTCGCCGAGGAGCCGGTCGATCTCGACGGCACGCCGGTGACGCCGAGACGGCTGACGGAACGGGTGCTCGCGCCGCAGCTCAGCGCCGGGCCGCAGGACAGCGACGTGGTGGTGCTGGACGTGGCGGCGCGGGGCACCGTCGCGGGCCGCCCGGCGCACCTGCACGTCGGGCTGCGCGACGCGCACGACCCCGCGACGGGCCTGTCCGCGATGGCGCGCACCACCGGGTTCACGCTGGCCGCCGCCGGCGCGCTGCTGGCCGAGGGCGCCGTCGGCGGCGCGGGGTGGCTGATGCCGCACCGGGCCATCGGCGGCGCCGCCCGGGAACGGCTGTTCCGGTCGCTGGCCCGGCGCGGCATCACGATCACCCGCACGCCCGACCCCCAGCCGCAGGAGGAGACACGATGAGCGCACCGCAGGAGACGCTGCACCTCGTCGGGGTCGGGATCGGGCCGGCCAATCTCAGCCTGGCCGCCCTCCTGCACGGCAACGACCGGGTGACGAAGACCTTCCTCGACCGCAAGAAGACCTTCGAGTGGCACGCCGGGATCATGGTCCCGGACGCCCACATGCAGGTCCACTTCCTGAAGGACCTGGTGACGCCGGTCGACCCGACCAACCCGTTCACCTTCCTGGCCTTCGCCGTCGAGGCCAGGCGGCTGTACCGCCTCCTGATCACCGGTCGTTCCCGGGTGCCCCGCCGGGAGTTCGAGCAGTACTGCCGCTGGGCCGCCGACCGCGTGGACGACGTGCGCTTCGGCGTCACGGTGGAGGGCATCCAGTGGGACGGCTCGGCGTTCGTGGTGCACACCGACGACGCGCCGATCCGGGCCCGCAACATCGTCACCGGCACCGGCCTGGTGCCGCAGCTTCCCGGGTGCGCGCAGGGCCACGCCCCGGAACAGGTGTTCCACGCCTCGCAACTGCTCGACGTCCCGCGCGACCTGAGCCGCCGGCGGGTCGCCGTGGTCGGGGGAGGACAGAGCGGGGCGGAGATCGTCCACTACCTGCTCGGCGCGGAGGCGGGGCGCCCCGAACGCATCGTCTGGGGCTCGCGCCGGCCGAACCTGTTTCCCCTGGACGACAGCCCGTTCGTCGAGGAGCACTACCTGCCCAACTACAGCCGGCACTTCCACGGCCAGCCCGCGGCCCGCCGCGACCTGCTCAACGAGCAGCAGCGCATGTCCAGCGACGGCGTGTCGGTCGACCTGCTGCGTGCGGTGTACCGGCGGCTCTACGACCTGGAGCTGCTGGAGGGGGTGGAGCGACCCTGCGAGGTGCTGGTGGACCACCAACTGCTCCGGATCGACAGGGAGCGGGGCGGCCTGCTCACCACCTGGCGCGCCGGCTCCGGCGAACTCGTCCGCGAACAGGTCGACGTGGTCGTCTGCGCCACCGGGTACCGGCACGGCCTGCCCCCGGTCCTGGACGCACTGCGCGACCGCCTGCCCCACCCGGACGAGCTCGACGTCCGCGCCGACTTCAGCGTCACCTGGGACGGCCCGCCGGAGAACCGCATCCACGTGCAGAACGCCGCCCGGCGGCACTTCGGCGTCGCGGACCCCAACCTCAGCCTGCTCGCCTGGCGCAGCGCGGTGATCGCCAACAGCCTGCTGGGGCACCGGCGCTACGACGTCGACGCGGTCAGCGGGGCCGTCACCTGGAGCCTCGCCGGCGAGCGCCGCCCGGTGGGCGCCCTCGGCACCTGAACCGACCGACCCCGCACCACCGACCGAGAGGAGCAAGGCCGTGCTGGTCGCCGGCATCCCGCGTTCCGTCAGCGACATGGGCGCGCCGACGTTCGTCCGCAGCAGCCCGCCGCCGTGGGCCGACGTCGCCCGCCCGCCCTTCAACGTCACCCGGGTGACCCTGCGCCCGGGCGAGACCACCGCCGCGCACAACCACCACGACAACGAGGTCTGGATCATCCTGGACGGGCGGGGCGTGGTCCGGTTCGACGACGTCGCCGAGCGGGTGGCCGCCGGCGACACGGTCTACCTCGCGCCGCTGGGGACGCACACCCTGCACAACGAGGCGGTGGACCGGCCCCTCACCTTCCTCAGCGTCTGGTGGGAGGACATGGGCGCGCTCGCCGAGGCGCACACCGCGCGCTCCGGCGCGAGCGCGACGGACGGCCGCCCGGTCCTGCTGCTCCCGTCGTTCCCGACCCCCAACGGCGAGCTGCACCTCGGCCACGTGGCCGGGCCGTACCTGGGAGCCGACATCGCCCGCCGGGCGCTGGCCGCCGCCGGAACCCCGGTGCACCTGCTGCTCGGCACGGTCGGCCACCAGAGCCAGGTGGCGGCTGCGGCGGCCAGGGCCGGCGTCTCCTTCCACACGCTGGCGGAGCGGAACACCGAGGCGGTGATGGCGGGGCTGGCCGCCGCGGGGATCGACTGGGACGTCTTCGTCCGCCCCAGCTCACCGGAGTACCCGGGCCTCGCCCGGCAGGTGTTCCAGCGGCTGCACGACGACGGCGTGGTCGTCACCCGGACCGAGCCGACCTACCACTGCCCCCGCTGCGACCGCTTCCTGTTCGAGGCGTTCGTCGCCGGCGCGTGCCCGCACTGCGGCTCCCACGACACGGCGGGCATCGAGTGCGAGGCGTGCGCGCTGCCCTTCGCCGACGGCGACCTCGTCGACGTCACCTGCGCCACCTGCGGCTCCGCCGCCGAGCGCAGGCCGCTCACCCGGTACTTTCTGCCGCTGGAGCCGCTGCGGGACCGGCTCACCGCCTACCTGCGCACGGTGCGCATGGGCTCGCGGCTGGCCGGCTACGTCGACCGGGTGCTGGCGAAGCCGCTGCCGGACATGCCGGTCAGCATCGTGGCCGACGACGGCATCGAGGTGCCCGGCGCGGACGGCCAGCGGCTGTACTCGGCGTTCGAGCTCCCCGCGCGCTACCTGACCGCCGTCGACCGGTTGGCCCGGGCCCGGGGCGAGTCCGGCTGGGAGTCCTACCTGGCCCGCCACCGGCCGAGGACCGTCCTGTTCTTCGGCTTCGACAACGCGTACCTGCGGGCCATCCTGTTCCCCGCGGTCCTCGGCGCGTTCACCGACCTCGCGCCGCTGCCCGACACGCTGGTCAGCAACGAGTTCTACGAACTCGACGGCGCGAAGTTCTCCACCGGCCGGCGGCACGCCATCTGGGCCCGCGACGCCTTCGCCGACAAGAACCGGGACCGGCTGCGGCTCTACCTGGCCGCCACCCGGCCGGAGAACCGCCGCAGGAACTTCTCGACGGCCGAGTACGACGCCTTCGTCCAGCGGGAGCTGGTGGAACGGCTCGACGGCTGGCTCGGCGCGGTCGGGGCCCGGTTGGCCGGGCACTTCTCCGGCGCGGCCCCCGAGGCGGGGGGTTGGATTCCGGAGGCCGAGGAGTTCTACGGCCGGATCCGCGCCCTGCACGCCGAGGCGGGTCCGGCCCTGCGACCGGAGCGGTTCTCCCCGGCCACCGTGGTCGCGGCCCTGTCGTCGTTCGTCGCGGCGGGCCGGCGCTTCGGGGAGGTGGCCGAGGACGTCCTGGCCGCTCCCGGGCTCACCGGGCCCGCACGCACCTGCATGGCCCTCGAACTCATGGCCGTCCGGACGGTCGCGGAGGTGCTGCGCCCGCTCGCTCCCGACGCCGCCGACCGGCTCGTCGGGCAGCTCGGCGGGGCGACCCCGGCACCGGACCCCCGGTGGGTCACGCCCGGCACGGCGGTCACCGTCAGCGCCCTGTTCTCCTGACGAACCAGAAGGGATCCGCATGACCACCTCCGCCCACGAGTTGAGCGACGCGCTCATCCCGGACTCGACCCGTTCCCGGCAGCTCTACCAGCGCGCGCGGGAGGTGATGCCCGGCGGCAACAGCCGTACCGCCGTCTTCACCACGCCCTACCCCGTCTACGTCCGGTCCGGGCGGGGCGCGCGGGTCGTCGACGTCGACGGCAACGAGCGCCTGGACTTCCTGAACAACAGCACCGCTCTGATCCACGGGCACGCGCATCCGCGGATCGTGGAGGCGGTGGCGCAGGCGGCGGCCCGTGGCACGTCCTTCGGTATGCCGACCGAGGTGGAGGTCGCCTTCGCCGAGGCGCTGTGCGCCCGCAACGAGACGTTCGAGCACGTCCGGTTCACCAGCACCGGCACCGAGGCCGTCATGATGGCCGTGCAGGCCGCCCGGGCGCACACGCTCCGCCCGAAGATCGCCAAGATCGCCGGTGCCTACCACGGCGCGTACGACTCGGTGGCGATCAACAACGACGGCTCGGGCTCGTTGATCACGCACGCCACCCGGGGCATCCCGGAGGGGGTCTCGCGCAACACCGTCGTCATCCCGTTCAACGACCCCGAGGGCGCGCTCGCGGTGCTCCGCGAGCACGCCGACGAGCTGGCCTGCGTCCTGATCGACCCGGTGCCGTGGCGCATCGGGCTCGTCGCGGCCAGCGCGGAGTACCTGGCGGCGCTGCGGTCCTTCTGCGACGAGACCGGCGCGGTGTTCATCTCCGACGAGGTGGGCTCGTTCCGGATCGACTGGCAGGGCGCGGTCGCCCGGCTCGGCTCCGCCGCCGACATCACGGTGCTGGGCAAGGTCATCGCCGGTGGGATGCCGATCGGCGCGGTGGCCGGGCGTCGGGAGGTGATGGCCGTCTTCGACCCGAGCAACGGCTCTCCCGCCCTGCCGCACTCGGGCTCCTACAACGCCAACCCGGTGAGCATGAGCGCCGGCCTGGCGTCGCTCGACCTGCTGACCCGGGAGGAGATGCGGCGCATCAACGACCTGGGCGAGTCGGTCCGCCGGGGCATGAGCGACATCCTGGCGGCGCGGACCGAGGGGTGGACCGTCAACGGCTACGGATCGCTGTTCCGGGTCCTCGGCCCGGCGGCCACCGACGCCTCGGGGAACCGGGTGAACCTGGTCAACCTGCTCAGCCGCGCGCTGCTGCGGCGGGGCGTCCACATCGGCGACAGCGGGCTGGGCTGCGTGTCGACCGCGATGGGGACGGCCGAGGTCGACAGCTACGTCGAGGCGTTCGAGGGCGCCGTGGACGACGTCGTGGCGGCCCGGCGCTGACACGGGAGTCGGGATCCGCGGGGGTGAGGCCACCTGTTCCCGCGGATCCCCGGACGACGGAGGGGCGGTTCATGGGGGGCAGCGTGCAGGAGTTCGAGAACCATCGCCGATGGCTCCTGGCGATGGCCTACCGGTGGGTGGGGTCGACGGCCGAGGCCGAGGACATCGTCTCCGAGGCGTGGATCCGGTGGCACCGCGTGTCCAACGTGCGCGACCACAGCGCCGTCCTCGCGACGATCGTCACGCGGCTGTGCAGCGACCACCTCAAGTCGGCCCGGGTACGTCGCGAGAAGTGCGGCGCAGCGGTCCTGTCCGCGCCCTCCCCGGACGCCTCGCCCACCCCGGACGGCCTGCTGGAACGCAACGAGGAGGTCAAGCTCGTCGCGCGCCGCCTGCTCGAACGGCTCAACCCGGCGGAGCGGGGCGTCATGGTGCTGCGCCACGGGTTCGAGTACAGCTACCGCGACGTCTCCGAGGTCCTCGGCATCCGGGAGGCCTCGTGCCGACAGCTCTACAGCCGGGGGCGGGCGCGGCTCGCGGTCAGCGCCCGCCGGTTCGCCGCGGAACCGGCCAAGCAGGCCGAGCTCGCGTCCCGGCTCGCCGCGGCGAGCCGCGCCGGCGAGCTGCGCGCCCTGGAACGACTGCTCGCCGCGGACGTGAAGATCTAGCCGCCACCCGGGAAGGGGCCTGCTGATGCGCCTGAATGTCCTGCTCGTCGGAGCGATGTACCACCAGGAGGCGGAGGCGCTGCTCGAGGAGCACTTCACCGTCAGCCGGATCGAGGCCGACGAGCTGCCCGGCCTGCCGGCCGCGCTGCGCCGGGCGCACGGCCTGGCCGTGCGCTACCCCGCGCAGATCACCGAGGACGTCCTCGCCGCCGCGCCGGAGCTGCTCGCCGTCCTGTCCAGCGGTCGCGGGGTCGACAACATCGACATCCCGGCGGCGACCAGGGCCGGCGTCGTGGTGGCCAACAACCCGGGGCTGGGCGGCAAGCCGGTCTCCGAGCACGCCCTGGGGCTACTTCTCATGATCACCCGAGATCTGGGCGCGGTGGCCCGCGACGGCATGGCCGGCGCCTGGACCAAGCGGCTCACCACGCGGCGCGTCGAGCTGACCGGCGGCACGCTCGGCATCGTCGGCTGCGGCAACGTCGGCGGGTGGGTGGCCCGGCGCGCCTCGGCGGGCTTCCGGATGCGGGTGCTCGCCTACGACCCGTACGTCTCGGCGGAGCAGATGGAGCAGGTCGGCGCCACGAAGGTGGACGACCTGGCCGACCTGCTCGCCGAGGCGGACTTCGTCACCTGCCATCCCGAGCTGAACGACGAGACCGACGGCATGTTCGACGACGACACGTTCGGCAGGATGAAGCGGGGGGCGTACTTCGTCAACACCTCGCGCGGCGGGGTGGTGCGGACCGACGCGCTGGTGCGGGCGCTGCGCTCCGGGCACCTCAGCGGCGCGGCCCTCGACGTCTACGACGAGGAGCCGCCGCCGGCCGACAGCCCGCTGCTGAAACTCGACAACGTGGTCCTGAGCGCGCACGTCGCCGACTTCACCGTGCAGACCACGCACGCGCTGGCCATGTCGGCCGCCCGCCAGCTCGTCACCGCCCTGAACGGCGAGCCGCCGCCCCACCCGCTCAACCCCCAGGTGTGGAACAGGGTCACCGCGAAGCGATCTAAATTCATAAACTCGTCGAGCATCATGTCTGAGCGAGGGGGCTCGTAGTGATCTCGACGGTGGTCGGCCTCAACTGGGGCGACGAGGGCAAGGGACGCATGGTCGACTGGCTGGCCGCCGACGCGGACATCGTCGGCCGCTACCACGGCGGCGGCAACGCCGGGCACACCATCCACGTGGCGGAGGGCCGGTTCACCCTGCACCACCTGCCGAGCAGCGTGTTCCGGCCGGGAGTGCGCAACATCCTGGGCCCCGGCGTGGTCGCCGACGTCGACGGGATCATGGACGAGATCGCCCTCGTCACCAAGCACGGCGTCGCCCCGGACAGCATCCTGGTCTCCGCCGCCGCCGCCATCTGCTTCCCGTTCCACCGGGACCTGGACGCGGCCGAGGAGGACCGCCTCGGCCGGAACCAGTACGGCTCGACGAAGATGGGCATCTCCCCGGCGTACGGCGACCGGGTCATGAAGAAGACGCTGCTGGTCCGCGAGATGTACGAGACCCGGCACCTGTCCGACCGGCTCGCCGCCGTCCTCGACTGGGCCAACGCCCGCTTCGAGAAGATCTACGGGCGTCCGGCGGTGCGCCTCGCCGACGCCGAGCGGTGGGTCCTCGGCATCCGCGACCAGATCGAGCCGTTCGTCGCCGACACCACGGCGCTGCTGACGGCGGCGGAGGCCGACGGCGCGTCCGTCCTCGCGGAGGGGCAGCTCGGCGCGCTGCGCGATGTCTACTTCGGCATCTACCCGTTCTCCACCTCGTCCTCCTGCCTGGCGGCGCACGCGCCGGTGGGGCTCGGCGTCCCCTGGGCCCGGGTGCGGCACACGATCGGCATCACCAAGGCCTTCTCGAGCTGCGTGGGTGCGGGCCCGTTCGTCACCGAGTACGAGCCGGACCTGGCCGCGTCGCTGCGCGAGCGCTGGGGCGAGTACGGCGCCACGACCGGCCGGCCGCGCCGACTGGGCTACTTCGACGCGGTGGCGACCCGCTACGGGGTGGTCATGCAGGGCGCCGACGAGGTCGCCATCACCAACCTCGACCAGTTGACCGGCGTCGACGACCTGCGGATCTGCGTCGCCTACCAGCGCGAGGGGCGCACGACCCGCGAGTTCCACCCGTCCCCGGCCCGGCTGGAGGAGTCGACGCCCTGCTACGAGACGTTCGCCGGGTGGGACGAGGACATCTCCGGCGTCCGCGACTTCGCCGACCTGCCGGAACCGGCCCGGGCGTACGTCCTGGCCATCGAGTCGCTGCTCGGTGTGCCGGTCCGGTACGTCTCCGTCGGCGCGCAGCGCGACGCCCTCATCACCCGCTGACCGGACCGGAAGGACCGCCCGTGCTCGCAGTGCTGGCAGTGAGCGACAAGCGCAACATCGAGGAGCTGGCGACCGGCCTGCTCGGCCTCGGCTGGGACGTCGTGGCGACGGAGGGCACGCGCCGGCTGCTGCGGGACAACGGCGTGACCGTCGGGGCGGTGTCGGACCTCGCGGGTGTGCCGACGCTGCTGGGCGGGCGGGTCAAGACGCTCACCGTCTCGCTGATGGGCGGCATCCTGGCCCGCGACGAGCCGGCGGACCGGGCCGAGGTGGAGGAGCACGGCCTCACCCGCGTCGACCTGGTCTGCTGCAACTACTACCGGCTGCCGGCCCCGGAGCCGGGCCGGTCGTTCGAGCAGTTCCGGGAGCTGATCGATGTCGGCGGCCCGGCGATGCTGCGCGCGGCGGCCAAGAACTGCGCCTACGTCGTCCCCCTCAGCGACCCGGACGACTACGCCGGGGTGCTGAGAGCGCTGGCCGACGGCGGCGTGGGCCGGCGACAGCGGCTGCGCTTGGCGGCGAAGGCGTTCGCGATCAGCGCCGCCTACGACACGGCCGTGGCCGACCTGCTCGCCGGAGCCGTCGATGGGTAGCCCGGTCCTGGTCGGCACGGTCACGCTGGACCTCCTGCACGAGGGGCCGATCGGCGCCGGCCGGCCGCCGGTCGTGCTCCGCTGGGGCGGGGTCATGGGCAACACGGCCTGCGCGCTGGGCATGCGCGGCGTCGACCCGGTGCTGGTCACGGTCACGTACACCGGGGAACTCGCCGCCGCGGTCTCCGCGCACCTGGCGGCCAACCGGGTGCGCTGGGCGCCGCTGCCCGTGAGCCTGCCGCTGCCGCTGTTCCACGCCGAACTCGTCGACGGGTCGGTGAAGCACAAGGTGTTCATCGGCGACGAGGCGCTGTCGGCGCTGACGCCGGCCGAGCTGGAGGCGGGTTCCGCCGTCCCCGCCGACGCGAGCGTCGTGGTGGCCGGCACGGACGCCGAGGAGGAGACGCTGGCCTGGCTCGCCGACGTCGCGGCGGCGCGCGGGCTGCCGTTCTGGCTGCTCTCCGCCGACCCGACCGAGGTCGGCAAGCTGCGGCCGAACGGGCGTGGGGCGGACCTCGTCGCGCTCAACCTGCCGGAGCTGTCGGGCTGGGCGGGCCGGGCCTTGACCGGCCGGGCCGACATCGTGGCGGCGGCCCGCGAGCTGGCCGCGCCGGGCGGCCGGTGCCTGGTGACGCTCGGGGCCGAGGGGGCCCTGCTGGTACGGGCCGACGACGCGGAGGTGACGTTCCAGCCCGCCCCGCCCATCGAGCACCCGCCGCTGGCGGTGGGCGCCGGCGACGTACTGTTCGGATGCCTGCTCGCGGCCCGCCTCGACGGCGTCGACTGGGCCACGGCCCTGGAGCGGGCGTCGATCCTCACCGGCACCTTCCTGCGGGGCGTCGCCTCCGACCGCTTCCCCTACCACGCGCTGGACTCCGCCGTCGTGGCGCGGTCAAGCTGAGCGACGACGCCGTGGCCACCGCGCTGTGGGCCCCGACGGCGGTCGGCGGGCTCGAGCTCGCACACCGACTCGTCATGGCCCCGATGACCCGCAACCGGGCGACCCCCGACGGCGTCCCGACCCCCCTGAACGCCACCTACTACGCGCAGCGGGCCTCGATGGGTCTCCTCATCAGCGAGGGGACCCAACCCTGTGCCGACGGCCAGGGGTATCCGCTCACCCCCGGCATCCACACCCCGGAGCAGATCGCCGGATGGCGTCGGGTGGCCGACTCGGTGCACGAAGCCGGCGGCCACCTGTTCGTCCAGCTCATGCACGCCGGCCGGATCGCCCACCCGGCCAACACCCCCCACGGGCGGCGGCCGGTCGCGCCCTCGGCCGTCCGGCCGGCGCACACGGTGTTCACCGCCTCGGGCCCGCAGCCCACGCCGGTGCCCCGCGCGATGAGCGAGGCGGAGGTCAGCGCCACCATCGAGCACTTCCGGCACGCCGCCGCCTCGGCGGTGGCCGCAGGGGCGGACGGCGTGGAGATCCACGCCGGCAACGGGTACCTGATCCACCAGTTCCTCTCCGACAACGCCAACCAACGCGACGACGCGTACGGCGGCACCGTCGCGGGCCGCATCCGCTTCGCCGTGGAGGTGGCCCGCGCCGTCGCCCGGACGATCGGGCCGGAGCGCACCGGCATCCGGATCTCGCCGGGCGGCACCCTGCACGACATCGTCGAGCGCGACCCGGGCCGCGTCTACGGGGCGCTGCTGCGCGCCCTGGCCCCGCTGGGGCTGGCCTACCTGCACCTCGTCCACGGCGGCGACGACCGGCTCGCGGCGGCCCTGCGCGGGGCGTGGCCCGGCACGGTCATCCTCAACCGGGGCGGCGCGGCCATCGGGACCCGGGCCTCGGACGTCGAGACGGGCCTGGCCGATCTCGTCTCGGTGGGCGCCCTGGCGCTGGCCAACCCCGACCTGGTGGAGCGCCTGCGCGCCGGGGCCCCGCTGAACAGGCCCGACCGCGCGACCTTCTACGGAGGGGACCACCGCGGCTACACCGACTACCCCTGCCTGCGGTAGTCCCGGGTGAGGCCGGTCAGGAGCCGGTCGTCCGGTACCTGTGGAGCGCGGCTTCGGCGAGCGGGGTGACGTATCGGTCGCCGCCGGGATCGCCGCCCTCCCCCTTGATGACCAACAGGGTGCTTCCGGTCCGGACGATCAGGGCTTCGCATCTGAGCGTGTCGGAGTCGGACGTCGAGTTGCAGCCGAGGCGAATGCTGTCGTCGCCCAGCCGTGGGCCTGGTGCCACGGTGAACCGGGAGGTGCTGCCATCGCCCAGGCCGGACGACACGACGGGGCAACGGCCGACGAAGGTCCGCAGGTCGGCCATCGCTCGTCGCGCGCCGTCGTCGGCGTACGTCCTGAGGACCTCGCTTCCCACCCAGAGGTCGAGGTCGTCGGGGTCCCCGTCGTAGCCGAGGGTGGCGGCGGCCATCGCCGACGGGGTGCCGGTCAGCCGCGTGCCCGACAGCAGCGGAATCATCTCCGAACAGGAGGCTTCGGGGCCTGGGCGTCGCTCTCCCGCATCCGACGCCATGACTGTGGCGATCTGCACGGTGAATCCGGCCGGCACCGAGTCGGCGGTCAGCAGGCGTGCGGACAGCGACGCGGAGTAGCCGGGGCCGCCGGTCGCCGGCACCGCCGGGGAGGCTGGCCTCGTGGCTGCGGCCGAGCCTCCCACCTGCGCGGTGGAGGGGGTCGTCCCGCCCGCTGACCGATCCGTTGTGGCCGTCGAGGAACCGCACGCGGTCACCATGCAGACGGCCGCCACCGCGACCGCCCTTCGCAGCACCGTCCTGGGCACCGGGCAGACCCACCTCTCGCGCGAAACGCGCGTCAGGCTACCAGCACGCGTGGCCTCAACCGTCACGTTCGACAGATCGTCCGCTCACGTCTGCGGGCGACCGGTGATTGTCGATCGGTAAGCGACCTGGGTCCGTGGGCGTCTTCCTCGCCTGTGCCGGCGCGGCGTTCGTGGTCTCCGGTCCAGCGCGATCCGGGCGCGGCACCGCGCTGGGCGGCGGTCGTGTCGGCGCTGGCCGGGCGGGAGTCGGAAGCCTGGAAATATAGGCTTTATCGGTCATAACGGGCATATCGTTGTAGCCTCGCCCTAGGAGGTATGATGAGCCCGAAACTACTCAAGAAGACCAGCCGGAGATTCGGTCGGTACGTCGGCTACGGCCTGGTGGCCATCGGCATGGCGGCCGCAGGGACAGGTCTCCTGCTCGCCCCGTCATCCGGCGTGTCAGCCCAGATTCCGGCCGGATCGACGATCCAGGTGGTCGTCCCGACCAATGGCGAGTGCGATCTGAGCGACGTCGTCGCGCACACCCTGCCCACCGACGTGATCACCTACGAGGCACCTAACTTCATCATCACCCGAGTGACCGATCAGGAGATCCCCACCAATGCTGCGGTGCAGTTCGGCCTGATCGTGAACACGCCGATCAGCGGGTGCGCCCTCCAACAGCCGGTCACCATCACGGTGAACGGTGAATCGGTGGAACCGTTCGAGAACAACATCTCGCCCGGGGGCGCCACGTTGACGGTCACCTTCAGGGCGCCCGCATCACCGCCGCCCCCCACGGCGACCCAGCCGACGGGCACGCCGACCGTGACGCCCACGGTGACCCCGACGGTGACGCCCACTGTCACGCCGACGGTGACGCCCACTGTCACGCCGACCGTCACGCCGACGGTGACGCCCACTGTCACGCCGACCGTCACGCCGACGGTGACGCCCACTGTCACGCCGACCGTCACGCCGACCGTCACGCCGACCGTCACGCCGACCGTCACGCCCACTGTCACGCCGACCGTGCAGCCGACTCCGCCCACCCCCAAGCCGACGCGGACCGGTCACCCGTCCCTCCCCGTGACCGGAGCAGGTACTGGTCCGCTCATGGCCCTGGGGCTCGGCATGGCCGGCGTAGGCGCTCTGCTGCTGATCGGCATGCAGATGACCACCGCCGGCGCGGGAATGTCCCGACGTAGATAGGGAACTGCCCGTCATCCCGTCCGCCACCGTCCGGACCCTGCTCTTGGGCTGAACGGTGGCGGACGGGACCGTCCGCGTTGCTGTCGACAGCGGCAGGGCACCGGCGCTTCTGACTGACGTCAACCGCCTACCATCGACCGGTGCTCGATCCCGCAACCGTCTTCGACGGATCCGGCCCGCTGGAGGCCCCGCTCACCGACGAGGTCCTGCGGGAGGTGGAAGCGCAGCTCGGGCACCGGCTGCCCACCGCGTACGTCGACCTGGCCCGTCGACACAACGGCGGCTCGTTCGCCCGTGGCATCCACCCCGCGCCCAGCCGAACCTCCTGGGCCGAGGACCACGTCGGCGTCACCGCGCTGGCGGCGATCGGTCGAACTGCCGAATTCAGCCTCTGCGGCGAGTACGGCAGCGAGTTCTGGGTGGCGGAGTGGGGCTACCCCGACATCGGCATCTACATCGTCGACTGCCCGTCGGCGGGCCACGACATGATCGCCCTCGACTACCGCTCGCCCGGTGAGCCGGCCGTCGTGCACGTCGACGAGGAGTGGGACTACCAGATCACCGTCCTCGCCCCCGACTTCGAGACCTTCGTGGCTGGCCTGGTCGACAAATCCTAGTTCGGCGTCGAGGACTAGATCCGACCGGCGACCTCCTTGTTCGAACTCTCAACAGGCCCGTCGGATCGGGTGTCATCCGAGGTCGTCCGGCGTGCTGGAGTCGCTTCGGGTCGAGTTCGGTGGGCTGGGTTGCTGTACTTCGCCGCTGTACTGCTCCCCGACCAGGAACTGCCTGAAGTGGGTGCGCACCTCCAGCCAGTGTCGACGTTCGTCGCAGGGGTGGAGTCGGCCGCATCTACACAGGCTCAGGGCCGACTCGGAGTGCTTGGTCAGCAGGATGTCCGCGTAGGCCACCTGCGCCCTGGCGTATTCCCGGAAGGCCGCCGAGGTGTAGAGGGCTCCCATCGGTCACCGCCCCGGCCTGCGGGTGTGGCGGTGATGCCAGAGGACTTCGGCGACGGCGTCCACGGGGTCGATGTCCCCGGCCGCCAGACGCTCCCGGGTGATGGCGATCCAGGGTGGCGAGGCGGGGGTGGCTTCGCCACAGGCGGTTCGCATGCCCTCCTGAGCGAGTCGGGCCAGCCGGCAGGGATCGCGTTGGTTCGTGTGCCAGCAACCGGTTGCCACGCAGAAGCCGGCGCTGTCGGGCCGGTGGGCCTCCCAGAGGGCACGGGCCAGTCGCCACAGCAGGCGGTGCTGGCACGCGGCGGGCGGCTCCACGGGTGGGCTCTCGACATCGAAGGACATGCGCCGACCATCCCGCCGGGCGACGGGGCGTTCCATGGCCAGCGGTCATGTCACGGTGGCATGGGGCGGCTCGACCAGCACGAATGGCCGCCCTAGGCTGTCGACCTGAACACTTTGAGTAGTCGGAACGCGACGCTGGGAGCTGCCGTGCTGCTCGATCCGCTTCGGATACCGGAGGATGCGTGGTCGCACGGCGAGGTGCTGACCGCCCTGGCTGCTCGCGACATCGGCAGGCTGTTCCGCTGGATCACCAGTCTCACTGGGGCGAGTCAGAGCCGGATCGGGGCCGCCGTCGGGCTGGAACAGGGCTACGTAAGCCGGATCATGGCCGGACGCAAGGTCACCTCGATCGACGTCTTCGAACGGATCGCCGACGGCTGCCGGATGCCCGACCAGGCGCGGATCACGATGGGCCTGGCACCCCGACAGGCCGCACCGCCGGCCGACCCCAGCCGGTCCACCGCCGGTCGGCCCAGCGAGCCGCCGGCCAACCGGACCTGGCGGGACGACATACGTAGTGCCGCAGAGCTTTGGCGAGGTGACGTGAACCGTCGAGACGTGCTCCGGCAGGTGGCCTTCAGCTCCGCCGGCTACACCCTGCCGGCGCTTCGCTGGTTCACCGCACCCGACCCGGCCCCGGTCACCCAGCCCGGACGCAACACGGTCGGTCAACCCGAGATTGACACCATCCGCGCGATGACCGCGACCTACCGCCAGCTCGACAACCAGTACGGCGGCGGGCACGCCCGCGACACCGTCGCCCGCTACCTCCACCAGGAGGTGACCCCACTACTCACCGACGGCCGGTACGACCACCCCACCGGCCAACGGCTGCTCAGCGCCGCCGCCGAACTGGCCCAGCTCGCCGGCTGGCAGGCGTACGACACCGCCGAGCACGGCATCGCCCAGCGGTACCTGACCCTCGCCCTGGACTTCGCTTACGCCGCCGGAGACGACGGCCTCGGCGCGGAGATCCTCGCCGCGATGAGCCACCAGGCCACCTACCTCGGCCACATCACCACCGGCCTCGACCTCGCCCGCGCCGCCGGTCGGACCGCCCGCCGCGCCGGGGTTCCCGTCCTGACCGCCGAAGCCCACGTCATGGAAGCCCACGCCCTGGCCAAGGCCAACGACGAACGGGCTTGCGCCGCTGCCCTGCACCAGGCGGAACAGGCCCTCGACCGGGCCGACCGCAGCAGCGACCCACAATGGCTCAGCTACTTCGACGAGGCGTACCTGTCGGCCAAGTTCGGCCACTGCTTCCACGCCCTCGGCCGCAACGCCCACGCCGAACGCTTCGCCGCCCGATCCCTGCGGATGGACAACCGCTACGTACGCGGCAAAGCCTTCAACCTCGCCCTGCTCGCCAGCGTCCAAGCCCAGCAGGGCGAACCGGAGCGGGCCTGCGCCATCGGCGCGGAAGCCCTGACCCTGACCGCCCAGCTACGGTCCGCCAGAGCCGTCCGCTACCTCCGCGACCTGCAAACCCAACTCGCCCCGCACCGGCGAGTGCCCGCCGTCCGGCACTTCACCGGCCGCATCGACGCCACCCTCGGTCCACGACGCTGACCATCACAGCTCCCCCCGAGCCCTGCGGGCGACCAACTCCAGCACGGCGATCACCGTGCCGGCACCGACGATCTCGCCCCGGGACACCAACCCGTACGCCTCATCGAGCGGAATCCACGCGACCTGCTCAGCCTCGTTTACGTCCACGGGTGCGCCGATGTGCTCGGCCTGCCGGGCCAGGAACAGCAAGTTCTCGGCGTCGGCAGTGCCAACCCACGGTTGGAAGGACAGCAACGGCTCCACCGCCCGGGGCCGCCAGCCGGTCTCCTCCTCGACCTCCCGCACCGCACACTGGGCCGGCTGCTCCTCGTCATCGACGTAGCCACCGGGCAGCTCCCACACCCACCGGTCGAACACGAACCGGTGCCGCCGCATCAACAGCAGGCGTTCCTGGTCGTCGAGTACGGCGACCAGGGCCGACCGAGGAGCCCGGATCACGTACTGCTCGAACCGCACTCCGTCGGGCAACTCCACCTCGGCGATACTCAGCCGTGCTCGGCGGGTGTCGTCCACCACCCGCTCGCCGTGGATGGTCCACCGGGTCAACTCTGTCGCCTGCTCCTCCACCACCCCGCCAGTATCCGCACCGAACCCCCGCTCGCGTAGTAGGCGGCGTCTACCGGGGGCACAGCCCGGTGCGCCGCCCAGACGAACCCAACACCGAACCCCGTCGGGGTGATGCGGGCTCAGGTTGTCGGCTACTGAAACCTGTTGGCGGACCGCGTCAACGGGCAGGTGCCGGACGTCGTCGGTTAACGTTCCGGAGCGACCCGCATCGAAGCTCGCGCTGCCTCCTTGCTGCCTCGCTGCCTGACGTCTCGTTTACAAGCTCTGTGCGGTTCGTTCAGCATCGTCTGCCGGCGTTCACGACCTCGGGCGTTGTCCTCACTCATCCGCCAGTGGGCGCCTGGGCTCTGCATGTCATGCCGGGTCGGTAGGCAGGTCGGACGGCGTGACGTCGATTTTGTGGGTCAGCAGGGCGTCCAGCAGCGCCGCGCGCGCGGTCTGGGCTCGAGCCACCTCGTCCGAGATCGCGCGCACCTGCCGGTCGATGGTATCCATCGTGTCGGCGATCTCCTTCTGCGTGTCAGGAAGCGGCACCGGAACGGTCAACCGTTCGAGCGCGTCCTTGGAGACCCGAACGACCTTGGTATTCGAGATAACGGCCGGCAGCTGCGCACGGAAACCAGGAGACGCGAACACGTAGGACGCAAACCGAGGCTCCATCTCGTGCTCGAAGATGTACGCGTCGTCATGTACCGCCACGTCTTCCTCGCCGAGCCAGGCAACGGCCTTCAGCACCCCGTCGAAGTTCTCGCTGGTGCCGGCGATCACGAGGTCGCCCGGCTTGGCAAACCGCAGCTTGGGGCGCATCCCCTCCGGTAGCCAGGAGTGGACCTCGTCGGTGTGCGCGCCGAAGTCCGTGTGGATCTGCGAGTAGTGGATGCAGCCGATGCCGCTGTCGACATAGTCCGATTTGATGAACCGTTTGCCCCGAGTTACGAAGCCGAGTTTGCCTATCGGCTTGTCGGTCCACGAGTCATCCCGTCGCCGTAGCAGCTCATCGAGCAGGGCCGTCCGGGCTGCCGCCGCGGCTGCCGCCTCGGCCAGCAATGCTTCGATGACGGTGTCGACAGCGGTGATGACCTCGAGGATGCGGTCCTGCACCTTCAGCGGTGGACACGCGACCTCCAGCCGGAGGAAGTCGGCTTCCTTCAGCCGATTCCGGCTCACGGCAGCTGATCCTGACGACAGGCTTAGTGCCTTGGCGGCGAAGACAGGCGACGAGCAGTAGAGGGCGAGGAACTCGGGCGTCGCCTGCGCGGTGTCCACCTCGAATTGGGGAAACTCATTCGAGACCACGACTCCGTCGTAGTCGTCCGTGACGACCGCGAACGACTGCTTCCAGGCAAACAGCCGGTTGTAGACCAGCAGTCCCGGCTTCAGCGCGTAGCACTTTCCCTTGACTGCGGAACCCTTGCGCTCCTCGCGCACGAATAGGCCGTCGCCGTACCAGCGCACTCCCGCGAATCGAACAGTGTCGTCGGGGTTAGGGGTGACCAACTCCGGAGCGTGCTGGGTTACCAGCCGCTCAAGAGGAACAGAGTGCCACTCAGTCATCGAAGCCGCCGATGCCTGCGGCCGATAGCACCGCCGCCATCGCCACCTGGGCTTCCTCGCGGACAGCACGGGCTTCCTGCCAGTCGGCGATCGCCGTGTCCAGGTCGTGCGACTGCGTCTGTGGCCAAGGGTTGTGCCGGACGCCGCGCGGCATGAACCGGCCGGCATCGTCGAAGACCGGTGTGCGCCAGGACCGGGCCTCTCGGTCTTCTAGACCGTCACGGATGGCGCGCTGGACGTTCGTGGCGATGCCGCCCCATCGACCGGTGTCGCGGCGTCCGTGCGCGAGCTGCACCTCGTGCCCATCGTCCTCCATATCAGCGAAGGTCACGAGGGCGTCGTGGTCGTGACCGTTGCTCGTCTTGGTGAAGCCGAAGATCGACGTCTTCACGCCGCGCTTCTGTTCGAAGAAGAGCTGCTGGGGCATATCGATAATGAAGTCGAGGCGAGCATGCTCGAGAATCGCGAGAGCTGCCTTCTGGTTCGAGTTTTTCGACAGCGTATTGTTCGGCATGATGATGACTAGCCGACCGCCCTCTTCGAGGTACTCGATTGCTGACATCGTGAAGTTGATCGGGTTATCGTTCTCGTACGGCGGATTGATCACGCACTTCGTCGGTTTCAGACCCTTGACGTAATCGCGGAACTTCTCATCTCGCTTGGCCACCGTGAACGATTTGCCTCGCGTGATGAGCGAATCGCGGTAAAGCAGGTTCGACCGGCCGTCGCCGTGGAGAAACATGTTCGAGCAGGCGAGAGCGAAAAGGATCGGGTCCAGCTCCAGCCCGATCAGCTGGTGCTCGTGTATGTGCTCGATCCTCTTCCCGTCGCCGTGGGCCTTGTCGACGAGTTGCTCCATAGCGTCCATGAGGAACCCGCCGGAGCCCATACAGGTGTCGAGGACAACGTCGTCGCGCTCCAGCCGGGCCAGATCGACCATAAAAGTCTTGATGTGGTCGGGCGTCAGGATGATGTTCTTATTGTCCATCTTGCCGGCGCGCGACAGAAAGATTTTGTACGCGCGGCCAAGGATGTCCCGCTTCACCGAGCGCTTGGACGGCTGGTGCACCCTCTCGTCAATCTCGCCGATGATCTCCTTATACTCGTCGAGCGGGATGTCAACGGTCTTCACGAACGCGAAGCGGTCGCGCCAGTCGATCTGCTTCGACTCGGAGTTGATCTTTTTCTCCAGCTGACGGGTGACAGCGTCGACGATCTGATCGTTGAGATACCTGGCCCCGACCAGCCGGTCGTCCTCGGGCTTGCTGATCGACCTGTAGACGTTGCGGAACGGCTCGTCGTCGAGCGCGATCATCAGCGCCGAGAAGAACAGTGAGCGCTCGGTGTCCCGCACCCGCGAGTCCCTGTGGAACCGCTCGTTGAGCCGCCGCAGGAAGCGTCGCAGCTCGGTATCGGAGAGCGGATCGCCGATGGCTGCAGCCGCGTAGTGGTTGGTGAGCGCTTCCAGGCTTACCAGGCTCTGCATGCCTTGGAGCTCTTCAATCTCGTCGCTGTCGCCTTTGCGCAGCAGATGCGTGACGCGCAGGCTCTCGAGGCTCTGGCCGGAGACGGCGATGCCGACGATGTCGGTGTGAGGCACGGCGTTGTTGGTCATGTAGCTGCGTACGTCAGTCAGGGCGGCGGCGTGATCCGACCGCGGCCCAGGCTCGCCGGACTTGGCCTCCACGACGATGAGCCACGAGCCCATGTCTTTGAAGAAGTCCGGGAAGCCATCGTCGGTCGACCCCTTGCGCTTGGACCGGAACCCGAACTTCTTCGGAATGTCACGCTTCTCGACGAACGTCGAGGCCCCGTAGAACTCGCGGAACAGGTTCTCCGTGGTGCTCTCTGCCATGGCCAGCTCCTACTTCTTCCCCTCACGCGTTGAAGCGGAACATAGAGCCGCTGCCCTGTCACCAGCCGCAACGGCACGCGCTCCTGCTCACACGGCGTCCGAGCTTCGCACGACTGATCACTAGTCGACAACGTTGGAGAGTGTGTTGTGCCCCCTGCACGCCCCGCAGACGGGTGCCTGACCCTCCTGGCTGATGATCACCGAAACTTATCGCACATGGTTCGCACGGCGGCTCCCTACCCCAGGGAGGCGAACTCTTCCTGGAGTGATAGTCCTCCACGCGAACTGTCAGCAGCCGCTCACGGAGGTGATCGGAGAGGGGGAGCCGCTGCGGGTTCCTGAGCGCTCAGCCGGCCCCACGGGGAAGCTGCCCGTGCCGCATCGCTCGGCGACTACCTGCTGCCATCCCGTCTGCCGTCGACCCGCCCTCCTGGGGAGCGGGCCGCCGCCCGGCCCGCCACGTCAAGACGGCCTTGACGGCTCGTACGGACGCTGGCGGGTCGGGCGGTGGTCTGCTCGGCTGCTGCTCACCACCCGTTACGGAACCCCGGTCGAGCCGCGCAACTTCAACCGTTCCTGGGACGCGCGCTGCGCCCGCGCCGGGGTCCGGAAGATCACCGTGCACGACGCCCGGCGTACCTGCGCGACCCTGCTCGTCGACCCGGACGTGCATCCGCGCGTCATCATGCAGGTGCTCGGGCACGCCGAGGTGTCGGTGAGGATGGAGATCTACTCCCAGGCGTCCGAGAGCCTGCGCTGACCCGCTGCTGTACCGGACTGCTGTACCAATGCACTGAGGGCACATCCTTCGATAGGATGTGCCCTCTTACCTGGTCGGGGTGGCCGGATTCGAACCGACGACCTCTTCGTCCCGAACGAAGCGCGCTACCAAGCTGCGCCACACCCCGTGGCGTGCTGACAAATAGTAGCCCACCCGGTCCGATGGTCAAACTCGGTACCCCCTCCACCGGCCGGGCGGCCCCGACGGTGCAGGTCGGCGGGGGTGGCACGTACGGGGCAGCTCCATCAGGCGCGCGGGCCACACTCCAGCCCGGCCCGGCGTCGCCCCCCAACAGGGCCGCCGGGCCGGGCCGGTGGTCAGCGCGGGATCAGGGTGAGGATGCTCGCCTCCGGGCGGCAGGCGAAGCGGACCGGCGCGGTCGGGTGGGTGCCCAGGCCCGCCGAGACGTGCAGCCAGGAGTCCGAGCCGGGCCAGCGGTGCAGGCCCTTGGCCATCG
The DNA here is from genome assembly GCF_020884795.1 of Micromonospora okii. Classification (GTDB taxonomy): domain Bacteria; phylum Actinomycetota; class Actinomycetes; order Mycobacteriales; family Micromonosporaceae; genus Micromonospora; species Micromonospora okii. The sequence continues at coordinate 88,339 of NZ_BBZF01000017.1, forward strand.
AGCGGGGCAGGCCGCAGTTGGTCACCAGCGCCCCGACGCCGGGCACGCAGACCTGGCCGCCGTGGGTGTGGCCGGCCAGCAGCAGGGCGAAGCCGTCCGCCGCCATCCGGTCGAGCAGGGCCGGCTCGGGGGAGTGGGCCAGCGCGATCGACAGCTCGGCCGAGGGCGAGACCGGGCCGGCGACGGAGGGGTAGTCGTCCCGCTCGATGTGCGGGTCGTCGACCCCGACCAGCTCGATCAGCCGCCCGCCCGCCTTCAGCGTCGTCCGGGCGTTGTTGAGGTCCGCCCAGCCGGCGCCGGTGAGGACGTCGCGTAGCTCCTCGTACGGCAGCTCGGCGCCCTCGGTGTACTCCCGGTCCGGCAGGAAGTAGCTGAACGGGTTCTTCAGCACCGGGCCGGTGTAGTCGTTGGAGCCGAACACGAAGGCGCCGGGGAGGTCCAGCAGGGGCTGCAGGGCGCGCAGTACGCCGGGCAACGCCGCCGGGTCGGCCATGTTGTCCCCGGTGACCACTACCAGGTCCGGGTCCAGCGCCGCCAGCGACGCCACCCACTCCTGCTTGCGGCGCTGCTCCGGCATCATGTGCAGGTCCGACAGGTGCAGGATCCGCAGCGGCTCCGTGTCGGCGGGCAGCACCGGCACGTCGAACCGGCGCAGGGTGAACATGTTGCGCTCGACGAGTGACGCGTAGGCAAGGGTGGCGGCTCCGAGGGCGGCGGTTCCCGCGGCGAGCCGGAATAGTGTGCGCTTTCGCATGCCCTTCAGGGTAGTTTCAGCGTTCATGAGCACGCTGAAGGACCGCCTCACCGCCGACATGCGCACCGCCCTGAAGGCGCGCGACGAGCTGACCACCTCCACGCTGCGGATGGCGCTGGCCGCCGTCGGCACGGCCGAGGTCGCCGGCAAGGCCAAGCGCGAGCTGACCGACGACGAGGTGCTCGCGGTGCTCACCAAGGAGGCGAAGAAGCGGCGCGAGGCCGCGACCGCCTTCGCCGACGCGGGCCGCGCCGAGCAGGCCGCGAAGGAGACGGCCGAGGGCGACGTGCTGGAGCGCTACCTGCCGAAGCAGCTCTCCGACGAGGAGCTGGCCGAGCTGGTCGCGGGGGCGCTCGCCGCCGGAGGGTTCGACGGCAAGGCGCAGATGGGCCCGGCCATGAAGGCGGCCCAGGCGGCGGTGGCGGGCCGGGCCGAGGGGGGCCGGGTGGCCGCCGAGGTGCGCCGCCAGCTCGGCCTCTGAGGGGCAGCCCGCGTCACGGGGCACCCCGATAGATCGAAGCGTTGTTATATTCGGCTCCCCGATCCTCAGCGAATCGAGGGGTCATGCCGGTCACGATCAACAAGCGGGCGACCTGGGCGGCGTACGTGCCCAGCGCCAAGCGGGCGCACGCCGCCGCACCTCCAGCGCCCAGTACGAACCCCAACTGGGACCCGGTCGGCGGCGTGTTCGTCCACCACCGCGGCCCGGCCAGTCCCGTGGCGACCGACTACCCGACGGAGGCCGACTGCCTGCGGGACGTCGCCGCGATCTACGGCGAGCACACCCAGGACGCCACGTTCAACGGGGACATCGGGTACAACTTCCTCGTCTGCCGGCACGGCAACATCTACGAGGGGCGGGGGTACGAGCGCGGCGAGGCGAACTCCGGCGACGCGGGCTACATCGACGGCCTCGGCCGCAACGCCGGCTTCTACTCGATCTGCGCCCTCATGCGGTCGAACCACACGGCCAGCGAGGCGATGCTGCGCTCGTACCGCGCGCTCATCGACCACCTGCGCAGGGAGGCGCCCCGGCGGACGGGCACCCGGATCCTGCCCCACCTCCACGGCGTCGCCACCGAGTGCCCCGGAAACCTGACAATGTACGCGCAGCCGGGCTCGACCATCGACCCGGCCGTCCCGTGGACCGGGCTCGCGGACGTCCACATCTTCGCCGCCCAGAAGTGGGTGAACACCACCTACGCGAACGCGCCGGGATACCTCCGGTGCCCGGAGGACGGGCGGACCGGCTGGCCCACGGTGCTCTCGCTCACCCAGGGGCTCCAGCACGAACTCGGCATCTCGCCGACGGTCCAGAACTTCGGCCCCGGCACCTTCGAGGCCGTCAAGCAGCGCAACAAGCTGCCCGTCGCCGAGACCAACGCCAACCTGATCCGCGTCTACAACGCCGCCCTGTGGTGCAAGGGCTACTGGACCTCGACCAGCCAGGGCACCTGGAGCGCCGACTCCGAGGCGGCGCTCCAGAAGCTCTACGCCGACGCCGGCCTGTCGTACTCGAACGTGACGATGCGGAACAGGATGTGGCCGTACGTCGTCAAGGCCCTGCTGCGCATGGACCAGTTCCAGCTCGTGGCGCGCGGCGACGTCACCGTCCAGCGCATCCAGCAGCGGCTGAACGCCCGCTACGTCGCCGAGGTCGGCATCCCCGCGATGTCCCTCGTGCCCTGCGACGGCATCTACTCCCGGGACGGCCAGCAGGGGCTGATGATGGCCGTCCAGTACGAGGTCGGCATCGACCTCAACGCGATCAACGGCTACTTCGGCGCCGGCACCCAGGCCGCACTGAAGGGGAAGGGCTCGGGCCCGCTCACCGGCGACCTGCGCTACCTGTTCCGCTCGGCGTGCTACGTCAATTCCCCCACGATGCTGCCGGGGAATCCGCAGGTGCCGCTGGCGTACCGCCCGGAGGACCTCGCCACCGACGCGCAGACCACCACGCACCTGGAGTGGCTGCGCGCGTTCCAGCGCTTCTCGCAGCTCCCCGTCACCGCCACGAACGACTACACGACCTGGGCCCAACTGCTCGTCTCCTCCGGTGACACGAGCCGGCCCGCCACCGGCTGCGACTGCATCACCGAGATCACCGCCGCCCGGGGCGCCCAGCTCAGGGCCGCCGGCTACCTGATCGTCGGCCGGTACCTCGACGAGCACCTCCCGCCCACGGACCCGTACTTCCTCGACAAGGCCCTCAAGCCCGGCGAGCCGCAGGCCATCCTCGACGCCGGGCTGCGGTTCTTCCCGCTCTTCCAGTACAACGGCACCCAACTGGCCAACTTCACCCAGCAGAAGGGGTACGACCAGGGCAGGATCGCCCACCAGAAGGCGGTCGAGCACCGCATCCCGGCGGGCGCCTGCATCTACTTCGCGGTCGACTACGACGCCCTGGACACCGACATCGACAGCAACATCAACCCGTACTTCCAGGGCGTCAAGGCCGGCCTCGCCGAGCTGGGGAACCGCTACACCTTCGGCGTCTACGGCTCCCGCAACGTGTGCCTCCGCGTCTCGCGGGAGGTCGGTGCCCGCTGGTCGCTGGTCTCCGGCATGTCCTGGGGCTACTCCGGCAACCTCGGCTTCCCGCTGCCGGCGAACTGGTCGTTCAACCAGATCAGGGAGTACGAGTTCCAGCCGGGCTGGGGGCTGGACCACGACGTCTGGCGCCAGGGAGCCGACCCCGGCGTGTCCGCCCTCGTCCCGGTCAGTGAGGAATTCTGATGATCACCAGACGCAGCCTCCTCGGCGCCGCCGCCGGCGCGGGTGTCCTCGCCGTGGCGCCCCCGGCCACGGCTCACGCCGCCGGCACGGGAGCGGGGACGTGGACCCGCGCCGAGTCCGCCAACGGCTGGCCGATCGACCCCGCCGCCGTCGCCACCCACCGGATCGAGGGGTCGAGGGCCTCGGTGGCCCTGCGGCGGGGCCCCGCCGCAGCGGTGCTGCTGCACGTCGCGCGCCGCTGGCACTACGAGATCGCCGCGCTCGACACCGGCGAGGGCGGCGGGGTCGCCGGCCACACCACCCGCCGCGCGGTCGCGGCGAGCTTCGAGTCCAACCATCTGTCGGGCACCGCCCTCGCCCTGCACCCGACGGCCTACCCGCTGGGTGGCAGCGAGCGGCTCTGGCCCCACCACGAGGCGATCGTGCGGGACATCCTCGTCGACTGCGACGGCACGGTCGTCTGGGGCGGCGACCTGACCCCGGCGAAGGCGTCGCACTTCCACCTCGTCGCGCGCCCCGGCGACGCGGCCCTGGCCCGCGTCGCCGCCCGGCTGGACACCAGCCGGCAGTCCGAGTTCCGCGCCCAGACCGCCGGGCTGGTCGCCGACCCGGCGACGCCCGCGCGCCGGGCGAAGGCCCGGACGCTGCCCCGCCCGCGCTGACCAGGCCACGACCCTGGTGAGGCCGGGCCGGGCCGACCGCACGCCCTCCGGGCCTGCTGCCCCCTACGATGGGGCGCGGCCGTAGCAGGCCCGGAGGGGCGAACGGGGTGGGTATGCGGATTCTCGCGGGGCCGTCGCGCGGGGGCGGGCCGACCGGCCCCGCCCGTGCCCGGGTTCGGTGGCGACTCGTGCGGCGCCTGGCCGCTGCGGGCGTCGTCGCGGTGCTCCTCGCCAGCGCCCCCTGGCTGTGGACGACGATCGCCGCGCACGGTCACGTCCACGACGAGGCCGGCTCGCCGGTTGCGGACGTCGTCATCGTTCTCGGGACCGAGGTGGCGGCGGACCGACGCCGCCCGGCGGAGCGGCTCGCCGGCCGCCTGGAGACCGCCGCCGCGCTCGTGCGCGCCGGGCGGGCCCGGGTGATCCTCGTGTCCGGCGACGGCGGCGGCGCGTCCGGCGACGAACCGGCGGTGATGACGTCGTACCTGATCGGGCTCGGGGTGGAGGCGCGACGCGTGGTCTCGGACCCGTTCGGGCTGGACACCTACGACAGTTGCGCCCGGGCACGCCAGGTGTACGGGGTCACCCGGGCGCTGGTCGTGACCCAGTCCTACCACCTGTCGCGGGCGGTGACGCTGTGCCGACGCCTCGGCGTCGACGCCGACGGGGTGGCCGCCCGCTGCGCCGGCTGCCCGGCCGGACTGCTCGCCGAGAAGGCGGTCCGCGACTACTTCGCCAGCGGGAAGGCGGCGTGGACGCCGTACGGGAGAGGCCGCCGGCGGTCCGCTCGCCCGAAGACTCCGCCGTCCGGGACGCGCTGCGGGCCGGCTGAGCGGACCGCCCACGACGTGAACGGGCGGGCACCCCCGGAAGGGTGCCCGCCCGTTCTGTCGTACAGGGTGAATCAGTCGTCGCGGCCCGGGCGACCGCCGTTGCCCGGACGTTCGGTGCCGGGCACCTGGCCGGTGCCGTCATGGTTCGGCGGGTTGACCGGCTTGCCGCTGCCGCTGCTCACCTCGATGGTGACCACGCCGCCCTTGATCGTGCGGCCGTTCGGGCTGGTGCCGGCGGCCTGGCCGGCGACGCAGGTCGACGGCACGCGGGTGGAGGAGACGACGGGCTCGAAGCCGGCGTCCTTGAGGCGCTTCTTGGCGGTCTCGACGTCCACGCACTGCACCTCGGGGATGCTCCGCTCGTCACCCTGCATGATCTTGCCGCTGGGCGGGGTGAACTCGATGCCCTTCTTGCCCTTCATGGCGTCGCGCAGCGTCTCGTACACCGGCGGGTTGATGCCGGTGGGGACGTTGTGGCCCATCTTCTGGGTGGTCTGCGGCCAGTCCGGGTCGGCCTGGATGCCGGCGACCGCGTACTGCTTGGTCATGGCGACCAGCGCGGCGGTCTTCTCCGAGTCGGTGGTGCCGGACTTGCCGGCCACCGGCTTGCCCACGACGCCGCGCACGTTGGCGGCCGTGCGGCCGACGCACTTGGAGGTCGCCGAGCGGTCGCCGACCGGGCAGCGGGCGGCGTCCACGGCGGCGCGGGCGACCTCGGTGCTGATCCGCTGCTCGCAGCGCGGCTTGGCGACGTCCAGCTTCTTGCCGTCCGGCCCCTTGATCTCCTGCACCGGGATCGGCTCGCAGTACTTGCCGTCGGCGGCCAGCGTGGCGTACGCGTTGGCCAGGTCCAGCGGGGTGGTGGCGGAGACGCCGAGGGTGAACGCGCCCCACTGGTGGGCCGCTTCCTTGTTGTTGGCGAAGTCCGCGTCCTCGGACGAGCGGAACTGGATGCCGAGCTTCTGCGCCGCCTTGACCACGTTCTCCGAGCCGACCTGCTGCTGGAGCGGGACGAAGTAGGTGTTCACCGAACTGCCGAACGCGCTCCACATGTTGTGCGGGCCGGCCATCGACTCCACCGAGTTGGTGGGGCAGTAGAAGTGCGTGCCCGGGCAGGCCGCGGGGCTGCTGCTGTCGATGATGTATTCCGACTTGAACTGCTTCGGCGAGTTGATGGTGTAGCTGAGCGGGATGCCCTTCTCCAGGGCCGCCACGATCGTGAAGATCTTGAACGTCGAGCCGGCCTGGTACCCCTTGATGTCGCCGCCGCCGGTGAGCAGCGGGTTGACCGTGTTGGGGTAGTTGCCCCGGATGCCCTTGCTGCGCTTGCGTGGGTCGCTGCTGAGCTTGTTCTGCGGCTTCTTCGGGTCGTCGATCTTGAAGTTCCGGTTCACCGAGAGCGCGCGGACGCGGCCGGTGCCGGGCTCGATCGCCGCGACCATGCGGGCCGCCTTGCTGTTGACGCCGAGGTTCTTGCGGACGGCCTTGTCGGCGCCGTTCTGTGCCTGCGCGTCGAGGCTCGTGACGATGGTGTAGCCGCCGCTCTTGAGCCGCCGCTCCCGGTCGTACGAGGTCGAGCCGAACGTCTCCTGCTGCATCCACCAGCGGTAGAAGTAGTCGCAGAAGAAGCCCCACTCCTTCTTGTTGGTGGCGACGCAGCCGTTCGGGGTCTTCTTGTCCTTGACCACCATCTTGGTGGCCTTGGCCGCCTCGCCCTCCTCCTTGGTGATCGCGCCGATCTCGACCATGTTGTCGATCACGTAGTTGCGGCGGTCGCGGGCGAGCGGGTAGCCGGCCTTGGTGGTCGGGTCGTTCGTGCTCGGGGCCTTCACCATGCCGGCGAGCATGGCGGCTTCCTCGATCTTGAGCTTGCTCGGCGGCTTGCCGAAGTAGACCTGGCTGGCGGCGTAGACGCCGTAGGCGCCGTTGCCGAAGGAGGCGAGGTTCAGGTAGCGGGTGAGGATCTCGTCCTTGGAGAACTGCTCGTCGACCTGGAGGGCCAGCTTCATCTCACGCAGCTTGCGGGCGCTGGTGTCCTCGGTCGCTGCGACCACGTCGGCCGGGTGGGTGGCCGAGTACGCGATGGCCAGCCGGACGTACTGCATGGTCAGGGTGGACGCGCCCTGCTGGGAGTTGGCGTTCGACTGGTTGTTGACGAACGCGCGGGCGACGCCGTTGAGGTCGACTCCATTGTGCTTGTAGAAGTCGTGGTCCTCGGCGGCGATGATCGCCTTCTGCATGTACGGCGAGATGTCGGCGAGCTTCACGTCGCGCCGGTTCTCGTCGTACATGGTCGCCAGCGGCGTCTTGGCGTCGGAGGCGAGCAGGTAGCTGATCTGGGGCGCGCGGGCCACCGTCAGCTCGCTGGGCAACGCTCCGAAGGTCTCCGCGCCGGCCTTGGCGGCCAGCCCCGACATCGCCACTGCGGGGAAGGCCGCCGCGGCGACCACCACGCCGGCCAGGAGGCCACAGATGAGCAGCGATGCGGCGTTGGTCAGCACATTGTGGTCACGTTTCCGCATCCAGGTCACCTCGACAGGGTACGCGAGTAGGGAACGAGGGGCGCTGGGGCGTCTTTTCCCCATTTCCAGCGCGCGCCGACCTCGTTGTGCTAAACGCACGAACCCTGGTGGGAGGTTGCGTGGACCCGCGACGAGTCTCCACCGATCGGAGGAGCGGCGCGGCGTTTTCACGTACTCCGGCCGGGTAGACGGGGGCCGAAGGCCCGGTAAGCCGGGAGTGTCCGTAATGATGGATTTTGCCGACAACGTTGCGTAATCAGCCGACTACAGAGCATGATGGTGGCGATGACACAGCCACACGTCGTCCGTGCCGCCCTGGGGAGGTCGGGCGGACGACCGGGGGGATTCGCCGGCTGGTCGCGCGACGTCGGTAGGTACTGCAAGGGGGGACGTGTACACATGGGCATGATCACTGACTGGCCGTCACTGGCGGCGTGTCAGAACGGGGACCCGGACGCGCTGTTCGTACAGGGCGCTGAACAGAACGTGGCGAAGCGGATCTGCCGGAGCTGCCCAGTTCGGTACGAGTGCCTGGCCGACGCGCTCGACAACCGGATCGAGTTCGGGGTGTGGGGCGGCATGACCGAGCGGGAGCGCCGGGCCCTGCTGCGCCGGCACCCCCAGGTCGCGAGCTGGCGGAAGATGTTCGAGGCAGCGATGAAGAAGAACGCGAAGGACAAGTCCGGCAAGGACAAGGTGCTCGTCAGCGCCGGCTGACGCGTCAGCCGGCCACCGATCAGTCGGTCACGGCCGGCTGATCGCCGCGCCGATCGTCCGCAGCCCGTCGACGTCGTGCACGTCGGCGGGCTGCGCCGTCACCGACACCGCCGGCACCTGCGGGAACGCCTCGGTGAACCGGGCCGCCACCCGCTGCTCGCGGGCCGCCTGCTGGGCCAGCGCGGCGTGCGCCCGCAGCACCTCCACCGTGCCGTCGTGCCCGCCCTCCTCGGCCAGCCGGTCGGCCGCCGCGAGGCTCGTCGCCGCGTCCAGCGAGTCGACCGCCGGGCGGTGCACCCGGTTGAGCACCAGCCCGGCCAGCGGCATCCGCTCGGAGCGCAGCCGGCCGGCGAAGTAGGCGGCCTCCCGGACCGCGTCCGGCTCCGGCGTCGCCACCAGCAGGAAGGCCGTCTCCCGCGCCTGGAGGATCCGGTACGTCTGCTCGGCCCGCTGCCGGAAGCCGCCGAACATCGAGTCCAGCGCCGCCACGAAGCCGGACAGGTCGGTGAGCAACTGCGCGCCCAGCACCTTCTGCACCACCTTCGAGAACATCCCGAAGCTGGCGGTGACCAGGCTGAACATGCTCCGGCCCCCGCTGCGTGCCGGGGCCAGCAGCAGCCGCAGCATCCGCCCGTCGAGGAACCGGGAGAGCCGGGCCGGCGCGTCCAGGAAGTCGAGCGCCGAGCGCGACGGCGGGGTGTCCACCACGATCAGGTCCCACTCGCCCCGGGCGTGGAGCTGGCCGAGCTTCTCCATCGCCATGTATTCCTGCGTGCCGGCGAAGGTGCTGCTCATGGCCTGGTAGAAGGGGTTGGCGAAGATCTCCGCCGCCTTCGCCGGATCGGTGTGCGCGAGCACCACGTCGTCGAAGGTGCGCTTCATGTCCAGCATCATGGCGTGCAGCTCGCCGCCGCCGGCCTCGACGTCGATGCCCTTGACCTGGCGGGGGGTGTTGTCCAGCTCGGTCAGGCCGAGGGACTGGGCCAGCCGCCGGGCCGGGTCGATCGTGAGCACCACCGTGCGCCGCCCGTGCTGCTCGGCGGCGCGCAGCGCGAGCGCGGCGGCGGTGGTCGTCTTCCCCACCCCGCCCGCCCCGCAGCACACCACGATCCGCACGCCGGGGTCGGCGAGGATCTGGTCGACGTCCAGCCGGGGCGCCGCGTCTTCGGAAGGCACCAATCGAGCGTATCGGGCCGACGGGGCCGGGTGCGCCGTGCCGGCGGCAGTGTGAGTCAATCGGCCCCGTGCAGCGCCCGCGCGAGCGCCTCCAGGCCCGCCCGGTCCACCCCGTCGGGCAGCAGCGGCAGCTCGGTCAGGGGCCGACCCAGCTCCACCAGGTCGCCGCGCAGCGAGTCCTCCAGCTCCCGGCGGATCGCCTGGTCGCGGGCCTCCCCGGCGAGCGCGGCGACGGTGTCCCGGTCGGCCGGCAGCCCGGCGGCGGCGAGCCCGCGCCGCAGCTCGGCGGCGGTCACCTCCCGCCCGGCGGGCAGCGGCGGCCGGGCCGCGTTGACGATCACCCGGCCCACCGGGAAGCCGAGCTGGGTCAGCTCGGTGATCGCGTCCAGGGTCTCCTGGACCGGCATCTCCTCCAGCAGCGTCACCACGTGCACGGCGGTCATCGGGGAGCGCAGCAGCGCGGCGACCCCCTCGCTCTGGGTCTTGATCGGGCCGACCTTGGCCAGCCGGGCCGTCTCCGCCGTGACGTTGAGGAACCGGCCGATGCGCCCCGTCGGCGGCGCGTCCAGCACCACCGCGTCGTACGCCCGACGCTGGCCGGCGGTGCGGGTGGTGGCCTCCTTGACCTTGCCGGTGAGCAGCACGTCGCGCAGGCCGGGGGCGATGGTGGTGGCGAAGTCGATCGCGCCGAGCTTGCGCAGCGCCCGGCCGGCGGCACCGAGCTTGTAGAACATGTCGAGGTACTCCAGCAGGGCCTCCTCGGCGTCCACCGCCAGGGCCCGCACCTCGCCGCCGCCGGGGGCGTCGGCGAGGTGCCGCTCCTCGTACGGCAGCGGGTCGGTGCCGAAGAGCTGGGCGATGCCCTGCCGCCCCTCGACCTCCACCAGCAGGGTGCGCCGGCCGTCGCGGGCCAGCGCCAACGCCAGCGCCGCCGCCACGCTGGTCTTGCCGGTGCCACCCTTGCCGGTCACCACGTGGAGGCGGGCCGGCCACCCCGTACCGGCCGGGTCGGCCGGCCGCTCGACTGCTCGCACCCGTCGAGCCTATCCAGGCCGCCGGCTCAGGCGACCTCGCAGACCCACCAACCGGTCGTGCGCACCACGGTGAAGCGGAGATCCTGCTCGGCGGTCTTCTCGTCGGAGGTGGTCATCGTCACCTTCGTCGAGACCGTCGCCCGCTTCCCGGTCCGCTCGTCGACCTGCGGCTCGCTCCACCGGAACCGGGCGTCCCGGTGCTGCTCGGCGTACCGCTTCAGCTCCGCGACCTTCGCGGTGATCTTCTTGTCGTCCCGGGCCGCCGCGCAGACCAGCCCGCCGGCCTTCCGCGCGTCCCGCTCCTCGTAGACGGCGGTGAGGAAGCTCTCCACCGCGACCGTCGGCTCCCGCGCGCCCTCGCCGGTCTCGGCGTCGCGCAGGGCCAAGAACGCCGCCGTGCCACCGCCGCCGCAGAGCAGCAGGGCCGCGACCGCGACGACCACGGCGATCAACCCGCCGCGCCTCCGCCTCGCGGGCGACGCCGGGGCCGGGTGCGGGTGGGTGACCGGCGGGACCGCCCCCGGGGCGAGGGGCCCGGTCGGGCCACCGGAGGTCGGGCCGCTGGGCGACCCGGTGGCGCCGCCGCTGGGCGGGTGCGTCATGTCGGTCCTTCGGGGGTGCGGCGCTTCGCCGTCCTCGCCGGACGGGCGGCGCGCTGGGTCGAGCGCGAAGGCGGGCGGGCGGCCCGTCCGACGGAAGGGTAGCGGTGAACCGACACGGGGAGGTGCCCCTGGGACCGGGCGATGGCGCGTCAACCATCGGAGCGCTCCCAGCGCCGTCCGCTACCGGACCCATCCTGTGTCGCATATGTGACTAAACGTGATCAAGACTGCGCGTCCCGTTGTCCGTGTCCGATTTCGGTCCTACGTTCGTGCCGATACGGGGGACCGGATCGGCGGACGGCCCGAGCCGGATGGTGACGACGTGGATCAGGCGCGAGGCCCGGAGGCAGTACATGCGCGAAACCGAGAACAGCTCCCGAGCCCAGTTCCCGCCCAGCGCGAGCGGGCGGAGGGTCGGCACCGGCGCCGCCGGGGAGGAGGGGCCGGTCACCGGCCTGCCGTTCAACGAGCGCTCCTACCGGCGGCTCGCCGACCCGGGGGAGATGCTGCGCACGCTGAGCCGCCCGGCCGAGCGCCCCCGGGACGAGGAGGAGACCGGGTACGTCATCCACCTGCCGATCCGGGTCGCCGACCTCGCGGCGGCCACCGCGCTGGCCGGACGGGTGGCCGTCTCGCTCGGCTTCCTGCCCGAGATGGACGCCGGGGAGACCACCGTCTCCACCGCCGACGACCAGAACAACCGGCACCGGGTCTTCTGCGACCTGCCGCTGCCCGACCGCTCCCGCTGCCCCCAGCGGTACGACCACGAGGGGCCCTGCGGCGAACCGCCGGTCGCCCCGGAGCAGCGTCCCGCGCCGGGCGGCGGCGACGGCTCGTAGGCTGTCGACGGTAACCGTCACGCCTCCTAGGGAGCCCCGCACCGATGCAGAAGTGGGAATACGCGACCGTCCCGCTGCTGGTCCACGCGACCAAGCAGATCCTCGACAACTGGGGTGAGGACGGCTGGGAACTCGTCAACGTGATCCCCGGCCCGAACCCGGAGCAGCTCGTCGCGTACCTCAAGCGGCCGAAGGCGTGAGCGGCGTGGGCAACGGACCGCACGCCAAGCTCGCCGAACTGGGCCTGACGCTGCCCGAGGTGGTGCCCCCGGTGGCCAGCTACGTGCCGGCCGTGCAGTCCGGGCAGCACGTCTACGTCTCCGGGCAGCTCCCGATGGCCGAGGGGAAGCTCCTGGCCACCGGCAAGGTCGGCGCGGGCGTCTCCGCCGAGCAGGCCAAGGACCTGGCGCAGCGGTGCGCCCTGAACGCCCTCGCGGCCGTCGACGCGCTGGTCGGCCTGGAGAAGGTCGTCAAGATCGTCAAGCTGGGCGGGTTCGTGGCGAGCGCGCCGGGCTTCACCGGCCAGCCGGGCGTCGTCAACGGCGCGTCCGACCTGCTCGGCGCGGTCTTCGGCGAGGCCGGCCGGCACGCCCGCTCGGCGGTGGGCGTCGCCGAGCTTCCCCTCGACGCCCCCGTCGAGGTCGAACTGATCGTCGAGGTCGCCTGACCCGTCCCGCCCGCTCCCCGCGACCATGCCCTTCCGGGCCACGGCGAATGCCGTGAACGGGCACGAATCCCGGCCCGCAGGCGCGAGATCGCGGGGAGTGGCGGGCGGGGTCGTACGATCGCTGGCATGACCGGGCACATCACGGGGGCCGTGGCGGCGCTGGCTGACGAGCTGCCGGGGTGGGTGACGCTCCTGCGCGCCCCGAACCCGGGGCCGATGACGCTCGACGGCACCAACACCTGGGTGCTGCGCGCCGGCCCCGGCGAGCCGGCCGTCGTGGTCGACCCCGGGCCGGCCGACGACGGCCACCTCGCCGCGATCGCCGCCCACGCGCCCGTCGCCACGGTGCTGATCACCCACGGGCACGCCGACCACACCGAGGGCTCGCCCCGGCTGCGGGAGCTGCTCGGCGGCGCGCCCGTGCGGGCCGTCGACCCGGCGCACAGCCACGGCGGCCCGCCGCTGGCCCCCGGCATCCGCCTCGACGCGGCCGGCCTCGCCCTCACCCTGCTGCCCACCCCGGGCCACACCGCCGACTCGGCGTGCTTCCTCGTCGAGCGCGACGGCGAGCGGGTGGTGCTCACCGGCGACACGATCCTGGGCCGGGGCACGACCGTCGTCGCCCACCCCGACGGGCACCTCGGGGCCTACCTGGCCAGCCTGGAGCTGCTCTCGACGTACCGGGGGATCCCGGCGCTGCCGGGGCACGGCCCGGCGCTGGCCGACTGCGGCGTGGCCGCCGAGTTCTACCTCGCCCACCGCCGCGCCCGGCTCGACCAGGTCCGGCAGGCCGTCGCCGAGGGCGCACGGACCGCGCCCGAGGTGGTGGCGCGGGTCTACGCCGACGTGGACCGCTCCCTGTGGTGGGCGGCCGAGTGGTCGGTGCGCGCCCAGCTCGAACACCTCGGGGTGGAGCAGCCGTGACCTGCCCGGTGTGCGGGACGGTCGCCGTGCCCGGCGGCCGGTTCTGCCACAACTGCGGGGCCGCCCTGCCGGCCGCCGCCACCCTGCCCGCCGCCGAGCGGCGGGTGGTCACCGTGCTCTTCGGCGACCTGTCCGACTTCACCTCCTGGTCGGAGGACCTCGACCCCGAACGGGTCGGCGCGGTCACCGACCGGGTCCTCGCCGCCCTGGCCGGGGCCGTGAAGACCTTCGGCGGGCACGTCGACAAGCTCACCGGCGACGGGATCATGGCGGTCTTCGGCGCGCCCGTCACCCACGAGGACGACGCCGAGCGGGCCATGCGCGCCGCGCTGGCCATGCAGCGGGCCGTGCGCCGGGTGCTCGACGACGAGCGCGGCGGCGGCGCGCCGCTGGGCCTGCGCGTCGGGCTCAACACCGGCGACGTGATCGCCGGCATCCAGGCGGCCATCGAGTACACGGTCATCGGCGACACCGTGAACACCGCCGCCCGGCTGGCCGACGCCGCCGCCGTCGGCGCCGTCTACGCGGGCGCGCGCACCTCCGCGGCCACCCGGCACGTCGCCTCCTGGCGGGCGCTGCGCCCGCTGCGGCTCAAGGGCAAGCGCGAGCCCGTCGAGGCGTACGAGCTGCTCGGCCTGCTCGACGCCCCCGGCACCCGCTCCGGCCTCGGCGACGAGGCGCCCTACGTCGGCCGGGAGACCGAGATCGGCCGGGTCGCCGGCCGGCTCGCCGAGGTGATCGACCGGGGCGAGCCCCGGGTGCTGCTGATGACCGCCGAGGCGGGGATCGGCAAGTCCCGCTTCGCCGCCGAGGTGGAACGCCTCGCCGCCGGCTACGACGTTGGCCCGGGCCGGTACGCCGCCCACACCGGGGCCCGGGTGCTCTCGGTGCGCTGCGCCGCGTTCGGCGAGCGCCGCCGGCTCGCGCCCCTGGCCGACCTGGTCCGGGCCGCCGCGGGCCTGCCCAGCGACGCGGCGACCGCGCTGACCCGCCCGGCAGTCGAGGAGCGGCTGCGCCGGCTCCACCAGCGCCTCGGCCGGCACCGCGAGGACGACGCCCCGCCGGCCGCCCCCGACCAGCTCCTGGCCCTGCTCGGGTACGCCGACCTGCCCACCGGCGGCCCGACCGAGCAGGACGAGTGGGGGACGGGCACCCAGGCGCCGGCCGACGCCGAGGCCGTGCCGAACGCGGTGGCGGACCTGCTCAGCGCCCTGGCCGCCGAGGCCCCGCTGGTGGTGATCGTCGACGACCTGCACGACGCCACCGCCGAGACCATCCGGGCGCTCGGGGTGACGCTGTCGCGGATCGCCGGCCCGGTGCTGGTGCTGCTGCTCGGCCGCCCCGAGCTGGTGCGCACCGCCGGGGCGCTGACCCGCGTCGCCGACGCCGAGGTGCACGCGCTGCCCCCGCTGCGCGGCGCCGACGCGGCCCGGCTGCTCACCAGCTACCTCGGCGGCGGAAAGCTGCCGCAGCCCGACGCCGACCGGCTGCTCGCCACGGCCCAGGGCAACCCGTTCTACCTGGCCGAGCTGGTCACCCTGCTGATGGAGCGGGGCGCGCTGACCGCCGTGGCCGACCGGTCCGCCCCGGCCCACGCCGGCTGGCGGCTGGCCCCCGGCTCGCTCGGCAGCCGGCTGCTCTCCCGGGACCTGGCCGCCGTGCTCGCCGCCCGCATCGACGCGCTGCCGCCGGACGCCCGCGCGGCGCTGCGCGACGCCGCCGTGGTCGGCGACACCGTGCCCGCCGGCGCGCTGGAGGCGCTGGGCGAGCAGCGCGCGGGGCGCGACGGGCGGCCCGCCGCCGTGGTCGCCGTCGACCTGGACCGGGCCGTCGAGGAGCTGCTGCAACGCCGGATGCTGCACCGCACCCGCTCCGGGTACGCCTTCGCCACCCCGCTGATGCGGGAGGCCGCCTACTCCGGGGTGAGCAAGGCCGAGCTGGCCGAGCGGCACGCCGCGCTGGCCCGCTGGGCGGCGCCGGGCGGGCCGGGGGGCCCGGCCGGGTTCACCGACGCCGACCGGGACGCCTTCGTCGCCGAGCACGTGGAACGGGCCGCCGCGCTCGCCGACGCGGTCAAGCTGCGCCCGGACGCGCCGGCCCGCACCGTCGCCGACCTGGGGGTGGCCGCGCTGGGCCGGGCCGCCCGCCGCGCGTTGCAGGCCGGGGAGCCGGCCGCCGTCGTCGAGCACGCCGAGCGCGCCGCCGAGCTGGCCCGGGGCGCGCTGCCCGCGGCCGACCGGGTGGTGCACGCTCGCGCGCTGCTCCAGGTGGGGCGGCCGGGTGACGCGCTCGCCTACGCCGAGAAGATCGGCGCGAACGCCGGGGACGACCTGGGCACCCGCGCCAGCGCCCTGCTGCTCGCCGGGCAGGCCCACCAGGCCCTCGGCGAGCGGGCGCGGGCCGTAGCCTGCTGGCACGAGGCGTTGCAGGTGGCCACCGCCGGCGAGCTGCCCCACCAGCGGGCCTCGGCGATGCGGCGGCTCGGCATGGCCGACTTCATCGCCGGCCACCTCGGGCAGGCCAGCAGCCGGCTCGCGGCGTCGTACCAGATCAGCCTCACCGCCCAGGACCGGCGCGGGCAGGCGTGGTCGTTGCAGGACCTGGCCTGGGTGACCACCACCCGGGGCGACTTCGCCGGCACCGACGCGGTGCTCGGCCGGGCCGCCCGGCTCTTCGCCGAGCTGAAGGACCCGTACGGGCGGGCCTGGCTGCGCGGCACCACCGCGTTCGCCCGGCTGCTCGCCGGCCGACTACGGGAGGCGTGCCGCCTCGCGCGGGTGTTCCTGCCGTTCGGGGAGCGGGTCGGCGAGGCGTGGGCCGTCGGCACGCTGCGCGCGGTCGAGGCGTTCGCCGGGGCCGAGCTGGGCGAGCTGGGGGAGGCCGACGGGGCGGCCCGCCGGGCGTACCGGGACTTCGCCGAGGTCGGCGACGAGTGGGGGCAGGGCTTCGCCCTGGTGGTGCGCGGGACGATCGCCCGGGGCCTGGGCGAGCCGGAGCACGCCGCCGACCTGCTCGCCGACGCCCTGGAGTTCGGCGCGCACACCTCCCATCCGCTGCTCACCGGGATGGCCGGCACGCTGCGCGGCTTCGTGGCGCTGGACCTGGGCGACTGCGACACCGCCGAGCGCTCGGCGCGGGCCGTGCTGACCGCCGTCGAGCCGCACAACCCGCAGGCCCCCGCCCAGGTGGGCCCCCGGGTGCTGCTGGCCACCGCCCGGCTCGCCGCCGGCGACCCGGCCACCGCCGTGGGGCTGCTCGCTCCGGTGGCCACCGCCGCCGCCAACGCGCCGTCGCTGCTCTTCTCCCGCCGGCAGACGATGGCCCGGTACGCCTCCGCGCTGCTCGCCCACGGCCAGCGCGAGCAGGCCCTCGACTGGGCGCAGCGGGCGGTCGCCGCCCCGGCGGAGGACGTGCGCAGCCAGGTGGTCGCGGCGATGGTGCTGGCGGAGGCGCTCAGCGCCAGCGGGCGCGACGTGGAGGCGCTGGCCAGCGCGGAGGAGGCGGTGCGGTTGGCGCACGCGACGGAGCAGCGCAGCGAACGGGCGGCGGCCGCCGCGCTCCACGCCCGCCTGGGGTAAGGAAGGGCACCTTGTTAACGCCTACGGTAGAGAAGGGCTCCCTTCTCACCGAGGTCCACCGAGCCGCACCGAGACCGACCGAGCCGCACCCCGACCCGCCGAGGCTTGCCGAGGTGGGCGATGCGGGGCCGGGCGGCACCGGCTACGGTGGCAGGACCGGGCGAGCGGTCCACTGTGGGTCGCGTGCGCCGGGCTCCGGGAGGCGTGATGAGGCTGCCGCGCTCCAGCGCCGGTTGGACGATGGCGGTCTTCGGTCTCCTCGCGCTGGCGATGGGCGCGCTCGGGCTGCTCTGGCCGGAGGCGCAACTGCGGATGCTCGGGTTCGAGGTGCCGCAGAGCCGGGCCCCGGGTGACCACACCGGCACGTTCCTGACCGCGTCCGCCATGGCGTCGTTCAACATGGGCGTCTACTACCTGCTGGCCACCGCCACCGAGTGGCGGTCGTTCTACCGGTTCACGGTCTTCTTCCGACTGGTCACGTTCACCGTCTTCACCCTCACGGTGTTGGCGGGCGTCGCCCCGGGCCGGTTCTTCACGGTGGCGCTCTGGGAGGGGCTGGGCGCGGTCGCCACGGCCGTCGCCCTGCGCGTGGACGCCCGCCGCGCGGCGACCGCGAAGCCGGGCACGACGCCGGCCACACAGGTCACCACAAAGGCGGCCAAGGCGGACGGTGCCGTCCGTTCCTCGGGCGCGGAACTCTGAGCGACCGGGCCGGTTAGGTATTTTCGAGCAGTGACCGACACCCCGCCCGGCGCGCTGCGGCTGCCCCTCGTGCCCGGTCTGACCGATCTGCAGGTCTTTGCCCGTGGCGGGTACGCCACCGTCTACCGGGCCACCCAAATCTCCGTGGGGCGTGAGGTCGCGGTCAAGGTGGAGAACCGCACCCTGGCCAACGAGCGGGACCAGGCGAGGTTCCTGCGCGAGGCGCGGGCGGCGGGGAGGATGTCCTCGCACCCGCACGTGGTGGACCTGTTCGACGTCGGGGTGACCGTCGACCAGCACCCGTACCTGATCATGGAGCTGTGCGACGGGTCGTACGCCGAGCGGATGCGCACCTCGCCCCTCGGCCCGGCGGAGACCCGCGACCTCGGCGTGAAGATCGCCGACGCGCTGGCCCACTCGCACGCCAACGGGGTGCTGCACCGGGACGTCAAGCCCGCCAACATCCTCTACTCGCAGTTCAACCCGGCGGTACTGGCCGACTTCGGGCTCGCCGTGCTGGCCGAGGCGCGCGACGCGTCGGTCACCCTGGAGGTGCTCACCCCCGCGTACGCGCCGCCGGAGATGTTCAACCACAGCCCGCCGTCGCCCGCCGTCGACGTGTACGCCCTCTGCGCCACCCTCTACGCCGTGATGAACGGCCGCCCGCCCCGCTGGCAGTCCGAGCGCAACCCCAGCCTCGTCACCGTGCTGGAGATGTTCCACCAGCCGATCCCCGGGCTGCCCGGCGTGCCCGAGGAGCTCGTCGACGTGCTCCGGGCGGGCATGGCCAACGACCCGGCCGAGCGCCCGTCCGCGGTGGAGCTGCTGGGCATGCTCGCCGCCCTGCCGCTGGACCCGGTGAGCGCGCCGGTCAGCGGCGCCCCGACCTCCGGTGGGCCCGGCTCCGGCGGCCCGCCGCTCACCGTCACCGGCAACCCGTCCACATGGGGCGGGCTGTACGGCAACACCACGGGTAATCCGTCCACCTCCGGCGGCCTGTACGGCACCGGCCAGCCGGGGCGGCCCACCCCGCGTCCCCCGGTGGAGGACGAGCACCCCACCGTGCGGACGACCGGCCGCCGGTGGCGGCGGCGCTGGTTCCTCGGCGGCGCGGGGGCGCTCGCGCTGGCCGCCTCGGCGAGCGCCGGGGCCTGGGTCGCCGGGCGCGCGCCCGTCACGCCGACGCCCACCCCGGTCGCCAGCAGCAGCGTGGGCACCACCACCGCTGCCAGCCGCTGGGGCGCGCTGCCGGGCTGCGTGTCCGCGCCCCCGGGCGCGGCCGGGTTGCCGGCGGGCGCGTCCTGCGCCGCCGAGCTGGAGTGCTTCGGGCCGATGCGGGTGCGCGGCGACCGGGCGGAGGCCCCCCGGCTGCCCTGCGACGGCCCGCACACCTGGGAGAGCTACGCCGAGGGCGAGCTGCCCGCCGCCCTGGTCGGCGCGGGCCACGACGAGGTCGTCGACGACCCCGAGGTACGCCGGGTGTGCAACGCGGCGACGTTCCGGTTGACCAGCGGGATCACCTATCCCAGCGGGTGGCACCTGGAGGTGCTGCCGCCGGCCGAGTCCGACCCGGAGCGGACGTACCGTTGCCTGGCCGGGCGCGGCGTCGACGGGCTGCGCATGCCCACCCTCACCGGTCGCTGACCCCGCCCGGGGCCCGGCGGCGCTCCTGCGCCATCCGCAGGGCGTCCCTGCTGTCCAGCGCTTCGAGGGTGTCGGCGTCGAGGCCGCTCGGCAGGGCGACGGGCTGCCCCGACCACTCGACCGGCTCGCGCCCCGCCTGCTCGCGGGCCTTCGCGCGGCGCTGCCGCGAGTCCGTCACCGACACTCCGGCGATCATCACCAGCAGGACGCAGAGCAGTGCGAGCACGACCGCCATGATGCTGCGCGGACGCCACCAGACCAGCGTCACCAGCACGGCGACCGCTGCCAGCGACGAGGCGACCGCCGTGAGGGACGTCTCGATCCGAGGGATTCGGGTCACCCGTCAAGGATGTCGAAGCCGGCCGACCTGTCAACCGCCTGAGGCCGACTCGACGCGCCGCCCGAGGCCGGCCCGGTGCGTCGCACGGGGCGAGTCGGCGAAGGTCGGGGCCGACCCGGCGCGCCGGGCGGGGGCCGAGGCGGCGAAGATCGGGGAAGTGACCCGTTGATGGGATTTCCGGTCGATGATCGTTGTCTCCATTTCCTAGAGTGACGGGGGTCGAGGTTCGCTCGACGCATCCCGTCGCCCACCGGAAGGCAGTCGATGCCACCTACACCCCGGAAGCTCGCCGCAGCAGGAATCGCCGGCGTTCTCCTCGCCACGACGGCCGTCGCCACGGCCGTCGCGCCGGCCGCCGCGGCGCCGGACACCGCCGGCTGGGGCCGCCCGGCCGCCGCCGACCGCACCGACCCCGCCGAGGCCCGGCGGGTCGACCGCGTGCCCACCCCGAAGCTCGGCTGGTACGCCTGCTACAGCCACGCCGAGTGCGCCACCGTCCGGCTCCCGCTCGACTACGACAAGCCCACGGGCGCCACGACCGAGGTGGCGGTGCTGCGGCTCAAGGCGCGCGACCAGAAGAAGCGCGTCGGCAGCCTCTTCATCAACCCGGGCGGCCCCGGCGGCTCCGGCACGGACATCGCGCTCGTCGCGCCGTACTTCCTGAGCGACGACCTGCTGGACCGCTTCGACATCGTCGGCGTGGACCCGCGCGGCGTCGCGGCCAGCCAGAACGTCCGGTGCTTCCCGTCGGTCAAGGAGCAGACCGAGGCGTACGCCGGGCTGAACGTCGCCTTCCCGTGGACCAAGGCCGAGGAGAAGGCGTACGTCGCCTCGGCGAAGGCGATCGGCCGGGCCTGCTCGACCACCGGCCGGCCGCTGACCGGGGCGATGTCGACCGCCGAGGTCGCCCGGGACATGGACGTGCTGCGCCGCGCGGTCGGCGACCGGAAGCTGACCTACCTCGGCTTCAGCTACGGCAGCGCCCTCGGGCAGCACTACGCCAACATGTTCCCCGACCGGTTCCGCGCGCTGGTCATCGACGGCGTGCTCGACCCGAACGCGTGGGTCGGCCAGGGCCGGGCGCGCAAGCAGCTCCAGGAGAGCCGGCTGCGCAGCGCAGACGGCGCGTACAAGGCGCTGCGCGAGATCCTGGTGCGCTGCGACGCGGCCGGCGCGGCGGCCTGCCCGCTCGCGGCCGGCGACCCGCTCGCCTCGTTCGAGCTGGTGGCCAAGCGGCTGCGCAAGAAGCCGGTGGTGATCACCGACCCGGACACCGGGGAGACGGTTCGGGTCGCCTACGCCGACTTCGTCGGCGCGACGCTCAGCGCCCTCTACGGCCCCGCCGGGTACGCGGACGTCGTCGCGATCACCGCCGAGCTGCTGGTGCTCACCGACCCCGCGTCGGCCACGGTCGCCCGCCGCGCCGAGGCCCGCGCGGCCGTCGCGAAGCGTGCCGCCGCCGCCCGCGCGCAGGCCCGACGCGGGTACGACTTCCCGTACGACAACAGCATGGAGACGTTCCTCGGGGTGGACTGCACCGACGCGTACCACCCGGCCGACGCCGCGGACTGGCCGGCGCTGGCCGCCGAGCAGGACAAGCGGGCCCCGTACTTCGGCCGGGCCTGGTCCTGGATGACCGCGCCCTGCGCCCGCGACACGTGGACGGTGCGCGACTCCGACGCCTACACCGGCCCGTTCAACAAGCGGACCAGCGCCCCGGTGCTGGTCGTCGGCAACTACTGGGACCCGGCGACCAACTACCAGGGCGCGGTCGGCTCGGCGGCGGTGCTGCCGAACAGCCGGCTGCTCAGCAGCGACAGCTGGGGGCACACCGCGTACGGCACCTCGGCGTGCGCGACCGGCGCGATCGACGCGTACCTGATCGCCGGGACGCTCCCGGCCAAGGGGACGGTCTGCGTCGGCGACGTGCAGCCCTTCGCCGAGCCGGCGCCCGGGGCCGCCGGTGAGCGCGTCACGGCGTCCAAGAGCGACCTGGCCCGCCGGGCCGCCCCCGCCCGGGGCGAGCCGAAGCGGCTGCCGCCGGTGGTCGCCCCGCTCCCGGCGGTCGGCACGCTGACCGTCCGGTGACGACACCCGGGGGTACGGCGGCGATCGCCCGCCCGCCGTACCCCCGGGCCCGGCCGTGCGGGTGACCACGCGAATGGACGGGAGCGGCTACCCTCGGTGTCCCGCAGGTGCGCCGGTCAGCGAGGTCGCCGATGAACCAGTTCCTCACCCGGTCCCGGGTCCGCTCCGTCGCCACCACCGTGGCGGTGGCGCTGACCCTGACCCTTGCGGCTGCCGCCGGCTGTGACAGCAGGCAGGAGCCGGAGATCCCGTCCGTCAACGACAAGCTCCGCGAGACACACATCTACGGCCAGCCGACCATCAAGATCGGCGTCTCCACGACCGGCCCGCTGATGGGCGAGCTGCGCGGCGGCACGTACAGCGGGTTCGACGTCGAGATCGCCCGCTACGTCGCCGCCCAGCTCGGGTACGAGGGCGACAAGCGCATCGAGTGGGTGCCGGTGGCCACGGAGGACCGCATCCCCGCCCTCCAGGGCGGCTCCGTCGACATGGTGGTCTCCACCTTCTCGATGACGGAGGAGCGCGCGAAGCTGATCAGCTTCGCCGGACCCTACCTGGTGACCACGCAGGAGGCGATGGTCCCGCTCCGGCTCAAGGACAGCATCCGCAGCATCGAGGACCTGCGCGACCCCCGCTACAAGGTCTGCACCAGCGGCGGCTCGACCACCGAGGCCGAGCTGGGCCGGCACCAGATCCGGGTGTTCGTGGTCAAGGAGGTCGGCGACTGCATCAGCGGCATCCTCGCGGGCCGGTACGACGCGGTCAGCTCCGACGAGACCATCCTCGCGGGCTTCCTCTCGAAGCACCCGAGAGATTTCACGATCATCGACATGCCCTTCGGCACCAGCGAGCAGATCGGCGTCGGGGTGCCGATCAGCGACCCGGCGCTGCGCGACCTCGTCGCGTTCTTCCTCGACAAGAGCTACCAACAGGGGCGCAAGGGGCAGACCAGCCCGTGGCTCACCGCGTACCACCGGACCCTCGGGCCGTGGATGCGGGCCCCCAAGGTGCAGCCACCGACGCTGGACGTGCCGAAACTGGTGGACTTCGACGACAAGGCGCCCCGGACATGACCGCCCCGGCGGCCACCGGCGGCAACGACGTGGACGCCGACCCGCCCCCGCCCCGCGTCGCCCCGGGGCGGGGTTCCGACGAGCGCCGTGCCCGGGCCAGCCAGTCGTTCTGGGCGGTCGTGGTGGCCGTGCCCGCCATCTTCTCCGTGCTCCGGCTCGGCGTGGAGGCCGGCGGCGAGCTCCAGACGACCCTGTTGCTGGTCGCCAACGTCGGGCCGGTGAACCTGCTCGCCGGTTTCCTCACCACGGCCGCCCGGCTGCTCTCCACCGGCCTGGTCTGCGTCTTCGCCCTCGGCGCGGTGCTCGGGGTCAGCGTCGACCGGCTGCCGGGCTACCGCCGCCCGCTCTTCGCCCGCTGGGCGGACATCACCCCGGCCTGGTTCGTCGTCGCCAGCTTCCTGATCGCCCTGGTCACCTGGCCGCTGCTCTACCTGCCGCTGCTGCTGCCCGCCTTCGCCGCCGCGTTCCAGCTCCGGCCGGAGCGGCTGCACGACCTGGCGGTGGCGCGGACACTGATCGTCGCGGCCCTGTTCGGCGGGTACCTGTTCCTCCTCGCGCCGACGCTGCTCGACGCCTGGCGGCAGGGGGAACCGCTGGTCCTGGCCCTGTTCGTCGTCCCGCCGGTGCTCGCGCTCGCCATCGCCGGGCCGCTGCCCGGCGCGGTGATCCGGCCGCTGGCCTCGGTCACCGAGGCCGCCGTGCTGGTCATGCTGGTCTGGGCGGCGCTGCCGGTGATCAGCACGCCGGTGCTGCCGCTGACCGTCACCACCGTGCAGACCGCGCCGGACGTGACGGAGGACGTGCGCGGCCACGTGGTCGTCGTCGACGACGTGAACATGGTGCTGCTCCAGGAGCGCGGCGGCGTTCGGTACGTGCCGATCGACCAGGTGAAGGAGCAGGTGCTCTGCCCGAGCGAGGAGGAGCTGCCCCGGCACCGGCTGCGGGTGCGCGACTTCCACGTGGAGGACTCGCTGATGGAGGGGCTGGGCCGCCGGGTCCGCCCGGTGCACCGCGTCGACGCCTCCTGCCGCGCCACCGGCTGACCGCCACCGACCCTGGCCGCCCCACGTCCTGGGTTTCCAGGCACGGGCGATCGTGGTACGAACGTGCCCCTCCAGGGGCCGTTTCGTACCAAGATCCTCTCCGCGCGCCGGCCGTGGCGGAGTGGGGGCGTGGCAGGATCGGCGGGTGAGCAGCGCCGGCGCGGGCGAGCAGCGGCTGCGGGACCTCGCGCGGTTGCGCCGCGTCCGGGACCGGATCGACCGGGAGTACGCGCAGCCGCTCGACGTGGAGGCGCTCGCCCGCGGCGCGCACATGTCGGCCGGGCACCTCAGCCGCGAGTTCCGCCGGGCGTACGGGGAGCCGCCGTACGCGTACCTGATGACCCGGCGGATCGAACGCGCGATGGCGCTGCTGCGGCGCGGCGACCTCGGCGTCACGGAGGTCTGCTTCGCGGTCGGCTGCTCGTCGCTGGGCACGTTCAGCACCCGCTTCACCGAGCTGGTCGGCGTCCCGCCCAGCGTCTACCGGCGCGAGGCGGCGCGGGCGACGGCGGAGATGCCGTCCTGCCTGGCGAAACAGGTGACCAGACCGGTCAGGAATCGAGAAGCGCGGGCCGTGGGCCACGCCTAGCGTGACCGGCATGGACATCACCATCCACACGACCTTCCTGCCGCACACCGACCCGGACGCCTCCCTGGCCTTCTACCGCGACACCCTCGGCTTCGAGGTCCGCAACGACGTGGGCGGCGGCGCGATGCGCTGGATCACCGTCGGCCCCGCCGGCCAGCCCGGCACCTCCATCCTCCTCGCCCCGCCGGCCACCGATCCCGGCATCACCGACGACGAGCGCCGGGTCATCGCCGAGATGATGGCCAAGGGCACGTACGGCTGGATCATGCTGGCCACCCCCGACCTCGACGCCACCTTCGACAGGCTCCAGGCGAGCGACGCCGAGGTGGTCCAGGAGCCGATCGAGCAGCCGTACGGGGTGCGCGACTGCGCCTTCCGCGACCCGGCCGGCAACCTCGTCCGCATCCAGGAGGTGCGCTAGCCGCGACGTGGGTGCCGCTGACGCTGACCCCCGGTGACGGACCACGCCGAGCGCGTGAACCCGGCGACCCTGCCGGTACGTGCCAGCAGTGTCCGACGACCCCCGACCGGAGGAAGTGTCTGCGTGAAACACCCCCGAAGGCCGGGCACCGTGCCCCGCCGCCGTCTCCTAACGGCGGCCGGCGGACTGCTGGTGCTCCCGGTGCTGGCCCTGACCGCTGTGGCGGTCACGCCGCACCTGGCCGGCTCCGGCGCCCCCGCGACCACGCCGGCCGGTGCCGCAGCCGCCGCCGAGACGCCCGCCGGGCGGGTGCCCGCAGCCCCGGCGGGCGGCGCTCCGGCGGGCACCCCGGCGGGCACCCCGGCCGCTCCGGCCGCCGCCGCGCCCGTGACCGCCGCCCCGGCCGCGAAGAGCGGCACCCCCACGGTCGCTCTCCCCACGCATGCCGCCGGGAAGGGCGCGGGCCCGTCAGCCGGTACGGTGATCTCCGGCAGCTACATCGTCACCGTCAGGGCGGACGAAGCCGCCCGGATCCGCTCCGACGCGCGCGACCTGGCCGCCGACTACTCGGGCACGCTCGGCGACGTCTGGACCGCCGCGCTGCGCGGCTTCTCGGTGCGGATGTCCTCGGCCGACGCCGCGCGGCTCGCGCGCGACGCGCGTGTCGCGTCCGTGCAGCCGGACCTCGTGATCGTCACCGCCGGCACCCAGGGCGACCCCTCCTGGAGCCTGGACCGGGTCGACCAGCCCGGCCGCACCCCCAGCGGCACCTACGACTACGACAACGACGGCTCCGGCGCGCACGTCTACGTGTTCGACACGGGCGTGCGCCCCACGCACTCCGAGTTCGCCGGCCGGATGGGCGCCAGCACGCCCGGCACCGACCACAACGACTGCGGCGGGCACGGCACCGCCGTGGCCAGCGCCGCCGCCGGCACCACCTACGGCGTGGCGAAGAAGGCGACCGTGCACTCGGTGCGCGTGCTCGGCTGCGACGGCGCCGGCGCGGCCGCCGACGCGTTGACCGCGATCGACTGGGTCACCAGCGCCGCGCCGCGCCCGGCCGTGGTGAACATGAGCTGGTCCACCGGCCCGCAGGATGCGCTGGACAACGCGATCCGCGCGTCGACCGCAGCCGGCGTCACCTACGTCATCGCGGCGGGCAACAGCAACAACGGTGCCTGCGAGACCTCGCCGCAGCGCGTCGCCGAGGCGATCGTGGTCGGTGCCACCGACAGCCGGGACCGTCGCGCGGGCTTCTCGAACTACGGCTCGTGCGTCGACCTCTTCGCGCCGGGCACCGACATCAAGACGGGCGCCTGGACCGGGGACGACGCGACCGTGGCGTCCAGCGGCACGTCGCTGGCCTCGCCGATCGTGGCCGGTGCCGCCGCCGTCCACCTGGCCGCGCGCCCGTCCGCCACGCCCGCGCAGGTCCGGGACGCGCTGGTCGGCTGCGCCACCACCGGCCTGATCTCCGACCCGGGCGCCGGCTCACCGGACCGGCTGCTGAACAGCCGGTGCGCGGGCGGGCCCGCCGTCACGAACCCGGGCGCGCAGTACACGGCGGTGGGGCAGGCCGTGACGCTGCGGAAGATCACCGCGCCGACCGCGGTCCGCTTCGCCGCCACCGGCCTGCCCGCCGGCCTGTCGATCGACGCCACGACCGGCGTGATCAGCGGCACCGGCACCACGGGCGGCAGCAGCATCGCGCAGGTCACCGCGACCGACGCGGCCGGTGCCAGCACCACCACGTCGTTCCGCTGGACCATGATCGTGGGCCGTGGGGCGTTCACCGGGCCGGGCTCGCTGTGCGTGGACAACGCGAGCAGCAACACCACGGACGGCAACCCGCTCCAACTCTTCCCGTGCATGAGCAACAACGGCGCCCAACTCTTCACCGCGCATGCCGACGGCCGGTTCGAGGTGCAGGGCAAGTGCATGACGGCCGGGTCCCAGGTGGTGCTCCGTACCTGTGCCGGCGCTTCCACCCAGGTCTGGAGCGCGCGGAGCAACGGCCAGGTGGTCAACCCGGCCACCGGCCGGTGCCTGACCGCCGCGTCCACGAACTGGAACGCGTTGCTGTCGCTCGCGACCTGCGGGACCGGGGCGCTCCAGGTGTTCACGCCGCCGTCCGGCATGGGCGCGGACGTGATCTCGGTGGAGAACCCCGGCTTCCAGGGCACGCTCAAGGGCAGCGCGGTCCGTAAGGCCGTGTTCGCCTCGAACCTGCACACCGCGCAGCGGCTCACCTGGTCCGCGTCCGGGCTGCCGGCCGGGCTGTCGATCAACGCCTCGACCGGCATGATCAGCGGTACGGTCACCACGAGCACGACGTCCACGGTCATGCTCACCGTGGCGAACGAGACCGGCCAGACCGGCACCGCCTCCTTCCCCTGGCAGGTCGGCGACGGCCGGCTCCTCGGCATCAACGGCCACTGCGCCGACTCGGCCAACGCCAGCGGCCAGAACGGCAGCCCGATCCAGGTCCACCCCTGCAACGGCAGCAACGCCCAGATGTGGACGGTCCGGTCCGACGGCCGCCTGGAGGTGTTCGCCAAGTGCGTCACCGTGGCCGACGACGCCGTCTCCGTCGTGCTGGGCGACTGCGGCACCGCGGCGGCGCAGGTCTGGGCCGTCGCCGGCAGCACGCTGCGGCACACCGCCACCGGGAAGTGCCTCACGGCACCGACGGGGAACACCTACGCCAAGCTCACGATCGCCGCCTGCGCCACGCGCGCCGGCCAGGTCTGGAACCTGCCGACCGCCCCGGTCGTGCTCGGCGGCGTCACCAAGCGGCAGTGGGCGACCACCACCGCCCCGACGCTGACCGCCACCGCGAAGTCGGCCAGGCCCATCAGCCGGTACGCGGCCACCGGCCTGCCGTCCGGCGTGACCCTGAACGCGTCGACCGGCGCGCTGTCCGGCACGCCCACCGCCATCGGCTCCGGCGAGGCGATCGTCACGGTCACCGACTCCGCCGGCGGCACCGGCGGCACGTCGTTCCAGTGAGGGGTCCTCCACGGCCAGATCCGCAACGGGAGCGGCTGGTGCCTGGACAACTCGCGTGGCAGGACGGTGGACGGCAACCCGATCCTGGTCTGGCGCTGCGGCGACAGCGACACCCAGCAGTGGGTCGTCCGCGCGGACGGCGGGCTGCAGGTGCAGGGTGGGTGCATGGTCGCGTCCGCGCTCGTCGAGTGGGGCGGCTGCGACGGTACCGCGAACAAGGTGTGGCAGGCGACCGCGAACGGCGAGCTGCGCAACCCGGCCTCCGGCCTGTGCCTGACCGCGCCGTCGCTGAACTACGACGTGCAGTTCACGCTCGCGGCCTGTGCGGCGACGGAGCTCCAGATCTGGGCCCTGCCGACCGCGCCGCGAATCACCACGCCGGTCCCGCAGCAGTCCGTCACCGGCACCGCCGTGTCGCTGGCGCTCGGCGTCACGTACAGCGGCGGCCCGGCGCCCACCGTGACCGCGACGGGGCTGCCGCCCGGCGTGACCGCCTCCGGCACCACGCTCTCCGGCACGCCCACCACCACCGGTAAGTACACCGTGTCGGTGCGCGCGCAGTCGGCGTCCGGCGTGGCCACCGCGTCGTTCGTCTGGCTGATCGTCACGCCGGGCGCACCCGGGCTGATCATCCACCCGGGCAGCGGCGACTGCGTCGACGCCGGCGGCCCGAACCGCACCCTGTGGCTGTTCCGGTGCAACTACACCAACGCGCAGATGTTCACGCTGCGCGCCGACGGCCGCATCGAGGTCGGAGGCCACTGCGTGCTGCCGCTCGGCGGCGGCACGGCGTCCGGCACGCAGGTCGGCACCGCCCCGTGCGGCAGCACGGACGCGGCCCAGCTCTGGACCGTCGAGTCCGGCAACGCGCTCAGGAACACCGCGTCCGGGCTGTGCCTCACCGCGCCCAACCCGACCGGCCTGGCCGGTCTCTACCTGGGCTCCTGCTCGGGTGACACCTGGGCCCTTCCGGTCCGGGCCTGACGAACGTCGGCCGGGCCACCTTTGAGCGGCCCGGCCGACCGTTTCGCGGCGGCACCGACGCCAGTTTGTGTGACCTGGACGACCGTCGGCCCATCTCCATGGCGTACGAGGATGTCTCGTGGAGGTGAGGTGGTGACCGTGTCCTATCGCGCGTACCCGAACAGGACCGACATGACGGCGGTGGTGGACGCGGCACGCCGTGGCGACCAGGCGGCCGTGGACGAGCTGGTCTCGCACTACCTGCCGCTGGTGTACAACATCGTCGGCCGGGCGCTGAACCGGTCGTCGGACGTCGACGACGTCGTGCAGAACACGATGCTGAGCGTCGTGCGGGGGCTGGCGGGCGTACGCGATCCGCGGTTGTTCCGGTCCTGGCTGGTGGCCGTCACCATGAACGAGGTCCGCGCCTCCCAGCAGCACCGGCGCACCACCCCCGCGCCGCCGGAGGAGATCGACAACCTGGTCGCCCCGGGCTCCGACTTCGAGGACCTGACCCTGACCCGGCTCGGCCTCTCCGACCAGCGCCGGGAGGTCGCCCTGGCCACGCGCTGGCTGGACGACGACCACCGGCACCTGCTGTCGCTGTGGTGGCTGGCCGAGGCCGGTCACCTCTCCCGCGCCGACCTGGCCGAAGCCCTGCGGCTGGACCCGCACCACGTGACCGTCCGCGTCGCCCGGATGAAGGCACAGTTGGACACCGCCCGGCTGGTGGTGCGCGCACTCGCCGCCCGGCCCGGCTGCGCCGGCCTGCTCGACACGGCCGCCGACTGGGACGGTCGACCGGCCCCGCTGTGGCGCAAGCGGCTGGCGCGGCACATCCGGGCCTGCCCGTACTGCCCGGACGCCACGTCCGACCTGGTCCCCGCCGAGCGGCTGCTGGCCGGCCTGGCGCTTACGCCCGTCCCGGCCGGCCTCGCCTCGGACGTCACCCACAGGACGTACACCGTCGCCGCCCTGTCGCGCGGCACCGCTCCGGCGGGCGGCGCTGCTTCGGCGGGCCGCGCTGCCCTGTCGCGCGGCGCTGCTCGGGCAGGCGTGCGCGCGACGACCGCCGGGGTGCGGCAGAAGGCCCGCGTCGCGGCCCTGTCCCTGCCCAAGACCCTGCTCGGTGCCGTCGCGGCCGTCACCCTGGCCGCTGGGGGAGGGCTCGTGTTCGCCGGGTACGACGACGGGCCGGGGCGGCCGGCGGCGAGCATCACGGACGCGCAGGTCCCGCTGGCCCAGCCTTCGACCGCGATCACCGAGTCGCCGGCCGAGGCCGCCGAATCCGCGGTCCCGTCGCCTTCCCCGAAGTCGCCCGAGGCGTCCACGACCCCCTCGCGCGCCCGCCCCACCCCGACCCGGCCGGCGACGCCCACCAGGTCGCCGAAGCCGGCCAGTTCTCCGAGCAAGTCACCGGCCAAGCCCGCCGGCACGTCGACCGGCGTCTCCGCCGCCGAACAGCGCCTGCTGGTGCTGCTCAACGAGCGGCGCCGCGCGCTCGGGCTGCCCGAAGTCAAGCTGGGCGCGACGCAGCACCGCGAGGCGGAATCCTGCGTGAAGCGGAACCTGGACGCGGGCAGCTTCGAGCACTGCGGGCACGAGGTGTTGTTCGCCTCCTCGGGCAACTCGTCGCCGGAGCAGATGATCGAGGCATGGTTCAACAGCCCCGGGCACAAGACGGCACTGACGTACGCCAGCTCCCGCTTCGCCGGGCCCGCCATCGTCTGGAACGGCACCCGCCAGATCGCCGCCATCAACATCGACTACTGAGGCTCCCGTACGCCGGAGTGGCGCGGCACCGATCAGCGCGACCGGCCCGACGCCAAGCGCCGTCGGGCCGGTCGTCCGGTTGGGGTGGTGGAGGCACGAATGCCAAGCGTGCTTGGCCTACCCTGGTAGGCTGAGGGGCATGGGCCCGTTCTCCGAGGATGATCTCCGTGCAGTCGTCGCCAGCTACGAGGCGACCCGGGCGACGGCGTTGATTGAGCGGGACGAGCAACTGCGTGCGTTCCACGCGGCCGGCTGGCGGCCGGTGGACCTGCAGCGGGTCACCGGGTATAGCCGGGAGACGATCCGTCAGGCGCTGCGGCCGGAAATCCGTCGAGCGACCAACCTCAGCCGACGCAAGACGTCACCCCAGCCGCCAGAGGACTACCGTCCCTACGGCGACAGGAAGCCCTACGTCGTGGCCGACAATCTGGCCGAATTGAACGGCCCGACACAGGGCGTGGTCGCTCTTCCGCGTCACCTGGAATGGTCCGGTCACGCCGAGTACGACCTGAGCCGGCTCGAACGCCTGGCCAGCATGTACAAGGTGGTGCTCACCGAAGCCGGCACAGTGGACGACCTGAACACCTGGCTCGACGCCGACATCCTCCGGCGGCTCTGGCCTACCCTCTGGCTACCACCCCAGCTCCGACGAAGCTGGGAGGAGGCCTTCCCTGAACTCGCCGTGACCCGCGCGAGCGCCGCATAACAATGGATGCATTTCACGAACGTCTCGCCCGCGTGGGGCTCGATGCTGCACAACAGTACGGCTTCGCCCTCGCCGGCGGTTACGCGGTCCAGGCCGCCGGTCTTCTTGAGCGGCCCAGCGAAGACGTAGACCTGTTCACCGCGTGGGATCGCCGTGGAGAGTTCACCAGCGCGCTCAACGCTGTCGTTGACGCGTACCGTGGCGATGGCCTGGTCGTCGATATCGAGCGGCAGTACGACACGTTCGCTCGGTTGACGGTCACCGACGGTGGTCGTGTTTCCAAGGTCGAACTTGGCGTGGACTGGCGTGCCAACGAACCCATCCTCATGGCCATCGGTCCGGTGCTCCACCCTGACGACGCGGTCGCGAACAAGATGAGCGCGCTGTACGGGCGGGCGTTCGCCCGTGACTTCATCGACATCGACGCCGCGCTTCAATCCGGCAGATACACCCATGAAGCTGTCCTCGATCTGGCGCAGCGTGCCGATCGTGGGTTCGAACGACGGATTTTCGCCGACGCTCTCGGGCAAGCCGAACTGCTCGACCCTGACGATTTCGCCCAGTACGGCGTCACCGGCCGAGCGCTGCACGAACTCCGCAGCCGGTTCGGCGCATGGCGTGAGGGCCTACTCCACGGGCGAGACGCGGCGAGCTGACGACCCCGTCGCGTGACGTGAGGAAACCGGCCGGGGCTGTTCAGCGGGTGAGTCGGTACGGCCACAGCCGGTTCACCTCGATGAATCCGGCCCGCTCGTACATGGCGTTGGCCGCGAGCCGAGAGCGTTCCGGGTCGTCGTCCGGCGCGTCGTCGTCGACGTAGAGGATCACCTCCCGGGCACCGAGCCCGGCCAGCATGTCCAGGGCCGCCCCGAGAAGCCCCATCCCGAGAGCCTCGCCACGGGTCCCCGGCTCCACGCCAATCCACCACAACACCCCGACGCCGTCGACCGGCTCGCCGATGCTGGCATCAGCCACCACCCGCCCGCCCCGCTCGACCTCCAGGACGTGGTCGTCCTCGTTCCGGCGGGTGCGGTACGCGCAGGTAGGCAGGTCCGGTGCGGGCAGGCCGCGACGCATGTAGCGCCACAGGTCGCTACCGGCGAAGCCGTGTTCGGTCAGGGCGGCGTGGGTGACCGGCCGATGCCGCACCGGTAGGCCCTCCAGGCCCAGGCCCAGCGCGGTGGCGAAGGAGAACGCCTCGACCGCTGGGCAGCCGGCCAGCTCGGTGAGAGCGTGATTGAGCAGCAGTCGCACGGTGGAGGCGTCCTCCCTCCCGTGCAGCCACGGGATGGCGGGTCATCCTGGACGAGGCTGCGGCGCGTGTCGCTGGCCGGTCCGTTCGGGCGGAGCCGCGTCGGAGTGTCAGGCGGCGTTGGTTGCCCAGTGGCCGGGCCGCCCGTATGCCCAATGTGACGCGAGTCAGGCCGTCTGCTGGCCTAACCCAGCATCGGCGCTCGATGCGGATCGCTACGAGACGTGTCCGGCCCAGCGATAGGTGGTAGTGGCGCGGGTGAGGTAGTCGAAGTGAGGATCTAGTTCGATGAATTGATCAGCGGTGTCACGAAGTTGGTGACTCACAGCATGTGACCACGAGACGACACGTACAGGAAATCCGCGTTTTTGCAATGACTGGACGGTGGGCAGGAAGTCGCCATCTCCGGCGGCGAGGACGGCGGTATCGGGGTTGCTCACCTTCATGTGATTGAAGGAGTCTTCTACCATTTTGGTGCTCAAAGCGATGTCAACTTGCTTCTCCTTGTTGGTGAAGGTGCTGCGGTCGAATGTTTGCAACTCAAAATCTGCGTCGCGTACGCGTTGCCAGATGCTGTCGTTCTCCGGAGGGCGTGATCCGAACAGGATGGATCTGCCCACAGATTCGCCCGCTGGGCAGAACAGTTCGTAGAGGCGACCGAAGTCGTAGGTCCAAGGTGCCGTGATCCTCTCGCGGAGGGCAGTGCGGATGTCGGGGGCCAGGCCCTGACGGACCGCCTGGATGCGCTGACCCTCGATCCAGATGTTCGAGTTGTCAACGTAGACGTAAAGCGTCATGGCATCTTCCTTCCGCCGATGGTCATGGCCTACTCCCAACTCATCGCTCTTTAGGT
This sequence comes from Micromonospora okii, assembly GCF_020884795.1. Classification (GTDB taxonomy): domain Bacteria; phylum Actinomycetota; class Actinomycetes; order Mycobacteriales; family Micromonosporaceae; genus Micromonospora; species Micromonospora okii. The sequence goes on from NZ_BBZF01000017.1 coordinate 121,842, forward strand.
AATGCGCAAACTTGTGGGGAGCAATCTTGCGTCGATCGTGGCGACGATGGGGAGGCAAATTCTCATCCGGCGGGCTCAGCCGTTGACCACTGGCGTCGCCGCTAAAGCCCTAGGGTCGTCTTCACTGCGATGGCTGCAGCGTTAACGGGACCGCGTTGGGTGGAAATCTTGTTATCTCCGGAGATGATATTGTTGCGCCAGATCGGTGCGGCGCGCTTCCAATCGATCTGCGTTGCAAGGTCGATGTAGCGCTGGCGCCGGATTGACTCCGAAGGCTCTTTGTTGATCTCGTAGCCCAGCCGGCCGATAATGTTCAGTCCGGTCGCGGTCATGTTGATGTATTGGGCGCGGAAGTCGGGGATCTGGTTGGCTACGCCGCCGCTACGGGGCAGTGTAACGATTGTCGACCAGGGCTCCATGTGCTCAGTCAGGGTGCCGACTAGCAACAACGCGTCCTCGACGAACTCGTTCTGCTCCTTGGGGGTGCTCAGGCGCTGGGCCGCTTGCCTAGTCAGACTGTCTTCGGACATGGCGTAGTCACCGAAAAGTAGCTCCTTGACGAAGCCGCGTACCTGATTAAGTAGGAAGACATGCTGCGACAGCTTGGGCAGTGTCTTAGAGGTCTCGTCGATGCGCCCGTCGAACAGATTCGACTTGGAAGTGATCGCGGCTAGCACCTTATTGACCGGCTCCCGGGTGTTGTAGACCGCGAGCAGGCTCGGAGGGATCTGCTTTGTCTGCGCCGCGTCAGCGAAGTCCTGCTGTATGCGAGCGCGGTCGGTCTCGATGACGATCAGCACGGCCATGGCGTCATTAGCGAGGTCGGGTACCTCATCGAGGGCACCAGGGGCTGTGGATCGGCCGGAGGGATAGCCGGCGAGCGCTGCCAAGCGGTGCTGCCCGTCCGTGACGTAGAAGCGGGTCGCGTCGTGTACTACGAGGTAGCCGAGTCGGGTAGGTGCTCCGGAACTTTTTTGGACGTGAAGCGACGGGTACGTGTCCACGTTCAAGGTGACCGCAGGGAGGATGTAATCCTCCCGATTGGCGATGATGTACTCCTTAATTGACTTGGCGTGGTCAGGCATGAGTGGCCTGTTAAGGGTCTCTCGAGGGCTGCTGCCCTTGGCCGCCGAGTCAGACACCACCTGACGATTGATGAAGGTGTTGGGAAACGCGGTCGAAACCATCGTGCGACTGCCCTGCTTGAAGACGGTGCACGGAAAAATCCGTCCACCGATGGCGGCGGCCTCACGTGCTGCGCTCTCCATTGCGGCGAGGATGTCCGCGTGCTCGGTTGGTGCTTCGTGTGACATGGTCATAAACCCTCCTGAGTGACGACTGGTGCGTCCAGGACACTGTAGAGGTACGCGTAAGACGTGCGCAAGTGCACGTAACAGAATCGTTTGGACGCGTAAGGATGCCCGCTGGTTGAGATGGCAAGGCGTCCATCGTGTAGCTGGCGGAGGAGTTGGTCCCGTGCTGGTCATCGCGACTCAGCCCGCCTGACCGACGGTGATCTAGAACGTCGTCGGATGGCAGAATGACCCTCATGCAGTCAGGGCCGTGAGGGACGACGTCGCAGGTTCACGGGCCTAGAGGGGAGTGGGCGGGACCGTCGTCGGCGGCTGTGTGGGTCGTAAGAGTCCAAGATTTCGACACAGTGTGGTGGCGAGGGTGGGGGTGCTCGTTCCACATCCCGGCGGTCTGCATGACACCTTCCGTGGCCGGTGACCTCCGCTGCTGCGTGGCAATGGCGCCACCGGCCGGTGGCGAGGTGTGGCTTCCGAGGAGTGGGAGACTGCTCGGTTGCGATGACCGCTGTGCTGGAAACATCCGCGCACATGGCTGCAGCGCCGGTATAGGGCACGGGGTGACCCCGCCGGAGCCCCTGGCCCACCGCCTAGTGCCTCCGTTTAAGCCCGTTACCAGTCGCTCAGAAGGCAGCCATCTGTCTCACGGCCATTCGCCGCTGCTCAGTACGACTTGTCCTGTCCCAACACATGCTGGGCGACGAAGTTGAGGATCATCTCCCTGCTCACCGGGGCGATCCGCCCCGCCCGCACCGACCCCAGCAACGTCGCCACCCCGTACTCCGTGGTCATCCCCGCCCCGCCCAGCGCCTGCACCGCCGTGTCCACCGCCAGCGCCGCCGCCTCCCCGGCCGCGTACTTCGCCATATTGGCGGAGACACCCGCCTCCAGGTCCCGCCCCGCGTCGTACAGCGTCGCCGCCTTGTAGATCATCAGGCGGGCCAGTTCTACCTGCACCGCCGCGTGGGCGAGCGGGTGCGACACCCCTTGGTGGCTGCCGATGCTCCGCCCGCCCCAGACCTTCCGCGAGGCGGTGTACTCGCTGGCGCGCTCGATGGCGTACCGGCCGGTGCCCGCGCCCATCGCGGCCACGGTGATGCGCTCGGGGTTCAGCCCGGTGAAGAGGGCGGGCAGGCCGGCGTCCAGCGAGCCGCCCACCAGGGCGTCGGCGGGGAGCCGGACGTCGTCCAGGTAGAGCAGGAACTGGTTCTCCGGGGAGACGATCTCCATGTCGAGCTTCGAGCTGGTCAGGCCGGGGGCGTCGGTGGGGACGAGGAACAGGGCCGGCTTGAGCCTGCCGGTGGCCGCGTCCTCGGTGCGGGCCACCACCAGCACGAAGCGTGCCTGGTCGACGCCCGAGATGTAGCACTTGCGACCCGACAGTAGCCAGTCGTCGCCGTCGCGGCGGGCCACGGTGCCGAGGCGGTGGAAGTTGGAGCCGGCCTCCGGCTCGGTGATGGCGAAGACGACCGTGAGCGAGCCGTCGGCCATGCCGGGCAGGAAGCGTTCGCGCTGCTCGGTCGTGCCGTGCTTGGCGACGATCGTGGCGACGATGGCGGGGGAGACCACGAGCAGCAGCAGGGGGCAGCCGGCGGCGGCCAACTCCTCGCAGACCAGGGCCAGCTCGGTGATGCCGCCGCCCCCGCCGCCGTACTCCGTGGGGATGTTCACGCCGAGGTAGCCGAGCCCGGCGGCCTCCTCCCACAGCTCGGTGGTGTGCTCGCTGGCCCTGGCCTTGCGCACGAAGTAGCCGTGCCCGTACCGGCGGCCCAGCGCCCGCACGGCGTCGCGGAGCTGCTCCTGCTCGTCGGTGAGGTCGAAGTCCATCGTCAGTCCTCCTCGGGGTCGATCACGGCGAGCACGGCACCGGCCTCGACCTGGCCGCCGGGCGGGACCGGCAGCTCGGCGACCACGCCGTCCGCCGGGGCGAGCACGGGGTGTTCCAGCTTCATGGCCTCCAGGGTCAGCAGCGGGTCACCGGCGGCGACCCGCTGACCGACCTCCACGTGCACCCGGGTCACCGCGCCGGGCAGCGGCGCGAGCAGCGAGCCGGCGGCCCGCTCCGCGCCCGGCAGGGGGAAGCGGGGCAGCTCCGTGAGGGTCGCGGCCCCGTCCGGGCCGTCCACGAAGACCTCCGAACCCACCCGGTGTACGCGGTACGCGCGCCGCACCCCGGCCACGTCCAGCGTGACGCGGTCTGCGGTGGCGGCGACCAGGGCCACGCTGGGCGTGACGGAGCATTCGGCGAGGGCCCCGGACCGGTCGAGTCGGTAGCGGACCTCGACCTCGCCGTGCGGCCCCGCGTAGCGGGTGACCTGCGGGGACGAGGGCACGTTGCGCCAGCCCGAGGGGAGGCCGGCGAGCACCGTCGCCTCCGCCCGGCGCGCTGCGGCCGAGGCGAGCGCGGCGGCGAGGGCGGCCACCGGCAGCTCGTCGGCGGGCAGCAGCGGGGCGTACACCTCGGGGTGTCGGTCGAGGAAGCCGGTGTCGACCTCGGCGGCGGCGAACTCGGGGCTGCGCAGCACCTGGACCAGCAGGTCCCGGTTCGTGGTCACCCCGTGCAGCTCGGCCCGTGCCAGCGCGCCGGCCAGCAGCCGGGCCGCCTCCGCGCGGGTCGGGGCCCAGGCGATCAGCTTCGCCAGCATCGAGTCGTAGTGGACGCCGACCGTGGAGCCGTCCGCGACGCCCGAGTCCTGGCGCAGGCCCCGCGTCGGGGCGAACGCGCCGGTCACGCCGGGGACGGCGAAGCGGTGCAGGGTGCCCGTGGCCGGGCGGAAGCCCTCCGCCGGGTCCTCGGCACAGAGCCGCACCTCGACGGCGTGGCCGGTGGGCGGCGGGGTGGCCGTCAGGGGCAGCGGGTGGCCCTCGGCGACGAGGAGTTGCAGGCGGACCAGGTCCAGGCCGGTGACCGCCTCGGTGACCGGGTGCTCCACCTGGAGGCGGGTGTTCATCTCCAGGAAGTAGAACGCCCCGTCGGGCGCGAGCAGGAACTCGACCGTGCCCGCGCCGACGTAGCCGACCGCGCGGGCGGCGGCGACGGCTGCGGCGTGCAGCCGCTCCCGCACCCCGTCGGGCAGGACCGCCGGGGCCTCCTCGACGAGCTTCTGGTGGCGGCGCTGGATCGAGCAGTCCCGCTCGCCGAGCGCCACGACCGTCCCGTGGGCGTCGCCGAAGACCTGCACCTCGACGTGGCGGCCCCGCTCCACGTACCGCTCGATGAAGACCCTGTCGTCGCCGAACGCCCCGGCCGCCTCCCGTCGGGCGCTCGCCACCGCCTCCAGCAGGCCGGCGGGCTCGGCGACGATCCGCATGCCCCGGCCGCCGCCCCCGGCGGCGGCCTTCACCAGCACCGGGAACTCGGCGGTCCCGCCGGTGGCGTCCCAGGTGGGCAGCATCGGCACGCCCGCGTCGGCCAGCAGCGACTTCGCCGCCAGCTTGTCGCCCATCGCGGCGATGGCCTTCGCGGGCGGGCCCACCCAGGTCAGGCCCGCGTCGGTCACGGCCGCCGCGAACTCGGCGTTCTCCGCGAGGAAGCCGTACCCCGGGTGCACGGCGTCCGCGCCGGACCTGCGGGCCGCGTCGAGGATGAGGTCGATCCGCAGGTACGTCTCGGCGGGCGAGTGCCCCGGCAGGCGTACCGCCTGGTCGGCCTCGGCCACGAACGGCGCGTCGGCGTCGGCGTCGGAGTGCACGGCGACCGTCTCGACGCCGAGCGCCCGGCAGGTGGCGAGGACCCGGCGAGCGATCTCGCCCCGGTTCGCCACGAGCAGCCTCTGGATCATGTGAGCTGAGCCTGCCTTTCGTTCACGACTGCGGGACTCCGCTTCGCTGCGTTCCTCGCGCTCACGGGTCACATCCGGAAGACGCCGAAGCCGTCCGCGCCCCGCACGGGCGCGTTGTGGATCGCCGACAGGCAGAGCCCCAGGACGGTACGGGTGTCCCGGGGGTCGATCACCCCGTCGTCGTAGAGCCGGCCGGAGAGGAACAGCGCCCCCGACTGCGACTCGATCTGCTGCTCCACCATCGCCCGCATGGCGGCGTCGGAGTCCTCGTCGTAGTCGCGCCCCCGGGCGGCGGCGGCCTGCCGGGCGACGATCGACAGCACCCCGGCCAACTGCGCCGGCCCCATCACCGCCGACTTGGCGTTCGGCCAGGTGAACAGGAACCTCGGCTCGTACGCCCGCCCGCACATGCCGTAGTTCCCCGCCCCGTACGACGCACCGAGGTTCACCGTCAGGTGCGGCACCGTCGAGTTCGACACCGCGTTGACCATCAGCGCGCCGTGCTTGATGATGCCGCGCTGCTCGTACTCGGTGCCGACCATGTAGCCGGTGGTGTTCTGGAGGAAGACCAGCGGGGTGTCGGCGGCGTTGGCGAGCTGGATGAACTGGGCCGCCTTCTGCGCCTCGGAGCTGAACAGCACGCCCCGGGCGTTGGCGAGCACGCCGACCGGGTACCCGTGCAGCTCGCCCCACCCGGTCACCAGCGCCGTGCCGTACGCCGGCTTGAACTCGTCGAACTCGCTGCCGTCGAGCACCCGGGCCAGCACCTCGCGCGGGTCGAACGGCACCTTGAGGTCGGCGCTGGGCACGGCGAGCAGCTCCTCCGGGTCGTACCTCGGGGGCCGGGGGAGGGCGGTGCGCGGCGACGGGCCGTGCTTGCGCCAGTTGAGCCGGCGCACGCACTGCCGGGCCAGCCGGAGCCCGTCCCGCTCGTCCTCGGCCAGGAAGTCGGCCAGGCCGGACCTCGTGGCGTGCATGGCCGCACCGCCGAGGGACTCGTCGTCGGTGACCTCGCCGGTCGCCATCTTCACCAGCGGCGGCCCGGCCAGGTAGACCTGCGAGCGGTCCCTGATCATGATGACGTGGTCGGACATGCCGGGCACGTACGCGCCGCCGGCCGTGGCGTTGCCGAAGACCACGCTGACCGTGGGGATACGGTTGGCCGAGAGCCGGGTCAGATCGCGGAACACCCGGCCGCCCGGAATGAAGATCTCCGCCTGGGTGGGCAGGTCCGCCCCGGCGCTCTCCACCAGGTTCACCATCGGCAGGCGGTTCGCCAGGGCGATCTCCCCGGCCCGCCGGGTCTTCGCCAGGGACCACGGGTTCACCGCGCCGCCGCGTACCGTCGGGTCGTTGGCGACGATCAGGCACTCCACGTCCTCGACCACCCCGACGCCGGTCACCACGCTCGCGCCGACGGGAAAGTCCGTCCCGTACGCGGCGACCGGCGACAGCTCCAGGAACGGGCTGTCCTGGTCGAGCAGCAGCTCGATCCGCTCCCGGGGCAGCAGCTTGCCCCGCGCGTGGTGGCGGGTCACGTACTTCTCGCCACCGCCCGCGCGGGCGGAATCGAGGGCTGCGTCCAGCTCGGCGAGACGCTCCAGCAGCGCCTCCCGGTTGGCGCGGCAGGCCGGCGAGGCCGGATCGAGGGCGCTGGTTAGGACGGTCATAGCCCCATGCCCTTCGCGACGATCTCGTTCATGATCTCGGTGGTGCCGCCGCCGATGCCGAGGATGCGGGCGTCGCGGTAGTGCCGCTCCACCTCGGCGTCGCGCAGGTAGCCGTAGCCGCCGTGCAGTTGCAGGGACGCGTCGACCACGAAGTCGCAGGCGGCCACCGCGACGTTCTTCGCCATCGCCACCTCCGTCACCACGGGCTGCCCGGCGGCGACCCGCTCGGCGACGTCGTGCACGTACGCGCGGGCCGCCTCCGCGCGGGTGTGCATCTCGGCGAGCCGGTGCCGGACGAGCTGTCGGCTCGCCAGCGGGCGGCCGAACGTGGAGCGGTCCCGGCACCAGCGCACGGCCAGCTCGACGCAGCGCTGGGCGGTCGCGTACGCCTGCGTGGCCAGCGACAGCCGCTCGGCGGCGAAGTGCTGCATGAGGGTGAGGAAGCCGGTGTCCTCCGCGCCGATCCGGTTCGCCACCGGCACCCGCACGTCGGCGAAGGACAGCTCGGCGGTGTCCGAGCAGCGCCAGCCGAGCTTCTCCAGCCTTCGCCCCACCGTGAACCCGGGCGTGCCCCGGTCGACCACCAGCAGGGTCAGCGAGCCGCTGCCGGGGAAGTCGGTGCAGACCGCCGTGGTGACGAAGTCGGCCCGTACGCCGCTGGTGATGTAGGTCTTCGAGCCGTTCACCACGTAGTGGTCGCCGTCGCGGCGGGCGCAGGTGCGGATGCCGGCGACGTCGGAGCCGCCGTCGGGCTCGGTGATGGCCAGCGCGCCGATCGTCGCCCCGTCGAGCGTGGGCCGGACGTACCGGTCGACCAGGTCCTCGTTTCCCGACGCCACCATGTGCGGCAGCGCGATGCCGTGCGTGAAGAGCGCCGCGACCAGCCCCGACGAGCCGCCCGAGCGGATGATCTCCTCGGTCACCACGATCGAGTCGAGCAGGTCGCCGCCGCTGCCGCCGACCTTCGTGGGGAAGCCGACGCCGAGCAGGCCGACCTTCGCGGCGGTGGCGTGCAGCTCCCGGGGCACCTCGCCGGCCCGCTCCCAGTCGTCCAGGTGCGGCAGCACCTCCCGCGTCACGAACGCCCGGGTCAGCTCGCGCACCTGCCGCCGCTCGGGCGTGTCCACGATGGTCACGACGTCACCTCCTCGTCGGGGAGCAGATGGGTGGGCAGGTCGACGACGCGGGAGCGCAGCAGCTCACCCAGCGCCTTGGCCTGCGGGTCGAACCGCGTGGAGGCGGCCACCCCCGGCCCGAGCAGCCCCCGGATCACGAAGTTGAGCGCGCGCAGGTTCGGCAGCTCGTACCGCTCGACGGCCAGCGGGGCGGTCTCCGGCAGCAGCTCGGCCAGCCGTTCGACGGTCAGCCAGCCGCGCAGCCACGCCCAGGTCGCGTCGGTGCGGGCCCAGACGCCGAGGTTCGCGTCGGAGCCCTTGTCGCCCGACCGCGCCCCCACCACCTCCCCGAGCGCCCCCCGCCGGGTCGAGTGCAAGGAAGGGCCCCTTGTTATCGCTTTCTGTTGTACAGGGGGCCCTTCCTTACACCGCAGCGGCGGCGGGGGAGCGATCGGGACCCGCTCGCCCGACGGCAGCACGGCGACGTGCTCCACCGCGCCCTGCGGCACCGAGTCGACGGTGAACACCCCGTACGGGCTCGCATCGCCCGGCAGGGTGGTCAGCGTGCAGCCCGGGTAGGAGGCCAGCGCCAGCTCCACCGCCGCCGCCGAGAACGCCCGCCCGGCCCGCGCCCGGTCGCCGTCACGCAGGTGTACGTGCAGCAGCGCGCTCGCCGCCTCCGTGTCGGCGGCGTCGGCGTGGTCGGTGCGGGCCAGGACGAACTCCAGCCCGTCGGTGCCGACCGCCGCCTCGATCTGGCCCCGGACCAGGGCCGCCTTGGCCGGGACGTCCAGCCCACACAGGACGAACGTCATCGAGTTGCGGAACCCGCCGAGGTTGTTCACCCCGACCTTGAGGGTGTCGGGCGGGGGAGCGCCCCGGACCCCGCTGACCCGCACCCGGTCCGGCCCGTCCGCGCGCAGCCCGACCGTGTCCAGCCGGGTCACCACGTCCGGGCCGAGGTAGTCGGGGCCGCCCACCTCGTACAACAGTTGCGCGGTGACGGTCTCCACGGTGACCGCGCCGCCGGTGCCGGGGTGCTTGGTGAGCACCGACGAGCCGTCCGCGTGGATCTCCGCGACCGGGAAGCCGGGCCGGTGGCCCCCGTCGGGCAGCTCCCTGAAAAAGCTGAAGTTGCCGCCGGTGACCTGCGCCCCGCACTCGATGAGGTGCCCGGCCACGGTCGCCCCGGCCAGCGCGTCGAGGTCGCCGCGCCCCCAGCCGAACCGGGCGATGGCCGGCCCGACCGTCAGGGACGCGTCGGTGACCCGGCCGGTGACCACCACGTCCGCCCCGGCGTCGAGGCAGGCGGCGATCCCGAACGCCCCCAGGTACGCGTTCGCCGTCAGCGCGTCGGGCTGGGCGAGGGAGTCGCCCTCGACGTACCCGATCCGGGCCGTGAGCCCGAGCCGGTCGGCCAGCGAGCCGATCGCGGCGGCCAGCCCGGCGGGGTTCAACCCGCCGGCGTTGGTCACGATCCGCACCCCGCGCTCCAGCGCCGTGCCGAGGGTCCCCTCCATCTGGCGCAGGAACGTCCTCGCGTATCCGAGGTCGGGGTCGCGCAGCCGGTCCCGGCCGAGGATCAGCATGGTCAGCTCGGCGAGGTAGTCGCCGGTCAGCACGTCCAGTCGGCCGCCGTCGAGCATCTCCCGCCAGGCGGCGAACCGGTCGCCGTAGAAGCCGGAGGCGTTGCCGACCCGCAGTGGCGCGGTCACGCCGCCGCCCCGGCCCGCCGGCCCCGCCCGCCCAGCGACTCGCGGCCGACGCCGGGCGGCCCGGCGAACGCCTGCGCCACGTCGAGCCACTCGTCGGCGACCGGGCCGGTGGCGACCAGAGCCAGGTCGGCGCGGTGCCGCCGCTGGGTCACCAGCAGGCAGAAGTCCAGGGCCGGGCCGGCGACCCGGTCGGCGGCGTCGACCGGGCCGTGCGCCCAGGTGCCGCCGCCGGGCGCGGCGAGTTCGACCCGCACCGGCGCCGTCGGCACCGCCCGGCCGTGGGCGGCGAAACCATGCCCGAGGGTACGGAAACCGAGGTGTACGACGTGCCGGAGCCGGGCGGTCGGGGCACGGGTGACGCCGAGCGCGTCGGCCACGTCCTCGCCGTGCGCCCAGGTCTCCATGATGCGGGCGGTCACCATCGAAGCGGCCGACATCCGGTTGCCGTACCAGGGGAGCTTCTCCCCGGGCGGGACGGCGGCGAGGGCCTCGGAGAGCGCGGCGCGGCCGGCACGCCAGCGGGCCAGCAGCTCGGCGGGCGGGGCGAGGAACTCCTGCGCGCCGTCCTCGACCAGCCCGCTCGGCTCCGCCGCCGAGGTCACCGAGGCGAGGAACCCGTCGTGGTCGGTCGCGGCGAGCAGGGCGACGTGGTCGGTCCAGGCCAGGTGTGCGACCTGGTGGGCGACCGTCCAGCCGGCCGCCGGGGTCGGGCGTGCCCAGTCGGCCGGGGACAGGGGCGCGACCAGGGCGTCCAACTGCTCGGACTCGTCGGTCAGATCCGTGCGCAGGGCCGTGAGGTCGACCATGGAACCTCCAGGGTGGGCCGGTGCGAGTCAGGGGGTGAGCAGGGCGGCGAGCTGGCGTTTCCAGGTGGCGAGCAGGGCGGCGCGGCGGGCCGAGTCGTCGGTGAGCAGGTTGGCCACGCCGAGCCCGCGCAGCAGGTCGAGGGTGGCCTGCACTGCCTCCCGTACGCCGGGACGCCGCTCGTCGACCCCGAGCAGCGCGACGGTCAGCCGGTGCATCTCCCGCCCCACCTGGGCCTCCAGCGGCACCAGGGCGGCCCGCAGCTCGGAGTCCGTGCGGGCGGCGACCCACAGTTCGAGCGCGGCGACGAAGAGCGGCCCGGTGAACGCCGCGGCGAGCAGGTCGATCACCCGGTCGAGCCGCTGCGGCCCGGCGGGCAGCGCCTCGGCCTCGGTGCGCAGCTCCCGCCCCCGGCGCTCGGTCAGGTGCGCGACGGCGGCGGTGACCAGGGCGGCCTTGGTGGGGTAGTGGTGCAACTGGGCACCCCGGGAGACGCCCGCCCGGGCCGCCACCGTCGTGGTGGTCGTGCCGGACCAGCCGTGCTCGACCAGGCAGTCGACGGTCGCCTCCAGCAGCCGGGCCTGGGTGGCGCGGCTGCGCTCCTGTCGAGCGACACGCATCGATGGGGCGGGCACGGAAACAGCGTGCCGCCGCCGAAACAAACAGTCAAGCCTGACTTTTTCCCTGCGGCACCGTGCCGCCGGTGCCGGTGCCGGTGCCGGCGGCACGGCGTCGGTGCCGCTCCGTGCGGCGCGGTCCGTGCCGTGCCGTGCCGTGCCGTGTCGGTGCCGCGCCGGTGCTGCGCCGCGCCGTGTCGTGCGGCGCAGTGGGCTGCATGCGGCCGGCCCGGCGGGTTCTTCCGGCCCCTTTGGAGCTGATGTCGTGGATGGATCGCGTCCCATGACGACGCAGCCGACTGTGCCCGGATGGCACAGCCCGCTGTTCCCCGATGTCACAGACGACTCAGCTCCAAAGGAGCGAAGAGGTGACTGGCCGGCGACCGAGGAGCCCGGCTTGGTGACGATCAAAAGGTGGCGGGCGGCGGGACTGCCGGTCGAGGCGTGGCGGCCCGAAGGGTTGGGGTCAGCGGCCGTCGCGGGGGGCGAAGGCGGCCAGCGCGTCGGTGTCGCTGTGGCGGGAGCGAAGGTACTCGTCGGCCCACGCGGCGGCGTCCGGGAAGCCCGACTCCGCCGCCACCCGGGCGCACGCGGCGTCGACGTCGAACGCCGTGCGCCGTAGCTGCACGCCGGGGCCGAGCAGCGCCCAGTCGGCGCCCGGCCCCCCGTACGGCATGCCGACGCTGCCCGGGTTGACCACCAGGCGGCGGTCGACCAGCCGGGCGTACGGCATGTGGGTGTGGCCGCAGACCACGGTGCGGACGTCGGCCGGGACGTCGGCGAAGATCTCTGCCCAGCGAGCCAGCCGTGAGTCGACGAGGACGACCTCCTCGTCGTCGCGGGGCGTCGCGTGGCAGAACAGCACGTCGCCCAGCCCGGCGACGGGCAGGGTCAGCGTCGGCGGGAGCGCGGCCAGCCGGGCCACCTGGTCGTCGCGGAGCTGCCCTGCGGCCCAGTTCGACACCTCGAACGGGGACAGCTTACCGGCTCGGGCCTCGACCAGCTCGCGGTCGGCGTTGCCACCCACCCAGCGCGCCCGGTCGCCGAGCCCGGCGAGCAGGTCGAGCACCTCGACGGGCTGGGGGCCGGCGGCGATGTCGCCGGTGAGCACGATCAGGTCGGCGGCGGCGACGTCCGGCTCCGCCAGCACGGCCTCCAGCGGAGGCAGTGCGCCGTGGACGTCGGACAGGACGGCGACACGTTCCAGCATCGTCCCACCGTCCCGCCCGCCGGCCGCTCCGTCCAGCGTTTCTGCTCCCGGCAGATCGGGAGGGAGGACTCAGACCCGCGCGCGGCGGGCCAGGCGCTCCGGGTCGAGGATGATGATGCTCTTGCCGTCCAGCCGCAGCCAGCCGCGCGAGGCGAAGTCGGCCAGCGCCTTGTTGACGGTCTCCCGGGAGGCGCCGACGAGCTGGGCGATCTCCTCCTGGGTCAGGTCGTGGGTCACCCGCAGCACGCCGCCGTCGCGGGTGCCGAACCGGCCGGCCATCTGGAGCAGGTTCTTCGCGACCCGCCCTGGCACGTCGGTGAAGATCAGGTCGGCCAGCGAGTCGTTCGTCCGGCGCAGCCGGCGGGCCAGCACCCGCAGCAACTGCTCGGCGATCTCGGGCCGGTTGTTCAGCCACGGCCGCAGGGCCTGCTTGCGCAGGCGCACGAGCCGGGTGTCGGTGACCGCGGTGGCCGTCGCCGTGCGCGGGCCCGGGTCGAAGAGCGACAGCTCGCCGACCATGTCCGAGGGGCCCATCACGGCGATCAGGTTCTGCCGGCCGTCCGCCGCCCGGCGACCGACCTTGATCTTGCCGGACAGGAGGATGTAGAGACTGTCGCCGGGCTCGCCCTCGTTGAACACGATCTCGCCCTTGCGGACCTCGATCGTCTCCATCTCCTTGGCGAGCGCCTCGGCAGCCTCCGGGTCGACTCCCTGGAAGATCCCGCTGCGGGCCAGTACCTCGTCCATCGCGCTCCTCCGCCTACGCGTGCCGTCCGTCGGCCGGGTTCTGCCGCCGCTGATCTCTCGCGCCTGGTCAGTCTAGGCGCACGTGAGCGGTAATCAGAGGTGCACCCCTGGAATCTTGATCGTTGGATGTAACCTGCCCGCCCTGATCAACCACTATGATCCGCCTCCCGACGGGCCCCGGGCACCCCGCCCGGGGCGGGACGTAGGGTCTGCGGCGTGTTGACCGAACCGACCCTGACCACCCGCCCCGAGGACGGGCTGGACGTCCCGCTGCTCGTCTGGTGCGCCGCCCGGCCGGTGCTGGCGGTCAGCTCCGCGCCGCTCGGCGGCGGGATCGGCGTACGGAACTGGGTGGTCAACGCGACCGTGCCGATGTCGTACCACCGGGACGACCCGGCCGCCCACCTGGCCGAACTGGCCGACCTGCTCGACCTGGACGGGCCCGGCGTGGGCCTGCTGACCGGGGTCGACGTCGCCGAGGTGGTCAGCCGGACCGACGGCGGGGTGCGGGCCTGGGCGACCGTCGGGCTGGGCACCCCGGTCCAGGCCGCCGCTCTCGCCGAGACCGGCTCCGCCGAGGCCGTTCCCGCCGGGGGCCCGGTGCCCGCGCCGCGGGTCGGCACCGTCAACATCGTCGTCCAGGTGCCCGCCCGGCTGGCCGACGCGGCACTGGTCAACGCGGTGGCCACGGCGACCGAGGCGAAGGCGCAGGCCATCCGGGAGCTGGGGCTGGCCGCCACCGGCACTCCCACCGACGCCGTCACCGTGCTCTGCCCCGCCGAGGGCCCGGCCGCCGCCTACGGCGGACCGCGCTCCGCGTGGGGGGCGCCGCTGGCGCGGGCCGTGCACGCCGCCGTGCTGGCGGGTGGGGCGGGGACCGTCGTCCCCTGGTCGGATCGACGGACGGCCCGATAATCCGGCCGATCGGCCATCGTCAGCGCGCAGCCCCGCTCGGTAAGGTCGCGGTCGATGTCTGCCGACGCCCGCCCCGGACCCCGCCCCCGCCGCACCGGCGCCGGTGGCGGCCCTCCGCGCCGCCGCGCCGCCCTGGCCCTCGGCGTGCTGGTCACCGCGCTGCTCGCCGCCGGCTGCGCCGAGTCGGGCACCGCCCCGACCTGGCAGCCCGGCGCCCCCGCCGGGGCGGCCGGCACCGGCGCGCCGGGCTCGACCAAGGCCACCCCGAAGGCCGAGGCCAAGAGCGTGTCGCTCTCGGCGACCGGCGACATCATCCTGGGCAACGCCCCGAACCGGCTCCCGCCCAACGGCGGGAAGGGCTTCTTCGACTCCGTCAAGGAGGCGCTCAAGGCCGACCTGGTGATGGGCAACCTGGAGGAGCCGCTGACCGTCGACACCGGGACCGGCAAGTGCGGGGCCAACTCGACCCGGTGCTTCCAGTTCCGCGCGCCGCCCGAGTACGCCGCGCACCTGCGCGACGGCGGGTTCGAGCTGCTCAACCAGGCCAACAACCACGGCAACGACTACGGCCCCAAGGGGTACCGGAACACGCAGGACGCGCTGGAGGAGCACGGTCTCGAGCACACCGGCGCGCCCGACCAGATCACCGTGGTCGAGGTCGAGGGCGTCAAGGTCGCCGTCGCCGGCTTCTCGTCGTACGCCTGGTCGAACAGCCTCGTCGACATCGCCGCCGCCCGGAAGGTGGTGGAGAAGGCGGCCACCCAGGCCGATCTGGTCGTCGTGCAGGTGCACATGGGCGGCGAGGGCGCCGACAAGACCCGGGTGCGGCCGGGCACCGAGATGTTCCTCGGCGAGAACCGGGGCGACCCCATCAGGTTCTCCCGGGCCATGATCGACGCCGGAGCTGACCTGATCGTCGGCCACGGGCCGCACGTGCTGCGGGGCATGGAGTTCTACCAGGGCCGGCTGATCGCGTACAGCCTCGGCAACTTCGCCGGCGGCGGCAACTCGCTGAGCAACACCGGCCGGCTCGGCTGGGGCGGCGTGCTGAAGGTGTCGCTGAGGCCGGACGGCAGCTTCGCGGGCGGCTCGTTCGTCTCGACGTACATGAACTCCATCGGCAAGCCGGTCATGGACCCGGACGACCGGGGCCTCGGGCTGGTCCGCGAGCTGACCCGGCTGGACTTCCCGACCACCGGGGCCCGCTTCGACGACCGGGGTCGGATCACCGAGGACTGACCCGCCGGGGGCGCGTGGGCCCGACGGTCCGCGCGTGACCCGACGTAGGCTTTCCGTCGTGACCACGAGTTCCCCCGGAGCCACCGAGACCGACCTCGGCCGCACGCGCCGCGCGCGGAAGATCGGCCGGGTGCTGACCGAGACCCATCCCGACGCCCACTGCGAGCTGGACCACGGCAACGCCCTGGAGTTGGCCGTCGCCACGATCCTCTCCGCGCAGTGCACGGACAAGAAGGTCAACGAGGTCACCCCGAAGCTGTTCGCCCGCTATCCGAGCGCCGCCGACTACGCCGGGGCCGACCGCGCCGAGATGGAGGAGCTGATCCGGCCGACCGGCTTCTACCGGAACAAGACGGACTCGCTGATCAAGTTGGGTCAGGCCCTCGTCGAGCGGTACGACGGCCAGGTGCCGGGGAAGCTCGCCGACCTCGTGACCCTGCCCGGGATCGGGCGCAAGACCGCCAACGTCATCCTCGGCAACGCCTTCGACGTCCCGGGGATCACCGTCGACACCCACTTCCAGCGGCTCGTGCACCGCTGGCGGCTCACCGCCGAGACCGACCCCGTCAAGATCGAGCACGCGATCGGCGCGATGTTCCCCAAGCGCGACTGGACGATGCTGTCGCACCGGATCATCTTCCACGGCCGGCGGGTCTGCCACGCCAGGAAGCCCGCCTGCGGGGCGTGCACGCTGGCGAAGCTCTGCCCGTCCTACGGGACCGGGCCGACCGAGCCCGCGCCGGCCGCGAAGCTGCTCAAGGGCCCCCGCGCGCGGGACCTGGCCATCGCCGCGGGCGTCGACCCGGAGCTGGTGCCCCAGCAGGCGGTCGCTGCGGAGGCACCGTGACCCGCCGCCTCGCCGCCCTGCTCCTCCCGCTGGCCCTGCTCGCCGCCGGCTGCACGGCCGAGGCAGAGAAGCCCGCGCCCACCGAGCCCCGGAAGAACAGCCGGCCGTCGCCGTTCGCCGCCTGCGCGCCCCTGACCGCGCCACCGGCCTCGGCCGAGCCCTCCGCCTCCGCCCCGACCGGCTCTGCTGCCGCCCCGACCGGCTCTGCTGCGGCCGGCTCCGGCGGGGCGGAGTTGCCGGAGCTGACCCTGCCCTGCTTCACCGGCGGCGAGCCGGTCGCCCTGCGGGACGTCCGGGGGCCGGCGGTGATCAACCTGTGGGCGTCCTGGTGCCCGCCCTGCCGCAAGGAGCTGCCCGCCTTCCAGCGGCTCAGCGAGCGGGCCGCCGGTCGGCTCCAGGTGCTCGGGGTGAACACCCGGGACAGCCGGGAGGCCGCCCAGTCGATCGGGGAGGACTTCGGGGTGCGCTTCCCCGTCCTGTTCGACCAGGGGGAGAGCCTGCGCCGGGGGCTCAACCGCAACGCGATCCCGCTGACCGTGCTCGTCGGCGCGGACGGCCGGGTGCGGCACGTCGACACCTCCGGCGCGCTCGACGACGCCCGCCTGGCCGAGCTGGTCCGCGAGCACCTCGGCGTGACGGTGAAGTCGTGAGCGTGAGGAGTGAGCCGGTTTTGCGAGCCCCGCGGTCGCGAACTGAGGTGGCACCGTGAGCGGCGCCGTCCCGGCCTGGATGGGTCCGCTGCTGGCCCGCGTCGGCAGCGCCCGCGTCGAGGACTTCACCCGGCTCGCCACCCCCGCCAGCGGCGGCCGGGAGAGCGCCGTGCTGGTGCTGCTCGGCGAGGAACCCGGGGCCGGGCCCGACGTGCTGGTCCTTCAGCGCGCCGCGACGCTGCGCAACCACGCCGGGCAGCCGGCCTTCCCCGGCGGGGCGGCCGACCCCACCGACGCCGACTCCGCCGCCACCGCCCTGCGCGAGGCGAACGAGGAGGTCGACCTCGACCCGGCCAGCGTCACCGTCCTGGCCGAGCTGCCGAAGCTGTGGATCCCGGTCAGCGACTTCGTGGTGACCCCGGTGCTCGGCTGGTGGCACCGGCCCCACCCGGTGCACCCCCGGGAGCCCGCCGAGGTCGCGCACGTCGCCCGGCTGCCGGTCGCCGAGCTGGTCGACCCCGCGAACCGGATGCGCGTACGACATCCGAGCGGCTGGGTCGGCCCCGCCTTCTCGGTGCGCGGGATGCTGGTCTGGGGCTTCACCGCCGGCGTGCTCGCCACCCTGCTGGAGATGGGCGGCTGGGCCCGGCCCTGGCCGCGCGACCGGGTGGTGGACCTGCCGCCGACCGGGGCCACCCCGGCGCCCTCCGCCGGCACCGACTCCATCGACGAGATGGCCGGCCCGTCGACCTGACCGTCACGTTCCGCTAGCGCCGCTCCTCCGGCGGGCCCCGTGCCCGTACCCTGGGGGCGTGTCCGCCGTGGATGTCGTCCTGCTCCTGCTCATGCTCGTGTTCGCGATCAGCGGATACCGGCAGGGGTTCGTCGTCGGGGTGCTGTCGTTCTCCGGCTTCTTCCTGGGGGCGCTGGTCGGCCTCCAGGCCGGCCCGCTGCTGGCCCGCCAGTTCACCGACAGCGGCACCCGGGTGCTGATCTCCCTGGTGGCGGTCTTCGGGCTGGCCGTGGTGGGGCAGGCGCTGGCCGGCTGGATCGGCTCCCACCTGCGCCAGACCATCACCAGCCACATCGGCCGGCGGGCCGACGACATCGGCGGCGCGCTCGTCTCGCTCCTCGCGGTGCTGCTGGTCGCCTGGCTGGTGGCCGTGCCGTTGGGCTCGTCGTCGCTGCCCTGGCTGGCCTCCTCGGTGCGCAACAGCGCCCTGCTCACCACAGTCGACCGGGTGCTGCCCGACCAGGCGCAGAAGCTCTCCACCGCGCTGCGGGACACCGTCGACACCAACGGCTTCCCCGATGTCTTCGGCGACCTCGCGCCCACCCGGGCCCGGCAGGTCGAGCCGCCCGACCCGGCGCTGGCCGGCTCCGAGGTGGTGGCCGACGGCCGGCGCTCGGTGGTCAAGGTGCTGGGCTCCGCGCCGAGCTGCTCGCGCCGCATCGAGGGCTCCGGCTTCGTGTACGCGGACGACCGGGTGATGACCAACGCGCACGTGGTGGCCGGCACGCGCTCGGTGGCGGTCGAGCTGAACGGCGACCGGTACGACGGTGAGGTCGTCGTCTACGACCCGAACCGGGACCTGGCCGTGCTGCGGGTGCCGGGGCTGCCCGGCCCGTCCCTGCGCTTCGCCGCCGGCAACGCGGGCAGCGGGGCGGACGCGATCGTGCTGGGCTTCCCGCTCGACGGGCCGTACAACGCCCAGTCGGCGCGCGTGCGCGACGTCGACCGGATCACCGGCCCGGACATCTACGCCTCGGGCGACGTGACCCGAGAGGTCTACACGATCCGGGCGCTCGTCCGCAGCGGCAACTCGGGCGGCCCACTGCTCTCCTCGAACGGCCTGGTGCTCGGGGTGATCTTCGCAGCGGCGGCGGACGACCCGAACACCGGCTTCGCGGTGACCGCGGCGGAGGCCCGGCCGGTGGCGCTGGCCGGTGCGGAGCGCACCCGGCCGGTCGGCACCGGCGCCTGCACGTAAGGAAGGGCACCCCGTCAACGCCTCCGGTAGAGAAGGGCGCCCCTCTCACGCGTACCGCCGGGCCGGGGGAGGGGGCGCTCACCCCGCCGGCGGGGCGGCGGGACGGGGCGGGGTGGCGGAGCCGGGCCGGGGGATGGTCCAGGTGCGGAACGCCGCCGCCGTGGCGGCCACCGTCGCCGCGCCGAGCAGCCACCCGGCGACCACGTCGCTGGTCCAGTGCACACCCAGCGCCACCCGGCTGACCCCGGTCAGCCCGGCGAGCACGACGGCGGCGGCCCAGAGCGCCCACCGCGCGGCGGGGCGCTCCCGGGCGTACGGGAGGAAGACCACCAGCAGCACCCCGGCGGCCAGGGCGGCGTTCACCGCGTGCCCGGAGGGGAACGAGTAGCCGGCGGCGTGCGCCACCGGGTCGAGCAGGTCCGGCCGCTCCCGGCCGACCAGCAGCTTGAGCAGCGGGCTCAGCAGCCCGCCCACGGCCATCGTGGTGGCGGCCCACCAGGCCAGCCGTCGGGCGCGGCGGGAGAGCAGCCACACCACCACGGCGAGCACGGCCGCCCGCAGCGGCCAGGGGCCGAGGGTGTGGGTCCAGACGGTCATGAACGTCACCCAGCCGGGGTGGTCGAGGGCGTAGCCGTGCAGGGCGTCGGTGACCGAGGCGTCCAGCCGCCGCAGCGGCCCCCGGGCGTCCAGCAGCAGGACGAGTAGGGCGAACGGCACCAGCCCCAGGAGCACCGCGACGACCGCCAGGGTGAGTCGCAGGCCCGGCGACCGGTCGGGGTCGAGCCGACGGGCCCGCCACGACGGGGACGCGGACGGGTGGGTGCGTCGGCCGGACGTGCTCATGCTCCCATGCCTACCCAGTGGAACGCCGGATCAGACCGGCCGGAATCGATCGACCCCGGTCAGCGGGGCCGCCGCCGGAAGCGCCGCAGCGTCAGCGCCGCCCCGACGCCGAGGGCGGCGAGGAGAGCCGTGCCGGCCCAGATCCGCTCCCGGCCGGTCTCGTCCCCGCCGCCGGCCGGCTGGGCCGTCCAGCGGGTGTGCTGGCGGGGGGCGGTGAAGCCGAGCGGGTCCGTGCCCGCGCCCTCGACCGGGTCGTCCCGCTGCGCGCCGGGGGCCGCGCCGAAGCCCACCACACCGGGGGAGGAGCGGTCGTCGAGCGGGTTGTGATCCACCGGCGGCACGTCGGCGGTGAGGGCGGCGACGGGGTCGACCACGCCGTACCCGAAGCGGTCGTCGCGGCCGGCGGGCCCCAGGTCCCGGGCGGTGCTGATCAGGCGGTTGACCACCTCGCCGGCCGACATCTGCGGCCAGCGAGAGCGGATCAGGGCGGCGGTGGCGGCGACGAGCGGGGCGGCGAAGCTGGTGCCCTGCACCCGCCAGTACCCGCCGGGTCGGGCCCCGACCAGGCCGGTGGCCGGCGCGGTGAGGACCGTCGTGGGGCCGGTGATCGAGCCGGGCCAGAGGTTGTCGCTGGCGCGCTCCAGGCCCGCGACGGCGATGACGCCCGGCTCCCGGGCGGGGTACCAGACCGTCGTGTCGGAGGAGGCGGCCACGTTGCCGGTGCAGGCGACGACCACGACGTCGCGGGCGAACGCGTAGTCCAGCGCCGCCGCGAGGGCGGGGCTGTCACCGCTGCCGCCGAGGGACAGGTTGACCACCCGAGCCCCGTTGTCCACGGCCCACCGCACGCCCTTGGCGACGATCAGCGCGTCGTCGTAGCGGTTCTCGCCGTCGAGGACCCGCACCGGGAGGATGCGGGCGTCCGGGGCGAGCCCCACCGCGCCCCGCCGGTCGTCGCTGCGCCCGGCGATCAGGCCGGCGACGGTGGTGCCGTGCCCGACCGGGTCCGGCCCCTCGCCGGTGCCCCCGTCGTCCACCAGGTCGATGCCGGGCAGCACCCGGCCCGCCAGGTCCGGGTGGGAACCGTCCACCCCGGAGTCGACCACCGCGACGGTGACCCCGCGCCCGGTCGAGGTGCGCCACGCGGTCGACGCCCGCAGCTCGTCGAGCTGCCACTGCTCGTCGCGGGCCTGGTCGGCCCGCGCCGGGGTGTCGACCGGCGCGACCCGCCAGAGCGCCGGCGCGGCGGGCGGGGCGGCGACGGGGAGGGCGGGCGCGGCCAGGGCCGGGGGTGCGACCGGGCCGACGAGCGACACCGCGAGCGCCGCGACGCCGACGAGCGCGCGGCCGGTGGACCGTCGCGCCGTCGCCAGCCTGCCGTGCCGAACCCCTGTCACGTTCCCAGCCATTCATCGCGGCGGACATCTGCTGCTCGGAGATTACCGGTTTTCCACTGCGTCCCGTGGTAAACCGAAAGCCTGGCCACCGGGTCGCCCCCTACTGCGCCGGAAGATGTGCCAACTGGACGAGGCGTACCCCCTCGCGCCGGGTCACCAACCGTGCCCGCCCCGGCGGGAGCGGCCCGGGGCGTACCTGCCCCACCAGTGGCCCCTCCTCGGGGCTGCCGGCCATCACCAGGCCCGGGGTGGACAGTTCCTTCAACCGCTGGAGGAACTGGTCGTAGCCCCGGCCGGCCCCGCCGGCGCGGCGGGCCAGCACCAGGTGCAGGCCGATGTCCCGGGCCTGGGGGAGGTACTCCTCCAGCGCCCGCAGCGGGTTGGTCGGCCCGCTGGCCACCAGGTCGTAGTCGTCGACCAGCACGAACAGCTCCGGCCCCGACCACCACGACCGCGCCCGCAACTGCGCCGGGGTGACGTCCGCACCGGGCAGCCGGCGCTGCATGTACCCGGCGGCGGACTCGATCAGGTCGGCGGTGGGGGCGGCGGCGGTGCCGTAGCCGATCCGGTGCTCCGTCTCGATCGCGCCGAGCAGGCTGCGCCGGTAGTCCACCAGGATCACCCGCGCCTGCGCCGGGGTGAACCGGCCGACGATGGTCGCGGCCAGCGCCCGCAGGAACGACGACTTGCCGCACTCGGCATCGCCGAAGACCAGCAGGTGCGGCTCGGCGGCGAAGTCCAGCACCACCGGCCGCAGGTCCGCCTCGGCGATCCCGACCGGCAGCGCCAGCCCGGCCGTCGCGCTCAGGTCCAGCTCCGCGTACGGCAGCACCGGAGGCAGCAGCCGGACCGCGGGCGCCGCCGGCCCCGGCCACGCCCCGCCGACGGCCTCCACCAGGTCGGCGGTCCCGCCGTCCGGGCGCCCGGGGGCGTCGGGGTCGGGGTGGCCGCCGGAGAGCCGGGGCAGCGCGGTGAGGAAGTGCAGGCCGTCCTCGGTCATGCCCCGGCCGGGCGTCTTGTCCGGCACGGTCGCCGCCGACGCGCGGCGGACCAGCAGCGAGTCCGACGGGTCGCCGAGGCGCAGCTCCAGCCGGGAGCCGAACAGGTCCCGGATGGCCGGTCGGAAGTCCGTCCAGCGGATCGCGCTCGCCACCACGTGCACCCCGTACGACAGGCCCCGGGTGGCCAGCTCGGTGATCAGGGGCTCCAGGTCGTCGTACTCGCCGCGCAGCGTGCCCCAGCCGTCCACCACCAGGAACACGTCGCCGAACGGGTCGGTGGCCGGCTGGCCGGCGGCGGCGAGGGCCGCGCGGCGCTGCCGGTACGCGGCCATCGACTCCACCCCCAGCTCGGCGAAGCGGCGCTCCCGGTCGACCAGCACGGTGGCCACCTCCCCGACGGTGCGCCGCACGGAGGTCGGGTCGGCGCGGCCGGACACCCCGCCCACGTGCGGCAGGCCGCGCAGCGCGGCCAGCGCGCCGCCGCCGAAGTCCAGGCAGTACACCTGCGCCTCGACGGGGGTGTGGGTGAGCGCCAACGCGCAGACCAGGGTGCGCAGCAGGCCCGACTTGCCGCTCTGCGGCCCGCCGACCACACCCACGTGCCCGGCCGACCCGCCGAGGGTGAGCCAGAGCAGGTCGCGGCGCTGCTCGAACGGCTTGTCGACCACGGCCACCGGCACCTGGAGCGCGCCGTGCAGCTCCGGGTTGGCGAAGGTCAGCCCGCGCGCCGGGTCGGTGCCCACCGGGCCGAGCAGGTCGTCCAGGGTGGGCGGGGCGTCCAGCGGCGGCAGCCAGACCTGGTGCGCCGGCGGGCCCTGCCCGGCCAGCCGGCCGACCAGCACGTCGAGCAGGCTGTCGGCGGCCGGCCCCTCCTCGGGCGTCGCCGTCAGCGCGCGGACGGCCGGCTCCGGCACGGGCACCAGGTGCGTGGAGAAGGCCAGCAGCCGGGGCGGGTCGGCACCGCCGGCCCCCGCCGCGCCGCCCCGGCGGCGCGCCGGCCCGGAGACGTACGCGGCCTTGAAGCGCGTCAGCGGCTCGGTGCCGAAACGCAGGTAGCCGTGCCCCGGCGAGCGGGGCAGCTCGTGGGCGTCCGGCACCCCGAGCACCGTCCGGGACTCCAGGGCCGAGAAGGTCCGCAACCCGATCCGGTACGACAGGTGGGTGTCCAGCCCGCGCAGCCGCCCCTCCTCCAGCCGCTGCGAGGCCAGCAGCAGGTGCACGCCGAGCGACCGGCCCAGCCGACCGATCTGCACGAACAGGTCGATGAAGTCCGGCTTCGCCGACAGCAGCTCGGAGAACTCGTCGCAGACCAGCAGCAGCGACGGCAGCGGGGCCAACGAAGCGCCGGCCGCCCGCGCGCGTTCGTAGTCGCGCAGGCTGGCGTAGTTTCCCGCGCGGCGCAGCAGCTCCTGGCGGCGGACCAGCTCGCCGTTGATCGCGTCGACCATCCGGTCGACCAGCGGCAGAGCGTCGGCCAGGTTGGTGATCACCGCGGCGGTGTGCGGCAGCCGGTCGAACGAGGCGAAGGTGGCCCCGCCCTTGAAGTCGACCAGGACGAAGTTGAGCTGCTCCGAGCTGTGCGTGGTGGCCAGCCCGAGGACGAGGGTGCGCAGCAGCTCGGACTTGCCGGAGCCGGTGGCCCCGATCAGCAGCCCGTGCGGGCCCATCCCGTCCTGGGCGGACTCCTTGAGGTCCAGCTCGATCGCCCCGCCGTCGGTGCCCACCCCGATCGGCACGCGCAGCCGGTCCCGGGCCGACCGGGGGGCCCAGCCCTGCTCGGCGGTGAAGCCCTCCGGGTCGCCGATGCCGAGCAGCTCGGGCAGGCCCAGCTCGGCGTTGACCGGGGCGTCCGGCCCGCGTACGGCGGTGGCGAGCCGCAGCGGGGCCAGCCGGCGGGCGACCGCCTCGGCGTCGGCCGGGTCGAGCCGGTCGGCGACGCCGACCTCGGCGTGCCCCTCGGCGGAGTGCGAGTGCAGCCCGCCGCCGCGCACGTCGAGCAGGAGGGCGTACCGGTCGAGCAGCCGGGGCGGCGGGGTGTCCAGGTCGACGACGGTGACCGCGTCGACGCCGCCGTCGCCGACCAGGTCGGTGGCGCCGGTGAGGTCCCCGCCGTCGAGCACCACCACGACGTGCGGCCCGTCGGCGAGCGGGCCGGCGGGGCTGAACCGCGACCGGCTGGCCAGCACGTCGTCGAGGAGCCGCTCCAGCCCGGCGGCGGAGCTGGTGACGAGGCGGACGGGGCCGAGGGCGTCGGCGCGGGTGGGGTGGTGGGCGTGCGGCAGCCACTTGACCCACTCCCACAGCGCCCGCCGCTCGGGGCCGGCGCAGACCGCGACGAGCAGCTCGTCCGGGGCGTGGAAGACCGCGAGCTGCGTGAGTACCGCGCGGGCCAGCGCCTGCGCGTCGGGCGAGCCGGTGCCGGGCCGGACCCGCCCGTCGGGCGGCTGGGGGGCCGGCTCGCCCCGCACGAAGACCCGGGCGAAGCTGCGCAGCGACAGCGCCACCGGCAGGTCGGGCACCACCGAGTACGCGTCGAGGAACCGGCGCAGCGCCCCCGCTGTCATCGGCTCCAGCTCCTCCAGCGGCCGGGTGACCGGGGGGACCAGCGGGGTGGCCAGGGTCTGCGGGCCGACGCCCACCCGCACCACGGCGAAGTCGGGATCGGCCGGCCGGCGCTCCCAGACCCGGTGGCTGTCCACAGTCGACCAGAGCCGGCCCGGGTCGGGGTGCCGGTAGTGCAGCCCCGCCCGCTGCCGCGCGGCGGTCTGCCGGACCCGGCGGCGCAGCGCGCCCAGGTGCCGCAGGTACTCCCGCCGGGCGGCCATCATCTCCGACTTCTTCGGGGTGCCGGAGGCGCTGCCCCACGAGGTCACCAGCATCGCCAGCGAGGAGAGCCCGAACATGCCCCCGACCACGTACGAGTACGCCCCGCCGCCCCGGCCGAACATCATCGCCATGGCGACCGTCCCGCCCAGCATGGGCAGCATCATCAGCGCCTGCTGCCAGCGGCCCCCGGTGACGGCGGGGATCTCCGGCGGCGCGTCGACGGGCAGCTCGCCCACCGGGATCTCCGGCGCGGGACGCCGGGGCGGTCGCTTGACGACGACAGTGGACACACGCCCTCCCCAGAGCGCTCGGTAACCCGAGCCTGGCTCATCGTAGGTAAAGTCCTGTCGTTCCCGCAGCCACCGTTCCCCTTCGATAGGGAGAAGTGTCGATGTCGATCGGGCTGGCCCGTGTCACGATCAGCGCGCCCCGCCGCCGGGTCGACGTCGCCCTTCCCGAGCAGGTTCCCCTGGCCGAGCTGCTGCCCGAGGTGCTGCGGCACGCCGGGGAGGGGCTGGCCGACGACGGGGAGCGGCACGGCGGCTGGGTGCTGCGCCGCACCGACGGCGCGGTGCTGCTCGCCGCCCAGGCGCTGCTGCCGCAGGGGGTCCGCGACGGCGAGGTGCTGCACCTGGTGCCGGCGCGTGCCGAGTGGCCGGAGCTGGAGTACGACGACGTGGTCGAGGCGATCGTCGACGGGGCCCGCCGCCGGGGCGCCGCCTGGTCCCCGGCCGCCACCCGGGCCGCCGCCCTGGCCGGGGCCGGCGTGCCGCTCGCCGTCGGGCTGCTCGCCGTGCTCGCCGCCGGCCCCGGGGCGAGGGCCGCCTGGCCCGTCGCGGTCGCGGTGGCGCTGCTGCTCGCCCTCGCCGGCACCGTCGCCTCCCGGGCGTACGGCGACGGGGCGAGCGGCGCCACCCTCGGTGGCTACGCGTTGCCATACGCCGCCGTGGCCGGTGCCCTCGCGGTCAGCTCCGGCGACCCGGTCGGCCCGGTCGCCGCCCTGCGGTGGCTGGGTGCCCCGGAGCTGTTGGCCGGCGCGGTGGCGCTGCTGCTGGTGGCGGTCCTCGGCCTGCTCGGCGTGGCCAGCCGGGTGCGGGTCTTCGTGGCCGGCGCGACCGTCGGGGTGGCCGGGGCGCTCGCCGCCCTCGGCGGGCTGGCGCTGCCGGCCGACGACGCGGCGGCGGTGCTGCTGTGCGCCCTGGTCTTCGCGCTGGGCGCGCTGCCGCTGCTGGCCATCCGGCTGGGCCGGATGCCGCTGCCGCCGATCACCCTGCCCGGCGACGGGGGCCCCGGCGGGCGGGCCGCCCGGGACCTGCCGGACCGGGGCCGGGTGCACGCCGCGGTGGCGCGCACCGAGGAGATGCTGACCGGGATGCTGCTCGGGCACGGCGTGCTGGTCGCCGGGGCCGCGGTGGTGCTCGCGGCGACGGGCGGCACGGCCGGGCGGCTGCTGGTCGCGGTCGTGGCCGGCGTGCTCCTGCTGCGCTCCCGGCTGTTCGTGGCGGTCCGCCACCGGGTGCCCCCGGTGGTCGCCGGGCTGGCCGGGTTCACCCTGCTCGGCGGGGTGCTCGCGGCGGGCCAGGGCGCGCCGGGTCGGCTGCTGCTGGCCGCCGGAGGGCTCGCCGTCGCCCTGGTCGCGGTGGCCGCCGGCACCACGTACGCGCAGCGGCCCGTCTCACCGTACGTCGGCCGGCTGGCCGACCTGACCGACACCGCGCTGGTGGTCTCCGTGGTGCCGGTGGCCTGCGCGGTGCTCGACCTGTACGAACGGGCCCGGGGGCTGCTCGGTTGAGCGGCCCCCGGGCCCGTCGACGACGCGTCAGTGCTCGCCCTGCTCCTTGGCCCGCTTGTACGAGGCAACGATCTCGGCCTCGGCCTCGACCCGGCCGACCCACGTCGCGCCCTCGACCGACTTGCCGGGCTCCAGGTCCTTGTACACCTCGAAGAAGTGCTGGATCTCGAGCCGGTCGAACTCACCCAGGTGGTGGATGTCGCGCAGGTGCTCCTGGCGCGGGTCCTCGTAGGGCACGCAGAGGACCTTGTCGTCCCCGCCCTTCTCGTCCGTCATCCGGAACATGCCGATGGTGCGGCAGCGGATCAGGCAGCCCGGGAACGTGGGCTCGGGGACCAGCACGAGCGCGTCCAGCGGGTCGCCGTCCTCGCCCAGGGTGCCCTCGATGAACCCGTAGTCCGCCGGGTACTGCGTGGACGTGAAGAGGGTGCGGTCCAGCCGGATCCGGCCGGTCGCGTGGTCCACCTCGTACTTGTTGCGGTGACCCTTGGGGATCTCAACCGTGACGTCGAAATCCATCTCCCACGCTCCCTCGTTTGCCCACGTTGGCTAACCGGAACCAACGACGCCGCTTCGGGACGGGTGAATGCCACCCGGCCGCTCCGGCCGCCGCATAGTGTTCGGACCGAAGTAGTGTCACCCAAGCTGTTTTCGACACGGGGAGGAGGGGGGTCGTGGGGAGGGAAGATTCACACTACCGCCCGGACGGCGTCGACGGGCGGAAGAATCCGCAGCCCGACTCCGGGAGCGTGAGCGGCCGGTTTCCGGTGCCCGAGGCGCACGTGCCGCGCGCCCCCGAGCCAGCTCGCGCCCCCGAGCCGCCCCGCGCTCCTGAGCCGCCCCGCGCTCCTGAGCCGCCCCGCGCTCCTGAATCGGCCCGCGCTCCCGAACCGCCCCGTGAGGGCGGCTTCGACCCGGACGCCACGGCCCGGCTCGCCGTGCCCGGGGACCGCCCCCCGCCGCCGGTGTGGCGGCCTCCGGCCCCCGCCGGCGCGGCCCCCTCCCCGGTGGGCCCCGCCGCTCCGGCCTCTGCCCCCGCCGCCGTCCCGCCCGCTGTCGTTCCGCCCTACGCCGGGCCGCCCTCGGCCGTTCCGGCCGCCGCCGGGCCGGCGCCCGGCCCGGCCGCCGCCGGGGCGGCGCCCGGCCCGGCCGCCGCCGGGGCGGTCCCCCCGCCCCCCGGGGAAGCTCCGCCGCCCGCCCGTCGCCGGCGCCTCCCGCTGGCCGTGCTGGCCGTGGTGGTGCTGCTCGCCCTGGTCGGGGCAGGGCTGGCCGTGGTCCGGCCCGGTCCGGTCGCCGGTTGGCTCGGCGAGGAGCAGGCCGGGCAGCCGACTGCCGAGGCCGCCGAACCGGCCCCCGCGCCGGTGCTCGCCGGCCCGGACGCCAACGCGCCCGAGCCCACCCCCGAGGGGGTGCGGGCCGCGATCGAGGGGCTACTGCGGGCTCCCGAGCTGGGCAGCCGGGTCAACGTCTCGGTGGCCGACGTGACCACCGGCCGGTCGCTCTACGAGCGCGGCGGCGACGACGCCACCGTCCCCGCCTCGGTGACCAAGCTGGCGACCGCCGTCACCGTGCTGGAGGCCCGCGGCCCCGACCACCGCATCCCGACCCGGGTGGTGGCCGGTGCGAAGCCGGGCGAGGTGGTCCTCGTCGGCGGCGGCGACCCGACCCTCGCGATCGACGGCGACGGCTTCTACCCAGGGGCGGCCCGCCTCGACGAGCTGGCCGAGCAGGTGAAGCAGGCGCTCGCCGGCGTCGCGCCGACCCGGGTCACGGTCGACTCCTCGCTCTTCTCCGGCCCCGTGTACGAGCCCGGCTGGGACTCGGACATCCCGACCGGGGGGTTCGGCGCGGCGATCACCGCCCTGATGGTCGATGGGGCGCGGGTGGACCCGCGTGCGGCGCGGAAGAACTTCGAGGCCAGCCACGGGTGGGCGGAGCGCAGCCCGCAGCCGGATCTCGCTGCCGGCCGCGCCTTCGCCCGGCTGCTCGGGCTCTCCGGTGCCGCCGCCGACGTGAAGCGGGGCGGCGCCCCGGTCCCCGTCGGCGCCGCGGCGGGCGTGACCCCGGCGCCCGGCACCGAGCTGGGCAAGGTCGAGTCGCTGCCGATCACCCGGCTGGTCAGCATGATGATCACCGACAGCGACAACGTGATCGCCGAGGCGCTGGCCCGGCAGGTCGCGCTGGCCCGCGAGCGGCCGGCGTCCTTCGTCGGGGCGGCCTCGGCGATGGACATCGTCGTCGGCGAGCTGAACCTGGCGGCCGACGAGGTCACCCTCGCCGACGGCAGCGGGCTGTCCCGGAGCAACCGGATCAGCCCGTCCCTGCTGACCGACCTCGTCGCCCTCGCCGGCGACGGCACCCACCCGGAGTTGGGCACGATCTTCGGCGGCCTGCCGGTGGCCGGGTGGTCGGGCACCCTCGGCGGCCGGTACCGGACGGACGCGACCGCGGGTGGCGCCGGCGCGGTCCGGGCCAAGACCGGGACGCTGACGGGGGTGCACGCCATCGCCGGGCTGGTCACCACCGCCGAGGGGCGGCTGCTCACCTTTGCCGTGCTCACGGACCGCGCCCCGGCGGGCAGCCTCGACGACACCCGCCGCGCCCTCGACCGGGTCACCTCCGCGCTGGCCCGCTGCGGCTGCCGCTGACCCCGGCGGGTTTTTCGTCCGGTCTCGTCCCGTCTCGGGCGAAAGGTGGGGGTGTCCGGGCGCGGGTACGGTGGGTGCATGGCGCAGTTCGTGGACTGGGATCTGGCCGCCGCGACCGCGGGGGCGTTGGGCAAGTCGGGCCCCCGCGTGTCGTACGCCGAGGCCACCGAGGTGGTCTCCGAGCTGCGGCGGCTGACCGACGAGGCGGCCGGGCACGTGGCCGACTACACCGGGCTGCGGTCCCAGGTGGCGCAACCGCCCGTGCGGGTGGTGGACCGGCGGGACTGGGCGGCGACCAACATCGCCGGCCTGCGGGAGGTGATCACCCCGCTGGTCGACCGGCTCTCCGGCGACAAGCGGCCGGGCCCGCTCACCGAGGCGATCGGCTCCCGGGTCACCGGGGTCCAGGCCGGCACCGTGCTGGCGTACCTCTCCGGCCGGGTCCTCGGCCAGTACGAGGTCTTCTCCGGCGACCCCGGCCAGCTCGTGCTGGTCGCGCCGAACATCGTCGAGGTGGAGCGGAAGCTCGGGGCCGACCCGCGCGACTTCCGGCTCTGGGTCTGCCTGCACGAGGTGACCCACCGCACCCAGTTCACGGCGGTGCCGTGGATGCGGGCGTACTTCCTCGGCGAGGTGCAGGCGTTCGTGGACGCCTCGCAGGGCGGCGAGCACCTGCTGGAGCGGCTGCGGCGCGGCGTGGCCACCCTCGCCGACGCGGTGCGCGACCCGGAGAGCCGGGCCAGCGTGCTGGACATCGTGCAGACCCCCGCCCAGCGGGCCGTGCTGGACCGGCTCACCGCCCTGATGACCCTGCTCGAAGGGCACGCCGAGTTCGTGATGGACGGCGTCGGCCCGCAGGTCATCCCCAGCGTCGCGTCGATCCGGGCCGCGTTCAACCGGCGTCGGGAGACGGGCAACCCGCTGGAGAAGGCGATCCGCCGGCTGCTCGGCGTCGACGCCAAGATGCGCCAGTACGCCGAGGGCCGCAAGTTCGTCCACGGTGTCGTCGAGCGGGTCGGCATGGACGGCTTCAACAAGATCTTCGGTTCCCCGCTGACCCTGCCCCGGCTGGACGAGCTGGGCGACCCGGACGCCTGGGTCGCCCGCGTGCACGGGCCGGCCGCCACCCCGACCGCCGGCTGACCGTACGCCGATGGCCGCGCTCGCCCCGCCGGTCGCCGCGCTCCGGCTCGCGGTCCGCCGCGCGCTGACCGGGCTGGCGGGCCGGGGGCCCGTGCTGGTCGCCTGCTCGGGCGGGGCCGACTCGCTCGCCCTGGCCGCCGCCACCGCGTTCGTCGCGCCCCGGCTCGGCCGCGGCGTCGGTCTGGTGACCGTCGACCACGCCCTCCAGGACGGCTCCGACCGGCGGGCCGCCGACGTCGCGGCCTGGGCCGTCGGGGCCGGGTTCGCCCCGGCCGAGGCGGTACGCGTCGACGTCGCCGGCCGCCCCGGCGGCCCCGAGGCCGCCGCCCGCGTCGCCCGCTACGAGGCGCTGGCCGACGCGGCCCGACGGCACGGGGCGGCGGCCCTGCTCACCGGGCACACCCGCGACGACCAGGCGGAGACCGTGCTGCTCGCGCTGGCGCGGGGCGCGGGCCCGCGCGGGCTGGCCGGGATGCCGCCCCGCCGGGACCTGGCCGGGGTGCCGCTGCTGCGCCCGCTGCTCGACGTCAGCCGGGAGGAGACGCGCAAGGCGTGCGCGGCGCTCGGGCTGACCCCGTGGGACGACCCGCACAACACCGACCCGTCGTACGCGCGGGCGCGGGTGCGGGCCGACGTGCTGCCCGCGCTGGTCCGGGCGCTCGGCCCCGGGGTGCTGGACAACCTGGCCCGCACCGCCCGGCTGGTGGCCGCCGACACGGCAGCCCTCGACGCCCTGGCCGCCGCCGCCCTGTCCGCTCCGGCGGGGGAGCCCGCTGCCGCGTCCGCCTCGGTGGCGGAGCCCGCCGCACTGTCGGCTCCGGCGGCACCGGATGCCAGGTCCGCCTCGGCACCGGATGCCGGGTTCGCCTCGGTGGCGGAGCCCGGAGCCGCGTCGGGCGCGGCCGGTCCGGTTCCGGCCGCCGTCGGCGGGTCGGTGCCGGCCGGCGTCCGCGCTCCGGGCGGCGGGCTGGCGGTGGCGGCGCTGGCCGGGCTCGCCCCGGCCGTGCGGACCCGGGTGCTGCACGCCTGGGCCCGGGAGCTGGGCGCGCCGCCGGCCGCGCTGTCGCACCGCCACGTCGAGGCACTCGACGCCATGGTCACCGACTGGCACGGCCAGGGCGAGGTCCACCTGCCCGGTGGCCTCCGGGTGGCCCGCCGCGTGGGCCGGCTGACCGTCGCCGCGCGGGCTGGCTGACCACGCGGGCCGGCTGACCGCACGGCACCGGTGGGCTGATCGCCGCGCGAACGGGGCCGGGGCCGTGGGCCGTGCGGATCGGCCCGGTGGCGGTCAGTTCGCCGCCACGCGGTCGCGGAAGGTGGTCCGGTAGGCGAGCGGGGTGGTGCCGATCCGGCGGGCGAAGTGGTGGCGCAGCGCCGCCCCGTCGCCGAAGCCGGCCTGACCGGCGATGGTCTCCACGCTCAGCCCGGTCTCCTCCAGCAGCCGCCGGGCGAGCAGCACCCGCTGGCCCGTCAGCCAGTCGTGGGGCGTGGTGCCGGTCTCGGCGCGGAACCGCCGGGCGAAGGTGCGCGGGGTCATCCCGGCGCGGGCGGCCAGCTCGTCGACGGTGACGGTGCGGTCCAGGTGCCGGGTCAACCAGTCGAGGACCGGCCCCAGGGTGGGCGCCTCGGG
This sequence comes from Micromonospora okii, assembly GCF_020884795.1. GTDB lineage: Bacteria > Actinomycetota > Actinomycetes > Mycobacteriales > Micromonosporaceae > Micromonospora > Micromonospora okii. Next base: position 153,734 of record NZ_BBZF01000017.1, read on the forward strand.
GGCCCTCGCGATGGGGGCCTCGACGTACTGGGACTGGCCGCCGTCGCGGTGCGGCGGGACGACCATCCGGCGGGCGAGCCGGGTGGCGGTGGCCGAACCGTGCTCCGCGCGTACCAGATGAAGGCAGGCGTCGATGCCGGCGGCCGTGCCGGCGCTGGTGAGCAGGTTGCCGTCGGTCACGTAGAGCGAGTTGCAGCGGACCCGGGCCCGGGGGTGGCGGCGTTGCAGCTCGTCCACGTACCGCCAGTGGGTCGTGCACTCCCGGCCGTCGAGCAGCCCGGCCGCGCCGAGGACGAAGGCTCCGGAGCAGACGCTCAGCACGTACGCGCCGCGCGCGTCCGCCCGGCGCAGCGCGTCCAGCATCTCCGGCGGCACGGCCGCCCCGTCGGCGTGCGCCGGCACCGCGACCAGGTCGGCGTCCTCGACCGGCCCGAGGCCGGCGTGCGGGACGAGGTGGAACCCCGAGGAGGTGCGCACCGGGGCGCCGTCGACCGCGCAGACGGTGAACCGGTAGCCGGGGAAGCCGTCGGCGGTGCGGTCGGTGCCGAAGACCTCGGCGAGCACGCCCAGCTCGAACGGCGCGACCCCGTCCAGGGCGAGGACGGCGACGGAGCGGAGCATGTGACGAGGGTAACCCGAAACGTGGCAGGAAATCGATGCCCAGTGGCATCGCTGCCACTGTCCGGGGCCCGACGGGGAGCGCAGACTGAGCAGGTCCGGTGCGCACCGGCGGCGAAACCATCTCAGAACCCTCGAAAGTGAGCGCCGCCATGGAATCCCTGCTGCTCCTTGTCTTCCTGCTCCTCCTGGCCGCCGCCTCGGCCGGCGGACTCACCGCCGACACCCGCGACTCGGCGGACTGGAAGCCCACCGACGAGGGTCGCCGGTGGCGGTCCCGCCCCTCCTGACCCGGTTGGTGCGGGATGTGCGGAAAAATCCCCGGCGGGTCGCGCCGAAAGGGGCGGCCCCGCCGACGGGGGGCATCCGGCGTACGGCAGGCTAGGAGTCATGGCTGACGGCTCCTGGTACGACGCCGACATCGACCACGTGATCATTTCCGAGGCGCAGATCCGCGAGAAGATCGCCGAACTGGCCAAGCAGGTCTCGGCGGACTACGCCCACGTCGATGACGGACTCCTGCTGGTCTGCGTGCTCAAGGGCGCGGTCATGTTCATGGCCGACTTCTCCCGGGCGCTCGGCCGGCAGGGCCCTCCCGCCGAGCTGGACTTCATGGCCATCTCCTCGTACGGCCAGGGCACCACCTCCTCCGGCGTGGTGCGGATCCTCAAGGACCTGGACCGGGACATCGCCAACCGGCACGTGGTCGTCGTCGAGGACATCGTCGACTCCGGGCTGACCCTGTCCTGGCTGCTGCGCTACCTGGAGTCGCGGTCGGCGGCCAGCGTCGAGGTCGTCGCCCTGTTCCGCAAGCCGGACGCCGTGAAGGTGCCGGTGCCGGTGAAGTACGTCGGGTTCGACATCCCCACCGAGTTCGTCGTCGGCTACGGCCTCGACTTCGGTGAGCGCTACCGCGAGCTGCCCTACGTCGGCGTGCTCAAGCCCGAGGTGTACGCCCGGAGCTGAGCCCGCCAAGCGGACGTTCAGCGCATTCTCAGCTCATCGGACTACGGTAGAGGCCGGTGGCGTGGAGGAACCCTCCCCGCCCGACCCCTCGACCCGCGTGACCGGGCGGTCGGGTGGCCGGGTGCGGAGCTTGCGTCATGCCGGCTGAAACCCGGTTCGCGTTACGCGTAACTGCTGGCCTCGCAAGGCCACATGTCGCCTGCACGGTGTACCGTCGAGTGACCGTGGCGCGGCAGGGACGCGCCCCGGGGTCGAGGCCGGCCCGCACGGCGGCTCCGGCAGCCGCCGCGGCGGCGACAGCCAAATCAGACGGTCAGGACGTCGATCAGGAGGATGCGGGCGCCTCGGCGCTCGACAACAGCATGGAACGTACGCGTTTCTTCCGCCGACCGGTGGTCTGGATCATCCTGGTCATCCTCGGCGCCGTTGTGCTCAGTCAGCTGTTCACCGCTGGTCCCAGCTACCACCGCGTGGACACTTCCGTTGCGCTCGACCAACTGCACACCGCCAAGATCAAGAAAGCGGTCTTCCAGGACAAGGAGCAGACGCTCCAGCTCGACCTGGAGAGCAAGACCAAGTTCGGCGACACCACCACCGACCGGATCGAGGCGCAGTTCCCGTACGAGGTCGGCGGCCAGGTCTGGAACGAGGTCCTCGACGCCAAGGCGGCGAACCGGGTCACCGGCCCGGCCGACACCAAGGTGTCGTCGGACAGCATCTGGGTGAGCCTGCTGGTCAACCTGCTCCCCATCGCGCTGCTCGTGCTCCTGCTGCTGTTCTTCATGTCGCAGATGCAGGGCGGCGGCTCCCGCGTGCTCAACTTCGGCAAGTCCAAGGCGAAGATGATCACCAAGGACACCCCGAAGACGACCTTCGCGGACGTCGCGGGCGCCGAGGAGGCCGTTGAGGAGCTGCACGAAATCAAGGACTTCCTGCAGAACCCGGCGAAGTACCAGGCCCTCGGCGCGAAGATCCCGAAGGGCGTGCTGCTCTTCGGCCCGCCCGGTACCGGTAAGACGCTGCTCGCCCGCGCCGTCGCCGGCGAGGCGGGGGTGCCGTTCTACTCGATCTCCGGCTCCGACTTCGTCGAGATGTTCGTCGGTGTCGGCGCCAGCCGGGTCCGCGACCTGTTCGAGCAGGCCAAGTCGAACGCCCCGGCCATCGTCTTCGTCGACGAGATCGACGCCGTCGGCCGGCACCGCGGCGCCGGCATGGGCGGCGGCCACGACGAGCGCGAGCAGACCCTCAACCAGCTCCTCGTCGAGATGGACGGCTTCGACACCAAGGGCGGGGTCATCCTGATCGCCGCCACCAACCGGCCGGACATCCTCGACCCGGCGCTGCTGCGCCCGGGCCGGTTCGACCGGCAGATCCCGGTGGACGCCCCCGACATGGAGGGCCGCAAGGCCATCCTGCGGGTGCACGCCAAGGGCAAGCCGTTCACCCCCGACGTCGACCTCGACGCGGTGGCCCGGCGCACCCCGGGCTTCAGCGGCGCCGACCTGGCCAACGTGATCAACGAGTCCGCGCTGCTCACCGCCCGCAAGGACCAGCGGGCGATCACCAACGACTCCCTGGAGGAGTCGATCGACCGGGTGATCGCCGGCCCGCAGCGTCGGACCCGGGTGATGAGCGACCAGGAGAAGAAGATCACCGCGTACCACGAGGGCGGGCACGCGCTGGTCGCCTGGGCGCTGCCGCACGCCGCCCCGGTGCACAAGGTGACGATCCTGTCCCGTGGCCGCTCGCTGGGCCACACCCTGGTGCTGCCCACGGAGGACAAGTACACCCAGACGCGCGCCGAGATGGTCGACACCCTGGCGTACGCGCTGGGCGGCCGGGCCGCCGAGGAGCTGGTCTTCCACGAG
>NZ_BBZF01000017.1:157740-327503 GCF_020884795.1 Micromonospora okii
ACCGGCGCCGGCAACGACATCGAGAAGGCCACCGGGCTGGCCCGCGCGATGATCACGCAGTACGGCATGAGCTCCAAGCTCGGCGCGATCAAGTACGGCACCAGCGGCGACGAGCCGTTCCTCGGCCGCAACATGGGCCACGAGCGGGACTACTCGGACACGGTGGCCGCCGAGATCGACAGCGAGATGCGGGCCCTGATCGAGCTGGCCCACGACGAGGCCTGGGAGATCCTGGTGGAGTACCGGGACGTCCTGGACAACATCGTGCTCGAGCTGATGGAGAAGGAGACCCTCTCCACGGCCGACATGGCCCGGATCTGCGCCCGGGTCGTGAAGCGCCCGCCGATGGCCCCGTACAACGGCTTCGGCAAGCGCCAGCCCTCCACCGAGCCGCCGGTGCTCACCCCGGCCGAGAAGAACGCGCTCAAGGCGCAGGCTGAGGCCGACGGCGCGACCGTCGGCGGCGGCACGCCGGGCTCGAACAACTCGGACGGTACGCACTGAGCACCGACCCGACGATCGGCGACGAGGCCCCCACCCGGGGTGCCTCGTCGACCGAGCCCGACACAGACGGCTTGGACTACCTCGCCGCGCGCCTGATCAACGGCAAGTTGACCGGGCGCCCGGTCGAGGAGTCCGTCGACCTCGGCCGGATCGAGAAGGCCGTACGCGAGATCCTGATCGCGGTCGGGGAGGACCCGGACCGCGACGGCCTGCTCAACACGCCGGCCCGGGTCGCCCGCGCGTACGCCGAACTCTTCGCCGGCCTGCGGGTCGACCCCGCGCAGGTGCTCAGCACCACCTTCGAGGCCAACCACGAGGAGCTGGTGCTGGTCCGGGACATCGACGTGATGAGCCTCTGCGAGCACCACCTGCTCCCGTTCCGGGGCAGCGCGCACATCGGCTACATCCCCGGGCCGGACGGCCGGATCACCGGCCTGTCCAAGCTGGCCCGCCTGGTCGAGGTCTTCGCCCGCCGGCCCCAGGTCCAGGAGCGGCTCACCGCGCAGATCGCCGACCTGCTGATGAGCCGGCTCGCCCCGCGTGGCGTGATCGTCGTGCTCGAGTGCGAGCACATGTGCATGGCGATGCGCGGCATCCAGAAGTCCGGGGCGAAGACGATCACCTCGGCGGTGCGCGGCACGCTCCAGAACGACGCGAAGTCGCGCGCCGAGGCGATGGCCCTGATCATCCCCCGCTGACGGCGGGAACCTCCTGCACGGCTGACGCCGGGCTGACCGTAGGGGTCGGCCCGGCGTCGTCCTCCCTACCGACCCGCCGGGCTCACCCGGCCAGCATCGCCAGCACGATCCCGGCCGTCGCCAGCACCGCCGGAACGAGGCAGACCAGGGCACCCCACCGGGGCGTGCGGTCGAGCCGGCCGCCGCCGAACGGCTCGCGCTCCGGCACGAAGGCGGCGGTGCGGCCGGCCGTCGCGCCCGCGTTCGCGGCCGGGCTGGCGGCGGTGGTCTCTACGGCCGGGTCGCTGGCTCGTGCCGCCGCGGCGTCGGTCTCGGGCGCCGGATCGTTGGCCGCTGGGTTGTCGACCGTTGCCGCCGGGCCGGGACCGCCGTTGCGCACCGAGAACTGCCCAGGGAGCCGGTTGGGCACCCGGCCGAACAGGCGGCCGACGCCGATCCAGCCGGCCAGGAAGGCGACCGCCGGCATCGGCAGCCCGCACACGAGCGCGACGAGACTCGCCGGGCCGGTGCCCGCCGCCGCGTAGACGGCCACCTGGAGCAGCGGCACGACCAGCGCCAACGGCCCGTACACCAGCAGGTTGCGGATTCGTGGCGGCCACGTCGCGACGGGGAGCGGACCCCGCGCGGCCAGCAGGGTGTCCGCCGCGTCGGCCCGGTCGCGGGCCGCCCGCAGCGCCGTCAGCACCGCCGTCGGCCCGGCGAGCATCTCCCGGGCTGCCTCGCTCAGCTCCGGCGGCGCGGGTACCAGCGTGATCGGGGGTACGCCCGACTCGCGCAGCCTGGAGCGCTGCGACGCCAGCCGCTCGCGTACCCCGGTCAGCTCCTCGCGGGCGGCCTGGACCGCCCGCGCCTGCTCCGTCGCGGCGGTCGTGGCGCCTCGGCGCACCCCGTCGAGCTGCCGCGCGGCGGCGACGTACTCCCTCCAGGCCGCCTCGCCGTCCACCGGGCGGGGTGGGGCGGTCGTCGCGTCGTCGCCGGTGCGCTGCCGAACCGGGCCGGCGACCGTCCGCGCGTCGGCGGCGCTGGTCGACTCCCCGCTCATGCGCCCTCCTCGGCTGGGTGGTCGTTCTGAGGGGTGGGCGTGGGTTCGGCGAACGGCACCAGCAGGACGCCGCGCTCGTCCCGGCCGTCCCACAGCATCGCCCGGCCCGGTCGGGGACGCCACTGCACCGGCTGCGCGAACACCGTCGCGAGCTGCGCCCCCGGCACGCCCACCGCCACCACGGCGGCCAGCTTGTCGACCTCGCCCTCCGGGCCCGCCACCGCGGTGAACGGTGGCACCGTGCGCCACCAGCCGAGCAGGTGCCGGCCGGCCGCCGGGCCCTCCCGGAGCACGGTCCGCAGCCGCTCCGGCGGCAACTCTTTCGGGGCGGGCGCGTCCAGCCGGAAGACCACGAGGTAGCCCGGCTCGTCGGCATCCATCGCGGCGAGCAGGCCCGGCAGGTCGACCCGGTCCACGCGGTGCTGTCCGGCCAGGTCGGCGGCGAGCGCGTCGGCCGCCGGCGCCGGGGCGTCGCCGAGCGCCGCCACGACGAACCGCGCCGCGCCCGGCGGATGGTGCGCGGCGACGCTGCGGGCCGCGGTGGCCAGCAGCGCGGCGGCGTCCCCACCCGGGCCGAGGACGGCGAGATTGCGGCCGGCGGACGCACCGAGCGACACCGCGACCGTGGAACGGGACGGGTCCACCGCCCGACCCAGCAGGACCGCCGGCACCCGCGCCCGACCGGCGAACGCGGCCCGGTAGCGGGGGTCGTTGCGCAGCAGCGGGCGCGCCCAACCGGCGAAGACGACCGGGGGCGCCGACCGCTCCGGGCGGGCCGTCCAGAGCCGGTGCCGCAGCTCGCCGACGGTCTCCGGGACATCGTGCGGGTCGGGGAAGCGGACCATCCGCTCGTGCCCACGGGTCGCGCCCCGGGGGCCGCCGAGCCCGCCCGCCGTATTCACCACCGCGCTGCCCACCGGCAGCCCGGCCGCGGCGTCGTTGCTCGGCTCCAGCACCGGCCCGCCGCCAGCCAGCGCGACCCGCACCGGGAACTGCCCGGCCAGTGAGTCGCGGGTCGTCGGCCCGCCGGCGATGCCGAGGTCACCCTCCCCGGCGAGGACGAGATGGACACCGTACGCCCGGCCGGCGCGAACCAGGGTGTCCAACCGCGTGGCCAGCGCATCCCGGTCGGTGAGGAGGAGCGGAACGTTGTCGATCACGCAGACCAGCCGGGGCAGGGACTGGTGCTCCCGCAGGGCGGCGAACCGCTGCCCGCCGGCGCGCCGACCGGCCTCCTCGCGGCGTCGCACCTCGGCGACCAGCTCATCGAGGAGGCCCACCACGTACTCCGGGTCGGCGGCCATACCCGCCGAGCGCACCTGCGGCACCCACGACCGGTCCCGCTCGATCTGGAGGAACTCCGCGAACGACTCGCCGTCGCCCAGATCGGCCAGGTGCAGGACCAACTCGTCCGGGCCGTACCGCGCGCAGAGGCCGAGCAGCACGTTGGTGAGGAACGCGGCGCGACCCGCGCCGGACCGTCCGCTGACCAGCCAGTGCGGGGTCAGCTCGGTGAACCCCACCGTCACCGGTCGGCCGGCGGCGTCGCCGACCGTGGTGGCGATGCCTTCCGCCGAGCTGGCCGCCCACAGTGGCTCGTCCGGGCCGGGCAGCAGGTCGGTGAGGCTGAGCCGGGACCCGGCCTCGATCTCCTCCGCGAGCCGTTGACAGACGACGTCGACCAGGGCCGGGGGCGGGTCCTCGTCGACGAGAACGGGCGAGTTCAGCCCGCCGGGCTCCGCGCCAGGCCCGGCGAGCGAGGTGCCGGGCGGGTCGCCCAGGAGCGCGTACGCGTTGCGCATGGCCAGCGGGGTGGCCCGGGGCAGGGGCGCACGGGCGGCGTACGGGCCGGCCGGGGGCCAGCCGGCGACGACGAGGTGCAGGCCGGCGGACGGCCCCTGCCCGGCCAGCGCCTCGATCCGGCCCAGGTCCGTCGGCCCGGTCAGCTCCGGCAGCGCCGCGACGACCAGCAGCAGTGTCCGGTCGTGGCGGCGCGGCCGTCCGCTGCCCGGCGACACCCACTGTTCCGCCTCGGTGAGCACCGCCCGCAGCCCGGCCACGTCCACGGCGGGCGGGGGCAGCAGCCCGGCGTCGGCGAGCGCGGCGAACGGCGCGAACGTGCCCCCCGGTGCCCCGCCCGGGCCGGTGCCGGCCTCGGCCCGCGCCCCGTCGACGGCGCGGACCAGCAGGCAGCCGGCGGGCGTCGCGGCGAGCAGGCGCAGCAGGACCGCCCGGAGCAGCCCGGCGACGCGCGGGTCCCGGGCATCGGCGTCGACCGTCAGGTGACCGGTGCCGAGCAGGGGCACCAGCGCCGGGAAGCGCGCGTCGTCCAGCGGGGCGGCGATGCCGACCCGGACGAACGGGGGTGGGCCGTCGCCCGAGGCCACCTCCGGGGCGACCGCCTCCAGCGGCGCCCCCGCCCAGCCCGGAGCCAGCAGGGCCGCCGCGCTGCGCAGCCGGTCCGCCAACTCGTACTGCCGTCGCTGGTCGGCCGGCGCCGGCCGGGTCTCGTCCAGGATGCCCGCGGCTGCGGCGGCCGTCGCCTCCGCCTTCCGGTGCAGGGCAGCGGCGCGGTTCGCGCGTGTCCTCGGACCGATCACCGCGTCCACCCCCTCTTCCCGAGGCTGGCATCCCCTCCCCGAACAGTGACGGTATCCCAGGTCCGGCCCCTCCTCCGGGATGCGCCACGGCGCTGCGCTGGCGGCCCCGGTGATTGTCGGCACGGGCTCGCGGCGCCCGTCGCGCGACGGTCCGGTAACGACCACGATCGGTGGCATCCGGGGCATTGGGTACGAGGCGTCCAGCCGATAGCCTCAGGGGGTGGAATCAGTGCAGCCCCCCGCCGGTTCCCAGGTCTCCCGCGTACCGGCGCAGCGGACCCCGCCGGACCAGATGGCGCCCCCCGCCGGCCCGCCGGCTCCGGTCCGCCCGCCAAGCCGGCTGCGAACCGTCCTCATCGTGGTCGCGGGGGTGCTCGGGCTGCTCCTCGTGGGCGGCGTCGCCACCGCCTTCGTCCTGTACGACCGCGCCACCGCCCCGGACCGCACCGCCCCCGACGTGGCCGTCGACAACTACCTGCGCGCTTTTCTCGTCGACCGCAACGACACCAAAGCCAACCAGTTCACCTGCTCCTCCAACGCCCCTGAGCTGAACCAGCTTCGGGCGCTGCGTGAGGATCTTGTCGCCCGGGAAGAGCGTTTTGCCACAACGTTCGCTATCAGCTGGGGGAGACTTGATGTGCGGTCGCAAGCGAGACAAGCACAGGTCCGGGTCGATTTGATCATATCCGCACGTGTCGCTGGGATTTCGCAGAGTGATCGTCAGTCTTGGCAGTTCGAGCTTATGCGAGTCGATGACGGCTGGAGAGTGTGCAGCGGGGCTCTCGCCAGCTGAAGCGGATCACTCGATCCAGAGCAGGTGGACCGGTATCTCCAGGGTGGTCGGAGGTTGTCCCCGCCAGGCCCAGCGGTACCACTCCAGTTCCGGGGTGACCCGAACGCAGATGTCCCCTTCTGCGCCCGAGTAGGTCTCGGTCACGGCGCGTAGGTCCCGTTGCTCACCGCCGTCGACCACGTGCACGACCCGCCGACCGGTGACGGCGTCGGTCTCGAAGACGGGAGTCGGCGCGCGGTGGGCCGGCGCGTCCAGGGACACCAGGTTGACGCCGGAGCCGCCGGCGGCGGGGATGGCTGGCCGTTCCCCTACGGCCTCCACCCAGACCCGCTCGACCGGCACGAGCGGAGCGAAGACCTCCATCTGTTCGGACTCGGCTCGGTACCACTCCTGCTCCGGGATGACCGGCACGTAGGTGCGGCTGTTCTGCACCACTCGCTCGTCGGCGCGTAGGTCACCGCGCCACCCGAGACCCGGCAGCCCGATGAGGACCCGCCGCCCCCGCAGCTCGACCCCGCTGGTGGCGGGCACGATCTCGATGGGCCGGGGTGGCAGGGGCGCCCAGTCGGGCCGGTCGGCGAAGGGGTCGGGGAGCGGCCCGGTCATGCGGTCCCGAGCCTCACGCCTTGCCGCTCAACGGCGCGCCCCGGTCCCGCATGAACCGCGCCGGGTCGATGGCGCTGCGGCGGGACCGGTCCCCGTCGAGGTGCACCTCGAAGTGCAGGTGTGGGCCGGAGGAGTTTCCGCTGCTGCCGACCTCCCCGATCACTTCGCCCGCCTTGACCAGCTGGCCGGGAACCACCCGAGGTTTGACGATCATGTGGCAGTAACGGGTGACGTAGCCGCCGGAGTGCAGGACGTCGACGAACCAGCCGCAGCCGCCCTTGCCGGGCCAGCCGTCCGCGTTGCAGCTCAGACGACCGCTGTTGTCCGGGTCGCAGCGCGCGACGAGCACCCGGCCGGTCGCCGCGACGCGGATCAGGGTGCGCTTCGGCGCGCCGATGTCCACGCCGTTGTGGCTGGGCCGCGATGCCGTGCGGAACCCCGATCCGACCCCGCCCGGGATGGGAGCCGTCCAGCCCGAGGCGGCGATCTGACCCCGGGCAGCGGCGTTGCAGACGTTGCGTTGCGCGATCTGCACCGTACGGGCCGCGCCGCCGGCGAGCGCGTCCACGATCTTGCTCGCCAGTTCCTCGTGCTTGGCGTAGGCGTCAGGGAACGCGCTCACCTGCACCCGCTGGGCCGCCCGGGTCAGCGAAAGCTGCTCCCAATTCGGGACCTTCACCAGCTTTTCATAGAACTTCCGGGACGAGTAGGACGGGTCCTGCAGCTGCTGCGGCGTTCCCCAGCCCTGGCTGGGACGCTGTTGGAAGAGGCCCACCGAGTCGTGGTCGTTGCGGCTGCCCAGGTGGCCGAGGTTTCGCAGGGCGGATTCCTGCATGGCAGTGGCTACGGCGATGACCCAGCCGCGAGGCGGCACCTTCATGTCCGACCCGACCTTGATGATGACGGCCGCGTTGCGGATCTGGCTGTCTCCGTACTGGGCGAAGCGGGGCATGGTGCCGGAGATCTTGACCTGGTGCGTCCGGCCGCAGGCGGACTGGGCTTCCGGGGAGAGGGCGTCACGACCGCCGCTCAGCTCGGTGAGGAAGAACGCGGCGGTCCCGCCTGTGCAGCAGAGCAGCGCGAGGGTGGCGGTCAGTGCGACGGCCACCGCGCCCAGCCGCAGCTGCCTGCGGCCAGGGCTGCTGACATCTCCGGTGTGCTCGCTCATGCCCGCTCCCAGTCCACGGCGTCGACCAGCCACTTTCCGTCGGGGGCCACCAGCTCCAGTCGGAGCCGTCCGGTATCGAGCGGTACCAGCACCTCGACGAAGGTCCCCGTCCGAAGTCGCAGACTCGCTTCGCCGGTCGTCCGCTCAGCCGGGACCCCCGAGGGATCGGCCCCGGCGAGCTTCTCGGTCAGCTCGGGCGTGGAGAGCGGTCGCAGGGCGGCATGCCACTCGTCGGCACTGTCGCCGCGACCGCTCAGCCAGGTGGCGGTGAATCGGTCTGCGATCTGCTCCGGGGTTGGTGTGCCTGGCCGGGTGGACGGTGTCGGCGGCGTGGTGCTCCCCACCACGCCGTCGTCACCCGCGGCCGGGTCGACGGTAGTGATCGGCTGGCTCGGGCGATTGCTCAGACCCGAAGTCGGATCACCCGGCCCGGAGACCAACCGAGCGGTTCCGACCGCGCCGACCACGAGGATTCCGATTCCCAGGGCGATGCCCAGCCGGGACCGCAGAAGCCGAGTGAAAAGGAATTCCAGCGCACGTCGCATCGCCGTCACCGCGCCTCGGTGCGAATCCGTGGCGAGGCGGGGCGAGGCGCGGCGGGTTCGACCGAGCCGGGCCGGTAGACGACGAAGGAGGGGCTCTCCTCGGGCACGTCCGGCTCGGTCCAGGTCGCCGGCTGGCGACGCCGAGGTCGCGGTGCTGTGGGGCGTGGGGTGGTCTGCTCATCGGGCGCGGTTGCCTCGTCGGGGCGCTCGCGCCCGTCCGGCCGCTGACGTTGGTTCGTGTCCGCAGTGGCGTCAGCGGCAACGACGGTGTGGCTCGGGTCCTCGTGCCGGCTCTCCGGCCTGAGCCGAGTCTGCTCCGACGTGTTGCCTCGCCGTCGACCCATGGTTGGCTCGGCCGTGCCGCCCGGTTCTGCGACGTCCAGTCGGGCAGCGGTGCGCATGTCGCGGAAGAACCGCCGGTGCCACGAGCCGGCCGAGCTGACCGCCTCGCTGCTGTCCTTCCCGCCGAGCTGGGTGATCCGCCGGTACGGGCGCAGCAGCAACCAGCCCACCACTCCGCAGAGCCAGACCAGCACCACCTGCAGCCAGCCCGGCAGGGAGGCCGTGCTCATGATCAGATCTACGGCGAAGAGGTAGATGGCCGCTCCGGTGCCGAAGATGGCGACATTGAACACGGCGGCGACGACGGCGTTGGCCAACCGCCGCAGCCCGGCACTGGCCGGACGCATCAGTCCCACCGTGCCCAGGATCGGCGCCGCGATCACCGCCCACCGGAAGATGAGGAAGCCGAGCAGGACCAGGACCGAGGCGGTCAGGTCGAACATCGCGAAGAGCAGCGCGGCGAGCACGGCGATGAAGCCGGAACCCACCCGGTCCATGTCCCGGATGCCCTGGAGGTACTCGTACGCCTCGGGGTCCTCGGTCTTGATCAGCTCGGCGACCCGGGCCCACTGCTGCTGCTTGGCATCGAGGGTCGTTTCCCGGGTGGCCGGGTTGGCACGGAGCTTCTCGGCCTCCTCCCAGGAGATCGACTTCGCGTCGTAGAGCGCCGGGCCGTACTTCTTGGCCGTCTCGCTGTCGGCGGTGCCGAGCACTCCCCGCAGCCAGTTGCGGTAGAGCATGGACTCGGTCGCGGTATCACTCGCCCGCACCGCAGGAGGGCGTTTGTCAAGACAAGCATCAGGGTTTGGCAGCGCGCACTTGTCGGCTGGTACGTCCTTGGTAGCTGGGCCGACAGCGTCGTGGACTACGCCGAGGGTGGTGATGAGTGTGCCATCGGCGATGTTCGCGGACTTGACCGGCCACGCGGCCAGGGCGGTGACCGCCACCATCACCAGCAGGGCCCAGCCGGCCGTGGTCATCGCGTTGCTCATGTCCGACTGGCGGGAGCGCCAGAGCAGGTAGAGGCCCACCACGCAGAGCGTGATGATGCCGAAGACGCTGAAGACCTTCTGGTAGACGGCCTTGGTGGCCTGCTCCACCAGCGGGTCGGCCCACGCCCACATCGACCGGGGGTTCCAGGCCCGCTCACGCAGCGCGTTCGAGCCCCCGATGATGGCGGTCGCGATCATGAACTCGCCGTTCGCCACCGTCGTGGTGAACTTGTAGTCCGCATGGATCACTGCGGAGGCACAGCCGCCCGGCATGTCGTACGTGGGGAAGCTGTATCCCGCGTACCCGTAGTCGCTGTAGAGGCCCTTGGGGCCGGGAAGCTTGGCGGAGTCCGGCCGGCTGGCGAACCAGCCGGCGATGCCGGAGTCGGGCGCCGAGGGGACGGGGGCGTTGCGGCACTTGACCTGGTCCTCGCTGACCTTGGTCAGCTTGTTGACGCAGGAGCGGAAGTCGGCCTGCCATTCCTGGGTGCTGCACAGGTCCGCCCGTGCCTGGGTCACCGGCGGGGCCGCGTACGCCGCCTCGCCGCCCACCACCGGCCAGCCGACTGTGGCCCCCGCGAGTACGCCGAGCGCGAGGAGGAACGCCGCTATTCGGGCCCGCACCCTCGCCATGTCACGCCTCCAGGTCCGGCAGGTGGGTCGGCAGTTGCCCGGCGGCTGCAGCAGCCGCAGCGGGGGTGGTGTCCAGGTGGTCCAGCAGCCCGTCGACGTACGACACGTCCACCCGGACCTTCTGCACCCGCCCGTCGACGTCCCGCATGACGAACTCGCGGAAGCCGAGCCGGGCGGCGGATGTGGCGTCGGCGGTCGACAGTGAGGCCAGTGTCGCCTCGTACCCGTCGTTGACCGGGACGCGGAGCAGCCGCAGCGCCTCGGAGGCGATCTCGGAGTCCTCGGCGATCCGGCCGACGAAGACGGTGGAGACCAGGTTCTGCACGTCGAGGCCGAGGATGTCCTTCGGGTTCTGCGAGGCGACCAGCGCGGCGAGGTTCCACTTGCGGGAGTCGCGGGCGAGCCGGACGAGGAAGGAGCGGCCGGAGCGCCAGCCCTCCATGAAGTGCGCCTCGTCCAGGCCGACCAGCTTCCGGGAGGACATCGACCCGCCGTAGCAGCGGCGTACCGCGAGCCGGTGGGCGGTGTGCAGCATGGGCAGCGCGAGCGCCTCCTCGGCCGACCAGTACTCGCGCTCGATCTTGAGGTCGGGCAGCCGCAGGCCGGCCATGGTGATCACGGTCAGCGCGGCGTCGGCGCCGAGCAGCCCCTCCGGCGGCCGGCCGAAGAAGAGCATGGCCAGCGGCATCTCGGCGGTGTCCAGCAGGAGGTTGGCCAGCTCCTTGCCGGCGTCGTCGTCGAGCTGCCCGAGGCAGGCGACCACGTCGTCCAGGGTGGACGTCTCCTCCGCCGGCACCTGCCGGACGGCGTGCCGGAACAGGGTGGCGGTGGACGCCTCCCGGGCCACCTGCGGCGGCACCAGCATCATGCAGATGTCCTGCACCAGCATCCGGCGCTCGGCGCGGGCGTTGGAGACCGCGATCTCGAACTCCCGGTCACCGGCGGCGCCGGTGCCGAACTCGCTGCGCAGCGGCGTCGGGATGAGCGCGTACGGGGCCAGCGTCCCCTGCTCGGAGCCGGTCAGGTTCAGCACCCGCGAGTACGGCCGCAGCTCCGGCATGGCGCAGAGCCGGGCCAGCGGGCCGGACGGGTCGAGCAGCGTCACCTGCGCCCCCCGCCGGGCGGCCAGGTAGCCAAGCGCGCCGAGCAGGGTGGACTTGCCGCCGCCGGGCTCGGCGACGAAGACCGCGAGCCCGGAGCGTTCCCGCACCTCCATCGGGAAGTGCAGGTCGAGGAAGACCGGCCGGCGGCAGGTGCCGGCAGTCCGCCCGATCAGGTCGCCGCGCCGGTCGCCCACCGTGGACGCGGCCTGCGGCAGCGCGGCGGCGAGCAGGTTGACCGGCATCCGGCGGACGTACCCGGTGTTGGCGATGGGCTCGCCGGGGACGAACTCCCGGGCCAACCAGTCCTGGTTCTTCGGGTGCTGCAGCGAGATGCGCAGCTCGCGGGAGTAGAGCTGGATCAGCCTCCGGGCCCGCTCCAGGCACTCCTCCCGGGTCCGACCGCCGACGGCGATCCGGTGCCAGCCGTGGGCCCGCGCGGAGTCGACCGGCAGGCCGGTGGTCATCTCGTCGCCGATCACCAGCGCGCGCTTGGCCAGCCGCTCCAGCTCGGGCGGGGCGTCGATGCCGTGCTCGGCGTAGTCGAGCTGCTGGGAGCGGATCATCCGCAGCCGGTGTTCGAGATTACGGAACGAGTCGTTGGAGCCGAGGATGTCGACCCGCGTGGAGATCTCCATCGGCCAGGGCAGCCGCTCGTGGAAGTGCAGCCAGGGCTCGTGCCGCTCGGGGATCTCCAGGGGCTCCATCCGGCCCACCGCGAGGACGGCCACGTGCCGTTCCTCGCCGGTCATCCGGTTGATGAGCTTCACCGTCGACCCGTACGGGGTGCGGTAGCGTTCCACCTGCTCGGTGAGGGCGAGCAGGTCCCCGCGCTCCCACCGGCCGTTGGTGACGGGGGACAGCGTGCCGGGCGGGGCCATGCAGAGCGCGACCGAGCGGTAGAGCAGCCACTCCAGTTCCTGGGCGGTCACCCGCCGCCCGCGCATGCCGAACGCGCCCAGCACCTCGTCGAACTGCTCCACGGTGCGGCCGAGCTTGCGGCGTTCGCCCTCGGCGACGCCCCGGCCGAAGGTGCGCAGCAGCCGCTCGGAGAGGGAGTTGCCCAGCGAGCGCCGGGCGAAGGTGACCCCGAGGTAGGTCTGCCCTTCGGCGTGGTTGACCGAGAGCAGGTGCCGCTGGGCGGCGACCAGGTGGTCTGCCCAACTGGCGGTGCCGGGCACGTCGGGAAGCGGGGCCGCGGTGTGGGCGTCGACGGTGCGGGCCCACTCGTCGGCCGGGAAGGGCCGGGTGGTGCGGCGCAGGTGCAGCCGGAATCCGGCGAGGCCGGCGTACTGCTCGGAGATCGCGGCGAGGAGGGCCTCCCGCTCGGCGTCCGGTCGGAACGCCCAGCGCACCTCGGGCAGCCAGTACCACGCGGTGACGGTGTTGGGGGTGAAGGTCAGGTGGCCGGCGATCTCGGTGATGGCCAGGTCGACCGACGGGTCCCGGTCCCCGAACTTGATCTTCGGCGGCTTGACCGGCTTTGCGGGCTTGGTCGGCTTCGCGGGCTTGCCGGACCGCTCCCGCCGGTCGGGCGTGCGCTGCCGGGGCGGGGCGACCTCGCGGCCGGCGGGGGGCGGCGTCGGCTCGGGCGCGGGGCGCGGGTTCCGCTCCGGGTGTCGGGGCGCGGGCGGCTCGACGTCGCGCCAGCCGTACGTCTCGTCGTCGAGGCCGGTGGGCGGGGCCGCCGCAGGCGGGGCGGACACGGCCGGGGGGGAGGGCGGCCCGGGCTCGGGGCCCGGGCGGACGGCCGGCAGCCGGTCCGCCGGCTGCTGGGGGACTCGGGGGCGGGCCTGCGGCGCGGCGGGGGGCCGCACGACGGGGGCCGGCGGGATCTCCGGGCGGGCCGGCGGCGCCGCGGCGGCCGGCTGCTGGTGGGGGATCGCCGGGTGCTCGCGGGACGGTGCGGGCAGCTCCCGGCCGGTGGGCCGGGGCGACGCGGGCAGCGCGGGCCGGGGCGCCGGGCGGGCGCCGCCGAAGAGGTCGAGGAACGGCGAGTCGATGTCGGGGTTGTCGGCGACCGCCGGCGCGGGCGGTTCCGGGGCGGGCGTGGCGGCGCGCCCGGGGGCGGGCCGGGGGGCCTGGAAGACCCCGACCCGGCCGTGACCTGGCGTCGTGGCGAGCGCTGGGTCGAGGGCGACCTCGTCCAGCCCCTCGTCGGAGGGGTAGTTGAACGACCGCGCACGGTTACCGTGCGGGGCGGCCTGACGTCCTGCCGGGGAACCCGGCATGGAGGAGCGATTCATGCCACCGCCTCATCCGCGTGCTGCTTGCGCCCGATCGGCTTACGCCGGGTCATGCCAGTTCCTCCCGGATCCTGATCCGGCTCGCCACCATGCGCGGGTCGCGCTGCTCGGCGGCCGGCTCCCGGGTGCGTCGCCAGTCGGTCAGCGCGGTGCGGATCACCATGCGCGCGGGCCGGTCCGGGTCGACGTGCCGGAAGATGAACGAGGTGGTCACGATGGCGAGCGCGATCTCCCAGGCGGGGAAGATCTCGACCTGCATCGTGAACAACCAGTGGATGAACATGTAGAGGGGCACGAGGAGCATGAACAGCCCGTACTGGGCGTACGGGAGGTGGACGGGCAGGGTGTAGCCGGGCGGCCCGAGGTAGACCAGGCGTGCCCGGTAGATGTCGTCGTCGGTGCGCAGCCGCATCTGCCCGCGCCTATTCGAAGATCAGGTCGATCAGGTAGTCACCGACGAAGAAGAGTGTGGCCGCTCCGGCGATGAAGGCCAGCCCGACGATCGCGATCGCGGAGCTGGTCAGGACCTTGGAGATCTCACCCCGGCTGGCCCGGCCGATGAAGATGAC
Organism: Micromonospora okii; assembly: GCF_020884795.1. Taxonomy (GTDB): domain Bacteria; phylum Actinomycetota; class Actinomycetes; order Mycobacteriales; family Micromonosporaceae; genus Micromonospora; species Micromonospora okii. Next base: position 171,579 of record NZ_BBZF01000017.1, read on the forward strand.
GCCGAGCACGGCCAGCAGGATCGGCGCGATCTTGCTGGCGAAGAAGGTGACGACACCGTTGGTGTTGATGCCCTTCGGAGCCGGCTCGGCGAGTGGAGTCGACGCCAGGGTGTGGAGCGCGTGGGCGACGCCGGACGACGCCGTCTCCATCAGCTCGATGGCGATCACTGGAACCTCCCCATATCGCGGCCGGCGGAGCCGCGGCGGTGCAGTAGGCAAGCCTGGCGGGATGGTGCTGTTTCGACGCAGCGTCGGCGACCCTGCGTCCGTCGTCCACCACAGAGAGTGGCGAGCTTTGGGGGGATTTTTCCCGCTTCGGCCCTCCCTCCAGGCTCCGCCGTCTCGCTGCTGGGCAATTCCAAAGGGTACGGGCCGCCCCCCTTTGCGACAAGCCGCGAAGAGTCGACCCCGAAAGCCCCGAACGACCGATAGTACACGTGTTCCAATGCCCATGTCAGGGCCGTCGTGGACCCGCCATACCGGGCCGTGGGAGGCCGCCCGGGCGACCGGTACGGTGCAGTCGTGACCGATCTGGTACGGGCGCAGGCCCCGGTGGTGATGGGCGTCCTGAACGTCACGCCCGACTCCTTCTCCGACGGTGGCCGATACGCCGATCTCGGCGCCGCGGTCGCACAGGGCGTGCGACTGCGCAGCGAGGGCGCGCACCTGGTGGACGTCGGGGGCGAGTCGACCCGGCCGGGGGCCGACCGGGTGGACGCCGAGACCGAGACGGCCCGGGTGGTGCCGGTCGTCCGGGAACTCGCCGCGGCCGGTGTCCCGGTGAGCATCGACACCAGCCGGGCCAGGGTCGCCGAGGCCGCCCTGGCGGCGGGGGCGACGGTGGTCAACGACGTCTCCGGCGGCCTCGCCGACGTCGACATGGCCCGGGTGGTCCGGGACGCCGGCTGCCCCTGGGTGCTGATGCACTGGCGGGGGCACTCCCGCACGATGCGCGACCTGGCGCACTACGCCGACGTGGTGACCGACGTCCGGGCCGAGCTGGCCCAGCGGGTCGACGGGGCGCTGGCCGCCGGAGTGGCCGCCGACCGGATCGTGATCGACCCGGGCCTCGGCTTCGCCAAGACCGCCGAGCACAACTGGCAGCTCACGGCCCGCCTGCCGGAGCTGCTGCAACTCGGCTTTCCGCTGCTCTTCGGGGCCAGCCGCAAGTCGTACCTCGGGCGGTTGCTCGTCGACCGCGACGGAACCCCCCGGCCCACCGGCGGCCGGGAGGCGGCCACCGTCGCCACCAGCCTGCTCGCGGTGGCGGCCGGAGCCTGGGGGGTACGCGTGCACGACGTCCTCGGCACCGTCGACGCGCTGGCCGTCTGGCGGGCCAGCGGCAGCCCGCGACTCGTCGCCGCGAACAGCCCGACGAAGCCGGGGAAGCAGCCGGACCGCCCGGGGGAGCCGGGGGAGCAGCCGGGCCGCCCGGGAACGCCGGGAAACTCGGCGGAGCCGGGGGAACAGCCGGGCCGCCCGGCCGGCCAGGGAGAGAAGGAGGCAGACCGGTGACCGACCGGATCACGCTGACCGGCCTGCGGGCGCACGGCCGGCACGGCGTCTACGACTTCGAGCGCGAACGGGGGCAGGAGTTCGTCGTCGACGCCGTACTCGAACTGGATCTCGCGCCGGCCGCCCGCTCCGACGAGGTGGCCGACACGGTCCACTACGGGGAGCTGGCCGACCGGCTGGTGGCGGTGCTGACCGGGGAACCGGTGAACCTCATCGAGACGCTCGCCGACCGGCTGCTGGCGATCTGCCTGGCCGACCCCCGGGTGGCGCGGGCGACGGTCACCGTGCACAAGCCCGAGGCCCCCGTCCCGCACGCCTTCACCGACGTGGCGGTCACCATGACGCGGACGCGGACCGACCGGACGGCAGAGGCCGGGGGCGCCTGGTGACCCGCGCGCTGCTCTCCCTCGGCAGCAACCTCGGCGATCGGCTGGCCCACCTGCGCTCGGCGGTGGACTCCCTCGGCGGGGCGGTGCTGATGACCTCCGGCGTCTACGAGACGCCGCCCTGGGGCGACGCCGACCAGCCGGCGTACCTGAACGCGGTGGTGCTGGCCGGGGACCCGGCGGCGGCCCCGCGCGACTGGCTGGAACGGGCCCGGGCCGCCGAGCGACGGGCGGGGCGGGAGCGCGACCCGGGGCGTCGGTTCGGCCCCCGCACCCTAGACGTCGACGTCGTCGCCGTCTGGGGCCCCGACGACGAGCCGGTGCTCAGCGACGACCCCGAGCTGACCCTCCCGCACCCCCGGGCCCACCTGCGGGCCTTCGTGCTCCGCCCGTGGATCGACATCCAGCCGTACGGGCGGCTGCCCGGGCACGGCTGGCTGACCGACCTGCTCAACGCCGAGCCGGTGGCGGGGGACGCCCTGGAACTGAGTCCCCGGCCGGATCTGGCGTTAGAGTCGTCGGCATGAGCCAGTGGAGCCGGTCGGCATGAGCCAGGCGCAGTCCCCGCCGCCGCGCGGGACGGACCCCGACCGCTTCAGGATGGGCCCCACCCGGATCTCCACCCTGGTCGTCGCCGGCCTGGCCGCCGCTGCGGTGGCCTGGCTGCTGATCAGCGCCCTCTACTACAGCGGCATCCCCCGGCTGCCCTGGCTGCCGGTGGTCACGCTGGCCGCGCTGGCGGTGTTGGAGGCGTACGCGGCGGTCAACACCCGGGGCCGGATCGAGCGCAGGCCGGGCCGCGACCCGGTCAACCCGCTGCTGGTGGCCCGGTTCGTGGTGCTGGCGAAGGCGTCCGCGCTGGCCGGAGCGATCTTCGCCGGCTTCTACGCCGGGCTGACCGGGTGGCTCTTCGTCGAGCGCACCCGGGCGGCCGTCGAGGACCGCCCGGCCGCCGGGGCCGGGCTGCTCGCCGGGCTGGCGCTGGTGGCCGCCGCGCTCTGGCTGGAACGGTCCTGCCGGGTGCCGGAACGGCCGGAGGACGAGCGCGACACCGACCAGCGGGAGAGCCGGCCCGGCCAGCGCTGATCGCGGGGGTTACGCCCGGCCCGGAGCGCGGGTACCGTGCCTGGCGACCGGCGAGCAACGGCCGCCCCGGTCCGTCCGGGTCGGACCCTGCGGCCGTGACCTGGGGAGGGCACGCGTCATGGGGTACGACGATCCGGGCCGCGACGCCCCGGTGGAGCCCTCGTCCGGAGTGCCGATCTCCGGGGTGCCCGCGTCCGTGGTCGAGCACGGCTTCGACGACCCGGCCCACGGCGAGCCGGGGCGGGACCGCGTCGGCGTACACGTCGCCTGGGAACTGGTGCTGGCCGCCGGCCTGGCCGTGCTGACCTGGCTGCTCTGGCGGGACGGCCCGGCCGCCCTGCGCGGCGACGGCCTGCGCGTCCTGCTGGTCGACGTGGTGGCGGTGGGGCTGCTGGTCCTGGCCGCCGGCCTGAGCCTGCGCACGGCGGCGGTGAACCTCGCGGTCGGCCCGGTCGCGGTCGCCGCCGCGCTGCACGTCGCCGAGCAGGGCGACCGTGGGGTGGAGGTCGCGCTGGGCCACGCGGCGGCGGTGGCCGCCCTCGGTGGGCTGGTCGTCGGGCTGGCCGTGGTCGTGCTGCACGTGCCGGGCTGGGCGGCGAGCCTGGCCGCCGCGGCGGGCGTCGTGGTCTACATCCAGCGGCGCGCCGACCCGGTGCTGGTGCAGGCCGGGTACGACCCCCGGGAGAACGCCTTCCACCTCTTCGCCGGCTTCGCCGCGGTGGCGGTGCTCGGCGGCCTGTTCGGGGCGATCCACCCGGTGCGTCGGCTGGTCGGCCGGTTCCGGCCGGTGGCCGACCCGGCCCGCCGCCGGGGTGCCGTCGCGACCACCGTGGTCTTGGCCGCCTTCGTCACCTCCACCGTGCTGGCCATGCTGGCCGGCGTCCTGCTCGCCACGAACGCCGACGGGCCGATCGTGCCGACCGAGGGGCTGGGCTGGACGGCGCTCGCCGTCGGCGCCGCGCTGCTCGCCGGCACCAGCGCGTACGGGCGGCGCGGCGGGATCTTCGGCACCGTGCTCGCGGTCAGCCTGGTCACCGTGCTGTTCACCTGGGTGGAGGCGCGGGGCTGGACGGTGAGCCGCTGGGTGGTCGGCGGGGCCGCGCTCGGCGCCGGCCTGGTGATCACCCGGCTGGTCGAGGCGTACGGGCGGCCCCGGCCGGCGGACGGGGACCCGGAGGCCCGCCCGCACGGCGACGGCCCGATCAGCTCCGGCTGGTCGGTGGCGCGCCCCGCGCCGGTCGACGACTGGCCGACCGTGCCGCCCACCCGCGCCGACGACCCGCCCGCCGACCCCTGGGACACGCCTCGCTGGGACAGCCCCCCGCAGCGCTGGGACTCCGGCGACCAGTGATCCCGCCGCCGGCACCGGGGGACGTCCCGCCGCCGGTCGGGCCGCGTCCGGCGCGCCGCCGTGATCTCGGCGGTTAGGCTCGGCGGCATGACCGAGACTTCTTCCACCGGCACCGGCGGGCACACGTTCGAGGAGTTGGACGCCCTCTCCACCGAGGAGCTGCGGGAGCGGGCGTTCGCGCTGGCCAGGGAGCGGCGCGACGTCAGGTTCTTCTGGTCGGTGCTGCGTCACCTGCCGAACGCCGACGAGGCCGCCGCGCTGGACGGCGCGCCGAACTCGGTCGGCCCGACCATCGACGAGGCGTCGGCGCTGTGGCGGGAGCTCACCGGGCACGGCTACGAGGAGTCCGCGCCCCTGCTGCGGGCCAAGTTCATCGACTACCTGACGAAGTCCTGACCCGAGCGTCGGCCCCGTGGTCCGCAGGTTTGCCCGGCGGGGCGCCCCGGGAACTGGTCGCGCCATGACTGTCACCCACCGCCCCGGCGCGATCGGCCGGTACGGGAGCGCGGCCGGCACCGGCATCCTCGCGGTGCTGGTGCTCGTCGGGGTCTGCGGCAGCCCGATGTACGTCCGGTGGGCGGAGGACAACACCGACCCGAACTCGGCCGGCGGCTGGTTCCTCCAACTGCTCGCCTGGCCGGCCTGGCGGTTCGCCGCCGACGGCTCGGGCCAGGGCGTGCTCGGTGCCGATCTGCGGGCGATCCTGCTGGTGGTCCTGGCCGCCGCCCTGCTCTACGTGCTCCCCGTCTCGCAGGTGGCCAGGGTGCAGGGGTCGCTGAGCCAGTTCTTCTCCGGCTGGGGCGCGTACGTGCTGGCCGCAGGCGCGGCCGCGCTGCTCAGCACGCTGTTCGGGCCGGACCGCTCGCTGCTGGCCGCCCTGCAGGCCGCCGGCACCGGCGCCAGCTACGGCTTCCTCTCCGGCTGGATCATCGGCACGGCCAGCCTGGGCAGCCGGGCCTGACCGGACACCGCCGGCCCACCCACCCAGGCCGGCGCTTCAGCTCCCGCCCGCCCAGGCCGCGTTGCAGACTTCGCCCGCTCTGGCCGGCGCTTCAGCTTTCGCCTGGCCGGGCGGCCAGCGCGCGGTCCCGGGTGAGCACCCCGGCCGGTCGGCCGTCGGCGGTCACCAGCACCCGGTCCGCCCCGGAGGTCAGCATGGCGGCCAGCGCGTCGTAGGCCGACGAGCCCAGCGCGACCTGCGGCAGCCCGGCCGGGTCGGTGGGCAGCGGGTCCAGCGCGTCGCGGGTGACCGGCGTGACCGCGAGCGCCCGGATGCCCCGGTCCGCGCCGACGAACTCCCGGACGAACTCCGACGCGGGCGCGCCGAGCAGGGCCGCCGGGGTGTCGTACTGCTCCAGGTGGCCGCCCTGGGACAGCACCGCGATCCGGTCGCCGAGCCGGACCGCCTCGTCCAGGTCGTGGGTGACCAGCACGATCGTCTTGCGCACCTCGGCCTGGAGCCGGAGGAACTCCTCCTGCAACCGGGTCCGCACGATCGGGTCGACGGCCGAGAACGGCTCGTCCATGAGCAGCACCACCGGGTCGGCGGCCAGCGCCCGGGCCACCCCGACCCGCTGCCGCTGCCCGCCGGAGAGCTCGTGCGGGTACCGCCGCCCGAACTTGGCCGGGTCGAGCCCGACCAGCTCCAGCAGCTCCTCGGCCCGGCGGCGGACCCGGTCGCGGGGCCAGCCGAGCAGCCGCGGGACGGTGCCGACGTTGGCGGCGACCGTCTGGTGGGGGAAGAGGCCCACGTTCTGGATGACGTACCCGATGCGGCGGCGCAGCGTGACCGGATCGACGCGGGTCACGTCCTCGTCGCCGAGCAGGACCCGGCCACCGGTCGGCTCGATCAGCCGGTTGATCATCCGCAGCACGGTGGACTTCCCGCAGCCGGACGGGCCGATCAGCACCACGAGTTCGCCGGCGGCGATCTCCAGGCTCAGCTCGCGGACCGCCTCGGTGCCGTCCGGGTAGCGCTTGCCCACCCGTTCCAGGGTGATCGCCGCCGATCCGTGCCCGGCGGCGGTCGGGGTCTCCGGGGTAACGTCCACGCATGTCCTTCCGCCTGAGCTACCGGGCCGAGCCGGATAACCCGTGGTTCTCCTGGCAGTACGTGCGGGACAACTCTGACACGATCCTCGCCGCGCTGCGCGACCACGCCTCGCTGACCGCCCGGGCGGTGCTGATCGCCGCCCTGGTCGCCCTGCCGCTCGCCGTGGCGGCCCACTGGTTCCGCCCGCTCGCCGGCCCGATCCTCGCACTCACCGGCGTGCTCTACACGATCCCGTCGCTGGCCCTGTTCGCCTTCCTCGCGCCCTACCTGGGCATCGGGGCGGTGACCGTGCTCAGCGTGGTGGTGCTGTACGCGCTGCTGGTCATCGTCCGCAATGCCGTCGCCGGGCTGCGCCAGGTGCCCCCCGAGGTCCGCGAGGCCGCCGAGGGCATGGGGTACGGCCGCTGGGGCCGGCTGCTGCGGATCGAGCTGCCGCTGGCGCTGCCCGGCATCCTCACCGGCCTGCGGCTGGCGACCGTGTCGACCGTGGCGCTGGTCACCGTCGGCGTGGTGGTCGGCCGGGGCGGCCTCGGTCAGCTCATCTTCGCCGGCTTCCAGAACAACTTCTACAAGGCCGAGATCATGACGGGCACCCTGCTCTGCGTGCTGCTCGCCCTGGCGCTGGACCTGGTCCTGGCCGGGATCGGCCGGGCGGTCACCCCGTGGGCGCGCGGGCGGGCCCGGTGAGCGGCCCGGTCGGCCAGGCCGTGCTCTGGCTCAACGACCCGCTGAACTGGACCAACCCCGGCGGCATCCTCGACCGGCTCGGCGAGCACCTCGGCATGTCGGCGGCGGCGGTGCTGCTCGGCTGCCTGGTGGCCTGGCCGGTCGGCCTCTGGCTCGGGCACACCGGCCGGGGTGGCGGGCTGGTCGTGCTGGTCTCCAACGTCAGCCTGGCGATCCCCACCCTGGCCCTGCTGACCATCCTGCCGCTGACCTTCCTCGGTTTCGGCCGCCCCGCCGTGGTGGTCGCGCTGGCGGTCTTCGCGGTGCCGCCGCTGCTGGCCAACGCGTACACGGGGGTGCGTCAGGCCGACCCGGAGGCCCGGGACGCCGCGCGCGGGATGGGGTTCTCGGGCGGGCAGGTGCTGCGCCGGGTGGAGCTGCCGCTGGCGGTGCCGTACCTGGCGGCCGGTTTCCGGACCGCCACCGTGCAGGTGGTGGCCACGGCCGCGCTGGCCTCGTTCGTCAACGGCGGCGGTCTCGGCCAGATCATCCGGGCCGGCTTCGGCCTGGACATCGCCGCCGGAGGCGGGCAGATCATCGCCGGCGGCCTGCTGGTGGCCGGTCTGGCGGTGCTGGCCGAGCTGCTCCTGGCCCTGGTCGAGCGGCTGGTCACCCCGCGCCACCTGCGGCGGGTCCGGCGGCGGGCCGGCAGCCGCGCCGCCGACGCGATCGCGGGCGGCTGACCGCGCACCCCGCCGCGTACGCCTCGTTTGTGAGCGCCCGTACGCCTCGTTGTGACGATCCGGTGACGAAAACAGCGTCTCAGGTTGTCGGTAGCGGGCGAAAGGATGTTGGGTGGGAGATCGCGGGCGGCGAGGAAGATCGCCCGTCGGATACGCGGCCGGCCCGGCACGGGTCGCGCCGGGACACGGAAGGCGGGCTCGATGCGCGCACGTACACGCCTGGCGCTCGGCGCGGTGGGCGCCCTCACCGCGGCCGGGTTCCTGACCGGCTGCGGGGACGCCGGCTCCTCCGGCACCGAGGCGCCCCAGTCGGGCGCGTCCGGGGCCGGCTGCGCCCCGGTCGCCGGCGACCAGTTGGTCGTCCTCACCGACGACAAGAAGTTGCAGAACTCCGACAACATCATCCCGGCGGTCAACGCCAAGGCGGCCACCCCGGAGCTGATCGCGGCGCTGGACAAGGTCTCCGCCGCGCTGGACACGCCGAAGCTGATCCAGCTCAACAAGGCCGTCGACGTCGACCGCAAGACCAGCAAGGTCGCCGCGGAGGAGTTCGCCTCGGCCAACAACCTCACCCAGGGCATCGCCCGGGGCGCGGGTGGCACGGTCGTGGTCGGCGCGGGCAACTTCGCCGAGAGCCAGACCCTCGCCGAGCTGTACCGGATCGCCCTCACCGCCGCCGGGTACCAGGTCAAGGTGCAGCAGATCGGCAACCGGGAGCTGTACGAGCCGGCCCTGGAGAAGGGCCAGATCCAGGTCGTCCCGGAGTACGCGGCGACGATGGCCGAGTTCTTCAACACGAAGGCCAACGGCAAGGACGCCCCGCCGGTCTCCTCGCCCGAGCTGGAGAAGACGGTGACCGCCCTCAAGGCCGCCGGCGAGAAGGCCGGCATCGCCTTCGGCACGCCGTCCGCCGCCCAGGACCAGAACGCCTTCGCCGTCACCCGGGCCTTCGCCGACAAGCACGGCGTGGGCACGCTCTCCGAGCTGGCCGCCAAGTGCTCCGGCACGGCGACCGTGCTGGCCGGCCCGCCGGAGTGCCCGCAGCGCCCGAAGTGCCAGGCCGGCCTGGTCGAGGTCTACGACTTCCGGGCGGGCTCGTTCAGCTCGCTGGACGCGGGCGGCCCGCAGACGAAGAACGCCCTGAAGACGGGCAGCGCGAGCGTCGGCCTGGTCCTCTCCTCCGACGGGGCGCTCGCCGCAGGCTGACCCCGGCGGTGGCCGGCGGCCCGCGCCGCCGGCCACCGTTTGCTGGTCAGGGCGTTCCCCGCAGCCCGAACTCTCGGTAGGCTGCACATCCATGCCCGCCCCGGTTGCCGCACCCGACAGGCGTGACTCCCGACTGCTGCCCGCGCTCTTCTGGGGCGGCGTGGGCCTCGCTCCCGTCGCGGCGCTGATCCTGCTGGTCGCCGACAGCAACGGGCCGCTGCGGTTCGCCGCCGTGCTGGCCATCTTCGCCGTGGTACTGATCGGTCTCTCGATCGCGCTGCGCGGCGGCGACGGTGCCCTCGCCGAGGCCGAGGAGCTGCGGGACGAGATCGAGGTGTGGCGCAGGGAGGTCGAGGGGCTGCGCCGGCAGGTCGAGGAGCAGCACCGGGAGACCGAGGGGCTGCGCCGGGAGGTGCGCGGCGAGGTCGCCACCGCCGCCCGGCGCGGAGACCAGGCGCTCGACGCGACGCAGCGGCTCCAGGAGCAGGTCGCGGCGCTGCGCCGCCGGCTCGACGCCGCAGCGGCCGGGATCGCCGCCGACCCCGACCCGCCCGCCGGGCCGCCGGCCGGCGCGGGGCGCGCCCGCGTCCGGGCCGCCGGACCACAGGACGCCGCCCACGGCCCCGGGTACGACGCGGACCACGCCGGGTACGGCGCGGACGGTCCCCGGTACGAAGCGGACCACCCCGGGTACGGGGCGGACGCTTCCCGGTACGACGCGGACGGCCCCGGGTACGGCGCGGACGGTCCCCGGCCGACCCCGCGCCACGGCGCCGACCGCCCCGCCCCACCCGATCCGTACCCGGCGGCGGCCGGGCACTACCGGGGGGCGGCCGGGCCGTACGACGCGCCGGCCGGGCGCGGCATCTGGCCGCCGCAGCCGGCCGCGCCGGAGCGAACCCCGGGACCGGGCGGCGTGGTCCGGCACACCGAGACCGTGCACGTCACCACCCGGCACACGGTCGTCAACGGCCCGGCCCCGCGCGACGAGCCGGGCCCGCCGGAGCGACCTGCGGAACCGGCCTGGCCCGGCCGAGACGCCGAGCCGGGCCGGAGTGGCCGACCCGGCGAGCCGGGCCCGGCCGGGCGACAGGCCGAGGCGGGCTGGGGCGGTCGGCACGCCGAGGCGGGCTGGTCCCGTCCGGACGACGGGCCCGGCCCAACCGGGCAGCGGGGCGAGCCCGGCGGGGCCCGGGATTCCGGGCAGCCTCCCTGGGGCACTCCCGCCGAGCCGGGATGGCCCGCCGGAACAGGACCCACTGGAACAGGGCATGCCGGGACAGGGCGCGCCGGGGCGTACCCGCCGGAGATCGCCGACGACGGGCCCGGCCAGTGGTCGGAGCTGCGGGCCGGCGGCCGGTGGGCCGAGGTGCACGACGACGAGCGGGGCCGGGAGGTCCGGTTCGGCGAGCGCCGGGCGGCGGCGCACGCGGACGCCACGGGCAGCGGGTACCGCCTGGAGGACCGCTGGGCCGCGCTGCGCCGGGGCGAGTCGCCGCAGGGGCGGGACGGCGAGCGCCCGTCGCCCCACCGCGACCCCCGGTCCGATCAGGGGTGGCCCGCGCCGGAACCCGAGACCGACCGGCCGAGCCGGCACCAGCGCGCCGACGGGGGCCGGTACGGCCATCCTCCCCGCGACGACGCCCCCCGCTCCCCGGACCGGCGGCGCTGACCCCCGCTCCCGGGCTCCGGCCCCCGGATCACGTTGCCACAGGTCACGGCCCCGGGGTGCCGGCCGCGGGCCACCGCCCCCGGGTCACGGCTCCCGGGCCCCGGGTCACCGCCCCCGGCCGGGGAAAGCGCCCTACTTGTCGATGTCCCCGACCACGAAGAACATCGAGCCGAGAATGGCGATCAGGTCCGGTACCAGGCAGCCGGGGAGCAGCGTGGCCAGCGCCTGCACGTTCGCGTACGACGCGGTGCGCAGCTTGAGCCGCCACGGGGTCTTCTCGCCCCGCGACACCAGGTAGTAGCCGTTGATGCCGAGCGGGTTCTCGGTCCAGGCGTAGGTGTGCCCCTCGGGGGCCTTCACCACCTTCGGCAGCCGGGTGTTCACCGGCCCGGTGAGCCGGTCCACCCGCTCCAGGCACTGCTCGGCGAGGTCGAGCGAGGCGTACACCTGGTCGAGCAGCACCTCGAACCGGGCGTGGCAGTCCCCGGCGGTCTTGGTGACGACCGGCACGTCGAGCTGGTCGTACGCCAGGTAGGGCTCGTCGCGGCGCAGGTCCAGGTCCAGCCCGGAGGCCCGGGCGACCGGCCCGGACGCCCCGAACGCGGCGGCGTCGGTGGCCGAGAGGACCCCCACCCCGACGGTGCGGGCCAGGAAGATGTCGTTGCGCCGGATCAGGTCGTCCAGGTCCGGCATCCGGCGGCGCACCTCGCCGATCGCGGCGCGGGCCCGGCCCGTCCAGCCCGCCGGCACTTCTTCCTTCAGCCCGCCGACCCGGTTGAACATGTAGTGGACCCGGCCGCCGGAGACCTCCTCCATGACGGCCTGGATGGTCTCCCGCTCCCGGAACGCGTAGAACATCGGCGTGATCGCGCCGATCTCCAGCGGGTACGAGCCGAGGAACATCAGGTGGTTGAGCACCCGGTTCAGCTCGGCGAGGGCCATCCGCAGCCAGGTGGCCCGCTCGGGCACCTCCATGCCCATCAGCCGCTCGACGGCGAGCACCACGCCCAGCTCGTTGGAGAACGCCGACAGCCAGTCGTGCCGGTTCGCCAGCACGATGATCTGCCGGTAGTCGCGCACCTCGAACAGCTTCTCCGCGCCCCGGTGCATGTACCCGACGATCGGCTCGGCGGTGACCACCCGCTCCCCGTCGAGGACCAGCTTGAGCCGCAGCACACCGTGCGTGGACGGGTGCTGCGGGCCGATGTTGAGCACCATGTCGGCGCCGAGCTGCTCCCCGCCGGCCCCGGTGCCGACGGTCAGCTCACGCAGGTCGCCGGTCTGGTTGGTCATGCCCGTCATCGTGCCATGAGCGGATCGACGGCGACGCCGACCGGTTGCAGCAACCAGTGGTGCCCGCCGAGCCCGGCGGGGTCGGTCAGCTCGGCCGCCGTTGACGCGGCGGCGAGCGCCCGCACGTACCCGGCCGGGTCGGTGGCGGCCAGGCCCAGCGGCGGTCGCCCGCCGTCGATTCCGAGCGCCCGCAGCGCCTCCCGCTGGGTGACCAGGGCGTACGCGCACCCCGCGACCCGCTCGCCGGCGGCGGCCACCGAGTCCACGGCGACGTGCGCGGTGACGTCGCACGACCCGTCGGGCACCGGCGGCACCTGCCGCCCGCCCCGGTACCCGCTCAACGTCCCGCCCACCGGCCGCGCCTCCCGCAGGTGCCCGTAGTCCACCGTCACGGCCACCCCCCGCCCGACCCGTCCCACGGCCTCACCCCAGGCCAGATCCCGCCCCCGCCCGATCTCCACCCGTAGCCCTTCGCCGATCAAGAGATTCGCGTCGGGATCGGGGCCGTTCCCGTCCGCAAACTTCTTGATCGACGAGGCGGGGGAGGGGGCGGGAGAGGGGGCGGGGGTGGGCCACCAGGTGGTCAGCCAGGCGGCGTCGGCGGGGGTCAGGGGGTCGCCCACCGTCTCGCCGCCCGTTGCGGGGTCCACCAGGAGGTAGCGCCAGCCCGCCGGGGTGAGGGTGGCGATGTCCAGGGGGACGTTGTCGAGCCACTCCGTGGCCAGCAGCAGGCCGGTGAATCCGGCCGGGATCTCGTCCGTCCAGGTGAGCTCCGCCGGCAGGTCGTGGGGGCGGGGGGCCTTCTCGACGGCGGTGAGGCGCAGGCGGTGGGCGAGCGGGGGCGGCGCGGCGGGGCCGGAGCGAGCGGCGGGGTCGGGGGGCGCGGGCGCGGGATTGAGGGCGGGGTCGGGGGGCGCGGGGGCGAGGGCCGGGTCGGGGTGGGCGAGGGCCGCCAGGGCGAGGAGCAGCTCGCCCCGGCCGGCCCCCACGTCGACCACGTCGAACGGGGACGGGTGCCCGAGGGCGGAGTCGAGGCGCGAGACGAGGCGGAACAGCGCCGAGGCGAACGCGGGCGACGCGTGCGTGCTGGTCCGGAAGTGGCCCGCCGGCCCGGGGTCGGAGACGAAGAAGCCGCCCGGCCCGTACAGGGCCCGGTCCATCGCGTCTCGCCAGAGCATCGACATCAGTTCATCCCACGTTCAACGTCCGTCACCGTGCCGACCCTACGGTTGCCGGGCATGAGACGAATCGCAGTCCCCGCCCTGGCGGTCGTACCGCTGCTGCTGGCCGCTCCGGTCGCCGCCGCGCCGACCCACGGCGGCGCGCCACGCCCGACCCACGCCGACGTGCCGCGCCCGGTCCGGGCGGTTGCCGAGACCCCCTCCCTCTTCGACGACGCGGCCGGCGGCGACGCGGACGCCGACGACCCGGCGATCTGGGTGCACCCGACGGACCGGGCCGGCAGTCTGGTGGTCGCCACCGCCAAGAACGGCGGCCTGCGGGTGTACGACCTGGGCGCACGCGAGCGGCAGGCGATCGCCACCCCGCCGGCCCCGGGCCCCGGCAGCGAGGCCGGCCGGTTCAACAACGTGGACCTGGTGACCGGGTTCCGGCTGGGCGGCCGGACGGCCGACCTGGCGGTGGTCACCGACCGGGGCCGCGACCAGCTCCGCTTCTACCGCATCGACCCGGCCACCCGGCTGCTCACCGACGTGACCGCGCCGGACGTGCCGTTCGCGTTCAGCCGGGACCAGGCCGAGGTCGACGAGCAGCGCACCGCGTACGGGCTGGGCACGTACGTCGACCCGACCGGGGCCGCGTACGCGGTGGTGAGCCGGCGCAGCACCGCCGAGGTGGGGGTGTTCCGGCTGGTCGAGCGGGCCGGCCGGGTCGGCTACCTCCCGGTGGACCGGCTCGTCCTGCCGTCGACGTTCACCCTGCCCGACGGCACCACCTGGTCGCCGTGCACCGACCCGGGCGACGGCCCGCAGGTGGAGGGGACGGTGGTGGACCCGGACAGCGGCGTGGTGCACCTGGCGCAGGAGAAGGTGGGCCTGTGGCGCACCCGGCTCGTGGGCGGCCGGTTCGCCGAGGCGCCCCGGTCGGTCGAGCGGGTCCGCGAGTACGGCGTGCCGGCCGTCTTCGACCCGGTCGAGGACGACTGCGTGACCGACCACTCGGCCGACCCCGGCTTCGGCGGCCGGATCGCCCAGGACGTGGAGGGCCTGACGATCTACCGCACCGGCCCGTCCACCGGCACCCTGGTCGTCTCCAGCCAGGGCGACGACACCTTCTACACGTACGACCGGCGCACCGGCCGCCCGACCGGCCGCTTCGCCGTGGTCGACGGCGTCGTGGACGGCTCCCAGGAGTGCGATGGCGCGGCGGTGACCTCCACCCCGCTGCCGGGCTTCCCCGGCGGCCTGCTCGTGGTGCACGACGGCCGAAACACGCCGGAGACCCCGGGGGAGGACGGCGAGGCCCGGACGGACACCGACTTCAAGTTCCTCGACGCCGGGTTCCTGCGCGACGCGCGCTGACCCCGTCGCCCGGGCCGCCGCGAGAGGGGCGCGGCGGCCCGGCCACCGGCGGTGAAGGTTTTCACACCTTCTTGTTGCGGCTCCGTGAACGCGGCGCATACTTGCGATCGACCGGTACCCCCTTCGAGGACTGGATCGTTGCCATGAGCGCACCGTCGCGCCCGCGTCCGGCTGCCCCCATCGGGGCCGCCGCACCGCCGGGCGGCGCCAACGCCCCGCTCGTCTTCCCCCGCGCACTCACCGTCGGCGTCGTCGGCACCGGCAGGGTCGGCGCCGTGCTCGGCGCCGCGCTCGCCGCCGCCGGGCACCGGGTGGTCGCCGCCTCCGGCGCCTCCGGCGCGGCGAAGGCCCGGATCGCCCTGCTGCTCCCCGAGGCCCACAACCGCTCCGCGACCGCGGTGGCCCGGGCCGCCGCCGACCTGCTGCTGATCGCCGTGCCCGACGACGCGCTCGCCGGGGTGGTGGCCGGGCTCGCCGAGGCGGGCGCGCTGCGCCCCGGCCAGGTGGTCGCGCACACCTCCGGCGCGCACGGGCTGGGCGTGCTCGCCCCGGCCGCCGCCGTCGGGGCCCGCCCGCTGGCCCTGCACCCGGCGCTGACCTTCACCGGTACGCCCGCCGACCTCGGCCGGCTCGCCGGCATCTCGTACGGGGTGACCGCCCCGGCCGAGCTGCGCCCGCTCGCCGCCCGGCTGGTCGCCGACCTCGGCGGGGTGCCCGAGTGGGTGGCCGAGGGCGACCGGCCGCTGTACCACGCGGCGCTGGCGCACGGCGCGAACCACCTGGTCACCCTCGTCAACGAGGCGGCCGACCGGCTGCGTGACGCCGGGGTGGACCAGCCGGAGAAGGTGCTCGCCCCGCTGCTGGGGGCGGCGCTGGAGAACGCCCTGCGGCTCGGCGACGACGCGCTGACCGGCCCCGTCTCCCGGGGCGACGCCGGCACCGTACGCCGGCACGTGGAGCGGCTCGCCGCCACCGCGCCCGAGTCCGTCGCCCCGTACCTGGCGCTGGCCCGCCGCACGGCGGACCGGGCCATCGCGGCGGGCCGGCTGCGCCCGGCGGACGCCGAGGCGCTGCTCGGCGTGCTCGGCAGCCGAGAGCTGAGGAGGCCCGAGTGAGCGCGAGGAGTGAGCCGCTTTTGCGAGCCCCGCAGTCGCGAACTGGGGAGGCTGAGTGAGCGCGAGGAGTGAGCCGCTTTTGCGAGCCCCGCAGTCGCGAACTGGGGAGGCTGAGTGAGCGCGAGGAGTGAGCGGTTTTTGCGAGCCCCGCAGTCGCGAACCGAGATGAGGCACTGATGACGGAGTTGGTGCGCACCCGCGAGGAGCTGGCGAAGGCGCGTGGCGCCCTGACCGGCACCGTCGGTGTGGTGATGACCATGGGCGCGCTGCACGCCGGGCACGAGACGCTGCTGCGGGCCGCCCGGGAGCGGGCTGACCACGTGCTGGTGACGATCTTCGTGAATCCGCTCCAGTTCGGCCCGAACGAGGACTTCGACCGGTACCCGCGCACCCTCGCCGACGACCTGGAGGTCTGCCGGCAGGCCGGGGCGGACCTGGTCTTCGCGCCGGACCGGGACGAGATGTACCCGGACGGCGAGCCCCGGGTCCGGGTGGACCCCGGCGTGCTCGCCGGGGACCTGGAGGGGCTGAGCCGGCCCGGCTTCTTCCACGGCGTGCTCACCGTGGTGCTCAAGCTGTTCCAGCTCACCCGCCCCGACCTGGCCTTCTTCGGCGAGAAGGACTACCAGCAGCTCACCCTGGTGCGGCGGATGGCCCGGGACTTCGACGTGCCGGTCGAGGTGGTCGGCGTGCCGACCGTCCGGGAGCCGGACGGGCTGGCCCTGTCCAGCCGCAACCGCTACCTCTCCGCGCGCGAGCGTCAGTCGGCGCTGGCCCTCTCCGCCGCGCTGCGGGCCGGCGAGGAGGCCGCCGACCGGGGGCTGGACGCGGGCGCGGTGCTGGCCGCCGCCCACCGCGCGTTCGCCGCAGACGCGCCCGAGGTCGAGCTGGACTACCTGGCGCTGACCGACGAGGAGCTGGAGCCCGGTCCGGTCGCCGGGCCGGCCCGGCTGCTGGTCGCCGCCCGGGTCGGCGCCACCCGGCTGATCGACAACACGGCGATCCAGCTCGCCCCCCGTTCCTGACCCGCCCTCCCCGCTCCGAAAGGCACGGCCATGTTCCGCACCATGCTCAAGTCGAAGATCCACCGGGCCACGGTGACCCAGGCCGACCTGCACTACGTGGGATCGGTGACGGTCGACCAGGACCTGCTCGACGCCGCCGACCTGATCCCGGGGGAGCAGGTGGCGATCGTGGACATCACGAACGGGGCCCGGCTGGAGACGTACGTGATCCCGGGCGAGCGGGGCAGCGGCGTGATCGGCATCAACGGCGCCGCCGCCCACCTGGTGCACCCGGGCGACCTGGTCATCCTGATCTCGTACGGGCAGATGGACGACGCCGAGGCGCGCGCGTACCGGCCCCGGGTGGTGCACGTCGACGCCGACAACCGGGTCGTCGACCTGGGCGCCGATCCGGCCGCGGCGGCCCCCGGGACGGCCGGCGACCCCGTCCCCAGCCCGCTCGCCGTCGTCGGCTGACGCGCCGCCGGCCTTCGGGCCGGCGGGGGACATCCGTGCGTGCGCGGTCTGTCACCGACGGACGTCCATGGTTACTCTGGGGGCGCCGTCGTGGACTGGTGGTTGGGGAGGCCGCGTGCGTCGTGCGCTGTCGATGCTGTGCGCCGCCCTGGTCACTGCGGGGGCGCTGGCCGGCTGCGGTGACTCCGCCGGCCTCGACGGCGATCTCACCGACGACTGGGCCGCCCCCGCGCCCGCCGGTCCGTTCACCCCGGCTGCCGGGGTGTGCCAGGTGGCCGACTTCGCCGAGGTGGTGACCCTGGCGGCGTACGCGCCGGTCGACTGCGCCGTCCCGCACCGGGTGGAGGCCGTGCACGTGGGCGCGTTCCCGGCGGAGCGGGCCGCCCCACCCGCCGGTGCCTCGACGGAGCTGCGCGGCGCCTTCGCCGACTGCGACGCCAAGGCCACCGGCTACGTGGGGGACGAGTGGCGGGCCGGCCGGCTCCGGCTGGCCGTGGCGCTGCCGTCGAAGACCGGCTGGGCGTCCGGGGCCCGCTGGTACCGCTGCGACCTGACCGAGGTGAGCACCGCCGAGGCCGGCGCCGTCACCGTGACCCGCACCGGCAGCCTCCGGGGCGCGCTGAAGGGGCCCTCCCCGCTGCGCCTGGGCTGCCAGCGCAGCCGCGCCGCGAAGACCCGTGGCGCGCAGGTGCTGGAGCCGGTGGCGTGCGGCACCCGGCACGACGCCGAGTTCGTCGGGGTGTGGAAGGCCCCGGACAAGCCGTACCCGGCCCGGGACGCCGAGTGGGCGCCGTTCTTCGCCGGCTGCCACACGGCGCTGGCCCGCTACGTCGGGGTGCCGGACGACGACGCCCTGCGCCTCCGTAGCGGCCTGGTGGTCCGCCCGCCCGCCGCCGGCCGCTGGCGGGTCGGCGACCGGGGGGTCCGCTGCTACCTGTGGCTCAGCGACCGCACGGTGACCGCCTCGCTCAGGGGCGCCGGCCCGGCCGGGCTACCCGTCCGCACGAGGTGAACCCGGGTCGGCCGCCGTGGCCCCGCACGGGGTGAACACCGGCCCGACGTCGTAGCCTGCGCCGTCCGTCGTGCCCCCGCCGCCCGGTGCGAGCGGGCTTCGGGTTGACTGTGCTCATGGACGCACCGCCCGTCGACCTGCCCGACCTGCCCGACCTGCCCGCCCTGCCGTCGCTGCTGGCCGCGCCCGCGCCCGGCTGGGTGGAGACCACCGACGTGATCGTCGTCGGCTCCGGGGTGGCCGGGCTGACCGCCGCGCTGCACCTGCGCGAGGCCGGGCTGCACGTCACGGTGGTCACCAAGGTCAACATCGACGACGGCTCGACCCGCTGGGCGCAGGGCGGCATCGCCGCCGTGCTCGACCCGGCCGACACCCCGGCCGCGCACGCCCTGGACACCGAGATCGCCGGTGTCGGGCTCTGCGACCCGGCTGCGGTGCGGGTGCTGGTCGAGGAGGGCCCGGTCCGGCTGCGCGAGCTGATGCGGATCGGGGCGGAGTTCGACCGCAACCGGGACGGCTCGCTGATGCTCACCCGGGAGGGCGGGCACCGGGCCGACCGGATCGTGCACGCCGGCGGCGACGCCACCGGGGCCGAGGTGCAGCGGGCCCTGCACGCCGCCGTCCGGCGCGACCCCTGGATCCGGCTGGTCGAGCACGCCCTGGTGCTGGACCTGCTGCGCGCCCCCGGCGACGGCCCCGGCGGCCTCGGCCCCGCCTGCGGCATCACCCTGCACGTCCTCGGCGAGGGCAGCGAGGACGGCGTGGGTGCCATCCTGGCCCGGGCGGTCGTCCTGGCCACCGGCGGGATGGGCCAGATCTACGCGGCCACCACCAACCCGGCCGTCTCGACCGGCGACGGCGTCGCCCTCGCGGTACGGGCCGGCGCGGCGGTGACCGACGTGGAGTTCGTCCAGTTCCACCCGACCGCGCTGATCACCCCGGCCGGCGCGGGCGTGCCCGGCGTCGGGCACGCCCAGCAGCCGCTGGTCTCGGAGGCGCTGCGCGGGGAGGGCGCCCACCTGGTCGACGGCGACGGCAAGCGGTTCATGGTCGGCCAGCACGAGCTGGCCGAGCTGGCCCCCCGGGACGTGGTGGCCAAGGGCATCCACCGGGTCCTGCTGGCCACCGGGGCGGACCACGTCTTCCTCGACGCCCGGCACCTGGGCGGCGACTTCCTGGCCCGGCGCTTCCCGACCATCGTCGCGTCCTGCCTGGCCATCGGGGTCGACCCGGGGACCGGCCTGATCCCGGTCGCCCCCGCCGCCCACTACGCCTCCGGCGGCGTCCGCACCGACCTGCGCGGGCGCACCACCATCCCCGGGCTGTACGCCTGCGGCGAGGTGGCCTGCACCGGCGTGCACGGCGCCAACCGGCTGGCCAGCAACTCGCTGCTGGAGGGGCTGGTGTTCTCCCGGCGGATCGCCGAGGACATCGCCGCCGGGCTGCCCGAGCAGGCCCAGCCCGCGCAGACGGGCGCCTGGGTCGGGGGCGAGGGTTGGGTGGTGCCGGCGGAGGCGACGCCGACGCTGCAACGGGCGATGACCCGGGGCGCGGGCGTGCTCCGCTCGGCGGACACCCTCGCCGCGACCGCCGGCGTGCTGAGCGGGCTCGGCGCGGGCCGGGGCCGGCCCCGGACGGCCGACTGGGAGGCGACGAACCTGATCACCGTGGCGTCGACGCTGGTCGCCGCCGCGTACGCCCGCCGGGAGACCCGGGGTTGCCACTGGCGGGAGGACTTCCCGACGGCCGACGAGCGGTGGCACGGCCACCTGGTCGGCGCGCTCGGGGCGCAGGGCCGGCTGACACAGGCGTGGGAGGGGATCCGATGACGGAGTCGACGGAACGGGCATTGCGGGACGCGGGTCTGGACCCGGCGCAGGTGCGGCGGGTGATCGAGGACGCGCTCGCCGAGGACCTGGGGCCGGAGCGGCTGGACGTCACCAGCGTCGCCACCATCCCGGCCGAGCAGAGCGACACGGCCGACCTGGTGGCCCGCGCCGACGGCGTGGTGGCCGGGCTGGCCGTGGCGGCGGCGGTGTTCGAGCTGGTCGGTGCGGCGGTCGACGCCGGCCGTACGGTCGAGGTGTCGGTGGTGGCCCAAGACGGGCAGCGGGTGGCGCGCGGCGACGTGCTGGCCACGGTGACCGGCCCGACCCGACTGCTGCTCGCCGCCGAGCGGACGGCGCTCAACCTGCTCTGTCGGATGTCCGGGGTCGCCACCCACACCCGGGCCTGGGCGGACGCCCTGGCCGGCACCAAGGCGACGGTGCTGGACACCCGCAAGACCACGCCGGGCCTGCGCGCCCTGGAGAAGTACGCGGTCCGGGCCGGCGGCGGCACGAACAAGCGGATGGGCCTGCACGACGTCGCGATGATCAAGGACAACCACAAGCTGGCGGCGGGCGGGATCACGGCGGCCTTCCGCCGGGTCCGGGAGGCGTTCCCGGACGTGCCGGTGCAGGTCGAGGTGGACACCCTCGCCGAGGCGCTGGAGGCGGTCGAGGCCGGGGCGGACTTCCTGCTGCTGGACAACATGACCCCGCAGACGCTGACCGAGGTGGTCGCCGCCGTGGGGGACCGGGCGGAGCTGGAGGCGACCGGCGGCCTGACCCTCGACGTGGCGGCCCAGTACGCGGCCACGGGGGTGGACTACCTGTCGGTCGGCGCGCTGACGCACTCCTCGCCGATCCTGGACGTCGCGCTGGACCTGCGGACGCGGTGAGCGCCGCGCCGCCCGGCGTCTAGGCTGCGTGCGTGCTGCTCTGCATCGACATCGGAAACACCAACACCGTGCTGGCGACCTTCGACGGCGACAGGCTGGTGCACTCCTGGCGGATCAAGACCGACGCCCGCTCGACGGCGGACGAGCTCGGGCTGATGTTCCGGGGGCTGCTGGCCGGTGACGCCGTGGAGATCACTGGGGTGGCCGCCTGCTCCACGGTGCCGGCCGCGCTGCGCTCGCTGCGGACCATGCTGGCCCGCTACTACGCGGACCTGCCGAGCGTGGTCGTCGAGCCGGGCGTGCGCACCGGGGTGCAACTGGCCATCGACAACCCGAAGGAGGTGGGCGCCGACCGGGTGGTGAACACCCTCGCGGCGTACACGCTGTTCGGTGGCCCGTCGATCGTGGTGGACTTCGGCACCACCACGAACTTCGACGTGATCAGCGGCCGGGGGGAGTTCCTCGGCGGCGCGTTCGCGCCCGGCATCGAGATCTCCTTCGACGCGCTGGCGGCCCGCGCCGCCCAGCTCCGCAAGGTCGAGGCGACCAAGCCCCGGTCGGTGATCGGCAAGAACACGGTCGAGTGCCTCCAGTCGGGCCTGTACTTCGGCTTCGGCGGCCAGGTCGACCGGATCGTCGAGCGGATGACCGAGGAACTGGGCGAGGTGAAGGCGGTGATCGCCACCGGCGGGCTGGCGTCGGTGGTGCTCGGCGAGTGCCGGACGATCACCCACCACGAGCCGATGATCACGCTGATCGGCCTGCGGATGGTCTACGAACGCAACCTGTGAGGTTGAGAGCAGCGCCGGGGTGGGGTGAGCGCCGGCAGGTAGAGGTCGGGCGCGGCGACAGGTCATGCCGTAACGGCCGCCGGGCGGCTTGAGTACGCTCGGGCCTGACCCCGCCGAAAACTCCTTACTGAGGAAGCGTGCCGTGACCGAGCAGAACGCCGTGCCAGTCGACCCCGCCGACGACCTTCCCGAGCAGATGAAGGTCCGCCGGGAGAAGCGGGACCGGATGCTCGCCGAGGGCGTCGAGCCGTACCCGGCCGGATACCCGCGGACCAGCACGCTGGCCGAGATCCGCGAGAAGTACGCCGACCTGGCCACGGACACCGCCACCGGCGACAGGGTCTCGGTCACCGGCCGGGTGATCTTCGTACGGAACACCGGCAAGCTCTGCTTCGCCACCCTGCGCGACGGCGACGGGACCGAGCTCCAGGCGATGCTCTCCCTCGACCGGGTGGGCGCCGAGCGGCTGGACGACTGGAAGCGCCTGGTCGACCTGGGCGACCACGTCGGGGTCGCCGGCGAGGTGATCACCAGCCGGCGGGGCGAGCTGTCGGTGCTGGCGGACGAGTGGGCCGTCACCGCCAAGGCGCTGCGCCCGCTCCCGGTGGCGCACAAGCCGCTCAGCGAGGAGGCCCGGGTCCGCCAGCGGTACGTCGACCTGATCGTCCGCCCCCAGGCGCGGCAGATGGTCCGCACCCGGGCCACGGCCGTGCGCAGCCTCCGCGACACCCTGCACGGGCAGGGGTACCTGGAGGTCGAGACGCCGATGCTCCAGTTGCTGCACGGGGGCGCGGCGGCCCGGCCATTCGTGACCCACAGCAATGCGTTGAGCACCGATCTGTATCTGCGAATCGCGCCGGAACTGTTTCTCAAGCGCGCGGTGGTCGGTGGCGTCGATCGGGTCTTCGAGATCAACCGCAACTTCCGTAATGAGGGTGTCGACTCTTCGCACTCGCCCGAGTTCGCGATGCTCGAGGCGTACCAGGCGTACGGGGACTACGACACCATGGCCGCCCTCACCCGCAATCTGGTGCAGGAGGCGGCGATCGCCGTCGCCGGCTCCACGGTGGTGACGCACGCAGACGGCCACGAGTTCGATCTGGGCGGGGAGTGGCGCTCGGTGACCCTCTTCGGGTCGCTTTCCGAGGCGCTCGGCGAAGAGGTCACCGTCCGCACCGAGCGGGCCCGCCTCGTCGAGTACGCCGACAAGGTCGGCCTGGCCGTCGACCCGAAGTGGGGCCCGGGAAAGCTCGCCGAGGAGCTCTTCGAGGAGCTGGTCGTGCCGGGGCTCCAGGCGCCCACCTTCGTCCGGGACTACCCGGAGGAGACCAGCCCGCTGACCCGGGCCCACCGGACCGAGCCGGGACTGGCCGAGAAGTGGGACCTGTACGTCCTCGGGTTCGAGCTGGGCACCGCGTACTCCGAGCTGGTGGACCCGGTGGTGCAGCGCGAGCGGCTGGTGGCCCAGGCGCAGCTCGCCGCCCGCGGCGACGACGAGGCGATGCGGCTGGACGAGGACTTCCTCCGGGCGATGGAGTACGGAATGCCGCCCGCCGGAGGTATGGGAATGGGAATCGACCGGCTGCTGATGGCGCTCACGGGCCTGGGAATTCGGGAAACCATCCTCTTCCCCTTGGTCCGGCCCGAGTAGGGGTTGCCCCGACCCGCCAGGTGCTTATTGCCTCATCCTATTGACGGGGCAAGCGCCGGGGGGGTTATTGTGCTCTCAGTTTGCAGGAGCATCACCCTGCTCGAAAGGAATGTGGGAAGTGGCCAAGCAGATCATTCACAAGCTGGTCGATGACCTGGACGGCGGGGACGCTGACGAGACCGTCAAGTTCGCGCTCGACGGCGTTCAGTACGAGATCGACCTCTCCAACACGAACGCCGAGAAATTGCGCGAGGTTTTCGCACCGTACGTCGCGGCCGGCACGAAGGTGGGCCGGGGCGGGGTCGTCGTGGGCGGCCGGGCCGCGCGCGGCCGGGGCGGTGCCACGGCCGACCGGGAGCAGAACAAGGCGATCCGGGAGTGGGCCAAGAAGGCGGGCAAGGAGATCTCCGACCGGGGGCGCATCCCGCAGGAGATCGTCGACGAGTTCCACGCCAAGCGCTGAGGGGCCAGCCCCCGCCGGGCGCCGAGGGATGCCGCGTCCCCGGGTGAACGCCGGGCCGCCGAAGGGGGCAGCCCGGCCGTGAGCGCGGGACGGACGGGGCACCACGGACACGGGCGACACCGACGCCGGACCGGAGCATGTCTCCGGGCCGGCGTCGCCGTCTGACGGGCCAGGGTCGGCCCGCCGGGGCCGCCGGGCCCCCTGCACCGCCGCCGCGACGCCGGTCGTCGCCGTGCTCCGTCGGCCGCGACGCCGGTCGTCGCCGTGCTCCGCCAAGAGGCTGGCTCGTCGCCGTGCCCCGCCGTACCGAGAGGTGGGGGGCCGCCGTGCTCCGCTAGCGAGGGGCGGGGTGGTCGCTGTGCCCCGCCGGCAAGAGGCCGGGCGCGCCGTGCCCCGCCGCGCCGGGCCCGGCCCCCGGGCGCGCCGCCGGGAAGAAGCCGGCGTGCCACGTCGTTGTCCCAGTCGGCGGAGACCTTCGCCCGCAGCCCGTGGGTGACCGCCCCGAGCGGCCGGCGCGGGCCGCCGGACGCCGCCCGAGGCCCCCGCCGGGGCCCCCGGGGCGGCCCGACGCCGCCGGCGAATTTCGCTCTCCGCGTACAGGCGGGGGTTCCGGAACACGCCCTGAGCGCGGACGGTTGGCTAAAACGGCGCGTACCGGGCTCCCGTGGAGGACACACGACCTCAGCGGAGTCGGTCCGCGGCGATAGAGTAATGAGGCAAGGACGCCCGTCCCGGACGTCCGCGCACCGGCCCCGCCGAGATCTGACCATCAAGGCGCACGGCACGTGAGGAGCACGAGGGCATGTTCGAGCGGTTCACCGACCGAGCGCGACGGGTTGTCGTCCTGGCCCAGGAAGAGGCCCGGATGCTCAACCACAACTACATCGGTACGGAGCACATCCTGCTGGGCCTGATCCACGAGGGTGAGGGTGTCGCGGCAAAGGCCCTGGAGAGCCTCGGCATCTCCCTGGAGGGCGTCCGTCAGCAGGTCGAGGAGATCATCGGCCAGGGCCAGCAGGCGCCGAGCGGGCACATCCCGTTCACGCCGCGGGCCAAGAAGGTGCTGGAGCTGTCGCTGCGCGAGGCGCTCCAGCTCGGCCACAACTACATCGGCACCGAGCACATCCTGCTGGGCCTGATCCGCGAGGGCGAGGGCGTCGCAGCCCAGGTCCTCGTGAAGCTGGG
Organism: Micromonospora okii; assembly: GCF_020884795.1. Taxonomy (GTDB): domain Bacteria; phylum Actinomycetota; class Actinomycetes; order Mycobacteriales; family Micromonosporaceae; genus Micromonospora; species Micromonospora okii. Next base: position 196,510 of record NZ_BBZF01000017.1, read on the forward strand.
CGCGGACCTCAACCGGGTCCGTCAGCAGGTCATCCAGCTCCTCTCCGGCTACCAGGGCAAGGAGCCGGCCGCGGCCGGGGCCGCCCCGGGCGAGGCCGCGCCGTCGACCAGCCTGGTGCTGGACCAGTTCGGCCGCAACCTGACCCAGGCCGCCCGCGAGGGCAAGCTCGACCCGGTCATCGGGCGCGAGAAGGAGATCGAGCGGGTCATGCAGGTGCTGTCCCGCCGCACCAAGAACAACCCGGTGCTCATCGGCGAGCCCGGCGTCGGCAAGACCGCCGTGGTGGAGGGCCTGTCCCAGAAGATCATCAAGGGCGAGGTGCCCGAGACGCTGAAGGACAAGCAGCTCTACACCCTCGACCTCGGCGCGCTGGTGGCGGGCTCCCGCTACCGGGGTGACTTCGAGGAGCGCCTGAAGAAGGTCCTCAAGGAGATCCGCACCCGCGGCGACATCATCCTGTTCATCGACGAGATCCACACCCTGGTGGGTGCGGGCGCCGCCGAGGGCGCGATCGACGCGGCGAGCATCCTGAAGCCGATGCTGGCCCGTGGCGAGTTGCAGACCATCGGTGCCACCACCCTCGACGAGTACCGCAAGCACCTGGAGAAGGACGCCGCCCTGGAGCGTCGTTTCCAGCCGATCCAGGTAGGTGAGCCGTCGCTGGCCCACACCATCGAGATCCTCAAGGGCCTGCGCGACCGGTACGAGGCGCACCACCGGGTGAGCATCACCGACGCCGCCCTCGTGGCCGCCGCGACCCTGGCCGACCGGTACATCTCCGACCGCTTCCTGCCGGACAAGGCGATCGACCTGATCGACGAGGCCGGGGCCCGGATGCGGATCCGCCGGATGACCGCGCCGCCGGACCTGCGCGACTTCGACGAGCGCATCGCCCAGGTGCGCCGCGACAAGGAGTCCGCGATCGACGCGCAGGACTTCGAGCGTGCCGCGCAGCTCCGCGACAAGGAGAAGCAGCTCCTCGGCCAGAAGGCGCAGCGGGAGAAGGAGTGGAAGGCCGGCGACCTCGACGTCGTCAGCGAGGTCGACGACGAGCAGATCGCCGAGGTCCTCGGCAACTGGACCGGCATCCCGGTCTACAAGCTGACCGAGGAGGAGACCTCGCGTCTGCTGCGCATGGAGGACGAGCTGCACAAGCGCGTCATCGGCCAGGAGGACGCGGTCAAGGCCGTCTCGAAGGCCATCCGGCGCACCCGGGCGGGCCTGAAGGACCCGAAGCGCCCGTCGGGCTCGTTCATCTTCGCCGGCCCGTCCGGCGTGGGTAAGACGGAGCTGTCGAAGGCCCTCGCCGAGTTCCTGTTCGGCAGCGAGGACGCCCTCATCCAGCTCGACATGTCCGAGTTCCACGACCGGTACACGGTCTCGCGGCTCGTCGGTGCCCCTCCCGGCTACGTCGGCTACGACGAGGGCGGGCAGCTCACCGAGAAGGTGCGGCGTAGGCCGTTCTCGGTGGTGCTCTTCGACGAGATCGAGAAGGCCCACCCGGACGTGTTCAACACGCTGCTCCAGATCCTGGAGGACGGGCGGCTCACCGACGGTCAGGGCCGGATCGTGGACTTCAAGAACACGGTGATCATCCTGACCACGAACCTGGGCACCCGCGACGTGGCGAAGGCCGTGTCGCTGGGCTTCCAGGCGTCGGAGGACTCGGAGTCGAACTACGACCGGATGAAGCAGAAGGTCAACGACGAGCTGAAGCAGCACTTCCGCCCGGAGTTCCTCAACCGGATCGACGACACGATCGTGTTCCACCAGCTCCGGCAGAACGAGATCCTCTCGATCGTGGACATCATGATCGCCCGGATCGAGACCCAGCTCCGGAACAAGGACATGGGTCTGGAGCTGACCGACAACGCCAAGAAGTACCTGGCGAAGAAGGGCTTCGACCCGGTGCTGGGCGCGCGGCCGCTGCGTCGCACGATCCAGCGCGACATCGAGGACAACCTGTCCGAGCGGATCCTGTTCAACGAGCTGACCCCCGGTCAGATCGTCGTCATCGACTGCGAGGGCGACCCGGAGGACACCGACAAGTCCAAGCTGGTCTTCCACGGCGCGGACCGACCGGTCCCCGTCCCCGACGCCGTCCCCGCCGACCTCGGTGGGAGCACCGAGGCCGCCTGACGGCCGCACGACACACCAAACGGGCGACGGCCCGGCGGCTCTGCCGCCGGGCCGTCGCCCGTTTCTCGCGTAGACGGATCAGGCGTCGCCGTCAGGGCCGCAGAGCCTTGGCAGGGCGAAGCCGCCGCCAGGGCCCCGAGAGCCGCCCGGGGGAGAGAGGCCGGCCGGAGTCTGAGGCGACCCGGCCCGCCCCGGGGCCGCACGAGAGCGGGGCCGCCGTGACAAGCGGCCGGGGCCCGTACGGGAGCGGGGCCGCCGTGACAGGCGGCCGGGGCCTACAGGGGCGGGGCCGGGATCGCCGGGCCGTCGCCGGCCAGCCGGAACGACGCCTCGTCGACCGGCTCCACCAGGCCGTCGGTGACCAGCCCCGCCAGTGCCCGGGCGCGCTGCACGTCGTCGGCCCAGACCTGGTCCAGTCGCTGGTGCGGCACGGGCCCGCTGCTCTCCCGCAGCACCGCCAGCAGCAGCCCGCGCACCTGGCGGTCCGTGCCGGCGTACCGCTGGGGGCGGCGGGTCGGGCCGGCCGGGGCCGTCTGGCCCGACGCCCGCCACGCGCAGGTCGACTCCACCGGGCAGACCGCGCACCGGGGCGAGCGGGCGGTGCAGACCACGGCCCCCAGCTCCATGAACGCGGCGCTGGCCAGCGCCGCAGCGGCCGGCTCCGCCGGCAGCAGCTCCTCGGTGGCCACCAGGTCGGCGGGGCGGGTCGCCGGTCCGGCGTCGGGCTCCCCGGCGATCGCCCGGCACACCACCCGGCGCACGTTGGTGTCCACCACGGGGTGCCGCTGCCCGTACGCGAACGCGGCCACGGCCCGGGCCGTGTAGGTGCCCACCCCCGGCAGCGCCAGCAGGTGGTCCAGCCGGTCCGGCACCTCGCCGCCGTGCCGCTCGACGATCGCCACCGCGCAGTCGCGCAGCCGTATCGCCCGGCGCGGGTAGCCCAGCCGGCCCCACATCCGGATCGCCTCGGCCGGGGTGTCGTCGGCCAGCGCGGCGGGGGTCGGCCAGCGCTCCAGCCACGCCGTCCAGGCCGGCAGCACCCGCACCACGGGCGTCTGCTGGAGCATGACCTCGCTGACCAGGATCGCCCACGCGCCCACGCCGGGCACGCGCCACGGCAGGTCGCGGGCGTTGCGCTCGTACCACCGGCTGACGAGGGTGGCGAAGGTGGGTTCAGACATCGCGCCGCCGATCATGTCACGGGCCGGCTTCCCGCAGGATGGGCGGGCCGGGCGGGGCGATGCCCGGGGCCGACGCCGGATCGGGCAGAATGCCCGGATGAGCGAGCTAGCGATCACCGTCATCGGTCGGGACCGGCCCGGCATCGTGGCCGACGTCGCCGAGGTGCTCGCCGGGCTCGGCGCGAACCTCACCGACTCCACCATGACCCGGCTGCGCGGCCACTTCGCGATGACCCTGGTCTGCGTCGGCCCGGCCGCCGCCGAGGTGGAGGCCGCGCTGGCCCCGCTCGCCGCCGACGGTCGGCTCCTGGCCACCGTGCGGGCCGTCACCCCCGACGGCGCGACGGCACCGGCCGGCGAGCCGTACGTGCTGGCGGTGCACGGCGCGGACCGGCTGGGCATCGTCGCGGCGATGACCCGGGTGCTGGCGGACGCGGGCGGCAACGTCACCGACCTGAGCACCCGGCTGACCGGCTCCCTCTACGTGGTGGTGGCCGAGGTCGAGCTGCCGGCGGGCTCCTCCGACGCGGTGGCCGGGCGGTTGGCCCGTACCGCCGCGGAGCTGGGGGTGGGGGTCAGCCTCCGCCCGGCCGACTCGGACCTGCTGTGACAGCCGGGTACACCGGCCTGGGCGACTGGACCCCCGAGGCGCTGGGGGTGCCGGGCCGGGTGCGCCCGGTGGTCTCCGCCCCGGAGCCGGTGCTCAGCCGCCCCGGCCCGGAGGTGGACCCGACCTGCGAGGAGGTGGTCCAGCTCGCGGCCGACCTGGTCGCCACGATGCGGGTCTCGCCGGGCTGCGTGGGTCTCGCCGCGCCCCAGGTCGGGGTGAGCGCCCAGGTGTTCGCGGTGGACGTCACGGACCACCCGAAGGCGGTCACGGTGCACGGCACGTTCGTGCTGTGCAACGCCCGGGTGGTGGAGGCGACCCGCTGGAAGGCCGGGCGGGAGGGGTGCATGTCGGTGCCCGACCTGACCGGCGACGTCAAGCGGGCCAGCAGGCTCGTCGTCGAGGGGGCGCTCCCGGGCAGCGGCGCGCCGGTGCGGCTGGTCACCGACGGGTTCGAGGCGCGCGCGTTGCAGCACGAGATCGACCACTGCGCCGGCCTGCTCTTCCTCGACCGGGTGGCCGGGGCGCACGCCATCTACCAGCGCAAGGTCTACCTCTGACGGACGGCCGCCCGGCCCGGGACCGGGCGCGTTTCCGGTAGGGGCGCCGCCGCCGAGGGGCGGTCGGTCGTCGTGAGTGGAGGGTGGTGGCGGTGAGCCGAGGGCGGTCCGGCGCGTCGCGCCCGTCGAGCGCGGGTCGCGCCGTTACGGTGGGAGCATCATGCGTCTGACGGTCGGCCCCCTGCCACCCGCCGTGTACTGGCGGCGTCGCGTCGTCGTGCTGGGAGCGGGGCTTCTCTTCCTGATTGTCCTGCTCTACTCCTGCAACGGTGCGGGCAACACCGGCACCACGCCGCAGTCGAAGTCGACCCCGACTCCGACTCCGACGGCGACCCCGGGTGCCGCCGACCCGTCCGCGTCGCCGGGCCCGAGCGGTCTTGTGCTGCCCGGGCAGACCGTCTCACCGCCCGCCGGGTCGGACGGCGGCGGGACCGAGCCGGTCTCCCCCGCTGGCCCCGGCGCGCCCGCTTCCCCCGACGGCCCGGCCGCGCCGGCCAACAACGACGCGCCGGCCGCCCCGGGCGGCTCCGGCGACGGGGCGTGCACCAATGCGGAGATCTCGGTGACCCCGGTGGCGGTGCCGTTCTCGCTGCGGCGCGAGAACGGCGCCAGCCTGCAGCTCAGGATCAAGAACACGTCGGACCGCACCTGCAGCCGGGACGTCGGCGCGGACTTTCAGGAGCTGTTCGTGAAGTCGGGCGCGGAGAAGGTCTGGTCCTCCGACACCTGCGGCACCGTGAAGGGCTCGGACGTGCAGTCGTTCACCCCGGGCTTCGAGCGGTCGTACCAGGTGGACTGGAACGGGAAGGACTCCAGCCGGTGCAGGGACGGGCTGGCCGACGGCCCGTTCCCGCGCGCCGGGACGTACCAGCTCTTCGGGCGGCTCGACACCAAGGTGAGCGATCCGGTGAAGCTCACCATCACCGGCTGAGCCGGGCCGGTCTCCGGGGCACCCCCCCCGGGCCGCGCCCGGTCGCCCGGTGCGGCCCTGCGTGGCACCCGTCAGACGTGGCACCCGTCAGACGTAGCGCTCCAGGATGGACGCCTCGGCGAGCCGGGACAGCCCCTCCCGGACGCCCCGGGCCCGCGCGTCGCCGACGCCCTCCACGGCCTGGAGATCCTCCACCGTCGCCCCGAGGAGCCGCTGAAGGCTGCCGAAGTGCAGCACCAGCCGGTCGACGATCGCCACCGGCAGCCGGGGCACCTTCGCCAGCAGCCGGAAGCCGCGCGGGCTGACCGCCGCGTCCAGCGCGTCGGAGGCGGCCGGGTAGCCGATCGCCTTGGCGACGGCCACCAGGTCTATCAGCTCGGTGGCGCCCAGCAGGTCCAGCTCGACCAGGGCCTCGTCCAGCGTGCGGGGCTTGCGGCCGGTGGGCAGGTAGTCCCGGATGACCAGGGTGCGGTCGGCGTCGACGCCGGCCATCAGCTCGTCGAGCTGGAGGGCGAGCAGCCGGCCGTCGGTGCCCAGCTCCACCACGTACCCGGCGATCTCGTCGGCGATCCGCCGGACCATCTCCAGCCGCTGCACCACCGCCACCGCGTCCCGGACGGTGACCAGATCCTCGATTTCGAGCGCGGAGAGGGTGCCGGAGACCTCGTCGAGGCGCAGCTTGTAGCGCTCCAGCGTGGCCAGGGCCTGGTTGGCCCGGGACAGGATGGCCGCCGAGTCGTCCAGCACGTGCCGCTGGCCGTTGACGTAGAGGCTGATGATCCGCATCGACTGGCTGACCGAGATGACCGGGTAGCCGGTCTGCCGGGCCACCCGCTCTGCGCTGCGGTGCCGGGTGCCGGACTCCTCGGTGGGGATCGACGGGTCCGGCATCAGGTGCACGGCCGCCCGGACGATCCGGGTGCCGTCGCTGGAGAGCACCACCGCGCCGTCCATCTTGCACAGCTCGCGGACCCGGGTCGCGGAGAACTCCACGTCCAGCGGGAAGCCACCGGTGCAGAGCCCCTCGACCACCTTGTCGTAGCCGAGGACGATCAGCGCGCCCGTGCGGCCGCGCAGGATCCGCTCCAGGCCGTCACGGAGCGCGGTGCCCGGCGCCATGAGCGCGAGGTTGGCCCGCAGCGGGTCGCCACCCGCGCCGCCGACACTCCCGGTCACGCTGACGCTGATCGGACGGGCGGGCGAGCCCACGGGGCCGGTGCGGGCGTGGGGGGTCGCGCCGGCGGTCTTGCTGGCATCGCGGTCGATCGGCACGCGCACAGTCTACGGACTGGCGTGCGGTGGGTGCTGTCGTGGTTACTGTGATGTGTCACGATGCCCTCCTCGTGTCGCCCCGCGCCGCCTGCCGCGCATGTCCGGAAATCGCACGGGCGGTCCCTCCCGACGACCACCGTGGGTCACTCCGCCGATGCGCGGGCGGCACACTGGAGGGCCGAGCGAACGTCGGTGACCTCCATCACCCGCATGCTCTCCGGGCCCGCGCCCGCGCTCTCCGGGCCGCACCCGGGCGGCACGAGAGCCACCCGGAAGCCCAGCCGGGCCGCCTCCGCCAGCCGGCGGGGCACCGCCCCGACCCGACGCACCTCGCCGGTCAGCCCGACCTCGCCGATCGCCACCAGGTGTGGGTTCATCGCGAGGTTGAGCCCGCCGGAGGCCACCGCCAGGGCCACCGCCAGGTCGGCGGCCGGCTCCACCACCCGGATGCCGCCGACCGTGGCCGCGAAGACCTCCCGGTCGTGCAGGGTCAGCCGGTCGGCGCGGCGCTGGAGCACCGCGAGCACCATCGCCAGCCGGGCCCCGTCGAGCCCCGAGACCGTGCGCCGGGGCGAGCCGGCGACCGTCGCGCCGATCAGCGCCTGCACCTCGGTGACCAGGGGACGCCGCCCCTCCATCGCCACCGTCACGCAGGTGCCGGGCACCGGCTCGGAGTAGCGGGTGAGGAAGAGCCCCGACGGGTCGGCGAGGCTGCTGATGCCCCCCTCGTGCATCTCGAAACAGCCGACCTCGTCCGCCGCGCCGAACCGGTTCTTCACGCCGCGCACCATCCGCAGCGAGGAGTGCTTGTCGCCCTCGAAGTGCAGCACCACGTCGACCAGGTGCTCCAGCACCCGGGGGCCGGCCACCTGGCCGTCCTTCGTGACGTGGCCGACCAGCACCGTGGCGATGCCGCGCTCCTTGGCGACCGCGACCAGGGCGGCGGTGACCGCCCGCACCTGGGTCACCCCGCCGGGCACCCCCTCGGTGCCGGGGATGGAGATCGTCTGCACCGAGTCGAGCACCAGCAGCCCGGGCTTCACCGCGTCGAGGTGACCGAGGACCGCGCCGAGGTCGCTCTCGGCGGCCAGCCAGAGCTGGTCGTGCAGCGCGCCCATCCGTTCTGCGCGCAGCCGCACCTGGCTCACCGACTCCTCACCGCTGACCACCAGGGACGGGCTGCCGGCCGTGGCCGCCCACTGCTGGGCCACGTCGAGCAGCAGGGTGGACTTGCCCACCCCCGGCTCGCCGGCCAGCAGCACCACCGCGCCGGGCACCAGGCCGCCGCCGAGCACGCGGTCCAGCTCGCTCACACCCGTGGCGCGGGCCTTCGCGGGGGCGGCGCTGATGGTGGCGATCGGGCGGGCGGGCTCGGCGGGCAGCCGGGAGCTGACCACCCGGCCCGAGACGGTCGGGCCGGTGACCGTGCACTCGACCACTGAGCCCCACTCGCCGCACTCGGGGCAGCGCCCCACCCACTTGGGGGGCTGGTGGCCGCAGGCGTCGCACTCGTAGGCCGGACGGGGTTCGCGGGCGGCCCGGCCCGCGCCGCGCGGCGTCGCTCGGGAGGGTGTCGATCGGGACGTCGTCACACCGGAACGCTAGTCCTCCCGTACGACGAAAACACCGCCGGCGTGGCAGGTGCCACGCCGGCGGTGTCGTCGACGGTCGGTGCCGCGGCGCTATTCGCCGTGGCCGTTGCCACCCTCGGTGCCGCCCTCTTCGCCGTGCCCGCCCTCGCGCTCGACGATCTGGGAGGGCCGCGGGAGCGGGGTCAGCGGGATGCCGATCGGGACCGGCGTGCTGACGACCTGGCCGTTGCCGAAGTCGAAGGTCAGGTCGACCTGCTGCCCGACGCGGAGGGTCTCGTTCAGGCCGACGAGCTGGAGCGGGCGGCCGCCCTGCACGTTGAGCTGGACGTAGCTGAGGGCCGGGATCTCGAACCGGGCCGGCTGCCCGGCCGGGGCGGACGGGCCCTCCGACGGCGACGCGCCGGCCGAGGGCGAGGCGCTGCCCGAGGGCGACCCACCGGCCGAGGGGGAGGCGCTGCCCGAGGGGGAGGCGCTGCCCGACGGCGAGGTCTCGCCGGAGGGCGACTCGCCGGTCGAGGCGGACGGGCTGGCCGAGCCGGTCTCGCCGCCGCCGACCACGACCTCCCGGGCGCTGTCCGTGGTGACGGTCACCGTCACCGGGGTCTGCGAGTCGTTGTAGAGCACCGCGTTGAGCGCGGCGTTGGCGCCCGCCTGGTAGGTCCCGTTGGCCGGGTGCTCGACGTAGAGGCCGCGCACCTTGTAGTCCCGGTTCTCGGTCTGGACGTCGACGCCCTGGATCGACGGCACCTTGTTGGCGGTCTCGGCCTTCTGGCCGGTGCCGCAGCCGGTCGCCAGCAGGGCGGTCGCCGCCACGCCGGACACCAGCAGGGCCGCCCGCCGGGAACCCCTGATCGAGCGCGTCACGTCGGTCCTCCTCGTCACGATCCCCACCCGGCCGACGCCGGGCACGGTGGCCATACCCGCGCAGACCGGCTTCAGGGTAGTTGGGCCTGATCGTGACCCGCACGGCGACCCGGCACCACCACCTTGCCGGGGCCGCTCACACCAGCGGGCCGCTCGACACCAGCAGCACCACGTCGATCAGCGCCACCAGCAGCACCGCCCGGAACGCGGCCACCCCGCGGTCGCCGGCCCGGCCGGCGCCCCGGCCCGCGTACCAGGCCAGGGGCGGGACCACGGCGGCGGTCGCGACGGCCGACATCCCGGCCCAGGACGGTGGCCCGGGCGGCCCCGCGACCAGCGCGACGGTCGCCGCGAGCAGCAGCCCGGCGGCGGCGGCCCGGCTGCCGGTGGCGCCCAGCCGGTGCGGCAGCCCGCGCACCCCGGTCCGGGCGTCGTCGGCCAGGTCGGGCAGCACGTTGGCGAAGTGCGCGCCGGCCCCCAGCAGGGCGGCGGCGACCACCAGCCAGACCGGCGGGGCGGGCGCGCCGGGCAGCGCGAGCACCACGAAGGCGGGCAGCACGCCGAAGGAGACCGCGTACGGCAGCACCGAGACCGGCGTCGACTTCAGCGGCCGGTTGTACAGCAGCGCGGAGACCAGGCCGACGATCGCCCAGGGCGCCGCCGCCCGGTTGGTGGTCGTCACCGCCAGCACGACCGTGGCCAGGGCCGCCGCCCGCGTCGCCAGGCCGACCGTCCGCCGGCTCACCGCGCCGGCGGCGACCGGCTTGTCGGTACGCCCCACCGCCGCGTCCCGGGCGGCGTCCAGGTGATCGTTGGACCAGCCGACCGCGAGCTGGCTGGCGAGGACCGTGAGCGCCACCGCGGCGACCCCGGACGGGCGGTGCCCCACCCCCCAGGCGAGCAGCCCGGCGACCACGGTCACCGCCGTAGCGGGCTCCGGATGACTGGCCCTGAGCAGCGCTGACACCGTCGTCGACATAAGCCGAAGTCTTCCCGTTACCGCCCGGTCGTGCCACGCTCGATCTATGCGTGACGTTTCGCCCAAGCCGTCCGGCGTGCCCCGGCCGCCGAACGACCCCGGGCAGTACGACGACCTCGCCGACGAGTGGTGGCGCCCGGACGGCGCCTTCGCGATGCTGCACTGGCTGGCGCGGGCCCGGGGGGCCCTGGTGCCGCCGGCCGACCGTCCCGGCGCGCTCCTGGTGGACCTGGGCTGCGGCGCGGGCCTGCTCGCCCCGCACCTGGCCGGCAAGGGCTACCGGCACGTCGGGGTGGACCTGACCCGCTCGGCCCTGGCGCTGGCCACCGCGCACGGGGTCACCGCGGTCAACGGCGACGCCACCGCCGTGCCACTGGCGGACGGCTGCGCCGACGTGGTGGCCGCCGGCGAGCTGCTAGAGCACGTGCCGGACTGGCGGCGCGCGGTCGCCGAGGCGTGCCGACTGCTGCGGCCCGGTGGCCTGCTGGTGCTGGACACCCTCAACGACACCCTGCTCAGCCGGCTGGTGGCCGTCGAGATCGGGGAGCGGCTGCCGGCGGTGCCCCGGGGCATCCACGACCCCCGGCTGTTCGTCGACCATCGCGCGCTGGTCGCGGAGTGCGCCCGGCACGGCGTCGACCTGCGGGTCCGGGGCGTCCGCCCGGGGCTGCGCGGGACGGTGGGCTGGCTGGTCCGCCGGATGCGGGGCCGCGAGGGGCAGGCTCGGCCGGGCTCGGCCGGCCGGTCACCGCAGATCCGTCCGACCTGGTCGACGGCGGTGCTCTACCAGGGGCGCGGCGTGCGGCGCGGGTAGCCGGGCCGGCTCGCGGGTAAGGGAAGAACCGGAACCGGGCGGCACGAACCAGGCACCCGCCGGAGCCGCCGTCCCCGGCGGGCACCGGCACTCGGCGGCGGCCCGGACCGCGACGGCCCGGCCCCTCGTTGTGACGACGTGGGGTACGCGAACGAGAGGTGGGAAACGTGGCCGTACCGGTCATCGCGGGCCTGGGGACGGCGCAGCCGCCGGGCGCCACGCAGGACGAGCTGTGGGCGGGCTACTTCTCGCACCACTTCTCCGGCACCACCCGGACGCTGGCGCGGCGGATCTTCGCCAACTCGGGGGTGACCCGGCGGCAGGCGGCGGTGAACCCGCTGCTGGAGGACGTCGCCGACTGGCCGACGGAGCGCCGGATGCGGCGCTACCAGGTCGAGGCGCTGCCGCTGGGCAAGGAGGCGGTCGGCCGGGCGCTCACCGCCGCCGGCCTGGACGCCGCCGACGTCGGCCTCTTCATCGTCTGCTCGTGCACCGGGTACGCCACCCCCGGGCTGGACATCCTGCTCGCCCGGGACCTGGGCATGGCACCGCACACCCAGCGCATGGTCGTGGGCCACATGGGCTGCTACGCCGCTCTGCCGGGGCTCGGGGCGGCCGGCGACTTCGTCACCGCCCGGCAGCGGCCCGCGCTGCTGCTCTGCGCGGAGCTGACCAGCCTGCACCTGCAACCCGCCGCCGCCCGGGCCGACACCCAGCAGATCGTCTCCCACGCCCTCTTCTCGGACGCCGCCGTCGCGGCCGTGGTCGTCCCCGGCGGCCGGGGGTACGCGTTGCGCGAGGTCACCTCGGTCACCGACGCCACCACGGCCGACCACATGACGTGGGACGTCACCGACACCGGCTTCCGGATGGGCCTGTCGTCGAAGGTGCCGCAGGTGCTCTCCCGCCACGTCCGGGGGCTGGTCGACGGCCTGCTGGCCCGGCACGGCACCACGCTGCCGGAGGTGGACGGCTGGGCGGTGCACCCGGGCGGGCCGCGCATCCTCGACGTGGTGGAACGCGAGCTGGGCCTGCCGCCGGAGGCGCTGGCCGCGTCCCGGGCCACCCTGGACGAGCACGGCAACTGCTCCTCGGCGACGGTGCTGCTGATCCTGGACCGGCTGCTCCGGGCGGAACGCCCCCCGAACCGAATCCTGGTGCTCGCCTTCGGCCCGGGCCTGACCCTCTACGCCGCCCTCCTCGCCCCCGTCTCCTGACCCCCTTGTCGACCAGGAGGCGCTGCCCCGGGAGGCCGGGCGGACCTCTCGATCGCGGCGGCGCGCGGGACGGTGGGGGCGGCTCCGGGGCGTTACCCTTCGCGGGGTGAGCGGGGACACGGCGGGCCGGGCGCGGGGCGGGGCGCTCGTCGCCCTGGTCGTCCTCGCGCTGGCACTGGGCGTGGGGTGGTGGCGGGCCGAGGCGCCGGCCGTGACGGCCGGGTCCGGGCAGTCGGCCTCGGAGCCCCGCCGCGTCGGCGACGCGCCCCGTTCCCGCGCGGTCGACCCGGGGGCCCGCGCCGTCATCCTCGACCCGCGCACCGGCGGGGTGATCGTGCGGCTCGACGGGGACGCCTCCCCCGGAACGAACCGGCACGGCGGCCTGCCCCGACTCAGCGGGACCCTCTGGGAGGCCCAACTGGTGGTACGCCCCGGTCAGCCCCCGCAGCGGCGGGAGTTCACTCCGGCCGGGGCCCACACGCACCTGCTCCAATACCGGTGCCTCGGGCCGGGGCGACTGCTCATGGTGACCCTCCGCTCCGACCGGACCCAGAGCCGGCGGGCGGCGTGCGACGGCAGGCCGGGCGCGATGTGGCTGCGCCGGGCGGCCGGCCCGATCCAGGTCGAGCTGACCGCCGCCCCCGGCGGCCTCCCGGTCGTCGCCGACGTCCGGTTCGCGGGCCTGTGGTTCTGACCCGCCCGGTGCGCGGCCCTGCGGTTCTGCCCCGACCGGCTGGTGGCACTGGGGTTCTGACCTGCCCGGCCGCTCAGGCGGCGAGGCGGGCCAGGTCGGCGCGGTAGTCCTCGGCCGAGCGCAGCTCCGGCACCACCCGGACCAGCACGCCGGTGCGGTCGACCAGCAGCGCGGCGGCGGTGCCGGGGCGGGCCGGCAGGCGCAGGAAGGTGCGCAGGCCGCCGGCCGGGTCGGCGAGCGGACGTGCCGCCGGGCCGGGCGACGCCGGGGCGGGGCGGACCGCGCGACCGCCCTCGACGGTGACCACGGCGACGCCGGGCGGCGCGAGCGTCGCCGCCTCGGCCACCTGCTCCGGGCAGGGGCAGGAGTCCACCAGGATGATCACCGCGGGCACCAGCCCGCGCAGCGGGACCGCGGCGTTCCCGGCGTCGACCAGGTCCAGGGCCGGCAGCGCCCGGCCGGTCAGGTCGGCCGCCGTCGCGTGCGGCACGACGGTGGGGCGGTCCCCGGCCCGGGGCGGCCGGGGCCAGGTGACGGCGAACAGCCCGGCGACGGTGGTGAGCACCGCCACCAGCAGGACCAGCAGCGGCAGGGCGAGCGGTGGCAGGCCGTCCGGCCGGCCGGGGCGGGACGGTCGGCGGGCCCCCTCGGCCCGCCCGCGCAGCTCGCGGCGGACCAGCTCGGCCTCCTCGGCGAGCGCGGAGGCGTCCTGCGGCACGACGATGCGGCCCCACTCCGGGGGCAGGCCGGGAAGGCCCTCGGCGGGGCCCTGGCCCTCGGGGTCAGACATGCCCATCCAGCCCCCTCGAACCGGCTCGGTGCGTGGACAGCGGGTCGCCTCCAGCGTCCCGCACGGTCGCCTCCTCCCGCTACATCCGGGCGCGGTGGGTGCGACCGGGAGTATCATGGAACAAGCGCATCGCCCGAGAAATCCACGCTCCGACCACCCACGCCGGGGTGTCATCTGTCGCTCACGGAGCGTGTTCAGACCATCGGTTTGGCCGCCTGTCAAGCTGAAGAAATACCTCTCACAGGGCCCCTGAGCTGCGCCAACGGTCAGGACAGCGGTAGGACATCGGTGCCTGAGCGTGTTACCCTAGACACAGCGAAAGGGGTTTCGAACCTATGGTTTTCAGTGTCGGCGAGACCGTTGTTTACCCCCACCACGGGGCCGCACTCATCGAGGCAATCGAGACTCGGGTCATCAAGGGCGAGCCCAGGGAGTACCTCGTCCTCAGGGTCGCGCAGGGTGACCTGACGGTCCGGGTGCCCGCCGAGAACGCCGAGATCGTGGGCGTGCGCGAGGTGGTCGGCGAAGAGGGCCTCGGCAAGGTCTTCGACGTCCTCCGCGCTCCGCACACCGAGGAGCCGACCAACTGGTCGCGGCGTTACAAGGCGAATCTGGAGAAGCTGGCCTCCGGAAACCCGCTGAAGGTGGCCGAGGTCGTCCGCGACCTGTGGCGCCGGGAGCGGGAGCGGGGCCTGTCGGCGGGCGAGAAGCGGATGCTCGCCAAGGCCCGCGACATCCTCGTCGGCGAGGTCGCGCTGGCCGAGAAGAGCACCAAGGACGAGGCGGAGAACCTGCTCGACAAGGTCCTGACCGAGGCCTAGTTCCCACCGCATCGTCGTACCCACCCCGCAGCGAAGAAACCCGAGGACCGCGACGTGACCGCGCAGCTCAATCCGCGCGGTGACGTCGCGGTCCTCGTGCCTGCGGCCGGTGCCGGGGTACGCCTCGGCCCCGGCGCGCCCAAGGCCCTGCGCCTGCTCGCCGGCGAGCCGCTGCTCGTGCACGCCGTGCGCCGCATCGCCGCCGCCCCGTCCGTGCACACCATCGTGGTGGCCGCCCCGGCCGGCGAGGTCGGCGCGGTCCGCGAGCTGCTCGCCCCGGTCGCCCCGGTGCTGGTCGTCCCCGGCGGGGCGGAACGCCAGGCGTCCGTGGCCGCCGCGCTCGCGGCCGTCCCCGCCGGCCCGGAGATCGTCCTCGTGCACGACGCCGCCCGCGCCCTGACCCCGCCCGAGCTGGTCGAGTCGGTCGCCGCAGCCGTCCGCTCCGGGCACGACGCGGTGATCCCCGTCCTGCCCGTGGTCGACACCATCAAGGAGGTCGGCCCCGGCGAGATGGTCCTCGGCACGGTCGACCGGTCCGCCCTGCGGGCCGTGCAGACCCCCCAGGGCTTCCGTCGGGCGGTGCTGACCGCCGCCCACGCGGCGGCCGGCGACCCGCTCACCGACGACGCCGGTCTCGTCGAGAAGCAGGGCGTCCCGGTGGTCTGCGTCCCCGGCTCCGAGCACGCCCTCAAGGTCACCCGGCCGTTCGACCTGGCGCTCGCCGAGCACCTGCTCTCCGCCGGCGCGTGACGCGTACCCTCGGGTCATGATCGTTCCTCGGGTGGCCGTCGGCACGGACGTGCACGCCTTCGCCGCCGACCGCCCCTGCTGGGTCGCCGGCCTGCACTGGCCCGACCAGGACGGCCTGGCCGGGCACTCCGACGCCGACGTCGCCGCGCACGCCGCCTGCAACGCGCTGCTCTCCGCCGCCGGCCTCGGCGACCTCGGCTCCAACTACGGGGTGGCCGAGCCCGAGTGGGCGGGCGCGCCCGGCGCGACGCTGCTCACCGAGACCGCCCGCCGGGTCCGGGCCGCCGGCTTCGAGATCGGCAACGTGTCGGTGCAGGTCGTCGGCAACCGCCCGAAGATCGGCCCGCGCCGCGCCGAGGCCGAGGCGGTGCTCTCCGCGGCCGTCGGCGCACCCGTCACCGTCTCCGCCGCCACGACCGACGGCTTGGGCTTCACCGGGCGCGGCGAGGGGCTCGCCGGCATCGCGGTGGCCCTCGTCTACCCGACCCCGCCCGCGTAGGTCGCGGATGTCCGACGACGCCACCGCCGAGGGGTACCTCCAGCGCGCCCACCTGCTGGCCGACCTCGGCCGGTACGACGAGGCCGTCGGCGAGGTGGGGCTGGCCCTCGCCCTGGAGCCGGCGAACGCCGCCGCGCTGACCGCCCTCGCCCGGGTGCACCTGGCCGCCGGCCGGCCCGCCGAGGCGCGGGACGCCGCCGACGCGGCGCTGGCCGTCGCCCCGGACACCGTCGCCCCGCTGGTCGCGCGCGGGCTGGCCCTGGCCGACCTGGGCGAGCACGCCGAGGCGGCCCGAACCGCCGACCGGCTCCTCGCCGCCGGCCCCGCCGACGCGTACGCCCAGCGCAGCGCCGCCGCGATCCTGTCCGGCTCGCGCGGCGGGCAGCCGGCCCTCAACGCCGCCTGGCGGGGCGTGGAGCTGGCCGTCGAGGAGGCCGAGGCGCACCTGGTCCTCGCCCTGGTGGCCGCCCGGCTGCGGCTGTTCGACCTGGCCGAGCGGGCGTACCGGGAGGCGCTGCGGCTCCACCCGGAGTTGGAGGCCGCCGGCGACGAGCCGGGGATCGTCCGGCTGGAGCGACGGCGGTACGCCTCGGCGCTGGCCGAGCTGGCGGAGGGTGTCCCGGCCGCCCCGGTGCCCGTCGCCGACCCGCGCCGGAGCGCCTCGGAGGAGCTGCGCCGCCTCGTGCTGTACGGGGCGGGCTGGTCGCTGGTCGGCACCGTGCTGGTGGCGGTCGCGGCGTCCGCCGCGTCCGGGCCGTCCCGGTTCCTCGCGGTGCTGGTGGCGCTGAGCGGGGTGCTGGTGGGGTGGCTGCTGGCGGCGCGCGTGCCGGGGCTGACCCGGACCGTCCTGCCCGAGCTGCTGCGCTCGGACCGTTTCCTGGCGCTCGCCGTCTACGCGGTGGCCGCCGCGCCGCTGCTGTTGCTGGTGTACGCGGCGGTGGGGACGCCGTGGCCGCTGGTGCTGGCGATCGTGGTGGGGGCGGTGGCCGAGGTGGCGGTCTTCTCCCGGACCGTGCGCTGAGTCCTTCGCGCCGTCGAGGGGCTGCCTGGCTCGTAGTGGTGGGGTTCGCCGGGGCCCGCCCGCTCCGGGCGGTCAGGCTTGATCCCTCCGCGGGCGGGCCCCGGCGAACCCCTGACGTAGTCGCCGTCCGAGCGGACCGCTCGGCCCCGTGAGGTCAGGTTGGGGTCGTCGTTCGCAGGGGCGGCGAGGTCAGGGCTAGC
This sequence comes from Micromonospora okii, assembly GCF_020884795.1. Taxonomy (GTDB): domain Bacteria; phylum Actinomycetota; class Actinomycetes; order Mycobacteriales; family Micromonosporaceae; genus Micromonospora; species Micromonospora okii. Next base: position 213,442 of record NZ_BBZF01000017.1, read on the forward strand.
GCGGCTGTCGAGGCTAGGACTACGGAGCAGATGACCAGGACCGTGCTGGCGGTGGTTGCGTCTGTCAGCGTGCCGAGCGCGTTGTTGGCGAGGAGTAGGGGGACGCTCTGTGTCAGCACGAGGACCGACTGTAGCCGGGAGAGGTGGCCGGCAGGGCTGCCGCCGAGGATCAGCGGGCCGATGTGGGTGCTGAACAGCCCCGAGCCGACGCCGACGACTGCGGCGGCACCGACGGCCGCCTGCGCCGTCGGTGCGAGCGCGAGGGCGAGGGTGCCGGCCGCCGCGACGACGAGTCCCACGGCGGCGGCCGATCCCGGCCGGCGCAGGACACCCCGAACGGTCACGAGGACCGCCACGCCGACCATGCCGAGGGCGATCGCGCCGGCGAGCACGCCGCCCGTCCGGGTGGTCCAGTGCCGCTGATGGGCGAGCAGCGCGACCAGCATCCCGGACACGGGCAGCAGGAACCCGGCGGCGACGGCGGTCAGGGCGAGCGCCGGGCGCAGCAGCGGATCGGTCCAGGCGACTCGCAGACCGTCGGCCGCCTGACGAAGCACCGTGCCGCCCGGAGCCGGCGGCGGGGCGGCCCGCAGCGCCCGAGGGCGCAGGGCGACCAGCACGAAGGCCATCACCGCGAACGTGCCGGCGTTCGCGAACGCCGCAGCCGCGAGACCTGCGGTCGCGACCACGAGCCCGCCGGCTGAGGGCCCGACGAAGGCGGCGAGCTGCCCGATCACCTGGCGGGCGGACATCGCCCGGGGAAGGCTCTCGTCGGGCACCAGCCGTCGCGGCATCGAGCCGGAACTCGGCAGGTAGAAAGCGTCGACGACGCCGATGACGAAGGCGGCGGCGAGAAGCAGACCGGGCCGGGTGCCGAGCAGCAGGAGGGCACCGCCCAGGAGGATCGTGGCGACTGCCATGGTCACGTCTGCGGTGATCATGATTCGCCAGGGGCCGATCCGATCGGCCAGCGCGCCGCCGAGGAGCAGCAGGAGCACGCGCGGGAGGGTGATCGCGGTCAGCACGAGGCCGGCGAGGGCCCCGCCGCCTTCTGCGGCGATCCACGTCATCCCGAAGGCCATGATCTGCGAGCCGAGCAGGGAGAGCAGCACCCCGCCCAGCCAGACCCAGTAGTGGCCGGGAACGGGCGGGGCAGTTCCCTGGACGAGGGTCTTCTCTTCCGCCTGTTGCGCCACGTCGCCTTCTCCCGCCTGTGCGTCGTTCGACGCGCTCACCCTCGGCCCTCGATCAGGTCGAGGGTCAAGCCGTGGCCGGGCTGGCTACGGGGTGCTCACCGCGTGGCGAGGGCGGCGAGGCGGTGGACGGAGACGCAGGAGGTGGCGGCGAGGCCCAGCGCGGCGTCGACGTAGTAGCCCCGGCCGCGGGTGCGGTCGGGCTCCTCCAAGATCGGCACACCGCCGGCCGCCAGGGCGGGCAGGACCGTGTCGGCGAGGCGGTCCCGCAGCACGGGGGAGTCGAGGACGGTGAACCGCAGCCGTGGCGCGGCGTGCGGCACCAGGCGGGCGAGGACCCGCTGCCAGTAGTCGAGGTGCAGTGTCAGCAGCCGGGCCTCGGTGCGGCCCGAGCCGGCGTCGCGGGCGCTGGAGACCAGGGCGAAGAGGCGGAAGTGCGTCTGTAGTCCCGCGCCGAACCGCTGGGCCCGCAGCACCCGGTGGCTGGCCGCGAGGTGCACCTCGTCCGGGCCGTCCCCACGTAGCCGCCGGTCGGCGGCCTCGACCGGCGAGGGCATTGGTGGGGTCGCTGAGGACCTCGACCGGGCGGGTGGCCGTGACGATCCGGTTCTGGCTGGCCGGGGTGACCGCAGCGCAGGTGCCCAGCGGCACGACGGGGGACAGCTCCACGCCCGCGACCTCGGCGGGGAGAAGGTCCCACAGCAGCGCCTGGACGGCGATCGTCGCGCGCGGGTCGCAGTCGGCCGGGCGGACGAAGCGGTCCTCCCGCCAGCGGCGCAGCACCTCGGTCGGCCGCACCCGCGCGGCCCGGGTTCGGGCCAGGGAGAGCAGGAGCGTGGTCAGGTCCGAGGCGGGCAGGGCGACCAAGGTCTCGCGTACGTCGTCCGGCAGTGCGGCCCACACCCGCCGCTCGGCGTCCGACATCCGGTCGTCGTTCATCCCGGCAGGATGGTCGACGGGGCCGGCGCGGTCCATCGATTTGCGTCGGCCGCCTGGTGGCTAGGGGCGGCGGGACCAGGTCCAGGCGTAGGCTTCGTCCTCGCACTCCGACGCCGCGTCGCAGAGGTCGAGGGGGCGGAACGTGTCGACCATGACGGCCAGCTCGTCGAAGAAGTCCGCGCCGATCGAGCGCTCGGCCGCGCCCGGCTGGGGGCCGTGGGTGAAGCCGGACGGGTGCAGCGAGATCGAGCCCTGCTCGATGCCGGAGCCGCGCCGCGCCTCGTAGTTGCCGCCGGTGTAGAAGAGCATCTCGTCGGAGTCGACGTTGTGGTGGTTGTACGGCACCGGGATGGCGTCGGGGTGGTAGTCCACCTTGCGGGGGACGAAGGAGCAGATCACGAAGTTGGGACCCTGGAACGTCTGGTGCACGGGCGGCGGCTGGTGGATGCGGCCGGTGATCGGCTCGAAGTCGTGGATGGAGAACGCCCACGGGTAGAGGTGCCCGTCCCAGCCGACCACGTCGAACGGGTGGTTGGCGTAGACGTACCTCGTCCAGCCGCGCCGGTGCTTCACCAGCACCTCGACGTCCTCGCCGTCGACCAGCAGCGGGGCGTCCGGCCCCCGGACGTCGCGCTCGCAGTACGGCGAGTGCTCCAGGAACTGGCCCCGGACGGAGAGGTAGCGCTTGGGCGGGCCGATGTGGCCGGCCGCCTCGACGGCCAGCAGCCGCACCGGCTCGTCGCCGGTAGGGACGAGCCGGTGGATGGTCGAGGTGGGGATGACGACGTAGTCGCCGGGCACCGCGTCGAGCGCGCCGAACGGGGACTCCACCCGCAGGGTGCCGGACTCCAGGTAGAGGCAGTGGTCGCCGGTGGCGTCGCGGAACAGCGGGGAGGGGCGGTCGGCCAGCACGTACGCGATCCGCACGTCGTCGTTGGCGAGCAGGTACCGCCGGCCGAGGATCGGGTCGGCCCCGGCGCCGGCGAGCTTGTGGGTGCGCAGGTGGCGGGGCTTGAGTGGCAGGTTCGCCACCCGGGTGAGGGCGGGCGGGGCGTACTCCTCGGCGGCGACGATCGCGGTCGGGGCGTGCCGGTGGTAGAGCAGGGACGAGTCGGAGGAGAAGCCCTCCTGGCCCATCAGCTCCTCCGCGTAGAGGCTGCCGTCGGGCTGACGGAACTGGGTGTGCCGCTTGCGGGGCACCTCACCGACGCTGCGGTAGTACGGCATGTCGCCTCCCGATTCGTCCCGTTCACCGGCCGTTCGCGTCCGATAATCGGACGCTGTTGTCCGTTCCTTGTAGCGTCCCGTAAGTTCTTGTCTCGTGTCAACGCAGGTGCCCCGTCTCCTTGCCGGCCTCGTCGACGATGCCGCCGTCTTCCCGCCCGGCAGCGCGACGCTTCCCGACGCGGTCGCCGCGCACCGCCGGTACCGCGTGTCCTGGTACGCCGGCCTGGTCGGCCCGCTGCTCGTCCCCGCCTCGGCCGTCGTCGCCGGCGAGCTGCGCCCGCTGGTCGACCCCGGCGAAGGCCTCGTGGTGGGCCTGATCGGCGACACCGGCGTCGGGGGGCTGCCGGCCGCGCTGTCGGCCCTGGCGGCGGGCGGCGTCACCGCCCGCCAGATCGAGGTGGCCGTCGCCAGGCGCGGCGAGGACCCGCAGCCCGGCCTCGCCGAGCTGCTGAGGCTGGCCGGGCAGCCCGGGGGCGTCGACGTGTACGCCGAGCTGCCGCTGACCTTCGGGCTGATGGCGGCCCTGGACACGGTCGCCGCCGCCCGCGCCGACGGGGTGCCGGTCGCGGCCAAGTTCCGCACCGGCGGGCTGGCCGCCGAGCTGTTCCCGACCCCGGTGGAGCTGGCCGCCGTGATCTGCGCCTGCCGGGACCGGGAGCTGCCGTTCAAGCTGACCGCCGGGCTGCACCACGCCGTGCGGCACCGCGACGCGGAGACCGGCTTCACCCACCACGGCTTCGCCAACGTGCTCGCCGCGACGCTCGCCGCCGTCGACGGGGCCGAGGTGGACGAGGTGGCCGCCCTGCTCGCCGCGACCGACCCGGAGCCGCTGGCCGAGCCGGCCCGCGCCGCCCGGGACGCCGACCGGCCGCTGTGGGTGGGCTTCGGCTCGTGCAGCATCGAGGAACCACTGACCGATCTGATCCGGCTGGGGCTGGTGAACGGGGGATACGAGGCATGACGTGGGTGACGGGCGCCGAGGGCTCGGCGTACGGGGTGCGCAACCTGCCGTACGGCGTGTTCCGCTCCGGCGGGGACGCCCCGCGCGTGGGCGTGCGGATCGGCGACTTCGTGCTCGACCTGGCCGGCGCCGAGGCGGCCGGGCTGGTGCTGGCCGCCGGCGCGCTGGGGCGGCCCACCCTGAACGCCTTCATGGCGCTCGGCCGTCCGCAGTGGACGGCGGTCCGGCAGCGGGTCACCGAGCTGCTCACCGACTCCGCCCACCGGGCGGCCGTGGAGCCGCTGCTCGTCCCGCTCGCCGAGGTCGAGCTGCTGCTGCCGTTTGAGGTGGCCGACTACGTCGACTTCTACTCCTCGGAGCACCACGCGGCCAACGTCGGGCAGATCTTCCGGCCCGGCCAGCCGCCGCTGCTGCCGAACTGGAAGCACCTGCCGATCGGCTACCACGGCCGGGCCGGCACGGTGGTGGTCTCCGGCACGCCGGTCGTCCGCCCCGTGGGGCAGCGGGCCACCCCGCAGGGCCCGGTGGTCGGCCCCTCCGTGCGCCTCGACATCGAGGCCGAGGTCGGCTTCGTCGTCGGCGTGCCGACCGGGCTGGGGGACCGGGTGGCCGCGGCCGACCTGGCGGACCACGTCTTCGGGGTGGTGCTGGTCAACGACTGGTCGGCCCGGGACATCCAGGCGTGGGAGTACCAGCCGCTCGGGCCGTTCCTCGGCAAGTCCTTCGCCACCTCCGTCTCGGCCTGGGTGACCCCGCTGGACGCGCTCGCCGAGGCGTTCGTGTCGGCGCCCGACCAGGACCCGCCGGTGGCGGAGTACCTGCGCGACGCGCCGCACGTCGGGCTGGACCTGCGGCTGGCCGTGGAGTGGAACGGGGAGCGGGTCAGCGAGCCGCCCTTCGCCACCATGTACTGGACGCCCGCGCAGCAGCTCGCCCACCTCACCGTCAACGGGGCGTCCCTGCGCACGGGCGACCTGTACGCCTCCGGCACCGTCTCCGGCCCCGAGCGGGGCCAGGTCGGCTCGTTCCTGGAGCTGACCTGGGGCGGCGCGGAGCCGGTGAAGGTCGGTGACGAGACGCGGACCTTCCTGGCCGACGGCGACACCGTCACCCTGACGGCCACCGCCCCGGGCCCAGACGGCACCACCATCGCCCTCGGCGAGGTCACCGGCACCGTCCGCCCCGCCCGCTGAGCGGGCAGGCCCCGGCACCGTCCACCCCGCCCGCCGAACCGGCGCGGCCTCCCGTCCCGACCATCCGAACCCGGTCGCACATCCGGTGCGACCGGGTTCCGGCGTATCCGCGTTGATCCGCCGGGTCCGCCCCGTCCCGGCGGTGCCCGGCGGGCGGCGCCACGCGGCGTCGTCGGCCTCGTGGGACGTCCAACGGACAGGAGGCAACGATGACCGATCTCGCGGGCGCCGTCTGGCGCACCAGCAGCCGCTCCAACGACCAGGGACTGTGCGTCGAGGTGGCGGACAACCTGGTGGACACCGCCGGCGTGGTCGCCGTACGCGATTCGAAGGACCCGGCCGGGCCGGCGCTGGCCGTCAGCCCGCCGGGCTGGAGCGCCTTCGTCGGCGCGATCCAGGTCGGACGGTTCCGGGCGTGACGTGACAGCGGGGGTGCTCCCGGGTGCCCCCGGATCGGCCACCAGCGGCGGAAATCCCGCCGCTGGGGCCCCGCCGGCCGTTGACTCCCCGTACCGTGGGGGACACGGGAGGTGGCGATGTCGACGGTCACGGTCACCCAGTTCATCGAGGCGCCCGCCGTCGACCTCTGGCGGCTCCTGGTCGACCTGCCGGTCCGCGCCGACTGGCTCTGCACGGTCGGCGCGGTCGAGCTGCTCACCCCCGGCCCCCTCGCCGCCGGCACGGCGTGGCGGGAGACCCGCGCCCGGCCCGGCGGCGGCGCGCAGGCCGAGGAGTTCGTGGTGCTGGAGGCGGTCCCGCCCCGACGACTGGTGCTCGCCTCGTCCGGCCCCGGCGTGTCCTACCGGACCACCTGGGCCCTGCGCACCACGCAGCGCCGCCGCCGGGACTGCACGGCCGTCACGGTGCGGCAGGAGGCGGTGGCCACCGGCCCGTACGGCCGGTTCCTCGCCCTGTTCTTCGGGGGCCTGGCCGTCCGGGCGGTCGAGGGCGCGTTCCGCCGCGACCTCGCCGACCTCGCCCGCGCCGCCCGCCCCCCGGCGTCCGCCCAGGCGGCCTGACCGGGCCCGCGGCGGCCCCCCTCGGTAGGGTGCCGGGCGGAGGTGCGGCATGGGTGTGGCGAAGGGGCGGCGGGGCGCGGCGGTGGCGGTAGCGGCGCTGCTGGCCGTCGCGGCGGTAGCGGTCGTCGTGCACCGGGTCCTCGCCCCCGCCGAGGTCGTCACGGCGGCCCGGGCGACCTATCCGGCGTCGGTCAACCCGGCGATCGGCGTGGTGGGCCGGCTGCCGGTGGCCCCGCTGATCGTGGACGGCCGGCTGCGCGTCTACGCCGCCACCCGCCAGGTCTACGCCGACCAGCCGGCGGACAGCCGGTACCGGGTCACCCCGTACTGGTCGTACCGGCGCTGGCCGGCGGAGGTCAGCGGGGTGGTGGCGGAGGGGACCACGGTGGTCAGCCACTGGTCGGACGGGCGGCTGGTGGCGCTGGACGCGCGTACCGGGCGGGTGGCCTGGCAGGCCGACGGCCCCGCACCCGCCGACGGCTGGACCGCCCGCCGCACCGGGGCCGGCGCGGTCTGGGCCCCGCCGGGGCTCTTCCTCGCCCGGGACGCCGACGGGCGGGCGGTGCTGGTGGTCTCCGGGCCGGACCGGGTGGCCGGCTTCGCGCTCGCCGACGGCCGGCGGCTCTGGTCCGCCGACGTCGACGGCGGGTGCCGCGCGGACGTGGGCACCACGGCGGCCGGGCGGTTCGTGGCCGTCGACCGCTGCGCCGGGCCGGCCGTGGTCGAGTTCCGCGACGTCGCCACCGGGGCGCCGGCGACCCGCTGGCAGCCGCCGGACGCCGCCGCCGAGCTGGCCGTCACCCCGGTCGGCTGCGTGCAGCCCCGGTCCCGGTGCCGGGGCCTGCGCACCACCGGCCCGGGGGAGGGGTCCGGGCGTGGCTGGCTGGCCGGCTCCGGCGCCCCGGTCGCCGCGCCCGGGCTGGACTCCGCCGGGTCCGAGTTGGACGGCGAGCGGGCCGTGGTGACGGCCGGCGGGGTGGTGACCGGGCGGGCCGCCCGCACGGGCGAGGAGCTGTGGCGTCGGGCCGACCTCGGCCCGGCCCGGGTCCTGGCCGTCCAGCCCGGCCGGGTGCACCTGCTGACCGAGGCCAACGACCTGGTCACCCTGGACCCGAGCACCGGCGCGGAGCGTTCCCGCTTCCCGCTGGAGGTGGGCCGCGACGGCCTCGGCTGGGCCCCCGGCCTGGCGTACGCGGGGGGCGGCTACGTGGCGGTGGAGCGGCTCCGCGAGCCGGTCGACCCGGACGCCGACGACCAGCGCCACTTCCTGACGTCCGAGCCGGTGGTGCTGGCGGCGACGTGAGGATACGTCGAATTGGACAAATGACCACATAATCCCTAGAATTGCCCCCGTGCGAGTGCTGCCCACCATCCTCGGCCCCCTGCTGGCGCTCGGCGGGGTGGGCCTCACGCCCCGGGAGACCCCGGGCCCGACCGTGGTCCTTCCCCGCGCCGAGGGGCTGGACATCACGGTCCCGGCCACGGCCAACCTGGGCGCGGGTTTCGTGGGCGGCGCCGTGACCGGCCAGCTCGGCACCGTCGAGGTGCGCGACCAGCGCGGCCCGCTGAACCCGAACCCCTGGGTCGTCACGGTGAGCGCGACCGCCTTCGTCAGCGGCGCGGGGGGGCCGAGCCGGACCATCGCGCGGGGGCAGGTGTCGTACTGGTCGGGGCCGGTGGTGCGGAGCACCGGCGGCGGGGTCCTGGTGCCCGGCCAGCCGACCCAGGCGCAGGCGGTGGCGCTCTCCGTGCCCCGGGAGGCGTTCCGGAAGACCCTCGGGAACGGCAACAACACGGTGAGCTGGGTGCCGTCGATCCGGATCGCGATCCCCGCCGGGGTGGTCGCCGGCACGTACACCGGGACGATCACCCACTCCATCGCCTGATCGGGTCACTTATCCGATTTGTGCCTTTGTGGTGTTTTTGTCGGTCTAGCGTCGGTCGCATGAGGAAGCCACTACTCGCCCTTGCCGCCGGAGCCGCAGCCGCAGCGCTCGCCGTGGCGTCTCCGGCCGCCGCCGCGCCCTCGGGCGACACCACCGTCACCTTCACCGTCTCCACCGCCAACCTGGACATCTCCGTGCCGCCCTCGATCAACCTCGGCGCCGTCTTCGCCGGCACGACGATCGGCGGCCCGCTCGGCAACGTCACCGTGCGGGACGAGCGCGCGGCGCTCAACGCCACCTGGACGGCAACGGTCAGCAGCTCCGCCTTCACGACCGGCGGCAAAACCCCCGAGGAGACCATCCTGCCGAACCTCGTCGAGTACTGGTCCGGCCGGGTCGTCGCCCAGACCGGCACCGGCACCCTCGTGCCCGGCCAGCCCACCTCCGACGACGCCGTGACGCTCAACGTGCCGCGGGTCGCCTTCTCGAAGACGTCCGGCAGCGGCGACAACTCGGCCACCTGGAACCCGTCGATCCGGATCACCATCCCGGGCAGCGCGGTCGGCGGCACCTACACGGGGGTGATCACCCATTCGGTGGCCTGATCGGACCCACGTCCGCGTCCTCGCCCTGGCCGCGACCGCCCTGGTCGCCGCCGGGGCGGCGGCGCTGCCAGCGACCGCCCCGCCTGCCCGGGCGGCGACACCCTCCGCCGTGCCGGCCGTGGCGGCGGCACCGCCCGCGCCGCTGGTCGAGGCGGCGGCCCGCGCGGCGCGACCCGACCCCGGCCTGGTCGAGGCCGGGCAACCCGTCCAGAAGGACGGCCGCGACGGCCAACCGTCGAGCGCCCCGAGCCAGCCTCCCGGCCCGGCCACCGAGGTCGGTATCCGCCTCCTCGACGCCCCGGTCGACCGGCGGGACGACAGCCGGGCGCACAAGTACGTCGTCGACCACGTGCGCCCCGGCACCGTGATCAAGCGCCGCATCGTGGTGAAGAACCCGTCGAAGATCCGCCGGCCGGTCGCCGTGTACGCCGCCGCGGCCGAGGTGGACCGGAAGGGGTTCGTGCTCGCCCCCGGGCGGGCCGAGAACGAGCTGAGTAGCTGGATCTCGGTGGAGCGCGGCGGGCTGAAGCTGGACCCGGGCGAGGAAGCCGTGCTCCGGGCCACCATCACCGTGCCGGAGCGCGCCTCGGCCGGGGAGCGGTACGCAGTCGTCTGGGCCGAGGTATCCGGCGTCGACGGGCAGAACGTCCGCAACATCGGGCGCGCCGGCATCCGCGTCTACCTGTCGGTCGGGCCCGGCGGCGAGCCGCCGTCGAGCTTCGACATCGGCACCCTCGGCGGCACCCGGGACCCGGACGGGGCCCCCGTGGTGACCGCCGACGTCCGCAACACCGGCCGGCGGGCCCTGGACCTGGCGGGTCAGCTCTGGCTCTCCGACGGGCCCGGTGGGCTCTCCGCCGGGCCGGTACGGGTCGAGGCGAAGACCCTCGCGCCGGGGGACAGCACCAGCATGCGCATCGTCCTGGACCGCCGGCTGCCGGACGGGCCCTGGTCGGCCAAGCTGGAACTCGCCAGCGGCTGGACGAAGCGGGAGGCCACCGGCCAGGTCACCTTCGGGGCGAACGCCGCCGTCACCACCGGGACGGACCGGACCGGCCAGGTGCTGACCGGCGGGCTGGTCGCCTCCGGCCTGGTGCTGGCCCTCCTCGCCGCGTTCGCGTACCGCCGTCGCGGTCGGGTGGGCGCGGCGGTGCCGGCCGCCTGAGCGGCGGCCCCCGTGGCACCGGACTGCCACGAGGGCCGCCGCCTCGTCAGGCCAGCGCCGCCTCCGCCACGGCGAGGAACGCGTCGTTCTCCGCCGGGGTGCCGATGGTCACCCGGACGCCGTCGCCCGCGAACGGCCGGACGATCACCCCGCGCGCCTCGCAGGCCCGGCCGAACTCGACCGCCCGGTCGCCCAGCGGCAGCCACACGAAGTTGGCCTGGCTGGCCGGCACGTCCGGCACGAACTTGCGCAGCGACTCGGCGACCCGGTCCCGCTCGGCGACGACCAGGGCGCAGCGCCGCTGGACCTCGTCGGCCTGGGCGAGCGCGGCGAGCGCGCCGGCCTGGGCGGCCATGCTGGTGGAGAACGGGGTGACCACCTTGCGCACGGCGGCGGCCACCTCGGGCGCGGCGACGAGGAAGCCGATGCGCAGGCCGGCCAGGCCCCACGCCTTGGACAGGGTGCGCAGCACCACCACGTTCGGCCGGTCGAGGTAGCTCAGGCCGTCCGGCACGTCGGGGTCGGTGACGAACTCCCGGTACGCCTCGTCGACGACCACCAGCACGTCCTCGCCCACCGAGTCGAGGAAGCGGTCCAGCTCCGCCCTGCGCACCGCCGTGCCGGTCGGGTTGTTCGGGTTGCAGACCAGCACCATGCGGGTCCGGTCGGTCACGGCCGCGGCCATCGCCGCGAGGTCGTGCCCGTGCCCGGCGTCGTTGGGCACCCGCACGCTGGTCGCGCCGCTGGTCGCCGCGATGATCGGGTACGCCTCGAAGGAGCGCCACGAGTACAGCAGCTCGTCGCCGGGCAGGCAGGTGGCCCGCACCAGGTGCTCGGCCAGCGCCACCGACCCACAGCCCGTGGCGATCCGGTCGGCGTCCACCCCGTACCGCTCGGCGAGCGCCGTCCGCAGCGCCACCACGCCCATGTCCGGGTAGCGGTGCGAGCCCGCCACCGCCTCGGCTACCGCCTCCACCACGCCGGGCAGCGGCCCGTACGGCACCTCGTTGCTGGCGAGCTTGATCGCCTCGGGCAGGCCCAGCTCCCGGGCCAGGTCGGCCGGGCTACGGCCGGGCACGTAGTTGGGCAGCGCGTCGAGGTCGGCGCGGGTCAGCCGCAGCGGCGGGCGGTGGCGTCCGGCGTCGGTCATGGGGTGTCTCCCGGGGGATTGGCGGGTTCGGACGGGGTGGCGGTGCCGCTGCCGGCACCGGGGGTGCGGGGGAGCTGAACCACCACGGTCTGCGCGCGCTTGTCGTGCAACGCCCGACGCAGCGGGTGGTCGAACAGGGGAGACACCGCGTCGACGAGCTGGAGCAGCAGGCCGAAGCCGCAGCAGTACCAGAGCAGGGTGGGCAGGCCCAGCGTGCTCCACCGGCGCAGCGCCCGCCCGAAGCCGAGCGGCGCGTCGGCCTCGACCGGGACGGCCCGCACGCCCATCAGCCGCTTGCCGAGGGTCTGCCCGTTGCCGGCCATCGCCGGCACCTCGTAGGCGAACCAGAGGGCGGTGGCGATCAGCAGGATGGCGACCTGGAGGCCGCCGGCCTGCTCGCCGGGCTGGGGCAGCCCCTCCGTCGACGTGTCGCCGGCCATGCTCCGGCGGAACACCTCGCGGAAGTACGGGGTGACCTCCTCGACGTACCGCCAGACGAACCAGCCGTTGACGGCCGCGTTGAGCAGGAACACCGCGCCGAAGTCGATGAGCCGGGCGACCAGCCGGGCACCGAAGGAGGCCAGCGGCAGCCCGTGCGGGCGCGGCTCGGGGGGAGGCCCCGGCCAGTGCGGCTGCGGCCAGCCGGGCGGCGGCCCCTGCGGGTGCCCGTGCCCGGGTGGCAGGCCGTGCCCGTGTCCCGGGCCGCCGACCGGTCCCTGCTGCGGGCCGGGCCCCGGCCAGCCGGGGAACGGGCCGGACCCGGACGGCCCCGGGCCGCCGACCGGTCCCTGCTGCGGGCCGGGCCCCGGCCAGCCGGGGAACGGGCCGGACCCGGACGGCCCCGGGCCGCCGGGCGACCCGGGCTGCTGCCCCGGGGGCGTCGCCTGCTGGCCGGGCGGCGCGGGCTGCTGCCCCGGGGGCGTCGCCTGCTGGTGGGGCAGCGCGGGCTGCGGCGCGGCAGGGCTGACCGGGGGCGGGGGCTCGGCCGGGGGCGGGCCCTCCGGCGGGGTGGCGTCGACCGGGATCGGCGCGCCGATCCAGCCCTCACCGTCCCAGTACCGCCTGGTCTCGGGCTCGGCGGGGTCGACGTACCAGCCTGGTTGCACGCTCACGCAGCAACCTTAACGACGACGGTGCGGGCGAACTTGTCGTGGAGGCACTGCTGCCAGGGCTTGTCCCACAGTTGCCAGAGCCCGTCGACGTAGCTGAGCCCGGGCACGAGCGTGGCCGCGACGAACTGCACCAGGTACCGCCGCCCGGCCGTGCCCCGGTCCAGCACCCCGTTCGGGTCGAGCGGGACGACCCGGATCCTCATCACCTTCTTGCCCAGCGTCTGCCCGGTCCGGCGCAGGTACTCCACGTGGTAGAGCCAGTAGAGCCCGAGCATCACGACGAGCAGCCCCAGCTCGACCAGGAGCAGCGGCAGCATGATGTCGGTCAGGAAGGTGCGCGGGTCGGGCTCGACGAGCGTGCCGTCCGGGGTGGTCCGGGTGAACTCGCGGAACATCCTGACATAGATGAACAGGAAGGCCGGCAGGAAGAGCACCATGGCGACCGCGCTGGCGACGGCGGTGTCGATCAAAAAGGCCAGCAGGCGGTCGCCGAAGGAGGCCAGCGGCTGCCCGTTGGGGGCGACCGGCGCCGGCGCGACCCCGGGACGCGGCGGAACCCAGCCGGGCGGCGGGGCGTACCCGGGCGGGCCGGTCCAGCCGGCCGGCGGCCCGGCGGCGGCACCCGGCGGGGCGTAGCCGGCGGGGCCGGGCTGCGCCGGGACGGCGTACCCGTGCGGGGCCGGAACGGGGGGCGGCGCGACGCCGCCGGCGGCGGGCGGCTGCCCACCGGACGGCGGCGTCGGGTACGTCGGAGGCTGGGTCACGCTCGACAGTCTCGCAGGCGGGCTACAGGTTGCCCCGCTTCTCCTGCTCCCGCTCGATGGCCTCGAACAGGGCCTTGAAGTTGCCCTTGCCGAAGCCGAGCGAGCCGTGCCGCTCGATCAGCTCGAAGAAGACCGTCGGGCGGTCCTGCACGGGCTTGGTGAAGATCTGGAGCAGGTAGCCGTCCTCGTCCCGGTCGACCAGGATCTTGCGGGCCTTCAGCTCCTCGATCGGCACCCGCACGTTGCCGATCCGGGCGCGCAGCTCCGGGTCGTCGTAGTACGAGTCCGGGGTGTCCAGGAAGTCCACGCCCGCCGCGCGCATCGCGTCGACGCTGGCCAGGATGTCGTTGGTGGCCACGGCGATGTGCTGGGCGCCCGGGCCCTGGTAGAACTCCAGGTACTCGTCGATCTGCGACTTCTTCCGGGCGACGGCCGGCTCGTTGAGCGGGAACTTCACCTTCCGGGTGCCGTTCGCGACGACCTTGCTCATCAGCGCCGAGTAGTCGGTGGCGATGTCGTCGCCGATGAACTCCGCCATGTTGGAGAAGCCCATGACGCGCTTGTAGAACTCGACCCACTCCTCCATCCGGCCCAGCTCCACGTTGCCGACGACGTGGTCGACGGCCTGGAAGAAGCGCTTCGGCTGGAGACCGGCGTCGATCATCGGCTGCCGGTCCACGATCGGGCCCCGGGCCACGAAGCCGGGCAGGAACGGGCCGGTGTAGCGGGACCGGTCGACCAGGGTGTGCCGGGTGTCGCCGTACGTGGCGATGGCCGCCATCCGCACCGTGCCGTGCTCGTCGGCGACGTCGTGCGGCTCCAGCAGGCCCGTCGCGCCCTGCGCGGTGGCGTGCGCGTACGCGGCGTCGACGTCCGGCACCTCCAGGGCGATGTCGGAGACGCCGTCGCTGTGCCTGGTCACGTGCTCGGCGCCGGGGGCGTCCGGGCGCACCGCGCCGGTCAGCACGAACCGGGCCGAGCCGCTGGTCAGCACGTACTGGGCGTGGTCCCGGTAGCCCTGCTCCGGCCCCCGGTACGCCACGCAGGTCATGCCGAACGCGGTGGAGTAGAAGTGCGCCGCCTGCTTGGCGTTGCCGACCAGGAAGTGCACGTGGTCGAGCCCCTTGACGGGGAACGGGTCACGGGTGATGTCGTGGTCGACGGCACCGACGAGCCGGTCGACGTCGACGTCCTCGGTCGACTGGGGTCGGTCGATCGCCTGGGTCATGGTGGCCTCCCTCGCGTACCGGCCGGCCCCGTGGGCCGCCGTGGTGGGTTCTGTGGCGAGGATCGCTAAGCCGCCCCCGGTTGGGCAACAGTTACGTCCGATGCTGGTCAGCTTGCGCATTCGGTATGGTCGGAACCCGTGACCGCTGTACAGGATGCCCAGATCGACGAGCTGGACGCGCGACTGATCGAACTCTTCGCCGAGGAGCCCCGGATCGGGGTGCTGGAGTGCTCCCGGCGGCTCGGGGTCGCCCGGGGCACCGTGCAGGCCCGGCTGGACAAGCTCCTCGACCGGGGCGTGATCACCAGCTTCGGCCCGGAGGTCTCGCCGGCCGCGATCGGCTTCGGGGTGACCAGCTTCGTCACGCTGGAGATCAGCCAGCGGCTCGGGCACGACTCGGTCACCGCCCACCTCGCGGCGATCCCCGAGGTGCTGGAGGCGCACACCATCACCGGCTCCAGCGACGTGCTCTGCCGGATCGTCGCCCGCTCCAACGCCGACCTCCAGCGGGTGATCGACCAGATCGTCTCGCACGAGGGCATCCGGCGGGCGTCGACGATCATCGCGCTGGCCGAGCAGATCCCGTACCGGGTGCTGCCGCTGGTCCGCTCGGCCGCCCAGCGGTAAGGAAGGGCCCCTCGTTAACGCTTTCGGTATAGGCGGGGCCCCTTCCTAACAGGCGCGCCAACTCGCGCATCACCCGAGAAAGCGCCGCGACACGGGCGCGGGGGCACTCGGCGTAGCGGTGGTCGTCGTTACCGTGTCCGATGTGGCGAAGGTGGGCGGCCTCAGGTTGCGTGGCTGGTTCCTGCTCGGCCTCGTCACCGTGGTCGCCCTCGCCGCGACCGGGGTGTGGAACCCGTTCCCCACCCTGTGGGACTGGGTCGACCGCAGCGAGCCGATCTCCGAGCCCGACGTGGTCTGGCAGCAGCGCGTCGGCGGGACCCCGAGGAGCGTCACCATCGCCGGTGACACCGTCGTCGTCGAGCAGCGCACCCGGGTCGAGGCGCGCAGCCTCGCCACCGGCGCCCAGCTCTGGGACCGCAAGGCCGACTGGGCGGCCGTGGCCGGCGCGGACCGGGACGCGGTCGTCGCCGTCGGCAAGCTCCTGTCGAAGGGGTACGAGCTGCTCGACCCCGCCACCGGCGCGACCCGCCGCCGCGACGCTCAGGCGGTGGCCGTCTGGACGTACCGGAACCTGCTGCTCGACGCCCGCTGCCTGGAGGCGACCGACTGCACGCTCAGCGCCTGGGACCCGCGCGGCACCGAGCCGCTGTGGACGGCGTTCCTGCCCGGCGTCAGCGCCGGGTTCCTCGCCGACAATCCCGACCTGCGCGGCACCCGCCGGCTCAGCAGCCCGCGCGTCGACGGCGGGGTGGCCGGGCCCGAGTCGGCGCCTCCGCTGCTCGGCTTCCCCGTGGACGGCCGGGTGCACGTCGTGGACACCGCCACCGGCCGGGTGCTCCAGAACGTCGAGCCCGGCCGCGACGAGCGGCTCGCCGTGATCGGCGGCCGGATGCTGCGGATGCGGGCGGTCGGCCAGGACGGGGTGTGCGCGTTCACCCTCACCGGGTACGACCCGGGGACCGGCCGGGAGGTGTGGCGGCGCACCGGGATCAACCCGCGCACCGCCGACAGCGCCGGCTGCGTTCAGCGGGAGGACCCACAGGGCGCGCGGAACGTGCTGCTCGGCGTCGCCCCGGACGGCCGGGAGGCGGTCGTCGACGGGTACGACGGCCGGCTGCTCCAGGTCAACGCCGAGGGCGAGCGGCTGGTCGCGGTCGACGACCGGTACGCGCTGGTGCGTACCGCCGACAGGCGCTCGATCGCGGCCAGGGAGCTGGGCGCGGACCGGACCCGGTGGACCCGGGCGGTCGGGGAGGGCGGCGGCGCGCTCACCCCGTACGCGGCGGTGCTCGCCCAGGAGAAGCCGAACCGGCTGATCGCGCTGGACCCGCGTACCGGAAGGGAGCTGGTCGTGCTGCGGACCTCGGCGAAGGCCCTGGCCGTGGGGCCGGCGGGCATGGTGATCGGCGAGGGCCGCGAGATCGGGTACGTCCGGTTCGGCGCGGGCGGGGCCGGCCCGGGCGCGCCGGCGGGGCCGCCGCCCGGTGGCGGCGACGACGGCGTCCCCGGCCCGGGGAGCAGCGGCGGCGTCCCGGACGGCGGCGGTGACCCGGGCGGTGACGACCCCTGCGGACCGAAGCGCGAGCTGTGCCCTGAGCCCGGCGGCAAGGACGGCTGAGCGCGAGGTGAGAGCGGGGTCCCAGGACCGACCCGTCGGGTGCCACCGATCGGTTGCTCTGCCCTAGGCTTTCCGCTCATGAGCAGTGCCGCCGCGTTCTCCTACGCCCCCTTGCTGCCGACCGGGCCCGACCAGACCGAATACCGCCTGGTCACCGACGAGGGCGTCGACGTCGTCAACGGTCCGGGGGGCCGTCGGTTCCTCACCGTGGACCCGGCCGCGCTGACCGCGCTGACCGCCGAGGCGATGCACGACATCGCCCACTACCTGCGCCCCGCCCACCTGGCCCAGCTCCGGTCGATCATCGACGACCCGGCGGCCTCGCCGAACGACCGCTTCGTCGCGCTGGACCTGCTGCGCAACGCGAACATCGCCGCCGGCGGGGTGCTGCCGATGTGCCAGGACACCGGCACCGCGATCGTGATGGGCAAGCGCGGTCGGCACGTGCTCACCGACGGCGGCGACGCCGAGGCGATCTCCCGGGGCGTCTACCAGGCGTACACGAAGCTCAACCTGCGCTACTCCCAGCTCGCCCCGCTGACCATGTGGGATGAGCGGAACACCGGCAGCAACCTGCCGGCGCAGGTGGAGATCTACGCCGAGGACCCGGACGGCCACCCCGACGCGTACAAGTTCCTGTTCATGGCCAAGGGCGGCGGCTCGGCCAACAAGTCCTACCTCTACCAGGAGACCAAGGCGCTGCTGAATCCGACGCGGATGATGCAGTTCCTGGAGGAGAAGCTGCGGCTCATCGGCACCTCGGCCTGCCCGCCGTACCACCTGGCCGTCGTCATCGGCGGCACGTCCGCCGAGTACGCGCTGAAGACCGCCAAGTACGCCTCGGCGAAGTACCTCGACACGCTGCCCACCTCCGGGTCGCCCACCGCGCACGGCTTCCGCGACCTGGAGCTGGAGGCGCAGGTGCTGGAGCTGACCCGCAACTTCGGCATCGGGGCGCAGTTCGGCGGCCGGTACTTCTGCCACGACGTGCGGGTGGTCCGGCTGCCCCGGCACGGCGCGTCCTGCCCGGTGGCGATCGCCGTCTCCTGCTCGGCGGACCGGCAGGCGGTCGCCAAGATCACCCCGTCGGGCGTGTGGCTGGAGCGGCTCGAAACCGACCCGGCGCGTTTTCTGCCCGACGTCACCGACGAGACGCTGGACGCCTCCGACGTGGTGCGCGTCGACCTGAACCGGCCGATGGCCGAGATCCGCGCCGAGCTGTCCAAGTACCCGGTGAAGACCCGGCTGTCGTTGACCGGCCCGCTGGTCGTGGCCCGGGACATCGCCCACGCGAAGATCGCCGAGCGGCTCGACGCGGGCGAGCCGATGCCGCAGTACCTCCGCGACCACGCCGTCTACTACGCCGGCCCGGCCAAGACCCCCGAGGGGTACGCCTCCGGCTCGTTCGGCCCGACCACCGCCGGCCGGATGGACGCGTACGTGGAGAAGTTCCAGGCCGCCGGCGGCTCCCAGGTGATGCTCGCCAAGGGCAACCGTTCCGCCCAGGTCACCCGCTCCTGCGCCCAGCACGGCGGCTTCTACCTCGGCTCGATCGGCGGCCCGGCCGCCCGCCTCGCCCAGGACTGCATTCGCCACGTCGAGGTGCTGGAATACCAGGAGCTGGGCATGGAGGCGGTCTGGAAGATCGAGGTGGAGGACTTCCCGGCCTTCATCGTGGTCGACGACAAGGGCAACGACTTCTTCGCCGAGGTCACCAAGCCGGTCCTCACCGTCGGCCGCCGCTGATCCACGCAGACCAAGGAGCCCCGGCCATCTGGCCGGTGCTCCTTGGGCGTCGCTGTGTTCGGATGACCCCCGGCAGTCGTACGACTCGTACTTGTAGAGGGCCGTCGCGCCGTCCCCGCGATCCTGGTCGGAGAGGGTCAGAGCGCTACCACGCGAGCCGGGGGCCGACTGCATGATGCCACTGCTGTAAGCCGTAGGTGGCCACCTGTAAATCAGTTAGGTTGCCTCCTGAATATGCCTTCAGTGGCAATATTGGTGCGTGTCAGAGTGGCCACATGGCGGGCGACCTTGAGGCAGCGTCGGAGGCGTACCGGGCGGCCCTCCAGCGGGTACAGGATGGGCTCGCGGAGGTCGCCTCGGCCCGTGCCGATGTTCCAAAGGTGCGCGAACGGCTGGCCGTCGCCATCGTGGCGGCGTACCAGAACGGCGCGCGGGTTGGTGAGATCGCCCGGGTCGCCGGCTACGGCCGCGAACAGGTCCGGCGGATCTTGCGAGCTGCCGGTGTGGAGTCTGGTAAGACCGGTGACGCTTGAGCGTCAAAGGGGTTGAGTAGCGCTGCGATTCTTGGCATGACTCCTGTTGCCCGTGATGATGAAGCCGTGACCGCGAGGATCAACCCGATGTCGCCGGTTCCGCGATACCGGCAACTCGCCGCAATCCTCCGAAAGGCGATTGAGGCCGGCGAGTACCCGCCGGGGAGCCGGCTCCCGTCCGAGAAGACGTTGCCCCAGACTTACGGTGTGGCGCGCGAGACCGCCTCCAAGGCAATGGACGCACTGGCGGCCGAGCGCCTGGCCGTCATGGTTCCCGGTGTGGGCTGGCATGTCCCGCCAGAGGCAGCCGGGATCCCCGACGCTTAGGGGCCTGTGTCGAAGGCGGGAGATGTAGGCCGAAGATCGTGCTCGATCCTGGAAAGAGTGGCCTCCGACTGGGAGTGTCACCCCTCTTTCCCTGATCGAGCGCGATCTTGTCCTCCCGGTCGAGCGGTCGCGGGCCCGCCCGTTCGCCGGAGCGGGCGATCATCTGCGGGCCGGCGGCGGGCGGGGCAGGATGGTACGCGTGACGACTCCAGAGGCAGCGGGCTACCGGATCGAACGCGACTCGATGGGCGAGGTGGAGGTGCCCGCCGACGCGCTGTGGCGCGCGCAGACCCAGCGCGCGGTGCAGAACTTCCCGATCTCCGGGCGCGGCATCGAACCGGCCCAGATCAAGGCGCTGGCCCAGATCAAGGGCGCGGCGGCGCAGGTGAACGGCGAGCTGGGCGTGATCGACACGGAGGTGGCCGCCGCCATCGCCACCGCCGCCGCGCACGTGGCCGACGGCGGGTACGACGACCAGTTCCCCATCGACGTCTTCCAGACCGGCTCGGGCACCTCGTCGAACATGAACACCAACGAGGTGATCGCCACCCTGGCCGGCCGGGAGCTGGGCCGGGACGTGCACCCGAACGACCACGTGAACGCCTCGCAGTCGAGCAACGACGTCTTCCCCTCCTCGATCCATCTGGCGGCGACCCAGTTCGTCGCGGAGGATCTGATCCCCTCGCTGAAGCACCTGGCCGAGGCGCTGGAGGGCAAGGCGGCCGAGTTCGAGACCGTCGTCAAGGCCGGCCGCACGCACCTGATGGACGCCACCCCGGTCACCCTCGGCCAGGAGTTCGGCGGGTACGCCGCCCAGGTCCGCTACGGCGTCGAGCGGCTGGAGTCGGCGCTGCCCCGGCTGGCCGAGCTGCCGCTCGGCGGCACCGCCGTGGGTACCGGGATCAACACCCCCCTCGGCTTCGCGGCGGCGGTGATCGACCGGCTGCGCGAGTCCACCGGCCTGCCGCTGACCGAGGCGCGCAACCACTTCGAGGCGCAGGGCGCCCGGGACGCGCTGGTGGAGACGTCCGGGCAGCTCCGCACAATCGCGGTCGGCCTCTACAAGATCGCCAACGACATCCGCTGGATGGGCTCGGGCCCCCGCGCCGGCCTGCGCGAGCTGCGCATCCCGGACCTTCAGCCCGGCTCCTCGATCATGCCCGGCAAGGTGAACCCGGTGGTCGCCGAGGCCGTCCGGCAGGTCTGCGCGCAGGTCGTCGGCAACGACGCGGCGGTGGCCTTCGCCGGCTCGCAGGGCGACTTCGAGCTGAACGTGATGCTGCCGGTGATGGCCCGCAACCTGCTGGAGTCGATCAAGCTGCTGGCCGCGTCGAGCCGCCTGCTGGCCGACCGCTGCGTGGCCGGCCTGGTCGCGAACGCCGACGTCTGCCTGGCGTACGCTGAGGGCTCGCCGTCGATCGTCACCCCCCTGAACCGCTACCTCGGGTACGACGAGGCCGCCTCGATCGCCAAGGAGGCGCTCGCCAAGGAGATGGCGATCCGGGACGTGGTGATCGCCCGGGGGCACGTGGCGGACGGCAAGCTCAGCGCCGAGCAACTGGACGAGGCCCTCGACCTGCTCCGGATGACGCACCCGTGACACACCCCTGAACCGCCGCCGGGGTCGTCCGGTCGGGGCGGGGGGATGCTGACAACTCCTCATCGAGCTGCCCCGTCCGTGCTACCAGTCCCGCCGGTCCGGGTCTCTAATCCGGTTCCTGATCTGTCCGGGTCCTCGCCGTCCCTCGGGCCGGCGGGGAGACCGATGTCGGATCTATCCTCGGCCGGGGGAGAGCCAGCCGAGGATAGGAAGTGGGGCAGGCATGGAGTTGACCGGCACCGACCGGCGCGGGAGCAGCCGCAACGGGTCCGACGCCGTGCGGGCCCTCGTGGCGGTGCCCCCGTGGTGACCGGCAGGGCCGAACCCCAGCCGGAGGTCCTGGACAGGCTCGACCGGGAGCGGATCGCATGGCTGTGCACGGTGCGGCCGGACGGCTCGCCGCACGTCACGCCCGTCTGGTTCCTCTACCGGGACGGCGAGTGGTGGATCTGCACCCAGGAGCGGAACCGCAAGTTCCGCAACGTCGTCGCCGACCCCCGGGTGTCGCTGGCGCTGCCCGACGGAGTATCCCCGGTCGTCGCCGAGGGCGATGCCGCCGTCGTACGTGCGCCCTTTCCCCGGGCGGTCGTGGACGGCTTCCGCCGCGAGTACGACTGGGACATCACCGTTCCGCCCGGTGGCAACGTCCTGCTCCGGGTCGTCGTCACCCGTTGGTTGATGGCCGGTTCCGCCCCGGACGACCGCCCCACCTGACCACACGGCCCTCACGCTCGTGGCAATCGGTGACATTCTTTCCGCCATGCTGACCCACGTCGTGTTCGACGCCGACGAGACCCTGCTCGACCTTCGCCCGGCGGTGACCGCCGGGCTGGCGCTCGTACTCGAGGAGATGCGGAGGCTGACCCCGGCGGCGGCCGGTGTCAGCCTCGCGGACCTGGAATCCGACTGGGCTGCGGTCTTCGGCGCGATGAGCGCCGCCCCGACCCTGGAGATCAGGCGGGCCGCGTTGGCCCGGTCGCTGGGCCGGGCCGGCCTCGAAGGGCACCTCGACGAGGTCGCGGCGCTCTTCTTCGCCCGGCGCTTCGCGCTGACCCGGCCGTTCCCCGACGCGCTGCCGGCGCTCGCCGCCCTGCGCGAGCGGTACACCCTGGGCTACGCCACCAACGGCAACAGCCGCGCGGAGCGCTGCGGCCTCGCCGGCCAGTTCGCCTTCGAGGTGTACGCGCACGAGAACGCCCTGCCGAAGAAGCCCGCGCCCGAGTTCTTCGCCGCGGTGGCCGCGGCGGCCGGGGCGCCGCCGGAGCGGATCGCGTACGTCGGCGACTCGCCGGGCCTCGATGTGCACGCCCCGCGGCGGGCCGGGATGCGGGCCGTCTGGCTCAACCGCACCGGCGTGCCGCGCCCGGACGACCTGCCTGCCGACGCCGAGGAGGTGTCCACCCTGGCCGAGCTCCCGGAGGTGCTCGCGCGGCTGGCGGCGATCAAAGCCTGATACGCGTCCATTACGGACTCCCGCCTGGCGGAACTGGTGCCGGTGAGATGGGATTGCTGCCACGTCCCTCAACGAGAGGATCTGATGTGGTGAGCAAGCGCTTCACCGCCAGCGCCGTCGCAGCCGCGACGGCGCTGGCACTGACGGTGACCGGCGTGGTGGGCCCGGCGAACGCCGAGCCGGCGGACACCCGGGAGTTCACCGTCGTGGCGGAGTCCGGCGTCTCCGCCGACGCGGCGGTCGCCGCGATCACGGCTGCGGGCGGCACGGTGGTGTCCCGCACCGACGAGGTCGGCCTGTTCCGGGTCACCAGCGACCGCGCCGACTTCGCCAGCCGGGCGACCGCGAACGCCGCCCTGCTCGGCGCCGCCCCGAAGCGGGCGATCGGCCGTAAGCCGAAGCTCGACCGGGTCGAGCAGGAGCACCTGCTGGCCCGCGCGAAGGCCACGGCCAAGGGCGCCGCAGCCAAGGGGGCCGCCAAGCGGGGCAAGAAGATGGACCCGCTCGACGAGCGGCTCTGGGGCCTGGACATGATCCGGGCCGACGAGGCCCGCAAGGTGGAGCCGGGCGACCGCCGGGTCACCGTCGGCGTCCTGGACACCGGCGTCGACGCCAGCAACCCCGACCTGGCGCCGAACTTCAGCTGGTCGCTGTCGCGCAACTTCGCGCCCGACATCCCCGAGGTCGACGGCGAGTGCGAGGTGGCGAGCTGCCTCGACCCGGTCGGCACCGACGACGGCGGCCACGGCACCCACGTCGCCGGCACCATCGGCGCAGCCGCCAACGGCTTCGGCCTCTCCGGCGTGGCCCCGAACGTCACGCTGGTCGAGCTCAAGGGCGGCCAGGACTCCGGCTACTTCTTCCTCGACCCGGTGGTCAACGCCCTCGTGCACGCCGGCAACGTCGGCCTGGACGTGGTCAACATGTCCTTCTACGTCGACCCGTGGCTGTACAACTGCACCGCGAACCCGGCCGACTCGCCGCAGGCGCAGGCCGAGCAGCGGGCGACCATCGAGGCCATGCGGCGGGCGCTCGACTTCGCGCACCGCAAGGGCGTGACCCTGGTCGGCTCGCTGGGCAACAACCACGAGGACCTGGGCGCGCCGCGCACCGACATCTCCAGCCCGGACTACGGGGCCGACCCGTACCCCCGGCCGATCGACAACGCCACGTGCTGGGACCTGCCGGTGGAGGGCCCGCACGTGATCGGCGTGTCGGCGGTCGGCCCGTCCGGCAAGAAGGCCGACTACTCCAACTACGGCACCGAGCAGATCTCGGTCGCAGCCCCGGGCGGCTGGTTCCGGGACGGCTTCGGCACGGACACCTACCGCCTCGACGCCAACATGATCCTCTCCACCTACCCGAAGCACGTCCTTCAGGAGGAGGGGTCGGTCGACGAGAACGGCAACATCGTCGCCGGCTTCGAGGAGTCGGTGTTCAAGGAGTGCCGACCCAACGGCGCCTGCGGCTACTACACCTACCTCCAGGGCACCTCGATGGCGTCGCCCCACGTCAGCGGCGTCGCCGCGCTGATCGTCAGCAAGTACGGCGAGAAGACCCGGGGTGACCTGGGCATGGACCCGGGCAAGGTGGAGCGGCAGCTCTACCGCACGGCCGCCGAGCGGGCCTGCCCCGAGCCGCGCCTGCAGACCTACACCAACGAGGGCCGGGACGCCGAGTTCGACGCGTACTGCGCCGGCGGCCCGTCGTTCAACGGCTTCTACGGTCACGGCATCATCGACGCGTACGCGGCGGTGACCAGGCGGATCTGACCGCCGGACGGATTGGGGGCCCGGGCGACGACCCTTGTCGCCCGGGCCCCGCCATGTCGGCGGCATGGGGCGTTCCGGTGGAGGCCGTTCCCGCCACGCCGCCGACATGGCGGCCGTGACCATGACGCTCCGGGGCGGCCCGGGGTGGCCCGGCCCGGTCCCCGGGTCGTCGGGGGCAGCCGGTCATCGCCGCCAACCGCGCGCGACCAGCGCGGCGCGCACCTCGCGGACGACGGACGGGAAGTCGCGCTGGAGCCGTTGGCTGGTCACGTGCAGCACGACCCAGCCGGCCCCGACGAGGTGGTTGAGGCGCTGGCGGTCCCGGTGGAGCTGGTCGGCGTCGGCGTGCCACTGCCCGTCGTACTCGACCGCGACCCGGAGATCGGGCCATGCCAGGTCCGGGTGCAGGACCCGCCCCGACGCCCCCGGGACCGGATGCTGGGTGACCGGGCGGGGCAGCCCGGCCAGGACGAGCCGGACCCGCAGGCGGGACTCCGCGGGCGACTGCGCGCCGGCGTCGGCCAGCCCGAACACCCAGCGGGCGCGCCGCCCGCCGGGACGGTCGGCGCTCTGCTCGGCGATCGCGGTCAACGCCGCCGGAGTGGTCAGGCCCATGCCGAGCAGGCTGTCGACGATGGCCACCGCCGGGACCGGGTCCAGCCACACGGCGCTCTCCCAGGCGGCCTGGGCCGGCAGGGTCCGCCGGATGCCGGTCGCCCGGCCTCCGGTCGCCATGCTGCCGCCGGTCGCCCGGCCTCCGGTCGCCATGCTGCCGCCGGACGCCCGGCTCCCGGTCGCCATGCTGCCGCCAGACGCCCGGCTCCCGGTCGCCATGCTGCCGCCGGACGCCCGGCTCCCGGTCGCCATGCTGCCGCCAGACGCCCGGCTCCCGGTCGCGAGGCCGCCGTTGAACTCCACGGCGTCGCCGGTCGACACGCTTCCGGTCACCAGGATGTCGCCGAGCGCCGGCGCGTCGCCGGTGGCCAGGCCGCTGCCGGTTGGCGGGCTGGCATCGAGCGCCAGGCCGTCGAGCGCCAAGCCGTCGAGCGCCAAGCCGTTGTTCGCCAAGGGGCCGCCCGCCAGGGCGTCGCCCGCTGGGCCGGCGGGGCTCGGCCCGACGGGCACCGGGGCGAGGGTGCAGGCCGCGCCGACGGTGTGCACGCGGATGCCCGCCTGGGAGTCGATCCGCGCCGACCGGGGGACGAGCACGTGCACGTCGTCGGTGAACGCGGCGGCGTGCGCGACCCCGTGCAGGTAGGCCGCCGACGGGCCGGCGACCAGCGCCTCCGGGGGCAGCCGCAGCAGCGCGGCGCGACAGGCCAGGCCGTGGTCGCGGGGGAGCCGGGAGTCGGCGTACACGTCCTGGCGCAGGCGCCGCCAGGACGCGCCGCGTAGCTGGTGCCGGGTGAGCAGCCCGCGCTGGACGGCGTCCGAGCCGCGGAAGACGTCCCAGGTCAGGGCCTCGGGTCGTACGTGTTTTGGGGGCATGTCGCCAGCGTGGTCCCTCCGCCGCCCCACGCGACAGCCCTGTGGACAACCGCTCGGCCCGGACCGTCCCCACCCTGTGGACAACCGCCCCGCCCCGCGCCATCTGTGGTAGTCGCGGTGCCATGTCGGCGACATGGCGGCATCCGGCCCACGGGGACCCCGCCATGTCGCCGACATTGCGGCCCGGCCCGGCGGCCCGGCCCGGCGGCCCCGGCCCGGCGGCCCCGGCCCGGCGGCCCCGGCCCGGCGGCCCCCGGCGGCCCGGCGGCTCGGTGGGCGGGTCGGTCGGTCAGGGGGACAGGGCCGTGGCGATGGCGCGGGCCGCCGCGAGCACCTGCTCCCCGACGACCTCCGGGTCCAGCGGGGTCAGCGCCACCACGCCGACGCTCGCCTCCAGCCCGGGCACGCCGAGCACCGGCGCGGCCACCCCGTGCGCCCCGGGCTGCAACTCGCCGCTGGAGGCCACCGGCCCGACGGAGCCCGCCCGCCCGGCGAGGATGGCCCGCCCGGCCGCGCCCCGGTCCAGCGGGTGCCGCGTCCCGGTCCGGTACGCGACGTGGAACGACGTCCAGCTCGGCTCCACCACGGCCAGGGCGATGCCCTCGCCGCCCTCGACCACCGTGAGGTGGGCGGTCGCGCCGGCCTGCTCGGCGAGCCGGCGCAGGGCGGGCAGCGCGCCCTCGGCGAGCAGCGGCTGCGCCCGCCGGGCCAGGTGCAGCACGCCCGCGCCGAGCCGCAGTCGGCCGTCGCCGTCGCGCCGCACCATGCCGTGCCCGCTCAGCGCGCCGACCAGCCGGTAGACGGCGGCCCGGCCGATGCGCAGCCGGTTCGCCGCCTCGGTGACGGTCAGCCCGCCCGGGGCGTCGGCGACCAGGTGCAGCAGCCGAAGCCCCCGGTCGAGGGTCTGGGACGTCTCGCCCGCGGGTGCCCCCGCGTCGCTACGGGCCGTCCTGCCGTCGTGCCGCGCCGCGTCATCCACGTGGGGCAGCGTACGACCCGGCACGGGACGACCCGGGTAGGTGTGGACGGCTACCCTTGTACGGTGACGCTACGCTTGTATGACACCGCCACCCGATCGGTGCGGGACTTCGTCCCGCGGGAAGCCGGCAAGGTGGGGGTCTACCTGTGTGGTCTCACGCTCCAGGGCCCTCCGCACATCGGTCACCTTCGATCGGGCGTCAATTACGACGTGTTGCGCCGCTGGCTGCTGGCGCAGGGGTTCGAGGTCCGGTTCATCCGCAACCTCACCGACATCGACGACAAGATCCTGGTCAGGGCCGTCGAGCAGGGCCGGCCGTTCTGGTCGATCGCGTACGCCAACGAGCGGGCGCTGAGCGAGGCGTACCGGGCGCTGAACGTGCTGCCGCCGACGTACGAGCCGCGCGCCACCGGGCATGTCCCCGAGATGCACGAGCTGATCGCGAGGCTGATCGACGCCGGGCACGCCTACCCGGCCACCGACGGCTCCGGCGACGTCTACTTCGACGTGGCCTCCTGGCCGGCGTACGGCGCACTGTCCAACCAGTCGCCCGACGCGATGCAGGCCGCCGACGACGCCCCGGAGCGGGGCAAGCGCGACCCGCGCGACTTCGCCCTGTGGAAGGGCGCGAAGCCCGACGAGCCGGCCGACGCGTACTGGCCCTCCCCGTGGGGGCGGGGGCGGCCCGGCTGGCACATCGAGTGCTCCGCGATGTGCTGGCGCTACCTGGGGGCCGAGTTCGACATCCACGGCGGCGGGCTCGACCTGACCTTCCCGCATCACGAGAACGAGCTGGCCCAGTCCCAGGCCGCCGGCCTGCCGTTCGCCCGCTACTGGGTGCACCACGGCCTGCTCAGCATCGCCGGCGCGAAGATGGGCAAGTCCCTCGGCAACGCCCTCGACCTGGCGTACGTCGCGTCGCTCGGGGTGCGCCCGGTCGAGCTGCGCTACTACTACGCCGCCGCGCACTACCGCTCCCGCATCGACTACACGGAGGAGTCGCTGCGCGAGTGGGCCAGCGGCTACCGCCGGATCGAGGGGTTCGTCCAGCGGGCCGCCGAGCGGGTCGGCCCCGCGCAGCGCGGCGAGCTGCCCGCCGGCTTCGTCGCGGCGATGGACGACGACCTGAACACCTCGGCCGCGCTGGCCGTGCTCCAGGACGTGCTGCGGGACGGCAACACCGCCCTGGCGACCGGCGACGATGTGACCGTCCGCACGGCGCTCGGCTCGACGCGGGCGATGCTGGATATCCTCGGCATCGACCCCCTCGACGAGGGCTGGGCCGGTGACGCCCGCGCGGACGACCTGCGCGGCGTGGTCGACTCCCTGGTCGCGCTGGCCCTGGAGCAGCGCGCGCAGGCCCGCAGTCGCAAGGACTGGGCCGCGGCGGACGCCGTCCGCGACCAGCTCAAGCTGGCCGGCGTGGTCGTCGAGGACACCCCCCAGGGGCCCCGTTGGACTATTGGAGAGCAGGACTGATGGCCGGCAACTCGCAGCGCCGTGGCCGGCGACTGACGCCGAAGGCGGGTGCCCCGAAGGGCTCCGGCGGCAAGAACAAGGACGCCCTCGCGGGCCGGGGCAGGACACTGCCCGCCGACGAGCGGCCCTGGCACAAGGCGTACTCGGGCACCGAGAAGCTGCCCCAGCGCACCGCGTGGAAGCAGGACAAGGAGCGCCGGGCGGCGGTCGAGGAGGGGCGCGCCCCGAAGATCGGCAAGCCCGGCACCAAGGACACCACCTGGGGCAAGGGCAGCCGGGCCGGCGTGCCGCTGCGCGGCGGCGCGGGCGGGCGGGGCGGCGCGGGCGGCCGGGGCGGCAACACCGGCGGGCGTACGGGCCCCCGGGTCGCGCCGGGCCGCAAGTCCAACCCGTCGAAGGACACCCCGGAGCTGCTGGTCGGGCGGAACCCGGTGCTGGAGTCGCTGCGCGCCCAGGTGCCGGCCACCGCCCTCTACACGGCGCACGGCATCGAGACGGACGACCGGGTCAACGAGATCGTCCGCACCGCCGCCGACCGGGGCATCGCCATCCTGGAGATCAGCCGGGCCGAGCTGGACCGGATGACCGGCGGGGTGCTGCACCAGGGCGTCGGCCTCCAGGTGCCGCCGTTCGCGTACCAGCCGTTCGAGGACCTGGTGGCCGCGTCGCTGGAGCAGAGCGCCCCGCTGCTGGTCGCGCTGGACGGCGTCACCGACCCGCGCAACCTCGGCGCGGTGATCCGCTCCGCCGCCGCGTTCGGCGCGCAGGGCGTCTTCGTACCGGAGCGGCGGGCGGCCGGGATCACCGCGACCGCCTGGCGGACCAGCGCGGGCGCGGCGGCGCGGGTCCCCGTCGCCCAGGTCACCAACCTGACCCGGTCGCTGAAGGCGTGCCAGGAGGCGGGCTTCATGGTCGTCGGCCTGGACGCCGACGGCGAGACCGACCTCTACGACCTGGAGGCCGCCGTCGGCCCGCTGGTCGTGGTCGTCGGCTCCGAGGGGCGCGGGCTGTCCCGGCTGGTCGGCGAGACCTGCGACCTGACCGTGAGCATTCCCATGATCTCCGAGGTGGAGTCGCTCAACGCCAGCGTCGCCGCCGCCGTGACCCTCGCCGAGGTGGCCCGCCGCCGCGCCGCGGAGGCGTGACCGGGCCTCATCAGAACGCCGACCGGCGGGCCGTCCCCACCCGGGGGCGGCCCGCCGCCTGTCAGGGCCCCCCTTCGCCGGTACGAGGAGGGGGCCGTCCGCCGCCCGTCCGGGCCCTTCGGCCGTACGACGAAGGGGGCGGCCCGCCGTTCGGCGGACCGCCCCCTCAGCGTCGCTGAGTGGTGCTGGCGGCTACGTCAGATCCGCTTACCGGTGGCGGCGTTGAAGACGTGCGTACGACCGGCGTGCGGCCTGACGAACACGGTGTCGCCCATGTTCGGCATGGTGCGCCGGTCGGTGCGCACCACGAAGCGCTCGTTGTGGCCCCCCAGCGCGGCGTGGCCGTACACGTTGGCGTCCGAGCCGAGGTCCTCCACCAGCTCGACGACGATCGGGATACCGCCGTCGTGCGGGCTCACCAGCTCGCAGTCCTCCGGGCGGAAGCCCACGGTCACCTTTCCGTCGCCGCCCTCGGCGCGGGCCGCCTCGACCTGCTCGCGGGTCAGCGGGAGGTGCAGGTCGGCGAACGCCGCGCCCCGCTCGGTCAGCGGGACGGTCTTGATGTTCATGGCGGGGGAGCCCATGAAGCCGGCGACGAAGACGTTGGCCGGGGTGTCGTAGAGCGCCCGGGGGGTGTCCACCTGCTGGAGGACGCCGTCGAGCAAGACCGCCACCCGGTGACCCATGGTCATGGCCTCGACCTGGTCGTGGGTGACGTAGACCGTGGTGATGCCGAGCTTTGCCTGCATCGACGCGATCTGGGTACGGGTCTGCACCCGGAGCTTGGCGTCGAGGTTCGACAGCGGCTCGTCCATGAGGAAGACCTGCGGCTCCCGGACGATCGCCCGGCCCATCGCGACCCGCTGGCGCTGACCGCCGGAGAGGGCCTTGGGCTTGCGGCCGAGGAACTCGTCGAGCTGGAGCATCCCGGCAGCCTCCTTGACCCGCCGGTCGATCTCGTCCTTCGGGGTCTTGCGCAGCTTCAGCGCGAACGCCATGTTCTCGTACACCGACATGTGCGGGTAGAGGGCGTAGTTCTGGAAGACCATCGCGATGTCGCGGGCCTTCGGCGGCAGGTGGGTGACGTCGCGGTCGCCGATGTAGATCGCACCGTCGTCGACGTCCTCCAGGCCGGCGAGCATGCGCAGGCTGGTGGACTTGCCGCAACCGGAGGGGCCGACGAGGACGAGGAACTCGCCGTCGCCGATCTGAAGGTCGAGCTGGTTCACTGCGGGACGCTCGGTGCCCGCGTAGATGCGGGACGCCTTCGCGTAGGTGACCGTGGCCATGCTGGAGCGCTTCCTCTCACCGGCAGGAACGTGCCGGACGATCCGAGTGAAGGAGCGACCGGCGCCGTGCGGCGCCGGCCTTCGGGCGACGTGCCGGGCAGCCGGAGGCCGCCGGAGATGTCATCCGTGTCACTGCACCGTAAACGGGTTTCCGCAACCTGCCAAGACGGGAAGCCCCGGATGGGACGGACCCCATGCACATTCCGGGCAGTCGGGCACAGCCAGGCATCAATCTCCGCACCGCCGCCGTCACCCACCGCCGAACGTTCCATGACGGAGTCGGGCAGATGACGTTTTCCGTGCTCGGAGGGCCTGCCCGGGGGCAGGTGCGGTGCCCTGTCGCTTATGCTGACCACGCACGACCTGCCCCTGTAGCTCAGCTGGCCAGAGCACTCGCCTTGTAAGCGAGATGTCGCCGGTTCGATCCCGGCCGGGGGCTCCGCAGTTCCACCGGCGTCCCGGGAGGCGGGATTCCGGCGTCCGACGGCCGTACTGGGAGTGGGATGAGCCGCGCCGTGGAGGAGTCCAACCGCGCGATGCTGCGCGCCCGGGACGCCATGGACCGGGCGTACGCCGAGCCGCTCGACATTCCCGCCCTGGCCCGGATCGCGCACGTCTCCCCGGCGCACTTCATCCGCACCTTCCGCGCCACCTTCGGCGAGACCCCGCACCGCTACCTGCAACGGCGGCGCGTCGAGCGGGCCATGTACCTGCTGACCCAGACCGGGCGCGACGTCACCGAGGTCTGCTACGCGGTGGGCTTCGGCAGCCTCGGCACCTTCAGCCGGACGTTCCGGCGGATCGTGGGCGAGTCGCCGACGGAGTACCGCCGCCGCAGGGCCCCGGCGGACGTGCCCGGGTGCTTCGCGATGGCCTGGATGCGACCCAGCAGTTTTGGATAAGCGCCGGGTCGGGCCGGACGCCTAGCGTGATCGGCATGACGATGAACGCGATCAGCCGCTCCCAGATCTACGTCCTCGACCAGGACGAGGCGCTCGACTTCTACGTCGGCAAGCTCGGCATGGAGGTCAACACCGACGCGGATCTCGGTTTCATGCGCTGGCTGACGGTCAACCTCCCCGGCGACCCGGAGCGGGAGATCCTGCTGGAGAAGCCCGGCCCGCCGGCCCTCGACCCGGCGACCGCCGAGCAGGTCCGGGAGCTGCTCACCAAGGGAGCGCTGCCCGGCTCCCTCTTCATGACCACCGACGACGCCCACCGGACGCACAAGGAGCTGGTGGCGAAGGGGGTGGAGGTCACCGACGAGCCGACCGACCGCCCGTACGGCATCGACTTCGGCATCCGGGACCCGTTCGGCAACAAGATCCGCATCGGTCAGATGTTCCCGCGCGGCTGAGCCGGGGGCCCGTCGGGGGCGCGGGTAACATCGCGCCTCCCGACGTGTGAGGTGACGATGGCGAGCCGCCTGCTCTACCTGGCCCGGCACGGCGAGCAGGACCGGTCGTCCGGCGCGGCGGACGACCCGCCGGAGGTCGGCCTCTCCGACCGGGGCCGCCGGCAGGCCGAGCTGCTCGGCGAGCGGTTGGCCGCCGTGCCGTTGGCCGCCGTCCACCACGGGCCGCTGCCCCGGGCCGCCGAGACGGCCGCGCTGGTCGCCCGGTCGCTGCCCGGGGTTCCGGTGTACGCCACCGAGCTGGCCGGGGACCATCTGCCGCACGACACCGACCCGGTCGGCCTGCCCCCGTCGCACGCGCGGCTCCTGGCCTCCTACTCGCCGGCCGAGCGGGTCGACGGGCCGCGGCTGACGGCGGCGGCCGTGGCCCGGTTCGCCACCACCCCAGCCGACGGCGACGACCGGGTGCTGGTGGTCACCCACACCTTCCTGATCGCCTGGCTGGTCCGGCAGGCGCTGGACGCCCCGCCGGGGCGCTGGCTCGGGCTCAGCCACCAAAACGCCGGGCTCACGGTGATCCGCTACAGCTCGGCCGGCCCGCCGGTCCTGGTCGCCGTCAACGACGTGGCCCACCTGCCGGCCGAGCTGCGCGGCACCGGGCTGCCCCCGGACTACCGTTTTTGACGCCCACCCGCGTGCTCCAGCGCGCCGCGTACCTCGACGAGGCGCTCCTCGGGACGCTTGCCGGCCGGTAAGTTCAACATGCTCACCAGGGCAAAGCTCCCGCTGTCGGCCCACGCGCAGGCGTGTGCGGTGAGGCCGTTGGACGAGTAGCGGCTGCACGCCGCGACGCCGCCCAGCGGCCCCGGGGGCACCGCCCGCACGTCGCTCACCTTTGGCAGGCCGGAGAAGACCCGGGCCAGGGTCGCCTGTGGATCGCGGACCCGCCCGGAGACGCCGCTGACCATGAGCGCTGCTCCGCCTTTGACGGGCGCCCAAGCGGTGCCGACGGCGCTAATCGTGTCGCCGTCGAGGAACTGCCTGAACTGGCCCATGTTCTTCTCGGCGGGCCCGCGGAGGTGTCTGTCCAGCGACTGGGGCCAGTCGAGCAGGACGTCCGGCGCGTCCAGTCGCACCTCAACCGCCGGTGTGGGCACCGGTTGCTCGGCGGGCCGGCGGCCGGCGTCGTCGGAGAGGCGGGCGCATCCCGTGGCGAGTAGCACCCCGCAGAGCGCGAGCGCGGCGACGCGAGCCACCCGTGGTCCCGCCCCCGCCGGCCTCGTTCCCGTCATGCGCCACCCCCGCTCTCGTCCTCGGCGGCAGGACGATACCGTACGTGTTCTCCGCTTGGTGCCCCGCTGGTCACGGGCCGCCGGCTGCGGATCCTGTGCGGAGGCTACAAGGGGCTCATCCCAGCCGCGGCCGGGGGCGGCCGACTCGGGGTGCGGGGTGACGGGCCGGGTCAGCCGGTGGGCCGGATCAGCCGGCGGTGGTGAGCACGAGCGCCGCCAGTTCCGCCGCGATCGGCGGCGGCGTGCCCGCCACCGGGCAGTCGGTCCAGTCGACGGTGACGCCGCCGACGGTGAGCCGGTACTCGAAGGCGTCCGAGCACCGACCGTCGGGGCCCGCGATGCCGCCCGAGGCGAGCCGGGGGTCGGCGGCGAGCCGCCGCAGCCGGTCGAGGTCCGCCCCCGCCAGGCGGCCGGTACGGCGGGCGCCGGCCCGGTCGACGGCCGTCCACCGCCCGTCCGGCTCGACGGTGACCGTGTCGTCGCGGCCGGCGTAGCCGCCCGAGCGGGACACCACGAGGCGGGCCGCCGTCGGGGCCGGGGACGCCTCCGCCGGGGCGGTGCCACCGGGATTCCCGGGGAGGGCCGGCGACCCCGTCGCGGCCGACGACGGTACGGGGCCGGGCGGCGGCGGTGCGGGCGGGCCGGGGTCGCCGGCCGAGCACCCGCCGGTCGCCGCGAGGAGTGCGCCGACGAGGGCGGCGCGCAGGCGAGTCGATCTCATGACCGTCGGACGTGTCCCGATCGCGCCCGGTTCCGTCGCCTTGGCTCCTCACCCTTTCGGTCAATGTTCCGGCCTGGAAGCGCTTCCCCCTTCCCCTCGCCTCGAAAGATCTCTATATCTACATGCGTGACTACCCCCGTCACACTTCTCCTCCCTGGAGGGCACGTGAAAAGAACCATCGCCGCCGCCGGTGCAGCGCTGCTCACCGGCGGCCTGCTCGCCGGCGTCGCCAGCACGGCGCAGGCGGCAACCCCCGCCGCCCCCGCCCCGGACCGCGCCGAGTCGGTCCTCCGCAGCAACCCCGGCGCCGTCCAGGGCACCAGCGCGGAGGCGTACCAGGCGGTCCGCACGAAGGTGGACGCCAACGGCGCGTCGCACACCCGCTACACCCGGACGTACAACGGCCTGCGGGTGTACGGCGGTGACTTCGTCATCCACGCCGCGCCCAACGGCGACCTCGCCGGGACCTCGGTGGGCCTCGCGGCGCCGCTGACCCTCGGCACCAGCCCGAAGGTCACCGCGGCCAAGGCCAAGGAGGCCGCCGGCAAGGCGTTCTCCGGCTCGCTGACCTCGGTGGGCGCCCCGGAGCTCTTCGTCGACGCCAGCTCCGGCAAGGGCCGCCTCGCCTGGGAGACCGTCGCCTCCGGCTGGAAGGCCGACAAGCAGACGCCGTCGAAGCTGCACGTCATCACCGACGCGGTCACCGGCAAGGTCATCGGCTCGTACGACGAGATCGAGTCGGTCGCCGGCACCGGCACCGGCGTCTACAGCGGCGCGGTCAGCATCGACACCACGCTCTCCGGCAGCACGTACCAGTTGATCGACCCGGTGCGTGGCAACGGTCGTACCTGCGACATGAACAACGGCACGTCGACCTGCACCACGCTCACCGACCCCGACAACGCGTGGGGCACCGGCGCCACCTCCAACCGGCAGTCCGCCGCCGTGGACGCCCACTTCGGGGCCGCCAAGACGTACGACTACTTCAAGAACGTGCACGGCCGCAACGGCATCTTCGGCGACGGCCGGGGCCTGCCGAGCCGGGTGCACTACGGCAACAACTACAACAACGCCTTCTGGGACGGCGCCCAGATGACGTACGGCGACGGCGCCAGCAACTCCCGCCCGCTGGTCTCCCTCGACGTGGCCGGCCACGAGATGAGCCACGGCGTCACCGAGGCGGTCGCCGGCCTGGTCTACTCCGGCGAGTCCGGCGGCCTGAACGAGTCCACCAGCGACATCTTCGGCAACATGGTGGAGTTCTACGCCAACGCGCCGAGCGACGCGGGCGACTACCAGGTCGGCGAGAAGATCAACATCAACGGCAACGGCACGCCGCTGCGCTACATGTACAACCCGTCGCTGGACGGCTCGTCCGACTCGTGCTGGTCGACCAGCACGAAGAGCAAGAACGTGCACTACTCCTCGGGCGTGGGCAACCACTTCTTCTTCAACCTCGCCGAGGGCAGCGGCTCCACCGCGTACGGCACCTCGCCGGTCTGCGGCTCCGCCCCGGCGGTGACCGGGATCGGCCGGGCCAAGGCCGAGAAGATCTGGTTCCGGGCGCTGGACACCTACTTCACCTCGAACACGTCCTACGTCAACACCACCACCCCGGCGAACACCTCCCGCGCCTACACGCTGCGGGCGGCCACCGACCTGTACGGCAACTGCTCCACCGAGTACAAGGCCGTCCAGGCGGCGTGGACCTCGGTGAACGTCGCCGGCAACGACGCGCCCTGCTCGTCGAACCCCGGCAACGACTTCTCGGTCTCGCTCTCCCCGACCTCCGGCTCGGTGGCGGCAGGCAGCTCGGTCTCCACCACCGTGGCGACCGCGACCACCGCCGGCTCCGCGCAGACCGTGGCGCTCTCCGCGTCCGGCCTGCCGAGCGGCGCGACCGCGTCGTTCAGCCCGGCCTCGGTGACCTCGGGCGCCTCGTCCACCCTCACCATCGCCACCACGACTGACACGCCGTCGGGCACCTACACCGTCACGGTCACCGGCACCGGCGCGGCGGCCAAGACGGCCACGTATTCGCTGACCGTCACCGGCGGCGGCACCGGCTGCGGCAGCGCGGGCCAGAAGCTCGGCAACGCCGGCTTCGAGTCCGGCAACACGACGTGGACGGCCAGCTCCGGCGTCATCGCCCAGCACGGCACCAGCCAGCCCGCCCGCACCGGCACCTGGAGCGCCTGGCTGAACGGCGCCGGCACCACCCGCACCGAGACCCTGTCCCAGTCGGTGAGCCTGCCGGCCGGGTGCAGCTCGTACAACTTCAGCTTCTGGCTGCACATCGACACGGCCGAGACCACCACCAGCACCCAGTACGACAAGCTCACGGTGCAGGTGCTCAACTCGTCCGGCACCGTGCTGTCGACCCTGGCCACGTACTCGAACCTGAACAAGGCCACCGGCTACAGCCAGAAGTCGTTCTCGCTGGCCTCGTACGCCGGACAGACCGTCACGCTGAAGTTCACCGGCACGGAGGACGCCTCCCTCCAGACCTCCTTCGTCGTCGACGACACCGCGGTCGACGTCGCCTGACGTAGCCGTACCGCCGGCACCTGAGCGTGCCGTCGACGGGCCCGGCGGCCACCCACGCGGGTGGTCGCCGGGCCCACGGGCGTTATGGTCGCCGCACCGGCCCGGCGCACCCGCGCCCCGGCCGGGCGAAGGAAGGTGGGACGGTGTCGGACGCGGAGCTGACCGTCGAGGTGACGGGCGCGGTGGCCACGGTCTTGATCAGCAACCCGGCGCGGCGCAACGCGATGACCCCGGCCATGTGGCGGCAGCTCCCGACGCTGCTGGACCGGCTGGAGGCGGACGATCGGGTCCGGTCGCTGGTGCTCACCGGGGCGGGCGGCACCTTCTGCGCGGGCGCCGACCTGGGCGACCTCGACGAGCTGCTGGACGCCGGTGACACCAGCATCGCCGTCGCCGCCGAGGAGCGGCTCGCCGCCTTCGCCCGCCCGACCGTCGCCGCGATCTCCGGTGCCTGCGTCGGGGGCGGCTGCCAGCTCGCGGTCGCCTGCGACCTGCGGCTCGCCGCCGCCGACGCCCGGTTCGGCGTGCCGCCGGCCCGGCTGGGATTGGTCTATCCCGCGCCCACCACCCGGCGGCTGGCCGGGCTGGTCGGCCCGTCCGCCGCGAAGCACCTGCTGTTCACCGCCGAGCTGATCGACGCCGAGCGGGCCCTGCGGATCGGGCTGGTCGACGAGGTGCTGCCGCCCGACGCGCTCGCCGCCCGGGTGGCGGCGCTCACCGCCACGATCGCCGAGCGCTCGCGCCTCACCGTCACCGCCGCGAAGGAGATCGTCGACGGGCGGGCGGACCCGGACCGGATCGCCTGGTGGCACGGGCAGGTCCGGGCCAGCGGGGAGGCCCGGGAGGGCGTCGCGGCGGCCAGCGAACGCCGGCCGCCCCGGTTCCGCTGGGCCCCGCCCACCGCCGGCTGATGCCCGGCTGGCGGCCGGTTGGCGGCGCGGGACGGTGGCCGGTTGGCGGCGCGGGACGGCGGCCGGCGGCGGGTGGTGATCACGGTAGGTCGGCGGGGGAGAGCCCGGCGACGTGCTCCGACCTGCCGACCACCTCGTCGGGGCGGCGCTGCCGGCCGCTGCGGGCGGCGGCCCGGGCGCTGGCCAGCGGGCGGTCGACCCGGTCGGCCATCCGCACGATCAGCTCGCCGTCCAGCAGTGGCCGGTTCACCTCACCGGCCACCGCGAGGGCCGGCCCGGAGACCGACCGCCAGATCGCGGCCAGCCCGGCACCAAGCCCGACCAGGGCGACGGCGGCGCGGGCGGTGGGGGAGCCGGTCGCGGCCACCGCGCTCACCCCGACCACCGCGAGGAGCGCCACCAGCAGCGGTACGAGGACCGGCCAGAAGATCCCCCGGGCGGCCTGCACCACCAGCTTCCGGTCCCGGATGATCACATTTCGGGCGACGACCGCGTAGTCGTCCTCGTCGAGCAGGTCCCGGGGGTTCAGCCCCCCGGTCAGTACGCCCCGCCACAGCTCGCCCTGGTTGCGCAGCTCCCGGGCCAGCTCGCCGAGGCCGGCCTCGGCCGGGTCGCCCATCCCGGCCCGGGCGACGGCGTCGGCCCAGGCCGCGAGCGACCGACGCACCACCGCGGCCGAGTACGGCGGCAGCACGCTCGCCAGCTCGTCGAGCCAGCGTCCGATCTGGAACCGGCGGCCGGCGAAGCGCCACGGCACCTGGTCGGCGTCGCCGCGCCGGACGGTGTCGGCCAGCGACCGGCCGAGCCGGTACGCCAGCCCCACCCGGTGGTTGGTGGCCGTCGCCCAGCGGAGCACGTCGACGTTGAGGTCGTCGAGGGCGAGCAGGAACTCGTCCGCCTCGGTCGGCGGGACCGCCCGGACGGCGGTAGTGGACGGCGGAACCCCGGGGCTGTCGGCTCCGACCGAGCCGGCCTCCGTGCCGGCGCTGCCGGAGCCGGAGCCGGCGGTGCCGGGGTCGGGGTCGGGACGGGTGCCGGGGCCGGGCGCGGCGGCCCGGGTGGAGGCGGGGCCGGGCGGGGCGGCGCGGGTCAGGTCGGCGATCTGGGCGAGGGCGACGTCGACGCCGTCCAGGTACATCCGCATCCGCCGCCGACCGGACATCTCGGTGACGTTGGTGAGCTTCGCCGGTGGCGTCTTCGGCCGCTCGTCCGTGGTCAGGTCGGCGGTCTGCGCGTGGTGGTACGCGTCGGCCAGCCACCAGCCCAGCCGCAGCGCGGTCACGACGCAGGCCCGCTCGTCGCACGGTGGTCCGTGCGCGTCGTCCCCTCGGGCGGCGTCGTCGACCGGCGGCCGGTCGGCCGGCCCGCGCCGGTGCGCTGTCGACACCCCTGCCCCGCCCTCCCGGCTGCCCCCGTCGCTGCGGCCGATGGGCCCGCCAGGAGAGCCTAGAACAGCAGATGACCGTTTTGCCGGGATTTGGAGTTGTTAACGGGGGGCCCTTCCTCTACCGAAAGCGTTAAGAAGGGGCCCTTCCTTTCAGCAAGCCGTGGGGGCGGATCGAGTGGAGCGGTTCCGCCGCCGCGCCGCACGAGCGCAGGACGTGGTTCGCCGCGACGATCCCCGTCGCCGCCGCGCGCTCCATCAGGGCGCTCGGGAGGTCGGTGCGGATGCCGTCGCCGGCCAGGTACAGGCCGTCGGCGTCGGTGCGCACCCCCGGCCGCCCCGCGTGGCTGCCGGGGGCGAACGCCGGGGCCTTCGCCTCCACCCGGGCACGCAGCTCGCGCACCCGCAGCCGGGCCGCCTCCGGCCAGAGCGTCACCAGCTCCGCGCGCATCCGCTCGGCCAGCTCCTCGGCCGGCACGCCGGCGTCGCAGGCGTACGCGTGCAGCTCCAGCACCGAGCCGCCGGTGCGCTCCGCCCAGCGGCGGGACTCGTTCTCCAGCCGGTGGTAGAGGGTCACCGAGTCGAGGGTGGGCTGCCGGGACACGCCGCTGAACACCGCCCGTCCCGGGTCGACGTCCCCGTCGCACCAGTACCGCGCCACCGCGTACGGCGGGCCGGGGGTGCCGAACGTGGGCGCGGCGGCCACCAGCCTCGGTGCGGCCCCGGCGAGCACCGGGGAGGCCGCCACCAGCGCGGCCAGCGCGGGCGGGTCGACGGCGAGCACCACGTGCCCGGCCCGGTACGTCGTGCCGTCGGCCGCGCTCACCCGCCAGCCGTCCGGGCCCCGGTCCAGCCGGGTCGCGGCGGCGTCGGTGCGCACCCGCCCGCCGTGCCGCTCGACGTGCCGGGCCAGCGGCGCCCAGATGGCGGTGCCGTAGTCCTCGTCGGGGCAGTCGAACGCGAGCCCCTCCGGGTTGCCGAGCAGGTAGAAGTGGAACTGGGCGAGCATCTCGGCGGCCGACATCTCCGCCTCGTGGTTGAAGAACGAGTGGGAGAAGACCTCGAACAGCATCGCCCGGGCCCGGTCGGGCAGCCGCAGCGAGGTGAGCAGCTCGTCGGCGGTGGCCCGGTCGAACTCGGCGTACGTGCGCACCGGGTCGTAGGCGAGCAGCGGCAGCGCCGCGTCCCGGTCCATCGCCCGCAGGTCGGCCAGGCGCAGGCTCGGGCTGCGCAGCAGCAGGGCGAGCAGGTTCGCCGGCGCGGCCGGCGGCAGCCGGCCGAACTCCTCCGTCGGCCAGTCCGCGCTCAGCACCGGGTAGCCGGGGACCGGCCGCAGGAAGCGCAGCGCCGGGTCGATCCGGCGCAGGATCGACCGCCAGTTGTAGTACTGCCGGAAGAACGCGTGGAAGCCGTGCTCGTTGGCCCAGGTGTCGCCGTCCACCCGCTCCGGCCACGCGCCGAGCCGGCCGCCGAGCGTGGGCGCGGCCTCCAGCACGGTCACCCGCACGCCCCGCTCGGCGAGGACCACCGCCGCCGACATCCCGGCGATCCCGCCGCCCACCACCACCGCCTCGACCACGCCGGGCACGCGCGGGGCGCCACCGCCGCCGGGGTCCACCACGTGCCTGCGTACGCCGAGCAACCGGCCCATCACCCGAGACAGCGCCATGCGGCCCAGGCTAGAGGAAGGTGCCCCTTAACGCCTGAGGTGGAGAATGGTGCCCCTCTCACACTCCGGGGCAGCGGCGCTCGCGGTCCGAGGCGGGCCAGACGTACTCCAGGGTCGGGTCGACGTCGCCGAAGATCGGGCCGTAGTGCGCCGGGTCCTTGCGCAGCAGCGAGGAACGGTGGCTGCGGTGCAGGTCGTCGCGGCCCAGCCAGGGCGGCAGCTCGCCGGCGGCGGCCAGCTCCACCTGCGTGCGTACGGTGGCCAGGCCGCACGCGGCGGCCAGGTCGGTGGCCAGCGTCGCCGCGCAGGTGTCGGCCCGCCCCGGCTCGCACCACACCGCGCAGACGTCCAGGCCGTAGCGGACCAGCGCCTCCTCATACCCGGCCCACATCTTCACCGCCGGGTGGTTGCGCCAGCCGTAGCCCGGCCAGGTCAGCCCGCGCAGCACCTGGAGGGCCTCCACCCGCTGCTTGCCGAGGCGCTTCGCGTCCAGCGTCCGGGCGCTGGCCAGGAAGTCCGGGTACGGCAGGAACGTCTGCATGGCGCTGCTCTACCCGCCACCGACCGCGGCATTCGTGCACGATCACGGGGCTGCGGGGTCTTTCGCCCGCTGACTACGATTCGGCGCATGGCGGAGCCCCTGCGTGACCGCGCGCGCCGCGCGACCGGGTGGCGGCTGCGGATGAACGGGGAGACCCGCCCGCACTACGTCGTCTGCGGGTCGGACCCACTGGCGTACTGGGTGGTGCGGGCGCTGCTCGCCACCGAGCTGGACAGCGGCCGGATCCGGATCACCCTCGTGGTGCCCGAGCGGCGCCGCTCCGACGGCCCCGACGGCCGGGACGTCGAGGGCATCCAGGTGGTCCGCGCCGACCGGCTCGACGAGGCCACGTTCCGCCGGGCCGGGCTGGCGGGCGCGCACGGACTGGCCCTGCTGCACCAGGACGACGTGGGCAACATGCACGCCGCGCTCTGCGCGCAGGAGGTGGAGCCCCGGCTGCGACTGGTGGTGCGGATGTTCAACACC
This sequence comes from Micromonospora okii, assembly GCF_020884795.1. Taxonomy (GTDB): domain Bacteria; phylum Actinomycetota; class Actinomycetes; order Mycobacteriales; family Micromonosporaceae; genus Micromonospora; species Micromonospora okii. The sequence continues at coordinate 254,845 of NZ_BBZF01000017.1, forward strand.
AGCCTGGCCAACGGGGTGCGGCGGCTCTTTCCCGACTCGGCGGTGCTCTCCGACGCGTCGATGGCCGCCCCGGCGTTCGTGGCCGCCGCGCTGGGCGAGGTCGCCCCGACCCACTTCCGGCACGGCGGGCGCACCCTCTACGTGGCCCGCCGCGCCGACGTACGCCCGGAGACCGTGGTGTGCGGGGTGGCCGACACCAGCGACCCGGCCCGCGCCCGGCTCCTGCCCGCCGACGAGGCGACCGCCGACCTGGTGCTGGCGGAGGCGGCCGGGCAGCCGCCCGGAACCGAGCTGGCGGCCCGCCGGCTGGCCCGCGCCCGGCGTCGCCGCCGGCCGCTCACGATGCTGCTCCGGGCGGTCCGCAGCTTCGCCACCCGCAAGATCGGCATCGCGGTGCTGGTGCTGCTCGGGGTCATCGCCACGCTGGGCTGGCTCAACGCCCGCGCGACCCGGGTGGGCTGGGGGGACGCGCTCTACCTCACCCTGGTCACCACGCTCACCGGCGAGGACCCGGACGTCAACAAGCCCGTCGCCGCGCAGGTCATGCAGGTGGTGCTCAACCTGGCCGGGCTGGCGCTGCTCCCGCTGATCACCGCCGTGGTGGTCGACGGGGTCGTCAACGCCCGGCTGGCCCTGCACACCGGCCGCATCCAGCCCCAGCGGTCCGGGCACGTCGTGGTCGTCGGGCTGGGCAACATCGGCACCCGGGTGATGGCCCAGCTCCATGACTTCGGCGTCGAGGTGGTGGCCATCGACCGGACCCCGGACGCGCGCGGCGCCTCGCTGGCGCACCGGCTCGGCGTGCCGCTGCTGGTCGGCGACGCGGCGCGGGAGGAGACGCTGCGGTCGGCGTCCGTGCAGACCTGCCAGGCCCTCGTGGTGGTCTCCACCGACGACGGGGTCAACCTGCGGGCCGCGCTGAACGCCCAGGTGCTCAACCCGGACGTGCGGGTGGTGCTGCGACTCTTCGACGGCGACTTCGCCGAGCGCATCCAGAAGGCGTTCGGCATCGGCATCTCGCGCAGCGTGTCGTACCTGGCCGCGCCCTCGTTCGCCGCCGCGCTGCTGGACCGCGCGGTGATCGCCACCATTCCGGTGGGCCGGCACGCCCTGCTGGTCACCGAGGTGCCGGTGGTCGCCGGATCGCCGCTGGACGGCCGGCCGCTGGCCGCCGTGGCCCAGCCCGGCGAGGTGCGCCTGCTCGCGCACGCCCGCGCCGGCCAGAAGGCCGACTGGTCCGCCGACCCGCGCCTGGTGATCAACGCCGGCGACCGCCTGACCGTGGTGGCCCGCCGGGCCGGGCTGACCGCCCTGCTCCGCGAGACCACCCCGCACCCGCCGGGCGCCCCCACCGGCCCGCCCGCCCCCAGGGCCACCCAGGAGTAGGCAGACCCGTCGGCGACTTCCACGGTAGTGTGGAAGTCGTGGCGGCCATGTACGAGGAACTTCCCTTCAGTGATTTCCTGCACAAACCCGTCGCCGGAGCGGACCGGCTGGAATCGGTGCGCGCCCTGCGCCTGCGCCGACGGGGTGGCGGTGACCTCGCCTTGACGCGCGCCGACCAGCTCGAGCGGGACGCGGTCGTCATCGACTTCACCGCCCGGCTGCTGGCCGGACTGGTCCGCACCCAGCCGTCGGACGCCGTGCGCCGGGTCCTCGGCGAGGCACTGCCGTGGGTGTCCTTCCTGCCCGAGTCCGACGTCGACGAGATGCTCAGCGAGCTGATCACGGTGGCGCAGGGGGCCGCGTCGCTGGAGAACCTGTCGCCCGTGGCGGTGCTGCTCGCTCAGTGGCGGCACACCGCCGAGGTCCATGCCGACCCGGCGCTGCTGGAGATTCTGACCCGCGAGCCGGCGGGGGACCTCGGCCCGGTGCCCGTGCCCGAGGGGCGGGAGTGAGCCCGAAGCGCGGGGACCGGGCGGCACCGCCCGCCATCGGGACGGAGTACGAACTTCGCTTCGCCGACTCGGCCGCCGCGGACGGCTGGGAGGACCTCGCCCGCCAGGCACCGGCGAACCTCCGGCGCGCGTACGAGGCCCTGCGGGCCGGCCCCCGGGCGAGGAACTCGCCGGAGCGGCAGCATCGCCTCAAGGGCTCGCTCGCGTCGGCCGTCTGGAAGGGGCAGGAGTTCGAGCGCTGGCAGTACGAGGTGACCGGCGGCGGGCGCATCTGGTATCTGATCGACGATGAGCGCCGTACGGTCTGGCTCACCTGTGCCGGCGTCGGCCACCCGCGCGAGACGGCCTGACGACGCGTCTGTCAGCGGACCGGGGTGGGCAGGGCGGGCCGCCTCAAGTCGCCCAGCCGGGCGGGCAGCGGCACGCCGTCCCACGGCACCCGGTGCAGCAGCCGGTCGAGGAGCAGGCCGAGCAGCAGCCCGGCCACCGAGTCGGTCAGCCAGTGCCAGCCCAGGTACGTGGTGGTGCAGAGCACCACGACGGGCGGGACCAGCCGGACCACGGTGACCAGTCGGGGCGGGACGGACCGGCCGAAGCCGGCCAGCAGCGGCGTCAGCAGCAGCGCGATCACCCCGTACCAGACGATCGCGTTGGCGACGTGCCCCGACGGGTACGACTGGGCGAACCGCACCGGCAGGTCGTGCTGGAACAGCGGCAGCGTCGCGTCGGGGGAGAGGAACGGCTCCTTCACGCTGGCGCTCGGCGCGGGCCGGGCGGTCCAGACCTTCAGCGGGCCGATCGTGAGGTAGGTGAGCACGAAGGCGACCGCCGGCGGCAGCACCGGGCGCACCGACCGGGCCCGGACGGCCAGCAGCACCCCCATGCCCAGCGCGATCAGCGTCAACGGGGTGCCCTGGCCGAGATAGTTGAAGACGACCGCGAGCCAGTACGCCGCCGTGGGCCGGTGCGCCTCGGCCCAGTCGGCCACCGCCCGGTCGACGCCGAAGAGGCGGTCGGCGGCGAGCGCGGCCGTCAACCCGACCAGGGCGGCGAGCAGCAGCGCGTCCCACCACCAGCCGGCCGGCCGTACCGTCCTGAGCTGCGCCTTCCGCCGTACCGCCTGGGTTTCCCGCACGCGGACACGCTACCGGCCCGCCGGGCGGCGGTTGTGGGGCGAGCCACGAAGGGGAGCGTTCGACGGGGGTGAACCGTCATGCTTGTCGACGTGCGGATCACCTCTGCCCTCGTGGACCCGGCCCTGCTGGACCTGCCCTGGTCGACCCCGCTGGAGCGCTGGCCCGCCGAGCACCTGGTGGCGCTGCCGCAGGGCATCTCCCGGCACGTCGTCCGGTTCGTCCGGCTCGGCGGGTACGTCTACGCGGTGAAGGAGACCGGCGAGCGGGTCGCCGAGCGGGAGTACGACCTGCTCCGGGCGCTGGAACGGATCGACTTCCCTTCGGTGCGGGCGGTGGCCATCGTCGCCGACCGGCAGGACGACGCCGGGGAGCCGCTGGACCCGGTGCTGATCACCCGGCACCTCCAGTTCTCGCTGCCGTACCGGGCGCTCTTCTCGCACACCCTGCGCTCGGAGACGATGGGCCGGCTGCTCGACGCGCTGGCCGCCCTGATCGTGCGGATGCACCTGACCGGCTTCTTCTGGGGCGACTGCTCGCTGTCGAACACCCTGTTCCGGCGGGACGCCGGCGCGTTCGCGGCGTACCTCGTGGACGCGGAGACCGGGGCCCTGCGCCACTCGCTCTCCAACGGACAGCGCGGCGAGGACCTGGAGATCGCCCGGGTCAACATCTTCGGCGAGGCGCTCGACCTCCAGGCCGCCGGGCTGCTGCACGAGTCCATCGACCCCGAGGTGGTGTGCGAGGAGGTCGTGCAGCGCTACGAGCGCCTCTGGCACGAGATCACCTACGAGCAGCAGATCGAGCGGGAGGCCCGGCACGACATCGAGGGCCGCATCCGCCGCCTCAACGAGCTGGGCTTCGACGTGGCCGAGGTGGCGATGTCGACCATCGCCGACGGGCGCTACCTGGTGCGACCCAAGGTGGTCGACGCGGGGTACCACCACCGCCGGCTGCTCCGCCTGGCCGGGCTGGACGCCGAGGAGAACCAGGCCCGCCGGCTCCTCAACGACCTGGACGCCTACCGGGCGGAGAGCGACCTGACCGACGAGCAGCAGGCCGCCCACCGCTGGCTCACGGAGGTCTTCGAGCCGGTGGTGCGGGCGGTGCCGGCGCACCTGCGCCGCAAGCTGGAGCCGCAGGAGCTGTTCGCGCAGATCATCGAGCACAAGTGGCTGCTGTCGGAGAAGGCCGGCCGCGACGTCGGCATGGGGCCGGCCGTGCAGTCGTTCCTCTCCGACGTGCTGGTGCACCGCCCCGACGAGCAGGCCGTCCTGGGCGTCGAGGTCGACGCCCTGAGCTGACGGCGTTCCGGCGGGGCGCTGCTGCCGAGTGCCCGGCCGGGGCCTGCGACCCCGACCCGGGTCACTCCACCCAGGCGCCGCCGCGCATCACGCGGATCACGTTCAGGTCGTCGTCGAGGACGACCAGGTCGGCCCGGAGCCCGACCTGGAGCGCGCCGACCCGGTCGCCGAGGCCGATGGCGCGGGCCGGGGTGGTGGCCAGCATCCGGCAGGCGTCGGCCATCGGGATGCCGGCCCCCACGGCCTGCCGCAGGGCGGCGTCCATGGTGAGGGTGCTCCCGGCGATGTTCCCGCCCTCGGCCAGCCGGGCCCCCCCGTCGGCCACGATGACGCGCTGGCCGCCCAGCTCGTACTCGCCGTCGGGCATTCCGGCGGCGGCCATCGCGTCGGTGATCAGGGCGGCCCGCTCGGGGCCGACGGTCGAGGTGGCGAAGGCGAGCATCCCGTCGTGCAGGTGCACCCCGTCCGCGACCAGCTCGCAGACCACGTTCGGGGCGTCCAGCAGGGCCACCACCGGGCCGGGCTCGCGGTGGTGCACCGGGCGCATGCCGTTGAACAGGTGGGTGGCGACGCTCGCGCCGGCCGCCACGGCGGCGCGGGTCTGCTCGTACGTGGCGTCGGTGTGGCCGACCGCGGCGACGACCCGGTGGCCGGCGAGCAGTTTGATGGCCTCCAGCGCGCCGTCGCGCTCCGGGGCCAGGGTGACCATGCGGAGCGCGCCGCCGCCCAGCTCGATCAGCGCGGTCAGCTCGTCGGTCGACGGGTCGCGCAGGAACTTCGGGTTCTGCGCGCCGCAGCGGACCGCCGAGAGGTAGGGCCCCTCGAAGTGGACGCCCGCCAGCACGCCCGACTCGACGAGCGGCCGGAAGGCGGCGGTGGCGTCCCGCATCAGCTCGTACGGGGAGCTGACCAGGCTGGCCAGCAGCGTGGTGGTGCCGTGCCCCAGGTGGAACGCCGCCGCCTGCCGGGCCGACTCGGCGTCGCCCGTGGTGAAGGTGTGCCCGCCGCCGCCGTGGGTGTGCATGTCCACGAAGCCCGGCACGATCCAGTGCCCCTCGCGCGCCGACGGGTACTCGGCGACGGCGGTGATCCGGTCGCCGTCCAGCTCCACGCAGCCCTGCCGGATCACGCCGGTCGGGGTCACCACCTTGCCGTTCACCCGCAGGGTCATCACTTCTCCAGACTGTCGAGGGCGAGCAGGGCGGCGCCGAGGCAGCCGGCCTCGTCGCCGAGGGCCGCCGGGACCAGGCGCGGCTCCCGGTGGAAGGTCATCCGCTCGTGCAGCGCGGCGCCCAACGGGTCGAAGAGGCGGGGGCCGGCCTGGGCCAGGCCGCCGCCGATCACGACGGTCTCCACGTCGAACAGCGCCTGAACGCTGGCCAGCCCGTCGGCCAACGCCTCGACGGCCTCCGCCCAGACCCGCCGGGCGGCCGACTCACCGGCGGCGGCCCGGTCGGCCACCTCGGCGGCGGTCGCGGCCGTGCCGGCCAGCTCGGCGTACCGGCGGGCCACCGCCCCTGCCGAGGCCACCGCCTCCAGGCAACCGGGGCGACCGCAGCCGCAGAGGGGGCCGCCGGGGCGTACCAGGATGTGGCCGAACTCCCCAGCGGCGCCGTGCGCGCCGACGGCGGCCGACCCGTCGACCACGTGCGCGGCGGCGATGCCGGTGCCGATCGCGACGAAGAGCACGTGCCCGGTGCCCCGGCCCGCGCCGAGCCGGGCCTCGGCCAGGCCGCCGACGCGCACGTCGTGGCCGAGCGCCGTCGGCAGCCCGAGCCGCGCCACCGCCAGGTCCCGCAGCGGTACGTCCCGGAAGCCGATGTTCGCCGACCAGACGGCCACCCCGGCGGCCTGGTCGACGACGCCGGGCACGGCGATGCCGAGCGCCACCGGGTTGAGCCCGTCGGCCCGCGCCTTGCCGGCCAGCCCTGCGGCGATGTCGAGGATCGACTCGACCACCGCGTCCGGGCCCCGCTCCGCGCCGGTGGGGTGACGTTCGGTGCGCACGACTGTCCCGTCCGGGCGGACCAGGGCGCACTTCATCCCGGTGCCGCCCACGTCCACCGCGACGACGACGTCGTTTGCGCTCATGCGAGCACCACGGAGCGGCTCAGGTGCCGGGGCGCGTCCGGGTCCAGCCCACGGCTGGCGGCCAGGGCGACGGCGAAGCGCTGGGCGAGGATCAGGTCGGCCATCGGGTCGACCGGGGTGCGGCCGGCCGCCCAGCTCCCGAGGACGGTGCGGCAGCCGTGGGTGCGGCTGTGCGCGAAGGCGGCCCCGGTGGCGGCGACGTCCTCGGCCAGCCCCTCCGGGATGTCGCCGAGCGCCCAGACCAGCCGGCCCGGGGCGGCGATCGAGATGGGGCCGTGCCGGTAGTCCATGGCCGGGTAGGCCTCGGCCCAGAAGCTGGCCGCCTCGCGGCACTTGAGCGCGGCCTCCTGGGCCAGCCCGACCGTCCAGCCGCGGCCGAGGAAGGTGACCTGCTCGACCCGGGCCGGGTCGATCGGCAGCGGTGCGCGGACGGCGACCTCGGCGTCGGCGGCGAGCGCGCCGAGGTTCTCGCCGAGGTGCGCGCGGAGCAGGGCCAGGGCGGTGGTCGCGAACCGGGTCTGCACCACGGACCGCTCGTCGGCGAACGGCATGGTCACGGCGGCGGTGGCGAGCTCCACGGCGGGAGAGCCGGGGTCGCCGACGAGCACGGTGGCGGGGCACCGTCCGCGCAGCGCGGCGAGCAGCTCCAGCACCTCGGTGGTGGTGCCGGAGCGGGTGATGGCGATGAGCCGGTCGTAGCGGCGGCCGAGGGGGAACTCGGAGGCCTGGAAGGCGTCGGTCTCGCCGTGGCCGGCGGCCTCGCGGAGCCCGGCGTACGCGGCGGCCATGAACCACGACGTGCCGCAGCCGACCACGGCGACCCGCTCCCCGGCGCTCGGCAGGTGTGCGGCGACCGTGGGGGCCAGTATCGCGGCCTCCCGCCAACAGTCGGGTTGACTCGCGATCTCCGAGTGGACGAAAGCCATGAGAACTCCTCGCCGGGAGGCCGTGCGCAATACGGCGCAATACCGCCGTCTTTCGAGCGATATTCTGCGCGAAACCTCGCGGCCCTGGCAACCGGCGGCCGGATCGCGCAGCCCACTATTTTGCACCTTGGCAGTTTCGCGCACTACTGTGCACGCAATCAATCACCGTTCGTGCAGAGTCAGTGGAGGCCCCGCGGTGGACCGGTACGCCCGATGGAACGCGCTGCTGGAGATGCTGACCGACAGCGGGCGGGTGAGCGTCGAGGAGGCCGCCGCCCGGCTCGACGTCTCCCAGGCCACCATCCGCCGCGACTTCGACCAGCTCGCCCAGCAGCAGATGATCACCCGCACCCGGGGCGGCGCGGTGGCCAACGGCGTCTCGTACGACCTGCCGTTGCGCTACAAGACCGCCAAGCACTCGGCCGAGAAGCAGCGGATCGGGGCCGCCGCCGCCGCGCTGGTCAACCCGGGCGCCGTGGTCGGGCTCAACGGCGGCACCACCAGCACGGAGGTGGCCCGGGCCCTCGCCGTCCGGCCGGACCTGAACACCAGCGCGGAGGGCGCCCAGCTCACCGTCGTCACCAACGCCCTCAACATCGCCAACGAGCTGCTGGTCCGCTCCCGGATGAAGGTGGTGGTGGCCGGCGGGGTGGTGCGGCCCAAGTCCTTCGAGCTGGTCGGCCCCCTCGGCGGGGCGCTGCTGCGCGAGGTCACCCTGGACGTCGCCCTGCTGGGCGTGGACGCGATCGACCCGCAGCTCGGGGCCGCCGCCCACCACGAGGGCGAGGCGGCGATGAACAACCTGATGGTGGCCCGCGCCAAGCGGGTGGTGATCATCGCGGACTCGTCCAAGCTGGGCGGGCACGCGTTCGCCCGGATCTGCCCGGTGGACCGGGTGGAGACGCTGGTGACCGACTCCGGCGCGGCCCCCGAGGTGGTCGAGGCGTTCCGCGCCGGCGGCGTCCACGTCATCTGCGCCTGAGGTGTGTAAGGAAGGGCACCCTGTCAACGCCTGAGGTGGAGAAGGGCACCCCTCTCACCACTCCCCGACACGCGGATGCATACCGGGTATTGCCTCCGGCTGCATACCGCGTATGGTGTGCGACGTCACCGCACCCATCGGGGGAGGCGCAGCTTGTCCGCTGTCCTGGAAATCGAAGGTCTACGTAAGACATACAAGAGTCGACGACGAGGCGTCCGGCACGCCCTCGACGGCTTCGACATGCGGGTCGAGCAGGGGCAGGTGCACGGCTTCCTCGGCCCCAACGGGTCGGGGAAGACCACCACCCTGCGCACCCTGCTCGGCCTCATCCGGCCCGACGGCGGCCGGATGGCGATCCTCGGTCAGGAGGTGCCCGCAGCCCTCCCCGAGGTGGTCGGCCGGGTCGGCGCGATCGTGGAGAGCCCGCAGTTCTTCCCGCACTTCACCGCCAGGGACACGCTGTCGCTGCTCGCCGGGGCGGGCGAGGTGCCACAGAGCCGGGTCGACGAGGTGCTGGAGCTGGTCGGCCTGCGGGACCGGGCCGGCGAGCGGGTCAAGACGTACTCGCTCGGCATGAAGCAGCGGCTCGCGGTCGCCTCGGCCCTGCTCAAGGACCCGAAGCTGCTGATCCTGGACGAGCCGGCCAACGGCCTCGACCCGGGCGGCATCCGGGAGATGCGCACCCTCACCCGCGACCTGGCCAATTCCGGGATGACCGTGCTGCTCTCCAGCCACATCCTCGGCGAGATCCAGCTCATCTGCGACTCGGTCACCATCATCTCGCTCGGCCGCCGGGTCGCGTACGGGCCGGTGGACCAGGTGCTCGCCGAGCACGCCGGTAGCGAGGTGCGGGTCCGCCTGGAGGCGGTCGCCGACCTGCAAAGGGCGGCGGACCTCCTCTCCCGGGCGGGCGCGACGGTCACCGTCCGGCCCGACCACCTGATGCTCGCCGGGGTCGAGAAGACCGCCACGGTGAGCCGGGTGCTCGCCGAGCACAACCTGTACGTCAGCGAACTGACCCCGGTCACGGTCGACCTGGAGAGCGTCTTCCTGGAGCTGACCGCGACCGCGCCCGTGCCCGGGCAGCACCGCCAGGTCGACCAGTCCACGAAGGTCGGTGGCGCGGGCCAGCCCGACGCCGCCGCAGGAGGGTGGGGCGCGTGAGCCTCTATCGCACGGAGTTGCGCCGGCTGGGCAAGCGGCGCCTGACCCGATGGATGACGCTGCTCGGCGTGCTGGTGATCGGGGCGGTGATCGTCGGCACCTTCTTCACCAACCAGAAGATCGGCCCCGAGCAGCGGGCCGCCGCCGTGGCCGAGGCGGAGCAGCAGTACCAGGAACAGGTGACCCAGGCCGAGCAGGAGCGGGCCGCCTGCGTGCAGGCCAAGGCGTCCGGCCAGGAGACGCCGGAGGGCCGGTACCCGGAGGACTGCGCGGCGATCGAGGCGCCGCCGAGGGGGAGCATCCAGCCCGAGTGGTTCCTGCCCTCCACGTTCGACTTCCGAAAGGGCTTCGAGGAGACCATCGTCACGTTCACCGCGATCGTGGCGCTGCTCGGGTTCCTGGTCGGCGGCTCCTTCGTGGGTGCCGAGTGGAGCAGCGGCGGCATGATGAACCTGCTGCTCTGGCGGCCCCGGCGGCTGACCGTGCTGCTGACCAAGCTGGGGGCCCTGCTGACCGGGACGGTCGCCGTGACCGTCGCCGCGGCGACGGTCTGGACCGCCGGGTACTGGCTCGTCGGCACGCTGCGCGGCAGCACCGCGACGATGACCTCGGGCGCGTGGCAGTCGTTCGCGCTGACCGGGCTGCGCGGGCTGGTGCTGATCGTCGTCGCGGTGACCCTCGGGTTCGCGCTCGCCTCGCTGGGCCGGCACACCGCGATGGCCCTCGGGGCGGCGATCGGGGTCGCCGTGGTCGGCCAGTTCGGCCTCGGCATCGTCATGGCGATGGCGGGCGTGCGCTTCCTGGAGGCGTGGCTGCTGCCGACGTACGCGCTCGCCTGGATGCAGAAGAAGGTGACTCTGGAGGACTGGCAGTCCTGCAACGTCACCTACTACGGGGAGTGCAAGCCGGACACGCTCGACGTGACCTGGGGGCAGTCCTCGATCCTGTTCGCCGCCGCGCTGGTGGTGGTCCTGGGCGCGGCGCTGGTCGCCATGCGCCGCCGCGACGTCGCCTGACCGTCGCGTGCCGGGGCGACCCGGACCGCACGTCCGATGCGGTCCGGGTCGCCCCTGGTTAGGCTGGGGATCTCCTGGTCGGCGCGCCCCTGCCGGCCCCTCGCCCGCCCGCGTGAGGAGCGCCATGCCGCCTGCCGATGCCTCCCCGGCCGCCACCGACCGGCCCGAGCCGTCGCGCCCCGGCGAGGGGGGTTTCGGCGAGGGCGTGGGGGCCCCGGAGCGCGCGGGCGGCCGGGAGCGCGTCGTCCCGCCGCCCCGGTCCGCGCCCGAGTCCACCGCCCCACCACCGGCCCCGCCCGCGCCGGCCACGGCACCCCCGCCGGGAGAGCCGGTCACGGTGCCCGCGCCGGCCACGACGCCCGCGCCGGCGGAGTCAGCCGAGTCGGCCGCGCCGCGCCAGCCGGTCGTACCGGGTCAGCCGGCCCCACCGCCCGCGCCGGGCCAGCCGGCCGCATCGGTCGTGCCCGGCCAGCCGGCCGCGCCGGCCGAGTCGGCCGGGCCGGGCGTCGGTGCCGGCGGGCTCACCGAGCGCGAGGGGCGCATCCTCGCCTTCGAGCAGCAGTGGTGGCGGCACGCCGGGGCCAAGGAGCAGGCGATCCGGGACACCTTCGGCCTCTCCGCGACGCGCTACTACCGACTGCTCAATGCGTTGCTGGACAACCCGGCCGCGCTGGCCGCCGAGCCGGTGCTGATCGGCCGGCTGCGCCGCCTGCGCTCCTCGCGGGCCCGCAACCGGCGGCGCTGACCCGGCCCGTCCCGGCCGCGCCGCCCGCCCCGGCCGGGAATGTCCACGGCGGGGCGGGGTAGCCGCGCGGCGGCGGAGGGAGCGTGAGCATGGCGGCAGGGCACCGGAGCGTACCGGACGGGCAGGGCCGCGTCGGGCGGCCGGTCGCGGGCGGGCGGACGATCGCGGCGGCGGAGGCGGCGGCCGGGCCGGGGACCCGCGCCGGGTCGGCGGGGCCGATCATGCGGGTACGGTCGGCGTCCGCGCCGGCCCCCGGCCGGGCGGTCAACGAGGATCTGGCCTTCCAGTTCGGCCCCCTGGTCGGGGTCCTGGACGGGGCGACCGTGCCCGAGGGCTTCGACACGGGCTGCCGTCACGGGCCCGCCTGGTACGTCCGGCACCTCGCCGCCCGGCTCGGGCTGGCCGCCGCCGCGCGCCCGGCGGCCACCCTGGTGAGCAGCCTCGCGGCGGCGATCCTGGCGGTACGGGCGGACCACGGCGGCGAGTGCGACCTCGACCATCCGGGCACCCCCTCGTCGACGGTCTGCCTGCTGCGGTCCAGCGGCGACGAGGTCGACTGGCTGGTGCTCTGCGACAGCCCGCTGGTGCTCGACGTCGGCGGCCGGGTGGACGTGGTGGTCGACGACCGGCTGGAGACCGCGATGGTCGACCTGCGCCGGATGGCGGCCACCCTGCCGGAGCCGGCCGACGACGGCGACCGGGTCGACCGGTTCCGGCGGGCCGTCGGGCTGCAACGGGAGCGGATGAACCGCACGCACGGCTACTGGGTCGCCGCCGCCGACCCCGACGCCGCGTACCACGCGCTCACCGGGACGGTGCCCCTGCGCGGCCCGGGCGGGCTGCGCCGGGCCGCCCTGCTCACCGACGGCGCGTCCTGCGCGGTGGAGCAGTTCGGGCTCTTCGACTGGGCGGGGCTGCTGGACCTGCTCACCACCGAGGGGCCGGGCGCGCTCGTCGACCGGGTCCGCGCCGCGGAGCGCGACCGGCCCGACCGGCTGCGCCGGCACAAGCCGACCGACGACGCCTCGGCGGTCCTCTGCGAGTTCGACCCGGCGTGACCGGTCGCCGGGCCGGTGGTCGCCCCGACCACCGGCCGAGGTAGCGGTGACGCGCGGCCAAGACGGGCGCCGGCCGGGGGCGACGGCGCGCGACCGAGGCGGGCACGGAGGGGGCGACGGCGCGCGACCGAGGCGGGCGCGGACCCGGGGCGACGACGCGCGGCCGAGGCGGACACCGGCCGGGCGACCCGCCGGGGGAGCGGGACGCAAAGGGTGGACTCGGGCGGGTGCGGACCGGCAGACTGCGGCACGTGACTGGTGCGGTGCGGCTGGAGCCGGTGGAGGAGCGCAACCTCGAATCGCTGCTCTCGGTGGCGGTCGCCGAGGCCGAGCCGGACAACGTGATGCCCCCGGTCGACGCGCCCGCCGGGTGGTCGCACGCCCGCCGGGAGGCGTTCCGGGACTACTACCGCTCGGGTTTCCCGGGGCTCGACGGCCCGGCCCGCACCGCGATGTACGCGGTGCTGGTGAGCGGCGAGGTGCTGGGGATGATCCGGATGACCCGCCGAGCCGAGCCGGGGACGGTCGAGACGGGGATGTGGCTCGGCCGGTCCGCCCAGGGACAGGGCGTGGGTGCCGCGGCCCTGCGCGAACTGCTCAACCTCGCGGCGGCGGCCGGAATGCACACGGTCGTCGCGGAAACCACCCGGGACAACGCGGGCGCCATTTCCGTGCTTCGCAGATGCGGCGCGAAAATGATCGAGGACGGCGATGCCGTCCATGCGGAGATCAGTTTGGACGCCACCCCGCCCATTCTCTGAACCGGCGGCGGGAACTATTGCGTCCCGTGGCGGGAAGAGTGCCTTTCTGTCGCCTTCCGGCCTGCTCGTGAGGTAATCGACCCCACGTCCTGAGCTGCCCGGCCAGGTGGCCGGTAATTGCGTTGCGACGTTTCGCGGAAATGTCGCCGGGTACTGCCGGCCTGTCCGCTGAAAGCGGGACGTCCAGGCGGAGGGCCGCTGTCGCGCTGATCCCCGGTAGCTGTTTTCCGGCCTCTCCGAAAAGGGGCGTACCCGCCAGCCGGGGAGCTAAGGAGAACTGATGAAGAGCGGAACGCGAATCGGACTCGCGATGGGTTTCGGGTACCTCATCGGCCGCCGGAAGAAGCTGCGGACGGCCCTCGTCCTGGCCGCCGCCGTGGCGGCAGGGCGGGCCAGCCAGGGTTCCGGTGGGCTGCTGAAGCAGGGGCAGAACCTCCTCCAGTCGTCGCCCCAGTTGGGCAACCTCGGTCGCCTCGGCAGCCCGCTCGTCTCGGCCGGCAAGGCCGCCGCGACGGCCGCCGCCGGCAACGGCATCGACGCGCTGAGCGGCCGGTTGCGCGGCGGCGCGGACGCCCTGCGCCGGCGGTCGTCCGCCGCGTCGGGGGGCGACGGTGGCGGCGGGGACGAATCCGGCCAGAACCAGGGCCGTGACCAGAACCAGGGCCAGGGCCAGGGTGGCGGTGACCAGAACCAGGGCCAGAACCAGGACCAGGGTCAGAAGCAGAAGCAGGGCCAGGGCCAGGGCCGCGACCAGGGCCAGAACCAGGGCCGCGACCAGAACCAGGGCCAGGGCGGCGGTGACCAGAACCAGGGCCAGAACCGGAACCAGGGCCAGGGGAACGGGTCGGAGCCCGCGACCGAGGGCGCCGGCAGCCGGCGGGGGCGGTGAGCATGGCCGAGAACCTGAAGCCCGGGGGCCTCGCCGGCCGGGCCCGCGACCAACTCGGGGGCGAACTGCGCAATCTCGCCTCGGCGATCGGTGAGCGCGCGATGTCGGTGGTGACGGAGAAGGTCACGGGCGCGACCGGGCGGCTCAGCGAGTACGCCCAGCAGGGTGGCCCCGGCCTGATCGCCGCGGCCACGGGCGCCCAGAAGCTCGCCGAGGGCAAGTCCCCGGTGAAGGCCATGTTCCATGCCGGCCTGGCCGGCGGTAAGGAGAAACTGATGTCGGCTCTCGGCAGGGGCGGCAAGGGTGGCAAGGGCGGATCGAAGAAGCTCAAGGTCACCAACATCGTCGAGTCGATCGAGGTCGGCGTGCCGGTCCGGGTCGCCTACAACCAGTGGACGCAGTTCGGCGACTTCCCGAGCTTCATGAAGAAGGTCGAGAACGTCGGCACGGAGAGCGACGAGAAGCTGACCTGGAAGGCCCAGGTGTTCTGGTCGCACCGGACCTGGGAGTCGACGATCGTCCGGCAGATCCCGGACCGCCTGATCCACTGGCGCTCCAAGGGCCAGAAGGGCGCGGTCGACGGCACCGTCAGCTTCCACGAGCTGGCCCCCGACCTGACCCGCATCCTGGTCGTCCTGGAGTACCACCCGCAGGGCCTCTTCGAGCACACCGGCAACCTCTGGCGGGCCCAGGGCCGGCGGGCCCGGCTGGAGCTGAAGCACTTCGTCCGGCACGTGATGACGCAGACCGTCCTCGACCCGGACTCGGTCGAGGGGTGGCGCGGCGAGATCGAGGACTCCCAGGTGGTGCGGGACCACGAGACGGCCGTGCGCGAGGAGCAGGAGGAACGGGAGCGCGGGGAACAGGAGCCGACCGGCGAGGAGCACGAGGAGCAGGAGGAGCAGGAGGAGCGCGAGGAGCGGCCCGCCGGGCGTCGCCGCCCGGAGCAGCGCCGCCGCCCCCGCGACGAGGAGTACGACGAGTACGACGAGGACGAGTACGACGAGTACGCCGACGAGGAGGAGGAGGAGGAAGAGGAGCCGCCGCGCCGCCGCCGGCCGGAGCGGGCCCGCCGCCCGCAGCCGAGCGAGGAGACGCAGCGGGCCCGTCGGCCGCAGCCGAGCGAGGAGCCGGAGCGCCCCCGCCCGGCGGCCCGTCGACGCCCCGAGCCGCCCCGGCGACCCGTGGTCCGGCGTCGGCGAGAGGAGCGGGGCGAGTGACGATCGCGACGGGCGGCGGCGCGGGCGGCGCCCTGGAGCAGGGCGGCGGCGCCGGTGGGGGACTGGCCGACCTGGTGGAGACCGTGCTCGACAAGGGTGTAGTGATCGACGCCCAGGTCGTCATCGGGGTGATCGGCATTCCGCTCGTGGAGATCAACGCCCGGGTGGTCGTGGCGAGCATCGACACGTACCTGCGCTTCGCCCAGATGGTGGACCGGCTGGACATCTCCGGCGGAAAGGGCAAGAACGAGGGGCTCGGTGGACTGGTCGGGAACGTCACCGAGGCCGCGCAGGGGCTCACCTCCGGTCTCGGCGAGGCAGCCGGCGGGGCGGCCCGGGAGCTGGGCAGCGCGACCGGCGGCCTCACGGGGGCGGACCGGGAGGCCCCGCCCGAGCGGCGACCGCGCCGACGAGAGAACGAGGAGGGCTGAGATGGCCGACGAGACGGGCCTGTTCGTCTACGGCATCGTGCCCGCCGACGTGGAGCCGACCCCGGACGCCGCCGGGGTCGGCGACCCGCCGGGCGAGGTGGCGGCGGTCCGCCACGGCGAGCTGGCCGCCCTGGTCAGCGAGGTGGCGCTGGAGGAGCCGCTGGGGCGGCCGGCCGACCTGACCGCGTACCAGGAGCTGCTGGACGGGACGGCGGCCGTCGCGCCGGTGCTGCCGGTGCGCTTCGGCACCGTGGTGACCGGCCCGGAGGCGGTGACGGAGATGCTCACCGCCCACCACGACCGGTTCGCGGCGGCCCTCGACGAGTTCGAGGACCGCATCGAGTACGTGCTGCACGGCCGCTACGACGAGCAGGCGCTGCTCGGGGAGCTGCTCGACGCCGACCGGGAGGCCGCCGATCTGGCCCGGCAGGTGCGCGGGCAGCCGGAGATCGCGACCCGGCCGCAGCGGATCCGCTTCGGCGAGATCGTCAGCCAGGCGGTGGAGCTGCGCCGGGAGGCCGAGAACCGGCACGTCCTGGACGCCGTGGGGCCGCTCGTGGCGGACAGCACGGTCCGACCGCCGAGCCACGAGCTGGACGCGGTGAACCTCGCGTTCCTGGTGGAGTCCGCGCGGGTGGACGAGTTCATCGACGCGCTGGAGGAGTACGCCGAGCAACGCCGGGACCTGATCCGGATGCGGCTGCTCGGCCCGCACGCCCCGTACGACTTCGTCTCCGCGCACGAACTGGCGGGGTGACCCGTGGACATCCTCTGGGCGCTGCTGACCTTTCCGTACGCCCCGGTGCGGGGGGTGACCGCGGTGGTGAAGGTGATCGCCCGGGAGGCCGAGTCCCGGCAGCACGACCCGGCGAACGTGCGCCGCGAGCTGGAGGCGCTCGACCGGGCGGCGGCGGCCGGCGACATCACGGAGCGGGAGCGGGACCGCGCCCAGCAGCGGATCCTCGACCGGCTGACGGGCACGGGCGGGCGTCGGGCGGGGCAGACGGGCGGGCGTCGGGCGGAGCAGACCGGAGGGCGTGTGGCCGGGCAGACCAGCGGGCTTCGGGCGGCGCAGAGCCCCGGCGGCGCGCGGCGGCGCAGCGGCGGTGGGGCCGGCAGACAAGGGAGGCGAGCGGGATGACCCAGGGACGGACCCGGGACGCCGACAGAGGCACCCGACGCGGGGAGCGTGACGACGAGGAGGAGGAGTACCTCGAACCGCTGTCGGCGGCCGAGGCGGCGCGCGAGGGGCTGCGCCTGATCGACGCCCTCACCAACCGGGAGGCGCAGGGCGTCGTCTCGCTGGAGCCCACGGACGAGGGCTGGCGGGTGGGGGTGGAGGTGGTCGAGGACCGCCGCATCCCCTCCTCCACGGACCTGCTCGGCCTGTACGAGATCGACCTCGACGTCGACGGGGAGCTGCTGGGCTACCGGCGGGTGCGCCGCTACCAGCGCGGCAAGGGCGAGGTGGGCTGAGATGACGAACCCACGCACCCCCTCGGTGGTGCAGAACTCCGGCCAGGTGCTGCCGGCCGGCCACGAGCCGGCGAACCTCGGCGACATCCTCGAACGGGTGCTCGACCGGGGCATCGTGATCGCCGGTGACATCCGGGTCAGCCTGCTCGACATCGAGCTGTTGACGCTGAAGCTGCGCCTGGTCATCGCGTCGGTGGACACGGCGCGGCAGATCGGCATCGACTGGTGGGAGCACGATCCGTGGCTCAGCTCGCGCGCCCGCCCGCCGGTGGAGCCGGGTTTCCGCGACCCGGAGGAGGTCGACGCCGAACGCCGACCCCGGGTGGAGCGGAAGGCCGCCGTGCGGGGGGAGGGCTGGGATGAGCTGGACCGCTGAGCCGGCACCGGGCGGCGCGGAGCCGGCCGGGGACGCCGCCGGGTGCTGGCTGCACGGGGTGACCCGCGAGGTCGACCCGGCGACGCTGGCCGCCGGGAGCGGGATGGACGGCGGGCCGCTGCGGGCCGTGTCGGCCGCCGGCCTGGTCGCGGTGGTGAGCGCCGCGCCGCCGGCCGAGTACGGCGAGGAGGCGCTGCGCCGCAACCTGGAGGACCTGGCCTGGCTGGAGCGGGCCGCGCGGACGCACCACGGGGTGGTGGCCGCGCTGTCCCGGGCCGGCGCGGTGGTGCCGACCCGGCTCGCCACCGTCTACCGCGACGAGGGGGGTGTCGCCCGGCTGCTCGCCGAGCGCCGGGCCGAGCTGGCGGCCACCCTCGACCGGCTCACCGGCCGCGCCGAGTGGGGCGTCAAGGGGTACGCGGTGCCGGGCGCGGCCGTCCGTGCCGCCGCCGCTGACGGGGCCGCGCCCGAGGGCGCCGGGGTCGCGTACCTGCGGCGACGTCGGGCCGCGCTCACCGCCCGGGACGAGGGGCAGCGAATCGCCACCGAGGCCGCCGCGACCGTGCACGAGGCCCTCGCCGGGTACGTGGTGGACGCCCGTCGGCACGCCCCGCAGGACCGCCGGCTCTCCGGCGCGGCCACCGCGATGGTGCTCAACGGGGCGTACCTGGTGGACGTGCCCGCCCTCGACGGGTTCACCGGCCTGGTCGCCGCGCTGGCCGGCCGCCACCCCGAGGTGCGCCTGGAACTCACCGGCCCCTGGCCGGCGTACTCCTTCGCCCAGGACCGCCCGGCGGAGCCGGCGCTGACCGTCCGGGAGCCGGCATGGTGACCACCGCCCTCGCGCCGAGCAGCGCGGACGACCCGCTGGCGTACCGGCCGGTGGCGCTGGTGGACGTGCTCGACCGGGTGCTCGCCAGCGGCGTGGTGGTCTCCGGGGACATCACCATCGCCATCGCCGAGGTCGACCTGGTGCGGATCTCCCTGCGGGCGCTGGTCGCCTCGGCCGGCGCGCTCGTCCGGCCGGAGCAGGAAGGGGCAGCGGGGCCGGGAGGTCCAGCGGGGCCGGGAGGGACGCCGGGGCCGGAAGGAGCGACACAGCCGGAAGGACCGCCGCAGTCGGATGGGACGCCGGAGCCGGTGGGGCCGTACCCGCCCGGTGGGGCGGCGCGATGACCGGGACGGGCCCCGACCGCGCCGGGGACGCCACGGCCGGGCCCGGCGGGATCGTCCGGTGGGACGAGGCGGGCGAACTGGTCGCCGCCCTCGACGTGTCGCAGTGGCGGGCGCCCCGGGTGACGCCGCTGGACCAGCGGCTCTCCGTGGACCGGGACTCCGTCGAGCGGGGGCTGGCCAGCCTCGTGCTCACCGTGATCGAGCTGCTGCGGCAGCTCATGGAACGCCAGGCGCTGCGCCGGGTCGACTGCGGCGACCTCACCGACGAGCAGGTGGAGCGGATCGGCGTCACGCTGATGGCCCTGGAGGAGCAGATGACCGGGCTGCGGGAGTACTTCGGCCTGGAGCCCGAGGACCTGAACCTCGACCTCGGCCCGCTCGGTCCGCTGCTGCCGACGGACTGACCGACCGCCGCCTCCGACCGGCCGCGCCGACGACCCGACCGACCCGACCGACCGCGCCGACCGACCCGACCGACCGCGCCGACCTGCCCGCGCCGACCCGAGCGACCGGCCGACCCGACCGGCCGCCCGGAGCGGCCCCGCCGGGGCGGGCCGGCGCTTTCAGCGGGACGCGCGGGCCTCCGCGTACGCGGCCAGCCAGGCGACCTGGCCCGGGTCGAGCGACGGGCGGACCCGGTCCCGCGCCGTCTCGACGTGCGCGGCGGTGACCGTCGAGGCGGTCAGCGACTCGCGCATCGCGGCGAGCGCCGCCTCCCGCACCAGCGCCGCGCAGTCCGCCGCCGAGAAGCCGTCCAGCCCCTCGCCGAGCGCGCCGAGGTCGACGTCGTCGGCCAGCGGGACGTTCCGGGCGGCGGCGCGCAGGATCTCGGCGCGGGCGGCCCCGTCCGGCGGCGGCACGTAGACCAGCCGCTCCAGCCGGCCGGGGCGCAGCAGCGCCGGGTCCACCAGGTCCGGCCGGTTGGTCGCGCCGATCACCACCACGTTGCGCAGCGACTCCACCCCGTCCAGCTCGGTGAGCAAGGCGGCGACCACCCGGTCGGTGGTGCCCCCGTCGCTGGCCTGACCGCGCACCGGGGCGAGCGCGTCCACCTCGTCGAGGAAGACCAGCGTCGGGGCGGCCTCCCGGGCCCGGCGGAACAGCTCCCGCACCGCCCGTTCGCTCTCGCCGACCCACTTCGACAGCAGCTCCGCGCCCTTGACCGAGAGCACGTTCGCCCGGCCGGAGCCGGCCAGCGCGGTGACCAGGTACGTCTTTCCGCAGCCGGGCGGGCCGTACAGCAGCACCCCGCGCGGCGGCTGCACGCCGAGCCGGGCGAAGGTGTCCGGGTAGGTCAGCGGCCACAGCACCGACTCGGTCAGCTTCTCCTTGACCTCGACCATGTCGCCCACGTCGTCGAGGGTGACGTCGGCCAGCTCCAGCGTGGACGCGGCCATCGTGGTCGGCCGGACCACCTCCAGGGCAGCGGTGAAGTCGCCCATCGCCACCGTCGGCGCCTCGGCCGTCCGCTGCCGCAGCGCCGCCCGCACCCCGGCCTCCCGCACCAGCGCGGCCAGGTCGGCGGCGACGAACCCGGGGGTACGCCCGGCCACCTCGTCCAGGCGCACGTCGTCGGCCAGCGGCACCTGCCGGGTCAGCACGGTGAGCTGCTCCCGGCGCAGCGCCTGGTCGGGCAGCGGCACGGTGATCCGCAGGGAGAGCAGGTCCGGTGCGCGCAGCGCGGGGTCGACCGACTCGGGGCGGCCGGTCGTGCAGACCACCGCCGCCCCGGCCCGGACGGTCTCGGCGAGCACCTGCCGGAACACGGTCGCCACGGGGCCGGGCTCGTCGGCCGGGGCGAGCGCCTCCACGTCGGTGACCAGCAGCACCGCCGGGCCGTTCGCGCGCACCTCGTCGGCGGCGGCGCGCAGCCGCCGGGCCGCCGCGTCGTTGCTCAGCGCGGCCAGCTCGGGCGCCCAGAGCGGGCAGACCCGGGCCCCCACCCGGGCGGCGACCGCCCGGACCAGGGCGGACTTGCCCGACCCGGCCGGCCCGGCGACCAGCACCCCGAGCGACACGGTGGTGCCCAGCCGGCCCAGCACCTCCCGGTGGTGGAAGCCGAGGTCCAGCAGTTCGGTCAGCTCCTGCGCCTGCGCGCGCAGGCCGGGCAGCTCGTCCACGGTGGGCGCGTCGTCGCCCCCGGCGGGCGTGTCCCCGGCCGTGGCGGTGTGTTCGGCCCGGACCGCGCCCTCGACCCCTGCCGCGCCCCGCAGCGAGGCAGCGCTGTGGCCCGCCGGGTCGGCGGCGCTGTCGCCGGATGCCCCGGTGACGCCGCGGCCGGCCGGGACGTCCACGGCGGGCCGGCCGCCCGTACGGGTGGCCGGGCCGTGGTCCCAGCCGACCACGGTGTCCATGGTGACCAGCGCGGCGACGTCCGGCTCGGCGGCGGTCACGGTGAGCAGCGTGCTCGTCCAGGCGTATCCGACGCTGCTGGAGAGGCTGCGCCGGGCGGCCTCCACGAGGGCGCGCACCGAGGCGTCGGGCAGCACGTCCTGGGGCAGCAGGGAGACGTCGTCCCCGGCGGTGACCACCTTGCCGAGCAGCGCGAGCCGCAGCATCTCCGGGGAGACGGCGGCGACCACCTGCACCGGCCCGGCCAGGGTCACCCGGCGGGCGGGGACCACGGGCGCGGGGCTCACCGTCACCTGCCCGCCGTCGCGCACGCCGAGGTTGCCCAGCAGCAGGTCGTCGGCGTAGAGCAGGGCGGTGCTCGCGGCGGGCCCGGCCGGCGCGACGATCCCGGCGGTGACCCGCCGGCCGGCGAGCCGGACGGGGTCGCCGGGTCGCAGCGCCAGCGCCGTCAGCACCTCCGGGTGCAGCCGGACCACGCCGCGTCGGCCGTCGAGCGCGGCGGGGCGCAGGCTGGCGGTGAGAGTCAGGTCGGGTGCGGCCACCCGCCCGAGGTTAGCCGCCGCCCGCCTCCCCCGCCCCGCACCCGGCCCCACCTGGGATCGAACGACGTACCGAGGATCCCAGCCGACGCTCAGGAAACACCCCGTACCGTGGCCGCATGAGATCGCCTTCGTCGGCCGCGCCGGTCCGGCGGGCCCTGGGCACCCGCCGCCGTCGGATCGTCGCCGGATCGGTGGCCGTCGTGCTGCTGGCCGCCGCCGCGCTCTGGGCGGCCCGGCCCGGCGAGGCCGGCTTCCGCACCGAATCCGCGCGGATCACCGTCCGCTCCGGCCCGGCCGGTGACGAGCCGGTCGACCTGGACGCCACCTTCTACCTGCCGGACGACGCCTCGGCCGGCCGGAAGGTGCCGGCGGTGCTGCTCGCGCACGGCTTCGGCGGCACCAAGGAGTCGGTCCGCGCCGACGCCGAGGACCTGGCGGCCCAGGGGTACGCGGTGCTGGCCTGGACCGCCCGGGGCTTCGGCCGCAGCGGCGGCCAGATCCACCTGGACAGCCCCGACCACGAGGTGCGCGACGCCGAGCGGCTGCTGGACTGGCTGGCCGCCCGCCCGGAGGTGCGCACCGACGCCCCGGGCGACCCCCGCGTCGGGGTGGTCGGCGGCTCGTACGGCGGCGGCCTGGCGCTGCTGCTCGCCGCGCAGGACCGGCGGGTCGACGCGATCGTCCCCATGATCACCTGGAACGACCTGTCCCGCGCGTTCCTGCCGGAGAGCACCGGCGGGCCCGCCACGTCCGGCGTGTTCAAGAAGGGCTGGGCCGGGATCTTCTTCGGCGGCGGCGGCAACGCCGGCTCGGGGCCGGCGGGGCTCTCCGGCGGCTCGGCCGCCGAGCCCGAGGGCAACCCGGCCTCGGCGGGGCCGCCGAGCCCGACGCCGGGCACCGGGCCGGGCACGGGCTCCGGTCGCGCCCCGGCCGGGGCCGCCGACCCGGCCTGCGGCCGGTTCGCCGCCGACGTCTGCGCCGCGTACCTGCGGATCGCCACCACCGGGCGGGCCGAGCCGGCCGACGTGGAGCTGCTGCGCCGCTCCAGCCCCGCCGGGGTGCTGGACAGGATCAAGGCTCCGACCCTGCTGGTGCAGGGCACGGCGGACAGCCTCTTCCCGCTCGCCGAGGCCGACGCGAACGCGCGCGGCATCGCGGCCAACGGCACCCCCGTCCGGGTCGCCTGGTATACGGGCGGCCACGACGGCGGTGCGGGCCCGACCAGCGACTCCGACCGGGTGAAGTACCTGACTCTCCAGTGGCTCGACCACTACGTCACCGGCGACGGGCCGGCCCCGGGCGACGACTTCACGTACTCCCGGGTGGCCGGCTTCAACGCCCTGGAGCGCGGCCTGGTCGCCACCGGCTACCGCACCGCCGACTACCCCGGCCTCGCCGGGGACGACCGCCGGGAGGTCGCGGTGACCGGCCCCGCGCAGCCGGTGGCGAACCCGCCGAACGGCAACCCGGCGGCCATCTCCTCGGTGCCGTTCGCCGGGGCGCTCGGCTCGCTGCTCGACGGGGTGGCCGGCGACGTACCGGGCCAGCACGCCCGGTTCGAGTCGGCCCCGCTGACCGAGGCCGTGGACGTGACCGGCGCGCCGACGTTCTCGATCCGGGCGGCCTCGCCGACCGGGGAGGCGGTGCTCTTCGTCAAGCTCTACGACGTCGACCCGGGCGGCGCGGCGACCCTGCCGAACGGGCTGGTCGCCCCGGTCCGGCTGACCGGGCTGCCGGCGGAGATCGGGGCCGCGAAGCCGGTCACCGTGACCCTGCCGGGGATCGTCCGCCGGGTCGAGGCCGGGCACCGGCTGCGGATCACGGTGGCCAGCACCGACCAGGCGTACACCACGCCGGCCCAGCCGACCGTCTACACCGTGGCGGCCGGCGACGCCCCGCTCGTGCTCCCCACCGTGACCGGCGAGCCGATCCCCACCGCCGCCACCGTGTGGCGCTGGGTGCTCGCCGGGCTGCTCGCGGCCGTCGTCGTCGGGCTCGTCGTGGTCGTCCTGCTGGCCCGCCGCCGGCACCGCCGCCAGGACAGCTCGGTGCACCCGGAGTACGCGGGCGTCCCGCTGGCCGTCCGGCAGCTTCGCAAGGAGTACGCCGACGGCTTCGTCGCCGTGTCGAACGTCGACTTCGAGGTGCACCCCGGCCAGGTGGTCGGCCTGCTCGGGCCCAACGGCGCGGGCAAGACCACCACCCTGCGGGTGCTGATGGGGCTGACCCAGCCGACGGCCGGCGAGATCTACGTCTTCGGCCGGCGGCTGGTGCCCGGCTCGCCGGTGCTGTCCCGCATCGGTGCGCTGGTCGAGGGGCCCGGCTTCCTGCCGCACCTGTCCGGCCTGGACAACCTGAAGGCGTACTGGCGGGCCACCGGGCGGCCCTGGGCGGACGCGCACTTCGACGAGGCGCTGGAGATCGCCGGGCTCGGCGAGTCGGTGCACCGGAAGACCCGCAAGTACAGCCACGGGATGCGGCAGCGGCTCGCCATCGCCCAGGCCATGCTCGGCCTGCCCGAGCTGTTGGTGCTCGACGAACCGACGGACGGCCTGGACCCGCCGCAGATCGCCGAGATGCGCCGGGTGCTCCAGCGCTACGCCACCGACGGCCGGGCGGTGCTGGTCTCCAGCCACCTGCTCGCCGAGGTGGAGCAGACCTGCACCCACGCCGTGGTGGTGAACAAGGGGCGGATCGTGGCGTCCGGCCCGGTCGCCGAGATCGTCGGCGAGTCGCCGAGCGTGCTGTTCGACGTGACCGACCCGGCCGCCGCGCGCGACGTGCTGGGCCGACTGGACGGGGTGACCGTGCTGCCCGACCCGGAGGGGAACCTCGTGGTGGACACCAACGGCACCGCGCGCAGCGAGGTGGTGGCCGAGCTGGTCCGGGCCGGGATCGGGGTGGACCGGGTGGTGCCGCGCCGCCGCCTGGAGGACGCGTTCCTCGCCCTGGTGGGCGAGAACTCTCGGGGAAGCGGGGACCGGTGATGGGGCAGTCGTCCTCCACGGTGGGCGCGGCGGCCGGCTACCGGCCGTCGGCGACCCTGCCGTTCGCGGCGGAGTTCCGCCGGCAGGCGTCGCGGCGGCGCACCCAGCTCGCGCTCGGGTTCATGGTGCTGCTGCCGCTGATCATCCTGATCGCGTTCCAGTTCGACGCCGGCGACGACGACCGCGACGGCGGCGGGGGCGAGTTCTCCAGCCTCGCCGACCTGGCGACCTCGGGCGGGCTGAACTTCACCCTCTTCTCGCTGCTGGTCTCGGCGTCGTTCCTGCTGGTCGTGGTGGTGGCGCTGTTCTGCGGCGACACGGTGGCCAGCGAGGCGAGCTGGGGCAGCCTGCGCTACCTGCTGGCGATCCCGGTGCCCCGGGCCCGGCTGCTCGCGGTGAAGCTGCTGGTGGCGCTCGCGTACTCGGCCCTGGCCCTGCTGCTGCTCGCCGGCACCGCCCTGCTCGCCGGCACCCTCCGGTACGGCTGGGAGCCGCTGCGCAGCCAGGTGTCGGCCCAGCTCGACCCGGGCGAGGGGCTGCTGCGGCTGCTGGCCGTGCTCGGCTACCTGGCGGTGGTCCTGCTGGCGGTGGCCGGGCTGGCGTTCCTGCTCTCGGTCGTCACGGACGCGGCGCTGGGGGCGGTGGGCGGCGCGGTGCTGCTGTGGATCCTGTCCAGCATCCTGGACCAGATCGAGGCGCTGGGCGCCGTGCGGTCCTTCCTCCCCACCCACTACGCCAACGCCTGGCTGGGCCTGCTGTCGACCCCGGTGCAGACCGACGACCTGGTACGCGGCTGCATCTCGGCCATCGCCTACGCCACCCTCTTCTGGTCCGTGGCCTTCTGGCGCTTCACCCGCAAGGACGTCACGAGCTGACCCACCCGCCCCCACCCCACCCCCCGGACTCCGTTGATCATGGAGTTGGCGGCACTTTCGATCTCCCTGACTGCCGTCAACCCCATGATTAACCCGGGGCCTGGTGGAAGGCTGCCAGGGGCGGGTGCAGATCTTGGTACTGAACAGCCCCTCCGGGGGCCGATTCGTACCAAGGTTCACGTTGCCGGGGTTTCTGGAGGGCTGGGGCCGGGCCGGCCGCGGTTCGCCTGGCCTTCGCGTGACTGATCACAGGCGCAGCGGATTGCGGACGAGCCTCTTGGGCGGCGGTCGGAATTCGTCGGGCATTGCCCTGGTCCGTCGCGCGCCGGGCGGGGGCGTGGGTGCCCGCCGGTTGCGTTGGCGTGCAAGCGTTCCCACAACGAGAGATCACATCGACCTGTTCAAATTCATGTCGCACTCTGTTGAAATCTACCCGTCTCAATGGAGGTGTTCCATGAATCTCGATCGGCTCGGCGGACCCGTCCTCTCCCTCTTTCGCATGGTCCTCGGCCTGCTCTTCCTGTGCCACGGGCTCTCGTCGCTGTTCGGGGTGTTCGGCGGGGCCCGAGGCAGCGGCCAGGCGGTCCCGTTCGGCCAGTGGCCAGGCTGGTGGGCCGCGTTGATCCAGGCCGCCTGCGGCGCGTTGGTGCTCGCCGGGCTCTTCACCCGGCCCGCCGCGCTGCTCGCGTCCGGCTCGATGGCGTACGCGTACTTCGTGGTGCACCAGCCCGAGGCGCTGCTGCCGCTGCGCAACGGCGGCGAACTGGCGGCCCTGTTCTGCTGGTCGTTCATGCTCGTCGCGGTGCTCGGCCCGGGCACCTGGGCGCTGGACACACTGCTGCGCCGCCGCCGCGAGCCTCCCGTCGCGGCCCCGGCTGCGGACAGGGCGTCCGTGTCGGCCTGACCGACCGGCGCGGCGTGGACCGCGCGAAGCGCAACGGGGCCGCCGGCCCGGCGAGGGATGCCGCCGGCGGCCCCGGCCCGTGTTCTCCGGTCGATCACCCCCCGGGCCGGAGCCGGGTGAACTCCTCCTCCGTCGACCGCTCGCGCAGCCGCTGGCAGAGCCGGGCGTACGCCGCCGGGTGGTCGCCCGCCCTCGTGTCGTCCAGGTACGCGGTCGCGGCGTCCCGGGCCGGCGCGGTGGCCTCCCGCACCGTGCTGAACAGCCAGAAGCCGCCGCCGATCGAGCCCGCGCAGCAGACCAGCGTCACCACGGCGACCACGACGATCACGATGCGGGCGGTCCGGCCGAGCCCGGCGGGCTTCGGAGGTGGCCCGGGCGCGCCGGGCGCCGTGGGGTGCGTCACGCGGCCAGCGTAGGAACCGCCGGCCAGCACGGGCGGGACCCCATCCGCTGGGAACCCGGGGGTGACCGGCGCGGCGATCGGCCGTAGAATCGGCGGCACAACTGAATACCTCATCCAGAGGGGCAGAGGGATACGGCCCGACGAAGCCCCGGCAACCACCCGCGCGCTCGACGACGAGCGGCACGGACAGGTGCCAATTCCGTCCCCGCCGCAGGGTGCGATGCGGGGAAAGATGAGAGGACATCCTCGACATGACGTCGACCCTCGCCGCGTCCGGCACCACCACGACCACCACCGGCACCGCCAACGGCATCGACACCACCGTCAGCCCCGCCCGTGCCCTCGTCTGTCGGGCCTGTTCCGCCCGCTACCCGCTCGCCGCGCAGCACGCCTGCTACGAGTGTTTCGGCCCGCTCGAGGTCGACTACGACGCCGAGGCCCTGGCCCGGGTCACCCGGGAGCAGATCGAGGCCGGGCCGAGCAACCTCTGGCGGTACGCGGCCCTGCTCCCCGCCGGCCAGGACCCGGCCACCCGGGTGACCGTCGACCCGGGGCTGACCCCGCTGGTCGCCGCCCCGAACCTCGCCGCCGAGCTGGGCATCACCGCCCCGCTCTGGGTCAAGGACGACAGCGCCAACCCGACCCACTCGTTCAAGGACCGGGTGGTCTCGGTGGCGCTCACCGCCGCCCGCGCGCTCGGCTTCACCCGGTTCGCCTGCGCCTCGACCGGCAACCTGGCCAACTCGGTGGCCGCGCACGCGGCCCGCGCCGGGGTCCCGTCGATCGTCTTCATCCCCAGCGACCTGGAGCCGGGCAAGGTGGTCACCACCGCCGTCTACGGCGGTGAGCTGGTCGCCGTCGACGGCTCGTACGACGACGTCAACCGGCTCTGCGGCGAGCTGGTGGAGACCGACGAGTTCGAGGACACGGCGTTCGTCAACGTCAACGTCCGGCCGTACTACGCCGAGGGTTCCAAGACCCTGGGGTACGAGGTCGCCGAGCAGCTCGGCTGGCGCATCCCGGCCCAGGTGGTCATCCCGATGGCGAGCGGCGAGCTGCTCACCAAGATTGACAAGGCGTTCGCCGAGCTGGTCGAGATCGGCCTGGTGGAGGCCCCGGCCGGCGGCTGGAAGGTCTTCGGGGCCCAGTCCGCCGGCTGCAACCCCATCGCCACCGCCCTGCACGCCGACAGCGACACCATCACCCCGGTCCGGCCGACCGGCATCGCCAAGTCGCTGAACATCGGCGACCCGGCCGCCGGCCTGTACGCGCTGGAGGCCGTGCGGCGCACCGGCGGCTGGATGGAGTACGCGGACGACGACGAGATCCGCGACGGCATCCGGCTGCTGGCCCGCACCACCGGGGTCTTCGCCGAGACGGCCGGCGGGGTGACCGTGGCGGTGCTGCGCAAGCTCGTCGAGTCCGGCCGGCTCGATCCGGCGGCGGAGACGGTGGTGTTCAACACCGGCGAGGGGCTGAAGACCCTCGATGCCGTCGCCGCCCAGGTCGGTCCGACCCACCGCGTCAAGCCCTCCCTGCGCGCCGCCCGCGACGCCGGCCTGCTCGGCTGATCCGTCCGCCTGCCCGCCTGCTCGGCGGGGACGACCGCCACGCACGCCCGCTCGGCGGGGACGACCGCCACGCACGCCCGCCCGGCGGGGACGACCGCCACGCACGCCCGCCCGGCGGGGACGACCGCCACGCACGCCCGCCCGGCCGAACCGGCCGCCACGCGCGCCCGAACCGCCCGTCACGCCCGTCCGCCCGGCCGATCCGCTTCGGCCGGGCGGGCGAGGGGCGAGTCGCCCGGTCGGGGGACTCGGCGGAGTCGGCGGGTGACCGCCGCTTTGCCCTCGGTGAGAAAAACCGTCGCCGGGGACTTGACGGCAGGAACCGGACGGCGCAAGATGCTCCGTGCGGGAGGGCGTGTCGCCGAAGACTTTTAGTTCTTACGACCCAACGCCGGAGGCGTTGTGCGATCGTCCCTCCCGACCAGCCTCCGATCGGGCCGGCGAGAAATTCGCTGGCCCGATCGTCGTTTCCGGGCCACCCTCGGTCACATGGGCATCACGATCGCGCCGATCGACCAGGCCGACCAGGCCGCGCTCGACGCGGCGTACCGGATCAGGGCCGCCGCCGACGAGCGCGACGTCCCCGACTTCCCGCCGCTGTGCCGCCGGCGGCTAGAGGCGGGGCTCCGGAACCCGATGCCGGGCATCGCGCCGGTCTGGGCGCTGGCCCGGTGGGACGGCGAACCGGCCGGCTACCTCGCCCTGTTCCTGCCGCAGCTCGACAACACCGACAACGCCACCGCCGACCTGTTCGTGCACCCCGCGTACCGGCGGCGCGGGGTCGGCCGGGCGCTGCACGCGCACGGCCTGGGGCTGCTGCGCGCACGCGGGCGCAAGCGGGTCGTCGCGATGGCCGTGTCGGGGCTGCCCGGCGGGCCCCGGCGCGACGAAGCGGGCGACGCGTTCGCGGCGGCGGTGGGCGCGCGGGCGGCGCTCGCCGTGGTACGCCGACGGCTCCACGTCGACCGCCTCGACCGGGCCGCGCTCGATGTGCAGGCGGCAGACGCCGCGTCCCGGGCCGCCGGCTACCGCGCCGTCCGCTGGCGGGACCACACCCCCGAGGAGTACGCGGCGGACGTCGCCTACCTCGACAGCCGGCTCATGGCCGACGCGCCGCTCGGCGAGGTGGAGTGGGAGCCGGAGCGGGTCGACGTGGCGCGGCTGCGGGAGACCGAGCGGGGGCTCGACGCCCGGGGGCGGCGGCGCTACCACCACGGCGCGGTGCACGTCGCCTCCGGCCGGTTGGTCGCCTGGACGCTGCTCGACCTCGGCGCGAGTGTGCCGTGGCACGCGTTCCAGCAGATCACCATCGTCGACCCGGCGCACCGGGGGCACCGGCTCGGCCTGCTCGTGAAGAGCGAGAACCTGCGGTACGCCCTCGCCCACGAGCCGGAGCTGCGGGCGGTGGACACCTTCAACGCGGCGGAGAACGCCCACATGATCCGCATCAACGAGCAGCTCGGCTTCCGCCCCGTCGACGCCTGGACGGACTGGCAGCTCACCCTCTCCAGCGCGGTCGCCGACCCTACTGTCCGGTGTCCGGCTGCGGCATGATGGCGGGCATGACGGAGACCCCGCATCCCCTGTACGACAGGCACGCCGACACCCTCCACCGCGCGCTGACCGCGATCACGGAGCGGGGGTACTGGTCCGCCTACCCGGAGTCGCCCAGCCCCCGCGTGTACGGCGAGACCGCCGCCGCCGACGGCAGGGCCGCCTTCGAGGCGTACCTGAACGGCGACTTCCCGCTCGACCAGCCCGGCGCGGGCGACCGGGTCGCCACCGAGGCGAGCCCCTTCGGGCTGGAGCTGAACGTCCGGTACCCGCACGCGGGCGCCGACGAGCTGGTGGCCGCCGCCTCCGCCGCCCTGCCCGCCTGGCGCGACGCCGGCCCGCAGGCCCGTGCGGGCGTCTGCCTGGAGATCCTCGACCGGCTGCACAAGCACGTCTTCGAGCTGGCCAACGCGGTGCAGTTCACCAGCGGCCAGGCGTTCGTGATGGCCTTCCAGGCCGGCGGGGCGCACGCGCTGGACCGGGCCCTGGAGGCGGTCGCCTACGCGTACGCGGAGATGACCCGGCACCCGGGGACGGCCGGCTGGGAGAAGGCCGCCGGCAAGGGCGACCCGCTGCGGCTGACCAAGACGTTCCACGTGGTGCCGCGCGGGGTGGCCCTCGTCATCGGCTGCAACACGTTCCCGACCTGGAACTCGTACCCGGGGCTGTTCGCCTCGCTGGTGACCGGCAACCCGGTGGTGGTCAAGCCGCACCCCCGCGCGGTGCTGCCGCTGGCCATCACCGTGCGGTACGCCCGCGAGGTGCTCGCCGAGGCCGGCTTCGACCCGAACCTGGTGCTGCTCGCCCCCGAGGCCCCCGGCGAGAAGCTGGCCTCGACCCTCGCCCTGCACCCGGCCGTGCGGATCGTCGACTTCACCGGCTCCACCGAGTACGGCGACTGGCTGGAGGCCAACGCCCGGCAGGCGCAGGTCTACACCGAGAAGGCCGGCCTGAACGCGGTGGTGATCGACTCCACCGACGACTTCGCCGGCCTGTGCCGCAACCTCGGCTGGACGCTGACCCTCTACAGCGGCCAGATGTGTACCACCTCCCAGAACATCCTGATCCCGCGCGACGGCATCGCCACCGACCAGGGGCACAAGAGCTTCGACGAGGTGGCCGCCGGGATCGCGGCGGCCGTCGGCAAGCTCACCGCCGACCCGGCCCGGGGCGTCGAGCTGACCGGCGCGATCGTCAACGACGGGGTGCTGGAGCGCCTCGACGAGGTCACCAAGGTCGGCGAGGCCGTGCTGGAGTCGCGCGTCGTGGAGCACCCGGCCTTCCCCGGCGCGGTGGTCCGCACCCCGACGATCCTGAAGCTGGCGGCCGGCGACACCGGGACGTACTCGCGGGAGTGGTTCGGGCCGATCTCCTTCGTCATCGCCACCGACTCCACGGCGCACAGCCTGGAGATCCTGCGCGCCACGGTGGGGGAGTCCGGCGCGCTGACCGCCGCCGTCTACTCCACCGACGAGGCGGTGCTCGACGCGGCCGAGGCGGCGGCGGTCGACGTCGGGGTGCACCTGTCGTGCAACCTGACCGGCGGCGTGTTCGTCAACCAGTCGGCGGCGTTCTCCGACTTCCACGGCAGCGGCGCGAACCCGGCGGCGAACGCGGCGCTGACCGACGGGGCGTACGTGGCGAACCGGTTCCGGGTCGTCCAGTCCCGCCGCCCCGCCTGAGGGTGCAAGGAAGGGCACCCTCTTAACGCCTGGCGTATAGAGGGTGCCCCTTCTCACCGGCTCCAAGGGCTGTCAAGCGGGGCGGCGCATCTGGAGCTCGCGCAGGGTCGGGATCGTCGGGTGCGGGACGCGCACGCCCGAGTCCACGAAGCCCAGCCGCCGGTATGCCCGGTAGGCGCGGTCGTTGCCGACCACCACCTCCAGCATCAGCTCCGGCCGGCCGCACTCGCGCGACCAGGCGGCCACCCCGTCGATCAGCTCGGCGAGCAGGCCGGTGCCCCGCCGGGCCGGCGTGATGTAGACCGCGTACACGATGGTCAGGCCGGGTTCGTGCGGGGCGACCGTGCCGCCGGCGTGCCCGACGAAGCGGCCGACCGGGCCGCCGGGGCGCTCGCCCCCCGGGTCGGCGACGAACTGCGCGGTGTGCCCGCCGGTGGACACCGAGGCGATGCGGGCCGCGTAGTCGGCGTGCGTGCGTGCGGCGGCGTCGGCGAGGGTCTCGATGAACGCCAGCGGCGCGTCGGCGAGCATCTCCAGCCGCAGGGCGCGCATCCGGGCCGCGTCCGCCCGGGTCACCCGGCGCACGGTGGCTGCCCGCGCGGCCGGGGCGCTCGTCCCGGCCGAGGCCGTCGTTCCGGTGCGGGCCGTCGTCGCGGCCGACCCGTCGGGTACGCCGGACCCCGGGCGGAAACCTGCTGTCATCCCGCATACCTACCGCAGTGACGTACGCCTATGCCTACCTGGGTCGAGGACGGTCCGATATTGACCGATTTGTGGTCGTGCGAGGTCGTCACGCTTCGTGTACCGTGCGATTTCGGTCACTGATTTCGCGGTCGTCGTGGACTGACGGAAACGGTGGTCCCGGGGCCGCCGGTTCCGCAGGCGTACCCGGCTCGTGGAAGGCCGCGCGACGTTAGGAAGTGCACCGTGGCACAGGGCACCGTGAAGTGGTTCAACGCCGAGAAGGGCTACGGCTTCATCGCCGTCGACGGGGGGCAGGACGTCTTCGTCCACTTCTCGGCGATCGAGATGGACGGCTACAAGGCGCTGGACGACGGCCAGCGGGTGGAGTTCGAGATCGCCCAGGGGCAGAAGGGGCCACAGGCCGAGCGCGTGCGCGTCGTCGCCTGACCGCTCGCGGCCGGGCAGCGGCGGCCCGTGAGGGTCGTCCGAAGTAGGGCAGGGCCGCGCGGGATCGTCCGCGGCGGGGCAGCGGCGCGGGGCCGCGCCAGGGAAGATCGTGGCCGTTCCGGCGTCGTCGCTGAGGAGGGCCCATGTCCCTGCCGATCCCACCCGACCAGCCCCGCCCGGGCCCCGAGGGCCCCGGCGCGGCCGGGTCGCCGCCGGGCGGCGATCCCGCCCCACCCGAGCAGCGGGGCGGGCCGGTCGGCTGGGCGTACCCTGATCCGCCCGCCGCCGGCGGCACCTACGCCGGGCTGCCGGTGTACCCCGGCCAGCAGATCCACCCCGGGCCGGCGATACCGCCCGGCCAGGTGCCGGGGCAGGCGGGCTCCTGGCCTCCGCCGGGCCATGCCGCGCCCTGGCCTCCGCCGGGTCAGCGCGGTTCCTGGCCTCCGCCGGGCCAGGCCGGTTCCTGGGTTCCGCCCGGCTACGACGCGGGCGACCCGCTGGTCACCCTGCCCGGCGAGGGGCTGAGCGGGTGGCTCTCGCGCTGCACCGGCGCGCTGCGGCGCGGCTGGCGGGTGCTCGTGCCGATCCTGGCGCTCACCCAGGCGCTGCCGGCGCTGGCCCTGATGCTGGCGATCGTGCCGCTGTACCCGGTGCTGCCACTGGAGCCCGAGACGCCCGGTGGGCCGCCGCCCCCACTGCCCGACGGGTTCCTCACCGACATCGGGGTCTTCCTCGCGGCGGCGGCCGGGCTCGGCTGCCTGCTCACGTTCTTCCAGTCGGTAGGCTGGGCCGCCGGCACCTGGGCGCTGACCCGGCGGGCGGCCGGCGAGCCGGCGTCGGTCGGTGCCGCCCTGGCGTACGGGCTGCGCCGCGCCCCGGCGCTGTGGGGCTGGACGCTGCTCTACGGCCTGCTGGTGGCGATCGGGTTCGTCCTCTGCTACCTGCCCGGCCTCTACGTGATGGCCGCGCTGAGCCTCTTCGGCCCGGTGCTGCTCTTCGAGCGCGTCGCCCCGTTGGGCCGGGCCCGCCACCTCTTCCACGCCCGCCTCGGGCCCGTGCTGGGGCGGATCGCCCTGGCCGGGCTGGTCTCGTCCATGACCACCATGGTCGCGGCCCCGATCCAGGTCGCCGCCGGGCTGCTGGCCGACCCGGCCGACCTGGCCCGGTTGGACGCCTGGAACATCGCGTACGCGGTGGTGTCGAGCGTGGTCGCTGTCCCGGCCGCCCTGGTCTACCTGGTCGGCCTGGTCGTCACGTACGCCGAGCAGCGGGCCTACGAGGGCCCGGTCACCGCCTCCCGGCTGGCCGCCGAGCTCGGGTGAGCCTGCTGGCGGGCCCGAGACGGGACCGCCAGCCGGGCCGGCCTGAGCTGCTGGCGGGCCCGAGACCGGACCACCCGCCCAGCCCGCCTGAGCTGCTGGCGGCCCCCGAGAACCGGCCGCCGCCGGTTGCCCGGGTCGCGCTGGTCAGCTTGGGCGCGAACCCCGCGAGACGCGGCATCGTGCTTGCACTCGGCAGGGGAGAGTGCTAAACAGGTTATTGGCACTCGCCTGGCGCGAGTGCCAATGGTCGGGGCGGTAGGGCCACGGTCGCCCGACGGTAATCCGTCGGGTGGCACATGGCCGGTCGTCGCGGGCTATCCGGCCCGGCCGGACGGACGTCGTCGTCGCCAGGTGGCGACGTCCCAAGGTGCGTACACCAGGCGGCCCATCCGGGACACACACTCGGGTGGCCCGTGAGTGTCCAGGAGGACAACGCCGTATGGCCAAGATGATCGCGTTCGACGAAGAGGCTCGCCGCGGCCTCGAGCGGGGCATGAACCAGCTCGCCGACGCCGTGAAGGTGACCCTCGGCCCCAAGGGCCGCAACGTCGTGCTCGAGAAGAAGTGGGGTGCCCCCACCATCACCAACGATGGTGTGAGCATCGCCAAGGAGATCGAGCTCGAGGACCCCTACGAGAAGATCGGCGCCGAGCTGGTCAAGGAGGTCGCCAAGAAGACCGACGACGTCGCCGGTGACGGCACGACGACGGCGACCGTCCTGGCCCAGGCCCTGGTCCGTGAGGGCCTGCGCAACGTGGCCGCCGGCGCCAACCCGATGGCCCTGAAGCGGGGCATCGAGGCCGCCGTGGCCAACGTCTCGGAGGAGCTGCTCAAGCTCGCCAAGGACGTGGAGACCAAGGAGCAGATCGCCTCCACCGCCTCCATCTCGGCCGGTGACACCAGCGTCGGCGAGATCATCGCCGAGGCGATGGACAAGGTCGGCAAGGAAGGCGTCATCACCGTCGAGGAGAGCAACACCTTCGGTCTGGAGCTGGAGCTCACCGAGGGCATGCGCTTCGACAAGGGCTACATCTCCGCCTACTTCATGACCGACCCGGAGCGTATGGAGGCCGTCTTCGACGACCCGTACCTCCTGATCGTCAACAGCAAGATCTCCTCGGTGAAGGACCTGCTCCCGATCCTGGAGAAGGTCATGCAGTCGGGCAAGCCGCTGCTGATCATCGCCGAGGACATCGAGGGCGAGGCCCTGGCCACCCTCGTCGTCAACAAGGTCCGCGGCACCTTCAAGTCGGTCGCCGTCAAGGCGCCGGGCTTCGGTGACCGTCGCAAGGCCATGCTGGCCGACATCGCCATCCTCACCGGTGGCCAGGTCATCAGCGAGGAGGTCGGCCTCAAGCTCGACGCCGTCGGCCTCGACATGCTGGGCCGCGCCCGCAAGGTCGTGGTGACCAAGGACGAGACCACCATCGTCGACGGTTCCGGCGACGCCGAGCAGATCCAGGGCCGGGTCAACCAGATCCGGGCCGAGATCGACAAGAGCGACTCCGACTACGACCGTGAGAAGCTGCAGGAGCGCCTGGCCAAGCTGGCCGGCGGTGTCGCGGTGATCAAGGTCGGCGCGGCCACCGAGGTCGAGCTGAAGGAGCGCAAGCACCGCATCGAGGACGCCGTCCGCAACGCGAAGGCCGCCGTCGAGGAGGGCATCGTCCCGGGTGGTGGCGTCGCGCTGGTGCAGGCCGGCAAGACCGCCTTCGACAAGCTGGACCTGGCCGGCGACGAGGCGACCGGCGCGCAGATCGTGAAGATCGCGCTGGACGCCCCGCTGCGGCAGATCGCCGTCAACGCCGGCCTCGAGGGTGGCGTCGTCGTCGAGCGCGTCCGCAACCTGGACGCCGGTCACGGCCTCAACGCCGCCAGCGGCGAGTACGTCGACCTGCTGGCCGCGGGCATCATCGACCCGGCCAAGGTGACCCGCTCGGCGCTGCAGAACGCCGCGTCGATCGCGGCGCTCTTCCTCACCACCGAGGCCGTCGTCGCCGACAAGCCGGAGAAGGCCCCGGCCGCCCCGGCGGGCCCGGGCGGCGGGGACATGGACTTCTGAGTCCAGCCCCACCAGTACGCCGAGAGGGGGCGGGCCGCGTCAGCGGCCCGCCCCCTCCGTCGTCTCGCCCCCCCGCAGCGCAGCCGGCCGTGGCCTCGTTCCCGCCGGCGCTGCGTCATCCCCGCGGGCAGTGGCGCTGTCCCCGCCGGCCGCGCCTCTTCCCCGCCGGCGCTGCGTCGTCCCGCCGGCCGTGCCCGGCCCGTCACGTCGGCAGGGGTCGTTGGTTGCGCTGCTTCCGGCCCCGGTCGTAGGGCGGGTGGATGCGCAGCGGCTCGTCCACCAGGGCCACCGGCTCCTCGACCGGGGGCGCGTCGACCCCCGTCATCTCCGCGAGCTGCTCGGCGTCGCCGTAGTCCAGCCGGTCGAACGGCAGTTGCCCCGGGATCTCCTCGACCGGCACCCAGGCGATGGGTCGAGTGCCGTCGGTCTCCTCGTCGTCCGTGGTCATGACCGCCTCCTCTAACCAGACGGTAGGGGGCCGTCGATGCGGGGGCAGCCGAACGGCGCTATGCGGATCGCTGCCCGTTCTGCTCGATCTGCCCCGGATCGCGGTCGGTCATGCAACTTCGTCCTTCGGCCAGGGGCGTCGGCCGGCGGCACCCCTGCCCAGCCCCGTCCGGGCCGTTCTTGCCCCGCCGTTCAGCCCCCGACCGGCGGGAGCGCCTTGCGGTACAGGAAGAAGACCCGCTCGATCCGGGCACCCGCGCTGCGCGAGTAGAACGGCACCGGGCCCACCCAGCCGATCTGGGCGGTCTTCACCCCTTCGGCCCGCTGGTCGCGCAGGCACCGGCGCAGCAGCACCCCGCCGATCCCCGTACCCTCGGCCTCCGGCGCGGTGCCCATCGGCCCGAACCAGCTCGGCCGGGACGAGCCCCAGGCGGCGAAGCCGAGGACCGCGCCGTCCCGCTCCGCCAGGTGTGCCCCCGCGCCGGGCCGCCCCACCGAGCCGGCCAGCTCGCCGTCCCACGCGCCGCCGAAGGTGGACCGGGCGAACGCGACCAGCGCCGGCAGGTCCGCCGGCTCCGCGCGCCGCACGGTGATCCCCCGCTCGGCCAGCCGCCGCTCCGCCGGCTCCGTCGTCCGCAGTGCCGGCGATTCGTCGTACGACAGGTCGGCGGTCATGTTCCAGGCGGTACGGTCCTGCCGGTAGCCCAGCGCCAGCGCGGCGCAGACCGCCGGGGTGTACCGCACGTCGATCCCCGGCCAGACGTAGTACGGCGGATTGCCGGCGAGCAGCACCTCCGTCGCGCCGCGCTCGGCGAGCCCGCGCTCGGCCCGGGCGAGCAGGGCCCGGCCGACCCCGCGGCGGCGCAGCTCCGGGGCCACCGCGACCAGGTCGACGTGCCCGACCACGGGCTCCGCCGTGGCGAGCGAGGCGATCAGCACCCCGACCGGCTCCGCCCCCCGGTACGCGACCAGCCCCAGCACCGTCCGGTCGGCCGAGGCGCGGGTGTGGAGGGTGTCCACGAGGGCCGCCGCCTCGGCCGAGTCCTCGGGCAGGTCGAGGGCCCGCCGGCACAGGTCGACCACGGCGGGCAGCGCGCCCGGGGTCAGCTCGGCCAGGGTCAGCCCGTCCGGGGCCGGTCCGCCCGGGACCGGCGATCCTGCGCCCGGTGCGCCCGGCGCCGGCGCGCCCGGGCCCGGCTGACCCGGGGTCAGCGATCCTGGGGCCGATTCACCCGGGGTCGGCTCGACCGTCGTCGGCTCGGCCGGAAAACTCTCCGCGTCCATGGTCGCCGACCCTAGACGACCGCCGTCGCCCGGCACACCCCCCGCCTGGTCCCGCCGGGGACAGGGGCGTGAGAAGGGAACCCTTCTCTACCGTATGCGTTAACAAGGGGCCCTTCCTTTCACCCGAGGGCGGCGCGGACGGCCGCGTACGCGTCGACCATGCCCGCGCCCGCGACGTTCGCCCCGCCCCCGCAGGAATCCCCCGGGTCGTCCGAGCGGGGAGCCGGCGCGATCGGCACGGCGGTGTCGCGCAGGATGCGGCGGGTGCGCTCCAGGTCGCCGACCAGGGCCGGGTTCGCCGACCACATCAGCGCCACCACCCCCGCCACCTGCGGGGTCGCCATCGAGGTGCCGTCCAGCGTGGCGTACCCGCCGCCCGGCATCGCGGAGAGCACCCCCGCGCCCGGGGCGACCACGTCCGGCTTCGACGCGCCGGGCACGGGCCCCCGGCTGGAGAAGGGGGCGATCCGGCGCTGCCGGTCCACCGCCCCGACGGTGACCACGTCCGGGTACACCGCCGGCGGGTCCTCGATCGACCCGCAGTACGGGCCGGTGTTGCCGGCCGCCGCGACGACGAGGATGCCGGCCGCGTCCAGCGCCGCCGTCGCCGACCGCAGCGCCGCCGGGTCGCAGCCCTCGATCGGCGGGCAGCCCCAGGAGTTCGTGAGCACCTGCGGGGCCCGTTCCGGCCGCCCGTCGGTGAACGGGTCGCCGCCGGCGGGGAACGGGGCCAGCATGAACTGGAGGCAGTCGAGGTAGCGGGCCGGGCTGCCGAGGTTGCGGGCCAGGTTGACGCAGCCGACCCAGCTCGCCCCGGGGGCCACCCCGATGCCGTCGCGCCCGACGGCGCTGCCCGCCGTGTGGGTGCCGTGCCCGCCCTGGTCGGTCGGGGCGGTAGTGCCGTCCCACGGGTCGTACCAGGAGTCGTCGCCGCCCCGGAAGCCGGCGGACAGCGTGGGGTGCCGCCCGTCGACCCCCGAGTCCGAGCTGCCGACCACGATGCCGGCCCCGGTCACCCCGAGCTGCGACCAGACCCGGTCGGCGCGGATCAGCGAGACGTTCCAGGTCGGGCCGCCGGGTGCCGGCTCGTCGCCCCTGCTGGTCGGCGCGGGGGCCGGCAGGGGGCGCAGCCGCTGGCTGAGCAGCACCCGGTCCACCTCGGGCCGCCGGGACAGCCAGGCCCGCACGGCCGGGCCGCCGTCCACCTCGATCGCGTTGACCAGGTAGTACGGCGTCGGGTCGAGCCGCAGCCGGGCCAGGTCGCGGCGCAGGTCGGCCTGGGTGCGCGCGGCGGTGTCGACCAGCCGCCGGTACACCTCCCGGGCCCGGGCGTCCCGTCCCGCCTGCCCGGGTGCCCCGGCGGGGATGCCGCCCAGGTCGGCCTGCTCGCGCAGCACCACCAGCAGCCGCTCGCCGTGCGAGCCGGGCTGGCCCGGCCCGGCGTAGACGACGGCGGCCACGGCGAACAGGAGCGCGGCGGTCGCCGCCGCGACCGGTCGGCCGGGCGTGCGACCGCCGGGGCGGGCCAGCAGCACGCCGTACGCGACGGAGAGCACCGCGGCCACCGCGAGCCCGGCGGCGGCGGTGAGCGCCACCCAGTACGGCACGTCCCGGGTCGCCGCCAGGACCAGGGTGATCTCCTCCGGGTCGGCGAATGCCAGCGGCCCGAACACGCCGAGCCCGACCAGCCAGCGGGCCGGGCCGGGGCCGGTGACGCCGCCCGAGCGGGCGGCCGGGGCCTGGAGGGCGGCCAGCGCGAAGCCGAGCGGCGGCAGGGTCAGCAGGGCGGGAAGCTGCGCGCCGGACTGCCCGGTGCCGGCGGCGACCAGCAGCAGCGCCACCCCGGCGACCAGGCCGCCGAGCAGCACCAGCCGGGCCGGCCGGGCCGGGCGCCCGACCGTGAAGTGGGACCAGAACCGGCCGTCGAGCAGCGCCCCGACCAGCACGCCGACGGCCGCCGCCGCGAGCGCCGCGAGGACGGTCTCCAGCGGCCCGCCGAGCGCCCCGAGCCACGCCCAGGGCAGCAGGGCCGCCAGCCCGGCGGCCACCGCCAGCAGGGTCGCCGCGCCCGGCCGCCGCGCCCGTGGCCGGTCAACGGCGGGCTCGCCGCCCGCACCCGGTGCCGCGCCTCCGGCCGGCATCCAGGCGGCGGCCGGCCGGTCTCCGGGGGCCGGCGGGGCCGGGGCGTCGCCCCGGGGGAGCCGGCCGAGCACCACGGCGAGCAGGGCGGCCGTGGCCGCCAGCGCGGCCAGGTACGCCTCGTGGTGCGCCGGCGGCAGGGCGCGCAGCAGCGTGAGCGCCCCGAGGGCGAGCAGCCCGCCGAGCCAGGCCCGGCCGGTGGCCCGCACCGCCCCGGGGCGGGGCAGCAGGGCCAGCAGCAG
The DNA here is from genome assembly GCF_020884795.1 of Micromonospora okii. Lineage (GTDB taxonomy): Bacteria > Actinomycetota > Actinomycetes > Mycobacteriales > Micromonosporaceae > Micromonospora > Micromonospora okii. The sequence continues at coordinate 294,988 of NZ_BBZF01000017.1, forward strand.
CACCGGGACGCCGGCCAGCAGGAGGGTGACCACGGCCGCCACCGGCCACAACCAGGCCGCCCGGCTCAACCCGCTGAGCATCATGAACTGATCGGCCACCCAGCCGACCAGCTCGGCGGGGACGGTGACCGCGACCGCCCAGCAGCCGACCAGCACCGCCGCCACCACCGGCCACGGGCCGGGGCGGGCCGGCGGGGGGCCCGGCACGGGCGGGGGGAAGGGACGACCTGCGAACGGTGGGGGACCGACCTCCATCCCCAGACAGTACGGCGCGACCGCGACATGCCGTCGTAGCACCGTGGCGGCTACCGTGGACGGGTGCGCGACCCCAACGTCTCCCGAACCGTCGCCGGCCGGCTCTCCCCGCAACGCCGCGCCGAGGACCTGCGGCGACTACGTGCCGAGCAGTTCGACGTCCTGGTCATCGGCGGTGGCGTCACCGGCGCGGGGGCGGCGCTGGACGCCGCCTCCCGGGGGTTGAAGGTGGCCCTCGTGGAGGCCCGCGACTACGCCGCCGGCACCTCCAGCCGGTCGAGCAAGCTGATCCACGGGGGCCTGCGCTACCTGGAGCAGTTGGAGTTCCACCTGGTCCACGAGGCGCTCACCGAGCGGGGGCTGCTCGCCACCCGGCTCGCCCCGCACCTGGTCCGGCCGGTGCCGTTCCTGGTCCCGCTCCCCGCCGGCCGGGGTGCCCGGGCCCTGCCGGGGCGCACGTTCCGCCGGTCCTACTACGGCCTCGGCGTGGCCGCGTACGACGCGTTCGCCGGGCTGTTCGGGGGCGGGCGGGGGATGCCGCTGCACCGGCACCTGACCCGGGAGGGGGCGCGGCGGGTCTTCCCGAGCCTGCGCGCCGACGGGCTGGCCGGGGCCATCCGCTACTACGACGGGCAGGTCGACGACGCCCGGCTGGTGGTCACCCTGGCCCGTACCGCGGCCAGCCTCGGCGCGACCGTGGTCAACAGCGCCCGCGCGGTCGGCCTGGTCCGGCAGGCCCGCGAGGTGACCGGGGTCCGGGTCCGCGACCTGGAGGCCCCGCCCGGCTCGCCGGATGCCGAGTTCGAAGTGCGGGCCCGGACGGTCGTCGCCGCGACGGGCGTGTGGAGCGACGACATGTCCCGGATGCTCGACGACGTCGGGCTGCGCCCCGGCTTCCGGGTCCGGGCCTCCAAGGGCGTGCACCTCGTGGTGCCCCGCTCGGCGATCACCGGCGAGGCCGGGCTGATCCTGCGCACCGCCACCAGCGTCCTGTTCGTGATCCCGTGGGGCGGCCACTGGATCATCGGCACCACCGACACCGACTGGCGGCTCGACCGGTCCCACCCGGCCGCCTCCGCCCACGACATCGCCTACCTGCTGGAGCAGGTCAACACGGTGCTGGACCGGCCGCTGACCACCGCCGACATCGAGGGCGTGTACGCCGGGCTGCGCCCGCTGCTGGCCGGCGAGGCGGACTCCACCTCGAAGCTGTCCCGGGAGCACGCGGTGATCGAGCCGATGCTCGGGCTGCTGCTGGTCGCCGGGGGCAAGTACACGACGTACCGGGTGATGGCCTCCGACGTGATCGACCGGGCCGCCCACCGGCTCGGCGGGGTCCGCCCGTCCCGCACCGCCGACCTGCCGCTGCTGGGGGCCGACGGGTACGCGGCGATGTGGCGGGACCGGGCCGGCCTGGCCCGCCGCCACGGGGTGCCGGTCGGGGTGGTCGAGCACCTGCTGGAGCGGTACGGCACCCTGACCCTCGACCTGCTGGCCCTGGTCGACGCGGACCCGCTGCTGGCCGCCCCGCTGGCCGGCGCGCCGGAGTACCTGGCGGCCGAGGTGGCGTACGCGGCCCGCGCCGAGGGGGCGCTGCACCTGGAGGACGTGCTCACCCGGCGTACCCGGATCTCCTTCGAGACCGCCCACCGCGGCCTGGCCTCCGCCGAGCACGCCGCGGAGCTGATGGGCGCGGTGCTGGGCTGGGACGCCGCGACCCGGGCGCGGGAGGTCACGCACTACCGGGCCCGGGTGGAGGCGGAGCGGGAGTCCCAGCTCATGCCGGACGACGCGACCGCCGACGCCGCGCGGCTCGGCGCGCCCGACGTGCGGGGCTTCGCGCCGGACCGGGGCGTCGACGACGACCCCGTCGGGCTGCCGTCGTCCTCCCGCAGCTAGCCGGCCGGCCCGGCCGCCGCCCGGCGGCGACCCGGCCGGGCGCGGGCCCTCAGAGCACCTTGCCGGGGTTGAACAGCCCCTCCGGGTCCAGCGCCGCCTTGATCGCCTGGTGCACCCGCACCCCGACCGGCCCGATCTCCCGGGCCAGCCAGTCCCGCTTGAGCAGCCCCACCCCGTGCTCGCCGGTGCAGGTGCCGCCCAGCTCCAGGCCGAGCCGCATGATCTCGTCGAAGGCCCGCCGCCCCCGCTCCAGGCTCGCCGGGTCGGCGCGGTCGACCACGATGTTCGGGTGCATGTTGCCGTCCCCGGCGTGCCCCACCACACCGATCGGCACCCCGCACTCGGCGGCGACGCGGGCCACCCCGTCGAGCAGGGCGGCGAGCGAACCCCGGGGGACGGCCACGTCGTCGATGATCAGCCCGCCGTTCCCGCCCGGGTACGCCTCGGCCGCGAACCGCTCCATCGCCGGGTGGGCCATCCGGCGGGCCTGCAAGAGGGCCGCCGCCTCCACGGCGTCGCTGGCCGCGTAGACCTCGTCGGCCCCGGCGGCCTCGCACACCTCGGCGATGCGGGCCAGGTCGTCGGCGGCCCGCGAGCCGGTGTCCACGGCGGCCAGCAGCAGCGCCTGCGCGTCGGTGCGCAACCCCATCGGCCGGTACGCCTCGATCGCCCGCAGGTGGGTGCGGTCGAGCAGCTCCAGCAGGCTCGGGGCGAGGCCCTTGGCGGCGATCTGGGCCACCGCCGCGCCGGCCTCCGCCGTCGAGTCGAACACCGCGACGAGGGTCAGGGACTCCTCCGGGGCGGGCCGCAGCGCCACGGTCACCTCGGTGACCACCCCGAGGGTGCCCTCCGAGCCGACGAAGAGCCGGGTCAGGTCGTACCCGGCGACCCCCTTGGCGGTGCGCCGGCCGGTGCGCAGCACCTCGCCGGAGGCGAGCACCACCTCCAGGCCGAGCACGTACTCGGTGGTCACGCCGTACTTCACGCAGCACATGCCGCCGGCGTTGGTGGAGACGTTGCCGCCGATCGTCGACGACTCCCAGGAGCCCGGGTCCGGCGGGTAGTACAGCCCCTCCCGGCGCACCGCGCCGGCCAGCGTCGCGTTCACCACGCCGGGCTGGACGACGGCGATGCGGCTCACCGGGTCGATCTCCAGGATGCGGTCCATCGCCACGGTGCTCAGCACCACCGCGTCGGCCACGGAGTTCGCCGCGCCGGCGAGCCCCGTGCGCGCGCCCTGGGGCACCAGCGGCGCGCCGTGCCGCGCCGCCGCCCGCACCACGGCCGACACCTCCTCCGTGGTGCGCGGCCGGACCACCACCAGCGGCGTCGCCGAGGCGCACAGGTCCGCCTCGTCGCGCTCGTGCATCCGCAGCAGGTCCGGGTCGGTCAGGACGGCGTCGTCGCCGAGGGCGGCGCGCAGGTCGGCGAGGAGGGGGGAAGTTGCCACGCAGCAGAGGCTAACCCTCCGGCGGACGTCGGTCACCCGGTCGGGACCCCGCCCGGGGCGCGAGGATTCACCGTTGCCACGGCGGGTAGTCCGCGCCATGGCCGTGGCCCGGGACCGCCGAGCGTCGTTGCTGCGGCGCGTCGGGATGCACGGGCGGGTGACGGACCTCGACTCGGCGCGGATCACGTCGGCGTTGGAGGAACTGCGGCACCGGAGCCGGGACACCCTGCACGACCGCCTGCACCGGGTCCGGATGACGGCCGGCCTGGCCGTCCAGGCCGGGCTCGCCGCCGCACTGTCGTGGGTCGTGGCGTACCAGTTCCTGAAGAACCCGCAGCCGGTCTTCGCGCCGATCTCGGCGGTCGGCACCCTGGCCGCGTCGGTCGGCCAGCGGCTGCGCCGGACCGTCGAGCTGATCGTCGGGGTGGCGGTCGGGGTGTTCCTCGGCGACGCGCTGATCTACTTCGTCGGCACCGGCCCCTGGCAGCTCGGAACGGTGGTGACGGGGGCGATCCTGCTGACCATCTTCTTCGGCGGGAGCGTGGCGATCGTCATGCAGGCCGCCGCGACCGCCGTGCTGATCGTTACCCTCACTCCGTCGACCGCCAACCTGGAGATACCGCGCTTCATCGACGCTGGCGTCGGCGGCGGGATCGCGCTGCTGGTCACGGCGGTCCTGCTGCCGCTGAACCCGCTACGGGTGATCAACCGGGCCGCCCGGCCGGCGCTGGACCTGCTCTCCGATCAGCTCGACGTCGCGGCCGTGGCGCTGCGCGACGGGGACCGGGCCGCCGCCCAGCAGGCCCTGGAACGGCTGCGGGAGAACAAGGAGGAGCTGGCCACCCTCGTCGAGGCGATCGAGGGGGCGAAGGAGACAACCACCCTCTCCCCGGCCCGCTGGCGTCGCCGCGACGTGCTGACCCACTATGCCGAGGCGGCCGACCCGATCGACCGGGCGATGCGCAACAGCGGCACCCTCATCCGGCGCGCGGTGACCATGATCGAGGACGGCGAGCCGGTGCCGGAACCGTTGCCCGACGCGGTGGCCCACCTCGCCGAGACGGTCCGGCTGCTCCGGCACGAGTTCGCGGTCGGGGCGGAGCCGGAGGACGCCCGGGAACGGTCCCTGCGCGCGGTCAGCGAGGCCGGCCGGGCGTACGCGCAGGGGGTCGGCTTCTCCGGCAGCGTGGTGGTCGCGCAGGTGCGCACCACCGCCAGCGACCTGCTGGTCGCCTCCGGCATCGACCAGGAGGAGGCGAACCGGCTGATCCGACAGTCCTTCGGCGAGCAGGAGCGGCCGAGCGGGGGCCCGGTCGAGCGCACCGGCGCCCCGAAGCCCCCCACCACCCCGCCGCTCGGCTGAGCGACGGGGCCGCCCGGGACCGGGCGGCGGGCCCGCCGAGGGCCGCGAGGCGGGGGAGGGGACCGGGCGGCTCAGCCCAGCTCCGCCAGGGCAGCGAGGAGACGGTCGACGTGCGCGGCGGTGCTCCCCAGGCCGATGCTCGCCCGCAGGGCGGTCGGCGGCAGGTCCGTCCGCCCGCCGCGCGCCGCCGCCTCGGCGAGCAGGCGCCGGGCCAGCGGGTGGGCGCAGAACAGCCCGTCGCGGACCCCGATGTCGTGCCGGGCGGCCAGCTCCGCGGCCACGTCGCCGGAGTCCCGGCCCGGCAGCACGAACGACACGATGCCGACCCGGGGCGCATCCGGACCGAAGGTGCGCAGCTCCACCACGTGCGGCAGGGCGGCCAGGCCTTCCCGCAGCCGGGTCAGCAGGGCCTGCTCGGTGGCGTGCAGCGCGGCCCGGTCCTCGTCGGCCAGCGCCGCGCAGACCGCCGCGAGGGCGACCGCGCCGAGCAGGTTGGGGGTGCCCGCCTCGTGCCGGGCCGGCCCGCTGGCCCAGCGCACGTCGTGGGTGGCCGAGCCGACGTGGCTGGTCGCTCCCCCACCGGCCAGGTACGGCGGGGCCGCGTCCAGCCAGTCGCCGCGCCCGAGCAGAACCCCCGCGCCGAACGGCGCGTACAGCTTGTGCCCGGAGACGGCCAGGTAGTCCACGTCGAGCGCGGCCACGTCGACCGGGGCGTGCGGGGCGAGCTGCGCGGCGTCCACCGCGATCCGGGCGGCGTGCCGGCGGGCCACCAGGGCCAGCTCGGCCACCGGCCAGCGCTCCCCGGTGACGTTGCTCGCCCCGGTCACCGCGACCAGCACCGGCGGGTTGGCGTGGGTGCCCCGGCGCAGCTCGGTGAGCGCGGCGTCGAGCGCCCGGACCGCCCCGGCCGGGCTCTCCGGCACCGGCAGCCGCACCGAGCCGCGCGGCCAGGGGAGCAGGTTGGCGTGGTGCTCCCCGGCGAACGTCACCACCGTCGTGCCGGGCGGCAGACAGCGGGCCAGCAGGTTCAGGGCGTCGGTGGTGTTGCGGGTGAACACCACGTGGTCGCCGGGCCGGGCGCCGAAGAAGTCGCCGATCGTCTGCCGGGCCCGCTCGTAGGCGAGGGTGCAGCGCCGCGACAGCGCCCCGGCGCCGCGGTGCACGCTGGCGTACCAGGGGAGCAGTTCGGTCACCGCGTCGGCCGCGGCCCGCGCACACGGCGCGCTGGCGGCGTAGTCGAGGTTGACCTGCCCCGGCACGCCGAGCACGTCGAGCGGCCGGGGCGGCGCGGGCAGCGGGGTGATCGGGGGTACGAGGGTGAGGGTCATGGCCGACCTCCGGGTCCGGGGACCCCGGGGTGACGCCCACCGGGACGGGGTCCGCGCTTGCCCAGCGCCGGACGGGGCTGGGCCCGGTCATCACCCGGGGCACCCCACCGCGAACTCGACGAGGGTTGCCGGCCAGCAAGCCGGGGCTTCGCGCTGGCACTCGTGACCTGACGACAGGATAACGCTGCCCGATGCGGCCGGAGCGACCGGCCGGGGGTGACTACGCTGACGGAATGGCCGACACCCCACCCGGCGGCGCCCCTGCGCCGTCGTGGCACGCGCCCGACGTCCCCGCGCCGGACGGCGGGGCCGCCCCGCGGATGCCGCTGCGCCGGCCGGGCTGGCGGCGCATCCTGGTGCTGGCGTTGGCGGTGCTGCTGATCGCCGGCTGCGCGGTCTACATGCTCTTCGTGCTCGGCTCCAACCTCGGGGCGCAGGCGCTGCTGATCGGCGTGGTCGCCGCGATCCTGCCGGTGCCAGTGCTGGTCACCTGCTTCCTCTGGCTCGACCGGTACGAGCCGGAGCCGCTGAAGTACCTGATCTTCTGCTTCGCCTGGGGCGCGTTCGTCTCCACGGCCGCCTCGCTGACCGTCAACGGGTTCTTCTCCGACCGGTTCGCCGACTGGGGGCTGCCCGACGCGCTGACCGCGGTGCTGGTCGCCCCGTTCATCGAGGAGCTGACCAAGGCGCTCGGCCCGATCCTGCTGCTGATCTTCCGCCGGCGGGAGTGGTCGGGGATCACCGACGGCCTGGTCTACTGCGGGCTCTCCGCGGTCGGCTTCGCGATGGTGGAGAACATCCTCTACCTGGGCGGCTACGGCTACGCCTCCGGCGTCGACGAGTACGGCCCGGCGACCGGGGCGCAGCAGGTCTTCGCCATCTTCATCGTGCGGATCCTGCTCTTCGGCTTCGCCCACCCGCTGTTCACCTCGATGACCGGGGTGGGGCTCGGCATCGCCGCCCGGACCGCCGACCGCCGGGTGCGCTTCCTCGCCCCGGTCGCCGGCCTGCTGCTGGCGATGATGCTGCACGGCACCTGGAACCTGCTGCCCTCGCTGGCCCAGGCCACCGGGGAGGCCATGATCGCCCTCTACGGCTATCTCGGGGTGATGGTGCCGATCTTCTTCGCGATGGTCGGGCTCGCGGTCTGGTTGCGCGGCTGGGAGGGGCGGCTGACCGAGCGCACCCTGCCCGACTACGTGCGCGCGGGGTGGCTGACCCCGCCCGAGGTGGCGGCGCTGGGCAGCCTGGGCCGGCGGCACGCCGCCCGGACCTGGGCCCGCCGGGTGGCCGGCGACGGGGGGCTGCGGGCGATGCGGGGCTACCAGTTCTCCGCCACCCGGCTGGCGCTGCTGCGCGACGGGATGCGCCGGGGGCTGGACCGCCGACCGGCCGACCGGGAGCGGACCGCCCGGGAGGAACGGGAACTGCTCGACGCGATCGTCGCGTACCGGTCGTTCTTCGCCGGGCGCGACCCGCAGGCCCCGGCCGGGCACTGGGACGGCCACCGCTACCACCTGCGGTTCCCCGACGGCTCGCACCGGGCGGTCGACGCCCCGGACGAGCCGGTGGTGCCGATCCCGGTGGTCCTCGCCCCGCCGTCCCCGGCCGGCTACGGCCCCCCGGCCGGTTACGGCCCGGCCGGTTACGGTCCGGGCGGCTACGGTCCCCCCGGCGGTCACACTCCGGGCGGCTACGGTCCGCCCGGCTGGCCCGGCCACCACCCGGCCGCCCCCTGGCCCCCGCGCGCCGGGTGACCCTGGCCTCCCGCGCGTCGGGCGGCGTTGGCCTTCCGTGCGTCGGCCGCCCCCTGGCCCCCGCGCGCCGGGCGGCGTTGGCCTCCCGCGCGTCGGGTGTCGCCGGCTTCCCGCGCGTCGGGCGACGGTGGGGCCGGGGTCAGCTCAGGCGACCAGGCCGGTGAGGAAGTCGCCGATGCCCTGGGCCATCGCCATCAGACCCGCCCCGATCGCCCTGCACATCCGCGCCGCGCTGTCCGGCCGGAACGCCACGAAGTAGATCAGGAACGCGACGCTTCCCCAGAGCAGCACCTTCTTGACGAATACCGGCACGATCCCTCCCCAGGGCGCTGGACGTGCCTGGCTTCCCGCCGCCGACAGCCGCAAACGGCACGCCGCCGACCGGGACGGTGGCCACGCAGGCCGGGACGCGGCCCAGGGGAGAGGCGTTGATCCCCTGGTCAGAGGGTCAGCCGGCCGATCTGCGCGATCCTCCAACCCACGCCAGGCTTCAGCGGCTGGGCCTGCGGTTCCGGCCGACATGACCTGCGGCCAACTGTTAAGAGGGGGCCCCTGCTCTACCGAAAGCGTTAACAGGGGGCCCTTCCTTACAAGTAGAGGCCCGTGGAGCCCGTGCTCTCCGTCTCGACGCGCTCGGCGGCGACGGCGTGCACGTCCCGCTCGCGCAGCAGGACGTACCCCCGGCCGTGCAGCTCGACCTCGGAGCGGTCGTCGGGGTCGAAGAGGACCCGGTCGCCGGAGACGATCGAGCGGACGTGCGGACCCACCCCCACGGCGGTCGCCCAGGCCAGGCGCTTGCCGACGGCGGCGGTCGCCGGGATCACGATGCCGGCGGTGGAGCGGCGCTCACCCTCGCTCCCCTCCGTCTTGACCAGCACACGGTCGTGCAGCAGGCGGATCGGCAGGCCGGCGTCGAGATTCTGGTCGGCGGTCACGACGGAACGGTACCGCGTCCGCCCGTGGTCGTCCCTCGGTGGTTACACGGTCGCGGGCCGGGGCAATGTGTGGCGGGTCCGCCCTAGGGTGGGGACGACGGACTTGTCCTGTCTGCCCTGCTCGGGGCGGGCGGGCCCTGATGCGGGAGGTGCGCTTGAGCCGTTTCGAGCGGGTACGCGGCCGGCTCCGCCGCGCGTACGAGGCGGGACGTGAGTCGGTGCGGCGCGGCCGTGCCGGCGCGGCCGGGGTCGACCCGCCGGAGGGGGCGGGGGTGGCCACGCCGAGTTCGCCGGGGCCGGCGGCGTCGCCGTCGGCGACGGTGGTCGGCGCCGAGCAGCCCGCCGCGCTGCACAACTCCACCGCCAGCCGCGACGACGCCGACGTGCCGCACGCGCTGCGGATCGGCGCCGCCTGGTCGTGGCGCCTCATCGTCATCGGCGTCGTGGCCTGGGCGCTGCTGAAGATCGTCGCCACCATCAGCATCGTGGTCATTCCGCTGGCCGTCGCGCTGCTGCTCTCGGCGCTGCTCGCGCCGGCCGTCGGCTGGCTGCTGCGGGCGCGCTTCCCCCGTTCGCTGGCCACGGCGGTGGTGCTGGTCGGCGGCCTGGCCGCCGTCATCGGCACGCTCACGCTCGTGGTGAACGAGTTCATCCAGGGCGTGCCGGAGCTGAGCAAGAAGTCGTCGGAGGGCGTGCGACAGATTCAGGACTGGCTGAAGACCGGGCCGCTGCACCTCTCCGACAGCCAGCTCAACCGGTACATCGACGAGGCGCAGGCCTGGATCAACAACAACACCGAGCGGTTCACCAGCGGGGCCGTCTCCACCGCGGCCACCCTCGCCGAGGTGCTGACCGGCACCGTGCTGGTCCTGTTCGCCACGTTCTTCTTCCTGCGCGACGGCAGCCGGATCTGGCGTTTCCTCGTCCGGCTGCTGCCGGTGGCCGCCCGGTGGAAGGTCGACGACGCCGGCCGGGCGTCGTGGGAGACGCTGGTGGCCTACGTCCGGGCCACGGTGCTGGTCGCGTTCATCGACGCCGTCGGCATCGGCATCTTCCTGGTCGTCTTCGACATCCCGTTCGCGTTTCCGCTGGCCGCGCTGGTCTTCCTGGGGGCGTTCATCCCGATCGTCGGCGCGACGCTCTCCGGCGGCGTGGCGGTGCTGGTCGCGCTGGTCGACAGCGGCCCGGTGACCGCGCTGATCATCCTCGGTGTGGTGATCGGCGTGCAGCAGGTCGAGGGGCACGTCCTCCAGCCGTTGATCATGGGCCGCGCGGTGGCCCTCCATCCGCTCGGGGTGATCATCGGTCTCGCGGCGGGCGTGGTGCTCGCCGGGATCACCGGCGCGCTGGTCTCGGTGCCGCTGATCGCGGTGCTCAACACGGCCGTGCGCCGGCTCGCCGCGCGTACCGTGCCGGACACCCCGCCGGACGCCGTGGTCGTCGCCTCGCGGACCCCCTGACCGCCCCGGCCGAGCCGGCGGGCCGACTCCCGCCGAGCCGTCCGGGTCCGCGCCCGCCCAACCGTCCGGGCCCGCTCCCGCCACTCGCGGGGGCGGGCCCGTCCGCGCTCAGGACTTCCCGAGCCGCTCCAGGGCGCCCCGGGCCACCTCGGGCCGGGTCGTGTACCAGAACGGGGGCAGCGAGCGGCGCAGGAACGGGCCGTACCCGCGCGCGGTCTCCAACCGGGAGTCGAGCACCGCGACCACGCCCCGGTCCCCGTTGGCCCGGATCAGCCGGCCCACCCCCTGCGCCAGCCGGACGGCGGCGATCGGCACGCTGACCGCCGCGAAGCCGGAGCCGCCGCCCGCGTCCACGGCGGCGGCGCGGGCCGCCGCGAGCGGCTCGTCCGGGCGGGGGAACGGCAGCCGGTCGATCACCACGAGCTGGCAGGAGTCGCCCGGAACGTCCACCCCCTGCCACAGCGACATCACGCCGAACAGGCAGCTCGACCGCTCCTCGCGGAACCTGCGGACCAGCAGCGGCAGCGACTCCTCGCCCTGGAGCAGCACCGGCAGGTCGGTCCGCGCGCGCAGCAGCTCCGCCGCCTGCTGGGCGGCCCGCCGGGACGAGAAGAGCCCGAGGGTACGCCCCCCGAGCGCCCCGACCAGCGCCAGCAGCTCCTCGCCGGCGGCCTCGGGCAGGCCGGAGACGCTGGGGCGGGGCAGGTGCGCGGCGACGTACAGGATGCCCTGGCGGGCGTAGTCGAACGGGGAGCCGACGTCGAGCGACCGCCAGCCCGGCCCCTCGGTGGCCGGGACGGTCCCCGTGCCGGCCCGGCTGCCCGGCGCGGCGGCGACCGGCGCGACGCCTCCCGGGGCGTCCCCACGGGCCGTGGCGGCGGCCAACGCGGCGGCGGCCGGGGACGGCGGGGCGGGCGGCGGCGCGTCCAGCCCCAGCGCCCGGGCCACCGTGTCGAACCGGCCGCCCAGCGCCAGGGTCGCCGACGTGGCCACGACGGTGCGCTCGTCGTACAGGTGGGTGGCGAGGGTGCCGGCGACCGACAGCGGGGCCACCACCAGCGCCCGGCGGCTGCCGTTGTCGGGCTTCTCCACCCAGGCCACGTCGTGGTCGGCCTCCTCCAGCAGCCGCTGGGCGGTGGCGGACAGCTCGTCCAGCACCGCCTTGGCCTGCTGCTTGCGGACCGGGTCCGGGTCGTCGGACTTCACGTCGCCGATCGCGTCCAGGGCGGCGCGGGTGGCCGAGTCGAGCAGCGTGCACGCCTCGCGCAGCGGGCCGGGCAGCCCGGCGGTGAGCCGGCCCCCCGGCACCTCGCCCAGCCCCACGGCGAGGGCGTCGCCGGCCTCGGTGAGCCGCTCGGCGACCTCCGGGCGCAGCAGCGGCCGGGCCCGCCGGGCGGAGCGGTCGATCAGCTCGGGCACCAGCTCGGCCTGGGCGGCGGAGGAGACCCGGTCGGCCAGCTCGTGCGCCTCGTCGACGATGAGCAGCTTGTGCGGCGGCACGATGTGCCGCCCGGCGAGCATGTCCACCGCGAGCAGGCTGTGGTTGGTGACCACCACGTCGGCCTCCCGGGCCCGCGCCCGGGACGCCTCGGCGAAGCACTCCGCCCCGAACGGGCAGCGGGACGCCCCCACGCACTCGCGGGCCGGCATGGAGACCAGCCGCCACGCCTGGTCGTCGACGCCCGGGTCCAGCTCGTCGCGGTCGCCGGTCTCGGTCTCCATCGCCCAGTCGCGCAGCCGTTGGACCTGCTTGCCGATCCGGCCGGCCTCGCCGAGCCACCTCCCGCCCCCGCCCCCGCCCCCGCCCCCGGGGCGGGGCTCGACGGCGTCGAAGAGGGTGTCCGTCGGCTCCTCATCGGTCGAGTTGTCCAGCCGGGCCAGGCAGAGGTAGTGGTGCCGCCCCTTGAGCACGGCGAACGTGGGCCGGCGGCCGAGCAGCGGCTCGACCGCGTCGGCGAGCCGGGGCAGGTCGTGGTCGACGAGCTGGGACTGCAGGGCCAGGGTGGCGGTGGAGACCACCACCGGCCCGTCCACGGTCAGCGCCGGGGTCAGGTACGCCAGCGACTTCCCGGTGCCCGTGCCGGCCTGCACCAGCAGGTGCTCGCGGGCGGCGACGCACTCCTCGATCGCGGTGGCCATCTCCTGCTGCCCGGGGCGGGCCGCGCCGCCGGGCACCGCACCGACCGCGGCGGCCAGCAGCTCCCCCGCGCTCGCCCGCTTTCCGCGCCGCCGGGGGGCGCTGCGGGGGAGGGCGGAACCGGGGGCGGTGCGCGGCAGGGTCACCGTGCGACGGTACCCGCCGCCACCGACGCGCCGGCCGCCCCCGGCCCCGCGTGGCGGGGTCACGGTACGGAATCCCGGCACCCCGCCCCGTTACTTCCGTCGCGCGACGGATGGGTGGTATCGACTAGGGTGCGACTCATGCCGAGCGACGTGGTCCGCGTGATCTACCGCAAGTACGACGGCAGCGCCCACCGCGACTACCCGGCCCTCCGGCTGGCCGAGGACGACCTCGGCGTCTGGCTCGGCGTGCGCGAGGGCACCGAGTCGGTCTACCACGGCCGGCCCTCGGTCGAGCAGATCCCGTTCGTGCTGCTGGTGCCCCGTCACGCCTGGTGGACGGGGATGTTCAACCCGCCCCCGCGCACCAGCGAGGTCTACTGCGACATCACCACGCCGGCCCGCTGGGAGGGCGGGGACACCGTCCACCTGTTCGACCTCGACCTCGACGTGGTGCGACGCCGGGGCACCGGGCTGGTCGAGCTGCGCGACGAGGACGAGTTCGCCGAGCACCGGGAGCGCTTCGGCTACCCGGACGACCTGGTGGCCGAGGCCGAGGCCGCGTCCCGCTGGCTGCTGGGAGCGCTCGGCGACGGCAGCGAGCCGTTCGCCACGTCGTACCGGAAGTGGCTGGCCCTGGTGGTCTGACCCCCGCCCGCTCGACGGGCGGGAGCGGGGGACGTGGGTGATGATCGTCTCATGACTGGGTCAGGGACAGAGGCGGTCGTGGCGCCCGAGGGCGGCACGGTGCGGGAGTTGCTGCGCGCCGGGCCGTCGGCGGTGGACCTGGGGGCGATCGACCCCCGGTCGACGCCGGGCCTGCCGGCCGCCGCCGGCAGCGGCAGGGGCCGCAAGGCGTGGGCGCGGGGGCAGGTCGAGCTGCTCGGTGCGGCGCTCGGCCGGCAGCAGGAGATGCTGTACGCCGCCGCGAGCGGCGTCGCCGGCCCGGGCGCGCCGGCCGGCGCCCCGACCGCCGCCGACCCGGGGCTGGGGCGCGGCCGTCCCGGGCGGGTGCTGCTGGTGCTCCAGGCCATGGACTGCGGCGGCAAGGACGGCACGATCAAGCGGGTGGCCGGCGCGATGAACCCGCTCGGCCTGCACATCCGCTCGTTCGGGCCGCCGACCGAGCAGGAGCGGCGGCACCACTTCCTGTGGCGGGTCCGGCGCGCGGTGCCCCCGCCCGGGTACGTCGGGATCTTCAACCGTTCGCACTACGAGGACGTGCTGATCGCCCGGGTCGAGTCGCTGGTGCCGGAGGCCACCTGGCGGGCCCGGTACGACGAGATCAACGCCTTCGAGCGGAAGCTGACCGCCGGCGGGGTGACGCTGCTCAAGGTGATGCTGCACATCTCCCACGCCGAGCAGGGGGCGCGGCTGCTGGAGCGGCTCACCGACCCGACGAAGCACTGGAAGTACCAGCCGAGCGACCTGGACTCCCGGGCCCGCTGGGACGACTACCAGGCCGCGTACGCGGAGGCCCTGAGCCGGTGCGGCGCGGACGCCGCGCCCTGGTACGTGGTGCCCGCCGACCGCAAGTGGTACCGCGACTGGGCGGTGGCCCACCTGCTCCGGGAGACGTTCGACGACCTGGATCTCGGGTATCCGCCGGCGGACTTCGACGTGGCGGCCGAACGCCGTCGATTGTGCGGCGGCTGACCCGGGCAAAGTGAACGGCAGGTAAACGACCAATGAATGGCGGCTGACCAGGGGTGGGCCGACGAATTCGTGGTTCTCCCCGGTTTCTAGCATTCCCGTTGCAGACCCTCCGGGGCGTCCGCCATCCTTCCACCGACACGACGAGGTCCAGGCTGTGAAGTTTTCCTTTCGCCCCACCGAGGGCGCCTTCTACGAGCTGTTCACCAGGGCCGCGCAGAACCTGGTGCGGGGCACCGACCTGCTCAACGAGCTGGCCCTGCCCGGCGTGGACGTGCAGTCGGTCAGCGAACGGCTCACCGAGGTGGAGCACGACAGCGACCAGATCACCCACGATCTGTACAAAAAGATCAACTCTACCTTCATCACCCCGTTCGACCGCGAGGACATCTACCGCCTGGGCTCGCTGCTCGACGACGTGATGGACCACCTGGAGGCCGTGGGCAACCTGCTCTACCTGTACGGCCTGACCAAGCTGCCGGCGCTCCCGCGCGAGCTGCACGAGATGGTCAACGTGCTGGACCAGCAGGCCAAGCTGACCGCCGACGCGATGCCCCGGCTGAAGTCGATGAAGGACCTCGAGGACTACTGGATCGAGTGCAACCGCCTGGAGAACGACGGCGACCAGATGTACCGGATGCTGCTGGTCCGCCTCTTCTCCGGCGAGTACGACGCCCTGACCGTGCTCAAGATGAAGGAGGTCGCCGACGAGCTGGAGGCGGCCTGCGACGCCTTCGAGCACGTGGCGAACACCGTCGAGACCATCGCGGTCAAGGAGTCCTGAGCCTGTGAGTCCGGAACTCATCGCCGTGCTGGCGGTGATCGCGGTGGCCCTGGCGTTCGACTACACCAACGGCTTCCACGACGCCGCCAACGCGATCGCGACCAGCGTCTCCACCCGCGCCCTGACCCCCCGGATCGCGCTCGCCCTCGCGGCGGTCGGCAACTTCGTCGGCGCGCACTTCGGCGCCGGCGTCGCCAAGACCGTCGGCGACGGCCTGGTCACCCTGCCGACCGGCATCGGGAGCCTGGGGGTGGTCTTCGCCGGGGTGCTCGGCGCCATCGCCTGGAACCTGATCACCTGGTACTTCGGCCTGCCGTCGTCGTCCTCGCACGCGCTCTTCGGCGGGCTCGTCGGCGCCACCCTGCTGTCCACCGGCGGCATGGTGCAGTGGGCCACCATCGGCGAGAAGGTCCTCCTGCCGATGGTGCTCTCGCCGATCGTCGGCCTGACCCTGGGCTACCTGCTCATGCTGGCCCTGCTCTGGATCTTCCGCAACGGCCACCCGGGCAAGCTGAACCGCGGCTTCCGCTGGGCGCAGACCGCCTCGGCGGCGGCCATGTCCGTCGGCCACGGCATGCAGGACGCCGCGAAGACCATGGGCATCGTGGTCCTCGCCCTCTACACCGGCGGCTTCCAGGACGACAAGAGCCACATCCCGGGCTGGGTCTTCTGGACCTCGGCGGCCATGCTGGCGGCCGGCACCTACGCCGGTGGCTGGCGGATCATCCGCACGCTCGGTCGCAAGATCATCGACCTGGGGCCGTCGGAGGGCTTCGCCGCCGAGACGGTGGCCAGCTCGGTGCTCTACTTCAACGCCCTGGTGCTCCACGCGCCGATCTCCACCACCCACACGATCACCTCGGCGATCATGGGCGTGGGCGCGACGAAGCGGCTCTCCGCCGTGCGCTGGAACGTCGCCGGCAACATCGTGATCGCCTGGGTCATCACGTTCCCGGCGGCGGCGCTGATCGCCTGCGTCACGTACCTGCTGGTCCGCCCGATCTTCGGCTGACCGTGCAAGGAAGGGCCCCCTGTTAACGCCTGGCGTTGTACAGGGGGCCCTTCCTAACACCTCAGCGGTAGTGCACGCCGATCTGCTCCCGCACGGCGTCGAGCAGGCCCATCACCTCCAGGGTGGTGGCGTGCGGGACCAGCGGGCTCTCGGTCAGCCCCTCGGCGAGGCAGCGCTGCACCTCGGCGGCCTCGTGCTGGTAGCCGCCGCCGGTCAGGTCGGCGGGGATCGTCTCCGGCTCGCCAACGCCCCGGTACAGGGTCGCCGACGGCGGCCGGAAGAACGGCGCGGGCAGGTCGATCCGGCCGGTGGTGCCGGTGATCGAGGCGGCCAGCGGGGTGGCCCCGACCATGCCGCAGCTCAGCGTGGCGAGCGCGCCCGAGTCGTACCCGAAGATCATGCCGGTGTTCTCGTCCACCCCCTCCGGGCCGATCTTCGCCCAGGCCCGGACGTGCTGCGGCACGCCGAGCAGCAGGTGCGCCAGGCTGACCGGGTAGACGCCCACGTCGAGCAGCGCGCCACCGCCCAGCGCGCGGGCCCGCATCCGGCTCTCCGGCGGGAACGGCCCGGCCACCCCGAAGTCGGCCTGCACGCTCGTGACCTCGCCGATCGCCCCCTCGGCGATCAGCTCGACCACCCGCAGGACCAGCGGGTTCGTCCGCATCCACATGGCCTCCATGAGGAAGACCCCCCGGCTGCGGGCCGCCTCGACCAGCTCGACGCTGTCCGCCAGGTCGAGCGTGAAGGGCTTCTCCACCAGCACCGCCCGGCCGGCGGCGAGGCAGGTCATCGTCGCCTCGTGGTGCGCGGCGTGCGGCGTGGCCACGTAGATGACATCCACCTCGTCGTCGGCGGCCAGCTCCGCCCAGGAGCCGTACGCCCGCTTCGCGCCGTGCTTGTCGGCGAACCGCCGCGCGCCGTCCGGCGTCCGCGAGCCGACCGCCACCAGCTCGGCCCCCGGCACCAGCCGAAGATCCTCGGCGAAGCGACCGGCGATGTGTCCGGTGGCCAGAATCCCCCAACGTGTCATGCGCTCACGCTAGCCGGGGCCGGCCGGGCCCCCGGGTCCGCCGGAGGGGCCCCTCCACCCGGCGGGACTAGGCTCGGCGCATGACGATCGAGAGTCAGGGTTTCGCCGCGCCGCCGGCCCTGGTCGAGCACGCCCGTCGCTTCCGCGCCGAGGGCGGCACCCCGGCGCGGCCCCGGGTCGCGGCCACCGTGCTGCTGCTCCGCCCGGCCGGCGTCGACTTCGAGGTGTACGTCATCCGTCGCGTCGCCGCGATGGCCTTCGGCGGCGTGTACGCCTTCCCCGGCGGCGGGGTGGACCCGTCGGACTCCCAGGCCCACCTCGACTGGGCCGGCCCGGAGCCGGCCGGCTGGGCGGGGCGGCTCGGTGTCGCGCCGGACGCCGCCCAGGCGGTGGTCTGCGCCGCCGCCCGGGAGGTCTTCGAGGAGTCCGGGGTGCTGCTGGCGGGGCCCGACTCCTCGACCGTGGTGGGCGACGTCAGCGGCGACGACTGGGAGGCCGCGCGGCAGGACCTGGAGGCCCGGCGGCGGGGCTTCGCCGACCTGCTCGGCGAGCGGCGGCTGACCCTCCGGTCGGACCTGCTGCTGCCGTGGAGCCGCTGGATCACCCCGGAGTTCGAGCCGCGCCGCTTCGACACGTACTTCTTCGTGGCGCTGCTGCCGCAGGGGCAGCGGACCCGCGACGTCTCCGGCGAGGCCGACCACACGATGTGGGTCCGGCCGGCGGACGCCCTGGCCCGGGCGGAGGCCGGCGAGCTGACGATGCTGCCGCCGACCCTGGTCACGCTGGCGCAGGTGGCCGCCGCCGGCGACCTCGCCGGGGTGGCCCACGCGTCCGCCACCCGCGACGCCGCCACCCCGGTCACCCCGCGCCTCGACCTGCCGACCGGCGGCGAGCCCCGCTTCGTGCTCGACTGACGTGTGCTGCGTTGGGAGGGGGCCCTTCCTATACCGAAAGCGTTAACAAGGTGCCCTTCCTTGCACCTCAGCCGAAGCGGCCAGTGATGTAGTCCTCGGTCTTGCGCACGCTCGGGTTGCTGAAGATCTTCTGGGTGTCGTCGTACTCGACGAGGCGGCCCGGGTCGCCCGTCCGCTCGATCGAGAAGAAGGCCGTGCGGTCGGAGACGCGGGCCGCCTGCTGCATGTTGTGCGTGACGATGATGATGGTGAACCGGTCCTTGAGCTGGAACATCAGATCCTCGATCGCCAGCGTGGAGATCGGGTCCAGCGCCGAGCAGGGCTCGTCCATCAACACCACCTGCGGCTCGACGGCGATGGTGCGGGCGATGCAGAGCCGCTGCTGCTGGCCGCCGGACAGGCCCGCGCCGGGCTTGCCGAGGCGGTCCTTCACCTCGTCCCAGAGGTTCGCCGCGCGCAGCGAGTTCTCGGCCGCCTCGTCCAGGATCGACTTTTTCCGCACGCCGTTGAGCCGCAGCCCGGCCACCACGTTGTCGTAGATGCTCATGGTGGGGAACGGGTTGGGCCGCTGGAAGACCATGCCGATCATCCGGCGCACGGCGGTGACGTCCACGTCGCGGTCGTAGATGTTCTGCCCGTCGATGGTCAGGTCGCCCTCGACCCGGGCCCCCGGCAGCACCTCGTGCATCCGGTTGATCGACCGCAGGAACGTCGACTTCCCGCAGCCGGACGGCCCGATCAGGGCGGTCACCGTCTTCGGCTCGACGGTCAGGTTGATGTCCTCGATCGCCTTGAACCCGCCGTAGTAGGCGGTCACGTTCGTGGCGTCGATGCGCTTGGCCATGGTGGTGGTACCTCCGATGTTCATCGGCCGAGCCGATTGCGGCGGGACAGCAGCTTTGCCGCGATCGTCAGGACCAGCACGAGGGCGACCAGGGTCAGCGCGGCGGTCCACGCCCGCGCCGGGGCGTACCGCGACGCGTCGCCGGCCTGCTGGTAGACGAAGAGGGCCAGCGACGACTGGTTGTCCTGGAACGGGTTGAAGTTGATCGCCGCGCCGCCGCCGGCCACCAGCAGCACGGGGGCGGTCTCGCCGGCCGCCCGCGCGACGGCGAGCATCACGCCGGTGACGATGCCGGGCAGCGCCGTGGGCAGCACGACCCGCAGGATCGTCTTCCACTTCGGCACGCCGAGGGCGTACGCCCCCTCGCGCAGCGGGGCGGGGACGAGCCGCAGCATCTCCTCCGTGGAGCGGACCACGGTGGGCAGCATCAGCACGCTCAACGCGAGCGCGGCGGCGAAGCCGGAGAAACCGGGCCGCCCGTCGTTGAACACCGGCGAGACGACCAGCACCCAGAACGCCAGCACGAACAGGCCGGCGACGATCGACGGGATGCCGGTCATCACGTCGACGAAGAACCGGATCGTGGCGGCGAACCGGCCCCGGCCGTACTCGACCACGTAGATCGCGCAGAGGAGCCCGAGCGGGACGGTGATCAGGGCGGCGATCCCTACCTGCATCAGCGTCCCGACGATCGCGTGGTACGCGCCGCCGTCGGGATCCCGGGCACCGATGTTGTTCATCGACGTGCCGAAGAAGTCGCCGTCGAGGCGCTCCGCGCCCCGGCTCACCAGCGTCCAGACCACGGAGGCCAACGGCGCGACGGCGAGCACGAACGCGGAGTGGATCAACGCGCTCCAGAGGCGGTCCCGGGCCGCGCGCCGCCCCTCGACGACGTTGGCGACCGCGAAGAGGCCGACCAGGTAGAGCAGCGCGGCGGCCACCACGACGAGCACCGGGCCCCCGGCGCCGGTGCCGTACGCGAGCGCCGCGGCGACCAGCAGGGCCGCCAGGGCGACGGCCGGCGGGGCGTACCGGGGCAGACGCCGGGCCCGCAGCGTCTCCGGCGCGTCCGGCGGCCGGGTCGGTCGGGGTGCGACGGAGGTGGTCATGCTGGGCTTCCTTCGGTTCGCGGGGCTCGCAACACCGGCTCGCTCCTCGCGCTCACGCTGGGCTGGCTTTCGGTTCGCGACTGCGGGGCTCGCAACACCGGCTCGCTCCTCGCGCTCACGCTGGGCTGGCTTTCGGTTCGCGACTGCGGGGCTCGCAACACCGGCTCGCTCCTCGCGCTCACGCTGGGCTGGCTTTCGGTTCGCGACTGCGGGGCTCGCAGGCCCGGCTCGCTCCTCGCGCTCACGCGGCCGACTCGGTGAACTCGCGGCGACGGTGGATGATCGCCCGCGCCGTGATGTTGACGATCAGCGTGATGGCGAACAGCACCAGGCCGGAGGCGATCAGCGCGCCCCGGCCGGTGGCGTTGGCCTCGCCGAACGCGTTGGCGATGTTCGCGGCCACGGTGTTGCCGCCGTTGGTGATGAGGTTGAACGAGATGCCGAAGGTGATGCCGAGGGTCATCGCCAGGGCAATGGTCTCGCCGAGCGCGCGGCCCAGGCCGAGCATCACCGCGGCGACGACGCCGGGCCGGCCGTACGGGAGCACGGCGGTGCGGATCATCTCCCAGCGGGTCGCGCCGAGGGCGAGCGCCGCCTCCTCGTTCGCGGTCGGGGTCTGGAGGAACACCTCGCGGGAGAGCGAGGTGACGATCGGCAGCACCATGATCGCCAGCACCAGCGACCCGAGCATGATCGACCGGCCGAACGGCCCGTCGCCGCCGAAGATCGGCAGCCAGCCGAAGTGCTGGTTCAGCCAGGCGGAGAAGTCCCGTACGGGGTGGACGAAGACGTCCCGGCCCCAGAGCCCGAAGACCACGCTCGGCACGGCGGCCAGCAGGTCGATCAGGAAGCCGAGCGCGGTGCCGAGCCGGCGCGGGGCGTAGTGGGACAGGTAGAGCGCGATGCCCAGCGCCACCGGCACCGCGATCAGCAGCGCCAGCGCGGAGCTGAGCACCGTGCCGAAGGCGAGCGTGCCGATGCCGAACTTCGGGGCGGGGTCGTTGGGCGACCAGCCCTCGTACGTCCAGAAGTTCTCGGTGTTGGCCCGCAGGGCGGGCACCGCCTTGGCGACGAGGAACACCGCGATGGCGGCGATGATCACCAGGACGGCGGTGCCGGCGGCCACGGTCAGGGCGCGGAAGGCGCGCTCCGCGCCGAAGGCCCGCGCCCGGGGCAGGCCACCGCCGCCGCCGAGGGCACCCCCGTCCCGGGTACGCGGCCCGGCCACCGCCTCGGCCTCGGGTGCCGGGGCGACGGCCGGGCGGGCAGTCGTTTCACCCATCTGCTCGCTCGCTTCGCTTCGAGGTGGTGTCGGTGTCCGTACGGTCAGGAGAGGTTTCCGACGGCGGCGGCGACCTTGGTGCGGACCGACTCCGGCAGCGGCGCGTAGCCCAGCTCGGTCAGCTCCTTCTGGCCCTCGGCGCTGGCCGCGTGGCCGAGCAGCCCCTTGACCAGCGGCAGCTTGTCGGCGGCGAGGCCCTTGCCGCAGACGATCTCGTAGGTCACCAGCACGATCGGGTACGCCCCGGCCTGCGTGGTGTTGTAGTCGACCGTCATCTTCAGGTCGTCGCCCTGGCCCTCGATCGTGGCCCCGGCGATGGTCTTGCCCGCGTTCTCGGCGGTCAGCTCGGCGAACTCGCCCGCGCCGTTACCGATCTTGGCCATCTTCAGGCCGGCGTTCTCGGCGAAGGACCACTCCAGGTAGCCGATCGATCCGTCCGCGCCCCGGACGGAGCTGGCCACGCCGTCCGAGCCCTTCGCGCCGGTGCCGCCCGGGGCCTTCCACGCCTTGGCGTTGTCGAAGGTCCAGTCCGCACCGGCGGTCTTGGCCAGGAACTTGGTGAAGTTGTCGGTGGTGCCGGACTCGTCGGAGCGGTGCACCGTCTGGATGGTGGTCGACGGCAGCTTGGCGTCGGGGTTGTCGGCCTTGATCGCCGGGTCGTCCCATTTGGTCACCTTGCCCGCGAAGATCTTCGCTAGGGTGGCCGGCTTGAGCTGGAGGTCGTCCACGCCGCCGACGTTGTAGGCGACGGCCACCGGGCCGATCACCATCGGCAGGTGGATGGCCTTGCCGCCGCCGCACTTGGCGTCGGCCTGCGGCTGCTCCTCCGGCTTGAGGGCGGAGTCGGAGCCGGCGAAGTCGGCCGTGCCGGCGATGAACGCCTGGATGCCCGCGCCGGAGCCGGAGGGCTCGTAGTTGATGGTGCTGCCGGAGCACTTCTGCTGGTACGCCTTGATCCACTCGGCCATCGCGTTCTTCTGCGCCGAGGAGCCCTGCGCGTTGAGGGTGCCGGTGGCGCAGTCGGCCGAGCCGGACGCGGAGGCGCCGGCGGCGGGCTCTTCGTTGTCCGAGCCGCAGGCGGAGAGACCGAGCACCGCGGTAAGGGCGAGGCAGGCGATCGTGCCGTGCCGCTGGAGCTTCACCTGAGGGGTTCCCTTCACGTCTGAGCGAGCCGTCGCCGGTCCGGCCCGGGGAGGGCCGGCGCGACGGGCTGACCTGAAAGCTAGGGGCGTCAGGTAGCCGGATCGCCGGTCGCGCGTGAACGAGGGGTGAACAGGTGAGGCCGGTCAGGTGACCGGCGGCTGAGGTGGGGCTGTCCGTGGCGTGAACTCACGGACGGTCGTCGTCGGGCGGGGCGGCCTCAGCCGAGCTGGTAGTTGACGTGCCCGCACCAGCGGGCGAAGCCGGTGCGCTCGTAGAGCGCGACCGCCGCCGTGTTCGACTCGTCGACGTAGAGCATCACCCGGCTCAGCCCGCGCCGGTCGCGCAGGTGCGCCAGCCCGGCCGTGGTCAGCGCCCGGCCCAGCCCGCCGCCGTGGTAGCCCGGGTCGACCGCGAGCACGTAGACCTCACCGATCCCGGCCGAGTCGGGCCGGGCGTGCACCTTGGTCCAGTGGAAGCCCAGCAGTCGGCCGGTGGCCGACTCCACGGCGAGCAGGAATCCGGCCGGGTCGAACCACGGCTCGGCGAGCCGGGCCCGCAGGTCGGCCGGCGTCCAGCGGCCCTGCTCGGGGTGGGTGGCGAAGGCCCGCGCGTTGAGCGCGAGCCAGGCGTCGTCGTCCGCGCCGGGGACGAACGGCCGCAGGACCACCCCGTCGGGCAGGCGCGGCTCGGGCAGCGGGGCGGCCAGCGAGCGGCGGAGCTGCCAGAGCACCCGGGCGCGGGTGAGGCCGAGGTCGACGGCGAGGGCGGCGGCCGACGGGTGGTCGCCGTGCGCCCAGGCGCGCAGCGGACCGGGGGCGGCGGCCAGCACCGCCCCGGCCAGCGCCCGGCCGGTGCCCCGCCCCCGGCGCGCCGGGTGGACGGCCAGCTCCGCGCCGACGCCGGCGGACGGGTCGGTGGTGTCCAGGTGGGCGTAGCCGGTCAGCGCCCCGTCCGCCGCGCGGGCGACGAGGTGGACGGCCGGGGCCTGCGGGTCGCGCAGCCGCAGCAGGGTGTGCTCGTCGAACGGGGCGGCGCCGTCGGCGTCCCCGGCGGCGCCCGCCAGGGCCAGCACGTCGGCCGCCTCGGCCGGGGTCAGCACGTCGGCCCGGGTCACCCGGTCGGTCGTCGGCTCGGCGCTGTTCACCCGGACAACCGTAACGGGTGGCGGGCCGGTCCGCGGCGCGGCGTACCGACGGCGGGCCGATCGGCGCGAGCTGATCGGTGGCGCGACTCACCGGCGGCGCGACTCACCGCGGTGTGGCGCGCCGGCCGTCAGGCCGTGCCGGTGGGCAGGGCCTCCAGTTCGAAGCGGCCGGTGAGGTCGGGCAGGAGGCGGTACAGCGCGTCGACCGTGCCCTGCCGGTTGCCACCCGCGTCGTGCAGCAGCACGATCGAGCCCGGCCGCACGTAGGTCGAGACGACCGTGGCGATCCGCGCGGCCCCGGGGGCGCGCCAGTCCGACGGGTCGACGTCCCAGTGCAGCGGGACCAGGCCCAGGTCGTCGGCGACCGACACCACCGGGTACGTCCACGCGCCGCCGGGCTGGCGGAAGTAGGGGATCCTCGCGTCCGGGACGGCGGCCCGGATCGCCGCGTTGGCCCGCAGCAGGTCCGCCCGGATCACGTCCACGGATCGGCGTCCGAGCAGCTCGTCGTGGTCCCAGGAGTGGTTGCACAGGGTGTGGCCGTCCGCCGCGATCGCCCGGATCAGGTCGGGGTAGTCCTGGGCCCTCTTTCCGACGACGCAGAACGTGGCCCGGACGTGGTGCTCGCGGAGCACGTCGAGGACCTGCGGGGTGTAGCGCGGGTCCGGGCCGTCGTCGAAGGTGAGCGCCACCTCCGGCGAGCCGGTGGTGACCTGGGCGCCGTAGAGCCCGTCGCCCGGCGTCGCCTCCGGCGGCTGCCCGTCGTCGCCGTTCCGCCCGGGGTCGCCGGCCTGCCCGGGGCCGCCGTTGCGCCCGGCGTCGCCGTCCTGTCCGGTCTCGGTCGGCCCGGCGCTGGGCCCGCCGCTGGCGGGCGGCGTCGGCGAGGCGTCGGGCGTGGGGGCCGCCTCCGGCGGCTGGTCGGCGTAGTGCGCGTCGGTCGGGAGCCCGGTGGACTGCCGGCTGGGCTCGGGCACCATGCTCTGGCCCAGCGCGTACGCCGAGGCGAGCAGCGCGACCACCGCCAGGGCGGCGAGCCCGACGAACCGGCCGGTCGAGTCGGTGCGCATCAGCGGACGCCGCCGCTCGGTCGCCGGGACTGGTTTCTCGTCGCCCCCGTGGTCATGGCACGCACCCCGCCTCTTGCTCCGTCAACCTCGCCAGGAAAGGATAAAGGCGGCTAGTTGGGCAAAAGGGGCAAACGGGAAAGGTCTGGCAGGAGGTGGGGGTGGTCAGGCGGGGAGCGGGGCGTGCTCCGATTCGGGGAGCGCCCGCGACGGCGGCACGACGAACTTGTAGCCGACCTGGCGCACGGTGCCGATCATCGACTCGTACTCCGAGCCGAGCTTGGCGCGCAGCCGCCGGACGTGCACGTCCACCGTGCGGGTGCCGCCGAAGTAGTCGTAGCCCCACACCTCGCGCAGGAGCTGGTCGCGCGTGAACACCCGGCCCGGGTGCTGGGCGAGGAACTTCAACAGCTCGAACTCCTTGTACGTCAGGTCGAGCGGCCGGCCCTTGAGCTTCGCGGCGTACGTGTCCGGGTCGATGGTCAGCTCGCCGGCCCGGATCGAGCCGCCGGCCCCGGCAGTGGCGTTGCTGAGGCGGCCGACCGCCAGCCGCAGCCGGGCCTCGACCTCGGCCGGGCCGGCACCGGCCAGGATGACGTCGTCGACGCCCCAGTCCGCGTTCAGCGCGATCAGCCCGGCCTCGGTGACCACCGCGACCAGCGGCACCCCGGGCCCGGTCGCGTGCAGCATCCGGCAGGTGGCCCGCGCCTCGCTCAACTCCGACCGCGCGTCCACCAGGACGACGTCCGGGCTCGGGCCGGCGACCAGCGTGCGCACGTCGCGCGGCGCGGTGCGCACCGAGTGCGGCAGCAGGTCCAGCGCCGGCAGCACCACGGATGGTTCGCCCGCACGGGCGGTCACCAGCAGCAGGATCTCCACGATCACCTCCGTCCCGGCGGCTTCCACGGCCGCGCGGACCAGCGGCATCCCGGGTCGGGAGTGGCGCTGGGAAATTGCGTGGGCTCCGGCGTCGCTGACGGGCGGGTAACGGCCTGAGCCTAACCGATCGCCCTGCCCACGCCCCCGGGTCGCCTTCCCGTTTGTCCGCCTTGCCCACGATCGCGGCGCAGTTTTAACGCGGTCGAAACGGCGAGCGGCGCTGAGAGCTCCCGGTCTGGCACGATCGGGGCGTGTTCTCCTCGACCTCCCCCGAGGCCGGCCGGGACCCGTGGGCCGACGACGCCCACCCCGGGCCCGGCCGCGCGCACCCGCCGGCTCCGCGCGCCGAGCCGGATGCCGACGACGACGGCCCCCCGGCCCGACGGGGTCGCCCCCGACGGCTGCGCCGGGGCGGCGAGCCGGCCCGCCGGCCCGACGACGAGCCGGACGAGCCGGACGAGGAGGAGATCGAGCCGGTCGAGGTGCGCCGGCCGCTCGCCCTGACCGTCGCCGGGTTCGCCGCGCTGCTCGGCGTCGGCCTGGTGCTCGGCGCGCAGACCGCCGGACCGGGGCATCGGCTGCCGTTCGCCTTCGTCATCTTCGGCGTGCAGCTCCTGTTCGTCCTGGCCTGGACGATGGCCGCGCGCCCGCCCGCGCTGCTGTTGGTCGCCCTGTTCGGCGCGGCGGTGGCCGCCGCCGCCGACGTCGCCGCCGTCCGGTCGGACGTCGCCGGCCTCACCCCGCTCGGCTACCTCGCCGCCGGCGGTTTCGTGCTCGGCGTGCTCGGCCAGCTCGTCCGCCGGGCCGACCGGGTCCGGGTCACCGACGCGCTCGGGACCACCCTCTTCGTCATGTTCGGCGTGGTCGCGTTCACCACGCTGATCGTGCTCGGCCGCCTCCCGGCCGGCACCCAGGCGATCACCGTCTGCCTCACCGCCGCCGGGATCGCGCTGACCGTCGCCCGGATCACCGACGCGGTGCTGCCCTGGCCCCGGCTCGCCCCGCAGGTGCCCCGGGGCGCGGCGGGGGTGGTGCTCGGCGCGATGGTCGGCACGCTGGTCAGCGCGGTCCTCGGCAGCTACCTGGTCAGCTTCACCCCCACCAGCGGCGCGGTCGTCGGGCTGGTCGCCGCCGCCACGGCCGTGCTGACCGACCTCGCCGTCGGGTACGCCGAGGCGGGCCGGCAGATGGCCGGCGAGCCGCCCACGATGTGGGTGGCCCGGCACATGCAGGGCCCGCTCGGCGGCTTCGCCCTGGCCGCCCCGGCGGCGTACGCGATGTGCGTGCTGTTCCTCTGAACGACCGGCGAACCCGCCCGCCGGTGCGCGGGGCCGCGGTTGAGATTTCCACCCTCCGGGTACTGTGCGGTGCGCCGCGGCGGCGCCGGAGCGCGCTGAGCGGCACCAGTCACCGGCGGGACAGAAGGAGGCGGCGTGGCGGAGGCCTACCCGGCGAACGAGACGCGTCCCCGGCGACGCGGGCGCAAGGTACTCATCACGCTCCTGGTCCTCCTGCTGCTCCTGGGCGGGCTGCTGGTGATCGGCGACCGGGTGGCCACCGGGGTCGCCGAGCGGGCCATCGCCGACCAGGTCAGCAAGGAGATCGCCAAGCAGGACGCGCAGTCCTCGCCGCCCGAGGTCGAGGTGGCCGGCTTCCCCTTCCTCACCCAGGTGCTCGACGGTAAGTACGAGCGGATCTCCATCCGGCTGACCGACGTGCGGGGCTCGGTGCGCGGCGACGCGCTCACCCTGCCGACGCTGGACGTCGACGCGCGCAACGTGCGGGCCTCCCTGGAGACCCTGCGCACCCAGCAGGGCGACGTGACCGCCGAGACCGTCGACGGCACCGGCACCGTCACGTACGACAGCCTGGCCAAGCTCCTCGACCGCCCCGGGCTGACCCTCGGCGAGCGGGACGGCCAGCTCGTCGTCACCGCCCCGGTCGACATCCTCGGGCAGAAGCTGACCGTCACCGGCACCGCCGAGGTGAGCGTCGGCCAGGAGAACCAGGTGTCCCTGCGCTTCAACGACCTCGACGCCGAAGGGCTGCCGAACATCCCGCTGGCCCGCACCCTGCTGAACAACTACGCCAAGGGCATCTCGATCGACGTGCCGCTGCCCGAGCTGCCCTTCCAGCTCGCCCTGCGGGAGGTCAAGCCGCTGCCGCAGGGGCTCGCGGTGACCGCCGCGGCGAAGGACGTCCCGATCAACTCCGCCGGCTGACCCACCTGCCGTCCCGCCCGGCGCCGTCGACCTGGCGGGACGGACGTCCCGGATGCTGGTCGGTCCGGTGGCGTCGGGTGGGACGGCTGGTAGTCTCCCTGGTCATGGGGACGCTCCTCACCAAACGGCGCGCGGTCGACCTGTGCCGCGTGGCCACCTGCCTGTGTCGCCCCGTCATCTGACGGCGGGGCTGCTCTCGGCCGCCTGACGGCGGCCAACCGGCCACAGGGTCCGCGTACCCTCCGGTGGTTCTCTCCTCCGAACGCCCGGCAGCGGCGCCGTCGCACAAACCCGTGATCCCGTCCTTCCCTCCGGGGCCCGCGCGTGGTGCGACAGTTGAAATCCCCAATCCATCGCGTGGGCTCACCGTCCATTCTCTTCAGGGAGTGATCTGATGAGTCGCGACACCGCACTCGTCTCGGCCGAATGGGCCGAGAAGAACCTCGACGCCGCGGGCGTCGTCTTCGTCGAGGTCGACGAGGACACCTCGGCCTACGACACCGGCCACATCGCCGGCGCGATCAAGCTGGACTGGAAGACCGACCTCCAGGACCCGGTCCGCCGGGACTTCGTCAACAAGAGCCAGTTCGAGGCGCTCCTCTCCGAGCGGGGCATCTCCAACGACGACGTCGTCGTCCTGTACGGCGGCAACAACAACTGGTTCGCCGCGTACGCGTACTGGTACTTCAAGCTCTACGGCCACGGCGACGTCAAGCTGCTCGACGGCGGTCGCAAGAAGTGGGAGCTGGACGCCCGCCCGCTGGTCACCGACGCGGTGACCCGCCCGCGCACCCAGTACGTCGCGCAGGAGCCGGACAACGCCATCCGCGCCTTCCGGGACGAGGTCGTCGACGCGATCGGCACGAAGAACCTCGTCGACGTGCGCAGCCCCGACGAGTTCGCCGGCCGGCTGCTCGCCCCCGCCCACCTGCCGCAGGAGCAGGCGCAGCGGGCCGGGCACATCCCCACGGCGATCAGCGTGCCGTGGTCCAAGGCGGCCAACGAGGACGGCACCTTCAAGTCCGACGACGAGCTGCGCCAGATCTACGCCGCGGCCGGGCTGGACGATGGCAAGGAGACCATCGCCTACTGCCGGATCGGCGAGCGTTCCTCGCACACCTGGTTCGTGCTCCAGGAGCTGCTCGGCCACCGCAACGTGAAGAACTACGACGGTTCCTGGACCGAGTACGGCTCGCTGGTCGGCGTGCCGGTCGCGCTCGGCGACGAGCCCGGGGAGGCCTGAGCCATGACCATTTCCACCGCCGCCGGGTGCGCCGCACCCGACCAGGCCGCCCCGCTGCCGGCCAGCCTGGACCTGGAGAAGGAAACCGTCATCACCGGCGTCGTCCGGTCCGCCGCCGGCGAGGCCGTCCCGGGCGCGTACGTCCGGCTGCTCGACTCGACCGGTGAGTTCACCGCCGAGGTGGTGACCTCACCGGCCGGTCAGTTCCGCTTCTTCGCCGCCCCGGGCACCTGGACGCTGCGCGCCCTGTCCCGGCACGGCAACGGCGACACCGCCGTCACCGCCACCCGTGGCATCAACGAGGTGTCCGTCACGGTCCAGGCGTAAGGAAGGGCCCCCTGTCAACGCTTTCGGCATAGCAGGGGCCCCCTCTTAACACCCCGACACCAGGTCGGCGACATGGCGCATTCAGCCGCGTGTGAAAGCGCCATGTCGCCGACCTGGTGTCAACGGCTCCGAGCGGGCCCGCCCTTCCCACTTCCAGGGATTTCCGTCTCGCGCTCTGGGAGACGTGTGGATCTTGGTGCGAATTGGCCCCCAGCAGGAGGGCCGTTTCGTACCAAGATCTCGGCGGGTCCGGGCGCTGGCAGCCGCATTCGCTTTCCCGGGGCGGTGCGCCCAGGGCAGCGGCGGCGGGATCGGAAAGTCGGTCGCAGAGCGTGCCGGGCGTCTGAACGAGCCGGCGTGCCGGCGGGGGTGGCGACAGCGCGTGACACGATGGCCCGGTGAGTGGTACTGCGCAGACGGGATACGCCCCGCCGACCGGTCCCCCGGAGCCGACGCCCGCCCGCCGTCGGGCCCGCTGGCTGCTCGCCGCGACCGTGGCCTGGGCCGTCCTGCTCGGCGTGCTGACCTGGGTGTCGGTCCGCGACGACGCACCGACCGTCCGCGAGCAGCGCACCCTGGCCCAGGCCGGGCCGCTGGTCGACCGGGTGGTCGGTGAGCTGGTCGCGGCGGCCGGCGGTCGGGTCGTGGCGCTGGAGCCGGATCGGATCGAGCGCGGCTGCCGGGTGACGCCCCTGCTCGACGGCGCGACCCTGGAGCGCGGGGTGGAGATCCTCGAACCCGGCACCGACCCGCGCGCGGTGCTCACCGAGGTCGCCGACCGGCTCCCGGCGGGCTGGCGGGCCGGGGTACGGGTCACCGAGGACGGCCCCCGGCTGCGCGCCGACGCGGGGGAGTTCGTGCTGGTGCAGGGGCGGCCGGCCGGCGACGGCCGGATCAGGCTCACCGCCGACACCGGGTGCCGCCCGGTCGGCGACGGCTACCGCCCGCCCGCAGCGCAGGGCGGCCCGGAGGCGGACGCGCTCGCCGCCGCCCTGCGGGCGCTCGGCCAGCCGGCCGTCCCGACCGTCCACCAGGTCGCCGCGCCCTGCCCGGGCGGCGACCGCCAGGCCCGTACCGCCCGCGTCACCCTCGACCCGGCCCCGACGGAACCGGCCCGCGCGCTGGCCCCGCTCGCGGCCGGCCCGGCCCGCCTGGAGACCCCCGAGGTGTACGCCTACCGTCAGGGCCCGGTCACCGTGGCCCTGTCCGGCTCCACCCTGGCCGCCACCACATCCTGCGCCCCCTGACCCCCGCCCTCCATGACCCTGCCCGCTCGGGCGGCGTGCGGTGCTGCGGGCAGCGTGGGGCGGTGCGGGGCGTCGTGAGGTGGCGCGGGCGGCGTGGGTTGGTGCAGGGTGGCGTCGGGGCTCAGTAGACGAGGGCCTGGGTGCCCTCGGCCATCGCCTCCTCGACGAAGACCGCCGCGCCGGCGATCCGCACGCCGGGGAGGACGTCGTCGGGGCCGATGTCGCGCCGGGCCGCGCACTGCGTGCAGGCGGTGACATGGCCGGTGGTCAGGATCACGTGCAGCAGCTCGGCCAGCGGGGCGGAGTGCGGCAGCTCGAACTGCTGCGCCCGCCCCGGCAGGGCGAACCAGGTGGACTCCCCGGTCAGCCAGAGCGAGACGTCGACGCCGGCGGCGGCAGCCGTGGCGGCGACGGTGAAGGCTTGGGCGCACCGCTCCGGGGCGTCGGCCCCGGCGGTGACCTTGACGACGAGAGTGCGGGCCACGGGCCCAGCATAGGATGGCCGGGATGGTTACCGAGATCGGGTTCGTCAGCCTGCTGGTCGCCGGCCTGGGCGCGCTCGCCGGTGGCCTGGTCTACGTTGCCGTACGCATTTCGAGAGGACGTTGGTGAGCGCGAGGAGTGAGCCGGGCGTGCGAGCCCCGCAGTCGCGAACGGGGATGACGCGGTGAGCGACGAGAATCCGCTCCAGCCGCCGTGGCTGAACGCGCCCCCGGTCGACCCGTACCCGTACGAGGAGAGCCACGACCTGCGCGTGGGCCCGAAGCTGCACCCGACGCTGGACGGCCTGTTGCCGTACGTCGGGGTGTGGCGGGGCCGGGGCCGGGGCGGCTACCCCACGGTCGAGGACTTCGACTTCGCCCAGGAGATCCGGATCAGCCACGACGGCCGGCCGTTCCTGCACTACGAGTCGCGGGCGTGGATCCTCGACGAGCAGAGCCGCCCGGTGCGCCCCGGCGGCCGGGAGGTCGGCTGGTGGCGTCCGGTGCTCGACGGCGACGGCCGGGCCACGGACGAGCTGGAGGCGCTGATGACGGTGCCCACCGGCGTGATGGAGCTGCACATCGGCAAGCGCAAGGGCACCCAGGTGGAGTTCGTCACCGACGCGGTGGTGCGCACCTCCACGGCCAAGGAGGTCACCGCCGGCCACCGCCTCTTCGGCATCGTGGAGGGCGCGCTCCTCTACGCCCAGGA
Source organism: Micromonospora okii (assembly GCF_020884795.1). Lineage (GTDB taxonomy): Bacteria > Actinomycetota > Actinomycetes > Mycobacteriales > Micromonosporaceae > Micromonospora > Micromonospora okii. Next base: position 326,806 of record NZ_BBZF01000017.1, read on the forward strand.
CATGGCCGCCGTCGGCCACCCCCTGAGCCCTCACCTCTCGGCCCGCCTCCTCCGCGTAGCCGGCTAACCCCCACCTCACCCCGCCCCACCCCGTCCCGCGTCGATCATGGAGTTGACGGCGGAGACGGAGATCCGGACTGCCGCCAACTCCATGATCAACGCTGCGGGGGCGGGGGGAAGCCCAGGAGGGCTTGGAGGGCGGCGGTGTGGGGGGAGCGGGGGAGCGGGGTGCCGTCCAGGGTGTGCAGCGGGGCCAGGCCGCGCAGGGACGAGGTGAACCAGACGCCGTCGGCGGCGTGCAGCTCGGCCGGGGTGACCATCCGCTCCTCGGCGGTCAGGCCGAGGTCGGCGGCGTGGGCCAGCAGCCAGGCGGCGGTCACCCCCGGCAGGATGCCGGTCTCGGCGGCCGGCACGGTGCACAGGGCCCGCCCGGCCAGCCAGACCACGTTGGACGTCGGCCCCTCCAGGGCGTACCCGTCGGTGGAGACCCACAGCGCGTCGTCGACGCCGTGCGCGGCGGCCCACCGGCGGGCGGCGACGCTCACCGCGTACGACGTCGATTTGATCCCGGCCGGCAGCCAGTCCAGCGTGGGGCGGGCGCGGGCGGCCACGCCCAGCGGCAGGGTCGCCACGGCGATCCCGGCGCGGCGGGCCCGGCGCGCGGTGGCCGGCACCTCGGCGAGCGTGGCGTGGACCGA
>NZ_BBZF01000017.1:327663-358386 GCF_020884795.1 Micromonospora okii
GCCCTCCGGTCCCCGCGTGCAGACCAGCCGCAGCGCGCCCTCCGCCTCGACCGGCCAGCCCGCGCAGACCGCCTCCAGCAGCTCGACCAGCGCGTCGGCCGGCGGCAGCGGCAGGCCGATCCGGTCGGCCCCCCGCGCCAGCCGGGCCAGGTGCTCGTCGCGCAGCCAGGGCCGGCCGCCCCGGACGTGCATGGTCTCGAAGAGCCCGTCGCCCTGGAGCACGCCCAGGTCGTCGCCGCGCAGCACCGGCTGACCGGCCGGCACCACGCCCCGCCCCAGCACCGCGATCCTCGTCTCCGTCACGAGCGGTGAGCCTAGCGGCGTACCGCCGTGCCGGCCGGAGTGGCGCGGCGGCCGAACTATGATCGGACGGTGCCCGAATCATCCCTCGCGGAAGTGCTCCGCGCCCGTGGGCTGCGGCTGACGGCGCAGCGGCAACTGATCCTCCAGGCGGTGCTGGATCTCGGGCACGCCACACCCGAACAGGTGCACAGCGCGGTCCGCGAGGTCGCCGCCGGGGTCAACATCACCACCATCTACCGGACGCTGGAGCTGCTCGAACGCCTCGGCCTGGTGACCCACACGCACCTGTCGCACGGCTCGCCCACCTACCACGCGGCCGGTGAGCACCAGCACGTCCACCTGGTGTGCCGCCAGTGCGGGGCGATCGACGAGATCGACCCGGAGCTGCTCCGGCCGCTCGCCGACCGGCTGGCCGCCGAGCGCGGCTTCCGGGTGGACATCGGGCACGTGGCACTCTTCGGGGTCTGTGGCCGCTGCGAGGACGGGGAACGAGAATGATCGACATCGAGGGCGCGGTCGCCGCCGAGGCGATCGACGAGGAGACCCGGGACCAGCCGGAGCCCGCGCACCGCGCGGCCGGCGTGCGCGGCGTCGCGGCCCACTACGGCGACCCGCTGCGCGAACAGCGCGTCCTCGACACGGCCGTCGGCCTGGTCGACCGCTCGCACCGGGGCGTCGTCGCGGTGCCCGGCGAGGAGCGGACCGGCTGGCTGCACACCCTTACCAGCCAGCACCTCGCCACGCTGACGGCCGGCGAGGGCACGGAGCTGCTCGTGCTCTCCCCGCACGGCCACGTCGAGCAGCACGCGATGGTCGCCGAGGACGGCGAGACCACCTGGCTGGACACCGAGCCGGGCGCGACCGGGGGCCTGCTGACGTACCTGGAGAAGATGCGGTTCTTCAGTCGGGTCGAGCCACGCGACGCGACCGCCGAGCACGCCCTGCTCTCCCTGGTCGGGCCGGAGGCCACCGGCGCGCTCGGCACGCTGGGCGTGACCGGGCTGGCCGAGCCCGACGCGGTCGCGGTGCCGGGCCCGAAGTTCCGCGCCGGCGAGCTGCCGCCCCGACCGACCGTCCGGTACGCCGTCGCGCCGCTGCCCGGCGGCGGGTGGGCCCGGCGCGGGCCGCTGGGCGTGGACCTGCTGGTGCCCCGGGCCGGCATGGACGAGGTGGTCGCCGAGCTGCGCGGGGCCGGGGTGCTGCTGGCCGGGCTCTGGGCGTACGAGGCGATCCGGGTGGCCGCCCGGCGGGCCCGGGTGGGAATGGACACCGACCACCGGACGATCCCGGCCGAGGTGGACCTGGTCGCCCCGGCGGTGCACCTCGACAAGGGCTGCTACCGGGGGCAGGAGACGGTGGCCCGGGTGCACAACATGGGCCGGCCGCCGCGTCGCCTCGTACTGCTGCACCTGGACGGGGTGACCACCGACCGGCTCCCGGCCGCCGGCACGCCGGTCACCCTGGACGGCCGGGCGGTCGGCTTCGTCGGCACCGCCGTGCTCCACCACGAGCTGGGCCAGGTCGCCCTGGCGGTCGTGAAGCGCAACGTCCCGGACTCGGCGGCCCTCCTCGTCGGCGAGACGGCGGCAGCCATCGACGCGGGGTAAGGAAGGGCACCTTGTTAACGCTTCCGGTACAGGAAGGGCCCCCTCCTGACAGGCTGGGGGGGCCGACCTGCCTGAACCGGCGTTCAGTCGACGCCTCGACCGCCCCGACCTCGGGGTCTAGGATCGCCGGCATGACGACAGGGACGTTGATCACGGTTGCCCCCACCGGCGCGGAGTCGGCCAAGGCGGAGGTCCCGGCGCTGCCGGTGACCCTCGACGAGCTGCTGCTCACCGCCAAGGAGTGCGAGGCGCTGGGCGCCGCCGTGATCCACGTCCACCTCCGCGACGACGAGGCCCGGCCCACCCTCGACCAGGGGCGGCTGCGGGAGACCGTGGCGGCGCTGCGGGAGAGCACGGACCTGGTCGTGCAGCTCTCCTCCGGCGGCGCGGTGACCGACCCGGAGGCCGACCGGCTGGCCGTGCTGGACGCCGGCCCGGACATGGCCTCCTGCACGATGGGGACGCTCAACTTCGGTGACGACGTCTTCCTCAACCGCTGGGAGTTCATCGTCGACCTGCACACCCGCATGCAGGAGCGCGGCATCGTGCCCGAGTACGAGATCTTCGACCTCGGCCACCTGACGGCTCTCCAGCGCCTCCTCGGCAAGCACGGGCTGCCGCACGGCGGTCACGTGCACGTCGACTTCGTGATGGGCGTGCCGGGCGGCATGCCGGGCACCACGGCGACGTTGGTCGCCGCCCACCAGGCACTGCGCGACCTCCCGGAGGGCACCACGTTCTCGGCCACCGGCATCGGCCGCAGCACGATCCCGGTGATGCTGGCCTCCCTGTCGGCCGGCGGGCACCTGCGGGTCGGCATGGAGGACACCGTCACGTACGCGAAGGGCCGGCCGGTCGAGTCGAACATGCAGCTCGTGGCGCGGGCGGTCGGGTTCGCGCAGCTCGCCCAGCGCCCGCCGTTGACCACCACCGAGGCCCGCGAGCTGCTCGGCATCGGATCGCGGGCCGCCTGACCCCGCCCGGCCCTGACCCCGCCCGGCCCTGAGCCGGCTCTGACCCCGCCCGGCCCTGGCCCGGCGCTGATCCGGTCCGCTGAGCCGGTCCGATCCCGCCCTGCCTGGGCCAGGGGCGGCCGGCCAGGGGCGGCCCGGTAAGCACCCGTACCGCGTCGGCCCCTGTCGGCCGGCGGCCGGCCCGCCTGCTCACCCGCGTTCCGGCCGACCCCGGGCCGTCGGTACCGTCTCACCTTGTGAGAGAAACGTACGCGGGCGGCGTGCCCCTGGTCGAGGTGGTCCGCTCCGGGTTCGTGGAAGGGCTGCACCGCGGTTCGGTGGTCGTGCTCGACCCGTCCGGCGCGGCGGTGGCCGACGCCGGGGACGTGACGGCCCCGGTCTTTCCCCGGTCGGCCAGCAAGCCGATGCAGGCCATCGGGATGCTGCGCGCCGGCCTGTCGCTGACCGACCCGGCCGACGTGGCGATGGTCTCGGCCAGCCACGCCGGGGAGGGATTCCACCTGGCGCGGGTGGGCGCGCTGCTGTCCGCCGCCGGGCTGGACGAGTCGGCCCTGGGCTGCCCGCCCGACCTGCCGATGGGTGAGCTGGCCCGGGAGGCGGTGCTCCGGGCCGGTGGCGGCGCCACCCGTACCCAGATGAACTGCTCCGGCAAGCACACCGGGATGGTGCTCGCCTGCCTGGCCGCCGGCTGGCCCCGGGACGGGTACTGGCGGCCGGAGCATCCCTTGCAGCTCGCGCTGCAGGCGGCCGTGGAGGAGTTCACCGGGGAGCCGGTGGCGGCGGTCGGGGTGGACGGCTGCGGCGCGCCGGTGCTCGCCATCTCGCTGACCGGACTGGCCCGGGCGTACCTGCGGCTGGTTTCCGGCGAGCCGGGCTCGCCGGAACGGACCGTCGCGGACGCCATGCGGGCGCACCCGGAGCTGGTCGGCGGCACCTGGGCCGAGGACAGCCGGCTGATGCGCGGCGTGCCCGGCGTGCTCGCCAAGATCGGCGCGGAGGGGGTCATCGCCGCCGCCGTGCCGGGCGTCGGCGCGGTGGCCGTCAAGATCGACGACGGGGCGGCGCGGGCGCGGATGCCGGTCCTGGTCTCCGCGCTGCGCCGGCTGGGCGTCCGGGCGCCGGTGCTCGACGAGTACGCCGAGCTGCCGCTGCTCGGCGGCGACCTCCCCGTCGGCGCGATCCGCCCGCTGTGGTGACGCTCCTCTCAGCGTAGGAAGTCGAGCAGGGCCGGGTTGACGGCCTCCGGGCGCTCCAGCGGGAGCAGGTGCCCGGCGTCCGGGACGTCCGGCAGCCGGACCCCGCCGGGGGCCTCGGCGGCGATCCGGTCGGCGAGCCGGCCGATGTCCGGCAGGTCGTCCGCCCCGGCGGCCACCAGCACCGGTACGCGCAGCTCGCCGAGCCGCTCGATCGCGGGCGGGTCGAGTTCGGCCACGTCGACGGCGCTGAGCGCCAACTCGGCCGCGAGCGCCCGCTGGTCCATCTCCTCGGCGAACCGGATCAGGGCCGGGTCGACGTCCTCGGGGCGGCGGGACGGGCCGACCACCCAGAACCGCACCTCGCCGGCCGCGCTGGCCGCGTAGTCCTCGGGGTCGGTCTCGCCGACCAGGTCCTCCCAGAGGTCTTCGGTCTCCTCGGACCACTCGTTGCCGCTGACGGCCGCGCCGAACAGCGCCAGCGCGCCGACCCGCTCCGGGTGTGCCAGGGCGGTGTCGATCGCGACCGCCCCGCCGAACGAGCAGCCGACCAGCGTGGCCCGGGGCAGCCCCAGCGCGTCCAGCAGTCCGGCCACGTCGTCGTGGTGGGCGAACGCGTCGGGGGGCAGTTCAGACTCGCCGTACCCGCGCAGGTCGACGGCGATGACCCGGTGCCGGGCGGCCAGGGCGGGGACCTGCTCCCGCCACATGCGCCGGTCGGCGATGCCGGCGTGCAGGAGCACGACCGGGCTTCCGCTGCCGATGTCGTCGTACGCGAGGTTCGCGCCGTTGATCTCGATCTTCGTCACGCCGGAAAGGTACGGACCGGACAGGAGGCGCGCAACCGCGATACTGAGACGTCGCTAACTGCGGCTAGCGTTTTGCTTGCAGGAGCTAGCGGCTCCGGTTAGCGTGGGGGCATGGCCAGCCCCAAGGATCTACCCGACGTCGGTGGGTTCATTCGCGACCTGCGCCGCAACGCGAAGATCTCGCTACGGCAGCTCGCCGAGCAGGCGGGCGTGAGCAACCCGTACCTCAGTCAGATCGAGCGCGGCCTGCGTAGGCCCAGCGCGGAGGTGCTCCAGCAGCTCGCCAGCGCGCTGCGGGTCTCCACCCCGGCGATGTACCTACGTGCCGGCCTGCTCGACGACAAGGAGGGGCAGGGCGTGCTCGCCGCGATCGCGGTCGACCCCGACCTGACGATGGCGCAGAAGCAGTCGCTCACCCAGATCTACGAGACCTTCCGCCGGGAGAACGGCCGCCTGGCCGAGGCGACGGCAGCGGCCGAGGCGACCCCGGGCGACGCCGGCCCGTGGGCCAACGAGCCCGGCCCGCCGGGCGGCCCGTCCGCCGCCGCCCGGCCCGGCCCGTCCGCCGGTTCACCGACCGCGACGGCGTCGCGCACGGCCCCGGAGGCTGCGGGCACGGCCCCGGAGGCCCCGGCCACGGTGACCCCGGCCGCGACCGGGCCCACCACGCCGGACGGCACCCCGACCGAGGCCGTCCTCGAATCGGTCGCCGTCACCGAGGCCGGCCCCGCGCCCGCGCCGCCGGCCAGGAAGCCGACCCCGCCCACCGGCGCGGCCGTCGAGAAGCCCACCGGCGCGGCCGTCGAGAAGCCCGCCGGCACGGCCACCGACGAGGCCGCCGCGCAGCCGGCCCCGGGCGCGGCCACCAGGGGCGATGCAGACAGGACCGCCGACGCGGTCGATGACGAGACCGCCGACGCGGTCGAAGAGGAGAAGTGATGACCCAGCCGAAGACCTCCCGGATCCCCGCCCCGCTCTACGCCGCCGCCGGTGCCGGCGACCTGGCCTTGGAGCAGTTGCGCAAGCTGCCCACCGTGGTCACCGACCTGGGCGGCCGGGTCGTCGCCGACCTCGGTGGCAAGGCCGTCCTGACCGGCTTCGAGCTGCGCCAGAAGGCCGGCGAGACGCTGCGTACGGCCAACCAGACCGCCGCCGACCTGCGCGGGAAGTCCGTGCCGACCGAGCTGAACCGGCTCCGCGAGGCTGCGGACCTGACCAAGCTCCGGGAGGCCGCGGACCTGAACAAGCTGCGCGAGGCGGCCGACCTGAACAAGCTCCGCGAGGCGGCGGACATCAACCGGCTACGCGAGCTGGCCAGCCGCAACGCGGCCGTCGTGGTCGCGGGCGCCCAGGCCGCCCAGGAGCGGGCCCTGGCCGCGTACGCCGAGCTGGTGACCCGCGGCGAGCGGGTGGTCGGCGCGGGCGTGCTGGAGGCCGCCGACACGGTGAACGCCGACATCGAGGCGACCGAGGCCGAGCTGGCCCCGACCCCGAGCCCGGCCCCGACCAAGGCCGAGGTGTCGGCGACGGAGACCGGAACCACGACCCAGGCGCAGGCCGGAACCACGGTCGAGGCGCAGAGCGGGACCGCCGAGGCGCGGGCCGCGATCCCGACGCCGGCCGAGGTGGCCGAGGTCGTCGAGGCCAAGCCGGCCGCCGCCAGGACCCCGCGCACCCGCGCCCCGAAGGCGACCGCCGCCGGGACGACCAGGACGAACGCGACCACGGCGAGCAAGGCGGGCGCGACGAGCAAGACGGGCGCGGCCGGGACCGCCGCCGGTGAGGCGACCCCGGAGGCCGGCACCCCGTCGGCCAAGCTGCCGAGGACCACCCGGCGGACCCGCCCGGCCGCCGAGTAGTCGCACCTCGCAGCCCTGCGCCGCGCGACCCCGGATGCGTCCTGGCGGACGGATCCGGGGTCGTCGGCATAAGCTAGCCGGCATGGCCATCGCCGCGCCGATCTTCGCCTTCCAGATCCAGTACTGGATCACCATGCTGCTGCTGGTGTTCGCCCTCGTCATCGAGGGGGTGGCCCTGGTGCACGCGATCACCCAGCGTGGCGACGCATTCGCCGCCATCGGCACGCTGCCCAAGGGCGGGTGGATCGCGATCCTGGCGGTCTGCCTGCTGCTCACCCTGCTGACCAACGACGTGCTGAACATCTTCGGCCTGATCGGCGTCGCCGCAGCCCTGATCTACCTGCTCGACGTCCGCGCGGGGCTGCGCGACCTGCACGACGGTCGGGGGTCGTCCTGGTGAGAGGCTTCCGCTGGCCACCGCCGCCGGACGGCGGGCCACGGACCTGGGGCCCGGGCCCCGGCGCCCCGCGCACCGGCCGCCCGGCCCTGCCGGAGCCGGAGACCGAGCTGGTCACCACCCCGCACGGGGTACGCCTCGAACAGCTCGTCACCGGCGTGGGCGACCCGGTGACCGTGTTCGCGCACGGGCTGGGCAACGGCATCGCCACCACCCGGCCGTTCGGCAGCGGCGTCGCCGGCCGGAAGGTCTTCTTCCAGTTCCGGGGGCACGGCCGCTCCGATGCGCCGCCCGGCCCGTGGAGCTACCTCGACCTCGCCCGGGACCTGCGGGCCGTCGCCGACCTGCGCGGGGCGACCCGCGCCTTCGGGGCCAGCCTCGGCGCGGGCGCGCTTTGCCGGCTGCTGGTGGAGAGCCCGGAGCGCTTCGACCGGCTGGTCTTCTTCCTCCCGGCGGCGCTGGACCACCCGCGCGGCCAGGCCGCCCGGGACCGGATCACCGACCTGCTCGACGCGGTGGCCGGCGGGGACGCCTCCGCCGTCGCGGACGTGGTCGCCGTCGAGCTGCCGCCGGCCGTGCGCAACACCCCGGCCGGGTGGGCGTACCTGCGCCAGCGCCTGGACCACCTCCTCCGCGACGGCCTCGCGCCGGGCCTGGCCGCCCTGCCCGACCAGGCCCCGCTGCGCGACCGGGCGGCACTGGCCGCGGTGACCGCCCCGGCCCTGGTGATCGCCAACGCGGGCGACGAGCTGCACCCCGTCGAGGTCGCCGAGCAGCTCGCCGCCGCGCTGCCCCGGGCCACCCTGCACGTGTACGACCGACCGGGCGTCCTCTGGTCGGAGCGCGCCGACCTGCGGGAACGGATCTCGGGCTTCCTCAACGGGTGACGCGGCACCCGCCGAGGCGGGTTACGCGGGACACCCACCGAGGCGGCTGACGCGGGACATCTCCAGGAAACCTGACTTCGCTTGTCAGGTATTGCTGCGAGGGTCGACCGCATGACGACGAAACCCCTGACCGGAAAGATTGCGCTCGTCGCCGGGGCGACCCGGGGCGCCGGCCGCCAGATCGCGGTCCAGCTCGGCGCCGCCGGAGCCACCGTCTACGCCACCGGCCGCAGCAGCCGCGCCGGCCGTTCCGAGCTGGACCGGCCGGAGACCATCGAGGAGACCGCCGAACTGGTCACCGCCGCCGGGGGCACCGGCATCGCGGTGCGGGTCGACCACCTCGTCCCCGACGAGGTCCGCGACCTGGTGGCCCGGATCGACGCCGAGCAGGGCCGGCTCGACGTGCTGGTCAACGACATCTGGGGCGCCGACCCCCTGGTCACCTGGGAGAAGCCGGTCTGGGAACAGCCCCTCGACGCCGGCTTCCGCACCCTCCGGCTCGCGGTCGACACCCACATCGTGACCAGCCACTTCGCCCTGCCGCTGCTGATCCGCCGCCCCGGTGGGCTGGTGGTGGAGATCGGCGACGGCACCCGGGAGTACAACGAGACGCACTACCGCCTCTCGGTCTTCTACGACCTGGCGAAGACCTGCGTGAACCGGCTCGCCTTCACCCAGGCGCACGAGCTGGAGCCGCACGGCGGCACCGCCGTCGCGCTCACCCCCGGCTGGATCCGCTCGGAGGCCATGCTGGAGCACTTCGGGGTCACCGAGGCCACCTGGCGCGACGGCGCGGCGAAGGACCCGCACTTCCTCATCTCGGAGACCCCGGCGTACGTCGGGCGGGCGGTGGCCGCCCTCGCCGCCGACCCCGACCGGGCACGCTGGAACGGCAGGTCGGTCTCCAGCGGCGAGCTGGCCCGGGTGTACGGCTTCACCGACCTCGACGGCAGCCGGCCGGACGGCTTCCGGTACATCGTGGAGGTGGTCGAGGGCGGCAAACAGGCCGACGCGGCCGACTACCGCTGATCCTCCGGCCCGTTCCCACCGCCGCCCGGCCCGCCGTACAGCGCGGCGAGCCGGGCGGCGGTGTCGGCGAGTCGACGCCGCAGCTCGGGCGGGTCGAGGACCTCCACCTCCGGACCGAGCCGCAACAGCAGCTCGTACGCCACGTCGACGGACTCGACGGGCAGCCGGGTCACCACCCAGCCCCGCCCGTCGGGCTCGCCGGCGGCGCGCGTCGCCTCGGCGTACCCGAAGGGGGCCTCCGGGGACCGGCGGAGCGCGCGCAGGCCGGCGGGGCTGATCCGGACGCGGACCTCCACCCGCTGCATGCTCCGCAGGAACGCCTCGGCCTCCTCCCGCCAGTGCCCCGCCAGGTCGAAGCCCTCGTCCCGGGCGAACGTCTCCGCGCCCGCCACCGCGTCGACCACCCGGTCGACCCGGTACGTGCGCATGCCGTCGCCGACGCGCGCGACCAGATACCAGACCCCGCTCTTGAGCACCAGCCCGTACGGCTCGGCCCGCCGGACGACCTCCCGCTCCCCGCGCCGGTAGCGCAGCTCGACCACCCGGTCCCGCCACACCGCGCGGGCCAGCTCGGCCAGGCACGGCGGGGGCGTGGCGTCCCGGAACCAGCCCGGCACGTCCAGGTGGAACCGCTGCCCGGCGCGGGCCGGCGCGTCGCGCAGACCGGGCGGCAGCGCCGCCAGCACCTTCAGCTCGGCGGACGCCACCGCGTCGGCCAGCCCCATGTCCCCGGCCGGGCCGGGCAGCCCGGTCAGGAACAGCGCCTCCGCCTCGTCCCGGGTCAGCCCCGTCAGCCGGGTCCGGTACCCGCCGAGCAGCCGGTACCCGCCGGCCCGCCCCCGGTCGGCGTAGACGGGCACCCCGGCGGCGGAGAGCGCCAGCACGTCCCGGTACACGGTGCGCTCGGAGACCTCCAGCTCCCGGGCCAGCTCGGCGGCCGTCATCGCCTCCCGGGACTGGAGCAACAGCAACAACGAGATCAACCGCGAGGCCCGCACCCGCCCATTGTGTAAGGAAGGGCCCCCTGTTAACGCCTCCGGTATAGAAGGGAACCCTTCTCACGCCCGCAGCACGGCCCGGCCCGCAGCGCGGCCCGCCCGCAGCGCGGCCCGCGCACGCAGCGGGGCACGCCAGCCGGAAGCCCGAGCCGGGCCGGGCGCGGGCCGTGGCGCGAGCCGGACGGGCCGGTCGCCGTTAGGCTCAGCGGTCGTGAACGTACCCAGCGACATCACCGCGCCGGTGACCGGCGTCGTCGGCCGGTTCTTCTCCGGGGCCGGTCTCCTCCTGCGCGGCATCGGCCTGTACGTGCGCAGCCCCGGCCTGATGCTGCTCGGCGTCGTGCCCGCGCTGCTCTCCGGCGCGCTGTTCCTGGCGGCGTTCGCCACCCTGGCGTACTTCGTGGACGACCTGGCGGCGCTCGTCACGCCGTTCGCCGACGACTGGTCGACCACCGCCCGCTCCCTGGTCCGCGTCGCCGCCGGGCTGGCCTTCCTCGGGCTCGGGGGGTTGCTCGGGGTGCTCACCTTCACCGCGGTCACCCTGGTCATCGGCGACCCGTTCTACGAGAAGATCTCCGAGCGGGTGGAAGAGCGGTACGGGGGCACCCCGGGCGCGGTGGAGGTGCCGTTGTGGGCGTCGCTGCGCCACAGCGTCGCCGACTCGCTGCGGCTGGTGGCGCTGTCCGCGCTGATCGGTGTTCCGCTCTTCGCGGCCGGGTTCGTTCCGGTGGTCGGCCAGATCGTCGTACCGGTGATCGGGGCGGCGGTCGGCGGCTGGTTCCTCGCCCTGGAGCTGACCGGCGCGCCGTTCTACCGGCGCGGCATGCGGCTGCCGGACCGGCGGGCGCTGCTGAAGGCCGACCGGCCCACCGCGCTCGGCTTCGGGGTGGCGGTCTTCGTCTGCTTCCTGATCCCGGTCGGCTCGGTGCTGGTCATGCCGGCCGCCGTGGCCGGCGCGACCCTGCTCGCCCGCCGCTCCCTCGGCCAGTCCATCGTGGAGACGGGTCGGTCCGGCGTCGGGTCGGACCGCCCGGCCGGGGAGCCGAGCCGGTACGTGGAGGAGCGCTGACATGGAGATCACCCTGGTGGAGGGGGACATCACCGCCCAGCGGGTCGACGCGATCGTGAACGCCGCGAACTCGTCGCTGCTCGGCGGCGGGGGAGTGGACGGCGCGATCCACCGGCGCGGCGGCCCCGCCATCCTGGCCGAGTGCCGGGCCCTGCGGGCGTCCCGGTACGGCGGCGGGCTCCCCACCGGCCAGGCGGTCGCCACGACCGCCGGTGAGCTGCCGGCCCGCTGGGTGGTGCACACGGTCGGCCCGGTCCACTCGGCCGCCGAGGACCGGTCGGCGCTGCTGCGGGACTGCTACGTCAACAGCCTGGCGGTCGCCGACGGGCTGGGCGCGGTCACGGTGGCCTTCCCGCTGATCTCGGCCGGCGTGTACGGCTGGCCGGTGGCCGACGCCGTCCGCCAGGCCCTCGCCGCGCTCCGCGCCGCCTCCCCGGAGCACGTGACCGAGGCCCGCCTGGTCCTCTTCGGCCCCGACACGTACGCGGTGGCCCGGCGGATCGCCTCCTCCTGACCAGGCGGCGGAGGATCGACACGTCCCGCCGCCGACGGCGCGAGCGCGTATCCTGAATGGGACAAAAGGCGCAATAGGTCGGGGGTGCGTCGCGTGGAAGCTGCCCGGTTCAGGTTCGCGGTCTCGGTGACCACGGCCTGCATGACCGTGCTCGGGGTCGCGGGCCTGGCCCCGGACCTGCCCCGGCGTGAGGACGGGGCCGACCCGCCGGCCGGCGGGGTGCCCGCGCCGCCCCCGCCCGGCCCGCGTACCACGATCCGGTTGGACCCCGCCGACGCACCGGCCGACGCGGCCGGGCGCGAATCCGCCTGCGCGGCGGGGCTGGGCGGCGGGCCGTACCCCGACGAGGACGTGTGGGTGTTCCGCCTGCCGGTCGGCGCGGCCGTCGCCCGGTTCGTGGCGGTGACGCCCGAGTTCGTCGCCCCGGGCCGGGAGCGGGTGGCCCCGACCGTGCCCACCGAGGACGGCGCGCTCGTCGTCGACGAGGCCGGCACGAGCGCGGCGTGGCTGCGCCTGCCGGCGGGCTGGACCCTGGTGGGCGGGTCGGCGGCCATCGCCGGGGCCGCCGGCTCCTTCGCGCTCGCGGGGGTCTGCGCGGCATCCGGCGCACCGTCGCCCTGAGCCGCCCCGGGATTTCCGCGCACCGTCGCCCTGAGCCGCCCCGGGATCTCCGCGCGCCGTCGCCCTGAGTCGCCGGGGACCTGCGCACGCCGTCGCCCTGAACCGGCCCCGGACCGTCAGGGCAGCTCGCGGAGGCAGGACCAGTGGCTGGCCACCGGCCGGTACCCCAGCCCGGCGTTGATCGCGAGCATCGGCGCGTTCGCGGCGTCGTTCGAGGTGTACGCGACCCGCACGCCCGACGCGGCGGCCCGGTGCAGGGCGGTCGTCTTCGCCAGCCGGGCCAGCCCGCGCCCCCGGTGCTGCGGCACCGTGGCGGTGTAGTCCGACCACATCCGGTCGCCGTCCCGCTTGACCAGGCTGAACGCGATCACCGCCCCGTCGGCCTCGACGGCGGTGCTCGCCTCCCGGTCCAGGCCCAGGTTGTCCCAGACCTCGTACCGGAAGCTCTCGTAGCTCAGGGCGTCCCTCGGCACGTCGCCCGGCTCGTCCCCGGCCGCCGCCCGGTTGGCCAGGTAGACCTGGTACGGGTCGAGCTCGCTCAGCCGGCGCAGCCGCAGGTGCGGGGGCGTGGCCGGCGGCGGAGGCACCGACGACAGCTCCAGCGCGGCGTACCGCATCTCCCGACCCACCGAGAACCCGTGCCGGCGGGCGAACGGCAGCCCCTCGGGCCGCGCCCGGCCACGCACCCGGCGGACGCCGAGCGGGGTCAGGTGGCCCAGCGCGGCGGCCAGCAGCCCGCCGCCGAGGCCCCGCCCCCGGTGCCCGGGGTGGACGTGCAGCAGCGACACCTCGCCGGACCCGGCCTCGGACGTCTGACCGTCGCGGTACGCCGACACCCAGCCCACCACCGCGCCGTCGACCTCGGCCACGAAGGCCGTCCACTCCTCGCCGGGCGCCGGCTCGGCGATCATCTGCCGGGTCGAGGCCACACCCCGAAGGAGGTACGGGAACACGAGCGTCCGCAGGGCGACCACGTCGGCAGCGTCCTGGGGCCGGGCGACGCGGATCGTCACGGGGCCGCCTCCCGGACGGCGGCGACGCGGATCGTCACCGGACCGCCTCCCGGACGGCGGCGACGGCCTCCACCTCGACGAGCTGGTCGGCGTACCCGAGCACGGCGACCCCGAGCAGGGTGCTCGGCGGGTCGTGGTCGCCGAACGCGTCCCGGACCACCTCCCACGCGGCCACCAGGTCGCCCTGCCGGGGCGACGCGACGTACACCGTGGTCTTGACGACGTCGGCGAGCCGGGCCCCCGCGGCGGCGAGTGCCACCTCCAGGTTCGCCATCGCCTGCCGGGCCTGCGCCGCCGGGTCGCACGGGGCGACGGTAAGGCCCTCGGCGTCCAGCGGGCACGCCCCGGCGGTGAGGACGAGCCGGGCCGGCGGATCGACGGTGGCCGCGTAGGCGTACTCCGCGACATCGGAGAGCTCGGGTACGCGCACCAGCGCGACGGGACCGCTCATCCGTGCGACGCTAGTGCGCCCCCGACCCCGGTCGCCACGCGATTACCGCCCACCGACGCCGCCGCGTTTCGCCGCAGGGCGTGAGAAGGGGACCCTTCTCTACCGTAGGCGTTAACAAGGTGCCCTTCCTTACCCCGAGGCGCGGACGATCAGCTCCGTGGGGAGGACGACCGCCGGCTCGACCTCCTCGCCGCCCGCGATCCGCAGCAACTGGCGGGTCGCCGCCCGGCCCAGCTCCAGGATCGGCTGCCGCACCGTGGTCAGCGGCGGGTCGGTGTACGAGGCGGTCTCGATGTCGTCGAAGCCGACGATCGCCACGTCCTCGGGCACCCGCCGCCCCGCCTCCCGCAGCGTCCGCATGGCGGCGTGCGCCATCAGGTCGGAGGCGGCGAAGACCGCGTCCAGGTCGGGGTGCGCGTCGAGGAGCTGGCGCATGGCCGCCGCCCCCGACTCGCGGGTGAAGTCGCCGAACGCCACCCGCTCCGGCAGCCCGGCCGCGGCGACCGCCTCCCGGTATCCGGTCAGCCGCTCCACCCCGGCGAACATGTCCTGCGGGCCGGCGATGGTGGCGATCCGCCGCCGCCCCGAGTCGAGCAGGTGCCGCACCGCCCGGGCCACCCCGCCGAGGTGGTCGACGTCGACGTACGGCACCTCGACGTCACCGAGCAGCCGACCGCTGCACACCACGGGGATGCCCCGCCGGGCCAGCCTCGCCGGCAGCGGGTCGGCGCCGTGCAGCGAGGCGAAGACCACCCCGTCGACGTGCCGCCCGGTGGTGTACCGCTCCACCCGGGCGTGCCCGGCCGGGGAGCCGGCCAGCATCAGCACGAGCTGCTTGTCGGCCGCCTCCAGCTCCTGGGCGACCCCCCGGATGATGCCCGGAAAGACCTGGTCGTCGGAGAAGACGCGGGTGGCCTCCTCGGGCAGGACCAGGGCGATCGAGTCGGTCCGCTGGGTGACCAGGCTGCGGGCGGCCAGGTTCGGCACGTACCCCAGCTCGGCCACGGCCCGGCGGACCGCCTCCCGGATCGGCGCGGCGACGGTCGTGGAACCGTTCACCACCCGCGAGACGGTCGCCCGGGAGACGCCGGCCCGTAGGGCCACCGCCTCCAGGGTCGGCCGCTGGGCCGTCGTCATCGGAGTGCTCACCACCTCGTCACAGCCCGTTCCGGGAGATCACCTCCTGGTACCACCGGGCGCTGGACTTCGGTGTGCGCCGCTGGGTCAGGTAGTCGACGTGCACGATCCCGAACCGCTTGCGGTAACCCTCGGCCCACTCGAAGTTGTCCAGCAACGACCATACGAGATAGCCGCGCAGGTCCACCCCCCGGCCGATGGCCTCGTGCGCCGCCCGCAGGTGCCCGTCGAGGTAGGCGATGCGGTCGGCGTCGGCGATCCGCTCGGCCCCGTCCGGCCCCGCCTCGGTGGCCCGGTCGGGGAACGCCCCGCCGTTCTCCGTGATCATCAGCGGCAGGCCCGGGTAGTCGGCGGCCAGCCGGTCCAGCAGCCGACCCAGCCCGGCCGGCTCCACCGCCCAGCCCATCTCGGTCAGCGGCCCGGCCGGCGGCAGGAACTCCACCGCCCCCTCGGTGCCCGGGAACGCGTCGCCGCCCGCGCCGTCCGGGCGGCCCGCCACGTACGTCGGGGAGTAGTAGTTGACCCCCAGCAGGTCGATCGGGGCGGCGATCAGCTTCTCGTCGTCGTCCCGGATGAACGCCGGGTCGACCAGCCGGGAGAGGTGCTCCAGCACGTCGGCGGGGTAGCCCTCGCCGGTCAGCGGGTCCAGGAAGATCCGGTTCTGCAACCCGTCGACCAGGCGGACCGCCGCGGCGTCGGCCGCGCTGGACGGGTCGGCGGGCTGCACGTCCGCCGGGTTGAGGGTGATCCCGACGACCTCCGCGCCGGCCGCGCGCAGCGCCCGGGCCGCCAGGCCGTGCCCGAGCAGCAGGTGGTGCACGGCGGCGAAGGCCGCCCCCGCGTCCCGCACGCCCGGGGCGTGCACCCCGTTGGCGTACCCCAGATAGGCCGAGCACCACGGCTCGTTGAGCGTGGTCCAGGTGCGGACGCGGTCACCGAGCCGGCCGTGCACCGCCTCGGCGTACGCGGCGAAGCGCTCGGCGGTCTCCCGGCTGGTCCAGCCGCCCCGGTCCTCCAACGCCTGCGGCAGGTCCCAGTGGTAGAGCGTGACGATCGGGTCGACGCCCCGGTCCAGCAGCGCGTCGGTCAGCCGGTCGTAGAAGTCCAGGCCGCGCGGCTCGACCGGGCCGGCGCCGTCGGGCTGGACGCGGGGCCAGGCGACCGAGAAGCGGTACGCCTTCAGCCCCAGCTCCGCCATCAGGGCCACGTCGTCGGCGTACCGGTGGTAGTGGTCGCAGGCGACGTCGCCGGTGTGGCCGGCGAAGACCCTGCCCGGCGTACGGCTGAAGGTGTCCCAGATGGACGGGCCGCGACCGTCGTCGCGGGCCGCGCCCTCGATCTGGTACGCCGCGGTGGCAGCGCCCCAGACGAAGTTCTCGGGAAATCGAAGCTCACTGCTAGCGCTCATGCTTTGACCGCGCCTTCCATGATTCCGCCGATGATCTGGCGGCCGAACAGGACGAAGACCAGCAGCAGGGGCAGCGTCGCGATGGCCGTGCCGGTGAAGACCTGTGACATGTCCTGGTAGTAGCCGTCGGACAGCGCCCGCAGGGAGAGCTGCACGGTGGGGTTCTCCGGGTCGTTGAGAACAGCGTACGGCCACAGGAAGTCGTTCCAGGTGGTCATGAACGTCAGCAGGCCGAGGACGGCGGCGGCCGGGCGCAGCGCGGGCAGCACCACGTTCCAGTAGATGCGGGCGGTGCCGCAGCCGTCCATCCGGGCGGCCTCGATCAGCTCGGTGCTGATCGCCTGGCCGGCGTACTGGCGCATCATGAACACCCCGAACCCGGTGACCAGGGCGGGGACGATCACCGCCGGCAGGCGGTCGTTCCAGTTCAGCTTCGTCATCAGCAGGTACAGCGGGATGACCCCGAGTTGGGTGGGGACCATCATCGTCGCGACGATCGCCAGCAGCAGCGCGTTGCGGCCCCGGAACCGCAGCTTGGCGAAGGCGAACCCGGCCAGGGTGGAGAAGAAGACCACCGAGACCGTGACCGTGACGGCCACGATCGCCGAGTTGATCAGGCCGGTCAGGAAGTACGCGTCGGTGTTGGAGAACAGCCGCGAGATGTTCGCGCCGAGGTTGCCGCCGGGGGTGACCGGCGGCGGCACCTGGCCCATCGCGTCGCTGGAGCGGCTGGCCACCACGAACATCCAGTAGATCGGGAAGACCGACATGAGGGCGGTGACCGCCAGGGCGGCGTAGGTGAGCCGGCTCGCGGACCAGAGTCGGTTCATCGGGGTCGCTCCTTCCGGGAGCGTCGGGCCTGCACCGGCCGGTCGGTGCCGCCGAGCCGGCGCAGGAGCACCACGTTGAGCGCCGCCACGATCGCGATGAGGGCGAAGAGCAGCCAGGCGACCGCCGAGCCGTACCCGAAGTTGTAGTGCGGCGCGAAGGCGTTCTCGAACATGTACATGGTCATGGTCTGCGACTCGCGCAGCGGTCCGCCCCGGATCGGGTTGGTGCCGGAGTGGAACATCCGGGGCTCGGTGAACAGTTGCAGGCCGCCGATGGTGGAGACGATGACCGCGAAGATGATGGTGGGCTTGAGCAGCGGCACGGTGATCGACCAGAACTGCCGGGTCCGGCCGGCACCGTCGATGGCCGCCGACTCGTACAGGTCGCGGGGGACGGCCTGCATGGCGGCCAGGAAGATCAGCGCGTTGTACCCGGTCCACCGCCAGTCGACCATCGCCGAGATGGCGACCCAGGAGGCGAACCGGTTCGCCTTCCAGTCGACCGCGCCGACGCCGACCAGGTCGAGCAGCCAGTTGACCATGCCGAACTGCCGGCCGAACAGCACGCCGAAGACGATCGCCACGGCGGCGGTCGAGGTGATGTTCGGGACCAGCACCGCCATCCGCCAGCTCGTCCTGGCCCGGAGCTGCCGGTTGAGCAGGCTGGCCAGCCAGAGCGCGGCGAGCAACTGCGGCACGGTGGAGAGGACGAAGATGCCGAGGGTGTTGACCACCGAGTGCCAGAAGTCGGGGTCGGCCATCAGCCTGGTGTAGTTCTCCGCGCCCACGAACGGGTGCTCCGTGCCGAGCAGGTCCCAGTCGTGCAGCGACACCCAGAACGTGTAGATCAGCGGGTACGCCCCGAAGACGCCGAAGAGCACGAAGAACGGGGCGACGTAGAGGTAGGGGGAGTACCTCTCGTCGAGCCGGCTGAGCCGGAACGCCCGGGGCGGGCGGGTGGTGCGTCGGGCCGCCGGTGTCGGCGGCCGGGCGTCGAGCTGGACGCTCATGGCCCGGTCACTCCTTTCCACGGCGTGGGCGGGACTCCGCGGGCCCGGAGCCCCGCCCACGCGTCTGGGGGTGGGGCCTACTTGGCGGCGGCCTTCCTGGCGTTCGCCACCGCGTCGTTCCAGCCCTGTTGGGGGTCGCGCTGGCCCAGGTCCACCGTCCGGACGGCGTTCTCCACCTCGGTGCGGACGGCCTGGTTCTTCGGGCCCATGTAGACCGGCTTGAGGCTCCTGGCGCCGGCCGCGAAGATCTTGCCGACCGGGGCGTCGGAGAAGTACGGGTTCTTCGAGTCGGCGATCGCCGGGTCGTCCAGCGCCTGCGGGTTGGAGGGCAGGGGGCCCTTGGCCTCGAACGCCCCGATCTGGCCCTTCGCGCTGGTCAGGAACTTGGCCAGCTCGATCGCCTCGGCCCGGTGCCTGCTCTGCTTCGGCACGGCGAGGAACGAGCCGCCCCAGTTGCCGCCGTTGCCGGGCACCTGGGCGATGTCCCACCTGCCCTTGGCGGCCGGGCCGGCGTTGCCCTCGATGACGCCGGTCATCCAGGCCGGGCAGGCGATCGTGGCGAACTTGGCCTGCTTGAACGCGGAGACCCACTCCTCGGACCAGGAGCCGTACCTGCCGGACAGCCCCGAGTCGAGGATGTCCATGGTGGTGTCCCACGCCTGCTTGACGGCCGGGTTGCTCTCCACGACCAGGTTGTCGCCGGTGTCGTAGTAGTGGTAGCCCTGCGCGTTGCCGGCGGTCTGGAGCAGGATCGTGTTGAAGATGTTCGTCGCCGAGTCCAGGAACGACGCCCCGGTGTCGGCGGCCTTGAACCTCTCCCCGGTGGCGATGTAGTCCCGCCAGGTCGGCCAGAGCTTGGACACCGCGTCGCGCTCGGTCGGCAGGCCCGCCTTGGCGAAGAGGTCCTTGCGGTAGCACATCGCCATGCCGCCGACGTCGGTGCCGAGCCCGATGAGTTGCTTGCCGTCGGCGGTCAGCCCCTGTTCCCACTTCCAGTCCAGGAAGTTGCCCCTGAGGTCGGCCGCGCCGTGGTCGAGCAGGTTGACGAAGTTCTGCGGGTTGGCCTTGTACTCGACCAGCAGGCCCTCCTCGATGGCCACCACGTCGCCCGCGCCCTTGCCGGCGGCGAGCCACTGGGTGAGCTTCGGCGAGTACTCGTCGAGGTTGCCACCGGTGCCCCGCTCGACGATCTTCACGTCGGGGTGGGCGGCCATGTACTCCTTGTACAGCTCCGCGTAGCCCATCTGGCCGAAGACGTCGACGGTCAGCGTCACCGGCCCGCCCTCGGCGGGCTGGTCCCCGCCGCAGCCGGCGGTGGCGAGCAGTGCGGTGGCGGCGGCGAGGGCCACGGCCGCGAGGCGGCGGCGGGGAAAGACACCCATCTTCTCGGACCCCTCTCAGGTCGGGCGGGGGTGAACCTGGTGAGAGAGCGCTCTCACACGAGAGTGGTGCCTGCCCTGCCCGATGTCAAGAGAGCGCTCTCCCACGCGAGGAAGGAAGTGGCCCCCCCGGCGTCCGGGGGGCCACTTTCGTCAGGTCAGGTCGGGTCGGGCGCGGGTGCCTCGACCCCGGGTCAGCCGGTGCGGAGGCCGTCGAGCAGGGCCCGGTCGCCCCGCACGCCGAGGGTGTCGAAGCTGACCCGGCCCATCAGCGCCAGCAGCAGGTCGCTGGCCGTCCCGCTCACCTCGACCCGGGCGTGGTGGTCGTCGTGGTCGAGGATGGTGGCGGTGTCCAGCAGCGCCACGCCTTCGCCGCGCAGCCGCAGGTACCAGTCCTGACCGGCGTCCGGCGCCGCCAGGTGCACCACCCCGTGCCACTGGCCGGTCGCCTTCCGCTTGCCGGCCGGCAGCCAGGTGTCCAGGATCTCGCTCACCCCGTCGGCCGCGAGCTTGGCCTCGATCGGCTCGCCGGCCGCGATGGCGAGCTGGGCGTCCCAGCGGTGCACCGACGTCTCGTGCGCCACCCGGCGGGGCCAGAACCCCGCCTTCTTCGGCTGCGGCGCCCAGTTCCACGCCGGGGCCTCCGGGTCCAGCCCGTCGAAGGTGGCCATCAGCCGGTCGTACCCCTGCTGGAAGAACTGCAACGGGGTCAGCTCCGGCGGCCTCCCGCCCGCCTCGACACCCTCCGGCCGGGCGGTGCTGTTGGCGGTGACGTAGATCTGCACCCGGCGGTAGACCTCGCCGAGGTGCTCGGTCAGGTCGGTGATCGTCCAACCGGGGCAGGAGAGCACCGGCGTCTCGGGAGGGGCCTCCGCGACGGCGGCGGCGAACGCGGGCCCCTCCGCCCGGAGCGCGCCGATCCAGAAGTCCTTCGTGCCGTGCACTCTGCTCATCACGATCCTCCCGGGCGACCGGGCCCACCAGTGGGTGCCGCGGCTCCCTCTCAGCCTAGGGTGAAAGGCGTGTCAGACGTTAGTGCCCACCCCGCCACCGAAGCCCGCACCGCGCACTGCGCGCCGTTGGCGGAACACACCACCCTGCGCCTCGGTGGCGCGGCGGAGCGGATCGAGACCGCTGCCAGCGCCGATGAGATCGTACAAAAGGTGCAGCAGGCCCGCCTGCGGGACGATCAGGTCCTGATCCTCGCCGGAGGCAGCAACGTGGTGGTCGGCGACGCCGGCTTCCCCGGCACCGTCGTGCTGGTGCGCTCCCGGGGGCTGCGGGTGGTCGCCGAGGACGCCGACACCGTCACGGTACGCGTCGAGGCCGGCGAGCCCTGGGACGACCTCGTCGCCGCCACCGTCGCCAACGGCTGGTCCGGGCTGGAGTGCCTGTCGGGCATCCCCGGCTCGGCCGGCGCCACCCCGATCCAGAACGTCGGCGCGTACGGCCAGGAGGTGGCCGAGACGATCACCGGCGTCCAGGTGTACGACGGCGCGGACGACAGCGTGGGCCGGGTCGAGGCGGCCGACTGCGGCTTCGCGTACCGGTCGAGCGTGTTCAAGTACAGCGACCGCTGGGTGGTGCTCTCGGTCGACTTCCGGCTCGTGCGCTCCCCGCTGTCCGGGCCGGTCCGCTACGCCGAGCTGGCCCGCGCGCTCGGCGTCTCCGTCGGCGACCGGGTGCCGCTGGCCGACGCGCGGGCGACCGTGCTGCGGCTGCGCGCCGGCAAGGGCATGGTGCTCGACGCCGACGACCCGGACACCCGCTCGGTGGGCTCCTTCTTCACCAACCCGGTGCTCGACCGCGCGGGGTACGAGCTGCTGCGCGAGCGGGCGGCCGACCTCGGCGAGCCGCCGCACTGGCCCGGTGCCGGCGACACGGTCAAGGTCAGCGCGGCCTGGCTGATCGACCGGGCGGGTTTCGCCAAGGGGCACCCCGGCCCGGAGGGCGTGGCCATCAGCAGCAAGCACACCCTGGCGCTGACCAACCGCAGCGGCGCCGCCAGCACGGCCGCCCTGATCGCGCTGGCCCGCGACATCCGCGACGGCGTGCACGCCCGCTTCGCGGTGACGCTGCACCCGGAGCCGGTCCTGGTCAACTGCGCGATCTGAGCCGGTCGACCGCGCGAGGTGAGCCTCGTCGGCTACGGGAACTGAGCCTGGTCGACCGCGACACCCGGGCCCGGTCGACCGCGACCCGGCCGGGGTCAGCGGGGGGCGACCGCCGCCCAGGGCAGGGTCAGCTCGCCGTGCCGCCAGCGGCGGGGGCCGCCCGCGACGGGCCAGCCCGCCTCCCGGACCGCCGCGACCGCGCGCAACCAGCGCTGCCGGGGGCCGAAGGGCGCGTACGCCGCGGCGGCCCGCCAGGCGTCGTCCAGGTCGGCCAGCAGGGCGTGGACGCGCTCGCCCGGCACGTTGCGGTGGATCAGGGCCTTCGGCAGCCGCTCGGCCAGCGCGGCGGGGCTGCCCAGCGTGGTGAGCTTCGCGGCGAGGGTGAGCGTGCGCGGGCCGTCGGCGTCGAGCAGCACCCAGGCGCCGAGCCGGCCCAGCTCGTCGCAGGTGCCCTCGACCAGCAGCCCGCCCGGGGCCAGCCGGTCGGTTACCGTCCGCCACGCGCCGCCGACCTCGCCCTCGTCGTACTGGCGGAGCACGTTGAACGCCCGGACCAGGGCGGGACGCAACCCGGCCAGCTCGAACCCGCCCCGGGCGAAGGTGAGCCCGGGCGGGTCGGCGGCGGGCTGGGCTGCGGCCACGCGTACCGGATCGATCTCCAGCCCGACCACCCGCACGTCGGCGCGGACCCCGGCGGCCAGCCGGGCGCGCAGCTCCACGGCGGTCACCGGGGTCGCGCCGTAGCCCAGGTCGACCACCAGCGGGTCGGGCGCGTCCCGGAGCCGGTCGCCGCAGGTCTCGACGATCCAGTTGTCGACCCGGCGCAGCCGGTTGGGGTTGGTCGTGCCCCGGGTCACGACGCCCTGGGGCCGCATCAGCCCACCCGGTGCACCTTGTGCTGCGCCGCCTGGGCCAGCGGGCGGACCACCAGCCGGTCGATGTTGACGTGGTGCGGGCGGGTCGCGCACCAGGCGACGCAGTCCGCGACGTCCTCGGCGACCAGCGGCTCGGCCACCCCGGCGTAGACGGCCTCCGCCCGGTCGGCGTCGCCGCCGAAGCGGACCAGCCCGAACTCGTCCGTCTTCACCATGCCCGGGTCGATCTCGACCACCCGCACGGGCCGGCCGCACAGCTCCAGCCGCAGCGTGCCCGCGACCGCCGTCTGCGCGTGCTTCGCGGCGGTGTAGCCGCCCCCGCCCTCGTAGACGACGAGGCCGGCGGTGGAGGAGACGATCACGATGGTGCCGGCCCCGGACGCCTCCAGCGCCGGCAGCAGCGCCTGGGTGACCCGCAGGGTGCCGAGCACGTTGACGTCGTACATCCACTGCCAGTCGCCCACCGAGCCGGACTCCACGGGGTCGAGCCCGCGCGCCCCGCCCGCGTTGTTGACCAGCAGGGTGACCGGGCCGGGGGCCGCCGCGGCGGCCTCGGCCAGGCCGGCCACCGACGCGTCGGAGGTCACGTCGCACTCCACGGCGGTGGCGGCCCCGCCGGCCGCCTCGATCCCGGCGACCAGCTCGGCCAGCCGGTCCGTGCGGCGGGCGGCGGCGAGCACGTGGAAGCCCTCGGCGGCCAGCCGGCGGGCGGTGGCCGCGCCGATCCCGCTGGACGCCCCGGTGACGATCGCGACAGAGGTCATCCGCCCATTCTCACCCCGCCCCGGGGGTCAGCGGGACGCGGGGGCGGGCGGCCGGCCCGATGAGGTCCGTCACTCCGGGCGGTCGCCACGACACATTTCCCGCGCCCGCTCGGGAAGATGTCAGCCGGCGTCCGGGTTGACCGAGGAGCGCCGGTCGTGCGGGACGGCATCAACCGTGGCAGAGGAGCGGACGTGGCGGAATTGCACACCGGCGTCGGTCGTCAGCGGGGCGCCCGACCGTGGCCCCGGCCGCGTCGCATCGCGACGGTTTCGGTGCACACCTCGCCCCTGCACCAGCCCGGCACGGGCGACGCGGGCGGGATGAACGTGTACATCCTGGAGATCGCCCGCCGACTGGCCGAGGCCGACGTCGAGGTGGAGATCTTCACCCGGGCCACCGCGGGCGACCTGCCCCCGACGGTCGAGATGTCCCCGGGCGTGCACGTCCGGCACGTCACCGCCGGCCCCCTCGAAGGGCTGACCAAGGAGGAGCTGCCCGGCCAGCTCTGCGCCTTCACGGCCGGGGTGCTGCGGACCGAGGCGGCCCGCCCGCCGGGCCACTACGACCTGATCCACTCCCACTACTGGCTCTCCGGGCAGGTCGGCTGGCTGGCGAAGGAGCGCTGGGGGGTGCCGCTGGTGCACACCGCGCACACCCTGGCCAAGGTGAAGAACGCCCAGCTCGCCGACGGGGACCGCCCCGAGCCCAAGGCCCGGGTGATCGGCGAGGAGCAGGTGGTCGCCGAGGCCGACCGGCTGGTCGCCAACACCCGGTTCGAGGCCCGCGACCTGCTCGACCGGTACGCCGCCGACCCGGCCCGGGTCGCCGTCGTCGAGCCCGGCGTCGACCTGGACCGGTTCCGCCCGGCCGCCGGCGACCGGCACGCCGCCTCCCGCGCCGCGCGCCGCCGCCTCGGCCTGCCCGAGCAGGGGTACGTGGTGGCGTTCGTCGGCCGCATCCAGCCCCTGAAGGCCCCCGACGTGCTGATCCGCGCCGTCGCCGCGCTGCGCGAGCGCGACCCCCGCCTCGCCGACGAGCTGACCGTGGTGATCGTCGGCGGCCCCAGCGGCAGCGGGCTCGACCGGCCCACCGCCCTGATCGAGCTGGCCGCCTCGCTCGGCGTGGCCGACCGGGTGCGCTTCCTGCCCCCGTGCACCGGCGACGACCTGCCGGCCGTCTACCGGGCCGCCGACCTGGTCGCGGTGCCGTCGCACAACGAGTCGTTCGGGCTGGTCGCGTTGGAGGCCCAGGCGTGCGGGACGCCGGTGCTCGCCGCCGCCGTGGGTGGCCTCGTCACCGCCGTACGGGACCAGGTCAGCGGGGTGCTCGTGGACAGCCACGACCCGACCGACTGGGCCCGCGCGCTGGCCCGCCTGCTGCCCGACCGGGCGGGCCGGGCCGCCCTGGGGCGGGGCGCCGAGCGGCACGCCCGCGACTTCTCCTGGGACCGGACGGTCACCCGCCTGCTCGCCGTCTACGGCGCGACGATCGCCGAGCACCGCACCCGGCTGGCCGCCCGGCTTGCCGCCGACCCGGCCCTCTCCTGCTCCTGGTGACGGTGCAAGGAAGGGCACCTTCTTACCGCATACGGTAGAGAGGGGCACCCCTCTCACCTCGTCGGCGTCGTGAATACGTTGCCCGGTCGGGTTGCCGGGGCGGCCGTAGAGTGGGGCGGATGAGCGCGAGGAGCGAAGTCGCCGCCCTGATCGAGTCGACGTGTGCGGCCCGGGAGCTGGCCGTCGAGTCCACGGGTGAGGCGTCGTACGCGGTCACCCTGCCCGGCACCCACAAGCTGAAGACGATCTGCAACCTCATCGTCGGCGAGCACGCGCTGCGCATCGAGGCGTTCGTGATGCGCCAGCCCGACGAGCGGCGCGAGGAGCTGTGGGCCTGGCTGTTGCAGCGCAACGCCCGGATGTACGGGGTGTCCTTCTCCATCGACTCCGTCGGCGACGTCTACCTCACCGGGCGGGTCAACCTCGCCGGCCTGGACGAGGACGAGCTGGACCGGCTGCTCGGCGCGGTGCTGACGTACGCCGACGAGTCCTTCGACACGATGCTGGAGATCGGCTTCGGCACCGCCATCCGGCGGGAGTGGGAGTGGCGGGTCAAGCGGGGCGAGTCCACGGCCAACCTGGCGGCGTTCGCGCACCTCTTCGAGCCGTCGCCGGCCTCGAAGGCACCGGCGGGAGGTTCGGAGCCGTCCTGACGGGTATGCCGCACCGCGCGGTGCGGCACTGGGACCGGCTGCGCGCCGAGGACGGACTGTCGAGGAGCGTGAGCGGCCCATGGCCCAGCGGAACAGCTCAGGTCGCGGTGGGACTGCGGCCAGGACGAAACGGCAGGCGGGCAACCAGACCCCGAACACCCCGGGGGTCTCCGAGTCCGAGCTGTCGCGGATGCGGGTGGACGACCTGCGCGGCCAGCTACGCCGTCGGGGCGTCTCGGGAATCTCCAACCTGCGCAAGCCGGAACTGGTGAAGACCCTCGCCCGGACCCTGCGCTCCGAGGCCCGCGCTGGCGGCGCGGCGCGGGGCAGCACGGGCCCGGCGGGCCGGGCCGGCGCCACGAAGAAGGCGACGACCGCCCGCAAGGCCACCGGGGGCACGCGGAAGGCCGCCCCGGCCCGGGCGAAGGCCGCCCCGGCCGCCGCGCGCAAGGCGGCCCCGGCGAAGAAGGCCGCCCCCGCCCGCAAGACGGCCGCCGCCAGGAAGACGGCCGCGGCGAAGAAGGCCGCGCCTGCGAAGAAGACGGCCGCCGCGAAGAAGGCACCCCCGGCGAAGAAGACTGCCGCGGCGAAGAAGACCGCGCCTGCGAAGAAGACGGCTGCGGCGAAGAAGGCCGCGCCTGCGAAGAAGACGGCCGCCGCCGGCAGGAAGGCGGCGCCGGCCAGCAGGGCCGCCACCGCGAAGAAGACCGCGCCGGCCCGCCGGGAGGCGGGAGCGGGTGCCCCGCAGGCCGCCCCGCAGAAGACCCGGCAGGCGGGCGGGAACGAGCGCCAAGGCGTCCGTACCGGTCGGTCTTCGTCCCGGTCGGTGCGGTCCTCGCAGGCCATCACCTCGTTGCAGGACCGGCCCGAGCGGCCCGGTCGCAGCCTGGTCACCACGAACCACGACGTGATCCGGCGGTGGGCGGCCGAGCGCCGCGCCGAGCCGGCCACCATCGCGGGTACGGAGCGGGAGGGCCGGGCGGGGGTGCTCACGTTCAACCTGCCGGGGTACCGGGAGAGCAGCCGGGTGCGCGAGATCACCTGGGACGAGTGGTTCCGCACGTTCGACGACCGCCGGCTGAACCTGATCTACCAGGAGCAGCTCCGCGACGGCCGGCAGAGCAACTTCTTCCGTACGGAATCGCCTGATCGCGAGGACGCGTGATGGTTTGCGGGAATGGTGCGCGGGTAGACCCTGTTGGCTAGGACGAGACCTTGAGCAGCGGAAATCCGGTTCGTGGCGACGGTGAGCGCGAACACGCTGTGATCGGCGAAACAAGCCCACCGGGTTGAATCCGCAATCAGGGCGAACTAACTTTATTGCACCGCGCCACGCTCGTAACCGTTCGGGGGAGCGGTGGATCGATCAGATCCGTGCACGAGCGAGGCGCAGGAAACGGGTGGATCCCGCCGTTGGGGGACGGCGCCGCCCGTTGGGAACCGGCGGCGCGAGCGGGCGACGCTTACGGGGGTGAGTGTCGCCCGCCGCCGCCGGGCACGACGCGAGCGTCCATCACGGCCAGTCCGGGGTGGGCGCTCGCGTCGTTGCGGGCCGTTGTCGTGCGGCCCGGGGCCGGCGGCGGTCAGGAAGGGGCCCCTGCTCTACCGGAGGCGTTGACAAGGTGCCCTTCCTTGAGCCGGAGGGCGGCGGTGCGGCGTTCCCGGGGCGGGCCGGCCAGCAGGTGGCCGCCGGCGGCCAGCAGGCCCACCGCGCCGACCACCAGCCAGTGCCCGTCGCCGAGGCGTTCGAGGCTGATCCCGCCCAGCGTCGGCGCCACGAAGGACGCCGCCGGAAAGGCGAGGTAGAACACCGACTGGTACCGGGCGCGCAGCGCGGGCGGGGCGAGATCCGCGTTGATCTGGGCGTTCGGCGGGGCGGCGAGCATCTGCCCGACCGTCCAGACCACGGAGGCGGCCAGGTACGCCGGCAGCGTCGTGGTGAACGCCAGGGCCCCGAAGCCGAGGGCGAGCAGCCCGGTCGACACGGCGAGCACCACGTGCTTGCGGTGCCGGTCGATCAGCCGGGGGACGAAGAGCTGACCGAGCACGATCAGCGCGCCGCCGAGCGCCACCACGGCCCCGTACGCCGACGGCCCCAGCCCGTTCTCCTGCATCGCCAGCGGCATGATCGTCGAGGTCTGCGTGGTGAGCACGGCCAGCACGAAGGTGAGCCCGACGAAGACCAGGAACGCGCGGTCGGTGAGCGCGGTGCGCAGCCCGGGCTGCCGGTCCTTGCGGGGCGTCACCGGGGTCGGAAGGCCCCCGCCGAGGGCGGGCTTCACGCGCGCGAGGGTCTCCGGGACCTTCCAGGCGATCACGGCGGCGGCCGTCAGCGTGGCGGCGGCGTCGACCAGGAACAGCGCCACGAAGCTCGCCTCCGCGAGCACCCCGGCCAGCAGCGAGGCCACCGCCATGCCGAGGTTGAACGCCCAGAACTGGAGGTTGAACGCCCGGGACCGGCGCTGTTCCGGCACCACGTCCACGATCGCCGCGACGAACGCCGGGCCCGACATGGAGTGCGCCACCCCGACGAGGACGGAGAGCGCGGCGATGACCGCCAGGCGCTCGCTGAAGGCCAGCGCGACCATCAGCCCGGCGGTGCCCACGTGCGCCGCGAGCAGGGTGGCCCGCCGCCCCCACCGGTCGGCCAGCACCCCGCCGAGCAGGGTGCCGGCCGCTCCGCCGGCCCCGTACGCACCGACGACCGCCCCGGCCAGCGCGGGGCCGGCGCCGCGCGCCTGCGTCAGGTAGAGCGGCAGGAAGAGCATGGCGAACGCGCCGGCCCGGTTGATCAGCAGGCCGGCCCAGAGGTACCAGAAGGTGGCGGGAAGCCCGCCTGCGGTGTCGTGCCACAAGCGCCGCAGGGCGTGCACTCGGCCTCCCGTTAAGTTTTGTCAAATCTTCCGCGATGAACCGTAGGAAGCGCGGGGCGGCGTGCCAATGTGTCCCTGGTCACCGCGTCGCGGCGGGGTGGCGCTCCCGGTCGGGCTCCGGGGCGTACCCCTCGCCGGTGGGCTCGGCGGGCGCGGTCGCCGCGGCCTCGGCCGCCTGCGGCACCGGGGGCTGCACGGCGGTGACCGGCACGACCGGCTCCGCCGGCGGGCGCAGCGCGGCGGCCCGCCGCTCCCGGGCCGGGCCGGAGACCAGGTGGGCGACCGCCATCACCGCGCCGATCGCCGCGCAGCCCAGCCAGAGCGCGCCGTTGCCGGCCTGCTGCCGCACCAGCCCGCCGAGCAGCGGCGCGGCGGCCCCGGCCACCTGCCAGGACAGCGAGAACACGCCCTGGTACCGGCCGCGCAGCTCGGCCGGGGAGAGCTCGGCGATCAGGGTCGAGTTGGACGGCGAGTTGAGCATCTCGCCGACGGTCCAGACCAGCACGGTCAGCGCGTAGAACCAGGCGACGTCCGCGAACGCGGTCAGCCCGAAGCCGACCCCCATCACCACGGCGGCCAGGGCGAGCACGTGCGAGCGGCTGCGCCCCCGGATCAGCCGGGGGACGAAGAGCTGACCGGCCACGATCAGCACCCCGTTGAGCGCGATCACCGAGCCGTACGTGGACGGGCTGAGGCCGTCGTCGCCCATGGCGATCGGCAGCATCGCGGTGTGCTGGAGGAAGACCAGCGCGCCGAGCAGGTTGAGCGCGACGAAGCCGAGGTAGACCCGGTCGGTGAGGATCGTGCGCAGCGCGCCCCGGGGGCGGGGTGCCCCGGCGGCGAGCGGGGCGGCGGCGGCCGGCGTCCGGGTCTCCCGCACCTTGACGAAGATGATCACCGCAGTGGCCAGGGTGGTGATCGCGTCGATCACGAAGAGCAGCAGGTAGCTGGCCTCGGCGGCGAGCCCGGCGAGGAGGGCCGCGCTGGCGAACCCGAGGTTGATGGCCCAGTAGTTGAGCGAGAACGCGCGCAGCCGGTCCCGCTCCGGCACCACGTCGATCATCATGGCGCCGAACGCCGGCCGGGCGGCCTCGGCGAACAGGCCGAGCAGCAGCGAGCCGACGGCGACCGCCCAGAGGTCCCGGGCGAAGCCGAGGGTGAGCATCATGGCCGCCGCGCCGAGGTGGGCGGTGAGCAGCGTCGGCCGCCGCCCCCACCGGTCGGCGAGCGTCCCGCCCACCGTGGTGCCGACCGCGCCGCCGACGCCCCAGAGGCTGAGCACGAGGCCGGCGGCCAGCTCGTCGAAGCCGCGCTCCTGGGTGAGGTAGATGGCCAGGAAGATCAGGACGAAGGAGCCGAGGCGGTTGATCAGGGTGCCTGTCCACAGGTACCAGAAGGTTCTCGGTAGTCCGCCGGTGGTGTCCCGGAACCAACCCTGCACCGCTTGCACGTCAGCGCCCCCGCTTCGGTAATGACCGACCTATCTTCAGCGCCTTACAAACTAGACCGGGGGCGGGTCGCCGGTCACCGGCTTTTCCACGTGGTGGTCGTCACCGCAGGTCGCCGCGTGTCCCCCGACGGCGTGCGGCAGGATGATCGGCATGACTGCGAGCGAGGGGCCCACCGTCGGGACGCTGGTCCTGCTGCGGCACGGCGAGAGCGACTGGAACGCGAAGAACCTCTTCACCGGCTGGGTGGACGTCGACCTGACCGGCAAGGGCGAAGACGAGGCGCGGCGCGGCGGCGAGCTGCTGCGCGAGCACGGCCTGCTGCCGGACGTGGTGCACACCAGCCTGCTGCGCCGGGCCATCCGCACGGCCGAGCTGGCGCTGCACGCCGCCGACCGGCACTGGATCGCCGCGCGCCGGTCGTGGCGGCTCAACGAGCGCCACTACGGCGCCCTCCAGGGCAAGGACAAGAAGCAGACCCTGGACGAGTACGGCGAGGAGCAGTTCATGCTCTGGCGCCGGTCCTACGACACGCCGCCGCCGCCGATCGCCGACGACGACGAGTGGTCGCAGGTCGGCGACCCCCGGTACGCGCTGCTGCCCACCGAGCTGATGCCGCGCACCGAGTGCCTCAAGGACGTCGTCGAGCGGATGCTGCCGTACTGGTACGACTCGATCGTGCCGGACATCCTGGCCGGCCGGACGGTGCTGGTGGCCGCGCACGGCAACTCGCTGCGGGCCCTGGTCAAGCACCTCGACCAGATCAGCGACGAGGCGATCGCGAAGCTGAACATCCCGACCGGCATCCCGCTGCGCTACGACCTGGACCCGCACCTGCGCCCGCTCACCCTCGGCGGGACGTACCTCGACCCGGCCGCGGCGAAGGCCGCCGCCGCCGCGGTAGCCAACCAGGGCCGCTGACGGTGTAAGGAAGGGCCCCCTGTTATCGCC
>NZ_BBZF01000018.1:0-265630 GCF_020884795.1 Micromonospora okii
TCGGGAGCCCGCTGCGAGACCTTGGTACGAAAGCGCCCCTCCGGGGGCCGATCCGTACCAAGGTCTCGCAGCCCGGCCCCTATGCGACCTCGACGCGGTTGACGATCCGGTCCACCAGTTCCGGCACCCACTCGACGTACTCGATCTCGGCGCCGCCCGGGTGCCGGGCGTAGAGGTAGCGGCCGGTCGGGCTGGTCGCCTCCGGTGTGGTGACCTCGCCACCGGAGGCGACCAGCTCCGCGACGACGGCGTCCAGGTCGTCGACGATCACGGTGGCCGAGGCGTGCGCGTACTGGGCCCGCTGCTCGGCCGGACCGGCGATGACCAGGAAGTCACCGATCGCGGCCAGCTCGATCGCGTCGAACCCGAACCGTAGGTCCGGCTCCGCGCCGACCAGGGTCCGCAGCAACGGCAGTGCGGCGTCCAGGTCGTCCACCCAGAGTCGGGCGTACGTCTTTCTGATGGTCATCGTCGCTGCTCCAGCCTGTCGGGGTTGCCGACCAGGACGCTAGGACAACGGCTCTGAACACGTAAAGTACGCACTTTCTGGTAAGAGGCGAGGTGCGGCGAGTGGACGAGGCGATCCCGGGCACGCCGACGGCGGCCGATGTGGCGCGGGTGGAGGCGGTGGCCCGGGAGGTGTTCGACGTGGTCGGCACCAAGTGGGCGGTGCCGGTGATCGAGGCCGTCGGCGCGGACTCGCGTCGCTTCGGCGAGTTGCACCGGCAGGTCACCGGCATCAGCCACCGGTTGCTCACCGTGACGCTGCGGCAGTTGGAACGGCACGGCCTGGTTCACCGCACGGTCCATCCCACCCTGCCCCCGCGGACCGAGTACCGACTGACCACCGCCGGGCGGGAACTGCACGGCACGATCAACGGATTCTGCCGGTGGAGCCGCCAGCACCTTGACGAGGTGCTGGCGGCGCGCCGCCGGTTCGATCGGGAGGCCGGCTGACGCTGGGTTCTCCGAATCCGCGTCGCTCGGCGAATGCGGGACAGGCGGCCACCGCCTCGCGTCCCACGCCCGCCAACGCTGACCACGGGAAGCCCGGCCCGGCGGGAGGCGGTGTTACGCCACCTCCACGAAGTCGAGTTCCGCCCAGCGGCTCAGGTAGGTGAACCGCAGCTTGTTGAAGCCCGCGTTGAGCGTCACGTCGACGCCCACCTGCCGCCAGACCTCCCAGCCCGTGTGCGGGTAGGTGACGACCTTCGGGTTCGCCCCGTTGACGGTCAGCGTGTGCTGGGCGTCGCCGTAGCCGGCGGCGTAGGCGACGTGGGCGGTGTACGCGCCGGCCCGGGGCGCGAAGACGGTCACCTCGACCCAACTGTCCGCGTAGTCGATGTACGCCACGACCTGCCCCTGCGACGTGTTCGCCGCGCCGCGCGCCGCGCAGCGGTTGAGCGTGCCGCGCTCGGCCTCGTACCGCACCCGGCTGCCCCGCACCACGGGGTAGCCGTTGGCCCAGCCCAGCGCCGCCACGTGCATGCCCCGGGCGGAGTAGTTGTTGATCCAGCCGTGGAAGACGATCTGGTCGCCGCCCGCCTCGCGCACGATGTCCGCGCCGCCCGGCCCGCGCACGGTCGAGTCCAGCGACGCGGTGGTCAGCAGCGACCGGTACGCCTTCGTGTACGGCCCGGTGAGCGAGGTCGACGTGGCGTAGCTGGTCTGGTAGCCGTCGCCGCCGTAGCCGCCGAGGGAGTAGAACAGCACGTACTGCCCGCCGACCTTGGTCAGCACGGGGGCCTCGATGACGCCGGCCTCCTCGGCGCGGTCGCTGCGCAGCAGCTCGGCCCGGCCGCCGACGAGGGTGACGCCGTCGGCGGCCACCTGGTGCAGCCAGAGGCTCGTCGGCTGGCCGATGGCGTTGCCGTCGTCCTTGTAGAGCAGGTAACGCAGGCCCGTGCTGTCGGTGAAGCTCGCCGCGTCGATGTCGCCGCCCTCGCCCGGGTTGCAGACCAGCGGTTGGGTGCCCACGGCGCTGAACGGCCCGAGCGGCGACGTGGCGAGCGCTGCGCCGATGCACTGCCGGCCGGTGGCCCGGCTGTGGGCGGTGTAGTAGAGCACGTAGCGCCCGTCGGCCCGCTGGGTGACGTCGGGGGCCCAGGTCCGGCCCCCGTCCGCCCACGCGCCGAGGGTCGGCATCGCGTCGGGCCGCCGGGTCCACGGCCCGGTCAGCGAGCTCGCCGTGGCGACCGGGACGTTCCCGTGGCCGTTGTTCGTGGAGTAGGCGTAGTAGGTGCCGCCGAACTTGACCACGTCGGGGTCCGGGAAGTCGCTCGCGATGACCAGCGACGGCGCGACGGGGGCGGCCTGGGCCACTGCCGGGCTGACGAGCAGTGGTGCGGCGACCAGCGTCGCCGCCAACCAGACGAGAACTCTTCGCATGGCGAAATCCAACCACATCTATCGATATCCTAAAAGATTCCTGCGCGCCCTCGGCGGCTGATGCCGCACTGGTTGTGCGATGCGCTGCGGCGGGGGCTGCGGGGGCTAGGCTGACCTGAGCAGAATGTCCCGCTGAGGGGGTGAGCCCGATGGCCCAGGCAGCCTTCGCGCCCGAGCCGGCGCGGCAGCAAGCCGGGCTGGCGTCGCAGCCCACCGAGCCGTCGTTCGACGTGCTGCGGTGGCACGACGAGCCGTGGACCGCCCAGCTCGCCCTCGACCTGTTGCCGGAGACCAACGGCCCCAAGGTTGAGGTCCTGAGCGGAAGCGTGATCGTGACCCCACACGCCGGATACGACCACCAGGACGCGGAGTTGGATCTCGCGTACCTGCTCAAGCAGGCGGCCCGCCGCGCCAAGCTGTGGCTCTACCTGGAGTCGAACGTCGTCTCGGGCGACGATTTGTTCATCCCGGACATCGTCATTCTCGACGTTCCGGGAGGCGGACGAACGACGATGCACATCCGCCACGCCGTACTGCTCGGTGAGATCCTCTCGCCCGGCAACCGACGTAAGGACATCATCGACCGGCCCAGGGAGTACGCCGCCGTCGGTGTGCCGTTCTTCCTCCGCGTCGACCTGCGCCACCGCGTGCCCACGATCGCGCTGTTCGAGCTGGTGGAGGGGGAGTACCGGCCGGTGGCGGCTGCTGCCGCCGGCACCCGGTTCGTGATGAGGGAGCCGTTCGAGTTCTCCATCGACCCGGCCGACCTGCTCGGCGAGGAGGCGCCGCCGGAGGAGCCCGACGCCGAGGGGTGAGGCTCCCGGCGGGCGCTTGGTGACGCTGCGGAACAATGGGCGGGTGACAATTCCCCGCGATCTCGTCCTGCTCGGGTCGACCGGCTCGGTCGGCACCCAGGCCATCGACATCGTTCGGCGCAACCCCGACCGGTTCCGGGTGGTGGCGCTCGGCGCCGGGGGCGGCAACGTCGAGCTGCTCGCCGCCCAGGCCCTCGAACTGCGCGTCGAGGCGGTCGGGGTGGCGAAGGCGTCCGCCGCGCAGGACCTCCAGCTCGCCTTCTACGCCGAGGCGAGCCGGCGCGGCTGGTCCAGCGGCGACTTCGCGCTCCCGAAGATCATCGCCGGGCCGGCCGCGATGACCGAGCTGGCGCAGTGGCCCTGCGACGTCGTGCTCAACGCGGTGGTCGGCTCGCTCGGGCTCGCGCCGACCCTGGCCGCGCTGCGCGCCGGGCGTACCCTCGCCCTGGCCAACAAGGAGTCGCTCGTGGCCGGCGGCCCCCTCGTGAAGGCGGCGGTGACGCGGCCGGGGCAGATCGTGCCCGTCGACTCCGAGCACTCGGCGCTGGCCCAGTGCCTGCGCGGCGGAACCCGGGGCGAGGTGCGGCGGCTGGTCGTCACGGCCAGCGGCGGCCCGTTCCGGGGGCGGCGGCGCGACGAGCTGACGCAGGTCACGCCGGAGCAGGCCCTCGCCCACCCGACCTGGAACATGGGCCCCGTCGTGACGATCAACTCGGCGACGATGGTCAACAAGGCGCTGGAGGTGATCGAGGCGCACGAGCTGTTCGACGTGCCGTACGCGGACATCGCCGTCATGGTCCACCCGCAGTCGGTGATCCACTCGATGGTCGAGTTCGCCGACGGGTCGACCCTCGCGCAGGCCAGCCCGCCGGACATGCGGCTGCCCATCGCGCTCGGCCTCGGCTGGCCCGACCGGGTGCCCGACGCCGCCGCCGCCGTGGACTGGACGAAGGCCCACACCTGGGAGTTCGCCCCGCTCGACGACGAGGCGTTCCCGGCGGTGGCGCTGGCCAAGGCGGCCGGTGAGGCCGGGCGCTGCCGCCCGGCGGTCTACAACGCGGCCAACGAGGAGTGCGTGGCGGCGTTCGTCGCCGGCCGGCTGCCGTTCCTCGGCATCGTCGACACCCTGCGCCGCGTGCTGGAGGACACTCCCGATTTCGCCGAACCAGGTACCGTCGAGGACGTGCTCGCCGCCGAGTCGTGGGCACGCGCGCACGCGCAGGAGATCATCGTGGCGTCGGTGGAAGGAGCTTGATGGCGTACCTGCTCGGGGTGGTGCTCTTCGCCCTGGCCATCCTCGTCTCGGTGAGCCTGCACGAGGCGGGGCACATGCTCACCGCCAAGGCCTTCGGCATGAAGGTCACCCGCTACTTCGTCGGCTTCGGCCCCACCCTCTGGTCGTTCCGGCGGGGCGAGACCGAGTACGGCGTCAAGGGCATCCCGCTCGGCGGCTTCTGCAAGATCGTCGGCATGACGCCGCAGGACGACGACGTCGAGCCCGCCGACGAGCACCGGGCCATGTGGCGCTTCCCGGTCTGGAAGCGGACGATCGTGATGTCCGCCGGCTCCATCACCCACTTCGCCCTCGCCCTCGTGGCGACCTGGATCGTGGCGATGTCCGCCGGCCTGCCGAACCCGGACTTCCCGACCACCGACGCCCAGGCCCGGCAGGAGCCCGCCGTCATCGCGCTCACCGGGTGCGTGGTGCCGGAGAACCTCGCCCGCGCCTGCGCGGCCGGCGACCCGGCCAGCCCGGCGGCGCAGGCCAACCTGCGCGACGGCGACCGGATCACCGCGCTCAACGGCACCCCGGTCAACAACTACGGCGAGCTGCTGACCGCGCTGCGCGCCACGAAGCCGGGCGAGCAGGCCACCATCTCCTACGTCCGCGACGGCCAGCCGGGGACCACGAGCACGGTGCTCGCCCAGACCCAGCGCCCGCCGCTGGACGACCCGAAGGGCCAGGTCGGCCCGGTCTCCGCGCTCGGCATCGGCCTCCAGTTCAGCACCCCCACCCGGGTCCAGTACGGCCCGGTCGGCGCGCTCGGCGGCACCGCCCGGTTCACCGGGGACATGGCCGTCAACACGTACGAGGCGATGAAGCGCATCCCGCAGAAGGTGCCCGCCCTGTGGACGGCGATCACCGGCGGCGAGCGGGACATGGACACCCCGATCAGCGTGGTCGGCGCGAGCCGGCTCGGTGGCGAGGCCGTGGAGAACAACGCCTGGTTGGTGTTCTTCATGCTCTTCATCTCGCTGAACTTCTTCATCGGCGTGTTCAACCTGCTGCCGCTGCTGCCGCTCGACGGCGGGCACATCGCCATCGCCTGGTTCGAGCGGGCCCGCTCGTGGGTCTTCGCCCGCTTCGGCAAGCCGGACCCGGGCCGCGTCGACTATCTCAAGCTCATGCCCATCACGTACGCGGTGATCCTGATCGGTGGCGCGTTCACGCTGCTGACCATCACCGCGGACGTCGTCAACCCCATCACGCTCTTCTCAAGGTGAGTGCCTGAAGTGACCGCAGTCAGTCTCGGTATGCCCGTCGCGCCGCCCCCCGCGCTCGCCCCGCGCCGGGCCAGCCGCCAGATCATGGTCGGCTCGGTGCCGGTCGGCGGGGGCGCGCCGGTGTCGGTGCAGTCGATGACCACCACCCTCACCTCCGACGTCAACGCCACCCTCCAACAGATCGCCGAGCTGACGGCCTCCGGCTGCCAGATCGTCCGGGTCGCCGTGCCCTCGCAGGACGACGTGGAGGCCCTGCCGGCCATCGCGCGCAAGTCGCAGATCCCGGTCATCGCCGACATCCACTTCCAGCCGAAGTACGTCTTCGCCGCGATCGACGCCGGCTGCGCCGCCGTGCGCGTGAACCCGGGCAACATCCGGCAGTTCGACGACAAGGTCAAGGAGATCGCGAAGGCGGCCGGCGACGCCGGGGTGCCCATCCGCATCGGCGTCAACGCCGGCTCGCTGGACAAGCGGCTGCTCGCCAAGTACGGCAGGGCCACCGCCGAGGCGCTGGTCGAGTCGGCGCTGTGGGAGTGCTCCCTGTTCGAGGAGCACGGCTTCCGCGACATCAAGATCTCTGTCAAGCACAACGACCCGGTGGTGATGATCCGGGCGTACCGGCAGCTCGCCGAGCGCTGCGACTACCCGCTGCACCTCGGCGTGACCGAGGCGGGGCCGGCGTTCCAGGGCACCATCAAGTCGGCCGTCGCCTTCGGCGCGCTGCTCGCCGAGGGCATCGGCGACACGATCCGGGTCTCGCTCTCCGCCCCGCCGGTGGAGGAGATCAAGGTCGGCAACCAGATCCTGGAGTCGCTGGGGCTGCGCGAGCGCGGCCTGGAGATCGTCTCCTGCCCGTCCTGCGGCCGGGCCCAGGTGGACGTCTACAAGCTGGCCGAGGAGGTCACCGCCGGCCTGGAGGGGCTGCCGGTGCCGCTGCGGGTGGCCGTCATGGGCTGCGTCGTCAACGGTCCGGGGGAGGCCCGCGAGGCCGACCTCGGCGTCGCCTCCGGCAACGGCAAGGGCCAGATCTTCGTCAAGGGCAAGGTCGTCAAGACCGTTCCCGAGGCGCAGATCGTGGAGACCCTGATCGAGGAGGCGCTGCGGATCGCCGACGAGATGGGCGCGGAGATCCCGGAGGACCTCCGCGACCTGCTCCCGTCGGGCCCCACGGTCACGGTCCACTGACCCACCCGGGCTGCGGTCCCGACCCGGGCCGCCCCCGCCATGTCGGCGACATGGCGGGGTCCCCGGGGCCGGGATGCCCCCGTGTCGCCGACATGCCGCCAACGGACCCACCCGGGCGGCCGTCGGCGGCGGACCGCCGGGCGGAGTCGGAGCTCAGCCCGCGCGGCCCGGGGCGATCTGGCAGGCTGGTAGCCGTGCTGACGGTGCCGGTGCGGCAACTCGGGGAGTCGGAGCGGCGCGCGGTGGAGCGGCTGCTCGACCTCGACCCGTTCGCGGGGGCGCAGGTCGCCGAGCGGATCGCCGCGCGCGGGCTGGCCTGGTGGCGGGCCGAGGGGCGGGTCCTGGGGTACGGCACGCGCCGGAACCTCGAATCGATCTGCTGGCTGGGCGGCAACCTGACTCCCGTGCTCGCCTCCGAGGCGGCCGTCGCCGCGTACGCCGACCTGCTGGCCGGCGAGGAGCGGCTCTGCTCGTCGATCGTGGGGCGGGCGGACGCGGTGCTCGGGCTCTGGGAACGGCTGGCCGGGCACTGGGGCCCGGCCCGGGACGTGCGCCCCAACCAGCCGCTGCTGGCCGCCGACTCGCCGCCGCCGGTGGTCACCGACCCCGAGGTGCGCCTGGTGCGCGGCGACGAGGTCGACCGCCTCTTCCCGGCCGCCGTGGCGATGTACACGGAGGAGGTCGGCGTCTCGCCGCTGGCCGAGGACGGCGGGCGCGGCTACCGCCGCCGGGTCGCCGACCTGGTCCGCGCCGGCCGGGCGTACGCGCGGTTCGTCGACGGCGAGGTGGTGTTCAAGGCCGAGCTGGCCGTGGTGACCCGACGCACCGCGCAGGTCCAGGGCGTCTGGGTGGCGCCGCAGTGGCGCGGCCGGGGGATCGCCACGGCGGCGATGGCGGCGGTGACCCGGGACGCGCTGCTGCGGGTCGCGCCCACGGTCAGCCTGTACGTCAACGACTTCAACCTGCCGGCCCGGCGGGTCTACGAGCGCTGCGGCTTCCGCCCCGTCGGCACCCTCGCCACCGTCCTGTTCTGAGGCGAGCACCGGCGGGCTCGGCGTAAATGCGTTGAAGGCTCCCGCCGAATCGCGCAGGGTGGGGGTACCGCCACCCATGAGTCCGGAGGATCACCGTGCGCCTTTTCCGCGACCTGTGGGCCACCTCGGCACGCCGGATGACGCTCGTCGCCGTGCTGGTCGTCCTCGGCGCCGGTGGGCAGGCCGCCGCGGCGGCGCTCGCCGGCCCGGTGCTGGTGCACCGCTCGGGGACGCTCTTCGTCGTCCTCGCCCTGGCGCTCTGCGCCGCCGTCCTCACCGACCTGGCGCTCGGGCTGTTGATGGCCGGGCTGACCGCCGACTGGTCCGCCGACGTCCGGCGGCGGCTGTGCCGGGTGGCGTTCGGGCAGAACCTGCCGACCCTGGAGACCACCCCGGTCGGCGAGCTGCTGGACCGGATCGACGGCGACGTGTACCAGGTCGCCTCCGAGGTGCGCGGCCACGGCGTACGGATCGCCCAGCTCTCGGCCACCGGGCTCTTCTCCACGCTCGTCGCCCTGGTCATCTGGTGGCCCGCCGGGGTGTGCATGATCGCCCTGACCGTGCTGCTCGGGCTCGTCCTGCGCAAGCCGACCCGGCGGATCGCCCCGGCCCGGATGGCCGAGGAGGAGGCGTGGACGGACGTCGCCGCCGTCACCGAGGAGGCCGTCCACGGCCAGGACGACGTGCGCACCACCCTGGCCCAGCCGTACGTGCTGCGGCTCTACGCCCAACGGGCCGCCGAGGTGCTGACCCGGGGCCAGCGGGTGTGGAAGATGTCGGCGGAGGTCACCACGATCGGCACGGGCGTCATCCGGGTCGGCATCGTCGGCGTGGTGCTCGGCGGGGCGTGGGCGCTGGCCGCCGGGCGGATCGACGCCGCCCGGCTGACCGCCGTGTGGCTGCTGGTGCTGGCCTTCGGGGCGACCGTCGAGCACGTCAGCCGGATGCTGCCCGAGCTCCAGGTCGCGTTCGGCGCGTGGGGTCGGGTGCAGTTGTTGCAGGACGCCCCGCAGGAGCCGACCGGCGGCCGGGAGCCGGTCGAGGGTGACCTGGTCGTCCGCGACCTCACCTTCCGCTACCCGGCCGGCAGCGCGGAGGGCGACCGCGGGCCCGCGCTGCGGGGGGTGTCGCTGACCTTCCGCCGGGGCCGGTCGTACGCCCTGGTCGGGCGGACCGGCTCGGGCAAGTCCACGCTGGCGAAGGTGCTCACCCGGGCGGTGGACCTGCCCCGGGGCGCCGTCCTGCTGGGCGGGGTCGACCTGCTGGAGCTCGACGTCGAGCGGCTGCGCCGGTGGATCGCCGTGGTGCCGCAGCGCACCGAGATCCTGGCCGGCACCCTCGCCGAGAACGTCGCCCTGTTCGACCCGGCCCTGCTTTCTGACGCCGCCCGGGCGCTGGACGAGCTGGGGCTCGCCGGGTGGGTCGCCGAGCTGCCCGACGGGCTGGACACCCGGCTCGGCGAGGGCGGGTACGTGCTGTCGGCCGGGCAGGAGCAGCTCGTGGCCTTCGCCCGCATCCTGGTCCGCGACCCGCAGGTGGTGATCCTCGACGAGGCCACCGCCCGGCTGGACCCGGTCACCGAGACGCTCGTGCAGCGGGCCACCGACCGGATGCTCGCCGGCCGGATCGGCGTCGTCATCGCGCACCGGCTCTCCTCGGTGCGTCGCTGCGACGAGGTGGTGGTGCTGGCAGACGGGGCGGTGGTCGAGGCCGGCCCGCTGCGCTCCTCGCAGCGCTTCGCCGAGCTGCTGGCCGTCAGCCACGCGTCCGCGTACGCCGAGGCGGGCACGGCCGGGCGCGGCGGCGGCGTCGCGGTGCTGACGGACCCGGCCGGGCCGACCCCGGCGGCGGACGCTCCCGCCGATCTGCTCCCCGCCGGGCCTGGGTCGCCGCCCTCGGCGGGCGGTCCCGCCGGGCCGGGCGCGGTGAGCCGTCCGGCCGGGCCCGGCACGCCGGTCGGCGTCGCGCGGGCGAAGGCCGACCCGCCGCCGCTGCCGCCGGCACCGCCCGTGCGGACCATGCGGGAGATCTTCCGCCTGACCGTCAACGACCCGAGGTACGGCCTGACGGCGATCGTCCTGTTCACGCTCGGCGGCCTGCTCGGCCTGGACGGCGCGGTGCTGCCCTGGCTCTGGGCGGACCTGGTGGACGGGGTCGGCGGGGTGTGGTGGCCGGCGCTCGGGATCGTGACCGGGCTGCTGGTGACCACGCCCGTGACCTACCTGACCAGCCGCTGGTTCCCCGTCTGGTGGGTCCGGCAGATGCTGCGGATCGGCCTGCGGCTGGTGCACGGGCAGACCGGGCCGCGCCGGGTCAGCCGGCACACCCCGGCCGAGGTGGTCGCCCAGGGCGGCGACACCGAGCGGGTGGTGATGCTCGCCGACAACCTGCTCGACCAGGGCATCGCCCTGATCGCCGTGGTGACGATGACGGTGGTCTCCGGCACCCTGGTGCCGGCCGCGTTCTTCGTCGGGACCATGGTCGTCTCCGGGCTGGCGGCGACGCTGTTCGGGCCGGGCCTGGAGCGTTCCGCGCGGGCCACGGTCGCCGCCCGGGCGGCGTTCGCCACCGCGCTGGTCTCCTCGCTGTCGGCCGCCCGCACGGTGAAGCTCGCCGGCGCCACCCGGCCGGTGCTGGCCCACCTGGCCGGCCTGGACGTCACCCGCAGCGACCGGCAGCGCCGGGAGATCGTGGCACAGGTGTGGGCCCGGTCGACCCCCTCGCTGGTCAGCGGCCTGCTGCCGATCGGCGCGTGGGCGCTCTACCTCGCCGGGGAGCTCTCCGCCGGGGCCACCCTCGTGGCGGTCTCCACCCTCGGCGCGGCCCGTTGGTTCGCGTGGACCACGGCGTCGCTGGTCTCCCAGTACCCGTCCGCCCGGGTGTGGACGCGCCGGACGGTGGAGATGGCGGGGGTGGGGACGTACTCGGCGGCGGTGCCCGGGGTCGACCTGGTCGCCGGCACCGCGCCCACGCCGGAGGTCCCGGCCCGGCACCCGCTGCGCCGGCTGGAGCTGGTCGGCTTCGGCGCGCTGCACACCGACGGCACGCTCGCCGTCCACGACGTCGACCTGACCGTCGAGCGGGGGCAGTTGGTGCTCGTCGTCGGCCCGGTCGGCTCCGGCAAGTCGTCGCTGCTGCGCGCCCTCGCCGGCATCGTGCACCACACCGGCACGCTGCGCTGGAACGACGAGCCGGTCACCGCGCCGGAGCTGTTCCTGCGCCCCCAGCAGGTCGGGTACGTCGGCCAGCTCCCCCGGGTGCTCTCCGGCACGGTCGCCGACAACGTGGCCCTCGGCCACGACGTGGACGCGGCGGCGGCGGTCTCCACCGCCCAGCTCGAACACGACCTGGCGGCGGCGGGCGGCGGGCTCGGGCTGCTCATCGGGCACAAGGGGACGCGGCTGTCGGGCGGCCAGCTCCAGCGGCTGGCGCTGGCGCGGGCGCTCGCCCCGCGCACCGAGCTGCTGGTCGCCGACGACGTCTCCTCGGCGCTGGACGTCACCACGGAGCTGGAGCTGTGGGCGGCGCTGCGCGCGCACGGGGTGACGGTGGTCGGCTCGACGTCGAAGCGGGCCGCCCTGGTCCGCGCCGACCAGGTGGTGGTGCTGGTCGGCGGCGAGGTGGCGGCCCGGGGCCCCTGGCGCGACCTGGAGGACGACTGGGGCCACCTGGCGGGCTGACCGCCGGGTTGCCCGGTGTCAGAAGGCGTGGGCGTATCGGTCGGGCCAGGCCGGCCCTCTTGGTCCCGCCGCGCGGGTCAGAAGGCGTGGGCGTATCGGTCGGGCCAGGCCGGCCCTCTTGGTCCCGCCGCGCCGGTCAGAAGGCGCGGACGTACTGGTCGGGCCAGGCCGGCTCCGCGCCGAGCTTCGCCGCCGCCCGCCGGGGCCAGTACGGGTCGCGCAGCAGCTCGCGGCCGAGCAGGACCAGGTCCGCCTCCCCGCTCGCCACGATCTGCTCGGCCTGCTCCGGCTCGACGATCAGGCCGACCGCGCCGGTCGGCACGCCGGCCTCCCGGCGGATCCGGGCGGCGAGCGGCACCTGGTAACCCGGGCCGACCGGGATCGTCGCCGAGGCGGCGGCCCCGCCGGAGGAGGTGTCCAGCAGGTCGACCCCGGCCGCCGCCAGCTCCCCGGCGAGCACCACGCTGTCCTCCACGGTCCAGCCGCCCTCGGTCCAGTCGGTGGCGGAGACCCGGGCCAGCACCGGCACCCGCTCGCCGATCGTCGCCCGGACGGCCCGGGCCACCTCCAGCGTCAGCCGCATCCGGCCGGCCCGGTCGCCGCCCCAGGCGTCGTCGCGGTGGTTGGTCAACGGCGACAGGAACTCGTGCAGCAGGTAGCCGTGCGCGGCGTGGATCTCCACGGCGGCGAACCCGGCGTCCACGGCCCGGCCGGCGGCCGTGGCGAACGCCTCCACGACGCCCGCGATCCCGGCCTCGTCCAGCGCGGTGGGCACCCGGTAGTCGGGGACGAACGGCTCCGCGCCGGGGCCGACCGGCGTCCAGCCGCCCTCGGCGTCCGGCACCCCGCCGCGCCGGTCCGCCCACGGCCGGTACGTCGACGCCTTGAACCCGGCGTGCGCGAGCTGCACGGCCGGCACCGACCCGTGGTCGGCGACGAACGCGGTGATCGGCCGCCACGCGTCCACGTGCGCCCCGGACCACAGGCCGGTGTCCTGGGGGCTGATCCGACCCTCGGGCACCACGGCGGTCGCCTCGGTGATCACCAGGCCCGCGCCGCCGACCGCGCGGGAGCCGAGGTGCACCCGGTGCCAGTCGGTCGGCAGGCCGTCCGGGCCCGCGCTGTACTGGCACATCGGGGCCATGCCGACCCGGTTGGGCAGGGTGACCCCGCGCAGCGCCAACGGCTCGAAAAGGCTGCTCATGCGATCGATCCTCTCGTTCGCCCCACTCCCACCCGGCCCCGCCCCCCGCCCTCCCGCCCCGTCCGGCGTGCCCGCCGTCCGGCGGTGATCAAGAGGATTGCGTCGGGAACGATCTCCGTCGTGACGCGAACCTCTTGATCGACGCGGTGTCGGGGGCCGGGCTGCGGCGCGGTGGCAGGGGTCTGCGCGGTGTCAGGCGCCGGCGGGGACGGGGGTCGGCTTGTCGGCGCGGGGGGTGGTGGGGGTGGGGTGGGTGACCTCGTCGGGCTCGGTCAGGTCGCGGCGGCCCGCCGAGGCGTACGCGGCCCGGTCCAGGGTGCCCTCGCGGGCGGCGACGATCGTCGGGACGACGGCCTGGCCCGCCACGTTGGTGGCGGTGCGGATCATGTCGAGGATCGGGTCGATGGCCAGCAGCAGGCCGGCGCCGGCCAGCGGCAGGCCCAGCGTGCTCAGGGTCAGGGTCAGCATCACGATCGCGCCGGTCAGGCCGGCGGTCGCGGCCGAGCCGACCAC
This sequence comes from Micromonospora okii, assembly GCF_020884795.1. GTDB lineage: Bacteria > Actinomycetota > Actinomycetes > Mycobacteriales > Micromonosporaceae > Micromonospora > Micromonospora okii. Next base: position 13,325 of record NZ_BBZF01000018.1, read on the forward strand.
GGAGACGAACGCGATCAGCAGGTAGTCGCCGACGCCGAGGTCCACCCCGAAGACCTGCGCGACGAAGATCGCCGCGAGCGCCGGGTAGATCGCGGCGCAGCCGTCCATCTTCGTGGTGGCCCCGAACGGCACCGCGAACGCGGCGTACTCGCGGGGCACGCCGAGGCGCTCGACGGAACGCTGGGTCACCGGCATGGTGCCGACGGAGGAGCGGGATACGAAGGCCAGCTCGATCGCCGGCCACGCCCCGGCGAAGAAGCGCAGCGGGTTGAGCCGGCCGGCGGCCACCAGCAGCAGCGGGTAGACGACGAACAGCACGATCGCGCAGCCGACGTACACGGCGGTGGTGAACTTCGCGAGCGGGGCCAGCAGGTCCCAGCCGTACGAGGCGACGGCGTGGCCGATCAGGCCGAGCGTGCCGATCGGGGCGAGCCGGATGACCCACCACAGCGCCTTCTGCACGATCTCCAGCAGCGACCGGTTGAGCGCCACGAACGGCTCGGCGGCCTCGCCGACCAGCAGCGCGGCGGCCCCCACCACCACGGCGAGGAAAACGATCTGGAGCACGTTGCCCTCGACGAACGCGCCGACCGGGTTGGTGGGCACGATGCCGGTGAGGAAGTCGGTCCAGGAGCCGGTCCGCTTCGGCGCGGTGGCGGCGCCCAGGTCGAGGGTGACGCCCCGGCCCGGGTCGGTAAGCAGGCCGAGGCCGATGCCGATGCCGACCGCGACGAGCGCGGTGACGGCGAACCAGAGCAGGGTCTTCAGCGCCAGCCGGGCCGCGTTCGCCACGCCGCGCAGGCTGACCACGCTGACCACGATGGCGGTGAAGACCAGCGGCGGTACGGCCAGCTTGAGGAGCTGGACGAAGAGGCCGCCGACGGTGTCGAGGGTGCTGGCCAGCCAGCTCAGGTCGTTGGCGCGGGCGAGGAAGCCCAGCGCCACGCCGAGCACGAGGCCCAGCAGGATCTGGAGGGAGAAGGGGAACTTGCGCAGGGCGGAAGCCATGGGACGTCCAAGGTCTGGAGAGGGGCGGTCGGTCGGGCGGGCGTCAGGAGACGGGCCGCGCCGGACAGACGCCGCTGGCCTGTCGTCGCAGATCGACGTACAGGCGCACGGTGAGGTGCCAGACATTGGTCATCGCCGTTCGACGATACGCCGACCCCGTCCGGGGCGGAAGAACCGCAGGCGGTGAGGCTTCTTACAGCCGTGGTGAGGAAGGGGCCCCTCCTCTACCGGAAGCGTTAAGAAGGTGCCCCTCCTTCCGCCCGGCCGGCGGCCCGCCCACCGCGCCGGGCCGGGCCGCGCGGATATCCTGACCCCGTCGCCGTGACCCGGCGTCCCCCTGCGTCTCGCCCTTCCCACCCCCACGAAGGACTACGTCGATGACCGTGGCATATCTCGTTGCCGGTGTCCGCACCCCCATCGGCCGGTACGGCGGCGCCCTGTCCGGCGTGCGCCCCGACGACCTGGCCGCGCACGTGATCCGCGAGCTGGTCGCCCGGCACCCGGCGGTGGACTGGGCCCGCGTCGACGACGTGGTGCTGGGCTGCGCCAACCAGGCCGGCGAGGACAACCGCAACGTCGCCCGGATGGCCGCGCTGCTGGCCGGGCTGCCCGGCGAGGTGCCCGGCAGCACCGTCAACCGGCTCTGCGGCTCGGGGCTGGACGCGCTGGCCACCGCCGCCCGGCAGGTCGTCGCCGGTGAGGCGGAGCTGGTCGTCGCCGGCGGGGTGGAGAGCATGAGCCGCGCGCCGTTCGTCATGCCGAAGGCCACCTCGGCGTTCTCCCGGGCCGCCGAGGTGTACGACACCACGATCGGCTGGCGGCTGGTCAACCCGCTGATGGAGAAGGGGTGGGGCATCGACTCGATGCCCGAGACCGCCGAGAACGTGGCCGCCGAGTACGCCGTGGACCGCGCCGCGCAGGACGCCTTCGCGTACCGGTCGCAGCAGCGGGCCGCGAAGGCGCAGGCCGACGGCCGGTTCGCCGAGGAGATCGTGCCGGTGACCGTGCCGGCGGGCCGGCGCGAGACGAAGCTGGTGGAGGTCGACGAGCACCCCCGCGAGACGTCGCTGGAGAAGCTCTCGGCGCTGCCCACCCCGTTCCGTTCCGGTGGCACGGTGACCGCCGGCAACTCCTCGGGCGTCAACGACGGGGCCGTGGCCCTGCTGGTGGCCGGCGAGTCGGCCGTGGCCCGGTACGGCCTGACCCCGCTGGCGCGGATCGTCGGGGCCGCCGCGGCCGGGGTGCCGCCCCGGGTCATGGGGATCGGGCCGGTGCCGGCCACCCGCAAGCTGCTCGACCGGCTCGGCGTCGACCTGGGCGCGGTCGACGTGATCGAGCTGAACGAGGCGTTCGCGGCCCAGTCGGTGGCGGTGCTGCGCGAGCTGGGGCTGCCGGAGGACGCCGAGCACGTCAACCCCAACGGCGGGGCCATCGCGCTCGGTCACCCGCTGGGGGCCAGCGGGGCACGCCTGGCGCTGACCGCCGCGCTGGAGCTGCGTCGCCGCGACGCCCGTCGCGCGGTCGCCACGATGTGCGTCGGCGTGGGGCAGGGCATCTCGCTGATGCTGGAGTCAGTTGCCTGACCTGCGCCCGGCGGACTTCCCAGGTCTCGCCTACGGTAAGGCCAGCGGCCTAGAGTGTTCCACACCACACACCCTGCGGGCTGCCGGCCTGGGCGGGCGGCTCCACGCGCTCCGGCGGTCGGCTCGACCCGTGGCGCGTCGACGACTGGCGGGAGCGACAACATGGCGGACGGGCTTTCCAGCGGGATCGATCTGAGCCGGCCGAGCGCGGCCCGGGTCTACGACTACTTCCTCGGCGGCGCGCACAACTTCGAGATCGACCGGCAACTGGCCGAGCAGATCGCCCGTACGACGCCGAACCTGGCGGCCACGATGCGCGCGGGCCGGCAGTTCCTGCGGCGCGCCGTGCGGACGCTGCTCGACGCCGGCATCGACCAGTTCCTCGACATCGGCTCGGGAATTCCCACCGTGGGCAATGTGCACGAGGTCGCCCGGGCCGCGAACCCGAAGGCCCGGGTGGTGTACGTGGACATCGACCCGGTCGCCGTGGCCCACAGCCGGGAGCTGCTGGCCGACGACGACCTGACCGGGGTGATCCACGCCGACCTGCGCGACCCGGAGCGCATCCTCGCCGAGTCCCGGGCGACGGGCCTGCTCGACCTCGGCCGGCCGGTCGGCATCCTGCTCGCCGGGGTGGTGCACTTCGTCCCCGACGCCGACCGCCCCGCCGAGATCCTCGCCACCCTGCGGGCCGCCGCCGCGCCCGGCAGCTTCCTGGTCGTCTCGCACTCCACGTTCGAGGACCAGCCGCAGGAGATGCTGGACGCGCAGCGGCTCTCGGCGCGTACCGACACCGAGATCACGCTGCGGTCCCGGGCCGAGATCACCGGCTACTTCGGCGACTGGACGATCCTGGAGCCCGGCGTGGTGCACATGCCGCTGTGGCGGCCCGACTCGCCGTCCGACGCGGACGACCACCCCGAGCGGTTCGGCGCGTTCGGCGGCGTCGCCCGGTACGACCAGCCGGCCGGCTAGGCCGAGGTGACCGCCGTGCCGGAATTCGGCGGCGAGCCGTTGCACCCCGACGGCGCCCGGGCGTTCGCCGCCGCCTGGGCCTGGGAGGCGCACCAGCTCGGGTTCGTGCCGCTGAGCATGGCCGAGACCGAGCGGCTCCTGCTCGTGCACACCGTACGGCTGGCCCGGGCGCTGCTCGCCGAGGACTTCACCGCCCAGCCCGCCGGGGACGTCGGCCGGGCGCTGGTCGAGGCGCACCTGACCGAGCCGGGTCTGCTCGACTGGATGGTCACCGCGCTCGGGGAGCGGTTCGTGGCCGAGGTGCTCCCCGTCCGGGCGGGCCTGCCCGGCACGGCCGAGCGGGTCGCCGCCCTCCAGGGTCGGCTGGCCGCCGGCTTCGCCCGCGCGCTGCGCGCCCGGACCTTCCACCAGCAGGAGAGCATCGCCCGCAGCGCCTGGCTTGCCCGGGACGCCGCCGAGCAGGCGCTGCGGGACAGCGAGGCGCGCTTCCGCGCCGTCTTCACCGGGGCGGCCATCGGCATCGGCATCGCCGGCGTCGACGGGCGGATCACCGACGTCAACCAGTCCTTCGCCGACATGCTCGGCTACTCCATCGAGGAACTGCGCGAGATCGACGTGGCGTCGCTGACCCACCCCGACGACGCCGCCGGGATGTGGGAACTCTACCGGGAGTTGATCGAGGGCAAGCACGACTCGGCCCGGGTCGAGAAGCGCTACTACCGCAAGGACGGCAGCGTGGTCTGGACCGACCTGGCCGTCTCGCTGATCCGGTACGACGACGGCCGGCCCCGCTTCACCGTGGCGATGATCGAGGACATCACCGAGCGGTACGAGCTCCAGCAGCGGCTCACCTTCCAGGCGCTGCACGACCCGCTCACCGACCTGCCCAACCGGACGCTGTTCTTCGAGACCCTGGGCCGGGTCCTCGACGACGCCGGCCCGGACCACCGGGTCGGGGTCTGCTTCCTCGACCTGGACGGCTTCAAGGCGGTCAACGACGGCTTCGGTCACGACCTCGGCGACCGGCTGCTGGTCACGATCGCCCGCCGGCTGGCCGAGTGCGTCGCCGGGCGCGGCCACCTGGTCGCCCGGATGGGCGGCGACGAGTTCGTCATCCTCGTCGACGGCGGCGACGGCCTCGACGAGGCGGTGGGCGTCGCCGAGATGGCACTGGCGGCGGTCTCCGCCCCGGTGCGCGTCGGCGGGCACCAGCTCAGCGTGTCGGCCAGCGTCGGCATCGTGGAGTGCCCGTGCGCCGAGACCAGCGCGTCGGAGCTGATGAAGGCCGCCGACACCACCCTCTACTGGGCCAAGGCCGACGGGCGCGGCCGGTGGGCCGTCTACGACCCCGAGCGCAGCGCCCGCGACCTCGCCCGCGCGGCGCTGGCCGCCGGCCTGCCAGCCGCGCTGGAGCGGGGCGAGTTCGTGGTCCACTACCAGCCGATCGTGTCGCTGCTCGACTCGTCCATGGTGGCCGTGGAGGCGCTGGTCCGCTGGCAGCACCCCGAGCTGGGGCTGGTCGGGCCGGACCGGTTCATCGGGCTGGCCGAGGAGACCGGGCTGATCGTCCAGCTCGGCGAGTGGGTGCTGCGGCAGGCGTGCCGCGACGCCGAGGCGTGGCACCGGGAGTTCCCGGAGGGGAAGCTGATGGTGAGCGTCAACCTGGCCGCCCGGCAGGCCGACGACCCGGCCATCGTGGAGACGGTGGCGGACGCGCTGCGCTCCACGCGGCTGCCCGCCGCCCTGCTCCAGCTCGAACTGACCGAGAGCGCCGTGATGGGCAGCGCGGCCGAGCCGCTGCGGTCGCTGCAACAGCTCGCCGACCTCGGCGTACGGCTGGCGATCGACGACTTCGGCACCGGCTACTCGAACCTGGCGTACCTGCGGCGGTTGCCCATCCACTGCCTGAAGCTCGCCGGGCCGTTCGTGGAGGGCATCCGGGCCGACGACCCCGGCGCAGCCGACCGCCGCGACGAGCGGATCGTGGACGCGCTGGTCCGGCTCGCCCACGCGCTGGAGCTGTGGGTGACCGCCGAGGCGGTGGAGACACCGGCGCAGGCCGAGCGGCTGCAGGCGCTGCGCTGCGACACGGGGCAGGGCCGCTGGTTCGGCGGCCCGGTGCCGGCCGCGGGCATCACGGCCCGGCTGCGCGGCGAGGGCACGCCGTGAGCCTCACCGACTCGCAGGCGCTGGTGACGCTGGTGGCCGCGCTGGCCATCGTCGCCGGCCTGGCCGGCGTGGTGGTGCCGGGGCTGCCCGCGCTGCCGCTGTGCTGGGGCGGGGTGCTGGTCTGGGCGCTGTTCGGCGAGGCCGGGCCGGGCCGCTGGGCGGTGCTGGCCGCCGCGACGGTGGTGGTCGTCGGCGGCACGGTCGTCAAGTACCTGTGGCCGGGGCGGAACCTGAAACGGACGGGCGTGCCGACGTCGTCGCTGCTGGCCGGCGGCCTGCTCGGGCTGGTCGGGTTCTTCGTCGTGCCCGTCGTCGGGCTGGTGCTCGGCTTCGTCGGCGGGGTGTGGGCGGCCGAGCGGCTGCGGTTGGGCAGCCACCAGCTCGCCTGGCCGTCAACGGTGCAGGCGCTCAAGGCCGCCGGGCTGTCGATGCTGGTGGAGTTCCTGGCCGGCGTGGTCGTGGCGGTGCTCTGGGTCGCGGGGCTGCTGTTCGCCTGAGCGCGGCGCGGCCGGGAGCGGCCACCTGAACCGATGCCTGCCAGGCCAGGGCTGCTTCCATTGCCGCCCTGAGGACTCAGGGGCGCTTCGACCCGGGCCAGCGGGGGATCAGGAAGCCGAGCACAAGCCCGAATACCGCGAGCCCGACGCCGATGAAAGCCCAGGCAGGGGCTTCCGCCTCTCGAAGCAGGAACATCAGGATGCCGACGAGAAGGGTGGAGAGGATCACGACGTGGAGAGCGGTGGCTGGATGTAGCGGATTCTTCGACATTTTGTCAGAACCTCTCTGGGTCACGCGCGGGGTGGCGGTGCTGCATGCCGGATCGGCCTGACGCGGATCCGCGTCAGGCCGATCCGGCGCGTCAGCTACCAGCAATCACCGTCGTTGTCGCAGTCGTCCATTCCTCCGTTAATGTAGGCCATACCCACGCCTGTGACGCCTGCGGCGCCTACCGCCGCGGCGCCGAAGGCAAAGGCGGTCATGGTCGCCGGTGCGAATGCTGCCGCAAAGACCAGCCCGAAGATCAAGCCGAGGCCGGTGAGGATGTTCTTCTCGCCCTCGGCCATCTGTCCGGTCGGGTCAAGGTAGTTGACTGGGTTGTCGCCCGCGTAGGCGTAACGGTTGCCGTGTTGCGGGTTGCCGATGAAGCTGAGGTTGTCCTGCTGGGTGAAGCGGCCCTGTTGGGGGTTGTACCAGCGCTGACCGAGCTTGGTGAAGCCGGTGGTCGGGTCGTAGGTGCCGCCGGTGTAGCGGATGAGGTTGGTGGTGCCGAGGCTGGTCTCGGTGGCGGTGGTGCCGTTGCCGTAGGGGTCGTACTTGTAGGTGGCGGCCTGGGTGCCGTCGGCCTTGACGATAGCGACGGGGGTGCCGAGCCCGTCGAGCACGTACGCGTGGTCGACGTTGTTGATGCGCAGGCCGAGCGGGGTGCCGATGCCGTCGCGTTCGACGTAGACGGTGGTGACGCCGGCGGTCCAGGACTGCAACCAGGGCATGCCGTGCTGGTCCTCGTAGCCGTACTGCATGGTGGTGGTGTTGGCGCGGGTGAGTTCGACCTGGTCGGTGCCGGCGTAGGCGTACGTTCCGAGGCCGTTGGAGCTGCCGGTGTCGGCGGCGGTCATCTGCTTGATCGCGTTGTAGGTGAGGGGGTTGACGGCCGGGTTGCTGGTGCGGGTCTGGTTGCCGCGGCCGTCGTAGGTGTTGTTGGTGGTGGTGACCTGGTTGGCGCTGTTGTAGGTCAGGGTCTGGGTGGTGGTGCCGTCGACCTTGACGGTCTTGCGGTTGCCGTTGCTGTCGTAGGTGTACTCGTAGGTCTTGCCGTTGTGGTTGGTGGCCTTGGTCAGCCGGTTCGCGTCGTCGTAGGTGAACTGGCTGACGGTGCCGCTGATCTCGTCCTTCTGCCATTGGCGAAGGCCGGTGTCGTCGGCCTCGTCCATGGAGCAGGGCTGGCCGGAGGTGTACTCCGCGTGGCAGTAGGTCACGTCGAAGACGGTCACCGGGGCGGCGGAGTTGCGGGTGGCGGTGATGCGGGTGGGGCGGTCGGAGTCGTCGTAGACGGTCTTGACGCGCAGCGCGTAGGCGCTGTTGCCCTCGTTGGTGGCGAACCAGGTGTTGAGGCGGTTGCCGTTCTTGTCGTACGCGTAGTTGTAGCGGGTGCCGCCGGCGGTGTCGGTGCGCACCAGCCAGTTGCGGGTGTTGTAGTAGTGCCGGGTGGTGCCGCGACCGTCGGTGATCTCGGTGAGGTTGCCGGCGAGGTCGTGCTCGTAGAGCAGGGGCGTCGCGCCGGGGTTGGTGCGCCTGTGCAGCCGGTTGAGCTGGTCGTAGGCCCAGGTGGTGGTGCCGGTGGGGTCGGTGCGGCTGATCGGGTTGCCGGCGCGGCCGTACTCGAAGGTGACCTCGGTGGTGGTGCCGCAGCCGGTGTAGGTGATCTTCTGGACGCGGTCGTCCTTGCTGTACTGGTAGGTGGTGGTGCAGCCGTCGTCGGCGGTGGCGAGGCGGCCGAGGCTGTCGTAGGTGAAGTTCTTGACGGCCAGGCCGTTGCCGGTCGGCGGGGTGACCTTGGTGAGCTGCTTGTCGCCGTCGTGGGTGTAGGTGGTGGGGTTGTCGTCGTTGGCCGGGTCGGTGGACGACTTGAGAGTGCCGTTGTCGTTGTAGTCGACCTTCGCCTCGGCGGCGAGGGCGTCGGCGGTGGAGGTCCGGTTGCCGGCGCCGTTGTAGGTGTAGGTGGAGCTGTTGCCCTGGGTGTCGATCGACGACGAGGGCTGGAAGTTCGCCGTCGGGTTCGTCGAGGTCGCGGCGTTGGCGTACGCCGCCTGCGCGCTCGCCCCGGTCGGTGAGGCGGACTTGGTCAGCGACTCGCCGGCGTTGGCGCCGAAGGTGTTGGTGACCGTGCCACCCTCGGGGCTGACGTCGGTGGCCACGTCGCTGAACGGGGTGTAGGTCTTGGAGCGCTCGTTGCCCGCCGGGTCGGTGGTCTTGGTGACCAACTCGTCGCCGTTGAGGTCGTAGGTGGTGTGCGGCACCGACGCGACCGGCTGGGACAGGTCCTGCCGGGGGTCGGCGACCTTGGTCTGCGACGAGGTGGGGTACGCGAACCGGGTGGTCGCGCCCTGGCCGGTGGCGTTGTTGGTGACCTGGGTGAACGAGGTGACCCGGTGCTGACCGTCGTAGGTGACGGTGCTCCAGGTGTCGTCCTTGGTCCAGATCTTCACCAGGTCACCGGCGGTGTCGTACTCGAACGCCCAGCGCCGGGACGACGCCGGGGTCTGGATGGCCTTGAGCCGGTTGTTCGCGTCGTACTCGTAGGTCACCTCGCGCAGCACGTCGTAGCCGTCGCTCTGGTGGTACCTCGTCAGCCGCCCGTTGGTGAACGTCACGATTGCCCGGCGGGCGTAGGTGCCGCCCCGGTCGGAGGTGACCTGGGTCAACTGCCCGCCGCTGTACGTGTAGTCGGTGACGTTGCCGTTGCGGTCCTCGGTCTTGTCCAGCAGGCCGTCCGAGGTGAAGAACAGCTCCTTGCCGCTGTCGTGCTCGGTCAGCTTCCAGCCGCTGCCGTTGTCGGCGAGGGTCGCCTTGAACTCCTTCGGAGCGGTGTAGCCGGAGCCGGAGGCGGTGAACTTGCCGACCACCCCGTCGGCCGCCGCGTAGGTCACCGAGTCGTCGTCGGCGGGATACACCTTCACGTCCTGCCCGGAGCGGGTCCGCCAGCCCGGCCCGTGCGCCCCGTTGGCCAGGTCGCTGCCCAGCAGCAGGCTGTTGAACGCCGCCCCGAGCGTCACGTTCTCCGCGATCCCCGGCAGCGTCAGGTCCGTGCTGCGCAGCATCAGGTTGCCCGACCCGACGTTGACCTTCGCCTCCAGCCGGTCCGTCAGCGAGAACGACACCTGCGTGCCGTTGCGCACCGGCCCGGTCCCCTTCGGCACAGACGGCGCAGCCCCCGCAGCCGACACCGGCAGCGCCGCACGCTGCGGCGTGTCGAACAACCACACCTTCGACGACGACTGCGGCGACACCAACGGCGCGGACGTCGTCTCCTTCGCCGCAGCAGGCGCGGCGGACCCGGCCGGCGGAACCGCCAGCACAGAGGCGGCCAGCAGCGCGGACGCCACCCCCACAGCCGCATGACGTTGACCCATAGACACTCCTCACCAACACGTTTCCGGCGGACGTGTTTCCGCCGGAAGATTGACAGAAGGGAACTGACCCTTCGATGGTCGGGTCGGCATATGTTCGAGCGATGTCGGAATATCTGGATGCGGCGAGCGGGATTTCGGGCGGATGAAAATGGGAAAGCGGCGGCCGAACTGTTGGCTCTCAGGCCGAGTGCGCCTTGCGTGAGCGCGGTCAGATCCCGTCGAAAATGGCGCGCCGTCCCGGTGGGCGCCGAGATGGTTCAGCCGGGGATGAGAAGCCGCGAAAGTGGTTTCTCCGGAGGCTCACCGGCGATGCCATCGGCATGGCCGACGTCTCGAATTCCCGTCCATCCTGTCCCCGTATCCCATCGTCAATGAACGATTAATCGATACGTTATCCACCGAACGGTCAACCGTCAATGACCACTACGCTCGGAAGGAGCAAAAGCCGCAAAGGTGGTTAAGTTCTTAACCTTTGTTACTTCATGTGATCGCGTGAACCCTCGGGGCGAGGCTGTCGATGTCTCGGTGTCCCGGCCGTCGCGGCAGGTCATGCTGAACGGTCCCGCCAGGCGAGGCCGCAGAGCGACTGCCGTTGGCCGTGTGACGAGTTCGCGACCCGTGCGGCCAGGTCTGCGGCAGCGGGGCGGGCTCAAGATCATGCTCAAGTCCCGAAAGCGGGCCGCCGGGGCCCGCGACGGGGTCATGTCCTCCCTGGCCGAGCGCCAGCTCGCACGGCGAGCCGCGAGGCATGGCCGTTCTCCTTGCGCTGCCGGGCTGCGGTCGGAGCGGTCGGGGCGGCGGCGTGGGGCGGATCGCCGTACGTGAGAGAGAGGTGAACGCCCCACGCCGCCGCGTGCCGGGCGTTGCCGAGCGCCCGGCGGGGCCCGTCGCGATCGGGCCTGGTCACGGGCTCAAGCATGGGGTCGGGGCGCGGCGGCGGCAAGGCATTTCGGGTACGCCCCCCGCCCCCGTCCCCGCCCCGCGCCCCGGCAGCCCTTGGTCGACTCCATGTCGGCGACATGGCGCCTTCATTCGCGTCTGACCGCCCCATGCCGGCGGCATGGAGTGGATCAACCGGATGTGATGACCGGAACGCCCCTTTGGTGGCTTCCTGTCGGGGCAGGAGTGCTGGCGGCGATGGCCGGGGCCGCGCCCCGCCCAGCGGGTGTTAGGAGGGGACCCTTCCTCTACGAAATGCGTTAACAAGGTGCCCCTCCTTATCATCGGTCGATGAGTAGAGCGCCGCTGTCCCTCGAACAGCTCCGGGCTGCCGTCGTCGCCGGCAAGCTCGACACCGTGGTGCTGGCCATGGTCGACATGCAGGGGCGGTTGCAGGGCAAGCGGCTGCACGCGCCGTTCTTCCTCGACCAGGTGGTGGAGAACGGCAGCGAGGGGTGCGACTACCTGCTCGCGGTCGACGTCGACATGAACACCGTCGACGGGTACGCGATGTCGAGCTGGCAGCGCGGCTACGGCGACCTGGCCATGCTGCCCGACCTGGACACCCTGCGGCGGGTGCCGTGGCAGCCGGGGACGGCGCTGCTCCTGGCGGACCTGGCGTGGCCGAACGGGGCCGGGCCGGTGGTCGCCTCGCCCCGGCAGATCCTGCGCCGCCAGCTCGACCGGCTCGCCGCGCACGGGCTGACCGCGTACGCGGGCACCGAGCTGGAGTTCGTGCTCTACCGCGACTCGTACGAGGACGCCTGGCGGCGTGGCTACCGCGACCTGACCCCGGCGAACCAGTACAACGTGGACTACTCGCTGCTCGGCACCGCCCGGGTCGAGCCGCTGCTGCGCCGCATCCGCACCGAGATGGCCGGCGCGGGGCTGACCCCGGAGAGCGCCAAGGGCGAGTGCAACCTCGGCCAGCACGAGATCGCCTTCCGCTACGACGAGGCGCTGGCCTGCGCCGACCACCACGTGATCTACAAGCACGGGGCGAAGGAGATCGCCGCCCAGGAGGGCATGTCGATCACGTTCATGGCCAAGCCGAACGCCCGGGAGGGCAACTCCTGCCACATCCACTTCTCGCTGCGCGACGCCGACGGCCGCTCCGCGATGCTCGGTGACGGCCCGGCGCACCTCAGCGTCACCGGGCAGCGGGTGCTCGCCGGGCTGCTCGACACGATGCGGGAGTTCAGCCTCCTGTTCGCCCCGAACATCAACTCCTACAAGCGCTACCAGCCCGGCTCGTTCGCCCCGACCGCCCTGCGCTGGGGCACCGACAACCGCACCTGCGCGCTGCGGCTGGCCGGGCACGGCGAGGGGATGCGGGTGGAGAACCGGGTGCCCGGCGCGGACGTGAACCCGTACCTGGCCATCGCCGCGCTGGTGGCCGGCGCGGTGCACGGCATCGAGCGGGAGCTGGAGCTGGGGCCCGAGTGCACCGGCAGCGCGTACGACGATCCGGCCGCCGAGCGGGTGCCCGCCACCCTGCGCGACGCCCTGGGCCTGTGGGAGTCCTCCACGATCGCCCGCGCGGTCTTCGGCGACGAGGTGCACGCCCACTACGCGAACATGGCGCGCGTCGAGCTGACGGCGTTCGACGCGGCGGTCACGGACTGGGAGCTGACGCGTGGCTTCGAACGGCTCTGACCCCGGCGTGACCCGGGTGGTGAACCCCACCAGCGCCGTGGTCGTCGCCGAGGTGCCGGTCACCTCCGTCGGGGAGGTCGACGCGGCGGTCGATCGGGCGGCGCGGGCCTTCGAGACGTGGCGGGCGGTGGCCCCCGGCGACCGGGCGCGGCTGCTGCGGCGCTTCGCCGCCGTCGTGGACGCCCACGTCGAGGAGCTGGCCGAGCTGGAGGTGCGCAACTGCGGGCACACCATCGGCAACGCCCGCTGGGAGGCCGGCAACGTGCGCGACGTGCTCGACTACTACGCGGGCGCGCCGGAGCGGCTGACCGGCCGGCAGATCCCCGTGCCGGGCGGGCTGGACGTCACCTTCCACGAGCCGCTGGGCGTGGTCGGGGTGATCGTGCCGTGGAACTTCCCCATGCCGATCGCCGCGTGGGGCCTCGCCCCCGCGCTCGCCGCCGGGAACACGGTGCTGCTCAAGCCGGCCGAGCTGACCCCGCTGACCGCGCTGCGCCTGGCCGAGCTGGGCCGGGAGGCCGGTTTGCCCGACGACGTGTTCACCGTGCTACCCGGGGCCGGGCCGGTGGTGGGGGAGCGGTTCGTCACCCACCCCGCCGTGCGGAAGGTCTGCTTCACCGGCTCCGGCGAGGTCGGCGCACGGATCATGGCCGGCTGCGCCGCGCAGGTGAAGCGGGTCACCCTGGAGCTGGGCGGCAAGAGCGCCAACCTGGTCTTCGCCGACGCGGACCTGGAGAAGGCGGCGGCCACCGCGCCGTACGCGGTCTTCGACAACGCCGGCCAGGACTGCTGCGCCCGGTCCCGCGTCCTGGTCCAGCGGTCGGTCCACGACCGGTTCCTGGAGCTGCTGGAACCGGCCGTCAAGGGCTTCCGGGTCGAGGACCCGGCGCTGGAGACCGCCGAGATGGGGCCGCTGATCTCCGCCGGCCAGCGGGAGCGGGTCGCCGGGTACGTCGACGGGGCGCGGGTCGCGTTCACCGGCTCCTGCCCGGAGGGCCCCGGCTACTGGTACGCCCCGACCGTGCTGCTCGCCGGGTCCACCGCCGAGCGGCACTGGCGGGAGGAGGTCTTCGGCCCGGTGGTGTCGGTGCTGCCGTTCGACGACGAGGCCGACGCGATCCGCCTCGCCAACGACACCGAGTACGGCCTGTCCGGCTCGATCTGGACCCGGGACGTGGGGCGCGCGCTGCGGGTGTCCCGCGCGGTGGAGGCCGGCAACCTCAGCGTCAACTCGCACTCGTCGGTGCGGTACTGGACCCCGTTCGGTGGGATGAAGCGCTCCGGGCTCGGCCGCGAGCTGGGCCCCGACGCGCTGCACGCCTTCACCGACGTCAAGAACGTCTTCATCGCCACGGAGGAGTAGCGGGTGCAGGGTCGCTTGGAGGGGCGCGTCACGGTGGTCACCGGGGCGGGCAGCGGGATCGGGCTGGCCACCGCCCGGCGGTTCGCCGCCGAGGGGGCGCGGGTGGTCTGCGTCGACGTCGACGCCGAGGCCGGTGGGAGGGCCGCCGAGGAGGTCGGCGGCGAGTTCGTCGCGTGCGACGTCTCCGCCGACGCGGCCGTGCGGGAGCTGTTCGACGGGGTGGCGCGGCGGCACGGCCGGGTGGACGTGGCGTTCAACAACGCCGGCATCTCCCCGCCCGAGGACGACTCGATCCTGACCACCGGCCTGGACGCCTGGGAGCGGGTGCTGCGGGTCAACACCACGAGCGTCTACCTCTGCTGCAAGCACGTCCTGCCGCACATGCGCCGGCAGGGCAAGGGGTCGATCATCAACACCGCGTCGTTCGTGGCGCTGATGGGGGCGGCCACCTCGCAGATCGCGTACACGGCGAGCAAGGGCGGGGTGCTGGCGATGACCCGGGAGCTGGGCGTGCAGTTCGCCCGCGAGGGCATCCGGGTGAACGCGCTCTGCCCCGGGCCGATCGCCACCCCGCTGCTGAACGAGCTGTTCGCCGCCGACCCGGAGCGGGCCGCCCGCCGCCTCGTCCACGTGCCGATGGGCCGGTTCGGCCGGCCGGAGGAGATCGCCGCCGCCGTGGCGTTCCTGGCCAGCGACGACTCGTCGTTCATGACCGCCGCGCAGTTCGTGGTCGACGGCGGGATCACCGGCGCGTACGTCACCCCGCTGTGACCCGGCCCGCACCGCACCGGCGGCGACGTGGGTGATCAGCGCCCGCCGGACCGTATGCGTTACGTTGCTGGTCCGGCTGGGTACATGGCGGGGCACGGCGGCAGCGATCATGCGGCTCGCCGGGGAGACGCCGGCGTGGGAGGACGCATGAGCTCGACCCACGGAGGCGAAGGCGGGCGGGAGCCGTCCGCCCGATCCGTCGACGCGGCGTTTCCGCCGCTGCTCGCCGCCGCGTTCGCCGCCGGCGGCGAGATGGGGCAGCGGCTGAGTGGCTTCGACTGGGCGTCCAGCCCGCTCGGTCACCCGGACGGCTGGTCGCCCGCGCTCAGCCACGCCGTCGCCACGATGCTCTCGTCCCGGTCGCAGATAGCCATGTTCTGGGGCCCGGACGACCGCGCCTTCTACAACGACGCCTACCTGCCGACGATCGGGGCCAAGCACCCCCACGCCATCGGCGCGCCCGCCGCCGAGCACTGGGTGGAGACCTGGGACGTGGTCGGGCCGCTGCTGGAGGCCGTCCGCAGGACCGGCGAGCCGTACCGGGGCGAGAACCACCCGTTCGTGCTCGACCGGCACGGCTTCCTGGAGGACGTCTACTTCGACGTCTCCTACGACCCGATCCGGCAGGCCGACGGCGGCATCAACGGGGTGTTCTGCATCGTCAACGAGACCACCGGTCGGGTGCTCGCCGAGCGCCGGCTGCGCGCCCTGGCGGAGCTGGGCGGCGAGTTGGCCGAGGCGGACGACGTCGCCGGGCTGGGCCGGGCCACCGCCCGGGTGCTCGACCGGCACCGGGGGGACGTCCCGTTCAGCCTGGTCTACCTCAACGACGACGCCGGCAGGCTCACCCTCGCCGGGCACGGTGGCGGGCCCGGGACCGAGCCGTTCGGCAACGGGGGCGGGGCCGAGCCCCTCGCGGGCGCTGGCGCGCCCGGTAACGCGCCGGTCGAGCGGGGTGCCCTGCCGCCGCTCGGCGAGGCCGCCTGGGCGGTGGTGCGCCGGGTCGCCGAGGGCGGCCCCGCCGCCACGGTCGACGTGGCCGACCTCCTGCCCGATCCCCCCGACGGGGTCGCCGGGCAGGCGCTGGTGCTGCCGGTCACCGCGACCCGCGAGCCGGCGGGGGCGCTCGTGGTGGGGGTCTCCGCCCGGCTGCTGCTCACCGACGAGTACCGCACCTTCTTCGACCTGGTCGCCGCCCAGCTCAGCCGCGCCGTGGGCCGGCGGCGCGCGTACGAGCAGGAACGCGCCCGGGCCGCCGAACTGGCCGCGCTGGACCGGGCCAAGACGAACTTCTTCGCCAACGTCAGCCACGAGTTCCGCACGCCGCTGACCCTGATCCTCGGCCCGGTCGAGGAACTGCTCGCCGATCCGGCGCTGACGCCGGCGCAGATCGACCAGCTGACCATGGCGCACCGCAACGCGCTGCGCCTGCTCAAGCTGGTCAACACGGTGCTCGACTTCTCGCGGCTGGAGTCCGGGCGGCTGGCCGCCCACTACCAGCCCACCGACCTCGCCGACTACACCTCGCGGCTGGCCAGCACCTTCCGCTCGGCCACCCAGCAGGCCGGGCTGCGCCTGGTCGTGGACTGCCCACCGCTGCCCGCGCCGGTCTTCGTGGACCGCGACATGTGGGAGAAGATCGTCCTGAACCTGATCGCGAACGCGCTGAAGTTCACGTTCGACGGCGAGGTCCGGGTCCGGATCCGCGCGGTGGACGGCGCGGCCCGGCTGGAGATCGCCGACACCGGCGTGGGGATCGCGCCGGAGGAGATGCCGCACGTCTTCGAACGGTTCCACCGGGTGCCGGGGGTACGCTCCCGGACCCACGAGGGCACCGGAATCGGGCTGGCGCTGGTCCGCGAGCTGGTGGAGATGCACGGCGGCCGGGCCGAGGTCGGCAGCCGCGTCGACGAGGGCACCACCTTCACCGTGACCGTTCCGTTCGGCTCCGCCCACCTGCCCGCCGACCGGGTCGCGTCCGGCGAGTCCGCCGCGCCGGCGGAGCCGGGGCAGGCGCGGCTGTTCGCCGCCGAGACGGCGCTGTGGACCGGCGCGCCGGCCGGCCCGGTGTCGGCCGCCCCCGCCAGGGTCGCCGCCGGGCGCATACTGCTCGCCGACGACAACGCCGACCTACGCGAGCACGTCGCTCGGCTGCTCTCCCCGACCTGGGAGGTGGTCGCGGCGCCGGACGGCGCCGAGGCGCTGCGCCTGGCCCTGGAGTCCCCGTTCGACCTGGTGCTCACCGACGTGATGATGCCCCGGCTGGACGGCTTCGGCCTGGTCAGGGCGCTGCGCGCGGACGCGCGCACCCGGCACGTGCCGATCGTGCTGCTCTCCGCCCGCGCCGGCTCGGCCGAGGCGGTCGCCGGCCTCACCGCCGGCGCGGACGACTACCTCACCAAGCCGTTCTCCAGCGAGGAGCTGATCGCCCGGGTCCGGGCGAACGTGGAGCTGAGCCAGCTCCGGGGGCAGATAATCCGCCGGCTGCGCGCGCTGGCCGACGCCGCCGTGGCGGTCAACACCGCCCGCACCACCGCCGAGGTGCTCCAGGTGGCCGCCCAGCACGCGCTCGGCCTCGCCGAGGCGGCCCGCGTGGTGGTCACCGCGACGGGGGCCCGCGCCGAGGCCGACGGCGGCGGGACGACCACCGTCGAACCGTCCGTCGTCCTCCCGCTGAACGGCAGCGCGGGCGAGCAGCTCGGCGAGCTGCGCCTGTGGGGCCGCGCCGAGGGCGCCGTCGACCCGGGTCACGCCGCGCTGACCCAGCTCGCCCGGCTGATCGGGGTGCGGCTGGAGAACGCCCAGCTCTACGAGACCGAGCACCGCATCGCCACCACCCTCCAGCACAGCTTCCTGCCCCGCAAGCTGCCCAAGCTCCCCGGCGCGGTGGTCGCCAGCCGGTACCTGCCGGGCAGCGCCGACGTCGAGGTCGGCGGCGACTGGTACGACGTCATCCGGCTCGACGAGGACGAACTGGTCCTGGTCATCGGCGACGTGGTCGGCAAGGGGGTCCGGGCCGCCGCCGCGATGGGCCAGCTCCGCAACGCGCTGCGGGCGTACGTGCTGGAGGGCTACGGGCCGGGCGCCTCGCTGACCCGGCTCAACCGGCTCGTCGGCTCCACCGAACAGGCTTCCTTCGCCACGGTCGTCTGTCTCTGGTTCTCCCCCCGCACCGGTAGGCTGCGCTACGCCAGCGCCGGCCATCCGTCCCCACTGCTGATCCGAGGAGACGACGTGGCCTTCCTGCACGACCGGGCGCTCGGGCCGCCGGTCGGCGCCATCCCGGCCGCCGCCTACCGGACGGTGGAGGACCAGTTGGCCCCCGGCACCCGGTTGCTGCTCTACACGGACGGCCTGATCGAGGACCGCGATCTCGACATCGACGCGGCCCTCGACCGGCTGCGCGCGGACGCCGCCGGGCGCGGCGAGCACGTCGCCGACCTGATCGACGCCGTGGTGGAGCGGGTGGCCTCCCGGCCGCGCCGCGACGACGTGGCGGTCCTCGCGCTGGAGGCGACCGAGCCGAACCGGTTCGCGCTGCGGCTGCCGGCCGACCCGACCCGGCTCAGCGTGCTGCGCAAGCGGCTGGAGGACTTCCTCACCGCCCACCGGGTCGGCGAGACGGACCTGTTCGACCTCACCGTGGCGATCTCTGAGGCCGCCGCGAACGCCATCGAGCACCCGGTCGACCCGGCCGAGCCGACCATCGGCGTCGAGGTGACCATCGCCGACCGCACGGTGGTGGCCACCGTCCGGGACAGCGGGCGGTGGCGGGAGTCCACCGGCGCGGGCTTCCGGGGGCGGGGGCTCTCCCTGATCCGGGCCCTCGGCGACCTGACGGTCAACCACACCGAGCAGGGCACGGAGCTGACGCTGCGCCGCCGGTTGCAGGACTGAGCCGCGCGGCGGCCCACGGGCCGCCGCGCGCCCGGCGTGCGGCGGGCTTTCCGTGTTCGGGCGGCCTCGGCGCTCGGGCGGAAGAGACCGCTCAGGCGGGGGAGACCCAGCCCTGGCCGGCCAGGCCGGAGATCTCCAGCACCCGGCGGACCTGCCGGGACGGCAGCACGGTCAGTGAGCCCGGATACCGCTGGGAGAGCCGGACCACGGCGTGGATCGCCGCCGAGTCGAAGAAGGTGACCGCCCGCAGGTCGAGGGTGACCTGCCCGCCCGGCTCGCGCAGGACCGTCTGGAGCATGGTGTCGGCGGTGGCCATGTCCACTTCGCCGGAGACCACCACGCGGACGTGGTCGCCGTCCGTCTCCGTCCGGGCGGAGAAGACGGGAGGTGCGCCCTCTTGATCCACCCAGACACGATGGCACAGCCGCGGTGACGCGGCAACAACCGGTCGGCCAGGCGTGCGATGCGGGGGCGTCGCCGCCGGCCCCCTCGGGCGCGCAGGCGCCCCGCGTGGGGCCGGGGATAGGCTTGCGGGATGACCGTCCGCGCCCCGCTGACCCCCGGCACCGTCACCCCGATCCGGCCGGTGCCGGGTCACATCGTCCGACCCGAGTACGTCGGCAAGAAGGGCCCGCAGGAGTGGCGGGGCTCGCACGTGCAGACCCCGGAGACCATCGAGCGGATGCGGGTGGCCTGCCGGCTCGCCGCCCAGGCCACGCAGCTCGCGGGCGAGCACTGCAAGCCCGGGGTGACCACCGACGAGATCGACCGGGTGGTGCACGAGTTCCTCTGCGACCACGGGGCGTACCCGTCGACGCTGGGCTACAAGGGCTTCCCGAAGTCCTGCTGCACCAGCCTCAACGAGGTGATCTGCCACGGCATCCCGGACTCCACGGTGCTCCAGGACGGCGACATCGTCAACGTCGACGTCACCGCGTACATCGGTGGGGTGCACGGCGACACCGACGCGACGTTCTGCGTCGGCGAGGTCAGCGAGGAGGCCCGGCTGCTGGTCGAGCGGACCCACACGGCGATGATGCGGGGGATCAAGGCGGTCGCCCCCGGTCGGCAGATCAACGTGATCGGCCGGGTCATCGAGTCGTACGCGAAGCGGTTCGGCTACGGCGTGGTCCGCGACTTCACCGGCCACGGCATCGGGGAGTCCTTCCACAGCGGGCTCTACGTGCCGCACTACGACAGCCCCCGGCCCACCGATGTGATGGAGCCCGGGATGACGTTCACCATCGAGCCGATGATCACCCTCGGCACCCACCAGTACGACATGTGGGACGACGGCTGGACGGTCGTCACCAAGGACCGCAGGTGGACGGCCCAGTTCGAGCACACGATCCTCGTCACCGAGGACGGCCACGAGATCCTCACCCTGCCGTGACCGACACCCCGGCAGCGCTGCGCGAGAACCACCACGCGGACGTCACCGGCGGTTGGCTGCGGCCGGCCGTCTTCGGCGCGATGGACGGCCTGGTCACCAACATCGCCCTGATCGCGGGCGTCGGCGGCGGCGGGGTGTCGCCGCGCAGCGTCGTGCTCACCGGCGTCGCCGGCCTGGTCGCCGGGGCGATCTCGATGGGGCTCGGCGAGTACACCAGCGTCCGGTCGGCCAACGAGCAGGTGGCCGCCGAGGTGGCCAAGGAGCGCCGGGAGCTGGAGCGGCACCCGGAGGCGGAGGCCCGCGAGCTGGCCGACGCGTGGGTCGCCCGGGGCCTGCCGCGCGACCTCGCCACGCAGGTCGCCGACGCGGTCCGGCGCAACCCGGACGAGGCGCTGCGGGTGCACGTCCGCGAGGAGCTGGGCGTCGACCCGGACGACCAGCCGAGCCCGTGGACGGCGGCGATCTCGTCGTTCCTGTTCTTCTCCGTCGGCGCGCTGATCCCCCTGCTGACGTACCTGTTCGGCGCGACGAGCCTGTGGCTGGCCCTGGCCGTCGGCGGGCTCGGGCTCTTCGCGGCCGGGGCGATCGTGGCGCGGTTCACCCAGCGGCCCTGGTGGTCCGGGGGCCTGCGCCAGCTCGTCCTCGGTGCGGCGGCAGCCGCCGCCACGTACCTGATCGGCGCCCTCGTCGGCGTGCAGGGCGGCCTGTAGGAACGCCCGGCCCGAGCGCCGTCAGTCCAGGCGGCGCTCGACCGCCAGCCGGGACCGGGTGAACAGGCCCACGCCGAGCATCGCGACCAGCGGCACCACCACCAGCACGCCCAGCGTCGACCAGGGCGCCACCATCGGGTACGGCTCCACGATCGGCCAGGTCGTGGCGTACCGGCGGTTCGTCGCCGCCAGGACCACCAGCGCGGTGCCCAGCCCGACCACGATGCCCAGCGCCGAGCCGAGCACGGCGATCACCCCGGCCCGGCACAGCGAGAGCAGCCGGCGCATCCGGGGGCTGGCGCCGACGGCGCCGAGGGTGGACAGGTCCGCCCGCCCCTCGGCGGCGGCGAGGCCGGTGGCGACGGCCGCCGCGCCGACGGTGATCAGGCCGGAGCCGAGGGCCAGCAGCACCAGGACGGGGGAGCGGCCGCCCCGGCCGGGCCCCCGCTCGACCTCCACGACGAACGGGCCGAGCCGCCGCAGCTCGGCGTCGAGCCGCTCCTGCTGGGCGACGGTCGGGGTCGCGGCGGTGGACAGCACGTAACCGGTCTGCTCCCCGGCGATCCCGACGCGGGCGGCGGCGGCGCGGGACAGCACCAGCCGCTCCCCGACGCCGCCGCGCAGCACGTGGCCGGGGACGGTGGCGGTCCTCGTCACCTCCTCGTCCGACATCATCGGGTTCCGGGTCGCCACGAGGGTGACCTGCCCGTCGAGGACGTACCGGGGATCGGTCACCACCACGCCGCCGCCGCGCAGCACCCGCCGGGCGGCGGCCACCTCCTCGGGCGCGGCGCCGGTGAGCGCGGCCACCGCGTCGCCGTCGTCGACCACGGCCCGCAGGGCGGTGCCGGAGGACTGCCACTCGCGGCCCAGCCCGGCGCAGCGCGGGTCGGCGCGGGCGCGCAGCCGGGTGGCCTCGTCGTGGGACGGCATCACCTTGTACGGGCAGGCCCGTCCGGGCGGCAGCTCGGCCCGGACCTCGCACCACTCCTCGGACCCGGCGGGCGGGGCGCAGACCGGGACGTCCACCCGCGCGGCGGTGCTCCCGGGCAGCGTGGCGGCTGCCGCTTCCGCGACCCGGGCCACCGGCGGCAGCTGCGCCGTGGAGCCGGCGACGACCATGACGTTGCCGTGCGGCAGGGCTGGCTGGTAGGCGGCGCGCTCCCGGGCGTCGTCGCTGGCCAGGTATCCGCCGAGGGCCACGCTGCCGGCCACCGCAGCCATCACCGCGGAGATCGCCGGGGCGGTGGAGGAGCGGTTGCGGCTGGCGTCGCGCAGCGCGATCCGGGGGGCCAGCGGCAGCCACCGGCCGGCCCGGGCGAGCGCGCCGACCAGCGCCGGCGCGACCAGGACCAGCCCGATCTCGCCGAGGACCAGGCCGGCGAGGACCGCCGTCTGCTCGCCCCCCGCCGCGCCGAGGACGGCCACCACCGCCCCGCAGGCGGCCACCGCCACCCCGGCGACCGGCCAACGCCGCCGGAGCGGGGGCGGGGTGCGCCGCCCCGCCAGCCCGGCCACCACGTCCTGTCGAGCGGCGGCCCAGGCCGGCGCCAGGGCCGCGAGCACCCCGGCCAGCATCGCCACCGCGGCGATCGCCGCCAGCGCGGCCGGGAACACGCGGTACGCCCCGAAGCGCGCCCCGAGGACGTACTCCTCCAGCAGGGGGCGGGCGGCGAACGCGGCGGCGACGCCCAGCGCCAGCCCGGCGACGGCCCCCGCGCCGCCCAGCACCACCCCGTCGGCCAGCACGACGCGGCGCAGGTGCGCGTCGTCGCCGCCGGCCGCCGCGACCAGGGCGAGGTCCCGGCGTCGGCGGCGCACCCCCACCGCGAACGCCGGCCCGACCAGGAGCACCACCTCGAGCAGCCCGAGGCCGCCGACCAGCACGGCGTTGCCGGCGTCCGCAGCGCTGACCGGGGCGTCCAGGGCGTCCTCCTCGACGCCGGGGCGGGGCGCCGGGGTGCGGGCGACCACCACGATCCCGTGCGCGTTGAGCCGCTCCGTCAGCCCCGGGTCGACCCCGTCCGGCAGGTCGACGAGCCAGCTCGCGTCCCGCGTCTCGGCGGGCGGGCGGCCCACCGGGGAGAGGGCCACCGCGGGGCGCAGGCTGTCGGCGAACTCCACCACCCCGACCACCCTCGGGTCGGCCGACCCGTCGGCCATGGGCACCCGGTCGCCGAGCCGCAGGTGCAGCAGGCGCAGCGCCGCGCGGTTCAGCGCGACCTCGGCGGGCCCGGACGGCGGCCGGCCGGCGAGCAGCCGCCCCTGCCCCCGCAGCACCGGGTCGGCGAGGTCGAGCACCCGCCCGTCGATCGTCTCGCGCCGGTTGCCGGCGCGGGCCTCGAACTCCACCCACCAGCGCACCTGGCCGAGCCGGGCCCCGGCCGGCAGCAGCGCGGTCAGTTCCCCGGCGGTGACCGGGCGGTTTCGCGGCACGACGCCGTCCCGGGAATGGACGCTGTCGCCCCAGGCGTCCTGCGCCAGCGGGCCCTCGGCCTGCCAGCGCAGCTCCGCGTCGGCGGTGCCCAGCCGCCGCTCCATCTGCTCGGCCCGGGTCAGGTCCGCCATGTCGTAGCTGACCGCGACGAACGTCAACCCGAGCACCGGCAGGGCGATCATGGCGAGCACCAGCGCGGTGCGTCCCCGGGCGCGCCGCGCCTCCCGCCGGGCGATGCGCAGCGCGGCCCGCCAGGAGCGCAGCGCGGCGACCAGCCGGCCGGGGCTCACCGCCCGCTGCCGGCCAGGAGCTGCTCGACGCCGCCCAGCGGCGCCGTCGAGTCCACCATGACGCCGTCGCGCAGGAACACCACCCGGTCCGCCCAGGCGGCGTGCCGCGACTCGTGGGTGACCAGGACCGCGGCGGCGCCCGCGTCGACCCGGCGGCGCAGCAGGCGCAGCACCGCCTCGCCGGTCTGCGAGTCCAGCGCGCCGGTCGGCTCGTCGGCGAGGACCAGCCGGCGCTGCCCGACCAGCGCCCGCGCGATGGCCACCCGCTGCTGCTGCCCGCCGGACATCTGGTCCGGGAAGCGCTCGCCCAGCTCGGCGAGGCCCACCTCCACCAGCGCCGCCTGCGCGGCCCGCCGGGCGTGGCGCACGCCGAGGCCGTCTAGTTCGAGCGGGAGCGCGACGTTCTCGGCGGCGGTGAGGCTGCCCAGCAGGTTGAGGTTCTGGAAGACGTAGCCGATCCGGCGGCGGCGCAGCCGGGCCAGCGCGCGGCGGTCCAGCGCGCCGAGCGGCTGCCCCTCGACGCGGACCTCGCCGGCGGTCGGGGCGTCCAGCCCGCCGGCCAGGGCGAGCAGGGTGGACTTGCCGGAGCCGGAGGGCCCCATCACCGCGACCAGCTCGCCGGGGCCGACAGTGAGGGTGACCCCGCGCAGGGCGTGCACGGCCGCCTCGCCCTGGCCGTGGGTGCGGTGGACGTCGCGCAGGTCGAGCACGGCGTCCCCGGGGTGGGTCTGCTCGGCCGCGCCGCCCGCTCCGGTCACCGTCGCGCCTCCTCGCCGTCCCACCGCGCCTCCGTCGGCTGCGCCGCCGCCCGGCCGCCCGGCTCCGGGGCGGGCCGGTACCGGACCAGGCTCGTCTCGCAGTGGTCCAGCCAGCGGATCTCCGCCTCCGCCTGGAACACCATCGCGTCGAGCACCAGCCGCCAGGGCAGGTCCTCGGGCCGGTCGCTGGCGTACTTCAACCGGGTCAACTCCTGCAACGTCCGCATGGTGGCGGTCCGCTGGTTCTGCACCACGGCACGCACGTCCACCCCGGGGGTGGTCAGGGCCAGGGCCAGCTTGATGGCCAGCTCGTCGCGGGGGCGGTCGGTGCGGCTGATCGGGGTGGCGAACCACAGTGCCAGGTCCGCCCGCCCGGCATCGGTGATCGTGTACGGCCGCTGCCCGGCCTCGCTCTCCGGCAGCGACCGGACCAGGCCGTCCCGCTCCAGCCGGGCCAGGGTGGTGTAGACCTGTCCGATGTTCAGCGGCCACGTCGAGCCGGTCGACTCCTCGAACGCCGCTCGGAGCTGGTAGCCGTACATCTGGCCGCGTTCGAGCAGCGCGAGCAGGCCGTGGCGGATGGACATGGCTCCGGAGTATGCATACCTGGTATACGTTCCGCAACCGGAGCGGAGCTGCGGGCGGGCGGCCGACCCGCTCAGCCCGGGCGGCCGGGGAAGGCGACGGTGATCGGGTTCACCCCGGCGGTGCGCCGCCAGCGGGTCGCCCGTACCGCGCAGTCCGTCAGCGCCGCGAGGGCCCGGTCGCGGTCCGCGCCGGTGGTGCGCGCCAGCGCCACCCGCCAGAAGGCCGCCGTGCGCTCCTCCACCTCGACCGCCAGCCGCAGGGCGCTCGCGGCGTCGGTGACCGGGAAGGGCAGCGCGTACCCGGCCTTGTCGGCGGGGACCGGGTCGCCGGCCGCGCTGAGCTGGAGCACCAGCGCGTCGCGCCGGGCCCGGTGGGCGGCCTCGGCGTCGCGGGCGGCGCTGCGGGCGGCGTCGGCGAGCCGCACCCCGATCCGCCCGTACGCGAAGACCGCGGCGTACTCGGCGGCCAGCGCGTCGGCCAGCGCCCCGGCCGGCCCGGGGGAGGGTGCCCGTCGGTGCCTCACTTCAGTGCCTCCACGTGCGTCGCGCGGGCGGCGGCGATCGAGCCGACCAGGGCCGCCCGCTCGGCCGGCGCCTCGGCGCAGAGCTTCGCGGCCGAGCGGCGTGCGCCCTGCTCGGCCTCGCGCAGCCCGGCCAGCGTCGAGGCCCGGCCCGCCCCGGTGGCGTCGGGCGACGGCGCGGCCGTGGGCGTCGCGCGCCCGAGCAGCCGGGCCAGCTCGGCGGCGTGCGCCTCGTGGGCCTCGGCGATCGGGGTGAGCAGCCCGGCCAGGCCCGGGTCGGCGGCCAGCGCGGCGCGGTGCCGGGCGGCCAGCTCGCGGGCCTCGGCCGCCAGCGGCTCCAGCGGGTCGGGGGCCGGGTCCGGGTCGTCGCCGCGGTCGAAAGGATCACAGCCGGTCAGCGGCGCGGCGACGCCGCCGAGCGCCAGCAGGACGCCCGCGCGCAGCAGGTTTCGCCGGGAATATCCGAATTCCCGGCCGTGCGGTGTCGTTCTGCCCCTCGCCACCGGACAAGTCAACACCATCGGAGCGGATACGTGGGCGACCGGCGTCGGTGCGCCGCTCGGCCCGTCGCCCCGCCGTCGCGTTACGCTCTGCGCAGCCACCGGCGCGTCCGCTCCGGTGGCGTGCCGGCATGGCGTCCGACCGGGCGCCGTCGATCAGGGAGGGTGCGCCAGATGACGCAGCGTGGCCGTGCCACCAGGTCGGCGGGGCCGACGGGGAGACCCCGCCGCGCCGACGGCCCCCGGGGCGCCGAGCGCGTCGGCGCACCCCGGGGCGACCTCGCGGCCCGGCGGGCCCGGTTGCGCGCCGTGATCGAGCCGGTGGTCGCCGCCGCCGGGTACGACCTGGAGGACGTCGCCGTCTCCCGGGCCGGCCGCCGGCACGTGGTGCGGGTGATCGTCGACGCCGACGGCGGGATCGGCCTGGACGCCGTCGCCGAGGTCTCCCGTGCCGTCTCCGCCGCGCTGGACGCGGCCGAGGAGTCCAGCGGCGACATCCTGGCCGGCGAGTACCAGTTGGAGGTCAGCTCCCCCGGGGTGGACCGCCCGCTCACCCTGCCCCGCCACTGGCGGCGCAACGTGGGCCGGCTGGTGAAGGTGACCGCCCGGGGCGACGGGCAGGCCGGGCAGCCCGCCGGCGACCGGCAGGTCACCGGCCGGGTGGTCGAGGCCGACGACGAGCGTGTGGTCCTGGAGGCCGAGTCCGGCCGCGCCGAGTTCCGCCACGCCGAGCTCGGGCCCGGCCGGGTGCAGGTCGAGTTCCACCGCCTCGACGAGATCGCCGACGACGAGTTCGGCGACACCGAAGACACTGACGACATCGACGACGAAGATGATGTGGAGGACGAGGAGAGGTGAACATCGACCTCGCGGCGCTGCGCGCACTGGAGCGCGAGCGGGAGATCCCGTTCGACACGATCCTCGCGGCGATCGAGACCGCGCTGTTGACCGCCTACCGGCACACCGACGGGGCCGAAACGCACGCCCGCGTCGAGATCGACCGCAAGTCCGGCGCGGCCCTGGTCTACGCCCAGGAGCTGGACGCCGACGGCACGGTGGTGCGGGAGTGGGACGACACCCCGCACGACTTCGGCCGGATCGCGGCCATGACCGCCAAGCAGGTGATCCTCCAGCGGCTGCGGGAGGCCACCGACGAGGTGCACTTCGGCGAGTACGTCGGGCGCGACGGCGACCTGGTCACCGGCGTGGTGCAGGCGCACGAGGCGCGGGACGTCAAGGGGATCCTCAGCGTCGACCTCGGCAAGCTGGAGGGCGTGCTGCCGCAGTCCGAGCAGGTCCCCGGCGAGCAGTTCAAGCACGGCGAGCGCATCCGCTGCGTCGTGGTGCACGTCGCCAAGGGGATGCGCGGCCCGCAGATCACCCTGTCGCGCTCCCACCCGGCGCTGGTGAAGAAGCTCTTCGCCCTGGAGGTGCCGGAGATCGCCGACGGCACGGTCGAGATCGGCGCGATCGCCCGTGAGGCGGGTCACCGCACCAAGATCGCGGTACGCTCGACCACGCCGGGCGTGAACGCCAAGGGCGCCTGCATCGGCCCGATGGGCCAGCGGGTCCGCGCGGTGATGAGCGAGCTGCACGGCGAGAAGATCGACATCATCGACTGGTCGGACGACCCGGCCACCTTCGTCGGCAACGCGCTCTCCCCGGCCAAGGCGCTGCGGGTCGAGGTGGTCGACCTGGCCACCCGGACCGCCCGGGTGACGGTGCCGGACTTCCAGCTCTCCCTCGCGATCGGCCGGGAGGGGCAGAACGCCCGGCTCGCCGCCCGACTGACCGGCTGGCGGATCGACATCCGCTCGGACGCCGAGCAGGCCGGGGCGACCGGGCGGGGTGCCGCTGATCGCGTCCGGGAACCGGGCGGAGCGATCTCGGGCAGCTAGGGGTAGACTTCTTCCAGTGGTACGACGCGCGCTGCCGGAACGCACCTGTGTGGAACGCACTTGTGTGGGTTGCCGGCGACGTGCGCCGGCCAGCGAATTGCTGCGGATGGTCGCGGTCGGCGACGGGGCTGGTTACAGGCTCCGGCCCGATCCGGCCCGCAGGCTGCCGGGTCGGGGGGCGAACATGCACCCGGATCCGGCCTGCTTCGCGCTAGCGGTGCGCCGCCGCGCCTTCGGGCGCGCGCTGCGCCTCACCGGGGTCGTCGACCACGGTGCGCTGGCCGAGCACGTCGATGCGCCAACCACTACGTCCGGTCATCCCGACCGGGCGAGGGTCGCTAGCAAGGTAGGACGACCGACATGAGCACACGATGAAGTCCCTGAAATGACCAGGCTTCAAGTGCAGGAGTGAGGTCGCTGCGGGTGCTGCCCGCACGACCTCGGAGTGAGGAGTGCAGTGGCAGGCAAGGCCCGCGTACACGAGCTTGCGAAGGAGCTCGGGGTCGAAAGCAAGACAGTTCTCGCCAAGTTGAAGGAAATGGGCGAGTTCGTGAAGTCCGCGTCCAGCACCGTCGAGGCGCCCGTCGCCCGGCGGCTGCGTAACGCGTTCGTCGCCTCCGCCGGTTCCCCGGCGCAGGCCGCCCCCCAGGCGGCCGCACCGAGTCCGGCCCCGACCCCGACGCCGACCCCGACCCCGGGTGCCCCCCGGGTCGCGGCGAAGCCGATGCCGCCCCGGCGGCCCGGCCCGCCGACCCCCGGCCCGAGGCCCAAGGCCCCGGTCCCCGGTCCGCCGCAGCCGGCGGTCCCGGTCGCCAAGCCGGCGAGCGCGCACGACATCGAGGTGGCCGCCGCCGAGGCGCGCGCCGCCGCGCTGAAGGCCGAGCAGGAGGCCGCGGTCAAGGCCGCCCAGGCCGCCCGCCAGCAGCAGCGCGACAACGTCCGCCGGGAGCCCCCGGCCGAGGGCGGCCCCCGCCCCGGCCCGCGTCCCGGTCCGGGCGCGATGCCGCCCCGCCCGGGTTCCCCGGCCGCCGGTCGCCCCGGCGGGCCCACCCCGGGCCCCGGCGCCCGTCCGGGCGCCCGTCCCCCGGCGCGCGGCGCCGGTAACAACCCGTTCGGCATCTCCGGTGGCCAGCAGCGGCCCCCGGCCGCCGGTGGCGGCGGTCCCCGCCCCAGCCCGGCGTCGATGCCGCCCCGGCCGAGCCCGGCCTCCATGCCGCCCCGGCCCAGCCCGGCCTCCATGCCGAGCCAGCGCCCGACCACCGGCCGTCCCGGCCCGGGTGGCGCGGGTCGCCCCGGCGGCGGCGCGGGTCGCCCCGGTGGTGGCGGCGGCGGTGGCTTCCGCGGCGGCCCCGGTGGCGGTGGCGGCGGCGGTGGCTTCCGCGGCGGTCCTGGTGGCGGTGGCGGCGGTTACCGTGGCGGTCCCGGTGGCGGTGGCGGTGCTCCCGGCGCCGGCGGCGGCTTCCGGCCGGGTGGCCCGGCCGGTGGCGGCGGTCGTCCCGGTGGCGGCGGTCGTGGCCGTGGCGGCGGCGCCGCGGGTGCCTTCGGGCGTCCGGGTGGCAAGCCGACCCGGGGCCGCAAGTCCAAGAAGCAGCGCAGACAGGAGTTCGACAACCTGTCGGCCCCGACCATGAGCTCGGGTGCCCCCCGGGGTCAGGGTCAGGTCGTCCGGCTCTCCCGTGGCGCCTCGCTGTCGGACTTCGCCGACAAGATCAACGCCAACCCGGGTTCGCTGGTCCAGGAGATGTTCAACCTGGGCGAGATGGTCACGGCGACCCAGTCCTGCTCCGACGAGACCCTGCTGCTCCTGGGTGAGCACCTCGGCTTCGACGTGCAGATCGTCAGCCCGGAGGACGAGGACCGCGAGCTGCTCGCGCAGTTCAACATCGACCTCGACGCCGAGGTCGCGGAGGACCGCCTGGTCAGCCGCGCGCCGGTGGTGACCGTCATGGGTCACGTCGACCACGGTAAGACCAAGCTGCTCGACGCGATCCGCAAGGCGAACGTCGTGGCCGGCGAGGCGGGTGGCATCACCCAGCACATCGGCGCGTACCAGGTCCACGTCCCGCACGAGGGCGAGGACCGGGCGGTGACCTTCATCGACACCCCGGGTCACGAGGCGTTCACCGCCATGCGTGCCCGTGGTGCCCAGGTCACCGACATCGTGGTGCTGGTGGTGGCGGCCGACGACGGCGTGATGCCGCAGACCATCGAGGCGCTGAACCACGCCAAGGCGGCGGACGTGCCGATCGTGGTCGCGGTCAACAAGGTCGACAAGCCGGAGGCCAACCCGGACAAGGTGCGCCAGCAGCTCACCGAGTACGGGCTGGTCGCCGAGGAGTACGGCGGCGACACGATGTTCGTCAACGTGGCCGCGAAGCCCGGCATCGGCATCGACGACCTCCTCGAGGCCGTCCTGCTGACCGCCGACGCCTCGCTGGAGCTGACCGCTCCGATCGACGGGCCGGCGCAGGGTGTGGCCATCGAGGCGCACCTGGACAAGGGCCGCGGCGCGGTGGCGACGGTGCTGGTGCAGAAGGGCACCCTGCGGGCGGGCGACTCCATCGTCGCCGGCGGGGCGCACGGCCGGGTCCGGGCGATGCTCGACGAGAACGGCAACCAGGTCGCCGAGGCGGGTCCGGCCCGTCCGGTGCTGGTGCTCGGTCTCACCGCGGTCCCCGGGGCGGGCGACACCTTCCTCGCCGCGGCCGACGACCGCACGGTGCGCCAGATCGCCGAGCAGCGGCAGGCACGGCGGCGGGCGGCGTCCTTCGCCAACTCGCGCGGCCGGGCCACCCTCGAGACGCTCATGGAGCAGCTCAAGGAGGGCGAGAAGACCTCGCTCAACCTGGTGCTCAAGGGCGACGTCTCCGGTTCCGTGGAGGCCCTCGAGGACGCCCTGTTCAACCTCGACATCCCCGAGGAGGTCCAGCTCAGGATCATTCACCGGGGCGTCGGTGCGATCACCGAGAGCGACGTCATGCTCGCGAGCGCCTCGTCCGAGGCGGTCACGATCATCGGCTTCAACGTGCGGGCCGCGAACAAGGTCCGCGAGATCGCCGACCGCGAGGGCGTGGAGATCCGGTACTACACCGTGATCTACCAGGCCATCGAGGAGATCGACGCCGCGCTCAAGGGCCTGCTCAAGCCGGAGTACGAGGAGGTCGAGCTGGGCAGCGCGGAGATCCGCGACGTCTTCCGCTCGTCCAAGGTCGGCAACATCTCCGGCTGCATCGTCCGGTCCGGCATCATCCGCCGCAACGCCAAGGCGCGGCTGCTGCGGGACGGCTCGGTCGTGGCGGACAACCTCACGATCAGCTCCCTCAAGCGGTTCAAGGACGACGCGACGGAGGTCCGCGAGGGCTTCGAGTGCGGCCTGACGCTGGGCGGTTACAACAACGTCCAGGTCGGCGACGTGATCGAGACCTTCGAAATGCGGGAGAAGCCGCGCGCCTGACGGTTCCGAAGCACTGATCAAGGGGTTTACGCCCGTAACGGCGTAAACCCCTTGATCATGCCGGGGGCGGTGCGGGTATCGTCCGGGGCGATGTTCACCGGAACCGCGGTCTTCGACCTGCTGCTGCCGGGCGACTCCCGGTCGCTCAAGGCCAAGAGATCATATGTACGGCCGATCGTGGCGGCGCTGCGCCGCTTCGAGGTCTCGGCCGCCGAGGTGGGAGCGCTCGACCTGCACGGTCGGGCGCAGATAGCCGTGGCCGTGGTGGCCGCGGAGGGCGCGCACGTGCGCGAGGTGCTCGACTCCTGCGAGCGCCTGGTCGCGGGCCGTCCCGAGGTGGAGCTGCTCTCGGTCCGCCGCCGCCTGCACGGCGACGACGACTGACCGCGACGCGGTGAGCCCGGCGGTCGACCCGACCGCGAAGGTACTGTCAGAGTTGTTGGCCGGTCGGGGCCGGCGGCGCCCCGCGCCGCCCGGCCCGACCGGGAGCGGGACGCCGTGGAGGTGGGCGAGATGTCGGATCCGGCCAAGGTACGCCGGCACGCGGAGCGCATTCGCGAACTGGTCGCGTCGGTGGTGCGGAGCCAGATCAAGGACCCCCGGCTCGGTATGATCACCATCACCGACGCCCGGATCACCGCCGATCTGCGCGACGCCACCGTCTTCTACACCGTCCTCGGCGACGCGGCGGCGCAGTCCAGCACGGCGGCGGCCCTGGAGAGCGCCAAGGGGATGCTGCGCAGCACGGTGGGCAAGGCCCTCGGGCTGCGTCACTCGCCCTCGCTGACCTTCGTCCTCGACGACGTGCAGGACCAGGTCAAGCAGATCGACGACCTGCTCGCGGCGGCCCGCCACGCCGACGCCGAGGTGCAGCGCCTCGCCGCCCAGGCCAAGTACGCGGGCGACGCCCAGCCGTACCGGCTGGAGTCCGACGAGGCCGACGAGGACACCGACGGGGTCGACACCCCGGCCGGCGAGGCGGCCCCGCGCGACGCGGACCGGTCGTGACGCCACCGGGGCCCGGGGCCGCCGACGCCGGCCCCGGCGAGGCCGACTGGGCCGCCGCCGTGGCGGCGGTGCGCGACCTGCCGGCCGACGCCCCGGTCCAGCTCATCTGCCACGTCAACCCCGACGGGGACGCGCTCGGCAGCATGCTCGGCTTCGGGCTGGGGCTGCGTCGGCTCGGGGCGCGCCGGCTCCGGGCGACCTTCCCCGGCCCCCATGAGCTGCCCGAGCCGCTGCGCGGCCTGCCCGGGCTCGACCTGCTGGTGCCCGAGGAGGACGCGTACGCCGCGCCGGCCCTGGTCGTCTGCTTCGACGCGGCGAGCGAGTCGCGGCTCGGCGCCCTGGTCGACCGGCTGACCACGGCCGGCACCGCCCTCGTGCTCGACCACCACGCCTCCAACACCCGGTTCGGCGGCATCAACCTGGTCGACCCCCGGGCCGCCGCGACCTCGGTGGTGGCCGAGGAGCTGCTGGCCCGGCTCGGGGTGACCCTGGACGCCGAGATCGCCGAGTGCCTCTACGTCGCCCTCACCACGGACACCGGCTCGTTCCGGTTCGAGGCGACCACCCCGGCCGTGCACGAGCTGGCGGCCCGGCTGCTGGCCACCGGCATCCGCCCCGGCGACATCTCCCGGCGGGTCTTCGACACCCGGCCCTTCGGCGCGGTGCGGCTCTTCGGCGAGGTGCTCTGCCGCGCCCGGCTCGACCCGGGGGCGGCCGGGGGGCACGGCCTGGTCTGGACGTACGCCACGCTCGACGACCTGGCCCGGCACGACCAGCGGCCGTACGTGTTGGAGGCGCTGATCGACTCCGTGCGGTGCACCGCCGAGGCGGACGTGAGCTGCGTGGTCAAGCAGGTCGGGGCCGCCGAGTGGGCGGTCTCGATGCGCAGCAAGGGCGCGGTGGACGTCAGCCGCGTCGCGGTGACCCTCGGCGGCGGCGGCCATCGGTTCGCGGCCGGCTTCACCGGGCGGGGCACGGCCGACGAGGTGATCGCGGCCATCCGGGCCGAGCTGGACAAGGCCCTGATCGAGGCGTAGACAGCCAGGACTCCGGTGGGTGTCGGTCTTCCCGCGCTGCGTGACGGCGGGGAGAATCGGTGGATGGATCACCCCCGCGAGCTCACCGTCCCCGAGCCCCGGGTCTGGGACCGCCCCGTGGTCTCCGTACCGGTGCTGGTCTGTCTCTCCCTCGTCGGCGGGCAGTTGCCCTCCTTCTCCACCCAGGCCAACCTCTACACCCTCGGCACCGGCGGCGCGCTGATCTGGCTCGGCCTGGGCAACCGGGTGCCGCGCCGGCCCGCACCCCGCCGGCTGGGCGCGGGCGCCCTGTGGTGGGTGCTCCCGGCGGCCGTGTTCGGCGTGTTCGAGGGGGCCACCTTCGTCCTGCACGCGGGCGACGACTTCCCGACCCTCTCCCGGCTGGCCGACCCCCTCCTGGAGGACGAGCTGGTCCGCTCGGCGGCCTGGTTCGCCTGGCTCGCCGCGTTCTGGGGGCTGGTGCGGCGATGATGCGCGCGCTCGCCATCGGCGGCTTCG
The DNA here is from genome assembly GCF_020884795.1 of Micromonospora okii. Classification (GTDB taxonomy): domain Bacteria; phylum Actinomycetota; class Actinomycetes; order Mycobacteriales; family Micromonosporaceae; genus Micromonospora; species Micromonospora okii. Next base: position 46,907 of record NZ_BBZF01000018.1, read on the forward strand.
TCGCCGCCCTAGTGCTCCTCGCCGCCGTCGAGTGGGCGGCCCGCCGCCCGGGCTCCCGGATTCCGTCCCTGGCCGACGTCTGCGCCTACGTGATGCGCTACGAGGTGGGCCCCGTGCCCGTGGGCCGGATCGGGCTGTTCGGCTTCTGGTGGTGGCTCGGCTGGCACTTCCTGGCCCGCTGACCGGCCCGGTTCGCCGCCTCCCGCCGCCCCTACCGGCGTCTCCCGCTGCCCTCCGTGCCTTCCTGCCGCCCCCGCCGCCTCTCTCGCCGCCTCCCGCGGCCCTCTGTCGCCTGCTCCGTCGCCTCCGCCGCGCCCGATCGCGTCCATATCGCGGGAACTGTGGGCAGCATGTGGACCTGAACGATAGCTTGGGAATCGATCGGCGCCGTGCCTTCGGCGCTGGTCGCGGGCGGTCGGCGCCACACCCGGCGCCGTCTCCCCCCAGGGTCGACCGACCCGGGCTCACGCCCCAGACCGGCCGCTCCGGTGACCCCGGACCGCCCGTCGGGCGCCCATCACGACCGGCCGTCGGGCCGCCGCGTCCGCCTGGTCCGCACCCTGGAAGGAATCACCCCATGCCGAGCAAGCCCAAGCCCGAGACCACCGACGAGGCCCGTGAGCAGGCCCGCCGCGCACTCCAGACGTCGATGGACACCCGTCAGTGACCCATGCCGGCCGGCGGTGATGTCGCCGACGCCCCACGTCGCCGACATCACCGCCCGTCCGCGCCGCCCCGCTTCCGTGGCCCCCGCCCCGCTTCCGTGGCCGGCCCGCCGCCCCCGAGCGTGTCGCCGCAGTTGCTCGCCCGAGATCTTGGTGAGGAATGGCCCCCATGGCCGTTTCCTGCCAAGATCTCTTCGCGTTTCGGGTAGTGGGACATCCATCCCGGCATTCGGTAGGGCGGGAGGGGTGGGGGCGGGGCCGGGCGAGTAAGGGATGGGGCTGGTTGTGTTCCTTACTCTGGGCGTGCCAGGATCGGCGGGATGAGTCAAGCCGTCGCCGCCTCCTCCGCCGTCGCCTCGCCGCGTCGCATCGCCTCGCTGGCCCTGCCGGCCCTCGTGGTGCTCGCCGCCGAGCCGCTCTACGTGCTCGTCGACACGGCCGTGGTCGGTCACCTGGGGCGGATGCCGCTGGCCGCGCTGGCCATCGGCGGCACGGTGCTCACGCTGATCACCTGGCTGGGCACCGTGCTGGCGTACGGGATCACGGGTCGGGCAGCCCGCCGCTTCGGCGCGGGCGACCGGGCCGCCGCGGTGGCCGAGGGGGTGCAGGCGTCCTGGCTCGCGCTCGGGGTCGGGGTGCTGGTGGCGCTGGCGATGCAGCCCGGCGCCGGGCCGCTGGCCGACGTGCTCGCCGGCCCGGGGGAGGTCGCCGACGCCGCCGCCCGGTGGCTGCGGGTCGCCGCGCTCGGCGCCCCCGGCCTGCTGCTCGCCGCCGCCGGCAACGGCTGGCTGCGCGGCGTGCAGGACACCCGCCGCCCGCTGTGGTTCGTGCTCGGGCCCAACCTGCTCTCCGCGCTGCTCTGCCCGCTGCTGGTCTACCCCGTCGGGTGGGGGCTGACCGGCTCGGCGGCGGCGAACGTCGTCGCCCAGACCATCTCCGGCGTCCTGTTCGCCGTCGCCCTGGTCGGTGAGCGGGTGCCGCTGCGCCCCCGCCCCCGGGTGATCCGCCGGCACCTGGCGCTCAGCCGCGACCTGCTGATCCGGGGCGTCGCCTTCCAGGCCAGCTTCCTGTCCGCCACCGCAGTGGCGGCCCGCTTCGGGGTGGCGGCGGTCGGGGCGCACCAGATCGCCGTACAACTGTGGTTCTTCACCGTGCTGGTGCTCGACGCCATCGCCATCGCCGCGCAGGCGCTGGTCGGGGCGGCCCTCGGTGCCGGCGACGCCGCCGGTGCGCGCGCCCTGGCCCGCCGGCTGGCGCTGGTCGGCGGGGTCTGCGGCGTGGCGTTCGCGGTGCTCATCGCCGCCGGGGCCGGCGTCCTGCCCGCGCTGTTCAGCTCCGACCCGCACGTCCACGACCAGGCCATGGCCGCCTGGCCGTGGTTGGTGGCGTTGCAGCCGATCGGCGGCGTCGTGTTCGCCCTCGACGGGGTGCTGATCGGCGCGGGAGACGTCCGCTACCTGCGCAACCTCGCCATCGCCGCCGCGTTCGGCGGGTTCCTGCCGGGGATCTGGCTGGCGTACGGGTTCGACCTGGGGCTCGGCGGGATCTGGGCCGGGCTCACCCTGTTCGTGCTGATCCGGCTGGGTGCCCTGCTGCTGCGGCTGCGCTCGGGCGCGTGGGCGGTCGTCGGCGCCGCCGTGTAAGGAGGGGCACCCTGTTGACGCCTACGGTAGAGAAGGGTCCCCTTCTTGCGCCGTCGGCGGGGCGGGTCAGCAGGAGCCGGGGACGCGGGCGGTCTGCTCCGGGTCGAAGACCTCCGTCAGGGGCAGCCCACGGGCCGGTCCTCGGGCTCCGCCCAGGAACGGCTCGACGTCGAGGAAACCGCTTCTCCGGAGCAGGTCGCACCGCGCGTTCCAGTGGACGGCCGTGGCGGAGTCCAGCCAGAGTCCCCGCGCGGAGGGCGGGACGTCGTCGGGGTGGGGCAGGTGCCAGACCAGGGTGTCCCGGACGACCACCAGGTCGGCCTCGGGTGGGGCCTCGCCGGCCAGGCGCTCGAAGGCGTACACCCAGGAGAACCGGGTGGTCACCGCCAGCACGCGGTTTCCCTCGTGGTCCTCGGTGGCCTCGTAACTGACCTTGCCCGACACCCTGATCTCCTTCTTGGCGCGGAAGCTCCGGTCCATCCGGGTGGCGAAGTGCCGGAAGTCCGCTTCCCGGAAGTACGGCGAGAGGTGGCTGCCGGCGTCCTTCGCGAGCACGGCGAGGAAGGAGGAGGGCCTGCCGTGCAGCATGGTGGCGCTGAGGCGGCTCTCCACCAGTGCCCGCCGGGTCGTGTCGAGGGCCGTGCGCACCTGCGCCTCGCTGAACGGGCCGGTGGCGTGGGCCGGGGGCAGGTGGATGCCGCCCTCCCCGGCGGCGAACGTGGCGGCGGGAGTGCCGGCGAAGGAGTCCCGGGGTGTGCCGGGGCTCGGCGACGCCGTCGGGGAGGTGGCGGTGCGGATGCCGTCGACGGCGGTGCCGACGACGACCACCGTCGCGCCGAGCAGGGCCACGGCCCCCAGCGCGACGACACCGACGAGCAGCTTTCCGCGATGCCGTCGCCAGGCCAGTCGCCGCTGCTCCGACCGGTCCAGTTCCTGCTCCGTGCCGACCTGGCGCATCCACTCCGGCAGCCGGACCGGTTCCTCGACCTGGGCGACGACGTACGGATGAGGCCCGGACGCCGCGCCTTCCTCCTTGCCGGGGGTCGGACCGGAAGCGGGGGGCGGGGCGACTGGTCGCTTGTCGGTCATCGCGCGGTCCTGATCTGCGGGGCGGGGGAGGGGCGCATGATCCTCGCACCCCGCGCCCCGCTCACGCAGCCCCGTTCTCGTGGTGGCCGCGCCGCGCTCACAGGGATGGCCGCCGCGCCGGGCTCACAGCGGGTCGCCGGCCTGCATCTTCGCGAACAGGTAGAGGGCACCCGCCACGAGGACCGTCGCCACCGCCGCGACGACGACGAACGACACGATCGCCGAGACGACGGGGTGCCGCTCGCTGAACCGGCTGCGGTCCCGCCGGCGCCACAGCGCCCGGCGGGCCGCCCGCAGGACCGGCACCGCTTCCACCAGGTCCATCAGTCGCCCGGCGGGCGTGCGCCGGACCGGCTCGGGGTTGCGCATCCACTCGGGCAGGTCGACCCGGGGACGGTGCTCGTGGGAGGGAGGGGTGCTCAGGGAGAACCTCCGGACTGAGGGGCGGCGTGGGTGGGACGCGCAGCATTGTGCCGTGCGGTGGCGATCGGCGCGGCCCCGTCTGGCAGGCTTGGCCGTCGTGAGCGCAGACGGTCTGATCGTGGTCGACAAGCCCGGCGGCATGACGTCGCACGACGTGGTGGCGCGCATCCGCCGACTGGCGCGGACGCGCCGGGTCGGGCACGGGGGCACCCTCGACCCGATGGCCACCGGCGTGCTGGTGATCGGGGTGGGGCGGGCCACGCGCCTGCTGACGTACGTGATCGGGGCGGGCAAGAGCTACGCGGCCACCGTCCGGCTCGGCCAGGCCACCGTCACCGACGACGCCGAGGGCGACGTGATCTCCGCCACCCCGGCGGGGGCGGTCACCGACGAGGCGATCCGGTCGGCGTTCGCCGCGCTGACCGGCGAGATCGACCAGGTGCCGAGCGCGGTGAGCGCCATCAAGATCAACGGCGAGCGGGCGTACAAGCGGGTGCGCGAGGGGGAGAGCGTCGAGCTGCCCGCCCGCCGGGTCACCGTGAGCCGCCTCGACGTGCTCGCGATCCGCCGGGGCGCCCCGGTGGCCCCGGACGCGGTGGACGTGGACGTCGACGTGACCTGCTCGTCCGGGACGTACATCCGGGCGCTGGCCCGGGACGCGGGCCTGGCGCTCGGCGTCGGCGGTCACCTCACCGCGCTGCGCCGCACCGCCGTCGGGGGCTTCACCCTCGCCGAGGCGGCCACGCTGGAGAAGCTGGAGGAGCGCGCGCCGGAGGTGGTGAACCTGCCGCTGGACGCCGCCGCCGACCGGTTCTTCCCGCGCCGCGAGGCCAGCGCCGACGAGGCGAAGGTGCTGTCCCACGGCGGCCCGCTCGATCCGGTCGGCATCGCCGGGCCGTACGCCGTCTTCGGCCCCGGCGGCGGTCTGATCGCTATCGTCAGCGAGCGGGAGGGCCGGGCCCGCGCGGAGATCGTGCTCGCCCCGGCCTGACGGCGGCGGGCGCGACCCGTCGGCCACGGCCGGCGGCGGCAGGCGCGGCGGGGGCCGGACCGGCAGGGGTCACCGGCGGAGTGGCAGAGGCAGGACCGGCGGACCGGACCGGCCGGGGCGGCGGCGGTACGGCCGGGGGAGCCGGCGCGGAGGCAGGGGAGGAGTGTCATGCAGCGGTGGCGGGGGTACGACGCGGCGCCCGGTGGCTGGGGCCGCTCGGTCGTCACCATCGGCGTCTTCGACGGCCTGCACAAGGGCCACCAGGCGACCATCGGGCACGCGGTGGCGCGGGCCCGCCAACTGGGCGTGCAGTCGGTGGTGGTGACCTTCGACCCGCACCCGGCCGAGGTGGTCCGTCCCGGGTCGCACCCGGCGGTGCTCACCGAGCCGGCCCGCAAGGCGGAGCTGATCGAGGCGCTCGGCGTCGACGTGCTCTGCGTGGTGCCGTTCACCCCGGAGTTCTCCCGGCTGCCGGCCGAGGCGTTCGTGCACGACATCCTGGTCGAGCACCTGCACGCCGCCCTCGTCGTGGTGGGGGAGAACTTCCGGTTCGGGCACCGGGCGGCCGGGGACGTGGCGCTGCTGGAGCGGCTCGGCCGGACGTTCGGCTTCTCCGTCGAGGGCGCGCCGCTGGTCGCCGAGGAGAGCACGGTCTTCTCCTCCACGTACATCCGGGCCTGCGTGGACGCCGGGGACGTCACGGCCGCCGCCGCCGCGCTGGGCCGCCCGCACCGGGTCGAGGGGGTGGTGGTCCGGGGCGACCAGCGGGGGCGGGAGCTGGGCTTCCCCACCGCCAACCTGCTCTGCCACCGGCACGTGGCGGTGCCCGCCGACGGGGTGTACGCGGCCTGGCTGGTGCGCCGGGGGCACCGGGAGCGGCTCGCCGCGGCGGTCTCGGTCGGCACCAACCCGACCTTCTCCGGCCGGGAGCGGCGGGTCGAGGCGTACGCGCTGGACTTCTCCGGCGACCTGTACGGCGAGCGGGTCGCCCTGGACTTCGTGGCCCACCTGCGTGGCCAGATCAAGTACGACTCGATCGAGCCGCTGCTCGCCCAGATGCGGCAGGACGTGGAGCGCACCCGCCGCGCGCTGGCCTGAGCGCGCCCGCTACGCGCTGACCTGAGCGCACCGCCGCGCGCCGGCCGGACCGTTCCGGATCGGACCACGCCGGAACGGGCCGGTCCGCCGAGCGGTTTCCGCGAGGGCTGGTAGGCTGGCGGGGACGTCGGCTGACCGACGTGGGGCCTCGCGTGCCTGCACGACGCCGCGGGTGCGAGGAGCCGGTCCGTTCCCGGTCCACCTGACCGATCCGACGGGCATCACCGAAACGACCCACGAACAGGGAGAACATGGCGCTCGACCAGGAAGCCAGGGCCAAGATCCGCGCGGAGTACGCGACCGCCGAGGGCGACACCGGTTCGCCGGAGGTGCAGGTCGCGGTCCTCACCAAGCGGATCGCCGAGCTCACCGAGCACCTGAAGGTGCACAAGCACGACCACCACAGCCGCCGTGGGCTGCTGCTGCTGGTCGGCCGTCGCCGTCGGCTGCTCAACTACGTCCAGAAGAAGGACATCAACCGCTACCGGTCGCTCATCGAGCGGCTCGGCCTGCGCCGGTGACGTGACGGGGGAGCGATCCGTACGGGTCGCTCCCCCGATCGGCGTCCACCACCCGAAACAACAGGGGCCGCGCGACCACCCGAGCGGGAGCCGGCTCAGCGTACGGTCTCCGGTAGTGGCCCCCGGGAACCCCGGCAGCTCGCCGGCACCCCGGGCGCTTCGATCGAAGACCGGCCGTCTGAGCAGCTCCCCGCGTCGTGGGCCCCCCGACGCTAAGGAGCACCACCGCACCATGACCGAGCAGAACCTCGGCACCGAGTCCCGCACCGCCGTGATCGACAACGGGTCGTTCGGCACCCGGGAGATCACCTTCTCCACCGGCCGGCTGGCCCGTCAGGCCGCCGGCTCCGTCGTCGCCCAGCTCGGCGAGACGGTCGTCCTCTCCGCCACCACCGCCGGCAAGCACCCGAAGGAGCAGTTCGACTTCTTCCCGCTGACCGTCGACGTCGAGGAGCGGATGTACGCCGCGGGCCGCATCCCCGGCTCGTTCTTCCGCCGCGAGGGTCGCCCCAGCGAGGACGCGATCCTCACCTGCCGGCTGATCGACCGGCCGCTGCGCCCGTCGTTCGTCAAGGGCCTGCGCAACGAGGTCCAGGTCGTCGAGACCATCCTCGCGCTCGACCCGCAGCACCCGTACGACGTGGTGGCGATCAACGCCGCCTCGATGTCGACGAAGCTCTCCGGCTTGCCGTTCTCCGGCCCGATCGGGGCGACCCGGATGGCCCACGTCGACGGCCAGTGGGTGGCCTTCCCGACCCACGAGGAGCTGGCCCGCGCCACCTTCGACATGGTCGTGGCCGGCCGCGCCCTCGCCGACGGCGACGTCGCGATCATGATGGTCGAGGCCGAGGCCACCGAGCACACCGTGGCCCTGGTCGCGGGCGGCGCCCCCGCCCCGACCGAGGAGGTCGTCGCCAGCGGCCTGGAGGCCGCCAAGCCGGCCATCCGCGAGCTGTGCCGGGCGCAGAGCGAGCTGGCCGAGGTCGCCGCGAAGCCGGTCGCCGAGTTCCCGGTCTTCCTGGACTACCAGGACGACGCGTACGACGCGGTGGCCGACGTGGCCCGCGCCGAGGTCACCGAGGCCCTGAAGATCGCCGGCAAGGCCGACCGCGAGGAGGCCCTGGACCGGATCAAGGCCAAGGTCGCCGAGGAGCTGGGCGGGCGCTTCGAGGGCCGGGAGAAGGAGCTCTCCGCCGCCTTCCGGTCGCTGACCAAGTCCGAGGTCCGCAACCGGGTGCTGCGCGAGCAGGTCCGCATCGACGGCCGGGGCCCGCGCGACATCCGCGCGCTGAGCGCCGAGGTCGGCGTCCTGCCCCGGGTGCACGGCTCGGCGCTGTTCGAGCGCGGCGAGACCCAGATCCTGGGCGTCACCACGCTGAACATGCTGCGCATGGAGCAGTCGCTGGACACCCTCTCCCCGGAGAAGTCCAAGCGCTACATGCACAACTACAACTTCCCGCCGTACTCCACCGGTGAGACCGGCCGGGTCGGCTCGCCGAAGCGGCGCGAGATCGGCCACGGCGCGCTGGCCGAGCGGGCGCTGATCCCGGTGCTGCCGTCGCGCGAGGAGTTCCCGTACGCCATCCGGCAGGTCTCCGAGGCGCTCGGCTCCAACGGCTCCACCTCGATGGGCTCGGTCTGCGCCTCGACGCTGGGCCTGCTGTCGGCCGGTGTGCCGCTGAAGGCGCCGGTGGCCGGCATCGCCATGGGCCTCATCTCCGACGAGGTCGAGGGCAAGACCCGGTACGTGACGCTGACCGACATCCTCGGCGCCGAGGACGCGTTCGGCGACATGGACTTCAAGGTCGCCGGCACGCGGGACTTCGTCACCGCGCTCCAGCTCGACACCAAGCTCGACGGCATCCCGTCGGACGTGCTGGCCGCCGCGCTCCAGCAGGCGCACGAGGCCCGGCAGACCATCCTCGACGTGATGCAGTCGGCGATCGAGGCCCCGGCCACGATGTCGGACTACGCCCCGCGCGTCACCACGGTGAAGATCCCCGTCGACAAGATCGGCATGGTGATCGGCCCGAAGGGCCAGACCATCAACGCCATCCAGGACGAGACCGGCGCCGAGATCTCCATCGAGGACGACGGCACGATCTACGTCGGCGCGACCAACGGGCCGTCGGCCCAGGCCGCCGTCGAGCGGATCAACGCGATCGCCAACCCGACGCTGCCGAAGATGGGCGACAAGTTCCTCGGCACGGTGGTCAAGACCGCCGCGTTCGGCGCGTTCGTGTCGCTGCTGCCGGGTCGCGACGGCCTGCTGCACATCTCCAAGGTGGGCGACGGCAAGCGGGTCGAGAAGGTCGAGGACTTCCTCAACGTCGGCGACAAGGTCGAGGTCGAGATCGCGGACATCGACGCCCGCGGCAAGATCTACCTGGACAAGGTCCGTCCGGAGGGCGCCGAGGCGCCGGCCGCGACGGGCGAGGTCGCCGGCGACGAGCGTCCGGCCGGCCGGGGCGGCGACCGGGGTCCGCGCGACCGCGGTGACCGCGAGCGCGGCGACCGGGGCGGCCGTGGCCCGGGCGGCGGCGAGCGCGGCCAGGGCGGCGGCGAGGGTGGCGAGGGCGGCGAGCGCCCGCGCCGCCGGACCCGGCACAGCTGACCCGTACCCCCCCCGCACCACCCACCCCTCGTCGAACTGGAAGCAGGTCTCCGTGAGTCGGGCCCAGCGCGCGTCCTCTCCTGCGACTCGACGGGGGGTGGCCCCGCCCGGGGCCGTCCGGCACGCCACCGGGTCCAACCCGGGGCGGGCCGGCGGGCCGACCCGGGCGGTCACCCGCACGCTGAGCGACGACCCGCTGGGCGGCACGGTACGCCGTACCGTGCTGCCCAGCGGGCTGCGCGTGCTCACCGAGGCGATCCCGGCGATGCGCAGCGTCTCGTTCGGCGTCTGGGTCTCCGTCGGCTCCCGCGACGAGACCGGCCCGCAGGCCGGCGCCGCGCACTTCCTGGAGCACCTGCTCTTCAAGGGCACCCACAAGCGCACCGCGCTGGAGATCTCCGCCGAGATCGAGGCGGTGGGCGGCGAGACCAACGCCTTCACCACGAAGGAATACACCTGCTACTACGCCCGCGTGCTGGACGAGGACCTGCCGCTGGCGATCGACGTCATGTGCGACGCCGTCGCCGACTCGCTGCTGGAGCCGGCCGACGTGGAGACCGAGCGCGGCGTCATCCTCGAAGAGATCGCCATGCACGACGACGAGCCCGGCGACGAGGTGCACGACCTCTTCGCCCGCGCCGTCTACGGCGACCACCCCCTCGGCCGGCTGATCTCCGGCACGGAGGAGACGGTCACCCCGATGACCCGGCGGCAGATCCAGAGCTTCTACCGCCGCCACTACGCCCCGCCGCGCATCGTGATCGCCGCCGCCGGCAACCTCGACCACGCCGCGGTGGTCAAGCTGGTCCGCCAGGCCCTCGCGGGCACCCCGCTGGACGTCGACCCGGCCGCGCCGGCTCCGCCCCGGGCGGCCACCCCGGCGGTACGCCTCCGGCCGGCCACCACCCTGGTCGAGCCGAAGGAGACCGAGCAGGCGCACGTCATCCTCGGCTGCCCCGGCATCGACCGCACCGACGAGCGGCGCTTCGCCCTCGGGGTGCTCAACAACGTCCTCGGCGGCGGGATGTCCAGCCGGCTGTTCCAGGAGATCCGCGAGCGGCGGGGCCTGGCCTACTCGGTCTACTCCTACGCCAGCCAGTACGCCGACAGCGGCCTCTTCGCCGTCTACGCCGGCTGCGCACCGGGCAAGCTGGACGAGGTGCTGGACCTGACCCGGGCCGAGCTGTCCCGGGTGGCCGCCGACGGGCTGACCGAGACCGAGGTGGCCCGGGGCAAGGGGATGAGCAAGGGCTCGTTCGTGCTCGGCCTGGAGGACACCGGCTCCCGGATGAGCCGGCTGGCCAAGGGGGAGCTGCTCTACGGCGACCTGATGCCGGTCGACGAGCTGCTGGCCCGCGTCGACGCGGTGACCGTGGACGACGTGAACACCCTCGCCGCCGAGCTGCTGGCCCAGCCGACGTCCCTGGCGGTCGTCGGCCCGTTCGGCGAGGGCGACTTCTCCGGCTGACCATCGCGCGTCCCCGGGGCTCCGCGCCGGCCGGCCGGCCCGACTGGGATAGGTTGTGGCCCGTGACTGACGAGCGGGAGAAGAACGCCGGGCGGCCGATCCGGGTCGGTGTGCTGGGCGCGCGGGGCCGGATGGGCGCCGAGGTGTGCAAGGCGGTCGGCGCGGCCCCCGACCTGGAGCTGGTGGCGACGGTCGACCAGGGCGACGACCTCTCCGCCGTCGCCGACGCCGGGGCCGAGGTGGTCGTCGACTTCACCACCCCCGACGCCGTCATGGAGAACCTGCGCCGGTGCGTCGAGGCGGGGATCAGCGTCGTCGTCGGCACCACCGGCTTCACCGAGGAGCGGGTCGAGCGGGTGCGCGGCTGGCTGGCGGAGAAGCCGCAGGTCGGTGTGGTGATCGCCCCGAACTTCGGCATCGGCGCGGTGCTGATGATGCAGTTCGCGGAGCGGGCGGCCCGGCACTTCGAGTCCGTCGAGATCGTCGAGCAGCACCACCCGCGCAAGCTGGACGCCCCCAGCGGCACCGCCACCCACACCGCCCGGCGGATCGCGGCGGCCCGCGCCGACGCCGGCCTCGGCCCGGTGCCCGACGCCACCGCCGACGAGGTGCCGGGCGCGCGGGGGGCCGACATCGACGGGGTACGCGTGCACGCCGTCCGCGCCACCGGCCTCGTCGCCCACCAGGAGGTGCTCTTCGGCACCACCGGCGAGACGCTGACGATCCGGCACGACTCGTACGACCGGGTGTCGTTCATGCCCGGCGTCCTGCTCGCGGTCCGCGCGGTGCGCACCCGCCCCGGCCTGACCGTCGGCCTGGACCCGCTGCTCGACTGATCCGGGGCCCGGCGCCGGGCGGCCCCGCGGAAAGCGGTCGCCCGGTCGGCCGCCCGGCCCTAGGCTCGCGGTGATGATCGACTCGAACCTCCGCGACCGGGCCGGGCGGCGTGTCACCCTGCGCCCCGTCGACGACGACAACTGGCGGGCCGTCGCCGACGTGGTGCCCCGCGACGACCAGCGCGCCTGGGTCTACCCGATGGCGGCCCGCTACCTGCTGCTCAGCGCACGCGGCGACGTCTGGACCTCGCTGGCCGTGTACGCCGACGAGGCCGTGGTCGGCCACGTCATGTGGGGAGTCGACGACGACGGCTCCCGCTGGATCGGCGGGATGGTCGTCGACGCCGCCGAGCAGGGCCGGGGCGTGGGCGCGGCCACGGTGACCACCCTCGCCACCTGGTTGGCCGCCCAGCCCGGCTGCACCGCCGTCCGCCTGTCGTACCACCCGGCCAACACCGCCGCCGCGGCCCTCTACTCCCGGCTCGGCTTCACCCCGACGGGCGAGACGGACGACGGCGAGCTGGTGACCGAGCTTCCCGTCGAAGGGCGGCGGGACGGCGGAGCCGCGCTCAGGGGAGCGCGACGTGCAGGCGGAGCTGGTTGACCAGCATGTCGTCCACGTCGAGGGCGCGGGCCGCGCCGTCGGCCTCCCAGCCGGCGGCGGTGAGGAACTTCCGGGTCGCGGCGTCGCCGTCGAACGCCCACGCGACCGCGCGGGCGAACCCGTCCTCCCGCCACAGGTCGACGCTCGCCGCGAGGAGCCGGCTGCCGTGCCCGCGCCGGCCCCAGCGGGGCTCGACCAGCAGGTCCGTCACGGCCACCACGTCGGGCCCGAGCGCCTCGGCCGGCTCGTTCGGGGCGAGCGCCTCGGCGTCGACCGGCCCGGAGGCGGCGAACCCCACCAGATACGATTGCTCGGCCTGCTCGACGGCGACCAGCACCCGGTGCGCGCCCGAGGGCGGCTCCTGCACCGCAGCGCTCCACCCCCGGGCGAGATACTCCTCGTCCAGGTTGTCGAGCACGTGCCGGGGCAGGATCCGGCGATAGGCGACCCGCCAGGTCGCGAGCTGGATTCGTGCGATCTCGCCGGCGTCTTCCGGACGCGCCGGGCGGACGTACCCGAGAGCCATGGGACCGAAGCCTACGCAGGGTGGGGGGAGCGACGGTGGCGCAGGGTGCCAGAAGGACGATCGGACAGGTCGTCGCCGTCGTCGGGCTCGCCGTCGCGGTCACCGCGTTCCTGTCGGTGGCGGCCGTGCGACACGGCTTCTTCGACCTGAAGGTCTACTACGGCGCGCTGAACTTCTGGGTGCACGACGGCGGGGAGATCTACGACTTCCTCAAGCCCGGCACCCAGTACGGCTTCACCTACCCGCCGTTCGCCGCCCTGGTGATGCTGCCCATGGCGGCGCTGCCGTGGCCGGCGGCGATCGTGGTGAGCGTGACCGCGTCCGTGGCGGTGAGCGTGGTGCTGCTCTGGTGGCTGGTCGACCCGATCGCCCGCCGCGCCGGCTGGACCCGGTGGTTCGCCCTCGCCGTGGCGGTCTGCCTGGCCGCCGCCTTCGAGCCGATGCGCGAGACGGTCAACTTCGGCCAGGTCAACATGCTGCTGCTCTTCCTGGTCGCGGTGGACCTGCTGCGGCTGCTGCCGGCGGGGAACCGGTGGGCCGGCGTGGGCATCGGCCTGGCCACGGCGATCAAGCTGACCCCGGGCATCTTCGTGGTCTACCTGCTGGTCACCGGCCGCTGGCGGGCGGCGCTGACCGCCGTCGGCACCGCAGCCGGGACGACGCTGGTCGCCGCCGCCCTCTTCCCCGACGCGTCCCGCGAGTTCTGGACCTCGGCGTTGTGGAACACCGGCCGGGTCGGCGAGCTGGCCTTCGTCTCCAACCAGTCGCTGCGCGGCGTGGTGGCGCGGCTGAACCCCGAGCACCCCAGCACCCTGGCCTGGGCGGCACTGGTGCTGGCGACCCTCGCGGCGTGGGCGTGGCGGTCCCGGGCCGCCGCGGCGGCCGGCGACGAGGCGACCGGCCTGGCCCTGACCGGCGCGGTGATGTGCCTGGTCAGCCCCGTCACCTGGGTGCACCACCTGGTCTGGCTGCTGCCGGGGCTGATCCTGCTGGTCGACAACGGCATGGCGGCCCCCGCCCGCAGCGGCCGGCGCCGCCTGCTGCTGGCCGCCGCGATCGTCGGGTACGGCCTGCTGACCAGCCGGATCGTCTGGGCCTGGGAGAAGGACTTCACCGGCGTCGACGGCTTTCTCGGCAGCAACACCTACGTCTGGATCAGCCTGGCCCTGCTGCTGTTCCTGCCCGTGCGGTGGTGGGCGGCTCAGCCGTCGAGCCGCCCCGCGTAGCGCAGCTCGGCCAGGCCGAGCGGGGGAGCGCCGCCGGCCAGCGGCACCCGGTAGGTGGTCTGCTCGCCGTCCGGGGACAGCCCGGCCCGCTCGTAGAAGCGCCGGGCCCGCCGGTTGTCCTGGAGCACCCACAGCCGGTACGCCGTCCAGCCCCGCCCGGCCAGCCGCTCCCGCGCCGCCGCCAGCAGCCGCCCGCTCGTGCCGTCCCCCCAGTGCGCCTTCTCCACGTACATGGCGAGCACCTCGCCGAGAGAGTCGTCCAGGTCGCCCCGGTCCTGGTTGTTCCGGTACGGCCCGAAGGTGGTGAACCCGACGACCGCTCCGCCCCGCTCGGCGAGCAGGGTGGTGAACGGGTGCTCCGGGTCGGCCGTGCCGGTGTCCCGGCGGCGCTGCGCCCAGGCCGCCACGTTGAGCCGGGTCAGCACCTCCTCCGGCATGATCCCCGCGTAGCCGTCCTGCCAGCCGTGCACGTGCACCCGGGCGACCGCCTCGGCGTCGTCGGGTTCCTCGGGGCGGATGATCAGCATGGGTCCGTTCTATGCCCCGCCGGGCGCGTCGTCCAGCGAGCCGCACCGGTGTCGTACCGCTGGTTTAGGGTGCCGGACGATGGCCGCACCGGAATCGCTCTCGCTCGCCCAGGCCCGCCGGGTGGCCCTGGCCGCCCAGGGCTTCACCGACCCCGCGCCTGTGGGCGTGCCCACCCGCCGGCACCTGCGTCGCGCCCTCGACCGGGTCGGGCTGATCCAGATGGACTCGGTGAACGTGCTTCAACGCGCCCACTACCTGCCGCTCTACAGCCGGCTCGGGCCGTACCCGACGACCCTGCTCGACGGCGCGGCCTACCGCCGCCCGAGGGAGCTGTTCGAGTACTGGGGGCACGAGGCGTCCCTGGTCCCGGTCGGGCTGCACCCGGCGCTGCGCTGGCGGATGGCCCGGGCGCGCGACGACGCCTGGGGCGGGATGCGTCGCATCGCCGCCGAGCAGCCGGGCCTGGTCGCCTGGGTCCGCGACGAGGTGGCCGCCCGGGGGCCGCTGACGGCCGCCGAGATCGAGCACGACGCACCCCGGGAGACCGGCAACTGGGGGTGGAACTGGTCGGCCGTGAAGAAGGCCCTGGAGTTCCTGTTCTGGGCCGGCGAGGTGGCCGCCGCCGACCGCACCACCTCCTTCGCCCGCCGCTACGACCTGCCCGAGCGGGTGCTGCCGGCGGCCGTGCTGGGCGCGCCCACCCCGACCGAGGCCGAGGCGCACCGGGCGCTGGTGTCGGTCGCCGCCCGCTCGCTCGGGGTGGCCGCCGAGCCCGAGCTGCGCGACTACTTCCGGCTTCCGGCGGCCGGCGCGCGGCGGGCCATCGCCGAGCTGACCGAGGCGGGCGAGCTCACCCCGGTGACCGTGCGGGGCTGGCGGCACCCGGCCTGGCTGCACGCCGCCGCCCGGCTGCCCCGCCGGGTGCGGGCCAACACGCTGGTCAGCCCGTTCGACCCGCTGGTCTGGGAGCGGGGCCGCGCCGAGCGGCTGTTCGAGCTGGCCTACCGCATCGAGATCTACGTCCCGGCCCCGCAGCGGGTGTACGGCTACTACGTGCTGCCGTTCCTGCAGGGCGAGCGGTTCACCGCCCGGGTCGACCTGAAGGCCGACCGGAAGGCGGGCGTGCTGCTGGTCCCGGCCGCCTGGCTGGAGCCGGGGGCCGAGCCGGGGGAGACGGCGCTCGCCCTGGCCGCCGAGCTGTACCGGCTGGCCGGCTGGCTCGGGCTGGACGCGGTCGCCCCGCCCGCCGCCGGCAACCTCGCCGGCCCGCTGTCCGGGGCGCTGCGCGGCGTGGCGGGTGTACCGTGAGCGGCGTGACGAGCGTTGACGGCCCGCCCGGTACGCAGCAGCACCAGCACCCGCACCAGCCGGACCCGGGGCAGCCGGACCGGCAGCACCAGCACCCGGGGCAGCCGGCTCCGCAGGGGCCGGCGGCGGCGGGCGAGTGGCCGCCGGGGGCGTACCCGATGGCGGAGCCGGACCGGCTCACCCGCTTCGTCATGCGGGTCCACGCCCGCTCGCCGCGCTGGGCGGTGCCCCTGGCCGCGCTCGGCTGCGTCGGCCTCGGTGTGGCGTACGCGCTGCTCAGCGACCCGACCCGGGCCGCGCCCGACGCCGCGCCGAGCTGCCTGCTGAAGCTCACCACCGGGCTGGACTGTCCGGGTTGCGGCGGCACCCGCGCCCTGTGGTACGTGCTGCACGGTGACCTGCCGGCCGCCGCCCGGCACCACTTCCTCTTCGTCTTCGTGCTGCCCCTCCTGGCGTACCTCTTCGTCGCCTGGGCCGGGAAGCAGGCGTTCGGGTGGCGGCTGCCGATGCCGGAGATCAGCTCGAAGATGATCGGCGGTTTCCTGGCCCTCTGGGCGGTCTTCTCGGTCGTCCGCAACCTGCCCTGGGCCCCCTTCACCTCCCTCTACGTCTGACCCCGCCCTCTGGCCCGTCGACCCTCGGCCCGCCATCCGGCCACCCGGCCGGTCCCGTCAGGGACGGCCCGACGGCGCTGTCCCTGGGCCCTTTGGAGCTGAGTCGTTCGCGCTATCGGTGGTGGGCCGTGGTGCTTCCCGTGACGTGCTGTGATGCCCTCGCCGGTGGGTGGCCGTCGTGCTCGCCGCGCGCGCCGTCGCGCCGCGCAGGTCGTCGGTCGTCGCTCGCGGGCCGTCGGTCGTCGGTCGTCGCTCGGGGAGTCGCGGGTCGTCGGTCGCCGCTCGGGAGTCGACGCTTGCGGGCCGCCCGTCGCGGGCCGCCCGTCGCGGGTCGCTGGTCGCCTTTCATAAGTTGCGGGTTGCGGGTCGTGGCGGGGCGGGAACTGACGCGATGGTGGAAACGACTCAGCTCCAAAGGGGCCAGCGGCAGCACTGCCAGCCGCGCCCGGCAACGGCGTCCTCGACGGCGGTGTTCCGGTGGGCCGGGCGGGTGACCGACGTTGCACCGGGCGAGCCTGGCTTGGGCGCGGCCGCGGGGGACCACTACAGTCCAAGGAATGCCGGAGATGGTGCAGCCCCAGGTCAAGCTGATCGCGTGGACCCAGTTCCAGGCCCCGGACGACGTGCCGTGGTCGACCGACGCCGACGGGGGCCAGGCGCTCGCCGAGTTCGCCGGCCGGGCCTGCTACCAGAGCTGGAAGAAGCCGAACCCGGCCACCGCCACGAACGCCGGGTACCTGGCGCACATCCTGGAGGTCGGGCACCTGTCGGTGCTGGAGCACGGCTCGGTGAGCTTCTACCTCACCGGCATCTCCCGCTCCCTCACCCACGAGCTGATCCGGCACCGGCACTTCTCCTACTCCCAGCTCTCCCAGCGCTACGTCCCCGAGCGGGACGCGGCCATGGTCGAGCCCCGGGTGATCGCCGACGACCCGGAGCTGCACAAGCGGTTCGTCGAGGCCACCGAGGCGAGCGTGCGGGCGTACACGGAGCTGCTGGAGGGTCTCGAAGAGCGCTTCGCCGACGAGCCCAACCCCACGCTGCGCCGCAAGCAGGCCCGGCAGGCGGCCCGCGCGGTGCTGCCCAACGCCACCGAGACCCGCATCGTGGTCACCGGCAACTACCGGGCCTGGCGGCACTTCATCGCGATGCGCGCCACGGAGCAGGCCGACGTGGAGATCCGCGAGCTGGCGATCGAGTGCCTGCGCCAGTTGCAGGGGGTCGCCCCCAGCGTCTTCTCCGACTTCGTCGTCTCCACCCTGCCGGACGGCACGGAGGTTGCGGCCACCCCGCACGACGAGTGAGTACGAACCCTTCCCCGCCGGCCCCCCGGTGGTCGTCCGCTAGGTTGTGAACATGACGCACGACCACCCTGTTGCCGCCGACCGGGCGGTTTCCCGTCCTTTCGGCCGACTGCTCACGGCCATGGTGACCCCGTTCGCCGCCGACGGCTCCCTCGACCTCGACGGGGCCGTACGGCTCGCGAACCACCTCGTCGACGAGCAGGGCAACGACGCGCTCGTGCTCAACGGCACCACCGGCGAGTCGCCCACCACCACCGACGCGGAGAAGGAGCGCCTGATCCGGGCCGTGGTGGAGGCGGTCGGCGACCGGGCCAAGGTGGTCGCCGGGGTCGGCACCAACGACACCCGGCACACCATCGAGTTGGCCGAGGCGGCCGAGAAGGCCGGCGCGCACGGCCTGCTCGTGGTGACGCCGTACTACAACAAGCCGCCGCAGAGCGGGCTGATCCGGCACTTCACCGCCGTGGCGGACGCCACCGGGCTGCCGGTCATGCTCTACGACATCCCGCACCGCTCGGGGGTGCCGATCGCCACCGAGACCATGGTGCGGCTCGCCGAGCACAGCCGGATCGTCGCGGTCAAGGATGCCAAGGGTGACCTCACCGCCTCCTCGTGGGTGACCAGCCGCACCGAGCTGGCCTACTACAGCGGCGAGGACTCGCTCACCCTGTCCGCGCTGGCGGTCGGCTGCGTCGGCCTGGTCGGCACCTCGACCCACTTCACCGGCGCGCTGGTGGCGCGGATGATCGAGGCGTACGAGGCGGGCGACCCCGGCACCGCGCTCGCCCTGCACCGGCGGCTGCTGCCCCTGTTCACCGGCATCTTCCGCACCCAGGGCACCATCCTGGTGAAGGCGGGCCTGGCGGCCAAGGGCCTGCCGGCCGGCCCGGTGCGGTCCCCGCTGGTGGACGCCACCGACGACGAGATCGCCCAGCTCCGCGCGGACTGCGCGGCGGCGGGCCTGGAGCTCCCCGAATGATCGAACGACACGACGGACGCCGGGTTACGGCGTCGCGGAATGAGGTGGACGCGTGACCGAGGCGCACTTCGAGGGGGAACTGCCCCCGCCGCTGCCGGAGGGCGGCCTGCGGATCATCCCGCTCGGCGGGCTCGGCGCCATCGGTCGGAACATGACCGTCTTCGAGTACGACGGCAAGCTGCTGATCGTCGACTGCGGGGTGCTCTTCCCCGACGTCGAGCAGCCCGGCGTGGACCTGATCCTGCCCGACTTCGGGCCGATCCTGGACCGGCTGGCCGACGTGCAGGCGATCGTGCTCACCCACGGCCACGAGGACCACATCGGCGCGGTGCCGTACCTGCTCGCCCACAAGCCGGACATCCCGCTGGTCGGCTCGCAGTTCACCCTCGCCCTGGTCGAGGCGAAGCTGGCCGAGCGGCGCATCCAGCCGTACACGCTGACCGTGCGGGAGGGCGGCCGGGAGCGGCTCGGCCCCTTCGAGTGCGAGTTCTTCGCGGTCAACCACTCGATTCCGGACGCCCTGGCGGTGGCCATCCGCACCCCCGCCGGCCTGGTGCTGCACACCGGCGACTTCAAGATGGACCAGCTCCCGCTGGACGGCCGGATCACCGACCTGGCCGGCTTCGCCCGGCTCGGCGCCGAGGGCGTCGACCTGCTGCTGTCGGACTCCACGAACGCCGAGATCCCCGGCTTCGTCACCCCCGAGCGGGAGATCGGGCCGGTGCTCGACTCGATCTTCGCGAAGGCGACGGGGCGGATCATCGTCGCGTCGTTCGCCTCGCACGTGCACCGGGTGCAGCAGGTCTTCGACTCGGCCGTCGAGCACGGCCGCAAGGTGGCGCTGATCGGCCGTTCGATGGTCCGCAACATGGGCATCGCCCGGGACCTCGGCCTGCTCAACATCCCGGCCGGACTGGTGGTCGGCATCGAGGAGGCCACCAACCTGCCGCCCGAGCAGATCGTGCTGATGTCCACCGGCTCGCAGGGCGAGCCGATGAGCGCCCTGGGCCGGATGGCCAGCGGCGACCACCGACACATCACCATCGCCCCCGGCGACACGGTGGTGCTGGCCTCCTCCCTGGTGCCCGGCAACGAGACCTCGGTCTACCGGGTGATCAACCGGCTGGCCCGGGCCGGCGCGGTGGTCGTGCACAAGGACGTGGCGAAGGTGCACGTCTCCGGCCACGCCCCCGCCGGTGAGCTGCTCTACCTGCTCAACGTGACCCGCCCGAGCAACCTGATGCCGGTGCACGGCGAGTGGCGGCACCTGCGGGCGCACGCCCGGCTCGGCATCGAGTCCGGCGTCGCCCCCGACCGGGTGGTGCTCTGCGAGGACGGCGACGTCGTCGACCTGGTCGAGGGCCGCGCCAGCCTGGTCGGCCACGTCAAGAGCCGGTACGTCTACGTCGACGGCCTGGCCGTGGGCGACGTCAGCGAGTCCCTGCTCACCGAGCGGCGGATCCTCGGCGACGGCGGCTTCATCGCCACCACCGTGGTGGTGGACTCCGTCACCGGCAAGGTGGTCGGCGGGCCGACCCTGTCGGCGAAGGGCTTCTCGGAGGACCCGGAGGCGTTCAACCCGGTGATCCCGCTGGTCACCGAGGCGCTGAACCGGGCCGCCGCCGACGGCATCACCGACCCGCACCAGCTCCAGCAGATCGTCCGGCGGACGGTCGGCCGCTGGGTCAACGACGCGTACCGCCGCCGTCCGATGATCGTCCCCACGGTCGTCGAGGTCTGACCCGCGCCGCCGCGACGCCCGCCCGCACCCCTGTGCCGGCGGGCGTCGCCGCGTATCCGGCGGGTCTCTCCGGGCCGACGTGCCGCCCGGTGCCGTCGCCCGGCGACCTTCTCGCGGGTCGGGCCGCCCGCTCAGGCCAGCAGCGCGTTCAGCTCGTCGTAGCCGATCCCGTCGGCCAGCGAGTCGTACGACCCGGAGCGCAGCGCCTCCGTGGCGGCGCGGCGGACCAGCCCGTAGGCGGCCCTGACCAGCGCCGAGCCGAGGCTGACCCGGGCCACCCCCAGCTCGGCCAGGGCGGCCACGCCGGGCGCGCCCGGCCCGGCGAGCACGTTGACGGGGCCGTCGATCCCGGCGACCAGCGCGCCGATGGTCTCGGCGTCGACGACGCCCGGCACGAAGACGCCGTCCGCGCCCGCCGCCCGGTAGGCCGCCGCCCGGCGCAGCGACTCCGCCAGCCGGTCCGCCGGGTCACCGACCGCCAGCAGGAACACGTCGGTGCGGACGTTGACGAAGAGCCGCACGCCCGCCTCGTCCGCCGCCTGCCGGGCCGCCCGGATGCGGGCGCACTGCTCGTCCACCGGGCGCAACGCCGTCGCCCCGGCCGGCGTGCCGTCCTCGATGTTGACGCCCACCGCGCCGGCGGTCAGCACGGCGGCCACGGTGCGGGCGACCCCGGCCGGGTCGGCGGCGTACCCGCCCTCGATGTCCGCGGTGACCGGGACGGTGACGGCGGCGGCGACGCGGGCGACCACCGCCAGGGCGCGGTCCCGGTCCACCTCCTCGCCGTCCGGCGAGCCCAGGCTCCACGAGACCCCGGCGCTGGTGGTGGCGACCGCCGCCGCGCCGCAGTCGGCCACGATCCGGGCGCTGGCGGCGTCCCAGGCGTTGGGCAGCACGAGCGGGGAGCCGGGGCGGTGCAGGGAGTGCAGGAGTTGGGCGGCGTGCTGTTGGTGCGTCGTCGTCATGGGCCCCATTCCACCAGGGCGGGAGGAGATCGTCCGGCGGGTTTCGGACCTCGTTCGTGGGCCGCGGCCCCACCCGGTCAGGGCAGCGCGGCGACCGCCTCCGCGTACGCGACGCCGGTGGCGACCGCCGCGGTGACCAGCACGTCGAGTTGCGCCGGGGCCACCCCATGGGCCAGGTCGGTGGTGACGTCGCCGGCCAGCACCAGCTCCCCGCCGTCGTCGTGCGCGTACGCCTTGGGCAGCAGCCGGTCGTGGTTCCAGGCGTTGCAGAACGCGTACGCCTCGGCGCGCCGTTCCGCCGGCAGGCGCCGGGTGGCCAGCACCCGTACGTGCAGGATCTCGCCCCGCTGCCCGGCCTGCCGGAACTCGATCACCGCCGGATCCCACCGCCCGACAACGGCCCCGCCGGCCCGCACCATCCAGGTGTCCCCGCGCCGGTCCAGGGCGGCCGTGACCAGGGCGATGGTCAGCGCCCCCGGCTCGTCCCCGGCCGACCCGCCCGCTCCACCGCCATCCCCGCCGTCCCCGCCGTCCCCGCCGTCGCCGGCCGACTCCTCACCGTCCGGCTCCTCAGCGGGCAGCGGGGCCGGGGCGCTGATCGGCCGTTCGGCCAGCCGGGCGGCGATCCGCCCGGACTGGTGCCCCGTGCCGTTGCGGGCGTCGAAGCTGCCCGCGAGCCCGGTAGCCAGCTCGGCTAGCAGCCCGCCGAGCCCGGCCACGTCGACGCCCTCGCCCGGCCGGCCGGCGGGGCCCGGTCCGGGCATCCGCCGGTCGCCCCGCCCGGCCTCGGTGGCGAGGGCGCACAGCAGCGCCCCGGCCGCGGCGAACTCCATCGTCGCCATGTCGTCGGCCGGGTGGCTCAGCCGGGGCACCTGCTCGGCGAGGATGTCCAGCCCCCGGTCCAGGTGCCCGCCCAGCGCGCAGAACCGCAGGTGCGCGGCCAGGTACGGGAACGCGGCCCGCTCCCGCCGGTGCCGCCGGTACGCCTCGACGTGCGCCCGCGCGGCCCGCTCCGGGTCGCTGGCGCGCAGCAGCGGCACCAGCGCCCCGGCCAGCGCCCGCTCGGGCTGGTCCGTGCAGTACGCCGCCGCCCCGGCCTCCCGCCCTGCCGCGTCGGCCCGCACCGGCGGCTCGGCGAGGAACGGGCGCAGCTCGGCCAGCGCCGCCGCCCAGTCGCCCCAGCCGGCCAGCAGCTCGGCGCGGCGCGACGGCGCGCATTCCGGGCAGCCGGCGGCCGGGTCGGCGGGGGCGGTGCGCCAGCGGTCGTACCAGCGGCGGGCGGCCGGCTCGTCGCCGAGGTGGTCGGCGAGCCGGCAGCGCAGCTCGGCCACCAGGTCGCTCGGCCCGTCGCCGGCGTCGCCCGGCCAGTCGCCCGCCTCGCCCGGCCCCTCGCCCGCGTCGCCCGGCACGTCTCTCACATCACCCGGCGCGTCTCCCGGTCCGTCGCGGCGGGCCAGTTCGTCCAGCGCCGCGCGGGCCTGGTCCAGCCCGACGCGGGGGGTGGCGAACACCGCCTCCACCGCGAGGCGCTGGTAGCGGCGCAGCTCGGCGGCCCGCTCCCCGGTCGGCCCGGGCACGGCGTCGAGGAGTTCCCGGCAGCGGCGGACCGGTTCGACCAGCCGCCACCGCTCGCCCCGCCGCAGGTACGCCTCCACCAGCGCGAACCGGGCGGTCAGCCCGGCCCCGGGATCGCCGGCCGCGTCGGCGTCGGCGACGATCCGCTCCAACTCGGCGACGGTCGAGACGGAGTCGGGTCGGTCACCCTCTCCGAGCGGGCCGTCCCATGCTCGCGGCTGCCCGGTCACGGCCGCGTCCCGCCCGGAAGCTGGCCGACGGCGGCGGCGAGCTGGCAACCGGTGGAGATGCCACAGTCGAGCAACTGGTCGAGCTGGTGCGGGGTCACCCCGCGCTCCAGGTCGGCGATCACCTCGCCGCAGACCAGGGCCCGCCCGTCGTCGTCGACGTGCACGAACGCCTTCGGCCAGTACCGGTCGTGGTTCCACGAGTTGCAGAACGCGTGCAGCATCGGCACCCGCTCGATGGGGAAGGTCGGCGCGGCGACGGTGCGCACCTGGAGGATCTCGCCGGCCGCGCCCGCGCGCAGGAACCACACGAGACTGTCCTCCCAGCGGCCGAGCAGCCGGCCCCGCTCGTCGACCGAGACGGCGTACCCCCGGCTGCCGAGCACGGCGGCGATCAGCTCGCCGGTCAACGGGCGCAGCGCCCCGGGATACCCGGCCAGGGGGCCGTGGCCGTCCTCGATCTCCGGCGACGCCATGGGCATCCCTTCTGAGGCGAATAACACAACAGGTGGCGTCGTCCGTGCTGCGACGCGCGGACACGACCCGGAAAAGCGGCGATCCACCGGGTTCCGCCGTTACGGTGACTCTATGGCGGGCCGTACCTCTCAGGCGAGCCGGCGACGCGGCGCGTCGCCGCGCGGCACCACGAACAGTCGTGGCCGTCAGCCGGCGAAGAAGACCACCAAGGCCACGAAGGCCGTGCCCCGGCGGCGCACCGCCGCCCGGCCGAGCCGCAGCGCCTCCGTGGGCCGGGCGATCGGCGCGGTGTGGATCGGGTTGGCCAGCGGCGTCGGCTGGACGGTGCGGGCCGCCGGTCGGCAGGCCGCCTCGGCCCGCGACCTCGACCCGGAGCACCGCCGCGACGGCGCCGGCCTGCTGCTGCTCGGCCTGGCGCTGCTCAGCGCGGTGGCGATCTGGTTCGCCGGCGCGGGCCCGGTGGGGGCCCGGCTCGCCGACACCGTCCGGCTCTTCCTCGGGGCCATCTCGATCGTCGTTCCGGTGCTGCTCGGCATCGGCGCGTGGCGGTTGATGCGCACGCCCGGCGACCCGGAGCACCGGGGGCGGGGCCTGGTGGGCTGGGGGTCCATGCTGGTCGCCACGGCCGCGATGCTGCACATCGGACAGGACCCGGTGGACTCGGTCCAGCGTGACTACGCCGGGGGCCTGGTCGGTGCGGGCGTCGGCAACGTGCTGGAGACCGCCGTCACCGCCTGGGTGGCCGTGCCGCTGCTGCTCCTGCTGCTGGTCTTCGGCCTGCTGGTGGTCACCGCCACCCCGATCAACAAGATCCCGGAGCGCCTCGGGCTGCTCGCCGGTGCCGTGACCGGCACGCCGCCGGAGGCGGAGGACGAGGTGGTGGAGGTGGTCGAGAAGAAGCCGGCCCGCCGTCGCCCCGCCAAGCGCGCCCCCGCGCCGCCGCCGCTGCCGGAGCCGGACGACTTCGCCGAGGAGGCGTACGAGGTCGACCTCCAGGAGACCGTCGTCCTGCCCCGCAAGCCCCCGGCGAAGGTGCCCGCCACCCGCAAGCCGGTCGACCCGCCGGAGCACTCGCCCGCGCCCACCCGCGCCGAGCAGCTCGCGCTCACCGGGCTGGCCGGCGACTACACGCTGCCGCCGGCCAACCTGCTCAGCGGCGGGGCCGCGCCGAAGACCCGCAGCAAGGCCAACGACGAGGTGATCGCCGCGCTGACCGGCGTGTTCGACCAGTTCGGCGTCGACGCGGAGGTCACCGGCTTCACCCGGGGCCCCACGGTCACCCGCTACGAGGTCGAGCTGGGCCCGGGCGTCAAGGTCGAGCGGATCACCCAGCTCTCCCGCAACATCGCGTACGCGGTGAAGTCCCCCGACGTGCGCATCCTCAGCCCGATCCCGGGCAAGAGCGCGGTAGGCGTGGAGATCCCGAACACCGACCCCGAGAACGTGGCCCTGGGCGACGTGCTGCGCTCCCGGGCGGCCACCAGCGACCACCACCCGATGCTGGTCGGCCTCGGCAAGGACATCGAGGGCGGCTTCGTGGTCGCCAACCTCGCGAAGATGCCGCACATTCTCGTGGCGGGGGCCACCGGGGCGGGGAAGTCCTCCTGCCTCAACACCCTGCTGGTCTCGATCCTCACCCGCGCCACCCCGGACGAGGTGCGCCTGCTGCTGATCGACCCGAAGCGCGTCGAGATGACCAGCTACGAGGGCATCCCGCACCTGGTCACCCCGATCGTGACCAACGCGAAGAAGGCGGCCGACTCGCTGGAGTGGGTCGTCCGCGAGATGGACATGCGCTACGACGACCTCGCCGCCAACGGGGTCCGGCACATCGACGACTTCAACCGCAAGGTGCGCAACGGGGAGATCACGGCCCCGCCGGGCAGTGAGCGGGAGATGCGGCCGTACCCGTACCTGCTGGTGATCGTGGACGAGCTGGCCGACCTGATGATGGTCGCGCCGCGCGACGTGGAGGACTCGGTCGTCCGGATCACCCAGCTCGCCCGGGCCGCCGGCATCCACCTGGTGCTGGCCACCCAGCGTCCCTCGGTCGACGTGGTCACCGGTTTGATCAAGGCGAACGTGCCGTCCCGGCTGGCGTTCGCCACCTCGTCGCTGGCCGACTCGCGGGTCATCCTCGACCAGCCGGGGGCGGAGAAACTGCTCGGCCGGGGCGACGGCCTGTTCCTGCCGATGGGCGCGTCGAAGCCGGTCCGCATCCAGGGGGCCTGGGTCACCGAGGGCGAGATCGCCGACGTGGTGAAGTTCTGCAAGGAGCAGCGCGAGCCGGAGTTCCGCCCGGACGTGCTCACCCCGGCGCAGGACGGCAAGAAGAAAATCGACGAGGACATCGGCGACGACCTGGACCTGCTGGTGCAGGCGATCGAGCTGGTGGTCACCTCGCAGTTCGGCTCGACGTCGATGCTCCAGCGCAAGCTGCGGGTCGGCTTCGCCAAGGCGGGGCGGCTGATGGACCTCATGGAGACCCGGGGCGTGGTCGGCCCGTCGGAGGGCTCCAAGGCCCGCGACGTGCTGGTCAAGCCGGACGAGCTGGAGGAGGTCCTGGCCGGCCTGCGCGGCGACGGCGACTGACGGCCTCCCGTACGACCCAGCGCCTGCACGACGAAGGCCCGCCGGAGCTCCGGCGGGCCTTCGTCGTGGTCGGGGGTCAGGCGTTGAGGATGATGGCGGCGAGCACGATGCCGAGGATCGTGCCGGCAACGCTCGCGGCGGCGGCGTACCAGCCGAGCGGCTTGTCGCCCAGGACCGCGCCGACGATGCCGAGGATGACGCCGATCACGCCGAAGATCACGGGTGCCAGGAACACCGCGACGACGGCGAAGACGAAGCCGAGGATCGTGCAGATCCGGGCGGCGTTGCTGCGCGGGCGGGCGGTGCTGTGCATGTCGGCCATGACGTCCTCCATGTTGAGAGCCTCGTGGTGCGGTCGGCCGATCTCTACCCACTGTGGTCGCCCGCCACGCCTCGTAGCGCCCCCGGGCGGTGCGGGGCCCGTTGTAAGGAGGGGCCCCTTGTTAACGCTTTCTGTATAGGAAGGGTCCCCTGCTAACACGCCAACCGGCCGGGCCCCGTGGGTCGGGGTCCGGCCGGTAGGCGGGGTGGTGCGGGTGGGTCTTAGCTGTTCCAGTGCTGGGCGACGAGGTCGGCGGCCTGCTGCTCCCACTGGGCGTAGTGGTCGGGGTACGCCGACACCTGCACCGTCTGGGCGGCCTCGGTCAGGGGCATGTCCTGCCAGCCGTCGACCTGCTTGAGGCCCTTCAGGAACGCCATGGTCGCGTACTCGGGGTCGGTGATCTGCTCCACGCTGCCCCAGCCCGACGACGGGCGCTGCTGGAACAGGCCCTGCGAGTCGTGGTCGTTGCGGTCACCCAGGTGACCCAGGTTCTCCAGCTTCGACTCCTGCAACGCGGTGCCGATCGAGATGACGGCGGCGCGCTCGTCCATGCCGGCCTTCTTCGTGGCGGCGATGATCGCCTTCACGTTCGCCGTCTGCTCGTCGTCAAGGTCGATGCGCGACTGCTCACCCTGCACACCGTGCGGAATCAGCTTGCCCATGTCGACGGCGGGCTTGTCGGCCTGCATCACGGACGCGACGGGCTTGGCATGGGCCGTCGTCGGGGCGGCCTCGGCGGTGGCCGGGCCGGCGAACACACCACCGGCGAAGGCCAGACCAGCGATACCCAGCACGCTCTTACGCAGCATCGTGTTCATGACAAAGCTCCATTCGGGGGTTCGACACCCACCCAGGGGATCAGTCAGGCGGGTGTGAGCACCACGCACGGCGCCCGAGAAAGTCAGAAGGGGGAAGATCTCGACCCGGCCGGCTCGCGGCCCGGGGACCATGTGTAACGACCGGCCACCCACCGTCATTCCCAAGCGGCAACCCGGGGCGGGGGCGTCGGCGCAGGTCAGAGGCACTGCGCTACTCGGTCGTACGCCATGTGTAACGACCCCGGGCCCGCGACGATTCCGGCCCCACGATGCCGCCGGTCACACCCCGCCGGGGCGGGGGACGGGAGTGAATCCGTCACTCCGGCCATCAGGCGCTAAACGGTCAGATCGGCATCAAACGCGAGTATGCCGGTCTCGGAAATGCTTGATCGGCTCCGTGTCGGCGACATGGCGGTGTCTACGTCCCGCCAATGCACCCATGTCGCCGACATGGAGTCGCTGGCCGGCGGGAGCGCCGCCATGGAGTCGCCTCCCGCCGGCCGCGCCCTCGCCTCCCGGCGTCCCGGCAACCTGATATCGGGCATCGCGACACTGACATCCCAATATCGGGCATCCCGACACCGACATCGGGCATCCCGGCATCCGGGCCTCGACCGGGTGTCCGCGTCAGTGGAAGACCTTTAGGCCGACGACCCCCGCGACGATCAGCAGCAGGCAGGTGATCCGGGGCAGGGTCGCCGGCTCGTGCAGCGCCACCATGCCGACCAGGGCGGTGCCCACCGCGCCGATGCCGACCCAGACCACGTACCCGGTGCCGACCGGGATCTGCCGCAGCGCGTACCCGAGGCCGGCCATGCTCAGCACCAGAGCGACGGCGAAGACGGCCGTGGGCAGGGGGCGGCGGAAGCCGGCGCTGCGGTCGAGGGCGATCGCCCACACCGTTTCGAGGAATCCGGAGAGCACGAGGACGATCCAGGCCATGCGACGTCACCTCTGAGGGCTGCCGGCCCCATCGGGGCCGGGACGAGTGGAAACGGCTCGCGGGCGTCTTGGCCTGACCGGGTACGCCCACCCTCGTCCGGGGCGACCCGCAACCACCGGGCCGCCAGCGTCGAACCTAACACCCGCGTGACCAGGGCAGAGGTGAGACGGGCCACGTCGGGTTGACCTGAAGTTGGCTTCAACTCGCAGTATGGCCGTCATGACTCTGCTCGTGTCGGACCCGGAGGTTGCCGCCGCGCTCGACGCCCCCACCACCGTGGCGGCCATGCGCGACGCCCTGCTCGCCGCCCACGCCGGTCGGCTCGTCGCCCCGCCCCGGGCGTCGGCCGCGCTGGGCGGCGGCCGGATGGTCCTCACCGCCGGGCACCTCATCGGCGAGTGGTACGGCTACCGCTCCTACGACACGTTCGGCCATCCGCAGGCCGAGCAGATCGTCGTGCTGCACGACGGGCGCACCGGCGCGGTGCGGGCGGTGGCGGTCGGCGAGGAGCTGGGCTCCCGGCGCACCGGGGGCCTCGGCGGGGTGGCCGTCGACGCGCTGGCCCGCCCCGACGCGGCGACCCTCGGGGTGGTCGGCTCCGGCGGGCAGGCGTGGACCCAGGTGTGGGCCGCCGCCGCGGTCCGCCCGTTGCGCGAGGTGACCGTGCACAGCCGCTCGGCGGCCCGCCGGGAGGCGTTCGCCGCCCGGGTCCGCGCCGAGCTGGGCGTGCCGGCGCGGGCCGTGGAGACCGCCCGCGCCGCCGTGGCCGGCCGCGACGTCGTGGTGCTCGCCACCACCAGCCCCACGCCGGTGCTGGACGCCGCCGATCTCGCCCCGGGCGCCCACGTCAACACCGTCGGCTTCAAGCAGCGCGGCCGGGCCGAGTTCGGCACCGACCTGCTCGACGCCGCCGACGTCCTGGTCACCGACTCGCCGGCCCAGGCGGGCGCGTACGAGCCGCCGATGCTCGCCGCCCTCCCGCCGTACGCCGGGCGGCTGCTCGACCTGGGCGCGGTGCTGGCGGGGGCGGCCCCGGGGCGGACCGGCGCGGGCCAGGTGACGGTCTTCTGCTCCACCGGCCTGGCCGGCACCGAGGTCTTCCTGCTCGACCGCCTGGTCTCCGTCGGCGCGGCCCTCCGCTGACCGGCGACCGCGCCCCGGCCCGCCGCTGCCGCTGACCGGCGACCGTGCCCGGGCGCGGTACGGCGACCGCCGTTGCCGGCCGGCCCCCGCGCGCCCGGTACCCTCGGATGGTGTCTGCCACCTCCCCTTCCCACTCCGACGCCGGTCGTCGCGTCGCCCTGCTGACCCTGGGCTGCGCCCGTAACGAGGTCGACTCGGAGGAGCTGGCCGCCCGGCTGCACGCCGACGGCTGGCAGGTCACCACCGACGGCGAGGGCGCGGACGTGGTGGTCGTCAACACCTGCGGCTTCGTGGAGAAGGCGAAGCAGGACTCGATCCAGACCCTGCTGGCCGCCGCCGACACCGGCGCGAAGGTGGTCGCCGCCGGGTGCATGGCCGAGCGGTACGGCCGGGAGCTGGCCGACAGCCTGCCCGAGGCGCAGGCGGTGCTCAGCTTCGACGACTACCCGGACATCGCGGCCCGGCTGGACGCCGTCGTCGCCGGTGAGGCGATCGGCGCGCACACCCCGCGCGACCGGCGCGAGCTGCTGCCGCTGACCCCGGTCGCCCGGCGTGCCAACGCCGTGTCGCTGCCGGGCCACGGCAGCGCCCGGGCCGCCGTGGAGACCGACGAGCACACCCCGGCCCACCTGCGTCAGGTGCTGCGGCGTCGGCTCGACACCGGCCCGGTGGCGTCGCTGAAGCTGGCCAGCGGCTGCGACCGGCGCTGCGCGTTCTGCGCCATCCCGGCCTTCCGGGGGGCCTTCGTCTCGCGCACCCCCGACGAGCTGCTGGCCGAGGCGGAGTGGCTGGCCGGGACCGGGGTCCGCGAGCTGGTGCTGGTCAGCGAGAACTCGACGTCGTACGGCAAGGACCTGGGCGACCCCCGGGCGCTGGAGAAGCTGCTGCCGCAGCTCGCCGCCGTGCCGGGCATCGTCCGGGTCCGGGCCAGCTACCTCCAGCCCGCCGAGACCCGCCCGGGGCTGGTCGAGGCGATCGCCACCACGCCGGGCGTCGCGCCCTACTTCGACCTGTCGTTCCAGCACTCCAGCGAGCCGGTGCTGCGCCGGATGCGCCGCTTCGGCTCCACCGACCGGTTCCTGGAGCTGCTGGCCTCGGCCCGCGCCCTGGCCCCGGAGGCGGGTGCGCGGAGCAACTTCATCGTCGGCTTCCCCGGCGAGACCCGCGCCGACGTCGACGAGCTGGTCCGGTTCCTCACCGAGGCCCGGCTCGACGCGATCGGCGTCTTCGACTACAGCGACGAGGACGGCACCGAGGCCGCCGGCCTGCCCGGCAAGGTCTCCGCCGCCACGATCAAGCGCCGGTACGACCGGCTCGCCGCGCTCGCCGACGAGCTGTGCTCGCAGCGGGCCGAGGAGCGGCTCGGCTCCACGGTCGAGGTGCTGGTCGACTCGGTCGACGACGGCGTGGTCGAGGGTCGGGCGGCGCATCAGGCCCCCGAGGTCGACGGCTCCACCACCCTGGTCGCCCCGGCCGACGGCGGGGTGGACCTGGCCGCGCTGCGCCCGGGTGACCTGGTGCGCGCCACGGTCACCGCCACCGAAGGGGTCGACCTGGTCGCGGTCCCGGATGAGATGATCTCGGCGGCGCCCGGCGCGACACGGTGACGGCGGGCCCTGAGGGAGCGGGGGAGCGACGTGGTGCGGTGCCAGGAACGCCCCGGCGGCCCGACCGGGCCGGCCCGGTGACTCCGGCGGCGGAGCCGTCCCCGGCTCCGGTGGTGGCCCCGGTGCCGGTGCTCAACGCGGCCAACGCGCTGACCCTGCTGCGCCTGGTGCTGGTGCCGGTCTTCGCGGCGACTGTCGTCGTGTCGGCGATGAGCCACGCGGGGTGGCGGATCGCGGCCTGCCTGGTCTTCGTGCTCGCCTCGGTCACCGACCTGGTGGACGGCTGGATCGCCCGCCGGTTCGGCCTGGTCACCCCGGTCGGCAAGGTGGCCGACCCGATCGCCGACAAGGCGCTCACCGGCGCGGCCCTGCTGATGCTCTCCTGGTACGACCTGCTGCCCTGGTGGGTGACCGTGGTGATCCTGGCCCGCGAGCTGGGCATCACGGCGCTGCGGTTCTGGGTGATCCGGCACGGCGTCATCGCGGCCAGCCGCGGCGGCAAGATCAAGACCGCGCTCCAGATCCTCGCGATCACCTGGTACCTGTGGCCGATGCCCGCCGCCCTCGCCGACGTCGGCCCCTGGATCATGGCGGCGGCGGTGGTCGTGACGGTGGTCACCGGCTTCGACTACGTCGCCCAGGCCCTGCGCCTGCGCCGCCCCCGCTCCTGAGCGCGCCCCGGCGCGGCGGGTCTCGGCGAGCGTCCCACCGTCGGCGGCGGGTCGGGAGGACGCCTGCGGGGCGGATGGCGTAGGGCGGGCCCGGGAGGGAAAGAGACGTGGACATGGGAACGGATGCGAACGGGGAGCGGCCGGTCGGCAGCCCGGCGGCCGGCGTGGTGCACAGCCTGGCCGAGCGGCACGAGACGCTGGCCACCGTGGAGTCGCTCACCGGTGGGCTGCTCGCCGCCTCGATCGTGGAGATCGCCGGGGTGAGCGGCGTCTACCAGGGCGGGCTGGTCGTCTACGCCACCGAGCTGAAGTCCCGGCTGGCCGGCGTACCGGGGGACCTGCTGGCCGAGCGCGGCCCGGTCGATCCCGACGTGGCCCGCGCCCTGGCCGAGGGCGGGCGGCGGCGCTGCGGCGCGGACTGGGGTCTGGCCACCACCGGCGTGGCCGGCCCGGAGCCGCAGGACGGCAAGCCGGTGGGCCTGGTCTACGTCGCGGTGGCCGGCCCGGACGGCTCCGAGGTCCGCGAGCTCGACCTCGACGGCGGGCGGGACCACGTCCGCTCCACCGCCGTGATCGAGGCCCTGCGGCTGCTCGCCGAGCGCATCCACGCGGCGGACGCCGCCGAGGAGTCCGGCGGCCGGGCCGGCGCGGGCGAGGCCGAGGCGGCCGGGTCGGGCCGTCGCTGAGGCCGTCCCGGCCAGATGGACGGGCGGGGTGGGATGTCACGGGGGCCCGCAGCGGGTACCGTTGCGGGAAAGCTCCGGCGCGCGACGTCGGCGCCGGTTCGGTCCGCCGCGCCGGCGCGACGGGCGCCGGGCAGGTGAGACCCGTCAAGGGAGGTGCGATGGTCCTGCTACGCCGGGTGATCGGTGACGCGTTGCGCGCGCGCCGGCAGGGGCAGCACCGCACCCTGCGCGAGGTCTCCTCCGCGGCCAACGTCAGCCTGGGCTACCTCTCCGAGATAGAGCGCGGCCAGAAGGAGCCCTCCAGCGAGCTGCTGGCCGCGATCTGCGACGCCCTCGGCGCCCGCCTCTCCGAGCTGCTCCGCGAGGTCAGCGACACCGTGGCGCTCGCCGAGCAGATGCCCGGCGTGCTCGTGCCCGTGGCCGACGAGCCGGCCCGCCCGGCCGAGTCGGCGCCGGTCGCCCGCGCGGCGGTGCCCAGGCCCGCCGGCCGGGGCGTCCGCCAGGTCACCTCGGGCAGCCCGGTGGGGGTCTCCGTGCACCAGGACTCGCCGCTGAAGGCGACCCTGCGCTCCACCCGGGTCCGCCCCGCCGAGCGCGACCGCGACGTCGTCTGCGCCGCCTGACCCCACCGTTTCCGCGCCGCCTGACCCCACCGCTTCCGCGCCGGCCACCCCCGTCCCGCGACGGCGTGGCCGGTCTTTACCCCGCCGCGTACTGTTGATCAGGCGGCGGCGTGACGCCGGGCCGTACGGTCGCCGGGGTGGCACCCGGCTGGGACGATGGGTCCACTGCCGCACGACCGCCGGCCGGCCGCCCGGCCTGGCCGGGGCGGCGCGACTGCTACTGAGGGGATACCGCGGAGATGGCGAACCCGTTCGTCAAGGGCTGGAAATACCTGATGGCGCTCTTCGGTGCCCGGATCGACGAGCACGCCGACCCCAAGGTGCAGATCCAGCAGGCCATCGAGGAGGCGCAGCGCCAGCACCAGGCGCTCGTCCAGCAGGCGGCGGCGGTGATCGGCAACCAGCGCCAGCTCGAGATGAAGCTGTCCCGGCAGATGTCCGAGGTCGAGCGGCTCCAGGGCAACGCCCGGCAGGCCCTCGTCCTCGCCGACCAGGCCCGCGCCCGCGGCGACGAGGCCGAGGCCGGCAAGTACGAGCAGTCCGCCCAGGTGATCGCCACCCAGCTCGTCTCCGGCGAGCAGGCCATGGAGGACCTGAAGACCCTGCACGACCAGGCGCTCGGGGCCGCCGCCCAGGCCCGCCGGGCGGTCGAGAACAACTCGATGATCCTCCAGCAGCGGCTCGCCGAGCGCACCAAGCTGCTCAGCCAGCTCGAGCAGGCCAAGATGCAGGAGAGCGTGGCCCGCTCGCTGGAGTCGATGTCCTCGCTCACCGCGTCCGGCAGCACCCCCTCGCTGGACGAGGTGCGGGACCGGATCGAGCAGCGCTACGCCACCGCGATGGGCCGCGCCGAGCTGGCCGGCAACTCCGTCGAGGGGCGGATGCTGGAGATCCAGAAGTCGTCGCTGGACTCGGCCGGCTCGTCCCGGCTGGAGCAGATCCGGGCCAGCATGGCCGGCGAGCAGCTCGCCGGCAGGCAGGAGCGCCCGGCGGTGGGCCAGGAGCAGCAGGCGCCGGCCGCCGACCCGGCCGCCGCGGCCCGGCTCGACCAGCTCCGGGCCAGCATGGGCCGCGAGCGCGGCACCGGAGACACCACCGCCGCCGGCTGACGGCGCGGGGCGAGGCGAGGAGGCACGGGTGGCAGACGAGCGAGCACGGTACTTCCGCCAACTGCGCAAGCTGCGGCGCTCCGCCCGCCGGTGGAGCGTCCTGGGCGGCGGGCTGACCGGGGCGGCGGCCGTGCTGATCCCGTACGCCGGGCTCGGGCTCCCCGACGCCGGGTGGGCCGGTGCCGCCGGCGGCGCGGTGGTCCTGGCCGCCTGGCGCTGGATCGACCTGCGGGCCCTCGCGGCGCGCCCCGCGCCCCCGGCCCTCGACCCCGCCGAGGCCGCCGCCCGCTCCCGGGCGCGGCTGGTCGCCGCCGTCGAGCGGCTCCCCGCCGGGCAGGGGGTGGTGGCCGAGGTGCGCCGCGCCCGGTCCCGGCTGGCCCTGCGCGGCACCAGCGTGGCGCAGCCGTGGGCCCGGCTCGACCGGGCCGCGCTGACGCTCGCCGGGATGGCCGGCAGGCTGACGGGGCTCGCCGAGCCGGCGGTGCTGGAGGCCGCCGCCGCCGACCGGTCCCTGCGCGAGCTGGCCGGGCGGGTGGCCAGCGTCGAGCGGGCGCTGCGGCTCGCCCCCGCCGACGCCCGCGGCCCCCTCGCGGAGGCCCACCGCGAGCTCTCCGCCCAGCTCGAGAGCGGGGTGGCCGCGTACGAGCGACTCGTGGTGGCCGCCGCCGGGTACCTGGCGGAGGACGCCCGGGGCGAGACCGGCGCGTTCGGCCGCCCCGGCGGTGAGCAGGCCGCCGCGTCCCGGCTCGCCGAGGCGACCGACCTGCTGCACGGCGTGGCGTCGGCCCTGGCCGAGCTGCGCGCCGTGGGCGAGCCGCCGCGAGGAGTGGGCGAGCCGCTGCACGCCCCCACCCGCTGACCGCTACTCCGGGGTGGTCACGGCCACCGGCGGGGTGAACGGCGAGCTGCCCACCACGTTGCCGGCCCGCACCCGGTACCAGTGCGTCACGCCCCGGGCCAGGCCGGTGTTGACGAAGCCCCGCCCGCGCGCCGTGAAGGTGGCGACCTCCCGCTCGAACGCCGGGTCGGCCGCCCGCTGCACCACGAACCCGGCCCCCGGGCCGCCGGGCGGCCCCGCCGTCCAGGTCAGCGTCACCGTCGCCGTGTCCGGCCCGCTCGCGGTCGCGGTCGCGGCCAGCGCCGCCGGCACGGCGGGCCGGGGCGGGGTGGTGACGGCGGCCACCGTCGACCACGGCGACGCCGCCCCGAGGTACGTGGTGCGCACCCGGTAGTAGTACGTCGTCTCCGGGGCCACCGCCGGGTCCACGTGCTGCCCGTCCACCCCGACCGCCACGGTCGCCGGGCCGCTGGTGAACGTCGGGTTGGTCGCCCGCTGCACGTCCACGCCCGTGGCGAAGGAGCGGTTCGCCCAGCGCAGCGCCACCCGCAGCGGGGCGGCCGGCGGGACCGCCGCGGCGAGCCCGGCGGGCGCGGCGAGCCGCACCGACGCCGGCACCCCGTTCGACCAGGCCGAGCAGCTCACCTCGTTCTCCGCCCGGATCCGGTAGTGGTAGGTCACCCCGGGGGTGACCGTCGCGTCGGTGTACCGGGTGGCGGCGGCGGCCACCGTGATCGCGGTGACCCCCTCGGTGAACGCGGCGTCGGTGGCCCGCTGGAGCAGGTGGCTGCTCGCCGGCGGGCGACTGCCGTTGCCGGTCCAGGCCAGCGCGATGGCCGGCAGGACGGTCGCCGAGCCGGCCACCGGCGTGGCGGTCAGCCCGGTCGGGGCCTTCGGGGCGACCCGCAGCACCAGCGGGCGGCTCGCCCCCTGGTCCCGGTGGCCGGCGAGCTGGCTGTGCCAGCGGTACTCCCACCCCATGTTGACGAGCTGGTTGACCACCGACGCCGGCCGCCCGTCCACCGGGCTGACCGCCGTCGAGCCGATCCGCGCGCCCGCCGGGCGGGTCGGGTCGAGCAGCCGGACGCTGTCGCCGACCTTGAACGGCAGGGCGGGCGCGACCGGGCGCAGCGCCACGATCACGTCCTCCCGGGGGTTGACCCGGAACGTCTCCTTCCAGCCCAGCTCGTTCGGCTCCGGCGGGCGGACGGTGCCGTCCCAGCCCACCCGGTTGACGAGCTGCACGTCGGCGCCGGCGACGTGCAGCGGGTGGGTCTGCGCGGCGTTCCCGCTGATCCGCCAGAGCTGGGTGCCGTCGGCGGGCGCGCCGACCGGCACGGCCGGGTCGGCGATCACCAGGGTCTCGGTGGCCGGGTCGGCGGGACCGAGCGGCAGGGTGGCCGGGCCCAGCGGCCCGGTGTGCGGGTGGGCCACCCCGAGGCGGGCGGCCAGCCGGCCGTGCGCCGGCTCGAAGACCTGCTGCACGGCCTTCACGGTCAGCGGCAGGGTCACCGGGCCGGCGGCCCCGGGCGGGGTGAAGCTGACGGAGAGGGCGTGCGCGGACACCACGGTCTGCCGGGCGGTCCGGGTGCCGAACGCGGCGTCGTACGCGGGCTGGGGCACGATCGGCGGGCGCTGGCTGGCCGCGTACGCGCCGGGCAGCGCAGCGGCCAGGCGCGCCACGTCGTACGGCTCGGCGGGCTCGCCGGCCACCCGGAACTGGAGCAGGGTCCGGGTGTTCGGGCCGTACCCGGGGCGGGTGCTGGGCAGGCCGCCCACGGCGGTGCGGTCCGGGGCGTCGGTGTGGTGGTCGTAGCGGGGGTCGAAGCGGGGCAGCGGGGCCGGGCAGTCGTTGTAGAGGATCACGACGCCGCCGGGCGGGACGGCGGAGAAGTCCACCACCACGTCGGCCCGCTCACCGGGGGCGAGCAGCAGGGTGTGCCCGTCGACGTTGAGCACCGTCGGGTCCTGGCGGTCGTACCGGTAGCCGACCGGGCGGTTGGGCAGCACCACCGGGGCGGGCAGCAGCCCGCACTCGTTGCCCACCTGCACGAACTCCGGCCCGGCGGCGGCCGGGTCCGGCACCCCGCCGTCGCGCCCGTCCCGGGGCCAGTGCGGCGGCCGGTCGGGGGAGCGAACGGCCTCCACCGTGGGCACCTCGCCCGCGTCGGCGTCGCGCAGCTCCCCGTCCGGCCCCCACATCGGGCCGTCGGAGCGGGCGCGGTAGAGCTGGAGGTTCAGGCCCCGGTCGCCGCACGCGTTGAGGATGCGGAAGCGGTACGCCCTCGGCGCCACGACCAGGTACGGGTAGGCGACGCCGTTGACCAGCGGGGTGTCCCCGAACGCCTCGGGCACCGCCGACGGGTGCGGCACGCCCGGGGCCAGCGGCGGCTCGTCCGGCGCGGCGACCGGGTCGTGGTGGGGGTTCGGCACCGGCCCGCCCGGCCGGCCCTCCGTTCCGGCCTCGTCCGGCGGCGGGGTGTGGGCCCACGGGCCGTAGTCCCAGCGGCCGGTCGGGTTCGTCCCGGCCTCCCGGTACGGGTTCTGCCGGGGCTGGTAGACGTGCGGGTGCCACAGGCTGCCCCGGGCCCCCCAGCGGTCCCGGTCCCACGTCGGGTCCTGGGCGGCGAGCTGGGAGTCGTCGGGCACGAAGGTCCGGTCGGTCACGACCAGGGGGATCTGCGCGGCGGGAAGCACCCCGTCGGCGACGAGGCGTTCCTCGGCCGGGTCGGTGAGCAGGTAGAGCGCGACCTGGCCGGAGTGGACGGTGAGCCGGGACAGGCCGAGGGTGTTGTCGTGCAGCCACATCAGCCGGCCGCTCTGCTCGTTCGGGAAGTACAGGGTCGTCGCCCCCGGCCCCGGGGCCGGCATGTCCGGCACGTGGGTCAGCCCCACCCCGGTCGGGTACGGGGTGATCTCGCCGGCCGGGGTCACCCACTGCCACGGGTTCCCGGCGCTGATCCAGGCGGTCTGCCCGCCGTACAGGTGCGGAACCGCCCGGTTCTGCGGGTACGGGGCCGGCCCCTCCAGCGGCCCGGCCCCGGCCCCGTCGACGGTCGGGTCCACGGGCAGGAACAGGTCGCCGGCCGGGCCGGTGGGAAGCTGGTTGATGAACTTGACCCGCACCGGCCGGCCGCGCCGGGCCACGATCACCGGCCCCAGCAGGTACGGCCGGTCGGGCGGGACGACCGTGTTGTGCCCGGAGGCGTCGGTGCCGAGGTTGAGCTGCCGGTAGCCGCGCAGCCGGGTGGGGGGCAGGTCCCGGTGCAGGCGTTGGGCGTACTGCTGGAGGCCGATCTCGTAGTAGTCGCAGCCCGGCCAGGTGGCGGTGTCGGGGACCGCCACCGGCAGGTACGCGCCCAGGTCGGTGCGGCCCGCCTCGCCCGGCCAGGGCAGGGCGTCGACGAACTTGCGCAGGCCGGTGCCGGGGACGACCCCGCCGCGTCCGTCCGGCACGGGCAGCGGGCTGGCGGCGAAGTTGGGCACCGGGCCGAAGCAGCGCGGCGCGGCGGCCGGGTCGAGACCGGCCGGGTCGGTGCCGGCCTCCTCGGCGACGCGGGCCCCCGGCACGGTCGGCCCCGGCCGCCCGTTGCGCGGGGGCCGGTCGGTCCAGGTGGAGCGCAGTCTGCGGAACAGCGCCATGGGCTCTCCCCGGGTTCGGGCGCGCCGGCCGGCACCCGGATCGGGGCGACCGGACGGCCGGCTGACGTTCGGTGAGCGGTCAACCGCAGCATGCGACGCCGGGCCGGGGTTGGGAATTACCCAATCGTCCCTTTTCCTGGCACGTTCCGGGCCGGTCCGGTGGCCCGTCGCCGCAGGTCAGCGCGGCGACTGCCCCGACGGGTCGGGCTGGCAGGCCGGGCACCAGTAGGTGACCCGCTCGCCCAGCTCCTCCTTGCGGATCGCCGTGCCGCAGCGGCGGCACGGCTGGGCCCGTCGCCCGTACACGTAGCTGGTCTGCCCCCGGTGCAGCGACCCGGTGGTGCTCTGCGTCCACCGCCCCCGGTTGGCCGCCAGCAGCCGCTGCGCGAGCGCCACCGTGCCGGCCAGATTGGGAACCGCGCCGACCGGCGTCCACGGCGAGACGCCGCGTAGGAACAGCACCTCGCACTTGTAGAGGTTGCCCACCCCGGCCAGGTTGCGCTGGTCGAGCAGCGCCTCACTGATGGTCGCCTCCGGGCGGGCGGCGAGCCGGCGGACCGCCTCGGCCGCGTCCCAGTCCGCGCCGAGCGGGTCCGGCCCCAGGTGGCCGACCAGGGCGTCCTCCTCGGCGGTCGGCACCAGGGCCAGCTCGTGCAGGTGGTAGCCGACGGCTACCGCGTCGGGGGCGCGCAGCACCGCCCGGATCAGGTGCGCGGGCCGGGCCGCCCAGCGTTCCCCCGGCGCGTACGCCCGCCAGGCCCCGTCCATGCGCAGGTGGGAGTGGAGCGTCCAGCCGGTGACCCCGCCGGGGCCCACGGGCTCCGGGGCGGCGAGCCGCAGCAGCAGGTGCTTGCCCCGGCTGGCGGACTCGCGCACCGCCCAGCCGGTCAGGTCGATGGTGGCGAGCCGGGGCACCCGGAACTCGGAGCCGGTGAGCCGGGCCCCGCCCAGCGCGCGCTCCAGCACGCGGGCGGTGTTCCAGACGGTGTCGCCTTCGGGCACCCCACCATCCTCCCTCCCGACGCTGGATACACATTCATGGTCATCTGTATCGTGAGTCCCCTCGGCCCCGCGTGATCCAGGGGTTCTCAGGAGGATGACATGGAGCGTCGCCGAAGCAGTATCCGTCCGACCGCGCTCGCCGGTGGGCTTCTCGCCCTCGCCCTCGCCGTGTCGCCGCCCGCCGCCCCCGTGCCGCCCGCCCCCATGCCGGTGTCGGCCGCTGTGCCGGTCCCAGCGGCGGACGCCCCCGCAGGCGTGGAGCGGTGGGCCGCCGATCTCTCCGCCGTCGGCGCGGACGACGTGAACGTCCGCTTCGCCGGCGGTCGGCTCCGGCTCGCCGACCGCACGCCCCGCCCCGCCACCCGGGGGGCGCGGGACCGGCGCGCCGCTCCCGCCGAGGGCGCGTACCTGAGCCGGGCGCGCGACCTGGCCCGGCCCGCCACCCGGGTCCGCGCCGAGGTCGCCGCCGACGTCGGCCGGGGCGGCGCGGTCGAGGTCCAGGTGCGCGGGTGGGGGAGCGCCGGCTGGACCGAGTGGCGACCGGCCGACCCGGCCGCCGTCTTCGACCGGCCGGTCGACCGGGTCCAGGCCCGCGTGCTGCTCACCGCCCGCACCCCCGCCGCCACCCCGTCGGTACGCGCCGTGCGGCTCGCCGCCGACCGGGACGCCGCCGATCGAGGGGCCGCCGACCGGGACGCCGCCGATCGCGGGGCCCCCGACCGGGACGCCGCCGATCGCGGGGCCCCCGCCGTCGCCGCCGCCACGCCGGGGCTGACCTACCGGGTCTACGCCACCAGGATCGGCCTCGTCGGCGCGCGGACCGCCAACGGGCGGACGATCCAGTCCCGCGACCACTTCGTGGCGCTGCCGTCCTTCCGCTCCCTCGCCCCGCTCAACAGCGGCGATTACACCGTCCGGGTCTGCACCACCGGCGGCAGCCGATGCGAGTACGCGCCGGTCTGGGACGTCGGCCCGTGGAACACCCGCGACGACTACTGGAACCCCGGCGACGTCCGCGAGAACTGGAAGGACCTGCCGCAGGGCCGCCCCGAGGCGCAGGCGGCGTACCAGTCCGGCTACAACGGCGGGCGGGACCAGTACGGCCGGACCGTGGGCAGCCCGGCCGGCATCGACCTGGCCGACGGCACCTTCTGGGACGGCCTACAGCTCACCGACAACGCCTGGGTCGACGTCGCCTACCTGTGGACCGGCACCGGGGCCCGCGGGGTGGTCGGCAGCGGCCCCCTCACCCTCCGCGCCGGCCCCGGCACCAGCTACGCCGCCCGAGGTCTCGCCGCCACCTACGCCAGGGTCCCGATCCAGTGCCACGTCACCGGTCAGACGGTCACGGGCACCTTCCGCACCACCAACCGCTGGCACCGCCTGACCGACGGCCAGTACGTCAGCGACGCCTACATCTCCACCCTCCAGGGCACCCCCACCCCCTGCTGACCCACCCCACCATCCGCATCGTTGATCAAGAGGTTTCGGTCGGCCGCGAGGGTTGTCCGTGACCGAAACTTCTTGATCGCCGGGGAGCGGTGGGGTGGGTGGGATCGCCGGGGTCGGCGGGGGTGGGGTGGGTCAGGGGCGCTCCTCCGGGCGGGGCGGGCGGACGATGTCCTGGTAGCGGGGGTGGCTGGCGCCGTAGATGGCGAAGTTGAGCCGCGCGTGGGACAGGCTCAGGTCGCCGTTCGGGCCGCCCCGCACCACGTCCGCGTCGGCGTCACCCTGGCCGTCGTCGGTCCAGAAGCAGACCGGGCATGTCCCGCCCCCGGTCAGGGAGGCGCAGCAGGGACAGGCCGGCGGAACCCATTGATCACCCACCGGAAGAGCATTCCACAACGGACCACCCGATCAGTCCGGCGGTAGCCCGATTTTCGGCATCCGTCGAACCGGCCCCCGGCGGCACCGGCGCGCGCCGTTCCGCCGCCGTCGGCCCCGCGCGGACGGTTCAGGACGGGTCGCGACCGGCCCCGTCGCGAACGGCTCAGGACGGGCCACCACCGGCCCCGTCGGCGGACGGTCAGGACGGCGCGGTGACGGCCACCGGGTCGCCCGGGCCGACCGCCAGCACG
The DNA here is from genome assembly GCF_020884795.1 of Micromonospora okii. Classification (GTDB taxonomy): domain Bacteria; phylum Actinomycetota; class Actinomycetes; order Mycobacteriales; family Micromonosporaceae; genus Micromonospora; species Micromonospora okii. Next base: position 88,403 of record NZ_BBZF01000018.1, read on the forward strand.
TCGGCCGCCCGACCGCCGTTCACGGCCGCCGCGACCAGGCCGGCGGAGTCCACGTACACCACCAGCTCCCCGGCGGCGGCGTCGCCGAAGGTACGACCGTGCGCGGCCGGCCGCCCGGCCACCAGGAGCCGGGCCGGCAGCCCGGCCAGCAGGTCGCCCGGCGCGGCGAGCTGCACGTTGCCGAAGTGGTCCACGGTCAGCACCTCGGCGGTGAAGCCGTCGGGGGCGGGCCGGACCACCGGCTCGGGGAGCCGCACCAGGGTGGCCGGGTCGACAGCCGGGCCGGCGTCGGCCAGCGGGGCGCCGAGCGCCAGCCGGGCCGCCACCGGGGCGAAGACGTCCCGCCCGTGGAAGGTGCGCGACACCTCGGGCGCCAGCCACCGGGGGTTGGTCAGCTCGACGGCCGCCGTGACCCCGCCGAGCGCCTCGGCGGCGTCGGGCAGCAGCCCGTTGTCCGGCCCGACCAGCAGCCCGCCCGGGGTGGCCAGGGCGATCCCGCGCCGGACGGTGCCCACCCCCGGGTCGACCACCGCGACGTGCACCCCCACCGGCAGGTACGGCACCGTCTGGGCGAGCACGGCCGCGCCCCGCCGCACGTCGGCCGGGGGCACCAGGTGGGTCACGTCGATCACCCGGGCGGCGGGGGCGAGCCGCGCGATCACCCCGTGGCAGGCGGCCACGAACCCGTCGGCCAGGCCGTAGTCGGTGGTCAGCGAGATCCACGCGGGCCCGTCGCCGCCGGCCCGCTCCGGGGCCGGGGTCAGGCGGCGTTCGAGGGTCAGCTCGTCGTGCAGCGGGATGCTCTCCTCGCCCGTGACGGGGATCTGCGGCTTGCGCAGCCGGGCCCGGTCCACCGCGCCGGCGTCCACGTCCACCAGGCGTAGCCCTCGGCGCTGGTAGAAGCGCAGTGCCCGCAGGTTGTCGTTGGTCGTGACGAGCCACACCCGGTGCGCGCCCCGGGCCCGCGCGGTCTCCACCGCCGCGTCCAGCAGCGCACCGCCCGCCCCGCCGCCCGGGGCGGCGGCGACCAGGCTCACCACCTCCAAACCGTCGCCGTTGAGCCGGTAGTCCAGCGCGCCGAGGATCGCGCCCGCGTCGTCCACCGCGACCAGTGTCGGCAGCGTACGCAGGTCGTAGCGGGTGTCGTGGACGACCACGTACGGCCCGCCCCACTCCCGCTCGCGCAGCGCCTCCACCGCCGCCCGGTCGCCCGGCTCCGCCCGCCGTACGCTGACCACACCCGTCCCCCTTCCGACGCCACGCCGGACGCGCGGCTGCCGGCTCGACGCTAACCCGCGCGGGCGGGCTCGTCGCCGGCCCCACCCGCCCGCCGTGCGCGGGCCCCGGAGTCGGGCGCGAACACGCGAGATCGGAATCCGCGTCCGTCACTTCGCTGCGGCAGCGCAGATCCCGGTACGTCGCCGCGTCGTTCTCTCCGCCGCGCAGGGAAAGGGCTCGATTCGACCGTGGCGAGGGACGATCATTGCGGTCGTTCCCTCGTGGGCCGTGGCCCGTGACCGTCGATCGCCATTGGAGGACTGGTGCTGGCTCCGCTGCGCCATGGCGCGTTTCGATGCCTGGCCGCTGGCCGGATGGTCAACATGCTGGGCAACGGCGTCGCTCCCATCGCGCTCGCCTTCGCCGTGCTCGACCTGACCGCTTCGGTGGGCGACCTGGGTCTGGTGGTCGGCGCGAGGTCGCTGATGACCGTGCTGTTCGTGCTCTTCGGCGGGGTGGTGGCCGACCGGATTCCGCGCGGGCTGGTGCTGGTCGGCTCCAACGCCTTGGGCGCGCTGACCCAGGCGGCGGTGGCCGTCGTCGTGCTCACCGACATGGCAACGATTCCGCTGCTGTTGGCGCTTGGCGCGGCCAACGGCGTCGTCAGCGCCCTGTCTCAGCCGGCCTCGGCCGCCGCCACGCCGCAGACCGTGCCGCCGGAGCTGGTCCAGCAGGCCAACGCGCTCGTCCGGCTCGGCATCAACACGGGCATGATCGGTGGTGCCGCGCTCGGCGGTGTCCTCGTTGCCGCCGTGGGGCCCGGCTGGGGGCTCGCCGTCGACGCGCTCACCTTCGCCTTGGCGGCCGCGGCCTTCGCCTGCGTCCGGGTCGCTGCCCTGCCGGCCAAGGGCGCCCGCACGGGCATCCTCGCCGACCTCCGGGTGGGCTGGACCGAGTTCACCGCGCGCACCTGGGTCTGGGCGGTGGTACTCGGCTTCATGCTCCTCAACGCGGCCCTTTCGGGCGGCGTGAACGTGCTCGGCCCGGCCGTCGCCGACGAGACGATCGGCCGCAGCGCCTGGGGGGTGGTGCTCGCCTCGCAGACCGCCGGAATGGTGGTGGGCGGTCTGATCGCCCTGCGGACCCGGGTGCGCCGGCTGCTGCTGCTCGGGGTGGTGTGCATGTTCGCCGAGTCGCTGCTGCTCGTCGGGCTGGCCCTGGCACCGGCCATCGTCGTGCTGGTGCCGGCCGCGTTGGCGGTCGGCATCGCCGTGGAGCAGTTCGCCGTGGCGTGGGACACGTCGATCGCACAGCACATCCCGGCCGACCGGCTGGCCCGCGTCTACTCGTACGACATGCTGGGGTCCTGGGTCGCCATCCCGCTCGGCCAGGTGGCGGTCGGGCCGCTCGCCGCGGTGGTCGGCACCCGCGACACGTTGCTGATCCTCGCCGCGTTGGTGGTGCTCGCAGTCCTGGGCATGCTGGCCAGCCGGGACGTCCGGCGGCTGCCGGCGGCACCCGGGCCCGTCGCCCCCGGGGCGCGGGCCGATCCGGCCGGGGAGGAGGCGGGTGACAGCCCCGCCGACCGGGCCTCGATCGCCTGATGTGACAGCTCACCGTACGCGGGGGCGGTGTCGCCCACCCGGGGCGGGGCCGGTCTCCTGGTTGCCCCGGTCCTTGCCCCCTCAGAGCCGCTAAGACGCAGCCCGCGCGTAGCCGCCTTCCTTCCCGCTGCCGGCGTTCGGATCGTCGCCCCCGGTCGGGGTCGGCTCCGTCAGGCGGTCGGCCCGGGCGTGCAGGTAGCGCCGCTCCGGCAGGCTGGTGGTGCGACCCGCCGCGAGCAGGTAGTGCTCCCGCGCGGCGGCCGTGTCCCCGGCGAGTTCGAGCAGGTGGGCGCGGGTGGCCGCGAGTCGGTGATGACGGGCCATCCGGTCGTCGGCCGCCAGCGCCGACAGCATGGCCAGGCCGGCCTCCGGCCCGTCGGTCATGGCCACCGCCACGGCGTGGTTGAGCGTGGCCACCGGGTTCGGCGCGATCCGGCACAGCACCCGGTAGAGGAACCGGATCTGCGGCCAGTCGGTCTCCGCCACCCGGGGCGCCCGCACGTGCAGGGACGCGATCGCCGCCTGCAACTGGTAGGGCCCGAGCGGCGAGCGCAGCATCGCCTCGGTGACCAGCCGGACGCCCTCCTCGACCAGGTCGCCGTCCCACCGGGTCCGGTCCTGCTCGGCCAGCGGGACCAGGCCGCCCTCGGCGTCGGTGCGGGCCGCCCGGCGGGCGTCGGTCAGCAGCATCAGCGCGAGCAGGCCCGCGACCTCGCCGTCGCCGGGCAACGCGCGGTGCAGGGCCCGGGTCAGCCGGATGGCCTCGGTGACCAGGTCGGTTCGTTGCAGGTCGGGGCCGGAGCTGGCGGCGTACCCCTCGTTGAAGATCAGATAGAGGACGTGCAGGACGGCGTCCAGCCGCTGCGCGTACGCCGGCCCCTCGGGCACGTCGAACGTGCTGCCGGCGGCCCGGATGCGTTGCTTGGCCCGGCCGATCCGCGCCCCCATGGTGGCCTCGGGCACCAGGAAGGCGCTGGCGACCTCGGCCGTGGTCAGGCCCCCGACGGCGCGCAGCGTGAGGGCGACCTGCGAGGCCGGGGTCAGCGCGGGATGGCAGCACAGGAACAGCAGCGTCAGGGTGTCGTCGTGGTCGCGGGGAGCCGGCTCGTCCGCGCCGGGGGAGACCGTCGCGCCCGGGAGGTCCCGGCTCGCGCAGGCCGCCTCCCGGTCCCGCCGGGCGCGCTCGCTGCGGATCTGGTCGACGAGCCGGCGGGACGCGACCGTGACCAGCCAGCCGCGCGCGTGCTCCGGCACCCCGTCGACCGGCCACTGGACCGTCGCGGCCAGCATGGCCTCCTGGAGCGCGTCCTCGCAGGCGTCGAAGTCGCGGTACCGGCGCACGAGCACGCCGAGGACCTGTGGCGCCAGCTCGCGCAGCACGCCGGCGAGGCCCTCGGAGCGCACGTCACACCGCTGCGGCGGCCGACGTCACCTGAGAGAAGACGACCGGCCGGACCTCGACGCCGACGCCCTCCAGCCCGGCATCGGGGATCATCGCGGCCAGCTCCAGGGCCCGGTCCCGGCTCGCGCACTCGACCAGGTAGTACCCGCCGAGGTACTCCTTGGCCTCGATGTACGGCCCGTCGCTCACCGCCGGCACGCCGCCACGCACCCGGACGACCGCGCTCTCGGCGGGTTCGGCGAGCGCGGCGGTGCCGAGCAGCTCGCCGGACGCCTGGACGGTTTCCATGAACCCCTCGTGGCCCCTGTGCACCTCGTTGCGCTCCTCCTCGGTCAGGGACTCCCAGATCTGCGGGTTCATGTGCATGATGAGCAGGAACTTCATGTCTTCTCCTCGACGGCCGGCGTCCCCTCGACGCCGCTTCCCCGGTGGTCGTCGACGCCCCACCGATCCTGACATCACCGGTCGGGCCGTGGGCGCGCGACGTTCCGGACTTGGGAAGGCCGCAAGCTGCTGTCCGTTCGGCAGCCGGGCCAGCTACCACCCCGGGTATCCCGAGCCCACCGGTCAGGCTGCCGTGAGTCTGCGCAGGACGTACTGGTTGAGGCTCATTCCATCCTCGGCGGCCTGCATGGCCAGTTCGCGGTGCAGGCTCTCGCCCACGCGGAGGTTGAACTTGCCCGAGTAACTACGTTCGGCGAACGGCTGCGGTGCCTGCTCGCCCTGCTCCACCATGTCCGCGATCACCTCGCGCAACAGAACCTCAAGCCCTTGCAGGGCCTCGACCTGGGAGGGAGCCAGCCATGAAAGAGACGGAAACTCGGCGCAGGTCGCGACGAACTCGTCGTCCTCTGCCGACCACGTGACGCGGTAGGTGTAGTGGGTGACATCGGGATGAACGTTGTCCTGGATCACATGGCCTCCTTCTTGTCGATCGCCTTGAGCACTTGCCGCACCTGGTAGGCATTGGCCTTGCCTTTGCCGTCCTGGATGTTCACGCGCGGGTCGCCTGCTCACGGCATCTTGAACACCGCGTGGGACGTGCCGGCCTGCTGCGGCTTCCCGAAGTGGTGCTCGCACACCTTGTAGAGATCGTTGTAGGCGACGTTTTGCGGGTTGGCTCGCATCGCTTCGACGATCCTGTGTATCGACGGCACATGGCGATGGTACTGCTGGCGGTACCATGCTGCCAATGCTTCCCCAGGGACGGGCGGTCAGCCGCGCAGGCGCAGCCCGCGCGGGGTGGCCCGGAAGCCGGCGGCGGTCAGCGCGTCCCGCAGCGGCGACGAGCCCACCGCCTCCCCGTCGGCCCGCTCCACCGACAGCGCGCCGAGCGCCCCCGAGTGGACCGCGTCGGCGAGCGCCTTCCCGGCCGCCGCCAGGGCGTCGGGGTCGTCGGTGAAGGAGAGGATCGTCCGGCCGCCCCGTTCGACGTAGAGCGCCAGGTCGCCGCCGATCAGCACGACCAGGGCGCCCGCCTTGCGGCCGGCCCGGTGCCCGCTGGCCGGGGCGGTCCCGTCGCCGGAGTCGACCGCCCGCTCCGGCCAGGGCAGCGCCGCGCCGTACGGGTTGGCCGGGTCGGTGGCGGCCAGCACCAGCGGCGAACCGGCCCGGCTCCGACCGCCCTCGGCGGGGTCGGCCAGGGCGCGGAGGCGGTCCACCGCACCGGGCACCGCGAACTGGGCCGCGCCCAGCCCCTCCACGAAGTAGCCCCGCCGGGCCGCCCCGCGCTCCTCCAGCGCGGACAGCACCGGATAGACCGCCGCGAAGCCGCCGGTGACCTGCTCGGCGACGACCGCGCCCCGGGTGACGACGCCGTGCCGCTCCAGCAGCGCGTCGGCCAGTGCGGCGGCGCGCCGGGTGGGGTCCAGGTCCCGCTCCGGCAGGCGGGACCAGCGGCCCGCCACGGTGGGCGGGCCGCCGCGGCTGGGCAGCGCGACCCGGCCGGGGCGGCGGTACCGGGTGCGCGGCGCGGTCGGCCGGGACCGGTGGGCCCCGCCCCCGCCGAGCGCCGCCCGCAGCGGCGCGAGGGTGTCGTTGGTGAGGTGGCCGGCCCAGACCAGGTCCCAGATCGCGGCGGTCAGCGCGGCGTCGTCCGTGGAGCCCACCCGGTCGGACAGCGACCGGAAGAACAACGCCTGGCCGTCGGCGAGCGCATCCAGCACGGCGTCGTGCAGCGGGGTGCGGGCCAGCGCCTCGTCGGGCGGGGGGAGCAGCAGCGGCGCGGCGTCGGCGTACGCGAGGGTGACCCAGCCGTCCCCGCCGGAGATCGCCCCGGAGCCGGCCCACAGCACCTCGCCGCTGGCGCAGAGCTCGTCGAGCTGGGCGGGGGAGTAGTCGGCCACCCGGCCGGGCAGGACGAGGCGCTCCAGCGCGGACGCCGGCACCGCCGCGCCCTGCACCTGCTCCACGGCGGCGGCCAGGGCCTCCACGCCCCGCGCCGAGGAGCCGACCTGCTGCCAGCGGGGCAGGAACGCGGCGAGCGCCCTCGGCGGCACCGGCTCGATCTCCCGGCGCAGCGCGGCCAGGGACCGGCGGCGCAGCAGCCGCAGCACCTCGGCGTCGCACCACTGGGTGCCGACCGTGTCGGGGGCGAACTCGCCGCTGACCACCCGCCCGGTGGTGGCGAGCCGGCGCAGCTCCTGCTCCACGACGGCCACCCCGAGCCCGAAGCGGGCGGCGCAGGTCGCGGCGGCGAACGGGCCGTGGGTGCGGGCGTACCGGGCGACCAGGTCGCCGAGCGGGTCGGCCACCGGCGTCAGGTGCGCCTCGGCCACCCCCACCGGCAGGGCCACGCCGAGCGCGTCGCGCAGCCGGGCGGCGTCCTCCACGACGACCCAGCGCTCCTGCCCGGCGACGCGGACCCGCAGCACCCGGCGGGCCGCCTCCAGCCCGGTGAGCCAGTCGACGCCGACGCCCCGCTCGGCCAGCTCCGCCTCGGAGAGGTCGCCGAGCATCCGCAGCAGCTCCACGACGTCTTCCGCGTCGCGGGGGCGGCGCCGCTCCGTGCGCCAGCGCAGCTGCCGCTCGGTCTCGGCGAGCACCGCCGGGTCGAGCAGCTCGCGCAGGTCGACCCGGCCGAGCAGCTCGCCGAGCAGCGCCGAGTCCAGCGCCAGCGCGGCGGCCCGCCGCTCCGCGAGGGGGGCGTCGCCCTCGTAGAGGAACGCGCCCACGTACCCGAACAGCAGCGACCGGGCGAACGGTGACGGCCGGGCCGTCTCGACCTCGACCAGGCGGATCTTCCGGGCGGTCAGGTCGCGCATCAGCTCGGCCAGCGCCGGCTGGTCGAAGACGTCCTGGAGGCACTCCCGGGCGGCTTCCAGGGTGACCGGGAAGTCGGGGTACTCGCGCGCCACGTCGAGGAGCTGCGCGGCGCGCTGGCGCTGCTGCCACAGCGGCTGCCGGCGGCGCGGGTCGCGGCGGGGCAGCAGCAGCGACCGGGCCGCGCACTCCCGGAACCGGGACGCGAAGAGCGCGGACGTGCCGACCGACTCCTGCACGAGCTGGGCGATCTCGTCGGGGTCGAAGACCACCACGTCGGCGCCGGGCGGCTCCTCGGCGGTGTCGGGCAGCCGCACCACGATCCCGTCGTCGGACGGCATGACCTGCGCGTCCACGCCGTACCGCTCGGCCAGCCGGCGGCCGATGGCCAGCGCCCAGGGGCCGTTGACGCGGGCGCCGAGCACCGAGTGCACGGCCAGCCGCCAGTCGCCCAGCTCGTCGCGGAACCGCTCGACCAGCACCGTGCGGTCGTCCGGCAGCGAGCGGGTGGCGGCCTGCTGCTGGCGCAGGTACGCCATCAGGTTCCCGGCCGCCCAGTCGTCCAGCCCACCGGCGCGCAGCGCTGCCACCGCAGCCTCGTCGTCGTGCCGCAGCAGGGCCCGCACCCGCGCCCCGATGGCCCGGCCCAACTCCACCGGGCGGCCGAGCTGGTCGCCCTTCCAGAACGGCATCCGGGCGGCCTGGCCGGGGGCCGGGGAGACCAGCACCCGGTCGGGGGTGATCTCCTCGATCCGCCAGGACGACGAGCCGAGCAGGAAGACGTCGCCGACCCGGGACTCGTAGACCATCTCCTCGTCCAGCTCGCCGACGCGGGCGGCCCGCTCCGCGCCGGCGAGGAAGACCCCGAACAGCCCCCGGTCGGGGATGGTGCCGCCGCTGGTGACGGCGAGCCGCTGCGCGCCGGGCCGGCCGGTGAGCACGTCGGCGGCGCGGTCCCAGACCAGCCGGGGTCGCAGCTCGGCGAACGCGGTCGACGGGTACCGGCCGGAGAGCATGTCGAGCACGGCGTGCAGCGCGGAGTCGGGCAGCTCGGCGAAGGGGGCGGCCCGGCGGACCACGGCGGCCAGGTCGCCGACCCGCCACGGCTCCAGGGCCACCATGGCGACGACCTGCTGGGCCAGCACGTCGAGGGGGTTGCGCGGGTGGTGCAGCTCCTCGATCGCGCCGGTGGCCATCCGCTCGGCGACGACGGTGCAGGAGAGGAGGTCGCCCCGGTGCTTGGGGAAGACCACCCCCCGGGAGACCGCGCCGACGTGGTGCCCGGCCCGGCCGACGCGTTGCAGGCCGGCGGCCACGCTGGGCGGGGCCTCGATCTGCACCACCAGGTCGACCGCGCCCATGTCGATGCCCAGCTCCAGGCTGGAGGTCGCCACCACGGCGGGGAGCTGGCCGGACTTCAGGGCCTCCTCGATGTTCTTCCGCTCCTCGCGGGAGACGCTGCCGTGGTGGGCGCGGGCGATCACCGGGGCCGCGCCGGCCGCCGCGCCGGACTGGGCCATCACCTCGGCCGGGGGCCGGGCGTCGGCCGGCGGCGCGGCGGGCTGCCCGGTCAGCTCCTCGGCGGCCAGCTCGTTGAGGCGGGCGCAGAGCCGTTCGGCGCTGCGGCGGGAGTTGGTGAAGACGATCGTCGAGCGGTGCGCCCGGACGAGGGAGAAGACCCGCTCCTCCACGGCGGGCCAGATGGAGGCCCGGCGCGGGCCGGGGCCGCCCAGGTCGTCGGCCGGCTCCTGCTCGTCGAGGCGGGTCATGTCCTCCACCGGGACCTGGACGCTGACCTCGATGGTCTTGGCGCTGGGCGGCTGCACCACGTCGACCGGGCGGGCCCCGCCGAGGAACCGGGCGCAGGAGTCGATCGGCCGCACGGTGGCCGACAGGCCGATGCGCTGGGCGGGGGCGGGCAGCAGCTCGTCGAGGCGTTCCAGGGTGAGCGCCAGGTGGGCGCCGCGCTTCGTCCCGGCCACGGCGTGCACCTCGTCCACGATCACCGTCTGCACGCCGCGCAGCGAGTCCCGCGCGGCGGAGGTGAGCAGCAGGAACAGCGACTCGGGGGTGGTGATGAGGATGTCCGGCGGGGTGCGGGCGAAGGCCCGCCGCTCGTCGGCGGGGGTGTCGCCGGTGCGCATCCCGACGGTGATCTCCGGCGGGGCGACGCCGAGCCGGTCGGCGGCCTGCCGGATGCCGGCCAGGGGGGCGCGCAGGTTGCGTTCGACGTCGACGGCCAGGGCCTTGAGCGGGCTGACGTAGAGCACCCGGCAGCGCTGCCGGGGCTCGGCCGGCGGCGGCGCCTGGGCCAGCCGGTCCAGCGACCAGAGGAACGCGGCCAGCGTCTTGCCGGAGCCGGTCGGGGCGACGACCAGCGCGTTGCGCCCCGCCGACACGGACCGCCAGGCACCGACCTGGGCGGCGGTGGGCGCGGCGAAGGCCGCACCGAACCACTCCCGGGTCGCCGGGCCGAAGCCGGCCAGCACCCGCGCCGCCTCCGCCGCGCCGAAGCCGGCCGTCACCCTCGCCATCCCCCCATCCTGCCTCGGGGGTCGGACATCCACGGCGACCGGCGGCGATGGGTGCCGTGGATTCGCCCCGGATGCAGGAGTGCGAAGGAGGAATTACCCTTATGAGCGTTAAGTCTTACTTAACTGCTTGCTCGTGAAGCACAACCTAAAGTAACTTCACCTGCAACGCGAGTGGTGAGGGGGTCGGATGGCCGTCGAGGAGCGAGGCGTCGGGCCCGGCACCGACGTGCTCATCCGCAAGGTCGACGGTCACCTCGCCGCGCTCCGCGCCGGACTGCACGGCCCCGAGCTGGAGCTGGCCGAGCGGCTCGCCGGCTGCCTGCGGGAGCTGGTCCGGCAGACCGCCCAGTCCAGCGCGGCCGACCGGGGGCAGGTCCGCGCCGCCGTGCACTTCTTCGTGCTGCGCCGGGAGAGTCGGGGTCGGCTGCTCTCGATGCGTTCCCTGACCGCCGCCCAGCGCGTGGTCAACCGGGTGGTGCTCCAGCTCGACCGCCCCGACCTGCTGGTGGAGCCCCGCCCGGGGCTGCTCGGGGGCGACCGCGCCGACCTGCTGGTGTAGCCGCCGGCCGGGAACGACCCGGCCAATTCCGGAAAAACCCCCCATAGCCCCGCGAACTGGCGTCTGATCGCACCTAGGCGGCGCGCACTGCCGCCACCTCCACCGGGAGCGCGGGTGCTCGTACTGCTGATCCTCCACCTCGTGGCGGCGCTCGTCGCGCCGCTGCTGGTCCGGTGGTGGGGTCCGCGCGCCTGCTACCCGCTGGCACTCGCGCCGGCCGCCGCCTTCGGCTGGGCGGTGGCCCGCGCGCCCGCCGTGCGCGACGGCGGCGCGCTGGTCGAGACGTACCCCTGGGTGCCGCAGCTCCGGCTGGAGCTGGCCTTCCGGCTGACCACCCTCTCCTGGCTGCTGACCCTGCTCGTCGGCGGGGTCGGCGCGCTGGTGCTGGTCTACTGCGCCCGGTACTTCGCGGCCGGCGCGGTCGGGCTGGCCCAGTTCGCGGCCGTGCTGGTCGCCTTCGCCGGCGCGATGCTCGGCCTGGTGCTCGCCGACGACCTGCTGCTGCTCTACGTCTTCTGGGAGCTGACCACGATCTTCTCCTACCTGCTCATCGGCCACAGCGCGCAGCGGCGCGCCAGCCGGTGGGCGGCGACGCAGGCGCTCACCGTGACCACCCTGGGCGGGCTCGCCATGCTGGTCGGCTTCCTGATGCTCGGCCGGCACGCCGGGGGGTACCGCTGGTCGGTGATCGCCGCCGACCTGCCGCACGGCGGCTACCTGGTCACCGCAGTGCTGCTGGTGCTGGCCGGGGCGCTGGCCAAGTCGGCCATCCTGCCGTTCAGCTCCTGGCTGCCGCAGGCGATGGCCGCGCCGACGCCGGTCAGCGCTTACCTGCACGCGGCGGCGATGGTCAAGGCCGGCGTCTACCTGCTCGGGCTGCTCGCCCCGGCGCTGGCCACGGTCGGCCCGTGGCGGCCCGTGGTGGTCACCGCCGGGCTGCTCACCCTGCTGGCCGGGGGCTGGGCGGCGCTGCGGCAGGTCGACCTGAAGCTGCTGCTCGCGTACGGCACGATGAGCCAGCTCGGCCTGCTGGCCGTGGTGCTCGGCGCGGGCACCGCACAGGCCGCGCTCGCCGGCACGGTGATGCTGCTGGCGCACGCGCTGTTCAAGGCGGCGCTCTTCCTCGTCGTCGGCGCGATCGACCACTCCACCGGCACCCGCGACCTGCGGCTGCTGTCCGGGCTCGGGCGGCGGGCCCCGCTGCTGACCGCCGTCGCGGTGCTGGCCGCCGCCTCGATGGCCGGGCTGCCCCCGCTGGTCGGCTTCGTCGCCAAGGAGGCCGTCCTCGCCGCGTTCACCGACCACCCGCTCGTGCTGGCCGGGCTGGTCGCCGGCACCGCGCTCACCGTCGCCTACAGTGCCCGGTTCGTCTGGGGCGCGTTCGTCCGGCGTCCGCACGTCGAGCCGACCGAGCCGGCGCCGATCCCCGCCGCCATGCTGGGGCCGCCGGCCCTGCTGGCCGCCGCCGGGCTGGCCCTCGGCCTGCTCGCCGGCCCGCTGGGCGGGCTGCTGCGCCCGTACGCCGAGCTGTTCGGCCCGGTCCACGAGAAGCTCGCGCTCTGGCACGGGCCGACCGCCGCGCTCGGCCTGTCCGCCCTGGCGATCGGCGGCGGCGCGGCGCTGTTCGCGCTGCGCGGCCCGCTCGCCCCCGTGCTCGCCCGGGTGCGCGCGCCCGTGAGCGGAGCCCGGGGGTACGAGGGGCTGACCCGCGCCCTCGACCGCCTCGCCATCGAGGTCACCAGCGTCACCCAGCGCGGCTCCCTGCCCCAGTACCTCGGCACGATCCTGGTCGTCCTCGTCGTCGTGCCCGGCGGGGCGATGCTGACCGCCGGCCCGTGGCGGCGGCCGGTCGCGCTCTGGGACACCCCGTTGCAGCTCATGGTGGGCCTGATCACGGCGGCTGCCGCGCTGCTGGCCGTGGGCGCCCGCCGCCGCCTCACCGCGATGCTGCTGGTCGGGGTCACCGGCTACGGCACCGCGATGATCTTCGTCCTGCACGGCGCGCCCGACCTGGCGCTGACCCAGTTCCTGGTGGAGACGGCGACCATCGCGGTCTTCGTGCTCGTGCTGCGGCGGCTGCCCGAGCGGTTCTCCGTCCGCCCGCTGCGCCGCGCCCGGTGGGTGCGCCGGTCGACCGGGGTGGCGGTCGGGGTGGTGCTCGCCGGGCTCGGCCTGGTCGCGGCCGGGGCCCGGACCGCGCCGCCGGTCTCGCTGGACTTCCCGGCCCTGGCCGTCGCCCAGGGGTACGGCCGCAACGTGGTCAACGTGACCCTGGTGGACATCCGGGCCTGGGACACCATGGGGGAGCTCTCCGTGCTGGTGGCGACCGCGACCGGGGTGGCCAGCCTCGTCTTCCAGCGCTCCCGCACCGGCCCCCGCCCGCGCCGCCCCCGCCGGCCCGAGCGCCCGCCCCGCCGCCCGGAGCGCCCGGTGTGGCTGCGCGGCGGCCCCACCCTGCACGAGCGCCGCCGCTCGATCGTCTTCGAGGTGATCACCCGGCTGCTCTTCCACACCGTCGTGCTCTTCTCCATCTTCCTGCTCTTCGCCGGCCACAACGCACCCGGCGGCGGCTTCTCCGGCGGCTTGGTCGCCAGCCTCGCCCTGGCCGTGCGCTACCTGGCCGGCGGCCGGTACGAGCTGGCCGAGGCGGCCCCGGTCGGCGCCGGCACGATCCTCGGCGCGGGCCTGGCCGTGTCGGTCGGCACCGGCGCGACGGCCCTGCTCGCCGGCCGGTCGGTGCTGGAGAGCGCCACGCTCGACCTGCGGCTGCCCGGGATCGGCGACGTCCACCTGGTCACGTCGCTCTTCTTCGACATCGGCGTCTACCTGATCGTGGTCGGCCTGATGCTCGACATCCTGCGCAGCCTCGGCGCGGAGATCGACCGGCACATCGAGGCGACGGGCAGGGGCCAGCGCGGGCTGATCACCGACCGGGGGAGCCGGCAGTGAGGGGGACCGGGCTCACCCTGGTGCTGGTGGTCGTCGTCGGCGTGCTCGCCGGCAGCGGCGTCACCCTGCTGCTGGAGCGCAGCCTGACCCGGATCCTGCTCGGCGTGATCCTGCTCGGCAACGGGGTCAACGTGCTGATCCTGCTGGGCGGGCGGTCCGGCGGCGCGCCGGTGGTCGGCGCCGGTCCCGTGGAGCGGATGAGCGACCCGCTGCCGCAGGCGATGATCCTCACCGCCATCGTGATCACCTTCGGGCTCACCGCGTTCCTGCTCGCGGTCGCGTACCGGAGCTGGTACCTGACGGGCGACGACGAGGTGGAGGACGACCTGGAGGACCGCCAGGTCGCCGCGCTGGCCGCGCGCAACGAGCTGGCCGCGCCCGACCACGGCGGCGAGGGGCCCGACGACGATCCCGAGCAGGTGGATCCGGAGCCCCTCCCGCGCCGCCCGGGACCGACGCCGTGAGCGGGTACGCGGCACTCGTCCCGCTGCCGGTGGTCGTGCCGTTGCTGGGGGCCGCGCTCACCCTGCTGCTGGTCGACCGGCCGGGGCCGCAGCGCACCGTCAGCGTGGTGGGGCTGAGCGCCAGCCTGGTGGTCGCCGTCGTGCTGCTCGTCGAGGCGTACCGGAACGGGCCGGTGGTGATGCGGGTCGGCGGATGGCCCCCGACGGCGGGGATCGTGCTGGTCGCCGACCAGCTCGCCGCGCTGATGCTGGTGGTCTCCTCGGCGGTGACGCTGTGCGTGCTCTTCTACTCCATCGGCCAGGGCCGGGGGGAGACGGGCGAGTCCGCGCCGCTGGCCATCTACCACCCCACCTACCTGGTGCTCACCGCCGGGATCACCAACGCCTTCCTGGCCGGCGACCTGTTCAACCTCTTCGTCGGCTTCGAGATCCTGCTGGCCGCGAGCTTCGTGCTGATCACCCTCGGCGGCACCGAGGTCCGGATCCGCACCGGGGCGATGTACGTGGTGGTCAGCATCCTGTCCTCGATGATCTTCCTGGCCGGGACGGGTCTCGTGTACGCCGCCACGGGCACCCTGAACATGGCCCAGCTCGCCCAGCGGCTCGACGCGCTGCCCGACGGCGTACGGCTCAGCCTCCAGCTCGTCCTGCTGCTGGCGTTCGGGATCAAGGCCGCGGTGTTCCCGCTGTCGGCCTGGCTGCCGGACAGCTACCCCACGGCCCCCGCGCCGGTCACCGCGGTCTTCGCCGGCCTGCTCACCAAGGTCGGCGTGTACGCGATCATCCGCACCGAGACCCTGCTCTTCCCCGGCGGCGACGTCGATGGCCTGCTCATGGTGGTGGCCGGGCTGACCATGGCGGTCGGCATCCTCGGCGCGGTCGCCCAGTCGGACCTGAAGCGGATCTTCTCCTTCACGCTGGTCAGCCACATCGGCTACATGATCTTCGGCGTGGCGCTGAGCAGCGTCGCCGGGCTGGCCGGGGCGATCTTCTACGTGGTGCACCACATCACCATCCAGACCACCCTGTTCCTCGTCGCCGGGCTGGTCGAGGCGCGCGCCGGCAGCACCGACCTGCGCCGCCTCGGCGGTCTGGCCCGGGCCGCCCCGCTGCTCGGGCTGCTCTTCTTCGTCCCGGCGATGAACCTCGCCGGCATCCCGCCGTTCTCCGGGTTCCTCGGCAAGCTCGGCCTGCTCCAGGCCGGGGTGGCGGCCGGCGGGCCGCTGCCCTGGGCGCTGGTCGTCGCCGGCACCGCCACCAGCCTGCTCACCCTCTACGCCGCGTCCCGGGTGTGGAACATCGCGTTCTGGCGGGAGCCCCCGGCGGCCGTCGAGCAGCCGGCGGTCCGGCTGCCGAAGCTCATGGTCGCGGCCACCGCCGCCCTGGTCGGGCTGGGCCTGGTGCTCACCCTCGTCGCCGGCCCGCTCTTCGGGGTCACCACCGACGCGGCCACCGACCTGCGCGCCCGCACCCCGTACCTGCGCGCCGTCCTCCCCGGTGGCGCCCCGTGACCGGGGAGCCGCCCGCCCGGACCGGCCCCGGCGGCCCCGCCGCCGGGGCGGACGCCGCCCCGCCCCCGGCCCGTGCCCGGACGCGCCCCTGGCGCGACCGCCTCGTGGCGCTGGCCTGGATGGCGCTCATCTGGTGCCTGCTCTGGGGCCGGTTCACCTGGGGCAACCTGGTCGCCGGGCTGCTGGTCGCCGCGGCCGTGCTGGTCTTCTTCCCGCTGCCGCCGGTGACCTTCGGCGGCCGGCTGCGCCCCCGGGCGCTGCTGGTGCTGCTGGGCCGGTTCCTCACCGAGCTGGTCGTCGCGAGCGCGCATGTGGCCTGGCTCGCCGTGCGGTTCGGCCACCGGCCCCGGGACGCGATCATCGCCGTACGGCTGCGCGTGCGCACCGACCTGAACCTGGCGCTCACGGCCGAGCTGATCTCCCTCGTGCCCGGCACCCTGATCATCGAGGTCGACCGGGACCGGGGCGTGCTCTACGTGCACGTGCTCGACGCCCGAGGGCCGGAGGACCTGGCCGCCAGCCGCCGCCGGGTCCTCGTCACCGAGGCCCGCCTGGTCCGGGCGATCGGCTCCCCGGCCGAACTCCGCCTCCTCGACACCCCCGCCCCGGCCGACCCCGGCCGTCCGGGTGGTTTCGCCGATGCCGTCCGTCCCGTCGACAGGGGGCCCGAGAAGTGATCGTCGTCCTCGCCACCGCGCTGACCGTGCTCCTCTCGGTCACCGCGCTGCTCGCGCTCGTCCGGATGTACCGGGGGCCCTCGCTGCTGGACCGCGTCGTCGCGGCCGACGTCCTGCTCAACACCATGCTCGGGGCGGTCGGGGCGGAGGCGGCGGTCAACCGGCACGCGACCACCCTGCCCGTGCTCGTGGTGCTCTCCCTGCTCGGCTTCGTCGGCGCGGTGTCGCTGGCCCGCTTCGCGGCCCGGGAGGAACCGTGAGCGCGAGGAGTGAGCCGGTTCTGCGAGCCCCGCAGTCGCGAGCGAAGGGTGGCACCGTGAGCGCGAGGAGTGAGCCGGTGTTGCGAGCCCCGCAGTCGCGAAGGAAAGGCGGCATCGTGAGCGCGAGGAGTGAGCCGGTGTTGCGAGCCCCGCAGTCGCGAGCGAAGGGCGGCACCCCATGACCTGGGGGGCGGTCGCCGACTGGGCGGGCGCGGCCTGCCTCGTGCTCGGCGGCCTGCTGAGCCTCGTCGCCGGCATCGGCGTGCTGCGTTTCCCCACCGTACTCGACCGGATGCACGCAGCCACCAAGCCGCAGGTGCTCGGCGTGCTGCTGCTGCTCGCCGGGGTGGCGCTGCGGCTGCGCACCCCGTCCGACATCGGCATGATCGTGCTGGTGGCGATCTTCCAGCTCGCCACCGCCCCGGTGGCGGCCCAGATGATCGGCCGCGCCGCGTACCGTTCGGGCCGGGTCGAGCGCCCCCTGGCCGACGCCGACCAGCGGTGAGCCGCGACCGGCCGCCGGATGGTGCGCGCGACCGGCGGTCGGATTCGCGGCTCCTTTCCCTGCTCGCTCAGCGGACGCACAGCCGGGCCCGATAAAATGGACCGCATGATCGACTCTTCTGCCCAGGAGGGCAGCAGTAGCCAGCCGGGTCCTGCCCGGCGTTCTTCCTCCCCGACGACCACGGGAGCCCTGAGCGACCCGTGTTGATCGTCGTAGGACTCGTTCTCATCATCCTTCTCACCGCCGCCACGGGCTACTTCGTCGCCCAGGAGTTCGGCTACGTCGCCGTGGACCGGGGGCGGCTCAAGCAGCTCGCCGACGACGGCGACCAGGCCGCCGCCCGGGCCCTGGAGGTGACCGGCCGGCTCTCGTTCATGCTCTCCGGCGCGCAGCTCGGCATCACGGTGACCGCACTGCTCGTCGGTTACGTCGCCGAGCCGTTCCTGGGCGCGGGGCTGGCCGAGCTGCTCGGCGTGAGCGGGGTCTCCACCGGGGTCGCCCTGCCGCTCTCCGTCGCGCTGGCCCTGGTCATCGCGACCGTCGTGCAGATGGTCCTCGGCGAGCTGGCCCCGAAGAACCTGGCCATCGCCCGCGCCGAGCCGCTGGCCCGTGGGCTGGCCCGGTCGACCCTGCTCTACCTGAAGGTCGCCGGGCCGGTGATCACCCTGTTCGACAAGGCCGCCGTGCGCCTGCTGCGCCGGGTCGGCATCGAGCCGATCGAGGAGCTGCCCAGCGGCGCCACCCCGCAGGACCTGGAACAGATCATCGCCGAGTCCCGCGAGGAGGGGCACCTCGACGCCGAGATGTCCGACCTGCTCGACCGGGGGCTCGACTTCCGGGAGCTGACGGCCGGGGAGGCCATGGTGCCCCGGGTCGACGTGCACACCGTCCGCGCGCACGAGCCGCTGAGCCGGGTGGTCGAGCTGCTCGACACGGGGCACTCCCGGTTCCCCGTACGGGGCACCGAGGGCGTCGACGACCTGGTCGGCGTCGTCGGCATCTCCGACGTGCTGGCGGTGCCCCCGGCCGAGCGCGCGACCACCCCGGTCAGCGCGGTGGCCGGACCCCCGCTGCTGGTGCCGGAGACGCTGCCGCTGCCGACGGTGCTGGACCGGCTCCGGGTCGGCCACCGGCAGCTCGCCTGCGTGGTCGACGAGTACGGCGGCTTCGCCGGCGTGATCACGCTGGAGGACATCGCCGAGGAGCTGGTCGGCCCGATCCGCGACGAGGACGACCCGCCGGAGCGGGCGCCCGCCCGGCAGGACGACGGCTCCTGGGTGGTGCCGGCGCGCTGGCGCATCGACGAGGTCGCCGACAGCACCGGCATCGCCCTGCCCGAGGGCCCCGAGTACGACACCCTCTCCGGGCTGGTCATGCGGGAGCTGGGCCGGGTCCCCGAGGTGGGGGACCGGCTGGAGATCGGCCTGGCGGCCGACGGGGAGACCGACGCGGAGTCGCGCGCCCTGGTCGAGGTGCTCGCGGTGGACCGGCACGTCGCCGACTCGGTCCGGCTCCGGCTCGCCGGGGCGACCGCCGGCACCCCGGCCCGTAGGCGGACGGGGGGGACGGCATGAGTCCCGGCGTCGCCCTCTTCGTCTCCGTGGTGCTGCTGGCGCTGAACGCGTTCTTCGTGGCCGCCGAGTTCGCCCTGGTGGCCAGCAAGCGGTACCGGCTGGAACAGGCCGTCGCCACCGGCGGTGGCCGGGGCGCCCGCGCCGCCCTCGACGGCGTCCGCGAGCTGTCCCTGATGCTGGCCGGCGCGCAGCTCGGCATCACCCTGTGCACCCTGGGCCTGGGCGCGCTCGCCGAACCGGCGATCGAGGGCCTGCTCAGCCCGCTGCTGCACGCCGTCGGCCTGCCGGACGCGGCCAGCCACGTCGTGGCGCTGGTCTTCGCCCTGGCCCTGGTCACCTTCCTGCACCTGGTGGTCGGCGAGATGGCCCCGAAGTCGTGGGCGATCACCGACGCCGAGCGCTCGGCGACGCTGCTGGCGCTGCCGTTCCGGGCCTTCGCCCGGGTGGCCCGGCCGGTGCTGTCGCTGCTCAACGCCCTGGCCAACGCGATGCTGCGGCTGGTCCGGGTGAACCCCCAGGACCAACTGGCCCAGGTGCACGGCCCGGACGAGCTGCGCATCCTGCTGGAGCAGTCCCGCGAGCACGGGCTGCTCGGCGCGGAGCAGCACCAGATGCTCACCAGCATGTTGGAGTTGCAGGGCACCACGGTCGCCCAGGTGATGGAGCCCTTCGACCGGATCGTCACGGTCGGCCGGGACGACCCGGCGGACCGGGTCGAGCAGGTCTCCCGGGACAGCGGCCGGTCCC
Organism: Micromonospora okii; assembly: GCF_020884795.1. GTDB lineage: Bacteria > Actinomycetota > Actinomycetes > Mycobacteriales > Micromonosporaceae > Micromonospora > Micromonospora okii. The sequence continues at coordinate 107,668 of NZ_BBZF01000018.1, forward strand.
GGCTGGCCGTGCTGGACTCCGGCGGCGAGGTGTGCGGCCTGGTGCACGTCCGCGAGGCCGTGCGCGCCACCACCGCCGGCCGGTCGACCACGGCCGGCGAGCTGATGACCGACGCGTTCACCCTGCCGGCGGAGGCGTCGGTGACGGAGGCCGTGGCCGCGATGAAGGGCCGGCAGGCCCAGCTCGCCCTCGTCAGCAACGGCGGCGGCCCGACCCGTCCGATCGGCTTCGTCGCGCTGGAGGACCTGCTGGAGGAGGTCATCGGCGAGTTCGACGACGAGACCGACCCGGTGCCCCGGGGCCGCCGGATGCGCTGACCGTCGCTCGTCCCCGGCCGCCGGCCCGCGACGCCCCCTCCGGGCGTCGTCGGCCGGCGGCCGTCGTCGTGGGGCCGTCGCGCCGGTCCGGCCGGGCGGGACTGTCCGGCCGGCGGGTGGGAAAGCCGTGCCACCACCGAGGGGTATGGAGGGAGCGCCGTGCGGCTGACCGGGGTGTCGCCGGAGTCCGGCTGGACGGGGCTGTCGGTGCGGACCACGCTGCCCAACCCGAGCACCCGTCCGGGTCTGCGGCTGCCCGGCCGCGTCACGCTGCGCGCAGGGCGCGACGACGTACCAATTCGGCACGTCCGGCTGGGGTTGGTCAGCCAGGTCGAGCCCGAGGACCCGGGCGTGCCCCGCCGGCTCGTCCAGTTCCACGACGTGCCGGTCGCGGGGGCGTTCGTGGTGCCGGCGGGCCGGCGGCGGGCGGTGGACTTCGCGCTGCCGCTGCCCTGGGAGACCCCGGTGACGATGCTCGGCGGGGTGCCGCTGCTGAGCCTGCGGACGGGCCTGCGCACCGAGGTGGCGGTGGACGTGGACCTCGACCAGGGCTCGATGGTGCCGGTCTTCGTCCACCCGCTCCCCACCCAGCAGCACGTCCTCGCCGCGCTGGACACGCTCGGCTTCAGCCCGCGCCACGCGGGGTTGGTGTGGGGGCGACTGCCCGGGGTGGAGCAGGCCCTCCCGCTGCACCAGCGGCTCGGCTGGTGGGTCGCGCCGCTGTACGCGGGCCCGATCACCGAGCTGGAGGTGATCTTCGTGGCGAACGCGGCCGGCCTGGAGGTGATCCTCTGGGCCGACCGCCGGCTCTCCCTGGCCGGGGTCACCCACCAGAGCATCAGCCGGTTCCGGGTGTGGCACGCGGGAGCGGACCGGGCCGACTGGGTGGCCGTGGTGGACGGCTGGCTGCGGCACGCGATCAACCGGCACGCCGCCGCGGCGGCGCACAGCGACTGGTCGGCCCAGGTCACCGAGTCGGCGCACGTCAGCCGGCCGCCGGACGAGCCCGTCCGCCCCGGGTACGGCCTGGGCGGCACCGCGGGCGGCTCCGGCATCGGCGGCGGGGGCGGAGGCGGCGACGGCACCTGAGCCGCCTCCGTCTCCGCCCCCGCCCTACCTCCGCCGCCGCCTCCCCCCGTGGTGAGGAGGGCGCCCTTCTCTACCTCAGGCGTTGAGAAGGGGCCCTTCCTTACAGCGAGGCGGTGGCGAGCTTGACGCTGAATCCGAGGAACAGCGCGCCCACCCCGGTGCTCGCCCCGGCCGCCATCCGGCGGCGCTGCCGGAACTGCGCCGCCAGGAACGTCCCCGCGAAGATCAGCGCGGTCAGGTACAGCACGCTGGTCACCTGGGCGATCAGCCCGAGCAGCAGGAACGACAGCGCCGGCCAGGCGTACCCGGGGTCGACGAACTGGATGAAGAACGAGATGAAGAAGAGGATCGCCTTCGGGTTGAGCAGGCTGACCACGAGCGCCCGCCGGAACGGGCTGCGCAGCTCCGCCGGCTCCGCGGCGTCGATCAGCCGCGGCGCGGTCGGGTCGTTGCGGTCGCGCCAGCGCCGCCACGCGCCGCGCAGCATCGTCAACCCCACCCAGCCCAGGTACGCCGCACCCGCGTACTTCACGACGAGGAAGAGCGGCGGGTACGCCTTCAGCAGCGACGCCACCCCGGCGGCGGAGAGGATCATCAGCACCGCGTCGCCGAGGAAGACCCCGCCGGCGGCCCGGTAGCCGGCCCGCACCCCGCGCTTGGCGGCGGTGGAGAGCACGAAGAGCGAGTTCGGGCCGGGGAGGAGGACGATCGCCACGGTCCCCAGCACATATGTCCAGATGTCGGTGATGCCCAGCACGCCCGCCATCATCGCGCCGGCGCCGCCGCCGGACGAAGCCGTTCCCGGAGCCTGGCCTGTGCCGTCGGCCACTCGTCGATGGTCATCGAGTACTGGACGGTGTCCCGCCAGGAGCCGTCGGGGCGGAGGCGGTGCTTGCGCAGCACCCCCTCCCGGCCCGCGCCGAGCCGCTCGATGGCCCGCTGCGAGCGCTCGTTGCGGATGTCGGTGTGCCAGACCACCCGCGCCGCGCCCAGCTCCTCGAAGGCGTGGGTGAGCAGCAGCAGCTTGGCCTCGGTGTTGATCCCGCTCCGCCACCACGGCCGGCCCAGGTAGGTGTAGCCGATCGCCACCGCCCGCAGCGCCGGGTCGACCTCGTAGAAGGAGGTCGTGCCGACCACCGCGCCGGTGACGGCGCAGCGCTGCGCCCACGGCACCCGCTGGCCCCGGTGGTGTGCGGTCAGCGCCGTCTGGACCAGCTCGGCCGTCCCGGCGGGCTCGGTCGGCTGCCGGCTGATGGAGTCCCGCCACACCTCCGGGTCGGCCAGGGCGGCGTGCAACCCGTCGGTGTGCGCGAGGTCCAGCGGTTCGAGGACGACGTGCTCGCCGCGCAGCACCACCGGCTCCAGCCAGGGCGACCGGGGCGGGCGCAGGTACGCCGGCAGCGGCGCGGTCACCCCGGGGGCCGGCTCGGGCAGCCCGGCGGTCAGCGTCAGCGGCACCACCCCGGCCCAGTGCGGCAGGTCCAGGTCGGTCGGCTCGTCGCCGACCCCGCCGCTGCGGGCGCGGACGGACACCTCGCGCAGCGGCAGCGCCAGGACCGCCGTCTCGGCCAGCTCCCGGCGGTTCGGCGGCCGGGCGTCCGCGCTGCGCCCGGCGGCCACCTTCTCCACCAGGGCGGTCAGCGCGGCGGACTTCTCGCCCGGGTCGGTGACCAGGTGCGCGGTGCCGTGCGCCACCACCGACCGGTAGTTGGCGCTGTGGTGGAACTGGGAGCGGGCGTAGATCAGGCCGTCGAGCAGGGTCACCGCGACGCAGACCGGCAGGCCGTCGCCCCGGGCGGCGAGCAGCGGCCGGCTGCCGGTGGAGCCGTGCAGGTAGAGCGTGTCGCCGACCCGCACGTGCAGGGTGGGCAGCACCCGGGGCTCGCCGTCCACGACGAACCCGAGCGCGCAGTGGTAGGCCTCGTCGATCACCGCGTGGGCGGCGGTGGGGTCGTGGCTCATCCGGTCGCGGAGGCGGGTGGCGGTGGTCCGGGGAGTGGAAGGGTACATGCGACGGTCCACCTTTGTTCTAGTACAATGTTGCGTTTGTGGCGATACAATATCCGATCATCGGCGCGACGGCCGCCGAGATTTCGGCCAGCATCGAATCGGGCATCCGTTCCGGGGCGCTCCCACCCGGTGCCGCCCTGCCCCCGGTGCGGGGCCTCGCCGCCGAGCTGGGGGTCAGCCCGGCCACGGCCGCCCACGCGTACCAGGAGCTGCGCCGGCGCGGCCTGCTCGCCACCGCCGGGCGGCACGGCACCCGGGTCCGCCCCCGCCCGCCGGTGGCCGCCCGCCGGGCGCTGATCCCGGCCCCCGCCCCCGGCGTGCGCGACCTGTCCCTCGGCGAGCCCGACGTCCGGCTGCTCCCGTCGTACGGCCCGCACCTGGCCGCGCTCGCGGCCGAGTTCGCCACCCCCCTCGGGTACGCCTCGGCCGGCGTCCTGCCCGAGCTGGTCGCCGCCGCCCGCGAGCGGCTCGCCGCCGACGGGGTGCCCGCCGACGAGGTCACCCTGACCGGCGGGGCGCTCGACGGCATCGAGCGCCTGCTCGCCGGCAACCTGCGCCCCGGTGACGCGGTGGCCGTGGAGGACCCGGGCTGGGCCAACCTGCTCGACCTGATCGCCGCGCTCGGGCTGCGCCCCATCGGGGTGCCCGTGGACGACGAGGGGCCGGTCGAGGCCGGGGTGCGCGCCGCCCTGGCCGCCGGGGCGCGGGCCCTCGTGGTGACCAGCCGGGCGCAGAACCCGACCGGGGCGGCCGTCTCCGCGGACCGGGCCGCCGCGCTGCGCGCCCTCCTCGCCGGCCGCGAGGACCTGCTGCTCATCGAGGACGACCACGCCGCCGAGCTGGCCCGTGTACCGCTGCATCCGCTCGCCGGGGTGACCGGCGCGTGGGCCTTCGTCCGGTCGGTGAGCAAACCGTACGGGCCCGATCTGCGGCTCGCCGTGCTGGCCGGCGACGAGACCACCGTGGCCCGGATCGCCGGCCGGGCCCGGGTCGGCGCCGGCTGGGTCTCCACCGTGCTGCAACGCCTCGTGCTCGCGCTCTGGCGCGATCCGGCCGTCGCCGCCCTGGTCGACCGGGCCGCCGCCGGATACGACGGCCGCCGGGACGGGCTGCTCGCCGCGCTGGCGGCGCGGGGCCTGACCGCGCGTGGCCGCACCGGCATCAACGTCTGGTTGCCGGTGCCGGACGAGACTGTCGCCCTCACCGCGCTGCGCGACGCCGGCTGGGGGGTCGCCCCCGGCGCGCCGTTCCGGATCGCCGCCGACCCCGCCCTGCGGATCACGGTCAGCTCCCTCGACGCCGCCGATCTCCCCGGGTTGGCCGACGCGTTGGCCGCCGCCGCCCGCCCCCTGCCCCGCTTCACCGCCTGACCCCACTCACCCGTATCCCCGTCGCGCCTGCCGCCTGTGTCGCGCCCGAGGGGGTAGAACATTCGCCATGGCCGAGACCGAGACCGCCCCCGGGGCCCAGCGGTTCATCCCGCCGCGGGCCGACACCATCGACGAACTGCGTGCCGCCGCCGGCGGCTGCCGGGGCTGCGAGCTGTACCGCGACGCCACCCAGACCGTCTTCGGTCGCGGCGGCGAGAGCGCGCGGGTGGTGCTGGTCGGCGAGCAGCCCGGCGACATGGAGGACCAGAAGGGGCTGCCGTTCGTCGGGCCGGCCGGCCGGCTGCTGCGCCGGGCGGTCGACGACGCCGGGCTCGACCCCGCCCAGCTCTACCTCACCAACGCCGTCAAGCACTTCCGTTTCGAGCTGCGCGGCCGGCGGCGCATCCACCAGACGCCGGACCGGGTGCACGTCACCGCGTGCCGCCCCTGGCTGGTGGCGGAGTTCGCCCGGCTGCGCCCCGAGGTCGTGGTGGTGCTGGGCGCGACCGCCGCGAAGGCGCTGCTCGGCCCGTCGTTCCGGGTGACCCGGCAGCGGGGCGCGCTGATGCCGTGGCCGGCGTCGGCCGAGCGGCCGGAGGACTTCGCGCGGGTTCCGGTCGACTCCGCCGGCAAGGTGGCCGACGCCCCGGCGGCCCGGCTCCTGGCCACCATCCACCCGTCGGCCGTGCTCCGCGCCGACGACCAGGACGCCGCGTACGCCGGCCTGGTCGCCGACCTCACGATCGCCGCCGGGGCCCTGTCCGCCTGACCCGGGCTCCGGTCTCGGCCGTCAGCAGGCCCGAGAGCCGGCGCGGGGCGCGTTGCGCAAGGATGTGAGGGCTCGCCACCCCTTACCGAGGAGCCCCATGGCCACCGACGTCACCGCGCCCGCCCCGCCCCGGCCCGACGTAGCCGCGATCCAGCGCCGGACGGTCCGCCTGCTCTTCCTGACCCAGATCATCGGCGGGATCGGCGTCACCATCGGCATCTCGGTCGGCGCGCTGCTCGCCGCCCGGATCGCCGGCACGGCCGTCGCCGGCCTGGCGCAGAGCGCCGGGGTGGTGGGCGGCGCGCTGCTCGCGATCCCGGTGACCCGGATCATGGCGGGGTACGGCCGCCGGCCGGGGCTGGTCACCGCGTACGTGGTCGGGGCCGCCGGGGGCGTGCTGGTGGTGCTCGCCGCGGCGATCCGCCAGCCGCCGCTGCTCTTCGTCGGGATGCTGCTCTTCGGCGGTGGTACGGCCGCCAACCTCCAGGCCCGCTACACGGCCGTCGACCTCGCCGAACCGGCCCGCCGGGGCCGCCAGCTCTCCCTGGTCGTCTGGGCCACCACGATCGGGGCGGTGGCCGCGCCGAACTTCGCCACGCTCGCCGACCTGACCACCCGGGGCTGGGGGCTGCCGCCGCTGGCCGGGCCGTTCGCGTTCAGCGCCGTGGCGTTCGCGCTCGCCGCCGCCGTACTGCTGGGGTGGCTGCGGCCCGACCCGCTGCTCACCGCGCGTCGGCTCGCGGCGGCCGACGCCGGGGCGGCCGACCCCGCGACGACCGGCCGGCAGGGCGGGGGGATGCTGGCCGCCTGGCGGGTGGTCCGCGCACGACCGGCGGCCCGGCTGGGCATCGCCGCCGTCGCGGGCGGCCACCTGGCGATGGTGGCGGTGATGTCGATGACCCCGGTACGCCTCGGCGAGTACCACTCCGACGCCGCCGTGCTCGGGGTGGTCGGGGTCGTGCTCAGCCTGCACATCGCCGGCATGTACGCGCTCTCCCCGGTGGTGGGCTGGCTCACCGACCGGCTCGGGCGCCGCCCCGTGATCCTCGGCGCGCTCGGGCTGCTGCTGGCCGCCTGCGCGGTGGCCGGCGGCTCCGGGCACCACACCTCCGGGCTCACCGTCGGCCTGGTCCTGCTCGGGCTCGGCTGGTCGGGGACGATGGTGGCCGGTTCCACCCTGCTGTCCGAGTCGGTGCCCACCGCCGTGCGGCCCGGCGTGCAGGGGCTCTCCGACCTGACGATGGGGCTGGCCGGGGCGGGGGCCGCCGCGCTGAGCGGGTTCGTCGTGGAGGCCGCCGGGTATCCGACGCTCACCCTGCTCGCGGCGATCGCGATCGTGCCGCTGGTGGCGCTAGCGTTGCGTCCGGTGCCGCGCCGGGCACCGGACGAGGAGGACTGAACGTGCGGCTGACCGACTTCTGGGCCCGCCTGGAGGAGGCGTTCGGGCGGGGCTACGCGACCAGCATCGCCTCGGACCAGGTGCTGTCCCAACTCGGCGGGCGGACCATCGAGCAGGCGCTGAGATCAGGTGAGCAGACCCACGTCGTGTGGCGGGCGGTGGTCGCCGCCTACCCCGACCGGGTGCCCGCGCGGCTACGCTGAGCAGCAGTTTCGCCACTTCCGCGTGTCGCTTGTCGAGTCGTACACCTGTTCGGCTATTGTCCACAGCGGGGTGCTCGTCCACAGCTCGCGGCCGGTCGGCTGGTTTTCTGTCGGACCCAGCGCCTAGCGTGTCCGCGTGACGCGAAGCTCAGGAAAGACGCCGGCGAAGGCAGGGGTGGCAACGATGGCGGCAGGTCCTGACCGGGAGAAGGCGCTCGACCTTGCTCTCGCTCAGATCGACAAGCAGTTCGGCAAGGGTTCGGTGATGCGGCTGGGGGAGCGCCCGGTCATCCAGACCTCGGTGATCCCGACCGGGTCCATCGCCCTCGACGTGGCGCTCGGCGTGGGCGGCCTGCCCCGCGGCCGGGTGGTCGAGATCTACGGCCCGGAGTCCAGCGGTAAGACGACGGTGGCCCTGCACGCGGTGGCCAACGCCCAGCGGGCCGGCGGCATCGCCGCCTTCGTCGACGCCGAGCACGCGCTCGACCCGGAGTACGCGAAGGCCCTCGGCGTCGACACCGACGCCCTGCTGGTCTCGCAGCCCGACACGGGCGAGCAGGCGCTGGAGATCGCGGACATGCTGGTCCGCTCCGGCGCGATCGACATCATCGTGATCGACTCGGTGGCGGCCCTGGTGCCGCGCGCCGAGATCGAGGGTGAGATGGGCGACAGCCACGTGGGTCTCCAGGCGCGGCTGATGAGCCAGGCGCTGCGGAAGATCACCGGTGTGCTCAACAACACCGGCACCACCGCGATCTTCATCAACCAGCTCCGCGAGAAGATCGGGGTCATGTTCGGCTGCATGTCGTACTCGACCAGGGTCACCCTGGCGGACGGCACACAGGAGAAGATCGGCAAGATCGTCAATCAGCGGATGGACGTCGAGGTTCTCTCCTACGACCCGGAGACCGACCGGGTGGAGCCGAAGCGGATCACCAACTGGTTCAACAACGGCCCGGCGGAGCAGTTCCTCCAGTTCACGGTGGCGAAGTCGGGCGGCAACGGCCGGGCCCAGTTCGCCGCCACGGCCAACCACCTGGTCCGTACGCCCGGTGGCTGGCGCGAGGCCGGTGAGCTCATCGCCGGTGACCGCGTGATGCTGGCCGAGCCGCGTCGCCTCAGCGAGCAGCAGTGGCAGATCGTGCTCGGCTCGCTGATGGGCGACGGCGCCCTCTCCCCGAACCGGAACGATCGGGCCGGGGTCCGGTTCCGGCTCGGCCACGGTGCGGCGCAGGTCGACTACCTGGACTGGAAGGTGTCGCTGCTCGGCAACATCAACCACTCCCGGCGGACCGACCCGCGCGGGGCGTCCTTCGCAGACTTCACCCCGTTGCCCGAGCTGGACGAGCTGCGTCGTGCGGTCTACCTGGGCGACGGCATGAAGCACCTGAGCTGGGACTACCTCAAGGCGCTGACCCCGCTCGCACTCGCGGTGTGGTACATGGACGACGGCTGCTTCACGCTGCGCTCCAAGGGCGTGCAGGAGCGCACGGCGGGGGGCTCCGGCCGGATCGAGATCTGCGTCGAGGCGATGGCCGAGGGCAGCCGTGCCCGGCTGGTCGAGCACCTGCGCGACGCCTACGGGCTGGACGTGAAGCTGGTGGCTCGCGGTGCCCGCCAGACGGCCTCGATCCTCTTCACCACCGAGGCGTCGGCGGCGTTCCAGGCCCTCGTCGCCCCGTACGTGCCGGCGGCGATGGAGTCCAAGCTGCTGCCGAGGTTCCGTGGCCAGTGCGCCGTCGAGCCGCAGTTCGTCTCGGCGGAGCTGAGGCCCGTGCCGGCGCGGATCGTCGATGTGCATGTGAAGCCCAAGACGCGCTCGATGAACCGCTTCGACATCGAGGTGGAGGGCAACCACAACTACTTCGTCGACGGCGTCATGGTGCACAACAGCCCCGAGACGACCACCGGTGGCCGGGCGCTGAAGTTCTACGCCTCGGTCCGGCTCGACGTGCGCCGCATCGAGAGCCTCAAGGACGGCACCGACGTGGTCGGCAACCGCACCCGGGTCAAGGTGGTGAAGAACAAGGTCGCCGCGCCGTTCAAGCAGGCCGAGTTCGACATCATGTACGGCAAGGGCATCTCCCGCGAGGGCTCGCTCATCGACGTGGGCGTGGAGCAGGCGATCATCCGCAAGTCCGGCGCCTGGTACACCTACGACGGCGACCAGCTCGGCCAGGGCAAGGAGAAGGCCCGCGAGTTCCTCCGGGAGAACCCGGACGTGGCGGCCGAGATCGAGAAGAAGATCCTGGAGAAGCTCGGCGTCGGGGTCGGCGCGGGCGACGCCGCCGGCGGCCCGGAGCTGCCGCCGGTCGACTTCTGACCGGTCGCTGACCCGTGGCAGGACGACGCGCCCGCACGGGGCGGGGCTGGGATGCCAGCCCGCCCCGCGCGGGCGACGCCGACGGCCCGCCCCGCGAGGGCAGCACTCCGCCCCGTCCCCGGCGCGGCCGACCCGGCGGCACCGGGGAGACGACCGACCCGGCGACCGGCGGCGGGGCCGCGCCCCGTGACGAGGCCGAGCTGGCCCGGGAGGTCTGCCTGCGGCAGCTCGCCGTGCGCCCGCGCACCCGGGCCGAGCTGGCCGCCGCGCTGGCCCGGCGGGGGATCTCCGAGGAGGTCGCCACGCGGGTGCTCGACCGGTACGACGAGGTCGGCATGATCGACGACGCCGCGTTCGCCCGGGCCTGGGTGTCCAGCCGGCACACCGGCCGGGGGCTGGCCCGGCGGGCGCTGGCCAACGAGCTGCGCCAGCGCGGCGTGGACGGCGACGTGGCCAGCGAGGCGCTCGGCGAGCTGGACGCCGAGACCGAGGCCGAGACGGCGCGGGCGCTGGTCGAGCGGAAGCTGCGCACCGCCCGGGGCGAGCCGGACGCCGTGTTCCGCCGCCTCGTCGGCATGCTCGCCCGCAAGGGCTACCCGCCGGGGGTGGCGATCCGGGCGGTGAAGGACGCGCTGGCCGCCCAGAGCGCCGAGGCGGCCGAGTTCGCGGACGGGATCGACGCGGACGCGCTCGCCGACGCGGAGGGCGACCTCGACCGCGAGCCCCGCAACCTCGACTGAGTTGCCGGCCGCCCGGGTGGCGGGCCGGTCCCGGGTCGTGGACGATCGGTCGGGGCCGGAGCCGGCGGTGGGAGGGCGGGAGCGATGCTGAAGGCGTGTCTCAACGGCGGGCGTACGCGGGCGGAGCACCCGGCGGTGCCGGTCACCCCGGCCGAGTTGGCGGGTGACGCCGCCCGCTGCGCCGCGCTCGGGGTCGCCGCGGTGCACGTCCACCCGAGGGACGCGGCGGGGGCCGAGTCGCTCGCCCCGGGGGTGATCGACGCGGCGGTGACCGCGCTGCGCGCCGCCTGCCCCGGGCTGCCCGTCGGGGTGAGCACCGGCGCGTGGATCGAGCCCGACCCCGCCGCCCGGGTGGCGGCCGTGCGGGCCTGGCGGGTGCTGCCCGACTTCGCCTCGGTCAACGTGCACGAGGCCGGTGCCGAGCAGGTGGCGGAGGCGCTGGCCGAGCGGGGTGTCGGCGTCGAGGCCGGTGTCTGGACCGTCGACGCCGTCGCGGCGTACCGGCGCTGGCGGGTGCCGGTCCTGCGGGTCCTGGTCGAGTGCCTGGCGACCGAGCCGGCGGTGGCCCTGACCGATGCTTCCGGCATTCTCGCCGCCCTTCCGTCCGACCACCCGCCGGTGCTGCTGCACGCCGAGGGCCCGGCGGTGTGGTCGATCCTCGACGAGGCGGTCGAGCGCGGGCTCGACACCCGGATCGGCCTCGAGGACACGCTCCACCTGCCGGACGGCGCGCCGGCTGCCGACAACGCCGCGCTGGTCGCTGCGGCGGCGCGCCGGGGTGCCCGCTGAGCGGGCCGACACCCGGCGGCTCGCGTCGTTTGCCCCTTCCTGTCCGACCCTGAATGAGCGCTGGGTAACCCGTCGACTTCTCTCCGTTCGAGGGGTTTGATCATGAGTTCTTGACCAGACGGCCTCTGGAGACCTAGCCTCGCCATACAGGCTCACATTGCCCGACCAGCGCAGGCTAAGCGCACAACATAGAACGCGTAACAGAACAGCATCACTTTGGCCGGCTCGCCGGCCTGCGGTGTCAGCCCCGGACAGGCCGGTCCGGGGTCGGCGCGACAACTGCACCCGGCCGCCGGCGATGCCCCATGGGCACCGCCGGCGGAGAGCTACCCACGGCCAGCCGCTCAGGTCGGGCGTCTCAGAGCCGCAGGTACGTGCCCACCGGCACGTCACTGCGGCGTTGGCGTTCAGGGGAGGCGGCCATGGCGGGGCAGCAGAGGTTCATTGGTGGTCCCGACGGGACGGCGGTCGGTGGCGACGCGCCACCGGGAGGCGACGACGCGCCGCCGGGAGGCGATGCCGGGCTACCGGGAGGCGTCGGCGCGCCAACGGAAGGCGATGCCGGGCCCTGGAGCGGTCGGCACGCGCGGGCCCGGCTCGACGTGGCGGTCCGGCCGTGACCGCCTTCGACGCCGTCATGCTCGCGGTGGTGGTGCTCCTCGCCGTGGTCGTCGTCGGCGCGGTGCTGGTGGGCCTGCGGGCGATGCGCCGGATCAGCGCCGCCCCCCGCCCCGAGGACCCGGCCTTCATCGCCGAGAAGGACCGCCAGGAGCAGTCCCTGGCCGCGCTGCGCACCGCCGCCGACGAGGCGAACAGCACCATCGACGTGGCCAAGTCGGCCGCCGCGGCGGCGCGGGCGGAGGCCGCCGCGGCGGCAGCCGAGGCGAAGGCGGCGCGCGCCGAGGCCCGGCGGGTGCTCGACGGCGCCCGCGCCGAGGCGGACACCGTGCTCGAGCGGGCCCACAAGCAGGCCGAGGCGGACGCCGAGCAGCTCCGCACGGCGGCCCGGCGCAGCGGCGAACGCGAGGTCGCGGTGCTCGCCGCGACCACCCGGGAGCAGGCCGCCGAGGTGGAGCGCCGGGCCGCCCGGATGGACGAGCGGGAGCGGCTGCACACCGAGGAGGTGGAGCGGCTGGCCGGCCGGGAGCGGCAGCTCACCGCCGCCAGCGCCGCCCTGGCCGCCCGGGAGGCCGCGCTGGTCGAGCGGGAGCGGGCGGTCGCCGAGGCGGAGGAGCAGCGCCGCCGCGAGCTGGAGCGCGTCGCCGGGCTGACCGCCGACGCCGCCCGGGCCGAGCTGATCGAGGCGATCGAGACGCAGGCCAAGCGCGAGGCCGCCCTGCTGGTGCGGGACATCGAGTCCGACGCCCGGGGCAACGCCGAGCAGCGGGCCCGGCACATCGTGGTGGACGCGATCCAGCGGGTGGCCAGCGAGCAGACCGCCGAGAGCGTGGTCAGCGTCCTGCACCTGCCCGGTGACGAGATGAAGGGGCGGATCATCGGCCGGGAGGGGCGCAACATCCGCGCCTTCGAGTCGGTCACCGGGGTCAACCTGATCATCGACGACACGCCCGAGGCGGTGCTGCTGTCCTGCTTCGACCCGGTGCGCCGGGAGGTCGGCCGGCTCACCCTGGAGAAGCTGGTGCTCGACGGCCGCATCCACCCGCACCGGATCGAGGAGGTCCACGACCTGGCCCGGCAGGAGGTGGAGGAGCTGTGCCAGCGGGCCGCCGAGGACGCCCTCGTCGAGGTCGGCATCACCGAGATCCACCCCGAGCTGGTGACGCTGCTCGGCCGGCTGCGCTACCGCACCTCGTACGGGCAGAACGTGCTCAAGCACCTCGTGGAGACCGCGCACATCGCCGGGATCATGGCCGCCGAGCTGCGGCTGGACGTGCCGACGATCAAGCGGTGCGCGTTCCTGCACGACATCGGCAAGGCGCTCACCCACGAGGTGGAGGGCAGCCACGCCATCATCGGCGCCGACCTGGCCCGCAAGTTCGGCGAGAGCGAGGACATCGTCCACGCCATCGAGGCGCACCACAACGAGGTGCCGCCGCAGACCATCGAGGCCGTCCTCACCCAGGCGTCCGACGCCTGCTCGGGCGGGCGGCCGGGGGCGCGGCGGGAGAGCCTGGAGGCGTACGTCAAGCGGCTGGAGCGGATCGAGGAGATCGCGGCCGGCAAGCTCGGCGTGGAGAAGGTCTTCGCCATGCAGGCGGGCCGGGAGATCCGGGTGATGGTCAAGCCCGACGACGTCGACGACATCGGCGCGGCGGTCCTCGCCCGGGACGTGGCCAAGCAGATCGAGGAGGAGCTGACCTACCCGGGGCAGATCCGGGTGACCGTGGTCCGCGAGTCGCGGGTCACCGAGATCGCCCGCTGACCGGAAAAACGTCCGTCCCCGGCGAACGGGTCGCCGGGGACGGACGGTGGGCGGGCGTGGAGAAGGACGGAGCGGCTCAGCCCTGCGGCTCGACGACGGTCTGTTCGGCGGCGGGGGCGGCGGAACGCCGCGCGACGCGGAAGGCGCGCCGCTGGGAGCGCCGGTCGAGCCAGTTCGCCAGCAGGGTGATCAGCGAGTTGATCGCGATGTAGATCGCGGCCACCACGATCGCCGCCGCGACCACGTTGCCGTAGTTGGCCGAGAGGTCGTTGACGCCGCGCTGGAGGAGCTCGGGGTAGGCCACGATGTAGCCGAGCGCGGTGTCCTTGAGCAGGACGACGAGCTGGCTGACGATCACCGGCAGCATCGCGCGGGCGGCCTGCGGCACCAGGATCAGTTGCATGACCTGGCTCTTGCGCATCCCCACGGCGTAGGCGGCCTCCGACTGGCCGGCGGGGATCGACCGGATGCCGGCGCGGAACGCCTCGGCGAGCACCGACCCGTTGTAGAGGGTGAGGCCCACGACCACGGCCCAGAACGCCGGGACCGGCCCCTGGATGAGGAACGGCACGCCGTACAGGATGAAGAAGATCATCAGCAGCAGCGGCACGGCGCGGAAGAACTCCACCACGACGCCGGCCGGCACCCGGAGCCACCAGCGGTCGGAGAGCCGCCCGACGGCGAAGACGATGCCGAAGGCCAGCGACAGGGCCATGCCGGTGGCGGCGGCGATCAGGGTCTGCCACAGGGCGGGGAGGATGAACTCGGTCCAGGTCTTCGCCTCGGCGAACGGCTTCCAGAGCCGGGCCTCCCACTGGCCCGCCTCGTCGAACCTGCGGTAGATCCACCACAGCAGGACGACCACGCCGACGCCGAAGATCACGCTGAGCACCGCGTTGCGGACGCGGGCGCGCGGCCCCGGGTGGTCGTAGAGGACGCTGCTGCTCATCAGCGCTTCACCGCCAGTCGGTTGGCCAGCCAGCCGAAGAGGTAGCCGGTCGGGATCAGGAACGCGGCGAACGTGCCGGCGAAGACCAGGAAGATCGGGATGACCGCGTCGCCGTTGCTGTTGATCAGGTCCTTCATCACGTTGGAGGACTCCATCAAACCGATCGTGCCGACGATCGTGGCGTTCTTGCACAGGGCGATGAGGACGCTGCCGAGCGGCGCCACCACGGCCCGCCCGGCCTGCGGCAGCACCACGATGCGCAGGGTCTGGAAGAAGGTGAGCCCGATCGCGCGGGCGGCCTCGGCCTGCCCGGCGGGCACGGTGTTGATGCCGGAGCGGACGGCCTCGCAGACGAACGCGGCCGTGTAGACCGACAGGCCGACCACGCCGAGCCAGTAGTTGTTCAGGTCGAGGTCGTCGGCCAGGCTCAGCCCCAGCGTGGAGAAGAGGCCGAAGTAGCAGAAGAAGACGATCAGCGTGAGCGGCGTGTTGCGGAAGAGGCTGACCCAGGTGGCGCCGACGCCGCGCAGCACCGGCACGGGTGAGACCCGGAACGCGGCGAGCAGCACGCCCAGCACCAGCGCGAGGAACGCCGACGCGCCGGTCAGCTTGAGGATCCAGAGAAAACTCGACAGGTACGCGTCGAGGTTGGCCTGATCAGCGAATACGTGCATGCGTCGACTCCCGGGGCACGTCGTCGGCGTCGCGGCGGACCGGGGCCGGCACCGTCAGGCGGTGCCGGCCCCGGAACCGGTCAGCTGCCGCAGTTGGTCAGCTTGGTGGTGTCCAGCTCGGGCGCGGCCTTGCCGCTCTTGCCCAGGGTGGAGTCCCAGGCGGCCTTGTAGGTGCCGTCCCCGGCGGCGGCCTTGAGGATCTCGTTGACCTTCTCGCAGCCGGCCTTGTCGTCCTTCTTCAGGCCGATGCCGTAGGGCTCGCTGGAGAAGGGCTTGCCGACCACCTTGAACTTGCCGGCGTACTGGTCCTGGGCGGCGTAGCCGGCGAGGATGATGTCGTCGGTGGTCACCGCGTCGACCTTGCCGTTCTCCAGCAGCGGCAGGCACTTCGAGTACGAGTCGAACTGCTGCAGCTTCGCCTTCGGGTGGTCGGTCTGGATCCGCTTGGCCGGGGTCGAGCCGGTGACCGAGCAGACCGTCTTGCCGTCCAGGGCCTCCGGCCCGGTGAGCGGGGAGTCCGCCTTGACCAGCAGGTCCTGCCCGGCGATGAAGTACGGCCCGGCGAAGTTGACCTTCTGCTTCCGCTCGTCGTTGATCGTGTAGGTCGCGATCACGAGGTCGACGGTGCCCTGCTGGATGAAGGGCTCGCGGTTGTTGGAGACGGTGGTCTTCCACTCGATGTTGCCCGCGTCGACGCCGAGGCCCTTCGCGATGATCTTCGCGACCTCGATGTCGAAGCCCTCGTACTGGCTGCCGGTCTGCAGCCCCAGGCCCGGCTGGTCCGCCTTGACGCCGATCACCAGCTTCTTCTGGCTCTGCGCCTTGCCCACGAGGCCCTTGGCCGAACTGCCGGACTCGCCGTCGCCGTCGCCGCCGCAGGCGGCCATCCCGAGGGTCAGGGCCGCGGCCATGGCGACGGCCGCCACGCGCTTGATACGCATACTTCTCTCCTTCTTCGACGGAGCCCGCCGGGGGGCGACGCGCTCCACGGACGGACGCCTAGTGCGTCAGGATCTTCGACAGGAAGTCCTTGGCGCGCTCGCTGCGCGGGTTGGCGAAGAACTCGGCCGGGGCAGCGTCCTCGACGAGCTGGCCGTCGGCCATGAAGATGACCCGGTTCGCCGCGTGCCGGGCGAAGCCCATCTCGTGGGTGACCACGACCATGGTCATCCCCTCCCGGGCCAGCGACGTCATCACGTCCAGCACCTCGCCGACCATCTCCGGGTCCAGCGCGCTGGTCGGCTCGTCGAAGAGCATCGCCTTGGGCTGCATGGCCAGGGCGCGGGCGATCGCGACGCGCTGCTGCTGGCCGCCGGAGAGCTGGGCCGGGAACTTGTCGGCCTGGTTGGCGATGCCAACCCGGTCCAGCAGGGCCAGGCCGCGCTCGCGCGCGTTCGCCGGCTTCTCCCCGCGCACCTTGATCGGGCCGAGGGTGACGTTCTCCAGGATCGTCTTGTGCGCGAAGAGGTTGAACGACTGGAACACCATGCCGACCTCGCTGCGCAGCTTCGCCAGCGCCTTGCCCTCGGCGGGCAGCGGCTGCCCGTCGAAGGTGATGGTGCCGGAGCTGATCGGCTCCAGCCGGTTGATGGCGCGGCACAGCGTCGACTTGCCGGAGCCGGACGGGCCGATCACCACGACGACCTCGCCCCGGCCGATCGAGAGGGAGACGTCGTGCAGCACGTGCAGCGGACCGAACCACTTGTTGACCGAGTCCAGCACGATGAGCGGTTCGCCCGTCGTCACGTCGTCCACCGTCCCCTGTCGTTGCGCGTCGGTGGGTCTGATGACCCCCGGTTGGGCAACTCTAGGCGGGCTGACGTGGCAGGACGCAACCCAACTGGTCACGGTGCGGTAACACCGGTAACGATCCGCGTCGGGCGTCCGAATTCCGTCGCCGACCGGCACGGCCGGGTGGCGTCGGACACGCCCGGCGCACATCATGGGGGGATGACGGAGCCGGTGCGCCTGACCGAGTACGCCCGCGGCGGGGGCTGCGCCTGCAAGATCCCGCCCGGTGAGCTGGAGGCGATGGTCGCCGGCCTCGGCCCCGCGAGCGGGACGGCGGAGCTGCTGGTCGGCCTCGACCACGGCGACGACGCCGCCGTGGTCCGCCTCGACGAGCGGACCGGCCTGGTGAGCACCGCCGACTTCTTCACCCCGGTGGTCGACGACGCCTACGACTGGGGGCGCATCGCCGCCGCGAACGCGCTCTCCGACGTGTACGCGATGGGCGGCACCCCGCTGGTCGCGCTCAACCTGCTCTGCTGGCCCCGGGAACGGCTCCCGCTGGAGCTGGCCCGGGAGGTGCTGCGCGGCGGCCAGGACGTGGCCCGGGAGGCCGGCTGCCACCTGGCGGGCGGGCACAGCGTCGACGACGACGGCCCGAAGTACGGGCTCGCGGTCACCGGCGTGGTCCGGCCGGAGGAGCTGATCACCCTCGACGCCGGGCGGGCCGGGCTGCCGCTGTCGCTGACCAAGCCGCTCGGCGTCGGGGTGCTCAACACCCGGCACAAGGCCACGGGCGAGCGGTTCGCCGAGGCGGTCGCCTCGATGGCGGCGCTCAACCGGGACGCCGCCCGCGCGGCGGTCGCCGCCGGCGTCCGGTGCGGCACCGACGTGACCGGGTTCGGGCTGCTCGGGCACGCCTCGAAGCTGGCCCGGGCCAGCGGGCTCACGGTGGCGATCGACGCGGCGGCGGTGCCGTACCTGCCGGGGGCGCGGGAGGCCGTCCGCGACGGGTACGTCAGCGGCGGCAGCCGGCGGAACCTGGACTGGGTGACCCCGTGGACCGACTTCGGCGGCGCGGACGAGGGGGAGCGGCTGCTGCTGGCCGACGCGCAGACCTCGGGCGGGCTGCTCGTCGCCGGCGAGCTGCCCGGCGCGCCCGTGATCGGCGAGCTGCGCCCCCGGGGCGAGCACATGGTCGTCGTCCGCTGAGCGGCCGCTGGCCCGGGTGTCGCCGCACCGGCGGGGCACCATAGCTGACAAGCTGTCGCGTTTCCGTCACTTCCCGCTACGGCCACCCAGGAAATTTTGCCCGGAATGGTCACAGACCGGTAACTTGCCCCCGGCTGCGGTCATATGCCCCCCACCATCGTCAGTAAGGCCCGATCCGGAGGCCGGTGGGACGAACGCAGCGAGGAGGCGGCGTGACCGAGCTGTGGAACTGGAGAATCGACGCGGTACCCCCGGTGGAGGTGTACCCGGCGCTGGCCGAGGCCCTGGGGCGGGTGGTGATGCCGCTCGCGGTGGCCGACCCCGCCCGGCTGCCCGCGTACGCGGTGGTCTGCGACGTCTGGGAGGCGCCGGGGGAGTTCGGCACCGTCGTGGACTGCTACGGGGTGCCCGAGCGACTGCCGGAGCTGCCCGCCGTGGCGGCGCTGGCCCGCCTGCTGGGGCGCGACTGCCTGTTGCGCGACGACACCCTCGACGCCGGTCGGCACCTGCTCGTCGCGCCCGGCGGCACGATCCGCCCGGTGCACTTCGACGTCGTCGAGACCGACGACGGGGAGGTGCTCAGCGGCCGACGGCTCTGCACCCTGGCCCACCCCGGCTGCCGGGGCTGGTCCCGGTGCCACCGGTCCCGGTGGGCCCCCGACTCGGTCGCCCCGGCCCTCGCCGCGGCCTGAGCCGGCGGGCCCGGGACGGGTCAGCCCCGCCCGGCCGGCTGCTGGCCCCCGCGCACCACGAGCTGGTCGAGCAGGGTCGCGGTGGCCTCGGCGACGGCGGCCACCGCCGCGTCGAACGCCGCCGCGTTGTGCGCGGCCGGTGCGCGGAACCCGGAGACCTTCCGGACGTACTGCAACGCCGCCGCCTCGATGTCGGCGCGGCTCACCTGCGGCACGAACGGCTCACGCAGGGTCTTGATGCTTCGGCACACGGCTTGCTCCTCGTTCGGGTCGGTCGGTGGGTGCGGATACGCTGTGCGGGTCATGACTACCGCAGCCGCGGGCAGCCCGCGCACCTACCAGGTGCGCACGTACGGCTGCCAGATGAACGTGCACGATTCCGAGCGCATCTCCGGCCTGCTGGAACAGGCCGGCTACGTGCGCGCCGCCGAGGCCGACGACAACCCCGACGTGATGGTGTTCAACACCTGCGCCGTGCGGGAGAACGCCGACAACCGGCTCTACGGCAACCTGGGTCACCTGCGCCCCGTGAAGGACAGGCACCCGGGGATGCAGATCGCCGTGGGCGGCTGCCTCGCCCAGAAGGACCGGGGCGACATCGTCCGCAAGGCCCCCTGGGTCGACGTGGTCTTCGGCACCCACAACATCGGGTCGCTGCCGGTGCTGCTGGAGCGGGCCCGGCACAACGCCGCCGCCGAGGTGGAGATCCTCGAATCCCTCGACGTCTTCCCCTCGACGCTGCCGACCCGGCGCGAGTCGACGTACGCCGGCTGGGTGTCGATCTCGGTGGGCTGCAACAACACCTGCACGTTCTGCATCGTGCCCTCCCTGCGCGGCAAGGAGAAGGACCGCCGCCCCGGCGACATCCTCTCCGAGGTGCGCGCCCTGGTCGACTCCGGCGTGCTGGAGGTGACCCTGCTCGGGCAGAACGTCAACTCCTACGGCGTCGAGTTCGGCGACCGGTACGCCTTCGGCAAGCTGCTGCGCGCCTGCGGCGACATCGAGGGCCTGGAGCGGGTGCGGTTCACCAGCCCGCACCCGAAGGACTTCACCGACGACGTCATCGCCGCGATGGCCGAGACCCCGAACGTCTGCCACTCGCTGCACATGCCGTTGCAGTCCGGCTCCGACGACGTGCTGAAGGCGATGCGCCGGTCGTACCGCTCGGAGAAGTACCTCGGGATCATCGAGAAGGTCCGGGCGGCGATGCCGGACGCGGCGATCACCACGGACATCATCGTCGGCTTCCCCGGCGAGACCGAGGCCGACTTCCAGCGCACCCTCGACGTGGTCCGCGAGGCCCGGTTCTCCTCGGCGTTCACCTTCCAATACTCGAAGCGCCCCGGCACCCCGGCCGCGACCATGCCCGGCCAGCTCCCGAAGCAGGTCGTCCAGGAGCGGTACGAGCGGCTGATCGCCGCCGTGGAGGAGATCACCTGGGCGGAGAACAAGAAGCTGGTCGGCGAGACCGTCGAGGTGCTGGTCGCCGTCGGCGAGGGCCGCAAGGACGAGCGCACCGGCCGGATGTCGGGCCGCGCCCGCGACGGCCGCCTCGTGCACTTCGCGACGGGCGCGGACGACGGACCCGGCTCCCTCGCCGGGCGGATCCGCCCCGGCGACATCGTGCACACCACCGTCACCTACGCCGCCCCGCACCACCTCAACGCCGACGGCGAGCCGCTGGCCCACCGGCGCACCCGGGCCGGGGACGCCGCCGAGGCGGGGCGCTCCCCGCGTACCCCCGGGGTGTCGCTCGGGCTGCCCACGATCGGCGCGCCGGCCGCGCCGCCCGCGCCGACGACCGGCTGCGCCGCCCACTGACGCGACCGGGGCCCGCCGCGCCAGCGACGGGCCCCGACCGGGGGGTACGAACGGCTCAGCCGGCCTGCTCGGCGAGCTGGAGGAACTGCCGCTTCGAGGCCAGCGCCTGCTCGGCCTCCTTGACCCGCCGCGCGTCGCCGGCGGCCTGGGCGCGGGCCAGCCGCTCCTCGGCCTCGGCCACCTGCGCCCGCATCTGGGCCAGCAGCGGGTTGTCCTCCTTGGTGGTGCGGCGCCACGCCGAGTCCATCACCTCGCGGACCTTCTCGTCGACCACCCGCAGCCGCCGCTCCAGCCCCGCCGCGGCCTCCCGCGGCACCCGGCCGGCCTCGTGCCACTGCGCCTGGATGTCCCGCAGCTTCGCCTGCGCGCCCTTGGGATCGGCGTCGACGTCCAGCGCCTCGGCCTCGGCGAGCAGCGCCTGCTTGCGCTCCAGGTTGGCCCGCTGCTCGTTGTCCCGCGCGGAGAAGACCTCGCTGCGCCGGGTGAAGAAGCCGTCCTGGGCCGCCCGGAACCGTTCCCAGAGCTTCTGCTCGGCCTCCTTGGCGGCGCGCGGGGCGGCCTTCCAGCGGGCCATGAGGTCCTTGAGCTCGTTGGCGGTGGCCGCCCACTCCGTGGAGTCCTTCAGCTTCTCCGCCTCGGCGACCAGATCCTCCTTGACCTGCTGCGCCTGCTTGCGCTGCGAGTCCAGGGTGGCGAAGTGGGCGCCACGGCGGCGGGTGAAGCCGTCCCGGGCGGCGGCGAACCGCTTCCACAGCTCACCGTCGGTCTTCTTGTCGACGCCGCGGATGGTCTTCCACTCGTCGAGGATCTCCTTGAGCCGGTCCCCGGCGGTCTTCCAGCCGGTCGACTCGGCGGCCAGCTTCTCCGCCTCCTCCACGAGGGCGGTCTTGCGCGCCAGCGCCTCGCCCCGGGCGGCGTCCCGCGCGGCCCGGGCCTCGCCGGCCTTCTCCTCGGCGAGGGTGGCCAGCTTGTCCAGCCGCGCGGCCAGCGCGTCGATGTCGCCGACGACGTGCGCCTCCGGCAGCGACGCGCGGATCCGGCGGATCGTGGTCAGCGAGTGACCGGCGTCCGCCGCGCCCGAGTTGAGCCGCGCCGCGGTCAGGTCCACCTCGGTGACCAGGTCCGCGTAGCGGCGGGCGAAGTGGGCGAGCCCCTCCTCCGGGGCCCCCGCCTGCCAGGATCCGACCACCCGCTCGCCCTCGGCGGTCTTGACGTACACGGTGCCGTCCGCGTCCACCCGTCCGAAGGCCGTCCAGTCGCTCATGTGCCCATCCTCGTTCTCCCGGCGTCGACGGGAAGACCCGCGATCGCCGCCACGGCGCAGCAAAGTTACTCCCGGCATTGTCACAGGTCCGACCCGGTCCGCGTCGAGCGCCTGTCGCCGACCGTGACCATACGGTGTCCTAGACCCCGGACGACACCATCGGCGCGGGGACGCACCGGCGCGTCCCGCTACGGTGAACGGGTGCCTCTGGTCGCCGCCGCCGTCTGCCCCCATCCGCCCCTGCTCGTCCCCGAGGTCGCCGGCGCCGCCGCCGGCGAGCTGGACGACCTGCGCGCCGCCTGCGAGGCGGCGGTCGCCCGGCTGCTCGCCGCCGAGCCGGAGGGGATCCTGCTGGTCGGCGGCGGGCCGGCGACGGAGTCCTTCGGCGCGGCCGACTACGGCTCACTGCGTCCGTACGGGGTGGACCGGTACGTGCGGCTGTGGAAGACCAACTGCGCCGGCTCCGACCGGCTCCCGCTGAGCCTGACGATCGGCGCGTGGCTGGTCGGCCGCTCCGGCACCGGGCTGCCCCGCCTCGCGTACGCGGTGGCCGCCGACGCCTCCCCGGCCGAGTGCGCCCGGCGGGGCGCCGAGCTGGTCGCCGACGACCGGGTGGCGCTGCTGGTGCTGGGGGACGGGTCGGCGTGTCGCGGCACGAAGGCGCCCGGCTACGACGACCCCCGCGCCCAGGCGTACGACGAGGGGGTGGCCCGGGCCCTGGCCGACGCGGACGCCGACGCCCTGCTCGGCCTCGACCCGGGCCTGTCGGCGGAGCTGCGGGCCGCCGGGCGCGCGCCCTGGCAGGTGCTCGCCGGCGCGGCGCGGGCGACCGGCGGCGACTGGCGCGGCGAGCTGACCCACCACGAGGCCCCCTACGGCGTGGCCTACCTGGTGGCGACCTGGGCGCCGGCGTGAGCGCGAGGAGTGAGCTTGCGAGCCCCGCAGTCGTGAACGGGGGTTGGGCTGTGAGCGCGAGGAGTGAGCTTGCGAGCCCCGCAGTCGTGAACGGGGGTTGGGCTGTGAGCGCGAGGAGTGAGCTTGCGAGCCCCGCGTCGTGAACGGGGTCGCGCTGTGAGCGCGTACGTCGGGCGCGGCACGGTCGTGGCGGTGGTCGGGCCGACCGCCGCCGGGAAGTCGGCGCTGAGCGTCGCCCTCGCCCACGCGCTCGGCGGCGAGGTGGTCAACGCCGACTCCATGCAGCTCTACCGGGGCCTGGACATCGGCACCGCGAAGCTCACCCCGGCCGAGCGGGAGGGGGTGCCGCACCACCTGCTCGACATCTGGGAGGTGACCGAGCCGGCCAGCGTCGCCGAGTACCAGCGGCTGGCCCGCGCGGCGATCGACGACGTCCTCGCCCGGGGGCGGGTGCCGCTGCTGGTCGGTGGCTCCGGCCTGTACGTGCGGGCGGTGCTGGAGCGGTTCGAGTTCCCCGGTACCGACCCGGCGGTGCGCGAACGGCTGGAGGCGGAGCTGGCCGAGTCGGGCCCGGCCCCCCTGTACGCGCGGCTGCGCGCCGCGGACCCGGCCGCGGCGGCGGGCATCCTGCCCGGCAACGGCCGGCGGATCGTCCGCGCCCTGGAGGTGATCGAGCTGACCGGCGCGCCGTTCACCGCCTCGCTGCCCGAGCCGACGCCGTACTACCCGTCGGTGCAGCTCGGGGTGGACCTGGACACCGCGCTGCTGGACGAGCGGATCGCGTTGCGGGTGGACCGGATGTGGGCCGCCGGCCTGGTCACCGAGACCCGGGAGCTGCTCGGTCGGGGCCTGGC
Source organism: Micromonospora okii (assembly GCF_020884795.1). Classification (GTDB taxonomy): domain Bacteria; phylum Actinomycetota; class Actinomycetes; order Mycobacteriales; family Micromonosporaceae; genus Micromonospora; species Micromonospora okii. The sequence goes on from NZ_BBZF01000018.1 coordinate 131,169, forward strand.
CCAGGGGCGCACGGCCAGCCGGGCGCTCGGCTACCAGCAGGTGCTGCGGCTGCTCGCCGGCGACCTCACCGAGGCCGAGGCGCGCGACGAGACGGTGCGCGCCACCCGCCGTTTCGTCCGCCGGCAGCGCTCCTGGTTCCGCCGCGACCCGCGCGTGCACTGGCTGGACTCGGCCGCTCCCGGCCTCGTCGAGGACGCGCTGCGGCTCGTCAGGTCGGCTGCGCGATGATGGGGCCGTGGAGTTCACCAAGGGACACGGCACCGGCAACGACTTCGTCATCCTCCCGGACCCGGAGGGCGCGCTCGACCTGACGTCCGGCCTGGTCGCGGCGCTCTGCGACCGGCGGCGGGGGATCGGCGCGGACGGTGTCCTGCGGGTGGTCCGCTCGACCGCGCACCCGGAGGCCGTCGGCCTGGCCGGCGAGGCCGAGTGGTTCATGGACTACTGGAACGCCGACGGCTCCTTCGCCGAGATGTGCGGCAACGGCGCCCGGGTCTTCGTCCGCTACCTGGTCTCCACCGGGCTGGCCGAGCCTGACGGGGCGACCCTGCGGGTGGTCACCCGCTCCGGCGTCGTGCGGGCGCGCCTGGACGGGGAGACGGTCGCCGTGGAGATGCGTCGCCCCCGGCTGCGCGACACGGCGACGGCCACCCTGGGCGGGCTCACCCTGCCCGGCGCGGCCGTGGACGTCGGCAACCCGCACCTGGTCTGCGTCCTGCCGGCGGGGCTGGCGCTGGGCTCGCTCGACCTCACCCGGGCGCCCGAGGTCGACCCGGTGGTCTTTCCCGCCGGGGTGAACGTCGAGTTCGTCGCCCCGGGCGACCCCGTCGACGGCCACGTGCTGATGCGGGTGTACGAGCGCGGCTCGGCCGAGACGATGTCCTGCGGCACCGGCGCGTGCGCGGTGGGGGCGGTGGCGCTGCGGGACGCGGGCCGCGACACCGGCACGGTGGCGGTCGACGTCCCCGGTGGCCGCCTGACGGTCACGGTGACCGACGACTCCTGCTGGCTGGCGGGCCCCGCCGTCCTGGTCGCCACGGGCACGGTAGACCCGGCAACCCTCACGGCCTGACCCACACCCCGCCGACCTCCCCGCGCCCACCCCCGCCCCCGCCCATGTTGATCAAGAGGTTTGCGTCGGGAAAGATCGTCACTCTGACGCAAACTTCTTGATCAACGCGTCTCCGCGGAGGGCGGGAAGCGGGGGAGCGGGGGAGCGGGGTGGGTCAGGGGGTGGCGCTGGCGTTGGCGGCGATTTCCGGGAGGTCGGCCGGGCCCGGGTCGGCCGCGGGGGGCGGGGCCGGCTGCTGGGCGGCGGCGCGGACGGCGGCGGCGACCGCCGGGGCGACCCGGGAGTCGAAGACGCTCGGCACGATGACCGTCGGGTTGATCTTGTCCTCGCCGACCACGTCGGCGATCGCCCGGGCGGCGGCGATCGCCATCTCCTCGGTGAACTCCTCGGCGTGCGCGTCGAGCATCCCCCGGAACACCCCGGGGAAGGCCAGCACGTTGTTGATCTGGTTGGGCTGGTCGGAGCGGCCGGTGGCGACCACCGCGGCGTGCTTGCGCGCCTCCCGGGGGTCGACCTCCGGGTCCGGGTTGGCCAGCGCGAAGACGATCGAGTCCTTGGCCATCGTGGCGATGTCGTCGCCGGTGAGCAGGTTGGGCGCGCTCACCCCGATGAAGACGTCCGCGCCGCGCACCGCCCCGGCCAGGTCGCCCGAGTAGTTCTCCCTGTTGGTGTTCTCCGCCAGCCACTGCCAGGCCGGGTTGAGCCCGGTCAGGCCGCGGTGCAGGGCGCCCTGGCGGTCGTACGCGATGATGTCGCCGACGCCCTGGCGTAGCAGCAGCTTCATGATCGCGGTGCCGGCCGCGCCGGCGCCGGAGACGACCACCCGCACGTCCGCGATCTGCTTGCCCACCACCCGCAGCGCGTTGGTCAGCGCCGCCAGCACGCAGATCGCGGTGCCGTGCTGGTCGTCGTGGAAGACCGGGATGTCCAGCGCCTCGCGCAGCCGGGCCTCGATCTCGAAGCAGCGCGGCGCGGCGATGTCCTCCAGGTTGATCCCGCCGTACGCGGGCGCGATCGCCTTGACGATCGCCACGATCTCGTCGGTGTCCTGGGTGTCGAGCACCACCGGCCAGGCGTCCACCCCGCCGAACCGCTTGAACAGGGCGGCCTTGCCCTCCATCACCGGCAGCGACGCGGCCGGCCCGAGGTTGCCCAGGCCGAGCACGGCCGAGCCGTCGCTGACCACCGCGACCGTGTTGCGCTTGATGGTCAGCCGCCGGGCGTCGGCCGGGTTCTCGGCGATGGCCTGGCAGACCCGGGCCACCCCCGGGGTGTACGCGCGGGACAGCTCGTCGCGGTTGCGCAGCGCGACCTTGGAGCTGACCTCGATCTTGCCGCCGAGGTGCAGCAGGAACGTCCGGTCGGAGACCTTGCGCACGTCCACCCCGTCGAGCGCGGTCAGCGCGTCGACGACCTGGTCGGCGTGGCCGGCGTCGGCGGTGTCGCAGGTCAGGTCGACCAGCACGTGCGTCGGGTCGGAGTCGACGACGTCCAGCGCGGTGACGATCGCCCCGGCCTCGCCCACGGAGGTCGTCAGGCGGCCGATCGAGGAGGCGTCCGCGGGCACCGCGATCCGGATGGTGATCGAGAACCCCGCACTCGGCAGTCGGGTGATGGCCACGGGAATGCCTCCGTCAACGCTGATCGCAGGTCGAATGTTGTCCCGCCTTTCTACTCGCCCGTGTGCGCCGCGCCGCATTCGCCCCCACTCCCGGGGCCCCGGCGACGGGCATATAGCGGGTGCGTCGGGCGTTGACACGTGACAGGATTGCTCGTACGCGACAGAAAGCTGTCATTGCGGGACAGACCGTCACCGCAGAGCAGAACGGACAGGAGGCGCGGCTTGCGCGACCAGGAGACCTACGTACCCTTCTCGGACGACGAGCTCGAAGCGACCACTGGGGAGTTCGAGCTGGCGGAGCGGCAGGCGCTGCGGCGGGTCCCTGGCCTCTCGACCGAGCTGACCGACATCACCGAGGTCGAGTACCGCCAGCTCCGGCTGGAGCGGGTCGTCCTCGTCGGCGTCTGGACGGAGGGCAGCCAGACCGACGCCGACAACTCCCTCACCGAGCTGGCGGCGCTGGCCGAGACCGCCGGCTCGCAGGTGCTGGAGGGGCTGATCCAGCGCCGCAACCGCCCCGACCCGGCGACCTACGTCGGCCGGGGCAAGGTCGACGACCTCGGCGCGGTGGTGCTCTCCACCGGGGCCGACACGGTGATCTGCGACGGGGAGCTGTCCCCGTCCCAGCTCCGCAACCTGGAGCAGCGCACCAAGGTCAAGGTGATCGACCGGACGGCGCTGATCCTCGACATCTTCGCCCAGCACGCCAAGAGCAAGGAGGGCAAGGCGCAGGTCGAGCTGGCCCAGCTCGAATACCTGCTCCCGCGCCTGCGCGGCTGGGGCGAGACGCTGTCCCGGCAGGGCGGTGGCGCCGGCGGTGGCGCGGGTGGCGGCGTGGGCCTGCGCGGCCCCGGTGAGACCAAGCTGGAGACCGACCGGCGACGCATCCGCACCCGCATCGCCCGGCTGCGCCGGGAGATCAAGGCCATGAAGACGGTCCGGCAGACCAAGCGCGCCCGCCGGTCCCGCAACGCCGTGCCGGCGGTGGCCATCGCCGGCTACACCAACGCCGGCAAGTCCAGCCTGCTCAACCGGCTCACCGGGGCCGGCGTGCTGGTGGAGAACGCGCTGTTCGCCACGCTGGACCCGACCACCCGCCGGGCCACCGCCGCCGACGGCCGGCTCTACACGCTCTCCGACACCGTCGGGTTCGTCCGGCACCTGCCGCACCAGATCGTCGAGGCGTTCCGCTCGACCCTGGAGGAGGTCGCCGCCGCCGACCTGGTGGTGCACGTCGTCGACGGCGCCCACCCCGACCCGGAGGAGCAGGTCCGGGCCGTCCGTGAGGTGCTCGCCGAGGTGGGCGCGGACCGGCTGCCCGAACTGCTGGTGGTCAACAAGATCGACGCCGCCGACGAGGAGACCCTGCTGCGGCTCAAGCGGCTCTGGCCGGACGCCGTCTTCGCCGCCGCCCACTCCGGTCGGGGCATCGACGACGTGCGGGCCGCGATCGAGCAGCGGCTGCCCAGCCCGGCGGTGGAGGTCCGCGCCGTGCTGCCGTACGACCGGGGGGACCTGGTCGCCCGGGTGCACCGGCAGGGCGAGGTGCTCAGCACCGCCCACCTGCCGGAGGGGACGCTGCTGCACGTGCGGGTCGGCGAGGCGCTGGCCGCCGAGCTGGCGCCGTTCGCGGCGGCGGAGGAGCGGGTCGTCGCCTACACCGGCTGACGGGGGCGTGGGCGGGGCAACATCGTCGCCCCGCCCCGTCCCGCCGTCCGCCCCACGGCCCACCCCCGGGCGCGGCGGGCGGTCCCGGCATGACCGTCACCTTCCCGTCGGCATGCGACACTGAGCCAATGCGCCGCGCTGTTTCCTCGGTCACGGTTGCCCTCGGCCTGCTCGGGGCGACCGTGGCGCTCCCCGGAGCCATCCTGGCCGCGCCTGCGGCCGCCGCGCCCGAGTCGACCCCGGGCAAGAAGCGCTGCACGGTGACCGACGAGCGGCTGCGGGAGATCTCCGGCCTGGTGGCGACCAAGGACGGGTACGTCGTGATCAACGACGGGACCACCGACGAGAGCCGCAAGCGGGTCTTCTTCCTCGACACCAGATGCAGGATCAGCGGGGAGCCGGTGCGCTACTCCGGCAACGGTCCGCTCGACACCGAGGACCTCGCGCTCTCCCCGGACGGCAAGAAGCTGTGGATCGCCGACACCGGCGACAACATCACGAACACCACGCGGCGGGAGCGGGTGGCCGTGTGGAGCATGCCGGTCGACGGGTCGTCCCGGCCGGTGCTGCACCGCCTCTCCTACCCGGAGAAGAAGCCGCACGACGCCGAGGCGCTGCTGATCGGCAACGACGGCAAGCCGCTGATCATCACGAAGGTGGCCAGCGGCAAGGCCCAGATCTTCGCCCCCTCCGGGAAGCTGCAGACCGGCGACACCGAGCCGGTGCCGATGACGAAGGTCGGCGAGATCGGGCTGCCCAAGACCAACACCGAATCCCGGCTGGGGGTCCTCGGCCGGGTCGCCATCACCGGCGCGGCCCGGTCGCCGGACGGCGCGCGGGTGGTGCTGCGCACGTACGCCGACGCCTTCGAGTACGACGTGTCGAACGGCGACCTCGTCGGCGCGCTGACCGGCGGGAAGCCCCGGGTGACCCCGCTGACGGACCCGTTCGGCGAGGCGATCTCGTACACGCCGGACGGCAAGTCCTTCGTCACCGTCTCCGACGGCGGGGAACTGGCCGAGGACGACCCCATCGAGATCCTCGCCTACACCCCCTCCACCAAGGGGGCCGAGGCGCTGGCCGGCGCGGCCGGCCCGCCGAAGCCGACGGCGGAGAAGTCCTGGATGGAGGGGCTGAGCCTCGACGAGATCACGTACCTGATCGCGGCGGTCGGCGTGATCGGCGCGCTGATGGTCGGGGCGGGCGTCCTCGGCATCGTCCGGGCCCGGAAGCGTCCCGCGCCGCCCGACGACCCGAGGGACGACTCCGACCTGCCGGAGCGCGACGAGTTCCCGCTGAACGTCGCCCCGGTGGAGCCCGCCCGGGCCCGGCCCGTCGACGGCCCGCCCCAGGGCGGGGACCGGCCCCGGGGCGGCGTCTACGGCGGCGGTGCCCCGGCGCGCGGCGGGGTCTACGGCGGGGCACCGGCGGACGCCGGGCCGGGCCGGGCGACCCCCGGCAGCGGCGTGTACGGCGGCGGCGCACCGGCCGGTGGCGGCGGTCGCCCCCAGGGCGACGGTCGCGGCGGTCGTCCCCAGGGCGGCGGAGTGTACGGCGGTGGTCGGCCCGCCGGCAGCGGCGTGTACGGCGCGGGTCAGTCCGCCGGTGGCCCTCCCCCCGGCGGCGGGCAGCCCGGACGGAACGGCCAGCCCGGTCGCGGCGCGGTCCACGGCGGCGGCCGGGACGCGCAGCCGGGTCGCGGTGGGGGACGGGCGCAGCCGCCCCGGCGGGAGCAGGACCCCCGGGACCCGCGAGCGGGCCGGCGGGGCGACGGCGGCCGGGGCGACGGCGCTCGCGGTCGGGGCGACGGCCGGCGGGGCGACGGTGGGCACGACGACGGGCGGGGCCGGCACGGTCAGCCGCCCGGCGGCGGTCGCGGGTACCGGGGCGACCGGTACTGACCGACTACCCGGCCGCCCGGACGACGTCAGCCGGGCCGGCGAGGGCCGGCTGACGTCACCCGAGTCCGGCCGGATGCGGGCGTGCGGTCAGATGCGGCGCAGGACGGCCACGACCCGGCCCATGATGGTCGCGTCGTCGCCCGGGATCGGGTCGAAGGCCGGGTTCTGCGGCATCAGCCAGACGTGGCCGTCGCGCCGGCGGTAGGTCTTCACGGTCGCCTCGCCGTCGAGCATCGCCGCGACGATGTCCCCGGCCTCGGCGGTCGGCTGCTGCCGGACCACCACCCAGTCTCCGTCGCAGATCGCGGCGTCGAGCATCGAGTCGCCCTTGACCTGGAGCATGAAGACCTCGCCCTCGCCCACCAGCTCGCGGGGGAGGGGGAAGACATCCTCCACCGCCTGCTCGGCCAGGATCGGGCCGCCGGCGGCGATCCGGCCCAGCATCGGCACGTAGGCCGGGGCGGGGCGCTGCGAGCGGGACGCCTCGTCGTCGAGCGTGTCGTTGGGGGCGCGGACGTCCACGGCGCGCGGCCGGTTGGGGTCGCGGCGCAGGAAGCCCTTCTTCTCCAGCTCCTTGAGCTGGTAGGCGACGCTGGACGGGGAGACCAGGCCCACGGCCTCACCGATCTCCCGCACGCTCGGCGGGTACCCGTGCCGCTCGACCCAGGTGCGGATGAACTCCAGGATGCGGCGCTGCCGGGCGGTCAGGTCGACGGTGGCCGGTTCGGGGAAGCTGCTGACCACGGGGGTGACCGGGCGCACGGCGGGCTGCCCGGCCCGGCTGCGCGCGGCGCGGGGGCGCCGGGTGGCCGGCGGACCCGCCTCGGCGATCTGCTGCGGGTTCTTCGGCCGGCTGGCCCGGTCGTCGGTCACGTCCGTCCTCCCTGGTCGGCGCTGGGTGCCTCGGCGGCTCGTGGTGTGGATGGGGGTGTGGCCACCGATCCGACGCGACCCGCCGGGCTCGGTTGTTCTTGACCGTATAGGTGGGATCAGTCATTTTCAAACATCTGTACGACCTTCGTCGGCGTGTCGGAGCCGAAAAGCGGGAAATCCGAACGCCTGTTCTGATAAATGGTACGCCGTGGTCGAACACCCGTTCGACTGTCGTTCCTTTCGGTGGGTCAGGGGTGTGCCCCGTGTCCGCCCGGGCCGTGCCGCGTTGCACACTCGGCGGGGCGGGGGAGATGCGGCGGGGGCGTGATTCTGGCGACTCGCCGGAGGTGCCGGCCAACTTGACCTCGGTCCGTGGGGCGAATACGGTCGACCCCTAGATGTAGTAGTCACACGGGCGTAAGTCGCCTACAGGTTGGGTTCGACTACCGACCGCACTCCCGTCGCCGCATCCCGGTGGCGGCCCCTGCGCGGGGCCGGCGCCGTGGTTCCGCGCGTCCGGGGGTGTGTCGGTGTGCCCGCCGTCGATGAGGAGGTCAGGCGATGCGGTGCCCGTACTGCCGGCACGCCGACTCGCGGGTCGTCGACTCCCGCGAGGCCGACGACGGCCAGTTGATCCGCCGGCGGCGGTCCTGCCCGGAGTGCGGCAAGCGGTTCACCACCCACGAGGAGGCGGTGCTCGCGGTGGTCAAGCGCAGCGGGGTCACCGAGCCGTTCAGCCGCATCAAGATCATCGGCGGGGTGCGCAAGGCGTGCCAGGGCCGGCCGGTCGACGAGGACTCGATCGCCCTGCTCGCCCAGAAGGTCGAGGAGACCGTCCGGGCCAAGGGCGCCGCCGAGATCCCCAGCCACGACGTGGGGCTGGCGATCCTCGGGCCGCTGCGGGACCTGGACGAGGTGGCGTACCTCCGCTTCGCCAGCGTCTACCGCTCGTTCGACTCGCTGGCCGACTTCGAGCGCGAGATCGAGACGCTGCGGGCCGCCGCCCGCGCCCGTGCGGGTGCCGCCGGGGCGGACGGCGACGCCGGGGCCGCGGCGGGGGCCGCGGGCCGTACCAATTGATTTTTGCTGGTTTCTGACAGTTGGACGCGCGGCGGGTGACCGCGCAGACGAGGGGGCGGATGAGATGGCGGGGGACGGCGTGACAGCCAGCCGGTCGCGGACCAAGGCCGGGGCGGGGCTGAAGATCGAGCGGGTGTGGACGACCGACGGGGTCCACCCGTACGACGAGGTGGCGTGGGAGCGCCGCGACGTCGTGATGACGAACTGGCGGGACGGCTCGATCAACTTCGAGCAGCGCGGGGTGGAGTTCCCCGAGTCCTGGAGCGTCAACGCGGCCAACATCGTGACCACCAAGTACTTCCGGGGCGCGGTGGGCACCCCGGAGCGGGAGTGGTCGCTCCGGCAGCTCATCGACCGGGTGGTCAGCACCTACCGCGCCGCCGGCGAGCAGCACGGCTACTTCGCCACCCCCGCCGACGCCGAGGTCTTCGCCCACGAGCTGACCTGGATGCTGCTGCACCAGGTGTTCAGCTTCAACTCGCCGGTCTGGTTCAACGTCGGCACGCCCTCGCCCCAGCAGGTCAGCGCGTGCCTGCCGTACGACTCGCTGGTCAGCACCCCCGGCGGCCTCGTGCCGATCGGCAAGCTGGTTGCCGACGACGCCGTCGGCACCAAGGTGTACGACGGCACGGGGCTGACCCGGATCGTCGCCGTCAAGGCCAACGGGGTGCGCGAGGTCCTCCGGCTGCACACCAAGGCGGGCTACCAGCTCGACGTCACGCCAGACCACGTGGTGTGGCGCAGCACGGGCCACGGCACGGGCGAGTGGGTGGAGGCCGGCACCCTGAAGACCGGCGACAGGCTCGAGTGGCACCGCACGTATGCCTACGGCGAAGCCGAAATCGATCTGCGGGAGATCCGCGAGGCGGCACTCGCGGGCTGGTTGCAGTCGGACGGCTTCGTGGGCCAGTACGACGAGGGCACCAACCGGTCGCTGACCGTCGAGGCGATGACTGTCAACGACGACGAGCTGGACTGGGTTCGCGGCACCCTCGACGAGGTCTTCCCGGGCGCGCACCGGCACGAGCGTGCCGTGGAGACGCAGAGCGACGAGCTGGACTGCCGGCGTACCCGCCTCTACGGCGAGCACCTGCGCCCGTTCGTGGAGAAGTGGGACCTGCTGACGCGCGGCGTCGAGATGGAGGTGCCGCAGCGGCTCCTCACCGCCCCGCTGCCGGTCGTCGCGGCGTACCTGCGCAGCATTTTCCAGGCCGAGGGGTACGTCTCGGCGCGTGAGCGCTCGACGCTCGTCGCGGTGGACATGATCTCCGAGAAGCTGATCCGCGGCGTGCAGAGCCTGCTGCTGCGGTTTGGGATCTTCTCCCGGGTCGGGTACAAGGCCGACCCGCGCCCGAACCGCAAGGGTTGCTGGTCGGTGCGGATCCAGAACGACGGCGACCGGGACCTCTTCGCCACCCACATCGGGTTCATCGGCGCGGAGAAGATGGCCAAGCTCGAGGCGAGCTTCGCCAAGGCGGGCCGATCGGCCGCCGACGTCAAGCGGCTGGAGATCGACCGCATCGAGCCGCTGGGCGCGATGGAGGTTTACGACATCCAGACCGAGAGCGGCGAGTTCCTGGCCGGCAACCTGCGGGTGCACAACTGTTTCATCCTCTCCGTGGATGACTCCATGGACTCGATCCTCGACTGGTACAAGGAGGAGGGGCTGATCTTCAAGGGCGGCTCCGGCTCCGGGGTCAACCTGTCCCGCATCCGCTCCTCCAGGGAGCTGCTCTCCTCCGGCGGCACCGCCTCCGGCCCGGTCAGCTTCATGCGCGGCGCCGACGCGAGCGCGGGGACCATAAAGTCCGGCGGCGCCACCCGGCGCGCGGCCAAGATGGTCATCCTCGACGTCGACCACCCGGACATCGAGGAGTTCGTGATCACCAAGGCGCGCGAGGAGGACAAGATCCGCGCGCTGCGGGACGCCGGCTTCGACATGGACCTCGGCGGCAACGACATCGTCAGCGTGCAGTACCAGAACGCCAACAACTCCGTCCGGGTCTCCGACGAGTTCATGACCGCCGTGGAGAACGGCGGCGGCTTCGACCTGCGCGGCCGGCTCGACGGGCAGACCATCGAGACCATCGACGCCAAGAAGCTGTTCCGCACGATCTCCCAGGCCGCCTGGGAGTGCGCCGACCCCGGCCTCCAGTACGACGACACCATCAACGACTGGCACACCTGCCCGGAGACCGGGCGGATCACCGCGTCGAACCCGTGCTCGGAGTACCTGCACCTGGACAACTCCTCGTGCAACCTGGCCTCGCTCAACCTGATGAAGTTCCTCCGCGCCGACGGCGGCTTCGAGGTGGAGAAGTTCGTCCGCTCCGTCGAGCTGGTCATCACCGCGATGGACATCTCGATCTGCTTCGCCGACTTCCCGACCGAGCGGATCGGCGAGACCACCCGCGCCTACCGGCAGCTCGGCATCGGGTACGCCAACCTGGGCGCGCTGCTGATGGCCTCCGGCCTGCCGTACGACTCGGAGCAGGGGCGCTCGGTCGCCGCCGCGATCACCTCGCTGATGACCGGCACGGCGTACCGCCGCTCGGCCGAGCTGGCCGGCGTCGTCGGCCCCTACGACGGCTACGCCCGCAACGCCGAGCCGCACAAGCGGGTCATGCGCAAGCACGCCGCCGCCAACGACGCGATCAAGCCGGCCGGCACCGTCGCCACCGCCATCCAGCGCGAGGCGACGAAGCAGTGGACCCAGGGCAACAAGGTCGGCGACCGGTTCGGCTGGCGCAACTCGCAGGCCAGCGTGCTCGCCCCGACCGGCACCATCGGCCTGATGATGGACTGCGACACCACCGGCGTCGAGCCGGACCTGGCGCTGGTCAAGTTCAAGAAGCTGGTCGGCGGCGGCTCCATGCAGATCGTCAACCAGACCGTCCCGCGCGCCCTGCGCAGCCTCGGCTACCCCGAGGAGCAGGTCGAGGCGATCGTCGAGCACATCGCCGACCACGGCCACGTCGTCGACGCCCCCGGCCTCAAGCCGGAGCACTACCCGGTCTTCGACTGCGCCATGGGCGAGCGGTCCATCGCCCCGATGGGCCACGTGCGGATGATGGCGGCCGTCCAGCCGTTCATCTCCGGCGCGATCTCCAAGACGGTCAACATGCCGGAGCAGGCGACCGTCGAGGACGTCGAGAAGATCTACTTCGAGGGCTGGAAGCTCGGCCTCAAGGCCCTGGCGATCTACCGGGACAACTGCAAGGTCGGTCAGCCCCTGTCGGTCGCCAAGCCGAACAAGGCCGTCGCGACCACCGTCGCCCCCGCCGAGACGGCCGCCGTCGCGCCGGTGGTGGAGAAGGTCGTCGAGTACCGCCCGGTGCGCAAGCGGCTGCCGAAGAAGCGCCCGTCGCAGACGATCTCCTTCTCGGTCGGCGGCGCGGAGGGGTACCTCACCGCCTCGTCGTACCCCGACGACGGCCTCGGCGAGGTCTTCCTCAAGATGTCGAAGCAGGGCTCGACCCTGGCCGGCGTGATGGACGCCTTCTCGGTGGCCATCTCCATCGGTCTCCAGTACGGCGTCCCGCTGGAGACGTACGTCAGCAAGTTCACCAACATGCGCTTCGAGCCGGCCGGCATGACCGACGACTCGGACCTGAGGATGGCCGCCTCGGTGATGGACTACATCTTCCGTCGCCTGGCGCTGGACTTCCTGCCGTACGAGCGCCGCGCCGAGCTGGGCATCTTCACCGCCAAGGAGCGGGCCGCCCAGCTCGCGGCCGAGGCGGAGGCGGAGGCCAGCGGTGCGGACCTCACCGCGATGGCCTCCTCCGCCCCGGTCGAGGCGCCGGAGACGAAGACCGGCCCGGTCGCCCAGCCGGCGCAGGAGGTCGCCGACGTCGCCGCCGCCAAGCCCGCGCCGTCGGTGGGCTCCAGCACCGAACTGCTGGAGGCCGTGATCGGCAAGGCCGCCGACGCGCCGCTCTGCTTCACCTGCGGCACGAAGATGCGCCCGGCCGGTAGCTGCTACGTCTGCGAGGGCTGCGGCTCGACCAGCGGCTGTAGCTGAGGGATGCGGCGGTCGAGCCCCGGGCGCTGACGCGCCCGGGGCTCGACCTGCCGGAAAGGAAGGGCACCTTGTTAACGCCTGCGGTAGAGAAGGGAACCCCTCTCACACCCGAGGCGTGACTACCCTGTCCCGATGAGCCGCACCCCGACGGACGACCAGGAGACGACGACCGCCGGCCGCTACGCCGAGTTCGCCGCCCGGGAGGCGCGTGACGTCTCTCCCACGTACGAGCGCCTGGCCCTGGCGGTCTCCCGCGACCGCGAGGTGCTCGCGCTGCTCGCCGCGCTCCCGCCCGCCGATCGGCAGCCGAACCTGCTGTTCGGGGTCGTCCGGTTCCTCGGCGGCCCGGTCGAGGACCCGGCCGCGTTCCGCGACTTCGTCCTGGCGCGCTGGGCCGCCGTCGCGGCGGAGCTGCGCGCCCGGGCCACCCAGACCAACGAGGCCGGGCGGTGCGCCGTGCTGCTGCCGGTGCTCGCCGCGCTGCCGCAGCCGCTCGCGCTGCTGGAGGTCGGGGCGTCCGCCGGGCTCTGCCTCTACCCCGACCGGTACGCCTACCGTTACGGCGACCGGCAGGTCGGCGCGGGCGGGCCGGTCCTCGACTGCGCGCTCACCGGAATCGCCCCGCCGGCCCGCCGGCCCGAGGTCGTGTGGCGGGCCGGCCTGGACCTGAACCCCCTCGACGTGACCGACCCCGCCGACATGGCCTGGCTCGACGCCCTCGTCTGGCCGGAGCACACCGCACGCCGCGCCCGGCTGCGCGCCGCCGCGTCGGTCGCCGCCGCCGAACCCCCGCTGCTCGTCCGCGGCGACCTGGTGGACGACCTGCCGGCCCTGGCCGCGCGGGCGCCGGCCGGCGCGACGCTGGTGGTGTTCCACACCTCCGTGCTCTACCTGGTGCCGCCGCCACGCCGGGCGGCGTTCGCCGAGGTGATACGCAACCTGCCCGGACACTGGATCGCGAACGAGGCCCCGGACGTGCTGCGGCACGACGGCCTGCCCGCCCCGCCGGACGGCGCGCACCACAACGTGCTCGCGTTGGACGGCGTGCCGTTGGCGTGGACTCGTCCGCACGGGCAGGCGCTCACCTGGTTCGCGTGACGTCCTGCGCGTGGCGCCGGGCTGCACGGCCGCCGCCGGCTGTTCGATGGGCCAGGCAGGACCGACTCCTGTACGACCCCGTGTTCCAGGACCGCTACGGCAGCGCCCGTCCCGAGGCCGCCAGCCGGTCGGCGAGCGCGATGACACGGCCGCGGAGCTCGTCCGGGCGTTCGATGACGAACGGCAGGTCGAGCGCGGCGAGCACGGCGGGCAACCAGTCGAGACTCTCGGCCCGGATCTCCACGGACTGCCAGCCTTCGTCCTCGCCCTCTCGCACCTCGGCGACGCTGGCCGGCAGTCGTGTGCGGATCTGCTCGAGTGTTCCCTGTATCCGCAGCGTCACCGCATGCCGGTACGGCACCCGGGCCATCGACGCGAGAAGGCGTTCGGCGGGATCGTCTCCGGCGGTGGCCGGCGGCGCGACCGGCGTGGTGGTGACCCAGGGCACCGACACGCTGGAGGAGACCGCGTTCCTGGCCGACCTGGTCTGGCCGCACCCGGAGCCGCTGGTCCTCACCGGCGCGATGCGCAACCCCACCCTGGCCGGCGCGGACGGCCCGGCGAACCTGCTCGCGGCGGCCCGGGTGGCCGCCGCGCCGGCCGCCCGGGGCCTGGGCGCGCTGGTCGCGTTCCACGACGAGGTGCACGCCGCCCGGTGGGCCCGCAAGACGCACAGCACCAACACCGCCGCGTTCGTCTCCCCGAACGCCGGGCCGCTCGGGCACGTCGTGGAGGGCGAGGTGCGGGTGCTGACCCGGCCGCAGCGGCTGCCCCCGGTGACCGGGGTGGACCGGGGCCGGCTCGACACGGTCCGGGTGGCCCTGCTCACGGTCACCCTCGACGAGGACGCCGACCACCTCGCCCACCTGTTCCGGGGCCGGGACGCGGTGGTCGTCGCCGGGTTCGGCGTCGGGCACGTCCCGTCCGCGCTCGCCCCGGTGCTCGGGGAGCTGGCGGAGCGGGTGCCGGTGGTGCTCACCTCGCGGACCGGCGCGGGGTCGGTGCTGCGGCACACGTACGGGGCGGTGGGGTCGGAGACCGACCTCCAGCGACGTGGGCTCATCAACGGTGGGCTGCTCGACCCGTACAAGGCGAAGGTGCTGCTCCGGCTGCTGCTCGCGGCGGGCGCGGACCGGGCGGGGATCGCCGCCGCGTTCGCCCGGCACGGCTGACCCGGCGCACTCCCGCCGCCCCGGGCCGTCCCACCGCGCGCTCCCGCGCCCTCGCGCCACGCCCGCCCCGGGGCGACTTGTTAGGAAGGGGCCCTTCCTATGCAGAAAGCGTTAACAAGGTGCCCTTCCTTACCCCGGGGTGTCAGTGGGCGGCGACGAAGACCCGGGAGGCGACCTCGCGGGGGAGCTGGATGCGGTCGCCGGAGCGGTCGATGAAGACCTCGCCGCGTTCCTGGGCGACGGTCACGGTCGCGCCCGGGTCGACCCCGGCGGCGCGCAACTGCCGCAGCACGCCCGCGTCGGTCTGCACGCTCTCGCAGATCCGCCGGACCACCACCGGGCCGGAGAGCCCGGGGAAGGCCAGGTTGCGCTCGCCCTCGCTGCCGTCGGTCTCCGTCCCGGCGGTGCCCAGGTCCGCCAGGCCGGGGATCGGGTTGCCGTACGGGGACCGGGACGGCCGGTTGAGCAGCTCGTAGACCCGCTTCTCCACCGCGTCGCTCATCACGTGCTCCCAGCGGCAGGCCTCCTCGTGGGCCTCCTCGTAGGGCATCCCGATGACGTTGACCAGCAGCAGCTCGGCGAGCCGGTGCTTGCGCATCACGGAGACGGCGGCGGCACGCCCCTGCGGGGTCAGTGCCAGGTGCCGGCCGCCCTCGACGGTGAGCAGCCCGTCGCGCTCCATCCGGGCGACGGTCTGGCTGACGGTGGGGCCGCTCTGGCTCAGCCGCTCCGCGATGCGGGCGCGCAGCGGCGGCACCCCCTCCTCCTCCAGCTCGAGGATGGTGCGCAGGTACATCTCGGTCGTATCTACAAGATCGTGTTTCATCCGATCTGCCACCTCTCTCCGGTGGTGATCGAACTAACGGTCGTCTCGACCAGGTCATTCACGTCAGGGACCTCCCGGAAGTCGATGGTACCCCGGCCGACGCCCACCGCCGACCGCCGAAACGCGAGGTCGCCGCCCTGATGGTGTTGACTGGTCGCCATGTCCGATGCCGAGAATCCGCTGGTCGAGGCCGACCGGCTCGCCGCCGAGCTGCGCTCCGCCGCCCCGCCCACCCTGCTCGACGTGCGCTGGCGGCTCGCCGGCCCGCCCGGCCGCGACGACTACGCCGCCGGCCACCTGCCGGGCGCCGTCTTCGTCGACCTGGACGCCGAGCTGTGCGGGCCGCCCGGCGCCGCCGGCCGCCACCCCCTGCCCGACCCCGACGCCCTCCAGGCCGCGCTGCGGGCCGCCGGAGTGCGCGCCGGTCACCCCGTCGTCGTGTACGACGGCGGCGACGGGATGGCCGCCGCCCGCGCCTGGTGGACGCTGCGCTGGGCCGGTCACCGGCCGGTCCGCCTGCTGCACGGCGGCTTCCCGGCCTGGGTGGCCGCCGGCCTGCCCGTCTCCACGGACCCGCCCGCGCCGACGCCCGGCGACGTGACGGTCCGGCCCGGGGGGCTGCCGGTGCTCGACGCCGGCTCGGCAGCCGCGCTGGCCGCCGCCGGGGACGGGGTGCTGCTCGACGTGCGGGCCGCCGCGCGCTACCGGGGCGAGAACGAGCCGGTCGACCCGGTCGCCGGGCACGTGCCGGGCGCCGTCAACCTCCCCGCCGCCGGGTACGTCGGCCCGGACGGCCGCTTCCCGTCCGCCGCCGCCCTGCGCGAACGGTTCGCCGCCGCCGGGGTCGCCGACGCCGCGCCGGTCGGGGCGTACTGCGGGTCGGGGGTGACCGCGGCGCAGGCCGTGCTCGCCCTGCACCTGGCCGGCCGCCCGGACGCCGCCCTCTACGTCGGATCGTGGAGCGGGTGGGTGGCCGACCCGTCCCGCCCGGTCGCCACCGGCGGCTGACCGGCCGGGATCGGCCGCCGGGCAGCGCGTGCGCTGGGCGGGTCGCGGCGCGCGTGCGACGATGACGCCATGTCCGAGGACACGGTGGTGGTGTGGGACGAGGCCCTGCTCGCGTACGACATGGGCGATCATCCGCTCGACCCGGTGCGGGTGGAGCTGACCGTCGCGCTCGCCCGCGAGCTGGGCGTGCTCGACCGGCCCGGGGTGCGGCTGGTGCGGCCCGAGCCCGCCGACGAGGCCCTGCTGACCCGGGTCCACGACCTGCGCTACCTGGACGCGGTGCGGGTCGCCCCCCGCGACCCGCTCTTCGCCGGGCACGGGCTCGGCACCGCGGACAACCCGGTCTTCGACGGGATGCACGAGTCCAGCGCCCTGGTCGCCGGGGCCACCGTGGCCGCCGCCGAGGCCGTGTGGCGGGGCGAGGCCCGGCGGGCGGTCAACGTGGCCGGCGGCCTGCACCACGCCATGCCGGCCCGGGCCGCCGGCTTCTGCGTCTACAACGACCCGGCGGTGGCCATCGCCCGGCTGCTCGACCTGGGCGCGCGCCGCATCGCGTACGTGGACGTGGATGTGCACCACGGCGACGGCGTGCAGCAGGTCTTCTACGACGACCCCCGGGTGCTCACGGTCAGCCTGCACGAGACCCCGCTCGCGCTCTTCCCCGGCACCGGCTTCCCCGACGAGACCGGGGGGCCGGGCGCGGAGGGCGCCGCCGTGAACGTCGCGCTGCCGCCCGGCACCGACGACGCCGGCTGGCAGCGCGCGTTCCACGCGGTCGTGCCGTCGGTGCTGCGCGTGTTCCGGCCGGAGATCCTCGTCACCCAGTGCGGCGCGGACGGGCACCGGCTGGACCCCCTCGCCGACCTGCACCTGAGCGTCGACGGGCAGCGCGCCACCTACCTCGCCCTGCGGGCGCTCGCCGACGAGCTGTGCGAGGGCCGCTGGGTGGCCACCGGCGGCGGCGGGTACGCCCTCGTCGAGGTCGTGCCCCGGGCGTGGACCCACCTGCTCGCGGCGGCCACCGGGGCCCCGCTCGACCCGGCGACGCCCACCCCGCCGGGCTGGCGGGCGCTGGCCGCCGCGCGCCGCCCCGGCCGGGAGGTGCCGCTGCGGATGACCGACGACGTCGACCCGGCGTACCGGCCGTGGCAGCCGACGGGCGAGCCGAACTCCGTGGACCGGGCGGTGGCGGCCACCCGCAAGTCGGTGTTCCCGCTGCTCGGGCTCGACCCGCACGACCCGCGCGACTGAGCCGGCACGCCGGGGGAGGGGAGCCGGAGGCGTGACCACAGTCGACCAGCCGGTGGACGTGCTGCTCAGCGACGGGACGACCGTCGCGCTGCGACCGATCCGACCGGACGACGGGCCGGGGATCGTGGCGATGCACTCCCGATTCTCCGAGCGCACCCGCTACCTGCGCTACTTCTCGCCGTACCCGCGCATCCCGGAGCGGGACCTGCGCCGGTTCGTCCACGTGGACCACCGCGACCGGGAGGCGTTCGTGGTGCTGGCCGGGGAGCGGATCGTCGCCGTCGGCCGGTACGAGCGGCTCGGCCCCGAGGCCCCGGAGGCCGAGGTGGCCTTCGTCGTGGAGGACGCCTACCAGGGGCGGGGGATCGGCTCGGTGCTGCTGGAGCACCTGGCCGACGCCGCCGCGCGGGCCGGGATCGTGCACTTCGTCGCCGAGGTGCTCCCGGCCAACGGGGCGATGCTGCGGGTCTTCGCCGACTTCGGCTACCAGGTCCAGCGCCAGTACGCCGACGGCGTGGTGCACCTGAGCTTCCCGATCGCCCCGACGGAGGCGACCCTCGAGGTGCAGCGCGGCCGGGAGCACCGCACCGAGGCCCGCTCGATCGCCCGGCTGCTCGCCCCCCGGGGCGTCGCCGTCTACGGGGCGAGCGCCACCGGGCAGGGCGTCGGCGCGGCGCTGCTCGGCCACCTGCGCGACGCCGGGTTCACCGGCGCGGTGGTGCCCGTGCACCCGAGCGCGGCGACGGTGGCCGGGCTGCCCGCGTACCCCTCGGCGGTCGAGGCCGGCCACGCGATCGACCTGGCGGTGGTCGCGGTGCCCCCGGAGGCGGCCGGCGCGGTGGTGGCCGACGCGGCGGCGGCCGGCGCGCACGGCCTGGTGGTGATCTCGGCCGGCTTCGCCGAGGCCGGCGCGGCGGGCGCGGCGGCGCAGCGGGCCCTGGTCCGGGCCGCGCACGCCGCCGGCATGCGGGTGGTCGGCCCGAACTGCCTCGGGGTGGCCAACACCGACGAGACGGTACGCCTCAACGCCACCCTCGCCCCGGCGCTGCCGGCCCCCGGCCGGGTGGGGATCTTCAGCCAGTCCGGCGCGTTCGGGGTGGCGCTGCTGGCCGAGGCGGCCCGGCGCGACCTCGGCCTGTCCAGCTTCGTCTCGGCCGGCAACCGGGCCGACGTCTCCGGCAACGACCTGCTCCAGTACTGGCGGGACGACCCCGGCACCAACGTGATCATGTTGTACCTGGAGACCTTCGGCAACCCCCGCAAGTTCGCCCGGCTGGCCCGGCGGATCGGCCGGGACAAGCCGGTGGTGGCGCTCGCCTCGCCGGCCCGCCCGCCCGGGCTGAACGCCGACGCCCCCGGCCCGGACACGGTCGCGGTCAGCGCCCTGTTCGCCCAGTCCGGGGTGATCCGGGTCGACACCGTCGCCGAGCTGCTCGACGTCGGCGTGCTGCTGGCCCACCAGCCGCTGCCGGCCGGCCGGCGGGTCGGCGTGGTCGGCAACTCCTCGGCGCTGACCGGGCTGGCGGCCACCGCCTGCGCCGCGCAGGGGCTCACGGTGGCCGCCGGGTACCCGTGCGACGTGGGCCCCCGCGCCGGGGCCGCCGACTTCGCCGCGGCCCTGCGCGCGGCCGTCGCCGACGACGGCGTGGACGCCCTCGTCGCGGTGTTCGCCCCGCCGCTGCCCGGTCAGCTCACCGACACCGAGGCCGACTTCGCCGCCGCCCTGCCCGGCGCGCTCGACGCCGGCAAGCCGGTGGTGGCCACGTTCCTCGCCGGCCGCACCCCGGTCGGGGTGCCGGCGTACCCGAGCGTGGAGGAGGCGGTGCGGGCGCTCGGTCGGGCCGCCACGTACGCCGACTGGCGACGCCGCCCCCTCGGGACGCTGCCCGAGCTGCCCCGCATCGACCCCGCCGCCGCCCAGGCCGCGCTGCGGCCCGACGGGGCCGACCCCGCCGGGCTGCTCGGCGCGTACGGCGTCGACGTGGTGCCCTCGGTGGCCGCGCGCTCGGTCGACGAGGCGGTGGCCGCCGCCGGGGCCCTCGGCTACCCGGTGGCGCTGAAGGCCGCCGCCCCCGGGCTGCGGCACCGCGCGGACCTCGGCGCGGTCCGCCTCGACCTGTCCGACGCCGGGGCGGTGCGCCGGGCGTACACGGAGATGTCGCCGGCCTTCGGGGCGGAGGTGCTGGTGCAGGCGATGGTCCCGCCGGGCGTGCCGTGCGTGGTGGAGCTGGTGGAGGATCCGGCGTTCGGGCCGGTGGTGGGCTTCGGCCTCGGCGGCGTCGCCACCGAGCTGCTCGGCGACCGGGCCTGGCGGGCGGTGCCGCTGACCGACTCCGACGCCGCCGAGCTGGTGGACGCGCCCCGGGCCGCGCCGCTGCTGCGGGGGCACCGGGGCGCCGCCCCGGTCGACCGGGCGGCCCTGGCCGACCTGCTGCTGCGGGTCGGCCTGCTCGCCGACGAGCAGCCCCGGGTCCGCTCGCTGACGCTCAACCCGGTGCTGGCCCGCCCGGACGGCATCTCCGTGCTGCACGCGAGCGTCCGCGTCGGCACCGGGGCCGCCCGCCCCGACACGGGCCCCCGCCGCCTGTAAGGAAGGGCCCCCGGTTAACGCTTCCGGTAGAGGAAGGGCCCCCTGTTAACGTCCCGCCCACCCGCGCGGCGGGCCGAGGCGGAACACCCGGCGGGTGGAGCCGAAGGCGGCAGGTCGGGGCCGAACGTCCGGCGGGTCGGGGCCGAACGCCCGGCGGGTCGGGGCCGAATGCCCGGCGGGTCGGAGGGCCGAACGCGGCGAGGGGCCCCGGCGAACCGCCGGGGCCCCTCCTTACGTGTGCCGGCTCAGCAGGCGTACGCCTCCAGCCGCTGCGCCCGCTCCGGGGCGCGCAGCTTCAGCAGCGTCACCTTCTCGATCTGCCGGATCCGCTCCCGGGACAGGCCGAACTCCTTGCCCACCTCGTCCAGGGTGCGCTGCCGGCCGTCGTCCAGGCCGAAGCGGAGCCGGATCACCGCCTGCTCCCGCTGGGACAGCGTGGCCAGCACGATCCGCACCTCGTCGCGCAGCTCACCGTCCGCGGCGGCCTCGCCCGGCCCGGCGGCCGGGTCCACGGCGGCGACGAAGTCCCCGAGGGCGCTCTCGCCGTCCTCGCCGACGGCCTGGTCCAGGCTCACCGGCTCCCGGTCGTACGAGATCAGCTCGATGACCTGGAACTCGGGGACGTCCATGGCGCGGGCGACCTCGGCCACGGTGGGCTCGCGGCCCAGCGTGACGGCCAGCTCGCGGCGGGCCCGGACCATCCGGTTGACCTGCTCGACCACGTGCACCGGGATGCGGATGGTGCGGGCCTGGTCGGCCATCGCCCGGGTGATGGCCTGCCGGATCCACCAGGTGGCGTACGTGGAGAACTTGAAGCCCTTGGTGTAGTCGAACTTCTCGACCGCCCGGATCAGGCCGAGGTTGCCCTCCTGGATCAGGTCGAGGAACGCCATGCCCCGGCCCGTGTACCGCTTGGCGATGCTGACGACGAGGCGCAGGTTCGCCTCGAGCAGGTGCTCCTTGGCCGTACGGCCCTCGGCGACGATGAGCTGGAGGTCGGCGCGCAGCTGCGCCGAGACCGGCGTGCAGGTCGCGAGCTTCTCCTCGGCGAAGAGCCCGGCCTCGATCCGGCGGGACAGCTCCACCTCCTGCTCGGCGGTGAGCAGCTTGGTGCGGCCGATGCCGTTGAGGTACGCCCGCACCAGGTCGGTGGAGATGCCGCGCTCGTCGGTGGCGTCCAGGTCGGTCAGGGTGTCGGCGGCGGCCTCGGCGTCGCTCGTGCCGGCCGGGCCGATCTGGTTCTCGATCATCTGCAGGGCCATCTTCGTCTCTCCCCGTGTCCACGTCGGTGCCGCCTTGCCGGCCCAGTGGCGCCGGTGACACACACTCTGGCAAGCGGAGCGTGAAACGGGAGTGAGGCGATCGGGGAACCGACACCGGATAGGGGTGGTCGGCGCTCCGGCGAGCGGCGCTTGCCGGGCCGGGCTACGGTGCCAGCGGTCGGCCGATCGGGCCGGCGCTGCGGTTGGATTCGGGAGAGAGTGGAGGGTGTCGTGGTCTTCAAGCGGCTCATGCAGGCAATGGGCGTCGGCGGCCCGTCGGTCGAGACGGTGCTGGCCAATCCGAACTGCCGGCCCGGCGGCCAGTTGGAGGGCATCGTCCACGTGGCGGGCGGCGAGCACCCCGTGGACGTCGAGTACGTCGCGCTGGGCCTGGTCACCCGGGTCGAGGTGGAGAGCGGCGACAACGAGTACGACACCACGCAGGAGTTCCACCGCCGCCAGGTCACCGGCGCGTTCCGGCTGGAGCCGGGGCAGCGGTACGACGTGCCGTTCCGCCTCGACGTGCCCTGGGAGACCCCGCTGACCGTCCTGTACGGCCAGCACCTGCACGGGATGACGATGGGGCTGCGCACCGAGCTGGAGGTGGCCCGGGCCGTCGACAAGGGAGACCTCGACGCGGTGGCGGTGCACGCCCTGCCCGCGCAGGAGCGGCTGCTGGAGGCGCTGCTGCGACTGGGCTTCCGGTTCGCCCGCGCCGACGTCGAGCGGGGCCACATCTACGGGGTACGCCAGCACCTGCCGTTCTACCAGGAGATCGAGTTCTACCCGGCCCCCCAGTACGCGAACGCGATCAACCAGCTCGAGGTCACCTTCGTCACCGACCCGCAGCAGGTCCAGGTGGTGCTGGAGATCGACAAGCGGGGCGGCCTGTTCACCGAGGGCCGTGACGCCTTCGGCCGCTTCACCATCGACCACGCCACCGCCCAGAACACGGACTGGGCCGCCCAGCTCGACGGCTGGCTGCGGCAGTCCCTCCAGCGCCGGGGCCTCTTCTTCTAGGGGCGGAGGCCGTCAGAGGTCGAGCAGGATCGTGCGTGGGCCGACGTTGACGCTCTCCACCAGCATGTGGGCGCGGAAGCGGCCCGTGGCGACCGACGCGCCGCGCTCGCGCAGCGCGTCGACGACCGCGGTGACCAGGGGCTCCGCGGTCTCCGCCGGGGCGGCGGCGGTCCAGCTCGGCCGCCGGCCCCGGCGGGCGTCGCCGTAGAGGGTGAACTGGCTGACCACGAGGATGCCCGCGCCGGTGTCGGCGGCGCTGCGCTCGTCGTCCAGGATGCGCAGCTCGTGGACCTTGCGGGCCATCGTCCGCGCGACCTGCGGCGTGTCCGTGTGGGTCACGCCGAGCAGCACCAGCAGCCCGTCGTCGACCGCGCCGACCACCTCCCCGTCGACCGTGACGCTCGCGCGTCCGACCGTCTGCACCACCGCCCGCATCAGGCCGTCACCGGCTCGACGATCCCCCGCTCCACGAGGTGCGCCACGATCGGGCCGGCGGCCTCGGTCAGCTCCTCCGGGGCCACGTCGTGCGCGGCGGCGAGCAGGGCGAGCTGGTCGCGCAGCGGCAGCCGGCCGTCCGCCCCGCCGACCAGGGCCAGCACCAGCGGGTCGATCTCCTCGGTCCAGCGCAGCCCGCGCGGCATGGCGAGGACCTGCCGGTCCACCGCCCAGCCCTCCTCGCCCATGGTGGCCTCCTGCCGTAGCTGGAGGCCCTCGGCGGCCCGGTAGCGCTCGGCGAGCAGCCCCTCGGTGTCCCGGGCCCGCAGCCAGTCCTGGCGGTCGAACCAGGCGGCGACCCGGTCGCCCATCGGCGGCTCCACCCGCTGCCGCAGGTCCTCCACCCGCACCACCGGGTCGGCGTGTCCGGCGTTGCGCAGCGAGACGATGCCGAACCCGACCGCCTCCACCTTGTGCGCGTCGAACCAGTCCAGCCAGGCGGCCATCCGGTGCGGGTCGGCCGCCTCGCCGACGTCGGTGAGCCACAGGTTGACGTACGCCATCGGGTCGGCGACCTCCCGCTGGACCACCCAGGCGTCCAGGCCGGTGCCGGCGAACCAGCCGGCCACCCGCTCGCCCCACTCCTCCCCGGCGACGTGCACCCAGTTCGCGAGGTACTGCATGGTGCCGCCGGGGGTGAGCAGGCCCGGGGCGGCGGCGGCCAACTCCGCGCCGATCGCGTCGCCGACCCGGCCGGAGTCCCGGTAGACGTGGGTGGTGGTGCCGGGGCCGACCACGAACGGCGGGTTGCTGACCACCAGGTCGAACCGGCGGCCGGCGACCGGGGCGACCATGTCCCCCCGGAGCAGCTCCCAGTCCTGGCCGTTGAGCGCGGCGGTGGTGGCGGCGAAGCGCAGGGCCCGCTCGGAGACGTCGGTGGCGGTGACCCGGCGGGCGTGGGTGGAAAGGTGCAGCGCCTGCACGCCGGAACCGGTGCCCAGGTCGAGCGCGGTCTCCACCGGCCGGCGGACGGCCGCGCCGATCAGCGTCTGGGTGGCCCCGCCGATGCCGAGCACGTGCTCGGCGTGCAGCGGCCGACCCGGTCGGGAGCTGACCGGCAGGTCGGCGAGCACCCACCAGTCGTCCCCGTACGGCTCCAGGTCGACGCCGGCGCGCAGGCCGTCGCCGTGCCGTTCGACGAGCCCGCCGGCCAGCGCCTCGTCCACGGTCAGCGGGGCCAGCGCGGCGGCCACCGCGGCCTCCGGCTCGGTCTGGTCGCAGACGAACACCCGGATCAGCGTGCCGAGCGGGTCGCGGTCGGCGGTGGCGCGCAGGGCGGCCCGGAAGTCGTTGCGGGCCACCCCACCCGTGGCCTGCGGGCCGAGCCGGGCGGCGATGCCGTTCGAGGTGTACGCGGCGCGGGACAGCGCCGTCCGGAGCGCCTCGACGCCGGCGGGGGAGAGCAGCATGTCGTGTTCGTCCACGTCACCATCCTGCCCTCCCCACCCCGACGGGTCTCCCACCACCCGGGCTTTCCCGTGCCCGTCCTCGACGGCGGAACCGGGGAGCGCGGCGGTTCGTTGAGCCAGCAGGCGAGGCGGCGGCGACGGGTGGGTGATGGCGGACGGGCGGGGCACGGAGCTGCTGCGGGGGGAGGTCAGCTCGCCCCGGGCCACCTTCCTGGAGCTCTTCTTCGACCTGGTCTTCGTCTTCGCGCTGACCCGGGTGTCCCAGCGGGTCATCGACGACGTGGCGGCCCCCGGCGACGACCTGCTCCGCGAGGTCGCCCAGACCGTGCTGCTCTTCCTCGCCCTCTGGCTCGTCTGGTTGCTCACCGCCTGGGTGACCAGCCGGTACGAGCCGGAGAGCTGGGTGATCCAGTTCGTCGTGGTGGCGTCGATGTTCGGCAGCATGGTGATGGCCGTGGCGCTGCCCCGGGCCTTCGCGGAGCGGGCGCTGACGTTCACGTGCGCGTACGTGGCGATCCAGGTCGGCCGGCCGCTCCTGCTCACCGTCGTGCTGGGGCGGCACTCCCGCCGGGGCGTGACGGCGCGGATCGCGGCCTGGGCGGCGCTCGGCGGGGTGTTCTGGCTGGCCGGCGCCCTGACGTCGGAGCCGACGCTCCGCGCGGTGCTCTGGACGGTGGCGTTGGCCTGGGAGTACGCCGGGCTGGCGCTCGGCTGGCCGGTGCCGCGTCACGGCCTGTCCCGGACGTCGGGCTGGGGGGCGATGGGCGAGCACCTGATCGAGCGCTACCAGCAGTTCTTCCTGATCGCCCTCGGGGAGAACATCCTGGTGATCGGGCTCACCCTCAGCGGCAGCGACTTCTCGTCCGCGAGATTCGGCGCCTTCGCCCTGTCGTTCCTCGTCACGGCGCTGCTCTGGCGGATCTACTTCCACCGGGCCGGGCGGTTGCTGGCCGAGACGATGCGGGTGGCCCGGTCGCCGGGGCTGCTGGGCGAGTCGGCGAGCTGGACCCATCTGGTGATCGTGGCGGGCCTGCTGATCACCGCCGTCGGGTACGAGTTGGTGATCAACCACCCGTTCGGCCGTACGGAACCGGTGTGGTCGGCCTTCGTCATGGGCGGCCCCGCGCTGTTCCTGGCCGCGCGGGCGCGCTTCGAGTACGAGGTCTTCGGCCGGGTCTCGGCCTCCCGCGTGGTCGGGGTGCTGCTGCTGATCGCGCTGGTCCCGCTGGCACCGCGGCTGCCGCCGACGGGGGCGCTGGGCACGGCCGCCGCGATCCTGGCGGGGGTCGCCGCGAGCGACGCGCTGCGCAGCCGGGGACGGCCGGTGGAGCGGCCGGCGTCGCCGCTGTAGGGGCACGCCCCGGGCGGGGGAGGCGCCGTGGGGGCCGATTTTCGCCGATCATCGGCCCGGAGTGACAGGATGGACCCAATCCCTGTTGGAGGTCGTGGTGAAGCGTCAGGCGTACCAACCGATCCTGATCACCGACGCCCCGCGCAGCCAGGAGGACCAGCTCACCAGCCGGCAGCGCCGCTACGTCCTGATGATGGGCATCCGGATGGCGTGCCTGGTCGGCGGCGCGATCCTGGTCGGCGTGCGGGCACCCATGCTCTGGCTCTGGCTGCCGCTGTGCGCGATCGGGATGGTGCTCATCCCGTGGCTGGCGGTGCTGCTGGCCAACGACCGGCCGCCGAAGGACGAACACCGGCTGGCCCACCGGTTCCGCTCCCGCAACCGCGACGAGGCCCCGCCGATGAGCCTGACCGCCGAGGAACGACCCCACCGGGTCATCGACGCCGACTCCTGACCGGGCCGGGGCGCGCCGAGCGGCACGACCCGGCCCGGGACTCGTCAGCCCGCCGGCCGGGCGCCGACCGTGGAGACGGCCAGCGCGCCGAGGTCGCCGGCCCGCTCCAGCGCCGCCCGGGGGGCGGCTCCGGCCAGCCAGGCCGACAGCAGCCCGGCCGCGAAGGCGTCCCCCGCCCCGGTGACGTCGGCCACCGCCGCCCGCCGCGCCGGGGCCACGCCGACCGACGTGGTCCGGTCCGCCCAGACCGCCCCCGCCGCGCCCCGCTTGACCACGACCCGGCGCGCCGTCGCCGACAGCGCCCGGGCCTGCGCCGCCGGGTCCAGCCCGCCGGCCAGCACGGCCGCCTCGTCCGCGTTGACCAGGAGCAGGTCGACGTCGCGTACCCAGGCCAGGAACGTCGCCGCGCCGACCCGCCGCAGCGGCTCCGTAGACGCCGCGTCGACGCTGGTGGTGAGCCCGCGCTCGCGCGCCACGGCCAGCGCGCGCAGCCCGGCGCCGCGCGAGGCGGCGTCCAGCAGGGGGTACGCGGACAGGTGCAGGTGCCCCGCGTCGGGCGCGGCGGCCAGGGCCGCCTCGACGTGCCGGGCGTCCAGCCGCAGGTTCGCGCCCCGCTCGGTCACCATCGTGCGCTCCCCGTCGCCGGTGAGCACGACGACCGTGCCGGTGACGGCCCCGCTGACCCGCTCGACCGCGCAGTCGACGCCGGCCCGCTCCAGTTCGGCGACGCGCTCCCGCCCCGCGTCGTCGTCGCCGACCGCGGCCACCAGGGTCACCGGGACGCCCTGGGCGGCGAGCCAGGCGGCGGTGTTGGCCGCCTGCCCGCCCCCGGCGACCCGGATGCTGGCCGGGGTGTCCGAGCCGGGGGCGAGCGGCGCGCCGAGCACCGCCACCACGTCGGTGACCAGGTCGCCGACGACGACGACCCGGCGCGGACCGGTCATGCCACGGCGGCGGCGCGGGCCGCCGTGGCGACCGCGATCCGGGCGGCGAGGTCGGCGTTGCGCAGGATGATCCGCACGTTCACCGCGAGGCTGGCACCGGAGGTCGCGGAGTGGAAGTGGGCCAGCAGGTACGGCGTCACGGCCTTGCCGGTCACGCCGTTCCGCTCCAGCAGGGCGAGGCCCTCGGCGAGCGTCCGGTCGTGCAGGGCCGGGTCGAGCTGCTCGTCGACCGGGAGGGGATTGGCCACGATCAGCCCGCCGCCGTGCGCGCCGTGGGCGTCCCGGGCGGCCAGCACGCCGGCGACCTGCTCGGGCGAGTCGACCGACCAGTCCAGGTCGAAGCCGGCGTCGGTGAGGTAGAAGCCCGGGAAGCGCCGGGTGCGGTAGCCGACGACGGTGACGCCCAGGGTCTCCATCCGCTCCAGGGTGGCCCCGACGTCGAGGATCGACTTGACCCCGGCGCAGACCACCGCGATCGGGGTGCGGGCCAGGGTGACCAGGTCGGCGGACTCGTCGAAGGTCGTCGCGGCCTCCCGGTGCACCCCGCCGAGCCCGCCGGTGGCGAAGACCCGGATGCCCGCGGCGGCGGCCACCGCGCTGGTGGCGGCGACCGTGGTGGCCCCGTCCGCGCCGGTCGCCGCCGCCACCGCGAGGTCGCGCACCGAGAGCTTGCTCACGCCGTCGGCGGTGGCGAGCCGGGTCAGCTCGGCGTCGTCGAGCCCCGCCACGAGGCGGCCACCGATCATGCCGATGGTCGCCGGGACCGCCCCGGCGTCGCGGACGGCCTGCTCGATCTCGCGGGCCACCCGCAGGTTGTCCGGCCGGGGCAGGCCGTGCGAGACGATGGTGCTCTCCAGGGCGACGACCGGGCGGCGGTCGCGCAGGGCGGCGGCCACCTCGGCGCCGAGTTGGATACGAAAGTTGTTCACGCCCGCAACGGTACGTTTCTTCCCCGGGGCGGCCTGCGGTGGACCTGTCTTCGGCGACCTGCCAAACTTGGACGGTTGGAGGTGGAGAAGTGAGCACTGAGGTTCTCGAGCGCCCGGAGTTGAAGGACGCCGACACCGGTCCCGAGATGTTCCACTACGTCCGTAAGGACAAGATCGCCGAGAGTGCCGTGATGGGCACCTTCGTGGTCGCGCTGTGCGGGGAGACCTTCCCGGTGACGAAGGCCGCCAAGCCCGGCTCGCCGGTCTGCCCGAAGTGCAAGGAGATCTACGACTCCTGGCGCGAGTGACCGTGGGCGGTTGGGACTGCCGCCCACGTAACCTTCGTCGGTGACCACCTCCACCGCCCTGCTCCTCGCCGACCTCACCGGCGTGGCGGTCTTCGCCGCCTCCGGCGCCTCCGCAGCGGTGGTCAAGCGGCTCGACCTGTTCGGCGTCGCCTTCGTCGGCTTCGTCGCCGCCCTCGGCGGCGGGATCTTCCGCGACCTGGTCATCGATGAGGTGCCCCCGCTGGCCTTCGCCGACTGGCGGTACGCCGCCACCGCCGCGGTCACCGCCGCCGCCGTGTTCTGGCTGCACCCCCAGTTCGCCCGGCTGCGCACCACCGTGCTGGTCCTCGACGCCGCCGGCCTCGGGCTGTTCACCGTCACCGGCACCCTCAAGGCACTCGACGCGCAGGTCCCGCCGGTCGGGGCCTGCCTCATCGGCATGCTCACCGCCATCGGCGGCGGGCTCGCCCGGGACCTGCTCACCGGCGAGATCCCCGTGGTGCTGCGCCGGGAGATCTACGCGGTGGCGGCTCTCGGCGGCTCGATCGCCGTGGCGGCGCTCCACGCGTCCGGGCACGCCGGCGCAGCCGGACTGACCGCTGCCGCCGTGTTCGTCTTCGCACTGCGCCTGACGGCGTTGCGGCGGCGCTGGTCGGCCCCGGTGGCCACGCTCCGCCCGCCCCGCGCCGGCGCCCCTCGCCCCTGACCCAGGGTGCAGGCCGGGGCGCTGTCAGTGCGGCGTCGAGCGGTGCGAACGTGACCAGCGTGGCGTCGCCTGGGCGCTTCGGCCCGCGCTGGTTATGCTGATCCGGCCTTCGCGGCATCCGATGCGCGAGGGCCTTTTCATGGGCGGCGGTACCGTGGCCCTCGGCCCTGGTCGCCGTCGTGCGATCGGAGAGGAGCCTGACGCGTGGCAGCCCGGACGCCGGCGCTCGAGACGTTTCCATCACTACGCGCATGGCAGCGCAGGGCGCTGGTGGAGTACCTGCGCCGACGCACCGAGGACTTCACGGCGGTCGCCACCCCCGGGGCCGGCAAGACCACCTTCGCCCTACGGATCGCCGCCGAGCTGCTCGCCGACGGCACCGTCGAGGCGGTCACCGTGGTCGCCCCCACCGAGCACCTGAAGACCCAGTGGGCGCAGGCCGCGGCCCGGGTCGGCATCCAGCTCGACGCGGCCTTCCGCAACGCCGACCTGCACTCCTCCGCCGACTTCCACGGCGCCGTGGTCACGTACGCCCAGGTCGGCATGGCGCCCCAGGTGCACCGGCGGCGCACCATGACCCGGCGCACCCTGGTGATCCTCGACGAGATCCACCACGCCGGCGACTCCCGCACCTGGGGCGACGGGGTGAAGTCGGCGTTCGAGCCCGCCGTACGCCGGCTCATGCTCACCGGCACCCCGTTCCGCTCGGACGACAACCCGATCCCGTTCGTCACCTACGAGCGGGGCGGCGACGGCCTGCTGCGCTCCCGCGCCGACGCCGTGTACGGCTACTCCGACGCGCTGCGCGACGGCGTGGTGCGGCCGGTGCTCTTCCTCGCGTACTCGGGGGAGACCCGGTGGCGGACGAACGCCGGCGACGAGCTGGCGGCGCGGCTGGGCGAGCCGATGACCCAGGACCTGATCGCCCAGGCGTGGCGAACCGCGCTCGACCCGGCCGGCGACTGGATGCCGCAGGTGCTGCGGGCCGCCGACGCCCGGCTGACCGTGCTGCGCGAGGCCGGGATGGCCGACGCCGGGGGGCTGATCATCGCCAGCGACCAGCAGGCCGCCCGCTCGTACGCGAAGCTGATCGAGCAGGTGACCGGCGAGAAGGCCGCGGTGGTCCTCTCCGACGACCAGGGCGCGTCCGCCCGGATCGCGACGTTCGCGGAGTCGCAGCAGCGGTGGCTGGTCGCGGTGCGGATGGTCTCCGAGGGGGTCGACATTCCCCGGCTGGCGGTCGGCGTCTACGCCACCAGCGCCAGCACCCCGCTCTACTTCGCCCAGGCCATCGGCCGCTTCGTCCGCGCCCGCCGCACGGGGGAGACCGCGTCGGTCTTCCTGCCCAGCGTGCCGCACCTGCTGGAGCTGGCCAGCCAGATGGAGGCCGAGCGCGACCACGTGCTGGGCAAGCCGAAGGACCGCGAGGGCTTCGACGACGACCTGCTGGAGCGCGCGCAGCGCGACGACCAGGCCAGCGGCGAGCTGGAGAAGCGGTTCGCCGCCCTGTCGGCCACGGCCGAGCTGGACCAGGTGATCTTCGACGGTGCCTCCTTCGGCACCGCCGCCCAGGCGGGCACCCCGGAGGAGGAGGAGTACCTCGGCCTGCCCGGCCTGCTCACCGCCGACCAGGTCTCCCTGCTGCTGACGAAGCGGCAGGCGGAGCAGTTGGCCGCCCAGCGACGCCGCGCGGCCGAGCGGGCCGCCGAGCCCGCCCTCACGGCCACCGTGGCGCCCCCGCCGCCGATGAGCGCCGCCCAGCGCCGGGTGGCGCTCCGGCGGCAGCTCAACGCGCTCGTGGCCGCCCGGCACCACCGCACCGGCCTGCCGCACGGGAAGATCCACGCCGAGCTGCGC
Organism: Micromonospora okii; assembly: GCF_020884795.1. Lineage (GTDB taxonomy): Bacteria > Actinomycetota > Actinomycetes > Mycobacteriales > Micromonosporaceae > Micromonospora > Micromonospora okii. Next base: position 162,068 of record NZ_BBZF01000018.1, read on the forward strand.
CGCCTCTGCGGTGGTCCGCCGAGCGCCCAGGCCACCATCGAGCAGCTCGAGGAGCGCATCGCCACGGTCCAGACCCTCTGACGGGCGGGCCTAGGAAATAGTCGACCGGAGGCGCCCTCAGGGCGCCTCCGGTCGACTATGTCGGGTTGTGGAACCGCCGTCTCAGTTCGCGATCAGGTCGGCGCCACGCCAGCTGAACTCGGGGTCCGTCGCGTACCGCACGGTGATCTTCACGAGATCCTCCGCGTACTTGTTGGCGTGGTGCCCACAGAACACCAACTCGCTCCCGCCTGCGAGAGTGATACGGAGCTTGCCGGCAGCGTTGCAGCGGTCGCACCGTTCATCGGCGGCTGGGGGAGCCACCGTCTCGCCCGGCGGCGTGAGGGTCGGGGTCATCGCCTTCCTCCTCTGGTCGTCACCGATGAACAATCTCTTCGGTCGTTGCTCACCTATCCTGCAACGCCCACGCCGGGCGCTGCCTTCCCTGTGTGCCCGCGGGGGACCGAGGTCACACATGGCGGCAAGAGTGTGCCGTGCACCAAGGGTGCCACGTCAACGATCACAATCGCGCAGCCGGCCCATCGCCACGCGCCGTTGTACGCGTGGTGATCAAAGCGACACGCCTAGTTGACGAAACGTCCTCAGTCCAGGTAGTCCCGGAGCACCTGCGAGCGGGACGGGTGGCGCAGCTTCGACATCGTCTTCGACTCGATCTGCCGGATCCGCTCCCGGGTCACGCCGTAGACCTGACCGATCTCGTCCAGCGTGCGCGGCTGGCCGTCGGTCAGGCCGAAGCGGAGCCGGACCACGCCCGCCTCGCGCTCGGAGAGCGTCTGCAGGACCTGCTGGAGCTGGTCCTGGAGCAGGGAGAAGGAGACGGCGTCGACCGCGACGACGGCCTCCGAGTCCTCGATGAAGTCGCCGAGCTGGCTGTCGCCCTCGTCGCCGATGGTCTGGTCGAGCGAGATGGGCTCCCGGGCGTACTGCTGGATCTCCAGCACCTTCTCCGGTGTGATGTCCATCTCCTTGGCCAGCTCCTCCGGGGTGGGCTCGCGGCCCAGATCCTGGAGCAGCTCCCGCTGGATGCGACCGAGCTTGTTGATCACCTCGACCATGTGCACCGGGATGCGGATGGTGCGGGCCTGGTCGGCCATGGCCCGGGTGATGGCCTGCCGGATCCACCAGGTGGCGTACGTGGAGAACTTGTAGCCCTTGGTGTAGTCGAACTTCTCGACCGCGCGGATCAGGCCGAGGTTGCCCTCCTGGATCAGGTCGAGGAACGCCATGCCCCGGCCCGTGTACCGCTTGGCCAGCGACACCACGAGTCGGAGGTTGGCCTCCAGCAGGTGGTTCTTGGCCCGCTCGCCGTCGCGGGAGATCCAGCCCAGGTCGCGGAACATCTCCCGGGTCATCTTCTCGTCGCCCTCGTCGGCGACCCGCAGCCGCTCGGCGGCGTAGAGCCCGGCCTCGATCCGCTTGGCCAGCTCCACCTCCTGCTCGGCGTTGAGCAGAGGCACCTTGCCGATCTGCTTCAGGTATGCCCGGACCGAGTCGGCGGAGGCGGTCAGCTCGGCGTCGCGGCGCGCCTGCTTGAGCGCCTCGGACTCCTCGTCGTCCCACTCGAAGTCGTTGTCCGTGGCGGCGCTGGCGGCGTCGGCCTCGGCGGCCTGGGCCAGCTCGGCCGGCTCCTCGACCACCACGTCCTCGATCTCGGCGGCGAGCTCCTCCGGGTCGATGTCGCCCTCGGCGGCCTCGCCCGGGGCCTTGCCGGGCGCGCCCTTCGCGGCCTTGCCCGGGGCCGCGGCCACGGTCGCCTTGGCGGCGCGGGAGGGGCGCGCGACCTTCGCCGGCACGGCCGCCTTGGCGACCGCCTCGGTCGTGGCCCGCCGCGCGGCGACCTTGCGGGGCGCCGGCGCGGGGGAGCCGTCCGCCGCCGGGGCCTGCTTCGGGGCGGGCACGGCGGCCTTCTTGGTGGTCTTCGCGGTGGTGGCCCGGGACGCGGGGGTGGCGGACCGGGCGGCGGCGACCCGGCGGCGCGGGCTGGCCGAGCCGTCCACGACGACGGTCACCCCCGCTTCCGCGAGCGCCCGCAGGATCTTCTTGGCCTGGGCCGGAGTCACCTCGGCGGACTCGACGGTGCGCGCGAGCTGGGCCGACGTGAGCTGGCCGCCCGCGCTCTGCGCGTGGGCGATCAGGGTGTCGGTGAGCGAGCGAACGTCGGCGCCGGTCTGGCGGGGTTCTGTCACGAATGACCTTCCGGAGGCGAAGAGCGAGCACGGCCGGGTTGCCCGGCGCAGCGCGCGGAGCACGGTGCTGGGCGATGTGGTTGAGGGGCCCCCGTGTCCCGGGCCGGCCGGTCGTCGGCGGTCCGTGGCGCGTGGGCAGGGGTGAATTGTAACGCCGTCTGCGGCGATCATCCTGCGCCGCACGGCGCACGGGCGGTCGGGACCGCCGATTGGGCGCAGATGTGGACTTTGTAAGGATGATACCCGCGCGTGACCCGGAGGGGCCCGGTCGTGCGGGAAGGGGACGAACATGGATCGCTCGGCGCCGCCGCCCGGCGAGTTGCTGGAGATCGCCGTCGATGTCGCCCGGGGCGCGGCGGCGACCGCCCACCGGATGCGCGCCGAGGGGGTCTCCGTCGCCGCCACCAAGTCCACCGTCACCGACGTGGTCACGGCCGCCGACCGGGCCGTCGAGCGGCAGGTGGTCGAGGCCCTGCGCGGGCTCCGGCCGGGCGACGCCGTCCTCGGCGAGGAGTACGGCGCGGGCGAGGCCGCGCCGGCGGCCGACGCGGCCCGGGTGCGCTGGATCGTCGACCCGATCGACGGGACCGTCAACTACCTGTACGGGCTGCCGTACTGCGCCGTGTCGCTGGCCGCCGAGGTCGACGGCGAGGTCGTCGCGGGCGTGGTGCGCAACGTCTCCACCGGCGAGGAGTGGACCGCCACGGCAGGCGGGGGCGCGTGGCGGGACGGGCGTCGGCTGCGCTGCTCCACGGAGACCGACCTGGGCCAGGCGCTGGTCGGCACCGGGTTCGGCTACGACGCCGGGCGGCGGGCCCACCAGGCCCGCGTGCTCGCCGAGCTGATCCCGCACGTGCGGGACATCCGCCGCCAGGGCGCCGCCGCCCTGGACCTCTGCCTGGCCGCCGAGGGCCGGCTGGACGTGTACTACGAGAAGGGGCTGGCCGCCTGGGACCAGGCCGCCGGGGCGCTCGTCGCCACCGAGGCCGGGCTCCGGGTCGGTGGGCTGGGCGGGCTGCCGGCCGGGCCGGACCTGGTGATCGCGGCCCCGCCCGCGCTGTTCGCGCCGCTGCACGACCGGCTGGCCGCCCTGGACGCCTCCGGCGGGCCCTGAGCCGCGCCCCTGCGCCCGGCCGGACCCGCACGGGCCCGGCCGGGCGTCAGCGGGTCACTTGTTGACGGGCATCGGGCAGGTGCCCGGCGGGGGGGTGGGGGCGCCCAGGTCACCGAGGGCCTGGTTGACCTCGGTGGTGGTGGCGAGCTGGGCGAAGCCGCTGCCCAGTACCACGTCGACCGTGTCGTCCTTGCGCTCCATGTCGAACTGGGTGTCGGCGTTGTCGAGGAAGTACGCGCGCAGCAGGTGGGCGGAGCCGACGCCCTTCGGGCCGTACCGCAGGACGGCGACGTCGTCGAGCTGCTTGGGGGCGGTGCCCTCCTTCTTCACCTGGAACTTGCGGTTGCGGAACTCGTCCGCGACCTTCTTGGCCAGGCCCGGCTCGTCGGTGGCGTTGTAGACGTTGATCCGCACGTCCTTGCGCTCGCGCAGCCGCACGTCCGCCAGCGGCGCGTCCTCGGGGCAGCCGCCCGCCACGCCCTTGCCCTGGGTGTCGCGCACCACGGCGACGACCACGAAGACCAGGGCGACGACCGCCAGCAGACCGACGACAACGAGTGCTCGCACTCGCGCAAAGCTCATCTGGGCGCTCCCCGGACGGTGGATGGGTGGCGGCGGCCGGGGGTGGTCGTCCACCGCGCCGGCCGTCAGGTACGCCGCTGAGGCTAGCGGTTGTCCGACGGACGCGTGGAAACAGTCCGACATACCGGCGCGGCACCCGGCGAGCGGGTAGTACTACCCCTATCTTCGTGTCGCCTGAGTCACATTGGGAACAACTTCGAGGTCTGGGGCGTACATCTGAGCCGCGAGGGCGGTATACATGCCTCGCCCGGTGGGGGTAAGGTACCGCGCTCGCTGGGGGAGTTTCTCCGGCGACCCCGATCCGGGGTGCTCGGGTCGGGTGACCGACACATCTCGGTGGCCGGCCGGCGGAACCGAAACAGCGTCGTCCGGCGTTACAACCGGAAGCGACCATATCGATATGGGAGAGTGAAACCGATGGCCACCGACTACGACGCCCCGCGTCGCGACGAGGTAGACCTCGGCGAGGACAGCCTGGAAGAGCTCAAGGCCCGGCGCGTCGACTCACAGTCGGGTGCCGTGGACGTCGACGAGGCCGAGGTGGCCGAGACCTTCGAGCTCCCGGGCGCCGACCTGGCCGACGAGGAGCTCACGGTCAAGGTGCTACCGATGCAGCAGGACGAGTTCCGATGCGCCCGCTGTTTCCTGGTCCACCACCGCAGTCAACTGGCCGTCGAGCGTAACGGCGAGCTGATCTGCCGCGAGTGCGTCTGACCCGTACCCACGGAAATCGGCGGCGGCCTCACCGGTGAGGCCGCCGCCGTGGGGTGGGCCACCCTCGGCGCCCGCGCCACCGGCTCGCGGCCGTGCCGTGCGCCGGCGGCGGGGAACTGCTTGACTTCTTCAGGGCAGTCTCCCCGCCGACGGATTCGGGAGGTCGACGCGATGGCCGAGGACATTGACCCCGGGCCCAGCACGGGCTCCGGCGGCTCCGGCACCACGTCCGGCTCCGGCGGCAGCTCCAGCCCCGGCACCACGTCCGGCACCACGTCCGGAACCACGTCCGGCGGCGACCCCGCTTCTCCGGCGGCGGCCGGCGACGGGGAGGCGCTCGGCGCGACCGTGGCCGCGCTGACCGCCGACGACATCGAGCCGGCCCGCCGCCGGCAACTGCTGACCCGGATGGTCGGCCAGGTCCGTGGCCGTGGGCTCGGCGACCTGTTCAAGCCGAGGGCCGCCGTCCGGTGGATGACCGACGCCGTGGCCGACGTCGCCCCGCACGTGCCGATCCGCGACCTGGCCACCCTGCGCCGGCACTTCCCCGGCCTCGACGACGAGGCGCTGGCCGACCGGCTGGTGCGCAACGCCGCCCGGACGACCGCCGGGATCGGCGCGGCCGGCGGCGGGGTGGCGGCCGTCGAGTGGGCCGTCACGCCGGCCCTGCTCTCCGCGCCGGTGCTGCTGGCCGCCGAGACGGTCGCCGTGGTGGCCGTCGAGCTGAAGCTGATCGGCGAGCTGCACGAGGTGTACGGGGCCCCGCTGCCCACGGGCGGCAGCCAGCGGGCGGTGTCCGTGGTGCAGTCCTGGGCCAGCCAGCGCGGGGTCAACCCGATGATGCCCGGGGTGGGCGTCGGCGCGGTGCTCGGCACGGCGGCCCGCAAGGAGCTGCGCGACACCCTGCTCAAGCGGTTCGGCCGCAACCTGACCACGCTCGGGCCGTTCCTCACCGGGGCGGCGGTGGCCAGCTACCTCAACCGGCGGGCCACCCGGTCCCTCGCCGACCAGCTCCGCGCCGACCTGCGCCGGCAGCGGCGCGAACTGCCCTGAGCGCCGCCGGCCCGCTCCCGAGCGCCGCCGGGGGCCGCTCCGCCGCAGAGCCGGTGCGGCGGGGGAGCCGTCGCCCCGCCGCTCTCAGCGGGCGTCGCGGGCGGCGACCAGGGTCGCGGCGAGCCGCACCGGGTCGCGGGTGCTGACCACCCAGAACGGGGTGGGGTCGGCCGGGTCGTCGAGCACCACCTGCACCGCACCGGAGATCCAGGGACGCTGGACCACGAACGCCAGCGGGTCGGCCCCGACGCCGAGCACCTCGCGGCGGCCCTCGGCGTCCAGCGGGACGGCGTCGGCCACGAAGCGCACCGGGAGCCGGGCGTCGTCGACCCGCAGCTCGCCGTCGGTCACCTCGACCCGGATCCGGCCCAGCCACCACAGCGTGGCCAGGCTCGCGAGCGGCAGCACCACGAACGGCAGCCAGGCGCGCGCCCCGTCGGCGCCCATCCACAGCTCCACGGCGAGGAAGCCGCCGACGAGCAGCCCGGCCAGCCAGAGCCACCAGGGCAGGCCGAGCCGCTCGGCGTAGGTCGTCGGAGCGGCGGTGGCGGGCGGGGAGGACGGCGATCGGCTCACTCCTCGAAGGGTACGGCGCGCGGCGGCCTGTCGACCCGGCAGGATGGCAGGGTCACCCCGTGGATCGGACGGAAGAGGGACAGGCGTGACCGACGACGTACCCGTGCCCGTGCGGCGGCTCGACCCGGAGCTGCCGCTGCCGGCGTACTCCCATCCCGGCGACGCCGGGGCCGACCTGGTGGCCGCCGCGGACGTGGAGCTGCCCCCCGGCGGGCGGGCCCTGGTCCCCACCGGCCTGGCGATCGCCCTCCCGCAGGGGTACGTCGGCCTGGTGCATCCCCGATCGGGCCTGGCGGCCAGGCTCGGCGTGACGGTGCTCAACGCGCCCGGTACGGTCGACGCCGGCTACCGGGGTGAGATCCTGGTGAACCTGATCAATCATGATCGGGAGACACCGGCGAAGATCGCCCGTGGCGATCGGATCGCGCAGCTCGTTGTCCAGCGGGTGGAGCGCGCCGATTTCCGGCCGGTGGCCGAGCTGCCGCCGTCCGGGCGGGGCGCCGGTGGGCACGGGTCGACCGGCGGACACGCCGGGCTGGTCCCGCCGGCCGACCGGGTCGGCGGGCAGCCGGAAGAGGTGGCAGGGTGAGTGCGAACAGCGGAAGGTGGGCGCAGTGATCTTCTCCCGAAAGCGGGCCGACGGCGATCGGCGTGCCGGTGACGGGCGGGCCGCCGAGGTCCTCGACGGCCGCGACGCCGAGGCCGCGGCCCCGGCGCGCGGGCCGTACGACCTCTCCGAGGCCCCGGGCGACGTGGAGCGGCTCGACCTGGGCAGCCTGCGCATCCCGGCGGTGCCCGACGTCGAGGTGCGGGTGCAGGCCGACCCGGAGGGCGTGATCCAGCAGGTCGTCCTGGTGCACGGTCAGAGCGCGCTCCAGCTCGGCGTCTTCGCCGCGCCCCGCTCCGAGGGCATCTGGGACGAGGTGCGCGAGGAGATCCGCCAGTCGTTGTTCGACGACGGCGCGGCGGCCCAGGAGGTGCAGGGCGAGTACGGCCCCGAGCTGCGCGCCCGGGTGCGCACGCCGGACGGCCTGACCGACCTGCGCTTCGTCGGCGTCGACGGCCCGCGCTGGATGGTGCGCGGCGTCTACCAGGGCGCGGCCGCCACCGATCCGGCCGCCGCCGGGCCGCTCGCCCAGTGCCTGGAGGGGCTGGTCGTCGACCGGGGCCAGGAGGCGAAGCCGGTGCGCGAGCCGCTGCCGCTGCGCCTGCCCCGCGAGGTCGCCGACCAGGCAGCCGCCTCGGCCGAGGCGACGCCGCCCGGGGCCTGACCCCGCACCGGTCTGCTCAGCCGGGGCCCGTCCGTCGGCGTGTCGCCGGTGGACGGCCCCCGGCGGGTCGCCGGGGCCGCCGGGCGGGCCTGGCTGCGGTCCCGTCCCGTCGCCCGTCGGCGTACGCTGGCGGGACGGCACCGCGTGGCGCCGCATCGGTGCCGGCGCGGCCGGCCGGCGGAGGAGAGGGTGACGCGGAGGTCATGACGACCGACGAGGGCAGCAGGGTATCGCTCCGGCGACTCCTGCGGCGGCTCACCGCCAGCGAGGCCGAGATCGAGGCGCAGGAGTTGCGCCGGGAGAGCGCCGAGTCCGGCGGCGTGCCGGCCCGGCAGTGCACGCGGGGCCAGGTGGTCTCCGTCACCGGACGGCTGCGCACGGTGGTCTACACTCCCCGGACGAACCTGCCCACCCTGGAGGCCGACCTCTACGACGGCAGCGACGTGGTGACCCTGGTCTGGCTCGGGCGGCGGCACATCGCCGGGATCGAGCCGGGCCGGCACCTGACGGCGCGGGGGCGGGTGGCGGTGCGGGGCGACCGCAAGGTCATCTACAACCCGTACTACGAGCTGGAGTCGCCGAGGTGACGGCGCGGACGCCCCGGACGGGAGAGGCGCGATGACCACCGGACAGCACCGCACGGAGCCGGAGACCGGCCCGGAGGACGACGAGCGGCTGCCGACCATGGCCGAGCAGATGGCCGACCAGCTCGGCGGCTGGCGCGGGCTGGTCGAGTCGAGCATCCCGGTCGTGGTCTTCGTGATCGCCAACATCGTCGGCGAGCTGCGGCCGGCGGTGATCGCCTCGGTGGCCGTGGCGCTGCTCATCGCCGGGCTGCGGCTGGTCCAGCGCCGGCCGGTCCGGCACGCGGTCAACGGGCTGTTCGGCGTCGGCATCGGCGCGGCCATCGCCTGGCGCACCGGCGACGAGCGCGACTTCTACCTCCCCGGCATCCTCTACGGCATCGGGTACGGGCTGGCCCTGCTGGCCTCGGCGGCGATCCGGCAACCCCTGGTGGGCTGGATCTGGTCGGTGCTGGTGGCCAAGGGCCGCTCGGAGTGGCGGGACGACCCGCGCCTGGTGCGCACCTTCACCCAGCTCACCGTGCTCTGGGGCGTGGTCTGGCTGGCCAAGGTCGGCGTGCAGGCCGGGCTCTACCTCGCCCACCAGGACACCGCGCTCGGCGTGGCCCGGCTGGCGCTGGGCTACCCACCGTACGCGCTGCTGTTGTTGATCACGGTCTGGACGGTGCGCCGGGTGACCCGCGAGACGGCGACCGCGCCGGAGCCGCTGCCGCGCGGCTGAGCCCCCACCGCCCCACGCTGAGCGCCCGGCCGGGCCGGGCTCCGCTCAGCTCCCGCCGCGGGTGCGCTCGACGCTGTCCGCGCCCAGGATCACCGCGCGGACGGCGTCCTCCGCCTCGGCCGTGCAGACGAAGATCAGCTCGTCGCCGGCCTCGATCGGGTCGTCCGGGCTGGGCACCAGCACCCGCTTGCCGCGCAGGACGGCCACCAGGGCGGCGTCCCGGGGGAGCGGCACCGCGTGGAGGGGCTGCCCCACGTACGGGGCGGTGGGCGGCAGGGTGATCTCCACGAGGTTCGCCTCGCCCTGGCGGAACGTCATCAGCCGCACCAGGTCGCCGACCGTCACCGCCTCCTCGACCAGGGCCGCCATCACCCGCGGCTTGCTCACCGCGACGTCGACGCCCCACTGCTCGGTGAAGAGCCACTCGTTCTCGGCCCGGTTGACCCGGGCCACCACCCGGGGCACCGCGAACTCGGTCTTGGCCAGCAGCGACACCACCAGGTTGACCTTGTCGTCCCCGGTCGCCGCGACGACCACGTCGCAGCCGGCGACGTCGGCCTCCTCCAGGCTGGCCAGCTCGCAGGCGTCGGCGAGCACCCAGTCGGCGGCGGGCACCCGGTCCGGCCGCAGCATCCGGGGCTGGCGCTCGATCAGCATCACCTGGTGGCCGTTGTCGATCAACTCCTGGGCGATCGAGCGGCCCACGTTGCCGGCGCCGGCGATGGCGATCCGCATCGTCAGTGCGCTCCTTCCGGCGGGCTCCCCGCCACCGAGGTCACCGACGCCGCGATGTCGTCGGTGACCAGCATGAAGGTCTGGTCGCCCTCCTGGATGGCGGTCGACCGGGTGGGCAGGGTGCCGATGCCGAAGCGGCTCAGGTACGCCACCCGCGCCCCGGTGGCCTCCTCCAGCGCCCGCAGGGGCCGGCCGATCCAGTCCTTGTGCGTCGGGACCTCGACGATCGACACGGTGCTGGTCGGGTCGCGGAAGATCTCGACGTTGCCCTCGGGGACCAGGTGGCGCAGCATCCGGTCGGCGGTCCACCGCACCGTGGCCACGGTGGGGATGCCCAGCCGCTCGTAGACCTGCGCCCGGCGCTGGTCGTAGATCCGGGCGGCGACCCGGGACACGCCGAAGGTCTCGCGCGCCAGCCGGGCCGAGATGATGTTGGAGTTGTCGCCGCTGGAGACCGCCGCGAAGGCGTCCGCCCGCTCGATGCCGGCCTGCCGCAGCACCTCGCCGTCGAAGCCGGCCCCGGTGACGGTGACCCCGGCGAAGTCCGGGCTGAGCCGGCGGAACGCGTCGGCGTCCTGGTCGATGACCGCCACCGAGTGCCCCCGGGACTCCAGGTTCTGGGCGAGGGTCGAACCGACCCGGCCGCAGCCCATGATCACGACATGCACGGTGTCCCTCCCAAGGTGCGCGCCCGCCGGCGTCGGTGGCCGTCGACTGCGAGCCTGCCACGTCCGGGTCACGGGCGGGGGACGACGGTACCGCCCCGGCCCCGGCCGACGTCACGCCACCCCCGGGCGACCGCGCGACGGTGGTCGTACCCTTAGCGCTTGTGGCCAGTCCCACCTCGCTGCTGAAGCGGCTGCTCGTCGGTCGACCGTTCCGGTCCGACCGGCTCCAGCACACCCTCCTGCCGAAGCGCATCGCGCTTCCGGTCTTCGCCTCCGACGCGCTGTCCAGCGTCGCGTACGCCCCCGACGAGATCCTGCTGACCCTCTCCATCGCGGGGGCGTCGGCGTTCATCTTCTCCCCGTGGATCGCGCTCGCGGTGGTCGTGGTGATGCTCACCGTCGTGGCCAGCTACCGGCAGAACGTCCACGCCTACCCGTCCGGCGGCGGCGACTACGAGGTGGCCACGGTCAACCTCGGCCCCCGGGCGGGCGTCGCGGTGGCCAGCGCCCTGCTGGTCGACTACGTGCTCACGGTGGCCGTGTCGGTCTCCTCCGGGGTGGCGAACCTGGGCTCGGTGGTGCCGTTCGTGGCCACCCACAAGGTGCTCATCGCGGTCACCGCGGTGGTGCTGCTCACCGCCATGAACCTGCGCGGCCTGCGCGAGTCCGGCACCGCGTTCGCCGTGCCCACGTACGGCTTCGTCATCGTGATCGGCGGGATGATCCTCACCGGCCTGGTCCGGGTCTTCGTCCTCGGCCACGACCTGCGCGCCCCGAGCGCCGGGCTGGAGATCCAGGCCGAGCACAGCGTCACCGGGTTCGCCCTGATCTTCCTGCTGCTGCGCACCTTCTCCTCCGGCTGCGCCGCGCTCACCGGCGTGGAGGCGATCTCCAACGGGGTGCCGGCGTTCAAGGCCCCGAAGAGCCGCAACGCCGCCACCACCCTGCTGCTGCTCGGCACGATCGCGGTGAGCATGCTGGTCGGCATCATCTGGCTGGCCCGGCTCACGAACCTCCAGTTCGTCGAGGACCCGGCGATGCAGATCGTCTCCGGCCCCGCCGGGTACGTGCAGAAGACCGTCACCGTCCAGCTCGGCGAGACGGTCTTCGGCTCCGGCTCGATGCTGCTGTACGTCGTCGCCGGGATGACCGCGCTGATCCTCTTCCTCGCCGCGAACACCGCCTTCAACGGTTTCCCGGTGCTCGGCTCGATCCTCGCCCAGGACCGCTACCTGCCCCGGCAACTGCACACCCGGGGCGACCGGCTGGCGTTCTCCAACGGCATCGTCTTCCTCGCCGTCTTCGCGATCGTGCTGATCGTCGGCTTCCAGGCCGAGGTGACGCGGCTGATCCAGCTCTACATCGTCGGCGTCTTCGTCTCGTTCACCCTGTCGCAGGCCGGCATGATCCGGCACTGGAACCGGCACCTGCGCAACGAGCGGGACCCGCAGGCCCGGCGGCGGATGGTCCGATCCCGGGCGATCAACACGTTCGGCATGCTGCTGACCGGCACGGTGCTGATCATCGTGCTGCTCACCAAGTTCCTGCTCGGCGCGTGGATCGCCATCGTCGCGATGGCGCTGATCTACGCGCTGATGCTGGCGATCCGCCGGCACTACGACCGGGTCGCCGCCGAGCTGGAGCCGACCGAGGCCCGGGGCGTGCTCCCGGCCCGCAACCACGCCATCGTGCTGGTCAGCAAGCTGCACCAGCCGACCCTGCGGGCCATCGCGTACGCCCGCGCCACCCGGCCGGACACGCTGACCGCCGTCACGGTGAACGTCGACGACAAGGACACCCGCGACCTTCAGGCCGACTGGGAGCACCGGGAGCTGCCGGTGCCGCTCACGGTGATCGACTCGCCGTACCGGGAGATCACCCGGCCCATCCTGGACTTCGTGGCCAACACCCGGCGGGAGTCGCCGCGCGACGTGGTCACGGTCTTCATCCCCGAGTACGTCGTCGGCCGCTGGTGGGAGAACCTGTTGCACAACCAGAGCGCGCTGCGCCTCAAGGGACGGCTGCTGTTCGAGCCGGGCGTGATGGTGACGAGCGTGCCCTGGCAGCTCGCCTCCACCGCCGGCAAGAATCTCGACCGGCTGGACGCCACGCTGACCCGAGGCCCCGCCCGCGGCCCCCGGGTCGCGCCGCGCAGCACCCTGCCGCCGCCGGTGCCGCCGGTGGTCTCCGTCCCGCCCGGTGAGACCGGCCCGACCGACGGGGACCGGTCGTGACGCCCCCCACCAACGCCGGCCGCCCGGCACCCGCCCCCGGTGACCCCGACCGGCGCGGGCTGACCGAGGCCGAGCGGGTCGAGCTGACCGTGGACGCGGTCGCCCCCGGCGGGCACTGCGTGGCCCGGGTGGACGGGCAGGTCGTCTTCGTCCGGCACGCGCTGCCCGGCGAGCGGGTCGTCGCCGAGGTGACCGAGGTGCACCGGGGGTTCGTCCGGGCCGACGCGGTGACGGTGCTCGACGCCGCCCCGCAGCGGGTCGAGCCGCCCTGCCCGTACGCGAAGCCGGGCCGCTGCGGCGGCTGCGACCTGCAACACGTCGCCCCCGAGGCCCAGCTCGACTGGAAGACGGCCGTGGTGCGGGAGCAGCTCGGCCGGCTCGCCGGCCTCACCGACGCGGAGATCGACCGGCTCGGCGTGCGGGTCGCGGCGCTGCCCGGCGGGCCGCTCGGCTGGCGCTCCCGGATCCGGTACGCCGTCGACGCCGCCGGCCGGGCCGGGCTGCTCAAGCACCGCTCGCACGAGGTGGTGCCGATCGACCGCTGCCTGATCGCGCACCCGGCGATCCAGGAGCTGCCGGTGCTCGGGCGGCCCTGGCCGACGGCGGAGGCGGTGGAGACCGTCGCCTCCACCGGCGGGGACGTCGCCGTCACCGCCCTGGCCGACGGGGTGCCCACGCCGGTCGACGGGCCGACGACGGTCCGCGAGGTGGCCGCCGGCCGGCAGTGGGCGCTGCCCGCGTCCGGCTTCTGGCAGGTGCACCCGGCGGCGGCGGACACCCTGGTCGCCGCCGTGCTCGACCTGCTCGACCCGAGGCCGGGGGAGTCGGCCTGGGACCTCTACGGCGGGGCGGGACTCTTCGCCGCCGCCCTGGCCGAGCGGGTCGGCCCGACCGCCCGGGTCACCGTCGTCGAGTCCGCCGCCCCGGGCGTCGCCGCCGCCCGGGAGAACCTGAGCGACCTGCGCGGGGTCGAGGTGGTGGCCGCCCGGGTGGAGACCGCGCTGGCCCGCCGCCGGATCACCGGGCCGGTCGACCTGGTGGTGCTGGACCCACCCCGGACCGGTGCGGGCGCCCGGGTGGTACGGGACGTGGTGGCGGCCTCGCCGCGCGCGGTCGCGTACGTGGCCTGCGACCCGGCCGCCTTCGCCCGGGATGCGCGGACGTTCGCCGAGGCCGGGTGGCGGCTGGCGGAGCTGCGCGGCTTCGACCTGTTCCCGATGACCCAGCACGTCGAGCTGGTGGCGCTGCTGCTCCCGGCCGGCGACCGCTGAGGGGATGTCGACTTCCGTGCGGGTCGTGGGGTTGATGTCGGGGACGTCGTACGACGGGGTGGACGTCGCGGCGGCCGAGTTCACCCTCGACGGGGAGACCCTGCGGCTGCGCCCGCTCGGGTTCGCCGAGCTGGCGCACGACGCGGGGCTGCGGGCGGAGATCGAGGCGGTGCTGCCGCCGAACCCGACCACGATCGAGGCGGTCTGCCGGCTGGACAACCGCCTCGGCGAGGTCTTCGCCGAGGCGGCGGCGCGTGGCGTGGAGCTGGCCGGCGGCCGGGTCGACGCGGTCGTCTCGCCGGGGCAGACCGTCTACCACTGGGTCGACGGCGGCGCCGTGCGGGGAACCCTCCAGCTCGGCGCGCCGGCCCGGGTGGCGGCGCGGGTCGGCGTACCCGTGCTGTCGGACCTGCGCTCGGCGGACGTCGCGGCTGGCGGGCAGGGCGCGCCCCTGGTGCCGGCCTTCGACGCGCTGCTGCTCGGCGGCGGGGACGGGCCGCCCCGCGCGGCGCTGAACCTGGGCGGCATCGCCAACCTCACGGTGGTCGCGCCGGGCGCGCCGGTCCTCGGGTACGACGTGGGCCCGGCCAACGCCCTGCTCGACGCGGCGGCCCGGCGGCTCCTCGGCCGCCCCTGCGACCTCGACGGGGCGCGGGCGGCGGCCGGCCGGGTGCACCCGGCCCTGCTGGAGCTGCTGCTCGCCGAGCCGTACTACGCCGCGCCGCCGCCCAAGTCGACCGGCAAGGAGCTGTTCCACGCCGGGTACCTGGACGCGCGGCTGGCCGCGCTGGGCGAGCCGGTGGCCGCCGACGACGTGTTGGCCACCCTCACCGAGCTGACCGCCCGGACGGTGGCCGCCGAGTGCGACCGGCACGGGGTGACCGAGGTGGTCGCCGCCGGGGGCGGGGTGCGCAATCCCACACTCCGGGGCCGGCTGGCCGCCCTCGGCAAGGGGCGGTGGCGGCTGCGGGTCGCCGACGAGCTGGGGGTGCCGGCGCAGGCCAGGGAGGCGTACGCGTTCGCCCTGCTCGGCTGGCTCTCCTGGCACGGCCTGCCAGGTGCGATCCCGTCGGTGACCGGGGCCGAGGAGGCGGCCGTGCTCGGCTCCTGGACGCCGGCCGGGCCGTCCCGCAGCGCCCCGCCGCCCGTCCCGCCCCGGCGGCTGGTGATCACGGCCTGACCGCCCGCCGGGGGCGGCCGGGGCGCTCACGGCCCGGCTGCGGACTGTCGGAGGGCCGATAGACTCTTGGCTCATGAGTGCTGAAGAGGACACGGCCAACCACGGCCGGCTGCTGGCCACGGTGCGGGGTCCGCAGGACGTGAAGCGGATGACCACCGAGCAGTTGGACATCCTCGCCGCCGAGATCCGTGACTTCCTGATCGCCAAGGTCTCCCGCACCGGCGGGCACGTCGGCCCCAACCTGGGCGTGGTGGAGCTGACGCTGGCGATGCACCGGGTCTTCGACTCCCCCCGGGACCGGCTGCTGTTCGACACCGGCCACCAGGCGTACGTGCACAAGATCCTCACCGGCCGGCAGGACGGCTTCGACAAGCTGCGCCAGCGCGGCGGCCTCTCGGGCTACCCGAGCCAGGCCGAAAGCGAGCACGACCTGGTCGAGAACTCGCACGCCTCCACCGCCCTGTCCTACGCCGACGGCCTGGCCAAGGCGTACGCGCTGCGCGGCGAGAAGCGCGCCGTGGTGGCGGTGGTCGGCGACGGCGCGCTCACCGGCGGCATGTGCTGGGAGGCGCTGAACAACATCGCCACCGCCGGCAACCCGCTCGTCATCGTGGTCAACGACAACGGTCGGTCGTACGCGCCGACCATCGGCGGCCTCGCCGACCACCTCTCGTCGCTGCGGCTCAACCCCGGCTACGAGAAGATCCTCGACACGGTCAAGGACGCCCTCGGCTCGACCCCGCTGGTCGGCCGGCCGATGTACGAGGTGCTGCACGCGGTCAAGAAGGGCATCAAGGACGCGGTCGCCCCGCAGGCCATGTTCGAGGACCTGGGCATCAAGTACGTGGGCCCGGTCGACGGCCACGACCTGGAGGCGGTCGAGTCGGCGCTGCGGGCGGCGAAGCACTTCGGCGGCCCGGTGATCGTGCACGCGGTGACCCGCAAGGGCTACGGCTACCGCCCGGCCGAGGAGGACGAGGCGGACTGCCTGCACGGCCCCGGCGGCGCGTTCGACGTGGAGACCGGCAAGCTGGTCGCCGCCCCCTCGGTGAAGTGGACCCACGTCTTCGCCGACGAGCTGGTCTCGATCGCCGACTCCCGGCCCGACGTGGTGGGCATCACCGCCGCGATGGCCGAGCCCACCGGCATCGCCAAGCTGGCCCGCAAGCACCCGCACCGGGTCTACGACGTGGGCATCGCCGAGCAGCACGCGGCCACCTCGGCCGCCGGGCTGGCCCTCGGCGGGCTGCACCCGGTGGTGGCGGTCTACGCGACCTTCCTCAACCGGGCCTTCGACCAGGTCCTGCTCGACGTGGCGATGCACAAGCTGCCGGTGACGTTCGTGCTGGACCGGGCCGGCATCACCGGCCCGGACGGGCCGAGCCACTACGGCATCTGGGACATGTCGGTCTTCGGGGTGGTGCCGGGCCTGCGCATCGCCGCCCCCCGGGACGCCGCCACGCTGCGCGAGGAGCTGCGCGAGGCGGTCGCCGTGGACGACGGCCCGACGGTCGTGCGGTTCCCGACCGGAAGCGTCGCCGCCGACCTGCCGGCCGTGCGCCGGGTCGGGACGGTCGACGTGCTGGCCGAGTCGGCGCGCACCGACGTGCTGCTGGTCGCGGTCGGCGCGTTCGGCCACCTCGGCATGGAGGTCGCCGCCCGGGTCGCCGAGCAGGGCTACGGGGTGACCGTGGTCGACCCGCGCTGGGTGCGGCCCGTCCCGGCCGAGCTGGTCGAGCTGGCCGCCGGTCACCGCCTCGTCGTCACCGTCGAGGACGGCGTGCGCGTCGGCGGCGTCGGCGACGCCCTCGCCCAGGCGATGCGGGACGCCGACGTCCGGGTGCCGCTGCGCGACCTGGGCGTGCCGGCGGACTGGCACCCGCACGGCACCCGCGCGCAGATCCTCGCCGACCTGGGGCTCACCGCCCAGGACGTGGCCCGGGACGTCACCGGGTGGATCTCCCGCCTCGACGCGCAGCCGGTCGAGCCGGTGCGCCTGCCGCACTGAAAGAAGGGGCCCCTTCTCGACGCCTGACGTCGAGAAGGGGCCCCTTCTCACCGGCCGTTCGTCGGCGGATGCGCCGCACGCCCGCCCGCCAGCGGGCCCGCGTCAGCGACCGCCGACCGAGCGGTAGTAGGTCTTCTCGGCCCCGGCCAGGCTGAACGTCGCCTTGCCCGCCGGCTGCGGCACCACCACCAGGCCGGGCCGGTCGACCAGCCGGGGGGTGCCCGGCGGCACCGACAGCGAGGTGTACCGGTTGGCCCGCCAGCTCAGCAGCACCAGCGGCTGCCCGGGCACCGGCAACGTGTACGCCTGCAACGTGCTGGCCCGGTCGGCGGGGGAGACCACCGGGTCGCCGTCGGCCGGCCGGTAGACGATCGCCGTCATGGTGCCCGTGCCGGTCTCCCAGCTCAACTGCTCCAGGTCGGCCGGGTCGCCCCCGCCCAGCGCCACCTCGCCGAGCGCGCGCACGCTCACCTTCCCCAGCGGCCAGGACTCCGGCACGGAGCGCGGCGCGTCCCGGTCGCCGATGCGGCGGGGGATGCTGCCGAACGGGCCCCGCTCGTCGGCGAGCACGCAGGTGTCCAGGCCGTCCAGCGCCCGCCGGCCCGAGCCGGTCTCGTCGCGCACCAGGGGGTAGCGGGGGTCGGCGGTGGCCGTACCCAGGTCGAGCAGGCGGTCGGCGGCCCGGCCGCGCGGCAGCGACCGGGTGGCGCGCAGCGTCGCGGTCAGCGGCACGGCCCCGCAGGCGGGGGCCTTCACCGGCTCGGTCAGCCCGTCCCGGGACGGCACGGCCCGGCCGCCGGGGCCGAGCAGCCGCTCGACCCGCTCAGACAGCAGGTAGCGCCGCCCGCCGCCGGTCTGCACGGGCAGCACGTCGGAGTAGACGAGGTAGCCGGGGTCGGTGTACTCGCTGGCCCGGTCGACCACCCACCGGTCGCCGTCGCGGGTCAGTTGCAGCAGCCAGGACGCGCTCTCGCCGGGCACGTCGGCGGCGACCAGGGCCAGCGGCGCGCCGTCGGCCTCACCGGACCAGAGCAGCCCGGACGAGGGCAGGTGCGCCCGGTCGTCGACCGGCGACCGCCAGCCCCGTACCGCCTCGGTGATCGCCGCCGTCGCGGCGGCGTCGCCGGCCAGGGCGCCCCGCGCGGGCCACACCCGCAGCGTGCCGTCGAGGGTGTCGTAGCCGACGGGCAGGTCGTCGGGCTTCCGGTCGGCCACCGGCCCACAGGCCGTCGCCGTCAACAGCAGGCTGAGCAGTGCGGTGGCCGTCATGCCGCGCCGGCGGGCTGAAGCCACCTGTACGCCCCCGATCGCGTCGCCCGGTCGTGTTCGCGCCCCACATGGTACGAGACGCCCCGGTGGCGCGGACGGGCACCTCGTGCCGCTCCGCGACCGGCCACAATGGAGTCGTCGGCGGTTTCGGGAGCCCTCGCCCGCTCCGGTAGACTCCGCCGACTGTGACCCCTGCCGAGCCCCGTGGAGACCTCCGTCCGGTGCCCGACGCTCCCGCCGACGCAGCCCCCGCCGGGGCGCTGGCGACGGCCCGGCCGACCCCGGTCGACGCGACCGCCGCACCGGCCCCGGCCGACGCGACCGCCGAGCCGACGCCGGCCGACGCGGGGACCGAGGCGACCGGGCCGACCGCGAAGCCGACTGACGCGACCGCCGGGGCGGGCGGCGGTGGCCGGCGGCGGTGGACGACCCGGCGGCGCGACCTCGCCGTGTACGGCCTGTTCCTGCTCGCCGCGCTCTGGGTGACCAGCCAGATCTGGCTCGACCCGTCCGGCCGGGTCGCCTCGCTCTACAGCAGCGACCCCGCCCAGGTGCAGTTCTTCCTCGCCCACTCGGTGCGGGTGGTGCTGCACGGCGAGTTCCCCTTCTACACCGAGCAGTTCAACTACCCGGACGGGGTCAACCTGATGGCCAACACGGCCATCCTGGCGCTCGGCATCCCGATGGTGCCGGTGACCCTGCTCTTCGGCCCGGCCGTCACCTTCGTGGTGCTGGTCACCTGCGGCCTGGCCGGCACCGCCGCCGCCTGGTACCGGGTGCTCTCCCGGCACGTCGTGCGCAACCCGGTCGCCGCCGCCGTCGGCGGCTGGTTCTGCGGCTTCTCCCCGGCGATGCTCTCGCACGCCAACTGGCACCCGAACATCATCAGCCAGTTCCTGCTGCCGTTCATCGTCTGGCGGGTGCTGGTGATCACCCGCTCCCGGCGGCCGGTCCGCGACGGCGCGCTGCTGGCCCTGCTGGTCGTCGTGCAGGCGTTCATCAACGAGGAGATCCTGCTCTTCACCGCGATGGCCCTCGGGGTGTTCCTGATCGCCGTGCTGGTGCAGCGCCCGAGCCTGTGGGCGGCGGCGTGGAAGCCGCTCGGCATCGCCGTCGCGGTCTGCGCCGTGCTGGCCGGCGCGCTGCTGGCGTATCCGCTGTACGTGCAGTTCGCCGGCCCGATGGCGTACCACGGGCTCAGCGACGCGGTCCGCGACTACGGCAACGACATCGCCGCCTTCTTCGCCCCCGGCTCGCCCACCCTGGGCGGCAACGAGCGGGCCAACGTCAACCTCGCCCCGAACTACTCCGAGGAGAACGCCTTCTTCGGCTGGAGCCTCGCGCTGATCACCGTGGGCATCGTGCTCTGGCTGCGCCGCGAGCCGGTGGTCCGGGCGCTCGCGGCGACCGGGGCGTTCTTCGCGGTGCTCTCCCTCGGGGAGCGGGTCTCCTGGTGGGACCGGGAGCTGTTCACCGGCCCGTGGGAGCTGCTGGTGAAGCTGCCGCTGCTCGACGCGGTGGTGCCCACCCGGTTCGGCATGATCACCTCGGTGGTGATCGGCGTGCTGCTGGCCCTCGCCGTCGAGCGGGTCTGGTCGCTGCGCCCGGCCGAGGCCCGCACCGTGCGTACCCTCGGGGTCGGCGCGCTGGTGCTGGCGCTGCTGCCGATCGTGCCGATGCCGCTGAAGGTCACCTCCCGCCCGCCCGTGCCGCAGTTCATCACCGCCGACCGGTGGCGCGAGTACGTCGGGGCGGACCAGACCCTCGTGCCGATCCCGGTGCCGAGCATGGGCAACACCCACGGGATGCGCTGGGCCGCCTCCACCAACCTCGACTTCAAGATCCCCGGTGGCTACTTCCTCGCCCCGCGCAACGGCAACACCGGCGACCCGGGGCGCTTCGGCGGGCGGCCCAGCGGCATCGGCGAGCTGCTGGAGGAGGTGTCCAGCACCGGCCGCACCCCGAAGCTCGACGACCGGCAGCGCCGCCGGGCGCTGGACGAGCTGCGGCACTGGCGGGCCGCCGTCCTGGTGCTCCCGCTGCGCCAGCACAACGCCGAGCCGCTGCGCCGTACCGTCGAGGACCTGGTCGGGCCCGCGCGCCGCGAGCTGGACGTGTGGGTCTGGGACGTCCGGACGCTGACCGACCCCTCGGCCTGATGGCCGAGCCGGCCGCGCCCGCCGCCCGCGAGCCCGCCCCGCCGCCCCGCCCGGAGGCGGCGGCCGACGGCCGGGCGGGGCGCCGCCGCTGGCGGGTACGGGGCGTCGACGCCGCCGTGGTCGCCGGCTACCTCGGGCTGGCGGTGCTGCTCACCGGCGGGCAGTGGGGCCGGCCGGAGCGGCTGTTCCACCAGGACAACGACCAGATGCTCTTCGAGTGGATGCTGGCCCACGCCGCCCGGGTCGTCACCGGCGCGGAACACCCCCTGCACAGCACCGCCCTCAACGCCCCCGACGGGGTGAACCTGATGGCCAACACCTCGGTGCTCGGCCTGGGCGTGCCGCTGGCCCCGGTGACGCTGCTGCTCGGCACGCAGCCGGCGTTTCTGGTCGCGGTGGTCGCGTGCCTCGCCGGCACCGCCACCGCCTGGTACGCCCTGCTGGCCCGCCGGCTGGTCCGCTCCCGGGTCGCCGCCGCCGTCGGCGGGCTGGTCTGCGGCTTCGCGCCCGGCATGGTCGCCCAGGCCGGGGCACACCTGCACATGGCCGCCCAGTTCCTGGTGCCGCCGATCCTGGCACTGGTGTTCCGCCCCGGCGTCGACCGGGTCCGCCGGCACGGGGTGGCGCTCGGGCTGCTGGTGGCCTACCAGGTCTTCCTCGGCGAGGAGGTGCTGGTCTTCGTGGCGCTCGCCGCCGGGGTGCTGGCCGTGGCGTACGCCCTCGCCGACCGGGGCGCGGCCCGCCGGCTCGCGCCCGCGTTCCTGGGCCGGATCGGGGTGGGCGCGCTCGTGGCGGCGCCCCTGCTGGCGTACCCGCTGTGGTTCCAGTTCCTCGGGCGGCAGCACTACTCGGGGATGCCCTTCCACGCGCGGAGCTTCCAGCTCGACGCGGCCTCGTTCACCGCCTCGGCCCGGCAGACCGTCCTCGGCGACGACCACCTGCCCGGGCTGCTCGCCCCGAATCCGACGGAGGAGAACTCGTTCTTCGGGCCGGGGCTGCTGGTGCTCGCCGTGGTGATCGTGGTGTGGCTGTGGCGCCGGCCGCTGGTGCGGGCGCTGGCCGTGGTCGGCACGGTCGCCGCGCTGCTCTCCCTCGGCACCACGATCCGGGTGGACGGCGCGTCGACCGGGCTGCCCGGGCCGTACCGGCTGCTCGCCGGGGTGCCCCTGCTCGACCTGGTGGTGCCGGCCCGGTTCGCGCTGATCTGCGTACCGGTGCTCGGGGTGCTGGTCGCGCTCTCCCTGGACCGGGTCCGGCAGCCTGCCCTCTCTTCGGGCGGTGGCCGACCGGCGGGTGGGGACCGGCCGGTGGTGCCGGTGCGGCTGCTCTGGGGCGGCGCGGTGGCCGCCGCGCTGCTCCCGCTCACCCCCACGCCGATCCGCACCGTGCCCACCTGGCCGGTGCCCGCGTTCGTGGCCGGCGGGGGCTGGCGGGCGTACGTGCCGCCCGGCCGGACGCTGGTGCCGGTGCCGCCGGTGACCGGCGCCGGGGCGAGCCCGGCGACGTTCTGGTCGGCCCGCACCGGCGTGGCGTTCACCGCGCCCGGCGGCTACTTCATCGGCCCCCGCGCGGCGGGCGACCCGAGCGCCCGCTGGGGCGCCCCGGACCGCCCGACCGCCGCCCTGCTGCGCCGGGTGGCGCTGACCGGCGAGGTGCCCGCGCTGGGCGACGGCGACCGGCGGCAGGCGGTGGTGGACCTGCGGCACTGGCGGGCGGCCGTGCTCGTCCAGGGCGGCCTGCACCGGGGTGACCCGGTGCGCCGCACCGTCGACCAGCTCGTCGGCCCGGGACGGGAGATCGGCGGCGCGTGGGTGTGGGACGTCCGCCCTCTGGTGGGCTGACTTCCGCCCCGGTCCCCGCCCTACCTTGGGCGGGAGGCGTTGAGCAGGTTGCCGTGAGTGTTGCGTAGGTTGCCGTAAGTCCGGTCGGCTACCGATGCCCGGAGGCGCACGCCCGGCCGGGCACCCGGCCTCGCCGGCGCCACCACCACCGACACGGCCTGCTCAGCAGGACCCGAACCCCTGCCGCTGAACGCTCGCCCCGGCAGCGGTGAACCGGCCCCGGTGCGCCGGCTTTCCGCTTCGTCGCCCTGCCACTGCACCCTCTCGCCGCCCTTTGCTCTGCATCCAAATAGGCAACAGTCACGATCGGTGATCCTGCTGGGGGCCGGTGCGCCAATCATCGTCCCTGATCATGCCCCTGTTGCGTGGGCGGGTGCAGAGCAAAGGGCGGCAGCCGGGGGCGGTGGTGGGGCCGTGTCGCTTACGTGCCGTGACCGTTGGCGTGTCTTGCCGGGCACGGGTGGCTGACCGTGGTGGCCCGTAGCGGCATTGATCGACTCCGTGTCGCCGACCCGGGGCGGTCCAGGAGCGGCGGAAGGCGCAATGTCGCCGACATGGAGCGCCTCAAGCGTTAACCGGGGGCCCTTCCTCACACCTTCCAGAGCCAGACGTCGTCGACGCGCTGCGCCGGGCCGAGCAGGGCCGTCATCAGGTCGCGCAGGACCGCCTCGCGCGGGTGCGCGCCGAGCACGACCACGGACGCCTTCCAGTGGCGCAGGTCCTCCGCCGCCTGGCGGCGGTGCTCCTCGGTCAGCGGCGGCACGACGCCCGAGTCCATCGTGGCGTAGATCAGCGTGCTGGTCGGCCGGTTCGGCGCGCCGAAGACGCCCTCGCCGTCGGCGTTGGGCCCGATGAAGTAGCCGCCGGGGACGGGGAACGCGTGCTGGGTCAGCGCGCTCCAGCGCAGGGTGGACAGGCCGTGCACGTTGCTGGGGATCGGCACCGGCACCAGGGTCCGGCCCGCCGGCACGTACGGCCGCCAGCCGCCCGAGGTGATGAAGCGCGGCGGTGGGTCGACCGGCTGGGCCGGCAGCGGGCGGGGGACGAGCGGGAGCACGGCCAGCGCGAGGGCCGCGTACCCGACCGGGCGCAGCCAGCGCCGGGACCGGGCCGGGACGGCGGTGGCCGTGGCCGTGGCCGGCGCGGCGTCCGCCGGGTCGGCGGCGGCGTCCGCCGGGGCCCCGTCGGCGGGCGGGCGGGGGGCCGGCACGCGCGGCCCGCCGGCCGGGGCGGTGCGGGCCAGCGCGTCCCAGGCCAGGGCCAGCAGCACGCCGAGGGCGGCGGCCACCACCAGGGAGAGCCGGGTGGGCATCATCATCTCGACCAGCGGCAGGTCGTCGGGGATGTACGCCCACGGCCCGTCGATCGTGGTCTCTTCGCCGTCGAAGCGCACCACCGGGCCGATCGAGGCGACGGTGAAGACCACCACCAGGACCGCGACGATCCGGGCGGCCAGCGACCGGCGCACCAGCAGCGCCAGGGCGACCAGCGCCACCAGCACCAGGGGCCAGCCGAACCAGGTGTTCTGTTCGGTCAGGCCGATGGTCTTCTCCACCGCCTCGTCCCCGGCGAGGGTGTCCCGGGCGAACGTGACGAACGCCACCAGGTCCTCGCCCCAGTTGTGGAACACCCCGCCCTGCAGGCCCCGGTAGGACTGCGGGCCGTTGAACTGGAACCAGATCGGATACGCCGTGAGCAGCAGGGCCAGCGCGCCGCCGAGGCCCAGCGCGCCCAGGAAGCCGCCGGCCCGCGCTCGCGCCGCCCGGGGCCGCTGCGCCACGTAGGCCAGCACGATCACCAGGCAGGCCAGCGCCGTGAGCAGCAGCATCTCCTCGTTGATGAAGATCTGGTACGCCACCAGCAGGCCGAGCACCAGCCCGTCGCGCCGCCAGCTCCGCCCCGGCGCGCCCAGCAGCAGCACCCGGGCCACGATCACCGGCAGCAGGAAGTTGGAGACGAAGTTCGGCTGCCCGTTGGCGTGGTGCACGATGCCGGGCGCGAAGCCGAGGAACGCGCCGCCGACGAACGCCGCCGCGCGCGAGCGCACCAGGTGCCGCGACAGCATCCAGTACGCGGTGCCGGCCGTCGCCGCGAGCGCCCCGCCCAGGTAGAGGGAGTACGTCACCTGCGGGCCGAGCAGCCAGGTCACCGGGGCCAGGGGCAGGGTGACCCCGAGCAGAGACGTGTTCGCCATCATGTTGACCCCGTCCGGGGCGTTCTGGCGCAGGGAGAACAGCGGGTTCTCCAGGTTGCGCACCGAGTACGCGCCGTGCGAGAAGAGCCACTCGAACCAACTGTGGTCGGTCGGCAGGTGCGACGACACGCGGTGGTGGATGTCGGCCCAGTAGTTGAGGCACACGAGGACGCCGAGGAGCACGTACGCTCCGATGGCCAGCAGATCGGCGCGGCTCGGCCGCCGGCGGCGTGCGGTGGCTGTGCCCGTCCCGTCGGGTCCGGTCGGCGCGGCCTGCGCCGAGGCGGGTGCGGAATTCGAGTTCAGCGAGGGGTCTACCACCGGAACGGCCACGACGCGCCATCGTACAGACGTCGCCGCGTGGCGCGGGCCGGCCGGTGCGGCCCGGCCGTCTTCGGGGGAGGAGCGTCGGTGACCGTCATCGACCTCGGCGAGCTGCGGAGCGACGCCGAGCGGGATCCCCCGCCGCCGCCCCGGGCCGTAGGTCGGCCGCTGCGGGTGGCGCTGGCCGGGGCCGCCGCCCTGCTCGCCCTGGCCGGCTCCGCGCCGGTAGCGTCGCCCGCCTCGGCGCTCGTCACCGGCCCACCCGGCACCGAGGCCGTCGCCGCCGGCGGCCGGGTCTACGTGGCAGGACCGGTGTCGTCGGGCGAAGGTGGGACGCGCGAGGTGACCGCCCACGCGCCCCCGGCCCGGGCGGGCGGCGCTCTGCGACCGCTGTGGCGTGCCTCGGTGCAGATCGGTGCGGGCCCGTTGCAGGTGTGGGAGCACGTCGGGCTCGTGCTGGTCACCGGCGGGGACGACAGGCTGCTCGCGACGGTCGCCCTGGACGCGGCGACCGGCCGTCAACGGTGGCGGCTGCCCGGTGCCTCGGCCCCGACCGTCGGCGGAGGGCTGCTGCTCTTCGGCTACGGGACGGTCGATCCGCTGCGCGGGGTGGACGCGGCATCGGGGCGGCCTCGCTGGTCGGTGGCGGCCCACTGGAGCTGGACGGTCCGCCAACGGGGTGTGGAGATCGACCGGATCGTGCTGCTCGGCAGGTCGGGACGGATTGAGGTGCGGGAGGCGGCGTCCGGGGCGGTTCTCGCCGCCCGCGACACTGGTAGGTCGCCGGGAGTCCAGACGGCCCGCGTCGCCGGGGGCCTGCTGCTGTTGGCGACCGGCGGCGAGACCGGCCTCGATCGGGTCACCGCCTACGGGCTGGACGCGCTGGACCGGCGCTGGGAGCTCGACCTGCCCCGGACCGGGGACCTGCCGGATTGCGGCGACCTGCTCTGCGTCGCCACCCCGGAGGCCGGGCTGGCGGTGTTCGACCCGGCGACGCGCCGGCCCAGGTGGACGAACCCGCGCTGGACCGGGGTCGTCGCGGCCCGGGGCGGCCGGCTCCTCGTGGCCGACATCGAGGACGTGACGTCGTCGGCGGCGTCGGAGGTCGCCGTGCTGGACGCCGCCACCGGGCGGACGGTCGCCGCGCTGGGAAGCTGGCGTCCGGTGGACCAGTGGGACCCGGACGGGCCGCTGTTCGGCACCCGGCCCACCCGGGAGGGCGGGCTGATCGTCGCCGAGCTGGACCCGGCGCGGGCGACGGCCCGGTGGCTCGACGTGCTGCCCGACGTG
This sequence comes from Micromonospora okii, assembly GCF_020884795.1. Lineage (GTDB taxonomy): Bacteria > Actinomycetota > Actinomycetes > Mycobacteriales > Micromonosporaceae > Micromonospora > Micromonospora okii. The sequence goes on from NZ_BBZF01000018.1 coordinate 188,102, forward strand.
ACGGGGAGGTGCCGCGCCGTCGACCGGGACCTGCTCTGCCCCGTCCGGAACGGAGCGCAGGGCTGGTGGCGGCTGCCCCGGTGAGGCCGCTGGCGGCTGCTGTGGTGCGCCCGGGCCCGGCGCGCCCGACCGGTCACCAGTTGGGCTGGGCGGGCGGCGGGGGCAGCGGCACGTCGGGCGGGCGGATCACGTAGGCGATCCCGCCGCTGCCGGACTGCCAGGCCGCCTCCAGGCGGTGCCGGTCCACGGTGCGGCGCACGCCGGAGTCGTCGGGGGCGTACGGGTCGTTGAGCACCGGGTCGCCGTCGGCGGTGAACCCGACCAGCACCATCAGGTGCCCCCGGGTGTCGTAGTCCAGCCCCGGCACGTCGCCGGCGCGGAACGCGGCGGAGATCACCAGCGGCACCCCGGCGGCCACGAACTCCCCGGCCTCGGCCAGTGACCGCAGCCGGGTGACGAACGCGTCCACCCCGTGCCCGGCGGCGTACGCGGTGTTGAAGGCCCAGTTCCCGGCCCCGCCGTAGGCCGGGTCGAAGCAGTGCCGGGCGGCGTGCGTCACCACCGGCCGGGGGCCGGTGGGCACGACCCAGGCGTACCGGTCGGGGGTCGGGCCGACGCCCCAGTGGTCCAGCACCATGGAGACGCTGGTCGGGCTGCACCAGGAGTCCCCGCCGCCGCCCCAGCGCCGCTCGGCCCCGCCGTGCAGCCGCTGCGAGTACCGGGGCACGTCCAGCACCCGGCCCCACCCGGTCCGGTCGCCCTCGGCGGCCCGGTGCGCGTCGACCGGCAGGACCGGACGGGGGCCGGAGGCGACCGCGCCGAGGCCGCGCAGGACGGGGGTGGCGGCACTGCCGCCCGGCCGCAGCAGGGTCACCCGGGCCTGCCAGCCGGTGACCGTCGCGCCGCTGACGACCAGGGTGTCCGCGTCGACGCGGGCGTCGGCGTCGGCCTGGCCGGGCAGGGAGGTGCGGCCGAAGGGCTCGTCGTCGGCGGCCCAGCGGGCCAGCGCGTACCAGCCGGTGGCCGGGGCGCCGTCGTGCCAGCCGCGTAGCTCGACGATGATGCCGCAGCCGTCGGGGGTCTCCGCGGCCCAGGAGGGGACGATCTCGGCGACGGCGAACCCGGTGGCCACCGGCGGAGAGGTCCAGGTCGCCGCGTCGTACCGGCGGGTGTCGTCGGCCGGGTGGGCGAGGGTGCCGGTCGGGGCGGCGAGAACCGCGCCGCCGTCGCCCGCGCGCACCCCGTCGCAGGCCCCGGCGGGCAGGTCGGCGGGGAGGCGGAAGCGCCGCTGGGCGACGTCGCGCCGGGACACGCGTGCCGGTCCGGTCATCGCCACTCCCTCCGCCGCAGATCAGCGCCGGGAAGCATCCCGTACCTGAAGATTTTTTGCAACGCCCCGGCGGTGACGCGGCCGGGGCGACGCCGGTTTGGTGGCCGGCACTAGGTTGTCGGAAGGTCAGCCGGCGGGGAGGTCGGGATGCGGGTACTGGTGGTCGAGGACGAGCGCAACCTCGCCGACGCGATCGCGCGCGGGCTGCGCAAGCGCGGCATGGCCGTGGACGTGGCCTACGACGGCGACAGCGGCCACGAGATGGCCTTCGTCACCCGGTACGACGTGGTGGTGCTGGACCGGGACCTGCCCGGGATGCACGGCGACCAGATCTGCGCCGAGCTGGCCGCCTCCGGCACCCTGACCCGGGTGCTCATGCTCACCGCCAGCGGCACGGTCGCCGACCGCGTCGAGGGGTTGCAGCTCGGCGCGGACGACTACCTGCCCAAGCCGTTCGCCTTCGACGAACTGGTCGCCCGGTTGCAGGCGCTCGGCCGACGGGCCACCCCGCCCGCGCCGCCGGTGCTCGCCGTCGCCGACCTGGTGCTCGACCCGGCCCGCCGGGTGGTGACCCGGGGCGGCGTGCCGGTGGACCTGACGAACAAGGAGTTCGGCGTGCTGGCCGAGCTGCTCAAGGCGCGCGGGGCCGTGGTCTCCAGCGAGGAGCTGCTGGAGCGCGTCTGGGACGCCAACACCGACCCGTTCACCACCATCGTCCGGGTGACCGTGATGACCCTGCGGAGGAAGCTGGGCGACCCGCCGCTGATCGAGACGGTGGTCGGGGCCGGCTACCGCACGGCGGAGGGGGCGGCGTGAGCGGCGGGACCGGGCGGGGCGTGCTGCCACGGCTGCGGCCCACCCTGCGTTTGCGGCCCACCCTGCGGCTGCGGCTGACCCTGCTCAACGGGGTGCTGCTGGTCGGCGCCGGGGCGATCCTGGTGCTGCTGGCCTGGCTGCTGGTCCGCGACGCGCTGCGCCCCACCGACGAGCTGCTCCCCGGCACCACCGTGCTGCTGGCCGACGGCCGCTCCCTGGACGCCGCGCAGTGGCAGCAGCAGCTCGTCGACGCGACCTCCCAGGAGCTGCTGGTCAAGGGGCTGCTGGCGCTGCTGGCGATCGGCCTGGTCGGGGTGGGCGGCGCGTACGCCGTGGCGGGTCGGGCGCTGCGCCCGCTGCACCAGGTCACCGCGACCGCCCAGCGCCTCGGCGAGGCCACCCTCGACCAGCGGATCGGCTGGTCCGGCGCGGACGACGAGGTGGCCGAGCTGGCCAAGACGTTCGACGCGATGCTGGACCGGATCGCCGCCGCGTTCGAGGCGCAGAAGCGCTTCGTGGCCAACGCGTCGCACGAGCTGCGCACCCCGCTCGCGGTGATGCGTACCGAGATCGACGTGACGCTCAGCGACGACGAGGCCGACGCCGCCGAGTACCGGCGGATGGCCACCGTGGTCCGGGACGCCTCCGAGCGGGCCAACGGGCTGGTCGACGCGCTGCTGGTGCTGGCCCGCAGCGAGGCGCAGGCCGGCCGCTCCCTGGGCCGGCGCACCCGGTGCGACCTCGCCACCGGCACCACCAACGCGCTGTCGGCGATGCGCCGGGAGGTGGAGCGGATCGGGCTGCGGGTGCAGACCTCGCTGAAGCCCGCGCCGGTGGTCGGCGACCCCGGCCTGCTGGACCGGCTGGCCGGCAACCTCGTCGAGAACGCCGTGCGCTACAACCACCTGCACGGCCGGATGGTGGTGCGCACCGGGACGGACGGGCGTACCTCCTGGCTGGTGGTGACCAACACCGGGTTCGAGGTCAGCCAGGCCGACGTGCCGGGGCTGTTCGAGCCGTTCCGCCGGGGCGGGCAGGAACGCACCGGGGCCCGGGGCTCCGGGCTGGGGCTTTCCATCGTCCGGGCGGTCTGCGACGCGCACGGCGGCACCGTGCGCGTGGTCGCGCAGCCCGGCGGCGGCCTGGAGGTCACCGTGACCCTGCCCGCCGCCGACGCCACGCCGGCGGCGACCGGCCCGGCCGCCCACGTCGGCCGCACCGCCGCCGGCCGCTGACCACCGCCGATTTCCGCTGACCACCGCCGGTCTCCGCCGACCACCACCGATGGTCGACCGCCGCCGCGCCGGCCGGCGACGCGGGCGGGACCTTCGGCCACTGGACTCCACGGCGGCGGTGGGCCACAGTGTGGTGGCGCCACGCCCCCCGAGGCGCGCCCCGGGCCGGCCGCGCGCGAGCCGTCCGGTGGCGAGAACCCCTTCCGTACGTGCTCCGGGAGTTGCCCGTGCCCCACCACCCGGCCCTGCCCCGCCGTGCCGTGGCCGCGCTCGCCGCGGTCGGCCTGACCGCCGCCGGCCTCGCCGTCGGCGGCGCGGCGTCCGCCGCCCCCGACCACGCCACGGTGGTCTCCGCCGTGCCGTCCAACGCCTCGCCGGACATCGTGGACGGCACCGTCTTCGCCATCCACGACGCCGGCACGAAGATCATCGCGGCGGGTTCGTTCACCAAGGTCCAGAACCGCAACTCCGACGTGGACATCAGCCGCAACTACGTGCTCGCCTTCGACAAGGCCACCGGCGAGGTCGACACCGCGTTCGCGCCCGTCGTCGACAACGAGGTGAGCGCCGTCGCGGCTGGCCCCACCGCCGGCACCGTCTACCTGGCCGGCAAGTTCAACACGGTCAACGGGGTCACCCGGCGCAAGGTGGCCCTGGTCGACGTCGCCACCGGGGCCACGGTCACCAGCTTCGCCGGCCCGGCGTTCAACGGCCTGGTCAACGACGTCGCCCTGGCCGGCAACCGGCTGCTCGTCGGCGGCATCTTCACCACCGCCGGCAACGCCAACCCGCGCGGCGGCCTCGCCTCGCTCAACGCCACCACCGGGGCGCTCGACGGCTACCTCACCACCACCCTGACGGAGAACCACAACTACGACGGGGTGAGCGGGGCCAAGGCCGGCGTCGGCCCGGAGAAGCTCGCGCTCTCCCCGGACGGCGCCACCCTCGTCGTCGTCGGCAACTTCAAGAAGGCCGACGGGGTGCTGCACGACCAGATCGTGAAGCTGGACCTCGGCCCCACGGCGGCGACCGTCGCCGACTGGAACACCAGCCGGTACACCCCGCGCTGCACGTTCAAGTCGTTCGACTCGTACATGCGCGACGTGGCCATGTCCCCGGACGGCAGCTACTTCGTGGTGGTCACCACCGGCGGGAAGTACGGCGGGACGCTCTGCGACTCCGCCGCCCGCTGGGAGACCGCCGCCACCGGCGACGGGCAGGAGCCCACCTGGGTCGACCACTCCGGCGGCGACACGTTCCTGTCGGTGGCGGTCAGCGAGCAGGCCGTCTACGTCGGCGGGCACCTGCGCTGGCTCAACAACAGCCTGGGCGCCGACAACGCGGGCGCCGGGGCCGTCGGCCGGGCCAGCGTCGCCGCACTCGACCCGCGCAACGGCCTGCCGCTGTCCTGGAACCCGGGCCGGCACCCGCGCGGCTACGGCGTCGCGGAGCTGCTGGTCACCCCGGAGGGCCTCTGGCTGGGCTCGGACCATTCCTGGATCGGCAACTTCCGGTACCGCCGGGAGCGGATCGCGTTCTTCCCGCTGACCGGCGGCAGCGCGCCGCACCCGACCACCACCGCCGGCCTCCCCGGCACCGTCCACCAGCTCGGGGTGCCCGCGCCGACGAACGTGCTGTACCGGGTCAACGCGGGCGGCCCGGCCGTCGCGGCGACCGCCGGCGGGCCGGACTGGAGCGCCGACGACGCCGCCAACCCCAGCCCGTACCACAACGGCGGCAGCAGCGCGTCGGGCTTCGCCGCCGGGGCCACCCTGGACTCCACCGTGCCGGCCGGCACCCCGGCCGCCCTCTTCGACGACGAGCGGTACGACCCCAACGGCGCGCCCGAGATGCAGTGGGACTTCCCGGTGCCCGCCGGCACCGAGGTGGAGGTCCGGCTCCACCTCGCCAACCGGTACGCCGGCACGGCGCTTCCCGGGAGCCGGGTCTTCGACGTGGCCCTGGACGGCACGCTCGTCCTCGACGACCTGGACCTGGCGGTGAACCCGGGGCACAACGTCGCCACCACGCGGTCGTTCACCGTGGTCAGCGACGGCAACGTCGACATCGACTTCGGCCACGTGCGGGAGAACCCCATCGTCAGCGCCATCGAGATCGTCAAGACCGGGCCGCCGCCCGCCGGCACCGGCGACGAGGCGCAGTCCCGCTCGTACGACGGGGCGGGCGCGGTCGGCGCGCCGACCCCGCTGGCCAACCCGGACGGCACCGCCTGGTCGACGGCCAGGGGCGCGTTCTGGGTCGGCGGCACCCTCTTCTACGGGATGAACGGGGCGCTGCACCGGCGCTCCTTCGACGGCACCACCCTCGGCGCGCCGAGCCTGGTCGACCCGTACCACGACGCGTACTGGGACACGGTGGAGACCGACTCGGGGCCGGAGGGCCAGACGTACGTCGGCGTGACCAGCAACTTCTACCCGGAGATCGCCAACGTCACCGGAATGCTGTACACCGCCGGCCGGCTCTACTACACCCTGGCCGGCCAGAACGGGCTGTACTGGCGCTGGTTCACCCCGGACAGCGGCGCGGTCGGCGCGGAGAAGTTCACCGTCGCGGGCGTGACCGGCTTCGCCGACACCGGGTCGGTCTTCCTGGCCGGCGGCACCCTGTACCGGGTCAGCCGCTCGACCGGCGCGCTCGCCTCGACCGCGTGGGCCGGCGGCGCGCCCACCGGCGCGTTCACCACCGTCAGCGGCCCCGCCGTGGACGGGGTGGACTGGCGCGCCAAGGCCGTCTTCGTCGGCCCGTAACCCCGCGCCACGACGGCGTTCCGGCCCGGTCCCGCGTCCGCGCGGGGCCGGGCCGCCCCCTTTCCGGTACGCGTCGAAAAGGCGTTGCCGGTGCCGCCGGGGCCTGGCACGATCACCGGCGTCAGCCCGAGGCCCGGAGGGAGGTGCGGTTGATGTCCACGACCAGTCCCGCGCCCCGCTCCACCCGCCGCTGACCTCTGCCGATCGCGCGGGGCGCTCCACTCCACGACGGAGGAACGACCGTGAGCGCACGGATCAGGAACATCAGCGTCGACTGCCACGACACCTATGCCCTCGCCGGCTTCTGGGCGGAGGTGTTCGGCACGCAGCGGCAGCCCGACGACCTCCCCGGCGACCCGGAGGCGATGGTGCTCACCGCCGAGGGGGAGACCGTGCTGTTCCTCCGGGTGCCGGAGGGCAAGGCGGTGAAGAACCGCCTGCACCTGTGCCTGGAGCCGGCCGACCGGGGCCGCGACGCCGAGGTCGAGCGGCTGCTCGCGCTCGGCGCGACCCAGGTCGACGACCGGCGCCGGCCGGACGGCACCGGCTGGGTGGTGCTCGCCGACCCGGAGGGCAACGAGTTCTGCGTGCTGCGCAGCGCCGCCGAGCGGGCCGCGACGGCGTAGCGCCGCACACCGGCCGGGCCCCCGTCACCGGCACCGGCGCGGGGGCCCGGCCGGGCCGCTCCGACGGGACGGGCCCCCTCCGCCACCGGCGGAGGGGGCCCGTCTCACGCGTGGCTCAGGAGCGCTGCTCGATCTGGCCGCGCATGGTGACGAACTCGGCCTTCGCCTGGGCGGCCGTCTTGAAGTACATGACGATCATGCCGACGCTGCCCTTGTCGGCCCAGAGGCAGACGCCCAGCTTCATGCCCTCGCTCTTGCCGTCGCCGCAGCGCGCCTCGCCGCCCAGCGGGCCCGCGTCGACCGTGGCGACGTTGCTCAGCGGCATCTCCTTGCCGAGCTCGCTGATCGCGTCGTCCAGCTCCTTCGTCGGGTCGGCCAGCAGGCCCGACGCCGCCGCGATCATCACCAGGTCCTGCTTCTGCAGGTCGCCGTAGAAGCCCCCGGCGGTGCTGGTCTCGTTCTGCACCGTGGACTTCATCTGGGCGATCATCGTGTCCACCGCCGCCTGGAGCTGCGGCTCGGTGACCTTCGGCCGACCGGCGAGGGTGGCCGGGGCGGTCACCCGGGTCTTGGTGGCCTCGACCGCGTCGGTCACGTCGTCCTTGACGGCGAACCAGGCGATCGCCCCGCCGCCGCAGCAGAGCACCAGCACCACGGCCAGGACGATCAGCACGATCTTGCCGGCCTTGGACTTCTTCGGCGCCGGCGGTGGCGCGGCCACCGGGTCGCCGTACGGCGCGCCGACCGGCGGGTAGCCGCCCTGCTGCTCGCCGTACGGCTGCTGCGGGACGGGCTGCTCGCCGTACGGCTGCTGCGGCTGGTTCGGGTAGGGGTTGCCCGGCTGGGACATGTTCAGTCAGCTCCAGGTTGTCGATCAGGAGCGGTGATCGTAGCCAGGTGGTCCGACATCCGCCGACCCGCCCACCTGCCCGTACGACGAACGCGGTGGTCGGAGCGCCCTTTCAGGACGCCCGGCCACCGCGTTCGGGTGAGCGGGGGTGGGTCAGCCGGGCAGGCTGGCCGCGCCGCGCGGCAGGAACCGCCGGCCGGTGACTCGCTCGCTGGTGCCCGTCCGGTCCAGGTACGGCGTGATGCCGCCCAGGTGGAACGGCCAGCCCGCGCCGAGGAGCATGCACAGGTCGATGTCCTGCGCCTCGGCGACGACGCCCTCGTCCAGCATGAGCCGGATCTCCTGCGCCAGCGCGTCGAGCGCGTTCTGCCGCACCTGCTCGGCGGTGAGCGGCGCGTCGCCGGTCACCAGCAGCTTCGCGACCTCGGCGTTGATCTCGTCGTCGACCACGATGGGCTGCCCCGAATCGGCGATCCGCTTCAGGTTCTCGCTGACCACGAACCGGTCCGGGAACGCCGCGTGCAGGGTGCCGCCCACGTGGTACGCCACGGCCGGGCCGACGAGCTGGAGCAGGGCCAGCGGGCGCATCGGCAGGCCCAGCGGGTCCAGCGCGGAGTTCGCCACGTCCAGCGGGGTGCCCGCGTCCACGGCGGCGAAGACGGTGCCGAGGAAGCGGGTCAGCAGCCGGTTGACCACGAACGCCGGGGCGTCGGACACCAGCACGCTCGACTTCTTGAGCTGCTTGCCGACGGCGAACGCGGTCGCCAGGGTGGCGTCGTCGGTCCGCTCGCCCCGGACGATCTCCAGCAGCGGCAGCACGGCGACCGGGTTGAAGAAGTGGAAGCCCACCACCCGCTCCGGGTGCTCCAGGTCGGCGGCCATCTCGGTGATCGACAGCGACGAGGTGTTGGTGGCCAGCACCGCCTCCGGGGAGACGATCTTCTCCAGCTCGGCCCAGACCTGCTTCTTGACGCCGAGGTCCTCGAAGACGGCCTCGATGACGAAGTCGGCGTCGGCAAAGGCGGCGGCCTTGTCGACCGAGCCGCTGACCAGCCCGTACAGCTTGGCGGCCGTGCCCTTGTCCATCCGGCCCTTGGTGACGGCCTTCTCGATCTGGGTGTGCACGTAGCCCACGCCCTTGTCGACCCGGGCCTGGTCCAGGTCGGTCAGGACGACCGGCACCTGGAGGCGGCGGGCGAACAGCAGCGCGAGCTGGCTGGCCATCAGGCCGGCGCCGACGATGCCGACCTTGGTGACCGTGCGGGCCAGGCCCTTGTCCGGCGCGCCGGCCGGGCGCTTGGCCCGTCGCTGCACCAGGTCGAACGCGTACAGGCCGCTGCGCAGCTCCTCGGAGAAGACCAGGTCCGCGAGGGCCTCGTCCTCGGCGGCGGTGCCGGCGGCGAAGTCGGCGTCCTTCGCCGTCTCCAGCAGGTCCAGCGCCCGGTACGCGGACGGGACCGCGCCGTGCAGCCGCTGGTCCAGGGTCTGCCGGGCGAAGTAGAGCACGCCCGCCCACATGTCCCTGTCGACCTCGGGCCGGGTGACGGTGATCTCGCCCCGGACCACGCCGGCGGCCCACTGAAGGGACCGCTCCAGGAAGTCCGCCGGCTCCAGCAGCACGTCGGCGATGCCCATTTCCGCCGCCTGCTTCGGCTTGAGCATCCGGTTCTGCATCAGCGGGTTCTGGAGGATCACCTGGGTCGCGGCCGGAATGCCGATCAGGTTCGGCAGGAGCTGCGTGCCGCCCCAGCCGGGGACCAGGCCGAGGGAGACCTCGGGCAGCGCGAGCGCCGCTGCGCCGCCGGAGAGCGTCCGGTAGTGGCAGTGCAGCGCCAGCTCCAGGCCGCCGCCCATCGCCGCGCCGTTGACGAACGCGAACGTCGGGACCGTGCTGTCCTTGAGCCGGGCGAAGACCCGGTGGCCGAGGCGGCCGATCTCCAGGGCCTGCTCCCGGTCGGCGAGGTGCGGCAGGCTGGTGAGGTCCGCCCCCACGCAGAAGACGTACGGCTTGCCGGTGACCGCGACGAACGCCGGGTTCGCCGCGAGGGCGGCGGTGATCGCCTCGTCGAGGCTGGTCAGGCCGCCGGGGCCGAAGGTGTTCGGCTTGGTGTGGTCGAAGCCGTTGTCGAGGGTGATCAGGGCGGCGGGCCGGTCCAGCCCCGGCACGTTCACCTGGCGCAACAGCGCCCTGGTGACCACCTCGTTCGGTGCGGTGAGCGCGCTCACTGGGCTTCCTCCGTTCGCGACTGCGGGACTCGCAGGCCCGGCTCGTTCCTCGCGCTCACTTGTTGCCCTCCTGTCCAGCCTCGGCGGCGGAACCCTCCCAGTGCGGGTTCTCCCAGATCACGGTGCCGCCCATGCCGATGCCGATGCACATGGCGGTGACGCCGTAGCGGACCTCGGGGTGCTCGGCGAACTGCCGCGCGAGCTGGGTCATCAGCCGCACGCCCGAGGAGGCGAGCGGGTGACCGATGGCGATCGCGCCGCCCCACGGGTTGACCCGGGGGTCGTCGTCGGCGATGCCGAAGTGGTCGAGGAAGGCGAGCACCTGCACGGCGAACGCCTCGTTCAGCTCGAACAGGCCGATGTCGTCGATGGTCAGGCCGGCGATGCGCAGGGCCTTCTCCGTCGACGGGATCGGGCCGACGCCCATCACCTCGGGCTCGACGCCGACGAAGCCGTACGACACCAGGCGCATCGCCACCGGCAGGCCCAGCTCGCGGGCGGTGGACTCGGCGGCGAGCAGGCTCGCGGTGGCGCCGTCGTTCAGGCCGGCCGCGTTGCCCGCGGTGACCTTGCCGTGCGGGCGGAACGGGGTCTTGAGGGTGGCGAGCTTCTCCATCGACGTGTCGCGCGGCGCCTCGTCGACTCCTGCCAGCCCCCAGCCGCCCTCGTCGTCCCGGATCGCCATCGGCACCAGGTCGTCCTGGAGCTTGCCGTTGGCGTACGCCTTCGCGGTCCTCTGCTGCGAGGCGAGCGCGAAGGCGTCGGTGCGCTCCTTGGTGATGTGCGGAACCCGGTCGTGCAGGTTCTCCGCGGTCGCTCCCATGACCAGCGCGGACGGGTCGACCAGCTTCTCCGCGACGATGCGCGGGTTGGGGTCCACGCCCTCGCCCATCGGGTGCCGGCCCATGTGCTCCACGCCGCCGGCGATGGCGACGTCGTACGCGCCCATGGCGATGCCGCCGGCCACGGTGGTGACGGCGGTCATCGCCCCGGCGCACATCCGGTCGATGGCGAAGCCGGGGACGGTCTTCGGCAGGCCGGCCAGCAGGGCGGCGGTGCGGCCGATGGTGAGGCCCTGGTCGCCGATCTGGGTGGTGGCGGCGATGGCGACCTCCTCGACCCGCTCCGGGGGCAACTGCGGGTTGCGGCGCAGCAGCTCGCGGATGCAGCGGATCACCAGGTCGTCGGCGCGGGTGTTGGCGTACATGCCACCCGCCTTGCCGAACGGGGTGCGGACGCCGTCGACGAAGACGACATCCCGAACTTCACGGGGCACTTGAGCCTCCTTTTCGACCGTCGTCCGGCCTCCGCGCCGACGGGCGGCGCCGGGAGGCGGAACGAGGATCGCCGGCACGGGCGTGTCCCTCGGATGCTACTCGTCGGTAACTATCGCCGACAGCACCCCCCGTGTGGCCCACCCCACACGCCGGCGCGGCCGGCGGCGGGCCCGACCCTGCGGCCCGCCGACGACCACCGTCAGCCCGCGACGGACGGGGGGACCAGGGCCTCGGCCAGCCCTCCGGTGAGGAGGCCGAGCTGCCACTCACGGGCACCGTAGCCGCGCAGCACCTCCGCGACCGTGGCCTCGGTGATCTCGTCCGGCGGCGTCCACGCGAGGCGGCGGATCGAGTCCGGGGCGATCAGGTTCTCCGGCGGCAGGGCGTGCTCGCCCGCGACGCGGACCACCACCTCCCGGCACCGGGCCAGCCGGCCGGCCGCCACCGGGTCCCGCTCCGCCCAGCGGTGCGGCGGGGGCGGCCCCTCCACGACCGGGGTCGCCGGCAGCGCGTCGTCCGGCAACTGCCGGGCGTCGTCCAGCGCCGCCAACCAGGTCCGGGCCAGCCGGCGCACCGACCGGCCGCCGAAACCGGGCAGGGTGAGCAGGGTCCTCTCGTCGCGCGGGTCCAGCTCGGCGGCGGCCACGATCGCCGAGTCCGGCAGCACCCGCCCCGGCGCGGAGTCCCGGCGGAGGGCGATCTGGTCCCGGGCGTACCACAGGGACCGGACCCGGGCCTGGGCCCGCGCCCCGCGCACCCGGTGGATGCCGGAGGTGCGCCGCCACGGCTCCGCGCGGACCCGGGGCGGCCGGGCGCCGTTGCGCACCAGCGCGGCGAACTCCTCCGCCGCCCACGCCGACTTGCCCTGCCGGGCCAGCTCCGCGTCGAGGGCGTCGCGCAGGTCCGTGAGCATCTCCACGTCCAGCGCGGCGTACGTCAGCCACGACTCCGGCAGCGGCCGGCTCGACCAGTCCGCCGCCGAGTGGTGCTTCTCCAGGCTGAACCCGAGTAGCTGCTCGGTCAGCGCGGCCAGGCCGACCCGCTCGAATCCCGCCAGCCGAGCGGCCAGTTCCGTGTCGAACAGCCGACGTGGGCGCAGCCCCACCTCGGCCAGGCAGGCAAGGTCCTGGCTGGCCGCGTGGAGCACCCACTCGGTGTCGGCGATGGCCGCGTCGAGGAGGCTCAGGTCGGGCAGCGGCAGCGGGTCGATCAGCGCCGTGCCCGCCCCGGCCCGCCGCAACTGCACCAGGTACGCCCGCTGGCTGTACCGGTACCCCGACGCGCGCTCGGCGTCCAGGGCGACCGGGCCGGTGCCGGCGGCGAATCGGGCGACGACCTCGGCGAGCTCGGCCTCGGTGGCCACCGGCTCGGGTGTGCCGTCTCGGGGCGCGATCAGCGGCACGGGCCCGCCGTCGGTCGGTTCGGGCTCCGCGTCCACCGGCTCGGGCACGGCCGACGACGGAAGGGGCGGCTCGTCTCCCGTTCGGCTTTCGACGGCCCGACGGCGCAGGGGTGGTTCGTCGGTCACCTGACAACCCTAGTGCGCGCGGCGATCCGCCGCGCGCAGCCGGGTGCGCCGTGTGTCGCGGCGGCGACTTGACGCGGCATGGCAGGGTCGGGACATCGGGGGAGACAAAGCGCGTTCGCGCGGGTACGTTCCTTCGGGCCCCCGGCCGGGACAAAATCGCGCGGGCGCGGACACCGGGGGCGGCTACGGGGAGGACGTGACGATGACGACGGCTGGGTACGGTCCGACAGGCGCGGGTCAGGGGGCCGGCGACGGCTCCGGCGCGGGCTGGGCCGACGCGACGCCGAGCGCCGAGGGGCGGGGCGCCGACAACCGCCCCGGCCCGCTGCCGCCCCGGATGGTCCCGCCCCGAGGCTCCGCCACCCCGTACCCGCCACTGGCCGCCCCCACCGGCCACGCCTCCGTCCCGGGTTACGCCCCTGCCCCCACCCCCGGCGGCCCCTTCCCGGGGCCCGCCCCCGCACCGGGACCCGCTGTGCCGGGCCAGGCTGCGATTCCTGGTCAGGCCGCCATTCCTGGTCAGGCGTCCGTGCCGGGACAGGCCGCCGCTGCCGGGAAGTGGCCCGGGGCCGCGCCCACCGGCTGGGCCGCTCCCGGGCAGCCCCCGCAGTCGCCGCAGCCCCCGCAGCCGCAACAGTCGCCGCCGACGCCGCTGCCGGGGCAGCCACCCGCTGGGCGCCCGGGAGTGCCCGGCACCCCGGTGGGGCAGTCCCCGGCGGCCGGGCCGGCGTACCCGCAGGGCGCGGCGGCGTATTCCCCGGGTGGGCCGACGCCGGCCGCCGGGCCCACCTGGTCCACGCCCGCCCCGGCCGGCGGCCCGACCCCCGCCGCGCCCGCCGCCCGGGGGCGGGCGCTCACCCTGGTCGCCTTCGGGCTGGCCGTGGTCCTGGCCGTGGTGGCGGGCGTGCAGGCGTACCAGATCAACCGGCTCTCCGACCGGCTCGGCGACACGAACCAGCGGCTGGCCGCCGGGCAGGAGGGCGACGGCAGCCGGCTCGACGGTCTGGACCAGCGGACCCGGGCCCTGGAGAAGCAGGCCGGGGCGCAGTTCAACCCGGAGGCGGTGGCCAGCGCGGCGCTGCCCAGCGTGTTCCGGGTGCGGGCCGGTCAGTTCACCGGCACCGCGTTCGCGATCGGCAAGCCGGCGAGCGGCGGCGGGACCAACCTGTTCACCAACTACCACGTGGTGGAGTCGATCTGGGCCGGCGGCGGCCGGGAGGTCTTCCTGGAGCGCACCGACCAGCGTTACCCGGCCACCATCGTGAAGGTGGACGAGGCCAACGACATCGCCCAGCTCCGCACCACCAGCAAGTTCACCGGCCTGGTGCCGGCCTCCGCCGCCGTCAAGTCCGGCCAGCAGATCGTCGTGGTCGGTGCCCCGCTCGGCCTCCAGGACAGCGTCACCACCGGCGTGGTCAGCGCCTTCCGCGAGGCCCGGCAGGGCTCGGGCCCGGTCATCCAGTTCGACGCACCGATCAACCCAGGCAACTCCGGCGGCCCGGTGATCAACGGCCAGAAGCAGGTGGTCGGGATCGCCACCGCCAAGGCCCGCGACGCCGAGGGCATCGGCCTCGCCGTACCCATCAAGGTCGCCTGCGACGGCTTCCGGATCTGCTGATCCGGGGGCGTCGGCCCCGTACCGCCCGGTCCGCCGCACCCCGTCCGGCCGCCGGGCCGCCTCACCTGGAGGAAGAGAAGATGACCCAGCCACCGAACGGGCCGGGGGGCCACCCGCCGTACCCGCCGGGCGGCGGGTACGGCCCCGGCCAGCCCGCCCCCCAGCAGTACGGCCCGCCCGGCCAGCCGAACGACCCGACCCGGCAGTTCACCCCCGGCCAGTACGGCGCGCCGCAGCCGGCGGCGGAGCCGACCCAGCAGTTCACCCCGGGCCAGTACGGCGCGCCGCAGCCCGGCCCCGCTGCGCCGCAGCAGCAGCCCCCGTCCTACGGCCAGCAGCCGCCCCAGTCGGCCCCGCCGTACCAGCCCGTCTCCACCCCGCCCGTCTCCACCCCGCCGTTCTCCGGCCCGGGGTACCCCCAGTCGGCGCCGCCGGCCTCCGGGCCCGGCTACGGCCAGCCGATGTCCGGCCCGCCGGGGGCGACGCCCCCCTACGGCGCCCCGGCACCCCCCGCCGGCAAGGGCAGGCGCGGCGTGCTGGTCCTGGCCCTGGTGGCCGGTCTGCTCTTCGTCCTCGGGGGCGTGATGACCGGCCTCTACCTGGCCAAGGGCAACGAGCTCGAAGACACCGAGAAGCGGCTGACGGCCCAGGTCAGCCAGCGGGACGGCACGATCGCGGCGAACAAGACCGAGATCGAGAAGCTCAAGTCGGATCTGCAGGGCGTGCGGGAGAAGCTCTCCAACACCGAGCAGGACCTCACCGGCACCCGCAACGACCGCGACGAGCAGGCCCGGCAGAAGAAGGTCATCGCCACCTGCCTGGACAAGCTCACCACCGCGCTGGCCGCGGCGGCGGCGAACAACAAGGCCGCCTACGACAAGGCCACCCAGGGCATGAACAAGGTCTGCGACGAGGCCGAGGACTACCTCTGACGGGTACGCCCCCGACGGCGGCCCTACCTGCTGACGGGCCGCGCCACCGACGGGCCGTGCCTCTGACGGCATGCCCACCCGGGCCGCGCCACCGGACACCACTCCGGGGCGCGGCCCGTCCCGTTTCCGGGCGCCGCCGCCGAAGCCTGAGATCATGGAAGGAACGGCCCCTGGAGGGGCCGTTTGCTGCCACGATCTGGCTGGGCGGAGGGCAGGCGGCTCAGGCGGCGCCGGCGGGGCGGCGCTCCGACAGGGCCGTCACGCCGGGCGGGGGCAGGCCCGCCGTCGAGGCGAGCAGCGCGCACCAGGCGAGGAGGTGGGGCGTCAGGTCGTCGTCGAGCGGCGTCCAGGAGGCGCGGATCTCGATGTCGGCGACGGCCGGCGGCCCGGCCAGCGCGCCGAACCGGGTCGACGTCGTCTGGGTGATCGTGCCGCCGAGCGCCCGGTGCGGCGCGTCCTGCGCGTCCAGCGCGTCGGTCAGCCAGGTCCAGCCCACGCCGGGCAGCAGCGGGTCGGCGGCCAGGTCGATCTCCAGCTCCGCCGTGACGTACGTGACCAGCCGTAGCGTGCCCTGCCACGCCTCGTGGCCGGCGGGGTCGTGCAGCAGGATCAGCCGACCCGTGGCGACCTCGTCGTCGTCGCGCACGACCGCGGCGGAGAGCGCGAAGGCGTACGGGGCGAGCCGCTGGGGCGCGCCGACCTCCTCCAGGACGATCTCCGACCGGGGCGCGGCCGACCGCAGCCCGGCGACCGCGCGGGCGAAGGTCTCCGGGAGCGCGATCGGGGGGGCCATGCCCGGCAGCCTATTCCGCCCGCTGCCCGCCCGCCCGGCGGCACGCCGACGACCGGCCACGGCGTGACCCCGCCCGCCCCGGTCGGGGCCGCCCGCCACCCCGCCCCGGTCGGGGCTGCCCGCCCCGCCCGGTCGCCCCCGCAGGGGTGATAGGGGAACCCTTCTCTACCGCAGGCGTTAACAAGGGGCCCTTCCTTACACCAGGCTCGGGCGTGGGACGATTGGCGCGATGAGCACCGACACCACGGGCGCCCCCGCCCGAGACGAGGAGCCGCGCCGCGACGGGACGGCCGCGTCGCCGTTCGTCCGGGCCTGCCGGCGCCAGGACGGCCCGCACACCCCGGTCTGGTTCATGCGTCAGGCCGGCCGCTCCCTGCCCGAGTACCGCGAGATCCGCGCCAACGTCGGGATGCTGGAGTCCTGCCGCCGCGCCGAGCTGGTCGCCGAGATCACCCTCCAGCCGGTCCGCCGGCACGGGGTCGACGCGGCGATCCTGTTCAGCGACATCGTGGTCCCGGTGGCCGCCGCCGGGGTGGACCTCGACATCGTGCCGGGCACCGGGCCGGTGGTGGCCGAGCCGGTGCGCACCGCCGCCGACGTGGAGCGGATCAGGCCGATCGGCCGCGACGACGTGCCCTACGTCGACGAGGCCGTCCGGCTGCTCGTCGCCGAGCTGGGCGACACCCCGCTGATCGGCTTCGCCGGGGCGCCGTTCACGCTGGCCAGCTACCTGGTGGAGGGCGGTCCGTCGCGCTCCCACGCCAGGACCAAGGCCCTGATGTACGGCGACCCGGACCTGTGGCACGCCCTGTGCGCCCGGCTGGCCGAGGTCACGCTGGCCTTCCTGCGGGTGCAGGTCGACGCCGGGGTGTCGGCGGTGCAGTTGTTCGACTCGTGGGCCGGCGCGCTGTCGGAGGCCGACTACCGGCGCTACGTGCTGCCGCACTCCACGAAGGTGCTCTCCGGGCTGGTCGACGCGGGCGTGCCCCGCATCCACTTCGGAGTGGGCACCGCCGAGCTGCTCGCCGCGATGGGCGAGGCCGGGGCCGACGTGGTCGGCGTGGACTGGCGTACCCCGCTGGACGTCGCGACCCGCCGGATCGGCCCCGACAAGGCGGTGCAGGGCAACCTGGACCCGGCCGTGCTGCTCGCCCCCTGGCCGGTCGTGGAGGGCGAGGTACGGCGCATCCTCGCCGAGGGCCGGGCCGCCCCCGGCCACGTCTTCAACCTCGGTCACGGCGTCCCGCCGGAGACCGATCCGGACGTGCTGACCCGGGTGGTCGCGCTGGTGCACGAGGTGTCCGCGCGCCCGGCGGAGTGAGGGAGTGACCGTGCGGCAGCCGTGGCGGGTGGCGATCGTCGGTGGCGGGATCACCGGGCTGGCCGCCGCCGTGCGGCTGCGCGACCGCGCGCCGGCGGGCACGGAGGTCACCGTGTACGAGCAGTCCGGCGCGCTCGGCGGCAAGCTGCGCACCGGCGAGCTGGCCGGCGGGCCCGTGGAGTTCGGGGCCGAGTCGTTCCTGATGCGGGACCCGGCCGGCGGGGAGTCCGCCGCGGTGACCCTGGCCCGCCGGTTGGGGCTGGCCGACGAGATCGTGCACCCGACCGTCGGGCAGGCCGCCCTCGCCGTCGACGGGGGGCTGCGCCCGGTCCCGGGCGGGACGCTGGTGGGCGTACCCGGGGATCTGGAGAAGGTGGCGGCGGTGGCGGAGCCCGCCACGGACGCCGACCGCGACGGCGGTCGGCCGCTGCTGGAGCCCGGCGCGGACGCCTCCGTCGGGGCGCTGGTGCGCGCCCGGCTCGGCGACGCGGTGGTGGACCGGCTGGTCGACCCGATGCTCGGCGGCGTCTACGCCGGGCGGGCCGACGACCTCTCCCTGGTCACCACCATGCCGGCGCTGGCCCGCGCCGCCCGCGTGGAGCACACCCTGGTCGGCGCGGTCCGGGCCGCGCAGGCCGCCGCGCCGCGCGCCCCCGGCGCCCCGGTCTTCGGCACCCTGGCCGGCGGGCTGAGCCGGCTGGTCACCGCCGCCGCCGAGGCCGCCGGGGCGACGATCCGCCGCGACGCCGCCGTCCGCGAGCTGACCCCGACACCGACGGGCTGGCGGCTGACCGTCGGCCCGACCCGTGACCCGGAACTGGTCGAGGCCGACGCGGTGATCCTCGCCGTGCCGGCCCGGCCGGCGGCCCGGCTGCTGGCCGGCGTCGGCGACCTCGCGCCCGGGGTCGCCGCGACCGTCGGCGAGCTGGACTACGCCAGCGTCGCCCTGGTCACCCTGGCCCTGCCGGAGCCGGCGCTGCCGGCGCTGTCCGGGTTCCTGGTGCCGGCCACCGAGGGGCTGCTGATCAAGGCGTCGACGTTCTTCACCACCAAGTGGGGGCACCTGGCCCGGCCGGACGGGCTGGCGCTGGTCCGCGCGTCGGTGGGCCGGTACGGCGAGGAGGCGTCCCTCCAGGTCGGCGACGACGACCTGGTGGCCACGGTGCACCGGGAGCTCTCCACCGTGCTGGGCACCGCGCTGCCCGCGCCGGTGGCCAGCCACGTGCAGCGGTGGGGCGGGGCGCTGCCGCAGTACACCCCGGGGCACCTCGACCGGGTGGCCGCCGTCCGCGCGGCGCTGCGCGTCGGCCCCCCGCGCCTGGCCCTGGCCGGTGCCGCCTACGACGGCGTCGGCATCCCGGTCTGCGTCCGCTCCGGCGAGACGGCGGCGGAAGAGATCATCGAAGCACTGGGAGGATCGGCAGCATGACCGAGCAGACCAACGCGGCCCGGCTCAAGGAACTGAACGACAGCATCCGCTACACGATGTGGTCGGTCTACCGGGCCACCAGCCCGCTGCCGTCCCTGCGCGACAACGTCATCGGCGAGGTCGAGGCCCTCTTCGAGGAGCTGGCCGGCAAGGACGTGACGGTCCGGGGCACGTACGACGTGGCCGGGCTGCGCGCCGACGCCGACCTGATGATCTGGTGGCACTCGTCGTCGAGCGACGCGCTCCAGGACGCGTACCTGCGGTTCCGCCGGACCACGCTGGGCCGCGCGATGACGCCGGTCTGGTCGCAGATGGCGCTGCACCGGCCGGCGGAGTTCAACAAGAGCCACATCCCGGCGTTCCTGGCCGGCGAGGAGGCGCGGGCGTACCTCTGCGTCTACCCGTTCGTGCGCTCGTACGAGTGGTACCTGCTGCCGGACGCCGAGCGGCGCGAGCTGCTCTCCGAGCACGGGAAGATGGCCCGGGGGTACCCGGACGTGCGGGCCAACACGGTCGCCTCGTTCGCCCTCGGCGACTACGAGTGGATGCTCGCCTTCGAGGCCGACGAGCTGCACCGCATCGTCGACCTGATGCGCGACCTGCGGGCGTCGCGGGCCCGCCGGCACGTGCGGGAGGAGATCCCGTTCTACACGGGCCGCCGCCGCTCGGTCGCCGACATCGTGACCTGCCTGGTCTGAGGTGTAAGGAAGGGCCCCCCGTTAACGCAAAACGTGGCGGATTCCAGGGGTCGTTGCACCATAGATGATCAACTGGTGTTGGTCAGTAGTTTAGCGAGGCGCTCGGCTGGGGTGTCCCAGCCGAGTGTTTTGCGTGGTCGGCCGTTGAGTTCGACGGCGACGGCGGCGAGGTGTTCGGGGGTGTGGACGGCGAGGTCGGTGCCTTTCGGGAAGTACTGGCGTAGCAGGCCGTTGGTGTTCTCGTTGGATCCGCGTTGCCAGGGTGAGTGGGGGTCGCAGAAGTACCGGGCATGCCGGTGGCGGTGCTGAACTGGTGATGCAGGGCCATTTCGGCGCCTTGGTCCCAGGTCAGGGAGCGTTTGAGGTGGGTGGGCAGGGTGGCGACGGTGGCTAGCAGCGCATCGCGGACTGCTTCGGCGGTGCGGTTTCGGCCGAGGTGGACCAGCAGGACGTAGCGGGTGGCGCGTTCGACGAGGGTGCCGATGGCGGAGGCGTTGTCCTTGCCGATGATGAGGTCGCCTTCCCAGTGTCCGGGCACGGCCCGGTCGGCGGCTTCGGCGGGTCGGTCGCTGATCATCACCATCGGGGTGGTGAAGCGGGACTGGCGTTGTCCGGGTTGACGGTGCGGCCGGCGCACCGCGCGGCCGGTGCGCAGCGCCCGGGTCAGCTCGCGGCGTAGCTCGCCGCGTCCTTGGACGTAGAGCGCCTGGTAGATCGTCTCGTGGGTCACGTGCATCCCTGGCCGGTCGGGGAAGTCCTGCCGTAACCGTCGCACGATCTGTTCGGGACTCCACCGTCGGTCCAGGCCGTCCTGCACCGCTTGGCGCAGTTTCGGATTCGCGGCGAGTCTGCTGATCTTCGGCCGGGGGCGCCGCGCGTCGGCCTGCGCCTGGGCCGCGTGCGGGCGGTAGTCCCCGGTCCGTGGGTGGGCGTTACGGCGCACCTCACGGCTGACCGTGGAGGGATCCCGTCCCAACTCGGCCGCGATCGACCGCAGCGATCTGCCCTCCCGGCGCAGGTCCGCGATCAAGATCCGATCCTCGACGGACAGGAACCGGCCGGAAGGGCTCGGCCGGGCGGGAGGCTGCGCCTCCCGCCCGGCCTGGCTTACTCGTCCGTACCGCCAACGGTGCCCGGTACGCCGGTTGACCCCGGCAACCCGGCACGCCTGCGCGGTACCCACACCTTGCGCCACAAGATCAAGATAAGCCTGGCGCTCGGCATGTAACTTCTTCCGCCCCTGCGGCAACCGGTCCTTACGAACTTCGAACACTGCAACCCCTGCAACTCAGGTGTTGCAACCACCACTAGAACCCAAGCGTTGTACAGGGGGCCCTTCCTAACGCGACGGCCGCCGGGGCGGCGCGCGGTCGACGTCGGACCCCGGCCGCGTCAGACCGTCGCCGTGCAGGTCGGCGTCGGCGCGGTGTTGGTGCCGGTCGACGAGGCGAGGAAGCCGAACGTGGTCTTCGCCCCGGGGGCCAGCGCCCCGTTGTAGTCGACGTTGCGCGCGGTCACCGTGGACCCGCTGCTCGTCACGGTGGCGCCCCACGAGGAGCTGATCCGCTGGCCGTTGGCGTACGTCCAGTTCACCGTCCAGCCCCTGATCGCCGACGACCCGGCGGTCACCTCGACCTCACCCTGGAACCCGCCGGACCAGGACGTGGTGACCCGGTACGTCGCCGTGCAGCGACCGGCCGCCGGGGGAGTGGTCGGCGGGGCGGCCGTCGGCGGCGGCGTGGTGGGCGGGGCGGCGGTCGGCGGCGGGGTCGTGGGCGGGGTGCTCGGGCCGGTGCCGCCGAAGTCCACGTCGCTGCACAGGTAGTACGACTGGTCCAGGTGGCTGGCCTGCCAGATGGTGTAGACGATGTGCCGGCCGCTGCGGCCCGGTGCGCTCGCCGGCACCTGGATCGACACGCCCTGGCTCTCCGGCGTCCACTGCGAGGCCGGCGTGTTGCCGATCTGGCCCGCCAGCTCCAGGTCGCTCCACGCCAGCGGTTTGGTGAGCGCGTTGAAGCCCTGCTTCGTCACGTACACCCGGATGTAGTCCGCGCCGTGGCTGGCCTGGTCCAGGAACTTGATGCGGAAGTTGTTGGTGGTCGGCGCGGCCCGCCACGCGCCGAGCGCGTCGAGCGCGTTGTACCGGCCGCTGTTGGAGCGGCCCCCGCTGCACAACTGGCCGTCGGGGATCGCGGCCTGGTGGTTGCCGGCGACGCCCTCGCGGAACAGGCCGTTCCAGTTCCACATGGCGTTCGGGTCGGCCTGCCACGCCTGCCAGCACATCGGGTCCTGGGTGGCCATGTTCGGGTTCTGGAAGTCGCTGCCCCAGCGCTGCCAGCAGCCGTAGTTGCGCGACGCCGGGTCGACGACGGAGCCGTGGGCGGACGCCGGGTTGGCCAGGGCGGTGGTGAGCAGCAGCGCGACGACCGCGCCGATGGCGAGCAGCCAGGCCGGCGCGAGCGGCGCGGGTCGGCTGCGGAGCAGGGGGGACATGGAGCCTCCGGGTGCAGGGTCGGACTGCGACGACGCCCGGACGCCCGGGAGTTGCCCCTCCCGTGCCGGCTCGCCTGACTCCCGTGACGGCTCTGCTGCGCAGATTTCCACACCCATTGTTCGATGTCAATCGATGGCGCGCTCCCGGCGCATCGGGGTGTGCGGGATGCCGTCCTCGACGTAGTCGGGGCCGCTGACGACGAAGCCGTGCCGGGTGTAGAACCCGGCGAGGTGCGACTGCGCCTCCAGCACGCACGGCCGGTCGCCCACCACGGCCAGCGCCTCGGCCATCAGCCGGCCGGCGTACCCGCCGCGCCGGGCCGCCGGCGCCACCACGACCCGGCCGATCCGCGCCAGGCCGCCGGGGTCGGCCAGGATCCGCAGGTACGCCACGACGGCGCCGTCCCGGGTCAGCCAGAGGTGCCGGGTGCCCGGCTCGACGTCCCGGCCGTCGAGTTCGGCGTACGGGCACCGCTGCTCCACGACGAACACGTCGATGCGGAGTCGGAGCAGGTCGTGGAAGGTGCGGGCGTCCAGCTCGGCGAAGGAGGCGAGCCGGACCTCGACGTTCTGCGGTGGCACCCGGCGATGGTAGGCCCCCCGCCGCCCGTGCAAGGAAGGGCCCCTTGTTAACACCCGTCTGTTAACAAGGGGCCCTTCCTTCTATGCGGGGCGGGCGCCGACGGCGTCGCGGATCTCCGCGCCCCGGTCGCCCTCCTCGGCGCGGGCGCAGTGGGCGCAGCAGAAGAAGCGCCCCGAGACCTCGACCCCGTGGCCGAGGATCTTGACCTGGCAGTGCTCGCAGATCGGGGCCAGCTTCTGCGCGGCGCACTCCAGGCAGTCGAAGGTGTGCGTGTCGCCGCTGACCGTGCGCACCTCGAACGCCATCCAGTAGTCGTTGCCGCAGACCTCGCACGCCGCCATGCCGTACCCCCGAAGAAAAGGACTCGTCTGCCCTCAGCGTGCGGCAACAGCCGGAAACGGACCCGCGAAACCGGCGAACCCGACCCGCCCCGGCGGCGTGTCGGGGCCGGCGTGTCGCGCGTTGTGCCTGGTGGAGGCCCCGAACCGGCGGAGGGTGACGTGATCAAGCGCAGCAGGCTGTTCGGCAACCAGACCCGGGTCACCTTCTGTCTGCCCCGCGACGCGCCGGCCGGCACGGTGAGCGTGGTCGGCTCCTTCAACGGCTGGGAGCCCGGCCGGCACGAGCTGGTCGCCCGCCGCGACGGCACCCGTACGGTGACCGTCCGGCTCCCGCCGGGCAGCCACCGGTTCCGCTACCTCGCCACGGGCGGGATCTGGCTGGACGACGAGTCCGCCGACCGGGTGGACGAGCAGGGCAGCCTGCTGCTGCTCTGACCGTGCGCTGCCCAAGATCCGAGCAACTTCGGGGAAAGTGCGGCCATCCCGCGCCGCCAGAGCCCACCTTCCCTGAAGTTGTGCAGATCTTGACCGCGCCGCCAGCCGCAGGTGGCGGTCGGTCCCGAGGCGCTAGGCAGGTTCCAGGCGCACCGAGATGGAGTTCACGCAGTGGCGGGTGTCCTTCGGGGTGAAGCCCTCGCCCCGGAAGACGTGCCCCAGGTGGCTGTCGCAGCGGGCGCAGCGGATCTCCGTACGCCGCATACCGAGGGTGTTGTCCTCGATCTCCTTCACCGCGCCCGGAATGGCGTCGTCGAAGCTCGGCCAGCCGCAGTGGGAGTCGAACTTCGTGTCGCTGGGGTACAGCTCCGCACCGCAGGCGCGGCAGTGGTAGACGCCCGGGGTCTTCGTGTCGACGTACTCGCCGGTCCACGGGCGCTCGGTGCCCGCCTCGCGCAGCACCCGGAACTCCTCGGGGCTGAGCCGGACCCGCCACTCGTCCTCGGTGCGGGGCAGTTCGTTCTCGTCAAGACTCACCCCGCAACGGTACGTCGGGTGTCGGTGCCGTGGCATATGGTCGCGGGATGGGTGGCACCTCGAAGACCACGGCCGACCAGATCGAGGTGGCCGGGCACACCGTACGGCTGAGCAGCCCGGAACGGGTGATCTTCCCGGAGCGGGGCTTCACCAAGGCGGACGTCTTCGGCTACTACCTGGCGGTCGGCGACGGCATCATGCGGGCCCTGCGGAATCGCCCCACCACCCTGCAACGCTTCCCCGAGGGCGTCGGCGGGGAGATGTTCTTCCAGAAGCGGGTGCCGACCCGGGGCGTGCCGCCGTGGGTCGCGACCGCCCGGATCAACTTCCCGAGCGGCCGTACGGCCGACGAGCTGTGCCCGGTCGACCTCGCCCACGTGGCCTGGGCCGCGCAGATGGGCACGATCGTGTTCCACCCGTGGCCGGTGCGCGCCGCCGACGTGGACCACCCCGACGAGCTGCGCATCGACCTCGACCCGCAGCCCGGCACCGACTTCGTCGACGCGGTCACCGCCGCCGCCGAGGTGCGGGCCCTGCTCGACGAGCTGGGCGCGACTGGCTGGCCGAAGACCTCCGGCGGCCGGGGCGTGCACGTCTACCTGCGCATCGCGCCCCGGTGGACGTTCACGCAGGTGCGCCGGGCGACCATCGCGCTGGCCCGCGAGCTGGAGCGCCGCCGCCCCGACCTGCTCACCACCGCCTGGTGGAAGGAGCAGCGGGGCGAGAAGGTGTTCGTCGACTACAACCAGATGGCGCGGGACCGCACGATCGCCTGCGCGTACTCGCTGCGGGCCAACGCCCGCGCCACCGTCTCCACCCCGGTCACCTGGGACGAGCTGCCCGACGTAGACCCGGACGAGTTCCACCTGGGCAGCGTCCCGGCGCGGCTGGCCGAGCGGGGAGACCCGCACGCCGGCATCGACGACGCCCCGTGGGACATCACACCGCTGCTGGAGTGGGCCGACCGGGACGACGCGGAGGGCCGGGGCGACCTGCCGTACCCGCCCGACCACCCGAAGATGCCGGGCGAACCCAAGCGGGTCCAGCCGAGCCGCGCGAAGGACCCCACCAGCTAGAACGCCTTCGTGGACCGCTCCCGGTGCAGACTGTCGGGTCTCATCGGTCGCCGGCCAGGGTGCCGGTGGGAAAGATGTACGAGTCGCCGCAGGACCGGGCGATCCTGGGCGACATGTCGGCCCGGTGGGCGGTCAGGTCGGCCGACCAGGCAGCGACGGTGGCATCTATGACGTGCCGACCGCACACGTACACCGACGCGTCGAGAGAGGCAAGCCGATCGAGGGCGGCGGGGGTGACGACCTCGATGCGTGCGGTGGCAGCCCTTCTGCACTCGGGCAGGGCGAACGGTAGGCCGCTCACAGGTCGGCATTCACTCTTCGGCGCAGGAAGCTGCGGGTCGAGTCGCCCGGACGCCCGTGCCGTCCAGGCCAGGAACCTGTCGAACAGTTCCTCTGGGGCCGGCGGTTGGCTCGGAGTGAGCTTCATCAGGTCCCCGGCGGCGTCGAACAGCATGCCCGCCATGTACACGGACAAGCCCGCGCTGTCCCGCCGGTAATCCATCGTCAGTAGCAGCCGGGCCGGCGGGCACGGCCAGGCGGCAGCGCACACCCGGCACAGCCACAAGGGGCGCATCGGAGCGTGCGGGCGGACGGCCCGGGCCTGCCGGCCGTGTACGGGCGAGGTGTTCGGCGGAGGCATCCCCACATCCTGCCAACGCTGTTAGCGATCGTCAACGGCTACCGCTGTTATCGACCGTAGAACAATCGGCAGTACCTACCGTCAACTCATGGTCGAGTTCGTGGGGATCGCTGAGATACGGGTGATGCTCGGCGGCGTGTCGCGGGCTCGGGCGTCCGTGATCGCGTCTCGCCGCGACTTCCCCGCCCCCTACCAGGTGTTGACCATGGGGCAGATCTGGCGGAAGACCGACGTCGAAGAGTGGATCAGAAAGTATCGGCCGGACCTGGCCGCCGACTGAGCCGGCGGGGCAGGGCCTCGGGTCAGCGCACCGGCCCCGTCATCGCCTCGACCGCCTCCTTGGCCGTGCGCAGGTCCACGCCCGTCGCCTCCCGGTACGCCTTGATCGCCGCGATCTTGTTGCCGCGCGCCAGGTGCTCCCGGACCCCGGGCGGCGCCGGGTTCGGGTCGACCACCCCGAGGTGGTCCATGACCAGTTGCAGCCGACGCTCGATCTGGGCCAGCCGGGGCCCGACGGTGCGGTCCTGCCGGGAGTTGGCCGTCTGCGCGGCCAGCAGCAGCACGACGCCGAGCAGCAGCACGCCGAGGACGATATCCATGCCCGACATCCAAGCAGGCCGGTGCCCGTACCGGCCCGCCCGCCCGCTCCCGGGGCGGTCCAAGCCGGCAACCGGCGCGGCATCGCACGCATAACGGTCGGGTAACGGGCGCGAACCTTTTCCCGCCCGCAGTCGCTCTTTGTCGGCGTCGGGCCGCTGGGCTGCGCGGGGGAGGCGTCGGGATGGCGATGGTGTGGAGGCGGGCGCGGGCCGCCCGGGGGCTGCTGCTCGCCGCTGCGGCGGCGGCCCTGGTGGCGGTCGCCCTGGTCACCGGGCTGGCCGACTACAACCGGCGGGCCGTGGACGCGGGGCAGCGCGCGGTGCTCGCCGCGTCCCCCGCGCAGGAGCGCAGCCTGCTGGTCAGCGGCTCCGCCGGCCCCGACCTCGCCACCTTCGCCGCCCGGGACCGGGCCGTGCGCGACCGCTTCGCCGCCGGCCTCGGCGGGGCGTCGGTGACGGTGCGTGGGGCCCGGTACGGCACGGGGCGGGAGCTGACCGGCGACCTCGGGGCGGCGCGGACCGGCGACGACCCGGTCTTCGCCGAGCTGGCGACCCTGGAGGACCTGGCCGGGCACGCCGAGCTGGTGGCCGGGCGGCAGCCGCGCGCCGGTGCCGTGCCGACGCAGGTGCTCCTGCCGGAGCGGGTGGCCGGCGCGCTGGGCCTGGGCGTCGGCGAGCGGGTGCCGCTGCGCGACCGGGCCACCGAGCGGACCGGGCAGGTCGAGGTGGTGGGGCTGTTCCGGCCCCGGGACCCCGCCGGGTCGTACTGGCGGCTGGCGCCGGGGGCCGCCGCCGACTCCGACACGTCGTACGGGCCGTTCCTGCTCGACCCGGCCGACTTCGACCGGGCCTTCCCCGGCTCCACGTCGGCCGCCTGGCTGGTCGAGCCGGACCTGGCGGCCGTCGAACCGGGCCGGCTGGGCGCGGTGAAGCGCGCCGTCGCCGCCCAGGTCGCCGAGCTGCCCGAGGCGACCGGCCTGGGCTCCTCCGCGCAGACCGTCACCAGCATGGACCGGCTGCTCGACCGGCTCGGCCGCGCCGACCTGGTGGGCCGGTCGGCGCTGCTCACCCCGCTGCTGCTGATCCTGGTCCTCGGCGGGTACACGCTGGTCCTGGTGGCCGCGCTGCTCAACGAGGACCGCCGGGGGCAGACCGCGCTGCTGCGCGCCCGGGGCGCGGCCCGGCGGCAGATCGCCGGGCTGGCCGCCCGGGAGGCGCTGCTGGTGGTCGCGCCGGCCGCCCTGCTCGGGCCGCCGCTGGCCGCCGAGGCGCTGCGCCTCATCGGCCGGAACCAGGGCTGGTCGGAGCTGCCGGGCGGGGGCGGAGCGACGGCGCTCGCCGCCGGCGGCTCGACGCTCACCTGGGCGGTCGCCTCCGCCACCGCGGCCGGGTGCCTCGCGGCCATGGTGCTGCCGGCGATGCGCCGGGCCGGCACGTACGTGGCGGACATGGCGGCCCAATCCCGGCCGAGCCGCGCCGCCACCGCCCAGCGGGCCGGCGCGGACCTGGCCCTGGTCGGCCTGGCCGTGCTCGCCTGGACCCAGCTCCGCCAGTACTCCTCCCCGCTGACCGGCTCCGGCGGTCGGCTCGGCGTCGATCCCCTGCTGGTGGCGGCCCCCACGCTGGGCGTGCTCGCCGGGGCCGTCGTCGCGCTGCGCCTGCTCCCGCCGGCCACCCGGTTCGCGGAGCGCTTCGTCGATCGCCGGCCCTGGACGGCCGCCATGCTCGGCATGTGGCAGGCGGGCCGCCGGCCGCACGCCGGGCCGGTGCTGCTGCTCGCGCTCGCCGTGGGCGGCAGCACCCTGGCCTGGTCGCTGGTGACCACGGGCGAGCGGTCCCACGCCGACCAGGCCGACCACACCGTCGGCGCGGACCTGCGGCTGGTCGAACGCTCCGGGGCCGCGCCGCCCGACCGGGCCGCGCGCCTCGCCGCCGCCCCCGGCGTCGACCGGGCGCTGCCGGCCTGGCGCGACGACATCCGGCTGGGGCGCGAGGACCTGCCGGTGAGCGTGCTGAGCCTGGACGCGGCGGCGGCCCCCGACGTCGTACGCCTCGACGCCCGGCTGGCCGACGAGCCGCCCCGCGCCCTCTTCGACCGCCAGGTACGCGACCGGGTCGCCCCCGTCGGCGTCGAGCTGCCCGCCGCCGCCCGCCGGCTCACCGGCACCGTCCGCACCCCGGTGACCGAGCCGGTGCGCCCCCACCGGGTCGCCGTGTCCGTGCTGCTCACCACCGCCGACGGTGCCGCCTGGAAGCTGCCCCTGGGCACCGCCGGCAGCGACGGCCGGCCGGTCGGCGTGGCCGTGGACCTGCCCGACGGCGGCGGCCGGGCGTACCGGCTGGTGGGTTTCGAGGCCAGCGGCGGTCCGGCGGCCGGCCGGGGCTACGGGCTGACGGTGACCGGGCTGCGCGCGGTCGACGCCGCCGGGGCGGCGAGCCCGGTGCGGCTCACCGGGGACTGGGCGGTCCGCGCCGACGACCCGGACAGCGCGCAGCCGGTCACGGTCACCCCCGACGGGCTCTCCGGGGGTCGGACGGTGCGGTTCCTCGCCGGCGGCCGGTTCGCGTCGCAGCCGACCAGCCGCTTCGCCGTCGTGCCGGGCGGGGACAACCCGCCCGTGCCGGCGCTGATCACCCCGCAGGTGGCCCGGGCGCTGAGCGTCGGCCGGGGCGACACGATGGAGGTGGGCCTCTCCGGGGTGACGCTGCCGATCCGGGTGGTCGGCGAGGTCGCGGCCGTGCCGAGCGGCGGGTCGGCCGGCGTGCTGCTGGACCTGCCCGCCGCGGTCGACTGGCTGGTCCGCGCCCAGGGGGTCGTCCGGCCGGTCACCGAGTGGTGGGTCCGCACCGACCCCGCCGGGGCCGAGGCGGCGGCGCGGGCGGCCGGCGACCTGCCCGGAGTGACCGTGCTGGACCGGCGGGCGACGGCGGCGGAGGCCGGCCGCGACCCGTACTGGCTGGGCACGCGCACCGGCCTGCTCGCGGCGGCGGCCGGCTCCGTCCTGCTCGCCCTGGTCGGGCTGGGCGTGGACGTCTGGGCCACCGCGCGCCGCCGGCTC
Source organism: Micromonospora okii (assembly GCF_020884795.1). Taxonomy (GTDB): domain Bacteria; phylum Actinomycetota; class Actinomycetes; order Mycobacteriales; family Micromonosporaceae; genus Micromonospora; species Micromonospora okii. The sequence continues at coordinate 217,312 of NZ_BBZF01000018.1, forward strand.
GGCGAGCTGGCGGTCCTGCACACCCTGGGCGCCCCGCCCCGGCTGCTGGCCCGCGCCCTGCTCGCCGAGCAGACCTTCCTGGCCGGGCTCGGCGTCGGCGTCGGGCTGCTGGTCGGTGCCGGGGTCGCCGCCACGATGGCGCCGCTGGTGGTGCTCACCCGCTCGGCGGACCGGCCGGTGCCGGAGGCGGCCTTCGCCCTGCCCTGGCCACCCGTCGCCGCCACCGCCCTCGGCCTGCTGCTGGCGGCGCTCGCGTGCAGCGCGGCGATCACCTCCGGCCTGCGCCGGCGGGTCGCGGCGGCGCAGCTCCGCGTCGGGGGCGACCGGTGACCGGGGCCGCCCGCCGGGTGCGGGCCGTCGGCGGCCAGTTCCTCCTGCTGGGCACGCTGGTCGCGCTGGCCGCGCTGCTGGTCGGCGGGGTGCCCCGGGTCGCGGACCGGCTCGCCTCGCAGGGGCTGCGGGAACACCTCGCCGCCCGCCCGCCCGCCGAGCGGGACCTCACGTACACCACCGCCGAGGCGCCCGTCGACCACTCCGTACGCGAGTCGGTCACCGCGCGGCGGGCCCGGGGCCTCGACGTGCTCCAGGAGGCGATGCCCGCCGCCGTCCGGAGGTCGGTGGAGAGCCGGTGGTACGTCGCGGAGAGCGCCCCCGGCCGGCTCACCGGCCCCGACCTGGCCGCGCGGAACCTGTTCGTCGTCTCCCGGCTGCGCGCGGTGCCCGGCATCGCCGACGCCGCCGCCCTCACCGAGGGACGCTGGCCGGCGGAGACGGCCGCCGACGGGCAGCCCGTCGAGGTCGCGCTCCCCGCCGACACGGCGCGGAAGCTGAACCTGCGTGTCGGCAGCCGCCTGGACTGGGGCGGCGGGGCCGGCCCCCTCCCGGTGCGCGTGGTCGGCGTCTTCGAGCCCACGCGCGACGGCGACGGCATCTGGGACGCCCTGCCCCAGGTGCTGCGGGTCACCGAGCCGGCCGGCGACGCCCAGCCGTACGAGATAGTGGCCGTGACCGGCAGCGCCGGCCTGGACGCGGCGGTCGCGGCCGGCGCGCCGGCCCGGTTCTCCTGGCGCTTCCGCCTCGGCGGCGCGCTGACCGTCGCCGAGGCCCCCGGCGTCGTCGACGGCGTGCGGCTGCTGGTGCGGCAGAGCCCGCCGGGGCTCAGCGTCACCCAGTCCGTCGACGTCCCGCTGCGGCAGTTCCTCGACGCGCTCGCCGCCGCCCGGGCGCTGCTCGCGGTGATCGCCGCTGGGGTGCTGGCCACCGTCGCCGGGCTGATCGCGCTCGCCGCCCGCCTCGCGGCCCGCCGCCGGGAGACCGAGTTCGCGCTGCTCGTCGCCCGGGGCGGCACCCCGGCCGGCGTCGCCCTCCGCAGCCTCGCCGAGTCGGCGCTGGTCGTCCCGCCGGCTGCGGCGCTCGGCTGGCTGCTCGGCCGGCTCCTGCCGGGCGGCGACGCCGGGACGGGCTGGCCGGTCCTCGCCGTGGCGGTCCTGGCCGCCCTGGCCCTGCCGCTGGCCACGCTCGCCGGCGCGGCCCCGCCGGGCACCCGGCGCGACCTGCTCGGGGCGCGCCCCGGCGCGCGCCGGCTCACCGGCGAACTCCTCGTCGTGGCCCTCGCCGTGCTGGCCACGGTCCTGATCCGGCGGCGGGGGCTCGCCCCCGGCTCCGTCGATCCGCTGCTGGTCGCCGTGCCGGTGCTGCTGGCCGTCGCGGCGGCGGTGCTGGCGCTGCGGCTCTACCCCTGGCCGCTGCGGCTGCTGGGCCGGCTCGCCGCCCGGACGCGGGGCAGCGTGGCCTTCCTCGGCGTGGCCGGGGCGAGCCGGTCGGCGGCCCTCGGCCCGGTGGTCGTCGTGGTGGTCGCGGTCGCGACGGCGGCGTTCTGCGCCGTCGTGGCCGGCGGCATCGAGGCCGGGCGGGACCGGGAGGCGACCCGGGCCGTGCCGGCGTCCGCGCTGGTCGACGGCGAGCGGCTCGCCCCGGAGACCGGCGCGGCCCTGCAACGGCTGCCCGGCGTGCGGCGCGCGACCCCGGTGCTGCGCGAGGGGTCGCTGCGCATCGCCGACGCGCGCGGCGTCGACGCGGGGCTCGCCCCCGTCTCCGTGCTGCTGGTCGACGGGCCGGGCCTCGCCGACGCGGCGCGGGACGCCGGGCTGGCGCTGTCGGTGCCGGCGGCGCTGCGCGGCGGCCCGCAGCCCGGCCCGGCGACCGCGATCGTCTCGCCGGGACTCGCCGCCGAACTGGCCCGCGCCGGCCTGGACGCCTCGGCCCGGGTGACCGTGCAGGGGCGCGACCTCCCGTTCCGGGTGGCCGGCACGGCGGACGGCTTCCCGCTCGTGCCGCGCGCCGCCGAGCGGTTCGTGGTGCTGCCCTGGCAGTCCCTCCCCGACGCCGGCCCGGCCGGGCCGGTGCCGACGGGCTTCCTGGTCTCCGGCGACGGCTTCGACCCGGGGGCGCTGCGGCAGGCCGGCGACGAGGGGCAGCGCCGCTACCAGACCGGCGGCACCGTCGCCGCCGGGGAGCGCCCGCGTGCCTCCGAGGTGACCACCTGGCGGCAGGCCCGCCACCAGCTCGGCGGCGGCGGCGCGAACGGCCTGCTGGTCTTCGGGTTCGCGGCCGGCGCGGCGGGCGGGGCCGCCCTCGGCCTGCTCGCGGTCGCCTTCGCGGTGCTCGCCGGGGCGCGGGCCCGCGCGCAGGCCCTCTCCCGGCTGCGCACCCTCGGCCTGTCCCGCCGGCAGTGGCGCGGGCTGCTGCTGGTGGAGCTGACGCCCCTGGTCGCCGTCGCGCTGCTCACGGGCGCGGTGACGGGGGCGGCGCTGCCCCTGCTGCTCACCCCGGCGCTCGGGCTCGGCGCGTTCACCGGTGGCACGCCGGTGCGGATCGCGTTCTCACCCGGGCTGGTCGGGGCCGTGGTCGCGGCCGGCGCGGTGGCGCTCGCCCTCGCGGTGACCGTGGAGACGCTGAACAACCGCCGGATGCGCCTCGGTGAGGTGCTGCGGCTCGGAGAGGAGAGCTGACATGACAGCCACCGTGGAGTCGTCCGCCGCGCCGGACCTGGCCACCCTGCAACGGCGGGCCGCCCAGCGCGCCGCCGAGCGGGCCGGCGGGCAGGACCGGCTGCGCGGGCACATCGTCTGCGACGGCCTGGTGCGCATCTTCAAGACCGACGGGGTCGAGGTGGTCGCCCTGCAGGGCCTCGACCTGGTCATCGACCGGGGCGAGCTGGTCGCGATCGTCGGGGCGTCCGGGTCGGGCAAGTCGACCCTGCTGAACATCCTGTCCGGGCTGGACACGCCGACCGCCGGCATCGCCCGGGTCGCCGACTACGACCTGCTCGCCCTCTCCGCCCGCCGCCGGCTGAGCTACCGCCGCCGGACGGCCGGGTTCGTCTGGCAGCAGACCGGCCGCAACCTGCTGCCATACCTGACCGCCGAGGAGAACGTGGAGCTGCCGATGCGGCTGGCCGGGCGGCGGGGGCGGCGGGCCCGCCGGGAGCGGGCGCGGGAGCTGCTCGACCTGGTCGGGGTGGGCCACCTCGCCGAGCGGCGGCCGGGGCAGCTCAGCGGCGGGGAGCAGCAGCGCTGCGCGATCGCGGTGGCCGTGGCGAACGACCCCGAGGTCCTCTTCGCCGACGAGCCGACCGGCGAGCTGGACGAGGCCACCGGCGCGGAGGTCTTCGCCGCGCTGCGGCAGATCAACGCGGAGCTGGGGGTGACCGTCGTGGTGGTCACCCACGACGCCGCCGTGTCCGCCCAGGTCCGCCGGACCGTCGCGATCCGCGACGGCCGGACCTCCTCCGAGATACGGCGCACCGCGCGCATCGGCGCGGACGGCGGCACCGAGCTGATCAGCGAGGAGTACGCGGTGCTCGACCGCGCCGGGCGGATGCAACTGCCCGAGTCCTTCGTCGACGCGCTGGCCCTGCGCGACCGGGTCCGCCTGACCCTGGAACCCGACCATGTGCAGGTGCGGCCGGGCGAGCGGCCCGACGCCGAGGGGAGCGAAGCGTGAGCGCGCAGTCGTCCGCCACCGCCACCGGCGAGCTGGTGCGGGTGGAGGGGGTGAGCCGGATCTTCGGCCGGGGCGGGCGCGCCGTGCACGCCGTGCGGGACGTCTCGTTCACCGCCGGCCGGGGCGAGCTGATCGCCGTCCGGGGCCGGTCGGGCGCGGGCAAGACCACCCTGCTGAACCTGGTCGGCGGCCTGGACCGGCCCGACTCCGGCCGGGTCCGGGTGGCCGGGCACGACCTCGGCTCGGCGGGGGAGCGGGAGCTGCTGGCGCTGCGCCGGGGGACCGTCGGGTTCGTCTTCCAGACCTTCGGGCTGATCCCGATCCTCTCCGCCGCCGAGAACGTCGGCGTGCCGCTGCGCCTGGCGAAGGTGCCCGCCGCCGAGCGGGAGGAGCGGGTGGCGGTGCTGCTGGAGCTGGTCGGGCTGGGCGGGCACGCCGCGCAGCGGCCGTACGAGCTCTCCGGCGGGCAGCAGCAGCGGGTGGCGCTGGCCCGGGCCCTGGCCAACGAACCGGACCTGCTGATCGCCGACGAGCCCACCGGCCAGCTCGACTCGGAGACCGGCCGCTCGATCATGGACCTGATCCGCGCCGTGGTGCGGGCGCGGGGCATGACCGCCCTGGTCGCCACCCACGACGCGGCCCTGATCGAGGTGGCCGACCGGGCCCTGACGCTGCGCGACGGCCGGTTGCTCCCCTAGCGGGTCAGCGCAGGGGCAGCTTCATGCCCTCGTGGCTGGCGACGAAGCCGAGGCCGAGGTAGAAGCGGTGCGCGTCGGTGCGGGCCTTGTCCGTGGCGAGCTGCACCAGGGCGCAGCCGCGCCGCTCGGCCTCGCCGATCGCCCAGCGCATCATCTCCCCGCCGATCCCCCGCCCCCGGCGGTCCGCGCGCACCCGCACCACCTCGACGAGGGAGCGCTCGGCACCGTGCCGGCTGAGCCCCGGAATGTAGGTGATCTGCATGCAGCCGACGACGGCACCGTCCTCGTCGGCCACGACGAGGTGGTTGCGGGGGTCGGCGGAGATGTCGGCGAACGCCTTCTCGTACGCGTCGTCGACCTCCGTCGAGTCGCGGGCCCGGCCCAGCACGTCGTCGGCGATCAGGTCGAGGACGGCCGGCAGGTCCGCCCGGACCGCCTCCCGGAAGATCACTGTGTGCATTCCGCCAGCGTGGCACAACGACATCCGGCGATGCCCCGGAGCGCCCGCCGGTTCCACGGGTGAGCCGTCACCGGGCCGGGCAGCGCAGCCCCTCCCGGGGCACCGTCAGCGAGATCAGGTACGCGTCGACCGCGTTCGTCACGCACGCCGTCTGCGGGTACGCGGTGTGGCCCTCGCCGTCCCAGGTCAGCACCCGGCCCACCCCGAGCATCGCGGCCAGCTTCGGCGTCTGCTCGTACGGCGTCGCCGGGTCGCCGGTGGTGCCCACCACCAGGACGGGCGGCGCGCCCTTCGCCGCACCCGTCGGGTACGGGTCCGCCGCGCCCGGCCACACGACGCAGCCGAGCATCCCGACGGCCAGCGCGGGACCGAACAGCGGGTACTTCTCCCGCCACTGCGACTGGAGCTGACGGACCCGCTCGACGCTGGGCTTCTCCGCGTCGTCGGCGCAGTTCACCGCGAGGTTGGCGTCGAAGAGGTTCGAGTACCGCCCGTCGTCCTCCCGCCCGGCGTACTCGTCGGCGAGGCGGAACACCTCGGCCGGGTCGCCGCCGTCGAGCCGGTCGATCGCCCGGGCCAGCTCCTGCCAGCCCGACTCCGTGTAGAGGGAGGAGATGACCGCATAGAAGACCCAGCCGGAGGTGGCCTCCCGGCCGCCCGCGCCCCGCACCGGGGAGACCTTCGCCTTGTCGATCGCCGAGGTCACCGCGCCCCGGGCGTCCGGGGCGAGGGGGCAGCGCCCGGCGTTGGCGGCGCACCAGCGGGTGAAGTTGTCGAAGGCCCGCTCGAAGCCCCTGGCCTGGCCCTCCGAGCCGGCCACCAGGTCCTGCGTCGGGTCGACCGCCCCGTCGAGCACCATGGCCCGGACCCGGGACGGGTAGAGCTGGGCGTACGTGGCGCCGAGCAGGGTGCCGTACGAGTAGCCCAGGTAGGTGAGCCTGTCGTCGCCGACCGCCGCGCGGATCGCGTCCATGTCCCGGGCGGCCTGCTCCGTGCCGTAGAGCGGGAGCTGGTCGCCGTACCGGTCGCCGCAGCCGCGCCCGATCCGCTGGTTGAGCGCGACGAACCCGTTGAAGGACGCCGGGGAGGCCGGATCCGGGTCGTAGCCGAAGCTGGCGTCCAGGTCGGCGTCGGGGATGCACTTGACCGGGCTGGACCGGGCCACCCCGCGCGGGTCGAAGCCGACGATGTCGAAGCGCTCGGTGACCGACGCGGGCAGCCCCCCGAACGCCGGGCCGAACGAGAGGTAGACGGCGGTGTCCACGCCTGAGCCGCCCGGCCCGCCCGGGTTGATCACCAGCGAGCCGATCCGGTCCCGCTGCTTGGTCGAGCGGGCCCGCAGCAGGGCGATCTCGAACGTCTCGCCGCTCCCCGGGCCGGCCGTGGCCCCGGTGCCGGGGCCCCAGTTGCGCGGCACGGCGATCCGCGCGCACTCGTACCGCATGTCCGGCGCGCCCCGGCCCACCAGCTCGTCGGCGACCTCCGGGCAGGCCCGCCAGGTCGGCGTGGTGCCCGGCGGCGCGGCCTCGCCCTCGGTGCGCGGCGCGAACGCCGGCAGCGTGCAGCCGGCGGCCACCACGGCCGCCGCGACGAGCCCGGCCAGGGTCAGCCGGACCCGGCGGATGCGGTCGGGAAAGCGGGTCACCGGCACGCCTCTCATGATCGGGTTCGGGCCCCAGGCTACGCCCGGTCGCGCGCCGGCCCCGCCGTCGCCGCCGGATCGCCGCGCAGGACCTCGTCCACGTCGTACCTGACCGGGCGGTCGAGCTGCTCGTAGCGGCAGGAGCGGGGATCGCGGTCGGGCCGCCAGCGGACGAACCGGGCGGTGTGCCGCAGCCGGTCGCCCTCCATCGCGTCGTAGCCCACCTCGGCCACCAGCTCGGGGCGCAGCGGCTCCCACTCCAGGTTCTTCGTCCCGGTCCACCGGCTCACCCCGCCGGGGATGCGCTGGCCGCGCTCGTGGTCGCCGTGCACCCACGGGTGGTCGGCCCCGGCGTCGCGGTAGGGCTCCAGCTCGTCGAGCAGCTCCCGACGACGGGCCGCCGTGAACGAGGAGCTGACCCCGATGTGGTGCAGCACCCCGGCGTCGTCGTAGAGGCCGAGCAGCAGCGAGCCGACCACCGGGCCGGACTTGTGCCAGCGGAAGCCCGCCACCACCACGTCGGCCGTGCGGGCGTGCTTGACCTTGGACATCAGCCGCTTGCCCGGCTCGTACGGCAGGTCGGCCGGCTTGGCGATCAGCCCGTCGAGCCCGGCGCCCTCGAACACGTCGAACCAGCGCCGGGCGGTCTCCGGGTCGGTGGTGACCTGGGTGACGTGCACCGGCGGGCGGACCCCCGCCAGGGCCCGCTCCAGCCGGGCCCGGCGCTCCGGGTAGGGCCGGTCGGTCAGCAGCTCGTCGCCGAGGGCGAGCAGGTCGAAGGCGACGAAGTCGGCCGGGGTGGTCTCGGCCAGCAGCCGCACCCGGGACGCGGCGGGGTGGATGCGCTGGGCGAGCAGCTCGAAGTCCAGCCGGGGCCGGCCGTCGGGGCCGTCCCGGCGGATCACGACCAGCTCGCCGTCGACCGCGCACCGCTCGGGGAGCTGCCGCAGCGCCTGCTCGACCACCTCCGGGAAGTAGCGGGTCATCGTCTTGCCGCCCCGGCTGGCCAGCTCCACCTCGTCGCCGTCGCGGAACACGATGCAGCGGAAGCCGTCCCACTTCGGCTCGTACGTCGTGCCCGGGTCGGTGGGCAGTCGCGACACGGCCCTGGCCAGCATCGGCTCGACTGGCGGATTGATCGGCAGGTCCACGGCGACAGTCAACCAGACACCACCGAGAGTCGTGAGGCGGATCACGCTCGGTGGTCGCGCCCGATGCCCCGCCACGTCCCGCTCGTCCCCCGGGCCCGGATGGCTTTTCCGCAGCTCAGAGCTAGTTTCGGCGGGTGACGGAGTGGGTCTGCGGATGCTGCGGGCGCTGGCGGGTCAGCGTCGAGCTGATCCGCGGTCGCTACCGCTACCGCCTGGTGCGCCGCTACCCGGCCCGCTTCGGCGGCGGCAAGGACGTGCTCGGCGAGGCCGCCACGATCGCCGGGCTGGAGGAGCTGCTGCGCCGCCGCACGCCGCTCACCCTCGCCGATTTCCACGAGGCCGACGCGGCCTGAGTCGCCCCGGTCACCCCCGCGTGCGCCCGTCCGGCACCATGACGGAAGGCGCGCCAGGCCCCGGCGACGGTCGACCGGCGGCAGCGCGGCCGGGTGGGGGAGAGCGACGATGCGGTTCGAGGCCGGCACGGAGATCGCCGCCGACGTCGAGGCGGTCTGGGCGGTGCAGGTCGACATCGACCGTTGGCCGGAGTGGACCGCCTCGGTGCGCCGGGCCCGTCGGCTGGAGCCGGGGCCGCTGGCGGTCGGCTCGACAGCCCGGCTGGAGCAGCCCCGGCTGCCGCCCGCCGTGTGGCGGGTGGTCGAGCTGGAGGCGCCGTACCGGTTCGCCTGGGTCTCCGAGGCCCCCGGGGTACGCAGCCGGGCCGACCACCGGATAGTCCCCCTGGACCACGGGCGGGTGCGGGTCGAGCTGACCCTGACCCAGTCCGGTCCGTTGGCCGCCCCGGTCGGCTGGCTGTACGGCGGGCTCACCCGCCGCTACCTGCGGCTGGAGGCGGACGGTCTCAGGCGTCGCTGCGAACGGGCCTGACCAGCCGCTTCTCGAACTCGGTGAGCCGAATGCCGACGGCGTCCGGCCGGCTGCCGACGACCTCGTAGCCGTGCCGCCGGTACAGCCGCAGGTTCCCCTCGCTGGCCGCCCCGGTGAACAGCGCGAAGCGGGACACCCGGTCGGCGCAGGCGGCCTCCACCGCCGCCAGCAGCAGGGTGCCGACGCCCCGGCCCTGCTGGTCCGGGGCCACGGCCAACCGGCCGACGTGGGCGGTGTCGCCCTCGACCACCGCCCGGACCGAGCCGACCAGCCGGTGCCCGACCCGGGCGACCAGCACCGTCGTGGGGCCCGCCAGCACGGCCCGGATCTCGTCGAGCGTCTCGGCCAGCGGCGGCAGGAACGGCTCGCCGTAGTGCTGGGCCTCGCTCACGTAGGCGGCCCGCTGCACGGTGAGGATCTCACCGGCGTCGGCCGGGGTGGCCGGGGTGATCAGTGGTGGAGTGGTCACGGCGTCCAGCTCACCACACCGCCGTACCCTGGCGGTGCCCGGACCGGACCAGGAGAGGCGGGGCGACGTGCCCGAGCTGACCTACCCGCACGTCGGCGCGACCCGCACCGGGGAGCTGCCGCCGGGATGGCGGCACGTCCGGCACCGGGTGCGGCTGCCCGACGGCGCCTTCGCGGCGGCCGGCGCGGCGGTGCTGGGCTGGCGGCTGCACCGGGCCGCCGGCATCCGCATGGACACCGACGCGCCCCGGGCCGCCGCCGGGGTCACCGTCGTCTCCCGGCTGGGAGTCGGCCCGCTGCGGCTGGCCGCGCCGTGCCAGGTCGTCTGGGCCGCCGACGACGACCGCCGGGCCGGCTTCGGGTACGGGACGCTGCCCGGCCACCCGGCGCGCGGCGAGGAGGCGTTCGTGGTCAGCCGGGACGACTCCGGCGCGGTCTGGTTCGAGGTGCGGGCGTTCAGCAGGCCGCAGGGCTGGCTCATGCGCGCCGCCGGGCCCGCCGGCCGCGCCTTCCAGCACGGGTACGCCTGGTGGCTGGGCCGCACCCTGCGCCGCCTCTGCGCCCGGCCCTGACCCGCCGGACCCCCCGCCGCCGGGCTCAGTAGCGGGCGAAGGAGCGCAGCGGCATCTTCGGCCCGAACCGGGGGGCCTGGACGCCCTCGGCGGCCAGCAGCACGCAGACCCGGCCCCGGTGCCCCCGGAACGGCTCCAGCAGCGCCAGCATCCGGGCGTCGTCGCCGCGCGCCTCGCCGGCCAGCGCCCAGGCCACCGTGTTCGGCACGTGGTAGTCGCCCACGCTGACCGCGTCCGGGTCCCCGTACGCGATCCGGACCACCTCGGCGGCCGTCCACGCGCCGATGCCGGGAATCGCGGTGAGCCGGCGGGTCGCCTCGGCGGCGTCGGCGCAGCGTTCCAGCCGCGCGGCCTCGGCGGCGGCCCGGCGCAGCGCGTCGGCCCGGCGCTGCTCCACCCCGAACGGGTGGAAGACCCAGTACGGCGCGGCGGCCACCGCCGTCGGGTCGGGCGGCAGCAGCAGCGGCTGCATCGGCCCGGGGGCGGGCTCGCCGAAGTGGCGCACCGTCGCGGCGTACGCCCGGTACGCCTCCGTGCCGGTGACCTTCTGCTCGAAGACCGCCCGCAGCACGCGTGCGAAGACCAGGCCGGTGGCCGGCATCCGCAGCCCCGCGTGCCGCGCGGCCAGCCGGCCCACCACCGGGTGCGCGGCGGCCAGCGCGGCGAAGCCGGTGAGGTCGTCGCGGAGCCCGGCGACGGCGTCGGCCCGCTCCACCACCCAGTCGGCCCCCGGCCCGTACCCCTCGGCGAGCAGCTCCCCGCCCGCCGGGCGCAGCGCGAGGGTGGCGGGGCCGGTCGGCGTGCGCGCCGCCCACCAGAACGTGCCGGCGGCGATCCGGGCGCACGGGTCGTACGTGCTGAAGGTGAGCGGGCGGACCGACGCGGCCAGCCGGTACCCGGCCGGCGGGCGCAGCGCCCGGCGGGCGGAGGGCTCGGTCACCAGGCCACTCTACGGTCAGCGGCGGACCGAGAAGATGCCCGGCGGGGGCGGGGTGGAGTCGGTGGCGTCGGCGTCGCGGACCACCACCGCCCCCGAGGCAAACCGATCCAGCTCCTCGCCGGCCAGCACCCGGCCCGGGAACCAGTCCCCGGCGGCGCGGCGGGTCAGCTCCGGCACCGGCGGCTCGACCCGGCCCGCGACCAGCACCAGGTTGCCGTAGCGCCGGCCGCGCAGCACCGCCGCGTCGCCGACCAGGCAGGCCCGGGGCAGCACCGCGCGGACCGTGGCCACCTGGGCGCGGGCGTGCCGCAGCGGCGGGCCGTCGGCGACGTTGGCCAGGTACCAGCCGCCGGGCCGCAACACGCGGGCCACCTCGCCCGCGTACTCGACGCTGGTCAGGTGCGCCGGGGTGCGGGCGCCGGCGAAGACGTCGGCGACCACCACGTCGTAGCTGCCGTCCCGGGTGGCCTCCAGGGCGGCGCGGGCGTCGGCGACCCGCACCCGCAGGCGGGGGTCGGCCGGCCAGGGCAGCTCCCGGCGGACCAGGTCGACCAGGGCGGCGTCCACCTCGCAGACCCGCTGGGTGGAGCCCGGGCGGGTGGCCTGGACGTACCGGGGCAGGGTCAGCGCGCCCCCGCCCAGGTGCAGCACCCGCAGCGGCGCGCCGGCCGGGGCGACCAGGTCGAGGGCGGCGGCGAGCCGCCGGACGTACTCGAACTCCAGGTGGGTGGGGTCGGCGAGGTCGACGTGCGACTGCGGCGCGCCGTCGAGCAGCAGGGTGAACGAGCGCGGCCGGTCGGGGGCCGGGACCAGCTCGGCCTCGCCGGTGTCCACGCGCGCGACGATCCGGTCCGCGCCCCGGCGGCGGCCCATCAGCGGCCGCCCACGAGCGGGTGGGCGGCGCGGCGGACCCCGGCGGCGGGCTGCGGCATCAGCGCAGCGCCGCCCCGCGGCCCCGGGCCGCGGCGGTCAGCGCCCGGTGCAGCAGGCGGGCGTCGCCGAGCAGCGCCCGCAGGCGGCGCTCCAGGCCGGCGATCGGGATGAGGTTCTGCGGGGCACGCGGGTCCTTGTACGGGGTGGACGCGAACCGGGGGAGGGTGACCAGCGACAGGTCGGCCAGCGCGATCGCCTCGGACTCGGCCAGCTCCGCCGAGCACTCCACGCGCACGATGCCGGCCCACGGCGCGCCGGTGGAGACCGGCAGCCGCAGGTACCAGGAGTAGCCGCCCCAGTTGGTGACGAGCTTGAACACGGGGGAGCGCTGCCCGGCCCGCAGCCCGGTCACCACGGCGGTCAGCCGGGCGTCGAGGTACTGGCTGTGCTGGGTCTTCACGTAGCCGAGGGTGCGGGGGAGCTGTCGGCGGCTGCGCAGCGGGCCGTCGACCACCAGCAGGTCGCCGTCGATCCGGGCGGCACCGGAGACCTCCACCTCCAGCGCGGTCAGGGGCCCCTGCACGGCCGCCTGGAGCTTGTTCAGCTCGCCGCTGCCGCCCACCCGGTGCACCGGGTAGCGCACCGACCCGGCCTGCACCTCCCGGGCCGACGGGCTGGCGGTGAACAGGCCCCGCCGCACCTGCGTGCCGGCGAGCTGCGCCGCGCCGTGCTCCAGGTCGCAGCGGACCACCCCGGCGGCGTACGAGGCGGCCACGCCGGGGTACGACGCCCCGTTGGCCTCGGCCGTCCACACGCTGGCGTCGATCCGGCGGACCCCGTCGACCAGCAGCACCACGTCCGGCGCGCGGACCCCGGGCCGGACGTCGATGGCGCGCCAGTCCACCGCCGGCAGCTCCACCTCGGCGTCGACCTGCTGCCTGCTCGGCGCGGCCGGCCCGCCCGGCACGGCCTCGAAGGACGCGCCGTAGCCCGGGTCCCAGGCGTCGACGAACAGCTCCGGGGCCTGGCCCCCGGGGCGCGCCGCCGCCGGCCCCGTCACAGGCCGGTCCGTTCGACCCGGGCGGTGCGGGCGTCCTTGCGGACCTCGAACCGCACCGGGATGCGCTCGGCGAGGGCCGGCACGTGGGTGACCACCCCGACCATCCGGTCGCCCCGGGCGGCCAGGCTCTCCAGGGTGGCCGCCACCGTGTCCAGGGTGGCGGCGTCCAGGGTGCCGAACCCCTCGTCCAGGACGATCGACTCCAGGCTCGCCGCGGTGGTGGACATCCCGGCGAGCTGCTCGGACAGCGCCAGCGCCAGCGCCAGCGACGCCTGGAACGTCTCCCCGCCGGAGAGCGTCCGCACCCCCCGGCGCAGCCCGGCGTCGTGGTGGTCGACCACGAAGAACTCGCCCTTGTCGTGCACCAGGTCGTACTGGCCGCTCGACAGCTCACGCAGGGTGCGCGACGCGCCGTCGACCAGCAGGTCCAGCGCCTCGGCCAGCAGCCAGCGCTCGAAGTTGTTGGCGCGCAGGTGCCCGGCCAGCGCCCGGGCCACCCGGGCGTCCCGTTCGTGGCCCGCCCGCTGCCCGCGCAGCTCGGCGGCCTGCTCGCGGCGCTCCACCAGCCGCTGGTGTGCCGCCTCGGCGCGCTCCACGGCCCGGGTGGCGGCCCGCACCGGGTCGTCGTCGGCGGGCAGCCCGGCGGCGGCGAAGACGCCCGCGATCCGCTCCTCGACGGCCGCGACGGCGGTCTCCGCCGAGGCGACCGCCCCGGCCAGCCCCGGCCGGTCGGCGCGCCGCCGGCCCGCCTCTTCGCCGGCCCACCCGGCCAGCGCCGCCCAGGCCGCCGCCACGTCCTCGCGGTCGGCGGCCGGCGGCCCGAACCGGGCCAGCCCGTCGCGGGTCGCGTCGAAGTCCCGCCAGGCGGCGCGCAGCCGCTCCTCGGCCGCGTCCACCGCGCCCCGGGCCCGCCGGGCGGCGTCCCGGCCGGCCCGCAGCCCGCCCGCCGCCTCGTCCAGCGCCGCGCGCAGCCGGGCGTGCTCGGCCAGGTCGTGCCGCAGCGCCTCCGGGGCGGCGGCCCCGGCGAGCTGGTCGTCCAGCTCGGCCAGCCGGCCCCGGAGCTGGTCGTGCCGGGCGCGGGCCCGCAGCAGCTCCCGCTCCCGGTCCCGCGCCGCCGCGTCGTGCTCCCGTTCCACCCGCTGCGCCGCCTGCACCGCCGCCCGGGCCGCCTTCCCGGCGGCGGTGGCCTGCGCCACGGCGGAGCCGGCCGGCACCGCCGGCACCAGGGGCACCACCTGCTCGCAGACGGGGCAGGCCGCCCCGGCGACCAGGTGCGCCCGCAGCGCCACCGCCTGGTCGGCGGCCTTCGCCTCGTCGTGCGCCCGGAACGCGGCCTCCAGCTCGGCCTCGGCCCGCTCGACCGCCGCCCGCGCCCCGGCCAGGGCGGCCACCGCCGCGTCGTGCTCCGCCTGCGCCGCGCCCACCTCCGCGGCCACCGACCCGGCCTCGGAGGTGAGCCGCTCCCGGTCGGCGTGCGCCTTCAGCAGCAGCCGCAGCGCGCTCTCGTCGCCCGCGCCGGCCAGCTCGCCGCGCAGCTTCTCCTCGCGCTCCTCGGCCAGCGCCACCGCGGCGGCGGCCTCGTCGGCGCCGGCCCGCGCCGCGCCCACCACCCGGGCCACCTCGGCCACCCCGTCGGGCGGGCGCACCGCGCCGAGCACGGCCAGTTCGGCGTCGAGCGCGGCCAGCGCCGCGTGGGCGTCCCGCGCCGCGCCCCGGGCCCGCTCCCGCTCCGGTACGGCCGCCTCGACCGCCCCGGCCAGCTCGTGCGCCCGGTCGAGGCGCTCCCGTGCCGCCGCCAGGGTCGCGTCGTCGACGTCGGTGAGGCCGCCGAGCATCCGGTCGACCTCGTCCAGCCGCGCCTCGGCCCGGCCCGCCCGCTCGGTGGCCTTCTTCTGCACCGCCTCGTAGACGCCGAGGCCGAGCAGGTTGACCAGGATCTGCTGCCGGGTGGCCGGCTTGGCGTGCAGGAAGTCGGCGAATTGCCCCTGCGGCAGCACCACGCAGCTCGTGAACTGCTCGTACGGCAGCCCCACCGCCTCCAGCACGGCCCTGTCCATCTCGGCGGCGGTGCCGGCGAGCACCTCGCCGAGGTCGTCCGGGCTCAGCCCGGTGTCGAGCTTCGTCACGTCGAACCCGGCCGGCATGAGCTGCAACCCGGCGTTCGCGGTCTTGACGCTGCCCCGGCCGTCGCGGCGGACCACCCGGGTCGCCACGTAGCGGTCCCCGGCCGACTCGAAGACCAGCCGGACCCGGGCCTCGGTGGCGGACGGGGCGAGCGCGTTGGCCAGCCCCCGCGCCCCGCCCCAGCGGGGCACCGTGCCGTAGAGGGCGAAGCAGATCGCGTCCAGCACCGTCGACTTGCCGGAGCCGGTCGGGCCGACCAGGGCGAAGAAGTCGGCGTCGGTGAAGTCGACCGTGGTCTCGTCGCGGAAGACGGTGAAGCCCGCCATGTCCAGCCGCATCGGGCGCATCAGCGATCGGCCTCCTCGAACAGCTCGGCGAAGAGCTCCCGGACGTCGTCGTCGGCGTGCCCCCGGCTGTCGAGGTAGTCGGCGAACAGCTCCCGGGGCGACCGGCCGGCCCGCTGGGCGGTGCGGGCGCCGCTGCCGGGGGCCGGCACCAGCTCCGGGTCGACCCGGATCTCCAGGGCGCGGGGGAGCAGCTCCTGCACCTCCTCGCGCAGCCCGGCCCGGGGCTGCTCCCGGACGAGCACCCGCAGCCAGCCCTCGGGCGGGGAGAGCTCGGCGAGCTGGGCGAGGGTGCCCCGCACCGTGCGCAGCGGCACCGCCGCCGCCACCGGCACCTCCCGCACGCGCGCCGCGCTCGTGGCGGTCACCTCGACGATCGTCACCGACGGCACGTTCTCCTGCTCGCCGAAGTCGACCGCCAGGGGGCTGCCGCTGTACCGGATCGGGCAGGGCCCGTCCACCCGCTGCGAGCGGTGCAGGTGGCCCAGCGCCACGTAGTGCGCGGTGCGGGGGAAGACGGTGGCCGGCACGGCGTACCCGAGGACGGTGTGGGCGTCCCGCTCGCCGCCGCCGGTGGCCGCCCCGACCACGGTGAGGTGGGCGGTGACCAGGTGCACCCGGTCGGGCTCGTCGAAGCCCTCGGTCAGCCGGCCGAGCACCCGGCCGAGGTGGTCGGCGTACGTCTGGGTGGCCTCGGCGGCGGTCAGCTCGTACATCTCCACGGCGCGCACGGCGTACCGCTGGGACAGGAACGGCAGCGCGGCCACCCGCCACCGCTCCCCGCCGGCCGTCGTGCCGTCGATCACGTGCTCGTCCGGGTTCTCCCGGACGCCGCCGCGCAGCGTGATGCCGGCCGCCTCGGCCCACGGCCGCAGCGCGTCGAGGGCCTGGCCGTTGTCGTGGTTGCCGCCGATGGCCACCACGTCCGCGCCGGTGCGGCGCAGCGCGGTCAGCGCCCGGGTGACCAGCCGGGTCGCCTCCGGGGTGGGGGCGGCCGTGTCGTAGAGGTCGCCGGCGACGATGACCAGGTCGGGCTGCTCGGCGCGGGCGACGTCGATGACCCCGGCGAGGACCTGCTTGTGCTCCTCGGCCCGGGACTGCCCCTTGAGCACCTTGCCGACGTGCCAGTCCGAGGTGTGCAGGATCTTCACGGGTTCAGCCCCCTAGAACGGGATGTCGTCGTCGCTGCCGCCGCCGGAGCCGACCACCGCGAACGGGTCGGCCGCCCCGGTGATCGACCGTAGCGTCTCCGAGGGCGCCCTTCCGGCCTCGGAGACCCGGGTGGCCCAGGCGGGGAAGGGGAACTCCAGGCAGAGCGGGACCGGGATGTCCGGCTGGTTGACGAACATCGTGCCCGGCTTGGCCAGCAGCGCCCGCTGCCGCTGGGCGGGCGGGAGGAAGCCGTATTCCGGGCGGGACGCCTCGGCCGGGTCGAGCCGGCCGACCACCCGGATCGCCGAGTTGGTGACGATGCGCCGCTCCACCTCGCTCGCGGTCTGCTGCGCCCCGACCAGGATCACCCCGAGCGAGCGGCCCCGCTCGGCGATGTCGAGCAGCACCTCCTTGATGGGGGAGGAGCCCTCCCGGGGGGCGTACTTGTTCAGCTCGTCGAGGACGACGAAGAGCAGCGGCTTGGCGGTGCCCGCCTTCTCCTTGCGCTCGAACTCGCTCTTGAGCGTGACGCCGACCACGAACCGCTGCGCCCGGTCGGGCAGGTTGTGCAGGTCGACCACGGTGACCTGGGCGCTCTCGGCGGTGTTGATCGAGTGCGGGCGGCGGGTGGCGAGGTCGCCCCGGATCAGCCGGCCCAGGTCCTTCTTGCTGCCGATCAGCCGCCGGGCGAACGCGTTGACGGTGCCCAGCCCGACCGCGCTGCCCGCCCAGTCGCCCCGGGTCTCGTCGTCGTTGAGCTGCTCGACGATGTGGTCGACCAGGTCGGTGTACGACCCGAGGCGCACCCCGTCGACGCTCACCCCGCCGTCGGCGGGCTGGGCGTACCGGGCCAGGTGGGCGGCGACCGAGTGGACCACCATCGTGTACTGCTGGCGCTCGTCGTCGGCGTCGGCGAAGACGTACGGCAGCAGGCGGTCGGCACAGAACTCGCTCAGCGTCCAGTAGAAGCTGTCCACCCCCGTGAGCCGGCTGCTCACGTCGGGGGTGCCGGAGGAGTCGCCGACCCGGGGCGGGGCGTACACCCGCACGTCGGGGAAGGCGCCGGCGCTGAGCCCGAGCTTCGCGTACGCGGCGCGGGTGGCGTCGTCGAGGCGGGTGTTGGGGTGGTCGAGGAACAACAGGTCCTCGCCCTTGACGTTGAAGATCAGCGCCTTGGCGTTGACGGCGTCGCCGCCGAGCACCCCGGAGCGGAAGACCGAGTAGAGCAGGAAGGTGGCGAAGCTGGTCTTGGTGGCCACCCCGGAGATGCCGGAGATGGAGACGTGCGCGCCCCGGCTGCCGTCGAGGAAGTCGGCGTTGAGGTAGACCGGCACCCCGTCGCGGCCCATCCCCATCGGGATGCGCCGCTCCATCCGGTCGAAGTGCAGCGCCCGGGCCCGCGCGTCGCCCTCCGCCCGGTGCACCACCGCGCCGGGGGTCGGCGGGACGTAGAGCTCCGGGTCGACGCGGGTGGTGGTGATCTCGGCGGCCTCCTGCACCATCGCGGGCAGGGTGCCGTCGGCGATGGCGAAGACGTCCGAGTCGAACTGGGCGCCCTCGTGCCGGGCCCGGACCTGCGTCACCACCCCGGCGATGGTCACCGGCTCCCGGTCGGGCAGCTCGCGCCGGGTCACCACCACGTCGTCGAGCTGGAGGTAGCTGCCCGGGGAGACGGCCGTCCAGAACGTCAGCGGGGTGGCGTCGGCGGTGCCGAGCACCCGGCCCACCCCCTCGCCGGGGCCGTCGAACTCGTCGTCGGTCATCCGCGGGCTCCGGTCAGCTCGTCGTCTCGGTCAGGGCGCACGTGGAGCATCCTGCCCGAGGGATGCGACAAATTGCCACTACGGGGCGGGGGCGGCGGCGCGGGCGTACCGGAGCAGCAGCGTGCCGTCGGCGGCGGCCAGCACGTGCCGCAGCGGCAGCTCGCGGGGCGCGGCGGCGGGCCCGGCGGTGATCCGGCCGGGGCCGGCCCCGGCCAGCAGCGGCGCGACGGTGAGGCAGACCTCGTCGACCAGGTCGGCGGCGGTGAGCGCGCCGAACAGGTACGGCCCGCCCTCGCAGAGCACCTGGCCGAGGCCGCGCCGACGCAGCTCGGCGAGCCCGGCGGCGAGGTCCACCCGGTCGGCGCCGCAGCGCACCACGTCGGCCACCTCGGCCAGGCCGGCGGGCGCGTCGGCGGCGGCGTGGGTGAGCACGACCGGCCGCACCGGCGCGTCGGCGAAGGCGGCCTGCGCCGGGTCCAGGGCCAGCGATCCGGAGACCACCACGAGGGTCGGGTACTCGGCCAGCCCGTGGTCGAGCCGCCACCTGCGGCGCGGTTCGCTGAGCCGCACCGCGCGGTACCCCTCGTGGCGCAGCGTGCCGGCGGCCACCAGCAGGCCGTCGCAGAGCATCCGCAGCAGGCCGAAGACCCGCTTGTCGGGCTCGCCGGAAAGCCCGGCGGAGTAGCCGTCGACGGTGACCGCGCCGTCCACGCTGGTCACGAAGTTCACCCGCAGGCGCGGTCGGTCGGCCCGGCCGTACAGCTCGGTCAGCCCCGCGTCGTCGAGTGGGGCCGTCGACGGGGTCGGCCAGAGCCGGGAGATCGGGGTGGGGGCGCTCACTCGCCGGCCGGACCCGTGACCGGAGGGGTGGGCTCGGGGGCGCGGTGCTGGCAGTCGCACCACGTGCGGCCCCGGCACTCGTCGTGCCGCCGCTCCCGGCAGGCTCGGCAGATCATGCCGGCAGCCTATTCCCTGCTGGAAGGAAGGGCCCCCGCTTATCGCCTCCGGTAGAGAGGGGTGCCCTTCTCGCACTCCCGGGCCGGGCCCGCGCGGAGTGCGCCGCGACATCCGGCGGTAACGATCTGGGAACGCTCCCAAACGCGTATTGACACCCCCGGGGCTCTCCTCCACGCTCATGGGAGCGCTCCCGGCGTGTGGTGGGGATCTCTTTCCGTCGCGCACGCCGGGCGCTGTCACGGGCTTCGGTCGTGACGGCGCCGGCGCCCGCACAGCCCCCACCACACGAACAGCCTCACCATCGAAAGAGGGGTCTCGGATGAGCGTCCCAATCCGTCGCCGACGGCTCGCGGCCATCGCGCTGGCGTCCGTCGCGGTGATCGCCACCGCCTCCGCCTGCGGCGACGACTCGTCGGACAAGAGCAGCGGCGACGGACCGGTCACCCTGGTCGTCGACGTCTTCGGCGACCAGGGCTTCGGCTACGACGAGCTCTACCGGCAGTACGAGTCGGAGCACCCGAACGTCAAGATCCAGGAGCGCGGCAAGGGCCTCGGCCTGGCGGACTACAACACCCGGCTGACCCAGCAGATCACCGCGGGCTCCGGCGCCGGCGACGTCGTCGCGCTCGAAGAGGGCACGATCGTGCAGTTCTACCCGCAGTCCGCCAAGTTCGTGAACCTGGCCGACCACGGCGCGAACGACCTCAAGGGCAACTTCCTGTCGTGGAAGTGGGAGCAGGGCACCACCCCCGACGGCAAGGTCCTCGGCCTCGGCACCGACGTCGGCTCGATGGCGCTCTGCTACCGCACCGACCTGTTCAAGGCCGCCGGCCTGCCGACCGACCGCGAGCAGGTCGCCGCCCTGTGGCCCACCTGGGACGAGTTCATCGCCACCGGCCAGCGCTTCGCCACCGCCGACAAGAAGCACAAGTTCGTCGACTCGGCGACCAACTTCTACAACGTCGTGCTGATGCAGATCGCCGGCGCCGGCTCGGGCCACACCTACTACGACAAGAGCAACAAGCTGGTCATCGGCGAGAACGCGGACATCAAGACCGCGTACGACCTGACCACCAAGATGATCGCCGCCGGCCTGTCGAACAACCTCCAGTCGTTCTCGAACGAGTGGAACGCCGGCTTCAAGAACGGCACCTTCGCCACCATCGCCTGCCCCGCCTGGATGACCGGGGTCATCAAGGGCCAGGCCGGTGAGTCGGCCGCCGGCAAGTGGGACGTGGCGAAGGCCCCCGGCAACGGCGGCAACTGGGGCGGCGCGTTCCTGGCCGTGCCGAAGTCCAGCAAGCACCCCAAGGAGGCCGCCGAGCTGGCGAAGTTCCTGACCAGCGCCAAGGGTCAGACCGAGGCGTTCAAGAAGGTCGGCAACCTGCCCTCCTCGCCGCAGGCGCTGAGCGACCCGGCCGTGGTCGGATCGACCAACGCGTACTTCACCAACGCCCCGGTCGGCAAGATCTTCGCCGCCGGCGCGAGCGAGCTGAAGCCGGTCTACCTCGGCCCGAAGAACAACGCGGTCCGGACCGCCGTGGAGAACACCCTGCGCGCCGTCGAGCAGGGCAAGTCGGCCGAAGAGCAGTGGCAGGCCGCTCTGAAGAACGGCGCCGCCGCCGGTAAGTGACCGACCGTACCGACCGTGGGTGGCGCCGACAGGGGCACTGTCGGCGCCACCCGTGGTGCCGGTTAGCCCCCGGCGTCGCCCGCGCGGCGGGTCGCGCCGACCGACGAGAAGGACCGTCGATGAGCCTGGACCTCCACACCGCAGCGCCCCCCGGCGAGGGCGGTGACCCCCACCGCCGCGCCCGCGACGCGCGCCGCCGCCGGGCCTCCCTCAGCCGGCTGGACCTGAAGTTCTCCCCGTACCTGTACGTCCTGCCGTTCTTCGTGATCTTCGCCGTCTTCAGCGCGTACCCGATCGGATACACCGTCTGGATCGCGCTCACCGACCGGTCGCCGATGAACGCGACGATCAGCTTCGTCGGCCTGGACAACTTCGTCGAGCTGCTGACCGAAGACCCGCAGTTCTGGAACGCCGTGGGCAACACGTTCGGCATGTTCGTGCTCTCCACCGTGCCGCAGCTCATGCTGGCGCTGCTGCTGGCCAACGCCCTGAACCGGAAGCTGCGCGCGCAGACCTTCTTCCGGATGGCCATCGCGATGCCGATCATCACCTCCACCGCCGTGGTGGCGCTGATCTTCTCGATGATCTACGCGAAGGAGTTCGGCCTGGCCAACTGGCTGCTCGACCTGGTCGGCATCGACCCGATCGACTGGCGGGCGAACCGCCTCGCCTCCTGGTTCGCCATCTCCACCATGGTCGACTGGCGCTGGATCGGCTACAACGCCCTGATCTACCTCGCGGCCATGCAGTCGATCAGCAAGGACATGTACGAGGCGGCGTCGCTGGACGGCGCGTCCCGCCGCCGCCAGTTCTGGTCGATCACCATTCCGCAGCTCCGCCCGACGATCATCTTCACGCTGATCGTCTCGACCATCGGCGGCCTGCAGCTCTTCACCGAGCCGCTGATGTTCACCAGCGGCGCCGGGGGCATCTCCGGCGGCTCCGAGGGGCAGTTCCAGACCATCACCATGTACCTGCTCGACGTGATGAACACCCGCTTCCGCTGGGGGTACGCCGGTGCGGTGGCGCTCGTGCTGTTCCTGCTCATCGCGCTGATGTCGCTGGTGAACTACCTGTTCGCCCGCCGCATCAGCTCGGACAAGTGAGGGTTGCGCCCAGATGACGACCACGACGCTCCGCCCACCCGCGCGCCCGGCCCGAAAGCAGCCGCGCGAATCCCACAAGGCCGACCGGCTCTGGAAGGCCACCCCGCTGACCTGGCTCGGGCTGGTCCTCGGCGTGCTCCTCTCCCTGTTCCCGTTCTACTGGATGATCGTCATCGCCTCCCGCACGAACGACGCGGCCAACTCCTGGCCGCCGCCGTTCCTGCCCGGCGGCAAGCTCGGCGAGAACATCCAGCGGGTGCTGGAGAACGGCGACGCCAACATCGTCAAGGGGCTGATGAACTCGTTCCTGGTCTCCGGGACGATCACGGTCGCCACCGTCTTCTTCGGCTCCCTGGCCGGCTTCGCCTTCGCCAAGCTGCGCTTCCGGGGCAAGAACGCGATGCTGCTGGTCATCCTGGCCTCGATGATGGTGCCGATCCAGCTCGGCGTGCTGCCGCTGTACATCCTGATGGCCGAGCTGGACTGGCTGAACACCATGCCGTCGGTCACCGTGCCGTTCCTCATCGGCGGCTTCGGCATCTTCATGATGCGCCAGTACGCCGAGCAGGCCGTCCCCAACGAGCTGATCGAGGCGGCCCGGGTGGACGGCTGCTCCACCTGGCGCGTCTACTGGCACGTCGTCGTCCCCGCGCTGCGGCCGGCGGCGGCGGTGCTCGGCCTGCTCACCTTCATGGAGCAGTGGAACCAGTTCTTCTGGCCGTTCGTGGTGCTCGCCGACCCGGCGAACCCGACGGTGCAGATCTCCCTGCGCAGCCTCAACACGGCGTACTTCGCCGACAACTCGCAGATCTTCGCCGGTACGTTGATCGCGACGCTGCCGCTGTTCGTCGTGTTCGTCCTGTTCGGCCGCCAGATCATCGGCGGGATCATGGAAGGTGCCGTCAAGTCGTGAGCGATCCGAGTCGTCCGCCCGCCGTCGGCCTCCTCGACCAGGGCGCGGAGCTGACCTTCCCGCCCGGCTTCCTGTGGGGCGCCGCGACCGCCGCGTACCAGATCGAGGGGGCGGCCACCGAGGGCGGCCGTACCCCGTCGATCTGGGACACCTTCAGCCACACGCCGGGGCGCACCGTCGCCGGCCACACCGGCGACGTGGCCTGCGACCACTACCACCGGATGCCCGACGACGTGCGCCTCATGGCCGAGCTGGGCCTGGCGTCGTACCGGTTCTCGGTGTCCTGGCCCCGGGTGCAGCCCGGCGGTCGCGGCGCGGCCAACCCCGAGGGGCTGGACTTCTACCGGCGGCTGGTCGACGAGCTGCTCGGCCACGGCATCGAGCCGTGGCTCACCCTCTACCACTGGGACCTGCCCCAGCCGCTGGAGGACGCCGGCGGCTGGCCGGCCCGGGACACCGCCGCCCGCTTCGCCGACTACGCCCAGCTCGTCGCGGACGCGCTCGGCGACCGGGTGCGCTACTGGACCACGCTGAACGAGCCGTGGTGCTCGGCGTTCCTCGGGTACGGCTCCGGGGCGCACGCGCCGGGGCGTACCGACGCGGCGGACGCGGTCCGCGCCGGGCACCACCTCATGCTCGGCCACGGCCTCGCCGTCCAGGCGCTGCGGGCGGCGCGCCCGGCGGCCCGGCTCGGCGTCACGGTGAACCTCTACCCGGTCACCCCGGCCAGCGACGCCCCCGCCGACGCGGACGCGGCCCGGCGGATCGACGCGCTGGCCAACCGCTTCTTCCTCGACCCGCTGCTGCGCGGGGCGTACCCGGAGGATCTGCGGGCCGACCTGGCGGCGGTGACGGACTTCGGGCACGTCCGCGACGGCGACCTGGAGACCGTCTCGACCCCGCTCGACCTGGTCGGGGTCAACTACTACAGCCGGCACGTGGTCGCCGCGCCGGTCGACGGGGAGCAGCCGGAGCCGTACTGGCGGGCCCCGACCTGCTGGCCGGGCAGCGAGGACGTCCGGTTCGTCACCCGGGGCGTCCCGGTCACCGACATGGGCTGGGAGATCGACGCCCCCGGGCTGGTCGAGACCCTGCTGCGGGTGCGCCGCGAGTACACCGACCTGCCGCTCTACGTGACCGAGAACGGCTCGGCGTTCGTCGACGCCGTGGTGGACGGCCGGGTCGACGACGCCGACCGGCTGGCCTACTTCGACGCCCACCTGCGCGCGGCGCACGCCGCCATCGACGCCGGGGTGCCCCTGCGGGGCTACTTCGCCTGGTCGCTCATGGATAATTTCGAGTGGGCCTGGGGATACACGAAGCGCTTCGGCATGGTCCACGTCGACTACGACACCCAGGCGCGCATCCCCAAGTCCAGCGCCAGGTGGTACGCCGAGGTGATCCGACGCAACGGTCTGGCCGCACAATAGCGAGGGCCAGCCAGTGACGGGCGGGCCCGGCACCACCCCCGGTCGGGGGCGCGCCGGGGCCGCCCGAGGTCGGAGGAGCAGACAATGACAACGCAGCGCACGCGGTCGCTCGGGCGCCCGACCCTCGACGCGGTCGCCGCCCGCGCCGGCGTCGGGCGCGGCACCGTCTCCCGGGTGGTGAACGGCTCACCCCAGGTGAGCCCGGAGGCCCGGGCCGCCGTGCAGCAGGCCATCGCCGAGCTGGGGTACGTGCCGAACCGCGCCGCCCGCGCGCTGGTCACCCAGCGCACCGACTCGGTGGCGCTGGTCGTCTCCGAGTCCGGCGACCGGGTCTTCACCGAGCCGTTCTTCGCCGGGATCGTCCGGGGCATCAGCTCGGCGCTGCTGGAGACCCCCATGCAGCTCTGGCTGGCCATGGTCCAGTCCCCGGTCGAGCGCGAGCGGGTCGAGCACCACCTGACCAACCAGCACGTCGACGGGGTCCTGCTGCTGTCGCTGCACGACTCCGACCCGCTGCCCACCCTGCTGGAGGAGCGCGGCCTGCCGACCGTGCTCGGCGGCCGGCCGGCCCGGATGCTGCAACCCGGCGCGCAGCC
Source organism: Micromonospora okii (assembly GCF_020884795.1). GTDB lineage: Bacteria > Actinomycetota > Actinomycetes > Mycobacteriales > Micromonosporaceae > Micromonospora > Micromonospora okii. The sequence continues at coordinate 242,084 of NZ_BBZF01000018.1, forward strand.
GGCGTACTACGTCGACGTGGACAACGTCGGGGGCGCCCGGCAGGCGGTGGAGTACCTCTTCGCCTCCGGGCGGCGGCGGATCGCCACCATCGCCGGCACCCAGGACATGGGCGCCGGCCTGGCCCGCCTCACCGGCTACCGGCAGGCCGTCCAGGCCACCGGGGCCGGGCTCAACCCGGACCTCATCGCGTACGGCGACTTCAGCGAGGGCAGCGGGGCGGCGTGCATGGGGCGGCTGCTGGAGGTCTGCCCGGACCTCGACGCGGTCTTCGTCGCCTCCGACCTGATGGCGTTCGGCGCGCTGCGCACGCTGCGGGCCGCCGGGCGGCGGGTGCCGGAGGACGTGGCGGTGATCGGCTTCGACGACGCGCCGGTGGCCCGGCAGGCCGACCCGCCGCTGACCACCGTCTTCCAGCCGGTCGAGGAGATGGGCCGGCAGATGGCCCACCTGCTCGTCGCCCGGGTGCGCGGCGAGGACGTCCCCGCCAACCACGTCCTGCTCGACACCCACATGGTCCGCCGCGCCTCCGCCTGAACGCCGGGGCGGCGTCGCCCGGCCGCCGGGCCGCGTTACGCCCGGCCGGCGGCGGGGTCAGGCCCAGCGGCGCAGCTCGCGCCTGGCCAGTGAGGCGCGGTGGACCTCGTCGGGGCCGTCGGCGAGGCGCAGCGTGCGGGCCTGCGCCCAGAGGGCGGCGAGCGGGGTGTCCTGGCTGACCCCCGCGCCCCCGTACGCCTGGACGGCCTTGTCGATCACCCACTCCGCCATCGCCGGGGTGGCGATCTTGATGGCCTGGATCTCGGTGTGCGCGCCCCGGTTGCCGACGGTGTCCATCAGCCACGCCGTCTTGAGCACCAGCAGCCGGGCCTGCTCGATGCGGACCCGCGACTCGGCGATCCACTCGCGCACCACGCCCTGCTCGGCCAGCGGCCGGCCGAACGCGACCCGCTCGCTGACCCGGCGGCAGAGCAGTTCCAGGGCCCGCTCGGCCATGCCGACCAGCCGCATGCAGTGATGGATGCGCCCCGGGCCGAGCCGGGCCTGGGCGATGGCGAAGCCTTCGCCCTCCGCGCCCACCAGGTTCTCCGCCGGCACCCGGACGCCCGTGAAGTCGATCTCCGCGTGCCCGCCGTGGGCGGCGTCGCTGTAGCCGAAGACCGTCAGGCCGCGCCGCACGATGACGCCCGGCGTGTCCCGGGGAACCAGGATCATGTTCTGCTGGTGGTGCCGGTCGGCGTCGGGGTCGGTCTTGCCCATCACGACGAAGACCTCGCAGCGCGGGTCCATCGCCCCGGACGACCACCACTTGCGCCCGTCGACCACGTAGGAGTCGCCGTCGCGGGTGATCCGGGTGGCGATGTTCGTGGCGTCGGAGGAGGCCACCTCCGGCTCCGTCATGCAGAACGCCGAGCGGATCTCGCCGTCGAGCAGCGGCCTGAGCCAGCGCTCCCGCTGCGCCTCGGAGCCGAACTCGGCCAGCAGCTCCATGTTGCCCGTGTCCGGGGCGGCGCAGTTGACCGCCTCCGGGGCCAGGTGCGGGCTGCGCCCGGTCAGCTCGGCCAGCGGGGCGTACTGGAGGTTGGTCAGCCCCGCGCCGTAGCGGGGGTCGGGAAAGAAGAGGTTCCACAGGCCGCGGCGGCGCGCCTCGGCCTTCAGCTCCTCCAGCACCGGCGGGCGGGCCCACGGGTCGCCGGCCGCCGCGACCTGCTCGGCGTGCACGGCCTCCGCCGGGTGGACGCACTCGTCGAGGAACGCGCCGAGCCGCCCACGCAGCTCCTCGGTGCGCTCGTCGTACCGGAAGTCCATCACTTCTCCCTGACTGCGCGCAGCCCGTGCGCGACCAGCGGCGCCACCATCTCGCCGATCCGGTCGAAGCCCTCGCCGAGGGTCTGCCCGAGCGTGTGCCGGTAGTGGATCCCCTCGCAGATCACCGCGAGCTTGAAACAGCCGAGGGCGACGTGCCAGTGCAGCGGGCCGACGTCGACGTCGCTCTCCCGGGCGTACCGCTCGATCAGCTCCGCCCCGGTGGGGAAGCCGGCGCGCGGGCCGAGCCCGTCTGCGACGGGGTTGTCGGGGGCGTCGTGGCCGCCCAGGACGTCCCAGTACGTCAGCAGGAGCCCCAGGTCGGCGAGCGGGTCGCCGAGCGTGGCCATCTCCCAGTCCAGCACCGCCCGTAGCGCCACCACGCCGCCGCATACCACCGGCGTGACCCCGGGCGGAGGGCTGACCACGGCGACGATGTTGTCCAGGCGGTAGTCCCCGTGCACGATGCGGCCCGCGTTCACCCCCTCGGGCACGGTGCCGGCGAGCGCGTCGCGCAGCTCGTCGACGCCGGGCAGCGGGCGGCTGCGGGAGGCGTCGAGCTGGCCGGCCCAGCGGCGGACCTGCCGGCCGAGGAAGCCCTCGGGGCGACCGAAGTCGGCCAGCCCGACCGAGGCCGGGTCGACCGCGTGCAGGGCGGCGAGGACGGCCATCATCGTCATGGCCAGGCCCCGGCGCTGGCCGGAGGTCAGCAGGTCGGTCTGCGACCGGCTGCGGAACACCTCGCCGTCGACCTTCCTCATCAGGTAGAAGGGCGCGCCGATCACGTCGGTGTCGGCGCAGGACAGCAGCGTGGCGGGGACCGGCACGCGGGTCGGGGCGAGCGCCGAGACGACCCGGTACTCCCGGGCCATGTCGTGCGCGGTGGCCAGCACGTGCCCGAGCGGGGGCCGGCGCAGCACCACCTCCCGGTCGCCGCAGCGGAGCAGGTACGTCAGGTTGGACCTGCCGCCAGCGATGAGCCGGGCCCGCAGTGGCGCGGCGGCCAGCTCGGGCAGGTGGACGGCCAGGTACGCGGCGAGCCGGTCGAGATCCAGCCCCCGGGGGGCGTTCGCGCTGGGGTCGGTGCCCGCCTCGGCGACGCCCGGATCGGTCATCCGGATAGTTGATGGCAGCTCGGACACCTTGTCAAGGCGGGACTTCCCCGGCGGGATCCGGCGCGGCCCCTTCGGACGACCGGGCGGGATTTCCCCGGGGGACATGACACGGCAACAGGGGCGAAACGGTCAGCGGGCAGGCTGGGACGCAGCCCGCCGGCAACCGCGCCGGCCCGCCGAGCGGAGGGACGACCATGTTGCTGAGAGTTCGGGTGACCCTGCCGGACCGCCCCGGGGCCCTCGGCCAGGTGGCCCGCACCCTCGGCGTCTGCGGCGCCGACATCGTCCAGGTCGTCGTCCTGGAGCGGCTCGGCGGGCGGGCTGTCGACGACTTCACGGTGGTGTGGCCGGGCGCCGCGCGGGTGGAGCGGCTGCTGGCCGGCCTGGCCGCCATCCCCGGCGTGCGGGTCGACGGGACCTGGCGGGCCATCGGCGCGCCCACCACCACCGGGCAGGACGCCGAGCTGCTGGCCCAGGTCGCGGGCAACCCGGCCGAGGGGCTGGCCACCCTCGTCGACGCGGTTCCCGGGCTGCTCGCCGCCGACTGGGCGGTGGCGGCGGTGGTCCCGCTGGACTGGGCGTCGCGCGGCGGCGGCGAGGCGACCGTGGCGTACGCGAGCTGGCGCGCCCCCGTCCCGCCCCGGCTGCCCGGGCTCACCCCGCTGCGGGCCCGCGCGCTGACCGCCGCCGACGGCACCCACCACGCGGTCGCGCCGTTCGGCCGGGCCGGGCTGGTGCTCGTGGTGGCCCGGGAGGACACCGCGACGCTGACGCCCGCCGCGTTCCACTGCACGGAGGTGGACCGGCTCGCCCAGCTCGTCCGGGCCGGCGCGGTGATCCTCGGCGACCGGCTGGACCTGGTGGGGGCGCCGCCGGTGGTGTCCGGCGGCTGAGTCGGGCGGGCCGTGACGGTCGGCCGGCCGTTGACGGTCCGACGGCCGTGACGGTCGGGCGGGCCGTGACGGAGGTCATGCCCCCCGGTTCCCGGGCCGTCACCGTCGGGCAACGGCCCGGCAACAGCCGACCGGCATCGTCGTGGCCGAGGAAGGGAGACAACCATGACGCTGTGGCGGATCCGGGCCACCGTTGACGACCGGCCGGGCTACCTGTCGGTGCTCACGGCGAGCCTCGCGTTGCGCGGGGTCAACATCCTCTCCGTGCAGGTGCACACCACCGAGGCGGGCGCGGTCGACGACTTCCTCGTCGACGCGCCCGACACGATCGACGCGGCGGCGCTGGTCGCCGCCGTGGAACGGGGCCGGGGCCGGGACTGCTGGGTGGCGCGCAGCGAGGCGCGGGGCCTGGTCGACCAGCCCACCCGGGTGCTCGGGCTGGCCACCCGGCTGGCGCGCGACCCGGAGGCGATCGGGGAGACGCTGCGGGCCCTGCTCGGCGCCGACGAGGTGACGTGGCGGTCCGCGCGGGTCAGCGGCGGCGTCGCCGGCACGACCATGGTCCTGCCGGATCCGGCCGGCGGGGCGTACGAGCTGCGTCGGGCGGCGCCGACCTTCACCCCGGCCGAGTACGCCCGGGCCCAGGCGCTCGCCGAGCTGGCGGCGACCGTGGCCCGCCGGGCCGCCGACGAGTGCACCGTCGTCCTGCCCGGCGGCGCCGAGCTGACGGTCCGGCCGGCGACCGTTGACGACCTGGCGGGCGTACAGGAGATGCACCGGCGCTGCTCCGCGCGCAGCCGGCAGCGCCGGTACCTCGGCGGGGCCACGCTGCCCGCGCCGGGGCGGCTGCGGCGGCTGCTGGAGCCGGCCCGGGGCCTGACCCTCGTCGCGACGACGACCGGTTCCGGCGAGGGGGCGGGGCCGGTCGTCGCGCTGGCGAACCTGCTCGCCGAGGGCGACGAGGCCGAGGTGGCGCTGCTGGTGCGCGACGACTGGCAGCGCAGGGGCCTGGGCACGGCCCTGCTGCGTCGGCTGGTCGGCCACGCCGAGCGGGCGGGCCTCGCGGCGCTGCTGCTGCACGTGCAGTCGGAGAACGGGCCGATGCTGCGTACCCTCGCCCGGCTCGCCCGACCCACGACGGCCGAGCGCGACGGGCCCGTGGTCACCATCACCGTGCCGCTCGCCGCTACCCCGGCTCCCGGGGTGGTGCCGGCCCAGCGCCGCTGACCGGGCCGCGCCGCCGTTCCCCGTTCTCGGGCCAGTGGGTGGGGCGTTCCCGGGTCAGCGGGGCAGCGGCCGGCCGGAGACGCAGAAGCGGTTGCCCTCGGTGTCGGCCAGCACGACGTACGGCGGCGCGCCCGGCTCGAGCGCCGCCGGGTAGTGCTGCCAGTCGACCCGGCGCGCCCCGAGCGCGACGAGGCGGTCCACCTCGCCGTCGAGGTCCCGGCCGCCGGCGGTCAGGTCCATGTGGACGCGGGGGAACTCCTCGACGGGGCTCTCGCTGAGGTCCAGCGCGAGGGCCGTGCCGGGGACGCCGGGCGGCGGCGCGAGCACGATCCAGTCGTCGCCGGGGAAGCGCGGCGGCTTCCGCTCGTAGCCCAGCGCGGCGGCCCAGAACCGGCCCGCCCGCTCGGGGTCGGACACGCCGAGGGAGATCTGCGCGAGCGTCGCCACTCCGCGACGGTACCGCAGGCGCGGGCGTCGAGCAGGTTGCCCCGAAACCTGTCGGTGACGGCCGGCCAGTGGGGTCGGGACGTGATCCACGCCTCTCCCGGCCTCGCCGACACCACCATGAGCAGCCACGGGTGGCTGACAGCGATGGCCCCACAGGCGCCAGCACGTCGCCGCCCCGTCGCTCCCGCGCACCTGCGCCACCGGTCGACCGGGGGCACGACGGTCACGATTGCTCGGCTGATCGACTCCATGTCGCCGACGTGGGGCGATCAGGCGCGGTGGAAGGCGTCATGCCGCCGACCTGGAGCACGGTCACCGGCTGATCCGCGGCGAATCCCGCGCCGCAGCGGGACCGCTCCCTGCGCCCTGGCGCGGTACGCTCGATACATCGTCGAGCATCCATGCGCTGGGGTGCTCGCGCGCTCGTGGCAACCCCCGTCACCCCACCACCACGTCCCGCCGGCCCCGGCCAGCGACGCCGGCCCCGCGTCCGGCCGGGCCCGCCGGGACTTCTCCCCGTCAGGAGCGTCCACATGCGCCACGCGATCCCGCCGTCCGAGTCGCCACGCCCCACCGGGGAGCGATCCCCCCGCCCCGCCGCCGAGCCGCCCCCGCGCGCCCGCCGCGCCCGGCCCCGGCCGCGCCGCCTGCTCGCCGCCGGCGCGGCCCTGGTGGCCGGCCTCGCCCTGACCGTCGCCGTCCCGCACCTCGCGCCCGCCTCGGCCGCGCCCGCCGTCAACCTGATGCCCCCGGAGAACGTGCCGCCCACCGTCCCCGGCACCCCGGTCGCGTCCGGGGTCACCCCCACCGGGCTCACGCTGACCTGGGCCGCCTCCACCGACACCGGGGGCAGCGGCCTGGCCGGATACGAGATCACCCAGGAGACGGTCGGCAGCGACGCGCTCAACCTGCACCGCAGCCTCACCAACACCCTGACCCTGACCTCGCTCGCGCCGGCCCGCAACTACCGGTTCTGGGTGCGCGCCCGCGACCACGCCAGCAACACCTCGGCGTCCTCGCCGGTGCTCGCGGTGGCCACCCCGGCCGGGACCGGCCCGGACGTCATCGGCCCCACCCCGCCCGGCGCGCCGACCGCCTCGGCCGTCGGCCCGAACGGGGCCACCCTCACCTGGGGGCCGTCCACCGATGACGTCGGGGTCGTCGGCTACCAGGTCTACCGAACGAGCTGGCCGGTGCACTCCGTCGTCGACACGGTCGCCGGCACCAGCCACGCGGTCACCGGGCTGAGCCCCGCCACCACGTACGCGTTCTACGTGATCGCGTTCGACGCCGCCGGCAACCCGTCCACCCCGTCGCCGGTCGTCACCGTGACCACCACCGGCACGCCCACCCCGACGCCGTCGCCGACCCTGCCCCCGCCGACGTGCCGGGTCGCCTACGCCACCAGCGACTGGGGCACCGGCTTCAGCGCGAACATCACCGTCACCAACACCGGCCCGACCGCGCTCGGCGCCTGGACCCTGGCGTTCACCTTCCCCGACGTCGGCCAGAAGGTGGCCCACGGCTGGTCGGCCACCATCACCCAGATCGGCACCGCCGTGCGGGCGTCGAACGTCTCCTACAACGGCACCCTGGCGCCGGGGGCGTCGACCGGCTTCGGCTTCACCGGCACCCACACCGGGGCCACCCCGAGGCCCGGCACCTTCACCCTCAACGGCGTCCCCTGCATCACCGTCTGACCCCGTCCACCCGAACGTGGCCGGTCACCGTTGCGTGCGGGCGGTGACCGGCCACGATCCTGGCGCCCCCGGCCTCCCGGGCGGTCGGCTGTCGAGCCGGGACCGCACGGGGACCCGCCGGGCCGCCGGGCCCTCATGCAGACTCGGTGCGCCGCCGGCCCGGGGCATGCTGTCCGTATGTTGCTGACCGTGGGGCACGGGGCCGCCGATCGGGGGCGGCTGGGGGAGTTGCTTGCCGGCGCCGGGGTGGCGCTGGTGGTGGACGTGCGGCGGTACCCGGCCAGCCGGAGCAACCCGGACGTGCGGCGGGAGGCGCTCGAAGGCTGGCTACCGGAGCGGGGCGTCGACTACCGCTGGGAGCCGCGCCTCGGCGGCCGCCGGCACATCCGCAAAGGGGACCGGAGCCGGACACCTGGTGGACGGTGGCGGCTCAGCCCGCACACGCCCGCTGCGGGAGCCCGCCGCCTACCCGACGGCCACCTCGTCTGGGACGGCTGAGTCAGTCGGACAGCTCGTCGGCGAGGAGGTCCATCAGCAGGCCGTCGTGCCAGCGGCCGTCCGCGCCGCGCTCGTAGCGGCGCAGCACGCCGACCGGGCGGAAACCGACCTTCGCGTACGCCCGGATCGCGGCGGTGTTGGCCGCGGCCGGGTCGACGGTCAGCCGGTGGTGGCCGTGGTCGTCGACGAGGTGCCGGGCCAGGGTGCGGACGGCGTCCCCGCCGAGCCCGCCGCCGTGCACCTCGGGGGCGAGGAAGATGTCCATGCCGGCGTGCCGGTATTCGGGGTCGCTCTCGGCGTACCACTGGATGGCGCCGACGACCCGGCCGGCGTGCTCGACGACGTGGATGGTCAGCGCCTCGTCGGCCAGGTCCGCGCGGATGGCGGCGGCCAGGTCGTCGTCGCCGCGCCACCAGCGCCGCACCTCCGGGGTGGCCCGGATCGCCGCCAGCGCGGGCACGTCGTCCTCCGTCGCCGGCCGCAGCGTGACCGCCTTGCCCCGCAGCACCGGCACCCGACTCAGCCCCGCCGCTCGCCGTGCTCGACGCAGACCGCCGACCAGCCCGCCGGCACGACCTGCACCTTCATCCGGCGGCGGCAGCGCGCGCAGAACCGGGGCGGCTCCAGCTCGCGCGCCGCCCAGCAGGCCGCGTGGTCGCCGGCGTCGGCCGCCTCCCCGCACCGGTCGCACCACGGCGGCGTCACGGTCGGCCCGGTGTTCGTCGGCGTCACGGCCTGCTCGGCGGTCATTGGCGGCTCGGCGGTCATCGGCGGCGGCGTCACAGGGTCGCCGACAGGGCCTTGACCGGCATCTTCAGTTCTTCGAGCAGCTTCAGGTCGTCGGTGGCCGAGCGCCCCAGCGTGGTCAGGTAGTTGCCGACGATGACCGCGTTGACCCCGCCGAGCAGGCCGTCCCGGGTGCCCAGGTCGCCGAGGGTGATCTCGCGTCCGCCCGCGTACCGGAGGATGGTGCGCGGCATCGCCAGCCGGAACGCGGCGATGGCCCGCAGCGCGTCCCTGCCCTCCACCACCGGCTGGTCGCCGAGCGGGGTGCCCGGGCGCGGGTTGAGGAAGTTCAGCGGCACCTCGTGCGGGTCCAGCTCGGCGAGCTGCGCGGCGAACTCGGCCCGCTGCTCCACCGTCTCGCCCAGGCCGAGGATGCCGCCGCAGCAGACCTCCATGCCGGACTCGCGGACCATCCGCAGCGTCTCCCAGCGCTCCTCCCAGGAGTGCGTGGTGACCACGTTCGGGAAGTAGGAGCGGCAGGTCTCCAGGTTGTGGTTGTAGCGGTGCACGCCCATGTCGACCAGCTCGTCGACCTGCTCCTGGGTGAGCATCCCGAGCGACGCGGCGACCTGGATGTCGACCTCCGCCTTGATGGCGGCCACGCCCTCGCGCATCTGCTTCATCAGCCGGGCGTCGGGGCCGCGCACGGCGGCCACGATGCAGAACTCGGTAGCCCCGGTCGCCGCCGTCTGCTTCGCCGCCTCCACCAGGGAGGGGATGTCCAGCCACACCGAGCGCACCGGCGAGGCGAACAGGCCGGACTGGGAGCAGAAGTGGCAGTCCTCCGGGCAGCCGCCGGTCTTCAGCGAGACGATGCCCTCGACCTCGACCTCCGGGCCGCACCAGCGCATCCGCACCTCGTGGGCGAGCTGGAGGGCGGCGGGGAGCTGCTCGTCCGGCAGGGTCAACACGGCGAGGACGCCGGCCTCGTCGAGGCCGACGCCGTTGCCCAGCACCTGGGTGCGGGCCTGGTCGAGGATCTCTGCCATGGCTCGTACCCTACAAGGCCACCCCGGCCCGCAGGAACGGCCGACACGCGGAGCCCGACCGACCCCCCTGCCCGACCCGGGCCACTCCGATCGCCCGGCCCCGGTGGCCCGCGTGCCGGGCCCGCGCCACGCCGGGTGGACCGCCGCTGGTGGTAACTTCGCCCGGCGGAGGCGGGCCGGGCGGCCGGATCGGCGGGACGTGGGGAGCGTGGCGGTGGCGGACTGGCTGGCAGGGCTGCACCGCCGCGCCGAGCTGCGGGCGAAGGCGGGGCTGACCCGCCGGCTGCGGCCCCGGGCCGCCGGCGACGCCGTGGTCGACCTGGCCGGCAACGACTACCTCGGCCTGGCCACCCACCCCGAGGTCACGGGCGCGGCGGCGCAGGCCCTCTCCGCGTACGGGCTGGGCGCGACCGGCTCGCGGCTGGTGCGCGGCTCCACCGACGCGCACCACGGGCTGGAGGCGGCCCTCGCCGACTGGCTCGGCACCGACGCCGGCCTGGTGTTCTCCTCCGGCTACCTGGCCAACCTGGGCGCGGTCCGGGCGCTGACGCAGCCGCGTACCCTGCTCGTCTCCGACGCCCACAACCACGCCTCGCTCATCGACGGCTGCCGGATCTCCGGCGCGGAGACCGTGGTCACCCCGCACGCCGACCCGGCGGCGGTGGCCCGCGCCCTCGCCGCCGCGCCCGGCCGCCCGGCCGTGGTGGTCACCGAGTCGGTCTTCTCCGTCGACGGCGACCTCGCCCCCCTCGCCGAACTGCACGCCGTGGCCCGCCGGCACGGGGCCCTGCTGCTGGTCGACGACGCGCACGCGCTCGGCGTGCTCGGCCCGGCCGGCGCGGGCGGGGTGGCCGCCGCCGGCCTGGCGGGCGCGCCCGACGTGGTGGTCACCGCCACCCTGTCCAAGGCGCTCGGCGGCGCGGGCGGCGTCGTCGCCGGCCCGGCCGAGTTCGTCCGGCACCTGGTGGAGACCAGCCGGACCTTCATCTTCGACACCGCCCCGCCGCCGGCCGTGGCCGCCGGGGTGCGCGCCGCGCTGCGCCTGGCCCGCGCCGGCGACGGCCTGCGCGCCGAGCTGGCCGACCGCGCCGACCGCGCCGTGGCCCGGCTGCGTGCCGCCGGGCTGGCCGTCTCCGCGCCGGACGCCGCCGTGGTGTCGGTGACCGCGCCCGGGCCCGAGGCGGCCACCGCCTGGGCCGCCGACTGCGCCGACAAGGGGGTGGCCGTCGGCTGCTTCCGCCCGCCGTCCACCCCGGACAGCCGGTCCCGGCTGCGGCTGACGATCAGCGTCGGGGTCGACCGGGCGGACTTCGAACGGGCCCTCGACGTGATCGTGGAATGCGCACCGGGGGAACGGGTGGAGGTGACGTCGTGAGCGCGGCGTGGACCGGGCCGGTGCTGGTCACCGGCACCGACACGGAGGTCGGCAAGACGGTGGTGACCGCGGCCGTGACGGCCGCCGCCCAGGCCGCCGGGCTGCGGGTCGCGGTGGTCAAGCCCGGACAGACCGGTACGGCCACCGGCGAGCCCGGCGACGTCGACACGGTGACCCGGCTGGCCGCCCCGCTCACCGGCCGGACGCTGGCCAGCTACCCCGACCCGCTCGCCCCGCTGGCCGCCGCGCGGGTGGCGGGGCTGGAGCCGCTGGAGCTGTACCAGGCCGTCGACGCGATCCGCGAGGAGGCCGACAAGCACGACCTGGTGCTGGTCGAGGGGGCCGGCGGGCTGCTCGTACCGATGGGGCTGCGCCCCTCGGGCGAGCCCTGGACGCTGGCCGACCTGGCGGTGGCGCTCGGCGCGCCGGCCGTCGTGGTGGCCCGCCCCGGCCTCGGCACCCTCAACCACACCGCGCTGACCCTGGAGGCCCTCGACCGGCGGGCCGTCCCGGCGGGGGTGGTGATCGGCGCCTGGCCGGCGGAGCCGGAGCTGGTGCACTGGGCCAACCTGACCGAGCTGCTGCCCCACCTGCTCGGCGCGCTGCCCGACGGCGCCGGGCGGATGGACCCGGGGGTGTTCCGCCGCTCCGCGCCCGGCTGGCTCACCCCCGCCCTGTACGGGGTGCTCGACGACTGGCGGGCCTGGGCCGAGGACGCGGGCTGACCTGACTTTCGTCGGTGCCCGGCCCCGCCGACCGTCGGTAGCCTGGCCGCCGTGCGGTGGGGACGGGGAGACGACGGGCGGCTGCTGCGGGAGGGGCTGCTCTGGGCGGCGCTCGCGGCCCCGATCGGCTACCCCCTGCTCACGCCCCCGTACGACCGCTCCCACCTGCTGCTCGTGCTGGCCTCGCTGCTGCTGCTCGCCGTCGCGGTGCGGCTGGCCGACCGCCGGCCGCTGCCCGGGCTGGTCCTCGTGGTGCTCGGCTCCCTGGTGAACGGCAACTTCGTCTTCGCCATCCCCGTCCTGAGCTACCTGACGGGACGGCGCAGCCCCGGGGCGGCCCCCGCCGCGGCGGTCTTCGGGCTGATCGCCGCCGGCGGCACCGCCCTGAACGTGGGGCTGCTCGACACCGGGGCCACCACCTGGTTCCTGCTCGCCTGCGTACTGCTGTTCGCCGGGGTGTTCCCGTGGCTGGTCGGCCGCTACCGGCGGCAGCAGCACGACCTCGCGGTGGCGGGGGAGCGGCACGCCGAGGCGGTGGCCCGGGAGCGGCGCGGCGTGGCCGAGCGGATCCGGCTGCGGGAACGGGCCCGGATCGCGCAGGAGATGCACGACTCCCTCGGTCACGAGCTGAGCCTGATCGCGCTGCGCGCCGCCGCCCTCGAACTCGCCGGCGACCTGCCGGAGCGGCACCGGGCGGCGGCCGGTGAGCTGCGCGGCAGCGTGGCGGCGGCCACCGAGCGGCTGCACGAGATCATCGGGGTGCTCCGGGAGGAGGGCGGCCCGGCGTCGACCCGTCCGGCGGGGGAGAGCGTCGCCGACCTGGTCGGCCGGGCCCGCGAGGCCGGGATGGCCGTACGGGTGGACGGCGACCCGCTCGACCTGCCCCCGCTCGCCGGGCACGCCGCGCACCGGGTGGTCCGGGAGGCGCTGACCAACGCGGCCCGGTACGCCCCCGGCGCCCCGGTCACCGTCACCCTGACCCGCCGCGCGGGCCGGCTGGACGTGGGCGTGGTCAACGCCCCGCCGCCGGCCGGCCCACTGCCCGGCCCGCCGTCCAGCGGCTCGGGCCTGCTCGCCCTCCGCGAACGGGTCCGCCTGGCCGGCGGCACGCTGCGCGCCGGGCCCCACCCGGACGGCGGCTTCGCCGTGCGGGCGAGCCTCCCGGTCGGCCGCCGCGCAGCCCCGTCGTTCGCCGGCGTCGCACCCGGTCACCCCGCGCCGTCGGACGTCGCCGATCCCGGGGAGCCTGTTTTTCCCGCGTGGAGTGCCGAGGCGTCGCCGGAGCCGGTGTGGGCGCTGCCCCGCCCGGGGGAGGCCGGGCGGGGTGAGGCGCTGTCCCACCCGGATGGGGTGCCGTCCCGCCCGGGGGAGGCCGAGCCGGGTGAGGGGCTGTCCCGCCCGGGGGAGGCCGAGCGGCGGCTGCGGCAGGCTCGCCGCCGGGTCCGGCGTAGCCTTGCCACGGCCCTCGGCGCCCCGCTCGTCCTCGCGCTGGTGCTCACCCTGGTCTACTACCCGTTCGCCACGGCGGGCGCGGTCCTCGACGCGGCGACGTTCGACCGGCTGCCCCTGGGCGCGCCCCGGCACGAGCTGACCGCCCTGCCGCGCCGCCAGGCGGAGCCGCCGACGGCCGGGGGTCGCCCCGACTGCGAGTACTACACCGACGGCAACTTCCCGTTCGCGCAGGCCAGCTGGCGGCTCTGCTTCTCCGACGGGCGACTGGCCAGCAAGGAGCGGATCGACGGATGACCGAGCGGTGGGACGACGCGACGGAAGGTGCCCGGCCCGTACGGGTGGTGCTGGCCGACGACGAGGCGATGATCCGGGCGGGGGTCCGGGCGATCCTCGGCGCCGACCCCGCGATCGAGGTCGTCGGGGAGGCCGGCGACGGCGCGGCGGCCGTCGAGCTGGTCCGGGCGCACCGGCCGGACGTGGCGCTGCTGGACATCCGGATGCCCCGCCTCGACGGGCTCGCCGCCGCCGCCGAGATCCGCCGGCTCGCGCCGGACACGGCGACGGTCATGCTCACCACGTTCGGCGAGGACGACCACGTCACCCGGGCGCTCGGGCACGGCGTCAGCGGCTTCCTGCTCAAGGCCGGCGATCCCCGGGAGCTGATCGCCGGGGTGCGGGCGGTGGCCGGCGGCGGGGCGTACCTGTCGCCGCCGGTCGCCCGGCGGGTGATCGAGCTGAACGGCGCCCGGCTGGCCCGCCGCCCGGCGGCGCGGGACCGCACCGCCGGGCTGACCGACCGGGAACGCGAGGTGCTGGCCCTGGTCGGCGCGGGCCTGTCCAACGCCGAGATCGCCCGCCGCCTGCACCTCGTGGAGGGCACCGTGAAGAGCTACCTGACCAGCATCTTCACCCGCCTGGAGGTGCGCAACCGGGTGCAGGCCGCGATCCTCGCCCATGAGGCCGGCCTCGTCGACGGGTAAATGCCTCGCGGTGAGAGGGGCACCCTTCTCTACCGTATGCGTTAAGAAGGTGCCCCTCCTTGCACCTCAGGCGTCGCGGTGGCGGAGGGCGGCGCGGGCGGCGACCAGGGCGGCGGCCGTCCAGCCGGCGAGCAGCAGCAGCCCCACCACCGGCGGGTACGGGTCGGTGTCCCCGGCCAGGAAGTGCGCCCCGGCCACGCCGGGGAAGCCGTCGGCGATCCGGGTCAGCGCGGTGATGCCCGGCTCCTGGAGCGACAGCGGCACTATCATCAGCAGCGCGAGCAGGACGATCACCGTGAGCACGGGGCTGCGCAGCACCGCGCCGAGGCCCAGCGCCAGCACCCCGACCAGCGCCAGGTAGGCCGCCGACGCGGCGACGTCCCGGGCCGTGCCGCCGAGCGGCGCCTCCCCCCACTCGCCGAGCACCACCGCGGCGACCAGAGCGCCGACGCCGCCGAGCAGCAGCCCGAGCGCGTAGGTCACCGCCCCGGTCACCGCGGCCTTGGCCAGCAGTACGCGCCCGCGCGACGGGGTGCAGCGCAGGGTGGTCCGCAGCGTGCCGGTGCCGAACTCGGCGGTCATGGCGAGCAGCCCGAGGGCGAGCACGGCGTACTGGGTGAGCTCCAGGGAGTCGATCACGACGCTGCCGACGGTGACGGTGCCCGGGTCGTCGGCGGGGTCGTCGTTGGTGTTGGCGTTGACGGCGTAGATGGCGAGCTGGAGGTTGGTGACCGCGGTGAGCAGCACCGCCGCGAGCATCGTCCACCAGGTGGAGCGGACGGACCAGAGCTTGGTCCACTCGGCGGCGACGGCCCCGGCCAGGGGGCCGGTGGTCGGCGGGGCGGGACGGTCTGCGGTGCGGGGGTCTGCGGTGCGGGTCTGCGCGCTCATCGGGCCTCGATCCGGTGCGGGGTGGGGGAGGTGCGGCCGGCGGCGTACTCGACGCTGCCGTCGGTCAGGGCCATGAACGCCTGCTCCAGCGACGCCGTGACCGGGGTCAGCTCGTGCAGCCGCACCCCCAGTTCGTGCGCGAGGTCACCGACCCGCTCGGCGGTGAGGCCGGTGACGGTCAGCGCGTCCGGCCCGTCGACGGTGACGGTGGCCGCGTCGGCGCTCAGCCGCTCCGCCAGCGCGGTCAGGTCGCCGGGCCGGGGGCTGCGGACCCGTACGGAGGCGGCGGAGCTGCCCGCGATCACCTCGGCGGTGGGCGCGTCGGTGATCAGCCGGCCCCGGCCGATCACCACGAGGTGGTCGGCGGTCTGCTGCATCTCGCTCATCAGGTGGCTGGAGACGAGCACGGTCCGCCCCTGCGCGGCGAGCGACCGGGTGAGCTGCCGGATCCAGCGCACCCCGTCGGGGTCGAGGCCGTTGACCGGCTCGTCGAAGAGCAGGACCGGCGGGTCGCCGAGCAGCGCCCCGGCGATGCCGAGCCGCTGCCCCATGCCGAGGGAGAGGGCCCGGCCGGGCTTGGCGGCGGCCCGGTCGTCGAGGCCGACGAGGCCGAGCACCTCCTCGACGCGGCGGGCCGGGATGCCGTTGCTGCGCGCGGTGGCCAGCAGGTGGGCCCGCCCGGAGCGGGCCGGGTGGATCGCCCCGGCGTCCAGCAGGGCGCCGACGGTGTGCAGGGGGTGCCGCAGCTCCCGGTACGCCCGTCCGGCGACGAGCGCCCGCCCGGCGGTGGGCCGGTCCAGGCCGAGGATCATCCGCATGGTGGTGGACTTGCCCGCGCCGTTCGGGCCGAGGAAGCCGGTGACCCGGCCGGGGGTGACGTCGACGGTCAGGTCGTCGACGGCGGTGGTCGCGCCGAATCGTTTCGTCAGGCCACGTAGTGTGATCACGGGTCGACGGTAGGGATCCGGGTGGCCCGCCCGCCGCCGCCGAAGGGCGCCGACCACCCCCGACCTTCGTCAGGGCCGGGCGACCACGAAGGTGTCCGGCATCCGGAAGGTGAGGTTGTCGGGGCACCAGGGCGGCCGGACGACGCGCACCCCGTCGAGCAGGTCGGCGGCCTCGGCGACCACCACGGCCGCCTCGAGCCGGGCGAGCTGGTCACCGACGCAGCGGTGCGCGCCCGCCCCGAACGCCAGGTGCCGGCGGGAGCCGCGCTGGCCGGGCCGGAACTCGGCGGGCGCGGCGACCACCTCCGGGTCGCGGCCGGCGCGGGCCAGCCAGGCCACGACGCTGGTGCCGGCCGGCACGGCGGTGTCGCCGAGGGCGGTGTCCACGGCGGCGACCCGCCGCCAGGTGACGATCGGCGGCTCCAGCCGCAGCCCCTCCTCGACCACGTCGGCGACGGCGACGCTGCCGTCGCGCAGCCCGGCGCGCACCGCCGGCTCGCCGTGCAGGCGGTGCAGCAGCAGGGTGAGGAACTGCGAGGTGGTCTCCTGGCCGGCGACGAGCAGGAAGAACAGCGCGCCGACGACCACGTCGGGGGAGTGGCCGGCGGCGCGCAGCCGGGCGGCGAGCCCGCCCCCGGTGGCCGCGAACGCCCGCAGCACCCGGTGGAAGCGGCCCACCTCCTCGGCGAGCGCCGCCTGCCGGTCGGCGTCGAGCGGGGCCCAGAACAGCTCCAGGGCCGCGCGGGCGAACTCCTTCACCGCGCCGACCGGGGCGTCCGGCAGCTCGACGAGCCGGGCCAGGGTCAGCAGCGGCAGGTCCGCGGCGAGCCCGGCGTGCAGGTCGACGGGTACCCCCGCGTCGAGCGCCGCCCGCAGCCGGGCGACCCGCTCGCGGACCAGGCCGGTCAGCCAGGGCCGCTGGGCGGCGACCCGGGCCGGGTGCAGGGCGTCGGCGACGACGCCCCGGATCGCCGGGTGGCTGGCCCCGCCGTTGTTCGCCAGCGTCGGCGGGAGGCGGAAGCGGTGCCCGGCGAGGACCCGCAGGGCGGCCACCGGGATCGGGGTGACCGCGTCGAGGGCGTTGTCCGGCCGGAAGGTCGCCGGGTCGGCGAGCACCCGCCGCACCAGGGCGTGCCGGGTCACCACCAGGTGCGGCACGCCGACGTGGTCGACGACCGTCGCGACGTCCGGCCACGGCCCGCCGACGGCGGCGTCGTCCCAGCCCCGGAAGAGCACGCCGACACGCTAGCGGGCGGCCCCGGGCGGCGCGGGGTCCAACTCCCACACGGTGGTCTGTTTCACCCGCACGCTCTCCAGCGCCTCGGGGACGGGGACCTCGTAGGCGGCCAGCTCGTGGAACCGCTCGCGGGGCAGGAACGCCCGCCCCGGGTCGCCGACCAGCACCCGGGCGCCGGCGCGGGCGGCCCGGAGCAGGAAGCGCAGCATCCGCCGGGCCATCGCCTCGCTGTAGAAGACGTCGCCTGCCAGCACCACCTCGGCGTCGCCGGCGTCGGCGTCGAGGACGTCGCCGAGTTCGGCGAAGACGCGTACCCCGTTGGCCTCGGCGTTGAGCGCGACGGCGGCCACCGCGCGTTCGTCGACCTCGACGGCGCGCACGGCCGCCGCGCCCGCGCGGGCGGCGGCGATGGCGACGAGCCCGGAGCCGGAGGCGAGGTCGAGCACGCGGCGGCCGGCGACCGTCTCGGGGTGGTCGGTGACGTACCGGGCGAGCGCCTGCCCGCCGGCCCAGGCGAACGCCCAGAACGGCGGCGGCTGCGAGCTGCGGAACTCGCCCTCGGTCAGCTCCCACAGCCCGATCGGCTCGTCGGCCTGGTGCAGCCGGACCTCGGGGACGAAGGCCACCGGGGCGAGCCGCGCGTGCAGCTTCACGAAGGCCGAGGAGAGATCGGGCACCCGCTGATTGTCCCCGCCCGCCGCGCCCCGCCACGGCCGGGGCGGCAACGCTTTACACAAATGGCCCTCTTGTAAAACGCCGTGATGCGTGCCACAGTCGGGGAGCACCCGAGAGATCGGAGAACGGCGATGTCTGCTGCTGTGCAGGCCACGATCCCGCCGGCCGCCTGGCGGGACTCCCGCAAGCCGTTCTGGCCGCTCGCGCTGCTGGTCCCGGGGCTGCCCTTCATGGCCTGGCTGCTGTGGCGCGACGTGGCCGGCGGGTGGGTCTGGTGGCTCCCCGTGGTCGCGGTCTTCGTCATGATCCCGGTGGTCGACCTGCTCGTCGGCGACAGCGTGACCAACCCGCCGGACGAGGCGGTGCCCCGCCTGAGCGGGGACGGCTACTACCGCTGGCTCACCTACCTCTACCTGCCGGCCCAGTACGGCGGCCTGGCGCTCGGCTGCGCGGTGTGGGTCTCGGGGAGGCTGGACGCGGTCGGCGCGGCCGGCCTGGTCGTCACCCTCGCCATCGTCGACGGCATCGCCATCAACACCGCGCACGAGCTGGGTCACAAGCGGGAGAGGGTGGAGCGGTGGCTGTCCAAGGTGGCGCTCGCCCCGACCGGCTACGGGCACTTCCACGTCGAGCACAACCGGGGTCACCACGTCCGGGTCGCCACCTCCGAGGACCCGGCCAGCTCCCGGCTCGGGGAGAGCTTCTACGCCTTCTGGCCGCGTACCGTCCGGGGCAGCCTGCGCTCGGCCTGGCGGCTGGAGACCGCCCGGTTCCGCATCCGGGGCCGCAGCCCGTGGACGCCGCGCAACGACGTCCTCAACGCGTGGGCGATGACTTTGGTGCTGTTCGGCGTGCTGGTCGCGGTGTTCGGGCCGGCGGTGCTGCCGCTGCTGGTGCTCCAGGCGATCCTCGGGTTCTCGCTGCTCGAGGTGGTCAACTACCTGGAGCACTACGGCCTGGCCCGGCAGCGCAACGCCGCCGGCCGGTACGAGAAGGTCGACCCACGGCACAGCTGGAACAGCGACCGTACGGTCACCAACATCTTCCTCTTCCAGCTCCAGCGGCACAGCGACCACCACGCCAACCCGCTGCGTCGGTACCAGGCCCTGCGCAGCTTCGACTCCTCGCCGCAGCTCCCCGCCGGGTACGCCACGATGATCGTGGTCGCGCTGGTGCCGCCGCTCTGGCGGCGGGTGATGGACCGCCGGGTGCTGGCCCACTACGGCGGCGACCTGGAGCTGGCCAACGTCCACCCGCCGGCCCGGGCCCGACTGCGCAGGCGTCTGCGCCTCGACGGGGCACCCGCGCCGGCACCGACCCCCCGCTGACCCGCCGTTCCTCTCTGGGGGAGGCTCGGGGCCGCGGGTTCGTCCCTGACGGCCGCCCGTTCCTCCCCGATGAGGGTCGGGGCCGTCAGCCGACGCTGTCCGGCTGCGGCTGACGCGGCGGCTGCTCAGCCCGGCGGGAGCGCTCCTGCGCCGGGGCCGACCAGTCGAGCTGGGCCGGCTCCAGGCCGAGCTCCCGGGCGGCGACCAGCCGGATCCACTCGGTGGACTGCCGGCGGGGGATCACCCGCTCGTGCACCGCGAGCTGCACCGCGAGCCCGTCCATCACGGCGTTGATCCGCCAGGCGGCGCCGACCGGGTCCGGGCAGTCGAAGGTGCCCTCGCGCACCCCGTCGCTGATGATGGCGGCGAGGTCCTCCCGCCGGCGCAGGTCCAGCCGGCGGGAGAGCTTCTCCACCTCGGGGGCGCGCAGCGACTCCGACCAGCCGTCGATCCACAGCGACCAGGAGGCCGACCGGCCGGTGGGGGTGTGGAGCTTGATCAGCCTGCGGAGCTTGACCAGGGGCGGCGCGGAGGACCGGACGACGGCGTCGAGCCGGGCGAGGTCCTGTTCCACCGCGTAGGCGTAGGCCTGGGCGAGGAGTCGTTCCTTCGTGGCGAAATGGTAGAAGACCAACGCCTGGCTGACGCCGGCGGCCTGGGCGACGTCGGCCGTGCGGGTGTTGGCCAGCCCCCGTTCCGCGATCACGTCACAGGCCGTGCGCAACAGGGCATCCAGGCGGATCTCGGCGGCACGTCTCGTCACGTCGCTACCGTAACCTATCCGTTCGTGCACAAACAGTTACCGCTCCGGTTGATTCGCCCCGGAAGAGTCGGAAGAAGGACACTCTTCCCCCTTGTCGAATATATCCAGAGCTGCTCCCACCCAGCCCCCTAGGAAGCTCACGCCCTGTGCCCCCGACCACCACCGCCACCACCAACACCCCGGCCCCGCTGGACGGGCGGGTCGAGGGAACCAGTGGGCGTGCGACGCTGTTGGAGCCCTGATCCGTGGATCTGTGCCCGGGGTGGCGAGTGTGGCGGGTGGCGGTAGACGGCCGGCGGCGGGTGGGGCGGGGACGCGCCGGGGTGGGCCCCGATTTGGCAAGGGTTGCCGGGCTCGGCTAAAGTTCTCATCCGTCACCGGGAAACACCGGGGGCACGCGGACGTAGCGCAGCTGGTAGCGCATCACCTTGCCAAGGTGAGGGTCGCGGGTTCGAATCCCGTCGTCCGCTCGGAGCTGCCGCCACGTAATTCGGGGGCAACCTCGGTGGAGTGGCCGAGAGGCGAGGCAACGGCCTGCAAAGCCGTGTACACGGGTTCAAATCCCGTCTCCACCTCGGCAGTTGACGAGGGCGATTGGCGCAGTGGGAGCGCGCTTCCTTGACACGGAAGAGGTCACTGGTTCAAACCCAGTATCGCCCACCAGGAGAACGGCCCGGCACCTCATGGTGCCGGGCCGTTTCGCATCCGGACCCTCGATCGGGCACGCCGGGCGGGGCCGGGGAGCCGTCGTGGGACGGGGGAACCCGCGGGCGTGGCGGTCGCGCGTGTCGCCCTACAGCGGCGGGGCGACGTCCCGGCGCTCCTCGACCCGGCGGTACTCCACCGGCTCGGCGGTGGTGACCACCTCGCGGCGGCGGCCCCAGACCAGGGTGGTCATGACGAGGCCGAGCAGGCCGGCGGCCATCAGGATCCAGCCGACGACGTCGAGGTTCACGCCGCCGATGCTGGCGTCGAGCGCGAACGTGAGGATCGCGCCGACCGCGATCAGGAAGATGCTCGTTCCGATACCCACGACAGCCTCCTTCGGGGGATGCAGTGTGCTGTCGAGTGGGTTCAGTACCCCGCCGACGAGCCGGGTAATCGGGCGGGCTCGCGATGCGGCGTGGCGCGGCGGTCGCCGGTGTGGGCCCCGCCGGAGCGCCCGGCGATTGGGGTATGGTGCCGATACTGCCGTAAACGGACATTGGAGCATTAAGTGATGGAAACTCGCAATAGTCGCGAGCCGGCTCGGGAGGCGGGGGCGGGGCGGGAGTACCGCCCGCCGCGCGTCCAGCGCCTCGGCACCCTCGCCGAACTCACCCGGGGCGGCACGCTGCCCATCGGTGACGGCGTGGGTGGCAGCGGGGCCTCCATCTGACGGCCGCGCGCCGCCCGATGCTGCGCCTGCGCCGCGCGTCCCGCTGGTTCGGACGGCACCCGGTCTTCACCGGGCTCGACCTCGACGTGCCGGCGGGAACGCGGCTCCTCGTGACCGGGGGCAACGGCTCCGGCAAGACGACCCTCCTGCGTTGCCTCGCGGGCGCGCTGTCGCTGACCGCCGGGGAGGCCACGGTCGCCGGCCACCGGGCCGGCTCCCCACCGGCCCGCCGGGCGCTGTCGGCCTGCCTCAACCCCGAGCAGGGGTTGTACGACAAGCTCTCCGGGCACGACAACCTGCTGCTCGTGGCCCGGCTGCGGGCGGGGGGCGGCCGGGCCGCCGCGCGGGCCGTCGGGCAGGTGCAGGACGAGTTCGAGATCGGGCCGTACGCGGACATGCCGGTGGAACGCTGCTCGGCCGGGATGCGGGCCCGGGTGACGGTGGCCCGCGCCCTGCTCGGCGACCCGGCGGTGCTGGTCCTCGACGAGCCCGGCCGCTCCCTCGACGACGGGGCGCGGGCGCTGCTGTGGGCGGCGCTCGACCGCCGGCCCGGGCTGACCTGCGTGCTGGTGTCGCACCATCGGGAGGACCGTCAGCGGTGCCAGCGGACCCTCACCTTTCCGGTGTGGCGGTGACCGCCGGGCTGACGGGCGACGACCTCGCCCGACCGGCCGCCGCGACGGGCGGAACCGGGCACGGTCGCCGGTCACCGGGCGGGCTCCCCGGTGCCCCACCCGCCGCGACCGGGGCCGCCGCCGCGACCGGGGCCGCCGCCGCGACCGGGGCCGCCGCCGCGACCGGGGCCGCCGCCGCGAGCGGGGCCGCCACCGCGCCGGGCGGCGCGCGGCCGGTCGCCGTGTTGCGCGCACTCGTGGCCCGCGACCTCGCCGAGCGCCGTCGCCTGGTGCCGCCGCTGGCGCTCGACCTGGCGTTCGGCGTCGTCAACCTGGCCGTGTTCCTGCTCGTCTCCCGGGTGCTCACCGTCCCGGACGGTGCTCTGGGCCGCTCGGCCAGCTACTTCGACTTCGTGGCGGTCGGCGTCACGTTCATGCTCGTCGTGCAGGCGGCCACCGGCCAGGTGACCGCCCGGGTGGGCCAGGAGCAGCGGGACGGCACCCTGGAGATGCTGGTGACCCAGCCCGTACCGGGTTGGCTGCTCGCCCTGGGGCTGGCCGGCTACCCCTTCCTGCTCGCCCTGCTGCGCGCCGGGGTCTACCTGGCCGTGCTCGGCCTGGCGTTCGGCCTGGACGTCGGCCGGGCGAGCTGGGCGGGCGTGGCCTTGGTGCTGGTGGTCGCGGCGGCGGCGATGCTCGCCCTCGGCGTCGGGCTGATGGCGTTCACCGTGGCGTTCGGCCGGGGTGACCTGGTGGCCCGGCTGCTGCTGGTCGGGCTCTCGTTCGTCTCCGGCACGTACTTCCCGGTGGCGGCGCTCCCGTTGCCGGGCTGGGCGACGGCCGCGCTGCCCAGCCGGATCGCCCTCGACGGCCTCCGGCACGCCCTGACCGGCGGGTCGTGGGTCGGGGACCTGCTCGTCCTGCTCGGCGGCGCGGCGCTGCTGCTGCCGCTGTCGCTCTGGCTGTTCGACCTGTCGCTGCGCCTGGCCCGCCGCCGGGGCACGCTGAACCGATGCTGAGGTGACGATGGGCTGGCTCACCGCGTACGACCTGGCGACCGGGCTCGTGCAGGGGACGGACCCGGGGGCGGTCGACGTGCCGGTGCCGGCCGCCGACCGGACGACGACCCCGCTGGCCGCCCTGGAGGCGGCGGTGCTGCCCGCGTTGCGCCGCCCGCCCTGCGTGGTCAGTTTCTCCGGCGGGCTGGACTCCTCGCTGGTCCTCGCGGTCGCCGTCCGGGTCGCCCGCCGCGAGGGGCTGCCCGACCCGGTGCCGGTCACCTGGCGCTTCCGCGACGCGCCCCGGGCGGACGAGTCGGCCTGGCAGGACGAGGTGGTCCGGGCGTTGGGCGTCGGCGGCACCTGGCAGGTGCTCACCGCGGGCGACGACCTCGACCTCGTCGGGCCGGTCGCCCGGCGGTTCCTGCGCCGGTACGGCGTGCTGCACCCGCTGAACCTGCACCTGCACCTGCCGATCGTGGAGCTGGCGGCCGGGGGCGCGCTGCTCACCGGGGTGGGCGGGGACCAGGTCCTGGCCGGGTGGCGGCGCCCGACGCCCGGCTCCGCGCGGGCGTACCTGCGGGACGCGGTCGGGCGGGCCCGGGCGCGGCTGCGTGCCCGGCCGGCGGCCTCGGAGCTCTTCCCCTGGCTGCGGCCCGCCGTGGCCGAGGAGGTCCTGCGGACGCACCGCGCGGAGCGGCGCGCCGAGCCGGACCGGCTGGCCGACC
>NZ_BBZF01000018.1:265871-347295 GCF_020884795.1 Micromonospora okii
GCCTGGCACCTGCGCCGCCGGGACCTGCGGACCACCGTCGCCTGTTTCGGGCTGGTGGCCGACGACCACGGGGTGGCGCTCGGGCATCCGCTGCTCGACCCGGGGTTCGTCGCCGCGCTCGTCGGCCTGGCCGGCGGGCGGCGACGCCCGTCCCGCGCGGAGCTGCTGGCCGGGATCGCCGCCGGTGAGCTTCCCGCCGTGGTGGTCGCGCGCCGCCCCAAGGCGCACTTCCTGGAGGTCTTCCTCCGCGCGCCGACGCGGGAGTTCGTGCGCGGCTGGGACGGCGGCGGCGTGGACGAGGAGGTGGTCGACCCGGGCGCGCTGCGGGCGGTGTGGGCCCGTTGGCCCGTCCCGGAGTGCACGGCCGGGCTCGTGCAACACCTGTGGTGCGGAGAGAACCCGCCGGCGCCGTCGGCGCGCCCGGCGGCCGGCGGCATGGAGGTGCCCTCGTGAGTGCTCAGCAGCCCACCGGCGTGTACCGGGTGGTGCCCCGGCGGACGGCCTGGCGGCAGGCCGGTGAGGAGGTCGTGGTGTTGGACACCGTGGAGTCCGTCTACTTCGGCCTGGACCCGGCGGGCGCGCTGTTGTGGCGTCGGCTGGTCGACGGGGCCACGGCGGACGAGCTGACCGAGGCGCTGGCCGCCACGGCCGAGGTGGACCGGGGCCGGGCCGCCGCCGACGTGGCGCGGTTCCTGGCGGAGCTGGACGGCTACGGCCTGGTCGAACGCGCCTGACCCCGGCGGCCGGCGGTCGGCGGGGACGGTCGCGCCGGCAGCCATCCGTCCGGCGGGGGGCGCCGCAGCAGTTCGGTCATGCCGTCGCGGTGCGGGTCGGGGTCGCCGTCGAGCCAGGCGTGGGCGTGGAAGCCGGCGCTGGGCGCGGTCACCCCGATGACCAGCGTGCGGGGGACCCGCCGGCCGGCGTCCCAGCGTTGCAGCACCAGCGATCGTTCCAGGCAGTTCGCGCCGGCGTGGCGCAGCGTCCGGAGCACCACGTCCCGGTCGGTGTCCGCGCCGGGCGGCGGGGCCGGCGGGCGGACCGCGTCCAGGCCGCCGTGGGCGAGCTGCCGCCGCACGCGCCGCCGGGCCCGCACGGCCCAGGCGGCGACGCGCAGGCCGCGCGGCCCGTGCCGGCGCAGCAGGAGCAGCAGCGCCCGGGGCAGGTCAGCCATCGGCGTAGCGGCGGGCCTGGCGGGTGGCGCGGCGCAGCGCGGCGACGGCCCGGGGCGCCTGCCAGCCGACCTGCGCGAAGCGCAGCAGGTAGGCCAGGGCCAGCCCGGCCGGGCCCCGGCGGGCGACCGGCCGGCGGTGGCGCATCGCGGCGGGGGAGGGGGCGAGCCGCCGGGCGAGGTAGGCGAGCCGGTGCCGGGCGGTGGGCAGCTCGGCGGCCCGGGCGAGCTGGTACGCCCCGGGCGTGGCCGGGCCGTGGACGACGTGGTGCAGCGCCGAGGTGGCCCTGGGCAGGCCCAGTCGCCGCGCCAGCGCCGCCCCGTCGGGCGTGCGGCGCAGGCCGAACGCGAAGGTGCGGGTGGCCCCGGTCGCCTCGGCGAGGGCGGCGGCGGCCCGCCAGGTCTCCTCGTCGAGCACCCGGGTCGCCCGGCGCAGGTCGTCCCGGGGGCGCGGGGAGCCGCCGGGGTGCGCGGCGTGCAGCGCGACGAGCAGGGCCGCGGCGGGGGCGGAGGGCACCTCGACGGTACGCCCGGCGAGGCTCATCGGCTCCGCCCCGGCGGCCAGCGCCGCCCAGAAGGCGGCGGCGTCGCCCACGCCGTGGAAGCCCCGGTGCAGGTCCACCGCGAGCCCCACCGGCCCGGGGGAGCGCCACAGCCGCTCGTGCCAGTGCGTCCAGTCGTCGGGGCGGGCGCCGGGGATCTCCACCCGGTAGCCGAGGTCGCCGAGCGCCTCCTCGGCGGTGGCGAAGCGGGCCGGGTCGACCAGCAGGTCGACGTCGCCGTAGGTGCGCTCGACGCCGAGCCGCCGGGCCAGGCCCGCGCCCTTGAGCAGGATGCTGTCGACGCCCCGGGCCCGCAGGGCGGCGTGCGTGGCGGCGGCGGCCTCGTCGAGGGCGAGGCAGTACAGCGCGGCGGGCAGGGGCGCGCCGGTCACGACCCGACCACCGCCCGCGTGCCGGTGGCGATCCCGTCGAGCAGCCGGCACACCTCGTCGAGGCCGGCCCAGTCCCGGGGGCGGGTGAGGTCCCAGGCCGGGAGGGCGGCGAGGGTGAGCAGGGCGGCCGGGTCGGTGGGCAGCTCGCGCCAGGAGCGCCCGGCGGCGAGCCGGGCCAGCAGGTCGGCGGCGGGCACCGGGTCCAGCCGCAGGGCGTCGCCCCAGCGCAGGAAGAACCAGCCGCCCAGCGGCACCCGGTCGGGGACGGGCGGCAGCGGCACCCGGGTCCGGGTGCCGTCGCGGGCCGGGCGCAGGGCGAGGGCCGCCCCGGGCACCGGCTCCCGCAGGTCGACGCAGCGCGGCCCGGCGAAGGCGTCGGCGCCGTCGACGGCGAGGACGTCGTCGGCGAGCACCGGCACCGCGCGGGCGGCCAGCGCCGCGAGCAGGCTGCTCTTGCCGGCGGTACGGGGGCCGGCGAGCGCCCACGCCCGGCCCCCGCCGAGGAATCCCCCGGCGTGGAAGGTCTCTCGGCCGGCCCAGCGGTTGAACGCGGTGGCCACGGGCGCGAGGTACGGGTGGGCGAGCAGGTCGGCGGCGAGCGGCGGCCCGTGGAAGGTGGCGGTGCGGCGGGCCCGGTCGACGGCGAGGTGCCGCCGGCCGTCGGCCAGCGGCCGGGCGCCGTACCGGTGGTCGAGTGGGGCGGGGGTGGGCGGCGGCCCGTCGGCGACCTGCCGCACGGTCACCTCCGGCAGGCCGTCGCCGGGCCGGGCGGGCGCGAGTTCGGTGACCCCGTCCAGCCCGTGGACCCGCAGGCCGTACGCGAAACGCCCGGACGGCAGCATGGGGTGTCCTCCGTTCCTCGTCGTCCCGGTCGGGCGACCGGGGCAGGGTGCGGGCGGCGCGTGCCGCCCGCACCCCGCGTGGGTTCAGCGCAGCGTGCCGCTGCGGAAGCCGCCCCGGCGGAAGTCGGCCGTCATCGGCCCGGCCGCTTCGAGCCTGACCTTCGTCGAGCCGCTCACCCGGGCGGGGGACGCCTCGGGGGGCGCGCTGACGAGCGCGTCGGCGTCCCAGCCGACCCAGTAGCGCCCCGGCGTGTCGACGGCGAACGTCAGGGCGACGTGGACCGTCCTGCCGGGGCCGATGCCGCCGAACTCGGTGGGGATCGCCAGGAGGCTGAACAGGCCGCCGCCGGGTGGGTAGGCCGACGGCGCGTTCATCCTCAGGTTGTGGACCTCCACGGTCCGCCCGTCGCTCAGCGCGATGCTGCTGGTCGTCGTGGTCGGGTTGATCAGGCGGAGGTTGCCGTGCGGCGGCGGTGGGGTGGGGCTGCCGGGCCTGGGCGCGCCGTTGGCCTGGCTCAGCGCCGTGATCCGGATGCGTGCCTGGCTGACCGGGGTGCGGCCCCGGTTCGTGACGGCGAACCGGATCACCAGGCGGTTGCCGGTCAGCTCCCGGTTGGGGGCCGCGTTCGCGGGCACCCCCGGGTCCAGCAGCGTGGACTGGACGACGGCGTTCTGCTGGTACGCGCCGAGCGTGTTGCGCGGCGACGGCGCGCCGAGCGCGGAGGGCACGCCGTTGATCGGGCCGCGGACCGTGGCCACCAGTCTCAGGTCGGCGACGCTGTCGTCGGTGTCCTGGGGCACGCCGTTGACCCGCACCCGCGACCAGGCGTGGGTGACGAACGGCGGGTTGGTGAACGCGGGCAGCGGGGCGGGGCCCTCGTGGAAGCCCGGTGCGGAGCCGCCCCGGTCGAGCACGGTGCGGGGCGTGTCGGGGGCGACGATCCGGAAGCCGCCGCCGCTGCCCAGCGACGGGACGGTGAGGTCGGGCTCGATGTCGGGCAGGGAGTAGTCGGCCGCGCCGACCAGCAGGGCCCGCCCCGGTGGCACGGGCCGGGCGGTGGGCGGCACGGTGACGGTCGTGCCGTCGGGGGTCTCGATCCGGAAGCCGGTGACCGGCATGTCGATCGCGGTGGTGTTGAGCAGCGCGACGAACTGGTCGGCGGGGCCGTTGACGCCGGACTGGGCGAACTGGCTCAGCACGACCTGGCCCGGCACGGCCCGCACGTCCACGGTGACCGTGTTGGAGTGCACCACCGCGTGGGTGTTGGAGCTGTCGTACTGCACCCGGAACGTGTTGCGGCCGAACGCCGGCATCTGCGTCTGGAACTGCGCGGCGTTGAACGCCACCGGGAAGGTGCCGAGCGGGCTGTCGGTGCCGTTGGGCAGCACGTCGACGAGGGTGACGGTGCCCTCGGCGATGCCGGGGCCGATCGTGACGGTGAAGGAGACCGGGGAGCCGAAGTCCGCCACGGTCGCGGCGGCGGTGAGCGTCACGACGCTGGTCGCCTGGATGAACAGCCGGAACGGTTGGGAGTCGCTGAGGCCGAGGGCGTCGGTGACCCGGACGGTCATCGGGTAGGCCCCGCCCGCGGTGGGCCGGCCGGAGAGCAGGCCGGTGGCCGGGTCGAGGGTCAGCCCCGGTGGCAGGCTGCCGGCGGCCAGCGACCAACTGAACGGCGCGGTGCCGCCCTCCACGATGAACTGGTCGGAGTAGGCCGCGCCGACCTCGCCGAGCGGCAGGGGGTCGTCGCGCAGGTCGGGGGCCCGGTTGACGGTGAGCACGACGAGGCGGGAGCCGTGGTTGCCGGCCGAGTCGACCACCCGGACCACGAACGGGAAGTTGCCGGCGGTGGTGGGAATCCCGGAGAGGGTGCCGTCGGTGGACCGGACGGTGAGTCCCGGCGGGAGGGCACCCGACTGCACGGACCAGACGAACGGCGGGACGCCCCGGGTGACGGTCAGGGCGGCCACGTAGGCGAGGCCCACGTCGGCGTGGGCCGGGGTGGGGAACCCGAGGGTGGGGGAGACGTTGGTGGTGACGGCGGCCGACGGCGCGGACTCCGGGCCGGTGCCCTCGGTGGTCCGGGCGGCCACGGTGAAGCGGTAGGTCAGGCCCGAGGTGAGGCCGGTGACGGTGCCGGTGGTGGCCGGGCCGAGGGCCTGGCTGGGCTCGGGGTGCCCGTTGAGGTAGGGGGTGACCACCCAGTTGGTGACGGGGGAGCCGCCGTCGGAGCCGGGGGTCCAGCTCAGCGTCGCCGAGACGCTGTTGACGTAGACGGCGACGACGGTGGGGGCCGAGGGCAGGGCCAGGGGCCGGGCCGGGCGGGAGCGCCTGCTGGCCGGTCCGGTGCCGGCCGCGTTCCGCGCCGCCACCGTGAAGGTGTACGTCCCGCCGGTGCGCAGGCCGGTGAGCAGCCGGCTGGTCCGGGACGCGTCGAAGGTCCGGGCCCGCTGCGCGGTCCCGTCGCGGTAGGGGGTCACCACGTACCCGGTGATCCGGCTGCCGTGGTCGGCGGGCGTCTTCCAGGTCACCACGGCCCGGCCGTCGCGGCGGGCGGCGGTGGGCCGGGCGGGCGCGGCCGGGCGGGCGGGCTTCGGCGCGGGTTTCGCGACCGGTGCCGCCGGGGCGGGCTGGGGGGCCCCGGCGGGCGCGGCGCGTTCGGGCCGGACGGGGTCGCGGGCGGAGGCGGGGGCCGTCACCAGGGTGGACAGCACCAGGGCGAGGGCGACCGCGGGGGCGGCCGGCCGGCGGAGGCGGTGCGACAGGGACATGTGTGCTCCTAGCTGGGCGTCGGCCGGCGGATGCGCGCGGGTCGGCGCTCGACGTCTGCGGATGCGGACTGCGGCGCGCGGGGGCAGCGGCCGGCGGCCGGCGGTCACGTCGCTGTGCCGCCGGTCGCCGCCGGGGCCGCGCGCCGGGTGATGCTCGTCCGAACACGACGAATGCTCGGATAAGATCAACTTCTGTCCATACCTCTATAGCACCCGCCGATGGGCCGGTGTCCAGGTCGCCGGGCGGTTGCGGGCGACAATTTTTCGTCCCCGGCCGGCGGCGTCCGCCCAGGTGGGGCCGGTTGCCGCCGGTGCCGTCCGGGCGGCGGTGTCCGGGGTGGTGCCGCCCGCGATCTTGTCGTGGGGTACAGTTCACCCGTCGCCGGCGAGCGCCGGCGGCACGCGGACGTAGCGCAGCTGGTAGCGCATCACCTTGCCAAGGTGAGGGTCGCGGGTTCGAATCCCGTCGTCCGCTCGCGATCCGCCCCGACGGGGCCGACCGTCGCCGGGCCCCGGCCTTGTCGCCCCGGGTCGGCGAGCGCGGGCGATTGGCGCAGTGGGAGCGCGCTTCCTTGACACGGAAGAGGTCACTGGTTCAAACCCAGTATCGCCCACCATGTATCGCTGAAAAGACACCAGGCCGGACGAGAACGACGTCCGGCCTGGTGTCTTTTCGTTGATCGAAGGGTCCGCGCCGGGCCGGCCCCGTCGCTCCCGCTCCCGGTGCCCGCGTCGGGCTCGGGGCGCAGGCGCGTCCCCGGTGGTCCACGGGGGCGACGGGGCCGGCGGCGGCGGTCAGCAGGAGAGGTTGGCCCCTGCCGGTACGCCGAGGATGCCGACGAACTGCTGGTACCTCGTGACGCGGCTCTGCACCTGGGCGGGGTTGCCGCCGTTGCACTCCAGCGCGCCGTTGATGCTGCGGATCGTCTGGCCGAAGCCGGCGCCGGTGACCATCGCGTTGTGGGCGGTCATCGTGCCGGGGCCGTTCTGGGTCATCCAGTACCAGATGGCGGTCTTCCAGGCCACCGTGGCGTCGGTCTGCACCAGCGAGGGGTTGGTCAGCAGGGGCAGGCCGAGGGCGATCCCGGCGGCGTTGTAGTTGAAGTTCCAGCTCAGCTGGATCGGCCCGCGCCCATAGTAGGCGGCCTGCCCGGCGGGGCAGCCGTAGGGCTGGGTGCTGTCGCAGTAGTGCGGGTAGTTCGCCGTGTTCTGCTCGACGATGTGCACCAGCCCGCCGGTCTCGTGGTACACGTTGGCCAGGAAGGCGGCGGCCTCCTGGCGCTGCACGGTGGCGTCGCCGGTCCGGGCGAACGCCGGGTACGCGCTGAGGGCGCCGACGAGCCCGGCGTACGTGTAGAACGAGTTGCGGCTCGGGAACATCTGGTTGAACTGGGCCTCGCTGACCACGAAGCCGCCGGGGTTGGTGGGCGGCGGGGTGGTGACGGGCGGCGGGGTGCTGGGGGGCGGGGTGGTGGGGCCGCAGACGCCGAGGTCCCGCCAGACGCCGCTGGTGCCCGGCGGGGTCTCGTTCTGGGTCCACCACTTCGCCTGGTAGTTGCGGCCGGTGTGCGATACCTGGGCGCCTCCGGTGTAGGCCACCGAGGCCTGCCAGGGCGTGGCGCAGGCGGCGGCCGATGCCGGGGTCGACGGGAAGATCGCCACCAGGCCGCCGGCGACGGCCAGCGCGGCGAGTGCGACCAGTGCGCGCAATCTCGACATGGATCACTCCTTTCGGGTCGATGCCGGTCGAGCATCGACAGAAGTGACTGTAACAGCACAGTTCACAAACTTTACTATTACTCGGGGCTGGTCACGGTCGGTCACCGACGCCTTCCACCCCCTCGATGCCACCCGGATCCCACCACCCCTCCGCCCGGCCCGTCCGCCGGCCGCTGTCGGGGCCGCCTCGTAGACTCCGCCAATGACTTCCGGCACCGAGACGCTCACCGAGACCCCGCTGGGCGTGCTCCGGCGGGTCTTCGGCTACGACGCCTTCCGGGGCGAGCAGCAGGAGATCATCGACCACGTGGTCGGCGGCGGCGACGCCCTGGTCCTGATGCCCACCGGCGGCGGCAAGTCGCTGTGCTACCAGATCCCCGCCCTGGTCCGCGACGGCGTCGCCGTGGTCGTCTCCCCGCTGATCGCCCTCATGCAGGACCAGGTCGACGCGCTGACCGCCGTCGGCGTGCGCGCCGGCTTCCTCAACTCCACGCTGGATTTCGACGCCCGCCGCCGGGTCGAGGCGGCGTTCCTCGCCGGCGAGCTGGACCTGCTCTACCTCGCCCCCGAGGCGCTCGGCAGCCGGGCGACCGTCGGGCTGCTGGAGCGGGGGCGGATCGCGCTCTTCGCCATCGACGAGGCGCACTGCGTGGCGCAGTGGGGCCACGACTTCCGCCCCGACTACCTGGCGCTGTCGATGCTGCACGAGCGCTGGCCCGACGTGCCCCGCATCGCGCTGACCGCCACCGCGACCGCCGCCACCGCCACCGAGATCGCCGCGCGGCTCGGCCTCACCGGGGCCCGGCACTTCGTGGCCAGCTTCGACCGGCCCAACATCCAGTACCGGATCGCGCCGAAGCGGGAGCCCCGCCGGCAACTGCTCGACCTGATCCGTGGCGAGCACCCCGGCGACGCCGGCATCGTCTACTGCCTCTCCCGGGCCTCGGTCGACAAGACCGCCGAGTTCCTCGTCGCCAACGGCGTCCCCGCGCTGCCGTACCACGCGGGTCTGGACGCGGCGACCCGCGCCGCCCACCAGCAGCGGTTCCTGCGGGAAGACGGCCTGGTCATGGTCGCCACCATCGCCTTCGGCATGGGCATCGACAAGCCGGACGTCCGCTTCGTCGCCCACCTCGACCTGCCCCGCTCCGTGGAGGGCTACTACCAGGAGACCGGCCGCGCCGGCCGCGACGGCCTGCCGTCGACGGCCTGGCTGGCGTACGGGTTGCAGGACGTGGTGCAGCAGCGCAAGATGATCGACTCCTCGGAGGGCGACCTCGCCCACCGGCGGGTCCTCGCCGCCCACCTCGACGCCATGCTGGCGCTCTGCGAGACGGTGGAGTGCCGCCGGGTGCGGCTGCTGAGCTACTTCGGGCAGGACAGCGGGGCGTGCGGCAACTGCGACACCTGCCTGGAGCCCCCCGAGTCCTGGGACGGCACCGTCGCCGCCCAGAAACTGCTGTCGACGGTGCTGCGGCTGCACCGCGAGCGCAACCAGAAGTTCGGCGCGGGGCAGTGCATCGACATCCTGCTCGGCCGCAGCACCGAGAAGGTCGTCCAGCACCGCCACGACAGCCTCACCGTGTTCGGCGTCGGCACCGAGCTGAGCGAGGCCGAGTGGCGGGGCGTGGTCCGGCAACTGCTCGCCCAGGGCCTGCTCGCCGTCGAGGGCGACTACGGCACGCTCGTGCTCACCGAGACCAGCGCCGAGGTGCTGGGCCGCCGCCGGTCGGTGCCGATGCGCCGGGAGGCGGCCCGCCCGGCGAAGACCCGGGCGGCGAAGTCCCGCCCCGGCGCGGCGGCGGCCGTGGAGCTGTCCCCGGCGGCAGAGCCGGTGTTCGAGCGGCTGCGTGCCTGGCGGGCGGCCACCGCCAAGGAGCAGGGCGTCCCCGCGTACGTGGTGTTCCACGACGCGACGCTGCGCCAGATCGCCGCCGAGCCGCCGTCGACGCTGGCCGAGCTGGCCGGCGTCAACGGGGTGGGGGAGGCCAAGCTCGCCCGCTACGGCGAGCAGATCCTCGAGGCCCTGGCCGGCTGACCGGCCCGCGCCTCACCGCTGGCCGACCGGCACGTCCAGCACCTCGTCCACGTCGCGGCGCGGGGTCGGCGAGCCCGGCTGGCCGTACCCGACGCGCATCACCATCTGCGGGGTGCCGAACCGGCCCAGGGAGAGCCGCAGCGCCTCCCGCGCCCCCGGCACCTCGATCGGCTGGGAGAGCATCGACACGGCCAGCCCGGCGTCGGTGGCGGTGAGCAGCACCCGCTGGAGGGCCTGCCCGGCGATCACCTGGTCGGTGGTGGTGTTGCCGGGGGAGCCGAGCACCGCCACGAGGGGCTCCGGCTCGAAGTCCCGCCCCGGCGCCCGGTCCCGCCCGCCGAAGCCACGGCTGGGCAGCAGGTCCTGCGGCTCGCCCAGCGGGCCCCCGGCGGCGGCCGGAATCCCGTCCGGGGCGGGCGCGCGCCGCACCCACGCCTCCCGCTCGGCCCGGTAGGCGGGATCGCGCTCCAGCACCCGGTTGGCGCTGTGGGCGATCTCGGCGAACGCGTTCACCGCGCTGACCCCGATGACCATCTCCAGCCAGCCCTGCTCGGCGCGGGCCGCCTCGCCGAGCCGCCAGCGGGCGTCGGCGGGCACCGGGTCGGGCCAGAAGGGCGCGCGGTTGCTGAACCGGCGCGGAATGGCCGCGTGCAGGGCCAGCTCCGCCGGGGTGGGCCGGCGCGGCACGTCCGGGGTCAGCCGGGCCACGATGTCCGGCTCCGTCGGGTACGGCCGCAGCCGCACCGTCGCCGGGGTGCCCGCCGCAGCCAGGGAGAGCCGCAGGTTGAACAGGGCCGCGCCGCAGGCGATCCGCGCCCCCCAGCCGCTCGGGTCGGTGGCGGGCAGGTGGCGCTCCCGGTCCACCGCCACCTCGATCCCGCCGTCGCGCAGGCGCAACCGCCACGGCTGGGTGTTGTGCAGCGACGGCGCCCGGACCGCGTCCGCGGCGGCGGCCCTGAGTTGCTCGACGGTGAAGCCGGTCTCCATGGTGACGCTCCTTCCGTGGCAGGTCGTGCGGTCCCGCCGGTTCTCCTCCACGGTGCGCGCCCGGGACGGTCGGCGGGCAGGGCCGGACGTCCCCTCTGCCCCGGGACCCCCTGCCCGGGGCGGGCGCGCCCGGGTAGGGACCTTCGGCCCGTGGCGGGTGGGGGTACGAGGGGGTAGAAACGAGGGATGATCCGGGTGTTCCTGCTCGACGACCACGAGGTCGTCCGCCGTGGCCTTGCCGACCTGCTCACCGCCAGCGGCGACATCGAGGTGGTGGGGGAGTCGGGGCTCGCGCAGGAGGCGGCCCGCCGCATCCCGGCGCTGCGGCCCGACGTGGCGATCCTCGACGCCCGGCTGCCGGACGGCAACGGCATCGACGTGTGCCGCGACGTCCGCGCCGTCGACTCGTCGATCAAGGGCCTGATCCTCACCTCGTACGAGGACGACGAGGCCCTCTTCGCGGCGATCATGGCCGGCGCGGCGGGGTACGTGCTCAAGCAGATCCGCGGCACCGACCTGGTCGACGCGGTGCGCCGGGTCGCCGCCGGGCAGTCCCTGCTCGACCCGGCGATCACCACTCGGGTGCTGGACCGCATCCGCAGCGGCGTGGAGCAGCCCCGCGAGCTGAAGACCCTCACCGAGCAGGAG
This sequence comes from Micromonospora okii, assembly GCF_020884795.1. Taxonomy (GTDB): domain Bacteria; phylum Actinomycetota; class Actinomycetes; order Mycobacteriales; family Micromonosporaceae; genus Micromonospora; species Micromonospora okii. The sequence continues at coordinate 276,980 of NZ_BBZF01000018.1, forward strand.
CGCCGCATCCTGGAGTACGTCGCCGAGGGGCTCACCAACCGGGAGATCGCCGGCAAGATGTTCCTCGCCGAGAAGACGGTGAAGAACTACGTCTCCAGCGTCCTGGCCAAGCTGGGCCTGGAGCGCCGCACCCAGGCCGCCGTCCTGGCCACCCGCCTGCTGGGCCCCCGCAGCTAGGCGACGGGGCCGCCGGTCGACCCGGGGCCCCGACCGCGCCGGACCGCGTAGGTCGGTCCGCCGGGAAGCCGCGCCCCGGGCCGGTCTTCCGCCCGTCGGACACACCCTTGCCTTTCGCCGGCCAATTCCCTACTGTCCCGCTAGGAAAGATAGATTTTTAGGGAGGGTTCATGGCACCATCGGACGGCCAGACCAGGCGGCAGGTCATCGGCGGCATCGCGGGAGTCGCCGGTGCCGTCGCCGCGTCGGCGCTCACGCCCGAACAGGCGCTCGCGGGCGGGCCCGACGAGCGGCCGTTCCGCGCCGACGTCTCCGGCCGGCACCCCACGACGCGGCCGAACGTTCTGGTCATCCTCGGCGACGACCTGGGCTGGGCCGACCTGAGCAGCTACGGGTCGCCCAACATCCACACACCCCACCTGGACCGGCTCGCCCGGGACGGGGTCCGCTTCACCAACGGCTACTCCGCCGCCGCCGTCTGCTCCCCGACCCGCTTCGGGCTCTACACCGGTCGCTACCCCGGGCGGCTCGCCGGCGGGCTGCCCGAGCCCATCGGCCGGGCCCACGAGCTGGAGGGCCTGCCCCCGGGGCACCCCACGCTGGCCTCCCTGCTCAAGGGCGCGGGCTACACCACCGCCATGTACGGCAAGTGGCACTGCGGGTTCCTGCCCTGGTTCAGCCCGCTGCGCTCGGGCTGGGACGAGTTCTTCGGCAACTTCTCCGGCGGCCTCGACTACTACTCCAAGGTCAGCCACCTGGGCCAGCACGACCTGTACGAGGGCGAGGTGCCGGTGGAGTCCCTGGACTACTACACCGACACGGTCGCCGACCGCGCCGCCGCGTTCGTCCGGCGCGAGCACCGCCGCCCCTGGCTGCTGAACCTGAACTTCACCAGCCCGCACTGGCCCTGGGAGGCCCCCGGTGACCGGGCGGTCAGCGCGGAGCTGACCGCGCGCATCCGGGCGGGCGAGAGCGGCGTGCTCTTCCACCGCGACGGCGGCTCCCTCGACACGTACCGGAAGATGGTGGAGAACCTCGACCGCGCCGTCGGGCAGGTGCTGACCGCGCTGCGGCAGACCGGCCAGGAGCGGAACACGGTCGTCCTCTTCGCCAGCGACAACGGCGGCGAACGGTTCTCCCACCAGTGGCCGCTGACCGGCGGCAAGGGCGGCCTCGAGGAGGGCGGCATCCGGGTGCCGACCATCCTGCGCTGGCCGGCCCGCGTCCGGCCCGGCCAGGTCAGCCACGAGCCGGTGGTGACCCAGGACTGGACGGCGACCCTGGTCGAGGTCGCCGGGGCGCGGCCGGACCCGGGGCACCCCTTCGACGGCGCGAGCCTCGCCGGCTACCTGCTGCGGGGGGAGCCGGCCCCGGAGCGGGCCCTGTTCTGGCGCACCAGGGGCAACCGCGCGCTGCGCCAGGGTCGCTGGAAGTACTTCCGCGGCACCGGCGGGTCGGACGCCCTGTACGACGTCGTCGCCGACCCGCGCGAGCAGGCCAACCGGGCCCGCCAGCGGCCGGACCTGGTCGAGGCGCTGCGCAGCCGCTGGGAGGCGATCGACGCCACCCTGCTGCGCTACCCCTGACCGACCGGCCCGACCACCCGTCGGCGGGAGCGCGGACGCCCGGGGCCAGCTCGTCGGCGAAAGCGCGGGCACCCGGCTCAGTCCGCCGTCGGGAGCGCGGGCGCCCGGCTCAGTCGCGGAGCGGCACGGACCAGCGTAGTTCCGTGCCGCGCGGGCTCGCCGGGCGTACCTCGAAGTCGCCGGCGTGACGCTCGGCGCGCTCGCGGAGGTTGACCAGGCCGCCCCGGGCGGCGGCCGGGTCACAGCCCCGGCCGTCGTCGGTGACGGTCACCGTGACCCAGCCGCCGTCCACCCGCACCGCCACCGCGACCCGGCTGGCCTCGGCGTGGCGCACCGCGTTGGAGAGCGCCTCGCGCAGCACGGCGGTCAGGTCCGGGCGGACCGGCTCCGGCACGGCGCTGTCGATCGGCCCCGTCAGCTCCAGCGAGGGGCGGAAGCCCAGCAGGCCGGTGGCCACCTCGACCGCCTCGCGGATCTCGGTGCGCAGCGCCGCGCTCATCGGGGTGCGCAGCTCGAAGATGGTCCGGCGGATGTCCCGGATGGTGGCGTCCAGGTCGTCCACGGCGGCGTTGATCCGCTTGGCGACCTCGGGGCGGGCGTTCATCGCCCCGCTCTGCAACTGCAGGCCGGTGGCGAAGAGCCGCTGGATCACCACGTCGTGCAGGTCGCGGGCGATGCGCTCGCGGTCCTCCAGGACGACCAGCAGCTCCCGCTCCTCCTGCCCCCGGGCCCGCTCCATGGCCAGCGCGGCCTGCCCGGCGAAGCTGCCCAGCAGCGCCACGTCGTCGTCGCTGGCCCCGCTCCGGTCCGGCCCGTACGCGATCACCAGCACGCCGTGCAGCGCGTCGGCGGCGGCCAGCGGGGAGACCACCGCCGGCCCGGCGGTCACCGGCGCCGGCCAGGGCGCGGCCTCGGCCAGGTTCTCCACCAGCTCGTGCCGCCGCCGGGTGACCGAGCCGGCGAAGCTGGTCTCGGCGGCCGGCAGCACCGCGCCGGCCAGCTCCCGGGCCCCGTCGTCGGCGGCGTCGACCACCTCCACCGTGAAGTGGCCGGCGTCCTCGTCGTAGAGCAGCACCACGGCCAGCTCCGCCCCGGCGACCTCCCGGGCCCGGCGGGCCACCAGGGTCAGCGCGTCGGTGCGGCGCACCTCGCCCAGCAGCACCGAGGTGATCTCGGCGGTGGCGGCCAGCCAGCGCTCCCGGCGGTGGGCCAGCGCGTACAGCCGGGCGTTCTCGATCGCCACGCCGGCCGCGGCGGCCAGCGCCACCACGATCTCCTCGTCGTCCTCGGTGAACTCGGCCGCGCCCTGCTTCTCGGCCAGGTAGAGGTTGCCGAAGACCTGGTCGCGGATGCGCACCGGCACGCCGAGGAAGCTGTGCATCGGCGGGTGGTTCGGCGGGAAGCCGTACGACTTCGGGTGCTTGGTGATGTCCGGCATCCGCACCGGGCGGGGCTCGTCGATGAGCAGCCCCAGCACGCCCCGCCCGTGCGGCAGGTCACCGATCTTCGCGTGCAGCTCCTCGTCGATGCCGTGGGTGACGAAGTCGTGCAGCAGCCGGTCGGGGCCGATCACCCCGAGCGCGCCGTACCGGGCGCCGACCAGCTCGCAGGCCGCCTGCACGATCCGCCCGAGGGTGCTGCGCAGGTCCAGGTCGGTGCCGATGCCGACCACCGCGTCGAGCAGGGCGCGCAGCCGCTCCCGGCTGGTGACCACCTCGCCCACCCGGTCGAGCATCTCCTGGAGCAGTTCGTCGAGCCGCACCCGCGACAGCGGGCTCAGCCCCAGCGAGGGGGTGACGGTCTCGTGCCTCGGGTTCGGTGCGTCGGCGGCCACCGGGCGATGCTATCGCCCGGTGGCCGCGCGGACCATGATCCGATGATCGTGGGAGGCGGTCGTCACGCGCCCCCGGCGCGCACCGCCGAGGTGTCCACGATCTGCTCGGTGGCGAGCCGGGGGGTGTGCGGCGGGCCGGCGTGCTCCGGGTCCGCGAGCCCCATCCGCAGCACCAGGTACGGGTACCCGATCCCGGCCAGCGTCTGCCGCAGCGTCTGCCGGGTGCCCTCCACCTCGACGACGCCGGAGAGCGGCACCACCGACACGCCGAGCCGGGTGGCGGTCAACCACGCCGCCGACAGCGCCTCGCCGGCCCGCAGCCAGGTGTCCGGCTCGTCCTCGTCGCCGAAGAGCAGCCCGTACACGGCCGCCCGGTCGTGGCCCGGACCCACCGGCAGGGTGCCGGAGCGGCCGAAGTCCCGGGCCGGCACGGTGGTCTGCGGGGCCTGCGCGGGGAGCACCTCCGGCGGCAGGCCGGTGCCGGTGCCCACGCGGGTGGTCCAGTAGGCCAGCTCCTCGCGGAGCTGCGGGTCGTCCGCCTCGACCGCCCCGGCGTGTGCGGCGGCGGCGGCCAGCTCCATCACCTGGTCGGCGTTGAGCACCTGCATCCGGGAGCCCTCGGCGGCGACCGCCTTGGCGATGTCGTCGAGCGCGGCGGCGGGCACGGGCTCGTCGCTGACCGGCCGCCGGTCGGTGTGCCGCACCCGCATGCACTGCACCAGGCGCATCGCCTCCGCGTCGGCCCCGACGTGCCGCAGGTCGCCGAGCCGGGCCAGCAGCTCCGGGTCGCCCGGGTCGGGCAGCCGCTCCACGACACACGACCAGCCCTCGGCGGCGAGCGCCACCCGGGCGTGGTGCAGCGCGGTGCCGCAGCTCAACGCCAGCAGCCGCCCCTCCGGGTCGGCGGCGGTGAGCTGCCGGTCCCGGACCACGCGCAGCTCCAGCGCGTCGGGCAGCACCCGCCAGCGCCACGGCTGCGTGTTGTGCACCGAGGGGGCGTGGCCGGCCGTCGCGGCGGCCTCCGCGAGCGCGGTGGTCAACGGGCGGTCCGGCGTCTCGTGGCTCATCGTCACGACCTTTCGTCTCTGCCCATCGTGCCCCACCCCGGCGGTGCCCCGGGTGGGGTTGCCGCTCCATCCTGCGGCACGGGCTCCCCGGACGCACGGTACGCAGGTCCCCCCGCGCCCCGGCACCTCGCCCCGCTGATCACGGCCGGACGATTCGGTCGTTGGCCTCCCCGCAGGCCCCGGCCGTTGAGAGGATCCGCAGGTGGGCACCGAGGCGCGGGAGTGCGTGCCGGAGCGGCCGGCGGCACGGCGCGCCGCGCGGGGGTTCGCCCTCCGGTGGGGGCCGCTGACCGCGCTGACCGTGGCCGTGCTGGCCGGGGCGGGGCTGTGGCTCGCCGGCCGGCGCACCGCCGCCGACTGGCTCTGGGCGGCGGTGACGGTGGCCGCGCTGGCCCCGGCCGCCTGGTCGACGCTGCGTCGACTGTGGCACCGGCAGTTCGGGGTGGACGTCATCGCCGTCCTCGCGCTGGCCGGCACGCTCGTGGTCCGGGAGTACCTCGCCGGCGCGGTGATCGCGCTGATGCTGGCCACCGGGCGGGCGCTGGAGGCGTACGCCCAGCGCAGGGCGACCCGGGACCTGCGCTCCCTGCTGGAACGGGCCCCGCGCTCGGCGCGGCGGCGGCGCCCCGGCGGCGGCGTGGAGACGGTCCCGCTGGACCGGGTGGCCGTCGGCGACCGGCTGGTGGTCGGCCCCGGCGACGTGGTGCCGGTCGACGGGACCGCCGAGGAGGCCGCCACCCTCGACGAGTCGGTGGTCACCGGGGAGGCCCGGCTCGTGCAGCGGGCGGTGGGTCAGCCGGTGGCCAGCGGCGTGGTCAACGCCGGGGCCGGGTTCGGGCTGCGGGCCACGAAGGACGCGGCGGCCAGCACGTACGCGGGGATCGTCCGGCTCGCCGAGGAAGCGACCGCGCGCAAGGCCCCGGTGGTGCGGATGGCCGACCGGTACGCCGCGGCGTTCGTGCCGTTCACCCTGGTCCTGGCCGGGCTTGGCTGGCTGCTCTCCGGCGAGTTCGTGCGGGCCGTGGCGGTGCTGGTGGTGGCCACCCCCTGTCCGCTCCTGCTGGCCACCCCCATCGCGATCGTCTCCGGGCTGTCCCGGGCGGCCCGGCGCGGGGTGCTGGTCCGCGACGGCGGCTCCCTGGAACTGCTCGGCCGCGCCCGGACCCTGCTGGTCGACAAGACCGGCACGCTCACCGCCGGCCGGCCCCGCGCCGCCGAGACGGTGGTCGCCCCCGGCGGCGACCGGGACGAGGTGCTGCGGCTGGCCGCCTCCGTCGAGCAGCTCTCCCCGCACGTGCTGGCCGCCGCCCTGGTGCGGCAGGCCCGGGACCGGGGGCTGGCGCTGGCCGACCCGACCGAGGTGACCGAGGAGCCGGGGCGCGGGGTAACCGGCCGGGTCGACGGCCGGCTGACCCGCGTCGGGCAGCTCGGTGGGGAGCTGCCGCAGTGGGCGGCGCGGGTCGGCGAGCGCGCCGAGCTGGCCGGCCGGTCCGTGGTCTGGGTCAGCGGCGAGGACGGCCCGATCGGGGCGATCCTGCTGGAGGACCCGGTGCGCCCCGACGCCCGGCGCACCGTGCGCCGGCTGCGCGAGGCGGGGCTGGACCGGCTCATCATGGTCACGGGCGACCGGCCGGCCACCGCCGAGCAGGTCGCCTCGGCTGTGGGGGTGGACGACGTGCTGGCCCGCTGCTCGCCGCAGGAGAAGGCCGCCCGGGTCCGCGAGGAGTCCCGGCGGGCCGTGACGGTAATGGTCGGCGACGGCGTGAACGACGCCCCCGCCCTCGCCGAGGCGCACGTGGGGGTGGCGATGGGGGCCACCGGGGCGACCGCCTCCGCCGACGTCGCCGACGCGGTGCTCACCGTCGACCGGCTCGACCGGCTCGCCGACGCCGTGGAGATCGCCCGGTACGCCCGCCGGATCGCCGCGCAGAGCGCCGTCGTCGGCATGGGACTGGCCGTGGCGGCGATGCTCGTCGCGGCGGTCGGTCGGCTTCCTCCGGTGGCCGGCGCGTTCCTCCAGGAGGGCATCGACGTCGTGGTGATCCTCAACGCGCTGCGGGCCCTGCGTGGCGGGCTGCGCCGCCGGGCCGTCGCGCCGGAGAGCCGCGAGCTGCTCGACCGGTACGCGGGCGAGCACGCCGACGTCCGGGACGCGCTGGCCGGGCTGCGGGACACCGCCGACCTGGTCGCCACCGCCCCCGGGTCGCCGGAGTGCCTGCCCGCCCTGCGCGAGACGCACCGGCGGCTCACCGAACGGGTGCTGCCGCACGAGGCCGCCGAGGAGCAGCGGCTCTACCCGGCGCTGGCCTCGGCGCTCGGCAGCGCCGAGGCCACCTCGCCGATGAGCCGGGGGCACGTGGAGATCCGCCGGCTGGTCGACCGGATCGGCGCCCACCTCGCGCAGGCCGGCGCCGGGCCGCTGCGCGGCGACCAGGTCACCGACCTGCTCGCCACGCTGTACGGCCTCGACGCCGTCGCGCGCCTGCACCTGGCCCAGGAGGAGGAGGACTACTTCTCGCTCCGGGACTGAGGCGCGGGGCGGCTCAGCGCTCGCGCACCACCGCCACCGGGCAGTGGGCGTGCTGGATGAGCTGCTGGCTGACCGAGCCGAGCAGCGTCCCGCGCAGCCCGCCCCGCCCCCGGGTGCCGACGACCACGAGCTGCGCGTCCCGGCTCTGCTCGACCAGCGCGGCGGCCGGGCGGCCGGCCACCACGTCGGTGGCCACCTCGACGTCGGGGAACGTCTCCCGCCACCGGGCCAGCGGCTCCTCCAGCGCCACCCGCTCGGCCGCCACCGCGTCGTCGGGGGCCGGGCCGTGCTCCGCCGCCGGCTCCCACGCGCGCACCACCCGCAGCGGTACGCCCCACCAGGCCGCCCGCTCGACGGCGAAGCCGAGGGCCAGCAGGGAGGTCGGCGACCCGTCGACCCCGACCACCACCGGGCCCGTGCGGCGGCCGGCGGTGTCGCCGTCGCGGACCACCACCACCGGGCAGTGGGCGTGCGCGGTCACCGCCACGGCGGTGGAGCCGACGAGCAGCCCGCCGAACCCGCCGTGGCCCCGGCTGCCGAGCACCAGCAGCCCGGCCTCGGCGGAGCGCTCCTGGAGCACCAGCGCGGGCGGCCCGTCGAGCACCTCGCCGCGCACCTCGACCGTGGGCCGCGCGGCGGCGGCCTCGGCGGCGGCCTGGGCGACCAGCTCCTCCGCCTGCCGCCGGGCGGTCTCGTCGGGCCAGATGCCGGGGGCCACGCCGGGCCCCACCCACCCCGCGACCGTCACCCACTCGAAGACGTACGCGAGGCGGACCGGCCGGCCGGTCCGCTCCGCCTCGTCCATCGCCCAGTTCAGGGCGACCGTGGCGTCGGCCGAACCGTCGTAGCCGACGATGATCCCGTCACTCATCCCACTCACTCCTCACCGCGCAGCTCGGGGTCGGTCTCCCGGACCCAGCGCCACTCGGCCACCCGGGGGTCGTCGGAGCCGAAGCGGCGGGTGTGGTCCCGGCAGGACTGCCGGGCGTCGACCATCTCCTGACGCAGGTGGGCGGCGCGCGACGCCAGCCCCGGCGTCCGGTCGATCACGTCGATCACCAGGTGGAAGCGGTCCAGGTCGTTGAGCATCACCATGTCGAACGGCGTGGTGGTGGTGCCCTCCTCCTTGTACCCGCGAACGTGCAGGTTGTCGTGGTTGGCGCGCCGGTACGTGAGCCGGTGGATCAGCCACGGGTAGCCGTGGTAGGCGAAGATGATCGGCTTGTCGCGGGTGAAGATGGTGTCGAACTCGCTGTCCGGCAGCCCGTGCGGGTGCTCCGACGGCGGCTGGAGCCGCATCAGGTCGACCACGTTGACCACCCGCACCCGCAGGTCGGGCAGGTGCCGGCGGAGCAGGTCGGCGGCGGCCAGGGTCTCCAGCGTCGGCACGTCCCCGGCGCAGGCGAGCACGACGTCCGGCTCCTCGCCGTCGTCGGTGCTGGCCCAGTCCCAGATGCCCAGGCCCCGGCGGCAGTGCTGGACCGCCTCGTCCATGGTCAGCCAGTTCGGGGCGGGCTGCTTGCCGGCCACCACCACGTTGATGTAGTGCCGGCTGCGCAGGCAGTGGTCCATGGTGGAGAGCAGGGTGTTGGCGTCCGGCGGCAGGTAGACCCGCACCACCTCGGCCTTCTTGTTCACCACGTGGTCGATGAAACCCGGGTCCTGGTGGGAGAAGCCGTTGTGGTCCTGCCGCCAGACGTGGCTGGAGAGCAGGTAGTTCAGCGAGGCCACCGGCTGCCGCCAGGGGATGCGCCGGGTCACCTTCAGCCACTTGGCGTGCTGGTTGACCATCGAGTCGACGATGTGGATGAACGCCTCGTAGCTGGTGAAGATGCCGTGCCGGCCGGTCAGCAGGTAGCCCTCCAGCCAGCCCTGGCACAGGTGCTCGGAGAGCACCTCCATGACCCGGCCGTCGGGGGAGAGGTGGTCGTCGCCGGCCACGGTGCCGCCGACGAACGCCCGGTCGGTGACCTCGAAGGCCGCGCCGAGCCGGTTGGAGGCCACCTCGTCGGGGCCGAACAGGCGGAACGTGTGCGGGTTGGCGGTGATCACGTCGCGGACCCAGCCGCCGAGCACGCCGGTGGCGCCGGCCATCGGCTCGCCCGGCTGCTTGACGTCGACGGCGTAGTCCCGGAAGTCCGGCAGGTCCAGGTCGCGCAGGAGCTGGCCGCCGTTGGCGACGGGGTTGGCGCTCATCCGCAGGTCGCCGGTCGGGGGGAGCGCGGCCAGCTCGGCGACGGGCGCGCCGGTGGCGTCGAACAGCTCCTCCGGCCGGTAGCCGCGCAGCCAGCGCTCCAGCTCGGCCAGGTGCTCCGGGTTGTCCCGCACCTCGGCGATCGGCACCTGGTGGGCGCGGTACGTGCCCTCCACCTGCTTGCCGTCGACCGTGGCCGGGCCGGTCCAGCCCTTCGGCGTGCGGAGAATGATCATCGGCCAGCGGGGGCGCTCGACGGTGCCGCCGGAGCGGGCCCGGCGCTGGATCTCGGCGATCTCCGCGACCGCCCGGTCCAGGGTGGCGGCGAGCTGCTGGTGCACCCGCTCCGGGTCGTCGCCCGCGACGACGTACGGCTGGTGGCCGTAGCCGCGCATCAGGTCCAGCAGGTCGTCTTCGGGAATCCGGTCCAGCACCGTCGGGTTGGCGATCTTGTAACCGTTCAGGTGCAGGATGGGCAGCACCGCGCCGTCGCGGGCCGGGTTGAGGAAGACGTTGGACAGCCAGCTCCCGGCCAGCGGGCCGGTCTCGGCCTCGCCGTCGCCGATCACGCAGGCGACCAGCAGGTCCGGGTTGTCGAACGCGGCGCCGTAGGCGTGGCTCAGCGCGTACCCCAGCTCGCCGCCCTCGTGGATCGAGCCCGGCACCTCCGGTGCGACGTGGCTCGGGATGCCGCCGGGGAAGGAGAACTGGCGGAACAGCCGCCGCATGCCCTCCTCGTCGCGGCCCACCGAGTGGTACAGCTCGCTGTAGGTGCCCTCCAGCCAGGTGTTGGCCACCAGGGCGGGGCCGCCGTGCCCGGGGCCGGTGATGAAGATCGTCGGCAGCTTCCGGTTGACGATGACCCGGTTGAGGTGCGCGTAGAGCAGGTTCAGCCCGGGGCTGGTGCCCCAGTGGCCCAGCAGCCGGGGCTTGACGTGCTCGGGCCGCAGCGGCTCACGCAGCAGCGGGTTGTCCAGCAGATAGATCTGCCCCACGGTGAGGTAGTTGGCGGCCCGCCAGTACGCGTCCAGGAGGCGCAGCTCGTCTTCGGTCAGGGGGCTGTGCAGGTCTACAGCGGTGTCCATGCTGCGTTAGCCTCTCGCGGATCGGGGACGTTCGCATCCGGTGTCCCGGTTTTTCCCCGGGCACGTCAAGCGTCGCCGTTGCGCCCGTAAAGGATCAGGGCCGTTGGTCCCGGGGCGGGAGGCCCTCACGCCCCGACCGGCGCGGAGACCGTGAGGCCGCGCACCACGACCACCGGGGCCGGGGAGTGGTAGAGCAGGCTCTGGCTGACCGCTCCGAGCATCCCCCGCAGCGGCTCGTCGCCGCGGGCCGCGACGACGGCGAGCTGCGCCGAGCGGGACTGGTCGACCAGGACGGTGCCGGGGTCGCCGACGACGACGTGGCACTCGGCCGACACCGACGGGTGCCGGCGACCGCACCGGGCCACCGCCTCGGCGAGGGCGGCGTGTGCGTCGTCGCCCGCCCCGGCCCCGCCGGCGGGGCCCCCCGCGCTGGTCTCGCCCGCCGGGCCGGCCTCTCCCCCCGCGCCGGTCTCGCCCGCCGCGCCGGCCCCGCCCGGCGGGCCGTCGCGGGGCGGCTCGGTGACCCGGAGGACCAGCAGCCGCGCCGAGCGACGCTCGGCGCAGTCGAAGGCGAACTCCAGCGCCGTCCACGAACTCGACGAACCGTCCACACCCACCAGCACCGGGCCCTGCGGGGCGGGCTCGTGGCGGACCACCAGCACCGGGCAGCCGGCCTGGGCGGCGAGCTGCACCGCCGGGGCGTCGGTGGGTACGCAGCCCTCGCAGTGCGACATCCCGCCGTCCCCGACGGCGACGAGGAATGCCGACTCGGCGCGGCGGACCAGCGCGGCCAGCGGCGGCCCCTCGACGATCTCGCCGCTGACCGGCAGCTCCGGCTCCACCTCGGCGGCGACGGCGGCGGCCCGTTCGAGTATGTTCTCGGCCTCGTCGCGGGGGCCGAGCACCGACGGGCTCCGCAGCACCGCCGACCAGTTCAGCGCGTGCAGCAGGACGAGCGCCCGGCCGTGGCCGGCGGCCTCCCGGGCGGCGGCCCGGGCGACCCGGAGGGCCGCCTCCGACGAGCTGAGCGCGGCCACCACCGGCGCGTCGGCGGCTGGGGTCATCCGGCCTCACCTCCCGGCGACCGCACGGCGGGTCCGATCCCTGCGACCGAGCGTAATCGCCGACGGCCCGTCCCGAGCGGGTATCGCGCTGTCTCACCGCTTCCCGGCGGCGCGACAGGCATGTCGCACCGTTTGTCAACGCTGGTTGACACTGGGGCGATGTCAACCTATGTTGACGGTATGAGTCACGCGACGGAACTCGCGGCGGCGGCCGGCAGCACCGATCCCCGGGTCGGCCTGCGCGCCGTGCGCGCCCTGCGCCGGCTCCTCGAACGGCTGGAGGTGGTCCAGGTGGACAACGCCCGACGGCAGGGCTGGTCCTGGCAGGAGATCGCCGACGCGTTGGAGGTCAGCCGGCAGGCGGTCCACAAGAAGCACGCCGGGCGACCGGCGGTCCCGAGCACCTGGGAGGAATGATGTTCGAACGGTTCACCGACCGGGCCCGCGACGTGGTCAACCGGGCCGGCGACGAGGCGCGAGCCGCCGGGCAGCGCCCCATCGGCACCGAGCACCTGCTGCTCGCCGTCCTCGCCGACCCCGACGGTCTCGCTACCCGGGTGCTGCGCGACGCGGGCGTGCGCGCCGCCGACCTGCGTGCCGCCGTGGCCCGGCACACCGCCGAGGGCGGCGCGGGGCTCGCCGAGGCCGACGCCGCCGCGCTGCGGGAGATCGGCATCGACCTGGCCGCGATCGTCGCCCGGATCGAGGAGTCCTTCGGCCCCGACGCGCTGCGTGCGGCCGTCCCCGCCCCGCGCCGCCGGTGGGGGCGGCGGCAACGGCCCGGCGGCACGTTCTCGCCCCGGTCGAAGAAGGTGCTGGAGTTGGCGATACGCGAGGCGATGCGGCTGCGCCACCGACACATCGGCACCGAGCACATCCTGCTCGGGCTGCTGGGTGAGGGCGGCGGCCCGGCCGCGCTGGTGCTCACCGAGGCTGGGCTCGACCTGGACGACCTGCGCCGCCGCGTCGAGGTGGCCCTGCGCGCCGCGGCCTAGGCTGACGCCTGGCCGCCCCGGCCCTCCCGCCCCCGGCCCTCCCGCCCCCGCCGCCCCCCCCAGGCCCTCCCGCCCCCGCCGACGGGTCCGGACCCGAGTGTCGCGTCGCACAGCGTGACGATCTGTTCGGCAGAGGCATTGCTCCTCACCCCCTTTGCTCTGCTTCCATGTACGCAACGGTTCACGGACAGTAACCGGCCGGGGGCTTCCGCGGCGCTGTGCGGTTCCGCGTACCCGCAGCTCTGGCGCGGTGTTGCGGTCGTGGGTGCAGAGCAAAGGGGGCGTGGGGTGTGCGGCGAGGGTCAGCGGGACTGACGCAGAGTAGGGGGTATCGATCTTCCTGAACCGGCGGTGCGGTCATCGCGGTACGTGGTCGACGGCGCGCTCGACTCGGGGGGCCCGGGATTTGCAAACCCGTTCGCGGTGCGCGCAACCTCACCGGCTGCGGGCTCGCCGCCCGGGCCGAGTTGCTGCACACTGACGCCGTGGATGGTGAGCAGGGCACGCGTACGGCCGCCGACGGCGGACTGCGCTCCGCGGTGGTGGTCAACCCGGCGAAGGTAATCGATCTCGACGGGCTGCGCGAGATCGTCGACGGCGCCCTCGCCGCCGCCGGCTGGCCCGAGCCGCTGTGGTTCGAGACCACCCCGGAGGACCCGGGCCGCGGCCAGACGGAGGAGGCGGTCGCGGCCGGCGTCGACGTCGTCTTCGCCTGCGGCGGTGACGGCACCGTGATGTCCTGCGTCAGCGGCCTCGTCGGCACCGACGTGGCGCTCGCCGTGCTGCCCCAGGGCACCGGAAACCTGCTCGCCGCCAACCTCGGCCTCTCCACCGACCTGGCCGCCGGGCTGGAGGTGGCGATCGAGCGCGGTCGCCGCCGGCTCGACGTGGGCGCGGTCGACGGCCGCTACTTCACCGTCATGGCCGGGATGGGCTTCGACGCCCAGATGCTCGACGCCACCTCCGAGACGACCAAGGCCCGGATCGGCTGGCCGGCGTACGTCATGGGGGCCGCCCGGCACCTGCGGGACCGGCCGATGCGGGTCTCCGTGCGGATCGACGACCGGCCGCCGCTGCGCCGCCGCGCCCGCTCGGTGCTGGTCGCCAACGTGGGCCGCCTCCAGGGCGGGATCAGGCTGCTCGCCGACGCCGAGCCGGACGACGGCTGGCTCGACGTGGCCGTGCTCACCCCCCGCACGCTGCGGCACTGGGCGGCGATGGGCTGGGCGCTGATGAGCCGGCGTGGCAGCGTCCCGCGGATGGAGGTCTTCCGGGGCCGGCGGGTGGAGATCGTCAGCAACCGGCCCCAGCCGCGCGAGCTCGACGGCGACCTCATCGAGCCCGGCCGCCGGCTGAAGGTCGAGATCCGGCCCCGCGCGCTGTGGCTCTGCGTGCCGCAGCCGCAGGAGGCGCCCGACCTCGCCGACGACGCCTCCGCCGTCGGCGAGCGGGGCGAGGAGCTGATCGAGGAGGCCCGCCGTGAGTAGCACCAGGATGGTGCCCGAGACCCGGCTCATGGCCGACGAGGAGCTCTCCGCCGACGACGCCTGGCACACCCTGCGCCGCCACGGCGGCTGGTGCCTGCTGCGGGACGCGTTCGTCCGGTTCCGCTACGGCGACGGGTTCAGCCACTCCCGGGCGTTCGCCCTCCAGCTCTGCCTCGCCGTGGTGCCGTTCATGATCGCCCTCACCGGCCTCATCACCGACCTCGGCGCCGACGAGGGCGGCCGGGTGGTGGCCGACACCGTCCTCGCCGTCACCCCCGGGCAGAGCGAGGCGGTGGTGGAGGACCTGCTGGTCGCCAGCGAGCGCACCGAAAGCGCCGGCGAGCTGGCGCTGGCCCTGGGCCTGCTGACCGGCCTCCTCGCGCTCACCACCACCATGGCGCAGATCGAGCGCGGCGCGAACCGCATCTACGGCGTCGAGCGGGACCGCCCGGCGCTGTGGAAGTACCTGCGCGCCATCGTGCTCGCCCTCGTCGCCGGCGTGCCGGCGCTGGTCGGCTTCCTGATCCTGGTCGTCGGCGGGGCGATGGGCGACTCGGTGCGGCGGCACTACGCCTGGGGCGAGGCCGCCCACGGGGTGTGGGCCGTGGCCCGCTGGCCGTTGAGCCTCGGGCTGACCGTCCTCGCGGTGGCCCTGCTGTTCCGGCACGCCCCCCGGCGCAAGCAGCCCGGCCTGTCCTGGCTGTTCTTCGGGGCCGGCATCGCCACCGCGCTGTGGTGGCTGGCCAGCCTCCTGCTCGCCGCGTATGTGCGGTTCAGCGACGGGTTCGGGCAGACGTACGGCGCGCTGACCGGGATGATGGCGCTGCTGCTCTGGGCCAACCTCACCGGGATGGCGCTCTTCGGCGGGCTGGCCTTCGCCGCCCAGTTGGAGGCCGCGCGGGTCGGCGTGGCGGAGCCGGCGAGGCCGGACCTGTGGCAGCCGGAGACCGAGCGGGAAGAGATCTTCGACACCGGCGAGATGACCTCGCTCTGACCGCCCGACGGTGTACGTGGTGCGCGGATCGGGTAAAGCGCGTCGCCAGAGCCGACAAGGGAGGTGCGGGGTGACCGCGGTCAAAGAGGTGGTCCGGCGACCACTCGGACACTTCGCCGAGCGAAGCATCGCCGGTCTGCTGGCGGTGGCCGGCGCGGGCGTCGCGTTCGGGCTGCTGCTGATGCTCGTCCGGTTCCGGTTCAGCCCGCTCTACCGCGCCGACCACGGGGCCGCCGAGTGGTTCAACGATCTCGTGGCGCCGCACCACGCCCTGGTCACCGTGCTCCAGGCGATCACCGACCTCGGCGGGCGGCCGGTGCTGATCTGGCTGGTCAGCGTCGCCGCGATCGGGCTGCTGATCCGCCGCCAGGCCCGGCTGGCCGTCTACCTGATCATCACCGGGCTGGGCGGGCTGACCCTCGACCCCTCCCTGAAGGCCCTGGTCGGCCGGCTTCGGCCGGTGGTCGACGTGCCGGTCGCCAGCGCCCCCGGCAACAGCTTCCCCAGCGGCCACGCCCTCGGCTCGCTCGTCGCCTACGGCGCGCTGCTGCTGGTCTTCCTGCCCGCGATGGCGCCCCGCTGGCGCAAGCCGGCCATCGCGATCGGCGCGGTGCTGGTGGCGCTGATCGGGCTGACCCGGATCGCCCTGGGCGTGCACTTCGTCTCCGACGTCCTCGGCGGCTGGCTGCTCGGCGTGGCCTGGCTCGGCGTCACCGCGTACGCCTTCCGGCTCTGGCGGCGCGAGCGCGGCCGGCCGGTGCCGCCGCTGACCGAGGGCCTGGAGCCCGAGGTGGGGCGCGACATCGCCCCCGCCCCGGCCGAGGAGCACGTGCTGGAGCACCCCCGCTCCGCCGTCGCCGAGCTGCTGGTCGGCTGGGTGCTGGTCTTCGGCGCCCTGTACGGCTTCGGCATGCTGGTCAGCTACCACGCCAAGGACACCTTCCTCGGCACCCTCGACAGGGAGGTGCCGCGCTGGTTCGCCGAGCGGCACACCGGGTTCTGGACCGAGGTGAGCTGGTGGTGGAGCAAGTTCGGCGACACCCACGCGATCCTGCTGGTCTCGCTGGTCTTCTGCCCGCTGGTGCTCGCGGTGTGGCGGCGCTGGCGGCCGGTGCTCTTCGTCGTGCTGGCGATGGTGGGCGAGCTGACCCTCTTCCTCGCCTCCGCCCACGCCGTCGACCGGCCCCGTCCGCCGGTGGAGAACCTGGACGGGCAGATGCCCACCTCGTCGTTCCCGTCCGGGCACATCGCCGCCACCATCTGCCTGTGGGCGGCCATCGCGGTCATCGTGTTCCCGCGCACCGACCGCTGGTGGCGCTGGCTCTTCGTGGCGCTGGCGGTGATCATGCCGGTCGGGGTGGCCACCTCCCGGATGTACCGGGGGATGCACCACCCCACCGACTTCATGGGCGCGATCCTGCTCGGCGCACTCTGGATCGGCCTGCTCTACTGGGTGGTCCGCCCCAACGCCGACCTGGCCGAGGGGAACCAGCCGGCGATCTCCGCCGACCAGGTCGACGAGCTGGACGACGAGCTGGCCGAGGCCGGCCGACCCGGCTGAGCGCGCCGCCGTGCTGCGGGTGATGACCTGGAACATCAGGACGGGGGGCCGGGACCGCGCCGGTCCCGGCCGCCTCGACCGGGTCGCCAGGGTCGTCGCCGAGCGGCGGCCGGACCTGCTGGCCGCCCAGGAGCTGCGTGGCTTCGACTCCGGCGACGTGCTCGCCGGCTTCGCCGCCGAGGTGGGCATGCGGGCGCACCTGGCCCGCTCCCGCTTCGGGCAGCCGGTCGCCGTGCTGGTCCGCCCGCCGCTGCGGGTCGTCGCGGCCGGTCCGCTCCGCCGCCCGTTCCACCACGCGGCCGTACGGGTCACCGTGGCCACCGACGCCGGGCCGCTCACCGTCCTCGGCGCGCATCTCGACCCGTACTGCGGGCTGCGGCGGCGCGTCGAGGCGGGCTGGCTGGCCGCCGCCGTCCGCCGGGCCCCCGGCGAGCTGACGCTGCTGGGCGGGGACCTGAACACCCTCGACCCGGAGACCGACCACGCCGACCGCATCGCCCGGCTGCCGCCCGCGTACCGGCGTCGGCACCTGCGCCGCGACGGGCGCACGCCGGAGACCCGGGCGGTCGCCCGGCTCGCCGCCGCCGGCCTGGTCGACCTGCACCGCGCGCTCGCCCCGGGCGATGCGGGCCTGACCGCGCCCACCCGGCACGGCGGCGGGGCGGAGTTCTCCGGGATGCGGCTGGACTACCTCTTCGCGACCCCGGCGCTGGCCCGGCTCGCGCTCTCCTGCACGGTGCAGCGCGGGGGCGAGACCGAGTACGCCTCCGACCACTACCCGGTGCTCGCCGAGTTCGATCTGCGCCCGGCCTGACCGCGCCCCGGCCTGACCTCAGCCTGACCCCGGCCCCGGCCCGACCGCGCCGCCGGTTGCCGGCTCCGCCTAGGCTCGCCCGCGTGAACGCCACGCCCACGCGGGAGCCGCAGCCGCCCCCGCTGATCACCGTGCTCGCCCGGGGCGTGGCCCTGGTCGTGGTGCTGCCCGTGCGGCTGCTCTGGGAGCTGCTGGTCGGAACCGCCCGCTGGATCGGCCGCTGGCTGCTCAGCCCGATCGGCCGGGCGCTACGGGCCTGGGTGCTGCGCCCGCTCGCCTGGCTGGCGTACCGGCTGCTCTGGGTGCCGCTCGCATGGCTGGCCGGGCACCTGCTCTGGCGCCCGCTGGTCTGGGTCTTCCGCACGCTGGTCCGGCCCGTGGCGCGCGTGCTCGTCGACGCGCTCGACTGGCTGATCCGGCACCTGCTGGTGCCCCTGGTGGAGCTGGTGAAGCGGGCGTTCGGCCCGGCCCTGGCGGCCCTCGGGCGCGGGCTGTGGCGGCTGCTGCTGCTGGTGGCCGGAGCCCTCCGGTACGCCTGGCGGCTCGCCGGTCGCGTCCTCGGCTTCCTCTACCGGCAGCTGGTGCGCCCGGTCGGCCTGGCCGTGCGCTGGGTGTGGCGGCACACCGCCGTCCCGGTCGGACGGGCGCTGCGCGCGGCCTGGCGGGCCACCGTCGCCCCGGCGCTGCGCTGGCTGAACGGGTCGATCCTGACCCCGATCCGCCAGGCCACCCGCGAGCTCCTGACCGCGCTCGGCCTGCGCCGCTGAACCACCCACCCACCCCTCACAGGTGAGGGGTGGGTGAGGGATGGGGTCAGGTGGCGACGACGTCGGCGACGACGCAGGCGATGTTGTCGGGGGCGCCGGCGGCGTGGGCCAGCTCGACCAGCCGTGCCACGACCTGCTCGGGGCCGGTGTCGGCCTCGATCGCGCGGTGCAGTGCCGCCCGGTCGACGACCGACGAGAGCCCGTCGGAGCAGAGCAGGTAGCGGTCCCCCTCGGCGGCGGTGCGCAGGCCCAGGTCCGCCTCGACGTGCGCACCGCCCGCGCCGAGGGCCCGCACCAGCAGGGCCCGCTGCGGGTGCGCGGCGACCTCGGCCGGGTCGAGCCGACCCTGGTCGACCAGCGACTGCACGTACGTGTGGTCCCGGGTGAGCGGGGTCAGCTCGCCCCCGCGCAGCAGGTACGCCCGGGTGTCGCCGACGTGCACCAGCGCCAGCTGGGAGCCGGAGCGCAGCAGCGCGGTCAGGGTGGTGACGGGCTGGTGGTCGGCCACCGCCACCGCCGCCGCGCGCACCGCGCGGTCGGCCTCGGCGACCGCGCCGGCCAGCAGCGTGAGCAGCTCGGCGGGCGGCACGTCGGTCGCCTCCAGCGGCCGGAGGGCGGCGATGGCGGCGGCGCTCGCGGCGGCGCCGCCGGGGCCGCGCATCCCGTCGGCGACGGCGAGCAGCCGCTCACCGGCGTACGCGGCGTCCTCGTTGCTGTCCCGCACGGCCCCGGCGTCGCAGCGGGCCGCGTGGCGGATGCCGAGGGCGGGGGCGGGGGTCGGGTCGGACATGGGAGTGCTCCTTCCGGACAAAGCGTCCACGAGGAGGGTGGCGAGCCGGCCACGGGCCGCCGTGTCGGCGCTGACCCGTCGCCAGTACGCGTCGACCGCCTCGGCCGCCGCCGAGGGCCGGAGCCCGCAGACGGTGCGGATCTCGGCCAGTGGCATGCCGATGCGCCGGAGCGCGGCGATCAGCCGGGCCTGTTCCACCTGGTCGGGGGCGTAGAGCCGGTAACCCGACTCCGGGTCGACCGCCGCCGGGTGCAGCAGCCCCACCTCGTCGTACAGCCGCAACGCCTTCGGCGTCAGGCGGACCGCCCTGGCGAACGCCCCGATGGTCAGCAGCCCCACGTCGACATCCTCCTCGCGCCGGTCACGGCGACCGGCACGGACCAGGTTGGGGCCTCCCCGAAGGGCAAGGTCAAGCGCGGAGTTCGTGGACACCACGAGGAGGGCCCCCGGCCATCGACTCGTCGACGGCCGGGGGCCCTTTCGCGTCGTGCCGCCGCGCTAGACGCGGGTGATGCGGATCGCGTCGGCGATCACGAGGCCGGTGCTGCCGGACCACCGGCTGACACCCACCTTGTTGGCGTCCCCGGCGGCCAGGGTGAAGTTGCCCAGCGAGCGCCAGCCACCGCCGTTGGCGGTCTGGTTCATGTGGACCGTCTGGTTGCCGCTGCTGGTGGCCACGATGTACGGCGTGGTGGTGTTGTAGCCGGCGACGGCCGGGTACCAGACCTCCACCCGGTAGGTGGCGGTGGCCGGGATGTTCACCTTGTACCAGGCGGTGTCGCTGGCCGCGACCGGGTCGGCGAACCGGTAGTCGGCGCCGTAGCGCTGCGCCGAGTACGACGAGGTGCCCCAGTTGCTGCTCGCGGTGAACCGGCCGGCGGTGGTGTTGTCCACGATGGTCGACCAGGAGGTCGGCGGGGGCGTGGTGGTGCCGGTGACGAGCTGCATGTAGTAGGTCCAGTTCCAGTTCGGACCCGGGTCGGTGTGCGTGGCCCCCGGCACCTGGTTGTGCCCGATGATGTTGTTACGGGTCTTCGGGATGCCGTACTTGTCGGCCAGGTGCCGGGTCAGCGCCGCCGACGAGCGGTACATCGCGTCGGTGTACCAGGACGCGTTGTTGACGTAGCCCTCGTGCTCGATGCCGATCGACTGGGTGTTGTAGGTCCAGTTGCCGGCGTGCCAGGCGACGTCCTTGTCCCGCACCATCTGGGTCACCGCGCCGTCGGAGGAGCGGAGCAGGTAGTGCGCGCTGGTGCCGGCGGCGGCGTTCTGGAACCAGCTGATCGAGCCGGAGTAGCTGCCCTGCATGGTGTGGATGATGATGTAGTTGATCGGGTACGCCGACTCGCGGCTGGAGACCGTGTAGTTGGCCGAGTTCGCCGGCACCCAGGCCGCCGGGCCGTAGTCGGTGCTCTGGACGCCGTAGTCGGCGCTGCCCAGCGGCGCCACGCCGGCGTAGTCGCCGCGTCGGGGCGCGACCGGGCGGGCACCGACACTCACCGTGCCGGTCGCCGTGGCCGCGCTGAAGCCGCTGCCGAGCAGGTCGTACACGGTGTCGGCGTAGAGCCGGGCGGTGGCCCGGTCCGACGAGCCGCCGTAGCGGGCGATCACGCCGTACCACTGGTTGACGTCGTCGCGCTGCGCGGCGGTCAGCCCGGCCTGGTCGGCGTACGAGCGGAGCACCGCCGCCGCGCCGGCCACGTTCGCCGCGTCGCGGGTGCGCAGCTCGGTGCGGTCCAGCCGGGTGCGGTGCGCGGCCTCGTCGAGGGTCCGCACCTTCGGGTTGCTGGTCAGGTGCATCACGCCGTACCCGCCGGAGGTGCTGGGCTCGCCGTTGTGGCCGTCGAGCCGGGTCTCCGCGTAGCCGAGCGCGGCGAGCAGGTCGCGCGGCACGTCGGAGCGGGTCGAGGCCCGGTCGAAGGCGGCGGCGAGCGTCTCCGCGCCGTGCTGCGGCGCGGCCAGGGCCGGCTGGCCGGTCAGGCCGATCGTCAGGATCATGGCGCCGCCGAGCAGTTGGCTCACCCGACGCGAGGGTCTCCGAACAGTCACCGTCACTCCTCGTCGACTGCAAGGGGCGACCGTGATCAAGTCGCCCGGATCGCCGCACCATACAATGCGACATCCGTCTATGTCGAGAGCTTGCACTGAGCTAGATGACGATGAAGAATTTCTTCACTCGGCGGAAACCTGTGCGACACCGCGCCCGGTTCCGCCTGAGCGGCGGCTCAGAGCAGGAGATTGAGCAGGATCGTCAGGACGACCGAGGCGACGACCGAGAACAGGATCATCAGGAGGCAGCCGAGGCCGCCGCCGGCCGGCCGGATCTCCGTGTTGCCGATGCGCACGGGGCACCACCTTCTCAGCGGGGGAGGGTCACGACGAGGAGAGCAGGTCGCGCACCTGGGCGGCGACCTGGGCCGGCGCGGTGGTGGCGACGTTGTGCGCGGCCCCCGGCACCACCGCCGTGCGGGCGCGCGGGACCACGCGGGCGAGCCCGTCCCGCCAGGCGGCCGGGGCCAGCGGGTCGCGGGCGCCGGTGACCACCAGCGTGGGGGCGGCGACCCGGGCGGCGTCCGCCTCGATCGCGTTGCGCACCGAGTGCGACAGGGTGGCGAGCACGCGCGGGGGCCGGGCGTCCCAGACGTCACGGAGCAGGATCGGGGCCTGCCACTTCGCCTCGCGCAGCACGTCGACCAGGAAGCGGCCGACCAGCCCCCGCCGGCTGCGGGCCGCCGGGTCGCTGGTCGGGCCCGCGAGCACCAGGGCGCGGACCAGGTCGGGCCGGCGGGCCGCCAGCGCGGCGGCCACCTCCGCGCCGAACGAGTGCCCCAGCACGCACGCCGGCGGCAGCCCGTACGCGGCCAGCCACGCCGCCAGGTGGTCGGCGTGCCGTCCCACGTCGTACGCGCCGGGCGGGTGCTCGCTCAGGCCGAAGCCGGGCAGGTCCGGCACGTACACCGGATGGGTGGGGGCCAGGGCCAGCGCCAGCGGGGTGAGGTAGCGGTGCGACACGGCGAGCCCGTGCACCAGCACCACGGGCGGCGCGCCGGTGCCCGGGTCGGCGGCCCGGCGGGTGTGCGTGCGCAGGCCGTCGACCAGCCGCCACTCGCTGGTCAGCCCGGCGGCGGGCCGGGGCGCGGCCAGGGCGATCCGGCGCTGGGCCGGGGAGAACCCCACCGGGGCGGCCGGGCCCCGGGGCCGGACAGTCGCCGTCACAGCTCGCGCAGCCGGGGGAGCAGCTCCTCCCGGGCCCAGTCGAGGAACCTCGGCTGGGTGTCGCCGCCGACCTGGACGAGCGCGACGTGGGTGAAGCCCGCGTCGACGAACTTCCTGAACGCCTCGACGTGCCGGTCGGTGTCCGGACCGCAGGAGATCCCCTCGGCGACGTCCTCCTCGCGGACGAACTGCGTCGCGGCGGCGAACGACTCCGGGCCGGGCAGGTCCGCGTTCACCTTCCAGCCCAGCCCGAACCAGCGGAACTGGTCGTGCACGATCCTGCGGCACTCCGCCTCGTCCGGGCCGTAGCAGATGGCCACCTGCCCGAAGCGGGGCCGCCCGCTGCCGCCCGCCTCGTCGTACATGCGGATCAGGTGCGGGTCCGGCTCGGTGGCGACGAGGCCGTCGGCGTGCTCGGCGGCGAGCGTCACCGACTGCCGGCCGGACGCGGCCACGGCCATCGGCACGGGCGTGCGCGGCCGGTCCCAGACGTACGCGTCGGGCACGTCGTAGTGGTTGCCCGAGAAGGTCAGCGTCTCGCCGTTGAGCAGCGGGCGGATGATCTGCAACGCCTCCTCGAACATCTCGTGCCGCTGCTGCACGTGCGGCCAACCGCCGACGACGTGCTCGTTGAGGTTCTCCCCGGCGCCGAGGCCGAGGGTGAAGCGGCCGTCCGAGAGCACCCCGATCGTGCTGGCCTTCTGCGCCACGACCGCCGGGTGGTACCGGCGGATCGGGCAGGTCACGAAGGACATCAGCTCCGCCCGGCTGGTGGCGTGGGCGACCGCGCCGAGCACCGACCAGGCGTACGGGGAGTGCCCCTGGGACTCCAGCCAGGGGTAGTAGTGGTCGGAGATCACCAGGTGGTCGAAGCCGGCCGCCTCGGCGCGCATAGCGTAGTCGACCAGTTCCTTCGGGCCGGCCTGCTCGCACATCAGGGTGTAGCCGACGTTGACCATGCGGTGTCTCCTTCGCTCTCCCGATCGACACCGCATACCCCGACCGGGACCGGCCAACCCTCGCCCCTGCACCCACCCGGCGCCGAACACCGTTTGCCCCCGGGTGATCGATCGGCATACGCTGATCCCTGCGCCGGTCGGGAGCCGGACGGCGGCTGACGGGCCAGCCGCCTCCTGCCGTCACCACCACCGCACCCCCTGGGCACGGGGTGACCCTCCCTGAGGAAGGCCATGAGAAAACGTCTCTCCGTCGCGGGCGTCGCCCTGCTGACGGTCCTCGCCGCCGTGTTCGCCTTCGGGCAGCCGGCGCAGGCCGCCGCCGGCTTCACCGTCTCCAACGGCAAGCTGTACGACGCCAACGGCACCGAGTTCGTCATGCGGGGCGTCAACCACGCCCACACCTGGTACCAGCAGCAGACCAGCTCCTTCGCCAACGTCAAGGCCCTCGGCGCGAACACCGTGCGCGTGGTGCTGGCCAGCGGCCAGCGGTGGGCGAAGAACGACGTCGCCGACGTCGCCAACGTCATCTCCCTGTGCAAGGCCAACAGGCTGATCTGCGTGCTGGAGGTGCACGACACCACCGGGTACGGCGAGCAGAGCGGCGCGGCCACGCTGGCCCAGGCGGTCGACTACTGGCTCAGCGTCTCCAGCGCCCTCGCCGGCCAGGAGAAGTACGTCATCGTCAACATCGGCAACGAGCCGTACGGCAACCAGGGCTACGGCACCTGGGCGACCGACACCGCCAACGCGGTCAAGCGGCTGCGCGCCGCCGGCCTGACGCACACGATCATGGTCGACGCCCCGAACTGGGGCCAGGACTGGTCGTTCACGATGCGCGACAACGCCGCGTCCGTCTTCGCGGCCGACCCGCAGAAGAACACGGTCTTCTCCATCCACATGTACGGCGTCTTCGACACCGCCGCCGAGATCACCGACTACCTCGGCCGGTTCCGCACCGCGAAGCTGCCGATCGTGGTCGGCGAGTTCGGCTTCGACCACTCCGACGGCAACCCCGACGAGGACACGATCCTGTCGTACACCCAGGCCAACGGCATCGGGTACCTGGGCTGGTCGTGGAGCGGCAACGGCGGCGGCGTCGAGTACCTCGACATGGTCACCAACTTCAACCCCGCCGCCCTGACCACCTGGGGGCAGCGCATCTTCAACGGCGTCAACGGCATCAGGGCGACCTCCCGGGAGGCGTCGGTGTACGGCGGCGGGCCCAACCCGACCACGCCTCCGCCGCCCACCACGCCTCCGCCGACGACGCCCCCGCCCACTACGCCCCCGCCGACCACCCCGCCCCCGGCCGGCGGCTGCACGGCGACGTACACGATCGTCAACCAGTGGGCGGGCGGCTTCCAGGGCGAGGTGAGGGTGACCGCCGGCTCCGCCGCCGTCACCGGCTGGACGACGAGGTGGACCTACGCCAACGGGCAGACCGTCGGCCAGGCATGGAACGCCACGGTGAGCAGCAGCGGGTCGACCGTGACCGCCCGCAACGTGGACTACAACGGCCGGCTCGGCGCCGGGGCCAGCACCACGTTCGGCTTCATCGGCAGCGCGGGCGGCACCAACACCGTCCCCGCCGTCACCTGCACGGCGAGCTAGGCGTACCGCCACGGGTGGTCGGGTCCGCGTGGGCCCGGCCACCCTCGCGTCGCCCGGCGCGCGGGCCCGGGGTCGGGCTCACGCCCCGGCCACGTCGCCGGCCTGCTCCCAGATCGCGCGCATCTCGTCGAAGGCCTGCGCCATGAGCTCCACCATCGCGCGCCGGGCCCGCTCGCCGTCGCGCCGCTGGATGGCCTGGGCCACCTCCGCGTGCAGGTGGAGCGCCTGGTCGTGGGGGTGGTGCGGCATCAGGTGATGCTCGTGCCGGCCGGTGAGCACCTCCGCGACCAGGCTCTGCAGGCGCACGAACATCTCGTTGCCGGAGGCGATCAGCACGCGTCGGTGGAATTCTATGTCCAGCTCGAGGAAGCGCTCCTCGTCGCCGGCCTTGCCGGCGGCCCACATCTTCGCGGCGAGCCCGACGAGGTCGCTCGCCTCGTCGTGGCCCACCCGCTCGGCGGCGAGCAGGGCGGCGTGCGGTTCGACGGCGGCCCGCAGCTCGGTGATCGAGCGGAGCTGGGTGATACGGCCGACCGAGGCGAGCCGCCAGCGGATCACCTGGGGATCGAAGACGTTCCACTCCTCGATCGGACGGATCATGACGCCGACCCGTCGGCGGGTCTCGACGAACCCGATCGAGGCGAGCACGCGCAGCACCTCGCGGACCACCGAGCGGGACACGGCATACCGGTCGACCAGGTCGTCGATGTTCAGGACCGCCCCCGGCGGGAGTTCGCCGCCGCAGATGGCCGTGCCGAGGCGAT
Source organism: Micromonospora okii (assembly GCF_020884795.1). Taxonomy (GTDB): domain Bacteria; phylum Actinomycetota; class Actinomycetes; order Mycobacteriales; family Micromonosporaceae; genus Micromonospora; species Micromonospora okii. Next base: position 302,475 of record NZ_BBZF01000018.1, read on the forward strand.
CGAGGACCTGCGCGTGCAATCCGGCTTCAACCGGGGCGGTCCGGACGGCAGGGACCCCTGCGGGGGACGGTTTCACACGGCGGATCGTATCAGTTAGATCAACCCCTTGAATAAATCTGCTTTTTCGGCCTAGCATCCGGACGTTAAGCGGATGTAAACCAGGAGGTGGCGGGCCGCGTGGCGGTCCCGGCAGGCCACCCGCATGGCGGTCCTGGCAAGGCCACGGCATAGGGAGTTGGACGTGAGACGTCGATCGGTAATGGGAACCTCGCTGGCGATGGTGGTCGCACTGGGCCTGTCCGCCTGCGGTGGCGGCGACGCGGGTGGCTCGGACACCGTGCGCGTGACGCTGGTGAACCACGTCTGGACGGAGAACATCAAGAAGGCCCTGCCGGAGTTCGAGAAGCAGTCCGGCCTGAAGGTCGAGGTCACCCAGCTCGGTGAGGACCAGCTCTCCGACCAGTACAACGTCAAGCTCAACGCCGGGTCCAGCGACATCGACGTGATGATGTACCGGCCGTTGCAGGAGGGGAGGCTGTTCGCCGAGAACAAGTACCTCGCCGACCTCGGCGAGAAGGCCAAGGCGGACAGCGCGTTCGAGATCGGCGACTTCCAGTCCGGGCCGGTGCAGGCGACCACCCACAAGGACAAGGTCGTCGGCATTCCGATCATCACCGAGCAGGAGGTCCTCTACTACCGCAAGGACCTGCTGGAGAAGTCCGGCTTCACCGCCCCGCCGAAGACGCTCGACGAGCTCAAGACGCAGGCGGCCAAGGTCGAGGCCGACAACCCGGGAGTGGCGGGCTTCGTGTCCCGCACGGGCAAGGCCGCCGCCGTCACCCAGTTCTCCAGCTTCCTGTTCAGCTTCGGCGGCGACTTCGTCGACGCCGGCGGCAAGGCCACGGTCAACAGCGAGCAGGCCAAGCAGGCGTACGCCTACTACGGCGGGCTGCTGCGCGAGCACGGCCCGGACAAGATCAGCACCGACATGAGCTGGTCCGAGGCGATGGCGATCTTCACGCAGGGCAAGGCGGCCTTCTACACCGAGGCCAACTCGCTCTACAAGAACGCCACCGACCCGGCGAAGTCGAAGGTCTCCGACACCGTCGGCTTCGCGGCCTTCCCGGCCGGCCCCGCCGGCTCGAAGCCGTACAACATCCCCTCCTGGGCGCTCGGCGTCAACGACTCGTCCAAGAACAAGGACAACGCCTGGAAGTTCATCCAGTGGGCGGCCGGCAAGGAGCAGGCGCTCGCGCAGCAGAAGGCCGGCGTCCCGAGCGCCCGTACCTCCGTCTGGGACAACCCGGAGGGCGCGGCGACCTACCCGAAGGACCTCGCCGAGGCCACCACCGTCAGCACCGCCAACGGTGTCGGCCACGACCGTCCGCTGGTCAAGAACGTCGCCAAGGCGCGGGAGATCGTCGGCCAGCCGATCGTCGACGCGATCACCGGCAAGGACGTGACCGCCTCCGCGGAGAGCGCCAACGAGGCGTTCCAGAAGTTCCTCGACGACGAGGCGAAGTAGCCCGGGGCGCGGGTGGTGGGGCGGACGGCCCCGCCACCCGCGCCCCGGGCCCCTGGCCCTGACCCCTCCGGAGACCTGATGTCAGCCGTCACCACACCAGTCAAGAAATCACCCGGGGTCCGCTCGACGCACTCGGAGAGCTCCGCCCTGTCACGCTGGGCCAACAACCACCGCAAGTGGCTCTTCGCGGCGCCCGCCATGGTCTTCGTCGCCGTGCTGATCGTCTTCCCGGTGGCGTGGACGGGGTATCTCAGCCTCACCGACGCCGAGGGCTCGGTGCGCGCCGAGAGCAGTTTCATCGGGTTCCAGAACTACCTCGACGTGCTCGGCGACACCGACCGGTTCTGGCCGGCGGTGTGGCGCACCGCCCTCTTCACCGGAGTGGTGCTCTTCTTCGAGGTCGTTCTCGGCATGGCGATCGCCCTGCTGCTGTGGCGGCCGTTCCGTGGCGAGAAGTGGGTCCGGGTCGCGATCCTCCTGCCGCTGGTGGCCACGCCGGTGGCGGTCGGCATGATGTGGCGCCTCATCTTCGACCCCAACATCGGGGCGGCGAACCAGCTCCTCGGCTGGTTCGGCATCTCCCCCCAGCCGTGGCTCGCCGGGCAGGGCTCGGCCCTGCCGACCACGATGTTCATCGACATCTGGCAGTGGACGCCGATGGTCGTGCTGATCCTGCTCGCCGGCCTGACCGCGATCTCCGACGAGCCGCAGGAGGCGGCGCTGATCGACGGCGCGAGCACCTGGCAGCGGTTCCGGCACGTCACCCTGCCGCTGCTGATGCCGACCGTGATCGTCGCGATCCTGCTGCGCGGCATCGACGCGCTGAAGACCTTCGACATCCTCTACGCCACCAAGGGACGGGGCGGCGGGTCCTTCCACGAGGTGGAGACCCTCAACGTCTACGCCTACGGCCTCAGCTTCGACTACAACGACTACGGCGTCTCGTCGACCGTCCTCATCATCTTCTTCCTGATCATCATCGGGGTGATGTGGGCCCTGACGTACCGCAAGAAGGGGATGGACCGATGAAGCCGCGCGGGCCGTACAGGATCTTCCGGGCCGTGGCCCTCGTCCTCGTGGTGCTGGCGCTGGTCGCGCCGCTGGTCTGGATGGTCGCCGCGTCGCTCAAGACCAACGTCGACATCTACGACACCGAGAAGACCTTCTCCTTCACCCCCACGCTGGACAACTACGCCAACGTGCTCCAGCAGGCGAACTACGTGAAGTTCATCGGCAACAGCCTCTGGGTGGCGCTCGCCGCCACCGTGCTGTCGCTGCTGCTCGGCGTGCCGGCCGCGTACTCGATGAGCCGGTTCAACATGAAGAAGTCGGCGCTCGTCGTGCTCATGGCGCGGGTCATCCCCGGCGTCTCGCTGCTGGTGCCCTGGTACTACGTCTTCTCGAACCTGCAGATGGTCGGCGGCTTCACCGTGCTGATCCTCAGCCACATGTTCGTCTCGCTGCCGTTGATCGTCTACATCATGATGGGCTACTTCGACGGCCTGCCGGCCGAGCTGGAGGAGGCCGCGCTCGTCGACGGGCTGACCCACATCGGCGCGTTCCGCCGGATCACCCTGCCGCTGTCGGTCCCCGGCGTCGCCACCGCCGGCATCCTGTCGTTCATCTTCTCCTGGAACAACTTCATGTTCGCCCTGGTCCTCTCCGGGGCCGACACCAAGACGCTCCCGGTGGCGATCTTCGACTTCGTCGGCTACGCCAGCATCGACTGGGGCGGCCTGATGGCGGCGGCGACCGTGGTCACCCTCCCCATCATGGTGATCGCCCTGTTTGTGCAGAAGTACGTCGTCTCCGGCCTGACCGCCGGCGCCACGAAGGGCTGACGGCATCATGACCACGATCGAACGGGTGGAGACGTTCCTCGTCGCCCCGCGCTGGCTCTTCGTCCGGGTGGAGACCTCCTCCGGCGTCGTCGGCTGGGGCGAGGCGACCTGCGAGGGGCGCTCCGAGACGGTCCGCACCGCCGTCGAGCAGCTCAGCGAGCTGCTGATCGGCCGGGACGCGCTGCGCATCGAGGACCACTGGCAGGTGATGACGAAGGGCTCGTTCTACCGGGGCGGGCCGATCCTGGCCAGCGCCGTGGCCGGGCTCGACCAGGCCCTGTGGGACATCGCCGGCAAGCACTTCGGCGCGCCGGTGCACCAACTGCTCGGCGGTCCGGTGCGGGACCGCATCCGGGTCTACGGCTGGGTCGGCGGCGACGATCCCAGCGAGGTGCGCGACCAGATCGGCGCCGCCCTCGCCACGGGGCTGACCGCGGTGAAGATGAACGCCTCCGGCCGGATGAGCGCCGTCGCGTCCGTCGCCGAGCTGGACGCCGTGGTGCGGCGGGTCGCCACGGCCCGGGAGGTGCTCGGCGACTCCCGGGACGTGGCGGTCGACTTCCACGGCCGGTTCAGCCTCGCCACGGCCCGCCGGGTCGCCCCGCTGCTGGAGCCGTACCGGCCGTTCTTCCTCGAGGAGCCGGTGGTCCCGGAGAACTCGCACCTCATCGGCGAGTTCGTCCGCTCCACCACCACGCCCGTGTCGACGGGGGAGCGGCTCTACAACCGGCAGGAGTTCCTGCCGGTGCTCCAGGCCGGCATCGCGGTCGCCCAGCCGGACCTCTCGCACGCCGGCGGCATCACCGAGGTCCGCAAGATCGCCGCGCTGGCCGAGGTGTACGACGCGCAGCTCGCCCCGCACTGCCCGCTCGGGCCGATCGCGCTCGCGGCCTGCCTCCAGGTCGGCTTCGCCACGCCGAACTACCTGATCCAGGAACAGAGCATCGGCATCCACTACAACCTCGGCGCCGAGGTGCTCGACTACTGCCTCGACAAGTCCCCGCTGACGTTCGTCGACGGCTACGTCGAGCGGCTCACGGCCCCCGGCCTCGGCATCGACATCGACGAAGACGCGGTGCGCGCGGCGGACAAGCGCGGCCACGCGTGGCGCAGCCCCACGTGGCGGCACCGCGACGGCTCCTACGCGGAATGGTGATCACATGACCCTCGATCTCGTCGCCGAACTCACGGCCGCCCGCGTCCTGGCGGTCATCCGCGGCACCGACGCCGCCGGTGCGGTCGCCGCGGGCACCGCGCTGCTGGAGGAGGGCGTACGCATCGTCGAAGTCGCCCTCACCACGCCGGACGCGACGCGGGCCATCGAGGCGCTGCGCGCCGCCGCGCCCGCCGGCTCCCTCGTCGGCGCGGGCACGGTGCTCACCACCGCCGACGTGGCCGACGTGGCCGCCGCCGGCGCCCAGTTCGTGGTGACCCCGGCCGTGGTCGAGTCGATCGGCGAGGCCGCCCGCCGGGGCCTCCCGGTCGCCGCCGGGGCCCTCACCCCCACGGAGGCGTACAACGCCGTCCGGCTGGGGGCGTCGGCCGTCAAGCTCTTCCCCGCGTCGGTGGGCGGCCCGGCGTACCTGAAGGCGGTGCGCGACCCGTTCCCGGACATCCCGTTCGTGGCGGTCGGCGGGGTGGGCCTGGCCGACGTGCCCGGCTACTTCCGGGCGGGCGCGATCGCGCTCGGGCTCGGCGGCCCGCTGGTCGGCGACGCCGCCTCCGGCGGTGACCTGGACGCGCTGCGGGGCCGGGCCCGCACGTACCTCGCCGCCGTGCGGGAAGCCGCCGGATCGTGACCGCGCCCGACCTGCTCACCTTCGGCGAGACGATGGTCTCGCTGCGCGCCTCCGGCCCGCTCGCCGCCGGGGCGACCCTGAGCATGCACCTGGCCGGGGCCGAGTCCAACGTGGCGGTGGGGGTGGCCCGGCTGGGTCACCGGGCCGCCTGGGCGGGCCGGGTGGGCACCGACGAGTTCGGCGAGTACGTGCTGCGGCAGTTGCGCGCCGAGGGCGTCGCGGTCGACGGCGTGACCCGCGACCCCGACCGGCCGAGCGGCCTGATGTTCCTGGAGCAGCGCACCGCCGACCTGACCCGGGTGCAGTACCACCGGGCCGGCTCCGCCGGGTCGGCGCTGCGCGTCGACGACCTGCGGGCCCCGCTGGCCGCCGGCGCGCGGGTGCTGCACCTGACCGGGATCACCCCGGCGTTGTCCGACACCGCCCGGGAGGCCGCCCGGTGGGCGGTCGAGGCCGCCACCGCCGCCGGCATCCCGGTCTGCCTCGACGTCAACCACCGCGACCGGCTCTGGTCCCGCGACGCCGCCCGCGCGGTGCTCGCCCCGCTCGCGCGGCACGCCGCGATCGTCGTCGCCTCCGCCGACGAACTCGACATCCTCGGCGACCCGGGGGCCGACGAGCAGACGGTCGTGGCGGAGCTGCTCGGACGGGGCGTGGGCACCGTCCTGGTCAAGCTGGGCGCCGACGGCGCGCGGGCGCACACCCCCGACGGGGTCGAGCGGGTCGGCGCGCTGACCGTGACGGCCGTCGACCCGGTCGGCGCCGGGGACGCGTTCACGGCGGGTTACCTGTCCGGCTGGTTCGACGGGCTCGACCTCGCCGCCCGCCTGCGCCGCGCGGCGACCCTGGGCGCCTTCGCGGTCTCCAGCCGCGGCGACTGCGAAGGGCTGCCCCGCCGCGCCGAACTCTCCCTCCTGGACGGCCACGAGGCCGGAAACGTCCTGCGCTGAGCCGCCGCGTACACCCCTCGAAGAAAGGCATCCCGTGAAGATCGTCGCAGCCGATGTCATCGTCTCCAGCCCCGACCGCAACTTCGTCACCCTGAAGATCACCACCGACGACGGCGTCACCGGCCTGGGCGACGGCACCCTCAACGGACGGGAGCTGTCGGTCGCCTCCTACCTGCGCGACCACGTCGTCCCGCTGCTGATCGGCCGGGACCCGCACCGCATCGAGGACACCTGGCAGTTCCTGTACCGCTCGGCGTACTGGCGACGCGGGCCGGTCACCATGGCGGCCATCGCGGCGGTGGACGTGGCCCTGTGGGACATCAAGGCCAAGGCCGCGGGCATGCCGCTGTACCAGTTGCTCGGCGGGGCGTCGCGCACCGGGATCATGGCGTACGGGCACGCCTCGGGCCGCGACCTGCCGGAGCTGTTCGACTCCATCCGTCGGCACCTCGACCTCGGCTTCCGGTCGATCCGGGTGCAGACCTCGGTGCCCGGCATCAACGCCGTGTACGGCGTCGCCGCCCAGCCCAGCGCCGACGGCAAGCGGTACGACTACGAGCCGGCGCAGCGCACCCCGCTGCCGGCCGAGGAGGACTGGGACACCCGCTCCTACCTGCGCCACCTGCCGGGCGTCTTCGAGGCCGTGCGCAACGAGTTCGGGCCGGAGCTGCCGCTGCTGCACGACGGGCACCACCGGATGACCCCGATCCAGGCCGCCAAGCTCGGCAAGGCCCTGGAGCCGTACGACCTGTTCTGGCTGGAGGACTGCACGCCGGCCGAGAACCAGGAGGCGCTGCGCCTGGTCCGCCACCACACCACGACGCCGCTGGCCATCGGCGAGATCTTCAACACGGTCTGGGACTACCAGACGCTCATCCGCGAGCAGTTGATCGACTACGTCCGCTCCGCCGTCACCCACACCGGCGGCATCACGGCCATGCGCAAGCTGCTCGACTTCGCCGCGCAGTACCAGATCAAGTCGGGCATCCACGGCCCGACCGACATCTCGCCGGTCGGCATGGCCGCCGCGCTGCACCTGGACCTGGCCATCCACAACTTCGGCATCCAGGAGTACATGCAGCACGGGCCGCTGACCAACGAGGTCTTCCGGCAGTCGTTCACCTTCACCGACGGCTACCTGCACCCGGGGGAGCAGCCCGGGCTCGGCGTCGAGCTGGACGAGGCCGCCGCCGCGAGGTTCCCGTACGTGCCGGCCTACCTGCCGTTCAACCGGCTCCAGGACGGGACGGTCCATGACTGGTGAGCGCCCCGGCGGCGCGGCGACGCGGCACGTGGTCGTGATGGGGGTGTCCGGGGCCGGGAAGACGACCGTGGCCCGGGGCATCGCCGCCCGTACCGGACTGGTCTTCGCCGAGGCCGACGAGTTCCACTCGCCGGCCAGCGTGGCGCGGATGCGGGGCGGCGTGCCGCTGGACGACGCGGCGCGCCTGCCCTGGCTGCGCGACCTGGCCGGGTGGATGGCCGCGCGGGGCGCCGAGGGGGTGTCCACGGTGCTGGCGTGCTCGGCGCTGAAGCGGTCCTACCGCGACGTGCTGCGGCAGGGACCGCCGAGCGTCGAGTTCGTCCACCTGGACGGCCCGGCCGAGGTCATCCGGGAGCGGCTGGCCGGGCGCGCCGGGCACTACATGCCGGCGAGTCTGCTGGAGTCGCAGCTCGCCACCCTCGAACGGCACCGCCCGGACGAGTCGGTGCTGGTGCTCGACGTCTCGCTGACGCCCGACGAACTGGTCTCGGCGGCGATCGAGCGCCTCGGCCTGGCCGCCGGGGCGGCGGCCGACGACCGGCCGGCGGGCGGACCCGCCTGACGCTCCCCGGTGTTTCTCAGACAACTCACAGCGGTGACCACTAGTCTGCCCTGGTCAGCCGCCAGCGTTCCACGGTGGAGCGTGGCGCCGGTTCCGCGGAGGGTCCGATGGTCTTCAAGAAGATGTTGAGCGCGTTCGGCGTGGGTGGCCCCAGCGTTGACACGGTGCTGGCGAACCCGAACACCCGGCCGGGCCTCACCCTCGACGGCCAGGTCAACCTGGTCGGTGGGGACGCGCCGGCCGCCATCGAGCAGGTCGTCGTGGGCCTGGTCACCCGGGTCGAGGTCGAGAGCGGCGACGGCGAGTACGCCGGCGTCATGGAGTTCCACCGGATGCCGGTGAGCGGGGCCTTCCAGCTCGCCCCGAAGCAGCAGTTGTCGATCCCGTTCCAGCTCCCGGTGCCGTGGGAGACGCCGATCACCGACGTGTACGGCCAGCGCCTCTACGGCATGACGATGGGGCTGCGCACCGAGCTGGCGGTGGCCCGGGCGGTCGACAAGGGTGACCTGGACCAGGTCAACGTCCACCCGCTGCCGGTGCACGAGCGGATCCTGGACGCCTTCGCCCAGCTCGGCTTCCGGTTCAAGGGCGCGGACCTGGAGCGGGGCCGCATCCACGGCGTGCACCAGACGCTGCCGTTCTACCAGGAGATCGAGTTCTTCGCCGCGCCGCAGTACGCGCAGCTCATCAACGAGGTCGAGCTGACCTTCGTGACGAGCCCGCAGGGCGTCGACGTGGTGCTGGAGTGCGACAAGCGGGGCGGCTTCCTCAGCGCCGGCCACGACGTCTTCGGCCGGTACACGGTGGCCCACACCGACGCGGACCGGACCGACTGGGTGCGGGTGGTCGACGGCTGGCTCCAGGAGACCACGTCCCGCTACGGCGGCCTGCGGGCCCAGGGCTTCGGCGCGCCCCAGCACGGCTTCGGCGCGCCGCACCAGGCGTACGGCGCCCCGCACGGCTACCCGATGCAGCACGGCCACGGCCACGGCCACGGCCGGGGCGGCGTCGGCATGGGCGGGATCGTCGCCGGGGCGGCGCTCGGCGCGGTCGGCGGGATGGTCGCCGGGGAGATGATCGAGGACGCCGTCGAGGGCGACTTCGCCGAGGACTGGGGCTTCGGCGAGGAGTGACGCACGACGGTGGCCCTCCGGGAGGAGTTCCCGGAGGGCCACCGTGTTGTTCAGGAGCGGGCGGACCGGTCAGTGCCGGGCCTTGCGCTCCTCGCCGCCGCGATAGGCGCTCCCGGCCTTCGCCAGGCCCCGGCTACCCAGGTAGCCGATCGACAGCAGCGTGATGAAGAACCAGGCCTGCGGCGCGCGGAAGATGTCCACGCCGACCGAGTTCTTGCCGACCAGGTACGAGGCGGCCAGCACGCCGATCACCGAGGCGGCCCAGACCCAGAACTCCGTGGTCTTGAACGCCTGCTTGGTCTCCGTGCCCGGCGCCTGCATCGGCTCGCGGTGCCCGTCGTGCATCATGGGCATCGGCCGGGTGGGCGCCTCCTGCATGCCACGGTTCGGCGCCTCGTTCATCGCGCGGTTCGGCGCTTCCTGGGCCCGACCCGTCGGCCTGGTGGATGCAGCCTGCGTGCTCATCTTGTCCTCCTCAGGATGCGATGAGTCCTACTGCGCTCCCTCGCCCCGCTACCGCGTTTCGGCCACGGCACGGTTTCGCGTTTCCGGCGGGGGCACCCCCCGACTACCCGAAGGCCCGGCGAGGTAACGCCCCCGTACCGCCGGAGAGCAGCGCCCGGCCGCGACCCACCGGCGACACGGGCGGGGTTTGGCCGGTCGGTCACCGGGCACGCACGACATTCCGACACTTATGCGAGGTGGTGGACAGTGCGCGAGGACGACACGGGGCGGGAATCCGCCCGTAGGGCGGAGGAACGGATCGCCGGCGGCGTGTACGGCGAGGGGGCGCTCGACGAGGTCACCGTGCCGCAGACCGACGAGACGCGGGTCATCCAGGACGAGGACCCCGACGACCCGGCGGACGCCCCGGTCGACCCGGAGGTGCTGCGCGACGGCGGCCCGACCCGGGGCCAGGGCGCGGTCACCACGACCGGCGGCACCGCCGGCCCGGCGAGCGTGCGCCGGGTGGCCCGGCAGCCGGAGCAGCACCCCGGGAAGGTCGCCCCGACCACGACCGGCGACGCCACCACGGGCGGCCTGAGCACCCCGGCGGGCGGCTCGACCAGCGACCAGTCGAGCAGCGCCAGCCAGGTCGGCAACTTCACCGACGAGTGACACCGACTGCCTGCCTCACCGGTTCCCGGGGAGCACACGTTCCCGGAACCAGTGGCACGTTCCCGGAACCGGTGGCCGTCCGCCGCCGCGAAGGCCCCGATTCCGGGAAAGTGCGCCTGAAGTCCCGGAGAGGCCGGGGAGGCGCGGTCAGGACGCCGCGCGGAGGATGCCCAGGCGTTGGGTGGCGCGGGTGAGGGCGACGTAGAGGTCGCTGTGCCCGCGCGGCGACTCCGCCACGATCCCCTCGGGGTCGACCACCAGCACGGTGTCGAACTCCAGCCCCTTGGCCTGGCCCACGGTCAGCAACACCACCCGGCTCTCCAGCTCCGGGTGCTCGCCGACCGCCGCCTCGGGCAGCGCCGCGACCAGGGCCGCGCCCAGCGCGTCCACCCGGCCGCCGGGCACGATCACCCCGAGCCGCCCGTCGGCCAGCCCGGCCGCCTCGGCGACCACGGCGTCGGTCAGCTCGCGCGCCAGCGCCTCCTCGGCGACCGCGCGGTCCCACGGCGGCACGCCGCTGTCGCGCACCGAGCGCGGCGGGCGCAGGCCCGGGTCGATCTCGGCCAGCACCTCGGCGGCCACCGCCATGATCTCGGTCGGGGTGCGGTAGCTGACGGTCAGCTCCTCCAGCCGCCACCGCCGCCCCACGTACGGCTCCAGGGCGTCCGCCCAGGACGGCGTGCCGGCCAGCGCGCCGGTCTGCGCCACGTCGCCGACGATCGTCATGGACCGGCTCGGGCAGCGGCGCATCAGCAGCCGCCAGGCCATCGGCGACAGCTCCTGCGCCTCGTCGACGATGACGTGGCCGAACGCCCAGGTGCGGTCGGCGGCGGCGCGCTGGGCGGCGGTCAGCCCGTCGTGCTCCTCCTGGCGCTCCAGCAGCAGGTCGGCGTCGATCAGGTCGGCGACGCTGAGGATCTCGCCGCCGCTCGCCTCGTCCTGCACGTCCTCCACGTCGATCGACTGGGAGCCCCGGGCGATCTCCAGGACGCCCTCGGCGTACTCGCGCTGGAGGGCCCGGATGCGCTCCCGGCGGGCCGCGGCGGCGCGGTCGTCCTCGCCGAGCAGCTCGGCGGCCTCGTCCAGCAGCGGCACGTCGGCGACGGACCAGCCGCCCGGCTCGCGGCGCAGCAGGGCGCGGTCGGCGTCGCTCCAGCCGGGCGTGGCGGCGGCGATCCGGTCCGGGTCGGCGTACAGGTCGGCGAGGAGGCGCTGCGGGGTGAGCACGGGCCAGAGCTGGTCCAGCGTCGCCCGTACCTCGGGCTCCTCGCGCAGCTCCCGGCGGATCTCCGCGACGTCGGCCTCGTCGAGCAGGTTCTCCCCGCCCAGCGGGTCCGCGCCGATGCGCTCGGCGATCTGGTCGGCCAGGGCGTGCACGATCTCGACGTCGAACACGGCGCGGGCCAGGTTGTGCGGCCGGCCGGAACGGCGGGCCCGCTCCCGGGCCGCCCGGACGGTCTCCGGCGCGAGGGTCACCACGTCCCGCTCGATCTCGATCTCCAGCGGCTCGTCGGGCGCCCACTGCCGGTCCCGCACGGCCGCGCCCAGCACCTCCACCATCTCCGCGCGGCCCTTCAGCGCCGCCGCCCGCGCCGGCTCGCCGCGCCGGGCGCTCACCCCGGGAAACAGATCCCCGGGGGTACGCAGCAGCACGCCCGTCTCGGCCAGCGTGGGCAGCACCTGGGAGATGTAGCGCAGGAACGTCTCGTTGGGGCCGACCAGCAGCACGCCCCGCGTGGAGAGCTCCCGCCGGTAGGTGTAGAGCAGGTACGCCGCGCGGTGCAGGGCGACGGCGGTCTTGCCGGTGCCCGGTCCACCCTGGACGACGAGCGTCCCGGGCAGGTCGGCCCGGATGACCCGGTCCTGCTCGACCTGGATCGTCTCGACGATGTCGCGCATCCGGCCGGTGCGGCCGGCGTTGAGGGCGGCGAGCAGGGACGCCTCGCCGGTCAGCTCCTCGTGGGCGGTGGGGGAGGCGGTGGCCAGGTCGAGCACCTCGTCGTTGAGGGCGGTCACCTTCCGCTGCCGGGTGCGCAGGTGCCGCCGTCGCCGGACGCCCTGCGGGTTGGCGGCGGTGGCCAGGTAGAAGGCGCGGGCGGCGGGGGCCCGCCAGTCGATCAGCAGCGGGTCGTAGCCGCCGCTGGTGTCGAAGATGCCGATCCGGCCGACGTAGTGGCGGGCGTCGTCGTCGGTGTCCAGCCGGCCGAAGCAGAGCCCGTTCTCCACGGCGGAGAACTGCTCGACCTGCTCGGCGTACATCCGCACGGCGCTCTCGCGCTGGGACCGGGCCTGTGGGCTGCCGCCGCTGGCGCTCAGCTCCTCGGCGAGCCGTCGGGCGGCCTGCTCCCGCAGGCCGTCCAACCGGCCGTAGAGCATCGAGACGTACTCCTGCTCGTGGCCGATCTCGTCGTCGTGGCGCGGCTCGTCGTCGTGCCGTGGATCGTCGCGCCGGGGCGCGTCGTGGCGTAGCTCGTCGGGACCCGCGGAGTTCCTTGACAAGCCGTCTCCCTAGTGATTAGAATTGCGTACGGAACGGCTTCCATTCGCCGTTCCTTTTTTGTGCCTGAATTGCAAAAGATACCGTGCCGCGGCCCTCCCCACCAAGCGGTCCGGGCAGGTCACGCCGCCGGGTCGGGACGGAGACGCACGCATGTTGCTGGGCGCCGGTCAACGGATCGTCTTCATCGGGGACAGCATCACCGACTGCGGCCGGAGCGACGCCGCCGCGCCGTTCGGCGACGGCTACATGAGCCTCGTCCGCGCGTTCGTCGACGCCCGCTTCCCGGAGCGGGAGCTGACCTGGGTCAACCGTGGCATCAGCGGCAACACGGTGCGGGACCTGGCGGCCCGCTGGGACGCCGACGCGATCGCCGAGCGCCCCGACTGGCTCTCCGTGATGATCGGCATCAACGACGTGTGGCGCGCGTTCATCCCGGGCCGCGAGGCCGAGGCGGTGCCGATCGACGAGTACGAGCGCACCCTGCGCACCCTGCGCGCCCTGCTGCGCCGGGCTGTGGACGCGACCGGGTGCCGGCTGATCCTCGCCGACCCGTACTTCGTCGAGGCCGACGTCGACCAGCCCCAGCGCGCCCGGACCGACCGGTACGCGGCGGTGGTGGCCGCCCTTGCGAAGGACTTCGACGCGGTGCACGTGGCCACCCAGGCGGCCTTCGACCGGGTGCTGCGGCACAGCCCGCCGCAGCGCTGGGCCGACGACCAGGTGCACCCCGGGCTGCCCGGCCACGCGGTCATCGCGGACGCCTTCCTGGCCGCCCTCGACGCCTGAGCTCACCGGCGGCGGGTGCAGACCTCGCGGCTGCGCCCGACGTGGTCCGCCGACCACACCACCGCGACCGTGAAGCAGTAGTCGCCGGTGCGGTCCAGCTCCTCCACCGACCAGCTCGTGCTGCCCGGCGGCAGGGTCGCCAGCGGGCGCGGCTGCTGCCCCGACCGGGCGCCGGTGATCACCACCGGCCCGTTCGCGCCCGCCGGGTACGTCCAGCGCAGCGCGATGCGCTCCCGGTCGTCACTCAGCCGCACCCCACCCGGCGGGGCGCCCGGCGACGCGGCGGCCTTCGGGCCGGCGGACGGCGAGGCGGTGGCCGAGGGCGCCGGGGCCGGCTCCGGCCCCGAGCCGTCGACCCGGGCCACGCCGGCGATCACCGCCGCCGCCCCGAGCACCACCACGGTCACGCCGCCGAGCACCAGCAGCGGGGTGAGCCGGCGCTGCGGGGGCTCGGGCGGGCGCGGCACCACCACCGGCAGCAGCCGGGACGGGTCCGGCCGGACGGCGGGCACGCGCACGGGCCGCACCCCCGGGGGCGGCTCGTCGGCGGCCCGCTCCCGGTGTTCCCCGTCCGCCCAGGGGGCGGAGTCCTCCGGTGGCCACCGGTCGCGGTCGCCCCCGGCGTACGCCGGGTCGCCGGGCTCCGCGAGGGGGGCCGCGTCGTCGGCGGGGAACCGGGGGGCGGGCACCACGGGCGGGGGCGGCCCCTCGTCGGGCGGCCAGGCCGGCTGGTAGGTCGGCGGTGCGTCGTCGGGCGGCCAGGTCGGCTGGTGCGTCGGCGGCCCCTCGTCGGGCGGCCAGGCCGACTGGTAGGTCGGCGGTGCGTCGTCGGGCGGCCACGTCGGCTGGTGCGTCGGAGGCCCCTCGGCGGCCGGCGCGACCCGGGCCGCGGGCACCACGGGCTCCTTTGGCGCCTCCCGCTCCCGGGCGGGGGCCGGGCGGGAGCAGACGTGATCGGGGTTGGCGGCGGCGCGGGCCAGGGCCGCCACCTGCACGGCGAGCGGGTCGTCCACGGCGAGGTGCTGCCGGCACAGGTCCCGGGCCAGGGCCAGGTTGTCGTGCGCCTCGGCGAACTCCCCGCAGTCGCGCTGCATCGACCCGAGCCGGGCGAGCATCTTGATGCCGCTGGGATGGCCGTCGCCGTACACCTCGCGGTGCAGCTCCCAGGCGTCCTGCAACCGGTCCCGGGCCACCTCGCACTGGCCCCGGGCGTACTCCACAGTGGCCAGGTCGGCGTGGGCGGCCAGCACCCGCAGCGACTCCGGCCCGTCGGACGCGGTCAGCTCGATGACCACGTCGGAGTAGAGCCGGGCGGCGCGGGCGTGGCTGCCGACCCGGTGCAGCACCGCGGCGAGGGTGGCCGCCGCCGCCACCGTACGCGGGTCGGAGGGGCCGTGCAGCCGGCTCGTCGCCGCGTACGCGAAGGCGGCCCAGCCCCGCGCGGAGTGCGGCTCGCCCAGGGCGACCAGGACGCGGGCCTGGAGGCCGGCGGCGTCGGCCACCTCGGGGGAGGCGCTGTCGGGGTGCGGATCGGCGTCGCTCAACGCGTCGGAGAGCAGTTGCTGCGCACCGGCCAGGTCGCCGGCGGACACCAGTTGGTGCGCCTGGCCGGTCAGATCACCGAAGGCGGAGGACACGCCCCATCGTGGCCGTCCCGCGACAATATGTACAACCCCCCGAGGATCGCGATTCGGTCGTCATCCGGTCAGGTGGTCCGCGAGCGCCTCGCTGATCCGGCGCAACTGGTCTGCCTGGGCGGGGCTGAGCGCGTCGAAGAGATACCGGCGTACCCCCTCGACGTGGCCGGGCGCGGCGGCGGCGAGCGCGGCGAAGCCGGCGTCGGTGAGCACGGCGACCTGCCCGCGCCGGTCGGTGGGGCACTCCTCGCGGTGGACCCAGCCGGACGCCTCCAGCCGCGCGGCGGCGTGCGACAGGCGACTGCGCGAGGAGCCGGTGACGTCGGCCAGCTCGCTCATCCGCAGCCGGCGGTCGGGCGCCTCGGAGAGCCGCACCAGGATCTCGTAGTAGGCGTGCGGCATCCCCGCGTCGCGTTGCAGCTCGCGGTCGAGCGCGTCCATCAGCGCCCGGGAGGCGGTCAGGTACGCCCGCCACGTGCGCTGCTCGTCCGGGTCCAGCCAGCGGGTCATGGCTCCCAGCATAACCGACATTGTTGAACGCTCAACTAAACCGCGCTACGGTGGGGCGCATGGGAATCCACCGCCTCAACCACGCCGTCCTCTACGTCGGCGACCTGGCCCGCAGCGTCGCGTTCTACCGCGACGTGCTGGGCTTCCGCGTCATCCCGATGACCCCGGACGGTTTCCGGGGCGCGGCCTTCCTCCAGGCCCCCGGCTCCACCAACGACCACGACCTCGGACTGTTCGAGGTCGGGCAGGCGGCGGGGCGCTCCACCGCCGGCCGGGGTGCCGTCGGCCTCTACCACCTGGCCTGGGAGGTCGACACCCTCGACGAGCTGGCCGCCACCGCCGAGCGGCTCGCCGCCGCCGGGGCGCTCGTGGGCAGCTCCGACCACGGCACCACCAAGAGCCTCTACGGGCAGGACCCCGACGGGCTGGAGTTCGAGATCGTCTGGCTGGTGCCGGCCGACCGGCTCGACGACGCCGCCCTGGCCGCCCGCAAGCGGATCGGCCGCCTCGACCTCGACCGCGAGCGGCAGCGCTACGGCGGGCAGACCCGGGGCGGCGTCGGGATCTCCGTCCCGGCCTGATCCCGTTTGGGGGCATCGGGATCGGCGACCCCGGGGCCGGGCCGGCGGGGCGTGCGGTAGAACGGCAGGATGTCGACCCACACCGTCCCGCGCGACCTGCTCGTCCGCCAGCTCGACGCCTGGCTGCCCGCGGCGCTGCAACGCTCGCGCCGGGCCACCCTCGCCCTCGCGTACGCCGGAACCGGCGCCGAGGGCGCGGACGCCGCGCTGCGGGCGGTGGGGGAGCACGCCGACCGGCTGCGCGGGTTCCGGCTCACCGTTCTCGTGCTCGCCGAGGGCGACGAGGGCCTGCCGGCGCGGCTCGGTGCGGCCGAGGCGGGGCTGCCCGCCGAGGTTGCCGTGCACGTCGTGCCCGGCGGCCCGGAGCGGCTGCCGGTGGCGCTCAAGGCGGCCGGGGCAGCCGGCGCCCCGCTGCTCACCCTGGCCCACGGTGCCGCCCCGACCCCGGCGCTGCTGGCCGCCGCCCGGGTCGGCCGCCCGGCCGACCTGCTGCTGGTCGCCGGGCCGGGCGCGTCCCTGCGACCGGCGCTGGAGGCGGCCGGTTTCCCGCTCGTGGCCGAGGTCGACCTGCTCCCCGACCCGGAACCGGCGCAGCCGGGGCTGGTTGGCAGGGCGGAGCCGGAGCTAACGCAGTCGGAGCCCGCGCAGTCGGGCGAGGCGCAGGCCGAGGCGGGGAGCGGGGCGGCCGACGCCGGGCGGCGGGTCGCGTTCGCCACCGGATCGGACCGCAGCCTCCAGGCGTTCAAGGACGGGCTCTGGGCGGCCGGCGAGCGCGCCGGCGTCCGCTACCGCGACCCGGCGGCCCCCGGTGACCGGGCCCCGGCGGTCACTCCGACCCCGGCCGCCGCGCCTGCCCCCGAGCTCGAATCGCTGCGCCGGGCGATCCTCGCCGAGCTGGGCCGCTCCGGCCCGCGCACCGTCACCGAGCTGCGCCGGTACGCCCTCACCTCGACGCCCTACCGGTCCGCGGACGCGACCCGGGTGCTCACCGCCCTGCTCGAATCCGGGGCGGTGACCCGGGAACCCGCGCACGGCCGGCTCGGCGGCGACGTGCTGATCAGCGCCGCCCCCGGGGCCGGCCCGGTCGTCTAGGCCGCGCCCGGCGACGGCGAGGGCCCCGACACCGAACGGGGCGCCGGTGACCCACCGGCGCCCCGTTCGACCTCGGGATCGTCAGGCCCGGGACTTGTCCTGCTTCCACGACAGCGGGCCCGGCAGGTCGACGCGGTGCGCCTTGGCCCGCGAGTTCCAGGACCAGCGGCCGATCTTGATGCTCCACGAGGAGAAGCCGTTCTCCGTGAAGTTCAGGATGATCGGGCCGTACTTCTTGCGCTTGCGAAACATCAGGCCCATCGCGGGCTCCCTTCGTGAGCGTTCCCTGCCGTGTCGACATCGAACATGCCCGAACCGGCGTTCTGCGAAACCCACGACCGTCCGCACCGGACGGTGCCTCCGGCGGTCGGCAATGCATATCCACCCGATAGGTCTTGCGAGCTGGTTTACGCTGCTGGACGGGGAATCGGAGAGGGGAAGCCACGCGTGTCTCATATTATGGAAGGGTGTTGACCGGCTGCGTGGAGCGCCGTCAACATGAGGTCATGTCGCAGCGGGACGAGCCTCTCCTCACCGCTCGCGTCTACGTCGACCTGGTCCGGCACGCGAGCGCGCTCTGTTGAGCTGACCGGTTCCTCCGGCCCGGCCGCCGTCACCGCGCTTCCCACGCCTCCCGAGCGGCCGGCGCGACGGGCGGCCACGACGCCCCGACCGCGGGCCCCTCGCCGCTCCGCCCCGGCCCCATCGCCTCGCGGACAGATCAGGAGACAGCCGTGTCCCCATCCCCGCAGCCACCGCGTCCCCTCGCCCGCGTCCCCACCCCGCCGGCCCGGCCCCACTCCGGCCGGCCACGGCGGGCCCGCACCGGAGCCGTCCTGTTCGACGGGGTGACGAAGACCTTCCCGGCCCGCACCACCGGGCGTGGAGCCGTCGGTGCCGTCACCGCCCTGGACCGGCTCACCCTCGGGGTGAGCCCCGGTGAGTTCCTGGTCGTCGTCGGCCCCGCCGGCTGCGGCAAGTCCACGCTGCTCGACCTGCTCGGCGGGCTGGCCCGGCCCACCTCGGGGCGGGTGCTGGTCGACGGCCGGCCGGTCACCGGCCCGGGCCCCGACCGGGGCCTCGTCTACCCGCAGTCCGGGCCGCTGCCCTGGCGCACCGCCGCCGGCAACGTCGCGTTCGGGCTGGCCGCCCGGGGGGTGCCGCCCGCCGAGCGGCCCGACCTGACCGCCCACCACCTGGAGCTGGCCGGCCTCGCCGGGGTGGCCGACCGGTACCCGCACGAACTCCCCGCCGGCCTGCGGCGGCGCGTCGCCCTCGCCCGCAGCCTCGCGTACGGCCCGTCGGTCCTGCTGCTCGACGAGCCGCTCGCCGCGCTCGACCCGGCCGCCCGCGACGCCGCGCAGGCGGACCTGGCCCGCGTCCTGGCCCGTGCGGGCACCACGGTCGTCCTCGCCACCCGCGACGTCGACCGGGCCGTCCACCTCGGTCAACGGGTCGCGGTGCTGACCGCCGGGCGGGTCGGGCGGGTCGTCGACGTCCGCCTCGGTGACCGGGGCGCGGCGGGGACGATCCGCTCCTCCGCCGCCTTCCGCCGTCACCGGGACGAGATCACGGCGTTGCTCCACGACGGGGCCCGGAACGCCCGGGCCGCCGGCCGTACCCCCGCCCGGCCCACGACCGTCCCCGCCAATCGCACGCCCGACCTGCCCACGACCCCCGCCGCCGCCCGGGCGGCCCGCCCCGAGGAGCCCCCGTTGGCCGACGCCACCGAACGTCCCACCCGACTGTCCGTCCCGTCCGCCGCGCTGCCGTCGTCCCCGGCCACCCGGCCCGCCGCGCTCCCGCCGTCCTGCGCCCGCCCGGCCGGCCCGTCCGGCGGAGCGACAGCGTGACCGCCCTGGACCGGCGCAGCCCCGTCGAGCTGCGCCCGGTCGACGCCGACCTGTTCCGGGCCCTGCTGCGTCGGCGGGCGAAGACCGTCGCCGTGGTCACCGCGCCCGGCCGACGCGCCCGCCGGGGCCGGCCCGCGCTGCCCCCGGCCGGGTTCACCGCCGCCTCGTTCGCCCCCGTGTCGGTGGAGCCGCCGCTGGTCTCGTTCTGCGTCGGCCGGTCGTCGCCGAGCCTGCCCACCGTCGACCACGCCGAGCACGTGGCGGTGCACCTGCTCGCCGCCGACCAGCCGGGGGAGGCCCCGGCCCTCGCCGCCGACGGGTTCGCCGACAGTTCCGTCGACGGGTTCGCCGCGCGTTCCGGCTGGACGCCCGGCCCGTTCGGGGTGCCGCTGGTCGACGGGGCGCTCGCGGTGCTGCTGTGCCGGACCGTGCACCGGGTGGCGGCGGGCGACCACGCCCTCGTCATCGCCGAACCGCTGGCCCTGGGAGTGGGGGAGGGTGGCGACGTGCCGACGCGTGGTTACGCCGCGCCCGTCGGCCTCCGCTGACCCGGGCCGGCCGCCGGACCCGACCGCCTCAGCGGGGTTCCCAGGCGTCGGGGCGGGCGATCAGGCGGCGGACGTGCCCCGGCAGCCGGCCGCTGGTCATCTCGGCCAGGCTCACCTCGTCGACCACCTGCCGCACCGCCGCGCGGACGGCCACCCACAGCCGGGGCAGGTTCTCCGCCGCCCCCTCGTAGCTGGTCTCCTCGGGCCGTCGGCCGCGCACCCCGGCCAGCGGGCCGTCGACCGCGCGCAGGACCGCCCCGATGGTGATCTCCTTCGGCGGCCGGGCCAGCGTGTAGCCGCCCTCGGCGCCCCGCTGGGCGCGCACCAGCCCGGCCCGGCGTAGGTCGGCGAGGACCGCCTCGAGGAACTTGCGCGGCATGTCCTGCTCCGCGGCGATGGCCTGGGTGGACAGCAGTGAGGGGTACGCGGTGGCGAGGCTCAGGGCCGCCCGTACCGCGTAGTCGCCGCGCGCCGAAATTTGCACCCTGACATCATGCCCGGCCCGGCTGTTCGGCCGGCTCTGTGGGCTGCCGGGGCCGCACGATGCGGGCGGTCGGCGCCGCGTCCCGGCCGTTCGCCGCCCCGGCCCGCGCCGCCCGGAACACACCCGGGCTCACCCCGACCTCCCGGGTGAAGAAGCGGCCGAAGTTCGTCGGCTCCGGGAAGCCGAGCCGGCGGCCGATCCGCGCGATCGGCTCGTCGGTGGCGGCGAGCAGCCGGCGGGCCTGGAGCGCCACCCGGTCGTCGATCACCTGCTTCGCGCTGCGCCCGGTCACCGCCAGGCAGGCCCGGGTGAGGGTACGCACCGAGCAGCCGAGCCGCGCCGCGTAGTCCTCCACCCGGCGGGTGTGCTGGTAGCGGCGCTCGACCTCCTGACAGAGCCGGTGGAAGGTGACGCTCTCGGCGCGCCGCCCGGCCCCGGCGCCGCCTCCGGGCCCGGCCGGATCGGCGTCCCCCGGGTCGGCCTGCGCCGACGCGGGGGCGAGCAGGGTGAGCCGCAGCAGCAGCACGGCGAGCTGGTGGCGCAGCAGCGCGCGGACGGCGGGCCCGTCCGCCAGCCGCCGGCAGTCCGCCGCGAGCTGGGCCACCTCGTTGGCCACCGCGGTCCCGTCCGCGCCGGCGAGCTGCCGGTACGCGGGCACGCCGTCGGCGTCGACGTCGAGCCCGCGCAGGGCGGTAGCCGTCCAGCGGAGCACCACGGCGTCGAGCTGGGGGCCAGCGCAGCGCAGCGCCTGGCCGGGGCGCACCCGGAGCAGGGTGCCGGCGCGGCAGGGCAGCGGCCGGAAGTCCAGCTCGGCGGTGCCGTGGCCGCCGGTGAACAGGACGACCAGCTCCGCGTCGGACAGGACGGGACGCCGCCAGCCGGGTTCCGCGGCGAGGTCGCCGAGGGTGAGCGCCGCGATGTCGGTGGGCGGACCCGGCGGGTCGGCCGGTGCCGCCGGTGCGCCGGGGCGGGTCGCCGCCGTGGGGGGTGTCACGAGGTCGGAACGGGTTGCCGGGGAGAGCGGACCGGAAGGGACCATCGTCATCGACGGTATCCCGCGTGCGGGACACTCGCATCTCGACCGGATTGTCGGCGGGCGGCTTGTCGGGGCGCGGCGGCCGGGCTAGGTTACCGGTCGGTTACCCCCGGCCGCCGACCGCGCGGCGCCGCCCCCGACGAGGGCCCGGCGGGAGCACCGGCGGCCCCGGCGAACAGCGATGGGATGGGCATGACGGATCTGTTCTCGGTCGAAGGCAAGACGGTCCTGGTCACCGGCGGCTCACGGGGGATCGGGCTGATGATCGCCCGAGGCTTCGTGCGGGCCGGGGCGCGGGTGATCATCTCGTCGCGGAAGGCGGACGCCTGCGCGGCGGCGGCCGAGGAGCTCTCCGCCGAGGGAAGCTGCGAGGCGATCCCCGCCGACCTCGGCCACGACGAGGGGGCGCAGGGCCTGGCGGCGGCCGTGCGCGAGCGGTTCGACCGGCTCGACGTGCTGGTCAACAACGCCGGGGCCACCTGGGGCGCGCCGCTGGAGTCGTACCCGGAGAGCGCGTTCGACAAGCTGTGGGCCGTCAACGTCAAGGCCGTCTTCCGGCTCACCACCGCCCTGCTGCCGGCGCTGCGCGCGGCGGCCACCGACGACGACCCCGCCCGGGTCATCAACATCGGCTCGGTCGACGGCATCCGGGTGCCGCTCATGGAGGTCTACGCGTACTCGGCCACCAAGGCCGCCGTGCACATGCTCACCCGCAGCCTCGCCCACCAGCTCGCCGGCGAACGGATCACGGTGAACGCCATCGCCCCGGGGCCGTTCGAGAGCAGGATGATGGCCTTCGCGCTCGACGACCCGGCCTCGCGGGCCGCCATCGCGCAGCAGGTGCCGCTCGGGCGCATCGGCCGCCCCGAGGACATGGCCGGCACCGCGATCTACCTGTCGTCGCGGGCGGGCGCGTACCTGACCGGCGCGGTGATCCCGGTCGACGGGGGGATCACGACGCACGGCTGAGGCGTACCGGAGCGTCGGCGACGGCTGGCTTCGGTGCGCATCGGCGGCGGGCCGGCTGAGGTGCGCATCGGCGGCGGGCCGGCGACCGGCTGAGGCGTACCGGCGACCGGCTGGCTGCGGCGCGTACCGGAGCGTTGGTGGCCCGGGGTCGCGCGGACTCGGCAGATCCGCGCGGCCCCGGGTGGTGCTGGCCTGGTCAGCGACCGGCGAGCAGCCGGTTCACCGCCGTGTCGACGTCCAGGTGCTCGGCCTCCCGGCCGCGCGGGACGACGACGTAGGTCCGCCGCAGGAAGCGCACCAGGACGCTGCGTGGCACCTCGAACAGGGCGTTGCCGTCCGGCGACGACAGGGCCAGCGCGACGAAGTCGCCGCGCGGGGTGGCCCACGGCCAGACCCGGACGTCCCCGATTCCGGCCGGCTCGTCCAGGCCGGTGACCAGCAGCTCGCGGGCGAACGACCAGCTCACCGCCTCGCCACCGGCCGACTCGGCATGGAACAGGACATGGACCGCATACGGGTCAGCAGGGTCGTAACGCAGGCTGGCGCGCACCGGCAAGGCGGTGGCGTCAGGCGCGACGAGCCTTAGCGACGTCTCGACCTCTACGGTCGTCGGTCGAATCACACTCATGGACGTTCTCCCCCCGGCACCGCTGCGGAACGCGCGTGTCCCGCTTTTCCCATACTCAGGCGCTACCTCTGGCTACGCTCCGCCATACGCTGACTTCACCCAGTGGTGGGAAGGAGGTCGGAAACGCGCCTAGAATGTGAAAATTCTTGTACGATATCCGGTCTGCCCAGTACGTGATCCCGCCCGGCATCGGGGTGGTTCAGTCGTCGACTTACTCCGGTAACGTCCAGTGGGCTGATGGAGTGACGGGCCGGAGTGACACTGGAGGACGAAATGGTTACGAACCGATCCTCAGTGGATGTGCGGGCGAGGCCCGGCTCCCCGAAAGGAAGGGGCCGGGCAGCCGAAAGGCGGGGGTACGCAGTGCCGAACGAACAACGCGACCGGCGCCGTCCGGGTGGCCCCGACCGCCCCTCGGCCGGGGGTGGAACGGCGGTGGCCGAGCGGCGCGGCGGGCGGTTCCGGCAACGGATGCGCACCACCCTCGACCTGATCCGCGCCAACCCCACCGGCCGGGTCACCCTCAAGATCCTGATCTCCGTGGCGGGCGCGATCGTCGTCACCGTCGGCATCGCGCTGATCCCGCTGCCCGGCCCCGGCTGGCTGCTGGTGATCGCCGGGCTGGGCATCTGGGCCGTCGAGTTCCACTGGGCCCGTCGGCTGCTCGCCTTCACCCGGCGGCACGTCCACCGCTGGACCCGGTGGGCCACCACCCGACCCCTGCCGGTACGGCTCGCGCTCGGCTCCGTGGGCCTGGTCTTCGTCGGCACGGTGGTCTGGCTCTCGCTCAAGTACAGCCTCGGCATCGACGTGGTGGCGCAGGCGTTGCACTACCTCGCGACGCACTGACCCCGGATTTCCGGTCCGGTGCCACGATCGGGTAGAGTCATCGGCGCTGAGGGCGATTAGCTCAGCGGGAGAGCGCTTCGTTCACACCGAAGAGGTCACTGGTTCGATCCCAGTATCGCCCACCATGAATAAGGCAAGCTCAAGGCCCCTCGATCGAGGGGCCTTGACTCGTATCTGAGGGTCAGTTGCTGCTCGGAGGCAGCGAGAAGGCGGCAAAGGACCTCAACACCCGGCGGTCGCGCCCAGCCGTCGAGTGCCTGTAGCGGTTCAGCGTCGCCGATGTCTGCTCGTGCTCCGTCGCCCGCAACTCGTTGATCGGTACGCCGTCGGAGGTCAGCCAGGTCGCGTACGAGCGCCGCAGGTCATGGAAGCGCAACGCCGCCGGTAGGTCGCGGCGGCCCGGTAGACGTGCTCGTGCTCGGTGTGCGACCGCACTGCGGACGGTGGGGCCGGCACCGAACGCCGGCCTTGCGCCGATTCGACTTAGTCGAGCAACCAGGCGTGTAGCTGCGTGCCGTATGGAGTCAGGGCGAGCACCGCCAGCGCGCACCACACTCCCGTGCTGACCACGAGCCGGCCGAACGCTTTCCGGTCGCGGACCCGCCAGGTTTGCAGGAGGGCTACCGCCCCGAGGGTCAGGGTCACGAAAGCGAGCGGGTAGACGAACATCGCCAGCACCCGACCGAGCCCGAACACCCAGACCAGCGGATTCCACACCGAGTACGGACCGACCGGGGGGAGCGAATCCTTCGGGTCGCCCAACCGCTCCACCCCCGGGTCCAGCACAGCCGGCAGATCCCCGACGTGCAGTGCGGCTACGAGCAGCAGACCGAAGCTGCCGATCAGATACATCGCCAGCAACAGCAACTGCGCCCACACCACTACGCGACCGCCGAACGAGGCGGTCGGGGCCTGATCCTGTCGACTCATCGGCGCAACGTACACGCCGCTGTCGCTCTGCGGCCGGCACGCCTGACCCCCGGCGGCCGGCGTGGACAGCGGAAAGCCCGGAAGACCGCCGCAGATCGACAGGGCCGTGACCGGTGGGTGTGCTCTGCGGTCACCTCTGACGGGGACTGATTCCCACCACGGTCAGTGCGAGTAGTCGGTCCGCCTCGGTAGCGGGTTCCGGATGGTGTTCCGTGGCCAGGGCGATACCGGTGATCAGCATGAGCAAATCGGTGATGGTCACGCCGGGCGTCAGCGCGCCATCGTCCGTTGCGCGGCGTACCAGTGGTTCGCCCGCCTCGGTGAGCTGCGCCGAAGCGCAGTGCTCGTGCGCCTCGGCGGGGTCCGCCACGCTGTCGCGGTTCAGTGCGATGGCCAGTCCTCGGATGGTCGCGGCGGACGCGGTGACGGCGCTGAGCCATTCCAGCAGAGCGGCCCGGGTGTCGGCTCTGTCGCCCAGGTCGCGGGCGTGCGCGCACAGGGTCTCGATCCGTTCGCGGAAGACGGCCTCCAGCAGCGCGTGGCGGCTGGGGAAGTGCCGGCGCACCGTGGCTGACCCGACTCCCCCAAGGCGGGCGATCTGTTCCAGGGATGCGTCGGCGCCGTGCGCGGCGATCTCCTGCTCGGCTACGGCGAGCAGGCGCGCGTAGTTGCGCCGGGCGTCTGCACGCTGGACTGGCATCGGTCACCTCGAGGTTTGCTAAGTGGCGGGGCCCTCCATATAGTATCCAAGCAGAAACGGTGGGGCCCGCCGTTTAATGGCCGCGCAATCCAGGAGGAGCCCTCATGCCCACCGAACCCGCACCCGTCCTGGTCGTCGGCGCCACCGGACAGCAGGGCGGCGCCACCGCCCGTGCCCTGCTCGCGGCGGGCGTTCCTGTCCGGGCGCTGGTCCGCAACCCCGCCACCGACCGGGCGAGGGCCGTCGAAGCGCTCGGTGCCGAACTGGTCATCGGCGACCTCGACGATCGCGACTCGCTGGTCAGGGCTGCGCAAGGAGTCCGAGCCGTCTTCTCGGTGCAGATGCCCCCGATGAGCGGGGCCTCCATCGACTTCGAGGGTGAGCTGACCCAGGCCGTCAACCTGATCGAGGGCGCGCTGGCCGCGAAAGTGCCGCAGTTCGTGCACACGTCCGTCTCCGGCGCCGGGCAGCACACCGAGGCCACCGGCTGGGCCGAGGGGCGCTGGGTGCCCCTGGAGCCCTACTTCGCCACCAAGGCCAGCATCCAGAACCGGGTACGCGAGGCGGGCTTCACGAACTGGACGCTCATCAAGCCGGGCTGGTTCATGGAGAACTTCCTGCCCTCCTCGGCGTACCTCTTGCCCCGGGGCGTCGAGGGCGGCCTGGCGACCGTGCTGAAGCCGCAGACCCGGCTCTCCCTCGTCGCGGTCGATGACATCGGCAGTACGGCCGCCGCAGCCATCGCCGAACCCGACCGGTTCAACGGGGTCGAGCTGGAACTGGCCAGCGACTACCTGACCATGACGGAGATCTCCAAGATCCTCTCCCGTGCACTGGGCACCGAGCTGACCGCGCCGGAGATGACCGAGGAGGAAGCGGTCGCCGCGGGAATGCCGGTGTGGGCAGGCGTCTCACACGCATACATGAACGTGGCCGGGCAACCCGCCCGCCCGGAATTCGCCCGAGCCCTCGGCATCCCCCTCACGACCTTCGAGGAATGGACGCACGAACACCTCCGGCCCACAGCCTGACCCGGCTGACTGCGACCCCGAGCGCCGAAGTGGCGCAAGTCGGGATGGCGGCGAGGACCAAGACGAGCGCGTCTCCGGCAATGCTGTGGTGAGGCAAGTTCAGCCATTAGGGGCGAGCGATCCACACCCGCCGCCTCAGCGAGATTCGCAGCAACTGACAGTTGGCCGCTGGCTTGTGATCCGACAACTGATGCACACATCCCCGTCACGTCTTGCGCGACAGGGCGATGAACCCAGGAGCACATCAGCGCGCCTAACACCCTGCGGATCTGCCGAGTCGTGGACGTTCGCACGGTGACGACCGGCCTCCTCGGCTGGCCTAGCTGCTGTGAACGCCGCTTGCCGGAGCAGGAACATGTTCGATACGACGACGGGAGCACGGCCCATGTCATACGTACGACGCTTCGACCACGTCGGCATCACGGTTGCAGATCTCGATGTCGTGACCGCCTTCTTCGTAGCGCTCGGCCTGGAGGTGGAGGGCCGGACGTTCGTCGAGGGCGAGTTCCTGGAGACGGTCTGCGGCATCCCCGACTCCCGCACCGAGATCGTCATGCTGAAGTCACCCGACGATGGTGCCCGCCTGGAACTCGCGCGCTTCGTGCGGCCCGAAGCCGTGCCGGGCTCGCCGGCCGCCATGGCCAACGAGCTGGGGTTGCGAAACGTGTCCTTCGAGGTCAACGACTTGCAGGGCGCTGTCGATTGGGCAGCGAGCGAGGGCTACGAACTGGTCGGTGGTATCGGCGAGTACGAGGGCGCTTGGCGGATGGCCTATGTCCGGGGGCCCGAAGGGATCATCGTCTCGTTGACCGAGCGCATCGGCTGAACTCGCCAGGGCGCGTGGCCTGCACTCCGCTTGCTGCTCCCCGCCGGTCACATAAGACTCCCGGCCGTCGGCGCGGACGGGGGGCCCACCGTGGGGCGTCCCCTGACGAGCGGCCGTGCCCGGTGAGGTGGCGGGCCGATAGGACCACTAGCTCAGACCCCCTGAAAGCGTTGAGGCCCGGTACCGTCGATGACGGCGGGCTTGCCGGTTGTAATGGTCGGTGGGTCGCCACCCAGACCGCTACCTGGGGAAGAGGTGCACCAATGGACACCATCGGCGCGCGTATCAAGTATTGGCGGGCCCGCCGGGGCGGCATGACCCAGACAGTCCTCGCCGGGCTCGCTGGTCTGTCGCAGCCGTACATCTCCCAGATCGAAGCCGGGCACCGCAGCATCGACAGCCGGTCCACGCTCATCGCCATCGCGTCCGCACTGCAGGTCTCCGTCGCCGACCTTCTCGATCAGCCCGGTGACCCCACCGACCCGGCGAAGACTGGAGCCGCCGACACGGTGCCCGCTATCTGGGCTGTCCTACTGGAGATCAGCGAAGGTGAACGGCGTAACCCGGCCGGCAGTCGGGAGCAGGTTGTCGCCGCCCTGGGTGCCACCAACGCCCTTCGGATCGACGCCGACTACATCCGCATGTCCCGTACCCTTCCCGGCCTTCTCGCCGACGCTCACGGGCATGGCGGTGTGGTGCTCGCGGAGGCGGCCTACCTGACCTCGACGTGCCTGCGGCACCTCGGCCACCGGCACCTGGCGGTCGACGCGGCCCGCGTCGCCCAGACGGCGGCCGAAGACGTCGAGCACCACGCGTGGCGGGGGGCGTCCCGGTTCGCGTACGCGCAAGCCCTGCCCGTCGAGGCGACGGGGATCGCCGCCCGTGCCGCAGCTCGCACCATGTCCGACCTGCAACCGCACGCGAGCGACCGTGACGTGCGGCAGGTGCTCGGCCAGTTGCACCTGGCCGCCGCGCTGCGGTCGGCGGTCGGCGGACAACCGGTCACCGCCGAGGATCACCTGACCGAAGCGGAGCAGGAGGCAGCGACCCTCGGAGATCCACCACCGGACGGCGGATTCAACACCATGTGCTTCGGGCCGACGAACGTGACGCTGTGGCGAATGGCCATCGCCAACGAATCCGGCGACCACCAACGGGTGGTCGAGCTGGCCCGAACGGTGAGCGTGGATGCGCTGCCGATCGCCAACCGCCGGCAGGCGTACTGGATGGACCTGGGGCGGGCGTTGGCGCAGTCGGGCCGCAGGGACCGGGAGGCGGAAGTCGCGTTCGTCCGGGCGGAGCGCATCGCCCCGTCGCTGTTCGTGCTGAACCCGCTGGCCCGGGATGCGGTGTCCGCGATGGTGCGTCGAGCGCGACGCCGGGCGGTGTCGAAGGAGCTGCGCGTCCTCGCTCGCCGCCTCGACATAGCTGTGGGCGCATAACCGACAGCAATACGTGAACGGCCTGCCCGCTCCTACGTTCTGCATGGACGCGGCGGCATGAACTCCATCAGCACTGGTACCGGCCGTGCCGCGTCCTGTCAGAACGGCGGGCTGCGCGCCTCCCCGGTCGCAGCCCGCTCCCTCGGGGTGCGGCGGCTCGGCCCGTCCAAGAGGTCCGCCCGTCGCACCCCTCGGCGCACAGGGCGGCGGCATGGCGGTTGGGTCCGAGCTACGCAAGATTGTCCGGTGGCTGCTGAGGTGGTCTGCCTCGCTCCGCCGCGACCACAGGTCTCCAGGCTCGCTCAGGTGGGTTCTCGGGCCGCCGCTGAGGAGGCCCGGATGAAGGCGGCGGAGACGCTGGCCACCGTTGTCCCGCTACGTCGGCCGGGAAGGGGCCGCCAGGGCGAAGGTGAGGCTTCCGTTTGAACCCTTAGGGGCAACGGCCTGGGCCGGTGCTGTGCGCTCTCCTGGCCGCTCAGCCTTCTTCGTCGGGTGCGGCGTCTCGGACCTGGTGGGGGCGGTAGGTCCTGATCCACGCCTCCACCGCCGCGCGCTCCCAGACCCGCACCTTGCCGCTTGCCACCGTGTCCAGGGGTGCGGGGAAGGTGGCGCGGTTCGTGATCTCCGTAGCCCGGGTGCGTGACACGCCGCCGAGCATCTCGGCGATATCGGAAAGGGCCACCAGTCTCACGCGCCGACCGTATGCACGTGCAACCGGGCCACGTTGCCACTTCGTACGTTGCCACCCAATACCTTGACAGTTGCCACGTTCAAGGTGAGGTTGTAGTGGCGATCGCAACTGGTGAGCGGTCCGGCTACCTGATCGGGGATCGGTGGCCGGCCCTGCCTATCGCTGGAGATGACATGGAGATGGGGATGAGCGACGACGAGCCGGTACAGAGCCGGGGCGAGCAGATCCAGGAGACGGAGCGGGAAGCCGCGAGGCAGCGCATCCTGGCGTTGGCCGAGGCGGAGCGGATACCGGCGGAGGAGACGACCCGGGCGGTGCCGGACCGGCGGTGGCGGCGTGGACACCAGTGATCTGCTGCCGGTCGGCCGTCGGGTGGCGTACTGGCGGGGGCGGCGGAAGTTGTCGCAGCAGGTGTTCGCCGACCGGCTCGGCAAGTCGAAGAGCTGGGTGGACAAGGTCGAGCGGGGTGTCCGGTCCCTGGACAAGGTGTCGACCTTGCACGACATCGCTGCCGTGCTGCGTATCGATGCAGCGGTGCTGCTCGGACGGGAAACCCAGCCCGCCGGGGTGACCGAGCGCGGCGAGGGCGTGGCGCGCATCCGGGTGGCGTTGTCCCGGTACGAGGTCGCACTCGGCAGGGCAGCGGCTCGCCGGCCGGTGCTGCCGGCCGACCAGATGGCCCGGCAGGTCGCGCACGCCTGGACGACGTTCCAGCACGCCCGGTACCCGCAGGTGATCGAACTGCTGCCGGGCCTGCTGACCGATGCGGAGCGCACCCGCGCCGGTGATCCGCTGGCGGGTCGGGTGCCGCTGGTGGAGGCGTACCGGATCACCGCGTCACTGCTGGTGAAGCTCGGTGACCCCGACCTGGCGTGGCTGGCCGTGGACCGGGCCATGACCGCCGCAACCGGAGACCGGAGTCTGGTGGCCGCCGCAGCGGTGCAGCTCGGTCAGGTGCTCCGCGCCTGCGGGCAGGCGCGGGTGGCGAAGTCCGCGATGCTGTCCGCCGCGTACCGGATCGCCCCGCCCGTGGTCGAGTTCGGCCTACCCCCGGAGCTGTCCCTGTGCGGCACGCTGCTCGTCCAGGCGGCCCTGGCCGCCGCCAACCACGGCGACGCCCGCGCCGCCGCCGACCTGCTCGACGAGGCCGCGACCCTGGCCGCCCGCGTCACCGACGGCCACGACCACCACCGCACCGCGTTCGGACCCACCGCCGTGGACGTGGCCCGCGCCGCCGCAGCCGTCGAACTCGGCGACATCCGCGACGCGGTGACCCGGCACGAAACGGCCCTGCGGCGCGACGGCTGGCGGTGGCTGCCCACCGAACACCGCGCCGCGCACCTGCTCGACACCGCCCGCGCCCACCTGCACGCCGACGACCCGATCAACGCGGGCCGGCTCCTGATCGACGTCGACCGCATCGCACCCGCCGAGATCCGCCAGCGGCCCGCCGCCCGGGACCTGCTCGCCCAGCTCGCCCGCGACCCCCGCACCCCGACCACCATCACCCGGCTCGCCGTCGCCCTCGGGCTGGGCTGAGCGATGACCGGACCGCACCTGTCCCTGGCCCAGATTCGGAACCGACTGGTCCTCACCGCCCGTACCGTCCTGCGCCAGCACCGGCCCGGTCCCGACGGACGCTGCCCGACCTGCCGCATCCCGCACTGCCCGGCGGCGACCGCCGCCCGCGACGTCCTCCACGCGGCCGAGCGAGTACGGCAGCGAAGCGCAGCAACCCCGCCGCCCGCGCCCGGCAGCGACGGCACTGCCGGTTCCCGGCCTCGGCGTGAGTGAGGAACGGCCGAGCGGTGCGTCAGCCCAGCCGGGCGAGAACGCCGGACTCGATCACGATCGCGGCACCGATGAGCATGAACACGCCCGGCACGATCCAGTGCCCGTACCGTTCGACGACGTCGACCACCCGGCGGTGGGAGCCGAGCCACGACGCCGCCAGGCACCAGACCGCGACCCCGACGGCGAACACCGCGACCGTGATCAGGCCGGCCGCGACGCCGACCGTTCGGAACACGGGCGTGTAGACCGAGATGTTGTCCGCGCCGTTGGCCACCGTGATTCCGATGACGGGCAGGATCCCGGACGCCACGGTCGGCGTGGGCTGCTCGTCGTGGCGGCTGCGGATCGCGCCGAGAAGGCCGCGCACGCCGAGGCCGAACGGGAGCAGGCCCAGCAGGCCGACCCACTGGTCGGGGACGACCGTCAGACCGAGGGCGGCGATCGCGGAGACCGCGACCAGGGTGGCGATGCCGGCGTACTGGCCGACCCAGATCTGCCACGGCCGCGGCTTGCCCGACGCCCGCGCGGAGAGGAACAGCACCGTCAGGACGATGATGTCGTCGATGTTCGTGCCGGTGAACACCCCGGCTGCGGCGGCGATGATCCCGAGAAGGTCTCCCACGGATGGACACTGTACGGACAACGATTGCCATCGATCGTGGGGTCTCAAGCGGAACGTCGACTACCTCGGGTGTGAAGGTGGATATCCGGTGGCGGCGCGACCTGCCACCGGACGATGACGACGAAGAGCTGTGACGAGGCAGAAACCTGCCGTACAGGTGACAGACGACCTTGTCGCCGCGCGGCAATCGACGCAGGCCTCCGCATGGCGGGCGGTCGTCCGGGTATCTGCCGACCGTGACCTTCTCGATTGCCGCACGCTGTCCGCGTACCGGGCAGCTCGGGGTGGGAGCCCTGACGGCCAGGCCCGCGGTAGGCAAACTCGTCGCGCACGTCCACTCCGGCGGCGGCGCGGTGGCGACCCAGGCCACCCCCAACCCGTTCCTCGCCTACGACGGCCTGCCGCTGCTCACCGAGGGGCGCTCACCGCAGGACGTCCTGGCCGAACTGCTGGGCCGGGACCCGGGCCGGGAGGTGCGGCAGGTCGGCATGGTCGATCGCCAGGGGCGTTCGCACGCCTTCACCGGCTGCCCACCCGCGACGATCCCATGGGTGGGGCCGCCCGACAGGCGTTGTCGACCCCGGGCGACGGGGCATCTGGCCCGGGAAGGCTCTGACGTGGACGGTGGGGAGGGACCCCGACGGCGCACCCCGGCCGCTGGGGCGCGGCCCCCACGGCGGGCCGGAAACGTCCGCCCGTACACCTAGGATCAGCGGCGTGGATGCCGCCCTCGACACCCTGCCGAAGATCGGTGCGCCGGCGACCCGGGCCCTGGACAACGCCGGCTATTCGACGCTGCGCGACCTCGCGGGCGTGCCGCGTGCCGAGTTGGCGAAGCTGCACGGCGTGGGGCCGAAAGCGCTCGGAATCGTCCAGAGCGCGCTGGAGCAGCACGGACTGAGCCTGGGATAGGCGCTTCTCCCACCGTCGCGACGCCGGCCCGCAAATATTGGCCCTGCGTTCGTGGGCTTCCTCGGTAGGGTGTGGCGGCAGCGCCGTACCAGCCGGTTGGCGGCCTGGCGACGATGCTCCGGACGCCGTCCGGCTCCTGACGCACGGGGCCGCGAGCCGACGACGTCGTGACGCTTGGGCAGATTCGGAGGTGCGTGCCAGTGGCCGGCAAGTCGTATCAGGTCATCGTGCGCGGCAAGTTCCCGCCACTCGACGACAAGCAGCGGGCCGAGCTGCTCGCCAGGGCGGACGAGCACGACGTGTTCCAGGCGAAGTTCACCGAGGAAGGCACCGTCACCTACGAACGGTCGCTGCTCGGGTTCACCTTCCGCTGCCTGGTCCCCGCCGACGAGGCCGACGGGGAACCGGTCGTGATCGGCAGGGCGGAGGCGCTCGCCGTGGCCGCCGTTCGAGGGCTCGGCGCCGACTGCCGCGACCTCAGGTCGGTATCGACCGACCTCGGCGACATCAAGATCCGCCGACGGGTGCACTGACCCCGCCACCCCCGCTCCGCCTCCGCCCCGGGGACGGAGCCGCTCACATCGCCGGCCGGCACACCCCGGCCGGACGCCGGGCTCAGGCGGGCGGGGTCAGCCGGCCGGCGGCGGCGAGGCGGCGGACGACGGCCTCGTGAGGTACGGCGTGACTGGTGCGGCCACCCACCCCGGTGGTGGTCGTGGCGGTGAGGACGGAGTTCAGCAGCGCTTCCTCCACCGAGTCGAGCACGGCCGTGAAGACCGGATCGATCTGCGAGTCCGGCATCGTAGGCCGACCCGGCTCCGCCGTGCTGAACGCGATCGCGTAGTCGCCGCTGCCGTTGCTGTACGACGCGCCGACCCGGGCCATCGCGAAGATCGCGCGGCGGGCGAGTCGACCGAGTTGCCGGGCGTCCAGGGGCGCGTCGGTGGCCACCACGATCATGCACGAGTTGCCCGGCGGCTCGGCCGGGTCGGCCTGCGGGACCAGCTCCTCGACCGGCAGCGGGATGCCCAGCGCGGTGAGCACGCCGCCGAAGTTGGACTGGGTGAGGGCGCCCACCGTGATCGGGCGTCCGGCTGCCTCCACCGTACGGGAGGAGGTGCCGATGCCCGCCTTGTAGCCCAGGGCCGTGGTGCCGGTCCCGGCGCCGACGCAGCCTTCGGCCGGCGCGCCACCCGACGCGCGGGCCAGGGCGTCCAGCACGTGTGCCTCGGTGATCGGGCGGCGGCGGATGTCGGAGAGGTGTCCGTCGTTGGTCTCGCCCACCAGCGGGTTGAACGACACCCCGTCCGGTCGGCGGTCCATCAGGTGGGTGAGCACCGCGTCCGCGGCCCGGAACACCGACAGCGTCGCGGTGAGGACGATCGGGGACTCCAGCACGCCGAGTTCGTCCACCTGGGTCGAGCCGACCAGTTTTCCGTAGCCGTTCCCGGTGTGGACGGCCGCCGGCAGGGACCACCGCTCGGGGCCGAGCTGGCTCGGTACGACCGCCGTGACCCCGGTGTGCAGGTCCTGGCCGTCGTCGACGGTGGTGTGCCCCACGAGCACCCCGGGGACGTCGGTGATGGCGTTGTGCCGCCCGGTGGGCAGTGCGCCGACGACGATGCCGAGATCGCGGGCGCGGTGCTGGACCGGCTGCTTAATGGTGCCCTCCGTCAGGTGCCGCCGTCGGGCGGGCCGTGGTGTGGTGCGGAATGTCGTTCGCGAGGGTGTCCAGGGAACAACCAGGTTGATCGGGGCAGGTCGCGTCGGGTAGGAACACGGCATGTTACGTGGCGACAAGATCGGGCTGCGGGCCCGGTACGAGACCGA
Organism: Micromonospora okii; assembly: GCF_020884795.1. GTDB lineage: Bacteria > Actinomycetota > Actinomycetes > Mycobacteriales > Micromonosporaceae > Micromonospora > Micromonospora okii. Next base: position 336,919 of record NZ_BBZF01000018.1, read on the forward strand.
CGTTCCCGTCCTGCAATCCGAGCTCTACGACGACGTCGCGACCCGGTCGAAGGCCGACTCCCGTCCATGGCGTCCGATCGCACCCGGCTCCGCCGCGTCGCCGTACACGGTCTCCGACCCCACCGACGACGCCGCGTGCTTCTCGGTGGTGCAGCTCGACGACGGCGAACTGGCGGGCGAGGCGCTGTTGTGGGGCATCGACCTGCACAACAGAACGGCTCACCTCGGGATCTCGCTGCGGCCGTCCTTCCGGGGCCGTGGGCTGGGCACCGACGTCATCCGGGTGCTGTGCCACTACGGCCTCGTGGTGCGCGGCCTGCACCGGTTGCAGGTCGAGACGCTGGCCGACAACGCCGCGATGATCCGAGCGGCCACCCGGGCAGGATTCGTTCCCGAAGGCACCCTGCGACGTGCGGCCTGGGTGAACGGGGACTTCGCCGACGAGGTCGTTCTCGGGTTGCTCGCCGCCGAGTGGGACGCGAACTGACCGCAACCGCCGTGGCTCGCAACGGGGCGCTGGGTCACGAGCACGCTCCGACTACCCTCGCCGCCGTGAAGGCAATGGAGATCGAAGCACCCATCGTTGGCGTCACCGTCTACCCGGACCGGGCGCGGGTCACCCGCCGGGGCAGCGCCCGGTTGCCGGCCGGCGAGCACCGGGTCCGCATCGCGCCGTTGCCGCTCGGCCTGCGGCGGGACTCGCTGCGCGTCGGCGGCCGGGGCGCGGCCACCGTGCTCGGCGTGGACGTGACGACGTGGCGGCAGGCGCGCAGCACCGACGGGCAGGTCCGCGAGCTGGAGCAGCGGCGTCGCGAGCTGGCCGACGAGGTGGCCGAGATCAACGACACGTACGAGATCGAGGTGCAGCGGGGGCAGTTCCTCGCCCGGCTGGCCGAGCGGGCCGGCGGCACGTACGCCCGCGCGCTGGCCGGCGGGGACGCCGACCCGCCCGACGTGGCCGCCTTCGCCGACTCGATGGCCGGGCAGCTCGCCGAGTCCCGCAGCCGCCGGCGCGACCTGGTCCGGCGGCGCACCGATCTGGGCGAGGAGCTGGCGGCGGTCGAGCGGCACCTCGACGCGGCGAACGGCAAGCGGGAGCCGGACCGGCTCGCCGCCGAGGTGACCGTGTCGGTGGACGCCGACGACACCGATCTGGACCTGGAGCTGACCTACCTGATCGACGGGGCCCGGTGGCAGCCCTCCTACGACCTGCGGCTGGTCGACGACACCGTGAACGTCACCTGGTACGGGCTGGTCAGCCAGGACACCGGCGAGGACTGGCCGGAGTGCGTGCTCCAGCTCTCGACCGCCCGCCCGGCGGCGACGACCGGCGTACCGGAGCTGTCGCCCTGGTATCTCGACCGGTTCCGGTCGCTGCCGCCGAAGCCGGCCATGCCGCCGGCGGGCTACGGCGCGGTGCCGGCACCGCCGAACCCGGGCTCGGCACCGGCCGCCGCGGGTGGGGTGGCCCGTTCCGCCGCCCCACCACCGCCCGCCCCGGTGCGGGAGAGCGTCGCCGCCGTCGAGCAGGGCGTCGCGGCGGCCACCTACCGGCCGGCCCGCCCGGTCGCGGTGCCGGCGGACGGCAGCGCGTACCGGGCCACCATCGCCGTGCTGGACCTGCCGGCCCGGCTGGACCACGTGACCGTGCCGGTCCGCGCGGCCGAGGCGCACCTGCGCGCGACCGTGCGCAACACCTCGACGCACACGCTGCTCCCGGGCGCGGCGGCGGTCTTCCACGGCGCCGACTTCGTCGCGGCCACCCGGCTGCCGGTCTGGGCGCCCGGCGAGGAGACCGAGCTGGCGCTCGGGGTGGACGACCGGGTGCGGGTGGAACGGAAGCTGGACCGGCGCGCCGACACCCGCGCCACGCTCGGGTCGACCCGGCGGCGCGACGTGGAGTACCGGATCAGCGTCGCGAACCACACGCCCCGGCCGGCGAGCGTGGAGGTGCGCGACCAACTGCCGGTGTCGCGCGACGACGCGGTCGTCGTACGGGAGACCACCCTCGCCCCGCCGCCGGCCGAGCGCACCGAGTTGGGCGAGCTGACCTGGCGGCTGCGGCTCGCGCCGGGGGAGAGCGGCGAGATCGTCATGGGTTTCCGCGTCGAACTCGCCAGGGGGGTCGAGCTGGCCGGCTGGCGGGAGTGAGGCGCCGCGCGGGCGAACGCGCGCGGTCCGGCTCCTCGTCCCCGACGCGCGTTTTCCGGCGAGGCGTTCATTTTAGACACTTCCGTAAGAAGTACGAAACAGTTGTCGATCGGCCGAGGAACCGTCGGTCAAAGGGTTTCTCGGCCGAAGAACGTTGCCTTCCGCGTCAGTGCGGGGCTGTGGGTCAGCGGGTACAGTGGCGGCCAACGCGATGCTGACACCCTGCGGTGTAACAGGTTGTTCGCATCGCAGACCGCCGCCGACCGCTGTGGACGGTAGCAATCCTGCGGTGTCGTGGCTCGGGGGACGGACACATCGGCGCCTGGCGCGCCGCACCCCCGCACCCCGCCACCCCGGAACGCGGCCAAGCCCTGCCGTCACGGGTGTCGCCGGCACCGAGGGGGAGAGGAGCTCTGCGGGCGGATGCGTGATGGCAGATGATCGTCGGAGCGTGCGGTCGACCATTACCCGGTGCCATCGGCGCGGGGCGGTGAGGGACGTGCCGGCCGGTGCGGGAGGCGGCACGTCGCCGGGCCTGCGGGTGCTCGTCGCACCCGGCCCGCTGGTCGTCCAGAAGGGACTGGAGGTCGTCCTGCGGGACCTGCCGGCCGTGGCCCAGGTGCGCTCCGTGGAGAGCGGCAACGCCGCCGCCATGCACCTCCGGCAGCGCTGCTGGGACCTGCTCGTGGTGCCCGTCGAGCCGGACGCGCCGGTCGAGCGGCTGCTGACCGTGGCGCGGGGGCTGGACGTCAAGACGCTGGCCGTCGTGCTGGCCAACGCCGGCCCGCTCCTACAGGCCGCGGTCGCGCTGCCGGCGGACGGCTTCGTCCTGGCCGTCGAGGTGGACCACCGGGGGCTCGCCGAGGCCCTGCACGACATCCAGCGGGGCAAGATGCCGGTGCCCGAGGAACTCGGCCGGCTGGCGCTCTCCGCGCTCCAGGAGCGGCACCGGCCCGAGCCCGGGACCCGGCTGACCCCGCGCGAGCAGCAGACCCTGGAACTGCTGGCGCGGGGGCTGAGCAACCGGCAGATCGCCGCCGCGCTGCACATCTCCGAGCACGGCGCGAAGCGCCACGTCTGCCGCATCCTGACCAAGCTGGGCTGCCCCAACCGCACGATGGCCGTGGCGGCGGCCTACCGCCTGGGGCTGGTCGAGGAGGTCGCCGGCTGAGCCGCGCGGGCCCGGGCCGGGGCGGCTCGGCTCAACGACCGGCGTCGGAGCCGACCGCCCGCCGCGCGTGTGCGGCGTACGGCCCGGAGACCTCCGCCGCGCCCAGCCCGCGCAGCGGCGCCGCCAGCTTCAGCCGCATCTCCGCGTACTCCTCGGCCGGATCGCTGTCGAGCACGATCGCCCCGCCCGCGCCGATCCGCAGCTCGCCGTCGTGGCATACCGCTGTACGGATGACGATGTTGAGATCCGTCGCCCCGGTGAGGCCGAAGAAGCCGATCGCCCCCGAGTAGATGCCCCGGGGCCGGTCCTCGAGGTCGTCGATGATCTGCATCGTGCGCAGCTTCGGCGCGCCCGTCATCGATCCGCCGGGGAAGCAGGCGCGCACCACGGCGGTGGGCGGGATCGACGGGTCGCGCACGCCCCGCACGGTCGACACCAACTGGTGCACCGTCGTGTACGACTCGACGGCCATGAACGCCGGCACGTGCACGGTGCCGACCTGGCAGACCCGGCCCAGGTCGTTGCGGAGCAGGTCGACGATCATCAGGTTCTCGGCGCGGGTCTTCGCCGAGGAGTGCAGCTCGTTCCGCAGCCGCGAGTCGCGGGCCGGATCGGGGTCGCGGGGCGCGGTCCCCTTGATCGGCTTGGCCTCCACGTCGCCGTCGGCCCCGATGCGCAGGAAGCGCTCCGGTGACGAGCAGAGCACCTGGCCCTCGCCGAAGTCCAGGTAGGCGGCGTAGGGGGCGGGGTTGAGTCGGCGTTGCCGCAGGTACAGCCCGACCGGGTCGCCGTCGAACGGCAGCCGGGCCTCGTTGGTCAGGCAGATCTCGTAGCTCTCCCCGGCGCGGAGCTGCCGCAGGCAGGCGTCGATGTCGTCGAGGTAGCCGTCGCGCGGGCGTACCAGGTAGGGCTCCGCGTCGACCGGGTCGCGCGGCGGGGTGGCCGGTGGCTCCTCGGCGGCGGGCCGCAACCGCCCGGCAATCTCGGCGATCCACGCGTCCGCGGCGCGGACCCTCCTCGGCTCGTCGCGGCACAGCGCGAGCACCCACGTCGCGTCCGACTCGTGGTCCACGGCGATGAACCGGGTGGCCGAGGCCCAGACCGCGTCCGGGGTGGGGGAGGTGTGCCGGTTCGGGGCCCCGCAGTCGGCCTTCAGCTCGTAGCCCAGGTAGCCCACGTAGCCGCCCTGGAGGTCGAACGGCAGGTCCGGGTCGTGCGGCAGGCGGCGTCGGTCGAGCCGGTCCTGCAACGCCTCGAAGATGGTGCCGGGCCGCGTGCCGACCGGCCGGCCCCTGCCGTCGAGGACCTCGACGTGGCCGGCGTCGACCCGGTAACGGAGCACCTCGCCGTCCGGGCCGCCCGGGTAGCCGAGGAAGGAGAACCGCGACAGCCCCGGGACGACCCGGCTGCTGTCGAGCCAGAAGGCGTACGGGTGGGGCGCGACGTGCCGCCGGAAGGTCGCGGCCGTCGCGCAGGCGAACGGCAGCCGTCGACGGCGCAGCACCCAGCCGCCGGGCCCACCGGCCTCGGTGGCGGACGCCACGGGCCGTCGCGGCGCCGGGCGGGGGGCGGGGCGCGACGGGCTGCCCCAGGCCAGCCGGCGGAAGTTCTCGAACAGCCGCCGGCCGTGCTCGCTGGCCACCGACTCCGGGTGGAACTGCACGCCGAACCAGGGCCGGGACCGGTGCCGCACCGACATGATCACGCCGTCCTCGGCCCAGGCGTCGGCGACCAGCTCCTCCGGCAGCGGGTCGGCCAGGCACAGCGAGTGGTAGCGGACGGCGACGAAGTCCTGGGGGACGCCGGCGAACAGCCCGGTGTCGGCGTGCCGGACCCGGGTGAGGTGGCCGTGGCGCGGCTGCGGCGCGCGGGTCACCCGGGCGCCGCAGAGGTGGCCGAGGAGCTGGTGACCCAGGCACACGCCGAGCACCGGCACCCGGCTGTCGGCCACCACCGGCGCGCAGCGCCCGACGTCGTCGGGGCGGCCGGGGCGGCCGGGGCCGGGCGAGACCACGATGGCGTCGAACGTGCGGGTCAGGGCGGTGGTCAGCTTCGGGCTGTCGTTGGTCAGCACCTCGGGCGGCACGCCGTAGGTCTCGGCGATGAGCTGGTAGAGGTTGAACGTGTACGAGTCGTAGTTGTCGACCAGGAGAGTCCTCATCGCGCCGCTCCCGTCGTCGTCTCGGCGGTGACCGTCTCGCGCAGCACGAAGCGGCGCAGCTTGCCGGTCGCCGTGCGCGGCAGCGCCGGCACCGGGGAGACCGAGCGGGGCACCTTGAACGGCGCGACCCGGCCGGCCAGCCAGCGGGCCAGGTCGTCGGCGTCCGGGGCATCGGCGTCGTCGGCCGCCACCACGAAGGCGTGCAGCCGGGTCGCCCCCCACTGGTCCGGCCGCGCCACCACGGCCGCCTCCCGCACGGCCGGGTGCTCCTCGATGAGCTGCTCCACCGGCCGGGGGGCCACGGTGATCCCGCCGACCATCTCCAGGTCGTCGGCGCGCCCGCACAGGGACACCGTGCCGTCGGGATTGCGCACCGCCAGGTCCTTCGTCCGTAGCCACCCGTCGACGAGCGTCGCGGCGGTCTCGTCGGGCAGACCGAGATAACCGGTCATGATCGTCTCACCCCGGACCCACAGCTCCCCCTGGGTGCCGTCGGGCACCTCCCGGCCGGCGTCGTCGAGGATCCGCAGCCGGTAGCCTGCCAGCTCCCGGCCGATCGTGTCGAGCCGGTGTTGGCGCAGGGTGTTGGAGCAGAAGCCGTGCCCGGCCTCCGTCGAGCCGAGCTGGTTGAGCAGCGGCGCGCCGAGCAGCGCCGACGCCTGCTCGCCGAGGCCGGGCCGCAGCGCCTCGCCGGCGGTCACCGCCGCCCGGACGCTGCGCCACGCCCGCACGTCACCGTCGGCGACGATCCCGGCGTACGCGGTGGGGACGGCGTAGAGCAGGCTCACCCGGTGGGCGGCGACGAGCTCCGCGATCTCCCGCGCGCCGGGGCGGTGCGGCAGCAGCACCGCCGCCGACCCGGAGAAGAGCGGGAAGACGAAGGCGTTGCCGAAGCCGTACGCGAAGTAGAGCTTCGACACCGACAGGGTCACGTCGCAGGGGCGTACCTCCACCACGCCGAGGCCCGCGCTGCGGTGGTAGCGCTCCGGGTCGGCGTGGCGGTGGACGGCGCCCTTGGGTCGCCCCGTCGTGCCGGAGGTGTACTGGACGTACAGCGGCGTCTCCGGGTCGACCGGGTGCGCCGCCGCGCGCGGCGCGCCGGCGGCGCGCTCCACCAGGTCGTCGCAGGGCAGGACGGGCCCGGGGAAGCGGTCGGCCAGCGCCTCCGGGCAGACGACCAGCACCGGCTCGCAGTCGGCCACGATGTCGAGGTGCTCCGGCGCGGCGAGGTCCGGGTTGACCGGGACGGCCACCGCGCCCAGCCGGGCGGTGGCCAGGAAGGCGACGTACCACGCCACGCCGTCCGGGGCGGCGATGAGAACCCGCGTCGAGGGCCGGACGCCGCGCTGGGCGAGCAGGGTCGCCGCCCGCGCGGCCAGGTCGTGGACCTGGCCGTGGGTGAAGCTGCCGGTCGGCTCGTGCACGGCCGGTCGCTGCTCCCAGCCGGAACGGCAGGTCAACTGTTCCAGGGCCACCGCGAGGTTCATGCCGCGAGCTCCCCGACGACGGCGCCCGCCCACGGACGGGAGGTCGTGGCGTCGGCCCGGGCGTTCGTGGTGACCACGAGGCGGCCGTCGACGCGGCCGACGGGCAGCCAGCCACGGGCGACGAGGTCGGCCAGCCGGCGGGCCTCCGGGTCGCCGGTGAGCACCGCCGGCACGAGCGCGCAGAGCAGGCGCAGCATGGCCTGGGCCGCCGGGGTGGGCAGCGGCGCCACGGCGTCGAGCGCCCGGACCACGACCGCCTGGAGCGCGTCCCGGGCCTCGGAGGCGCGCCCGGCGCGCTGGAGCTGCTGGAGGGCCTGCTCGCGGCGCTGGGTCACGTCGCGCCACCACCCGCCGTCGACCCGGGGCAGGACCCCGGGGAGGGCGTCGGGGGTGACGGGCGTCAGCGCCTCGTGGGGTGGCTGCGCCGACTCGTGGGGCGGGTGCGACCCGGTGACGGAGACGTCGGCGACGGCGACCGGCGCGGCGTCGAGGTGGCCACCGCCGCGTCCGGCCGGACCGTGCGGGCGCAGCCCGAGCAGCAGCCCGGCGAGGGTGGGCTCGGGGTCGGAGTACATATCGGACATCCCCGCCGGAATAGCTGTTTGTCGTGTCTCTGCCATGACCACCGCCGATGGGAAAGGGGAGCCTTCGGTGCCCCGTCGGATCTCCGGTAACCGGTTTCCTGCGCCAATAGCGTGCTTGAACCCAGACGGTAGCCCGCATGCTCGAAGACGGCAACAGAAGTCGTCGGTGCCCATTCCGTAATGGTGCGGGACACCGCCCGGGTACCCCGGTGCCGAGCGCCATTACCCCGTTTTCTCGGCCGCTAAACCGCAGGTCAGAATAGGTGTGGTCGAGTTCGGCGATAAATGTTAGGTATTCCTATGTGAACTTTCAGGGCGCACCGATGTACCCGATCGGGTACCCCTACTGATTCGCTAATCAGCGCCATTGTCGGCGCTCAAGTTGAGCGCTGTCCGGGTGCGTGTAAAAGTGGATCCCGTGGCGCAGCGAGACGACGAAACCCGCGTAATCGACGGTCCGATCAGCACCGCCGGCGTCGGCATCGACGTCGGGCGGGACGGGGCATCCGCGCCGGACGGCGTCCATCCTGGACCCGACCGCCGGCCGGCCGCCGCGTCGTCCGACGCCGGCCTGACGCCGCAGCGGATGCACGCCGACGTGGCGCGGGATCTCGCCCGCTCCGTGGCGGACATCGCGCCCGACGACGACCTCGTCGCGCACGGGCTGGACTCCATGCGCATCATGCAGCTCGTCGGCGAGTGGCGTCGCCGGGGCGTCCGGCTCCGGTTCGCCGACCTCGTCGAGCGACCCACCCTGGAACACTGGTGGAAGGTCCTGGCCATCGCGGAGAGCGACGCCGCCGCGGGCACCACCGGCACCGACGCCGCCGGTGACGACGACGCGCCGCAGCCGGCCGAGGACCAGCCGTTCCCGCTGACCCCGATGCAGTACGCCTACTGGATCGGCCGCCGCGACGACCAGGTGCTCGGCGGCGTCGGCTGCCACTTCTACGTCGAGTTCGACGGCGACGAGGACACCCCGGTCGACCCCGACCGGCTCGACGCCGCCGTCCGCGCCCTGTTGCGTCGGCACGACCTGCTGCGCGCCCGCTTCCTCGACGACGGCACCCAGCAGATCCTCCCCGAGTCGCCCTGGCCCGGCCTGACCGTCGACGACCTGCGCGACGCGGCGGCGGCCGACGTCGAGCGCCACCTCGCCGAGCGGCGCGAGACGCTGGCGCACCGGGTGCTCGACGTCGCCCACGGCGAGGTCTTCGACGTCCGGCTCACCCTGCTGCCCGGGGGCCGGCACCGGATGCACGTCAACTTCGACCTGCTGGTGGCCGACGTGCTGAGCATCCAGATCGTCCTGGAGGACCTCAGCCGCCTCTACGCCGAGGGCGACGACGCCCGGCTGCCGGAGCTCGGCTACGGCTTCCCGACCTACCTGGCCCGCCAGGAGCGGCGCCGGCGGCAGGCCCGCGAGCAGGCCCGCGAGTACTGGCGGTCGCGCATCCCGACCATGCCCGCCGCGCCGCAGCTCCCGCTGGCCACCGCGCCCGAGCAGGTCAAGGCCCACCGGTTCCGACGCCGCGACCACCTGCTCGACGTGGCCGCGCGGCACCGCCTCGAGGAGGTGTGCCGCCGCCACGCCGTCACCCCGTCCGTCGTGCTCGCCGCCGCGTACGCCGAGGTCCTCGGCGCCTGGAGCGCCACCCCCCGGTTCCTGGTCAGCCTGCCCCTGTTCGACCGGGAGATCACCGACCCGCACGTCGGGCGGCTCGTCGCCGACTTCACCAACCTCGTCCCGCTCGAGGTCGACGTCAGCGACTCCGTGCCCTTCGTCGAGCGGGTCCGCCGCCTCCAGTCGCGGCTGCGCACCGACGTCGGCCACAGCGAGTACGCCGGCGTCGAGGTGCTACGCGACCTGACCCGGTCGCGCCCCGACGACCGCCACCCCGCCACCGTCGTGTTCACCAGCGCCATCGGCATGGGCGACCTGGTCGGGCAGGAGGTGCAGCAGGTCTTCGGCCGGCTCGGCTGGATGCTGTCGCAGACTCCGCAGGTGTGGTTGGACCACCAGGTGGTGGAGCGTGATGGTGGGTTGTTGTTGGTGTGGGATGCGGTGGAGGAGTTGTTTGCGCCGGGTGTGTTGGATGCGATGTTCGGTGCGTATGTGGGGTTGTTGGAGTGGTTGGTGGAGGGTGAGTGGGGTGGGGTGGTGCCGGCGTTGTTGCCGGCGGAGCAGCGGGTGGTGCGTGCGGGGGTGAATGCGACGGCTGGTCCGGTGTCGGGTCGGTTGTTGCATGAGGGTTTCTTCGTGCGGGCGGTGGAGGAGCCGGGTCGCTCGGCGGTGTTCTGGGATGGTGGTGAGCTGTCCTATGGGGACCTGGCCGACCGCGCGCTGCGCGTGGCCGCGTGGCTGACGGACCAGGGCGTGCGGCCGGGCGAGGCCGTCGCCGTCCACCTGCCCAAGGGGCCCGACCAGATCGCCGCCGTGCTGGGCGTGCTGGCGGCCGGGGCCGCGTACGTGCCGGTGGGCGTCGACCAGCCGCCGGCCCGCCGGGACCGCATCTACCGGGCCGCCGAGGTGCGCGTGGTGCTGGACGACCTGAGCGTCGCCGAGGCGCACGAACCCCTGCCGGCCCCCCGCGCGGTCGACCCGGGTGATCGTGCCTACGTGATTTTCACGTCGGGGTCGACGGGGGAGCCGAAGGGTGTGGTGGTGTCGCATTCGGCGGCGGTGAACACGGTGGAGGAGGTGTGTTCGCGGTTTGGTGTGGGTGTGGGTGATCGGGTGTTGGCGGTGTCGGCTTTGGATTTTGATCTGTCGGTGTTTGATGTTTTTGGTTTGTTGGGTGTTGGTGGTGGTGTGGTGTTGGT
>NZ_BBZF01000019.1:0-109672 GCF_020884795.1 Micromonospora okii
GGCCAGGAGATGCGGTACTCCGCCGACGTGGTGCGGATGCTGGCGGAGTTGGCCCGCGACGAGCCGACGGTGCTCGGCGTGGTCGGGCTGGTGGAGAGCCGCAAGGCGGTGCAGGACGCGATCCGGGCGCTGGGCGACCTCAACCTGCCCGTGCTCGCGCCGACGCTGTCGGCCGACCGGATCGCCGACGCCTCCAGCCGCTACCTGCAGATCTCCGCGCCCAACCTCGACGAGGCCACCCTGGTGCACGACCACGTCACCGGCGTGCTGAAGAAGCGGAAGCTGTTCAACTTCTACACCTACGGCAACGTCGACCCCGACGAGGGCAGCCGCAACGACCTCTACGTCAACACCCTGCGCGAGGGGCTGCGGACCCGGTTCGGGGAGGGCTACCAGGAGGCGTACTGGCGGCCGGGCGGCGACCTCACGCCCCTGTGCGCCGACCGCTTCGGTGACGGTGTGGTCTTCTTCGGCGGGCGGTACACCGAGTTCGGCGCGTTCGCCAGCAGGCTGGCCCAGAGTTGCAGCGGGCGGGTGCCGCAGCTCGTCGGGGACGACTCGGTCAACCGGTACCTGGCGAACTCGGCCGCGCTCGCGCCCGCGCCGGACAACCTGCCCCTCGCGTACGTCGCCAAGGGCGAGCTGGCCTACTGCAACCGCATCATCGGCGCGAGCGACATCGAACGGAAGAACTTCCTCAACGACGTGCGCACGGTGCTGGGACGGTGCACGTCCAACACGCCGATCGGGGAGCGGGTGGGGCTCGCGTACGACGCCACCCGGCTGCACCTGCGCGCGGTGCAGAACATCGCCGCGAACCTGGCCCTCCGCGCCGGCCGGGAGTGGGAGCCCACGGAGGTCACCGCGACCACCGTGTACGTCAACATCCGCGACGTGGCCGACCCCGCGTACCAGGGCGTCACCGGGCTGATCCGGTTCGACGCCAACGGCATCGCCGTCGGCAAGCGTCTGACCCTGCTCTGCGTGCCGAACATCCGCAAGGCGTTCGCCTCACCGTCGGACGTGCCGCAGGAGATCGACCGGCACCCGATCGACGCCCGGGAGGACAAGCTGTACGGCACCCCGCCGCCGACCCGCAGGGCGTGCACCACGCAGGGCTGAGCCGCACCGGCGGGAGATTCTTGTCGCGCGTCGGCTCGGTCACCTGGGAACACATCCTCACGCCGGATTCGCGCGACGCAGCCGCAGACAGGTCGAAGCAAGCCGGCAACCGACCAGCGCCGTGAGGCGCCATCGCGGTGCGCCACCGTGGTCCGTCTGTTGTTGCTCGGGATGACGCTCCCGGCATGAGCCAGGCGCCTTTCCCCGGCAGGCGGTAGGCCGTGGCGGTGGCGGCCCGCTCCGAGGCCCCGGTCACCCGCCCGGGTAGCGGTCCCACCAGTGCGGGTCGGCTGCGGGCGCGTACTCGCTGCCGGAGGGCCCGTCGACGAACTGGCTGAGCAGGTCCCGGGCGAGGACGTCGGCGACCCACGCCAGTTCCAGCCGGGACACCAGGTCGACGGGGAGGGCGTCGCACCCGTGGGTCGCCCCGAGCAGGGCTCCCACGGCGGGGGCGACGTCCCGGCTGTGCGGGCTCGCAGCCGCGAACGACAGGGCGTGGCGGACCTGCTCCCGGGCGGGGAAGCAGGCCGCCACGTAGACGGCTCCGGCGAGCGCGGACGACGCCCGCGCGTCGACGGCGAGCCGGGCCAGCTCGCCGGGCTCGGCCGGCTTCGACGCGGCGGTGTCCAGCGCGTCGGCCAACTCGGCGAGGTCGGTCCGGCGCGCGGCGCGCGCGGCGTGTTCCCGCCGTGCCGGTTCCACCGCCGCCTCGATCGGCCTTCCGGCCCGGCAGCCGGCGACGATCGCCGCGCCGACCCCGGCCACCTCCGCGGCCTCGACGGCGTGGGTGGTCACCGCGAACTCCGCGGCGAGGGACGCGACCGTCGGAACCCACGGCTCGATCAGGCCCACGGGCAGCACGCGCGTCAGGGCGTGCGCGCCGAGGCTGGTGCCGGCCGGCCGGTCCCACTCGCCCATCCGTCGGCCGCGCAGGGCCGCCTCCGTCGCGGGCGCGGGGCCGCGTCGCGCGGCGAGCACGGGCACCCGGGCCAGCCAACCGTCCAGCATGTCCGGCCGGACGGTGAGGACGCCCAGACCTGCCGCCCACCGCAGGTAGGCGTGCCAGACGACGCTCGGCGGGTGGCAGATGCCCCGGTGGGCCTGGCGGACGCCGGCCCGGACGACGCCCTCGACGGTGAAGCAGGCGAGCTGGCCGGCGCTCGTGGCGCGCAGCGCTCCGCCCTCCGGTGTGTCACCGCCGGCGGCGCCGAGCGCGTCACCCAGCACCAGCCCGAGCAGGCACCCGCGAGCTCTGCCCAGTTGCTCCGCCGTCACCCCGGTCACTCGGCAGAGCATAGGGCCCGGGGCGCTCGCGGGCGCCCCGGGCCGGCGGTCAGGCGAGCGTGTAGCCGTTCAGCCCCTCGGTGATCTGACCCTCGCAGTTCGGGTCGTTGCTGTCGAAGTGCTCCCCGTTGCTGCGGACCAGGCAGCGGTAGATGGGGGAGTGCGCCGCGCCCGGGGGCGAGGAGTAGACGTATCCGATCAACCCGAGGCCGACCCTGCCCTCGCAGTTGGCCTGGAGCGAGGTGAACCGGTCGGAGCCCGTCAGGCACTGGTAGAGCGGGTGGGTGCCGCTCACCTGGCCGGTGTGGACCCGCCCGAGGCTGCCCTCGGCGGCGTAGCCGCCGCCGGGGTGGGTGGTGGAGCTGACATGGTCCCGGCCCGACCACCAGTACCGGGTCAACACGGCGGTGCCGGGCTGCTGCCCCCCGGAGCCGGTGAACAGCAGCCGGTTCGGCGAGCCGCTGCCCGGGTTGCCGACCTTGTTGAGGGTCGCCGCGTCGAGGAGTGCGCTGGCCACCTGCGACGGGGTGAAACCGGGGTTGCCGTCGAGGACCAGCGCGGCGGCGCCGGCGACGTGCGGGGCGGCCATCGAGGTGCCGCTGAGGGTGGCGGTGGCGGTGTCGGAGCCGTTCGACGCCGAGACGATGCCGTCGCCGGGGGCGAAGACGTCGGTGCAGCCGCCCCAGTTGGAGAAGCTCGCCCGGGCGTCCCCGCTGGTGGTGGCGTTGACCGTCAGCGCCTCGCCGACCCGGGCCGGGGTGAAGTTGCAGGCGTCGCTGTTGCTGTTGCCGGAGGCGAGGGCGTAGACGACGCCGTCGGCGATGGAGTTGCGGACGGCGTTCTCCAGGCTGGTGTCGCTGCCGGCGGCGCCGAGGCTCATGTTCGCCACGGCGGGCACGCCGGCGGTGTGGTGGCCGGTCACCCAGTCCACGCCGGCGGTGACCCCCGCGAGGGTGCCGTTGCCGCCGCAGCCGAGGACCTTGACCGCGACCAGGGAGACGCCCTTGGCGACGCCGTACTGGCTGCCGCCGATGGTGCCGGCGACGTGCGTGCCGTGGCCGTTGCAGTCCGTGTCGGTGCCGTCCCCGGTGGTGTTGACGCCCCAGGTCGCCCGGCCGCCGAACGTGGTGTGCGTGGTGCGGACGCCGGTGTCGATCACGTAGACGCGCACGGCGGCCGCCGTCGTCGGGTACGTGTAGCTCCCGTCGAGTGGCAGGTCCCGCTGGTCGATGCGGTCCAGGCCCCAGGACGGCGGGGAGGGCTGGGTGCCGAGCGCCCGGACGACGCGGTTCTGCTCGACGTACGACACGTCGGCCTCGGCGGCGATCCGCCGGGCGGTGGCCCGCGACATCGTCGCGGCGAAGCCGCGCAGCGCGTGCTCGTAGGTGTGCTCCACCCTGACGTCGTGCTCCGCCGCCAGCCGGTCGGTCAGCGCGCGGACGCCCGCCCGTCCGCCCCGGGGGGTGTCCTCGTCGAACACGACGAGGTAGCTGTCGGCGACGGCGTCCGGGCCGTCGACGCCCACCAACCTGCCCGCGGCGGCCGCCGGTGCCGCCGCTCCGAATGCCATGACGGTCGCGGCCACCGCGACGGCGCCCACTCCGGCCGAAAGCCGTCGGCGCACTCCATAACGATTCATGAACATGGATGATTCTGTTTCGCTCCGCAACTGTCAATGTACCGATTGTCATGATCGTCGAAGCGGCGGGCACCCGAGTTGGCCCCCTCCGGGCGGGGATGGAGGGTAGTGCGGGCGGACTCGACTTCCATTCGTGGAGGTCAATCACTAGATTGGTCGTGGGCGCCACCGAGTCGCCGGATCACCGTCGGCCCGGTGGCTGATCGTCCGCCCGAGCCGGGCCCCTGCGCACGCGCCCCCGTCCGCGCGTCGCCACGCGAGCGTTCCCGCAGTCCCGTGCCGCCGGTCCGCGTACCCGTCCGGCGGCCGCCCGGAAGGAACCCGATGAGGATCTCCCGCACCCGTCTCACCCCGATCGCCGCCGCGGCGGCGGCGGTCCTGGCCGCCGCCCTGGCCGGCGTCGGCCTGCCCACCGACCCGGCGACCGCCGCCGCCGGCTGCCGCATCGACTACGTGCCGAACCAGTGGCCCGGCGGCTTCACCGCCACCGTCCGGGTCAGCCCCGGCGACACCGCCGTCACCGCCTGGACGGTGACCTGGACCTGGGGCGGCGACCAGCGCATCACCAACGGCTGGAGCGCGCAGGTCAGCCAGTCCGGCGCGGCGGTCACCGCCCGCAACGCCGCGTGGAACGGCTCCGTGCCGGCCGGTGGCTCGACGGAGTTCGGCATCCAGGGCACCGTCGGGGCGAACCCGGCCGCGCCCACGGGCTTCGCGCTCAACGGCGTACCGTGCAACGGCGCCCCGCCGCCGACGACCCCGGCACCGAGCACCCCGCCGCCCTCGGAGACCCCGCCGCCGAGCACCCCGCCGCCGACGACGCCGCCGCCCACCACCCCGCCCCCCACGACGCCGCCGCCCGCCGGCTGCGCCACGGCCGTGCTCTGCGACGGCTTCGAGGGCCAGGCCGGGCCCGCGCCGTCCGGGGACTGGACGGTGGTCCACCCCGACTGCTCCGGCACCGGCTCGGCGGCGATCGACACCAACACCGCCCACGGGGGCACCCGGTCGGTGCGCATCAACGGCACGGCCGGCTACTGCAACCACGTGTTCGTCCGCGCGAACCGGGACCTCGGGGCGCTCGGTCCCGTCCGGTACGCCCGGCTCTGGGTGCGGCACACCACCGCCCTACCGGCCTCGCACGTGACGTTCCTGGCCATGGCCGACGCCGCCGACGGCAACCGGGACCTGCGGATGGGCGGCCAGAACGGCGCCCTCCAGTGGAACCGGGCCTCCGACGACGCGACGCTGCCCGAGCAGAGCCCCGCCGGGGTGGCGCTGAGCCTTCCGCTGGCGACGGGCCGCTGGTCCTGCCTGGAGTTCATGGTCGACGGTTCCCAGGGCCACCTGCGCACCTGGGTCGACGGCGCGGCGGTCACCGGCCTGACGGTGGACGGGACGCCGACCCACGACGTCGACGGGCAGTGGCTCAACCGCACCTGGCGTCCGAAGCTCACCGACCTGCGGCTGGGCTGGGAGAGCTACGGCGAGGGCTCGGACACCCTCTGGTTCGACGACGTGGCCGTCGGATCGAGCCGGATCGGCTGCTGACCGGCAGGGGGCGGGCGGCACCGGCCGGGTGCCGCCCGCCCCGCGTCGACCGGGTTCCCTGCGATGCGCGCACGCGGCTGCCGCCCGGAGCCGCGCCGGCCTCAGGTGGCGTTCGCCGGTGCGTCGAGGATCGCGCTGAAGCGTTCCTCGGCGAGGTCGAGCTGGCTGAAGATGTGCTCCTTCACCGCCGGCGCGAGCGGCGTGTCCGGCCGGGCGACCAGCTCGCGGAGGACCGGCACCAGCGGGCGGTACTTCGCCGCCGAGGTGAACACCTTCGGGCCGACCGTGTGGATCACCCCGACCCCGTTGTCGGTGAAGTCGGAGACCTTGACGACCCGCGCCCACGGCTCCCGGTCGAGGCTGGCCGCCACGTGCTCGCGGTACTGCTCGTGCCTGTCCCGGCCCGGGTCGTACGCCGGATTGGTCACGGCCGCGACCAGGCGCGCGACCCGCTCCCCGAACCGCGCGGCGAGCGCCGCCAGCGCCGCCGCGGTGACGTCGTCGCCCGCATCCGGCCCCGCCAGCGCCGCCGCGGTGACGTCGTCGCCCGCATCCGGCCCCGCCAGCTCGGCCGGATGGTCCTCCACCGCGTCGTGCAGCAGGCCGGCGACGATCACGTCCACGTCGCGCACCTGGTAGTGGTGCGTCATCCGGATCGCCACCCGCAGCAGATGGTTCAGGTACGGCTCGCGTACCCGCCGGTCGTCGCGGTGCAGCTCGGCGGCGAGGTCGAGGGCGGCGGTGAGCCGGGCCCGCGCGTCGGGGTCGAACGCGCCGATCTCCTGCCGGAAGCGCTCTCGCAGGCCGGGCTCGCCGTGCATCTCGGTGATTGCGTGCAGCGGCATGGAGGCCAGGTACGGCGGGAAATCCATGCGTCACTTATAGCTGACTGTGACGCTCCCAGAAACAAGGGCTCATCCGCCGATTGCGTGCCCAAGGACAACGGCAAGATGATCTATACGGAGATCGTCACGCTCGACCGTGTGGTAGCGTGACCATCGCAGAGACGACCGGGTCGGCTGCGGGACGAGAAGTGGGAGGTGAGTTGATGAACGTCGTGAAGGCCGCTGCCGTGTGCAGTGCCCACCCGACCATCCTCACGTCCCCGGCCCTGGTCTGACCTGACATTCACGGCCCCCTCGAAGCCATGGCGGCTCCTGGGAGGCTGCGCTCTGCGCTGATCGGGGCCCTTGTTCAAGGGTATCCACGTTGTCTCATCATGATTCCTTCGCTACCCGGCCGCGCCCTCTGGTGCGCTACGGCTGGGACGACGCGTACGAGCACGCCTTCGCACCTCATCACGCTGCCGACCTGATCCCGGCCCGGATCGTGCGGGCCGAACGCGGCCTGTGCGAGGCGGTCACCGATACGGGAACCGTCCGTGCGGAGATCCCCGGCGCCGTCCAGCAGGGCGACCCGCTCGCGGCCCCGTGCACCGGTGACTGGGCGGCGCTGCGTCCCCCGACCACCGGCCAGGCGGCGCTGCTGCACGCGCTTCTGGAGCGGCGCACCGCCCTGGTGCGATCCACCGCCTCGCGCACCTCGCACGGACAGATTCTGGCCGCCAACGTGGACACGGTCGTGGTGACCGTGTCCTTGGCCGCCCCGCTCAAACACGGCCGCACCGAGCGGATGCTCGCCCTGGCCTGGGAGAGCGGGGCGCAGCCGATCGTGGTGCTCACCAAGGCCGACGCGGGCGCCGATGTGGCCTCGGCCCAGGCCGAGGTGTCAGCGGTGGCACCCGGCGTGGACGTGCTGGTCACCAGCGCCGTGACCGGGCAGGGCATGGACATTCTGACCGCCGTCCTGACCGGCACCGTCGTGCTCCTCGGCCCCTCCGGGGCGGGCAAGTCCACCCTGGGTAACCAACTGCTGGGCGGTGACCTCCTGGCCACCGGCGCCGTACGCGCCGCGGACGGCAAGGGCCGGCACACCACCGCATGGCGGGAACTGCTGCCGCTGCCCGGCGGCGGCGTCCTGCTGGACACCCCGGGCCTGCGCTCGATCGGCCTGCACGACGCCCAGGACGGGCTGGAGCAGACCTTCGCCGACATTCGGCGCCTGGCCCAGGACTGCCGGTTCACCGACTGCGCGCACGTAGGCGAACCGGGCTGCGCGGTCCTGGCCGCAGTCGAGGCCGGTACGGTGCCGGCGCGCCGCCTGGACAGCTACCACCGGCTGCTGCGGGAGAACGCCTACGCCGCCTCGCGCACCGACGCGCGGCTGCAGGCCGGACGCGAGGCCGTCAAGAAGAACATCGCGCAGCACCTGCGCGCCACCTACCGCTTCAGGGATCGCCAACTGTGAGCCACCCCGACACGCCCGGACCCGATGTCGGCACCGACCTGGTGACCGAGGCACCCGCCACCAGCAGGAACAGGAGCACCATGGCCACCTGGACCACGCGCCCCGAGACCGCCCAGGACGTGCCCGCCATCCGCGAGATCCTTCTGGCAGCCTTCCCCACCGCCGAGGAGGCCGGCATCGTCGACGCCCTGCGCGCCGACTCGGAGGCATGGATCGACGGACTGTCCATCGTCACCACGGCCCCCGACGGCACCCCGGTCGGGTATGCCCTGCTCACTCGCTGCCGCGTCGACGGCGAGCCCGCACTCGCCCTGGCTCCGTGCGCCGTGCTGCCGTCGTTCCAGCGCACCGGCGCCGGCTCGGCCGCCATCCGCGCCGGCCTGGATGGTGCCCGAGCCAGGGGAGAGAACCTCGTCCTGGTGCTCGGCCACGCCGCCTACTACCCGCGGTTCGGCTTCGTCCCCGCCTCCCGCTACGGCATTCGCGCGCCCTTCGAGGTTCCGGACGAGGCCATGATGGCCATGGCCCTGGACGGCACCCGCCCGGTCCCCGCTGGCACCATCCGGTACCCGGCCGCGTTCGGCGTCTGACACCACCTGTGGTGCCCCGAGGCTCCCTCGGGGCACCACAGCCGAACTCGAACAGGCGCCAGGCAGCCCGGTCGCTGGATCAACTCCTTGGCGTCGTTTCGGGGTCGTTGCGGAAACCGTGATGGGCGTCGCCGGCCGCCGCCGGCCGGCGACAATGGCCGGGTGGACCGGGTGCTGGCGGTGCTGGTGGCGTTGCCGCCCGCTCTGGTGCTCACCCTGGTCTTCCTGCTGCCCGCGCTGGAGGCGTCCACCCTCCTCGGGCTGGTCGTGCCGGCGGAGACCGCCGTGCTGGTCGGCGGCGTGGTCGCGCACTCGGGCCGGCTGCCGCTGTGGGCGGTGGCGGTCGCGGCGGTGGCCGGCGCCGCGCTCGGCGACCAGGCCGGCTACCTGCTCGGCCGCCGGTACGGCCGACGGCTGCTGTCCCGCGCGCCCCGACGGCTGGTCCGCCCCCGGGAGGTGCGGCGGGCGTTGGAGCTGGTCCGCCGGCGGGGCGCGGTGGCGGTGGTGCTCGGCCGGTGGGTGGCGGCGCTGCGCGCCCTCGTGCCGGGGATCGCCGGGCTCAGCGGGATGCCGCAGGGCGTGTTCACCCTGGCCAACGTCTCCGGCGGGGCGCTGTGGGCGGTGACCGTGGCGGTGCTCGGCTACCTCGTGGGCGCCTCGTACCGGCTGCTGGAGCGCCGCCTCGGCCTCGGCGAGGAGGCGCTGCTCGCCCTGGTCGTGGTGCTGGTGGCGGCCCGCCTCTGGCGGCACCGCCGGGCCGCCGGCCGGGAGCGCGGTGACGCCTGATCAGGGGCTTTCCGGGGTGGTGTCGACGCGGGCCGGGGGCGGGGCACCGCCCACGGCACCGCCAGCTCCGAGGGCAGGGCACCGGACTCGGCCGCCCGCCGCAGCACTCCGTTCACCCCGCGCACGGTCAGCACCCGCTGCTGGCCGTGGCCGGTGGCGGTCACCAGGTCCCCGCCGAGCAGCGTCGGCTCGGGCGCGGACCGGACCGCCTCCAGCACGGCCGTGAACGGCGCGGTGCGGGCCAGCGGGGCGATCAGCGGCGTGCCGGCCGGGTCGGCGCGGCGAGGCTCCGCCCCCTCGCCCGCCCCGGCGGCTGGGCGGCGACGAGCGGGATGTGCGCGCTGGCCGTGGTCCTGGTCATCCCGGTTGCCCTGCCGATCCTCGCCGGGTACGCTCTCGCCGCGCTGCACGCGGTCGCCCGCCGCCACCCCACCGTCGCCGTGGAGCCCTCATGACCGACCACGCCTCGCGCACCCCGGCCGACCCCGCATGCCCCGGTGGGTCCGCCGACCCCGTCCTGCGGGTCGGCGGCGTCGAGGTGGCCCGGTACGTGCTCGCCCCGGACCTCGACGCCCGGCACGGCCCCCGCCCCCGCCTGCACCCGGTGCGCACCCTGGGCGGGACGACGGTCACCGACGCGCTGCCCGCCGACCACGTCTGGCACCTCGGCGCGTCCCTGGCCGTGCCGGACGTCGCCGGCACCGACCTGTGGGGCGGGCGCACCTACGTGCGCGGCACCGGCTACACCTGGCGCGACGACCACGGCCGCATCGCCCACACCGGCTGGGCCACGCGCGCCGACGACGTGCTGGAACACCACCTGGAGTGGCGCGACCCGGCCGGCGGGGTGCTGCTCACCGAGCGCCGCCGGCTCGCCGCCGCCCTCGCCGCGACGGCGGGGCGGGCGTGAGCGCGCCGACCGGCCCCGAGGCCGTCACCGTCGGCGAGACGATGGCGGTGCTGTCGCCGGCCGACGCGGTCCCGCTGGAGCGGGCCGAGCGGGTCCGGCTCGGCGTCGGCGGGGCCGAGTCCAACGTGGCCGTCGGCCTGGCCGGGCTCGGCCACCGGGTGGCGTGGGTGAGCCGGGTCGGCGACGACCCGTTCGGCCGGAGGGTGACCCGCGAAATCGCCGCCGCCGGTGTCGACGTCGGGTCGGTGGCGGTCGACCCGAACGCCCCGACCGGCGTCTACTTCAAGGACCCCGCAGCCGCCGGCGTGCACTACTACCGGGCCGGCTCGGCCGCGTCCCGGCTCGGCCCCGGGGCGCTGGACGACCCCCGGCTGGCCGGCGCGCGGCTGCTGCACCTGTCCGGGGTGACCCCGGCGCTGTCGGAGTCCTGCCGGGCCCTCGTGGAGCACGCGGTCGGCGACCGGCCGCTGCCCGACGCGCTGGTCAGCTTCGACGTCAACCACCGGCCCGCGCTCTGGCCGGCGGGGCGGGCAGCCGACGTGCTGCGCGCCCTCGCCGACCGGGCCGACGTGGTCCTCGTGGGCCTGGACGAGGCGCAGCGGCTGTGGGGCGTCGCCGACCCCGCCGATCTCCGCCGCCTGCTGCCCGGCCCCCGGACGGTGGTCGTCAAGGACGGCGACGTCGGCGCGACCGCGCTGCCGCGCACCGGCCCCACCGTGTACGTGCCGGCGCTGCGCGCGCCCGTCGTCGAGCCGGTCGGCGCTGGCGACGCCTTCGCGGCGGGTTACCTCTCCGCCGTGCTGCGCGGGCTGGACCAGGCCGCCGCGCTGCGCTGCGGCCACCTCGTGGCGGTCCGGGCCCTCGCCGTGCCCGGGGACTGCGCGCCACCGCCGGACCGGCGTAGCCTCGACGAGGCCGTCGCGCTGCCCGCCGACCGGTGGGCGACCCTGGACCCGGTGGCGACGGGCCTCGTCCCCGCCGGTCCGGCCCCGGCGGGAGCGGGTGGCGGTGGGGCCGGCGCGAGCGGCGCGGCCGGCGGGGACGACGTGGGGGCCGGCGCGGCCGGCCCCGGTGACGGAGGGGGTGGCCGGTGACGGCGCACGAATTCGGGCCGATCTTCGGCGGCGCGCGGGTCATGGTGATCCTGCGCGACCTGCCGCCGCCGGAGACGGTCCGGCTGGCGAACCGGGCCTGGGACCTCGGCATCGACGTGGTGGAGGTGCCGGTGCGCACCGCCGAGGCGCTGGACGCGCTGCGTGCCACCGTGGCGGCCGGGCGGGAGCGGGGCCGACTCGTCGGGGCGGGCACCGTGTTCAGCCCGGACCGGGTCCGGGAGGCGGCGTCGGCCGGGGCGGCGTTCACCGTCGCGCCCGGGCTCGACCTCGCGGTCGCCGACGCGGCGCACGACCACGGGATTCCGCACCTGCCCGGGGTGGCCACGCCGACCGAGGCGCAGCGGGCCCGCGACCACGGGCTGACCTGGCTGAAGGCGTTCCCGGCGGTGAGCCTCGGGCCGCAGTGGTTCAAGGCGGTCGCCGGGCCGCTGCCCGAGCTGCGCTTCGTCGCCACGGGCGGGATCGACGCCGACAACGCCGCCGACTTCCTGGCCGCCGGGGTGAAGGTGGTGGCCGTCGGGTCCGCCCTGTCCGACCCCGCCCAGATCGACCGCCTCGCCGCGCTCGCCGGCAACGAGGGCTGATCGAGCCGAGCCATCCTTGATCGACTCCACGTCGCCGATACGGTGGCTGACCGGGCGCCCCGTCGTGCAGGTGGCGGAGGCACGTCCGGGCCTTCGACCGCGTGCGAGCCGGCCAGCGGATTCGGCGAGACCCGCAGGAGCGGGCGGCACGCTCCTGGTCAGCCGACCCAGCCGGCGTCGATCTCGTCGGGGAAGGCGGTCATCCAGTAGTCGGGTAGCACGTCCCTGAGGGACTTCCACACGACGACGGTCGCGTCGCTGGGATCAGCCACGGCCACGAGGACGTCCGGGCCGTGGACGGCGAGTCGCTCCCGGCACACGCCGCAGGGGCTCAGGACGACGGTCCGGCCGCCCGGCTGTCGATGCAGGCAGACGGATGCGACGATGCGCTGGTTCAAGCGGTGGGCCCCGCAGTAGGGCTCGATCTCGTGGCAGACCTCGACGCAGGGATTGACGGCGTTCGGCGCGGTACCGGTCAGGATGGTCCCGTCTCCGAGCAGCATCGCGGCGGCGCCGTGGCCCTCGTCGTCGGGGAAGCGCGAGTCGATCAAGTCCTTGCACGCGGCCACGGTCGCAGTCAGGGCAGTCTCATCCACGCGGCCAAGGTAGCCGCGCGCGATTCTGCCGCCATGCGCGGGGACGGCTGCCAGCCCGGTTCAGATCCACTCCATGTCGGCGGCATGGCGGCATCGGCGGGCAGTTGATCGCGCCACGTCGCCGACATGGAGCCGCCCCGGCCGCCCCGGCCCGGCAGGCGGGGCGCGGCGCTGCTACGCGGGGGCCGGGCCCGCGCTGTCCCGGCGGACCAGCTCCGCCGGCAGCGTCTCGACGCGGGGCTGCCCGCCGGCCGGGCCGAGGGCGAGGGTCATGGCCCGTACGCCGAGGTCGACCAGGGGCAGCCGGACGGTGGTCAGCGCCGGGGTGACGTCGGCGGCGATCGGCATGTCGTCGAAGCCGAGGACGGACACCTCCCCGGGCACCCGGGTGCCGCGTGCGCGCAGCAGCGCGAGCGCGCTGACGGCCATCGAGTCGTTCAGGGCCACGATCGCGGTGAGGCCGGGGAACGCGTCCAGCAGGTCGGCCGTGGCCCGGGCCCCGCCCTCGCGGTCGAAGTCGGCGTACCGGATGCGCTCCTCGGGCAGCGTCAGGCCCCCGCCGGCGAGCGCCCGGCGCAGGCCGGTCAGCCGGTCGGTGACGGTGGTGAGCACCCGGGGCCCGGCGACCACGCCGATCTCGCGGTGCCCGAGGCGCAGCAGCTCCCCGCCGATCAGCTCGCCGCCGGTGACGTTGGCCGGCATCACCGCGTCGCCGAAGTGGTCGTGCCGGCCGATCACGGCGACCCGGCCGCCCGTCGCCCCGTACGCGGCGAGCTTCTCGTTGAGCCGGCTGGTGAACCCGGCGTCGTGGTAGCCGGAGCCGGCCAGCACGATCGCGGCGACCTGCTGGCCGCGCAGCAGCTCCACGTACTCCAGCTCGCGGTCCGGGTCGCGGTAGCTGTTGCAGATGATCAGCAACCGGCCGCGCTCGGTGGCCACCTGTTGCAGCCCCCGGGTCACCTCGGCGAAGTACGGGTCGGAGACGTCGTGCACGATCACGCCGACCACGCTGCGCTGCGGCCGGGCCAGGAGCTGGGCGTGCGCGTTCGGCACGTACCGCAGGTCGGCGACGGCCCGGAGCACCCGCTCGCGCAGCTCGTCGGCGACCGGCTTGCTGCTGCCGTTGATCACCCGTGACGCCGTGGCGGGGGAGACGCCCGCCCGCCGCGCGACATCGGCCAGCGTCGCCATCCGCCGCCCCCTGACGCTCTGCCCGGAGCGGTCCCGCGCCGCCGGTAGCGCACAGGTTATCGCAGCCGCGCCGGAAAGCCCTTGCCTTGCCGGGCACCCCCCGCGCCTGGCTCTTCCGCCCCGGCCGGTCCGGCATGCCACCCGGCCGGGGCGGGTGGCGCCCCGCGATCCCGGCCCCGTCCGGCGCGCCGGGGCGCACGATGGTGGGCAGGAGCGGCGAGGAGGTGGCGATGGTCCGGTGGAGCTGGTTCCGGCAGGCCGCCGGCCGGCTCCGGCGGCGCTGGCCGCAGGTGGCCGAGGCCACCGTGGCCGCCACGGTGGCCTGGGTGCTGGCCAGCCGGCTGGTCGGGCACCCGGAACCGTTCTTCGCCCCGACCACGGCGCTGACCGTCCTCGGTCAGGCCCGGGGGCACCGCCGGCGCCGGGCGGTGGAGGTGGTGCTCGGCGTGGCCGGCGGGGTGCTCGTCGGCGACGTGGTGGTGCAGGCCCTCGGTCCCGGCCGGAGCTGGACGGTCCTCGTCGTCGTCCTGCTCACCATCGTCCTGGCGGTGGCGGTCGGGGCGAGCAGCGTCCTGGTGACGCAGGCCGCCATCTCCGCGCTCTACCTCGTGGTGGTCGCCCCGCCCACGGAGACGTGGGTGCCGCTGCGGTTCGTCGACGCGCTGATCGGCGGCGCGGTGGCCCTCGTCGCCAGTCAGCTCGTCGGCACCCGGCACCCCCTCGCCCCGCTCTCCGCCGAGTTCCGGCGGACCTTCGGGGAGCTGGCCGACGTGCTGCGCGCGGTCGCCGACGCGCTCGACGGGCGCGACCACGCCGCCGCCCGGGCCGCCCTGGACCGGGCCCGGGGCATGGACGCGGCCGTGGGTCGGCTGCGCGCCGGGGTCGACGCCGCAGGGGAGGCGCTGACCCTGCACGTACGCCGCCGCCAGTCGGGTCGGCTGCGCTCCATCGGCGCCTCCCTCGGCCAGGTCGACCACGCGGTGCGCGACGTGCGGGTCCTGGCCCGGGCCGGGGTGACCCTCACCCGGCTGCCCGATCCGCCGCCCGCCGGCCTCGGTGGGGCGCTGCGCAGCCTCGCCGACGCCGTGCACGCCGCCGGGGAGGTCTTCGCCGCCGACCTCGACTGCCGGGACGACGACGCCGCCGAGCATGCCGGCCGCGCCGAGGCGGCGGCCCTCGCGGCGGTACGGGACGCGGGGCGGCTGTTCACCCCCGGGCGGCCCCTGCCGCTGGCGATGATCGTCGGATCGGTGCGGATCGCCGTCATCGACCTGCTCACCGGCGTCGGGGTCGACGACGGCCGCGTCCTCGGCCGGGTGGACGAGGCCCTCGGCCTGCCGGCGGTGTGACCCGGGGCCGGCTGACAGGCGGCGGGCGTCAGCCAACCCCTCGGCGGTGCGGGCGGCGGCGGGCGTCGGTCCACCCCTCGGCGGGGCCGGCGGCGGGCGTCAGCCGGCTCCCGGCGGCGTAGCGCCGGTGTTCAGCCAGTCGACCGCACGGCGGCGCAGTTCGTCGGGCACCTCGTGCCCGCCGTCGAACTCCGCGTAGTCCACCCGGTATCCGAGGGCGTGCAGCCGGGGCACCAGGCGGCGGCTGCACACGTCCACCGGCAGCACCCGGTCGGCGGCGCCGTGCGAGACGAAGATCCGGGGGCGGCCGTGGGCGACCAGGGGCGCGGCGAACCCGGGGGAGAAGGCCAGCACCGCGCCGACCAGGTCGCCGTTGGTCAGGCCCAGGGAGAGCGCGTACGAGGCCCCGTCGGAGAACCCGCCGAACGTCACGTCGGCCACGGGGTACCCGGCGAAGACGCCCGCGAGCAGCCCGTCGACGCGGCCCACGTCCGGCCCGAACCCCTCGCCGATCAGGTCCCAGGTCGAGGAGACCGCCTGCGGGGCGACGAGCAGCAGGCGGTGCGCGTCGGCCAGCGGCAGCAGCAGGTCCAGCGCCTGCCGGGCCGAGCCACCGGCCCCGTGCAGCAGCACCACCACCCGGTACGGCCGGTCGTCGGCGTCGTCCGGGGCGTACAGCAGGGCGGTCTGCTCGCCGTCGGGGCCGGTCACCGGCGCGAGCCCCCGGCGGCCCCGGGCGGTCGGCGCGGCGGGGCGGGCGGCGAGCCGCCCGTGCCGGTGGTCCTGCGCCGGCTCCGGGTGCGCCCCGGCGGGCTCGGTCATGTCGTCACCGCCCTCGCGTCGGCCGCCTCCGGGCCGGCGGTTACCCGGCCCGCCGCCCGGTTAACCCGGCCCACATCGCGGTAAGGGGCGGGGCCAGGACTGGTGCTGTCGCCCCGGGGTGTCCAATGATGAGCGGAAGTCACCGATCGGAAGGGGACGCCGCCTGATGAGCAGCACCGATGCTCCACCCGTGGGCCGGAGCGCCGGGCCGCAGGCCGGGCGGGTCCTGGCCGCCCGCAACGGCGTGGCGGTCGTGTTCACCCTCAACGGGGTCGCCATCGCCTCCTGGTTCTCCCGGGTGCCGGCCGTCCGCGAGGCGCTGGACCTCGACGCGGGGCGGCTCGGTCTGCTGCTGCTCGCCATGTCGGTGGGCTCGCTGCTGGCGATGCCGACGGCCGGGCTGGTCGCCCAGCGCCTCGGCGCGGCCCGGGCGGTGGCCGTCGGCGCCGCGCTGGTCTCGGCCGGGATGATCGTGGCCGGAGTCTGCGCCGGGTCGGTCGGCTTCCTGCCCGGGGTCGCCGTCGGCCTGTTCGCCTTCGGCTACGGCACCGGCACCTGCGACGTGGCGATGAACATCGAGGGCACGGTCGTCGAGCGGCGGTTGGGGCGCACCATCCTGCCCCGCTTCCACGCGGCCTGGAGCCTCGGCTCGGTGGCCGGGGCGGGTCTCGGCGCGGGCGCGGCGCGGATCGGGGTGCCCGTCGCCGCGCACCTGACCGCGCTCGCCGTGGTGGTGCTCGTCGGCACGCTGATCGGCGTCCGCTTCTTCCTCCCGCCGGCCGCAGGCACGCCGGCCGGGGGCGCGGCGGGCCGGGAGGGCGCCGCCGCCCGGCGCGGGGCGCTGCTGGCCGCCTGGCGGGAGCCGCGCACCCTGCTCGTCGGCCTGCTGGTGCTGGTGATGGCGTTCACGGAGGGCAGCGCCAACGACTGGCTCGCGGTGGCGTTCGTCGACGGGTACGGGCTCAGCGAGGCGGCCGGCGCGGTCGTGTTCGGGGTCTTCGTGGTCGGCATGACCGTCGGGCGCACCGTCGGCACGGTGGCCATCGACCGCTGGGGCCGGGTGCCGGTGCTGCTCGGCACCGTCGTGCTCGCCGGGGTGGGATCGGCCCTCGCGGTCCTGGCCGGCTCCGGGCCGGTCGCGATCGTCGGCGTGGCGCTGTGGGGGCTGGGCGCGTCGCTCGGCTTCC
Source organism: Micromonospora okii (assembly GCF_020884795.1). GTDB lineage: Bacteria > Actinomycetota > Actinomycetes > Mycobacteriales > Micromonosporaceae > Micromonospora > Micromonospora okii. The sequence goes on from NZ_BBZF01000019.1 coordinate 17,034, forward strand.
CGGTGGGGCTCAGCGCCGCCGCCGACGGCGACGAGGAGAGCGCGCCGGCCCGGGTCAGCGTCGTCGGTGTGATCGGCTACTCCGCGTTCCTCGCCGGCCCGCCGCTGCTCGGCCTGCTCGGCAACCACGTGGGCGTCCTGCGCGCGCTGCTCGTGGTGCCGTTGCTGCTGCTGCCCGCGCTCGCCCTGATTCCGGCGACCCGGCCGCCGGCCGCCGGCCGCTGACCACCTGACGGGCGACGCGCCGCCGGTCGGGCGCGGGGCGGCGGGCGGCGGCGGGGCAGCGGGCGGCCAGGTTCCTCCCATCCGGCGTCCAGCGTGTTGCCAGGCGGGGGTGCTCCACTGGAGGTACGCCGAGGAGAGGAGCCGGGCATGGGCTGGTTCAGCCGCCGTCGGCGCGCCGCCGACGCCACCCCGACGAAGCTCGACCGCGAGGCGACGCCCGCCGACCTCGCCGCCCTGGAGCAGTTCGTGACGAGCCGCCGGGGCGTGGAGTTCTACCTGGAGCCGGAGACCACCGCGACCGACACCACCGTCATGGCGATCGCCGACGACGGGGAGTGGATCCGGCGGCGCACCGGCTCGCCCCGGGCCGCCGCGAAGATCGCCCGGCGGCACGCGGTGCCGCTGTACGAGGCGGCCCGCACCGGATACCCGGAGCGGATGCGGGCCTGGAACCGGGCCCACCCGGAGCGCCGGGCGCGCTGAGCGGGAGCCGCCGGGTCACCCGGCCAGGGCGCGGGTCAGCGCGTAGCCGAGCGACGCCGCGCCGAGCCCGGCGAGCACGCTGGTCACCGCGTTGGCGGCCGCCCACCACCAGGCACCGTCGCGGGCCAGGCGCAGCGTCTCGTACCCGAAGGTGGAGTACGTGGTGAGCGCGCCGCAGAAGCCGGTGGCGAGCAGCGCCCGCACCGCCGGCCCGACCGGAGCGGCGACCAGCGCCCCGAGCACCAGCGAGCCGAGCACGTTCACGACCAGCGTGCCCCACGGGAACGACGAGGCGTGCCGGGCCTGCACGGCCCGGTCGGTGAGGTAGCGCAGCGGCGCGCCGACGGCCGCGCCGAGGGCGATCAGCAGGACGGTCACCGCGCCCCCCGGCCGCCGTCGCCCGCCGGGGGGACGGCGTCGGCGCGGGCGGCGCGGCGCAGCAGCCGGCCGGCGGCGGCGTCGCCGACCCACACCGCGACCAGCGCCGCCACCAGGGTCGCGGCGAGGTACGCCAGCGCGGTGCCCGGCGCCCCGCCGACCGCCGCCTGGTGCGCGTCCACCACGTACGTGGAGAAGGTGGTGAACCCGCCGAGCACGCCCACGCCGAGGAAGGGCCGGGTGAGCGGGCGGGTCCGGCCGGCGCCGACCACCGCCATCAGCGCCCCGATCAGCAGGCATCCGGTCACGTTGACGCCGAGGGTCGCCCACGGGAACCCGGTCGGCCGGTGCGGGAACGCCGCCTGGACGCCCGCCCGGGCCAGCGCGCCGAGCGCGCCCCCGGCGGCGACGACGCCGAGCACGGCCGCCGGGTGCGCCCGCAGTTCGCCACGGTCGCCGCGCACGCGTAGGTCGACGTCGGGGTCGACGCGGCGCGGGGTCGGTCCTGTCACCTCGTCCTCCCGCCGCACGTCCGGCACCGAAAGGGAACGGGGGTCGTTTGCCCGGCCACCCCGGGCCGGCGGCCCGCCCGCTCCCGCCGGCCAGCCTATCGCCGGGCCGGGCGCCCTCCCGCACCACGGCGCGACCGCCGCCGCCTGCCGGGGGAGCCGTCAGCGCAGCGCCACGACCGCCGCGTCGGTGCCGCCCCGCCAGAGGGTGCCGGCCTCGGTGAAGCCGGCGGCGGTCAGCGCGTCGAGGTGCCAGGACGCGGGCGGGCACCATTCGGGGCTGTGCCCGGTCGGGTAGATCTCCTGGCGGCGCTTCACCAGCGGGCCGAGCGCCGGGTCCGCGCCGGCCCGGTCCCACCAGTCCGACCAGGAGAGGGCGGCCCCGGCGGCGTACCGGGCGGCGCGCCGCGCGCGGGCCCGGGCGGCCAGCCGCTCGGTCAGCGTGGGCAGCGCGTCGTCGGGCATGTGGTCGGCGTTGACGAGCATCCCGCCGGGGCGCAGCAGTTCGCGGACCTCGGCGTAGAGGCCGGCGAGCCGGTCGGCCGGCAGCCAGTGCAGGGCGGTGGCGGTCAGCACCGCGTCGTACTCGCGGTGCGGCAGCCGGTCCCGCCAGTCCGGTCGGGCCAGGTCGGCGGCGAGCACGGTGGCCCGGTCGCCCAGCGACGCGCCGGCCAGGGCGAGCAGGGCCGGGTCCAGGTCGACCAGGGTCACCCGGGCCCTGGGGAAGCGGGCGAGGGCGCGCAGCGAGATGGTGCCGCTTCCCCCGGCGAGGTCGAGCAGGCGGGGCGCGTCCCCGTCGACGACCGCGTCGACGGCGTCGAGCATGGCGGTGAGGCGTTCCTCCCGGTCGGGCAGGAACGCCTCCTGCTGCCGGTCCCAGCTCTCCTGCCAGGCCGCCGCCGTCGCGGGGGTGAGGTCGGCCGCCGTCTCGATTAGGTAAGGAGTCATAGGCGGAAGAGTAGTTACACGAGCGCCCCGAGGTCCAGAAGTTATTGCAAAATATTGGCAACTGCATGATGATGGCAGGGCGATGATCTGCCGGGCGACCGGCAACGGCGCCCCCGGCGGGAGTGGGCCGACCACTCCCGCCGGGGGCACCGCCATCACGCATTTGCCCTGTTCGGCCTGGTTTCGAGCCCTCTGGGGCGGGGCGCATCCCCGGCGACGGCACCCGTCGAAGAGGGGGCCCGCGATGGCGGAGACCAGCACGTCGACCGACCCGCACCCAGCCGGCGACGTCGGCGCCACCCGCGAGGCCCGGCGCGCGGCCGGCCCGCCGCTGCGCAAGCCGCGCTGGCCCAAGGCGTACGCCTTCGGTCTGGTCACCGGGGCGCTCTTCCTCTTCTCCTGGATCGGGCAGTTCCTCTTCCAGATGACGGTGGAGAGCAACGAGGCGAGCCAGCACGGCCAGCGCTTCTCCTGGGCCGAGTTCCTGCCGCAGTTCCTCTCCAGCACCTTCGAGAACTGGCAGTCCGAGTTCCTCCAGTTGATCTGGCAGGCGGCCGGGCTTGCCCTCTTCTACTACTGGGGCTCCTCCCAGTCGCGCGAGTCCGACGAGCGCATCGAGGCCAAGCTGGACGCGCTGCTGCGCGAGCGTCGGCTCGACCCCGAGAACCCCTGACCCACCCCGCAGCCCCGGGTCAGCCGACCGGGGCCGGCCGGGCGACCGGCCGTCCGGCGAGCCCGCCGAGCAGCGCGCCCAGGAGGGCGGCGAGGGTGACCACGCCGGTGTACACCTCCGGCGTCCACCCGACCCCCTCGGTCAGCGCCAGCCCCGTCAGGTGGCCGGCGACGACCAGACCGGCGAGGAGCGCCCCGGCGACCGGCAGCCGCAGCGCGGCATCCGACCCGCGCACCGCGTCAAGGCGGAGCAGCAACGCGTCGGCGAGGCCGGCGCCGCAGACCGCGCCGAGCGCGGCCCACACCTGCGGCGTCGGGAACTCGTACATCGCCATGTCGAACAGCGCCACCCCGGCGACCAGGGCGGCACCCGTGCCCGGGACCGCCCGCCGCCGGTGCGCGAGGAGGAACGGCCCGACCAGCACCAGCGTGGTGAGCAGGTACGCGTCGACGCCCAGCACCGCCGCCTGCTGTGCCCCCGGGCCGCCGATCGCCCGCGTCGGCGCGAGGGTCAGCAACGCCGACGCGTAGGTGAGCAGGATCGACGGCGCCATCACGCCGAGGGTCAGGGACGCGACGCCCGTCGCCGACCGGAGCCCGCCCTGGCCGCTGGCCCACCACGACCGCAGCGGGCTGGTCACGAGCAGCACCGCCGAGGCGTCGAGCAGCAGGTGGCTCGGGCTGAACGAGGCGTCCAGACCGACCTCGACGCCCAGCGTCTCGTGCCACGTCAGGTCGGCCAGGCCGGCGAGCAGGAAGCCCACCGCGCCGACCGCGCCGACGCCGTAGCCGGCCGGCCAGCCGTCGCGCCACCACCGGGGCGCGTCGCCGCGCCGCTGGTACGCCAGCCAGAACGTCCACGCCGCCGTCGCGGCGAAACCGGCGTAGAGCAGGCCGTGCCACGGCGTGAAGAAGCCCTCGATGGTCTCGATCACGTTGCTGTGCGCCCAGCCGTCCGAGATCGCCCCCGCCGTCAGGCACGCGCCGAACAGGACGGTGACGAGGTCCTCCCGGCGACTGGCCGGTCGGATCCGGGGGCCGGTCGCGGGGGCGGCCGGGGACGCCTCGCGGCGGACTCCGCTGCTGGTCATCGATGGTCCTTTCGCAGGCGGCAACTCGTCGTCATTGTGCGACTCCGTGACGTCACCGCCGGGGAGCGTGGCCCGGCGAGTCCGGGCGCGCCGCGTCGACGACGCAGGCGTCGTACCCCTGCGGCAGGATCGCGGGATGTCCCAGATCGCCTTGTTCCACTCCGTCTACGGCCTGCGTCCCGCCGTATCGGCCGCCGCCGACCGGCTGCGCGCCGCCGGGCACCGGGTCGTCACCCCCGACCTGTACGGCGAGCCCGCCGCCGACACCGTCGACGAGGGTTTCGCCCTGCTCGACCGGATCGGCAAGCGGGCCGTGCTCGACCGGGCCCGCGCGGCGGTGGCCGACCTGCCGCCCGACACGGTGCTGGCCGGCTTCTCGTTCGGTGTCTGGGTCGCCGCCGAGTTGCTCGCCGAGCGCCCCGACGCCGCCGCCCTGCTCCTGCTGCACGGCATCGCCGGCACGCCCGGGTCGGTCCGCCCGGGGCTGCCGGTCCACCTGCACCTCGCCGACCCCGACCCGTACGAGCCGCAGGACGAGGTCGAGGCGTGGCAGCGGGCGATGGCGGCCGCCGGCGCGGCCCTCACCGTGCACCGGTACCCGGGCTCGGGGCACCTGTTCACCGACCCCGACGTGCCCGACCACGACCCGGCGGCGGCCGAGCTGACCTGGCAGCGGGTGCTGGCCTTCCTCGACGGCCGCTGACGCCGCCCTCAGGCCGCCACGGCCAGCGGGCTCGGTTCCTCGGTGCCCCGCCTCCGGCCCGTCCCCGGCCGCGCGCCGGTGCGGCCGGGGTCCAGCGGGCGCGGCATCCGCACCACGTTGCCGGCCGGGGGGCCCTCCGTTCCGCCGAGGTGGTTTCGCCGCTGTCCGGGGAGGCGGTTGCCGCCCGGCCCGGCGGGGCGGTCGCGGTGCGGCGCGGACAGGCGGTCGCGTGGTTCGGCGGGACGGTCGCGGTGCCCTCCGGGCGGCCAGGCCGCCGCGACGCCGGCCCCGGCGGGCACGGCGAGCACAGCGGGCACGGCCACGAGACCGCCCCGGCCCCGGCCACCCGCCGTCGGGCCGCCGTCGCCGATGCCCGCCCGCCCGGCCCCGATGCCCGTCGCCTCGGCTGCGCCGGCCGTCCGCTCGACCCCGAAGCTCGTCCGCTCGGCCCCGAAGCTCGTCCGCTCGGCCCCGAAGCTCGTCCGCTCGGCCCCGATGCCCGCCGGCTCGGCCCCGACGGCCGTCGGCTGGGCCTCGCCGCCCGCCCGCTCGGTCTCGACGACCGTGGCCTCGGTGTCGGCGGCCGTCGGTTCGGTCCCGACGGCCGGGGTGCGCGCGCGTCCGGACGCAGCGTGCGGGGCCGCCACGACCGGACGTGGCGCGCTCCGCCGGGCGGTCACGCAGGGGGCGTCGCCGCCCGGGCCGGCGGCCGACGCGGCGGCGGGGGCCTCCGCCGGGCGCGTCCGCTCGGCCGGTCGCCGCGGGCCGTGCCCGTCGGCCAGGCCCGCCCGGCGGGCGATGTCGGCCCGGGTCGATCGGGGCAGCCGGTCCCCGGCGACCGCGCGTAGCGCCGGATCGGCGACGTCGTACCCGCCCCGGCACGCGCGGCGCAGCAGCCCGGCCCCGGCGAGCCGGCGCAGGATCGGCTCGGCCCGGCCGGGCGTCCAGTCGAGCGCCCGGTCCACCGTCGCGGCGTCGACCGCCGGGCCCAGCGCGGCGACCACCATCGTCGCGGCGCGCCCCGCGCCGTCGCAGGCGTCCAGCCGCGCCCCGACGGCCGCGCGCACCCGCTCCGGCAGCCCCGCCGCCGGGTCCGCCCCGTCGGCGAGCCGCCGCACGTACGCCTCGGCGTGGCCGGGCACGCCGCCGACCAGGGGCAACAGCCGGGCCGCCAGCGCCGCCGGCAGCCCGGCCCGGGTCAGCAGGCCCCGCAGCAGGCGGCCGGCCTCCACGGCGGCCAGCGGCGGCAGCGGCACGTCGACGCGCCGGTCGCCGGGCGCGGGCCGGGTGTCGGCCCACTCGGGACGGTGGGTCGCCACCACCGCCAGCGGCAGCCCCAGGGCGGCGGCCGAGGTGAACAGGGTGCGCAGGAACCGGTGCGTCGCCGGGGCGGCGCGGTCCAGGTCGTCCACGGCCAGCACCACCGGCTCCCGCTCGGCCAGGCGCAGCAGCACCCGCTGCCAGACCACCGCCCCGGCCGGGAACGAGCCGTCGAGCAGCCCCTCCAACGCGACGACCGTGGCCGGCACCCGGGCCGGGGCGACCAGGCCGTCGAGCGCCGCCAGCAGCCCCCGACGTACCGCCGCCGGGCAGTCCCCGGCGCGCAGGCCCGCGAACGCGCGCAGCAGGTCGGCGGCGGGCCCCGACGGCTGCTCCGGGCGCGGGGGGCAGGCGGCCACGCACCAGCGCACCGGCACCCCGTCGACGGCGTCGACCGCCCGGCGCAGCTCGTGCAGCGACCGGCTGCGCCCGCTGCCGGACTGCCCGACCAGGGACACCCAGCGCGGCCTGCGCTCGCGTACTGCCCGCAGGAGCAGGTCCCGCGCGGTGGCGAGCTGGCGGCGGCGGCCGACCAGCCGACCGTGGTGACCGGCCGGCTCGGGGCGGGTCGGGCCGGTCGCGACCGCCACGTCCATCGGCAGCGGCTTGCCGGCGACGGTCAGCGGGGGCAGCGTCCGGTGGGCGATCAGGCCGGCGGTGGCGCGGCGGGTGGCCGCGCAGACGACCACCCCGCCGGGCGGGGCGTGCTCCTGGAGGCGCGCGGCGGCGGTGATCACCGCGCCGCTGGCCATGCCGTGCGCGCCGTCGCGGATCGCCGCGACGTCCACCAGCGCCTCGCCGGTGGCCACCCCGACCCGGGTACGCAGGCTCGCCACGCCGGGCAGCGCCCGCCCGTCCAGGACCCGCTGGACCTCCAGCCCCGCCCGCACCGCCCGGTACGCGTCGAAGCCGTCGGACTCGCGGGCCCCGAACAGCGCCATGACCGCGTCGCCGACGTACTTCTCCACCACGCCGCCCCAGCGGGTCACCACCCCGGCGACCGTGTCGAAGTAGGCGCGTTGCAGGGCGCGGACCTCCTCCGGGTCCAGCCGCTCGACCAGCCCGGTCGAGCCGACGATGTCGGCGAAGAGGACGCTGACCCTCCGCCGCTCCTCGACCACCGGCCAGTCGGCCGGAGCCGAGAGCCGGGCTCCCGTGACGCTCGTGGACATGGGCATCGCACCTGCCTTTCCCCCGCCTGATGCCTGACGACCTCAGGAGACTCCCACCACCGGGCCTACGGGGGATCGGCAGAACGACGTATGTCGGCCACCCGCAACCTTTAGTCGCAATGTCGACGCGAGGCGTACCAGTCGGCCCGAAGACCCGTAGAACGGTCCGGGAACCTGTGGCTAGGCTGCGAGCCATGGCCAGCGATGTGGACCGCGCACCGCTCGTCGGCCGCGCCGAGCAGCTCGCGACGCTGCGGTCGGCGCTTCTCGACGACGTCGGGCCGGGGCAGACCGCGGCGGTGTTCGTCACGGGCGAGAGCGGTGTGGGCAAGACCCGGCTGCTGCGGGAGGCGGGCCAGCGGCTGCGGGCCGGCGGCGCGCTGGTGCTGACCGGGGCGTGCCTCGACATCGGCGACGCCTCCCCGCTGCATCCGCTGCTGCAGGCGTTGCGCCGGTTCGACGCCGAGCTGGCCGCCTCGCACGCGCGCACCTCGTCGGCCGTGGGCGGGCTGCTGCGGATGTTCGCCGAGGAGACGGCCGGTCCCGACGGGGCCGGGGCCCTGCTGGAGCGGGTCTCCCGGGGGCTGCACCTGATCGCCGAGGGCCGCCCGCTGGTGCTCGTGCTCGACGACCTGCAGTGGGTCGACCGAAGCACCCGCCAGTTGCTGCTCTACCTCTTGGCGGGCCTGGGTGACCTCCAGTTGTCCGTGCTCGCGGCGGTGCGGGCGGAGTCGTTGCAGGGCGCGCACCCGCTGCGGCGCGTGCTGACGGAGCTGCGCCGGCTGCGGTCGGTGCGGGTGCTGGACCTGGCCCCGCTGGGCCGGGCGGACACCGAGCGGCTGGCGACGGAGATCGTCGGTGGGCCGCTGGCGCCGGAGGCGGCGGAGTCGGTGTGGCAGCGCAGCGGCGGCAACCCGTTCGTCGTGGAGGAGCTGGCCCGGGACGTGCGCGACGGCCGGGACGGGGTGTCGGACACCGTGCGGGAGGTGTTCCTGTCCCGGGTGGACGCGCTGCCCGAGCCGGCGCACGCGGTGGTGCACGCCGTGGCGGTCGGGGTGGAGCCGGTGGCGCACTGGCTGCTGGCGGAGGTGACCCGGCTGCCGGAGGAGGAGCTGCTCGACGCGGTCCGCGCGGCGGTGGCCCACCGGCTGCTCGTCGGCGACGACGACGGGTACCGGCTGCGGCACCGGCTGGTCGCCGAGGTGCTGGCCCACGAGCTGCTGCCGGCCGAACGGGCGGCGCTGCACCGCCGGTACGCCGAGGCGCTGACCTCGGCCCCCGCGGAGCTGCACCACGCCCGGCTGGCGCACCACTGGCGGCTGGCCGGCGAGCCCGGCCTGGCCCTGCCGGCGGCGGTGGCCGCCGCGCGGGAGGCGGAGCGGCTGCACGGGTACGCCGAGGCGCACCGGCACTGGTCGGCGGCCCTGCAACTGGCCGCCGCCCCGGCCACCGGCTCGTCGGCGGCCGCCGGCCCGCTCGACGTCGACCGCGCGGAGCTGCTGCGCAACGCCGCCGAGGCGGCCCACCACTGCGGCGAGCACGCCCGCGCCCTGACCCTGGTGGAGGAGCTGGCCGCCCGCCCCGACGCCCTCACGGCCTGCGCCCTGCACATCCAGCGCGCCCGCTACCTGGCCGCCGCCGGGCGCTCCGCGCCCGCCGAGGCCGAGTACCGGCGGGCCCTCGCGGCGGCCGACTGCTCGCCCCGGGAACGGGCCACCGCCGCCGCGCACCTGGCGGAGCTGCTGCTGCACCTGGGTCGGTACGCCGATGCCGGTAACGTCGCCCGGGAGGCCCTGACGCTGGCCGCCGAGGTCGAGGGGTCGGTCTCCGAGGTGGTGCTGGCCAGCATGGCGCTGGGGTTCAGCGAGGCGTACCTGGAGGACCCGGACGCCGGGCTGGCGGTCATGCGGGAGGCCCTCGACACCGCCGAGCGGGCCGGCCGGCCCGAGGACGTGGCGTGCGCGTACCTGCACCTGGCGGAGCTGCTCACCGGCCCGCTGAACATCCTGGAGGAGGGGGTCGTGGTGGCCCGCCGGGGCGCGGAGCGGGTCGCCGAGCTGGGGCTGGGCCGCACGTACGAGACCCGGCTGCTGGCCATCGCCACGAACGGGCTGTTCCGGGTGGGGCAGTGGGCGGAGGCGGAGAAGGTGGTCGCGGCGGCGCTGCGGCACCGGCCCTCCGGGGCGGACGCCGTGGAGCTGCTGCTGGCCCGCTGCCGGCTCTCCGTCGGCTACGGCGACGTCGTCGCCGCCGACCGGGACCTGGAGGCGGTGGCCACCGTACTGGCCGGCGGGGGCGCCCGGCACGTCATCCCGATGCTCACCCTGCGCTCCGGCCTGGCGATGTGGCAGGGGCGGCACGACCTGGCCCGGCAGGCCGTGCAGCGGGGCCTGACGGAGAGCCGCTCCGACGACGTGGGCATCCTCGCCGCCCTGGTCTGGCACGGGCTGCGCGCCGAGGCCGAGGCCCACGCCTCACGCGCCGTGCCGGTGGACGCCACGGCGGTGCGCCGGCTGCGCGAGGTGGCCGAGCGGGTGGCCCGCAAGAGCGAGCACGCCGCCCGGCCGGTGCGGGACGTGGTCGACGGGTTCCTGACGCTGTGCGAGGCGGAGGTCAGCCGCCTCGACCGCAGCGACCCGCAGCTGTGGGCCCGCTCGGTGGCCGAGTGGGACCGCCGCAACCACCCCTACCCGGAGGCGTACTCGCGGCTGCGCCAAGCCGAGGCGCTGCTGGCCCGGCGCAGCCGCACGGCGACCGCCGGCAGGTTGCTGCGCGAGTCGTACCGGATCGCGCAGGCGCTCGGGGCGGAGCCGCTGAGCGCCGAGATCCGCACCCTCGCCTCCCGGGCGCGGGTGTCGCTCGGCGAGCGGGGCGGGTCGGCCGAGGGGCGGCCGGCGACCGGGGGCGGGTCGGCCGGCGACGAGCTGGCAGCGCTCACCGCCCGGGAGCGCGAGGTGCTCGAGGCGGTCGCCGAGGGGCTGACCAACAGGGAGATCGGCCAGCGGCTGTTCATCAGCGAGCGCACCATCGGCGTGCACGTCTCGCACATCTTCGACAAGCTCCAGGTCCGCACCCGCGTGCAGGCCAGCGCGATCTTCCTGCGCAGCCGCGCCGAGTAGCCACCGACGTACGTCGGCCCCACTTATACGTCGTTCTACTGATCCGCGACGCGGGCCGCTGTTGAGAGGCTGTGGCCCGATGTCGGCGGCACGGGGATGCCCTGGAGCACAGTGGAGGAGACGATGGGTGAACCGGTCTGGGGCCCGGTGCAGGAGGACATCGTCGGCCTGCTGAACGACCACCCGGCGGACGTGCCGGCGGTCGTCGACCACCTCACCAAGCTCCAGGACATGCTGGTCCGGCTGCCTCCGCTGGAGCGGAGCTGCCCCCTGGCGGACTTCAACGAGCTGTACCTGACCATCACCATGAGCGTGCTCGACGGCCTCTACGACGACCGCTTCGCCGACCCGGTCTTCCTGGCCCGGCTCGACGTGGAGTTCGCCGCCCGGTACTTCGACGCGCTGCGGTACTGGACGGAGTCCAGCCCGAGCACCCCGAGGGCGTGGTCGTGCCTGTTCAGGCGGATGCGGGGGCCGGACGCCCGGCCGCTGCCCTCGGCCGCCGCCGGGGTGAACGCGCACATCAACTACGACCTGCCGTTCGCGCTGGTGACCACGCTGGAGAGCCTGGAGTCCGAGCCGGTCGACAACACCGACCAGCACCGCGACTACCTGGAGATCAACCGGATCTTCGCCGAGCGGATCCCGGAGCTGCGTCGCGGCTACCTGGACAACTGGCAGCTCATGATCGACATGCTCAACGGCGACATCGACGACTGGTACCAGGGCGAACTCGTGGAGTACACGCGGAACGTCGCCTGGCGCAACGCCCAGAAGATCTGGCGCTGCCGGCACGACCCGGAGGCCCGTGAGTGTGAGCGCGAGCGGCTGGACGGCAACGCCGCCGCGCTCGGCCGGCTGCTGCTGTCGCCCCTCGGGGCGTTCCTGCAGTAGTCGGAACGGGGGGTCCCCGCGCTACCGGGGGGAGCGCGGGGACATCCCCCTGTCCGGAATCGGACGGTGCGGTCGCCGGCCATGGAGCGGCCCACGCCGGGTGGGGACGTGGGCCGGGATGCCGGGCGGTCGACCTACTTGGACGGCTCGGGCAGCTCGCAGTCGACCTTCGGGTTCGCGCCGAGGTAGTTGAGCGGCCCGGCCACGATGGTCACCAGGATGGTGCCCGCCTCCGCACAGTTGGCGTCGTCGCCCTTGTAGTAGCCGCGCTGGCCGGCGGCGATCGCGCCGATGACCAGCCAGATGACAAGAATGATTCCGAAGATCGACGGGCCGCGCCGCATGGCTTCCTCCGGGGTCGTGGTGGGCCGGGCTGAGCCCCGTTGTACCCAGGCGCCACGATCGGCTAACCGTCACGACGGGCGAGCCGGTCGCGGGTTGTCCGACTTCGGTCAGTCGACGGGCGCGGCCCTCCGCATCCGAGGTGGATCGCGACGCGGGTTCGCCATGTCTGGCCCGGCGGTATGACGCGGCGTTGTCATGTCTCGCCCGGCGGTATGACGCGGCGTCGTCATGTCGCCGACACGGCGGTATCCGGCGGCGGGGAAGGCACCATGTCGGCGACCTGGTGTCGATCTCGCCGGCCCGTGCCGGTCTTGCCGGCCCGGCGGCTGGCGGCCCGTGAGTGGGCCGCCGGCCGCCGGCGCGGGTCAGGCGAGGTTCCCGCCGGTCGCCGCCGGGAAAGCCTCTGCGGACTCGGCCGGGGCCCCGGCCAGCACCTTCGCCTGCTGCGGCCAGGTGGCCAGGCTCGGCGCCGCCCGTAGGCCGGCGGCACGGATGGTCTCCCGCAGGGCCGCCTCGTCCAGGTCGGCGAGCTGCCGGTACGTGCGGATGCCGGCCTCCTGGAGGGCACCGGCCATCTTCGGGCCGATGCCCTGGATGCGGCGGAAGTCGTCGGCCGCCCCCGCCGGGGCGGGATCCGTCCCGGCGGCGACGGGAGCAGGATCGGCGGCGACGGGAGCCGCATCGGCTGCGGGGGTCGGATCGGCTGCCGGGGCCGGGTCGGCCGAGGGAACCTCCTCGGCGCTCGCGGGAGCCCGATCGGTCGCCGGTGCCGACGGCGCGTCGGTGTCGGCGTTCGTGCCGGTGCCAGTGTCCGTGCCAGCGTCCGTGTTGGCGCCGGTGTCGGCCAGCGTGGACGTTGCCGGTGGTACGGCGTCGTCGGCCGGGGTGCGCGGCGCGGGAACGGCGGGTGAGGCGACGGTGGCCTCGTCGCCGGTGCGGGTCGTGACCTCGTCGTCGGCGAGGTCCGTGCCGGTCGGGGTGGCCTCCGTTGCCGCCGTCCGAGCCGTCGCGGTCGTCGGCTCCGCCTCCTCGGTGTCCACGGCCGGCACGGCGTCGACCGCCGGCTCGACCGGCGACACCGGCTCGACCCGCGATACCAGCTCGGCCTCGATCACCGGCTCGGTGTCCTTCGCCGGGTCGGCGTCGACCGCCGGCTCGACCCGCGACACCGGCTCGGCCTCGATCACCGGCTCGGTCTTCTTTGCCGAGTCGACGTCGATCGCAGGATCGGCCTCGATCGCGGGCTCGGTGTCCTGCGCAGGCTCCGCGTCGGCGTCCCGCGTCGCGGTGGTGGCGTGGGAGTCCGGCGTGCCGGTGGTGGCGTCGGCGGCGAGGGTGCCGGTGGCGGAGGTGTCGGTGGACGCGGTGAAGGCGGTCGGGTCGCTGTCGGCCAGGACCGCGCCGGGCGCGGTGGGCTCGGCGGTCTCCGGGGCGGGGTGGTCGACCACGGCGGCGGGAGGCGTCATCGGGGCGATGGTGGCCGCCGGCCGCGCCGCGTCGACGACGGCCTCGGCGGCGGGGGCGGCCGAGGAGGGGGCGGGGGAGACGACGGCGTCAGCGGGGGAGGCGACGGCACCGGCGGGGGCGGGCACCGCGTTCACCCCGGCGACCGGATCGCCGTCCACGATGGGCCACGCGCCGGACGACGTGCCCCGCCGGCCGCGCAGCACCCAGCCGGCCAACCCACCCAGCGCCAGGGCCAGGATCACGATCAGCCATTGCCCGAAAGTCGACGGCACGGCGAACCTCCCTCTCGTATGAGCGTTCGGTGAAAAGTCGCGACAAAATCCGTCGCAGCTTCGCACACGCGCCGTATCGACGGCAGGGAGGTCCGAGGGCTTCCGGCGCTGGTGAGACGCGTCGCACTCGGGGTGCCTGAACGGTCACAGGCTGTGGTGGCTGGGAGGGGGGAGCAGTGGTCAGTCGTCCTCGCCCCGGTAGGTGTAGAAGTCGTCGACGAACCTGCGGTGCAGCCGGGGCACCCGGCTCTGCACGCCGAAGTAGGCGCGCGCCCCGAGCAGCGCGAGCCGGCCGATCACGGGCCGGTACAGGGGGTCGCTGCCGCTGGTGCCGCTGCGGGCCAGCGAGTCGGCGACGCGGGCGAACCCGTACGGCAGCATCGCCGCCTCGTAGTCGGCCACCGCCTGCACGAGCGTCTTCTCGCCGGCCGCCGCGGCCCTGATCTGCCGGCACAGCAGCGCGGCGTCGCGCAGGGCCGTGTTCGCCCCTACCCCGCGCCCCGGCGTCATGGTGTGGATGGCGTCGCCGAGCAGCGTGACGGTGCTGCTCTTCCACGGTGCGACCGGCTCGGTGGTGGACACCTTGATCGGCAGGGCGCTGCCCGGGTCGCTGCGGGCCAGCAGCTCGCGCAGGCGGGGATGCCAGTCGCGGGTGAGTTCCCGGGCGAGCCGGACCAGCTCCTCGCCGCGCAACTGCATCACGTCGGGCGGGAAGCGCCGGGCCGTGCTCCAGACGATGAAGTTGATGTTGTCGTGGGTGTTGGTGTGGGGCAGGCCGGGCCAGCCGCGCAGCAGGGCGGCGTCGGCGTCGGACACGCCGGGCTTGATGTCGCCGCGCCGGTCCCACTTGAACTCCATCACGTGCAGCACGCCCATCACCCCGCCCGCGCCGAAGACCAGCGAGATGCCCCGCGCGACGCGCTCCGGCAGCAGCGCCCGGGTGTGCGCGGTCAGCGGGACGCGGGTGGCGATGTTGATTGTGCCGGCCTCCCGGACGACCGCGTGCGGCAGGTACTGGCGGCGCACCGCCGAGTGCGTGCCGTCCGCCGCGACCAGCAGGTCCCCGGTGGCGGTGCCGCCGTCGGCGAAGTGGGCGGTGACGGTGCCGTCGTCGCGCTGCTCGTACCGGGTGAAGGTCCTGCCGAAGTGGACGGCGTCCTCCAGGCCGGTGAGCAGGACCTGGCGCAGGACCATCCGGGCCACGGAGCGTTCGGTGTTGACGTCGTCGGTCTCCGGGCGCAGCGTGAACGACGCGGTGCGGCGCAGCCGCTCGGTGACCACGTTGAAGTAGCTCGGGCCCCGGGCGCAGGTGGCGACGAAGACGTCGAAGAGCTCCGGTGGCAGGCACTCCCGCAGGGCCTTGCTGCCGGTGGGGCCGATGCCGAGGCGGTAGCCGAGCAGGCCGTCGGCGCGGGTGGCGTGGCGTTCGTAGACCGAGACGTCGATCCCGGCCCGGCGCAACCCGTGGGCCAGGCAGAGGCCGCCGGTGCCGGCCCCGACGATCAGGACGTGCGGAGCGGTGGCTGACACGGGGCCCCCGCTCAGCCGGCCGTGCCGGTCGCGCTGACCGACGGGGCGGCGTCCCAGCTGTAGAAGCAGGCGGCGATCGCGTCGCGTGGGGAGCGCCAGGTCGGCAGGTACGGCGAGGTGTGCGCGGAGAGCCGCTCGTTGGTCTGGAGGTAGGACGGGTGGTTGCGGGCCGCGGCGACGGCGTCGGCCTCGACGTCCGCGGTCTCCATCAGGTGTACGCACAGGTCGTGCAGGCAGTACAGCGAGCGGTGCCGGATTCCGGTGAGGCTGGGCAGCTCCGTGGCGTCGGACTCGGCGAAGATCTGCGCCACCCGCCCCTCCGCGCCCGGGATGATCCGGCTGACGATCAGTAGACGACTCATGGGACCCCTCCCGCAGGTGGTGCTCCTGTCACGAGGTCGGGCGACCACGGGCACCGTTCCGTCGTCCACCCTGCCGCCCGCCTGTCACATTGCCGTCACGTTCCGTGCGGCGGCGGTGACGCCGTGCGGCCGGTGGGGGCGCGGGTGCGGGCCGGCGGGTCGCGGCGCGGCTCGGGCGCGGAAGGCCGGGTGGCCTGCCGGATCGGCGCGAGGGTGTCGTGCAGCAGGGCGGACATCGCCGGGGACGGTTCCAGGCGCAACTCCCGCAGCAGCAGCTCGCGGTAGGCGTAGAAGGCGTGTACGGCCTCGAAGACGTTGCCCTCGGCGAGGTGGACGCGGACCACCAGCCGGTGCGGCGTCTCGCGCAGCGGCTCCGCCGCCATCGCCTCCAGGGCCGCCTCCAGCGCCTCGCCGTGCCGGCCCGCCGCGAGGTGGTTGCGGGCGACCTGCTCCAGCATGTGCAGCCGGAGCTGGCGCAGCCGTTCCCGCTCCAGCAGCACCCAGTCGTCGTACCAGCCGGGGAGCAGGTCGTGGCGGCCGGCGGCGAGCGCGCCGCAGGCGTCGTCCGGGTCCTCGCCGTCGCGCACCCGGGTGGCCGTGCGGGTCAGGTCGTCGACGTCGAGCCACACCCCGGGGTCGAGGCGCGCGGTGTCGCCGGTGGTGACCAGCGGGCAGCACGGGTCCTGGCGCAGCCGCCAGAGCGCCGTCCGCAGGGAGGACAGGGCGCGCTCCTCCGGCGCCTCCGGCCACAGCAGGCCGGCCAGGTGGCTGCGGGTCGCGCCGGGGCGCAGCCCGATCAGCGCGAGGACCCGTTGCAGGCCGCGCGGCACGACGACCGGGGAGCTGCCGTGCAGCAGGCGGAAGCCGCCGAGCAGGTGCAGCGAGACCTGCTGCGGGGGGTGCGCGTCCCCCGTGGTCGGCGTGGGCGGATCAGCGGCCACGGTGGCACCCCCTGCACCGGACCTCGTCCGGACTGTCGTTCCCGGCGCGGCCGTCCCCTCGGGACGCCGCTGTCCCCGGTGGCCCCACGCGGCACGCCGGCCGCGACCGCCGGGCTGGTCCACCTGGAGATTAACCGCAGTGATTACGGTGGGTCAACATGCTGTCGCGGGCGGCCGGTGTCATCGTTGGGTACCGCACCCCGATTCAACTGCGAAAACTTGTCGTCATCATCAGTCGACTCTCAGGCGCGGCATGGATTGTTCACAGGTTGCATCAACGTAGCGTCACGACCGATGGCCCCGGGAGGGTGTGCCGGTGACGCCCCGGTGACGGCGCGGGGCGCACCGTGTCGGCAGTCCCGCGCGACGGCCGGGGCAGCCCCACGCCCGTCGCGCGCCCGAGGGAGGCACGTCCATGGATCGTTCGCTGATTGTCGCCAAGGTGGTCCCCACCGAGCAGGAGCGGGTCGCCGAGATCTTCGCCGAGTCCGACGCGACGGAGCTGCCGCACCTGGCCGGGGTCCGGCACCGGTCGCTGTACCGGCTGCACGACCTCTACGTCCACCTGCTGGAGACCGAGCAGCCCGGGGAGGGCGCGGTGGAGAACGTCCGCGAGCACCCCGAGTTCGTCCGGGTCAGCGCCCGCCTGCGGCCGTACGTCTCGCCGTACCTGCCGACCTGGCGCTCCCCCCGGGACGCGATGGCGCACTGCTTCTACCGTTGGGACGCCGGGGGGCGGCCGTGACCGCGACCGTCGGCCGGGACGAGCAGCTCTGGTCGCGCTGCGGCGGCTGCGCGGCCCTGCTCTACCGCAAGCGCCTGCGCCGCAACCTGGACGTCTGCCCCGAGTGCGGCACCCACGCCCGGCTCGCCGCCCCGGAGCGGCTGCGCCAACTGGTCGACCCGTCCTCGTTCACCGCCCTCGGCGACCGGCCCGGCGACACCGACCCGGCCGGCGGCGACGTGGACCCGATCGGCTTCGTCGACCTGCTGCCGTACCCGCACCGGCTCACCGCCGCCCGGGCCGCCACCGGCCTGCCCGAGGCCGTCGTCTGCGGCACCGCCCGGATCGGGGGGCACCCGGTGGCGCTGGCGGTGATGGACTTCCGGTTCCTCGGCGGCAGCCTCGGCTGCGTCGTCGGCGAGCTGATCACCCGTACCGCCGAGCGGGCCCTGGCCGACGGCGTCCCGCTGGTGCTGGTCACCGCCTCCGGCGGGGCCCGAATGCAGGAGGGTGCCCTGTCGCTGATGCAGATGGCCACGGTGACCCAGGCGGTCGCGGCGCTGCGCGAGGCCGGGTTGCTGACGGTGAGCGTGCTGACCGACCCGACGTACGGGGGAGTGGCGGCGTCGTTCGCCACCAACACCGACCTGGTGCTGGCCGAGAGCGGCGCGCGGATGGGCTTCGCCGGTCCCCGGGTGATCCGGCAGGTCACCGGGCGGGCACTGCCCGACGGGTTCCAGACCGCCGACTTCCTCCTGCGGCACGGCCAGGTCGACATGGTGGTGCCCCGGCGCGCCCTGCGCGGTCGGCTGGCGGCGCTGCTGGCCGCCGCCGGCGCGGGCCGCCGCCGCGCGCGCGGCGCCGGGCCCGCCGACCCCCGACCGACGGCCGCCCGCCCCGACGACCGCCCGGCGGCCCACCGCGACAAGCGCGAGACGGATCGGCCCGGCGCGCGCGAGACCGGCCGTGCCGGCGACCGCGGGACGGATCGGCCCGGCGAGCGCCGCGCCGACGTGCCCCGGCCGGCGGCGGGCGACGCGTGGGAGACCGTGCGCACCGCCCGGCACCCGGGCCGGCCGACCACGCTGGACTACCTCGACACCGCGTTCGACGGCTTCGTGGAGCTGCACGGCGACCGGCTCGGCGCCGACTGCCCGGCCGTCGTCGGCGGGTTGGCCCGGATCGGCGACCGGCACCTGATCGTCATCGGCCACCAGAAGGGGCACACCACCGCCGAGCTGGTCGCCCGCAACTTCGGCATGGCCAGCCCCGCCGGGCACCGCAAGGCGCTGCGGCTCATGCGGCTCGCCGCCCGGCTGGGCCTGCCGGTGGTGACCCTCGTGGACACCCCCGGCGCCGACCCCGGCGTGGGCGCGGAGACGCAGGGGCAGGCGGCGGCCATCGCCGAGAACATCCTCACCCTGAGCAGCCTGCCCGTCCCGGTGGTCGCGGTGGTCACCGGCGAGGGCGGCAGCGGCGGGGCGCTCGCGCTCGCCGTCGCCGACCGGGTGCTGATGCTCCAGCACGCCGTCTACTCGGTGATCAGCCCCGAGGGGTGCGCGGCGATCCTCTGGCCGGACAGCTCGGCGGCCCCGCAGGCCGCCCGGGCGCTGCGGCTGACCGCGCCGGACCTGTGCGCGCTGGGCGTCGCCGACGACGTCGTGCCGGAGCCCGCGCCGGCCGCCCACGCCGACCCCGACGCCGCCGGGGAGGCGCTGCGCCGGGCGGTGCTGGCCAACCTCACCCCGCTGCTGGACGTGCCGCCCGCCACGCTGGTGCGCCGCCGCCGGCAGCGGTTCCGCCGCTTCGGGGCGGCCCGCTCCGGCGGCCTCGCGGCCGGGGGCGTCCGGTGAGCGCCGGGGGCGCCCCGGACGACGCCGTGCTGGCGGGGCTGCGCCGGCACGCCCGGGACCTCGTCGCCGAGCTGGCCGGCCCGGTGCGCCGGGTGCGGCTGCGCAGCGGGCAGACCACGCTGGAGGTGGAGTGGCACGGCGCGGCCGACCCCGCGCCGGCCCCCCGACCCGCGCCCGCGCCCCCGCCCGAGTCCGAGTCCGGGTCCCGGTCCGCGCCGTTGCCCGGGGCGGACGACCGCGCCGTCGTCCGGTCGCCGATCGTCGGCACCTTCTACCGCGCCCCGGAGCCCGGCGCCGCGCCGTTCATCGCGGTCGGCGACCTGGTCCGCGCCGGGCAGGTGGTGGGGATCGTCGAGGCGATGAAGCTGATGAACGAGGTCACGACGGACCGGGCCGGCCGCGTGCTGGAGGTCCTCGCCGGCGACGGGACGCCGGTGGAGTACGACCAGCCGCTGCTCGCCCTGGAACCGGCGTAGGGCGGGGGCGGCGGCATGTTCGAGAAGGTGCTGATCGCCAACCGGGGCGAGATCGCCCTGCGGGTGCTGCGCGCCTGCCGGGAGCTGGGCGTCCGGACGGTGGCCGTCTACTCCAGCGCCGACGCGGACTCCGCGGCGGTGCGGCTGGCCGACGAGGCGGTGCGGATCGGGCCGGCGGACGGCCGGCGCAGCTACCTCAACGCGGCGGCGATCGTGGAGGCCGCCCGGCGCACCGGGGCGCAGGCGGTCCACCCCGGCTACGGGTTCCTCTCCGAGGACGCCGACTTCGCCGAGATCTGCGCCGAGAACGGGCTGACCTTCGTCGGCCCGCCCCCGCCGGTGATGGCCGCGCTGTCGGACAAGTCGACCGCGCGGGCGCTGATGCGCCGGGCCGGGCTGCCGTTGCCGGCGGGCAGCGTGGAGACGCTGCCGACCGTGGAGCGGGCCGCCGAGGTGGCCGCCGAGGTCGGCTACCCGGTGATCGTGAAGGCCGCCGCCGGGGGCGGCGGGCGCGGCATGACCGTGGTGCGCGCGGCGGCCGACCTGCCCCGGGCGTACGCCCGGACCCGGGCCGCCGCGCAGGCCGCCTTCGGCGACGACCGGGTGTACGTCGAGCGGTACCTGACCGACGCGCGCCACGTCGAGGTGCAGGTGCTCTGCGACGGCCACGGCAACGGCGTGCACCTGGGCACCCGGGACTGCTCGGTGCAGCGGCGGCACCAGAAGCTGGTCGAGGAGGCCCCCGCCCCGTCGCTGCCGGCGGCCACCGCCGACGCCCTCACCGCGGCGGCGCTGCGCGGGGTGCTGGAGGTCGGCTTCACCGGCGCCGGGACCGTGGAGTTCCTCGTGGACGACCACGACCGCTTCCACTTCCTGGAGATCAACTGCCGGATCCAGGTGGAGCACCCGGTCACCGAGATGATCACCGGCGTCGACCTGGTGCACGAGCAGCTCCACATCGCCGCCGGGGTGCCGCTGCGCCTGCGGCAGGCCGACGTGCGTCCGCACGGGGTGGCCGTGGAGTGCCGGGTCAACGTGGAGGACCCGGACGCCGGCTTCGCGCCCACCCCCGGGCGGCTGGACCGGTTCCACCCGCCCGGCGGGCCGTTCACCCGCGTCGACACCCACGGCCACCCGGGCTACGTCGTCGGCCCGCACTACGACTCGCTGCTGGCCAAGGTCGCCACCTGGGCCCCCGACCGGGACCTGGCGCTGGACCGGCTGGAACGCGCGCTCGCCGAGTTCGACATCGCCGGGCCGGGCGTGCGGACCACCATCCCCTTCGTGCGGCGGGTGCTCGACGACGCCGCCTTCCGCAAGGGGCGCTACTCCACCGGGCTGGTCGACCGCCTGCTGCGCGACCCCGACCGCGCCGGCCCGCCCCGCACCGACCAGAGGAGGAACTGATGACCGTCACCCATGGCCGCCCGCTCACCGCCGAGATCGCCGAGATCCTGGTGGCCAACTGTGGGCTGGACGCCGAGATCGCGGCCCGGGAACCCACCGCGCCCCTGGAGGACCTCGGCATGGACTCCCTCGCCCTGCTGGAGCTCTCCGCGGTGGTCGCCGACCGGTACCGGGTGCGCCTGCCCGAGGACGCCGTGCGGCTGAGCATCGCCGAGGTCGCCGACCTGGTGGCCCGGGCGACCGACCCGCCCGGGCACACCGAGAACAGCATCGTCGTCGCCGCGCCGCTGCGGCTGGTCTGGGAGCTGACCAACGACGTGGCGAACTGGCCGGACCTGTTCACCGAGTACGCCTCGGCGGACATCCTCGAACGCGACGGCCGCACCGTGCGGTTCCGGCTGACCATGCACCCCGACGAGAACGGCGCGGTGTGGAGCTGGGTGAGCGAGCGCACCACCGACTGGGAGAACCGCGAGGTGCGGGCGCACCGCGTGGAGACCGGCCCGTTCGAGTACATGCGCATCCGCTGGCACTACGACACCGAGCCCGACGGCACCCGGATGACCTGGGTGCAGGACTTCGCGATGCGCCCGAACGCGCCGCTGGACAACGCCGGGATGACCGCGCGGATCAACGCCAACAGCCGCGTCCAGCTCGCGGTCATCAAGGAACGGATCGAGCGGGTGGCCGCCGGCCGCGCCGCCACCACGGGAGGCGACGATGAGTGACACGACCGACCAGCGGCCGGCCCCCGGCACACCGGCCCAGCGGACGGTGGCCAGCCGGGACGTCCCGCCCGACCGGCGGCGCGGCGGCGAGCTGCGGGTGCTGCTCGGGCCGAAGACCGTCGGCAGCACCTCCGGGTTCATGGGCGTGGCGGCCCTGGCCCCGGGGGAGCGGATCGCCGAGCACTACCACCCGTACAGCGAGGAGTTCCTCTACGTCGCGCGCGGGGAGATCACCGTCGACCTGAACGACCGGCCGGTGCCGCTGGCCACCGGGGAGGCCCTGTTCGTGCCGGTCAACGTGCGGCACCGGCTGCGCAACACCGGCACCGAGCCCGCCGAGGTGGTCTTCCACCTGGGCCCGCTCGCGCCCCGCCCGGAACTCGGCCACGTCGACACCGAACCGGCCGAGCAGCGGGGCGCGTCGTGACCGCCCGCCGCACGGTGGTGACCGGCGTCGGGGTGGTCGCCCCGGGCGGCGTGACCCGGGACCGGTTCTGGAAGACGATCACCGAGGGGCGCACGGCGACGCGGCGGATCACGTTCTTCGACCCGTCGCCGTTCCGCTCCCGCATCGCCGCCGAGTGCGACTTCGACCCGGTCGCCGCCGGGCTCACCGAGGCCGAGCGGCGCCGCGCCGACCGGTACGTGCAGTTCGCGCTCGCCTGCTCGATCGAGGCGCTCGCCGACAGCGGCCTCGAGCTGACCGACGCGCAGCGCGACCGCGCCGGGGTGGTCCTCGGCACCGCCGTCGGCGGCACCATGGCCCTGGAGCAGGAGTACGTCACCGTCAGCGACTCGGGCCGGCACTGGCTGGTCGACCACGCGCGCGGCGGGCCGTACCTGTACCAGGCGCTCGTCCCCAGCAGCCTCGCCGCCGACGTGGCCTGCCGGCACGGGCTGCACGGCCCCGCGCAGGTGGTCTCCACCGGCTGCACCTCCGGCATCGACGCCATCGGGTACGCCCACCAGCTCATCGCCGACGACGAGGCCGACGTCGTGCTGGCCGGGGCGGCCGACTCGCCGATCTCCCCGGTCACCGTGGCCTCCTTCGACGCGATCAAGGCGACCAGCCCCGACAACGACGACCCGGCGCACGCCTCCCGCCCGTTCGACGCCGACCGGCACGGCTTCGTCCTCGCCGAGGGCGCGGCGGTGCTGGTCCTGGAGGAGTACGGGCACGCCCGCCGCCGGGGCGCGCACGTCTACTGCGAGCTGGCCGGGTACGCCAGCCGCAGCAACGGCTACCACATGACGGGCCTGCGCCCGGACGGGCTGGAGATGGCGCTGGCCATCTCCGCCGCCCTGAAGCAGGCCCGGCTGGCCCCGGAGCAGGTCTCCTACGTCAGTGCCCACGGCTCGGGCACCCGGCAGAACGACCGGCACGAGACGGCGGCGTTCAAGCGGGCCCTCGGCGAGGCCGCCCGCCGCGTCCCGGTCAGCTCCATCAAGTCCATGGTGGGGCACTCCCTCGGCGCGATCGGCTCCATCGAGATGGCCGCCTGCGCGCTGGCCGTCGAGTACGGGGTGGTGCCGCCGACGGCCAACTGGGCCACCCGCGACCCGGAGTGCGACCTGGACTACGTGCCGAACGTGGCCCGGGAGCTGCCGGTGGACGTGGCGCTCTCGGTGGGCAGCGGCTTCGGCGGCTTCCAGTCGGCGATGCTGTTCCGCCGGCTCCCCCCGGCGGCGGTGGCCGCGTGAGCGCCCCGGACGGTGGTCGCGTGAGCGCGCGGGCGGTGGTCACCGGGATCGGGGTGGTCGCCCCCAGCGGCGTGGGCGTCGACGCGCACTGGGCCACGGTGGCGTCGGGCACCCGGCGCACCGGCCCGATCACCCTGTTCGACCCGACGCCCTACCCGACCCGCGTCGCCGGGGAGGTGCCCGACTTCGCGGCGCCGACCTGGGCGGAGAACCGGCGGCTGGTGCAGACCGACCGGTGGACCCACCTGGGGTTCGCCGCGACCCGGCTGGCGCTGGACGACGCGGGGCTGCCCGAGCGCGCCCCCGACCCGTACGGCTACGCGGTCACCCTGGCCAGCTCCTCGGGCGGGAACCTGTTCGGCCAGCGGGAGCTGCAACGGCTGTGGGGCGGCCCGTCGCGCACCGTGGGGGCGTACCAGTCGATCGCCTGGTTCTACGCGGCCAGCGTCGGGCAGCTCTCCATCCACCACCAGTTCAAGGGCCCGTCCGGGGTGCTGGTCAGCGAGTCCGCCGGCGGGCTGGACAGCCTCGCGCACGCGGTGCGCACCGTGCGCCGGGGCACGCCCGTGGTGATCGCCGGGGCCACCGAGTGCCCGCTGAGCCCGTACGCGCTGGCCTGCCAGCTCGCCTCCGGGCTGCTCAGCGGGGAGGCCGACCCCGCGCGGGCGTACCGGCCGTTCGACGCCGACGCCGCCGGGTACGTCCCCGCGGAGGGCGGCGCGGTGTTCGTGGTGGAGGAGATGGGGCACGCCCTGGCCCGGGGCGCCCGGATCTACGGCGAGGTCACCGGCTGGGGGGCCACCCACGACGCCGCCCACACCGGGCCCGACTCGGCCGGCGACCCCGCCCAGTACGCCCGCGCGGTCCGGCTGGCCCTGGACCGGGCCGCCGTCGCGCCCGGTGACGTGGACGTGGTGTTGCCCGACGCCCTGGGCGTGCCCCGCTACGACCGGGCCGAGGCCGACGCGCTGCGCGCGGTCTTCGGCTCCCGGCCGGTGCCGGTGACCACCCAGAAGCCGCTGACCGGCCGGGCCCACCAGGGCGGGTCGGCGCTGGACGTGGCGACGGCGCTGCTCGCCTTCGCCCACGACACGCTGCCCGCCTCCGCCGGCCCGGACCGCCCGGCCGACGGCTGCGAGCTGGACTTCCTGCGCTCACCGCGCCGCCCCGACTCCCGGGTGGCGCTGGTCTGCGCGCGGGGGTTCGACGGTTTCAACAGCGCGCTGGTGCTGCGCGGCGCGGCGGCCCGTCCCGCGCCGCGACCCCGCCGGGCCACCGTGCCCGGCCCGACGGAAGGAACGGACGAATGACCGAACAGCGGGCCCGGGTGGTCTTCCTGGTGCGGGTGCCGGAGCGGCGCGCGGGGGAGTTCCTGCGCGCGTACGAGGCGATCCGGCACCTGGTCGCCGAGGGCGCGCCGGGGCACCTGATGGACCAGGTGTGCCGCTCGGCCGCCGACCCGGAGCAGTGGTTGATCACCAGCGAGTGGGTCAACCTGGCCGCGTTCGAGGCGTGGGAGCGCAGCGCGCAGCACCGGGACCTGGTGCGGCCCCTGCGCGAGTGCTTCAGCTCGGAGGAGCGGTCGCTGCGGTTCCTGGTCTACGCGCAGACCCCCGCCCTGGCGTGACCGGAACCAGGCTCAGTCCGGGCACAGCTCGCCCTGATGGGCGTCGCGGGGCACCAGGTCGCGCACGGCGGCGTCGGTCTCCGGGTCGGCCAGCAGCGCGCAGAGCCGGCCCAGCGCGTCGTCGACGTCGTGGCTGCCCGCGTCGGCCGCCGCCGCCAGGCGGCGCAGCGGTGACGCCCCGGTCGTCGGCAGGGTCACGCCGACGGTGCTGCCGTCCAGCACCGCCATTGGCCCGTCCAGGCCCCGGCCCAGCGGCAGCACCGCCCCCCAGGGGCTCGGGTGGGGGCGCGGCTCACCGGAGCGGGCCCCGCCGGGCAGGGTCCAGGCGCTGACCCACCGGCCCAGCCCGGCGGCCAGCTTTCGCACGTCGGTGGCGGTGGCGCCCAGCACGTCGCGCCGCCAGGACAGCACCAGCGTCGACCCGGTCGCGTCGAGGGCGATCACCCCGTCGCGTTCCTCGGGCCGCAGCGCGATCGGCGGGGCCTTCAGGCGCAGCGCGGCGGTGTCCAGGACGGTGACCCGGGCCTGGTCGCCGGTGCGGTCGCGGCTGGTGGCGGCGACCGTGCTCCAGTCGGCGCTCATCGCCACGTCGGTGACCCCGTCGACCAGGACCCGCCGGGAGGTCGCCCCCGTCAGGTCCGCCCTGGACAGGGCGATGGGCGCGCCGGGTGTCCCGGGCACCTCCAGGAGCAGCGCGTCGCGCCCGCCGGGGCCCAGCCAGAACGTGGCGATCGTGCTGCGCCAGCCCAGGGTGACCCGGCCGCGTTCCGTCCCGGTGCGCAGGTCGTAGAGGACGACGGCGTTCCGGTCCCCGCCCGGGTCGCCGGTCGTGCCGGTGTCCGGGATCAGCAGGGCGAGCACCTGCCCGGTGGGGTCGATGCTCAGGGCCCGCACCCGCAGGGCGGCCGTCACCGCGCCCAGCGGCACCGCGAGGCTCACCCGCCGCGCCTGCGTGTCGTAGACGACGAGGCAGCTCAGCGCGTCGGCCAGGGAGGCGGGCAGGCAGGTGGGGTGGTCGGCCCGGGCCGGCTTCGGCAGCCCCTCGTCGTCCACCGGGGCATCCCGCCGCAGCACCGGCAGGATCGACTGGACGAACGCCACCCTGTCGCCGGCGCGGCTGACGACGGCCTGGCTGTTGGTCGCCGAGCCGGCCAGCCGGGTCAGGGTGTCGTCGCGGCGCACGCCGTCGGCCAGCCGCCACAGCGCTGGCCGGCGCGCGGCGTCCAGCGTCACCAGGCGCGTGCCGTCGGCGCTGAGCTGCTGCGACAGGTCGCTGCCGAACCATTCGACCCGCTGCGGCCCGCCGGAGGCCGCCGGCGGGCCGGCCGCGCCGCGCGCGCCCGCGTAGTGCGGCAGCAGCGCGTCGACGCCCTCGTACCAGTCGGGGGCGGCGAGGCCCAGGCGCACGTCGGGGTCGGTGCGCCGGGCGCGCAGGGCGAGCTGGTTGGCCCCGTAGCTGTCCGTGCGCCGAAGGGCCTCGGCCTTCGCGGCGAGGTCGGCGGCGGCGATCTCGGCGCGTTGCTCCCCGGTGGTGCGCCAGGACAGGCCCAACCCGGCCACGGCGACCAGCAGGACGACCACGGCCGCGAGGACCCGCCGGTGTTGCCGCTGCCGGCTGCCGGCGACGAAGGCGCGCTCGGCGGGGGTGAGCTGGTCGCCGTGGCTGCCGGTCCAGCGCCGGGCGTCGCGCAGGTCCGCGCCGGTGAGCCGGCGCCGCCCCGCCGCGCCGCCGGCCATCCGCAGCCGCAGCGTCTCCTGCCAGGTCCGGAACTCGCGGTACCGCTCGGTGAGCGCCCGCAGCCGCTCCCACCCGGTCACCAGCGACTCGTGGGCCAGCTCCACGCCGGGCGTCGCCCCGGCGGCCCGCAGCACCAGCAGCCGGGTGGTGGCCAGCCGCTGGGCGACCGCGAGCTGCGCGTCGTCCAGGTCGGCCAGGGCGGCGGTACGGCGCACCGACAGCCCGGCCTCCGGCAGGGGTCGGGTGAGCTGCGCCAGCAGCCGCTCCGCCGCGCCCCGGGCGGGCGGGTCGAGGGTGTCCCACACCCGCTCGGCGTAGCCGGCCAGCGCGCCCCGCACCCCGCCCAGCTCGTCGTAGGCCCGGTGGGTGAGCAGCCCGGCCTGCCGGCGCTGCCACAGCTCGGTGAGGGTGAACTGGACCAGGGGCAGCGGGTTCGGCGCGTCCCGCACGTCGTCGACGATCCGGTCGACCAGCCCGGCCTGCGCCGTCACCGTGCCGTTGCGCCCCAGCGGCCCGGTGATCACGTCGCGGAGCTGCGACGGGCCGAGCTCGGCGACGGTGGCGGGCAGCCAGCGGGCGGTCAGCGGGTGCAGCGCCGGGTCGCGCAGGCAGGCGCCGAGGAAGGTGTCCCGCAGGGCGAGCACGACCGAGACCCGCGCCCCGGGCCGCAGCGCCGCCCCCAGCGCGGCGGTCAACGCCCGGCGCTCCGCCACGGGCTGGGCGAGCACCTCCTCGAACTGGTCCACCACGACCACCAGCCGCTCGGCGTCGGTCGCGGCGAGCACGGTGGCCAGCGCGTCCGCGCCGTCCGGGCCGGCCAGCCGCGCGGCCAGGGCCGCCACCCGGTCCAGCCGGCCGGCGGGCCCCGGGGCGGGGGCGCCGGGCGGTCCGGGGGTGGGCGGCCCTGCGCCCGGCGCGATCGGGTTCGGGTCGGCGGCCGGGGCGATCGGGTTCGGGTCGGCGGCCGGGGCGATCGGGTTCGGGTCGGCGGCCGGGGCGACCGGGTTCGGGTCGGTCAGCCGGTCCAGTGCCAGGGCCAGGGCGTGCGGGGCGGTCGCCGCGTCGGCCGGGCGCAGGACGGCCACCGCCAGCCGGGGCGTGCGGCGCAGCCGGGCGAGCACCCCGGCGTGCAGCAGCGAGGTTTTGCCGACCCCGGACGGCCCGACCAGGCAGAGCACCGGCACCGCGACGGCCTGCCGGGCGAGCTGCTCGGCCTGCTCGCCCCGGCCGAAGAACAGCGCCTCGTCGCGCTCGCCGAAGGCCCGCAGCCCCCGGAACGGGGACTCCCCCTCGGCCACCCGCGCCAGCTCGGGCCAGACCGGCAGGAGCCGGTCGGTGGGGAGCAGGTAGCCGATGCGGGGCGCAGCGCCGCTGGCCTTCTGGACGACCATGCCGACCACCGCGTCGAGCCCGGTGTCCCACACCGGCGACCCGGAGAAGCCCCGCTCCAGGGTGGAGGGGCGGCGGTCGTCGCTGAGGATCTCCACCCAGCCGGTGGCGACCGCGCCGCCGGTGCGGCCGTACCCCCAGGCGCCCAGCGGCAGGTTGGCCGGGAATCCCACCATGACCAGTTGGGCGTCGGAGAGGCTGCGGTGTCGGGCGAACGGCAGCGGTCGCGCCCCGGGCGGGGGCGGGGAGAGCAGGCGCAGCCCGGCGACGTCGCCCGTGCCCTCGGGGGTGAGCGGCGCCCAGGCGGCGACCTCGGCGGCCAGCCGGCGGCCGGGTGCGAGCAGCGGGAAGTCCACCTCGACCCCGCCGACGGGCCGGTCGCCGCCGGCCGGGACGCCGAGCGCGGAGGCCACCACGTGGGCGGCGGTGAGCAGGTGCTCCGGCCCGGCGAGGAAGCCGGCGCCGGCCGGGGCGCCGCCCCGCCAGAGGCGCACCAGCGCCGCCTCGATCGGGATGCGGCGTGCTGCGTCCACGGTCAACCCGTTCCCCGTCGGTCGATCGGCGGGCGCCGGGTCGGCTCCGGCCCCGCGCCCATCATGCCGGGCGACACCCGGCCACGGGCCGCCGCCTGCGCCCCGGAGGGGCCGGCCTGATCGGGCCGGAGGCGGCAACGACCGGCCAGACTTGGACACCGAAGTGGACGGTCGCCGGGGACGATCAGAAACAGCCGTCGACCGCGCGGACCGGCCATGGTGGACGGCCGCCGGACGGCCCGCGCCGGCCTGTTTTCGGGCAGGCTGCCGCCCTGGTCGACGTACCCGCAGGTGGGCAGGCTCGCGCCCGGCGGCCGGCGGCACCGACGGACTCGCGCATCCGATCCTGCCCGCCGGACCGGCCGAGCGGCAATCGGGCCGCACGACTTTTTTGATCTAGCCATTTGCACCTGGTGATGGTCTCGACGGCTGCCGTAGGGTTCCGGCAACACCCCGAAAGACGCACCACTTTGGGCAGTCATGCCCTTTTTCACGCTGGGCGGTAGACCGCAGTGACCATGGATCGTTCGGCAGAAGAATCTACGGTGGACGACCCCTCCTGGGTCGACGACGTCTTGTTGGCCGGCCCGTCGACCGACGTCTGCTTCCGGCTGCCCGACCCGGTGGACCGGGGCACCCTGCGCCGGCTCGTCGGCGAGGCGCAGACCCGGCTCGCCGAGGCCGGGCTGCGCCCCGGCGGGGCCGCCGCGCTGCGCCTGCCGCCGTCGCTGGCGTACGTGGTGAACCTCCTCGCCACCTGGCGCAGCGGGGCCCAGGCGGTCCTGCTCGACCACCGGCTCACCGACCACGAGGTCGCCCAGGCCCTCGAACGGCTCACCCCGCAGGTCGTCATCGCCCCGGTCCGCAGCGGCGGCGGCGCGCTGAAGATCTTCGTGGACGTGACCGAGGGCGTGACGGCCTACTCGGACCGGCCGGCGGGCAGCCCGCACGCGGTGATCCAGCTCAGCTCCGGCTCCACCGGCCCGTCGAAGGTGATCGGCCGCAGCGCGGCCTCCCTCGTGGCCGAGGTGCGCCGCTACACCCGCATCGACGGCGTCGCCCTGCCCGGCGAGCGGATCATCCTGCTGCCGTCCATGGTGCACGTGCTGGGCCTGGTCGGCGGGCTGCTCTACGGGCTGCACGCCCGGGTCACGCTGGTGCCGCCGGACCGCCTCAGCGGCGACGCCGTGCTGGCCGCCGTCGCCGCCGACGACAGCCCCGCCACCGTGCTCGGCGTGCCCTTCCACATCGGACTGCTCGCCTCCACCCGGCCCACCGGCCCGCTGCCGCAGTTCAGGCGGATGACCACCGGCGGCGAGCTGGTGCCCCCGGCCGTGGTGGCCGCGTTCACCGACCGCTTCGGGGCGACCCTGGGCAACATGTACGGCATGACCGAGGTCGGGGTCATCGGCACCGACCTGCACGGGCGGCACCGCCCGGCGATCGCCCCCGCGCCCGGCATCGAGGTCCGCGAGTCGTCCACCGGGGAGCTGTGGGTGAGCTGCCCGGACTCGCCGTACGTCGGCCTGAGCGACCCGGACCGCTGGGCCGACGGCTGGCTGCACACCCGCGACGCCGGCACGGTCGACCCGGACACCGGCCTGGTCACCGTGCGCGGCCGGCTCGACTCGCAGGTCTCCGTCGGTGGCCTGAAGGTGGACCTCACCGAGGTCGAGGCCACCCTCACCGGGCTGCCCGGTGTCGGCGCGGCCGTGGTGGTCTACGACAACGGCATCACCGCGTACGTGCAGCCGGACGGGCCGACGTCGGAGGAGGCGCTGGAGACGCTGCTGGCCGAGCGGCTGGCCGGCTACAAGCGCCCCCGCGTGCTGCGCCTGCTCGACCGCCTGCCCCGGACCACCACCGGCAAGCTGGTCCGCTCGACCGAGGCGCTGCGGGCGGCCACGCCGTGACCGGGCCGCTCCGGCGGCCCGCCGCCCCGACCGACCGCTCAGTGGGCGACGACGTCCACCGCGTCGGCCGGGCCGTCCACCGCGACGGCCAGCACCAGGTCGCCGGCCGACGCGAGGTCACCGGCCAGCCGGGGGTGGCCGACCCGCAGCCCGCGCGCGCCGGGCACCGGGCGAAGCGGCCCGCCCGGTCCGGCGGGCACCGGCATCCGGCGGCGCAACCCGCCGTCGCGCAGCCCCCGGCCGAGCGCCTTGCCCACCGCCTCCTTGGCCGTCCACAGCAGCAGGAACGCCTCGGCACGCCGGTCGGCGGGGTGGGCGGCCAACCAGGCGGCCTCCTCCGGGGCGTACCAGCGGCGGGCCAGCGCCACCGCGGGCAGGTCGCGGCGGCGCTCGACGTCGACCCCCACGGGGCCTGCGCGGCGGGCCGCGACCACTACCACGCCGTCGGCGTGGCTGACGCTCACCAACAGCCCGGCCCCGTCGCCGGCGCGGACGAACGGCCGACCGTCGGCGTCGCGCCCCACCCGGATCTCCGCCTCCGGCCGACCGAGCAGCGCGCCACCCGCGCGCCGCAGCAGCAACCGGGCCGCCGCCGGCCGACCGCCGGCTGCGCGGCCCACCCACACGTTCACGGTGTCCCGACCGGGCACCGCTGACTGGCTCACGGAAAGAGGTTAACCATGCGCGACGAGGTCCGTGCCTTCGTCATCTCCCAGCTCGCCGACATGAACTACGACGTCGACGACATCGACGACGACACCACGCTCGGCCCCTCCGGCGTCGACCTGGAGTCGCTGGCCCTGGCCGACCTGGCCGTGCGGGTCGAGGACCACTACGGCCTGAAGTTCGCCGACGACGAGTCGGAGAAGCTGGCCCTGATGACGGTCGGCGAGTTCACCACGATGATCGCCGACCGGGTCGCCGCGACGGCCGACGGCAACTCCTGATGTCCGGTCAGCCCGAGTTGGGGCGAGCCGACCTGCTGACCATGCTCGCCGAGATGACCGGCAAGCCGGCCGACGAGGTGCCCGACCGGGTGGGCTCGATGGAGCTGGCCTGGCTGGTGCACATGGTCGAGCAGCGCCACGACCGCCGGCTCGACCTCACCGACGACCAGCTCGCGGGTATCCGCACGGTCGACGACGCCGTGGCGGTGTTCCGCGCCTGCCTGAGCGTCCCCGCAGATGGCTGAGCGGGCCGGCGTACGGATCACCGGCGTCCACGCGCTCAGCGCGCTCGGCAGGGGGGCCGACGCGCAGCTCGCCGGGGTGCTCGCCGGCGCCCCGGCGTTCCGGCCGGTCGGCCGGTTCGACACCACCGCCCGCCGGGTCGGCGTGGCGGCCACCCTGCCGGAGGCCGGCGCCCTGCCCGACGAGCTGGCCGAGGCGGTGCGCGCCGCCTGCGCGGCGGCCCGGCTCGGCCCGGGGGAGCGGGCGGTTGCGCCGCTGCTGCTCGCCGCGCACGGCGGCGCGGGAGTGCCGGCCTTGGCCCGGGAGCTGGCCGACGGCTGCGGCCTGGCCGGCGCGCCCCGGGCCTACACCAGCGCCTGCGTGTCGGCGTCCACGGCGGTGGCCGACGCCGCCGCGCTGATCGCCCGCGGCGACGTCGACCGCGTCGTGGTCGCCGCCGGCTACCTGGTCGAACCCGACCAGTACGCGCTCTTCGACGCCGGGCGTGCCCTGGCCACCGACGGCGCGGTGCGCCCGTTCAGCGCGGGCCGGCGCGGGCTGCTGCTCGGCGACGGCGTGGCCGCCGTGGTGCTGGAGTCCGCCGGGGCGGCCCGCCGCCGGGGCGCGCCGACGCTGGCGGAGGTGCTCGGCTGGGGGCGGGCCGGCGACGGCCACCACCCCTGCCAGCCCGACCCGCAGGGGCGCGGGCTGGCGCGGGCGGTCGGTGCGGCGCTGCGCCGTGCCGGGCTGCGCCCGGAGGAGATCGGGTACGTCAACGCCAACGCCACCGGCACCGGCTACAGCGACGCGGCCGAGGCGGCGGCCCTGCGGCTGGCGTGGGGTGAGCACGCCGGTCGGGTGCCGATCAGCTCCACCAAGGCGCTGCACGGGCACGCCCTGGAGGCGTCCGGGCTGCTGGAGCTGGTGGTGACCGTCCTCGCCACGGGGCACGGGAAGCTGCCGGTCAACGCCGGCTGGCTCGGCCCCGACGAGGCGTGCCCGCTGGACGTGATCCGCGACGCGCCCCGCCCGGCCGCCACCCCGTACGCGCTGAGCCTGAACTCCGCGTTCGGCGGCGCGAACACCGCCCTGCTGGTGGGTGCGGCATGACGGGGGAGACGATCGGCGGCCTGCGGGTGCTCGCCGAGGCGCGCTGGCCCGAGCCGGGCGACGCCGCGCCGCCGACCCTGCCCGGGTTCGTGCACTCGACGTTCAGCCCGGTCGTGGCGGCCGTGGCCGACCGCTGCCTCACCCGGCGGCACGGCGAGCGGCCGGCCCCGGAGCCGGTGGCCGCCCGGACGGCGGTGGTGCTGGTCAGCGCGGCCGGGGACCGGGCGAGCGCCGACCACGTGCGTGCCACGGTCGCGCAGGGCGGCCGACCCGGTCCGCTGTTCTTCTTCCAGTCCGTGCCGAACAGCGTCGCCGGGCACGTCGCGGCGCGCTGGGGGCTGGGCGGCCCGGTGGTCTGCGTGGCCCCGACCGGGGACCCGCTGGCCGAGGGCACTGCCGAGGCGGAGCTGCTGTGCGCCGACGGCGACGCCGACGAGACCTTGTTGATCATGATTGAGCAGCCACCCGGCGACGCCGGCGCGGCCGGCCCGGGCGAGGCGCCCGGGACCCGGGCCGTCGCGGTGCTGCTGGGGGGAGGAGACACCCGATGAGGACCAGGGGACTGCGCGGCGTGCTGGCCGCCGACACCGAGATCGGCGCCGGCAACGTGCTCGCCCGGGTGCTGGCGCACGGCGCCGACCCGGACGGCCCGGGCCTGACCTTCGACACGGCCGTCGACGGGCACCCGGCCGAGCACGCGCTCACGCTGGGGCAGCTCGACGAGCGGGTCGCCGCGCGGGCGGCCTGGCTGCACGCCCGGGGCGTCAAGCCGCGCGACCCGGTCGCCGTCTGGGCCACCGCCGCCGCCGACATGGTGCTCAGCTTCCTCGCGTTGACCCGCCTCGGCGCGATCCCCGCGCTGATGAACGGCAAGCTGCGCCCCGAGATCGCCGCCGAGTACATCCGCCGGCTGCGCGGCGCGGGTGTGCTCGCCGACGCCGCGCACACCGCGCTGCTGGCCGGGCACGACCTCGGCGCGCCGCTGCTCGGCACCCCCGCCGAGGCGGGCGCGGGCGACCCGGCCGACGCGCCGGCCCACTACCGGCACCACTCCGACGACCCGATCGTCATCACCCACACCTCCGGCACCACGGGGGTGCCGAAGGCCGTGCTGCACTCGCACAGCAGCCTCTTCGCCGCCACCCGGCACCTGCTGTCCATGCCGCAGGCGCAGGGCACCGGCCGCATCCTCAACGCGCTGCCCGCCCCGCACACCGCGACCGTGCTCATGGTCAACCAGGCGCTCGGCAACCGCGCGCAGATGTTCCTCCTCTCCGACCAGGGCGGGGAGCGGGTGCTCGACGCCATCCAGCGGTGGCGGCCCGACGGGGTGTTCGGCTTCTCCGTCACCTGGGCTGAGCTGGCCCGCTTCGACCTGTCCGGGTACGACCTCGACTCGGTGCGGCTGTGGTTCAACACCGGCGACTGCTCCCACGAGCCGCACGTGCGGCGACTCGTCGCGGTCGGCTCGCGGGACACCGTCACCCGCCAGGGCGTGGTCCGGGTGCCCGGCTCCGTCTTCATCGACGGGCTGGGCTCCAGCGAGATGGGCCACTCGATGTTCCACGTCACCCACACCGCCGAGACCGACCGGTACGGCCGCTGCGTGGGCCGCCCGTACCGGTTCGCGAAGGTCGCGGTGCTCGACGCCGAGGGCAACGAGCTGCCGCCGGGGCAGGTCGGCTGGCTCGGCATCGACTCACCGTCGCTGTTCCGGGGCTACTGGAACGACTCCGTCACCACCTACCGGTCCCGGCTGCGCGGCTGGTACCTCACCGGCGACCTGGTGTACGCCGACGACGAGGGCCGCTACTACCACATGGACCGGGCCGTGGACTCCGTCGAGACCGGCGACGGGAAGCGGTTCTTCACCGCCCTGTCCGAGGAGCGGGTTCTCGCCGCCTGCCCCGACGTCACCGACTGCACCGTGGTCATCGTCTCCGGGGACGGTGCCGTCGTCACCGACGTGCTGCTGGAGCTGGCCGCCGGCGCCGACCCGGCCGCCGACCGCACCGGGGCGGTGCGCGCGGCGCTCGGCGCGGACGTCGGGGCCACCCTGCGCCGGGTGGTGCCGGTGCGCTCCGAGGACATCCCGGTCACCGTGACCGGCAAGGTGCGCAAGGTGGCGCTGCGCGAGCGCTACCTGAACGGGTCGCCGTCGTGACCGCCGTCATCACCGGGATGGGCCTGTTCACCCCCGCCGGCCGGGGCGTGGCGGAGACCTTCGACGCCCTGCTCACCGGCCGGTCCGGGCTGGTCCGCCCGCCCGAGGGCCACCCCGCCCGGGAGTCCCTGGAGGCCGCCGGGCTGCTGCCGGAGATCGACCCGCGCACGGTCGCCTCCGGGCCGGAGACCCGGGTGCTCGACCGGATCGTCGTGCTCGCCCTGCTCGCCGCCGCCGACGCGCTCGCCGACGCCGGCATCGAGGTGGGCCGCGACGTGGACCCGGGCCGGATCGGGGTGATCGTCGGCGGGGTCGGCGGGATGTCCACGCTGGAGAGCCAGGTGCTGGCCCGCGCCGCCCGGGGCCGCGCGGCGGTCAGCCCGTACCTGCTCACCGGCATCCTGCCGAACATGCCGGCGGCGCGGATCGCCATCGCCCACGGCATCCGCGGCTACAGCTCGTCGGTCGGCACGGCCTGCGCCTCCGGCGCGCAGGCGGTCGCCGACGCGGTCCGGCTCATCCGCGCCGGGGAGGCCGACGTGGTGGTCTGCGGGGCCAGCGAGGCCCCGCTCTTCCCCACCTTCGCCGACACCTTCGGCAACGCCCGGGCCCTCGCCCGGGGCTGGGCCGAGCCGGGCGAGGCGAGCCGGCCCTTCGACGCCCGGCGCAACGGGTTCGTGCTGGCCGAGGGGGCGGCGCTGCTGGTGCTGGAGCGCGCCGAGCACGCCGCCGCCCGGGGCGTCACCGGGTACGCCGAGGTGGCCGGCTACGGGGCGAACACCGACGCCTACCACCCGACCGCGCCCCGGCCGGACGGCGCGGGGGCGGCCGAGTGCATGCGCCGCGCCCTGGCCGGCGCCGGGGTGGGCCCCGGCGACGTCGGCTACGTCAACGCGCACGGCACCGGCACGAAGCTCGGCGACATCGCCGAGACCACGGCGCTGGCCGAGGTCTTCGGCGACGGCGGGGTGCCGGTCAGCTCCACCAAGGGGATCACCGGGCACCTGCTCGGGGCGTCCGGGGTGCTGGAGGCGGCGGCCACCGCGCTCGCGCTGGGGCGGGGGCTGCTGCCGCCGACCTGGAACCTCGACGACCCGGATCCGGCGTGCCCCGCCGACCACATCCGCAAAGAGGCACGGCGGGCCGCGCCGGAGCACGCGCTGAGCAACTCGTTCGGCTTCGGCGGGCAGAACGTCAGCCTGCTGCTGCGGCGCACCGCCGCTGCGGGCGCCGGCAGGTGATCTCTCGTACCACCCCGGGCGGGGCGCGCCCGGGCGGCAGTCACGGGGGGACATGGGGAAGGGCTGGAAGATGGACATCCGTTCTATAGATCACGTCGAACTCTACGTGGGGGACGCCCGGCAGGCGGCCTTCTACTTCGGCACCGCCGTCGGGTTCCGGCTCCGGGGCCAGGGCGGCCCCGAGACCGGGCTGGCCGGGCAGCG
The DNA here is from genome assembly GCF_020884795.1 of Micromonospora okii. GTDB lineage: Bacteria > Actinomycetota > Actinomycetes > Mycobacteriales > Micromonosporaceae > Micromonospora > Micromonospora okii. The sequence continues at coordinate 53,441 of NZ_BBZF01000019.1, forward strand.
CTCGCTGCTGCTGGGCCAGGCCGACATCCGGATGGTGCTCACCTCGGGGCTGACGGCGCAGCACCCGGCGTCGACGTACGTGCAGCGGCACGGCGACGGCATCGCGGTGGTGGCGCTGGAGGTCGACGACGCCGCCGGGGCGTACGCGGAGCTGGTGGAACGGGGGGCGACGCCCGTGCGCCCGCCGGCCACCTTCACCGGCGCGGACGCCGAGGTGGTGATCGCCGAGGTGGGCGGCTTCGGCGACGTGACGCACCGGCTGGTGCAGCGCCGGGGCGACCGCAGCGAGTTCCTGCCCGGGGCGTTCGAGACGGAACCGCCGGCCGGCGGCGACGGGCGGCTGCTCGCCGAGATCGACCACCTGGCGATCTGCGTGCCGCCGGGGCAGCTCGCGGAGACCGTCGCCCACTACGAGCGGGTCTTCGGCTTCTCGGCCATCTTCACCGAGCACGTGGAGGTCGCCGGGCAGGCGATGAACTCCACGGCGGTGCAGAGCCCGTCGGGGCGGGTCACCCTGGTGCTGCTGGAGCCGGACACGAGCCACCGGCCGGGGCAGATCGACGCGTTCCTCGCCCAGCACGCCGGGGCCGGGGTGCAGCACCTCGCGCTGCGCACCGACGACATCGTCACGGCGGTCGGCGCGCTGCGCGAGCGGGGGGTCCGCTTCGCCGGCACCCCGGCGGCCTACTACGACGACCTGGAGCAGCGGGTCGGCCCGGTCGACGCGCCGCTGGACCGGCTGCGCGAGCTGAGCATCCTGGCCGACCGCGACCACGGCGGCCAGCTCCTGCAGATCTTCACCGAGTCGATGCACGTGCGGCGCACCCTCTTCCTCGAACTCATCGAGCGGCGCGGGGCGCTGACCTTCGGCAGCGGCAACATCAAGGCCCTCTACGAGGCCAAGGAACGCGAGCTGGCCGCCACGGCGGCAGCACAGGGGGTGTGATCGTGACGACCGTCGACCTTCAGCCGGCGTTGACCGCCGAGGAGGAGGCGTTGCTGCCGTCGGAGTCCGACGTGCGGTTCTACGCCGAGCACGGCTGGTACCTGTCGAAGAAGCTGTTCACCGACGAGGAGGTGGACGCCCTCGTGGCGGCCACCGACCGGTACTACGACGGCGAGCGGGACCGCACCCTGCCGGTGCGACCGCCGAAGCTGGCCTACTGGGACCCGTCGAAGGGCCCGGTGCAGCGGCACAACGACTACGTCCACTACGAGCACGACGGGATCGCCGCGATCCTGCGCAAGCCGCTGCTCGGGGCGGTCGCCGCCCGGCTCGCGCGGGCCGCCGAGATCCGGGTGTTCCAGTCCACGCTGATCTACAAGCCGCCGATCTCGGGCGAGCCGTCGAACATCGTGCCCTGGCACTTCGACAAGCACTACTGGTCGTCCTCGTCGTCGGAGGACATGCTCACCGCGTTCATCCCCTTCCACGACTGCGGCGAGGAGATGGGCACCATCACGATGGTCGACGGGTCGCACCGCTGGAAGGAGATCGGCGCAAACGACACCGTCGTGCGGCACTTCGCCGAGCGCGACCGCGACCAGCTCGAGGAGATGCTCGCGGAGAACGCGGCCCACAACGGCGCGGAGATCCGCAAGATCCCCGTGGTGATCCCCAAGGGACACGTGAACTTCCACCACTGCCGCACCTACCACGGCAGCGGCGCGAACGTCAGCGACCGCCCGCGCCGGGCGATCTCCCTGCACCTGCAGGACGGCGCGAACGCCTACCGGGAGTTCCCGCTCTCCGACGGCACGCTCGCCGCGTACAACCACGACGTGCTGGTCCGCCGCACCGCCGACGGGCGGCCGGACTACGCCGACCCCGACTACTGCCCGGTCATCTGGCGTGACCGGGCCCAGCAGGAAGGCTGAGACATGTCACGGTACGACTGGGGCAGGACGCACCCGGGCATCGAGCGGCTGGAGCGGGCGGTGACCGACCGCCGCGACGTGGTGGTCACGCACCCCCTCTACGCCAACCTGGACACCCACGAGGCGCTGGTCACCTTCATGGAGCACCACGTCTTCGCGGTCTGGGACTTCATGTCCCTGCTGAAGTCGCTGCAACGGCAGCTCACCTGCGTGTCGGTGCCGTGGATTCCCACCGGGCCGACCGGCAGCCGCCGGCTGATCAACGACATCGTGATGGTCGAGGAGAGCGACGAGCTCGGCGAGGGCTACATCAGCCACTTCGAGCTGTACGTGCAGGGCATGCGGGAGGCCGGCGCCGACACCTCGGCCGTGGACGCGCTGATCGACCTGCTGCGCTCCGGCGAGCCGGTGGCCGGGGCGCTGGAGAAGGCGGGCGTGCCCGCCCCGTCGGCGGCGTTCGCCGGCACCACCTGGAAGATCATCGAGTCCACCCCGGTGCACTGCCAGGCGGCGGCTTTCGCGTTCGGCCGCGAGGACCTGATCCCCGACATGTTCGCGCAGGTCGTCGCCGTCAACGAGCGCAGCCGGAAGCTGAACACGTTCGTCGACTACCTGGAGCGGCACATCGAGGTCGACGGGGAGCAGCACACCCCGATGGCCATGCAGATGCTCGCCGACCTGTGCGGCGACGACGACGCCAAGTGGCAGGAGTGCGCCGACACGGTCAACCTGGCGCTCGCCGCGCGGGCGAGGCTCTGGGACGACATCCTCGACGCGATCAGAGAGGGTCGCCCGGCGTGATCCGATCCGATCCCGTCCGGCTGTACCGGACGGTGCGGCTGATCCGCCGGTTCGAGGAACGGGCGCTCGACCTGGTGCGCTCGGGTGCGATCGTCGGCGGCATCCACCCGTACCTCGGTCAGGAGGGGATCGCCGCCGGGGTCTGCGCGGCGCTGCGCGACGACGACCTGGTGACCGGCACCCACCGGGGGCACGGCCACGTGCTCGCCAAGGGCGCCGACCCGGCCCGCATGCTCGCCGAGCTGCTGGGCCGGGTCACCGGGCTCAACCGGGGCCGGGGCGGGTCGATGCACGCCGCCGACTTCGGCATCGGGGTGCTCGGCGCGAACGCCATCGTCGGGGCGGCCGGCGCGATCCTCACCGGGGCGGTGTGGGCGCGCCGGCGGCGCGGCGACGACCTCGTCGGGGCCACGTTCTTCGGCGACGGCGCGGTCAACGAGGGGATGCTGCTGGAGGCGTTCAACCTGGCGGCGCTCTGGCGGGTGCCGGTGCTGTTCGTCTGCGAGAACAACGGCTACGCCACCACCATGCCGGTCGACGGCGCGGTGGCCGGCACGATCCCCGGCCGGGCCGAGGCGTTCGGCATGCAGGCCGCCGTCGTCGACGGCCAGGACCCCGAGGCGGTACGCGTCGCCGCGGCCGCCGCCATCGCCCGGATGCGCGCCGGCGGCGGCCCCGAGCTGATCGAGGCACGCACCTACCGCTTCGACGCCCACCACACCTTCGAGCACGTGGTACGCCTCGACTACCGCGCCCCGGAGGAGGTGGCCGTCGGCCGCTCCCGCGACCCGGTGGAGATCGCCGGTGGCCGGCTCGGCGACGCCGACCGCGCCGCCGTCGACGCCGAGGTCGAGGCCACCCTCGACGCGGCCGTGGAGTTCGCCCTGGCCAGCCCCGAGCCCGAGCCGGCCGGCGCGCTGGAGCACCTGTACGCCAGCGGGCTGGTCGCCCGGACGGGAGACGCCTGATGCCACGGCTGTCCTACCGCAAGGCGCTCACCCGGGCGCTCGCCGACGAGATGACCCGCGACGAGTCGGTCTTCCTGCTCGGCGAGGACATCCGGGTGGCCGCCTCGAACGTCACCGCCGGGCTGCTGAAGAAGTTCGGGCCGGAGCGGGTGATCGACACCCCGCTGTCGGAGCAGGCGTTCACCAGCTTCGCCACCGGCGCGGCCCTGGCCGGGCTGCGCCCGGTGGTGGAGTTCCAGATCCCCTCGCTGCTGTTCCTGGTCTTCGAGCAGATCGTCAACCACGCGCACAAGTTCCCGCTGATGACCGGCGGGCAGTGCGAGGTGCCGGTCACCTACCTGGTCCCCGGCTCCGGGTCGCGGACCGGGTGGGCGGGGCAGCACTCCGACCACCCGTACGGCCTCTTCGCCCACGTCGGGGTGACCACCGTCGTGCCGGCCACCCCGGCCGACGCGTACGGGCTGCTGGTCTCGGCCATCCGGCACGTCGACCCGGTGGTGGTCTTCGCGCCGGCCGGGGCGATGGACGTGCGCGCCGACGTGGACTTCGCCGCCCTGGCCCCGGTGCCGATCGGGAAGGGGCGGGTGCACCGCGCCGGCACCGACGTGACGGTGGTCGCGGTGGGGCACCTGGTGCACGACGCGCTCGCCGTGGCCGACGAGCTGGCCGGGCAGGCGTCCGTGGAGGTCTTCGACCCCCGCACGCTGTACCCGTTCGACTGGGACGGGCTCGTCGAGTCCGTTTCCCGCACCGGCCGGCTGGTGGTCATCGACGACTCCAATCGGTCCTGCGGCATCGCCGGGGAGATCATCGCGACCGTGGTCGAACGGGTGCGGCTGCTCGCGCCGCCGGCCCGGGTGACCCGCCCCGACGGCGCGGTGTTGCCCTTCGCCCCGGCGCTGGACCGGGCCGTGCAGCCCGGCCGCGAGCAGCTCCGCACCGCCATCCAACTCACCCTCAAGGAGGGATGATGATCGACCCGAACTACCCCTGGCCCCCGCTGGACCAGGCGTGGAACGACCTGCCGGAGTCGGCCCGCACGCAGATGGTGGCCGCCGGGGCCGCCGCCTGGAAGGAGGTCTTCTACGGCTGCGCCACGTACAACCAGACGTGGCGGCTGGCCCGCCCGCCGGTGATGCCGGCGGACGCCTTCCGGGAGCTGAACGAGGTCTGCGACCGGCTCGCCCAGCTCATCCTGGAGTCGTGCCGGCGGCGTGCCCGCACGGCCGGGGAGCTGACCCGGCTGCTCGGCGTGCCGGCGGAGGAGACGAAGCTGCTCGACGTTGACGAGGAGCTCTCCGAGGCGCTGCTGGCCGCGTACCGGCCCGACGTGCTGATCTCCGGCGGCGTGCCGAAGTTCGTCGAGTACAACATCGACAGCAGCCTCGGCGGCGGCTTCGACGCCGACACGGTCGTCTACCGGTACGCGAACATCTACGCCGAGAAGGGCATCCTCGACGGGCTGCCGGTGCGGCCCGCCCCGTCCCTGCTGGACCAGCGGTTCGTGGCTATCCGGGACGAGCTGGGCCTGGCCGACGGGGCGCGGGTGGCGCTGCTGCTCGACTTCGACGCCGACTACCCCGGCCTGGAGACCCCGGACTTCTTCATCGGCATCCTCTCGCCGCTGGCCGACCGGGCCCGCCACTTCGGCATCGACCTGGTCATCGCCCAGCTCAAGCTGGCGACGCTGGACGAGCAGAACCGGCTCGTCGTCGACGGCGCCCCGGTGGACGCGCTGTTCCGGCTCTTCGTGCCCAACCGGGTGCACCCCAGCGCCGGCCTGGACGCCGTGGCCGGGGCGCTGGCCGCCGGCACCCTGCCGATGTTCGTCAGCACCGCCGCCTGGCTGCTCGGCAACAAGATCAACTTCGCCTGGCTCTGGGAGGACGTCGACACCCTGCCCGAGGCCGACCAGGCGCTGATCCGCCGGTACGTGCCGCGCACCAGCGCGCTCACCGCCGCCGAGCTGCCCCGGGCCCTGGCCGACCGGCACGACCTGGTCGCCAAGCCCGCCGACGGCTCCGCCGGCATTGGCGTGCTGCTCGGCCGGGAGACCAGCGAGCAGGCGTGGGAGGAGGGGCTGCGCGCCGCCATCGACGAGGGCGGCTACATCCTCCAGGAGTACATGCCGGCCGACCGGGTCGCCATGGACTTCGTGCGGATGGAGACGGGGGAGACGGTCACCGCCGACGTCCCGTACAGCCTCGCGCCGTACCTGTTCGGCCGGACCGGCTCCGGCGCGCTGGCCCGGGTCGGCTTCCCCGGCTGCGAGAGCGTGCTCAACCTCGCCCGCGGCGTCCTGCTGACGGGCATCCTCCTCACGGACTGACCCACGCCGCCGGCCACCCGCCGCAGCGGGTGGCCGGCCCCGTGATCGTCTGCGGGAGGGTGAGAGGACTCGCCGAGGGGCGTCTCACTTCTGGTCAGACGATCACGGCGCGGCGGCCCCGCGCGCCGCCAGGTGGGCGCCGAGGCGGCGGATCGTCTCGGCGGCGGCGATGGCGTCGCTGCGGGCGCTGCCGTGCCGCCCGTCGCCGCTGTAGAGCCCCGCCTCGGCCACCGCCGGGTGGTCGGTCAGGTGCACGTGCAGGGTGCCCAGCCGCGCGCCCAGCACCCGGGTGTGCGCCGCCAGCCTGCGCATCCGCTCGCCCAGGGCCGCGCGCAGCCGCTCCGGCACCGCCGGGCTGTGCGACACGTCGAACATCCCCACCGTGACCACGTCCGCCCCGGCGGCCTGAAGACCGGTCACCATCGCGGCCAGCTCGGCGTCGACGGCGTCGGCGTCGTACGCCTGCCGGAACGCGTCGTTGCCGCCGCACACCACCAGCGCCAGGTCCGGGCCGAACTCCACCGCCGGGCCGAGCTGCGTCGCCCGCACCTCGTGCGCCCGCAGCCCGCGCAACCCCAGATTGAGGTACGCCAGCCCGGGGCGGGCCGCGTCCAGCTCGGCGGCGATCCGGTCGGCCCACTGCACGTCCGGGTACCCGTCGATCGGCTCGCACAGCCCCTCGGCGACGCTGTCGCCCAGCACCACGAACCGCCGCCACGGGTGACCGGCCAGCAGCCGCGCGCTCTCGCCCGCCCGCAGGCAGTGCGGATCGGTCGCCTCGGTCAGGGTCGATGCCATGATCGGCACGCTAGCCGACCCCGCCCCGCCCGTCGACACCCCGGCCCTCGGCCGGGGGCGGGGCGGCCGGCCGCCGACGGGCCAGCTCCGCGCGCAGGCGGCCCACCCCGGGGGTCACCCCGGCCACGGGCACCCGTATCTCCCGGGGCCCCCGGGCCCGCGCCATGCCCGACCGGTCGGCCCGAATCCACTCCCACCGCCGCAGGGGCGGCCGGACCCGGTCCAGGTCGATCAGCTCGAGGACGAGGACGGGGTTGAGCCGACCGCGCACCTGCGCGACCGCCACGTTGTCCCAGTCGATCGCCACCTCACCGCCGCCGGGATGGGTCAGCACGATCCCCCGATCGGTCAGCACCAGCGGCAGGCCCGCCTGCCGTTGTGCCAACCAGATCAGGAGCATCGGGGCCAGGAGGGCCGGAAGCAGGCTGGACACGTCGTACCAGGCCCGGCCGAAGACGACCACCCGGACCAGATAGACCACCGCCAGCGCCGCCGTCACCGTGACGGTGGCGCCCAGCACCGCCCTGGGCGTCGTCCGCCGGAACCGGAAACCGTCCGATGTGGATTGCTGGCCCATCCGGCCCTGGTTCCCGCTTCGGCCCCGTCGACAAACGCCCAGGACGGGCGGGAGTCCTCCGGGTCAGCGCGCGGGCCAGTTGCGCAGCAGGGCGTCGAGGGCGTCCAGGATCCGGGTCCAGGTCTCCTGCGTGTCGGGGGCGCTGTGGCTGAACCCGCCGCTCAGCTCCAGGCTGACGTAGCCGTGGAAGACGCTGCCCAGCAGTCGTACCGCGTGCGTCTGGTCCGGCTCCGTCAGGTCGTACCCGCGCAGGACCGCCCGCGCCATCTGCGCGTGCCGGACGCCGGCGCTGGTCGCCGCCGTCTGCGCGTCGAGCCGGAGCTGGGCGGCGGCGTAGCGGCCGGGGTGCTCCCGGGCGTAGTCGCGGTAGACGTCGCCGAAGGCGGCCAGCGCGTCCCTGCCGGCCCGCCCGGCCAGCGCGGCGGCGACCCGGTCGGCCATCTCCGCCAGGGCCAGCAGGGCGATCCTGGTCCTGAGGTCCTGCGAGCCGCCCAGGTGCGAGTACAGGCTCGCGACCTTGACGTCGAACCGCCGGGCCAGCGCCGAGACGGTCACCTGGTCGAAGCCGACCTCGTCGGCCAGCTCCGCGCCCGCCCGGGTCAGTCGCTCCGGGGTCAGTCCCACCCGTGCCACGGCCCTCCCTTTCTCGACCGAAACCGATTATGCGTTTGCCTAACACCTTTAGGCAAATTAGCGTGCCGGTTATGAAGCAACTGACCGAGCAGGAGCTCCGCGCGGCCTTCGTCAACTGCACCAAGGGGGAGACGAAGCGCCTCTTCGTCCCGCGCGACCTGGCCGACCGCCCCTGGGACGACCTGGACTACCTGGGCTGGCGCGATCCGCAGGCCCCCGAGCGCGCCTACCTCGTCACCGCGCCGGACGGCCATCCGAGGGGCCTCGCCCTGCGCTGCCCCACCCCGAGCGCCCAGCAGCCCCGGCGCAACATGTGCTCGATGTGCCTCACCACCCCCGCGGACGGGGTCGCCCTGATGGTGGCCCGCAAGGCGGGCAAGGCCGGGCAGCAGGGCAACTCCGTGGGCACCTACATCTGCGCCGACCTGGCCTGCTCGCTGTACCTGCGGGGGCGGAAGGACCCGGGACCCGGCGCGCGCATGCAGGAGTCGCTCACGCTGGAGGAGAAAATCGACCGTACGGTGGCCAACCTCGTCGCGTTCCTCGACCGGGTCACCGCGTGAGGCGCGCCTAGGGCGGGACGGTCTCTGCGCAGCGCCGGAGCCGGGGAAGCCTCAGCGGAACCGGTCGACGGTGACGGGGATCATCCCCTGCTGCCGCATCTGCGTCGTCAGGCCGCGCAGCAGCACGCCGACCGCCTCGTCGTGCTCCGTCACCAGGTCGCAGGTCACGTCCAGCGCCCAGCCGGCGCCCGCGGCGACCCGGCGCAGGTCCCAGCGGAAGACGTCGCCGGAGACCTGGCGGCGCACCGAGCCCAGGATGCGCGTCCCGGGATCCGCGAGGTCGCCGGTGACCGGCATCTGCCACGCCTCGCTGAGTGCCGCGAGGCCGTCGGGGGGCAACTCGTCGGTGAAGAGGATCCGGTAGACGCGCGTCTCGCGGAATCCCGGCGTGGCCTCGGGCCCGCTGAGCCGCAACGGCGGCGGCTGTGCGGGCGGGGTGCCGAAGCACGCCCGCAGCGCGGCCTCGCCCGGCAGGTCGGCACCGCAGAGGTCGCGATAGAGCGTCGCCGCCGCTGTCCGGCCGACGGGCGTCACCCGGGCCCGCAGCGCGGTGTCGACGCGTAGGCGTCGACTGGTGGCCGACGCGTCGCGCCACTGGCCCTCCGACCGGCTCCAGCCGCCGCTCACCAGCCCGGCAGCGGCGTGGTCCGCCGCGAGCAGGAACTCCTCGACCAGCAGCCCCTCCGGCGCGCCGGTGCCGTCGTGGACCACGTAGTAGTGCAGCGCAGGGGAGGGGTCGACCGCCTGCCGCGCAAGAGAAGCCCTCGTCACCCGTGAATTCTCCGACGGAATGACGCGCTGCCGCCCGTGGCTCGCGGGAGGCCCGGTGGCTGCCGCTCACTCCGCCGTGAAGCCTCCGCCCCTGATCGCTTGCGGATTGCCGAGACGACACGCCGAGCCGGCTCGCCGAAGACAGCAGACGATCATGACGGGCCGCCGCGCGGCGTCGGTCAGGAGCCCGAGGGCGCCGGCGATCCGGCCGGCCGCACCGGGTCGTGGGTGCCCCGGGGCACGCCCGGGCGGCAGCGCCGCAGTCGCTCGGCGGCCATCCGCCCGCCGACGGCGAGGCCGTGCCGCTCCACCGCCACCAGCCCGTACGCCCCGCAGGTGGGGGTGAACCGGCACTGCCCCGGCCAGTGCGGGGACAGCCACCGCCGGTAGCCCCGGATGGCCGCCACCCCGGCCCGGTCCAGCGCCGGGGCCCGGGTCGCCGCCGCCGTTGCCGCGCCCAGCGTCAGCAGCGTCGAGAACAGGCCCAGGTCGCAGCAGTCGCAGCAGCCCGCCGGGTTCTTCGACCGGTAGTGCTTGTTGAACTTGTCCTGCTGCCTGCGGTTCTCGCGGGCCGTCTCCCACAACCGTCGGATCATGTGGATCATCATGCGCGACCGTGTCGAGCCGGCCCGCGCCGGGCGGGGGAGAGGCGATGGCACGATGGCCCGATGCGGGACGCGGATCTGGTGGGGCTGTGGGACAGCGGTCCCTACGACCTCGGCGTGATGGAGTCGAGCTGGCTCTGCCTCCGCGACGACGGCACGGGCTGGAGCAGCTGGGCCAACGTCGGCGGCTCCTCGGCGAGCCGGCTCACCTGGGCCTGCCGGGGCGAGGGCGAGGTGGAGCTGCGCTACGTCTGGACGGTCTCCGGACGCTGGCACGGCACCGGCCTCCTGCCCGCCGTCGACGAGGTCGACGAGGAGGGCCCGGACGACGCCGTGGTGCGCACCCGCTACCGGGTCGCGCCGGACACCCCGCCGGTGGGGCCGGTGGTCACGGCGCTGGTTCTCGACGAGCCGGTCGAGTTCTGCCACCGCTTCGGGCTGGTCCGACGCGACCTCGCCGGCCTGACCGACCCGACGCGCCGGACGGCGTAACCGGCCGAACCGACCGCCGACCGGGCTGGCCACCGACCCACCGGCCCGGATCCGGGACCGGCGGTCAGACCGCCGGGGCGGGGCGCGGTCGCGACCGGCCCGCCCGCAGTGGGCCGACGAGCAGCGGGCCCACGGTCAGCGCCGCGCACAGCACCGCCATCACCAGCAGCGCCGGCTTCAGCCCCAGCAGGGCCACCGACCAGCCGCCGACCAGGCCCCCGATGGGCAGCCCGACGAACGCCAGCGAGCCGGCGATGCCCAGCACCCGGGTCTGCAACGCGTCCGGCACCCGCTCGTAGAGCGTCGCCCCGAGCAGTGGGTTGACCGCGGCGATGCCGAGCCCGGACAGGAACGTCACCACCAGCACCACCACGAGGTGGTCGGTGACCGCCATGGTCAGGAGCCGGGGCGCGCCGCTCATCGCCGCGCCGACGGCGAAGACGAGCGTGCGGGGCAGCCGGGGGCCGAGCGCGGTGAACAGCAGGTTGCCCAGCAGCGCCCCCGCCCCGAACACGCCCAGCACCAGACCGAAGCCGGCCGGGTCGCCGAGCACGTCGCGGATCCAGACCGGCAGCCACACGGTCGTGTTGGCGGCGGCCATCATGTTCAGCGCGGAGACCACCAGCAGCATGGCCAGCAGCACCCGGTCGGTGCGCAGGTAGGCGAAGCCGGTGCGCAGCGCCTGGAAGTAGGGCTCGCGGGGCGCGGCCGGCGCGTCGGCGGCCGGCGGTCGCACCAGCGCCCCGACCAGCAGCGCGCAGAGCGCGAAGGTGGCCGCGTCGACCCAGATGGCCCGGGTCACCCCGACCCAGTCGATGAGCAGGCCGCCGATCACCGCCCCGAACAGGGTGACGCCCCGGGCCAGCCCGTCGTAGGCGGAGGTGAGCCGGATCAGCTCCACCCCGGCGCGCTGCGCCGCCGGGCGGAACAGCACGTGCTTGACCCGGTCGCCGATGCCGCGCAGCCCGCCGGCGAACGCCACCAGCACGACCAGCGGCCAGAAGCCGAGCCACGGAGCGAGCGCGATCACGGCCACGGCCGCCGCGCTCGTGGCGTCCACCACCACCGAGGTACGCCGCACCCCGAACCGGTCGGCCCACGGCGTGGCGAGCGCGCTGGAGAGCATGTACGGCAGGAACTCCGCCGCCGCCACGATGCCCATCTTCGCGGGGCTGCCGGTGGTGGTGAGCACCAGCCACGGGATCGCGATGACCGAGATCCGGCTGCCCAGGTTGGAGATCAGGTCGGCGGCGACCAGCGTCACCAGCTCCCGCCGTGCGGCGGCCCGGTCGCGCGGCCCCGCCGCCGGCCCGCCCGTAGCGTCCGGTTTCGCCGCGCCCGGTGTCGCGTCCGGCTTCGCCGCCGGCCCACCCGTCGCGTCCGGCTTCGCCGCGTCCGGCTTCACCCCTTCCGGTACCGCATCCGGCTTCGCCCCGGCCTCCGGGGCGGCGTCGGTGCTCACGCCGGACTGCCGGTCGGGGCGGCGGGCCGGGAGGCGGCGTACCGCTCGCGCAGCGCCCGCTTGTCCACCTTGGCCGACCGGTTCAGCGGCAGCGCGTCGACGAACTCCACCGCGCCCGGCGCCCACGTCTCGCTCAGCTCGGCGGTGACCAGGTCGATCAGCTCCCGCCCGGTCACCGTCGCCCCGGGCGCGGGCACCACGTACGCGTACGGCAGCTCGCCGGCCACCTCGTCGGGCACCCCGATCACCGCGGCGGCGCGCACCTGCGGGTGACCGGCGAGGACGTCCTCGATGGGCCGGGAGTAGATCGGCCAGCTCCGTTGCCGGGTGAGGATGCGGTCCTGGAGCCGGTCGACGAGGTAGAGGTAGCCGTCGTCGTCCAGGTGGCCGATGTCGCGGGTGCGCACCCAGCCGTCGACGAGGGTCTCGGCGGTCAGTTCGGGCTGGCCGTGGTAGCCGGCGAAGCTGAGCTTCGTGCGCACCCACACCTCCCCGTCGACGCCGGCGGGCAGCACCGCGCCGTCGGCGTCGCGGATCTCCACGGCCACGTCCCCGTACGCCCTGCCGCAGGAGCGCAGCCGCTCCGGGTGCTCCGGGTCCTCGGTCAGCCCCGGCTGGGCGGTGATCACGACGGCCTCGCTGAGGCCGTACACGATGCGCAGGCACGGGCCGAAGCGCGCGATGGCCTGGCGCAGCCGGGCGGGCGCGGCGGGCCCGGCGCCCACGTTGAACATGAACATCGCGGAGAAGTCCGCGCCGTCGAGGGCCGGGTGGTCGAGCACCTCGTAGAGCATCGGCGGGGTGACGAACGTCGAGTTGATCCGCTCCCGCTCGACGGTGGCGACGAACGCCGCCGGGTCCCACTGCTGGCGCAGGAACAGCACGCCGCCGCTGAAGAGGTTGACCAGCGTGGTGATCTGCCCGCTGGCCAGCCACATGGGCGAGTGCGACAGGTGTCGCAGCAGCGGGACCGCGCCCGAGCGGAAGCCGGCCGACAACGCGAGGATCTGGTCGTAGAAGCTCTGCCGGTGGTGCACCAGCTTTGGGGTGCCGGTCGTGCCGCTGGTCTGCAGGAACGACTCGGGCTCCGGCACGTCGGCGGGCAGCTCGCCGGCCGGCTCGCGGCCGGCTGCGGTGAGGTCCGGGCCCGCGCCGCCCGGCCCGAGGCAGAGCACCGGCACGCCGTCGAGCCCGGCGGCGATCTCCGCGCCCAGCCCGTCGCCGGTGCGCGCGTCGTAGACGAACGCCTCCGGACGGGACAGCCGGACGAAGTCGTCGACCTCCCGGCGGGAGGTGACCGGGGCGACCCACATCGTGCGGCAGCCGAGCAGGTGCAGGGCGAGCTGGAGCAGCGGGCCCTCCACCGCGTTGCCGAGCATCACCAGCACGGCCGCGCCCGGCCGGACCCCGGCGCGGCCCAGCGCGCCGGCCATGCCGCGCACCTCGGCGGCCACGTCCACGTAGGTCAGTCGGCGTCCGCCGCCCACCAGCGCCTCCCGGTCGCCGAAGCCGTCGAACAGCTCCAGCGCCCCGTGCGCGTAGGTGGTCGGCCGGTCGGTCCCGTCAGTCATCGCCAGCCCCCATCAGGTTCCCGGCGGCGGTCGGCGGCGGCCCGGCGGGGCGCCTGCGACGACCGGCCGCGAGCGGCGTCCGGGCAGTCCACGGCCAGGACGCGGCAACGGTGGCGCGCTTCGGCGACCGCGCCGCCGCCGTCTTCCGAGACTAGGCCGACCGGCCCGCGCCGTTACAGGGCCGATCGGTGCCACGCTGCGGCTCGACGGCAATTGATCTTGTCGATCAGGTTGATTGACGCCTGTTGGGGGCGGCATTAGGTTTCTGGACCATCGTCCAGGCGGCTGTCGTCAGTGGACGACCCTGGACGGCCAGCATGGAGGTTCAATGTCGACCCCGAAGAGATGGCACGTCATAACCGCACCGAAGAAATGGCAGATGGTCGCCGCCGTCGCCACGGCCCTGGTCGTGGGGGCGCCGGCCGTGGTGGCCACCGCCGGCCCGGACAAGGCGCCGAGCCGGGACACCGGCGTGTGGGCGGGCACCTGGGCCGCCGCCGTGACCCGCGGCAACGACGTCGGGCTGACCAACAGCGGCCTGAACAACCACAGCATCCGCATGATCGTGCACACCAGCGTGGGCGGTCCCCGGCTGCGCGTACGACTGAGCAACATCTACGGCGAGCGGGCCGTGAAGGTCGGCCGGGCCACCGTCGCCCGGCCGGACACCTCCACCCCGACGGACCTGTCCGACGTGACGGCCTCCTCCGTGCGGGAGCTGACCTTCGACGGTTCCCCCACGACCACCATGAACCGGGGCGCCGAGCTGCTCAGCGACCCGGTCGACCTCCCGGTCGGTGACCAGGAGGACCTGGTCGTCACGCTCTACTTCCCGGTGTCGACCGGGCCGGTCACCTTCCACGGCCAGTCCCGGCAGACCACCTTCATCGGCGCCAACGACCTGACCGGGTCCGCCGCCGGCACCGGCTTCACGACCCGCCCCGACTGCTGCTGGATGTTCCTGTCCGGGGTGGACGTGGAGCGCAAGAAGAGCCCCGGGGCCGTGGTCGTCCTCGGCGACTCGATCGCCGACGGCAACGGCAGCACCGTCAACGCCAACAAGCGCTGGCCGGACCTGCTGGCCGACCGGCTGATCGACGCCCGCCCCGAGGTGCGCACCCCGGGCGTGCTGAACCTCAGCCTGGCCGGCAACCGCCTCAACCACGAGGGCACCGAGCCCGGCACGGCCGGCTTCCCCGGCTACTACGAGCTGGGCCCCAACGGCCTGGCCCGGCTCAACGAGGACGTCTTCCCGCAGACCGGCGTGCAGACCGTCGTCACCCACCTGGGCATCAACGACATCTGGATGTCGGGCGACTCCGCCGACAGCATCATCGCCTCGCTGCGGCAGATCAACAAGCAGGTCAAGGCCCGCGGCCTGACCAGCCTGGTGGCCACGCTGACCCCGTACGAGGGGCACGGCAAGCCGGGGGTGTGGACGCCGGAGAAGGAGGCCACCCGCCAGGCGGTCAACGCGTACCTGCGCGGCAGCAGCGAGTTCGACGGGGTCCTCGACTTCGACAAGGCGCTGCGCGACCCGGCCCAGCCGAGCCGTCTGCTCCCGGCGTACGACTCGGGTGACCACATCCACCCGAACGACCTGGGCAACCAGGCGATGGCCGACGCGGTGCCGCTGCGCCTGCTCGGTCTGTGACACCGGCGGGGCGGCGGGGTTCGTTCCCGCCGCCCCGTCACCATCTTTCCTGGGGAGGAACGCACCGTGGACGTCAAAGAGCTGCTCGCCGGCCTGTACAGCGAACAGGGCCGGCAGAACCCGTACCCCCTCTACGCGGCCCTGCACGAGCTGGGCCCCATCCGCGCGATCCCGGACCGCCCCGCGCAGAGCACCGTCAGCGCCGTGGCCGGCGGCTACGAGGTCGTCGACCAGGTGCTGCGCGACCCGGAGTGGTACAAGCAGTCCCCGCCGGGCTGGCAGGACGAGGAGATCCTGCGGACCTTCGAGTCCTCGATGATGTTCGTCAACCCGCCGGCCCACACCCGGATGCGGTCGGTGTTCGCGAAGACCTTCACCCCGCGCCGCCTCGGCGCCCTGGAGCCGGTGATCGAACGGGTCACCGACGGCCAGCTCGACCGGATGGCCGAGGCCGGCGCAGGCGGGGCCGAGGTCGACTTCGTGGCCGACTTCGCGTACCCGATCCCGGCGCTGGTGATGGCCGAGTTCATCGGCCTGCCCGAGGCGGACCTGGCCTGGTACCGGCAGCGGGTGGACTGGATCGACGAGTTCCTCGACGTCGACGGCAAGACCCCGGAGCGGCTGTCCCGGGCGAACACCGCCGCCGCCGAGCTGCGCGCCTACTACCGGGAGCTGATCGCCGACCGCCGCCGCACCCCGGGGGAGGACCTGATCAGCGGCCTGGTCGAGGCCCTGGACTCCGGCGAGGTGGACCTCACGGAGGAGGAGCTGATCAGCAACCTCATCGTGATGTTCAACGCCAGCTTCGTCACCACCGTCTACATGTTCAGCAACGGCCTGCCGCTGCTGCTGGCGCACCCCGAGGTGGTCGCCGCCCTGCCCGGCGACGACGCGCTGACCCGGGGCTGCGTCGACGAGGTGCTGCGGATGGAGGCCCCCGTGCATTTCCTGGCCCGGGCCGCGCCCCGCGACACCGTCCTGCACGGCGTGCCGGTGGCGAAGGACGAGAACGTGATGCTCCTGATCGCCGCCGCGAACCGGGACCCGGCCCGCTTCCCCGACCCGGACCGCTTCGACCCGCGCCGCTCCGGCCCGCCGTCGCTGGCCTTCGGCGTCGGCCTGCACTTCTGCCTCGGCGCGGCGGTGTCCCGCCTGGAGGGGCGGCTGGCGCTGCCCCGCCTCTTCGCCCGCTTCCCCGACCTGCGGGTGACGCAGCCGCACAGCTACAGCGGCAGCCTCTTCCTGCGCGGCGTCGACAAGCTCTTCGTCTCGACCGGATCGTAGGAGAACCACATGCCCCTGGACCCGCAGGTGGTGGCGTACCGGGCCGCCCGTGAGGCGGCCGGCGTCCCCCCGCTGTACACCCAGTCCCTCGCGCAGGCCCGCGCCGCCGACCTGGCGGCGATCCGCGCCGGCGGCGGCGACGTCGAGCCGGTGCGCGAGGTGCGCGACGCGACCGTGCCCGGCCCCGCCGGTGACCTGCCGGTACGCGTCTACCGGCCGGCCGGCGCGGGCCGGCTGCCGACCCTGGTCTACTTCTTCGGCGGCGGCTGGACGCTGGGCAGCGTCGACACCGCCGACGGGATCTGCCGCCGGCTGGCCAACGCCACCGGCTGCCAGGTGGTCACCGTCGGCTACCGGCTCGCCCCCGAGCACCCCTTCCCGGCGGCGGTGCACGACTGCGACGCCGCCGTGCGCTGGCTCGCCGGGCACGCCGACGAGTTCGGGGTGGACCCGGACCGGCTGGCCGTCGGCGGGGACAGCGCCGGGGGCAACCTCGCCGCCGCCGTCACCCTGCTGGCCCGCGAGCGCGGCGGGCCGGCGCTGGCCGCGCAACTGCTGGTGTACCCGAACACCGACCAGCGGGAGCGGGACGACCCGGCCGGCGAGCAGGACCCGCTGCTGTTCAACCGGCACTCGGTGGCCTGGTACCGGGGCCACTACCTGCCCGACCCGGCCGACGCCGCGGACCCCCTCGCCTCCCCGCTGCTCGCCGACGACCTGACCGGCCTGCCGCCCGCCCTGGTCGTCACCGCCGAGTACGACCCGCTGCGCGAGGAGGGCGAGCGGTACGCCGAGCGGCTGCGCGCCGCCGGGGTGCCCGTCGAACTGGCCCGCTACGACGGGATGATCCACGGCTTCTTCGCCATGCCCGGTGCGTTCGAGGCCGGTCGGCACGCGCAGGACCGGGCCGCCGCGTTCCTGCGCGACCGGCTCGGCTCCGCCCCGGCCGGGCCCGCCGAGGCGGGCGCGGGCGATGGCTGAGCCGACCCCTAGCCTCCCCGCGACGGCTGACCCCGCCCCGCCGCGCCCGGCCCCCGGCCCCTCGGCCGGGCCGGGCGCGGCGGGTCCCGTCCCGTTCGCGGCGAGCCTCGCCGACTTCGCCGCCCTGGCCCGCGACGTCCTGCCGCCCGACGTCTACGACTTCGTGGCCGGCGGCAGCGGCGCCGAGGCCGCGCTCGCGGCGAACCGCGCCGCCCTGGACCGCGTCGCCGTGCTGCCCAGGGCGCTGCGCGGCGTCGACCGGCCGCGCACCGACGCCCCGCTGCTGGGCCACCGGCACGCCCTGCCGGTGGCGGTCGCGCCGATGGCGTACCAGCGGCTCGTGCACCCCGACGGCGAGCCGGCGCTCGCGGCGGCGGCGGCAGCGGCCGGCGTGCCCTACGTGGCGAGCACCCTGAGCAGCGCCACGATCGAGGAGATCGCGGCGGCCGGCGGGCAGGTCTGGTTCCAGCTCTACTGGCTGCGCGACCGGAGCATGGTGCGCGACCTGGTGGACCGGGCGCACGCCGCCGGCTGCACCGGCCTCATGGTCACCGTCGACGTGCCGATCCTCGGCCCCCGCCTGCGCGACGTGCGCAACGGCTTCGCCCTGCCGCCGGAGGTGGCCGCGGCGAACCTGCCGGGCAGCCGCAGCGACCTCGCGCACGCCGGCACGCCCGGCACCTCCGCCGTCGCCCGGCACACCGCCGCCGCGTTCGCCTCCGCCCTCACCTGGGACGACATCGGCTGGCTGGCCGGGTACACCGACCTGCCGCTGGTGGTCAAGGGCGTCCTCGACCCCCGCGACGCGGTCCTGGCCGCCGACGCGGGCGCGGACGCGGTGGTGGTCTCCAACCACGGCGGGCGACAGCTCGACGCCGCCCCGGCCGGCGTCACCGTGCTGCCCGAGGTGCTGACCGCCGTGGGCGACCGGTGCGAGGTGCTGGTCGACGGGGGCGTCAGCAGCGGTGTCGACGTGCTGCGCGCCCTGGCGCTCGGCGCGGCCGGGGCGCTGGTGGGCCGCCCGCTGCTCTGGGCCCTGGCGGCGGGCGGGCGGGCCGGCGTCGACGCGGCGTTCGCGCTGCTCGCCGCCGAGCTGCGCGACGCGCTCACCCTCGCCGGCTGCGCCGACCCGGCCGAGGCCCGCGACCTGCGCACGATCACGGAGGGCTGAGAAGTGGACGGTGGACGACCGATGGACGCGGACCTGGACGTCGCGGACCTGCACCCGGCGGTGGGCGACCCGGCCCTGAACTCGATGAACTTCCTCAACGAGGTGGCCCAGCGCTACCCGGACGCGGTGTCGCTGGCCGCCGGCCGCCCGTACGAGGAGTTCTTCGACACCGCCGACCTGCACCGGCACCTGGAGACCTTCCGGGCGCACCTGGTCGACGACCTCGGGTACGGCCCGGAGCAGGTGCACCGCACCCTGTTCCAGTACGGCCGCACCAAGGGCGTCATCCACCACCTGGTCGCCCGCACCCTCGCCGTCGACGAGCAGGTCACGGTCGACCCGGAGTCGATCGTGGTGACGGTCGGCTGCCAGGAGGCGATGCTGCTGGTGCTGCGGGCGCTGCGCGCCGGCCCCCGGGACGTGCTGCTCGCCGTCGCCCCCACGTACGTGGGGCTGACCGGCGCGGCCCGGCTGGTGGACCTGCCGGTGCGCCCGGTGGCCGGCGGACCGGCCGGCGTCGACCTGGCGGACCTGCGCGCGCAGGTACGCCGCGCGCGGGCCGAGGGGCTGCGCCCCCGCGCCTGCTACGTGATGCCGGACTTCGCCAACCCGTCGGGGGCGAGCATCGGCCTGGCCGACCGGCGGCGGCTGCTGGCGCTGGCCGAGGAGGAGGACCTGCTGCTGATCGAGGACAACCCGTACGGGCTGTTCCACGCCGACGGCGGGCAGCGGGTGCCGACGCTCAAGGCCCTGGACACCGCCCGCCGGGTCGTCTACCTCGGCTCGTTCGCCAAGACCGTGCTGCCCGGGGCCCGGGTCGGCTACGTCGTCGCCGACCAGCGGGTGCGCGACGGCGACGGCACGGTGGGGCCGCTCGCCGACCAGCTTGCCAAGATCAAGAGCATGGTCACGGTGAACACCTCGGCGATCGCCCAGGCGGTCGTCGGCGGGGCGCTGCTCGCCCACGGGTGCAGCCTGGTCGCGGCGAACACCCGCCAGCGCGCCGCGTACGCCCGCAACATGGCGCACCTGGTCGCCGGCCTCGAACGCCGGTTCCCCGCGCCGTCGGCGGTGTCGTGGAACGTCCCGGCCGGCGGCTTCTTCGCGGTGCTGACCGTGCCGTTCCCCGTGGACGACGCGCTGCTGCGCCGCTCGGCCGAGGAGTACGGGGTGCTCTGGACCCCGATGGCGCACTTCTACGACGACACCGCGCCGGTGGCCGCCCTGCGGCTGTCGATCAGCGCGGTCACCTGCGAGCAGATCGACCTGGGCCTGGACCGGCTGGCCGCGCTGGTCGCCGACGAGCTGGCCCGCGCGGCGGCCCCGGTGTGACCCCGCAGTGTCGCCGACCCGCCACCCCCGGTACGCGCGCCCGGAGCGCATTGGCCATAATGGACCGCATGGTCGCATGGGAGTACGCGTTGTTGGTCCGCCGCTACCAGGGGCAGGGGCGTAACTTCCACGTCTCGTTCATCTGGTACGGCCCGGACGGCTCCCGCACCGACATCACCGCCTACGGCGACACCGCCATCGCCCATCTCAACCGGGCCGGCCGCGACGGCTGGGAGCTGGTGTCGGCCGCGGAGGACGTGAACAACGTCCAGGGCAGCACCGAGGTGCACCGCTACCACCTCAAGCGCCCGATCGCCTGACCGCCGAGGCCCCCGCTCCCACCGGGGGCGGGGGCCTCGCGGACGGGTCAGGCGAGGCTGACCGACGGGTACAGCGGGAACGCGGCCAGCAGCTCCGTGGCCTGGTGCCCGACCTTGTCGGCCAGCGCCGGGTCGAGGTTGTACTTGGCCTTCGACGGGGTGCCGTCGGCGTTCGACCCCGGGGTGGTCTGGGTGAGCACCGTGTGGATCAGCTCGGCGGTGGCGTCCATCTCGGCGGTGCCGAGGCCCCGCGTGGTCAGCGCCGGGGTGCCGATCCGGATGCCCGAGGTGTACCACGCGCCGTTCGGGTCCTGCGGGACGGCGTTGCGGTTGGTGACGATGCCCGAGTCGAGCAGCGCCGCCTCGGCCTGCCGGCCGGTCAGCCCGTAGCCGGAGACGTCGATGAGCACCAGGTGGTTGTCGGTGCCGCCGGTGACCAGCTTCGCGCCCCGGCGCAGCAGCCCCTCGGCCAATGCCTGGGCGTTGTCGACGATCCGGGACGCGTAGTCGGCGAAGTCGGGGCGGCGGGCCTCGGCCAGGGCGACCGCCTTGGCGGCCATCACGTGCGGCAGCGGCCCGCCCAGCACCATCGGGCAGCCCCGGTCCACCTGGTCGGCCAGCTCCGGGCCGCAGAGCACCATGCCGCCGCGCGGGCCGCGCAGCGACTTGTGCGTGGTGGTGGTGACGATGTGCGCGTGCGGCACCGGGTCGAAGTCGCCGGTGAAGACCTTGCCGGCGACGAGGCCCGCGAAGTGCGCCATGTCGACCATGAACGTCGCGCCGACCGAGTCGGCGATCTCCCGCATGATCCGGAAGTTGACCTTGCGCGGGTACGCGGAGTAGCCGGCGACCAGGATCAGCGGCTTGAACTCGCGGGCCGCCTCGGCCACCTTGTCGTAGTCGACCAGCCCGGTGGCCGGGTCGGTGCCGTAGCTGCGCTGGTCGAACATCTTGCCGGAGATGTTCGGCCGGAAGCCGTGGGTGAGGTGGCCGCCCGCGTCCAGGGACATGCCGAGCATCCGCTGGTTGCCCAGCTCCCGGCGCAGCGCGAACCAGTCCTGCTCGGTGAGGTCGTTGACGTGCCGGGCCTGGGCGCGCTTCAGCGCCGGGGACTCCACCCGGTCGGCCAGGATCGCCCAGAACGCCACCAGGTTCGCGTCGATGCCGGAGTGCGGCTGCACGTAGGCGTGCGCGGCCCCGAAGAGCTCCTTGGCGTGCTCGGCGGCCAAGGCCTCGACGGTGTCGACGTTCTGGCAGCCGGCGTAGAAGCGCCGGCCGACCGTGCCCTCGGCGTACTTGTCGCTGAACCAGTTGCCCATCGCCAGCAGGGTGGCGGGGGAGGCGTAGTTCTCGCTGGCGATCAGCTTGAGCGACTCGCGCTGGTCGACCAGCTCCGCGCCGATCGCGTCGGCGACCCGGGGCTCGACGGCGCGGATCACCTCGAGGGCGCTGCGGAAAGCGGTGGACTCGGCGTTCGGCGACGACATGCGACCTCCTGGTGACGTACGGAAGGCCCAGGCGCTCGGCAAACGTCCTGATGACGGGACCGCTTCCCGATGGTTCTCCATCCCCACGCGCCAGTCACGGCCCGCCCCGATCCTACCCGGTCGGCCCCCGCCGCCCCGGCGGACCTCCGCCCCGCAGGCGACCGACGCGGCCCGGCCCCGGACGACGGCGCGGAGCGGCCGGTGGCGGCGGGGGCGCGCTGCCATAGGATCGACGGATGGGCGAGGAGGACGGCGCGCTGCTCGCGATCAGTGACCTGCACGTCGGGTACGCGGAGAACCGGGCGGTCGTCGAGGGCCTGCGGCCCCGCTCGCCGGGCGACTGGCTGCTGGTCGCTGGCGACGTGGGGGACACCGTGGCCGACGTCGAGTGGGCGCTCGGCGTGCTCGCCGACCGCTTCGCCACGGTGGTGTGGGCGCCCGGCAACCACGAGCTGTGGACGCCGCCGTCCGACCCGGTCACCCTGCGCGGCGAGCAGCGCTACCGGCACCTCGTCGACGTCTGCCGCCGCCTGGGCGTGCTCACCCCGGAGGACCCGTACCCGGTATGGCGGGGCCCCGGCGGGCCCGCGCTGGTCGCGCCGCTGTTCCTGCTCTACGACTACGGGTGGCGGCCCGAGGGGCTCGACACCCGCGAGGCGGCGCTGGCCGAGGCGTACGCCACCGGGATCGTCTGCACCGACGAGTTCCTGCTGCACCCCGACCCGTACCCGAGCCGGCAGGCGTGGTGCGAGGCCCGGGTGGCCGAGACGGCCCGGCGGCTCGACGCCCGCGACCCGGCCCTGCCGACGGTGCTGGTGAGCCACTGGCCGCTGGTCCGCCACCCCACCCGCGTCCTGCGGTACCCGATCTTCGCCCAGTGGTGCGGCACCGACGCCACCGCCGACTGGCACGTGCGCCACGACGCGGTCGCGGCTGTCTACGGCCACCTGCACATCCCCCGCACGACCTGGCAGGACGGGGTGCGCTTCGAGGAGGTCTCGCTCGGCTACCCCCGCGAGTGGCGGCCCCGTGGCACCCCGCCCGGCCAACTCCGCCAGATCCTTCCGCCGCCGCCCGCCTGACCGACGCGCGCCGACCGCTCCACGCGCGCCGACCGCCCCGGGTCACCGTGTCGGCGACATGGGGCGGTCAGCGGCGGGGGAAAGGCGCGATGTCAGCGACATCGAGTCGCACAGAGGTCAGGCGGTCACCGCGTCGACTGCCTTCTTGATCGCCTTCGGGTCGGTGGGGCTGCGCGGGGCGTCGGGCCGCAGCGCGATCATCCGCTCGCCGATCTCCTGCAACTGCTTGCGGCCGAGCGCCTCCCGCACCTTCGGGAACCACTCCTGCTCCTCCTCCTCGACGTGGTGCTCCACGTTCTCGATCAGCACCGTCGTCTTGGCGTTGAAGTGCGCGTCCTCGGCGTCCATGGCGACCAGTTCGGCGCAGAGCAGGTCGGCGACGTGGTGCTCCTCGTACGACTCGAGGATGTCGTCCTCCAGATCCGGCAGCAGCTTGCGGACCTCCGGGTACATCACCTCGTTCTCCAGGTAGGTGTGCACCGTGAGGGCCTCCAGGATCTGCCCGACGATCTTCCGCCGCTCGCTCGCCGGCCCGTCCTCGGCCGCCTGGAAGGCCCGGAACAGGCGGCGCATCTCCTTGTGGTCCTCTTTGAGCAGGACAATGGCATCGGTGGACACCGGTGACCTCCTAGGTTCGGCTGATGATCGTCCGGTACCCGGGAGGTGAGCAGCGGAAACGACTGTCACCCGGACGGGTGGATCGCCCCCGCCTGGCGGAGCAGCCCGAGCAGGCCGTGACCGTCGTCGACCACGGCGTCCGGGGCGGACCCCGGGACCGGGGCCTCCCGCGCGGTGCGCGGCGAGCGCATCAGCACCGCCGTGCCCACCCCGGCGCGCCGGGCGCACACCACGTCCCGCTGCACGCTGTCGCCGACGAACCAGCAGTCGCCCACCGGCACGTCGACCGCCCGCGCGGCGCGGTGGATCAGCTCCGGGTTCGGCTTGCGCGGCCCGGCCTCGTCGCTGTAGAACTGCGCCGCGAAGAGCCCGTCGAGGCCCACCCCGCGCAGGAAGTCCCGGTGCGCGGCCCCGCAGAGCGTGTTGCTGACGATCGCCAGGGGCAGGCCCGCCCGCGCGGCGGCGGCCAGCACCTCGGGGATGCCGGGGCGCGTGGCCCACTGCGGGCGCCACGTCCAGAGGTACGCCAGCGGGGTGGCCTCCCGCTCGACGGCCTCCCGGGCCGCGGCGGGCCAGCCGCCGGTCAGGAATTCGGCCCACACCCGCGCGTGGGGCAGCTCCGTCGACCCCTCGCGGTTGCCCACGTCGTCGCGCCACCGCGCGTACGCCCCGGACGCTCCGGTCAGGTCCCGGGTGACCCGCTCGGCCGACAGCGCGCCGCCGGCCAGCTCGACCAGGCGGGCGACCAGCTCGGGCGGGGCGGGGGAGTGGGACGGCGCGTCGGCGAGGACGCCACCGAAGTCGAGCAGGAGCGCGCGGGGCGTGGGAGGCATCCCCGCATCCTGTCGCACCGGCGCGGGAAGGTGAAGGGCGAACCGCTGCTGCTGCACATGCCCCCACCATGATCAACCATCGTCTACACTCGACACTCCCCGCCGCGCACCCACTGGCGTGCCTTCCGCCGTCAGGCCCACGCCTAGCGGAACGGCGACGACGCGGTGCCGGTCCCGGGGTGGAACCCCAGAGAAGGAGTTTCCTTGAGCACTGCTCGTCGTTTCGTCCCCCTCGCCCTGGCCCTGGCCGTCGCCGTGGTCCCGTCGTTCGGCGCTGCCGCCGCCGCCCAGCCCGACGGCCAGGCCAACCACCAGCCCGAGCAGCGTCGCCTGCGCATCCTGATCACCAACGACGACGGCTGGATCGGGCCGGGCGGGTCGAGCACCCCGATGATCGTGGCGATGCGCAACGCCCTCGTCGCCGACGGCCACGACGTGACCGTCGTCGCCCCCGCGACGAACCAGAGCGGCACCGGGACGCTGATCACCCACCCGACGGTGAATCTCGCCAACCCCGAGCCCGGCGTGTGGACCGTGACCGGCACGCCCACCGACTCCCTGATCGTCGGCCTCGACGCCGTGTTCCACGGCAACGCGCCCGACCTCGTGGTCTCCGGCATCAACCCGGGCGGGAACTACAGCTCGATCGCCAACCACTCCGGCACGGTCGGCGCGGCCATCGCCGCCCTGGAGAACGACGTCCCGGCGATCGCCATCAGCGTCGACGGCAAGACCCCCGCCCAGTCCCTGGCGCTGAAGGACACGGTCGCCGCGTACACCAGCGACGTCGTGGCGGCGCTCGCCCGCAACGCCCGTGGCGGGGCCCTCCTGCCCGAGGGCCTCGGCCTGAACATCAACTACCCCGGTACCCCCACGGTCGACGGCACGAGCCTGACCCGCATGGACCGCAACAGCTACCTGCGCTTCGGCTTCACCAACACCACCGGGGCGCAGGGCCAGCCGGGGACGTACGCCCTGTCGTTCGGCGGGCCCACGGGCACGCCCGCGCCCGGCAGCGACTGGAGCGCGCTCCAGGCCGGCAAGGTCAGCATCACCCCGATCGACGCCGACCTCAGCGCGAACCCGCGCGGCGCGGGCCGGCTGAACTTCCTGGAGCGCGTCACCCCCTGACGCCCTGACGGAGCTGGGAGCCGGACGCCCGCGTCAGGCTCCCAGCTCCAGGACGTGCCGCAGCCCGGGACGCCCGTCGAGCGACACCTCGCCGACTGGCACGAACCCGGTGCGCCGCAGCACCCCGAGCGACCCGGCGTTCTCCAGTGCGGCCGACGCCACGAGCCGGCGCAGCCCGTACTCGTCGCGGGCCAGCGCGACGACCCCGCGCACGCCCTGCGTCGCCACGCCCCGCCCGGTCGCCCGCTCGGCCACCCGGAACCCCAGCTCCGCACCCGCGCCCGCGACGCCGACCAGGTTGAACCGCCCCAGCACGGCCCCGTCGGCGTCGACCAGGACGTGGAAGTGGTGCAGACCGGCGGCCTGCTCGGCGAGCAGCTCCGCGTGCCGCGCGGCGAACCCGGCGAAGTAGTCGTCGCCCCGGTCCGGCACGAACCGCGCGAAGTACGCCCGGTTCTCCCGCTCGAAGCGCAGCAGCGCGTCGGCGTGGCGCGCGTCGAGCCGCTCAAGTGGGGTCACCGTGGGAACCCTAGCAACGCTGTTCTTTTTCACTCCCTGGCAGAATGTCGTGACTCAGGGCAAGGGTCGGTCGATGATGCCGTGGGCGCGGGCAGCGGTCAGGTTGTGCGTCGATCCGGCAGCGCGGCGGAGGCCCAGACGAGCCGACCTGCGGCATCAGCGATGACCTGGACGTTCACGCTGTGGCGTTTGTGCTTGCCGGAGTAGTAGGGCCTTCGGTCGGCGACGCGGTCGGCCGGGATCAGGGTGCCGTCCAGGATCGCGTAAGCCAGGAGCCGGATGCGCCGCATGGCGGTTTCCAGGTCCTCGGCAGCGGTGCTGAGCAGGGTTGTTGCCTCTTGGACGTAGCGCCAGGCAGTGGCCACGCCGATCTCGAACCCAGCCGCGAGGCGCGTGTAGGTGTCGCCGTTGCGCAGGTGGGCCAGTGCGAGCAAGGCTTGGCGGCCAGGGTCCAGGCGACGCCATCGATACCCGCGCTGCTGGCGGTGGATGCGGATACGGTCGGCGAGGTCGTGCAGGGTCCGGCTGGACAACGGAATCGTGGCAGGGTTCGATAGCATGGCGATGCTCCCGGCCGGGGCTTCGGGTCTTGGTCGACAGATGTCCTACCTGGAGCCTCGCACCCACCGATCACCGTGCCCGCCACACCCACCCCGAGCTGCAAGATCAGCTTGGAGAAGGCTAATGTGCCCTCGGCATCGCACCGGAGGCGGAAATGGCAATGGACCGCGCCGCGGTGATCGGCCCGGCTTGGGTGACTTTCCTGCTACTGCTCGATTGCCTTGATAGCCCGTAGCGTGGCCGCCGGGAACGGGCGGCCATCAGACTCCCAGCGAATACCGGCATCGCCGGGCTGCGGCTGGCGATGGTCGGTCGACCCCAGGTAGATGCCCGTCGGGATGCCGTCCGGGTAAGCCGCGCAGACACGCCGACCGCGATAGTGCCGGCATGTGCCGCACTGGGCGGCTGGAATCGTCGTCATGAGCGAGCCTCTTCCAAGCTGATCTTACAGCTCAGGGCGGGTGTGGTAAGCCCGGAGGTCGATTCGATGCACTGACCAGCGCGGGCGTGATGACCTTCGCCGACAAGGGCTACCAGGGCGTCCGGGGCAGCGTGCGCACCCCGTTCACACGGTGCCGCTTCCGGCCGAGACTGTCGCGGCGGCAGAAGGCAGTCAATCGGGCCCAGCCAGAAGCCGCGCTCGCGGTGAACGCGCCATCGCCGCTCTCAAGACCTGGAAAATCCTGGCCACGCTGCGCTGCTGCCCGAGCCGCGCCGCCGCGATCGTGCAGGCCATCCTCGTCCTGCACCACGCCGAAGCCAACCGCTACGCACGATGAAATGGCTCAAGGGGTGCAGCGTCCCGAGTGGACCGTATTTACCGCCGGGCGGTGAAGCCAGCCCGCGCAAGGATGCGGCGGATCGCGTCCGACTGGGGCGCGATCAAGACCTGCGCAACTTCAGGGAAAGTGGGGCCTGGTGACCCGGAATGGCCCCACTTTCCCTGAAGTTGCCCGGATCTTGGGGCGGAGGTCGGCGTGGGGCCCCGGCCGGCCGCCGAGCGCAGCAGGCGGGCGGCGCTGGGAGGACGCACCGTGACCGCCGAGGTGGCGCGTGACGGCCCGGCACCGGCCGGGGTGGGGCACCTGGCCACGGCGGTCGGCCTGACGCCGGGAACGAGCGGGGCCCGGCGCGCACGCGCCGGGCCCCTGTCACGTTCGTGCCGTCAGGCGGTCACTTCACCACGTTGTACGCGTTGACCGTGCCCGCGCCGTAGAACCCGTTGTTGCTCTTCGGGCCGGAGCACTTCGCGTCGTACGCGTTCGGGCCGGCCGCGATCAGCGGCACCGGGTTGTACACGCCCGCCGGGCACGCCTGCGCCACGGAGGTGGCCTTCAGGTAGGACGTCAGCACCAGCGGCCCCATCCACGGGCGGGCCGACAGCGCCAGGGCGGCGACGCCGGTCGCGTGCGGCGACGACATCGAGGTGCCCTGCTTGTAGCCCCAGCCGTCGGTCCGGGTCACCGTGTTGAAGGTGGTGGACAGGATGCCGTCGGTGCTGGTCGACTGCTTGCCCTGGGTGCGGAACCGGGTGTCGCCGCCCGGGGCCGTCACCTCGACGACGCCCTTGCCGTACGACGAGTAGTAGCTCTTCTGCCCGTTCGGGCCGACCGCCGACACGGTCACCACGCCCGGCACCTCGGCCGGCAGGACGCGGCACTCGTTGCCCAGGTCGGGGCGGGTCTCCGGGTCGCCGTTGTTCGGGCTGCCGTCGTCGGTGATCTTGCCGGCGAGGTCCCAGTTCGAGTTGCCGGCGGAGGCGATGTTCAGCACGCCCCTGGTCTGGGAGTACCAGATCGCCCGGTGGATGGCCTTCCACGCCGGCCGCTGGCGCGGGTCGTTGACGCAGTTGAGCTGCCACGGGTCCACGAAGTAGCTGTTGTTGGTCAGCCGCATGCCCTTCTCGGCCGCCCACATGAAGCCGCAGACCGCGGCCTCCGGGTAGATCATGCCGTCGTCGTCGACGACCTTCACCGCGGCGACCTTGACGCCGGGGGCGACGCCGGTGACGCCCACGCCGTTGACGGCGGCGGCGATGGTGCCGGCCACGTGGGTGCCGTGGTCGGAGGTGGTCGGGTTCCAGGCCGCCTCGGTGGTGTCGGGGACACCGCCGACGCAGGAGGCGCTCTTGTCCTTGGCGATCTGGCTGGCCAGGTCGGGGTGGCTGCTGGAGATGCCGCTGTCCAGCACGCCGACGACCACGCTGGAGCGACCCGCGTTGACCGCGTGCGCCTTCGGCACGTCGATCATCGACATGTCCCACTGCTGGCCGTACATCGGCTCGGCGGTCGGGTCGGTGGTGGCCTTGACCACGTCGGCGGCCGAGACCTCGACGGTGTCGCCCTCCTCCAGGGCCGCGCCGAGCCCGGCGGTGGAGGCCGCGGCCTCGACGCCGGCGCCCTTGACGTCCGCGACGAAGTTGGGGTTGGCGGAGCGGGCGACGAGCACGCCGATCTGGTCGTAGCGGGCCACCACGGTGCCGTTGGCGGCGGCCACCCGGGCGGCGGCCCGGTCGGGCTTGCCGAGCAGCGGGGCGACGACCAGGTAGGTGGCCTCGGTGCCGGCGGCCACCGCCGGGGCCGGTCCGCCGGTGAGGGCGAGACCGACGCCGAGCGCCACGGTGGACGCGGCGGCCAGGGTCTTGCGACGGAGGTTGTTCACACAGACTCCCAGGGGGCTGTTCCAGCCGGTGCGAGCCCTGGGTGTGGGCGCACGCCGGCGAGAGGCGGACGGGACGACCGCCTCTGGGACACCAGCCTAGGAACCGGACGGCGCGTTACACACGGCCGTTCGGACAGACAACGCCTGTCAGACGGTGGCGAGAGTGTGCGGGATCTCGTCGAGCAGCTCGCGGGCGAGGAAGCCGATCCGGCCGTACCGGGGGACCAGCCGCTGCCCGCTGACCGCGTGCGCGAACGCCGCCCAGCACGCCGCCTGCGCCGGCTCCGCGCCCCGGGAGAGCAGCCCGGCCAGCAGCCCGGCCCGCACGTCGCCGCTGCCGGAGGTGCCCAGCCCGGCGTCGCCGCTCTCCTCCCGCCAGCACCGCCCGTCGGGGGCGGCGATGTGGCCGTAGAGGGAGACCACGGCCTCGTACCGCCCGGCCAGCTCGGCCGCCTCGGCGTCCAGGTCGTCGCCGGGGTCGCGGCCCAGCAGGTGCCGCGCCTCGGTGAGGTTGGGGGTGAGCACCACCGGCCGGCCCGAGCCCACCAGCAGGTCCGGGGCGTGGCTGAGCGCCCCGAGCGCGTACGCGTCGAGCACCAGCGCCGTTTCGGTCGGCGTGGCGTCGAGGACCACACGCAGCAGCTCCCCGGTGGAGTCGATGTCCTTGAGCCCGGGGCCGACCGCCACCACGTCCGCCCCCGCGACCAGCCCGTCCAGCAGGTCGCCGGGGCGGCCCGTGACGGCCCCCTGGTCGGTCTCGGGCAGGCCGACGACCAGTGCCTCGGGCACCTGGATGCTCAGCGCGGCGGCGGTGGACTCGGCGGCGGCCAGTTGCAGCACCCCCGCGCCGGCCCGCAGCGCGGCCACCCCGGCCAGCAGCACCGCGCCCGGGGTGAACCGGGAGCCGCCGACGACCAGCACCGTGCCCCGGGCCTCCTTGCCCCCGGTCGGCACGGGCAGCGCCCAGTCGCGCAGCAGCGCGGGGGTGATCACGTCAGACCGGCTCGGCATGGACCTCGTCCTCTCGGGTGGGGCGGGCGCCCTGCCGGTGCAGGTGGCCGATGTCGTTGAAGGTGTCGGGCGCGAGCCGCCCGTCGGCGTCGGCGGTCCAGCCGGTCACCGAGCAGTTGGCGATGACGTGCTCGCGGGTCAGTGCCATCAGCTCCGCCTCCGTCAGCCCCTCCACCAGGTAGCGGAGCAGGAACACCAGCGCGTCGTGGCCGAACAGCAGCACCCGCCGGCCGGCGTGGTCGCGGCGCAGGTCGCCGAGCAGGGCGCGCAGCCGCAGCGCCACGTCCGTCCACGACTCGCCGCCCGGCGGCCGGTAGTAGAACTTGCCGAGCCGGGCGCGGCGCTGCGCCTCGTCGGGGAAGCGCCGCTGGACGCCGTGCGCGGTGAGCCCGTCCAGGATGCCCAGCTCCCGGTCGCGCAGCCGCTCGTCCCGGCTCACCGGGATGCCGGTGCCGGCCAGGGCCAGCTCGGCGGTCCGCACCGCCCGCAGGTACGGCGACACCACCGCCACGTCCGGCCGCCGCCGCTGCGGCAGCCCGGCCAGCCAGCGCCCCGTGGCCAGGGCCTGCTCCTCGCCGGTGGGGGAGAGGGGCACGTCCGCGTCCCGATGGGTCAGCCCGATCAGCTCCGCGCCGGAGGCCTCCGCCTCGGTCGCGGAGACGTTGGCCGTGCTCTCGCCGTGCCGCACGATCCACAACGCCGCCAGTTCCGCCATGCGGCCCCCGTACCCGCCGCCCCGCCGCCGGTAACCTCCGCCGGTCGTCCGGCCGGCGCGGGCGACACCCCTGGCGGGGATTCGATCGATGATGTCCAATGGCAGGACGCGTCGTACCGTCGGAAGGACCTCGATGCCGCCTCCTCCGCGCACCTCCCGGCCGCGCGCCCTGGCCGCCTGCGCCCTGGCCGCGCTCCTGCTCGCCGCCGCCCCCGCGTCGCCGGTCGCCGCCGCGCCGGCCGGCGACGCGCCCGCCACCCCCGCCCACGTCCGGGGCGACCGGACCGTGCCGGTCTACTCCTATCCGGACGCCGTGCGGGAGAGCGTCTGGGTGGAGACCCCCACGGACTCCGACGGCGACGGCGCGCGGGACCGGGTCGCCGTCGACCTGGTCCGCCCCCGGGAGGCCGCCGCCGCCGGGGTGCGGGTGCCGGTGATCATGGACGCCTCGCCGTACTACCGCTGCTGCGGGCGCGGCAACGAGAGCGAGCGCAAGGAGTACGACGCCGACGGCGTGATCACCAAGGCCCCGCTCTTCTACGACAACTACTTCGTCCCGCGCGGGTACGCCTTCGCGGCGGTCGACCTGACCGGCACCGCCCGCTCCACCGGCTGCGAGGACGTCGGCGGCCCGGCCGAGGTGGCCGGCGCGAAGGCCGTCGTCGACTGGCTCAACGGCCGGGCGCGGGGCTTCACCGCCGACGGCCGCCGGGTCACCGCCGACTGGAGCACCGGCAAGGTCGGCATGATCGGCAAGTCCTGGGACGGCTCGGTCGCCAATGGCGTCGCCGCCACCGGGGTGCGCGGGCTGGAGACGATCGTGCCGATCTCCGCCATCTCGAGCTGGTACGACTACACGCGCTTCAACGGGGTGCTCCGCTCCGCCGACTACCCGGCGTACCTGCACAGCCTGGTCACCGGCCGCCCCGCGCCGGCATGCTCGGGCGCGCTGGCGCGGCTGCGCGCCGACAGCGCCGAGTCCACCGGGGACTACAACGGGTTCTGGGCCGAGCGGGACTACCTGCGCTCGGCCCGGCGGGTGCGGGCCAGCGTCCTCGTCGCGCACGGCGTCAACGACGTCAACGTCGGCACCTCGCAGTTCGCCCGCTGGTGGGAGGCGCTGGCCCAGCGGGGCGTGCCGCGCAAGCTCTGGCTCTACCAGGCCGGCCACGAGGACCCGTTCGACGTGCGCCGCGCCGAGTGGGTCGACACCCTGCACCGCTGGTTCGACCGGTGGCTCCAGGGCCTGCCCACCGGGATCATGGCCGAGCCCCGGGCCACCCTGGAGACCGCCCCCGGGGTGTGGACCACCGAGCGCGACTGGCCGACGCCGGGGGCCCGCCCCGTCCGGGTCGCCCTCGGCGCGGGCGACGGGGTGACCGGCACCCTCGGCGGCCGGGGCGCCCGGCCCGGCGCGGTGGCCGCCTACACCGACGCCTCGCTGACCGAGGACGCGCTGGTCACCGAGCCCACGGTCGACCGGGCGGGGCGGCTGGTCTTCCTCTCCGGCCCGCTGACCGCCCCGCTGCGGATCTCCGGCGCCCCGTCGGTGCGGCTGCGCGTGCGGGTGGACCGGCCGACCACCGAGCTGACCGCCCGGCTGGTCGACTACGGCGTCGCCGAGCGCATCCGGTACGACGTCTCCGAGGGCGTCCGGACCCTGGACACCGAGTCGTGCTGGGGGGAGTCGACCGCGGCCGACGACGCCTGCTACCGGGACACCGCCGAGATCACCGCCGTCACCGACCACGGGGTGCTGACCCGGGGCTGGCTCGACGCCGCGCACCACCGCTCGCTGCGCCTCACCACGCCGCTGCAGCCGCACCGGTGGTACGACGTCACGGTGCCGCTGTCCGCGTACGACGCGGTGGTGCCGGCCGGGCACGTGCTCGGCCTGGCGCTCGGGCAGAGCGACCCCGACTTCACCGAGACCGCCGACCGGGACGCCACCGTCCGGGTCGACCTGGGCCGCAGCGCGCTGGTCCTGCCGGCGGCCGGGCCGGTCGGGCTGCCCGCGCCCGCCGGCGCGCCCCGTGCCGACGCCGCGCCGGCCCCGGCCGCCGAGCGGTCGACGCCCCGCGACCGCCGGCAGGTCCCCGCCGGCGGCTGACCGACAGCTCGCGGGGCTCCCGACTGCGACCGGCGCGAGCGGGTCCGCCTGACCGGCGCGCACGGGGGCCGTGCGGCTGGCATCGAACCGGCACAATGAACCCGCGCCGCCGCCGTGGGCTGCGGCGGCGCGGGTGTCGTGCGACGCCGGCGAGCGGGCCGGCCGGGAGGGGTGGCCGATGACGACGGTGCTCAAGGGCCTGCGGGAGGCCCTCGTGTTGTTCCTCGTCGCGGTCGTGGCCGTCGCGGTGGTGGTGGGCGTCTGGACGGCGGTCGACGGCGGCGAGTTCGTCTTCCGCCTCGGCGTCGCCTTCGTCGTGGTGGGCACGCTGCTCGGCCTGACCGGCGACCTGACCCTCAGCCGCATCGGCATGCTCGGGGCGCGGGCGACGTTCGGGCTGGCCCCGGAGCGCGAGGACGCCGGCGGCGGCCGGGTCCTCACGGGGGTCGGGATCTTCCTCTTCGTGTCGCTGCCGCTGATGGCGCTCGGGGTGGCGCTGCTGTCCTGACCGTCCCCTTCGGACGGGTTGGTCGGCCGCTCGGCTACGCTGACCGCACATCAGCGTCAGGCGAGGAGTTTTTGTGTCAGGAACCGGTGATGTCGGCGCCCGCGACGGGGCTCGGGCCCCACGCATCGACACCACGGTGGCGCACAACGCCCGGGTGTGGAACTACTGGCTCGGCGGCAAGGACAACTTCGAGCCGGACCGCCGCGTCGGCGCGCACGTCCGCGCGATGTTCCCGGTCATCGAGGAGGTCGCCCGGGCCGACCGGCGCTTCCTCGCCCGCGCGGTGCGGCACCTGGCCGGGCGCGAGGGCGTGCGGCAGTTCCTCGACATCGGCACCGGCCTGCCCAGCGCCGACAACACCCACCAGGTCGCGCAGTCCGTCGCCCCCGACTCCCGGATCGTCTACGTCGACAACGACCCGATGGTGCTGGTGCACGCCCGGGCGCTGCTGACCAGCTCCCCCGAGGGGGCCACCGACTACATCGAGGCCGACGTCCACGATCCGGCCTCCGTCATGGCCGGCGCCGCCCGCACGCTGGACCTCGACCGGCCGGTGGCGGTGATGATGCTGGGCATCCTCAACTTCGTGCTCGACACCGACGAGGCCGTGGCGATAGTGCGCCGGCTGATGGACGCGATGCCGTCGGGGAGCTTCCTCGCCCTCACCCACCCCACCGTGGAGCTGGGCGGCGAGGCGAACGTGGCGGCCATGGAGTTCTGGAACGCCAACGCCGCCCCGCCGATCCGCACCCGCACCGGGGCGGAGATCGCCCGCTTCCTCGACGGCCTGGAGCTGCTCGACCCGGGCCTGGTGTCGTGCGCCTGCTGGCGGCCGGGCGACGGGGAGGAGCCCGGCCCCGTGCCGCAGTACGGCTGCGTGGCCCGCAAGCCCTGAACCCCGGCCCGGCGACGGCCGGGCGTCGCGGCGGCGGGGCCCCTCACTCCCACGGGCCGCTTACTCCCACGGGCTGCGCGCGCCGTCGAACTCCTCGAAGACCAGCCAGGTGCGGGTGGAGAGCACCCCGGCGATGCTCTGCACCCGCCCCAGCACCACGTCCCGCAGGGTGGCGTTGTCGGGGGCCCGGACCAGGGCCAGGACGTCGTGCTCGCCGCCGAGCAGGGCCGCGTGCTCGATGTGGCGCACCCGGGCCAGCTCCGCCGACACCTCCCGCCAGGTGTTCTGCTCGATGGTCAGCGCGATGTACGCCGAGGTGCCCAGCCCGGCCGGCTCCGCCGCGATCCGGGCCCGGAAGCCCGTGACCACGCCGTCGCGCAGCAGCCGCTCCACCCGGGCGTAGGCGTTGGTGCGGGAGACGTGGACCCGCTCGGCGAGGGAGCGGATGGAGATGCGGCCGTCGCGGACCAGCTCGTGCAGGATGCGCCGGTCGACCTCGTCCAGCGTCCCGGCCGAACGTCCCGCCCCGCCCGTCGCGCCGGCCCCCGGATTGATCTCCTGGCTCACGTACGCCCCTTTCCAGTGCCGAACGTCCCGCGTTCACCTGCGATGTTGAGTCAATCATCCAACGGCAGGAGCATAGGGCCACCACACGTCCAGGAGGTCCCGCCGTGACGACCACACCCCAGGCGGTCCGCAGGGCATCCCCGCGCACCCGCCCAGCGGCCAAGAAGGCCGCCAAGGCCGCGAAGGCCCCCGCACCCGAGCCGGCCACCGACCCGTCGGCCGTTCTGCTGCCGCAGGCCGAGCCGGTGCGGCTGATCGAGGCCGACGGCACCCCGTTGCCCGCCCGCGCCGACTACCCCGAGCCGCCCGTCGAGGCGCTGCGCGAGCTGTACCGCCGGATGGTCGTCGGCCGCCGGTTCGACACCCAGGCCACCGCCCTGACCAAGCAGGGCCGGCTCGCCGTCTACCCGTCCTCCCGGGGTCAGGAGGCGTGCCAGGTCGGCGGCGTGCTCGCCGTCCGCGACACCGACTGGGTCTTCCCGACCTACCGCGAGTCGATGGCGCTGGTCTCCCGGGGCATCGACCCGGTCGAGGTGCTCACCCTGCTGCGCGGCGACTGGCACTGCGGGTACGACCCGACCGCCGTGCACACCGCGCCCCAGTGCACCCCCCTGGCCACCCAGTGCGTGCACGCCGCCGGCCTGGCCTACGGCGAGACCCACCAGGGCCGCGACACCGTGGCGCTGGTGTACATCGGCGACGGCGCCACCAGCGAGGGCGACTTCCACGAGGGCGTCAACTTCGCCGCCGTGTTCAAGGCCCCCGTCGTCTACTTCGTGCAGAACAACAAGTACGCCATCAGCGTGCCGCTGTCCCGGCAGACCGCCGCCCCGTCGCTGGCGTACAAGGGCGTCGGCTACGGGGTGCCCAGCGAGCAGGTCGACGGCAACGACCCGGTGGCCGTGCTCGCCGTGCTGACCCGCGCGGTCGCGCACGCCCGCGCGGGCCACGGCCCGTTCCTGGTGGAGGCGCACACCTACCGCATGGAGCCGCACACCAACGCCGACGACGCCACCCGCTACCGCGACGGCGCCGAGGTCGACACCTGGCGCGACCGCGACCCGATCGCCCGGCTGGAGGCGTACCTGCGCGCCCGGGGCGCCCTCGACGACGCCGCCGTCGCCGCGGTCGCCGAGGAGGCCGAGGCGTACGCCGCCGACCTGCGGCAGCGGATGAACGCCCAGCCCGAGGTGCACCCGCTGAGCCTCTTCGACCACGTCTACGCCGAGCCGACCCCGCAACTGGTCGAGCAGCGCGAGATGGTCCGCGCCGAGCTGGCCGCCGCCGCCGAGGAGGACGGGCACTGATGGGCGCCACCACCATGGCGAAGGCGCTCAACGCGGCGCTCGCCGACGCGCTGGCCGACGACGACCGGGTGCTCGTCTTCGGCGAGGACGTCGGCAGGCTCGGCGGCGTCTTCCGGATCACCGACGGGCTCCAGGCCCGCTTCGGCGACAAGCGCTGCTTCGACACCCCGCTCGCCGAGGCCGGCATCGTCGGCTTCGCCGTCGGCCTGGCCATGTCCGGGCTGCGGCCGGTCGTGGAGATGCAGTTCGACGCGTTCGCCTACCCGGCGTTCGAGCAGATCGCCTCGCACGTGGCGAAGCTGCGCAACCGCACCCGGGGGGCGCTGAGCGTCCCCATGGTGATCCGGGTGCCGTACGCCGGGGGCATCGGCGGGGTCGAGCACCACTGCGACTCGTCGGAGGCGTACTACGCCCACACCCCGGGCCTGAAGGTCGTCACCCCGGCGACCGTCGCCGACGCGTACTCGCTGCTGCGGGAGGCGATCGCCGACCCCGACCCGGTCGTGTTCATGGAGCCGAAGAAGCTCTACTTCTCCAGCGCCGAGGCCGACCTGCCGGCGCGCACCGAGCCGTTCGGCCGGGCCGTCGTGCGCCGCCCCGGCCGCGACGCCACCCTGGTCGCGTACGGGCCGGCGGTGCCGGTCGCCCTGGAGGCCGCCGAGGCCGCCCGGGACGAGGGCTGGGACCTGGAGGTCGTGGACGTGCGCACGATCGTCCCGTTCGACGACGCCACGGTCGCCGCCTCCGTGCGCCGCACCGGCCGGTGCGTGGTGATCTCCGAGGCACAGGGCTTCGCAGGGGTCGGCGCGGAGATCGCCGCCCGGGTGCAGGAGCGCTGCTTCCACGCCCTGCACGCCCCCGTGCTGCGGGTGTCGGGCCTGGACATCCCGTACCCGGCGCCGATGCTGGAGCACACCCACCTGCCCGGCGTGGACCGGGTGCTCGACACGGTGGCCCGGCTCCAGTGGGACGACCAGCCCGACCCGCGCTGGGTGGCGGCATGAGCACCGCCACGGGCACCCTCGACTTCCTCCTGCCCGACCTCGGCGAGGGGCTGACCGAGGCGGAGATCGTGCAGTGGCGGGTCGCCGTGGGCGACACCGTCACCGTGGACCAGAGCGTGGTCGAGGTGGAGACCGCCAAGGCCGTCGTGGACGTGCCCTGCCCGTACGCCGGCCGGGTCGTCGCCCTGCACGGCGCGGCGGGCGAGACGCGGCCCGTGGGCCAGCCGCTGATCACCATCGCGCCGCTCGACGGCGCGGGAGAGGCGGCCGGGCCCGCCCGCGCGGGCGAGCCCGCCGGGCACGCCACCTACCGGGAGGAGGAGCGGGCCGGCTCCGGCAACGTCCTCATCGGGTACGGCACCGGACACGGCGCGACGGGCCGGCGGCGACGCCGCCCCCGCCTCGCGCTCGCCCCCGACCCTGCCCCCACCGCCACCCCGGCCCCGGCGGTCGTCGCCCCGCTCCCCGTCCCCGCATCGGCTCGCGCATCCGCTCCCGCACCCGGCGCGGCGCTGGTGATCTCGCCGATCGTGCGGCGGCTGGCCCGCGAGCACGGCATCGACCCGGCGACCCTGCGCGGCACCGGCCCGGGCGGGGTGGTCCGCCGCGCCGACGTCGAGGCGGCCCTGGCCGCCGCGCCGGCCCCGGCGCCTTCGGCCGCCCCGCCCCCCGGGCTCTCGGCCGCCCCGCCGGCCCCCACCCGGCTCGCCCCGGTCCCGGGCCGCCCCGAGTCCGCCGACCCCGCCGGTGGGGACCTGGTCATCCCGCTCACCGGCATCCGCAAGGTGATCGCCGACAAGCTCTCCCGCAGCCGGCGGGAGATCCCCGAGGTGACCATCTGGGTCGACGCCGACGCCACCGCCCTGGTGGAGACCCGCCGGGCGATCAACGCCGCCACCCCCGACGAGCCGGTGAGCATCCTGGCCCTGCTGGCCCGGATCTGTCTCAGCGGGTTGCGCCGGTTCCCGCAGCTCAACGCGCACGTCGACACCGAGGGGCAGCGGATCACGCAGTCGGCCGGCGTGCACCTGGGCATCGCGGCGCAGACCGACCGGGGCCTGGTCGTCCCGGTGCTGCGCGACGCCCAGCGCCTCACCACCCGGGAGCTGGCCGCCGCGCTCGCCGAGACCACGGCGGCGGCCCGGGCGGGCACCCTGCCGCCGGCCCGCCTCACGGGCGGCACCTTCACCCTCAACAACTACGGGGTGTTCGGCGTCGACGGCTCCACCCCGATCATCAACCACCCGGAGGCGGCGCTGCTCGGGGTGGGGCGGATCGTGGACAAGCCGTGGGTCGTCGACGGGCAACTCGCCGTGCGCAAGGTGACCCAGCTCAGCCTCACCTTCGACCACCGCGTCTGCGACGGCGGCGTGGCCGGCGGCTTCCTCCGGCACGTCGCCGACTGCGTCGAGCAGCCCGCCCTGCTGGTCGCCAACGTGTGACCCACCCCGACCCGGCCCGCCGGGCCCGGGACAGGCCGGCAGATCCTGGTAGTTTCCGGCCCCGATGGGGGCCGTTCCTTACCAAGGTCTGCCGGCCTCCCAGTTGGCGAGACGGAAGTCTCTGGAGGTGGGCAGCGCCGGGACCGTCACGGGGGCGTCGACGTACCGAAACGGTTAATCAGGGACACGTGCTGAGAAATGGTGCAGGCCCGCCAGCCGGGCCGATTGGTGTGCCATTGAATTGCGCGAAAAAGAGCCCGAAGCGGTCGTAAGGCCGGGCCGGACCGTGCGGGGACCAAGAATTACCGAAATGGCGTGTCCGGGGCCGGCGATTGCCGAATGGCGCGTCCGGGACGGTCCCCGCGCCGCTCGTTTTCCGCCGCCGGGGCCGGGAAACCGGCGTGGGCGACGGCCGTCCGGCCGTCCCGCCCGAGGGGGAGAGTCGGATGCCGTTCCAGGGGTTGCCCGCCGCCGTCCGTGACCGCCGCCCGCCCGTGGCCGGGGCGCCGCTGCACTGCGACGCCACCGACTACGGCCTGCGCGGTGACGGGGTGACCAACGACCAGCCGGCGCTGGCCGCGCTCGTGGACCGGCTCGGCGACGGGTACGCCGCCGACGGCCGGGCCCGGGTCATCTACTGCCCGCCCGGCATCTACTCGATCCGGGACGCGGGCACGGTCTGGCGCAGCGGGGTGTCCCTCGTCGGGGCCGGGCCGGGCGCGACCCGGTTCCTGCTCAGCAACGAGGGGAACCGGGCCGACCCGACGCCGCTGGCCTTCTGGACGACCGTCCAGCACGGCGCTGACCGGGGCCGGCACATCGCCGACTGCACGTTCGCCGACTTCGAGATCGACGGCTCCGGGGTGGCCATGGCCGAGTACAGCTACCTGGCCAAGGGCCTCGGCCTCCAGTACGTGGTGCGCGGCGTCTTCCGCAACCTCTACATCCACCACACCGCGGCGACCGGCCTGGGCTGCGACTTCCTCCAGGACAGTCTGATCGAGGGGGTGGTGGTGGTCGGCTGCGGCCGGATGGACAACGGCCAGGAGATGGGCGGGGCCGGAATCGGCGTCGGCATCGGCGGCTGGGGCAGCGTCGAGCGGCTGACCATCGCCAACTGCACCACCCTCGCCAACGGCACCAACGGCATCTTCCTGGAGTTGCAGAAGGACTACTGGACCCCGCCGCGCGGCTACCGGATCGTCGGCTGCCACAGTCAGGGCAACCGGTTCGGCATCTCCGACTGGGGAGCGGACGGGCTGGTCGTCTCCGCCTGCACCATGATCGGCAACCTGGAGGCCGGCTTCGACGTCTCCGGCGAGGGCACCTCCGGCGTGGCGGGCCGGGGCGGCCTGCTGGCCGACTGCGTCATCGACGGCAACGTCCGCGACGGCATCAGCATGGGCAACACCCCCGGCCCGTACACGGTCCGGGGCAACCGGATCAGCGGGAACGGGGCCTACGGCTACCACGAGCACGACCTCGGGCACGGCTACCAGGGCGCGGCGACGGACGTCGTCGTCGACGGCAACGACTTCTGGGGCAACGGTCTCGACGCGATCCGGATCGACCGCCCGATGACCGACGCGGTGCTGACCGGCAACCGCATCCGCAACAACGGCCGGCAGTGCGCGGAGGCGTTCGTCGGGGGCGGCGAGTCCGTCCGCTACAGCGACCGGTCGCTGGTCGACCGGGGGGCGAACTGGCCGCACGACGGGCACCGGGGCAAGGTGCTCCGGGTCGGCAAGCGGGTCGCGCTGGTCGCCGCCAACGACGGCACCGGCCTCACCCTCGCCCCGGTGCGCCCGGACGCCTTCACGGCGTGGAGCGGGGACACCCCGCTGCCCGGCTGCCGCTACGAGCTGCCGGCGGCGCCGGAGTGCCGGGCCGGCATCACGATCAACGCGGCGGTCGACTCGGCCACCGTCCGGGGCAACCGGATCTGGGACAACCACACCGAACGGACCCAGACCCACGGGCTGTGGATCACCGAGCGGGGCAGTTGCGTCGCCTGCCGGGTGGAGGACAACGACCTGGCCGGCAACGCCGTGGCCGCCACCCGCCTGGACACGCCGCCCGTGGGCGGCCGGTGGGAACGCAACCACGGCGACCAGGACTGGGACTGAAAGACGGGCCGGGTCGCAGGGGGCGAACCGGGCGTCCGCCGGTGGACGGTGCCGATCGTGACGCCGGGGAAACCGCGCGCGGGGCGACGATTTTCGTCCCGGTTCCACCGAAACTGTGGCAACCCCTCGACGCCTTTTCCGAAAACTGCGACGGAGCTGCTTCGGGGCCGTACAGAATGTGGCCAAAGGGGAGTGGAAAAGGGGTGCGGAATATGGACGTGAGGCGGCGATTCGCGCTGTTGGCGGCAACCGTCGCAGCCACACCACTGGCCCTCGGCGGATGCACCGCCGAGCGTGAGAAGGTCGCCGGGTCGGCCGAGCGGGCGGCGCCGCCGCCGACGGTCGACGTGACGCCCGTCGACCGGACCCGGGAGGTCCCGATCAGCGCCGAGATCGGCACCAGGGTCAGCCACGGCCGGGTCACCGCCGTCCGGCTCACCGACGACAGCGGCAGGCAGCTCGGGGGCGAGCCACGGGAGGACGGGTCGAGCTGGGTGCCCGACGCGCCCCTGGCCGGCGGGAAGACGTACACCGCCGAGGTGACCGTCACCGGGGACCGGGGGCGCACCGCCTCCCAGAAGACGACCTTCACGACCGCGCGGAAGTCGACCAAGCCGGCGATCACCAGCACGCTGTACTTCGCGGGGAACCGGACCTACGGCACCGCGATGCCCGTGACGGTCGCCTTCGAGCCGGCGGTGCCGAAGGAGGCCCGGGCGGCGGTGCAGAAGCGGCTGTTCGTCAGGACGGACCCGCCGCAGCCGGGCACCTGGTCGTGGCTGGAGGACGGCAGCCAGGTGTACTACCGGGCACCCGACCACTGGCGGCCGGGCACCACGATCAGCGTCCGGGCGGCCCTGGAGGGGCTGCCGATCGGCAAGGAGCTCGTGGGCGACGCCGAGCGGAAGGCCACCTCGAAGATCGGCCGGCAGGTCTCCCTCGACATCGACAACGCCACCAAGCAGATCTCGGTCTTCCGCGACGGGAAGCTGGTGCGGCGGATCCCGACCAGCCTCGGCAAGCCGAGCACGCCCAGCTCCAGCGGCAAGATGGTGATCATGGAGAAGCACGACCGGACGACCTTCGACACCCGGGGCGAGCCTGACGGGGGGTACGTGATCGACGTCGACGACGCCCAGCGCCTCACCTGGGGCGGGGAGTTCATCCACTCGGCGCCCTGGTCCGAGGGCGACCAGGGCAACACCAACGTCTCGCACGGCTGCGCCAACGTCTCGGCCAGCGCGGCGGACTGGCTGATGGGGATCACCCAGGTCGGCGACCTGGTGACCGTCAAGGGGACCGAGGTGCCGCTGCAGGCCGGCAACGGCTGGACGGCCTGGAACGTGAGCTGGGAGGAGTTCGCCGCGGGCAGCGCCCTGCCCGTACCGGCCAATCTGCGGCCCAGCCCGCAGGCGGCGCCGCACCCGGGGGCGGTGGCCGGCGGCGGTTCGCCGGCACCGGCGCCCTCGGTCAGCGGCGGCTGAGCGCCGGGAGGCGACCGAGAAACCGGGAGGAACGACCGAGGGGCCGGCCCGTCACCGCACGGTGGCGGGCCGGCCGCGTCCCTCCCGGGTACGTCCCCCGCCGCCGCTGCGGGCACGTCGACGCGGGACGAAGCGGGCACCCGGGCGGCGGGCGGGGGTGTGGGCGGGGGTGTGGGGGTCGCTCCTGCTCAGGGTTGACCCGTACCGCCTCGGGGTCCGACCCGGGGTGTACCCGGAGTCACCCCCGGGCAGGGCGGAATTGTCGGTGGGTGGGGCTAGATTCGGGGCATGCAGCAGCGCGACGA
Organism: Micromonospora okii; assembly: GCF_020884795.1. Lineage (GTDB taxonomy): Bacteria > Actinomycetota > Actinomycetes > Mycobacteriales > Micromonosporaceae > Micromonospora > Micromonospora okii. The sequence continues at coordinate 95,997 of NZ_BBZF01000019.1, forward strand.
CCGGTTCCACGTGCGCACCAGCGTGAGTGACGACGTGGTGGAGATGCGGGCGACCGGCGAGGTCGACATCGCCACGGTCGGCGTGCTCCGCTCCGCGCTCTGGGCCGCGCCGCCCCGGCCGCTGCTGCGGCTCGACATCTCCGAGGTGCGGCTGCTCTCCGCCGCCGGGGTGCGGGCGCTGGTCGCGGCCCACCGCCGGGTCCGCGCCCGGGGCGGCGTGCTGGTGCTCGTCGATCCGGCCCCGATGGTCGCCCGGGTGCTGCGGGTCACCGGCCTGGACCGCATCATCCCCGTCCGGGAGGGTGCCGCCCTCGCGGTCGCCCCGGCCCGCCCCGCCCCGGGGCCCGCCGAGGCGGTGACGCTGGCACCGGAGCGGGTCGCCGCGTCCGGGCCGCTCGCCGCCGCCCTGGGGTCACTGACGCCGCTGTCCGAGTCGTCCCCCGCGCGGCTGCCGCAGCCGTGCGACGAGCCGACGCTGGCCTGCGTCTGACGGCCGGGTCACGCCCGCGCGGGGCCGCCGGCCGGTGCCGACGCCCCCGCCACGTCCAGCGTCAGCGCACGCCGAGCAGGTCGACGACGAAGATCAGGGTCTCGCCCGGCTTGATGAGACCGCCCGCGCCCTGGTTGCCGTACCCGAGGTGCGGCGGGATGGTGAGCTTGCGCCGGCCGCCCACGCGCATGCCGACCACGCCCCGGTCCCAGCCGGTGATGACCCGGCCGGCACCGAGCGGGAACTCGAACGGCTCGCCCCGGTTCCAGGACGAGTCGAACTCGCCGCCCGTCGAGTGGGCCACGCCGACGTAGTGCACGCTGGCCCGCTGGCCGACCTGGGCCTCCGGCCCGTCGCCGACGGTGATGTCCTCGATGACGAGATCGGCGGGCGGCGCGCCCTCGATCGGGCCGATGTCGGGCTTGTCCATGCCGTACGCCTCCTGCTCGTGCGTCCACTGCGGTCGCCGTCGATCCTGCCGGATCGTGAACCGCCGATGCCCAGCGGTCCCCGGGCGCGGGTCCCGCCGGCCTCCCACACGCGACGGCGGGCGTCACCGCGAGGGTGACGCCCGCCGGGAGCGGTGCCTGTCGTCACCGCAGCCAGGGGAACCGCCGCACGACCGTCAGCCGCTTCCAGGCCCGCCCGAGGCCGAGGGTGTCGCCGGCGCTGGTCAGGGCCAGGACCGCCAGCACCGCGGCGTAGATGAGGTGGTCGTCCATGAAGGGGTTGTTCTCGGGGGGCAGGACGGCCGTCCACATCATCACCAGCAGCAGGCCACCGGCGACGGCGGCGACCCGGACGCCGATGCCGAGCAGCAGGGCCATGCCGATCGCGGCCAGGCCGATCATGAACAGCCAGTCCGCCCAGGCGGCGCCGGCGATCCCGCTGTAGAGGCCCTTGAACGGGCCGGCGGCGCCGAAGGCCAGGAAGCCCTTGGTGGGGCTGCCGCCGTTGATCCAGGCGCTCTTCGCCGCCGTCTCGTGGCCGAGGCCGAACAGCTTGTCGAGGAAGGCCCAGAGGAACGTCCAGCCGAGGGCGATCCGGATGCCGGCGAGCAGATAACGGGTGGCCCGCTCCCGGGTGGTCTCGGCCGCCGGAGCGATGGTGCTGGCGGTGGTCCGCTCAGTCGTCGCGGTCATGGTGTCCACGTCCTTTCTGCCTCGCACCGCACTTCCCGGTGGCATATTCAGCAAAACATGATCACCGGCATGGCCGTCAGGGCCGCACGGTCCGGTCAGGACCGGGACCTTCGACCCGTTCCACCCGGTCCGGTGGACCGTGCCGACCCGGCCGACGGCCCCTGCCGGCCGCGCCCGGGCGCTCGTAGCGTCGGTGGCGACGGACCGGTGAGGGAGGTCGTGATGAGGACCTGGCAGGTGGGCGACGTGATGACCACGGACGTCGCCACGGTGGGGGAGGAGACCCCGTACCGGGAGATCGTGGACGTGCTCGTGCGCCGGGGGATCAGCGCCGTGCCGGTGGTCGACGGGTTCCGTCGGGTGCTGGGCGTGGTCTCGGAGGCGGACCTGCTGCACAAGGTCGAGCGGGCCGGGAATCCGGAGGAGCGGCGGGTCTTCGAGGGGCGGCGCCGGCGGATCGGCCGGGAGAAGGCCGACGCCCTCATCGCCCGGGACCTGATGACCGCGCCGGCCGTGACGACCTGCCCGCAGGCGTCCCTGTCGGCCGCGGCGCGGCAGATGGACCGGGAGGCGGTCAAGCGGCTGCCCGTCCTGGACGACCTCGGCCGGCTCGCCGGCATCGTCACCCGGGGCGACCTGCTCCGCGTGCACCTGCGCAGCGACGCCGACATCCGCGAGGAGGTCGTGCGCGAGGTGCTGCGCGGCGTGCTGTCCGTGCGGGACGGGCTGGTGACCGTGCGGGTGCGCGACGGCGAGGTCACCCTGGACGGTCGGCTGGACCGGCGCAGCGCGGTCGAGCTGGCCGGCCGGCTGGCCGCGCAGGTCGGCGGCGTCGTGCGGGTCGTCAACACCATCGGGTACGACGTCGACGACAGCCTGCTCGTGGAGCTGGACGCCGGGCGGGCCACGCCGGTGGCCTGACCGCCCCGGGCGGCCGGCCGGGCGGCGTCACCACTGCCCGGCCGGCACCTCGGCCGTCTCGGGGGCCAGTCGGGCCACGGGCACGCCCTCCTGGGCGGCCCACCCGACGGCGTGCCGGACGTCGCCCACGGGCAGCGGCCGGCGGGTGGTGACGGTGACCGCCGCGTGCACCGCGAAGGACACGAAGGGGTACGACTGGGCGAGGCCGCCCACGGCCTCGTGGACCTGTCCGGCCACCGCCACGGCCTGTTCCTCGGTCAGCGCGGGCAGGATCAGCAGGTACTCCTGCTCCGACAGGCGCACCGCCCGGTCGACCGGGCGCAGCGACGCGGTGACCGCCCCGATCACCGCCTGCGTCTCCCGGGCCACGCTGCGCCGCCCGAAGCGCTCGGGCGCGCCCGCCGGCTCGTCCACCCGGACCCCGATCAACGCCACCGGCAGCGTGCCCGAGGCGGTGACGCCGTCCGCGCCGGACCAGCGGCGCATTCCCGCCTCGTCCAGCAGCGGTACGCCGCCGCCCTCGGACGCGCCGCCCCGGTCGGCGGCGCCCTGGCCCGCCGCCCAGCGGGCCCGCGCCGCCCGCTCGGCGCGGGAGAACATCACGCGCAGCGCGGCCTCGCCGCGCGGCTCACCGGGCGTCGCCGGCAGGTCGCGGACCCGGGCCAGCGTCTCGTCCACGGCGGCGCGGGCCGGCGCGGGCAGCCGGTCGGCGAGCTGGTCGCGCAGCCGCACGACCTCGTGCAGCGCCTCGTCCCGGCGGAACCCCCACCGCCCGTCGAAGAGCCGGCCGGACTCCAGCGTGGCCGCCGGCTCCACCTCCGCCCGGTCGTGGGCGACGAGGGCCGCGCCGAAGCGGGGCGTCAGCGCGACCACGCTCCACTCCCGGGCCAGGTCCTCGGCCTCGTCCAGGACCACCCCGTACGCCCCGACGGGAAGCGCCTCGGGGCGCTGCCCGACCACCGCCACCACGGTCGCCGCGGCGCACTCGGCGATCCGCTCGTACACCGCCCGCTCGCGCTCCAGGTAGGGCATCCGCTGGAACAGCGCGACCACCACGAGGGGCCCGTCCTCGGCGACGGCCAGGGCGGCGCTCTCGATGGCGTGGGAGACAGCGACGAGGCTGCGCTTGGTCAGAAGTTCCGGAGCCCGTCCACTGTGCAACACCCGCTGAGCCTAGAGAATCGGGTCCACCGTCCCCTCCGCCGGCCCCGGCTCCCGTGGGGCTCCCGAGGCCGGCGGCGGCGGCGCGATTCGGGCGTACCGGCGGGAGGGCCGCCATGATCGACGGCCTAGACTCGGGCCGTCGGCGGCGCGACGGACGGAACGGGCGGATGACGAGCAGCGGTACTGACGACGGCTCCCTGCTGCGCCCCGTGGCGGCGTCGACCGGGCGCGGTCCGGTCCTCGTCCGCGCCGGCCAGGTCGTGTACGCGGGCCGGCGGCTCGGCGAGCTGCTGCACGGCCGCCCGCCCGGCGTCACCGGGCACCAGTGGAGCTCGGCGGCCCGGGAGGGCTTCGACCACGTGGTGTGCGCCGGCGACACCGGCCGCCCGCTGTTCGCCGTCGGGATCGGCCCGCCCGCGCCGGCCAACTCCGCGGCCCAGCGCGCCGAGCGGATGGCGAACGCGGTCTGCGCGGCGGCCGGCCTGCCGGTGCTGCGGATCGTCTCGCCCACCCTGCGCGCCGCCGACCACGGTCGGCGGATCGTCGAGTACGTCATCGACGCGCGCGGGTACGCCGACGCCGTCGGCCCGGAGCCGGAGCACCCCGAGGCGGGGGAGGCGACGCCCGTGGCGTTCCGGGACATCGTCGGGCGGCTACCCGACGGGCGCAGCGGCCACGTCAACGACCTCGGCGCCCTGGCCCGGGCGGCGGCCGTCGAGGCGTACGTGGCGCGGCGGCTGGTCGACCCGATCGTCCGTGGCCTGCACGTGCGCTGGGCGGACGGCCCGGCCGAGGGCTGGAGCTGGGTCGAGGTGCTTCCCGGCCACTGCCTCGTGGAGCGGGTCGAGGTCTTCCCGCACCGCTTCTCCTGTGGGGTGGACGCGGCCCGGTTCGCCGAGGACCTGGCCGCCGTGGCGGTGGGCGAGCGGCTGCGCGGCCCCGACGACGCGCCGCCGGGCCTGGTGCCCCGGGAACGGCTCGACGGCGACATCCGTAACCTGCGCGAGCGGCGCGCCGAGATGCGCGACGGCTTTGGCTTCGACCACCTCTGCGCCGACTGAGCGGGGCCGGGCGCACCGTTCCGCCGAGCCGGATTCTCCTTACCCGCGCTGCGGCCCAATGCGCCGCCCCGCCGTTTTCCCGATCACCGGTGAACCCTCGCCGCCGCGCAACCGTGGCCGGGTGTGAATGGTCACAGATCTCCGGCCCCGGCGTCGGGCGGGCCGGCCCGCGATGCGGAAAGGGCATCGCCGGGCGTCGACGCGCCACCCGGCCGGTCGAAGTGATCCCCGCCGAGGCGGTCAACCGGAATCGATCAGCGCGGCGGGGTCGCGAGTGGGGGCATCGGATCGCGCGGAAGAGCAATTCGGCCCGCCGCCGCTCGGGGGCGCGTCGGTGCCGGCGGTAACGGGCGCGGTGTCGACCGCATGCGGTTGTCGACACGCGTGCGTTGCGTCCGGTGTCGCCGCCGGAACTGCGTGGGGCGGGTGCCGGCTTCGTGCCGCGACGGGTCGACCGCGGTCCGGCCCGACGGGTCGACGGCGAGGTCAACCGCCGAAAAGTGCCCGGGATCCGCCGGAAAGTGCCCGGGGTCACGCCGAGGCCGGCGCGACCCCGGTGCGGTCGGGTCGTGAGTGGGCGGACCGCTCAGCGATTCTTGTAGGCCTCGACGACCGACACCGGGATGCGCCCACGGTCGGAAATCTCGTAGCCGTTCTTGCTCGCCCATTCCCGGATGGCCCGGTTCTGCTCGCGGTCCATTCCCGAGACCGAACCCCGACCGGGGCGACGGACGGCCCGGGGAGCCTCCACCGGCCCCCTGCCGATACGCCGGCCGGCGTTGATGTAGGGGTCGAGTGCCTTGCGCAGGGTGCCGGCGTTCTCGTCCGACACATCGATGGTGTACGCCACGCCGTCCAGGCTGAACTCGACGGTCCGATCCGCCTTCCCGCCGTCGAGGTCATCAGTCAGAACGGTGATTACTTTCCGGGCCATCGTCAATTACTCCTCGTGTGGGGCGGGGTGTGCTAAGAGTTTGACGTATCGCCGGGCAAATCCGCAAGAATATGCCCCGTTTGCATTCGGCGCGTCGACTTACGCGCGTCGGAATCCCGCTCGACCGGTGGAAATTGCCAGGCCGGGTCAGTCGGCGAGCAGACCGGCGTGCCCGGCCAGGGCGGCGGCCTCGGTGCGGCTGGAGACCCGCAGCCGGCGCAGCAGCGCCGCGGTCATCCGCTTCACGGTCCGCTCGGAGACGTGCAGCTCCTCGGCGATCTCGACCGTGCTCTGTCCGGCCGCGATCAGTTGCAGCAGCCGCCGCTCCTCCGTGTCCAGCCCGCTCGGGGGCCGGCGGGTGGGCGTCAGCAGGCCGCGCAGCAGGGGCCCCGGCAGCACGGCCCACCCGTCGAGGATCGCCAGCAACGGCGGCAGCAACTCCTCGGGCTCGCTGCTCTTGGGCAGGAGACCCTCCGCGCCGGCGCGCAGCGCCTCCAGCGCCGGAGCCGGGTCGTCGGAGCCGGACATGGCGACCACCCGCACCCGTGGGGCGATCCGCCGGATCGCGGCCACCGCGCGGATGCCGCCGGGCGGGGGCATGTGCAGGTCGACCAGGGCGAGGTCGGGTTGGCAGCGGCTGACCAGCCCGGCCGCCCCGGACGCGTCCGCGGTCGAGCCGACCACCGCGGCCCGCCCCCGCGTGGTGGCCGGCAGCAGCAACTCCAGGCCGCGGACGAAGAGGGGATGGTCGTCCACGACCGCGAGCCGCAGGGTCGGGGGCTCGGACATGCCTGTTTTCTTCCCGAGCGGGTAAGGATCATGCGCCTGTGTGCCGGTATCAGGCGATAAGCGAGGGGAGTCTGGGGGATGCGCGTTCGGGGCGGGTTTCGCACCCGGTGGCCTGCTGGAGAACGCCCCGCTGTCGTTGGAGGACGCCGCCGGGGCCAACCCGATGGTCGGGGCGATCTACGGCGGGTCCAACCCGGCGCACTTCATCCACGGCGGCGGCGGCGCCCTGGCGGTGGACAGCAGCGGCGTGCCGTGGAACGGCAACTTCATCACCGCCAGCGGCAACCTGATGGCCGACTTCCAGCTCAACGTGACGGCGGAGGCGCAGGGCCGGTTGCAGGTGTCCCGGCTGTTCGGCATGACCGACGACCCGGGTGTCAAGCAGATGCTCCGCTTCCTGCTGGCCCGCGACACCATGCACCAGAACATGTGGCTGGCCGCGATCGAGCAGTTGAAGGAGGACGGCCTGGAGGAGATGCCGGTGCCGGACGCCTTCCCGGACTCCAAGGAGTTCGCCGAGTTCAGCTACACGTACCTGGACTTCTCGCCCGGGGACGACGCGGCGCAGGGGCGGTGGGCGTCCGGGCCGAGCCCGGACGGCAAGGGCGAGTTCCGCTACGACAACAGCCCCCGCGCGCACGCCCCCGAGCCGGTGCTGCCCCCGGGCGACCCGCGCCTGTACGGCACCAACCCCGGCATGGCCGGGGGCATGGTCAACAAGGTCAAGAGCAAGCTCACCTGACACCGTGGCGCCGGGCCGTCCGCGCGTCGTGGGCGGCCCGGCCGTGTCGCACCCGAGGGAGGTGTGCCGTGACCGAGTTGGTACTGCGTCCGCTGGCGGACGCCTTCATGCAGGTGGGTGTCTACGTCGCCGTCATGGTGGCCCTGTTCGGCTGGCTGCGCTGGCGCTACGGCGACCGGGTCACCGACGGGCTGACCAACCGGCCGAGGCTCGGCCCGCTGGTCGGGGCGCTGCTCGGGGTGAGCCCGGGCTGCGGCGGGGCCATCGTGCTGATGCCGCTGTACGCCCGGGGGAAGGTCTCCTTCGGCACCGTCGTCGCCGCGCTGGCCGCCACCATGGGCGACTCGTCGTGGGTGGTGATCGCCGCCGATCCCGCCTTCGCCCTGCGCCTGCACCTGCTGCTGTTCGCCGTCGGCCTGGTCACCGGGTACGTCGTGGACGCCCTCGGCATCGACCCGGCCCGGGCGGGCGCGGTGCCCCACGCCACCGCCGGCCCGTCGACCGCCCCGGCGCTGCCCGTCCCCGTGCCGGCCGCCGAGCGCCGGTGGCTGGCCCGGCTGGGCCGCCGGAGCCCGGCGACCGCCTTCTGGGGGCTGACCACGCCGGCCTTCCTGGTCTCGGTGCCGGTGGTGTTCCAGCTCGTCGACCCGGCGGCGCTGGCGAGGCCGCTCGGCGGGGTCGACCCGTACCTCGCGCTGGGGGTGCTCGGCACGCTCGTCGCCGGGCTGATCTTCGCCGCCGGTCGGGGGCGGCTGGCCGACGACAGCCTGGAGACCGCCCACTGCCGGTCGATGCGCGACACGCTGCGGCACAGCGCGCACGAGGCGTCCTTCGTGACCGTCTGGGTGGCCGTCGCGTACGTCGCCTGGGCGGTGTTCAGCGCCACCACCGGCTTCGACGGCTCGCAGATCGCCCTGGCCGGGATCGCCGGGGTGCTGGTCGGCGCGGGGATCGGCCTGATCCCCGGGTGCGCCGTCCAGATCGTCTTCACCGGCCTGTTCATCAGCGGCGGGCTGCCGCTGTCGACCCTGGTCGCCAACGCGGTCAGCCAGGACGGCGACGCGCTGATCCCGCTGGCGGCGCTGCGCCGCCGGTCGGCCGCCCTGGCCACCGTCATCACCACGGTCCCCGCCGCGGCCGTCGGCGCGGCCGTGCTCGTCCTGCACGGCTGACGCCCCGACGCGAGGAGGCAAGGATGTCGCACCACCCGAGCCCGGTGCCGCTGGGGCGTACCCGGGTCAAGCTGGCGGTCTTCGCCGCCCTCGCGGTCGTGGCCGCCGTCGCCGGCCTGCCGGCCCCCACCGTGGCCGCACTGGCGCTGACCAGCCTGGCGATCCCGCTCGCCGTCGCCCTGGCCGGCGGCGGGGGCCTGCTGCGGGCCCTCGTCCGGCCCGGGCGACGGCCCCCGGGCCGGACGGGCCGGGCCGGTGGCCGGCCGCCCGCGCCGACGGGCGTCAGGGACGGTCGCGGTCCCGGCGTACGGTCGTCCTGCGGCCCTTGATCGTGCTGCCGCGCAGCCCGGCGATCACCTCGTCGGCCACCGCGCTGGGCACCTCGACCAGCGAGAACCGGTCGGCGATCTCGATCGAGCCGATGTCCCGGCCGTTGATCCCGGTCTCCCCGGTGATCGCGCCCACCAGGTCCTGCGGGCGCACCCCGGCGCGCCGGCCCAGCCCGATGAAGACCTGCGTGGTCCCCGCCGAGCGGGGACGGCCGCCCGGCCGGCGGTCGCCGCCGCGCCCCTCGTACCCGGGGCGGGCCTCCCGCTGCGGGCGGACCGCCACCTGCGGGATCTCCTCCTCCCCGTCGTCGGCGGAGCCGGGCAGGGTCGCCTCGTGGGCCAGCTTCACCGCCGCGAGGGCGACCTCCATCAGGTCGAACTCGTCGGAGAGCGACTCCACGATCACCCGGAACGGGTCCAGGTCGTCCTCCAGCAGGCTCTCCCGCAGCGCCGCCTGGGTCAGCTCCAGCCGGCGGGTGCGCAGGTCCGCCACCGTGGGGATCTTGTCGATGGCGATCCGCTGCCCGGTGACCCGCTCGATGGTCTTGAGCATTCGGTGCTCGCGCGGCTCGGCGAGGGTGATCGCCACCCCCTCGCGCCCGGCCCGGCCCACCCGGCCGATGCGGTGCACGTACGACTCGGGGGCCGACGGGACGTCGTAGTTGACCACGTGGGTGAGCTGCTCGACGTCCAGGCCCCGGGCCGCCACGTCGGTGGCGACCAGCAGGTCGGCGGTGCCGGCGCGCAGCCGCCCCATCACCCGGTCCCGCTGCTCCTGGCTCATCCCGCCGTGCAACGCCTCGGCCCGGTACCCCCGGCCGTTCATCGTCTCGGTGAGCCGGTCCACCTCCTCCCGGCTGCGGCAGAAGACGATCGCCGCCGTCGGGGACTCCACGTCCAGCACCCGGCCCAGCGCCGCCGGCTTGTGCGCCCGCGCGACGATGTACGCGCTCTGCCGCACCCGGGGCGTCTCGCCGGCCACCGGCTGCTCCCGGCCGATCTGGATGCGCACCGGGTCGCTCAGGTGCTGCCGGGCCATGCCGTCGATGCGCGAGGGCATCGTCGCCGAGAACAGCACGGTCTGCCGCTGCGCCGGGGCGTGCTCCAGGATCGCCTCGATGTCCTCGGCGAAGCCCATGTCGAGCATCTCGTCGGCCTCGTCGAGCACGACCGTGGCCAGCTCGCCCAGGCGCAGGGTGCCCCGGGCGATGTGGTCCAGGGCCCGGCCCGGGGTGGCCACCACCACGTCCACGCCCAGGTCCAGGGCGCGCAACTGCCGGCCGATCGGCTGGCCGCCGTAGATCGGCAGCACCCGGGCGCCCAGGTCCTTGCCGTACCGGTGGAACGCCTCGGAGACCTGCACCGCCAGCTCCCGCGTCGGCACCAGCACCAACGCCACCGGGTCGCCGCCGGTCCGGCCCTCGGGCATCCGCTGCAACAGCGGCAGCGCGAACGCGGCCGTCTTGCCCGTACCGGTGGCCGCCTGACCCAGCAGGTCCCGGCCGGCCAGCAGGGGAGGGATGGCCTCCCGCTGGATCGGGGTCGGCTCCTCGTAGCCGAGGGCGGACAGGGCGTTGAGCAGTTCGGCGCGCAGCCCGAGGTCGGTGAAGGCGCTGGCCTCGTCCTCGGCGCCGGGAAGCTGCGAATCTGGTGTCGGTGCGGAACTCATGCCACAAGCCTTTCATCACCCCGGCGGGCGCGTTTCGGCGACCGGCACACCCGCCCCGGCGACCCCGCGCGCGGGGCGGCACCGGCGAGCGTTTGCCGTCCGCCGCGCCCACCGGAGGTCGGGACGCCGGATTGTTCTGGCCTGGCGTCATGTGCCAAAGGGCCGGGGCGCGGGCGGGTATCTGCGTCGGGCCCGGCGGCTCCTGAAGTCGTGACCTGGCCGACCCGCACGTCCCGGGTCGGCCACCGCCCGTCGATGGGAGACACGTCGTCATGGCAATCCTGGGAACCCGCGCCCGCCGCGCGGCGCTGACCCTGCTCGCCGGCACGGCCCTGGCCGGCCTGCTGGGCGCCACCGCCACCGCCGCCCCGCCACAGGCGGAGCCGGACCGGATCATGACCGTCACCGACATCTACATCAGGGACGTCGTCGCCGACCTCGGGTACCAGCCGCACATGGGCACCCCGCTCTGGAACAGCTCCGACATCAAGGTCTGCCCGACCGCCGTGGAGTGCGCCACCAGCCAGTGGCCGGTCGTCGGCATGACGAACTACGTCTTCGTCAAGCTGCGCAACCCCGGGCCGTACGGCTCGGGCACCGACACCGGCATCCTGCGGCTCCTCCGCACCACCCCGGGCGGCGGAAGGACCTGGCCGTTGGACTGGACCCAGATTGCCGCACAGACCGTGACCGTCCCCCCGGGCGTGACGACGGTCGTCATCCCGTGGGGTGCCGTCCCCGGGCCCGGTCACTTCTCCATCCTGGCCCGCTGGGAGTCGCCGAACGACCCGATCGTCTTCGAGGGCCCGGACATCTCCATCAACACCCAGTACAACAACAACATCGCCTGGAAGGACCTGTTGTCCGTCTGACCGTAGGCGGCGACGAAATCATTCGTCCTCGCGCACGGGAACTCGTAGTGTCGGCCGGCGTGGGCGACGACGAGCGGGAACTGGTCCGGCGGGGGTACGACGCCCTGTCGTACCACTACCGCCGCGACGACGCCGACGACGGCCGGTACGGCCCCTGGCTGGCCGAGCTGCACCAGCGCCTGCCGGCCGGCGCCGCCGTCCTCGACCTCGGCTGCGGTTGCGGCGTGCCGGTCGCCCGCTTCCTCGCCCGCGCCGGTCACCGCGTCACCGGCGTCGACATCAGCGACGTGCAGGTCGCGCGGGCCCGCCGGTTGGTGCCCGACGGCACCTTCCTGCGCGCCGACGCCGCCACGCTCGACCTGCCGCCGGCCTCGTTCGACGCGGTCGTCTGCCTCTACGCCCTCATCCACCTGCCTTTGGCCGACCAGCCCGGCCTCGTCGACCGGATCGCCACCTGGCTGCGCCCCGGCGGTTGGCTGCTGGCGACCGTCGGCCACGACGCCTGGACCGGCACGCAGGACAACTGGCTCGGCGGCCCGGCCACCATGTGGTGGAGTCAGGCGGACGCCGCCACCTACCGGCTCTGGCTGGAGCGGGCGGGGCTGGCGACGACCGCCGAGCAGTTCGTGCCGGAGGGGAGCAGCGGGCACACCCTCGTGTGGTCGCGGCGGCCACCGGGCTGACGGCCCGACCGGGTCAGCCCAGGCTGACCCAGTCGGTGGCCACCGCGTACCCGTCCGCGCGGGCGGAGAGCCGGACCGGGCCCGCCGGGGGCGCGCCCAGCGAGAAGAAGCCCACCTCGTCGACCGGCGACTCGTCGTACGGGCCGGCGGTCGTCCGGGCGGTGACCCGCCCGCCCCGGGGCGGGGAGAGCTGGCCGACGATGCCGGCCTCGGTCACCTCGATCTCCAGCACCACCTGGCCGCTGCGGAACGACAGCGTCCGCGCCGGCCCGCCCGAGCGGGTCAGGCCGGCGGGCTCGGCGTCGCACGCCGAGTCGAAGGTCAGCTCGGCGACGGCCAACTCGGCGTCCACCGTCCGCCAGGCGAACGCCGCCCGGGCGGCGGTCAGGAACTCCTCCGGCACCGGCCCGGCGTCCCACAGCGCCGCGCCCAGCTCCACCGTCAGGGCGTCGTCATCGGCCGGCGGCCACAGCGCCATCGCGTTCACCCCCGTTCGTCTCGACGCCGCGGCGGGCCCCGAGGAACGGGGCGAGCGCCGGGCAGTTGCGCAGCCTGTGCAGGCAGCGGGCCTGGGTCGGGCCGATGCTGCCCAGCGGCATGCCCAGCCGCTCGCCGACCTCACGGTAGCTGACCGGCGGGTCGGCCGTCAGCAGCGCCAGCAGCTCCTGGCAGCGCGGCGGGAGCTGGGCGAACCCCTCCCGCAGCGCCTGCCGTCGCTCTGCCCGCAGCAGCGCCTCGTCCGGCGCGCCCGCCTCGGCCGGCAGCCCGTGGCGGGCGTCGAGCGTGTCGTCGTACGGGTCGACCGGCCGGCTGCGGCGGTCCAGCCGGGACAGCCGGTAGCACTCCCGCCGGGTCGTGGTGGCCAGCCAGGCGGCCAGCGCCTCCGGGTCGCGTATCTGGTCCAGCCGCTCCACCAGGCGCAGCCAGACGGTCTGGTTGACGTCGGCGGCGTCGGCGCGGCTCATCCCGTGGGCCCGGATCACGGCCGCCACCAGCGGGGCGTAGCGGCGCACCAGCTCGGCCCACGCCGACTCGTCCCCGGCCCCGGCTGCGGCGACCAGGGCCGTGGCGCTCCGGTCGGTCATCGGCGCGCCGCCGCGCAGCGACCCGTCGCGTCGCTCACGGGACCAGCACGCCGTAGTCGGCGTGCCACCGGGGCGCGGCGAGCAGGGCCAGCCGCGCCCCGTCGGCGCTGAGGCCGCCGGCGGTCATCATGGCGGCGAGCCGGCCGGAGACGTGGGCGGTGGCGAACGAGCTGCCCGCCCAGGAGGCGAAGCCGTGGAAGACCCGGGTCGGCCGCGCCGGCAGCGGAAGCTGACCCACGACGTACGTGCTGTCGCGCTCGCCGACGGCGCACGCGTCGACCCACGCGCCGTAGCCGCTGTACGGCGCCGGCACCACCGCCGTGCCGGAGCGGCTCACGGCGGCCACGCCCAGCACCCGGCCCAGGGCGGCCGGCCACACGGGCCGGCTGGTTCCGGCGTTGCCGGCGGCGGCCACCACCGCGATCTGTGCGGGCAGCGCGGCCACGGCGTTGACCAGGGGCAGCGGGGGCAGGTCGTCCTGGGTGAAGCCGCCCAGGGAGAGGTTGACGACCGACACCTGCGGGCTGAGCCGGCCGATCGCCGCCACCACGCTCGCCTCGTCGCCCACGCCGGTCGGGTTGAGCGCCTGCTCCGGGTCGACGTGTACGCCCGGTGCGGCCTGC
>NZ_BBZF01000019.1:109867-116806 GCF_020884795.1 Micromonospora okii
CGCCGGCGACGAACGTGCCGTGCCCGCCCTGGGCGGCGAGGGTGCTGCCGGAGACGTACAGGGCGTCCTCGTCGTCGGTCTCGGGGACGTAGCTGCCGCCGAGCCACTGCGGGTGGTACGCGCCGGCCTGCTGCCAGATGCCGGTGTCGCAGACGCCGACGGTGACGCCCGCGCCCTCGCCGAGCCGGGCCGGGGCGGGCGGGGCCAGCGCCGACGCGGCGGCGGGTGGGCTGCCCGGGTTGCCCATGATGTTGCCCAGGCCCAGCAGCACGTGGTGCGGCTGCACGGCGGGCACCGGCTGGTTGGGCCACTGCCGGGGATCGCGCAGCGCCGTCACCACGGCGGGGACGTCGGTCTCCTTGGCGAAGAGCAGGCGGGTCACCCCGGCGAAGCCCGCGCCCACCGTCACCTGGTGGTTGCGCGAGCGCAGCCAGGTCAGCACCCGCTGGGCGTCGGCGTTGGCCGCGAGGAGCTGCCGGGGGCGGTAGAGGAACTCCCGGCCGGTCACCGTGTGCTGCCGCACGTTCGGGTCGGCGGCCAGCGCGGTGGCGAAGGCGCGCTGGTACGCGTCGTCGTCGGGGCTGTCGGCGGCCCACGCCGGTCGCGCCTCGGCGCCCAGCGGCACCGCCACCGCGCCGAGCGCGGCCAGGGTCAGCATCCGCCGCCGGGTGAGCCGATCGGCCGGCAGCGGGGTGCGGTGGCGGTCAGACGGCACCGGTCCTCCAGGCGGGTTGCGACAGGCGCGGGTGGTGGAATGCCCGGGTGGCGGGCGGCACGGCGGCCCCGGGGCGTATTCGATTCTTCCAGCGCATTCCCGAATGTCAATGACACGAACGGCTGTGCGGCAGAGAAAGGTTCCGCCCGGACCCCGCCGGTGATCTGCCGCGACCGGAGGCTCTTCGCGGGGTTCTTCCTGGGCTGGCTCGCCCTCGCGACCGCCTACCGCGACAGGGAGTTCGGCGCGTGGCTCGCCTCCGACGACGGTTACGCCGACGAGGTCCTGACCCGGCCGGTCATCGAGCTGACCTGAGGAGCTGCTCCTGCATGTCGCCGACACGGGGCGATCGGCCCGGCGGGGAAGGCGCGATGTCGGCGTCATGGAGTCGATCAAGGCTCGGGGCGACCGGACGAGCGGGGAAGGCGCGATGTGGGCGTCGTGGAGTCGATCGGGCCGGGCGCGCGACCAGTGCGATCGAGGACGGTCGCATTGACGGTGGCGAGCCGATCGGGAACGCTGTGCCGCATGGCCGAGAGCGCCGAGATCGCTGCCGGTGCGGCCCAGGCCGCGCTCGACGCCGTGCAACGCTACCCCCGCGAGGCGATCACGACCGCCCAGCGGGTGCTCGCCACAGCCGTCGACGGGGACGAGCGCTCCACGGCCGAGCGGGCCGTCGGCCTCGCCCTGCGGGAGCTCAACGACCTGCCCGGGGCGCTGCGCCACCTGCGCCGGGCGGTGCGGGCCGCCGCGACGCCGCGCACGCGGGCGCTGGCCCGGATGAGCCTCGGCTACGTGCTGGCCAACTCCGGCCGCACCGCCGCCGCCCTGCGGGCGGTGACCGCCGCCCTGCCCCCGCTGACCGGGGCCGACGCCGGCCGGGCCCGGATGCAGCGGGGCGTGGTGCTGCACTACCGGGGCCGGTACGACGAGGCGGTCCGCGACTACTCCCTGGCCATCGAGATCGCCCAGCGCGAGGGCGATCCGCTGCTGGAGGCCCGGGCCCGCAACAACCGGGGGCTGCTCAACGCCCACCGGGGCGCGAGCCGGGGGCGCGTCGACGACCTCGCGCGCGCGGCGGCGATCTTCCAGCGGCTCGGGCTGGAGCTCGCCGCCGCCGACGCCCGCTGGAACCTCGGCCTCGCGGCCGGGCAGCGCGGCGACACGGTGGGGGCGCTGCGCTGCTTCGCCGAGGTGGAGGAGGAGTACCGCCGCCTCGCCGTGCCCCGGCCGGCGCTGCTGCTGGACCGGTTCGAGCTGCTGCTCTCCGTGCCGCTGGTGGAGGAGGCCGTCGAGGTGGCCGGCGCGGCCGTGCGCGAGCTGCGCCGCCGGGGCATGGCCTCCGACCTGGCCGAGGCGCTGCTGGCCCAGGCGCGGGCCGCGTTGCTCGCCGGTGACCTGGACACCGCCGCCGACGCCGCCGCCGGTGCGCGGGCCCGGTTCCGCCGTCAGGGCCGGCGCACCTGGGCCGCGTTCGCCCGGCACGTCGAGCTGCGCGCCGAGTACCGCCGGGGCGCGCCCTCGGCGGCGCTGCTCACCGCGCTGGTGCGTACCGCCGATCAGCTCGACGCGACCGGCTGGCCCGGCCCCGCGCTGACCACCCGGATCGACGCCGGCGCTCTGGCCGCCGCTCTCGGCCGCGCCAGCCGCGCCGCGACGCTGCTCCACACGGCGGCCGACGCCCGTCGGCGGGGCACCGCCCCGGGCCGGGCCCAGGGTTGGTACGCCCTGGCGCTGTCCCGGCGGCTGGCCGGCGACGACCGCGCGGCGGCGCGGGCGCTGCGTCGCGGGCTCGCCGTGCTCGACAGCCACCGGGCCTCCCTCGGCGCGACGGAGCTGCGGGCGCACAGCGGCGCGTACGGGCAGGAGCTGGCGGCCGAGGGCCTGGACATCGCGGTGGGGTCCGGCTCCCCGGCCCGGGTCCTGGCCTGGGCGGAGCGGTGGCGGGCCAGCGCGGTGCGCACCCGGGCGGCGCTGCCGCCGGCCGACCCGGACCTCGTCGCGGCGCTCAGCGAACTCCGCCTGGTCAGCGGCCTGTTGGAGGACGCCCTGCTCGCCGGTCGGCCGGTGCACGCGCTGCGGGGCCGGCAGGCCCGGCTGGAGCAGCGCATCCGGGACCTGTCCCGGCGGGTGCCCGGCGGCGGCGCGGTGGCGGTCCCGCCCGGGGTGGCGGCGCTGGCGCGGCGGCTCGACCGGCGGGTGCTGATCGAGCTGGTCGCGCACGGCGAGCGGCTGCGGGCGGTGCTGGTGCGCGACGGCCGGGCGAGCCTGCACGACCTCGGCTCGCTCGCCGAGGCGGTGGACCTGACCCGCCGCTACCGGTTCGGCCTGCGCCGCCTGGTCACCACCGGGGACTCCGCCGAGGTCCGGGCCGGGGTGGCCCACGTCGCGGCGGCGCTGGACCGGCAGTTGTTCGGCCCGCTGCGGGCCCGGCTCGCCGACCGCCCCCTGGTGGTCGTCCCCATCGGCGCCCTGCACGCCGTGCCGTGGTCCGGCCTGCCGACCTGCGCCGGGCGGCCGGTGACGGTCGCCCCGTCGGCCACGGTCTGGCTGCGCGCGGACGGGCGGGCCGTGCCCGACGGGCCGCCGGTGCTGGCGGCGGGGCCCCGGCTTCCGGCCGCCGAGACCGAGGTACGCCTGCTCGCCGGGGCGCTGCCCGGCGCGCGCCTGTTCACCGGGGCGGACGCCACGGCCGGCGCGCTGACCGCCGCGCTGGACGGGGCGGGGCTGGCGCACATCGCCGCGCACGGCACGTTCCGGGCCGACAACCCGCTGTTCTCCCGGCTGGAACTGGCCGACGGGCCGCTGCTGGCGTACGAACTGGAGCGGCTGCCCCGGCCGCCCGGCTGCGTAATCCTGTCCGCCTGCGACTCGGGGCTGTCGGGAGTGCGCCCCGGCGACGAGGTCATGGGCTTCACGGCGGTGCTGCTGGCCCGGGGCGCCCGGTGTCTGGTGGCCACGGTGCTGCCGGTGCCGGCGGAGCCCACCACGGCGCTGATGCTCGACCTGCACCGGCGGATGCGCGCGGGCGCCCGGCCGGCGCGGGCCCTGGCCGACGCCCAGGCCGCGTTCGCCGCGACGGGCGACGGCTCCGCCTCGGCCACGGCGGCGGCGTTCGCCTGCTTCGGCGCGGGGTGAGCGGGCGCACGCCGTACGGGCGGGGGATAGCACCGTCGTATGACCCGGCGGGGATGGTTAATAAATAGAAGGCGATCAATAGACTTCCGTCATCCCGAATGCGGCACCCCCGGAAGTGCCGCTGAAGATGCGGAGGAACGCATGGTTCGCTGGCGCACCCTCACCGGCCTCCTCACCGCCGCGCTGGCCGCGGTGACCGCGGGCAGCCTCACCCTCACCGCCCCCGCCGCCGCCTCGGCGCCCGACGGCACGATCACCCCGAACGTCGTCGGCGGCACCCCGGCCGCCCAGGGCGAGTTCCCGTTCATGGTGCGGCTCTCGATGGGCTGCGGCGGCGCGCTCTACAGCCCCCGGCTGGTCCTCACCGCCGCGCACTGCGTGGGCGCCACCGGCACCAACACCAGCATCACGGCCACGCTCGGCGCGGTGGACCTCCAGTCGTCCAGCCGGATCACCGTCCGGTCGAACTACGTCTACCGCGCCCCCGGCTACAACGGCGCGGGCAAGGACTGGGCGCTGATCCGGCTCGCCACGCCGGTCACCAACCTGGCCACCCTGCCGATCGCCACCACCACCGCGTACGACAGCGGCACCTTCACCGTGGCCGGCTGGGGCGCGGCCCGCGAGGGCGGCGCGCAGCAGCGGTACCTGCTCAAGGCCAACGTGCCGTTCGTCAGCGACTCCGTCTGCAACTCCAACTACGGCGGCGACCTCATCGCGGCCGAGGAGATCTGCGCCGGCTACGCCGGCGGCGGCACCGACACCTGCCAGGGTGACTCCGGCGGCCCGATGTTCCGCCGGGACGCCAACAACGCCTGGATCCAGGTGGGCATCGTGAGCTGGGGCAACGGCTGCGCCCGCCCCAACTACCCGGGCGTCTACACCCAGGTGAGCTACTTCGCCCCGGCCATCGCCTCGGCTGCGGCGAGCCTCGGCGGCTGACCGTAGCACCGCACGAGGAGCGGCCCGGCCGGATCACCGGCCGGGCCGCCCCGCGCGGGTCACCGGGCCGCCCGGGGCACGGGGTCACCGGGTCGCCGCGAGCGAATCACCGCGCGGCCTCGCGCCCGGGTTACTGGGCGGCCGGGGGCGTCCACCCGGCGGGCAGGCGCCCGAGGCGGACGCGCTGCGGGTGGTCGCCCACCGGCACGCTGACCACCTTCCGGCCGGTGGCGAAGCTGATCGCGGTCACCCGGTCGGCGCCCGACTCGGAGATCACGCAGTCCCGGCCGTCGCCGCTGACCGTCGCCCAGTACGGCTTGCTGGACGCGACCAGCGGGCCCGGGGCGAGGGTGGCGCGGTCGACGATGGTGGTGTAGTCGTCCACGGTGCCGGCGACGCAGAGCTTCGCGCCGTCCGGGCTCATCGACATGCCGTGGTGCCGCGAGTCGTTGACCCACGTGGTGCGGTCCTCGTCGGTGTCCGGGTTCTTCGGCAGCGTGGCGACCCGGGTGACCGTGTCGGTGGCGACGTCGTACTCGACGAAGCCGTTGAAGAACGACACCTGGAAGTACAGCTTGCTCTCGTCGGGCGTGAACACCGCCGGCCGGACGGCGTCGGAGAGGTCGCCCCGGCC
Source organism: Micromonospora okii (assembly GCF_020884795.1). Taxonomy (GTDB): domain Bacteria; phylum Actinomycetota; class Actinomycetes; order Mycobacteriales; family Micromonosporaceae; genus Micromonospora; species Micromonospora okii. Next base: position 115,297 of record NZ_BBZF01000019.1, read on the forward strand.
GAACGCGTCCAACCGGGACCGCATGTCGATCTCCTTCACCCGCTGGCCCGTGGCGGCGTCGGCGACCGTGACGTGCCGGTCCCCCTTCGTCCAGTCCTGCGCCGGGGCGTCGAGGTCGGTGTAGACGCTGCCGATCGACATGTTCCAGATGTGCCGGCCGCCGCCGGTGAAGACGTTCTCGTGCGGCGAGTCGCCGGTGTCGAACGAGGCGACCTGCCGGCCGGTGGCGATGTCCAGCACGTGCACCCTGTTCGAGGTGGACGCGGAGACCGCGACGCGGGTGCCGTCCGGCGACACCGCCATGTGGTCCGAGCGGAACCCGGAGACCGGGAACCGCCAGCGCACCGCGCCGGTGGCCAGGTCGATGGAGACCACGTCGGCGAAGCTGGGCCGCGACACCACCAGCGCGGCGCCGTCCGGCGTGGTGTACATGTCGTCGACGAGTTGGTCGTGGCCCTCGCCGGGCCCCTGCCGGATGCCCAGGTAGAAGGCGAGCCGGACGGGGTTGAGGTAGATCTCCCAGAGCCGCTGCTCGCGGTCGGGGACGACGTCGACCCGGCCGAGCCTGCCGTAGTCGCCCCGGGAGCGGATGACGTCGACGGTGCCCTCCCAGTTGTTGCCGACGAACATCACCTCATCCAGGGCGGCGGCGGGGGTCGCGCCGGCCGGGGTCGGCGCGGCGACGACGGCGAGGGCCAGGGCGGTGGCGGCGGCGGCGTACCCGCGACGGCGGGCGCGTGGGGGCGCGGGCGTTGCTGCGGTCATGGACTGCTCCTGCCGGTGGGGGACCGATGGTGGCGGCGCGCGGTGTTACCTTGCGGTAACAGAAGGAAACCAACCGAAGCCGGGCCTCCGGTAGGCGACGGGGGCCAAAGGCCGGCGGGGCCGTTGTGGACCGTCCACAACGGCAGCCGTGGCCGGGGGAGCGGAGGCGATGGCGTCGACCGGGTGGGCCGGAGCCCTGGGGGCGTTGCTGCGCGACCTGGCCGCCGACGACCGGGTCGTGGAGGAGATGGTCGATGCCGCCCGGCTGCACTCGCCGGAGGTGGCGCGGCTGCCCCCGGCCGAGACCCGCCGGCACGTCGCGGCCCTGCTCTCCGCCGGTCTGGCGTCCTTCGCGCGGCGTCGGCACGGAGGCGGCCGGCGGCCCGGGCCCGACGAGCCCGACGAGGGGGACTTCGCGGAGGCGCGGCGGCTCGGCGCCGCCCGCGCCGCGCAGGGCGTCTCCGTCGCCGGCCTGCTGCGCGGGGTGCAGGCCGGCCGGCAGCGGGTGGTGGAGATCGCGTTGGAGCGCGGGCGGGCCGCCGGGCTGCCCGACAGCGCGCTGCTGGAGGCCCTGCTCGACCTCGGCCGGTACGCGGGCGCGCTGGAACGCGCCCTGGTCGACGGGTACCACGCGGCGGAGCGGGAGCTGGTGCGCAGCCGGCGCGACGCCCGCGACCGGCTGCTGCGGCGGCTGCTGCTCGGCGAGCCGGGCGACGAGCGCCCCGACGCCCTCGCCGGCTTCGGG
>NZ_BBZF01000019.1:116992-126631 GCF_020884795.1 Micromonospora okii
GGGCCGCTACCACTGCGTGGTGACGGACCTGACGGACCCGGCCCGCATCCCGGCGGTGGAGCGGCAGCTCCGCGGCGGCGGGGGCGTCTTCGGCACCGTCGACGACCGGCTCGCCGGCCTCTCCCCGAGGCTGCCGCCCGCCGACCTGGCCGCCCCGGGGGTGCTCGTGGTGGCCACCCCGGCGCGCCCGCTGTCCGAGGCCCCGGCCCTGCACCGGCTCTGCGTGGCGGCACTGCGCGCCGCCGCCGCGTCCGGCCGGCGCGGCCTGCACCGGGTCGTGGACCTCGCCGGCGAGACCGCCCTGGCCGCCCAGCCGGTCCTGGCCGAGCTGGTCAGCGGGGAGCTGCTCGGCCCCCTCGACCCGGCCGACGCCTTCCACCGGCACCTGGTGCGCACCGCGCTGACCTATCTGGACCAGGGGCAGCGGCTGGACCGCACGGCCGAGGCGCTGCACCTGCACCCGAACACCGTCCGGTACCGGCTGCGCCGGTTGCAGGAGCTGACCGGGCTGCCGCCGACGCTCGCCGAGCCGGGCGGCCGGTCCCCGGTGCCCCAGACCGTGCGCTGGTGGTGGGCGCTGCGGACCTGGCTCGACCGGGGCTGAGCGGCGCGGCCGGCCCGCCCCGGCGCGCAGGAGCGGCCAACCGGGCGAGCGGGGCGATCAGCCGAGCGTGCGGGGGCCTGGAACGGGGGACGCGCCCCCCGGCGGCTCGGGGCGCAGCCGCCGCCAGTCCGTGACCACGGGGATCAGGTCGCCGTCGGCCCACAGGGGAAGCTGGTCGTCGAAGTGCGGGTCGCCCGGGCGGCCGGACGCGCCGAAGGGCACCACCCACCGGCTGTCCGCCCGGTCGGTGAGGTCCCAGACGTAGCGGGCGACGGGACCGCGCCAGCAGGCGTCGGAGAACCCGGGCACGCTGCTGGTGGCCAGCACGCAGTCGCTGTCGCCGGAGAGCGACACCCGCGCCCGCATCGCGCGCACGGCGGCCTCGACCTCCTCGGCCACCGACAGGTGGACGGGGTGCAGGACGTGCCGCCGCCCCCAGGCGCCGGGCGGGTCGCCGTGCGCCACCTCCTCCAGGGCGGCGGCGGCCACGGGGTCGACGTCGACGCCGAGGCGGGGCAGCCCCGCCACCACGGCGTCGAGGGCGTGGCCGATGCGGCCGAGGGGGTTCGTCCACGCCGCGAACAGCTCGTCGTACGCGCCGGGGGCGTGCAGCGGGCGCAGCCACGGGTGCTCGTGCAGCCCCCGGGCCAGCGCCGCCCGCCACGCGGCGAAGGCCCCCGCGTCGGCGCTGTCGGCCGCCATCCGTCCGTCCCACGCGGCCAGCCGGTCGCGCAGGGCGCGGGCCGGCGCGGTGAGCGCGGCGGGGTCGAGCCGGCCGAGCGCCGCCCGCAGGACGTCCGCCTCCAGCCGGTCGTCGGTGTGCACGGTCTCCGGCGGCACCCCGTCGGCCAGCAGCGCCCGGATGCGGCGGGCGCGGTGCGGCGGGGCGAAGTCGGCGCCGAGCGCCACGGTGTCCGGGCGGCGGTCGTTGGCACAGGCCGCGGGCCCGGTGACCGCCGCGCGGGGCATCGTCGCGTATCCGCCGGTCCACCGGTAGCGCGGCTCCCAGCCGGGCACCGGCTCCCGCCGGCACCGCTCGTCGCGCTGCGGCACCAGGCCGGCGACGAGCTGGGTCACCGCACCGGAGCGGTCGGCGACCAGGACGCTGTTGACCGGCTCGACCCAGGCGCGCAGCGCCGTGGCGACGTCGTCGACGGTGCGCGCCCGCAGCAGGGGCAGCAGCGCGTCGAAGCCGAGGCGCTGCTCGACCCGGGCGGGGGTGCGCAGGCTGAGCGCGTCGCCGGTGTGCCGGTCGTGGTCGACGACCGGGCCGCGCGCGGTCTCGATCACCTCGACGGTGACGGGCTCGCCGCCGCGCACCTCGATCTGCTCGACGTGCCGGCGGGCCGGGGCCCAGCCGTCGGCCTCGCGGACCAGCACCCGGTCGCCGTCGCGGCGCAGGTGCTCGCGGTAGACGTCCTGGTAGTCGGCCATCGCGTTGGTCACCGCCCAGGCCACCTCGCCGGCGTGGCCGAAGTGGGGCAGGCCCGGGACGCCGGGGAAGGCGAAACCGACCACGTCGAACTCGGGGCAGGCCAGGCGGACCTGGTGGTAGATGCCGGGCAGTTCGAGCGTGCGGTGCGGGTCGCCGGCGATGAGCGGGGCCCGGCCGGTGGCCGCGTCGGCGGGCACCACCCACGCGTTGCTGCCCGAGCCGCCCGGCGGGTCGCTGTCGAACAGAGCGGTCGCCGCCGGCCCGAGGGTGGCGGCGACGTGCGCGCGCCACAGCTTGTTCGGGAACGTCGCGAAGAGCACGTGCTGCACGAGGAAGACCCCCAGCGGCGACCAGGGCCGCCACCGGCCGGGCGCGGAGCCGGTCGCCGCGAACTCCGGCGCGCCGGCGGCGCCCTCGGCCAGCCCCTCGCCGACCCCCTGGGCGTACGCGGCGACCCAGCGCCGGGTGGCCGGGTCCAGCCGGTCGTAGCAGCGCCGGGCGGTGTCGTCGAGGCGGGCCCGGCGGGCGAACCGGTCCCAGCCCACCTCGGCGGGGCCGACGTGCTCGGCCAGCCGCCCCTCGGAGCGCCACCGCTCGACCTCGATCTGCCAGGCCCGGTCGATCGCGGCGGCCCGGCCCTGGAGCCGGGCCAGGTCGTCCACGGTGTCCGCCCACAGGTGCGGCACGCCCCAGCGGTCCCGGCGGATGCCGGCGGCCCCGGGCCGCGGCCCGTCGGGCGCTACTGACTCCCCCAACAGCCTCAATTCAGGTTACCCTCCCCTAACTTAGGTGGACCTTACTGGAGGGGTACGTGAAACGGAACTGGGAAGCGGAGCCCCGGTGAGCGCCCCCGTCGCGCTCGACGTCACGGGGCCCGCCCGGCCGCTGCCCACCCGGTGGATCATCCTCGCGGTGCTCGCCCTCGCCCAGGTCACGGTGGTGCTGGACAACACCGTGCTGACCGTGGCGGTGCCCGTGCTCACCGCCGAGCTGGGCGCCAGCACCGCCGACGTGCAGTGGACCATCAACGCGTACGCGCTGGTCCAGTCCGGGCTGCTGCTCACGGCCGGCAGCGCCGTCGACCGGTACGGCCGGCGCCGGATGCTCCTCGTCGGCCTCGCCCTGTTCGGAGCCGGCTCGCTGGTCGCCGCGCTCGCCCAGTCCACCGGCCAGCTCATCGCCGCCCGCGCCGGCATGGGCGTCGGCGGTGCCCTGCTCGTCACCGCCACCCTCGCGGTGGCGATCCAGGTCTTCGACGCCGACGAGCGGCCCCGCGCCATCGGCGTGTGGGCGGCGGCGAGCGCCCTGGGCTTCGCGGCCGGGCCGCCCGTGGGCGGAATCATCCTGGCCCACTTCCCGTGGCAGGCGATCTTCCTGATCAACGTGCCCATCGTGCTGCTCTGCCTGACCGGCGCGGGGGCGCTGGTGCCGGAGTCGCGCGACCCGGCCGGCGGCGGCCTCGACCTGGGCGGGGTGCTGCTCTCCACGGCCGGCCTCACCGCGACGGTCCACGCGATCATCGCCGGGCCCGAGCGGGGCTGGGGCTCCGCCTCGGTGGTCGGCACGGCCGCCGGGGGAGCGCTGCTGCTCGCCGCGTTCGTGTGGTGGGAGCGGCGGGTGCCCCGGCCCATGCTGGACATGACCTTCTTCCGGGACCGCCGCTTCGTCGGCGCGGTGTCCGGGGTCGTCCTGATCACCTTCGGCGCGACCGGCGCGCTGTTCCTGCTCACCCAGCACCTCCAGTTCGTGCGAGGCTACCCGGCCTGGGAGGCCGGGCTGCGGATGGTGCCGTTCGCGCTGTCCATCGTGGTGCTCAACCTCGCCGGTGTCGCCGCCCGGGTCATCGGCCGGCTCGGCACCGCCCGCGCCATCGCCGTGGGCATGACCCTGCTCGCGGGCGGCCTGTTCTGGGTCACCCACGCCCCGTCGGACGGCTACGGCGTGCTGCTCGCCGGGCTGCTCACGATGGGCGCGGGCTGCGCGCTGGCCAACCCGGCGATCGTCGAGGCGGTGATGGGCGCGATCCCGCCGGAGAAGGCCGGCGCGGGGGCCGGGGTGGACGGCACGATGACGGAGGTCGGCAGCAGCCTCGGCGTCGCCGTGCTGGGCGCCGTGCTGAACGCCCGGTTCGTCGGGTTGCTGCCGGCCGCCGCGGCCGGCGCGGGGTCGTTCCCGGCCGCGCTGGCGCTCGCCGGCACGGACGCCGAGCGGGGCCAGGTCACCGACGCGTTCCGGGTCGCGTCGGAGGCCGGGCAGACCGTGGGCGCGGTCGCCGTCCTCGCCGGTGGCCTGCTCGCCGCCTGGTTGCTGCGGCGCGCGCAGCGCACCGGCTGAGCGCGCCCCGGGGAGCGCGTCCGGGGCGGTAGTCTCCCCGGCTCGGAACGCACCCGGGGGGAGCGCGCCGGGCAGGCAGTCCGCGCGCCGGCGGCCTGCCCGCGCAAGTCGCTGAAAGTCTTGCAAGTTGTTGCGAGCGAAGCTACGGCGTTCCGCCGGGCGCGTCAAGGGCTTCTCGCAGCGCTGCGGGGGAGTGCGGGTAAAGGCCCGCCGGATGCGGCGGGTCGGCTGCCGTGTTGCGAGCAGGTTTCAAAAATCTTTCCGCAAGGTATTGCAATTACTTTCATCCATCCCGCATCGTCGTGCTACCCGGACGGCCGTCCATTCGCACCAGTGCCTCTTCGACCCCTGGAAGAAGGTCCACCTGTCATGGAACGCCTGAGGTCACCCCTGCGCAGCCGCGTCGGCGGCCTGCTCGCCGCCGCCCTCGTCGCGTCGGTCGCCGTACCGGCCGCCGTCGCGACCACCGCCACCGTCGCCACCCCCGCCCGCGCCGCCGTCGCGCTCAACGACAGCGAGGTGACGGCCAACCTCTGGGAGTGGAACTGGCCGTCGGTCTCCGCCGCCTGCACCGACCACCTCGGCCCCGCCGGCTACGGCGCGGTCCAGGTCGCGCCGCCCCAGGAGTCGGTCAGCCTGCCCAACAGCGCGGACGGGGCGCACCCCTGGTACGAGGTGTACCAGCCGGTGTCGTACAGGCTGGAGAGCCGGTTCGGCACCCGCGCGCAGTTCGCCGCGATGGTCACCGCCTGCCACGACGCCGGCGTGCGGGTCTACGTCGACGCGGTCGTCAACCACATGGCCGGCGCGAACAACCCCGAGTCCGTCGTCGGGTACGCCGGCACCGACTTCTCCGGCCCCGGCTACAGCTTTCCGGCCGTGCCCTACGGCAACGGGGACTTCCACCGCCCGGGCGACAACTGCCCGACCGGCGGGGGCATCAACGACTGGAACAACGAGGCCCAGGTCACGAGCTGCGAGCTGCTCTCCCTGACCGACCTGTACACCGAGAAGGAGAGCGTCCGCACGAAGATCGCCGCCTTCCTCAACGACATGATCGGCCTCGGCGTCGACGGCTTCCGGGTCGACGCGGTCAAGCACGTCAAGAAGGACGACTTCGCCGCCATCCTCGGCAAGCTCCGCAACACGGTGGCCGAGAACAAGCGCCCGTACGTCGCCCAGGAGATCTTCGACGGCGCCAGCAACGACGCGCTCAAGGCCCGCGCCTTCACCGGCAACGGCGACGTGCTCGACTTCGCGTACGCCAAGGGCCTGAGGTCCGCCTTCCAGGGCTCGATCTCCGCCCTCGCCGGCATCCCGAACTGGAACCTCGACGCGCCCAGCGCCAACGTCTTCGCGATGGTCACCAACCACGACCTGGAGCGCGACGGGGTCGTGCTGTCCTACAAGAACGGCACCGACTACGTCCTGGCCAACTACTTCGCGCTGGCCTACCCGCACGGCAAGCCGTCGGTCTACGACAGCTTCACCTGGAACAACCGCAACCAGTCCCCGCCGGCCGACGGCAACGGCCACGTCACCGACACCGTCTGCGGCGCCGCCTGGAACTGCCTGACCCGCTCCACCGGCATCAAGGGCATGGTCGGCTGGGCGAACGCCGCCCGCCCCGTCAGGAGCGTCTCGGACTTCACCACCGTCAACAGCAACGTCATCGGCTTCCACCGGGGCGACCGCGCCTGGATCGCGATCAACGACTCGGGCAGCGCCAGCACCGCCACGTTCACCACCGGCCTCGCCGACGGCCGGTACTGCGACGTCGTCTCCGGCCCCGCCACCGCGTCCGGCTGCGCCGGCGGCACCGTGACCGTCTCCGGCGGCCGGGCCACCGTGACCGTCCCCGCCAACAACGCGGTCGCGATCCACGTCGACGCCCGGCCCGGCGGCGCCAGCCCGTCGCCGACCGTCACCCCGACGGTCGTCCCCACCGACAAGGTCGCCACCACCTTCACCGTCGCCGCCACCCCCGCCGCCGGCCAGGACGTCCACGTCGTCGGCAACATCCCCGCCCTCGGCTCCTGGGCCCCGGCCGACGCCGTCCGGCTGACCGCGCAGGGCGACGGCACCTACCGGGCGGTGGTCGACCTGCCGAGCTCCACCAGCGTGGAGTACAAGTTCCTCAAGAAGACGGCGGCCGGCGTCGTCACCTGGGAGTCCGGGGCCAACCGCGTCCTGACCACCCCGTCGGGCGGCACCCACGCCGTGACCGAGACCTTCCGCGGCGACACCGTGACCGGCGGGCAGATCGCCACCTCGTTCCACGCCACCGTGACCACCAGCTACGGCCAGAACGTCTACGTCGTCGGCAACATCGCGGCCCTCGGCGGCTGGAACCCGGCCAACGCCGTCGCCCTCTCCCCGGCCGACTACCCGCTCTGGCGGGCCACGCTGAACCTGCCCCCGAACACGGCGGTCGAGTACAAGTACCTCAAGAAGGAGCCGAACGGCGCCGTCACCTGGGAGAGCGGCGGTAACCGCACCTTCACCACGCCGGCCAGCGGCACCCGGACCAACACCGACACCTGGCGGTAGCGACCACCGCCCCGCGCCGACGGGGTGGCCGGCTCCGACCACGGGCCCGGCCACCCCGTCACCCGTCGCGGCGGAGCCCGACCGTGACACGACGCGATCGACTGGCCGATCGACGAGTTTCGACCGATTATCGAAGGTCCATGCCCGACACCGGAAGGAGCCCCATGAACCGTCGCCTCCGGACCGTCCTCGCCGCCGTCCTGGCCGCGACCGTCGTCACCGCCGCCGCGCCCGCGCAGGCCCACCCCGGGGCCGGTCGACCCGACGTGATCGCCCTGCCCGACGGCTTCCAGCCCGAGGGCATCGCCACCGCCGGCCGGTACGCCTACCTCGGCTCCCGCGCCACCGGCGCCATCTACCGGGCCGACCTCACCGACGGCACGGGCGAGCTGCTCAGCCCTGCCACCGGCACGCCGTCGCTCGGCCTCAAGGTGGACCGCCGGGGCCGGCTGTTCGTCGCGGGCGGCACCGGCGGCGACGCCCGGGTGGTCGACACCCGCACCGGGCGCGTGCTGGCCAGCTACCGGCTCGCCGCCGCGCCGACCTTCGTCAACGACGTCGTGCTCACCGAGCGGGCCGCCTACCTCACCGACTCGTACCGGCCGGTGCTCTACCGGCTGCCGCTCGGCCGGGACGGGCGGCTCCCGTCGGCTAACGCCGTCACCACGATCCCGCTGACGGGCGAGTTCCAGCAGGTCGACGGCGCGATCAACCTCAACGGCATCGTCGCGACCCCGGACGGGGCCGGGCTGATCGTCGTGCAGTCCAACACCGGCACGCTGTTCCGCGTCGACCCGGCGACCGGCGCGACCACGGCGGTCGACGTGCCCGGGCAGAGCTTCACCAGCGGCGACGGGCTGCTGCGGGCCGGCCGCACGCTCTACGTGGTGCGCAACCGGCTCAACGAGATCGCCGTGGTCCGGCTCGACCGGGCCGGCACCGCCGGCACGCCCGCCGGGACGATCACCGACGGGGCGTTCGACGTGCCGACGACCGTCGCCGCCGCCCACGGCCGCCTCTACCTGCCCAACGCCCGGTTCACCACCGCACCGACCCCGACCACGCCGTACACGGTGGTCGCGGTCCGTCCCTAGCCGGCCGCCGCCGGGGTACGCGCCGCGCGTGCCCCGGCCGTCGGCGCCGGATCCGGCGGCGCGGCGCGGCGCGCGGCGACCGTCTAGGCTGGCGTGTCGCGACCGCCCGTCACCGGCCCCCGGCGAGGAGAGACATGACGACTGCCCCGGCCTCCTACTCGCGTCACGTCGACGGCTTCGGCGAGGTGGACATCCGCCCCGTGCGGCCGGCCGAGGACATCGACGTGATCTACGACTGGGTCACCCGCGAGCGATCGCGGTTCTGGGGCATGCGCGAGGCCAGCCGCGAGCGGGTGCTGGAGATCTACGAGTACCTCGACTCCCTCGACACCCACCACGCCTACCTGACCCGGCGCGACGGCCGGCCGGTGGCGCTGTTCCAGACGTACGAGCCGGCGGCCGACCCCGTGGGGGAGTGCTACGACGTGCGGCCCGGCGACTTCGGCATCCACCTGATGATCGCGCCGCCGGACGGCGGCGCCCAGCCGGGCTTCACCGCGACCCTCCTCGACACCTTCCTCGCGTTCGTGCTGGCCGATCCGGGCCGCCTGCGCGTCGTGGCCGAGCCGGACGCCCGCAACGACAGGGCCATCGCCCGGCTGACGCGCGCGGGCTTCGTGCCGGGGCCCCAGGTCGACCTGCCCGAGAAGCGTGCCCAACTGGTCTTTCTGGACCGCACCGTCTTCCTGGAGCGGGCCGGCGCGCCCGTGACCTGACCGGTGGGCCGGGGGCGGGCTCGGCCGACCGGCTGACCGGCACCCACCCGGACACCCGGCAGGTAAGGGTAGGCTACCCTCAGCGGGTGTCCAGTGATCGAGTCCGGGTGCCACGGCACGGAGCCCCCGCCCACCCCCGCGAGGCGTCATGACCCAGACCCTGCCCATCGCGCCCTGGCGGTTCTTCGACGTCGAGGTCCGCGCCGTACGCCGGCTCAGCCCGTCGTTCGTCCGGGTCACCTTCACGGGCCCCGACCTGGACCGGTTCGCCGACAACGGCTACGACCAGCGGATCAAGCTGGCGCTGCCGCTGACCGGGCAGGCCGTGCTGAGCCTGCCCGAGGGGCCCGACTGGTACGCCCGGTGGCGGGCCCTGCCCGACGAGCGGCGTAACCCGATCCGCACGTACACCGTCCGGGCGGCCCGCCCGCACCTGGCCGAGGTGGACGTCGACCTGGTCCTGCACGGCGACAGCGGCCCCGCCACCCGGTGGGCCCGCCGGGTCCGCCCCGGCGACCCGGCCGCCCTCCTCGGCCCGGACGCCGGCTTCGGCGGCGAGCACGGCGGGATCGAGTTCCGCCCACCGCCGGCGGGCCGGCTGCTGCTGGCCGGCGACGAGACGGCGGTCCCCGCGATCGCCGCGATCTGCGAGCGGCTCCCCGCCGACGCCCGGGGCCGGGTGCTGCTGGAGGTCCCCGAGCCGGACGACGCGCTCCGCGTCGCCGCGCCGCCCGGCGTGCAGCTCTCCTGGCTCCCGCGCGCCGGCGGCCGGCACGGCTGCCGCCTCGTCCCCGCCGTCACGGACGCTGCGGCGGGGCTGCTCGGCGAGGGCGCGCCGGCCCCCGCGCCGGTCACCGACGTGGACGTGGACCAGGACATCCTCTGGGAGGTGCCGACCCCGGCCGC
>NZ_BBZF01000019.1:126887-219889 GCF_020884795.1 Micromonospora okii
TGTACGCGTGGCTGGCGGGTGAGGCCGGCGTGATCCGCACGCTGCGCCGGCACCTCGTGGTCGAGCGGGGGCTGGACCGGCGGGCGGTGGCCTTCATGGGCTACTGGCGGCTGGGCCGCGCCGATCCGGCCTGAACCGCCGCCGCCCTGCCCGTCGCGGTCAGGACGGTGCGCGACCGGCGCCGCCGCCGGTCGCGCACCCGGGCTCGGCGGAGAGCGTCGCCCGCAGCCGCCGCCGCTGCGGGCGACTGACCAGGAACTCGGTGGCCGCGGTGACCAGGCAGATCGCGGCGAGCCAGCTCAGCGCCCACAGCGCGGAGACCCGGGCGGTCAGCGGCAGCAGCGCCAGCAGCAGCGCGGCGGCGGTGAGCCGGGGCCAGACCACGGCCCGCGCCCCGGCGCCCAACTGCCACTGGAAGGCGGCGTGGGCCACCAGGAACAGGACGACGCCCCCGTACATCGCGCGCCGACCCAGGTCGTCCAGTGGTTCGGCGTGACCGGCCACGCCGGACAGGGCGGGCACCTGCTTGAGCCCGAGGGCCAGCAGGATGATCCCGGCGATCATCGGCAGGTGCAGGTAGCTGTAGCAGGAGCGGGCGATGGCGACCCGCCGGGCCGGGGTGGCAGCGGCCAGGGCGTGCTCGCCCGCCAGCGCGGAGAGGTCGAAGTAGATCCACTCGAGGGCGCCGGCGACGACGACGGCGAGCGCGGACGCGACGAGCAGACCGGGCGTGTTGGGCTGGTCGGCCCCGGCGAGACCGACGGCGACGAGCACCTCGCCGAGCGCCACGATGATGATCAGGTTGTGCCGCTCGGCCCAGTGCCGGGCGGAGAGGACGGCCCGCTCCGACACCGGCAGCGCCAGCGCGGCGGCGTAGTCCACGACGACGGCCAGCGCCCACAGGCCGACCTGCGACACCGGCACCGCGTCCGGGTCGAGCGCCGAGCGGGGCAGCAGGGCCGCGGCGAGCAGCAGCGCCGCGCCGGCGACCATCGGCGCGGTCAGCGCCGCGACGTCGCGTCCGCGCAGCCCCGGCGAGGCGTAGAGGCGTACGGCGAGGTAGATGACCCGGGCTGCGACGAAGCACACGACGAACCACAGCGTCGGCTCGACACTGTCGCCCGTCTCGGCGAACGCCTCGCGCGTGTTGACCGCCAGCACGAACATGACCGGCGTGGCCACCAGGAGGGTCACCCGTCCCAGGCCGTAGTCGGCGCGGACCCGGTTGCCCAGCCAGGCGAACAGCGTCCAGGACCACCAGAGCATCGACAGGACCAGAAGGCCGCGCAGCGTGCCGAGGTGCGCCGGATCGGTCATCAACGTGGTGACCTGGATGAAGGCGAAGACGAAGACCACGTCGAAGAAGAGCTCCGCCGTGGTGACCCGGGTCTCCTCGGTGACCGGCCGCAACCCGGGTCGGAGCCGTCCAGCCGCGGGTGGGGGCCTCGGGTCGGGGGACCGGCCGGCGGGCCCGCTTTCCGGGGGCTCACGGGTCACCTGGTCCTCCTGCCCGGGCGGGACGGGTCGGCGGGCCGTCTTCCCGGGGCCGAGCCCGGCAAACCGGACAGCCGGTGGTTCCGTCGGCCTTTTTCGACCCGGCCGACAATCCCGCTGGGCTTTTCCGGCGCGGCGGCCTATGGTGGCCCGATGCATCCCGCCGCCCCGACCGCCCGCGTCCGCGTCACCGTCGTGACGCCGACGCCGGCTGCCGTCGGGCGGTGTCGCCCCGCAGCCCGCCCGGCGCTGCCGGCCTGCGCGCCGGCCGTCGCCGTCGCCCCCGGCCAGGGGCTGCCGAGCCCGATCCCCACCGGTCGTGGCCCTCCCGAAGCGCATTCCGCAAACGGGATCGGCCAGGGCGAAGCTTTCCAGCTTCGGCCCTTTTTCTTTTTCCCCGGAAGGGACGTGACATGACCATCGAGACCCAGAGCCAGTGGCTCACCGACCTGCGTGTGACGCTGACCGACGACCACGCGACGCAGACCGCCCGGTTGACCGAGCTGACCGCCGACACCGGCGACCCGGGCGACGCCCACACCCGGGCCGCGCTGATCGCCGCAACCCGGCAGAACGTGGAGCGCATCGCCGACGCGCTGCGCGCCATGGCCGAGGGCCGCTATGGCGCCTGCGAGGCGTGCGGGACGCAGATCCCGCCGGAGCGGCTGCAGGTCGTGCCGCACGCCCGGCGCTGCGTGCCCTGCCAGCGCTGACGGGCCACCCGCCCGGCCCCCCGACGCCCGCCCGCGAGCCGGGCGGGCGAGCCGGCGGCCGTCGCCGCGTCAGTCGTCGACGGCCACCGGCTCATTGGCCACGCACCGCAACTTCAGCTCGTGCTCGCCGCCCGGCCCCACGAACGTGACCTCGACGTCGTCGTCGGGGCCCCGGTCGGCGTCGCCCACCCGGTAGCCCTGCGCGGGGGCCCAGGACACCAGCCGCACCCCGCCCGGCACGCACTCGGCCACGGCGGTGCCGCCGGACGTGGCGAAGACCCCCCGACGCCCGACAGCAGGCGGGGCGTCGGGCGTCGGCGAACCGGCCTCCGGCGGCGGCGTCGCGCCCGGCCCCGCCGACGTCGGCTCCGGCGAGGCCAGCGCCCGCTCCACCTCGTCCTGGCTGAGCACCCCGCCCGGGGTACCGGTGATGCTCTCTCCGACCAGCCGGATCGCGGCCACCCCGACCAGGGTGGCGAGCACGGCGGTGGCCAGCCACCCGGCGAAGGCGAGGACGCGACGGCGCATCCCCCGACTATCCCCGACCGAGGGTTGGCGGCAGCGCCACACCACGCTAAGGGAGGGTTAAGAAGCGGGCCGGGGGCCGGCGTGGCGACTAGCCTGCACCGTGTGCCCCGCCTGCTGCTCGTCGAGGACGACCTGACCATCCGCACGCCGCTGGTGCGGGCGCTGCGGGACCGGGGGCACGCCGTGGCCGCCGCGTCGACCGCGATGGCGGGGCTGCGCGACGCCCTCGACGACCGGCCCGACCTCGTCGTGCTGGACCTGGGCCTGCCCGACCTCGACGGCCGGGAGCTGCTGCGGATGCTGCGGGCGGTCAGCGCGGTCCCGGTCATCGTGGCCACCGCCCGCGACGACGAGACCGAGATCGTCCGGGTCCTCGACGCCGGCGCCGACGACTACGTGGTGAAGCCGTTCACCGCCGCCCAACTGGACGCGCGGGTGCGGGCGGTGCTGCGCCGCGCGGCGTCCTCGGCGGCGGGAGAGCCGGCGCTGGTCGTCGGCGGGCTGCGGGTCGATTCGCGCTCGCGGCAGGTGACCCTCGACGGGGCGCCGGTGGAGCTGACCCCGCGCGAGTTCGACCTGCTGCACCACCTCGCCGCCCGGCCCGGGGAGGTGGTCACGAAGCGGGAACTGCTCACCGAGGTGTGGCAGATCCCGTACGGCGGCGCGGACAAGACGGTCGACGTGCACCTGTCCTGGCTGCGCCGCAAGCTGGGCGAGAGCGCGCAACAACCCCGTTACCTGCACACCGTGCGGGGCGTGGGCGTCCGGCTGGAGTCGCCGGGGAGCGGCGGGTGAGGGCGCGGCTGGCGCTGCTCGCCGCCGCGGTCAGCGTGCTCACCCTGGTCGCCTTCCTCGTCCCGCTGGCGCTGCTGGTGCGCGCCGTGGCGGAGGACCGGGCCACGGTCCGGGCGACCGCCGACGCGCAGAGCCTGGTGCCGGTGGTGGGCACGGCCGACGCCGCGACCATCCGGCTGACCGTCGAGCAGCTCGCCGCCGAGTCGGGCCGCCCGGTCAGCGTCTTCCTGCCCGGCGACACGGTGCTGGGCACGCCCGCCCCGCGTACCCCCGCAGTGGCCCTGGCCGAGCGGGGCCGCAGCCTCACCGTGGAGTCGGACGCCGGACGCGAGGTGGTCATCGCCGTGCAGGGCCGCCCGGACGGCACGGGCGTGATCCGCACGGTGGTGCCGCGCGCCGAGCTGACCGCCGGGGTGCAGCGGGCCTGGCTGCTGCTGGCCCTGCTGGTGCTGGTGCTGGTGCTGGTCGGGTTGCTGGTGGCCGACCGGCTGGCCCGCACCCTGGTCCGGCCGATCGCCCAGCTCTCCGCGGTGTCGCACCGGCTGGCCAACGCCGAGCTGGACGCCCGGGTGGCTCCCGCCGGCCCGGCGGAGCTGCGCGAGGTGGCCGGCGCGCTCAACCACCTGGCGGGGCGCATCCAGGTGCTGCTCGCGCAGGAGCGGGAGCAGGTGGCCGACCTGTCCCACCGGCTGCGCACCCCGCTGACGGCGCTGCGGCTGGAGGCCGAGTCGCTGCGTGAGCCGCAGGACGCGGCGCGGATCACCGCCGCGGCGGACGGGCTGGAACGGGCCGTCACCGGGCTGATCCGCCAGGCCCGCCGCGACCGGTCGTCGGCCGCCCCCGCCGACGCGGCGGCGGTGGTCGCCGATCGGGTGGCGTTCTGGTCGGTGCTGGCCGAGGACACCGGGCGGGAGGTCCGCTGCGACCTGGCCTCCGGCCCGCTGCCGGTCCGGGTGCCCGCCGACGAGCTGGCCGCCGCGCTCGACGCGCTGCTGGGCAACGTGTTCGCGCACACCCCGGACGGCACCGGGTTCGCCGTGCGCCTCGCCCGGGACACCGACGGGGTGGTCCTCACCGTGGCCGACGAGGGCCCCGGGATGCCGGCGGCCACGGTGCGCCGGGGGGCCAGCCCCGCCGGCTCCACCGGCCTGGGCCTGGACATCGCCCGACGGGCCGCCGAGGCGGCCGGTGGCCGCATGGAGCTGCGAGCCGCCCCGGGCGGCGGCGCGCAGGTGCGCCTCCGGCTGGGGCAGCCGGCGACCTTAACCGCGTCTTAGCGTCGGTACAGCGCGCCGCTATCCCGCCCTGGCCGATCCTCGATGACAGCAACCGAGGAAAGGTGCACCGAGATGAAACGCAAGTCCCTGATCATGGCGTCGGTCGGCGGCGCGGCGGTGCTGGCGGTGGCCGGGGTCGCCGCCGGTGCCACGGCCGTCGGTGCCACCACGACCGCTCCGCCCGCCGCGACCGCTCCGGCGACCACCCCGCCCGCCGCGACTGCTCCGCCTGCGGCGACCGCTCCCGCGACCGTTCCGCCCGGGACGACCGCTCCGCCCGCCGCGACCGTTCCGCCCGGGGCGGGCGTCGACGAGCGGCGGGCCGGCGAGATCGCGCTGGCGCGCGCCGGCGGCGGCCAGGTCGTCGAGGTCGAGGCTGAGGACGAGGACGGCCGCCAGGTGTGGAGCGTCGAGGTCGTCAACGGGCAGACCGAGCACGAGGTCGATGTGGACCGCAACGACGGCACCGTGGTCAAGGCCGAGCAGGAGCCGGTCGACGACGACAAGGACGACGACGCCGACGACGATGACAAGGACGACGACGGCGACGACGACTGACCGGGCGTGCCCGCCGGGGCCGGGCCACCCGCCCGCGCCCGGCCCGGCCGGTCAGGCGGCCCGGCGCGTGCTCGCCTGACCGGCGTACGGCGGCAGCAGCCGCAGCGGCGTCGGCTCCTCGGCCTGGTCCAGGTCGACGCGCCACCGGGACCGGCCCGTGCGTCCCTGTCGGGGCGACGGGCCGCCCGGGCGCAGCCCCGGCCGCGACAGCAGCGCGGTGAGCACCCAGCCGACCACCAGGAATGCGTGGCTGACCAGCCGCGACACGGCGACCTGGCCGGTCATCAGGTCGTTGACCGACAGCAGCACCAGCGTCGCGACGAAGGCGCTGAGCATCGGCAGCACGCCGGCCGGCGCGAACCTGCGCGCCGCCACGAAGAGGAACCCCGCGCCGACGGCGACGTTCCACGCCGCCGACTCGTGCCAGAGATGCTGGCCCGCCGCGTGGGCGTGCGCCCCGACCGCGCCCCGCCCCACCTGCGCCAGCCCGAGCACCACCTGCACGGCGCCCACCAGGCCCAGCGCGCCGCGCAGCCCGGCGACCAGCCGGCCCCGCGTCGCGCGCCGCGCGGGCGCGGGGCCGGCCGGGACGGCGGCGAGGATCGCGTCGGCGAGGTCGGGCGCCGGGGCCACCACGCGGGTACGCGCCCGCCGGGTCACCGCCGCCGCCGCGTCGAACCAGGCTCGGCAGTCACCGCACGTGACCAGGTGCCCCTCGGCCGCGCTCCGCTCGGCGGGGGTCTCCTCCCCGTCTAGCTGGGCCGACAGCATCTCCCGCCACCGCTCACACCGCATGTACCGATAGTCGCTCACCGCCGCCGGGAGGTTCCCGCCGACCCGCCACCGCGACGCCGGGCCCGCGTGTCCACAGTGGACGGGAGCGGCATTTGTGATCTCATGTGCCGATGATCAGTCCCACTCCTCTGATGGGCCTCGTGGCCGGTGTGTGGGGGTTCAAGACCCTCGCCGTCGGCGTCGAACTCGGCCTGTTCACCCGCCTGGCCGGCGGCCGGACCATGACCGTCGCCGAGGCCGCCGCCGAGTTCGGCTTCGACGAGCGCCCGGCCGACCTGCTGCTGGCCGCCAGCGCCTCCCTCGGCCTGCTGGTCAGGGCCGGCGACGGCTACCGCAACTCCGAGCTCGCCGAGCAGTTCCTGGTCGAGGGGCGGCCCTACTACTTCGGCGCGCAGGTCCGCTACTCCGACCTGCGCACCTACCTGCCGTGGCACCGCATCGGCGACGCGCTGCGCACCAACCGGCCCCTCACCTGGGAGCCGGGGGCGCAGCAGTCGATGTTCGACACCACCGACCCGGAGATGCTGGCGCAGTTCTGGGACGCCATGTACTCCACCTCCAGCTTCACCGCCCGCGCCCTGGCCGACGCGTACGACTTCGGCGCGCACACCCGGCTGCTCGACGTGGGCGGCGGGGCCGGCGCGTTCCCGATCGAGTTCTGCCGGCGGCTGCCGGAGCTGCGCGCCACGATCCTCGACCTGCCGCACGTGTGCGAGCGGGCCCGCGAGCGCGTCGCCGAGGCGGGGCTGACCGGGCGCGTCGACGCCGTCGCCGGCGACTTCCTCGCCGACCCGGCCCTGCCCGACGGGCACGACGTGATCCTGCTGAGCATGATCCTGCACGACTGGGACGAGCCGACCAACCGGGCGCTGCTGGCCAGGTGCCACGCGGCGCTGCCCCCGGGCGGGGCGGTGGTCATCTGCGAGCTGCTGCTCAACGACGAGCGCACCGGCCCGCCGGAGGCGGCCCTGATGGGGCTGAACATGCTGGTCGAGACCGAGGGCGGGAAGAACTACTCCCGCGCCGAGTACGCCGCCTGGCTGGCCGACGCCGGGTTCGTCGACGTGCGCACCGTGTGGTTCGAGGCGCCGGGCGCCAACGGCGCGGTGGTCGGCCGGCGGGCCTGACCCGGCGGCGGGCCGGGCCGGGCGCAGCCCCGGCCCGGCCTGCTCACCGCGCGTCGGCCGGCTTGTGCGCGACGACCAGCTCCCAGGCGCCGGGCAGCACCGCCACCCGCTCGAAGCCGACCTTGGCGAGCAGGGCGGTGTAGAACTCGACCTCCCGCAGCCGGCTGACGCTGCTGTCCACGCCGATGAGGAAGTAGCTCCAGAAGAACTGCATCGCCAGCCGGTCCGGGGTGCGGAACTCCTCGCAGATCAGCAGCATCCCGCCCGGGGCGAGCGCCGCGTACGCCCGCTCGACCAGCCCGCGCGCCACGTCGTCGGGCCAGTCGTGCAGCACCCGGACGAATGACAGCGCGTCGTAGCCGGTCGGCAGCGGCGCGGCGAAGAAGTCGCCGGGAACGAAGCCCAGCCGGTCGCCGTGGCCGCTGCGGGCCCGGGTGTCCGCGACGAGGGGCGCCACCGCCGGCAGGTTGTAGACGTCGGCGCGCAGGTCGGGGGCGTCGTCGAGGACGCGCGCGGCGAGGGTGCCGTCGCCGCCGCCGACGTCGAGCAGGCGGCGGCGGCCCGCCCAGAGGGCGCGGGCGTGCCGGTGCACCGCCTCGACGACCGGGCCGAGCCCGACGGCCATGCTCCGCTCGAAGGCGGCGGTCTGCTCGTCGGTGCGCGGCGGCCAGGCGAAGTCGTCGTCGCTCATGCTGACCTCCCCGCGCAGGGTCTCGGCCAGCCGGCCGTGCAGCACCCGCCACGGGTAGCGGTCCCGGTCCCGCTCCTGCGCGTCCGGCCCCACCACCGCGACCACGGCGTCGCGCAGCCCGGGAACGGCCCGGTAGGCGGTCGCGGCGAGGTCGTCGCAGGCGTACCGCTCGACGAAGCCGAGGCTCTCCAGGCAGTCGAGGAACTTGTACAGCCTCGGCGGCAGCACCCCGAACCGGGTGGCGAGGTCGCCGAGGCGGGCCGGCCCCGGCTCCAGGGCGTCCAGCAGCCCCATGCCGAGGGCGGTCTCCAGCACGTCCATGGCCTTGGGCCCGTTGGCGAGCAGGCTCATCAGCGCCCGGGGCGACAGGGTGACGGTCATCGGCCCAGCTCCTTCTCCAGCGCGTCCATGAACGCGTCGACCTCGTCGAGGGTGTTGTAGACGTGCGGGCCGACCCGCAGGTAGCCCCGCCAACTGCAGATCACGTCCCGCTCGGCGAGCCGGCGCTTGACCGTCTCCCCGTCGGGCACGTCGAGGCACACGACGCCGCCGCGCCGGCCCGGCTCGGTCGGGCTGACCACCGTCACGCCGGCCGCCGCCGCCCGCTCCACGATCCGGGCCGTGCACGCCAGCGAGTGCCGGCGGATCGCGTCGACCCCCACCCCGGCCAGCAGGTCCAGGCCCACCTGGGAGACCAGCGAGGTGAGCGGGAACGGGGTGCCGCCGGCGAACCGCTGCGCACCGGGCGCCCAACCGGTCGACGGCTGGAAGGTCAGCGCCCGGTCGCCGGCCTGCCAGCCGGTCGCCGCCGGTTCCAGCTCCGACGCGAGGTCCGGGCGGACGTAGAGGAAGGCGGTGGCGATCCCGCACAGCCACTTGTGCGCGCCGCCGAGGACGACGTCGACGCCGAGCGCGGTGACGTCCAGCGGCACGATCCCGACGGTCTGGAAGGCGTCGACGACCACCAGCGCACCGACGTCGTGGGCGCGGGCGACCAGTCGCGGCAGGTCGAGGGTCGCGCCGGAGGTGAAGCTGGCGTGCGGCACGCACACCAGCAGCGTCCGCTCGTCGACGCGCCCGCACAGGGCGTCCTCGTCGAACAGCGGGCCGCCGGAGCCGACCACGTCGAGTTCGGCCCCGTACCGGCCGAACGCCTTCCAGACGAACGGCACGGTGGGGAACTCCAGGTCGGTGGTGACGACCCGGTTGCGCGGGGCGCGGTAGTCGAAGCAGGAGGCGACCCGGGCCAGCAGGGTGCTCAGGTTCGTGTCGGTGACCACGCTGCCCGCCGGCGCGCCGATGAACGCGGCCAGCGAGTCGGCGTACCGGTCGAGGCCGACGTGCCAGCCCTGCCACACGTCGTCGCGCCAGGTGCGCAGCGTCCGCCCGTACTCCGCCAGCACCCGCTGCGCGCCCCGGGGCACCGCGCCGGTGGAGTTGTTGTTCAGGTAGACGCCGGTCTCCAGCAGGGGGAACTCGGCGCGCAGGGCGGCGTGCGCGGCGGCGTCGAGGCAGCGCGCCTCGTCGGCCGCCGGTCGCGGGTCGGGTGCGCTCACGCGGGGCAGCCTCCGGTCTCCTCGCGGGACGACGCCGGCCACGGGCCGTGGCCGACGGTGGTGAAGACCGGCACGGAGCGGGCGGCGGCCAGGTAGGGCGTCCCCTCGGTGTAGCCGGTGCCGGGCTGGTCGCCGAGCATCCGGGTGGCCAGCCGGTGGTGGGTGCGGCGCCACTGGAGCAGGGCCGCCGCGAACTCGCCCATCCGCCGCCGCACCAGGTCGCGGTCGGGCCCGGCCAGCCGGCCGTCGCGCACGGCCGTCCGGTAGGCGGCGTCGATCGTCGGCGCCCCGGCGAGCACCCCGGCCCGCACCTCCGGCACCGAGCGGTAGGCGGCCGAGGCCAGCCGGGCCCCGTCGGGGGTACGGCACAGCGACTCCACCAGCTTGTAGGAGCGGGACTGGATGGCGCTGGCCCCCTCCGTGTACGCCCGGAACGTGCGGAACGACTCCGGCTGCATGGTGGCCAGCAGCGAGAAGAGCGGGCCGGCGGCGGCGAGCTGGTCCCGGGCGTGGGTGAGCCGGTCGGCGGCCGGCCGCGCCCGGCCCCGGGCCACGTCGCCGACCGCCGCGCGCAGCTCGTCGGCGAGCGCCGCGAAGACGCACTCGTACGCCTGGAGCACCCGGATGAACAGGTACTCGTCGTGCGACACGTACACCGGCAGCATGGTCAGCCGCAGGATCCGCTCCTCGGCGGCGGTGCGGTCGGCGCGGGCGAGGGCGGTCAGCGCCGCCGCCGCTGCCTGCGGTCGGGAGCCCTCGGGCGGCGCGACCAGGCCGAGGCGGGTCAGCGCCGGCGCCGCCGCCCGGACCCCGAGCCGGTGGCGCTTGGCCACCAGCGCCGGGCCGGGGCGCTGCTCGGGCAGCAGGCTCGTGGCCCCGGCCCCGGCGGCCAGTTCGAACGCCAGCGCGTCGGCGATGAGGCGGACCAGGAGCCGGTCGCGTTCCCGCCGCCCGCCGTCCGGGTCGCCCGCCGTGTTCCCGTCCCCGGTGGGCAGCCCGAGCAGGGGCAGCCCGAGGTAGCTGCGGTAGTCGTACCGGCCGTCCCACTTGTCGAGGGCGACGTCGAGGAAGTCGCGCAGCAGCCGGGCGGGGCCCGGCCGCCCGGCGGCGTCCGGGCCGCCACGGGCGGCGGGAAGCTGCGCCCGGATCTCGTCGAGAAGGGCGAGCAGTTCCTTTTCGACGAAGTGTTTGCCGACCCGGTGGAACTCGGCCAGCACGGCGGGGTAGGGAAAATTGTCGGGGTCGGAAAAGCCGGACACCCAACTCGTCAGCTCACGCACGAACCGCACCTCGACATGACGTTTGTGTGGCACACGGACGGTGGGAGGCGGGGCGTTCCGGTTACGGCAGATGGGGCGCGGAATGGTCGTCCGTCGGCTCGTCGGCGGTGCTCGTCCGGGCCCGCCACAGCTCGGGGAAGAACCGGTGCTCGATCAGCTTGGCGAGCATGGTCGCCGGGCTGCCCTTGGTGCCGGCGGGGGCGTGGCCGCCGATGCGGACGGCGACCTGGTAGTGCCGCACGCGCCAGAACGAGACCCGCTCGTCCCACTCGACCATCGCCTCGGCCAGCCGGTGCAGCGGGTCGGTCGGCGTCGCCGCGGCGAGCGCCGACAGCTCGATCCGCCGGGCGGCGAGGTGCTCGCAGAACGCCCGGCCGAGCTGCCGGCTGGCGCCCTGGACCCGCCGCCAGCCGGGTGATTCGGCCCCGGAGCCGTTGCCGAGCGCGGGCTGCATCGCCTGGAAGTCGGCGGGGGAGAGGTAGCGGAACATCTCGAGCTGGTCGGTGACCAGTCGCACCCCGAGCGTCGCCCGGGTGATCAGCGGCTCCGCCGCGGCCGGGTCGCCGGCGTCGATCCGGCACGCCGCCTCGGTCAGCTCGGCCTCCGCGAGCTTGAGCCACAGCTCGGCGGACTGGTGCACCACCTGGAAGAGCAGTTCGTCGCGGTGGATCATCTGCCCCGGAGGCCGCTGGAGGTCCAGCAACGCGTCCGTGCGCATGTAGCGCGCGTAGTCCGTGTCGCCGTCGCCGGGCAGCACGGCAGAATGGTCCCGCTTCACGGAATTGTCCCCTCGTTCGACGTCGGGGGCAGGTGAACCCGACCGCGACGGATCATCGCGGCGCACAGTATCCAACGACCAACTGCAATATGTCACGCCCCCGTCGCAGACTGTCCACTGCCGGTGGGAATGGCGGCTTCCCGACGGTTTCCGGCGAAAGGCGGGCGACATGGCGGGGGCCGGCGGCGCCCGGGAACGGCCGGTCGCTCAGCCCGGCGGCGCGGGCCGGGGTGCGCCGGCGACGCGGTCCAGCCACTCCGCGAGCAGGGCCTTCTCGGCCGCCGTCAGCCCCGTGGCGAGCCTCGGCAGCGCGGCCCGCAGCGCGACGGCGTGCCGCACGGCGGAGCGGGGGTCCGGCCCGGGGGCGGCGCGGGCGATGGGGCTGTCGGTGGCCACCGCCGCGATCACCGCCTCCCGGGTCGCCGCCGACAGGGCCGGGTCGCGCTCGGGCGGCGCGACGCGCAGCAGGGCGAGGGTCACCCCGGACGCGGCGGCGTGCGTGATCCCGGTGGCCCGGTCGACGGGGACGCGCAGCCGGCCGGCCTCGGCCACCCGCTGCACGAGCTGGCCCAGGATGTCGCCGGCCACCCGGGCGGCGGTCGGCTGCTCGCCGGGGCGCGGGTCGCCGTACATGAGGGCGTAGCAGGCGGGGTCGGCGAGGCCGAACTCGACGTGCAGGTCCCAGCCCTGGCGCAGGGCGTCCACCGGGTCCTCGGCGGGTTCGTGGGAGGCCTTGGAGTGCAGGTACGCGGCGAAGCCGTAGCTGGCGGCGGCGTCGAGCAGCCCCCGCATGTCTCCGAACTGGCGGTAGAGCGTGGGCGCCTGCACCCCGGCGGCCCGCGCGACGGCCCGGGTGGAGACCGCCTCCCGGCCGCCCTGGGCGAGCAGCGCCGCGGCGGCCCGCACGATCCGGTCCCGGGGCGACGTGTCGATCATGACAGCGACGATACGTGGATCATGATAACGCCGCTAATCACAGCGCTATCGCGTCGGTGTTAGCAGCGGAAACCGCAGGTCAGGGGATGTTAGCCGGTCAGCCGCGCAGGGCCAGGTCGAGCACCGCGCCGAGCCCGTTGGGCCGACCCGGCTCCGCCTCCGGCAACACCAGCGCCGCGCAGCCGGCCCGCACGGCCCCGGCGTCGGCCGCCGTGTCGCCCACCATCAGCGCCCGCTCCGCGTCCACGCCGAGCATCCCGCACGCCCGCCAGAAGATCGCCGGGTCCGGCTTGCAGCGCCCCACCTCGTACGACAGGGCGTACGCGTCGATCAGCCCGTCGAGCCCCCACGCCGCGAAGAACGGCCGGATGTCGAAGCCGATGTTGCTGACCACGGCCACCTTCACCCCGCCCGCCTTCAACGCCGCCAGGGTCGGCGCGGTGTCCGGGTACGGCACCCAGCCCTCGGGCACCAGCACCCGCTCGTACAGCGCCTCGGCGAAGCCCTCGATCCCGGCGTCCACGGTCGCCGCCAGGGCCGTGTACGCGCCCCGGTGGGCGTGCGGGTAGAGGTCCCGCTCGGCCCACAGCTCCGCCACCGCCGGCGGCACCCGGGCCGGCAGGGGCCCGCCCGCCCGGCCGGCGGTGAGCAGGCGGTCGGCCAGCGCCGTGGCCCGCATCCGCTCCAGGCTCACGCCGCAGGCCGTCGCGGCGGCGAGCACCCAGGCGTGCGGCTCCTCCACCTGGGCGAGGGTGCCGTGGAAGTCGAACAGCACGGCCTCGACGGGCCGCCGGGACGCCCCGGCGCTGGCGGCGTCGCCGCTTCGGGGACTCGACTGGGGCGGTTCGGCATGGTCCGGCACGCCGTGCACCCTACCGACCGCCCCCGGCGCTGCTGTCGGATGGCCTTGGCCGGTGGTCCCGGCGGGCACGCACTAATCTTGGGGACATGTCGAGCCCCGCCGAGCGGTACGCCGCGGCGCGCCGCCGGGCCGCGCAGGCCTCACAGTTCCCGGCGCTGGACGAGTTCGCCCTTGACCTGGGGTTCGATCTCGACGACTTCCAGCGGGAGGCGTGCCAGGCCCTGGAACGGGGCAGCGGGGTGCTGGTCTGCGCCCCCACCGGCGCCGGCAAGACCGTGGTCGGCGAGTTCGCCGTACACCTGGCGCTGCGCGGCGCCCCCGCGCAGCCGGCGGCGTCCGGCGACGGGCCGGCCCCGCGCCGCAAGTGCTTCTACACCACGCCGATCAAGGCGCTGTCGAACCAGAAGTACCACGACCTGGTGGAGCGCCACGGCGCCGAGCAGGTCGGCCTGCTCACCGGCGACAACGCCATCAACGGCGACGCGCCGGTGGTGGTGATGACCACCGAGGTGCTGCGCAACATGCTCTACGCCGGCTCGGCCACCCTCGAGGGCCTGGCGTACGTGGTGATGGACGAGGTGCACTACCTCGCCGACCGGTTCCGTGGCGGCGTCTGGGAGGAGGTGATCATCCACCTGCCCGCCTCGGTCACCCTGGTCTCCCTGTCGGCGACCGTCTCCAACGCCGAGGAGTTCGCCGACTGGCTGGTCACCGTGCGCGGCGAGACCGCCGTGGTGGTCTCCGAGCACCGGCCGGTGCCGCTGTGGCAGCACATGCTGGTCGGCAAGCGGATGTTCGACCTGTTCCACGACGCCGACGCCGCCCGCAAGCACGACGTGCACCCGGAGCTGCTGCGCTACACCCGCGACACGATGCGCCGCCTGGAGCTGGGGGAGGGGCGCAGCGCCGGCCCCGGCGGCGGCCGGCGCGGGCCCCGCTGGCGCGGCCCGCTGCGCCCCGACATCGTCGACCGCCTCGACCGGGAGGGGCTGCTCCCGGCGATCCTGTTCATCTTCAGCCGCGCCGGCTGCGCCGCCGCCGTGCAGCAGTGCCTCGCCGCCGGCCTGCGGCTGACCTCGCCGGAGGAGCGGGCGGAGATCCGCCGGGTCGTCGAGTCCCGGGTCACCGCCATCCCGGGGGAGGACCTGTCGGTCCTCGGCTACTGGGAGTGGCTCGACGGCCTGGAGCGCGGCCTGGCCGCCCACCACGCCGGGATGCTGCCGGTGTTCAAGGAGGTCGTCGAGGAGCTGTTCGTCCGGGGCCTGGTCAAGGCGGTCTTCGCCACGGAGACCCTCGCCCTGGGCATCAACATGCCCGCCCGCTGCGTCGTCCTGGAACGCCTCGTGAAGTTCAACGGCGAGGCCCACGTCGACCTCACCCCGGGGGAGTACACCCAGCTCACCGGCCGCGCCGGCCGCCGGGGCATCGACGTCGAGGGGCACGCCGTGGTGGTCTGGTCCCCCGAGACCGACCCCCGGCACGTGGCCGGCCTGGCCTCCACCCGCACCTATCCGCTGCGCTCCAGCTTCCGCCCGTCGTACAACATGGCCGTCAACCTCGTCGGCACCGTCGGCGCGGAGCCGGCCCGCGCGCTGCTGGAGTCCTCGTTCGCCCAGTTCCAGGCCGACCGGTCGGTGGTCGGCCTGGCCCGGCAGGTGCAGCGCAACACCGAGACCATCGAGGCGTACGGCGCGGAGGCCGCCTGCCACCACGGCGACTTCGACGAGTACTTCGCCCTGCGCGTGGCCATCGCCGACCGGGAGCGCGCCGTGGCCCGGCAGGGCCAGCAGCAGCGCAAGGCCGCCGCGGTGGCCGCGCTGGAGCGGCTGCGCGTCGGCGACGTGATCCGCGTGCCGTCCGGGCGGCGGGCCGGCCTCGCGGTCGTTCTCGACCCGGCCA
Organism: Micromonospora okii; assembly: GCF_020884795.1. GTDB lineage: Bacteria > Actinomycetota > Actinomycetes > Mycobacteriales > Micromonosporaceae > Micromonospora > Micromonospora okii. The sequence continues at coordinate 142,177 of NZ_BBZF01000019.1, forward strand.
CCGGCGGGTTCGGCGAGCCGCGCCCCCTGGTGCTCACCCAGGACCGCTGGGCCGGCCGGGTCAGCCCGGGCGACTTCACCACCCCGGCCGAGGTGCTCGCCCGCATCCGGGTGCCGAAGCACTTCAACCACCGCTCCCCGGCGGCCCGCCGCGACCTCGCCGCCGAGATCAGCGGCACCGGCCTGGACCGGCACGGCGGTCGCCGGGGCGGCCGGTCCCGGCAGGGCGCGGGGGAGGACCACGCGATCAGCCAGCTCCGCACCGAGCTGCGCCGGCACCCGTGCCACGCCTGCCCCGACCGGGAGGAGCACGCCCGCTGGGCCGAGCGGCGCCGCCGGCTGGAACGCGACACCGAGGAGCTGCGCCAGCGGGTCGCCGGCCGCACGGGCTCCCTGGCCCGCACCTTCGACCGGATCGTGGCGCTGCTGACCGCGCGCGGCTACCTCTCCGCCGACGGCGCGGTCACCGACGCGGGGCGGATGCTGGGCCGGATCTGGACCGAGGCGGACCTGCTGGTCGCCGAGTGCCTGCGCCGGGGCGTCTGGGACGGGCTCTCCCCGGCGGAGCTGGCCTCCGCCGTCTCCGTGGTGGTCTTCGAGGCCCGCCGCGACGTCGACGAGCGGGCGTCGCTGCCGCGTGGCCCCGTCGCGGAGGCGGTCGACGCCACCCTCAAGCTCTGGGGCGACATCGAGGCCGACGAGGCGGCCCGGGGGCTCACGGTGACCCGCGAGCCGGACCTCGGCTTCGCCTGGCCGGTCTACCGCTGGGCGCGGGGGGAGGCGCTGGCCAAGGTGCTGGCCAGCGGCCACCAGATCGACGGGGAGATGCCGGCCGGCGACTTCGTGCGCTGGGCCCGCCAGGTGGTCGACCTGCTCGGTCAGCTCGCCGACTCCGGCGGCGCGTCGGCGGAGCTGCGCTCCACCGCCCGCCAGGCCATCGCGGCGGTCAACCGGGGCGTCCTCTCCTACCACGCCCCCGCCTGACCCCCCCCAACCCCTGCTGACCCCGCCCGGGGGCTAGCGTCGATCAAGAGCTTTGCGTCACTTCGCGGGCCCCCGCTGACGCAAAGCTCTTGATCGACGGCCGGTCAGGGCCGGCTCGGACCGGTCAGGGCCGGTCAGGGCTGGCGGCGAGGGCGTCGACCAGGCGGCGGCAGGAGTTGGCCAGGTTCCATCGGTCGGCCAGCTCCAGCAGGCGGTCCGGGTCGGCCGGCGCCTGCGGCAGCGCGGTGGGCAGCTCCGGCAGCGGGACGTCCCGGGCCACCCGCACCACCTTCGGCGCGACGGCCAGGTAGTCGCGGGCGGCGTCCAGCTTCGCCCGCAGGCCGGGGGCGAAGCCGGAGCCCGGGGCGTCGAGCGCGGCGAGGAGACCGTCGAGGTCACCGTGCCGCTCGATCAGCCGGGCCGCGGTCTTCTCCCCGACCCCGGCCACCCCGGGCAGCCCGTCGCTCGGGTCGCCGCGCAGCGCCGCGAAGTCGGCGTACCGGTCGGCGGGCACGCCGTAGCGGGAACGCACCGCCGTGTCGTCGCAGTCCTCCAGCTTCGCCACCCCCCGCCCCACGTAGAGCAGCCGCACCCCCCGGGCGTCGTCGACGAGCTGGAACAGGTCCCGGTCGCCGGAGACCACCTCCACCGGCGCGGGCTGGGTCACCGACAGGGTGCCCAGCACGTCGTCGGCCTCGTAGCCGGCCGCGCCGACGGCGGTGATGCCCACGGCGGCCAGCACGTCCAGGATGACCGGCACCTGCGGGGTAAGGGTGTCGGGCACCACCTCGCCGCCCTCGGGGGCCAGCCGGTGCGCCTTGTACGACGGCAGCAGCGCCACCCGCCACTCCGGCCGCCAGTCGTGGTCCAGCGCGCAGACCATCCGGTCGGGGCGGCGGGCGCGGACCAGGGTGGCGAGCATGTCGAGGAAGCCGCGCACCGCGTTGACCGGGGTGCCGTCGGCGGCCCGCGCGGCGGACTCGGGGACGCCGAAGTAGGCCCGGAAGTAGAGGCTGGGGGCGTCGATCAGCAGGATCGGGGGTCGGTGTGCCACGCCGGACAGCCTGGCACAACCGTCCGACGACCCGGGTGCGGCGCGGCGGTCAGCGGTCCTCGTCGCGCCGGTACAGGGTCTCCCGCCGTGCCAGGCGCTGCACCGCGTAGCTCGCCACCAGCAGGGCGATCGCGAGGACCACCTCCAGCCACGCCACCGCCCCGTTGGCGATGGTCAGGCCGACGACCAGCAGCGCCAGCCCGGCCACCGCGAGGATGCCGGCCCACAGCAGCCCCCGCCGTCGCCGCGCCGCCCGCTCGTCGACCGCCACCGCGCCGCCCGCCTTTCTCCCGCGCCGCCCGCGCCGGTGTCGGCGCAGGTCCAGGCTAGCGACGCGGCCACCCGGCCCGGGCGGCTTCGCCGCGAGCCGGCCCTGCGGCCGGGGCCCCGGTCACCACTGGTCGAACCAGGCCCGGACGCCGTCGAGGTCGCCCGCGCCGAGGGCGACCATCAGCGCGACCCGGGCCTTGGCGGCGGGTAGGCCGTACGCGCCGACGGCGGCCAGGGCGTCGGCGGCGCGACGCGGCTCCGCCAGCCGGACGTGGCGGGCGCGGCACCGAGGCCGGCCGATCCGGGATCGGGGATCGGCCGAACGACCGTTAAGCTGAACGGGTGGGAACCGACGCGGCGGCCGTCGACCCGCCCGCGCCCCGATCACCGAAGCCGGCCCCGGCCCGGGTTCCCGCACCGCGCCGGCCGCCCCACGCACGACGCGGTCGGCTCACCATCACCCCCACGGAGCTCATCGCGCTATGACTGTCGACCGGATCCTCCCCACCGACGAGGCCCACGACCTGCTCGACCTCGCCACCGAACTCGCCGACCGGGAGCTCGCCCCCCGGGCCGCCGAGTTCGAGCGGCGCGCCGAGTTCCCCCGGGAGGTGCTGCGCACCCTCGGCCGCGCCGGCCTGCTCGGCCTGCCGTACCCCGAGGAGCACGGCGGCGCCGCCCAGCCGTACGAGGTGTACCTCCAGGTCCTGGAGATCCTCGCCAGCCGGTGGCTCGCCGTCGCCGAGGCGGTCAGCGTGCACACGCTGTCCTGCTACCCGGTGGCGCAGTTCGGCAGCGCCGCCCAGCGCGAGCTGCTGCCCGACATGCTCGGCGGCGAGCTGCTCGGCGCGTACTGCCTCTCCGAGCCCCAGGGCGGCTCGGACGCGGCGGCGCTGACCACGAAGGCCGTCCGCGACGGCGACGCGTACGTCGTCACCGGCACCAAGGCGTGGATCACCCACGCCCGGGTGGCCGACTTCTACAACGTCTTCTGCCGCACCGGCGGCCCCGGCCCGAAGGGCATCTCCTGCCTGCTCGCCGACCGTGGCACCCCCGGCATCGTCCCGCAGGCCGCCGAGCGGACCATGGGCCTGCACGCCTCCCCGGTGGCGCAGATCGCCTTCGACGACGCCCGGGTGCCGGCCGACCGGCTCGTCGGCGCGGAGGGCGCGGGCTTCACCATCGCCATGTCCGCGCTGGACTCCGGGCGGCTCGGCATCGCCGCCTGCGCGGTCGGGCTGGCCCAGGCCGCCCTCGACTACGCCGTCGGGTACGCCCGCGAGCGGCAGCAGTTCGGCCGGTCCATCATCGACTTCCAGGGCCTCGGCTTCCTCCTCGCCGACGCGGCCACCCAGATCTCCGCCGCCCGCGCCCTGACCCTGCACGCGGCCCGGCTGCGCGACGCCGGCCGCCCGTACTCGACGGAGGCGGCGAAGGCGAAGCTGTTCGCCACGGACGTCGCCATGCGGGTCGCCACCGACGCGGTGCAGGTGCTCGGCGGGGCCGGCTACGTGGCCGACCACCCGACGGAGCGGTACCTGCGGGAGGCGAAGGTGCTGCAGATCGTCGAGGGCACCAACCAGATCCAGCGGATGGTGATCTCCCGGGCGCTGGCGAAGGGCTGACCCGGCGGGAGCGTCGTCGCACGGGAGCCGTTTTCCCGGTAGGTTGCACGCCGTGGAGGAGACCGACCGGGCCATCGTCGCGGCGCTGACCGCCGACGGGCGGCTGTCGTACACGGATCTGGCGGAGAAGGTGGGCCTGTCGGTGTCCGCGGTGCACCAGCGGGTCCGCCGGCTGGAGCAGCGCGGCGTGATCAAGGGGTACGCCGCCCGCGTCGCCTTCGAGGCGCTGGGCCTGCCGCTGACCGCGTTCGTGGCGATCCGGCCGTTCGACCCGTCACAGCCCGACGACGCCCCCGAACGGCTGGCCCACCTGCCCGAGATCGACTCCTGCTACTCCGTGGCGGGGGAGGACTTCTACATGCTGCTGGTGCGGGTGGCCGGGCCGGCGGACCTGGAGCGGCTGCTCCAGGAGATCCGCACGGCCGCCAACGTCACCACCCGCACCACCGTGGTGCTGTCCACCCCGTACGAGAACCGGCCGCCGGGGATCAGTGCCGAGCAGACAGCTCGGGGGCGGGGTCGGCCGGCGGGGGAGCCGGCTGGTTCCACCGCCCGATGACCCGCCGGCCGTGCTCGTGACCGAGCAGGCTCACCGTGGCGGTGTCCAGGCGGAGCAGCCCCCCGGCGGCCGGCGGTAGCCCGACCCACCGCGCGCCCAGCACCCGCAGGGCGTGCCCGTGGCCGACCAGGGCCACGTCGCCGCGCTCCAGCAGCGGGGCGACCCGGGCGAGCACCCGGTCGAGCCGCTCACCCACCTCGGCCGGGGACTCCCCGCCCGGGCAGCCGTCCGTCCAGAGGTTCCACGCCGGGCGGTCGGCGTGGATCTCGGCGGTCGTCACGCCCTCGTACTCGCCGTAGTTCCACTCGGCCAGGTCGGGATCGGTGGCCGTGACGGCCAGCCCGGCCAGCTCGGCGGTGCGCAGCGCCCGGCGGCGCGGGCTGGACAGCACCCGGACGAACCGCCGCCCGCCCAGGAGCCCCCCGACGGCCCGCGCCTGCCGCTCGCCGTCGGTGGTCAGTTCCAGGTCGGTGTACGAGGTGTGCCGCCGCCCGAGACTCCAGGCCGTCTCCCCGTGTCGCACGAGCACGATCTCTCCCATCCGCCCAGTCAAGCACCTGCCCGGTTCCGGCAGTAGCGCTAGCCTCCTAGGATGCTCTAGCCGGTGTGAGCCGCCCGTCCTGGACCTCGACAACGCGGTCGGCCGCAGCGAGGTGGACGCGGTCGTGGGTGACCAGGACGGTGGCGGTGGCCCGCCGGTGGGTGAGGCGGGTGATCAGGTCGACGACGGCAGCGCCCCGTTCGTGGTCGAGGGCGCTGGTGGGTTCGTCGACGAGCAGCACCGTGGGGTCGTTCATCAGCGCCCGGGCGATGTTGACGCGCTGGCGCTGCCCGCCGGAGAGCTGGTGGGGGCGGCGGTCCGCCTGGGCGGCGAGGCCGACGGCGTCGAGCAGTTCCCGGGCCCGGCCCCGGGCCCCGGCGGGGGAGCGACCGTCGAGCTGCGCCATGACCTGGAGCTGCTCGGTCGCGGTGAGGGAGGGCAGCAGGTTGGGCTGCTGGAACACGATGCCGATCCGGCTGCGGCGCAGGGCGGTCAGCTCGCCGCGCGTCATGCCGGTGGTGGCGACGCCGTCGACGGTGACGGTGCCGGCGTCCGGGGCGATCAGGGTGGCGGCGACGGCGAGGAGGCTGGACTTGCCGGAGCCGGAGGGGCCGACGACGGCGGTCAGGCTGCCCCTGGGCACGGTCAGGGTGACCCGGTCGAGGGCGGTCAGGCGGGAGTCGCCGTCGGGGTAGGTGAGGGTGACATCGGTCAGGTGCAGGCTCATCGGGCGCTCCCCAGGGCGGTCAGCGGGTCGACGGAGGTGATGCGGCGGATGGCCAGCGCCGCGCCGAGCGCGCCGAGCGCGATCATCACGGCGGCCGGGACGAGAACGGTGGCGGGAGTGAGGACGAACGGCACGGCCGCGCCGGCGACGAGGGCGCCCAGGCCGGCGGCGAGGGCGGTGCCGAGCAGGGTGCCGCCGGCGAGCAGGACGACGGCCTGGCCGAGCGCGTCGGTGAGCAGGGTGGCGGTCGAGGCGCCCAGGGCCTTCAGCACGGCGACGTCGCCGCTGCGCTGGATGGTCCAGACGGTGAAGAACGCCCCGATGACGAGCGCGGAGATCGCGAACAGGAAGCCGCGCATCAGTTGCAGTGAGCCGTTCTCCGAGGTGTAGGAGCCGATCGCGGAGAGCGAGTCGTCCTTCGAGACGGTTTCGGTGCCCGCGCGCTCGTCGGCGGCCCGGATGTCGGCGTCGGCGCTGGTGTCCAGGGCGATGACGGTGGCGGCGGGCTCGTCGGCCCCGCCGCCGGGGGGCGCCAGCCTCTGCCACAGGCCCAGGCTGGTCCAGACGACGGGGGTGTGGCTGAAGGAGGCGTCGCCGCGCACGGCGGCCACGCTCACCTGCTGCCCGCCGAGGGTGAGGGTGTCGCCCGGGCCCACGCCGAGGTTCTCGGCGGCGGTGACGGAGAGGACGGCCGCGTGCCCGTCGATCGTGTCGCCGGCCGGGGCGAGCGCCGAGCCGGGCTGGACGCCGAAGGCGGAGACCCCGGTGCTCCGGTCGCCGGCGGTGGCCCTGGTGGTGGTGATGCCCAGGGGTTCCGCCCGGTCCACGCCGGGGGTGTGGGCCCACTGCTGCCACTGCCTCTCGCTGACGGTGGAGTTGGAGAACGACAGCTCCTCACCCCCGCCGGGCGCGCCGAACGCGAGCATGTCGGCGGGCAGGCCGGTGATCGCGGAGACGTTCTGCCGGCCGAGGCCGGCGGTCAGCCCGGACAACAGCCCGACGAGCATGGTGATCAGCACGATGACGGTTCCCATCAGGGCGAAGCGCCCCTTGGCGAATCTCAGGTCTCTCCAGGCGACGAACACGGCTTCGGCCTGCCCCTCTCGTGGTGTACGTGGTAGACCTCCACGGTCGCCGCTCGCCCCCGGGGTCCGCTTCTGGCGCAAGGCAGCAGATGTGGCGTGCCGAAAGGCCGCCCGCCGGTGCTAACTTTCGATTGAGGCGCGCCGGGGCGGTGGCTGCCTACGCTGGAAGAACCGTGAAGACCACCGCTGCGGCCTTGACGCCCGCCACCCGGACCCTGACCTGGTGCCTGCACCTGCTCGTCGTCGGCCTGCTCGCCCTGGCCGCCGTACGGGCCGTCGCCGGCGACCACCCGTACGCCGGGGTGGTCGCCGCGGTGGCTGTGGCGTGCGGGCTGGTCTACGCGGTCGGGCCCCTGCTGCCCTCCGTCGGCCGCTCCCGGCGGGCCGCCGCGGTGTGGCTGGCCGCGGTGGACGCGGTGTGGCTGGTCCTGCTGGCCCTGTCGTCGGACGCGGTGTGGGTGGCCTTCCCGCTGTACTTCCTGCACCTGCACCTGCTGTCCCGCCGCGCCGGCCTGGCCGCCGTGGCGATCACCGCGGCGGCCGCCGTCGTCGGCTTCGCCGCGCACCGGGGCTCCTTCAGCCCGGCGATGGCGATCGGCCCCGCCCTCGGCGCGGCCGTGGCGATCGCCGTGGTGTGGGGCTACCAGGCCCTGTACCGCGAGAGCGAACGCCGCCGGCGGCTGATCGAGGAGCTGACCGCGACGCGCGCCGACCTGGCCGCCGCCCAGCACACCGCCGGCGTCCTCACCGAGCGCGAGCGCCTCGCCCGGGAGATCCACGACACCCTGGCCCAGGGCTTCTCCAGCATCCAACTGCTGCTGCGCGCCGCAGAGCGGGCCCTTCCCGGCGCGCCGGACAGGGCCGCCCGCCACGTCGGCCAGGCCCGCCAGGCCGCCGTCGACAATCTCGCCGAGGCCCGCCGCTTCGTCGCCGCCCTCGCCCCGCCCGCGCTGGAGGGCACCACCCTGGCCGGCGCACTGGAGGAACTGTGCGGCACCACGAGCGTCCGGCACCGGCTCACCGCGCGTTTCCACCTCACCGGCGAACCCCGGCCGCTGCCGGCCGCGCACGAGACGGCACTGCTGCGCATCGCCCAGTCGGCCCTCGCGAACACGGTGCGCCACGCCGAAGCCAGCACCGCCGACGTCACCCTCAGCTACCTCGGCGACCGGGTGGCCGTGGACGTCACCGACGACGGGCACGGCTTCGACCCGCACCGGCTTGCCGCGCCCGAGGCCCCGGGCGGTGGGTACGGCCTGGCCGCGATGCGCGCCCGCGTCCTCGCCCTCGGCGGCACCCTCACCGTCGAGTCCGCGCCGGGCCGGGGCACCGCCCTGGCCGCCCAGCTACCCGTCGCCCCGGGCGCCGGCCGCGCCGTCGAGGAGCACCCGTGACAGGCCCGCTCATCCGGCTGCTCCTGGCCGACGACCACCCCGTCGTCCGGGCCGGCCTCCGCGCCGTACTGGAGACCGAGCCCGACCTCGAGGTCGTGGCCGAGGCCGCCACCGCCGAGGAGGCCGTGGCCCGCGCCGGCGTGGGCGACATCGACGTGGTCCTCATGGACCTGCAGTTCGGCCGGGCGATGAACGGCGCCCAGGCCACCGCCGAGATCACCGCCCGGCCCGGCGCGCCTCGGGTGCTGATCGTCACCACCTACGACACCGACGCCGACACGCTGCCCGCCATCGCGGCCGGCGCGACCGGCTACCTGCTCAAGGACGCCCCGCCCGAGGAGATCGCCGCCGCCGTGCGCACCGCCGCCGCCGGGCGGACGACCCTCGCCCCCGCCGTTGCCGACCGGCTCGTGAACCGGCTGCGCGACCCCCGCGCGGCCCTGACCCCCCGCGAGACCGAGGTCCTGACCCTCGTCGCGGGCGGCCTGTCCAACCAGGCCATCGGCGCCCGCCTGTACCTGACCGAAGGCACCGTCAAGTCCCACCTCGCCCGGATCTACGCCAAGCTCGGCGTCGACTCGCGCACCGCCGCCGTCGCCGCCGCGACGCAGCTCGGCCTCATCCGGCGCTGACCCGGGGGAGGGGGCCTGCTACACCGCCGGGGACGGCGGCAGGTCGTTCGCTACGTCATGAACCGTCACCCGTCCGACATGAGCACTGTGTACCGCCGCGAGGGTTGAGGCGCTATGCAGGACCCGATGAGCCGTCGGGCTGGCGAGAACGGGCGGCCGCAGCCAACCGTGCAGACGAGCACCAGGACGGGCACCGGCCCTCGGCGGCGCGCCGCGAGCGGCAGGCCGAGGAGCGCGGACAGTGCCCACACCGCCGCGTCGGAGCCCGGTGTCCGAAGCTGGGCGGCGGCCGTGAGGGCTCAGACACCAGCCGCATGGTGGCAAGGTGATCACGCGCTCGCCGTCATGGTTGCCTGCTCGTCGTGTTCGCGGTGTCGTGTTCGCGGAGCATTCACCTACGAAACCCCCGGCAAATCTCCCGACGGCCTCGTCACTCAACGACGGCCTGTCAGTATCAGACTCAGCTACCAGTCGGTCGGTGTCAGCTGCTCATGCCTGCGGCGAAGGGCATCGTCTGCCAGTGGTCAACCGCGGGCTTGAGGTACTCCATCAGTTTGGGAAGCTGCGGGACCAGGGTGAGGGTGGCGATGACTCGCAGCATGCCCACGGCGTTGACGAAGGCGAGGACCTCCTCGTCGAGCGGCCTCATGCCGTTGCGTCGTGCGCCGCGGTTGTAGGCGGCTTCGTGCTCGGGTCCAAGAGCGGCCAGGTCCCACTCGACGGGACCAAGCGTGACCAGTTCGAAGTCGGCGAAGAGGTCGCCGTCCACTGCGCGGAAAATGTTGGCGGGCGGGGAATCGCCGTGGATGGGCTGGAGGCCGATGCCGGGGAACCGGGCTTCGAAAGCGCTGCGTGAGCGTACGAGGGGTTCGAGGAGTTGCCATTCGCGGCGGGCGCGGTCGAGCTCGGCCGCTCCGATCAGGTCGGGATGGTGGTCGAGCAGGGCGAGGCTGTCCGCGATGAACCGAGGGTCGGCCGCGGACAGGAACTCCAGGCGGTGGCTCGGGTAGGCGCGCAGTGCCGCGTGCAGGTCGGCGACGCTCTCGGCGTTCGCCACGTAGTCGGGTTCCATGTCCCGGGCCTCCTCGACGAACGGCCAGAACGTCATCGAGAACCCGTCGCGCTGCACGGGTTCGCGCGGCAAGAGCGGACTGGGCCCGATCACGGGGATTCCCTGGTCGGCCAGCCAGCGTGTGACATCCAGCTCGTCCTGCTGGCGCCGCGCGAGGGCGGCCAGGTCGTCCGGGCGGGGCAGGACGGTGGGAATCCGGGTCACGACCGGCGAGGGGGCCAGGTGGACGACGACGGAAAAGACGTCGTGGAGCACCGTGGGCTCGGTGACGGTCAGGCCGAGCCCGCGCCCGGCCGTGACGGCTGCCTCGACGACGGCGGAGGTGCGGTCGGCGCGCTGTTGTGGTGTCAGGAAGGTGGTCATTGATCCCTTGCCTCAGTGGTGATGGATGTCAAGCGATTCAGGGCGGGGGTAGGCCGGACATCGGTCAGCGCCTGCGGCCGGCGTACAGTTCCAGATGCTCGGCTTCGAAGCGTGCGCGGAGGTCGCGGTCGTGCGAGACCGCGACCACCGCCCCTGGGTAAGCCGCGAGCGCCGTGTGAAGGTCCTCGACTAGGTCGAGAGCGATGTGGTTGGTCGGCTCGTCGAGGACGAGGAGGTCCGCGGGCCGGGTAACCAGGGTCGCGATCTGCAGCCGCCGCTGCTGTCCCACGGACAGTGCGGCGACTGGGACGTGAAGGTCCTGTTCGCGGAACAGGCCCAGGGACAGGAGCTGTTCGGCGTACTCGTCCGGCAGGCCGGGCCGGCCGGCGGCGAACGCGGCCAGTAGCGGCAGCCGAGTGGCGTGCGGGGGCAGTTTCTGGGCGAGGTAGCCGATCCGGGCGGGGCGGCGTACCGTGCCGGCGTCCGGCTGCAGGTCGCCCGCGAGGACGCGAAGCAGCGTCGTCTTGCCCGCGCCGTTCTCGCCCGTGACGAGGAGGCGCGTTCCGGGCTCGATCGTCAGGAGCCCGTCGAGGCGGAGCCGTTCCCCGACGCGCACGTTGTCGAGCTCGGCGAGTGTGCCCTGGGCCGGGCCACCGGCTGCCGACGGCAGCGCCGTCGTGAACCGGAGCGGTATCGGCGGCTTTGCCACCGGGTTACGCCGCAGCCGGTCCAGGCGCTCCCGCACCGAGCGCACCTGGCCGCCGAGCTTGGCCTCGCTGGAGCGGCGGTGCTTGCCGAAGCCCTGCTTCGGGTCACGGCTGGTGGCGGCCAGCCGCCTGCCGGCGGCCTCCAGCAGTTCCTCGGCGCGGGCCACCTCCTCGACCCAGTCCACGTACCGCTGCTCCGCTCCGCGCCGGGCGGCAGCCTTCGCGGCGCGGTAGCCGGCCCAGCCGTCGCCGTACCGGCACACGGTGCGCTCGTCCCGGTCGACCTCGAGGATGGTGGTGGCGATGCGCTCCAGGAAGCCGCGGTCGTGGGTGACCGCGACGACGGTGCCGCGGTGCGCGCGCAGGTATTCCTCCAGCCAGCGCACGGCGGCCGCGTCGAGGTGGTTCGTCGGCTCGTCCAGGAGCAGCAGTTCCGGGGCGGCGGCCAAGACACAGGCCAGCGCGAGGCGCGACTGCTCGCCGCCGGACAGGGAGCTGAGCAGGCGCTCCCGGTTGATCCGGGCCAGCCCGAGCCCGTGCATGGCGGCATCCACACGGGCATCTGCCTCGTATCCGCCACGCTCCTCGAATGCGATCAACAGCTCACCGTAGGCGGCGAGCTCCTCGTCCGACGCGTCGGCGAGGAAATCCTCTGCCGCACGAAGCCTTCGCGCCATGTCGCGCAGTTCGGTCAGGGCGAGGTCGACGGCGTCCTGAACGGTGCAGCCCGCATCGAGGCCGAGAGTCTGGGCGAGGTGACCGGTGCCGCCGGGAAAGCGGACGGTGATCTCTCCGTTGTCCGGTGCCTCGGCCGAGGCGAGCAGCCGCAGCAAGGTGGACTTGCCGGAGCCGTTCTCACCGATGACGGCGGCCTTCTCACCCGGCCGGACGGTGAAGGAAACCTGGTCGAGGACGGTCCGGATGCCATACGACTTGGTGACGGACCTGACAGACAGCTGCCCCACAGCGGGGACGGTGATGGGCAGGGCGGTATGAGTGTGGTCGCGCATGGAACTTTCCCTGGGCTTACGAAGGGTCTACGGGCAGCAGAAACGGCGGCATCGGCCGTGCCCGGACTCAGACGAAGAAAAGGAAAGCCATGGCCCCACCATAACAAGACTTGTTCCTCAGCCCCCTATCCCAGCTTCACGCTGCGGTTGGCGGCCTTGTCGGCGGTCGTCGCCAGCGGGCTGGCGATGCTGATCCGTGTGGCCCGGGGACACCGACAGCCAGCCCAGGCTCTAGTTTCCTAGGACGCCTTACAGGAAGTGCCCAAAAGATCAAAAAAAACAGGAAAAAAGAACGGGCCTCGGCGTCAGCCGAGGCCCGTTCGCGGCCTGTGCCGAGAGGTCAGTCGTCGCGGTGCTCGTGCCACCACTGCTGGCCGGCGGCGGGAAGCGTGTCGATCGGGTCGTAGTAGGCGTAGCGCTTGGCCAGCGCCTCCAGGTCGGCCGACTCGATGGAGGTGCGGTAGTTCTTCGTCCAGTACGAGATGCCGCGCTCGCGGTCGTACTCGGTGAGCATGTGCACCCAGCGCTTGCCGACGAACGGCACGTCGCAGACGATGCGCGGGGTGGCGTAGCCGGGCAGGTAGCCCATGATGTCGTGCTGGAGTTGCTGGGCGTGCCAGACCGGCACCCGCCAGTGCTCGGCGTTGGGGATCATGTCGCACATGTAGAAGTAGTACGGCAGGATGCCGGCCTCGCCCTGCAACGCGAAGCAGAGGTCGAGCAGGTCGGGGGCGGTGGCGTTGACGCCGCGCATGAGCACGCCCTGGTTGCGCACGTCGCGTACGCCGACGTCGAGGGCGGTCTGGGCCGCCTTCGCGACCAGCGGGGTGAGCGACTGGGCGTGGTTGACGTGGGTGTGGATGGCCAGGTTGACGCCGCGCCGGGCGGCGGTGCGGGCGACCCGCTCCAGGCCCTCGACGACGTCGGGCTGGAGCCAGTGCTGGGGCAGGCCCATGAGGGCCTTGGTGGCGAGCCGGATGTCGCGGACCGTCTCCAGTTCCAGCAGCCGCATCAGGTACGACTCCAGGTTGCGCCACGGCACGTTGGCCACGTCGCCGCCGGAGACGACGACGTCGCGGACGCCGGAGTGGGCCTTGAGGTAGGCGATGTGGGCGTCGTAGCGGTCGACGGGCTTGAGGGTGAGCTTGAGCTTGTCGACGGTGGGGGTGGAGTTGCCGACGAGGTCCATCCGGGTGCAGTGCCCGCAGTACTGGGGGCAGGTGGAGAGCAGCTCGGCGAGGACCTTGGTGGGGTAGCGGTGGGTGAGGCCCTCGGCGACCCACATGTCGTGCTCGTGGAGGGAGTCGCGGCTGGCGTAGGGGTGGGACGGCCAGTCGGTGCGCCGGTCGGAGGCGACGGGGATCATGTAGCGCCGGATGGGGTCGGCGAGGAACGCCTCGGTGGTGACCGCGTCGAACGGGACCATCGTGTTGATCATCTGCGGGGGCACCAGCATGGACATGGTGGCCAGGGCCCGCTGGTCGGCTTCGAGGTCGGCGTAGAAGGTCTCGTCGACGGTGTCGCCGAGGACGGCGCGGAGCTGCTTGACGTTCTTGACGCAGTTGACCCGCTGCCACTGGGCGTTCTCCCACTGCTCGCGGGTGACGTGTCGCCAGCCGGGGAAGCGGGTCCAGTCGGGTTCGGCCAGGGGGCGGCGGCGGTACTCGTACGGCTGCCCGGCGGTCGGCGGGGCGACCGGGGCGTGACGGGGCTGAGGGATGGTCTCAACCGGTTGGGTCTGGGTCACGGCCCCTCCTCGGTGCGTGGTGCGGATGATCAGCGGCCCGTAGGCTACTGGAAATTATCCGGCGAAGAAATTAGTCTGCCGTAAGTTTTCCCGCTAGGCGAGCCCTGGGCGGGGCTTCGAGCGGCTGGGATGGGGAGGTCGGCGTGACGTCACCGGTGGGTCTGCACCGCGTTGTCGAACCGGCGGGGGTGCTGCCGCAGGCGGCGTGGCGGCTGGACGCGAGCCCGGTGATCGCGCCGAACGAGGTGCGGATCCGGGTGGAGCGGTTGAACCTGGACGCGGCGAGCTTCCGGCAGTTGTCGGAGAAGCACGGCGGGGACGGGGAGAAGGTCCGCGCCGAGGTCCTGGAGATCGTGGCCGCGCGGGGCAAGATGCAGAACCCGGTGACCGGGTCGGGCGGGATGCTGATCGGCACCGTCGAGGAGGCGGGGCGGCGGTCCCCGCTGGGGCTGCGGGTGGGTGACCGGGTGGCGACGCTGGTGTCGCTGACGCTGACCCCGCTGACGATCACCGACGGGCTGGCCCGGTGGGACGGGCGCAGCGAGCAGGTGCCCTGTGACGGGTACGCGATCCTGTTCGCCCGGTCGATCGCGGCGGTGCTGCCGGCGGACCTGCACCCGGAGTTGTCGCTGGCGGTGCTGGACGTGTGCGGGGCGCCGGCGTTGACGGCGCGGGTGGTCGGTGATCTGGTGCGTCGGCGGCGGGAGGCCGGTGAGGCGTCGCCGGTGACGGTGGCCGTGATCGGTGGGGCGGGTAAGAGCGGGTCGTTGTCGTTGGCGGCGGCGCGGCGGGCGGGAGCGGGTCGTACGGTCGGGGTGGTGCCGGTGGCGGCGGAGCGGGACGCGCTGGTGGGGGCGGGCCTGGCCTCGTCGGTGGCGTTGGCGGATGCGCGGGATCCGGTGGGGTTGTCGACGGCGGTGACGACGGCGCTGGGGGTGCCGGCGGACGTGACGGTGGTGTGCGTGGACGTGCCGGGTTGTGAGCACGGGGCGGTGCTGTCGACGGCGGACGGCGGGACGGTGGTCTTCTTCTCGATGGCGACGAGTTTCGCGGCGGCGGCGCTGGGCGCGGAGGGGTTGGCGGCGGACGTGACGATGCTGGTGGGTAACGGGTACGTGCCGGGTCACGCGGAGCTGGCGTTGGAGTTGTTGCGGTCCGAGCCGGGGGTGCGTGCGCTGTTCGAGGCGCGGTTGGCGGCAGACTGAGTGTCATGACGACTCCCTCGACGTTGTATCGCGGCGGCGTGCTGCACTGTCCGGCTGATCCGAGTGCGTCGGCGTTGCTGGTGCGTGACGGTCGGATCGCCTGGTTGGGTGCGGCGGCGGACGCGCCGCGCGCCGACCGGGTGGTGGAGCTGGGCGGCGCGTTGGTGACGCCGGCGTTCGTGGACGCGCACGTGCACGCGACGGACACCGGGTTGGCCCTGTCGGGTCTGGATCTGTCGGCGGTGCGGTCGGCGGGTGGGTTGTTGGAGGCGGTGGCGGGGTTCGCGGCGGGGTTGCCGGCGGATGCGGTGGTGTTGGGGCACGGCTGGGACGAGTCGTGCTGGTCGGAGCCGGTGCTGCCGGGGGCGGCGGAGTTGGGTCGGGCGGCGGGTGGGCGGCGGGTGTACCTGTCGCAGGCGTCGATTCATTCGGCGTTGGTGTCGTCGGCGATGGTGGCGGCGTGTCCGGAGGCGGCGAGGGCGGCGGGGTTCGACGCGTCGGGGTGGTTGCGGCGGGACGCGCACCATGTGGTGCGGGCGGCGGCGTTGGGGTCGGTGACGCGGGGGCAGCGGGTGGCGGCGCAGCGGGTGGCGTTGGCGCACGCGGCGTCGTTGGGGATCGCGGCGGTGCACGAGTGTGGTGGGCCGGAGATCTCGGACGAGGAGGACTTCACGGGGCTGTTAAGCATTTCGGGTGCCGGGTTGCCGGAGGTGTACGGGTACTGGGGTGAGCTGTTGGGCGCCGCGAAGGCCCGGGAGTTGGGTGCGGTGGGTGCGGGCGGTGACCTGTTCGCGGACGGGGCGTTGGGGTCGCGGACGGCGCACGTGTCGGAGGCGTACCTGGATGGGGAGCCGGGGGCGTGTGGGCACGGGTACGTGAGCGCGGAGCAGGTGCGTGACCACCTTCTGGACTGTGTGGCGCACGGGGTGCAGGGGGGTTTCCACGCGATCGGTGACGCGGCGATCGGCACGGTGCTGGCGGGGTTCGCGGCGGCGGCGCGGAAGGTGGGCGTGGAGCGGTTGCGGGCGGGGCGGCACCGGGTCGAGCACGCGGAGATCATGGGCAAGCGGTTGATCGCCGGGTTCGTGGAGTACGGCATCGTGGCGTCGGTGCAGCCCGCGTTCGACCGGTTGTGGGGTGGCGCGGGCCGGATGTACGAGTCGCGGCTGGGTCTGTCCCGGTCGTTGGAGTCGAACCCGATGGGCGCCATGCACGGGGTGGGGGTGGCGTTGGCGTTCGGGTCGGATTCGCCGGTGACGCCGCTGGACCCGTGGGGGTCGGTGCGGGCGGCGGCGTCGCATCACAACCCGGTGCAGCGGATGAGCGTGCGGGCGGCGTTCGCGGCGCACACCCGGGGCGGGTGGCGGGCCGTGCACCTGGACAACGAGGGCGTGCTGGCTCTGGGCGCGCCGGCGACGTTCGCGGTGTGGGACACCCCGGCCGGGGTGGAGCGGGGTCTGCCGGTGTTGCAGGCCGAGGACCCGGAGGCGCGCGGCGCGGAGGACCCGACGCCGCTGCCGGTGTGCCGGGCCACGGTGTTGCGCGGTGACGTGATCTATCAGGAGGGCACTTCCACGTGAGTGAGCTTGCGAGCGGACCATCGGCACGGCACGGGCGCCGGTACGGCGTCGCCGAGCGCGGCGGGGTGACGGCGTGACGGGCAAGCTTGGGCTGGATCCGGCTTTGGTGGCGCGGGCGCGGGAGTTGGCGCGCCGGGCCGGGCAGCCGGTGGTGGAGCTGGCGCGCAGCCACACCACGGTGTCGGTGGAGCGGGCGGTGCTGCGGCTGGCCGGGGTGAGCGGCGCCGATCCGGACGGCATCCCGTGGGTGAACCGGCTGGTGGACGCGGTGGTCGCCGACGTGGGTCTGGGGCACGGGGTGGCGCTGCCGGTGTTCGACGCTTGCGCGCGGGAGCAGATCGGTGACGTGACGCTGCTGGCGCAGAAGGCCGCCGCCGGGTCGGTGCGGTTCACGCAGCCCACCGGCAGGGCCGCCACCGCGGCCCGGCGGGCGGCCCGGAAGGCGGTCGCCGTGGGCGTGCGGCGGATCGACCGGCGGCGGGCGGAGCGGGACCGGCTGGTGCGGCGGTTCGGGGATCCGAGGCAGCGGCCGTGGATCTACCTGATCGTGGCGACGGGGGACATCTACGAGGACATTCCGCAGGCGCAGGCGGCGGCGCGGGCGGGCGCGGACGTGATCGCGGTGATCCGGTCGACGGGGCAGTCGTTGTTGGACTACGTGCCGGAGGGGGCGACGCGGGAGGGGTTCGCGGGGACGTACGCGACGCAGGAGAACTTCCGGTTGATGCGGGCGGCGTTGGACGAGTCGTCGCGGGAGTTGGGCCGGTACGTGCGGCTGACGAACTACGCGTCGGGGTTGTGCATGCCGGAGATGGCGGCGCTCGCGGGCCTGGAGCGGCTGGACATGATGCTCAACGACTCGATGTACGGGATCCTGTTCCGCGACATCAACCCGATCCGGACGTTCGTGGATCAGCGGTTCTCGCGGCAGGTGCACGCGCGGGCGGGGATCATCATCAACACCGGTGAGGACAACTACCTGACCACGGCGGATGCGGTGGACGAGGCGCACACGGTGACGGTGTCGCAGTTGCTCAACGAGTACTTCGCGCACGAGGCGGGGTTGGCGGACTGGCAGTTGGGGTTGGGTCACGCGTTCGAGATCAACCCGGAGGTGCCGGAGTCGTTGCGGTTGGAGTTGGCGCACGCGTTGTTGGCGCGGGAGTTGTTCCCGGAGGCGCCGTTGAAGTGGATGCCGCCGACGAAGCACATGACCGGTGACGTGTTCCGGGGCAACCTGCTGGACGGGTTCTTCAACCTGGTGGGGGCCATGACGGGGCAGGGGATTCTGCTGGTGGGGATGATGACGGAGGCGGTGGTGACGCCGTGGCTGTCGGACCGGGACATCGCGTTGCAGAACGTGCGGTACGTGCTGGGTGCGGCGGGGGGGTTGCACGAGGACTTCGTGCCGGCGTCGGGCGGTTTCATCCAGCAGCGGGCGCACCGGGTGCTGGGGGAGGCGGTGGACCTGCTGGACCGGATCGGGGATCAGTCGCTGTTGACGGCGATCGCCGAGGGCACGTTCGGGATCATGAAGCGGCCGGCGGATCGGGGCAAGGGCCTGGACGGGGTGGCGCGGCACGAGGCGGGCTACTACAACCCGGCCACGGAGATCCTGGAGCAGCCGTCATGAGCGAACGCACCGAGCGAAGCGAGGGCCATGAGGGCATGCCCAGCCAGCACGGCATGAGCGAACGCACCGAGCGGAGCGAGGGCCGTGAAGGCATGCCCGGCCAGCACGGCATGAGTGAGAAGAAGATCGTGCGGCCGTACGGGGACACCACGGGTGACGGCATGGTGCAGGTGTCGTTCACGTTGCCGGTGCCGCACGACAAGCGGGCCGAGGGCGCGGCGGTGCAGTTGGCGAACAGGATGGGCATCGACCCGGCGATGTTGGTGCACGCGAAGCCGGTGGGTGACGAGTTCACGTTCTTCGTGGTGTACGGACGGGTGAACCATCTGGTGGACCTGGGCGCGGTGCGGGTGGTGGAGCGGGACTTCCCGCTGTTGTCGGCGAAGGAGGTCAACACCGTCGTCAAGCAGCGGTTGCGGCGCAAGTTGTCGGTGGTGGGGGCGTGTATCGGCACGGACGCGCACACGGTGGGCATCGACGCGATCCTGAATGTGAAGGGCATCGCGGGGGAGAAGGGCCTGGAGTACTACCGGGAGTTGAAGGTGACGAACCTGGGTGCGCAGGTGGGGGTGCCGGAGCTGGTGGAGGCGGCCCGGGTGGAGCGGGCGGACGCGGTGCTGGTGTCGCAGGTGGTGACGCAGCGCGACGCGCATCTGCACAACACGCGGGAGATGTCGGCGGCGTTCCGTGAGGCGATGCCGGCGGGGCGGCGTCCGTTGCTGATCGTCGGTGGGCCCCGGTTCGACGAGTCGATGGCCGGTGAGTTGGGTGTGGACCGGATCTTCGGTCGGGGCACGACCCCGGGTGAGGTGGCCAGTTACCTGGTGCACGCGTTGGTGACGAACAGGAGGGTGAAGGCGTGAGTGATTCCCGGGTGGGTCTGACGGTGACCCATCGCCGGTATGTGCCGTACTCGCACGCGCACTACGCGGGGAACCTGGTGGACGGGGCGTACGCGTTGGGGTTGTTCGGGGATGTGGCCACGGAGGTGTGCATCCGCACCGACGGCGACGAGGGGTTGTTCGCGTCGTATTCGGATGTGCAGTTCCGGGCGCCGATGAAGGCCGGTGACGTGTTGGAGGTGGTGGCGACGGTGACCCGGGTGGGCACCCGCAGCCGCACGATCGACTTCGAGGCGCGGGTGGTGTGCCGGGGTCGGCCGGACCGGTCGGCGTCGGCGGCGGAGGTCCTCGCCGTGCCGGTCGTGGCGGTGACGGCGACCGGCACGGTGGTCGTGCCGCCGGTGGCGTGAGCGTCGCCGTCTGCGTCGACGTCGGGTCGACGTACACGAAGGCGGCGGTGGTGGATCTGGAGGCGGGTCGGCTGGTGGGTGCCGGGTCGGCGCCGACGACGGTGGGTTCGGATGTGCTGCGGGGCCTGGACGCGGCGGTGGCGGCGGCGACGGCCGGGCTGGGTGTGCGGGGCGCGCCGTGGTACGTCTGTTCGTCGGCGGGTGGTGGGCTGCGCCTGGCGGTGGTGGGCTACGAGCCGCTGGTGACGGCGCAGGCGGGTCGGCGGGTGGGTTTGTCGGCGGGGGCGAACGTGGTGCACGTGGCGGCCGGCCGGTTGGGCGGGGCGCAGGTGGCGGCGTTGCGGGCGGCCCGCCCGGACGTGGTGTTGCTGGTGGGTGGCACCGACGGCGGTGACGGCGAGACGGTGACGCACAACGCGACGCGGTTGGCGCGGGCGCGGTGGCGGGTGCCGGTGGTGTTGGCGGGCAACGTGGACGTCCGCGACGAGTTGGGTGCGTTGCTGGCCGGGGCGGGGGTGCCGGTGACGGTGGCGGAGAACGTGTTGCCGCGCATCGGGGTGTTGGCGCCGGCGTCGGCGCGGGCGGCGATCCGGGAGGTGTTCCTGCGGCACGTCATCGGCGGTAAGCGGTTGTCGCGGGGGCCGCGGTTCGGCAGGTTGGTGCGGGCGGCGACCCCGGACGCGGTGCTGGGCGGGGTGGAGGTGCTCGCCGACGCGCTGGGCGGGGACCTGGCGGTGGTGGACGTCGGTGGGGCGACGACGGACGTGTACTCGGTGTTGACGCCGGACGAGCGGGCCGGCGGGCCGGGGCGGGAGGTCGCGGGGTCGCTGTGGCGGGCCCGCACCGTGGAGGGGGATCTGGGGGTGCGGTGGAGCGCGCCGGGGGTGTTGCGGGCCGCCGCCGAGGAGCGGCTGCTGGCCCCGGGTGAGGAGGCTAGGCTGGCCGCGGCGGCGGCGGTGCGGGCCGCGGAGCCGGGTTTCCTGCCTTCCGACGAGGCGGGGCGGGCGGTCGACGCGCGGTTCGCGGCCCTGGCGGCGACGGTGGCGTTGCGGCGGCACGCGCGCGGGGCGGGGACCGGGGAGCGGGCGGGCCGGGACCTGCGGGACGTGCGGCTACTGGTGGGTTCGGGCGGGGTGCTGCGTCACGCGGCGGCGGTGGACGCCGCCGGGGTGCTGGGTGGGGTGTTGGCCGACCACGGTGGTGGGTGGCCGTTGCCGCGCGCGGCGCGGCCGGTGGTCGACGTCGACTACGTGTTGGCGGCCGGTGGGTTGCTGGCAGGGGAGCATCCGGTGGCGGCGCGGGCGTTGCTGCGGCATCACCTGGATCGCTGAACGCACCGTCACCGCGTCGAGACGCGCGGACACGACACGCCGTGGTGTGACACACGACAGGCCGGGGTGGGTTGACAGCGGGCGGGGGGCAGCACGTACCGTCTTTGAGTCCTACTACGGGAAGCGGCTGTTGTTCGCTTCGTCCCTTCGTCCGCTGGCCGAGTGACCTTCGGGTCGCGGCGGCCAGGTCCAGCGGGCGGGGGTCGGCGGGGCGGCGCGAACCGGCCGCGGTTACCGGTGTACGGGTGGGGTGAAGGGCACGGCCAGTAGACAACGGCCAGGCGGGGGCAGCCAGTCCACGTCGGGTCGGTCCGAAGGTCGGCGTCGTTCATTCTCGCCCCACCGGCCGGGAAGGGCCTGGGAGCATCGGGGCGCGGCGTACGCCGCGCCCCGATTTTGTGTTCGCGGCCGGGTGGTCAGTCGGTGGTGGTGCGGGCGCGCACGTGCATCCGTTCGCCCTGCGGGCCGAACAGGGTGAGCAGTTCGGCGGGGTGCGGGTCGGGGTTGGCCACGGCGTGCGGCAGGCGGGTGTCGAACTCGGCGACCTCGCCGGGGGTGAGCAGGAGGTCGTGCTCGGCCAGCAGCAGGCGGACCCGACCGGAGAGCACGTACAGCCACTCGTGGCCCTCGTGGGTCTGCTGCTGCTGCGGCTGCGCGGGGGTGTGCGGGGGCAGGATCTGCTTGAACGCCTGGAGGCCGCCGGGGCGGCGGGTCAGGGGCAGGAACGTGCTGCCGTGGCGGACGATGGGGCGCGGGTGCACGCGGGGGTCGCCGGTGGCGGGCGCGCCGACGAGTTCGTCCAGGGGCACCTGGTGGGCGCGGGCGAGGGGCAGCAGCAGTTCCAGGGTGGGCCGCCGTCCGCCGGATTCGAGGCGGGACAGGGTGCTCACGGAGATGCCGGTGGTCTGGGCGAGTTGGGCCAGGGTGATGCCGCGTCGGGTGCGCAGGGCCCGTAGTCGGGGGCCCACGGTGGCCAGGATCGCCGCCTCCTCGTTTGCCATACCGGCAACGATACTTGCCGTCCCGCGCCGGGTGGGGGCACCGTGGGCCCCCGACGACGGGCGAGGGAGACGCGATGGACGACAGGTACGACGTGGTGGTGGTCGGCGGGGGCGCCGCCGGGCTCAGCGGGGCGCTGGCCCTGGCGCGGGCGCGGCGGCGGGTGCTCGTGGTGGATGCGGGGCGGCCCCGTAACGCCCCGGCCGGGCAGGCGCACAACTTCCTCACCCGCGACGGCGTCGCGCCGGCGCGACTGCTGGCCGTCGGCCGCGACGAGGTCACCGGCTACGGCGGGGAGGTCGTCGACGCGACGGCCGAGGAGGCGACGCGCGACGGCGACGGGTTCGTGGTGCGGCTGGGCGACGGGCGGGCGGTGCGGGCCCGGCGGCTGCTGGTGACCACCGGCTGCGTCGACGAGCTGCCCGACGTGCCGGGGCTGGCCGGGCGGTGGGGGCGTGACGTGCTGCACTGCCCGTACTGCCACGGCTGGGAGGTGCGCGACCGGCGCATCGGGGTGCTGGCCACCGGCGCGGCCGGGGTGGCGCAGGCCCACCTGTGGCGGCAGTGGAGCCCGCACGTGACGCTGCTGCTGCACGACGTGGCCGCGCCGGGCGACGAGGAGGCCGAGCGGCTCGCGGCGCGGCAGATCCCCGTGGTCGACGGCCCGGTCGCCGCGCTGGAGGTGACCGGGGACGCGCTGACCGGGGTGCGGCTGGCCGACGGCGAGGTCATCGGCCTCGACGCCCTCGTCGTGGCGTCCCGGGCGGTCGCGTCGGCGGGCGTGCTGGCGTCGCTGGGGCTGGCCCCGGTCGACGCGGGGGCCGGCGCGCAGGTGCCCGCCGACGCGAGCGGCGCCACCGCCGTGCCCGGGGTGTGGGTGGCGGGCAACGTCGCCGACGTGCGCGCGCAGGTGATCACCGCGGCGGCGGCCGGTTCGACGGCCGCCGCGGCGATCAACGCCGACCTGGTCGCCGCCGACACCGACGCCGCCGTGCGGCGCCACCGGCACGACCTGGCCACCATGTTCGAGCGGGAGGGCTGGGAGCAGCGGTACGGGCAGCGGCCGGCGTTGTGGAGCGGGCGGGTCAACCCGCAGCTCGCGGCCGAGGCCGGCGACCTGGCCCCGGGCCGGGCGCTGGACGTCGGCTGCGGTGAGGGCGCCGACGCGCTGTGGCTGGCGCGGCGGGGCTGGCGGGTCACGGCCGTCGACATCGCCGGCACGGCCCTGCGGCGGGCCGCCGCGCACGCCGCCGAGGCGGGGGAGGCGGTCGCCGACCGGATCACCTTCCAGCGGGCGGACCTGCGGGAGCAGCCGCCGGCCGCCGGCGGCTACGACCTGGTGTCGGCGCAGTTCATGCACCTGCCGGGCGTGCAGCGGCGGCGGTTGTTCGCGCGGCTGGCCGACGCGGTCGCCCCGGGCGGCACCCTGCTGATCGTCGGGCACGATCCGGCGGACCTGCGCGACACCGCCCACCGGGCGCACTTCCCCGAGCTGATGTACACGGCGCGGGAGGTCGCCGCCGACCTCGACCCCGGGCGGTGGGAGGTGCTGGTGGCCGAGGCCCGGCCGCGCGCCGTGGTGGACCACGACGGGCGGGACGTCACCCACCACGACGCGGTGCTGGTGGCGCGCCGCCGCGACCCGGCGGGGGCGCCCGGTGTCGCCGTGGCGGGCGGGTAGCCTTCGGCGCGTGATCGTGGTGGTGAGGTGCCGGTGACGACGCTGCGGCGGGCAGGACGGGCGCGGACAGTCGGCGGGGCCGGCGACGGGCGGCCGTTGCCGCTGCCGGTGGCCGTGGCGCTGGCGGTCGCGGCGGGGTTGGCGCTGCTGGCGGCGTTCCCCCCGTACGGGGTGTGGCCGCTGGCGGCGGTCGGCGTGGCGCTGCTGGCCGCGGCGACGCACCGGCGTCGGCCGCGCGCCGGCGCGGGCCTGGGGTTCCTGGCGGGGGTGGCCCTGTTCGGGCCGCTGCTGTCGTGGACGAACCTGCACACCGGCTCCCTGCCGTGGGTGCTGCTGTCGCTGTTGCAGGCCGGGTACGTGGCGC
This sequence comes from Micromonospora okii, assembly GCF_020884795.1. Classification (GTDB taxonomy): domain Bacteria; phylum Actinomycetota; class Actinomycetes; order Mycobacteriales; family Micromonosporaceae; genus Micromonospora; species Micromonospora okii. Next base: position 165,991 of record NZ_BBZF01000019.1, read on the forward strand.
TGCTCGGCGCAGCCGCCGCGTGGTGCTCGCCGCTGGTGCGGCGGTGGCGGTGGTCGTGGCCGGCGCTGACCGGTGTGCTGTGGGTGGGGCAGGAGGCGCTGCGGTCCCGGGCCCCGTTCGGCGGGTTCCCGTGGGGGCGGCTGGCGTTCAGCCAGGACGACTCCCCGGCGCTGCGGTGGGCGGCGGTCGGCGGGGCGCCGCTGGTCACGTTCGTCGTGGCCGTGGCCGGTGGGCTGCTGGTGGCGGCGGCGTGGCGGCCCTGGCGGGCCGCCGGCCGGGCCCGGTGGACGGCGGCCGGGCCGGCGCTCGCGGCGGTGGCGGTGCTGGCCCTGGGGCTGGCGGTGCCGGTGGGGGTGGCCGGCGGCGGCCCCACGGTGACGGTGGCGGTGGTGCAGGGCAACGTGCCGCGTCTGGGCCTGGACTTCAACGCCCAGCGGCGGGCGGTGCTCGACAACCACGTCCAGGCGACCCTGGAGCTGGCCGGGCAGGTGGCCGACGGGTCCCGCCCGCAGCCGGACGTGGTGGTGTGGCCGGAGAACTCCAGCGACATCGACCCGCTGCGCGACCCGGCGGCCGGGGCGCGCATCAGCGCCGCCGCCGACGCCGTGCGGGCGCCGATCCTGGTGGGGGCGGTCCTCGTCGGCCCCGGGCCGGGGCAGAGCCGCAACGCGGGAATCCTGTGGCGCCCCGGCAGCGGCCCCGACCTGGCGCAGTTGTACACCAAGCGGCACCCGGTGCCGTTCGCCGAGTACGTGCCGCTGCGCGACGTGGCGCGGATGGTCAGCAAGGAGGTCGACCGGGTCCGCAGCGACATGGTCGCCGGTGACCGGCCCGGGGTGGTGGACGCCGGGGCGGCGACGCTGGGCGACGTGATCTGCTTCGAGGTGGCCTACGACGGGCTGGTCCGCGACACCGTCACCGGCGGCGCGCAGCTGCTGGTGGTGCAGACCAACAACGCCACGTTCGACGTGGCCGAGGCGCGGCAGCAGTTGGCGATGGTGCGGCTGCGGGCGGTGGAGCACGGCCGCGCGTCGTTGATGGCCTCCACGGTCGGGGTGTCCGGGTTCGTCGCCCCGGACGGGCGGGTATCCGACGCCACCGGGTTCAACACCCGCGCGGTGGTGGTGCGTGAGCTGCGCCTGGGCGACGGTCGGACCCTGGCCACCCGGGTCGGGGTGTGGCCGGAGGCGGTGCTGGCCGCCGGCGCGGTGGCCGCGCTGGCCGGCGCGGCGGTACTGCGCCGCCGCCGCCGGGTGGACCCGGGGTAGCGACACGCCGGCGCCGCGCCGGCGGGGGCGGAGGAGTGGTGAGCGAATCGGCGGGCGCGCGACCCCGGCCGGCGCTGGGCCGGGTGCTGGTGGTCATCCCCACCTACAACGAGGCCGACAACGTCACCACGGCCGTGGCGGGGGTCCGCGCCGCCGCCCCGGACGTGGACGTGCTGGTCGCCGACGACGACAGCCCCGACGGCACGGGGGTCCTCGCCGACGCCCTGGCCGCCACCGACGCGCGGGTGCACGTGCTGCACCGGCCCGGCAAGGAGGGCCTCGGCGCCGCGTACCTGGACGGGTTCGCGTGGGCGCGGCGGCGCGGCTACGACGCGGTGGTGGAGATGGACGCCGACGGCTCCCACGCCCCGCAGGACCTGCCGAGGCTGCTGGCCGCCGCCGCGCACGCCGACGTGGTCATCGGGTCGCGCTGGTGCCGGGGGGCGACGGTGGTGGACTGGCCGCTGCGGCGGCTGCTGCTGTCGCGGTGCGGGAACCTGTACGCGCGGCTGGCGTTGGGGGTGCCCGTCGCCGACGCCACCGGCGGGTACCGGGTGTACCGGCTGGCCGCCCTGGACGCGGTGGACCTGGGGTCGGTGTGTTCGCAGGGCTACTCGTTCCAGGTGGAGCTGTCCCGGCTGGCCCACCGGGCGGGGGCGCGGATCGTGGAGGTGCCGATCACGTTCGCCGAGCGGCGGCGGGGGGCGAGCAAGATGAGCCCGCTGATCGTGGCGGAGGCGTTGTGGCGGATCAGCGTGTGGGCGGTGCAGGACCGGCGTTCCGGGTGGCGGCGCCGCGCGGGCGGTGGTCGGGGCCGGTGGCCGTGACGGGTGGGCGTGTCATGCTGGACGGGCGGGATGACGCGACGGGGGTGAGATGCGCCGAGGACTGAGATTCGCGCCGGTGGTCGCGCTGGTGTGGGTGCTGCTGGAGTTGGCGGTGTTCGTCGGCGTGGGCCGGGGGATCGGGTTCGGCACGGCGGTGCTGCTGGTGTTCGCGGCGTCGCTGCTGGGCCTGGTGCTGCTGCGCCGGGAGGGCATGCGGGCGTGGCGGGGGTTCCGGGCCGCCGCGCGGGCCGGTCAGCCGCCCGGCCCGCAGGTGACCGACGGGCTGGTGGGGTTGCTGGGCGCGCTGCTGCTGGCGGTGCCGGGGCTGGTCGGGGCCGTGGTGGGTGCGCTGCTGCTGGTGCCGCCGGTGCGGCGGCTGGCCCGCGCCGGGGTGCGCCGGGCCACGGAGCGGCGGGTGTCGTCGATGCTCGCCGGTGACCTGTTCGGGCCGAGGCGGGTGCGGGTGCGCCGCGGCGAACCGGGGGCCGGCGCGCCTGCGGAGCCGGCGCCGGCCGCGCCGACGGTGGTCGACGGTGGCCGGGCCATCGAGGGCGAGATCGTCGACCCGGGCCGCTGACGGCGGTCCGCATACAGCGAAACGCCCCCGGAAGGCTCTTCCGGGGGCGTTTCGGCGGGTGTGGGTCAGGCGCGACCGCGGCGGGTGCGGACCTCCTGGAGCCGCTCGGCGAGGATGTCCTCCAGCTCCTCGATCGAGCGCCGCTCCAGCAGCATGTCCCAGTGGGTGCGCGGCGGCTTGGCCTTCTTCTGCTCCGGCTCGGTGCCGTCGACCAGCCGGGCGACGCTGCCGTCGAACTTGCACTCCCAGGTCGTGGGGACCTCGGCGTCGACGGCGAACGGCACCTCGAACTGGTGGCCCTTGGCGCAGAGGTACTCGCGGGTCTGCCGCGGCGCGAGCTCCGTGTTGCGGTCGGACTCGTAGCTGACCGCGCCCAGGCGGCTTCCGCGCAGCATGCGCTCGCCCATGATCGAATTCCCCTCGTTGGTGGTGCTGGTCTCGTCCGTACAACGGTGCGCGTCGGCCGGGTCATTCCCACCCCGGCGGCCCCGCACCCGCACCCGGGCACGGCACCCCGCGCGCCCCCACAAGGGTAGCCCGGCCGCGACAGCGCCCCGACCGGGGCGAATCGCCGGGAGTGTTTCGGCGGTTTACGGGGATGTTACCCGTCCCAGCCGTGCGGAGGTTTCGATGACCAGTGACGCGCCGGCCGCCGGCAGGCCGCCCGCAGAACGGACCTTCTTCGGCCACCCCCGGGCCCTGGCCACCCTGTTCCTCACCGAGATGTGGGAGCGGTTCAGCTTCTACGGGATGCGGGCCATCCTCGTGCTGTACCTGACCGCCACCGTCGCCGAGGACGGCCTCGGCATGCGCGACTCCACCGCCAACGCCGTGTACGGCACGTACAACGCGATGGTGTACCTGATGGCGCTGCCCGGCGGGTGGGTCGCCGACCGGCTCATCGGGGCCCGCCGCTGCGTGCTGTGGGGCGGCATCGTCATCGCCTGCGGCCACTACGTCATGGCGGTGCCCACCACCTGGAGCGTTTTCGCCGGCATGACGCTGATCGTGCTCGGCACCGGGCTGCTCAAACCCAACATCTCGACGATGGTCGGCGACCTGTACGACCGGGACTCCCCGCGCCGCGACGCCGGGTTCTCCCTGTTCTACATGGGCATCAACCTGGGCGGGTTCATCGCCCCGCTGATCACCGGGTTCCTCGGCGAGAAGGTCAACTGGCACCTGGGGTTCGGGGCGGCGGCGATCGGCATGACCTTCGGCGTGATCCAGTACGTCCTGGGCGGGCGCAACCTCGGCGACGCCGGGGAACGCCCCGCCGACCCGCTGCTCGGCGCGGACCGCCGCCGGGCGCTGACCCGCGCCGGGGTGGCCGTCGTCGTGGCCGTCCTCGTCGTGGCCGCCCTGGCCGTGGCCGGGCTGTTCACCGTCAACACCGTGGTCAACCTGCTCACGGTCGCCACCGTGCTGATCACCGTCGGGTACTTCGCGCGCATCCTCGTCGACCGGGAGATCAGCGACACCGAACGCAGCCGGATGAAGGCGTACGTGTGGCTGTTCGTGTTCGCCGCGTCGTTCTGGCTGATCTACGACCAGGCCGGGTCGGTGCTGAACATCTTCGCCGCGAACAACATCGACCGCCACGTGTTCGGGTTCACCTTCCCCGCGTCGTGGCTCCAGTCGGTCAACCCCATCCTGATCATCATCGGGGCGCCGCTGTTCGCGTTGCTGTGGCTGCGGCTGGGCCACCGGGTCTCCACGCCCGTGAAGTTCGCCGTGGGTCTGGTGCTCAACGGCCTGTCGTTCGTGCTGATGGCCGCCGCCGCGCAGGCCGCCGTCGGCGGCGACCTGGTCTCCCCGTGGTGGCTGGTCGCGGTCTTCGCCATCCAGGTCGCCGGCGAGCTGTCGCTGAGCCCGGTCGGCCTCTCCGCCACCACCAGGCTCGCCCCCGTGAAGTACGCCAGTCAGATGATGGGGCTGTGGTTCCTGGCCACCGCCGTCGGCGACGCCATCGGCGGGCAGGTCGCCCGGCTCGCCGAGAGCTGGCCGGAGCCGGTGTACTTCCTCACCTTCGGGGCCGCGTCGGTGCTGCTCGGCCTCGGCGCGGTGATGTTCGCCCGGCAGATCCGGCACCTGATGGCCGGCATCCACTGACCGCCCACCCCGGCTCAGCGGGGCGGGGCGCCCAGCCGGGCCAGCGCGGCGGCCAGGTCGCTGACCTGGTCGACCAGTTGCGCCGAGCGACGCTGCGCGGCGTCCCGCTCGGCCTCGGCGGCGCGCAGCCGCGCCTCCAGCTCGCCGAGGCGGCCCTCGACGGCGGCCGAGGACTGCCGGGCGGCGGTCAGCTCGGCGACGACGGCGTCGCGGGCCGTGACGGCCTCCGCCAGGCGCGCCGCCAGCGCCGCCGTCTCCTCCCCGGCCGCCCGCGCGGCCGTGTGCGCCGCCTCGGCGGCCCGCCGCGCGTCGTCGGCGGCGGCGCGCAGCCGGTCGGCCAGCTCCCGCGCCCGCCCGGCCTCCGCGCCGGCGGCGTCGGCCCGCTCGGCGGCCCGCCGGGCGTCGGCGCGGGACCGCTGCGCGTCGGCGTCGGCCTGCTCGGCGCGCCGCCGCGCCTCCTGCTCCGCCGCCTCGTGCCGGGCCGCGTCGGCGCGGGCGGCGTCCCGCTCGGCGGTCAGGTCCGCCGTCCGCCGCCGCTGCGCGTCGCGGTCCTCCCGCACCTCGCGCAGCTCGTGGCGGGCCGCGTCGCGGTCCCGCTCGGCCTGCGTGCGCAGCGCCTCGGCCGCCGAGGCGTCGCGGCGGGCCGCGTCCCGGGCCGCCTCGGCGGCGTCGGCGCGCTCCCGGTCCCGGGTGGCGTCGGCCTGCGCGCCCTCGGCCCGCTGCCGGGCGGCGTCCGCCTCGGCCACCGCCGACCGGGCCTCCTGGCGGGCGCGGGCGGCCGACGCCGCGGCGTCCTCGGCGTCGCGGCGGGCCTCGTCGCGTTCGGTGTGCGCCTGCGCCAGCTCCGCGGCGGTGTCGGCGCGCACCCGCGCCACCTGCCGCTCCACCCCCGCCGGGGACAGCTCGGCGTGCAGCGCCTCGGTGAGGGTCTCCACGATCTGGTCGAGGCGGTCCACCGCCTCCCACGTGCGGGCCACCTGACCGGGCAGGCCGGGGGCGTTGCGGTGCCGCATCCGGTTGTTGCGGGAGGCCCGCTGGCAGGCGCCGTCGTTGTCGCGGCAGTAGCGGAACGGCCGGCCCGCTCCGGCCCGTTGCGGCACGTCGCGCCCGCAGTGCGCGCAGGGACGGGTGTCGGTGGGGGAGGGCTGGGCGTCCATCGAGGCGGAAGTCTAGTCAGGCCGCCCGCCGGCCCCCGCGACGCGCACCGGCTGCGGGTCAGCCGGCGGCGCGGGCCGCCCCGTCGAGGGTGTAGCGGCGCTGCAGCAGCAGCGCGGCGAGCATCGACACCACCGGCAGCAGCCCGAAGCCGTAGCGGATCGCCGCCAAGGCCGTGTCGGGCTGGGCGACCGGGTCGCCGGCGGCCGAGGCCACGAACCCGCCGGCGGCCAGGCACAGCGCGTACGCGTAGGGGCCCAGCGCCGCGCCGGTGGCCTCGGTGGCCGTCCACACCCCGGTGTAGGTGCCCGCGCCGGTGGCCCCGGCGGCGCGGATGACGTCCGGCATCATCGCGAACGGCAGCAGCTGCATCCCGGCGAACGCCACCCCGAGCACCGCCACCGCCGCGACGAGCACCGGCAGGCCGGCCGGGCGGCCCACGGCGAGGACCGCCGACCCGGCGGCGAACGCCGCCTGCGCGGTCAGCAGCGCCCGCTGCTTGCCGACCCGCCGGGCCACCGCCAGCCACGCCGTGGTGACCAGCAGCGCCGGGGCGACGAACGCCGCGACCAGCACGGTGGTCAGCGCCGGGCGGCCCAGCTCGTACTCGGCGTAGTAGGGCACGCCGGCGAGCACCAGGTGGGTGGTGGTCGACATCGCCAGGTACGCGGCGACGAGCCAGCGGAACTGCCGGTCGCGCAGCGCCGCCGTCAACGCCCGCCACCCGCCCGGGGCGTGGGCGGCGGGCAGGGTCCCGGCGGCGCGGCGCAGCCGGGCCACGCCGGCCACCCCGACCGCCATGGCCGCGAGGGTGCCCGCGCCCAGCAGCAGCCCCATCCGCTGGTAGCCGGCCCGGGTGGCGGCGTCACCGCCGGTCAGCAGGGGCGCGAGCAGCCCGGCGACCAGGATCCCGAGGGTCAGCACCACCATCCGGAACGCCATCAGCCGGGTCCGCTCGTGGTAGCCGATGCGCAGGTCGGCGGGGGTGGCCAGGTAGGGCACCTGGTAGGCGGCGAACAGCAGGTTCCCGGCGACGAAGCAGACCACGACCCAGGCGGCGGCCGGCGCGCCGGTGAGCCCGCCGGGCACCGCGAACAGGGCCGCGAACGCCACCGGCAGCGCGCAGCCGGCCAGCAGCAGCCGCCGGCGGTCGCCCCGGCGGGCCAGCTCCACGTCGCAGCGGTGCCCGACCCACGGGTGCAGCAGCACGTCGGCGACCTTCGGCGCCAGCAGCGCCAGGCCCGCCAGCCACGGCGTCACGGCAAGCACGTCGGTGAGGAAGTACAGCAGCAGCAGCCCGGGCACGGTCACCCACACGCCCATGCCGAGCGAGCCGGTGGCGAAGCCGAGCAGCGGGCCCCGCGGCAGGTCGGCGGCCGGCGTGCCGGCGCGCTGGTGGAGCCCGGTCATGGTCTGCGTCCCTTCCACGGCGCGCCGCCGCAAATCCAACGGTTGCTGGATTGTAGGGGGACAATGGCGGCCGTGACCATGCCCCGCCGTCGACCGGGCCGCCCCCGGCGCGCCGAGAACCGCGACACCCGCGAGGTGGTGCTCGCCGCCGCCACGGCGCTGTTCGCCGCCCGTGGCTTCGACGCCGTCGGGCTGCGGCAGGTCGCCGCGGCCGCCGGCGTCGACGTGGCCACGGTCTCCCACCACACGGGTACGAAGGCGCAGCTCTACGACGCCTGCTTCGCCCGGGTGTTCGCCGCCGAGCGGCAGGCCCTGGAGTCGGCGACGCGGGCCGCCCGGGTGGCCCTCGACGCCGGGCCCGTGGCGGCCCGGCAGGCGCTGCACGACCTGGTCGACGTGTTCGTCGACTTCCTCGAGGCCCGGCCGGAGACCACCGCGCTGTGGCTGCGTCGCTGGCTGGAGCCGCACCGGCACGCCGAGCTGGACCAGCGCTACTCCACCCCGCTGTACGACCTGGTCGAGGGGCTGCTGCGCGACGCGGCGGCGGCCGGGGCGCTGGTCGATCCCACCCCCCGCGTCACCGTGCGCGGCCTGGTGTGGGCGGTGCACGGGCACGTGGTGGCGCTGGCCGTGCCGGGAGGGCCGGAGCAGGGGGAGCGCCGCGAGTTCCGCGCCTGGCTGCACCGCGTCCTGCACGGGCTCTACGGCCCGACCGCCCCTTGACGCCGGTCGGCGACCCGCGCATTATCCAACCGTCGTTGGATTAACGGTCGGGGGAGGAAACCATGGGCGCACCGAGGATCGCGGTGATCGGCGCCGGCGCCGCCGGCCTGGCCACCCTCAAGGCCCTCGCCGACGCCCGGGTCGACGCCGTCTGCTTCGACGCCGGCGAGCAGGTCGGCGGCCTGTGGGTGTACGGGGCGCCGGACTCGCCCGCCTATCGCACCCTGCACCTGAACACCAGCAGGGCCCGCACCCAGTTCGCCGACCACCCCATGCCGGCGGACTGGCCCGACTACCCCGACCACACCCGCGTCGCCGGCTACCTGCACGACTACGCCGACCGTTTCGGCCTGCTCGCCGCCGTCCGGCTGCGGCACACCGTCGACCGGGTCACCCGCACCCCCGACGGCCGCTGGACGGTGCGCGCCACCGGCCCCGACGGGCCCACCGAGGTCACCGTCGAGGCGGTCGTCGTCGCCAACGGCCACAACCGGGTGCCCCGGCTCCCCGAGCCCGGCTACCCCGGCGACTGCGCCGCCGAACAGCTCCACAGCCACGCCTACCGGGGCCCCGACCAGCTCACCGGCCGGCGCGTGCTCGTCGTCGGCGGCGGAAACTCCGCCATGGACATCGCCGTCGACGCCTCCCACACCGCCCGACGCACCCTGCTGTCCCTGCGCCGCGGCGTGTGGGTGGTGCCCAAGTACCTGCTCGGCCGCCCCTCGGACACCCTCAACGGGGCCCTGGCCCGCCGGCTGCCCTGGCGGCTGCGCCAACGGGTCACCCAGGCGATGCTCGCCGCCACCGTCGGCCCGCCCGCCCGCTACGGCCTGCCCACCCCCGCCCACGGATTCCTCCAGGACCACCCCACCCTCTCCGACGCGCTGCTGTCCCGGCTCACCCACCGCGACATCGAGGCCCGCCCCGGCATCGCGGCCTTCGACGGCGACCGCGTCACGTTCACCGACGGCCGCGTCGACGCCGTCGACCTGGTCGTCTGGTGCACCGGCTACCGCGTCGAGATCCCCTTCCTCGACCCGGCGCTGCTCGGCGACGGCGCCGACACCCTGCCGCTGTACCGGCACGTGTTCCACCTCGACGCCCCCGGCCTGATGTTCGTCGGGCTGATGCAGTCCACCGGGGCGGCGTTCCCCCTCGTGGAGGCGCAGGCCCGGCTCGTCGCCGCTCACCTGGCCGGCCGGTACGCCCCACCCGACCCCGCCACACAGCGGGCCGCCTGCCGCGCCGAACTGCTCGCCGCCACCGCCCGCTGGGGGCAGCGGCGGCCCGCGATGCGGGTCGACTTCGACGCCTACCTGGCCGAGCTGGGCCGGGAGCTGACCGCCGGGGCCCGCCGCGCCGCCCGGGCCGCGTCGTGAGCGCCCTGACCGGCCGGCGGGTCCTGCTCACCGGCGCCCGGGGCACCTTCGGCCGCCACCTCGGCGCGGCGCTGACCGCCGGCGGCGCCCGCGTCGTCGGCCTCGACCTGCACGCCCACGACGACCCCGACGTGCCGGTGCTCGCCGCCGACCTGACCGACCCGGCCGCCGCGCCGGCCGCCGTGGCCGCCGCCGTCGACCGGCTCGGCGGCCTCGACCTGCTGATCAACAACGCCGGCGTCGGCGGACCCGCCCCCGCCGAGCTGTCGCCCGACGAGACCGTGCGCCGGCAGCTCGAGGTGAACCTGCTCGCCGCCTGGCGGACCACCGCCGCGGCCCTGCCCGCCCTCGTGGCCGCCCACGGCCGGGTCGTCTTCGTGGCCAGCCGGATGGCGGTGCTGCCGCTGCCCCTGGCCGCCGCGTACGGGGTCAGCAAGCGCGCCCTCGTCGCGTACGCCGACGCCCTGCGCCTGGAGGTCGGCACCCACGTCGGCGTCAGCGTCGTCTATCCGAGCATGGTCGCCTCGCCGATCCACGACAGCACCGCCGCAGCCGGGCTGTCCCTGAGCGGGGTGTCCCGCCCGGAGCCCGTCGAGGGCGTCGTCGCGGCGATCCTGCGCGCCGCCACCGCCCGCCGGGCCCCCCGCGACGTGGCGACCACCGCCCGGGGGCGCCTCGAGATGGCCCTCGCCCGGCACGCGCCCGCGCTCGCCGACCGCCTCGTGCGCCGTACCGTCGCCGGGCGGGTCGCCGCCGGGGACCTCGACGCGGCGCCGCTGGCCGCCGGGCTGGTCGCCCGCCACCGCGACCCGGCGGCGCAGGAGCCCCGCAGCCCGTGACGGCGACCGCCGGCACGGGACACCGCCGACGGCCGCGCCGGGCCACACTACGGGGATGCCGGTCATCCTGCGCGCCCCCGCGACGGCCCACCACCCCGGACTGCTGCTGCGCCCGTGGTGCGACACCGACGTGGCCGCCCTGGTGGAGGCCCATCGCGACCCGGTGCTGCGCCGCCGGGTCCGGCGGCCGATCGCCGACGCCCGCGACGCGCGGCGCTGGATGGCCCGCAGCCGGCAGGGCTGGGCCGCCGACCGGCGCTTCGACTTCGCCGTCGTGGAGCCGCAGCCCCACGGCGGCGACCGGCTGGTCGCCACCGTCGTCGTCAAGGAGGTCCTGCCCGGCCGCGCGCACGCCGAGGTGGGGTACTGGACCGCCGCTTGGGCGCGCGGGCGCGGCGTCGCGCCCCGGGCCGTCGAGGCGGTCACCGGGTGGGCGTTCGCCCGGTTCGCCGCCGCCGGCCTGACCCGGCTGGAGTTGCTGCACGAGGTCGACAACACCGCGTCGTGCCGGGTGGCGGAGAAGGCCGGCTACCTGTTCGAGGAGGTCCTGCCCGCCCGGGAGCCGTTCCCCCACGACGGGCACCGGCACGTACGGCGGGCACCGCCCCGCCCGAGCGCCTGACCACGCGGCTTCCCTCCGGGGAATGCGCCACCTCGGCCCGGCGCTGTCCCCTCGGACGGCCGCTACGGTGGATCGCAGGGAGGTGGCGAGGTGACCGATCGCTGGGAGGCCGCGGCCGAGGCGCAGATCCGCGCCGCCCAGGAACGCGGCGAGTTCGACAACCTGCCCGGTGCGGGCAAGCCGCTGCCGGGGCGGCACCTGCCCTACGACGAGTCGTGGTGGATCAAGAGTTTCCTGGAGCGCGAGCAGATCCCCGGCGACCTGCTGCTGCCCACCCCGCTGCTGCTGCGCCGCCGGGTCGAGAAAGTGCCTCACGAGGTGCGGGACCTGCCCACCGAGGCGTCCGTGCGGGCGTACGTGGGCGACCTCAACCGGGAGGTCCTCGCCTGGCTGCGCAACCCCACCGGCCCGCAGGTCGTCGTGCGGCCCGTCAACGCCGACGAGGTGGTGCGCGGCTGGCGCGCCGACCGGGAGCGGGCCCGGGCGCAGGCCCCCGCCGCTACGGTCCCTGTGACCCCGGGGCGCAGCAGTCGGGGCTGGTGGCGCCCCTGGCGTCGCCGTCCCTGACCCCCGGGGCCGGTCACACGAGGGGCAGCGGCTGCTGCGGGTCGGTGCCAGGATGCTCGGGTGCGTCCCACCGCCGTCGCACTGCTCACTGCGGCCCTGCTCGCCGTCGGTCACGTCCTCGGGGTCCTGACCGACCGTCCGCTCCTGCGCTACGCCGAGGTGCTGGTGGTGCTCCTGCTGCTGGCGTACGTGTTGCTGGCCAGGCTGCCGTCGCCGGGGTGGGCGCTGCCGGTCGCGCTCGCCGTGCCCGCCGTCGACGCGGTCCGCACCATGCCCGTCACCGAACCGGCGACAAGTGGTTGGACCGTGTACCGCGATTCCCCCGTCGAGGTCGACGGGTGGCACACGTTCACGGAAGGGCTGGCGGCGACCTGGGCGGGCACCGCCTTCGCGGTCGTGCTGCTGCTGTGGCTCGCCGCACGCGGCGGCGAGCAGGCGCGGCGGCCGGTCCCGGCCGTCCGACGGCGTCTCGCCCTCGCCGGTGGCGCGCTCGCCGTGACCCTCGTCGTGGGGTACGCGCTCGTCCGGGTCGTGCAGGTGTGGCGCGTTCTGGTCGATGCACGGGACATGTACGACAACTCGGATCCGGGCGAGGCGGCGACTGCGGCGGGCCTGGCGGTGGTGGCGGTGGTGGCGCCGCTGCTGCTGGCGCTGGCCTCGCTCGTGCTGACCGTGGCGCTCGCCCGGCGGGCCCTGTGGTTGGCCGCCGGGGGCGCTGCGCTGCTCGCCGCCGTCGCCCTGCCGTTGCTGGACGCGGCTCTCACGGCGACGCCCCTGCCCATCGCCGCCTACGACGGTGCCCTGTTCGGCCGGTTCGCCATCACCCCGACGCTGTCCATGCCGGCCCCGGTTCCGGCGTTGACCGCCGCCGTTAAGCTGACCGCGTACGCGCTCGTGGTGGTGGGCCTGGTGCGGGCGGCGGGTCCGCCGGCGCAACCGGTACGGCAGAGTTGACCCACCGCCCGCACCAGGGCCGCGACAGCCACGGATGACCGCCGACCCGATCCCTCGCTGCGGGAAGGGCTTTCCGGAAGCCCCATGGCGATGATCACCGTGTCACGGCCGCGCGGCCTGCCACGTCCAGAAGGTGCGGCGGGGGCGGCCGTCGAACTCCGCGCGCCCGGTCATCCAGAGCAGCACCTCGACGGGCGGGCCGGGCGGGGCGTCGGGGAAGAGCCGCTCCAGCACGGCGGCGGCGAGCGGAGCGGGCGGTCGCCAGGTCACGCCGAGGCCCCGGGTGATGTCGTGGGTGTGCAGCAGGGACTCGGCGACGCCCATCGCCGCGAACCCGCTCGGGTCGCAGGCGCCGAAGTGCCAGGCCCGTTGCTGCGGGCCGGCGGCGTCGAGGGCGGTGGCCAGCAGCTCCGCGCAGGCAGCCACGACGGCCAGGACGTCGGCGGGGGTCGCGCTGGGGGAGACGGTCAGGTCGAACGGCAGGTAGCCGTCCGCCGGCCGGCCGACGACCTGCCCGGCGTACGCGAGCAGGTCGTGCGCCACGTGCGCCGCCGTGGCCAGGCAGCTCCACTCCAGCGTGCCGGCGGGCACGGCCCAGTCCCGGTCGACGTGCGCGCCGAGCACCCGCAGCACCTCACCGGACGCGGCCCGCACGTGTGACCCGTCCACCCCGTCACCCCCCAGATCGTCGGCCGCGATCCTACGGGCACCCACCACGCGCCGGTACCACCCACAGGTCACCGACGGGTACGCCCGGCACCCGCTTCAGGCGACGGCGGCGCGGGACGGTCGGCGGCGGTGCGCACCGCGAGGTCGGCCAGCCCCCACCCTGCGGGTACCTCAGGTGGCGTGCTGCAATGAATCACCATGAATTCCACAAATCTCCCGCCGATCGATGAACCCGGCCTTCTGCTGGCGATGGAGCAGAACCTCGCCGAGCACGCCTGCCACCTGCACCGGCACCTGGAAGGCGCCTCCGTCACCGAGACCGGCGACCTGCTGATCGCCGACAGCGGTCTCGCCGACGACACCTTCAACATCGTCGCGGCGGCCCGCTTCACCCCGGCCACCGCCCCGGTCCGCGCCACGGAGACGGCCCGGACCCTGGCCGCCACCAGCCGCCCCTTCTCCTGGTGGGTGGGCCCCGCCTCCACGCCGGGCGATCTCGCCGAGTACCTCCGGGCCGCCGGCCTGGAGGCGTCGGAGACCGAGACCGGCATGTGGAAGGACCTGCGCGGCCCGCTGCCCGAGGCGCGCGCCGACAGCCTGGACATCCGCCTGGTGACCACTGCGGAGCAGCTCGCCGACTACGCCACGGTTCTCGCCGCGAACTGGGACCCGCCCGCCGCCACGGTGCGCCGGTTCTTCGCCGACGCCGCCGACCTGGCGCTCAACGCCGACTGCCCCGCCCGCTACCTCGTCGGCTACGTCGACGGCCGTCCCGTCTGCTCCGCCGAGGTCTTCCTGCACGCGGGCGTTGCCGGGATCTACAACATCGCCACCCTCGCCACCGCCCGCCGCCGCGGCTACGGCGGCGCCGTCACTGTGGCCACCCTGCACACCGCCCGCGACGCGGGCTACGAGATCGCGGTGCTGCAGGCGTCCGCCGACGGCGAGCCCGTCTACCGCCGCCTTGGCTTCACCGCCTGCGGCCACTTCACCGAGCACGCCCTCACCCCCTGAAGGAGCACCGTCGCCGGTCAGGCCGCCGGCCACCACGTCCGCCCCGCCGGCGCGTCCCGGACGAACACGATCGCGTCGTTGCCCGCCAGGTGCGCCGGGTCCAGCGGCGCGTACCCGAACCAGGGGGAGACCCGGGCGGCGGGCGGCACGTCGCCGAGGGCGGCGGCCAGCCTGCGGACGTCGACGACGTAGCGGTCCTGTGGCAGCGCGTACAGCAGCCCCTCGACGGTGTCCGGTGGCGGGGTCGACACCCCGTGGTGGCGGATCGTGCCCAGGGCGGTAGCGAGCACGGCGTACTCCTGGCCGAGTCGGGCGTCGACGATCGCGCCGGCGCTCCACCACCGCACCGGCCCCTGCCACATCCGCATCGTGCTCTCGTGCCGTTGCAGGTGCGCGTGGTGGGCGTACACCAGCGCGGGGCCGCGCTCGGCGACGGCGAGCAGGTTGGCGGCCATCATCGACGCCCGCGTGGCCAACAGCCCCGCCATGCGGCTCGGCGCGGGGTCGGCCATCCGGTGGTGGTACCGCAGCAGCCCGACGGCAGTGCGCCCGTACATGCGCGCCCGGTCCCAGTCGTCCCGCGAGGAGGCCGCGATCAGGCGCGGCGCCTGGGTGTCGAGCAGGGCCACGAGGTCGTCGGCGAGCAGCCGGAGGCGCTCGGCCTCGGGCGTGCGCCCCACGGAGCGGGACGGGTCCGTCATCGCGGCGGGTTCCGTCCACCGCTCGTCGTCGCCGAGCAGCCGGTCGAGGGTCTGCACGTCGTGGGTGAGCAGGTCGTCGTCGGTCCGGGCGGCGAGGTAGGCGTGCAGCGCGGTGAGGGCCTGCCGGGGGCTCGCGGCACCGGTGATCTCCAGGGGGCCGTCGAACCCGACGAAGCGCAGCCGCTCGGCCGCCGGCCGGCCGTCGTTGTACGCGCGCATCCAGCGCACGAGTTCCCGGTTGGCCGGGGACGCGCCGAACCCGTGGCTGAAGCCGCGCCGCATGACCTCGTCGAGGGTGCCTGCGCCCGAGGTGACGTAGTCGTCGACGACCAGGCCCGCCACGCTGTCGCTCTCGATGGCGATCGTGCGGTAGCCCTCCCGCTCGACGAGTTGCCGGAACAGTTCGTTGCGCACCTCGAGCAGGACGTCCTCGCCGTGGGTGGGCTCGCCGAGGGCGAGCAGCCGTGGCCTGGCCGGAAGCAGCCCCAGGACGGTGGCGGCGTCGACGGGATGGGCGGCGTCCTCGACAGCGACAGTCATATCTTCAACGCTATCGTTGAAGCGACGGTGGAGACTTTTCCGCGACATGGGCAGGACGGTGCGGCTAAACCCTCAACACGGTGGTCGGCTCAGGCCGGTCGACCTGGCGCGGTCGCACGGGCTGTCCACGCAGGCGGTCCGGAACTACGAGGCGGCCGGCATCCTCCCGGTGGCCGAGCGCAGCCCGCACGGCTACCGCGCCTACACGCCGCTGCACGCCCAGGCGCTGTGCGCGTTCCTCGCCCTCGTGCCCGGGCACGGCCACCCCACGGCTGCGGAGATCATGCGCGCCGTCAACCGGGGCGCGGTCGAGGACGCGCTGCGGCGCGTCGACGAGAGCCACGCGCAACTCCTCGACGACCGCCGCACCTTCCAGGCGGTGGAGGACGCGCTCGGCGGCCTCGCTCCCGTGGCGGCGGAGCGCGGCGACACGTTCGTCGGCCCCTTGGCGCGCAGGCTCGGCGTGCGCCCGGCCACCCTGCGGGCGTGGGAGCGCGCCGGCCTGGTCCGGCCGGGCCGCGACCGGCGGACGGGCTACCGGGTCTACGGCGCGGCGGACGTGCGCGACGCGTTGCTCGTCCACCAGCTCCGGCGGGGCGGCTACCCCTTGGCGCAGATCGCCCCGCTGATCGTCCAGGTTTGCGCCGCCGGAGGCGTCGCGCCTCTCGAATCGGCGCTGCGCGACTGGCATGCCCGACTGTCGGCCCGTGGCCGCGCCATGCTCGCCGGTGCCGCCGCCCTCGACGCCTACCTCCGCGCCAGCCAGCGTCCGTAACCGCGCCGCGCCCCCGGCCTCTTCCCCACCGCACGTCCCGCCGATTCGCACCGCCGCTTGCCTTGATTATCGGATTGTTGTTAACAGCAATCCCGCAAATAAGCCGGACAAAGGGGGCATAACATCAGCACACCATAATGACAGTTCTTGTGCGTAATGAGTTACGCTGGTGTAGTCGGGTCTGTGAGCCCGCCATACGGCGAGCCCACACCCACCCGGTCGAAGCCGATCAGGGCGTGGACGGGGCGACGCCGACTGCGGCCCGGGCGCGGGCGACCTCGGCGGCCTGGCGTTCCCGCCACCGCCTCTGCGCCTCGCTGTTGCAGCGCCGGCAGACCTTGCGGTAGCGGCCCGTCTCCGGGTCGGGCTCGCGGTCGTGGCCGTTGCGGCACTGCGGCCGCTGCGAGCGGGTGCGGCAGTTCTCCGCGTGGGAGAGCTGCCGCAGGTGGCTCGGCTCGATGCAGTCCGGCACGCCGCACTCGTGGTGGACCTCCAGGCCCGGCTGGTAGCCGCCGACGAAGACCGCGTACGCGGCGACGTGAGCCCACGCCCGGCCGGCCACCTTCTGGTGGACCCCGCGCCTGCTGCCGTAGCCGCGCACGATCAGGCACCCGCCGGGCTGCCGCTGCGAGCGCTGGAGCAGGTACGCCCTCAGCGACTCCTGGGTGAAGTGGCGCGACAGTCCCTGCACTCCTGACAGCACGCGGGAAGCCTAGGGCACCCGCGCCGCCACACGGCGTGCCCGGGCGGGATCAGCGTCGGGTGCCGTTGTCGATCTCGGTGTCGGACTCGCCGGGCGCGCGCCGATCGCCTGCTCGGCGGCCCGGCCGCCGGTGGTCTCGTCGCCCAGCCGCAGGTCGCTGCGCGGTAGCCCGGCCAGCCCGGCGGGATCGCGCGTCGGCTGGTCCGGCCAGCCGGTCTCCGCGCCCACCCCGCCCGCGGACTCGCGGCGTCCGACGCCACGGCCGTGGTAAGTGCCCTCGCCCGGGCCGCCCAGCGTGGTGTCGGCGGCCCGCGGGTCCGGCTCGGCCAGGCCGGCGCGGCGCAACATGTCGACCAGTTCGTCGTGCGGCATGCGCTCGGTGTCCGGTATGCCGGCACCGCGCGCGATGGACCGCAGGGTGGTCAGGTCCTGGTCTGCGAAGGTCTCGGCCATGCCCGTGGCTTCCCCGGACACCGGGCCGAGGTAACCGACGGGGCTGGGGAAACGCGGGCGCGGCCTGGTCGACGGTGGGTGGAAAACGCCTGGCCGTCCCCGGGTGAGTGCTGGCAGGGTGCGGGGCATGAGTACACAGGTCCTCGCGGGGGCGCTCGCCGACGAGCGCCGCCGCGTCGTGTTCGCCGCGATCGTGCTCGGTGCCCGGGACGTGCCCGCCGTGGTGTCGCGCACCGGTCTGCCCGCCCGGGACATCGCCACCGCCGTACGCCGGCTCACCGACTCGGGCGTGCTGGCCGACGACGGCTGCGGGCTGCGGGTCGACGGCGAGCGGCTGCGCGAGCTGGCCCGGGCCGGCGCGGCGGCGCCGACCGCGCCGGCCACCGACGCGCGCGAGACGATCCTGCGCACGTTCCTGCGCGACGGCGCGCTGACCCGGCTGCCCGCCCAGCGCGGTCGCCGTCGGGTGCTGCTGGAGCACATCACCGCGCGGACCTTCGAGCCCGGGCGGCGCTACCCGGAGCGGGCCGTGGACGACGCCCTGCGCCCCTGGTGCGAGGGGGGCGAAGCCGACCACGTGACGTTGCGCCGCTACCTGGTCGACGACCTGCTGCTCACCCGCGAGTCCGGCGTCTACTGGCGGACGGGGCCGTGACGAACCGGCGCGACGCGGCGTCGCTCTCAGGCCGGGTTGACGTCGCGGGGGCAGCGCGCTAAAACAGAAGTCGAAGGAACTTGAGTCGCCCAGACTCAACTTGAGACCTTGGACCAGGAGAACCGAGGAGGCAGAGCCATGCTGATGCGTACCGACCCGTTCCGTGAGATCGACCGGATCGCCGAGCAGTTCTTCGGCACCACCGCCCGCCCGGCCGTGATGCACATGGACGCCTACCGCGACGGGGACCACTTCCACGCCGCGTTCGACCTGCCCGGCGTCGACCCGGACAGCATCGAGTGCACCGTGGAGCGCAACGTGCTGACCGTCCGCGCGTCCCGCCGCCGCCCGACCGGCGACAACGTCGAGCTGGTGGCCGCCGAGCGACCCATGGGCACCTTCAGCCGGCAACTGTTCCTCGGCGACACCCTCGACACCGACAACCTCGAGGCCGGCTACGACAACGGCGTGCTGACGCTGCGCATCCCGGTCGCCGAGCGGGCCAAGCCGCGGCGGGTCGCCGTGACCACGACCGGCAACGGCCGCAGGCAGATCGACGCCTGACCGTCCCGCGCCGGGCGGGAGCCACATCCCGCCCGGCGCCCGCCTGACCCGGGTGCGGGCAGGCGGGGAAACGCGGTCGCGCGCCGCCGTACGGGATGCGAGAGTGGACCCGACCAAACAGCCGACCGACAGGGAGCCGACCGACACATGTGATCCGCAGGCAGCGGCCGGGCGAAGCCCGCCGCCACGCGCACCGACCGATCGCCCCATCCCGGGCCGGTCCGTCCCGTCTCGCGTCCCCTGCGGAGGAGCACCGTGTTGAAGGTCGTGTCCGTCAGCAAGCAGTACGACGCCGATCCGCTGGTCACCGGCGTCGACCTGGTCGTCAACGCCGGTGACCGGGTCGGCCTGGTCGGCCCGAACGGCGTCGGCAAGTCCACCCTGCTGCGCGTGCTCACCGGCGCGGAAGCCCCGTCGACCGGGCACGTGCACCGCGCCCCCGGCACCACGATCGGGTACTTCGCCCAGCAGGTGCCCGACCCGACGGTCACCGTCGCCGACTTCCTCGCCGCCGGCCTGGGCGAGCTGGGTCCCCTGGAACGTGAGCTGCGCGCCCTGGAGCGGCGGCTCGCCGCCGGGGACACCGACGCGCTGCACGCGTACGGGGAGGCGCAGGAGCGGTGGGCGGCGCTGGACGGCTGGCGGGCGCAGGCCCGGCTGGCGGAGGTCCGCCAGCGCCTCGACGTGGCGCACCTGGACGACGCCGCGCCGCTGCACCGGGTCAGCGGCGGCGAGCAGGCCCGGCTCACCCTGGCCCGGGTGCTGCTGGACGCCCCCGACCTGCTGATCCTCGACGAACCCACCAACCACCTCGACGCCGACGGCATCGCCTGGCTGGGTGGCTGGCTGGCCGCCTTCGACGGCGGGGTGCTCGTGGTCAGCCACGACCGGGCGTTCCTCGACCGGACGGTCACCCGGATCGTGGAACTCGACGGCATCCACGACGAGCCGCAGACCTACACCGGCGGGTACACCGCCTACCGGGCGGAGAGGACCCGCCGCTGGCAGCGGCTGCTGCTGGACTACGAGGCGCAGCGCAAGGACCACCGGCGCTGGCTGGCCGACATCGACCGCACCCGGCAGCAGGCGCGCGGCGTGGAGGAGTCGGTGCGCACCGGCCTCGGCTCCGACCAGGTCCGCCGCTACGCGAAGAAGGTGGCGAAGAAGGCCAAGGCCCGCGAGCGGCGGCTGCGCCGGCAGATGGACTCGATCCGCTGGCTGGCCGAGCCCCGTACCCGACCGGTGTTGACCCTGGCGTTCCCGCAGCCCACCGGCGAAGACGCCCCGGCGCTGCGCGCGGCCGGGCTCGCGGCGCAGGCCGGCGGGCGGACGCTGTTGCGCGACCTGGACCTCGTCGTCGACGCCGGGCAGCGGGTCCTGCTCACCGGCGACAACGGCGCCGGCAAGACCACCCTGCTGCGGCTGCTCGCCGGGCAGCGCGCACCCGACGCGGGGACGGTCACCGCCGCCGGGCCGGTGGCGCTGCTGCCGCAGACCCACGACGCGCTGCGCACCGACGTCACGGTCCTGGGGTGGTTCCGCTCCCAGGTCCCGGTGTACGTCGACGAGGCCGAGCGGCTGCTCGACGCGCACCTGTTCGGCCCCGACCAGTGGGACACCCCGCTGCGGGTGCTCTCCGCCGGGGAGCTGCGCCGGCTGCTGCTCGCGGCGATGGTCAACAGCCGGGCGCGGGTGCTGCTGCTCGACGAGCCGACCAACTACCTCGACTTCGACTCCCTCGACGTGGTGGAGGCGGCGCTGCGGGAGTTCTCCGGGACGGTGGTGCTGGTGACCCACGACGTGTGGTTCGCCGACGCGGTCGGCGTCGACCGGCGGTGGCGCCTCGCCGACGGCCGCCTGCACGACGAGCCGGTCGGCGCGCCCCGGGGTCAGGCGGCCATGGCGGGCGAGGTGTAGACGGTGGGGACGCGGAACCCGGCGAGCCAGGAGGTCAGGCGTTGCGCCTCGACGTCGAGCAGGCGCCGCTCGGCGGCCGACACCGGTTCCACCAGTCGCACGCGCACGGCGCCGGCGGCGTCCTGCACCCAGCAGCCGACGGTCCGGCCGTTGACCCAGGCGGTCGTGCCGGCGTTGCCCCGGCGTTCGAAGAGCACGTCACGGTGGGGCCCGAGGAAGAAACCGCGGTCCTGCCATCCCATGACGGTGGGGTCGAGCACGGGCAGCAGCGCCGCCCACGGCCCCGGGTCGGTGATCCGGTCGCCGTCGTCGGGCAGCAGCCAGCCGATCCGGCCGGAGTCGAGCGTGACCGGCGCCGCGCCGAGCTCGGCGAAGGCCCTGCGCACCACGGTCCTGGTGGCGCCGAGCCACCACACGCAGTCGTCCTCGGTGCCGGGGCCGAACGCGTACAGCCAGCGGCGCACGATCTCGCGGTAGCCGTCGGCGGCGGTCGTCGGGTCGGGCAGCGCGCCGAGCCAGTGGCGCATCAGCGTCCACCGGGGGCGGGAGGTGTGCCAGCCGGCGGTGTTGGCGCCGCGCACGACGTCGGCGGTGAGGCCGAGGTGGGTCAGCACCCGAGACGCCGTCCAGGGGGCGCCCGGGCTGACCGTCACCCTGACGTCGATCGTCGCGACGGCGCGGCGGACGTCCTGGGCGACGTGCCCCTGTGGGGCGTCGGCGAGCAGGGCGAGCACCTCGGCGCGGGCCCCGTCGAGCCATGCGTCGCCGTCGGTGGCCAGGCCCGCCGCGACGACGTCCTTAACCATCCGGGCGCGTTCGGTGGCGGCGACGCGGGCGGAGGGACCGGCCCACGCCGCCGGCAGCAGGTCCCGGGGGAAGACGAACAGGGTGCGGCGCATGGCGAGCTGCTTGACCAGGCTGCGGTCGTCGTACAGGGCGCGGTGCACGTCGGCGGTCGTCAGCGTGTCGGCCCGCGCGGCGCAGGACAAGTAGACGGTGGCGGGTTCGGTGGCGTGCAGGACGGCCACCGCCCGGGTGACGGCCTCCGGCGAGGCGACCCGGAACTGCGGGGCCAGGGCGTGCCGGATCGCGAGCCGGGCGCGGCGTTCGGCGTCGCCGACGTGCCGCGTCGGCGGGGTCACGCGGCGGCCCGCGTGTAGCGGCGGCCGAGTTCGGCGCAGGCGTCCTTCAGCTCCGCCGGCCCGACGACCTGCAGGTCGGCGCCGAACCGGCCGAGGGAGGCGGCCAGGGCCGTCCACGACCAGGAGCCCTGGACGAGGCGGCACCGGTCGGGGCCGAGCGCCTCGACCGTCCCGTCGCGCAGGTAGGTGGCCACGACCTGCGCGGGAAGGTCGAGGACGACCTCGCCGACGCACGGCCAGTCGGGGGAGGTGTCGTTGCCCCGGAACCTCGCCGCCACGAAGGTGGCCACGTCCGGGGCGGGCAGTTCGCGTGGGGCGAAGCGGGGCCCGGTCGGGGTGCGGGGGCGGATGCGGTCGACCCGGTAGGTGCGCCAGTCGTGCCGGTCGAGATCCCAGGCGACGAGGTACCAGCGGGCGTTCCAGGTGACCAGGTGGTGCGGCTCCACCCGGCGGGGCGGCCGCTGGTCGTCGGTGGCGGCGTAGTCGAAGCGCAGCACCTCGCGGGCGTGCGCGGCGTCGCCCACGGCGGTCAGCACCGCCACGTCGACCGGCGGGTCCGGTCGCGTGGTGGGCGCCGCGACGGCGGTGACCCGCAGGGCGTCGACGCGGCGCCGCAGCCGGCGGGGCAGGACCTGCCGGATGGTGGTCAGCGCCCGCGCCGCCGCCTCCCCGACGGTGCCCGAGACGGCCGCGAGCTGCAACGCGACCGTGATGGCCACGGCCTGGTCGTCGTCGAACAGCAGCGGCGGCAGTTGGGTGCCGGCGTCGAGCCGGTAGCCGCCGTCGGGCCCCTTGACGGCACGGATCGGGTAGCCGAGTTCGCGTAGCCGGTCGACATCCCGGCGCACCGTGCGGGGGCTGATCTCCAGCCGCTCGGCGA
Organism: Micromonospora okii; assembly: GCF_020884795.1. GTDB lineage: Bacteria > Actinomycetota > Actinomycetes > Mycobacteriales > Micromonosporaceae > Micromonospora > Micromonospora okii. The sequence goes on from NZ_BBZF01000019.1 coordinate 188,437, forward strand.
GCAGCCGGCCCGGCCAGTCACGGCGGGCCTGCAACAGCGACAGCAGCGACAGCAGTCGGGCCGACGTCTTTGGCATGACGGTGATCCTGCCGCAGGTAGCGGCCACAAGCTGACCGCTACCCCTGCGATCGTTCTCCCCGCACCGGAAACCCGGCCTGCTGTCCGAACCACAACAGGAGACGAATCGTCATGGCTGTCAACACCGTCACCCACGTCAACCTGCGGGGCAACGCCCGGCAGGCGCTGGAGTTCTACCGTTCGGTCTTCGGCGGCGACCTGGTCGCGGTCACCTACGCCGACGCCCACGCCGTGCAGAACCCCGACGAGGCCGACCAGATCATGTGGGGCCAGGTCACCTCGCCCGACGGCTTCGCGATCATGGCGTACGACGTGCCGTCGTCGCGGCCGTGGAGCCAGGGCGACGCGCCGTTCTTCGTCTCCGTCCGGGGCAGGGACGCCGACGAGATCAGCGGCTACTGGAAGAAGCTCGCCGAGGACTCCACCATCGTGGTCGACCTCGGCCCGGCCGGCTGGGCGCCGCTGTACGGCATGCTCACCGACCCCTTCGGTGTCACCTGGGTCCTCGACGTCGCCGTCGACCACGACCCGGCCGCCTGATCTTGAGGACGCACGCGTTGGGGCGGACCGGCATCCAGGTCAGCCCCTTCTGCCTCGGCACCATGATGTTCGGGATGGCCAACACCGACCGGGAAGACTGCGTCCGGATCATCCACCGGGCACTGGACGCCGGGATCAACGTCATCGACACCGCCGACGTCTGGCGGGGTCAAGGTGTGAGTGCAATCGTTAGGGTGCGATGAGTTGTGCGAGGCGTTGGGCTGGTGTGTTCCAGCCCAGCGTTTCGCGGGGTCGGGTGTTGAGTTCGTGGGCGACTTCGTCCAGGCCGTTTTGGTCGATGGTGCGGAAGTCGTAGCTGCTTTTGGGGAAGTACTGGCGTAGGAGCCCGTTGGTGTTCTCGTTGGTGCCGCGTTGCCAGGGGCTGTGGGGGTCGCAGAAGTAGACCGGGCAGCCGGTGGCGATGCTGAATTGCGGGTGGGTGGCCATCTCGGTGCCCTGGTCCCAGGTCAGTGATCGGCGTAGGTGCGCGGGCATGCGGGTGGTCAGGTCGGTGAGTACGCCGATGACGGCTTCGCTGTCGCGGCCGTGGGGCAGGGCGCCGAGCATCACGTAGCGGGTGGCTCGTTCCACGAGGGTCACGATCGCTGAGGCTCCCGCCTTGCCGATGACCAGGTCACCTTCCCAGTGCCCGGGCACCGCCCGGTCGGTGGCCTCGGCCGGCCGGCTACTGATGTGCAGGTCCCCGATCCAGGGCCGCCGGCTGCGGGCGGCACCCGCGGCACGTGACTGCGGGCGCCGGCGGGTGCGGCCCGACCGTAGCGCCACCTGCCGGCCCAACTCCGCTCGCAGGTTGCCCCGCGACTGCACGTAGATCGCCTGGTAGATCGTCTCGTGGGACACCTGCAACTCCGGCCGGTCAGCGAACGTGGCCCGCAACCACGCGGCGATCTGCTTCGGAGACCACCTACGGGCCAGTTTCCCCGCCACCACCTGCCGCAGCCGCCTATCCACCGCCAGCTTCGACCGCGCCGGCCGCCGCCTGGCCACGTCAGCCCGCCGCTGTGCCCACTGCGCCTGATACCCCCACCGATACGGGCGGCGAGCCCGCCCAGACGGCAACGACCGCCCGAGCGGGTTCTTCGTCCCGTGCCGCGCACTGTTGTTCCGCGCCACCTCCCGCGACACCGTGCACACCGGCACGCCCACCACCGCCGCGATCTGCGAAATCGTGCGACCCGAAGCCCACAAATGCTCCAACACCTGCCGATGCCCGAACGTCAACACACCCGGCCTCGCCACCACAACCTCCAGCCCAACCAAGATCAGTTGCACTGAAGCCTAGAAACCGCCTCTACGGTCACAGCGAGACCGAGAAGATCGTCGGCGCGGCGCTGCGGGGCCGGCGTGACGACGTCGTGCTCGCCACCAAGTTCAGCGGCGCGATGGGCGGGGACCCGAACCGTCGTGGCAACTCCCGACGCTGGATCGTCACCGCCGTCGAGGACTCGCTGCGCCGGCTGCGGGTCGACCACATCGACCTGTACCAGATCCACCATCCCGATCCGGGCACGGACATCGAGGAGACCCTGGCCGCGCTGACCGACCTGCTGCGCAGCGGCAAGGTCCGGGCGATCGGCTCCTCGAACTTCCCGGCCCCGGAGATCGTGGAGGCCCAGTGGGTCGCCGAGCGGCGGGGCCTGGCCCGGCTGCGCACCGAGCAGTCGACGTACTCGATCCTCAACCGGGCGGTCGAACGTGAGGTGCTGCCGGTCTGCGAGCGGTACGGCATCGGCACCCTGGTGTACAGCCCGCTGGCCGGGGGAATGCTCGCCGGCCGCTACCGCAAGGGCCGGCGACCCGACAGCGGCCGGATGAAGTGGGTGCCCCGGTACCTCACCGACGAACGGGCGCTGGATCTCGTCGAGCGGATCATCGCCCTGGCCGGGGAGGCGGGAATGCCGGTCGCGCACCTGGCGCTGGCGTTCGCGATCTCCCACCCCGGCGTCACCTCGGCGATCATCGGTCCCCGCACGATGGAGCAGTTGGAGGACCTGCTCGAGGCCACGGACGTGGTCCTCGACGACGACCTGCTCGACCGCATCGACGCCCTCGCCCCACCGGGCACCGACGTCGCGGCGCTCGACATCGCCTACCAGCCACCGGCGCTGCGGGTTCCCGCCCTGCGCAGGCGGCCCGCCCGGGAGCGCGCCGCCGCCTGATGCGGCGTCACCTGCGGGAAAGGGTCCGGGCGGCCGCGCACGCGACCGCCCGGACGACCCGCGTGGGCGCGCCTCACCGCCGATCACCGGCCGGCCTGAGAGCCTTTCTCACATGTCCCATCCCGGCTTCCCCGTGCTGTCCCGCCCCGCCGCCGCCCCGGCCCTGCCCGGCGGGCCGGTCGACTTCACCGAGGCGTGGCTGCGCAACCGGCGGCTGTCGGAGCACACCCGCGACGCGTACCGGCGGGACGTCGCCGGCTGGCTCACCTGGTGCGCGGCCCGGGACCTGGACCCGCTGCGGGCCAGCTTCCTCGACGTCAACGCCTACGCCCGGGAGCTGGAGACCACCCTGGCCGCGCAGAGCGGCCGGCCGCTGACCCCGGCCACCGTGGCGCGCCGGCTGTCGGCGCTGTCGAGCTGGTACGACTTCCTGGTCAAGCTGCGGGCGGTCGAGGGCAACCCGGTCTCCGGCGCGGACCGCCCCCGCATCGACCGGGACCACTCCGCCACGGTCGGGCTGACCCCCGACGAGGTCGACGCGCTGCTCGCCGCCGCCGAGGCGGACACCGGGCCGACCGCCGCCCGCAACCGGGCCGCCCTCGCGCTGCTGGCCGACCTGGGGCTGCGCGTCGGCGAGCTGATCTCGCTGGACCTGACCGACCTGGGCGCGGAGCGGGGGCACCGCAGCGTCCGGTTCGTCGGCAAGGGCGGCAAGGTCCGCCGCCGGGCGCTGACCCCGGGCACCGCGTACGCGGTGGACGCCTACCTGGCCGAGCGGGCCGCCGCGCAGGGGGTGAGCGTGCCCGAGCTGACCGGGCCGCTGCTGGTGACCGCCACCGGCGGTCGGCTGGACCGGCACTCGGTGTTCCGGATGGTCCGCCGCCTGGCCCGCGCCGCCGGCATCCCGGCGTGGGCGAAGCTGTCGCCGCACTCGCTGCGGCACGCGTTCGCCACCACGGCCCGCTCGGAGGGGGTGCCGCTGGAGGACGTGCAGGACGCGATGGGGCACTCGGACCCGCGCACCACCCGCCGCTACGACCGGGACCGGCACAACCTCGACCGCGACCCCGCGTACGTGATCTGGGCGGCCCGGGCCCGGCGGCGCACCTGAGGCCCCGCCGCCGGTAGCCGGGGCGGCCGAGGTCACCGCTCGCCGGGGCGGTGCCCGCCCCCCGGCCGGGCGGACGGAAGGCCGACCGGGCGTCGGGTCCGGCCGCGATCGGGTCGCCGGTGGCCTACCGTCGGTGGTGATGGGCGGGGAGCAGGGGTGGCGCCGACCGGCGCGGCGCCGTCGGCCGGTGCGCGCCGGTGCGCTGGCCGCCGGCCTCGGCCTGGGCACCTGCCTGGTCGGAGTGGCCGGCCTGGCGGTGTGGAACGCCCAGGTGGTGGTGCAGGCCGACGGTCCGGTCCGCCAGACCGCGGACGGGTTCCTCCGCGACGTCGCGGCGGGCGACACCGACCGGGCGTACGAGCGGCTGTGCGGGCAGGCGCGCGACCGGTGGAGCCAGGCCGGGTTCGGCAGTTGGGTGCGGACCCCGCCGCAGGTGCGCGGTCACGAGATCGTCGACGTGTCGGTGGCGACCCGGTCCGGCCGGCCGCGCGGCGTCGTGCGCGTGCGGTTGCACCGCGACGGCGGCGGCGCAGAGGAACGCGAGTTGCCGGTGGTGCAGGAGGACGGCACGTGGCGGGTCTGCGGGGACCCCTTCTGAGGGGGATCGCCCTCGACGCCGACGTCGTCCGGCCCGCGCGGGGGCCCGTCAGGCCCGCCCGTAGTTTCCAGACCAAAAACAACGGCAAGCAGTTGATCTAGGCTCTCACCTGCGGTCGCTTCCTCAAGCTGGAGTCCAGGGCAGCCGTTCCGGCTGTTTTATCTTGATCCCGGTAAGTGGGACGCGTGGTCAGCGCCGGTGCCGACGGTGGTGCTCGTCGTTCTCGGCGGTGATGCGAGCGGAGGTTTCCTCGCCGAGCCGGACGTAGATGCCGAGGGTGGCCAGGTGCCGGTGGCGGGACTTGGCCTGGAGCTCGGCGGCGCTGCGGCCCTTGGCCGCGAGGTGGGTCAGCCCGGAGTGGCGCAGCTGGTGGAGCGTGTACCCGGTTCCGTGCGGGTCGTGGAGCTGGGACGCCTGCTTGAACAGGTACTCGGCGCGCGGGTAGGACAGCCGGCCCCGGCCGGTCTCCGGGCAGATGTCGCCCAGGGCCGGCGCGCGGTGCCCGGCTGACGCGGCGCGTCGGTCGGCGAGGAACACCGGCCCGACGCTGCGGCCGACCAGCAGCCGGGGCAGCAGGCGGGCGGTTGCACGTAGGCGCGGTCGCCGCCCTTCTCGGTGACCAGGGCGCGGCGGAACTCCATGTCGAGGTCGGGCACGTCGAGGCCGAGGATCTCCTCGGCCCGGGCGCAGGTCTCGTAGAGCATCCGCCAGAGCACCCGCTCGCGCAGCGGGTTGCGGTTGTCGGTGAACAGCCGTTCCAGCCGGGCGCGGGGGATGGCTTTGTCCCGGGTCCGGGTGACCTTGCGGCGTTCCAGGCGTCGGCCGGGGTCGGTGGTCAGCCAGTCCTGGCGGCGGCAGTAGGCGGTGAACGAGGTCAGCGCGGACAGGTGTTTGTTCCAGGTGTTCGCGGCGCGGAGTCCCAGCGGGCCATCGTCTGCTCGTAGATCTCCGGGGTGAGCGCGGCGACAACTCGGCGTGCTCGCGGATGTATTTGCCGACCTTCCAGGCACTGCGGTCGGACTCGTATTGCTGGGATCCCCCGACCTCGCCATAGGTTCCGCGCGGGTCGCCGGAGTCGGTGTGCACACGATCGCGGCGAGAGATCACCACGGCGACGCGGCCGGCGGCCCGGCGCAGGTATCCCCACCGAGCACTTCCATCGCGGCGGGCGTGACGGCCAGCGCGCGCCCGCGCCAGTCGACTCATTTCCATACACTATGAATATAAGTTTGCTATGCTTCGAGCGTGAGTCGTCAAGACACCGCTCCTGGCGCGTCCGCCGCCATCGGGGCAGCCCTCTACGGCCTGGCCACCAGGGCCGCGAGACGCCTGCCCCGGGACATGAGCCTGACGTCCGCCGCTACTCTGGCCACCCTGGACCGGACCGGACCGCGGCGCATCACCGATCTGGCCGCGGTCGAGGGCGTCACCCAGCCCGCGATGACCGCCCTGGTCCGGGTGCTGGAGGAGTCCGGCCTGGTCGAGCGGCGGGGCGACGCGTCCGACAAGCGGGTGACGCTGGTGTGCCTGACCGAGGCCGGCGCCTCCTATGTCCGGACGCGGCGCCAGGCGGGCGTCCACGCGTTCGAGCGGTTGATCGGCGAGCTCACCGGCGACGAGGTCGAGGCGCTGGTGGCGGCCCTTCCGGCGCTGAAGCATCTGGCAGAGCTCGAAAGCCAGGACCGCGAAGGGCCGAAGCAGTGACCGGACAGCCGGTCGGCGGGGTCGCGGTGAAGGCGTTCCCGGTGGCGCGTTCCGAGGCGCGGCTGCTGGTCCCCGCCCTGATGTTCATCGCTTTGGTCGTGGCGGCGGTCGCCAGCCTCGGGACGCCGCTCATCACCAGCGTGGCGACCTCGTTCCACGTCTCGCTCGGCAGCGCGCAGTGGACGCTGACCATCGCGCTGCTCAGCGGCGCCGTCGCCACGCCGGTCCTGGGCCGACTCGGAGCCGGCCCGCACCGGCGGGCCACGATCCTCGCCACGCTGGCGGTCGTCGTCGCCGGCAGCGCGCTCACCGTGCTGCCGCTGCCGTTCGCGTGGCTGCTGGCCGGCAGGGCGGCCCAGGGCGTCGGGCTCGGGCTGACGGCGCTGATGATGGGCGTGGCCCGAGACCACCTCCCCGAAGAGCGCAGCGCGGCCGTGATCGCCCTGATCTCGGTGGTCTCGATCATCGGGGCCGGCGTCGGCTACCCGCTGGCCGCACTGCTCGCCGAGTTCGGAGGGGTACGGGCCGCCTACGGCCTCGGCCTGGTCGTCACCGCCGCCGCCCTCCTGACCGCGTGGCGCTCCATGCCCGAAGCCCCCGAAGGCCGCTCCGCCCACGTGGACGTGGCAGGCGCGGTCGTCCTGGCCGCTGCGCTGCTCCTGGTGCTGTTCCTCGCCGGCGAACGGAATCTGTGGAGCCGGCACCTCGCCGTGGCGGCGGTCCTCGCCGTCGTCGCGGTGGTGCTGCTCTGCGTCTGGGCCGTCATCGAGCTGCGCAGCACGACGCCCCTGGTCGATGTGCGGGCGGTGCGGCACCCGGCGGTCGCCGGGGCGAACCTCGCCATGTTCGTCGGCGGGATCGGCATGTACCTCCTGCTCACGCTCATCACCCGGTACGCGCAGACGCCGCACGGCGCCGGCTACGGCTTCGGGCTGACGACCTTCGTCGCCGGGCTGGTCCTCATCCCGTTCTCGGTGCTGGGGTTCGTCGCCGGCAAGCTCACGCCGCGGGTCCGGACGCGGATCGCCGACCCCCTGCTCCTGGCCGGCAGCGCCGTCGTGGTCGGCGGCGGGTTCGCCCTGTTCGCGGCGGCCCGGTCGGACCTTGCCGAACTGTTCACGGCGATGGGCGTGCTCGGCTTCGGCGTCGGCGGCTTCTCGGCCGCGATGCCCGGCGTCATCCTGGCCGTCACCCCCAAGAGCGAGACGTCGAGCGCCATGAGCTTCAACTACGTCATCCGCAGCGTCGGGTACTCCCTGGGCAGCGCCATCGGCGGCCTGATCCTCGCCGCGGGCACCGGCCCCGGCCACCTCTTCCCCGACGACAGCGCCTACACCACCGCGGCGCTGGTCGGCATCGGCGCCATGGCGATCACGACGCTGACAAGCCTTGCTCTCGCCCGCCGACGCTCGTCCGAGACCAACCCGTAAGTCAGATGCACTCATCCCAACACTGGAGGTTCCATGCCCAAGGGCTACTGGGTCAGCGTCTACCGCACCATTTCAGACCCTGAGAAGCTGGCTGCTTACAACAAGCTGGCCGGTCCGCCCGTCAAGGCCGGGGGCGGTCGGACCCTCGTCCGTGGCGGTCGGGTCGTGGCGCATGACGCCGGAATCGCCGAGCGTACCGTCCTGGTCGAGTTCGACAGCTTCGAGCAGGCCGTCGCGGCGCACGAGAGTGCGGCCTACCGCGAGGCGCTGGTCGCCCTCTCCGACGGCGTCGAGCGCGACTTCCGCATCGTCGAAGGCATCGACTGACCGAGGTCCAGTCGGATCTTCACTGAAGGACTCTGTCGGGAATCTTGAGGACGGGCAGTTAACGATCGTGACGTTGCGTCAGGCTCGTAGGAACATGATGCCCATGTTCCCGGGGAGCCCGATATGTCCTTCCAGCCCCTGCGCGCCATCACGTTCGAGCAGCCGTAGGGCTTGAGCCACCACGGCTGCTCGAACATCGAAAACCAGTCAGCCGATCGCCGGGGCGACTTCGGCCAGCCGCAGCGGCCGGTAGCCGTCGGTGTCGAGCTGGGCGAGCTCGCCGTCGATGTCGACCGAGTGGGTGCCGTAGAAGTGCACGTTCTCGTGGTGGGTCGGCCAGATGTGCGCCAGGACCTCGTCGTCGACCTGGCGTCCGGTGCGGCGCAGGGCGGCTACGCCGAGGCCGTGGTACTCGGTGGACCAGCAGACGATCGCGTTGGTCGCCAAGGTCAGGCACCACATCTGCTTGGTCTGCTGCTCATGGTGCCGGCGCCGCAGAGCTCCCTCGCCGGCGTAGGCGAGGCTACGGCGCAGGGCGTGCAGGTTCTCGCCTTTGTTCAGCTGCCGGGCGGTGCGCCGCCGGTACGTCTCGTCAGCCAGGTAACGGGCCGCGTAGACCGTACGGCGCAGCGCCCCGTACTCCTTGATCGCGCTGGTCAGCGCGTTCTGCTGCCGCTTCGAGGAGCACAGCTTCCCGACGACCAGCGCCGCGGTCGCGTGGCCGCCCTGCACTGAGGCGGCAACGCGCAGCAGGTCGTCCCACGTGCTCGTGATCAGGTCTGTGTTCAAGCGCCGGGTCAGCAGGCCGCCGGCCCGCGGGTAGCGGTCGAGGAAGTCAGCCTTCGGCCCGCTCCGATAAAGGGTGATCTTTCCGAGGTCGCGGATCCGCGGCGAGAGCTGCTTGCCGACCAGGTCGAACAGGGCGAAGTTCGCCAGGGTCGCGCCGTGGGTGTCGGTGACGTGCTCGAAGGTCGGCAGGTCGGTCTCGTTGCCCAGCAGCCCGTCGAGCACGTAGTGCGACTCGGGCGCGGTCGCGACGATGACCTTCGTGTCGAAGGTCGAGTGCTGGTCGGAGACGTGGGTGTAGGTGGAGACGCCCTGACCGCGGGCGAAGTACCGCGACAGGTGCCGGGCGGTGATGGACTTGCCCTTGACCGGGAACCGCTGCCCGTCCGACGACGAAAGGGTGCCCGAGCCGAACGCCCGGGTCAGCGGGAGCCGGTGGTGGTAGTTGACCACCGCGGCGTTGGCCGCCTCCAGGGTCTCCGGCCGGAAGTACCACTCAGCGGTCCAGGCACCGGTCAACGTGAAGTACCGGATCAACTCCGCCCGGTTGACCTCCGGGAAGCCCCGAAGCCGCGCCAGTTCCTCCGCCGAGAACACGTCCTGAGTCGCCACGAACCACCGCCTGAGCATCGATCGTCACGTCACCAAACAGGACGGGACGCTAGGGCTCAGGGCAGACCTTGATCAATCCTCAGTTCTTACCGTTGTTTTTGGTCTGGAAACTACGGGCGGGCCCGTCAGGCGCGGGGGCCGAGGTCCCCGGATCGGTAGTGCCGCCGGCACAGCACCTGGTAGCGCACGTCGGTGCTGTCGACGGTGTCGCCGATGACGACCTGTTCGCCCTCGCGGACGACGCGCCCGCCGACGACGCGGGCGTTGAGCAGGCCCTCCCGGCCGCACCAGCAGAGCACCTCGACCTGGATGCGGGCCACGGAGTCGGCCAGCTCGAACAGCCGCCGGGCGGCGGGGAACAGGCAGGACCGGAAGTCGGTGGCCAGGCCGAAGGCGTAGACGTCGACGTCGTAGCCGTCGACCAGCTCGGCCATCTGCTCGACGTGTTCCAGGTTGTAGAACGACGCCTCGTCGCAGATGAGGTAGTCCACGCGTACCCCCTCGGCCCAGGCGTCGCGGACCAGGTCGCGCAGGTCGAGGTCGTCGGTGACCTCGATCGCGGCGTGGGCCAGGCCGATGCGCGTGGTGACCTGCGGGCCCAGCGACCGGTCGATGCGGGTGGTGACCAGCCCGCGGCGGCCCTGCCGGGCGTGGTTGTGGTTCATCTGCAACGCCATGGTGGACTTGCCGCAGTCCATCGGCCCCCAGAAGAACCGCAGCGCGGCGGCGTGCATCGGCCGGCCGTCGACGCCACGGGCGGCGGCGCAGCCGACGGGGGCGTCGTCCGGGCCCGGCAGGGGGCGGGCCCGGCAGATCGGTGCGGCAGCGGCGTCGTCGGTCACGTCGGGGCAGCCTAGTCGATCGACGGCCGGCGATCAGGCCGGTCGCCGCCGGCCCTACAGCACCCGGGGCGGGGTGTTGCCGGCGGCGACGATGGCGCGGCGGATCGGCACGGCGGCCAGCAGCGCGAACCCGACCACGAAGAAGATCAGCAGGGAGACCAGGCCCACCCGGTAGGACTGGGTGAGCTGGAACACCAGCCCGAACGCCAGCGGGCCGAGCCAGCTCGTGCCCTTGTCGCTGATCTCGTAGAAGCCGTAGTACTCGCCCTCCTTGCCGGCGGGGATGAGCTGGCTGAACAGCGAGCGGCTCAGCGCCTGGCTGCCGCCGAGGACCAGGCCGATGGCCCCGCCGAGGATCATGAATGGCAGCGGGGCCTCGGCGGGCAGCCGGAACGCGGCGATGATCACACCCGTCCAGAGCACGAGGCTGAGCAGCACGGTCTTCCACGCCCCGATGCGCCGCGCGAGCGCGCCGAGGCCGAGGGCGCCGCCGAAAGCGAGGAACTGCACCAGCAGGATCGTGGTGATCAGGGTGCTCTGCCCGAGGTGCAGCTCCTCGGTGCCGTACTGGCTGGCCAGGGTGATGACGGTCTGGATGCCGTCGTTGTAGACCAGGAACGCCAGCAGGAAGAACAGGGTCAGCGGGTACGCCTTGACCTCCCGCAGGGTGCGGCCGAGCTGCCGGAACCCGTCGGTGAGCACGTTGCCGCCGCCGCCCGGCGTCGCCGGGGCGGGGCGTTCGCGCAGCCAGCGCAGCGGCAGCAGGGTGAACGCCGCCCACCACACGCCGGCCGACACGATCGACCAGCGGGCCAGGTCCAGGGTGCGCTGCGGGTTGCCGTCCTCACTGAACAGGGTCACCGCGACGAGGTTCAGCGCGAGCAGCACGCCGCCGCCGAGGTAGCCGATGGCCCAGCCTCGGCTGGAGATGCCGTCGCGTTCGTCGGGGCCGCCGAGCTGCGGCAGGAACGAGTTGTAGACCACCACGGCGGCGCCGAAGGCGATGTTCGCGACGAGGAACAGCGCCCCGCCGAGCAGGTACCGCTCGCCGGTGACGAACGCCATCGCGACGGTCGCCCCGGCGCCGGTGAACGCCGCCGCGCCGAGCAGCCGCTTCTTGTGCGCCGAGCGGTCGGCGACCGCGCCGACCACCGGCAGCACGAACACCGTCAGCAGCACCGACAGCGAGATCAGGTACGGGTAGTAGGAGCCGGCGGCGACGCGGATGCCCAGCGGGCGCACGTAGCCGTCGCAGGTGTCCGCGCCGAGTTCGCAGCCGGCGGCCAGTTCGGTGACGGTGGTCAGGAACGGGCCGAGGAACACGGTGATGACGGTGGTCTGGAAGGCCGAGTTCGCCCAGTCGTAGAGGTACCAGCCGCGCCGCTCCCGGGGGGTGCTGGCCGGTGGCGGGGCGTCCACGGCCGACGGGGTGACGGTCTCGGCCAAGGGGGGCCTCCGCTGAATCTCAGGCGGCCCAGTGGCCGCGGCTGCGGTAGACGTCGCGCAGCACGCCGACGTGATCGGTCATGATGCCATCCACACCGAGATCAAGTAACTCGTGCATCTCGGCGGGTTCGTCGATCGTCCAGACGTGCACCTGCAACCCGATCCGGTGGGCGTAGGCGATCAGCCGGCGGTCCACCACGGGCAGCCGGCCGTAGCGGGGCGGCACCTGGGCGGCGACCACCGACGGGGGCAGCCGCAGGGGCCGCCCGTGCAGCGACGCCATCCGCAGCCGGGCCACCCCGCGCGCGCCGAGGCCGGTGGCGATCCGCCCGCCGGTGGCCGCCCGCAGCCGGGCCAGCCGGGTGTCGCTGAACGAGGCCAGCAGCACCCGGTCGCCGGCGGCGGCCCGGGACACGGCGGCGACGGTGGCATCGACGCCGCCGTCGGCCTTGACGTCGATGTTGAACCGCACGTGCGGCCAGGCGGCGAGGACGTCGTCGAGGCGGGGCACGACGGCGGCCCCGCCGACGCGCACCGAGGCCAGGTCGGCCCAGCGCAGGTCGGCGATGCGCCCGGCCTCGCCGGTGACCCGGCGCAGGGTGGCGTCGTGGAAGACCACGGCCACCCCGTCGGCGGTGCCGTGCACGTCGGTCTCGACGTACCGGTAGCCCAGGTCGACGGCGCGGGCGAACGCGGCGACGGTGTTCTCGTCGCCGTGGGCCGCGCCGCCGCGGTGGGCGAACGCCAGCGGCGCGGGGGCGTCGAGGTAGCCGGAGCGGGGCTGCACGCCCGGCAGTATGCCCGCCGCCGCCGGCCCCCGGACGCCGGCGGCGGGCAACGGCGCTCAGGCGGGGCGACGCCGGTGCTGGCGGCTGGTGTCGCTGGGGCGGCCCGGGTCGACGTGGCGGGGCCGGTCGGGCTCGTCGGGGCGCAACGGGACCAGGGCGTCGGTGAGCGCGTCGACGATGGCGTCGGTGGCGCTGCGGGCCGCCCCCGGCGCGGCCGGGTCGACGTCGGTCAGGTCCACCGGGTCGCCGAAGTGCACCCGCAGCACCGGCCGGCGGCGCACCGCGCGGGCGACGGCGCGCAGCGCGCCCCGGGGCGCCCGGTACGGCAGCACCTCGTGGGAGCCCCACTGGGCCACCGGCACGACCGCCGCGCCGCAGGCGAAGGCCAGCCGGGCGGCGCCGGTCTTGCCGCGCTCGGGCCACATGCCGGGGTCCAGGCCGATGCGGCCCTCCGGGTACACCAGCACCACCGACCCGTCGGCGACGGCCGTGGCGGCGTCGTCGAGGGCCCGGTGCACGGCGGCGGTGCCCCGGTCGACGCGGATGTGCCCGGCACGCCGCATGGCCGCGCCCAGCAGCGGGGCGCGGAACAGCCCGCCGGTGGCCATGATCCGGGGGGACACGCCGCGCGCCTGGCAGGCGGCGGCCAGCACGACCGGGTCGAAGGGGCTGAGGTGGTTCGCGGCCAGGATCAGCGGCCCCCGGCGCAGCCGGTCGGGCACGTCGCCGGTGACCTCCAGGCGGGCCAGCGCGGCGACGGCGGCGCGGGCGAGCAGTTGCGCGCCGCGCCAGATCAGGGGCGGGCGCCAGCGGTCGGTGGGCGTGTCCATCAGCGGTCGATGGTCGCACGGGGCGTCGGCGTGCGGGTAGGGGAGGGGCCGGATGGCGGTGGTGATCAAGGTCATTGGTCCCGGGCCGGGTCGGGACCTCCGCCCCTGCCGAGTTTCCTACGACACGCAGTAGTATTTACTACGTCTCGTAGTATGAACTAGTTGGAGGCTACCGGTGGACGCGTTGGACGTCGCCCGATGGCAGTTCGGTGTCACCACCGTCTACCACTTTCTCTTCGTGCCGCTGACCATCGGCCTGTCCGTGCTGGTAGCCATCCTCCAGACGCTGTGGTACCGCACCGGCAAGGAGCGCTACCTCAAGCTCACCAAGTTCTACGGCAAGCTCTTCCTCATCAACTTCGCCATGGGCGTGGTCACCGGCATCGTCCAGGAGTTCCAGTTCGGCATGAACTGGAGCGACTACTCCCGCTTCGTCGGCGACATCTTCGGCGCACCGCTGGCCATCGAGGCCCTCGTCGCGTTCTTCCTCGAATCCACCTTCATCGGCCTGTGGATCTTCGGCTGGGACCGGCTGCCCAAGCGCCTGCACCTCGCCGCCATCTGGGCCGCCGCCATCGGCACCAACCTCAGCGCCTACTTCATCCTCGCCGCGAACTCGTTCATGCAGAACCCCGTCGGCTACCGCCTCAACCCCGACACCGGCCGCGCCGAGCTGACCGACTTCGTCGCCGTGCTCACCAACAAGGTCGCCCTCATCACCTTCCCGCACACCCTCGCCGGGGCGTTCCTCGTCGCCGGAAGCCTCGTCGTCTCCGTCGGCCTGTACCACCTCATCCGCCACCGCGACAGCGCCGACACCGGCGCCTACCGCTTCGCCACCAAGTTCGGCTCCTGGGTCGTCCTGGTCTCCTCGGCCCTCGTCGTCCTCACCGGCGACATCCAAGGCAAGATCATGACCGAGGTGCAGCCCATGAAGATGGCAGCCGCCGAGGGCCTCTACACCACCGAGAGCCCCGCCTCCTTCTCCGTGCTCACCATCGGCAGCCTCGACGGCACCCGCGAGGTGTTCGCCCTCAAGATCCCCTACCTGCTGTCCTACCTCGGCACCGGCGACCCCAACGGCACCGTCCACGGCATCAACGACCTCCAGGCCCAGTACGCCGCCCAGTACGGCGCCGGCAGCTACACCCCGATCATCCCCGTCACCTACTGGAGCTTCCGGTTCATGATCGCCTTCGGCCTCGCCGCCGCCGCGATCGCCCTGCTCGTCCTCTGGACCCACCGCAAGGGCCGCACCCCCACCAGCAGGTGGCTCCTGCGCGCCGGCCTGATCATGCCCCTGCTGCCCCTGGCCGCCAACGCCTTCGGCTGGATCTTCACCGAGATGGGCCGCCAGCCCTGGATCGTCTTCGGCGAGATGCTCACCCGCGACGGGGTGTCCCGCAGCGTCTCCCTCACCGAGGTCCTCACCAGCTTCACCGCCTTCACCCTCATCTACGCCGCCCTCGCCGTCGTCGAGGTCAAACTCCTGCTCCGCTACGCCAAGGCCGGCGTACCCGAGATCACCGACCACGACATCGACGACAGCCACGACGACGCCGAGCGCCCGCTCGCGTTCGCCTACTGACCCCCGGAGACAACCGTGGACCTCACCACCATCTGGTTCCTGCTCGTCGCGGTCCTGTTCACCGGGTACTTCATCCTCGAGGGCTTCGACTTCGGCGTCGGCATGCTCCTGCCCGTCCTCGGCCGCGACGACCGCGAACGCCGCGTCCTGATCAACACCATCGGCCCCGTCTGGGACGGCAACGAGGTCTGGCTCATCACCGCCGGCGGCGCCATGTTCGCCGCCTTCCCCGAGTGGTACGCCACCCTCTTCTCCGGCTTCTACCTGCCCCTGCTGCTGATCCTGCTCGCCCTGATCATCCGCGGCGTCGCCTTCGAATACCGGCACAAGCGCCCCGAGGCGTCCTGGAAACGCCGCTGGGACACCGCCATCTTCGTCGGCTCCCTCGTTCCGGCGATCCTCTGGGGCGTCGCCTTCGCCAACATCCTGCGCGGCGTGCCCCTCGACGCCGACCACGAGTACGTCGGCGGCCTGCTCGACCTGCTCAACCCGTACGCCCTGCTCGGCGGCGCGACCACCGCCGCGCTGTTCCTCACCCACGGCGCCGTGTTCATCGCCCTCAAGACCGCCGGCGACATCCGCCACCGCGCCGGAGCACTCGCCGTACGCCTCGGCGTCGCCGCCGCCGTGCTCGCCGTGGCGTTCCTGGCCTGGACGCTCAACATCCGCTCCAGCACCACCGCCGTCGTCCTCGCCGTCGGCGCGGCCCTGGCCCTGCTCGGCGGCCTCGCCGCCGCCCGCGCCCGCCGGGAGGGCTGGGCGTTCACCGGCACCGCCGTGGCCATCGCCCTCGCCGTGGCCACCCTCTTCGCGGCGCTGTTCCCGAACGTCCTGCCCTCCACGCTCGACGCCGCCGGCACGCTGACCGCCACCAACGCCGCCTCCACCCCCTACACCCTCAAGATCATGACGTGGGTGGCGGTCATCTTCACCCCCATCGTCCTGGCCTACCAGGGCTGGACCTACTGGGTGTTCCGCAAGCGCATCGGCGTGGCCCACATCCCGCAACACTGACCACCCCGACGCGACGGCGGCGGGGCCGGCACACCCGCCGGCCCCGCCGCCGCACCCTGCGGAAAAACCGACCCGGCCGCACCCACCCGGCGCTATCGTCGCCCGATGCGACCCACCCCGAACACCAGCGAACCCACCGCCCCCCACGTACGGGAACTCACCCTCGACGAACTGCCCGCCGCCTGGGCACTCGGCCGCAACGCCTTCGGCTCCGACCCCACCCCGTCACCGCACGCCACCACCGCCCTACCCGGCATGACCCGCTACGGCGCGTTCGACCCCACCGGCCAACTCCTCGGCAAGGCCGTCGACCTGCACCACGAACAGTGGTGGTCCGGGCGCACCGTCACCGCCGCCGACGTCGGCGGCGTCGCCGTCGCCCCCGAGGCACGCGGCCGAGGCGTCGCCCGCGCCCTGCTCACCCGCCTCCTGCGCGGCGCCCACGACCGAGGCGCGGCCGTCAGCGCACTGTTCCCCACCACCAGCGCCCCCTACCGCGCCTGCGGATGGGAAGTCACCGGCGCGCTGCGCACCCTCAGCCTGCCCACCGCCGCCCTGCCCCCACACCGCCGCGCCCCCCACCTGGCCGTCCGCCCCGGCACCCCCGCCGACCTGCCCGCCGTCGCCGACCTCTACCAGCACGTCGCCCGCCACCGGCGCGGCATGCTCACCCGCCGAGGCCCCCTGTTCGACCACCTCGAACCCGCCGACACCCTCCCCGGCGACGGCCTCACCCTCGTCGAACACGACGGCCGGCTCGTCGGCTACGCCCACTGGACCCGGGGCCGCGGCTACGGCCCCGACGCCGCCCTCACCGTCGACGACATCCACGCCACCACCGCCGACGCCGCCCGGGAACTCGCCGGCGTCCTCGCGAGCTGGCGCAGCGTCACCCCCACCCTGCGGATCACCCTCCTCGACGGCGACGCCCTCACCACCGTCCTGCCCGTCGAGGCCGCCCGAGAACACCACCGCGACACCTGGATGCACCGCCCCGTCGACGTCACCCGCGCCGTCACCCAACGCGGCTGGCCCACCCACACCCACGGCACCGTCGAGTTCACCCTCGACGACCCGCTCGCCGACTGGAACACCGGCGCCTGGCGGCTGCACGTCGCCGACGGCGCCGCCGAACTCCACCCCACCACCACCGAACCCGACCTGCACCTGAACGTACGCGGCTTCGCCCTGCTCTACGCCGGCGCCGCCACCGCCGAAACCCTCACCCACGCCGGCCTGCTCACCCACACCCCCGGCACCGACCCCCGCGCCCTGGACCTCCTCGCCGCCGGCGGCCCCGCCCACCTGCACGACTACTTCTGACCCCGCCAGCGCCGGCCACCCCGCCGCACAACCGAAGCGAGTGAACACCCATGCCCCGCCGCCCCGCCCACATCGCCATGGTCGGCGTCCCCGCCGTCAGCCACGTCCTACCCAGCCTCGAAATCATTCGCGAGCTGGTCGCCCGCGGCCACCGCGTCACCTACGCCAACGACCCCGCCGTCGCCGACCTGATCACCGCCACCGGCGCCGAACTCGTCACCTGCACGTCCGGACTGCCCGTCGCCGACAACGACTGGCCCGACGACCCCATCGCCGCGATGACCCTCTTCCTCGACGACGCCATCGCGGCGCTGCCCCAACTACGCGCCGCCTACGACCACGACCCGGCGGACCTGTACCTGTACGACATCGGCGCCTACGCCGCGCGCGCCCTCGCCGAATCGCAGCACAAACCCCTCCTGCAACTGTCCCCGACGTTCGTCGCCTGGGACGGCTACGACCAGGACGTCGCCGCCCACCTGTGGCAACTACCGGGCGCCGACGCCTACCGCGCGAAGTTCGCCCACTGGCTCGCCGACTGCGGGGCCTCCACCACCGACGTGGACGCCTTCTCCGGCACACCGCCGAAAGCCCTGGCCCTGATCACCCGGGCGATGCAGCCGCACGCCGACAAGGTCGACACCCACGCGGTCACCTTCGTCGGCCCCTGCTTCGGCCCGACGGCGAGCACCGACGGCTGGACCCGGCCCGCGCACGCACAGCAGGTGCTGCTCATCTCCCTCGGCTCCGCCTACACCCGCCAACCCGAGTTCTACCGCCAGTGCCTCGCCGCCTACGGCAACCTGCCCGGCTGGCACGTCGTACTCCAGATCGGCAAGCACACCGACCCCCGGGAACTCGGCGACATCCCGCCCAACGTCGAGGTGCACCCCTGGGTGCCGCAGCGGGCCATCCTCGAACACGCCGACGCCTTCGTCACCCACGCCGGCATGGGCGGCTGCGGCGAAGGACTACTCGCCGGCGTACCGATGATCGCCGTACCGCAGGCCGCCGAACAGTTCATGAACGCCGACCGGCTCGTCGAACTCGGCGTCGCCCGCCGCATCGACACCGCGCACGCCACCGCCGACACCCTCCGGGCGGCCCTGCACGACCTGACCACCGACGCGGACGTCACCCGCCGCTCGGCGCTGCTGCGCGCCGACGCACGCGCCGAAGGCGGCACCCCGCGCGCCGCCGACCTCATCGAGGACATGCTGGCCTGACGGCACACCCGCCCCCGCCGCCCGACCGCGGCGGGGGCGGCACCCGTGCTCAGCCCGCCTCGCGCAACTCCGCCAGCCGCGCCTCGATCTCCGCCAGCTCCGCCCGCAGCTTCTCCGCCTGCTGCTCCGCCTCCGCCCGCTCCGACGACAGGATCTGCTCCACCGCCTCCTGCACCCCCGCAACGTCCACCAACGCCACCATCTTCAACGCCTCCGCCGGCTTCACCACGTACGGCTTCGCCAGCACCTTCGTCCCCTGCTGCGCCGCCACCGTCCACTCGCCCTCGGCGTACGCCAGGGTCACCGTCAACCCCGCCGGGCCCTTCGGCTTCACCGGCTTCGCCGCCCGCTTCGCCGGCTTCGCCTCCACCTGCTGCTGCTCCACCCTCGACTCCTCGCGCTCCCGCCGCGGCCCCGGCACCACCGGGGTGTCCAACACGAACTCCGGCTCCGCCACCACCGGCGGCGCCTCCACCTCCGGCTCCGCCGGCCGCACCTCCGCCGGCTTGCGCCCCGCCCCACGCGGCGCCACCGCCACGTCGGCGGGGGAGAAGGGCAACTCGTCGCGGCCGAACCGCACCACCACGAACTCGTCCGACACCGCCGGATCCGTCAACTCCACCACCTGACCCACCTGCCCGGCGATCTGCCCCGCCGACGCGGTGAACACCACCCTCGGCTTCCGCCCGGCGGCCAACGCCTCCCGGATGCTCTGCACCTCTTCAGTGGACAACCCCTGGCCCCCGGCAACCATCACGACCCTCTTCCGTACACCTGTTTGATTCCTGCCTTGATACCAGCCGGCTGCGACACCCGGAAGATCAACCCCCAGCGCCCGCAACGCCCCTCCGCGCAGCGTAGGCGACGACCCCCGCCGGTACCGTCACCACAACACCCACGGGGGAGGAGCAACAACCCACATGGACCCGGTCACCATCGTCACCGGCGGCAGCCGCGGCATCGGCGCCGCCACCGCCCGCCGCCTCGCCCACGACGGCCACCACGTCGCCATCGGCTACCGCCGCGACCACACCGCCGCCAACGCCGTCGTCGCCGACATCCGCGCCACCGGCCGCCGCGCCCTCGCCGTCCCCGCCGACACCACCGACCCCGACCAGATCCAGGCCCTCTTCGACGCCGCCACCGACCTCGGCCCCCTCACCGGCCTGGTCAACAACGCCGGCGTCACCAGCCCCATCGGCCCCTTCACCGACCTGCGCGCCGACGACCTGCGCCACGTCGTCGACGTCAACCTCATCGGGTACGTCCTCTGCGCCCAACACGCCGCCCGCCGCCTCACCCGAGGCGGCGCCATCGTCAACGTCTCCTCCGTCGCCGCCACCCTCGGCTCACCGGGGGAGTACGTCCACTACGCCGCCGTCAAGGCCGCCACCGACACCCTCACCATCGGCCTCGCCAAGGAACTCGCCCCCACCGGCATCCGCGTCAACTGCGTCGCCCCCGGCATCATCCGCACCGAACTGCACGCCCTCTCCGGCGCGCCCGACCGCCCCGACACCGCCGCCGGCCGCATCCCCCTCGGCCGCGCCGGCGAACCCGACGAGATCGCCGGCGCCATCGCCTGGCTGCTCAGCCCCGACGCCAGCTACACCACCGGCGCGATCCTCCGCGTCTCCGGCGGCCTCTGACCCACGACGGCACCCGACCCCCTCACCCCGTGAACAACCTCGCCGCCGTCAGCACCGTCTCCACCACCCCGTACCCCAGCAGCGCACCCACCAGCAGCCAGGAGACCCACAACCGGCCCACCTGCCCGGACGACCCGTCCCTCATCGCGCCAGCCCCCCTTCCACCTCACCCGAGCCGACGGCCGTCGGCTCGTGGAACCGCTCCGGCACCGGCCGCACCAGCAGGTTCGCCACGAACCCCACCGCCAGCACCCCGACCATCGTCAGCAGCGCCGGCCGGTACCCCGCCGCCGTCAACGTCCCCGGCTCACCCTTCGCGTCCAGGAACCCGTTGACGATCAGCGGCCCGGCGACCCCCGCCGCCGACCACGCCGTCAACACCCGGCCGTGGATCGCCCCCACCTGGTACGTGCCGAACAGGTCCCGCAGGTACGCCGGCATCGTGGCGAACCCACCCCCGTAGAACGACACGATCACGCACGCCAACAACACGAACAGCCCCGTCGCCACCCGCCCGACCGAGGCCAGCAGCACGTACATCACCATCCCGACACCCAGGTACAACACGTACACCCGCTTACGACCGATCAGGTCCGACGCCGTCGACCACGCGAACCGGCCACCCATGTTGAACAGCGACAACAGCCCCACGAAGCCACCCGCCGCAGCCACCGACACCGCCGACCCGCCGCCCTCACGGAAGAAGTCCTGAATCATCGGGCTCGCCTGCTCCAGGATCCCGATCCCGGCGGTCACGTTGCAGAACAGCACCACCCACAGCAGCCAGAACTGCGGCGTGCGCACCGCGTTCGCCGCCGACACGCTCGCCGTGGTCACCATCGGCTTCGCCGTCGCCCGCGCCGGATCGAACCCGGCCGGCCGCCAGTCCGCCGCCGGCACCCGCACGTTCGCCACCCCGAACATCATGACCAGGAAGTAGCCGACGCCCAGCGTCACGAACAACCACACCAGCGCCGACCCGGACGCCGTCGAACCCGCGGCGTCCGGGTCGTAGCCCCGGTCGTAGAGCGTCAACAACTGCCGGGACAGGGGAGAGGCCACCATCGCGCCACCCCCGAACCCCATGATCGCCAACCCGGTCGCCAGACCCGGCCGGTCCGGAAACCACTTGATCAACGTCGACACGGGGGAGATGTAGCCGATTCCCAGCCCGATGCCGCCCAGCAGCCCGTACCCCAGGTACAACAGCCACAACTGGCCCGTCGCGATCCCCACCGCGCCCACCAGGAAGCCCACCGACCAGAAACACGCCGACACGAACATCGCCTTACGCGGGCCGTTGCGCTCCACCCACGTACCGGCCACCGCCGCCGACAGCCCCAGCATCACGATCGCGATGCTGAAGATCACCCCAATCGCGGTCTGACTCGCGTCGAAGTGCGCGATCAGGGAGTTCTTGTACACGCTGGTCGCATAGACCTGCCCGATGCAGAGATGGATCGCCAACGCCGCCGGCGGGATCAACCACCGGCTGTAGCCGGGCGGCGCGACGGTGCGGCGACGGTCGAGTGCGGAGAGCATGGTGCCTTCTTCCCGGAAGTCGGCGAAGCACTCGCCGAGCTCGCGTTCTGCGCCCGCACCGACGCTGACCCAGCCCTTATCGCTGATTCGATAATCCACATTATGTCAAGTAGACGGTTTTTCGCCCTCCTCCACGGCACCCGGAAGCCTTCGTTCCAGCCTGATTGCCCCCGACCGTCGTCGCAGAGCGCCGGCTCGTTCCGGGACGCATGCTCCACGGGCAGCCTCAGCCGTCCTGGCGACGCGGAATGCCGGGTGCCCGACGCCCGGGCGCGTCCGGCAGCCGGCCACTGGCCTGTCTGGCGCGGCGGCTGATCGGGCACATCGACCGTGGGAGGCATCGCAACCGACGGAGGCACACAACCGATGCCCGCTCTCCACCGTGCCGTCCGCAGCGACGCTCGATCCCCGCCGGCCGGCCGAGCAGGCTTCCAGGGCTGGAGGTGCCACCCCTGTCCTCCCCTCGGCGCGAGCCGGTCCCCCGGTCCGGCGGGTCGCCGGGAACCCGAGAATCATGCATAATATCCCTTATGCATGACAAACAGGACGAATCGGCGCAGGCGTTGATCGAGGAGTTCCTGACCGCCCGCGCCACCCGCAAGCCGTCGCCGCACACCCTCGAGGCGTACCGCAGGGACCTGCGCGCGGTGGCGGCCCTGGCCGGCGAGACCCTCACCCCTCCCCTGCCGCCGGACGCCCTGCCGGTCAGCGCCCTCTCCCCCAGGGTCATGCGGGCGGCGTTCGCCCGGTTCGCCGCTCCCCGCGCCGTGGCCTCGGTGCACCGCGCCTGGTCGACGTGGAACAGCTTCTTCTCCTTCCTCGTCGCCGACGGGGTGGTGGCGGGCAACCCGATGCCGGCGGTGGACCGCCCTCGCGCCCCGCTCCCCCGGCCGAAGCCGCTGCGCGGCGAGGACACGCCGGAAGAGCTGCTCGCAGCGGTGTCGCGGGAGGACGATCGGGAGCGGGATCCGTGGCCGGAGCGGGACGTGGCGGTGCTGGCGTTGGCGCTGTGCGCGGGGCTGCGCCTGTCGGAGCTGCTGGCGCTGCGGGTGGCGTCGCTGGTCGGGCGGCCCGGCGAGCGCCGGGTGGACGTGGCGGGCAAGGGTGGTCGGCCGCGGGTGGTGCCGATCGAGCCGGAGCTGGACCGGGTGCTGATGGCGTATCTGGACAGCCGGGCGCGCCGGTTCGGGGCGCGGTCGGTGCGGCCGGACTCGGCGCTGCTGGTGGATCGGCGGGGTGAGCCGTTGCGCCGGGGCGGGTTGCAGTATCTGGTGGAGTCCTGTTACCGGCGGGCGGGGGTGGCGGACCGGGTGCCGCGCGGGGCGCGGTTGCACGCGTTGCGGCACACGTTCGCCACGCGGTTGGCGGAGGACGGGGCGAGCGCGGCGGAGATCATGCGGCTGTTGGGGCATGCGTCGTTGGCGTCGTCGCAGACGTACATCGAGGTGACGGCGGGTCAGCAGCGGGCGGCGGTGCGGTCTAACCGCACGAACCGAGCGTTGGCGGGGTTGGTGCGGATGCAGGGAGACGGCGAGTGAGGGTGGGGTGGGCGCAGAAGCGGCCGACGGCGAACGCGGCGGTGACGGTGGTGCACACGGGGGTGGCGGATTGGGCGCGGTATGCGCGGCGGGTGGACGCCTTCCTCCCGACGTCCTTGCCCTTCGTGGCCGCGGGCGCGTGATCGCCGCCCGGACCGACTGGCTGCCCAACACCACCGCGCTTGAACCGCCCTCTCACGTCCCGAGGACACGCCAAACATCATTGAGTTAGGAGTGTCTCAGGGCATGGGTGCCGGGACACCGGGTAGCCAGCGGCCATGGGCAGCCACAAGCGCAATAAGCATGACAGCGGCGGCGAGTCGGCGCGGGGCCGCCGGCACCCGGGCAGCGGAGCACGGGGTCGGCAGGGGGCCACCGTGGAGCACTCGCCGCACCAGCGGCACGAGCGCACGGCGACCGGATCGGCCAGCACCGAGCGCGACCATGGCCGGTCGAAGGCGGCCGGACAGGAGCGGGTCAACCGCCAGGGTACGGCCTGACCCGCGTTCACCCTCCTCGTCCGCGCTCGTCGATCAGCTCCGTGCGTGCGGCGCCCCTGCCTGGCTGGACCGGCCCACCGGCCAGCCGATGCGCCCTTGTCCGACCCCACGCGCCGTTCCTACAGGGTGCGGTACTGGATGCTCCGCCCGCTGCCGGGTAACGGCTAGCCGAGGTCGACGACGAGGGGGCGGTGGTCGGAGATGGTGGTGGCGGGGGTGGTGACGGCGGTGACGGGCGGGAGGCGGTGGAGGTCGTAAGGGTCGGCGAGGATGTGGTCGAGTTGGATGCGGGGTTGGTGGGCGGGGTAGGTGGGGCGGCGGCCGAGTGGGGTCCAGCCGGAGACGAGTCGGGCGGGGCCGGCGGGGAGGTTGAGGTCGCCGAGGAGGATGCGGGGTGGGGGTAGGGCGCGCAGGGCGCGGATGGTCTGGCGGAGTTGGTGGGCGTTCCAGCCGGGGACGAAGGACAGGTGGGTAGCGGCGACGGTGATGTCGCCGTGGGGGGTGTCGAGGACGGCGGCGAGGACGACGCGGGGTTCGTCGTGCAGGAGGGTGAGGCCGTTTCCGGGGATGGGGACGGGTGAGCGGACGGGTGCGGGTGTGAGGCGGGTGATCTGCCAGGTGCGTACGGGGTGGCGGCTGATCAGGCCGATGCCGTAGCAGGGGTCGCCGTGTCCGTCGTCGTCGTGGTGGAGGGGGCGGAAGTGTTCGCCGGGGGTGCCGACGAGGGCGGCGGCGAAGCGGTGTTCGGGTGCGTGCAGGGCGCGGGCGGCGATGGCGGTGAGGTCGAGGTTGCCGCTGCGGGTCTGGTCGCGGTCGACTTCCTGGAGGGCGAGGACGTCGGCGTCGAGGGTGGCGACGGCGGCGGTGAGCCGGTCTGGGTCGACGAGTCCGTCGGTGAGGGACCGGCCGTGGAGGAGGTTGAAGGTGGCCAGGCGCACGTGTGCACCCTATGCGGGTGTTGGGAGGGTCGTCGGATGCTGAGGGCGTGGGTGTGTTCGATGGTGGTGTTCGTGGTGCTGGGGTGGGCGGGGTTGTGGTTGCGGCGGTGGCGGGGACGGTGAGGGTGCCGGTCAGGGGGTGGGGAGGTGTTCGTGGTGGTGGAGGATCGCGGTTCGTAGGCGTTGGAGGGTGGGGCCGGGGTCGAGGCCGGTGTGGGTGGTGAGGTGGGTGTGGGCTTGGCGGAGGGTGGCGAGGGCGTCGGCGGGTCGGCCGGCGCGGTGTTGGGCGAGGGCGAGTAGTTCCCAGGGGCGTTCGCGGGTGGGGTGTCGGGTGACGAGGGCTTGCAGGTCGGCGAGGGCGGTGGTGGCGTGTCCGGCGTCGACGAGGGCGGCGAGGTGCAGTTCGGTGGCGGTGGTGTGGAGGGTGTTCCAGCGGGTGATCTCGGGTTGGAGGAAGGGTGTGGTGTCGAGTCCGGCGTAGGCGGGGCCGCGCCAGAGGGTGAGGGCGGTGTGGGCGGTGGTGGCGGCGGCGGTGGGGTGGCCTTGGCGGCGGAGGGTGTGGGCGCGGGTGACGAGGGTGGTGAAGCGGTGGGTGTCGGTGTGGGTGGGGGGTAGTCGGAGGGCGTATCCGGGGTCTTCGCGGACGAGGAGTTGCCCGGTGCGGGCGGGGTGGTGGGGTTCGAGGGCGCGGCGGAGGGCGGCGATGTAGCCGTGGAGGGTGGCGCGGCTGGCGGTGGGGGTGCCGTCGCTCCAGACGAGGTGGTGGAGGCGGTCGGTGGGTACGACGCGGCCGTCGGCGACGAGGAGCGCGGCGAGGACGAGGCGTTGTCGGCGTCCGCCGAGGGTGACGGGGTGGCCGTCGCGGTGGGCGGTCATGGGGCCGAGCACGTTGATGTGGACCTGCACGCGGGTGAGGTTGGTGGGCGGGGTGTCCCGGGTGGTAGGGGCGGCTGTCCCGGTGGGTCGGGCGCGCGGCCTGGCCCCGTCCCGGGCGGGACGGGGCCGTCGGTGGGGTTCAGGCGAGGGTGGCGACGCCTGCGGTGAGGGTGGTGGAGAGCAGGCCGGCTTCCTTGGTGCGGATGTAGAAGCGGTGGAAGGTGTTGCTGCGTAGGCCGGTGACGGGGAGGGTGTAGCGGCCGGTGCCGGGTGCGGCCGGGGCGTGGATGGTGCGGGATTCGGTGACGTTGGTCCAGTGGCCGTAGCTGTCGAACTTGCGTTCGATCCAGTCGTAGGTGACGGAGAAGCCGTCCTCGGTGGTGGAGGGGTCGGTGAAGGCGACGGTGATGTCGCCGTGGGTGGGGGTCAGGACGAGGTCGGTGGGGGCGGCGGGGGTGTTGGTCCAGCCGAGGATGGCGAGGATGCCCGAGTAGGGGGCTGCGGGTTGGGTGCCGTCGGGGACGTTGACGAGGGTGACGTTGACCCGGTGGTTGCCGGCGGTGGTGGGTGCGGGGACGGTGATGTCGAAGCCGTGGGGGCCGCCCTGGGCGGGGTGGTGGAGGTTGGCGGGGTACGCGCCGATGAAGGTCTGGTCGACGGTGACCCAGACGGTGACGGGGCCGCCGTTGGTGTCGCGGGCCCAGCCGGTGACGCGGTAGGTGCCGGCGGTGTAGCCGTGGCTTTCGACGCGGCCGGTGGGTGGGGTGTCGGTGCCAATGGGGGGCGGCGGGTCTTCCACGGGGTCGTCGTTGCAGGCCGGCGGCGGGACGGGGACGTCGCAGTAGGGCAGGGCGTGGGCGGGGGCGGCCAGGGCGAGGCCGGCTGCGGTGGCCGCGGTGGTGAGCGCGGCGAGGATGCGTCTCATGGCGTGCAGTCAAGGGGGCGGGTCTGGGGTTCGTCTGGGAAGGCGTGGTGGGTGAGGCCGGACACAGGGGGCGTCGGCGGGTGGGGGGCGTGGGGGTGGGGTGGGCAGAATTCCGCGGGTGGATCCCCTGTCGCTGACCACTCTGCTCGCTGCGGCCGCCATGGCCGGTTGGGTCGACGCGGTGGTGGGTGGTGGTGGGTTGTTGCTGTTGCCGGCGTTGTTGGTGGCGGCGCCGGGGGTGCCGGTGGCGACGGCGTTGGGGACGAACAAGTTGGCGGCGATCGCGGGGACGTCGACGGCGGCGGTGGCGTACGCGCGCCGGACGAAGATCGATTGGGCGGTGGCGGGGCCGGCGGCGGGGTTGGCGGTGGTGACGGCGGGGTTGGGTGCGGCGTTGGCGGGGGTGGTGCCGGCGTCGGCGTACCGGCCGGTGGTGTTGGGGGTGTTGGTGGCGGTGGCGGTGTTCGTGGTGGCGCGGCCTCGGTTGGGGGTGGTGGCGCAGCCGCAGCGGCGCACGCGGGGGCGGGTGGTGGCGGCGGTGGCGGTGGCGGGGTTGGTGGTGGCGGGGTACGACGGGTTGATCGGGCCGGGTACGGGGACGTTCCTGGTGGTGGCGTTCACGGTGCTGGTGGGTGCGGATTTCGTGCACGGGTCGGCGATGGCGAAGGTGGTGAACGCGGGCACGAACCTGGGGGCGTTGGTGGTGTTCGCGGCGACGGGGCACGTGTGGTGGTTGTTGGGGTTGGCGATGGCGGTGTGCAACGTGGTGGGGGCGGCGTTGGGGGCGCGGATGGCGTTGCGGCGGGGGGCGGGGTTCGTGCGGGTGGTGTTGTTGGCGGTGGTCGTGGTGTTGGTGGCGAAGTTGGGTTACGACCAGTGGGTGGCGTGAGGGCCGGCTTGGGATGCCGGCCCTCACGGCCCGGGTTCAGGCGTGGCGGGTGACGGTGTCGTAGTCGAGGCGGGGCAGGCGGGGGAACCAGGCGTCGGGGCCGGGCCGGCCGAGGTTGACCACGAGCAGGGAGCGCCAGGCGGTGTCGGCGAAGAATTCGCGGTCGACGCCGGCGGTGTCGAAGCCGGCCATGGGGCCGGTGGCGAGGCCGGCGGCGCGGACGGCGAGCAGCCAGTAGCCGATCTGGAGGGTGGCGTTGAAGCGGGCCATGGCCTCGCGGCCGGTGGGGTCGGCGGCGAGGCCGTCGCGCATCTGGGGGCGGACGGGGAAGACGTGGGGGATGTGCTCGTGGAAGTCGGTGTCGGCGGCGAGGACGGCGACGACGGGGGCGCTGGCGGTCTTGGCGCGGTTGCCTTCGGCCATGTGGGTGAGGAGGCGGTCGCGGGCGTCGCCGGGGCGGATGTAGAGCACGCGCAGGGGCTGGGTGTTGGCGGCGGTGGGCGGGTACTGGGCGAGGTCGTAGATGGCGCGCAGGTGGGCGTCGGTGACGGGTTCGTCGGTGAAGGTGTTGGCGGTGCGGGCGTCGGTGAACAGTTGCGCCTGGGCGGTGGGGTCGAGGGTGATGTGTTCGGGGGTGACGGTGTTGGTCACGGGGTCCTCCGTGGGAAGCGGGAGCTTTTGCTTCGGCGAGAGTAGCAGCTAGCTTTTTCGAAGTGCAGGGGTCGTGCGCGACGACACGTATCCTGGGACGATGGCGCCCCGCTCCCCCGCACACGAGAACCCCCGCACCTGCGACACGGGACTGACGCGGGCGTTCGCGTTCCTCGGCAAGCGGTGGAACGGGGTGCTGCTGGGCACGCTCGGGCAGGGGCCGGCCGGGTTCGCGGAGCTGACCCGCGCGCTGCCGGGCATCAGCGAGTCGGTGCTGTCGGACCGGCTGGGTGAGCTGACCCGGGTGGGGTTGGTCCGGCGCACGGTGCGGCAGGGCCCGCCGGTGGGGGTGAGCTACGAGCTGACCGAGCGGGGGGCCGCGGTGCTGCCGGCGCTGGAGGCGCTGGGGCGGTGGGCGCAGGAGAACCTGTCGGCCGACAGGTGCGCCGAGGCGTGACGGTGTGACCGTCTCGGCCGGCAGGTGCGCCGAGGACCGAACGTGTGATCATCAGCGGATGCCGTTGCGCGCCGAACACGACCGGGTGCTGCTGGGTCGGCTGTTGGGCCGCGACCCGGCGCTGCACGCCTACGAGCTGGGCGACCTGGACGACTTCTTCTGGCCGTACACGTCGTGGTTCCGTCGCGGGGAGCAGGTGGCGCTGCTGTACCACGCGGTGGCGCCGCCGACGCTGCTGGCCTTCGCCGACGGCGACGCGAGCGCGGAGCTGGCGGCGCTGCTGGGCGAGTTGGCGCCGGTGTTGCCGGCGCGGCTGTACGCGCACCTGTCCCCCGGCCTGGCGGCGGCCCTGCGGGGCCGCTTCCGGGTCGTCGACGGCGGCGCGCACCTGAAGATGGCGCTGACCGACCGGGGGCGGCTGGCGGCGGTGGCCGGCGAGGGTGAGCCGTTGGGCGAGGCGGACCTGCCGGAGCTGACGGCGCTGTACGCGGCGGCGTACCCGGGCAACTGGTTCGACGCGAGGATGCTGGGCACGGGCCAGTACGTGGGGCTGCGCCGGGGTGGGGCGCTGGTGGCGGTGGCCGGGGTGCACGTGTACTCCCCGACGTGGCGGGTGGCGGCGCTGGGCAACGTGACGACGCATCCGCGGCACCGGGGTCGGGGGTGGGGCGCGGCGGTGGTGGCGGCCCTGTGCCGGCGGCTGGTCGGGCACGTCGACCACGTCACGCTCAACGTGCGGGCCGACAACGTGGCGGCGCTGCGGCTGTACGGGCGGTTGGGGTTCACCCGGGTCGCCGGTTACGGCGAGTACACGCTCACGGCCCTGCCCCCGCCGGCCGGGTGACCGGCGCGGGCGGGGCGTTCAGCGGTGGCGGCTGGGTGAGTCGAACCGGCCGGCGCGGATCTCGCGCAGCGCCCGGCGGCGGGTCTCCCCGCGCAGGGTGTCGACGTAGAGGCGGCCGTCGAGGTGGTCGGTCTCGTGTTGCAGGGCGCGGGCGAGGAAGCCGGCGCCGGTGACGGTCAGGGGTTCCCCGTGCTGGTCGAAGCCGTGGGCGGTGGCGTGCAGGGCGCGGGGCGTCGGGAAGTACAGGCCGGGGATGGACAGGCAGCCCTCGTCGTCGCCCTGGGTCTCCTCGGACAGCTCCAGGGTGGGGTTGACCAGGTGGCCGCGGTGGCCGTCGGCGTCGTAGACGAACACCCGCGCGGACACCCCGATCTGGGGGGCGGCCACGCCGGCGCGGCCGGGGGCGCCGAGCAGGGTGTCCATCAGGTCGGTGACCAGGTCGCGCAGCTCGGCGTCGAAGCTGGTGACCGGCTCGCAGGCGGTGCGCAGCACGGGATCGCCGATGATTCGGATGGGGCGCATCGTCATGGCAGCAGGCTATCGGGTGCGGCGCGCGGAGCGCGGCCGGCGCGGCGACACGCGGGAAGACCTCACGACGGGAACGCTTCCACGCCGGACGGCCCATGCGGGGCTCGTCCGTTCAGCGGATTTCCCGCCGACTTGGCGTGAACCTGCTCGATGTCGCTCGCCCCCGCTTGGTACTGTGCGTCACTGGTCATGTGAACCATGACACAGTGCCCCCACAGTCCGGAGATCCCGATGTGCCAGCATCAACCCACCTGTCCCTCCGCCGACGCGACCGACCGGGAAGCCGCCCGCGCCATCGCCTGCTTCCGTGAACAGGGCTGGAGCCTGCTCTGCAACGGTGTCATCGTCTTCGACGACACCGGCGAGCTCCTGCCCGACGGCAGGTGCGTGGCCCCGCGCCGGGGCCCCGCCCGACACGCCCTCGTCGCCTGATTGTTCACGTAGTGTAATCGCACGCCATCCGTCGGCGACGGCCGCTCCCCCGGGCCGGGTCGACGCACCGCCGGGGCGGCGCACGCCACCGCCCCGGCGCCGCCGTCACTCCTCGAACGCCTCCGGCGCCGGGCACGAGCAGACCAGGTTCCGGTCGCCGTAGGCGCCGTCGACCCGCCGCACCGGCGGCCAGTACCTCCCGGCCCGGTCCACCCCCGCCGGGTACGCGCCCACCGACCGCGGGTACGGGTGCGGCCACTCGTCGCCGGCCACCATCGCCGCCGTGTGCGGGGCGTTGGACAGCGGGTTGTCTCCCGCCGGCCACTGCCCCGCCCCCACCTTGTCGATCTCCGCGCGGATGGCGATCATCGCGTCGCAGAACCGGTCCAGCTCGGCCAGGTCCTCGCTCTCGGTCGGCTCCACCATCAGCGTCCCCGCCACCGGGAACGACATCGTCGGGGCGTGGAACCCGTAGTCGATCAGCCGCTTCGCCACGTCGTCCACGCTCACCCCGGTCGCCCTGGTCAGCGGGCGCAGGTCCAGGACGCACTCGTGGGCCACCAGGCCCTTGTTGCCCGCGTACAGCACGGGGAAGTGCTCGCGCAGCCGCGCCGCCACGTAGTTCGCCGCCAGCACCGCCACCCCCGTGGCCCGGGTCAGCCCCGCCGCGCCCATCATCCGCAGGTACGCCCACGGGATCGGCAGGATGCCCGCCGACCCGTACCGGGCCGCGGAGATCACCGGCCGGTCGTCGCCGCCGGCCCCCGGCAGGTACGGCGCCAGGTGCGCCCGCACCGCCACCGGCCCCACCCCCGGGCCGCCGCCGCCGTGCGGAATGCAGAACGTCTTGTGCAGGTTCAGGTGCGACACGTCCGCCCCGAACCGGCCCGGCTTGGCGAACCCGACCAGGGCGTTGAGGTTCGCCCCGTCGACGTACACCTGACCGCCGGCGTCGTGGACCTTCGCGCACAACTGCGCGATGCCCGTCTCGTACACCCCGTGCGTCGACGGGTACGTCACCATGATCGCGGCGAGGTCGTCCCGATGCTTGTCGATCTTCGTGTCGAGGTCGACCAGGTCCACGTTGCCGTCGGCGTCGCAGCCCACCACGACCACCCGCATCCCCGCCATCACCGCCGACGCGGCGTTCGTGCCGTGCGCCGACGACGGGATCAGGCACACGTCCCGCCGCCCCTGCCCCCGCTGCCGGTGGTACGCGCGGATCGCCAGCAGACCCGCCAGCTCCCCCTGCGACCCGGCG
>NZ_BBZF01000019.1:220210-260742 GCF_020884795.1 Micromonospora okii
ACGCTGACCGCGTCGTAGCCGGTCACCTCCGCCAGCCACCCCTCCAACTGGGCGATCAGCTCCCGATACCCGACCGTCTGCGACTCGGGCGCCAGGGGGTGCACGTGGGCGAACTCCGCCCAGCTCACCGGCTCCATCTCCGTGGTCGCGTTCAGTTTCATCGTGCACGACCCCAGCGGGATCATGCCCCGGTCCAGGGCGTAGTCGAAGTCCGCCAGCCGCCGCAGGTAGCGCAGCATCGCCGTCTCCGAGCGGTGCGCGCCGAACACCGGGTGGGTCAGGAACGGCGACGTGCGCGCCAACGCCTGCGGCACGCCCGCGTCGACGTCGCCGTCGACGCCGGGCACCCCGAACGCCTCCCACACCCGCCGCAGGTGCGCCACCGTCGTCGTCTCGTCGCAGGAGATCCCCACCCGGTCGGCGTCGACCAGCCGCAGGTTCACCCCCCGCGCCTGCGCCGCCGCGACCACCTCGGCGGCCCGCCCCGGCACCGTCGCGGCCACCGTGTCGAAGAACGCCACGTCCGCGACGGACACCCCGCCGGCGCGCAACCCGGCCGCGAGCCGCGCCGCCATCTGATGGGTACGCTCCGCGATGCCCCGCAGCCCCTCCGGGCCGTGGTACACGGCGTACATGCCGGCCATCACCGCCAGCAGCACCTGCGCGGTGCAGATGTTGCTGGTCGCCTTCTCCCGCCGGATGTGCTGCTCGCGGGTCTGCAACGCCAGCCGGTACGCCGGGTTGCCGTCGGCGTCGCGGGACACCCCCACGAGGCGGCCCGGCAGCATCCGCTCCAACCCGGAACGCACCGCCAGGTACCCGGCGTGGGGGCCGCCGAAGCCCATCGGCACCCCGAACCGCTGGGTGGTGCCCGCCGCGATGTCCGCGCCGGCCTCCCCCGGCGGGCGCAGCAGCGTCAACGCCAGCAGGTCCGCCGCCACGCACACCAGCGCCCCCACCCCGTGGGCGGCGGCCACCAGCGGCGCGTGGTCGCGTACCGCCCCCGACGCCCCCGGGTACTGCACGTGCAGGCCGAAGAACTCCGCCGGCAGCTCGTCAACATCCAGGTCCAGCACCCGCACCTCGATGCCCAGCGGCTGCGCCCGGCTGGCGATCACCGCGATGGTCTGCGGCAACGCGTCGGCGTCGACGACGTACACGGGGCTCTTGCTCCGCGACGCCCGCCGCGCCAGGGTCATCGCCTCCGCCGCGGCGGTGCCCTCGTCGAGCATCGACGCGTTCGCCGTGGCCAGGCCCGTCAGGTCCGTCACCATCGTCTGGAAGTTCAGCAGCGCCTCCAGCCGACCCTGGCTGATCTCCGGCTGGTACGGGGTGTACGCCGTGTACCAGGCCGGGTTCTCCAGCACGTTGCGGCGGATCACCGCCGGGGTGTGCGTGCCGTGGTACCCCAGGCCGATCATGGACACGGCCACGGTGTTGCGGGCGGCCAGGGCCCGCAGCTCGGCCAGGGCGTCGTGCTCGCTCGCCGGCTCCGGCAGGTCCAGGGTGCCGTGCCAGCGGATCACCTCGGGGATCGCGGCGTCCATCAGCTCGTCGATCGACTCGTAGCCGACGGCGGCCAACATGCGCCGCTCGTCGTCGGGGCCCGGCCCGATGTGACGGGCGGCGAACGGCTCAACGGTCATGGCGGCGCTCCCGAGGGGGTGAGGTCGACAGGTCGGCCTCCCCCTGAGTCACGCCCCGGGCAAGGGCGCTCCACAGTGCCATCCCGCGAGGTCCTTCTGCCTGAGAGGTTCCGGGGAGGAAGCTGCCCCTTCGGCGCCGCCCACACCACCGGGCGGTCTCTCCCACGCGGGGGTACCGGCACCCCCCACGCTACCAGCGCCGCCGTCGCCGGCAACCGCCGTACCGCCCCGCGCGGCGGCCCGGCGTGGGGTCACCCGCCGCCGGCCACCAACTGCCCGGCCTCGGCCGGGGCGTCGGCGGGGGCGAGCCGGTCGGCGAGGGCGGGCAGCGCCACCCCCAGCGGCGCGTCGAGGCGCACCGAGGCGTACCCGTCGCCGCGCGTCGGCCCCTGGTTCACCACCGCCACCGGGATGCCGCGCCGCGCCGCGTCGATGACGAACCGGCGGCCCGACATCACCGTCAACGACGACCCGAGCACCAGCAGCGACCGGGCCCCGCGCACCAGGTCGAAACAGCGGGCCACCCGCGCCGCGGGCACCGTCTCGCCGAAGAACACCACGTCGGGTTTCAGCACCCCCGTGCGGCAGGACCCGCAGTCGACCGTGCGGAACCGGGCCACCTCGGCGTCGGCCAGGTCCACGTCCCCGTCGGGGTTGACCGCGGCGACCGCCGCGTCGAAGCCCGGGTTCGCCTGGCGCAGCCGCCGGTCCAACTCCTCCCGGGAGGTGCGGTTGCCGCAGCCCAGGCACACCACCTCGTCGAGGCTGCCGTGCAACTCCACCACCGGCGTCGACCCGGCGGCGGCGTGCAGGCCGTCGACGTTCTGGGTGATCACCGCGTCGACCAGCCCGGCGCGCTGCAACCGGGCCACCGCCCGGTGCCCGCCGTTGGGGGCCGCCCGGGCGATCGTGCGCCACCCCAGGTGGCTGCGCGCCCAGTAACGGCGCCGCGCCACCGCATCCCCCGTGAACGTCTGGAACGTCATCGGGGTGTGCCGGCGGGCCACGCCGCTGGGCCCCCGGTAGTCGGGGATGCCGGAGTCGGTGGACAGGCCGGCGCCGCTGAGCACCACGACCCCACCGGCGGCGAGCAGCCCGGCCAGCGCGTCGGTCGTCTCGGTCACGCCGTCCATGCTGCCGCACCGCACCCTCCGCCGCCCGCCCCCGGGCCGTGACCTGCGCCGCTCCCACCCGGGGCCCGTGCGGCCGACCGTCGGGTGCCGGCGGCCCGCAGCCGCTACGTTGGCAGGTATGCGCGTCGTCATCGCCGGTGGACACGGCAAGGTCGCCCGGCTGCTGCAGACCGACCTCGCCGGCCGCGGCGACACCCCCGTCGGGCTGATCCGCAACCCCGACCACGCCCCGGCGCTGCGCGCCACCGGCGCGCAGGCACGGGTGTGCGACCTCGAACACGCCGACGTCGCGCAGGTCGCCGCGCACCTGGCCGACGCCGACGCGGTGGTCTTCGCCGCCGGCGCGGGCCCCGGCAGCGGCGCCGCCCGCAAGGACACCGTCGACCGGGCCGCCGCCGTCCTGCTCGCCGACGCCGCCGAACAGGCCGGGGTCCGCCGCTACCTGCTGGTCTCCTCCATGGGCGTCGACGACGCCCCGCCCGCCGGCACCGACGAGGTCTTCGCCGCCTACCTGCGGGCCAAGAAGGCCGCCGAGGACGACCTGACCGCCCGGGACCTGGACTGGACGGTGCTGCGCCCCGGCCGGCTCACCGACGACCCACCCACCGGGCGGGTCACCCTCGCCCCGCGCGTCGACGCCGGCGCCGTCACCCGCACCGACGTCGCCCGGGTCCTCGCCGCCCTGCTGCACCGCCCCGGCAGCGTCGGCGCGGTGCTGGAACTCGTCGGCGGGAACACCCCCATCGCCGACGCCGTCGCCGCCGTCGGCCGCCCCTGAACCAGGACGGCTACCCGCCGAGGGCCTGCCCCAACTGGTGACCGGCCGCGCCCGCCGCCACCGCGTCGGCCCGCAACTGCTCCGCCTGCGCCAGCAGGTGCGACTGCCACCGCGCGAACTGCTGCTGCCCGGCCGTGACCGCCGCCACCAGCGCCGCGTTGCGGGCCTCCAGCTCCCGCACCCGCTCCTGCACCTCCTCGGCGTGCGGCCCCGAC
Source organism: Micromonospora okii (assembly GCF_020884795.1). Lineage (GTDB taxonomy): Bacteria > Actinomycetota > Actinomycetes > Mycobacteriales > Micromonosporaceae > Micromonospora > Micromonospora okii. Next base: position 223,983 of record NZ_BBZF01000019.1, read on the forward strand.
CGGCCCGCCACCGTCTGGGCGCGGCGGTGCGCCTCGGCGAGGATGTCGTCGGCCTGCCGCCGCGCGTCGGCGACGATCTCCGCCCCCTCCGCGCTGGCCTCGGAGATCGTGCGGCTCGCCTCGTCCTGCGCCCGCGCCGCCAACTCGATCGCCATCGGGTCCGGGCCCTGCGGCACCGCGCTGGGCAACGCGCCGTGCCGCAGCATCTCCACCTGCTGCACCAGCGTCTCGTTCTCCCGCCGCAGCCGCTGCGCCTCGCCGTCGAGCACCGCGATCCGCTCGTCGGCGGCCCGGACCAGCACGACGACGTCGTCGGCCGGCAACCAGTCACCGCCCCGGAACCGGCGCGTCTCCAACGCCCCCACCGCGCGGCTCGTCGCGCCCGTGCGGTCGCCGTGGTCGATGCTCATCGGGCACCTGTCCCCGTGAAGTCCCGCCGCGCGGCCCCGGCCGCGCCCGCGAGGGGCGGATAGAGGGAATGGTCGTAACTCTCGGTCAGAACCCGTTCCGGTGGCACGCCCGACGCCGTCAACGCGGTGATCGTCTCCCGGGTCATCTCCGGGCTGCCGCAGACCAGCACGTCGGCCTCCCGCCACGGGCCCAACCGCACCGCCGTCTCCGCGGCCGTGCCCACCGCCCCCGGCCACTGCCACCCGGACTCCACCGTCGGCACGTACCGCAACCAGCCCTCCGACCACGAACCCGGCGGACCCGCCGCCGCGAGTTCCCGCAACGCCCGGTCATCGTACAGGTGCTCCGGGGTGCGGCCACCCACCACCAACGTCGTCGGACGCCGGCCCCCCTGCCGCGCCACCGCCTCCGCCACCGCCCGCAACGGCGCCAACCCCGTGCCGCCGGCCACCAGCAGCAACGGCAGGTGCGGCGACCGGTCGAACGACGACAGCGCCGCCCCCACCGGGGAACCCAGCAACACCTCGTCCCCCTGGGCCAGCCGGCGCACCACGTGCGTGGAGAAGCGGCCCGCCGCGCGCACGTGGAACTCGATCGTGCCGTCCGGGCGCGGCGCGTTCGCCGGCGACAGGTACCGCCACAGCCGCAACTGCGGCACCTGCACCGGCAGCGACTGCCCCGGCAGGTACTCGCACAGGTAGTTCGGGCGCACCGTGAACACGCACACGTCCGCGCGGCGGCGCTGCACCGCCAGGACCTCCGCCTCCCAGTACGGCGGCGTCGACCGCTCCGCCTCCGCCGCACCCGACAGCATCAGCCGTGCCACCACGTCGTACGCGCCCGCCCACTCCGCCCGCAACGCCGGCGTCCACCCCGGGCCGAGGAACCGCTCCAACGTCGCCAGCAGCGCCTGCCCCACCCACATGTAGTGCCACTCCCCCAGCAGCACGGGGCGGCCCTGCCGGTCGGTGCCCCGGAACCGGCGGTGGTCGGCGCCCAACCGCCGCGCGAACGCCGCCAACTCCCGCTCGTCGTCGACGTGGCTCACCACGTGCCCCAACGCCGCCAGCAGCTTGTCCTCCTGGTAGCGCATGTTCGTCGGGAACATCGACCGGGTCTCCGGCGCGATCGTGAACAACGTCGCGTAGAAGTACCTCGCCGCCTCCGGGCCGGCCACCGAGAACTGCGCCCAACTCTGCCGCAACGCCGCCGCGTCCACGCCTCAGCCCTCCCGCCGGCGGGCCGCGTCGTGACGCTCCCGCAGGGTCAGCTCCGCCACGCCGTCCGGCCCGTACGCCCGCCGCGCCGGCCACAGGTTCGGGTTCGGCACCCGGGTGTCGTAGTAGCGGTGGTGCACCGCGTGCAACGCCGCCCACCCCACGCTGCCGTTGAGCCACGACCAGTCACCGTGCACCGGCCGGCCCGCCCGCTCCTCCTGCGCGCAGAACTTCATGAACAACTCCGACTCCGTGTGCGGGTCCGACACCCGCACCCCGGCCAGCCGGAACGAGTGCAGCACCGCCTGGTTGATCACCAGCACGGCGTGTTCCCGCCACAGGGTGTCCTCCCGGGACGTGTCCAGCCCCAGCCCCCGCGCCACCGGCAGCAACTGGTCGTAGCGCTCCCGGTCGCCCATGTTGCGGGTGCCGATCTCGTCGCTGAGGTAGTGGCCGTTGAACGGCGCGCAACTGTAGTCCACCCCACCGACGCGCAGCCGCATGTTGCTGATCACCGGCAGCGCGTGCCACCGCAACCGCAGCGCCTCGAACCACGGGTGCTCCGGGTGCGTCAGGGCGACCTCCCGCACCAGGTCCCGGGGCACCTCCACCAGCGTCGGCTCCTCGTACGCCGTCTCGATCACCCACGGCAGCAGGTCGAAGCGCCCCGGCACCGGCGGCGGACGCCACCCCAACCGCACCGCCGCGTCCGTCATCGCCACCTGCGCCGGATCACCCAGCACCGACCCGTTGAACCCGCGCCGCCCGCAGTAACGGACGAGCTGGTCGTTCCACACCCGAGCCCGGGGACCCACCCCCGGCCGGTCCGGCGCGAACACCGTCATCACCGACTGGATCCGGCCACCGTTGTCCGCCACCGCCAGGTGCTGCGCCAACTCCCGGGCGATCCCCGCCACCGTCGTCACGTCCCGGCGGTCCCGCACCCGCAGGCCCGCCCAGCGGACCCGGCCCACGCAGCGCACCGACTGCCGCCACGCCACCTTCGCCCCGTACACCAGCTCCTCGCTCGTGTGCCGGTACGTGCCCGTCACCGCGATCTCCTCGCGCACCCGCGCGACCCGCTCGGCCAACCCCGGCAGGCGCCGCTCGGTGTGGAACAGGCGCAGGAAGTCCACCGCCTCCGCCACCACGTCCCCGGCCGGCGGGTCCACCGGCGGCGGCGCGCCGTGCGCCACCGGGCAACCCGACCCGTTGCCGTCCACGGCACGACCGCCGACGTCCATCACGGTCACGGCGGCATGACTGTCAGTCTGCACTTCGGTTCAAATCCGCTCGTCGGGCAGCGTCGTCGCCACTGCCTGCGTCGTCCCGCCCGCCGAGCCCACCACCGCACACCGCATCAACAGACGGTGACATCCCAGCGGCAGGCCGCGAACGCCGCACATAGGATTCCCGTGAACGTAAAAGCTGTCAACATGACGACTCGCATCGGGACCGTGCACAATCGACACATCCCGCCAAGCCGACCACACTGGACACGCCCGCCAGGGGCTGAGAGTCGGGGAGGCTAACCCGCGCGCCGACGCGCCCGCCGGGCCGCCAACTCGTCGTGCACCGGGTCCTCCTCCGGCACGCCCACCACGGGCTCCGCCGGCTCGGCCGGCAGGTGCGACAACGACCCCTCGATCTCCTTGAACGCCCCACCGATCGCGATGCCGAACACGCCCTGGCCGCCCTGCAACAGGTCGACCACCTCCTCCGGCGACCGGCACTCGTACACCGTCGTGCCGTCCGAGATCAGCGTGATCCCCGCCAGGTCGGCCACCCCACGCGACCGCAACGCCTCGATCGCCCGACGGATGTTCTGCAACGACACCCCGGCGTCCAACAACCGCTTCACGACCTTCAACACCACCAGGTCGCGGAACGAGTACAACCGGGACGTCCCCGAACCCGACGCGTCCCGCACACTCGGCACCACCAGCGACGTCCGCGCCCAGTAGTCCAACTGCCGGTACGTGATGCCCACCGCCTGGCAGGCCGTCACACCCCGGTAGCCCACCGCGCCGTCATCCTCAGCCGCCGGCCCCGCCGGCACCACACCCGCCTCCCGCTGCGTACCAGGCTCGGGATCTCGCGGCTCGTGCATCCGGACAACCTCCCCGCCAGTGCGACGACGCCGCATCCGCAGACGCGCGCCCCTCGACACGGCAACCCTATAGCGCCCTTGAAGAGTCACCGCGAAAGACGACCGCGACACGCCGCGCAGCCACAGCAAAGATCACCCGCACCCGAGGCAGATCACCCACAGTGACCACGCCCGGCGCGGGCGCACAGGAGAAGACAACCAGGCCGTCAGCCCGCGAAATCCTCCGGACTCACCTGCTCCAGGAACTCCCGGAACTTCTCCACCTCGTCCTCCTGCTCGTCAGGAATGACGATCCCCGCCTCACCGAGGACCTGCTCGGCACAACGAATCGGCGCACCGACCCGCAACGCCAACGCGATCGAGTCACTCGGGCGCGCCGACACCCGCACCCCGTCGTCACCGATCAACAGCTCGGCGTAGAAGACGTTCTCCTTCAACTCGGTGATCTCCACCGCCCGCAACGGCGCCTGCAACGCCGCCAACACGTCCCGCAACAGATCATGCGTCAACGGCCGCGCCGGCTTGACCCCCTGCTGCTCGTACGCGATCGCCGTCGCCTCCACCGCACCGATCCAGATCGGCAGATAGCGATCACCCTCGACCTCCCGCAGCAGGACGATCGGCTGGTTGCTGGGCAACTCCACCCGAACCCCGACCACGCTCAGCTCGCGCACCGCCGCCTCCGTGTCGTTGTCACCTGCGCCCGCACCGCGCCCTTCCCTGCACGGTACACGGACCGCGACACGCACAACCCACGCGCTACGCGCACCACGCCCCGCACCGGAAAGGGACTACCCCGGCAAGCCTACGACACGCCCCCACACCCAGAACCCACCCACCGGCCCCCACCGACACCACGCGGCCCGGGCCACCGCCCGGGCCGCGCAGCACCACCGCATTCACCGACCCAACGTCGACCGCAGACCCACCCGCACCAACGCCGCGTGCAACTGCTGAGACAACACCACCAACTCCCGCGCCGTCTCCGCCGCCCGCGCCCGCGCCGCCGGATCACTCTGCCGCGCCAACGGCGCCACCAACTGCGCGAACAGACCCACCTCCCGATCCGCCGCCGTTCGGTAACCCCGCAGATGCCGAGGCTCCAACCCGTACGCCGCCAGACCCGCCACCGCCCGCGCGATGATCAACGCATCCCCGTCGTACCAACCCGGCGGATCGGACACCAACACCCCGAGCCGCTCCAACTCACCCAACGTCGACTCGTCGATCCCGCTCCGCGCGACCAGATCGGCCCGACCCAACCGCACCCGCGCCGAATCCACCGGCGGCTCGGCACCGGCACGACCCGGCACCTCACCACCCGGACCCACCGCCACCAACGTCGGCCGCGACGGCACCGGCCCGTCCGCCGACCCGTCCCACCCCGCCAACTGCTCACGGATCACCCGCAACGGCAGGTACTGGTCCCGCTGCGCGGTCAGCACGAACCGCAACCGCGCCACATCGTCCCGGCTGTACTTCCGGTAACCCGCAGCCGTACGCTGCGGCTCCACCAGCCCCTCGGCCTCCAGGAACCGCAACTTCGAGATCGTGACGTCAGGAAACTCCACCCGCAACTGCGCCAGCACCTCGCCGATGCTCATCAACGGACGGGCGCGCGCCACCGCGGGCGGCGTCGAAGCCGCAGGCTCGTTCACCCCCGGCCGGCCTCCTCCTGCGGACGCGGACCGGCGATGAACACCACCCGGAACTTGCCGATCTGCACCTCGTCACCATTGCTCAACGTGGCCGCCTCGACCCGCTCCCGGTTCACGTACGTGCCGTTCAGGCTGCCCACGTCCCGCACCGTGAACGTCCCACCGTCCCGGTGGAACTCCGCATGCCGCCGCGACACCGTCACATCGTCCAGGAAGATGTCACTGTCAGGATGCCGGCCACTGGTCGTCACATCATGATCCAGCAGGAACCGGGCACCCGCGTTCGGACCCCGACGAACCACCAGCAGCGCCATCCCCGGCGGCAACGAACCGGACATCCGGCTCGGCACCACATCGGTGTCCGGCCCCTCGAGCACTTCTTCGAGCGAACCGAGATTGAGCGTCGAAGTGACGTCGAGTGGGGGGAACTCGTCGTCTGGGCGCGTCATGGAACCACCTCACGGATCTGTTTCACGTCGGCGTCGGGTATGGCGGGTCTGGCCGCCGGGCAGTCCACCCGGCGGCTGGCTCCCCGTGCCCGGGAAGGCAACTCCACAACGCGCAACTATTCGGTTCTCGGTCGACTGGGCGAGCCTAGCCAGCGCCGAAATGCAGGGCAACCGGACGCGCGGAAGAACACCACCACGCCCGACGGACACTCAGCCCCCGGTGAGCTCGCGATACGCGCCGGCGGTCAACAACCCGTCCACCGCCGTCGGATCACCCGGCGTGATCTCCACCAACCAACCCGCACCGTACGGATCAGAATTGATCACCTCCGGCGTGTCGGCCAACGCCCCGTTGCGCGCCGCCACGACCCCACCCACCGGGGCATACAGCTCGGACACGCTCTTGGTCGACTCGATCTCACCCAACGAGTCACCGGCGGCCACCTGCGTGCCCTCCTCCGGCAACTGGACGTACACGATGTCACCCAGCGCGTCCTGCGCGAAGTGCGTGATGCCGATTCGGACAACGCCCGACCCGTCACCCGCCACCCACTCGTGCTCAGCGGTATACCGCAGATCCTCAGGTATCACCAGACGCGTCCTTCACCATCGTGCCGACCAACGCTGCGCCGACCAACCGGCGCGGCCACACCCGGTCAGGAGACCGGACGGGCGTGTTCCAACTTCACAGGCTCGTGCAGCTGCGAAACCTCCACAACCTCACGATCCTCGACGATCACGTTACCGCCGTCACCGGCAACCGACGCGGCCACCCCGCCCGGAATCTTCAACGCCGTCGCCATCGTCGTCGGATCACCGATCACCGTGATCGTGAACGGACCCGACAACCGACGCCCGTCCACCACCAGATCCCCACCCGAACCGTCCAGAAAGTACGTCGACGCGATGATCCGCGCCGCACCACCACCCCCACCCGAGATCTGCATCGCCTCCGCGCCCGCACCCCGCAACTCCTGCACCGCGTCCAACACCCGGTACGCCGAAATCGGCTTCGACCCCGCCTCGAACCGCACCGTCAACCCCGGACCCCGCGCCGGCAACGTCCCCGCCAGGATCCCCATCTCGTCCGCCCGCCGCGTCGCCTCCTCCAACGCCGCCTGCCGACCCTGCTCACCCGAACGCAACTGCCGCTGGCTCTCCTCCAACGACTCGATGTCCTGCCGCAGCCGCTTCTCCCGCGAATCCAGATCCGAGAAGATCCGCACCAGGTCCTCCTGCCGCGTCGCCGCCGTCGTCGGGTCCGTCGACGTCGTGCGCAACTGCACCACCAACGTGAACCCCAACAAGCCCAGCAACAACGCGATCATCGCCCCCGCCGACGTCAACCGCCGCCCCACCGGAACAGCCCCGGAGGAACCACCCCCCGCCGACAGGTCCACCGTCGCGCCCTCCTCCGGCCCCGGCGACCCACCCTCCGGCGCCAACGGGCTGACCTCGTCCGCCTCCGGCGCCTCCGGCCGAGGATCAGGCTCCCCCACCGGCCCACCCGGGCGCGCCGGCTGCGGCCACCCCGTACCCGTCTCCGTGTGCTCTTCGCTCATCGCCACGAACCTACGCCCGGAACAGGTGACGACGAATCGCCGCCACGTTGCCGAAGATCCGCACCCCCAGCACGACCACCACGCCCGTGGACAACTGCCCACCCACGCCCAACTGGTCACCCAGATACACGATCAGACCCGCCACCAGCACGTTCGAGATGAACGACACCACGAACTGCTTGTCGTCGAAGATCCGGTCGAGCTTCGCCCGCACCCCACCGAACACCGCGTCCAACGCCGCCACCACGGCGATCGGCAGATACGGCTGCAACGCCGCCGGCACCGTGGGATCGAGATACACCCCCAGCACCACCCCGGCGATCAACGCCAGCACCGCGATCATCGGCCACCTCCGGTAGGACTGGGAGACGAACCAGAGCCGGACGGCTCAGGACCGGACGAACCCGCCACCCCCGACGGGCTCGGACTCGGCTCGGCGTAGCGTAGCCGCGGCTCCGGAGCCGCCGGCAGAGTGAGCTCCTCCACCTCCCGCACCTGGAACGACAAACCCACCGACTCCACCAACTCCCGCATCAGATACGCCGCCCGACTGTCACCGAACCGCTCCCGCAACGAACCCGGACCGATCGCCGACACCTCGTACGGACCCGTCACCGGACGGAAGTCCACCAGGATCGCCGCACCCGCCGACCGGATCGTCGACGTCGCCGTCAACCGCTGACCATTGATCGCCACCGCCTCCGCGCCCGCCGCCCACAGGTCGTTGGCCACCTTCTGCAGATCCGTGTACAACACCCGCGGCGGACCACCCCCCGCCCCCGTCACCGCGTCCCCCTCCTGCGCCGCCGCGTCCGCCAACCGCACCACCACACCGTCACCACGCACCCGGCCCAGCCCCGTGCCCGCCTCCAACCTGCGCAACCGCGAGGCCTGCGAGCCACTCAACGCCGCGTCACGCTGCCGGCCGACCTCCTCCCGCAACCGGTCCGCCCGCGCCGCCAACTCGTCGGTCTGCGCCTCGCGCGCCTTGATCTGCGCCACCAGCCCGGCCCGCGCCTTGCTGCGCCCCGGCTCCTCGGCCACCGTCTGCCGGTACGCCACCGCGAACAGGAAACCCAACGCCACGATCACCACGACGCTCACCGCCTGCGCGGACCGGGACCGCCACCCCGCCGGCCGCGCCCCGGCCGCCCGACGCCGCTCCGCCGCGTCCGCGTACCCCGGGTCCAGCGGATTACGGAACAACTCGGTCAGGAAGTCCGGCGTGAACCCCCGCCCCGCGCCGGGCGCACTCGGCCGCCCGCCGGCCGGAGCGCTCACGCGGCCACCCCCGGCGCGCGCACGGCCCGCACCAGACGCGCCGCCTGGACCACGTACAGCGCGCCGGCCGCCCAGTACAGGGCCAGGCCCCACCAGGCCAACGCCCAGCCGACCGCGCCGGCCACCGTCGCGGTGGCCGCCGACGTGGCGTGCGCCAACAGCAGGACCGGGAACGCGGCGAGCAGCAGGAACGTGGCGGTCTTACCGACGTAGTGCACCGGCGGCGGCCCGTACCCGTGCCGGCGCAGCACCCCGAGCGAGCCCAGCAGCAGCAGCTCCCGGGCCAGCAGGACGGCGGTGAACTGCCACGGCACCACCTCGCGGGCGGTGAACGCCACCAGCGTGGCCAGGATGTAGAGCCGGTCGGCCAGCGGGTCGAGCAGCTCGCCGAGGCGGCTGACCTGCCGCAGCCGGCGGGCGATCCAGCCGTCGACCCAGTCCGTGGTGCCGCCGATCGCCAGCACCACCACGGCGGCGATGTCGGCGTGCGCGACCAGCAGCAGGTAGAGGAAGAGCGGCACGCCGAGCAGCCGGACGAAGCTGATCAGGTTGGGCAGGGTGAGGATCCGGTCCCCTACCGGCGCGGCACCCGGGCCGCCGGTGCTCTCCGGGGGCAGCGCCCCCGTGGGCCGACGCGCCACCGAACCTCCCTCCGCAGCACGGTCCGACGCCCGGTGCGGGCGCTGCGGAAGGACGTGCGCGTTGCCGGGCCGGCCTTCGCCGGCGCCTTCGGATCCCGGGCCGGGACCTCCCCCTTGGTGCCGCCCGGGATCACGTGGATCGCGGGCCGGCGAGTTGCGCTGCCACTATATCCGGCTGCTTTTCGCCCGTTGCCGGGCGCGCGGCGGCGTTGCGGGCCTGTGGGTGGGCTCACGTCGCGTAGAGCTTCCTAGGATGAAAGGGTGGCTCTCTGGAAGTCCCCCAGGTCGGTCAGGCGGTGCGGGCCGACGAGTCCTGCTGGGCCACCGGCGCGCTCGGCGCCGCCGCCTGGGCGAACGACAACAGCGCCAGCAGCAGCTCGTGCTGCGTGCGCGAGGGCATCCGCTCCAGCACCGCCCGCACCGCCCGCTGCCGGCGCTCCTTCAGCTCCCGCAGCAGGGCCTCCGCCGCCGCCGTCGGCACCAGCCGGACCTCCCGGCGGTCCCTCGGGTCCCCCACCCGGCGCAGCAGCCCGATGGCCTCCAGCCGGTCACACAGTCGGCTCGCCGACGACGGCACCACGTCCAGCAGCTCCGCGAGGCGGTTCACGTTGGTCTCCGGGCGGCTGCTGATCAGCGACAGGACCCGAAGCTGCGTGGGCGAGACCGTCATCTGGTATCGCGAACCCGTCGGGTCGAGGACCCGGACGAGCGCCTCTGCGGCGGCGTCGATCGCCGCGGCGAGATCCGGTTGCTCCACCCGACGTCCCCTGCGATGTCCGCTCGTCTCCCTGTCGTCCCGTTACCGCGCCCGGTCGCCCGGCGCCCCGTCACGGCCGCGCCAGTCGAGGCAGACGACCACCGCGTCGTCGCGCAGATCGACGTCGGCATGGTAGGACTGCAGCCCGCGCATCACCGTACCAACAGCCTCCGTCGCCGGCTGCAACCGCGTCGCGCGCATCGAGCGCGCCATGGCCCGCTCCCCGTACGGCTCGCGGCCGCCGGGGGCCGCCGCGTACACGCCGTCGCTGACCACGAACAGCCTGTCCCCGGGCTCCACGGCGAACTCCTGCACCTCGTACCTGGTCTCGGCGAACATGCCCAGCGGCAACTGCTGTTCCAGCGGCACCCGCTCCACCGACCCGCCCCGCAGCCGCAGCACGTGCGGGGAGCCCGCGTCGACCGCCCGCACCCGGCCGTCGGTGGTGTCCAGCTCCAGCAGCAGGGTCGCCACGTGCCGCTCCCCCCGGTGCTGGAAGAAGATGGTGTCCGAGGCCAGCTCGGCCTGCTCGACCAGGCCGCCGCCGGAGCGGCGGGCGTTACGCATGGCGTTGACCGTCACCGCCGTCAGCAGCGACGCCGACAGCCCGGTGCCGGCGCCGTTGAGCACCGTCAGCGTCAGCCGGTCGCCGTCCACCGACCAGTCGAAGTGGTCGCCGCCCACCGAGTACGCGGGCTCCAACTGCCCGGCCAGCAGGAACGCCCCGTGCGTGACGCTGCGCCCCGGCAGCAGGTCCCACTGCATCTCCGCCGCCATGCTCAGCCGCTCCCGGCGGCGGGCCCGGCGGTACCGGTCGGTCCCCCGGTCGGCCGCGCGCAGCGCCAGGGCCAGCTCACCGGCGAGGTCCCGGGCCGTCTCCACCGCCGACGCCCCCGGCGGCGACGGCAGCTCGACCATGAGCACGCCGAGGCGCTCGCCCCACACCGTCAGCGGGAGGTACATCCGGCACCGGCCGTCGTCGCCACCGTCGAGCACCGGCTGCTGGCTGCTGAAGCAGCGCTGGGCCACGCCGTGGCAGGCCAGGAAGCCCGCGTCCGGCAGGTCCGGGTCCAGCACGGGCCAGAGCCCGCTGATCCGGTAGTCGGCGACGAACACGTCGGTCCGCGACGCGCCCAGGGCAGCGCGGACCGCCTCGTCGGCGGCCTCCGCCAACCGGTCGGGCGGCGCCTCGCGCAGCGCGCGGGACACCGTTCCGGACGCCTCCGGCATGATCACCCTCCGACAACTCTTGCTGTAGAGCAAGCATCATACGGAGGGCCGCGACGCCCTCCCCGGCCCGGTCGCCCGGACCGGGCCGACGGGCCCCGGGCCAGCGGGTACGCGCCGACCGTCGGCGTACGCAGGCCCGTAAGACTCGGCCCGGCGACGCGGCGGCCCGCCGAATATCGCCCCGGCGACGGCGCGGCAGCCGCGATACTGACCGCGGGCCCACGCGAGGAGGTGGCGCGGTGAACTCGGCCAGCGGCGCGGCGGTGGTGGTCGGCGCGGACGGCTCCGAACCGAGTCTGCGGGCCGTCCGGCTCGCCGCCCGGGAGGCCGCCCTGCGGCAGCGTCCGCTGCGGGTGGTGCACGGGTTCATCTGGCCGCTGCTGCGCGTGCCGCTCGGCCCGGCCGCCGGCAGCCCGCCCGGGTCGGGGCTGCGCCAGCAGGCCGAACGCGTCGTCGCCGAGGCGGTCGCCGAGGCCGAGGCACACGCCCCGGGGACGCGGATCACCGGCGAGATCATCGACGGGGCGCCCGCCGCCGTGCTGCTCGGCGAGTCCCCCACCGCCGCGCTGATCGTCCTCGGCAACCGGGGGCTCGGCGGGTTCGCCACCCTGGTCGTCGGATCCGTGGCCCTCCAGGTCGCCACGTACGCGGACTGCCCGGTGCTGGTCGCCCGGGGGGCGACGCGGGACCACGGACCGGTCGTCGTCGGGGTCGACGACTCGGGCCAGCACCCGGCCGCCGTGGAGTTCGCCGCCGACGCCGCGGCCGCGCGCGGCGCGCCCCTGCGCGCGGTGCACGCCCACTCCGGGGCACCGGGCGGCGAACAGGTGCTGGCCGACGCCCTGGCCGGGCTCGCCGCGCGCCGGCCGGAGCTGCCCGTCGAGCGGGTGCTGGCCCGCGACCGGGCGGCCCGGGCACTGACCGAGGCGTCCCGTGACGCGCGGCTGCTGGTGGTCGGCGGCCGGGGCCGGGGCACCCTCGCCGGCCTCTTCCTCGGCTCGATCAGCCAGTCGGTGCTGCACTACGCCGACTGTCCGGTGGCGGTGGTCCGCACCCCCGGGTGAACCCCGGCGACGGCGACGGTTGGCCCCGGCGGGGGCGGGTAGACACCGGGCGCCAACGGCCCCAGACCGCAGGAGGCGACGATGCCAGGACCACGACCCGGCAGCAACGCGTACGACAAGACGCGGGCGCGGCTGCGCGACCTGATCGAGAATTCCGGACGGGCGGCGGACTCCGAGGCCAATCGGGTCGCCAACCGCATCCTGCAGGACGACCGGGGACAGCGCGGCGTCGTGCGGGGAGAGCGGACGTACGGCCCGAAGGGCGAACGCGAGCCGGGCGACCCGAAGTGAGCGCGGCGCGGCTCGTCGACGGGGCCATCGCCGGCGCGGTGGGCAGCGCGGCCCTGAACGTGGTCAGCTACCTCGACATGGTGCTGCGCGCCCGGCCGGCGAGCAGCACCCCGGAGGAGACCGCCGGGCGGATCGCCGGGCTGGCGCACGTGGACCTGGGCCCCGAGGACCGGGCGGACAACCGCCGCTCGGGCCTCGGGCCCGTCCTCGGCTACGGGGTGGGCGTCGGCGCCGGCGTCGCGTACGCGCTGCTGGCCGGGCGTCGGCGGGTGCCGCTGCCCGTGGCGGTGACGCTGCTCGGCGGGGGCGTGATGGCGACGTCGGACGGGTCGATGACCGTGCTGGGCGTGACGGACCCGCGCCGCTGGGGCCGGACGGACTGGCTGTCGGACGTCGTGCCGCACCTGGCGTACGGGTTGGCGGCCGCAGCCACCTGGAACCGGCTGCGGCCGCCGTCGTCGGCGCGCGGGCGCTAGGCCCGGTCGTCGCTGTCGTCGTCGGCCACGTGGGCGGCGGCGGGCCCGTACGGGGACGCCTGCCCGCGCGGCACGGCGCGCCCCCGGTCGCCCTGGGACGTGCCCTGGTGGCGGGGGTGACCGGAGGCACCGGGCCCCTTGGCGTCCTGCACGGCGTCGTTGCGCGCGTTGCGGCGCAGTTCCGGCTGCTGCGGGTTCATCACGGCGGTCTCCTCCTCGGAAGGGACGGCGCGGCGGGCGCCACGCCCACGAGCGGTGTACCCGCCGCCGTGCCCGCCATTCGGACGCCACGCCCCGGGCCTCGGCGCGGGTGGACCGCCCCGATCCGGGTATCCGGATACCGTGGCGGACGCCCGGAAGACCGCACGGACCCTCCTCGAGCGGCAAGGCCGCACGTATGCCGACGAGGCGGGCGTCGGGCTCGCCGACCGGCCCGGCCCGCTGTACCGGCTGCTGGTGCTCGCCACCCTGCTGAGCACCCGGATCCGGGCCTCGGTGGCGGTGGCCGCCGCCCGGGAACTCTTCGCCGCCGGGTACCGCACCCCGCAGGCGATGGAGGCGGCCGGCTGGCAGGACCGCGTCGACGCGCTGGGCCGGGGCCACTACCGCCGCTACGACGAGCGGACCGCCACGATGCTCGGCACCGGCGCGCGGCTGTGCCTGGAGCGCTGGCACGGCGACCTGCGCCGGCTGCACCGGGAGGCCGACGGCGACCGCGCCGCCCTGCGCCGGCTGCTCACCGGGTTCCCCGGCATCGGCCCCACGGGCGCGGACATCTTCCTGCGCGAGGCGCAGGCCGTCTGGGCGGACGTGCGCCCGTACGCCGACCGGCGGACCCTGACCGGGGCGCGACGGCTCGGCCTGCCGGCGGACGCGCACGGGCTGGCCGCGCTGGTCGGCGACGGCGACTTCGGTCGGCTCGCCTCGGCGCTGGTGCGGGTCGCCCTGGGCGAGGAGACCGCCGACAAGGTCACCCGCGCCGCCCGCTGACGCGCCGAGCGCGCGGGGCCGGGGCGGTCACTTGGCCGCGTTGTCGCCCGGCCTGGTCAGGTACCAGGCCAGCGCGGCGGCCAGCACCGCCAGCACGATCACCCCGCCGGTGACCCCGCCGCCCTCGTCGGGCGCGCGTCCCCGGCTGCCGAAGTAGATGACCGCGAGGCCGGCGAGCACCGCCACGGCCGTGCGCATTCCTCGGTCCTTCACCCCGCGAACGTACGCGGGCGCCGGCGGCGCGGGCGGCGGAACGGGCCCCGCTCCCCCGTCCGGGGTTGGCCCGGCTCAGTCGGCCTCCAGGTCGTCGAGGGAGATGGCGTGGGTCATCAGCCAGCGGGCCAGAGCGGCCATCCCGAACAGCCACAGCGGGGCCGACTCGGTGGGGCCGTTCGTGGCGAAGATCGCGAACCGCAGGTCCGGCGCCCGGTACGCCTCGATGCGCCACCGGTGGTTCTTGTCCCGCCAGACCGCCGAGGGGTCCATGCCGCCACGCTAGGCCACGGTTCGCCCGGGTCGCGCCCGAACCGGCCGGCTCAGCGGGGCGGGGCGACGACGGTGCGGGCGTCGTCGGGCAGCCGGCGGGTCACCCCGCGCCGGTCCAGCAGCTCCAGCAGCGGCACGGCGACCCGGCGGGTGGTGTCGAGGGCCTGCCGGGCGGCGCTGAGCGTGAACGGCTGCGGCAGCCCGGCCAGCACCCGGGCGGCGTCGTCGACCGCGCCGGGCAGCAGCACCACGTTCTCGGCCAGCCGCAGCAGCGCGCCCGCGCGCACGGCCGCGCCGATCTCCCGGGGCCCGAGGCCCAGGTCGGCGAGGCGGTGCGTCTCCGGGGCCTGGAACGGCCGGTCGCCGTACTCGGCGCGGACCCGGGCCACCGCGCGGGCCACCGGCTCGGGCAGCGCGTCGCCGGGCGCGGCGGTGACCCGGCCGGCGACCACCTGCAGCGGCGGGCGGACCAGGGCCTCGACCAGCGCCCGGTCGGGCAGGTCGAGGCGGTGGCGCAGCACGTCGACGGGGACGCCGGGCTCCAGGGGGTGCGCGCGGGCGTACCGGGTGGTCTCCTCGGCGAGCCGGGCGGCGAGGGCGCGCCAGTGCTCGGGGTCGGCGAGCCAGTCCCCGGCGACCGGGGCGGCCGTGGCGGGCACCCCCATCCGGGTCAGCTCCTCGCGGCGGGCGAGGCGGCGGCGGCGCAGCTCACCGGCGAGGTCGGGCCGGCCGTCGAGGCCGGCGAGCACGGCGGCGCGGGCGGCGGCGGCCCCGCGCCGGGCCAGCGGGGGCGGGGCCACGTCCAGGACGGTCACCCCACCTGCCACGTGGTGCCGGCCGGGGTCGCGCAGCAGGGCCCGGTCGCCGACGAGCAGCGGCAGCGGGCGGGCCAGCCGCAGCCGAACGGTGTCCGGGCCCAGCGGGCGGACCCCGGCGGTGACGGCGGCCGAGCCGACGTGCAGGGTGAGGGTGGCCGGCAGGTCACCGGCCGGGTCCCCGGCCAGCCGCACGTCGAGCAGGTCGGTGCGGCCGAACCGGCCGGGGGTGAGCAGGGCGTCGCCCCGGCCCAGCCGGTCCCGGGGCACGTTGCGCAGGTTCACCGCCACCCGGGCGACGGCGGCCACCTCGTCGCGGGCCTCGCCGAGGGAGTGCAGGCCGCGTACCCGTACCGGCTCCCCCGTGCCGGCGAGTTCGAGGTGGTCGCCGACGGCCAGCCGCCCGCCGCCGAGGGTGCCGGTGACGACGGTGCCGCTGCCCCTGACGGTGAACGACCGGTCCACCCACAGCCGCACCGGGGCGTCGGCCGCCGGGTCGGGCAGCCGGGCCACGAGGCGGTCCAGGGCGGTCCGCAGCTCGGGCAGGCCGGCGCCGGTGACCGCGCTGACGGCCACGGCGTCCACCGCGCCGAGCGAGGTCTCGGCGATGCGGGCGCGGGCGTGGGCCAGCGCCGGCCCCGGGTCGGCCAGGTCCGCGCGGGTCACCACCAGCAGCCCGTACGACACCCCGAGCGCGTGCAGCGCGGCCAGGTGCTCCGCGGACTGGGGCATCCAGCCCTCGTCGGCGGCGACCACCAGCAGCGCGGCCGGGGCGGGGCCGACGCCGGCGAGCATGTTCGGCACGAACCGCTCGTGGCCGGGGACGTCGACGAAGGCGATGGTGCCGCCGGAGGGCAGCGTCGTCCAGGCGAAGCCGAGGTCGATGGTCATGCCCCGGCGGCGTTCCTCGGCCCACCGGTCGGGCTCCATCCCGGTCAGCGCCCGCACCAGGGTGGACTTGCCGTGGTCGACGTGCCCGGCGGTGGCCACCACCCACATGTCAGTCGTCCTCCGGCACGGCCAGGATCGCCGCGCGCAGCGCGTCGTCGGCGGCGGCGGGGACGCAGCGCAGGTCCAGCAGGAGCCGCCCCTGGGCCACCCGGCCGAGCACCGGCGGCGCGCCGGTGCGCAGCGGGCCGGCGTACCGCTCGGGCAGGGCCAGGGCCCACGAGGGCAGTTCGACACCCGGCGCGCCGCCGCCGCCCACCACGGCCGCGCACGGCAGCACCTCGGCCTTGCGGCCGTCGGCGGCGAGCCGGTCGCGCAGCCGCTCGGTGCGCTCCCGCAGCGCGGCCGGGTCGGCGTGCAGCGCGACCCGGGTGGGGGTGGCGGGGTCGCCCACGGTGGCCGCGAGGGCGGCGAGGGTCAGCTTGTCGACCCGCAGGGCGCGGGCGAGGGGGTGCCGGCGCAGCCGGTCGACCAGGTCGGCGTCGCCGAGCAGCAGCCCGGCCTGCGGCCCGCCCAGCAGCTTGTCGCCGCTGGCGGTGACCAGGTGCGCGCCGGCCCGCAGGGTGCTCGCCGCGTCGGGCTCGGCGGGCAGCAGCGGGTCGGGGGCGAGCAGCCCGGAGCCGATGTCGGCGACCACGGGCACGCCGAGGGTGGCCAGCCGGTCCACGCCGACGGCGGAGGTGAACCCGGTGACCCGGAAGTTCGACGGGTGCACCTTGAGCACGAAGCCCGTGTCGGGGCCGAGCGCGGCGGCGTAGTCGGCGAGGGTGGTGCGGTTGGTGGTGCCCACCTCCCGCAGCCGGGCGCCGGTGCTGGCCAGCAGGTCGGGCAGGCGGAACCCGTCGCCGATCTCCACCAGCTCGCCCCGGCTGACCACGATCTCCCGGCCTGCGGCCAGGGCGGTGGCCGCGAGGACCAGGGCGGCGGCGCCGTTGTTGACCACGTGCACGCCGCCCGCGTCGGGCACGGCGGCGGCGAGCGCGTCGAGGGCGTCCCGACCGCGCCGGGCCCGCCGGCCGGTGCCCAGGTCCAGCTCCACGTCGGTGTGCCCGGCGGCGGCGGTGAGGGCGGCCACGGCGGCGTCGGAGAGCGCCGCCCGGCCGAGGTTGGTGTGCAGCACGACGCCAGTGGCGTTGAGCACCGCCCGGGGGGCGGGGGCGGGCAGGGCCGCGAGGGCGGCGTCGCGTACCCGCTCGGGGGTGATCTCGCCACGGCGGGCGCGGTCCTGGGCGGCGACGATCGCGGCCTTGACCCGACGCCGGCCGAGCGTGGTGGTGGCGGCGGCGAGGCGCGGATCGGCCAGGAGGGTGTCGGTGCGCGGCACCCGCCGTCGCGGATCGGCGTGGCGCATCGGTGCCCTCTCCCCCGGTTTCGCTTGGCGGAGACGGACGGGAATCGAACCCGCCTGGCCCGGGTCCCGGACCACACCGGTTTTGAAGACCGGGAGGGGCACCAGCCGCCTGAACGCCTCCACCGGCCATTGGATCACAGCGCCCGCGACGCCGCCCGGGAAGGGCTCAGCTCTCCCCCTCCGAGTGGCTCGCCTCACGGCGGCGCACGCGCTCGCGCTGCGGGACGACGGTGTACTTCGGGTCGCGGGCGGAGGCGACGCCGCCGTGGAAGATCCCGAACCGGGTGGCCAGGGACGCGGCGAGCAGGGCGACGCCGGAGAGCCCGGAGAGCAGGCGACTGCGCCGCCCGACCAGCGCGCCGGCCACCCCGGCGGCGGTCAGCAGCCGGCCGGCGGTCAGCAGCCGCCCCGGCGTGCCGTTGCGGTAGGGCTCGCTGAGCAGGCCGAGCCGGTGCTCGATCCGGTGCGAGCCCCACAGCTCCATGGCCGCGCCGGCCACGGCCATCCGACGGGCGGGGCCGGCCTGGCGGGTGGGCGCGGCGAGCAGGCCCACGCCGGCGCCGCTGGCCAGGGCGCTGCCCCCGAAGACGGCCGGCAGCTCCGGGTACGCCTCGTGCCACGACGGCACGGCCGTGTCGGCCAGCAGCACCGCCGTGTACGTGGCCAGGGCCGGCGCGGTGACGGCGGCCACCAGGCCGGCGGCGTGCCCCACCGGGGGCAGCAGCCGGCGGCCCAGCCCGAGCACCCCCCGCGCGGGCAGCAGCGGCGCGGCCTCGGCGACGGCGGCCGCCCCGATGGCCGGCCCGAACACGCCGAGGATCCAGGTGCCCATGGACATCGGGGAGGTGGGCCGCGCCACCCGCAGCATGTGGTGGAAGCGGTCCGGACGGCCCAGGTCGTGGATGAGGAAGAAGGTGCTGGCGCCGATCGCCGCCAGCCCGGCGACCCGGCCGGCGCGACGCAGGGCGGGGCGGCCGGTGAGCTGCCCGCCGGCGGCCAGCAGCGCCGAGCCGGCGGACGTCCCGCCGGTGAACAGGTACGCCGCGATGTCCCACTTCCACACGGGCGGCTTCAGGATCGGGCGGCCGTAGTAGGAGGTGAACTCGGCGGGCGGAACGTTCAGCGGCTCACCGCCGCCGCGCCGCCCCCCGCCGCGCCGTTGCTCCGTGGTCGGCGGGACGCCGGCCGGCGCGGCGACCTGCGGGACCGCCGGGTCGCCCGCGGGGGTGGTGGCACCGCCGAGAGCGCTGAGGAAGTGGCGGAAGCGGTCGCCCACCGGGGGGCGCTGCGGACTCACGAGGAACCTCCGACGAACGCGGCGACGGCCGCCGCCGCCATGGTCAGGGCGGCCAGCCCGGCGCGCCGCCACATCCGGGGCAGGTCCCGGGTGGTGACGACCGGGTCCGGCGGCAGCCCGTACACCTCCGGCTCGTCGAGCAGCAGGAAGAACGCGCCGTCGCCGCCGACGCCGTCGTCGGGGTCGTGGCCGTAGAGGCGGGCCTCCGGCACCCCCCGCTCGTGCAGGGTCGCCACCCGGGCGGCGGCCCGCTCGCGCAGCTCGTCCAGCTCGCCGTACATGATCGACTCGGTGGGGCAGGCCTGCGCGCACGCCGGGGTCTGCCCGGCGCCCAGCCGGTCGTAGCACAGGGTGCACTTCCACGCCCGGCCGTCGCCCTTGCGCTGGTCGATCACCCCGTACGGGCAGGCGGAGATGCAGTAGCCGCAGCCGTTGCAGATGTCCTCCTGCACCACGACCGTGCCGAACTCGGTGCGGAACAGCGCCCCGGTCGGGCAGACGTCCAGGCAGGCCGCGTGGGTGCAGTGCTTGCACACGTTCGACATCATCAGCCAGCGGAAGTCGGTGCGTTCGGCGGCCCCGGTGCCCCGGCCCGGCGGCTGCGCGCCCGGCATGCCGAGGAACTCGGGGCCGGCGGCCATCCGCGCGGCGGCGGCCGGGTCGCCCGGCGGCACCCCGGGGTCGGTGCCGGTGTCGTTGCCCGTGCCGGCGGCCACCGCCGCCGCCGCGGCGCTGACCGGCCCGTCGGTGGGGTTGCCGGCGAACGGCGGGGTGCGGTGCCCGGCGGGGCGGGGCTGCTCGATGAACGCCACGTGCCGCCACGAGTTCGCCGTCAGCGCGCCGGTGTTGTCGTACGACATGCCGAGCAGGTCCAGGCCGGAGGCCGGCACGTCGTTCCACTCCTTGCAGGCCACCTCGCACGCCTTGCAGCCGATGCAGACGCTGGTGTCGGTGAAGAACCCCATCCGGGGCGGGGCGTCGGCCCAGCCCGCGTCGGGGGCCGGGTCCAGCGGCCCGTAGAGACTGTTGGCGTCAGGCATCCTCGCCCCTCTCGCCGGCCGCGTCGGTGGTCGCGAGCGGGGTCCGGTGCTCGACCGTCAGCCCGGCCCGCCGCTGGTAGTCGGCGACCATGTCCAGCAGGGCCGGCCCGGTGGGCCGCCGGCCGGGTCGCACGTCGCAGGTGCCGACCTTGCTCTCCTGGATCAGCACGTTCGGGTCCAGGGTGATGCCGAACAGGTCGTTGGCCGAGTCGCCGGTGACCAGCCCCTCCGACCCGAAGTGGTACGGCAGCCAGAGCTGGTGGATGATCCGCCCGTCCACCCGCAGCGGGGTGAGCCGGTCGGTGACCAGCACCTTCGCCTCGATCACCGCCCGGCCGCTGACCATGTGCGCCCAGCCCAGGTGGGAGAGCCCGACCTCGGCGGCCAGCTCCGGGGAGACCTCGACGAACATCTCCGGCTGCAACTCGGCCAGAGGCCGCACGTTGCGGCTCATCCCGCCGGCGGTGTGGTGCTCGGTGAGCCGGCTGACCGTGAACACGTACGGGAAGACGCCGCTGTGCGCCTCGGGTGGGCTCGGGTTGATCCGGTTCACCGGGTGCGGGTAGACCTTGCGGGTCGGGTTGGCCTGCTGGCCGTACATGGGGTTGCGCAGCGGGGACTCGGCCGGCTCGTAGTGCGTCGGCATCGGGCCGTCCAGCACGCCGCTGGGCACGTACAGCCACGCCTTGCCGTCGCTCTGCATGATGAACGGGTCGTCGCCGGCGATCGCCTCCGGGCCGGAGGCTCCGTCCGGCGGCCGGTACGTCGGTGGCTTCGTCTTCTCGAAGTCCGGCACGTCGTAGCCGGTCCACTCGCCGGCCTCCGGGTCCCACCACACGTACTTCTTGCGCTCGCTCCACGGTCGGCCCTGCGGGTCGGCGGAGGCGCGGTTGTAGAGGGTGCGGCGGTTCGCCGGCCAGGCCCAGCCCCACTCGGCGGCCACCCAGTCCTGCTCGTGGCGGGACCTGCGCCGGGCGGCCTGGTTCACGTCGTCGGCGTACACGCCGCTGTAGATCCAGCAGCCGATCGCGGTGGAGCCGTCGTCGCGCGCCTCGGTGAAGCCGGCCAGCGGGCGGTTGGTGACCGTGTCGTACCCGTTGATCTCGCGCAGGACGGCCTCGGCGCTCGGCTCGACCAGCGGGCCGTGCGTCGGGTAGTCCCAGGCCAGGTCGAGCAGCGCCCGGTCGCGCGGGTGGGTGGAGCCGGCCAGTTTCTCCCGCAGCCTGCGCCCGAGGTGGTAGAAGAACCACAGCTCGGAGCGGGCGTCGCCCGGCGGGTCGAGGGCCTTCTCCCGCCACTGCAACAGCCGCTGCGTCTGGGTGAACGTGCCCTCCTTCTCCACGTGCGAGGCCGCCGGCAGGAAGAACACCTCGGTGCGGCACTCCTGCGGGACGATCTCCCCGGTCTCCACCTCGGGGCCGTTCTTCCAGAACGTGGCGCTCTCGATCATGAACAGGTCGCGCACGACCAGCCAGTCGAGGTTGGCCATGCCGAGCCGCTGCGCCCGGCCGTGCGCGGAGCCGACCGCCGGGTTCTGGCCGAGCAGGAAGTAGCCCTTGATCTTCCCGTCGATCATGTTGAGCACCTGCTGGTAGGTGCCGTGGTCGCCGGTCATCCGGGGCATGTAGCCGTAGCAGAAGTCGTTCTCCGGCGTCGCCGCGTCACCCCAGTACGCCTTCAGCAGGCTCGCCGCGAACGCCCGGGAGTTGCCCCAGAAGCCCTTCTTCCCGGGCTGGCTGATGCTGTCCACCCAGTCGTCGAAGGTCACGTGGTCGGCGTGGTGCGGCATCGGCAGGTAGCCGGGGAGCAGGTTGAACAGCGTCGGGATGTCGGTGGAGCCCTGGATGCTGGCGTGCCCGCGCAGCGCCAGGATGCCGCCGCCGGGACGGCCGATGTTGCCCAGCAGGGTCTGGATGATCGCGCCGGTGCGGATGTACTGCACGCCCACGCTGTGCTGGGTCCAACCCACCGAGTAGACCAGCGCGCCGGTGCGCTCCCGGCCGGAGTTCTCCGTCCAGGCGCGGGCCAACTCCAGGAACTTCTCCTTCGGCACGCCGCAGACCCGCTCCACCATCTCCGGGGTGTACCGGGAGAAGTGCCGCTTGAGGATCTGGTAGACGCAGCGCGGGTGCTGCAGCGTCTCGTCCTGAGGGGGCTGCCCCGGCACCGGCATGCCGTGCGACTCGTGCCGCAGGCCCGCCGCGCTGTCCCGCTCCTTGGCCGTGTCCTCGCCGCCGTTGCGCTCCTGGCCCTCGTACTGCCAGCTCGTCTGGTCGTAGGAGGCGGTCTCCGGCTGGTAGCCGGAGAAGAGCCCGTCCAGGTCCTCCGTGTCGACGAAGCGCTCGCTGACGATCGACGCGGCGTTCGTGTACGCCAGCACGTACTCCCGGAAGTCCAGCTCGTTCTCCAGGATGTAGCGCACCACGCCGCCGAGCAGCGCGATGTCGGTGCCCGCGCGGATCGGCAGGTACGTGTCGGCCAGCGCGCTGGTGCGGGTGAAGCGCGGGTCGACGTGGAAGACCTTGGCGCCGCGCTTCTTCGCCTCCATCACCCACTGGAAGCCCACCGGGTGGGCCTCGGCCATGTTGGAGCCCTGGATGACGATGACGTCAGCGTTGACCAGGTCCTGCTGGAAGTCCGTCGCGCCGCCGCGACCGAAGCTGGTCCCCAGACCGGGGACGGTGGCGGAGTGTCAAATACGGGCCTGGTTCTCGATCTGGAGCGCCCCCATCGCCGTGAACAGCTTCTTGATGAGGTAGTTCTCCTCGTTGTCCAGCGTCGCCCCGCCCAGGCTGGAGATGCCCAGCGTGCGGTTCAGCGGCCGGCCCTCGTCGTCGACGTCCTCCCAGGTCTCCTCGCGCGCGGCGAGGACCCGGTCGGCGATCATGTCGAGGGCGGTGTCGAGGTCCAGGTCCTCCCACTCCGTCGCGTACGGCCGCCGGTAGCGCACCGTGGTCTGCCGCAACGGGCTGGTGACCAGGCTCTTGCTGGCCGAGCCCTTCGGGCAGAGCCGCCCCCGGGAGATCGGGCTGTCCGGGTCGCCCTCGATCTGGGTGACCCGGCCGTCGCTGACGTAGACCTTCTGGCCGCAGCCGACCGCGCAGTACGGGCAGACCGAGCGGGCCATGCTGTCGGCGGTCTCGGTGCGGGCGGTCAGCTCCGCCGACCGGGC
The DNA here is from genome assembly GCF_020884795.1 of Micromonospora okii. GTDB lineage: Bacteria > Actinomycetota > Actinomycetes > Mycobacteriales > Micromonosporaceae > Micromonospora > Micromonospora okii. The sequence goes on from NZ_BBZF01000019.1 coordinate 247,229, forward strand.
CGACTGGGCCGCCGCGCCCCGGCCGAGCGGGTCGGTGCCGGTGAGCTGCCGGTACACCGGCCAGCCCTGGATGAACGTCCGCAGACCCATCCCGGAACACCCCCTTCCCCCACGGGCGGAAGCCTGACGCTTTCGAACATAGGCCAGCCGTCGGCACGTCGCGACCCGGGGGGATCTTTTCCACCGTACGGGCAGACGAAACCGCCCCCGGCCAGCTGGCCGGGGGCGGCTCGGGGTGTCGGTGTGCAGGTCGCCTCTCGGCGAGTGGCGCGACGCGGCTCCAGCCGAACGGTATTCCGCGACGGCAATTTAGGTGAGGCCCGGGGACACTGGACACACCGACACCGGCTACAACTTACCCGCCCCCGCCGATATTCCACCCGATCCGGCACCCAATTTTTCCCCGCCCGACGAGGGTGCAAGGAAGGGCCCCTTGTTAACGCTTTCTGTATAGGAAGGGTCCCCTGCTAACACGCCACCGGCCGGGCCCCGTGGATCGGGGTCCGGCCGGTAGGCGGGGTGGTGCGGGTGGGTCTTAGCTGTTCCAGTGCTGGGCGACGAGGTCGGCGGCCTGCTGCTCCCACTGGGCGTAGTGGTCGGGGTACGCCGACACCTGCACCGTCTGGGCGGCCTCGGTCAGGGGCATGTCCTGCCAGCCGTCGACCTGCTTGAGGCCCTTCAGGAACGCCATGGTCGCGTACTCGGGGTCGGTGATCTGCTCCACGCTGCCCCAGCCCGACGACGGGCGCTGCTGGAACAGGCCCTGCGAGTCGTGGTCGTTGCGGTCACCCAGATGACCCAGGTTCTCCAGCTTCGACTCCTGCAACGCCGTACCGATCGAGACCACGGCGGCACGCTCGTCCATGCCCGCCTTCTTCGTCGCGGCGATGATCGCCTTCACGTTCGCCGTCTGCTCGTCGTTCAGCTCGATACGCGACTGCTCACCCTGCACACCGTGCGGAATCAGCTTGCCCATGTCGACGGCAGGCTTGTCGGCCTGCACCGCGACGGCGACGGGCCGGGCATCCACCGCAGCGGCGGGGGCGGTGGTGTCGTGGTTCAGAGGACCGGCGGCCAGACCACCGGCGAACGCCAGACCAGCGATACCCAGCACACTCTTACGCAGCATCGTGTTCATGATCGACAGCTCCATTCGGGGGATCGACACCCACCCCAGGGGGAACAAGGGCGGGTGTGAGCACCACGAGGCGCCCAACAAGAAATCACGAGGAAAAGAAGTCTTCGCCCGGCCGACTCGCGGCCCGGGGACCATGTGTAACGACCGGCCACCCACCGCCATTCCCACCCGGCAACCCGGGGGGGGTGGGGGCGTCGGCGCAGGTCAGAGGCACTGCGCTACTCGGTCGTACGCCATGTGTAACCACCCCGGGCCCGCCACGATTCCGACCCCACGATGCCGCCGGTCACATCGCCTGAGCGAGCGTCCGGCCAACGGGATACACCGCCCCAGACGCGGCACCGTCCACCGGATGCCGGGGACGACGGCCCATCTCCGGGCCAGCGAGCACCGGGCGACCGGACGGCCGGCCCCACGCAACCCAGACCGGACAGACGGGCATGTTTCGGCACCCAGGGCTCGCGTCGATCCACTGAATGTCGGCGACACGGCGGCATCCGCGTCCCGGGGATGCCCCCATGCCGCCGACATGGAGTTGGTCATGAGAACAAAGGCCCCCGGGCGGTCCCTCCGAATGGAGGGGCCGACCGGGGGCCGAGGACTGGGGGACGGGGGTCACCAGAGCCGCTGGACGATGTCCGCCGCCTGCTCCTCCCACTGCGCGTACGCGTACGGGAACGCCGACACCTGCACCGTCTGCGCCGCCGCGGTCAGCGGCAGCTCGCGCCAGCCTCCCACGTTCTTCAGCGCCTCGAAGAACGCCGTGGAGGCGTACTCGGGGTCGGTGATCTGGTCGGGCGAGCCCCAACCGGACGACGGGCGCTGCTGGAACAGGCCCTGCGAGTCGTGGTCGTTGTACGCGCCGAGGTGGCCCAGGTTGTACAGCTTCGACTCCTGGAGCGAGGTGGCCACGCCGATCACCGCGCCGCGCTCGCCGACGCCGGTCTTCTTGGCGACCTTGACGATCTCCCTGGCGTTGGCGAGCTGCGCGTCGTCGAGCGGGATGCGCGACTGGGCGCCCTCCAGCCCGTGCGGGATCAGTTCGTCCCGGCTGGGCTTGCCGTCCGTGGACGACTGCCTGCCGTCCGTGGACGACTGCCTGCCGGCGGACGCCGGCTCGCCGGTGGTCTGCGCGGACTCGACGGTGACGCCCTCGCGGCTCTTGCCGGTGGCCAGGCCGATGGCGGCCACGGCGCCCTCGTGCGGGCCGGCGGTGACGGGGGCCGCGACGGCCGTCGGGCCGCCGAGGGCCAGGCCGCCGAGGACGGCGACTCCGGCGACGGTCAGGATGGTCCTGCGGTTCGTGGTCTTGGCGATGGCCGGGAGCCATCGAGTGAAGTCGGCCTTCACGATGGTTGCCCTTTCGATCGTTACGACGCGCTCCGGGTTGAGCGCCCCTGGGGGTGCGCGGCAGGCGAGGTTTGCCGGCCGGCGGTACGGGGACACAACCAGCTTCAGGTGTCCGTCATTCCGGATATGTGCGGCAGCGCTGGCGGTGGGACGGCCGTCACGCAGGGCAACCGGTCGGCGGGGCCGGGAAGCCCCTGGGAAAGGCGCACGCGAGCGCCCGGGCCGGCACGGTCGTGCCGACCCGGGCGAAATGTCCCGATCCGGGGGCGGGGGCGTGGTCGACGGTGCGTCAGTGCCCCCGGGCCAGCCACTCCTCAAGGTGCGGCGCCTCCGCGCCGATGGTGGTGCTGTCACCGTGGCCGGTGTGCACGACCGTCTCCGGCGGCAGGGTCAGCAGCCGGGCGCGGATCGACTCGACGATCGTCGGGAAGTCGCTGTACGAGCGCCCGGTGGCCCCCGGCCCGCCCGCGAAGAGGGTGTCGCCGGTGAAGACCACACCGAGGCTCGGGGCGTACAGGCTGCACGCGCCGGGGCTGTGCCCGGGGGTGTGCAGCACCCGCAGGTCGGTGCCGGCCACCTCGATCGTGGCGCCGTCGCGCAGCTCGCCGTCGGGGCTCACGTCGGGGTGGACCATGTCCCACAGCACCCGGTCGTCGGGGTGCAGCAGCACCGGCGCGCCGGTGGCCCGGGACAGCTCGGGGGCCACCCGGACGTGGTCGTCGTGGGCGTGGGTGGCCACGATCGCCACCACCCGGCGACCGCCCACGGCCCGCAGGATCGCCTGGACGTCGTGCGGCGCGTCCAGCACGACGCACTCGCTGTCGTCGCCGACCACCCAGACGTTGTTGTCGACGTCGAAGGTCTGCCCGTCGAGGGAGAACGTGCCGGAGGTGACGGCGTGGTCGACGCGGGCGGTCACGGGAACACCACCACCGAGCGCAGCACGTCGCCGCCGTGCATCCGGGCGAACGCCTCCTCGACCTGGTCCAGGGCGATCTCCTCGGTGACGAACGCGTCCAGGTCGAGGCGGCCCTGCAGGTACAGCTCGGTGAGCATCGGGAAGTCCCGGCTGGGCAGGCAGTCGCCGTACCAGCTCGACTTCAGCGCGCCGCCGCGACCGAAGACGTCGAGCAGCGGCAGGTCGACGGTCATCTCGGGGGTCGGCACGCCGACGAGCACGACGGTGCCGGCCAGGTCACGGGCGTAGAACGCCTGCTTCCAGGTCTCGGGTCGGCCGACCGCGTCGATGACGACGTCGGCGCCGAAGCCGCCGGTGGCGGCGCGGATCGCCTCGACCGGGTCGTCGGCGGAGGCGTTGACGGTGTGGGTGGCGCCGAACCCGCGGGCCAGGTCGAGCTTGCGGGGGTCGGTGTCGACGGCGACGATCGTGGTGGCCCCGGCGAGGGCCGCGCCGGCGACGGCGGCGTCGCCGACCCCGCCGCAGCCGATGACCGCCACGCTGTCGCCGCGGGTGACGCCGCCGGTGTTCATGGCCGCGCCGAGGCCGGCCATCACCCCGCAGCCGAGCAGGCCCACGGCGGCGGGCCGGGCGGCCGGGTCGACCCTGGTGCACTGTCCGGCGTGGACGAGGGTCTTCTCGGCGAACGCGCCGATGCCCAGCGCCGGGGTCAGCTCGGTGCCGTCGGTGAGGGTCATCTTGCGCGAGGCGTTGTGGGTGGCGAAGCAGTACCAGGGCCGGCCCCGACGGCAGGCGCGGCAGACGCCGCAGACGGCCCGCCAGTTGAGCACCACGAAGTCGCCGGGGGCGACCTCGGTGACCCCCTCGCCGACCTGCTCGACGACCCCGGCGGCCTCGTGGCCGAGCAGGAACGGGTAGTCGTCGTTGATGCCGCCCTCGCGGTAGTGCAGGTCGGTGTGGCAGACCCCGCAGGACTGGACGCGGACCACCGCCTCGCCGGGCCCCGGGTCGGGCACCACGATGGTGGTGACCTCGACCGGCGCGCCCTTGCGCCGCGAAATGACTCCCCGGACTTCCTGGCTCACGATTCCTCCTGCTCACGCGCTGTCGGTGGCTCCGCCGCCGGCCCGCAGGCGCCGCGTCGGCGACGGGAGCGGTCGCGCCGATCCCGCTCCCTGGCGAAACTACCTTCGACCCCCGCCCCCGACCCACCGATGCCGGTGCTCGGCCCCGTTCCGGCGGCGGTGACGGCTCGACGGCGTACTGTGGCGTGCGCCACCCGACGGACACGCCGGTGCCGTTCGCGGCGCCCGCGCCCACTCGGCAGAATCGACGCATGTCTTCGCGCCGGTGGCTGCTCGCCGACCAACTCGGGCCCCACTTTCTCGACGATCCGGCGCAGCCGGTCCTGCTCGTGGAGGCCCGGGAGCTGTTCCGGCGGCGCCCGATGCACCGGCAGAAGGCGCACCTGATCCTGTCCGCGCTGCGGCACCGGGCCGCCGAGCTGGGCGAACGGGCGATCCTGGTACGCGCCGGGACGTTCCGGGAGGCCCTCGCCCAGGTCGACGGGCCGGTGGAGGTCTGCCACCCGGGGTCGCGGGCGGGGCTGGCCTTCGCCCGCTCGGTGCCGGGGCTGACGATCCTGCCGCCCCGGGGTTTCCTCACCAGCCGGGACGGCTTCGCCGAGTGGGCCGACGCGCCCCGGCGGGGGCCGCTGCGGATCGGGGACTTCTACGATTGGGCGCGTCGCCGGCACGGCGTGCTCGAGGGCCCGCCGGGGCGGGTGCCCCGCCGGCCCCACCCGTGCGAACGCGGGGACGGCCTGGTCGCCCCCGCTCCCCCGCCCATCGTGGAGGACGTCATCGACGCGGAGGTCCGCGACGAGCTGGACCGGTGGGAGCAGGAGGGGGTCCGGTTCCTGGGGCGGGACGCCCCGCGCCGCTACCCCGCCACCCACGCCGAGGCCGACGCCCGGCTGCGCCACTTCGTCCGGCACCGGCTGCCCGACTTCGGCCGGTACCAGGAGGTGATGAGCGGCGGCGATCCGCTGCTGGCGCACAGCGTGCTGTCGTCGTCGTTCAACCTGGGGCTGCTCGATCCGGCGGAGGCGATCGGGGCGGCCGAGGAGGCGTGGCGGGCCGGCAACGCGTCGCTGTCGGCGGTGGAGCCGTTCATCCGGGGGCTGCTGGGCTGGCGGGAGTTCCTCTGGCAGCTCTACTGGTACTTCGGCCCCGGTTTCCAGGGCGCCAACTGGCTGGCCGCGACGGAGCCGCTGCCCGACTGGTTCGCCACCCTCGACGCGGACGCCGTGCAGGCGCGCTGCCTGGCCGACGTGCTGGCCGGGGTGCGGGACCGGGCCTGGGCGCACCACGCGCAGCGGCTGCTGGTGCTGGGCAACTACGCGTTGCAGCGCGGCTGGCGGCCGGCGGAGCTGGCGGCCTGGTTCCGGGACTGCTTCGTCGACGGCACCGACTGGGTGATGAACGCGGCCGTGATCGGCATGAGCCAGTACGCCGACCTGGGCCGCGTGGACACCCGGCCGTACGCGGTCGACGGCCGGTACGTCGACGAGCTGAGCGACTACTGCACGGGCTGCCGGTACCAGCCGGACACGGCGCTGGGCGAGCTGGCCTGCCCGTACACCGCGGGGTTCGGGGCCTTCCTGCACCGCAACCGGGACCGGCTCGACACCGACCCGCGGCTCGCCGCCGAGCTGGCCGAACGCGACGACCCGCAGATGCGCCAGGCGGTGCTGGCCCAGGAGGACAAGCGCGGCTCCAGCCCGCCGTGACGCCCGCCCGGCGGCCCGCTCAGCGCCCGGCGGCCTGCTCGGCCCAGAAACCCGTGACCAGCCGGTGGAGCTCCTCCACCCGCTCGATCTGCGGCATGTGGCCGGTGTCGGCGAACAGGTGGGCGCGGGCCCGGGGCAGCCGGGCGCGGGCGGCGTCGAGGTGGACGGCGGGCAGGATCAGGTCCCGGTCGCCCCACACCACCAGGACTGGCAGGTCCAGCTTCGCCACCGCGTCGAGCAGTTCCTCCCGCCACGGCGCGGCGACGCCCCGGAACGTGCCGAGGCTGCGGGTGAGTTCCAGCATCACCCGGGCGGCGTGCGGTCGCCGGGCCATCGCGTACGCCTCGGTGAGGCGCGCGGCGGTGACGTGCCGCCGGTCGTGGAAGAGGGCCCGCTCGGTGCGCCGGACCACGAAGCGGCTCGGGCGCAGCAGCAGCCGCCCGAGTGGCCGCAGCGCGAGCACCCGCAGCGCGACGGTGACCTCCGCGCCGAAGCCGGCGCTGGCGACCAGCGTCAGGCTGGCCGCGCGGGCCGGGTCGGCGACGGCCAGCCGCATCGCGACCGCCCCGCCGAGGGAGTTGCCGACGAGGTGGGCGGGGCCGTCGACGCCGAGCGCGTCGAGGCAGCCGGCCACCGCCCGCGCCAGCGCGGGCAGGGTGTGCGGCCCGTCCAGCGGCGCGGACCCGCCGTGCCCGGCCAGGTCGACGCTGATCACCCGGTGGTCGCGGGCGAGCCGGTCGTGCAGCTCGGCGAAGTCGGCGAGGGTGCGGCCGATGCCGTGCAGCAGCACCACCGGCGGGCCGTCGCCGGCGACCCGGCAGCGGGTGGCGCGCCCGTGGACGGTGACGACGGTGTCGGCCGGCACGGTCACGCCGACTCCCCCGGCCGGTCCGGGGCCGGCTCGGCCGGTCGCCGTGCGGCGGGCACCGGGGACGAGGTCACGGCGGGGGCCGAGGTCGCGGCGGACGAGGCGGCGGGGGCGGGCGAAGCAGCGGGGACGGCGGGTGGGATGGCGGCGGCCGGGGTCCGCCCGGCGGGGTTCTTCATGACCAGGGCGACGACCCGCCCGTACCCGGCGGGGGCGAGGCGGGCCAGCAGGTCCGGCACCTTCGCCGACCAGCCGATCAGCACCCGGCCCCGGCGGCGCTCGACGCCGCGCAGGACGACCTCGGCGGCCACGGCCGGGTCGATGGTGAGCAGCTTCTCGAACTGGCGGCGGCCGACCTCGTACTCGGCGACGGGGACGCCGCTGCCGATCCGGGCGTTCTGCGCGATCCGGGTGCGGATGCCGCCCGGGTGCACGCAGGTCACCCCGATGCCGTCGTCGGCCAGCTCGTGGCGCAGCGCCTCGGTGAAGCCCCGGACGGCGAACTTGCTCGCCGCGTACGCCGCCTGCCCGGCGGGGGCCATGATCCCGAAGAGGCTGGACAGGTTGACCAGGTGGGCGCCCGGCTCGGCCTTGAGGGCGGGGAGCAGGGCGTGGGTGAGCCGCACCACGGCCCGGAAGTTGACGTCGACGACCCAGTCGAACTCGTCCAGGGTGACCTGGTCGAACCGGCCGCCCAGGGCGACGCCGGCGTTGTTGACCAGCAGCCGCACCCGGGGGTGGCGGCGCCGGAGCTCCTCGGCGACCCGGGTCGTCTCGGCGGCGTCGGCGAGGTCGACCAGGTAGGTGGTGACCTTCCGGTCGGGGTGGTCGGCCCGGATGGCGTCCACCACGGCGGCCAGCCGCTCGGCGTCCCGGTCGAGCAGGACCAGCTCGGCCCCGCGCCGGGCCAGGCCGTGGGCAAGGGCCTCGCCGATGCCGCTGGCCGCCCCGGTGACCACGGCCGTCGCGGCCGTGAAGTCGAACCTGCGCACGTCGATCTCCCTTTCGGTCGGTGGCGGTCAGCCGACGGGGGTGTCGGCGGGCCGGGCCGGCGGGGCCGTCGCGCGGGCGAAGGTCACCCCGCCGTCGGCCAGCCGGCCGTACCGCATCAGCAGCACGTCGCGGGCGTAGTTCTGGTACAGCCGCCACGGCGCGGACACGCCCTGCCTGGGTAGGGCGTCGAGGCTGCGCAGCACGTACCCGGACTTCAGGTCGATCAGCGGCACCAGCTCGCCGGAGTTGGGGGCGAGCGGGGTGACGACCTGCTGTCCGGTGGCGTCGAGGTGCCGCAGCAGCCGGCACACGTACGTGGCGACCAGGTCGGCCTTGAGCGTCCAGGAGGCGTTGGTGTAGCCGATCGTCATCGCGAAGTTCGGCACGCCGGAGAGCATCATGCCCTTGTAGGCGACCGTGTCCCCCACGTCGACCGGCTCGCCGTCCACGGTGAGCGTCATGCCGCCGAGGGCGAGCAGGTTGAGCCCGGTGGCGGTGACCACCACGTCGGCGGTCAGCTCCGCGCCGGAGGCCAGCCGCAGGCCGGTGGGGGTGAAGGTGGCGATCCGGTCGGTCACCACGGCGGCCCGGCCGGCGGCGACGGCGGCGAACAGGTCGCCGTCGGGGACCACGCAGAGCCGCTGGTCCCACGGGTCGTAGCGGGGCGAGAAGTGCCGGTCGACGTCGTAGCCGGCCGGGAGCCGGCCCTTCGCGGCGCGCAGCAGGAACCGCTTGACCAGCTTCGGGGCGCGCCGGCTGAGCGCGAAGGTCGCGGTGCCGACCAGCACGTTCTTCCACCGCACCACCGGGTACGCGGCCTTCGCCGGCAGCCAGCGCCGCAGCGCGTCGGCGAGCGCGTCGCGCGACGGCAACGCCACGACGTACGTCGGCGAGCGTTGGAGCATCGTGACGTGGGCGGCGCGCCGCGCCAGCGCCGGGACGAGGGTCACGGCGGTCGCGCCGCTGCCGACGACCACCACCCGTCTGCCGCCGTGGTCGAGGTCGGCGGGCCAGTGCTGGGGGTGCACCAGCCGCCCCCCGTACGCCTCGACGCCCGGCAGGTCCGGGGTGTAGCCGGCGTCGTAGCGGTAGTAGCCGGAGCAGGTGAACAGGAACGCGCAGGTGAGCGTGACGTCCTCGCCGGTGTCGGCGCGGTGGGCGCGCACCGTCCAGCGGGCGCTGGCGCTGTCCCACTCGGCGGCGAGCACCCGGTGGTGGAAGCGGATGTGCTCGGTGACGCCGTACTCGCGGGCGGTGTCGCGGACGTAGTCGCGGATGGAGTCGCCGTCGGCGATGGCGCGCGGGTTCGTCCACGGCTTGAACGAGTAGCCGAGGGTGAACATGTCCGAGTCGGAGCGCACGCCCGGGTACCGGAACAGGTCCCAGGTGCCGCCGATCGCGCCGCGCGCCTCCAGCACCACGTACGACTTGTCCGGGCAGTCGCGGCGCAGGTGGCAGGCCGCACCGACCCCGGAGAGGCCGGCGCCGACGATCAGCACGTCGACGTGGTCGGAGTTCATGGCGCGCCTTCCGTCGCGGATGGTTGGAGACCCTATCCAGCACCGTCGACGCCGGTCAACACCCTGTCGACTGGAATCGACACCCCGTCGAGGAGGTAGCATCTGCGCCCATGACCGCCACCGCCCGTACCCCCGCAGGCGGCGCCGGGGCGCGCGGCCGGCGGGCGGCGCGCTCGACCGGCGACGACCGGGAGCGGGCCATCCTCGCCACCGCCGAGCGGCTGCTGGGGCAGCGCCCGTTCGCCGAGGTGTCCGTCGACGACCTGGCCCGGGGCGCGGGCATCTCCCGGCCCACGTTCTACTTCTACTTCCCGTCGAAGGACGCGGTGCTGCTCACCCTGCTGGACCGGGTGACGGAGGAGGCCGACGCGGCGGCCGGCAACGTGCTGGACCGGCTCGCCGAGGCCCCCCGGGCCCGGTGGCGGGAGCTGATCGCCCGCTTCCACGACACGTTCGGCGCGCACCGGGCCGTGGTGCTCGCCTGCGCCGAGGTGCGCGGCACGAACGCCGAGGTGCGCCGGCTGTGGGCGCGGGTGCTGGAGCGCTGGGTGCAGGCCGTCGAGGCGGCCGTGGTGGCGGAGCGGCGACGCGGCGCGGCCCCGGACGGGCTGCCCGCCCGGGACCTGGCGATCGCGCTGAACTCGATGAACGAGCGGGTCTGGTACGCCACCTTCGCCGCCGACGGGCCGGCCGTCGCCGAGGGCGACGTGGTCGACGTGCTGCTGGACCTCTGGCTCACCTGCATCTACCGGACGACCACGCCGACGCCGGCCCGCTGACACCCCTCACCACCTGAGGCGGGCCCCGGGCGGATCGCCGCCGCGGCGGGCCGCCGGGCGGCATGATCGGGGCATGGAGCGAGGGGCGGGGCGGGGGCATCGGGCCGTTCCGCACACCGCCGACGTGCGGATCGAGGCGTGGGCGCCCGACCGGGAGGGCTGCCTGGCCGAGGCGGTGCCGGCGATGGTAGAGACCTTCGCCGACCCGGCCGGGGCGGGCGGGGGCACCGAGGCGGCGTTCGACGTGCCGGCGGGCGACGACGAGGACCTGCTGGTGGCCGTCCTCGACGAGGTGATCTTCCGGTTGGAGACCGAGGGGGTGCTGCCGGTCGCGGCGGAGGTGGCCGCCGTGGGCGGTGGCCTGCGGGTGCGGTGGCGGGTGGTCGACTCCGAGGCGGTGGAGCTGGTGGGCGCGGTGCCGAAGGCCGTGTCGCTGCACGGGCTGCGCTTCGGCCCCGACGCGGCGGGCTGGTCCTGCGCGGTGACCCTGGACGTGTGACGGCCGGGCCGGACGCGGGCGGACCCCCGGGCCGGATCGCAGGCGAGCCGGACGCGGGCGGGGCCGGACGCGGGCGGGGAGTCACCCCTTGACCACGCCCAGCGGCACCAGCCGGGCCACCCGGCGGCACAGCCCCGCCGCCTCGGCGACGTCGACCACCGCCGAGACGTCCTTGTACGCCTCCGGCGTCTCCTCGGCCAGCCCCCGCCAGGACGCCCCGCGCACCGCGATCCCCCGGGCCTCCAGCTCCCGGCGCAGCTCCTGCCCCCGGACGGTCCTCGTGGCCTGCTTGCGGCTGCGCACCCGGCCCGCCCCGTGGCAGGTGGAGGCGAACGCCGGGCCGCCGGGCACCCCGGTCAGCACGTACGAGGCGGTGCCCATCGAACCGGGGATGAGCACCGGCTGGCCGGCGGCGCGCAGGTCGTCGGGGAGGTCCGGGTGCCCGGGCGGCAGGGCCCGGGTGGCGCCCTTGCGGTGCACGCAGAGCCGCCGGTCGACGCCGTCCACCTCGTGCGTCTCGACCTTGGCGAGGTTGTGCGAGATGTCGTACACCAGGTCCAGCCGCCGGCCGGCGACCCGGTGCAGGACCCGGCGGGCGGCGGCGGTGAGCAACTGCCGGTTGGCCCGGGCGTAGTTCGCGGCGGCGGCCATCGCCCCCAGGTACGCCCGCCCCTGCGGCGAGTCGGTCGGGGCGCAGGCGAGCTGCCGGTCGGGCACCTCGATGCCGTACCGGGGCATGGTGCGCTCCATCGCCCGGACGTGGTCGGTGCAGACCTGGTGGCCCAGCCCCCGCGACCCGCTGTGGATCATCACGACGACCTGGTTGGCGTGCAGGCCGAACGCCGACGCCACCGCCTCGTCGTACACGGCGTCGACGGCCTGCACCTCCAGGAAGTGGTTGCCCGAGCCGAGGCTGCCGACCTGCCCCTGGCCGCGCTGCACCGCCCGGTCGCTGACCTGGGCCGGGTCGGCGTCGTCGACCGCGCCGAAGTCCTCGCAGCGGTCCAGGTCGCGCGGCACGCCGTGGCCGCGCTCGACGGCGTACCGGGAGCCGCCGCGCAGCACCGCGTCCAGCTCCGCCCGGTCGGCCAGGTGCCACACCGCGCCCCGGCCCATGCCGCGCGGGACCGCCGCGTCGAGGCCGTCCATCAGCGCGTCGCGCAGCCTCGGCAGCTCGGCGCGGTCCAGGTCGGCGGCGAGCAGCCGCACCCCGCAGGAGATGTCGAAGCCGACGCCGCCCGGGGAGACCACCCCGCCGTCGGCCGCGTCGGTGGCGGCGACGCCGCCGATCGGGAACCCGTACCCCCAGTGCACGTCGGGCATCGCGTACGAGGCGCCGACGACGCCCGGCAGCGTGGCCACGTTCGCCACCTGCTCCAGGGACCGGTCCGCGCCGACGTCCGGGATCAGCGCGCGGGAGGCGAAGACCACCCCGGGCACGCGCATCGGGTCGCGCCGGTCGATCCGGAACCGGTACGGCGACTCCTCCACCAGCTCCACGCACCGGGGCTACCCGCCCCGCGCCCGGCCACACCCCGCCGCGACGCGGGCCGGGTGGTTCGACGCCGCCGGCCGGGGTAGTGGGGGCGACATGCCGCAGCGCTACGAGGACTATCCCAGAATCGCGATCATCACCGGCGCCGACTCCGGCATCGGCAAGGCGTGCGCGGTCGCCCTCGCCGGGGCCGGCTTCGACGTCGGCATCACCTGGCACCGCGACGCCGACGGCGCGCGCCGCACCGCCGAGGAGGTACGCGCCACCGGCCGCCGCTGCGAAACCGCCGCGCTGGACCTGACCGGGCTGCCGGAGGCGGCGGCCGTGGTCGACGAGTTGGCCGACCGGCTCGGCGGGGTCGGTGTGCTGGTCAACAACGCCGGCACGGGCGCGTCGACCCCGTTCGTCGACACGGGCTGGGAGCAGTGGCGGGAGGTGCTCTCCGTGGACCTCGACGGGCCGTTCCTGTGCTCCCAGCGGGCCGCCCGGCGGATGCGGGCGGCGGGCACCGGGGGCCGGATCGTCAACATCACCAGCGTGCACGAGCACGCGCCCCGGGTCGGGTCGTCGGCGTACTGCGCGGCCAAGGGCGGGCTGGGCCTGCTCACCCGCGTGATGGCGCAGGAACTCGCCGCCGACGGGATCACGGTCAACGCGGTCGCCCCCGGGGAGATCGCCACCCCGATGACCGGCCAGGAGGACGTCGACCCGTTCACCCGGGACCGGCCGGGGGTGCCGGTCGGCCGGCCCGGGGACGCCCGGGAGGTCGCCGCCGTGGTGGCGCTGCTGGCCTCCCCCGCCGCCGCGTACGTCACCGGGGCGTCCTGGCCGGTGGACGGCGGGATGCTGCTCATGGGCCCGCAGGCCGGCTCGCACCTGACGTCGGACGACTGGCGGCGCGGCTGACCCCGCCCGGTGGCCGCCCGCGCCGGGCCGGGCGGCCACCGCCTCGTCCGGCACGGTCGGCCACCCCCTGGCATGGCGTTCCGGCCGTCGGCGCGACAATGGGGCGGCACCGGGCGCCCCCGGGCAGCACCCCGTCCATCGGCAGGAGAACGGTCAGCGTGTCCGAGACCCCCCGGCCCGGGCCGGACCCGGCCGGCGGCCACGACCTGCGGGCGGACTGCTCGCGCTGCTTCGCGCTGTGCTGCGTCGCGCCGGC
>NZ_BBZF01000019.1:260975-342354 GCF_020884795.1 Micromonospora okii
ACTTCGCGCTCGACAAGCCCGCCGGGCGGCCCTGCCCGAACCTGGGCGGCGGCTTCCGCTGCGACATCCACCGCGACCTGCGGGCGAAGGGCTTTCCCGGCTGCACGGTCTTCGACTGCTTCGGCGCGGGGCAGCACGTCTCTCAGGTCACGTTCGCCGGCCGGGACTGGCGGGCCGCCCCGGAGACCGCGACACGGATGTTCGACACGTTCGCCGTCGCGCGACCGCTGCACGAGCTGCTCTGGTACCTGACCGAGGCGCTGGCGCTGACCGGGCCGGGTGAGCTGCGCGACGAGCTGGGCGCGGCGCTGGCCGAGACCCGGCGGCTCGCCGGGGGAAGCCCGGAGGAGCTGCTGGCGCTGGACCTCGACGCGCACCGGGGCCGGGTGAACCCGCTGCTGTCCCGGGCCGGCGAGCGCGCCCGGGGCCAGCGGGCCGGGGCCGACCACCGGGGCGCGACGCTGATCGCCGCCGACCTGCGCCGGGCCGACCTGGTCGGGGCGAACCTGCGCGGGGCGGTGCTGCTCGGCGCGGACCTGCGCGGGGTGGACCTGACCCTGGCCGACCTCACGGGCGCGGACCTGCGGGGGGCCGACCTGCGCGGGGCGGACCTGCGCCGGGCGCTGTTCCTGCACCGCTCGCAGCTCGACGCGGCCCGGGGCGACCACCGCACCGGGCTGCCGCCGGGGCTCGACCGGCCGGCGCACTGGTCCCTGCCCGTGACCCCGGCCCGGCGGCCGGTAGCCCCGCGGCGGGCCGGGGCGACGCCCCGGGGCGGCGACGGGCCCCGGCACCGCCGGGGACGCCGCCGCTGAGCGCGACCACGCGGCGTCGGGGGAACGTTTGCCGGCCGCCGGGGCGGGCAGGAGTGCGGCATGACTGAGCACCGCTTCGATCGAGCCAGCACCGACGAGCCGGATGGCGCGACCGCCCTCGAGGCGTCCCTGCGCCCGCCGGGCGAGTCGGTGCAGACCACCGACGACACCGGGGACGACTTCGCCGACCTGCCCGCCGAGGACGCCCGGCCGGCCCGGGAGACCAGCCGGGCCGGCTACGACGTCGACGCCGTCTCCGGCGCCACGGACCCCGCCCGCGAGGGCTGACCGTCGCCCGCCGGGGCGAGGCGGATCGCCCCGGCGGGACAGAGGTCGACGGCGCGCCGCACCCGCTCGGCGGCCTCCGGCGGCGGCTCGGGCCGGCGCAGCAGCACCAGGCCGTCGGCGTCGTCCTGGTCGAAGACGTCGGGCGCGGTGAGCACGCAGTTCCCCGAGCCGCAGCAGCGCTCCCGGGCCACCTCGACGCGCGCCACGCCGCCCGCGCTCACCAGGTCACCGGCAGGCTGTCGAGGCCGAACACGACCGACGTGTCGCGGGTGGGCACCCGCTCCGGCGTGGCGGCGGTGCGCAGCCCCGGGAAGCGGCGGGCCAACGCGACCAGCGCGATACGCAGCTCGGCGCGGGCCAGCGGCTGGCCGATGCACTGGTGCACCCCGAAGCCGAACGACAGGTGCTGGTGCGCCTGCTGGTACGGGTCGAACTCGTCGGGGGTGGCGAAAACCTCCGGGTCGCGGTTGGCCAGCGACAGCACGGCGATCACGCCCTCCCCCGCCCGGATGAGCCGGCCGCCGATCTCGACGTCCTCGGTGGCCACGCGGGGCAGGCCGGTACGGACCACGCTGAGGTAGCGCAGCAGCTCCTCGACCAGCGCCGGGGCGCGCTCCGGCTCCTCGCGCAGCGCGTCGAGGCGGCCCGGCTCGCGCAGCAGCAGCAGGGTGCTCAGGCCGATCATGTTGGCCGTGGTCTCGTGGCCGGCGACGAGCAGCAGCAGGGCCATGCCGACCAGCTCGTCGACGCCGAGCTGGCCGGTGCGCACCCGGTCGCGGACCAGCCGGCTGATCAGGTCGTCGGCGTCGTCGTCGGCGGCTGCCTGCCGGCGCTCGACCAGATCGCGCACGTAGGCGCGCAGCTGGCGCACCTCGGCGCGGACCCGCTGCGGAGGCGCGGTGCGGTCGAGCAGGGTGCGGCTGCGCGCCTGGAAGAAGGCGTGCTCGGCGTACGGGACGCCGAGCAGGTGGCAGATCACCATCGACGGCACCGGCAGGGCGAACGCCTCGACCAGGTCGGCGGGCGGGCCGGCGGCGGCGAGGTCGTCGAGCGCGGCGTCGACGGTGCGTTCGATGAGCGGCTCGATCCGCCGGACGCTCTTGATCATGAACTCGGCGGTGAGCATCCGGCGCAGCCGGGCGTGGGCGTCGCCGTCCATCCGGATGAAGCCGCCCTGGCGGTCCTCCTCGGAAAGCGGCGACAGTGGGCGCAGCAGCGGGAAGCCCGGCCGCTCCAGGTCGGCGCTGAAGCCGGGGTGGCGCAGCAGGTGGCGCACGTCGGCGTGCCGGGTCACCAGCCAGGCACGGTTGCCGGTGGGCAGCCGGACCCGGGTGACGGGGCCGTCGAGGCTGCGCCGCTGCTCCTCGTCGAGCAGGACGAACGGGCCGTGGTCGAGGCTGGCGGGGGGCCAGAGCGGCAGGTCGGTAGCGGCGGTCGCGGTCACGGGGGACACCTCCCGTTGTCACCGAAGGTAACGCTTCCGATCCGGTACGTTACCCATCGGTGCGCGTCGTTACAAGGCCAGCGGCCCCCTCTTCCGCAGGTCAGCGCAGCGCGCCGGCCCCCGCCCGGGCCTCGGTCATCCCCCGGTTGGCCAGCGCGTCGGCCCGCTCATTCTCCGGGTGGCCGTTGTGGCCCTTCACCCACAGCCAGGTCACCCGGTGCCGGGCGCAGGCCGCCTCCAGCCGCTGCCACAGGTCGGCGTTCTTCACCGGCTGCCGCGCGGCGGTGACCCAGCCGTTGCGCTTCCACCCCGCCAGCCAGCTCGTGATGCCGTTGCGCACGTACGTGCTGTCAGTGTGCAGCTCCACCGTGACCGGTCGGGTCAGGCTCTCCAGCGCCCGGATCGCGGCCATCAACTCCATCCGGTTGTTCGTGGTGGGCGTCGCCTCACCGCCGCACAGCTCCCGCTCGTGCCCGCCGTAGCGCAGCAGCGTGCCCCATCCGCCGGGCCCCGGGTTGCCGCTGCACGCCCCGTCGGTCCAGATCCGCACGACCCTGTCGGCCGCCTCGTCCACCATGCCGGCAACCTACCGGGTACGGCCCGCCGCCCGCCCGTCCCCCGTGCCCGGGGTCAGCCGGGGCGGCGCAGCCGGCCGCGCAGCCGACCGGCGGCGTCGCCGAGCACGGCGGCGCTCATCGGCAGCAGCGGGCTGGAGCGCATCACCGCCAGGTCCTCCGCCGGGGTCGTGTCGCCGTCGAGGAAGCGCAGCACCCGCTCGGCCGGGTTGCGGTCGAAGAGCCGGTCGAAGAACTCCGGGCCCCCGACGCGGCCGGTGTCCAGCGCCCGCAGCGCGACCGCGTCCATCCACAGGTGCCGCCGGGGGTACGCGGGCGCGGGCACCGGCGGCCGGCCGGCGGCCAGCGCCCGGGCCACCTGGTCGGCCTGCCGCAGCATCGCCGAGAAGGTGAACCCGGTGGAGGGGCGGGTGGCGCCGCCGGCCGTGCCGAGGCGCACCACCCGGGGCGACGGGCGGCGCGGGAAGGGTGCGTCGGTCATCGGGATCACCCCGTCCTCCACCTCGCGCACCACCAGCGCGGCCGGGTCCAGGCCGAGCCGCCCGAGGTAGCCGCGCAGCGCCCGGTCGTAGGCGTCGTCGGCGAGCCGGGCCGGGGAGAACTCGGTGTACTCGACCAGCGCGTACCGGTCGCTGACCGGCAGGACGTAGCCGAAGGAGACGCCCCGGCCGGGCTGCGGGGTGCGGAAGTCCATCAGCACCGCCCGCGCCGGGTCGAACAGCGGGGTCGCCGACTCCACCCACCAGCCCCGGAAGTGCTGCAACCAGGAGGTGCGGCCGGGCCGCGCCGGGGGGCGGGGACGCGAGTCGAGCACCCAGGACGCCCGCGCCAGCGGCGCCCCGTCGGCCCCCCGCAGCAGCACCCGCGTGCCGTCGTCGTCGAGGGCGGTCACCGTCGCGTCGAGTCGGGCCGCCCCGAGCCTTCGCCCGGCCTCGGCGGCGCGCTCGTAGACGGGGGCCGAGCGCAGCATCGCGTACCGCAGCGGGGCGAGGTCGAGCACCCGGCGGCGGGCCGCGGTGGCCACCTCGACCTGGGCCCAGCTCGCGCTGAGCAGCGGGTCCAGGTCCCCGCCGGGGCGGCCCCAGAACGCCCAGGTGCGGTCCTGGCCGCGCTTGCGGACCGGGTCGAGCACGGCGACGCGCAGCCCCCGCACGCCGTGCCGGTCCAGGGCGGCCAGCACGAGGGAGCCGGCCCCACCGCCGCCGACCAGGGCGAGGTCGACCTCCAACGGCGCGGAATCGGTCACCCCGACACGCTGCCACACTCCCCCGGCGGGCGGCGCACCGCCCGCCGGAACCGGCTGCGGCCCGGGCGGCGGTGTCGGTCGCCTGTGGCATCCTCGACGCCGCGCCCGCCGACCCGAGGGATGTCCCGCCATGAGCGTCGCCGCCACCAACGCCCTCACCGCCCGCTGGGCGTCCACCCTGGACGACGGGCAGACCGCGCTCTCCGGCGCAGCCGCGTACCCCCTGCTGGCCCTGCTCGCCCGGTACGCGGCCGGCCCGGCGCGCGCCGAACTGCTGGCCGTCGCCGCCGAGCCCGCCCGGTACGGCCTGGACGACTCGCCGGCCGCCCGGCTCGCCCTCGCCTGCTGGACCCACCGGGGCGTGGAGCTGTCGGCGCGCTGGCGTCGGGAGGCCCCGCCGGCGATGCGCGGCGAGCTGACCGGGCGGCCGGAGGCGGACCAGCCGACGCTCGACGCGTGGGCCGCCGAGCGGACCGACGGCCGGATCCGGCACCTGCCGATCACGGTCGCCCCGGGCACCGCCCTGGTGCTGGCCGCCGCGCTGTCGGTGTCGACCCGGTGGGAGCAGCCCTTCACCCCGGTGCGGTGCCGGCCCGCGTCCGGCCCGTGGCGGGGCCGGGACCTCGCCGGGCTGTTCCGCTCCGGCCCCGACCTGGGCGCCCTGCGGGTGGCCGACACCGGGGCCGGGCCGCTGACGCTGCTGACCGTCACCGGCCGCGACGACGTCGACGTGCTCCTCGCCCTCGGCCCGGCCGGGGTCCCGGCCGCCGCGGTGCTGCCCGCCGCGATCGGCGCGCTGGGCGACCCCGGCACCCTCCCGCCCCACGCCGGTCCCGGGGTGAGCGAGCAGGTCGTCGACGGCGTCGACGACCGGCCCGAGCTGCGGGTGGCGACCGTCGCGTTCACCGTCGACGCCCGGCACGACCTCCTCGCCCGGCCCGCCCTCTTCGGCCTGGAGGCGGCCACGGACCCGGCCGGCGACCCCTTCCCCGAGGTCAGCCGGCGGCTGGTCGTCTCGCAGGCCGCGCAGGGCGTCACGGCGACGTTCGGCGCCACCGGGTTCCGGGCCGCCGCCGTGACCGCGCTGGGCGTGCGCGCCGGCGCGGCGCGACCCCGCCCCACCACCCGCAGGCGGGTCGTCCGGCTGGACGTCGACCGCCCGTTCGGCTTCCTCGCCGTGCACCGCCGCTCGGGCCTGGTGCTCGCGGCCGGCTGGGTGACCGACCCCGACGAGGCGACCGGCCACCGGTAGGCCGCTGCCGCGTCGCCGTCACTCGCCGCGCCGGTGCACCGCCTCCAGCCGGGTCAGGTCGTCGTCGGTGAGCCGCAGCGCGCCCGCCGCCACGTTGGCGACGAGGTGGTCGGGGTTGCCCGTGCCGGGGATGGCCAGCACGTGCGGGCCCCGGTGCAACGTCCAGGCCAGCCGGATCACGGCCGTGGACACCCCGTGGGCGTCGGCGACCGCCACCAGCTCCGGGTCCTCCGTGCCGCCCGCGCCGGCCTCCCGCCGGTCGGTGGCGATGGAGAAGAACGGCACGTACGCCACGCCCTGCGCCGCGCAGTCCCGGACGAACTGGTCGTGGCCGGCCCGGAAGCCGAGCCCGTACGCGTTCTGCACGCAGACCACCGGGGCCACGGCCCGGGCCTGGGGCAGGTGGTGCGGGCGCACGTTGGACAGGCCGAGGTGCCGGATCAGGCCGGCGTCGCGCAGCTCGGCGAGCGCGCCGAAGTGCTCCGCGACCGACTCCAGACCGTTCTGGCGCAGGTTGACCAGGTCGAGGTGGTCGCGGCCGAGCTGCCGCAGGTTCTCCTCCACCTGGCCGCGCAGCTCGTCCGGCCGGGCCAGGGGCAGCCACCGCCCCGACGGGTCCTTGCCCGGCCCGACCTTGGTCGCGACGACCAGATCCTCCGGGTACGGCGCGAGCGCGGTGTTGATCAGCTCGTTCGCCGAGCGCAGCGGCGAGAAGTAGAAGGCGGCGGTGTCGATGTGGTTCACGCCCAGCTCGACGGCCCGGCGCAGCACCGCCACCGCCCGGTCCCGGTCGCCCGGCCGGCCGTCGGCGGTGGCGGTGAGCCGCATCGCGCCGAAGCCGATCCGGTTGACGGTCAGGTCGCCCAGCGTCCAGGTGCCGGCGGCGTCGGCGGTGATGGTCCCCGTATCCATGATCGGGATTCTGTCACCGGCGGGACGCCGCCGTCGTCCCGCGAATCTGCGTTGAGCGCGGGCGGCGGCTGTGGCACCGTCGCGGCGTGACCGACTACCGAAGCGTCAACCGGGCCAACTGGGACGAGCGGGCCCCCGCCCACGCGGCGTCGCCGGACTACGGCGTCGAGCGGTTCCTCGCCGACCCGGCGCACCTCAGCGAGGTGGTCCGCTTCGACCTGCCGCGCCTGGGCAAGGTGACGGGCCTGCGCGGGGTGCACCTGCAGTGCCACATCGGCACCGACACCGTCTCGCTGCACCGGCTCGGGGCCCGGATGACCGGCCTGGACTTCTCCCCCGCCGCGCTGGCCGAGGCCCGCCGGCTCGCCGCCGGCACCGGCGCGCCGGTCGACTTCGTCGAGGCCGACGTGTACGACGCGCCGACGGTCCTGGAGCCCGGCGGGTTCGACCTGGTCTACACGGGCGTCGGCGCGCTGTGCTGGCTGCCCGACATCCGCCGCTGGGCGCAGGTCGTGGCGGCGCTGCTGCGCCCCGGCGGGCGGCTGTTCCTGCGGGAGTGCCACCCGATGCTGTGGACGCTCGACGACACCCGCCCCGACGGGACGCTCGCCGTCGAGTACCCGTACTTCGAGCGGCCGGAGCCGACGGTGTTCCAGGAGCAGGGGACGTACGTGGCGACGGAGCAGACCTTCACCCACACCGTCACCCATGAGTGGAACCACGGGCTCGGCGAGGTCGTCACCGCCCTGCTGGACGCGGGCTTCGAGTTGACGATGCTGGTGGAGCACGACAGCGCCCCGTGGGACGCCCTGCCGGGGCGGACGGTCGGCGACGGCCACGGCGAGCGGCGGCTGGCCGACCGGCCCTGGCGGCTGCCGCAGACGTACACCCTCGCCGCGCGCCGCCGCGACTGACGCCGCCGGGCGGCGCGGACGCGGCCCCGGCGGTACCCTCCGGTGAGACATCCACATCGGACGATCAACTGGAGGGTGCGATGAGCGTTCGACGGCGTCTGCTGCGGGCCACGGCCGGCTGCGTCGCGACGACGGTGGCGGCGACGGCGCTGACGGTCGTCGGGGCCACCGGCACGGCCCAGGCCGCCTGCACGACGAGCAGCTTCACCGTCGTGTGGGACTACGCGGGGATGTACACCCAGCCCAACGAAGGCACCCTGTACGGCACCCGCCGCTACGGGCAGGTCGTGACCGGCCCGACGGGGAACACCTCCAACGGCTGGACGGTGACCTACGACTGGTGGAACGGGCTGTCCCTGTGGGCCTACATGAAGGACGCCTCGCTGCAATACCGCGGCTGCGCCTGACCCGACCCGCCGGCCCGTGATGATCGGGACTTCCCGGCGTTTCCGCAGCTCTTCCCCGCGTCGGTCCGACACGTGACGGCAACGAAGATTTCTCGTTTTCACCGGATCGGGGGCCCAACCCTCCTAGTGTTGGGCACACCGGTGCTAGTCACGGAGTTGGCCACCCGAACGACGTCCCACGCAGTCAGCGGACGAAGAGTGAGGGAAGACGCGTATGAAGACACAGCCAGTTCTCGTATCGGCGGCGCTCGGCGTGGGGCTCGGCACGCTCCTGCTCCCGGCCGCCGCACTCGCGGACACCACGGTCTCACCGGCCACCACCCCCGTCGGCGGGACCGTGGTGCTCACCTCCACCTGCAACCCCAACTCGGGTGACGCGATCTTCCGCGTCACCGGGCCCGACCGGGACCAGAACGTCCGATCCACCACGGCCGCCGCCGGCGGCGGCCTGAGCGCGGAACTCTTCACCGCCGGGTTCACCCTCGGCACCTACACGGTCACCGCCACCTGCGGCGACGGCTCCTCCTCGGGCAGCGCGACGTTCACCGTCACCCCCATCGGAGGGGTCCCGGCCGGCGGCGGCGCCGACGCCGGCAACGGCGGCGTCGTGGCCGCGGGCGGCACCCTCGTCGGGGCCGCCGCCGCGGGCGCGCTGGTCCTGGCACGCCGCCGTCGCGCCGCCACCCGCGCCTGAGCGGCCCGGCGACACCATCCCCGTCCCGGGTGCCCGCGCCGGCCCACGCCGACGCGGGCACCCGCCGCCGAGAGGAGACGCCGTGGCCGCCGGTGACCGCCCCCCTCGCGCCGCCGTCGCGCTGATCACCCTGGCCGGCGTCGCCGGGCTGGGGCTCCTCGCCGCCGGGGCCACCCGGACGGCACCACGCCCCCCGCGCCCCGCGCCCGGGGCCGTCGTCAACCCGGCCACCGGCCGCTCCACCGTCCCCGCGCCCCCGCTGCCCCGCGCGGACCCCGTCCGCATCACCATCGCGGCGATCGGCGTACGCGCCGACGTGGTGCCCGTCGCCGCCGGCCCCACCGGCGAGCTGGAGGTGCCGCCGAAGGACCGACCCACCGTCGCCGGCTGGTACCGCCCCGGCGTCAGCCCGGGCGAGGCCGGCAACGCCGTCGTCGTTGGCCACGTCGACACCCGCGAGACCGGCCCGGCGGTCTTCTTCGACCTCGGACGTCTGCGGCCCGGCGACCGCATCCAGGTCACCCGCGCCGACACGCGGGTCGCGACGTTCGCCGTGGACGGCGTCGGCGCGTACCCGAAGACGAACTTCCCCACCGCCCTCGTCTACGGCGACGGGCCGGTCCCCCGGCTGCGCCTGGTCACCTGCGGTGGCCCCTTCGACGAACGCCGCCGCGCCTACCGGGACAACGTCGTCGTCTTCGCCACCGCCGTGCCGTGACCCCCGGCCCCGGCCCCCGCGCGGCCGGAAGATCGCCTACGGTTGCCGTCAGTCCCGGCAAGGCGGAGGTGGGCGGTGCAGCAGCGAACCGAGCGGGCCCGGTGGCGGCTGCGGCTACCCACGCTGCTGCGGCGGGCGCTGGGCCGGCCCGCCCCCACCGCGCCGCCCGCCCCCACCCAGCCCAACCCCGACGCCGTGGTCGACTGCGCGGTCTACGTCGACGGCCGGCGGCAACCCGGCCGGCCGCACTACGCCGACGCGCACGCCCGCAGCCGCCGCGGCCGGCGGACCTTCGTCTGGCTGGGCCTGCACGACCCGGCCCCGGCGGTGATGGCCGAGGTCGGGCGCACCTTCGGCCTCGACGAGTTCAGCGTCGCGCAGGCCCTCACCGACGGGCACCGCCCCACCGTCCAACGGCACGGCGACGTGACGCTGCTGGTGCTGCGCACCGCCGCCTACGTCGAGCACGCGGAGCTGACCGACACCTCCGAGGTGATCGACACCGGCGACGTGATGGTCTTCCTCGGCGACCGGTTCGTCGTCACCGTCCGACACGGCGCGGCCGGCGCGCTCACCACCGTCCGCGCGGACGTCCAGGGCCGCCCCACGCTGCTGGCCGAGGGCCCCTGGGCGGTGGCGTACGCGGTCTGCGCCCGCATGGTCGAGCTGTACCTGGAGGTCGCCGGCCACGTCGAGAAGGACCTCGAACGGGTGGAGGAGACCGTCTTCGCCCGCGACCGGTCCGCCGACATCTCGCAGATCTACCAGCTCAAGCGGGAGATCGTCGAGTTCAAGCGCGCCGTGCTGCCGTTGCAGGCGCCGCTTCGCGCCCTCGTCGGCCCGCACGCCGACGGCCCGCCGCCCACGCTGCACCGCTGGTTCGCCGACGTGCAGGGAAACCTGGAACGGGCGGTCGACCGGGTCAGCGCGTACGACGACCTGCTCAACTCGATCCTCCAGTCCCGGCTCGCCCAGCTCGCCGTCGAGCAGAACAACGACATGCGCAAGATCGCCGCCTGGGCGGCCATCGCCGCCACCCAGACCGCCGTCGCCGGCGTCTACGGGATGAACTTCGCGAACATGCCCGAACTACGCTGGCGGTACGGCTACGCGGCGGCGCTGCTGCTGATGGCGACCGCCGCGTTCACCCTGCACCGCCTCTTCCGCCGCTCGGGCTGGCTATAACGCCCGATTCGTCCCATCGCGTCCCGTGCGCGCCGTCACCCCGGTGGCGGAATCGTGGGCCGGGCCGGGGCGTTGTACAGGGTCCACGGGTGAGCACCGCCCGCCCACGGGTGAGCACCACGCCCCGGGTCGGCGGCCCGCAGGCCCCCGGAATGGGCCCGGCCCCCCGATGGTTACACCCCCCGGACGCCCGAGCAGGTCCCCCGTGATCGCCGGGGTCGTCCCCCTCGGCATCCCCTCGCGCGTGGCGTGCAAGCGCCGTGTGTCGCGTGTCCCCCGACCAGAGGAGTTCGTCACCATGCGTACCGATCTGATCCGCAAGAGCACCCTGACCGTCGCCGGCATCGCCGCCACCGCCGGCGGCATCGCCGGCCCCGCCATCGCCGCCCACGCCGCCCCCGCCGACAAGCCCCACACCGCCGCGGTCACGACCGACCGCAAGGGCCACGGCGAACGTGAACTGAACGTGCGCTACGAGGCCCAGCCCAACTTCTACTACTGCGGCCCCGCCGCCGCCCGCAACGCCCTGAGCGTCGTCGGCAAGAACATCGACGTCGACGCCATGGCCAAGCAGATGGGCACCACCGAGGCCGGCACCAACAGCATCAACGACATCACCCCCGTCCTGCACAAGGAGACCGGCAAGAACTACCGCTCCGTCGAGATCAGCAACCCCGACGCCGACACCAAGCAGACCGACACCCTGCGCGCCGACATCGTCCGCACCGTCGACGACGGCCGCGCCGTGGTCGCCAACATCGCCGGCACCGCCACCGACACCGACGGCAACACCCACTCCTTCGAAGGCGGCCACTACATCAGCGTCGTCGGCTACCAGGACAACGGCAACACCGTCACCATCGCCGACTCCGCCGACCCCAACACCGCCTCCTACCGCATCACCGTCGACAACCTCGCCGACTGGATCGCCACCCGCGGCTACAGCACCTCCTGACGATCCAACAAACAGGAACACGAAAGGGCCCGACCCCCACGAGGGGTCGGGCCCTTTTTCGTCGCGTCAGCCGCCGACGGGCCGACGTAGGGCCATTTCTCGGAGTGCTCGGAGGCTGGACGCGACTTCCCAGACCGGCCGGCGGCCGGGCCTCCCGGGCGCTGAGGCAGGATGGCGACGTGGCGAAACGACACGCCCGCCGCGACGCGGCGCGGAACGCGACCGGAGCCTGCCCGTGCGGGACGGGCCAGCCGTACCCGCAGTGCTGCGGCCGGCTGCACCGGGGCGAGGCGGACGCGACCAGCGCCGAGGCGCTGATGCGGGCCCGGTTCAGCGCCTTCGCCGTCGGCGACGCCGACTACCTGCTCCGAAGCTGGCACCCCACGACCCGGCCGGCCCGGCTGCGCCTCGACCCCGGCCAACGCTGGACCCGGCTGGAGATCCTCGGCACCGAACGGGGTGGCCTGCTCGACAACGCCGGCACGGTCGCGTTCCGGGCCCACTACCGGGAGGCCGGGGCACCCGGCACGCTCACCGAGCACAGCCGGTTCACCCGCGAGGACGGCCGCTGGGTCTACCTCGACGCGCTGCCGGACTGATCCCCAGCCCGGCACGGCCCGCGCCACGGCGGGGGCGCGCCCCCGCCCGGCCCGCTCAGCCGAACGCGACCCGGTCCAGCCAGAAGTCCAGCAGGCCCCCGTCCCCGACGACCTCGACCGTGCCCGCGGTGACCGGTCGACGCCGGTAGACCACCAGCAGCAGCTCCGTCAGCGGGCCCCGGACCGCGACGGCCGCCTTCTCGTGCGAACGCCGCCACGTGATCACCTCGCCGGTCAGGTCGACCAGCCACTCGGCCGCCGCCCCCGGCACGTCGGTGGCGTGCAGGTGCACCGTGCGGCCCGGGCCCAGAAGCTCCCGCTGGCGCGGATGGAAGTCGAGCATCACCGGCAACGACCCCAGCGCCATCCACTCGTCGACGGCGTCGAGGGCCACCGGCGCGTCGACGACGAACTCCACCCCGAGGGCCAGGGCGGCGTCTGCCCGGTGCACCAGCGTCTCATGGGTGAACCGGCGCCCCCAGAACGTGCTGCCCACGCCCAACGCGCCGGGACCGGTGCCGGCGTCCGGCGGCAGCGGCGTCCAGATCGAGTCGTCCGGGCCGGCGGCGGAGAGCGCGCCGGCCAACCCGCGCGCCCCCTCCGCCAGCCACGGGCCGAGCACCGCCGGGTCCTCCCGGGCGTAGGGGGTCAGATCCCGGAAGAAGTCGTCGGGCGGCGGGCCGGCCGGCCGCTCCCGGACGATCGACTCCGCCCACCGCTGCCCGCCCCCCAGGTGCCGGCCGAGCTGACCGACGTTCCACCCCGGACACGAGGGCACGGGCGTGGTCAGGTCCGCACCCGCCAGGTGCGCGGCCAGCAGATCGGTCTGCGCGACGAGCCGCGCGCAGAGATCCTCGTGCCCCAAGCGGCTCATGCCGCCAGGCTAGACCTGACCCCCGACACTCCTGCGGACTCAACCAGCGCGGGTCTCGCCGCCCGGCCGGGGGATGACCATCGTGGCCTCGGCCCCCGCGTCCGCCGACGGGTCGGATCCGCCCGAGCGCGGCGAGGACGACGCGGCCGGGGAGCCGGCGTGCGGACTCACCGGCTGCGTGCGCTCCGACTCCTCGTACCCGCCGGCGGCCGGCCGCGGCACCACCTGCGTCCGGTCGGCGTCGCCGCCGATCGGCACCACCTGGGTGCGCTCCGCGTCGTCCGCCGTCGGCGAGGCGGGGGCGGCCAGCCGCTCCGCCACGTCCCGCCGCCCCGCCCGGTACGCCCGCGCGTGCGTCGCGATCGCCTGCGACTCCCGCTCGGCCCGGCTCAGCCAGGACTCCCACCGGCTCTGCATCGGGCGGACCAGCCCGCCGCCGACCCCGACCACGAGGATGCCCCCGACCGTCGCCAGCACCGCGACCAGCACCGGCGTGGTCACCGCCGTCGCCACCCCGATCTGGTTGAGCGCCGCGATGACGCCCAGCCCGAGGATGAACACCGAGGCCAGGTTCGCCAGCACCCGCCCGTACGACAGGCCGCCGAGCGCGCTGCTGATGATGTCCTTGACCGCGCGGGCGATCGCCGCGGACACCACCACGATGACGATGGCCACGAACGCCCGGGGCAGCCAGGCGACCACCGACGCGATCAGGTCCGAGATCGGGTTCGGCCCCCAGACGCCGAACGCCAGGTGCAGCGTCACCAGCAGCACCCCGTAGTAGGCCAGCTTCGCGACGATGTCGCTGGCGTCGTAGCGGGACCGCGCCAGCGCGGTCTTGATCCCGCCGCGTTCGACCGCCCGGTCGAAGCCGACCCGCTCCAGCACCCTCTCCACGATCTTCACCACGGCCTTGGCGACCAGCCAACCGACCACCAGGATCGCCACGAAACCGAGGGCCCGGGGCAGGAAGAGCAGCACCGCGCGCAGGGCGTCGCCCACCGCGTCGCCCAGGTTGTCTCTCATCGAAAAGGTCCTTCTCCGCAGGGGTCAACCGAATCCGTCCCGTCTACCCCCCGCTGCCTGGCCGGAAACTCCCTCCCCTGTGGACCTACCACTTCACACCCCCTAGCGCATCCTAGGATGCTAGGTGGAGGGTCCGGTCGTTCGGGCCCTTCCGCTCCCGCCCCGCTTGGCAATATCCTCCGCAGCACCCCCTGTTCCTGTAGGTCTTTTTCGTGCCGGTACCGGCCGGCCACAGAGGAGATGCCATGCAGTTCGACCACCCCGAGCTGGACCGCCGCACCCTGCTGCGGGCCGGCCTCGGCGCGGCCACGGTCGCCGTCGTCGGCACGGACCTGGCGTTCCCCGCCGCCGCACGGGCCGCCGCCGACCCCGGCGTCGACCCCGGCGTCGACTGGATCATCGGCTGCGACGAGTGGGGCGCCCGGCCGCCGGCCGGCCCCCTGGCGGTCAGCGCCATCCCCACCAACAAGATCATCGTGCACCACATGGCGTTTCCCAACGTCACCGACTACTCCCGGGAGCAGGCCGTCGCGCTCGCCCAGGACTGCCAGAACCTCCACATGGACGGTAACCGCTGGTCGGACACCGGCCAGCACTTCACCGTCAGCCGGGGCGGCTACGTGCTGGAGGGCCGGCGCGGCAGCCTCGAACGGCTGGCCGCCGGCGACCGGCAGATGATCTCGGCGCACTGCCCGGGCGAGAACGGCCGGGCCATCGGCATCGAGAACGAGGGCACGTACGTCACCGAGACCCCGCCGCAGGCGCTGCTGGACTCGCTCGTCACGCTCTGCGCCACGATCGGCCGCCGGTACGGGCTGCACGCCCACGACATCTTCGGCCACTGGGACTTCCGCGCCACCGCCTGCCCGGGCGCGGCGTTCTACCGCCAGTTTCCCGAGCTGCGCCGGCGGGTCTTCCGCGCGCTGGGCACGGACATCGGCGACGTGCCGGCCCGCCGCTGGCCGGACCTGTGGCGGTTCGTCAACTCCCCGACCGTGCGGGTGGCGCAGTACCTCCTCGCCCACCGCGGCTACGCCGTCCCGGTGAACGGCACCTTCGACAGCGCCACCGTCACCGCCGTGCAGGACTGGCAGGCCCGCAACGGCCTCCCCGTCGACATCGACGCCACCCTCACCGGGCCGACCTGGGAGACCCTCGCCCCCGAGCTGGACAAGGACGCGGCCGGCGCCCCGGTCAGCGGCGCGCAGTTCATCCTCAACTCCAAGGGCTACGCCGACGTCGCGGTGACCGGCGAGTTCGACCACGCCACCATGAAGGCCCTCCAGGACCTCCAGCGGCTGCACGGCCTGACCCCGAACGGCAAGGTCGGCACGGGCACCTGGTGCGCGCTGGTGGGCGGCGTCGTGCGCCAGTCCTTCCGGGCCGGCTGACCGAAACTTTCGGTGCTGGCTGACCGGGGTTGGTTGCAGAATGTCGGGCTGGAGCTTTCCGAAACTTGTCGATAACATGAATCGAAAGTGACAGATGCCGTCGGCCGCGCGGCGACCTCGATCCCCCGGAGGGAAGTCAGGCATGATCAGCTCAGCAGTCCGCGACCGCGGACGCACCAGGGCCCGGTCGGGCCGGCGCGCGGCGCTGGTGGCCGCCGTCGTCTCCACGGTCGCCGCCGGCATGGTGGTCGCCTTCGCCGGCACGGCGAGCGCGGGCACGACGCTGGCCACCGCGGCTGCCGAGAAGGGCCGTTACTTCGGCGCCGCGGTGGCCGCGCACAAGCTCTCGGACACCACGTACGTCGGCATCCTCAACCGGGAGTTCAACTCGGTCACCCCGGAGAACGAGATGAAGATCGACGCGACCGAGCCGCAGCAGGGCCAGTTCACCTTCGCCAACGCCGACCGCATCGTCAACCACGCCCGCGCCAACGGGATGGCGGTGCGCGGCCACACCCTGGCCTGGCACTCCCAGCAGCCGTCCTGGATGCAGAACATGAGCGGCACCGCGCTGCGCCAGGCGATGCTCAACCACGTCACCCAGGTCGCCACCTACTACCGGGGCAAGATCCACTCCTGGGACGTGGTGAACGAGGCGTTCGCCGACGGCAACACCGGCGCGCGGCGCGACTCGAACCTCCAGCGCACCGGCAACGACTGGATCGAGGCGGCGTTCCGCGCCGCCCGCGCCGCCGACCCGGGCGCGAAGCTCTGCTACAACGACTACAACACCGACGGGCAGAACGCGAAGTCCAACGCCGTGTACGCGATGGTGCAGGACTTCAAGGCCCGGGGCGTGCCGATCGACTGCGTCGGGTTCCAGTCGCACTTCAACTCGGCCTCGCCGGTGCCGGCGGACTACCAGGCCAACCTCCAGCGGTTCGCCAACCTCGGCGTCGACGTGCAGATCACCGAGCTGGACATCGAGGGCTCCGGCACCGCCCAGGCCAACTCGTACGCCACGGTCGTCAAGGCGTGCCTCGCGGTGGCCCGGTGCACCGGCATCACGGTGTGGGGCATCCGGGACACCGACTCCTGGCGGGCCAGCGGCACTCCTCTGCTCTTCGACGGCAACGGCACCAAGAAGCCCGCGTACACCGCGACGCTGGACGCCCTGAACGGCGGCACCCCCGTGCCGACCACCACCCCGCCGCCCACCACCCCCGGGCCGACCACTCCCCCGCCCACCAGCCCGCCGCCGAGCGGGGGCTGCGCGGCCTCGATGACGGTGCAGACCTGGACCGGGGGCTTCGTGGCGACGATCCGGGTGACGGCCGGCGCGGCGGGCACCAACGGCTGGACGACCAGCGTCACGCTGCCCTCGGGCGCCACGGTCGTCAACGCCTGGAACTCGCAGCGCAGCGGCGACACCGGCACGGTCCGGTTCAGCAACGTGGCCTACAACGGCCAGCTCGCGCCGGGGCAGGTGACCGAGTTCGGCTTCCAGGCAACCGGGGTCCCGCCGGCGGGCTCCCCGTCCTGCGCCGCGAGCTGACCCTTCCCGCGCCGCAGGTCGACCGGGCGGCCCGGCCTCGGGGGCTTCCCCGACGCCGGGCCGCCGCCGCTTGCGGGGTCAGCGACCCCGCGTTGCCCCGACCGGGTACGCCCGCACGTCGGCCGCCTCGACCGCCGCCCACACCCGCCGGCCGGGGGTCGGGCGCAGGCGCGCGGCGGCGGCCGGGGAGAGGTCGGCGGCGGCGGGGAGCGGCCCGTCGAGCTGGACGCGCAGGTTGTCCCCGTGCCGCCCCACCCCGGCCACGGTGGCCGGCCAGACGTTGCCGGCGGCGCCGTCGAGCGGGGCCGGGTGCAGGGCGACGGCGGCGGGCGGGAACGCCACGAACGCCGCGCCGGCCACGGCGTCCGCCGCCGTGAGGGTCAGCCCGCCGACCTGGACGCGGCGGCCGTCGGCGTGCCCCCGGTGCAGGTTGAGCCCGACGAGCCGGGCCACGTAGTCGGTGCGGGGGCGGGCCGTGACGTCGGCCGCGTCCCCCTCCTGGACCACCCGGCCGCCCTCCACGACGACCAGCCGGTCGGCGAGCGTCAGCGCGTCGAGCGGGTCGTGAGTGACCAGCACGGTCGCGCCCGGATGGGCGTCGAGGTGGCGGTGCAGCTCGGCGCGGGTGTCCAGGCGGGTGCGGGCGTCGAGCGCGGCGAGGGGCTCGTCGAGCAGCAGCAGGGTGGGGTCGACGGCGAGGGCGCGGGCCAGCGCGACCCGCTGGGCCTGCCCGCCGGAGAGCTGCCGGGGGCGGCGGCCGGCGTGCCCGGCCAGGCCGACCCGGGCCAGCCAGGCGTCGGCGAGGGCGCGGGCGGCCCGGCGGCCCGCGCCGCGCCGCCGGGGGCCGAAGGCGACGTTGTCGCGGGCGCTCAGGTGCGGGAAGAGCAGGTAGTCCTGGAAGACGACGCCGACCGGGCGGCGCTCCGGCGGCGTCCACGCCCGGCGGTCGGGCCGGTCGAGGTCGACCCCGCCGAGGGTGAGGTGCCCGGCGGCGAGCGGGTGCAGGCCGGCCAGGGCGCGCAGCGCGGTGGTCTTGCCGGCGCCGTTGGGGCCGAGCAGCGCGACCACCTCCCCGGCGCGGACCCGCAGCGCCACGTCGAGGTGGAAGGCGCCCCGGGCGGCGACCAGGTGGGCGTCGAGCAGCGGCGGGCGGGCGGCGGTCCCCGGCGCGTCGGGGGCGGTCGTCACGGGGCGGCCGTCCACCGCTCGCGCAGCCCGGCGAGGATGGCCACGGAGACGGTCAGCAGGACGAGGCTCAGCACGATCGCGGCCTCCAGGTCGGTCTCCAGGGCCAGGTAGACGGCCAGCGGCATGGTCTGCGTGCGGCCGGGGAAGTTGCCGGCGAAGGTGATGGTGGCGCCGAACTCGCCGAGGGCGCGGGCCCAGCAGAGCACCGCGCCGGCGGCTACGCCGGGGGCGACCAGCGGCAGGGTGACGTGGGTGAAGGTGGTCCACCGGCCGGCCCCGAGGGTGGCGGCGGCCTCCTCGTACCGGGTGTCGGCGCCGCGCAGCGCGCCCTCCATGGCGATGACCAGGAACGGCATGGCCACGAACGCCTCGGCGAGCACCACCCCGGCGGTCGTGAACGGCAGGGTGACGCCGAAGGTGGCGTCGAGCCAGCCGCCGAGCAGGCCCCGCCGGCCGAAGACCAGCAGCAGGGCCACGCCGCCGACCACCGGCGGCAGCACCAGCGGCACGGTGACCAGCGCCCGGACCAGCCGCCGGCCGGGGAACTCCACGCGGGACAGCAGCCAGGCCAGGGGCACGCCGAGGACGACGCAGACCGCCGTGGCGACGGTGGCGGTGAGCAGGGACAGCCGCAGCGCGGCGAGCACGCCCGGGGCGGCGAGCCGCTGCGGCAGGGTGGCCCACGGGGCGCGGGCGAGCAGCCCGACCAGGGGCAGGACGAGGAAGAGCAGCCCGAGCCCGGCGGGGACGAACAGGGCGACGGGCACCCGCCGGCCGGGGACGCGGCGGCGGGGGGTCGGCGGCTGCGGGCGTACCACCGGGGTCAGGCCGGTGGGGGTTGGAAGCCGGCGGCGGTCAGCGCGGCCCGGCCCCGCTCGGAGCGCACGTACGCGACGAACTCCCGGGCGGCGGCCGGGTTGCCGGCCCGCCGCAGCACCACGACGGGGTAGTCGTTGACGGCCCGGGCGGACTCGGGGAACTCGACGGCGTCCACGTCGGACGCGGCGGCGGTGGCGTCGGTGCGGTAGACCAGCGCGGCGTCGACCTCGCCGAGGCGCACCTTCGACAGCGCGCCCTTCACGTCCCGTTCGAGGGTGACCGGGGTGAGCGCCACGCCGGCCGCACCGAGGGCGGTGCGGGCCGCCGCGCCGCAGGGCACCTGCTCGGCGCAGAGCGCGACTTTCACCCCGGGCCGGGTCAGGTCGGCCAGGCCGGCCACGCGGCGGGGGTTGCCCTCCGGTACGGCGATGACGAGCTGGTTGCGGGCGACGGTGACCGGCTCGCCGTCGGCGTCGCCGGCGTCGGTGACCGTCCGCATGGTGTCGGGGCTGGCGGCGGCGAACACGTCGGCGGGCGCGCCCTGGTTGATCTGGGTGGCCAGCGCGGCGCTGCCGGCGAAGCTGAGGGTGACCGTCGTGCCGGGGTGGGCGGCCTCGAACTCCGCGCCGAGTCGGGTGAACGACTCGGTGAGCGACGCCGCCGCGAGGACGGTCAGCCGGCCGCCAGCCCCGTCGCCGCCGGCCCCGGGGCCGTTGCAGCCGGCGGCGAGGAGCAGAACGACAGCCGCGGCCAGGGCGGCGGGGGGCCGCCTCACGCGCCGGCCCTGCCCCTGCCGGGGCCCGGCCGCTCCACCACGACGGTGGTCGACTTGATCACCGCGACGGCGACCGAGCCGACCTCCAGGCCGAGGTCGTCGACGGCCTCGCGGCTCATCAGCGACACCAACCGGAAGGGCCCGGCCTGGATGTCGACCTGCGCCATCACGGCGTCCTTGGCCACGGCGGTGACGATGCCGCGCAGCCGGTTGCGGGCCGAGGAGAGCTCGGCGTGCCCCTCGGGGGCGGCGGCAGCGGCGCGGACGAACGCGGCCAGGTCCGCCCCGTCGACCACCCGGTGACCGTGCTCGTCGCGGGCGGCGGCGAGGCGCCCCGCGTCGACCCAGCGCCGCACCGTGTCCGTGCTGACGCCGAGGAGCTCGGCCGCCTCGCCGATCCGGAACACCGCCACCCGGGCACCCTACCGCCGGCGCATGTGCGGGTGAAACCCCGCGTCGCCCCCGGGCAT
The DNA here is from genome assembly GCF_020884795.1 of Micromonospora okii. GTDB lineage: Bacteria > Actinomycetota > Actinomycetes > Mycobacteriales > Micromonosporaceae > Micromonospora > Micromonospora okii. The sequence continues at coordinate 281,078 of NZ_BBZF01000019.1, forward strand.
CCGCGTCCTCGGGGACGGCACCGCCCTCGCAGGTGCGCCCCATCCGACCGGGCCGAGGCGGACCGACGTCCGCTGGCCATGCGGATTCCGGCGATCTTGGGGAGACTGGCGGGATGAGATGGGCCCGTCGAACCGTACCCGCCGTCGCCGCCGCCGTCGCGGCCCTCGCCGCCCGCGACCTGCTGCAACGCGACCACTCCCTGCTGCGCAACTTCCCGGTCGTCGGCCGGGCCCGGTACCTGCTGGAGGCCATCGGGCCGGAGCTGCGGCAGTACATCGTGGCCGGGAACAACGAGGAGCGGCCGTTCACCCGGGACCAGCGGCGCTGGGTGTACGCGTCGGCGAAGCAGGAGAACAACTACTTCGGCTTCGGCACCGACAACGACATCGAGTACACCGCCGGGTACCCGATCATCAAGCACCGCACGTTCGGCCGGGCGGTGCCGCCGTCGTCGCCGACCGCCGGGCACGACGTGCGGCTGCCGTGCGCGAAGGTGCTCGGCGCGGCCCGGGGACGGGCGCGGGCGTTCCGCCCGGAGTCGGTGGTGAACATCTCCGGGATGAGCTTCGGCTCGCTGTCGGGCAACGCCATCTCGGCGCTCAACCGGGGGGCGGCGCTGGCCGGGTGCCTGCAGAACACCGGCGAGGGCGGGCTGTCGCCGTACCACCGGCGCGGCGGGGAGCTGGTGTTCCAGCTCGGCACCGCGTACTTCGGCTGCCGGGACGAGCGCGGCCGGTTCGACCTCGCCCGGCTGAAGGACCTGGTCGCGGGCGCGCCGGTGCGGGCGCTGGAGGTGAAGCTCAGCCAGGGCGCGAAGCCCAGCCTCGGCGGGCTGCTGCCGGGGGCGAAGGTGTCGGCGGAGATCGCCGCGACCCGGGGCATCCCGCAGGGCCACGACTGCGTCAGCCCGTCCCGGCACGCCGAGTTCTCCGACTGCGACAGCCTGCTGGACTGGGTGGAGCTGCTGGCCGCCGAGACCGGCCTGCCGGTGGGGATCAAGTCCGCCGTCGGCGACCTCGGCTTCTGGGAGGAGCTGACCACCCTGATGCGGGACACCGGCCGGGGGGTCGACTTCGTGACGATCGACGGCGGGGAGGGCGGCACCGGGGCCGCCCCGCTCATCTTCACCGACTCGGTGTCGCTGCCGTTCCAGCAGGGCTTCTCCCGGGTGTACAAGGTCTTCGCCGAGCAGGGGCTGCACGAGCAGGTGGTCTTCGTCGGCAGCGGCAAGCTGGGCCTGCCGGACAACGCGGTGGTGGCGTTCGCGCTCGGCTGCGACATGGTCAACGTGGGCCGGGAGGCGATGCTCGCGATCGGCTGCATCCAGGCACAGAAGTGCCACACCGACACCTGCCCGACCGGGGTCGCGACGCAGAACCCGTGGCTGGCCCGGGGGCTGGACCCGGCACTGAAGTCGGTGCGGGCCGCGAACTACCTGCGCACGCTGCGGCGGGACCTGGTCAAGGTCGCCGAGGCGTGCGGCGTCGAGCACCCGGGGCTGATCGACGCCGACGCCGTGGAGATCCTGGACGGGCGCACCTCCTCCACGCCGCTGCGTGACGTCTACGGCTACCGCCCCGACTGGGGCCTGCCGTCGGCCGCCGACCGGGCCGAGATCGTCCGCCTGATGACCCCCGAGGCGCCGCAGGGCGGCACCGCCGAGCCCTCCCCCACCGCCGTCGGCTGACGCGCTCGCCGGGCCGCCGGGCCGGTCAGGCCGGCGGCGCGGCGGCGCGCAGCAACCGGAGCTGGCCGATCTCGGCGACGTTCTTCATCAGCTCGGCGTTGACCCAGCCGAGCTGATGGGCCACGGTGTGCCCCGAGTCGGCCGGCCACGGAAAGGCCACGGCGGCGTCGAGGTCGGCGTCGGTGAGCCCGTCGAGGTACGCGACCCACCGCCCGCGCAGGTCGCGCAGCCACCCGACGGTCGCCTCGCCGGCGCCGGGCCAGCCGACGTCGGCGCGCTCCCGGGCCGGCCGCCCCTCGGCGTGGTCCGACGCCACCGACCACCACCAGCCGATGTGCCAGGTCAGCCAGGCGATCGTCGGCACGGGCACCGGGTCGGGCTCGGTGTCCGCCCAGTCCGGCACCCATCCGCCGCCGGGGCCGGGGCGCACGGTCCAGCAGTGTGCGGCGGGCTCCCACCGGAAGTCGGCCGGCTCCAACCGTTCCAGGTGGTACTCGAACAACGCCCACGTCAGGTCGAACTGCCAGCGGACGAGGTCACGACGGGACACCGACATGGGGGCATCCTGGCACCGGCCGCCCGACCGGCGCACCCCAATAACGGCGGGCGGCCCCCGCCCGGGGCGCGGCGACGTCAGCCGAGTGCGGCGACCCGGGGCCGTAGCTCGTCGATCAGCTCCGGCGGCGCGGCGAGCACCCGGCTGCCGCTGATCTCCACGGCCGCGCCGGCCTCGGTGGCGATCACCAGCCCGGCCGCCCAGTCCCACCGGAAGGTGTGGTCCTCGACGTACACGTCGCAGCGCCCGGCGGCCACCCAGGACAGGGCCAGCGCGGTGGAGCCGAGCATCCGCACACCGCGCACGTCGCCGGCCAGGTCGGCGACCACGGCGGACTGGACGCCGCGGTGGGCGACGTCGTAGGCGTACCCGGAGGCCAGGGTGACCTGGTCGAGAGGCCGGACGGGGCGGACCAGGCGGGTGTCGCCCAGGTACGCGCCCCGGCCCCGCGCGGCGTGGAACGTCTCGTCGTGGATCGGGTCGTGGACGACCCCCACGACGGGCCGCCAGCCGTCCTCCGTCTGTTCCTCGCAGGCCACGCTGACGCACCAGAACGGAATGCCGCTGACGTAGTTCACCGTGCCGTCGAGCGGGTCCAGCACCCAGCGCAGGCCCGAGCGGCCGACGTGGTCGCTGCCCTCCTCGGCGAGGATGCCGTCGTCGGGCCGGCGGGCGCGCAGCAGCTCCACGACGCGCGCCTCGCTGGCCCGGTCCGCTTCGCTCACCGGGTCGGTGGGGGCCGACTTGTAGTCGACCCGGCCGTGGTCGCCGAAGCGCCGCAGCAGTTCCCGGCCGCCGAGGCGCGCCGCCTCTTCGGCGACCAGCCGGCAGTCGTCCAGCTCGACGTCACTGACCATCGCACTCTCCTCGCCGGTTGCCGCAGACGGTGGAGATCGTCGCACCCGCCCGGGGCGGGCACCCGTCGGGCGGCTTCGGCGACCACCTGACGGGAGCCGTCCAGTGGTCTGACCACTTGCCCGAGACCGGCGATCCCCCTTTCGGCGAACCAGGACGGACGGCCGGTGGTTGACCCGTCCGCGCGGGTCGGGTCAACCACCGGAAACCGTCCCGGCCTGCGGGAATGTTGCCGCTTCCGATAACAGTCAGGTCACGGGGCATTCCCTGCGCCGCCACGCCTCGACTAACTTGCCCCGAAGGCAGGAGGTCAGACCTCTTTCCTCATGCCTCCTACCGACGAGGTGAGTGACACGTGCAGGAACCCGCCCCCCGCTATTCCGGATACCGGTCCTTCGACTACCTGACCCCGGGAGCCGACTACAAGGTCTTCGACCTGGCGCCCCAGCTCGGCCGGGTGCCCGAGCACGACCTCGGGCTCGACGACGACCAGCGCGCCCGGGTCACCCGGCTGCTCCACGAGCACATGGCCATCTCGCTGCACGAGCACCCGAAGATCCTGCCGGCCGACGTGTCGCAGTTGCGGGACTACAACCGCACCGGCCGCAACTCCTTCGGCTTCGAGGGCCTGGCCCGCTCCGGGATGACCGCGGTCTTCGACAACTTCATGAACGGCACCGGCTGCGTGACCAGCGAGCACGCCTGGAAGTGGGACGACGTCGTCTACGACATCGGCCTGCGCTTCGCCGACGTCGCCAAGCAGGACCACGTGGTCGTGGCGACCACGCTGGAGCAGATCTTCGAGGCCAAGCGCACCGGCCGGATCGCCCTGGTCGCGGGCCTGGAGGCGGCCACGATGATCGAGAACGAGCTGGACCGCATCGACATCCTCTACGGCTTCGGCGTCCGGCAGATGGGCATCGCCTACAGCCAGGCGAACATGCTCGGCTCCGGGCTCTCCGAGGACCGCGACGGCGGGCTGACCCACTTCGGGCGACGCGCCGTGGACCGGATGAACAAGCTCGGCATCGCCATCGACGTCTCCCACTCCGGCGACCAGACCTCGCTCGACGTCATCGAGGCCAGCCGCGTACCCGTGTTCATCACGCACGCCGGCGCGCGCGCCGTCTGGGACACCCCCCGGATGAAGCCGGACGAGGTCATCCGGGCCTGCGCCGAGCGGGGCGGCGTCATCGGCATCGAGGCCGCGCCCCACACCACCCTCTCGGCGGACCACCCGCACCACTCGATCGAGTCGGTGATGGACCACTTCACCTACTGCGTCGACCTGGTCGGCATCGACCACGTGGCGTTCGGCCCGGACACCAACTTCGGTGACCACGTCGGCCTGCACGACAGCTTCACCCAGCACCTGGCGATCGGCAAGGCCCACGGCGTGGTGGACCACCCCCGAGTCCCGTACGTGAGCGGCATGGAGAACCCGGCGGAGTGCTTCAGCAACATCGTCGGCTGGCTGGTCACGCACGGCTACTCGGACGACGAGATCGCCAAGGTCATCGGCGGCAACATCATCCGCGTTCTTCAGGAGGTTTGGTGAACAAGACAGTCAAGGGCCGGTGGCGGCTCGCCGTCGCGCTCGGCGTGGCCGCCACCCTGGGCGTCTCCGGCTGCGGTCTCAACGAGGACAACGGCTCGTCCGGCGGCAGCTCGGCGGGCGCGTCGGTGTTGCGCATCGGCACCACCACCGACGTGAGCAACTTCAACCCGCTGCAGTCGCTGAGCAAGACCGACTCGTGGGTCCTCAACGCGATGTACCCGCACCTGCTGCGCATCGACGAGAACAACAAGAAGGCGCCGGAGCTGGCGAAGGAGTACCGGTACGAGGACGACGGCAGGACCGCCGTGTTCGTGCTGCGCGACGACTTCAAGTGGAGCGACGGCAAGCCGGTGGTCGCCGAGGACGTCAAGTTCAGCGCCGAAATGATCATGAAGTACAAGCTCGGCAACGTCGCGGCCAAGCTGACCTGGGTCGACTCCATCGAGGCGCCGGACGCCACGACGGTGAAGTTCAAGCTGTCGCAGCCGTACGCGCCGTTCGCCGAGGGCGTCGGCTTCTGGATGTCCATCGTCCCCAAGCACGTGTTCGAGTCCGCCGGGGACCTGTCGAAGTTCCCCAACGACTCCAACTGGGTCGGCGCCGGGCCGTTCGTGCTGGACAGCATGACCAAGGGCCAGCGCTACGTCATGAAGCGCAACGAGCACTACCCCCTCGCCCCCGGCGGCAAGGCGGCGGTGAGCCAGGTCGAGTACCGGGTCTACCCGGACGTCAACACGATGATGCTGGCGCTGCGCAACGGTGACATCGACATGATGGGCACCCCGGTCCCGGTGTCGGCGGCGAAGACCTTCGAGAACGACTCGAAGATCAAGCTGGAGAAGGTCGGCGCGCTGGGCTTCGCGCACCTGACCTACAACATGAACAACAAGCACCTGGCCAAGCAGGAGGTGCGGCAGGCGCTGTCCATGTCGGTCGACACCAAGGCGATCATCTCCTCGGTGCTGCAGGGCGACGGCCAGCAGATGGCCGGGCCGATCTCGCCGATCTTCGCCGACTACGACAACACCGAGATCCAGCCGTACGCCTACGACCCGGAGGGCGCGAAGGCCAAGCTGGACGCGGCGGGCTACAAGGACGCCGACAACGACGGCTTCTTCGACGGCCTCACCATCGGCGTGGCCTGCGACCAGTCCAACGCCAACATCACCCGCGTGGTGCAGCTCTTCCGCGAGAGCGCGGCCAAGGCCGGCATCAAGCTGGAAAACGAGTGCGTCGAGCGCAACACCTTCCTCACCCGCACGAAGAACGGTGAGTACGACATCGACGCCACCCAGTGGGGCGTGTTCGACAACCCGATGGACCAGCTGCGCAGCACGTACCTGAGCAGCAACCCGGGTGGCATCAACTACAACCTGCTCAAGTCCGACGAGATGGACAAGCTGATCGACGACGCGGCCGGCACCACCGACCCCGAGGCGTTCAAGGCCAAGATCAGGAACATCGACAAGGTCGTGCACGAGCAGGCGTACCTGACGCCGCTGTACGTGGAGAACTTCCGGTTCGCCTACAACGCCAGCAGGTTCACCGGCTTCGTCGCGTCGCCGTCCGACCTGCTCGGCATGGTCACCGCGTACTCGCTGGCCCAGGTCACCCCGGTCAAGTAACCCAACCAGCAAGGGAAAGGAGGGGTCCCCCGTGGTGCGTTTCGTGCTCAGCCGGGCACTGAAGGCCGTCCTGACCGTGTGGATCGCGATCACTTCGACCTTCTTCCTGCTCCGGCTCCTGCCGGGGGACCCCACGACCCTGATGGTCGAAGGGGACATGACGCCGGAGATGCAGGCGGCGCTGCTCAAGACGTACGGCCTGGACCGTCCGCTGTGGGAGCAGTACGTGTCGTACCTGCGGGAGCTGCTCCAGGGCAACCTGGGCATCTCCTTCCGGCAGATCCAGCCCGTCACCGACATCATCCTCGACCGGCTGCCCTGGACGCTGCTGCTCGCCGGCACGGCGTTCGTCCTCACCGTCGCCGTCGGCATCCCGATCGGGGTGACCGCCGCCGTCCACCGGGGCAAGCTGATGGACCGGCTGCTCCAGGGCTTCGGCATCAGCGCCAACGCGCTGTTCGTGCCGAGCGTCGCCATCCTGCTGCTGGTCTTCTTCGGCGCCCAGCTCGGCTGGTTCCCGATCGGCGGGGCGATCGACCCGGACAGCCGGGGCGCGGCGGCCTACCTGAGCCTCGCCCACCACCTGGTGCTGCCGGTGCTCTCGCTGGTGCTGGTGCAGCTCGGGCCGTACGCGCTGACCCTGCGCACCAACATGATCGAGGTGCTCGGCGAGGACTACATCCGGGCCGCCCAGGCCCGGGGCCTGTCGGCCCGCCGCCGGGTCTGGAAGCACGGCCTGCGCAACGCGATCCTGCCGGCGCTGACCCTGATGGGCCTGCAACTGGGCACCCTCGTCGGCGGCGCGGTGCTCACCGAGACCGTCTTCGCCTACCCCGGCGTCGGCCGGCTGATCTACGAGGCGGTCGGCCAGCAGGACTACCCGGTGATCCAGGGGGCGTTCATCATGCTCGCCGTCACCGTGGTGGTCGCCAACGCGCTGACCGACATGCTCTACGCGGTCCTCAACCCCCGGATCCGCCTGTGAGCACGAGGAGTGAACGAGCGCAGCGAGTGAGCCCCGCAGTCGCGAACCAGGCCAGCACCGCGAGCGCGAGGAGTGAACGAGCGCAGCGAGTGAGCCCCGCAGTCGCGAACCAGGCCAGCACCGCGAGCGCGAGGAGTGAACGAGCGCAGCGAGTGAGCCCCGCAGTCGCGAACCAGGCCAGCACCGCGAGCGCGAGGAGTGAACGAGCGCAGCGAGTGAGCCCCGCAGTCGCGAACCAGGCCAGCACCGCGAGCGCGAGGAGTGAGCGAGCGCAGCGAGTGAGCCCCGCAGTCGCGAACCAAGCCAGCACCGCGAGCGCGAGGGCAGTGGATTCCACCATCGACGAAGGGAGGGTGCCGTGAGCGCCCCCGTGCTGACCGAGCAGTCGGTGCCGCCGGTCGTCCCGACTCCCACCAGGCGATCCTGGCACGCCTTCCTGCGGCAGCCCTCCGCGGCGCTGTCCGTGCTGGTGCTGGTCGTGATGGTGCTGATGGCGGTCTTCGCGCCGCTGATCGCCGACGAGCCCACCGGTGCCGGCTCGGACGTGCTGCACGCCCCGTCGGGGGCGCACTGGTTCGGCACCGACGACCTCGGGCAGGACATCTTCGCCCAGGTGGTCTGGGGCACCCGGACCAGCCTGGTGATCGGCCTGGCCGCCTCGCTGATCGCGATCGTGCTGGGCACCGCGATCGGGCTGGCCTCGGCCTACTTCCGCCCGATCGACGCGGTCGCCACCGTGATCACCGACGTGATGCTGGCGCTGCCCACCCTGCCGTTGATGATCATGCTGGCGGCGGTGGTCAGCCCCAGCGTCGTCACCCTGACCCTCATCATCGGCTTCTTCGCCTGGCCCGAGGTGGCCCGCCTCATCCGGTCGCAGGGGCTGGTGATCAGCGCGATGCCGTACATCGACGGGGCCCGGGTGCTCGGCGCGAGCGGCTGGCGGATCGTCACCCGGGAGATCCTGCCCGCCGTCGTCTCGCTGGTGATCGTCAGCGTGCTGCTCACCGCCTCCCGGGCGGTGATCTCCGAGGCCGGGCTGAGCTTCCTCGGCCTCGGCGACCCGGACGCCTGGTCGTGGGGGCGCATCCTGCTCAACGCCCAGCGCAGCGGCACCATCGCCATCGCGTGGTGGCAGACGCTCTTCCCGTCGCTGGCGATCCTGCTGCTGGTGCTCTCGGCGACCCTCGCCGGCATGCGGTTCAACGACACCCGCGACCCACGCCGCAACGGAGGCTGACCCATGCGACTGCCCGACAGCTTCTACACCGGCGTCCGCGCCCGGCTGACCGAGGCGCTCGACGAGCGCGGCCTGGACGGCTTCCTCGCCACCTCCCCGGCCGACGTGGCCTTCCTCAGCGGCTTCTTCTACATCGCCACGGAACGCCCGGTCTACCTGTGGATGCCCCGCGAGGGCGACCCGCTGCTGGTCATCCCCCGCCTCGACGAGGAGTACGCCGCCCAGCAGGGCGTGACGACGCCGACCGTCAGCTACGCCGAGTACCCGGGCGTGGTCGGCGCCGAGGAGACCCTCGCCGCCGCGCTGTCACGCACCGGCGGGCCGGCCCGCCGGATCGGGGTCGGCGCGGGGGTGTCGGTCGCCGCGTTCCGGGCCCTGTCGGCGGCGATCTCCGGGGCCACCCTGGAGACCACCGACGCGGTGGCCGCGCTGCGGCTGCGCAAGTTCCCCGAGGAGATCCCGTTCCACGAGGCCGCCGCGCGGATCTGCGACGAGATGCTCGCCGCCGGCCGGGCCCTGATCGAGGAGGCCCTGGCCGGCGGGGGGCCGCTGCCCCGCGAGGACGAGATCGCCCGGCACGTCGTCGGGTACGGCACCGACCGCATGTACGCCGAGTACGACCTGGTCGTCTACACCACGAAGCTGGCCGGCGGGCTGGTGTACGCGGGCCCGAACTCGGCCCTGCCGCACGGCCTGCCGACCCGGCGGCGCGTCCAGCCGGGCGACACGCTGATCCTCTCCCTCGGCGCGGCCGTGGCCAGCCGGTTCGTGGAGAGCGAACGCACCTTCGTCATCGGCGAGCCCACCGCCGAGCAGGCGCGCTACCACGAGGCCGACCGGCGGGCGCAGGAGGTGGGCACCCAGGCGATGGTCGCCGGGCGCACCTGCGCCGAGGTCAACAGGATCTGCCTGGACGTGCTGCGGGAGCACGGGCTGGGCGAGCACATCCGGCACCGGCAGGGGCACGGCATCGGGTTGCAGAACCACGAGCCGCCGTGGGTCGACGACGGCGACCACACCGTGCTCGCCCCGGGAATGCTCCTCTCCAGCGAACCGGGCGTCTACGTCCCCGGCCACGCCGGCTACCGCATCTCCGACACGGTCCTGGTGCAGGAGTCCGGCCCACGCCGGCTCACCAGCTACCCACGGGACCTGGAATCCAACGTCATCGAGGGGGTCCGATGAGAATCAACGGCGCGGAACTGGTCGTCGAGGCGTTCGGGCCGACCGACGCACCGGCGATGATCGTGCACCACGGCGCGCCCGGCCTGGGCTCGCGCAACGAGCCGAAGCGCTCCTTCTGCCCGTTCGCCGACCGGATGCGGGTCATCGTCTTCGACGCGCGCGGCTCCGGCGAGTCCAGCGACGACGAGCCGTTCACCCACGAGCAGTGGGTGGCCGACGTGGACGCCATCCGGGAGCACTTCGGCTACGAGAAGATCGTCATGGCCGGCGGCTCGTACGGCGGGTTCATCGCGATGGAGTACGCCATCGCCCACCCGGACCGGGTCTCCGCGCTGGTCCTGCGGGACACCGCCGCGGACACCGCCCACGACCACCTCGCGGTGGAGCGGGCCCGCAGCACCGACCGCGTGGCGATCCCCGAGTGGGTCATCGAGCGGATCGGCACCGGGCGGTTCGAGAGCGACGAGCAGTTGCGGGAGTACTGGCGGGCCATCCTGCCGCTCTACGACCACCAGCACGACCCGGCCAAGGACGAGGCGAAGCTGGCCGCCACCCGGTTCCACTACCGGACGCACAACGCGGCCTTCGGGCAGAACATGCCCCGCTACGACCTCAAGCCGAAGCTGCCCTCGATCACCTGCCCGACCCTGGTCACCGTGGGCCGGCACGACTGGCGTACCCCGGTGGCGGCCTCGCAGACCATCGCGGACCTGGTGCCGAACGGCGAGCTGATGGTCTTCGAGAACTCCGGCCACTCGCCGCAGTTGGAGGAGCCCGAGCTGTTCCAGCGGGTGGTGCGGGACTTCCTCGGCAGGGCCGGGGTGCTGCGATGACCCTGTTGGAGGTCGCCGACCTGCGGGTCGCGTTCCCCGGCCCGACCGGCGACGTCAACGCGGTCAACGGGGTGAGCCTGCACGTCGAGGCCGGGCGGACCCTGGCGATCCTCGGCGAGTCCGGCTCCGGCAAGAGCGTCACCGCGCAGGCGGTGATGGGGATCCTCGACGCGCCGCCGGCCCGCATCGGCGGCTCGGTGCGGCTGCACGGCCGCGAGCTGCTGACCCTGCCGCGCAAGCAGCGCGACCGGGTCAGCGGCGAGGAGATCGGCATGGTCTTCCAGGACGCGATGGCCGCGCTCAACCCGGTCTTCACCGTCGGGCACCAGATCGTGGAGGTGCTGCGGGTGCGCCGGGGCATGTCCAGGGTCGACGCCCGCCGCCGGGCCGTCGAGCTGGTCGAGCGGGTCCGCATCCCGGCCGCCAGGGACCGCCTGCGCGACTACCCGCACCAGTTCTCCGGCGGGATGCGGCAGCGCATCATGATCGCGCTGGCCATCGCCCTGGAACCGGACCTGCTGATCGCCGACGAGCCCACCACCGCCCTCGACGTCACCGTGCAGGCGCAGGTCATGGAACTGCTCGCCGAGATCCAGCGGGACAGCGGAATGGGCCTGATCCTCATCACCCACGACCTCGGGGTGGTCGCCGAGGTCGCCGACGACGTGGCGGTGATGTACGCCGGACGGATCGTCGAGCGCGGCACGGTCGAGCAGATCTTCGCCGGGCCGGCGCACCCGTACACCGAGGGGCTGCTCGCCTCGATGCCCCGGGTGGACCGGCGCGACGAGCAGCTCTACGCCATCCCGGGCGCCCCGCCCAACCCGGCCCGGCTGCCCGCCGGCTGCCCGTTCCACCCGCGCTGCCCCCGGGTCACCGACGAGTGCCGGGTGACCCTGCCGCCGCTCGCGGCGCTGCCCGCCGACCGGGCCAGCGCCTGCCACCACCACGAGGAGGTGCTCCGTGCCACCCGCCGATGACGTGGTGCTGCGGGTCGAGAACCTGGTCAAGCACTTCCCGGTCAAGGGCCGGATCCCGTTCACCTCGGGCGGCGTGGTCCAGGCCGTCGACGGGGTCTCCTTCGAGTTGCGGCGCGGCGAGACCCTCGGCGTGGTGGGCGAGTCCGGCTGCGGCAAGAGCACCCTCGCCCGGATGCTCGTCGGGCTGGAGCAGCCCACCTCCGGCGCGGTGCGCTTCGGCGAGTCGGTGGTGCACGAGGCCAGGGGCCGGGAGCTGCGCGCCCTGCGCCGGCGCATCCAGATCGTGCTCCAAGACCCGTACACCTCGCTGAACCCCCGGCGCACGATCCGGGAGATCCTGCTGCAACCCTTCGAGATCCACCCCGACGTGCTGGACCGGCGGCGGCGGGTGGAGCGGATCAGGGAGCTGCTGGACCTCGTCGGCCTCGACCCCGACCTGCACCTGGACCGCTACCCGCACCAGTTCTCCGGCGGGCAGCGCCAGCGCATCGGCATCGCCCGGGCGCTGGCCCTGCAACCCGACGTGATCGTCTGCGACGAACCGGTCTCCGCGCTGGACGTGTCGGTGCAGGCCCAGGTGGTCAACCTGCTGGAGCGGCTCCAGGACGAGCTGGGCGTGGCGTACGTCTTCATCGCCCACGACCTGTCCGTGGTGCGGCACATCTCCGACCGGGTGGCCGTGATGTACCTCGGCAAGCTCGTGGAGACCGGCCCGGAGCGGGGGCTGTACGAGGCGCCCCGGCACCCGTACACCAGTGCCCTGCTCTCGGCCGTGCCGGTGCCCGACCCGGCCGGGCGGTCGGGCCGGCAGCGGATCCTGCTGGCCGGCGACCCGCCCAGCCCCGTCGATCCGCCGTCGGGCTGCCGGTTCCGCACCCGCTGCTGGCAGGCGACCGAGACCTGCGCGACCACCGAACCGCCGCTGGCCGCCGGCCCGCACCCGGTGGCCTGCCACTACCCGCTGGCCGCGTAGCGGTCGGCGACAGTCCCAGAAGGAGAAGCTGTCTTGCTGCAAGAACCCGCCCCCAGGTACCAGGGCCACAAGTCGTACTCGTACCTGGAGCCGCACGCCGACTACCGGCTCTTCCCGCTGGCGCAGGAGGTCGGCCGGGTGCCCGAACACGACCTGGGGCTGTCCGACGGGCAACGGGAGCGGGTGAGCCGGCTGCTCGCCGAGCACATCGCGATCTCGCTGCACGAGCATCCGGTGGTGCTGCCCGAGGACGTGTCCCGGCTGCGCGAGTACAACCGGACCGCCCGCCAGCGCACCGGCTACGAGGGGCTGGCCCGCTCGGGGCTGACCGCGGTGTTCGACAACTTCATGGCCGGCGCCTCCTGCGTGACCAGCGAGAACGGCTGGAAGTGGAACGACCTGATCTACGCCCTCGGGATGCGGATGAGTGACCTGTACAAGCAGGACCACGTCTTCCTCGCCACCTCCGTCGCCGACATCCACGCCGCCAAGCGGGACGGCCGGCTCGCGCTCGTGGCGGGCCTGGAGTGCGCCAGCCCGATCGAGAACGAGCTGGACCGCATCGACATCCTCTACGGCTTCGGCGTCCGCCAGCTCGGCATCGCCTACAGCCAGGCCAACATGCTCGGCGGCGGCCTGTCGGAGCGGCACGACGGCGGGCTGACCCACTTCGGGCGGCGCGCGGTGGACCGGATGAACAAGCTCGGCATCGCCATCGACATTTCGCACTCCGGCGACCAGACCTGCCTGGACGTCGTCGAGGCCAGCCGGGTGCCCGTGTTCATCACCCACGCCGGGGCCCGCGCGGTGTGGGACACCTCCCGGATGAAGCCGGACGAGGTGATCCGGGCCTGCGCCGAGCGGGGCGGTGTCATCGGCATCGAGGCGGCCCCGCACACCACCCTGTCGGCCGAGCACCCGCACCACAGCATCGAGTCGGTGATGGACCACTTCACCTACTGCGTCGACCTCGTCGGCATCGACCACGTCACCTTCGGCCCGGACACGATGTTCGGCGACCACGTCGGGGTGCACAACACCTACGCCGGCAACTACGCGCACGACGCCGGCAACCGGCCGGAGCACCCCCGGGTGGAGTACGTCTCCGGGGTGGAGAACCCGGGTGAGGCGTTCGGCAACATCGTCGGCTGGCTGGTCGCCCACGACTACTCCGACGACGAGATCGCCAAGGTCGTCGGCGGCAACACCCTGCGGGTGCTCGAACAGGTCTGGTGAGGCCCGTGCGGCCGATCGGGCCGCACGGCACCCACGAACTACACTCCGTACGCCGCGACCGGCGGCGACGGAGCGATGAAATGAGGGCGGATGGCTCGGCGCGAGACCGCGCTTCAGACCGCGCACGGTCGACTACGGCAGCTCATCGGCAGCGAGTTCCGCTCCGGCGACAAGCTGCCCAACGAGCGTGAGCTGGCCGACCGGCTGGAGGTCAGCCGGGCCACCGTGCGTGAGGTGCTGGGCCAGCTCGCCGCCGAGGGGGTGGTGACCCGCACCTGGGGCATCGGCACCTTCGTGCACGACGGCGTCGGGCGGGTGCCGGTGTCCATCGGCGATGTCACGGCGCTGCGGGACCGGATCACCGCCTCGGGCCACCGCCCGACCCTCCAGGACGCGGCGGTCAGCCGGGCCCCGTGCCCGGCTGACTGCGCGCGGGTGCTCGGCGTGGAGGCGGGCTCGCAGGTGTGGCGGGTCGACCGCCTCTTCGCCGTCGACGAGGTCCCGGCCGCCTGGATCCGCGACCACCTGCCGCTGCGCGTCGAGGACCGGGACCTCGACCCCTCCGGCCTGGTCAGCATCGACCTGGACATGTTCGAGTTCCTGGCCAGCGCGACCGGTATGCCGGTGCGGCGGGCCGAGGTCGAGCTCGTCGCCGTGCTCGCCGACGAGGAGGCCACCGCCCGGCTCGGCGTCGCCGTCGGGCACCCGCTGGTCACCGCGACCCAGATCGGGTACGGCGACGGCGGGGCGGCCCTGTTCCACGGCCACTTCACGGTCCGCACGGACGTGTTGACGCTGCGGATCAGCCGGGGGGTCGACCGCCAGCCGGCGCGGTGAGCGGCCGTAGCGCCTCAACACGACGACGCTGACGGGGACGACCAGGATCATCAGCGCGCCGCAGCCGACGAGGACGGCGGGGGCACCGGCCCGGTCGAGGAGGAAGCCTCCGAGCGCGGCTCCCAGAGGGGAGGCCGTCAGGAGCACGGCGCTGCGCGCGGCCAGGACCGTGGTGAGCGAGTCGGCGGGTGCGCGCTCCTGGATCAGCGTGAGGGAGAGCGCGGAGTAGGGGCCGTAGACCAGCCCGGCGAAGGCGAAGCCGATCAGGGAGGGGAAGGCCGTCTCCGTGAGGGCGAAGGGGAGCAGGCCGAGGCCGTGGCCCGCGATGATGCCCAGCATGGCCGGCCACAGGGGAAGCCGCCTGGCCGCGCCCAGCGCGGAAGCGCCGATGACTGCGCCGACACCGAAGGCCGCCCAGTAGGCACCGAGCAGCCCCGCGCCGGCACCGAGGTCGGAGACGAACATGGGCAGGGCGACCTCGACCGGGCCGAAGGCAAGGTTGAACACCCAGGTCACGAGGAGCAGGCCGAGGAGTTCCGGCTGACGGCGCAGGATGCCGAGCCCGCGCTGCGCCCCGCCGGTCGCCGGGGTTGCCGGTGCCTGCGGCAGGGCGGTGCGCCCGGTCCGGACGGCCAGGACGGCGAACGTGGCGGCGTCCAGGCCGATGATCCATGCCGGGGACACCACTCCCACGAGAAGGCCCGCGAGAGCGGGACCGACGATGATGGCGCTCCACAGGCTGGTGCTGAGCATGCTGTTGGCCGCGAGGCGCTGGTCGTCGGAGAGCAGCGGGGCGAAGATCGCGTGCTTTCCGGCCTTGCCCCAGGCGTGCAGCAGCGATGAGGCGGCCAGGAGCCCGACGTACACGGCCGGGGTGAGCCACCCGGCCAGGTGCGCGAGCGGGACCGCGCCCAACAGCACGGCCCGTAGGGCGGAGTCGGTGACCAGGAGCCGTTGTGCGGGGAACCGGCGCAGCCACCTGCCCAGGACCAGCGCGCCCAACGCTCCCGGCAGGACGTAGGAGGCGACGGCGATGCCGGCCAGCGTGCCCTGGCCGCCGTCGGGCCCCAGGGTGAAGGCGAGCCACGCCACCGCGACGACGGTCATGCCGTCGCCCAGGTCGGACAACGCGAAGACCGGCATCAGCCGCCGGAAGGTGCGGTCGGCGAAGAGGGCGCGGTAGGGGCCGGGCGTCCGGCGGGCCGGTGCTGCTGAAGACATGCAGGTCAGGGTCGCTCTTGAAGCAGGCTTGAGGTCAAGGCCGGACCGAGGATCAGGGGGCCGGGGTGGCACCGGTCCCCCGATCCGGCCGGGTGTCGGGATTTCGCGATGGCGAGTTGCCGTTCGCCGATGGCGTAGAGCCAGGCGGTAGCGTGAGTCAATGCAAGATCTTGGGTCTGTGGCGTGGCCGCCTGAGCCGATCAGGACGGAGCGGCTCGTGCTCCGCGAGTCCGAGGCGCGGGACCGTACGGCTTTCGTCGAGCTGCTGGCCTCGCCAGACGTGCACACCTACCTCGGCGGTCCTGGCCCGCGCGACGTGCTCGAGCGTGATCTGCCGGAGGTGCCCGAGCGGTGGGCCGGGAGTTTCGTCGTTGATCTGCACGGGGCGATGATCGGCCAGGTTCTGCTCAGGAGGGCATCCCGGCACCGCCCGTCCGCCGTCGGAAAGGTCGACCTCGGCTACCTGTTCCTGCCGCGAGCGTGGGGATTCGGGTATGCCGCCGAGTCCTGCACAGCGGCACTCGGTTGGTTCGCCGACGTCCTTCCCAGCGAGCCGGTGGTGCTGGCAACCCAGACCGCTAACGTCAGCTCGATGCGCCTGGCGGCGAAGTTGGGGTTCACCGAGGTCGAACGGTTCCATGCCTGGGGTGCTGAGCAGTGGCTCGGCATGCGGTCCTCGGTCACGCCATCCAGTTGACTTGCGGCGAAACCGCCAGAGGAAAACCTGCACGTCCACATGCGTCGGCTGGCAAACAGAGACGCAATGCCGCCGACATGGCGTGTTTCGGGCCGGATAAAGGCGCGATGTCGCCGGCATGGAGTCGATCTAGGCTGCTCGGCCGCGCTGCCCTTGGTCGACAGCCGGGCGAAGGCCTGCGCCTGGTGCAGCCAGGGATGAAGCCGACCGGCGCCCAGTCCAGGCCCGCCCGCCGGTCACCCTCCGCCAGGCGGAACGGGGTGCGGATGCGCAGGTACGGCCCGCGGAAGATGCCCTGCTCGGGGTGGGAAAGAAAGCCCTCGATGCCTCGGTGTACGCCGTCCTCGGTCAGGCCGAAGGTGGTGGTCAGGTACCGGGTGAGGATCCGGCGCAGGGTCTCGGCGGCGATGGTCGGCCTCATGAGCGGATTACCCGGGACATGCTGTGCCAGCGTCCACGATGGCTCGCCGGTCGTCCGTCCTGACTGGATAGCATGTCGGATTGGCGACTACTCTCGGCTTGGATCATCGTTTAAGCTGCGGCGATCCGAGATTAGAGGACGGGCGAATCCGTTGTGACGGGCACGAACAGCGCGGGCGAACACATCTGCCGCAACTGCGGCGTGATCTGCATCCAGGACGTCGATGGATGGATTCATCCGGAGCCATGGCGGACTCTGAAGGCGCGACGAATCTGCGAGCACCCCGATCCATTGCGCATGGCCACCGCTCAGGAAGCCAAGCGCGGCGCGATATCGGTGATCAGACGCGACCGGTGGATGAGGGAGGAGCAGCTCCAACAACTCGTCGTCGCAGAAGGCAGCCATATCGAGGCGGCGATCGTCGGCTGCTACCAGCTCCACGCGACTGCCTACGAACATCCTCGGGGCTGGGGCTATCTCGCGAGCGACGGGCACTACGGCTTCGGAGCGACCACCACGCGACGTAAGTTCGACGGGCCGGGTGAGCTTGCCGCCGAGGTACGTGCGCTTTTCTGGGCGATCCGCAAGTTGGTGCCGGCATACCAGGTCACCCTCCTGACGGACTATCCGGAGATCGCCGCCTTGGTGGATGCCTGGCGCGTGGGCGAGGTAACGGCTGCACCGTCCGGCTACGACCGGTCGAACCGTCCCTCAGGTCGGGAAGCCAAGTTGATGTACGCCGCGCGTCGGGTACACCAGCACGCCGATCTCTTGACCGTCCGGGTGGTCGATGACTACGCGAACACCAGTCTGGGCAGAGGCGCCGACCAACTCGCCGTCCTGGGGTGGCGCTGGTCCGCCGGCGAATTGACGAAGGACGCCGCCGGAGTAGGCGGTCTTGCCGTCGCCAGCAAGACCTTGGGCGTCCATCCGATCCTCGTGCCGCGTATGGAGGCACCGCACGAGGCGGAAAGCGCCCCCGACGACGAACCCAGGCTCGAAGACGAATCTGACACCGGAGACGAGCACCTTCCCGCTACGAACGAAAGCAACGACATGCCGAACAGCCCGTCCCGGGTCCGCCGGGAGCTTCTGATCAACGGCCGACGGGTCCGTCTCTCCGATCTGATCGCCGCCGGGCTCCTCCAGCCCGGAGCCGAGCTCGCCTACCAGCAGCGCATCGGTGAAACGCCCCACCGGGCGACCGTCACGGAGCGTGGACGGCTGAGGCTCTCTGACGGTCGCGAGTTCGACACCCCATCACGCGCCGCAGCCACGGTTGCCGATGTCCGTGCCGTCCCCGGCTGGGCTGTCTGGCAGGTCCAGCCGGACGGCCACACGCTGCACCAACTACGGGTCAGGCTCCTCAAGGACGTCGCCGAGGAGGTGGGAGAAGACCAGGGCGAGCCGCAGGAAGAGGCGGCGGCAGCACGGCAGCGCTTTGCGGCGCTCGAGGACGCCCGAGCTGAGGCCGAGGCGGGCAGGCCTAGGGAGCTCACGGTACGTGAGTTCATCAAGCAGTGGGGGCTGGACGATCGCGACCGGACGGCGAACCTCCAGATCGACGCGGACCTGGCCAACCACGGGCTCACGACCGTGCCGGACTTCCGTGCTGTCAGCCTCGACAAGTCGATCCGGATGGTGGTCCTTCCGCAGGACGGCGGCGGCAGCACGAGCGAAACGCCGGCGGGTAGTGACGCCGGTGAGCCGACGCCGGCCGACGTCAGCGAGGAGAGCGTCGACATCGGCCTCACCCTGGGAAACCTGCTTCCAGACGACATGTCTCTGGTCTGGGTCTCCCCCACCGCATCCTTCGAGCAGGCGATCACGGCTCTGGAGGTCGATGATTTCTCACAGATCGCGGTTCTGGCTACGCCATACACGGTGGACGGCGCCGTGACGTGGGAGTCGATTGCGAAGGCGAAGCATCGGAATCCAGCAGCGACCTTCAGTGATGCCATCGACCGCAGCGCTCGCGACCGGGTCTTCGACTACGGCACCCGCCTGCTCGACGTGTTGAAGACACTGCAGCAGCACGGGTTCATCTTCGTTCGGGACGAGAAGAAGAAGATCAGCGGTATCATCACCGCAGCCGACGTCGTTCGGAAATACGACGAGACGGCGACTCCTTTCTTCCTCATCGGCGAGATCGACCAGGAGTTGCGTCTCCTCATCCAGAACACCTTCGATGAGGAGACGGTGCGGCAGGCCTGCACCTCGGCACGGCTCTCCTTCAAAGCCTTCGACTCCATGTCCATCAGCCAGTATCAGGCCGTGCTCAACAATGAGAACTGCTGGAAGCAGCTCAGCTGGCCCCTCGACCGCCAGACCTTCATCGCCCGCCTCGACAAGCTCCGTAAGGTGCGCAACAACGTCATGCACTTCAATCCAGACCCGGTCCGTCCCAAGGATGTCCAGAAGTTGCGAAACTTCCTCCGCTTGATTCGTCAGTACAGCGGGCGATGATCCACACCTTCCGGTTGAACGGCCAGCCTTACCGGCTCGACGCCGACACGGTTCGAGCCGGGCTGGCCGCCCAGGTCCGTGAGGACGTCCGGGAGCACTGGGTTGAGGTCGACGGCATCCGGTGGCCGGTGAAGCAGGCGTTCGGGGCTGCCCTGCGCCTGCCACGGGACAGGTTCACGTCGCACATCGCCCTCCGCCACCTACGCGCGGTCGGCTTCACGACCAGCAACCTGCCCACCGGAGGCGCACAGGCCGTGGCGAGCAAACCCGACCTCGCTTCGGACCATGGGCCGAACCCGGCCGAGGCCTTTACCAGGTTGATCGACTTCACTGGGTCGACCGATCTGACCGGAAGGATCGCCGATCTCGAGGCACGGATGGCCGGCGCAAGCCAACCGTTGGCCGCCGAGCTTGCCGACGAATCCGGGTTGACTATGGACCTCCTCCTCGCCGCGCTGCTCGTGCGCAAGCACGCCGGCCGACTCAGCGACGTCATCCACGCCGCCGTGATCACGCAGGTCGTTCCGTTGATCCTCGAGGAGGGCGAGCGGGTGCTGCGCCGACCGTCGCTGGCGGCCGGCAACGACCCGAGCAGGCCATACGACCTGGAGACTGACCGCAGGATCGCCGAGTTCAAGATGTCAGTCTGGAAGGGCGCCGACGCGATGCGCCAGCGCGGCACGTTCGCCGACCTCGTGCATTTGGCCCTGGACGAGTCCGAACGACAGGCCCAGCTCTACGTCGCCGGGCCGCCGGCAATCCGCTTTCTGCGCAGTTCGACGGGAACAGCGGCGTGGGCGTTGAACCGCTCGTCGCCTGTGCTGCGACGCAGGTTCGAGGAGCGGTTCGGCTCACCGGAGGTGCAGATCCGGGATTTCGTTGCCGGACCGGCCGCGCACGTCGAAATGGTCGATCTGACCGATCTGCTGCCGGCCATCGCGCTGGCCATCGCCTGATGCTCGGCACTCTGCTCACTGTCGGCAATACGTCCTTGCAAAGACCTTTTCAGCTGAGCACAATGGAGTAATGCGGCGACGTCAGAATCGCATTGACGGGCTTGCGCTACCCCTTTTTACCTTATGCAACGCAATGGTGAACTCCGCCATCGGCATGGTGATCAACATCGCTACCTCCAGCTCGCCCCTGGTGAGTGGATGGACCGACAGTTTCGGCCGGATGATGATCATTGCAGCCGCGCTCACCCTACTCAGCGCCCTTCTCGTCATAATCATCGGGCGCAACCAGAGCCCAATTCAGCCAGCCGCTGACATTCCTGCGACAGACCGGACCACCATCGTGTCGGTACGGCAACGCTGGATCCTCGCCTTCGGCGCAGCCACCCTAGCGGCAGGGCTGGCGGCCTGCCTGCGGCTCGCGCCAGGTCTCGGGCGGCGTGAGCAGCTGACTGTGCTGCTTACTCTGGCTGGATTCGCCGTGGTCGCCTGGTTGGTGGCATTGTGGGCGGTGAGGGCCCGCACCAAGACGGACACTCCCACGACAAGCCCAAGCGGGGAGGCGGACATAACGACGAGAGCCCGCGTCCTGCAACGAGTACAGCAGTGGTGGATCACGGACGGCCTACACCGATCGCTCCAGAACGCCGTGCGCCTGGAGGTACAGCTCGACGCCCAACCGGACGCGGTAGAGGCGTACGAGGCAACCGTTGCGACTCCGCTACAGCACCTCGGCGCCCCCGAGCCGCTGCCGGAGGGCACCAGGTTGTCCGAAGTCTACGACCAGAGCAACCGCGTATTGCTGATCGGCAAGCCCGGGTCGGGAAAGACGACGCATCTACTCAAATTGACCGAAGAACTCCTGGAACGGGCCAAGGCTGATGGCAATGTTCCGATACCGGTGGTGCTCCTGCTCTCCCGATGGCGCACGACAGAGCCCGACTTCTGCTCCTGGTCCTGCACGGAGATCGGCGAGCGCTACGGTGTCTCGCCGCGGCAGGTACGACAGGAGCTCGACCAGGGGCGGGTGATCCTACTTCTGGACGGCCTCGACGAAGTCGACAGCGAATACCAGGATGCGTGCGTGGAAGCAATCAACACGTTCGTCAGGGCCCCGGAGTTCGCCCGTACCGGGGTAGTGCTCACCTGTCGTACCGAAGATTACCAACGCGGGCAGAGACTCGCCTTCGACGTAGCGCTCGCTGTGCGACCTCTGACCCGCTCTCAGATCGAACGGGCGCTGCGCAGCGCCGGGCCTGACTTGGACCCGCTACGGCACGCCAGCGATCACGACGACGCCCTGCGGGAACTGCTGACCACCCCCCTTATGCTGGGCGTGGCGACGATCGCGTACAGGGGCGCACCGGCTGCCGTGTTGCCCACTGGCGGCAGCGACACGCAACACCGCGACGTACTCTACCGGCTCTTCCTGCATCGAATGCTCGTCAGGCGACGTAGCCTGCGCAACCTGCGGAACCTGCCCCAGCAGACGGAGTCCCCCTTCACGCCGGCCGAGGCACGGTACGCACTGATCTGGTTGGCCCGGCTGATGAGCCGTCGCAGCGAGACCGTCTTCTACCCGGACTGGCTCACCCCGGCCTGGTTGCCCGGACGAAATCCCCTGTGGCCACTTCCGGAGCGGCGGGGCTTCGTCGCCCGGCTCGCTCGTGTCCTGGGCTGGGACCATACCAGCACCGGGTTGGTGGGTGGCGGCCTCGCCGCGCTGATCGGTGCTCTCGCCACCGCGCCGTTCGGCGCCCTCCTGGGCGGAGCACGAGGCGCACTGCTCACCGCACTGGGTGCCGCAGTGTTCTTCGGCCTCGGCATCGCCGTTACCTTCGGTGTGCTGCTGCAAGTACCCCGGCTGAACCGACTCTTCGTACCCTTCATCGGCCGAGAGGAAGATACCGCCTATGCCACCTCGAACTGGGTCCAGTCGTTCCGCTCGATGGTGACGGGTTTCCTCTTCTGGGCGTCGTTCGGCGCCATCGCGATCGGTACGCCCGTCGCTGTCGGGGCATCCTGGCCAGCAGCGTCACTCATCGCACTGACCCTTGGCATCGGTGGTGGCATCAGCGGCGGAAGCGTTCCGGATTCCAGTAAGCCACCCGCGTCACCAGGGCAGGGGTTGCAAGCCTCCATACGCCGCTTCATCCGGATGATGGTGACACTGCTGGCCATCGTCTTCGTACTGCTGGGCATCGTATTTATCCTGGGCGGCCCCTGGTTTACCGTCGTGGCGGCTCTTCCCATGACCATCGCGCTCATGCTGACGGCCGGGCCCGGTCGTGCGTGGCTGCGCCACCGCGCCGTCACCTTTGGCCTCGCCCGCTCCGGTCTGCTACCCACTCGCCTTCTGGAGTTTCTCTCATACGCCGACGACCGGATCATCATGCAGCGCGTCTTCGGGGGTTATGCGTTCATCCACCGGACCCTACGTGATCACTTGGCGGAGCAGGACCCCGCTGTCGACGCGCCGGTACTGGCCAGGATCGACGGCGTGGACACCCGCTGAGCTCAGACGCTCACCGGTTTTCCGCAGTAACGCTGGGCACCATCGGGGACTTTCCGTGGTACTGCTCGCCACCGCTCTCGCCTGCTCAGTCCGCTGACAAACTGGGGCGCGGGTAGAAACTCCTCTTCGACAACCTACGCAAGCTCAATCCGGCGACTCGAGGGCCTTTAGATCCCCCAGCACGGCGTGCGCCGCAACAACGTCGTCTATCGCGACCGTTACGCCGGTTCCCGGATCGTGTTCAACCTCCGGAACGGCTCAGCCTTCGGCACCCGTGCCGGGGCGGTACGAGCTGGAGCACAGCCGGGCGCGAATTATGCGTCTCGCTCTTCGCCACCATGGTCGACGCCCTGCTGTCGGGCAACCCGGAGCTGCGCCAACAGGCGTACGACTGGGCGGAGAAGAACGCAAAGACCGACAAGGTGACCACGATCCGGGCAACCGGCTCACGGTCGACCTGCGGCCGCGCGGCGGAGCCCGTCCTTCGGGGTTCCGCGTCGAATACGCCACGAGGGCCGCCGGGCTGGGGGAAAATCCGCAGGACGCCAGCACCGCACTCGTCGAAGGGCACCACGATGCAGCAGCGCACCCTCGGACGGCAGGGCCTCACGGTCTCCGCGATCGGTTATGGCGCGATGGGCCTGCACCTCGCCTACGGCCCGAGCGACGAGCAGGAGGGCGTCGCCACCATCCGCCGCGCCTACGAGCTGGGCGTCACCTTCTTCGACACCGCCGAGCTGTACGGCTGGGGCGAGAACGAGAAGGTCGTCGGCCGGGCCGTCAGGGACTTCCGGGACGACGTCGTCATCGCCACCAAGTTCGGCTTCACCCGTGACTACGGCCTCGACAGCCGGCCCGAGCACATCCGCGAGGTGCTCGACAACAGCCTGCGCTTCCTCGGCGTCGATTACATCGACGTGTTCTACCAGCACCGCGTCGACCCGGCCGCGCCGATCGAGGACGTCGCCGGCGCCGTCAAGGAGCTCATCGACGCCGGCAAGGTGAAGTACTTCGGGCTCAGCGAAGCCGGCTCCGAGACCCTCCGCCGGGCCCACGCCGTGCAGCCGGTCTCCGTCCTGCAGACCGAGTACTCCCTGTTCGAACGCGACGCCGAGGAGCTCTTCCCGACCCTGGAGGAACTCGGCATCGGCTTCGTCGCGTACTCGCCGCTGGGCCGCGGCTTCCTCACCGGCACGGTGAAGCCCGCCGCCGAGTACGACGAGACCGACATGCGGCGCACCGACGCACGCTGGCAGCCCGGCAACTACGAGAAGAACCTCGACGCTGTACGCCGGCTCGGCCACCTGGCCGCCACGAAGGGCGCGACGGTCTCCCAACTCGCCCTGGCCTGGCTGCTCGCCAAGGAGGAGTACATCGTGCCGATCCCGGGCACCCGCAGCGTGGAGCGGGTCGAGGAGAACGTCGCCGCCGCCGACCTCACGCTCACCGACGCCGACCTCTTCACCATCGGCACCATCCTGCCCGGCGGCGGGTACGGCGAGCGCTACGGCGCGGGTTCCCTACCCAACTGGATCTGAGTGGCGTTCACGCCGAGCACGCTCAACGTGCGGCTCCTGCCCGACGGGCGGCCCACCGCGGTCTCGGCCGACTGGTTCTGGCGCGAGGTGCTCCCGGCCTGGCCCCGTGCGCGGCGGGCTGTCAGCATGGTGCGGTGAGCGACCGCAGCGAGGAAGATGCCGCCGCAGCCGAGGCCCGCTGCCACACCTGCGGCGCACGGACCGACGAGGAATTCTGCCCGGCCTGCGGGAATTACATCTGGCCGCGCCAGGAGTCAGGCAACCTGGTGGGCTCGTCCGCTGCCGCCACGTGGTACTCCGTAGCAGTCTGGATCTTCGGCGCGGTCGGTTCCGGCGTGCTCGGCAATGCCGCGTACGCGGGACTTCAGCAGTTGATGGGAAACAGGCGTCGAGGAGATTCGCGCGAGCAGGCGGATGCAATCCTGCTGGCGACTCTCGCGGTAATCCTGGAGTGCAAGCGGTCGAACGAGCGACCGCCCGAGCAGGACCGCATCAAGGTCGAGCGCGTCTCGCAACAGGTTCGCGGCGTGTGGATCGTCGAGATGACCGATGGCGAACGCAAGTTCCTGGCCACCGTGCCTCCGGGGGACCTGGAAGACCTCCGCGTCACGCTGTCACGACCCCTGGCCTCCTGAGCGCCTCGGGGCCGCCTGTCCCCCGTGCGAGCTACCCGCAGGTGTCCACCGCGTGGTGACGATTCCCGGCCCGCCGATCCATAGCGTTGCAGAGGACCGCGGCGCTTCGGCCGCGACCTTTCGAAGGAATCGTCATCGTGCGCTTGTTGAAGCAGTTGCTGGCCGTCGTGGCCGTCTCCCTCGTCGGCAGTCAGGCCGTCGCGGCGGTGCAGGGCAACCCCTGGCTCAGCCTGGTCCTCGGGATGGCGACCGCCGTGGCCGCCGTCGCCGTCTACGGCTGGGTGGTGCGGCGCACCGAACGCCGCGAGGTCACGGAGGTGGCCCGGGCCGGGGCCGCCGGCCGGATCGCCCGGGGGGCGCTGATCGGGTACGGCATGTTCGCGGCCGTCATCGTCACCATCGCCGTCCTGGGCGGCTACCACCTCGATGGCCTCGGCTCGGTGACCGGCGCGGTGGGGCTGTTCGGTTTCATGGCCGCCGCCGCCGCGACCGAGGAGCTGATCTTCCGGGGGGTGCTGTTCCGCGTGATCGAGGAGCGCGTGGGCACCTTCATCGCGCTGCTGCTGACCGGCGTGGTGTTCGGCCTGCTGCACCTGGTCAACCCGGACGCCACCCTGTGGGGCGCGACGGCCATCGCGATCGAGGCCGGTTTCATGCTCGCCGCCTGCTACGCCGCCTTCCGCAACCTGTGGGTGCCGATCGGGCTGCACTTCGGCTGGAACTTCGCCGCCGGTGGCATCTTCAGCGTCGCGGTCTCCGGCAACGGCGAGTCGACGGGGCTGCTGGACGCCACGACGTCGGGCCCGGCCCTGCTCAGCGGCGGCGACTTCGGGCCGGAGGGCAGCCTCTTCGCGGTGGCGGCCGGGGTGGCGCTGACCGTGGTGTTCCTGTGGCTGGCGCACCGGCGCGGTAACCTCGTCCCGCGTCGCCGCCGGGTGGCGGAGGTGCCGGCGGCGACCGCTACGGTCTCCTGATGGTCGATCTCCGGAGGCTCCCGGACGCGTGGCGGCGGTGGGACGTCACGGTCCGGGACCTCCCGTTGGCGCTGCTGCTCGTCCTCGCCTCGGTGCTGCCGGCGCTACAGAACCAGGGCACGCAGCTCGGTGACCTGCCGGGGCGGCCCTCCGACGCGTTGACCGTCGTGGCGGTCTCCCTGGAGTGCCTGCCGCTCGCCGTCCGTCGCCGCCGGCCGGCGCTCTGCCTCGCCCTGGTGTCGCTCGGCTTCGCGCTCGACCAGCTCCGCGCCTACCACACGGTCGCGGGTGCCGCGCTGGCCATCGCGCTGGTGAGCGCGGGGGCCCACCTGGCACGCCGGCGGCGTACCACCCTGGTCGTGGGTTCCGCCGCGTACGTGGCGCTGGCCGTCGCCCTGGACCGGCAGGGTTCGCCCGAGGGCGTGACCGGGTTCGTCACGTTCTACCTGGCGCTGGCCCTCGCCTGGGGTATCGGGGCCTGGCTGCGGCAGTCCCGGGCCGCCGAGGCCGAGCGCCGCCACCACGTCGCCCTGGCCGCCCGCGCCGCCGAGCGCACCCGCATCGCCCGCGAGCTGCACGACGTGGTAACCCACCACGTGACGGCGATGGTCGTGCAGGCCGAGGCGGCGCGCTACCTGACCGCCGCCCCCGACCGCCTCGACACGACGCTGGGCACCATCACGGACACCGGCCGGCGGGCGATCACCGACCTGCGGCACCTGCTCGACCTGCTCAATCCCGACCACGGTACCGACCCGCGCACGCCGCCCGTCGGCGAGCTGGACGCCCTGGTGGAGCAGACCCGGCGGGCCGGGCAGCCGGTGGAGTTCACGCAGGAGGGCAGCCCGGCGGAGACGACCGGCGGCGCGGAGGTCGTGGCCTACCGGGTCGTGCAGGAGGCGCTGACCAACGCCCTCAAGCACGCCCACGGCAGCCGCACCGCCGTACACGTGCGGCACGACGAAAGGGAGATCACTGTGGAGGTCGGCACCGACGGCTCGGGCGCTTCCGCCGGGGCCCCCGGGGGGAGCGGGCGCGGCCTGGCGGGGCTGCGCGAGCGCGTCGCCGTGCTCGGCGGCGAGTTCAGCGCGGGGGCGCGGGCGGGCGGCGGCTTCGTCGTACGGGCCCGCATCCCCACCGGGAGCGCGTCGTGACCGCGCCGGTGCGGGTGCTGGTCTGCGACGACCAGGCGCTGATCCGCACCGGCTTCGCCACGATCATCGACGCCCAGCCGGACCTCGAGATCGTGGGCGAGTGCGGGGACGGCCGCGCCGCCGTCGACCTCGCCGGCCGGCTGCGCCCGGACGTGGTCGTGATGGACGTACGGATGCCGGTGCTCGACGGCATCCAGGCCACCCGCCTGCTGGCCGGCGTCGGGGTGGCCCACCCGGTCAGGGTGCTCGTGGTGACGACGTTCAACCTCGACGAGTACGTCTACGAGGCGCTGCGCGCGGGGGCGAGCGGGTTCCTGCTCAAGGACGCCCCACCGGCGCAACTGCTGCACGGCATCCGCACCGTCGCCTCGGGTGCCGCGCTGCTGGCCCCCGAGGTGACCCGGCAGCTCGTCGGCCGGTACGCGGCGCGCATCCGCCCCGCCGAGGGCACGCCTCTCGACGCCGGCCTGACCCCGCGCGAGCTGGAGGTGCTGCGCCTGATCGCCGACGGCCTCTCCAACGGCGAGATCGCGGCCCGGCTGGTGATCAGCCAGGAGACCGTCAAGACGTACGTGTCGCGCATCCTGACCAAGCTCGGCCTGCGCGACCGGGTGCAGGCGGTGGTGTACGCGTACCGGGCGGGCCTGGTGACCTGAGGGGACGGTCCGCCGCCCCCACGTGGGCGATGGCGAGCCAAGTGCTTGACCGCTCAACTTTCTCGATGGTAATTTCGACGCGTATTGATTGGTATCAATCAAATTCGCTCGGAAGGAAGAGCCGTGCCGCTGAAAGCCATCGCCGTTGCCGCAACCACGGCGGCCATCCTGGCCGCCGCCTCCCCCGCGTCGGCGACGCCCGCCTCCCCGACGGACGAAGCCTGGCCGCCCGGGAACTGCCAGCCGGGCACGTTCTGCGTCTGGCCGAACTGGGCTCCGGTGAACACCGGCCCCACGGAGACCCCGTCCCTGGTTACCATCACCAACTGGTCCGGGAACGTTCCGGCGAAGACCTACTACAACTACACGTCCCAGAACTTCGACGTCACCTGGAACTACACCTTCCCCGACGGGGAGGTGAGGGAGAGCACGTCCTGCGTCTCCCGCGGCGGAAACATCTTCTACCTTCCGGTGCGAGTGACGAAGGTGAGCGCGCACCAGGGCGGCTGCTGACACGTCAGCCGCATACGAAGCAGTCCGATACTCGCCTCGCCGGAAAGAGCAACGGTCGCCCGCCGCCGGTTTCCCCGGCCGACCCCGAAGCCCTCGCGCAGTCGACCGCACGTCGCGTCACGGTGGCAGGATGCACGCATGGACAGCGACGCAGCGATCGACGTGAGCGCCCTGGCGATCAACGTCACGATCCCCGAGGAACTGCGCTGGACCGACGTCCGACGCGGCGAGGAGTTCACGCTGAGCACGCTCAACGTGCGGCTCCTGCCCGACGGGCGGCTCGCGGCGAAAGCGTACGGCCGGCCGACCGCCGGCGGGCGGGGCACGTACGTCTCGTTCCCCGTGCCCGACCGGCCCGAACTGGCCGCCCTCGTCGACGGGGCCGCCCGGCGCGCCGGCGCGCTCTGGGCGGCCCACCGCGGCCTCGGCTGAGCGGTTCCAGGCGCGACTGACGGCCCCTTGTCGGGCTCGCCCCGTGTCACCACCAGCGCCGGGGCCCTCGGATTCCCCGGCCTGGGAGGACGCCCTGATCGCGGTCGGCGAGGCGCCGCCCCGCGCGCCACTGTCCGGAGTGGACGATACGTGCGTGTCATCCCGGTCGGAGCCGTAATCCCCGCAGGGGAAACTTCTGTTAACAGTCGGCCATTGCAATTCCCCATCCCCGCTCGGATACTTGCTTAAACCATTGATGTCGACGAATGGATGAACGCGTGATTCATCATCGCCGTGACCGTCGGGCCCTGGTGGCAGGATCCGCAGCCGCCTTCCTCGCACTGAGCCTGCTGCTGTGGCCGCCGCCCGCCGGGGCGACGACTCAGCCGGAACGCGCCACCTCGGGCCTGTCGCCGGTCGCCGCAGCGACGGCGCCGTCGCAGTCCGCCGCACCGAGCAGCAGCCCGTCGAGCTATCCGAGCGGAGGCCCGGCCGACGGCGCCGAGTTCCAGTTGGCGAACGGGAAGTCCAATCTGTGCCTCACGATCTACAACGCCCAGAACTACGACGGCGCCCCCGTCGTCAACTGGACGTGTGACGCCAAAGGCAAGGAACAGTACTGGCACTGGAACAACGGGAATCTGGTGAACTCCCTCAACCAGAAGTGCCTCGACGTCTTCCAAGCCCAGACCCAGCCCGGAGCCAGCGTCTACGTCTGGGACTGCGCGGGCCAACCGAATCAGCAGTGGACGTACGACAGCCAGCAGCGACTGGTGGGCGTGCAGAGCGGTAACTGCCTCAGCGTCGTCAGCAACAACCCGAATCAGGGAGCGCTCGTCGTCATCGACAAGTGCGACGACAGAACCGGGGAGATCTGGATTCAACAGTGATCCCGGATCCACACTGAGCCGTACCCCCGGCGGGAGCGCGCCCGGTAGGTGCCGGGCCGGGCCCGCTCCCGCCGCACCACCCACGTACGTTCCGCGACGGCAACCCTCCACGGACCGTCCCGGCGGGCCGACACGGCTGCGCCCGCCCGAACCGGTCGCCGACACGCACCGCGACCTCGTCGAGGACGGCCCGCCACCCCGACCGGCCCTACGCTGTGGCACTCGGTACGGCAAGGAGAACCGATGCCACAGGCAACAACGACCCGGGACAGGCTTGCCCGCCGCCACCGGCTGCTCGACGGGATCCGATACCGCTTCCGGGTCCAGGGGAAACCCCGAATCGCGGTGGCCCTGGGGGCAGCACTGACCGTGGCGGTCGCGCTGGGGGCCTGCGGTGGCTTCCTCGCCTGGCAGGGCGCGGCGCCTCTGCCCCGGAATGTCGAGGCGCTCCGGTTGGTCGATCCCGCGCTGCCGCCCGGAGCGTCGGCGCAGCCGCAACGATGGGATTTCACCTTCGACCAGAACCCGGAGTACCTCGATCCGCGCTGGTTCTACCTGCTCGCGGGGACGGACGAGTATCGGACCGGAGAG
Organism: Micromonospora okii; assembly: GCF_020884795.1. Taxonomy (GTDB): domain Bacteria; phylum Actinomycetota; class Actinomycetes; order Mycobacteriales; family Micromonosporaceae; genus Micromonospora; species Micromonospora okii. The sequence continues at coordinate 311,285 of NZ_BBZF01000019.1, forward strand.
GTCTTCTTCCAGATCGAGTATTCGAACGAGCAGCCCCGCCAGGAGATGGTCAGGGCCGCCGGCAAGCGCCTGCGGGCGGCTGGTTGGCGTCTGGACCACAGCGACCTGAGGGGATGCTGCCCGGAGGTGACGGCCACCAAGCGCGAGTGGCTGATCGAGGTCTTCTCGGAGGGTGACCTCGACGCGTCCCGCCACGGGCTCCACGTCGCGCTCACCCGCACGGCACCCGCTTCCGTGCTTCCGCTGACCACGCTCGGGCTCGTCGTCGGCGGGCTGCTCGGCTGGCTGCTGGCCGCCGGGGCACTCCGGCGGGCGTACCGGCTGCACCCCACCCGACGAGCAGTCTTCGCATCGCTGTGCGGGGGTGGCCTTCTCGCGGTGCTGCCCGCGACCCTGCTCAGCGGCTTGGCGATCCTCGGTACCTACCTCGACCCGGCCGCTCCGACCCCGGGTTGGCTCGGGTACACCGTCTTGGGGTTCCGACCGCTCGCCTACCTCGGCGGGTCCGCCGTCGCCGTCGGACTGCTCCTGGCGGCGGCCTCGACGCGGGGGCACCGTCGCGCACCGCGTCCGCCGTTCAGTTGACCTCGTACGACGATCGGCTTCATCCATGTGCGCCGGTCCTCACCGGGCGGCTAGGAAGGACGAATGGCCAACGAGGTGACCGTTCCGCTGCTGCCCTGCGCGTCCATCGACGACATGGTCGCGTTCTACGCGGTGCTCGGCTTCCACACCACGCATCGGCAACGCAAGCCCAATCCCTACGTGGCACTGCGGCGCGAGGACCTGCACCTGCACTTCTTCGAGCTGCCGGAGTTCGACCCGCAGCAGTCCTACGGCTCGTGCCTGGTGCTGACGCCGGACACGGGCGAGCTGTACCGGGCGTTCGCGGCGGGCATGCGGGCCGCCTACGGCAAGGTGCTGATCTCGGGCACGCCGCGCATGACCCGGCCCCGGGCGCGGAGGAACTCCGACGGGCTCAGCGGGTTCAGCGTCATCGACCCGGGAGGCAACTGGATCCGCGTGGTGCAGAGCGCGGCAGTCGGCCCGGCCCCTACGCCCGCGCCGGTCGGACGGCTCGCCAAAGCCCTCGCCAACGCCGTCGTGCAGGGGGATTCCCGGGGTGACCTCGCGCAGGCGGCCCGGATCCTGGACAGCGCCCTTGCCCGCGCCGAGGCCGGCGACGACCCGGCCGCGCTGGTGGAGGCCCTCGCCTACCGGGCCGAGGTGGCGGTGGCGCTGCACGACCCGGCGACGGCGGCGGAGATGCTGGCCCGCGTCGACCGCGTCGCGCTGAGCACGGGCGACGCCGAGCGGGCGTCGGCGGCGCTGCGGAACGCGGCCGACGTCGCGGCGGCCCTGGCGTAGACGCTCCGGCCGGCAGCCACCGCCGCGTCGTGATCGCGGTCCACACGGCTACCCGTGATCGTCGGTGGCTGCCGGCAGCCCACCCGTTCGGGGAAAGTGTGGCCTCGTCGCGGCGTGGCGGCCCCTCGTCCGGGGAACGAGCACGATCTTGCGCGCCCGCCCCGATCCTGCGGCCCCTGCGCGGCGCCCCGGCACCGGCCGCCGACAGCGGCACCACTCGTCTAGACGGCTGTGGCCGTGACCGGCCAGGCTCCCCGGCCCAACAGATCGAGAACGAGTGCTGCGATGTTCCACGCGTCGTCCTCGCCGCGGTGATGTCGCCCCTCGAGCGGCAGCCCGGCGAGCTGTAGAGCGTGGTCCATGCCGGGTTTCTTGCGCAACCCGTACGCCGCGGCGAACACGGCCTTGGCGTTGGTGTGGGTGCGCTCCGTGGGATAGCCGAACGGATAGGCCACGCCGTCGGCCTGACTCTGCCGAGCAAACTGCCGACGGTCGTACTCGCCCCAGCTCGCCCAGGGGCGTTCCCCGGCCCCATGCTCCTCAACGAGCATCCGGCCCGCCTCGGCGAAGGTGACGCCCCGTTCCACCTCGGCTTGCGTCAGGCCGGTCAGTTCAGTGCAGAACCTGCTCACCATCGACCGGGCGGGGCGGACCACGATCCGGTGCCGGGACACGCGGCGGCGCGCCGCCACGTCCACGACGGTGAGGCCGATCTCGATGATCTCGTGCACGGAGCCGGGTGGTGGTTGTCCGTTCCAGCAGGTGGCTTCCACATCGATGACGTTCAGGAGGGCGGGGCGCACCGGTCGCCGTCGAGTCGGTCCAGGTGGTACAGAAGTGCGCGGATCTCCTCGGCTGCCGGGGAACCCAGCCCGTCCCGGCGGCTCACCCCGCCCAACAGGTCCCGCAGTTGCCGCCGCGCCTCGGCCACCTCGCCCACCCCGGCGGCGAGCACGGCGATGAGCTGCCGGGCCCGCCGCGTCGGTCTGCGGCGTCAGCGCCCGGTGAAGCGACCGGTGACGTCAACGCCGGTCGGCAGCATCTCTGCCAGGTCGACCGGCGTCGCGGCGCGTACCACCTCGGTGCCGACGCCGAAGCTGGCCGGCATCCGCCAGGTCCGCCAGAACCGCAGCGGCACCCCGGCCTCCCGCTTGTGTCGCTTGAGGTCTGCCTCGGCCGCGATCACGTCGGCGTGCCGGCCCTGCAGCACCTGCACCGCGACGGCGCCGGCGGCGAGGTGGGTGCGGACCCGGCGGTCGCCGCCGACGCCGAACTTCAGCACGCCCCGGTGCCGCACCAGGTAGAGCAGGTAGGGCGTGTCCCGCAGGGCCTCGAACGACCTGCCGCCCGGGCCGGGCGCGCACGAGGCGCAGCGGCCGGAGCCCAGCTTCTGCACCGTCCCGCACGCGTCGTGCACGCCCCAGGTGCCGTGGGACGCGGCCTGGCGGCGTTCGCCGTACCAGGGAAGCCCGTGCACGTCCCCGGCGAGCACGGTCCACCCCTCGCGGTCGTGGCGCGCGAGCGCGGCGGTCAACGCGTGGGCCGCGACGAACTCGGCCGCGACGCGCACCGGCACGGGCTCGTCCGGGGCCAGGGCGGCGAACGCGCGTACCTCGCCGGCCAGCGCTGGATCGGCCGGCAGGCCCGCCAGCAGCCGTTCCCCCGCAGCGAGGGCCAGCCCCGCCGAGCGGTCGTCGAGGCAGACGTGGCACCGGGTCCGCCAGGACGCCCGGCAGACCCGGAGCGTGGCGCAGCGGCGACACCGGTGGATGACGACCCCGCTGCCCGCAGGCGCGAGGCCGGTCGGCTCCACCTGCCGGGCGGCGAGGTCGGCGCACGGTGGGCAGTGCACGAACCAGGCGGTGTCCCTTCCCCGGCACGCAGAGCCCGCCCGCCCCCGGACGGGCTGACCGCAGTTGACGCAGGGACGCTGTTCGTCCATTGTGCCTCGTCTCCCGGACGGGTAGGGGTAACCGACGGTGCCCGGGGCATCCGGATGCCGGGTGGGGTGTTCGCCGCCCGGCGAACGGCGGTAACCTTGCGGCCCATCATGCCCGCATCGCGATCCCGCGTGGGCCCGAGATCGCCGATGGTATGGAGGATGCCGGAATGTCCACCGGGGAATCTTTCGCGGTGCGCCACGACACGGCCCCTCGGCCGAACTTCGAGCAGGCGCGGCGCGGCTACGACAAGCGGCAGGTCGACCAGTACGTCGAGCACGTCGTCGCCAGCATGTCGACGCTGGCGGGCGAGCGGGACCGGGCGCAGCACCAGTTGCGCAACCTGACGTTGCAGTTCCAGCAGCTCCAGGCGGAGGTGACCGAGCTGCGCCAGCGCCCGCCGGCGCAGGTGGACCGGGCGTCGTTCCGGGACCTGGGGCCGATGGTGGACCAGATCCTCGCGCTGGCCGAGAAGCAGGCGGCGGCGATCGCCGAGACCGCCGCGCAGCAGGCCGGCGAGTTGCAGGCCGAGGCGGAGCGGCTGCTGGTGCAGTCGCGCGACCACGCGGCGCAGGCGCTCCAGGACCTGGAGGCGGAGCTGTCGGCGCGCCGCGCCGAGCACGAGAAGACGTACGAGGAGCGCCGCGCGGCGGCCGAGGCGCAGCTCGCCGACATCCAGGAGCTGGTGGAGCAGCTCCGGGTGGAGGGCGAGGCCGCGCACGAGCACGCCCAGCAGGAGGCGAAGCGGATCAACGAGCTGACCGCCCAGCAGGTGGAGCAGGCGCGGGCGGCGGCCGAGGCGTTGACCAAGGCGGCGCGGACGCAGATCCAGCAGGAGGTTCAGGCGGCGCGCGCACAGAGCCAGCAGGAGCTGACCCAGTGGCGGGTCAACGTGGAGCGCGAGATCAACGAGCGGCGGGCCGCCGCCGAGCAGGAGCTGGCCGAGTACCGGGCGGCGGCCGAGCGGGACGTGGCCGGCCAGTTGACCGCCGCCGAGCAGAAAATCGCGACGCTGATCGCCGAGGCGCAGCAGTACTCGACCGAGGTGCGCAAGCGCGCCGACGAGCAGGCCGAGGCGCACCAGGAGCAGCTCACGGCCGTCCAGCAGGAGGTCGGCGGCCAGCGGCAGGCGCTGGCGCAGTTGCACGGGGAGCTGGAGACCGCCCAGCAGCAGCTCGCCCAGATCCGTCAGGACGGCGCCACGGTGGAGCGCGAGTTCACCCAGTTGCAGCAGAGCCTCGCCGAGGTCCGGCAGGAGCTGGCGGTCGAGGCGAACCGCCTGGAGGAGGCGCGTACGGCGGCCGACCAGGCCGAGCGGCACGCCAAGGACGTGCGGGCCCGGGTGCAGCGGGAGGCGAAGCGGGTCGCGGATCTGGCCGCCGCCGCGGTGATGGCCGCCGCGGCGGGCGGGTCGGAGACCGCCGAGTTCCCGACGGTGGCGGCCCGCCAGGAGGCCGACCGCCCGGCCCCGCAGCACCGCGACCACCCGGAGGAGTTCCCCGTTCCCTCCCCCGCCCACGCTCCCGCCTCCTGACCCCCGCCCCACTCTTTTCCTCCCTCACCCCGCTCCGAGATCCGGGCAACTTCACCGAAGATGCCGGGTCGCGGCGCGACGGGGCAGCATCTTCACCGAAGTTGCGCGGCTCTCGGAGCGGAGTGGGGTGGGATGGGGTGGGGTGGGTGGGACGGGGGTTATCTGGTCAGGGGGGCGAGCTTCGGGTCGTCGGCGTACGCCTCGGCGGCGTTGGCCTTGGTGACGGCGACCGGCGGGAGCAGGTACGTGTCGACGACCTTGCTGCCGTTGTCGTAGGACTTGGTGTCGTTCACCTCGGGGGTCTGTCCGGCCTGGAGGGCCTTGACCATGGCGATGGTCTGCCGGACCAGGTTCCGGGTGTCCTTGTTGATCGTCATGTACTGCTCGCCGGCCATGATGGAGCGGACCGACTCGACCTCGGAGTCCTGGCCGGTGACGACCGGGATCTTCTTGCCGGCGCCCTTGACCGAGGTGATGATCGCGCGGGCCAGGGTGTCGTTCGGGGAGAGGACGCCGTCGAGCTCCCGGTTGCCGTAGGTCGAGGTCAGGAGCTGGTCCATGCGGGCCTGCGCGCCCTCGGCCTTCCAGCCCTGGATGGCGGTCTGCTTCACGTCGGTCTGCTTCGAGGCGACGACGACGGTGCCCTTGTCGATCTCCGGCTTGAGCACGTCCATCGCCCCGTTGAAGAAGACGCCGGCGTTGTTGTCGTCGGGTGAGCCGGAGAAGAGCTCGATGTGGTACGGGCCGTTTGGCTTCCTGGCCTTCAGGCCGTCCAGCAGGGCCCGGCCCTGGAGCTGGCCGACCTTGAAGTTGTCGAAGGCGACGTAGTAGTCGAGGTCCGGGGTGTTGGTGATGAGCCGGTCGTAGGCGATGACCTTCGCGCCGGCCTGGTGCGCGGCGGCGACCTGGGTGGAGAGCTGCGCGGCGTCGGTCGCGCCGATGACGATGACCTTGGCGCCCTTGGTGATCATGGCGGTGATCTGCGCCTGCTGGTCGGCGACCGTGGTCGACGCGCCCGCGTACTGCACGTCGCTGGCGAAGCCGGCCTCGGTGAGGCCGTTGGTGAACAGGTCTCCGGCGAGGACCCAGTTCTCCGAGGTCTTGGCCGGCAATGCCACGCCGATCAGGGCGTTGGCCGCGAAGCCCTTGGCGTTGCCGTCCGAGCCGCCGGGCTCCTCCTCGCGGCCGGAGCCGCAGGCGGTCAGCGCCAGCGCCGCGATGACGCCGACGGCCACCGACTTGCCGAGAAAGTTGCGCATGAGCGGTAGTGCCCTTCTCTGCGGGGGAGGTACGGGGTGTGCGGGGGCGGCGCGCGTCAGCCGGGAACCTTGGTGACGGCCGGCGCGCGCTGCGCCTCCGGCGCCGCCGGGGTGGGGGTGTCCCGGCGGAGCGACCGGGTGAGGCCGCCGATGACGGAGAACCGCCCCTGGCGCTTGTTGTAGACGTCGAGCGCGACGGCCAGCAGCAGCACCAGGCCCTTGATGATCTGGACCCGGTCGGTGCCGACGCCCAGCAGTTGCAGGCCGTTGTTGAGCACGGCCATGACCAGGCCGCCGACGATCGAGCCGCTGATGGTCCCGATGCCGCCGGAGACGGCCGCGCCGCCGATGAAGACCGCGGCGATGGCGTCCAGCTCCCAGCCGTTGCCGTCCTGCGGGCCGGAGGCCGCCGAACGGGCCACGAAGATCATGCCGGCCAGCGCCGCCAGGACGGACATGTTCGTCATGACGAGGAAGTTGACCCGCCTGAGCTTGACGCCGGAGAGCTCGGCGGCCCGGGAGTTGCCGCCCACGGCGTAGATGTGCCGGCCGCCGGCGGTGTTGCGGGTGTAGAAGGAGTAGGCGAGGACCAGCGCCACGAGGATGATGCCGGAGACCGGGAAGCTCGTGCCGACGCGCCCGCTGGCGAAGCGCAGCGAGGCGAAGACGATCGCCCCGACCATCACGGCGAGGCGGAGGATCGAGATCCACGTCGGCGTCGGGTCGGCGGCCATCTCCCGGCGCGTCCTGCGCGCCCGCACCTCCCGCCAGGCGACGGCGGCGCACGCGGCCAGGCCCAGCAGCAGCGTCAGGTTGTTGTAGCCGGTGTTCGGCCCGACCTCGGGCAGGAACCCGGCGCCGATCACCCGGAAGCCCTCGGGCACCGGGATGGTGTCGGCGTTGCCGATGAACTGGTTGCCGCCCCGGAAGAGCAGCATGCCCGCCAGGGTGACGATGAACGCCGGCACGCCGACGTAGGCGACCCAGAAGCCCTGCCAGGCGCCGATGGCCGCGCCGATCAGCAGGCCGAAGGCGACGGCGGCGGGCCAGGGCAGCGACCAGTCCGACATCGACTTGGCGACCAGGATGCCGGCGAACGCGGCGACCGAGCCGACCGACAGGTCGATGTGCCCGGCGACGATCACCATGAGCATGCCGATGGCGAGGATGAGGATGTAGGAGTTCTGCTGGAACAGGGCGATCAGGTTGTCCGACCGCAGGGTCAGGCCGTCGGTGAGGATCTGGAACAGGACGACGATCGCGACCAGCGTGAAGATCATCCCGAACTGGCGGGCGTTGGAGGTGGTGCCTCCGAAGAGGTTCTTCCGGAGATCCTTGGCTCGGCTCATCGTGGCTGCGTCCTCTTCGTCGAGGTCATCCGCTTCATGAGGGTCTCCGGGTCCGCGTGCTCGCGGGCGATCTCGCCCGTGATGGCGCCCTCGCACACGGTGTAGATGCGGTCGCAGAGCCCGATCAGCTCGGGCAGCTCCGAGGAGATGACGACGACGCCCCTGCCCTGGTCGGCGAGGCGCTGGATGACGCCGTAGATCTCGTACTTCGCGCCCACGTCGATGCCGCGCGTCGGCTCGTCGAGGATCAGCAGGTCCGGGTCGGTGAACATCCACTTCGCCAGGACGACCTTCTGCTGGTTGCCGCCGGAGAGCCTGGAGACGCCCTCGTCGACCGTCGGCGCCTTGATCCGCAGCTCCCGGCGGTACGACTCGGCCGCCCGGTGCTCCGCCACCGCGTCGAGCACGCCGCGCCGGGTGACCTTGGCGAGCTTGGCGGCGACCGTGGAGGCCTTGATGTCGTCGAGCAGGTTCAGGCCGATCGCCTTGCGGTCCTCGCTGACGTACGCGAGCCGGTGGGCGATCGCGTCCGCCACCGACCTCAGCACGATCTGCCTGCCGTCCTTGACGATCGTGCCCGACTCGTACACCCCGTAGGAGCGGCCGAAGACGCTCATGGCGAGTTCGGTGCGGCCCGCGCCCATCAGCCCGGCGAAGCCGACGATCTCGCCGCGCCGTACGACGAAGCTCTCGTTCCTACAGACCCTGCGCTCGGCGGAGATGGGGTGCCGGACGGTCCAGTCGCGGACCTCGAAGAAGACCTCGCCGATGCGCGGGGTGCGGTCGGGGAAGCGGCTGCCCAGCTCGCGGCCGACCATGCCCCGCACGATCCGGTCCTCGTCGACGCCGTCGGCCCGCACGTCGAGCGTCTCGACGGTGCGGCCGTCGCGCAGGATGGTGATCCGGTCGGCGATCGCCTCGATCTCGTTGAGCTTGTGCGAGATCATGATGGAGGTGACGCCGCGCGAGCGGAAGCCGCGCAGCAGGTCCAGCAGGTGCCGGGAGTCGGCCTCGTTCAGCGCGGCGGTGGGCTCGTCGAGGATGAGCAGCCGCACGTCCTTGGCGAACGCCTTGGCGATCTCCACGAGCTGCTGCTTGCCGACCCCGATGTCCTTGACCAGGGTGTCCGGGTCCTCGTGGAGGCCGACGCGGGCCATCAGCTCCACGGCCCTGCGGTTGGCGAGCCGCCAGTCGATCGCGCCGCGCCGGCGGGGCTCGTTGCCGAGGAAGATGTTCTCGGTGATCGACATGTCCGGGACGAGCGCGAGCTCCTGGTGGATGATCACGATGCCCGCGCCCTCGCTGGCGCGGATGTCGGCGAAGCGGGTCTCCGCGCCCCGGTAGACGATCCGGCCGTCGTAGCTGCCGTGCGGGTGGACCCCGCTGAGCACCTTCATCAGCGTGGACTTGCCGGCGCCGTTCTCACCGCAGATCGCGTGGATCTCGCCGGCCCGCACCACCAGGTTGACGTCGGCCAGGGCCTTGACGCCGGGGAACTCCTTGGTGATGGAGCGCATCTCCAGCAGGACGGGCGCGTCGCTCATCGTTCGCACCAGCTCGCCAACGCCATCTACGCCTCCGAAGTGGACGTGATTCTCGCTCGGATTTGTTGGTGGGGGCAACGTATTCCGCCGAACGGCCGACCGCAAGCGCTCCGGCACAAGTGAGGGGTCGACGATCGGTGACCCGGCCGTGACCACCCGTGCGAGCTGGGCGTTCCGCCGGATCGACGGCGCTCGCCGGTGATCTTCATGTCGGTACGGGCTGCTACGGTCGCGCCGCCGCTGCACCAGTCGAGTCGGAGGTAGGCGTGATCAGCACCCATCTGTCGTCGTTCGCCGGGCTGCCCGTGCTGCCCTTCACCCCGGGGATGACCCTGCCCGACGACCCGTCGGCGGTCGCCTGGCGGCTGGAGGTGGAGGAGTTCGACGCCGCCCCCCAGGATTTCGTCGACCTGCTCGCGGCCTTCCGCGACGAGGTGCCCGCCGACGCCGTCCGGGCCCTGGTGGTCGGCGAGTGGGGCTCGGCGTACGAGTACGCGCTGCCGCTCGGCCCGCTGGTCGAGGCGGCGCAGGCATGGACGTCACTGCGGGCGGTCTTCCTCGCCGACCTGACCAGCGAGCAGTGCGAGATCTCCTGGCTCACCCACGGCGACCTCACCCCGCTGCTGGCGGCGTACCCCTCGCTGGAGGTGCTGTGGGTGCGCGGCGCCAACGAGCTGCGCCTCGACCCGGTGCGCCACGCCGGGCTGCGGGAGCTGGGCTTCCAGACCGGCGGGCTGCCCGGCGAGGTGACCGCCGCGGTGGGCGCGTGCGACCTGCCCGCGCTGGAGCGCCTGGAGCTGTGGCTCGGCCGGCCCGACTACGGCGGCGACACCACCGTGGCCGACCTGGCCGAGGTGCTCGCCGGCACCCGGCTGCCGGCGCTGCGCCACCTCGCCGTGAGCAACGCCCAGTACGCCGACCGGATCGTCGGTGCCGTCGCCGCCGCTCCGGTCGTCGGCCGGCTGGAGGTGCTCGACCTGTCCAAGGGGGTGCTCACCGACGCCGGGGCCGACGCGCTGCTCGCCGGGCAGCCGTTGACCCACCTGCGCCGCCTCGACCTGCACCACCACTTCCTCTCCGAGGCCGCCCGCGAGCGGATCGTCGCCGCCCTGCCGGGGGTCGAGGTCGACCTCTCCGAGCCGCAGTCCGCCCACGTGTACGACGGCCGCGAGTACCGCTTCACCGCGGTCGGGGAGTGACGCGGCCGTGACCGTCCGATCGCACGTCGACACCTTCGCCGACCGCACCGTCGTCCAGGTCCCGGAGGACGGCCCGCTGCCCGCCGTCGACGGGCCCGTCGCCTGGCGGATCGACGCCCACGACTGGAACGACAGCACCGGGGACGCCGTCCTCTCCCCCGGGTTCCAGGCGGCGTTCGCGCGGTTCCTCGACCGGGCCGACGAGGCCGGCGAGGCCGTCGAGGCCCTGGTCGTCGGCTCCTGGGGGTACGCGGCGTTCAACTACGCCCCGATCGCCCAGCTCTGCGACGCAGCCGAGCGGCTGCCCCACCTGGAGGCGCTCTTCCTCGGCGACATCGTCAGCGAGGAGTGCGAGATCTCCTGGATGAAGGTGGGCGACGTCAGCCCGCTGCTGACGGCGTACCCGGCGCTGGAGGTGCTGCGGGTGCGCGGCGGGGAGGACTTCGGCTTCTCCCCCGTCCGCCACGAGGGGCTGCGCCGGCTGGAGGTGCAGAGCGGCGGCCTGGCCCCCGACTTCGTCCGGGCGGTGCTCGACTCCGAGCTGCCCGCCCTGGAGGAGCTGGAGCTGTGGCTCGGCACCCCCGAGTACGGCGGCGACACCACCGTGGACGACCTGACCCCGCTGCTGGCCGGCGACCTCTTCCCCGAGCTGCGGCGGCTGGCGCTGCGCAACGCCGAGATCGCCGACGACCTCGCCGAGGCCCTGGCGTCCGCGCCGGTGGTGCGGCGGCTGGCGGCGCTCGACCTGTCGCTGGGCACCCTCGGGGACCGGGGCGCGCTCGCGCTGGCCGGCGGGCAACCGCTGACCCACCTGGGCAAGCTGGACCTGCACCACCACTACGTCTCCGAGGAGACCGTCACGGCGGTGAAGGCGGCCCTGCCCGGCGTGTGGGTGGACCTCTCCGACCCGCAGGAGGAGGACGAGGACGACGGCGAGGCGTACCGGTACACGGCGGTGTCGGAGTGACCGGCGGCGGGGCGCGCGGTGCCCGGTGACCTGCGGCTGACCGTCGTCGGCAACCCCGACAACCGCCGCGTCGGGCTGTTCACCGCCGCCGCGCTCGCCGCCGGCCTGCCCCGGCCGGCGGTGCTGCCCTGGGTCGACGTGCTGACCGGGGCGGCCCCACCGCCGGCCGGCGCGCTGGTGCGCGTCGACTCCCCCGGCGAGGACCCGGAGGTGGACCGGCTGCTGCGGCGGACGGCCACCCCGGCCCGGCACGGCGAGCTGGTCGGCCTCGCCGACGCGTACGCCGGGCTGGTCGACGGCCTGGGCCGGGTCGCGGCCGGGGGCGCGGAGCTGCTCAACGACCCCGCCGACGTGGCGGCGCTCTGCGACAAGCGGCGCTGCCACGCGCTGCTGCACGCCGCCGGGGTGCCGGTGCCGGCGGCCCTGCCCCCAGTCGCCGGGTACGCCGAGCTGCGGGCGGCGATGGCGGCGGCCGGCTGGGCGCGGGTCTTCGTCAAGCCCGCGCACGGCTCGTCGGCGGCCGGGGTGATCGCCCTCGCGGTCGGCCCCGGCCGGGTGCGGGCGGTCACCCCGATCGAGGTGGCGGGCGACGGGCTGTTCAACTCGCTGCGGGTGCGCCACTACGACGACGAGGCGACCGTCGCCGCGCTCGTGGACCGGCTCGCCCCGCAGGGGCTGCACGTCGAGCGGTGGCTGCCCAAGGCGGGGCTCGGCGAGCGGGTGGTCGACCTGCGGGTGGTGGTGGTCGCCGGTCGGCCCACCCACGCGGTCGTGCGCGCCTCCCGGGGGCCGATGACGAACCTGCACCTGGGCAACGCGCGCGGTGACCTGGCGCAGGTGCGGGCGGCGGCCGGGCCGGCGGCGTGGGCGGCGGCGATGGAGACCTGCGCGCGGGCCGCAGCCTGCTTCCCGCGCACCCTGCACGTCGGCGTCGACCTGATGTTCCTGCTCGGCTGGCGGCGGCACGCCGTGGCGGAGGTCAACGCGTTCGGCGACCTGCTGCCCGGGGTGCTGGCCGACGGCCGGGACACCTACGCCGAGCAGATCCACGCGCTGACCAGCGGCCGGTGGGCGCGGTGGCGGGCCACGGCGGAGGAGGCGGTCGCGTGCGGAGCCTGATCGGCAGCCACGACATCTGCCTGGTCACCCTCGACACGCTGCGCTTCGACGTGGCCGACGAGCTGGCCGCCGCCGGGCGCACTCCGCACCTGGCGCGGGCGCTGCCCGGCGGCCGGTGGGAGCGCCGGCACTCCCCCGCGAGCTTCACCTACGCCGCGCACCACGCGTTCTTCGCCGGCTTCCTGCCCACCCCGACGGAGCCGGGCCGGCACGAGCGGCTGTACGCGGCGGCGTTCCCCGGCAGCGAGACCTCGGGCGCCGACACCTGGGTGTTCGACGCGGCGGACCTGCCGACCGCCCTGGGCCGGGAGGGATACCACACGCTCTGCCTGGGCGGGGTGGGCTTCTTCAACCGGCGCAGCCCGCTCGGGGCGGTGCTGCCCGGCCTCTTCGCCGAGGCGCACTGGGAGCCGGAGTTCGGGGTCACCGCCCCGGCCTGCATGGACGCGCAGCTCGACCGGCTGGCCGAGGTGCTGCCCCGGGTCCCCGCCGCGCAACCGCTGTTCACGTTCCTCAACGTGGCGGCCCTGCACCAGCCCAACCGGCACTACGTCCCGGGCGCGGCGGCCGACGATCCGGCCAGCCACGCCGCCGCCCTGGAGTACGTGGACGGGCGCGTCGACCAGCTCTTCGCCCTGCTCACCGGGCGGGGCCGGCCGGTGTTCACGATCGTCTGCTCCGATCACGGCACGGCGTACGGGGAGGACGGCCACACCGGCCACCGGATCGGCCACGACGTCGTGTGGACGGTCCCGTACGCCCACTTCACCCTACGACCGGGAGAATGGTGACCAGCACCGACACGGGCCTCGACGGCTCGCCGTACCAGCAGTACCTGTACTCGTACCCGCACAAGACCTCGTACCGGGCGCTGCGGCCCCGGCCCGCGCTGGCCGACGTGTGGCGGGCGCAGGCGCGCGACGCGCTGTTCCTCTACGTCCACGTGCCGTTCTGCGAGATGCGCTGCGGCTTCTGCAACCTCTTCACCCGGGCCAACGCGCCCGCCGAGCAGGTGGGCGCCTACCTGCGGCAGGTGCGCCGGCAGGCCGAGCGGGTCGCCGACGCGCTCGGCGGCGACGCCGGGTACGCCCGCGTGGCGTTCGGCGGCGGCACCCCCACCTACCTGACCGCCGGGGAGCTGGCCGAGCTGTTCGACATCGCCACGTCCACGCTCGGCGCGCGCCTGCCCGGCGTACCGCTGTCGGTGGAGACCTCCCCGGCCACGGCGACGCCGGACCGGCTCGCGGTGCTCGCCGCGCACGGCGCCACGCGGGTGAGCATCGGGGTGCAGAGCTTCCTCGACGCGGAGGCCCGCGCCGCCGGCCGCCCGCAGCGCCGCACGGAGGTGGAGGCCGCCCTCGGCGCGATCCGCGACGCGGCGATCCCGGTGCTCAACGTCGACCTGATCTACGGCATCGACGGGCAGACCGCCGGCACCTGGCGGGAGAGCCTGGACGCGGCCCTGGCCTGGCGGCCGGAGGAGCTGTACCTGTACCCGCTCTACGTGCGGCCCCTGACCGGGCTGGGCCGCCGGGCGCCCAGCCGGGCCGAGTGGGACGCCGAGCGCCTGGCCCTCTACACGCAGGCGGTGGAGGTCCTCGGGGCCGCCGGGTACCGACAGGAGTCGATGCGGCAGTTCCGCCGCGCCGACGTGCCCGCGCCGGACGGGCCGGACTACTGCTGCCAGGACGACGGCATGGTGGGGCTGGGCTGCGGGGCCCGATCGTACACGACGGACCTGCACTACTCGTTCGACTACGCGGTGAGCGTCACGCAGGTGCGGGCCGTGCTCGACGACTACCTGGCCCGCCCGGCCGACGACTTCCGGTTCGCCGAGTTCGGCTACCGCCTCGACGACGACGAGCAGCGCCGTCGCTGGCTGCTGAAGTCGCTGCTGCGCGCCGAGGGCGTGGACCCGGCCGCCTACGCCGCCCGGTTCGGCCGCCCGCCGCGCGAGGACTTCCCGCAGCTCGGGCTGCTGGTCGAGCGGGGCTGGGCCACCGACGGCGGGCTGCGGCTCACCCCCGCCGGGCTGGCCCGCTCCGACGCGGTCGGCCCGTGGCTGACCTCCGCCGAGGTCCGCCGCGCGATGACCGGGTACGTGCCCCGGTGAGCGGGGCCGACCGGTGCGGGCGGGCCGAGCTGGCGATCCTGTACCGGGGGCCGCTGGCGAGCTGCAACTACGACTGCCCGTACTGCCCGTTCGCCAAGCGGCGCGACCCGCCGGAGCTGCTCGCCGCCGACCGGGCCGCCCTGCAACGGTTCGCCGGCTGGGTGGCCGCGACGACGGATGTGCGGCTGTCGGTGCTGTTCACCCCGTGGGGCGAGGGGCTGACCCGCCGCTGGTACCGGGAGGCGATGGTGTCGCTGTCGCGCCTGCCGCACGTCGACCGGGTGGTGATCCAGACCAACCTGGCCGCCCGGGTGGAGTGGCTGGCCGACGCCGACCCGGCGCGGGCGGCGCTGTGGACGACGTACCACCCGGGGCAGGTCACCCGGGAGCGGTTCCTGGCCCGCTGCGCGCGCCTGACGGAGCTGGGCGTGCGCTTCTCCGTCGGCGTGGTCGGCCTGCCGGAGCACCTGGCCGAGGCGCGGGCGCTGCGCGCCGCCCTGCCGCCGCAGGTCTACCTGTGGGTCAACGCCGCCGAGGGCCGCCGTTACGACGCCGCCGAGGAGGCGACCTGGACGGCGCTGGACCCGCTGTTCGGCTACAGCGTGCGCCCCCACCTGTCGCTGGACCGACCGTGCCACGCCGGGGAGACGGCGATCTCCGTGCGCGGCGACGGCACCGTGCGCCGCTGCCACTTCGTCGACGAGCCCCTCGGCAACCTCTACGACGGGTCGTGGCGGGCCGCGTTGCGCCCCCGGGCCTGCGTCAACGCGGTGTGCGACTGCCACATCGGGTACGTCCACCTCAAGCCGCTGGGGCTGCGCGACGTGTTCGCCGGCGGGGTGCTGGAGCGCGTCCCGGCCGCCTGGCCGCGCGGCTGACCGCCGCCGGTCAGGCCCCCCGAACCGGCTCGTGGGCGCCGGTGTGCTCCACGATCACCTCGGCGAGCCGGGGGCCGACCGCCTCCGACAGGGCATGGCCCAGCCCGGGGACGGTGACCACCCGGGCGTTGCCCAGCAGCCCCGCGAGGTGCCGGGCGGCGGCGGTGCCGGCGACGGGGTCGCGCGGGGAGTCGACCACGAGGGCGGGCGTGGTGGTCGCCTTCAGCTCCGGGGCGCGGTCGAGGCCGTCCTGGCCGGCCCGCGCGTGGGCGCCGGTGTTGTCGTGCCGCCCCGCGTGCTCGACGATGCGCTCCTCCCGGCGGCGGAACTCCTCGGCGTCGAAGGGCAGCTCGCCGCCGTTGAGGATGCGCCAGTGCTCCACCCGCCAGGCGATCTCGGCGGCCCGGTCGCGGGGCTCCAGCATCGTCCCCCAGTACGCCAGCAGCTCGGGGGCGGGCCCCGCGTCGGCGGGGCCGCCGTCCATCGGCGGGGTGCCGATGAAGGTCGCCGTGGCCATCCGCTCCGGGTGCTCGAGCAGCAGCAGTTGCGTCAACATGCCGCCCATGGACATGCCGACGACGTGGGCGCGCGCGACCCCGAGCGCGTCGAGCAGCTTCACCGCGTCGGCGGCCAGCTCGGCGATCGGATAGGGGCGCTCGTCGAAGGCCCAGGTCGAGCGGCCCGTGTCGCGGTGGTCGTAACGGATCACGCGGTACCGGCGGGCCAGGGCGTCCACCAGGGACTCCGGCCAGGTCAGGCCGGAGGCGTGCGCGCCCATGACGAGCAGCAGCGCCGGGGCGGCGGGGTCGCCGCGCTCCTCGGCCCACAGCCGGATCCCGGGCGCGACATCAACGAAATGTTCCATCCCGACAGGGTGTCCCATGATCGTTGTGCCGTCCACCCGATTGCGCCGAACGGTCGCGGCGGCCGGGCCGGGGCGCGGCCGGGGCCTCCCGGACCACGGCGACGCCCCCGGCGGGGACCTCCACGGCGGTGTCGACGGGCGCGCCGGTGAGCAGCTCCACCCCGGCGGCGGGCACCCGGTGCGCCCGGTCGGTGTGGTTGAGCAGGAACAGCCAGCTTCCCCCGGCGGAGCGGCGGCGGACCGCCTCCACCCCGGCGGGGGCACCCGGGCAGGTCGGCGTCGCGCCCGCGTCGAGGGCGGCGTCGGCGAGCAGCCGCCGGTAGGTGTCGTCGTCGGGGCGGGTGGAGACGTACCAGGCGGTGCCCGCGCCGTAGCGGTGGCGCGTCACGGCGGGCCGGCCGGCGAGCACGCCGCCCGCGTACCGCCGGATCGTCTCCGCGCCGGCCAGGTGGACGGTCTCGGCCCAGGTCCGCCCGGTCCCGCCCCCGCTCAGGGGGACCGCGTCGCCGTCGGCGTGCGGGTGGAACTCCTCCACCCGCACGCCGAGCACGTCGCGCAGCGCCCCGGGGTAGCCGCCGGTGCGCACCCGGGCGTGCTCGTCGGCGACGCCGCTGAGCCAGGTCGCCAGCAGGTGCCCGCCGCCTGCGACGTACGCGCGCACCCAGCCGGCGGTGGCGTCGGAGGCCAGGTAGAGGGCGGGGAGGACGAGCAGCCCGTACCCGTCGAGGGGGTCGCCGGGCAGCACCACGTCGCAGCCGAAGCCGGCCCGCCACAGCGCCCGGTGCGCCGCCGCGACCTCCCCGTGGTGGTCGAGCCGCGACGAGGGCAGGCCGGGGTGGCGCAGGGCCCAGCCGCTGGCGGCGTCCCAGCCGATCGCCACCGACGCCTCGACGGTCGCCCCGTCGACCTCGGCGATCCGCTCCAGGGCCGCGCCGAGGGCGACCGTCTCCCGGAACACCCGGCTGTCCGGGCCGGCGTGCGGCACGAGCGCGGAGTGGAAGCGTTCCGCCCCGCCGACGGGGGCCCGCCACTGGAAGTACATCGCGCCGCGCGAGCCCCGGGCGACGTGGGCGAGGCTGTGCCGGGCCATCCGGCCGGGTTCCTTGGTGTGCATCCGGCCGTCGGTGTAGATCAGGTTCGGGGCGGTCTCCATGAGCAGCCACCCCGCGCCGGGCGCCCCGGTGCCGCCCCGGCGGCGGGCGCCGTGCCGGGCCCAGCCCCGGGCCAGGTCGGCGGCGAGGGCGGTCTGCTCCTCGGCGCGGCCGTCGGCGGCGGACGGGTAGTGGTCGATCGCGACCAGGTCCACCTCGGCGGCCCAGCGGGCGTGGTCGACGGGCACCCAGTCGCCGAGGACGTAGTTGGTGGTGACGGGCACGGCCGGGTTGGCCGCCCGGAGCAGGTCGCGCTGCTCGACGTACGCGGCGAGAAGCGTGTCGGACCAGAACCGGCGGAAGTCGAGCAGGTGGCCGGGGTTTGCCAGGTACTGGGTGGCCCGGGGGGTGTCGACCTGCGCCCAGTCGGAGTAGTGCTGGCCCCAGAAGCTCGTGACCCAGGCGGCGTTGAGGGCGGCGAGGTCGCCGTGGCGGGCCGCCAGCCAGCGCCGGAACGCCCGCGCGGCGTGCTCGCAGTGGCAGACCGTGCCGTACTCGTTGTGCACGTGCCACAGCGCCACGGCCGGGTGGTGGGCGTAGCGGTCGGCGAGGACCCCGGCGATCCGGCGGGCGGCGGCCCGGTAGGCGGGCGCGGCGGCGCAGTAGGTGTCCCGGCTGCCGTGGCGCAGCCGGACCCCGTCGGCGGTCACCGGCAGCGCCCCGGGGTGGGCCAGCGAGAACCACGGCGGCGGCGAGGCGGTGGGGGTGGCCAGGGCCGCCGAGACGCCGTTGTCGGCCAGCAGGTCCAGCGCCCGGTCCAGCCAGCCCAGGTCGTACCGGCCGGGGACGGGTTCGAGGCGGGACCAGGCGAACACGCCGACGGTGACGAGGTCGACGCGGGCGCGGCGCATGAGGGCGACGTCCTCAGCCCACACCTCGACCGGCCACTGCTCGGGGTTCCAGTCGCCGCCGTAGCGGAGCCGGCCCTCGTCCCACACGCCGCATCAGCCCTTCACGGCGCCGGTGATGACGCCCTTGGTGAAGTGCCGCTGCACGAACGGGTAGACGAGCACCGCCGGGACGACGGTGACCACCACGACCGCCATCTTCACGGCCAGGGTCGGCGGATAGGCGGTGACGCCGGGCAGGCTGACCGCCGCGCCGGAGACGCTCGGCGACTGCCCGGCCAGGATGTAGCTCTGCAACACCCGCTGGATCGGGAACTTGTCGTTGTCGTCGAGGTAGAGCACCGAGTTGAAGTAGGCGTTCCAGTAGCCGACGGCGTAGAAGAGGCCGACCACGGCGACGACGGCCTTGGAGAGCGGCAGCACGATCCGGGTGAGGATGCGCAGCTCCCCCGCCCCGTCGATGCGGGCGCTGTCGAGCAGCTCGCCGGGCACGCCCATGAAGAACGCCCGGACCACCACGAGGTTGAACACGCTGATCGCGCTGGGCAGGATCAGCGACCAGAGGCTGTCCTTGAGCCCCAGCCCGGTCACCACCAGATAGCTGGGCACCAGGCCGGGGAAGACGAGGAACGTCAGCAGGAAGAAGAACAGCAGCCCCCGGTGCCCCACCGAGCCGGGCCGGGACAGCCCGTACGCGGCCAGGACGGTGAGCACCAGGCTCACCGTCGTGCCGACCACGGTGACCACGGTGCTGACCCAGACGGCCCGGGTGATCTGACCGCCGTTGAAGATCGTGACGTATGCGGACGGGTCGACCTCCCGGGGCACCAGCACCATGCCGCCGGCCGCGTCGATCGTCTCCCGCGAGGCGAGGCTGGTCACCAGCACCGCCCACAGGGGAACGAGCACCGCCGCGACGAGCAGGGTGAGCACGACGCCCTTGCCGAACACCCCGAGTGGCGTGGGCGGCTCCTCCCACGGGGGCCGCCGGTCGCGCCGCCGTCGGGGCGGTCGCCCGCCCGCCGTCGCCGGTACGGGGTCACTGAGCTGCGTGGTCATGACCTGGAATACACCCCCTGCTCGCCGAGGCGGTGGGCGAGCTTGTTGGCCGCGACGATGAGGATCAGGCCGACCACGGCCTTGAACAGCCCGGCCGCCGCGCCGAGCCCCCACTGCTGGGTGGCGATGGCCTGGTGGTAGACGAACGTGTCGAGCACCTCGGCGGCGTCCCGGCCGACGGCCTCCCGCTGGAGGATGAACTGCTCGAAGCCGACCGACAGCGCGTCGCCGAGCCGCATGATGAGCAGCAGCACGATGACGGGGCGCAGGCCGGGCAGGGTGATGTGCCACAGCCGCCGCCAGCGCCCCGCGCCGTCGGCCGCCGCCGCCTCGTACAGGTGGGGGTCGATCGCGGCGAGCGCGGCCAGGAAGACGATCGCGCCCCAGCCGACGTCCTTCCACACCGACTCGGCGGTGACCAGCACGATGAAGGTGTCGGGGTTGGTCATGACGTCCCACGGCCGCAGGCCGGCCTCGCGCATCCGCTGGGCCAGCAGGCCCGCCCCGCCGAGCATCTGCACGAAGAACGTGACCACCAGCACCCAACTGAAGAAGTGCGGCAGGTAGACGACGCTCTGCACGAAGCCGCGCACCCGTCCGGAGACCAGGCTGTGCAGCAGGATGGCCAGCAGGATCGGCAGCGGGAAGAAGAACACGATCTGGAACGCGGTGATGGTCAGGGTGTTGCGCACCGCGTCCCAGAACAGCGGGTCGGTGAAGAGGGCCTCGAAGTTGCCGAAGCCGATCCACTCGCTGTGCAGGAACGCCTCGACCGGGTCGTCGCCGACGAACGGGTTGTAGTCCTGGAAGGCGATGACGTTGCCGAGCGTGGGCAGGTAGTGGAAGACCAGCAGCAGCGCGGCGGCCGGCGCGGTCATCGCCAGCAGCGGCCAGTCCCGGCGCAGCCGGGCCCGCAGGCCGGCCCGGGGGCGGGCGCGGGGCTGACTGCGGGGGCGGGCGGCCTGCGGGCGGGCGCGCCGGGCGGTGCCCGGGGCGGCGCTCATCGGCCGTTGTCGGCGAGCGCCTTCTCGAAGAACGCGCGCCCCTCCTCGCCGCCGGAGGCGAGGAACTCCTTCGCCACGCCGTCCAGGTCGCCGATGGGGCGGCGACCGCGCAGGATGTCCCGGATCTTGTCCTCCGTCGGCTGGAGGAGCTTCGACCAGTTGGCGGGCAGCTCCAGCTTGATCCCGGCGAAGAGGTCCTTCTCCATCAGCCCGATGTTCTTCCGGTAGTAGTCCAGGTAGTCCCGGACGAAGTTCGGGGTGTCCCCGCTGCGCACCTTCACCGGCACCCGGCCGCCGATGTGCGTGTACTGCGCGCCCAGCTCCTTGCGGCCCAGGTCGGTCGGGAGCGGGCTGCCGTCGGCCGCCCGGGTGAAGTGCTTGCCCTCCACGCCGTATTCCCGCAGCTCGAACTCGCGGCTGCCGAACGGGGCGGCGCACCAGTTGAGCACGCGCAGCAGCTCGTCGACCCGGTCGGCGCCGAGGCCCTTCCTGAGGAAGGTGAAGAAGATCGGCTTCTCGCTACCCCAGATCACCGCCGGGCCGCCACTCGCGCCGAACACCGGCACGGGCTGCATGTCGAAGCTCGGCAGCACCTTGCTCTGCTCGCCCTGCACACCCTGCCAGGCGCCGAGGCCGTCCTGGAACATGATGATCTTGCCGGCCTTGAACAGTTGCTTCTCGTCCGCACCCTTGCTGGCCACCGTGTCGGGGTGGACGAGGCCGTCGGCGAAGAGCTTCGCGGTGAACTCCAGCGCGGCCCGGTAGGCGGGGTTCTCGAACTTGTGCTCCAGGCCGCCGCCGGGCTTCCTGCGCCAGGTCTGCTGGCAGCCGTAGAACTGCTGGACCATGTCGAAGACGCTGCCGAAGGCCCAGACCCCCTTGGCCGGGTCGGTGAGCTCGCGGCCCAGCTCGTGCAGCTCGGCGGGGGACGTTGGCGCGGCCAGGCCGGCCTTCACGACGAGGTCCCGCCGCTGGAACAGCGCCCAGGCGAACGGGCCGTCGGTGGGGAACGGCACGGCGGCGAGCCGCCCGCCCCAGACCGAGTACTCCCACGCGCCGGTGGGCAGGGCGGCGAGGTACGGGTACTTCGCGGCGGCGTCGCCCCTGAGATGGTCGGTGAGATCCTCGAACAGCGCCCTGACCGCGTCGGAGAAGCGGGCGACCTTGTCGACCTCCCAGTTCGGCACGCTGAGCAGGTCGGGCACGTCCCGGGCGCCGAGCATCGCGTTGAGCTTGTCCGCGTACGTCGTGCCGTCCTGGAGGCTGGGGCTCACGTCGACGCCCAGCTTGGCGTTGACCGCCGCGAGGTAGGAGTTGTTGCCCAGGGTCGGCGGGGTGGGCCCCCACCAGGGGCTCATGCTGCGGATCGTTCCGCCGCCCCGGCCGGGCTGCTCGGTGACCGCGTCGACGAGCTGCCGGGGGTAGCCGAGGTAGCCGTCGGGGATCGGCCCCTCGCCCGGGATGTCCGGCTTGAGCAGGTCGGCCGGCCTGTGGGCGGGCAGCACGGCGCGGATGGCGTCGGACCGGGTGGCGCTGCCGGAGCTGCCGGCCTCCTTGCTGCACCCGGTGAGGGCGGCGCCGCCCGCCGTCGCGGCGGCCCCGAGGCCGAGCAGGCGCAGCAGGGTCCGGCGGTCGGTGGATGCGCCTTGCGGGGGCGGTGTCACGACACGCTCCCTTCCTCGGTGGGCGGGCTTGCGGAGCACGGACGCCCGGCTAGGATTAGTTGGGTTCCTAGCCGAACAAACTAATCGACGGTGATCGTGGCCACAAGGGAGCGGGCGGAACTTGACCAGCAGGCAGATCGACCCGCGGCCGACGGACCTCGGCGACGTCCGGGTCGCCAACCGGGCCCTGGTGCTGCGGCACGTCCGGGTGCACGCGCCCTGCTCCCGGGCCGACATCGCGGCGCACACCGGGCTCAACAAGGCCACCGTCTCCAGCCTCGTGACCGAGCTGATCGACCGCCGGCTGCTGCGCGAGACCGGGCTAACGGAGAACCGGATCGGCCGCCCCGCCACCATGCTCGTGCTCGACGGCGAACCGTACGCGGGGCTGGGGCTGGAGATCGGCACCGACGAGCTGGTGGCGGTCGCGGTCGACCTGGGCGGCAACCGGCTGCTCACCTGGCGGCGCGCCTTCGCCGCCCCGGCGGCCTCCCCGGGCGAGACGGTCCGCGCGCTCGCCGCGCTGGCCCGCCGGGCGACCGGCCGGCTCACCGGCGAGGGGCGCGCCGTGCTCGGCCTCACCGTCGGCGTGCCGGGGCTGGTCGACCCGGCCGGCTGCGTCCCGCTCTCCCCCGCGCTCGGCTGGCGCGACGTCGCCCTCGCCGACCTGCTGCGCGCCGCGCTGCGCGAGCCGGACTTCGCCGTCAGTGTGGAGAACGAGGCGAACCTCGCCGCCCTGGCCGAGCAGCGGCACGGCGCGCACGCCGGGGCGGCCGACCTGGTCCACCTCACCGGCGGCGCGGGCATCGGCGCCGGGGTGATCGCGGGCGGCCGGCTGCTGCGCGGCGGGCGCGGCTTCGCCGGCGAGGTCGGGCACCTGCCGATCGACCCGGCCGGCCCGCGCTGCGCCTGCGGTCGGGCGGGCTGCCTGGAGGCGCTGGCCGGCCTGCCGGCGGTGGTGCGCCGGCTGCTGCCCGACACCGTCGCGGAGGGGCCGGTCACGGACTTCCTGCCGGAGATCGAGCGCATCCGGGTCCTGGCCGCCCGGGACGTCCCCGCCGTGCGGGGCGGGCTGGCCGAGATCGGCCGCCACCTCGGGCACGCCGCCGCCGTGCTGGCCAACCTCCTCGATCCCGAGGCGGTGCTGGTCGGTGGCCACTTCGCCGCGCTGGGGCCGTGGCTGCTGCCGGCGGCCCGCGCGGAACTCGCCGCCCGCACCGGCGCGCCCGAGGCCGGCGGGTGCCGGCTGGAGGCGTCCACGCTGGGCGGTGCCGCCTCGGCGCTCGGCGGGGCGACCGTCGCGCTGGCCACCGTCGAGAGTGGCCGGCTGCCCACCGGCTGAGGCCTGTCGGCGAGGTCGAGTCGACCGAGGGGCCGCGGGGTCGGGCCTTGACCGGCCGGCGCGGTGGTGCCAACCTCGACGGCAGCCGTCCCGCGCGGGCACGCGGGGCGGGCCTGCTCCTCGCCGGCTGTCGGAGCGCTTCGCGCGTCCGGGAACGACGGCCGGCGTCCCCCTCACCGCGATGCCGCTCGGCACGACGGTTGTCGAAGCGCTTCGACCTGCCGACCGGGCACCGGCTAGCCCACGGAAGGTATCCGACCCGCCATGACCGACAGCACCGGCCGCACGCCTGCCCCCTCGCCCGCCGCCCGCCTCGACGACCTGCTGGCGCGCCTCACCCTGCCGGAGAAGATCGGGTTGCTGCACCAGTGGCAGGCCCCGGTGCCCCGGCTCGGCCTGCCGCCGTTCCGCACCGGCACCGAGGCGCTGCACGGGGTGGCCTGGCTCGGGCCGGCGACGGTCTTCCCGCAGGCGGTCGGGCTGGCCAGCACGTGGCACCCGGACCTGGTCCGCGCGGTGGGTGCCGCCGTCGGCGACGAGGTGCGCGCGAAGCACCACGCCGACCCGCGACGCGTCGGGCTGAACGTCTGGGCGCCGGTGGTCAACCCGCTGCGCGACCCCCGCTGGGGGCGCAACGAGGAGGGCTGGTCGGAGGACCCGTGGCTCACCGGGCACCTCGCCACCGCGTACGCCCGGGGCCTGCGCGGCGACCACCCCGACCGGCTGCGTACCGCGCCGACACTCAAGCACTTCCTCGGCTACAACAACGAGACCGACCGCGCCACCACCTCCAGCGACCTGCCCCCACGGGTGCTGCACGAGTACGAGCTGCCGGCGTTCCGCGCCCCCCTCTCCGCCGGGGCCGCCGTCGCCGTGATGGCCTCCTACAACCTGGTCGACGGCGTCCCCGCCCACCTCAGCCCGCTGATCGGGGCCGAGCTGCGCGGCATGGCCCCCGAGGAGATCATGGTGGTCGGCGACGCCGGGGCGGTCGCCAACATCGCCGGCGTGCAGGGCCACGCGCCCGACCACGTCCACGGGTTCGCCGCCGCCCTGCGCGCCGGGATCGACAGCTTCACCGAGGACGACACCGACGCCGCCCCCACCGTCGACCGGCTCACCGAGGCCCTGGAGCGCGGCCTGATCACCCCCGCCCACGTCGACCGGGCGGTCCGGCGCGTCCTCGGCGTGCGGCTGCGCCTCGGCGACCTCGATCCGCCGCACGAGTCCCCCTGGGCCGACGTGTCCCCGGACGTCGTCGACTGCCCGGCGCACCGGGAGCTGGCCCGCGAGGCCGCCCGGCGCGCCGTGGTGCTGCTGCGCAACGACGGCCTGCTGCCGCTGCGCCCGCGCCCCGGGCTGCGGGTCGCCGTGCTCGGCCCGCTGGCCGACCAGGTGCACACCGACTGGTACAGCGGCACCCTGCCGTACGCCGTCAGCACCCTCGACGCCCTCGCCGGGCGGCTCGACACCGTCACACACCACAGCGGGGCGGACCGGATCGCGCTGCGCGCCGGCGACCGGTACGTCCGCTGCGCCGCCGACGCCGACGGCGGCCCCCTCACCCTCGACGCGCCCGAGGCCACCGAGGCGACCTGGTTCGACGTCGACGACTGGGGGCGGGACACCGTGGCGCTGCGCAGCGTCGCCAACGGCCGACACGTCGGCGCAGACGAGGCCGGGCAGGTCGCCAACGACCGCAGCGGTCCGGGCGGCTGGGTCGTCCGGGAGACCTTCCGCTTCCGGCCGGGCCCCGACGGCACGGTGCTGCTGCACCACCTCGCCGGGGACCGGTACGTCGCCGCCACCCCGGACGGTCGGCTGCGCGCCGACGCCGTTGGGCCGGAGGACGCCACCGCGTTCACCGTGGAGCTGGTGACCGACGGCGCGGCCGAGGCCGCCGCGCTGGCCGCCGACGCTGACGTGGCCGTGGTGGCGCTCGGCAACCACCCGATGGTCAACGGGCGGGAGACCGAGGACCGGGTGAACCTGGCGCTGCCGGCCGGGCAGGAGACGCTGCTGCGCGCCGTGCACGCCGCCAACCCCCGCACCGTGCTCGCGCTGACCAGCAGCTACCCGTACGCGATCGGGTGGGCCGAGGAGCACCTGCCGGCGGTGCTGTGGTCGGCGCACGGCGGCCAGGAGCACGGGTCGGCGCTGGCCGCCCTGCTGCTCGGCGACGCCGACCCGGCCGGCCGGCTCACCCAGACCTGGTACGCCGACGCCGCCGAGCTGCCCGACCTGCTCGACTACGACGTGATCGGCGCGGACGCCACCTACCTGTACTACCGGGGCGAGCCCCTGTACCCGTTCGGCCACGGGCTCAGCTACGCCCGCTTCGACTACGCTGACCTCCGGTTGAGCGCCGCGTCGGTGGCCGCCGACGGGGAGGTCGAGGTGGACGTCGAGGTCGCCAACGTCGGCGACCGGCCCGGGGAGGACGTCGTGCAGCTCTACACCCGGCAGCGCCGGTCCCGGGTCAAACAGCCCCTGCGCCGCCTGCGGGGCTTCGCCCGGGTCGCCCTCGCCCCTGGCGAGCGGCGGGTGGTGCGGCTACGGCTGCGCGCCGCCGACCTGGGCTGGTGGGACGAGTCCCGGGGCGCGCACGTGGTGGAGGACGCCAGGCACACGGTGCTGGTCGGCCGGTCCGCGACCGACATCCGGCTGGTCGGCACGCTGACCGTGCGGAGCGCGGCCGAGAGCGTGCCGGGCAGGGAGACCTCCGGTGCCGGCCGGTCCCGGTGACCGCCCGGCGACGCGGGCGCGGCCCGTGAAGTCGCCCGACCTGGTCACCATCGCCGACGTCGCCCGGCACGCCGGCGTGGCGGTGAGCACCGTGTCGTACGTGCTCAGCGGCAAGCGGGTCATCTCCGAGGTCACCCGCACCCGGGTGCTGGCCAACATCCGGGTGCTCGGCTACCACCCGAACGCCGGGGCGCGGGCGCTGGCCAGCCGGCGGGCCAACGTGATCGCGCTGGTGCTGCCGCTGCGCTCGGGGATGCAGGTGCCGGTGGTGATGCAGTTCGCCATGTCGGTGGTGACCACCGCCCGCACGGTCGAGCACGACGTCCTGCTGGTCACCTCCGACGAGGGGCCGGACGGGCTGCGCCGCGTCGCGGCCAGCGCCATGGTGGACGGTCTGCTGCTGATGGACGTGGAGCTGCACGACGAGCGGGTGCCGCTGCTGCGCGAGCTGGGCCGGCCCAGCGTGCTGATCGGCTTCCCCGCCGACGCCTCCGGGCTGACCTGCGTCGACCTCGACTTCCACCGCGCCGGTCAGCTCTGCGTCGAGCACCTGGCCGGGCTGGGGCACCGGCGGGTCGCCCTGCTCGGCGCGCCGGCCGCCGTCTACGACCGGGGCACCGGCTTCGCCCACCGCACCCGGGCCGGTGTCGTGGACGCCGCCGGGCGGCTCGGCGTCGACGCCGTGGTCCGGCCCTGCGAGGAGGGCACGGCGGCCGTACGCCGGGAGCTGGTCTCGCTGCTGGAGCGGTGGCCCGACCTGTCCGGGCTGATCGTGCAGAACGAGGCAGCCGTCGGCCCCGTGCTGGCGGTCCTGCCCACCCTGGGCCGGCGGGTGCCCGAGGACGTGTCGGTGGTCGGCGTCTGCCCCGACCAGTTCGCCGAGCAGGCCGGTCCCCGGCTGACGTCGGTGCCCGTGCCGGCGGAGGAGGTCGGCCGGCAGGCGGTGTCGCTGCTGATGCGCAGGGTGCAGGGCGAGCCGGTGCCGGCGGCCACGCTGCTCGACCCCACGCTGACCGTGCGCGACAGCACCGCACCCGCGCCCGCCCGCCGCTGACCAGCCACGGCTGACCGGCCGCCGCGCGGCGGGCTCAGGTCGTGGCGGGCTCAGGTCGTAGCGGGCTCAGGCCGCGGCGGCCCGGTCCAGGCCGGCGTAGCGGCCCGAGTGGTAGAGCAGCGGCGTGCCCACCTCGGCGTGGCGCAGCAGCTCCGGCTCGGCGAGGACGATCGCGTGGTCGCCGACGACCACCCGGTCCACCACCCGGCAGAGCAGCCAGGCCAGCGTGCCGTCGAGGATCGGCACCCCCTCCGGCCCGGCGCGCCACCGCGTCGGGTCGGCGAACCGGTCGACGCCGCTCGTGGCGAACGTGCGGGCCAGCGCCTGCTGCCCGTGGGCGAGCAGGTGCACGGCGACGTGCCGGGACCGCGCGACGGTGGGCCAGCTCGACGAGGCCAGGTTGAGGCAGAACGACACGATCGGCGGGTCCAGCGACACCGAGGTGAACGACGTCGCGGTGAAGCCGACCGGCGGCGACCCGGGCGCGGTCACCACCGTGACCGTGCTGGCCTGGTGACGCAGGATCGCACGCAGTGAGGCGCTGTCCGCGTCGACGGCCGGCTCCGGCTGCGGATCGGTGGGCGGCGGCATGTGCTCCTCCGGGTCGCTGCGGCGGGACCGGGCCGGCACGCACCACGCATCGCGCGGCGACGGCGTCCCGGACGACCCGACGCTAGCCGACGGCGACCCCCACCCGCAATCCCTACTCGAAGGATAGGAAATTCCGCACGGCGGACGGCTCAGTGGGGCGGGCGGCGACCGAGCCCGGCGACGGCGACGTCGGCCGTGCAGCTCAGCTCGCCGGGGGCGAGCTGCACCCGGGACGGACGCCACACCTCGACCCGCCCTCCGGCCACCCGGGCCAGCAGGCAGACGTACTGACTGGCGCGCAGCGCCACCCCCACGACCCCGCCTGCGGCGGCCACCTGCCGGGCGACCAGGGGCTCGAGGTCGAGGCCGTCGACCGCCGCGCGGACGGCCTGCTCGGTGGCCGCCGCGCCGGTGGGCAGGGCCCGGCGCAGGTCGTCCTCGACGGAGCCCGGCAGCTCCGGGTCGAGGGAGACGGTGAGCGGGGGCCCGGTCGGGCAGGACACCTCGTCCACCCGATCGTCCATGGCGTCCACCGCGACGATGATCTCGTAGCAGACCGGCAGGTCGAACGTCCTGGCCATCGCCCGGCCGGACGTGTCGACCGCCGGGGTGACCCCGTGCACGCGGACGACCAGCGACACCCCGCCATCGGTCCGGGTGTCGTCGGTCCGCAGGACCTCCGTGCCGGTCACCCGGGCGGCCTCCCGGGCGTACCGCCGCGCCGGAGACGGCTTGCGCCGTCCCCGCTTGACGGCCTGCTCGACGAGGGCGACCTTCCGGCCGGCGTCCTGCATCGCCAGCTCCCTGCTCCGGGCGGTGTCGACCTGCGGCTCCGGGCCGGAGCAGCCCGGCAGCAGGAGCAGCGCGACCGACGCCACCGCCAACCCACGTGAACGCCCCAGAAGCATGGGGGCATTATTCCGCCCCGTCCGGTCGCCCGGTGCCCCGCGCGGGGCGCGAACGGCGCGCGCCGGGCCGCCACGGCCGACGGGTCGACCGGGGGCCCGGCGCGCGGGGCGTCGCGGCGGCTACAGGGTACGGGCCAGCCGGTCGGCGAGGACGCGGGTGAAGCGGGACGGGTCGGCCAGCTCCCCGCCCTCGGCGAGCAGGGCCATCCCGTACAGCAGCTCGGCGGTGTCGGCGAGCCCGTCGGCGTTCGCGTCCTGCTCGTGGGCCTTGCGCAGCCCCTCCACCAGCGGGTGGCCCGGGTTCAGCTCCAGGATGCGCTTGACCTGCGGCACCTCGTGGCCCATCGCCCGGTACATCTTCTCCAGCGTGGGGGTGATGTCGTGGGCGTCGCCGACCACGCAGGCCGGCGAGGTGGTCAGCCGGGTGGAGAGGCGGACCTCCTTGACGCTGTCGGCCAGCTTCCCGGTCATCCAGGTCAGCAGCTCGGCGTACTCCTGGCGCTGCTGCTCGCGGGCGGCCTCGGCCTCCTTCTTCTCCTCCTCGGTGTCCAGGTCGACCTGGCCCTTGGCGATGGAGCGCAGCGGCTTGCCGTCGAACTGGCCGACCCGCTCGACCCACACCTCGTCCACCGGGTCGGTGAGGATCAGCACCTCGTAGCCCTTGGCGCGGAACGCCTCCATGTGCGGCGAGTTCTCGATCATCGACCGGGACTCCCCAGTCATGTAGTAGATGTCGGACTGGCCGTCCTTCATCCGCTCGACGTAGTCGCGCAGCCCGGTCAGCTCGGCCGGGTCGTGGGTCGAGGCGACGGAGACGACGTCGAGGATGGCCTCGGTGTTGTCCGGGTCGTCCAGCAGGCCCTCCTTGAGCGCCGCGCCGAACTCCGCCCAGAGGGTGCGGTACTTCTCGGCCTCGTTGGCCTTCATCTCCTTGACCGTGGTGAGGATCTTCTTCACCAGCCGGCGGCGCACCGCCGTGATCTGGCGGTCCTGCTGGAGGATCTCCCGGGAGATGTTCAGCGACAGGTCGTGCGCGTCGACGACGCCCTTGACGAAGCGCAGGTAGTTGGGCATCAGCGCGTCGCAGTCGTCCATGATGAACACGCGCTTGACGTAGAGCTGCACCCCGCGCCGGGCCTGCGGGGCGAACAGGTCGACCGGGGCGTGCGAGGGCAGGAACAGCAGGGCCTCGTACTCGAAGGTGCCCTCGCCCTTCATGTGGATGGTCTCGAGGGGGTCGGCCCAGTCGTGGCTGACGTGCTTGTAGAACTCCTTGTACTCGGCCTCGTCGACCTCGCTGCGCGGGCGGGCCCAGAGCGCCTTCATCGAGTTGAGGGTCTGCGCCTCGCGGGTGGTCTCGTCGCCCTCGCCCGTGCGCTCCACCGTCATCCGGATCGGCCAGGCGATGAAGTCGGAGTACCGCTTGACGATCTCGCGGATCTTCCACTCGGTCGTGTAGTCGTACAGGTTGTCGTCGC
The DNA here is from genome assembly GCF_020884795.1 of Micromonospora okii. GTDB lineage: Bacteria > Actinomycetota > Actinomycetes > Mycobacteriales > Micromonosporaceae > Micromonospora > Micromonospora okii. The sequence goes on from NZ_BBZF01000019.1 coordinate 341,264, forward strand.
TGTCCTCGGGCTTGAGGTGCACGGTGACGGACGTGCCCTGCGGGGCGTCGTCGACGGTCTCCACGCTGTACGTGCCCTCGCCGGTGGACTCCCAGCGGGTGCCCTCGTCCTCCCCGGCGCGGCGGGTGAGGAGGGTGACCTGGTCGGCGACCATGAAGGTGGCGTAGAAGCCGACGCCGAACTGGCCGATCAGGTCGGCCGAGGCGGCCGAGTCCTTCGACTCGCGCAGCTTGGTCAGCAGCTCCGCGGTGCCGGACTTGGCGATCGTGCCGATCAGCCGGACCACGTCGTCGCGGGACATGCCGATGCCGTTGTCCCGGACGGTGAGGGTGCGCGCCTCGCGGTCCACCTCGATCTCGATGTGCAGGTCGGAGACGTCGGCCGCGAGATCCTTGTCGACCAGGGACTCCAGGCGGAGCTTGTCCAGCGCGTCGGAGGCGTTGGAGATCAGCTCGCGCAGGAAGACGTCCTTGTTCGAGTAGATCGAGTGGACCATCAGCTGGAGCAGTTGGCGCGCCTCCGCCTGGAACTCCAGCGTCTCGATCCGGTTGCTCACACCGACCCCCTTCTGTGCATGGGTGACCCTTCGCGCACAGGATACGAGCCGTCGCTGGCCGTCGCTCCACCCGCCCGGCCCGCCGGGGCGGACCTGCATCTCTTCGGGCCCTTTGGAGCTGATGGCACAGACGCGTCACCGGAGTCGGCCGCTCCAGGAGCCTGGGAAACGGACGAACGGACATGATCAGATCATCGCCAGGGTGGCAGTGAGCTGGACGAGGGTGGCCGGGGCGTGTGGGTCGCGGGCCACCTGGGCGAGCACCGACCGAGCGGCGGGGCGGTGGTGCACCTCGGCCGGAGCGGTGCGCTCGGCGTCGGCCAGGGCCAGCCGCCGTCGACCGGGTCGTCGACCTGGAGGTATGCGCGGGCGGCGTCGACCAGGCGCGCGGCCCGATGCTCGGCGGGCAGCATCACCGCCTTCGCCGCCCTCGACATGCCCGGGCCCAGCGCGCCTTGTCCTCGGACTGCCCCCTGCGGCTGGGACGCGGTCAAGAACTCCACAACTTCAGGGAAAGTGGGGTCTAGAGACGCGG
>NZ_BBZF01000020.1:0-40332 GCF_020884795.1 Micromonospora okii
CCGGCCCGCGTTCGCCACGACGATCCGCAGGTACGGGTGGGCCCGGTCGTCGTTGGCCTCCAGGTACGCCCGGCGCTGGGCCGCCGCCATGCCCTCCAGTTCCTCCCGCTCACCGGCGAAGGTCTCCTCCCCCGGCAGCGCGTCGGGCTTGGTCAGCGACCCGAAGTAGACCAGGGTGACCCGGGGTCGGTCCTTGCGGATCCGCCACGCCGCCTCCACCTCCCGGTTCTGGTCGAAGATCCGCCGCTGCACGCCGAGCAGCGCGTCGTCCTGGCTGAAGAACTGCCGCCCGTGGTCGCTGTAGCCGACGCACTGCCCGTCGCGGACGACGGTGGACACCAGCCCGCCCCGGGCTGCCGGCGGCCACTCGCAGTCGGCCCGCAGCCGCGCCAACTGGTCGGGGACCTGCCAGAGGCCGAAGGAGGCCAGGGCGACGGCCGCCACCGCGACCAGCGCGACGGGCCGGGTCGCCACCGGCGGCTTCGGCGGCACGATCTGGGAGAACCGGTGCCGGAAGGGCGTGAGGTCGACCGGGGGCACGTCCACCTGGAGGTACCAGGCGTTGACCTCCCGGGCCCGCCGGGCCCGGGACAGGCCGCCGCGCCAGGCCCGGTACGCCCCCTCGACGCCGGCCAGCGGCACCACCTGGCCGATCCCGGCCGCCTCGTCGGGCGCCAACCCGTCCGGCGGGACGTCGAGGCTGTTCGTCACGATCAGCAGGGGGTCGGACCGCCCGGTGTCGTCGCGCACCTCGTTGACCAGCTTGAGCAGGGCGTATCCGCCGTTGTCCGGCGCGACGCCCGCCAGCAGGACGATCGGGCAGGCGGTGCGCCGCCACGGCTTCACCCGCCACGGCCGGCGGCGGTACGCGACCCGCAGGTCCCGCAGGAACGCGTGCACCAGCAGCAGGTCGATCTGCTCCTGGTCCTCCGACAGCCGGGACGGCAGGGTGAGCCGGCTGGCGAAGGCGAAGAAGTCCCCCGCCGCCAGCTCGGGGGCGAGGTACTGCTGCCGCATGAACCAGCGGAACCGCCGGCCGGCGCCGAACAGCCACCCGCTGGTCAGCAGCCGGAACATCAGCCCGGGCAGGAAGCGCAGGGCCAGCCACAGCAGCAGGCCCGGCCACCCGCCGAGATCCGGCGCCTGCTGCCCGTCCCCGGTCGCCCGCTGCGAGATCCGCTCGCGGAGCTGCCGGGCCAGCTCCCGCTTGCGCCGGTTCGTCGGCACCCCGGACAGGTCCACCTGCATGAGGCCGTCGGCCAGCACGTAGTGATGGAACCGCAGCGGGTCGCCGCCGCCGAAGTTCCCCGCCGTCAGCCCCGAGTACGCCTCGTGCAGCAGCGCGCGCACGTCGCGGCCGGTGGCGTCGACGCGCACGTGGGGCACCCGCCGCTCCTCGCCTGCGAGCACGTGCGCCACCGTCGCCAGCGGCGGCGGCACGCCCCGCCGGGAGACCAGGCACAGCAGCGGGAGCCGCCAGCCGTGGCGGCTCGGCCGCAGCACCATCGACTCGATCAGGTCGACCAGCCGGTGGAACTGCGCGTAGGTTTGCGCCCCCTGGTCCGGAGCCCTCTGCTCAGCCATGTGTCCCCGTTTCCGAAGCCGCTGGGGAATCGGTGCGCCGCCGCAAGGAATGGCCCACCGGCCCGGACGCGGAGCGGGGTTTCGGGCGGGGCCTTCCCTGGTCCGTGCCGTCATGTCGCTTGTGGAAGGTCGAGCCGGCCGCTCGATGGTAGCGCGGGTGACCAGGCCGCCGGGGGAACTGTCGGAACGTCATCCGCGCCGCCCACGAAGAGCGGCGGAAGCTGTCGGCTTTCCGATTCCCGGCAGCGCATCCGGTGGCTCCCGTCGCCGCCCGGGCGGATCAGGCGGCGAGGGCGGCGTACCGGCCGGCGCGGTCGAGCAGGCTCGCGTGCGTGCCGGACTCGACGACGCGCCCGTGGTCGAGCACGGCGATCTGGTCGGCGTCGCGCACGGTGGAGAGCCGGTGGGCGATGGTGATCGTGGTACGCCCCTTGGCCAGCTCGTCGAGCGCCCGCTGCACGGCGCGCTCGGTCTCGGTGTCCAGCGCGCTGGTGGCCTCGTCGAGGACGAGGACCCGGGGGTCGCGCAGGACGGTGCGGGCGATGGCGAGGCGCTGCTTCTCGCCGCCGGAGAACCGGTGCCCCCGCGAGCCGACCATCGTGTCGTACCCGTCGGGGAGGGCCGCGATGAGGTCGTGGATCTGGGCGGCGCGGGCCGCGTCCTCGATCTCGGCGTCGGTGGCGTCCGGGCGGGCGTACCGCAGGTTCTCCCGCACGGTGGTGTGCAGCAGGTAGGTTTCCTGGCTGACCACGCCCACGACGGCGGCCAGGTCCGTCAGCCGCATGTCGCGCAGGTCGACGCCGTCGATGGTGACCCGCCCGGCGGTGGGGTCGTGCAGCCGGCTGACCAGGGCGGCGAGGGTGCTCTTGCCGGAGCCGGTGTGGCCGACGACGGCCAGGCCGGTGCCGGCCGGCACGTCGAGGGTGACCCCGGCGAGGGCGGCGGTGTCGCTGCCCGGGTAGGTGAACGTGACCTCCTCGACGCGGACGTGGCCGCGCACCCGGCGCGGGTCGATCTCGACGGGCCGCTCGGGGTCGTCGACCTCGACGGGGAGGTCGAGGTACTCGAAGATCCGGGCGAACAGCGCCATCGAGGCGGTGAGCGAGACCCCCACGTCGAGCAGGCCCATCAGCGGCCGGAACAGCCCGCCCTGCAGGGCGGTGAAGGCGACCAGGGTGCCGATGCTCAGCGTGCCGGCGGCCCCGGGCAGGCCCGCGCCGAGGTAAATGAGCGCGGGAATGGCCGCGAAGATGACGCTCATCGAGGCCATCCGCCAGCGACCGGCCAGGTCGGAGCGCAGCTCCAGGTCGACCAGGCGGGCCGACGAGGCGGCGAACCGGTCGACGAGCGCGGCGCCCGCGCCGAGGGTCTTGCTGAGCTGCACGCCGCTGATCGACAGCCCCTCCTCGATGGTGACGTTGAGGTCGGCCAGCTCGCGCTGCCGCTGCGCGGTGATCTCCCGGCGCATCCGGGCGACCCGGCGGGTGAGCCAGATCGCCGGCGGCAGCACGACCAGGGAGATCAGCGAGAGCCGCCAGGACAGCGCCACCATGGCGACGGCGGTGGCGACGACGGTGGTGAGGTTCGAGGCGATCGAGGTCGCGGTGGAGGTGACCACCGTCTGCATTCCGCCGATGTCGTTGGTGATGCGCGACTGCACCTCGCCCGTGCGGGTGCGGGTGAAGAACGCGATCGACTGGCGGTGCAGGTGGGCGAAGACGTCGGTGCGCAGCCGGTGCATGACCTGCTGGCCGACGCGGGTGGAGAGCCAGGTCTGGACCACGCCGAGGGCGGCGGTCACGACGGCCACGGCGACCATGCCGGCGACGAGGCCCGTCAGCAGGGGCAGGTCGCGCTCGGGCAGGGCCCGGTCGATCACGGCGCGCAGCAGGAACGGCGAGGCCATGGCGACGATCGAGGAGGCCACGATGATCGCGGTGACGATGGCGAGCTGCCAGCGGTGCGCCGCGAAGAGTCGGCCGACCCGGCGCAGCGACACCTGCCGGGCCTGCGCCTTCTCGGCGGCGCTCACGGTGCGGGGGCCGCCACGGCCCTCGCGGTGGATGGGGGGTGCGTCCAAGGGGATGCCCCTTCCGGTCGGGGAGATATTGCTGAGGTTACCTCATCATGAGGTGACAACAGTGATTGCTGCTACCGTATTCCCGTGACCGCCGACGGCCCCGCCCCCGACCCGGGCCCCGCCCGGGACGGTCGGGCGGTCGACGAGGAGGGCCTGGCCGAGACCTTCTCGGCCGTCGCCCGTCGCCTGCGGCACCTGTCCCGGCAGACCCTCGAACCGTGGGAGATCAACCCGGGGCACGCCCGCGCCCTCGGCGTGCTCCTCCGGCACGGCGCGATGCGACTCAGCGCGCTCGCCGAGCACCTGCGCATCGCCCCGCGCTCCACCACCGAGGTCGTCGACGGCCTCGAGGAGCGCGGCCTGGTCGCCCGCCACCCCGACCCGGCCGACCGGCGGGCCATCCTGGTCACCCCCACCGACGAGGGGGTACGGGTCGGCACGGCGATCCGCGCGGCCCGGCACGCCGAGGCCGAGCGCCTCTTCGGCGGGCTCACCCCGACCGACCGGGCCCACCTGGCCCGCATCCTGCGCGCCCTGCGCGACTGACCCGCCTCCCGCCTGACCGGCCCAACTAACGCCTCCCGACGGTCCGCCCCGACTCACCCCCGGCCGCCCTCAGCCTGACCGGCCCGGCTAACGCCTTCCGGCGGCCCGCCCCGACTCACTCCCGGGCCGCCCTCCGCTCACGCCCCCCGCAGGACCGCCCGGACTCACGTCTCCCGCCCTCGCACCGACTGATGCCCCCGCTGACGCCTGCCGCGCGGCCGAACCGGCTTCACGAATCCGGTCTCCCTGCTCGCCGCTTCGCGGCCCGGTTCAGGTCGAGCGTCGGTTCGCCAGGATCGCCAGGGCCTCCTCGCGCACCCGCTCCGGCTCCCGCACCAGCCTGCGGTGCGCGAAGCGGACGACGAGGATGCCGCGGGTGGCCAGCAGGGCGTCGCGGCGCAGATCGACCTCCCGCTGCCACGGGTCGCCGTGCGCGGTCGCGCCGTCCAGCTCGAAGTCGACCCGTTCCCGCTCGGCGTAGGCGTCGAGGTACATCGTCCGCCCCTCGATCCGCACCCGGAACTGTCGGCGGAGGGTCGCGCATTCCCGGGCCGGTGAAGACGTGGTCGTGCCCCCACACCTCCAGCGGGCTGCGGCAGCCGGCAGCCAGCCGGTCCAGCAGGGCGCGCAGCTCGGCGCGGCCGGTCAGACGGGGCGCACCGGCGAGCGCCGCGTCGAGGCGGGCCGGCGTGGTCAGGCCGTCGTTGACGGCGCGGATCAGCGGGGCGGGACGGTCCACGGCGGGCAGCAGCGGCCAGGCGTCGACCAGCGCCCGCTCAGGCCGGACGACGGGCACCCCGCGCCGGGTGACGCAATGCGGAGCCGCCGCGACGAACCCCCGTCGATGATGCAGCACGAGGTACGGCCGGGAGCGCAGCCCCGCTCCGGCCGGCACGTCGAGATGCACCGGCTCCTCGTCGGGCTGCCGGCGTACGCCCCAGGCGTGCAGGGCGGTGGGCCCGCCGAGCGCCGCCCGCCCGTCCCCGTACGCCAGCGCGGCGCGCTGTCGCAGCTCGATCGGGAGCCGGGCGAGCGGCGCGACAGCCGAGGCGGCGTCAAGCGGGCGCGCCAGGCGTGCGTCGGCGTACACGCCGGGCAGCACCCGGAGCACCCTCCCGGTGTCGACGGCGTGGCGCAGCACCCAGGCGGGCACCACCTGGGCAGCCACGGCTCGGGTGACCAGGCCGGCGTGTCGGGCCAGCAGTTCCAGGAGCGGTTCGACCACGGCCCCGACGGTTCCCGCGAGCGGTGCCGCTGCGCAACCGCCGCGCCGCCCGGGTGTGGACGACGGGCCCCCTGTGGACAACGCCCGCACCAACCGCCGGCTGTGCTACGCGAACCTCGATCGTCTGCTGGTTTCGGAGACTTCCACCGGCGTGTCGTCTCACTTCCCAACAGACGATCGAGAAGAGCCGGGTCTCCACACCAAATATAAGTGAAGTCTGATAGAAAGGACGGGTGCACGCCTTCGACGTGCTCGGCGAGCCGGTGCGCCGTCGGATCCTCGAACTGCTCGCCGAGGGCGAGCGGAGCGCCGGGTCCGTCTGCGAGGTGATCCGAGCGGAGTTCGGCATCTCCCAGCCGGCCGTGTCCCAGCACCTCAAGGTGCTGCGGGACAACGGCTTCGCCACCGTGCGCCCCCAGGGGGCCCGCCGGCTGTACAGGGTCAACCCCGAGCCGCTGCGCGAGGTCGACGACTGGCTCGGCAACTTCCGCCGGTTCTGGACGCCGCCGCTGCACGCGCTGGCCACCGAGCTGGCCCGGGGCCGCCGGGAGCGCCGACTCGCCGGGCAGGCACGTGACGCCGAAACGGCCCGGGACACCCAAACGGCCCGGGAGACCGAAACGGTCCGCGCCCAAGCGGCCCGCGACACCCAGACGGCCCGAGACACCGAAACGGTCCGCGCCCAAGCGGTCCGCGACACCGAAGCAGGCCGTGACGCCGAAGCAGGCCGTGACGCCCACGCGGCGCGCGGGCCCGCGCAGACAGACGATCCCGAGCAGGAGACGAGCGGATGATCGACGCCACGCACCAGATCAGCGCCGTGCAGCGGCGGTTGGGCAGCCGGGTGCTGCCGGCCGGCGAGGCCCGTGTGCTGACCATCAGCCAGACGTACGACGCGTCGGTCGCCGACGTCTGGGACGCCTGCACCGACCCCGCGCGCATCGCCCGCTGGTTCCTCCCCGTCAGCGGGGAGCTGCGGCTGCACGGCCGCTACCAACTGGAGGGCAACGCGGGCGGGGTGGTGCAGCGCTGCGACCCGCCGGAGAGCTTCGCCGCCACCTGGGAGATGGGCGAGCAGGTGAGCTGGATCGAGGTGCGGCTCACCCCGGAGCCCGGGGAGCGGACCCGGTTCACGCTCGAGCACGTGGCGCACGTCGACGAGGTGGTCTGGGAGCGGTTCGGGCCGGGTGCGGTCGGCATCGGCTGGGACATGGGGCTGCTCGGCCTGGCGACGCACCTGCGCGACGGCGGCGACGCCCGGCAGGAGGGGGCCGCCTGGGTGGCGTCGGACGAGGCGCGGGAGTTCATGGCGGCGAGCGGCCGGGCCTGGTGCGAGGCCGACGTGGCCTCCGGCACCGACCCGGCCGAGGCCGCCGCCGCGGCGGAGCGGACCCTGGCGGCGTACACCGGGGCACCGGCCGACTGAGCGCCCGGCGCGAAATCCGGCGGCGCGGTGTCACCGGCGGCGGGCAGACTGTCGGTCATGTCGCCTCGATCCGTCGCCGACCTGGTGGCCCTGCACGACGCGGGCGCCCGGGTGCGCTACCTGCCCTTCTGGGGCCACCGACCCCGGCGCGACGGCTCGGTGGGGCCGGGCTGCCTGAGCCAGTGGTGGCCCGCCCCGTTCGCGGTGGACGGTCGCGTCTTCGACACCGCCGAGCACTGGATGATGTGGCGCAAGGCCGTCCTCTTCGGTGACGAGGAGACGGCCGGGCGCGTCCTCGCCGCCGGGCACCCGCAGCGGGCCAAGGCCCTCGGCCGCCAGGTCTGCGGCTTCGACGAGGCGGTCTGGGCGGCCCACCGGTACGACGTGGTCGTGGCCGGCAGCGTCGCCAAGTTCGCGGCGCACGACGACCTGCGGGCGTTCCTGCTCGGCACCGGCGACCGGGTGCTGGTGGAGGCCAGCCCGGTGGACCGGGTGTGGGGCATCGGGTTGGCCTCCGACGACCCCGCCGCGCTCGACCCGACCCGCTGGCGGGGCGACAATTTGCTCGGCTTCGCCCTGATGGACGCCCGGGCCGCCCTGCGCGGCTGAGCGCACCCCTCGGCCGGCGCCCGAGGGCGATCGTGGACCGTCGACATCGCACCGGGGTGCGACTGTCCACCATCGCCCGTTCGGCGACCTGGTCGGCGGCGCGGATGCGCGTGGGTGCGGTGCGGGCGCGGGTGCCGCGACGGTTCCGGCGTGCCGGAGCGGATGGCCGGGGCTCCCCGGTCCACGGCGGACCCGGCCGCACCCAACCTAACTCATCGTGACGAATTGACCGACCGTGAAGGTAGTCGGCACCTCTGTCGAGGTCTGCTAATACGTATCACCATCGCCACGTCTCCGATGTTCTCCGGTCGGCCCGCCCACTGTCAAGGGTGGGGCTTGATCTTGGCGGCGCGGGCCCCGGCGGTGCCACGGATAGGCTCGCGATTACCGGGCGTCCGGAGCTAATACGCATTAGTTCAGGCACTTCGTCGCGGAGAAATCTTCCGTCAACTCTTGACAGCCCCCGGATCCGAGGGCGAGAGTCCTCCCCAGCGCCGATCGCTAATACGGATTAGCACCGACCGGAGGACTCCCCCATGCCCTCTTCGCCGCGTCGCGTCACGCAGCGTGACATCGCCCGCCTGGCCGGCGTCAGTCAGGCGACCGTCTCGCTGGTGCTCAACAACCGCTCCGACGCCGACGTGCGGATCGCCCCGGAAACCCGCGACCGGGTCCTGCGGGCCATCGAGGAGACCGGCTACGTCGCCGACCCGGTGGCCCGGCGGCTGGCCGCCCGGTTCAACCGGATCATCGGCGTGTTCACGTACGAGCCGGCGTTCCCCAGCGGCAGCCGGGACTTCTTCCACCCGTTCCTGCTCGGCATCGAGGAGTACGCCGAACGGGCCGGCTGCGACCTGCTGCTGTTCACCAGCGCCCCGGTGGTCGACGGGCGGCGGCGCATCTTCCACCAGGACAACCGGCTGCGGCTGGCCGACGGGTGCCTCCTGCTCGGCCGGGAGATCGACGCCGCCGAGCTGCACCGGCTCAACCGGGAGGGCTTCCCGTACGTCGCGGTCGGCCGGCGCGACGACGCCGGGGGCCCGGTGCCGTCCGTCGGCGCGGACTACGCCACCGCCGTCGCCGCGCTGGTGGAGCGGGCCCTCGGGCACGGCCACCGGCGGCTGGCGTACCTGCCCATGGGCACCCGCGCCGAGTCGTCGGGGGACCGGCGGCGCGGCTACGCCGCCCACGGCGGGGCGGCCGAGAGCGCCCGGGAGCTCTCCACCGCCGGGCGCGACGCCGAGGCGATCCTCGACGACCTACGCGCCGACGGGACCACCGCGGTCTTCGTGGAGGACTTCGCCACGGCGGTCGCGCTCGAACTGGCCGCCCGGCGGCGCGGGCTGCGCGTGCCCGGCGACCTGTCGGTGGTGACCCTCGGCGACCCGACCGTGCCGGTGCCCACCGAACTGACCTTCACCGGCTTCCACATTCCCCGCGAGGAGATGGGACGCCAGGCGGTCGAGCTGCTGACCTCCGTCATCGACGGCAGCGCCGACGACGTCCGGCAGCGCCTGCTGCCGTGCCAACTGGTCGAGGGAGACACCCTCGGCGCCCCCGATCCGGCGGTCGACCGCGCCTAGAGCGGCGACCGCGCAACTGGAAGGAAGCAAGTGGTATCGATGCGTGCGGACGTCCTCGTCGTCGGCGGCGGGCTGGGCGGGGTGGCGGCGGCGCTGGCTGCCTGCCGGGCCGGCCGGAGTGTCGTCCTGACCGAGGAGTTCGACTGGCTCGGCGGGCAGCTCACCAGCCAGGCGGTCCCCCCGGACGAGCACTCCTGGGTCGAGCAGTTCGGCGTCACCGCCAGCTACCGGGCGCTGCGCACCGGCATCCGGGACTACTACCGGCGGCACTACCCGCTGACCGAGCGGTCCCGGGGCTGGACGGACCTCAACCCGGGGGCCGGCTGGGTGAGCCGGCTCTGTCACGAGCCCCGGGTCGCGGTGGCGGTGCTGGAGGAGATGCTGGCCCCGTACCGGGGATCGGGGCGGCTGACCGTGCTCCAGCCCTACCGGCCGGTGGCGGCGGCGGCCGACGGCGACCGGGTGACCGGGGTGACCGTCGCCCACCGCGACCGCCCCGACGAGCTGGTCGAGCTGACCGCGCCGTACGTGCTGGACGCCACCGAGACCGGTGAGCTGCTGCCGCTGGCCGGCGTCGAGTACGTCACCGGCTTCGAGTCGCGGGAGGAGACCGGGGAGCCCAGCGCGCCGGAGCAGGCGCAGCCGATGAACATGCAGGCGGTGTCGGTCTGCTTCGCCCTGGACCACGTCGACGGCGACCACACCATCGACCGTCCGGCCGGGTACGACTTCTGGCGCGACTACAAGCCGGACTTCTGGGGCGACCGGCTGCTCTCCTGGCGCTCCCCGAACCCCAGGACGCTGGAGATCGTCGAGCGCAGCTTCACGCCGAACCCGGACGAGGACCCGCTGCTGGTCAACGCCGACCAGCGGCTCAACCCCGGCGACGGCAACCTGTGGACCTTCCGGCGCATCGCCGCCCGGCGCAACTTCGTCGACGGCGCGTACGGCAGCGACATCACGCTGGTGAACTGGCCGATGATCGACTACTTCGAGGGTCCGCTCTTCGACGTGCCGAACGCCGCCTGGCACCTGTCGAAGGCGCGGGAGCTGTCGTACGCGGCGTTGTACTGGATGCAGACCGAGGCGCCCCGGCCCGACGGCGGCACCGGCTTCCCCGGGCTGCGGCTGCGCGGCGACGTCACCGGCAGCGCCGACGGCCTGGCCCAGGCCCCCTACATCCGGGAGTCGCGGCGCATCCGGGCCGAGTACACGGTCGTCGAGCAGGACCTGTCGCTGGCGGTGCGCGGCGCGCACGGCGCGGTCGACTACCCCGACTCGGTCGGCGTCGGCATGTACCGCATCGACCTGCACCCGTCGACCGGCGGCGACAACTACATCGACGTGGGCTCCTGCCCGTTCGAGATCCCGCTCGGCGCGCTGATCCCGCAGCGGGTGGAGAACCTGCTGCCGGCCGGCAAGAACATCGGCACCACGCACATCACCAACGGCAGCTACCGGCTGCACCCGGTCGAGTGGAACATCGGCGAGGTCGCCGGCCTGCTCGCCGACTTCTGCCTGGAGCGGGGCGAGTCCCCGCGCGCGGTCCGCGACACCCCCCGTCTGCTGGCCGATTTCCAGGACCGCCTGACGGCGGCCGGCGTGGAACTGCGCTGGCCGCAGGTCGCCGGCTACTGAACACACACCCCCGGTGAGGAGAACATTGTGAAGACAGGAAAGGGCCTGCGCGGCGTCGCCGTCGCGCTGGTCGGCGCGCTCGCCCTGACCGCCTGCGGCGGCGGCGGGAACGACGCCGGCGACGGCGGCCCCGCGAAGCTGCGGATGAGCGTCTGGTCCGCCAACGAGGCGCACCTGAAGCTGTTCAACGAGATCGCCGACGAGTACCGCAAGTCCCACCCGAACGTGGAGTCGATCACCTTCGACCCGCTGCCGTTCGAGAACTACACCACCACGCTGACCACCCAGATCGCCGGCGGCAACGCCCCCGACCTGGCCTGGGTGTTCGAGAACTCGGCCCCCGACTTCGTCTCCTCGGGCGCGCTGGCGCCGCTGGACGAGACGCTGAAGAAGACCGAGGGGTACGCCTACGACGACCTCTCCCCCGCCACCACGAAGCTCTGGCAGGACGGCGGCAAGCTGTACGCGTACCCGTTCTCCAACTCGCCGTTCGGGGTGTTCGTCAACACGGACATGCTGCGCAAGGCCGGGCAGAGGACGCCGGCCGAGCTGATCGCCTCCGGCCAGTGGAACTGGGAGAACGCCCTGGCCGTCGCCGGTGCGACGGCCGCGAAGTCCGGCAAGGCCGGCCTGGTCATCCGGGACTTCGACTACAAGGGCTGGGACAACCTCTCCACCTTCTTCACCGGCTGGGGCGCGCAGGCGTGGAGCGAGGACGGCAAGAGCTGCGGCTTCGGCTCCCCGGAGATGGTCGCGGCGATGACCGCCCTGCACAAGGGGATCTTCACCGACAAGGCGCTGCCCGGCCCGGGCACCACGGCGGACTTCTTCGCCGGTGACGCGGCGATGACGGTCACCCAGATCTCCCGGGCGTCGCTGCTCAAGGAGGACGGCTTCGGCTGGGACCTGGTGCCGCTGCCCGCCGGCCCGAAGGGCAACTACGCGGTGCTCGGGCAGGCCGGCATCGGGGTGATGAAGAAGAGCCCGTACGCCGACGAGGCGGCCGACTTCCTGGCCTTCTTCACCAACCCCACCAACTCGGCCAAGCTGGCCCAGTTCTTCCCGCCGCCGCGGCAGTCGCTGCTGACCGCCGAGACACTGGGCAAGACCAACCCGAAGCTGAAGCCGGAGCAGTTGCAGAAGGTCGTCGTCGACGGCATCACCAACGGCGTGGTCAAGCCCAGCCACTCCGGGCAGGCCGAGCTGAGCCAGCAGGTGCGGGCCGGCCTCGACCCGCTGTGGCAGCCGAACGCCGACGTCAAGGCGGTCCTGGACGGCGTGTGCGCCAAGATCCAGCCGCTGCTGGCGAAGTGACCATGTCCGCTACGGACACCCGGACGGGCCCGGTCGCCACGACCGGGCCCGCCCCGGGCCGCCCGCGCCGCCCGTGGTGGACCGGCCGGCGGCGCGACCAGCTCGTCGGGTACCTCTTCGTCACCCCGCAGCTGCTCGGCAGCGTCGTCTTCGTGATCCTTCCGCTGGTCCTGGTGGTCTGGTACAGCCTGCACGAGTGGAACGTGCTCGCCGGCACGTTCGACTACGTCGGCGGCGACAACTACGCGCAGCTCGCCGAGGACACCAACCTGGGCGGGGTGCTGAAGGCCACCGGGCTGTTCTCCGTCGGGCTGGTGGTGTTCAACCTCGCCCTGGCGCTGCTGCTGGCCGTGCTGCTCAACCAGAAGCTCCGGGGCAGCATCGTCTTCCGCACCCTGTTCTTCTCGCCCGTGGTGGTCTCCCTGGTCGCCTGGACGATCGTGTGGGGCTTCCTGCTCCAGGACAACGGCGGGATCAACGGGCTGCTCGACACGATCGGCGTGGACGGGCCGAACTGGCTGCGCGGCGAGAACACCGCGATGCTGTCGGTGGTCGTCGTGCAGGTGTTCAAGAACGTCGGCCTGAACATGGTGCTGTTCCTGGCGGCCCTCCAGGGCGTGCCGGGCGAGCTGTACGAGGCCGCCGAGGTCGACGGCGCGAGCCGGATGCGCCAGTTCTGGCGGATCACCGTGCCGCTGATCAGCCCGACGATCATGCTGACGTCGATCATCACGGTGGTCGGCTCGTTGCAGGTGTTCGCGCAGATCGCGGTGCTCACCCAGGGTGGGCCGGGCACCTCGACCACCGTGCTCGTCTACTACCTCTACCAGCAGGCGTTCCAGTTCCACCACTTCGGCTACGGGGCGACGCTGTCGATCGTGCTGTTCGCGATCGTGCTCGCGCTGACCGTGTTGCAGTGGCAGATGCGCAAGAGATGGGTCTTCCATGAGTCGTGACCTGTCGCCCAGGACGAAGCTGGTGCTCTACGGGGTGCTGATGGTCCTGGCGATCCCCTTCGTCTTCCCCACCTGGTGGATGGTCACCTCGTCGCTGAAACCGGTGGCGGACATCTTCTCCTTCCCGCCGCAGCTCTGGCCGACCGACCCGCGGCTGGAGGCGTACCAGCGGGTGTTCGAGTTGCAGCCGTTCGGGCGGCAGTACCTCAACAGCGTCTACATCGCCCTCGTGGTGACCGTGGGCACGCTCGCGGTGGCGGCGCTGGCCGGGTACGCCTTCGCGCGCATCCGGTTCCGGGGCCAGAACGTGCTCTTCCTGGTGGTCCTCGCCGGCCTGCTCATCCCGAGCGAGGTGACGATCGTCCCGCTGTTCCAGATGTTCTTCAAGCTCGGGCTGATCGACACCCACTGGCCGCTGGTCCTGGTGCCGATCTTCGGGGCGCCGAGTGTGCTGGCGACGTTCATCATGCGGCAGTTCTTCATCGCCCTGCCCGGTGAGCTGGAGGAGGCGGCCCGCGTCGACGGGCTGGGCCGGTTCGCCACCTTCTGGAAGATCGCCCTGCCGCTGTCGCGCCCCGCGCTGGGCGCGGTGGCCATCTTCACCTTCCTGCACAGCTGGAACCTCTACCTCGAACCGATCGTGTTCCTCTCCTCCCCGGAGAAGTTCACCCTGCCGCAGGCGCTGACCCAGTTCGTCGACGCGTACGGCGGGCCGATGTGGAACGTGCAGCTCGCGGCGGCGTCGATGACGGCCCTGCCGGTCCTGGCGGTGTTCGTGATCGCGCAGAAGCAGTTCGTCGAGGGGCTGGCCCACACCGGCCTGAAGGGATGACCGGGCCGGGCCGGGTCGCCGTCGGGATCGACGTCGGCGGCACCAAGACGCTGGCGGCCCTGGTCGCCGCCGACGGCACCGTGCTGCGACGGCGGCGGGCGGACACGCCCGCCGCCGCCGGGCCCGCCGCGGTGCTGGACACCGCCGCCGGGCTCGCCGCGGGGCTGCTGCCGGCGGCCGGCGACGGGCCGGTCGGGGTGGGCACCGCCGGCACCGTCGACCCGGCGACCGGGGGCATCCGGTACGCCACCGACAGCCTGCCCGGCTGGGCGGGCACCCCGGTCACGGCGGAGCTGGCCGGGCGGCTGGGCCGGCCGGTCCGGGTCGTCAACGACGTCCACGCCGCCGCGCTCGGCGAGAGCTGGGCGGGCGCCGGCCGGGGCCGCGCCCGCGTGCTGCTCGTCTCGGTCGGCACCGGGCTCGGCGGGGCGCTGGTCCGGCAGGGCCGCGTCGACGCGGGCGCCCGGGGCGCGGCCGGCGCGGTCGCCCACCTGTCGGCGCCCGGCGCGGGGCGGCTGCGCTGCGGCTGCGGCCGGTACGGGCACCTGGAGGCGCTCGCCTCCGGCACCGGCCTGGCCGCCGGGTACGCGGTCGAGACCGGCGAGCGGATCACCGGGCGGGAGGTGGCCGCGCGGGCCGCCGCCGGGGACGCCGCCGCACGGGGCGTCGTCGCGCGCGCCGGGGCGGGACTCGGCGCGGCCCTCGCGGGGCTGGTGACCGTGCTCGACCCCGAGGCGGTGCTGGTGGCCGGCGGGGCGGCCGAGGCGCTGCTGCCGGCGACCACCGCCGCGTACGCCGCGGAACTGCCGGCGGCCTGGGTCGACGTGCCGCTGCTGCCGGCCGGGCTGGCCGGCGACGCGGTCGTGGTCGGCGCGGCCCGGCTGGCCGTCGACGAGGAAGGGGACTGAGGACGTGGGCATTCTCGACGCGCTCGCCGGGGGGCTGGTGGTCTCCTGCCAGCCGCTGCCCGACGAGCCCGACGACCCGATGCGGGACCCGTACGTGCAGGCGCGGGTGGCCGCCGCCGCCGTGCGGGGCGGCGCGGTGGCGATCCGGGCGAACGGGCCGGCCGACGTGGCGGCGATCCGCGCCGCCGTGGACGTGCCGGTGATCGGCCTGCACAAGCACGGCACGGCCGGGGTGTTCATCACTCCGACGGCGGAGCTGGCCGTCGGGGTGGCCGAGGCCGGGGCGCACCTCGTCGCGGTGGACGGCACCGACCGTCCGCGCCCCGACGGGCGGCCCTTCGCCGACACGGTCGCGGCGGTCCACGCGGCCGGCGCGCTGGTCCTCGCCGACGTCTCCACCGCCGCCGAGGGGGTGGCGGCCGTGCGGGCCGGTGCGGACGCGGTGGCGACCACGCTGTCCGGGTACACGGCGGCCAGTCCCCGTCGCGACGGCCCCGACCTGGAGCTGGTGGCCCGGCTCGCGGCGGCGGTGCCGGTGCCGGTGCTGGCCGAGGGGCGGTACCGCGACACCGGGCAGATCGCCCTGGCGTTCGCGGCGGGCGCGCACGCGGTGGTGATGGGCAACGCCGTCACCTCGCCACTGTGGATCACCCGCCGGCTCGTCCCGGCCACCCCGGCGGGCGCCCGACGGCGCACCCGGTAACGTGCCCGGGGTGACCGGCGTCCCGTACTCCCACTGCTCCTACTGCGGCGCCGGCTATCCGGCGGACGCCGGCTGGCCCCGGGTCTGCGCGGCCTGCGGGCGGACCGTGTGGCGCAATCCGCTGCCGGTGGCGGTGGCGGTGCAGCCGGTGCGGGCCGCCGCCGGGCTCGGCGTCGTGGTGGTCCGCCGGGACATCGAGCCGGCGCGCGGCCTGCTCGCCCTCCCCGGCGGCTTCATCGAGTACGGCGAGCAGTGGCAGGACGCCCTGGTCCGCGAGCTGCGGGAGGAGACCGGGCTGACGGCGTCGGCCGCCGACGCCGAGCTGTTCGCGGTGCACGGCGCCCCGGCCGGCGGCACCATGATGGTCTTCGGCACCCTGCCGGCGCGGGCGGCCGAGGATCTGCCGGTGTCGGCGCCCACCGACGAGGCCACCGAGTGGCTGGTGGTCACCGAGCCGGTGGAGCTGGCGTTCTCCACCCACACGCGGGTGCTCGCCGACTTCCTCGCCGCCCACCGCTGAGGCGGGCGAGCGGTCAGCCGCGCGCCGGGACGGACCGCTGGGCGAACGGGACGCCCGCCGGGGCGGCGGTTGGCTCGCCGTCGGGGTGCCGCCACAGGCCGCGCGAGCGCAGGATCGGCAGCACCCCCTCGCCGAACCAGTACGCCTCCTCCAGGTGCGGGTAGCCGGACAGGACGAACTCGTCGATGCCGAGCGCGTGGTACTCGGCGATCCGGTCGGCGACCTCGACGTGGCTGCCCACCAGGGCGGTGCCGGCCCCGCCCCGGACCAGCCCGACGCCGGCCCACAGGTTGGGCGCGACCTCCAGGCCGTCCCGGGAGCCGCCGTGCAGCTCCAGCATCCGGCGCTGCCCCTCGGACTCGCTGCGCCGCAGCCCCTCCTGGACGGCCCGCACATCGGCCTCGTCGACCCCGGCGAGCAGCCGGTCGGCCTGCGCCCACGCCTGCTCGGCCGTGTCCCGGGCGACGACGTGCAGCCGGATGCCGAAGCGCGGCGTCCGGCCGACCCCGGCGGCGAGGGACCGGATGCCGTCCAGCTTGGCGGCCACCTGGGCGGGTGGCTCGCCCCAGGTCAGGTAGACGTCGGCGTGCCGGGCGGCGACCGGGCCGGCGGCGGCCGAGGAGCCGCCGAAGTAGACCGGCGGGACCGGGTCGGGGACCTCGGCCAGCCGGGCCGACTCGACGCGCAGGTGCGCCCCGGCGTGGTCGACGGTCCCACCCCGCCACAGCGCCCGCACCACGTGCAGGAACTCGTCGGTGCGGGCGTAGCGGGCGTCCTTGTCGAGGAAGTCGCCGTAGGCGCGCTGCTCGGCGGACTCGCCGCCGGTGACGACGTTGAGCAGCAGCCGGCCCCGGGACAGCCGCTGGAAGGTGGACGCCATCTGTGCGGCGAGGGTCGGTGAGAGCAGCCCGGGGCGGAACGCGACGAGGAACTTCAGCCGCTCGGTGACCCCGGTGAGCATGGCGGTGGTCAGCCAGGCGTCCTCGCACCACGCGCCGGTCGGGGTGAGCGCGCCGACGAAGCCGAGCTGCTCGGCGGCGCGGGCGACCTGCCCGAGGTAGGCCACCGTGGCCGGTCGCGCCCCGCCGGCCGGCCCGGTCGGGGCGCCGTGGCCGCCGCCGATGATGTCCCGGCCGTCGCCGTTGGTGGGCAGGAACCAGTGGAAGGTGAGCGGCATCGGGGCTCCTTCGAAGGACGGGGGCGGCTTCTGATGGATGGGACGACCGCGCCGACAGGCTACCCATAAAACCTATCGGTTTAGTAGGCTGCTGTCGCCGCCGGAGCCGTCGTCGCGACGGGCCGGCACGCCCACCCGCGAGGAGCCCCCATGCGTACCCCGTCGAAGGCCCGCCTCCCCCACCGACGCCGCCTCGGCGCGGCCCTGCTCGCCGCCGCGACGCTGCTCGCCGCCGGCGCGCTGGCCGGCTGCGGCGCGGACGACGCGGGCGCCGGCAGGGGCGACACGGCCGCCCTGCGCATCGGCTACCAGCGCTTCGGCGGCCTCAGCCTGGTCAAGGCCCGGGGCGCGGCCCCGGACGTCGAGTGGGCGCTGTTCGACAGCGGGCCCTCCCTGACAGAGGCACTCAAGGCCGGTTCCATCGACATCGGACAGACCGGCGAGGCCCCGCCGGTCTTCGCCGCCGCCGAGAAGATCCCCTTCGCCGTCGTCGGCGCCTCCGAGCCCGTGCCCAGGGGCGAGGCGGTGCTGGTCAAGGCGGACAGCCCGTACCGCAGCTTCGCCGACCTGAGGGGGAAGACCGTCGCCCTGAACAAGGGCTCCAACGTGCACTGGCTGCTGGTGAAGCTGCTGGAGGCCCACCGGATGACCCTCGCGGACATCCAGGTCAAGTACCTCAAGCCGGCCGAGGGGCGGCCCGCCTTCGACAACGGGCAGGTCGACGCCTGGATCATCTGGGACCCGTACTTCGCCCTGGCCGAGAAGCCCGGCGTGCGGGTGCTCGTCGACGCCACCGGCCTGACCTCCAACCGCGAGTACGTGCTGGCCTCCCCGGAGGCGCTCAAGACGAAGCCGGACGCGGTCCGCGCGTTCCTGTCCACGTACCGCACGGTCACCGACTGGGGCATCGCGAACCCCGACGAGCGGGCCCGCGTCCTCGCCCCCGAGCTGAAGCTCGACGAGGAGACCACCCGCCGTGCCCTGGAACGCAGCGCCACGCCGCTCGCCCCGGTCACCCCGGCCGTCGGCGACGAACTCCAGGCCATCGCCGACGGCTTCACCGCCCACGAACTGGTCCCCGGGCCGGTGGACATCCGCTCCCGCGTCGACGACCGGTACTCGGCGGTGTTCGGATGAGCGGCACGGTGCTCGCCGAGGCGCCGGAGCGCGCCGCCGCGACCGCGCCCACCCCGCCCGGCCGGCGGGCCCGGCCCGCCCGGCGCTGGCGGCGGATCGTCAGCCCCGTCGCGCTGGTCGCCGCCTGGGAGGGCGCCGCCCGCGCCGGCCTGCTGCCGGCGGAGAAGCTGCCCGCGCCCAGCGACGTGCTGGCCGCCGGCGCGCGGCTCGCCCGCGACGGCACCCTCACCACCCACCTGCTCGACTCGCTCACCCGGGCCGCCGTCGGCCTGCTGATCGGCGGCGGGCTCGCCCTCGTCCTCGGCACGGTGGCCGGCCTGCTGCGCCTCGGCGACGACCTGGTCGACCCGCCCGTGCAGATGGCCCGGATGCTGCCCCACCTCGGCCTGGTCCCCCTGCTGATCATCTGGGTCGGCATCGGCGAGTCCCTCAAGGTGGCCCTGGTCGCGCTCGGCGCGTTCTTCCCCCTCTACTTCAACACCTACGCCGGCATCCGGGACATCGACGAGCGGCTGGTCGAGGCGGCCCGCGCCTGCGGGCTGGGCCACCTCGCCCGGCTGCGGCACGTCGTCGGCCCCGGCGCGCTGCCGTCACTCTTCCTCGGCCTGCGGCTGGCGATCGGGGCCGCGTGGCTGAGCCTCGTCGTCGGCGAGCAGGTCAACGCCCAGACCGGCATCGGCTTCCTGATGATGGAGGCCCGCGAGTTCAGCCAGACCGACGTCGTGGTGCTCGGGCTCGTCGTCTACGCGCTACTCGGACTGATTTCCGACCTTGCCCTCCGGCTCGCGGAGAGGAGGATGTTGACATGGCGACGCGGACTTCGCGCGACCTGACCGGCCCGCCGCCGGTGCTGACCGCGCGGGCGGTGCGCCGGTCGTTCGGGCCCGCCGCCGTGCTGGCCGGCGTCGACCTCGACGTCGCCCCCGGCGAGGTGGTCGCCCTGCTCGGCGGCAGCGGCTCCGGCAAGAGCACCCTGCTGCGCGTCCTCGCCGGCCTGGACCGGGAGGCCACGGGCGAGCGGGTCGTGCGCGGCACCGCCGCCGTCGTGTTCCAGGAGCACCGCCTGCTGCCGTGGAAGCGGGTGGCCGACAACGTGGCCCTCGGGCTGTCCGGGCCCGACGTCGCCGCCCGCGTCGACCGGGCGCTGGCCGAGGTCGGGCTCGCCGACCGGCGGCGGGCCTGGCCCGCCGAGCTCTCCGGCGGGCAGGCGCAGCGGGTGGCCGTCGCGCGGGCCCTGGTCCGCGAGCCCGACCTGCTGCTGCTCGACGAGCCGTTCGGCGCGCTCGACGCGCTCACCCGGCTGCGGATGCAGGGCCTGCTGCGCCGGCTGCGGGCCGAGCACGGCTTCGCCGCCCTGCTGGTCACCCACGACGTGGAGGAGGCGCTGCTCCTCGCCGACCGGGCGCTGGTCCTCGACGGCGGCACGATCGCCGAGGAGCTGCCCGTGCCGCTCGGCCCCACCCGCACCCCCGACGACCCGGCGTTCGGCGCGCTGCGCCGTCGCCTGCTCGACCGCCTCGGCGTACCCGCCCCGTGACCCCCTCGGAGACCACATGAGCCGCTGGACCCCCGACCCGACCTTCTACGCCTCCCCCCGCGAGGCCGTCGCCGCGCCGGCCGAGAAGCTGGCCTACGTGGCCGCGTTCGACCGCTCGGC
The DNA here is from genome assembly GCF_020884795.1 of Micromonospora okii. GTDB lineage: Bacteria > Actinomycetota > Actinomycetes > Mycobacteriales > Micromonosporaceae > Micromonospora > Micromonospora okii. The sequence goes on from NZ_BBZF01000020.1 coordinate 19,896, forward strand.
GAGCCGGCCCGACGCCCTCGCGGTGCTCGACACCGACCCCGACTCCCCCGACTACGGGCGGGTCGTCGGCTGGACGGACCTGCCGCACACCGGCGACGAGCTGCACCACTTCGGCTGGAACGCGTGCAGCAGCGCGCTCTGCCCCACCGCGCCGCACCCGCACGTCGAGCGCCGCTACCTGATCGTGCCCGGGCTGCGCTCGTCGCGGGTGCACGTCTACGACACCCAGCCCGACCCGCGCGCGCCGAAGCTGGTGAAGGTGATCGAGCCCGAGGAACTGGCCGAGAAGGCCGGCTACTCCCGCCCGCACACCGTGCACTGCGGGCCCGACGGCATCTACCTGTCCGCCCTCGGCGGGGCCGACGGCACCGACGGCCCCGGCGGCATCGCGATCCTCGACCACACCACCTTCGAGGTGCGCGGGGCGTGGGAGGCCGACCGGGGCCCGCAGCGCCTCGCGTACGACTTCTGGTGGCACTACAACCACGACGTGCTGGTGACCAGCGAGTGGGGCACCCCGTCGATGGTCGAGGACGGCATCGTCGGCGAGCTGCTGCTCGGCCGGAAGTACGGCCACGCGATCCACTTCTGGGATCTGGCCAAGCGCCGGCACGTGCAGCGGGTCGACCTCGGCGACGCGTACCAGATGACCCTGGAGCTGCGCCCCGCGCACGACCCCACGAAGACGTACGGCTTCGTGGGCGTCGTGATCAGCGTCGAGGACCTGTCCGCCTCGATCTGGCTGTGGCACCGCGACGGCGACGCCTGGGCCGTGACCAAGGTGATCGACATCCCGGCCGAGCCCGCCGACCCGGCCGACCTGCCGGACCTGCTCAAGCCGTTCGGGGCGGTCCCGCCCCTGGTCACCGACATCGACCTGTCGGTGGACGACAAGTTCCTCTACGTCTCCTGCTGGGGCACCGGCGAGCTGCTCCAGTACGACGTCACCGACCCGTTCCACCCGGTGCGGACCGGCTCGGTGCGCCTCGGCGGGATCGTGCGGCGCACCCCCCACCCCGACTTCCCCGACGAGGCGCTGGCCGGCGGCCCGCAGATGGTCGAGATCAGCCGCGACGGTCGCCGGGTCTACGTGTCGAACTCCCTCTACGGCTCCTGGGACGACCAGTTCTACCCCGACGGCGTGGGCGCCTGGCTGGCCAAGCTGGACGTCGACACCGAGGCGGGCGGCCTCACCCCGGACCCGCGGTTCTTCCCGCGCGGCGAGGAGTTCCGGGGGCTGCGGGTGCACCAGACCCGGTTGCAGGGCGGCGACGCGTCCTCCGACTCGTACTGCTTCCCGTGACCACGACGACCTGGGTGGCACTGGTCGGGCTCGGCGCGTTCCACGGGCTGAACCCGGCCATGGGCTGGCTCTTCGCCGTGGCCCGGGGCTTGCAGGAGCGCAGCCGCCGGGTGCTGCTGGCGGCCCTGCCGCCGATCGCGCTCGGCCACCTCGCCTCGGTGGGGGTGGTGGCCGCCCTGGTCAGCGCCACCCGGTCGGTCGCGGCGAGCACCGCCGTGGCCGTGGCCGGCGGGGTGCTGCTCGTCGGGTTCGGGCTGTGGCGGCTGCTCTCCGAGCGGCACTTCCGCTGGGCCGGGATGCGGCTGTCGGCCGGGCAGCTCGCCGGCTGGTCGTTCCTGATGTCGTCGGCGCACGGCGCCGGGCTGATGCTGCTGCCGGTGCTGCTCGCCGACCCGGCCGGCGGGGACGGGCACGCCGGTCACCTGTCGGCCGCGCCGGTCGGGGCGCTGACCGGGCTGGCCGCTGCCGGGGTGCACACGGTGGCGATGCTCGGCGTGGCGCTGGCCGTCGCCCTGCTGGTCTACGAGGTGTTCGGCGTCGGCGTGCTGCGGCGGGCCTGGTTCAACGTGGACCGGCTCTGGGCGGGAGTGCTGGTGGCCGCCGGGGTGCTCACCCTGGTCGCGGCGGCCTGAGCGGCCCATTGACGCCACCCTCCCGCGTGGGGCGGTGCGGGCCGCGCGGCCCGCACCGCCCCACCGGGTCAGGCGGTGACGTTGCGGAACAGGAGGGTGGCCAGGGCGAGGGCCAGCAGCAGGTTGAACACGGTGGCGCTGGCGAACACGGCGATCGGCCGCCAGCCGGCCTCGCGCAGCGACGCCACCCGCACCTCCAAACCGATGCTGACGAACGCCAGGATCAGGAACCACACGCGCAGGTCGTTGACGATCGCGATGGTCGCCTTCCCGTCCGCGCCTGCGGTGTCGAGGTACCAGGTGGCGATGACCGACGCGGCGACGAAGCCGAGGACGAACTTCGGGAAGCGCCGCCACAGCTCCCCCACGCCCGGGCGGGCCGCGCCGGGCCGGCGCTCGACCCGCAGGGTGAAGTACGCGGTGAGGGCGACCGCCACGATCCCCATCAGGGCGTTCTGGGTGACCTTGACGATGCTGGCGATCTGGAGCGCCTCCTCGCCGGCGAGCGCTCCGGCGGCGGTGACGGCGGCGGTGGTGTCGATGTTGCCCCCGATCCACGCGCCCGCCACCTCGTTGGAGAGGCCGAGCACGTCGGCCAGCCAGGGCAGCAGGAAGATCGACGGCAGGGCGAAGAGAATGACCAGGCTGGCGGTGTAGGCCAGTTGCTCCCGGCGGGCCCGGACCGCGCCGGCGGCGGCGATCGCCGCGCTGACCCCGCAGATCGACACGGCCGACGCGAGCAGGGCGCGCAGCTTGTCCTCCAGCCCGAACCGGCCGGCCAGCCACCAGGTGAACAGGAAGACGCCGCTGATCAGCAGGATCGCCTGCGCGATCGCCGGGCCGGCGGCGCTGCCGATGACCGCCAGGTTGATCGAGGCGCCCAGCAGGACGAGCCCGGTCTTGATGAGGAACTCGGTGCGGAAGGCGGCGGCGAGCCGGTCGCGCCAGCCGAGCAGGGTGACCACGGCGTTGCCGAGAAGGCCGAGCAGGATCGCGTAGACCGGGTACTCGACGGCCTTCGCGACGTCCTCGAGGGCGGTCCCCTCGGCGAGGGCCGGCACCTGCTGTTCGAGGTAGCGGGTCAGTGCGGCCAGCGCGAGGAGCAGCAGGGCACCGAGACCGACCCAGGCCCACCGGACGCCGCGAGCCTCGGCCGGGTCGGCCGGGGCGACGGGGACGTCGCGGCCGGCGGGGACGTCGCGGCCGGCGGGGACGTCGCGGTCGGCGGGAACGTCGCGGTCGGCGGGAACGTCGCGGCCGGCGGCGTCGGCCGGGCCGACCGGGGCGTCGGCTCCTGTCCGGGTGGTGTCCGCGCTCATCAGGGCACCAGCCCGGCGGGGATCGCGCCGACGAGGACCAGGCCGAGCAGGAGCAGGCCGAGGAGGGTGGCCGCCCAGTCCTCGTTGAAGGCGAAGCGGGACGCGGCAGCCGTGGGGGGCGACTGTTCTTCGGTACTCATTCGGGTTCCTTCGGTTGTCGTCGAGAGAGGTGAGGTGCCCGCTCGTGGAGGGGCTGCGCGGGCGGGCGCGGCGGCCGGGTCACCGGGGAAGGGTGGACGCCGGCCGGTGGACGCGGACCGGGCGGCCCGGACCGGACCGGGGGGCGGAGGGACCGGGGTGGACGGACAGGCGCGGACGGCCCGGGGCGGGCGGCCACGACGGCCGGCCGCCGGGAGACGGCGGGGCGCCGGTCAGCCGCGGGCGCGCCCCGGGCCGGTACAGAGCCCGGAGGCGACCCGCATCAGGTCGACGACCCGGCGGGAGACGAGTCGGAGACTGGTCCTCACGGGTCGAGTTTCCTATTAAAGCGATAGGATTACAAGGGTGAGCCCGGTCAGCGGGGGGACGAGGCCGCGTCGACCCCGGCCTCGGCGACGTAACCGCTGGCCTGGAGGCGGAACAACTCCTGGTAGAGCCCCTCGGCGGCGATCAACTCGTCGTGCGTGCCGTGCTGGACCAGCCGGCCACGCTCCATGACGAAGATCTGGTCGGCGTGCCGGACGTTGGCCAGCCGGTGGGTGATCAACACGACCGCCCGGTCCGGGCGGCGGCGCAGGTGCTGGAAGAGGGCGTGTTCGGCCCGGGCGTCCAGCGCCGCCGACGGCTCGTCGCAGATGAGCAGCGCGGCGTCCCGGTAGAGCCCCCGGGCGGCGACGAGGCGCTGCCACTGGCCGCCGGAGAGGTCGTGGCCGTCCTTGAACTCGCGGTCGAGCAGGGTGTCGTACCCGAACGGGAGGTCCATGATCATGTCGTGGGCGGCGGCGGCCCGGGCGGCGCCCTCCACACTGGGCCCCCGGTGCCCGGCGCCCCGGTCGTGCCGGCCGATGCGGATGTTCTGGCCGGCGGTGAAGGGGAACCTCCACCAGTCCTGGGTGAGCACCGCGACGTGCGCGCCCGCCTGGCGGGGGTCGAGGTCGGCGGTGTCCACGCCGTCCCAGCGGATCACCCCGTCCGTGGGCCGGTACAGGCCGGCGATCAGCTTGGCCAGCGTGGTCTTGCCCGAGCCGTTCTCACCGACCAGCGCGACCACCTGCCCCCGGCGCACGGTCAGGCTTACCCGGTCGACGGCCGGCGAGTCCGTGTCCGGGTAGCGGAGGCTGACCCCGTCCAGCTCGATGGTGTCGACGCCGTCGGCGGGAAGGTCGCCGCGCGGGGCGACCCGGCCGCGCGCCCGGTCCAGGAAGTCCCGGTAGTCCTGGTAGTAGAGCGCGTCCTCGTAGAGCGAGTTCGTGGCGAAGACGGCCATCCCAAGGCCGGACCGCGCCGTCTGGAGGGCGATGAGCGCGGTCACGGCGGCGGCGAGCGCCACCACGCCGGTCAGCAGCAGGCCGGCGAGGACGACGTACACGCCGAAGGTGGCCAGGCCCGCCGCGGAGGTGCCGAGCACCCGGGTCCGGGTCTGGGCGCGGACCAGGCGCAGGTCGGCGCGCGTCTCGGTGGCCATCATCCGCCGGTACTCGCCGAGCAGGAAGTCCCGCATCTGGTACGCCCGGATCTCGGCGGCGGTGTGCCGGTTGGCCATCAGGTTGGCCAGCATCCACATCCGGCGACGCCGGTTGATCCGGGCGAGCATGGCCAGGTACTGCCGGCGTGCGATCTTCACCGCCGTGGCGGCCTCGGGGAGCGCGGCGAGCAGCAGGCACGGCAGCAGCAGCGGCTGGATCACGGTGACGGCCGCGGCGGTCGCGAGCACCCCGACCACGCCGGTGAGCAGGTTGACGGTGTGGTCGACGATCCCGGCCGCCTCGGTCACCCCACGCTCGCGGGCCCGGTCCATCTCCTCGGCGAACCCGGCGTCGTCGAAGGCCGCCAGGTCCACGGCGGTGGTGGCCTCGAAGAGCCGCAGCTCGACCGCGTAGTTGATCTGGGGGGTGAGGCGGGCCTGGGCCCAACCGGCGGCGATGGTCAGCCCGCCCCGGGCCAGCACGGCGGCGGCGGCGAGCGCCAGCGCCGGCAGGGCCGCCCGGATCCGGTCCGGCGTGGGGCCGGCGGCGAACAGCTCGCGCAGCACCCCCGTGGTGGCCAGCAGGCCCAGGGTGGTCAGCACGCCGGCGGCGATGTTCAGCCCGAGGGAGGCGGCGGTGTCCCGGCGGCTGGTCGCCCAGGCCAGGGCGACCGCCTCGTGGACCAGCCGGGGCAGCCGGCGGGCCACCGCCCAGAAGCTGGTGTGGGCGAACTCGTGGGCGTGGTGCATCCACGCCCGGTCCTCCAGTTCCGGCAGCACCGACGCCCCGTCGTCGTCCGGGCCGGTGACAGGCGGCGGGGAGCCTCCGGGGTCGGCGGGCTGGTCGGCGTCGGGTGATCGGCGTGGGCGGACGGCTCTCTCCACGGCCCCCTCCAAAGGGGAAACGCCGCCGCGACCGGCGGCGGAGCGGCAACCACGGGGAGCCTACTGTGCGTCACGTCACCGTGTCCGCTCGTCATCGGCGTGTCGGGGCCGTGCCGTCCACCGGGTCGCCCGGACGTCCCGGCCGGCGCGGCGCGGGTGCCGCGCCGGCCGGGACGTCGTGGATTCGCCTGCTCGGCTCAGCTCGCGGTGAGGGTCACGTCGTCGATGACGAAGCTGGTCTGCAGGGAGGCGTCCTCGACGCCGGTGAACTTGAGGGTGACGGTCTGCCCGGCGTACGCGGCGGCGTCGAAGGTGCGCTGCACGTAGCCGGTGGCCTTGTTCAGGTTCGAGTACGTCGCCAGCGTGGTGCTGCCGACCTGGACGGTCAGCTTGTCGTACGCCGCGGACGTGGTGGTCTCGGCGGTGTTGACGTGCAGCCAGAACGACAGGGTGTACGTGGCGCAGCCGGCCGGGACGGTCAGCGACTGGGACAGCGTCTGGGTGTTGGTGCTGCCGACACCGTTCAGCCACGCCTTGTAGGAGCCGGTGCGGGCAGGCTGGCTGGCGATGTTGGTGATCACGCCGCTGGTCGCCGTCCACGGCGAGGTGCCGCTCTCGAAGCTGGAGTTGCCGACCACCTGGCCGCCGGTGCAGCCGGTGCCGCCGTCGGTGACCACGAGGCTGTAGCTGGCGGTGCGGGTCGCCGCCGAGCCGGTGCCGGTGACCGTGATCGTGTAAGTGCCGGTGGCCGCCGTCGAGGAGGCGGTGACGGTCATCGTGGACGAGCCACCGGAGGTGACCGATGAGGGACTGAACGACACGGTCACCCCACTGGGCGCGCCGGAGGCGGACAGCGCGACGCTCTGGGCGCTGCCGGAGGTGGTGGCGGTCAGCACGGTGGCGGTGCCGGAGGCGCCCAGGGCGACGCTGCCGGAGGCCGGGCTCACCGAGACGGAGAAGTCGTTGGTCGGGGTCCCGGCGCCCACGGCGAGGTTCCAGAGCGCGTACGCGATGCCGTCGGCGGCGCGGTCCAGCCCGGTCGCGCCGATGTTGCTGGTGGTGTCGCAGGCCCGGTGGTAGCAGGGGTCGTACGAGGCGCTGGCGGTGCCGCCCCACTTGGCGGCCTGGGCGGTGGTCTTACGGGCGCTCGCACCCAGCGCGTAGCCCGAGGTCGGGATGCCGGCCTGCTGGAACGAGTAGTCGTCGGAGCGGCCCTGGCCCTCGACGTTCTCCTCCGGGGCCAGCCCCAGGGAGTCCCAGTACGCCTTCAGCGGGGCGGCCGTGGTGGAGGTGAGCCGGTTGATGAAGTAGCCGCCGTTGGTGGAGCCGACCATGTCGAAGTTGTAGTACCCCTTGATGTAGCCCCGCTGCGTGGCGCTCAGCGAGTTCACGTAGTGCTTCGAGCCCTGCAGCCCCTGCTCCTCGCCGTTCCACCAGGCGAACCGGACCCGCTTGGTCACGGTCGGGTTCTGCTGCGCCAGCACCAGGGCGTTCTCCAGCAGCGCGGCGGAGCCGGAGCCGTTGTCGTTGATGCCGGGGCCGGCGGCGACGCCGTCGAGGTGCGCGCCGAACATGACCACCTGGTCGGCGGGGCCGCCGGGCCACTCGGCGATCACGTTGTTGCCCGGGTAGGTGCAGGTCGTGCAGTTCTGCTCGGTCACCGTGTAGCCGGCGGCCTGAAGCTTGCCCTTCACGTAGTTGACGGAGGCCGTGTAGCCGGCGGAGCCGGCGCGGCGGTTGCCCCCGTTGCTGGTGGCGATGCTCTGAAGCTGGTTCAGGTGCGCCTGGACGTTGGTCACGGAGATGTTCGGGGCGGCCAGCGCGGCGGCGGCCGGGGCGGGGACCGGGGCGGGTGCGGCGGCGGCCGGGGCGGAGGCCGGGGCGGCTGCGGCCGGCACCGTCGCCGTCGCGGCTGTCAGCGCGACGGCGGCGGCGAGCGCGAGGCCCGCGGTCCGGGTGGTGCGTCTCATGGGTGCTCCTCGGTGCAGGTAGGGGGTGTCGTGCACCTGGCCGTGACCGGGCCCGTGGGCCCGGCGGCGTCGGGGGGACGCCGCGTGTTCGTTCCAGGGAAGCAAACACTGACATGCGTCTATCTCGTGGTCAACATTCGTTAAGGTCGAACTACCGAGCCACTCCCCCGACCCCCGCCCCGCCGCGTCGGTCGCCGACCGGCGGCGGGGCGGGGACCGACACGGCGCGGGCCGGTCACCGGGGGCCGGCGCGGGTGGTCAGCCCGCCGGGGCGAGCGAGGGTGCGACCGTCGTCGCCGTGCCGGGATGCGCGTCGAGCAGGGTCGCGACCGCCGTTGCCGGGTCGGGGTGCGCGGCGAGCAGCGCGGCGACCGCCGGATCGGCCGGCGACGCCGCCCCGGCCGCCGGCTCGCCGAGACGCCACCGACCGGCGCAGCCGAGCAGCTCGGCCACGGCGTCGCAGGTCGCCGGGGCGTCGGCGAGCAGGTCGAGCACCGGCCCGGCCGCGACGGCGGGCGGCGCGGCGGCGGCCGGCGACGGGGCGGGGCGGGCCGCCCACGGCGGCACCCAGGCGTCCAGGGCGGGCAGGGCGGCGGGGAACGTCCGCCCGGCCTCGCGCACCAGGAGCGGCACCAGCTCGCCGGCCTGCTCGCGCAGCGTCGTGACCAGTGTCGGCAGCCAGGGCAGCAGCACCCGGTCGGGCAGCCGGGCGAAGGCCGTCGAGACGACCTCGACCACGAAGGGCGTCAGGCCGGGCACCGGGTCGAGGGCCTGGACGTACCCGCTGAGGTACTGCGGGAACGCCGGCACCACCAGCGGGTTGGCCAGCAGCTCGACGGTGCGGGCCCGCAGCTCGGCCAGGGGCAGCAGGCCGAGCTGGTGCTGGGCGGCCCAGTGCAGCGCCACCCGGGCCGGCGCCTCCGGGCGGGACTGCCGGACGGCCAGTTCGAGCTGGGCCCGGTCGCAGCCGAGCGCCAGCGCGAAGCTCTCCATGCCGAACAGGAAGCCGAGCGTCGCCGCGACCTGCCCCACGCCCGCCTCCGGGTCGACGAAGGCGGTGGGCAGCAGGGTGCAGTAGTGGGCGTACCCGGTGGTGACGAACGCCTGGCACCACGCCGGCAGGGTCGGCTCGGTGGCCCGGTAGTGGGCCAGCAGCCGGCGCATCCGGCGCAGCACCTCGGGCGCGTCGTCGACGGTCCGCTCGGCGGCGAGCAGCTCCACGGCCCGCGCGCCCAGCTCCTCGACGAGGCGGCGGCCGTCGAGCAGCAGGAGCGCGTCCTCGACCGCCTCCAGGGCCACCGCCGCGGTGGCCCTGGGCCCCCACGCCCGGCGGCGCAGCCGCTGTTCGAGGACCTGCTCGGCGGTCACCCCCTCGTAGCCCAGCTCGATCAGCGACCGCTGGTGCCGGCCGAGCGCGAGGTCCCAGCTCTCCTGCGTCGGCCGCTCCCCCAGCCGGCGCTGGCCCATGATGGGGCGGACCGCGTCGCCGGGCAGCAGGTGGCGCAGCCGCCACAGCAGGTCCGAGCAGGGTGCGAGGGCCGGTTCGGCGGGCAGGTCGAGCAGGGCCCGCTGGATGGTGCGCCTGCCCAGGTCGAGCCCGAGCGGGGCGAGCCGGTCGAGCACGTCGCGGGCCAGCGGCGGCAGGGACTCGTAGCCGACCTGGCCGATCCGGTCGCCGCCGAGCAGGATCTCGCAGAGCCGGCGGACGTCCCGCCGGCCGGGCACCGTGTCCTTCTCGATGCAGGTCACGGCCGCGTCGGCGAAGTCGTACGGGGTCGGGCGGGCCCGGTTGCGCAGCCCGGCGAGCAGGATCGACGTCTCGAACACGGCGATCGCGTCCGCCGTGCTGGCCAGGTAACCGTTGCGGCGGGCCAGCCGGACGATGTCCACGCACCAGCCGCGCAGCTCCGCCTCGTCGAGGTCGTCGAGGACCGGCGGCCGTGCCAGGAAGCCCGACAGCCGGTCGGTGACCGGCCCGTCGGCGACCGCGACCGGGGCGGCCCCGCGGCCCCTGCCCTTCGCCGGCCTGCCGCCGGCCTGCCCGGCGAGCCGGAACGGGGTCACCCCCGAACGGGACACGGCCTTGGCCCAGGTGGCGGCGGCGATGGAGACCGAGCCGGGGGCCAGCCCGAACTGCGCCTCGATGGCCGACTGGCTGGACGGGATCAGCCCGTACAGCCAGCGGGTGCCGGTGCGGGGGCTGATCTCGTACGGGGCCGCGTCGGGGCCGGTGCCGAACTGCTCCACCGGGCTCGCGGCGTGGAACGCCCCGCAGACGTACAGGCAGTCGGCCGGGTCGGCGCCGGAGGCGGCGAGGTGCTCGCGCATCCGGGTCCACATGTAGCGCTCGCGCTCCTCGTCACGGTCGAGGCGTGCGGCGTCGGCCGGGCGCAGCCGCCGGAACAGGCTGCCGATCAACACCATCACCTGCCGGTAGGTGTCGTGGTCGGCGCCGACGAGGGGCTGCTCGACGTACTGGTCCCACCACTCCGACCAGTGCCGCACCTTGCCGTGGTGCAGCAGGTACGCCTCCAACTCGGCGAAGCGGGGCCGCAGGTCGCCGATCTCCACGCCCACGGCGTCGCCGTGCAGCGCGGCCTCCTCCTCGTGCTCCGGCGACGCCTCCCCCGGCGTGCCGTCGGCGGGGGCCGCGTCCCCGGCGGCCGGGTCGCGGGGCGACCACTGGAAGACGTGGTCGACCGAGCGGTCCACCAGCACCAGCTCCACGCCGGGGGTCTCCAGCGCGTACGCGATCGCCTGGTACTCCGCCGACGCCTCGGTGATCGGGGCGACGACGCTCAGCGGCGCCCAGTCGGCGGGGAAGCCGTCGAGCTTCGAGGCGAACGCCTGCACCGCCACCGGCAGCCGGCAGTTGCGCAGCTCGTCGAGCAGGGGCCGCAGGTCCTCGCAGAGCTCCAGATAGATCACCTTCGGCCGCTTGGCGCGCAGCCGGCGCACCATCGCCAGCGCGGAGGCCGGCGAGTGGTGGCAGACGGGGAAGATCTCCAGCCGCTCGCCGAGCGCCCGGTCGACGTCGTCTACCAGGCCGGTGAGGATGCCGGCGAGCGCGTCCGGGCCGCCGGCGAACGCCTCGGCGGCGTCGGTGAGCTGCTCGCGCAGCCCCCGGAACGCCCCGGCGCCGACGGCCGGCGGGCCGGTCACCGTCGTCGGGTCCGTCATGACAGCGTGGCGATCGCCTGGCGACCGCCGTCGAGGAAGCCCTCCCACGCGCCGCCGTCGGCCTTGGCCCGGGGCTCCACGACGCCGTGCAGGTACTTGTTGAGGATGGCCAGGTCCTCCGGGCTGCGCCGGGCCAGCGAGCCGACCAGCGAGCCGGCGAGGGTCTCGGCGCGCAGGGCCCGGTCGCCGAAGAACTGGCTGTGCAGGATCGCGTCCTCCAGCACGCCGATCTGCTCGGCGGTGGAGAGCGCCGACTCCAGCTTCTCGTCGTCGCTGGTCGCCGACGCGGCGGCGGCGCGCAGGTCGGCGAAGCTCTGCAGCAGGATGTCCAGCAGGGTGGGCGGGACGTCCAGCTCGATGCGGTGCCGGCGCAGCAGCTCCTCGGTGCGGAACCGGACGATCTCCGCCTCGCTGCGCTTGTTCGTCACCACGGGGATGCGGACGAAGTTGAAGCGCCGCTTCAGCGCCGAGGAGAGGTCGTTGACGCCCCGGTCGCGGCTGTTCGCGGTGGCGATGATGGAGAATCCGGGCTTGGCGAAGACGATGTTGTCGTCGTCCAGCTCGGGGATCGAGACGTACTTCTCGGACAGGATGGAGATCAGCGCGTCCTGCACGTCGCTGGTGGAGCGGGTCAGCTCCTCGAAGCGGCCGATCACGCCCTGCTCCATCGCCGTCATGATCGGCGAGGGGATCAGCGACTGCCGGGACTGCCCCTTGGCGATGACCATGGAGACGTTCCACGAGTACTTGATGTGGTCCTCGGTGGTGCCGGCGGTGCCCTGCACCACGAGGGTGGAGTTGCCGCAGATCGCGGCGGCGAGCAGCTCGGCCAGCCAGCTCTTGCCGGTGCCCGGGTCGCCGATGAGCAGCAGGCCCCGGTCGGAGGCGAGGGTGACGATGGCGCGTTCGACGAAGCTGCGGTCGCCGAACCACTTCTGGGCGACCTCCCGGTCGAGCCCGTCGGCCCGCTCCGAGCCGAGGACGAACAGCCGCACCATCCGGGGGCTCAGCCGCCAGGAGAACGGCTTCGGGTCGGTGTCGACCGACTCCAGCCAGGCCAGCTCCTCGGCGAACTTGACCTCGGCGGGGGCGCGCAACATCTCGGACATGTCAGGGGTCTCCTAGGTGAGGAAGTTCTTGAGCTCGAAGACGAGCTTGCGGATGTGGCCGGAGATGACCGGGGTGCCCAGGTCCTTGAAGCGCTGCCGGAACCACGGGTTGACGATTTGGGTGCCGGAGCTGTTGACCGAGCCCACCGGGATGAACTTCACCCCGGAGCGGTGCACCGCCTCGATGCCGTCGAACAGCGGCTGGGAGCGGTCGAACTCGTAGAAGTCCGAGATCCACACCAGGACGGTGTTGCGCGGCTCGGTGATCTTGGGCCGGGCCATCGCCATCGCCACCGGCCCGTCGTTGCCGCCGCCGAGCTTGGTGCGCAGCAGCACCTCGAACGGGTCGTGCACCCACGGCGTCAGGTCCAGCGCCCGGGTGTCGTACGCGATGAGGTGCACGTCCACCTTGGGCAGCCCGGCGAAGATCGACGCCAGGATCGTGCAGTTGACCATCGAGTCGACCATCGAGCCGGACTGGTCGACCACCACGATCAGCCGGGCCGGGGTGGTGCGCCGTGCGGTCTGCCGGTAGTAGAGCCGGTCGACGTAGAGGCGCTGGTCCTCCGGGCTCCAGTTGGTGAGGTTCTTCCAGATCGTGCGGTCGATGTCGAGGTTGCGGAACACCCGCTTCGGCGGCACCGACCGGTCGACGACGCCGACGCTGGTCTGCTCGACCTGGGTGCGCAGCACCTCGGCGACCTCGTCGACGTAGCGGCGGATGAGCGCCTTGGCGTTGGCCAACGCCACCCCGGACAGGTTCGACTTGTCCCGCAGGAGCTGCTCGATCAGCGACATGCTCGGGGTGAGCTTCGCGGCGAGCCTCGGATCGGCGAGCACCTCGCGCAGGTGCATCCGGCGGACCAGGTCGCCCTCCAGGCCGGCCAGCACCCCGCCCAGGCCGCCGCCGCCCAGCCCGCCCCCCGCCCCGGCCTGCCGGCGCAGCTCGCCGGGCTCGCAGCCCAGCGCCCGCTCGAACCAGCGGGCGTCGGACTGCCACCGGGCGAGCTGGGTGGCGCTGACGCTGCCCGCCCCGGTGGCGAAGACGTTGAGCAGCAGCTTGGACACCAGCGCGGCCCGCCGCACCTCGGCCGCGCCCGGCCCGGCGGCACCGTCGTCGGCCCTAGCCGGGGCTGCGGCACTGGCCTCGGCCCTAGCCCGGGCTGCGGCACCGTCCTCGGCCACGTCCGGCGCGGCGGCACCGTCCTCAACCGCGACCGGGGCGGTGGCACCCTCCTCGGCGGGCGGTCCGTCGCCCGCCGGGCGGTCGGCGGTGAGCAGGCCGTCCAGCTCGGCGGCGAGGTCGGGGAAGCGCTGCACCACGGTGTCGACGGAGACCGACGGGTCCAGCAGCGCGGCCGGCAGCCCGAGGTCGTCGACGACGGCCACGCTGGCCGCCTCCAGGGACGGCTGCTCCTGCGCGGGGTCGAACAGGCGAGCCAGCAGCCGCCAGTAGAGCACCTGCCGGCGGTTCGCGTCGGAATGCACCGGCCCGTCGGCGGGCACGGGCGCGCCCTGCGGCGCGGCGGGGGTGGTGGTCATCGGCGCAGCAGCCTTCCCGCGCGTTCCCGCAGCACGGCGACGGAGTCGCCGGCCTTCGCCTCGGCCTTGGCGACCTTCGGATCGGTGGGGCCCTGCGCCCAGTCGCCGTTGTGCGCCTCGACCGCGGCGCGCTTGACGGTGGCCCGCACGGCGAGCGGCTGCACCGTCCACCGGCCGGCGTCCCAGCGCAGCAGCCCCAGGCAGGCCGTCGAGGCGGCGACCAGGGCGGGGGTGAGCGGGCCGCAGGTCGGCAGCCGGTCGACGTCGACCGCGACGGCCTCGCCGTCGACGGTGAACCGGACGACGCCGTCGTCCGCCTTGGCGGTGGCGTAGCCCTCCAACAGCACCGGCTCGGCGAGGGCGACCGGGTGCCGGTCGAGCGGCTCCAGCGGCGCGGCGAGCGCGGCGGGCAGCAGCACCCGGGCGGTGGCGAACGGGTCGGCCGGCTCCCCCAGCCGGGCCCGGTCGTCGCGCCACCAGAGGTCGCCGCCGGTCAGCGGCAGGTCGGTCACCTCCAAGGCCCGGCGCTCGGCGAGCGCGGCCAGCAGGACCGGGTGGTCGGCGAGCAACCGCCACAGCGCCGGCCCCACGATGGTGTCGACCTTGGCGGCGGCGACGGCGGTGCGCACGAGCCGGGCCGGGCCGCCGCCGGCCGGCTCCAGGACGGCGTGCGCCTGCACCTGGACGGCGGTGGCGTGCTCGTGCACGTCGACGCCGAGCACCAGCAGCCGGCCGGAGACGGTCTCGACGCCCGACGGGTCGGCGACGCCGGCGGCGGGCTGGGCGAGCAGCACGGCGCGGGCCCACAGGTCGGCCCAGCGGCGGGCCGGCACCGCCGGCATGGTGGCCACCGGGCAGGACGCCCGCAGCTCGGCGGCCAGGCCGTCGAGGAGCACGCCGAGCCGGCGCAGCGCCGGGACGGCGAGGACCGCCTCGACGGGCCGGTGACCGGCGGCGACGAGGTCGTGGTCGACGCCGCGCCAGCCGGTGACGGCCAGCTCGGTCAGCCAGGACCGGGCGGCGGCCAGCGGGGCGGTCGCCTCGGGCGGGAGCGCGCCGGCCGGCGGGGCGCAGCGCCCGGCGCGCTCCCGCCCGAGGGCGGCGTCGGCCCCGGCGAGCAGGGCGTCGTGCGCCGCGCCGAGCAGGGCGGTGCGGGCACCGGCCAGGGCGGCCAGGTGCTCGTCGGCCGGCGAGCCGGCGGTGACCTTGGCGACGGCCTCGGCGACGCGGTCGCCGAGCGGGGTCGCCGCGAGCGCGGCGGCCAGCTCGCCGAGGGCGGCCACCTGCGCCTCGCCCGGCCGGGCCAGGCCGGCGACGAGGGCGTCGTCGAGGCCCGCGACCAGGTCGAGGGCCGGGGCGAGGCCGGCCGGGGCGGCGTCGCGCAGCGCGCCGAGCTGTGCGCCGCGCATCAGCGACCCGCCCCGGTCGCGGGGAACCAGTGCAGCTCGGGCAGGGGCCCGTCGGCCGCCGGAAGCTCCAGGTAGGTGAGGTGGCGCAGGAAGCGGCTGAACACGACGGCGGCCGGGGTGGGCTCGTGGTGGCCGTCGAGGCGGCTGGCCAGCTCCGCGCCGGTGCTCACCCCGTCGCTGACGTCGACGCGCAGGTACCGGCCGACGCGCTCGACGCCGTACTGCAGGACCGCCTCGTCGAGCAGGGCGTGCAGGTGCTTGCAGGGTGCGCCGCGCAGCCCGCCACAGGGCCGGTTGTTGTTGGTGGAGCAGGTGAAGCCGTGGCCGGCGGCGGCGATGGAGGAGACGTACACCCGCTCGACGTCGGACCCGCTGGACACCACCCCCTGCAGGCGGCCGTCCGCCAGCTCGACGAAGGGAACCTTCGCCAGCTTGCGGGGACGCGCCGCGGGCAGCACCGGCGCGAGGCTGCGCCGCTCCCACGGGACGTGCTCCGTCTCCAGCACCGAAGGACCTCCGCACCCGGCGCGCCACCCGGGCGCGCCGACTCCGCGCCGGCCACGGGCCGGCGCACGACGAATGGGGATGGCGGGGCACGACGGCCCGCCGGAACCGGGGCCGCCCGGGCGCCCGTTCCGAGAAGGATCATGCACGGCGGGTACGACAGGAACGCCGTCCGCCCCCTGGCGATGATCCGATCCGGGGTGCGACACGTCCCGGCTGGTGGCAATCTGGCCCGTACGGCCGGAAACGCGCATACGGTGACGGCCGCCGGTGAAACGAGTGGGTGCGGGAGGAGAGCCGGGAATGGCCGATGAGATCACCACCACCGACGAGTGGCGGGCGCTGGCGGCGCACGCGGAGAAGGTGCGCCACGAGCACCTGCGCGACCTGTTCGCCGCCGACCCGGACCGCGGTGAGCGGCTGGCCGGCGAGGTGGCGGACCTGCACGTCGACTACAGCAAGAACCTGGTCACCGACGAGACGCTGACCCTGCTCGCCGCCCTGGCGCGGCGGGCCCGGCTGACCGACCGGATCGCCGCGATGTTCTCCGGCGCGCACGTCAACACCACCGAGGACCGGGCGGTGCTGCACACCGCGCTGCGCCGCCCGGCGGGCGCGCCGCTGACCGTGGACGGCCGCGACGTGGTGGCCGACGTACACGCGGTGCTGGACCGGATGGCGGCCTTCGCCGACCGGGTCCGCTCCGGCGAGTGGGTCGGGCAGACCGGCGAGCGCATCCGTACGGTGGTCAACATCGGCATCGGCGGCTCCGACCTCGGGCCGGTGATGGCGTACGAGGCGCTGAAGGCGTACCGGGACGCGGGGATCGCCTGCCGGTTCGTCTCCAACATCGACCCCACCGACATCGCCGAGGCCACCGCCGACCTGGACCCGGCGAGCACCCTGTTCGTGGTGGTGTCGAAGACGTTCTCCACCCAGGAGACCCTGACCAACGCGCGGCAGGCGCGCGAGTGGCTGCTCGCCGGCCTGGGCGGGGACGCGTCGGCCGTGGCCCGGCACTTCGTGGCGGTGAGCACCAACGAGCAGCGGGTACGGGAGTTCGGCATCGACCCGGAGAACATGTTCGGCTTTTGGGACTGGGTTGGCGGGCGGTACTCGCTGCCCTCGGCCGTGGGCCTGTCGGTGATGCTGGCGGTCGGGCCGGAGCGCTTCCGGGAACTGCTGGCCGGGTACCACGCCGTCGACGAGCACTTCCGCACCACGCCGGTGGAGCGCAACGTGCCGGCGCTGCTCGGGCTGCTCAACGTCTGGTACACGAACTTCCTCGGCGCGCAGACCCACGCGGTGCTGCCGTACTCGCAGTACCTGCACCGGTTCCCGGCGTATCTCCAGCAGCTCACCATGGAGAGCAACGGCAAGTCGGTGACCCTCGACGGCACCCGGGTGTCGTACGACACCGGGGAGATCTTCTGGGGCGAGCCCGGCACCAACGGCCAGCACGCCTTCTACCAGCTCATCCACCAGGGCACCCGGCTGGTGCCGGCGGACTTCATCGGGTTCAGCCGGCCCGCGCACGACCTGGACGACATGCACGACCTGTTCATGTCGAACTTCTTCGCGCAGACCGCCGCGCTGGCCTTCGGCCGGACGCGGGAGCAGGTCGAGGCCGACGGCACCCCGGCGGAGCTGGCGGAGCACAAGGTGATGCCGGGCAACCACCCGACCACCTCGATCACCGCCGCCGCGCTGACCCCGGCCGTGCTCGGCCAGCTCATCGCGCTGTACGAGCACATCGTCTTCACCGAGGGCGCGATCTGGGACATCAACCCGTTCGACCAGTGGGGGGTGGAGCTGGGCAAGGTGCTGGCCAACCAGCTCGCGCCGCTGCTCACCGGCGAGGAGGCCGACCTGTCGGGGCTGGACTCGTCCACCCGGGCCCTGATCACCCGGTACCGGGCGCAGCGGCACACTGACTGATCGTCACCCCCGTCCTGTCTGATCGGCCGACGCCCGCACGGGCGTCGGCCGATTAGTCTTCTGGCGCCCGCGAAACGCGTCCGCCCTCCGCGCCGGCGTTTCCCTGCAGATGGCACGGCCTCGCGCTGACTTTTGTCACCCCGAACCGTGTAGCACGCATTCCGCTTCGTGACTTAGGGCACTGGGTTCGGTCTGCCACCTCCACGAGACTCGATGCATCGCCGGCGAACGGAACCGGCCGGGATCGCGGAGGGGGCCACGGTGGACGAGCGCTACGACAACTACTGCGCCGCTGACCGGCTCTTCTACGACTCGTTGGGCAGCTCGGCCGCGCAGCCGACCTTCGCCTCGGCCGACCGGCCGGCGCCGGAGGGCTGGAAGCGGGAGCCGCTCGGCGAGTGGCTCATCCAGGCCCCGGAGGGCGGCTCGCTGCCCCCGCAGGGCTGGAAGATCCACGTGTCGGCCACCCTGGACAACGCCGAGCGGGTGCTCGACGCCGTCTGGTCCTACTGCGTGCCGCGCGGGCTGTCGTTCAAGTTCCTGCGCGGCCCGCGCACCCTGCTGCTGCGCAACTCCAAGTACGCCTCCCGCTCGGCCAGCGGCAAGTTCGTCACCATCTACCCGCGTGACGAGGCCGAGCTGGAGCTGGCCTGCAAGGAGCTCGACGCGCTGCTGGGCGGCGAGGCCGGGCCGTACATCCTCAGCGACCTGCGCTACGGTGCCGGCCCGGTGTACGTGCGCTACGGCGGCTTCGCCCGCCGCTACTGCCTCTCCTCCGACGGGCAGATGGTCCCGGCCATCGCCGACGCCACCGGCACGCTGGTGCCGGACCGCCGCGAGCCGGTCTTCCACCTGCCCGAGTGGGTCACCCTGCCGGACTTCCTGGCCCCGCATCTGGCCGCCCGCAACGCCACCAGCACCACCGAGGTGCCGTACAAGATCGAGAAAGTCATCCACTTCTCCAACGGCGGCGGCCTGTACGTGGGCCGGGACCTGCGCACCGACACCCAGGTGGTGCTCAAGGAGGCCCGCCCGCACGCCGGCCTGGACGCCGACGGCACCGACGCGGTGGCCCGGCTGAAGCGGGAGGCCGCCAACCTGCGCCGGCTCGCCGACCTGCCCCAGGTGCCCGCCGTACACGACGAGTTCGACATCGGCGACCACCGGTTCGTCGCCCTGGAGTTCATCGAGGGCCGGTCGCTGAACAAGCTGGTCGTGGAGAAGTACCCGCTGATCGACGGCGACGCCACCGACGCCGACCGGGCCGCGTACGCCGACTGGGCGCGCGACGTCCTGACCCAGGTCGAGACGGTCATCGCGGACATCCACGAACGCGGGCTGGTCTACGGCGACCTGCACCTGTTCAACATCATGATCCGCCCCGACGACCGGGTGGCGCTGGTCGACTTCGAGGTCGCCGCGCCGATCGAGGGGCACCGCCGGCCCGGGCTGCGCAACCAGGGGTTCGCCGCGCCCAACGACCGGACCGGCCCGGCCGTCGACCGGTACGCGCTGGCCTGCCTGCGCCTGGCGCTGTTCCTTCCGCTGACCCAGCTCGTCCGGCTCGCCCCCGACAAGGCCGCGCACCTGGCCGACGTGATCGCCGAGAACTTCCCGGTCCCCCGCGAGTGGCTGGCCGAGGCGGTCGCCGAGATCACCGGCTCCGACGACCCGCAGGCCGACCGCCCCGAGGTGTACGACCTCGACGGCGAGTGGCCCGACGTACGGGACCGGCTGCGCACCTCGATCCTGGCCAGCGCCACGCCCGACCGCGACGACCGGCTCTTCCCCGGCGACATCGAGCAGTTCCGCAGCGGCGGGCTCACCCTCGCCCACGGGGCCGCCGGGGTGCTGCACGCGCTCGCCGCCAGCGGCGCGGGGCGCTGGCCGGAGCACGAGGAGTGGCTGGCCCGCCGGGCCACCTTCCCCGCCTCCGGCACCGGCATCGGCTTCTACGACGGCCTGCACGGGGTGGCGTACGCGCTGGATCACCTGGGCCGCCGCTCCGAGGCCCTCGACGTGCTCGACATCTGCCTGCGCCAGCCCTGGACCGAGCTCGACCTGAGCCTGTCCAGCGGGTTGTCCGGGATCGCCCTGAACCTCGCCGAGCTGGCGGGGCGCACCGGGGAGTCGAAGCTGCGCGACGCCGCCGACGAGGCGACGGCGATCGTGATCGACCGGCTCTCCGACGACCCCGGCCCGGACGTCAGCGGCGGCCGGAACCCGTACGCGGGACTGCTGCGCGGGCGCACCGGGGCGGCGTTGCTGCTGCTGCGGATGCACGAGCTGACGGGCGAGGAGGCGCTGCTGGAACACGCCGCCACCGCCCTGCGGCAGGATCTGCGGCGCTGCGTGGTCCGCCCCAACGGGTCGCTGGAGGTCAACGAGGGCTGGCGGACGATGCCGTACCTCGGGCAGGGCAGCGTCGGCATCGGCCTGGTGCTCGACCAGTACCTGCGGCACCGCGCCGACGAGCGCTTCGCCGAGGCCAGCGCCGGCGTGCGGCTGGCCGCCCGGTCCCCGTTCTACGCCCAGACCGGCCTCTTCGCCGGCCGGGCCGGGATCATCACGTACCTGGCGACGCTGACCGACGACCCACGGCAGCGCGACGAGCTGGCCGGGCAGCTACGCCGGCTCGCCTGGCACGCCCTGCCGTACGGCGGCGGCACCGCCTTCCCCGGCGAGCAGTTGCTGCGGCTCTCCATGGACCTGGGCACCGGCACCGCCGGGGTGCTGTTCGCGCTGGCCTCGGTGCGGCACGACGAGCCGGTGACACTGCCCTTCCTCGCGCCGCTGACCGGCGCCCCGAGACTCCCTCGCCGCGGCGAGGGCGACCACCCGCACCACGACGGGAGGTGAACGACCATGGCGCTCCTCGACCTGCAGGGCCTGGAGGTGGCCCGGACCGATTTTCCCGGCCCCGCCTCCAACGCCAGCGTGGTCCTCTGCCCCATCAGCGTGATGTCCCTCATCACCTGCTGACGAACCCGACCGGCCACCACAACGGAAGGAGGTGAACAGA
>NZ_BBZF01000020.1:40811-289260 GCF_020884795.1 Micromonospora okii
GACGACCTGCCACTGACGGGTCGGTCCTCGGCGCCCCGGGTGGACACTCGTCCACCCGGGGCCGCCCGCTGTCTGAGGGGAGAACGGATGGGCACGGCCGACCGGCTTTTCCGGCGGGCGGTCCGCGACGCGGGCGGCTGGACGGTGGGGCTGGCGGTGGTCACGCTGACGGGCGCCGTCGCCGAGCTGCTGCTGCCGGCGGCCCTCGGCCTCGCCGTCGACGCGGCGCTGACCGGCGGGAGCCGGTGGTGGCCGGTCGCCGTCTGCGCCCTGGTCGCCGTGCTCGTCGCCACCGACGCCCTCGGCGCCCTCGCCAGCGGGTACGGGGCGGCCCGGGCCACCGCCCGGCTACGCGGCAGCCTGCTGCGGCACCTGTTCGCCCTCGACGTGCGGGCCGCCCGCCGGTACCCCGTCGGGGACCTGGTGGGTCGGTTGGTCGGGCAGGCCGCCGACGCCGGGCAGGCCGCCACCACCGTCGTGCTCGGCGCGATCGCCGTGCTGCCCCCGCTGGGCAGCGTCGTCGCGCTCACCCTGATCGAGCCGGCGCTGGGCGTCACCCTGCTCGCCGGGCTGGCGCTGCTCGCGGTCCTGATGCGCGCCTTCGTCACGGACGCGTCGGAGGCCACCGCCGGCTACCAGCGCACCCTCAACTCGATCGCCGGCCGGCTGCTGGAGTCGCTGACCGGCGCGCGCACCATCGCCGCCGCCGGCACCCGCCGGCGGGAGGAGCAGCGGGTGCTGGCGGCCCTGCCCGAGCTGGGCGGGCACGGTCGGCGCGGCTGGGAGCTGCTGGCCCGGGCCGGCGCCCGCACGGCCGCCGTGGCGCCGCTGCTGCAACTGAGCGTGGTGGCCGTCGGCGGGTACGCGCTGACGGCCGGCTGGCTCACCCCCGGCCAGCTCGTCTCGGCGGTCCGCTACGCGGCCGTCGGCGCCGGCCTCGGCGCGGTGCTGGCCACCCTGAACCGGCTGGTGCGCAGCCGCTCCGGGGCCGCCCGGCTCGCCGAACTGCTGGCCCAGCCCGCGCCCGCCGACGGGGACCGGCCGCTGCCGCCGGGGCGCGGGGCGCTGCGGATGCGCGGCGTCAGCGTGTACGCCGACGACGGCCGGCCCGTCCTCGACCGCGTCGACCTGACCGTCCCGGCCGGCGCCACGGTGGCCGTGGTCGGCCCGTCCGGGTCCGGCAAGTCCACCCTCGCCGCCGTCGCCGGCCGGCTGCACGACCCGGACGCCGGGGAGGTGCGCCTGGACGGGATGCCCCTGTCGCGGCTGCGCCCGGACGCCCTGCGCCGGGCCGTCGGGTACGCCTTCGACCGGCCGGCGCTGGTCGGCGCGACCGTGCACGACGCGGTCGGGCTGGCGCTGCCCGCCGGGCAGGCCGCGCCCCCCGCCGACGGCTCCCCGGCCACCCCCGCCGTGCGACGGGCCGCCGAGGCGGCGGCGGTCGCCGACGTGGTCGACCGGCTGCCGGAGGGCTTCCGCACCCCGCTGGCCGACGCGCCGTTCTCCGGCGGCGAGGCCCAGCGCCTCGGGCTGGCCCGCGCCTTCGCCGGGGCCGACCGGCTGCTGATCCTCGACGACGCCACGTCCAGCCTCGACACCGTCACCGAGCACCGGATCTCCCGGGCGGTGGCGGGGCGGCCGGGCGAGCGTACCCGGCTGGTGGTCACCCACCGGGTCGCCACGGCGGCGGCGGCCGACCTGGTCGCCTGGCTGGACGGCGGCCGGCTACGCGCCCTGGCCCCGCACGCCCGGCTCTGGGCCGACCCCGCCTACCGGGCGGTGTTCCGCGCCGACGGGGAGGCCGCATGAGCCGGTCCGAGCGCACGGCCCCCGGGGTGGGGCGGGCCACCTGGGCGGCGCTGCGCGCCCGGCGGCGGGCCGTGGCGCGGCTCGCCGGCTGGTCGGCGGTCGAGTCGCTGCCGGCGCTGCTGTCCGGGGCGCTGGTGGCGCGGGCCGTCGACGGGGGCTTCCTCGCCGGCCGCTTCGGCGCGGGCCTGGGCTGGCTGGCCGCGCTGGCCACGGCGGTGCTCGTCGGCGCGGTGGCGACCGGCCGCACGTACCGCAGCCTCGGCGCGGTGGTCGAGCCGTTCCGCGACGACCTCGCCGCCCGGGTGGTCCGGGCGGCCCTGCGGGAGGCCACCCGGGCCGGGGGCCGCCCGGACAGCGCCGCCGCAGCCCGGCTGACCCACCAGGTGGAGCTGGTCCGGGACACCTTCGCCGGCCTGCTGATGGTGAGCCGGGGGTTCCTCTTCGCCGCCGTCGCGGCGCTGCTCGGCCTCCTCGCCCTCGATCCGGTGGTGGCGGCCCTGGTCGCCGCGCCGCTGGTCGTCGGGGTGGGCGTGTTCCTCGCCGCGCTCCCGGCGATGGTCGGGCAGCAGCGCCGGTACGTGCGCGCCGGTGAGGAGCTGGGCCGGGCCGCCGCCGGCGCGCTCTCCGGGCACCGGGACGTGCGGGCCTGCGGCGCGGCCGGGCGGGTCGTCGCCGACGTGGAGGGCCGGGTGGCCGACCAGGCCGCCGCCGAGCGGACCCTGGCCCGGATGGCCGCCGTGCGCGGCCTCAGCATCGGCGTGGGCGGCTGGCTGCCGCTGGCCCTGCTGCTGGTGGCCGCGCCCTGGCTGGTAGACCGGGGGCTGACCGCCGGCGCGGTGCTCGGGGCGCTGGTCTACGTCACCACCGGCCTCCAGCCGGCCCTGCACGCGCTGGTGCAGGGCATCGGCGGCGGGGGGCTGCGTTACGTGGTCACCCTGGAACGCATCCTGCGGACCTGTCCCGACGACGACGCCCCCACCGGCCTCGACGGGGCCGCGCCCGCTCCCGGCGACGGCGGGGAGCCGGCCGTGCGGGCCCGGGGGCTGACCTTCCGGTACGGCGTCGCGGCGCGGCCGGTGCTGGAGGACGTGACCCTGACCCTGCCGGCCGGCGAGCACCTCGCCGTGGTCGGGCCGAGCGGGGCGGGCAAGTCCACCCTGACCGCGCTGCTGTCCGGGCTGCTCGCCCCGCAGGCCGGCGCGGTCCTGCTGGGCGGGGCGCCGGTCGACGCCGTCGCGCCGGAGGCCCTGGCCCGGCTGAGGGTGCTGGTGCCGCAGGAGGCGTACGTCTTCACCGGCACCCTCGGCGACAACCTGCGCTACCTGCGGCCGGACGCCGACGACGCGACCGTGGCCGCCGCCCTCGACGCCCTGGGCGTGCGACCCCTGGCCGACCGCCTCGGCGGGCTGGACGGTGCGGTGACACCCTCAGACCTCTCCGCCGGCGAGCGGCAGCTCGTCGCCGCCGTGCGCGCCTACCTCTCCCCCGCCCCGCTGGTGCTCCTCGACGAGGCGACCTGCCACCTCGACCCGGCGACGGAGGCGAGGGTCGAGGACGCCTTCGCCCGCCGGCCGGGCACGCTGGTGGTGATCGCGCACCGGATCAGCTCGGCTCTGCGGGCCCGCCGGGTGCTGGTGCTCGACGGCGAGCGGCCGGCGCTCGGCACGCACGAGGAGCTGCTGGCGACGTCGGCGACGTACCGGGAGCTGGTCGGTCACTGGGACGACCAGCCGGCGGCGTCCCCGGCGTCGGCCCGGCGGGGCTGAACGCCCCGCCGGGCCGACGGGTCAGATCCAGCCCGACTCGCGGGCCACCCGGACCGCCTCGATCCGGGTGCGGGCCCCGGTCTTGCGGGCGATCCGCCCGAGGTGGTTGCGGACGGTGCCGCAGGACAGCCGCAGCGACCCGGCGACCTCCGCGACCGGGGCCCCGGCGGCGGTCAGCCGCAGCACCTCGGTCTCCCGCTCCGTCAGCGGGCTGTCGGCGGCCAGGGCCGCCAGGACCAGTTCGGCGTCGACCACCGACTCGCGGCGGGCGAGCCGCCGGACGCCGTCGACGACCCGCTGCGGCGGGACGTCGTTGGCCAGGATGCCGACCGTACGACCCGGGGCGAACACCCCGTGCAGCCCCCGCACCCGGCGCGGCGCGGCGAGCACGAGCAGCGGGCACTGGCCCACCGCCACCGGACCATCACTGATCAGATCGAAATCCACCACGGCGACGTCCGGCCGACCGACACGGACCGCCTGGCCGACCGCGTCGCCGCTGCCGACCTCCGCCACCACGTGGATGTCGTCCTCGGCGGCGAGGACGAGCGACAACGCCCCCCGAACCAGTGCACCGTCCAGGGCCAGCAGGGTACGGATCACTTGGACCTCTCCCAGCGTCTCGACGTATCACAGATCGTGAACATCTAAACACGGCCTCCCCGACCCCGCTCGGTGAGCGAAAAAGACGCCGGTGACCAGGGCGAAAGCGATTTCCGGCGGTTACAGCCAACCGTCGCGCTGCGCCAGCCGGACCGCCTCCATCCGGTTACGGGCGCCCGTCTTGTGCAGGATCGCGGACAGGTGGTTCCGCACCGTGCCGTGGGCCAGGAAGAGCCGGCGGGCGATCTCCTTCAGCGGCACCCCCTCGGCGGCCACCCGCAGCACCTCCAACTCACGCCGGGTCAGCGGGTTGACCGGCGGGCTGAGCACGGCGACTGCGGCGGCCGGGTCGATCACCCGTTCCCCGCCTGCCGTCGCCCGTACCGCGCGGACCAGCTCGGCCAGCGCGGCGTCCTTGCTGACGAGGCTGCGCGCCCCGGCGGCCAGGGCCGCCTCGACCAGCGGCGGGCTCCACCGGTGGCTCATCGCCACCACGGCCGTCTCCGGCGCCTCGGCGACCACCTTGGCCACCACCCACGCCGACTCGGGCACCTCCGACCTCAGCTCCAGCACCAGCACGTCGGGGCAGCCCCGGCGCAGCACCCCCCACAGCTCACCCACGCCCGCGGCGTCGGCGATCACCTCCATGTCCTCCTCGTTCGACAGCGCGGCGCACAGCGCGCTGCGCAGCAGTCCCATCTCCTCGGCCACGACGACGTGGATCACCACGGATCTCCGATCTCGGGTACGCGCGCCGCCCCGGCCGCCGGCTCTTCGGCGGCCCGGGGTTCCGTACGCGCGTAAACGGACAAGGTCGGCCCGACGAACGTCCATAGTGGACTGTGCCGGGCTACCGTGTGGCCACGTCGAGCGGGTTCGGCGGCGCGGGGGCCGACGAGCGCGGGACGGGCCCGGCCGGGACTCAGCCGGGACGGGCGGCGACCGCCGGGGCCCGGCTGCGGACCGGGACCGGCGGGACGGCGGTGCGGGCCCGCCCGTCCAGGTGCGGCGGCCAGCGGAACGCGTCGGCGACGGCGCAGGTGCTCCCGCCGCCGGAGCTGGCGTCGCCGGCGCATTCGCCCGGGGACGGCACGGGCCGGGGGGTCGGGCCGCCCGTCGCCGGGAGCCCGTCGAGCACCCGGTCGGCGTCGCGGCCGTCGTCGCGGGGCGCGTTGCGGTGTGCGCTGCGGTGTGCGTCGGCGACGTCCGGCCGACCGGCCCGGAACGCCCCGGGCCGCACGTCGTCGGTCGCGCCCGCCGCCCTCGCGGTCGACGACGAGACCCCGGCGGGCGCGGGGAGGCCGGGCAGCCCGGCCGGCGGATCGGGCGTCGGGCCGGGCGTCGGCGCGGGCCCGACCGGCGGCGACGGCCCGGTCGGGCCGGGCGGGAGCGGCAGATCCGGCAGGAGCGGTAGATCCGGCAGATTCGGCAGGGCCGGCAGCCGCGGCAGGGCCGGCAGCGCCGGCGGGAGCAGGTCGCCGACCAGCCCCAGGGCCGAGGGCACGACCTGCTGCGCCAGGTCGGAGGCCACGGTGGTGGCGGTCAGGCGGTGCGCCGACGCGCCGACGGGTTCCGGCAGGAAGGCCGGGACGGTGACCAGCCCGCGCCCCGCTCCCCCGCCGGGCGCCGGGACGGGGGGTTCAGGGGCCTCGGGGGGTGACGGCGCTCGCGTGGAGGGTTTTCCAGGCCCGGCGGGCTCTTCCGGAGAGGCGGGCTTCTCGGGCGCGGGTTCTTCGGGAGCGGCGGGCTTCTCGGGCGCGGCGGGCTCGTCGGGAGCGGCAGGCTTCTCGGGCCGGTGCGGCTCGTCGGGCCCGTCCGGCGGGGGCGCGGGTGGTGCCGGTACGGATGGAGCGGGTCCCTCCGGCTCCGCCGGTCGGGGCAGCGGCAGCGGCCGGGTCAGCCGGCCCAGAACCCGCCCCAGTGCGGGACGCCCCCGGTCGGACGGCGCGGGACGCCCCTGCTCGGCTGACTCCCGGCGCCCCCGGTCGGACGGCGCGGGACGCCGCAGGTCGCCGTCGCCGTGCGACGGGAGGACCACGGCGAGCGGGCGGTCGACGCGGAGCGCGGGAGCCGCCTCCGCCGGGCCCGCGCGCGGGATCCGCTCACTCGCGGCGGCCGAGCCGGCGAGCAGGACGGCCGCGACCACCCCGGCGCCCAGCGCCGCCGCGAGCAGCGCGAGCCGCCGCACGAGCCGGGCCGCGTCGCGCCCCGCCCCGGCGCACCGCGGCGCGGCCACCAGGGGCGAGCGGACAGCGGAACAGCGCACGGACCGACCTCTCTCCCGGGCGAAGATGTCGACACATGGTAGCTATGCGATCACTCACCCGCAGCCCTCCGCGCCGGCCGATAACACCGGCCGTTCGGGGGGATCCGGCCGGCCGGTCAGCCCGACGGGAGGTGGTCGCGGAGCGCGTCGAACTCGCTCCTCGTCAGGTACGACGGATTGGCCGCCTGCGGCTGACGGAACACCTCGATGCCGGCCAGCCGGGCGTCGGCGCGCAGCCGCTGCCGGGGGACCCGGTCCGGCTCGGCGAGGACGGTCAGGTCCAGCGGCACCGACCAGCCGCCGTCGCCGTCGACGACCGGCGCGGCGGTGATCCGGCCCACGCCCCAGACCCCGTACGGCAGCCGGCCCCGACTGCCGCTGGCCCAGAGCACGACCGGCTGGCCGGGCCGCATGAGCCGGGCCCGGTAGCCGGGCCGCACGCACCAGCTCGTCACGTGGGGCTCGCGCCGGAACCGGGCGGCCAGGTCGACCCGGTCGGCGTTGCCCTTGACCAGCCACGCCCCCAGGTCGTCGAGGGTCACCCGGCGCTCGCTCACCCGGCCATTGTGCCGCCCGTCCGGCGTCCCCGCCGGACGGGCGGCCGGTGTCACTCGGCGAGCCAGCGGTGGATGCAGTTCAGCAGGTCCTCGGCGTCGACCGGCTTGGTGACGTAGTCGCTGGCGCCGGAGGTGATGCTCTTCTCCCGGTCGCCGTGCATCGCCTTCGCGGTGACCGCGATGATCGGCAGGTCCGCGTAGCGCGGCATGGCGCGGATCGCGGCGGTGGCGGCGTACCCGTCCATCTCGGGCATCATCACGTCCATCAGCACGAGGTCGATGTCGTCGTGCCGCATCAGGGTCTCGATGCCCTTGCGGCCGTTCTCCGCGTAGACCACGTCGAGGCCGTGCAGCTCCAGGATGTTGGTCAGGGCGAAGACGTTGCGGGCGTCGTCGTCGACGACCAGGACCTTGCGACCGCCGAGCCCGCCGGCGAAGCCGACGCGGGGCGCGGGGGCCTCCGGGACGGCCGACCGGGGCAGCGGCACCACGCGCTCGGTCGCGTCCACCGACAGGTGCAGGGTGATCCGCTCACGCAGGTCGTCCAGGCTGCCGAGGACCTCCAGGGGGCGGTCGCCGGCCATCGCCCGCAGCAGCGCCTCCTGCCCGGCCGCCAGCGGGCGCGCGTGGTACGCGAGCACCGGCACGCCCCGGTTGGCCGGGTCGTCGTGCAACGCCCGCAGCAGCACGGCCGCGCTGTCGTCGGGCAGGTCCAGGTGCACGACCAGGCAGCGGTGCCGGCGGCCGACCGCGGCCTCCAGCCCGGCGGGGGCGTCCAGCGCGGTGGCGACCTCGACCGGCGACCGGCCGTCGGCCAGCCCGGCCGCGACGCCGTGCACCAGCATGGTCAGCAGCCCCTTGTCGTGGTGTTCGAGGACGAGCACCCGCCGCTCGCCGGCAGCCTGGTCGGTCACCCCCGACCCGAGCGTGTCCGGCGTGGCGGCCAGGCCCAGGTCGGCGACGAGGGCGGCCAGGGACGCGCCCGCGTCGGAGCCGGACGACGGGGCCGGGGCGACGACGGCCTGGTCGGGCAGCGTCGCCGGCAGGTAGAGGGTGAAGGTGCTGCCCCGCCCGAGGACGCTGCGCGCGGTGATCCGGCCGCCGAGCAGGTGGGCGATCTCCCGGCTGATCGACAGGCCCAGCCCGGTGCCGCCGTACCGGCGGCTGGTGGTGCCGTCGGCCTGCTGGAAGGCGTCGAAGATGGCGGTGAGGTGCTGCTCGGCGATGCCGATACCGGTGTCCACGACCCGGAAGGCCAGCACCTTCTCCCCCGGCGTGAAGTGCTCCGACAGCTCGTCCGGTCGGGCCAGCTCGATGCGCAGCGTCACCCGGCCGTGCTCGGTGAACTTGACCGCGTTGGAGACCAGGTTGCGCAGCACCTGCCGCAGGCGCTGCTCGTCGGTGTGCAGCCGCTCCGGCACGTCCGGGGCGGTGCTGATGTCCAGCTCCAGGCCGCGCGGGGTGGTCAGCGGCCGGAACGTCGCGTCGACGTAGTCGCGCAGCTCGCTGAGCGCGAACGTCTCCGGGTTGACGTCCATCTTGCCCGCCTCGACCTTGGACAGGTCGAGGATGTCGTTGATGAGCTGGAGCAGGTCGGTGCCGGCGGAGTGGATGACGGTGGCGTACTCGACCTGCTTGGCGGTGAGGTTGCGGTTCGGGTTCTGGGCCAGCAACTGGGCCAGGATGAGCAGGGAGTTCAGCGGGGTACGCAGCTCGTGGCTCATGTTGGCCAGGAACTCCGACTTGTACTTCGAGGCCAGCGCGAGCTGCTGGGCGCGCGCCTCCAACTCCTGGCGGGCCTGCTCGATCTCGGAGTTCTTGGTCTCGATGTCGTGGTTCTGCCGGGCCAGCAGCGCCGCCTTGTCCTCCAGCTCCGCGTTGGAGCGCTGGAGTTCCTCGGAGCGGGCCTGGAGCTCCTCGGAGCGGGCCCGCAGCTCGGCGGCGAGCCGCTGCGACTCGGTCAGCAGCACGTCGGTGCGGGCGTTGGCGACGATCGTGTTGACGTTGACGCCGATGGTCTCCATGAGCTGGTCGAGGAAGTCGCGGTGGACCTCGGTGAACCGGCTCATGCTGGCCAGCTCGATGACGCCGAGCACCTGGTCCTCGAAGAGGATCGGCAGCACCACGAGGTGCAGGGGCACGGCGGCGCCGAGGCTGGAGGAGACGGTGACGTAGCCGGCGGGCACGGCGTCCACCACTATCGCCCGCTTGCTCGCCGCGGCCTGTCCCACGAGGGAGTCGCCGAGGGTGTACCGGCGGTCGGAGGCACGGTGACCGTACCCGCCGACGACCCGCAGGGTGGGGGTGCCGGCGGCCTCCTCGACCAGCAGGAACGTGCCGAGCTGCGCGGAGACCAGCGGGGCCAGCTCGTCCATCACCAGGCCGGCGACGACCTCCAGGTCCCGGTGGCCCTGCATCAGCCCGGAGATGCGGGCCAGGTTGGTCTTGAGCCAGTCCTGTTCCTGGTTGGTCCGGGTGGTCTCGCGCAGCGACTCCACCATCGAGTTGATGTTGTCCTTCAGCTCGGCCACCTCGCCGGAGGCGTCCACGGTGATCGAGCGGGTGAGGTCGCCGGTGGCCACGGCGCTGGTCACCTCGGCGATCGCCCGGACCTGCCGGGTGAGGTTGCCGGCCAGCTCGTTGACGTTCTCGGTGAGCCGCTTCCAGGTGCCCGAGACGCCCTCGACCTCGGCCTGGCCGCCGAGCCGCCCCTCGCTGCCCACCTCGCGCGCGACGCGGGTCACCTCGGCGGCGAACGAGGAGAGCTGGTCCACCATCGTGTTGATGGTCGTCTTCAGCTCCAGGATCTCGCCCCGGGCGTCCACGTCGATCTTCTTGGTCAGGTCGCCCTGCGCGACGGCGGTGGTCACCTGGGCGATGTTGCGGACCTGGCCGGTGAGGTTGTTGGCCATCGAGTTGACGTTGTCGGTGAGGTCCTTCCAGGTGCCGGCCACGTTGGGCACCCGGGCCTGCCCGCCGAGCCGACCCTCCGTGCCCACCTCCCGCGCCACCCGGGTCACCTCGTCGGCGAACGCGCCGAGCGTGTCCACCATCGTGTTGATGGTCTGGGCGAGCACGGCGACCTCGCCCTTGGCCTCCACCGTGATCTTGCGGCTCAGGTCGCCCTGCGCCACGGCGGTGGCGACCAGCGCGATGGAGCGCACCTGGTTGGTGAGGTTGTTGGCCATCTCGTTGACGTTGTCGGTGAGGTCCTTCCAGGTGCCGCCGACGTTGAGCACCCGGGCCTGCCCGCCGAGCCGACCCTCCGTGCCCACCTCCCGCGCCACCCGGGTCACCTCGTCGGCGAACGCGGAGAGCTGGTCGACCATCGTGTTGATGGTCTCCTTCAGGGCGAGGATCTCGCCCCGGGCGTCGACCCGGATCTTCTGGGTCAGGTCGCCCTTGGCGACGGCCGTGGTGACCTCGGCGATGCTGCGCACCTGGGCGGTGAGGTTGTCCGCCATGACGTTCACCGACTCGGTGAGGTCCTTCCAGGTGCCCGAGACGCCCTTGACGTCGGCCTGGCCGCCGAGCCGGCCCTCGGTGCCGACCTCCCGGGCCACCCGGGTCACCTCGTCGGCGAACGACGAGAGCTGGTCCACCATCGTGTTGATGGTGTTCTTCAGCTCCAGGATCTCCCCGTGCGCGGTGACGGTGATCTTCTGCGACAGGTCGCCCCGGGCCACCGCCGTGGCCACCTGGGCGATGCTGCGCACCTGGTCGGTGAGGTTGACGGCCATCGAGTTCACCGAGTCGGTGAGGTCGCGCCAGGTGCCGGCGACGCCGCTGACCTGGGCCTGGCCGCCGAGCCGGCCGTCGGTGCCGACCTCCCGGGCCACCCGCGTCACCTCGTCGGCGAACGACGAGAGCTGGTCCACCATCGTGTTGATGGTGCTCTTGAGCTCCAGGATCTCGCCCCGGGCGTCGACGGTGATCTTCTGCGACAGGTCGCCCCGGGCCACCGCCGTCGTCACCTGGGCGATGTTGCGCACCTGGCTGGTGAGGTTGCCGGCCATGAAGTTGACCGAGTCGGTGAGGTCGCGCCAGGTGCCGGCGACCCCCGGCACCTCGGCCTGGCCGCCGAGCCGCCCCTCGCTGCCGACCTCCCGCGCCACCCGCGTCACCTCGTCGGCGAACGACGAGAGCTGGTCCACCATCGTGTTGATGGTGATCTTCAGCTCCAGGATCTCGCCCCGGACGTCGACGGTGATCTTCTGCGACAGGTCGCCCCGGGCCACCGCCGTGGCCACCTCGGCGATGTCGCGCACCTGGTCGGTGAGGTTGCCGGCCATGGCGTTGACGGAGTCGGTGAGGTCCTTCCAGGTGCCGGAGACCCCCGGGACCTCGGCCTGGCCGCCGAGCTGACCCTCGGTGCCGACCTCCCGGGCCACCCGGGTCACCTCGGAGGTGAACAGCGACAACTGGTCGACCATGCCGTTGAAGACGGTGGCGATCTCGCCGAGCAGGCCGTCGGCGTCCTGCGGCAGCCGGGTGCCGAAGTCGCCGTCGCGCACCGCGGTCAGCCCGGCGAGCAGTTGCCGCAGCCCCGGGTCCGTGACCGACCCGGCAGGGCCGGACGCGGCCCCGCCGCCCGCGCCACCACGTCGTACCGCCGACCGCTCGACCATCGCAAACCCCCGGAACCACCCAGCCGGACGGATGGTCCGGCGGCGACAGAGAACCGCGCAAGTATGCACGGAACGTCGCCGGTGCGCAGCGGCCGGAGGGGCAGCCGTGGCGCGGGGTCAGCGGGGGTGGGTCGCCGGGGCGGGCAGGCGCGCGCTGACCCAGGCGGTGGTGCCCCGGCCGTCGTCGCGGATCTCCAGGCCGTCGGTGAGCTGCTGGGCCAGCCACAGGCCGCGGTGGCCCACCTCGTTGGGGGCGGGCAGGGCGACCCGCACGTCGCCGAGGCCGGGGCCGTCGTCGCTGATCTCGCAGGTCAGCAGGGCGCCGTGGCGGCGCAGCCGCAGCCGCCCGCTGCCTCCGCCGTGCCGGACGACGTTGGTGACCAGCTCGTGCACCGCCAGCACGAAGTCCTCCAGGGCGTCGCCGGCCAGCCCCGCACCGCCGGCCGCGTCGGTGACGGCGTGGCGCAGTGCCGTCACCGCCTCGGCGCGGATGGACTCCGCCAACAGCGCCACTCCGGTATCCCCACGGGACGCGCCGGCTGTCGTGCCGCCGCCGTCACCCCCACCGCTGCTCATGGCGGGACCGTACACGTCCGCCACGCGCCGTGGGCGGGTCGGCCGGCTGATGGGGGTGACGGAGGCCGTCCGACGCCGGCCGTCGGCCGCCACGCCGCTTCGCCCGGCGGGTCACGGGGTGGACGCGGCCGGCAGCTCGGAGAGCATCTTCACCTGGGCGGTGCGTGAGCGCTCGATGCGGTCGGCGAGGTCGCGCACGTCGGGGCCGACCGCCGTCGGCAGGTGGGCGCGGGCCAGCGCGGCGGCCTGCCGCTGGTGGGCGGCGAGCACGTCGACGAGGACGGCGTCGAACCGGTCGGCGGTGGCGGAACGCACCCGCTCGAGGTCGGCGTCCACGGCGGCCGTCGGCTTCGCGCCATGCCCGGCGTGCTCGTCGGCGGCGCCTGCGGAGGCCGTGGCCTTCGCGCCATGCCCAGCGTGCTCGTCGGCGGAGGCCGCGGAGGCCGTGGCCTTCCCGCCATGCCCGGCGTGCGGGTCACCAGCGTCGGCCGGGACGGCGCGGAGCCACCGCCGCATGGTGGCCAGCTCGTCGGCCTCGGTGGCGTCGATGGCCGCGACGAGGGTGCGCAGCTTGGGGTCGACGAGGCGGGCCGCCGCCTCGGTGGCGAGGACCCGGGTGCGGTCGTGGTGGGCCACCATCGCCTTGAGGAACGGCACGTCCGCCGGGTTGGGCGGTTGCGCGGCGGCCGACCCGGCGGGCGGGCCGGGCTCGGCGGCGGGCGCGGCGCCGGACGCGGCGCAGCCGCCGACCGCCAGGAGCGCGGCGAGCGCGACGAGCGCGGGGAACTGTCTCATGCCGGGGCCTCTCGTGCGGGCGGGTGTGGCCCGTGACCGGGCCACACCCCTTTCGCGTGTCAGATCCGGGTCCAGAGGGCCGGCACGTTCGGCGGCTCCCAGCCGGCGATGGCGGTGTGCGCCATCGTGCACTGGTAGGTCGAGCCACCGTAGGTGACCCGGTCACCCGCCTTGTACGACTGGCCGGTCGCCCAGGTGCCGCTCGGGGCGGGGGTGGTCGCGGGCGGGTTGCTCGGCGCCGGGGTGGACGGCGCCGGGGTGGACGGCGCCGGGGTGGACGGCCGGGTCGGGGACGTGGTGGGCCCCGGGTTGCCGCTCCCGCCGCCGATCTGGAGGTCGACGCAGGAGTAGAAGGCGTTCGACGTGTCGGAGATGTTCCAGATGGCGAGCAGCTTCTGCCGGCCGCTGAAGCCGCCCAGGTTCACCTGGTGGGAGACGGTGGCCGCGGGCTGACGACCGCCGCCGTCGACCAGGCCGACCCGGGTGCCGCCGATGTAGTACTCCCAGTTGCTGGTGGCGTGCCGGGCGGTGTTGGTCCAGGTGAAGGTGACCGAGCTGCCGACCGAGGTGGCCGGCCAGTTGCGGCTGTCGTCGTTGAGCTCGGCGAACATGGGGATGCCGGCGTGGCAGTTCCGCAGCCCCTTCGGGCCCTCGACGCTCTGCGGCTCGTACTTGACCTGGCCACAGTTGGAAACCCGGCCCTGGGCGCAGAGCGCCTGCCGGCTGGGCGGGCCCGAGACGTAGCCATGGGCCTGGACGGGGGCCGCGATGGCCAGGGACGCGACGACGGCACCGGCCGACGCCAGCGGGAGAACGATCTTTCGACTCACGTGCGCGCTCCTTGGTCAGGTCGGGCGTGTTACGCAGCGGTGAGCTGCTGCTACACGCCCTCGGTGGGGTTGTGGTGAACATATAGTAAGCTTTGTTAACAGTAAATACCCCAAGCACAAAACGCCAAACCGGACACATTGGTCAGGATGAGCCCCGCCGACCCCCTTCCGCCGACCCCGGCGGCGGCAGAAGTCCGACCCAGCGCCGGCAGCACGAGCAGGGGCGGACGGAACCCACGGCGGTCCCATTCCATTCCGCGCCGACGGCACACGTCTTCGGTTCCGCGCAACCAATGAAGCATTGACGGCGGATGAACGTTTTCGCACCCGACCCCGACCGACATCCACTCGCGCGGCAGGAAATGCGCAGGTCGGCGGAGGCGGAATCCCCTCCCCGGGCGGCGGTCGACAATTCCAGACGGAGGGTGACAAACCCCTCCGCAGAAGCCCCTCCACCGGGGCGGCGCAGCGGTCATCTCCCTGCTCAGCACCCCGAAGCGCCCACGACTCGGGGGCACCGGCAGCGCCACCTGCCATCACCGAGGGACGACGAGCCGCGAACCGCGAGTCGACGCACCCGACCCCGGATGCAATGACCGTCCTAACTGGACAAACAGCAAGATAAGATGACCTCACCGAATGCGAGCCAGGCCCGCTCCCCGCTGTCCGGAAGACGCGACGACGGCCGCCACAGAAAAGCAGCGTTAAAGCCGCCGCGACTCGCAGGAAAAGGATCGTCGGAACGGCTGAACGGCGCTCACCGCGCGCCCGGGGGGTGCTGCGCCCAGCCGCGCTCGACCGAGCGGCGGCACCGGTCGGGGTCGTCCCCGGCGCTGGCGAACAGCGCGGCCAGCAGGAGGATGCCGTGGTCGAGCGTGGCGACCGGCAGGGGGCCGGTGGCGACCAGCGAGACCAACCCGTGGCCGATCACCCAGCTCTGGGTGGCCAGCTCCAGCGGCACGACGTCGGGGCGGAAGCGGCCCGCCGCCCGGCCGCGCGCGGCGGCCTGGACCAGGTACTCCAGGGTGCTGTCGGCGGCCTGGGCGTCCTCCAGGTCGAAGGTCGCGTCGAACATGACCCGGTACAGGTCGGGGTGCTCCAGGGCGTTGCGCAGGTAGGCGGCGACCAGGGCGGTGAGGTCCCGCACCGGGTCGTCGGAGACCGGCACCCGCGCGAGCCGGGCGCCCAGGCGGGTGAAGCCCTCCTGCCGCAGGGCCTTCCACATGCCGTCCATGCCGCCGAAGTACGTGTAGACGGCCATCGTCGACACTCCGGTCCCGGCCACCAGCGCGCGCAGCGTGATGGGCTCGCGCGTGCGCAGCATGTGGGCGGCCCGCTCGATGAGCAGGGTCCACACCGTCGGGTCCTTCGTCCTAGCCACGGCCCCAGAATATATAACATAGCTGTGCTATGTTTCGCCCTGGCCTCGGTCGACGGCTCCTTCGCCGACGTGGCCAAGCTGACCGTCTACGTCGTCGACTTCACCCCCGACAAGATGGGGCCGCTGGTCGAGGGGATCGCCCGGGCCTGCGCGACGCTGGGCGTCACCCCGGCCCCTCCGCTGACGGGGATCGGTGTCAGCGCGCTCGCCGGCCCCGACCTGCTGTGCGAGGTCGAGGCCACCGCGGTCCTGGACTGAGCGAGCGGCGCTCCCGGGGCCCGGCCCCGAACCTTGGGAACGGCCGGGCCCCGGGAGCGGCCGTCAGGAGCGCCGGGCGTACGGCGCGATCGGGTTGACCAGGGTGCCGGCGAACTGCAACGCCGCCGACGGGTCGGACAGGTCCACCATCTGCTGGTTGTCCCGCAACTGGAGCCGGTTGAGGCAGGAGTGCGCGAACTCCGGGACGAACAGGTCGTGCCGGCGCAGCCGCTCGGCCAGGTGCGGCACCCGCTCGGCGTAGTCGGACGCGCAGTCGGCGACCGTGCGCCAGAACTCCTCCTCGGTGAGCAGCCCCGCGTCGGTGAAGACCACGTTGAGGTGGCGCAGGTAGCAGGAGAAGACGTCCGTGAAGATCGACAGGATCTTCTCGTCCTCGGGAATGTTCGCCCGGACCCGGTGCACCGCCTCGGGCAGGTCGGCGTCGGGGTCCATCACCACGATCTCCTCGGCGATGTCCTTGAAGATCGCCCGCTCCACCGCGCCGTCGCGCAGCACCAGGATGACGTTCTCGCCGTGCGGCATGAACGCCAGGTCGTAGGCGTAGAGGCAGTGCAGCAGCGGGACGAGGTACGCGTCGAGGTAGCGGCGCAGCCACTCCCCCGCCGCCAGCCCCGACTCGGCGACCAGCGCGGCGGCGAACGACGCGCCGGCCGAGTCGACGTGCAGCAGCGACGCCATCGTGGCCAGCCGGCGCCCCGGCTCCAGGCCCGGCACCGGGCTCTCCCGCCACAGCGCCGCCAGCATCTTCCGGTACGGGGAGTACCGGTCGGTGGCCGCCTCGAAGCGGCGGTTGCGGTACCCGATCGCCGCCCGCTCCCGGATGATCGTCAGCCCGGTGGCCTTGAGCACCTCGTCGCGGTCGATGAGGTCGGCGAGCCAGTCGTTGATGGCCGGGGTGGCCTCCATGTACGCCGCCGACAGCCCCCGGATGAAGCCCATGTTCAGCACGGCGAGGGCGGTCTTGACGTAGTGCCGCCGGGGGTGGCTGACGTTGAAGAAGGTGCGCAGGGACTGCTGGGCCAGGTACTCGTCGGGGCCCGCGCCGAGGAAGACCAGCCGCCGCTCGGCCACGTCGGCGGCGAACGTGACGGCGAGCCGGTTCCACCACTGCCACGGGTGCACGGGCAGGTAGAGGTAGTCGGCCGGGTCGAGGCCGAGCCCGGTCAGCGTGGCGGCGAACCCGGCGAGCACCTCCTCGCCCAGTTCCTCCCGGTAGAGCGCGTCGACGTCGGTGTCGGTGCAGCAGGTGAACGTGGTGTGGTCGCGGTGACCCGCCACCCAGAACAGCCGCACCGGGCGGGCGACCTCCGGGGCGTACCGGTGGTATTCGTCGATGCCGAGGCCGATGCGGCCGTTGTTGGCGACGAAGCCGGGGTGCCCCTCGGTCATCCGGGTCTCGACGGTCTGGAAGTCCGCCCGCGCCAGCTCGGCCGCGTCGATCTCCGGCCGGTCCAGCTTGTACGCCCACCCGGCGAGGGTGGAGGTGATCTCCTCCAGGTAGACCGGCAGCACCCGGTCGGTAAGGCCGAGCGCCCCGCGCAGCTC
Organism: Micromonospora okii; assembly: GCF_020884795.1. GTDB lineage: Bacteria > Actinomycetota > Actinomycetes > Mycobacteriales > Micromonosporaceae > Micromonospora > Micromonospora okii. The sequence continues at coordinate 57,847 of NZ_BBZF01000020.1, forward strand.
CACGCAGAGCTCCAGGGCGTCCAGAGGCAGCTCGACCCCGTCGCGGCGGCGGGTGATGCTGTCCGGGTCGATCCGCCAGTGGTCGAGGGCGAGCCGCCGGGCCGCGAAGCGGTAGGTGACGGTGCCGTCGTCGCTGGTCACCTCGTACTCCCCCGAGCCGCCGACGGGCGCGGGGGTGAGCAGCCGCTCGTGGGAGAACTCGGCGAGCGCCTTGCGCACCAGCAGCCGGTTGGCCCGCGCCCAGTTCTCCGGGGTCAGGTGGCCGACGGCGTCGTCGGGGTCCACGACGGCCGACGCGCCGTCGCTGTCCGCCCCGCCGGTGGCGGCGGCGAACTGGGCGCGGGTGCAGAAGCTCAGCAGCCCGGTCTTGTCGGGCAGCTCCACCGTGCCGGCCGGCACGAAGCCGACGGCGGCGTTGAGGGCGTGCACCGCGCTGTTGCGCGCGTCCGGCTCGACCACCACCCGGCGGTGGGTCGGGTCGGCGAAGAGCCACGCCATCACGGTGGTGATGACGGCCCGGCTGAAGCCGGAGACCGGGGTGTCGGTCGGCGCGCAGAGGAAGTGCATGCCCACGTCGCCGGGGCGGGCCGGATACCTGCCGGCCAGCTCGACCTGGGCCGGGTCGTACCGCTCGACGAGGAAGGCCGGCTCGCCCCGCCACAGCCCGACGAACGCGGCCTGGTGCGGGTTGGCGGCGATGCGGGCGTAGTCGGCGGCGACCCGGTCCACGTCGGCGTCGGCCATCAGCCAGAACGCCGCCTTCGGGTGGGTCACCCAGGAGTGCACCAGCGCGGCGTCTGCGGCCGGGTCGAGCGCGCGCAGGGCGAACTCGCCGAGCCGGGGGTCGGTGCGGGTGTAGAGGATCTCCGTCATGCCCGCACCTCCGCCGGCACCCCGAACTCCTGGAACGCGATCCGCTCCTCGACCGGGTAGTGCTCGCGGCCGAGCACCTGCCGGATGATGATCGAGTTGCGGTACGGGCCCATGCCCAGGTCGGGCGAGGTGACGCTGTGCGTGTGGGTGCCGCCGTTCTGGAGGAACACCCGCCCGGCGTGGTCGACGCGGTAGTCGCGGCCCACGTCGAACCGGCCGTGCGAGTCGAAGCGCAGCAGGTGGCGCACCGGATCGAGGAACGAGGGCACCTCGAAGTGGTACCCGGTGGCCAGCACCAGCCCCTCCGTGTCGAGCCGCCCGGCGGTCCCCTGCTCGACGTGGCGCAGCCCGAGGCCGTACGCGCCGGTGGCCGGGTCGCGGCTCGCGTCGGTGACCTCGGTGTTGGTCAGCAGCCGGGTCTCCACCGGCCCGTGCACGCTCTTGGCGTACAGCAGGTCGTAGATGTCGTTGATCAGGTCCGCGTTGATCCCCTTGGACAGCCCCTTCTGCTCGCCTTCCAGCCGGTAGCGGGTCGGCTCGGGCAGGGCGTGGAAGTAGTCCACGTAGTCCGGGGAGGTCATCTCCAGGGTCAGCTTGGTGTACTCCAGCGGGAAGAACCGGGGCGAGCGGGTGACCCAGTTCAGCCGGTAGCCGTACGTGTCGATGTCGGCGAGCAGGTCGTGGTAGATCTCGGCGGCGCTCTGGCCGGAGCCCACGACGGTGACGCTGCGCTTCTCCCGCAGCGCCGCCCGGTGCTGGAGGTACGCCGACGAGTGCACGACGCCGTCGCCGTCGAGCCCGGCGCAGGCCGCCGGGACGTACGGCGAGGTGCCGGTGCCGAGCACCAGGTTCCGGGCCCGGTGGGTGACGGTCTCCCCGGTGGCGGTGACCGTGGCGCGGACGGTGAACAGGTCGTCGGTGGAGTCGTGGGTGACGGCGGTGACCCGGTGGCCGAAGCGCACGCCGCTCAGCTTCCGCGCCGCCCACTGGCAGTACGCGTTGTACTCGCTGCGCAGCGGGTGGAACCGCTCGCGGATGTAGAAGGGGTACAGCCGCCCCGACTCCTTGAGCCAGTTGAGGAAGGAGTACGGCGAGGTGGGGTCGGCGAGGGTGACCAGGTCGGCCACGAACGGGGTCTGCAACCGGACGGATTCGAGCAGCATCCCGGGGTGCCAGTCGAAGGACTCGCGGCCCTCCAGGAAGAGGCAGTCCAGATCGGCGATGGGTTCGGTGAGGCAGGCCAGGCCCAGGTTGTACGGGCCCAGGCCGACGGCGACGACGTCGTGGGTGGACATAGGGTCGCTTTCTGCGCGGAGTCGAGGGGTGGGCACGGTGCGCACGGCTCAGCCGACCGGGCAGGTGGCGGCGGTGCGCTCGCGCACGTACCGATGGGCGTGGCCGGCGAGGAGGTCGACGACGTGCGCCACGTCGTCCAGGGTGGTCTCCGGGTTGAGCAGGGTGAACTTGAGGTACTGCCGGCCGTCGACCCGGGTGCCGGCGACCACGGCCTCGCCGGAGGCGGCCAGCGCCCGGCGGGCGTACCGGTTGGCCTCGTCGGCCAGCGCCCGGTCGGGGCCGTCGGGCAGGTAGCGGAACACGACGGTGCTCAGCGCCGAGCGGGTGACCACCTCGAAGCGGGGGTCGCCGGCCAGCAGCCGCCACGCCGCGCCGGCGGTCTCCACCACCTCGTCGAAGAGCTGCCCGATCGCGTCGGGGCCCATCATCCGCAGGGTGAGCCAGAGCTTGAGCGCGTCGAAGCGGCGGGTCGTCTGGAGGCTCTTGTCGACCTGGTTGGGCACCCGCTCGTCAGCCGCGAGCGGGGCCGGGTTGAGGTAGTCGGCGTGGTACGTGGCGTGCCGCAGCACCTCGCCGTCGCGCACGATCAGCGCGGAGCAGGAGACCGGCTGGAAGAAGGACTTGTGGTAGTCGACGGTCACCGAGTCGGCGCGTTCGATGCCGGCGAGCAGGTGCCGCCGGGTGGGCGAGACCAGCAGCCCGCAGCCGTACGCCGCGTCGACGTGCAGCCGTACCCCGGCGGCGGCGCACCGGTCGGCCACCGCGTCGAGAGGGTCGATGGAGCCGAAGTCGGTGGTGCCGGCGGTGGCGACGACCGCCATCACGGTGAGCCCGTCGCGGGCGCAGCGGGCCAGCGCCGCCGCGAGGGCGTCGGGGCACATGCGACGGTCGGCGTCGGTGTCCACGGTGACCACCGCGTCGGCGTCGAGACCGAGTAGGACGGCGGCCTTCTGCACGCTGAAGTGGCCGGCGGCGGAGGCGAGCACCCGCAGCTTGGGCAGCAGCTCGCGGCGGGGCAGCGGCGACGCCGCGCACGCCTCCTCCCGGGCCAGCAGCAGGGCGTGCAGGTTGGACTGGGTGCCGCCGCTGGTGAAGACGCCGTCAGCGCCGGGGCCGAAGCCGATCCGCTCCGCCGTCCAGTCGACCAGGCGGCGCTCGATGAGGGTGCCGCCGGCGCTCTGGTCCCAGGTGTCCAGGGAGGAGTTGACGGCGGAGAGCACGGCCTCGCCGAGCAGCGCGGGGATCACCACCGGGCAGTTGAGGTGGGCCAGGTAGCGGGGGTGGTGGAAGTAGACGGCGTCGCGCAGGTACACCTCCTCCAGCTCGTCGAGCGCGGCGGCCGGGTCGGCGAGAGGCCGGTCCAGGTCGACGGCGGCGACCCTCGGTGCGAGCGCGGCCGGGGTGACGCCCGTCAGCGGCCGGTCGGTGCTGGCGATCCGGGCCCGGACCCGGTCCAGCCCTTCGGCCACCACCCGCCGGTACCGATCGGTGTTGTCCCGGCTCAGCAGGTGGGTGCGGGGGTTCGGCTGGCGGCCGGTGGCGGGGGGATCGTAGGCAGCGGTGCGACCCGAGATGCTCATACGGTTTCCTCGTCGGTCGGTGGGAGTCCGGGGCCGGCGGCGCGTCAGCGCGACGGCCGACGCCGGACGGGGTGTTGCCGGGGTCAGGGTCAGGCCGCCGCGGCGGCGGGGGACTCGCCGCGCAGGTGGTCCTCGGAGGCGCCGCGCCGCCAGTAGCCCGCGAAGGTGACCCGGCGGCGGTCGACGCCGCGCTCGGAGACCAGGTGGCGGCGCAGGCCGCGCACGGTCGCGGACTCGCCGGCGATCCAGGCGTACGGGATGTCGGCGGGGAGCCGGGCCGCGCGGAGGGTGTCGCGCAGCAGCCCGGAGCCGGGCGGGGTGGCGCCCCGGACCAGCCAGGAGACCTCCACCCCGGGCGGGGTGCGCAGCTCCTGGATGTCGGCCACGTGGGGCACCTCGATCCACGCCCGGACCCGGACGCCGGCGGGCAGCCAGTCCAGGATGGCCCCGACGGCGGGCAGGGCGCTCTCGTCGGCGGCGATCAGGGACCAGGCGGCGTCGGCGGGCGGGCGGAAGCAGACCGCGCGGTTGTCGGGCACGGCCGGGCCGAGCAGCACCACCGGGTCGCCGGGGCGGGCCCGGCCGGCCCACCGGGAGGCCGGGCCGGTGTCGCCGTGGCGGACGAAGTCGATGTCCACCTCGCCGCGCTCGGGCCGCTGGGCGCGGATCGTGTACGAGCGCATCACGGCGCGGACGGCGGGGTCGACGGCCCGCCAGCGGGCGAACCAGTCGTCGCCGGCGTCGATCGGCACCACGGGGGCGGGCTGTCCGGCGGCGGGCAGGAAGAGGGTGGCGCTCTGGTCCCGGCCGCCGCCGGCGAAGGTGGTGAGCTGTGGGCCGCCGAGGGTCACCCGGACCAGGGTCGGCCCGAGCCGGCGGGTGCGGACGACCTGCGCCTCGTAGAACCGGAACTGGGTGGCGACGGTGTCGAGGGTGGCGCTCGGCATGGCGGTCAGCTCACTTTCTTCGCGGCGCTGATGGCCTTGGCGAGGTTCTCCAGCAGCGGTGCGACCCCGGCGTACGACAGGCGCGGCACGGAGTCCCAGGCGGTGATCTGGTTGGCCCGCACGGCGGGTAGCTGCGCCCAGGTGGGCTTCTTGGCCAGGTCGGCCGGTTGCAGGGAGGTGCCCCGGTTGTCCAGCAGGATCAGGTCCGCCGGGTACTTGCCGGCGTTCTCCCAGCTCAGTGCCTCGAAGTAGTCGCCCTTCTCCAACTTGGTCGGCACCACGATGTCGACGCCCAGCTCGGCGAAGTACATCAGGTCGCTGGAGACCTTCGGGTTGGAGGCGTAGAACAGGTCGGGGCTGCCGGAGGCGGCGAGGACCTTGATGCCGGGGTTGGCCTTGACGGCCTGCCGGACGCTGTCGGCGGCGGCCTCGAATCGGGCCTTGGCGTCGACAACCTTCTTGGCGTTGAGGTCGGCCCCGAGGGCGGCGGCCAGCTCGGCGTACCGCTCGATGGGGCGGTTGATCGGCACCCGCGCGGTCTTGATGGCCACGGCGGGGGCCAGGCCCAGGATCTTGTCGCGGCTCTCGTCGGGCACGTACCAGAAGGCCCCCGGGTCGTACATGTGGGTGACCAGCAGGTCGGGGTTGAGGCCGGCGTACTTCTCGATGCTGAACTCGCCCCAGACGTTGCCGAGCACGGTCACCCTGCCCACGTCGAGGTCGCCGGCCTGCGGGTCCTTCGAGCCGTCGGAGCGGGTGGTCTCGCCGAACACGCCGACGATCTGCTTGTCGAGTCCGAAGTCGACCAGCGCGGCGGCCACGCCGGTGAAGGCGACGACGCGCGCCGGGGTGGCGTCCCGCGTGATCTTCTCCGGACGGTCGTCTGTGAACGACCAGGGACCGCCGCCTCCGGACGGTGAGGAGGTGTCGTCCTTGCCGCCGCAACCGCCGAGCAGGGCGCCGAGGGCGAGGGCGCCGCCGGCGGAGAGCAGACCGCGGCGGGTCAGGCGCGGACGGGACACGGGTACGGGCATGACGGCTTCTTTCCGGTCCGGGGTGGTTCGATGACCACGAGCGAGGTTAAGTTACCCTAACCTAAGTTGTTGTCAACAGAAGCGGACCCGCGTCACACCACAAAGGAGCTTCCACTGACAGTGATCGAATCGTCGCCGAGCGCCAAGGCCGCGGCGGCGACTCCCCCAGCCCCGCCGGCCCGGCGCGGCCGCCCGGCGGCCCGCCTGGCCGGCCTCCTGGTCGCGGCCCTGCTGCTCGTGACCGTGTGCGCGGTCAGCCTCGCCGTCGGGGCGAAGCAGCTCACCCTCGCCGAGGCGTGGGGCGGGCTGGTGGACCCCGACTCCCCCGCGCACGCGGTGGTGCGGGAGATGCGGCTGCCCCGCACCCTGCTGGGCCTGCTCGCCGGCGCGGCGCTCGGCGTGGCCGGCGCGATCATGCAGGCCGTCACCCGCAACCCCCTCGCCGACCCCGGGCTGCTCGGCATCAACGCCGGCGCGTCGGCGGCCGTCGCCACCGCGTCGGCCTTCCTCGGAGTCACGACCGTCGGCGGGTACGTCTGGTTCGCCCTCGCCGGCGCCGCCGCCGTCACCGCCTGCGTCTACGCCGTCGGCGGCGGCCGGGCCGCCACCCCGGCCCGGCTGGCGCTCGCCGGGGCCGCCCTCAACGCGGCCCTGTACTCGTACGTCAGCGCGGCGATGCTGCTCGACGCGGCCTCGCTGGAACGGATGCGGTTCTGGACGGTCGGCTCGCTGGCCGCCGCCGAGCCGGGCACGGTGGTGCGGGTGCTGCCGTTCGTCGCGGTCGGGCTGGTGATCGCCCTCGCGGTGGCCCGGCCGCTCAACGCCCTCGCGCTCGGCGACGACCAGGCGCGGGCGCTCGGCGCCCGCCCCGCCGCGACCCGGGCGACCGTCATCGTGGCCGTCACCCTGCTCTGCGGCGCGGCCACGGCCGCCTGCGGGCCGTTGGTCTTCGTCGGGCTGCTGGTGCCCCACCTGGTCCGCGCCGTGACCGGGCCGGACATGCGCTGGCTCCTGCCGGCCTGCGCGCTGCTCTCGCCGGTGCTGCTGCTCGCCGCCGACGTGGCCGGCCGGGTGCTCGGCCGCCCCGGCGAACTCCAGGTCGGCATCATGACCGCCGTGCTCGGCGGCCCGCTCTTCCTGCACCTGGTCACCCGCACCCGGGCGGTGCGGTCGTGACCGTCGTGCGGGTACGCCACATGTCGGTCCGCTTCCGGGCGCGGGCCCTGCTCGTGGGGCTCGGCTGCGCCCTGGCCGCCCTCGCGCTGGGCGTGCTCTCCATCGGCGGCGGCGACTACCCGATGAGCCCCGCCGACGTGCTGCGCACCCTCGCCGGCAACGGCACCACCGCCGAGAACTTCATCATCGGCGAGCTGCGGCTGCCCCGACTGGTCACCGCGATGCTCGTCGGGGCCGCCCTCGCCCTGGGCGGCGCGGTCTTCCAGGCCCTCGTGCGCAACCCGCTCGGCAGCCCCGACATCCTCGGCGTCACCCAGGGCGCGGCCACCGGCGCCCTGGTCGTGGTGGTCGCCGGCGGCGGCACCCTGGCCCTGGCCGGCGCGTCGGTCGTCGGCGGCCTCGCCACCGGCCTGCTGCTCTGGGCGGTGGCGTGGGCGCGCGGCGCGCACGGCCACCGGCTGATCCTCGCCGGCATCGGCATCGCGGCGATCCTCACCGGGGTCAACGGCTGGCTGCTGACCCGCGCGCAGCTCATGGACGCCGCCCGCGCGGTGCTCTGGCTCACCGGCAGCCTCGACGGGCGCGGCTGGGCGCAGGCGGTCCCCCTGGCCGTCACCCTGGCGGTGCTGGCCCCGGTGGTGCTCTTCGCCTGCGGCCCGGCGCTGCGGATGACCGAGCTGGGCGACGACACCGCCGCCGCGCTCGGCGTGCCGGTGCGCCGGCTGCGCACGGTGCTGCTGATCGCGGCGGTGCTGCTGGTCTCCGTCGCCGCGTCGGCCGCCGGGCCGGTCAACTTCGTGGCGCTCACCGCCCCGCACCTGACCCGCAGGCTCACCCGCGCGCCGGGCCCGAACCTGGCCGCCGCCACGGCGCTGGGCGCGGCGATGCTGGTCGCCGCCGACCTGGTCGCCCAGCGCGGCTTCCCCGGCCACCAGCTCCCCGTCGGCGTGGTCACCGGCGCGATCGGCGGCGGCTACCTGATCTGGCTGCTCGCCACCGAACGCCGCGCCGGCCGACTGTAAGGAGGGGCACCTTGTTAACGCATTCGGTAGAGGAAGGGCCCCCTCCAAACACCCGCCCGGCCCACCGCCCCCCGACAGAGAACGGAGCACCGCCCATGCGCCCCGGAACCCCTCGGCTCAGCGGCGACGGGCTGACCCTCGCGTACGACAAGCGGACCATCGCCGAGCGGCTCGACGTGACCATCCCCGACCACTCCTTCACCGTGGTCATCGGGCCCAACGCCTGCGGCAAGTCGACGCTGCTGCGCGCGCTCGCCCGGATGCTCAAGCCCACCGCCGGCACGGTGCTGCTCGACGGCCGGGACATCCACGCCCAGCAGGCCCGCAAGGTGGCCCGCACCCTCGGCCTGCTCCCCCAGTCCTCGACCGCGCCGGACGGCATCACCGTGGCCGAGCTGGTGGCCCGGGGTCGGTACCCGCACCAGGGCCTGCTGCGGCAGTGGTCCCGCGACGACGAGCGGGTGGTCGACGAGTCGATGGCCGCCACCGGCGTGGCCGACCTCGCCGACCGGCTCGTCGACGAGCTCTCCGGCGGCCAGCGGCAGCGGGTCTGGATCGCCATGGCCCTGGCCCAGCAGACCGAGCTGCTGCTGCTCGACGAGCCCACCACGTTCCTCGACATCGCCCACCAGATCGAGGTGCTCGACCTCTGCGCGCAACTGCACGAGGAGCAGGGGCGCACGCTGGTCGCGGTGCTGCACGACCTCAACCAGGCCGCCCGGTACGCCAGCCACCTCATCGCCATGCGCGACGGGAAGGTGGTGGCCGCCGGGGCACCCCGGGAGATCGTCACCGAGGAGCTGGTGCGGCGGGTGTTCGGGCTGGCCTGCCGGGTGATCGACGACCCGGAGACGGGCGCGCCGCTGGTCGTCCCCGCCGCGCGCCGGGCGGTCGCCCTGCACCGCTGACCCGCCCGCACCACCGCTCCCCCGGTACGTCGGCCGGCACCGGTCCAGTGACGAGGAAGGCGACGAGCATGCGCATGGCGATGATCTCCGGGGACGGGCTGCCGGTCAGCGGGCTGCTGACCACCTTCCGCAACGTCGTCGACCTGGCCCGCGCCGACGGCCTGCTGGAGCTGCCCGTCACCGCCGACCTGGGCTACTCGTGGCGGCCCGACAAGGCGGCGTTCTACCCGTCGGGGGCGGACGTGCGCGGGTACCCGGAGTGGCTGCGGGTCGGCGACGCGGTCCCCGTCGCAGCCGATGTCGCCCGGGAATGGATCGCGCTGCGCACCGCCGTCGCCGACGCCGACCGGCTCGACCCCGCCGCCCGCGCCGACGTGCACCGGCGCATCGCCGCGCTGGCCGAGCCGTACGAGCGGTACTTCACCGCCTGGTTCGCCGAGCGGAACGTCGACTGGGTGATCGCCATGAACATGACCCTCACCGACGCCACCCCGGTGACCGTGGCCCTGCACCGCGCCGCCGAGCGCCGGTGGGGCGGCGGCCGGCCCGGCGGGGTGGTCTTCTGGGACCACGACCTGTTCGCCAGCTACGCCGTGCACGAGGGCGACGCGCGCGTCTACCCGACCGCGCCGAACGAGTTCACGCCCGTGCCGCAGGACGTGCCGTACCACCGCTGGGTCGTGCCCACCGGGGAGCTGGCACGCGAGTGCGAGGCGTACCCGACGCGGGCCCGGCCCACCGTGGTGCCGCTGGTCCTGCCCACGGTGGAGCCGGCCGCGCCGACCGGCGCCCACCGCGAGTTCCTGGCCCAGCGGGGCGTCCCGGCGGGCGCGCCGGTCGTCGTGGCACCGGTGCGCGTGTTCCGGGTCAAGGGCGTCGAGATCGCGGTCGCGCTGCTGGCCGAGGCCCGCCGGGAGGCCGCGCGGCGCGGCGAGCCCCTGCCGCACCTGCTGGTCTTCGGCACCCTCGACGAGGACCCCGAGTACGCGAAGGAGGTGCTCGCCGTCCTGCGCGACGACCCCGGGGGCGTGCACTTCCTGGGCGGGGTGCCGCTGTCGACGTACCGCGACGACGCGGGCGGGTGGCACCTGGACGAGGTGGACCTGCTGCGCGTCGCCGCCGCCACCGACGGCGGGGTCTTCTACACCCCCAACCGCCCCGACGTGGAGAGCGTCGGCCTGGGCCCGGCGCTGGCGGCGGTGGCCGGGGTGCCGTGCGTGACGACGGCGTACCACGCGCTGGCCGGCGCGTACGGTGCGGGCCTGGACCAGGTCCGCGTCACCGACCCGGCGGAGCTGCGCGCGCCCGCCGCCGCGTTCCTCGACCAGCTCGCCGAGCTGCGCGCGGGGTCGCCGGAGCGACGGGCGGCGCTGAGGCGGAACCGGGAGGTCGTGGCGCGCAGCTTCCCGCAGGAGCCGTGGCGGCGGCTGCTGGAGGAACTGGCCGACGCGGTACGCCGGGTGAGGTCCCCCCGGCGTGGCAACTGATCATCAGTCGAGCGGGCACGTCCGGCGGCGCGGCGCCGCCGGACGGTGGCCGGGTGCGGTCAGACGCCCCGGTCGCAGAACTCGTTGTCGACGTACCGCAGGCCGGTGACGACGTTGATGACGGGCACCCACTCCTGGACCGGGGTGGAGCCGTTGTCGGTCCGCGGCTTCCACTTGACGTTCTCCACGGTGATGCCGGTGCCCCAGAGCGAGAAGCGGTTCCCGGTGCTCATCGTGTAGAGCGGCGTGCTGGTGAACCCTGGCGCGCCACGGACCGCCTGGCCGTTACCGGCCGGGGCCACGACGACCTCGCAGATGCGCGGCGGCACCGCAGCCGATGCCGGGGCGGGGACCAGGGCGCCGGCCGCGACGGCCGCCGTCACGGCGGCGGCACCGCACGACCGGCGGGAAAATGATCGATAGTTATGCATACGTGGAGGCTATCGTGGTCCTGCGCGCCCCCACTCGGCCAGTCGCGCGTCCGACACGACCTGCCCGCTCTGCCGAAGGCCCCGAAATCGCTGAGCGATCCACTCACGGCAGGCCGGGCCACGACCCTCGTCCGCGTCGAGTGGCACCGGTTATCCGGCCCCGGCTCCCCTACGATCGCGGGATGTTCCGGCCGACGTACCCGATTCGCACCGCGCGGCTCGCCCTGCGCCCGTTCACGCTGGACGACCTCAACGACGTGCACGCGTACCAGAGCCGGCCGGACGTCGTCCGCTGGATGTTCGGGGCCGAGCCGCGCAGCCGCGAGCGGTCGCGGAAGTCGCTGGTCGCGATGTCGGGCCAGGACGCGCTGCGCGCGGAGGGCGACTGCCTGACCCTCGCCGTGGCCACCGACGCCGGGGTGATCGGGGCCGTCGAGCTGGTCTGGCGCAGCGAGGTCGACCGCACGGCCGAGCTGGGGTACGTCCTGCACCCCGACCACTGGGGGCACGGGCTGGCCAGGGAGGCGGTCACGGCGCTGCTGGACTGGGGGTTCACCGACTTCGGGCTGCACCGCGTCTACGCCCGCTGCCACGCCCGCAACGAGGCGTCGGCCCGCCTGATGACCCGGCTCGGCATGCGCCGGGAGGCGCGCCACGTCGAGAGCTACCTGTTCCGGGGCGAGTGGGCCGACCGGCTCGTCTTCGCCATCCTGGCCCGCGAGTGGCGGTCGACCACGGAGAATGCACAGGGCTGAGTCCCTGGCCGGTCGACCCGCACCGCCTCGGGACGGAGGACGGCGACCAGAGGAGGTCGCCCGGGAAATTACCGACCGGTCAGTCTAGTTTCGGGGGTGGCCTTGACCTTCGCGCCCGCCTCCACCCTGTCCCCGTTCCGCCGCTGGGCGGCGCTCGGCGTGCTCGCCGCCGCCGTCCTGCTGCTCGCGATCGACGGCACGGTGCTCGCCCTGGCGGTGCCGTCGCTGACCGCGAGCCTGTCGCCGACCGCCGAGCAGATCATCTGGATCGGCGACATCTACTCCCTCGCCCTCGCCGGCCTGCTCGCCCTGATGGGCAACCTCGCCGACCGGATCGGCCGCAAACTCGTCCTGCTCACCGGCTCGACCCTGTTCGGGCTCGCCTCGCTGGGCGCGGCGTTCGCCACCAGCGCCGAGTCACTGATCTCGGCCCGGCTCCTGCTCGGCGTCGCCGGCGCGACGCTGATGCCGTCGACGCTCTCGCTGATCCGCAACATCTTCCCCGACGACGCGGAGCGCACCCGGGCGGTCGCCATCTGGTCGGCCGCCTTCGCCGGCGGGTCCGCCATCGGGCCCATGATCGGCGGTTTCCTGCTCGAACACTTCTGGTGGGGCTCGGTCTTCCTGATCAACCTGCCGGTCATCGCCGTCGTGGTGATCGCCGGCTTCCTGCTGCTACCCGAGTCCAAGGACCCGAACCCGGGCCGCTTCGACCTCCCCTCCGCGCTGCTGTCGATGCTCGCCGTCGTGCCGATCGTCTACGCCATCACCCACCTGGCCTCCGCCGGCATCAGCCCGCTCATCGTGGCGTGCGTGGCGCTCGGCCTGGCCGCCGGCATGATCTTCGTACGTCGGCAGCGCCGCCTGCCCAACCCCATGCTCGACGTCGACCTGTTCCGCAATCCCGCCTTCACCGGCGCGGTCGCCGCCGACGTCGTGTCGATCTTCGGGCTGATCGGCCTGCTCTTCTTCTTCTCCCAGTACCTCCAGTTCGTGCGCGGCTTCAGCCCGCTGCAGGCCGGCGTCGCCGAACTCCCCGCCACCGTCGCGTCGGTCGTCGTGATCGGCCTGGTCGGCGTCGCCGTCGCCCGGCTCGGCCGGGGCCGCGCGATCGCCCTCTCCCTCGTGGTCGCCGCCGTCGGGCTCGCCCTCGTCGCGCCGGCCGCCGGCCAGGCGTCGTACGTGTGGCTCGCGCTCTGCCTCGCCCCGGTGGGCCTCGGCGTCGGCCTGGCGATGACCCTGGCCGCCGACGCGATCCTCTCCGCCGCGCCACCCCACAAGGCGGGCTCCGTGTCGGCGGTGACCGAGACCGCCAACGAACTCGGCGTCGTGCTCGGCATCGCCGTGCTCGGCTCGCTGATCACGACCGGGTACCGCACAGAACTCAGCCTGCCCGGGGAACTCCCCGAGGCGGTGCGGGCCCGCGCGGAGGACTCCCTGGGTTCGGCCCTGACCGTGCTCGCCCCGGACAGCGCCGCCGCCCAGGCCGCCCGGGACGCCTTCCTCGCCGCCATGCAGACCACCTCCCTGGTCGCCGCCGCTGTCATCCTGGTCGCCGCCGGCCTCGCGTGGTGGCTGATCCCCTCACCGCGCCGCCCCCGCTAGCCTGCCCCCGCCGCTGTGGAGCTGAGTCGGCTACGACATCACGCCCGCTTCCGTACGAGTCGCTGACGACATCAGCTCCACAGGACCCAGAACAACCACCACCGGCGCACCGTCAGCTCCACGCCAGGTGCGACGACTCCGGCCGGACACGGGGCTACGCCTCAGCGCCCCGCCCCGCCGTGTCCGGGAGCCAGCCCGCCCGGACGAAGTACCCGACGTACGTGTCGAACAGCGCCTCGTCCACCTCCGGGCGGGACACCCCGGAGCCGGCCAGGGCCGCGTCGGTGGCGCTCGGGTCGAAGACCAGGCCGCCCTCCGAGCCGGCCCCGGTCAGCTCGGCCGCGAGGGTGCCGAGCAGCGGGAACGCCGCGTTGGCCGGGTCCGCGCCGATGCGGTCCAGCCACTCCCCCGGCGCGACCTCGGGCAGCGCGTACCCCCGGTCGCGCAGCCAGCCCAGCGCCGTGTCCAGCCGCAGCAGCCGCCCGGCGGCCAGGTGGAACGTGCGCCCGGCCGCCGCCGGCCGGCGGGACAGGGTGACGATCGCGTCGGCGACGTAGTCGACGGGCACCAGGTCGAACGCGGCGTCCACCCCGGCGGGCGCGGCCTGGGCCTGCACGCAGCCCTTGAGCAGCAGCCACAGGTAGTCGCCGCGCTGGCAGGCCCCGGTGCGGCTGTGCCCGGCGATGCGGGTGGGCCGGTAGATCGTGGCGGACAGCGAGCGGGCGCGGGCGGCCTCGATCAGCCCCTCGGCCACCCACTTGCTGCGCGTGTAGCCGTGTTCGAGGCTCCCCGCCGGGCCGGTGGGGTGCTCGGGGCCGACCGGGTGGTCGGCGCGCCCCGCGTAGACGCCGACGGTGGAGACGTGGTGCACCGGCACGCTGCGGTGCCGGGCCGCCAGCCGCAGGATCTCGGCGGTGCCGCCCACGGTGGCGGGCCTGAGCTGCGCGTACGGGGCGAAGAGGTGCACGGCCGCGCCCACGTGGTACACGGCGTCGACCCGGCGGGCCAGCTCGTCGAAGGCATCCTCGGTGAGCCCGAGGCGGGGTTGCGCCAGGTCACCGTGGACGGTGACGACCCGCCGTTCGGCGCGCTCGTCCCAGAGGCCGTACCCCTCCAGGGTCCGGCGCAGCCGCGCCGCCGCCTGCCCGGCGTCCGCGCCGCGCACCAGGCAGTGCACGACGGCCCGGGTGCGGTCCAGCAGGGCGCGCACGGTGAACGCCCCGAGGAACCCGGTGGCCCCGGTGAGCAGCACGTGCGCGGGGTCCACGGCCACCCGGACGGTCTCCCCGGCGGGCCGAATGTCGGCCGGCAACGCGACCTCGGCGGCGAGGTCGAGACCCGAGTCCACGCTCCGGTCGACGGCCGGGTGGCGGCCCGGCTCCACGCTCAGGTCGGCGGCGGGGTCGAGACCCGGCTCCCCGCTCCGGTCGGCGGCGGGCCGCCGTTCGCGGTCGACCAGGGCGGCGAGGCCGGCGACGGTCGGCGACGCGGCCAGCGCCCCCAGGGGGACCTGTACCCCCGACTCCTCGCGCAGCCGCAGCATGAGGCGGGTGGCCAGCAGGGAGTGCCCGCCGAGGGCGAAGAAGTCGTCGTGCACGCCGACCCGGGCCACGCCCAGCACGTCCCGCCAGATCGCGGCGATGCGGGTCTCGGTGGCGGTGCGCGGCGGCGCGTACGAGTCGACCGGCGCAGGCGCGTGCGGCGGCGGCAGCGCGGCCACGTCCAGCTTCCCGCTCGACGTGCGGGGGAACTCCCGCACAGGCACGCAGACCGACGGCACCAGGTACTCGGGCAGCCGCCCGGTCACCGTACGGCGCAGGTCTTCGGGTCTCAGGGTGACCCCGGCGGCCGGGCGGTAGTACGCGACCAGGCGCTTGCCGGCAGCCCCGAAGTCGTGGGCGACGACGGCGGCGTGCGCCACCCCGGGCACCGCCTCGACGGCGGCGGCGACCTCCTCGACCTCCACCCGGTGCCCCCGGATCTTGACCTGGTTGTCGAGGCGGCCGAGGCACTGGATGCGCCCGTCGGGCAGGTGCCGGGCCAGGTCGCCGGTGCGGTAGAGCAGCTCGCCCGGCTGGAACGGGTCGGCGACGAACCGCTGCGCGGTCAGCTCGGGCCGCCCCAGGTAGCCGGCGGCGAGCACCGGCCCGCCGACGCACAGCTCCCCCACCGCGCCGATCGGGGTGAGCCGCTGCCGGTCGTCCAGCAGCAGGACCCGCGCGCCGGGCACGGGTCGGCCGATGGGCGGCAGGTCGGGCCAGGCGTCGGGGTCGGCGTCGAGGCGTTCGGCGGTGACGACGTGCGTCTCGGAGGGGCCGTACTGGTTCTCCAGGGTTGCGCCGGGGGCCCAGCGCCGGAAGAACTCCCGCAGGGCGGGCGTGGCGTGGAGCTGCTCGCCGGCCGTGACGACCTCCCGCAGCGTGGCCGCCGGGCGGCGGGTGGCGCAGGCGTACTCGGCGAGCTGCTGGAGGGCCACGAACGGCAGGAACAGCCGCTCGACGCGCGCGGAGTCGAGTAGGTCGAGCAGGCGGGCCGGGTCGCGCCGGGTCTCGTCGTCCACTAGGACGAGGGTGCCGCCGGTGGCCCAGGTGGCGAAGAGCTCCTGAAAGGCCACGTCGAAGCTGAGCGCGGCGAACTGGAGCGTGCGGGTGCCGGGCCCGGCGGCGGAGCGGGCGCGCTGCCAGGCGAGGAGGTTCGCCAGGGACCGGTGCGGCACGGCGACGCCCTTGGGGCGGCCGGTGGAGCCGGACGTGAAGATCAGGTACGCGAGGTCGGCCGGGCCGACCGCGGGCAGCTCCACCGGGGGCGCGGCCGGCAGGTCTTCCGGGTGGAGCGTGTCGACGGTCCCGGGGAGCAGCCCGGCCAGTTCCCGCCCGACGAGGGCGACCGGGATGCCCGCGTCGGCCGCCATGTGGGCGATCCGCTCGCGCGGGTACGCGGGGTCGAGGGGCAGGCACGCGCCGCCGGCCCGCAGCACCCCGAGCACCGCGACGGCCAGTTCGGGCGAGCGCCGCAGGCAGACGCCCACGGGCCGCCCGGCCGCGCCCCGCGCAACCAGGTGCGCCGCCACCGCGTCGGCCGCCCGGTCCAGCTCCGCGTAGGACAGGACCCGGTCGCCGTGCACGACCGCCGGGGCGTCCGGCGTACGGCGGGCCTGCGCGGCGACGGCCTCGTGCGCGAGCGGCGGGGCGGCCGGGGCGGCGGGTCCGGGCGCCCAGGTTTCGAGGAGCAGCCGGCGTTCGGCGGCCGGCAGGGGTTCCAGGTCGCGCAGGGGCGCGTCGGGTCGGGCGACGGCCTCGGCGAGCAGGGTCCGCAACCGCTCCGCGAGGCGCTCGGCGGTGCTGCGGTCGAACAGGTCGGTGGCGAACTCCAGGAACCCGTGGAAGCCGCCCCGCTCGGGCACCAGGTGCAGGAAGACGTCGTACTTGGCGGTGCCCGAGTGGACGTAGAGGCGCTCGGCGGTCACGCCGGGCAGGCTCAGGGACGGCGGCGGGGCGTCGTCCACCCCGATCACCACCTGGAACAGCGGGAACCGGCCCGGCGAGCGCGCCACGTCCAGCTCGCGCAGCAGGTGCGAGTACGGCACGTCCCGGTGCCGGACGGCCCCCCACACCTGCTCCTTCGTCCGGGCGACCAACTCGGCGAACGTGATGTCGGCGGGCACCCGCTGGCGCAGCGGCATGACGTCGGTCAGGCAGGCGATCATCGGTTCGAGGGCCTCGTCGTCCCGGCGGGACACGGGCGTACCGATCACCACGTCGTCGGCCCCGGCCAGCCGGGCGATCAGCGCGGTCAGCGCGGCGGTCAGCACCGCGAACGGCGTGGTCCTGCCCCGGCGGGCCAGCGCCCGGATGCCGGTGCCGATCCCGGAGTCCAGGGTGAACTCGACGCGGTCGCCGCCCGCGCCGAGGACCGCCGGCCGGGGCCGGTCGGTGGGGAACGACGACTCCGGCGGGGCCCCGTGCAGGGCCTCCCGCCAGTGCTTGAGCGACTCGGTGCCGTCGGCGGCGTCGGCCCGGCGGCGCTGGAGCGCGTACGGGCCGAACTGGAGGGGCAACTCGGGCAGCCCGGCGTCCGTGCCATCGAGGGCGGCCCGGTAGAGCGCGCCGAACTCGGCGTCGAGCAGGCTGAAGCACCAGCCGTCGATCACCGCGTGGTGGATCGCCACCACCAGGGCCGCGTCGTCGTCGGCCAGCCGCAGCAGCGTGGCCCGCAGCAGGGGCGGGGCGTCCAGGGGCACCGGGCAGGTTGCCGCCGCGACCAGGGCGGCGGGCAGTTCGTCCGGGCCGACCCGGCGCACGTCCAGCTCCACCGGGGCGGGCGGCAGCACCGTCTGCCACGCCTGCCCGTCGACCAGGGACAGGCGGCTGCGCAGCGCCTCGTGCCGGGCCACGATCCCGTCGAGCGCCCGCCGGGCGGCGTCCGCGTCGACCGGCGCGCCCCGCAGCCGGTACGCCCACGACTCCACGTACCGGGAGGGCCCGTCCTGGAACTGGTCGTTGAGCCAGATCGACTCCTGCTCGTCCGACATCGGGTAGCCGGGGGCGGAGGAGGGGGCGGGCGTCATGAGGGGCGCTCTCCGGTTCGGACGAGGCTTCACAGGAAGGCGAGCAGGGCGTTGCGGTCGAGCTTGCCGGTGGCCGTGGTCGGCAGGGCGTCGCGGCGGCGCACGTGGTTCGGCACCAGGTAACGGGGCAACGTGGCCGCCAGGGCGCGACGCAGCGCGACGGGGGCCGGCGCGGCGGGCTCGTCAGCCGTGTAGAACAGGGCCAGCCGGTCGTACCCCTTGCCGCTCGCGGCCGGGACGGCGACGACGGCGGCCTCCCGCACGCCCGGCACCCGGCGGGCGGCGGCCTCGACCTCGCCCGGCTCGATCCGGTGGCCGGCGATCTTCACCTGGAGGTCGGCGCGGCCCCGGAAGTGCAGCACCCCGTCGGCGTCGAGGAGGCCCAGGTCCCCCGTCCGGTACACGCGCACGGGCTCCCCGCCGTCGAGCGGCAGCCGGGTGAACGCGGCCGACGTGGCGGCGTCATCGCCGACGTACCCGAGGGCCAGGCCCTCGCCGGCCAGGCAGACCTCCCCCACCGCCCCCGGGCCGAGCGCCCGGTCCCCGGCCAGGATGTGCACGCCGGTCCCGGGCACCGGCACGCCGAGCGGGACGCCGCCCGGGGCGTCGCAGTCCGCCGCCGTGACCCGGTGGGTGGTGGCGAAGACGCAGCTCTCCGCCGGCCCGTACCCGTTGGTCAGAATGGTGTCCGGGTAGCGGGCCAGGAAGCGGGCGACGTGGGTCGGCGAGAGCCGCTCGCCGCCGGTCAGGATCTGGCGCAGGCCGGCGAGGCAGGGGCGGGCCGGGTCGTCCTCGTCGACGAGAAAGTTGAACAGCGAGGCGGTCAGCCACGCGGTGTCCACCCCCGCCGAGGCGACCAGCTCGGCAAGATCGTCGGGGAGCAGGTAGTCGGCGTCCGCGATGGCGCAGGTGCCGCCGCTGGTGAGCGGCCCCCACACCTCCAGGCTGAACGCGTCCCAGGAGACCGGCGCGGCCTGGAGCATCACCCGGCCGGGCCCGAGGTCCGCGAATCCGCCCCCGGCGGGAAAGAGCCGGGTGGTCGCGCGGTGCGGCGAGAGCACCCCCTTGGGTACGCCGGTACTGCCCGACGTGAAGAAGACGGTGGCGGCGTCGCCGCCGTCGACGTACACCTCGGGTGAGGCTTCGGGGTGGCGGGCCGCCGCCTGAGCCAGCGGCTCGTCCGGCACGATCCACTGGGGTACGTCGGCGCGCGCCCCCGCGTCAGCGACCACGATGGACGCTTTGAGCAGCTTCGTGACCTGGCTAATTCGCTCCTGCGGCCAGCGGCGGTCGATGGCCGCGTACGCCGCGCCGCACTTGAGGATGCCCAGCAGGACGGCCACCAGGCGGGGCGAGCGGGACAGCCGCACCGGCACGACGGTCCCGGGGCGCACGCCCGCCGCCCAGAGGTCGGCGGCGTACGCGTCGGCGGCGGCGTCGAGGGTCGCGTAGTCGACGCGCTCGCCCCGGTGGACGAGTGCGACGGCCGAGGGGCGCAGCCGCGCCTGGCGGGCGACCGCCTCGTGGATGAGCTGGGGCGCTGCGGCGTGGGGGTGGGGCACGGGGGTGGCTCCTGAACGTCCGGCAGGGTGGGGCGGGTCGGGTGGCCGGCGCTCAGGCTTCGGTCGCCGCGATCACGTCGGCGAGGGTGTCGCTGTCGAACAGCACCTCCGGGCCGACGCGCAGGCCCAGTTCCTTGCTGAGGCGGGCGCAGATCCGCATGGCCTGGAGGGACGTGCCGCCGAAGTCGTAGAAGCTGTCGGCGGGCGAGACGTGCGGAACGTTCAGCACGTCGGCGACGATCCGAAGGACGGCCTCGTCGGTGCCGGTCGACGCTGCGGGGAGGTGCTGCTCGGTCAACGTCCTATCCCTACTCTCGCCTCGGCGGACGACACTGTGGAGTGTGCCTGAACCCGAGAACGACTCTACGAGGGCGTGCCGCCTCGCAGACGGTTGGGGAGGTGTCACGCACCGACGCGGCCCGGCCGGCCCGGACGTGTGGCCCGGGCCGGCCGCCCCCGATGGCGAACCGTCTGACGACGTCCCACCCGCGGAGTCCGCAGCTCAGGTGCGGATGTTGGGTAGGTTGACCCCGCAGGTGCGTTCGATGAACTCCCCCGCGCGGCGTCCGCTCGCCTTCACCGCCGTGTCGTTCGGCACGGCCGCCTCCGCAGCGGACGCGTCGTCGTGCTCGTGCGCGGCCGTGCCGGGGTCGTGCTCGTGCTCGGCCGCGCCGGCGTCGTGACCGGCCGCCTCCGGGCTCGATCCGGTCGGGCCGTGGTCGTGCGGGGTGGTGGGCTCGGGTCCCCCCAGTGCACCGGCGAGCCGCTCCAGGTCCGGGGTGAGTTCCCGTGGTGCGGAGCGGATCAGGGCGGCCATCGCCTCGACCCGCTGCTCACCGGTGAGCTCGCCCTGGTTGACCAGAGCGAAGGTCTGCGCCTCGGCGCAGAACTCGCTGCGGCCCGACCAGTCCGAGGGCAGATCCGGCCGGGACAGCCACCACCCGCCCAGCGCGGCGGCGGCCACCGCGACCACCGCCGCACCGGAGAACAGCAGACGACGATCAGACGTTGTCATTGATCGCGGTGATGTCGTGGCTGTCGAAGTTCTTGGGCCAGATATCGCTGCGCATACACGAGTTGTTGTCCGTGTCGGCGCTCTTCGAGCGGTGGCCCAGCGAGCCGGTGTGCCCGAGTTCGTGACAGCCGAGGCTCTGCCAGTAGCCCGTGGACTTGCCGCTCATCGTCCGGGTGTTGAACTTGACGTCGTACTGGTCGCACAGCCCGTTCCACCAGTTGGTGTCGGTGCAGGTCGTCTGCCCGTACCAGGAACTGGAGTACGACTTGTCGTAGACGTGGATGTCCCCGCCGCCGGTCGAGGTGGTGATCTGCGAGCGGTCGAGCTGAGCCCGGCCGTGCGAGACCGCCGCCTTGCCGGCGCTCGTCAGCGAGTTCGACTCCACCGCCTGTTCCTTGTTGTCCGGCTTGCCGCTGTTGGCCTTGCCGCCGTGCCCGGCCATGGCCGGTGGCGCCAACGCCACCACGGCGATCAGCGTGGCACCGAGGACGATCGTCGTGCGCTTCATTCCCCACTCTCCTCCGGAGGCTGCGGCAGCTCCGCGGTCGGCATCGACTCGGTCAGCGTGCCGGCGGCGACCTGCCCGCTCGCCGCGACGACCGTGTTGTTCAGGAACGAGGGCGCCATCGTGGTGATCGACGTGGCCAGCTCGTTCTCCGGGTTGCTGGGCCGCAGCGCGCCGTCGACCACCAGCGCGCGCCCGTCGGAGCTGGCCAGCTGGTAGGTGTAGGGGTTGCTGGCGCCGACGGCGCGGCGCAGGAAGAAGTAGCCGGTGTCGCCCACCGCACTCCACGCCACGTTGTTGGAGATGTAGCCGCGCCCCTCCTCGTCCCAGCCCTCCTCCTCGAGGGTGATGGACGGCGGGATGATCAGGTTCTTCGGGTTGTGTAGGACGTCGGACTGGCTGATCGTCACCGTCCGCAGCCGGATGTCACCGCCAACCGCCGCCGGGTCCTCGTCGGCGCTGGCCAGCCGGCCGGGCTCCACCGAGGTGACCGTGCCGAAGACCACCAGGTGTGAGGTGGCGGTCATCTGCTCGACGGTCTGGAAGTCGTACATCTCCTTGCCGAAGGCAAGCGCCTCGGGCTGTGTGTCGTAGCGCACGCCGGGGTCGGCCCGGCCGACACCCACGGCCGCCACGAGCGCGGCCACCGCGACGGCCCCTGCCGCCGTCAGGCCCAGCCGGCGTAGGCCGGGACGCCTGAGTTTCTCCACTCGCCGTTCTCCCTTTTCGAGGTCAGGCGCGGCCGGTGCCGGCCGCGCGTCCCGACCGAACGGCCGAAGGGCCGCCAGATCAGGACGGGATACACGGTCCACACCCGTGGCTGCAGGATGCTTGCAACCGGCTTGCAGCTCGTCCACTGCGGACCGCCATACTCGCGGGTGGGGAGGTGGCGGTGGAGTTCCGGGTGTTGGGCACGGTCGAGTTGTGGGCGCACGGCGTCCAGGTCGACCTCGGTGGGCGCCAGCCTCGCCTCGTTCTCGCGACGCTGCTGCTGGAGCCGAACCGGGTGGTGGCGGTGGATCGGCTGATCGACCTGGTCTGGGGTCCAGCGCCGCCGCGCAGCGCCCGGGGCACCGTGCAGGCGCTGGTCTCCCGGCTGCGCACCGCGTTGCGGCAGGCGGAGGTGCCGGTGGAACTGATCGGCCGTGCGCCCGGCTACCTGCTCCGGGTCGACCCGCTGGCGGTCGACGCGCACCGGTTCACCGACCTGGTCGCGCGGGCGCGGGCGGCCGGCGACGACGACGCCGTGGCCCTGTTCGACCAGGCGCTGGCGCTGTGGCGGGGGGAGCCGCTCGCCGACGTGGCCGACGAGGAGGTGCGGCACCGGCTCTGCGCCGGCCTGCGCGAGGCCCGCTGGACGGCGGTCGAGGAGCGGGCGGACGTGCTGCTGCGGCGGGGGCGTTCCCGGCAGGTCGCCGACGAGTTGACCGACGCGGTGGCCCGGCAACCCGGACGCCAGCGGCTGGTCGGTCAGCTCATGCTGGCCCTGTACCGGGAGGGCGGCGCCGACCGGGCGCTGGCCACCTACCGGCAGGTACGCGATCGGCTCGCCGACGAACTCGGCCTCGATCCGGCCCCGGCGCTGCGCCGCCTTGAGGAGCGGATCCTGCGCGCCGACCCGACGCTGGGGCCGCCCGCCGACGTCGCCGGACCGGGCGGCGACGACCGCTCCGCGCTCGTCCGCCCCGCCGGGCTGCCGCACAGCAGCACGACCCTCACCGGACGGGACGCCGAGCTGGAACGGCTCGACGCCGGGTTGGCGGAGCCGGCCGACCGTACCCGGATCTGGGTGATCAGCGGCACCGCCGGGGTGGGCAAGACCGCCCTGGCGCTGCACTGGGCCCACCGGGTCCGCGCGGAGTTCCCGGACGGGCAGCTCCACCTCGACCTGCGTGGCTTCGACGCCGACCGGGAGCCGATGCCGGTGGAGACGGCGCTGACCCACCTGCTGACCGCGCTCGGGGTCGACCCGAGGGCGGTGCCGGACGGGTTGGACGGCCGAACGGCGCTGCTCCGCTCGCTACTGGCCGGTCGGGACGTGCTGCTGGTGCTGGACAACGCCCGCCACGCCGACCAGGTGCTGCCGCTCATCCCGTCCCGCGGCACCGTGCTCGTCACCAGCCGGCACCGCCTCGGTGACCTCGTGGTCCGCGCCGACGCCCGGCTGCTCCCGTTGGACGTGCTCACCCCGGTGGCGTCGGTACGTCTCCTGGCGACGCTGCTGGGTGCGGCGGCCGTGCGAGCCGACCCGGCGGCGGCAGCGGAGCTGGCTCGACTCTGCGGCCACCTGCCACTGGCCCTGCGCATCGCCGCAGCCAACGTGCAATCGGCCGGCAGGGCGGACGTCGCCGGCCTGGTCCGCGAGCTGACCGACGGGGACCGGCTGGCCGGGTTGACCGTCGACGGCGCCGAGGAGGGGGCGGTGACGAAGGCGTTCGCCCTGTCGTACCGGGTGTTGTCCGGGCCGCAGCGGGAACTGTTCCGCCGCCTCGGCCTGGTGCCCGGGGCGAGCATCACCGCCGGCCCGGCCGGCGCGGTCGCCGGCGTGCCGGTGCCCACCGCGACCCGGAGACTGCGGGCCCTGGCGGCAGCGCACCTGCTGGAGCGGCACCCCGGCGAGCGCTACCGCTTCCACGACCTGCTGCGCCGGTACGCCGTGGACCGGCTCACCGCGGAGGACGACGAGGCGGCCCGCGGGGTGGCCCGGAGGCGGCTGTTCGACCACTACCTGGACACGGCCGACGCGGCGGGCCGCCGGGTCATTCCGCATTTCGTGCGGCTGCCGCGGCCGGTGGCAGCGGACCCCTTCCCCGACACCGACGCCGCCCTGGCCTGGTTGGATGCCGAGTGGGCGAACCTCACGGCGGCGGTCGAAGAGGCCGCCCGGTGCGGTCCCCGCCGGTACGCCTGGCATCTCACCGACGCGCTGCGCGCCTACTTCCACCAGCGGGGTCGTCGGGAGGAGTGGCTGAACGCGGCGACGGTGGCGCTGGCCGCCGCCCAGACCGACGGTGACGCCCGCGCCCAGGCCGCGATGCACCAGAGCATCGCGCTCGTGCAGGTCAACAGCGGCCGGTACGAGGAGGCCCGCGAGCACCTGCTCGAAGGGCTGCGGTGCAGCGACGCGGACAGCTGGCAGGAGGGACGGGCCGGGATCCTGAACAACCTCAGCGCGGTGCACCAGCGGCTCGGCGACCCGCACGCGGCGATCGACTGCGCCCGCCGGTCGTTGGCGCTCAACCGCCGGTCGGGCAATGACGGCGGGGAGGCCATGTCCCTGGCCAACCTCGGGTTCTCGCACTGGCAGCTCGGCGCGTTCGCGGAGGCGGACGCCCACTTCCGGGCCGCACTGGAGCGCGGGGAGCGGGCCGGGGCGCACTACAACGTGGCCGTGCTCCTGGTCGACCTGGCCAACGTGCGCCGGGACCGGGGCGACGCGGACGGCGCGGATGATCTCTACGCCCGCGCGCTCGCCGCCAATCGGGAGCTCGGCTACCGGTACGGTGAGGCGACCGCCCTGGCCGGCCGTGCGGTGCTCTGGAGCGACACGGATCGCGCCGAGCCGGCCCGTGCCGACGCCGAGCGGGCGGTGACGCTGACCCGGGAGATCGGCGACGCGGGCACCGAGGCGTGGGCTGCCGACGCGCTGGGGCGGGTGCTGCTGGCGCTGGGACACCCGGGCGAGGCGGCCGAGCAGCACCGCCGGTCCCTCGAACTTGCCCGGCGTACCCGATTCTGCTGGTGCGAGGCGACGGCCCTGACCGGCCTCGCCGCCGCCGAGCTGGCCGGGGGCGACCCGGAGGCCGCCGGGCGACACGGGCGGGCGGCGTTGGGTCTGGCCACCCGCTCGGGCTACCGGCCGCTTGAGATTCGGGCGTCCTATCTCCTCGCCCGGCTCGCGGAGCGGGCCGCGGACGCGGCCGAGGCAGCGCGGCTGGACGGCCAGGCGACGCGGCTGGCCCGGGAGACCGGGTACGCGCTGCCGGGTCGCCCGGCACCGCAGCCGCAGCGCTAGGTTCTGTCTTGCGGATCGCGAGTCTCGCTCGTTAGGCCCCTGCATGGCGCGAGGTGATCTCACGAACCATGAGTGGGCTGTGCTGGCACCGTTGTTGCCAGCAGTCCGTGCGGGGTGGCCGGTGGCGGGCCCCCTCGAACGCTGACTTCCACAGGCGGCACCTCTGCACCTCGCAGAGCCCGGTGCCCTGCGAAGCAGGCGTTGCCCCTATAACGCGACCGTCTTGACATCGGTCACAAGATCAGCTCGTTGGCACGGCCTTGACGTAGACGCCCTCGCCCTGGCGGCCTTCCACAAGGCCCTCCGCCTTGAGCACCAGCATGGCTCCACGGATCGAGCCGTACGACACGCCGTGCTGGGCCTGCAGCGCGTTGATCGAGGGCAGCTTGTCCCCCACGGCCAGTTCACCGGTGCGGATCTGCTCGCGGATGGCCTCCGCCACCCGCTCGTACTTCGCGGTCATCTTTACTCCTCGGGTCGCACCCCCGAGTAGATCACTTCGAGATAACCACATCAACTATGTCTAGCAACGTAGACCACGGATACTACGTCGATTATGCTCCGAGTCGTGTTCGTCCTCGGGTCGCACCAGGAGGGGCACAACGTCCGGTGTCTGCCCGCTTGTCCCACCTGCCAAGTTGGGGCAGGCACCGGACCGATCAGCAACAGCCACGCCGAGTCGGCCCTTCGACGGCCCGGACGGCGGCACTGCCGACAGCGCAGAACGGAGGCACATGGAGCCCAACCCGGACGAGCCACCAGACCCGACCGATGCCATCCCCTCCCCCGGGATCGGCCGTGCCACGGCGGAAGGCGGGGTCTACCGATCCCGGCGGAACCTGCTTACGCCGGCCGACATCCGGCGGCAGTGCTTTCCCATGACGGGGTTCGGTCGGCGGGGCCTCGATCCGGAGGCGGTCGGCAGGTTCCTGGGCCAGGTCGAAGCCGACCTGGAGGCCCTGTACCGGGAAATCGTGGCCGCGCGGGACGAGGCCAGCTACTACCGGGACACCGCAGCGGAGTTGCGCGCGGAGCGCTGGCGGCTGCGCACGCCGTGGGCACCACGTCCCCGCAACGAATACCGCCGTCCACCCATGTGCCCGCCCTACTCGCGTCAGCAGCCCGGCGGGCACCGGAGGGCGGACGACGGGCGCGGCGATGGCTGACTATCCGGCGTTGCACGGCCCGTCGCGGCCGGACTGGAACTGCCTGTCCTGCGGCGAACCGTGGCCCTGCCCGACCCGCAAACGCCAGCTCAAGGAGCTGTGCCACTGCAACATCCGCACCCTCACCCGCTACATGAGCGACTACCTACGCGACGCCCGCACCGAGATCACCGGCCTGAACGCCGCCGAAATCACCGAACGCTTCATCGGCTGGTGCGCCCGACCGCTCGGATCATGGGCGCACCAGGAACACCCGACCCGCCAGGCCGCCGACTCCGGCGGCACCCACACCAACCAGGAGGCGGAAGACATGGCCAGCAGGGACGACGAAGCGAAGCAGAGCCGGGGCGAGCAGATCCAGGAAGCCGAACGGGAAGCGGCACGGCGGCGGATCCTGGAACTGGCCGAGGCGGAACGCATCCCCGCCGAGGAGACCACCCGGGCCATACCCGACCGGCGGTGGCGTCGTGGCCAACCGTGACCTGCCCATAGGCCGCCGCGTCGCCCGCCTGCGGACCCGGCGGCAGATGACCCAACAGATGCTCGCCGACCGCCTCGGCAAATCCAAGAGCTGGGTCGACAAGGTCGAACGCGGCGTCCGCACCCTCGACAGATACTCCGTCATCACCGAAGTCGCCACCGTCCTGCGCGTCGACCCCACACTCCTGCTCGGCCACACCACCCCACCACCGACGACCAGCGGCGCAACGATCACGGCCGGAATCGACGCGGTACGCGCCGCCCTCGCCCACTACGACACCCACCCCGACCCGTACAACCCACCCGCCACCCCACCCCACGAACTGAGCCGACGCGTCGGGCACGCCTGGCTCACCTACGACCACGCCGACTACCCCGCCCTCCTCCGAGCGCTACCCGACCTGCTCGCCGACACCCAACACACCCACACCACCCACCGCGACGACGACACGACCGGCCTGCTCGTGCAGGCGTACCGCATCACCGCCTCCGTGCTGGTCAAACTCGGCGAAGCCGACCTCGCCTGGCTCGCCGCCGACCGCGCCATCGCCACCGCCACCGGCAACCCACCCCTGTCCGCGACAGCCGTCGTACCGCTCGCCCAAGCACTACGCGCCCTCGGCCGCGCCCCGCTCGCCCTCGCCGCTGCCCTCCCCGCCGCACACCACACCACCACCCACCGGCCGCCCCACGACACCCCCGACATGCTGCCGCTGCGCGGGGCCCTGCTGGTCGAGGCCGCCCACGCCGCCGCAGCCTGCGCAGACCCGGGCGGCGTACGGGAACTCCTCGACCAGGCCGCCGACATCGCCGTCCAGGTGGACGACGACACCGACCCGCACCACGTCGGCTTCGGCCCCACCACCGTCGCACTCGCCCGCATCACCACCACCGCCGACCTCGGCAACGCCCACCAGGCCATCACCCGACACACCCAGGCCATCGCCTCCGGCCACTGGCGACGACTGCCCGTCGAACACCGCGCCGCGTACCTGCTCGACATCGCGCGGGCGTACCTGTTGGTCGGCGACCTCCTCGCGGCCGGACGCACCCTGATCCACGCCGACCGCACCGCACCCGCCGAAGTACGGCTACGACCGGTGGCACGTACCGTCATCGCCGACCTGACACGCGGCGGACCGCTCCCGGCCGACGTGGCAGCCCTGGCCACGACCGTCGGCCTCCCGGCTTGACCGGCGCGCGAAACCGCCACCACGCGGACGGCTTGCCACCGAAGCTGTAGTAGCGGGTGGCGCGGTGCTCGGCGCGGCCGGCTCAGGGGCGGCGGCCCCTCGCTCCCGGTCAGGAGCCCGACGTAACAGGGCCGGGCGGTTCCTTCGGCAGCGGTTCCGCGAGATAGGTCAGGAAACTGGCGTGCCGGAACTCGTACGTGGTGCCGGAGCGCCGAAGGACCCCGCGCCGGTGCGCGTCCTCGAGGAACGTGACGAGACGGATCGGGACCCTGCCGGTGGCGGCCAGGACGAGGCGGGCCCAGGCGAATCGCAGCCAGGGCACTCCGATATTGGCCGCGCACAGCGCGACCAACGTGATGACGGCACTCCGAGCGAACTGCTGCACCCCCGACCACAGGCTCCACTGGAAGGCCGACCGAGCTCCGTTCAGGGCCGACACGGCCACCACCGACAGCAGGACGGTGCGGTCGTCCCGCAGTTGTCTCCGCAGGTCGAGGCGTTGGTCGTCGCGAGGATCGTGCAGCCCGCCGAGCAGGACAACCACTCCGATGAGGATGAAGAGGCCGGACCACACGCCGGCCAGCGCCGCCACGAGCAGACTGGTGCGCGGCCGCATGGGAACGTACGTGGCCACACCGGCCACCACGCCCGCCACCACAGCGACCGACAGGCCCCTGAGCCTCGGCGCGAGACGTGCCGGAGGGGTACCGACCCTCATCCCGTGGACCAAGAGCATCGCCGAGATGCCCGCCAGCCACCCGGTCAACAAACCGTAGCGGATTCTCATGAAGAACGAGGCGACGACGAAGGCGACGAACGACAGTGCCCTCATCGCTCCCGGGCTGAAGGTGGGGAGCTGCCACCAGGACAGGGTGGTCGTGCCGCTGGACACCATTCCCCGAGCCAGGAACCGGTGCCACCGCTCCGCCGATTTCGGCGGATACGACCGGAGCGCCCCGTCGACCCGGCTCGCCCGTTCTCCGTAGATCGCCGGTAGGTACGAGCGCATGAGCTTGGCCCGCACGTCCGGTATCCGCATGCCGACCAGCTCGCGGGGGTCCGTTCGCGGATCCTCGTAGGCGACACGCGTCAGGTATATGGCCAGCGGCGACGAGAGCAGCCGCGCCAGGCCGCCTTGCGGCTTGCTTCGGACCTGTTGGAGCACCTCCTGCCAGCGCGCCTCGCCTTGATGCTGACCCACCACGAGGAAGGCAGCGGACTCCTTGATGTCGAGGGCTTGGACCTCCACGACGGCCGCGCGGGGCAGCGTCACGCCGGACCGCTTGATCGCAGCCAGGAACGCCTTCCGCTCGCAGACCAGGACGGCAGGTCGTCCGGCCGCCAACTCGTCGCGGAAGTGGCGCAGCACGTCCGGCTGCGCCAGGATCGGAAGCTCGTCCAGACCGTCCAGGACCGGCAGGATCTGCTTGACCGCGCAGGCTGCTGCCCCCTTGCCGAAGCGGCGAGCGTCGGCCAGCGCCGGAAACTGCCGGATGAGCGTCGCCTCCAGCCAGTCGTCCAGCCGCTGATCGGAACTCCAACTCGACAGGCTGAGCATGACCGGCACGGGTTGGTTCTTGGCGTCCTCGGCCGCCAGCAGGTCGATCGACATCCGCAAGGCCATCGAGCTCTTTCCGCTCCCCGGCGCCCCGACGATCACCAACTGCCTTACCGGCAGGCTTCGGAGGAAGTCGGCGAGTTCGTCGATACGCCCGCGTGCGGTGTCGCTGTTCCACCGGATGGGCTGGAGGTAGGGCGGGTGCAGGTCCCGCCAGGTCGCCTCCTCGGCGAGCAGCGGGGTCATCTGCTCGGCTAGGAATTCGCGGACGGCTTTGGCCTGCTCCGCAGGCCCCCGGGAAGGGATGCCAGCCCGGGTCGCCGCCAGCCCGGAGGCGATCGCCACGGCAAGACCCGCGACGGCGACGGGCGGGCCGAGGCTGCTCGACAGCTTGTCCATTCGATCGAGCTGGGCGTCCGGGAGCAACCGGAGCCACTGGACGAAGGCGATCGCGGCGACAGCCGACGCGAGGACGAACAGCACCAGGAGCAGGCGCCGAACCAACGGCCGGGACATCGGCTCATTATGGGGTTCCCGCTCGGCGCGGAGGCGCCCCCGCCCCGCCGGGGACCACCGCGCGGCGGGGCGGCGGGCGGGTTACTTCGGCAGGGCCGCGGTCGACTTCGCCGACAGGTACGCCGGGAGCATCGCCGCGAACTCGTCGTCGCCCGCGCTCTCCAGGCTGAGCATGACCCGGCCGTACAGGGTGGAGACCACGAGTGCCCGCTCCCGGCTGCCGTCCTCCTCGATCCAGGTCGCCTCGTACGCGTCCAGCGAGCCGGCCTTGGTCCGGCGGTACTGCTTCTCCTTGGCCTCCTTGCCGTACCCGGCGATGTACTTGTCCACCGTGACCTGCGGGTCCAACGGCTTGGCGCCCTCGATGCGCCACACCCGCAGGAAGCCGATGTGCCCGGCCGGCTTCGCGTCGATCTCGCAGAGCATCAGGGCGGGGCCGATCTTGGCGTCGGCTACCTTGACCGCCTCCACCTTCCACTTCGGCGGCACCGAGAAGGTCATCGGCAGCGGGCAGGCGCTGCCCTCGGGGCCGACCGTGGTGCCGGCCGCCGCCGGGGCGACCTCGTCGTACCAGGGCGCGCCGCCCGCGACCGGCGACGCGCTCGCGCTGGCCGACGGCGCGGGCGAAGGCGACGCCGCGGGCTCCGTCTTCTCGGCGCAGCCGGCCGTCGCGGTGAGAGTGAGTGCGGCCAGTACGGCCACCCGTCGGAACATCGTTGCCCCCGTCGTGTCGGCGCCGCCGGTGCTGCGGCCGACGGATGCTAACCCATCACCCGTCGGGGACGATCGAGACGGTGACGGTCAGGCGGCCTCGCGGCCCCGCTCGTCGAGGGACCGGCGCGTGGCCTGGGCCGGAGCGGGGAACGGGTGGTAGGCGGACCGCTGCGGGGCGGCGTCGGCGCCGCCCCGGGACAGCCGCATGGCGCGCTCGGCGTTGGCCAGCGGGGCGCAGGGGGCCGGCTGGTGCTCGCAGAGCAGGTTCGGGCAGCGGCCGTGTTCGTCGGGCTGGTGCGCCTCGGCGACGTCGTACGCCAGGCGCCACAGCAGCGTGTCCGTCACGTCGCTCGGTGCGACCGCGTCGTGACTGGACCGGTGGTGTGTCGTGCCGGACACGGGGGACCCCTCTCGTCGTCGCTTCCCCTCAAGGTTCACCCTTCCGAGGCCGAGTAAACCACTCTCGCGACGCGTCGTTGATCACACCTCGCAGCGGGGGCCTCAGATGACGAAGTGCGTCCAGTAGGTCAGCCAGACCACGAACAGGGCGCCCTGGAGCAGGGCTAACGCGGCGGTGAGCCAGGTGTCGGCCGTGGCGTGGCGGGCCCACCGGGCCAGGACGAGCCCGACGGGGAACGCGGCGAGCAGGTAGCGCAGCAGGCTCTTGTACACCGGTGGCCCCATCGACAGCGGCACGAGGACCACGATCAGCGTGTAGACGAGGTACGGCAGCTCGGCGCGGCGGTAGCCGGCGGCGACGACCGCCACGACGGCCACGGCCAGCCAGACCCGCGCGGCGTCGGCGGCCGAGCCGCCGGTCAGCCCGTGGTACGCCACCCAGAGCGGGTCCTGCACCCGGATGCCCCAGCCGCGTTCCTGGGCGTGCTGGTAGGCGAACCAGTCCCCCGTCCGCCACGCGGCGAACGCCATGAAGGTGAGCCACCCGGCGGGCAGGAGCGCCAGCGGCCAGCCGAGGCGCGCGTACCGCAGCAGGGCGCGTGCGTTCAGGCGGTAGCTGTGCTGGCGGAGCAGGACCAGGGCGAGGGGCACGACGACGAGGAAGCCGACCGATCGGCTCAGCGCGAGGAAGAAGCCGACCACGCCGACGAGCAGCCATCGCCGCCGCTCGGCGAGGTGGAAGGCGGCGAGGGCGAGGCAGAGGAAGAGCGACTCGGTCAGCGCCGCCTGGAACAGGAACGCGACGGGCAGGAGCAGCAGGTACCGCACGAAGCGCCGGGCCGTCGCGTCGTCGCCGGTGAGCAGCTCCCCGAGCCGGTGGGCGTAGTAGAGCTGGAACAGGAAGGCGACGTTGGCGACGAGCAGCAGCGCCAGGGCGGTGTCGCCGCCGAACAGCGCCGCGACCGGCCGGGCCAGGAACGGGTAGAGCAGCGGGAAGGCGAACTCGTCCCACCCGGCGAGCGGCCGGCGGGCCAGGTGGTCGTAGAGGAAGGAGTCCCAGGCGAACCAGAGCGAGACCCAGCGGTACGGCGAGGCGGCGTGCTGCTGGTCGCGCATCATCGCCTCGTCGGGCGGGGGCGCCCCGGGCACGCCGTCCCAGGCGGTCAGCGCGATCACGCCGACCAGCGACAGCGCGAGCTTCGAGCCGGCGAAGACCGCCAGCACGTACCCCCAGGGGGCCGGCACCCGGGCGGCGGCCCTCCTGGCCCGGCCCGGCCAGCCGCGTACGCCGGTCGGCCGGTCGTCGGCGGCCCCGCGCCCCTGGCTCATCCGCTGGTCCCCCGACTCGTCCGCGCCCGGCCGGATCTTCCCGCTTTCGACCGGTTCACACCCGGGCGCGTCGGCAGGTGAGATTCGGGACGCAGCGGGTAAGGGCGGTGCCTCGTTCGGCAATCACGGGGGGCACGGGCATGGGCGCAGAAGCCGGCACGGTGGTCATCGGCGCGGGCCCGGCCGGGCTGACCGCGGCGTACGAGCTGCTGCGGCACGGCGAGCCCGTGCGGGTGTACGAGGCCGACGACGTGATGGGCGGCATCAGCCGGACCGTGGAGCGCGACGGGTGGCGCTTCGACATCGGCGGGCACCGCTTCTTCACGAAGGTGTCCCGGGTGGAGGCGTTCTGGCACGAGATCCTGCCCGACGAGGACTTCCTGCTCCGCCCCCGGATGAGCCGGATCTTCTACCGGGGCGGGCTCTACGACTACCCGCTGAACGCCCGCAACGCGCTGCGCAACCTGGGCCTGTGGGAGGCGACGCGCTGCATGGCCTCGTACGGCCGGGCGCGGCTGCGCCCGCCGAGGGACCAGTCGCACTTCGAGGGCTGGGTGTCGGCGCGCTTCGGCTGGCGGCTGTACTCGATCTTCTTCAAGACGTACACGGAGAAGGTCTGGGGAATGCCGGCCGACCGGTTGCAGGCCGACTGGGCGGCGCAGCGGATCAAGAACCTGTCGCTGTCGCGGGCGGTGCTCGCCGCGCTGCTGCCCCGGCGCAACCGCAGGGACGTGACCAGCCTGATCGAGGAGTTCCAGTACCCGAAGTTCGGGCCGGGGATGATGTGGGAGCGTTGCGCCGAGCGGGTCCGGGAGCGCGGCGGGACGGTCCGCACGGGCACCCGCGTCCGGGCGGTGCACCGCGACCCGGCAGGACGGCGGGTCACCGGCGTGACGGTCGCCGGCCCGGACGGCGTGCGGCGGGAGGAGGCCGCGCACGTCGTCTCCTCGATGCCGATCTCGGAGCTGGTGGCGGCGCTGGACCCGCCGGCCCCGCCGGAGGTGCTGGCCTGCGCCGCCGACCTGCGTTACCGGGACTTCCTGACGGTGGCGCTGGTGGTGCCGGAGGAGTTCTCGTTCCCCGACAACTGGATCTACGTGCACGACCCGGGGGTGCGGGTGGGGCGCATCCAGAACTTCGGCTCCTGGTCGCCGTACCTGGTCAAGGACGGTCGCACCTGCCTGGGCCTGGAGTACTTCGTCTTCGAGGACGACGACATGTGGCGGCGCTCCGACGCGGAGCTGGTCCGGCTGGCCACCGCCGAGTTGGAGGGGCTGGGCCTGGTCGCGCCGGACTGCGTGGAGGCGGGGCACGTGGTGCGGATGCCGAAGGCGTACCCGGTGTACGACGAGCGCTACCAGCGCAACGTCGACGTGCTCCGCGGCTGGCTGGCGCGGGAGACGCCGAACCTGCACCCCGTCGGGCGCAACGGGATGCACCGCTACAACAACCAGGACCACTCGATGCTGACCGCGATGCTCACGGCGGAGAACGTCGCCCACGGTACGGCCCACGACGTGTGGTCGGTCAACGTCGAGCAGGACTACCACGAGCAGCGGACCGGCGACGGGGACGGCCGCCGGGGCACGGGCCGCGACGCCCCGGTCCTCCCCTCCCGCCCCTCCCTCTCCCCCCGTTGATCAAGAGGTTTCCGTCAGGAGCGAGGCCGGGTTCGACGCAAACCTCTTGATCAACGCGAGCAGGAGGCGGCAGGAGAGGGTGGTCCAACCAGTTGACGGGTTGATGTGAGCGGGGCCACACTGCTGCGCATGGTCTTCGTTCCCGTTCCCCGGGTCTCCGTCTCCGATCACGTCTTCGGGCAGCTTCGGGATGCCGTCGTCAGCGGCGCGTATCGGCCCGGCGACACGCTGCCCGGCGAGCGGGAGCTGGCCGCCGGGTTCGCGGTGAACCGGCACGCCGTGCGGGAGGCGCTGCGCCGGCTGCAACAGCTCGGCCTGGTGCAGGTCAGCCAGGGCGGCGCGACCCGGGTGCTGGACTGGCGGGTGCACGCCGGGCTCGACCTGGCGCTGTCGCTGGTCCGCTCCGGCGACGCCCTGCCGGTCGACACGCTCGTGCGGGACATGCTGGAGATGCGGGCCTGCGTCGGCGTCGACGCGGCCCGGCTCTGCGCCGAGCGGGCCGACGCGGCGACGCGGGAGACCGTCGTCCGCGCCGCCGAGGAGTACGCCGCGCTCGCGCCCGACCTGCCCCGGATGGCCGAGGCCAACATCGCCCTGTGG
This sequence comes from Micromonospora okii, assembly GCF_020884795.1. Taxonomy (GTDB): domain Bacteria; phylum Actinomycetota; class Actinomycetes; order Mycobacteriales; family Micromonosporaceae; genus Micromonospora; species Micromonospora okii. The sequence goes on from NZ_BBZF01000020.1 coordinate 92,220, forward strand.
CGGCACGTCGTGCGCGGCTCGGGCAACACGGCGTACCTGCTGAGTTTCAACAGCCTGGTCGCCGGCGCGCTCGCCGTCGGCGCGATGCCCCCGCAGCGGCACGCCGCCGAGCTGCTCGACGTCGCCGGGCACCGCCGGCTCGCCGGGGCCGTCGCCGCCGGCCGGGGCGACGTCGCCGCCGAACAGGCCCGCGCCCTGCTCACCGCCGCCCTCACCACCCCCACCCCCACCACCGCCCCCGGAAGGGAATGCCGAGCATGATCCCCGCCGTGCTCTACGCCGTGCCCGCGTTTCTGCTGCTCATCGTCGTGGAGGCGCTGTCCTACCGGTTCGCCCCCGACGACGACGAACGCGGCTACGAGCTGCGCGACACCACCACCAGCCTCACCATGGGCGCGGGCAGCCAGGTCATCGGCTTCCCCTGGAAGCTGCTCACGATCGGCCTCTACGCCGCCGCGTGGACCGTCGCCCCGGTGCAGCTCTCCCCCACCAGCGTCTGGACCTGGGTGCTGCTGTTCTTCGCCGACGACCTGGCCTACTACTGGTTCCACCGCACCCACCACGAGGTGCGCCTCTTCTGGGCGGGTCACGTCGTGCACCACTCCAGCACGTTCTACAACCTGTCGACGGCGCTGCGGCAGAGCTGGACGCCGATGACGACGCTCCCGTTCTGGCTGGCCCTGGCCCTGCTCGGCATTCCCCCGTGGATGATCTTCCTCCAGCAGTCGGTCAGCCTCCTGTACCAGTTCTTCCTGCACACCGAGCGGGTCCGGACGCTGCCCCGGCCGATCGAGTGGGTGTTCAACACCCCGTCGCACCACCGGGTCCACCACGGGGCGAACGCCGAGTACCTGGACCGCAACTACGGCGGCATCCTCATCGTCTGGGACCGGCTGTTCGGCACCTTCGCCCCGGAGCGCGCCCCCGTCCGGTACGGGCTGACGAAGAACATCGCCACCTACAACCCGCTGCGGGTGGCGACCCACGAGTACGGGGCGATCTGGGCCGACGTACGGGCGGCTACGTCGTGGCGGCACCGGCTGGGCCACGTCTTCGGCCGCCCCGGCTGGCAGCCCGCCCGATGAGCTGGCTCGCCCTCTTCGGCGTGGCCGCCGCCGTCGAGCTGGTCGGCGTGGCGCTCGACGAGCACGTGCTCCAGTGGCTGGCCAAGCCGCTGCTCGCCCCGCTGCTGCTGCTCTGGCTGCTGCGCGCGGGGCGACGCGGCGACGGGCCCGCGCCCGGGTCAAGCGGCGACCGGCCCTCATCGGGGCCGCGCGGCGACGGGCCCGGGGGCCGGCACGTCGGCGGGATGGCGGGGCGGCGGTTCGACGCCTTCGCGCTCGGGCTGGTCTTCGCCACCGGCGGAGACGTGGCGCTGCTGCTGCCCGGCGAGGCCGCGTTCCTGGTCGGGATGGGTTCCTTCCTCGGCGCGCAGGTGAGCTTCATCGTGGCGTTCGCCCGGCACCGGCGGCCCCGGGTGGCGGCCGTGGTCGCGTACCTGGTGGCGTGGGCGGCGGCCAACGTCGTGCTGTGGGGGCCGCTCGGGGACCTGCGGCTGCCGGTGCTCGGCTACAGCCTCGCGCTGTGCCTGATGGCCGCGGCGGCGGTCGGCGTCTCGGCCCGCGCGGCGGTCGGCGGGGCCCTCTTCCTCGTCTCGGACCTGCTGATCGGGGTGGACGCGGCCGGCGTGACGCTGCCCGGCCACGGCCTGCTCGTGATGGGCACGTACATCCCCGCGCTGCTGCTGCTCACCACGGCGTGGGCGGCGGCGGGTCGGACCGACGCCGCCCGCCGGACCGACCGGCCCGCCGGGACGGTCCCGGCCACCCCGGCGTCCGGTCCGGCCGGATCGTCCTGACCCGGCCCGCCGAGCACCCCTGACGCGGCTCGCCGGCCCGCCCCGAGGTGGGGCGGGCCGGCGAGCGGCAGGGCGGGCCGGCGGGTCAGTGCCGGCGGCGGCCGTAGGCGCCCGCTGCGATCGAGACGCCGATCGCGGCGAAGACGACCTGGATGAGCAGCTCGATCCAGTCGATGCCGCGCGTGTCGTCCACGCCGAGCGCGGCGGCGACGAACGTGCCGAGGATCGCGGCCACCACACCGATCAGCAGGGTCAGCCAGATCGGAATGTGCTGCTTGCCCGGCACGACAAGCCGGCCCAGCGCGCCGACGATCAGGCCGATGATGATCGCGGTGAAGATACCGGTGATTTCCACGGTGAACTCGTTCCTCTCAAAGCGTTCGTCGTAGACGCTTCCACGAGTGCCCCGGTCAGCCGGGCAACCAAACCGATGACAACCCGATCGGGGTGTTTGTCACAAAGTTTTCCCTGGTCGCAGCGGGGTGGAACGCGCCTCAGCCGGCCGAGTGGGCGTAGCGGGCGGCCCGCTCGGCGAGCCACAGCCAGCGGCGCTGCACCTCGCCGCCGGTGGCCGCGACCATCGCGAGGGCGTCGCCGCGCACGGCGGTCAGGGCCGCCGCGTCGGTCGCCGGGTCGTCCAGCAGGGCCGCGCCGTCACGGAACGCCTCGGCCTCGGCCGAACCGCCGAACCGGGGGGCCACGTCGTCGCGCCAGAAGTCGGCCCAGGGCAGCTCCGGGTTCCAGGAGAACCGGGCGTACGCCAGGTAGCTGATCTCGTTGGTCGGGTGGTAGGCGGACGGCTCGGCGAAGATGGTCAGCCCGCGCATCCCGGCCGCGCCGGAGCGGGTGGCCATGTCGGCGTACATCTCGGGCACCCACGAGTGCCGCTGCCGGTTCCACTGCGACCCGGCGTGGGTGCGCAGCACGTTCGTCGTGTGCGGCAGCCGGCCGACGTGCTCGGCGGTGAGCCGGTCGCGCTGGTCGTACCAGAAGGCCCGGTTCACGCAGTACTGGTACGCCACGTCGTCGGGCAGGTCGGCCAGGGGCTTCTGGGCGTCGAGGTCGAAGATGTTGTCCCAGTAGACCTCGACGAGGTGGCGCAGCGGCACCCCGGCCGGGCCGGGGCGGCGGGCCGTCTCCAGCAGGGTCGGGTAGACCGAGCGCATCGCCTCGTACGACCAGGAGGTGCGCTCTCCCCCGGCGCGATCGGCGCAGCGGGCGCAGGCGCAGCTTCCGTAGTCGCCGGTCTCGAAGTTGATCCCGCCGACGGGCAGGGTGTCCAGCAGCCAGTCGATCGCGTCGCGGTGCCAGGCCAGGTTCTCCGGCCGGGAGGGGCAGGCGGCCATCATGTAGTCGCTGGCCGGGAAGTGCAGGTCGCCGAACTCGTCGATGTCGAAGCCGACCTTCTTCGGCAGCTCGGCGGCGAGGTCGGGGCGGTGGTGCAGCCAGGTGGCCAGGTTGTAGCGGTGCCGGCCGTCGAAGTAGATGCCGCCGTAGGCGTTGATCCCGACCCCGGCGATGATCCGCACGCCCCGGGCGTTGGCGTACTCGCACAGGTCGCGGGCGGCCTCGACACCGCCGTGGGCGTCGCGCAGCAGCCCGTACACGACGATCCCGCCGATGCGCTCCCGGCTGCAGAAGTCGACCAGCCGCCGGTAGTCCGCGCCGAACGCGTCGGCGGACTTGCCGTACGGGTTGAGCGCGCCGATCTCCTGCTGCCCGAGCTGCCGGGTGTCCCAGTTGGTCGAGTGGTCCCAGGTCCACAGGGTGCGCAGCGGCAGCCCGGGGGCGGCGGCGGACGCGCCGACCGGCAGGCCGGCGGGCGTGGCGCGGGCGAGAAGGTCGCGGGCGGCGTAGACCAGGCCGGCGAACGGGTCGCCGGTGAGCCGGACCTCGCCGGTCTCCGGCACGTCGACGCGGTGGCCGCCCTCGGGCAGCGCCGGGTCGACAACGAGGCGGACCGGCACGGCGTCCGGGCCGCCGTCGCCCCACGCCTCGCGCAGCAGCCCGGCGGCGTACGGGGCGTGCTCGGCGTCGAGCACCCGCACGCCGGAGACCTGGCGGTACGACGACATCATGTCCTCCCGAGGGTGTGAGGTGTGGCGGCGAGGTAGTCGACCACGTCGAGCGCGGTCCACACCCCGTGCCGCCAGTAGGGGTCCTGTTCGACGATGGCGCGGGCGGCGGTCGCGTCGGCGGCCCGCAGCACCAGCACGGAGGCGGTGAGGTCGGCGCGCGCCCCGGCGACCAGGGCGGTGCCGTCGGCGAGCAGGGCGCGCACGCGGGCCAGGTGGGCGGCCCGGTGGGGTTCGCGCCGGGTGGCGGCGTCGGCGGCGAAGGCGGCGGTGACCAGGTACGTGGGCTCGAACCGCAGCGACGCGCCCGGGTCGCCGGCCGGGCCGCTCACGCCCCGGCCCTCGGCTGCGGCGCGGCTTCCGGAGCTGGCTCGACTTCCGGACCCGGCTCGGCCTCCGGCTGCGGCTCGGCTTCCGAACCCGGCTCGGCTTCCGGACCCTCGGCTCCGATCGCGCCGAGCAGGCGGCGCATGGCGACCCGGTAGACGGCCTGCGGGCGGCCCGCGCCCGTGCTCACGTGCACGCCGACCTCCTCGGCGAAGCCGGCGGCGCGCAGGGCCTTGAGCAGCCGGCGGGCCGAGCGGGCCTCCACCCCGTACGCGTCGGCGAGACCCCGGGCGGTGACCTGGTCCGGGTCGATCTGGTGCAGGGCCTCCAGCAGCCGGCGGGTGGAGAGCGGCCCGATGCGCAGTTGCTCGGAGACCCGCAGCACGCCCGGGGCGGTTTCCCGCAGCCGGGGCCGCACGGCCGTCTCCCGGCTGGAGTAGACCTCCCCGTCGGGGAAGACCACGTGGGTGTCGCCGCTGTGCCGGCCCAGGGCGAGCGCCTTGCGGGCGTTGTCCTCGGCGGCGGCGATGGTGGTGCCCGCGCCGAAGCCCACGGCGTGCTCGACGTCGACCCCGCGCAGGGTGAGCAGGGAGGCGTGCCCGTCGCGGTGCCGGGCGATGGCGCTCTCCACGGTGCCCCGGGTCGTGGTGATCAGCATGGTCCGGTCGTCGACGGTGGCGAGCCGGCCGCGCATCCGCTCGGCGTGCTCCAGCAGCGCCTCGCGCACCCGCAGCCGCTGCCGCTCGGCCTGGTACGGGTCCTGCGCGCGGTGCGTGGGCGCGCCCAGATCGACCATCATCACGGCGATCTGGGTGGCCCGGGACTGGCGCACCTCGGCGGCGAGCCAGGCCCGGCGCAGCGCGTCGCGCACCGAGGCGCGGGTGTGCTCGACGCGCCACACCGGCACGCCGGCGTCGGCGAGGTCGCGGTGCACCGCGCCGAGGCAGGTCAGGCACGCCTCGACCGCCCCGGAGTCGTACCGTTCCCGGTGGTAGGCGGTGATCTCGTCGAGGCCGGAGAAGAGCAGCCCGGAGGAGTCGGCGATCGGCAGGATCTCCGTGGGCGGGGCCACCTCGATGTCGTGGTAGGTCTCCCGTACCGTCTCGGCCTCGATGGTGTCCACACTGACCCGGGGCAGCCTCCCGCCGGTGGCCAGCAGCATCCGCGACAGCGTCCGGTACAGGTCGATGCCGGCGTGCGGGACGTAGTCGATCTCCGCCCGGAGGTCCCCGGCGGCGCTGGCGAACGCGTACGGGATGCGGCCGGTGAAGAGCAGCACCGGGCACACCTCGTCCAGCTCCCGGGCCAGCTCGGGGGCCTGCTCCGGCCGGCTGTAGACGCGGGTGGTGACCGTGTCCGCGCGACCCTCGGCCTCCGCCACCTCCCGCACGAGCCGTATCGAGTCCTCCGGGCCGATGATCCCGATCACGATTGCTGCCTCCACGTAGTGCGCGCCGCTGGCCTGGTGGGTGGGTGCTCAGCCGGTGCAGACGGTGCCGGCGAGGCCGGCGCTGACCGGCGAGGCCAGCAGGACCAGCACCGAGGCGACGTCCTCGGGGCGGCCCAGCGCGGCCTCTATCGCGGCGACCCGCCCGCCGTCGGTGCCGTTGGCCCGCGCCTCGTCGAGCGACCGCCGCATCAGCGGCGTGTCGATATCCCCGGGGCAGAGCGCGTGCACGCGGATCCCCTGTGGACCGAGCTGTCGGGCCAGCGTCAACGACAGACCGTGCAACCCTCCCTTACTCGCGCCGTAGGGTACCGAGCCGGAGCCGCTCTGTACGCCCGCCTTCGACCCGACGAGCACGAGCACCCCGCCGTCGCCGAGCCGCCGGGCGGCGTGCTTGGCGACCAGGAACGGGCCGGTGAGGTTGACGGCGATGACCCGCTCCCACAGCTCCACGGGCACGTCGCGCACGTCCAGGCCCTGGCCGCGCATGACGCCCGCGACGTGCAGCACGGCGTCGATGCCGCCCAGCTCGTCGGCGGCGGCGTCGAACGCGGCGGCGACCTCGGCCTCTGCGGTGACGTCGACCCACTGCGCGCAGGCGCGTGCCCCGGCGGCGCGGGCGAGCGCGGCGGCGGCCCGGGCCCCGTCGGCGTCGGCGTCGAGCACGGCGACGTCCGCGCCGGCTGCGGCGGCGGCCCGCACGGTGGCCAGGCCGATGCCGGACGCGCCGCCGACGACCACCACCCGCCGGCCGGCCAGCAGGCCGGCCGGCGGGGTGTCGTGGCTCACGCCCGCACCGTCCGGCGCACGGCGTCGACCACGGTCGCCGCCTCCGGCACCACGACGGCCTGGAGGGCGGGGGCGGCGGGCATCGGCACGTCCGGGGCGGCGACCCGGGCGACCGGGGCGCGCAGGTCGGCGAAGCACTCGGCAGCGGCACGGGCGGCGATCTCCGCGCCGAAGCCACCGGTCAGGTTCGCCTCGTGGGCGACGACGAGGCGGCCGGTGCGGGCCACCGACGCGGCGACCGTGTCGAAGTCCAGCGGGTTGAGCCAGCGCAGGTCGACCACCTCGACGTCAACGCCGTCGGCGGCGAGGGTCTCGGCGGCGTCGAGGGCCGCCGAGACCATCCGGGACCAGGCGACGACGGTGACGTCGGCCCCCGGGCGGACGACCCGCGCCCCGCCGATCTCCTCCACGGGGGCGTCGGTGCGCACCGGGCCCCGGGTCGGGTAGAGCATCCGGGCCTCGGCGACCACCACCGGGTCGTCGCTGACCACGGCGGTGCGCAGCATCTGGTACGCGTCGTCCGGGGTGGCCGGCAGCGCGACCCGCAGGCCGGCGGTGTGCGCGAAGTACGCCTCCGGCGAGTGCGAGTGCTGGGCGCACGCCCCGGGCGAGTAGCCCTGCTGCATCCGGATCACCAGCGGGGCCTTCCAGCGGCCGGCGCTGGAGTAGTGGATGGTGGCGATCTGGTTGACGATCTGGTCCATCGCCACGAAGGAGAAGTCGGCGTACATGATCTCGGCGATCGGCCGCAGCCCGGTCATGGCCGCGCCGAGGGCCATGCCGAGGAAGCCGGTCTCGGAGATCGGGGTGTCGAAGATCCGGTCGGAGCCGAACCGCTTGTGCAGCCCCTTGGTGGCGCCGAACGGCCCGCCGGGCAGCGCGACGTCCTCGCCGAAGTAGACGGTGTCGGTGCGGCTGTCGAGCGCCCAGGTGAGCGCCGCGTTGACGGCCTGGATGTAGCGCAGCGACTCAGACATAGACGTGCTCCTTGGCGGTCGCCGGGTCCGGGTACGGCACGGCGCGGGCGGCGGTGACGGCGGCCTCGATCTCGGCGGCCACCTCGGCGTCGATCGCGTCGAGCCGGGCGGTCAGCTCGGCGTCGGCGGCGGCGCGGACGCGGGCCAGCGGCTCGCGCTGGCGGGCGGCGGCGATCTCACCGGCCGGGCGGTAGTGCTGCGCGTCGCCGCTGTAGTGGCCGACGAGGCGCTCGGTCATCGCCTCCACGATGGACGGGCCGGAGCCTTCGCGGGCCCGCTCCACGGCCTCGGCGACCGCCTCGTGCACGGCGGCGGGGTCGTTGCCGTCGACCACGCGGCCGGGCACGCCGTAGGCGGGGGCGCGCTCGGCGAGCTGCTTCACCCGCACCATGTCGGAGATGCGCGACATCTCGGAGTAGACGTTGTTCTCCACCACCAGCACCAGCGGCAGGTCGAGCACGGCGGCCATGTTGAGCGCCTCGTGCACGTTGCCCTGGTTCATCGCGCCGTCGCCGATGCTGACCACCGACACCGCCCCGCTGCCGGTGCGCTGCGCGGTGAGCGCCGCGCCGGTGGCGATGGGCACCCCGGCGCCCACGATGGAGTTCTCGCCGACGAACCAGCGCCCCGGGTCCGACAGGTACGGCGAGGCGGCGCGCCCGCCGCAGAGCGCCGAGTCGCGCCCCATCATCTCGGCGAAGAGGCCGGCGAGGTCGACGCCCCGGGCGACGGCCCAGCCGTGGCCCCGGTAGGTCGCGGTGACGAAGTCCCCGTCGCGCAGCGCCCGGCTCGCGCCGACCGGGATGGCCTCCTGGCCGTTGCACAGGTGGATCGAACCCGGGATCTCGCCGGCGTCCTTGAGGGCGGCTAGCCGCTCCTCGAACCGGCGGATCCGGGCCATGAGCCGATAGTCGTCCGGCAGCCCCATCACACCCCCAGAGATAATTGAGCCCTATTCCGGCTCGTTGGTTGTGGAGCCTAGACCAGCAGTCCAAGGCTATGGAAGAGTGCACAAGCAAGTTTGTGGCCGTTATTGGTCTCTAATTTGGGGAGCGGGCATGGAGATCGTCGGGGTGGAGTCGGTGGTGCGCGGCGACGCGCACTTCGTCGCGCTGCGCACGTCGGACGGGACGACCGGGGTCGGCCAGTCCGCCTGCTGGGGATACCCGACGGCGGTGCACGCCGTGGTGGAGACGTTCCGGCCGTACCTGCTCGGGGCCGACGCCGACCGCATCGAGCACCACTGGCACCACCTCTACCGGATGGGGCCGTTCCGCGGCTCGGTGCTCACCGCCGCCGTCTCCGCCGTCGACCTGGCCCTGTGGGACCTGCTCGGCAGGCGGCTCGGCGTGCCGGTGTGGCAGCTCCTCGGCGGGCGGGTCCGCGACCGCATCCGGCTGCACCTGCTGCTCGGGGGCACCGGGGCCGACGCCCTCGCCGCCCAGGCCGCCGCCGCCGTCGCCGACGGCTTCACCGCCGTGAAGTTCGACCCGCTGCCGGCGAACTACGGCGACCTGTCGCAGGCGCGCCTCGTCACCGAGACCGAGGCCACCACGGCGGCCGTGCGCGACACCGTCGGCCCCGACGTCGACCTGCTGATCGAACTGCACCGCAAGCTCACCCCGTTGCAGGCCGAGGCGGTCGTGCCCGCGCTCGCCCGGCACCACCCGCTGATGGTGGAGGACCCCATCCAGATCGACAGCGTCAGCAGCCAGGCCGAGGTGGCCCGGCGGGCGCTGGGCGTGCCGATGGCCAACGGGGAGCGGCTGCACACCATCTGGGAGTTCAAGGAGCTGCTGGCCCAGGGCGGCGCGCAGTACGTGCGGCCCGACATCGGGCTGGCCGGCGGGCTCAGCCACGGGCGCAAGATCGCCGCGCTGGCCGAGGCGCACCACGCCGCCGTGGTCACCCACAACTGCCTCGGCCCGCTGCTGACCATGGCCTCCGCGCACCTCGACGCGGCCATCCCGAACTTCGTCACCCAGGAGTACTCCCCCCTGGACGACCAGCTCGCCGACGGCCCCGCCCGCGCCTGCGTGCGCCGCGAGGGCGGGTTCCTGCCCGTGCCGCAGGCCCCCGGGCTGGGCGTCACCCTCGACCTGGCCGACCCCACCCCGCTGGACCTGACGGGCCGGCCGCTGACCCGCATCCCCCTGCGCGCCGACGGCTCCATCGCGTACGCGGTGTAAGGGCGGCGCAGGGGTCGTGCAGGCGGCCGGTCGCGGCAGCGGAGAAGGCACTTCGGGTACGCCTCGCGCGGTCGCGTCCCGGCGACGTCGGATCGCCGCGCGTCAGCCCTTGATCCGGCTCCATGTCGGCGACATTGCGCCTTCATTCGCCGCTGACCGCGCGACGTCGGCGACATGGAGGCCGGATCAGCAGTGGCCACCCGGAACGGTGGCACCGTCAGCGATCACGGTGGGTATCCGAAGCTGCCCCACCACCGACCCCAGGCGCCTCCTTTGCTCTGCACCCACATACGCAACAGGACGTTGACCAGGGACGACGATAGCGCCGCCAGCCGCAGCACGATGACCGAGCGTCACTGTTGCGTATCCGGGTGCAGAGCAAAGGCGGTGAGAAGGCGGGGTGGCAGGGCGGCGAAACTCGAGCCGAGGAACTGCGGTCGACGCGGCGAACGCGTCGGACGGCCCCGACCGGCCAACTGATCAGGCTCGCGCGCCCTCATGGATGGGCGGGTGACCGGAATGGTGGAAGACGCGGTGCGCCCACAGTGGCTCGCCGTCGGCGTCGGCGATCTCGGCGAACAGGTGGGCCAGCGACGCCGTCCAGCGGGCCTGCACGTCGGAGCAGCCGGTGACCGCCGCCGCGTGGGCGAAGCCCCACCGGGTGCGCAGCACGCAGATCAGCAGCAGGTCGCGCCGGTAGATGGCGTAGTCGTAGATGCCCGCCTCGTCGAGCAGGGCGGCCATCTCCGGCCACAGCTCGGCGTGGCGGCGCTCGTACTCGGCCTCCGCGCCGGGGCGCAGCCGGTACAGGTGACAGACCTGCTCCCCCGGCCCGGCGGTCGCGCTCACCGCGCGCCCCGCCGGGCCGGTCCCGCCGCTCGGCCCAGATCCGTCACTTGCCGGAGCCGGCGAGCGCGCCGGCGACGAGCTGCCGCTGGAAGACCAGGTAGATGACCAGCACCGGCAGCAGGGCGACGATCAGGCCGGCGCTGACCAGCGGCACCGACACGTCGTACTGGCCGCTGAGCAGGGAGACGCCGACCATGAGGGTCTTGCTGTCCGAGCCGCCCATGATGACCAGGGGCAGCAGCAGGTCGTTCCACATCCAGACGAAGTTGAAGATGGCCAGCGCGGCCAGGGCCGGGGTGGCGATCGGGGCGAGCAGCCGGAACAGGATGGTCAGGTGCCCCGCGCCGTCGACCCGGGCCGCCTCGATCAGCTCGTCGGGCACCTGCTGGAAGTACCCGGCGAGCTGGTACGTGCCCAGTGGCAGCCCGAACGCCGCGTACGCGAGGATCAGGCCCTGGTACTCCCCGGACATGCCCAGGTCCAGCACCGTCTGGTAGAGCGGGTAGATGATCGCCTGGCTCGGGATGGTCAGCGTCACGATGATCAGCAGGAAGACCACCTTCCCGCCCCGGAAGCGCAGCTTCGTCACCGCGTACGCGACGAGCAGCGCGGCGAGCACCGACAGCACCAGCCCGCCGAGCGTGGTGATCAGCGAGTTGAGCAGCAGCCGGGGCATGTCCATCCGGCGGAACGCCTCGAGGTAGTTGTCCAGGGTGATGCCGGCGGGCAGGCCCAGCGGGTCGTTGGCGAAGCCCGACTGCGTCTTCAGCGAGCTGACCACGGTGAACAGCAGCGGGTAGACGGCCGCGACGGCGACGACGACCAGCGCGAACGTCAGCAGGTAGCGCCCGATGCGGGCGGAGTGGCGCGCGTTCATCGCGGCTTGCGGGTCCCCTCTGTGAACATGTGCCGCACGCTGAAGATCGACAGCAGGGCGACGAAGACGAACAGGGCGATGCCGATGGCCGAGCCGTAGCCACGGTCCAGGAACTGGAAGGTGGTGAGGAAGACCAGGTACTCGGGGAGCATGGTGGCGTCACCCGGCCCGCCCTGGGTCAGCGCGTAGATCAGCGGGAACAGCCAGATGAGCACCCCGGAGGCGCAGAGCACGCTCCAGTACGCCACGGTGGGCCGCAGCATCGGCACGACCACCGACCACAGCCGCCGGAAGAAGCCGGCCCCGTCGAGGTACGCGGCCTCCAGGGTCTCCTCGGGGATGGTGGCCAGGCCGGCGAGGTACGTCATCACGCCGAGCCCGAAGAAGCTCCACAGGGCGACGGCGACCAGCGAGAACAACGCGCTGTTGCGGCCGTTGAGCCACTCGATCGCCAGCGGCTCCAGCCCGACGCCGCGCAGCAGGGCGTTGACGGGCCCGTCCGGGGAGAGGATCTGCCGGAACATGATGCCGACGACGATGGGCGCGATCGTGTACGGGACGAAGTAGACGGCCCGGAAGAACTTCCAGCCCGGGGCGCGCTGGTGGATGAGCAGCGCCAGCACCAGCGGGACCACGATCCACACCGGCAGGGTGGCCACCACCAGCAGGGCGTTGCGGAAGCTGGTGAGGACCATCGGGTCGTCGAACATCCGGGTGTAGTTGTCGGCACCGGCGAACTCGCTGCCGCCGAACCCGCTGGACGACTCGAAGCTGGTGATCACGCCCCGGACCAGGGGCACCACCTTGAACAGCAGGGCCAGGACGAGCGCGGGCAGCACCAGCGCGGCGCCGAGCCACCACTCCCGGGCGTGCGCCGGCCGGCGCGGCGGGCGGGCCGGCGCGGTCGGGGCGTCGGCGGCCGCCGGCTCCGCCACCGGCGCGGTGGAGATCGTCATCAGGGTTCCTCCCCCGGGCTGGCCGGGCGGGGCGACGTCGGATCGCCCCGCCCGGGGTGGCTACTTGGTCTGCTTCTTCGTGGGGCTGCGCTCCAGCGCCTGCTGCATCTGGTCGGCCCACTTGTCGACGGTGAGCTGGCCGAGGGTGACCTGCTGCCAGCCGCGGGCCAGGGCGTCGGCCTCGGGGCCGGAGAGCATCACCCCGGCGTGCAGGGTGGGGGCGGCCACGAACTCCTGGATCTTCAGGAAGGCCGGCGACGAGGGCAGCAGCGCCTTGTCGACGTTCTTGTTCAGCGGCTGGCCCTTGGCGTGCTTGACCCACAGCTCGCCGTTCTCCTTGCCGGCGAGCCAGGTGATGAACTCCAGGCCGGCTTCCTTCTTCTTGCTCCACTGGGTGACGCCGTAGACGGCGCCCTCGATGCCGGAGAACTTCTGCGCCAGCGGGGCGGCCGGGTCGATCGCCGGCCACCGGGTGACGCCGAGTTTGTCGTCGCCGAGGGCCTTGCCGAACGCCTCCCAGTTCACCGCGTCGGAGATGATGGTGCCGGCGAACGCGGCGTCACCGCGCTGGAAGATGTCCGCGCCGTCGGGGAGCATCGTGATCGACGGGGCGTTCTTGTTGGTCCAGCCCTTCGTGGTGATCTCGGCGAGCTTCTCCAGCACGGCGACGAGCTTCGGGTCCTTCCAGGACAGCTTGCCGGCGAGCAGGGCGCGCACGTCCTCCTCGGTGAGGTAGTTGCGGGCGATCTCCGGGAAGTCCCAGTACGCCGGGAAGGTGCCGGACAGCCCGAGCGCCAGGCAGGTCTTGCCGGACTTCTTCACCGCCTCGCAGGCCGCGCCGAACTCGTCCCACGTCGCCGGGGGCTTCTCCGGGTCCAGCCCGGCGGCGGTGAGGACGGCCTTGTTGTAGTAGAGGACGTTGCCCTGGTAGGAGAAGGGCACGCCGTAGCAGGGCTTGCTCGTGTCGAAGCCCTCGCACGCCCCGCTGTAGGTGACCAGGTCCTTGTTGATCTCGGCGGCCTTGGCGCCCAGCGGCACGTACGCGTTGCGCCGGTCGAACAGCTCCAGCCCGGCGTTGTTGGCCATCACGTCCGGCCCGGACTGCGAGGTGATGTAGGGGCCCTGCACCTCGGGGTACTTGTCGAACGGGACGGACTGCATCTCCAGCTTGATGTCCGGGTGACCGGCCTCGAAGGTGGTCTTGACCTGCTTCCAGTACTCGGTGCCGCCCGGCTCCCAGGTCAGCACCTTCAGGGTGACCGGGCCGTCGGCGGTGGCGTCGTCGCCCCCGCATCCGGTCAGCAGCGCGGCTGTCGCCACGCCGGCGGCGAGGACGCCGGCCAATCTCCGTCGAAACATCGGAAAGCTCCTGTCACAAGTGGGGGCTCGGGGGGATCCGGCGGGTCACGCCGCCGGCGGTGGCGCTGTCGACCACGGCCTCGGCGACCCGGACGACGTGCAGGCCGTCGGCGAGCGGGACGACCGCCGTGGGCGCGGCACCGCCGATCCGGTCGAGGAAGTGCCGCAGCTCGGCGGCGAGGGCTCCCCCGCCGTCGACCGGGGAGAGGAGCCAGTCCGGCGCCTCGGTGGGCTCGCCCTGGACGAGCAGCGTGGGATGGCCGAGGTCGACGTGCGCGACCCCGTCGGTGCCGTACACCTCGACCAGGTCCGAGGTGTGGTTCGGGGTGTGCTCGGGCAGCAGGTAGCTGTTGCGGATCGACGACACGACGTCGTTGGCGTGCCGCAGCTCCGCCCACACCAGGACCGGCGTCGCCGATCCGGGTCGGGTCCGGGCCGCCGCGCGGACCTCGACCACGGGCGCTCCGGCGTACCAGAGGGCCAGGTCGATGTCGTGCACGGCGGTGAGCAGCGCGGGGTGCTCGCGCAGGAAGAGCCGGCTGAGGGTGCGGGGCCGGTCGCGGCGCGACGACACGGCGAGCACGTCGCCGAGCCGGCCGGCGCGGACCGCGTCGTGCAGGGCCCGGTGCGGGGCGCTGTAGCGCAGGATGTGCCCCGGCTGGCAGAGCACGCCGGTGCGCGCGGCGGCGTCGACGATGGCGGCGGCGTCGGTCACCGTGGCGGCGAGCGGCTTCTCCACCAGCACGGGCACCCCGGCGGCGAGCAGGTCGACGGCGACCGCCCGGTGCGCCGGGCCGGGCACGCAGACCGAGGCGGCGTCCGGCGGGCCGGCGGCGAGCAGGTCGGCCACGGAGGCGTACGCCTGCGGCACGTCGTGCTCGGCGGCGACCCGCGCCCGGGTCGCGGCGTCCGGCTCGACGAGGGCGCGCACCGGCACCCCGAGCGACCGGTACGCGGCCAGGTGCCGCACGCCGAACGCTCCCGCGCCGATCACGGCGACCGCCGGGCCGCTCACGCCCCCACCGCCCCGGCGGCGGCGCGCTCCCCGGGTGCGGTGTCGTCCGCCCCGGCGGGGGTGGCCTGGTCCGCCCCGGCCTGATCCGTTCCGGCGGGGGTGGCCGGCGCGCCCGGCTCGGCGAGGCGGCCGGCGAGGACGGCGCGGGTCAGGCGCTCCAGGGCGGCGACCCCCACGCCGACGCACCGCTCGTCGACGTCGAACGCGCCGGAGTGCAGCGGCGCGCCCCCGCGCTCGCCGGTCACCCCGAGCTTGACGTACAGGCTGGGGCCGAGCGCGCCGAGCAGAGCGAAGTCGTCGGTGGTCAGCGGCGGCTCGGTCAGGTCGGCGACGTCGACCAGCCCGGGCAGCTCGGCGTGGGCGAGGGCCACCAGCGACGCGGCGTTGCGCACCGGGGGCATCTCGTTGGCCCAGGTGAAGCGCAGGCCCAGGTCGAGCGCGGCGGCCTGCTGGCGGGCGATGCGCTCGACGACCTCCTTGAGCCGGCCCCGGACGGCCTCGTCGTGGGTACGCAGCGTGCCGGTGGCCTCCGCGCGCTCGGCGACCTGGCTCTGGCTGGCCCCGCCGGCGATCGTGCCGATGTTGAAGGCGACCAGCTCGTGGGGGTTGCGGGAGCGGGCCACCCCGGCGTGCAGCAGGTTGACGATGCCGGAGAGGCCGAGGATGGCGTCGCGGCCCAGGGCCGGGGTGGCGGCGTGCGCGGCCCGGCCGAGCACCTCGACGCGGAAGGCGTCCTTGGCCGCCATCGCGGTCTCGCGGTCCACGCCGACGGTGCCGGCCGGCAGGTCGGGCCAGCAGTGCAGGCCGAGGACGGCGTCGAAGCGCCGGCCGCGCAGGGCAGCGTCGGCCAGTGCGGCGGCGGCGCCGGAGGCCTCGCCGAACGGGATCTCCTCGGCCGGCTGGAACAGCAGGGTCACCGAGCCGCGCGCGGGCGGGTCGGCGACGATCCGGGCGGCGACGCCGGCCACGACGGCCATGTGCACGTCGTGCCCGCAGGCGTGACAGACCCCCGGGTTGCCCGACGCCCAGGGCACCTCCTTGACGTCCTGGACCGGATAGGCGTCCATATCGGCCCGAAGCAGAACCGAAGGGCCCGGGGCACGTCCCTCGATCTCGACTACGAGGCCCGTGTCGGCGACTCCGGTGTGGACGCGGGCGATCGGGGCGAGCCGCTCGGCGAGGAGGGCTGCGGTCCGTCGCTCCGTGAACCGCAGCTCGGGGTGCCGGTGGAGCTGTCGTCGCAGCCGAACCAGATCGTCAACGTCATCGTGCGCCAGCACCACGCGGTCCACCCCTCGCCTGCGCCCGGTAATCCGGACCTAATTGAGACAAGAACCTAAAGGAGGGGTCCTCCCACGTCAATGGCCTGTTCGGAATCGGTTAGGGTCCGCCCATGCCACGCGCCGACGCACACCTGCACCTGTTCGCCGGGGGGTACCCGGGCCGCTACGGAAGGTCCCCGGCCGGGGGCGACGAACTCGCCGTCTACCGGACGTTGCGCCGCGAACACGGCATCGACCGGGCGCTCGTGGTCGGCTACGAGGGCGGGCCGGAGTTCGCCGGCAACAACGCGCACCTGGCCCGGCTCGCCGCCGCGCACGACTGGATCGCGCCGCTGGCGTACGTCGCGGCCGGCGGCACCGACCCGGACGGCCTCGACCGGCTCTGGGCGGCGGGGTTCGCGGGCATCGCGGCGTACCTGCCGGACCCCGCCTCGGCCGACGCGTTCGCCGGGTGGGCCGCCACCGCCGCCGGGGCGCTCAACGACGCCTCGGCCGTGGTCAGCCTCAACGCCCCGCCCGAGGCCGCCGACCGGCTCGGCCGCGCGCTCGCCGCCCTCGACGGGTGCGCCGTGCTGGTCAGCCACCTCGGCCTGCCCGGCCGGCACGCCACCGCACCGACGCCGACGGCCGCCGCCGCCCGGCTCGCGCCGCTGACCGAGCTGGCCCGGCTGCCCCACGTCGGGGTCAAGGTCTCCGGCCTGTACGCCGTCAGCGACCCCGCCGAGGCGTACCCGCACGACGCCGCCCGGCCGTACGTCGCGCTGTTGCTGGACCGCTTCGGCGCGCGGCGGCTGTACTGGGGATCGGACTTCTCCCCCAGCCTGGACCACGTCTCGTTCGCCCAGACCCTGCACCCGGTCGGGCTCGACGGGCTCTCCCCCGCCGAGGCGGCCGACGTGTACGGCGGCAACCTCCGCCGCGCCCTCGACCGCCGCTGACCCCGGCACGCGCCGGCCGGGAGGCGCGGCAGCAGGGAGGCAGCGGGGAGCGGGCGCGGGGCGGGCGGGCGCGCCCCGCGCCCGGGGGTCACGCCTGCGGTGCGGTCTCCCGGCGCAGCTTCGACGAGCCGGCCCCGACGGACCACCCGGCCACCCACCGGCCGGCGCTGCCCGGCCTGGTCCGGTCGGCCAGGTGGTACCAGTCCATCCGGCACCGCTGCCGGGTCACCTCCAGCACGCCGTAGCCGTGGCCGTCCAGCTCCGCCCAGCGCACGTGGGGGTTGGCCGCGCGCACCAGCGACGCCCCCAGGACGCTGAGCCCGTTCCCCTCGGGCTGGCCAAGGACGTCGTTGATGTTGTCGCTGGTCACCGACGGCACGACGAACTCGGCGGCGACCGGGGCCAGCGGGCCGGTCGCCCGGGTGGTCACCTCGTTGGCCCAGGAGGTGTGGATGTCGCCGGTCAGGAAGACCACGTCACGGGTGCCGGCGGCGCGCAGGTGGTCGACCAGCTCGTTGCGGTCGGCGTTGTAGCCGTCCCACTGGTCGGGGTTGAGCGCCGCGCCGTTCTCGGGGATGCCGAGCAGCTCGCCGAGCGGGCCGAGCAGCCAGGCCGGGAGCGTGGCGAGGTCGAGGCGGGCGATCATCACCGGGTTGCCGACCAGTTTCCACCGGGCCGTCGAGGCGGCCAAGCCGCCCTTGAGCCAGGCCATCTGGGCGTCCCCGGTGATCGTGCGCGCCGGGTCGTCGACGGCCGCGCCCGACGCCTGCTTCGAGCGGTACGTCCGCAGGTCGAGCATGGAGAGCTCGGCCAGGTTGCCGAAGCGCAGCCGGCGGTAGATGGCGCCGTCGGCGCCCACGCGCACCGGCATCCACTCGGCGTACGCCCGCCGGGCGGCGGCCACCCGGTCGGCGTACGCGCCCTCGGTGCCCGGGGTGTGGTTCTCCGCCCCGTCGGCCCACTGGTCGTTGGCCACCTCGTGGTCGTCCCAGGTGATCACCCAGGGCACGGAGGCGTGCAGCGCCTGGAGGTCCGGGTCGGTCTTGTAGAGCGCGTGCCGGATCCGGTAGTCGGCGAGGGTCAGCACCTCGTGGGCCGGGCGCACCGGGCGCACCACCGTGCCGCCGGCGTCGTACTCGCCGGTGCCGTACTCGTAGAGGTAGTCGCCGAGGTGCACGACCAGGTTGAGGTCGCCCCGGTCGGCGAGGTTGCGGTAGGCCGCGAAGTAGCCCGCCTCCCAGTTCGCGCAGGAGACCACCCCGAGGCGGAGCCGGTCGATGTCGGCGTCGGCCGGTGGGGCGGTCATCGTGCGCCCGGTCGGCGACCACGCGCCCGCGTACCCGAACCGGTACCACCAGGTGGTGGCGGGGGCCAGGCCGGTGACCGCCACCTTGACGGTGTGGTCGCGGGCCGGCCCGGTGGTCAGCGTGCCCTGCGCGGCCAGGGCCGAGAAGTCGGGGTCGGCGGCGACCTGCCAGGTCACCTCCGCCTCGGGGCCGACGCCGGAGCCCGGCTGCGCCTCCTCGGTCGGGGTCACCCGGGTCCAGAGCAGGACGCCGTCGGGCAGCGGGTCGCCGGAGGCCACACCGTGCCGGAACGCCCCGCCGGCCGCGCGGACGGGGGCCGGGCCGGAGAGGGTGGCGCCGGCGAGCACGGCCGTGCCGGCGGACGCGCCGGCCATCCGCAGGACGGTACGACGGTCGATGGTGTTCGTCATGGCTCATGTATCTACCGCCATCGTCGTCTCCGCGCTGCCCCGTGCCGGCGGGTTCGCCGAACCGCCACCGGGCGTCCACCGCCCGCTCGCCGTGGCACGCCCGCGCCGCCCGGCCGGACGGGGATAGGGTCGGCAGCCATGCGGACGAAGCAGGAGCTGGGCGCGGCCATCCGACAGCGACGGCGGGCGGCGCTGGTGGTCAACGCCCGCTCGCGCCGGGGTCGCCGGCTCTACGAGCACGCCCGGAACCGGCTGGCGGAGGCCGGCTTCGACCTGCTCGGCTGCTATCCCGCCGACCGGCCGGGCGAGCTGGAACGCGCCCTGGCCGACGCGCTCGCGCTCGGGCCGGACCTGCTCGTGGCGGGCGGCGGCGACGGCACCCAGAGCGCCGCCGCGCGGCTGCTCGCCCACCGCGACGTGGCGCTGGGCCTGCTGCCGCTGGGCACCACGAACAACTTCGCCCGCACCCTCGGCCTCCCGCTGCACCTCGACGCCGCCGTGGCGGTCCTCGCCGAGGGCAAGGTGATCGACGTGGACCTGGGGCTGGCCGGGGACGTGCCATTCGCCAACCACGTGGGCGTGGGCCTGTCGGCCGACATCATGCTGCGCACGCCGCCGGCGCTCAAGCGGGTCACCGGGCGGCTCGCGTACCCGGTCACGGCCCTGGCGCTGCTGGCCCGGCACCGGGCGCTGCGGGCCACCGTCCGCGCCGGGGACGAGACCCACGAGTTCCACACCCACCAGCTCTACGTGGCCAACGGCGGTTTCCACGCCGGCCGGCCCATCACCGCCGACACCGACGCCGACGACCGGCTGCTGGTGGCGTACCCGGTCGGGGGGCCGACCCGGCGCGGGCTGCTCCGGGACACGGCCCGCAACGCCGCCACCGGGGCGCGGCGCACCCTGGCCGAGACGCCGTTCCTGGCGGTGGGCGAGCTGTGGCTGACCACCGACCGGCCGGCGCGCGTCGAGGTCGACGGCGAGCTGTGCGGGCGGACCCCGATCCGCATCGGGCTGGCCGCGAACGCGCTGCGGGTGATGGCCCACGCCGACAGCCCGGACCGCTGACGGGCGACCGCCCCGGCCTGGGGCCGGGGCGGTCGGGGGAGCTGCCGTCAGTGCTGAGGGCCGGGGCGGTCAGCGGCTGCCGTCAGCGCTGGGCGACCGCAGCCGGCCAGCTGCCGGAGAAGACCTCGGCGCCGGTCGTGCCGCGGGCCGCGAAGCCGAACAGCGAGTCGACCCGGGCGGCCTCGGCGGCGGTCGGGTACGGGTTGGTGCAGGAGGTGCCGGCGCTGCCGCCGGACATCAGGATGCCGCAGTTGCCGTTGTAGTTGTCCGGAAGGCCGAGGATGTGCCCCAGCTCGTGGGTCATGATCCGCAGCGGGCTGTACTGCTGGGCCTGGTAGTAGTCGATGACCACGCGGCCGTTGCCGAGGCTGGTCCGCTGGGCGTACGAGCCGCCGCCGTAGGTGTAGGAGATGATGATGTTCGACCCGCACTGGGCCATGTTGATGTTGTTGGTGTAGTTGTTCCAGATGGTGGCGGCCTGACCGGCGTAGGTGGCGAAGGGGCCGGCCTGGCTGGCGTTGTAACAGACGTTGCGCACGGCGGCGGAGGCGGGCGCGGCGGACACGACGCCCAGGCCGAGGCTGGCCATCGTGACGGCGGCGAGGGTGGCGAAGGCCCGGGACAGGTTGGACAGACGCATGGGTCACGCTCCACTGGGTGACGGGGTGGTCGGGACCGGGCCAGCGTATTCATCGACACAACTCGATTGCAATCCCCCTTCTTATTTAACAAACTTTACTGATACGCTCCCGCCCATCGACGGGAGGAGATGTCATGAAACTTCGACAGCGGGCCACGGGGGTGCTGGCCGCGACGGCGCTGGTCGTCACCGCCGCCGGCAGCCTCGCCGCCACGGGCGGTCTCGCGGCGGCGGCCACCGGCACCGCGACGGCCGCCGTGGCCTGCTCCGCCCCCGGCTGGGCTGAGGGCACCAACTATCCGGCCGGCACCCGGGTCAGCTACGCCGGCCGGCTCTACCAGGCCCTCGTCGGGCACACCCCGCCGGTCGGCGGGGGCTGGAACCCCGTGGCCGCGCCCTCGCTGTGGAAGGATCTCGGGGTCTGCGACGGCACCCCCTCCCCCACACCCACCGCGACCGCGTCGCCCTCGACCCCACCCCCCACGACCCCGCCCCCCACGACGCCGCCGCCCACCACGCCGCCGCCCACGTCACCACCGCCGGGCACCGACACCTGCGCGCTCAAGCCCAGGCCGGCCGGCAAGGTGCTCCAGGGCTACTGGGAGAACTGGGACGGCGCGGTCAACGGCGTGCACCCGCCGCTGGGCTGGATCCCGATCACCGACTCCCGGATCACCGCCCACGGGTACAACGTGGTCACCGCCGCGTTCCCGGTGATCCGCTCCGACGGCACGGTGCTGTGGGAGGACGGCATGGACTCCACCGTGAAGGTGCCCACCCCGGCGGAGATGTGCCGGGCCAAGGCGTCCGGCCTGACCATCCTGCTCTCCATCGGCGGCGCCGCCGCCGGCATCGACCTCAGCTCGGCGACCGTCGCCGACCGCTTCGTCGCCACCGTCGTACCGATCCTCAAGCGGTACAACTTCGACGGCATCGACATCGACATCGAGACCGGCCTGACCGGTAGCGGCAACATCAACCAGCTCTCGGCGTCGCAGGCCAACCTGATCCGCATCATCGACGGCGTGCTCGCCCAGATGCCCCCCAGCTTCGGCCTCACCATGGCGCCCGAGACCGCCTACGTCACCGGCGGCAGCGTCACCTACGGCTCGATCTGGGGCTCGTACCTGCCGATCATCAAGAAGTACGCCGACAACGGCCGGCTGTGGTGGCTGAACATGCAGTACTACAACGGCAGCATGTACGGCTGCTCCGGCGACTCCTACTCGGCCGGCACCGTGCAGGGCTTCACCGTGCAGACCCAGTGCCTCAACAACGGGCTGACGATCCAGGGCGTGACGATCAAGGTTCCGTACGACAAGCAGGTGCCCGGCCTTCCCGCGCAGCCCGGAGCGGGCGGTGGCTACATGAGCCCGTCCCTGGTCTCGCAGGCGTACAACAGCATCAGCGGGCTCAAGGGCCTGATGACCTGGTCCGTGAACTGGGACGGGTCGAAGGGCTGGACGTTCGGCGACAACGTCAAGGCCCTGCAGGGCCGCTGACGCACCACCGGGGCGTCCGGCCCGACGCGGGCCGGACACCCCGGACGGGGACGGCCCTCCCCACCGACAACCGCCACCCTCCCGGCCCTGCCGGGAGGGTGGCGTCGTATTTCGCCCCCCGCTCGCCGGGGTCGGCCGGCCCGACGCGGCGGCACCCAGCACGAAAGTTTCCTCCATCGGCGGCATGCGATGCCGTAGACGATTTTCCGCGCGTTGCCTATCGTCTACCGCAAGAAGCGACCTTCGTCGATGGAAAGAGGGTTCCGATGGTTCATGCACGACGCGCCGCCGGTGTCGCCACGGCCGTCCTGATGACGGGGGTGCTCGGCGCGGGCACCGCCGCGCACGCCGCCGCGCCCGCACCCGCGCCGAAGCCGATCGGCGCGAGCGTCGAGAGTGTCGTGGCCGCCAAGCTGCTCGGGCAGGCCCGGGCCGCCGGCGCGGCCCGCGCCGACGGGTCCGACGCCCGGATCACCGTCACCCGCAGGAGCGGCGGCTGGGCCTTCGGCACCGCCGTCGCCGTCGCCGGCCACGGCAAGGACGACCACCCGACCGGCGCGGTCTTCGTCGCCCGCGCGGAGGGCGGCACCTGGCGGGTGGGCTTCGACGGCGAGGCCGAGTTCAGCGCCCTGGCCGCCGAGTCGCCCGTGGTCGACGAGCGGGAGAAGAAACTCTTCGGCACCGCCCCGAGCGCGATGTACGCGGGCGGCGACTACCGCACCGGGATGGCCCTGCCGTTCGCCGTCGGGCAGACGTGGACGCTGACCGGCGGGCCGCACGGCTGGGGCGGCGGTGCGCCGTTGAGCTCGATCGACCTCGCCGGCGGCGACCAGGTGGTGCGCGCGGCGCGGGCCGGCGCGGCGTACACCATGTGCCAGGGCTGGGTCCGGGTCATCCACGACCGGGGCTACTCCACGGACCACTACCACCTGTCCGGCAACATCTCGGCCAACGGCACGTCGGTGGCCCAGGGCGCGTTCCTGGGCTACACGGGCACCGACGTCACCTGCGGCGGGTCGGCCACCGGCCGCCACGTCCACTTCGGGCTGCGGCAGAACAGCGCCTACGTGCCGATCGCCGGCCACGGCATCGGCAAGTGGGAGATCGCCAACGGGGCCGCCGCGTACCAGGGCGGCGCGCGGCACGGCTCGACGTGGGTCGGCGTCGGCGGCGGGCTCTACAACTACGGCGCCCTCGGCCTCAACCAGGCGGTGGTCGACGCCAACGGCGGCGGCACGCTGACCAGGCGCTCCGGCCCGGGCACCGGCCACGCCGCGCAGGGCTCCGTGGGTGACGGGGCGACCGTCACCGTCTCCTGCTCGGCCAACGGCACCTCGCACACCGGGCGGTACGGCACCACCGCGCTGTGGAACCGGCTGAGCGACGGCACCTGGGTGTCGGACGCCTACCTGTGGACCGGCGTGAACGGCCCCGTCAACGGCTGGTGCTGAACGACGATCGCGGGGACCGGTGGGCAGCACGCCCGCCGGTCCCCGCGATCCGTTCGCGAAGGGTCAGACCCGGGTGACCCGCACCGCGTCGGCGATGACGTAGCCGGGAGCGCTGGTCCAGCGGCTCACCCCGACCAGGTCGCGGTCGCCCGCGGCGAGGTTGAAGGTGCCGATCGAGCGCCACGCCCCGCCGCCGCTGCGCTGGTCGACGTGCACCGTCTGGTTCCCGGAGGCGGTGGCGACCACGTGCGGCGCGGCGCTGTTGTAGCCGGGGTCGGCCGGGTACCACACGTCGACGCGGTAGTTGCCGGCCGCCGGGATGTTCACCTTGAACCAGGCCGAGTCGCTGGCCAGCACCGGGTCGGCGAACCGGTACTCCGTCCCGTAGCGCTGGGACGAGTAGGCCGAGCTGGACCAGTTGCCGCTGGCGGTGAAGCGACCCGCGGTGGCGTTGTCCACGATCGTGCTGTACGCGGGCGGGGTGGTCCCGCCGAGACCCAGGTAGGCGGCGATGCCCTGGGCGTGCCCGCGCGCCACGGCGGTGATGAAGTCGGCGCGCTTGAGCAGGTTCGCGTCGGCGAGCGTGTCGATGAACAGGTTCTCGGTCAGGACCGCCGGCATGGTGGTCTCGCGGAGGACGTGGAAGTTCGCCGACTTCTGGCCCCGGTCCGTGACCGACCCGATCGAGCGCATGCCGGCCAGGACCCGCGGGTGCAGGGCGTTGTGCAGGGCGATGTCCCCCGACCCGGGCGCGGTGTAGCGGTAGCTCTCGAAGCCGGTGCCGCCGCCGGAGTTGATGTGGACGCTGACGAACAGGTTCGCGCCCCAGGCGTTGGCGTCGTCGGTGCGGTAGGCGAGGCTGCGGGTGATGTCGCTGGTGCGGGACATCCGCACCTCGACGCCCCCGTAGCCGAGCAGGATGTCGCGCGCCTGTAGCGAGATGGCGAGGGTGAGGTTCTTCTCCTGGAGGCCGTTGGCGCCCGCGCCGGGGTCGGTGCCGCCGTGGCCGGGGTCGATGTAGACCTTGGGGACGGCGGCGTGGGCGGGGCTGCCGGCGAACGCGGGGGCGACCAGCGCGCCGGCCGCGGCGGCCAGGAGGGTACGGCGGCGCAGGTGGGGCCTGTCGGAACTGGACATGGACGCCTCTCGGTACGGGGGTGGGGGGATGGGGATGACGAGCGGCAGTGGTGGTTGGCGGGGGCGGGTGTGCCGCGCCCCGCTCAGACCCGGGTGATGCGGACCGCGTCGGCGATGACGTAGCCGGTGCCGCTGGTCCAGCGGCTCACGCCCACCTTGTCGGCGTCGCCGGCGGCCAGCGTGAACACGCCCAGCGAGACCCACTGGCCGCCGTTGACGCGCTGGTTGACCCGCACCGTCTGGTTGCCGGTGGTGGTGGCCACGATGTACGGGGTCGAGTCGTTGTAGCCGGCCACGGCCGGGTACCACACGGAGACCTCGTAGCTGCCCGTCTCGGGCAGGGCCGCCCTGTACCAGGCGACGTCGCTGACGGCGGCGGGGTCGGCGTAGCGGTAGTCGGGGCCGATCCGCTGGCTGGAGTAGGCCGAGGTGCCCCAGTTGGCGCTCGCCGTGAACCGGCCCGTGGTGGTGTTGTCGACGGTGACGGTGAAGCCCTGCGGCGGCTGCGAGGTCGACGGCGCGACGTCGAGGTAGTTGCGGTCGATCTGCATCTGCACGCCGCCCCAGGTCTCGGTGACGTCGCCGCTGTACTGGTGGAGGCGCTGGCGGTTGGCGTAGTACCCGCTCGGGCAGTAGGTGCCGGTGTTGGTGTCCGCCACGCCGTTCCACCAGGCGAACCAGAGGTGGTCGACGCGGGTGTATCGGGTGTCGTCGTACGCGGAGCAGAGGTCCTTCACGCCGGAGGAGCCGCTGGAGTACATGCCCGACAGGTAGCCCAGGGCGTGCAGCCGCTCCGTCCAGCCGGAGAGGTACGACAGCACCGCCGCCTTGCACGACTCGGTCGACGGGTACTGCTCGATGTCGTTGTAGATCGCGCTGCCGGCGGGGATGCCCAGGGCCTTGGCCGCGTTCACGGCGCTGGTCGCCCGGGTCGCGCCCTGCGACCGGGCGGTGGCCGGGTCGTACGACATCTTCGGCAGGCGGGTGCCGCAGGGGGCCTGGTTGTCCAGCTCGATCGGGATCAGCCGCCAGCCGTTGTTGGTCTGGTTGGTCACCCACGTCGCCGTCAGGTTGGCCTGGGTGCAGGAGCGGCTGGCGCCGCTGATGTAGATGCCGACCGCCCGGTACGGCGAGCTGGTGCGCCAGGTGTTCATGGTCGACTGCGCCGGGGCCGTGCAGGTGTCGAAGCCCTTGCCGGTGTACGTGCCCGGCTGCGGGCTCGCGGCCAGCGGCGTCGCCGTCGCGGACGCCGTGGGCGCCCGGAGCGCGTCCGGGGACGCCGGGACGGCCCCCCGGCCGAGGCGGGCGGAGCCCAGGACCCGGCGCACGGCCGACTCGGTGCCCGGGGCGTGCTCGGCCGTGACGAGCAGGCCCGCGTCGCGTACGGCGAGCCGGATGACGCCCTCGCGGGACGGCGCGGCGGCGGTCGCCCGGCCGGGCGCGGTGACGACGGTCTCCGCCGTGAGCCGGCCGGCGCTGACGGCGTCGATCGGCTCGACGACCAGCCCGCCCGTCCGCCCGACCAGGTCGGAGGGGCACCGGGGCGCGTCGCCGGGGTGGCCCAGGTAGATCGCGGGCCGGTCGAAGCGGACGCAGGCGTCCGGGTCCTCGGAGAGGTCGACGACCCGCCAGTCGGCGGGCACCGCCAGGTGCAGGCCCCGGTAGCTGACGGCCTGCTCCCCCGTGGGGGCGGCCCAGGCCGGGGCGACCGCCACCGCCGAGCCGACGACGGCCGCCGCCAGGCCGGCCATGATCCTTCGTATCCTCACGCGAGCCTCACCTGGGAGAAAAGTTCCGACAAGGGAGCGGTGCTGAAAAATTATTACCATCCCGGGTCGGCTTTAGCCAGGTAAATGTTTCGATGTAATCGACTCGCTACCGGGCGGTAACCTCCCGGGTGTCGTAACGCTCGCGGTGACACCCGGGAGCCGGCCGCACCCCTTCCAGGGCCCTACCGGTAGGCCGTCACCGCGACCTCGGCGCCGTAATCGACCGGGTAGATCTGCCGGAACGAGAGCGTCTCGCCGTACCACGGCGGCGGCGGGGGCGGCGGCCGACGCCACCACCAGAACAGCCACCACCACAGGCCGTTGCCGCACCAGGAGGTGTAGAGGTAGTCACCGAGGGCCACGACGCTCAGCGGACCGCCCGGCCGGGCGATCCTGGCCGGCGTGGTCGCCGACTCCACCCACGAGCCGGTCAGGTTCGTCACCACCCGGACCGCGCCGTCGGCCCCGGCGAAGAACACACTCGTCGGGCCGCCGACGGGCCGTGCCGCCGCGAGGCGGGCGCCGGCCGGGACCACGCCGACCGCCGAGATCGCCACCGGCGTCCACGGGTCGGGCAGGGCGCCGCCGGCGAAGCCGACCTGCCAGAGCCGCCCGTCGAGCCCGGCGAAGTACGCCTGGGCGCCGGCCGTGGAGACGGCGGCGACCCCGCCACCCGGGGGCGCCAACCCGGCCGGGCTCGCCGGGACCGTCGTCCAGGTGCCGGCGGAGGTGCGCCAGACGGAGTTCAGCCCGCCGTCGACGCCGACGAAGACGACGCCGGGCAGACTCGACCGCCAGGCTGCGGCGACGGTCGCGCCCGGCGGCGCGAGGCCGGGCTCGGAGATCCGCTGGGGACCGGCGCCCGGCAACACCGCCCCGGTGTACGACTTGCCGTAGATCGCTCCGTCGCTGCCGACGAAGAAGGCGTGCACGGAGCCGACCGGGTCGGTCACCGCGCTCACCCGGGCACCGGGCGGGGCCAGCCCGGCTCCGTACGAGTAGACGGTGACGCCGGAGCCAGCCGAGTTGGTGACGGTGGCGAGGAGTTCTCCCCGCGTGCCGACGGTGAACACGGCCAGGTTGCCGTCCTCCTGGCGGACGGCGCTGATGCCCGCTCCGGGCGGGCCGACGACCGTGCTCCCGTACGGCGTCAGGCCCTCCGGCGTGGCGGCGTAGAGCCGGCCGTCCCGCCCGACGGCGAAGCTGGCGAGTTGCGAGGCGGCGGCGGCCGGCGCGGCATGCGCCGATGGCGTCACGGCCGGCGTGGCGGCCAGCGCCAGGGCGACCCCGGCCGCCACCGCACCCCGGAGCCATCGTCGGCGAATCGGTGTTTCCATGTCCTCTCCGTTCCTCGGGAATGGAGTACCAGATTTGCCGGGCCGGCCGCTTGATCGCCACGATGAATCGAAACTACGAACTATTCGTCAATTGCCGCCCGAGCCGTTGACGAAGTCACCTCCGGGAGCCTATGCAGGGCCGATCACGAGCGCAAACGCCTCGACGCGGCGCGAGCCCTCTCTTTTCACCGATCCTCGTCCGGCATATTCTCGGACGCCCTCCGGACAACAGATAAAAATTCGGCCGGCCCACCAGGGACAATTCCTGTGACGACGGTGACCACTGTCCGGGAATCCGCCGGACGGCCCGCCGGCACGTCATCCTGGAGGCCGGTGCACGGTCGGTTCCGCCGGAGCGCGGGTGGCCCGGAGCGGGAGGGTGGCGGGGTCAGCGGGCACCCGGAGCGAGCCGGTCGCGGAGCTGGTCGGCGTCGGGATGGCCGATCTGGTCCAGGATCTCGACCGCGCGACGCCAGGCCGCGCGGGCCGCGTCGGAATCGCCCGCGCGCCGGCGGGTGTCGCCGAGGTGCGTCAGCGTCGTCGCCTCGAAGTAGCGTTCGCCGGCCTCCCGCCACAGCGCGAGCGCGTGCTCGTAGCAGTCGACGGCCTCGGGAAACTCGCCGAGGTGGTGGTGGGCGTAGCCCAGGCTGTCCCAGGCGTGCGCCTCCCAGTAGCGGTTGCCGGCCCGCTGCTGCCCCGCGAGGGCCCGCCGGCAGTAGTCCAGCGCCCGCCGGTGGTCGCCGAGCTGGATGTGGTACCAACCGATGTTGTTCAGCGCGTTGGCCCGGCCGTAGGCGTGGTCGGCGGCCTCGAACAGGTCGTGGGCCCGCTGGGCGTGCCGCAGGGCCTCCCGGTGGTCGCCCTGCCGCTCGGCCAGGATGCCGAGGTTGAGCTGGGTGCGGGCGCAGCCGACGCGGTCGCCGAGCCCGTCGTGCAGGGCGAGCGCCTGCGCCAGGTGCGCGCGGGCCTCCTCGTGCGCACCCAGGCGCAGGCACGCCACGCCACGGTTGCGGTGGGCCAGGGCCTGACCGTTGCGGTCACCCGCCGTGGCGGCGGCCCGCAGCGCCAACCGCTGCGCGGTCGACTGGTCCTGCCACGCCCCCACCCGGTCGAGGTAGGTGTTGACGCTCCACGCGAGCTGCCAGGCGTGGGTGTCGAAGCCGGTGGCGGCGGCGAGGGCGATCACGGCGAGCAGCGTGCGGTGCTCGGCGGTGAGCCACGCCCACGCCCCGTCCCGGTCGCGCAGCTCCGGCGGCGCCGCGCCGACGTGCGCCGCCGGCAGGTCGATGGGGTCGCGGTGCCGGTACAGCAGCAGGTCCGCGGCGTGGGCGGCGCGCAGGTGGTGGTCGATCAGCCGCCCCAGGGCGGCCCGGCGCTCCGCCTCGCCGTCGGTGGCGTGGGCCTGCTCGACCGCGTACGCGCGCAGGAGGTCGTGCAGCGCGTACCGGCCCGGGGCATGCTCGGCGAGCAGGTTCGCCGCGGTCAGCGCCGCCAGCGGACGGCGCACCTCGGCGGGGGTCGCCCCGGCGAGGCTGGCGGCGGCGGCGCGGGTGACGTCGGGGCCCGGGTGCAGCCCGAGCAGGCGGAACAGCGCCGCCGCCGCCGGGTCCAGGCGGCGGTACGACCAGGACAGGACCGCCCGGACGTCCGTGCCGGCCTCGCCGTCGGAGAACCCGTCGAGGCCGCCCCGCGTGTCGTCCAGCTCGTCGGCGAGCCGGGCCAGGCCGAAGTCCGGCTGCGTGGCAGCCCGCGCGGCCACGACGGCGAGGGCCAGCGGCAGCCCGGACGAGGCGGCGACGATCCGGTCCACCGCCTCCGGCTCCGCCGCCACCCGGGCCGCGCCGAGGCGGCGGGACAGCAGCTCCCGGGCCTCGGCGACGGAGAGCAGGCCCAGGGCGAGCGGGCGGGCGCCCTCCGCCGCGACCAGGCCCGGCATCCGGTGCCGGCTGGTCACCACCACCAGGCAGCCCGGCGAGCCCGGCAGCAGCGGCCGCACCTGCTCGGCGTCGCGGGCGTTGTCCAGCACCACGAGCATCCGCCGGTCGGTCAGCAGGCTGCGGAAGAGACCGGCCTGCGCGTCGAGCCCCGTCGGCATCCGAGCCGCCGGCACCGCCAGGGCCTCCAGGAAGCCGCCCAGCGCCTCGGCCGGGCTCGTCGGCGCGGCCGGGTCGAACCCGCGCAGGTCCACGTAGAGCTGCCCGTCGGGGAAGCGGTCCTTCACCTGGTGCGCCCAGTGCACGGCCAGGGCGGTCTTGCCGACCCCCGCCGTGCCGCCGATCGCCGAGATCAGCACCGCGCCGGGGGTGCCGGCGGGGTCGGCCGACAGCGCGGTCAACGCGGCGAGCTGCGCGGCCCGCCCCACGAAGTGCGGCACGGCCGCCGGCAACTGGCGGGGCACCACCCAGCCCCGGTGGGCCGGCCGGTCCCGCCGGTCGGGCGGGGGCCGGCGGCCGGCTGCGGCGGCGCGGCCGAGTTCGGCGCGGGCCACCGCGCCGAGGCGGTCGTCGGCCCGCGCCGCGTCGACCACGCGCAGCAGCCGCCAGTGCGCGGCGTCCCAGTGGGCCAGCTCCGCCAGCTCGGCCGGCAGCGCGACGCCGGCGGACTCGGCGTGGGCGACGCAGGCCCCGACGTACGCCACGACGAAGTCCCACTCCGGCAGGGACTTGGCGTTGAGCTTGTCGCTGAGGGTGGACCGGGCCAGGGGCGCGCCCCGCCGGGCGGCGACCGCGACCAGGGTGTTCAGCGACGGCCCACCGGCGAGCTGCCGCAGCCGCCGCAGCTCGGCGACGAACCGGTCCAGCTCCGCCCGAGCGCCCTCCCCCACCCCACCACACCCCCTGCCACGCGGACGCGCCTCGACGGGACCGGCACCAGGGTAGCCACCGCCGGGGGGCGGGACGGCCCGTGAAGGCGACGGTGTCCGAAAGCCAACCGCAAGTGGACCGCTGCCGGCCCGCCACCTTCCGCGCGACGGGGGTCGCCCCGGGGGGGCCGGCAGCGGGCAGCGGGCATCGGTCGCCCGTTCACCCGGAAGCCGGGCACCTCCGGCCCCTAATGGAGCTGCCCGCAGGAACGGGGCAGACGATCGCGTCGGGGGCGGTATCCCGTGTGGGGTGTCGCCGTGCACGCTGCTGTCGGGCGGATGCCGCAGTGCAAAGTGGCACCGTTCGGAGTGGCACCGTGCAGAGCGGCACCGTGCAGAGCGGCACCGTGCAGAGCGGCACCGTGCAGAGCGGCACCGTGCAGAGCGGCACCGTGCAGAGCGGCACCGTGCAGAGCGGCACCGTGCAGAGCGGCACCGTGCAGAGCGGCACCGTGCAGAGCGGCACCGTGCAGAGCGGCACCGTGCAGAGCGGCACCGTGCAGAGCGGCACCGTGCGGGAGCCGCCGTGCGCGATGTGGGCTCGGCCGGCGCGCCGGTCTGACCGAGCGGGGCGGGCGCGCAGGCGGGGCAGCTCCATCAGGGGCCGTGACGCCACTGCCCGGCGCGCCCGGGGGCGGTGCCCGCCGCGACGGCGCGGCGCCCGGCGGTACGGGGTCCGGCGGTACGGCGTCCGGTCACCGGCTCGACGCGGACGTCAGCAGGTCGAGGATGTCGTCGCGCAGCGCCGGCCAGCCCTCCGGGTCGGCGCTGCGCGCGTGCGACAGGGCCGCCGCCAGGGCCTGCCGGGGGTCGGCGTGCAGGCGGCCACGGGCGGCGGCGTACGCGAAGGCCCGCCGCGCGGCCTCCCCCGAGGCGCGTTCCGCGGCCTCCTCGGCGGCCCGCTCGGCGATCAGGTCCTCGATGCCGCCGCCCGCCGGCCCCCACTCGTCGGTCTCGAGGTCCGCGACGACGGCGTCCCAGTGGCGCTGCACCCCGGCGTGGTAGCTGTCCCGCGCGGCGGCCAGGAGCCGGGCCCGCAGCCGGTCGCGCTCGCCGTCGCCGAGCCCGGCGGCGTCCGGCAGCGCGGCGATGTCCGCCGGGAGCACCCGGGCCACGACGAGGTCGGCTGCCCAGCGCAGGATCTCGCTCCGCTGCTGGGCGGTCAGGCTGCGCTTCGGTGGCGTAGGGTCGACCACCCAGCGCAGGACCTCCCCACTTCGCCGGGCGGTCAGGTTGGGCTCCGGCGGCGCGGGGTCGACGTCGGGCCGCCAGTCCGCGTCGTCGACGCCGGGCAACAGCCCCGCGAGGCTGCCTCGGTCGTCGTCGAACAGCTCGGGCTGGACGACGATCGAGGCCGGGTGGGCGGCGGTGAACCAGTGCGCGGTCAGCCGCGCGCCGCTGACCCGTTCGAGGAACGCCAGCGCGACCGCCTTCGGGCCCCGGCCGAAGTCGAGGCCGTCGAACAGCGCCGCCACCCCCGGATCGTCCCCGCGAGGGACGCCTCCCAGGACGGCATCGACGTCGACCTGCGTCCCGCCGTCGCGGGCGTAGACGATCCGGCCGCCGGAGTTGACGTGCCAGTAGACGCTCGCGGCGGTGGTGCCCGCCGACAGCCGGCGCAGCACCTCCGGCCGGGCCCCGTGCAGGCCCTGGATCTCCCCCAGGAGCACGTGCTCGCCGTGCCGCGCGGCGACCACGACCGGCATCTCGGGCGGGAACTCCCACCTGCCGACGTCGGCCAGGGAGACGCGGCGGTCGGCCGGGAAACCGCCGTAGCGGGTCAGGGCCTCGTCGACGTCGGTGAGCCCGACGGCCGTCAGGCACAGGGATCCCCCGGTCGGGATGTCGCGGCGGTCGAGCAGGGCGCGGTAGTGGTCAACGGCGTCGGCCATGCCGGCCATCCTCGCGGCCCCCTACGACAGAACCGCGCCCCGGACAATGGGTCAGCGCAGCAGGCGCACCGCGCCCGGCACGGCCGTTACGGTCACCGGCAGGTCGAGGGCCCGCTCCCCGTCGGCGTACGTGGTGATCCCCTCGGCGGCCACCTCCACGGTGCGGGCCCGGTGGACGCTGACCAGCGGGTGCCGCACGTGGGTGCCCCGGTAGATGCGCGGCTTCACCCGGACGAGGGTGCGGCGGTCGAACCGCCCGCCGACCACCACGTCCAGCAGGCCGTCGGCCGGGTCGGCGTCCGGGCAGACCCGCATCCCGCCGCCGTAGCTGGCGCAGTTGCCGACCGCCACGAGCACCGCGTCGCACTCCAGCGGCACCCCGTCGAGGCGCAGCGTGTAGCGGCGCGGCCTCAGCCGGGCCAACTCCACCAGGATCGCCAGGTCGTAGCGGCGGGGACCGCGTGGGCGGCGCATCCGGTTGGCCCGCTCGTTGACCATCGCGTCGAAGCCGGCGGCGAGCACCGCCCCGTACCAGCGGGTCGCGCCGTCGCGGCCGGTCATCCGGGCCAGGTCCAGCGGGCGGGTCCGGCCGTCGCGCAGCGCCTGCGCGACGGCGTCGGCGGCGGCGAGCGGGTCGGCGGGGTAGCCGGTGTCGGCGGCGAAGTCGTTGCCGGTGCCCACCGGCACCGGCGCGAACGGCACGCCCGTGGTCGCCACCGCCTGCAACCCCAGGTGCACGGTGCCGTCGCCGCCCACGGCCACCAGGGCGGCGGCCCCGGCGGCGACCGCCGCGTGGCACGCCCCCTCGGCCTCGGCGGCCGTCCCCGCCTCCAGCAACCGGACGGGCCGGCCGGCCCGCGCCAACCGGTCGAGCACGCGCGGCAACAGGTCGCGGTGCCGCCCACGGCCGGCCGTCGGGTTGGCGAGCACGGCCACGGGGGCGTCGGGGCCCGGGCCGGTGCGGGGATGCTCGGCGGTCACGGCGAGCACCGTACCGCCGACGGCGGCCCCGCCGGCACCGGCGGATCGGTCACGGACGACGCGGGCCGCCCTCATACCGAGGGCGGCCCGTGCCGTGCGTGTTCCGGTCAGGTCATGTCGTCGTAGCGGCGCTCGATCGGCGCCGGGGCGGTGATCGGCTCGGGCGCGTCGACCGGCGCGGCGGCCTCGATCCGCTGGCCGGGCGCCACCGGGTCGTCGTCGAGTTCCAGCGGCGACACCTCGTCGTCGTCGAGCCCGGCGTAGGCCGGCTTGTTCCGGCCGCGCCGCCGGTCGTTGAGGAACGCCACCCCGACGGCGGCGAAGTACAGCAGGGACAGGCACAGCGCCAGGGCGGTCATGCCGAACGGATCCGGCGTCGGAGTGACCACGGCGGAGAAGGCAAAGAACACGAAGACCGCGATCCGCCACCAGCCCAGCAGCCGCTTCGCGCTGGCCAGCCCGACGAAGTTGAGCATCAGCACCACGAGCGGGAACTCGAACGCCACCCCGAACAGCAGGATCAGGTTGGTGACGAACGAGATGTACCGGGTCACCTCCAGCGTGGTGGCGATGTCGTCGCCGGAGACGCTGAGCAGGAACTGCAGCCCCTTCGTGGTGACGAAGAAGGCCAGCACCGCGCCGGCGGCGAACAGCGGCGCCGCCAACGCCGTGAAGACGTATGCGTAGCGGCGCTCGTTCCGGTGCAGGCCGGGGGCGATGAACGCCCAGAGCTGGTACAGCCATACCGGACCGGCGATGATCAACCCGACCCAGAGGCCGATCTTCAGGTTGAGCAGGAAGACGTCGGCGACACCGAGCTGCACGAAGTTGCACTTGCCCGTCACCGGGTCGATCGACGCCGGCAGATCGCAGTACGGCTTCGACAGCAGCTTCCGCACCGGCTCCGCCAGCCAGATGCCGAAGCCGAACCCGACCAGGATCGCCAGCGACGCCCGGAACAGCCGGTTGCGCAGCTCGCGGACGTGCTCGATGAGCGACATCGAGCCGTCGGCGGCCCGTTCGAAGTTGCTCGGGCCGCGCTTACGCAGAGCGAAGGCCACGGTGGGGGCCCTCGGTCAGTTGTCGCGGACGCGCTGCACCGGGTCGATGACCGGCTGCTGCGGGGCCTGCGGCGGGGCGTAGGGCTGCTGCGGATAGGGCTGCGCCTGCGGCTGCGGGGCGTAGGGCTGCTGCTGGGCGTTCGGCGGAACCGGCTGGTAGGCGGCCTGGGCGTCGGCCTTCTCCGCCAGGTCGCGATCGTCGTCCTGCAGGCTCTTCGTCTCGGCCTTGATGATCCGCAGCGAACGGCCCAGCGAGCGGGCCGCGTCCGGAAGCCGCTTCGCGCCGAACAGCAGGATCAGCACGACCACGAGTACGGCGATGTGCCACGGCTTGAGGGCACCCATGGGAAGCTCCAGTCGCTGGTGAGTCGTCGTGGGGGTGTACCACAGCCATCGTACGTGCGTCGAGGGCCGTTGCCACCCGCCGGGCCGCCGCAGGTCGCCGGCCGGCCGGTGAAGTCTCGACCAACGCCGCGCGTCCCGTCAACCGTCGGCGGGCGGATCTTTCCCGCCCACCCGGGTCGGTCAGTGGCCGCGCTTGGCCTTGATCAGGGCGAGCCGCCGCTCGGCGACGGTCACCTGCCCCTGCAACGCCTCCGCCCGCTCCTGCAACGCCAGCGCGCCCGCCTGGAGCGCCTCCGCCTCGGCCTGGCGGCGCTGCAACGCCAGCGCCGCCCGCCGCAGCCGGGGCAGCCGCGCCACCACCGGCCGGACGGCCAGGGCCAGCACCACCAGCGCGAACACCACCACCGCGACCACGATCCACGTCACCACGGCGGCCAGCCTACCGGGGCGACGCGGCCCCCGCCGGAGCGGCCGACGGCGCCCCGGCGGGGACGGCGTACGCCTCCAGCGCGGCGACCGCTTGGGCGCGCACCTGCTCGGCCAGCTCCGCCGGGGCCACCACGGCGACCCCCGGGCCCAGGCCCAGCACGAACCGGCGCGCCCAGCCCAGGTCGGTCACCCGCAGCGACACCAGCCACTGGTCGCCGTCGCCCCGCTCGACGTGCTCGCACGGGTAGTACTCGGTGATCCACCGCTCGCCCCGGCCGACCCGCAGGGTGATCAGCGGCAGGTCCGGCGACGGGCGGAACACCCCCTCGGTCAGGTCGTGCGGGCGGGCTTGCGGCGGCACCGTCGCCGGCTCGTCCAGCTCCGTGACCGCGTCGATCCGGTCGGCCCGGAACAGCCGGACCGCCTCGGCGCGGCGGCACCACGCCTCCACGTACGCCCGGCCGCCCACCATCAGCATCCGCAGCGGGTCGACGGTGCGCTCCGTCGTCTCGTCCCGGGCCGGGGTGTAGTAGGTGATCCGCAGGGCCCGGCCCCGCTCCACGGCGGCCCGCAGCTCCTCCACCCCCCGGCTGTCGGCGGGCAGGCGCACCTCCACGGGCGCGC
Source organism: Micromonospora okii (assembly GCF_020884795.1). Classification (GTDB taxonomy): domain Bacteria; phylum Actinomycetota; class Actinomycetes; order Mycobacteriales; family Micromonosporaceae; genus Micromonospora; species Micromonospora okii. Next base: position 127,975 of record NZ_BBZF01000020.1, read on the forward strand.
CGACCAGGTCCCCGGCCGCGTTCTCGATCTTCGCGAGGGCCCGCTCCACGGCCTCCCGGTTGGTGACCCCCGGCGTCTCGGCGAGCATCCGCAGCGCCACCACCAGGGCGAGGGCCTCGTCGGGCGTCAGCCGCAGCGGCCGGTCGATCCCCGCGTCGTAGGTGATGGTCACCCGGTCGCCGTCGAAGGCCATGTCGATGAGGTCACCCGGGCCGTACCCGGGCAGCCCGCACACCCACAGCAGCTCCAGGTCCTCCCGGAGCTGCCGCTCGGTCACCCCCAGGTCACCGGCCGCCTCGGCGATCTCGATGCCGGGCCGGGCCAGCAGGTAGGGCACCAGGTTCAGCAGGCGGGCCAGCCGGTCGGCCGAGGCGCGGTTCGCCCCGCCCCGGGCCCCGCCGGCGGGACGGGTCGCCGGGCGGGTCATCGGGCACCTCCGGTCACCATCAGCTCCTCGTGGCGGGCCGCGATCTCCTTGAGCCGCTGGATGACCGCCTCCCGCACCTCCGGCGGGTCGACCACCCGCACGTCCGGGCCGTACCCGACGAGCTGACCGGCCAGGGACTCCGCGTCGGCGTACGGCAGGACCAGCCGGTCCCCCTCCGGGGTGGCGCCGCCGCCCACCGCCCAGCGGCGCAGCCCGGCCGCCCGACCCGGCGCGACCAGCACCGTGGCCCGGCCGGACCGCTCCACCGGCCCGGACATGCTCGCCACGTGGCTGATCAGGTCCACCCCGGCCGGCGGCTCGTAACCGCGCGGCGCCCCGGTCACCCGGACCGCGCCCACCACCCGGGAGAGCCGGAAGCAGCGCGTCGCCGCCCGGTCCAGGTCGTGACCCACCACGTACCACCGGCCGCGCCAGCAGACCACCCCCCAGGGCTGCAAGCGGCGGCGGGTCGGGGCGTCCCGGTCGGGCACCCGGTAGTCGAAGCTCACCTCGCGGCGGTCCCGCGCGGCGGCCGTCAACGGCGCGAACGCCGGGTCGACCGTCACCATCGGCTCCAGGCCCAGGGTGGCCTGCGGGTCCACGTCCACCCCGGCCGCGCGCAGCTTCGCCAGCCCCGACGACGCCGCGGCGGCCAGCCCGGCGTGCTGCCACAGCCGGGCGGCGATGCCGACCGCCGCCGCCTCGTCCGGCTCGAGGGGGATGTCCGGCAGCGCGTACTCCCGGTGGGCGATCCGGTAACCCGGCTCCGCGTCGAAGACGCTGGCCGTCCCCGTCTCCAGCGGCACCCCCAGCTCACGCAGCTCGGCCTTGTCCCGCTCGAACTTGCGCTGGAACGCCTCGTGGTCCTTCGCGTCCTCCGGGTCGTGCTCGTAGCCGGGCACAGTCGCGGCGATCTGGGCGGCGGTCAGGAACCGTCGCGTCGACAACAGGCAGATCACCAGGTTGACCAGGCGTTCGGTGCGGGTCCGGGACACGGGTGAACGCTAGCAGCCCGCGCGACGCGCCCGTGCACCCGCGCGGGCGCGTCGCGCGTACCGGCCTGCCCGTACCGGAAGGGGACCGCGATGTGGATCACGTTCCGCTCGCCGGGCGGCCGGCGGTGGCGCCGCCATAGGGTTTACCTCATGGCGGAAGCGCAGGTCAAGACCGAGAGCGTCGGCACGGTCGTCGTGGCCGGCGCCGCCAACCTCGCCATCGCCGTGGCGAAGCTGGTCGCCGGTCTGCTCTCCGGCTCCGCGGCGATGCTCTCCGAGGCCGCGCACTCCGTCGCCGACACGACCACCGAGGTGCTGCTCTACCTCGCGCTGCGCCGCGGCGCGCGCCCCGCCGACGTCCGGCACCCCTTCGGGTACGGCAAGGAGAGCTACGTCTGGGCGTTCCTCGCGGCGCTGTTCACCTTCGTCGCCGGCGCGGGCTTCGCCATCACCCACGGCGTCACCACCATCCTCGTACACGAGCACACCGGCAACTACCTCGTCGCCTACATCGTGCTCGCCGTGTCGTTCGCCATCGAGTCGGTCTCCCTGGCCCGGGCCGTGCGACAGATCCGCCGCGAGTCCCGCCGGTGGAACACCACCCCCCGCCGGTTTTTGCGGCTGACCGCCGACACCGCCGTCAAGGCCGTCTTCCTGGAGGACAGCGCCGCCCTCGTCGGCCTGCTCATCGCCGCCGCCGGCCTGACCCTGTCGCACTGGACCGGCGACGAGCTCTACGACGGCCTCGCCTCCATCGCCATCGGCCTGCTGCTGCTCGTCGTGGCCGTCGTCCTCGCCAAGGCCAACATCTCGCTGCTCGTCGGCCGGGCCGTCCCCGAACGGCTACGCCACGACATCGAGCGGGAACTGGCCGGCCTGCCCGCCGTCGAGCGCATCGACACCCTGCTCACCATGCAGCTCGGCCCCGACGACATGCTGGTCGCCGCCAAGGTCGACTTCCGCGACGACGCCAGCGGCGCCGACATCGAGGCCGCCGCCGACGAGGCCGAGCACCGCCTCACCGCCCGCTACCCCGAGATCGGGTACGTCTTCCTCGACCCCACCCCCTCCCGGCCCGGCACCCACGACCGCCGCACCCGGCACACCCAGGACGAACCCCCCGCCTGACGCCTCCCCGGGTGGGCCGGGGCAGCACGGCGACAGCCGGGGCGCTAGCGTGCCGGGCATGGTGCGATGGCGGGCGGGAACCGTGACGGCGCTGCGGCGGGAGTGGACCGGCGCGGTCGAACTGGACGTGACGCTCGCCGACGGCGGCACCATGCGGGCCCTGGCCTACCCCGACCTCGTCGGCCGGCCCCAGCCCGGCGACCGGGTGCTGCTCAACGCCGGCGCGCTGCTCATGGGCCTCGGCACCGGCGGATACGCCCTGGTCGTCGCCCTGCCCGACCGGCTGCCGGCCGACCCGCCCGACGCGGGCGACAGCCGCGACGCCGGGCACCTCGTCAAGGCCCGCTACACGCCGCTGCAACCCATCCTGCTCGGCGTCGACGAGGAGGCCAGCCCGCACCGGGACGTGCTCGCCGCCGCCGAGGACGTCGCCGGCCTGCCCGTGGTCACCGCCGACCTGCACTCCGCGCTGCCCGCGATCCTCGCCGGCGTCCACGCCGACGCCCCCGACGCCCGGGTGGTGTACCTGCTCACCGACGGTGGGGCCCTGCCCGCCTGGTTCTCCCGCACCCTCGACGGGCTGCGCGGGCGGCTCGCCGGCACGATCAGCGTCGGGCAGGCGTTCGGCGGCGACCTGGAGGCCACCACCGTGCACAGCGGCCTGCTCGCCGCCCGGCACGTCCTCGCCGCCGACGTCGTGATCCTCGCCCAGGGCCCCGGCAATCTCGGCACCGGCACCCGGTGGGGCTACTCCGGGGTCGCCGTCGGCGAGGCCGTCAACGCCGTCGCCGCCCTCGGCGGGCGCCCCGTCGGCTCGCTGCGCATCTCCGACGCCGACCCCCGCCCCCGGCACCGGGGCGTGTCCCACCACAGTCTCACCGCGTACGGACGGGTCGCGCTCGCCCCCGCCGACCTGGTCGTGCCCGACGGCCTCGACCCGGACCTGGCCCGCGACGTCGACGCCGCCCTCGCGCCGCTGGCCGAGCGCCACCGGATCGTCCGGGTCCCCGCCGACGGGCTCGACGCCGCGCTGCGGGCCAGCGTCGTGCCGCTGTCCACCATGGGCCGGGGCCTCGACGCCGACCACGCCTACTTCCTCGCCGCCGCCGCCGCCGGCCGACACGCCGCCGCACTGGCCCGCTGACCGGCGGCCCGGCCCGCTGACCGGCTGGCCAGCACGGTCGCGAGGAGGATGGACCCGTCAGGCCAGGAAGATCAACGCAAGCCAGGCGCCCACGATCACCACCAGCGCGACCGCCAGCACCCAGGTCGGCACCGTGTAGTCGCCCCGGCGGTTCCGCTCCACCTCCGCCCGGATCTTCTCCCGGCGGCGCTCGATCCAGCTCGGCTTCGGGGCGCGCGGATCACGCCCGGGTTCATGCGTCGTCATGGCCCGGCCAGCCTACCGGGCCGGCCCCCGCCCGCCGCCACCAGCGCCACGGGCGGGAACCAGCGCCGCTCACATGCTCGCGATCAACCGCTCCACCCGCTCGTCGTACGCCCGGAACGGGTCCTTGCACAGCACGGTGCGCTGCGCCTGGTCGTTCAGCTTCAGGTGCACCCAGTCCACCGTGAAGTCCCGCCGCTTCTCCTGCGCGTGCCGGATGAACTCACCCCGCAGCCGCGCCCGCGTCGTCTGCGGCGGCGTCTCCTTCGCCTCGAAGATCTCCGGATCCGTCGTCACCCGGTCGACCTGCCCGCGCCGCTCCAGCAGCCCGTACAGGCCCCGGCCGCGCCGCAGGTCGTGGTACGCCAGGTCCATCTGCGCCACCCTCGGGTGCGACAGCGGCAGGTCGTGCTTGCGCTGGTACCGCTCGATCAACCGCAGCTTCGACACCCAGTCGATCTCCCGGGACACCGGCTCCAAGTCACCGGTCTCCACCGCGCGCAGCACCCGGCCCCACAGCTCCACCACCCGCTTCGCCGTCTGGTCCCCGCCGCGCCGCTCCACGAACTCCGTCGCCTTCGCGAGGTATTCCTGCTGGATCTCCAGCGCGCTGACCTCCTTGCCGGAGGCCAGCCGCACCTTGCGGCGGCCCGTGATGTCGTGCGACACCTCCCGGATCGCCCGGATCGGGTTCTCCAGCGACAGGTCCCGCATCACCACGCCCGCCTCAATCATGCGCAGCACGATGTCCGCCGAGCCCACCTTCAGCAGCGTGGTGACCTCGTTCATGTTCGAGTCGCCCACGATCACGTGCAGCCGCCGGTACCGCTCCGCGTCCGCGTGCGGCTCGTCCCGGGTGTTGATGATCGGCCGGCTCCGGGTGGTCGCCGACGACACCCCCTCCCAGATGTGCTCCGCGCGCTGGGACAGGCAGTACACCGCCCCCCGGGGCGTCTGCAGCACCTTGCCCGCCCCACAGATCAACTGCCGGGTCACCAGGAACGGGATCAGCACGTCCGCCAGCCGGCCGAACTCACCGTGCCGCGAGACCAGGTAGTTCTCGTGGCAGCCGTACGAGTTGCCCGCCGAGTCGGTGTTGTTCTTGAACAGGTAGATCTCCCCGGCGATGCCCTCGTCGTGCAGCCGCTTCTCCGCATCGACGAGCAGCCCCTCCAGGATGCGCTCCCCCGCCCGGTCGTGGGCCACCAGGTCCACCACCGAGTCGCACTCCGGCGTCGCGTACTCCGGGTGGGAACCCACGTCCAGATAGAGCCGGGCACCGTTGCGCAGGAACACGTTGCTCGACCGGCCCCACGACACCACCCGGCGGAACAGGTAACGCGCAACCTCGTCAGGGGACAACCGCCGCTGCCCACGGTAGGTACAGGTGACGCCGTACTCGGTCTCGAGGCCGAAGATTCGCCGCTCCATGATGTGACATTAGCCCTCTGGAGCCCCGAATGGGCAGGGCTGACCGCTCTCCGGCACCCCGCCGCGCGGGGCGGCCGGCGGGCCGACACACGCGACCGGCCGCCCCACGAGGGACGGCCGGTCGCAAACGCTGAGGTCGACGCGGGGCGCGCCGGCTACGCCTCGGGCGTGTCGGCGTCCCGCCGCCCCTCCAGGTCCGCCGAGCCGGCGGACGTGGTCGGCTTCCCCGCCTCCTCGGTCGGCGTGGTCGGCGTCTCCGCGCGCTCCCCGACCGGCTCCGCGCCGCCGGCGGCGTCGCCGTCGAGCAGCGCGGTCAGCGCCGCCCCCGTGATCCGCCGGAACGTCCGCCCCACCCGGTGCCGGTCCAGGACCGCCACCTCGAGCTGGTTCGCCGCGATCGTCCGGGCCGCGCCGCCCTCCCCGCCGACGCTGCTCAGCGCCGCCAGGGCCAGCCGGACCGCCTCGCCGAGCGACATGTCCGGCCGGTGCTGCGACTTGAGCGACCCGGCGATCGCCTCCGCCTGCCCGCCCATCGCCATCCGGCCCGGCTCGTCGTTGACCGAGCCGTCGTACGTCAGCCGGTACAGCGCGTCCTCCTCCGGCGTCGCGCCCACCTCCGCCACGCAGATCTCCACCTCGAACGGCTTCGACTGCTCGGTGAAGATCGCGCCGAGGGTCTGCGCGTACGCGTTGGCCAGCGCCAGGCCCGTCACGTCCCGCCGGTCGTAGCTCAGGCCGTTGAGGTCGGCCATCCGCACCCCGGCGCGGCGCATGTTCTCGAACTCGTTGTACCGGCCGACGGCCGCGAAGCCGATCCGGTCGTAGATCTCGCTGACCTTGTGCAGGGTGCTGGAGAGGTTCTCCGCGACGAAGAGCACCCCGCCGGAGTAGCTCAGGACGACCGCGCTGCGGCCCCGGGCGATGCCCTTGCGGGCCAGCTCGGAGCGGTCGCGCATGATCTGCTCGGGCGAGGCGTAGAACTGCATGGCCACGGCGGCGGTTCTCCTTTTGGCGCTGGGTGGGCGACGACTGCTGACAGGGGCGGGCGGGAGACGGGCTCAGCCGCCCGGGTTCTCCATCCGGCCGGCGACCACGGCCTCGGCGATGGCCGCCGTCTCGGCATCGGTGAGCCGGTGGGTGCCCTCCGCCGTCGCGGTCATCACCACCGGGTAGATCCGACGCGTCAGGTCCGGGCCGCCGGTGGCCGTGTCGTCGTCGGCAGCGTCGTAGAGCGCCTCGACCGCGAGCCGCACCGCGTCGTCGACCGACAGGCCCGCCCGGAACCGCTTCTTCAACGCCGAGCGGGCGAAGAGCGAGCCCGACCCGATGGCGTCGTAGCCGGTCTCCTCGTAGGGGCCGCCGGTGACGTCGAAGCTGAAGATCCGCCCGGCCCGCGCCGGGTCCTTCGCGGCCAGGTCGAAGCCGGCGAACAGCGGGATGACCGCGAGGCCCTGCATGGCTGCGCCCAGGTTGCCCCGGATCATCGACGCCAGCCGGTTGGCCTTGCCGTCGAGCGAGAGCATCGCGCCCTCGATCTTCTCGTAGTGCTCCAGCTCCACCTGGAACAGCCGCATCAGCTCGATGCCGATGCCCGCCGTGCCCGCGATGCCGACCAGCGAGTACGCGTCGGCCGGGTGCACCTTCTCGATGTCCCGCTGGGCGATCAGGTTGCCCATCGTCGCCCGGCGGTCGCCCGCCATCACCACGCCACCGGCGGCCGAGATCGCCACGATGGTGGTCGCGTGCGGCGCCATGTCGGCGGCCATACCCGGCGGCAGCGGCCGACGGCCGGGCAGCATCTCGGGAGCGACCTTGCTCAGGAACGTGGTGAAGGACGACGTCCCCGCGTTGGTGAACACATCTGGTAGACGCCCGGATGGATCAAAACCCGCTGCCACGTGGTTCCTCTCAGGTACGTGATCGCCCTGGCCAGCCTCGTGGGACTGTCACGGAACTGGCCAAGACCACCGTTGCAGTTGAAGCAGAGTATCCCGCGCACCCATCCGGTGCGGTGGTCGTGGTCCAGATGTTGCGGGTCCGCGCCGCCACAGATCGCGCAGACCCCGCCCTGCTCGGCGAGGAGCTCGTCGAACTCCTTCTGCCCGACCCCGTACCGCCTGCGTAGGTGGTACTCCCGGTTGCCGCCGTAGAGCCGCTGCTTGGTGTCGCGGGTCCGGGTGTTGTGGCAGGGTTTGCAGTAGCTCGCGTAGCCAGTGCTGTCGGACCTGTTCCGAGGGAAGTCCGCCACAGGCTTGACGGTGCCGCAGTCGGGACAGAAACGGTGCCCGTCAGGGAGCTGCCGCGCCTGCCTAACCTCCCGACCGTGGCTCTCCCTCATCCGTTTGGCGTAGCTGGCCTTGGAGCGCTGGTTGAAGCAGGGCTTGCAGTAGCTGCCTCGACCACTGGGGCGCTTGCTGCTCGCGCAGAAGTCGTCGAGCGGCTTCCAATCCCCACAGTCGCGACAGCGGCGCAGGCCATCGCGATCATCCAAAGAGCGTGCCATGTCCGATTTGCCCCGAAATGATCACTGACCTCCTTTTTGTACGTATCCTCTCACGAACTCCTCGGCGTTCTCCTCCAGGACGGAGTCGATCTCGTCGAGCAGGTCGTCGACGTCCTCGGTGATCTCGGCGTGCCGCTCGGCGACCTCCGGGTTCGCCTCCGTGGTGACGTCCTCGATCTCCTCGCCCTGCCGCGACCTGCCCGACTGCGACTGCCCGCCGCTGTCACGAGTGGCCATTGCTGCCTCCTCCACGCATCGCTGGCTCCACGACCGTGTCACTGCCGCCGCCACGATCGTCTCCGATGAACTTACCTCGCGGAGGCGACGAAAAGCCCGCCGCGCGCCGGCTTCCGACGTACGGCGGGCTTCCGGTTCGCGGCGGGCCGGCCGCCGGGCAGCGTCGGGGTCAGCCGCCGGTGAGCGTCTCCAGCAGGTCCTTGGCGCTGACGCAGCGGTCGAACAGGGCGCCGACGTGCTTGCGGGTGCCCCGCTCCGGCTCCATCATCGGCACCCGCACCAGCGACTCCCGGCCCACGTCGAAGATCACCGAGTCCCAGCTCGCGGCGACCACCTCGGAGGCGTACTGGGCCAGGCAGCGGCCCCGGAAGTAGGCCCGGGTGTCCTCCGGCGGCTCGGTCATCGCCGCAGCGGTCTGCTCGGCGGTCAGCAGCGTCTTCATCGAGCCGCGCTGCACCAGCCGGTGGTAGAGGCCCTTCTCCGGGCGGACGTCGGAGTACTGCAGGTCGACGAGCTGGAGCTTGTGCGAGCCCCAGCCCAGTTTCTCCCGCTCCCGGTACCCCTCCAGCAGCCGCAGCTTCGCCACCCAGTCCAGCTCGTCGGCGCAGAGGAACGCGTCGCGGCCGAGGCGGTCCAGCACGCTCTCCCAGCGGTCCAGCACGTCGCGGGTCTGCGCGTCGGCGTCGGCGCCGTACCGGTCGTCCACGAAGGACCGGGCGCGCTCCAGGTACGCCCACTGGAGGTCCAGGGCGGTCAGCCGCCGGCCGTCGCGCAGCCGCATCCGGTGCGTGAGCGACGGGTCGTGGCTGACCGCGCGCAGCTCGCTCACCGGGTCGGCGATGCCCAGGTCCGGCCCGAGCGCCTTCTCCTCGATCATGGTGAGGATCAGCGCGGTGGTGCCGACCTTCAGGTACGTCGAGATCTCCGACAGGTTCGCGTCGCCGATGATGACGTGCAGCCGGCGGTACTTGTCGGCGTCGGAGTGCGGCTCGTCGCGGGTGTTGATGATGGGCCGCTTGAGGGTGGTCTCGAGGCCGACCTCGACCTCGAAGAAGTCCGCGCGCTGGGAGATCTGGAAGCCGGCGGTGCCGCCGTCCTGCCCGATGCCGACGCGACCGGCGCCGCAGACGATCTGCCGGGTGACGAAGAACGGCGTCAGGTACGCGACGATGTCGGCGAACGGCGTCTGCCGGCGCATGAGGTAGTTCTCGTGGGCGCCGTAGCTGGCGCCCTTGTTGTCGGTGTTGTTCTTGTACAGGTGGATGGGCTGGGTGCCCGGGATGCTGGCCGCGCGCCGGGCGGCCTCGGCCATCACGCGTTCGCCGGCCTTGTCCCACCGCACCACGTCGAGGGGGTTGGTGACCTCGGGGGTGGAGTACTCCGGGTGGGCGTGGTCGACGTAGAGCCGGGCGCCGTTGGTGAGTATGACGTTGGCGAGGCCCAGGTCCTCGTCGGCGAGGGCCTCGGCGGGGTCGTACACGGCGCCGGAGTAGGTGAAGCCGCGGGCGTCGCGCAGGGGCGACTCCTCCTCGTAGTCCCAGCGGGCCCGGCCGCCGCGGTTGAGTTCGGGGCGTGCCCCGTAGGCGTTGACCACCTGGGACGAGGTGACCATCGGGTTGGCGCCCGCCTGGCCGGGCACGGAGATGCCGTACTCCACTTCGGTGCCCATGATCCGTCTTACGCTCATCGACCTACCCGCTCCGCTCGCCGACCCGGTCCCCCCGTCACGTCGAGCGTAGTCCGCGCCGCGCGGTGAGGAGGCGCGGCGGGCGGGCCGGTGTGGGGTGTCGGTGTCGGACGGTCGCGTCGGGTCGGGACGCGACGGGGCCCGCGACGTGGTGGTCGCGGGCCCCGGGCGTGCCGGTGCGGTCCTACCTACAGGTACTGGCCGGTGTTGCTGGCGGTCTCGATCGACCTGCCGGCCTCCGTGCCCTTGCCGCCGGAGACGAGCGTGCGGATGTAGACGATCCGTTCGCCCTTCTTGCCGGAGATACGGGCCCAGTCGTCCGGGTTGGTGGTGTTGGGCAGGTCCTCGTTCTCGCGGAACTCGTCGACGCAGGCGTCGAGGAGGTGCTGCAGTCGCAGCCCCTTACGGCCGGAGGTGAGGAACTCCTTGATCGCCATCTTCTTGCCCCGGTCGACGATGTTCTGGATCATCGCGCCGGAGTTGAAGTCCTTGAAGTAGAGGACTTCCTTGTCGCCGTTGGCGTAGGTGACTTCGAGGAAGCGGTTCTCCTCGGTCTCGGAGTACATCCGGAGCACGACCGCGTCGATCATGGCCGCGACGGTGGCCTGGGTGTCGCTGCCGTGCTCGGCCAGGTCGTCCGGGTGCAGGGGCAGGCCGGGGAGGATGTACTTGGAGAAGATGTCCTTGGCCGCCTCGGCGTCCGGCCGCTCGATCTTGATTTTCACGTCGAGCCGGCCGGGGCGCAGGATGGCCGGGTCGATCATGTCCTCCCGGTTGGAGGCGCCGATGACGATGACGTTCTCCAGGCCCTCGACGCCGTCGATCTCGCTGAGGAGCTGGGGGACGATCGTGTTCTCCACGTCGGAGGAGACGCCGGAGCCGCGGGTGCGGAAGATGGAGTCCATCTCGTCGAAGAACACGATGACGGGGGTGCCCTCGCCGGCCTTCTCCCGGGCCCGCTGGAAGATCAGCCGGATGTGCCGCTCGGTCTCGCCGACGTACTTGTTGAGCAGCTCGGGGCCTTTGATGTTGAGGAAGAAGCTGGTGTGCCGCTCCTTGCCCTCGCGCTCGGCGATCTTCTTGGCCAGGGAGTTCGCGACCGCCTTGGCGATGAGCGTCTTGCCGCAGCCGGGCGGACCGTAGAGCAGGATGCCCTTGGGCGGGCGGAGCTGGTGCTCACGGAACAGGTCCGCGTGCAGGAAGGGCAGCTCCACGGCGTCGCGAATCTGCTCGATCTGGGACTGGAGGCCGCCGATGTCGCTGTAGTCGACGTCGGGCACCTCCTCCAGGACCAGCTCCTCGACCTCGCTCTTCGGCACCCGCTCGTACGCGTACGCCGAGCGGGGCTCGATCATGAGCGAGTCGCCGGCCCGGATCGGGGAACCGATCAGGGTCTCGGCGAGGTGCACGATGCGCTCCTCGTCGGAGTGCGAGACCACCAGTGCGCGGTCGCCCGGCGCGCCGTCGGTGCCCGCCAGGATCTCCTTGAGCATCACCACCTCGCCGACCCGTTCGAAGCCGAACGCGTCGACGATGTTGAGCGCGTCGTTGAGCAGGACCTCCTGGCCGCGTCGCAGCTCCGCGACGTCCAGCGAGGGAGAGACGGCCACCCGGAGCTTGCGCCCCCCGGTGAAGACGTCCACCGTGCCGTCCTCGTGCGCCGCAAGGAAGACCCCGTAGCCACTCGGTGGTTGCGCGAGGCGGTCGATCTCCTCCTTGAGCGTCACGATCTGCGCTCGGGCCTCCTTGAGAGTGCTCACAAGCCGGTCGTTGTTCTCGGTCAGCCGCGCCAACTGTGCCTGGGTGGCCGCCAGCCGCTCTTCGAGCTGCCGGACGTGTCGGGGGCTTTCGGTCAACTTGCGCCGCACCAGAGCGAGTTCCTCTTGAAGGAACGCGACCTGCGTGGAGAGATCGTGGGCCTCCTTCTCCCACCGTGCGGCGCGCGAGTCCGCGTCGTCGCTGCGTGCCACGTCCCACCTCCCCGGGGGGCTTGAACGTTCTGCCCTAACACTAGCCGCTATGAGGCCGATTCGGTCCCACGCAACGCCCTCGTCACTGAAGCTTGATCGCCAGGGTGGCCGACGGGGCAGGTCCGGGCGTTCGGGTACCGTCGTGGGGTGGGACGGGAGAACATGGGGGGTGCACCGGTGACCGACGTCGCGACCGACGAGTTGCAGGTCTGGGTGGATCAGGACCTGTGCACGGGCGACGGCCTGTGCGTGCAGTACGCGCCGGAGGTCTTCGAGTTCGACGTCGACGGCCTCGCGTACGTCAAGGGCGCCGACGGCGAACTCCGGTCGGCCCCGGGCAGCCGGGTCGGCGTGCCCGGGCACCTGCGCCTCGAGGTGATCGACTCGGCGAAGGAGTGCCCGGGCGAGTGCATCCACGTGGTGCGCGGCGACGGCGTCGAGGTCGCCGGCCCGGACGCCGAGGAGGACTGACCGCCCCCGGGTCGCCCCCGACCGGGGCGGCCCGGTCGGCGCGGCCCGCGCCCGGCGGTCACAGCAGCGGGCGGCCGACCGCCGAGGCGACCAGTCGGGCGAACTCCTCCAGCCGGGCGATCTGCCCCGCCCCGCCGTCGTCGAGGGTCTTGCCGAAGCGCAGCGCGTCGTGCCGGGGCATGCCGACGATCTCGTCGCCGGGCGGCGCCTCGTCCAGGGAGGTCAGCAGCAGGTAGACGTCGATGCTGTCGACCCGGATCGCGCCGTCGTCGTCGCGGGTGAGCCGCCGCCGGCAGCCGACCTCGGTGACGGTGGAGACCGGCACGACCCGCAGCGAGGAGGTCATCGAGCCGGGCGGCCCCTCCCCCGGCGGGACGTCCTCGCCGTGCCAGAGCACGAGGCGGCTGCCGTCGCAGACCACCACCTCCTGCCACACCCCGTTGACCTCGTTGACGAAGCGTTCCAGGGTGAAGCCGAGCACGGACGCGCCGCCGAGCACCCCGCCGAGGGCCTCCAGGGCGACGTCGGGGTCGCGCAGGTAGGCCCGCGCCGCCGGCTCCAGGTCCCGGTAGGGCGACCAGTCGGGGAAGACCGCCGGCACGTCCTGGCCGCCGAAGCCCGGCTGGGTCATGCGCCCTCCCCCCGCTCGTCCGGTCCGCCGGCCCGGTCCGCTCCGGGTCGGGTGGTCCGCTCGGTCATGCCGCCGCCTCCCGTCGCCTCGGCGCGGGCCGGCGGGTCGTACCCCGCCCGCCGGCCGCGTGCCCGCTCACATCCCACCACCGTCGCGCCGGTCGGGTCACGGGGTGTCCCGCTCCTCCACGGCCTCGGTCGGCGCCCCGGCGGCGGCCTCGCGGGCGGCCTCGGCCGCGCGCAGGGCCGCGCGCCGCTCGGCGTACGCCTCGGCGCCCTTGCTGGGCTTGCGGCGGCGCGGCGGGGCGGTGACGCCGGGGGCGAGCCGGCGGGCGGAGACCAGGAACGCGGTGTGGGCGATCATGCGGTGGTCGGGGCGCACGGCGAGGCCCTCGGCGTGCCAGTCGCGCACCAGCGACTCCCAGGCGCGGGGCTCGGTCCAGCCGCCCCGCTCGCGCAGGGCCTCGACCAGCTCGGAGAGCTGCGGGGTGGTGGCCACGTACCCGATGAACACCCCGCCGGGGATGAGGGCCCGCTCGACCATGTCGAGGGTCTCCCAGGGGGTGAGCATGTCCAGGATGATCCGGTCGAAGCCGGTCTCCGGGCAGGCGGCGACGTCGCCGACGTGCAGCCGCCACGCGGGGTGGGGGCCGTTGAAGAACGCCTCGACGTTGCGCCGGGCGATCTGGGCGAAGTCGTCGCGCACCTCGTAGGAGTGCAGCTCGCCGGTGGTGCCGACGGCCCGCAGCAGGGAGCAGCTCAGCGCGCCGGAGCCGGCGCCGGCCTCCAGCACCTTCGCGCCGGGGAAGATGTCGCCCATGGCGACGATCTGCGCCGAGTCCTTCGGGTAGATGACCTGGGCGCCGCGCGGCATGGACAGCACGTAGTCCGACAGCAGGGGGCGCAGCGCGAGGAACGCGGTGCCACCGCCGGAGGTGGTGACGACGCTGCCGTCGGGCAGGCCGATCAGCGCGTCGTGGGCGAGGATTCCGCGGTGGGTGTGGAACTCCTTGCCGTGCTCCAGGGTGACCGTGTGCATCCGCCCCTTCGGGTCGGTGAGCTGCACCCGGTCGCCGGGGCGGAACGGCCCCCGGTGGACCGGGGGCGGCCCCGGTGTGCCGGGGTCGGCGGGGTGGACGGGGGGTTGTGCGGTCACGTGTTCATCTTCCGTTTGGGTTCGAGGAGCTGCGCCAGGTCCGCGATGTGCAGAACGCCGACGACATCTTCGCCTGCCGTCACGACGTACTGTGCGCCCGGGTGGGTCCGCACGGCCTCCATCACGCCCTGCCCGTCGAGGCCCGCCGGCAGGGCGGGCAGGCCGGCCAGGGAGCGGGACACCGCGTCGACGGCGATCCAGGGCCGGCGGGCCGGCGGCACGGCGTCGGCGGCGGCGGGGTCGACGAGGGCGACGGGCCGGCCGGAGGCGTCGGTGACGGCGAGCGCGGCGTCGGGTCGGGCGCCCTCGGCGCGGCGGCGCTGCGCCTCCGCCAGGGGGGTGCCGGTGGGGACGGGGTAGACCGGCCGGGCCAGCCGGGCGAGGTCGATCAGCGGGAACCGGCGGCTGATGCGGGCCAGCCGCACCGACTGGCCGGCGCCGCGCCACAGGGTGAGTGCGACCAGCAGCGTCAGCGGCAGGGCCAGCGGCGCGAGCAGCCGGTTGAGGGTCAGCACGACGGCGAGCGCGGCGGTGCCGAGCGCCACGGCCCGGCCGACCCAGCCGGCGACCTCGGTGCCGGTGTGCCGGTCCCGGGTGAGCGCCCACACGGCGGCCCGCAGCGCCCGGCCGCCGTCCAGCGGCAGCCCGGGCAGGATGTTGAACACCGCGACGATCACGTTGCTGACCGCGAGCTGGAAGGCGAGCTGGTTGGCCAGGGTGCCGTCGGGCAGGGCCAGGGTCGCGGCGACGGCGGCGACGCCGAGGACCGCGGAGACGGCGGGGCCGGCCAGTGACACCAGCAGGTCGACCCGGGGGGTGGGGGCGTCGCGTTCCATCTCGGTGTACCCGCCGAGCAGCTCCAGGGTGATCCCCCGCACGCCGATGCCGTGGCGGCGGGCGGTGAGGGCGTGGCCCAGCTCGTGCAGCAGCACCGAGCCGAGCAGCGACACGACGAACCCGAGGCCGATCAGGTAGCCAGCGAACTGGGACAGGTCGAGCTGGCGGCGGGCGAACTCGGCGTACAGGACGGTGACCAGCAGGGTCAGCAGCAGCATCGACCCGTTGAGGTGCAGCGGCACCCCGAACACCCGGCCGACGGTGAGGCCGGGGCGGCGCGACGGTCGGGGGGTCTGCTTCTGCTCCATCGCCCCGATGCTACGGACCGGGGGGCCGGCGAACGCCCGGCGGAGCGGCGGGGCCGGTCGTGTCGGACCGGTGTCCTACCCTTCCGGACATGACGGCGCAACGGGTGATCCACCAGCAGGAGGCGACGGCGGGGACGCCGGCCACGGTCCGGGCGTCGCTGTCGCCGTCGCGGGCGGCGGACTTCAAGACCTGCCCGCTGCTCTACCGGTTCCGCAGCATCGACCGGCTGCCGGAGCGGCCCAGCGTGGAGCAGGCCCGGGGCACCCTGGTGCACGCGGTGCTGGAGCGGCTGTTCGACCTGCCGGCGGCCGGGCGCACCCCGGAGGCGGCCGGCGACCTGGTGGCCCCGCAGTGGGACCGGCTGGTCACCGAGCAGCCGGAGCTGGCCGCCCTGTTCGACGCGGGTGATCCCGACGGGACGGCCGAGTTCCTGCGCTCGGCGGCGGGGCTGTTGGAGGGCTACTTCGCGGTGGAGGACCCGCGCCGGCTGGAGCCGGCCGAGCGGGAGGCGCTGATCTCGGCGGTGGTCGACGACGAGCTGCTGATCCGGGGCTACCTGGACCGCCTGGACGTGGCCCCCGACGGGGCGCTGCGGGTGGTCGACTACAAGACCGGCGGGGCGCCCCGGGAGGCGTTCGAGGCGCGGGCGCTGTTCCAGCTCAAGTTCTACGCGCTGGTGCTGTGGCGCACCCGTGGGGTGGTGCCCCGGGTGCTGCGGCTGCTCTACCTCAAGGACGCGGAGGTCTGCGACTACACCCCCGACGCGGAGGAGCTGGAGCGCTTCGAGCGCACGGTGGTGGCGCTGTGGCAGGCGATCGAGGCGGCCACCGCCCGGCAGGACTTCCGGCCCCGCCCGAGCCGGCTGTGCGACTGGTGCAACCACCGGGCGCTGTGCCCGACCTTCGGCGGCACGCCGCCGCCGTTCCCGGCCGCGGCGGCGTCGGCGGACCCGCTGGTCGACGCCCGTTCCCGGCCCGCCCCGCCCGGGGCGGACGAGTGAGCCTCCTCCCTGGGGAGGAGGCCGGGTTCACCGCCGGCGACGACAGATCGGGCCGGGGGGCGGCTAGCGTTCCGGTATGACCGGAGGGCCGAGGGCGCTGCTGCGCCGCCACCCGCTCGCCGCTGACGCGCTCTTCGCCGCCGCCCTGGTGCTGGTGGAGGCGGTCTTCGCCCTGCTCACGCCGGCGGAGTTCCGGCCCGGGCCGCTGCCGGCGGCGATCGGCTGGAGCGTGCTGTGTGCCGCCCCGGTGGCGCTGCGGCGGGTCGGGCCGTGGCCGGCGATGGCCGCCGCCGTGGCGACCCTGGCGGTGCCGGTGCTGCTGGGGCAGGCCCCGGCCACCCAGAGCCTCGCGTTCGTGGTGCTGACGTACACGGTGGCGGCGCACCGCCCGGCCCGGTCGGCGGCGGTGGCCGCCCTGGCGCTGTGGGTGCCGGTGGCGGCGGTCAACGTCGTCGTTCCGCCCGTCGAAGCGGCCCTGGTGGAGGTCAGCCGGGCGTACCTGGTGTTCAACAACCTGCTGACCGCCGTGGTCGCGTACGCGGTGGGGCGGGCGGTGCACGCCCGGCGCGCCACGACCGAGGCGCTGCGGGAGCGGGCCCGCTCGGCCGAGCAGAACCAGCGGGGCCTGGCGGAGCGGGCGGTCGCCGACGAGCGGCGGCGCATCGCCCGTGAGCTGCACGACGTGGTGGCCCACCAGGTGAGCGTGATGGGGGTCCTCGCCACCGGCGCCCGGCGGGTGCTGCGCCGGGACCCGGACGCCGCGGACGAGGCCGTCGCCACGATCGAGGACACCAGCCGCGCCACGCTGCGGGAGCTGCGCCGGCTGCTCGACGTGCTGCGCACCGACGCCGAGCCGGCCGCCGAGCTGGCCCCGCAGCCGGGCCTGGCCGGCATCGAGACCCTGGTGGAGCAGGTGCGCGAGGCGGGGCTGCCGGTGACGCTGCGGATCGAGGGCGCGCCGGGGCCGCTGGAGGAGGGGGTGGCCCTGACGGTCTACCGGATCGTGCAGGAGGCGCTGACCAACGCGCTCAAGCACGCCGGGGCGGCCACGGCCGTGGTGCGGGTGACGTACGGCGCGGCGTTCCTGGCCGTCGAGGTGACCGACACCGGCCGGGGGCCGGGGCCGGACTCCGACCGGGTCGGGCACGGGCTGGTGGGTATGCGCGAGCGGGTGGGCCTCTACGGTGGGACCCTGCGGGCCGGGGCCCGGCCGGGCGGGGGCTACCGGGTGTACGCGAGGATTCCGGTGGAGCGGCTCGGGGCGGTGCCGGTGTGAACGGCCCGCGAGGGACGGCCGACGTGACGGGGGGACGGGCGATGGGCGAGGGCGCGACGACGGCACGGCCGGTGCGGATCCTGCTCGCCGACGACCAGCCGCTGCTGCGCACCGGCTTCCGGATGGTGCTGGGCTGCGAGGACGACCTGGACATCGTCGCCGAGGCCGCCGACGGCGTGGAGGCGGTGGAGCTGTCGCGCCGGCTGCTGCCCGACGTGGTGCTGATGGACATCCGGATGCCCCGGATGGACGGGGTGGCGGCGACCCGGGCCATCGTCGACGCCCGGTTGCCGGTGCGGGTGCTGATCCTGACGACGTTCGACCTCGACGAGTACGTGGTGGGGGCGCTGCGCGCCGGGGCCAGCGGCTTCCTGGCCAAGGACGTGCCGGCGGAGGACCTGGTGACGGCGATCCGCACGGTCGCCGCCGGGGAGGCCGTGGTGGCCCCGCGCATCCTCAGGCGGCTGCTGGACCGCTTCGCCGACGTGCTGCCCGACCCGGCGGCCACCCCGCCGAAGGCGCTGAGCACGCTCACCGAACGCGAGCGGGAGGTGCTCGTGCACGTGGCCCGGGGGCTGTCCAACGCGGAGATCGCGCGGGCGCTGACGGTCAGCGAGACCACCGTCAAGACCCACGTCGGGCACGTGCTGACCAAGCTGGGGCTGCGCGACCGGGTGCAGGCCGTGGTGCTGGCGTACGAGTCGGGCCTGGTGCGGCCCCGGGGGTGAGCCCTGGCGGCGCCGCGCCCGCCGTCACCGGCGCGGCGGTGATCGTCATCCACCGTGACCGGCGGTGAGGCGCTGGGGGTCTGGTCCTGGACTGCCGCCGGTCCCGGCGGCCACGCCCGGGCACGCCGCTCAACATGGTCGGAAACGGTCAGGGTGAACCCTGAGCCGTCCTCCGGGGCGACCCGCAGCGGGAAATCCGCCACCGCTCCGTCCCGAGTCGGACGGATCGGCGACACCGGTCACCGAGGATGAGGACATGCCGCACCGGTCAGCGGGGGCGGTGCGGAATCAGCCAGACGGAAGAGGTGGACAGGTGACCGCCACGGTAGGCCGCGAGGCACGGGCCGCAGCCCGCGCGAGCGACGTGTGGAAGGTGTACGGCAGCGGCGAGGCGCAGGTCGTCGCGCTGCGGGGGGTGAGCGCCGAGTTCGAACGGGGCCGGTTCACCGCGATCATGGGCCCGTCCGGGTCGGGCAAGTCGACGCTGATGCACTGCCTGGCGGGCCTGGACTCGGTCACCCGGGGGACGGTGTCGATCGGCGACACCACCGTGACCGGCCTCGGCGACGCCGGGCTGACGAACCTGCGCCGGGACAAGGTGGGCTTCATCTTCCAGCAGTTCAATCTGCTGCCCACGCTGACGGCGAAGGAGAACATCCTGCTGCCGATGTCGATCGCCGGCCGCCGGCCGGACCCGGCCTGGTACGACACCGTGATCGACACGGTCGGCCTGCGCGCCCGGCTCGACCACCGCCCGGCGCAGCTCTCCGGCGGTCAGCAGCAGCGGGTGGCGTGCGCCCGGGCGCTGGTGGCCCGCCCCGAGGTGATCTTCGCCGACGAGCCGACCGGCAACCTCGACTCCCGCTCCGGCGCGGAGGTGCTGAACTTCCTGCGCAACTCGGTGCGCGAGCACGGCCAGACGATCGTCATGGTCACCCACGACCCGACCGCGGCCGCGTACGCCGACCGGGTGGTCTTCCTCGCCGACGGGGAGATCGTCTCGGAGCTGATCGAGCCGACCGCCGACACGGTGCTGGACACCATGAAGAAGCTCGACGTCCCGGCGGCCACCGAGGTGGGGAACCCGTGAGCGCGAGGAACGAGCGCAGCGAGTCCCGCAGTCGCGAACAAAGGAAGCACTAATGCTCCGGGCCACCCTCAAGAGCCTGTTGGCGCGCAAGGTGCGCCTGATCCTCTCCGGCCTGGCCGTGGTGCTCGGCGTCATGTTCGTCTCCGGCGCCTTCGTGCTCACCGACACCCTCGGCCGGTCCTTCGACGCGGTCTTCGCCGACGCGTACGCGGGCGTCGACGTCAGCGTCGCCGCCAAGCCGAAGGTCACGGTGGGCGAGGCGGAGGGCGACCAGGTCGCCCCCGCGTTCCCGGCCGACGTGGTGGGCCGGGTCCGGGCGGTGCCCGGCGTGGCCGAGGCCACCGGCGTGGTCAGCGCCGACGGCGCGCGGCTCATCGGCAGCAACGGCAAGGTGGTCACCTCGCTCGGCCCGCCCCAGCTCGGCCAGAACTGGACCGGCGAGAGCGACCTGGTGGAGCTGCGCCAGGGGCGCGCGCCGCAGGCCGACGACGAGATCGTGGTCAACGTGGCCCTTGCGACGGCCGCCAAGGTCGAGGTGGGCGACCGGGTCGGCGCGCTGACCGCGTTCGAGTCCAAGCGCCGCGACTTCACCCTGGTCGGCCTGTTCGGCTACAGCGGCGGCCGGGACTCCGTCGGCGGGGCGCACGAGATCGGGTTCACCACCCCGGCCGCGCAGCGGCTGATGCTCGGCAAGCCCGACACGTTCAACAGCGTGACGGTGCGGGCCGCCGGCGGGTTGACCCCGGAGGCGCTGCGCGACGACCTGGCCCGGGCGCTCGGCCCGCAGTACGAGGTCAAGACCGGCGAGCAGCTCTCCGCCGACGCCGCCGCCAGCTTCAAGGAGGGGCTGTCGTTCTTCAACAAGGTGCTGCTCGGCTTCGCCGCGGTGGCGCTGCTGGTCGGCACGTTCCTGATCCTCAACACGTTCTCGATCATCGTGGCGCAGCGGACCCGGGAGCTGGCCCTGATGCGGGCCATCGGGGCCAGCGGGCGGCAGATCATCGGCTCGGTGGTGCTGGAGGCCCTCGCGGTCGGGCTGATCGCCTCGGTCCTCGGCCTCGGCGCGGGCATCGGGGTGGGCGCGCTGCTGGCCTGGGCGTTCGGCACGTTCGCCGGCGGGCTGGCGCTGGCCGGGCTGGGCGTGCCGCCGGCCGCCGTGGTCAGCGCCTTCGCGGTCGGCATGCTGATCACCGTGGTGGCGGCGCTGCTGCCGGCGCTGCGGGCCGCCCGCATCCCGCCGATCGCGGCGATGCAGGACGTGGCCACCCCGGACCGGCCGCTGACCCGGATCACCGTCTCCGGCGCGGTGGTCACCGCCGTCGGCGGCGCGTTGCTGGCGGTGGGGCTGACCGGGAACGCCGGCGGCGGCACGCTGCCGGTGATCCTGGGCGGGGTGCTGTTCGCGTTCATCGGGGTGGCGCTGCTGACGCCGCTGCTCAGCCGGCCGGTGGTGTCCCTGCTCGGCGGGTTGTTCGCCTGGTCGGTGCCGGGCCGGCTGGGCCGGCTCAACTCGGGGCGCAACCCGCGCCGCACGGCCATCACCGCCGCCGCCCTGATGGTCGGCATCGCCCTGGTCACCGGGGTGACGGTGATCCTCGACTCGGCCAAGTCCAGCATCGCGAAGACGGCGGAGAGCACCCTCGACGCGCAGTTGGTGATCTCCGGGGCGCAGACCGGGCCGAGGCAGCCGGTGTTCGACCCGGCGGTGGTCGACCGGGCCGCCGAGGTGCCGGGGGTGAACACCGTGGTGGGCATCTACAACGACAACGCGGTCGTCGACGGCGGCCGGATGAGGTACGTGGTCGCGCTGACCGACCTGGCCGCGATGGGGCAGATCTTCCACGCCACCGCGCAGGCGGGCACGATCGCCACGCTACGGCCGGACCAGGTGGCGCTGAGCGTCTCCGGCGCGAAGGAACTGGGCAAGTCGGTGGGTGACCGGCTGACCGCCCAGTTCGCCCGGAGCGAGGGCTCGCACACGTACACCGTGACGGCGGTCCTGCCCGACGACCGGTCCATCGGGTCGATCATGCTGCCGCGGGGGGCCGGGGCGGAGTTCACCAGCCCGCAGCCGTTCTCCGCGCTGGTGCAGCTCACCCCGGGCACGGCCGTGTCGCAGGTGCAGCCGCGGCTGGAGGCGCTGGTCGCGGACAACCCCGAGGTGTCGGTGGCCGACCGGGCCAGCTTCATCGAGCAGCAGACCAGCGGCTTCGACACGCTGCTCACAATGATCCAGATCCTGCTGGCGTTGGCCATCGTGATCGCCGTGCTCGGCATCGTCAACACCCTGGCCCTGTCGGTGCTGGAGCGGACCCGGGAGCTGGGCCTGCTGCGGGCGATCGGGCTGCGCCGGGCGCAGACCATGCGGATGATCACCGTGGAGGCGGTGGTGATCTCCGTCTTCGGCGCGCTGCTCGGCATCGTCGTCGGCGCCGGCCTCGGCGCGGCGGTGGTCCGGGCGCTGCGCGACGAGGGCATCACCGACCTGGTGCTGCCCTGGTCCCAGATCGGGGTCTTCCTCGGCCTGGCCGCGCTGGTCGGGGTGGTCGCGGCGGCCCTGCCGGCGGTCCGCGCCGCCCGGCTCAACGTCCTGGGCGCGATCGCCCACGACTGAGCTGGGTAAGGAAGGGCCCCCTGTTAACGCATTCTGCATAGCAGGGGGCCCCTGTTAACGCACCGCCGGCGCGGTGGCCCGTCAGGCGGGCGGCTCGCCCAGCAGGGCCGCGAGCAGCTCCAGGTCCACGCCGGTCAGGCTCTCCCGCTGGTGTACGCCGTCGGTCGGCGCGATCGGCACCTCCAGCGGCACGGCCAGCACGGCGGCACCGGCGGCCAGGGCGCTCGCCACCCCGGTCGGCGAGTCCTCGATCGCCACGCACCGGGCGATCGGCACGCCGAGCAGCCGGGCGGCCGTCAGGTACGGCTCCGGGTGCGGCTTGGCGGCGTCCACCTCGTCGCCGCAGACCACCGCGTCGAAGCTGTCCCGGCCCAGGGTGTCCAGCGCCACCTCGACCACCGGCCGGCCGCTGGAGGTGACCAAAGCCGTCGGGATCCCCGCCACGCGGACCGCCCGCAGCAGCGCCAACGCGCCCGGACGCCAGCGCAGCCCGCTGCGGAACAACTCCAGGATCCGGGCGTCGATCCACGCGGCGCTGGCCAGCGGGTCACGATCGGGCTGACCGAGGTCGGCGTGCATGATGCGCATCGACTCGGCCATGCTGGTGCCGGTCATCGCCCGGCGGGCGGCGTCGGAGAGGGTGCCGCCGTACTCGGCCGCGAGCTCGCGCAGCGCGACGTCCCACAGCTTCTCACTGTCGATCAGGGTGCCGTCCATGTCGAAGAGCACGGCGGCGGGATGGGTGCTCAGCGGGTCCTCCAGGCGTCGTCCGGTCGGCCCGATCCTTTCAGCCGGCCCGCCGTCGGCGGGGCCCGGACCCGGCCGGGGTGACGCGATCGACTCCGGCGGCACGGTCAGCCCAGGTCGCAGGCCGACAGCCCCTTCTCGTACCCCCGGAAGAAGGAGTCGGTGCGCTGCTCGGCGGTGCCGTGCGCCCCCTCGGCGAACCACGGCTGGTCGGGGTCGTCGCCGACGGCGAGCAGCCCCTCCCGGAACTCCTCCAGGTCGCCGTCCTCCAGCGTCAACTGCCGGGATCGGATCGACCCGCCGAGGTACGCCCCGGCCATGCAGTCGGCCTGCAACTCCTGCTGGATGGTGAAGGAGTAGCGGATGCCGAGGCGCACCTGCACCCCGTGGGCGTACTCGTGGCCCAGCAGGTAGTACAGGAACGCGTCGCCGACCTGGCGGAACGCCGCCACCGACCACCTGACGTCGTAGGCGATGAAGTCGCCCGCCGAGCAGTACACCGCGTTGTTGCGGGGCAGCGCCTGCCCGCCGCAGGAGACCTCGCCCTCCCGCTGGTACGGCACGACGCGCCGGATCGGCTGGAACCGCCGGCCGGAGGCCCGGAACTGCTCGGCCCAGTAGACCTCGGCCTTCTCCACCGCGACCGCGAAGTCCTCCTTGAACTCGGCGACGCTGGTGCTGCCGTCGGCGCGGGTGCGCTCCGCGCCCGGCGCGGCGGACTGCCGGGGCGGCTCGGGGCGGGACTGCGGCCCGCTCTCGCTCACCCCGCCGACGACGCAGCCGCCGGCCAGCACCATCGCGGCCACGAGGCCGGCCAGCGGGCCTCGCGGCCGACGTACCCAGCGTGCCGTCACAGCGCCTCCCCGGCTCATCCCCGCCGGTGCTGTACCCCGGCGCAAGTTCGATCATGCCGATCGGCCGCGCCGGGGGCCATCCCCCGCCGGTGGCGGTCCGGGACCGCCGGGCCCTTCCACCGGCAGGCCGGGACCGCGGGGGTCGCGGGCGGCGACGGGCCCCGACCGCCAGGGGTCGCGGGCGGCGACGGTCAGGGGCTCGCCGCGAGGAAGACGAACGCGGCCATCAGGACCAGGTGTACCCCGCCCTGGAGCAGGGTGGCCCGGCCCGGCACCACGGTCAGCACGCCCGTGACGACGGTCAGCGCCAGCAGCGTCATCTGGGTGCCACCCAGCCCGAGCAGCAGCGGCCCGTCGAGCCAGATGGACGCCAGCGCTATGGCCGGGATGGTCAGGCCGATGCTGGCCATGGCCGAGCCGAGGGCCAGATTGAGGCTGATCTGCACCCGGTCCCGGCGGGCGGCGCGGGCCGCGGCGAGGGTCTCGGGCAGCAGCACCAGCAGCGCGATGACCACGCCGACGAACGACTGCGGCAGGTTCGCGGCCCTCACCCCGGCCTCGATGGCCGGCGACACCGTCTTCGCGAGGCCCACCACGGCGATGAGCGCCACCAGCAGCAGCCCCACGCTGGCCAGGGCCGCCCGGGTCGACGGCGGGTCGGCGTGCCCGTCGCCGTCGGCGTCGACCACCGTCCCGTCGGCGCGTACGGGCAGGAAGTAGTCGCGGTGCCGGCCGGTCTGCACCAGCACGAACAGCCCGTACAGGGCCAGGGAGGCCACGGCGGCGAAGGTGAGCTGGGCCGAGGAGAACTGCGGGCCGGGCCGGCTCGTGAAGGTCGGCACCACCAGGCTCAGGGTGGCGAGGGTGGCGACGGTGGCCAACGCCCCGCCGGTGCCCTCCGAATTGAACACCGCCACCCGACGGCGCAGCGCCCCGAGCAGCAGGGAAAGCCCGAGTATGCCGTTACAGGTGATCATGACGGCGGCGAAGACCGTGTCCCGGGCCAGCGACCGGGTCTCCTCCCCGCCGCTGATCATCAGCGTGACGATCAGGGCCACCTCGATCACCGTGACCGCCACCGCGAGCACGAGCGAGCCGAACGGCTCTCCCACCTTGTGGGCGACCACCTCGGCGTGGTGGACGGCCGCGAGCACCGCCCCGGCCAGGAAGGCGGCCACCGCCACCACGGCTAACCCGGAGAGTTCCCTCCCCCACGTCAGGGCCAGGACGACCACGGCGAGCACAGGCACGACGAGGGTCCAGTCGGTGACGCGCGAGCGAATCAGGGCAGCCATGGCGCCAACCCTGCCAGAATTCTCGATCACCGCCCACAAGCTGGGACGATATCGAGGCATACGACTTCCCGTTCTCGCAGCCACGGACCGGGCGTCCCGACCCTGCTTGCAAGCTCTGGACGCTCCATCCGGGCGTATCCGCGCCCGCCCCTGACGGCGGGGTTGATCCGAAGCCATCCCTGCTTGGCCTCCGCGTTCGGCTCTGTTGCTGTCAGGGCTGCTGCCGCGTTCCGGTTGAGACCAGCACAATGGCCGCGTTGGCTCGTGTGACCTCTGCGTCGGGCACGGGTCAGGCACGCGAACGAGGACGGTTGGCTTCCCGGGTGAGAGGCTGAACGCGTGGGACTGAACAAGGAGATCGCAGCGCCGCTTGCCGACGCGCGTCTCGCGCAATGGCGACGCATCGGCTATGGCGAGTGGCGCGCGATGCTCGACGACAAGGACGTACGCCAAGTCGTCGGCAAGGATGGCAAGAGGTACAGCGTGGTCAGCTACGCCCTTGATGACGGCGACGGATGTGTCCGCATGTCGGTGGCTGTGGATGACGGGGGCTGGTCGACGTTCGCACCGCTAGTCCGCGACGAGATCATGAGGCCGGATGGCACGTTCGTCGAGTGACCTCTGCTGCGAGAGACCGACCACGACCGCCTGACTTGCCGGCGGTAAGCCTGCTAGTTGTTCGAACGACCCTGATGGTCCATGGTCGTCCCTTGATGTTCACCCCGTAGTTCACTCAGTCAGGCACCCTCGTACGTCCGTTCGGTCTACACCAGTTCGGTCTCCCAATCTTCGAATGGCGGCTCGACGACGTAGCTCGGGTCACAGTGTCGACGTACGTATTGAGCTGCCCGGTACATGGCGTCTCCAGCGTTGGTAACGCTGCCGTCAGGCTGCACGTCGAGCACGTTCGTGAAGATCGCGAAGACTTGTTCGAGTGGTGACCCGAACTGCATGAGGGCCGACCGGTAGTCGATGCCGTCGAGAAGCTCGACATCAAGGGTGCCGTTTGCGATGTAGAACGCGAAGTACCGACAAGTCGACCGAACGTCCTCGGGGAGTTGGCTCACCCCGGGCATCTTGGCAGACTCGCATCCCTACCCGCCGCGCCATCGACGCCGCCTTCGGGCACAGCCCGACGAGCCCCGACGGCCTGGTGACGGCCCAGAGAGCCGCCGGGGCGACGTTTGCGCAGGTCAAGCAGGTTTACAGCGTCACTTGGCGTTGAAGTAGTTCGCCTCCGGGTGGTGCACCACGATCGCGTCCGTCGCCTGCTCCGGCACCAACTGGAACTCCTCCGACAGCCGCACCCCGATTCGCTCCGCGCCCAGCAGGTCCACGATCTTCGCCCGGTCCTCCAGGTCCGGGCAGGCCGGATAGCCGAACGCGTACCGGCAGCCCCGGTAGTCGGTGCGCAGCAGGCCCGCCAGATCCGTCGGGTCGCCGTCGGCCACCGTGCCGCCGCCCGGCAGCGTCAGCTCCGCGCGGATGCGCCGGTGCCAGTACTCGGCGAGGGCCTCGGTGAGCTGCACCGACAGGCCGTGCACCTCCAGGTAGTCCCGGTAGGAGTTGCCGGCGAACAGCTTCGCCGTGTACTCGCTGATCGCCTCCCCGACCGTCACCAACTGCAACGCCACCACGTCGAGCTGCTCGCCCTTCGGCCGGAAGAAGTCCGCCAGGCACAGCCGCCGCTCCTGGCGCTGCCTCGGGAACGAGAACCGGGCCCGCTCGGCGTGCCCGTTCTCGTCGAGCACCACCAGGTCGTTGCCCTCCGAGTACGCCGGGAAGTACCCGTACACCACCGCCGCCTCGAGAACCTGGTCGGCGGTCAGCCGGTCCAGCCAGTACCGCAGGCGCGGCCGGCCCTCCGTCTCCACCAGCTCCTCGTACGACGGGCCCTTCCCGCCCCGGGCGCCGCGCAGCCCCCACTGCCCGAGGAACGTCGCCCGCTCGTCCAGCAGCGCCGCGTACTCCGCCAGCGGCAGGCCCTTCACCACCCGCGTACCGAAGAACGGCGGGACCGGGACCTCCACGTCGCGGGCCACGTCCGAGCGCACCGACGCGTCGTCCAGCTCCGGCAGCGCCTCGGCGACCAGCGCCCGCTGCCGCGCCCGACGCTCCCGGCGCGCCGCGAGGGCCGCCTCCCGCTCCGGGTCCACCACCGGCGCGCCGCCCCGCTTCGCCGCCATCACCCGGTCCATCAGGGACAGCCCCTCGAACGCGTCCCGCGCGTAGTGCACCTGACCCGGGAAGACCGCGCGCAGGTCGTCCTCCACGTACGCTCGGGTCAGCGCCGCCCCGCCGAGCAGCACCGGCCAGCGCTCCGCGACCCCGCGCGTAGCCATCTCGGCCAGGTTCTCCTTCATGATGACCGTGCTCTTCACCAGCAGCCCGGACATCCCGATCGCGTCGGCCCGGTGCTCCTCGGCGGCGTCGAGGATCGCCGCGATCGGCTGCTTGATGCCGATGTTGACGACCTCGTAGCCGTTGTTGGACAGGATGATGTCCACCAGGTTCTTGCCGATGTCGTGCACGTCGCCCTTGACCGTGGCCAGCACGATGCGGCCCTTGCCGCCGTCGTCGGCCTTCTCCATGTGCGGCTCCAGGTACGCCACCGCGGTCTTCATCACCTCGGCCGACTGGAGCACGAACGGGAGCTGCATCTGGCCCGAGCCGAACAGCTCGCCGACCTCCTTCATCCCGTCCAGCAGCAGGTCGTTGATGATCGACAGCGGGGACCGGCCGCCGGCCATCGCCGCCTCCAGGTCGGCCTCCAGGCCGTTGCGCTCCCCGTCGACGATCCGCCGCCGCAGCCGCTCCTCCAGCGGCAGCGCCGCCAGCTCCTCCGCCCGGGTGGCCCGCGCGGAGGCGGCGTCGACCCCCTCGAAGACCTCGATGAAGCGCTGCACCGGGTCGTACCCCTCGCGGCGCCGGTCGTAGATCAGGTCCAGGGCGATCTCGCGCTGCTCGTCGGGGATCTTCGACATCGGCAGGATCTTGCTGGCGTGCACGATCGCCGAGGTCAGCCCCGCCCGCACGCACTCGTGCAGGAACACCGAGTTGAGCACCTGCCGGGCCGCCGGGTTCAGCCCGAACGACACGTTGGAGATGCCCAGGGTGAAGTTCACCCCCGGCCAGCGGCGGGCGATCTCCCGGATCGCCTCGATCGTCTCGATGCCGTCGCGGCGGGTCTCCTCCTGGCCGGTGGCGATCGGGAAGGTCAGCGCGTCGATCAGGATGTCCGCGCGGCGCAGCCCCCACCGGCCCGTCAGGTCCTCGATCAGGCGCCCGGCGACCCGTACCTTCCACTCGGCGGTGCGGGCCTGGCCCTCCTCGTCGATGAGCAGCGCCACCACCGCCGCGCCGTGCTCGGCCACGACCGGCATCACCCGGGCGTAGCGGGATTCGGGGCCGTCGCCGTCCTCGAAGTTGACGGAGTTGACCACGCACCGGCCGCCGAGCATCTCCAGCCCGGCCTCGATCACCGCCGGCTCGGTGGAGTCCAGCATGATCGGCAGCGTCGACGCGGTGGCGAACCGGCCGGCCAGCTCCCGCATGTCCGCCGCACCGTCGCGGCCCACGTAGTCGACGCACAGGTCCAGCAGGTGCGAGCCGTCCCGGGCCTGACCCCGGGCGATCTCCACGCACGCCTGCCAGTCCCCGGCCAGCATCGCCTCCCGGAACGCCTTCGAGCCGTTGGCGTTGGTGCGCTCCCCCACCATCAGCACGCTGGCATCCTGGGCGAACGGCACGTGGTGGTAGATCGAGGAGACCCCGGCGTCGGAGCGCGGCTCCCGGGGGCCCGGCCGCACACCGTGCAGCCGCTCGGAGACCACCCGGATGTGCTCCGGGGTCGTCCCGCAGCAGCCCCCGATCAGCGACACCCCGTACTCGGCGACGAACCGCTCCAGGGCGTCGGCCAGCTCCACCGGGGTCAGCGGGTAGACCGCGCCGTCGGCGGTGAGCTGCGGCAGGCCCGCGTTCGGCATCACCGACAGCGGCACCCGGGAGTGCTGGGACAGGTAGCGCAGGTGCTCGCTCATCTCCGCCGGCCCCGTCGCGCAGTTCAGCCCGATCAGGTCGATGCCCAGCGGCTCCAGGGCGGTCAGCGCCGCGCCGATCTCGCTGCCCAGCAGCATCGTGCCCGTGGTCTCCACCGTGACGTGGCAGATCAGCGGCACGGTGCGCCCGATGGTCGCCATCGCCTGGCGGGAGCCGACCACCGCCGCCTTGACCTGGAGCAGGTCCTGGCAGGTCTCCACGATCAGGGCGTCCGCGCCGCCGTCGATCAGGCCGGCCGCGTTCTCCCGGTACGCGTCGCGCAGCGTGGCGTACGCGGCGTGCCCCAGGGTCGGCAGTTTCGTGCCGGGGCCGATGGAGCCGAGCACGAACCGGGGCCGCTCGGGGGTGCTCCACGCGTCGGCGGCCTCCCGGGCGAGGCGCGCCCCGGCCTCCGACAGCTCACGGATCCGGTGGGAGATGTCGTATTCCGCCAGGTTGGCCAGGTTCGCACCGAAGGTGTTCGTCTCGACGCAGTCGGCCCCCGCCGCCAGGTACGCCTCGTGCACCCCGCGGACGACGTCCGGGCGGGTCACGTTGAGGATCTCGTTGCAGCCCTCGTGGCCCTCGAAGTCGTCCAGCGTCAGGTCGGCAGCCTGAAGCATCGTCCCCATCGCGCCGTCGGCGACGAGGACCCGGTCTGCGAGCACATCCAGCAACGAGTTCCACACGGAGTCCAGCCTAATGCGGGGGCTCGCGGAACCGTCGACCCCCACTCGCGCTCCCACATGGTGTTGGCCGGCACAGGGCGGTCCCGCCCCCGCGCGGGTGGCCCCCGGGCCGGACCGGCGCGGCCGACGGGCCGCATCCGGCGCCGGCACGTAGGCTGACGGACGTGAAGGACATCAGGGACGCCACCGCGCACGGCGGGCGGGTGACCGGGCCGTCACCCGCGACCGTTCCCGACGAGCAGGGTGAGGTGACGGCATGACCGAGTTCGACGGACTGCCGGTGCTGCGGTCCCCCGTGGCGATCGCCGCCTTCGAGGGCTGGAACGACGCCGCCGACGCCTCGACCGCGGCGGTCGAGCACCTGGAGCAGGTCTGGCAGGCCCGGCAGATCACCGAGCTTGACCCGGAGGACTTCTACGACTTCCAGGTCAGCCGGCCGACGATCACCATGGCCGACGGCGAGACCCGCCGGGTCGAGTGGCCCACCACCCGGTTCATGGTGGCCAGCCCCGAGGGCACCGAGCGGGACGTGGTGCTGATCCGGGGCATCGAGCCGAGCATGCGCTGGCGCACGTTCTGCGAGCAGGTGCTGGAGATCTGCCACAGCCTGGAGGTCGAGCGGGTGGTGCTGCTCGGCGCGCTGCTGGCCGACGTGCCGTACACCCGGCCCCTGCCGATCAGCGGCAGCGCCTCGGACGCGGCGGCGGCCCGGCGCTACCAGCTCACCCCCACCCGGTACGACGGGCCGACCGGGATCGTCGGGGTGCTGCACGACGCCTGCACGCGGGCCGAGGTCGACGCGGTCTCGTTCTGGGTGCACGTGCCGCACTACGCCAACAACCCGCCCTGCCCGAAGGCCACCCTCGCGCTGCTGCACCGGGTCGAGGAGGTGCTCGACCTGCCGGTGCCGATGGCCGACCTCGCCGAGGACGCCGCCGAGTGGGAGCAGCGGGTGCGCGGCGCCGCCGAGCAGGACGCCGAGCTGGGCGAGTACGTCCGCGAGCTGGAGGAACGCGTCGGCGACGCGGGCATCACCCCGCTGACCGGGGACGAGATCGCCCAGGAGTTCGAGAAGTACCTGCGCCGGCGCGGCGGTTCCGCCGGCCCCACGGCGGGCTCCTGGTAGGCCGCCGCTCTACCTTGCCGTGAAGGCCCCGGGTCGTGTCCGATCCGGGGCCTTTGGCGTGTCCGGGGTGGCGCCGTCACGTTCCCTGGCGCATCCTAGGAACCTAGCTGCGATCTTCGGAGGAGCGATGCAGATCAACCCGGGTGCCGCCGAGTTCCCGCACCGGCAGATCGCCGCGCAGCTCAAGGCCCAGGTCCGCCGCGGCGACTGGGCCCCGGGCGAGCGGCTGCCGTCCATCCCGGCCATCGCCGAGATGTTCGGCGTGGCGAAGCAGACCGTGCAACGCGCCGTCGACCAGCTACGGGTCGAGGGCATCCTGATCACCAAGCCCGGCTCCGGTACGTACGTGCGGGGCACCCGGCGCCGGCTCAACCGCCTCTCCCGGGGCCGGTACGGCGGCTTCCGCGGCTACCACACCGACCTGGCCGCCCGGTACCGTCAGCAGCTCGTCTCCGTCGGCCGGGCCCCCGCCCCGCCGGAGGTCGCCGACGCGTTCGGGGTCGCCGACGGCACCGAGCTGCTGTGCCGCCGGCACCTCGTGCGCACCGAGGACTCCCCCGTCGAGGTGGGCGCCTCGTGGTTCCTGCCCGCCGACGCCGCCGGCACCTCGCTGGAGCGGGGTGAGGCGTTCGGCCGCCCCCTCTACCAGGAGGCGGAGGAGGCGACCGGCCGCCGGTACGTCACCGCCACCGACACGATCACCGCCCGTCAGCCCAGCCGGGAGGAGGCCGAGACGCTCCAGATCCGGCCCGACACCCCGGTGCTGCACCTGCTGCACGTCGCCTACGACGAGCGGCGCAAGCCCATCGAGGTCGCCCAGGCCACCTGGCCCGGCCCGGTGACCACCCTCACCGAGGAGTACAGGATCCCCGCCCCCACCCCGTCCCCCGACCCGGACCCGGGCCTGGTCCTGGGCTGATCCACCCCACCCCGACCCGGTCCTGCGGACAGCCCCGTCGATCAAGGAGTTTGCGGCACGCCGAAGATCGACTCCGACGCTTTCTTCTTGATCAGCGGGGCGGGGCCGGAGGGGGCGGTGGGTGGGAGGGTGGGGGGTCAGAGGCGGATGCCCAGGAGGGCGTCCAGGGTCTCGGCGAAGAGGTGGGGGGCGTCCGGGTCGTCGGCCCGGCCGGCGAGGGCGGCGTCCGCCCAGGTGTCGGCGACCGCGATCGCGCCGGGGGTGTCCAGGTCGTCGGAGAGCCGGGCGCGTACCTCGGCCAGCAGCTCGGCCCCCGACGGGCCGGCGGGGGCGGCGGCGGCCCGGCGCCACCGGGCCAGGCGCTCCAGCGCGGCGGCGAGCACGTCGTCGGTCCAGGGGCGGTCGGCGCGGTAGTGGTCGGACATCAGCCCCAGCCGGACCGCCATCGGGTCGACCTGGTCGGCCCGCAGCCGCGAGACGAAGACCAGGTTCCCCTTCGACTTCGACATCTTCTCGCCGTTGAGGCCGATCATCCCGGCGTGGGTGTAGTGGGAGGCGAAGGGCGCGCGGCCGGTGAGCCGCTCGGCGTGCGCCGCCGAGCACTCGTGGTGCGGGAAGATCAGGTCGTTGCCGCCGCCCTGCACGTCGATCGACTCGCCGAGCAGGTTCAGCGCGATCACCGCGCACTCGATGTGCCAGCCCGGCCGCCCCGGGCCGAGGTCGCCGCCCGGCCAGGACGGCTCGTCGGCGCGGGCGCCCCGCCACAGCAGCGGGTCCAGGGGGTCGCGCTTGCCGGCCCGGTCGGGGTCGCCGCCGCGCTCGGGGAAGATCTCCAACATCTCCGCCCGGGGCAGGTTGGACTCGTAGCCGAACTCCGGCGCGGCCGAGATGTCGAAGTAGACGTCGCCGGTGCCGTCGTCGAGCCGGTACGCGGCCCCGTCCTTGAGCAGCGCGAGCACCCGGTCGGCGATGTCCGGGATCGACTCGACCGCGCCGACGTAGTGCTCCGGCGGGATGATCCGCAGCGCCTCCATGTCCTCCCGGAACAGGGCGGTCTCCCGCATGGCCAGGACCTTCCAGTCCTCACCGTCGCGCTCGGCCCGCTCCAGCAGCGGGTCGTCGATGTCGGTGACGTTCTGCACGTACCGCACGGTGAGGCCGGCGTCGCGCCACACCCGCTGCACGAGGTCGAAGGCGATCATCGTGGCGGCGTGGCCGAGGTGGGTGGCGTCGTAGGGTGTGATGCCGCAGACGTACATGGTGGCCACGCCGTCGGGCTGACTGGGATGCGCGCCGCGCCGCGCCGCGTCGAACAACGTCAGCGGGCCGCCCCTGCCGGGCAGCCGGGGCACCTCGTGTCCCACCCAAGACTCCATGCCCGCCAGCCTAACCAGACGCCCGGCGGGCCGGAGCCACCCCACCGGTGATCAACGCGACAGCCGGCGGCGGCCGGTCACATGGGCGGCCAGGGCACCGCCGGCCAGTCCCGCGGCGGCTGGGGGAAGCGGCCCGTGTCGCGTAGCTGCTCCACCCGGGCGAGGGCCGCGGCGACCTCGCGGAGGGTCAGGTGCTCGGCCAGCTCGTCGCCGAGCGCGCCGCCGAGCGCGACGGCGAGGTCGGCCAGCATCTCCCGCGCGTCCGGCGGCAGCTCGCGGCCGGCCCAGCCCCACAGGACGGTGCGCAGCTTCTCCTCGACGTGGAAGCTCACCCCGTGGTCGACGCCGTGGATGCGGTCGTCGGGGCCGACCAGCACGTGCCCGCCCTTGCGGTCGGCGTTGTTGATCACCGCGTCGAGCACGGCCAGCCGGGCCAGCCGGGGGTCGTCGGCGTGCGCCAGGGTGTACTCGACGCCGTCGTCGTCCCGGGCCGCCGCCACCGGGAACCAGCGCGGCGGCAGCGCGTCCGCCGGCACGAAGCCGACCAGCGGCTCGGCGTCGGGCGGCTCGTCGATCCAGAGCTGGCAGGAGCCCGGACCGAACGGGCCGTCGCGCAGCACCGTCGGCGGCACCAGGTCCCACCCGGTGGCACGGGAGACCAGGTACGCCGAGACCTCCCGCCCGGCGAGGGTGCCGTCGGGGAAGTCCCAGAGCGGGCGCTCGCCCCGTACCGGCTTGTAGACGCAGCGGGCGCTCGCCCCGTCGAGGGTGAGCGCCCCGAGCAGCGTGGCGTTGGAGGCGTCGACCAACCGGCCCTCCACGGTCAGCTCGCCGTCGCGCAGCAGCCGCAGCGTCGCCGCGCCGTCCTGCCGGGGTTGGAGTTCCGAGGAGGTCACCGGTGGTAACCGTTGTGCCGCGGGCAGAGGTGCCCGGCGGGGTCCAGCGGCTGCCCGCACAGCGGGCACGGCGGGCGGCCGGCGTTGACCACGCGGCGGGCCCGCTCGATGAACTCGCGGGTCGCCTCCGGGGTCAGCCGGACGCGCAGCCGGTCGAGATCCTCGTCCGGCTCCTCGTCGTCGTCCTCGTCGTCGTCCTCGTCATCGTCGTCGCCCAGCTCGACCTCGGCCTCCGCCTCGCCGGCGGCGATGGCCTCGATCACCACGGTCGCGGTGTCGACGTCGAAGGCCAGCCCGAGGGTGCCGACGCGGAACTCCTCGTCGACCGGCGTGTCCAGCGGGTCGTTGTCGCCCGCCGAGACCGCGGCCTCGGGCAGCCGCACACCGAAGCGGCGGGACGCCTCGGTGAGCAGCTCCTCCAGCTTCTCGGCGAGCAGCGACACCTGGACCTTCTCCAGCGCGACGCTGACCAGCCGGCCGCCGCCGCGCGCCTGGAGGAAGAACGTGCGCTCCCCGGGCGGCCCGACGGTCCCGGCGACGAACCGCTCCGGCGGCTCGAAGGCGTGCACCTGGTGGGTCATACCCACGACCCTATCCGGCCCGTCAGGGCGTCGCGCACCCCACCGACCGGGAAACGCACCCCTACGCCGCCGGCGTCGTACCGCCCCGCCCGCCCGGCTGCGGCGGCCCCCGCCGGCGCGGGCGCGGTGGCGGGTGTGGCGGCCGGGGTGGGTCGGCTCACCGCCCGGCCCCCGCTCCCCCGCCCACGGCGGCGTCGGAGGACGCCGGCCGCGCCGCCCGGCGCCGGCGTCGGCGCGGCGGCGGGACCAGTCCGGCCAGGTCACCGCCGGTGTCGTTGAGCCGCACCAGGAACGGTCGCAGCGGCGTGTACCGGATCGCGGTGACCGACGCCGGGTCCGCGACGATGCGCTGGAACAGATCGAGGTGTACGCCGAGCGCGTCCGCCACGATGGCCTTGATCACATCGCCGTGGCTGCACGCCAGCCAGACCGCCTCGGGGCCGTGCTCGGCGGTGACCCGCGCGTCCCAGGAGCGCACCGCCGCGACGGCCCGCGCCGACATGGCCGACATCGCCTCCCCCTCGGGGAAGACGACGGCGCTCGGGTGCTGCTGGACCACCGGCCACAGCGGCTCCTTGGCCAGCTTCTTGAGCGGCTGCCCCTCCCAGGCGCCGTAGCCGCACTCGATCAGGCCCTCGTCCACGACCGGCGTGGCCTGCGGCAGCGCCAGCTCCAGGGTCTGCCGGCAGCGGATCAGGGGGCTGGTCACCACGGCGGCGAGGGGCAGGCCGCGCAGCCGCTCGCCGACCGCCGTCGCCTGGGCGCGGCCGGTGTCGTCGAGCTCGACCGGCTGGCGGCCGGCGAGGCCACCGTCGGCGTTGGCGGTGGTGCGGCCGTGCCGCAGCAGGAGAAGAGTCGCCACGCCGCCCAGCCTATGGGGTGGGCGGCGCGGCGGGCCCGCTGCCCGTCGCCCCCGCGCGCCGCCCCCTCGGGGTGCGCCCCGCCGGGGGCGGCGGGGGTGATTGCCGGGGGGGCGGCGGGGTGATTGCAGGGGGCCCTTCCTATACCGAAAACGTTAAGAAGGGGCCCTTCCTTGCACGTCAGGTGGCGGAGATCGTGCCGGTCATCAGCAGGGCGAGGACCAGGGTGCCCAGCGCGACCCGGTACAGCACGAAGACGTACAGGGTGTGGTGGGCGACGTAGCGCAGCAGCCAGGCGATGGCCGCGTACCCGATGACGAAGGCGATCACCGTGGCGACCACCATCTGCGCCCCGCTCGGCGCGGACGTGCCCGGCGCGGACGGCTCGAAGACGTCCCCGACGCTGAAGATGCCGGACATCACGACGGCCGGGATGGCGAGCAGGAACGAGTACCGGGCCGCCGCCTCCCGGGTGAGGTTGAGCAGCAGGCCGGCGGTGAGCGTGCCGCCGGAGCGGGACACCCCGGGGATCAGCGCCATCGCCTGCGCGAAGCCCATCACGACGCCGTCGCGCAGCCGGAAGTTCGCCAGGGTGCGGTGCTGCCGCCCCCAGTACTCGGCGAAGGCCAGCACGAACGCGAAGACGATCAGCGTGGTGGCGACCAGCCACAGGTTGCGCCCGGCGGTGCGGATCTGGTCCTTGAACAGGAAACCGAAGAGCCCGATCGGGATCGAGCCGACGATGACGTACCAGCCCATCCGGTAGTCGAGGCTGGACCGCACCGAGCGGTCCCAGAGCCCGACGACCCAGGTCCGGGTGATCCGCCAGATGTCCTTGGCGAAGTAGATCAGCACGGCGGCCTCGGTGCCGAGCTGGGTGACGGCGGTGAACGAGGCCCCGGCGTCGCGGCCGAAGAAGAGGGCCGAGGTGATCCGCATGTGGCCCGACGAGCTGACCGGGAGAAACTCGGTCAGGCCCTGGACGACGCCCAGGACGATGGCCTCGATCCAGGTCACTCGCCGACTCCGGCCAGCTCCAGCGCCTCGGCCACGGTGCGCAGGGTCCGCACCCCGCTGTCCCGGTCGGCGACGAACAGCGTCACCGACAGGGTGGTGACGCCGGCGGCGGCGTACTCCCGCAGCCGGTCGGCGATGCGCTCCTTCGGGCCGAGCAGCGAGGTGCGGTCGATGAACTCGGTCGGCACGGCGGCGGCCGCGTCGCGCTGCCGCTTGGCCAGGTAGAGGTCCTGCACCTCGCGGGCGGCGTCGCCGTAGCCCATTCGGGTGGCGAGCTGGTTGTAGAAGTTCTGCTTGCGGCTGCCCATGCCGCCGACGTAGAGGGCGGCGTACCAGCGGACCAGCTCGGCGCAGGAGGCGACGTCGTCGCCGACGACCACCGGCACCGTCGGCACCACGTCGAAGCCGGCCAGCTCCTTGCCGGCCCTGGCCCGGCCGGCGCGGACGGAGGCGAGCTGCTCCTGCGCGAACTCCGGGGAGTAGAAGACGGCCAGCCAGCCGTCGGCGATCTCCCCGGCCAGCTCCAGGTTCTTCGGGCCCACGGCGGCGAGGTAGATCGGGACCTGCTCGCGCGGCGGCTGGAAGTTCAGGCGCAGCGCCTTGCCGGGGCCGTCGGGCAGCGGCAGGGTGTAGAACTCGCCGTCGTACGCGACGTCCTTGCGGCCGACGGCGAGCCGGACGATGTCGACGTACTCCCGGGTGCGGGCCAGTGGCTTGACGAAGCGCACCCCGTGCCAGCCCTCGGAGACCTGCGGGCCTGAGACGCCCAGCCCGAGCCGGAACCGGCCGCCGGAGAGGGCGTCGATGCTGGCCGCCGTCATCGCGGTCATCGCCGGGGTGCGGGCGGGGATCTGCATCACCCCGCTGCCCACGTCGATCCGCTCGGTCTGCCCGGCCAGCCAGGCCAACATGCTCGGCGAGTCGGAGCCGTACGCCTCCGCCGCCCACACCACCGAGTACCCGAGGCGGTCGGCCTCCTGGGCGAACGCCAGGTGGTCGGCGGGTGTGCTCCACGCCGTCCGGTATCCGAGACTGAGCCCGAGTCGCACTGGTCCTCCCCCATCGGCCGCACCACAGGTCGCACCAGGTTACGCAACGCGGGCGGTGGGGCCGCCCCCGGTCGGTTGGCGAACGCGTCACACCGGGGCGCGGGGGGCGGCGGCGCGGCGGGGGCGGAAATCGGCGGCGCGGCGGGCGGCGGCGG
This sequence comes from Micromonospora okii, assembly GCF_020884795.1. Lineage (GTDB taxonomy): Bacteria > Actinomycetota > Actinomycetes > Mycobacteriales > Micromonosporaceae > Micromonospora > Micromonospora okii. The sequence goes on from NZ_BBZF01000020.1 coordinate 165,453, forward strand.
GGCGCAGGAACTTGACGGAGGCGAGGATATCGGTGGCGGCGGGTTCGAAATAAGGTTCACCCATGCAACAGCGACCGCTCGGCCGAAGCGGGCTGGCGGTTTCCCGGCTCGCGCTCGGCACCATGACCTGGGGCCGGGACACCGACGCCGACGACGCTGCCGCCCAGCTCAAGAGCTACCTCGACGCGGGCGGCAACCTGGTGGACACCGCCGACGTGTACGGCGACGGGGACGCCGAGTCGGTCATCGGCTCCCTGCTGGGCGGCCTGGTCCCCCGCGACGAGCTGCTGCTCGCGACGAAGGCGGGGCTGCGGCCGGGCACCGGCCGACGCCGGGACAACTCCCGGGGTCACCTGCTGCGCACCCTGGACGCCTCGCTGCGCCGGCTCGGCACGGACCACGTCGACCTGTGGCAGGTCCACGGGTACGACCCGGACACGCCGCTGGAGGAGACCCTCGCGGCGCTGGACCACGCGGTGGCCAGCGGGCGGGTCCGCTACGTCGGGGTGTCGAACTTCTCCGGCTGGCAGACCGCCCGGGCGGCGGCGTGGCAGGCGGCCTGGCCGGGGCGGGCCCCGGTGGTGGCCGCGCAGGTGGAGTACTCGCTGCTGGAGCGGGGGGTGGAGCGGGAGGTGCTGCCGGCCTGCGAGGCGCTGGGGCTGGGCGTGCTGCCCTGGTCGCCGCTGGGGCGGGGGGTGCTCACCGGCAAGTACCGGCACGGGCGGCCGGCCGACTCGCGGGCCGCGTCGGCGCACTTCGAGGCGTTCGTGGCGACGTACCTGGAGCCGCGCTGCTCCAGCATCGTGGAGGCGGTGGCCACGGCCGCGGGCGGGCTCGGGGTGTCGCCGCTGGAGGTGGCGCTGGCCTGGATCAGGGACCGGCCCGGGGTGACGGCCCCGATCCTCGGCGCCCGCACGGTCGGGCAACTGCTCGGCGCGCTCCAGGTGGAGCGGATGTCCCTGCCGGACGAGATCGTCATCGCCCTCGACGACGTGTCGGCCGTCCCGGTGGGCTATCCCGAGCGGGACGGCTGAGCCCGACCGCCGGGCGGAAAGGGCGAAGTCGGGCGGAGTCGGCGGGTCCGGGCGGAACCGGGGTGGTCCGGGCCGGGCGGCGGGCGGCGGCGGTCACCCCGGGAGGGGGTGGCGGACGGTGGCCCGGCTGGGCAGCATGGAACGTATGGACTACGAATACGCGCCGCTGCGGCTGCCCTCGAACGTCGACCGGCTCACCGCCGCGGCGCAGTTGGCGATCCAGGCGGAGTTCTCCGGGTGGGAGCTGGCCCGGGTGCGGCTGTACCGGGACGGCACGCGGCAGGTCATGCTGCGCCGCCGGGTGGTCAACCAGCCGCAGCCCGGCCTGTCGTACTGACGGCCCCCGTCCCGGGCCCCGCCGGACGGCGGGCCCGGGACGGAGCGTGGCCCGGTGCCGGTGGCCGGCGTCAGTGCCGGTGGCCGGCGTGGTCGTGCTCGGAGTCCTCGTCGAGGTCCAGGAACGGGTGCTCGTCGAGGCGCCCGACGAGCCGGTCGTCGGCGGCCGGCTGGAACGGGCCCACCGGGTCGTCCTCCTCGAACGACTCCAGGTCGACGGGGGCGGTGACCTCGCTGACCATCACCACCCCGTCGAGCGGCTCCAGCTCCGGCACGTCCAGCGCGCTCAGCGAGCCGTCGCCGCTCTGCAGCAGCTCCAGCACCGCCTCGCCGACGCCCTCGACGGGCTCGGGCTCGTCGTCGGCGGGGATGCCCTCCCGGCGGGCCGCCTCGGCGGCCCGCAGCAGCGCCTCGACGCTGGGCACCCGGTAGTCGCGGCGCTGGCGCACCGAGATGACCCGGGGGTGCGGGTCGGTCGCCTCGACCCCCTCGGCCCCGACGCCGAAGCGCTCGTCGGCCTCGTCGGGGTCGATGGTCTCGACGTCCCAGGGGGTGACCTCGCCGAACGCGTCGAGCAGCAGCTCGTCGTACGAAGAGGAGGCGTTGTTCAACGCGACGTACGCCTGCCAGACGTCGTCGTCGTCGATGCGACCCTGGGCGGCGCGGACGGCGGCCAGGTGCCGGCGGGCGGCGTCGATCACCCGCTCCAGGGCGGCGTCCAGCTCACCGTGCTGGTCGGTCATGTGTGGTTCCCTTCATCAATGGGGGGGTTCCGGGCCCGCCGGCAGGCGACGGGCGCGGTCAGCAAGTCCGGAGGAAGCGGTCGAGAACCCGCACGCCGAACTGTAGTCCGTCGACCGGCACCCGCTCGTCGATGCCGTGGAACAGGCCGGAGAAGTTGAGGTCGGCGGGCAGCCGCAGCGGCGCGAAGCCGAAGCAACGGATGCCGAGCTGGGAGAACGCCTTGGCGTCGGTGCCGCCGGAGAGCATGTACGGCACCGGCCGGGCGCCCGGGTCCTCCGCGCGCAGCGCCGCGGACATGGCCTCGACGAGGGGGCCGTCGAAGGTGGTCTCCAGGGCCGGCTGGCGCTGGATGTACTCGATGGCGATGTCCGGGCCGACCAGCTCGCGCAGTTGCCGCTCCAGCAGCTCGGACTGGCCGGGCAGGCTGCGGCAGTCGATGGTGGCGGTGGCCCGGCCGGGGATGACGTTGTCCTTGTAGCCGGCGGTGAGCCGGGTCGGGTTGGCCGTGTTGCGGATGGTCGCGCCGATGATGTTCGCGATCGGGCCGAGCTTGGCGATGGCGGTCTCCGGGTCCTCCGGGTCCAGCTCGACGCCGAGCAGGTCGGAGACCTCCTCCAGGAACGCCCGCACGGTGTCGGTGACGACCACGGGGAAGCGGTGCCGGCCGACCCGGGCGACCGCCTCGGCGAGCGCGGTGACGGCGTTGTCGTCGTGCACCATCGAGCCGTGCCCGGGGCGGCCCTTCGCGTGCAGCCGCAGCCAGTCGATGCCCTTCTCGGCGGTCTCGATCAGGTAGAGCCGGCGGGACTCGTCGACGGTGTACGAGAAGCCGCCGACCTCGCCGATCGCCTCGGTGCAGCCGTCGAAGAGGTCGCGGTGCCGCTGGGCCAGGAAGTGCGCGCCGTAGTCGCTGCCGGCCTCCTCGTCGGCGGTGAACGCCAGCACGATGTCGCGGGCCGGCCGGACCCCGGCGCGCTGCCAGTCGCGCACGACGGCGAGCACCATGGCGTCGAAGTCCTTCATGTCGATCGCGCCCCGGCCCCACAGGTAGCCGTCGCGCAGTTCCCCGGAGAACGGGTGGACCGACCACTCGTCGGCGTCGGCGGGCACCACGTCGAGGTGGCCGTGGACGAGCAGCGCGCCCCGGCCCGGGTCGGTGCCGGGGATGCGGGCGATGAGGTTGGCCCGGCCCGGGGCGGACTCGTGGATCCCGGCGTCGACGCCGACCTCGGCCAGCTTCTCCGCGACGTACTCGGCGGCTACGCGCTCACCCACACTGGTGGCGTTGTCCCCGGTGTTCGTGGTGTCGATGCGCAGCAGGTCGCGGCAGAGGTCCACGACCTCGGCGGTGGGGTCGGGTCGGGCGGAGGCGGCGTCGCTCGTCATCGGTTCTTCATACCAGCCGCGCGGCGCGCGCAGCGCGCACGGCCGGTCCCGATCGCGTCCGACCACGCCCGCCCGACCCGCCCGACCGCCGTCCGACCAGGCCCGCCCGGCCCGCGCGACCGCCGCCCGATCACGCCCGACCGGCCCGCGCGGCCGGTTCCGGTGCCGCCCGGCCGGTCCGGCGTCCGCGCGGCGCGGCCCGCCGGGACGTCGTTTCGCGCGGGCGCGGCGGGGGTACCGCGCTCGCGTCCCGCACCGCCCACCGGGCCGCCCCCGCCTTCCCGCGTCGGGGCCGCCGAGCCCGTCAGCCGAGGAGGGCACCATGACCGTCCCCCTGCCCCCGTTGCCGCCCGTGCCCGAGGAGGAGGGCTACCGGCCCGGCGGTCGCAGCCTCGTCGACCTCGTCGAGCGCGACCACCGGCGCCTGCTCGACCTCACCGACCGGGCGACCGACCCGGACGGCCCGCCGGAACGGCTCGCCGAGGTGGTGGAGGTGCTCACCGCCACGGTCTCCCGGCACCTGTCGGCCGAGGAGCAGTACCTCTTCCCCGCCGTCCGGGCCGCCCTGCCGGAGCGCGCCGGGCCGGTGGACCGCCGGGTCGAGGAGGCCGGCGCGTTGCTGGCCGCCCTCAAGGGGCTGACCGGGCCCGCCGACCCCGCGCTGGCCGAGGTGGCCGCCCGGGTGCGCCGGCACGTCTCCGGGGTCGCCGCGCTGCTCGGCCCGCTGCGCGAGGTGGCCACGGAGGCCGAGCTGATCCGGCTGGGCAACCGGTGGGAGATCGCCGAGGAGGCCGCGCCGACCCGGCCGCACCCGGGGACGCCGGCGACGCCGCCGTGGAACCGGATCGTCGAGCCGGCGGTGGGCGTGGTGGACAAGGTCCGCGACGCCGTGACGGGCCGGCCGACGTACGAGTCGGACCTGGGGCGACCCGGGGACTGACCGGTCGACGTCCGGTGACCGGCCGATTGCCGGTCGTCATCGACCGGATACCGGACGTCCACAAAATGAAGCATTGGTAAACTCCGATCAGCGAAGCCCCTTCCGTCAATCTCCTCGTGGTCATACCGTCACGGTATGAATCTGGAGCTGCGACACCTGCGGGTGGTGTGCGCGATCGCGGAGACAGGGAGCGTGACGAAGGCGGCGTCCACGCTCGGCCTGGCCCAGCCGGCGCTCACCGCCCAGCTCCAACGCATCGAGCGGGCGCTCGGCGGGCCGCTGTTCGAGCGCGACCGCCGGGGCGCGCGCCCCACCCCGCTCGGCGAGCTGGTGCTGTCCCGGGCCCGGGTGCTGCTGCCGGCCATGCAGGGCCTCCAGGACGAGGCGGCCCGCCTGGCCGGCGCGGGCCCCACCCCCGCCCGGTACCGCTTCGGCGGGGTGAACAGCCCCATCCTCGGCCGCCTGGTGCACCGGCTCGCCGCCGAGCATCCCCAGGCACAGATCACCACGTACGCCTCCTGGTCCTCCGCCGAGCTGGCCCAGCTCGTGGGCGGCGGCCGGCTGGACTACGCCCTGCTCGGCGTCTGCGGCGACTCGGTTCCGCCCACCGGGTACGGGCTGACCTGGCGGGAGCTGGCGGTGGAGCCGGTGCAGGTGCTGCTGCCCGAGCGGCACCCGCTGGCCGGCCGCGACGAGGTGCGGCTGGTGGACCTGCGCCGGGAGCGGTGGGTCGCCGCCCCCGGCGACGGCTGCTTCGGCGACTGCTTCGCCGCCGCGTGCGCGCGCGCCGGCTTCACCCCCAGCAAGATGTACGAGGCCGACGTGCGTGGCTGCGTCGACCTGGTGGAGACGGGCGTGGCCGTGGCGCTGTGCCAGGCCACCTTCCGGTCGGTGCCCGGCCTGGTGACCCGGCGGCTTGCCGGGTCGCCGCTGCGCTGGCGGCTGCTGCTGGGCTGGCACCCGGACGCGACCGGGGCGGACTTCGCCGACGGGGTGCTGGAGGCGGCGGTGGCGGCGTACACGGACACCCTGGCCGCGTACCCCGACTACCTGGCCTGGCTGCCGCACCACCCCGACTTCGGGGTGCGCCGGCCGGCCTCGGCCGGGGGCGTCGGGGTGCGAACCGCCTGACGCTGGGTATCCGGGCCAGATGACCGATGCGCAGCCCACCGGCGACGACCGGGAGACCCTGCGGGCGGCGGCCGCCGCGCACACCACCGCCGCGGCGGACGTGGAGGCGTTCCTGCGCCGCCTGCCCGGGGTGCCGGGGCCGGCCGACGTGGCCGAGTACGCCACCCTGCTCAGCCGGGAGGAGCGGGCGCGCGGCGAGCGGCAGGCCGCCGCCGACGCCGCCGGCCTGGGGATCGGCAGCGTCGAGCAGCAGTGACGCGGGCCCGCCCGGGCGGCACGGCGGGCCCGCGTCGGCAGTGAGATGGCCCGCCGGGCGGGACGGCGGGCCGGCATGGGCGGTGAGGTGGCCCGCCGGGCGACGTTGTGACGCCCGGCGGGCCGGGTACGGCCGCGACCTCAGCGTTCCACGAGGATGTCGTGGCCCAGGTCGAGCAGGGAGTGCCGCCACTGGTCGTCGGCTGTTCCGGCGGCCGGGCGCGCGGCGGTCAGGGAGCGGATCCGCTCGACGGCCTCCCGCATCACCGCGATGTCCTCGCCGGTCAGGTCGACCTTGCGCTTGCGCAGCACGGCGAGGATCTGCCGGCCGGGCTCGGGCAGGTCGAGGTCCGGGTTCGGCCCGAACGACTCCTCCCCCGAGCCCCGGGTCAGCAGCCAACTGCGCAGTTGCTCGGAGGTGACGTTCACCTCGGCGTGGAAGTCCTCCCAGAGCACCTCGACCTCGGGGTCGAGTCGCGCCTCGCGTGCCATCACGCCTCCTCTTCCGGCTCTTGCGGCGGCGGCCCGGACGGCTCCGGGTCGCGGGTGTGGGAGCCCAGGCCCTCCGGCGGCACCCGCACCCGGGCGGGATTGGCCGTCGGCGGGGCCACGATCGGCTCGCTGCGCTGCGTGTCGCACTCGGTCTCGTCGTCGGGCTCCCCGGGTCCGGTCATCTCCGCCGCCCGTTCACCGGGGGTGGGACGTGGTGGCGGCGGAGTAGCCGCGGTCGTCGGCGGTGACGTCGAGGGCGAGCGCGCCGTCGCGGGCGTCCACGGTGACCCGCTGGCCGGGCGAGAGGACGTTCTCCAGCAGCATCCGGGACAGCCGGTTGTCGATCTCGCGCTGGATGACCCGGCGCAGCGGGCGCGCCCCGTACTCCGGCTGGTAGCCGTGCTCGGCGATCCAGTCGACCCCGGCGACGGTGAAGATGACGTCGATGTCCTGGCCGTGCAGCCGGCGGCGGGTCTCCTCCAGCAGCAGCTCGGTGATCTGGCGCAACTGCTGCTGCTCCAGCCGCTGGAAGATGATCACCTCGTCGATGCGGTTGAGGAACTCGGGGCGGAAGTTCTCCTGGAGCCGGCGCATCAGCCGCTCGCGCAGCTCGGTGCCCTCCCCCGGGCCGCCGGCCTCCCCCGCGCCGAAGCCGACGGCCCGCTGGGTGCCGGTGATCAGCTCCGACCCGAGGTTGCTCGTCATGATCAGCACGGTGTTGCGGAAGTTCACCGTCCGGCCCTGGCTGTCGGTGAGCCGGCCGTCGTCGAGCACCTGGAGCAGGATGTTGAACACGTCGGGGTGGGCCTTCTCGATCTCGTCGAGCAGCACCACCGCGTACGGGCGGCGGCGCACGGCCTCGGTGAGCTGGCCGGCCTCCTCGTACCCGACGTAGCCGGGGGGCGCGCCGACGAGCCGGGCGACGGTGTGCCGCTCCTGGAACTCGCTCATGTCCAGGCGCACCATCCGGTCCGACTCGCCGAACAGCGCCTCGGCGAGGGCGCGGGCCAGCTCGGTCTTGCCGACGCCGGTGGGGCCGAGGAACAGGAAGCTGCCCATCGGCCGGTCGGGGTCGGCCAGCCCCGTACGGGACCGGCGCACCGCCTCGGCGACGGCGCCGACCGCGTCGTCCTGGCCGACGACCCGCTCGTGCAGGTACCCCTCCAGGCGCAGCAGCCGGTCCCGTTCCTCCTCGGTGAGCTGGGACACGGGGATGCCGGTGGCGCGGGAGACCACCTCGGCGATCTCCTGCGGCCCGACCGAGGGCACCGCCGAGCCACCCTCCTCCTCGTCGCCGCGCGCCCGCCGGACCTGCCCCTCCAACTCGGCGATCTGGTCGCGCAGCGCGGAGGCCCGCTCGTACCGCTCGTCGGCGACCGCCTGCTCCTTGTCCCGGCGCACCTCGTCGAGCTGCTGCTCCAGCTCCCGCACGTCCGCCGCCGGGGTGCGCGTGCGCAGCCGCACCCGCGCGCCGGCCTGGTCGATCAGGTCGATGGCCTTGTCGGGCAGGAACCGGTCGGTGACGTACCGGTCGGAGAGCTCGGCGGCGGCGACCAGCGCCTCGTCGGTGAAGCGGACCTGGTGGTGGGCCTCGTAGCGGTCGCGCAGGCCGCGCAGGATCGCCACGGTGTCCTCCACGCCCGGCTCGGGCACCAGCACCGGCTGGAAGCGGCGGGCCAGCGCGGCGTCCTTCTCGATGCTCTTGCGGTACTCGTCCAGCGTGGTCGCGCCGATCACCCGCAGCTCGCCGCGCGCCAGGGCCGGCTTGAGCATGTTGGACGCGTCCATGCCGCCCTCGCTGCCCGCCCCGCCCGCGCCGACCAGGGTGTGGATCTCGTCCAGGAAGATGATCAGCTCGTCGCGGTGCGCGCGGATCTCGTCGATGACCTTCTTGAGCCGTTCCTCGAAGTCGCCCCGGTAGCGGGTGCCGGCGACCAGGCCCGCCAGGTCGAGCTGCACCACCCGCTTGCCGAGGAGGGTCTGCGGCACGTCGCCGTCGCAGATCCGCTCGGCCAGCCCCTCCACGATCGCGGTCTTGCCGACGCCGGCCTCGCCGATGAGCACCGGGTTGTTCTTGGTGCGCCGGGACAGGATCTCCACGGCCTGCTCGATCTCGCCGGCCCGCCCGATCACCGGGTCGATCTGGTCGTTGCGGGCCAGGTCGGTGAGGTCCTGGCCGTACTGGTCGAGGGTGGGGGTGCCCCGGTCCGGCCGCGCGCCGGTCGGCGCGCCGCGCTCGGCGCTGGCGGCCTGGAGCGACTCCGGCTGGATGCGGCCGGAGGCGAGCATCCGCCCGGCCGGCGACTCCGGGTTCAGCGGCAGGGCCATCAGGATGTGCTCGGGGCCGATGTAGTTGGCACCCATCGCGCGGGAGAGCTGGTGGGCGTCGAGCAGCGCCCGCTTCGCTGCCGGGGTGAGCGACAGGTTCGGCGGCACCTCGCCCCGGGGCGCGCCGTCGCCGCGCCCGCCGAGGGCGTTGACCAGGGCGTCCGGGTCGGCGCCGGCCCGCCGGATCAGGTCGCGCAGCGGCTCGCGCTGCAACGCCGCCCAGAGCAGGTGGTCGGTGTCCAGGTCGTTGCTGTGCCGCTGTGCCGCCCGGCGGGCCGCGTCGGCGAGCATCTCCCGGGCGTCGGCGGTCATCAGCCGGGTGATGTCGACCCGGTGCGCCGGCCGGCGGCCCCCCTCGCCCCGACCGAAGTACCGGGCCAGGAACTCGTCCCACGGGTCGGAGCCGAAGTCACCGGGTCCCATCATCTCTGTCCTCCGTGGGTCGGGCACGCTCGCCGGTGCGGTCGCCGCCGGCACGGTCGGCGGTGGCTACCCGGCGGTCGGCGCGACAAACACGGGCGGGACGGGCGGGGATCCGCCCGGCGGGCCGCGGCCGGGCGCGGTGCCCCGCCCGGCGGGACCGAGCGGGACGGGCGGGCTCGGCCCGGCGGGCTGGACCGGGCAGGGGTTCGGCTCGGCGGGACGGGTGGGACCGGGCCGGGCTCCGCCCGGCGGGGCGGGCGGGGTCGGCTCCACGGCGGTGGCAGGCTGGGGTCATGGAGTCGACGCCGCTGCTGATCGTGGACGCCGCCAACGTGGTGGGTTCCCGCCCGAACGGGTGGTGGCGGGACCGGGCCGGGGCCGCCGCCCGGCTGCGCGACGCCCTCGTCCCGCTGGCCGAGTCCGGGGTGCCGCCGCAGCTCGCCGGTCCGGCGGAGGTGGTGCTGGTGGTGGAGGGCGCAGCCCGGGGCGTCCCGGCCGTGCCGGGCGTGCGGGTGGTCGCCGCCCCGGGGTCGGGCGACGACGCGATCGTCGACCTCGTCGGGGCCGCCCCGGACCGCCGCCGGCTGGTGGTCACCGCCGACCGGGAGCTGCGGGCCCGGGTCGGCGCGCTGGGCGCCGAGGTCCACGGCCCCCGCTGGCTCCCCACCTGACCCCCACCCACCCCACCCACCCCCACCCACTCCGGGCCGCCCTGTCGGGCCGGTGATCAAGAAGAAAACGTCAGAGCTGGTCTCGCCGATGACGCAAACCTCTTGATCACCAACGCCCGGGGCGGGGCGGGGGCGGGGCGGGGTCCCGTTGGTGGGATCGGGTGACTCGGGGGTGGGACGAGTCGACAGGGGTTTGCGCATGTCAGTGACGTAATCGGACAGCCGGGCAGCAACACCGACAGGGCGGATGTTCTCTCCCCCACGGGGATGGGATGTAATGGAGATCTCCCCGCCCCCAGGAGGTCCCCGTGGCGAGCGTCGCCGAGCTGAAGGCAGCCATCGATGTCGCCCTCCAACAGATCGGTGACGGGCAGAGCGCCGTGCAGGCGGCCGGCGAGAAGCTGGCCGAGGCACAGCAGACCCTGGCCGGGGCGCTGGAGGGCAGTGGGCACGAGACGGTCGAGGCGGCGCAGGCCTCGCTGACCCAGGCCAGCCAGGAGTTGGAGGAGTGCCTCGCGGCCACCCTCGTGGCGGTGGAGCAGGCGCAGCTCTACGTGTCGACCCTGTAGGGGCCGGCGTGTCGATCATCGAGGACGTCGGGGCCCAGGTGCGTGCGGCCAGCGAGGAGCTGCCGCTGGCCCAGCTCGCCCTGGCGCTGGAGAAGTTCGGGCAGGCCACCGAGCGGCTGCGCTGGGTGCGGCAGGAGTCGGCCGACCCGATGGGGGTGCCAGAGCTCTCGGCCGCCACCGAGCACGCCGAGTCCGCCGGGCACGCGCTGCGGGTGGCCCAGGAGCAGTTGTCGGCGTACCTCGCGGCGATCGGCCTGGCCCCCGACGGCGCGCCCCCGCCCCGCCCGGCGGCCGGCGACCGGCAGGTGCACGACGCCCCGCGCGAGGCGCCGCCCGCCGCCGGGGAGCAGCCCCCGCCCGACCAGGACGACAACCCGGTGCTGCGCCGCTGGTGGGCGGTGCGGGTGGCGGAGCTGACCGGCGGCCGGGAGGGCGCGCCCGACGACCCGGACGAGCGGATCGGCGACTCCCGCGAGCTGCTGCGCCGGGTGGCCGAGGGGGTCCGCTCCGGCGACCGGGACCGGCTGCGCCGGGAGCTGCGCGCCGCGCACGCCGACGTCGGCCTCGGCCTGGCCGCCATCGCCCCGCCGCTGCTGCGGGAGCTGGCCGGGGAGCTGCTCGGCCACCCGCCCCGCGCCGACGACCTGCCCAAGCTGCGCGGGGAGCTGGAGGGGCGCGTGCGCGACCTGCTCCCCGGCCTGCCCGAGCCGGCGCTGGAGACGCTGCTGACCCGGGTCTGCCGGATGCCCCCGCCCCGGCGCGGCAGCGGCGAGGAGCCGCCGCACGCCGCCGACCCGGCGGTCACCGCCGGCGTGGTCGCGGCGGTGCTGCTCGACCGGCTCGGCCGGGACCTGCCCCGCGAGGCCGAGCGCGACCCGGCCGGCGAGCGGGCCCGCGACCAGCGCCGCGAGGCCGAGCGGGACGCCTGGGACACCGCGACGCGGGAGCGCGCCGAACGGGAACGGGCGGCCCGGGAGCGGGCCGCGCAGGGCCTCCCGCCCGTCCTGCCGGCCGACGAGGCCGCCCGCCGCCGGGACTCCGATGGCTGACCGCCGCGCCCAACTCGTGACCCGGGTGCGGGGGATGCTCTCCGAGGCGCTGGGCGCCACCCGGCACCGCCTCGCCACCGCCGACGTCGAGCTGACCGCCGCCCGGGACCGGCTCGCCCGCGTCCAGCACGCCGCGGCGGCCGTACCGGCGAGGGTGGGCGCGGAGCGGGACCGGCGGCTGGCCGAGATCGACGCCCGGCACGCCGCCCGGATCGCGGAGCTGGCCCGCCGGGCCGTCGACGCCGCCGACCGCGAGGCCCCCGGTGCGGCGTCCGCCGACTGGCCGGACTGGCGGGCGACGCCGGTCGGGCGCGGCGAGCCGCCCGGCCCGGTACGGATCGGCACCGTGGCGATCCCCGGCGCGGAGCCGGTGCCGGCGCTGGTGCCGCTGCTCGACGCCGGGCACGTCCACCTGGGCGGGGCCGAGGCCGACGGCGGCGCGGCCGTCGTGCCGGCGCTGCTGCTGCGCAGCGTCGGCCGGGCCGACCCGGGCGCGGTGCGGCTGTTCGGGTACGACCCGGAGCGCCTCGGCGGCGGGCTGGCCGGGTTCGCCCCGCTGGGCACCGCCGGGCTGCTCACCTTCGTGGGCCCGGGCGGGCTGGGCCGGCTGCTGGACGACCTGGTGGAGCAGATCCGCCGGATCAACGAGACGGTGCTGGCCGGGGAGTACCACTCGCTGCGGGAGCTGGCCGCCGCGACCGGCCGCCGCCCCGAGCCGTGGCGGGTGGCGGTGCTGCTCGGCGGCGACGAGCTGTCCCGGCACGAGCGCGGCCAGCTCGACCGGGTGGTGCGTACCGGGGCGGCCTGCGGGGTGCACCTGGTGGTGCGGGGCGTGCCGGTGCCCGACGACCCGACCGTGACCCGGGTCGTGGTGGGCCCCGACGGTGCCCGCGTCGGCGGCCCGCCCGCCCTGCCGGTGCGGCTGGACCCTCCGCCGCCGGCCGTCCTGGTCACCGAGACCTGCCGGCAGGTCGCCGCCCGGGTCAACGCCGGCCCCCCGCCGACCCCGTTCACCGACCTGCTGCCCCCGCCGGAGCAGATGTGGCGGGAGGACTCCTCGACGGCGCTGACCGCGCCGATCGGCGAGGGCCCGCACGGCCGCCCGGTGCTGCTGACCCTGGGCGACTACCCGCCGCACGCGCTGATCGGCGGCCCGTCCGGCACCGGCAAGACCAACCTGATCTTCGCCTGGATCGGGGCGCTGGCCTCCCGCTACTCCCCCGCCGAGCTGGAGTTCTACCTGCTCGACTTCAAGGAGGGGGTGTCCTTCGCCCGGTTCGCGCAGGGCCGGCGCGACCCGAGCTGGCTGCCGCACATGCGGCTGGTCGGGATCAACGTCAACACCGACCGGGAGTTCGGCCTGGCGCTGCTGCGGTTCCTCGCCGAGGAGCTGCGCCGGCGGGCCGACGCGGCCAAGAAACACGAGGTCACCAAGCTGGCCGAGCTGCGCGCGGTCGACCCGACCGGGCACTGGCCCCGCATCGTCGCGGTGGTCGACGAGTTCCAGGCGCTGCTCGCGGGCCGGGACGTGGTCGCGCGGGAGGCCGCCGACCTGCTGGAGGACCTCGCCCGCCGGGGCCGCTCGCAGGGCATCCACCTGGTGCTGGCCTCCCAGGATGTGCGCGGCATCGAGGCGCTGTGGGGCCGCCCGGCGCTGGTCGCCCAGTTCACCCTGCGCATCGCGCTGCCCAAGGCGCTGCGCATCCTGGCCGAGCGCAACGACGCCGCCCAGTCCCTGCCCCGGCACCACGCGGTGGTCAACGCCGAGTCGGGCCTGGTCGAGGGGAACCAGGTGGCCCGCATTCCCTCGGCCAGCGACTGGGACGAATGGAGCGAGTTGCAGCACCGGCTGTGGCGGATGCGCCCCGCCGACGCGAAGCCCGCGCGCCTCTTCGACGGCGACGCGATCCCCCGGCTGGCCGACGCCCCGGACTTCCGGGCGCTCACTCCGCCCGAGGGCGACGCCCCGCCGCGCAGCCCGGTCGCGGTGCTCGGGGAGATCATCGACGTACAGGCCCGGTCGGCGTCGCTGCGGCTGCCCCGCGCCCCCGGGCGGAACCTCGCGGTCATGGGCACCCGGGTCGACGAGGCGTGCGCGGTGCTGGACGCCGCCGCGCGGTCCCTGGCCCGCCAGCACCGCCCCGGCACGGCCCGGTTCTCCATCGCCTGCCTCGACCCGGACGCCGACCCCGCCGCCCGGGAGCTCTACGCCGACCTGGCCGACGACGCCGCCTGGTACGACGACGAGACCGTGCCCGAGCTGATGGCCGAGACGGCGGCGGCCCTGGACCGGCCGGGCACCCCGGCCACCCCGCACTACCTGCTGCTGTACGCGGTCGACGCGGCAGCCGGCCGGCTGGCCGCGCGGGCCGGCGGGCGCACCGGCCTGGAGCAGTTGCGCCGCATCCTGCACGACGGGCCGGAGCGGCGCACCCACGTGCTGGCCTGGTGGCGCGGGGTGGCGCGGATGCGGGTGGACCTTGGCGGGCCGGCCGCCCGCACCGACCAGATCGGCGCGTGGGTGGCCCTCGACGTGCAGGGCGGCGAGCTGGGCTCGTCCCTCTACCCGGGCACGGGCGGCCCCGACTGGTATCCCCGGCCGTGGCGGGGGCTCTTCTTCGACCGGGCCGTGCACCGCACCGGCCAGGTCATCATCCCCTACGGGCCGGCGCGATGAACGAACCGGTGAGCAGCGAGACGTACGCGGCGCAGGTGCGGCGGCTGGCGGAGCTGAGCGACCGGCTCCGCACCCAGCGCGCCGAGGCGCGCACCTGGTACGACCAGCAGTGCGCCGCCGCGCAGCGGGCGGTCGCCGAGGCCGGCGAGCAGCTCCGTGACGCCGAGCGGGAGGCCGACGCGGCGCGGGAGATGGTGGAGCGGGTGGACGCCGAGGCGGGCCACCTGTGGCAGCAGCTCCGCTCCCGGCTGGGGGCCGGGGCGCGCCGCCTCGGCGACCCGCCCGGCCCGGCCCGGGACGCCTCGGGCGACCCGCTGCTGCTGCTGCACGGGGTGCGCGGGCTGCTGGACCGGACCAGGCAGCCCGGCGAGCTGCCCTCCTCGGCGAATCCGCTGCTGGCGCTCTGCGGGGTGCTCGGGGCGGCGCTGATGTTCGCCCTCGGCACGGGCGTACGGGCGCTCGGCGCCCGCCACGGCGGGGACCTCGCGGTGGGCCTGCCGGTGCTGGCGCTGGTGGTGACCCTGCTCGGCCCGCTGGTCGGGCTGGCCCTGGCCAAGCGGATGGCCGACCGGCGGCACGCGGTGCTCTCCCCGCGCCCGATCACCGTCGTGGTGGTCGCGGGCCTGGCCACCACGGCCCTGCTGCTGTTGACGCGGTGAGGAAGGGGCCCTTCCTATACCGGAAGCGTTAACAGGGTGCCCTTCCTTACTCCTCGGCCGGCACGGCGACGGCCTCGCGCAGGAGGCGGCGGGCCAGGACGATCCGGTCCGCGTCGTCGTCGAGGCCCGGCAGGTCCCCGACCCGGGTCACCCCGCCGGTGAGCAGCGCCCGCAGCGCCGCCTCGCACTGGGCGGGCAGGGTGAGGGCGCGGTCGAACAGGCGCAGCGTCACCCGGCCGTCCCCGGTCGGGGTGAGCTGCCAGCGCAGCCCCGCGCGGAGGGTGAGCCGGGTGTCCGCGTCGACGGCGGCCAGCGCGGCGGCCTGGGCGAGCGGGCGGATCGGCGCGGGTCGGGCGGCGGGCCAGGCGCGGGCGCGCAGCCGCGCGGCGACGGCGGCCGGATCGGCGCGCAGCAACCAGTCCCGCAGCGCCTCGACCGTCTCGGTCAGCTCCGGTTCGATCGCGTCGGGGTCGGCCACGTCGGTGCCGAACGGCAGGCCGGCGCGCAGCCGGGCGTCGGAGGCCGCGAGGGCGAGCAGCTCCTCCACGATCGCGTACCGGGTCAGCGCCCGGACGCCCACGGTCAGGTGCAGCGAGCTGGCCTCCTGCGCCTGGGCGCTGTGCAGCCACCCGCGCGGCAGGTAGAGCGCGTCGCCGGGTTCGAGCACCACGTCGAGGGCGGCGGGCCCCTCGGCGGTGGCGGAGACCTCGTCGGCCCGGCCGCCCCAGGGCTGCTTCTCCAGCGGGTCGGGCAGCACCGGCGGGTGGATGCGCCAGCGCTTGCGCCCGTCGACCTGGAGGACGAAGACGTCGTGGGTGTCGTAGTGGGTGGCGAAGCCCTGGCTGCCGGCCGGGGTCAGGTAGGCGTTGACCTGCAACGGCTGGGCGAGGGCGAGGCCGAGGTCGCGGGCGAAGTCGACCAGGGCGGGCCAGGTGCGGTGCAGCCCCTGGAGCACCAGGGTCGCGCCGGAGGCGTACAGCTCCAGCACCCGCTCGTCGAGGACCTGGTCGCCGATCTCGGCGCCGGCGCCGCCGCCGCCGGTGTAGCGGGACGCCGGCACGAGCTGGCCGTCCTTGGCGACCCGCAGGAAGGGGGTACGCAGGCCGCGGCGGCTGAGCAGCTCGTCGGCGTCGGTGGGGCTGAGCAGGTCGGTGAAGCCCTCGGGGTTGGGCAGCTCGGCGGCGCGGGACAGCAGCGGGCCGCGCCCCCAGTGCGCGGCGGCGAACTTCCCGGGCTCGACGGCGACGCAGCGGGCGAGGGCGCGGGCGGCGGGGGACGGAGCCGCCGGGCGGCCGTTGCCGCCCGGCGGGTCGATGATCGTCATGTCGCTCCGTCAGGCGCTGCCGTCGGCGCCGCCGTCGTGCTGACCCGGCGTCGCCCCGCCGTCGGCCGGGCCTTCGGCGCTGCCGTCCGCCCCACCGTCGTGCTGACCGGGGGTGGCACCGCCGTCGGCCGGGCCCTCCGCGCTGCCGTCGGCGCCGCCGTCGTGCTGACCCGGCGTCGCGCCACCGTCGGCCGGGCCTTCGGCGCTGCCGTCCGCCCCACCGTCGTGCTGACCGGGGGTGGCACCGCCGTCGGCCGGGCCCTCCAGGTTGGCGCCGCCGCTGGTCTGGATGTCGTCGTCGTTGAGTGCCATTCGGTGCTCCCTCGGTAGTGCTGCCCCGCCGTACGGCGGGGTCCGTCATGCGGCCGTGGTACCCCCGCCCGATCTGCTCTAACCACCGTAGTGCGCAGGTCACGCCCACATCACAGGTTCCCGGTACGGGACGGCGACGGACAGCGGGGGCGGGCGGCGGGCGGCGGGCGACAGGCGGCGGTGCCAGGATGGGAGGGAACCGACCGTGGGGGGACGGATGAGCGCGACATCGGCGGCGGGCGCGTGATCCTCGTCGGCACCTCCGGCTGGCAGTACCGCGACTGGCGCGGCCGGTTCTACCCGGAGCGGCTGCCGCAGCGGCTCTGGTTGGAGCACTTCGCCGCCGGATTCGCCACGGTGGAGGTGAACAACGCCTTCTACCGGCTGCCGGAGCGGGAGACCTTCGCCACGTGGCGGGCCCGCACCCCCGACGACTTCTGCGTGGCGGTCAAGATGAGCCGCTACCTGACCCACGTCAAGCGGCTGCGCGACCCCGCCGAGCCGGTCGCCCGGTTCCTCGACCGGGCCACGGCGCTCGGCGACCGGCTCGGGCCGGTCCTCGTGCAGCTCCCGCCGAACCTGCCGGCCGACCCCGACACCCTCGACGCCACGCTGCGCCGCTTCCCCGCCGACGTGCGGGTCGCGGTGGAGCCCCGCCACCCGAGCTGGTGGAACGACGCGACCCGCCGGGTGCTGGAGCGCCGCCGGGCCGCGCTGGTCTGGGCCGACCGGCTCAGCCGGCCCGTCGCGCCGCTGTGGCGCACCACGGACTTCGGGTACCTGCGGCTGCACGAGGGCCGGGCCCGCCCGTGGCCCCGCTACGGCCGCGCCGCGCTCGCCGCCTGGGTGCGCCGGCTGACGCAGGCGTACGGGCCCGACGAGCCGGCGTACGTCTACTTCAACAACGACCCCGGCGGGGCGGCGATCGTCGACGCGGTCGCCTTCGCGGGGCTGGCCCACGCCGCCGGCCACGCCACGACCCGCGTCCCGCCGTCGTGACCGGGCCGGGCCCGCCGGCCCACGCCGGGCGGGCGCGGCGGGCGGGCGCGGCGGGCGGGCGCGGCGGGCGGGCGCGGCGGGCGGGCGCGGCGACCCACGTCTGGGCGGGCACGCCGGCCGGGCCGGCGCGGCGGTCGGTCAGGGAATCATGTGGACCAGGTCCTTCGGCATGGCGGACCGGACGTCCTCCCACTCCCCATGGGTGACGTGCCGACGCAGGGTGTCCAGCACGACTTGGACCACCCGCTCCGGGCCGCCCTCCACGTCGTACGGGAAGCCCTGGCGGACCTCGTAGAGAAAGTCGTCCCGGTTCAGCTTGATCGGCACGTCCGACGGCTGCCAGCCGTCGAAGTAGATCCCCCGCAGCAGCACGGGAAGCTGCGCGGAGAACTCGACGCTCTCCTGCACCGGCAACCGGTCGCGCAGCAGGTGCAACACCGTGCGCAGCGCCGCGTACGACTGGTTGCGCTGCTCCTTCGGCCAGCCGTACGCCGCCTCGATGTCCTTGAGGATCAGGTTGGTCTTGTCCAGCGAGGACTCGAACGCCGAGATCAACTGCTCAGCCATCTGGCCACCCCCGTAGCTCGTCGTGCCACCGTCGGTCGTCGTCGCGGCGCGGCGGCCCGGCCGGGCCCCGCCACTGCCCGGTGACGCTGACCCGACCGGGCCGCGCCACCGCGCGTCGGGGGCCGGCCGACCCGACCACGCGCAGCACGCCGCCACGCCGCCGAGCCGCCGTGTCCCGAACCGTCATCGCTTTCGCACCTTTCGTCCCGTGTGGGCCGTCGCGCCCGTCGTCCCCGCCGACCGGCCACGGACCACGGACACGCCCATGCTCTGCCGGGCGAGGATGACCCCGCCTCACCCGCTCCGGACGACTTCCGGCCGGAGCCCTAGGGGAACCCGGCCGGGAAGATCAGGGATGCGCCGGGGCCGGACGGACACCCCCGGGGGCCTCCGATCCCTACGCTGTACGGCGTGACACTCATCGCGACCGAGTCGCTGACGAAGACGTACGGGGGTGGGGTCACGGCGTTGGCCGACCTGACCGTCGCGGTCGAGCCGGGGATCATCGGGCTCGTCGGCGCCAACGGCGCCGGCAAGTCGACCCTGATCAAGATCCTGCTCGGCCTGCTCGCCCCGACCAGCGGCCGGGTCCGGGTGCTCGGCCTCGACCCCACCGCCGACTCCGCGCGGGTCCGCGCCCGGGTCGGCTACATGCCCGAGCACGACGCCCTGCCACCGGACCTCTCCGCCGCGGAGCTGGTCACCCACCTCGGCCAGATCAGCGGCCTGCCGCGTACGGTCGCCCGGGAGCGGGCCTCCGAGGCGCTGCGGCACGTCGGGCTCTACGAGGAGCGCTACCGCCCGGTCGGCGGCTACTCCACGGGCATGAAGCAGCGGGTCAAGCTCGCCCAGGCCCTCGTGCACGACCCCGACCTGCTGCTGCTGGACGAGCCGACCAACGGCCTCGACCCGGCCGGCCGGGACGCCATGCTGGCGCTGGTGCACCGCATCGGCACCGAGTTCGGCATCTCCGTGCTGGTCTGCTCGCACCTGCTCGGCGAGGTGGAACGGATCTGCGACACCCTCGTCGCCATCGACGGCGGGCGGCTGCTGCGCGCCGACCACATCTCCGCCATGACCTCCGCCACCGACGTGCTCGCCGTGGAGGTCAGCGAGGGCACGGAGGAGCTGGCCGCGCGGCTGGCCGCGCTCGACCTGCCGGTCCGCCGGGACGGGCGGCTGCTGCTCGTCGAGCTCGCCGACGACGCCACCTACGACCTGATCCTCGGCGCGGTCGCCGAACTGGACCTGCCGCTGCACCGGCTGGACCAGCGCCGGCACCGGGTGGCCGAACTCTTCGCCACGAGGGAGCCCAGTCATGCCTGAGCCGACCGGCGTCATCCACGACATCGGCTACCAGCGTTACACCGGCCCCCGACTGGGCCGCCGGGCCGTCTTCGGCGCGCTCTACCTGCACGGCCTGCGGACGGCGTTCGGGCTGGGGCGCAGCGCGAAAGCCAAGATCTTCCCCTGGCTGGTGCTCGGCATCGTCACGCTGGTCGCCGCCGCCGCCACCGCCGTGCGCAGCCAGATCGGCGAGGTGGTGATGACGTACGCCCAGTTCGCCGACAACATGAGCTGGCTGGTCATCTTCTTCGTCGCGGTGGTCGCGCCCGAACTGGTCTCCCGCGACCTGCGCAGCGGCGTGCTGCCGCTCTACTTCTCCCGGCCGCTGCCACGCTCGGACTACCCGCTGGCCAAGCTGCTGGCGCTGGCGACCGCGCTGTGGTTGCTGCTCGGGGGGCCGCAGCTCCTGATGTTCCTGGGCGCCGCCTTCACCGGCGGCGAGGGCATGGGCGGGGTCTGGGACGAGCTGCTCGACCTGCTGCCGGGCCTGCTCTACGCCGGGCTGTGGGCGGTGGTCTTCGCCTCGGTCGGGCTGCTGGTCGCCTCCCTCACCGGCAAGCGGGCGTTCGCGGCCGGCGGGATCGTGGCCGTGTTCCTGATGACCACGCCGATCGTCGGCGTCCTGTCCATCATGCCCTCCCGGGCGGTCAACGAGCTGGCCTTCCTCGCCTCGCCGTCGACGCTGGTGGGCGGCGTGGGCGGGTGGGCGCTCGGCGACCTGCTGGGGCCCCAGGCCCCGGTTCCGATCGGCGGCTTCGGTCCCGTCTACGCGGTCGCCGCCGTGCTCCTCGTGGCCGGCTGCGTCGCCCTGCTGCTGCTGCGATACCGGAAGGTGGCCGCCCGATGACCACGATCAGCGTCGACCAGGCGGCGGGGACACCGACCACCGTCACCAGCACCCTCGACCTCGCGGGCGTCTCCCGCTGGTACGGCAACGTGGTGGCGGTCAACGACGTCAGCATGAGCCTCGGCCCCGGCGTCACCGGGTTGCTCGGCCCGAACGGCGCGGGCAAGACGACGCTGCTGCACATGATGGCGGGCTTCCTGGCCCCGTCGCGCGGGGTGGTCACCCTCGACGGCCGGCCCACCTGGCGCAACCCGGAGGTCTACCGCCGGCTCGGCCTGGTCAGCGAGCGGGAGGCGGTGCACACCTTCCTCACCGCCTACGAGTTCGTGCTGGCCAGCGCGAAGCTGCACCGGCTGCCGGACCCGACGGCGGCGGCCCGCCGGGCGATCGCCCTGGTGGAGCTGGAGGGCGCGCAGGACCGCCGGATCGGCACGTACTCGAAGGGTATGCGCCAGCGCGCCCGGGTGGCCGCCGCGCTGGTGCACGAGCCGCAGGTGCTGCTGCTCGACGAGCCGTTCAACGGCATGGACCCGCGCCAGCGGCTGCACATGATGGAGCTGCTGCACCGCCTCGGCGACGCCGGCCGCACCATCCTGTTCAGCTCGCACATCCTGGAGGAGGTCGAGCAGGTCTCCGGCACCGTCCAGGTGATGGTCGCCGGCCGGCTGGCTGCCTCCGGCGACTTCCGCACCATCCGCCGGCTGATGACCAACCGGCCGCACGTCTTCACCGTGCACTCCACCGACGACCGGGCGCTCGCCGTGGCGCTGATGGCCGAGGCGTCGGTGACGGGTGTCGAGCTGGACCGCGCCGGGTTGACGGTGCGCGCCGGCGACTACGGCGCGTTCACCCGCGTCCTGCCGAAGATCGCCCTGCGGGAGGGCGTCCGGGTGCGCCAGCTGGTGCCCCAGGACGAGTCCCTGGAGAGCGTCTTCTCCTACCTGGTGGAGGCCTGAACCCATGTCTACCGTTTCCTGGATCACCCTGCGCGGGCTGTTCGGGCGTCGCCGGTTCCTCCTGCTGCTGCCGCTGCCCCTGCTGCTGGTGCTGCTGGCGGTGCTCTCCCGGTCGCTCGGGGTGGACGCGGACGACTGGGGCCCGCCGGTGCTGGTCGGGCTCGGCCTGGCCGTGGTGCTCCCGGTCGTCGCCCTGATCGTCGGCACCGGCGTGCTCGGCGCCGAGATCGACGACGGCACGGTCGTGCACATCCTGACCAAGCCGCTGCCGCGCTGGCAGATCGTGCTGCCCAAGCTGGCGGTGGCCGCCGGCGTCAGCGCGGTCACCGTCGCCGTGCCGCTCTTCGTCGCCGGCAGGCTGGCCGACTCCGTACGCCTCGGCCTGTCGCTCGCCGCCGCGTCGGCGGTCGGTGCGCTGGCGTACTCGGCGCTGTTCCTGGCGCTCAGCCTGCTGACCCGCCGGCCGGTGCTGCTCGGCCTGGTCTACGTGCTGATCTGGGAGGGGCTGCTCAGCAGCTTCGTCAGCGGCACCAGGGTGCTCTCCATCCAGCAGTACGTGATCGCCCTCGCCGACCGGCTCGCCCCCACGGAGCTGTTGCACGGCGACGTCTCGGTCCCGGTGGCGGCGGTGATGACCGCGCTGATCAGCGTGGGCTTCACCGTGCTGGCGGTGGACCGGCTCCGCTCGTTCAGCGTGGCCGGCGAAACGAGCTGACCGGCGGGCACGACCGGCCCTCAGCCCGTTGATCAAGAGGTTTGCGTCACCGGGGATCGCCCCACTGACGCAAACCTCTTGATCAACGCCCCGGCTCCGTGCGGGCGGCGTCGAGGCGGGCTGAGGCCAACCGCGCTGCATGTCGGCGACGTGGGGTGGTCCCGGGATGGGGGAAGGCGCGATGTCGCCGACATCGAGTCGATCAAGGGGGCAGGCCGACCTCAGGCGGTCAGGAGGGACTGGAGGCGCTGGCCGTTGCGCTGCGCGTAGTCCCGATAACAGTTGTCTAGAGCGCAGTTGGCGGTGTACAGAGGGCTGTTTTCCCAGGAGACGCCAGAGCGATCCTGCCAGGTTTATCGGCACTACTTGAGGGCTCCGTTATGGCTGGCCCGAGCCTGCGGCACCCGGTGACAGTCCAACCGCACGACGGTCTTGCCGAAGGGAACGGTGTCCTCGCCGACCCCGTCCTCCCACCACCCACGCTCCTCGTCCTCACGGGCCTGCTGCTCGCGGATTCCCTCCTCCGTCTCGAAGCGCAGGCGACGGAGTTCCGCCTCGGCAGTCGAGGCGCGGAGCTCAGCAGCCCGGACGTCCTGCTCCAGGCGAGCCACACTGATCCGGTGACTCGCCAGGGCAGCGATCATGGTAGCCGTGAGAAAAACCGGCATGCCTGCCTCAACGATCGCCTCTGGTGTGTCCCAGGCCGAGACGATGTCGCCGGCTCGCATGGTGACGAGGCCAGCGGCGATGAGGGTGGCGGCGAGGCGGGCGAACCGATAGATCGAGAGGTGGTGAGGGTGCATGGGGGTGATCAGCTCCGATCGGTCGTGCAGGAGGGGCGATCGGAGGTCGGGGGTTGCGGTCGCCCGTCCTCCTGCCGGGGCCCGGTGTGGTCACGGGGGCCGGCGCGTGCCCGCCGCAAGGGCTGGCGGGCGCGGGTGACTCAGGCGGGGCCGGGGTCGATGCAGGTGTGCTGGCTGGGCAGGGTGGATCGGGGGCGGGTGTGCCCGAGCCGGGCCACGGCGTGGTCGTCGCTGGCCTGTGCTGCGGTGGCGCCCGCCAGCTCGTGGGCGGGGTGGGCGGGCTGGTGCTGCCCTCGGGTGGCCTGCTCGCCGGCGGGGTGGCCGGAGGTGTCGGGGCATCCGGTGTCGGCGCGGGTGTCACCGTCCGGCTCGGGCAGCGCCTGGTCGACGGTGCCGAGGTCGCCCGGCTGCTCGGCGACGGGTCGCTCGTCGGCGTGCAGGGTGCCGCCGAGGCCGGTCCAGGCGGCGGCGGTGATGGCGCCGGCCAGGAGCCAGCGGCGGAGTCGAGTCGTGATGATGGCCAACACCTCCCCCAGGTGCTGTTGTGGCAGTCCCGTCAAGCAGACCGCCGGCAGGTCATACCGTCGCGCAGGGCGAGGCATGTAGCAAGCATGATCCGCGCCGTGCGAACAGCCATCGTCGTACACGAGTGCGAAAATTGCACGGGTGGCGACGGTGGATGTTCGGGCAGCTACGGAGATCGGTCTCTATTTGACCTGCTTGAGTGGATCTACCCGCCCGCAACGTCCACATAGTACAGAACCTCCCGATTCCCGGATCACGCGAAAGTGATTCATGCACCGGCATGAGTAGGCCGGCCACCCGAGATGAGTAGCCGGCCTACTTGCAGCTTGGGCTCAGTGTGCGTCGCGGCGCACCCGAGCAAACGGGTTCTACGCCCGGCACCGGTGGTCCGCCAGCAGGCGCGGCTAGTGCCAGCGCAGGCCTGACCCCGGATGCGCGACCGCCCCCGGCCGGCGTGGTCGGGGGCGGTGCTCTGCGCGGGGGTCAGCGGCGGCGGCGTAGCAGGTTCATCAGCCGGCGCCCGGGGCGGTGTCGTTTCCCGCTGCCGCCGCAGGCGTGGCAGTCTCGCCAGTGCTGCCCGTCCGGGCCCATGTGGATGCCGCCGCCCTCGCAGCGGGTGCACCGGCCGTACGGCCAGATCAGGCACTCGGCGACGTAGAGGGCGGCGAGTCCGAGAATGACCAGCGCGACCGTGCCGGTGCCGGGCGGTAGAGGGTCGAGCGACAGGATGGGCATGGGGGCCTCCAGGCGGGGGTTTCGGGGGGTTGGGTGAGCCTGCCCGGAAACCCCTCTACGGGGGCCTACAGCGCAGGTCGTGACGCCCTACCCCTCTACCTACGCGGGTAGAGGGCGGGTCTACTTTCGGCCCGGTCCGGCCCGCCGGTAGAGGGCGGGTCGAACCGGGGCATTGCGGGCAGGCCGTAGAGGGGTGGGGTCTACGGCTGGCTGAGGAAGTCCACCGGCAGAGCACCGAGAAGGTCCGACTTGTACCAGCCGTTCAGGTTGACGGTCCCGATCTTCACCTGGGTCGTCGAACGCTTCACCCCGGCGGTCGCCAGCTCGGCCGCCAACTGGTCCGGCGCGTACGAGCCGTACGTCTCCTCGTCGACGTTGACGAGGCCGGCGAGCACGTCGCGGGTGTGCATCCGGTCGCTGTGCCGCATCACGTCCAGGACGTCGGCGAGGATGCGCGGCACCCGGTAGCCGGCGTCGTCGGCGGCCTCCAGCACGTCCGAGGCGGCGTCGCCCTCCAGCGTGCCGGCGGCCTGCCGCAGCTCACGCCCCCGCTGGCCGATTTCCAGAAACGCGGGCATGTCGATGTAGTCGCAGCGCACCGTCACATACGAGCCAGGGCCGGTGAGCAGCACGCCGACGCCCTTGTGGTACTCCTCCAGCACCGACGCGTCGGCGCCCATCGCGGCCTTGCCCTTGCCGAGCACCATGTCTGAGCTGGGCTTGTCGGTGACCTGGGTGCAGAACCGGTAGTCAATGACCTCCCGCAGCTTGGTGGGCACCGACTCGGCGTCGGGCCGCTGCGAGGCGAAGTTGGGGATGTAGCCGGCGGCCCGGCCGCGCCGCACAATCCGCGCCATCCGGTTGACCGCCTCCTCGCGGTCCTCCTTGTCCATCGCGGTCAGGAACTCCTGCAACTCGTCGATGGTGACCATGGTGACGGGCAGCTTGTACTTGGCGCTGATGTGCGGGGTGAGCTTGCCGTCCGGGCAGATCGACGGCGGCAGCGACCCGAGGATCGCGAACCGGCGCTCCATGTCGGCGAGGATCTCGCCCAGCATGTCGAGGAACGCCTCCAGGGCGTCCGGTTCGGCGCCGAGGACCAGGCGGTAGGCGACGGCCCGCATCGCCCGCCAGTCCGCGCCGCCCTTGCCGTCGGCGACCATGTGCCGCACCGACGGGTCGAGCATCCCGGCGGCGGACGGGATGCGCTGCGCCGACGACTTGCCCCGGCCCGGTAGCCCGCCGAAGAACAGGGAGTGCTCCAGCAGGGACAACTCGATGCGCTCGCCGCGGGCGTCGCGGCCGAACGGGATCGGGTCCCAGATGCTCCACTGGTCGGCCTTGGCCAGCGGCGACGGCGTGTTCGGGCCGAGGTACGGGTCGTCGTCGGCGACCCAGATGTTCAGCCGGCCGGCGTGACCGCCGGAGTTGGCGCGGACCCGACCCATCAGGACCTGAATCTCGTCGACGCCCAGCTCGGCGGCGAGGACGTCCCGCTTGGCGATGGCGTCGGCGGCGGTCTTGCCCCCACCGCGGGGCATGTCGACCACGGCGGCCCAGCCCCGGCCGTCACGCATGATGGGCGCGACCCGCCGCAACTCCACCTCGCCCTTGAGCAGGCCCGCCGCCCGGAACGCCTCGTTGAGGATCTGCATGTTCAGGTCCTGGGTGGCGTTGGGGTGGGGCGAGTCGAGGATCGGGGTCTCGGTCCTGCCCTTCCAGCCGGCGGCCGTGGCGCTCGCGGTGAGCACCGCACCCAGCGTGTACAGCACTTCGGGGCCCACCGCGAGGGTCATCACGCCGAGGACCACGCCGCTGCCGGCGGTGCTGTATCCGAGCCGCTTGGCGCGCCGGATGGCCACCTTCCCGCGCTCCAGGGTGTTGTCGCGGACGTCGGTCCACTGGCCGCGCAGGGTGGCGTCCTCGATGACCTTCGCGTACTCACCGGCGGTGATCCACCGGCCGAAGCGGTACGCGCCCCGGCCCGCGCCGCGCACGGTGCGCACGACGATCCGCACCCCGTACTTCGGGCAGCGCCAGAGGTGCCACCGGGAGCGGTAGGAGGCGCGGCGGCTGACGGCGCGGACCTGGCCGACGAAGGCGTGCCGGGACTTCGCCCAGTCGGGCAGCACCGGACCCCACTCGCCGTCGGGCGTCTGGGCGTAGACGTCGCCCTCGACGACGTCGGGCTTGGCGGGCACTGCCGTTGGCGCGGTGGGGGCCGGGGTGACGGCGGGCTGCCGGGGGAACGGGAGCACCTCCCCCAGAGGTGCTGCGGTGTCGGTCATGCTGCTCTCCTCGCGAGCTTGTCCTCACGTGCTGGGTGCGGGGCCCGGCCAGCCCGGTCGGGCCCCGCGCGGGTGGGTCGGGTCAGCGGCGGTACCAGGGGACGTTCTTCTCGGCGTCGATGACGGCGGAGTTCGCGGCCAGGTATTCGTCGTTCACGTCGCGGGTCCTGCTGGTGACCTCGGCCAGGTGCTCCCGGGCGGCCTTGTGCTTCTCGATCGCGGCCTTCTTCTCCGCCTTCTTGTCCTTGCCCATGTCGGTCTCCTGTCGCTGGTGGTGCTGGTCTGCCGGTCCGGTCGGGCCGGCTCCGCGCGGGCACCCGGTGATGGGCGGGTGCCCGACGGGGCCGGTCAGAGCGGGGTGGAGCTGATGACGGCGACGGTGCTGCTGGTGTTGATCGGCTCGCACGGGTCGCAGGTCAGGTAGGTGCGGCTGCCGCCGCCGGTGCGGGTCTCGGTGACGCGGCGGGTGGCCTTGGCGCCGCAGCGGGAGCACTTCATCGGTGGGTGTCCTTTCGTCGGAGGTGCGGGGACGGTCAGCGCAGCGTCTTCTCGTGGCGGTAAAGCTGGTCAACCAGCGCCGTGGACGCCTTCCACCGGCGCGCGGTCAGCGCCTCACGCATCCGCCGGCGGAACTCCCGCAGGCTCGGCGGGTCCTCGTCGCGCTCGGCGGCGGTGTACACCTCGGCGGCGAGCAACTGGAGGGCCTTGTCGTCGGGCGTGCCGCAGTTGTCGTCCGCCCGTGCCGCACCCGTGCCGTCAGGCGTGCCACCAGCGGTGATGGCCGGAACAGCCAGCGAGTCGAGCAGCCCGCGGATGTCGTCGTCGGAGATCAGACCGAACGACGGCAGCTCACCGGCCGGCACGGTGTCGGCCGTGTCGGCGGCGCGGTCCAGCAAGGCCGCTTCGTAGGCCCGGCGGGCGGTGTCGACCTCGGCGTGGGCCTTGACGCGGGAGCGGTACTCCCGGGCCATGTGCTCCGCGCCGACGGCCTCACCGACCGCCTTCACCTCGTCGACGGCACGCGCTACCGCCACGGCGTCGCGGCCACGGGACCGCACCAGGTCGACCTTGCGTTGAGCGTCGGCGGTGATCCGCACGCCGGCCGTGGACAAGGCCATCTGCAAGGTCAGCTTGCCGAGCACGGGGATGACCGCGCCGATGACGGCGATGGGGACGGTCGTGGCGGTCAGGCCGTGGACGAGCACGGCGGCGACGGACACGGCCAGCAGTACCCAGCCGAGGATGGTGGGGGTGCGAGAGGCGGACGCGGACCGGCGGTGGGCCCGCTCGTGCAGCATCGCGGACACCCACACGAGGTCGAACAGGGCTCCGGCGCTGTACGCCACCCATGCGGGGGCCTGGGTGGCGAGCAGGCCGCCGACAGCCACGAGGGTCCAGGCGACGGCGAGCGCGGTCAGGGCGGCGGGTAGACCCCACAGGATGCCGGCCTGCACGGCGTTGACGGGGTTCGTGCGGGCGGTCATCGGGTCAGCTCCCGGGGCCGGGCCGGGACCGGCCGGGCCTGGACCGGCACCGGGGCGGGCTGCGGTCGGGCGTCCAGCCGCTCGCCGCGCTCGATCAGCGCCAGGGACAGGGCGGCGATCAGCCACGGCAGCAGGCCGGCGGCCTCCAGCGCGGTGCCCGGGTCACCCGGCGGCAGGTGGATCGCGGTCTCCCACGTGGCGGTGAAGAGGGCGGCGCCGGCGGCGTGGCCGGCGATGTTCTTGGCGTTCATCAGGACTCCAGGGAGATCGGGACGCACATGCCGGCCGCGCCGATGCGGTCGCCGCAGGGCTGCGTCACGTGGTTGGTGTAGGCGGCCAGGCCGGCGAGCAGCGCGCACGCGGCGACGGTCAGCCGGACCCAGCGGTCGATGCGGGTACCCATCGCGGGCACCTCCAGACGTGAGAGGTGGGGCAGGGGGAAGCGGAGGGGATGCGCCGGGCCGGTCAGAGGGGCTGGCCGGTCAGGGCC
Source organism: Micromonospora okii (assembly GCF_020884795.1). GTDB lineage: Bacteria > Actinomycetota > Actinomycetes > Mycobacteriales > Micromonosporaceae > Micromonospora > Micromonospora okii. The sequence goes on from NZ_BBZF01000020.1 coordinate 193,539, forward strand.
TGCCACGTGGCGGCGACGGTCGACGGCACGTCGGCGCGCACGGCGGCGGGCAGCTCGTCCACCGGCAGCCACACCGCCCCGTCGACCTCGGCGAGCTGCGCGACGGTCGGCGCGGTGCTGTCGGCGGTGGCGATGTACAGCAGGTCGATGTGGTGGTGCGCCGGCTCGCCCTTGTGCGGCTTCGGTGGCGCGGGGAACTCCGCGACCATGAACGGCGTCGGGTGCACCCGACGGGCACCGGGCACCACGAACCCGCCCGGGGTCCACACGGTGGCGACGACACCCGTCTCCTCGCGCACCTCGCGGATCGCGGCCTCGTCGCCGGTCTCGTCCGGGTCGACGTGCCCGCCCGGGAACTGGCGCAGCCCGGACGCCTTGTGGTCGACGAGCAGCACTCGGCGGGCGGCCGTGTCGATGACGACGGCGGACGCGGTGTGGTGGCGGCTGTGCGACGACACAGCACCGGGCAGCGGGCCGGGGCGGGCGTCGGGGATGATGTTGGGCACGGGTCGACTCCTGTCGTGTCAGGGCTCGATTCGAGGCCCCTGCCAGCGCCGGAATCGCTGGTCAGGGGCCGCCTCGTTTCCGGGGCCGATGCCGACTGTAGTGGGTGGCTTGTCAGGGCGTCAAGGTACCCACTACAGTCACGTTTGCAAGGGCACCCCTTACGATCACGAGGTGGAGAATCCGTTGGCCGACATCGACGACATCGAACAGATCACCGACCCCGCCGAGCGCGCCCGGCAGGCGGGTGAGCGGCTCGCGGCGATCCCGACGTGGCAGGAGCGGCTGCGGAAGATCAGGCAGGCGGCCGTGGTCGAGATGAAGAGCGGCGGCATGAGCTACGCCGAGATCGGCCGCAAGCTCGATCTGCACCGCAACCGCATCCAGCAGATCCTGGAAGGGCGCTCCGCCGGCGGCAAGGGCGGGAAGGCGGGGGCCGCCGAGTAGCCCGCTGAGCACGACGAAGCGCCCTCACTGCCATGCGGCAGTGGGGGCGCTGTCGTTGGGTGCGATCGGCTGTAGTGGGGGGCTTGTCAAAATGCCAAGGTACCCACTACACTTGAGGCACGGGCAGGGAGCATCGACCAAGGGAGACGGGCATGGCGACCACCATCTACTGCGAGACCTGCGGCAAGACCGGCGCGACCGAGGTCGTCCCCCCGTCCGGCGGCACCGCCGAGATGTGCGGGCCGTGCATCCGCTACGACCGCCGCCAGGCCGCCATCGACGCCCGCTGGGCCGAGCTGGCCGACCTCACCGACGACCAGGCCGCCCTCGCCCTGGCCGCCTGACACGCCCCGGGGGTCGGCCACCCGGCCGGCCCCACCCCCACCCCCGCCGAGAGGAACCCGCCATGCGGCCCACGGCCACCGTCACCGTCCCCACCGAGCCCGCCGCGTATGCCCGCTGGCTCACCGGCCGAATGCACGCCGTCGCCCACCTGATCAGCCGGGACGAGAGGGTCGACCTGGACAACGACACCCGCGCCGGCCTGGTCGAGGCAGCCCGGGCGCTGCTCGCCGCGGTGGACGCCTGACCCCCGACGCACGAACGGCCCCGACCCCCACCAGGGGGCCGGGGCCGTAGCACATCCGGGCCGTGATCAGGCGTCCGTCCACAGCCCGCCCGCCATCCACAGGCAGCCCGCCGCCTGGTTGCCCCGGCCAGCCCGCGCCGGGCACGCTCACATGGTCGGCGCGGCCACTCCGACCGGCACCGGCCACACCTGCGGGCGGTGGGGTGCCAGGACCAGCAGGCCACCGGCAGTCCGGGCCCGGACACGCAGACGCCCCCGCCCCGGCCGTCAGGCCAGAGCGGGGGCGCTGTTCGCTCTCCTCCGAATCCGTGTAGACGCGTCTACATTCTTTGTGTAGACTCGTCTACATGAGCGAGCGGCAGATCACCCGGGACATCGCCCGATACAGCGAGCAGGACCAGCCGATGCACCGCTGGGCGATGACCATCGACGGCGAGACCGTCTCCGAGCTGTGGGTGGCCGTCGAGACCGGCGAGATCATGCAGGTCGAGACCCCCGACGAGCACCAGGGCAACGGGTACGCCACCGCGCTCTACCGGCAGGCCGCCCGCGAGATCGCCGTCTTCCACGCGCCCGAGTCGCACCGCACCTACGAGGGTGACCGCTTCGCCCGCTCAGTCGGCGGCGACGCGCTGCCCTGCCTGCACGGCTGCTGCGACGACACCCCCGACTTCGACGAGGAGTGACCATGACCGACGACCTCGCCGCCTGGGCCGGACCGGCCTGGGCCGAGCTGACCGATGAGCAGCGTGAGCAGCTCGCCGCCGCCGCCCGAGACATCGCCGAGCGGTACCCGGACCCCGACGACCAGGGCGAGCGCGACGCCGCCCTGTCCGCCGCCGTGCAGTACCTGCTGGGAGAGACGACGCCGGAGGACGCCCAGCGGGCCCTGGTGAACGCGCGGCAGCGGGAGCGGGAGGCGTACGTGGCCGCCGTCCACGTGGCCGTCATGGCGCACCGCTTGGACGGCGTGCCGAAGGCCACCGCCGCCCGCCGCGCCGGCATCGACCGGATGACCTTGCTCAAGGCCCTGGGCGAGCGGTGAGCCGAGGGGAAGCGATGAGCCAGGAAGAGTGGCTCGCCCAACTGCGCCGCGCCAGCCTTGCGGTCACCGCAGCCACCAGCGCCAGCGACGCGGCGTTCGCCGGGCTCGACGCGGCGATCCGGGCGGCGAGGCAGGCCGGTCGCACGGTGACCCACCTGGTCAACGTCAGCGGCCTGAGCAAGGCGCGCGTCGACGAGGCGATCGCGGCCGTCGGCGCGGGCGGGGAAGAGGTGCCGGGCAGCGACACCGACCTGCGGGTCGCCGCCTACACCGCAGCCGCTGCCGACGCCGATTACCTGGCCCGGCGGGCCCGCCGGGACGCGCTGATGCTGCAAGCCGGCCTGATGTCGGGGCTGCGGTTCACCGAGATCGCCAGCGCGGCTGGCGTGTCCCGCCGGTACGAGTGGCAGCTACGCACCGGCCGCCTCGACGTTGACCGGCGCTCGGCCCGGCAGGACGTGTTCGGCGGCGCGGGCATGGAGGCGTACCGGGCCACCGAGAACGCGACCCTCAGGGAGCGACGCAGGGCGGTGCGGGCCGGGGCCGACGTGCGGATCAAGCACGGCCGGCACGGCTACCGGCACGGGTGCCGGTGCGAGGTGTGCGTGGCGGCCCGGCGCGCGGTGCAGGAAGGTGCCGTGGAGGTGAGTCACGGGCTGACCGGCTACCGCGACGGCTGCCGGTGCGAGGTGTGCGCCCCTGCCCCCGCCAGGTACCACCGGGAGTGGCGTCGCCGCCGGAAGGGCACCTCAGCGGGCTGACCCCGGACACGACGAAGCGGCCCCCGCCGCCCGACCTCGAACCGAGGTAGGCGACGGGGGCCGCAGTCTGTGAAGAGGGCCTACGCCCCGCTGGCCGTGATCGGCGGCCGGTCGGCCTTCGGGGTCACCTGCTCGCGGGTCAGCAGCGCCAGCACGCCCACCACCGCCACCTGCACGGCGCCGACGGTCTCCTGCGACACCTCTAGGCCGTACGCGGCCACCAGCACGGCCACGGCGGTGACGAGGCCGGTGAACGCCGCCGGCGCGACCGGGCGCACCGCCACGGCGTTGACGGCCGTGGTCACGGCGGTCAGCACGGCCACGATCGCCGCCGCCTGCGTCGCGGACAGACCGGGCAGCCCGAACGTGACGAACACGCCCAGCAGCGCGGAGATGGCCTGGATGACGAGGGTGGGCTCACGCCCGAAGAGCTTCACGGTGCCTCCTGGGTACGGTCGTTGGATGGCAGGTCTCCCGCAGGTGCGCGAGTCGGCCTGGCTGTACGCGCCGGGCGATCCCCACGTGCCCCTCGCCCACGTGCGGCTGGAGGAGCGCATGGATGGGTCCGGCTGGGACATCTACGTGGCGGACCCGGCGACCGGGCCCACGCAGCACGTGCGCTGGCCGGACGAGGCCGGGGCCCGAGCCGAGCTGGAGCGGGTGTACGCCGCTGGCCGGGCCGACGGGCAGTGGCGGATCTGGCGACCGGAGGGGTGACTACGGGCGGCGGCCGTTGATGGTGCCGCCCGGGTCGGCGAGGACCATCGTGCGCAGCCGGTCCAGCTCGGCGGTCGGCGACAGGATCGCGGCCCGCCACGACCGCAGCGTCGCCACGGCGGCGTCGATCTCGCCGGTCAGCTCCCGCATCTGACGGCGCGTCTCGGCCGCCTCGTTGCGGGCGGCGAGGGCCTCCCGCTCCGCTTCCGCCGTCCTCTCTTGCAGCTCGTTGACCTGCTTCAGGGCGGAGTCGGTGAGCAGGGCGACCGCGTCCGCTCTGGTCTTGGGTCGGCCCATCACCCCGGTGATGAGCGTGCCGACCACGCCGGCCAGGCCCCCGCCCCCGACCGCCGCCGCCAGCAGCGCCCAGATGTTCCCGCTCACCCCGCTCACCCCGTGTCTCCCGCCTGCCTCAGCACCCGCATGCCCTGCCACACCTGCCAGCCCCGCCACACCGACGCCGCCGCCCAGGCCGCGCAGAACCCGGCGGCGAACCCGACCGCGCCCGATCCGGTGGACAGCAGCGCCAGCCCGTACAGCAGCGGGGCCGCCGCCTGCCCGTGCATCGCCGCCAGCTCCAGCACCAGCGCCCGGTAGGCGTCGGGCAGGGCGATCGACACGAGGCCGATCACCCCGGAGCCGAGCAGCAGCAGGTACCAGGTCCACAGCACCCACGGGGCGACAAGCTGCTCCAGGCTCGTCGGCGGCCGGGCACCGGCCACGAACAGCACGCCGACGAGCGCGGACAGGACCAGGAACATGACCTCGTGGGGGCGGTGCCTGCCGGTGACGACGATCGTCGCCACCCGGCTATCCCTGCGCCGGTGCGCTGGCGCCGATCCGGGCGGCCAGCTCGTCGACGACCCGCCCGGCCAGGTCGGCCGGGATCGCTGCGGCGATGGCCTCCGGCGTCAGCCCGGCCAGCACCCCGGCGACGATCGCCGGCTCGTCGACCAGGTCCTGCCCGGCCAACCGGGCCAGCTCGGCGCGGACCGCGGCGACCTGGGCGTTGGTCGCCCGTCCGGTCTCGGCGATCGTCTGCAGGGTGTAGCCCAGCGACCAGGACTTGTTGCCCTGGCTGGCCTTGGCCGGGTCGCCGTAGTCGGAGTTGGCGTGCGGCGGCCGGGCCGCCGGCACCCGGTCGGCGGCGACCACGGCCGGGCCGACCTCCTCGCGGATGACCCGGCGCAGGTCGTCGATGCTCGCCATGATGTCCTCGCTCTCGATGAGGCCGATGCTGGTCAGGTAGCGGCGGAACAGCGGCGACTGGTCGCGCCCCGCCTTGATCGCGTCGCGGAAGTAGCTGATGTGCGTGTGCGCCAGGTGGGAGCGGTCGCCCGACGAGCGCCGGCCGAGCCGGTCCCACCGGCGGACCGTGCGCCCGTCCGGCGAGTAGATGACCTCCCGGATGTCCCGGGTGTCGGCCGCTCCCTTGGCGCACTCGCCGGCCAGCCACCGGGAGAAGTGCCGCAGGTCGTACACCTGCCCGGCGCGGGCGACCCGGAACTGGCCGATGTCCAGGGCGGCGGCGTCGTCGGTCAGGCCGGTCCGGTCCCGGCTCGACTCCCGCACCGAGTAGTCGTCGCCGTCGACCCGGTCGGAGCCGCAGTGGTAGCCGCCGCGGTGAGCCGGGTCGCCCACGATGCCGACCGCCACCGGAACCAGGCCGTGCGGCCCGAGGTGGTCAAGCAGCAGCCGGCGCGGGGCCAGCAGGGACTCGGGGGCGCGGGTCACGGCGTCACCGGCCCGGGGTTGCCCGGCTCGTCGCCGCGCAGCTCCGACAGCGGCGGAACCAGCGTTATCGGCCCCGGCGGCAGCGCGTACTTCAGGCGCATCATCTCGTCGGGCACCTGGTCGATCACCCTCGGCGGGTTCTCGAAGGTCGCGCAGATCCAGTAGTTGTGGCTGAGCCAGACCGGGTCGCCACCCGGCCCCCAGTGGACCTGGGTGGCGGTGGTGTAGGTGTCGGTGACCACCGTTTGCAGCCAGGTGGTGATTTCGTCGATGTTCTCGCCGTCGAAGAACTTCATCTGGCATGCGGGGATGACGGTGACGGGTTCCACGGGCACTCCTCAGAGCGAGTAGGTCGCGAACATCCTGATGTTGGACTGGGCGGGGATGGCGATCGTGGTTGAGCGCAGGAGGACCGTCCCGTCTGGGTTGATCAGCCCCTCGCCGTGGTTGGTGCCGCTGCCCCAGGCAAGCCCTCCGGTGATGGCCGGTGGGCGGGTTCCGACCGGCAGGGTGGCGCACAGGGTGTCGACGATGTTGGGGGCGATGCCGCCGGAGCCCGCCGCGATGTTGCTCTCCGACCGGACGTACAGCCACACCGAGCACGTGCCGGACGACGGGCGCAGCCGGGCGAGGAAGTCGAGCAACGTGAAAGCGCTCGGTACGACCAAGCCGGTGAGTACGTCCTGGTAGTACGAGCCGTTGAGCCGGGCCGGGGTGATGCGCATCCCGGACTGCATGAGCACGGCCAAGGGGTGCCTCCTCTCAGATCAGGTCAGAGCGCGACGATGGCCGGGAACCAGACGTCCACCTCGGTCCCGACGAGCCAGGACCGGCGGATGCCGTTGACGCCGCGGGCGGTGATGATGGCGGTCTGCGGACTGCTGGTGCCGCTGATCGCCGACACGGTGACCCGCTCCTCGCCGACCCGCAGGTCCAGCGGGAAGTCCTCGGCGGCGGTGGTCCACGGCCCGTTCTCCGCCGTGCTGGCCAGGCTGAGGGTCATCGCGCTGGCGGCCAGGGGCGCGGCGAGCGTCGACCCATCGGCGGCCACCCGGTCCTCGCCGTCGACGAGCGCCACCCGCCACGGCGCGTTGGGGCTCGTGTTGATGGTGACCGTCCACGCGTACCGGTCGAGCTGCTCGGTGTAGCCCTCGATCTGCTGGTCGATGACGCCGTCCACGGACAGCTCGGGCGGCACGCCGGTCACGGTGAGGCGGGCGCCGAGCGGGTCGCGGGCCAGCCACGCTGGCAACGCCGCTGCCGTCTGCTCGCGGCCCCAGTTCAGGGTGAGCACCGGGTAGCGCATCTGCTCGACGGTGCCGAGGTGCACCCGCCAGGACGCCTGGTCTCCGGCGTCGGCGTCGGTAGCGACGTTGACCGACGTCGACTGCTCATACCGGCCGTACTCGGCCACGTGCGCCTCGTCGGACACCTGCACGCCACCGGCGCCGCCCGGACGCGACACGGTCCAGTCGTTGCGGACGGACCGGTCGTCGCTCGTCGGGGCGAGCCCCGGGGCGAGCTGGGAGTAGACCAGCCCGATGTCGACCGGGCGGTTGTACCGGTCCACCCGCCGCAGGTAGGCCAGCCGCCCATCCAGGGACTCGTACAGCATCCCCCCGTCGGCGGCCTCCACCTCCCGGGCCAGGTCCAGCAGCCCGCCGACCGGCTGCGGGCCCATCGCCGTCTCCGCGGTGCCGACCGGCACCAGCGGCACGGCCTGGTCGGCGGCGAGCCGCTCCAGCCGGGCGCCCGCATCCTCGCCCGCGTACCCGGCCGCCGCCCACGCCGTCGAGGTGGGCAGCGAGGGGCGCACGGTCGCCCCGAGGTGCGCGTAGGTGGTGCCCTGCACCCCGGCGGGCAGCAGCGTCACCGCCGTCATCTGCCCGACGATCGTGCCAGCGATCCCGCCGGTGGGCGACGCGGTCCAGGTCAGATCGCCGACCGCGTGCACCCGTAGCCCGAGCTGGAGGAAGCTGACGAGGCCGGGCCGGGTCAGCGTCACCTGCACGCCCACCCACCCGGTGGTGGGATCGGCCCCGTCCGGCCACGGCATGCTCGTCGTGCCGACCTGGTCGCCGTCGAGGTACGCGGTGGCCTTCAGGGTCGTCTTGCTAGCCCGGACGGTGATCTTGTCGACCTGGGGGCTGCTGACGGTGACCGTCATCAGGTCCGCCTCGACGTCGAGCTGCGGCGACGTCACGTAGACCATGACCGTCGCCACGGTCGTGTCGCCGACGATGAAGACTCCGCCGCCCACCGGCATGGCGATCCGCGCCGTGGTCGAGTCGAGGCGGACCGCCGACGCCGACCCGGGTAGGCCATTAGCGTCCGCCCCGAAGGTCAGCGGCCCGGCCGCCCGCGCGGCGGGCTGAGGCTGCGACTGGCGGCCGTACACGGCCGGGTAGGTGGTGCCGGCCCCGTCCTCCAGCGGGCAGTAGGCGAGCAGCCCCATGCTGCTCATCTGCCGCAGCAGCGGGCTGCGCACGGCCGAGCCCTGCGCGAGCCGGCGCGTGATGCCGGAGGCGACCACGTCGACCTCGTACGTGTCGACGCCCCGGTCAGCGAGCCGGGGCTCGATCTCCGAGGCGAACCCCGTGTGCCGCGTCCACCACTGCCCGAGCACGCTGACCTGCACCCGCAGCGGGCAGCCCAGCCGCCAGCCCGGGTACTCCGGGCTGGCCGGGTTGCGCGGCAGCCATCGGCCAGCCGGGCTCTTGAGCGTGAGCGCGCAGCTCGACGGGGAGGTGGTGCCGCCCTCGTCCGAGCGGCCCCGGGTGATGCGGATACCGGCCCGCACCCACCGGGTGATGTCCTGCCACACCCACGTTGCCGGGTCGGCGGTGAGGCTCGCCCCGGGCGCGATCTGCACCCGGAAGGTCAAGGGGAAGACGCTCACGGCTCACCACCTCGGGGCAAGAGTGTCTTGGGCGCTGCCGCCACCAAGACGGATGATCTTTTGCACGCCGCGCAGCACGCCGGTGCCCTCGATGACCACCGTGTGCCGGTGCTCGATGACCTGCCGGACCACCGTGCCGCCCGCCGTCGCGCCGACACCGGGGACGACCGTCTCCGGGCCCCGCTCGGCGAAGCTGTAGCTGTTGCCGCTGGCCAGGCCGACTCCGACGACCGGCTCCGCGATCACCCCGCCGTTCTGCATGGCGATGTGGACGTGGTTCCGGTGCGCCTCCATCAGCGCGTTGTTGAAGCTGCCCTTGTTGACGCCCCGGGTATACGCGTAGTCCCGGCTGGCCGTCCGGTGGATCAGCTCCAGCGGCCGGCGTGCGGCCAGGAACTTCGCCAAGCCGTCCTGGTTGTAGCCCATCCAGTCGACCGCGCGCCCGCTGCCGTGCCACAGCGGATCGCCCGGCCGGTATCCGTTGCCGAAGCTCCCGGACATCGGGCCGGTGCCCCGGATCAGGGCGGCGATGCTCCGCCAGATCCCCGAATCGCCCCTCTGCGCCGACGGGGACGACGGCCACGCCCCGAAGTCGGGCATCACCGCGCTGGCCACCTCCGCCAAGGAGGGGATGCGGGTCCGCTTCGCGGTCGTCGGGTACGGCCACTTCACCCGCCCGCCGTCCGCGTACCCACCGTCGTCGTGCGCGTGCCGGAGTTGGCCGGTCGCGTTCATCTCGTCCAGCAGGCCCGGATACGTCGCCTCGATGCGGCGCCGAGACTCCTTCTTGATGACGAACTCGTCGGCGTGCACGGTGCCCGCCGGCTGATACTTCTCGCCCGGCCCGGTCCAGCCGCCGGAGTGGTAGTCCCGCCCCTGCACCGGCCCCTGAAAGTTCGCCGGGATCGTGCCCTTCTTCAGCGCCTGCTGGTACGTCGACAGCCGCTTGAGTCGGTCCAGGGCCACCGGGTAGCCGACGATGTCGATCAGCGCCTTGTAGCGGCCGTCGAACGCGTCCGCCTTGGCCTTCGCGTCCTTGAGCTGCTTGTCCGCCTTCGTCACGCCCGGCGCGGACACCGCCGCCTTGTAGTCGCCGTCGTACTCCTCGGCGGACTCCTTCGCGTCCCGGAACTGGCGCTCGACGTCCTTGATCTCCCGCTCGGTCAGCCCGGCCGCCTCCAGCGTCGCCCTCAGCGCGGGCGTCATCCGCCCGTCGAAGGTGCCGCTGAGCTCGCCGGCCGCGCCCTGCAAGGTGATCGCCGCCAGCGCCAACTTCCGGCTGGCCTCGCGCGCCTCGTCGCTGTTGCGGCCGTGCTCCTTGACCGCCTTCGCAGCCTCCCGCTGCGCCTCGGCAAGCTTCTGCTGGGCGTCTAGCAGCCCCCACACGGGGTCGACCTCGGCCTTCATCTTCTCGGACAGGTCGACCAGGGCGTCCCGCTGGCCGCGAGCAGCGGCAGCAGCCGCGTCGGATGCGGTCTTGTACTCCTTGGTGGCGCCGGTCAGCGAGCTGGTCGGCGACACCGCCTCGGCAGCAGCCGCACCCGCTGTCTCCAACGCAGCCGCGTACGCCGGGAACTGCTTGCGCAGCTCCTCGACGGTCACGCGGGACTTCGCGGCCTCAGCGGCGAGCCGATCGAAGGCGGCCTGAGCGTCCTCGGTCTTCCCCCCAGACACGAGTTGCGCCAGCGCCTGATCCATCGCCTGCACCCGCTCCCGGGTGCGGGTCAGGCTGGTGTTCGTCGAATCCAAGCCGGGCACGACGCCTTCGAGCAGGTCCTGTCCCCACCTCGCAAATTTCCTGCGGTCGTTGTCGGTGTCGGCCAGGAACTTCAGGCCGACGCTGAGGTCCTTCATGTCGGAGCCGAGCACACGCGCGGACTCGCCCGCGAGCTGTCCCGACGCGCCCCACGTCGCCAGGCCCTGCGCCATCGCGTCGACCTGCGGGTTCAGCTCGCCCGCGATCTTGCTGACGATCGCCCCGGTGACCTGGAGGGCAGCGAACGCCATCGTGGCCCGGCCCGCCCACTTCGAAGCCGCCTCCAGGCCGCGGGCAGCCCGAGTGCCAGCGGGCCCTGTCGCGGCCAGCTCCTCGCGGAAGTCCGCGTTGGCCCGCCGTGCCTTGACCCACCCGGCCCCGAGCAGGGTCGTCGCCCCGCCCAGCGCGGCCATCACCACCAGCGTGCTGCCCACCGCCGGCGGCAGGGCCGACAGCTCGCCGACGAGACTGTCGAGGGTCTGCACCAGCACCCGCACCCCGCTGTTGGGCCCGGACGCCGACTCGATCGCCAGGGTCTCCAGGGAGCCTTTCAGCCGCTCGATGTCCCCGGCCAGGTTGTCCGTGCGCATCGCTGCGGTTTCGGAGGCGTACCCGGCGTCGTTGACCTTGTCGATCCACGCCTGGACGCCCTCAGCGCCCTGCTCGTAGAGGATCGACGCGCCCCGCACCGCGTCAGCGCCGAAGATCGTCGCCATGGCGTTGGCCCGCACCTCAGGGGTCAGCGACTGCATCTTCGCCCGCAGCTCACCGGCGAACTGGGCGAGCCCCTTGGCGTTGCCGGAGGCGTCGTACAGCGAGATGCCCAGGTCGTCCATCAGGGCCTTGGTGGAGCCCGACGGTGCCTGGAGCATCAGCAGCATCTGCTTGAAGCTCGTACCAGCGTCGGAGCCGGTGAGACCCGCCGACGCGAACGCCGCCAGGCCGCCGGTGGTCTCCTCGATGCTGAGGCCGGTCTGCGCGGCCACGAGGCCGGCCTGGTTGAGGGCCATGCCCATGTCGTGGACGCTGCCCTGGGCCTTGCCAGCAGCGGCGGCGAGCAGGTCGGCGACGTGCGGAACGTCGGCCCCGGACAGCTTGAACTGGGTCAGCGCGCTCGCGGCAACCTCAGCGGATTCGGCCACGCTCAGACCGCCGGCGGCGGCTAGGTCCAGCGCCCCGCGCAGGCCGCCCGTCAGGATCGCCGTCGTCGAGACACTGGCCTTGGCCAGCTCCTCGATGCCCTGCGCCGCCTCGGTGGCGCTGAACGAGGTGTCCTTGCCCGCTTGGAGAGCGGCCTCCCGCAGCCGCTCCATGTCCGCCGAGCTGGCCTTCGTCGCCGCCTGCACAGCGCTCATCTGGCGGTCGAAGTCCATCGCGAACTTCGCGGCCAGCCCGGCGGTGCCGAGCAGGCCCACGCCCATCATCGCCGCCTGATCGGCGACCTGGTCCAGCCGGCCAGCCCGCGCCGCCTTGTCCATCTCCGCCGTGAACGCCCTGGTGGCGGTACCCGCCTGCCGGAGCCCGGCCATGTACCCGCCGACCTCGGCCGTCAGCTTCACGCCGACCGTGCGCAGCGCCACTACCCCTCACCCCCGACCATTCGGACGTGCCACAGCCGGGCACCGCCGACGATGTCCCGCGTTTCCGCAGCCTTCTGCGCCTCCAGCAGTGCGAGCCGCGCTCGGCACACCAGCCGCTCGGCAACGAACTGCGGGCCGCCCTCTTCCGGGCTGGTCACATCGGCGTATCGCTGGCCGCAGCCGCACGGGCACCGCTGCGCCCGGTAGTGCCCGAGCGCGAGGATCTCGGCCCGGTCCTGCTCCGTCCACTCCGGCTCCCGCACCGTGACGGACCGCGCCACCCGGCCACGCCGGTCGTAGTAGTAGCGGGTCGACTCCGCCGGCTCACGTCCGTCCAACCGGCTCGGTGGGATGCCGAGCCGCTCGGCCGCCTCTACTCGGTCCCGGAAGGCCGGTTCATCCGCGAGGCGACGAGCGAGAAAGGGATGTCCACCTCGCGCCGGTTCACCGACCACGCCGCGTCGGCCAGATCGGCGAACTGCCGGTCCGTGAGCACCCCGTCGTCACCGAGCAGCGCGGCCCAGTCCTCGTCGTCCAGGGCCGGCTCGACCACCGACTTGCGGATGAGGGCCTCGTAGAACGTCTCGACGTTCACGCCGATCAGCCGGTCGCGCTCGTCGACCTCGCCGGCGTCGGTCTTGCGGGGCGGATGCTCGGCGCAGAACGCCCGCCACCTCGGCGGGGGCATCGCCCGCACCCGAAACGCGGTAGTGTCGTCGCGCATCTGCTGGCGTAGCACCTCCATCCGCTCGGCGATGCTGCCCGCCCCGTCGCCCTCCAGCGAGGTCGCTGGCGTGCGCAGCGCGTCTTCGAGCTGCCGCTCCAGATCCTCGAACTCGGCGGTGAGGTCGCCGCGTAGGCAGATCGGTACGGTCCGCTCGGGCAGCCGCGCCGACTTGATCCGGTCCTTGATGTTGCTCATGTCCTGGCCCTTCACCCTGGCCCTGGACGTGGAGCGGGGACGGGCCGGGCCAGGTGGCCCGCCCCCGCGATCAGGGGTCCGATCAGGCGACGTTGACGCGCAGCGCGGGCTTCAGCCGGAGCTTCAGCGGCACCTCGTACCGGTCGATGGTGTTTGGCTCCGGGTCCATCCACGCGGTCTCGCCGCAGATCACCGGATACACGCCTTGCAGGTGCTGACCCGACACGTACGCGGTCGCGGCGGCGATCGACCGGCGGATCACCAGGAAGCCTTCGACGTCCGGGAGCATCGTGGTGTACGCCGCGTCGCTGCCGGTCTGCTTCTTCAGCCGCACCAGGGTGCCGCTGAAGCTGCGGCGTCCGTTCGTGTTCGTGTCGAAGTCGTCCTCGATGCCGCTGGTGCCCACGTCCGCGGTCTCGGGCCGGAAACCCACCAGGCCGTCCGCCGGCATCCACTGGCTGATCCGCAGACCGGCGTTCAGCTCGCTGGCGGTCGGCACGAAGATGTTGGCGATGGCCAGCACGAAGTCGACCCGAACCTTGCCGTCGCCGGGGATGTCACCCATCCTGCTTCTCCCTCTTGATCGCGGCCGGCGACGCCGGCTCGGACACCTGCACCGGATTCACGACGTCGGCCGGGTCGGCCGCGTGGAACGGGTCGACCGCGGGCGGCGGGTCGCACTCCATCCAGCCCTTCGGACGCCATAACTCCAGCGCGGCGAACGGCAGCCGGGCCCGACCGCCGTTCTCCTCGTGCCGCACCCACACCTGCGCGCCCGGCCCCGGAGGGTCCGTCTCCGCCCAGCCGAGCGGCTTCCACTGGTCCCGGGCGTCGGCGCCCTCGATCAGAGCGACGTTGCCCTGTCCGTCGGTCATCCAGTACGTGGTCTTCTTCGTCATCTCGACTCCTCAGCCCCGGACGAGTTCGGCCGTCACCGAGGTGGTGCCGGAGTAGGCGACCGTCGCGACACCGGTCGACCGATTGACGTGGCCGGGCAGGATGCGCAGCCACCGCCTGGCGCCGGCCGGGATGCTCTGGGCGACGGTGGTGCCGGCGTTGCCGACGGCGGTCACCCCGGGGTCGGTGATCGTGACCGTGATCGACGAGCCGCCACCGTTGGTGACGACCAGCAGCGCCCCGAACTGGCCGACGTCGCTGCCGGAGATCGTGTCGGTGGAGTTGACGGCCGCCGACGGTACGGTCACCGCCGTGCCGCCGGGGACCGAGGTTGCGGTGAGCAGCGCCATCGGCGCGCACCTCCTGATCAGACAGGTCCGCCCAGACGGCGGACAGTGACAGGTGACCGCCGCCGGTACGGTGTCCGGCATGGCGAGGGACATCGACCGCGACCAGATCATCGCGGCGTACGCAGACGGCCAGGAAGTCGAAGAGATTGAGCGTCGTTTCGGCGTGACCCGGGCCGAGATCGAGCAGATCGTCGCCGGGGAACCGGGGCCGGTCGAGTCCGCTCCGGCACCCCGCCGGGCACCCGCCGCCATCGTCGCCGCGACGCTCATCGTCGTGCTCTACGGCCTGGTCCAGTTCGTCACCGCCGCAGCCCACCCGTACTACAGCCGTGGCTTCGCGGCGACGATCGCCGCCATCGTCACCGTCGTCTACGGCCTCATCGCGGTCGGCATCTGGCGCGGGTGGCGGGCAGTTCAGTGGATCGGTGGATTCGGCGGTGCCATCGCCGTCGTCACCGGTGCCGGTGTCAACGCCGAGCCGGACCCGCTGCGCCTCATCGGCGGGGCGGTTTTCGTCGCCTTGCTCTTCGTGCCCGAGCAGTCCCGCGACTGGTTCACGCGGCGCCGCTAGGCCGGCACCGACTCGACCCTGTAGACGTCCACCTGGTCCATCAGCAGGACGCCGGTGGACTCGTCACGCTGCGGCGGGTCGCCGTCCTCCCGCCGGATCGGGAAGCACGACCGACCCGTTGCTGCCGGGACCACGCCCAGCAGGGCCGCCCGCACCCGGCTACCGACCGCCCGCGCCGCCGCCGCGTTGCCCCCGACGCTGTGCACGTAGGCCCACAGCACGTACCGGCCCGGCACCTCCTCCAGCGCCCGGTCGTCGGAGTCCTCGGGGTCGGCGTCGGAGAAGTACACCAGCGCATACGGGGGCGTCTGCCCGGCCGGCACGGCCCCGTCGAGCACCTGCAGCGGCGTGCCGCCCGGGGCGGCCTGCAGCAGGGCCAGGATCGCTGTCACGTGCTCCCGGATCACCGCTGCTCCAGCAGCTTCGCCGCCAGATCCTCCAGAGCGGCGGCGAACTTCGGGGCCTCCCGCTCCCCGGCCGGCCGCATGTGCGGCATCGGGGCGCTGGTCAGCGACCCGTTCTCCACGATCGCGCCGAACGGGCCCTGCAGGCGTGTCTTGTTCTTGTCCGGGCCGATGTCCGCCGTCGGGCCGCGCAGCCCCTGGTAGACGTCGTAGCCGATGGAGTACGGGTAGCGGCGCAGGTGCGAACGGCGGCCCCGCAGCTTCCGCCGCACCGTGCGCTGCGCGTCCTTCTTGATGTTCAGAGCCCCCCGGCCGAGCACCTTCGCGGCCTCGGCCGGCGCGCGGGCGATCGCGTCCTCGATGCTCTGCGCCCACTCATCGAAGTCGCCGTGGTCGATGCGGATCGGCATCAGCTTGTCCTCTCCTCGACCTGCAGCCGCCGCATCGTGGCCTGCGACGCGTGGTGCAGGCCGCGCACCACGAACGAGCGGCCCACCGCGTCCGGGTCGTGCCGTGAGGCGGTCACGGTGACCGTGTCGTCGGCCCGCACCCCCACCGCCGAGGCCGGCAACTGCAGCTCGCGGCGCAGCATCAGCAGCACCCCCTGGCCGTCGTCGTCGGTGCGGGGCAGCGCGGTCGGCTGCCGCAGCCGGCACCGACCCACACCACCTGGCAGCGGATACACGGTCTCCCAGGTGGGGGTGATGGTGCCGTCGTCGTCGGTGCTCTCCCCGGTCCTGCGCCGGATGACACACCGGTCGACCATCAACTGCTCGGCGGCCCGGCGGCCACGGGCGAGCGCAGGCGCCACAGCCATCGACCACACCTCCCGGTCAGCATCGCGGCGTCTCCCACGACCAGTCCGGTGCAGGGAACGACCACTGGGGGCCGGCCCCGGTCGGGGCGGCCGACGGATACGCGGCCCGGGCGGCGTCGAGGATCTGCCCGCGTCGCTGCGCGTCGTTGACGACCTTGTAGTCGTCGATCTGCTCCGACTGGGCGCCGTCGGGGTTGTTGTAGGCGATC
Organism: Micromonospora okii; assembly: GCF_020884795.1. Taxonomy (GTDB): domain Bacteria; phylum Actinomycetota; class Actinomycetes; order Mycobacteriales; family Micromonosporaceae; genus Micromonospora; species Micromonospora okii. The sequence goes on from NZ_BBZF01000020.1 coordinate 209,741, forward strand.
GCGGCCAACTCGATGCCCCACGACCACAGCCGCTCCGGTACCGGATCCGGCCACACGGTCAGGCCGGTGGCGTCCGATAGCCAGCCACCGGCCTGACGGCGCGCGATGCCCGCGGCGTCGCTGTCGAACTCGTCGACCGGCAGGCGCAGCAGCTTCCGCAGGTCCTCCAGCTCGAACAGCTCCGCCACCGGTCAGTCCTGCTTGCCGTTGTAGCGGGCGACCAGGTCGGCCTTCGTCATCGCCTCGGCCTCCGCCCGGGCGGTCGCCTCGTCGATGTCGTCGGGCCGCTGGTCGACGTGGTACGCCACCCAGTCGGCCTTCGACGCGGCCACCGGCGGTCGGCCCTCGCTGGCCGTCGCCCCGCCCCCGGGCGTGCCCGGCACGGTGGCCGGGTCGATCAGGCCCGACTGGATACGCGGGTCGGCCGACCCGGCCGGCGAGGTGCGGGCCTCGACGTCGGCCGGGTCGACGTACACCACGCCCGGGGTCCCGGCCGCCGCCCGCCGGTCGACGAACGCCCGGAAGTCGGAGCCCTCGGCCAGGTCCTCATCGGTGGCGAACGCGCCGTGCCGCTCGCCCCGCTTCAGGTCCTCGTCCCGGGTGATGTCGACGGTGTCGCCCCGGACCGCAGTCTGGTGCAGCCCGTCCCGGTCCAGGTACCAGAAGCTGCCGTGGACGATCGTCTTCTCAGCCATTCAGGCTGCCTCCGTTCGGGTTGTCACCGCCCCTCTGCGGAGGCGGCGAGGTAGGCGATGGCTCGCCGTAACGTGTCGATGTCGTCGCCGAGGAGGCCGATCGCTCGGTTGCAGCGGTTGCACAGCAGCCCGCGAACTGCCGAAGAGTCATGGCAGTGATCGACCACGAGGACGTTATGCCGGTTCGCCGATCCGCCGGTGCCGAGTCTCTCGCCGCGTGCTGCACAGATCGCGCAGCGACCGGACTGGTCGTCGTAGCGGGCGTCGTACTCCTCGGGGCTGAGGCCGTACCTGGCGAGTTGCCTGGCTCGGATGGCGGGGCGGTTGCGCTCGCGGTACTCGGCTTGCTGGAGCGAGATCCGCGCCTTGACCTCCGGGAGCGCGTGTCGCGCCCTGGCACGCTCCCTGAGGCACTCTTTGCACTCGGCGTGCCGGGCGTAGAAGTCCGAACTGGCCTTCGTTTCAAGGCACTTGGTGCAGCGCTTCAGGTCGGACGGCGGAAGAGACGCGGCAAGCTCGCGTGCCTGCCTGCGCTTCTCGGCCTTGGCTCGATTGTTGGCAGCAGTGGTGCAGGGCTTGCACCAGGCGCTGAGGTAGCCGTTGCTCCGGCGGTAGAAGTCCTCGGTGGGCTTCGAGGACTGGCACGACTTGCAGAACTTGAAGAGCTTGGGCCCGGTCACGAACCCAAGCTTATCAAGAACTACCCATTAAGGCCGGTCACCTTCTTGATCGAGTACGGGTTGGTGACGTACATGATCGGCACGACGGAGGACTGGACCCAGTCGCGCTTGGTGGCCTGCTCGTACCACGTCTCAGTCTCCAGGCCCTGCTCGACGCGCAGCTCGCCGACCTGGCCCCGCGCGACCGCGTACGCGGTGCCGTTCGGGACGCGGTTGGAGGCGAACATCTCGTCGATCCCGGCCGCCTCCAGCATGTCGGGCAAGGCGTTGCCGTAGGCGGTGACCAGGTCCATCTTCTGCTTCGGGTTGACGATCCACAGGTCGTACTGCACGCCCAGTTCGTCGACGTCGGCGAGGTACTGCGCGTTGGCGAAGTCGGCCGCCGGCCAGCCGGAGTTGTTGGTCTGGCTGGCCCCGGCCGTGACCACGGTCGCCCAGTTGTGGCCAACGAACGTGCCGGCACCGCCGAGCGACGCGATCGCGGCCTCCAGCACCGCGATCGCGTTCGTGTTCACCCGGCGGACGATGGTGTTCGCCAACTGCGTCACCTGGTTGTTGAAGAACGCCACGTCGTTGCGCCGCCGCGCCTCCCGGGTGATGAAGAACTTGCCACCCCAGTCCTCGGGCAGGGCGACCTTCGGCGTCGGCCGCTGCGAACCGACGATCGGGTACTCGTCGCCCGGGCCGCGGCGCTCGACGTCGCGGTCGGTGTAGAGCTCGTTGACGGTGGCCTGGTCGTAGACGACCGAGCCGGTGGCGGTGCCGCCGGTAGCGAAGATCCGGTCGACGATGAACCGCTGCAGCGTGATGTCCATGATCCGCCGGGTGATCCGGGTCGGCTGGGCCAGCGCCGTGTCGACGGTGAGGGTGTTGCCGCTGAGCGTCGGTGCGGCCAGCGGGTACGCGGTCTGCTGCGTGGGCATCAGGTCCTGCCTTCTCAGTCCAGCGCGATCTGCGCGAGGTTGCCGGACGTGGCGCCGGTGACGACGGTGCCCACGGCGACGCCGGAGGCGAGGATGATGGCCTGGCCGTTGGTGCCGACCTCCACGCGCTGGTTAGCGGCGAGGTTCGCGCCGGCCATGACCGGCACGACGAACCCGTCGCCGCGGATGATGCCGACCTTCTCGCCGCTGGCCGCGTCGTAGGCGGCGACGCCGAACGCCTTGGTGCCGGCGGCGGCGTGCGCGACGGAGATGGACCCGTCGGCCTGCCGGTTGCCGGAGATGGCCACGAACCGGCAGCCGGTGACAGCGGCCGTGGCGTGCCCGGTGAGCCGCTTCCCGGGCTCGTAGAACGGGATGCACTCGTTCGCCATGGATCAGTCCCCCTTGCGGGCCGGGGCGCCCGCTGCGCCCGGGAACCAGTAGTCGTCGTTGTCGGCCGGGTCGGTCGGCTTGTCGGCGGCGTAGCCGATCTCGTTGACCGGCACCAGGCCCGGCTTCAGCGCGGCCAGGGTCTCGCTGGCGCCCGGGTCGGCTTCGAGCTGCGCCAGCCAGTGCTCGGCGCGGGCCGGCGGGATGCGGCCGTCGCGGACCGCCGCCTGGACGGTGGCCTCGCGCTGCTCGCGGAGCTGCTGGGCGCGGGCCTCCCGGCCGTCGCGGGCGTCCGCGAGGAGCTGGGCGTGCTGGGCCTCGTCGAGCACCACGGTGCCCGGTGCGGTCTGCGGCGGCGCGGGCCGCTCGGCGAGCGCCGTGTCGAGGGCCGCCAGGATGGTGGCCTCGTCGGCGTCGTCGGCGACGTGGAGCCGCTGCCGCAGGGTGGTGAGCTGCTCGTCGCTGAACGCCACGGCAGGCCTCCGTTCCTGGTTGGTGATGGACCCGGGCGCGGTCGCGGCCGGGAGTCGAGGTGCCGGGGCGTTCTGCCGTCCGGCGTGGGCGAAGACCGACAGGTCGAACCGGTCCTGCGTCTTGTAGGAGTCCCACAGGTCCCAGAAGCTGCCGGAGCCACCCGGGGTGACCTGCTCGCCGGTGGCCGAGCCGTTGTCGGCCTCGGTGGCGACCCGATCCGCTAGACCGGCGGCGACCGCCTCGTCGGCGGTGTACCAGGTCTCCTCGCGCATCAGTGTCCGCCAGTCCTCCGTCGTGCCGCCGGCGCGGGCCGCGTACGTCGAGGCGATCGAGTCGGAGGTGCTGGCCAGCATCCGCGCCATCTGCTCCATGTCGGCGGCGTTGCCGACGCAGACCCCCCACGCGTCGTGGATCATCATCTGCGAGCCGACGCCCATCACGATCTCGTCGCCGGCCATCGCCACTACCGTGCCGGCGCTCGCCGCCAAGCCGTCGACCATCACGGTCACCCGGGCCCGGTGCTGGCGCAGCACGTTCGCCATGGCCACGCCCTCGAAGACGTCCCCGCCGGGGCTGTTGAGGTGCAACCGGATCTCGTCGACGTCCAAGGCGGCGACGTCGCGGACGAAGTCGTCGGCGGTCACACCAAGCCAACCGCCGATGGTGTCGTAGACGTACACGTCGGCGCTGGTCGTCTCGGCCGGCGTGCCCGGCGGGCCGTCGGCGGGTGCCGCAGCGGCGAGCACCGGACCGACCCGGTACCAGGACCGGTCCGGATCTGCGGGGCCGAGCGCCAACGCCCGCCGGTTCGTCGCCTGCGACGGCTCCGGGCGGCGCAGGTCGCGCAGCTTCATCAGCTACTCCCATCGTCGGCCGGCCGTGCCGGCGGCGGGTAGTCCTTCGGCGGCAACCCGAACTGCTGCCGGGCGGCTTCCTCGAGGGACCGGTCCGGCAGCAAGATCCCGGCGTCGGCGAGCAGTTTCAGCGCCTGGGCGGTCGCCGCCTGCTTGGAGCCGATCTCGTCGCACACGATCCGGGGAGCCGGCTCCTCCGTGCCCCAGTTGACGTCGACCAGGTCCTCGACGATGTGCTGGCTGGCCACGTCGGCGATCTGTTCGGCGAGGGTCTGCAGCGACATCGTGAAGAAGTCCGCGAACGTGCTGCCCAGCGCCCAGCTACCCGTCTGGGTGCCGAGGTTGAGGAAGTGGGCCAGGACGGAGCGGCCGATCTGCTCGTCGTGGTAGCGGATTGACGGCAGCGCCTGCGGCAGGTCGCCCTCCACGCCGACGAGCCGCATCTTGGCCCCGTGTGGGGTCGCCGCCCCGGCCGACTCCCCGGAGCGCCACTGGCGGGCCATCGACGCGCCCTTGGTCAGGTCTGCCTCCCCGGGCGCACCCTCGTACACGGGCACTCCCATGCCGTTGCGTTCGATGGTCTGCGCGTCGACCCGCAGCAGCCGGTCTTTCAGCAGCCAGTTCTTGTAGCAGCCGCGTAGCACCGATCGGCCCATCCAGTTGCCGCCCTCGCGCTCCAGCACGTACGCCACCAGCCGGTCCACCGGGATCGGCCGCTGCATCCGGCCGACCTTCGACGACGTCTGCGTGATCGAGGTCAGGCCGCCGTCGTCGGCGACGTCGATCCGCTCGATCGTGCGGGGCATCCGCTCGCCCAGCTTCCGCAGCCGGGCCCGGCCGGCGTCGTCGATGCGGTACACCTGCTCGAAGAACATGAACCCGAACGGCAGCATCAGCAGCGCCAGGCGCAGGTGCTCCGCCCAGGAGAACCGGTCCCGGGTGCGGGGCAGCGGACGCGGCTCCGCACCCAGGATCGGCAGGCCCACGTTGTCGGCGACGAACTCGACGACCTCGTCGCGGGCGCCCGCCGGGTTGATCCGCCACGGCGTGCGGCGCAGCGGGTACGTCACCGCCCGCAGCACCGACCCGACCTGCGCGTCCTGCGAGCGCATCGCGTCGTACACCTCGACCGAGCGGGGCCACCGCAGCTCCGGCGTCGGCTCGTCGTCGATCCACTCCATCCAGCCGAGGACCGACGACCGGGCCGCGTAGCCGATCTCGGTCACCGGCGCGGGGACAGGGCTCGTCACCGGTCACCTCCCGCTCAGAACCCGGCCACCGCCAGGTCGCTCGTCTCCGACCAGCCCGCCGTCACGGGGATCGACACCGGCTCGGCCGGCGGCGGCGCGTCCGGGGCCAGCCCGCCGTCTTCGATCGCCCGCCCCCGGGCGTGGTAGGCCAGCACCGCAGCGACCGCCGCGTCGATCCACAGGCCGTCGCCGCGCTTGGCCAGCTTCAGGTAGTGCTGGGCCAGCTCCGTTTCCTCGCCCGGGCGCAGCTTCTTGCGGCTGCCCTTGACGATCACGGCGTTCTTCATGTGCTGGGCCAGGGTTTCCGACCCGTCGTGGGTGATGTCCGCGGCGGCGGTCTGGAACCGCTCGATGGCCTTGTCCATCCGCTGCTCGACGTTCGTCGGGAACTCCAACACCCGGTCGGGGAACGCCGCCGACCACAGATCCAGGTAGTCCTGCCACCGGTACGGGTCGGCGTACATCAGCACCACCTGGTACGCGCCGAACGCGTCCCGCACCCGCCGGTCCACGGCGACCCGGTCGACCCGCCAGTCCCGGTCGGCGTTCTGCGGCGACTCCCACACGCCGAGGGTGAACAGCCGCCCGTCGCCCAGCCGGCACGCGATCAGCGCGGTGGCGTCCCGGTTGCGGGAGCCGTCGAACCCCAGCGTGATCCGGTCCCCGGGGCGTAGCTGGTCCTCGCGGGCCTGCAGATCCCAGTGCGTCGGATCGACCAGGGCCGCCTGCCCGACGACGATCTCGTTGAGGAAGAACCGGCGCCGGTCCGACTCCATGTGCCGGGCCGAGCGGACCTCGTGGAAGATCCGGCCACGGATGTTCACCCAGCCGCCGCGCTCCCGCGCCGAATCGCCGTACTGCCGCAGCAGCTCCGCGTACAGCGCCTCGTCGTCGGTCAGCGACTCCACCCGCTGCGGCTCGACCGTGTCGACGTACACCCGCTCGTCGCCGGCCTCGGCGGTGACCTGCGCCTCCGAGCCCTCCGTCGGGTCCCAGGCGTTCGTCAGCTCCAGCCACCGGCCGTCCATGCCGGCCACGTTGCGCTTCACCGCCCCGGCGACCTTGCGGAACCCGCCCTGCAGGGTGAACAGGTGCGACTCCGTCAACGTCACGAACGTCATCGGCGCACCAAGACGCGCCCGCGCCGACGTGGTCACCGGCTCGATGCGCCCACCGGAGGGCAACTCCACCCGGGTCTGCCCGGCGTCCATGCCCGGCAGGTCCACCAGCGGGCCGCCCCGCAGCATCGACAGCAGAGGCCGCCACGTGTTGTCGGTCTGGTCCTCGGCCGTGCCCAGGCACACGATCAGCGGCGACGGGTACGGCGACCCGACCGGGTCGCCGGCGGCGTTCCACCCGTCGAAGCGGGTCGGCCCCAGCGCCTCGGCCAGGATGATGGCCGCACCGAACGGGTCCTTGCCCCACTTCTGCGACCGGCGCAACTGCCCGCCGACGTAGCGGAGGGCGTCCGGGGCCGGCCAGGGGCCCGCGTGCGGGTACAGCCGGTAGAAGTGGACCAGGAACGTCCACATCTCGTCGGTCAGCCGGTACGGCGCACCCATCCGGTAGCCGTCCGGGACGACGCAGTGCTCCTCGATCCACTCCCCGACGTCGTACCCGAGCGTGGGGAACTCACCCGGCTCGCTGGGTCCACGCCAGGGCATCAGCCGACCGCCTTGATCCGCCCGCGCGCCGTACCGGCCGCCCGCTCCTGCCGCTTCTCGGCCACCTCATCGGCGGCGACCCGCCACCGCAGCCGCAGCATCGCCATCGGCGACAGGCCCAGCCGGTCCGACCACTGCCGGGCTTCCTTCGCCGCGTCCAGGTCACCCAGCTCGGCCAGGACCTTGTGCCGCACGTACTGGGCGACGTCGCGGGTCCAGCCGAGTCGCTCCCACTCCACCGCCTGCGGCAGCGCCCACAGGTCCTTCCACAGCGACGACTCCAGCTTGCGCTGCTGCCGTAGCTGCGCGTCCAGGATCGCCAGCTTCTCTCGGGCCGCGTCGAGCTTGCGCTCCAGGCCGCCGGCCTTCGCCGTGCCCTCCGCGTCGGCCAGGTCGAACTCCAACCCGGCGACCTTCGCCGCCGCCAGCTTCTTGCGGGTCGTGAGCACCACGTCGGGCGTCAACGGCCACCGTGGCGGCGCACCGGAGCGGCCCTCAGACGGCAGGCTCGTCATCGCCACCGTGGCGTTACGGCGTACCCGGGTGCCCGGGTCCTTCGGTGGGGGGCCCATTCCTGCCACAGCCAACCACCTCCCGCGTGCTACTTTCCGTCACATTCGGTCGGGTTTGGGCGCATGCATATGCATGCTGTCGGTCCCCAGACCCGTACAGATTTCTAGCTGGCTGCCCCGGGGGTCCGGCATAATCGGACATCCTGGATTTTTTGAGCATGCATATGCGCCGCCCGGCTGCATACCTATGCAGAGCGGCATAACTCAGCGTGACATTGGGGGCGGCGGTGAGGTCGCGTCGGCGTTCCCTCGAACCTGGTTGCAGCGTACACCGCACGTCCCACACGGCTCGGTGCCGTGTGCCGGCCGCAGGTTGGACACCGCACTGGTCCCGCCCTTCGACTTCGGGATCACGTCGTCGGCCTGGTCCGCCCCGTCGTGCCCGCACAGCCAGCACACCGTCGACTTGCCGAGCACGATGGCGCGGTTGCGTTCGTGCTCTGTGGTGTAGCCGCGCTGCCGGGCGGTGGGCCGCGCCCGCGCCCTGTTCCGGGCCAGCCGGCACGGCTCGCACCTGGTGGCGTTGCACGGCCTGCCGCAGTCGAGACACGGCTTGGCCATCGTCACCTCCGGCGGGTGGGTGCGGGCCGGCCGGCCACCACAGCGACCGGCCCGCTCTCCACCGCCCCCGAGCGTGGTCTGGATACGCGACAGCCCGGCGGCGCTGGGCGCTCTACCGGGCTGCGGGCAGACCTCGCCTACGAGGTCCGTGAACAAATCATGCGTCTACGCGGCGGCAAGGTCAAGTCGGCGGGGCCGTCCGCGCGTCGAGGTGCGGGTGGCCAGCTCGATGGCGGCGGCCTCGTCGAGGGGGCTGTGGCCGGCCACGGTGGTGAGGCCCTTGCGGTCGCGCCAGCGGCGGACCATGCCGGGCGTGACGTCGGGGCCGAGCCGGGCGGCGAGCTGCTCGGGCGTGCCCCACTCCCGGCCGTCGACCCGGATCACGCCCGCCACTCCTCGCGGTATCCGGGCCGGTCGGCGTACGGCAGGGCGATCAGGCGCACCGTGAGGCAAGGGAACCCGTGGCTCACGTGCGAGTCCTCATCGCGCTGCGCGTCCGGGTACCAGTCGGAGCATCGCGTGCAGATCCACAAGGGGACGCGGGCAACCTTCACGCCTTCGGCGTTGGTCCGCTCCTCCACAACGTCGGCGCGGTCCGTGACCTCTGCGGACGTGACCCAGATGAAGCCGGATTGGCCTCTGGCATGTTCGTCGAGGATGCGCCGCTTCGCGTCCACCTCGGCCAGCGCGCGGGCCGGGTCGAGCGCCAGGTCCACGAACGGCCGGGCGTCGTCGTCGATGAAGTCGAAGTAGTACGGCTTGTAGGGCCCCTCGACGGCTCTGGCTGCCTGCTCGTCGTCGTCGAGCTGCTGCCGGAGCCAGGTGAGCAGGTCTTCCACGGTTCGATTGTCCCTCACTGGTCGAGCGGCACCCGTTTCTGCCTGTTATCTGGTTCCGGCCCGGGATGGCGGGTCGGTGCGGCCCCCGCGACCGCACCGGGATCGGGTCCGTCGGCGTCGCTGATCGCCTCGGCGAGGCTGATCCGCTCGGCGACGGGTACGGCGGGCATCCGGGGGTCGTGGCGGATGAGCACGATGGCCCATCCCCGTCCGGCGGCGAGGGCGCGGAACCGGCCGCCGCCGCCCCACAGGTTCGACAGGACGGCGATGCGGCGGATGGGGGTCCAGCCGAGGGCGAGGCGCAGCATCAGGCCACCCCCGCGACCGCACCGAGCACCAGGGCGCGGGGCCAGATGCCGGCGCACGCGGCGCACATCACGGCCCGGTCCGGCTCGGGGCCGCACGTGGTGACCTCGAGGCGGCGCTGCCCGCAGCCGGGGGCGGGGCAGGGCACGCCGACGAGCGGGGTGCGGGCGGGTCCGATGCGGAGGGTGCGGCGGGCGACCTCGTCGAGCCGGCGGAGGGCCTGGGCGGTGCGCTCGGCGGCGAGCGGGCTCATGGCGGGGATGGCGCGGCGGATTCGGGTGACCGGGTCCATGCCGGGCGCTCCGGGCAGGAGGCCGGCGATGGGGTCCAGGGCGCGCAGCAGGTCGCCGAGGGCCTGCGCGTGCGGGTCGGGCCGCCCGGGGGCCCATGCGCCGAGGGCGGCGTCGGCGGTGGGGTCGCCGTGGCCGCCGAGGCCGTGCCGGCGGCCGAACACCTGGGAGGGGATGGCGATGTCGCCGGAGCGGTCGCCGTCAACGGCGGCGGCGATGGCGGCCTTGGCGGCGGTTTCGAGGGCGGCCAGCGCCGCCTGGAGGGACCAGGCGGCGGCGGTCGCGGCGAGGTGGTGCGGGGTGGTCACGGGGCTCCTCAGGCGATGCGGGCGACGTCGAAGAGGTCGGTCTGGGTGTCGACCTGTCGGGGTTGGATGCCGGCGAGACGACGGGCGGCCAGCTCGGCGTAGTGGTGGGACAGCTCGATCCCGATGAACCGCCGTCCCTCGCGGAGCGCGGCCAGGCCGGTGGTACCCGATCCCGCGAACGGGTCGAGGACCACGCCGTCCACGGGGGCAGCACGGACCAAGTCGCGGAGCACAGCGACCGGCTTCTCCGTCTGGTGCATCCGGTCTGCACCTCGCAGCGGCGAGACGTGCCAGAAGCCCGGCAGGGTCTCGCCTTCCAGCGGCCGTGCTCCGGCGGTACCCCAGACGTAGAACTCGCAGGCGGCGGCGGGACGGCCTTGTTGAGGGCGGGCGTTGGGCTTGGCCCAGGCGGCGATGCCCCGCCACACCCACCCTCCGGCTTGGATGGCATCGGTGACGGTGGGAAGTTGCCGCCAGTCGGTGGCGACGGCGATCAGGGAGCCGGGGCGGGCGATGCGGTGGCATTCGCCGAGCCAGAGGGCGCACCAGTAGCCGAATGATCGTTGGTCGCGGTTGTCGCCGGTGAAGTCCTGTTGGGTGTGCACTTCGCTGCGGAGGTACTTGGATCCGGTGCTGGCGGAGCGGTCGCCTCGGTACTGGCCGCCAGAGGAGTAGGGCGGGTCGGTGATGACGGCGTCGACGGATGCGTCGGGAAGGTTGCGGAGGGCGGCGAGGGCGTCGCCTTGGTAGAGGGTGGTCCGCTCGTCGGAGTAGTGCGGGGTCATTGGGTCCTCCAAGCGGCGGCCTCCGGGCCGGGGGCCGCCCCCACCACCACGGCGGGGGCGGCCAGGTCGGGGCGGGTCACGCGGGCGCTCCGGGGAGGGTCACGCCGAGGGCGGGCGCGATGTCGCGCATGGTCGGGCAGGGCCATGTCTTGCGGTCCTCCCGGCAGCGGCCGGTGTCCTCGTTGGGCATGTGCCGGTTCATGACGTCGCCGAGGGCGCGGAGGTAGTCGCGGGCGTCGGTGAGGGCCGTATATCCGGCGACGGCGGCGGTCTGGGCGGCCACCGCTCGGCCCTCCCGCGTGCTGGCCGGCTTGGTGGCGGCGAGCACGGCGTCCCGAACGGCGCGTACCTCGGCGGCCTGCGCCGGCGGCGTCCAGCGCATCGCGCCGTCGAGGCCGGGAGCCGCCCCCGCGCCGTCGAGGGTGAGGACGACGTGGTTCGTCGTGGTGGGGGCGGTCATGGTCAGCCCTCCTTGGCCGGGTTGTTGGCCGGGCAGGTGGTGGTGTGGTCGTGGTCCGGGGTGGGCTCGCCGAGCCGGTCGGCCACGTGGCCGTCGCGGATGGCGGCCTGGAGCTGGGTGGCCTCCCGCCGGATCTGCGCGAGGGTGGCGTCCCGCTCCGGGTCGGCGGGGCGGATGGGCTCGGGCGCGCCGACGAGCTGGGTCAGGTGGGCGAGCGCGTCGGCGACGGTGGGCATGTCGACCACGGCGGACACGACGACGTCGCCCGCGGTGAGCCCGCGCGGTCCGTGGTGGAGGCGGCGGGCCACGATCTCGTAGCCGGCGGGCTCGCCGAGGTCCTGCGCGCCGGCCTGGGCGGAACCGGGGGACGGCGCGTCGTCGCCCTCCACCGCGTCCTGGTCCTGCTCGTCCTGGCCGTCGGTGGCGAGCAGCAGGGCGGTCCGGCCTCCGAGGGAGTCGAGCTGCTGCTCGGTGATGACGCCGTAGGTGGGGTTCTGCCAGCAGCGGTCGGGGGCGGGCCGCCAGATGTGGTCGCGGGCGTCGACCCTGACGGTCTCGGCCCGCTCCATGGCGTCGGCGAGGCGCTCGCAGTGGTCGCGCTCGTCGGTGCCGTCGTCGTCGGGCTGCGTCCCGGTGTCGCACGCGGTGAGCGCCCGGTCGATCAGCTCCACGCCGTCCCGGGCGAGGCCGAGCGCGTGGCGGAGCTGGTCGCGTTCGGCGGCGACGATGGCGGCCATGCCCTGCCAGTAGTCGGCGGTGACGCGGTGGTCGGCGGCGGCGCGCCGGGCCTGGTCCCGCTCGGCCTCCAGCTCCCGTACCGCCCGGTCCTGCGAGCGGTCGTCGGCGGCCTGGCCGGCGTGGTCGCGGTGCTGCTGGTCGGTGTGCCCGCAGCCGGCGGGCGCGAAGATCCCGGCGACGCGGGCGGCGACGACGCGGAGCACGGCGGGCGTGGCGGCGGCGGCGAGGTCTTCGGCGATGGTGGGCCAGCCGTCGCGGGTCCACCGGTCGAGGTCGAGGCGGGCGGCGATGGCGTCGGCGGCGGCCCGGGTGGCGGCGGCCGGGTCGATGCCGGCGCGGATCTCGTCGGCGGTGCGGATGCGGCGGGCGTCGGAGGCGGCGTCGGTGCGGGCGATCAGGTCATCGATGCTCATGGCGGGCGGAGTCCTTCCGGGTCAGGCGGGCTGGGCGGCGGCCTGCGCGGCCGAGCAGTCGGGGCGGTGCAGGTAGGCGGTCTCTCCGCAGGTCGGGCAGACGTACGGCGCGTCGGGGACGAAGAGGCGCACCGCCTTGGCGAAGTCGGCCGGGTCGAGGTCGGGGTCGACGGCGGCGGGGTTGATGCCGTGGCGGACGAGGGTGTCGGCAAGCCAGTCCTCCCACTCGCCGTTCAGGGCGCCGGCCTCGGGGGTGAGGTCCCAGATGAGGGCGGGGGCGTCGTCCGGGTCGACGAGCGCGGCGGCGGCGGTGAGCGCGGACGTGGCGATCAGCCCGAGGCGGCCGAGGTCGGGGCGGGAGCCGGGGGCCGGGTTGCGGGGGAGGTTGCGGAATCCGGCCCGCTGCTCGGCGTACGCGGCGAGGGCGAGGGCGGCGTAGTGCCGCACCCACGCCTCCCGGGTGGCCGTCTCCCGGGTGTCGGGCTGCGGGGCGAGGGTGAGGGCGGTGTTGAGCAGGTTGCGGGCGGTCTGGTCGGTCACGGCGGTCTCCTCAGGCGGTCTGGGCGGTCGGGTCGGCGGGCTGGCACGCGGCCAGGTCGTAGTCGGGCGGGTAGGTGTCGGCGTCGAGGCCGGTGCCGTAGCCGCCGGCGGCGAGCAGACGCAGCAGGGTGGCGCCGTCGACGGTGACGAACCAGTCGGCGGGGTTGGCCTTGCCGCGGCGCTTGTGCCACACCACGGCCAGGTCGGCGTTGTCGTTGACGCGTTCGCGTTCGGCTTCGGCGAGCCACCCGGCGAGGTCGGTGCGGGCGCAGTTCTTGACCTCGATGACGACGCCGGGGATGCCGGCGATGTCGCCGCGGTCCTTGGTGGAGCCGGCGAGGCGGCGTTCGGCGTGGGGCCAGCCGGAGGCGCGGAGGAGGTCGACGACGGCGCGTTCGGCGCTGCTGCCCTTGGCCTTGTTCGGGTTGGTCATCGGGGCTCCCGGGGCGGTGGGTTGGGGTACGTGGGGTACGTCTTGGGGTACGTAGTGGGGTACATGACTTAAGGGGTCTGACCTGGGGAAATAGAGATCAGAGAAGCGACGTACCCCACGTACCCCAGCGATTTGGCGTACCTCATGACGCGTGCGAGGCCGCAGCGATGAACGCCTATCGAACGCGATTACAATGCGTTGCGCGGATCGCGTTCGCTGAAAAAACCTATATATGTTCGCCAGAGGGTGGGGTACGTGGGTACGTTGGCCGAAAATCGGCCTCCCACCTGCGGTTACGCGGGACGCACCACGTACCCCAAGGTTGGGACCCCCATTGGGGTACGTAGCCCCGATCCGGCCCATCACGGCTCCACGTCCGAATACGGAACGTGACCGTCGCGGACGCTCGGGTCGGGGTCGCTCTCGTAGTCGCCGCCCGCCTGATCCGGGTGGAACGTCAACATCCGGGGCTGCCCCGAGCCGAGGCGCTTCTTCGGGTCCCAGGGCCGCTTCTCCTCGCTGCCCCTGACCAGCCAGCCGTTCTCCTTCCACGCCGGCAGGACCGTGTCCAGGGTGATCCCGACCCGCTCCAGCGCGGTCTTGAGCCGGCCCGGCAGCACCGCCACCGTGGCCTTGTCGCCGACCTTGACCGTCCGGCCGATCCACCCGCCCGGCGGGTCCCGGCGGGTGCACTTCGGGTACCAGAGGGCGAAGCTGTTCGCCGCGACCCACTCCATGGCCGCGTCGAGCGCCATCTCCGGCCGGTTGTCGGTGGCCTCGTCGGCGGCGAACAGGTCCAGCCAGACCTCCAGCGTCGGCATGGTCAGGCCGGGCGCGATCTTCCACCGGCGGCACAGGTCGGCGGCCAAGGCGAGGACAGCGACCAGCGGGGCCCGCCGGCTGGACAGGTCGTTGGGGCCGCGCAGCTTCTCCGTCAGGTCCCGGTGCCGGGCGACCAGGTCGGCCCGGCCGCCGGGGGTGGCGAGCATGTCCCGCAGGTGGGCGACGAACAGCGGCCCAGCGTGGCCGTAGTTCTCGTCGACGGCCCGGCCCACGGTGATCGCGGCCTGGCCGTTCTCGGTGGTGCCCTTGCCGAACGGCGGCCGGGTGATGCCGAGGACCCGCGCCGACGCGCCCTGGTGGGTGGTGAAGCTGAGCGCGGGCTGCTCGCCGGTGGAGATGACGACCGTCGACCAGGGCAGCAGCGACGGGTAGCCGCCGGAGCGGGCCTTCCCGTGGTTCTTGCTGACCTGGTAGAGGACCTCGTCGACCATCTCCGGCTTCGTGACGACCCGGGTCTCGTCGAGCAGCACCGGCAGGCCCCGCACCAGGTTGAGCCGCTTCTCGATGGCGAAGATGGTGGTCCGCCACGAGAAGGTGCCGTCGCCCTTCTCCGACGGGTCCGCCCAGCACGACAGGCCGATCTTCGCGGCGGTGGTCTTGCCGCGGGTGGACCGGCCGGCGAAGTCGACGACGAAGCTGTCGACGCCGAGGACGTCGAGCAGCGGCGCGGCGAGCCCGGCGTAGAGGGCCATCTTCGCCACCGGCAGGGACTCCACGGCGGCGACGCCTTCCTGCCAGCCGGCGAGGCTGCCGACCGGCCGGTGGGCGTTGAGGGCGGGCTGCTGCTCGGGGAACGCCACCTCGAGACGGACCGCCGCGTCGGCGGCGCTGGAGAGGAACGTGCCGTCGGGCTGCCAGCCGAGCCACCGGGCGATGCGGTGGTCGGGGATGACCCGCCGGTTCAGTGCCTCGGCGGCGGCCAGCCACTGCTCGATGTCCTTGCCGGAGCCGTCGGTGGCCGGGAACCCGGCGTCGCCGAGGGCGGCGACGAGTCGCTTGCCGGCCTTGGCCGTGGACCGGGGCACGAGGCGGTTGACCCAGCGGAGCCCGTCGAACCACACCAGCTCGACGAGCTGGGAGCCGTCGGGGTCGCTGTGGGTGGCGACGGGCAGGATCGGCCCGTACGCGATCCGCACGTCCACGGGCCCGTCGCGCCGTTCGACGACCTTGTGGATGCCGTACTGGTCGCACCGCCAGCCGAGCGGGATGAGGAACCCGTCGGGGATCTCCGGGCACTTCTTGGCCCAGGGGCCGAGGCGCTGCGGGTCCAGTAGCGCCTCGGCGGGACCGCCCTGGTCGACGGTGATGTCCTGGGTCACGCCGCTTCTCCGATGGGGTAGAGGTGGTTGATGCGCTGGACGGGTTCGCCGGTGTGGAAGTCGACGGGCCCGCCGGGGTGCACCCGGTACGGCTGGTCTCGGCGGGCGGCGTTCACCTGCGCGCGGTGTTCCATGTCGCCGAGCCGGTCGGCGACCCGCTGCTCCCGGGTGGGCCGGGGTGCGGCCATCTCCATCCAGGTGCCGTGCAGCTCGGCGAGGTCTTCGGCGGCGCCGTGGCGGCGGCCGGTCTCGTAGGCCAGGTGCAGCAGGACGGACACCTGCGCGGCCGTGAAGGTGGCCTGCCCCCGGGTGAGGGCGTCGGCGGCGGACATGACGATGCCGGGTTCGATGGTGGTCACGCCGCCACCCGGTGCTGGTCGATGCGGGCGAGGGCCTTACGGGCGTCGTGGGCGGCGATCAGGTCGGACGCCTCGCCGCAGGTGCTGGCCGGGCCGAGGCGCAGCCGCTTGAGGATGCGCTTCTGCGCCTCGGACACCGGCCGGGCCCGCCACGGCGCGTCGGCGCGGGCGAGCTTGGCGCGGGTGCCGCGGGCGAACTCCTCGGCGACGCCCTGGGCGTATTCGAGGGTGAGCTGGTCGGCGAGCACGGTGGGGTTGCCGTTGCGGGGGACGTTGATGGCCCGCCACCGGTCGGGCTGCTCGCCGGGGCGGACGATGAGGGCGGCGTCGCCGCAGGCCAGCACGTAGGAGCCGTCGACGGTGACCCAGGACAGCCCGGAGCGGCCGAACAGGGCGACGGCGCGGCCGGTGACGACGGTGCCGGTGGCGCGGGCCTGCTCGGCCTGCGCGCGGGCCGCCGCCTCGACGAGGGTTTCGCCGTCGCCGGGCCGGACCTGCTGTTCGCCGGGGAGGCTGCCGGCGAGGGTGGCGATGGTCGCCAGCCCGGACTCCGGCGGCCCGGCGAGGGTGAGCAGCAGGCAGTCGTCCTTGCCCGGGTACAGCCGCAGCCCGCGCCCGGCCATCTGGGTGAACAGGGTGGCGGAGGTGGTGGGGCGGGCGATGAGGACGCAGGACACCCGGGGCTCGTCGAAGCCTTCGGTGAGGACCTGGGCGTTGGCGACGACCTGGGTCTCTCCGGTGTGGAGTCGGCGCAGGATCGCGGCGCGGTCGTCGCGGGCGGTGAGCCCGGACAGGTGCTCGGCGGTGATGCCGCGCCGCCGGAGCTGGTCGGCGAGGTGCTCGGCGGTGGCGATGGTGGGGGTGAACGCGACGCCGGGCCGGTCGGCGGCGTACCGCTCGTAGGCGATGGCGGCGGCCTCGATGGCGTGGCCGTCTTCCATGGCCTGGCCGAGGCTGCCGTCAGTCCAGTCGCCGCCGCTGGTGTTCACCTGGTTGTAGTCCAGGTCGGTGGTGATTTCCAGGGCGCGGACGTCGGTGAGGTACCCGTCGACGATCATCTGGAGGATGCCGCGCTGGTAGACGACGTCCTGCCAGACGGTGCCGAGGGCCACGCCGTCGGCGCGGCCGGCGGTGGCGGTCACCCCGACGGTGAGCGGCCCGTCGTCGTCGAAGCTGCCGAGGGTTTCGAGGGCTTCGACGTAGGTGCGGGCGGCGGCGTGGTGGGCCTCGTCCACGACGATCGTGGAGATGGTGCCGACCAGCGGGGCGATGCGGTGCGGGCGGGCGATGGTCTGGATGGACGCGACGATGACGTGGGCGTCGGCGTGCTCGTCGCGCTCGGCTTGGACGATGCCGACGGTGAGGTCGGGGGCGACGAGCCGGATCTTGTCGGCGGCCTGCCGGAGCAGTTCGTCGCGGTGGGCGATGACGAGGGCCCGCCCGGAGTTGGCGCGGCGGCGGATGAGGTGGGAGAACACGACGGTCTTCCCGGCGCCGGTGGGCAGGACGATGAGCTGCCGGCGGACGCCGCGATACCAGTTCTGGCGGACCGCTTCGACGGCTTCGCGCTGGTAGGGACGCAGGGGCAGGTGAGGCGGTGTCGTATCGGTGGTGCTGGTCATCAGGTCCCCCTGGTCGTCGTGCTGCTGGTCGAGTGGGTGGCGCCCCGTCGCGCGCTCGATGCGCGGTGCCGGCCGGGTCCGGGCGGGGCGGGCCGTCATCCGGCGGCCTGGGCGAGACGGTCGAGAACCAGGGACGCCTCAGCCCCGGTCAGGTCGCCCGTCGAGGTGATCTCGTGGCCGACGACGTCGGAGATGTAGGCCAGGGCGGACGCCCGGTCGGCCTTGCCCGCGTCGCGCAGGGAGGCGTGGAGCTTGCGCTGCTGCGGCTCGCTGATCCCGCCACCGGCACGGCCGGCGGTCGGCTGTTCGCCCGGCAGCGCCGGCCCGGCCTGGCGGGGGCGATGGGCGCGCTGCGCCGTTGCCCCACCGCCCGCGGCCGGCGGCCGGCGCCGCTGCTCGGCCCGCTGGGCGTACCGACCCGATGCGCTCTGCCCGTCGTCGTCCTCGTCCTCGGCCGCCACCCCGGTCAGCGCCAGCAGCACGTACCGGCGGGCGTAGGTGATCGCCGAGCCCATCTGCATCGGGTTCTCGCTGAGCTTCAGCGGGTACTCGCCGGCCTCGGCCGTGCCCGACGCCACGTGCCGCAGCTCGTAGGCGAGCACGAACCGCGGCTCGACGTCGCGGACGATCGGCCTCGTCTTGTAGACCACGCCGAGCTTGTTGAGCGCCGACAGCACCACCGCGTTGACCTGAACCAGGTCGGCGTACCTGGTGCGCTGGTTGCCGACCTGGCCGCTCTTGTCCTTGACCAGCGTCGGCGGGTCAGCCTGGAAGGCGAGCAGGGCCTCGTCGAGGGTCTTCGGGTCGGCCATCAGAACGCGGCTTCCGTGAGCTCGCCGACCTCGGCGGCCGGGTCGAGGTCGATGCGGGTCAGCTCGAACCGGGCGGTCGTCGGCGGGATGACCGGCTCGCCCACCAGGTCCCGGGACGTGTCGACGAACCGGGCGACCTCCTTGATGTAGAGGAAGTCGCGGTACTGGTCCGGTCCGGCCAGCACCGGCCGCAGCTCGTAGCCGTGCGGGGTGACGTGCACGGCCCCGGTGAACGCGACCTCCGGCATGTCGATGACCTGCTCGTCGCCGCTCTCCGGGTCCCGGGCGATCAGGAACTCCGAGTAGCGGTACGGGGCGAGCTGCACGGCGACGTCACCGAAGATGCCCGTCCGGCTCGTCTTGACGTCGATCAGCGACCGCACGTACCCGTCGGCGCTGCGCTCCAGGTCGTCGTACTCGGGCATGTCGGGGAACCGCAGGTCGGCGATCAGGTCGAGGGTGCCGACGTGCCGGTGGGTCTCGGAGTAGACGACGGCCTCGACGTGCACGGGGTCGACGTCGAAGTCGTCGAGGAACTGCACGTACGAGCGGACGTACCCTTCGAGCAGCGGCGGGACGGTGACCTGCTCGCCGAGGAGCAGGCGCTCGCCGAGCTTGTGGACCTGGGTGCCGCGGTTGGCGGCTTCGTCGCGGCTGGCGTACCGGCCGGCCTTGATGGCCTTGAGCCGGGCGGCCGGGCCCATCGCGGCGAGGGTGTCCCAGTTGTCGACGGCGTACTCGGCGGTGGCCTCTCCGGCCCAGTTGATGAGCGCCGGCTTGGGCAACCCGCCACCGGTGATGGTCGTGACACCGGGGACTCGTTCGCCGCTGGCGTCCTGGTCGACGTACCAGTGGTTACGGCCCCGGTTGACGCGTTGGATCTTCACGCGGTCTTTCCTCCGTGGATCAGTCGCAGGGGCCGGCCGCCGGGCTCACACCCGGGGTGCCGGTCGTAGACGCCCGGCTGCCCGTCCCATCCGGCCGCAGCGGCGGAATCGAGGTACCTGCCGCAGCCCCGGCACAGGGCGGTGGGCGGGAGGGTCGCGACGACGGTGAGGGTCACGGCTGCTCCTCTCGGGTCGGGCTAACCGGGTCGGCGATGGCCGGCATGACGCCGGTGCGGTCGTCGGGGCCGGCGGGGAGGGCCGTCTCGGTGTAGTGGCCGGGGGCGATGCGCTGCCGGGTGGCCGGGTCGAGCGGCGACCAGTCGCCCGGCACGGGCTCGGCGACCTGGTGGTGGGTGCCGCGCCGCTCGCTCCGGCCGGCGCGGTGGCGGCCGACGTAGCCGGTGGGCGGGGTGGCCGGGCCGGCCGGCCCCACGGTGGGGGCCGGCACGGTCGCGGCGGTGGTGGTGCTCACCGGGTGCCCTCGGCGTCGGCGTCGGCGTCGTCGAGGGCGATGCGCATGCTGGCGGCGCGCTGCTCGGCCTCGGCGAGCGCGTCCTCCAGCCGGGAGGTGCGCTCCCGCTCGGCGGCCAGCTCGGCGCGGGCCTGCTCCAGGTCGGCGGTCAGGTACGCCACCTGGCTGCCCAAGCTGCCGGTCTCGCCGGCCATGTCGGTGACCAGCGACCGGACTCGCTGCTGGTCGGCGGCGGCGGCCGTGAGCATCCACTGGACGCCTTCGGCGAGCTGCCGGGCGGTGGTGTCGGCGGGGCCGGCGAGGGCGGCCTCGGCCAGGCGGCGGATGTCGGCGAGGCGGGCGGCGCTGGCGGTCTGGGCGGTGGTCGTCATCGGGTCTCTCCCAAGGTGTCGGTGGGGGCCGTGTCGAGGGCCCAGATCTGCTCGCAGGTGTCGAGGTCCCGGGCGGCCCGGGACGGCAGGGCGTCGGGGGTGAGTGCGGCCGAGGCGACCGCGTGCTGCTCGGCGAGGCGGCGGAGCACGGACAGCTCCGCGCGGAGCTGCCGCTCGGTGCGGGCGGCGGTCAGCCGGTCGGCGCGTGCCTCGGCCCGCTCGGCGGCCAGGGCGGCGCGGAGCCGGTCCACCTCGGCGGCCAGCTCGGCGCGGGTCGGGGTGGTGGGCTGCTGCACGATCACCGGGGCCTGGCGGATCTGCTCGGCCATCTCGGCGCAGTCGCACTGCTCACCGGCGAGGACCTCGCCGCAGCAGGCCTTGATGGGGACGGTGATCGCGGGGCCGGGCCGGCGGCGGCCGGTGATGGCGTGCCCCTCCACCCCAGCGGGGAGCGGACAGGCGGCGGGCTCCTCCTCGACGTCGCCGCGGTCGTAGCGCAGGCCGGTCGGGTCGGCGACGGTCGGCCCACCGGAGCCGGAGCCGGGGATCGGGCCGAGCGGCCGGACCGGGGGCAGCGGCGGCAGGTCGTCGGCGGCGCGGTGCCGCAGCGGGCCGGTCACCGGGTGCCGCCGGTGGTCTGCTGCGCCTCCAGCTCGGCGACCCGGGCGCGGAGCTGCTCGACCTCGCTGCGGGGGTCCGGGTCGGCCTGCAGGCCGACGTGCAGGGTCGCCCTGGTGCCGAGCTTGATTGCGCGCTTGGTGCTCGGGATGCTGTTGGCGGGGTTGACCTTGACCGGGCTGCCGAGGTAGTCGGCCCACCCGTCCAGGTCGGCGCGGGAGTCGAGGATCCCGAGGTGCAGGTCGGCGCGCATGTACCCATCGGGCAGCGGCAGGTCCTCGCGGAGCAGGTCGGCGGCGATGCGGTGGAGCTCGGCGGCGAGGCGCTCGCGGACGGTCAGCTCGGCCGGGGCGGCGGCCGGGGCGAGCCCGGCGGCGCGGACCGCGGCGACCGCCTGGTCGAGCGTCAGGCCGGTCAGGGTGAGGTCGACGGTGCTGCCGGGGCGGGTCCGGGCGGTGATCTGCGGCCCCGCCGGGTGGAGCAGGGTGTGCTCGCGGCCGTCGACCATCGGGACCGTGCTGTCGAACAGCCAGCCGGCGGCGTACAGGTCGCGCAGCAGGGCGACGGCGGCGGTGAGGTCGGGGCGCTCCGGCTCGGCCGGGGCGGCGACGCCCGGGCCGGTGATCGGGGCGTCAAGCGGGCCGCCCTGCCAGACGATGCGCGCCATCCCGGCGGCCAGGTCGACGGTCACGTCGAGGTCGGCGTACCCGACCTCGGTCAGCTCGGCGTGGATCACCCGGGCGATCTCGTCGGCGGTGTGCGGGGCGGGGATCACGAGCTGCCGGTCAGCCCAGGCGAACGCGCCGGGGATGGTGACCGTGTAGCGCTCCGGCTCGGCCGGGGCGGTGGTCGTGTCGGGTAGGGTCTGGTGCTGCATCTGGACTCCTTGCTTCGCGGGTGGGTTGTCCGGGTGTTGAGCCCCTGCCGTGGCCTCGGTGGGGGCTCGCTCGTTTCAGGCGGCGGCGCGGATCGCCAGCCGCTCACGGCGGCAGGTCTTGCACTCCCGCCGGGCGTAGCCCTTCGCGGTGCGTCGGCTGTAGGTGTTCTGCGGCGTGTACTCGTGGCCGCGCGGGCAGTGCGTCTTCGCCGCGTTGTGGTGCGGCATCGTGTGCGGGGACCGCAGCGGGTTCATGCGGCGCCCTTGCGGCGGGCCCGAGCGGCGGCGCTCTTGATGGCGAGCCGCACGAAGTACGCCTTCTTGGCCGACTCGGCGCGGAGGGCTCGCTCCTCCGGCGGCAGCACGCCGTCGGGGTCGACCTCCCTCTCGAACCGGTCGATGAAGGCGGCCCGGGCCTTGCCGGTAGCCGCCTTCCGGTCGCTCTCGCGCGACCAGCGGGTGTGGGCAGCGACTTGGGCGTGAAGCCGGCGGCTGCTGGGGTTCTGGCTCATGACAGCTCCACTCGGAAGAGCCGCTCGAAGGGGACCTTCGGGTAGGCGAGGTGGACGCGGGCGATGAACTCGGTGCTGACGCCCTGGCCGCGGAGGATCCGGCCGAGGTTGCCCGGATCGACGCCGAGGTGGCGGGCGATGTCGGTGGTGGTGTCGAAGCCGAGGGGCTTCAGGAGGTCCAGGAAGACGTCGGCGTTGAGCCGAATCTTCGGAGCACCTCCGGGCGCTGCAAGCATGCAACCACGCTAGCGCTGTGCAGGCATGCATGCAAGACTGTGGGCCAGAAAATGCACGCGTGCACGAAGGGATAGAGAGAGACCCATGGACCATCCACGCAGGTCAGCCACTCCCCTGCTTCGACGCCCAGCCCAGGGACGCGCGGCCGTGCCGGGCGCGATCTACCCGGTGCCTCGTGCACGCGCGCACAATGCCGTAGCCTTCCTGCATGTGAGCACCGATTGGGACCACGTCAAGTTCCGCGAGTACGTGATCGGCCACGCCAAACGGGCCAAGGTGGCCCACGATCAGGCGAGCCTGTCCAAGCTCACGGGCATCGACTCGGGGCTACTCGGCCGGTACTTCCGAGGAGAAGTCCAGCCCGGCGAGGCGAACTTGGAACGCATCCAGCGGGTCGTCC
This sequence comes from Micromonospora okii, assembly GCF_020884795.1. Taxonomy (GTDB): domain Bacteria; phylum Actinomycetota; class Actinomycetes; order Mycobacteriales; family Micromonosporaceae; genus Micromonospora; species Micromonospora okii. The sequence goes on from NZ_BBZF01000020.1 coordinate 232,245, forward strand.
CAGGAACGACGCTGCGCGACCTGCGGATTCTTACCGGCCGCGCCCGGCCGTCGGAGTACGAACAGGCCGCAGAGCCAACCGTCCCGCGCACCGCCCACCCGCTCGCCGACGAGGTAGACCGGCTCCTCGCCGACGACAGCGACCTCGACAGCGGCGAGCGGGACCTGCTCACCGCTCTACTCGATCGGGTGCTGGAGCCGTACCGAGCCGGCCCCCGCCGCCGCACCGCCTGACCCAGACACGACAAAGCCCCGGCCGCCCGCAATGGGAGCCGGGGCTTCTCGCTGTGTCAGATTCGGTCGCCCAGCGCCAGGCGCCGGTACGCCTCCTGCGCCCTCTCCCCCGCCGCGACCTTGCCGTATCGGTCGAGCATGGCCCGATTCCGCCACCCGCCGAGCACCATCAGGTCACCCTCGTTGCCGCCGGCCTTGCGGAACTCCGAGGCCCACGTGTGCCGGAACATGTGCGGGTGCAGATCGAGCCCAACGAGCTCCCCGCGGCGCTCGATCATGCGCTTGACCCCTCCGCCGCCCAACGTCTGTCCTCGGGCTCCCAGCCAGAGCTGCGGCAGCTCCGCGTACGGATGCCTGCGCCGCTCCCGCAGGTACCGATCCAGCGCCCGCGTGGCCTTCACGCCGAGCGGCACCGCCCGTCGCCGCGGCCCGGACCGGTTGGTGCCCTTGCCCTCTACAAACAGCAGGCGGTCCCGGGTGTCGACGTCGGCCACCTGGAGGCCGGCCATCTCAGCGAGCCGGAGGCCGCCGTCGACGAACACGTAGATGATGGCCGCGTCTCGGCGGTCGATGAAGGTTCGGGAGCCGCACGTGCCGAGCAGGTCGCGAACCTGGGCGATGGTAAGCACAGGGGTGGTGGGGTCATTGGCCGCCGGCGTGCGAATGCCCTCGGTGGGGTCGACGTCGACTTCCCCCTCTTCGACAGCCCACCGGTAGAACTTGCGGATGCCAGCGAACCAACTGCGGGCAGTGCCGCTGGATGACCGGTCTCGGACGTGGATGATCCAACTGCGTATGTGGGTTCGGGTGACATCTGCCGGCCCGACGCCCGGATGCTCCTCGGCCAGCCACTCAGCTAGGTGCCTCATCGCTCGCTCGTAGCTGGTGAGCGTGTTGGCGGCGTACCCGTCGGCGTCAAGGGCGAGCTTCCAGGACTCGGCGAGCACGGCGAAGTCGGGGTGCATCCGGAGACTTTATCGGAACTATGTGCGATGTGCGCAACCCCGGCTCGCCCGACTGAACAGTATTTTACCTGGTCAACAGGCGTTTGAGGGTAGCCGCATTGGTCTGCGCGTAGTCCCGATAACAGTTGTTCATGAGCACGTGGGTCTCGGCCGCCTGGTCGGCAAGCTTCCGCAGCTTCGGGGCCCACTCCCTCAGCTCCCGGTCCGAGTAGTCGTAGCCGAACTTCTCGTGGATGTCCTTGCTGGTCCACTTCTCGCTGTGGCCGTGGAAGCGGACCACCGCCAGGTCGGCGGTGGCCTCCAGCACCGGCGGCACCGAGGAGCGGTGGCCCTGCGGCATGTCCACGCTGACGTACGCCAGCTCGTGCTCGCGCAGGAAGCCCAGCGTCTCGTCTCGGTTGGAGCCGTCGAACCAGGACGCGTGGCGGAACTCGAACACCGGCCGCAGCGGCGCGCACCGGCGGGCCACCTCCAGCAGGTACTGCTTGTTGTCCCGCTTGATGGTGAACCACGGCGGGAACTGGAACAGCAACGCGCCCAGCCGGCCCGCCGCCACGAGGGGGTCGAGGGCGGACAGGAACCGGGTCCACACCTCCTCGTACGCCTGCGCGGGCAGGTCGTCGGGGTAGACGTTGCGCTTGTCGGTCTCCGGCCGCAGGTCCTTGTAGAGGGCGGAGACCCGCGTCGGGTGGCCGGTCAGCAGGCTGAACGCCTTGACGTTGAAGGTGAACCCCGCCGGCGTGCGCTCGGCCCAGAGCCGGGCCGTGCGCTCCGCCGGCGGCGAGTAGTAGGTGGCGTCGACCTCGACCAGCGGGAACTGCCTGGCGTAGTACGACAGCCGCTTCTCCGGGGTGTCCGCCGTCTGCGGGTACCAGCCGGAGTCGAGCAGGGTCCGGTCGGTCCAGGACGCGGTGCCCACCTTGATCTCACCCATCGGTGGAGTCCACCGCGTCCGCGTTCGACCGGCAACCGGAGGCGGGGCGCTCAGGCGGCCCGGCGCTCCCGGGTCTGCTTGCACGTCACGCAGGAGGTGGCCGCCGGGAAGATTTCCAGCCGCTCCACCGCGATCGGGTCTGTGCAGCCCTCGCAGAAGCCGTACGTGCCCTCGTCGAGGCGGCTCAGGGCGTGCTCGAACTGCGCCCGCCGGTCGAGGATGGTGCGCAGCAGGGACTGCGCGGTCTCCCGCTCGGCGCTCTTGGTGCCGCTGTCGGCCTGGTCGTCGCCGGCGGTGTCGCCGACCTCCACCAGCCGCAGCACCTGGCTCTGCGCCACCGCGTGCTCGTACTCGGCGGACAGCTCGGCGTAGCGCGCCTTCAGGGACGCCCGGATCTGGTCGCTCTCCGCCTGCGAACGGACGGGGGCAACCGTGTCGTGGACGAGCATCACTGCCTGCCTTTCGTGGCCTGGTACACCGGGGCCTCGGCCCCGGGCCCGGTCGGTACGGTGGGCGCGAATGGAGATCATCCGCGCCCTGTTGAGCGGGGCGATTACCCACGCTCCCGAAGGATCAAACCGGGGAATCGTCGAACCGCCCGCTCGCGTCCGGCTCGGGCCCCGGTCGAGGCGTCCGGCCCCACGAGCGCGGACCCCGGTCCAGGCGTCCGGCTCCACGAGCGTCGGCCCCGGTCCAGGCCGCCGGCCGGCCTCAGTCCGGCTCCACGAGCGCGGGGTGGCGCGGGTCGTCGAGGCGGACCACCACGTCGGCGAAGCCGGCCGGGTCGACCTCCTCGGCGTACCGGGCGAAGGCCGGCAGCGTCCAGTGCAGCTCCGGGTCGGTGCGGCGGGCCAGGGCCGCCGGGGAGAGCGCCAGGTGCACGGCGAGGTCGACGGGGAGCCCGCCGCCGAGCAGCAGCGTCCCGCTGACCAGGACGATGCCATCGGGCGGCAGCGTGACGTAGGCGGCCCGGCTGGCCCGGTCGGTGCGGGGGTCCCAGAGGGAGGGCAGCACCCGGCCCGAGCCGCCCGGCCCCGCCGGGGCGAGCACCTCGCGGCGCAGCCCGGGTTCGTCGACCCAGCCCTCGTAGTAGGAGTCGGGGTTGTTGCGCCCGTGTTCGAGGCGGACGGAGGCGGGGCGCAGGAAGCCCTCGGCCCGTACGTGCAGCACGGGGCGGCCGAGGGCGCGCAGCGGGTCGACCAGCGCGGCGGCCAGCGCCTCGGGGGCCGCCGCCGGGGCCCCGTCGACGGCGACGCGGAGCCGGCCGGGCGCCTCGGTGGTGGCCAGCCGCTCGGTCAACTTGGTGACGAGTCGCTCGGGGGAGATGGGTCGCACGCGCATGCCGACCATCGTGCCCGTATCGCCGGTGGGATGCTCCCGAGGAAGGTCAGCCGGTGCGGTCGATGGTGACCAGGGCGTCGTCGGCGAGCCGGTAGCCGACCCCGTAGACGGTGGTGACCAGCGGCACGTCCATCCCGACCTTGCCGCGCAGGCGGCGCACGTGCACGTCGACGGTGCGCACCCCGGCGTGCTCGTACCCCCAGACCGCGGTGAGCAGTTGCAGCCGGGTGAAGACGCGGCGCGGGTGGGCGACCAGGTGCAGCAGGAGGTCGAACTCCAGCCGGGTCAGGGGCAGCGGCTCACCGTCGCGCAGCACCGACCGGGACGACGCCAGGATGTGCAGGACGGGGATCGTGGGGGCCGCCGGCCGGGCCGGGGCGCGGCCGGCCGGCACCTGGCCGGCGGGCGTCTGGTCGGCCCGGCGTTCCGGGGCGGGCCCGGTGGAGACGACCGCCTCGCCGCCTTCGAGCATCTCGCGGGCCGCCTCGAGCAGGCGGCGGGCCGCCGGGGTCAGGGGCTCGTCGGCGGTCAGGGGGATGTTGAGCGTCACGGTGAGGACCTGTGTGTTGCCGCTGGTGGGACGGCGCTGACCGCCGGGGGGCCGACCGGGGACCGCGGGCTGCGACGTATGCCATCCGGCACGCGGCGAGGCGGGGCTGACCGACATGGTCCTCCTTGGCTGGTCCGGGTGACTCCCCCGCGGCCCGGGACGCCGCTACGTCGATGCTTCCCGGCACCGGGCGGAGGGTCAAGGGACGGCTCGTTGCATGAAAGTGACAATTGACGAACGCATCGGAGCCGACCGCTCGCTCTGCGTACGAGATCTGATGATTACAGCAGAGTCGCCGCGACGGTGGGGGTCCGGGGTGGCACCGCGTGGGTTCGCCTCGTCCGGCGGGGCGCGGCGGCGGCCCGGCCGACCGGAGCGGGCGTCCGACACGCGGACGCGGCGCACCCCGGGTCGGGGTGCGCCGCGGGCCGCCGGGCCGTCGGCGGGGGGGTCGGGTTCGGCGGGCACGGGGGCCGCAGGGTCCGGCTCAGCGGTACGGGTCGACGCTGATGCGGGCCTCGTCGGCGAGCCGGTAACCGACACCGTAGACGGTGGTGACCACCGGGTTGGCCACGCTGAGCTTGGCGCGCAGCCGGCGCACGTGCACGTCGACGGTGCGGGCGATGGCGTGCTCGTAGCCCCAGACGTTGCTGAGCAACTGGAGGCGGGTGAAGACCCGGCGGGGGTGCGCGGCGAGGAAGTGCAGCAGGTCGAACTCGATGCGGGTCAGCGGGATCACCCGGGAGCCCTGCCGCACCACCCGGGAGGCCGCCAGGACGCGTACCTCGTCGGGGTCCTCGGGCCGGGGGGCGACGGCGAGCGCCCGGGGCGCGGCGGGCGCGGCCGTCGCCGGGCGGGGCCGGTGCTCCGCCGACGGGCGCTGCGGCGGGGCCGCCCGCAGCGTGCCCTCCCCCGACTCGGCCAGCTCGCGCAGCAGCTCGACCAGCCGGGTGAGCCCGGGGCTCAGCTCGCCCGGGGTCAGCTCGATGGTGACGGTGAGGGTCGACGCGGAGCGCGACGGTGCCGGCGACGGGCCGCCGTCGGCGGCGAGCGGACGGTCGGCGCGGCCCGGGCGGGCCCGGTCGGCCCGGTTTGCCGGGTGGGGACGCGGGGAGATGGCGACGACGGACATGGTGCCTCCTGGGATGGCGGTGCCGACCGCCGCGCCTGGGTGGGGCGCGGCCGGTCAGCGATGCGGCTGGCCGGCGGTCACCGGCGGCGCGACGGACGGGGTGCGGGTCGGGGGCGTGGGGCCGAGGGCGGGCAGGCCGGCGATGCGCCAGGCGGCGAAGCCGCCGACGACGTCGGTGGCGCGGTGCAGGCCGATGTCCTGGAGGGCCGCGGCGGCGAGCGAGGAGGTGTAGCCCTCCTGACAGAGGATCATCACCGGCAGGTCGTAGCCGACCGCCTGGGGCAGCCGGGCCGGACAGCGGGGGTCGAAGCGCCACTCCAGCACGTTGCGCTCGACCGTCAGGGCGCCCGGCACGGTGCCCTGCGCGGCCCGCTGCGCGGCCGGCCGGATGTCGACCAGCAGCGCGCCTTCGCGGTACGCCACGTGCGCCTGCTCCGGGTCGAGCCGACGCAGCCGGGCGCGGGCCGCGGCGAGGATCTGGTCGATGCCCCGGGAGCCGGAGGGCGGCACGGGGACGGGACAGCCGTCGGCGGGGGCGGGGCGGTGCGGCATGGTTCGGTCCTTCCAGGAACGGCGGGCGGTCGTCCGCCCGGTCGGAGTCGTCAACGATGTCACCAGGCGACGCCGGCCTCGGCGACCTCGGCGACGCGGAGCCGCCCGTCGACGAGCCGGTAGTGGGTCATCCGGGTCAGGGCGGGCCGGTAGACGTGCACGCTGACCGCCGGCCGGTCGCCCCGGTTGGTCACGACGTGCACGTGGCGGGGGCCGAACCGCCGACCGGCCCCGGCGGCTAGGGGGTGCGGGCGCAGCCGGCCGCCGCTGACGGTCTCCTCGGTGAGGACGCCGTCAACGACGAGGAACGCCCCGGAGGAGCCACCGTGGTCGTGCAGGTCGGTGCCCTGGCCGGGCAGCCAGCTCAGCGCCCACACCTCGTGGTCGTCCGCGACCGCGAGCCGGGCGTACCACCGCTGGACGGGGTCGAAGCGCAGCGACACCGGCCAGCCGGCCGGGTCGGCGGCGTGGCGGGCGGCGACGGCGAGCAGGTCGGGCTCACGGCGGCTGGTGACCATTTGCGGGGACCTCACGGGATCGGGCGGAACGTGCCCCGACAGCATACGCTGCAAACCCTATAGGCTTAGTAGGTAATACCGAATGCTGGGACGGGGGTTGCCCGCCCGGCCGACTACGCCCCGCCCGGTCGACCACGCACCGTCCGTCAGCGGCGCACCGGCGGCGCGACCCGGTAGCCCGGCAGCGAGGGCCAGCGCACGGCCAGCAGCACCGAGTCGCGCTCGGCGTACCAGGAGTGGTCCACGCCCCGGCCCCAGACCACGTAGTCGCCCGGCTCGGCGAGCAGCACCGTGCGGTCCGGCAGCTCCAGGCGGAACGGGCCGCCGCTGACCAGCACCAGCAGCGCGGTCCGCTGCTCGTCCGTCGCCCAGCGGGAGCGCGCCTCCCCCGCCGCGTGCACGCCCCACTTCACCTCCACGTCGGTGCTGTGCCGGGGGTCGCCCGGCGGCAGGAAGTGGCCGAGCAGCCAGCCGCCCTCCGCCGGGCCGTCCACGCCCGCGTTGCCCACGTACACGCTGTCGTCGTCCATCCGCCCCTCCCGCGCCGGCTCGGCAAGCTACCAGGCGGGCGGGGCCCGCGGGCCACTAGCCTGGACGGATGAGCGACGACCTGGACGCGGAGACCCTCGCCTTCGCCCACCGCATGTTCGACCTCGCGCGCGGCGGGGCCACCGAGGAGCTGAGCGCGAACGTCGACGCCGGCCTGCCGGTCAACATGACCAACGACAAGGGCGACACGCTGCTGATCCTGGCCGCGTACCACAACCACCCCGACACGGTGGCCGCCCTGCTGGAGCGCGGCGCCGACCACGGCCGGGTCAACGACCGGGGGCAGACCGCGCTCGCCGCCGCCGTGTTCCGGCGCAACGCCGACACCGTACGCGCGCTGCTGGCCGCCGGGGCCGACCCGGAGCACGGCGGCCCGTCCGCGGTGGAGACCGCCCGCTTCTTCGACCTGCCGGAGATGCTCGCCCTGCTCACCGCCCGCTGACCCCCGCCGGACGGCCGACGCGGTATACAGGGGCGATGGAGGATCCCCTGCCCGAACAGATGCGCGCGGCCGGCACCGCGCTGCTCGGCACGCTCGACGAGGCGGGGCGGGCCGCGGCGGCGCACCCCTTCGACGACCCGGCCCGGCGGTGGCTGGAGTACCGGCCCCGGCCGCGCCCCGGCGTCTGCCTGGCCGACCTCGACCGTGCCGGCCGCAAGGCCGCGCACCGGCTGCTGGCCACCGCGCTCAGCCCCGGCGCGTACGCCCAGGCCATGTCGGTCGTGGCGCTGGAGGAGGTGCTGGACCGGGCCGAGGGCTGGCGGCGCGGCCGGCACAGCGGCGACTACTGGATCGCGGTCTTCGGCGACCCGGCCCGCGACGACCGGTGGGCCTGGCGGTTCGAGGGGCACCACCTGTCGGTGAGCATGACCGTGGTCGACGACCAGGTCTCCCCCGCCCCGCTGTTCCTCGGCGCCAACCCGGCCTGCGTCCGGCACGCCGGGCACCCGGTGTCCCGGCCGCTCGGCGCGGAGGAGGACCTGGCCCGCGCCCTGCTCGACGCCATCGGGTCGGCGGGCCGGGCGGCGGCGATCGTGGCCGACGACGCCCCGGCGGACATCATCAGCGCCACCCGGCCGAGCGCGCCGGGGCAGATCGAGCCGCTCGGCGTGCCGCGCGGGCGGCTCGGCCCCACCGGCCGGGCGCTGCTCGACCGGGTCGTCGCGCTCTACCTCGACCGGCTGCCGCCGGAGCTGGCCACCCGGGAGGCCCGTCGCCTAACCGGCGGCGAGACGCACTTCGCCTGGGCCGGCCCGACCCGGCCGGGGCTGCGCCACTACTACCGGGTGCAGGCCGAGGACCTGCTGATCGAGTACGACAACACCGCCGACGACGGCAACCACGCCCACACGGTGCTGCGCCGCCCGGCCGGCGACTTCGGCGCGGACGTGCTCGCCGCGCACCACGCCGAGGCGCACGGGGCGGGCGGCGGCGACCCGGTCAGGCCGGCTTGACCGCCTCGATCAGGAACCGCCGGGCGTGGGTGACGAACGCGCCCTCGGCCTCGATCCGGGCGTGCAGCCGGGCGAGCTGCGGCCGGTACCGCCCGACGGTGAACCCGGGGACCGTCCACACCACCTTGCGCAGGAAGTAGACCACCGCGGCGATGTCGTGGAACACAGTGCGCAGGGTGGCCTCGCGCAGGTCGACCACCGTGAGCCCGGCCGCCCGCGCGGCGGCCACGGCCTGCCCGGGGAGCTGCCGGTCGGGGTCGGGCAGCGGGCCGAGCAGGGCCTCGCTCAGCTCCCGGACCGTGCCCCCACGGATCTGTTGGGACAGGAACGTGCCGCCCGGCCGCAGCACCCGGGCCACCTCGTCCCAGGGGGTGTGCACCGGGTGCCGGCTGACCACGAGGTCCAGCGTCGCGTCCCGCACCGGCAGGGCGCCGCCCTCGGCGACCCGGAGCACCGTGCCGCCGACCCGGCGCAGCGTGCGGCGGGCCACCTCCACGTTGGGCGGCCACGCCTCGGTGGCCAGCAGCACCCGGGGCGGCCGGGGCACCCCGGCCAGCACCTCCCCGCCGCCGGTCTCCACGTCCAGCGCCGATTCGGCGCGGGCCATCCGGTCGGCCACCAGCCGGGAGTAGCCCCACGGCGGCCGTTCCTCGCCGGCCCGACCGTGCAGCCACGAGAAGTCCCAGCCCCGCAGCGGCACGGCGGCGCCCTCGGCCAGCAGTTCCTCGAAGCCGCGATCCCCGCTCATCCGGCCACCCTGACCGGTCCCGGGCCCGGCGGCAATGAGTTTTTCCCGCCGCCCCCACCGGCGCCGCGGCGGTCAGGCGCGGGGCCGGGCGATCTCCACCGTGGAGCCGCCCCGGCCGCCGAGCGCGTCGAGCGCGCCGGTCTCGGCGCGAACCGCCTCGAACTGCCGCATCAGCCGGGCGCCGAGCCACACGCCGACGCCGCCCACGGCGAGGGCGACCAGCTCGGTGGCGAGCAGGGCCGCCGTCGCGCCGCGCTCCGGCGACTTCGCCCGCACCAGGCAGCTCAGCAGGAACATCGCGGCCATCACGGTGTTGGCCAGGTTGAACGTGATCTTGGTGCGGCGGGTCCGGCCGCTGCCGGCGTCCCACAGGTCGACCATGCCGGCCACCGTGGTCAGGGCGGCGGCGACCAGCCCCGCGACCGAGGTCCAGTAGCCGACCTCGCCGAGGAACGCCGGCCCGACCGCCACGTCGGCGAAGTCGAAGACGGTCGCGCTGACGAAGAGCCCGAACGGGAACGTCACCAGCATCGGTTGGATCGGATGACCGTGCACCCGCAGTCGGCTCTCCATCGTGTCCTCCCCTGTCGCGTCAGCGCACCGGTCCTGGGTGCTACCCCCGGCACCGGCAGGGGAAACGACGGCCGCCCTAGTTCTCGCGGGGCCGGGAGACCGTGACCACCAGGCGCTCGGCCACCTCGCGCAGCGGGATGTCCAGCGCCGCGGCGGCGCTGCGCAGCACCTCCAGGGCCTCCGGGGCGGGGCAGCCGCGCTGGGTCATGATGACGCCGACCGCCTGCCCGACGACGCCCTCGCCGAGCAGCGCGGCGTCCAGCTCGCCGGCCCGCGCGGCCCGCCGCTGCGCGTCCCGGACCGCCGCGAGCAGGAGCCCGGCGTGCTCCGCGAGGAGCATCGCGGTGAGCTGGTGTCGGGTGCTCAGCGCCTCCGGCGTCGAGGCGTACAGGTTGATGGCGCCGATGACGTGCTCGTCGACGTCGACGGGGGCGGAGACGACGCCGCGCACCCCCAGCTCCCGGGCCTGGGTCGTCCACTCCGGCCAGCGGGGCTCCCGGCTGAGGTCCGCGGAGAGGATCATCTCGCGGCGGTGGATGGCGCTCATCGCCGGCGAGTCGGGGCCGTGCCGCAGGTCGTCCAGGCCGGCGAGGGCCGGGTCGGAGGCGGCCACCCCGGCCGGTTCCCCCGCCCGCAGCGCGGTGAAGCCGCACCAGTCGACGCCGGCCACGGCCTCCCGGGCGATCCGGACCAGGGCCGCCAGGGCCTCGTCGAAATCGGCCACGCCGATCAGGCCGGCGGTCAGCTCGCGCAGCAACGCCGCGGTCTCCAGCACGCTGAGGGTCTCGTCGCCGGGGACCTGGATCTCCAGGTTCACCGGGCCACTGCCTGCGCCGGGAGGGCGGCCGGCAACCGGCGCCCCGCACCGCCGTTCGGCTGTCTCATCGTCTGTTCTCTCCCGATTCATCCGACCCGGCCTACTACCCCCGCCGGGCGGGCTCGAAACTGGCGACGGGCAGGCGCTTGCCCAGGTCACGGCCGGGTTGAGCGGCGACTGCGGCGCGGGCCGGCGGGCGGCTCCCGGCGTGGGGAGCCGCCCGCCGGGCCTCAGCGCGGGGCGGAGCTGAGCCGGCGGCCCACCGACGCGATGAGGCGGTCCAGCTCCGAGCCGAACGGGTTGTCGTGGACGAGGTACGTCCAGGTGGCGCTGGGCCGCACCAGCGTCGACGCGTCCGGCTCCCAGTCGTCGTCGAATTCGGTCTCGGTGAAGGTGGCGATGGTGCGCGCCTCGATCTCCGGGACCAGGGCGTTGAACGCCGGCACGGCCGCCCGGTGGAACTCGTCGAGCGGGTCGAGCCGGCCCAGGGCGCGCAGGTGCACGCCCTCGCGCACCTCGGAGAGCTCGGCCAGGTGCTCGGCCCAGAGCCGGTCGAGGTGATAGAGGGCGATCGACCGGGCCGCCCGGGCGAGCAGGTCCTCGTCCATCTCCTCGGCCTTCTCCGGCACCCGCTCCAGCAGCATCAGCGCCGCGACATCGCTGGTGAGCAGGCGCTCGCGCCGCTCGGCCAGGGCCTTGCGCTGCTGCTCGATGACCACGCTGTAGCGCCAGGTGTTGCGGTGGATCTCGTGGTTGACGCCCTCGGCGACCCGCTGGGCGTGCTCCACCGCGTAGTCGACCTGCGGGTCGGTGACCAGGCCGTCGGCGTTCATCCGGGGCGAGGCCGGGATCGCGTCGCCGGCGTGCCGGACCACCAGGTCGTCCTCCAGGCTGACGAAGAACACCGAGCCGCCCGGGTCGCCCTGCCGGCCGGCCCGGCCCCGGAGCTGGTCGTCGACGCGGCGGCTGTCGTGCCGCCCGCTGCCGATGACGTAGAGGCCGCCCAGCTCGGCGACCCGCTCCTGGTCGGCCTGGTCGCTGCCGCCGAGCCGGATGTCGACGCCCCGGCCCGCCATCTGGGTGGAGACGGTGACCGCGCCGTACGCGCCCGCCTCGGCGATGATCGCCGCCTCCTCGTCGTCGTTCTTGGCGTTGAGCACCACGCAGGGCACCCCGGCGGCCTCCAGGCCGGCGGCGAGCTGCTCGGACTCCTTCACGTCGAGGGTGCCGACCAGCACCGGCCGGCCCTTGTCGTGGTTGCGCTTGATCTCGTCGACCAGCGCGTCGTCCTTCTCCGTGCGGGTGGCGTAGATGCGGTCCGGCTCGTCCTCCCGCACACAGGGAGTGTTCGGCGGGATCACCGCCACCTCCAGGCCGAAGAACTCGCGGAGCTGGTCGCCCACCAGCACCGCCGTGGCGGTCATGCCGCACACCTTCGGGTAGAGCGCGATGTACGCCTGCACGGCGACGGTGCCCAGCACCTCGCCCTCGGCGGTGGCGTCGAGACCCTCCTTGGCCTCGACCGCCGCCTGGAGGCCGTCGGGCCAGCGGCGGCGCTGGGCCACCCGGCCACGCATCTCGTCGATCAGCTCCACCGAGCCGTCGCGGACGATGTAGTCCACGTCGCGGTGCAGCAGGGCGTGCGCGTGCAGCGCCACGTTGACCGCGGAGAGCTGCCCGACGTGCTCGGCGTCGTACAGGTCGATGTCATCGAGCTTGGCCTCGACGGCGGCCAGGCCGGCGGAGGTGAACGCGACGCTGCGGCCGTCCTCGGCCACCGTGTAGTGCTTGCCCTTGCGCAGGCCGCGCACCAGCGCCGCGGCGGCGTGCACCGGGTCCTGCTCGCCGCCGACCGCGCCCGCCAGGACCATCGGCACCCGGGCCTCGTCGATCAGGATGGAGTCGGCCTCGTCGACGATCGCCGTGGCCAGCGGCGGCTGGACCCGGTCGTCGATGTCGGTGACGAGCTGGTCGCGCAGGAAGTCGAAGCCGGCCTCGCTGACCGAGACGTACGTGACGTCGCAGGCGTAGGCATCGCGCCGCTCCTGCGGGGTGGACGCCTCGTTGACCCAGCCCACCGTCAACCCGAGCAGCTCGTAGACCGGCCCCATCCACCGGGCGTCGCGGCGGGCCAGGTAGTCGTTGACCGTGAGCACGTGCACGGGGCCGTTGCCGAGGCGGACGTGCCCGTACGCGGCGATCGCGGCGGTCAGCGTCTTGCCCTCACCGGTGGCCATCTCGGCGACCTTGCCGGAGAGCAGGGCCATCGCGCCGAGCAACTGCACGTCGTACGGCCGCTGGTCCAGCCCGCGCCGGGCGGCCTCGCGGCCGATGGCGCAGATCTCCTCGTACCCGGTGGCGGCGCCGGCGGCCTCGGTGAGCTCGGCGTCGGTCAGCGCCGACAGCTCATCCTCGCGCGCCTCGACGGCCGGCAGCAGCTTCTCCAGCGGGCCGAGGTCGACCGTGGTGCCGGGGCGCTGGAGGAACCGCCGGAACCTGCTCTTCAACCGTTGCGACACACCCATGAGCCGCAACGGTACGCGACCCGGGGCGACTTTTGCGGCCCGGTCAGCCGCCCAGCACCACCTGGAGTTCCTGGCGGCGGCGCTGTGCCAGGTCCGTGAGCAGCTCCGGGGCCTTGTCGAAGGGCACCACGGCCGACACCAGGTGCGTGCGGATCGCGTCGCCGTGGGCGCGCAGCAGGTCGATCGTCTCGGCCGAGAGCCGCTCCCGGTCCCACGTCGGGGCGAGCCCGCGCGGCACCCGCCCGATCTGGGCGCAGCGCAGCGACAGCCCGTTGTGGTGGAACTCCTCGCCCAGCCGCACGGCGTCCGCGCCGCCCTGGTAGAAGGCCAGGTCGACCACGGTGCCCTGGGGACGCAGCAGGCGCAGCGCGAGCTGCAACGCCCACGCCTGCCCCCGGCACTGGAAGACCACGTCGGCGCCCCGGTCGCCGGCGGCGTGGTTCCACCGGGTCTTCAGCACCATCGCCGGGTCGTCCGCGTCCGGGTCGAGGGTCTCCAGGCCGAGCGCCTCGGCGACGGCCCGGCGCTGCGGGGTCGGGTCCAGCACCACCACCGACGCCGCGCCGTGCCGCCGGGCGAACAGGGCGGTGAGCAGGGCCACCACCCCGCTGCCGACCACCGCCACCCGCCGGCCGCGCACCCCGTCGCCGAGGGAGCGCACGTCGGTGCCGCACAGGTCGGCGGCGGCGTGCAGCACGCCGTTGGCGCAGATCGGGCCCATGTGCGCGACGTAGACGCCGAGCAGGGGGTCGAGGTCGTCGGGCAGCGGGACGAAGCGCTCGGCGAGCGGGTCGGCGACGTACCCGGTGCGGTGGCCGTAGGTCATGGCCCCGACGGTGCCGACGGCGACGGCCGGGGTGCGGCTGGCCACCACTCGGCCGACCTGCATGTAGCCCAACCGGGTGACCGGGTACGGGGTGCTGGCCTCCCCCGGCCGGAACAGCCCCAGGGCGGCGTCCCAGGTGAGGTTCAGGTACGGGTTGGTGCCCTTGACGAAGCTCAGCTCGGTGCCGGCGGAGACCCCGCTGTAGAGCGTCTCCACCCGGAACGTGCCGTCGCGCAGCTCGCCGGGGTCCTGCTCGACCAGCTCGACCCGCCCCGGGCCGCTGACCACCACCACCCGGTCACGCATCGACGCCCACCCCCGCCGGAGCCGCCGGGCCGGTGGGCAGGGAGACCGGCCGGCCGGTGCGCGCCGACTCGGCGATCGCGAGGGCCAGCCGCTGGGTGCGCAGCGCCTCGGCGTACGGCACCCGTACGTCGTCGCCGACGCCCCGCACCGCGTCGACGAACGCCCGGTCGACGGCCGTGCGCGCGCCGTCGGGGTCGGCGGGAAGGTGCCGCTCGCCGTCCGCGTCGCGGATCGTCAGCCCGTCCTCGGCCAGGCGCAGGGCCAGCCCGTCGGCGAGGATCTCCAGCCCGGCCCGGTGCTTCCAGCCGAGCACGCAGGCGGCGGAGAGGGTGCCCACCGCGCCGCCGGCGAAGCGCAGGGCGGCGGTGGTCACCGAGTCGATGTCGGCCCCGTCGACCGGCGGCGGCGCGCCGTCGCCGTACGCGCTGACCTCGGTCACCTCGCCGACCAGCGCGCGCATGAGGTCGAGCACGTGCGCGGCCTGCTCGACCACGGGCCCGCCGGAGCGGTCCCGCCGGGCCCACCACGCCACCGGGGGCACCTTGTCCAGCCAGGCCCCGCCGACCATCCGCACCGGGCGGCCGGCGAGCAGCTCGCGGGCCTCGGCCACCACGTGCAGGTACCGCCAGTGGTGGCCGACGCCGGTGAGCAGCCCCCGCCGGGCCACCAGGTCGGCGATCCGCTCGGCGGTGTCCAGGTCCACCGCGACGGGCTTCTCCACGAACATCGGCACCCCGGCGGCGACGATCGCCTCCTCCACGGGCCCGTGCGCGAACGGCGGCACGCACACGTACACGGCGTCGGGGCCGGCAGCGAGCAGTTCGTCGACGTCGGCGAACGCGCGCCCGCCGTGCGCGTCGGCGAGCCGCTGGGCGGCGTCGCGGGCCACGTCGGTCACGCCGACGATCTCCACGTCGTCGAAGCCGTCCAACACCCGGGCGTGACGCTGCGCCACTCCACCCGCTCCGACCAGTCCCACCCGGCACGTGCGCATCCGGAAGCCCTCTCGCCGTGGTTTCACCTTTCGCCCTTGCACTCCCCGGTGGGGCACGCGACCAAACGTTCATGCCCTGGGAACCGCCGATGGGCGGTTCGTGATCAGGCTGTTAGGGGCGATCCGGTTAGCGTGGGTCCGGAACTGGGAAAACTCTGTTCCGCGTTTTCCGCCACGAGCTGGGGGTGTGTCAGTGCGGGATACAGATGTAGGCGTCTCACCGGTGGTGGAGGCGTGGGCGACATACCGGACCACCTCGGCGGCGGAGTGGACCGCCCGGCGGCTGCTGGGCGCCAAGGGCGACAGTCGGGTCAGCGTGGTGCTGCCGGCCCGCAACGAGGAGGCGACCGTCGGCGCGATCGTGTCGACGATCCGCGAACACCTGATGGACCGGGTGGCCCTGGTCGACGAGCTGATCGTCGTCGACTCCCGGTCCACCGACCGGACGGCGTCGGTGGCCCGGGCGGCCGGCGCGGAGGTGGTCGGCCAGGACGAGATGACCCGGGGCCTGCCCCGGCTGACCGGCAAGGGCGACGCCCTGTGGGCAGGCCTGGCGGCGGCGGAGGGCGACATCGTCGCGTTCGTCGACGCCGACCTGCGCGAGTTCCGCCCGCACTTCGTGACCGGCCTGATCGGGCCGCTGCTGACCGACCCGTCGGTCGACTTCGTGAAGGGCTTCTACCACCGGCCCCTGGTCAGCGCGACCAGCGTGGAGCCCGACGGGGGCGGGCGGGTCACCGAGCTGATGGCCCGGCCCCTGCTGAACCTGTTCTGGCCGGAGCTGGCCGGCTTCGTCCAGCCCCTCGCCGGCGAGTACGCCGGCCGGCGCGACGTGCTGGAGCGGGTGCCGTTCGTCTCGGGTTACGGCGTCGAGACGGCGATGCTGATCGACCTGCTCGACCTGGTCGGGCTGGACGCGCTGGCCCAGGTGGACCTGGGCGAGCGCAAGCACCGGCACCAGGACACGGCGGCTCTGGGCCGGATGTCGGCGCAGATCATGCTGACCGCGTGGTCGCGGTTGCAGCGGCGGGGCTGGGCCGACCCGGGCACGACCCCGGCCGCCCTGCTCACCCAGTTCCGCCGGGGCGGCGCCGACGCGCTGCCGAACCTGGACCGCGAGATCGTGGTCAGCGACGTCTCGATCGAGGAACGCCCGCCGCTGGCGGAGCTGCGGCACCGCCTGCCCCGCCGCCGGGTCGCGGCATGAACCGGCCCACCGAGAGAGGGAGTCGCGCATGAGCCTCACCGTCCTGATGAACGCCGGGCCCTGGCTGTCCGTACCGCCGCCCGGCTACGGCGGGATCGAGAACGTGATCGCCACGCTGGTGCCGGAGCTGCGCCGCCTCGGCGTACGGGTGGTGCTCGCCTCCGTCGACAGCAGCACCCTCGACGTCGACGAGAAGGTCTCCGTCTTCCCCGACGGGCAGTTCTCCGCCCTGCAACGCCCCTACAACCAGGTCTGCGGCGTCGCCCAGGCGCACCTGTCCGGCGTGGTGCGGCGGCTGCGACAGCGCGACGACGTCGACCTGGTCCACGACCACGTGGAGGCCGTCGGCCTGGCCACCCTCGCGGCGATGGGCCCGGACGCCCCGCCGGCGCTGCACACCCTGCACTGGGACCTGGCCAAGCACCCCCACCTCTACGGTCACCTCGACGGCGGCGACCGGGTCCGGGTCAACGGGGTGTCCGCCTCGCAGCTCGCCCGCGCCCCCCGGGCGCTGCGCGAGCACTCGGTCGGTCACGTGCACCTGTCCACCCCGCTCGCGGTCGACGCCGACCGGCGGCCCCGGCCGGAGAAGGGCGACCACCTGGTGATCCTGGGTCGGATCAACCCCGGCAAGGGCCAGGACGTCGGCGCCCGGCTGGCCCAGCGGGTCGGCGTGCCGCTGGTGCTGGCGGGCCCGGTCGGGCCGTACCACCGGCCCGAGGACCTCGCGGCGGCGGGCGACGAGGCCCGGCAGAACCCGGACGTGCGGTTCTTCCACGACGAGGTGGCCCCGCACGTCGACGGCGACCTGGTCCGCTGGGTGGGCACCGTCGCCGGTCGGGAGCGCGACGACCTGCTGGCCGGGGCACGCGCCGCCCTGTTCCCGCTGCGCTGGGAGGAGCCCGGCGGCACGGCCGTGGTCGAGTCCCTCGCGCTGGGCACCCCGGTCGTGGCGACCGCCCGGGGCTGTCTGCCGGAGCTGATCGAGCACGGCCGCACCGGCCTGCTCACCGACGACGAGGACGAGTTGGCCGACCTGCTCCTGGCCGCCGGTCGGCTCGACCCCGACGAGTGCCGGCGGGAGGCCGCGGCGCGGTTCACCCCGGCGGTGATGGCGCAGCGCTACGTCGAGCTGTACGAGACCGTCCGCCGGGGGGCCGCCGCCCGCCACCTGCTGCCGGCCTGACGCGGGGACGGTCGTTTCGGGGGGCGGGGCCGGGGGTACCTGCCGGGAATCCCCAGACGCGAAACGAGGAACACCATGCCGAGTCGGATCACCTGCGACGTTAGCGACGAGTCGCCGGTGACCGTCGTACGGATCTCCGGCGCGCTCGACATGTCGACCATGCGGGCGGTGCACCTCGTCCTCGACCGGTGCCTCACCGCCCAACCGGACGCCCTGGTGGTCGACCTCGACCGGCTGATCGTCCGCGACCCGCTGGCGCTGGCGGTCTTCGCCGCCGCCGCCCGCCGGGCGACCGACTGGCCGGGCGTGCCCTTCGTGCTCTGCGCCCCGCCCCCGGACGCCGCGAGCTGGCTGGCGTACTCCACGGTCGGGCGCGTGGTGCCGGTCCGGCGCGACTACGCAGAGGCGACCCGGACGGCGGGGGCCGCCGCCGCGCCCCGGCTGCGGGCCCGGCTGGAGCCGGTGGCGGGGGCCTGCCGGCGGGGGCGGGAGCTGGTCGCCGACGCCTGCGCGCGGTGGAACCTGCCGGAGCTGGCCGGCCCCGCCTCGATCGTGCTCAGCGAGCTGGTCGGCAACGTCGTGCGGCACGCCGGCACGCCGATGCAGGTCACGCTCACCCTGCGGCGGCCGTACCTGCAGATCGCCGTGACCGACGGCAGCCCGCGGGCCCCGCGCGCGGCGGCGGCGCGCGATCCGCGTGCGGAGGGCGGCCGGGGGCTGATGCTGGTGCGGGAGCTGGCGCAGCGCTGGGGCAGTTCCCCCGCCGGCGACGGCAAGGTCGTCTGGGCGATGTTGCCCGCCACCTGACGCCCCGACCGCGAATTGACCGAATTTGCCGCTCTGGCCTGGTTTCATGGGAGAAGGGGCGGGGTAGGCACGCCCGTCCTTTTGCCGTGACGACGGGGTGAGAGCCAATGCCCGAGCGGGTGACCACTGAACCCGGACGAGACCGGGGGCCGGCGATCCTCGCGCCGGCCCGCTTCGGCGGCTATCCGGGACCGGTGCGACCGGCGCTGCCCGGGGCCAAGCTGGTCAAGCTGCTCGGCAGCACCGACGCCAAGCAGATCGGCCTGCTGTACCTGATCACCGCCTTCGTCTGGTTCGTCGTCGGCGGCGTGCTGGCGCTGCTGATCCGGGCGGAGCTGGCCCGGCCGTCGATGCAGATGATCTCCCCCGAGCAGTACAACCAGTTCTTCACCCTGCACGGCACGATCATGCTGCTGCTGTTCGCCACGCCGATGGTGTTCGGCTTCGGCAACTACCTGGTGCCGTTGCAGATCGGCGCGCCCGACGTCGCCTTCCCCCGGCTGAACGCCTTCGCCTACTGGCTCTACCTGTTCGGCTCGATGATGGTCTTCGGCGGCTTCTTCACGCCGAGCGGCGCGGCGGACTTCGGCTGGACCGCGTACACCCCGCTGAGCCTGGCCCAGAACAGCCCGGGCGTCGGGGCGAACCTGTGGGTGCTCGGCCTGGTCGTGTCGGGGCTGGGCACCATCCTCGGCGCGGTCAACATGATCGCCACGATCGTGACCCTGCGCGCCCCGGGCCTGACCATGTTCCGGATGCCGATCTTCACCTGGAACCTGCTGCTCACCAGCGTCCTCGTGATATTCGTCTTCCCGCTGCTGGCCGCCGCGCTGCTCGCCCTGGCCTCGGACCGGCTGCTGCACTCGCACGTCTACGACCCGGCCACCGGCGGCCCGATGCTGTGGCAGCACCTGTTCTGGTTCTTCGGCCATCCCGAGGTGTACATCATCGCGCTGCCGTTCTTCGGCATCATCACCGAGATCATCCCGGTCTTCGCCCGCAAGCCGATCTTCGGCTACACCGGCCTGGTGCTCGCCACCATCGCGATCACCGTGCTGTCGATGACCGTCTGGGCGCACCACATGTTCGCCACCGGCCAGGTGCTGCTGCCGTTCTTCAGCATCCTGAGCTACCTCATCGCCGTGCCGACCGGGGTGAAGTTCTTCAACTGGATCGGCACCCTGTGGAAGGGGCAGATCACCTTCGAGACGCCGATGCTCTTCGCCGTCGGCTTCCTGGTCACGTTCCTGCTCGGCGGCCTGACCGGCGTGCTGCTGGCCAGCCCGCCGGCCGACTTCCAACTGCACGACACCTACTTCGTGGTGGCGCACTTCCACTACGTCATGTTCGGCACCATCGTCTTCGCGGCGTTCGGCGGCATCTACTTCTGGTTCCCGAAGATGACCGGCCGGCTGCTCGACGAGCGACTCGGAAAGATCCACTTCTGGACCATGTTCATCGGCTTCCACGCCACGTTCCTGGTGCAGCACTGGCTGGGCGCCGAGGGATTCCCCCGCCGGTACGCCGACTACCTGCCCCAGGACGGCTTCACCACGCTGAACACGATCTCCACCATCGGGTCGTTCATCCTCGGCGCGTCCACGTTGTTCTTCATCTACAACGTCTGGAAGTCGTGGCGGTACGGGGCGATGGTGACGGTGGACGACCCCTGGGGCTTCGGCAACTCCCTCGAATGGGCCACCACCTGCCCGCCCCCGCTGCGCAACTTCGACCGGATGCCGCGCATCCGCTCCGAGCGGCCCGCCTTCGACCTCAAGTACGGCGGCCGGGTCGCCGACCTCGGCCGGGACCTGCCGCAGCGCACCACGAAGCCGCCACAGAGCCTCGGCGAGGAGCTGCACCACGAGCGGCACGTGCCGGAGTCGCCGGCGGCCGAGGGGGCGCACGGCGCGCCGGAGGCCGCCGCGTACCACCCGGCACCGCAGTCGGGCGCGCGCCCGGTGGACGTGCCGAACCCGGAGGACGTCCGCCGGCCCAGCTTCGAGGAGACCGACGAGGCGGAGGTCGGCAACCTGGGCGCGGAGCGGGCCCCGCAGGAGGACGAGCGGTGGCGTCACCCGCACAGCAAGGGCGACACCACCGAGCACTGAGCCCCGGTCCCGCAGCTCCCCGGCGGGCGCGGCGCGGGCGAGAATCCGGTGGACAGGCGGCCTAGCATCGATCCCAGGAGGCCGCCTCGACCATCGGTGAGGAGTCGCGCCATGCCTCTGCTGCGAATCCACCTCCCCAGCGACCGGACCACCGCCCGTCGCGTCCTGCAACTGCACCGGGAGGGCAGGCACCATCACGAGTCGCAGGAAGCGGCTCGGGAACAGGTGTGGCGTCAGGGCCGCACCCCCGCCGGCGATCCGGTCTTCGTCGGCGTCACCAACGGCCGCCGCAACCTTCAGCTCCTCTACGACGTCGAGGTCTACTCGGACACCGTCCCCTGAGCACCCGCCGGGCCCGCCCGGCTCGGACGGCGACCCACAGGCCCCTCCCGCGTCACTTCCCGGCGGCGGGGTGCCGGGCCGGGGTCTTCGGGCGGGGCGGCTGATCCCCCTCGGCCGCGCCGTTCTGCCACGGCGGCGGGGCGTCGGCCAGCATCGCCTGCCGCAACCAGGTCAGCGCCCGGGACAGCAGCCGGGAGACGTGCATCTGGGAGATGCCGAACCGGGCCGCGATCTCGGCCTGGGTCTGGTTGCCGTAGAAGCGCATGGCCAGGATGCGCCGCTCCCGCCAGGGCAGCCGGTGCAGCAGCCCGCTGACGGTCACCCGGTCGTCGACGGACTCCAGGGCGTTGTCGGACTCGCCGACCAGATCGCCGAACTCGGCGGAGCTCTCCCCGCCCACCGGCGCGTTCAGCGAGGCCGGGCTGTAGCCGGCGGCCGACTCCAGCGCCGCGAGGATCTCCTCCTCCGGGGTCTCCAGCCGGGCCGACAGCTCGGCCACGCTGGGCGCGCGGGACAGCTCGCTGGTCAGCGCCGACGTGGCCTGGCCGACCTCCAGGATCAGGTCGCGCAGCCGGCGGGGCACGTGCACGCCCCAGGTCCGGTCGCGGAAGTGCCGCTTGATCTCGCCGACGATCGTGATCGCCGCGTACGCGGTGAACGAGCCGCGCTCCGGGTCGTACCGGTCGACGGCGTTGACCAGCCCGAGCCGGGCCACCTGCTCCAGGTCCTCCAACGGCTCACCCCGCCCCCGGTAGCGGCGGGCGAGCCGGCCGGCGAACGGCAGCGCGAAGCGGACCAGGTCGTCGCGGGCCTCCTGCCGCCGTTCGGGGGGCAGCCCCGCGATCCGCGCCGCGTACGCCAGGGCCGCCGCGTCGAGATCCTCCAGGCCCCGGTCGGTGGGTGGTGGTGTGGTCGTGGTGGGCTGTCCGAACATCCGCGCCTCCCTCAGGAAGGTCCCCCGCCCGGATCGGGAAAACCGGTCGTGCGCGTGGTCGGGCCACGCACCGGGCCGGAAAGTGGGTCACACATGACGGGACTCGTCGAGAAGCGGCAACCGCGGGCCGCACAGCGTGGCCAGGCCGTCGCAGCCAGCGGTGTTCCCGCTCCGTAGGTACTCAATCACGGCGGCACGGGTTCGCGAGGATGATTCGGCCGGCTCGTGCGGCCGGTCGCGGCGTGGCGCGCGGGGAGGACGGCCGGTCGCGGCGTGGCGCGCGGGGAACGCCGCGCCGGTGGGGACGGAACTGGTCAGCAGACCACCAGGCCCGGGTGGCCGGCCCCGTCGCGGAACGTCTCGACGGCGGTCGCGGCGGGCAGTGGCGGCGGCGCCGGCAGGTCGTACGGCTGGGCGCGGAGCACCTCCGTGGCCCGGCGGGTGGGCACCGCCGCGACCGGGTAGCCCCGGGCGGCCGTGCGGTCCAGGGCCCGGCGGCGGCGGCCGAACGCGGCCACGGCCAGCCACTGCGGCAGCCCCGCGAGCGCCGGCGAGCGCATCCCCGGCGACTCCGGCAGCACGTCCACCGAGCTGAACGGCTCGCTGCCGGCCAGCCACCACTCGGCGGCGTCGACGCTGCGCCGGGTGGCGTTCTCGCACCAGTAGGGCACCAGCCCCGCCCGCACCACCTGCCACGGGTCGAGCAGCCGGCCGCACTCCACGACCAGGCGGTCCCCCGTCTTGCCGGCCCGGCGCAGCCACGCCCGGTACACGTCGGCGACGGCGGCGCTGAGCGCCCCCGGCAGGGAGAACAGCACGCGGTGCACCCGGTGCCCGCGCCGGGCGGCCCACTCCCGCACGGCGAGGTCGAAACCGGGCTCGACGCTCTGCTCGGCGTGGCCCGGCGGGCCGGAGACCTCCGGCGGCTCCCAGCGGGCCCCGTCGCCGCCGACCGCGCGCAACACCTGGCGCAGCGCGTGCGAGTCGGGGTGGAAGTCCACCGGGTCCAGCCCGCTGGCCGGGGAGCCGGTCTGGAAGCTGTGCCCACGCCCGGCGTCGTACACCGGCCAGGTCCGCCCGTCGCGCAGCACCAGCACCGGGGCGCCGGCGTCGAGCCGGTCGGCCAGGAACCGGCCGTACGCCGCCGGCAGCGACCGCCAGCGCACGGCGAGGGAGACCGTCGCCCCGGCCAGCGTGCCCCGGCTGGCCGGGCAGTGCACCTGCCGCACGTGCACGTCCGGGTTGCCCGCGAGCAGCCGGGCGGCGAGCGCCGCGCCGTGGTCGAGGGCCGCCCGGGGCCGGTCCACCGCTCCCCCGGGCCACTGCACGGTCGTGTCGAAGGCGGCGGGCAGCCAGGGCACCCCGAGGGCCACCGCCAGGTGTACGGCCGCCCCGTGCGGGGAGCCGAGCACCGCGCCCGGGTAGCGACGGCGCGGGTACTGGTCGACGATCCACCCGGCGACCCGGGCGGCGTCGACCTCCGCCGTCTGCTCGGGGGTGAGCGCCACCCGACCGGCCGACCGGTTCGCCGCCGCCCTGCGCACCGACGCGGGGGCCCCGGTGAGCCGGGACAGCCCGCCCGGTTGGCCCAGGTCGGCGCAGTCCTCCCCGCGCAGCGCCCGCACCGCCGCGGCGATCAGGACCCGGCCGGTGCTGCCGGCCGCCACGACCCGGTCACCGGCCAGCCCGGCCCCCTGCGCCGTGAGTTCGCCGCGCGCGGTGTGCGCCGGTCCCGACCCGCCTCGTTCGCTCAGCACGCGGCCCGGCTTCCCGTCCCGATGGGGTCTAAACGGGGCGTCCGCCACCGCGCGGGGGCATTCCCCGGTGGACGGACCCGTGCCCCGCGCCGGCCCCCGCCGCGCCGGCTGGGCGGGGCGTCCGGGTCGCGCACCGGGGCGGGACGGGGGCCTCCGGCGGCGGGGCGCGGCTCCGGCGGCGCGCGGCTCGGCTCCGGCGGTGGCCGCTTCCGGCGGTGGGCCGCTTTCGGCGGCACACGGTCGGACGGGGCCCGGCCCCAGCGGGGGCGCGGTTGCGGTCGGCGGGTTTGGGTGGGGCGGGGGCGGGCACTGTCGGGCGGTGGAGCCCGACGACGCCGCCCCGGCGGCCACCATCACCCCGTACCCCGACGGGCCGTTGCTGGTCCGGGGCGACTTCGCCCTGGTGACCCCCGACGGGCGGGCGATCGACACCCGCCGGGGCACGGTGGCGCTGTGCCGGTGCGGCATGTCGGCGCTCAAGCCGTTCTGCGACGGCACCCACAAGGCGGCGCGGTTCCGCGCCGGCACCGACCGGGAGGGCTGAGCACCCTCCCCCGGCCCCGTGCCAGGACCTCGGCCCCGGTGCCAGGCCCCCGTGTCGGCGACATGGGGCGTTCCCCGGGCGAAGGAAGGCGCGATGTCGCCGACATCGAGTTGATCGAGGGGCTGGCGGCCAGGCCGCTTGATCGAGGGTCGGCGGCCCAGGCCGCTTGATCGAGGGTCGGCGGCTCAGGCCACGGCGGCCGTGAGGCGGGCCGGGGCGGCGACGGTGCCGCCGTTGAGGACGCCGCCGTCGCGCAGCGAGGTCTCCCCCCGGGCCCAGCGGTCCAGGACGTGGGTGGCGAAGAGCCGGTCGACCGCCAGCGCCGCCGCCGCGCCGAAGAGCACGTCCGGCACGAGCGCCGGCTCGGTGCGGGCCAGCCCGCCGCACAGGTCGTGCGCGGCGATCTGCTCGTGCACCGCGTCCGCCTCGACGTGCTCGTCGTAGAAGCGGGTGGCCACCTCGTCCAGGCCGAGTCGGCGCAGGCCGTTGCCGTAGCGGCGGTTCGGCAGCGAGGAGGTCATCTCGTACGCGGCCAGGTGGCCCAGCAGCGCCCCCCGCAGCCGGCGGTGCAGCCCGAACAGCGACATGAGGTTGTTGGTGGCGAGGGTGACGGCCGGCACCCGGTCCAGGTGGACGCCGTAGCCGGTGTCCAGGCCGAGCCGGTCGAGGGTGCGGCGGAACAGCTCGGCGTGCATCCGGTCCAGCCGGCCGTTGCCGTACTCGTCCATCTGGATCTCCACGAGCGCGGCCTTGGCCGGGCCGCCGAGCCGGGGCAGCCCCCAACTGTGCGGGTCCGCCTCCCGCAGGTGGTAGATCGAGCGGTGCGTGGCGAACTCGCGGAACTGCCCCAGGGTGGCCCGGCGCTGCAACGCGGCGGCCAGCGACGGGCCGTCGTCGGCGTCCACCAGGTCGGCGAGGGCGCGCGGCACGCCGCCGGGCAGCACCGCCGGCACGGGGCCGACGAGCCGGCGCACGGCGCCCTCGAAGGCGGCCTCGGCCCGGGCGCGCAGGGCCAGCAGGGAAGGCTGCCACTCCCAGTCGTCGGCCACCCCCGTCCAGCCCCGGTAGTGCAGCTCGTAGCAGAGGAAGAGCGTGAGCTGGAGGTCCTCGTCGGTCAGCGGGTCACCACCCGCCGGGGCGAGCGTCGCGCCGAGGTCGGCCGGGAGGTCGTGCGGCGCCAGCCGCAACGCCTCCACCACCGCGGCGGAGACCGGCCCCCGGGGCTGCGGCAGGGGCGCGGGGCCGTAGCGACGGTCGGTCGGCTCGGGCATCTGATCTCCTCCGTAGCGGGTACCTCGCAGATGCCCCGGCCCGGACCCGCTAAACGACGTGCTCGGCCGGCACGGCGACGCCGGTGCGCAGCGTCACTCCGCCGTCCGGCCGCCGGGCCGGGTCGCGGTCGGTCACGAGGCCGCGCAGGTCGGCCAGGGCCGGCTCGGCCGGGCGCAGGGCGACCGTCGGGTCGACCACGGCCTCCAGCACGCACGGCCGGTCCGCCGCGAGGGCCTCGTCCCACGCCGCGCCGACCAGCTCGGGCCGGTCCACCCGGACGCCGTGCAGGCCGAGCAGCCGGGCCCACCCGGCGTACGGCACGTCGGCGCGCCGCCCCGCCGCCCCGCCGGGGCCCGGCTGGTCGCGGTCGTTGAGCACCAGCACCACCAGCCGGGGGTCGGGCCACTTCGACCAGCGGTAGGCCACGGTGATCAGCTCGGCCAGGCCGTTGAGCTGCATCGCGCCGCCACCGGCCAGGGCGATCACCGGCCGGTCGGGGCGGGCCAGCTTCGCCGCCACCGCGTACGGCAGGGCGCAGCCGGTCGCGCCGAGGGTGCCGCAGAGGTGGGCGTCGACCCCGGGCGGCAGCTCCAGGTGCCGGGCGTACCAGTGGACGACCGCGCCCACGTCGACCGTGACCGACGCGGCGCGGGGCAGCCGGGCGGAGAGCTCGCGCACCACGAGCTGCGGGTTGATCGGCTGGGCGGGCTCGGCGGCCCGCGCCGCCGCGTCCGCGCGCCACCGGTCGACGGAGCGCTCCACGGTGGCCCGCCAGCCCCGGCGGGGGTTCTCCGGCACCCGGGCCAGCAGGGCGCGCAGCGTCTCGGCGGCGTCGCCGACCAGCGGCACGTCCACCGGGTACCGGCTGCCGATGCGCCGGCCGTCGAGGTCGACCTGCACGGTGCGGGCCTGCCCGGGCAGCGGGTAGTAGCCGGTCCACGGGTCGTTGGTGCCGACCATCAGCAGGGTGTCGCAGCCGCCCATGAGCTGCGCGGCGGCGCTCGTGCCCACCTCGCCGAGCACGCCGGTGTGGAACGGCAGCCGCTCGTCGAGCACCGGCTTGCCGAGCAGGCTGGTCGCCACTCCCGCGCCGAGCCGGTCGGCCAGCGCCACGATCTCGCCCGCCGCTCCCCGCCCGCCCTGGCCGACGAGGATCGCCACCCGGCCGCCGCCGCCCAGCAGCGACGCGGCGGCGGCCAGATCGGTCTCGTGCGGCAGCACCCGGGCGGGCGGCTCCCCCGGCGTCGCGGTGGTCACGCCCGCGACCGGGGGCAGCCGGTACGGCACCGGGGCCTGCTGCACCTGGAGGGGCAGCACCACGCAGGTCGGGCTGCGGGTGGCCGCCGCCGTGCGCAGCGCCTGGTCGAGCACGGCCGGGACCTGCTCGGGCGCGCGGGCGTAGCGGACGAACTCGTGGCAGGCGTCGCCGAAGAGGCGGCTCAGCCCGATCTCCTCGTGCGCGCCGCCGAGCGGGCCGGTGACGTCCTCCCCGACGAGCGCGACGACGGGCCTGCCGTCCAGCTTGGCGTCGTACAGGCCGTTGAGCAGGTGCACCGCGCTGGGGCCCTGGGTGGCCAGGCACACCCCGATGCCGCCGGTGAACCTGGCGTGCCCGCCGGCCATGTAGGCGGCGGTCTCCTCGTGCCGTGCGGGCACGAACTCCGGGTCGCCGCCCGCGCCGTCCAGCGCCGCGACGACCGGGGCGATCGCCGCGCCCGGACAGCCGAAGGCGCGCGGCACCCGCCAGGCCCGCAGCCGCTCCACCACCAGGTCGGCGGCGGTACGCTCAGGCATTGCCCCGCCCGGGGGTGGCCGCGTCGACGTAGCGCAGCACGGCGCCCACCCCGTCGGTCAGCTCGGGCGCCTCCTCCGGGGCGAGGACGGTCAGTTCCGCGTCGGTGCCGACCAGCGCCCGGACCAGGGCCGCGTCGGCGCGTACCCGGTGCGGGTCGGCCACCGAAACGGCGGTGAGGTCGCCCGGGCCGGTGGCGATGTCGGTCGGGGCCGGGCCGATCCAGAGCTGCGCGGTCGACGACGGGTCGTCCACGAGCAGCATCGTGTCGACCTGGTTGCGGCGCAGCGCCCGGACGACCGCGTCGAGCCCCGCCCCGACGTCCTCCTGCACGCCGAAGCGGTCGAGCGCGGCGCTGATCCGCTGGTCGGCCACCTCGGCGATGGTCTGCACGGTGATGTCGTCCATCAGGGCCGGGTCGGCCCCGGCGTGCCGGGAGCCGGCGTCGGTGCGCACCAGCACGTCCTGCCAGCGTTCGGGGAGCTGGGCGGCGATCATCCCGGTCGCCCGGACGTCCCCGGCGACCACCACCACCTCCGCGCCGACCTTCTCGGCCAGCTCCACCGTGGCCGCCGCCGCGTCCCCCGCGTTGTGGTGCCACGCCTCCACGGCCGCGCGCTGGTAGCGCGACTGCGACCAGCCGCCCGGCTGGACCCGGCGGAGCTGGAAGTCCTCCCGGCCGGCGACGTGGGCGCGGCGGGGCACCCCGCCGGCGCTCACCGCGACGGCGTCGGCTCCGGTGCGGTCGGCCAGCACCCGCACCCAGGCGACCTGCTCGCCGCGCTGGGCCAGCAGCGGCATGGTGTGCGGCAGCTCCGCCCAGGCGGCCAGGTCCCGCAGCGGCGGCGCGGAGAGGTACTCGGTGAGCACCGCCCGGCCCCGGGTCGCGAAGACGGCTATGCCGTAGTCGCCCGGCATCGGGTCGTGCCCCCGGACCACCCGCTCGACGGCGTCGACGGTGGGCGCGTCGGCGCCCTGGGCCAGCAGGTCGCCCTTGAGGGCGCGCCAGCGCAGGTCGAGCGCCGGGTGGGCGTCCTCGGTGTCGCGGGAGGCGTCCAGGTAGACCGAGCACCAGGGCCCGGGACGGTCGTAGAGCGGGCGCAGGAAGGAAAGCTGCATGCTCGACCCCTTTCCGGCTCGGCCCCCCGCTTACCCGCGCCGGTCGCCATGTCACCTGACCGCGCCACGAACGTGATTCGCGTTCATTCACGTCGTTCGGCCTGTCCTACCGATACGATCGGTGTCGACAAAGCGGACGTTCGGTGGCGGACAGCTCTCGGTGGTGAAAATGGACGGCGACCTCGAATACCGGCGGATCGCCCGCCCCACGCAACGGATCGTCACCGGCCGGGTCGTCCGGCTGATGGAGGGCTACCCCCGCGAGCTGAAGATCGGCCAGCCGGCGCTCGTCGCGGTGGTGACGGCGGCCAGCGTGATGGGCCTGCTGCTGCTGGCGATCCGCTCGCTGCTCTCGAGCGCCTCCGGCGGGGCCCGGCGGAGCTGGAAGGAGCTGCGCAAGGGGCCGGAGTTCCTGGTCACCCCGCTGCACCTGCGCGACTCCGACAACCGGCTCTGCGAGGTGGAGCTGCACGGCCACCTGGCACAGAGCGCGCTGCACCCCTCCGACTGGGTGCAGATCACGCTCAAGCCACAGGACCCGGACCTGCCGCCCCGGGTCGAGCGGATCGTCAACATCACCACCGGGCAGCTGCTCCGGCCGCGCCCCGCCACCCTGTGGACCCACCTCGGCCCGCCGCTGCTGCTCCAGGCCGTGCTGGGGGCGCTGCTCGTCCTCGTGATCGCCGTCGTCGTCGTGCTCTTCTGACGGCGGCTCGCCGGGCAGTTCCGACGCCGGACGGTTTTCGGGCCGGGCCGTTCGGGGGCCGGGGGCGGAGCCCGTCGCCGGGCGGGCTTCGGGGCCCGGGGGTCGAACGGGTCGCCGGGCGGTTTCGGGCCCCGGGGCGGCGGGCACCGTGGGGCGATGTTCGAGGGATTCACGCTGGAACACATCGACGTCGGCGAGGCCCGGCTGCGGGTGCGCCACGGCGGGTCCGGCCCGCCCGTGGTGCTGCTGCACGGTCACCCCCGTACCCACGCGACGTGGCACCGGGTCGCGCCCCTGCTCGCCCGCGACCACACGGTGATCTGCCCGGACCTGCGCGGCTACGGCGAATCGTCCAAGCCGCCCAGCGACCCGGAGCACACCGCGTACGCCAAGCGGGCGATGGCCCGCGACGTGGTGGGCCTGCTCGACGCGCTGGGCCACGACCGCGCGGCGGTGGTGGGCCACGACCGGGGCTGCTACGTGGCGATGCGCACGGCGCTGGACCACCCCGGCCGGGTCAGCCGCCTCGGCGTGCTCGACGGCGTCCCGATCGGCGAGGCCCTGGCACGCGCGGACGCCCGGTTCGCGGCCCGCTGGTGGCACTGGTTCTTCCTCGGCCAGTCGGACAAGCCGGCGGAGCGCGTCATCAACGCCGACCCCGACGCCTGGTACGGCGGGTCGCCGGCCGAGATGGGCGAGGAGGCGTACGCCGACTACCGCCGCGCCATCGGCGACCCGGCGACCGTGCACGCCATGTGCGAGGACTACCGGGCCGGGCTCGGCCCGGACCGGGCGGCCGACGACGCCGACCGCGCCGCCGGTCGACGGATCACCTGCCCGGTGCTGTTCTGCTTCTCCGAGCGCGACGACATGGTCGACCTGTACGGCGACCCGGCGGCAATCTGGCGGGACTGGGCCGACGACGTGCGGGTCGCCTCGGTCGACTCGGGGCACCACATGGCCGAGGAGGCCCCGGAGCAGCTCGCCGCCACGCTGGCCACCTTCCTCACCACCTGACGCCCGCCCCGCCCTCTGGAGGACGGGATGCCCGGGAGACGGGACGCCCGGGTAGATGTTGGTACGAAATGGCCCCCGTGGGGGCCGAAAACGTCCAAGATCTACCCGGCGGGGGGCCGGGCGGAGTCCGGCTGGGCCCAAAATGGGGCCAGGCGGACCCGGTCAGGCCAGACGGGAGCCGGTAAGGCCGGGTCGGGCGAGGGCCGCCGGCGGGGGGCGTCAGCCGACCGGGGTCAGCGGGCGGGACGAGTCGGCCGGGTTGGTCGTCAGCATCCCCCGGCGGGCGGCCCAGCGCTCGAAGAACACCGTCGCGAAGGGCGGCACGGCGCAGGCCAGCGCCACCAGGGTCGGCAGCAGCCGCCACCGGTGCAGCCTGGCCACCGCGAGGACCAGCACGCCGTACACGACGAAGAGCGCGCCGTGGATCGGGCCGAAGATCTTGACGCCGATCTCGTTGTCCGGCGGGCCGTACTTGACGGCCATGCCGACCAGCAGGGCCAGCCAGGAGCAGGCCTCGGCGATGGCCGCCGCCACGAACAGCTTGGTGATCTTCTCGCGCATCTCACTCCCCCACCGGTTGCCGGCCATGCTAACCACCCCGTCGGCGCTGAGGGCGCGCGACGGGCGGAAGCGACCGGCATCACGCGGATGGCAAGCGGGTAGAGAGAAGGACCTTCGGGTCTTCCCCGGCCGCGTTCGACCGTGCGAGGTTGAGGGAACCAACAGCGACAGGGCGGTGACCATGGGCGAGGACGTCGGCGTGCGGACCTTCAGTCGTGAGGACCGGGCCCGCTATCGCGAGAAGGTGCGGCGGTGCCTGGACGTCTTCGCCGAGATGCTCCGGGAGTCCCGGTTCGACGTCGAACGGCCCATGACGGGCCTGGAGATCGAGCTGAACCTGGTCGACGAGGAGTCGATGCCGACGATGCGCAACGCCGACGTGCTGGCCGCCGTCGCCGACCCGGACTTCCAGACGGAGCTGGGCCAGTTCAACGTCGAGATCAACGTCGCGCCGCGCCGGCTGGCCGGAGCCGGCACCGCCGCCTTCGAGGAGCGCGTGCGGGCCAGCCTCAACGCCGCCGAGACGAAGGCCCGCGCCGTCGGCGCGCACATGGTGATGATCGGCATCCTGCCGACGCTGCGCCCGGAGCACCTGACCGCCGAGACGCTGTCGGCCAACCCGCGCTACGAACTGCTCAACGAGCAGATCTTCGCCGCCCGGGGCGAGGACCTGCCGATCGCGATCAGCGGGATCGAGCGCCTCGCGGTCACCGCCGACACGATCACCCCGGAGGCGGCCTGCACCAGCACCCAGTTCCACCTCCAGGTCAGCCCGGCCCACTTCGCCGACTACTGGAACGCCGCCCAGGCGATCGCCGGCATCCAGGTGGCCCTCGGCGCGAACTCGCCGCTGTTCTTCGGCCGGGAGCTGTGGCGGGAGACCCGCATCCCGCTGTTCCAGCAGGCCACCGACACCCGGTCGGAGGAGATCAAGGCTCAGGGGGTACGCCCCCGCGTGTGGTTCGGCGAACGCTGGATCACCAGTGTCTTCGACCTGTTCGAGGAGAACGTGCGCTACTTCCCCGCGCTGCTGCCGGTCTGCGACCCGGAGGACCCGGCCGAGGCCCTCGCCCGGGGCGACGTGCCGAAGCTCGCCGAGCTGCGGCTGCACAACGGCACCGTCTACCGCTGGAACCGCCCCGTGTACGACGTGCACAAGGGCCGCCCGCACCTGCGGGTGGAGAACCGGGTCCTGCCCGCCGGGCCGACCGTGCTCGACACGATCGCCAACGGCGCGTTCTACTTCGGGCTGGTCCGCGCCCTCGCCGAGTCGGACCGGCCCGTGTGGTCGCAGATGTCGTTCAGCGCCGCCGAGGAGAACTTCAACACCTGCGCCCGGCACGGCATCGACGCCCAGGTGTTCTGGCCCGGCCTGGGCTACCTGCCCGTCACCGAGCTGGTGCTGCGCCGGCTGCTGCCGCTGGCCCACCTCGGGCTGAACCGCTGGGGGCTGGACGCCGCCGAGCGGGAGCGGCTGCTCGGCATCATCGAGCAGCGCTGCCTGACCGGCCGCAACGGGGCCACCTGGCAGGTGGAGACGCTGCACCGGCTGGAGTCCGCCGACCACCTGGACCGCCCGGAGGCCCTGCGCGAGGTGGTCCGCCACTACGTGCCCCTGATGCACAGCAACCGCCCGGTCCACGAGTGGCCGATCCCCTGACCGCCCCCCTTGGCGCGCGCGATCAAGAGGTTTGCGTCAGAGTTCTTGCCCTCCCCTGACGCAAACCTCTTGATCACCGAGGTCGGCCGCCTGTACGGGCCACCGGGCGGCACCGGACCTCGGCCGGCGCGATCGCGTCGGCCGAGCGCCGATTCCACTCGCGACGGTTCGGGTCGGTGCGGAAGACTGCGGGCATGGCTGATCTTGACGACCTGAAGGCGACGCTGCACCAGTACCTCCGTGGGGCCCGCAACGCCCTGATCTGGAAGCTCGACGGGCTGAGCGAGCGCGAGGCCCGACTCCCCCGCACCCCGACCGGCAACAACCTGCTGGGCGTCCTCAAACACTGCCTCAACGTCGAAGCCGGCTACTTCGGAGTCACCTTCGGGCGCGAGTTTCCGACGCCCGAGGAGCTGGTCTCCATGCAGGCCATGGAGGAGGACCCGCAGGCGGACTTCTACGCGCGGGAGGACGAGACGAAGGACGGGCTGATCGACCTGTACCGCCGGGTGGGGGCCTTCGCGGACCGGACGATCGAAGAGCTGCCCCTCGACGCGCCGGGGCAGGTGCCGTGGTGGCCGGCGGACGGACGGGCCGTGACGCTGCGAAAGATCATCATCCATGTCACCTGCGACCTGGCCCGGCACGCCGGTCACGCCGACCTGATGCGCGAGCAGCACGACGGGGCGGTCGGCCTGCGGCGGGAGAAGCCCAACGTCCCCGACGCATACGACTGGCCGGCGTACGTCACGAAGCTGACGAAGCTCGCCGACCGCTTCGGATAGCTGATCGACCCGGCCGGGCCGGAGCCGTGGCGGCGGGCGTGACCCGCGCCTTCGGCCCCGGCCCGGCCGGGACCGGGAGGGGGTGACGGTGGTCAGGTGCGGGACAGGGCCCGGTCGCTGACGCAGGACTGGAGACCGAACTGGCGGGCCCGAAGCCCTGATCGATCGCCTGACTGTGCGGCTGCCACCTGTGGATGGGCATCCGGTCGGCGAGGTCGTCGACGCAGATGAGGGGGCCGTCGTCCTCTCATGCCCATGTCACGCTGACGCCAAAGCCACACGACGTTTGACTGCGAGGAGCAAGGTGGAGCATTCCATCAACTCGACAGCGGCCCGGCATAGCACGGAAGCATCCGCCGGCATGCGGGTGCTCCCGTGTTGCCACGCTTGCGTCGTTGTCAGTACCGCAGATCCTTCTGCAGTTCCGTGACGCGGCCGGCGATCTGCAAATTGCCGTCCGAGTCCAGGATGGCAATGATCTTCTTCTGGCTTCCGTGGTGGGTGGTGAAGAAGATCTTGTCGGCCTCCTGGCTGGTGCTGTGGTTGGTGTTCACCGACAGCTCGATGCTGACCGGGGAGCTGATCAGCACGTCCTTCTTGGGCGAGTTCGGGTAGACCTGGTTCTGTCGCAGCTTGATCCTGCCATGGGTGTCACCCTCGTCCCAGTCCGAGGCCACGCCCAAGTCCACATCCGCCACGGGGGTCTCCATTCATTTATTCGCGAGAATTTCCCGCCTTCGCGGACAGCCTATGCCGTCTGCGGTCGGCCGCAAATGTCGGCTATATTGCCGAGTCGATTAATAGTTTGGCCACCGTCAGGTAAAGGTGGTGCAGCCCGGGACCCAATCAGGGGCTCAGGCAAGGTGGCGGCATGACCGTCGTCACGAACTCTCCAATGGTCCGACGCGGCTCCACCCACACGAACCGGCCCGCGACAGGCGCGCCGCCCCGTTCAGGGAGTACTGAGCCGGCACCGACGGGGGCTAACATCATCCGCGTGCGCGTTTCCGGTTGGCTCGACGACACCCGGGACTCCTACGACACCGTGGCGGTCAGCTACGCCGATCTACTCCGGGACGCCCTCGCCGGCGAGCCGTTCCAGCGGGGCATCCTGGCGCTCTTCGCCGAGTTGGTGCGCGCTCAGG
The DNA here is from genome assembly GCF_020884795.1 of Micromonospora okii. GTDB lineage: Bacteria > Actinomycetota > Actinomycetes > Mycobacteriales > Micromonosporaceae > Micromonospora > Micromonospora okii. The sequence goes on from NZ_BBZF01000020.1 coordinate 266,208, forward strand.
GAAACGGGCCGGTCGCCGATGTCGGCTGCGGTCCGGGCCGGCTCACCGCCTATCTGCGAGGCATCGGCCTGGACGCGTTCGGCGTTGACCTGTCGCCCGCGATGATCGACGTGGCCCGGCGGGACCACCCCGGCCTGCGATTCGAGGTCGGCTCCATGACGAGCCTCGAACTGGCCGATGGCTCGCTGACCGGCCTGCTCGCGTGGTTCTCTCTGATCCACGTCCCCGACGACGAGGTCCCCACCGTCATTGCCGAGTTCTTCCGGGTGCTGCGTCCTGGCGGGACCCTGCTGCTGGGCTTCCATGCGGGCGAGGGGAGCAAGCTCAAGACGGAGGGGTACGGCGGCCACCCGATGAATGTCTACGTACACCGCCGGTCACCAGACCGGATCGCGGCCTGGCTGGACGCTGCTGGCTTCACCGTCGAGGCGGAGCTGGTGCATCGACCGGCCCCGAACCCGAACATCGAGGGTGGCTTCGTCTTCGCCCATCGGTGAGGTGGGTAGGAAGCGACCCGAGCCGTCGGCGGAGGCGAAGGCCACCGCGGAGCTGGCCCGGGCCGCGAAGGAGCAGGGGCTACCGCGGCCAGGAGCAGGCCGGCGCGGGCGCTGAGCGTCACCTGGCCGCCTGGGGCGCACGCACGGCACGAAGCTCATGGCGCATCCCGCCGGCGAGATCACCATCCGGTACGAGGCGCTGACCCTGCCGGGTGACGAGGAACAGAAGCTGTTCATCGACCGCGCGAGGTGACCAGGTTGGGGACGGGTTCGGGCCGGGGCCGGACACGCGACCCGCGCGTCCGGCCCCGGCCCGAGGGATTCAGACAGGTCAGGTGCGGGACAGGGCCCGGTCGCTGACGCAGGACTGGAGACCGAACTGGCGGGCCCGACGCTCGGCGAAGTCGGTCAGCCCCGGGCTGTCGGCGTAGTCCAGGCTGTACAGGTCGAGTTCGAGCTGAAGCAGTTGCTCCGCGATCTGGGCATGGAACTCCAGCACGTCGGCCGGCCACGGCGCGTAGCCGTCCTCGGTCCAGCGGGCCGAGAACGACTCGAAGACGATGCCGTCGACGATCTCGGCCAGCCGGGGCAACATGCCGAAGCCCCGGTTGGCCAGCAGGTACGCGGGCTCGGCCTCCTCCCGTACGGCGGCGACCAGGGTGAGCAGGTGCGGCACGTCCTCGGGGAAGGTCAGCTCGACGTTGAGCGTGTCCAGGAACAGCCCCGCGAAGCCCTGGTCGATCGCCTTGCGCGCCGCGCCGACCACGTGCGCCACCCAGAGCGGGTGGTCGACGTGGACGAACGCGCCGCCCCAGTCCGGGTTGCGTTCCTGGCGCTGCCAGGGCGCGGGCGGGCCCTGGTCCTCCGACAGCGACAGGTAGGCGAGCGTCTGCACGTCCTGCTCCGCCAGGTACCGCAGTTCGGCGGGCCGGTAGAAGTCCGGTTGCAGGACCACCCGCACGTACCCGGCGAGGTCGTCGAGGTGCCCGTCGCCGTAGTAGAAGCAGATGGGCCGTCGGCTCACCGTGCCCATGCATGCTCCCGGTACCAGGAGAACGTGGTCCGCACGCCCTCCTCCAGGCTGACGGTCGGCTCATAGCCCGTCAGCTCCCGCAGCCGGGACAGGTCGGGGCAGCGGCGGGCGACCGAGCCGGGCGGCGCGGCCTCCGGCGCGACGGCGGGGCTCACCCCCGCCACCCGCAGGACCAGCTTGGCGAGGTCGCCGATGTTGGTCTCCTCGCGGTCGTTGCCGATGTGCACGATCTGACCGGCGGCGGCCGGGGCGGCCATCAGCCGCAGCATGGCCTCGACCGCGTCGTCCACGTGGCAGAACGCCCGGTACTGGTCGGCGCCGGGGACCGGGAACGGGTCGGCTCCCCGCAGGGCGCGCAGGGACATCTCCGGGATGACGTGGTCGGCGCCCATCCGGGGGCCGTACACGTTGTGGAAGCGTCCCACCACGGTCTCGAAGCCCTTGGCGCGGGCCGTGTGCAGGAAGGCGGCCTCGCCGAGCAGCTTGCTGGCGGCGTACGCGAAGCGGGGCGCGGCGATGTCGGAGATCATCGGCGGCACCGTCTCGGGCGTCGGCACCGGCACCACCCCGGCCGTCACTCCCCCGGCGTAGACCTCGCTGGTGGAGGCGAAGAAGACCCGCTCGCCCGGGGCCACCCAGTCGAGCAGGTGCAGCGCGGAGAGGGTGTTGACCCGGATCACCCGGGCCGGGTCCTGCTCCACGTTGCGCACGCCGACGACGGCGGCGAGCAGGTAGATCTGGTCCCAGCCGGTCGGCAGCGCGGCCCAGGTCTCCGGAGCGGTCAGGTCCCCGGAGACGACCCGCACCGCCGGATCGTTGCGCAGCCGGTCGAGGTCGGCGTCGTCGCGGCCCCGGGAGAAGTCGTCCACGATCGTCACCTCGTGCCCGTCGGCGACGAGGCGGCGGGCGAGGTGCAGGCCGATGAAGCCGGCCCCGCCGAGCAGGAGCGCCCTCATGCCGAAACCGCCTCGTCGGCCGAAGCGACCGAAACGGCCGGAGCGGCCGAAACGGCCGAAGCCGCAGGAGCGGTCGGGTCGGACGCGGCGGACGGGTCGGGGGCCGGGGGCAGGTAGCCGAGACCCGCGTAGCGGACCCCGGCGGCCGTGACGGCCGCGCCGTCGAGCACCCGCCACGAGTCGTAGACGAACGCCGGCCGCGCCGCGCCGAACACCTCGGGGACGCGGAGCGCCCGGTAGTCCGGGTGGTCGTTGATGATCAGGACGGCGTCCGCGTCGGTGAACGCCTTGTCCAGGCTGACCGGCTCGCCGCCGTACTGCCGGATCACGTCGTCGGTGACCATCGGGTCGTGGCCGAGGACGGTGACGCCGGCGGCGGAGAAGACCCGCATCATGGGCTCGATCGGGGTGCCGCGCATGTCGTCGGTGGCCGGCCAGCCCTTGTACGCCCAGCCGAGCACCGCCAGGCGCGCGCCGAAACTGCGGCCCCGCGCCTCGGTCAGCATCCGGACCACGGTCTCGCCGACGTGGATCGGCAGGTACTCGTTGAGCTGGCGGGCCTTGCCGACGAGGAACGGCCGGCGGTCACCCGCGCTGTCGATCATGATGTACGGGTCCTTGGAGAGGCAGCCGCCCCCGACGTACCCGGGCTTGGCGAGGTCCGGGCGCGGGTAGTCGAGGTTCGTCGCCCGGATCACCTCGAGGGGGTCGAGGCCGTGCCGCTCGGCGATCAGCGCGATCTCGTTGCCGAAGGCGTAGATCAGGTCGGTGTGGCAGTTGTTCGACAGCTTCACCAGCTCGGCGGCCTCCAGCCCGGAGACCGGGACGATCGTGCGCGCCAGGCCGCTGAAGAACTCGGTCCCGGCGGCGAGGCTCTCGGCGTCCAGGCCGCCGATCACCTGCGGCAGCTCGACGAGTTCGCGCAGCGCCTGGCCCTGGATGGTGCGCTCCGGGGCCATCACCAGCCGGACCCGGTCGCCCCAGGCGGCCCGCAGCTCGGGCAGCACCACCCGGCGGCTCGTCCCGACCGGCACGGTGCTGCGGACCACGACCAGGGTGTCCGGGCGGCAGGTGGCGGCGACGGCCCGGGCGGCGGCGGCCAGGTTCGCCAGGTTGGGGCGGTGGGTGATGTTGTCGACCGGGGTCGACACGCTGATCACCGCCACGTCGACGGTGTCGCGCGGCAGGTCGGCGGCGACGTGGATGGTCCGACCGACGTGGGTGGCGAAGACCTCCTCGACGCCGGGCTCGAAGATGTGCGGCCGGCCGCGTGACAGCGAGTCCAGCACCGCCGGTGACACGTCCGCGCCGTACACCGTGAAGCCCTTGTCGGCGAGGGCGGCGGCGAGCGTGAGCCCCACGTAGCCCATGCCGACGACCCCGATTTTTGTGCTCATGTCGGTTCCTTCCGTCTTACCTGTCAGTGATCTGAGTGAGTTTCGGCGCGGCGACCGGCCGTCCGCGTGGCGCTTCAGCGGCAGCGGGCGGTGAGCCGGTCCAGGTCCCGCACGGTGACCGTGCCGGCGAAGCGTTCCGCGCGGTACCGGCCGCAGGCCCGGCGCACGTTGTCGGCGCGCACGGCGTAGTCGACCGCGAGCACGAACTTGCCGGCGTCGCGCAGCGCCCGGGTGTGCGCCAGGTTCTCCGCGCACCAGTCCTGGGTGCACGGCTCGTCCGTGGCGAGGTAGAAGAGCTCCTCCATCGCGATGCCGTCGATGGCGGCGGTGTATCCCCGCTGCTCGCGCAGCTCGGGTGAGTTCTGCGGGACGATCTGGAAACCGGGCCGCCGGGACTTGGCGTACCGGCTGATCCTGACGATCAGGGCGGCCATGTCGGCGGCGAGCCGCGCGCGGTCGCGGCCCCGGGCGGCGGAGAGGGAGATCTCCTCGTACGCCAGCGGCGTGTCCAGGTAGACCCCGTCGAAGCCGGCCCGCAGCGCCTGGTCGACGCGGGGCCGCACGACCCGGTCCCACCAGCGGGGGTCCCAGTAGCGGACGAAGTACTCGCCGGGCCAGTCCGGCCACTCGTTGGCCAGCAGGTCCGGGGCCTCGCGGCGGATCACCGGGTACTCCGGCCGGAAGTCCTCCAGGCTGCCGATCTCGAAGTACGCCAGCGTCCGCTTGCCGCTGCTGCGCAGCGCGCCGATCTCGGCGGCGGTGAAGTAGCCGCTGTGCCCGTCGCGCGTCAGGTCGACGACGGCGAGCTGGTACGGGCCCCGGGCCAGCGCGTCCAGCCGGCCGCCGGCGTACCCCTGGAGCTGGTACGCCCAGTGGGTGACCGTGGTGGGCGGGCCGGAGGCCGCACCGGCCGACGGGCTGCCGGCGGCGGAGGGTGATGCGCCGCCGGCGGCGGTGGGCGACGCGCTGCTGGCGGCGGGGGCCGGCGCGCTGCCGAGGGCGGCGGAGGGCTGCGCGCTGCCGGCGACGGGGGCCGGCGTCGACCCGGAGTCGTCACCCGACCCCGGGTCGACGAACGCCCACGTCGCGACCGCCGCCAGCACGGTCACCCCGGCCACGGCGGCCACGAGGAGCCGCCGGCCTGCGACGCGGCTCACCGCGCCGCCCCCGCCGCCCAGATGTCCTTGATCGACGTCGCGAGGTCCCGCACCGGCGACCAGCCCAGCTCGTCGCCCGCCCGGCTGACGTCGGCGCGGATCCAGTCGACCGCCGCCGAGCGGCCCGGCCCGGTGCCGGCCTCGCGGATGCGGCCCCGGTAGCCCGCCGTGCCGGCCAGCAGCTCGACCGCCTCCCGCGCGGTGACCGCCCGGCCGCTGGCCGCGTTGAAGACCCGGTGCCGCAGCTCGGGCGCGAGCGCGACCGCGGCGATCAGCGCGGCGAGGTCCCGCACGTCGACGAAGTCCCGGTACGCCGAGAGCGGCCCCAGGGTGATCTCCTCCGCGCCGTCGGCCAGCGCGGCACGGATGCGCGCCGCCGCCCGGCCCAGCAGGTTCTCCTCCGACATGCCGGGGCCGATCGGGTTGAACACCCGCAGCGATACCGCGTCGACCTGCCCGGACTCGCCGGCCAACTGGAACAGCCGGGTGCCGGCCAGGTGGCTGACGCCGTACGCGCTGACCGGTCGCGCCGCCTCATCCTCGGTGACCGAGGCGCGCTCCGGCACCGGGCCGTACTCGCCGGCCGAGCCGAGCCGGACCAGGCGGGCCCGGGGCGCCGCGGCGGCGGTCGCCTCCAGCAGCTTCGCCGCGAGCAGGGTGTTCGCCGTGACGAGCTGCGCGGCGGAGCCGGTGAGGGCGCCCACGCAGTTCACCACCGCGTCCGGGGCGACCTCGCGCAGGAGCGCCGCGAGCGCGTCCGGCCCGCCACCGAGCAGGTCGACGGTGGAGCGCCCCGGGCAGACCACCTCGGTCACCCTCGGGTCCGACTCGAGGGCGGCCCGCGCGTGCCCGCCGATGAAGCCGGACGCCCCGAACAGCAGCACCCGTGTCATGCCGGCTCCCCGGCGCGCACGACGGCCGACAGCTCCGCGCCGGCCGCCAGGTCCGCGCCGACCAACTGGTCGCCGACGGCCAGCGGGTCCGCGACGGCCAGCGGGGCAGCCCCGGTCAACGGAGCGGCGCCGGTCAACGGAGCAGCGCCGGTTAACGGGTCCGCGACGGTCAGCGGGTCGCCGACGGCCGTCCGGCCGCCGAGCGTCGCCCCCAGCGGCGCCGGGCGGCCGGGCAGCAGGATCGGCTTGAGCTGGGGAAACGAGCGGTTCGCCTCGTCGTAGTCCTCCGGCCGGCCGATGTCCAGCCAGAACCCGTCGAACGGGTACGTCACCGGGGGCTCGCCGCCCGCGAGCAGGTCCAGCACCAACTGGTCGAAGCCGAGGGCGAGCCCCGCCGGGTACGGCTCGATCGTCCGGCGCGACATCCCGTAGACGCCCATGCTGACCGGGTAGTGCAGCGCCGGCTTCTCCCGGAACCCGACGACCCGCCCGGCGTCCACGTCCAGCACCCCGAAGTCGATCTGGTGCACCCGCTCGGACGTCGCCAGCGTCAGTCCCGCGCCGGAGAGCTTGTGGGTGCGCAGCAGGTCGCCGTAGTCCAGGTCGGTGAGCACGTCGCCGTTCATGACCAGGAAGTCGTCGGGCAGCCTGTCCTTCAGGGCGAACAACGGGCCGACCGTGGAGAGCGGCTGGTCCTCCTCGACGTAGTCGATGGTGAGCCCCCACCGGTGGCCGTCGCCGACGAAGGCCCGGATCAGCGGGCCGAGGTAGTTGATCGCCAGGGTCACCGAGGTGAACCCGCGCGAGGCGAGCTGGTCGAGCACGATCTGCAGGATCGAGTGGCTGTCACCGATCGGCATCAGGGGCTTCGGCAGTGCCGTCGTGTACGGCCGCAACCGCACCCCTTTACCGCCGGCGAGGATCACCGCGTGCATCCGGACCTCCCCAAGGGTCTCGACTGGACTATCGGTAGTGCCGAACCTGCCCGATCACCGGAACCAGACCGAGCGCGAACAGTGCCTGGAGCAGCACGACGCTGCCCAGGTAGAGCGAGGTGTCGGCGAGCGCGTCGCCGTCCTGTCCGAACAGCGGCGCGACGCCGAGCAGGGCGCCGACCCCGGTGTGCAGCACGACGACGGCGGTCATGGACAGGCACAGCCAGCCGTACCGGCCCCGGCCGACCAGCAGGAAGGCCAGGTAGTAGGCGCCGGCGAGGGCCACGTGCGCGGCCGTCATCGCCACCCCGGCGGCCGAGAGCAGGCCCGCGAGGGAGAGCCCGATCAGGAGCGGCACGCTCAGCACCGCCGGCAGGGCGAGGCAGGCCGCCATCTCCCGGCCGATCGTGCGCCAGATTCCGGCGGCGAAGACGCCCGGGGTGTGGGTGCGCTTCGACAGCGCGACCGCGACCGCCCAGAACCGGCTGGTCCGCCACTCCACGAACCCCATGGAGAGGATCAGCGGCAGCGCCGCCGCCGCGACGTCCAGCCGGCCCAGCAGGTAGGGCGCCTGGGCGTGGAAGAGCAGCACCGCCGAGCAGAGCCCGTAACCGGCGACGCCGAGCAGCGTGGACGCCGGCGGCCAGAGCGGGTCGCGGGGCGTCGCCTCCTCGGCGCGGGCGGCGGTCTGGGCGGCCCAGAGCGCCGCGGCGAGGGTCGCCAGCACGCCGAGCGCCGCCGTGCCCACGGCCCACCGTTGCAGCGTCGGGCCGCCGAGGAGCAGGTAGACCGCCCCGAACAGGAAGGCCGGCAGCATCGCCAGGGCCAGCCACAGCTCGCGCCGGTAGAAGGTCAGCAGCGTGCCGGCCAACTGGTACGCCAACTGGAAGACCATCATCGCGGCGAGCGCCAGGCCGCCGTACGGCAGCACCGCGCCGCCGGCCACCGCGCCGAGCACGGGCGCGGTCAGCGCGGCGATCCGCAGCAGCCGGCTCGCCGACCGGGGCCGGCCGAGGCCGAGCAGGCGGTACGCCGCGTAGGCGAGCACGCCCGAGTAGACCCAGCCGAGCGTCCCGGCGAGGATCAGCCCGAGCACCAGACCCGGTCGGCCGACGACCGCCAGCACGGCTGGGAACGCGGCGCTGGGCAGCACGTAGAGCAGGCCGTGCGAGATCGTCCGCAGGTCGTCGCGGCCGTTGCGGGTCGCCGGTGAGGCGCGTACCGGATGGGCGTCCGGCTGGATGGGCCCCATCCGCCGGTACACCTCGGAGGCGAGGACGAAGACGTCGCGGTAGCCGTACTCCACCTGGGCGGTCCGGTCGGTGTGCCCGTCGGCCTCCAGCGCGGCGGCGACCTGGAGCGCGTCGATGGCGCGGGTCAGTTGGGGCCGGACCCGCTCGACCAGGTCGTCGACCGGGTCGGTGGAGATCTTCGGCAGCAGGACGGTGTGGCCGGGCTCGTCCGCCCGGGGGCCGCCGCGCGGTGCCGCCTCGGCGGTCATCGTCGCGACGGACGGGAAGAGGGGGTCGGTGACGTCGGCGTCCCGGAAGGAGGTCATCCCCGGCCGCCGGTGGGGCGCAGCAGCCCGAGGCTCGGCTCGCCGTTCCCGCGCGGCGCCAGCGGCGGCCACTCGGACGAGTTGGGCGCGTGACGCGGCGGGTAGGCGGTGGTCGAGTACTGCTCGGGGCCGCGCGGGCGGGGCACGCGGGCCGGGACGGGCGCCACCCCCGGCCGGATCTTGCGGTCCGGCACCTTGACCCAGCCCTGCGCCTGGCCGCGCAGGTGCTTCGGCGGGGTGGACGCCGTGGGCGGCGTGGCGAGCCCCTCGTAGATGTTGCGGTACGCCTGGAGCGAGCGTTGCAGGGTGAACTTCTCCAGGACCCGGGCGCGGGCGACCGCGCCGAGGCGCAGCCGCAGCTCCCGGTCGCGCAGCATCCGCACGCAGGCGTCGGCGACGGCGGCGACGTCCCTCGGCGCGACGACGAACCCGGTGTCCCCGACCGCCTCGGCCACACCGCCGACGTTGGTGCAGACGGTCGGCCGACCGCACGCCATCGCCTCCACCACCGTGTACGGGAAGCCCTCGGAGATGCTGGTCAGCGCGACCAGGCTGCCGGCGTGGTACGCCTCGACGGCACTGCCGACCCGCCCCTCCAGCGTGGCGTGCCCCGTCAGCCCGAGTTCGTCGATCAGCGCCTGGCAGCTCTCGTGATAGACCTTGTTGGCGGCCGGCGTACCGCCGAAGATGCGCAGCCGGGCGGCGGGGATCTCCGCGCGGACCAGCGCGTACGCCCGGATCAGGGTGTGCAGGTCCTTGAGCGGGTCGATGCGGCCCATGAAGGAGATGGTCGGCACCTCCGGCTCGCTCGCCGCCGGCGGGAACTCGTCCGGGTCGACGCCGTTGTACATCGTCCACATCCGCTCGGGGTCGGCGCCATTGTGCAACTGCCAGCGCCGGTTGTACTGCGAGTGCGGCGCCAGCGCGCCGGTGATCAGGTACGCCGCGCCCGCGAGGGAGCGGAAGAAGCTCAGCACCAGCACCCGCACCGGGTGCGGCGCGTCGTCGTGCAGGTAGGAGATGTAGCGCTCGCGGAGGTAGATGCCGTGTTCCGAGAGGACCAACGGGGTGCCGTAGGTCCAGGTCGCGGCCATGCCGACGAGCGTGGCGAGGCCGTTCATCGACGAGTGGACGATGTCGGCGCGCACCGGCGGCGCGCTCAGCGGGCGCAGCATGTGCGAGATGAGCCAGGCCGCCTCCAGCGCGTCGGCGACGGTGGGCGCGGGCCCGGTCTCGTGGACGCGCAGGGTGTGCCAGGCCTCCAGCATCATCCGCAGCGCGTCGTTGGAGAGCAGGCCCGCGCTCAGGTCGCCCCCGCCGGCGGAGTACTCGAACATGCCGCGCAGGGCGAGCAGGAAGGTGCTCCGGTTGAGCGCGCCCGCCCGGGAGCGGGTCGACTCCAGGGGGGTGACCAGGGCCCGCAGGAACACCTCGTAGGACTCGATGAACTCCGCGCCCGGTCGCCCGGACGGGACCAGCACCCCCCGCTGGGGGCGGCGGCCCGGAGGCCGGCCGCCCCACAACGGGATCGAGTGCACTCGGTCAAGATTCGCCGGCCGGTCGAAGACCGGCGTCTCGGTGCCGTCCACGGTGAGGGCCACGACCTCCCACCGGTAGTCCGGCATGCCCCGGATGAGCTGCTCGCACCAGATGCTCACGCCGCCCATGGCGTAGGGGTAGGTCCCCTCCGAGACCAGAGCGATCTTCACCAATTGCTCCCGTTCACCTTCACTTGCTGGCTGTAGCCGTCCGGCCCTACGGGCGGGGAGCGGCGTCGAACGTCACTGCGGTGTTCGCCACGAGCGTCACCGGCACGGTCACGTTGCTGCCGTACGTGGTGGCACCCGTGGTGGCCGTGCTCACGCCGCCCAGCCGGAGCGAGCCGGCGGCCGGCGAGGTGACCGTGATCTGACCGGTGGTCCGGTCGTAGATCGCCTCGGCCCCGGCGGTGAGGGCCGCGGAGTGGGCGTTGGTCGCCTTGGTGTACGCGGCGATGTCCGGCCACGCCGAGTTGATCAGCGGCACCGAGTAGAGGGAGTCGTACTTGTCCACCACGTCCTTGACCCAGTCGGTGACCAGGCTCTTGCCGGCGCCGTAGTCACGGACGTTGGCGACGTGGAACGTGTGCGAGTAGATCGAGCCGGACGCCACGTGCTGGAGCCCGATCCCGGCCTCGTAGTCCAGCACCTGTGCGTAGGTGCGGTTGGTGGGCCAGTAGGGGAAGAGCCCGTCCGGGCCGTAGAAGGAGTTGTAGAAGACGGTCTGCTCCGCCGGGCTGGTGGTGTGGTAGGCGATGTTCGTCGGCCAGCACGGCACCACCCCGACGCTCTGGTTCAGCGGGTGCGCGGTGGCCCCGTTGAAGTTCGCCGGCACGTGGCTGGCGAACGACATGTTGCCGGCCAGCGTGTTGATGCCGAGGTCCGCCGCGGCCTGCAGCAGCGCCGGGTTGGACGCGGCCAGCCCGTGGTCGGTCGGCGGGCCGGTGTCGTTGCTCGGGTCGTCGTTGTAGACGCCGAGGCCGGAGTACTCGGGGGTCTTCAGCACGGTGCTCGGGGAGTTCAGCCCGATGTCGGCCCCCGCCGTGCGGTTCGTGTTGATCTCGTCGTAGGTGGTGGAGTAGTTCGTCGAGTTGAGCTCGGGGTGGTTGAACGTGTGGTTGATCCACCGGAAGTTGTTCTTGAGGCACTTCGTGGTGGCGGTCAGCGTGGTGGCGTCGCCGTTCGGGCTGCACGTGTCGCCGGCGAACGGGTCGATGTCCGCGCCGTTGTAGGCGATGTTGAAGGTGAAGCCGGAGGCGAGGGGGTGGGCGGTGCGCAGCGCGGTCTGCTGCGCGTCGAGGTTGACGGTGTCGTGCCCGCTGGCCTGGAAGCCGGGGAAGTACTCGACGGTGCCGTCCTCGCGGTAGCGGTCCGAGGTGTTGAACCAGTCGTCGATGTCGACGTTGAGGTGGTGCTTCCGCTCACCGAGGTGCAGGCCCTTGGTCGCCCACCGGAACAGGCCGTAGACCAGCAGGTCGGAGTGGAGCAGGTACTGGTTCGAGGTGAACGTCAGCGCGATGCGCTCCCGGCCGTCCGGGGCGGTGGTGCGCACGCCCAGCACGTCCGAGCCGTTGGTCAACAGGGCGTCGGCGCTGCAACCGGGCCTGATCGAGGTGCGGTAGACGTACGACTGCGCCACCGGAATCTGCGCGGCGCTGTTGAGGTAGTCGAAGACCCCGGCGCCGTTGCTGGTCAGCGAGAGGGACAGGGGCGTGTCGCCGACCGCGACCTCACCGTTGGAGTTGAGGCAGTAGTCCTCCGGCCAGGTTCCGTAGCTGGTGTAGAGGGCGACCTGCCGGACCTTGAAATTGCGCTCGTAGGCCCAGAGGGTGTTCCACTCCGTGTTCGTCAGGCCGCTGATGAAGCTTCCGCCGGACTGGACGAGCTGCATGCTGTTGGTGAGCAGGATCGCGTTGTACTTGCCGACGCCGTCGGGGCGGACGAGCGTGCCGGGGGTGAGCGAGTCGGTGGCGGTGTAGAGGATGTCGTAGGGCGCGCCGACCCGCTTCAGGGTGGTGGTGAGCGTGGCGACACCGAAGTCCGCCGGGTCGGTGGCCACGATCAGCGACCGGAGCGCGACCTTGTCGTTGAGCGCCTGGGTGCCGACGCCGCTGCCGGGGCCCTGCTTGGGCTCGGCGACCTTGACGGTGCCCGACTTCCTGGGCAGCGGGCCGGGGCGGGCCTCCTTCTTGGCCGCGACCTGGCCGAGGCCGGGTGCGGTCGGCGGCTGGGCGGGCTCGGCCGGCGGCCGGGCGAGGCCCGGAGCCTGGGTGCCGAGGACGACGGTGAGCGCGGTCAACCCGGCGAGGGCGAGTCGTGTGGCGCGACGGGGCGCAGGTCCGGTGGGGACCATGTAGTGACCTCCGATGAGGGGGGACCAGTGCCACTGTCCTGTGTGGACGGTGGATGCCGCCGCCGAAGGTAGCAATGAGCTTTTCGGATTCCGAAGTCCGAAGAGTGTCGCATGTAGAGCATTGACGCAAGCCCGGTCGGGGTGTTAGTGCGGCCCGCCCCAAAGGGCCGCCACGGTAGTACATTTCGGTAAACCTGAATGGCGTTTTCGCCTGCACCGGCCGGGCTGAGCTGTTTTTTTTCGAGGCCGCAGAAATGCCTCATTCATGTTCACTTCACAAAGGGCGGGGCCTGCCCTGGTGAAAATTCCATGCCCGGTCGGACCGAACCGGCATAAAACGCCGCTCTCCACGCTCGGCACGGCCGATTGCCGTGCGGCAAGTGTGGCCATTCGGATTAGCGGGGCCGGCACGTTGGACCGACCACCGTATCAACCCGACGGCCGATCGCGGCGGAGCCGGAAGCCGGCGCGGCGCGGGGCCGGTGAGTCGGAAACTGGCGCGGCGGGGGCCGGCGAGCCCGAAGCCGGCGCGGCGGGGGGGCCGGGCCGCATCCCCCGGGCGGCGGGTGCCTCAGCCCTCCCCCGCCGACGGGGTCTCGGGGTCGTCGATCACCGCGCCGGCGTGGAACACGACACCGCCGAGGACGTCCCGCACGCCGTACCGGCGGTCGAGCCGCGCCCCGGCGAAGGTGACGTCGCCGTGGAACGAGGCGCGCCCCTCGGCACCAGGAAGCCGGAATACCGCCCCGGCGAAGGTGCTGCCGTCGAAGCGGGTGGCCCCGTGGAACTGGGCGCCCGTGAAGTCCGCGTGCCCGGCCCGGCATCCGCTGAGGTCGAGGTCGACCAGGGTCGCGCCGCACAGCGACAGGTCGATCTGCGGCCAGCGCCCCTCCTCGGCGGCGTCGGGCGCCGGCGTGGCCCGGCTGACCAGGGTCGTCGGGGCAGGGCGCAGGCGCGCGGCGAGCAGCCGCTGGGCGTCGCGGCGCAACTCGACCTCCCCCGCCTCGGCGGGGGTCAGCCCGCCCGTCACGGCGAACGGCAGCGGCGCCCGCAGGTACCCGCACACGGCGTCGGCCACGCGTTGGCGCAGCTCCGGCCTGGCGTCGCCGAGCTCGCCGAGCGCCCGCAGCCCCGCCCGCCGGACGGCCGGATCGCGGTCGGCGAGCTGGCGGGAGTAGGGCGCGACCGACCCGTCGGCCACGAGCACGCGCGTGCCGTCCGGCCCCGGCGCGGGCGACCAGCCCAGCGGCCAGCGCGACGGCCCGTCGTCTGCCGGGCCGGCCCATCGCGCGCCGTCGAGGCCCACGCCGGGCTGTTCGAGGTGCACCGGCCCGCCGAACCGGGCGTCCCGGAACGCCGCGTCCGCGCCGAACCGCGCCTTGCAGAACCAGGCGGGGCCGTCGAAGCGGGCACCGCGGAACGACACGTCCCCGACGAAGCGGGCCCCGTCGCCGCCCTCCTCCCAGCCCTGGTAGTCGCCCATCAGGACCGCGACGGGCCAATCCGGGTCGTCCTCGTTCGGCTCGTCCCACGGCGCGGGTCGGACGGCCTCGACGGCGTCCCAGGCCGGGTCGTCCTCCCACAGCTCGTCCTCACCCCGGCCGAACCAGGCCAGCCCCGCGAAGCCGACCCGATCGAAGCTGGCCGGGCCCCGGAACCGGGCACGCCCGAACCCGGCGTCGGCGGCGAACCGGGCCCCGTCGAACCGGGCCGGACCGTGGAAGACCGCACGGGCGAAGTCGGCCCCGCCGGTGAAGCGGGCGTCGGCGAACGACGTCGCCCCGAGGAACCGGGCGTCGGCGAAGCGGGCCCCGGCCAGCACGCAGCCGCCGAAGTCGGCGTCCACGAGGGTCGCGCCGGCCAGGTCGACGACGACCTCCGGCACCGCCCCGGCCCCGCCCGCCTCGACGGCGGCCTGGCGCAGCAGCCCGCCGAGCGCCCGCAGGGCCTCCCGGCGCGCTGCGGCGTCCTCGTCGCCCACCGCCGACACGGCGGGAGGGGTACGCAGGTGGGCGCAGATCGCCTCGGCCGCGTCCCGGCGCAGCGCCGGGTCGGCCGCGCCCCACTCCCCCAGCCGCCGCAGCGCCGCGTCCCGCCCCGCGCCGGTCGCCTCCGCCACCTGCCGGACGGCGACGCGAAACGCCTCGACGCCCACCTCCCCGACCGGCACGCGCCCCTCCAGACCCGGTGCGCGCAGCCCGCCACCGCCGTTGGCCGCCGGGGCTCTCCCCGGCGTACCGGCGAGGATAGCGACGGGCGGCGACAGTCCGCCGCGCCGCGACGACCGCTCCTGCCCCGGGCTCAGACCTTGAGGAGGACCTTCGTGCAGTCGTCCTGCTTCTTCTGGAAGATCCGGTAGCCCTTCGCCGCGTCCTTCAACGGCATCCGGTGGCTGACGACGAAGCTGGGGTCGATCTCGCCGCGCCGGATGCGGTCGAGCAGCGGGCGGGTGTAGCGCTGGACGTGGCACTGGCCGGTGCGCATCACCAACGACCGGTTCATGAACGCGCCCATCGGGAACTTGTCGACGAAGCCCCCGTACGCGCCGACCACCGAGACGACCCCGCCGCTGCGGCAGGCGAGGATCGCCTGGCGCAGCGCGAACGGCCGCTCCGTCTCGGCCCGGACGGCCTGCTTGGCCCGGTCGTACGCGTAGAGGGCGGCGTTGCCGTGGTGACCCTCCAGGCCGACGGCGTCGATGCAGGCGTCCGGGCCCCGGCCGGCGGTCAACTCGGTCAGCGCGTCGCGCACGTCGGTGTCCTCGTAGTCGATGGTCTCCGCGCCGATGTGCTCCCGCGCCAGCCGCAGCCGGTACGGGTACCGGTCGATGACGATGACCCGCTCCGCGCCGAGCAGCCGGGCGCTGGCGGCGGCGAACAGTCCCACCGGGCCGGCCCCCCACACGGCGACCACGTCGCCCGGGGTGATGTCGCACATCTCCGCGCCCATGAAGCCGGTGGGGAACACGTCGGCGAGCAGCACCGCCTGGTCGTCGGGCACCTCGTCGGGCACCTTGACCGGCCCGACGTCGGCGAACGGCACGCGGACGTACTCGGCCTGGCCACCGGCGTAGCCACCGAGCAGGTGGGAGTAGCCGAAGATGCCGGCCGGCGAGTGCCCCATGATCTTCTCGGCGAGCCCGGCGTTGGGGTTGGAGTTCTCGCAGACCGAGTAGAGGCCCCGCCGGCAGGAGGAGCAGCGCCCGCAGGCGATCGGGAACGGCACCACCACCCGGTCGCCGGGGCGCAGGTCGCGCACCTGCGGGCCGACCTCCACCACCTCGCCCACGAACTCGTGGCCGAGGATGTCGCCCTTGCGCATGGCGGGGATGTAGCCGTGGTAGAGGTGCAGGTCGGAGCCGCAGATCGCGGTCGTGGTGACGCGCACGATCGCGTCGCGGGCGTTCATGATGCTCGGGTCGGGCACGGTGGTGACCTTGACGCGGTCCCGGCCCGCCCAGACGGTGGCCTTCATCCTTGCGGTCCTCTCGGTCGCGGGCGCTCAGCGGCGGGCGGCCGGCAACGGCTGGGCGGGGCGCTGGGCGGCCTGCTGACGCAGCGAGGTGCCGTCCGGGCTGCCCTCCGAGCGCACCACCTCGCCGGTCTCCATGACCTGCTTGAACCGGCGCAGGTCGTCGCGGACCTGCTGCTCGGGCTCCTCGCCGAACAGCTTCGCCACGGCCCGGCCGAGCGCGCCGGCCGGCGGGGCGTACCGCAGCCGGACCCGGACCTCGGTGCCCCGGTCGCCGGGGGCGGGCACGAACCGGACCCGGCCGGCGCTGGGCACCCGGGTTCCGGGCATCGAGCGCCAGGCCAGCGACCGGTTCGGCCGGTCGTCGACGATCTCGGCGGCCCAGGAGACCGGGCGGCCGGCGGGACCGCGCGCCGTCCAGTGCGACCGACGCACGTCCTCCACGCGTACCGATTCCAGGTGGGCCATGAACCGGGGCAGGTTCTCCAGGTCCCGCCAGAACCGGTACGCCTCCGCCGGGGAACGGTTGACGGTGACGGCGACCTCCACGTCGATCGCGCGGCGGTGGGCGGCCCGGGCCCGCCCGGCGCGGACGGCGGCGAAGAGGTCCACTGCGGCGAGGCCGGCGACGACCGCCGTGGTGCGGCCGACCCGCCGGCACCGCTCGCCGCGCCGGTCCGCCCGCGCCCGGACGAGCAGGGCGAGGTCCAGCGCGTCGCCGGCCACCCGCGTCCACGCCCAGCCGGCCGGCCGGCGGCCGGCGAGCAGCCCGGCCGCGTGGGCCAGCTCGCGGGCGCCCACGGCCGGGATCACCGCCAGCGCGGCGGGCGAGTCGTCCACCCCCGTCAGCCGGGCCACGGCGCGCGGGGCGAGCAGCCCGCCCGCCCCGAGGGCGAGGCTGACCACGCCCAGCAGCCGGGGCAGCGCTGCGCCGCCTGCCGCCCGCTGGTCGAGCAGGATCGGGTCGGTCTCGTCCATGTCGCACCGCCGTCGGATCGTCCTGGCCCGCCTCCGGGCGGGCCCGGCGACGGGAAAGCCGCCACGGCTGACGTTATGCCCGCAGACCGCCCCACGAGCCGCGAATCGACACATACCGACGCCGGGCGTCGGCGGGCTCAGCCGGCACGAACGTCCGATCTACCGTGCGGGCCGCCGGTCACCACGGTCGTCCGCAATCTTGGCGGGCGGCGACGCGTGTGGTGCGGCGGAGCCCAGTGCGGCCAAGCGCTAGTTCAGCAACCGGTGCAGCTCTTCGGGGGTCTGGACACCGGAAACCGGGGATTGGCCGCCGATCACCAGCGACGGAACGCCTGTCACGCCGCACTCCGCGGCCCGGCGTTCATCGGCTCGCACCCGCTCGGCGTAGTCGTTCCCGCCGAGCAGGGTGCGTACGTCGCTCGAGTCGAGCCCGGCCGCGTTGCCCAGCCGTTCGAGGATCTGCGGCTCGGCGATGTTGAGACCTTCGGTGTGGTAGGCGTGGAGCAGTCGCTCCATCATGTTGTCGGCGACACCGTGGTCGATGGATTTCTTCATTCGACGGTCAGCGTCAGATCGCTGAACATGCTCGGCTGAGTGGGTTTCAGGCATCGGTCGGCTGCGGGCCGGGACCGACCTCACGGATGACGACGTACCTGGGGTTCCCGCTCATGCGGGGTTCGGCCTTGCCAGCCAAGCCGTCCAGGGCGTTACGGATGGCCGCCATCCGGCCTTCGTTGTCGGAGGTCGCCACAAAGTTGCGGTAGTCCGCCTCGCTTGCCCAGTGCACGATGTTGTAGACGCGAGTGCCGTCGATGCTGACGTGGAAGCGGGCCGACCGATAGCCAGGATAGAAGCGGACCCACTGCTCCTGAATCTCGGCGAAGGCAGCCACGAGTTCACGCTGCGTGTCAGGTCCATCGACCGTGTAGTCGATGATCGAGTAGAAGCCGGTGTCAGTACCCATGTGGTCTCCCAAGGATGCGCCATCAGAGATCGTGGCCCTGCCCTGGATCCTGCAACCTCAACAGGACTTGAGGTCAAGAGCGCAATCTGACGCCGCAGCGGCCACAGACGACGTGACCCTGCCCAAGCGCAGCCGGCGGTGACATCCGACCAACATCGCGCCGCACCACGCTCAACGAGACGAGCCCTCACCTGCAGCACACGCCGCGTTCGGCGGCTTCCGTGGTCGGCGTCGCCTGGGCCGCGATCGGTGGCCCCGTAGTCGGCGTGCCCGCGCCGTGATCGGCGCGCGTCGCCGAAATGGAGTCGCCTCCCCCGGAGAACCCGTGCGACCGTGGCGCGATGCCCCAACCGATCCTGCACACCGACCGCCTACTGCTGGTGCCGCTCGCCGACCGGCACCTGGAGCTGGCGGTCCAGCTCGACGCCGACCCGGAGGTGCTGCGCCACATCTTCGGCCGGGCGCGGTCCCGGGACGAGGTGGTCACCTCGCACGCGGGGCGGCTCGCGGCGGCCGGGAAGGTGGACGGCCTGGGCTATTGGATGGCCTTCGGCACCGACGGCGGGGCGCGCGGCTCGGCGCGGCCGGCACGCGAGGAGGACGGCGACTTCGTCGGGCTGCTGATGCTCCCTCCCGCGCACGGCCCCGACCAGCCCGACGATCCGACCGTCGCCGAGCTGGGCTACCGCCTGCCCCGCCGGTGCTGGGGCAGGGGCCTGGCCAGCGAGGCGTCCCGGGTCCTGCTGCGGCACGCCTTCGACACCGTCGGGCAGGCCCGGGTGATCGCGCAGACCATGACGGTGAACGCCGGTTCGCGGCGCGTGATGGAGGCCGTCGGCATGCGGTACGTCCGCACGTTCCACCCGTCCTGGGACGACCCGCTGCCGGACGCCGAGCAGGGCGAGGTCGAGTACGAGATGACGCGCGAGATGTGGCGGGCGGGCCGAGGGGGCTGACCGCCGCTCCCCTGCCGGCCCGGCCTGGTCGCCTTGCCGCGCCCTCACCTCACGGTTGCGCCTGTCGCGGCAGGGTGAGGATCTCGGCGCCGTCGTCGGTGATGGCGATGGTGTGCTCGCTGTGCGCCGTCCGGCAGCCCGTCGCGCTCCGGAGCGTCCAGCCGTCGGCGTCGGTGACGAGCTCGGCGGTGTCCGCCATGATCCAGGGCTCCAGGGCCAGCAGCAGCCCGGGGCGCAGGCGGTACCCGCGACCGGGCCGCCCCGTGTTCGACACGTGCGGGTCCTGGTGCATCGTCGACCCGACGCCGTGACCGCCGAACTGGGTGTTGATCGAGTATCCCGCCTCGCCGAGGACCGAGCCGATGGCGTGCGAGATGTCGCCGATGCGCGCGCCGGGGCGGGCCTGGGCTATCCCCGCGCGCAACGCGCGCTCGGTCGCGTCGATCAGCGCGACGCTCTCCGGGGGCCGCGCGTCGCCGACGAGGAAGCTGATGGCCGAGTCGGCGACGACTCCGCCCAGGCAGACGGCGAGGTCGAGCGAGAGCAGGTCGCCGTCGGCGAGCGAGTAGTCGTACGGCCGGCCGTGGAGCACGGCGTCGTTCACCGACGTGCAGATGTAGTGCCCGAACGGCCCGCGCCCGAAGGACGGCTCGTAGTCGACGTAGCAGGACTGCGCCCCGGCCTCCTCGATCATGCTGCGGGCCCAGCGGTCGATGTCCAGGAGGTTCGTGCCGACCGCACTGCGGCGCTTCAGCGTCTGCAGGATGTGGGCGACCAGGGCGCCGGTGTCCCTCGCTCGCGGCAGGTCTGTGGGGCTCAGGATCTCGATCACGCAGCGCCTTCCCTCGCGCGGCAAATAAGTATCCCGGCCATACTATCCCGGTACTAGAATCGGCCCATGGTCAGGTTGCCGCTCACTCCCGAAGAGGTCGAGCGCGGACGACGCCTCGGCGCCCTCCTGCGCCGCGCCAGGGGGGAGCGTTCGATGCTCGTCACCGCGCTGGACGCGGGCGTCTCGCCGGAGACCCTTCGCAAGATCGAGTCCGGCCGCGTGGCCACCCCCGCCTTCCCGACCATCGCCGCGATCGCCGAGGTCCTCGGCCTCTCCCTCGACGCGGTGTGGTCGGAGATCAACCGGTCGGACGGCAGGGCCGCACTCGCCGGATCGGCTCCCCGCCCCGGGGAGCGGCTGGCCTCGTAGGCACCCGCGTACTGGCTGCGGGGCCTCGCCCCCGAGTCCGGCGCACCCCCAGAGCGTCACGCCGGCCACCGTCTCCACCGACAGATCGGCGACACCGTGACGACGACAGCACCCGGAAATGTCGATCCGCGATCCGGCCCGGTCCAGGGGTTACGCTGGGCGCATCCGCCGTGCTGGACACCTACACGCCGGCTGAACTTCTGGCCATGGCGCGCCGCGTCGATCCGGGCCTTGAGGACGAGGACGTGCCGGTGGTGGGCCGACGGCTGGACAGGATGCCCGACGAGGCGTTCGTGCCATACCAGCTCACCCGGGACGACGTGGCGCGGCTGCGGCGACGGTTCGCCGCCTGGCCCCGGTAGCACTACGCACCGGGTCGGTGTCGTACGTCGGTCGTAGGCTCCCGGCATGACGAAGCCCCAGACGCACACCCTCGCCGCGCCCGGCGCCGAGCTGGTCTACGACGTGCGCGAGCCGCTCGCCGCATCCGCCGGGCACCGCCCGCTGCTCATGGTCGGCCAGCCGATGACCGCCGAGGGCTTCGCCACGCTCGCCGGGCACTTCACCGACCGCACGGTCGTCACCTACGACCCCCGTGGGCTGGGCCGCAGCGCGCGCACCGACGGCCGCACCACGCACACGCCCCAGCAGCAGGCCGCCGACCTGCACCTGCTGATCGAAGCCCTCGGCACCGGCCCGGTCGACGTGTTCGCCAGCAGCGGCGGCGCGGTGACCGCGCTCGAACTGGTCGCGGCCCACCCCGGCGACGTGGGCACGCTGGTGGCGCACGAGCCGCCGATCACCGCCGCACTTCCCGACGCCGACGCCGCCAAGCGCGCCCAGACCGCCTGCCACGAGGCGTACCAGGCGAAGGGCAACGGCGCCGGCATGGCCGCCTTCATCGCGATGGTGTCCTGGCAGGGCGAGTTCACCGACGCCTACTTCGCCCAGCCGACGCCCGACCCGGCGGCGTTCGGCCTGCCCACCGAGGACGACGGCAGCCGCGACGATCCCCTGCTGTCGAAGGCCTCCTGGCCGATCACCGACTACCGGCCCGACGCGCGGGCGCTCACCGCCGCGCCGACCCGGGTCGTGATCGCGGTCGGCGAGGAGTCGACGGGGACGTACACCGCGCGGGCGGCCGTCGGCACGGCGGCGCTGCTCGGCCAGGAGGCCACCGTGTTCCCGAGCGACCACGGCGGCTTCCTCGGCGGCGAGTTCGGCCAGACGGGCAAGCCCGCCGAGTTCGCGGCGCGGCTGCGCGGGGTGCTGGACGCCGGCTGATCTCAGGCAGTGCGATGCCCCACCAGGGTCACCGGGTGAGGCCGATGACCCTGGTCAGCCGGGCTACGCCGGCCGGTGCCGGGTGCGCCCGGGCAACCTCGGCGAGCACGGTACGCGCCACCGGCCGGCACCGGACCTCCGCCGGCGCGACCCCGTCCGCCTCCACCACCGTCCGCCCGGCCCCGTGCAGGTCACCGACCATCAGGTACGCCCGCGCCACGTCCAGCAGGTAGGCGGCCCGGTACTCGGCCGGCAGCCCCCGCCATGCCTCTCCGCCGACCGCTCGCTCGTGCCGAGCCACCGCCGCCCCGGCCTCCCCCAACTCCACCGCCGCCACCACCCGGGCCAACTCGACGGCGACCGGCCCGAAGCTGGTCCGGTGTGGGTCGTCCCTACCGCCGTGCCCGGCGGCGAGTGCGGCGGCCCGCTCGACCAGTTCGGCGGAACGACCGGCGTCGCCGCAGCCGGCGGCGGCGAGCGCGCCCTGGATCAGCAGCGCCCCGTGCACCGAGGCGGGCGCGAGCCGACGCGTGGCGGCCGTCGTCACCGCCAGCGCCAGCCGGTCGCGGCCCAGCGCCCGCAGCGCCTGCCCGACCGACACGGCCGCCGACGCCGCCAGCACCCGATCGCCGCCGGCAGCAGCCACCGCCCGATCAGCCGCAAGCCACCCCAGGTCCGCCTCGCCGAGCTTCACCAGCACCGACGAGGTGATGCGGTACGCCTGCACCAGCAGTCCCGGCGCGTCCGCCCGCAGGCCCCGGGCGGCGTCGAGCAGCCCCGGCAACAGCCGCACCACCTGCGCGTACTGCGCATGCTGGTACGTCAGCCAGGCGTGTCCCACGTGCCGGGTTGTCTCGGCCGCCGACGCCGACTGTCGGCGGATGTCGTAACGGGCCAGGGCGGCGCGGATGTCGTCCACGCCATCCGGCGGTCCCGCGCTCGTCGGCGACGGCCGCCCCTCGCCGAGCAGCGCCAGCGAGTCGACCCGCAGCACCTCCGCGACCTCCTGGATCACCGGATAGCGGTCCAGCGAACGCACACCCCGCTCGACCTTGTCCACCCAACTCTTCGACCGACCCAGCCGGTCGGCGAGCATCTGCTGAGTCATCCGCCGCCGCACCCGCCACCGAGCCACCCGACGACCGATCGGCTCCTCACCGCTGCTGACCACGCCGCCACCGCCGATCCGGCACCGCCCGCGTGATCTCCTCCACCGGCACGCGCTCCGCCTCGGCCAGGCCGAGAATCCGCCGCCTGGCGGCCTCCCGCTCGGCCTCTTGGTGCTGCTCGGGCGTCACTTGGTCAACAGGCTCTTCGGGACGTTGGAACCACCTCCACCTCGCCATGCCGCTCCCTTCAGAAGGATCCCGGCAGCACTATACTAGCAGAGTTGACAGAGTATGCAGTGTTGACAGAAACGACATACCAGACATGGCCATCTCTGCGCGCTGATCTACTAGAGCCATGAGCGGCTACGTTCCGACTTTCCGGATGGTCATCAACGACATCAGGAAATCGATAGCGTCGGGGCAGCTCAAAGAGGGAGACAAACTACCCTCCCTGCCTGAACTCGCCGAGGAATACGACTGCTCCATCGGCACGGTGCGACGCGCGATCGAGCATCTACAGATCACCGGGGAACTTCAGGGGCGGCAGGGCAAAGGGACCTACGTGACCGGAAAACCACCGCCGAGTTCTTGAGAACCTCGGCCACGTCTCCAGTCGATACGCCGCCGGCCCGCGCTGACGACGAGCGGAACACCAGCCCAATCCCGGGTAATTCGGAGCGGATCGATCGCCGGGCGACCTCCCTGGAACCGCCAGCGATCGGTCAGACATGCAAGATCGTGCTCGATCCCGGAAGGAGTGGCCTCCAACCCGC
>NZ_BBZF01000021.1:0-1473 GCF_020884795.1 Micromonospora okii
CCCCGCAACAAGGCCACTCTTTTCGGGATCGAGCACGATCTTGTTGTCCGAACCGGCGCGATCGTGCGCGTTGCCGCGCACGCGCCCTGATGACAGCCGGCGCGGCATGCACACCCGGGGACATCGGGGGTCCTGGGGCCCGGTTTACCTGGCTGGCGGTTCAGCCGTGCCGACCGAAGCCGCCCAGCAGGAGTGAGCGACGAAGCCCGATGATCGTCTGCTGATTTCGGAGAGTCTGCTCGGTGTGTCGTCTCGTTAGTCAGCAGACGATCACGGGGCCCCGCCAGGCCGCCTACAGCGCCACGATCGCCGCCGTCTCGGCCGGCAGGTCGATGCGGTCGCGGGTCACCGTGACGCCCTCGCCCGTGGTCAGCAGCACCCGGCGCGCCGCCCCCGGCAGGGTGATCCGCTGCCGCTTGGCGGCCAGGTTCGCCACGACGAGGGTCTCGCCCCGGCGCATCACCAGGAACTGGTCGCCGTGCCGGACGTCGACGCGGTCCAGCCGCGGGTCGGTCAGGTCGGCCCGGCTCCTGCGCAGGGCGATGAGCCGCCGGTGGAACTCGTACATCTCGCGGTGTTCGGGCTTGTCCAGCTCGGCCCAGTCGAGCCGGGACCGGACGAAGGTCTGCCGGTCCTGCGGGTCCGGCACGTCGCCCTCCGGCCAGCCGTGGGCGGCGAACTCGCGGCGGCGGCCGGTGGCCACGGCGGTGGCCAGCTCCGGCTCCGGGTGGCTGGTGAAAAACTGCCACGGGGTGCTGGCCGCCCACTCCTCCCCCATGAAGAGCATCGGGGTGAACGGGGCGGTGAAGAGCAGCGCCGCCCCGACGCGCAGCAGCCCCGGCGAGAGCGTGGCGGAGATCCGGTCGCCGGTGGCGCGGTTGCCGATCTGGTCGTGGTTCTGGAGGTACGCCACGAAGCGGTGCCCGGGGGTGCGCTGCCGGTCGACGGGGCGGCCGTGGTGGCGGTCGCGGAAGCTGGACCAGGTGCCGGCGTGGAAGAACGCGCCGGTCAGCACGTCGGTCAGGCAGTCGAGCGAGCCGAAGTCGCCGTAGTAGCCCTGCCGCTCCCCGGTGAGCAGGGTGTGCAGGGCGTGGTGGGCGTCGTCGTTCCACTGGGCGTGCAGGCCGTACCCGCCGGCCTCCCGGGGGGTGATCAACCTCGGGTCGTTGAGGTCGGACTCGGCGATCAGCGACAGCGGCCGGCCCAGGTGGGTGGCGAGGGCCTCCACCTCGACGGCGATCTCCTCCAGCAGGTGGGTGGCCCGGGAGTCGGGCATGGCGTGCACGGCGTCGAGGCGCAGGCCGTCGACGTGGTAGTCGCGCAGCCACATCAGCACGCTGTCGAGGATGTACCGGCGCACGCCGTCGGAGTGCGGGCCGTCGAGGTTGACGGTGCGCCCCCAGGTGTTGCTCTGCTCGGTGAGGTACGGCGCGAACATCGGCGCGTAGGCCCCGGAGGGCCCGAAATGGTTGT
>NZ_BBZF01000021.1:2105-111091 GCF_020884795.1 Micromonospora okii
CGACGTCGAGGATCACCCCCAGCCCTCGGGCGTGGGCGGCGTCGACGAAGCGCTTCAGCCCGTCCGGGCCGCCGTAGGGCTCGTGCGGGGCGTACCAGCAGACGCCGTCGTAACCCCAGTTGTGCTCGCCGTTGAAGGCGTTGACCGGCAGCAGCTCGACCATGTCGACGCCGAGGTCGACCAGGTGGTCGAGGCGGCCGATGGCCGCGTCGAAGGTGCCCTCGGGGGTGAACGTGCCGACGTGCAGCTCGTACAGGACGCTGCCGGGCAGTTGCCGGCCGGTCCAGCCGGCGTCGGTCCAGTCGAACGCCGCGTGGTCGTAGCGCCGGCTCGGGCCGTGCACCCCGGCCGGCTGCCAGGGCGAGCGGGGGTCGGGCAGCGCCGTGTCGTCATCGCCGAGGACGAACGCGTAGTCGGTGCCGGGGCCGGTGCCGGGGGCGTCGACCCGCCACCAGCCGCCGGGGTCGGCGCGCATCTCGCGCTCCTCGCCGGCCCCGGGCAGGCGCAGCCGGACCCGGGCGGCCTCGGGCGCCCACACCGCGAACTCGGTCATGAGGTTGCCTCCACGGACTCGGCGGGCGTCAGCAGTGCGACGGGGTAGGTGGCCAGCACGTCGGCGAGGAGCGCCTCGCCGCCACTGTAGACCCGCCCCGTGAACAGGTCGGTCGCCTGGTGAACGGGAAGTGGCAGGGTCGTGTCGCGCCAGCCGCCGTCGCGGGCCAGCCGCACCGGCAGCCGGGTGGCCACGGCCAGCGCGCCGCCCCGGTCGAAGGCGACGGCGTGTGCGGCGGCGGGCCCGTGCGCGGGCACCGGGCGGTAGCCGGTGAACAGCTCCGGGTGGTCGCGGCGCAGCCGCAGGGTCCGCGACACCACGAGCAGCTTCGCCGCCCCGGAGTCGTCCACCGCCGGCAGCCGGCCGGCGTCGAGGTCGGCCAGCAGCTCCCGGCGTACGGCGAAGTCGACCGGGCGGCGGTTGTCCGGGTCGACCAGGGAGTTCTCCCACAGCTCGGTGCCCTGGTAGACGTCGGGCACCCCGGGCATGGCGAGCTGGACGAGCTTCTGCCCGAGGGAGTTGGCGCGGCCGGCGGGGGTGATCTCGGCAACGAACTCGGTCAGCTCGGCGCGCAGCTCGGGATCGTCGTACATCCGGTCGATCACGGCGTGCATGGCCTGCTCGAAGGCGGCGTCGGGGTCGGCCCAGCTCGTGGCGACGGACGCCTCCCGGGCGGCCTTCTCGGCGTACGCGTGCAGCCGCTCCCGCTCGATCGGCCACGCCCCGACGGCGGTCTGCCAGAGCAGGTGGGCGAACGCGGGGTCGGGCAGCGGCGCGAGCGCCGTCCACCGGGTGACCCGCTCGGCCCAGCGTTCGGGCAGCTCGGACAGGACGGCGAGCCGGGCCCGGACGTCCTCGCCACGCTTGGTGTCGTGGGTGGAGAGGGCCGTCATGCCCGCCGGCCAGCGGGCCTGCCGGGCGGCGGTGAGGCGGTGGAACTCGGCCGGCGGGGTGCCGAAGTGGGCGGGGCTGCCGCCGACCTCGTTGAGGGCGACGAAGCGGCTCCACCGGTAGTAGGCGGTGTCCTCGACACCCTTGGCCATGACCGCGCCGGAGAGCTGCGGGAACCGCCGGGCCAGCTCGTCGTCGGGGTCGCCCAGCCGGCGGGTGAGCGCGTCGAGGGTGGCGGCCAGGTCGGGGCGGCGGCGGCCGGCCTCGGCGCGGGCGACGGCCAGGTGCCGGGCCCCCTCGGGCGGGTAGCCCCGGTACACCGGGAAGCAGGCCGCCAGCTCGGCGAGGGCGGCCCGCGCCTGCTCGGGCGGCAGCTCCGGGGCGAGGGCGGCCAGGCGGGTCAGCTCGGCGGCGAGCAGCCGGGTGGCGGCCTCCAGCTTCGTGTCGTGGATCAGGTCCGGCCAGGAGGTGCGGTGGCCGGTCAGCCGGGTGTCGAGGGCGGTGAGGTCGGCTTCCGCGCTCGCGTCGACGAAGAGGCCGCTGACCGGCGCGAGGGCGTCGTAGCCGGTGGTGCCGTCGACCGGCCAGTCGGGCAGCTCCTCGCCGTACTCCAGGATCTTCTCCACCAGCAGCCAGGCATCGGGCGCGGCGGCGCGCAGCGCGGCCAGGTAGCCGGCGGGGTCGCGCAGGCCGTCGGGGTGGTCGACGCGGATGCCGTCGACCTCGCCGGCCGCGACCCAGCGCAGGATCTCCGCGTGGGTGGCGGCGAAGACCTCCGGGTCCTCCACCCGCAGGCCCGCCAGGTCGGACACGGCGAAGAACCGGCGGTACGTCAGCTCGCGGTCCCCGCGCCGCCACGAGACCAGCTCGTATGGCTGCCGGTCGTGGACCTCGCGCGGCGTCCCGTCGCCGGTGCCGTCGGCGATCGGGTAGCGGTGCTCGTGGTAGCGCAGCTCCCCGTCGACGATCTTCAGGTCGGCGAGGGCGTCCGGGTCGTCGGCGAGGACCGGCAGCAGCAGCCGGCCCCGGTCCCAGTCGATGTCGAACCAGCCCGCGTAGGCCGAGGCGCGGCCCCGGCGCAGCACGTCCCACCAGGCGGGGTTGGCCGCCGGCCGGGCCACCCCGGCGTGGTTGGGGACGATGTCGACGACGAGGCCGAGCCCGGCGGCGCGCAGCGCGCGGACCAGCCGGACCCGGGCGGCCTCGCCGCCCAACTCGGGGTTGACCGCGCGGTGGTCGACCACGTCGTAGCCGTGCTGCGAGCCGGGGCTGGCGGTGAGCAGCGGCGCGCTGTAGAGGTGGGTGACGCCGAGGTCGGCGAGGTAGTCGGCCAGGCCGGCGGTGGTGTCGAGGTCGAAGCCGGGGCGGACCTGGACGCGGTAGGTCGCGCGGGGCATGCGGCGGGCGTCGGGCATCGGTCAGGCCGCCCTCTGCAGGACCACCAGGGAGCGGTCCGGCACGCAGACGGTGCCGCCCGCCTCGACGAGGATCGTCTTCTCCGGGTCGGGGTCGGCGGTGCTGATCACCAGCTCCCACCGCCGGCCGAACTCCTCCCCCGGCAGGGTGAAGTCCAGCGGGGCGTCGTGGGCGTTGAAGCAGAGCAGGAACGAGGAGTCCCGGTGGCGCTGGCCGTACGGGCCGCGCTCGCGGATGCCGTCGCCGTTGACGAAGAGGGCCACCGAGCGGCCGAAGTCGTTGCCCCAGTCCTCGCCGGTCATCTCCCGGCCGTCGGGGGTGTACCAGGCCAGGTCGGGCAGGGCGGTGCCGGCGGCCCGGCCGCCGACGGGCAGGCCGGTGAAGAACCGGCGGCGGCGGAACACCTGGTGGTTGCGGCGGAAGTCGACCAGCCGCCGGACGAAGGCCAGCAGCCCGTCGTCGGCGCGGTCCCAGTCGACCCAGGCCAGCTCGCTGTCCTGGCAGTACGCATTGTTGTTGCCGCGCTGGGTGCGGCCCAGCTCGTCGCCGTGGCCGATCATCGGCACGCCCTGGGAGAGGATCAGGGTGGCCAGGAAGTTGCGCCGCTGCCGCGCCCGCAGGGCCAGCACGCCCGGGTCGTCGGTGTCGCCCTCGACGCCGCAGTTCCAGGACCGGTTGTGGCCCTCCCCGTCCCGGTTGTCCTCGCCGTTGGCCTCGTTGTGCTTGTCGTTGTACGAGACCAGGTCGTTGAGGGTGAACCCGTCGTGGCAGGTGACGAAGTTGATGCTGTGGAACGGGCGACGCCCGTCGTCCTGGTAGAGGTCGGCGGAGCCGGAGATGCGGGAGGCGAACTCGGCGAGCGTGGCGGGCTCACCGCGCCAGAAGTCGCGCACGGTGTCGCGGTACTTGCCGTTCCACTCGGTCCACACCGGCGGGAAGTTGCCCACCTGGTAGCCGCCGGGGCCGACGTCCCACGGCTCGGCGATGAGCTTGACCTGGCTGACCACCGGGTCCTGCTGCACCACCTCGAAGAACGTGGAGAGGCGGTCGACCTCGTAGAACTCCCGGGCCAGGGTCGCGGCGAGGTCGAAGCGGAACCCGTCGACGTGCATCTCGGTGACCCAGTACCGCAGCGAATCCATGATCAGTTGAAGCGAGTGCGGGCTGCGCACATTGAGGCTGTTGCCGGTGCCGGTGTAGTCGACGAAGTACCGCCGATCCTCCTCCGACAGCCGGTAGTAGCTCGGGGTGTCGATGCCCTTGAAGCTCAGCGTCGGGCCGAGGTGGTTGCCCTCGGCGGTGTGGTTGTAGACCACGTCGAGGATGACCTCGATGCCGGCGGCGTGCAGCCGCTTGACCATGCCCCGGAACTCCTGCACCTGCTGGCCGAGCCCGCCGAGGGCGGCGTAGCCGTGGTGCGGGGCGAAGAAGCCGATCGTGTTGTAGCCCCAGTAGTTGCGCAGCCCCAGGTCGGCCAGCCGGTGGTCGTGCACGAACTGGTGCACCGGCATCAGCTCCACGGCGGTCACCCCGAGCCGCTGGAAGTACTCGATCATGGGCGGGGAGGCGAGGCCCGCGTACGTGCCGCGCAGCTCCTCGGGGATGTCCGGGTGGCGCATGGTCAGCCCGCGCACGTGCGCCTCGTAGATCACCGAGTGGTGGTACGGGGTGCGCGGCGGGGCGTCGTTGCCCCAGTCGAAGTACGGGTTCACCACCACCGACTTGGGCATGAACGGCGCGGAGTCGCTCTCCGAGCGCCGGTCCGGGTCGCCGCCCAGCTCGTAGTCGTAGACGGCCGGGTCCCACCGCACGTCCCCGTCGACCGCCTTGGCGTACGGGTCGAGCAGGAGCTTGTCCGGGTTGCAGCGCAGGCCGTTGGCCGGGTCCCACGGGCCGTGCACCCGGTAGCCGTACCGCTGGCCGGGCTCGATGCCGGGGAGGTAGCAGTGCCAGACGTACGCGTCGACCTCGCGCAGCTCGACGCGGCGCTCGACGCCGGTGTCCCACTCGTCGAACAGGCACAGCTCGACGCGCTCCGCCACCTCGGAGAAGATCGCGAAGTTGGTGCCCATCCCGTCGTAGGTCGCCCCCAGCGGATACCGCTCACCCGGCCAGACCTGCATGTCGCTCCTTCGCGAAGATCATGAGTGCGCGTCGCACCACGAACACACCGTTCGGCGGGGCCGACGGCGCGCGAGCGGGTATTGCCCCGCCGGTTCCTCCGCCAATCCACCCGAACGGCGGATCGTCGAAGGACCTTTCCCGACGGGCCCGCCACCGCCGCGCGTCGGCGCTTCGCTGCGGTTACGATCTTGCATCCGCACTGGTCACGACGGTGATGATCGGAAAGACTCGCACAATCCGGCGGGGACGAGGTCCGAGGGGGTCGCGGGTGCGGGTGCTCCTGGTGGAAGACGACCTGCGCGTCGCGGCTGCCCTCTCCAAGGCCCTGCGCCGCCGGGGGCACGAGGTGACGCCCGCGATGACGGCCGCCGAGGCGGTCCGGGCCGACGCGGTCGACCTGGTGCTGCTGGACCTGAACCTGCCCGACCGGGACGGCCTGGAGGTGTGCCGGCGGCTGCGCCACGCCGACGAGGACGTCGCCATCATCGTGGTCAGCGCCCGCGCCGAGGAGTACGACCGGGTGGCCGGCCTGCGGGCCGGCGCCGACGACTACGTCGTCAAGCCGTTCTCGATGGCGGAACTGGAGGCGCGGATCGAGGCGGTGATGCGTCGTACGGCGCGCAGCGCCCGGGCCCGGGGCCAGTTGCGGGTCGGCACGCTGCGCATCGACGTCGGCGCCCGGCGGGTGTGGGTGGGCGAGCGGGAGGTCGGCCTGGCCCGCAAGGAGTTCGACCTGCTGGTGGCGCTGGCCCGGCAGGCCGGCACGGTGGTGCCCCGGGACCGGTTGCAGTTGGACGTCTGGCAGACCACCCGGGCCACCCGGCACACCCTCGACGTCCACGTCGCGGCCCTGCGGGGGAAGCTGGACGACGCCGGCCTGGTCGAGACGGTCCGCGGCGTCGGCTACCGGCTGCGCGCGGGGTGACCCCCGGGGTCGACGGGTACGCCGGCCGCCGACGGGGTGGCCGGGCGGCGGAGCGGCCGGGGTTGAATCTCAGGTGATCCTCAAGAATCCTCGGGTTTGCGCCAACGGCGGGCCGAGTGCGGGTGTGCTGGGGCGCACCACCCCCAGCATCCCTCCTGTTTGGAGATCCCCCTTGAGACACAGACGGACAACGGCAGGCGTGTTCTCCGCCCTGCTCGCCGCCGCCCTCGTGGCGACGGCGGCGCCCGCGCTGGCGCAGCCGGGCACGGTCGCCCAGGCGGCGGAGCCGAACCAGGTGCAGGGCCTCACCGTAACCCAGGGCGACGGATTCGCCACGCTCGCGTGGACCCGGGTCGAGGGGGCCAGCGACTACCAGATCGAGCGGACCGCGCTCGCCGCCGACGGCACCCCCGGCACGCCGGTCGTCGTGGGCGTCTGGCGACCCAACCGGCAGGTCAACAACACCGAGCCGACCTTCGCCGACGCGGGCTTCGCCCCCGGCGGTCGCTTCCAGTGGCGGGTGCGGGCCCGGTTCGGCACGACCGAGCAGCCGTACTCGACGCCGGTCGACGGCACCACCCGGTCCCACTGGGGCGACCCGGGCACCCCGGGTGAGAACCTGCGCACCCAGTGGGAGCAGACGCTGGGCGCGCAGTACACCAGCGACGTCAACGAGTACGCCTACACCGCCGCGATCGACGAGGCCAGCGACCGCGTCCGGGTGGTGGAGATCGGGCGCACCGTGCAGGAGCGGCCGATCAACATGCTGGTCATCGGCTACCCGAAGCCGCCGGCGACCCCGGAGGCGGTGGCCGCGACCAACCCGCTGATGGTCAACTGCAACGTGCACGGCAACGAGCCGGGCGACCGCGAGGCATGCCTGATCATGGCCCGGCAGCTCGCCTTCACCAAGGACAGTCAGACCCTCGGCCTGCTGGGCAAGACCACCGTGCTGATCGTGCCGACGATCAACGGCGACGGCCGCGCGGCCAACACCCGAGGCAACTCCACCGGCCAGGACCTCAACCGGGACCACTCGCTGATCCGCCAGCCGGAGACCCGCGCCCTCGCCGAGATGGTCCGCGACTACCGGCCGATCGCCGGCTACGACGGCCACGAGTACGGCAACACCAACACGGGTGACCTGCCGATGCTGCCGCCGCGGCACCAGAACGTGGCGCAGGGGATCTTCGACCAGTCGCAGGACATGATCGAGGGCCACATGTACGGCCGGGGCGCCGAGGACGGCTGGTGGGCCTGCCCGTACGGCTGCACCCCCGGCGCCAACGTGGGCCTGAGCGAGGAGACCATCCTGCGCAACACCCTCGGCCTGAAGAACGTCGTCAACTCCCTGCTGGAGCTGCGCAGCTCCGGCGGCCCGACGCGGCCGGACGAGGGCAACACCGCGAACAACCGCCGGCGCAAGACCTACTCCGCGCTGTGGACGTTCACCGAGTTCTTCAAGTACCACGGCGCCAACGTCAAGGACATCACCCGGGTCCGTGACGAGGGCGTCACGTCCCAGTCCGCCAACGACGGGCGGATCGTGTTCCGGGGCTCCCGGAAGATCGAGGCGTACCCCGCCCCGCACCCCGGCGAGGCCCCGCCGCCCGTGGACGCCCCGACCCCGGACCGGATCCTCGAGCAGGCGCCGTGCGCGTACAGGCTGACCGAGGAGCAGTACCACGGTGAGCGCACCGACGGCCCGGCCGGCAAGCGCACCACCGTGGCCCAGCGCATCGCCGCCCACGGCTGGAAGGTCGTCAAGGTCGCCGACGGCTACCTGGTGCCGCTGGCCCAGCCGCAGCGCGGCCTGATCCCGCTGCTGCTCGACGGGCAGGCCGTCGAGGGCCTGGTCGCCGGCGAGCGGATCGCCCCCACCCTGACCGGCACCCACAACGGCCCGCTGACCGTCTCCGGCGTCGCCTGCCTCGACGGCGCGACCGTCCGGGGCCCGATCCAGGTGCGGTCGGGCGCCGCGCTGATCGTCACCGGCAGCTCGATCAACGGGCCGGTGAACGCCGCCGACGCCGCCGGGCTCTTCGTGACCGACAGCAGGGTCTCCGGCCCGGTGCACGCCACCGGCACCCGGGGCCCCGTCGTCCTCGTGGGCAACGAGCTGAGCGGCCCGGTCGGCGTGTCCGGCGGGAAGGCCACCGCCCCGCTGCTGGCCGGTAACACCGTCGCGGGCCCGCTCACCTGCTCCGGCAACGCGCCGGCCCCGACGAACCTTGAGGTCGCCAACACGGTACGGGGTCCGAAGACGGGCCAGTGCGCGCAGCTCTGACCCGCTGAGCCCTGCCCCGCCCGGGTGCCGGCGGGTCGGCCCTGCGCCGACCCGCCGGCACCACCCGTATCCGGGTTCGACCAGCGCCCGCCCCGGCGTCCCGACCGTTGCCCGTACCGCTTCCGACGACAGTGGAGAAGCCCGTGCCCGACACCCTCGTCCCGGGGCCGCGCCCCGGTCCCGCGTCCCGGGCCGCCCGCCGCCGGCGGGCGGCGACCGGGGCGGCGCTGGCCCTCCTGTTGGCCGTGACCGGGTGCGGCGGCCCCGCCGAGGAGGAGCGCGCCGGGGCGCAGCCCACCGGGAGCGCGGCCCCGGGCGCGGTCGCCGGGCCGCTCTGCGACGCGCTGCCCTCGGGGGCCGAGCCGGGCAGCCCGGCCTCGCTCGTGGGCCGGCCGCCCGCCGAGGCCCTCGCCTGGATTCCCGTGCTCACCATGTTCGAGGCGGCGGTCCGGGCCACCGGGATGGCCGAGGAGCTGGCCGCCGCCGGAGGGCTGACCATCCTCGCCCCGACCGACGACGCCTTCCGGGCCACGTTCTCCACCGCCAACCTGGACCGGCTGCTGCTCTCCGACACCGAGACGCTGCGCCGGCTGCTGCGGGAGCACCTGGTCGACGGGGCGCGTTCGGCCGCCGAGCTGGTCGCCGCCGGCTCCGTCACCACCCGCGCCGGCACCACCCTCACCGTCACCGCGGCCGGGTCGGGGGCCCGGCTGGCCGACAAGGCCGTGACGGTCTGCGCCGACTACCGGGCGGCCGGGGCCCGGGTCCACGTGATCGACAAGGTGCTCGGCGACCTGCCGCACACCGCCGACGAGGAGGACCAGCACCACTGAGCCGCCCCGGCGGCGACCCCGTCCGGCACACCCGATCCGGCCGCCGGCCGCGCGTAACCCGCGCGGTCGGCGGCCGTACCCGTCGAAGGGGCGACGCCGGCGGCCGGTCGGGGCCGGTCCGGGGCTGGTCGGCCCGGCGGACGTCCACCAGATCGGCCGATGACCGGAATCCACTCGAATGAGGCCAGCCGGACCTTTGGGTGTCGTCCGTCACCTTGGGCCCTTTCAAGATGCGGTTCCGGCCCGGATGCCCTTTGCTTGGTGCGGGGGCGTGCAGCAGCCCGCGCCCCTCTCGGCCCTCGGCCACCCCACCACAGCCTGTCACGCCGGCATCGACGTCGGCGCGTTCCAACCTGCACGGACGGAGTTCGATGTGACGACCCTGCGGGCCGGCGAACCCACCACCGCCACCGCCCCGGACCGGGCCTGCCGGCCCATCCTGACCTCGCGTCCCCAGATCCCGCAGCCCGCCGGGCCCGGGGTGCCCCCGCAGACCCGTCGCATCCTCATGCTCTCCTGGGAGTACCCGCCGGTGCTCGTCGGCGGCCTCGGCCGCCACGTCCACGCCCTCTCCGTCGCCCTCGCCGCCGCCGGCCACGAGGTCACCGTCGTCACCCGCCACGCCGACGGCGCACCCCTGGAGGAGTACGCCGACGGCGTCCGCATCCTGCGCGCCGCCGAGGACCCCGTCACCTTCCCCCTCGCCACCTCCAGCCTGCTGGCCTGGACCATGGCCTTCAACCACACCCTCACCCGCGCCGCCCTCCGCGCCACCGAGAGCGCCTCCTACGACGTCATCCACGCCCACGACTGGCTCGTCGCGCACACCGCGATGACGCTGCGGGACCACCTCGACATCCCCCTGGTCAGCACGATCCACGCCACCGAGGCGGGCCGGCACCAGGGCTGGCTGCCCGAGGAGATGAACCGCACCATCCACGGCGTCGAGCACTGGCTGGCCGGCGAGTCCAACCGGGTGGTCGTCTGCTCCGGCTACATGCGCGACGAGGTCAACGCGCTGTTCGGGGTGCCGACCAGCCGGGTCGACGTGGTGCCCAACGGGGTGGAGCCGCACCGCTGGAGGGTGCCGACCTCGGCGGTCGCCTCCGCCCGGTCCCGGTTCGCCACCGACGGCCCCCTGGTGACCTTCGCGGGCCGGCTGGTCTACGAGAAGGGCGTGCAGCACCTGCTGGCCGGGCTGCCCCGGCTGCGCGAGCGGCACCCCGGGCTGCGCGCCGTCATCGTCGGCGACGGGCCGTACAAGTCGGCCCTGGAGTCGGAGGTGCACCGGCTCGGCCTCGGCGGCACGGTGAGCATGCCGGGCTTCCTCGGCGGCACCGACCTGCCCGCCGTGATGGCCGCCTCGGACTGCTTCGCCGTGCCGAGCATCTACGAGCCGTTCGGCATGGTCGCCCTGGAGGGGGCGGCGGCCGGCGCGCCCCTCGCGGTCGCCTCCACCGGCGGCCTGGCCGAGATCGTGGAGCCGGGCGTCACCGGGATGACCTTCGCCCCGCAGGACCCGGACGGCCTGACCGAGGCGGTGCACGCCCTGCTCTCCGACCGCGAGCGCGCCCGGGCGCTGGCCCGGCGGGCCCGCCTCATGGTGCACGAGCGGTACGGGTGGACGGCCATCGCGCAGCGCACCGCCGACGCGTACGGGGCGGCGATCGCCAAGGCTCCGGCATTCACGGCGGAGCACGCCGCGCGGCGGATGGCCGAGGGCCGCTCCCCGCTGCGGATCGCCGAAGGCAACCTCCTGGCCGCCGCCGGCCTCCGCTGACCTGTGTAAGGAAGGGCCCCCTGTTAACGCTTTCGGTATAGCAGGGGCCCCCTCCTAACGCGCCGGGCCTCGCCGCGCCGGACTCGCGGGCGCGGGCCGCAGCCAGGCCGGGCCTCGCGCCGGGGCGCGCTCGCCCCGCCGCCCCCGCAGCGCGCCCGTGACCGCAGGACGCAGACGACGGGCCGCCCACCCCGGATGGGGGTCGGCGGCCCGTTCGGCGTCAGGGAGCCGGCGTTCAGCGCTCCGTGATCGGGACGTACGCCCGCTCCGGCGAGCCGGTGTAGACCTGGCGCGGACGGCCGATCTTGGTCTCCGGGTCGTTGAGCATCTCGCGCCACTGGGCGATCCAGCCGGGGAGCCGGCCGAGGGCGAACAGCACCGTGAACATCTTCGTCGGGAAGCCCATGGCCTTGTAGATCAGGCCGGTGTAGAAGTCCACGTTCGGGTAGAGCCGGCGGGAGACGAAGAAGTCGTCGGCGAGCGCGATCTCCTCCAGCTCCACCGCGAGGTCCAGCAGCGGGTCCGGCTTGGCCATCCGGCCGAGCACGTCCTGGGCGGCCTTCTTCACGATGGCGGCGCGCGGGTCGTAGTTCTTGTAGACCCGGTGGCCGAAGCCCATCAGCTTCACGCCGTCCTGCTTGTCCTTCACCTTGCGGACGAAGGACGCGACGTCGCCGCCGTCGGCCTGGATCTTCTGGAGCATCTCCAGCACGGCCTGGTTGGCGCCGCCGTGCAGGGGGCCGAAGAGCGCGTTCACGCCGGCCGAGACCGAGGCGAAGAGGTTGGCGTTGCTGGAGCCGACCAGCCGCACCGTCGAGGTGGAGCAGTTCTGCTCGTGGTCGGCGTGCAGCACGAACAGCATGTCCAGGACCTTGGCCATGACCGGGTCGACCTCGTACGGCTCCGCCGGCACGCCGAACGTCATCCGCAGGAAGTTCTCCACGTAGCCCAGCGAGTTGTCCGGGTACAGCAGCGGCTGGCCGATGGACTTCTTGTACGCGTACGAGGCGATGGTCGGGACCTTGGCCATCAGCCGGACCGTGGACATCTCGACGTGCTCGGTGTCGAACGGGTCGAGGCTGTCCTGGTAGAAGGTCGAGATGGCGCTCACCGCCGAGGAGAGCACCGCCATCGGGTGCGCGTCGCGGGGGAAGCCGTCGAAGAACCGGCGCATCTCCTCGTGCAGCAGCGAGTGCCGCCGGATCCGCTCGGTGAACTCGCTCAGCTCCTGCTGGCCCGGCAGCTCGCCGTAGATCAACAGGTAGGAGACCTCCAGGAAGGAGGAGTTCCCGGCCAGCTGCTCGATCGGGTAGCCCCGGTACCGCAGGATGCCCGCGTCGCCGTCGATGTAGGTGATCGCGGACGAGCACGCCGCGGTGTTGACGAAACCGGGATCGTACGTGGTCATCCCGGTTTCCTTGAGAAGCTTGCTCACGCCGATGCCGGCGGGGCCCTCGACCGCCGACTGCACCGGCATCGACAGCTGCCCACCGGGGTGATCGAGCTTGACTTCCGTCATGTGGTTCCTCGCTTCGCCGGCAGATCTACTTTGAAATTGCCTTCGCTTTTACCGTAAACACGGTTGCGGGGACACCGCTCGCCGTGGTTCGGCGGTGAGGTATGCGTCACCCGTTTTCCGGGTGGCAGGCCAGCTCGGCGGGCATGAGACGGCAGCAAAGCAGGGCAAAGCGTTAATAAGGGGCCCTTGCTATACACCAGGCGTTAACAAGGGGCCCTTCCTTGCAACTCTCAGGAAAGACTCAGGCTGCGCAGGTCGTCGGCCGGTCCCAGCCGGTACACGTCGAGCCGGTTCTTCCCGGCGCGGAACAGCCGGTCGTCGGGGAGGAACGCCGCGAAGCGGCGGCCCCCCGCGTCCGGGGGCACCACCGGAACGACCGCGCCGACGCGGCCGTTGACCGCGACGGCGAGCAGGGTGCCGTCGGGCACCGAGGCGTCGACGCTGCCCCAGACCAGAGCCGGCAGCTCGCCGGTGTCCGGGTCGACGGCGCGGAACGCGGCCAGGTCGGCCACCCGGGCGCTGCCGGCGGTCGGCCGGCGGCCCACGGTCGTGCCGACCAGCGGGTGGGGCGGCGGCTGCGGCGGCGCGGTGGGGACGCCGCCGGGGAGCACGAGCGGCTCGCCGGGACGCTCGTAGAACCGCTTGTCGGCGCGCTCGCGGGGGGCCTGCCGGGCGGATCGGCCGTCGACCCGCCACGGGACGCGCACGTGGGCGAGGTCGGCGACGGTGGGCAGCAGGTCGACGTGCTCCCAGTTGCGGTCGTCGACCCGGCCGGCGCGCTGGCCGGGCTCCTTGACGAACATCGGCACCCAGGCGACCTGCCCGGCCGCCGCCCGGATCGCGTCCGCCCCGCGCCCCTGGGCCGCGGCGTCGAAGCTGACCCCGTGGTCGGCGGTGACCACCACCGCCGCGGCGTCGTACAGGCCGGTGGCGCGCAGGGTGCGCAGCGTCTCGCCGATGAGCCGGTCGGTGTACGCGAGCTGGGCGAGGTGCCGCTGCCGGGCCAGGTCGATCCAGCCCGCGCCGTCGTTGGGCAGGTCGTCGGGGGCGGCGTAGCGGGCCCCGGAGGGCAGGAACTGCCACGGCGCGTGCGGCATCAGCAGGTGCAGGAAGTGCAGGGTGGGCCGGTCGCTGGGGCGCAGCCCGGCCAGGAACGCGGCGAACCGGGCCGGCTGGTTGTCGTCCAGGCTGTCCCAGCGGAACTTCGGGTCGTCGGGGACGGGCTCGGCGGCGTCCAGCCCCGCCTCGGCGGCGGTCCGCTCGCGGTAGGACGCCTCGGGGTCGATCCGGCTCTCCACCGGGGCGGTGAGCTGGCGCAGCAGCTTCCCGCTCTCCCGCAGCAGCGTGCCGAACCCCTGCCTCGGCCGGGGCGGCAGCTCGCAGCGGCTGGGCGGGCAGAGCCGGGTGATGCTCTCCTCGGCGCGGATGTCGTACCGGCCGCCGAGGGCGGTGAACAGGTTGTCGGGGTACTGCGAGTAGTGCGGCGCGGCCGGCCGCTGCGGGTAGCGGCCGGTGAGCATGGCCGGCAGCGCGTACGGCGTCCACCCGCTGACGCCGGTGGCGTTGCGGTACCAGGTGGAGCCGCCGGCCAGCTCGGCGAAGTGCGGGTAGCGGGCGGCGTCGATCCGCCCGTCCGGGCCGAGCAGGGAGACCAGCGGCAGCTCGTCGAGGACCAGCAGGACCACCGGTGGGTTCCCGCCCGCGACGGCCGCCCCGGCCGCGCCGACCCCGCCGCTGGGCAGCACGACGGCCGAGGCCGGGGAAGCGAACAGGAACAGCGCCACGAAGGCCGGGGGCCCGGCGGCGGCCACCCGCAGCACCCGACCCGGGCCGCGCCACCGCCGGTGCGCGGCGGCCCCGGCCGCGCCGGCCGCCACGGCCACGAACAGCAGCGGTACGCCCCGCAGCGGCGTGCCGTGCCGCCCCACCTGCACGGCGAGGGCGGCCAGCAGCAGGCCGACGACGCCGGTGTGCGCGGCGGCGCGGGCCGCCCGGCCGGCCAGCCGGCTCGCCGCGCCGAGCAGCGCGACCGCCAGCGTGGGGGCCAGCGCGATCGACGCCACCAGCGTCAGGGCCTCGCCCGGGGTCGAGCGGTGGAACAGGAAGAAGTCGGGGCTGCGGCCGAGCACGTCCAGCATCGGCTGGGTGACCACCAGCCCGACCAGGGCCGCCACCTCCAGCAGCCGGCGCAGCTCCGCCCGCCACCCGGACGGTTCGGCGGCCGGTCGCGGGTCGGTCGACGGCGGGGCCGCGTCGGCGGGCGGGGCGGGTGCCGGGGGCTCCGGGGACGCGGGGGGCGCGTCAGCCACCCACCACCACCTCGTAGAGGGTGCGGGTGCCGCCGGGCAGCTCGACGCGCCGCCGGATGCGGCACCGCGCGGCGAGCAGCCGGTCGAAGACCTCGGCCCGGTAGTCGCCGAAGAGCCCGGCCGGCCGGTTGGCCAGCAGCCGCCGGGCCATCGGGTCCTCGGGGTGGACGAACTCGACCAGCAGCCGGCCGCCGGGGGCGCAGGCGTCGGCGAGCTGGTCGACGACCTGCCCCAGCGGCACGTTGCGCCCGATCGCCAGGTGGTGCGCGACGGCGAGGGCGAGCACCACGTCCGCCCGCGCCCGGCGGGCGAAGGGCGCCCGCTCCGCGCCGCGCCAGCCGCCCCCGGGCGACGGGTCGGCCAGGTCCATCACGAGCGGCAGTACGCGTGGCTGCTCCTCGGCGCGCAGCGCGGCGTACAGCTCGTCGGCCACGGCCGGGTCCTGCTCGACGGCGACCACGTAGCCGGCGTGCCGGGCGGCCAGGCGGGCGTACCGGCCGTCGTTGGCGCCCAGGTCGAGGACCAGCTCGGGTGGCGGGCCGGCGGTCAGCGCGGCGGCGACGAAGCGCTCCTTGGCGGCCCGGTCCCCCGCCGAGTACGTGCAGGTGTCCCGGTAGTCGGCCCAGTGGCTGCGGACCCGGCGGGGCCTCAGCCGGCGGATCAGCCGCTCGATGCGGCGGGCGGTGGCCAGGGCCAGCCCGCGGGAGTACCCGGCGGTGCGCAACTGCTCGCGCACCTCGCTGCCGCTGGCGGCGGCGTGCCGCCGTTGCAGGGCGGAGTGCAGGTGCACGTGGGTGGGCACGCCGGGCAGCAGCCGCCGGGCGCCGGTGAACAGCCGGCGCATCTGCTCGGCCGGGATGCCGTCGACCTGGGCGCGCAGCCAGGGCTGGAAGTCCACGCCGAGGTGGGCGGTGAGCAGCAGCGGGTAGAGCAGGGTCTGACAGAACTGCCGGTAGCCGGCCCAGGGCTCGCCGTCGCGGGCCGGCTCGAACGAGCCCACGTCGATGAAGACCGGATGCGCGCCGCGCCACTGGAGGTTGTAGGCCGAGCCGTCCTTGATGGTGAAGCCGGCGGCCAGCGCGGCGCGCAGCACCTCCAGGTGCAGCAGCGCCGCGTCGCGCAGCATCCCGAACGTCCACTCGTAGGGGTGGGAGACGAACGGGATGCGTTCGTGGCGCAGCACCGCCGCCCAGGGCCGCCCGTCGGGGGCGGGGAACCGGGCCGCCGCGACCGGCTCGGTGCCGCAGACCTTGCCGGCGGCGACCAGCGGCGGGAAGAAGTCGCTGGCGGCCAGGGCCCGCCAGTCCTCGGCCGCCCGCGCGTCGAGCCCGCGCAGCACCTCGCCGTCGGCGTAGAAGACGCGGTTGGTGGGGTCGCGGAACGAGCCGGGCTCGCCCCGGACCTCGGTGTCGGGAACCGTCATCGCCGCCGCCCCGCTCAGGGCCGGTCGGCGGGCCGGCGACGGAACCGGGCCGTCAGCCGACGCCAGTAGAGCCGGGCGGCCACCGCCGCCCCGGCCACCCCGCCGACCACCGCCTGCACGATCAGACTGCCGGACCCCGCGTCCAGGTAGGCCAGGTGTTCCACCGACCGCTCCTTCCCTCGCGTCTCGACACCGGCGCACGCCGGTTGGCCCCTCAGGGGGATTTGCCCGTAAAGCCGGACTTGTCTGACACGCTACGCCGATCGTCCGGTCGTGAGGGCCACACCCGGCACTCCGCCCGGATGTCCGTTCCGTTCAAGACGCCCGCCGGGGGCCGCCCTAACCTGGGGGCCATGGCACCGACACTCGACCTGATCGGGATGGTCAGCAGTGACCTCCCCCGCTCCCTCGCCTTCTACCGGCGGCTCGGCCTCGACATCCCGGCCGAGGCCGACACCGCGCCGCACGTGGAGGTCACCCTGCCCGGGGGCCTACGGCTGGCCTGGGACACCGCCGAGACCATCCGCGCTTTCGAGCCGGACTGGAAGCCCGGGGGTGGCGGCGGGGCGAGCCTCGCCTTCCGCTGCGCCGACCCGGCCGAGGTGGACCGGCTCTACGCGGAACTGGTGGCCGAGGGGCACGAGGGCCACCTGCCGCCGTGGGACGCCGAGTGGGGCCAGCGGTACGCGGTGGTGCTCGACCCGGACGGCAACGGCGTGGACCTGTTCGCCCCGCTCCCGCAGGGCTGAGCCGGCACCAGGCCGGGCCGCTCAGCGGGACAGCAGGGCGGCCGGGGGCAACCCGGTCAGCTCCCGCACGTCGCGGGTGAGGTGGGCCTGGTCGGCGTACCCTGCCTCGACGGCCACTTCGGCCAGCGGCGTCCCAGCGCGGGCCAAAGCGAGCGCCCGGCGCATCCGCAGGATGCGGGCGAGGGTCTTCGGGCCGTACCCGAAGAGGATCCGGCTGCGGCGGTGCAGCGCCCGCGCGCCGAGGCCGACCTCGGCGGCGGTCGCGGCCACCGGCCGGCCGGCCGCCAGCAGGGCGGCGACCTGCTCGCCGACCGGGTCGGGCCCGCCGGCCGCAGCGAGCCGGCCGGCGGCGAGCGCCTCCAGCGCGCCGCCCGTGGGGCGCTCCCCCAGCCGCTCGGCGGCCTCCTCGCCCGCCCGGCCCCACAGCGCGTCCAGCGGCACCCGGCGGTCGCGCAGCTCGTGGGCGGGGACGCCGAGGACGGCCGGGCCGACGCCCGGCGGCAGCCGCAGCCCCAGCCACCGCTCCCCCGGCACCGAGCGGGTCGGGTGCGCCGTCCGG
Source organism: Micromonospora okii (assembly GCF_020884795.1). GTDB lineage: Bacteria > Actinomycetota > Actinomycetes > Mycobacteriales > Micromonosporaceae > Micromonospora > Micromonospora okii. Next base: position 19,474 of record NZ_BBZF01000021.1, read on the forward strand.
TCCGGCCCGGCGACCAGCAGCCCGACGCGGCTGGACCAGAGCAGGTCGAGGCACCCGTCCGGCAGCACCCGGCCCGGGGTGCCGTCGCTCACGCTGGTCCACAGCACGGCGCCGGGCAGGGCCGCCGGACGTTCCCGATACATCCGCCCCAGCCTGCCATGCCCGTCAGCCGGCGGATGCGGTGGACGGCGCCGCGCCCGGCGGCGGGCCGGTGCCGGCGCTACCCGCGAGGGCCGGCAGGGAGACGGTGAACTCGGTGCGCCCCGGGCGGCTGTGCAACCCGACGCGGCCGTGGTGGGCCTCCACCACCGCCGCCACGATGGCCAGGCCGAGGCCGGTGCTGCCCTGGGCGCGGGAGCGGGAGGTGTCGCCCCGGGCGAACCGCTCGAAGACCTCGCCCCGCAGCTCGGGCGGGACGCCGGGCCCGTCGTCGGTGACGCTGAGGGTGACCCCGTCGGGGCCGGCGGCGAGCCGGGTGGTGACGGTGCTGCCCGGCGGGGTGTGCACCCGGGCGTTGGCCAGCAGGTTCACCACCACCTGGTGCAGCCGGGCAGCGTCGCCCGGCACCAGCAGCTCCGCCTCGGGCAGGTCGAGCCGCCAGCGGTGCTGCGGGCCGGCGACGTGCGCGTCGCTGACCGCGTCGACGACCAGCGCCGTCAGGTCGACCGGCTCGACGGCGAGCGGCCGGCCGGAGTCCAGCCGGGCGAGCAGCAGCAGGTCGTCGACGAGGCTGGTCATCCGGGTGCTCTCCGACTCGACCCGGCGCAGCGCGTGCGCCACGTCGGGCGGGACGCGGTCGCGCCCGCGCCGCGCCACCTCCGCGTACCCCCGGATCGCGGCGAGGGGGGTGCGCAGCTCGTGGCTGGCGTCGGCGACGAACTGGCGTACCCGGGTCTCGCTGGCCTGGCGGGCGGCGAGCGCGGCGGCGACGTGCCCGAGCATCCGGTTGAGCGCGCCGCCGACCTGGCCCACCTCGGTGCGGGGGTCGGTGTCGGCGTCGGGCACCCGCACCGACAGCGCCACCTCGCCCCGGTCCAGCGGCAGCTCGGTGACCCGGGTCGCGGTGCCGGCGACCCGGCGCAGCGGGCGCAGGGTGGCCTGGACGATCAGCGCGCCGAGGCTGCCGGCGACGAGCAGGCCGGCGGTCGCGACGGCGGCCTGGGCCGCCACCATCGACCAGATCGTCTCCTGGACGCCGGCCAGCGGCAGCGCGAAGACGAGCACCTGGTCGTCGACGAACGGCCGGGCGACCGCCCGGTAGTCGCCCTGCTCGCCGAGGTCCACGGTGTGCGGACGGCCGTCGGCGGTCAGCGTGCCGAGGGGCGCGGCGACGTCGGTGGGCAACGCCTCGACCGTGCCGGCCGGGGTGCGCACCTTCGCCGACTCGACCCGGCCGGCGACGACCCGGGCGGCGACCGAGCCGGCCGGGAAGCCGGGCGGCAGCTCGACGTCGCGCGGCGGCATCGGCGGGGTGGTGAACCAGGGCGGCCGTTCCCCGCCGCGCCGCTGCTGGTTGAACGTGAGCTGGTCGTCGAGCTGGCCGACGAGGAAGTGCCGCAGCGCCACCGTGGTCAGCCCGCCGATGGCGACGCTGACCAGGGCGAGCAGCGCCACCACGGCGGCGACCAGCCGGGCCCGCAGGGATCGGCCGGCCAGCCACCGGCGCAGCCGCTCAGTCGGCCGGCTTGAGGACATACCCCGCGCCGCGCAGCGTGTGGATCATCGGCGTCCGCCCGGCGTCGATCTTCTTCCGCAGGTACGAGATGTACAGCTCCACGACGTTGGCCTGCCCGCCGAAGTCGTAGTTCCAGACGTGGTCGAGGATCTGCGCCTTGCTCAGCACCCGACGCGGGTTGCGCATCAGGTAGCGCAGCAGCTCGAACTCCGTCGCGGTGAGGGTGACGAGCTGGTCGCCCCGGCGCACCTCGTGGCTGTCCTCATCGAGGCTGAGGTCGCCGACGGTCAGCACCGCGTCGGACCGGGCGGCGACGGCGAACCCGGAGCGGCGCAGCAGCGCCCGCAGCCGGGCGATGACCTCCTCGAGGCTGAACGGCTTGGTGACGTAGTCGTCGCCGCCGACGGTGAGCCCGGCGATGCGCTCCTCCACCGCGTCGCGGGCCGTCAGGAACAGCACCGGCACGGTCGGGGTGTGCTCGCGCAGCCGGCGCAGCACCTGGAGGCCGTCCAGGTCCGGCAGCATCACGTCGAGCACCACGGCGTCCGGCTGGAACTGCCGGGCCGTGCTCAGCGCCGACATCCCGTTACCGGCGGTGCGCACCTGCCAGCCCTCGTAGCGCAGTGCCATCGACAGCAGGTCGGTGAGCGTCGGCTCGTCGTCGACCACCAGCACCCGGACGGGCTCGCCGTCCGGGCGGCGCAACTCGATACGGCCCTGCGCGGCCTGCCACTCCATGACCATGCCCCCATCCTCGGGCGGCCCGCTGTGCCCCACCTCGGCGTGTCCTGTGTGCCGGCTGTGCGAGCCGGGCCGGGGCGGGCCGAACCGGGCCAGGGGCTAGCCGGGCCGGGGCGGGCGTCGACGGGCTCACTCCGTCACGCCGAACGGGTCGGTGCGGACGAAGCGCATGGTCCAGGTGCCGGTGTCGTCGCGGCGGTCCCGCCGGTAGAGGTGGTCCGCCCCCGCGCCGACCGGCCCCGCCGCCCCCTCCGGGTGGCGCAGCACCCAGCGCGGTGGGGGCGCGCCGTCGGGCCCGGCCGGCACCCCGCGCACCAGTCCCCCGGCGGGCCCGTCGACGAACCGCACGGTCACCTCGGCCATCGCCCCTCCGTACCGCCACCGTGGCCCGGGTCGACCTCCCCGGGTGGAAGCTACCGCACCCGGCGGCGTGGCGGTGCCGCCACGACGACGGTTTGCCCTGTCGGGAGGTCGGGTACCGGGGCGGGAAGCGCGAACGGCCGGGCCCGGCGGCCCGCGCCAGTGAGACGAGGAGCGGTCGATGAGGACGCTGGACGGGCGGTACCAGCTCGAACAGCGCATCGGCGTCGGCGGGATGTCGGAGGTCTGGCGGGCCCACGACACGGTGCTGGACCGGCCGGTCGCGGTGAAGCTCATCTCCCCCGGACTGGGCGAGGACGCCTCGGAGGAGCGCATCCGGGCCGAGGCCCGCTCGGCGGCCCGCCTGGTGCACCCGAACGTGGCCAGCGTGCACGACTTCGGCACGGCCCCGGCGCTGCCCGGCAGGACGCTGCCGTACATCGTGATGGAGCTGGCGGAGGGGGAGACCCTCGCCGCGCACCTGCGCGCCGGGCCACTGGACTGGCGCATCGCGGTGCGGGTGTGCGCCGAGATCGCCGCGGCGCTCGCCGCCGCGCACGCCCACGGCATCGTGCACCGCGACGTGAAGCCGGCCAACGTGATGCTCACGCCCAGCGGGGTGAAGGTGCTGGACTTCGGCATCGCCACCCCGGCCGGCGAGCCCGACGAGCTGCCCGACGGCATGGTGGTGGGCACCCCCGCGTACCTCGCCCCGGAGCAGCTCGACCGGCAGCCCGCCACCCCGGCCGCCGACATGTACGCCCTGGGGGTGCTGCTCTACTACTGCCTCGCCGGGCGGCTGCCGTACCAGGCCGACACCGCCACCGCGCTGCTCGGCGCGCGCCGCCGCCAGCCGCCCGCGCCGCTGCCGCCGGTCGACGGCCTGCCGGCGGAGGTGGCCGAGCTGTGCCAGCAGCTCATGGCCGACGAGCCGGCCCTTCGGCCCACGAGCCTGATGGCCGCGCTGCTGCTGGCCGAGGCGGTCGACGCCCGGGTCTACGTGCCGATGCTCGCCGCGCTTCCGCCCCGGCAGCGCTCCCACCAGGTCTCCCCGTGGACCGAGGAGGCCGCCGCCGAGGCGACCCGGCCGGCGTCGCTCGAGGGGACGGCCGGCGCGGGCTGGCACGGCGCCCCCTGACGACGCTCCCCACGCCGGGCGCCCGCGCCGGCACCCGCCGGTTTCGCCGGGTGCGGGCCGGGTAGCCGGGCGGGTGACTGAGGGGGGAACGCGATGCCGGATCCGAACTCCTGGCCGCACGAGGCCACCGCGACCGCGGAGGGCGGTCACGTCCGCACCGACGACGGGGGGCTCTCCACCGCCCTGGCCTCGCCGTTGGCGCCGCACTGCACGGGCCTGACGCCGGAGCAGCTCCTGGCGGCGGCGTTCGCGTCCTGTCTGCACCACGCCGCCGTCGAGGCGGCCGGGCAGATCACCGACGAGGCGCACACCGTGCAGGTCCGCGCCGCCGCCCGGCTGGGGCGCGACGACGACGGGCGGTACCGGGCCGACGTGCACGCCTCCATCTCCTCGGCCGGGCTGAGCCGGCAGCAGCTCGCCGAGCTGGTCGAGCACGCCGACCGGCTCTGGCCCTTCTCCAGCGGCGACAGCACCCGGCACCGGCTCACGGTGGCCCCGGCGGAGAACGGCCGGCGCTAGGCTCCCCGCCGCGGGGTGGGCCCGCCGGGCCGGGGCACCCCGTCGAACCGGGTAGTCGACCATCGTCCGAAGGAACGATTCGGGCGGATGGCGCGTGACGGGCGGGCGACGCCCGGCGGGATGACCGAATCCACGCCCTAAATCGGTTATAGCGGCAGGAGGGCGACAGGCCGGAATAATTCGCTTGATCCGCTCTAGCGGCTTTTGCCCCGTCGGAAAGCCGCCAAATGTGGCGCACACCACCAACCGCCCCCGATGGCGGGGCGGGTGAATCTCTCTAGCCTCGGCAGGTGCACGCCGACGACCCCGCTGAGCAGAAGCAGACCCGACGCCGACCGGATGGCCGTTCGACCGATGCCACCTCCACCGGCCGGACCGCCGGCCGGCACCGCCGCCCCGACCCACCCCGCCGCCATCGCCGGGCACTGCTCGGGTCGACCCCGGCGCGCGTGGCCCTGGCCACCGGCGTGAGCTGTTGCCTCGGCGTCGCCGCCTTCGCCGCCGTGCGGCAGGCCGACGACGCCCCCGAACCCGTTCGCGAGGCCCTCGCCGACCGCGCCGCGGCTGCCGCCGAGGCCGAGCAGCGCGCCTCCCGGTCCCTCGACCGCTCGCCGGCCACCCCGGTGACCCTCCCGCCCAGCCCGACGGCGAGCCCGCTCCCGAGCCCCACCGGCAAGCCGCCCCGGCCGCGCCCGGTGGCCGGCCTCAGCCGGCTCCAGATGGACAATGCCGAGACCATCGTCGAGGTGGGCCGGGACCTGGGGCTGCCCCGCCGGGCCCTGGTGGTGGCGCTGGCCACCGCCATGCAGGAGAGCGACCTGCACAACCTGGCCAGCGACGTGCTCCCCGAGTCGCGCCGGTACCCGCACCAGGGCAGCGGCTCCGACCACGACTCCGTCGGGCTGTTCCAGCAGCGCCCCAGCAGCGGCTGGGGCAGCGTCCGGGAGCTGATGCGGCCGGCGTACGCGGCCCGGGTCTTCTACGAGGCCCTGCGGGACGTCCCCGGCTGGGAGCGGATGAGCGTGACCGCCGCCGCCCAGTCCGTACAGGTCTCGGCGTACCCCCGCGCGTACGCGCGACACGAGCGGCGGGCCACGGCGGTGGTCGCGGCGCTGACCTGAGCCGCTCAGGGCACCCGGCTATTCCGCTCCCCCGGCGGCTCCACGCCGGCCGCCGCCCTGGTCGTCGGCACCCCGCCGGGCGGCACGGCCGCCGCGGCCGTCGGCGTGTCCGCCGCCACCGGCGCCTCGGCGAGGATCTCGTCCGCCCGGGCCTCCCGGCGACGGCGCTGCGCCAGGGCGGCCTCGAAATCGCGGCGGGCGTGGACCGCCTCGGTGTAGACCTGCTCGCGGATCCGCCGGGCCTCCTCGCGGGCCGCGTCGAGCTCGTACCGCGCCCGCGCCAGGAGCTCGGCGGCCTCCCGCTCGACGTCCCCCGACGCCGCAGCCCGGCCGTCGGCGGACGGACGCCCGACCAGGTCGCACAGGCCGGCGGCCTCGTCCCGGAGCAGCTCCCAGTCCCGGCCCGCGCCGGTGGCGCCCTCCGCCCGCGCCGCGAGCCGGCTCAGCCGGACCGCCAGGGCGTCGAGGCAGGCGTCGACCTGCCGCCGGTCGTAGCCGAACTCCACGACGGAGAACCTCATGCTGTCGCCCCCCAGGCAGCCGGGTGTCACCCCCCGATCCTCGCCGCGCGCGGCGACCGGCGCGGGCGTTCGGGAAAATCGTTCGGCTTCTGCGGGGCACCGTTCCGCGGCCGTAGGGACGCGGAGGGGCCCGCTCAGGCCCGCTTGGGCAGCACCACGACCCGGCCGAAGAACTCGTCGATGCGGCGCACGACGTCGTTGAAGTCGTCCAGGTCTATCGGCTTCGTCACGTACGCGTTGGCCTGGAGGGTGTAGCTGCCCACGATGTCGGTGTCGGCGTTGGAGGTGGTGAGCACGACGATCGGGATGGTCCGCAGGTCGTCGTCCTGCTTGACCTCGCCGAGCACCTGCCGCCCGTCCATCCGGGGCATGTTCAGGTCGAGCAGGATGACGTCGGGCCGGTGGGCCTCGGTGTGCCGGCCCTCCTGGCGCAGGAACTCCATCGCCTCCTGGCCGTCGCTGACCACGTCGATGACCTTGTCGACGTCGGAGTCGGCGAGCGCCTCCTCGATCATCAGGACGTCGCCGGGGTCGTCGTCGACCACGAGGATACGAACGGGGCCGGGAGTGCTTCCAGCCATGACAGACCTGCCTCGGGTTGACGCGGACGGCGACCTCGCGGCCACCTGCTGGCGGGGAAATCTAGCCCATCAGGGGGCGGACCGTGCTGTCGGGTGGCCCGTGTCGGGCTGGTAGCCCAGCACCTCGGCCAGCCCTGTCACCCTCAACACGCGCTCGACCCGCCCGGTGGCGTTGGTGACCCGCAGCCAGCCGCCCTGGGCCGCCGCGCGGTTGTCGCCCCGCACGAACGCGGCGATCCCCGTGGAGTCGCAGAAGGTCAGCTCGGTGAGGTCGACCAGCAGGTGGTGCGCGCCGGACTCGGCGAGCCGGTCGAGCGCCGCGTTGAGCTCTCCGGCGGTGCTCATGTCGAGCTCGCCGGCGAGTCGCAGGCACGCCCCGGCGCCGTCCCGCTGGGCGTACGTGACGGTGAACGTCACCTGGTTCCTCCCGCTTCACCGCAGGCTGATGCTTGCAGTGGAGCAAGTATAAGCAGGACGGCCCCGGGGCCGGCGCGGGCGCGCCCGCGCGTCAGACCAGCGCGCGCGCCGCGCCGAGGAAGCGCGCCGCGCGCGGGAAGTCGCGCAGCTCCCCCGCGTAGTGCGCGAGCGTGAGCCCGACGGAGGCCGCCGGCACGCCCCGGCTGACCAGGATGCCGACCAGCCACTCGACGAACTCGGTGAACAGCGAGGGGTCGTCGACGTAGACGGCGGCGGCGAGGAAGTCCACGATGTAGCCCAGGTCGCTGACGGTGGAGTCGAGCTGCGCCGGGGAGTACTTCCGCATCCCGGCAAACCGTTCCCGCAGGGCGCACAGGGCGCTCTCGATCAGCTCTCCGCGCCGTTTCGTGAGGCCCGCGTACTCGTCGTCGGCGAGCAGGGACACATCGGCCGGGGCGACCCGACGCAGCGCGCGCTCGTCGGCGACCAGGTCGGCGGCGGCGGGCGCGTCGGGAGCCCAGGCCATCCCGAGCCGGCGGGCCCACCGTCCGTCCTGGCCGAAGCCCCGGCCGCCCACCACCACCGGCACGTCGGAGCGGCGGCACGCCTCCACCATGCGGTGCGCGTGCGGCAGCCGCATCGGCAGCGCGCAGGCCAGGGCGACCGCGTGCGCGTCGTGCCGGTGCAGGTACGACACCAGGTGCGCCGCCGGCACGCTGGCCCCGAGGAAGGTGACCTGCCAGCCGCGCAGCCGCAGCACCTCGGCGACCAGCCGGGGCGGCAGGGCGTGCCACTCGCCGTCCATGCACGCCACCACGATGCGGCCCCGGGTGGGGTGCGGGTTGGCGTGGGCGGCCACGGCGGCCACGACCCGCTCGCTGATGTGGGTGGCCGCGTGCTCCTGGGCGACGCTCCAGGCGTTGCGCGCCCAGCGCTCCCCCACCTCCGCCTGCGCGGGGGCCACCAGGTCGAGCAGCACCCGCTCGGCGGGCACCCCGGCGTCGACCAGCCCGAGGGCCACGTCGACGGCCGCGTACTCGTCGGCCTCGGCGAGGGCGTCGAGGAAGCCGTGGTAGGCGTCGGCCGGCGACAGGGCGGGCGCGGGGGCGGTGGTGGGGACGGTCACGCGGGCTTCTCCTCGGGTCGTCCGGTCAGTGGCGCAGGGCGGGCACCGCGTGCAGGTGCCGCATCGACCGGCCCTGCGGCCCGGTGGCGCGCAGCGCGAGCACCGCGATGTCGTCGTGGTCGCCGTGGGCGAGCCAGTCGCAGGTCACCTGCTCGACCCGCTCGGCCAGCGCCGGGGCGGGCATCCGCTGGCACCCGGTGATCGTGTGGACCAGCCGGTCGGCGCCGAACTGCTCGTCGCCGCGCCGGCCGCCGCGGGCCTCGGTCACGCCGTCGCTGTAGAGCAGGCAGGTCTCGCCCGGCGCCAGCTCGACGGACACCTCGCCGACGCGCGGGTCCGGCACCACGCCGATCAGCATGCCGCGCAGCCCCACCGGCTCCACCTCGCCGGAGGCGCGCAGCACGAGTGGGGGCAGGTGGCCGCCGCCGGACATGGAGAGGGTCAGCCCGCCGTCGCCCCGGGGGCGCGCCACGCCGAGCACGATGGTGGCGAAGCGCCCCTGGCCGTTGGCCTGGGTGGTCTCCAGCAGCGCGTCGTTGAGCAGCCGCAGCAGCCGGCCGGGGTGCGCCTCGACCCGGTGCAGCGCCTGGAGGCACTGGCGCAACTGGCCCGTGAAGACCGCCGCCTCGACGCCCTTGCCGGAGACGTCGCCGAGGAAGAACACCGAGCCGCCGTCGGGCAGCCGGTGGGAGCCGTAGAAGTCCCCGCCGATGCGCAGGCCGGCCTGCGCCGGCCGGTACGCCGTGCCCCACTGCACGCCGGCCGCCTCGGCCGGCTCGACCGGCACCAGGCTGGCCTGGAGGGTGTCGGCGACCTCGGCCTGGTCGCGGTAGAGCACGGCGGTGGTCAGGGCGGCGCCGGCCCGGGCCGCGAACGCGCGGACCAGCTCGACGTCCGCCTCGTCGTAGTAGCGGCAGGCGCCCCGGGCGACCAGCAGCACCCCGGCCGGCAGGTCCCGCCCCGGCAGCGGCACCACCCGGACGCTGACGTCGGCGGCGGTGACGCCGGTCAGCCAGCCCGCGTCGACGGCCTGCTCGACCAGCCAGTCCGGCACCTGCGGCTCGAAGCCGGCGAGGCCCTCGTCGACGGCCGCCGGCAGGTCGGCGGCGCTGAGCACCCCGACGTCCACGGACGGGGCCCCGTCGTCGGCGCGGGTGGCCCGCCACCAGCGGGCCCGGCCGGAGCGGGGCGCGAGCACCAGCACGGCCACGTCGGCGAGGGTCGGCACGGCGAGCCGGGCCACCGCGGCGGCGGCCCGGTCGGGGTGCAGCGGGTTGCCGAGCTTCTCCCCCACCCGGGCCAGGAAGGCCGCGCGCGCCCGCTCGGCCAGCAGGGCGTCGGCGCGGGTGATGTTGTCGGTGACGTCCTCGACGTACCAGCAGCAGCCGCCGGTGGAGAGCGGCACCTGGCGGATGCGCAGCCGGCGGCCCCGGTGGCTGAACTCGTCGCCGTGGGTCGGGGCCCGCAGCCCCTCGACGCCGGAGGCCGCGAGCACCCGACCGACGGTCACCTCCGGCAGCAGCCGCTCGGCGACCGGGCTCAGGTGCCGCACCACGCCGGCGGTGTCGCAGACGACCAGGCCCTCGCGGAGGTGCTCGACGACCTCAGACCAGTCGAGGACGGGCGGACCCCGGTCGGGGGCCAGCGGTGGCAGCGCGCCAGCGGGCCGGACCGGGACGTCGGCGGACCACGCCGGGACACGTGTGCCCGACGTGGAGATCCGCCCGTCGCCCGGGTCCCAGTCCCTGACGCCGGCAGCAGTCACCAGTGGGGCTCCACTCCTTCTCGACATCGACCCGACACCCGCGGGCCGCCGTAAACGGCGTATGTGGTCCAATCTCCTCGCCCCACCCTACGCCGGTACGGCGGCACCGCCACCCTGCGGCCGTCCCGACCTGCCCGGTCCCGGCGTACCGGGCGGCGCGGGGCGGACGTTGTTACGATCCGAGTAACCCTGCCCGACCGGCAGGCCCGCGGAAAGGCGTGATCGTGGTGCCCCATGCGAGGAAGCCCGAGACGACACCGCTGATCATGGCCGTCGATCTGTCCGAGCCGGGCGCGCCCCTCATCCGGGTCGGTGGCGACCTCGCCTTCACCACCGCCGCGCCCCTGCGGCGCGAGGTGGACCGCCAGCTCGCCGAGCACCCCGCGGTGCTCGTGCTCGACTTCGCCGGCCTCGAGTTCATCGACAGCACCGGGCTGTCGGTGATCGTGCACGCGTGGCGCGACGGGCAGCAGTGCGGCACGACCGTCCGGCTCTCCTCGACCCCCCGGTTCCTGGACACGATCCTCGACATGACCGGCATCACCGGGCTGCTCGCCCGCCCCCTGCCCGACGGGGCGGAGCTCGGCCGGCCCGGGGAACAGCGCCCGGCGGCGTCGATCTGAACGCCCCCGACGATTCCGCGACCGGCCCCGGCGTCGACCCGGCGGCCCCCAGGAGTGTGCCCACCGCCGTGGACTGGGACCATGGACACATGTCCGCGCAGTTGTTGACCATCGAGGTCAGCCGGCTGGCCCCGGGGCGCGCCCGGCTCCGGCTGACCGGCGAGCTGGACTTCGACACCTCCCCCGCGCTCGTGGACGCCGCCGACGAGCTGCGCCGGGACGGCTACCACGAGCTGGACATCGACCTCAGCGGGGTTGGCCTCTGCGACTCCTCCGGGCTCAGCGCGCTGGTGGTGGTCCACCGCACGGGCGGCGGTCCGATCCGGTTGACCGGCACGAGCCCGTCGTTGCAGCAGTTGCTCGACCGCACGGGGCTCTCCGAGGTGCTCGCCACCCGGTCCGCCGGCCGGGCCGACCCCGGCGCCGAGGCGGCCGGCGCCCGCTGACGGCCGGTTCCGGCCCCCGCGCGCCGGCATCGCCCCTTGACCGGGGCGAGAGCGCCTCACCCGGCCCGGGCGAGCCCCCGCCGCCCTCCCGGCGCGACCCGCCCGCCCTCGTTTCGCCCCCGCGACGCCGGGAAGGCGACCGCGAGACAGCGCAGCGGAGAGGGAGCGAGGTGTGCCATGCGCAAGCAGATGGAGGGGGACAACCAGCGCCGCCGGGCGCTGGCCCGCCAGGCCCGCGAGCGCGGCCGGCAGGCCAGCGACACCGGCGCCAGCCTGAGCGCGTCCAAGCAGCTCACCCACCTGGACCGGGGCAAACGGGACGGGCCGCCCCCGGCCGGGCGGCACAAGCCGGACAGCACCCGGGGCGGGCCGAAACCGACGCCGGCCGCCCCGACGACGACCCCCGCCGCCCGGCCCCGCGCCGAACGCGGCCGGAGCGGCGCGCCGGGGGCCGTCGGGGTCGGCTACCGGGAACTGGTCGACGACGTCGGCCGGCGGGCCGGCGTGGACTTCCGCACCGCCAAGGTCGGGGCCGAGGCGACGGTGCTGGTGCTGGCCTGGGCGCTGGACCAGGCCGCGCGGGAGCGGCTGCTGGAGGCGGTGCCGGTGTCGCTGCACGACGTGGTGCCGGTCGACGGCATCGAGCGCCACGACGACCTGCCCGGCTTCCTCACCGAGGTGGCCCGGCTCAGCGGCCGCACCCCGGAACAGGCCCGGTACCAGGCGCAGGCGACGCTCGCCGCGCTGGCCGCCCGCGACGGCGACCTGGTGGACTCGCTGCGCGTACCGGACGGTCTGCGCGACCTGCTCGGCCCGGCGGCCGGCGGCGGCTGAGCCCGGCCCGGCGGGCCCCCGCGTTCGGCCCCGCCGGGGTGGGCCGCCGGCCACGGTGGCCGGGCCCCGCCAGTGGGACGCCGCGTCCGGCCTCGCCGCCGGCCACGGTGGCCGGGCCCCGCCGGTGGGGCGCCGCGTCCGCCGGCCACGGCGGTCGGGCCGCGCCCGGTGGGCCGGCGGCGCGGCGGGCGGTGGGCGTGGGCCGCCGTGGCCCGCCCGCCGGGGCGGCGGCTACGGTGCCGGGATGCACCCCGCCGCCGAGGGACCGGAGCTGGTGGTCGACCCGGACCGCCGCACCGGGCGCACCCTGCTCGCCGGGGGCGTCGCCCAGTCCTACGTGGACGTGACCGACCCGCGCCACCTGCACTTCGAGTACGTCCGCCGGATGGCCGCCGTGGTCGACCTCGCCGCGCCGCCCGGCGTCGCGGTGGAGGCGCTGCACCTCGGCGGCGGCGCGCTGACCCTGCCCCGCTACGTCGGGGCGACCCGCCCGGGCTCGGCGCAGCTCGTGGTGGAGCGCGACCCCGCCGTGGTCGAGCTGGTCCGCCGCGAGCTGCCCGCCCCGCCGCCGGGGGTACGCGTCGAGGTCGCCGACGCCCGCGACGCGGTGACGGCCGCCCCGCCCGGCCGGTACGACCTGGTGCTCGCTGACGTCTACCGGGCGGCCCGGATGCCGGGGCACGTGGCCGGCGTGGAGTTCGCCGCCGAGGCGGCCCGGGTGCTGCGCCCGGAGGGCATCCTGCTGGTCAACGTCACCGACCTGCCGCCGCTGGCGTTCACCCGCGCCCGGGTGGCCACCCTGCGCGCCGTCTTCGCCGACGTCTGCCTGGTCGCCGACCGGCGGATGCTGCGCGGCCGACGCTACGGCAACGTGGTGCTCGCCGCCGCGCTGCGGGCGGGCCGGCTGCCCGTGGGCCGGCTCGCCGCGCGGGCGGCCCGCGACCCGGTCCCGGGTGGCGTGCTGCACGGCCCGACCCTCGACGCGTTCGTCGGCGGCGCCGCCCCCGACACCGACGCGACCCTGAGCGGCTGAACCGGACCCGACACGACCCGCGTCGGCTGAGCCGCCCCCGACGCGGCCTGCGGCGACAGAGCTGGCCGGTCCCGGGCGACTGAGCTGGCCTGCCCCGGGCGGCCGAGGGGACCGGCCCGTCAGCGGCGGGCCGGGACCTCCGGGGACGTGCTCTCCAGCGGCACGGCGTCGGCGGGCACGAGGCCGAGCTGCATCGCGGGGCGGGGCAGGGTGGCGTCGAGCAGCCAGTCCGCGCCCACCCGCGCGCGGTTGCCCGGCATCGCCAGCAGGTGGTATCCCCTGGTGACGGCCTTGGCCGGCGGGCCCGACAGGGAGACCTTCAGCGGGTTCGCCGCCGCGTCCCAGCCGCCGAGGTCGACCACCCACCCCAGGTCGTGGTGCTTGTACGGGCGGCGGCGGCCGTGCCCGTAGGAGGCGGCGATGTTCTGCGCGGCCAGCTTGCCCTGGCGCTGGGCGTGCTGGGCCGTCATCGTGCAGATCTGCCCGGGGCGGGCCAGGTCGGGCACCGCCGCCGCGTCGCCGCAGGCGTACACCTCGGGGTAGCCGGGGACGGTGAGGTACTCGTCGACCACGAGGCGGCCCTTCTCGGTGCGCAGGCCCAGCTCCGCGACGAACGGGTCGGGGCGCACCCCGACGCACCAGACGAGGGCGCAGGTGGGCACGAACTCGCCGTCGGTGAGCCGCACCCCGTCCCGGGTGGCCTCCGCCACGGAGGTGCCCATCCGCACGTCCACCCCGCGCCGGCGCAGCACCCGGTCGGCGGTGCGCGACATCCGCTGGTCCAGCTCGGGCAGCACGCGGGGGGCCACGTCGAGCAGCATCCAGCGCGGCCGGATGTTCAGGTGCGGGCGCTGGGCGACCAGCCGGTCGGTGAAGAGCTGCCCGTGGGCGGCGACCTCCGTGCCGGTGTAGCCGGCGCCGACCACCACGAACGTCGTGCGGGCCCGCTGCTCGGCCGGGTCGTCGCTGACCTCCGCCAGCTCGATCTGGCGTACGACGTGGTCGTGCAGGTACAGCGCCTCGGGCATGCCGCGGAAGCCGTGGGCGTACTCGGTGACGCCGGGGATGGGCAGCAGCTTGTTGACGCTGCCGACGGCGAGCACCAGCCGGTCGTAGGCGAGCCGGCCGTGGTCGCCCTCGGGCGTGGCGTAGCCGACCCAGCGGTTGCGCAGGTCGACCCGGTCGGCCTCGCCGACGACGACCCGCACGCCGTCGAGGGTGCCGGTCAGCGGCACGGAGACCCGGGTGGGTTCGATCACCCCGGCGGCCACCTCGGGCAGCAGCGGCAGGTAGAGGAAGTAGTCGGTCGAGTTCAGCAGCACGATCTCGGCCCGGTGCCGGGCGATCCGGCTCAACGTCTTCGCCGCGTGGTAACCGGCGAACCCGGCCCCCACGATCACCACACGAGGTTTCGTCATGCCGGGTGCTTCCCGCCGCCGGCCCCGGCAAACGCCGCGACGCGTCAGAGCGGGCGGGGGTACGGCTGGTCGGGCGGCAGCGGTATCCCCAGGTACGTGGCGCCGCGCAGGTCCAGCCAGGCCCGCTGGGGCGTGCGGACCAGCCGCAGCATCACCCCCTGGCAGGCCGGGCAGCGCGCCACCAGGCCGGGGGCGTGTGGGTAGACGTGCAGGCCGGCCATCGGGCCGGTCGTCCCGCACGCCTCGCAGCGCCCCGTGGCGGCGCTGAGGTCGACGGCGAACAGCTCGCGCAGCGGGCCGTCGAGCATGTTGCCGTCCAGGTACGACATCTCGGTCATCGGTTCTCCTCGCAGGTGCGGCCTAGCCGGTCGGGCCGAACCGCTCGGTGCGGACCCGCCGGGGCTGGTGACCCAGGCCGACCAGCAGGTCCGCCACCGTCTCCACGAAGCCGGTCGGCCCGCAGACGTAGCACAGCGGCTCCAGGTCGGCCGGCCAGCCGTGGGTGTTCACGTCGGCCGGGCCGATGCGGTGCGGCTCGCCCCGCCACCGGACGGGCGCGGCCCGGGTGTACACGTACGTCACGTCGAGGCCCCGGTCGTCGCGGGCGCGGCGGCGCAGCTCGTCGGCGTAGAACACGTCCTCGGGGGTGCGCGCCGAGTAGATCAGCCGGAACGGCGTCCGGCTGCCCGCCGCCCGCCGGGCCCGGGCCATCGCCATCAACGGCACCACGCCCGAGCCGCCGGCGACCAGCAGCACCGGCGCGGTGTCGGCGGCCCGCCAGACGAACCAGCCGCCGACCGGGCCGCGCACCTCCACCGGGTCGCCCGGGGCCCAGACGTCGATCAGGTACGGCGACACCTCGCCGTCGGGCACCCGCTGCACGGTCAGCTCGATGCGCTCCCCGTCCGCCGGGGCGGCGAGGGAGTACGAGCGGGCGGCCTGGTACCCGTCGGCGGCGGTGAGCCGGACGTCGACGTGCTGGCCGGGCAGGTGCCCCGGCCAGCCGGGCACGTCGAGGACGAGGGTCCGGGCGGTCGGCGTCTCGGCCCGGCGCTCGACGAGCCGGGCCACCCGCCAGGTCAGCGGCGGGGCGTTCAATCGCCGGCGTAGCGCTGCTCGCGCCACGGGTCGCCGTAGTCGTGGTATCCGGCGGTCTCCCAGAAGCCGGGCTCGTCGGTGGTGCCCAGCCGGATGCCGCGCACCCACTTCGCGGACTTCCAGAAGTACAGGTGGGGCACGAGCAGCCGGGCCGGGCCGCCGTGCTCGGCGGGCAGGTCACCGCCGTCGTAGCGGTGCACCACCCAGGCCCGCCCGCCGCGCAGGTCGGCCATCGGCAGGTTGGTGGAGTACCCGCCGTACGAGTGGACCAGCGCGTACGCCGCGCCCGTGTCGACGCCGTCGAGCAGCACGTCCAGGGAGACGCCCTGCCAGGTGGTGCCGAGCTTCGACCAGCGGGTGACGCAGTGGATGTCGACCGTCGGGGTGTCCTGCGGCAGGGCGGTGAACTCCGCCCAGGACCAGCGGTACTCCGCGCCCGCCTCGGTGGTGACGACGAACTCCCAGGTCTCCGGCCCCACCTTCGGCGTCGGGCCGGCGGAGAGCACCGGGAAGTCCTCGGTCAGGTACTGGCCCGGTGGCAGGGCCGGCTGCGCCGAGCGGGGGCGGCCCTGGAAGCCCGGTGACACGATGCCCACGCCTCAGTCGTACCACCTGCGGCGACGCGGCGGAGCCGGATCGCCGGCAGCGGCGGGCGCGGGTCGGGCCGGAGCCCCGCCCGCGCCGCCGGCCGCGCGGCGTCAGCCCCGGGGGGCGACGATCTCCTTGTCGCCGGAGCCGGCGTTGCGGGTGGCGCGGAGGCTGGTCAGGGTGACGACGACCAGCACGCCGATGATCACGCCGAGGGAGGCCAGCGTGGGGATCTCCGGCACGCCCGGCCAGATGCCGTGCGCCCAGTGCAGGCCGAGCTTCAGGCCGATGAAGGCGAGGATGATCGCCAGGCCGTAGCTGAGGTGGACGAGCCGGCTCAGCGCGGCGTGCAGCACGAAGTAGAGCGCGCGCAGGCCGAGCAGGGCGAAGGCGTTGGTGGCGAAGACGAGGTACGGGTCCTCGGTGATGCCGTACACGGCGGGCACGGAGTCGACGGCGAAGACGATGTCGGTGCCGAGCACCGCGACCACCACGAGGGCGAAGGGGGTCAGCGCCCGGCGGCCCTGCTGCCGGACGGTCAGCCGGGGGCCGTGGTACTCCTCGACGACCGGCATGATCTTGCGCAGCAGCCGCACCGACCGCATCTTGTTGATGTCCACCTCCTGCTCGTGACCGGTGAGGGCGTCGCGGAGCAGCTTGACGGCGGTGAAGATCAGGATGAGCGCGAAGATCAGGAAGGCGAAGTCGAGGGTCTGCAGCGCCGCCGCGCCGAGGGCGATGAAGACCGCCCGCAGCACCAGCGCCCCGGCGATGCCGTAGAGCAGCACCCGCTGGGCCAGCTCCGTGGGCACCGCGAACGCGGCCAGCAGCAGCATGAAGACGAAGAGGTTGTCGACCGAGAGCGACTTCTCGACCAGGTACCCGGTCAGGTACTCGACACCCTGCTGGGAGCCGAAGCGGGACCAGACCCAGGCGCCGAAGGCCAGCGGCAGGGCGATGTAGAAGGCGGACCAGCCGAGCGCTTCCTTGATCGACACCTCGTGCGGCTTGCGGGTGACGATGAAGTCCAGCACCAGCAGGGCGATCACCCCGGCGATGGTGATGGCCCAGAGCGAGGGCGTGCCGACAGACGACAGCTCACCTGCAGACAGATAGGACAATTCGGTCATGGAGTCTCCTCGAACACCCTGGCATGTTCGAGGTCTCCTTCACCCACGTTTCGCGTGGGCAACCACCCGAGGCATGCTCCGGGCACGCCGTACTGACCGGAATGGTTCGTGGGAAGTACTCCCCTCGTGCGACCAGGTTAGGTCAGCCTCCGCCGACTCGCCAAGCCACCACCCCCTCATGACGGAGAGTCGCCGACTGAGGAGCCGGCCGCCGACCGAATCGCGGCGAGGACGTCCGAGACGCGCAGGTCGGCCATGCACGCCGGCCCCACCGGGTCGAGCGGGCAGCGGGCCTGCCACCAGCAGGGCTGCTCGGTGATCGCGGTGGGTGACCGGTGCGGGCACTCCGGCAGCCCCTGCAGGTCGACACCGCCGGGGGCCGCGCCGCCCCGCCCGGCCGCCCGGCCGGCGACGACCCCGTACCGGCGGGCGTCGGTCGGGCCGAACAGGCCCACCGTCGCCGCCCCGGCCGCCGAGGCCAGCCGGACCGGCCCCGTGTCCGGCCCCACCACCACCCCGCCGCGCCGGGCCACGGCGGCGAACTGCCCGGCGAGGGTCGGCAGGTCCGCGCGCGGCAGCGGCACCGCCAGCGGGTCGCGCGGGTCCGCGCCGACGGTGAGCACCGGATGGCCGAGCCGGGTCAGCGCCGCGGCCAGCTCCCGCCAGCGCGCGGCGGGCCAGCGCTTCACCGCCATCCCCGCGTCGGTGACCAGCACCACCGGCGGCGCGGCGGGCGCGCCGACCAGGCGGGCCACCGCCCGCTCCCCCGCCGCGCGGGCCGCCGGGTGGGGGCGCACGCGGGGGCGGGCGGCCAGGTCGGCGGCGTCGAGCAGGCCCTCGGCGTGCAGGATCGCCAGGTAGCGCTCCCCCACCGGCTGGTCCGGCGGCGGCCGGCACCACAGGTCCGTCACGCAGCGGGCGCCGCTGCCCTCCAGCAGGTCGGGGATGCCGTCGTACCGGGTGGTGGTGACGGCCAGGTCGGGCGGCACGGCGGCGAGGGCGTCGACGACGGCCTGCCGCTCCGCGCCGGGGCGGCCGTGCCGGGGCGTGCGCACCTGCGCCACCGCCGGGTCGGCGCGCAGCAGGTCCGCGCCGGGAGCGTGGGTGAGCACCCGCAGCCGGGCGGCGGGGTGGCGGCGGGCCAGCCCGTGCACGGCCGGCAGCAGCATCAGCAGGTCGCCGATCCCACCGAGCAGGTCGACCACCAGGATCTCGGCGTACGGCTCAGCCATGCCCGCCACCCACCAGCCCGCGGTAGAGGTCGCGGTGCGCGGCGGCCACCCGTGGCCAGGAGTACGCGGCGGCGAACGCCCGCCCCCGCTCGGCGAGCCGTCGGCGCAGCACCGGATCGGCCAGCAGCCGCCGCAGCGCGGCGACGATCGCGGCGCTGTCCCGGCGGGCCCGGATCACCGCCACCGCGCCGCTGTTGGCCAGCTCGTCGTCGCCGTCGGGCAGGGTCACCGCGGTCGGCACGCCGTGGGCGAGGGCGGCGAGCAGCGCCCCGCTCTTGGTGCCCACCCCGGCGGTGAACGGCAGCACCACCACGTCGGCGGCGTGCAGCGCGGCGGAGACCCGCTCGGCCGGCAGGTGCCCGGTGAAGGTGACCGCGTCGGCGACCCCGCAGCGCTGCGTGAGCGCGGTCAGCTCCGCCCGGTACGCCGCCGCCTCCGCCTCGGGCAGCGCCTGGGAGGTGAACCCGCCGACCACCAGCAACCGCAGGTCGGGGTGCGCGCCGCGCAGCTCGGGCAGCGCCTCGACCAGGTGCCGCAGCCCCTTGACCGGGTGGACGAAGCCGAAGAAGGCCAGCAGCGGGGCGCCCTCGGCCAGCCCCAGCTCGGCCCGCAGGCGGCGGCCGGCGGCGGCCGCCCCGGGGTGGTCGGTCACGTTCGGGGCGATCGGCACGCGGGTCGCGTCGCGGCCGGTGCGGGCGCGGAGCACGGCCGCGTGGCCGGGGTTCGTGACCACCACCGCCGCGCTGGCCGGGACGAGGCGGCCGGTCTCCCGGTCCCACCGGCCGGTGCGCTCCACCGCCGCCCAGAGCGGGCCGGGCAGCCAGCCCGGCGCGGCCCACCAGCCGTACTCGTGCAGGGTGGTCACCAGCGGCACGCCCCGGGGCAGCCGCAGCGGCAGCAGGCCGGGCACGCCGGAGAAGCGGTACGCCGACGGGGCGAACTGCACGTGCACCACGTCCGGCCGCAGCCGGCGGGCCCGGCGGGCGGCGCGGGCGGTCGCCGCCCACCAGCGGGCGGGCGACCCGCCGTCCGGGCGCACCGCGACGGTGGCGACGTCCACGCCCACCTCGCCCAGGGCGCGGGCCAGGCGCGCGACGTAGTCACTGACCCCGTCGGCCTCGGGGCGGCCCGGTCCGTGCAGCAGGGCCACCCGGATCCGGCGGTCGTCGGTCACGCCACCCCCTCAGCGGCGGCGCGGGCTCGCGGCGCCCGGGAGGAGCGCCGGCTCGACCATGTGCCGGTAGTCGCGCGGCATCTGGACCACGATGTCGTCGAACTCCCCACCCGTCACCGCCTCGCGCAGGGTGACGAACACGGCCCGGACCGCGTCCCGGGCGGCCCGCTCGTCGAGGCCGGCCCGCTGCCCGACCCGCGCGACGAACTCGGCCGCCCCGAACCGGTCGGCGGCCTCGGTGTCCGGGCTGGGTCGCAGCACGACCTGCAACGGCTTCGGCAGCTGCGCCGCGAGGTCGAGCACCTCACCGCCGGTCAACCGCTCCGCCAGGGTCTCCAGGGTCGCCCGGGACAGCTCGACGGCCCGCTCGGCGGGGACCCCGGCCCGCTGGGCCACCTGGTCGACGAAGGTGTCGTAGTTCATGCGCGCTCCTTCCACAGCCTCGGGCCGGTCGCGTACCCGCCGGGCGGGGCCGGAAACGACGCCCCCGGCGCACCCGCGATTCCCCGCCGCCGGGGGCGTGAGCGGCCGGCGGGCGGGTAACCGCCGCCGGTCGTGCACCGGATCGAAGTCGTGCACCGGATCGAAGCGGCGAGGAGCGCACACCATGGCGAGTTACGACGACGTCCTGCGGTACCTGTCCAGCCTCGACTACCCGGCGGGCAAGGACGAGGTGATCCGCGAGGCGGAACGCGAGGGCGCCCCGCCGGACGTGCTGCGCGCGCTGCGGGCCCTGCCACCGGTCGACTACGCCAACGGCGCCGAGGTGGCGCGGTCGGCGAAGATCGAGGCCGCTCCCGAGGTGGGCCGGTCGCAGCGCGCGGCCCAGGCGCGGGAGCCGCACACCCGGGTCTCGCAGCACCTGCGCGGCGTCTGAGCCGTCTCGGCGGCGCGGGCGGGTGGGGGCACGGCCGGTGCGCCGAGCCGACGGGCACACCCCGGCGGTGCTCCAGCTTGCCGCGATGGGGCTGGTCGGCCTGCTGACCGGTGGCCTGGTCGCCGCCGTCGGGCCGCCCCGCCTCGCGCCGCTGGTCGGCTGGGACGCCGCGGCGCTGAGCTGGCTGGTGCTGGTCTGGCGCACGCTGTGGCCGCTGGACGCCGGCGGCACCGCCCGGCTGGCCGGGCGGGAGGACCCGAACCGGGCCGCCCGCGACGTGCTGCTGCTGGTCGCCTGCCTGGCCAGCCTCGTCGCGGTCGCGCTCGTGTTGGTCGCCGCGCACCGCGCCCCGGCCGGGCTGCCCCGGGAGGCCCGCAGCGGGCTGGGCGTGGCCAGCGTGCTGCTCTCCTGGCTGGTGGTGCACACCGTCTTCACCGCCCGGTACGCCCGGATCTACTACTCGGGCACCGACGGCGGAGTCGTGTTCCACCAGGGGGAACCGCCGCGCTACTCGGACTTCGCCTACCTGGCGTTCACCGTGGGGATGACCTTCCAGGTCTCCGACACGAACCTGACCAGCAACGAGATGCGCACGACGGTGCTGCGGCACGCGCTGGTGTCGTACCTGTTCGGGGCGGTGATCATCGCCACGGCGGTGAACCTGCTGGCCGGCCTGGCCCGGTGAAGGGGTCGGAGACAGGCGGGCGCCCGGGTCACGAACCGCGACCGGGGCGCCACGCAGATCCCTGTCCCCCGGCGGTGACCGTGGCCCGAACCGGGCCGCACCGCCGGGCGGCGACCTCCCCCCGAACCGGGTGGGCGGCGCAACCGAGATCATCATAGCGGCTGCCATCAGCCTAACGGCCAAAATCCGAAGAACTGTGGGCCAGGGCACGATCAGTCGATCAGATCGGCGTACCGCTTCTCCAGCTCCACCCGGGCCAGCGCCCCCACCAGCCAGGCCAGCCGCTCGGACTCGCCGCTGCCCGCCAGGCCGGCCAGGTCGGCCGCCGACCGGCCCAGGCCCAGCCGGCGGGCGGCGGTCAGGGCCCGGCGGTCCGCCACCGGGGCCACCTCCCGCCACAGCGCCTGCGCCTCACGCAGGAACAGGTCCACCACCTCGGCGTCGACCCCGGGCAGCTCGGCCAGCAGGGCCCGTTCGCCGGCCGGGTCGTGGTGCGCCACGGCGCGCAGCCGGCGCAGGTCGCCCCGGTACCGCTCCACCACGGCGCGGGCCAGGTCGCCCAGGGTGTCGGCGAGCCCGTCCACGTCACCGCGCCCGCCCGCCTCACGCAGCACCCGCACCCGGTCGGCGTGCAGCGACCGGGCCAGCCGCGCCGCGCTGTCCCAGCCGGCGTCGCGCAGCGCCGCCGCCGTGTCCACGGCCCGCCGGAAGTCGCCCCGGCGGGCCAGCAGGACCGACAGGACGAGCAGTTGGAACAGGTTCGACGGGTTGTTGGTGACCCGGAAGCCGTACTGCTCGGCGAAGCCGCGACCGCTGCCCGCGAGCCGGCGCGCCAGGCGCTTCCTGTCCTCGATGCTGGAGATCGCAGTGGTCGGCATGGCCGCGACTACCCGCGTCGCCGCCCGCCACGCCTGCCGGAGACGTACCCGGTCGGCGCGCGGTATCCGCCGCGCCGGGCGGACGCACCACGGGTCAGCGCAGGATGTCGCTTGCCCGACGGACGCAGGTGGTCAGGCAGGATGTGGTGGCACCGGACGGCGACCTGGTCAGCAGGATGTCGCCGTGCCGGGCCAAGGCACGCGGTCAGCGCAGGATGTCGCCGTGCCGGGTGCGGGCCTTCAGCCGGGTGGTCGGCAGCGCCGGGGCGGGCAGCGGCGGGGCGGCGTCGTCGGCGACCGTGCCGAAGCGGCGGCCCGCCGTCCAGTCCTCGCGGGCCGCCACGATCTCCTCGTGCGAGCGGCCGACGAAGTTCCACCACATCACCAGGGGCTCCTCGAACGGTGCCCCGCCGAGCAGCAGCAGCCGGCTGCCCGGTGCCGCGTCCAGGGTCACGCTCTGCCGTCCCGAGCCGAGGTAGAGCAGCGCGCCCGGTGCCAGCGGCACGTCCCCCACCCGGGCGGAGCCGGACATGGCCAGGAGCGCGTACTCGAAGTCGCGGCGCAGCGGCAGTCGGGCCGGGGCCGCGCCGCCGGCGGTGAGCTGCGCGCCGACCAGCGGGGTGTGCGTGACGGCCGGGGACCGCTCCCCGCCGAGTTCGCCGACGAGCAGGGTGACGTCCAGGTCGCCGTCGCGCCAGAGCGGCAGGTCGGCGTGGTGCGCGAAGTCGGGCGCGCCGGCCCGCGCCGCGTCCGGCAGGGCCACCCAGAGCTGCACGCCGTGCATCACCGGCGGATGCGCGGCCGGCGACCGCTCCGAGTGGGCGATCCCGTGCCCCGAGGTCATCACGTTGAGCTGCCCCGGCCGGATCGGCCGCACGGTGCCGAGGCTGTCGCGGTGCACGATCTCCCCGTCGAGCAGCCAGGTGACCGTCTGCAACCCGGTGTGCGGGTGCGGCGGCACCTCCATCCCGGGTCGCTCGGCGACGTCGTCCGGGCCGAAGTGGTCCACGAAGCACCAGGCCCCGACCATCCGCCGCCGCCGCTGCGGCAGCAGCCGCCGCACGGTCGTGTAGCGCCCGAGCGGCACGTCGTTGCCGGGCAGCAGCACGCTGCCCGGGTCGACGTCCGCCACGCCGGGCGGGCGGGTCTGCGCCGGCAGAGACTCGGTGCGGTCCACGGCCCGACTGTACGCCCGGCGCGGCCACCCCCGGCACCCGAACAGTTCCCCGTCACCGGCGGACGGACGCGGTCCCCCTCGTGGGACGAAGCCCCGTGGTGCCGGCGCATCCGGATACGCAAGCGGCCGGGCCCCCGTGGGTGGGGGCCCGGCCGGTAGGCGGGGTGGTGCGGGTGGGTCTTAGCTGTTCCAGTGCTGGGCGACGAGGTCGGCGGCCTGCTGCTCCCACTGGGCGTAGTGGTCGGGGTACGCCGACACCTGCACCGTCTGGGCGGCCTCGGTCAGGGGCATGTCCTGCCAGCCGTCGACCTGCTTGAGGCCCTTCAGGAACGCCATGGTCGCGTACTCGGGGTCGGTGATCTGCTCCACGCTGCCCCAGCCCGACGACGGGCGCTGCTGGAACAGGCCCTGCGAGTCGTGGTCGTTGCGGTCACCCAGGTGACCCAGGTTCTCCAGCTTCGACTCCTGCAACGCCGTGCCGATCGAGATGACGGCGGCGCGCTCGTCCATGCCGGCCTTCTTCGTCGCGGCGATGATCGCCTTCACGTTCGCGGTCTGCTCGTCGTCAAGGTCGATGTGCGACTGCTCACCCTGCACACCGTGCGGAATCAGCTTGCCCATGTCCACGGCGGGCTTGTCGGCCTGCACGGCGGCGGCGACGGGTCGGGCATCCACCGCAGCGGTGGGGGTGGTGGTGTCGTGGTTCAGGGGACCGGCGGCCAGACCACCGGCGAAGGCCAGACCAGCGATACCCAGCACACTCTTACGCAGCATCGTGTTCATGATCGACAGCTCCATTCGGGGGATCGACACCCACCCCAAAGGGGATCAGCACAGGGTGGGTGTGAGCACCACGCACGGCGCCCAACAAGAAATCACGAGGAGAAGAAGTCTTCGCCCGGCCGGCTCGCGGCCCGGGGACCATGTGTAACGACCGGCCACCCACCGCCATTCCCACCCGGCAACCCGGGGGGTGGGGGCGTCGGCGCAGGTCAGAGGCACTGCGCTACTCGGTCGTACGCCATGTGTAACGACCCCGGGCCCGCCACGATTCCGACCCCACGATGCCGCCGGTCACACCCGACCCGGATAGCCGGAACGCACCGCCCCACAGCCGACACCGGCACCGGACGCCGGGGACGGAAAGCCCATCTCCGGGCCAGCGAGCGCACGGGCCACCGGACGGCGGCCACACTTGCCCCAAACCGGACAAACAGACACGTTTCCGGGCCCGAGGTCCGATTGATCCACTCGATGTCGGCGACACAGCGGCATCCGTGTCCCGGGGATGCCCCCATGCCGCCGACATGGAGTCAGCCGCCCGGCGTCCGCACCCGGGCCGAAGGCGCACGTTCCCGCGCCGAGGGCCAGGTTGATCCGCTCCACGTCGGGGACATGGCGGCATCCGTGTCCCGGTGATGCCGCCACGTCGCCGACATGGAGTCAGCCGGCGGTCGCCCGTACCGGGTCGAAGCCGCCTGTGCGGTGCCCTCACCCTCTCCCGGGTGCGATCAGCGCTCGGAGTCGTCCCGGTTGTAGCCGCTGCGGTAGACCGTCCCCCGGTAGTCGCCCCCCGGCGTCGCGTCGCCCAGGCCGGCGTCGAGAGGACCGGGCGCGGCGGGGCCGTCGGCGGGGAGAGGTTGGCCAGCGGCGGGGCCACCAAAGGCGGTGGGGCCGCCCAAGGGCGCGGGGCCACCGAAGGAGGTGGGCCCGCCGAAGGCGATGGGGCCGTCGGGGGCGGCGGCCGGGTCGAGGCCCGCAGCGGTGGCGCGGCGCGCGGCGCGTACCCGGCGCACCCGGGCGACGACGAACCACCCGACCGCCAGCGCGGTCACCACGATGACGACGTTCTGGAAGGCGCCGACGTACCCCTCGACCACGTGCCAGTTCTCGCCGAGAAAGTAGCCCGCCATCACGAAGACCGTGTTCCAGATCAGGCTGCCCAGGGTGGTGTACAGCAGGAACGTCAGCACCGGCATCCGTTCCACACCGGCCGGGATCGAGATGAGGCTGCGGAACACCGGGATCATCCGGCCGAAGAACACCGCTTTGACGCCGTGCCGGAGGAACCAAGCCTCGGTCCGGTCGACGTCCTCGAGCTTGACCAGCGGCAGCTTCTTGGCGATGGCCCGCATCCGGTCCCGGCCGAGCATCGCGCCGATCGCGTAGAGAGCCAGGGCGCCGACGACCGAGCCGATGGTGGTCCACACGATCGCCCCGACCAGGCTCATCCTCCCCTGGCTGGCCACGAAGCCGGCCAGCGGCAGGATCACCTCGCTGGGGATCGGCGGGAACAGGTTCTCCAGCGCGACCGCCAGCCCGGCCCCGGGGCCGCCGAGCCGTTCCACCAGACCCGTGACGAATCCGACCACCCCGTCGGACCCGGGCTCGGGCCCGGCGGCGACCGTGGTCGGAAAGGACAGGAGCGGCTGCGTGCTGATCATCCGACTACGTTAGTCGTCCGCCTCGGCGAGCGGCCACGGCCCCGCCGACCGACCGTGCGCATTCCGTCGTGGCCGCCACGCGCCCGCCCCGTCGCGGTCACTGTGGGTAGAGCTCGTCGCGCAGCCGGGCGAGCAGCTCCCGGGTCCGCTCCGGCGGCTCGGCCTCGACGCAGAGGCGTTCCATGGCCGCCGCGTAGTAGTCGAGATCCTCACGCTTGTCCAGGTAGAGGGCGCTGGTGAGCTGCTCGATGTAGACGATGTCCGGGAGGTCCTGGTCGCCGAAGCGCAGGATGGTGAAGGCCCCGCCGGCCGCGGCGTGCCCGCCCGCGTCGAACGGGATGATCTGCAACCGCACGTGCGGCGAGCGGGTCGCCTCGATCAGGGCGGTGAGCTGGCCGCGCATCACCTCGGCGCCGCCGATCGGGCGGCGCAGCGCTGCCTCGTCGACCACCACCCAGAGTTGCGGCGGCTGCGGGCGACGCAGCAGCTCCTGACGCCGCATACGCAGGCAGACCCGCCGTTCGATCTCCTCCGTGTCCGCGCTCCGGTGGCCGAGCAGGACGACCGCCCGCGCGTACTCCCGGGTCTGGAGCAGGCCGGGAACGAACTGCACCTCGTAGCTGCGGATCAGCGCGGCGGCGGCCTCCAGGCCGAGGTAGGACTGGAACCAGGAGGGCAGCACGTCGCCGTAGCGGTGCCACCAGCCGGGGCTGTTGGCGTCGCGGGCGAGCTTGAGCATCGCCTCCCGCTCCTCGGCGTCGGTGACCCCGTAGAGGCTCAGCAGGTCGGCGACGTCGCGCTCCTTGAAGCCGACCCGACCCAGCTCCATCCGGCTGATCTTCGACTCGGAGGAGCGGATCTCCCAGCCGGCGCCCTCCCGGGTCACCCCGCGGGCCTCCCGCAGCCGACGTAGCTGCGCACCGAGCAACATGCGCAGCACGGTGGGGCCGGTGGCCGGGCCACCCTCCGTGGGAACCATCGTCACGTGCCGACCTCCGCTTGCCAGGCTCCGTCGACCGGACCCCGACCCCGGCCGACGTGTAAGCATGCCATGAGCCGACAGTGAGGTGAACCCGCGCCCACGTCGCCGCCGTGGTCCCGTTGACGGGACCACGGCGGCGACGTGGGGTCAGTCGATCAGGTGGTCGAAGTCGCCGTCCCGCGCGCCGAGGACGAAGGCCGCGATCTCGTCCACCGTGTAGATCAGCGCCGGCCCCTCGGGGTGGCGGGAGTTGCGGACGGCGATGCCGCCACCACCGGGAAGCTCGGCCAGCTCGACGCAGTTGCCGCTGGGGTTGCTTCGCCGACTCTTCTGCCAGTGGAGCGGGGGAAGCTGCGCGGCGGGAACGCCGTTGGGGGGCTGCTGCATGGGGCGTCTTTCTCTTCAAGAGCCTGCCGATGCCGCGGGGAGGAGCGGTGCTGGCCAGGGGGTCGGATCACGAACCGGGGTCTGGATGCACGTGCATCTGCTATTGCATCTGCACCGGACAGCGAGCATGATATCGCACGTAAGGTGTACCCAAGCCTTCACTTTGGGTTACCTCAAACGGGGTTGTAGCAGGGAAAACGAAGCCCGACGGGCATCGACCGGCAGCGGTCGTCACCCGCGCGGGCGGACGCGGCGAGGGAGGGTGCGTGCTGGATCCGTTGACCATCGCATCCGGCATCTCGGCCGCCGGGGCCTTCGTCTCCGCGTGGCAACTGCGCCGCCGGGCGCTGCTGGCCGAGGCGGAGATCAAGCACCTCCAGGCGGAGCTGGCCGCCGAGCGGCACGCCGCCAGCCACGACCCGCTCACCGGCCTGCCCAACCGGCGGGCCTTCTTCCGGCTGGCCGCCACCCTGCTGACCGACACCGCCGGTGAGCCGCTGGTCGCCGTCGTGCTCGACCTGGACGACTTCAAGCAGGTCAACGACCGCTACGGGCACGCCGCCGGCGACCAGGTGCTGATCAACGTGGCCCAGCGGCTGGCCGCGTTCGCCGGCGACAACCTCGTGGCGCGGCTCGGCGGCGACGAGTTCGCGGGCCTGCTGGTCAGCCCGACGGTGGACCGATGCTGGATCGAGCGGGCGTCCCGCCGGCTCCGCGACTCGCTCGCCGCGCCCATTCCGCTCGGCGGCTTCGACCTCTGCGTCACCGCGTCCGTCGGCCTCTCCCCAGTCACCGGCCCGGCCCAACTGACCGAGGCGCTCGACCGCGCCGACGCGGCGATGTACCGGGCGAAGAGCGTCGGCTCGTCCCGACCCACCCGGCAGCTCGTGGACAGCACGCACGCCGAGCGCTGAGGCACGCCACGCCGAGCGCCAGGACCCCGCGCGCCGGCTGCCGAGGCCCCGCAGGCCGAGCGCCCTTACCCCCTACACCGAGGCCCCCGCAGGCCGAGCGCCGGCACCCCGCGCACGCCGAGCGCCGAGATTCCACACGCGAGCGCCGACGCCCCGCGCACGTCGAGCGCGCCGGGCCGGCGGGGGTCAGCGCCAGCCGTAGCCGGCGCGTAGGGCATGGCCGACCCGGTCGAAGCGGGCCCGGTCCAGCACCGCGCCCTCGCGCCGGATGCCGTCCTCCCGCATGGTGAGCACCCGGTCGAGCCGGACCCAGCTCGGCCGGTTGTCGCGGTCCCACGCGCCCGGGCCGAGGGCGAGCCAGTGCCGCTGGCCGTCCCGCTCGCTCTGGCTGGACAGCATCAACCCGAACAGCGTGCGGCTGGACCGGCCGACCACCAGCACCGGGCGGTCCTTGCCCTGCCGGGGGTCGTCCTCGTACGGCACCCAGGTCCAGACGATCTCCCCCGGGTCGGCCTGCCCGTCGGGCTCCGGGGCGTAGCTCAGCTCCCGCCGCTGCAACGCCGCGACCTGCCGGTGCCGTGCCACCTGGGCCGGGATCGGGCCGGGGGTACGCGCCGGCGCGGCGGCGCCACGGGTGATCCGCCCCAGCCGGGACGCCACGCTCCTCAACAGACCTGCCACGGCGGCGAGCCTAACCGGGTCGTCGACCATCCGCAGCCTGGCCGGGGCCGGGTCGACGACCGATCCGAGTGGGAAAAGCGGTGGAGGTGCCGGGCGCGAGCCGCGACGATGCCGGCGTGAGCATCCCCCCGCGACAGGTTCGCGCCTCGTACACCGCCGAGACGATCACCGTGTACCAGGCGTACCCGGCGGAGATCGCCGGCCCGGCGGTCGCGGCGGGCCGCTTCGTGCCCCCGTTCAAGCGCGACCGGATGACCTGGATCAAGCCCTCGTTCCGCTGGATGATGTACCGCTGCGGCTGGGCCCGCAAGCCGGGCCAGGAGCGGGTGCTGGCCGTCGAGATAAGCCGCGCCGGGTTCGAGTGGGCCCTGGCGCACGCCTGCCTGAGCGCCTACGAGCCCGGCGCGTACGCGGACCGGGAGAGCTGGGCCCGGCGGCTGCGGTCCAGCCCGGTGCGGGTGCAGTGGGACCCGGAGCGCACGGTGCGGGCCCACCCGCTGCCCCACCGGAGCCTCCAGGTCGGCCTCTCCGGCGAGGCCGTCCGCCGGTACGTCGACGACTGGCTCGTGGGGATCGGCGACGTCACCGCGACCGCCCACGCGATCCGGGCCCGGCTGGACGCGGGCGACGATGCCTCGGCCGAGGCGCTGCTGCCGGCCGAGCGCCCCTATCCGCTGCCGGGGGCGGTGGCCGGGGCGGTCGCCGCCCACCCCGGCTGAGGGCGTCGCCGCCGCCGTGGCGCACGATGGGACCGGCCGGGCCGCGCGAGGCGGCGGACGGAAGGAGCCACCGTGCCGGACACCTCGGACGACAAGCCGGACACCCCCGACGACCTGCCGGGCATCCCCGACGATCTGCCGGTCGTCCGGCGCAGCGCGGTGCGCCTCGTGGTGCTCGACGCCGACGGGCGGCTGCTGCTGTTCCACACCCGGGACCCCGACCATCCCCGGCTCGGCACGTGGTGGGAGCTGCCCGGCGGGGGCGCCGACCCCGGCGAGACGTACCTCGACACGGCCGTGCGGGAGCTGCGCGAGGAGACCGGCATCCGGGTGGACCCGGCCCGGGTCGGTCCGCCGCGCTGGCGGCGGCGGGCCAGCTTCATCCACCGCCAGCTCCGCCACGTCCAGGACGAGGTGATCGTGGCGGTGCGGCTCGACGGCCCCGGCCCCGACGTGGACGAGACGGACCGGCTGGACTACGAGCGGGAGGACTACTTCGGCTTCCGGTGGTGGCCCGTCGGCGGGGTCGTCGAGAGCCGGGAGCGGTTCTACCCCGGCCGGCTGCCGGAGCTGCTCACCCCGTTCCTGGCGGGCGAGGAGATCGACGAGCCGTTCGAACTCTGGTCGTGACGGCGGCCCGGGGCGGGCACAGTAGGCGGATGACGACGAACCCGCACGGCCCGCTGGCCCGCTACGCCGCCCGGCTGCACGCCTCGATCGGCGGGCGGCACCACGTCGCGTCCCCGCTGGGCGCCTGGCTGCTGCTGGCGCTCTGCGCCTCGGCCGACCCGGACGGGCGGCACGGCGGCACCACCGACGACGGCGGCACCCGCAACGGCACCGGCACCGGCACCGACACCGGCGATGACGGCACCAGCACCGGTGACGACAGCCTCGCCGGTGCGCTGGGCACCGACCTGGCGACGGCCGCGCGGACCGCCGCCGCGCTGCTCGACGCCCCGCACCCGCTCGTGCCGTCCGCGACCGCCGTCTGGCACCGGCCCGGCGTCGAGACCGCCGCGCTGGACGCCTGGCAGGCCGCCCTCCCCCGCGCCACGGCCACCGGCGAGCTGCCGGACGCCGCCGGGCTGGACGCCTGGGCCCGCGAGCACAGTGCCGGCCTGATCGACCGGTTCCCGCTGACGCCCTCGCCGCAGGTGGTGGTCGCGCTGGCGTCGGCGCTGGCCACCCGGATCTCCTGGGCCGACCCGTTCGACGTCGCCCCGGCGGCGGCGCTGGGCGCGGGCAGCCCGTGGGCGGACCGGCTGACCCGGGTGCTGCGCACCCCGCCGACCGGGCACCGGGCCTGGATCGCCGCGACCCCGGAGGCCGGGGACGTGGCCGTGCACGTGGCGGCGGCGCGGCCCGCCGGGGCCGGGGAGGACGGGGCGCGGAACCCCCAGGTCCGAGAGGACGGAACGGGCAGCCCCGGGGCCGGAGAGGACGAGGCCGGGCTGCTCGTGGTGTCGGTGGCCGCCGATCCCCGGGTCGCCCCGGCCGAGGTGCTCGCCGCCGCGTACCGGATCGCCGCCGACGCCGACGCCGGCGAGGCCGTCGGGCGACGGTCGCTGTTCGACCTGCCGCTCGGCGAGACGCCGCTGTGGACGCTGCGCGAGGAGATCGTGCGCACCTACGCCCCGGGCGGCCGGGAGGAGCGGCACGCGGCGGTGCTGCCCTGCTGGTCCGCCCGGGACACCCACGACCTGTCCGGGCTCGGGTTCCCCGCCGTCGGCCGGGCCCTCGCGGCGCTGCTCGGCCTGCCGGGCCTGGGGGTGCAGGCCCGGCAGGCCGTGGCCGCCCGGTACGACCGCCACGGCTTCGCCGCCGCCGCGGTGACCGGGGCGTTCGGGTTGGTGAGCCTGCCCCCGGAGGGGGTGGCCCGGGTCGCCGAGCTGCGCTTCGGCCACCCGTACGCGGTGGTGGCCGTCGCCACGGACCGGCGCGGCGACGGCGTCGGTCCGTGGCACGGTGTGCCGGTCTTCTCCGGCTGGGTGGCCGAGCCCGAGGACCTCCCCGCGGCCCAGCCACCCCCGGCGTAGGGGTGCGGCGTCAGGCCGCCACCGGCACCTTCTCCTCCTCCTGACGCTCGGCGGCGCGGGCGGCCAGCCGCCGCTCGCGCTCCTGCGCGCCGACCAGGTCGTCCGGCAGCGAGTCGGGCACCTCCGTGTCGAAGTTCCGCAGCAGCCGGATCGCGAAGCCGCCGAGGGTGACCAGCACCAGCGCCGCGCCGAAGCAGATGTACGCGAAGCCGATGCCCCGGCCCGGGCCGGTGCCGATGACCGCGCCCACCGAGCCGGCCAGCGCGCCGCCCGGGGCGAGCATCGGCTCGAAGAGGCTGGTGGCCCCCGGGGCGACCAGCGCGAAACCGATCGGCAGGGTCGACCAGGAGATGGTCTGGTTCAGGCTGAACACCCGGCCGTGGAAGCGCTGCGGCACCTTCACCTGGACGATCGTGGCGTAGATCGACTGGGCGGTGGTCATCGCCATGCCCAGCCAGAACACCCCGACGCAGATCATCGCCACCGAGGCGTCCAGGCCGATCACGACGCAGCCCAGCGCGGTGCCGAGGTTGCCGATCAGCACGCCGATCATGCGCCGGTGACGCGGGCCGCCCCAGAGCGACATCAGCACGCCGCCGGCCACCGCGCCGAGCGCCTCGGCCAGGGCGACCTGCGCCACCTGGGTGGCGGTGCCGAACGACAGCACCAGCGGGGTGGTCAGCACCAGCGCCGGGGCCAGGAAGATGTTGCCCACGGCGAAGTAGCCGAGCATGAGCCGGAAGCCCCGGTGCTGCCAGGAGTAGCGCAGCCCGTTGGCGATCGCCACCAGCAGCCGTTCCTTCGGCCGGAAGCCCAGCAGGTCGGGGAAGCGGACCACCGCCAGGGTCACCACCGCCACCACGTAGCTGGCCACGTCGATGAGCAGGATGCCCTTGAGTTCGATGGTGGCCAGCAGGCCGGCGGCGAAGACCGGCATCAGCAGCATGGCGACGCCGTTGGTGAGCTGGGTGACGCCCATGGCGTGGCCGAGGTAGCGCTTCGGCACGAGCTGCGGCACGGCCGACTGGAACGCGATGCGCTGGAACGACCCCGCGACCTGGCTCAGCGCCACCAGGACGTAGATCATCCACAGTCGCAGGTTGTCCGTCCAGAGCAGGGCGGCCAGCACGAGCTGGACCGTCCCGGCGCTGGAGCTGGCGATCATCATGATCTTCCGGCGGCTGATCCGGTCGGTGATCGCGCCCGCGACCGGCAGCATCAGCACGCCGCAGACCAGCGCCAGGGCCCAGAGCAGGCCCAGGTTCGTCACCGAGCCGGTCTTGGTGAACAGCCAGATCGGCACGGCGAACGCGGTCAGCGCCGAGCCGGTGGTGGAGACGAGCTGGCCGGTGGTGACCGCGACGAACCGGGCCATGCTCGGCTTCACCACCGTCTTGCCCGCGTCCGGCTCCACGCCGACGCGCTGGTGGTCCGCGACCACCCAGCCGGCCTCCTCGCCCCGGGCGGGGGCCTCCAGCGCGGCGGTGTCGCCCGCGCGCACCGCCGGGTGCACCGTCGTGACGATCTCGGCCAGCTCGTCGGCCCGGTACTTGAGGAAGAAGTGCCCCGCCTGGTCGAGGACGACCAGCCCGACGGTGTCGGTGAGGAACTGCCACTCGGCGTACCGCTCGGTGTGGTAGTCCGTCACCGGGTCCTCGGAGCCGACCACCGAGACGATCGGGGCGCGCAGCTTCGCCGCGCCCGAGTCGAGCAGCCCGGTGAAGTACTCCTCGGAGGCGCGGGAGTCGGCCCGCATGTTGCTGATGATCCGGTCGGCCTGCTCCGGGTCCAGCTCGTCGGTGTCCACGCCCATCGACTTGAGCCAGCTCGCGTAGTGCTTGTTGCTGCGCAGTTGCTCCAGGCGGTTGCGCAGCGCCGCGAGGGGGCCCTTCGGGCGGGCGAACGGGAACATCGCGCCGATGTAGAGCGCCTCCAGCTCCCGCCCGGCCGCCTCGACCTTGCGGGCCACCTCGGCGACGATGGCGCTGCCGACGCCGCAGTGGCCGTAGAGCACGATCGGGCCCTCGATGCGCTCCACGATCTCGTCGGCGACCCGGCGGGTCAGCTCCTCGAACGGCAGGCCCTCCTCGCTGAGCCCCACGTCGTGCCCGGGGATCGCCAGCGAGTACAGGGCGTTGCCGGCGGGCAGCGCGTCGGCGAGGGGCTGGTAGACGATCGCGCTGCCGCCGCCGTACGGGACGCAGACGTACGTGCGCAGCCGCTTGCCGGCCGGGATCGGCTTGGTCAGCTCGTAGAGCAGCCGGCGGGGGCCGTCGTCGGCGGCGTCGGCGGTCATGAACGCGGCCAGCTCGCGGATCGTGCGCTGCTGGAACAGGTCCATCACGCCGACCGGCCGCCCGCCGTGCTCCGCCTTGCGGATCTTCGCCACGACCTGCGTGGCGAGCATCGAGTGGCCGCCCAGGTCGAAGAAGTCGTCGTCGATGCCGAGCGTCTCCACGCCCAGCACCTCCGACCAGATGCCGGCCAGCAGCCGCTCGGTGTCGTCGCGCGGCTCGACCAGCGCCACCGACGCCTCGCGGGTGACCACCGGGGCGGGCAGCGCCCGGCGGTCGAGCTTGCCGTTGGGGCTCAGCGGCAGCGCGTCGAGGGTGACGAACGCCGCCGGCACCATGTACTCCGGCAGGGTCTCCTTCAGCGCCGCCTTGAGCGCGGCGTGCTCGGCGTCGCCCACCACGTACGCGGTGAGCCGCTTGTCGCCCGGGGTGTCCTCGCGGACGATCACCGCCGCCTCGGCCACCGCCGGCTGCCCGCGCAGGGCGCTCTCGATCTCGCCCAGCTCGATGCGCAGGCCGCGCAGCTTCACCTGGTGGTCGATGCGGCCGAGGAACTCCACCACGCCGCCGGGTGCGGCGTCCGGGGAGCCGTCCGGCGCGACCACCCAGCGGGCCAGGTCGCCGGTGCGGTACAGCCGCGCGCCGGGCTCGCCCGAGAACGGGTCGGGCACGAACCGCTCGGCGGTCAGCGCCGGCCGGCGGTGGTAGCCCCGGGCCAGGCCGACGCCGCCGATGTGCAGCTCCCCCGCGACGCCGACCGGGCACTCGTTGCCGGCCGGGTCGAGCACGTGCAGCCGCAGGTTGGCGATCGGGGCGCCGATCGGCACGCCGGTCAGCCCGGCCAGCCGCGCCGGGTCGCAGTGCCAGGCGCTGACGTCGATGGCCGCCTCGGTCGGGCCGTACAGGTTGTGCAGCTCGGACCAGGGCAGCCGGGTGGTGAACTCCACGGCCGAGGCGAGCGGCAGCTCCTCACCGGAGCAGATCACCCGGCGCAGGGCGGTGGCCGCCTCGACGCCGTCCTCACCGAGGAAGACCGTCAGCATCGACGGGACGAAGTGGGCGGTGGTGACCCGCTCGGAGACCAACAGGTCACGCAGGTACCCGGCGTCCTTGTGCCCGCCGGGCTTCGCCAGCACCAGCCGGGCGCCGGTGCGCAGCGGCCAGAAGAACTCCCACACCGACACGTCGAAGCTGGCCGGGGTCTTCTGGAGCACCGCGTCGTCGTCGCCGAGCCGGTACGCCTTCTGCATCCAGTCCAGCCGGTTGACGATGCCCCGGTGGGTGTTCGGCACCCCCTTCGGGCGGCCGGTGGAGCCGGAGGTGTAGATGACGTACGCGAGGTTGCCCGGCCCGGCCAGCGGGGCGGGGTCGGTGGCGGGCTGGTCGGCCCAGGTCGCCGCGTCGTCGAGGACGAGGACGGTCGCGCCGGTGTCCGGCAGCGTGCCGCGCAGGTGCTCCTGCGTGAGCACGACGGGCGCGGCGGCGTCGGTGACCATGAAGGACAGCCGGTCGGCCGGGTACTCCGGGTCCAGCGGCAGGTACGCGCCGCCGGCCTTGAGTACCCCGAGCAGCCCGGCGACCAGCTCCACCGAGCGTTCCGCGCACACCCCGACGAGGGTCTCCGGGCCCACCCCGGCGGCGCGCAGCCGGTGCGCGACGCGGTTCGCGGCGGCGTTCAGCTCCGCGTACGTCACGCCGCGGCCCTCGAAGGTGAGCGCCACCGCGTCGGGCGTGGCCGCCGCGCGCTCCTCGATGGGGCCGTGCAGGGTCTCCCCCGCCGGGAAGTCGGCGGCGGTGTCGTTCCAGCCGGCCAGCAGCGCCCGCTCGTCGGGGGCGAGCAGGTCGAGGGCGGAGATCGGGGTGTCCGGCGCGGCGACGACCGCCCGCAGCAGGGCGGTCCAGCGCCGCGCGATCCGCTCGACGGTGGCCCGGGTGAACAGGTCGGTGTTGAAGACCAGCTTCCCCCAGAGCCCGTCGACGGTCTCCACGGCGTGCAGCTCGAAGTCGAACCGGGTGGCCTTCAGCTCCATCGGGGTCCACCCGAAGCGCACGTCGGCGTCGTCGGAGACGCCGGTGAACCGGCCCATCTCGTAGTTCTGGAGCACGAACATGGCCTGGAACACCGGGGAGCGGCTGACGTCCCGGGGCAGGTTCAGCTCGTGGACCACCTTCGCGAACGGCACGTCGGCGTGCTCGAAGGCGTCCAGCACCCCGCGCCGGGTGCGCTCCAGCAGCTCGGCGAACGTCGGGTCGCCGCCCAGCTCGGCGCGGAGCGGCAGCATGTTGATGAACATGCCGACGAGGTTCTCCAGCTCCGGGGCGGAGCGGCCGGCGACGGACGCGCCGACGGCGAAGTCCTCCTGGCCGGCGTGCCGGGACAGCAGCACCTGGTACGCGGCGAGCAGCGTCATGAACAGGGTGCCGCCGCCGGCCCGGGTGAGCTCCTGGAGCCGTTCGGTGTCGGCCGGGTCGAGCTGGAACTCGACGAAGTCACCCCGGTAGGTCTGGGTCGCCGGGCGGGGCGCGTCCAGCGGCAGCTCCAGCGGGGTGATCCCGGCCAGCCGGTCCTTCCACCAGTCCAGGTGGCCCCGGGCCGCCGGCCCG
Source organism: Micromonospora okii (assembly GCF_020884795.1). Classification (GTDB taxonomy): domain Bacteria; phylum Actinomycetota; class Actinomycetes; order Mycobacteriales; family Micromonosporaceae; genus Micromonospora; species Micromonospora okii. The sequence continues at coordinate 55,695 of NZ_BBZF01000021.1, forward strand.
TCCAGCTCGCCGGCCTCCCAGACGGCGAAGTCGCCGTACTGCACGGGCAGGGCGGGCGGCTCGCCGCCGTGGTAGAGGGTGATCAGGTCGCGCAGCAGCACGTCCACCGACCAGCCGTCGCCGACGATGTGGTGCTGGCTGAGGAAGAGGACGTGGTCGTCGACGTTCATCCGGTCCGGAGTGCCGTCTTGCGGCGCGGAGGCCGGATTATCGTCGTCCCCGGCGAGCCGGATCAGCAGGGCGCGCAGCAGCGGCCCGTCGGCCAGGTCGAACGGCTCCATGGAGGCGGCCTCGACCAGCGCCTGCGCGGCGTCGGCGTCGGGCGCCTCCGTAACGGTCAGCGGCACCTCGACGGACTCCTCGATCACCGTCGTGGGGCGGCCGTCGGCGTCGGCGGGGAACCGGGTGCGCAGCGACTCGTGCCGGGCGGTCAGCCCGGCCAGGGCGGCGCGCAGGGCCGCGACGTCGAGCGGGCCGCGCACCCGCAGCGGCACCGCGATGTGGTACGCCGCCTCGCCCGGGGCGAGCTGGTCCATGAACCAGACCCGCTCCTGGGCGTACGACAGCGGCACCTCGGCCCCGGCGGGCCGGGGGGTGATCCGGGCGGCCGGGGCGGCGACCTGGCGCTTGCGCAGCCGCTTGGCGATCAGCGCCTGCCGGGCCGCCTCCCGGGCCGGATCCTTCAGGTCGGTCATGTGGTGCGTCCTTCTTCCGTCGCCAGCAGCGCGGCGACCTCGGTGTCGGAGAGCCCGTCGAGCTCCGCGGCGATCAGGCTCTCGATCTGGGCGGCCAGGTCGGCCACCACGGGGCTGGCGAACAGCGCCCGCATCGGCAGGTCCACGTCCACCTCGGCCCGGATGCGGGCCATCGCCCGCATCCCGCGCAGGGAGTTGCCGCCGAGGGCGAAGAAGTCGTCGCGCGCGCCGACCTTCTCCACGCCGAGGATGTCGGCGTACACCTCCGCGACCAGGGTCTCGGCGTCGGTGCGCGGGGCGACGTAGGCGTCCTCGGCCACCGCCGGGGCGGCCGGCGCGGGCAGCGCGGCCCGGTCCAGCTTCCCGTTCGGGGTCAGCGGCAGCGCGTCGAGCGCGACGAACGCGGCCGGCACGAGGTGCGCCGGCAGCTCCCGGGCCAGGTCGGTGGCGAGCGCCGCCTGGTCGACGTCGCCGACCAGGTAGCCGACCAGGGTGGGCTCGCCGTCCTCGGCGCGCACCACGACGGCGGCCTCCCGGACGCCGGGCCGGGCCAGCAGGGCCGACTCGATCTCGCCCAGCTCGATGCGCATGCCGCGCACCTTCACCTGGTCGTCGCGGCGGCCCAGGTACTCCATCGTCCCGTCGGCCCGCCACCGGGCCAGGTCGCCGGTGCGGTACATCCGCTGCCCCGCTGGCCCGTACGGGCAGGGCAGGAAGCGCTCGGCGGTCAGCCCGGGGCGGCGCAGGTAGCCCCGGGCGAGCTGGTCGCCGGCGACGTACAGCTCGCCGGCCACGCCCGGGGGCACCGGGTTCAGCGCGGCGTCGAGCAGCAGCGCCCGGGTGTTCCACGTCGGGGTGCCGATCGGCACGGCCCCGGCGGGGGCGTCCTGCCCGGGTGCGATCCGGGCGGCGACGCAGCCGACCGTGGCCTCCGTCGGGCCGTACTCGTTGATCACCGCCACCTCGGGGTGGGCGGCCCGCCAGCCGGCGAGCTGCTCGCCCGTGAGCGCCTCGCCGCCGATGACCAGGTCCGTCGTCGGGGAGAGCACGTCGTCGAGCAGCGGCAGGTGGCTCGGGGTGACCTTGAGGAAATCGGGCCGCCCACCCGTGCGGGCGGCCGGGGAGTCGATCGCCGCGAGGCGGACGGTGCCGCCGGCGGTGAGCGGCCCGAGCAGGCCGGTGACGGTGAGGTCGAACGACACCGGCGAGTGCAGCAGCGCGGTGCCGGCCAGGCCCGGGTAGGTGTGCCGGGCCCAGGCCAGGTACGCCGTCACCGACCGGTGCTCCACCACGACGCCCTTGGGGCGGCCGGTCGACCCGGAGGTGTAGAGCACGTACGCCGGGTGCTCCGGGCGCAGCGGGGCGACCCGGTCGGCGTCGGTCAGGTCGGACGCGTCGAGGTCGGCGGCGGTGAGCGGGTCGAGCACCAGCGCGTCGCCCGGCACCAGGTTCGCCGTGTCGGCGGCGGCCAGCACCAGCGCCGGCTCGGCGTCTTCCAGCAGGTACGCGATCCGCGCCGCCGGGTAGCCCGTGTCCACAGGCACGTACGCGGCCCCGGACTTGAGCACGGCGAGGATCGCCACCAGCAGCTCCGTCGAGCGGGGCAGGGCGAGCGCCACCCGGGTCTCCGGGCCGGCCCCGCGCGCCACCAGCAGCCGAGCCAGCCGGTTCGCGGCGGCGTTCAGCTCGGCGTAGGTCAGCTCCGCGCCGTCGCAGACCAGCGCGACCGCGCCCGGCGTCGCGGCGGCCTGCCGCTGCACCTCGGCGACGATCGTGCTGGCGGGCCGGTCGTGGGCGGTGGCGTTCCAGGTGTCCAGCACCTGCCGCCGCTCGGCGTCGTCGAGCAGCGGCAGCTCGGCCACCCGCCGGGCGGGCTCGGCGACGGCGGCGGCCAGCAGCCGGACGTACCGGGCGACGATCGCCTCGGCGGTGGCCCGGTCGAACAGGTCGGTCCGGTAGACCAGCCGGCTCTCCCCGGTGGTGATGTCGAAGGCCAGGTCGTCCTTGGTGGTGCCCAGCGGCACCGGGTCCAGGCCGGAGTCGGGGATGAAGTTCAGCGCGGTCTGGAAGATCGGCTGCACCGACGGGTCCCGCCGGGGCGCGACCGCCTCGACGATCTTCTGGAACGGCGTCTGCCCGTGCTCCATCGCGTCGATCAGGCCGTCGCGGACCCGGTCGAGCAGCTCGGCGACGGTCGGGTCGCCGGCCAGGTCGCAGCGCAGCGCCACCGGGTTGACGAACATGCCGATCAGCGGGCTCACCTCGGGGGTGTCCCGGCCGGCGGTGGAGACCCCGACGACCACGGTGTCGTCGCCGGAGACCCGCGACAGCAGGGCCGCGAACCCGGCCAGCAGCACCATGTACGGGGTGGCGGCCGAGGCGGTGGCGAGCCGGCCCACGGCGTCCAGCAGCCCGTCGGGCAGGTCGAAGCGCACCTCGTCGCCGGCGAAGCCGAGCCGGGCCGGGCGGGGCCGGTCCAGCGGCAGCCCGGTCACCGCCGGGGCGCCGGCGAGGTGGTCGGTCCAGAAGGCGAGCTGCCGGTCGAGTTCCGGCCCGGCGAGCTGCTCGCGCTGCCAGGCCGCGAAGTCGGCGTACTGGATGGGCAGCTCGGCCACGTCGGCGGGCCCGCCGGTGACCGCGGCGGCGGCGAACGCGGCCAGCTCGCGGGTGAACAGCACCGCCGAGTGGGCGTCGAAGACGGCGTGGTGCACCACGAACTGGAGCGTCCAGGCGTCGGTGACCTTCACCAGCCGGGCCCGCCACAGGGGCGCGGCGTCCAGCGGGATCGGGGTGCGGGCCAGCTCCTCGCGGATCGCCCGGTACCGGGCGGTGCGCTCGGCCTCCGGCAGGCCCGACAGGTCCTCGGCCTCGACCCGCACCGGCTCGTGCTCGCGGACCACCTGCACCAGGGCCCCGTCGTCCATCCGCAGGTGGGTGCGGAGCGCCTCGTGCCGGGCGACGACCCGGTCGAGGACGCCGCGGGCCGCGTCGGCGTCCAGCTCCCGTGGGAAGGGCCACGGGTTGGAGACGTTGTAGACCGGCGAGCCGGGGTCGAGCTGGTTGGCCATCCATACCCGCTCCTGCGCGAAGGAGGCGGGGAACGTCCACTCTCTACTCATGAGAGAGCCTCGCGGACGGAGCGGGGGCGCATGTCGGTCCAGACGGTGTCGATGTGCGCGAGGCACTCCTCGCGGCTGCCGGCGAAGCCGGTGTCGTGCCAGCCAGCGGGGAGCTCCCGGTCGGCCGACCAGATCGAGTACTGCTCCTCGTCGTTGCGCACGACCAGGAATCGGGATTCGGCCATCAGTTGTCTCCACTGCTCTCGGGGTTGTGCGGCTCGGCCATCGCGACGGCGATCTTGCGGGGGCCGGTGAACGGCTCCCGGGCGTGCGCGGCGGTCATGTTGTCCACCACCAGCACGTCGTCGCGCTGGTAGTCGAAGCGGACGGAGGCGGCCCGGTACGCGGACCGCAGGTGCTCCACCACGTCGAGGGGGATCTCGCCGCCGTCGCCGTAGTAGGTCTGCGACGGCAGCCCCTCGGGGCCGAACATCGCCAGCAGCCCCTCCTGGTAGTCCGCCGGCAGGGTGCTGAGGTGGAAGAACGTGGCGTGGTTGAACCAGCGCGGGGTGTCCGAGCCGGGCCGGAAGTGCACCGCGTCGCGGACGGCGCGGGTGCGCAGCCCGTCGCGGCCCACCCACTCCACGGCGATCCGGTTCGCCGCCGCGTACGCCTCGACCTCGCCCCGGTCGTCGGTGCCGAAGACGTCCTGCCAGCGCGTGCCGAAGTCGGCGTGAAAGTTGCGCATCAGCATCCACCTGCGGCGGACGAACTCCTCCCGCACCGCCGGGTCGATCAGCTCGTACACCCGGCGCACGTCGGCCAGCGGCGTCGCGCCGAGGGTCTCCGGCGGGGTGACGCACCAGAAGAACAGCGTCAGCGGCCAGCGCGCCTGGTACGAGTTCTCGTTGTGCAGGAAGATCTCCTCGTCCGGCGGGTAGTCGGTCGAGGTGTAGACCCGGCCCTTGATGGAGTGCCGGGGCGAGGACCGCTCGGTGTAGAGCAGCGGCTCGCCGGCCAGCGCCCGCACCACCGCGTCGAAGCCGTCGACGCCCCCGACGTCGAAGCCGCGGAACAGCAGCCCGCCGTGCTCGGCGAGGGTGGCCCGCAGCTCGGCACGGCGGGCGTCGATGAGGTCGGTCAGTGCCCGGCCGTCGTTCTCGACGACCACCGGCAGCGTGGCGATCGTGTCGCTCATGGTTCTGTGCTCCCTTGTTCCTTCGTGCTCAGGCGCGGGGCAGCCGCGGGATGCTGGTGGCCGCCGCCGGGGCGGCCGGCTGGTCGGCGGCGGACGCCTCGGCGCGCAGCTCCTCGATCCGCGCGGCCAGCCCGGCGACGGTGGGCGTCTCGAAGAGGCTGCGCATCGGCAGCCGCACCCCGGTGGCCTTGCGCATCGCCGCGATGAGCTGCACCGCGACGAGGGAGTTGCCGCCGAGGGCGAAGAAGTCGTCGTCCACGCCGACCGTCGGCACGCCGAGGCCGTCGCGCCACACCCCGGCGAGGGTGGCCTCCAGCTCGGTGCGCGGCGCGGCCGAGCCGCCGGCCGCCGCCGGGACGGCCGGGCCCGCCGGGTCGGCCTCCGCCTCCAGGGCCCCGGTGGTGACCCGGGTGGCCCGCCGCAGCAGGTCGGCCACCGAGCGGGTGGCGATGACCACCTGCGGGCCGAGGCCGGCGGTCAGGCTGCGGCGGAACGCCTCCGCCCCGTCCACGGGCCGGATGTCCTCCCCCGCGCCGCCGGCGGCCGGGGCCGCCTCGGGGGCCGGGGTGGTCTCGGCGGCGAGCCCGCCGGTGACCGCCGAGGCCTCCACCCGGCGCAGCACGAAGTCGCTGATCGAGACCAGCTCCCGCCCGGAGGGGTCGGTCAGGGTCAGGTCGGCGGAGACCACCTCGTCGGTGCCGCCGGCGCGGTGACGCAGGTGGCTGTGGAACCGCTGCGGCAGCGCGCCGCGCACCACGATCCGCCCGTACGACAGCGGCAGGTAGGTGCCGCTCCCCTGACCCCGGCCGAACGCGGTGGCCACGTCCAGCAGCGCCGGGTGCAGCCCCCACGCGCCGAGGTCGGCGGCGGCCTCGGCGGGCGCCTCGACCAGGGCCAGCTCCTCGCCGTCGGCGAGGTGGTGCGCCGCGAGGGACCGCCAGCGCGGCCCGAAGGTGAGCATGCTGGTGCGGCCCCGGCCGAACGACGCGTCGTCGTCGACCCGGCGGGAGCGGGCGGCCACCGCCGCGACGTCCACCGGCGGCGGGGTGGGCTCGACGGTCCAGCCGGCCGCGCCGCGCACGTGGGTGCGGGTCACCCCGGCGGTGAGGCTCTGCACCACGAACTCCGTGCCCCCGTCCTCGGCGGCGGTCAGCGTCACCCGGTACTGGGCGACCGCGCCCTCGGGCACCGCGAACGGCTCCAGGAACACCACGTCGCGCAGCTCGACGGCGGCGTCCGGGCCGGGGGCGGGGACGGCGGCGGCCACGGCGGCGCGGACGGACTCCAGATGCGCGGTGCCCGGCACCACCGGCACCCCGCCGATGCGGTGCTCGTCGAGCAGCCAGTGGGTGGCGGCGGAGACGAGGCCGTGCAGCACGGTCCCCTCCGGGCCGGTCACCTTCGTGGCGAGCACCGGGTGGTCGACGGCGGTGGTGACGGTGTCCCGGTTCGCCGCCCGGAACCCGGCCGGCACGTTCGTTTCCACCGCCATGCCGACCTCGGCCCAGCCGCCCCAGTTCTGCGACAGCACGGGCGCGGTCCAGCCCGCCCCGGAGCGGGCGTGCGCGTCGAGGAAGGCGTTGGCCGCGCAGTAGTCGACCTGGCCGAAGCCGCCGATGACGGCGGTGATGGAGGAGCAGAGCGCCACGAAGTCCATCGGCAGGTCGCCGAAGACCTGCGCGAGGGCGAGGGTGCCGGCGAGCTTCGGGGCGAGCACCTTCTCCGCCTCGGCCCGCTCCTTGACCTCGGCCATGCCGCCGCCGGCCAGGCCGGCGGCGTGCACGAGGCCGTCGATCCCGCCGAACTCGGCCTCGGCGGCGGCGCGGACCCGGCGCAGGTCGGCCGGGTCGGTGACGTCGGCGGCGAGGACCAGCACGGACGCGCCGGCCGCCTCCATCCGGCGGATCGCGGCGATGGCCCGGCCCGCCCGGTCGTCGGCGCCGTGCACGGCGAGGTGGTCGTCCCACCGCTCGCGCGGCGGCAGGCCGGAGCGGGCCAGCAGCACCAGCTTCGCGCGGGCCCGCCGGGCGAAGTCCTCGGCGAGGGTGATGCCGATGCCGCCGAGGCCGCCGGTGATGACGTACCGGCCGCCCTCGCGCAGCGCCCCGGGCTCGGCCTCGCCGTCGATCGTCACCTGCTCGTAGCCGCCGACCCAGCGGCGGACCCCGCGCAGCGCGACCTCCCGGTGCTCCGGGTCGGCCGGGCGGCGCAGCTCGGCGACCAGCGCCTCCGCGCCGGTGGCGGCGGGGTCGGCGTCGAGCAGCCGGACGACCAGTCCGGGCAGCTCGGCGGGGAGCACCCGGGCCAGGCCGGCGAGGGTGGCGTGCTCGGGCCGGGTCAGGTCCGCGCCGGTCACGTCGGAGATGCCGGCGGTCACCAGGTCCAGGGCGAGCGCGGCGTCCTCGGCGGTGCGACCGGCCCCGGCGAGGGCCTGCACCAGGTGCAGGGCGCTGAGGAAGCCCCGGTCCTGGGCGGCCCAGCCGGCGGCGATGTCCGTGCCGGTGGGCTCGCCGTCGAGGGCGAAGGCGTGCACGATCCGCCCCGGCAGGCCGTCGCCGAGGGCGGCGACCAGCGCGTCGTGGTCGGCGCGCACGCCGGGGCGCAGCGCGAAGCCGGCGTCGGTGGCGGCGAAGGCGTCCCCGGCGCGTACCTCGACGACCTCGGCGCCGGCGGCGCGCAGGCCGGCGGCGAGCGCGTCACCGCGCGGGCCGTCGACCAGCAGCAGGCAGCGACCGGGCGCGGCGGTGGCCGGCGCGGGGGCGGCCTGACGCCACACCGGCACGGCGAACCACTCGGGCAGCGCCCGGGGGCCGGTCTCGGCGGGCGCGGCGGCGACCTGCTCCATCGGGTCCGGGTCGACCCAGTGGCGGCGGCGCTCGAACGGGTACGTCGGCAGCGGCACCCGCCGGGCGGCCGGGTCGGCGTCGGCGCGCACGCCCACGCCCGCGCACCACAGCGACCCGGCGGTGGCGAGCAGGACGGCCAGGTCGCCGCCCTGCTCACCCGGGCCGGGCAGGCTGCCCAGCGGGACGAGGGCGCGCTGCTCCGGCGAGCCCTTGGCGACCTGCATCCGGGCCAGGTTGGCGAGCTGCCGGCCGGGGCCGCACTCGACCAGCGCCCAGGTGCCCTCGGCGAGCAGGGCGGCCACGCAGTCGCCGAAGCGCACCGGCTGGCGCAGGTGCGCCGCCCAGTACGCCGGGTCGGTGGCCTGCGCCTCGGTGATCCAGGTGCCGGTGACGTTGGACAGGAACGGGATCTTCGGCGCCCGCAGCGGCACGGTGGCCATCAGCGCGGTGAACTCGGCGAGGATCGGGTCGGTCATCGGCGAGTGGAACGCGTGCGAGGTGCGCAGCGCCTTGCTCTTGACCTTGCGGGTGCTCTTCAGCGTCTCGGCGAACGCGGCGACCGCGTCCGACTCGCCGGCCACCACGCAGGTGCCGGGGCCGTTGACGGTGGCGACGGAGACGCCCTCGGGCAGCAGGTCGGCGACCGCCGACTCGTCCAGCGGGACGGCCAGCATCGACCCGGCCGGCAGGGACTGCATGAGCCGGCCCCGGGCGGCGACGACCCGCAGCGCGTCCGGCAGGTCGAGCACCCCGGCGACGGTCGCGGCGACGTACTCGCCGATGGAGTGCCCGATCATCGCCGCCGGCCGGACGCCGCTGCGCTGCCAGTGGGTGGCCAGGGCGTACTCGACGACGAAGAGGGCCGGCTGGGTGTAGCGGGTCTGGAGGAGCTTCTCGGCGGCCTCCGGGTCGCGGCCGAGGATCAGGTCGCGGATGTCCAGGCCCAGCTCGGCGCGGAGCAGCTCGGCGCACTCGTCCACGACGGCCGCGTAGCCCGGCTCCTCGGCGTAGAGCTGCGCGCCCATGCCGACGTACTGGGAGCCCTGGCCGGAGAAGAGGAACCCGACGCGGGGCGCGGGCCCGTCGGCGACGCCGGTCAGCCGGCGGCGCGGGGCGCGCAGGGCGGCGACGGCGTCGGGCAGGTCGGCGGCGACCACGGCGGCCCGGTGGGCGTACTGCTGGCGGCCGACGCGCAGGGTGTGGGCGACGTCGGCGAGGTGCGCCGCGCCGCCCTCGGGGTTGCCGTCGAGGTGCTCGGCGAGCCGCTCCACGGCGGCCGCCAGGGCGCTGCCGGTCTTCGCCGACACGGTCAGCAGGTGCGCGGGGGGCACCCGCCGGTCGGTCCGGTTCGCCTCCGGCGCCTCCTCCAGCACGACGTGCGCGTTGGTGCCGCCGATACCGAAGGAGCTGACGCCCGCCCGGCGGGGCAGCCCGTCGGTGTCCCACTTGGTGAGGGTGTTCGCCACGTAGAACGGGGTGTCGGCGAAGTCGATCGCCGGGTTCGGGGTCTCGTAGTTGATGGTCGGCGGGATCAGCCCGTGCTCCATCGCCAGCACCGTCTTGATCACGCTGACGATGCCGGAGGGCTGGCTGAGGTGGCCGATGTTGGACTTGACCGAGCCGATGCCGCACCAGCCCCGCTCGTCGGTGTCCTCGCCGTACACGGCGGAGAGGGCGGCGACCTCGATCGGGTCGCCCATCGCGGTGCCGGTGCCGTGCGCCTCGACGTAGGTGATGGTGCGCGGGTCGACCCCGGCCATCGCGACGGCCTGGGCGACGGCCTCCGTCTGCCCGTCCACGCTGGGCGCGGTGAAGCCGACCTTGCCGGCGCCGTCGTTGTTGATGGCGTTGCCGAGCACCACGGCGCGGATGTGGTCGCCGTCGGCGATCGCCTCGGAGAGCCGCTTGAGCAGGGTCACCCCCACGCCGCTGCCCCACACGGTGCCGTTGGCCTCGGCGTCGAACGGCCGGCACCGGCCGTCGGGGGAGGTGAAGCCGTCCATGCCGAGGTAGCCGGCGTGCGGCAGCTCGATGTTGACGCCGCCGGCCAGGGCCATGTCGCACTCGCCGTTGCGCAGCGCCTCGCAGGCGAGGTGGAACGCCACGAGGGAGGTGGAGCAGGCGGTGTGCACGGTCATGCTCGGCCCGCGCAGGTCCAGCCGGTACGACACGTTGGTCGCCACGTAGTTGGGCGAGTTGCTGGTGGCGAGGGAGACCGAGTGGTGCGGGTTGCCGCCGACGCGCTTGTTGCGCTGCACGTACTTGTGCAGGTAGGTGTTGCCGCCGGTGCCGGCGTACACGCCGATGGAGCCCTCGTAGCGGGCCGGGTCGTAGCCGGCGTCGGAGAGGGCGCCGTAGCAGCTCTCCAGGAACAGCCGGTGCTGCGGGTCGGTGACCTCGGCCTCCCGGTCGGTCATGCCGAACAGGCCGGCGTCGAACCGGTCGTAGCCGTCGACCAGCGGCGCCTTGTGCACCCAGCCCGGGTCGTCGACCTCCTCGGCGCTGACGCCACGGGCGAGCTGCTCCTCGCGGCTGAGCTCGGTGACCGACTCGACGCCGTCGACCAGGTTGCGCCAGAACTCGCGCACGTCGGCGGCGCCGGGCAGGCGGGCGGCCAGCCCGACGATCGCGATCGGCTCGATGCCGTCGGCGGCGGGTTCGTCGGTTGCGATCGCGTTGTCCATGGGGTTGTCCTTCATCACGCGGTGCCGCCGGGGCGGCGGGGAGGGATACGTCGGGTGCGGCTGCGCCGGGCGGCGGCGCGCAGCGCGGCGCGGGCGAGTTCGGGCCGGTCGGCCGCGCCGTCGAGGTGCGCGGCGAGGGCCCGCACGGTGGGGTGGCGGAAGAGGTCGAGCATCGCGATCGACCGGCCGGTGGCGGCGGTCAGCCGGGCGTGCACGGCGGCCAGGGCGAGCGAGTGCCCGCCGATGTCGAAGAAGTTGTCGGTGACGCCGACGCGGTCCCGTTCCAGGACCTCCCGCCAGATGCCGGCGATCAGCTCCTCGGTGTCGGTGGGCGCGTCCGGGCCGGCCGGCAGCGCCACCGCCCGCGCCGGCTCGGCGGGCGCGGCGACGGTCATCGCGCCGAGCCGGGCGGTGCGTACGGCGGGCCGGGGCAGCTCGGCGCCCACCTCGGCGGCGGGCGCGTCCGCGGCGGCGGCGAGGGCGCCCGCCAGGGCCGCGAGGTCGGCCAGCAGGGCGTCGATCCGGTCGGCGTCGAACAGGTCGGGGTTGTGCACCACCTCGACGCCGAGCCGGCCGCCCCGCTCCACCACGTAGACGGTGATGTCGAACGGGGAGCCGGGCTTCGGCACGGGCACCGACTCGGTGGCCAGCCCGGCCAACGCCAGCTTCGGCGGGGCGAAGTTGAGCACGTTGAACAGCACCTGCACCAGCGGCGCCCGGGAGGTGTCCCGGCCGACGCCGAGCGCCTCGACGATGCGTTCCAGCGGCGCGCCGGGGTGGGCGGTGACCTCGTGCAGCTCGGCGGCGCAGCGGTCGACCAGCTCGGCGAAGCTCGCCCCGCCGGTGCGGACCCGCACCGGGACGGTGTCGATGAAGAACCCGACGACGTCGTCGAACGCGGCCAGCCGCCGGTCGGCGACGATCGCGCCGAGCACGTGGTCGTCGCCGCCGGTGAGGCGGGACAGCAGCTCGCCGAGGGCGGCCAGCAGCACGGCGGCGACGCCGGTGCCGCGCCGCTCGGCCAGGGCCCGCACCGCCCGGTCCGCGTCGGCGGGGAGGGTGACGGCGGCCTCCACGCCCGCGTACGTCTGCACGGCGGGGCGGGGCCGGTCGCGGGGCAGGTCCAGCGCGGTCGGCGCGCCGCGCAGGTGCTCCGCCCACCAGGCCAGGTCGGCGTCGCCCCGGCGGCGGTCCCGCTCGGCGCGCCACACGGCGTAGTCGGCGTAGGTGGCGGCGAGGGCGGGCAGGGTGGGGTCGCCGCCGGTCACGGCCGCCGCGTACGCGGTGGCGAGGTCGTCGTAGAAGACCGCCTCGGACCAGCCGTCGAACACGGCGTGGTGCCAGGTGACGGCCAGCACGTGCGCGTCCACGCCGAGCCGGTAGACCGTCACCTGCCAGGGCGGCCCGGTGGCCAGGTCGAACGCGTGGGCCGCGCCCGCGGCGAGCATCTGGGCCAGCTCCGCCTCCGGGTCCGCGCCGCCGGTCAGGTCCACCACCGGCACCGCCACGTCGGTGGGCTCCTCGCGGACCGCGTAGGGCACCCCGGCGGTCTGCGGGACGCGCCAGCGCAGCACGTCGTGCCGCTCGGCGACCGACCGCAGGGCCACGCCGAGGGCGGGCACGTCGAGGTCGCCGCGGAGCCGGTGGGCCACCGCGATGTTGTACGGCGCGCTGGACGGGGCGAGCTGGTCGACGAACCACAGCCGACGCTGCGGCGGGGAGAGGGTGGGCGGGTTGCCGGTGGTCAGCCCGTCCCCCGTGTCGGGGGCGGCGGCGATGATCCGCTCCACGATCCCGGCGAGGGTGCGGCCGGTGAAGACGTCCCGGGTGTCGACGACGCGGCCCAGCTCGGCGCGGAGCGCCGCGACCAGCCGCATCGCGGCGACGGAGTTGCCGCCGGCGGCGAGGAAGTCGGTGTCCGGGCCGGGGGCCGCGCCGAGCAGCCGGGCCCAGACCCGGGCCACGGCCCGGGTGACCGGGTCGTCGCCGACCGGGACCGCGTCGTCGGCGGGCGCGGGGCGGGCGGTGGCGGCGAGGGCCCGCAGCGCCGGCCGGTCCAGCTTGCCGGTGGTGGGGCTGACCGGCAGCGCCGCCAGGCGCAGCGTGCGGGCGGGGCGCATCGCGGCGGTCAGCCGGGGCTCGGCGTACGCGCGCAGCGCCGCGTCGTCGGGGGCGTCGGCGGGGGCGAGGAACGCGACCAGCTCCGCGCCGGCCGGCCCGTCGACGGCCTCGACGGCGACCCGGTCGACGCCGGGCAGCCCCGCCAGGACGGCCTCGACCTCGCCCAGCTCGATGCGCTGCCCTCTGATCTTGACCTGCCGGTCGGCCCGGCCGAGGTAGACCAGCCGCCCGTCGGGGGCCTGGGTGACCAGGTCGCCGGTGCGGTACAGCCGCTGGCCGGGCAGCCCGGAGAACGGGTCGGGCACGAACCGCTCGGCGGTCAGGCCGGGCCGGTTCAGGTAGCCGTCGGCCAGGCCGGGGCCGCCGATCAGCAGCTCGCCGGTCTCCCCCGGCGGCACGGGCCGCAGGTCGGCGTCGACCACGTACGCGCGGTGGTTGGGCAGCGGCGCGCCGATCGGCACCGGGTCGGCCTCCGCGCCGGTCAGCTCGCCGCTGACCGCCAGCACGGTGGTCTCGGTGGGGCCGTAGCCGTTGTGGAACCGGCGGCCGGGCGCCCAGCGGGCGGCCAGCTCGGCGGGGACGGCCTCGCCGCCGCAGAGCACGGTGCGCCAGCCGGGCACCTCGGCCGGGTCGAGGGTGGAGAGCACGGTCGGGGTCATGAAGCCGAAGTTCACCCCGTGGTCGGCGATGAACCGGGTCAGCCGGGCCGGGTCCGCCCGGTCGTCTGCGCCGACGAGCTGCACCGCGCCGCCGAGCAGCAGCGGCACGAACAGGTCGATGACGGCGGCGTCGAAGCCGAGGGAGGCCACGCCGAGGGCGCGGGTGGCGGCGTCCGCGCCGGTGAGCGCCGCGCAGCCGGTGGCGAACTCGACGACGTTGCGGTGGCTGACCAGCACGCCCTTGGGCCGGCCGGTGGAGCCGGAGGTGAACAGCACGTACGCCGGGTCGCCGGGGCGCGCCGGGCAGGCGGCCAGCGGGGCGGGGCCGGGCGGGGCGACGGTCTCGACGCCGGGCGCGTCGCCGAACTCGGCGGCGGCGGCGTCGCCGACGACGATCCGCACCCCCGCGTCGGCGGCGATGGCGCGCAGCCGCGCGCGGGGGCCGCCCGGCTCCAGCGGCACGTAGCAGCCGCCGGCCAGCAGCACGCCGAGGACGGTGACCACCAGGTCGGGCCGGCGCTCGGCGCACACCCCGACGCGGGTCTGCCGGCCCACGCCCCGGACGCGCAGGGCGGCGGCCACGCCGGCGGCCCGGTCGACCAGCTCCCGGTAGGTGAGCCGGTCGTCCCACTGGCGGACCGCGACCGCGTCGGGGGTCCGGGCGGCCTGGGCGGCGATCAGCTCGGCCAGCGTGGCGTCGGGCCAGGGCAGCGGCTCGGCCTGGACGGCGCTGGCGGACAGGATGTCGGTCACCCGTGGTCTCCCCGGTAGGTGGCGGGATCGGTGATCTGGAGTCGCAGTTCGCTGACGTGGCCGCGCCCGGCGGCGTCGGTCACCCAGGCGTCGGAGGGCGCGGGCAGCAGTTCGCTGGCGGTGAGCGAGGCGTCCGGGGCGGTCCGGACGGCGGCGTCGGCCATCGCGCAGAGCGACTGGGCGTACAGCGGGCCGGTCAGGTCGACGTAGCAGGGCTTGACCTCGGTGCCGATCTTGACGAAGACCCGCTCGGGCAGGCCGAGGCGCTGCCGCCAGCGGCGCACCGCCAGGTACCGCTCGGCCTCGCCGGTCACGCCGGCCAGGCCGCTGTCGGCGACGGTGGTGCGCCAGGTCTGCCGGGCCACGACCAGCCGGTCGATGGTGATCCGGGGCGTGGTGGGGGCCGGGGCGAGCAGCTTGAAGCTGTCCAGCAGCAGCGCGCCGAGGAGGTTCGCGAAGACCTCCACGAGCGGCCACCGGGCCCCGTCGGGCAGCACCGCCTCCAGGCGGCCGGCGGTCGACTCCACCCGCACGGCGCTGGACGGGACCAGCTCGGTCACGTCCGCGCCCCGGGCGGTGTCGACGCCGACCTGGCGGTCGGCCGGGCCGCGCAGGTGCCAGGTGGTGCGGGTGGTCTGCCGGGGGAAGCCCTCGGGGGGCAGCAGCCGCAGCCGGGCCGGCCCGAGGTCGGCGTCGACGCCGGCGCGCAGGGCCGCCGGGTCGGGGTGGAACGGGGCGAACACGGCGCTGTCGAACGGCGTGGTCGCCGGGTGCAGCTCGCCGAGGACGAGCTGGAAGTCGCCGGCGTTGAGCGCCTCGACGCTGGCCGCGGCGACCTGCACGTCGGGGCTGTGCACCCGGGCGGTGGGCCAGCCCGGGGCGTCGGCCGGGAACAGCGCCTCGGCCCGGGGGGCCAGGTCGGCGCTCGCCAGCCGCAGCTCGGCCTGGCCGGCGGGGACGGCGGCGAGCCCGAACAGCTCGGCCCAGCGGGCGGTGAAGCCGGCGCTGGCGACCGCGACGGGGCCGTCCGGGGCGAGGATGAGGCCCTGCGCGAGGGACCACATGTCGGCCAGCCGGACCGGCCCGTCGGCGGCCAGCTCGGCGTGCAGCTCGCCGAGGACCCGCTCGCAGGCCGTGCCGATCTCGGCGGTGAGCCAACGGGCGGCCCGCAGCACGATCGCCAGGGGCGCGGCGAGGGCGTCGACGACGGCCGAGCCGACCGCGAACTCCAGGTCACGGGAGGTCTCCTCGAAGACGAGGGTGCGGCCGGTGTACATCTGGCCGCCGTGCCGGGTGGCCGGCCGCCCGGTGACGGCGGTGAACTCGGCGTTCAGGGCGGCGAGGGCGGCGGCCAGCCGGTCCGGGTCACCGGCGGCGTCGGCCACCGCGTCGCGGGCGGCCCGGAGCCGGTCGAGGGCGGCGGCCAGCCCGGCCCGCAGCTCCGGGTCGCCGACGGCGGCGATCCGCTCGGCCAGCACGGCCTCGGCGCGGGGGCTGTTGGGCAGGCCGGTGTCCCAGGTGAGCAGGCCGCGCTCGACGAGCCGGTGCAGCAGCAGGTACCCGTCGTCGGCGCGGCGCAGGCCGGCCTGGCCGTCGGCGCAGAGCCGCTCCACCAGCTCCCCGGCCGGGGTGCGGCCGTCGCAGTCGACCAGCAGCCGGGCCTCCACGGCGGAGAGTTCGACCGGCGGGTGCAGCGGCCGGTGCAGCCGCCGCCCGTCGATGGTCAGGTGGGGCGGGCGCACCGGGGCCCACCAGCGGCGCGCCGCCGGGTCCTCGGCGAGCCGGTCGGCGTACGCGGTCAGCGCCCACGCCTCGAAGCGCACCTCGCGCCGGGCGGTCAGGCCGGGCCCCGGCGTGAGCCGGGTGTGCGGGGTGGCCGGGTCGAAGGCGCCCCAGCAGACCGGCCCGAAGAAGCCGATGGTCTCGGCCTTGCCGCAGTAGCGCTGCCAGTACCGCAGCACGGCGATCTCCCGCTTGCGGCGGGGCTTGTTGCGCACGGCCGGGTCGGTGCGCAGCAGCCCGTCGAGGGCGACCAGCATCTCCGGGTTCTGCCAGGTGACCGCCTCGCGGACGAGGGGGTCGGCGCAGACCTCGCCGAGCACGGCGGAGGAGCGGGCGAACGCCTCGGCCAGTTCCTCGCGGTACGCCGCCTCGGTGCCCGCGCCGGCCAGCAGCGCGTCGGCGGTCGCGGCGGCCCGGGGCGCGGCGAAGCGGTCGAGGCCGGCGGCGGGGAAGCCGGCGGTGCGCAGCAGCACGTCCCGCCACACCGACCAGCCGGTGTCGCCCAGCGGCAGCAGGTGGCTCACTCCCCGGCCCGCCCCTCGTCGTCGACGATGTGCAGGCGCAGCTCGCTGAGGTAGCGCCGGCCGGCGGCGTCGGGCACCCAGGCGTCGTCGGGGGTGGGCAGCATCTCGCTGACGGTCAGCGACACCGCGTCCCCGCCGTCGGTGCGGGCGGCCCGGACCATCGCGGCGAACATGGCGGCGTACGCGGGGCTGCCCAGGTCCACGAAGCAGGGCTTCGTCTCGGTGCCGAGCTTGACGTACACCAGCTCGGGCAGGCCCCGCTCGCGCCGCCAGCGGCGCACGGCCAGGAAGCGGTCCCGCTCGTCGGTGACGTCGGCCAGGCCGCACTCCCCCACCGTGGTGCGCCAGGTGCGCCGGGCCACCACGAGCCGGTCCAGCACGATCCGGGGCGTGTACGGCGCGGCGGCAACCAGCTTGAACCCGTCGACCGCGTGGGCGCTGAGCAGCCCGGCGAAGACCTCGGTGAGCGCCCAGCGGGTCCCGTCCACGGCGGTGGCCACGAGCCGGCCGTCGGATTCGGAGACGGTCAGGTCCACGGTGGGCAGCACCCGGTCCGGGTCCACGCCCGGCGCGGGCAGGAACGCGAGCTGCCGGTCGGTGGGGCCGGTCAGCGCCTCGGCGGTGCGGCTGGTGCGCCGGGGCCAGTCGCTGGGGAAGAGCAGCCGCACGCGCTCCTGCCCGAGGTCCTCGGCGAGGGCCTCGCGCAGCCGCGCCACGTCGGGGTGCGACGGGGTGAAGACCTGGCAGTCGAACGACGGCCAGGCGGCGTGCAGCTCGCCGAGCACGACGGTGTAGTCGCCCCGGGCGAGCGCGTCGGCGTCGGTGGCGCAGATCTGCAGGTCGGGGCTGTGCAGCCGGCCGCTGCTCCACCGGGTGGGGCGGGCCGGGAACACCTCGGCGACCCGGGCGGCCAGGTCGGCGGCGCTCAGCCGCACCTCGGTGACGTCGGCGGGCAGCTCCGCCAGGCCGAACAGCCCGGCCCAGCGGGCGGCGAACTCGGTGGCGACCCCGTCGACGGGCCGCTCGCCGGTGCCCCAGAACATGCCCTGGGCGAGGAACCACAGGTCGGCCAGGGAGACGGGGCCGTCGCCGGCCTCGGCGCGCAGCTCGTCGTAGAGCTCGCGGAACGCCGCCCCGTACGCCTCCTCCAGCTCGTCGGCCAGCCAGCGGGCGGCCCGCAGCAGCACCGCGAGGGGGGCGGCCAGGTCGGCCAGCAGCGGGGCGCCGAAGACCACGTCGAGGTCGCGGGCGGTGTCCTCGTAGCAGAGGGTGCGCCCGGCGTACATCTGGCCGGCGCGGCGGCGGGCCGGCTGGCCGGTCAGCTCGGTGAACGTCTCGTCGAGCCGGTCGAGGGCGGCGCGCAACCGGTCCGGGTCGCCGGCCGCGTCGGCCACCTCGTCGCGGGCGGCGCGCAGCCGGTCCAGGCCGGCGCGGGCGGCCCGGCGGGCGGGCTCGTCGCCGATGGCGTCGATCCGGGCCACCAGCGCCGCCTCGGCCTCGGGGGCGACGGGCAGGTTGGCGTCCCAGGTGATCAGCTCCCGCTCGACGAGGCGGTCGAGCAGGGTGTACCCGTCGTCGGGGCGGCGCAGCCCGAGCGCCGGGTCGGCGACCAGGTCCCGGGCGGGGCGGTGGCCGTCGGCGGCGGCGAGCAGGGCCGCCTCCACGGCGGTGAGGGCGACCGGGGGGCGACCGGGCCGCAGCACGGTCCGGCCGCGCAGGCTCAGGTGGGGCTGGAGCATCGGCGGCCACCACCGCCGCACGGCCAGGTCCGCGCCGATCCGGTCGGCGTACGCGGAGAGCGCCCACGACTCGAACCACACCCAGCGCCGCCGGGTCAGCCCCGCCCCGGGCCGCACCCGGGCGGTCCCGGGCTCCTCCGGGTCGAGGGTCACCCAGCAGCTCGGGCCGAAGAAGCCGACGGTCTCGTTCTTGCCGCAGTAGCGCTGCCAGTACTTCAGCAGGGCCCGCTCGCGGTCGCGGCGGCGCACGTTGCGGGGCGCGTCCGCGCCGCCCCGGGCCAGCCCGTCGAGGGCGAGCAGGGCGCCGCGGTTCTGCCAGGTCACGGCCTCGCGCAGCAGCGGGTCGGCGGCGAGTTCGCTGAGCCGGCCGGCGGAGGCGGTGACCGCCTCGGCGAACTCCTTGTCGAACCGCTCCCGCCCGCCCCCCGTGGCGAGCAGCTCGTCGGCCGCGGCGGCGGCCTGCGGGGCGCCCAGCTCGGTGAGCCCGACGGCGGGGAAGCCGGTGGTACGCAGGATGGCGTCGCGCCACACCGACCAGCCGGTGTCGCCCAGCGGCACCCGGTGCGCGCCCGACGCCGTGCCGGTGCCGCCCGGGGTCGGCGCGGTCCCGTCCGCCCCGGCGTCACCGACGGCGGCGGGCCGGCCGGCCGGAACGGTCAGGGCGGCGGTGCTCGGGACGGCGGTGGTCGGTTCGGTGCCGGTCAGGTCGACGCCGGCCAGGTCGGCGCGGATCGCGGCGGCCAGCTCGGGGAGGCGGTCCTGCGCGAAGAAGTGCCCGCCGTCGATCTCGTGCAGGGTGAACCCGGCGGCGGTGTGCCGCTCCCACGCGGCGCTCTGCGCGCGGCTGACCGCCCGGTCGGTGCGCCCGTGGAACGCCACGATCGGCACGGGCAGCGGCTCGCCCGGGACGTACCGGTACCCGTCGACCCGGCCGAAGTCGGCGCGCAGCAGCGGCAGCAGCAGCTCCACCAGCTCGGGGTGCTCCAGCACGCCGGCCGGCAGCCCGCCGCCGTCGCCGAGGCGGCGCAGCAGCTCGTCGTCGTCGGCCTCGGAGAGCCCGTCGAAGAGGCTGGCGTCGTCGACGTGCGGGGCCCGCGCGCCGCCCACGTAGAGCCGCAGCGGCAGGGGCCCGCCGGTGCGGCGCAGCTCGCGGACCACCTCGAAGGCGACCCGCCCGCCCATCGAGTGCCCGTAGAGGACGTACGGCCGGTCGGCCCGCCCCGCCACGGCGGCGGTCACCTCGGCGACGGTGAAGCGCGGGTCCTCCCCGATCCGGTTCTCCCGGCCGGGAAGCTGCACGGGCAGCACCTCGACGTCGTCGCCGAGGGCCTCCTGCCAGCCACGGAACGTGCTCGCGCCGCCCCCCGCGTAGGGCAGGCAGAACAGCCGCACGGGCGCCGTGGGGCGGCTCCCGGCCGAGACGAACCAGTTCACCGAGCACCTCTCGCTGGGGGATCGATCCAGTGCCGCCGGCGCTGGAACGGGTAGGTGGGCAGGCCCGCGCGTCGCACGCCGCCCGCCGGGTGCAGGGCCGCCCAGTCGACGGCGCCGCCGGCCACCCAGCCCGCGGCCAGGTCCCGCAGCTCGCCGGCCGGGCCGGCGAGCCGCTCGTCGCCGTCGAGCAGGGCGTCGAGGCCGGCGAGGGCGCCGGCGAGGTCGGTGGCGACGACCGCCGCCCGGTGGGCGAACTCGCGGCGGCCGAGCGCCAGGGTGGCGGCCACCTCGCCCAGCGCCGGGGCCGCGCCGGCCAGGTGCCGCCGCAGCCGGGTCAGCGCTTCCCGCAGCGCCGCCGGGGTGCGCGCCGACACCGGCAGCAGGTACGCCCCCGCGTCCGGGGCGTCCGCCGGCTCGACGGGTGGCGGCTGCTCGACGATCACGTGCGCGTTGGTGCCGCCGAGGCCGAACGAGCTGACCCCGGCCACCCGGCGCGCCGCCTGCGGCCAGTCCCGGGCCTTCGTCGGCACGTGGAACGGGCCGGCGGCGAGGTCGATCTCCGGGTGCGGGCGGGTGAAGTGCAGGTTCGGCGGTACGACGCCGTGCTGCACGGCGAGCACCGTCTTGATCAGCCCGGCGATGCCGGCGGCGGCGTCGAGGTGGCCGATGTTGGTCTTGACCGAGCCGAGCGCGCAGGACTCGGCGGGCGCGGCGCCGGCGTACACCTCGTGCAGGGCGGCGACCTCCAGGGCGTCGCCGAGCGGGGTGCCGCTGCCGTGCGCCTCGACGAGGCGGACCTCGCCGGGGTCGACCTCGGCGGCGGCGAGCGCGCCGGCCACGGCAGCGGCCTGCCCGGCGGGGCCGGGGACCGCGAAGCCGGCCCGGTCCGCGCCGTCGTTGGTGACCGCCCAGCCGGGCAGCAGCGCGTAGATCCGGTCCCCGTCGGCCTGGGCGTCGGCCAGTCGGCGCAGCGCGACCACGCCGACGCCGGAGCCGAAACCGGCGCCGTCGGCGGCCTCGTCGAAGGCGCGGCACCGGCCGTCCGGGGAGGCCAGCCCGCCGGGGGTGTGCCGGTACCGGGGCCAGGTCACGTTCACCCCGCCGGCCAGGGCGATGTCGCACTGGTAGTCGGCGAGGCTCTGGGCGGCGACGCAGACCGCGACCAGCGAGCTGGAGCAGGCGCTCTGCACGGCCAGGGCCGGGCCGGTGAGCCCGAGGCGGTACGCGACCTGGCCGGGCAGGTGGTCGGTGGCCTGCCGGCCGATCAGCCGGGCCTCCCAGTCGTCGGGGTCGACGTCGCCCACCACGGCCGGGTTGTCCATGAGGTGGAACAGGAAGTACCGGTTCGCGGAGGCGGCGGCGTACACGCCGACCAGGCCGGGGAAGCGGGACGGGTCGTGCCCGGCGTCCTCCAGCGCCTCCCACGCGCTCTCCAGGAACAGCCGGTGCTGCGGGTCGGTGCGGGCGGCCTCCGGCTCGCCGAAGCCGAAGAAGTCGGCGTCGAAGTCGGCCACGTCGTCGAGGCGGCCGGCGGCCCGGACGTGCCGGGGGTCGGCGAGCAGCCGGGGGCCGATGCCGAGGGCGACCAGCTCCTCCTCGGTGTGGTCGTGGACGGAGTCGACCCCGGCGCAGAGGTTCCACCAGAAGGTGGCGACGTCCGGGGCGCCGGGGAAGCGGCCGGCGATCCCCACCACCGCGATCTCGTCGCCGGTGTACTCGCGGGCGGCGGCGGCCGGGGCGGCCGGGGCCGGCGCGACCGGGGTGCTGGCGGGCGCGGGCGGGGCGTCGAGGAGGCGGGCCTGCGCCTCGATCGTGGGGCTCTCCAGCAGCCGGGCCAGGGGCAGCCGCACGCCGAAGCGGTCGGCGAGGCGCTGCTGCACCACGTTGAGCAGCAGCGACTGGCCGCCGACGTCGAAGAAGCCGGCGGTGCGGGCGACCGCCGGGCGGCCCAGCACCGCGCACCAGATGTCGTGCACGGCCCACTCGGTGGCGGTGGCCGGCCCCTCCCCCGTCGCCACGGCGGCGTCCGGGTCGGGCAGCGCCCGCTCGTCGATCTTGCCGGTGACGGTGAGCGGGAACTCGTCGACCACCACGACGGCGCGGGGCAGCGCGTACTCCGGCAGCCGCCGGGCGAGGGCGGCGCGCAGGGCCGCCGGGTCGAGGGCCCCGCCGGCCGGCCGGGCGTACGCGAGCAGCTCGCCGTCGCGGACGACGGCGCGGACCGGGCCGACGCCGGGCTGCGCGGCGAGGGCGGCCTCGACCTCGGTCAGCTCGACGCGGTGCCCGCGCACCTTCACCTGGCGGTCGAGCCGGCCGAGGCAGACCAGCTCGCCGCCGGGCAGCCGCGCCCCAAGGTCCCCGGTCCGGTAGGACCACACCCCGTCGGACTCGCGGCGGAACCGGTCGTCGGCGCGGTCGAGGTAACCGGGGGCGACGTGCCGCCCGCGCACCACGATCTCGCCGGTCTCCGGCGCCAGGTCCACCGCGTAGCCGGGGAGCGCGACGCCGATCGGCAGCGGGCCGGCGGCGGTTGGGTCCGCGTCGGCCAGCGCCAGCGCGTGCCGGGCGACGAACGTCGCCTCGGTCGCGCCGTAGCCGTTGACCAGCACGCAGTCGGGGGCGAAGCGGCCCCGGCCCCGGGCGGCGTCGGCGAAGGTGACCTGCTCGCCGCCGAGCAGCACCGCCCGCACCGTGTCCAGCCGCCGGTCGCCGAGGGTGTCGAGCAGGAACCGGTAGACGGTCGGGGTGGAGTGGTAGACGGTGACGCCGTGCCGGGCGAGCAGGTCGGTGGCGTGGGCGAGGCCGTGCCGGCGCAGGTCGACCGGGACGACGGCGGCACCGGTGAGCAGGGCCGGGTACAGGTCGGGGATGGCCGCGTCGAAGCTGAACGAGGCGAGCAGGCTGAGCCGGTCGTCCGGGCCGATGCCGAGGCTGGCGATCTGGTTGTCGACGACGTGGGCGAGGTTGCGGTGGGTCTGCCCGACGGCCTTGGGCAGCCCGGTCGAGCCGGAGGTGAACAGCACGTACGCCAGGGCGTCGGGGTCGACGGCCACCGGGCGCAGCGGCGCGGTCGCCGCGGTGTCGGTGCTCAGCACGGCGACGTCGGGGCACTCGGCCGTCAGCCCAGCGGCGTCGGGGCGCCCGGCGGTCAGCCGGGCGGCCAGCTCCTCGTGCTGCGGGGCGGCCAGCACGGCGCGCGCCTCGGCGGCGGCGAGCATGTGCCGCAGCCGGTCGACGGGGAAGCTCGGGTCCAGCGGCACGTACGCGCAGCCGGCCGCGAGCGTGCCGAGGATCGCGGCGACGGTGGGCGCGCCGTGCGGGGTGAGCAGGGCGACCCGGTCACCGGGGCGGGCCCCGGCGGCGGTGAGCAGCGCGGCCTGGCCCCCGGCGGCGGCGGCGAGATCGGCGTAGCTGACCGCCGGCCCCTCGCCGAGCAGCGCCGAACGGGTCGGCAGCTCGGCCGCGAGGCGGGCGAATCGTTCGATGACGGTGCGGGCTTCCACGTCAGTGGGCCCGGGTCGCGGCACCGCCGACGGGCCTGCGGCTCCACTCACTGTGTTCACGGTCCCCTTCACGGCTACACAATGGATGCAGCATATGGCCGCGCACCCCGACATCAAGATCACCGATCCGGAGTCGGACCGAAGGGTCGAGGAGTCCACCCGGGACGGTCGGCGAGTTCATCCGATCAGTCGTTCAGGTCGTTGAAAAGTTTCGACCGAATGCCCGAACGGCGAGTTATTTTTTGGCCAAATCCCCTGCTGGGCGGCGTTTCTCCGATGAGCAATCCCCTGACCTGCGACTCAGGAACGGGGCCGCCGGGCGGGGCGGGCCGCGCGCCGGTGGGCCGCGCGCCGGTGGGCCGCGCGCCGGTGGGCCGCGCGCCGGTGGGCCGCGCGCCGGTGTGGGCCGCGCGCCGGTGGGCCGCGCGCCGGTGTGGGCCGCGCGCCGGCCCGCGCCGGGGCGGGCCGGCGCGGGCCGGGGCGCGCACGCTCGTCGCCGTCGGGCGACTCCATGTCGCCGACATCGCGGGTTCGCGCCCGCCCCGACACCGCCATGCCGGCGACACCGAGTCGATCATGGCACCCCGCGACCATCGGGGTCCGTGCGGGTGGCGAGCGGCCCGCTGGCGGGCGCTGGAGGTGTCGACTCGACCGCGCTCAGTAGGGCGCGGTCGGCGCGTGGCCGCGGCGGACGGCTCGGCTGCGGCGGCGGCGCGGGCCGCCGGGGCCGAGGGCTGGGGCCGGGGCTGGGGCTGGGGCTGGACCGGGATCTGGCCGACGCGCTGGCGACGGTCGCACCACAGCGACGACGTGGTGGACCTGTCGCCGCCCTTCAGGCGGGGCCGTTGATCGACTCCATGTCGCCGGCATCGCGCCATCCGCTCGCCAGGACACCGCCATGTCGGCGACATTGAGCCGAGGCGGTCGGGGCAGGTGGACCTGCCGCCCTCCAGCGCGCCGTTGACGACGCGGAATCCGTGGTCAGCCGAGCGGGCCGATCCTCTTCGCCAAGCCCAGGAACCCCGTCCAGGCAGCCGGCGCGAAGGCCAGGGCCCCACCCTCGCGGTCCTTCGTGTCGCGGACGAGAACCACGCCGGGCAGATTGTCGGCGACCTCGACGCAGTCGCCGCCGTTGTTGCCGCTCTTCGTGCTCTTGCGCCACCGCGCGCCAGTCAGGTCCATGAGGCTGCCGCTTCCCTAATGAGGTCCAGGGAGTGCGTTCGGGACAAAGCCTCCCCGCGCACGCATTCCCACCGTCGTTCAAGCGTAGCAATGGTGGTGGTCCGCTCGATGATCTGCGCTTCCGCCTGGCTGTCGACGTGCACGACCCGATTACCGTCAGGCAGTTCGGCGATGGTGAAGGGGCCGCCGAGCCCCGAGTACATCCCGACAGACGCCGGCACGATGAACACCTGGACGGCGGGCCGAGTCGCGCACTCCGCCAAGTGGACGAGCTGTTCCGCCATCATGGCACGGTCGCCCCTCAGGGTGCGCCGCAGAACGGACTCGTCGATCACCGCGACGAGTAGGGGCGGACGGTCCCGGCGCAGGACGCCCTGCCGACCGATGCGGACCGCGACGAGACTGTCGACCTCGGACATCGACAACGCCTCGTTCGCCAGCGTCGCCCGAGCGTACGCCTCCGTTTGCAGTAGACCTGGTATCCAGGCGAGCTGAAAGCTCCGCAGCGATACGACCTCACGTTCGATCTCTGCCCATGGCCGGAACCATGCCGGCGCTCGGCGCTTCGAAGCGTCAGGCCAAAGCGTGTCCACCCCTTTTCCGAGCAGCTTTGCCACCTTCGCCCGGTGACGCGACTGTGGGATATGCCCTGGGTTTGCCCACCGAGCCGCAGTCTTTGGGTCCACGCCCACCTGAGCTGCAAGGGCTTCAGCAGTCAGCCCGGCACTGGCCATAGCCTCGATGACTGCATGGTTCATCCGGACTCCCCCATGGATTGTCTCGTTCGCCCGCCTTCCATACTGGTACGGGGTGTGATTGTCCCGCAACCCTCGGCAAGGTGTTTCCAGGGCGGCGCGGGGCGGCTGACATTGGTCCCGGTTCGCGTTCGCCGAGGGAGCCGCCCCGGCCCCGCTCCGGGCGGGCGGCTCCCTCTCCAATCGCGACCACAGGGAGAGGCATGTCGTACCGAGGCGAACGCCACCGGCACCCCCACGGCCGGCAGCAGGCGCACCAGGCGCGCCCAGTCGACGCCGAGTCGACGGGAACGGTGGAGCGGCTGCTGCCGTCGACCGACGAGGGGGCGCTGCGGTGCCGGCGATGACCGAGGTGCCACACCTTCCGATGCGTCCCCTCTGGCTCTGTCGGCGTTGCGGGGCCCCGTGGCCGTGCGGCCCGGCGCGGCTGTCGCTGCTGGCCGAGTACCAGGGTGACCGGACGTCCCTGCTGTTCTACCTGGCGATCCTGATGCAGGAGGCGACCGAGCACCTGACGATGCTCAACCCGGCGAGTCCGCCCGGCGACCTGGGCAACCGCTTCCTGTCCTGGGTCCGCGCGCCCCGGTAGGCCCTCCGGCTTTGCCAATGGGCGAATACGCCTATACGGTGTTCCGGTGCCCCTGGACGCGTCACGAAACAGCCTGGTGCTGCCCCTGCTCGGGCTCCTCGTCGAGGAGCCGGCGCACGCGTACGACCTCGCGGCGCGCCTGGACGAGCGGTACGGGCACCTGTCGGTCAGCCGCAGCACCGTCAGGTCCCTGCTGAAGGCGATCGAGCGGGCCGGCCTGGTCGCCGCCCGCCGCCCCGAGCAGGTGGGCAACCGGCCGCCGCGCACGACGTACGAGCTGACCGCAGCCGGCATGGCGCAGTTCCGCCGGAGGGTCGAGGCGGGGCTGCGCGACGCCCCGGTCGCGTCCGTGGACTTCACGATGGCCGTCGCCTATCTGGGCATCCTCCCGGCCGAGCAGGCGGCGACCAGGCTGGACGGCCGCGCCGATCGCCTCGACCGCGAGCTGACCGCCCTGCGGGCACGACCCGCCGACGTGCGCGAGGCGCACATGCTCGAAGCCGCCTACTGGGGAACCGTCGTCGCCGCCGAGGCCGCCTGGCTCAGGGCCCTGGCGGGGCGCATCCGCGCGCACGACATCGAGTGGCCGGGCGGGCAGCCCGCCGAACCGGAGGAGATCCAGGCGTGAAGTTCGGCATCTACCCGGGTGGGCGGGCCGGCACCGTCTGCTCGTACCCGCCCGACCCCACCGCGATCCGCGACCTGGTCGACGACCTCGCGGGCGGTCGCCCATTCGTCATCCGCGAGTACGTGCACTTCTTCGGCGACGCCACCCCGCCGGACGTGGTCGCCTCCCTCGGGGCCGAACGCGATCTCGACCGGCTCACGATGCCCGACGAGTGGTACGTCGGGGGAGGCCGCGAGCTGGACCTCGTGGTCAGCTACCTCCCCGCCGTCGCCGACGTGCCCGGATGGCTGGCCTTCCTCGACACCGTCATCGACCGGTACGGCCACCTGACGCGGTACCTCCAGGTGACCCTGGAACCGAACTTCCCCATCCCGCTCATCGACGGCAGCTCCCCCGGCGTGCTCGACGCCCTCACCCTCGGCATCCCGCACGCCCGCGCCGCGCTCGACCGGCGGGGCCTCGGCGACGTACGGGTCGGCTTCTCCGTCGCCGAACCGGCCGAGTGGCTGGGCGGCGACGACGGCTTCTGGCGGCACCTCTCCGGCCTGCCCCACCGGGACTTCGCGGCCCACGTCGACTACGTCGGCCTGGGTCTGTATCCCGACGCCTTCTCCCCCGTCGCCCCGCGCGGCACGCCCGGCGACGCGGCGTCGCTGACCATCCACGCCCTGCGCCACCTGCGGAACCACGCGCTGCCCCGCGCCCACGTCCCGGCCGGCACCCCGATCCACGTCGTGGAGAACGGCAGCCCGAGCGGCGCGCCGCGCGACGAGCGGGCGCAGTGCGACTCCCTGACGGACATGATCGGCGCGGTCCTCGCCCACGCGGAGCCCCTGAACATCGCCCAGTACGAGCTCTTCAGCCTCCGGGACGCCGACAGCGCCTCCGCCGAGCCCACCGGGACGCTGGGAATCGTCACCGACACCTACCGGCCGAAGCCCGCCCTGGCCGTCTACCGCGACATCATCCGGGGTTGGAGTGTGCCGGACGGTGATACCCCGGGCACCGCTACGGAGGTGACTCGCGGTGGGGCGGCCGTTCCGGCTACCCCACCGCGAGTCGTGTCCACACCCCGTCAGCGCGGACCGGTGAGGACGGAGGGCGGCTTCGGGGCGGCGACCGGCGGCAGCTGCTTGCCCGGCGCCGCGGCGGCGCGGAGCCCGGCGGGCGACGCTTCGACCGGCTCAGTGAACGGCTGACGCGCCGCGGCGCAGACCGTTCCCCGGGCCGGCAGCGCGCCGCTCAGCAGGTACCGGTCGATCGCCTCGGTGACACAGATCCCGGTGCCGTAGGAGGCGTGTCCCCAGTTGTCGCTGGACAGCAGCCGGGAGTTCGGCAGCAGCCGGCTCGCCGCGACAGCGCCGTGGTACGGGGTGGCCGGATCCCAGGTGTTGCCGACCACCAGGACCGGCGCTGCGGTCCGCCGGTTGAACGGGCCCCGGTAGGCGTCCTCGTCCCGGACCGTCCAGGTGTCGCTCGCGCAGGGCACGTCGAGCCAGCCCCAGGCCCGGCCGAAGTACGGCGCCCGGGCGTCCCGCCGGGCCGTGGCGGCCAGCCAGGAGTCGGCGTCGCGGGGGAATCTCCCGTCGGTGCAGACCACACCGTTCAGGGTCTCGAAGGTGTTGTCGTATGGGACCTCCTCGGCCGCGGCGTCGGAGCCCTTCGCCCGGGCCTGCTGCACCCGCCCGACCAGAGCCGCCTCGGCCTGTTCGGCGGCCGGTCCGCCATTGATCAGCGCCCACATCTCGGCGGCCAGCTTCGTCGTGTCCTCGCCGGCGGTCGGCTCGTAGAGCAGGTAGAGGACGGCGCCGACGAAGTCCGCGTAGGTGATCTGGATCGGCCCGTCCGGGGTGGTCACCACCAGCGGCTCGGCGCGCAGCCGATTCGCGATGGCCGCGAAGTTGGCGGCCGGATCACCGGCGGCGAAGGCGCAGTAGCGCTCGCCTGCCCGGTCGCAGCGTTGCAGGATCTCCCGGAGGGCCCGGTACGCCCCCTCCGACGAGCGCATCCGGTCATCCAGGATCCGGTTGCCGGCGGCCCCGGCACCGATCCACGCTCGCGGGTCCACCACACCGTCGATGGCCAGCGCGCGGAACCGGTCCGGGAACATGTTCGCGTAGAACTGCCCGAGCACGGAGCCGTAGCTGAAGCCCAGGTAGGTGAGCTTCGCGTCGCCGACCGCGCGGCGCATGACGTCCATGTCCCGCGCCACCTCGGCGGTGGACATGGCACCGGCCAGCGGCTGGCCCGTGGTGGAGCAGGCGGCGCCGAACTTCTTGGCGCCGGCGGCGTACTTCGACTCCTCGGTGACGCCCCACGGGAACGGCGCCTTCATCTCGTCGAACACGGCGCGCTGCTCCTGCACCGAGTTCCAGCATCGGATGTTGCTACTCGCACCCACGCCGCGCGGGTCGACACCGACGATGTCGAAGCGCTGCAGCAGCGCCTCGCTCAGGAACTTCGGCCCGTAGAGAGCGAACTCCGTGGACGAGACACCGGGGCCGCCCGGGTTGAGAAACAGGCTGCCGAGCCGGTTCTTCTGATCCTTCGCCTTGATCCGCAGAACGGCGAGTTCCGTCTTCGCACCCCGGGGCTGGTCGTAGTCGAGCGGCACCGCCACGGTGGCGCACTCCGCGATCTCGTAACACGTGGTCCAGTTGAGCTTCGGCGTCGGCACCCGGTCGACCCGGGCCCGTTCGATCTTGCTAGTCGTGGCGTCACCGGCGGCCGCCGGTGACGCTGAAGCCGGGACAGACCCGGCAGCGAGCAGAGCGAGTCCGGCGACGCCGGACACCACCGCGCGCAATCGCGGGAGGTGCATATGGAGCCCTTTCTTCAGGACGACGCATCGTAGGAGTCCGGCGCCGCGCACGAACGCCAAAGCATTGACGCCCCAGGCCGTGTCTTCAAAGGACCATGACTGTGGCGATGTACGGTGTGATCCGCCGCTAGAGCCGACCGACGCCGAGTGGGAATTGTTGTCACCGCACCGGCCGTCGGTGATCACCCGACGGCGGCGACGAGGCTGCGGTGGAAGCGCGCATGAACCCTCCACGGCGAGACAGTGAACAAACTTAACAGATGGGAATGTTAACTGCAACGTTGCGAGAGGTCAATGCTTTCTATTCAGAGACTTTGAATGAAAGGGAGGACGCCATAAAAGGGTCGATCTATGTTGATATTGGGCTGACGGTCGCTCTCTGGGCGGCCATACGGCGTCGATCGCCACCACTTTCGTGCCGTCTGGGCCGTGCGGTTCGCGTTCGCAAGCAGAAAGAGCCGCTTTCTCCCTGTGCACCACAGAACACGACTGCGGCGCTTCGATAACCACAGCACCCCGCGTCGGCGACGTTCATCGAGCGTATGCCATGGATTTGCCTGTGCCGGGACAGTTCGCCTGGCGATGCGCGTGTCTGCCGGGTAGCGGTGCCGTTTCACTGCGGATCGTCTCGCGGTGCGCTTTGCAAGTCGGCGGTCGTGCGCCCTCAACGGGGCAGGCTGCCGTGCACCGGTGCGCCGTTGACAAGCACAGCCCGAACGGCCAGGTCGTCGTCGAGGATCACGATGTCGGCGGCCTTACCGGGAGTGAGACTGCCGGTGTGGTCGGCGATGCCCAGCAACGTTGCCGGTGTGGTGGCGGCAGCCCGTGCTGCTTCGACTACCGGGATACCGGTCACCTGGATGGCATGTCGCACGGCGGCGTCCATTGTGAGTGTGCTACCGGCAAGCGTGCCGTCGGCGAGTCGCACGCTGCCGGCGTCGGCTATCACCGGGACTGGCCCGAGTCGGTAGGTCCCGCTGCTCATTCCCGCCGCAGGAGTCGCATCGGTGATGAAGGCAATGCGATCGGCGCCCGCAGCGGCTACGGCAACTCGGACGGCTTCGTCGTGTACGTGGATCCCATCGTTGATGATTTCACAGGTGACATTCGGGTCGGCAAGGGCGGCACCCGCGGGGCCGGGGTCTCGATGGTGGAACTGGCGCATTGCGTTGAACAGGTGTGTTGCCAGCCGGGCACCGCCCGCGAACGCGTCGCGTGCCTGCCGGTAGGTCGCCTCAGTGTGACCGACGGCGACGATCGCACCAGATCGCAGCACCTCTGCGAGCAACGCCATCCCACCGTCCAGTTCCGGTGCCATCGTTACCACCCGAATGTGGCCACGGCCAGCGTCGAGAAGCCGTCGCAACGCTGTGATGTCGGGGGCCAGCAGGTAGTCGTTATGATGCGATCCGCGTTTGGAGGGATTGAGGAACGGACCTTCCAAGTGAATCCCGGCGATGCCGGGTTCCTCTGCGTCGATCATCGCGGCGATGACGGACACCGCAGCGACCATACGGTCGAGGCTGTCGGTGACAAGGCTCGCGAGCGTACGAGTCGTGCCGTGTCGGCGATGGAAGCTGACCGCGGTACGAATCTCGGCAGGGTCCTGGGTGGTGACCTGCGCTCCACCACCGCCGTGCATATGCAGGTCGATGAAGCCGGGAAACAACCATCCACCACCCAGGTCCACCGTGGGCGTGCCGGCGGGCGGTTCGCCTCGTCCGGTGGCGACTATCAGTCCGTCGGCCACGGTCAGCCAGCCAGGGTCCAGGACCGTGCGCTGGGTAACCACTCTGCAGCCCGTCAAAGTCAGCACAGGTCCCACCATAAGCCTTTCCAGCGGGTGAGCCGCCCGCCGCGCGATCGGTGCGGGTGACCACTCGATCGCGTTCAGTAGGGTGCGGGCATGGGGTCGGGCCGGGGCGGTGGTTTGCGGTGGCGGCTGCTGGCCGCCGGGGTGCCGGCGGGCGTGGCCGGGGTGGCGGCCTGGGCGCTGGTCGCCGACGACAAGGCGGGGTGGACGGTCGTCGCGGGAGCGGCGGCGGCGGTCGCGGGCGGGTTCGGCCCATCGGTGTGGCAGTGGCTGACGGCTCGGCGGCAGCGGCGCGAGCGCCGGGGCCGGGAGCTGGCGGACGCTCTGGTGGCGGACCTCCCGGCCTCCGTGGCCTGGCTGCTGCATCCGCAGGCGGCGGTGGTCCGGTTCTTCGGCCGGGGCTGGGTGCTGCGGGAGTTGCAGACGTGGTGCGAGGACTCGGGCGCGTCCCCGGTGCGCCTGGTGGTGGCCGGCGGCGGGGTGGGCAAGACCCGGCTGGCCCGGCACTTCGCGACCGGCCTGTCGGGCTGGACGTGCTGGCCGGTCGCGCCGCGCGGGGAGGCGCGGGTGGCGCGACTGGTCGCCGACGGGGAAGCCCCCGCCCGGCTGCTGCTGGTGGTCGACTACGCCGAGACCCGCGATCCGGCGTCGCTGGCCGCCCTGCTCTGCGCGGCGCAGCGGGCCGAGGGGGTGCGGGTGCTGCTGCTGGCCCGCACCGCCGGGCTGTGGTGGTCCACCCTGTCGGCGGCGTACCCCGAGCAGGCGCACCTGGTGGACGCCCTGACCACACCCGCGAACGTCGTCGAGCTGTCGGCGCGGGTCGAGGAGCGGGCCCCCGCCGAGATCGTCGCGGACGCGGTGGCGCAGTTCGCCGCGCACCTGCGGTACGCGCCGCCGGTGGGGTTCACGCCGCAGGCCCACGACGCGGACACGCCGGTGCTGCGGCTGCACGCCGAGGCGCTGCTGGCGGTCCTCGGCGGCCCGCGCGGCGGGGGCCGCTACGACGTGCTGGCCGAGGTGGTCGGCCACGAGGCGCGCTACTGGCGCGGCTACGCCCGGCGCTCCGGGCTGGTCGCCGCCGACGACGCGGACGCCCGGGAGGCGGTGCTGCGTCAGGTGGTGGGCGTCGCGGCCCTCCTCGGCGCCGACGACGACGAGCAGGCGGCGGGCATCGTCCGTCGGGCCCCGCTGCTGGGCGCGGACCCGCCGACGCCGGTGGTGGACGCCTTCGTGCGGTGGCTGCGCGGGCTGTATCCGGCGGCGGGGTCGGGCGGCGCGTTGGGCACGTTGCAGCCGGATCTGCTCGCGGAGGGCCTGGCGGTGGCGGTGTTACGCGACTGCGCGCCGGCCGAGCGGGCGGCGGTCTTCTCGGGGCTGCCCAGGGCGCAGGCGGTGCGGGCGTTGACGGTGCTGGGCCGGGCGTGCGCGCACCAACCGGACGCCGACGAGATGATCGAGGCGGCGCTGGGCGCCGACCTGCCGATGATGACCGAGGCGGTGCTCCGGGTCGGCACGCAGTTCCCGGGCAGGTTCGCCGCCCGGGTGGCGAACCTGCTCACGACGGGCCCGGTCCCGGCCGGGTGGGCGCGCGAGTGGGCGCGCCGGGTGCCCTATCCGTCCCTGGAGCTGGGCCCGGTCGCGGTGGCGCTGACCGCCAGGGTGCTCGGCGACCTGCCGCCGGAGGCGCCCCCGCAGGAGCGGGCGAGCTGGCTCAGCCAGCAGGCGCTCCGGCTCGCGGAGGTGGGCCGGCGGGCCGAGGCGCTGGCCGCCAGCGGGGAAGCCGTCAGACTGCGCCGTGACCTGGCCGCCGCCGACCGCGCCGCCCACCTTCTCGGCCTCGCCAGGTCCGTGAACAACCACGCGGTCCGGCTCGCGGAGGCCGCCCGCCCGGCCGAGGCCCTGGCCACCAGCGCGGAGGCCGTCGGCCTCTACCAGGAGTTGGCCGCCGCCGACCGCGCCGCCCACCTGGCCGAACTCGCCTCGTCCGTGCACAACCACGCGGTCCGGCTCGCCCTGGCCGGCCGGTCGGCCGAGGCCCTGGCCACCAGCGGGGAGGTGGTCGGCCTGCGCCGCGAGCTGGCCACCGCCGACCGCGCCACCCACCTCGCCGACCTCGCCGGGTCCGTGAACAACCACGCGCTGCGGCTGGCGGAGGCCGCCCGCCCGGCCGAGGCCCTGGCCACCAGCGCGGAAGCCGTCGACCTCTACCGCGAGCTGGCCGCCGGCAACCGCGACGCCCACCTTCCCGAACTCGCCGGGGCGGTGAGCAACCACGCGATCCGACTCGCCCAGGCCCGCTGGCCGGCCGAGGCCCTGGCCACCAGCGCGGAAGCCGTCGACCTCTACCGCGAACTGGCCGCCAGCAACCGCGAGGCCCACCTTCCCCAGCTCGCCAAGGCGCTCTGGGTCGCCGGTTTCGTGGCGCTGATCGTGGGTTACGCGAGCGACCACACGGTCGCGATGACGGCCGAGGGCCTGCGGCACCTCGAGGCGCTGGCCGCCGCCGAGCCGGCGGCGTTCGCGGAGCTGCGGGACCTGGCCGCGGAGACCCTCGCCCGGCTGCGCCGGCTGGCCGCCGAGCAGGCCGCCGCAGCGGACCCCGGCGACGCGCCACCGAACCGGGCGGCCGACCGCGGGTGACGCGATCAGCAGCCGCCCGCTGACGGAGTCGTCCGGACGTCGCCGCCGACGTACGGGACGGCATTCGCGAATTTCTATTACCTCGGGGGATTCCCGGCCGGATCCGCCTGTCCTAACGTGTCGAGGAGACCGGAGGTGGCGGCGTGCGTGTGTTGTTGATGGCGTATGGGTCGCGCGGGGACGTCCAGCCGCTGGTGGCCCTCGCGGTGCAGTTACGGGCCGTCGGCGTCGAG
This sequence comes from Micromonospora okii, assembly GCF_020884795.1. Lineage (GTDB taxonomy): Bacteria > Actinomycetota > Actinomycetes > Mycobacteriales > Micromonosporaceae > Micromonospora > Micromonospora okii. The sequence goes on from NZ_BBZF01000021.1 coordinate 89,353, forward strand.
GTGCGGGTGTGCGCGCCGCCGGAGGAGCGGTGCACCGAGCTGCTGGCCGGTGTCGGCGTGCCGGTGGTGCCCTTCGGCCCGCCGGTGCGCTCGCTGGTGGGCAAGGTCGGGCAACCGACGACGGGCCCCCAGATCGCGGCCGAGCTGGTCGCCGCGCACTTCGACACGGTCGCCGCAGCGGCCGAGGGGTGCGACGCGCTGGTGGCGGCCGGCCTGATGCCGGCCGGCGCACGCTCGGTGGCCGAGAAGCTGGGCATCCCCTACGTGTACGCCTGCTACCTCCCGCTGCGCCTGCCGTCGCGGCACTACCCGCCGCCGTGGGTGGCGGGCCTGCCGGTCCCGCCGGACACGACCGACAACCGGGCGCTCTGGGACCTGGACGCCGAGCGTATGAACGCGCTGTACGGCGAGGCGCTCAACACCCGGCGGGCGTCGATCGGCCTGCCCCCGGTGGACAACGTCCGCGACCACGCCTTCACCGACCGGCCGTGGCTGGCCTCGGACCCGGTCCTGGGGCCGTTGCGGGGCCTGTCGGATCTCGACGTCGTGCAGACCGGCGCGTGGTTCCTGCCGGACGAACGCCCGCTGCCGGCCGAGGTGCGGTCGTTCCTGGACGACGGCGCGCCCCCGGTCTACCTGGGCTTCGGCAGCATGCCCATGTACTCGAAGGACACCACCCTGCTGGCGGTCGAGGCGATCCGCGCGCAGGGGCACCGCGTGGTGGTCTCCCGGGGCTGGTCCGACCTGACCCCGATCGAGGACCGGGACGACTGCCTGGTCCTCGGCGAGGTCAACCTCGAGGCCCTGTTCGGCCGGGTGGCCGCCGTCGTCCACCAGGGCGGCGCGGGCAGCACGTTCACGGCCGCCCTGGCCGGCGCGCCCCAGGTGGTGATCCCCAACTCCCCGGACACGCAGCTCTACGCCGACCGGGTGGCCGAACTGGGCATCGGCACCGCCGAGGAGCCCGTGCCGACCTTCGAGTCCCTGTCGGCCGCGCTCAAGACGGCCCTGGCTCCCGAGACCGGCGCACGGGCGCGCGCCGTCGCCGGCACGATCCGCACCGACGGGGCGGCGGTGGCCGCGCGGCTGCTGCGCGACATGGTGGGCACGGGAAGGTAGCGCTACCAGGAGACGGGCAGCTCGATCAGCTTCTGGATGCCCGCGCCGGACCGGAACGGCAGCTCCTGCACCGGGACGGCGAGGCGCAGGCCGGGCAGCCGCTCGATCAGCGCGCGGACGGCGATCTCCACGGTGGCACGGGCCACGTTCTGCCCGATGCACTGGTGGACGCCGAAACCGAACGCCACGTGGTCGCGGACCGTCTGCCGGTGCCAGTCCAGGGAGTCCGGCCGCTCGTGGACGTCCCCGTCCCGGTTGATGAGGGAGGTCATGAACAGCACGCCGTCGCCCCTGCGGATGGTGGTTCCCTCGACCTCGATGTCCGCCGTGGCCACCCGAGGCATGCCCTCGGCGATGGACAGCAGCCGCGTCAGCTCCTCCACGGCGGCGGGCATCAGCGACGGATCGGCTCGCAGCTCGGCGAGCCGCTCGGGGGCTTCGAGCAGGGCGACGACGCTAAGCGAGATCATGCTGGTGGTGGTGTCGTGGCCGGCCGCCAGCAGGACCAGCATCAACTGGAGCAGTTCCTCGCTGTCCACGCGGCCCGTCGCGCCGTGCTCCGCGATGAGGTCGTCGAGCACTCCCTCGCCGGGGTTGTGCCGCTTCCTCTCGATCAGCGCGCCCAGGTAGGCCATGAGGAGGTCGTAGGCTTCGTTGCCGTGCGCGCCGAACAGGAGCTGGTGCGACTGCCGCTCGAAGAAGTCGTGGTCGTCGTACGGCACGCCGAGCAGGTCACACAGCACCCGCATGGGCACGGGCGAGGCGAACGCGCGGATCAGGTCGGTGGGGGCATCCCTGCCAAGCATGTCGTCGAGCTGCCGGTCGACGATCTCCTGGACTCTCGGGCGCAGCGCGTTGATCCGCCTGATGGTGAAGCTGGAGATCAGCAACCTGCGCCGGGCGTTGTGCACCGGGTCGTCGACGCCCACCAACATGGTGGCGATCTTCAGGACCTTCTTCTGCACGTCGGTGGCGGCGGCGGCCACCCGCGCGGTGAGCATGGGCCACTCGGGGTTGGTGCGGTCGCTGGAGAGGCGGGGGTCGACCAGGAGCCGGCGGGCCATGGCGTGGCCGGTGACCGCCCACGCCGTCCGGCCGTCGTAGAGGGTGACCTGGGAGATCGGGCGTTGCTCGGCCAGCAGCCGATATCCGCTCGGCGGCTGGTAGGGGCAGGTGCGGTCCTGGGGGAAGGCTACGGCGTCGGTTGTGCGGATGTCCGTCATGTCGGTCCTCACAAGCCCGGGAAGCATGCGATCCGCTGTCGTGGGCCGCAGCGCGGCGCCACCGCCGAATGATATGGCAGGAGCTGCCGGCGGGTTGTCCCTCGACCGGACAGCTCCGCCGGGGCAAGGGGCTTGTGGCCCGTCCCGTTCGGGACCCGGTCCCGACCCGGACGGTCCGGCCGACCCTGCCCCCGGCCACCCCGCCGCCCCTACCGTCGGGTGGGGAACGAGGAGGGGTCGCCATGAGGACGTGGCAGGTGCGGGACGTAATGACGGCGGACGTCGCTGCGGTGCGCGAGGGCACGGCGTACCGGGAGATCGTGGACGTGCTGACCGGCCGACACGTCACGGCGGTGCCGGTGGTGGACGACGCCCGGCGGGTCCTCGGCGTGGTCTCCGAGGCGGACCTGCTGCACAAGGTGGAGCTGCTGGGGCAGCCCCACGAGCGGCGGGTGTTCCCGAGCCGGCGGCTCCGCGAGGCGCGCGCCAAGGCCGGGGCGACCCTCGCCGAGGACCTGATGACCGCGCCCGCGGTCACCGTCGCGCCGGACGCGTCGCTGGTGGAGGCGGCCCGGATGATGACCGAGCGGCACGTGAAGCGGCTGCCCGTGGTGGACGACCTGGGCCGGCTGGTGGGCATCGTGACCCGGGGCGACCTGCTGCGGGTGCACCTGCGCCCGGACGAGCACGTCCGCGCCGACGTGGTCGACGAGGTGCTGCGCCGGGTGCTGGGGGTGCCGGACGGGGTGGTCGACGTCGCGGTTCGCGACGGCGTGGTCACCCTCACCGGCCAGCTCGACCGGTGGTCCCGGGCGCGCCTCGCGGTGCGGCTCGCCGCCCAGGTCAGCGGCGTGGTCGAGGTGGTCGACGCGCTCGGCTACGCCGTCGACGACGGCCCCCGGCCCGCGCTGCGCGTCGGCGTCGGCTGACGTCGCCACGCTGCGCGGAACGACAGGCCGGCGGGCGGGAACATGGTGTGGGGTGCCCGCCCGCCGGCCGGTCAGCCCCCGGCGAGGACGTCGAGCAGCAGCGCCGCCGTCCAGGCGAACGCGGGCGAGCCGAGGCCCGCGCCCGTGTCGGGGTGGAAGTACTCGTGACAGCCGGCCGTGGCCACCAGCCCGATCATCGACTCGCGCAGCCCGGCCGCCAGGTCGGGCCGGCGGTGGGTGCGCAGCCCCCGCCACAGCAGCCAGCCGAGGTTCATCCAGCTCGGCCCCCGCCAGTAGCGCAGCGGCTCGAAGTCGTCGGCGGTGCGGTCGTGGCTGGGCAGCGGCCGGTCCATCCGGGCGGCCAGCCCGAACCGGGGCGAGCACGCCTCGGCGAGCACGGTGGCGACCTGCCGTCCCGGCAGGTCGGGCAGCGCCAGCGGGGCGAGGCCGAGCGCGGTGCGGGCCGGCAGGAGCCGCCCGGTGCGCAGGTCGCGGGGGTGGAAGACGCCGGTGGCCGGGTCGTAGAGCCGGTCGAGGAGGGCGGCGGTGATCCGGGCCGCGCGCTCGCGGTGCGGGCCGGGGTCGCCGCCGACCTCGGCGGCGATGCGCGCGAGCGCGTGCTCGGCGAGCCCGAGCGCGGTGTTGAACAGCGGGCACTCCACCAGGAACGGGTGCGCCCCGGCGAGCCCGTCGTCGCGGTACCGGCCGTCGCGGTAGGCGTCGACCAGCGCGACGTACCGCGCGTAGTCGAGGTCCGTGGGGCGGTGCGCGGCGTCGGCGTGGGCGGTGTCGTGCCGCCGGTACGCCCGCATGACCGCCGCGTCGGCGGGCACCCGTGCCAGCGGCGCGTCCCAGGCGGGGCTGTTGTCCAGCCCGGACTCCCACGGGTGCACGAGGCAGGCCAGCCCGCCCCCGCCGACGTCGCGCGCCCGCCCCAGGTAGCGCTGCTGGGCGACCAGCCGGGGGTAGAGCCGGGCCAGCGCCGCCCGGCCGGCGTCGGACGGGGCGCGGCGGTGCGCCAGCCAGGCGGCGAGGGCGTGCACGGGCGGCTGGACGAGGCCGGAGGTGGCGGCGGCGGGCGCGCCCTCGGCGCGCGCCGAGTCCCAGAACTCGGGGCCGGGGAAGTACGACCCGGGCCGCAGCGCGGGGTTGAACACGATGTGCGGCACCCGGCCGTCGGCCCACTGGGCGGCGAAGAGGCTGCCCAGCTCCCGCCAGGCGCGCGCGGGGCGCACGTGCGCCAGCCCGACGGCGACGAACGCCGAGTCCCAGCTCCACTGGTGCGGGTAGAGGGTGCGCGACGGGACCGTGTGGTCGTGCTCCCAGTTGCCGTCGAGGGTGGCCACGGCCAGCCGGCGCAGCGCGGCGAGGTCCGGCGCGTCGCCGTCGCCCCGAGCGGCGGGCACGCGGAGGCCACCGCCGGGGGCCGGGCCGGCGGGCACGCGGGACCCGCCGTCGGCGGCGGTGCCGGTGCTCACGCCGGGAGCCGTTTCGGTTGGGCGTGCCGCAGCACGGTGGCGGCCTGCTGCAACGCCTGCACCGGCTCGCCGCGCAGCCGGCACTCCACGGCCAGCCAGCCCGGGTAGCCGATGTCGAGCAGGGTGCGCGCCAGCGCCCGCCAGTCGAGGTGGCCGGCGCCGGGCTGGCAGCGGTTGGAGTCGCTGACCTGCACGTGCCCGAGGTAGGGGGCGGCGGCCCGCAGGGCGGCCTGCACGTCGTCCTCCTCGATGTTCATGTGGAAGGTGTCGGCGACCACGCGCACCGAGGGCAGCCCGACGGCGGCGCAGAGGGCCACCGCCTCGTCGAGCCGGTTGACCATGTGGTCCTCGTACCGGTTGAGGGGTTCGAGGAAGAGGGTGACCCCCTCGGCGCGGGCGTGCTCGCCGAGCGTGCCGAGGGCGTCGACGAGCACCCGCCGGTCGGCGGCGGGCGGGCGGGGCGGCTCGAACGGCGGCAGCCGGCGGGAGAACATCCCCCAGGCGGCGGGGGTGATCGCCCCGAGGCCGCCCAGCTCGGCGATGACCGTGAGCTGGGAGCGCAGGTTGCGCACGGCGTCGGCGGAGCGGGTGGGGTCGAAGTCGCCGATGAAGTGGTCCATCTCGACGCAGACGGTCGGCATCACCACCCCGGCGGCGCGGGCCCGGCGCAGCTCCGGCAGCCGGCGGGCGAAGGACATCTCGCCCCGGCCGCGCAGCTCGATCCCGGCGAAGCCGAGGGAGGCGGCGAGGGCGTGCTTGGCGATCAGGTCGGCGCCGGGGAGCAGCTGCTCCTGGCAGGCCAGCGGAATGGTCATGTCGGAAACCTCAGCACCACTTGGAGGACGTCGTCGGCACCGCGGTCGAGCAACGCCAGCGCGTCGGCCACCGCGCCCGCGTCGACGACGTGGCTCACCAGCGGCAGCGGGTCGACGCTGCCCTCGGCCACCAGGTCCATGAACGTGTGGGCGACGCGGGCCCCGCTCCACCGGCCGGCCAGGCCGGGTGCCGGGGCGGGCCCGGAGACCTGGGCCGCCACGAGCTGGATGCGGTTGTGGTGGAACTCCTCGCCGAGCCCCAGCCCGTCGGCGTGCCCCTGGTAGAAGCCGGCGGCCACGACGCGGCCGGCGTGGGTGGTGGCCCGGATGGCCTCGTGCAGCGCCGGGTACGCCCCGGACAGCTCCAGGCAGACGTCCGCGCCCCGGCCGTCGGTCACCCGGCGCAGCGCGACGGCCGCGGACTCGGTGCGGGCGTCCACGACGAGCCGCGCGCCGCTGCGGGCGGCGTGCGCCAACCGGGCGGGCAGTCGGTCGACGGCCGCTACCCGGGCCCCGGACAGGGCCGCCAGCCGGGTGGCGAGCAGCCCGATGACGCCCTGGCCGAACACGCCCACCCAGTCGCCGAGGTGCAGGTCGGCGGCGAGGACGGCGGTGAGCGCGATCGCGCCGGGGCGGGCGAAGACGGCGGCGATCGGGTTGAGGCCGGCGGGCAGGGGGTGGACGGCGTCGGCGGGGACGACCGCCTCGGCCCGGTGCCCCCAGATGCCCCAGACGGTCTCGCCGGGTCGCCGCCAGGTCACGTCGGGCGCGACCTCGACGAGGTCGCCGACCTCCTCGTAGCCGAAGCCGGCCAGCGGGTAGGGCGGCGGGGCCTGGCGGGGGACGAACATCCGGGCGGCGTCGTCCCATTCCTTGGTCAACCGGGGGTTGCTGCCCCGGTAGAGGGTCAGCTCGGTGCCGGCCGAGATGCCGGAGTAGCGGGTGCGGACGCGGACCTGGCCGGGGCCGAGCCGGTCGCGGGGGCAGGGCACGAGGCCGATCCGGCGGGGCCCGGCGAGAGAGACAACCCAGTTGACCATGAGTCACATCCCGGTAGCACTGGGCTCCAGTCTAGGCAAGAAATCGGCATATGTCTTGTTATTGATCAATCGAAGGTATTGAATCCTTCTTGTACCCCTTCGAGAGGAGTGCCACCGATGTCATCACCCTCGATGCGGATCCTCGCCTCGACCCTGATCATGGCAGTGACGAGCGCCTCCCTGCTGGCCTGCGGCGACGACGGGCCCGACGACGGCTCGACGCTGACGGTGTGGAGCCTGGAGGACGTGGCCGACCGGGTCACGGCCACCAGGGCGATCATCGCCGACTTCACCGCCCGCACCGGGACCAAGGTGGAGCTGGTCACCGTCAACGAGGACCAGTTCCCCGCGCTGATCGCCACCAGCGCGGCGGCCGGCGAGCTGCCCGACGTGGTCGGCTCGGTCCCCCTGGCCGGCGTGCGGACCCTCGCCGGCAACGAGCTGCTGCACCCCTCGGCCAACGGCGAGATCGTCGAGGCCCTGGGCCGGCAGACCTTCTCCCCCCGCGCCCTGGAGCTGACCGCCGACGGCGGCCGGCAGCTCGCCGTGCCCAGCGACGGGTGGGGGCAGCTCCTGGTCTACCGCAAGGACCTCTTCGCCGCCGCCGGGCTGCCCGCTCCGAACACGTACGAGAGGATCGCCGCCGCCGCCGCGAGGCTGCACACCGGCGGCGTCGCCGGCATCGTCGCGGCCACCGCCGAGGGCGACGTCTTCACCCAGCAGACCTTCGAGCACCTGGCTCTGGCCAACAACTGCCAGCTCACCGACGACGCCGGCGAGGTCCGGCTCGACTCCCCCGAGTGCGTCGAGGCGTTCCGCTTCTACGGCGACCTGATGCGCCGTTTCTCCGTCCCCGGCGCGCAGGACGTGGACACCACCCGGGCCACCTACTTCGCCGGCCGCGCGGCCATGGTGCTCTGGTCGCCGTTCATCCTCGACGAGCTGGCCGGGCTGCGCGACGACGCCCGGCCCACCTGCCCGCAGTGCCAGGCCGACCCGGGGTTCCTCGCCCGCAACAGCGGCTTCGTCACCGCGATCAAGGGCCCGCACGCCGCCGGCCCCGGCCAGTACGGCGAGATCAGCTCCTGGGCGGTGCTCGACGGCGCGGCCGATCCGGCGGCGTCGCTGGTGCGCCACATGCTCTCCGACGGCTACCCCCGCTGGTTCGGCATGTCCCCCGAGGGGCGCTTCCCCGTCCGCCGAGGCACCGCCTCCGAGCCGGAGAAGTTCCTCGCCGCCTGGGCCGCCAGCCCTGCCGGGGTCGACCGCCGGCAACCCCTGGCCCAGGTGTACGGCGACGACGTGCTGACCACCCTGCGCCGCAGCCCGGACACCTTCCAGCGCTGGGGGCTCACCCAGGGTCAGGGCGCGCTCGTCGGGGCGATCCTCGGCGAGCTGCCGGTGCCCAAGGCGCTCTCCGGCGTCGTCTCCGGCCGCGCCGATCCCGCCACGGCGGCGCGGCGGGCCGCCCGGGACGTGAAGGCGATCAAGGCGGGCGTCAATTGACCACCACCGCGAAGGGCCCCCGCCGCTCCCCCGCCCGCCCGGCCCGCCCCGGCCGCCGCCCGCTGACCCTGCGCCGCCGCGAGTCCCGCGCCGGGCTCGCCCTGGTCGCCCCGACCCTGCTCGTCGTCGTCGCGGTGGTCGGCGTGCCGATCGTCTGGACCGTCGTGCTGGCCTTCCAGCGGGTCCGCCTCGCCACCCTGCGCAAGACGGGGCTGTTCGGGGAGTTCACCCTGGACAACCTCGACCGGGTGATCCACACCCCCGGCTTCGCCGACACCCTGTGGACCACGCTGCTCTACAGCGTCGGCGCGACGCTCGGCTCGATCGCGCTCGGCCTCGTCGCCGCGCTGGTGGTGCGCCGGCCGTTCCGGGGCCGCGCCCTGGTCCGGGCGTCGCTGCTGCTGCCGTACGTCGCGCCGGTGGTCGCGGTCGCCTTCGTCTGGCAGGTGATGCTCGACCCGCAGTTCGGCATCGTCAACGACTGGGGCCGGCGGTTCCTCGGCTGGGACGCCCCGGTCCCGTTCCTGTCCCAGGAGTCGACCGCGCTGTGGACGGTGATCGCGTTCGAGGCGTGGCGGTACTTCCCGTTCGCCTTCCTCTTCCTGCTGGCCCGCCTCCAGGCCGTGCCCGGCGAGCTGGAGGAGGCCGCCCGGGTGGACGGGGCCACCCCCACCCAGCGGTTCCGGCACCTGCTGCTGCCGCAGCTCATGCCCGTGATCGCCCTGCTCGCGCTGCTGCGCTTCATCATGACGTTCACCAAGTTCGACGACGTCTACCTGCTCACCGGCGGGGCCGCCGGCACCGAGGTGGTCAGCGTCCGGGTCTACCGGTTCCTCACCGCCCGCGCCGACGTCGGCGCGGCGGCGGCGCAGGCCGTCGTGCTGGCCCTGGCGCTCGTCGTCCTCGTCGCGCTGTACCTGCGCTTCTTCGCCCGGGAGAGGGAGTCGTGATGGACCGGGACCGGATCGAGACGGTCACCCTGCGCTGGCTGCGGCGGCTCGTCGTCGCCGGCTTCCTGGCGGTCACGCTGGTGCCGTTCTGGTACATGCTGGTGCTCTCGGTGCGCCCCATCGAGCGGCTGCTGCTCGACCCGGGCTCGCTGCTGGTGCCGCTGGGCGAGCTGACCGTCGACACGTACGCCGAGGTGTTGCGTTCCGTTGACGACGGCGGCCAGGGCTTCGGCACCTTCATCCGCAACAGCGGCCTGGTGGCCCTCGCCGCCACGGCGCTGAGCCTGCTCGTGGCGCTGCCCGGCGCGTACGCGGTCTCCCGGCTGCGGTTCTTCGGTCGCCGCCAGGTCAGCGCGCTGTTCCTGGCGGTCTACCTGTTCCCGTCGATCGTGGTGGCGATCCCGCTCTTCGTGGTCTTCACCCGGGCGGGGCTGCGCGGCTCGCTCGGCGGGCTGGTGCTGGTCTACCTGTCGCAGACCCTGCCCGTGTCGGTCTACATGCTCAAGAACTACCTGTCGACCATCCCGGTCAGCCTGGAGGAGTCCGCCGCCATCGACGGGGCGGGCCGGCTCGGGATCATCCGCCGGGTCAGTCTGCCGCTCGCCGCCCCGGCCATCGCGGCGGTCGCGCTCTACGACTTCATGATCGCCTGGAACGAGTACCTGTTCGCGCTGCTCTTCCTCGTCGACCGGCCCGACCGGTGGACGGTGTCGCTCGGGCTGTCGCTGCTCGCCGACGGCGTGGAGGTGCCCAAGACCGTGCTGATGGCCGGCTCGGTCGTGCTCACCCTCCCCGTCGTGCTGCTCTTCTTCGCCGGGGAGCGGCTGCTCACCGAGGGGCTGACCGGCGGCGCGGAGAAGGGGTGAGCCGGGCGCGGGGTGGGCCTCCCTGCCCACCCCGCGCCTCCCGGTCAGGCCAGCCGGGCCTCGATCGCCTCGATGATCCGGGGACGCAGCTCGGCGGCGCGGATCACCGCGTCGACCGAGCCCACCCGCACGGCGCGGGCGATGTCGTGCACCCGGTCGAACTCGGTGGCCACCTCGCCGAGCTTCTCCGCCCGCACCGAGGCGCGCAGTTCGTCCAGCTCGGCGGTCAGGGCGGCGCGGTCCGCGCCGGAGGCCGCCGCGACCCGGGCCTCCAGGTCCCGCACCCGCGCGTCGGCCGCCGTGCGGCCGTTGACGTCGCTGGAGAAGACCACCGCGGCGGCGGGGGCGCCGCCGAGCACGGAGGCGAACGAGCCCTCCAGCGCGAGCACGGTCATGTTCGGGTTCAGCGCCTTCGAGAAGACCACGAACGCCCCGCCGTGGTACCGCGAGATCACGCAGAACACGATCGGCCCACGGAAGTTCACGATCGCCCGGCCGATCTCGGCCCCGTACTCCAGTTGCAGCTTGCGCATCGACTCGGGCGAGCCGTCGAAGCCCGACAGGTTCGCCAGCACCACCAGGGGCCGGTTGCCGCTGGCCGCGTTGATCGCCCGCGCCGCCTTCTTCGACGAGCGCGGGAAGAGCGTGCCGGCCGTGTAGGTGTCCGGGCCGTCGGTGGGCGGGAAGCCACGCCGGGGCACCGAGCGGGACTCGATGCCGAGCAGGCAGACCGGGATGCCGCCGAGGTGCACGTCCTGCACCACCGCCGTCTCCGCGTCGGCCATGCCCGCCCAGCGCTCCAGCACCGCGTGGTCCTGGTCGGCGAGGGCCCGCATCACCGTACGGATGTCGAAGGGCTTCTTGCGGTCGGGGTTGTGCGCGGCCGAGAAGATCTGGCCGACCGTGGTGAAGTCGCTGCCCTCCACGGTGTGCGGGAAGTCGGAGACGTCCCGGTCGACCGGGTCGGTGGTGACCGCCCGGCGCGGCCCCTCCTCGCCCGGCGCGACGTACGTGTGCTCGTAGTGGGCCATCAGCACGTCCCGCGCGGCGAGCAGGTTCGGCGCCCAGTACTGCGCCTGCCCGTTCGGCCCCATCACCCGGTCGTAGCCGCCGATGCCGAAGTTGTCCTCGGCGGAGACGCCGCCGGAGAAGTCGAGCGACTGCTTGCCGGTGAGCACCATCGCCGAGTCCGGCGTCATCACCAGGATGCCCTTGGTGTGCATGAGCATCGTCGCCTCGGCGTTCCAGTACGGCTGCGCGCCGACGGTGATGCCCGCGACGACGATGTTGATCTCGCCGCCGTCCTGGGTGAACTCGACGATCCGCTTGAGCGCCGCCGCCACCCAGTCCATGTTCTCCGTGCCCGACTCCATGGAGATCCGGGCGCCCGAGGAGAGCGCGTACCACTCCAGCGGCACGCGCAGCCGCTCGGCCAGGTCCAGCGCGGCGATCACCCGGCGACACTCCGGCTCCGACAGCGCGCCGAGCGACTTCGTCGGGTCGCCCAGCAGCACCACCCGGGCGACGCCCTCCGGGTGCAGCCGGGTCGGCGTGCTCACCACGCCCGCGACGATCGCCGCCCTGTTGCGCCCCTTCGGCCGGTCCACCGGCACCAGCACGTGGTCGCCGTCGAGGTCGTGCTCGACGAAGTCGCCGAGCAGGCCCGTCAGCTCGTACGGGTAGACGGTGTTGCGGCTGCTCGCCCGCAGCACCTTCTGCCGGTAGTCGTCCAGCGGCTCGACCGGCTCGTCCGACGGCTCGCCGATGGTCAGCTTCGCCGCGCCCGTGGCGTCGAAGGAGACCCGCACGGCGGTCTTGACCAGCTCGCCGGTGCGGCGGTCCCGCTGCCGGCCGATGAAGAGCATCTCCTCCAGCCCGGCGCCGGCGGTGGTCGGCAGCACGCGCGCGGCCAGCATCTCCAGCTCCGCGCGGCTGACGTCGCTCGGCGGCCAGACGTAGATGACGATCCGGTTGGTGTTGACGCGCTTCTTCGACGGCCGGCGCGACTGCGCGCGGCGGATCGAGTCGAGGCAGGTGGCGATGGCGTCCTCGGCCGTGGGCAGGGCCACCAGCCGACCGTCGGTCTCGCGCAGCGCGGTCAGGTCGCGCACCTGGGCGAACGCGACGAGGCGGTCGTCGGAGGGGTTCTCCCGCGCCACGCACTGGAACAGGTAGACCTCCTCGTCCGACGACGGCAGCCGGGTGAGGTCGAACTTGCGCAGCCGTTCGAGCTGCATCCGCTGCGCGATGTACGGGTGCAGGCCCCGCACCAGCCGCTCCTCGGCCATCCCGGCGGTCGACGGGCGGAACGTGAAGTGGTGGTGCATCACCGTGCCGCTGCGGCCCGCGACGGTGACGGTGAGCCGGCGGAGCTGCTCCGGCAGCGGCTGCGCGGCGACGACCTCGTGCAGCGCGGCGGCCAGCGCGTCGGAGTCCTCCGGCTGGCGCTCCCAGGCCACGTAGACGTCGGCGTCGACGTTCTCCTCGTCGGCGGCCAGCTCCGCGAGCCCGCGCAGCGCGTCGCCGAGGGCGTCGAAGCGCACCGCCGTGGAGACCAGGCACGAGTCCGCCCGCCCGGCGACCACGAACGTGCAGCCCGCGACCTCGCGGGTGCGCACGCCGGTGAGCCCCTTGTTGCCGTAGTAGCGGCGGGTCAGCACCTCCAGCATGACCGTGTTGTCCAGGTTGTCGCGGACGAGCCGCTGGCCGAGCAGCCGCACCAGCGGCTCGGTGCAGCGCACCATCTCGGCGACGCGCTCGGCGCGGTCCGCGGCGTCCGGGTGCGCGTCGAGGTGGCGCAGGTGCTTGCGGACGTCGGCGTAGACGCGGGCGCGGTTGCGGCGCAGCAGCGGCTGGCCCAGCCAGGCGAAGACCACGCCGCGCGCCAGGTCGGCGACCACCGGGAAGCGGACCTGCGTGGCGGCCACCAGCCGCTCCAGGCTGAGGCCGGTCGGCTCGCGCAGCGCCTCGTCCGGCGGCGGCTCCCGCAGCCAGGCGCGCAGCAGCGTCGCGACGACCGTGGCGTCGACGGACGCCCGCTGCTGGGCGAGGAAGATCCGGAACACGGCGGCTTCCAGCTCGGGCGAGCGCTCCAGCTCGGTGACGCCGTAGTGCCCGAGCGCCTTGGCGAGCTTGGCCCGGAACGACTCCGGCAGCCCGGCCCGCTCCACGTCGAGGCTCTGGAGGTAGGTGTGGAAGTACTCGCGGGCGCTGTGGACGTGGCTGTCGACGCCGTCCTCGCCCGCCGGGCGGTTGCGGCTCAGCTCCGCCAGGTCGGCGAAGAGGTCGACCAGTTCCAGCTCCTCGGTCAGCGGCCGGTGGCCGTCGGCGACGGCCGCCCGCCGCGCGGCGAGGTAGTCGTCGAGCACCCGGCGCTCGTCGTGCGGGTCCACGTCGAAGCCGAGCAGCAGGCTGCGCAGGTCCTCCTGGCCGCGCGTGGTGCGCTCCCGCGCCGGGGCCTGGCCGGGCGCGGACGGCAGCTCCAGCTCGACGGACGCGCCGGCCGAGGCGTCCTCGGCCTCGGCGTCGTCGTCGGCGAGGGGCTCCAGCCGCAGCAGCGGGGCGCCGGTCTCCACCTGGCTGCCCACGGAGACGGCGCACTCCCTCAGCCGCGCCCGGAACGGCGCCCGCAGCACCGTCTCCATCTTCATGCTCTCCAGCACCAGCACCGGCGCGCCCGCCTCGACCTCGGCGCCGACCTCCAGCGGCGTGGCGACGACCAGCGCGGGGGCGGGCGAGCGGACGACGCCGCCCTCGTCGCGGCTGACCCGGTGGGTCACGCCGTCGACCTCGACCAGGTGGATCGGCCCGTGCGTGCCGGTGAGCAGGCGGTAGCGGATGCCGTTGACGACGATCTGCCCGGTGTGCCGGTCGAAGCGGTCCAGCTCCACGTCGGCGGTGCGGGCCTGGTCGCCGGCCTCGATGCCGACGCGGAACCGGTGCGCCCCGACGCGGGCCACGCGCACCCGGTAGCCGACGCCGCGCAGCTTGAGGTCCAGCGGCCGGCCGCTGGCGTGCTGCACCTGCGGGCGTCCGCCGAACGCCGTCGACAGCAGCCGCTGCCGCTCGGCGCGCTCCTCCTCCTCGTACGCCTCGATGGCGGCGGCGGCCAGCGCGACGGCGGAGTGCCGGTGGGAGACGAGGCGGCCCTCGCCGCGTACCCGGTCGATCCAGCCGGTGTCGGCGCTGGCGTCGATCACCTCGGGCTGGTCGAGCAGGTCGAGCACGAAGCTCTTGTTCGTCGCGCCGCCCTCGATGATCACGGTGGTCTCGGTCATCGCGCGGCGCAGCTTGCCGAGCGCCTCGTCGCGGTCGCGGCCGTACGCGATGATCTTGGCGATCATCGAGTCGAAGTCGGCGGGGATGGTGTCGCCCTCGCTGACGCCGGTGTCCACCCGGACGCCCGGCCCGGCGGGCAGGTCCAGCCGCACGATGCGGCCCGGCGACGGCGCGAAGTCGCGGTCCGGGTCCTCGGCGTTGAGCCGGGCCTCCACGGCGTGCCCGCGCTCCACCGGCGGCGCGCCCTCCAGCCGCCCGCCCGAGGCCACGTGCAGTTGCGCCTTGACCAGGTCGAAGCCGGTGGTCAGCTCGGTGATCGGGTGCTCGACCTGGAGCCGGGTGTTGACCTCCAGGAACGCGAACATCCGGTCGCCCGGGTGGTAGAGGAACTCGACGGTCGCCGCGCCCCGGTAGCCGACCGCGACGGCCAGCCGCTCGGCCGACGCCTTCAGCTCGGCCGCCTGTTCGGGGGCGAGCACCGGCGACGCCGACTCCTCGATGACCTTCTGGTTGCGCCGCTGCACGGAGCAGTCGCGCACGCCGAGCGCCCACGCGGTGCCCTGGCCGTCGGCGATCACCTGCACCTCGACGTGGCGCGCGCCGGTGACCAGCCGCTCCAGGAAGACGATGCCGCTGCCGAACGCCCGCGCGGCCTCCTGGCTGGTGCGCTCGTACGCGTCGGCCAGGTCGGCGGGGTTGGTGACCACCCGGATGCCGCGCCCGCCGCCACCGGCGGTCGCCTTCAGCATCAGCGGGTAGCCGATCCGCTCCGCCGCCGCCAGGGCGGCCTCCAGCGTCTCCACCGGGCCGCGGCTCCATGGCGCGACCGGCACGCCGACCTCCTCGGCGATCAGCTTCGCGCCGATCTTGTCGCCGAGCTTGCGCATCGCGTCCGGGCTCGGCCCGACGAAGGTGACCCCGACCTTCTCGCACAGCTCCGCGAACGCCGGGTCCTCCGCCACGAAGCCCCAGCCGACCCACGCGGCGTCGGCCCCGGTCTCCACGAGCGCGCGCTCCAGCGCCTTCAGGTCGAGGTACGGCCGCGCCGACGCGGGACCGAGGTCGTACGACAGGTCCGCCTCGCGCACGAACGTGGCCGCGCGGTCGACGTCGGTGTGCAGGGCGACGGTCTCGATCCGGGCCCCGGTTTCGGCGGCCAGTTCCCGGACCGCGTGGATGAGCCGCATGGCGGCCTCACCACGGTTGACGATGGCGACACGACTGAACACGCGAGGAGCCCTCCTGTGGACCAACGATGTACGCGCCGTGACACGGCGGACCTTCGGCAGGCTTCCACCCTTCCGTGTGCCGGCGGGCAGCGCCATGTCGCAGACGACGCACGTCGGGCGGCTCAGTTTGTAGGAAACCACCAATCACCGTTGTTGACTGACCCCTGACCAGGGCGCGCGCGGACGGGACGATCATGCGGTCCGCCGCGGTCGGACTGTGCCACGACTCAGCCCCGAGCCGGACGCCGACCCGGCCCGGCCGTAGCGCCGAGTCACCCTCCAGCCACAGCCGATCCGACCCCCGCCGAGGCCGTTCGCCCCGCCCTCACGGACCGGCCCGCCGGCCTCCCCTCCCCGGACGGTCCGGCGCCGCCCGCTCCTCCTCCCCGTTCGCCTCGGGGCTCCCGGCGCGGCCCGGTCGCCCGACGGTTAGCGTGGGACGATGGCCAACCCGACCCGCTGGGACACCGACACCGGCCCCGAGCACTCGCAGTGGTACGTCGACCGCTTCCGCCAACTGGCCGCCGAAGGCGCGGACCTGGCCGGGGAGGCCCGGCTGTTGGACGCGCTGGTGCCCCCGGGCTCACGCATCCTCGACGCCGGCTGCGGCACCGGGCGGGTGGGGGCGGCGCTGCATGCCCGGGGCCACACGGTGGTGGGCGTCGACGCCGACCCGGTGCTGGTCGAGGCCGCCCGCGCCGACCACGCCGGCCCCCGCTGGCTGGTCGGCGACCTGGCCGAGCTGGACCTCGCGGCGGCCGGCGAGACCGAGCCGTTCGACGCCGCCGTGGTGGCCGGCAACGTGATGGCCTTCGTCGCGCCCGGCACCGAGCGGGAGGTGCTCCGCCGCATCGCCGCCCACCTGCGCCCGGACGGGGTGGTGGCGATCGGCTTCGGCACCGACCGGGGCTACCCGCTCGCCGACTTCGACGCCGACGCGGTCGCCGCCGGGCTCCGCCGGGAGCACCGCTTCGCCACCTGGGATCTGCGCCCCTGGCGGGACGACGCGGACTTCGCGGTCACGATCCTGCGCCGCCCGGCCGAGACGGTGTGAGAAGGGGACCCTTCTCTACCGTATGCGTTGACAAGGTGCCCTTCCTTACCCCGTAGCGGCGCGGGCGGCGGCCGGGTCGAGGGGGCTGCCGGCGGGCAGCAGGCTCACCAGCCCGGCCGGCAGCCGCACCGGCCGCACGCCCCGGTAGCCGAGCAGACCGAGCACCTCGGCGTCGGCCAGCGCGTACCGCCGACCCAGGTCGGTGACCACGCTCAGCGCGCCCCCGGTGGCCCCCGGCGCGGCGGCCGACTCGACCACGGCCCCGCGCCCCGGCGCCACCACCACGTGGTCGGCGGTCGCCGCGCCGCCTCCGGTCCGGGGGCTGCCGGAGAGGTCGGGCACGCTCGCGCCGAGCCGCACGTCGCGCTCCTCGCCGTCGCCCCCGACGCCGACGCAGAGCGCCCCGCCGTCGGGGGCGGTCAGCCGGGGCGGGCTGGGCGGCGGGGCGGCCGGACCGGTCGGCACCAGGTCCGGCAGCGTGGGCAGGGTGGCGAACCGGCCCAGGGGCAGCGCCACCGGCTCGCCCTGCCCGGTGCGGGCGAGCAGCAGGCTGGCCTGCAACTCGGTGATGCCGGCGAGGCCGGCGGCCAGGGCGACGGCGTACTGCCGGCCGCCGCCGGTGTTGCGGATGAGGAAGACGTCGCCGACCACCGCGCCCGGCACCCCGGGCGCGGGCTGCCCGAGCCCGGGCAGCTCCAGCGGGGCGAGGTCGGCCCCGGCCGGAATGCTGTCGATCAGGGCGGGCGCGACCGGCACGGCCCGCTGCGGGGTGGCGGCGAGCGCGGCGAGCACCCGCACGCTGTCGCGCAGCAGGTAGCGGCGCGCGTGCCAGACCAGGTGCAGGCTGCCGTCCGGGTGCCGGAGCAGGAGACCGTCGCCGCCGGGTGCCCGGCCTCCCCTGGCAGCCGACCCGACCAGCAGGGCCGACCGGGGGGCGCTGCGCTCGGCCTCGGTGGTGGCCACCGAGCAGACCGTCCACGGGCCGGTCGACAGCCGGCCCCGGGCGGGCAGCGAGTCGGGGGCGTCGGGGATGCCCAGCGGCAGGCCGCGCGGCACCCCCTCGATCGAGCGGCGGGAGACCAGCACCGTCTTCGGGCGCTCGGCACCGATGATCAGCAGCGCGGAGGCGTAGTTGAGCACCGGGTGCAGCCGCTGCCCCCGGTAGACGAACCGGGCCCCGGACTCCCGCTCCACGATCACCGCGCCGGGGTCGCGCCACGTGCTGCCGCCGCCGGCGAACAGCCCGTAGAGGGCGAAGCCGCCGAGGGCGATGGCGGCGACCAGGACGCTGGCCAGCCCGGCCCCGGCCAGCCGGCGGAACGGCGACCGCGCCGGGTCCGTCTCCCGCATCACCAGCGCGGCGACCGCCCGCTGGAGGGTGAACTGGTACGAGTGAAGCTGGTCCTGCCGCGACGGCATGCGCCCCTCCGACGGTCGGTCGGGGCACAGGATAAGCGCTGCGTCGACACCCCGTGGACCCTCCGTGGTCGCGGGCGGTGGCGTGCGATGATCGTTCCCGGGGGCGTCGGCGGCCCGCAGGACCCGGCGATCCTGCTCACCCCCGAGCGCGTGACGGCCGCCCTGGGTGGCCTGCGGATCGACCGCGCCGAGACGGTACGCCGCCCGGTGCCCGGCCCCGACGGCACGCCGGTCGACGCCCTCGACACCCTCGTCCTGGCCACCCGCCCCTGAGCGGGTGCCGGGCGACCGGCGGCCTGCCGTGGGGCCCCGCGTAGCGACCGACGCGGCGTGACCGACGGCCGTGATCGACGAGGCGCGACCGACCCGGGCTGATCCTCGCAGCGTGATCGACTCCGTGTCGGCGACATGGGGCTTTCCGGGGCGGGGTGAAGGCGCGATGTCGCCGACACGGAGTCGCCCCAGACGCGTCACGGGTGCGCGTCTACGCGTTCGGGTCCCACTCTGCGAGCTGCTCCATCGGCTCGGTGTCGCCGGTGTTCTCCAGGCTGTCGAGCGGGACGCGGTCGTAGAAGTAGAGGACCAGTTGGCTCGCTGCGCCTCGCATCACCAGGTCGCCCGGCTCCGCGTCGGCGGCCAGGTCGTCGCAGCGGACGCCGTCGGCGTCGAGGGTCAGGCGCCAGGAGCGGCCCTCGGTCGCGTGCAGGTCGATGGTCGCCGGCTTGAACGGCCAGGGGACGGTCGTCGCCGCGACGGTCGTCAGGAACTCGTCGACGCCCTCGACCGCGACGTCCGTCGGCAGCGGCCGCGCGGCCCCCTGGGTGAGCTGGACGTCGTAGGTGTGGACGGCAATCTCCTGGATCTGGTGCCGGGCCAGGGCTCCGCTGGTCTCCGGGGCCTGCGAGCGGCCCCACCAGGTCCAGCAGCCGCGCTCCGGGCCGGCCTCGCGCAGCGCGTCGAGCATGAGCGCGGTCGACTCGGCGAGCCAGGCGTCCAGGGCTTCGCGGTCCCGGGGCGCGGTCGGGGCGCCCTTCGGGTCCGTCTTCGCCGGGGGCGAAGCGCCCGGTCCCGCCGCGATGATGGCGGCCTGGCGACGGCGGCCGTCGCCGACGTGCTGCGCCAGTTCGCGCAGCGTCCAGTCCGGACAGGTCGGGACCTGGACGTCGAGGTCGGGGGCGGACGCGATCGCGGCGCGGAACGCGGCCGAGCGGTCTTCGATCAGCCGCAGGACCTCGGGGAACTCCACAGTGTTCTGCACCTCGGCTGTGTACCACCGCGCTCCGGCCGCCGGATAGCGAATTTGTCGGACGAACGCGTCGGCAGCGGGCGGAGCGCCGGCGCCGGCGGAGCAGGCGGCGGGCGCGCGGGCGGGGCGGGCCGGCGGATCGAAACGGCCGGTCAACGGGGCCGCGCGCCGGGCGGGTCCCGGGGCGGGCGGTCGCGGGGTGGGTCGCGGCGGGCGAGGGAGAGCCAGCCGAGGAAGCGGGCGTGCAGCGCCGCGAAGTCGGGGTCGCCGCCGAGGCGGTACGTGTCGTCCATCGCCTGCTGCATCGACGCGGTCAGGTAGAGCGCGAGCGTGACGGAGTTTCCGCGATAGGCGAACGCGAGGTCGAGCCGAGCCGGCGCGCAGGGCCAGGGCGCGGCGCAGGACCGGCACAGCCACGCGGGCCGCATCGGCTGGTGCGGCCGGGACGGTCGCCGGCTCAGCGGCGGCGGCACCGGTACGGGCATGATCTCTCCCCTCGCTCGTCCGTTGTGGAGGGCCGGCGGCCGTCCAGGTGGTGGAGGGCCGGTGGCCGTCCGGGTGTTGGAGGGTCGCCCGGCACGGGGGGATGTGCCGGGCGACCCGACGGGCGCGACCGCCGGGCCCTCGCCTCCACCGGCCGCGCCGTCCTGCAAAAACACCCTTCCGCGCGTAGCCCCACAGATACAGGGCGCAAGGGTATGGTCCCCAGACATCCACGACATCCCCCGGGAGGGACCGTGAACGATGCGCTGCGGGCCGCGCTGCACGAGACCGGGCACACCACCGAGTCACTCGCGGCGGAGGTCGGGGTCGACCCGAAGACGACCGCGCGGTGGCTGACGGAGGACCGCATCCCCCATCCCCGGCACCGCGCGGCGGCGGCGGCCGTCCTCCGCCGGGACATCAAGGACATCTGGACGGACAAGCCGAGACATCGGGGCTTCGTCTGGTTCCGCCCGTGGCAGGAGATCGAGCGCGAGGCGGTGTCGCTGCGCTCCTTCCAGTCCATGGTGCTGCCGGGGCTGCTCCAGACGGAGGCGTACGCCCGCGCGGTGCTCGGCGGCACGGGCCTGATCGCGCACGGCGACGTGGAGCGGCACCTCGCGACCCGGCTGGCCCGCCAGGGCATCCTGCGCCGCGACGACCCGCCGCAGTTCACCGCCGTCGTCGACGAGTCGGTGCTGCGCCGGCCGGTCGGCGGCCCCGAGACCATGCGCGAGCAGCTGAACGCCCTGGCCGCCGCGTGCGAGCAGCCGCACGTCCGGGTGCACGTCGTGCCGTCGCGGGTGGGCGCGTACGCGGGGCTGAACGGGCCGTTCGTCATCGCGACCAGCCCCGACCATCGCATCGCCGGCTACCTGGACACCCAACTGCACGGGGAGGTGGCCAGCGAGCCGGGCGACATCGCGGCGATACTGACGGCGTGGGAGAACGTGCGCGGCGAGGCGCTGTCGCACTGGCAATCGGTCGACCTGATCACGGAGGTGGCGCGGACATGGAGCTGACCGGCGCGCGGTGGCGCACGAGCACCCGCAGCAGCGGCAACGGCGGGGACTGCGTCGAGGTGGCCGACAACCTGCCCGGCGTCGTCGCCGTCCGCGACAGCAAGGACCGCAGCGGCCCCGCCCTCACCTTCCCCCCGACCGCCTGGCGCGCCTTCGTCGCGGGCCTCGCCGCGCCCGCCCGGGACGCCTGAGCCCCGGCGGCACCCGGACGACGCGGAACCGGTGACCTCCCCGCCCGGGGAGGTCACCTTTTTACCCTCTGCACTTCCCTATCCTTCCCTATCATTCCTATGATGAGGCGCAATGAGTAACGACATGTACTCGGTCGAGCAGGTCGCCGACCTGCTCGGCCTGCACGTCCGGACGGTGCGCGGCTACATCCGCACCGGTCGGCTCCGGGCGGCGCGGATCGGCAAGCAGTACCGGATCGCCCGCGCCGACCTGGACGCGCTGACCGGCCGGGACCGGCCCCCGTCGGCCGCTCCGGGCGGCGCGTCGGTGGAGGTGTCGAGCATCGTGCAGGTCGACGGCGTCGACCGGGCCGTCGCCGACCGGCTGGGCACGTTCGTCCTCGCCGGGGTGAACACCAACCACGACCCGGCGCGCCCGCTGCGCGTGCAGACCGTCTACGACGAGGAACGGAGCCGCATGAAGATCGTGATTCTGGGCGACCCCGCCGCCACCGCCGACCTGCTGCGCCTGCTCGACGCCGTGCTCGACGGCGACGACGGCCTGCTCGCGGCCGGCGGCGACGGCCCCCGCGAGGGGCGGGCCGACCATGCCTGACGAGGTGCGCGAGCTGGGCGGGGTGCCGGTGCTGGTGTGCGACCCGGCGGGCCCGCCGGTGGTGACCGTGCAGGACGCGCTGGACCTGATCGGCGCGGCCTTCCTCGGCGCCCAGGTGGTGGCGGTGCCCGCGAGCCGGCTGGGCGACGACTTCTTCTCCCTGGGCACCCGCTTCGCCGGCGAGGTCATGCAGAAGTTCGTCAACTACCGGCTGCGGCTGGTGGTCCTCGGGGACATCTCCCGGCACCTCGCCGCGAGCCCGGCCCTGCGCGCCCTGGTCCACGAGTCCAACAGGG
>NZ_BBZF01000021.1:111348-274506 GCF_020884795.1 Micromonospora okii
TCTGGTTCCTGCCCGACCTGCCCGCCCTCCAGGCCCGCCTCTCCCCCGCTCCGGCCCCGGCGCGGCCCGCACCTTCGCGGAATGAAGGCTCATTCGACGCGGCATAGCCACTCTTTGCGAGAAACTGCCCCCGCCGGGCGGGGCACGGGGGCGCGCCCGGCACGGTCACGGGGGCCCACCCCGACGCGGGAACGGGGGCGCGCCGCAGGCCGGGGGTGGGCGCGGGCGGTAACATCCGCTTCGACCCGGCGACGTGAGGAAACCCGTGGGCGTGCGATTCGAGGAACTGGCCTGGCGGGAGACCCCGATCGGGGAGATCAGCCTGCGGCGGCGGCACGACCCGGCGCTGGACCGCGAGGTGTACGAGGTCAAGCTCGGCGACGAGTTCCTGATGTCCAGTCTCTTCCCCGTGGCGGAGATCGAGCTGGCCCGCCTCGGGCTGGCCCCGCTGACCGAGGGGCCCCTGGACGTGGTGGTGGGCGGGCTGGGCCTCGGCTACACCGCCCGCACCGCCCTGGAGGACCCCCGGGTGGCGTCGCTGGTGGTGGTGGAGGCGATCGAGGACGTCATCGACTGGCACCGGCGGGGGCTGCTGCCGTTCGCGGCGGGGCTGGCCGACGACCCGCGCACCCGCCTCGTCCGGGCGGACTTCTTCGCGGCCGTGGCCGACGGCACCGGCTTCGATCCGGACGAGGCCGGGCGGCGGTTCGACGCGATCCTGCTGGACGTGGACCACTCACCCCGGCACGTGCTGCACCCGAGCCACGCCCCCTTCTACACGGCCGACGGCCTGCGCCGGCTCGCCGACCTGCTGCGCCCGGACGGGGTCTTCGCGCTCTGGTCCAACGACCCGCCGGACACCGAGTTCCAGCGGGTGCTCACCGGGGTCTTCCCGACCTCCGTGGCCCACGTCGTCCGCTTTCCCAACCCGTTGCAGGGGCGGGAGTCCGCCAACACCGTCTACGTCGCCCGCCGGTAGCGCTCCCCCGCCAGGCATGACGGCGGCGGGGCCGGGAAAGGGCGGTCCGGGTCGACCGGACGGGCGGCCCCTCGGGCACGGGAGGTGGACATGCGGGCGTTGCTCTGGGTCGTCGGCGTCGTCGGCGCGGCGCTGATCCTGCTCGGGCTGCTCCTCGAAGCCGTCCGGTGGCTGGTGATCATCGGGCTGGTCGCGCTGGTCGCGGTCGTCGTGCTGGCGTACGTGAAGGGCCGCCGGTCGGGGCGGCACTCGGCCGGTCGGCGCTGAGCGCCGGGCGGCCGGCGGGGGCGGCGAGTGACCTACGCAACCGTAGGTTACTGAACCGTAGGGTTAGGCTGGCGGCTGGCCGGGGACTTCCCCGACGGCCGACCCGCCCCCGCCCGCCGCAAGGAGAAGCCCCGTGCACCCCACCGCCGAGCGGCCCTGGCTGCGCAGCTACGCCCCCGGCGTGCCGGCCACCGTCGCCGAGCCCGCCGGCTCGCTGGTCGACCTGCTCCACGACGCCGTACGCCGCTTCGGCCCCCGGGTGGCGCTCGACTTCTACGGCGCGACCACGACGTACACCGAACTCGGCGAGCAGGTGGAGCGCGCGGCGGAGGCGCTGCGCCGCCTCGGCGTCGCCCGGGGCGACCGGGTGGCGCTGGTGCTGCCGAACTGCCCCCAGCACGTGGTCGCCTTCTACGCGGCGCTGCGGCTCGGCGCGATCGTGGTCGAGCACAACCCGCTCTACACCGCGCAGGAGCTGGACCGGCAGCTCACCGACCACGGGGCCCGGGTCGCGGTGGTCTGGGACCGGGTCGCCCCGCTGGTGCGCGGGCGGGGCTCGGTGGAGACCGTCGTCGCGGTGGACCTCACCCGCGCGCTGCCCAGGCTCAAGCGGTGGGCGCTGCGGCTGCCGGTGCGCTCCGCCCGCGCGACCCGGGCGGCGATGACCGGCCCGGCCCCGGACGCGCTGCGCTGGGCGGACCTGCTCGCCGCCGCCGGGCCGCTGCCGGCCGCGCATCCGGCCCCCGGGCCCGGGGACACCGCGCTGTTGCAGTACACCGGCGGCACCACCGGCGCGCCGAAGGGCGCGATGCTGACCCACCGCAACCTGCGGGCCAACGCCGCGCAGGGCCGCGCGTGGGTGCCGGGCCTGCGCGACGGCGCGGAGACGGTGTACGCGGTGCTGCCGCTGTTCCACGCGTACGGGCTCACGCTCTGCCTGACCTTCTCCGTCGGCATCGGCGCGACGCTGGTGCTCTTCCCCCGCTTCGACCTCGACCAGGTCCTCGCCACGGCCCGCCGCCGCCCGCCGACGTTCCTGCCCGCCGTGCCGCCGATCTACGAGCGGCTGGCCGCCACCGCCCGGGAGCGCGGCGTCGACCTCACCTCCGTCCGGTACGCCCTCTCCGGCGCGATGGCGCTGCCGCCGGCCACCGTCGAGCTGTGGGAGTCGGTCACCGGCGGCCTGCTGGTCGAGGGGTACGGCATGACCGAGTCCTCGCCGATCACCCTCGGCAACCCGGTCTCCCCGGCCCGCCGGCCCGGCACCGTGGGGGTGCCCTTCCCCTCCACGGACGTGCGCGTCGTCGACCCGGACGACCCGTCGACCGACCGGGCCCCGGGCGAGGCCGGCGAGCTGCTGGTGCGCGGCCCGCAGGTGTTCGGCGGGTACTGGCGGCGCGACGAGGAGACCGCGCGGGCGCTGCTGCCCGGCGGCTGGCTGCGCACCGGGGACATCGTGACGATGGACGCGGACGGCTTCGTGACGGTGGTCGACCGGATCAAGGAGCTGATCATCACCGGCGGGTTCAACGTCTACCCGTCCGAGGTGGAGGACGCGCTGCGCCGGCTGCCCGGCGTCCGCGACGCCGCCGTGGTGGGCCTGCCCGCCGCACACGGCGGTGAGGAGGTCGTCGCGGCGGTGGTCGCCGCCCCGGACGCCGACGTGGACGTGGCCGCGCTGCGGGCCGGCTGCCGGGAGCACCTGGCCGGCTACAAGGTGCCCCGCCGGGTGGTGCTGGTGGCCGACCTGCCCCGCTCGCAGCTCGGCAAGGTGCTGCGCCGGGAGGTCCGCGACCGGCTGCTCGCCGCCGACTGACGGCCCGTGCCGGGGGCGCGAGCGGCCGAGGCGGGCACCGCGACGTAGGCGCGAGCGCCGAGGCGCGAACCCCGACGCGGCGGGGCCGCCGGGCTTCCGCGACGCCCTGTCGACACCGATCGCGACGGCCGGATCTCACACCGTCATGAGCCGCGAACGAATGCGCCGCCAGGGGGAAATCGAAGGCCGCGACGGGTCGTTTCCGGCCGTTCGATCGCGTACCGTCGAATCCGACCTCGGCAAGATCACCGAGCCGACCGGCGATGCGCGGGAAGGATGCGGCGTGAAGGTTTCCCCTGTTCGCTCCCCCTTCGCTCCCGCCTGCGGCCCGAGCGACGCCGGCACCGGCCCGGCGGCCCGGTCCCCTGAGGAGCGCTCCACTTCGGGCGTCGGCACGGCTCGCGGCGCGCGTCGGACGGCGCGCACTCCACACCGGAGCGCCGCGACGTAGCTTCCCGGGCGGCCGATGTCGACGTCGGCCGCGACGCCCTCTTCTGGTCCCTCATCCGCACCGGGCGACCCGTCTCGGCCACGTCATCGAACTGGCGGACGAGCCGCCGGTCCACCATGCCGAGAGGCAGGCACACATGGTCATCGAGCAGCCTGGACAGACCTTCATCCCGGTCGGCAACCTCGCCACCCGCGCTCACGCACAGGGCACCCGGACCCCCGCCGTCGGCCGGCCGCTCGTCGTCTTCCTGGCCCACCTGCACAGCACGACCGGGAAGAACCTGCGCGTGACGGTGCCGCTCGGGATGACCTACGTGCACTCCTACCTGCGGGCGCGCTTCGGCGACGCGGTCCAGATCCGGCAGCTCGCGACGACGCAGCAGGTCAACGAGGCGCTGGCCGAGCAGGTGCCCGACATCTTCGCGTTCGGCAACTACTCGTGGAACACCGCGCTGACCAACGCGGTGATCGGTGTCGTGAAGCAGCGGCACCCCGGGGTCGTCGTCGCGGTGGCCGGGCCGAACATCCCCACCGAGAAGCCCATCGCGCAGGCCGGCCTGCGGCGGAACCGGGCCGCCGACTTCTACATCTCGCGCGAGGGCGAGCAGCCGCTGGCCAACCTCGTCGAGGCGTGCCTGGGCCTGGCCGACCCCGGCGACGTCAAGGGGACGGTGGTGGCCGGGTGCTACTCGCTCACCGAGGAGGGGCTGCTCCTCCAGGGCGACCCGCTGGAGCGAGTGGGCGTCCTGGAGGAGATCCCGTCGCCGTACCTGACCGGCCTGTGCGACGGCTTCCTGGCCAATCCCGAGTTCATCCCGCTGCTCCAGACCTCACGCGGCTGCCCGTACCGGTGCACGTTCTGCGTCGCGGGCCACGACTGGTGGTCCAAGCTGCGGGCGTTCGACGTGGAGCGCGTCAAGGAGGAGATCGACTACATCCAGGCGCGGACGTCGAACCCCCTGCTGCGCATCGCCGACGAGAACTTCGGGATCCTGCCCCGCGACGTCGAGATCGCGGAGCACATCCGCAAGGTGAAGGACACCTTCTCCTACCCCTCCGTGGTGCAGGTCTACACCGACAAGCACCTGACCCGCAACGTCAAGCAGGTGACCCTGCTCATGCGGGACCTCATCCCGCTCAACATCAGCTTCCAGTCGCTGGACAAGCAGGTCCTGAAGAACATCAAGCGGGTCAACGTCAAGGACGACGCGATCGAGGAGGCAGCGGCCTTCGCCCGGGAGCACAGCCTGGTGCTCTCCACCGAGCTGATCTTCGGGCTGCCCGGGGAGACGATCGACTCCTTCACCAACTCCCTGGACAAGGTGCTCGACCACCGTTTCGACAACGTCGTCATCTACGCGCTGAACATCCTCGACCAGGCCGAGATGGCCTTCGCGGAGTACCGCGAGAGGTTCGGGATCAGGACCCGCTTCGCCCTGTCCGAGAACGGATACTCCGAGTACGAGTCCGTGCAGACCTTCGAGATGGACGAGCTCGTGATCGCCACCTCGACGATCCCGGAGCAGGAGTACCTCGGCTTCTTCAAGTTCATCTTCTTCTTCAACTTCGCGCTCTTCTACGGCTGGCTGCGGGAGCTGGTCTTCTTCTTCGAGACCAACGGCGTCCGGGCCACCTCCGTGATCCGCTCCATGCTGGCCGACCCCGAGCAGTGCCCGACCCTGGCGGAGTTCGCCGGCCGGTTCCTCAACGGCCACCGGGCGATGATGCGCGACACCCGCGAGGAGGTCGCCGAGCTGATCCGCGAGCTGGCCGAGCGGCAGCCGGAGCAGGTCACCGACAACCAGTTCGGGGCGATGCGCTACCAGTACGCCGTCTTCAGCGACCTGTTCACCGAGGGCCGGTTCGCCGAGGTCGTGCACGAGTTCGCGCAGAGCGGCCTGCGGCTGCACAGCGAGCTGACCGGCGAGGCGCCGTCGGAGTCGTTCCTGGAGCAGTTGGACGTGATCACCCAGTTGCAGATCCAGTCGTTCATCCCGCTGCACGAGCCGGTGCCCGAGACCGTGCACCTGACGTCCCGCTACGACCTGGTCGGCTGGAAGAACGCCAACTTCAGGCAGCCGCTCGCCGACTTCGCCCTCGCCGCGCCGGTGACGTTCTCCCTGCGCATCGAGGGCTACCAGCACCACGAGCGGCTCTGGGACGCGCGGGGCCGCGACGACATCCGGCGGGTCTACCTGCGCAGCTTCGCCAGCACCAACGCGAACCGGCGGCGGCACCTCGAACTCCACGAGGAGCCCGTGCCGGCCTGACCGGGCGGTGGCGGCGTCGGCGCGCGACGGTCCCGACGCCGCCCTTCCGGCCCCGGTCGGGCCGCGTGACCGTCGGCACCGGACCTGGACGCCGGCATCGGACGAGCCGATGCGGCACGACCACGCGCGTGAAGGGCACATGGACGACATCGACCTGGACGGCTTCACCCACTCCCACGTCCCGCTCATGTACGACCGGGACGGGCTGCACTGCTTCTGGGTGCCCCGGGCGCTCGCCGCGTCCCGGTGGGGCCGGGAGCGGCACGACGCCTTCTACGTCCACTTCCAGCTCTGGGTCCACTACGCCCACCGCTGGGACCGCTACGACGTCGCCGACCGCTGGCGGGGGGCGGACAGCGCGACGGGCTGGGACAGCGGGCTGGGCGCCGAGGTGGACGCGGTGCAGGACCGCATCTTCCGCGCCCACCTGGGGCTGCGTCTCGACACGTTCAGCTCGGGGGGCGAGGACGTGGTCGAGACGCTCGCCGGGCTCCTGCGCGAGGACCGCGTCCCGCTGCTGCCCATGGACATGGGCGAGCTGCCGTCGTGCCGCGCCTACTACGACGGCCACCACTCCGGGCACGTCATCGTGGTGACCGGTTACCGCGAGCGGCGCGAGATGTTCACCGTGCTGGACGGGCTGCACCTCGAGTCGCTGACCAACGCCCGGCTGTTCCACGTCGACTCGACGGGCGGGCCGGCGCCGCTCGATCCGTGGGAGACCCCGCTGCGCTTCGCCGTGCCGTTCGAGCCGACGGTCACCCTCCGGCAGGTCGTCGGGGACCTCTGCACGACGGCGTACGTGCCGAGCGCACACCTCGCCCGCGCGCACGCGGCCTGGGCGGACCACGGCGTCCCCTACCTGGTCGGGCAGGTCCTGACCGTCTCGGCCGGGCCGACGCCGACGACCGCGACCGCCGTGGTCCGCGACGCCGCGACCGAGCTGGGGGACGTGGCCGACGCGGTGCTCGCCGGCGAGGAGCCGGTGCGGGCCAAGGCCGAGTTCCTGGCCGGGGTCGCGCCAGAATCTGCCTGGCGTCAGTTCGGGTACGTGGACAGCCAGCGCATCCTGGGCGCCGCGACGCGGCTGGTCCTGTACCGGGCCGGGGCGAGCCCCTCCGACGCGGCGGCCTGCCAGCTCGCGGCGGGAGCCGCGGCCGACCGGTGGCGCGCGCTGGTGGAGCGGGCGCTCGCCGACGGCGGGACGCTCGACGACGTGCTCGCGCCGGCCTACGCCGACGCGCTGGCGGCCGAGCGGGCCTGGGCGACGACGGTCCGGCGGGCGTTGCGGCGCGGTTAGCCGGGCCTGATCCGAGAGATGGAGAGATCGTGGAGAAGATCAAGATTCCAGAGCTGACGCTGTGCCTCATCGTCAAGGACGAGGCCGCGTTCCTCCCGAGGTGCCTCGCGGAGGCCGGCCCCGTCTGCGCCGACATCGTCGTCGTGGACACGGGCTCGACCGACGGCTCGCAGGAGATCGCGCGCGCCCACACCGACACGTTCATCCAGACCACGATGGACGGCGGCTACTCGGCCGCGCGGAACCTGGCCCTGGAGCAGGTGAAGACGCCCTGGGTGCTCTTCCTGGACGTGGACGAGGAGTTCCCCGCCACCGAGTGGCCCCGGGTCGCCGCCCTCATCGCGCAGGCGCCCGACGACCACCTCGCCTACAGCGTCCTGCGCTTCAACCTCACGGCCGTGGGCGCGATCTGGGTCGACCGCCCGGTGCGGCTGTTCCGCAGCCACCCGGACATCCGCTACCGGCGGCTCGTCGGCGAGTCGGTGGAGGAGGCGGTGGAGGACCTGGGGGGCGTCATCGCGTCCTCGGGCCTGGTCCTCAACCACCCCGGCAACGTCCGGCCGGTCGCGGACCGGGTCGCCAAGCTGCGCCGCTACCTCGACCTCACCGAGAAGCAGATCGCCGACTACCCCGGCCTCGGCCTGTGGCCCGCCTACGCGGGCTTCCTGCACCGCGCCCTCGGCAACTTCGAGCAGGCGGTCGAGTGGAGCTCCAAGGCCGTCGAGTCGGACCCGTCGGCGCCCCGGGTGTGGGCCTACCACGGCCACGTGCTCCGCGCGGCGGACCGCCCGTACGAGGCCCTCGCGGCGTTCCAGACCGCGGCCAAGCTGGCCCCGGACGACTCCATCTTCCTGAACATGGTCGGCGTCCTGCACCTCATGCTCAACGAGCTGGACGAGGCCGAGGCGGCATTCCAGGGCGCGCTCGCGCTCGAACCCGACCTGCTGCACGCCGAGATCAACCGTGGGCTGGTCCGCCAGGCCCGGGAGGAGTACGACGCCGCGGCCGAAATCCTGCGCGGTGTGGCGCGACGCAACGACGGCCTCCTCATCCAGGACTGGCGCGGGCGCGTCGAGATCGACCACTTCACCTACCTGTTCAACGAGACGGTGCCGCAGTTCGCCGGCCTGGCCTACCACCTCGCCTACTGCGAGTTCATGGCGGCGTCCTCCCGCAAGGAGGTCCGGTACCCGGTGGACGAGAGGTTCGCCGGCACGAAGTAGGACGACGGCCGGGCGATCCGACGCCGCCGCGCGGCGGGGGCCGGGTCGCCCGGCCCCCGCCGCGCGGCCACCGTCACCGGTAGGCGTTCGCCTGCACGGTGAAGAGGTCGGCGTAGAGGCCGTTCGCGCTCATCAACGCGTCGTGGCTGCCCATCTCCCGCAGCCGGCCGTCGCGGAGGACCGCGATCTGGTCCGCCGTCCGGACGGTCGAGAAGCGGTGCGACACGAAGAGGGTGATCATCCCCCGCTCTCCGCGCGCGTCGGACGCGGCGTTCACGATCCGTTCGAACAGCGCGTGTTCCGCCAGGGCGTCCAGGGCCGCCGCCGGCTCGTCGAGGGCCACGAGCAGCGGGTCGCGTCGCATCAGGGTGCGGGCCAGCCCCAACCGCTGCCACTGCCCGCCGGAGAGCTCCGTACCGTCGCCGTAACCGTGCCCGAGCAGACCGTCCAGGCCGCCGGGAACCCCCCGCGCGATGCCCCGCGCGCCGGCCCGGTCGAGCGCCGCCATGATCTCCTGGTCGGCGTCGACGGCCTCCGGCCGGCCCAGCCCGACGTTCTCCCGCAGCAGCAGCTCGAAGCGCGCGAAGTCCTGGAACAGCGTGGCGACCCGGGAACGCCACTGCTCGGGGGTCAGCTCGCGCAGGTCGACCCCGTCGACGGTGATCCGGCCCGAGGTCGGCTCGCAGAGGCCGCAGATAATCCGCACCAGGGTGCTCTTGCCCGCGCCGTTCTCACCCACCAGCGCCAGCGTGCTGCCGGCCGGGATCTCCATCGACACGTCCCGCAGCACCGGCTCGTCGGCGCCCGGGTAGGCGAAGGAGACGTTTTCCAGCCGGATGCCCCGCCGCAGCCGGGCGGGCGGCCCCGACACCTCCGCCCGGCGGGCCGGGCCGGTCGCGGGGGCACGTCCGGGAGCGGCCGTCAACTGCCGCAGCAGGTCGATGCGCTCGACGGTACGACCCATCTGCTGCAACATCCCGAGCATCCCCAGCAGGCCGGCCACCTGCACGCTGACCTGGACCGCGAGGGTGAGCACCAGGACGACCTGCCCCACGTTCGCCTCGCCGCGCACCGCGCTGCGGACGACGAGGAAGATCGCCGTCCCGTACGCCGCCGCGAAGAGCACCTGCCCCCCGGCGCGCAGCAGGGCGCTGCGCCGGTGCGCCCGCCACAGCCGGCCGGTCGTCGCCGCCCAGGCCGCCCGCTGCCGCGCGATCACCGCGTCCCGCGCGCCGGAGAGCCGGATCTCCTTCGCGGAGCTTCCGGTCGTGGCCACCTTCACCAGGTGTCGGGAGACCTGGATGTCGACGGCGGCGGCCTGCTGGGCCTCGTCGATCATCCGCTGCGCGCGGTTGCTGAGCAGCACCGGCGGCAGGGCCGCCAGCGGCAGCATCACCAGCCACGGGTCGACGCTGACCAGCAGCACGGAGGTGAGGCCGAGCTGCACCACGACGCCGCCCAACTGGAGCGTCGACTCAAGCGCGTTGCGCACCCGGATCAGGTTCTCGGTCACCAGGGTCAGCGCCTCGACGAACCTCGGGGAGTCGAAGTGGTCGATGCCGGCGCTGCCGTTGACGATCGAGGCGACCTCGTCGGTGATGGCGAGCTGCTCCAGGTCCCCCAACTCGAAGTAGGACAGGTGCGCGAAGTGCATCATGGTCAGCTCGAAGACCAGCAGCAGGGCGGCGGCCAGGGCCAGCAGCACCGCCACCGTGGCGTCCCGGCCGATCGCGGCGTTGGTGAGGGCCGCGAGGACGACGCCGATCAGTGGCGTCGCGAGGTAGCCCACGGCCATCAGGACGATCGCGGTGAGGAGTCTGCGGCGGTCGGTGCGGTAACCGAGGCGCAGGAGGAACCCGGCCGCGAGGGCGATCCTTCTCATCGCACCGCCGTCGAGTCGACCGGGTCCGTCCGGAACCTGCGCGCCTGCAACTCGAACAGCTCGGCGTACCGGCCGTCGCGTCGGATCAGCTCGTCGTGGCTGCCGCGTTCGACGACCCGGCCGTGCTCGATCACCACGATCTGGTCCGCGTGGCGGACCGTGGAGAACCGGTGGGAGATCAGGACGCTGGTGATCCCCTTCGCGGTGGCCAGGAAGCGGTCGTGGAACTCCACCTCCGCCCGCACGTCGAGCTGCGCGGTCGGCTCGTCGAGCACCAGCACCGACGCGCCGCCGTCGACGGCGAGCAGCGCCCGGGCGAGGGCGACGCGCTGCCACTCGCCGCCCGACAGGTCCGTGCCGCCGGGATGGCGCGAGGAGAGCGGCACGCGCAGCGGGTCCGCCGCCCCCCGCAGGGCGTCCAGCGCGCCGGCCCGCTCGGCGGCGGCCGTGATCGCCTCGTCGTCGGCGAGCAGCCGTGGCGCGCCGAGGCCGATGTTCTCCGCCACGGTCAGCTCGTAGCGGACGTAGTCCTGGAAGATCACCGCGAGCCGCCGTCGCCACCCGTCGGGGTCGAAGCCGGCCAGGTCGGCCCCGTCCACGGTGATCCGGCCGCCGGTCGGCTCGTAGAGGCGGGCGAGCAGCTTCACCAGCGTGGTCTTGCCCGCGCCGTTGAGGCCGACGATGGCGGTGGAACGGCCGACCGGGAGCGTGAGGTCCAGGCCGTCGAGGATGTCGGGGCCGTCCGGGGCGTACCGGAAGCTCACGTTCTCGAAGCGGATCTCCCGGCTCGGCCGCACCGGCGGCGTCGTCGCCCGCGCGGCGGTCGGGCGGGCGGCGTCCGCCCGTCGTTCGAAGCGCTCCAGGGCCTCGAACGAGTGCAGCCCGAACTGCGTCTGCACGTCGCACTCCGGGAAGTAGACGCCGAAGCGCATGGGGATCAGGATTCCCTGGAGGGCGACGGCGAGCGCGAAGAGGTCGATCTCTCCCCGACCGGCCGCCACGGCGAGCATCGTGATGGCGATCGCCCCACCGACGAACCCCACGGCGGAGAACCCGACGAACGGCCAGAACTGGAGGCGTCGGCTGCCGGCCCACATCGGTCGGAGGTTGGCCATGGTGTCGGAGCGCAGCCGCTCGCGCAGCCAGCCCAGCAGCCCGAACACGCGGATCTCCTTGGCGGCGGTCGCGCCGGTCGCCAGGCCGGCGACGTACCCGGCCCGGCGTCGGTGCCCGGCCAGGGACTCCGACACCGCCGCGAACCGCCCCAGCGTGCCGCGCACCCCCGCCCGGATGACCAGCGCGGTGATCATCATGATCAGCCCGGCGAGCGGGCTCAGCACCACGCCGACGAGCACGACGGCGGCGACCAACTGGCAGTAGCGGGACACCAGCGCGGGGATCGCGCCGACGGCGTCGCCGGGGGTGTACGCCTGCCGCTCGAACGCCGCCCGCGCGTCGGCGAGCACGTCCAGGGCCTCGGGGTCCTCCAGCAGCGCGATCGGCGCGTCGGCGAGCGACGCGTCGAGCAGCCGCCCGACGCACACCTCGTCGACCCGACGCGCGATGACCTCGGTGACGGCGGACTGGAACGGCGTCAGGAGCTGTTGCAGGGTGAACGCGCCCAGCGCCACCGCGAAGACGACCGCGATGCCGTCCCACGACAGGCCCGTAGGCTGCGCGGCGAGGGCCGGCACGCGGGAGAGCAACATGCTGGTGGAGACGATGAACACCGACGGCAGCAGGCCGAGCGTGACGTTCAGCGCGAGCGCGCCGAGGACCAGGCCGCGCCCCGCGTGCGGCAACAGGCGGAGCATCTTCACCCAGCGGGTGGAGCGCTTCCTGAGGGCGAGCACCAGCGGTGCCACCGAACCTCCTATGTCGCCCGTGGTCGTCGACCCGGGGGCCGACCACCGAACCCGGCGAGCCTAACGGCGGCCGGAGTGATCATCAACAGGGCTGCTGCGGGGACGGGTGCCGCACCGCCGGCAGGTCACCGCCGACGCGGGCCGTCCGGCGCGCCGTTTCCAGGCCCAGCCGCACCGCCGCGTCCACGACGGGCGCGAGCTGTTCGCTCACCGTCGGAAGGGCGGAGCCGTCCACGAAGTTGCGCAGGCCGCCGGGCGCGAGCGTGGCCAGCGCCGCCGCCGGGACCGGCCCGGTCGACGCGCCGTCGGCGGGAGCGCCACACTCACCCGCCAGGAGCCCCACGGCGACCGCCGCCGTGACGAGGGCCTGCGTCAGGTGGGCCGGCACGGCGTCGCCCGCGTACGACGGGCCCCCGTCGGGGATCAGCCGCCGCACGTCGTCGTCGGAGAGCCCGTGGGCCCGCAGCAGGTCGACGGCCGGCACCTCCCGCCAGTCGTCGCTGTCCGGCCGGTCCCGGAACCGGCAGATGGCCTTCCCGGTGAACCAGGAGAAGAACGGCACGACGGCGATCCGGTCGAGGACGGTCCCGCCCGGCCCGGGGCCGGCCCGCCAGCACGCGGCCTTGCGCAGGCCGTGCCAGCCGTTGCCGGCGATGCTCACCTCGTCGCCGTGCTGGACGAGGTTCGACACCGACACGACCATCGGCACGCCCACCGCCCGCAGGAAGCCCAGGAGCATCTCGTCGTCCGGCTCCTCGCCGGTGGTGGCCCGCGCGGCGTACCGGTCGAACTCGCGGGCGACGTCCGCCGGCAGGATGAGCGCCTGGGCCGGCATGTAGCCGTCGACCACCTCGACCCAGTCGGTGCCGACGAGCGCGGCGATCCGCAGGGCGTACGAGGTGAACGACCCCCACTCGGTGAACAGGCCGAGGGCGTGGCCCGGCAGGGCGCGCGCCCCGGCGAGCGCGTGCCGCACGAAGTCCGGCGCCAGGACGGAG
Source organism: Micromonospora okii (assembly GCF_020884795.1). Classification (GTDB taxonomy): domain Bacteria; phylum Actinomycetota; class Actinomycetes; order Mycobacteriales; family Micromonosporaceae; genus Micromonospora; species Micromonospora okii. Next base: position 124,399 of record NZ_BBZF01000021.1, read on the forward strand.
TCGTCCTGGACCACGAGGTGGTGCGTCGCGTCCGGCGCGACCCGCGACCACGCCAGGCGCGAGGTGCGCAGCGTGCCGCCGGGGCGGCCGGGCTCCGGGTCGGTCGCCACGGCCGCGTCGAGCCCGGCGAGCGCCACGGCGAGACGCTCCGCCGCCGCCCGCCGGGCGGGATGCGCCATGACGCAGGCCGAGAGCCGGACCGGCGGGGCGGGCGGGTGCGCGGGGGCCGGCGCGGACCGGGCGCGCGTCGACACATCGTGGGCGGTCATGGTGATCACTGTATCCACAATGATCATGCGGGCACCGGCCGCCCGCGACGTGCTTGACGAGGCAGAACCGGCCGGGCAGGATTCACCGCTGTGTCCAGTGAGAGCGCAGACGGCGGGCCGACGCAGTGGACGTGGGAGGTCGCCACGGATGCGTCGGAGGCGCACGCCCTGCTGTGCGCCAGTGACGGACACCAGGCGGCCCGGTACGGGATGACCGCTCCCGTGCGCAGCCTCGACACCACCGCGCGCCGGGTGCGGGCGGGCTCGGTGCACCTGCTGCGCCACGGCGCGGAGGCGGCGGCGTCGTTCACGCTGTCCCCCGAGCCCCCGCACGGCATGGACCTCTCCGTCTACCCGCCCGCCGCCAGCCCGGTCTACCTGCAACGGCTGGCCGTCGCGCCGGCGCACGAGGGCTCGATCGTCGGTCTGCGGTGCCTGCGTCGGGCCGTCGAGCTGGCCCACGAGCGGGGCGCGGACGTGCTGCGCTGCGAGGCCAACCCCGATCTCCAGGCGACGCGGCGGATGCTCGACGCGCTCGGCTTCACCCAGCACGGGCCGACGCTGGCGGAGAACGGCGTGCGCCGGGTCCACCTGCAGAAGATTGTCGCCGAGTAGCCCACGGCGAAGAGCGACGACGAATCAGCGACGTGACCCGACAGGGTCCGCCGGGTACGGCACAGCGCACGGCTGTCGTCCGAAGGGAACGTGACCCAGTAGTGGATGAGTTGAGAAGGGCCATCACCGAGCTGGTGCGGCCGTACGTCCGCGCCGCCGACGCGCGCGCCCTGGACGACCCCGACGCGGAGCTGGTCGCGCTCGGCGTCGACTCCCTCGCCGTCGTCGAGCTGATCGTCCTGATCGAGAGGAGGTTCTCGGTCACGTTCCCGTCCGACCTGCTCGACTGGTCCACCTTCCGCACCGTCACATCGATCGCGGAGACGGTGGTGTCGCTGGGCGGGTCCGCCGGAAGCGGCCCGGGCGACCTCGACCGGCCCCACTCCGCGACCGGGTCCGCGTAGCCATGCGCGCAGCCCAGGTCACGGATCACGACCTCGCCCACAGCTACCAGGGCCGCCCGTTCGGGCCGCCCTGGGAGTACGGCGGCACCATCGTGTCGATCCTCCGCCGCCAGGTCGACGTGCTCGGCGACGCCGCCTTCCTGACGACCGCCACGGCCGACGGCGAGACGACGACGCTCTCCTACCGCGACGTGAACCGCCTCAGCCGGCGGGTGAGCGCCTGGCTGCGCCGCGAGGCGGGGGTGGGCGCGGGCGACACCGTGGCGCTCGCCCCCGTCAACGACGCGCGGTCGGTCGTCGGCATCCTCGGGGCCCTCCGCGCGGGCTGCACGGTGCTGCTGCTCAGCCCCGCCGACCCGGTCGCCCGGCTGCGCCCGCAGGTCGAGTCCGCCGGGGCGAAGGTCGTCCTGCACCCCCCGACGGTCTCCCTCGACCCGTCGTTGGCGTCGGTGGTCCTCCCGGACCCCGAGACCCTGGCCGACCCGGCGTGGGACGAGCCGGACGCGCCGGTGGGCCCGGCCGACGACGCGTTCCTCATCGGCACCTCCGGGTCGACGGCCGCCTCGAAGCTCGTGGCGCAGTCGCACTACAACGTGGTGGCGAACGCCGCCGCGCTGCGCGCCCACCACGGGATCAGGCCGGGCGAGCGGCTGCTGGGGTGCCTGCCGATCCACCACGTGAACGGGCTCCACTTCACCGTGCTGGGCCCCCTCGCGGCGGGCGCCCACGTGCTGCTCGCGCACGCGTTCGACCCGTTCGGCTATCCCCGGCTGCTCGAACGGTTCCGGCCCCGGATCGCGTCCGTGGTGCCGAGCCTGCTCGAAGCCCTCACCCACACCTGGCGCACGCCACGGCTGCCGGCGGACTTCGGCTACTTCGTCTCGGCCGCCGCGCCGCTGACCGCCCAGACCGCCCGGGAGGTGTCGCGGCGTCTCGGCACGCGCGTCCTCCAGGGCTACGGGCTGACGGAGACCACCAACTTCTCCACCACGATGCCCCCGGACGTCTCGCCGGAGACCTACCGCCGGCTGATCCTGGAGGCGGACATCCCGTCCATCGGCACGGCGATGCCCGGCAACGAGGTCGCCGTGCTGCTGGAGGACGGCCGGGTGGCCGAGCCGGGCCAGGTCGGTGAGCTCTGCATGCGCGGCCACAACGTGATGAGCCGGTACGCGGGCAACGCCGACGCCACCGCCGAGGCGTTCCGGCACGGCTGGTTCCACTCGCAGGACCTGGGCTTCGCGGTGCGCGACCCCGACGACGACCGGCTCTACTTCGTGGTCACGGGGCGCGGCAAGAACATCGCCAAGGTACGCGGCGAGACGGTCTCCCTGGAGGAGATGGAGCGGGCCCTGCGGGCCGTGCCGGGGGTCCGCGACGCGGCGTGCGTCTGCCTGCCGCACCGGTTCCTGGGCGACGAGATCGTGGCGGCGGTGGTCTTCGCCCCCGGCGAGCGGCCGGACGTCGGGGCCGCGCTGTGCGCCTCGTTCGCCGCCACGGTCGTGCCGCGGCGGGTCCTGTCGCTCGACGCCATCCCCCGCACCGCCACGGGGAAGATCCTCCGGCCGAGGCTGGCCGAGCAGGTCGCGGCGCAGCTCGACGCGCCGCCGCAGTGACGTCGCCGTGCCGGCCCCTCGGCGGGGGCCGGCACCGATTTGCCGGCCGGGTCAGCCGACGAGGAACTCGTGCACCGTACGGTGCCGGTAGGTCTGCCCGGGGTCGAGCCGCACCGACGGCACCTCCGGGAGGTTCGGCGCGTCGGGCCACGCGCCGGCCTCCAGGGCCAGCCCCGCGCGGGGGGCGAACAGCCCGTCGCCGCTGTACACGCCGAGCCCCGGCTGGTCGGTGCGCACCCGCATCCGGCGACCGCTGCGCTCGTCGCGCAGCTCGGCGGCCCACCGTGGATCGTCGAGGACGAAGAAGTTGTCCAGCCGGGCGGCCCCGATGCGGCGCGGGGCGCGGAAGTCCAGGCCGGTGCCGGCCACCGGGAGCAGCGGGCCGGCCAGCGGAAACAGCTCCTCGTCGAACGGGACGACCCGCTCGGCGTTGAGCGCGAGCAGGTGGCCGTCCACCGTCGACGCGCCGGCCAGGTTCCAGAACGCGTGGTTGGTCAGGCCGACGAGCGTCGGGGCGGTGGTCGACGCCCGGTAGTCGAAGGTGAGCCGGCCTTCGGCGTGCAGCCGGAACGCCACCTCGGCGGTCAACTCCCCCGGGTACCCCTGGTCACCGTCCGGGCTGACCAGCGTCAGGACCGCCGCCACCTGTTCGGGGCCCTCCTCGACGCGGGCCTGCCACACCCGGCGGTCGAAGCCGTCGGTGCCGCCGTGCAGGTGGTGGCCGCCGGCGTTGCGGTCCAGCGTGTGCCGGGTGCCGTCGAGGACGAACGTCCCGTCGCGCACGCCCCGGCAGTACCGCCCGACGGTGGAGCCGACGTAGGCGTTGAGCGCCCGGTCCTCGTACGCGGCCAGGTCCGGCAGCCGGCACACGACGTTGCTCCGGTCGCCGGCCCGGTCGGGGGCCAGCACCTCGACGAGGGTCGCGCCGTACGTCCAGACCGTCACGTCGAGGTCGCCCGCCGAGAGGGTGATCTCCTCGACGGCGCGGCCGGCGTCGGGGCCGTCGGGGCCGGTCACGCCGACCTGCCGGCGTCGCACGCGCGTCGTGTCGGGCCGCGTCATCTTCTCCCCCGTCGTCCGCCCGGTGGGCGGGTCGGGGCCGATGATAGGGCCCGCCTCAGACCTCCCGCAACGACGCGTACTCCCGCAGCGCCGGGGCCACCCGCGTGATCATCAGCTCCACGGTCTGCCAGTCGATCGGCGGCTTGACCGCCAGCAGGAAGTCCCGCACGCCCAGGTCGACGTACGGCCTGAGGTCCGCCACGCACTGCTCGGGCGTGCCGAAGCTGAGGTACTCGGCGCGCACCTCGTCCGGCGCGCCGCGCAGCAGCTCCGCCGATCGCGCGGCCACGTCGGACGCCCGCTCGACCAGCACCGCCCGGAACGTCACCGACTGCCGGACGGCGGCCACGTCGCGCCCCACCGCCGCGCAGTGCCCCCGCAGGGCGGCGAGCTGGCGGTTGTAGTCCTCGGTGCTGGTGGCGAGGGTGTTCCAGATGTCGGCGTACCGGGCCGCCGTGCGCAGCGTCCGCCGCACCCCGCTCCCGCCCACCACGAGGGGCACGTGGGCCTGCCGGGGCTTCGGCGCGAGCCGGGCCCGGTCCAGCCGGAAGTGCCGCCCCTCGAACGTCGTCTCGGGCTGCGTCCAGAGCCGCCGGAGGATCTCGCAGGTCTCGTCGAGCCGGTCCAGCCGCTCCCCGGCGGCGGGAAACGGGATGCCGTACTGCTCGTAGGCCAGGTCCGGGCCGCCCGCGCCGAGGCCCACCTCGAGCCGCCCGTCGCAGACGTGGTCGATGGTGGCCATGGCGGCGGCGGTGACGGCGGGGTGCCGCCACATCGCGCCGGTGACCAGCATGGCGCAGCGGATCCGCTCGGTCTGCGCGGCGAGGGCCGCCAGCAGCGTCGTGCCCTCGAAGCAGGGCTGGTCGGGGCCGTACAGGTGCGGTCGCAGATGGTCGATCAGCGAGATCCAGTCGTAGCCCAGCTCCTCCGCCCGCCGCCAGAGGTCACGGCAGATCTCGTAACCGCCGTGCAACTGTCCGGAGTGGATTCCGAACCGGAGGGCGTCACCGTACAGCCTCGTCGGGGGCAGGGGGTGCGCGTGGCCGTCGCGGGCCGGGCTGGCAGCGTCCATGGCGACGACCCTAGGGTCTGCGCCGGGCCGTCGCCCACCGGCCCGCCGTCACCGACGGTGGAACGGGACCCGCCCCAGCAGTTCGGCCAGGTCGGCGGCGAGCGGCGCGGCGAAGAGGTGCTCGACCAGGGGGGACCAGGCCGGGGGGCAGCCGCCGGGCAGCGGCAGCACCAGGTGCGCCTGCTGTCGGATCTCCTCGTCGTCGGGCTCGGCCACCGCGGCCACCAGGTGGCCCCGGTCGCGGGCCTGCGCGCACAGGCGCACGGCGCGCCCGTGGCTGGGCCCCGGCGGGGCCAGCACGATCAGGGGCGCGTCGGCGTCGGTGGCGAACCGCTCGACGTGCCACCACTCCTCGAGGTCACGCCCCAGCGCCGGCACGCCGGCCCCCTCGATGACCTTCGCCGCCGCGTACCGCGCCGTCCCCAGCGCCGGCCCTCCGCCCAGCACCTGCACCGGGGCCGTCCGCACGAGCTGTTCCGCCAGCCGCCGGCAGGGCTCCGCCTGCCGGCGCACCGTCCGCTCCACCAGCTCCGGCAGGGCGGCGAGCCCACCGGATCCGGGCGCGGCGGGGGCCGGCGGGGCGTCCGCCCACCCCTCGGCCAGGAGCAGGAGGGCGAGCAGGCTGGCCTGGTAGCTCCGGATTCCCGGGGCGGGCGGGCGCTTCGGCAGCTTCGTGGCGACGGTGTGCTGCGCGCTACGGCCCACGGGGGTGTCGGCCGAGCCGACGATCGCCAGGGTGCGGCAGCCGGCGGCCCGGGCCCGGTCCAGGCCGGCCGCCAGGGTGGCGCTGCCGCCCGAGGCGGAGATGCCCACCACCAGGGTCGCCCCGGCGGGCTCCGGCAGCGCTCCGCCGACGCCGTAGTCGAGCAGCCGCTGCGTGCTGCGCAGCGCGCAGGTGGTGCCCGGCAGCCGGTCGAGGGCGTGCTCGGCGGCCTGGGCGGCGTACAGGGAGTCCCCGCTGCCCGACAGGACGATCCGGCGGGGGGCCGGCGCGGCGCAGCGCAGCTCGTCCAGTTGGGTGCCGAGCACCCCGGTCAGGACGGCCAGGTCGGCGGCCAGGTCGGCGACCTCCGCGCGCATCGCGGCCACGGTGTAGGGGCTCATGCGGCCCGCCGGGGCGGCAGCGCGTCCAGGATCTCCATGTAGGACCGCACCTTCTCCTCGGACACGTCCCCGGCCCAGCCGCCGTCGGTGACGCAGCTACCGACGAAGACGCCGTCGGCGGCGCCGACCAGTCGGGCGGCGTTGCCGTGGTCGGTGTGACCGGCCAGGTAGATCGGGGCCGCCGGGGCCGCGCGCCGGACCTGCGAGATCAACTCCAGGGTACGGGAGTCGTCCGGGTCGCCCAGGCAGACGGCGTCGGCACCCGCGTTCATCGCCGCCCGGGCCACCTCGCCGGGCTGCCGGTCGCCGTTCGGCCAACTGAAGTGCATGCTGGCGACGTCGGCGATCACCTTGACGTCCCACGCGTCGATGGCCCGGCGGTACGCCATCACCGTGGCGGGATCGGGGCGCACCGTGCCCTGCCAGCTCAACGTCTCACCGACGAGCGCGCCCACCCGGACGAAGCTCCCGCCGCAGACCTTCGCGGCGGCCAGCGACGCCCTGGTCGCGTTCCGCATGATCTGGACGCCGACCTGGAAGGCCGGGGCCGTCGCCGCCCGGACGGCCTCGGTGATCACCGTGACGGCCGCAAGCCGCGCGGGGTCGCAGTCGTCCTCGACCCCGTAGACCCGGTCCGCCGTCTGCAACAGGCAGCCGTGCGCGCCGCCCCGGTCGAGGGCGCGCGCCGAGGAGACCGCGCGGGCCAGCGTGTGGCGCAGCGAATCGGGCTCGTAGAACGGGGTGCCCGGCAGCGGGGCCAGGTGCACCACCCCGTAACACGTCCTGGTCGGCCCCGGCAGTCCCATGGCGTCTCCCTCACCGTCCCGCCGGCCCCCGCCGCCGGCCGCCCACCGGCGCTTTCCGTGCCCGGCGAGCCTAGTCGATGCCGACCGGCCCCGCCTCTCGCCCGGTCGGCCAGGTGGGAGGCGGGGCCACGAGATCCAGAGTGGGCGCGTCCGCCGGATAGGATCATGACCATGACCGCAGAAACCGTCGCCGTCCCGCCTTCGCCGAGCCGTCTCCGGCTCACCGACCCACGGACCGGGCGGGCCCGCGCCGACCTGGCCGGCGCGGACGAGGCGGCGGTCACCGACGCGGTCGGGGCGGCGCGCGAGGCCCAGCGGTCCTGGGCGGGCCTGCCGACGGGCGAGCGGAGCCGCCGTCTGCTGGCCTTCGCCGACCGGATCGAGGGCGCGCTGGGCGAGTACGTCGCCGCCGAGCAGGCCGGCACCGGCAAGCCCGCCCACGAGGCCGAGGGCGAGATCCGCGACAGCGTCGACCTGCTGCGGTTCTACGCCGGCGCCGTGCGCGGCGCGCTCGCGCCCGCCGCCGGGCACCACATCCCCCAGCGGGAGAGCTGGGTGCGGTGGGAGCCGCTGGGCGTCGTCGGCGCGATCGTGCCGTGGAACTACCCGATCATGATGGCCGCCTGGCGCATCGGGCCGGCGCTCGCGGCGGGCAACGCGGTGCTCCTCAAGCCCGCCGAGAGCACCCCCGACAGCGCGCTGCTGCTGGCCCGCGACGCCGAGGCCACGCTCGGCCCGGGGGTGCTCGGCGCGCTGCCCGGCGACCGGGCGACGGGCCGGCTGCTGGTGGAGAGCCGCATCGACGCGATCGCATTCACCGGCAGCATCGCCGGCGGGCAGGACGTGGCGGCCCGGGCGGGGCTGCGCCGGGTCAGCCTGGAACTCGGCGGCAACTGCCCGGCGATCGTGCTGCCGGACGCCCCCGAGCACACCTACGCCGACCTGACCGGCGCGGCCACCTACAACGCCGGGCAGAGCTGCGCCGCCCCGGCCCGGGTGATCACGCTGCGGTCGAACTACGCCGAGGTGGTGGACCGCCTCGCCGAGGCGATGAGCCGGCGGCAGGCGGGCCGTTCGTTCGGCCCGCTGAACAACGCCGACCAGATCCGCCGTTACCGGCAGATCCTCGCGGGCTCCGGGGCCGGGGTGAGCCACGCCGCCGGGCTGGCGCTCGGCGACGACTCCCACGAGGACGGCTACTGGGCCGAGGGACGCATCCTGGCCGACCTGGAGCCGGACGACCCGGCCGTCGCCACCGAGCTGTTCGGCCCCTGCCTGACCGTGCAGGCCGCCGAGGACGTCGACGACGCCGTCCGCCTGGCCAACGGCGTCGACCAGGCGCTGGCGGGCAGCGTCTGGGGCGCCGCGACCGGCCAGGTACTCTCCGTCGCCCGGGCGCTGGACGCCGGCGAGGTGTGGGTCAACTGCGTGCTGGAGCAGTGCCCCGAGCTGCCCCACGGCGGGCGAGGCGCGTCAGGCCACGGCACCGACCTGAGCGTCCTCGCCCTCACCGAGTTCCAGCGACCGAAGACCGTGACGGTCAGGCTCGCCTGAGCACACCCTCCTGGTAGCGCCGCACCCGGGGCGACGCCTCGGCGAACTCCGACCAGGGCCGCGACGTCGTCAGCCGCATGAACGCGCCGGAGAGGCAGAAGGTCAGGATGCCGGGGAAGAGGGAGACGTTGGTCTCCCGCAGCAGCTCCCGGAAGCAGAGGTACGAGTCCTCGTGGTCGTCAAACGACGCGGTCAGGTTGATGGAGTAGCGCGCCGGCAGCACGGAGACGCCCGGCCACCGGATGCCGTTGTGGTAGGCGTCGCGGATCAGCGTCAGCGACCGCTCCCGGGCCGCCCGCTCGGCCCGGTAGTTGTCGTAGGCGCGTTGCAGGCCGGGCAGGCGCAGGCCGTACGTCGACTCGAACTCCCGGCAGTGCGCGCCGGTCAGCTCCTCCTCGCCGCTGACCAGCCACCGCTCCATCCGGGCCAGCACCTCGACCACGGTGTAGAAGAACGACGGCGGCCCGCCGAAGGTGGTCGACGCGTACTCGTAGTAGCGGTCGATGAAGCCACTGTCGGCGACCAGCCAGCCGACCTTGAGGCCGGGGGCGGACCAGTTCTTCGACAGGCTGCTGACCCGGATGACGTTGGGCGCGGCGCGGGCCGGTGAGGCGTCCACCGGGTCCCCCAGCCACTCGTGGCACTCGTCCAGCACGATCAGGGTGTTCGGCGAGGCGGACTTGATGAGCAGTTCCAGCTCGTCCTCGCAGACCAGGGCGCCGGTCGGGTTCGCGGCCGTCTGGAGCAGCACGACCGGCGTGTCCGGCCGCAGCGCGTCGATCAGCGGTCGCAGCGACGTCCGGCCGTCCGAGGTGGACGGCAGCGGCACCAGCGACACCGGCCCCCGGCGGGCCGCCGACTCCACCAGGGGCGGGTAGTTGGGGATGGCGCAGAGCGACGCGGCCCCGCCCGGCCCGGAGTCGAGCAGGATGAAGTCGAGCAGCGTGCTGATCGCCAGCGTGGCGCCCATGGTCAGCGCGACGTTGTCGGCCGTGTATCCCGCGCCGGGCAGCCGCGCCGACTCGTACGCCGCGACCGCCTCCCGGGCCGGCTCCCGCCCACGGGAGTCGGAGTACCCGTACCAGTCCCGGTTCAGGGCGTAGGAGATGCAGTCCTTCAACGCGCTGGGCAGGCCCCAGTGCTCCTCGTCGACCGAGCCGCTGGAGAGGATGATCCCCGCCTGCGAGCGCAGGTCGCCGTAGAGGTCGTCGCGGAAGTAGAAGTTGAACAACTCCTTGACGAACCGGACGGTCGCCCGGGAGGAGAGCACCGTGGCGGCGTCGACCTCCCGCCGGTGCCGGGACTGCCGCCAGCGGGCCGCCAGCTCGGGGCGGTGGCTCTGCGCCCCGAGCTCGCACTCGACCCGACCCAGGTAGAGGTCGCGGAGCTCGATCGGGTCCTGCGGGTTCACCGCTCGGGCGTACACCTCGAGGAGCCGCGCGTCGGGGCCCGGGTCCAGGGCCAGCGGGGCCCGCGAGGGGTCGGGGCGCTGTGCCGCGAGCATCTCGACCTCGGCGGAGACGACCGACAGCCGAGGCTGCCCGACCTCGCCGAACAGCCCTTGGACATCCGTCATCCGGCCATCTCCCCCGATCGGTGGGTGATCCGCAGTCGCTTGAGGTGCCGGTGCCGGGTGGAGCCGTGGAACGGCGCGGCGGAGCGACCGTGGAAGGCGTACGTGTTGTCCAGGACGGCGAGGAGCCCGGGGTGCCACTGGAGCCCGCGCGCCGCGCCGCCCTCGTACATCGCCGCGAGCAGCGCGGCGAGGGCGTCCCGGACCTCGACGGCGGCGAACCGGTCGGTCTCGCAGACCCAGCGCAGCGTGTCGGCCTGGAAGTCGCGGAACGAGAAGATTGACCGCCCGTCCACCTGTCGCCGGACCGGCGGCACGCCGGGGCGGTCGTACCGGACGTGCGCGAGGATCTCGCGCTCGGTGGGCCGGAGCCGCTCGTCGACCCCGGCGAACGGGACCAGGACGGTCTGCGCGGCGTTCTCGTCGTCCCCGGGGTGCAGGCACATCAGGACGATGTAGCGCGGCTGGTCGCCGGTCGGCCGCCCGCTGCCCTCGGTGTGCAGGCTCAGGGCGCTCGTGGCGAACGGTTGCCGCGTGGTGTCGGCGGTGTCGCCCTCTGCGCTGACCAGGTGCAGGATCCGGCCGTCCTCGACGTTGGGCAGCACGGCCGGGTCGGTCTCCGGCATCACGTCGCCGAGGCGGTGACCCAGCTCCAGCAGGTCGGCGCTGGTCAGCGGCGCACCGAGGTCGACGAGGCCGAGCCCGTGCGCGGTGAGCTGACGCCGCAGCACCTCCTCGACCCGGTCGACCGGGCAGCCGGCCGGCACCGGCTCCGGCGCGAGCTCGGGCGGCGGTAGCCCTCGGCCGCCGAGCAGCGCCGCCCGCATCGGGACGTGCCGGTCGTGGGGGTGCTCCAGGAAGCTCCCGCGCGTGCTCGTCGGCTCCGGGCCGTCAGTCACCGGTGGCGCCGAACACGACGGGACCGTGTGTGCATCCCGCGGCCCTCAGCTCGTCCCCGCTGCCGGCCTTGATGTCGCAGATACGGCAGACGATGTGCCCGTCGTCGGTCAGCAGGTCCCCGAACGGCCGCAGTTCCTGCCGGTTGGCGCTGTCGAGCGGCTGGTGGGCGACGCCCACCGAGAGCAGGACGTGGTCGGTGATCGCGCCGACCGCGTGCGGCTGCGCGCCATCCACCATGTACACCAGGCCGGGCGTGGTCTCCAGGATCTCGCCGGCCGCGGTGATGGTGCCGCGACCGCCCACCACGAAGAGGAGGTGGTCGCCGGGGTGGGTGTGCGGGGCGAAGCCCTCGCCGGCGGGGACGTGGATGAGGTCGGCGCCGAGGAAGCCGTTGGTGATCAGGGAGCGACCGGTCGCCTCGCGCGTCTTCGCGATCTGGATCTCGCCGGGTCGCATGTCGACCTTGAGCAGTTGCTCACTCTCCGTGGCGCCCGCGTCGAGGGCCCACTCGCAGAGCGCCACCGCGCGGTTCTCCCCGGAGCGGCCGGAACCGCCGCCGCCGAGCTGGAGCTGCGTGCCCGGGGTGGCCGCCAGGAGCCGGACCATCTGCACCAACAGCTCCCGGCGCTCACGCGCGTCGAGGTGTTGGAGCTCCTGACTCAGGGAATCCACCATGGAAACAACGGAGCGGTGTATTTGCGCCATCGGTACCCTCCGTGGTCAACGTGCAATTGTTGATCAGGGTACCGAAGCCTGTAACACTTATGAAATTACTAAATGTCGCAACGCATTGACGCAGTGTCATACATCGTGGTCAGAGCGCTCTTACCGGCCGCAGTTCCGATCTGGATGGACCGGCGCGGCGGCTGCGACACGCCCGTAGACGCCGTCGAGCCCGGTCGGCGGCGCTCGACCGGGCTCGGCGACCGCGACCCGCTACACCTGGGCCAGCGCCGGGGCCGGCACGTCGTCCACCGGGCGCGGGGCGGCCGGGGCCGGGCGGTTCGGCAGGGAGAGGCGGATGACCTTCCACCACGCCGAGGCGACCTGCTTCGGCAGCGCGCCGGTGGTGTAGTTCAGGCCGTACCGGGCGAAGAGCGCCCGCACCTCGGGGGCGATCTCCTGGTACCGGTTGCTCGGCAGGTCGGGGAAGAGGTGGTGCTCGATCTGGTACGACAGGTTGCCGGTCATGATGTGCAGCAGCCTGCTGCCGCTGATGTTGGCCGAGCCGAGCATCTGCCGCAGGTACCACTCGCCCCGGGTCTCTCCCACGATGGACCTCCTCTCGAAGGTCTCCACGCCCTCCGGGAAGTGCCCGCACATGATCACCGAGTGGCTCCACAGATTGCGGATCAGGTTCGCGGTGAAGGTGGCGGCCAGGGTGTGCAGGAAGGACGGCCCCGACAGCAGCGGGTGGATGATGTAGTCCTTGAGGACCTGACGGCGGATCTTGCGGCCGACCGCGCGGGCGCGGGCCCGGAACTCGGGGGCCTTGTGCCGGCCCTTGCGCAGGTTGCGGCCCAGCTCCAGGTCGTACGCGGCGATGCCGTACTCGAAGAAGCAGGCGTTGACGAAGTTCCACAGCGGCTGGCCCAGGTGCATCGGGTGCCACCGCTGGTCCTCGTCGACGCGCATGATGCCGTACCCGAGGTCGTTGTCCTTGCCGAGCACGTTGGTGTACGTGTGGTGCAGCTCGTTGTGCGAGTGCTTCCACTGCGCGGCCGGGGAGACGTGGTCCCACTCCCAGGTGGTCGAGTGGATCTTCGGATCGCGCATCCAGTCCCACTGGCCGTGCAGGACGTTGTGGCCGATCTCCATGTTCTCCAGGATCTTGGCCACGGCGAGGCCGGCGGTGCCGACCAGCCACGCGGGCGGGAAGAGGGAGAACAGCAGCACGACCCGGCTGCCCACCTCCAGCCTGCGCTGGGTGGAGATCACGCGGCGGATGTACGCGGCGTCGCGCTCCCCCCGGCTGGCGAGCACCCGCTCGCGGATGGCGTCGAGCTCCCTGCCCAGGTTCTCGATGTCCTCGGCGGTGAGGTGGGCGATCGGGTTGTGGGCCTTCTTCTGGATCGCGGTCACGTCCGGTTCTCCTGTCAGAGATCGATGTCGCAGGTACCGGCCGCCGCCGACACGCAGGTCTGGATGAGCACGCCGTCGCCGGGGGCGGCGGTGGTGAGGTTCCCGTTGCGCAGGTCGCGAACCGCGCCTTCCCGCAGCGGCACCACGCAGCCGAAGCAGATGCCCATCCGGCACCCGGAGGGCATCAGCACCCCGGCGGACTCCCCCGCGTCGAGCAGGGCCGTGCCGCCGTCGGCGGAGACGGCGACGCCCGAACGGGCGAAGGTGACCGTGCCGCCGGCCCCCGGGGTGACCACCGTCGGCCGGAACCGCTCGGTGTGCAGCCGGTCGGCCGCCCCGTGCGCCGCCCAGTGCGCCTCGACCGCGTCGAGCAGGCCGACCGGGCCGCACGCCCAGGTCTGCCGGTCGAGCAGGTCGGGCACCAGGTCGCCCAGCTCGGCCACGCCGAGCACGCCCTCGGTGTCGGTGTGCCGCTCCACCAGCCGGATCGCGCCGCGGTCGGCCAGCCCGCGCAGCTCCTCGGCGAAGATCACGTCGGCGGGGGTCGGCGCCGAGTGCACCAGCACCACGTCGGCGGCGCCGTGCGCGCCGGCGCGCAGCATCCCCATGACGGGGGTGATCCCGCTGCCGGCGGTGAGGAAGAGGATCCTCGCGGGGGCAGTGGCGGGCTGAACGAAGTCGCCCTGCGCCTGGTCGAGCTGGACGACGGTGCCGGGCCGTGCCCGCCGGACCAGGTGGTTGCTCACCCTGCCGTCCGGGATCGCCTTCACGGTGATCGAGATCAGCCCGTCGCGGCGGCCGGGGGGCGAGGTCAGCGAGTACGCCCGCCACTGGCGGACCCCGTCGACGTCCACACCGAGGCGGACGTACTGCCCGGGGGTGTGACCTCGCCAGCCGCGCCCGGGGCGGATGGTCACCGTCGCCGCGTCCCGGGTCTCCGGGCGCACGTCGACGATCCGCCCGCGCAGGGCGGCCCCGGAGCGCAGCGGGGCGACCAGGTCGAGGTAGTCCTCCGGCAGCAGCGGCGTGGTGACCGTCTCGGCGAGCCGGAGCAGCCGGTCCCGGACGGTGGGCCTGCCGGGCGGGCGCGGGACGGTGGTCGTCATGACTCCAGGGTGACGGGCACGATCGCATAACATCTTGACCGGAAGAGGTGAATAAGTCGCAGGGTTTTGTTCCGGGGGAACAATGATGTCGGAGGAATCCGGGGCCAGCCGCCACGCTGCCCGCCTCGAACTGGACGAGCTGATGGCGGCCCGGCTGCGCGCCGTGCTCCCCCTCGTCGCCGAGCGCACGGTCACGGCGATCACCGCCGAGGTCCCCGCCTACTCCGGCACCCTGACCGGGCAGATGCGGGAGAAGATCGAGAACGCGGTGCGCATCGCGCTGGACACCTTCCTCCAGCTCGTCGGGCGGCCCCAGGAGGCGGACCCGAGCACCCCGCTGGCCCCGGCGCTGGAGGCCGCGTACGCCCTCGGCAGCGGCGAGGCCCGCTCCGGTCGCAGCATGGACGCGCTGCTGGCCGCGTACCGGGTGGGGGCGCGGGTGTCATGGCGGGAGGTCTCCGCGACCACCGTGCGCGGCGGGCTCCCCGCGTCGACGGTCGCCGAGTTCGCCGAGCTGCTGTTCGCCTACATCGACGAGCTCTCCGCCGCCAGCGTGGCCGGGCACGCCGACGAGCTGACCAGCGCGGGCCGGGCCCGGCGACGGTACCTGGAGCGGCTCACCCAGCAACTGCTGGCCGGCGAGGCCGAGGAGGTGCTGCGGCGCAGCGCGGAGCGGGCGGACTGGCCCGTGCCGCAGACCCTGACCGTCGTGCTGCTGCCCCGCAGCGGCCTGCGTGCCGTGCTGGCCGCGCTGAGCCCGCACACCCTGGAGAGCGGGGAGGAGATGCCGGGCGTGGAGCCGGGCGAGGAGCTGGCCGTGCTGCTCGTGCCGGACGCGCACGGCGGCCGGCGGCGGCAGCTCACCCGGGCGCTGCACGGGCACCGGGCCGTGCTGGGGCCGGCCCGGCCGTGGCACCGGGTCGCCGGGTCGTACGAGCGGGCCGCCCGCGCCCTGCTGCTCGGGCTGCCCCGCGCGGGCCGGGAGGCCGCCCCCCTGGACACCGAGCAGCACCTCGCCGAGCTGCTGCTCAGCACCGACCCGGAGGCCCTGGCCGACCTGCGCGCCCAGGTGCTGCGACCGCTCGCGGCGCTGCCCCCGGCCACCGCCCACCGGCTCGCCGAGACCCTGCGCTCCTGGCTGCTGCACCAGGGCCGGCGCGACGAGGTGGCGGCGGAGCTGTTCGTGCACCCGCAGACCGTGCGCTACCGGATGGCCAAGGTGCGGGAGCTGTACGGCGACCGGCTGCACGAACCGGCGACGGTGCTGGACCTGACGCTGGCCCTGGCGGTGCTCCCGCCCCCGTCGGAGCCGGACTGAGCCCGCCGCCGGGGCGGCCGGGTCAGGGGGCACGGAGGATGAAGGCGACCGCGTCCCGGGCGGAGGTGCGCCGGGTCGGTGGGCCCACCAGGTGGTTGAGCACGCGCGACCACGAGGGGACCACGAGCAGGTGACCGGCGCCCGGGACGACCTCCAGCCGGGAGTCGGGCAGCGCGTCGCGCCACCAGCGGCCGTGCTCGGGGCCGGTCAGGGTGTCGCCCGCGCCGTACAGCAGCAGGGTGGGCGCCCGCACCTGGCCGGGGGCGAAGCCCCAGGGGCGCAGCGCGTACCCGGCGATCTCGTCCGCCATGCCCCGCGCGCCCTGGGCGAACGCCCCGGCGAGCATGTCGCCGAGCCGCGCCGCCGCGCCGGGGGCGGCCAGCGTGGCCTCGTCGGCCGGGCCGGCGCCGAGCAGCCGGTACGCCGCCGGGGCCCGGGGGTCGGGCGGCACCAGCCCGGCCAGCGCGGCGGTCAGCCCGGCGCGCGCCTCGTCGAGCGGCCGGCCACGCAGCGCCCCGACCATGTCCCGCTGCCCCGGGTCGAGCCAGGGCACCTCCTCGTCCGGGGCGGGGGTGCCCAGCACGGCGACCCGGCGGACCAGGTCCGGCCGGCGGGCGGCCAGCGCGAGGGCGACCCGGCCGCCGGCCGACCAGCCGACCACGGGCACCGGGCCGAGGCCCCGCCGGTCGAGCAGCTCGGCGAGGTCGTCGGCGGCGGCCGGCACGTCGGCCCACCCGGCGACCGGGTCCGAGCCGCCGTAGCCGGGGCGGTCGGGGGCGAGCAGGGTGACCCCGGCGAGCCGGGTGACCTCCGGGTCGGGGTCGAACGCGCCGGAGCCCGGGGCGGCGTGGCAGAACACCACCGTCCGCCGGCCGGTCTCCGCACCGAGCCGGTGCACCGCCGCCCGGCGGCCGTCCCTGAGCGTGACGATCTCCCCGGTGCTGGACATGCGGCCGAGTCTGACAGCGATGCCCAGACCCGGAGCCGGTACGGCACCGGGTCACCCGATCGGGACCGCCCCGGCAGCGGAGGTCGGGCGGGGGCGGTAGGTCGGGGCGGACCGGGGCGGAGGTGGACGCCGGGCGGGGCGGAGGTGGACAACTGGCGGGGGCCGGCCGGGGCGGCGGTCAGGGCGGGGCCGCCCGGCGGACCGCCGTGAAGAGGGCGGCGACCGCCACGGCGACGGTGCCCACCCCGGCCAGGACGAACGTCAGCGGGGCACCGTGGCGCTGGGCCAGCCAGGTGGCCGCCGCCGCGCCGACGCCGCTGAGCGAGAAGTGGATCGTCCAGAAGGCCGCGGTGACCCGGCCCAGCAGGTGCTCCGGGGTCACCTCCTGGCGCAGCGACAGCGAGCAGATGCCGGCGACGCTCATGCAGGCGAGATAGACGGGCAGCAGCGCCCCGGCCCCGGCGGGGCCACGGGTCGCGGCCAGGCCCACGACGGCCGCCCCGCCGAGCGCGACCGCACCGATCCAGGCTCCTCCGAACCCGAGCCGCCGGCGCAGCGGCGCGACGAGCAGCGAGCCGGCCACCGTCCCGGCGGCCCCGGCGGCGAGCACCAGCCCGACCGTGCCGTCGGATCGGCCGAGGCCCCGCTTGAGGTGGTAGACGACCAGGTCGTCCATGCCGTGCACGAGCAGGAGGAAGACGGTCAGCAGCACGGTCAGCGGGCGCAGCACGGGGTGGCGCAGCAGGAACCGCGCCCCGGCCAGGAACTCGGCCCACGGCCCCGCGCGGCCCCCATCCTCGGCGGGCGCGGCGGCCCGCGCGGGGAGCCGGACCAGGGTCAGCAGCGCCGCCGAGAGGCCGAAGCTCGCGGCGTCGGCGGCGAGCGCGGCGGCCGGGCCCAGCCAACCCGACACCGCCCCGGCCAGCGCGGGCCCCGCCACCGAGGCGAGGGCGGCGCCCGCGTGCAGCCGGCCGTTGGCCCGGGTCAGCTCCGGGGCGGGGACCAGGCCGCGCACCGCCGTGACGGCGGCGACCTGGAACACCATCCCGATCGCCGCGGCGAGGGGCAGCAGCACGAACAGCGGCCAGATCGGCGGGGCCGGGGCCAGCCACCACAGCAGCGGGATCGCCGCGAACAGCAGCATCCGCGCCACGTCCGCGCCGACCAGCAACGCCCGCCGGTCGAACCGGTCCACCACGACGCCGGCGAACAGGCCGGCGATCGTCGCCGCCACGGCCGAGACCCCGGTGAGCAGCCCGGCCGTGGCGATGGACCCGGTGGCGTCGAGCACCAGCAGCGGCACGGCGAGCTGCGAGAAGGAGTCGCCGAGCACGGAGAGGACCTGGGCCGACCAGAACGCGTGGAAGCCGCGGTTGCGCCCCGGCGGGGCGGCGGCCGTCGGCGCCACGGTGTGGGGCGTCACCGCGCCGAGGGTAGCCGAGCGGCTGGCCCCGCGCGGTTCCGTGGGAATGGCGTCGGTGCAATTTGCCAATACCGGCGGCGATTGCGCTGCGCATTCCTCCTGGCAGTCGCATATTTTACAAAGGTCGATTCCATTTCCCCTACGGAAATGATCCGCGAATACCATGTGACGATGAAGGACAGTCATGGCCGTCAGCCATGGCCGGTCCGCATCCGTGGCGACGGCGGCCTGGTCCTCGGCAGCGGCACGCTCCTGGGCGACCGGCACGTCCTCACCTGCGCCCACGTCGTCGACCGGGCCGCCGGCCGCCGGGGGGCGGCGTCCGTCGAGCCGCCCGCCGTCCGGGTCCTGGTCGACCTCGTGCGCCTGCCCCACCTGGCCGCGCGCGGGGCGCGCGTCGCGCCGGGCGGCTGGGCCCCGATGGCCGCCGACGGCCGGGGCGACGTCGCGCTGCTCGAACTGGGCGACCCGGTCGCCGGCCAGCCGGGGGCCCGGCTGCGGCGGCTCCCCCTGTGGCAGCGGCCGATCTACGCCTTCGGGTTCCCCAAGGAGTTCAGCGAGGGCGAGACCGTGCACGCCGTGCTCGACGGCCGGGTCGGGCCCGGCAACGAGCAGGTGCAGATGATCCCGGCCAACCCGGGGCTCTGGGTGCGCGGGGGTTTCAGTGGGGCGGCGGCGGTCGACAGCGCCACCGGCCACGTCGTCGGCATGATCGTCGCCTACTACAGTGACCCGGCCGCCGGCCGCTCGTTCATGATCCCGGTGGAGACGCTCCTGCGCCACGTCCCCGAGGTGGCCCGGTGGGTCGTCGGCGGCTCCTCGGTCGACGAGACGCTCACCGTCGGCAGCGCGCGCCCGGAGGACAGCGGGGCGGCGGGGCTGATCGCCGGCTTCTTCTCCCGCAGCTCAGCGCGGAACGTGCTGGTCGTCGTCGCCGGTCACCCCGACTCCGCGGTGGCGGCGGCGCTGCGCCGGGCCGTCGTGCTGTCCAGCCCCGAGCTGCGCCCGCCGTCGGCGGGCCCGCCCGGGTCGGGTCCGCCCGTGCCGCCGCTGGGCAGCATCGAGCTCTCCCTCGACGCCGCCGGCAAGCCGCCGCGGGAGATCGCCCGGCGCATCCTGGAGTTCGCCGGCGCGGACGCCCCGGCCGGCGACCCCGGCGCCGACCTGCTCGGCGCGGCGGCCCCCCGCTCGGTGCTGATCGACGGCGTGGACGCCTCGACCGACCCGAAGGGGTTCGTCGCCGACGTGCTCGGTCCGATCGTCGACCGGGCGGCCGAGCGTGACCTGCGCGTCCTGCTGAGCTTCCGGGGCACCGCCGTCGACGTCCGGCTCGACCTGCTCGCCCGGCGGCTGACCGCCCTGCGCGCCGAGCGGGCGCGGGCGCGCGAACAGCGGCGCGCGCTCGCCGAGCGCCTCACCGACGTTCCGGCCGAGCCCGCCCCGACCGCCGGGCTGCGGGTGGCGCTGACCCGGCTGCGCGCCGCCGCCGCGCGCTCCGACGCACCGCCGGTGCCGGAGCGCCTGGCCGACCTGGAACGGGCCACCGACCGGGCCCTGCACGACGCGGCGCGGCTGCGCCGCCGGCTCGCCGAGCTGGCGCACGCGCACCGGCAGTTGCGCGGGCTGCTCGACGCGCAGCGGGCGCGGGCCCTGGCCGGCGGGTTGACCGAGCACCGGGAGCTGGGCGTGGCCTACCGGCGGGCCCACGACCTGCTCCGGGGCGGCCCGAGCCCGCTCGCCGAGGCCACGGCCGCGGTATACGGGTACGCCGACGAGGTCCGACGCGCCCTCGGCGACCGGCGGGAGGGTGAGCCCTGATGCCCTGCGCCCGGACGCCGGGCTGCCCCGGCGTCGTCGAGGACGGCTACTGCACCGGCTGCGGCCTCGCCCCCTCCCCCGGCGTGCCCACGTCGCCCCCGCCGCCGGACGTCGCGTCCGCGATCGGGTCCACCGGCGGCACCTGGAACGTGGCCGGCCTGGTGTCCCTGCCACGGCGCGACTTCTCCTCGCGTCGCCGCGTCTCGGCCGAGCCGACCGTGCCGGAGCAGGCACGCGTCTGCGGCGCCTGCGGCGGGCCGGTCGGGCGGGGCGACGCCGACCGGCTCGACCACGGCTACTGCCCCGCCTGCGGCACGCCCTTCGCGTTCGTCCCCGCCCTGCGCCCCGGCGACGTGGTCGCCGACCAGTACGCGGTGGTGGGCTACCTGGCCCGGGGCGGCCTGGGGCAGGTGTACCTCGCCGAGGACACCCACCTCGACCACAACCCGGTGGCCCTGAAGCGCCTGCTCAACAAGAACAGCGCGGGCGCGCTGGCGATCGAGGTCTCCGAGCGGCGCTTCCTGACCACCCTCGACCACCCGAACATCGTGCGGATCTTCAACTTCGTCACCGCCGAGGACCGGCTGTTCGGCGGCCGGACGAGCTACATCGTCATGGAGTACCTGGCCGGCCTGTCGCTGGACGAGCTGCGCCGGGCCGCCGCCCGCCCCGGCTCCGGCGTCTCGCTGTCCCTGGTGGAGATCCTCGCGTACGGCCACGAGATCCTCACCGCGTTGGAGTACCTGCACGGCAAGGGCCTGGTCTACTCCGACCTGCACCCGGGGAACGTCATCTGCACCGGCGACCGGGTCAAGCTGATCGACCTCGGCGGGGTGCGCCGGGCCGACGACCACACCAGCCCGAGGATGTACGCCCCCGTCCCGTACCGGGTCGGCGACGCGGAGCTGGCCGAGCACGGCCTCACCGCCCGGTCGGACCTGTACGCGGTCGGGGTCGTGCTCCAGAAGCTGAGCGGCGTCCTCGGCCCGCTCGGCCCGGCGGGCGCGGGGGCCGACGCGGAGGCCGAGGCCCTCGGGGTCTCCTCCTTCCGCCGGCTGGTCGACCGGGCCTGCGCGGACTGGCGTCGCCGGTTCGCCTCCGCGGCCGAGATGTCGGAGCAACTCCGGGGCGTGCTGCGCGAGCTGCTGCCGGCGGTGCCGCCGGACCGGGCCCAGGAGCCCTCGGCCGTGTTCGCCCCCACCCCCGCGCTGCTCGACGCGGGCCTCGGCGCGGTGCCGCCGCTGTCCACGTGGACCGACCCGGCCGGCGACGCGCTGCCCGACCACGGCCGCCCGGCCCCCGCCACGGTGGCCACCGGCCTGCCGGTGCCCCGGCCCGCGCCCGGCGACGCCGCAACCCCGGCCCTGGAGCTGATCGGCGTCCTCGACCCGCGCAGCCTGCTGGCCCGCCTCGCGGCCCTGGAGACGGACTCGGTCGAGACGCAGCTCGCCCGCTGCCGGGCCCACCTGGAGCTGGGCCAGCCGGCGCCCGCCCGGGCGGCGCTGGACGCCGCAGCGCGGCTGCTCGGCGCGGACCGGGTCGCCGACTGGCGGCTCACCTGGCACGAGGGGCTGCTGGCGCTCACCCGCTCCGACCTGGACGACGCCGCCGCGAAGTTCACGGGCGTCTACGGGGCCCTGCCGGGCGAGGTGGCGCCGAAGCTGGCGGTCGGCTACTGCGCCGAGCGGCAGGGCCGGGCCCGGGAGGCGACGCGCTACTACCGGGCGGTGTGGCGGCGGGACCGCTCGGCGGCCAGTGCCGCGTTCGGGCTGGCCCGGCTCCGGCTCGTCGAGGGCGACCGGGCCGGCGCGGTGGAGTTCCTCGACGGGGTGCCCCGCGTCTCCCGGCACTACGACGCCGCCCGGGTCGCCGCCGTCCGGGTGCTGACGGCCCGCCTCGGCGACGACCGGCCCGACCCGGCCCACCTCAACGACGCCGTCCGCCGCCTGGAGGGGCTGCGGCTGGACGGGGGCGCCCGGCACGGGGAGTCCCGGGACCGGATGACCGCAGCCGTGCGGCAGGCGGCCCTGGACCGGGTGCTGACCCACGGGGTTGGCGGGCTGGTCGGGGGCGACGCGTTCGGTGAGCCGCCGTCGGAGCGGTCGGTGCGGGCGCGGCTGGAGGGCTCCCTGCGGGCGCTGGCCCGGCAGGCGCGCAACGCCGACGACCACGGCGTCCTCGTCGACCGGGCGAACGCGGTCCGACCGCTGACCAGACTGTGAGCACGGTGAGGAGCGTCCCTTGTCAGGCAGGCTCGACTTCGCCCTGAGGATCGACCACGACCCGTTCCTGTCCACCCGGGACCGCGAGCTGCACGCGATCCTGACGGTCACCGCCCGGCCGCCGGCCGGCGGCAAGCCCGCCGAGGACGCCCCCGGCTGGGCGGAGGTGATCATCGTCGACTGCTCCGAGTCGATGGCGTACCCGTCGACGAAGATCGCCGCGGCCCGGCGGGCGACGGCCACCGCCGTCGGGATGCTGCCCGACGGGGTGCGCTTCGCCGTGGTCGAGGGCACCCACCGGGCGCGGATGGTCTACCCGCCGGAGCGGGGCCTGGCCACCGCCTCCCCGGCCACCCGCGACGCGGCGCGGCGGCGGGTGGCCGGGCTCGCCGCGGCCGGCGGGACGGCGATCGGCACCTGGCTGGAGCTGGCCCGGGAGCTGCTGGCCCCGCACCCGGAGGCGATCCGGCACGCCCTGCTGCTCACCGACGGCCGTAACGAGCACGAGACGCCGCAACGGCTCGGGGAGGTCCTCGCGGAGTGCGCGGGGCAGTTCGTCTGCGACGCCCGGGGCGTCGGCGACGGCTGGGAGCCCCGCGAGCTGACGCGGATCGCGGACGCGCTGCACGGCACGGCCGACGCGGTACGCCGCCCCGCCGAGCTGGAGGCCGACTTCCGGGCGACCATGCGGGCCGCGATGGCCAAGCAGGTGGGCCGGGCCCGCCTGCGCGTCACCCTCGTGCCGCCGACCCGGGTGCTCTCCTGCCGGCAGGTGCACCCCACCCTGGCGGACCTGGCGGTGACCGCGGTCGACGACCGGACGGTGGAGTGCCCCACCGGGTCGTGGGGGCCGGAGAGCCGCGAGTACCACCTCTGCCTCGCCGTCGACGCGACGGGCCGGGCGAAGGGCGAGGACGTGCGGGTGGCCCGGGTCGACCTGCTGGTGGACGATACCCCGGTCACCCGGCAGGAGAACGTGCTGGCGCACTGGACCGACGACCTGGTCCTGTCCAGCCGGATCGACCCCCGGGTCGCCCACTACACCGGCCAGGAGGCACTCAGCCAGCTCATCGCCGACGGCTGCGACGCGTACGACTCGGGCGACCGGGCGACCGCCACCGCGCTCCTCGGCCGCGCGGTGGAGCTGGCCACCGCCGCCGGGGACGAGCGGCGGCTGGAGCAGCTCGGGCTGCTCGTCGACGGCGTCGAAACCGGCTCGGTGCGCCTGCGCGACGACGTGGCCCGCGTCGACGTGATCAACGTGGCGCTCCGGTCGTCCTTCACGGCGCGCGACGGCGTGCCTGCGGCGCCGCCGCCCCCACCGCCCGGCGGGGAGCCCCGCGCCTGCCCCTGCGGGCACCGCTCCCCGCCGGCGGCCCGCTACTGCGAGCGGTGCGGCAGCCGGTTCCCCGACGGCGACGAGACCCGGCCGGTGCCGGCGTGAGCACCGCCCGGCCGGCCAGCACCACCCGGCGCACGCTGCGGTGGTTCCTGCGCGCGCTGCTCGCCGGCACCGCCGTCGCCCTGGCCGGCTGCCTCGCGGTCTTCCTCGGCGTGCACCGCACCACCGCCGCGGCCCACGACCGGTCCGTGCCGGCGGTGCTGGCCGTCTACGACGCGCAGATCGCCCTGCGGGAGGCGCACGGCGCGGCGCAGGCCGGCCTCACCAGCGGCACCCGGCTGCTGGCGGGCCCCGGCGAGGACTACCAGAACCTGATCGCCCGCGCCGGCCAGCACCTCGCGCAGGCGGCCGAGGACAACGCCGCCGGGGACGCCGGCAGCCGCGACCTCCAGGTGGTCCAGGCGTCGCTGGTCACCTACACCGGCCTGATCGAGCGGGCCCACGCCCACGTCGCGCAGGACGGGGGCGGGGCGCTGGGCGTCGCGACGCTCTGGGACGCGGCGACCCTGCTGGAGGAGATCCTGCGCCGCCTCGACGGCCTGCGGGCCAAGCAGGCCGACGCGCTGGCCGACCAGGTCGACGGGGCGTGGACGAGCGGGGCGACGACCCTGCTGTGGCTCGGGCCGGTGCTCGTCCTGCTGGCGCTGCTGGTCGCCGCGCAGCGCTTCCTGCGCGCCCGGTTCCGCCGCCGGTTGAACGTGCCGCTGCTGCTGGCGACGCTCGCGGTGGTGGGCATGGGCGCCACCGCCGCCCTGAGCCTGCGCTCGGCCGACCAGCTCGCCGACGCCCGCGCCGAGACGGACCGCGCCGCCGGCCTGCGCGAGGCCCGGCTCGACGCGCTGGCCGACCGGGACACCGCCGGCCTGACCGCCCTGCTCACCCGGGCCTGCCGGCCGAAGGGGTGCCCGGAGACCATCGCGCGGGTCGACCCGGAGGGGCTCCGGGTGCCCGCACCCTCGGCCCCGGTCGACGGGATGGACGCCGCCGACGGGGCCGAGGCGGCCCACGAGCGGCACGACAGGGCCGCCACGACGTACGCCGCCCGCGCCGCCGACAGCCGGGGCGGCGAGGTCGGCCTGCTCGCCGCGGCCCTGCTCGTCATGGCGCTGGTCGTCGTCGGCCTGCTGCCCCGCCTAGAGGAATACAGGTACCGACAGCGATGAGACGCGCAGCAGCCTCCGCCCTGGTCCCGGCCCTGCTGGCCGCCGTGGGCCTCGCCGCCTGCGGCGGACAGCCGCCGGCCACCGTGACCGTCGTCGCCTCCTGGAGCGGCGACGACGCGCGCCCCTTCCGGCAGGTGCTGGACGCCTTCGAGCGGGAGACCGGCATCCGCGCCGACTACCAGGGCACCCGGGACGTCGGGCAGGTGCTCCGGTCGGGGGTCGACCGGAACCGGCCGCCGGACGTGGCGGTGCTGCCCCGGCTCAACGACCTCCAGGCGTACGCCCGCCGCGCCGAACTGCTCCCCCTCGACGACGTGCTCGCCGCGCCCGCCGGCTCGGACCTCGCGCCGCAACTGCTCCACCTGCGGCCCGCCCGCGACGCACCGGCCCGACCGTACGGCCTCTCCGTCGTCGCGCACGCCAAGAGCCTGGTCTGGTACGCGCCGACCGCCTCCGGTGGCCTCGCCGGGGCCCGACCCCCGGGGACCTGGGCGGAGCTGCTGCGCCTCACCGGGCGCATCGAGTCGCGCGGCGGGGTGCCGTGGTGCCTCGGAATGGGCGCGCAGCCGCTGTCGGGGTGGCCGGGCACCGACTGGATCGAGGACATCCTGCTGCACCGGTCGGGCCCGTCCGTCTACCAGCGGTGGGCGACGGGCGAGCTGGAGTGGCGGTCGCCCGAGGTGCGGGACGCCTGGCGGGCGTGGGGCGAACTGGTGGGGGCCGGCGGGCGCACCGACAACGTCCTGCTGAGCACGTTCGACTCGGTCGGGCGGGGCATGTTCGCCTCGCCGCCGTCCTGCTTCCTGGACCATCAGGGTTCGTTCATCGTCGCGTCGTACCGGGGGTCCGACCCGGACCGGCCCGCGCCGGGGTTCGACTTCTTCCCGTTCCCGCCGTTCGAGGCGACGGCGGCGTTCGGGCCGGTGCGGGAGATCTCCGAGGACGTGGTGGGCATGTTCCGGGACACCGCGCAGTCCCGCGCGCTGATCCGCTACCTGGCCGGCGAGCCGGCCCGCCGGATCTGGCGGGAGGCCAGCGGCCACCTCACCTTCACCCTCAACGGCGGCGCGGACCCGGCCGCCTACCCGGAGGGGCTGCCGCGCCGGATCGCGTCCGCCCTGGCCACGGCGACGCTGTGCCGGGACGCCTCCGACCTGATGCCGGCGACGATGACCGCCGCGTTCCAGTCGGCCGTGCTGCGCTACCTCGACGATCCCGGGCTGCTCGACGCGTTGTTGACCGAGCTGGATATCGTGCGGAGCCGGACGCCGGGGGACGGGTGGCTACGGCTGCCGTGTCTGAGCCCGCGCCGATGACCGTCGAGAGGAGACCTGGCCGATGACCGAGGTGGCGGAGTTCGCCCTGGACGGGGGCGGGCACGTGCTCGTCGCCGTGGACGACGTCGCGGGGATCACCCCGGCGTCCAGCGCGGAGGACGTGCTGCGCCGCGCCGGGATGAGCTTCAACCGGGCGATCGGCCAGGCGCGCGACGCCGCGTCCGCCGCGCTCGGGGAGTTCCGGTCCATGGCGGAGCGCCCGGACGAGGTCGAGATCAGCTTCGGCATCCAGCTCACCGCCGAGGCGGGCGCGCTGATCGCCCGTACCGGCGTGCAGGGCCAGCTCCAGGTGACCGTCCGGTGGAAGGCCGACGCCGGGAGCTGAACCGTGCGCGGCCCGCCCCGGCGGCGGCACCGGCAGCGTCGTGGGCCGCCCGGCCCGCAGCCCGCTCGGGGGCTTCCCCTAGGAGGCGCGGGGCCGGCGGGCCGCGGATTCGCGGGATGTCTCCGATGGAGGGTGGGCGGGCCCGGTGGCAGCGTGGTGGACATGGCATCCCGATCCGTACGACGCTGGCGGCACCTCGCGCTCTGGCTGCACGTGACCACGTCCGTGGCGTGGATGGGGCAGGCCCTGGCGCTCTTCGTCCTGGTCACCACCAGCCTGACCACCGAGAGCCGGGACGTGGCCGTCGGGGCGACGGCCATGGCCCAGGTGCTCGACGGCCGGCTGCTGGCCCCGCTGGCGAACGCCTCGGCGTTCACCGGGTTCATGCTCGCCGCCGCCACCCCGTGGGGCTTCTTCCGGCACTGGTGGGTGGCGGTGAAGTTCGCGATCACCCTGGTTCAGCTCCACCTCGGCATCTTCGTGCTCTCCGGGGCCCTGGCCGACTCCGCGTCGGCCGCCGCCGGGGGCGGGACCGGCCCGGCCGTGCCGCTGGCCGTCGGCTCGGCGCTGATGGCCGGCGCCATCGCCTTCCAGGCGTGGGTGTCGGTGGCCAAGCCCTGGTCGACGACCCCCTGGGCGCCCCGGGACCGGCGTCGCGCCGCCGCCGACACCGCGCCGCGCTGGGTCTTCGTGGCCACCGTCGCCGCCGTGGCGGCGGACCTCGCCGTCGCCGCGCTGCTCGGCCACCCCGCCCCGCTGGTCTCCCTGGCGGTCCTCGGCACCTGGCTGGTGCTGCGCCGCCGCCGGGCCACCGCCGCCCGGCCCGGCGCGCCGGCGGTCCCCTCCCCCCGTCCGGCCGGAGCCACCGCGGCGGGCTGACCGGGGTGCGGGCCCCGCCGGTCACGGGCCGACCGGCGGGGGCCGACCGGCGCGGGCCCACCCGGTCACGGGCCGACCGGCGCGGGGTCAGGGCAGGGTCAGCTCGGCGGCCACCCCGGCGGCCAGGTCCACGACCCGCTCGCCGTACGGGCTGCGCACGGTCACCCGCCGGTCGGCCGCCGCGACCAGCCGCGCCCGCAGGCCGTCGCCGTCCCAGCTCAGCTCCTCCACCCGCACCCCGCCCCGGCAGGCCACCCCCCGCAGCGTCCCGGCCGCCAGCGCGGCCGGCGCGGCGGGCAGCAGCCACACCAGGTTGGGCCGGGAGTGCACCAGCGCCTCGATGAGCACCCCGGGCAGGGTGTGCACGGCGTCGGCGTTGTAGATCTCCAGGCCCGGGTTGTGCGCGCTCATCAGGGACCGGAAGAACATGTCGTTTCCGACGATCTTGAGCAGGTTCTCCTGCACCAGGGCGGCGTCCCGCAGCCGGGCCGCGACCAGCGCCCGGTGCAGGCTGCCGTGGGCGGAGAGGTTCTCGTCGCCGCGCAGCGCCAGCGCGCGGTGGGCGGCGGCGGCCAGCTCGGGCGTGTCGTCGGGGTTGATCTCGTCCAGGGGCCAGACCGGGTAGAGGTGGCTGACGTGCCGGTGGTCCTCGTCACCGGCGCCGCCGGGCCAGGCCCACTCGGCCAGCGCGCCGCGCGCGTCGACCCGGTACGCGGGCAGCCGCGCCCGCAGGTCGGCCCAGCGGTCGACGCCGGTCGCCTCGGCGGCGGTGGCCAGGGCGTGCCGGGCGGCGGCGACGTCCATCGTGGCGTTGACGGCCACGTACACCGGCCGCCCGCTCGGGTCCGGCGGGCCGGTCTCGGGCGAGAACGACGGCACGACGACCACCGCGCCGGAGTCGTCGGTGACGGTCAGGAAGTCCACGAAGAAGTCGGCCGCCTCCGCCAGCCAGCCGGCCAGCTCGCCCGGTGGCTCGCCGGTCACCAGGTGGTGTTCCCACAGCGGGTGCAGCAGCCAGTCCGCGCCGGCGAGCCAGGCCGCCCACGGCCAGTCGGCCCGGAAGTGGAAGAGGTTGCCGTGCTCGCCGTCGGTGCGGCCCGGCGCGAGCAGCCCCCGCGCGCCGTAGATCGCCTGGGCGTTGCGCCGCCAGTCGTCGACCTGCCCCCGGACGAGCGCGGCGTGGGCCGCCGTGACCTCGGGCAGCGCGCCGATGTTGGCCCCGGCGAGTTGGAGGTTGAGGTTGGCGTCGGTGGTGAAGTCCCCCGCCCACGCCGCGTCCCAGGCGCCCAGCCACAGGCCGGTCAGCCGGGGCGGCAGCACCCCGCTGGCGCTGATCAGCAGGTAGCGTCCGCAGTGGAACAGCCGCTCCAGCAGCGCCGGCAGCGGGGTGGCCGGGTCGGCGTTCTGCCGGGCGATCAGCTCGCCGACCGGCAGGTTCCGCTCCCGCGCCGGCACCCCCAGGTCCAGGCTCACCCGCCGGTACATCGGCGTGTGCACGGCCGTGTGCCGGGCCAGCAGCTCGTCGTAGCCCGCGCCGGCGCGGGCCAGCAGGGTCTCCTCCAGCTCGCCGGTGCGCCAGGGCGCCTCGGCGCGCCGGTCCAGCACGGTGGTCAGCAGGGCCGGCCCGCGCACGGCCACCCGGTCCCCCGTCGCCTCCGCGTCGCCGGCGACCAGGGTCAGCCCCTCGAAGCCGTACGCGCCGCCGCCGTCGCGCGGGTACCGGCCCCGGACGCGGAGGAACGCGTGCCCGCCCCGCCGGTACGCGGTCACGTCGTAGCGCACGTCGTCGGGGCGGCCCGGCAGGTCTGCGGTGAGCCCGACGACGAACGCGGGCATGTCGACGTGGGTCACCGCCATCGCGTCGGCCCGCGAGACGAACGAGCGCCGCCGTCCCGCGTCCCACCCGACGACGACCTCCCCGGTGGCGAAGTCGGTGCTGCGCCGGTAGCCGGACGCGGCGGGGCCGTCGGCCGCGTCGATCGTCATCGCGTACCCGGGG
The DNA here is from genome assembly GCF_020884795.1 of Micromonospora okii. Lineage (GTDB taxonomy): Bacteria > Actinomycetota > Actinomycetes > Mycobacteriales > Micromonosporaceae > Micromonospora > Micromonospora okii. Next base: position 153,397 of record NZ_BBZF01000021.1, read on the forward strand.
TGGAACGACTGGGTCCAGCGCAGCTCCCGCCCGTCGGCGAGCAGCGCGCCGGCCTCCGCGCGCCGGCCGGCGAGGACGAGGTCGCGCACGAGCGGCAGCCGGTCGGCGATGCGTGGCGCTCGGGCGTGGCGGGTGCCGTTGGGCAGCACGAAGCGGTGGTGGTTGAACACGATCCGCTCCGCGTGCGGCTGACCGAACACCATGATCCCGTACTCGCCGTTGCCGGAGAGGAACGCGTCCTCCCAGCGCGCCGCCGGGGCGGTGTCCCAGATGCCGTGCGGGGGCTCCGGCGGGGGTGGTGTCATCGGCGGCCTCCCGGCTTCCCGGCGGAACGCAGACTAACAACCGTCTATATCCATGGCAATCACGGCGACTCAAGGGCCGGGCCGGGTTATTTATCGTTAAGAATGTTTACAGTGCAGCGTCGGCACGGGTAGCGTGCGAGTCGAATCGATAGTCACCGATAACTACCAGCCCTGGAGGTATCGTGCGTCGTCGGAACACCATGACGCGGCTGCTGGCCACAGCCGCGCTCGGGCTGCCACTCGTCCTCGCGGGAGCACCGGCCGTCGCCGCGCCGAGCACCCCCGTCCGCCAGTTGGGCGCGGTGATCCCTGCACCGGTCGAGACCCGCCCCGACGCCAGGGGCACCTTCACCCTGCGCCCGCACACCGTCGTCCGCACGTCTCCCGGCTCGGCCGCCGCCTGGCGGGTGGGGCGGCAGCTCGCCGAGACGCTGCGCCCCGCCACCGGCTATCCGCTGCCGGTGCTCCCCGTCGCCGCCACGCCGCTGTCCGAGATCGCCCTGGTGATCGGGGGCGCCGACGCGCGCGTCGGCCGGGAGGGCTACCAGCTCGACGTCACCCGGCGCGCCGTGACGATCCGGGCGAACACCGAGGCCGGGCTCTTCGCCGGCACCCAGACGCTGCGGCAACTGCTGCCCGCCCGGATCGAGGCGCCGGACCGGCAGCGCGTGACCTGGACCGTGCCCGGCGGCCGGATCGTCGACTACCCGCGCTTCGCGTACCGGGGGGCGATGCTCGACGTGGCCCGGCACTTCCACAATGTCGACGAGATCAACGCCTACGTGGACCTGCTCAGCCAGTACAAGATCAACTACCTGCACCTGCACCTGACCGACGACCAGGGCTGGCGTCTCCAGATCGACTCCTGGCCCCGGCTCACCACAGTCGGCGGCGGCCCGGGCACCGGCGTCGACGGCGTCGGGCCCGGCTACCTCACCAAGGCCGACTACAAGGCCGTGGTCGCCTACGCCGCCGCGCGGCACATCACCGTGATCCCCGAGATCGACATGCCGGGGCACACCAACGCCGCCCAGTCGGCGTACGCGGAGCTGAACTGCGACGGGGTCGCCCCGCCGCCGCGCACCGACATCGAGGTCGGCTACAGCTCGCTGTGCATCTCCGACGAGCTGACCTACAAGTTCGTCGAGGACGTCATCCGCGAGGTCGCCGAGATCACCCCCGGGCCGTTCCTGCACATCGGTGGCGACGAGGCGCACGCGACCACCGACGAGGAGTACCGCACGTTCATGGACCGGGTGCTGCCCCTCGTCGGCAAGTACGGCAAGCGCGCCTCCGGGTGGCACGAGATCAACCAGGTCGACCCGCCGGCCGACGTGGTGTCCCAGTTCTGGGGCACCCGCACCACCAACGCGGACCTGGCCGAGGCCGTCGCGCGGGGCAACAAGGTGATCATGTCGCCGGCGAACAAGACGTACATCGACATGAAGTACGACGCCAACACCCGCCTGGGCCTGAAGTGGGCCGGCTACATCGAGGTCAGCGACGCGTACGGCTGGGACCCGGCGCAGCGGGTGACCGGCGTCGGCGAGGACGCGATCCTCGGCGTCGAGGCGCCGCTGTGGTCGGAGACCCTGCGCAGCCTCGACGACATCGAGTACATGGCGTTCCCGCGCCTGCCCGCCATCGCCGAGCTGGGCTGGTCCCCGGCGGCCGGCCACGACTGGGAGTCGTTCCGGGGCCGGCTGGGCCAGCAGGCGCCGCGCTGGCGGCAGCAGGGGGTCGACTTCTACCCGTCCCCGCAGGTGCCGTGGGTCTGACGAGCCGGACGTGACGGGTCCGGGCCGGTCGCGGCCCGGACCCGCCACGCGCTTTCCTGCCGGTCAGGGCCGGTAGCGGTAGCCCATGCCGGGCTCGGTGATCAGGTGCCGGGGGCGGGCCGGGTCGTCCTCCAGCTTGCGGCGGAGCTGGGCCATGTACTGACGCAGGTAGTTGGTCTCGTGCTGGTACTCCGGCCCCCACACGTCGTGCAGGAGCTGCCGCTGGGTGACCAGCTTGCCCGGGTGGCGCAGCAGCTTCTCCAGCACCCCCCACTGGGTCGGCGTGAGCCTGACCTCGGTCCCGTCGTCGCGGGTCACCGTGCGGTCGGCGAGGTCCACGGTGTGCCGGCCCACCCGGGCGACCGGGACGGCGTCGGCGGGGGCGGCGGCGAGGCGGCGGGTGACGGCGCGGACGCGGGCGAGCAGCTCGTCCATCCCGAACGGCTTGGTCACGTAGTCGTCGGCGCCCGCGTCGAGCGCGCCGACCTTGTCCTCGCTGCCGGCCCGGCCCGAGAGCACGATGATCGGCACGTTGGTCCAGCCGCGCAGACCCCGGATGACCTCCGCCCCGTCGAGGTCGGGCAGGCCCAGGTCCAGCACCACCAGGTCCGGCGGGTGCGCGGCGGCGGCCTTCAGCGCCGCCGCGCCGGTGCCGGCCACGTCCACCTCGTAGCCCCGGGCGCGCAGGTTGATCCGCAGCGCGCGCAGGATCTGCGGCTCGTCGTCGACGACCAGGACGCGGGTCACCCCTGCGACCCTTCCGCCCCGCCGGGCCGGGCGGCGGGCAGCCGCAGCACCATCGTCAGCCCGCCGCCCGGGGTGGTCTCCGGGGTGATGGAGCCGCCCATGGCCTCCGCGAGGCCACGGGACAGGGCGAGGCCGAGCCCGACGCCGGTGGTGTTGTCCCGGTCGCCGAGGCGCTGGAACGGCAGGAAGACGTGCTCCCACTCCTCAGCCGGGATGCCGGGGCCGGTGTCGATGATCCGCAGCTCGACCTGGCCGCCGTGGGCGCTGGCGGTGATCGTGGGGGGCCGGCCCGGCGGGCTGTGCCGCAGGGCGTTGGCGACCACGTTGACCAGGACGCGCTCCAGCAGGCCCGGGTCGGCCCGCGCGGCGGGCAGGTCGGCGGGGAGGTCGGTGACGACGTCGGCCGCCGCCGCGCCCAGCTCGTCGAGGGCCAGGGGCACGGCGTCCTCCAGGCCGATCGCGGTCGCGGTGACGCCGAGCGCGCCCGCCTGGAGGCGGCTCATGTCGAGCAGGTTCGCCACCAGCCGGGCGAGCCGGTCCAGCGACTCCTCGGCCGTGGCGAGCAGCTCGGTGCGGTCCTCGGCGTCGAACTCGACGTCGGGGCTGCGCAGGCTGCTCACCGCGGCCTTGGCCGACGCCAGCGGCGTACGCAGGTCGTGGCTGACGGCGGCGAGCAGCGCGGTGCGCATCCGGTCGGCCTCGGCCAGCGGGCGGGCGGTGGCGGCCTCCTCGGCCAGGCGCTCCTGCCGCAGGGCGACGGCGGCCTGCGCGGCGAACGCCTCGACGACGCGCCGGTCGGCGGCCTCCAGCCGCCGGCCGCTGAGCACGACGGTGAGCCGCTCGTCCACCGGCACGGCGGTCTCCCCCGCGCTCGGGCTGCCCGCCGGGCGCTCGCCGACGCCGGCCACCATCCGCCAGGCACCGGCGTCGCGGGCCCGGTCGGGCCGCCCCTCGGCCCCGGCGGCCAGCTCCAGGACGCTGACCGCGCGCAGCCCGAAGGTCTCCCGCAGCCGGTCCAGCAGCGCCGGCAGCGGTTGGCCCCCGCGCAGCACCCCGCCGGCCACGGTGGCGAGGGTCTGCGCGTCGGCGGACGCCCGGGCGGCCTCCCGGGTCCGCCGGGCGGCCACGTCGACCACCCCGCTCACCGCCACGGCGACGACGACGAAGACGCCGAGGGCGAGCAGGTTGTCCCCCTCGGCGATGGTCAGCGTGCGGAACGGGGGCGTGAAGAACCAGTTGAGCAGCAGGGAGCCGCCGAGCGCCGCGACCAGCGCCGGCCAGAGCCCGCCGACCAGCGCGACGCCGACCACCCCGGCGAGGAAGAGCAGGATGTCGTTGGTGAGGGTCAGGTCCGGCAGCACCGACAGCAGCAGGGTCAGCAGCGGCATCCCCAGCCCGGCGAGCGCGAAGCCGAACAGCCGCCGCCGCCGCGACAGGGCCGCCGGCGTCCCGGCCGCGCGCCGGCCCTGGCCGGCCTCGGGGTGCGTCACCAGGTGGACGTCGATCGGCCCGGAGTGCGCGGCGGTGGTCACCCCGACGCCCCGGGAGAAGAGCTGGGCGGCCCGGCCGCGCCGGCTCGCGCCGAGGACGAGCTGGGTGGCGTTGACCCCCCGGGCGAAGTCCAGCAGCGCGGCCGGGATGTCGGTGCCGAGGACGTGGTGGTACGTGCCGCCGAGGCTCTCCACGAGGACCCGCTGCCGGGCGAGCCGGGCCGGGTCGGCGCCCGCGAGCCCGTCGCTGCGGGCCACGTGCACGGCGAGCAGGTCCGCGCCCCTGCCGCGCGCGGCGATCCGCGCGGCGCGGCGGATCAGCGTGTCGCCCTCCGGCCCGCCGGTGAGCGCGACGACCACCCGCTCCCGGGTCTCCCAGGTGGCGGAGATGCCCTGCTCGGCGCGGTAGGCGTCGAGCTGGTCGTCGACCTTGTCGGCCAGCCACAGCAGCGCCAGCTCGCGCAGCGCGGTGAGGTTGCCGACGCGGAAGTAGTTGCCCAGCGCCGCGTCGATCCGGTCGGGCCGGTAGATGTTGCCGTGCGCCATCCGGCGGCGCAGCGCCTCCGGGGTCATGTCGACCAGCTCGACCTGCGCGGCGGCGCGGACCACCTCGTCGGGCACCGTCTCCCGCTGGGTGGTGCCGGTGATCTGGGCGACCACGTCGTTGACCGACTCCAGGTGCTGCACGTTCACCGTGGTCAGCACGGTGATTCCCGCGCCGAGGAGGTCCTGGACGTCCTGCCAGCGCTTCTCGTGGCGCGAGCCGGGCACGTTCGTGTGCGCCAGCTCGTCGACCACGGCGACCTCGGGCCGCCGGGCGAGCACGGCGTCGAGGTCCAGCTCCGTGAACTCGACGCCCCGGTAGGCGACGGCGCGCCGGGGCACCTGCTCCAGGTCGCCGACCATCGCCGCCGTGTGCTCGCGGCCGTGGGTCTCGACGAAGCCGATCACCACGTCGGTGCCGCGTCCGGCCCGCCGGTGGGCCTCCTGGAGCATCGCGTACGTCTTGCCGACGCCGGGCGCGGCGCCGAGGTAGATGCGCAGTTCTCCCTGGGGCACGGTCACCATCCTGCCTGGTCGGGGTGCCGGTGGCCGGGGCGGGCGGCGCGCGGGCCCGCCCCGGCCACCGGCGGTCAGCGGGCGGGGAACCGCGCGTCGAGGGCGAGGTTGAGTTCCAGGACGTTCACCCCGGGCTCGCCCAGGAAGCCGAGCGCCCGGCCGGTGGTGTGCGCGGCGACCAGGCCGCGCACCGCCGCCGGGTCCGCGCCCCGCTCGCGCGCGACGCGGGCCACCTGGATCTCCGCGTACGCCGGGCTGATGTGCGGGTCGAGGCCGCTGCCGCTGGCGGTGACCGCGTCGGCCGGCACGGCGGGCTCGGCCGGCGCGTCGCCCCGGACCGGGGTGACGAGGCCCCCGGCGGCCACGTAGTCCTCGCCGGGCCGCGCCGGCTCCACCGGCACCCCCTCGTACGTGGCGACGAACGGCGTGGCCGGGGCGGCCTGGTTGACGCTGACCACCCGGGTCGCCCGGCCGGTCAGCCCGTCGGCGCGGAACACGGCCAGCACCGCGCCGACCCCGTCGGCGGTGCAGTAGGGGCGTCGGCCGTCGACGCCCTCCAGCGCGCCCACGGCCCGGCTGCGGGCGCAGACCCGGGTGAGCAGGCTCGGCGTGGACTCCCGCGGGTCGGCGTCGAGGGTGTCGACCACGCTCTCCGGGCCGAGGTTGCTCGCGCCGCTGGCGGTCGGGTCGTAGCCGTCGCCGGCGGCGGAGGGGCGGGACTGGAAGTAACGCGGCACGGGGTTGCCGTCGGCGTCGGTGAAGGACTGGCCGAGCAGCGCGCTGCCGACCGTCGCGCCGTTCGCGGTGAGCAGCGAGCCGTCCGCCCGGTGGGAGAAGCCGGGCAGGGTGCCGACGCCGACCAGGGCGAGCGGGTACGCCAGGCCGAGCAGCACGGTGAGGACGAGCAGCGCGCGCAGCGCCGCGAGGTGTCGGGAGAGCCAGTTGGGCAGGCGCATGATCAGATCCCCGGGACGAACTGGACGAGCAGGTCGATGAGCTTGATGCCGACGAACGGCACGACGATCCCGCCGAGGCCGTAGCGCAGCAGGTTGCGGCTGAGCAGCGTCGAGGCGCTCGACGGCCGGTACCGCACGCCCCGCAGCGCGAGGGGGATCAGCGCGACGATGACCACCGCGTTGAAGATCACCGCGGAGAGGATCGCCGAGGTGGGGCTGGACAGCCGCATGACGTTCAGCGCGTCCAGGCTCGGGTAGATGCCGGCGAACATGGCCGGGATGATCGCGAAGTACTTCGCGATGTCGTTGGCGATGGAGAACGTGGTCAGCGCGCCCCGGGTGATCAGCAGTTGCTTGCCGATCTCCACGATCTCGATGAGCTTGGTCGGGTCGGAGTCGAGGTCGACCATGTTGCCGGCCTCCTTCGCGGCCGACGTGCCGGTGTTCATCGCGACGCCGACGTCGGCCTGGGCCAGGGCGGGGGCGTCGTTGGTGCCGTCGCCGGTCATCGCCACGAGCCGGCCGCCCTCCTGTTCCTTGCTGATCAGGGCGAGCTTCTCCTCGGGGGTGGCCTCGGCGAGGAAGTCGTCGACGCCGGCCTCCTCGGCGATGGCCCTCGCGGTGCGCGGGTTGTCGCCGGTGATCATCACGGTGCGGATGCCCATCCGGCGCATCTCGTCGAAGCGCTCCCGCATTCCGGCCTTGACCACGTCCTTGAGGTGGATCACCCCGAGGGCGCGGGCCGGCTCGCCGTCGACGTGCTCCGCCACGACGAGCGGGGTGCCGCCGATGCCGCTGATCTCGTCGACGATCCGGCCGACCTGCTCGGTGGGGTGGCCGCCGTTGTCGCGTACCCACTTCATCACGGCCGCCGCCGCGCCCTTGCGGACCCGCCGGGTGGGGCGGCCGTTCTCCGCGCCCAGGTCCACGCCGCTCATCCGGGTCTGCGCGGTGAACGGCACGAAGGTGGCGTGCGGGACCAGGCCGGGCTCGCGCTCCCGCAGCCCGAACCAGTTCTTGGCGAGCACCACCACCGAGCGCCCCTCGGGGGTCTCGTCGGCCAGGCTGGACAACTGGGCCGCGTCGGCGACCTCCGCCGCCGTCCGCCCCTCGACGGGGACGAACTCGGCGGCCTGCCGGTTGCCCAGGGTGATCGTGCCGGTCTTGTCCAGCAGCAGCGTGTCGACGTCGCCGGCCGCCTCGACGGCCCGGCCGCTCATGGCGAGGACGTTGCGCTGCACGAGGCGGTCCATGCCGGCGATGCCGATGGCCGACAGCAGCGCGCCGATGGTGGTCGGGATCAGGCAGACCAGCAGCGCGGCCAGCACGATCCCGGTCACCCCGGCGTCGGTGACCGCGCCGGTGTCCGGCGCCGCCGCCTGGTAGCCCTTGGAGAAGATCGCCAGCGGCTGCAGCGTCACGACGGCCAGCAGGAAGACGACCGTCAGCGCGGCGAGCAGGATGTTCAGCGCGATCTCGTTCGGGGTCTTCTGCCGGTTCGCGCCCTCGACCAGGGCGATCATCCGGTCGATGAAGCTCTCCCCCGGCTTCTGGGTGATCCTCACGACGATGTGGTCGGAGAGCACCCGGGTGCCGCCGGTGACCGCGCTGCGGTCGCCGCCGGACTCCCGGATCACCGGGGCGGACTCGCCGGTGATGGCCGACTCGTCCACGCTGGCGATGCCCTCGACCACGTCGCCGTCGCCGGGGACGATCTCGCCGGCCTCGACCAGCACGATGTCGCCCTGCCGCAGCTCCGGCGCGGGGACGGGCTCCTGCCGGTAGGCGCTCGCGGCGGTGCCGGGCGTCCAGCCGGCCAGCCGCGTGGCGACGGTGTCCTTCTTCGCCTGGCGCAGGGTGGCCGCCTGCGCCTTGCCCCGGCCCTCGGCGACCGCCTCGGCCAGGTTGGCGAAGACGACGGTCAGCCAGAGCCAGACCGTGACGGCCCAGGCGAAGACCGACGGGTCGGCCACGGCCAGGACGGTGGTGAAGGCCGCGCCGATCTCCACGATCAGCATGACCGGGTTGCGCCACAGGGTGCGCGGGTCGAGCTTGCGCAGCGCGTCCGGCAGGGAGCGCAGCAGTTGCCCCGGGTCGAGCAGGCCGCCGCCGACCCGGTTGCCCCGGGTGGCGGGGGCCGGGGTGCCGGCGGGGGCCGGGGTGCCGGCGGGGGCCGGGGTGCCGGCGGGGGCCGGGGTGCCGGCGGTCGGCTGGTCGCCGGTGCCGGTCGTCACGGGCGCGACGGACATGTCCTCGTTCCTCATGGTGGTCACAGCCCTTCGGCCAGCGGGCCGAGGGCGAGCGCGGGTAGGAAGGTCAGCGCCACGAGGACCACCGTGACGCCGACGACCATCCCGACGAACAGGGGCCGGTGCGTGGGCAGCGTGCCCTCGGAGGCGGGCGTGGGCGTCTGCCGGGCCAGCGAGCCGGCCAGGGCGAGCACGAAGATGATCGGCAGGAACCGGCCCAGCAGCATGCACAGCCCGGTCGCGGTGTCCCACCACGTCGTGTTGACCGTGATGCCGCCGAACGCCGAGCCGTTGTTGTTGCTCGCCGAGGTGAACGCGTAGAGCACCTCGGAGAGCCCGTGCGGGCCGACGTTGAGCGTCGTGGAGTCGTTGCCGGTGGCGAAGGCCGTCGCCGTGGCGATCAGCACCAGCGCCGGGGTGACGAGGAAGTAGAGCGAGGCGAACTTGATCTCCCGCGCCCCGATCTTCCTGCCCAGGTACTCCGGGGTGCGCCCGACCATCAGGCCCGCCACGAACACGGTGAGCACGGCGAGGACGAGCATCCCGTACAGGCCCGAGCCGGTGCCGCCGGGCGCGACCTCGCCGAGCATCATGTTGATCATCGGCATCATGCCGCCGAGCGGGGTGTACGAGTCGTGGAACGAGTTCACCGCGCCGGTGGAGGTCAGCGTGGTGGCCGCCGCGAAGGTGGCCGAGTTCGACACATCGAAGCGCACCTCCTTGCCCTCCAGGGCCGCGCCGATCGCCTGCGGCACGGTGCCGCCGCCGGTCAGCTCGAAGACGTTGGTCAGGACGACACTGGCCAGCGCGAGGAGCGACATCACGGCGGCGATGGCGTAGCCCTGCCGCTTCTGCCCGACCATCCGGCCGAAGACCCGGGGCAGGCTGAACGGGATCACCAGGATCAGGAAGATCTCCAGCCAGTTCGTCCAGGCCGTCGGGTTCTCGAACGGGTGCGCGCTGTTGGCGTTGTAGAAGCCGCCGCCGTTCGTGCCCAGCTCCTTGATGACCTCCTGGCTGGCGACCGGCCCGCCGGGGACCGTCTGCGTGCCACCGGTCAGGGTGGCCGCCTCGGTGCCGCCGGAGAGGTTCTGCACCGCCCCGCCGAGCATCAGGGCGAGCGCGGCGAGCACCGCGATCGGCAGCAGGATCCGCAGGACGATCCGGGTGAGGTCCACCCAGAAGTTGCCGAGCTGGCCGGTGCGGCTGCGCGCGAAGCCGCGCACCAGCGCGACCGCCACGGCGATGCCGACGGCGGCGGAGACGAAGTTCTGCACCGCCAGCCCGGCCATCTGCACCAGGTGGCCCATGGTCGACTCGCCCGAGTACGACTGCCAGTTCGTGTTGGTCACGAACGACACCGCCGTGTTCCACGCGCCGTGCGGCACCACGGCGTCGAAGCCCAGCGACAGCCACAGCTTGTCCTGCACCCGCTGGAACGCGTACAGGAACAGCAGCGACACCGCGGAGAACGCCAACACGCTGCGGGCGTAGACCCCCCAGGTCTGCTCCGCCGCCGGGTTCGCCCCGACCAGCCGGTAGACGCCCCGCTCGACGCGGGAGGAGCGGGTGCCGGAGACGACCCGGAACATGTGGTCGCCGAGCGGCTTGTGGACGGCGACGAGGGCCGCCACCAGGGACAGCACGAAGAGCACGCCCGCTGTTGTCATGGTCATCAGAACCGCTCCGGGAACAGCAGGGCGACCACCAGGAAGACTCCCAGGCCGATCGCGAGCGCCAGGCCCACGGCGTCGACGGCGCTCACAGCTTCTCCACCCCCCGCACCACCAGGGCGAGCGCCGCGAACAGCGCCACCGTCAGCACCACGAACACCACGTCAGACACGCTGACTCCTCTTACCGGAATGAGCTCGTCACGACCGCCTTCCGGTCGCGCCGAGCCATCACAACGCCTCGGAGAGCGTCCGGACAGGGCCGTTGACGCAGCCATGACGGCGGCCGGCGGATTCTTGACGCGCTTTTCACACCGACCCGTGAACCCGGTTGCCGCCCGCCACTCCGGGGGCGGAGACTGGGCGGGTGATCATCGTGCGCGCAGGAGCGGCCGGCCCCGGGGAGGACGTCGACGCCGCCGCCGGCATCTGGGCCGAGGCGACGGCCGCCCGCGACGGCGAGCCGGAGGCCGCGCCGCTGAGCCTCGCCCGCCCCCTCATCCAGGCGGTCCTCGACGCGCCCGGGGCGCTGCTGCTCGTCGCGCGCGACGACGCCGAGCGGGTCGTCGGCTTCGCCGCCGTCGCGCCCCTGCCGGCGGACGCGTCGACCGCCGAGGTCCGCTACGTCGGGGTGCGGCCCGCCGACTGGGGGCGGGGCGTCGGCCGGCACCTGATGCGGGAGCTGCCGGCCCACCTGGCCGCCGCCGGTTACACCCGGGCCGAGCTGGACGTGTACGTGGACAACCCCCGGGCGGTCCGGCTCTACGAGGGCCTGGGCTGGTCGCCGCACGGCGACGCCACGGCGCACCCGCGCAGCGGCCGGCTGGAACGGCGGTACGGACTCGACCTACCTCGGTGATGCCCCTGGGCCGGCGGGGCACCGGGCCGCGTCCACCCGCCCGGTAGCGGTCCACCCGCCCGGCGGCTCCTCGTTCCAGGGGGCCGCCGCGCCTGCGGGGCCCCCGGGGTGCGGCGCGACGCCGGCGTCACTCGCCCGGGCCGGGAGGGGCAGCCCCGTTGTCGACGAAGTCGAAGGTGGTGCCCTTCCCCGCGTCACCCTCGCCCAGGCGCTGGGCGACGAGGCCCTCCTCGTCCAGCGCGCGCAGGTGGAGCCCACCCTGACCCGCGATCGTGTAGGCGGGGCGCCCCTCGTCGGTCTCCCCCGCCGCGGAGATGGTGAACATCTGGCCTGCGCGGCCGGCGTCGCAGGGGGCCGCCACGACCGTCGTGGGGGCGGTCCCGTCGTCGCGCAGGCCCATGCACTCGGGCTCGCCGTGCTCGCGCACCTTCGCGGTGCGGATCTGGTACCTCTTCCCACCGGCGGGCAGCAACACGAACAGGCTCGTGTCCGTGTCGCCGTCGGTCAGGTCCAGCCGGCCCTTGGCGTCCAACGCCAGGATCGACTCGAACGAGTCGACCGGCCGCAGGACGATCTGCCGCTTGCCCCGCAGGATCGGGTCCGCGCCGCCCGTCCCCGGCCGGGCCTCGGACCGGGTGGCCGTCGGTGAAGGCGGGCCGGCGCTCGTGCCGTCGACGGCGGGCGCCGACGTCGCCGACGGGGCGGCAGAGTTTCCGGCCTCGGGGGTGGACGTGGTGCAGGCCGACGCGGACGCGGCGACGCCGACGGCCAGCACCGCCACGACGGCGCGACGCACAGCGGCGGGGTGGAGCACGGCAGCGGGGCGGGACGACAGGTCCGGCATGAGCAACTCCTCGGTCCTCGGCCATCATCGAAGGCGGCGACATCGAGCGATGCCCGTCGAGGGTATCGCTACCGCCCACGCGCCGTGGCCACGGCGGTTCGGTCGGCGAGTCCTCCGGCGACGGTCGGCGCGTCGCCCACGACCCGCGCCGCGCCTGCCCGGCGGTCGACACGGTCGAGGCGGCGACGGCGGGCCGGTCAGGCCGAGGCGGCGTCGGCCACGGCCGAGGCGAACCAGCCGGTGATGGTCGTCGGATGGGTGATGGCGGTGCCGACGACCACGGCCCACGCGCCCGCGCGCAGCGCCTCGGCCGCCTGCCCCGGCGTGTGGATCCGCCCCTCGGCGACCACCGGCACGTCGACGGCGCGCGCGAGCCGGGCGACCAGGTCGAGGTCGGGGCCGTCCCCCTTGGTGGTGTAGGCCGTGTAGCCGGCGAGCGTGGTGCCCACCAGGTCCGCGCCCGCCTCGGCGGCGGCGACGCCCTCGTCCAGGGTGGCGCAGTCGGCCATCACCAGGGCCCCGGTCCGCTCGTGGACGGCGGCGACCGTCTCGGCGAGGGTCAGCCCGTCGGGGCGGGGCCGGCAGGTCGCGTCGAGCGCGACGACGTGGGCCCCGGCCCGGGCGACGGCCACGGCGTGCTCCATCGTCGGGGTGATGAAGACGTCGTCGTCGCCGTCCTTCCAGAGCCCGATCAGGGGCAGGTCGACCGCGGCGCGGATCGCGGCGATGTCCGCCGGCCCCTGGGCGCGGATGCCGGCGGCCCCGCCCCGGGCGGCGGCGAGGGCCACGCGGCGCATCGTGTCGGGGTCGCGCATCGGCTCCCCCGGGTACGCCTGGCACGAGACCACCAGCCGGTGACGCAGCCGCTCGATCACCGCGTTCACGACCGCACCTCCCAGGCCAGCGACGCGGCGCCGACGACCGGGGCGTCCGCGCCGAGGGCGGGGGCCAGCACGGGTACGGCGGCCAGGCCCGGCAGCACCTCACCGCGTACCGCCTCGCGCAGTGCCCGCCACCACGGCTCGCCGAGGCCGGTGACGCCGCCCCCGACGACCACGACGTGCGGGTCGAGCACGTTGACCAGCCCGCCGACGGCCGAGCCGACGGCGGTCCCGCCGAGCCGGACGACCTCCCCGGCCACCTCGTCGCCGCCCTCGGCGAGCGCGGCCACGGCCCGCAGGTCGTCGACCGGCCGCCCGGCGCGCCGGGCGTACTCGGCGGCGAGGCCGGGCCCGGAGGCGAGCGCCTCCAGGTGCCCCCGCCGCCCGCAGGGGCAGGGCAGCGACCCGGCGTACGGGGAGGGCTGGTGCCCGGCGTGGCCCGCCGCCGAGTGGGCGCCGGCGAGCACGGCGTCGCCGACGACGAACGAGGCGCCGATGCCGGTGCCGACGGCGACGAAGAGCACCGTCGCGTGCCCGGCCGCGACGCCGTGGCGTGCCTCGCCGAGGGCGTGCGCGTGCACGTCGTTGACGACAGCGACGGGCAGGCCCAGCAGGCCCCGCAGCCCCCCGCGCAGGTCCGTGCCGGCCCAGCCGGCCAGGGCGTCGGTGGCCGAGAGCACCCGGCCCGTGCGGCTGTCGACCACCCCGGCGCTGCCGACGCCGAGGGCGCGCACGCGGGTGCCCGTGGCCCGCGCGCGGAGCCGGTCGACCAGTCCGGCGGCGGTGTCGAGCACGGCGGTCGGGCCGGCCCGGCCCGGGGTGGCGGCGGTGGCGCGGTCGACCACCTCGCCCCGCCGGGTCACGAGCGCGGCGGTCGTCTTGGTGCCCCCGATGTCGAGCGCCGCGACGACCTCGTCGGCGTCGGCGGGGGGCGTGCGTGGCTCGGACATGCTCAGAGCAGCCCCGCCAGTTCCAGGTGGGCGCGCACGCGGGCCGTCTCGTCGGCGTCGAGGGGCCGCAGGGGCAGCGACACCGCGTTGCCGTCGATGACGCCGAGCAGGGCCAGGGCGGTCTTGAACGCGCCCACGCCCCGGGTCGCCCCGGCCGACGTGGCGGGGTCGGCCGCGTCGACGATGCGGAAGAGCCGGGTCAGGCGGTCCTGCTCGCGGCGGGCGGCGTCCCAGTCGCCGTCGACGGCGGCCCGGTGCAGCCGCACGTAACCGTCCGGGTCCACGTTGCCCAGCCCGGGGACGCTGCCGGACGCTCCGGCGAGCATCATCGCGTCGACCACCACCTCGTGCCCGGTCAGCAGGCTGAAGCCGCCGCCGGGGGTCCGCTCCGCGACCGCCAGCGCGAGCTGGCGGAACGCGACGTCGTCGCCGCTGGAGTCCTTGACGCCGGCGAGGACGCCCTCCGCCGCCAGCCGGACCAGCAGCTCCGTGGAGAGCTTCGTGTGCACGCAGACGGGGATGTCGTACGCGAAGAGGGGCAGCTCGACCGAGGAGGCGAGCGCCCGGAAGTGCCGCTCGGTCTCGTGGGGGCCGACGATGGCGTAGAAGGGGGCGGTCGCCACGAGGCCGTCGACGCCGAGGCGCGCCGCCGCCCCGGCCCGGTCGAGCACCCGGGGCGTGGTGGGCTCGATGCACCCGGCGATCACCGGCACCGCGCCGCCGACGGTCTTCACGACGGTGTCGAGGACGAGGTCCCGCTGGCTGTCGGTGAGGAAGACGGTCTCGCCGGAGCTGCCGAGCGCGAAGATGCCGTCGACGCCGGCGGCGAGCAGCCGCTCGACGAGCCGCTCCAGGGAGGGGACGTCGACCGCGCCCTCCTGCGTCAGGGGGGTGACGACCGGCGGCACGACTCCGGTGATCCTCGGGGCTGGCGTGGTCACGCTGTCTCCTCGACATGTAGGGGGGTGGTGCGGCCCGTCGCCGCCTTGGCGAGTTCGACGAGCTGGGCGCTGCCGACCCCTGCGGGAACGGGGTGGTGGCACCGGAACTCGTGGCCGCCGCCGAGGCCGCCCGGCTCGGTCGGCGGCAGGTCGGCGGCGCACACGTCGGTGGCGTTCCAGCAGCGGGTGCGGAACGGGCAGCCGCTGGGCGGCCGGGTGGCGGACGGCACGGGGCCGACCAGCGGGATCGGGTCGATCGGCGAGAGCAGGCCCGGCGTGGCGGAGAAGAGCGCCCGGGTGTACGGGTGCCGGCCGCCCTCGGGAAGCGCGGCGGCGGGCGTCTGCTCCACGATCCGGCCGAGGTACATCGTGACCACGCGGTCGCTGATCCGCTTGACGGTCTGGATGTCGTGGGAGACGAAGACCATGGCCAGCCCGAGGCGGTCCTTGAGGTCCAGCAGCAGGTTGAGGATCTGGGCCCGCACGGAGACGTCGAGGGCGCTCGTGGGCTCGTCGGCGATGACCAGCCCCGGCTCCAGGGCCAGGGCGCGCGCGATGGAGACCCGCTGGCGCTGGCCGCCGGAGAGCTGGCTGGGCAGGACGTCGGCGACCGAGGCGGGCAGCCCCACCAGGGACATCAGCTCCGTAACCCGCTCCTCCCGCTGCTCCCGCGTGCCCCGGCGGTGCACGTCGAGCGGGTCGCGCAGGATGTCGCGGACCGGCATCCGGCGGTTCAGCGAGGTGGCCGGGTCCTGGAAGATCATGCCGATGCCCGCGCCGATCCGCCGGCGGCGCTGCGCCATCGGCATCGTCCACACGTCCTCGCCGCCGACGGTGACCGAGCCGCTCGTCGGCCGCTGGAGCCCCACCAGCACCTTGGCCAGGGTGGACTTGCCGCAGCCGGACTCGCCGACGACGCCGATGGTCTCGCCGGCGCGCACGGTCAGGTCCGCGCCGGTGAGGGCGTACACCCGCTCGCGGCTGAACAGGCCGCCGGCGCGGGCGCGGTGCACCACGTGCACGTCGCGCAGCTCCGCGATCGGCGGGCGCTCGTCGGTGGCGCTCATCGGGCCAGTTCCTCTTCCCTGTCGGCGGCGGCCGGGTGGTGGCAGGCGTACCCGTGGGTGTCGGTGCCCTCCAGGCGGGGGGCGGTGTCGTGGCAGACCCGGGTCGCCGCCGGGCAGCGGTCGGCGAACCGGCAGCCCGCCGGGAAGTCCGCCGGGGACGGCACCACGCCACGGATCTGGGTGAGCCGCTCGGCGCCGGTCTCCAGGGAGAGCACGGAGCCGAGCAGCCCACGGGCGTAGTGGTGGGCCGGGGCCCCGATCACGTCGGCGGTGACGCCGGCCTCGACGATTTGCCCGCCGTACATGACGACGACGCGGTCCGCGACGGCGCTGACCAGGGCGAGGTCGTGGCTGACCAGGATCAGGGCGAAGCCGAGCTGCTCGCGCAGCCGCAGCAGCAGCTCCATCACCTGCGCCTGCACGGTGACGTCGAGCGCGGTGGTCGGCTCGTCGGCGATGATCAGGCGCGGGTCGCGGGACAGGGCCATGGCGATCACCACCCGCTGCCGCTGCCCGCCGGAGAGCTCGTGCGGGTACGCGGCCAGGGTGCGCCCCGGGTCCAGGCCCACCAGCCCCATCAGCTCCTCCGCCGAGCGGGTGCCGCCACGGCGGATCATCTGCGCCAACTGGGCCCCGACGCGCAGCGAGGGGTTCAACGCCGAGAGGGCGTCCTGGTAGACCATCGCGATCTCGCGCCCCATCAGGGCGCGCCGCCGCTTCGGGCTCATCGGCAGCAGGTCGGCGCCCTGGAAGCGGATCTCCCCCCGCACCCGGGCCCCCTGGGGCAGCAGCCCCATGACGGCCAGCGAGGTCAGCGACTTGCCCGAGCCGGACTCCCCGACGAGGCCGAGGACCTCGCCGGGACGGACATCGAAGGTCAGGTCGTCGACGATGTCGACGCCCCGGTGGCGTCCCTCGAAGCCGATCGACAGGTTCCTGACCTGGAGGACGGGCTCGCCCTGCGGCAGGGGCCGGGCGCGCTCGCGCAGCCGCCGCGCCGCCTCGGGCAGGCCGGGCAGGCGTACGACCTCGCCGGAGCCCGGCGTCGCCTCCGCCGCCGGTGCGGCGGTCGGTGTCGTGGCGGCGCGGCGGGCCGCCGGGGCGGCCCACGCGTCGGACATCCCCTCGGAGAGCACGTTGAGGGCGAGCACGGTGAGCAGGATCAGCAGGCCGGGGAAGAAGGTGGCCCACCAGCCGCCGATCTGCACCATCTCCTTGCCGAAGGCGATCACCGAGCCCCACGAGGACTCGGCCTCCTGCGGGGCCAGCCCGCCGCCGATGAAGGAGAGGGACGCCTCGAAGACGATGGCGTCGGCGACCATGACGGTGGCGAAGACGAGGATGGGGGCGGCGCAGTTGCGCAGGACGTGCCGCCAGAGGATGTGTGGCCGCCGGGCGCCGATGATCCGCTCGGCCGCCACGTAGTCCTCCCGGTACTGGGAGAGCACGTTGGCGCGCACGATGCGCGCGACCGACGGGGTGAAGACGAAGCCGATCGCGACCACGAGCACCAGGAGGCTGTTCTTCCCGAAGGAGATGATCAGCAGGGCGGAGAGCACGATGGCGGGGAAGGCCATGACCACGTCGAGGCAGCGCATCAGCACCTCGTCGACGGCCGCCCGGCTGGTGCCCGCGAGCGCGCCGAGGACCGCGCCGAGCAGCAGGGCGATGCCCGCGCCGCCGAAGCCGACGATCAGCGAGCGCCGGGTGCCGGCGACCAGCCGCGAGTACACGTCGCGCCCGAGCTTGTCCAGGCCGAACCAGTGCTCGCCGCTCGGGCCGGTCAGCGCCGGGGCGAGCCCGGCCTGGGCGGGGTCGTGCCGGATCAGCAGCGGCGCGAGGAGCCCCACCGCGACGACGAGCAGGACGAAGCCGAGGGCGATCCGGGCGGGGACGCCGAGCCGTCTGAAGGCGACGCCGGGGCGTGACAGCCGGGCGGTGAGGGTGCGACGCATCAGTGGGCTCCGCGCAGTCGGGGGTTGGCGAAGAGGTAGAGGATGTCGACGACCAGGTTCACGACGACGAAGCCGACGGCGATCGTCAGGACGGTCCCCTGCGCGAGGGCGGTGTCGTTCTGCTGCACCGCGCTCATGATCTGGGTGCCCATGCCGGGCAGCGAGAAGATCGCCTCGATGACGACCGTGCCGCCGATGAGGTAGCCGATCCGCAGGCCCAGCACGGTGAGCGGGTTGACCAGGGCGTTGCGCAGCACGTTGCGCCCGATGACCACCCGGGGCGGCAGCCCGGCGCCGATCGCGGTGCGGACGTAGTCCTTGTCGAGTTCCTCGACCATCGACGTGCGCACGATCCTGGCGAGCGCGCAGCCGACCGGCACGGCCAGGGCGAGGGCGGGCAGGGCGAGGGACTGCAACCAGAGGCCGACCGAGTCGCCGGGGTTGACGTAGCCGCCGGTCGGGAAGACCGGGCGGCGCACCGAGAGCTCCTGGATGAGCAGGAGGGCCAGCCAGAAGGACGGCGTGGCGATGCCGGCCATGGAGACGAAGCGGATGACCTGGTCGGGCCAGCGGTCCCGGTACAGCGCCGCCGGGAGACCGAGGGCCAGCGCGATGACCAGCGCGCCGAGGGCGCCCAGGGCCGTGAGCTGGATCGTGAGCGGCAGGGCCGTGGCGATCTTGTCGGCGACCGGCACCGACGGCGGGAAGGTCATGCCCAGGTCGCCCCGGGCCAGGTCGCCGAGGAAGTGCAGGTAGCGCAGGGGCAGCGGGTCGTCGAGGCCGTTGGCGGCCTTGAACGCCGCGACCTGCGCGGGCGTCGCCTGGTCGCCGAGGACGGACAGCGCGGGGTCGATCGGGGAGAACTGCATGATCACGAAGACGAACAGCGTGATGCCCAGAACCAGGGGGATCAGGGTCAGCAGTCGTCGCGCGACCAGGCTCAGAACGCTCAGCATGGTGTCTTTCTCTCGTCGAGAGCCGCCGGGACGTCCCGCCCCGGCCCGGAGGGGGACGGGCGGGGCGGGACGCGGAGGGGGCGGGTTCCGTGCCCCCGGGCGGGCTCAGCCGCTGCGGCCGGTGCCCAGGAAGTACAGGCCCGTGGTCGCCGCGCCCGAGAAGCC
The DNA here is from genome assembly GCF_020884795.1 of Micromonospora okii. Taxonomy (GTDB): domain Bacteria; phylum Actinomycetota; class Actinomycetes; order Mycobacteriales; family Micromonosporaceae; genus Micromonospora; species Micromonospora okii. The sequence continues at coordinate 172,271 of NZ_BBZF01000021.1, forward strand.
GGCGAGCTTGGCGGGGTCGTAGGCGGTGACGACCTTGGTGTGCAGGATCGGGTAGAGCGCGGCCTCCTCGGCCGCCATGTCGAGGGCCTGCTTCCACACGGCCTTGCGGGCCGCCTCGTCGGGCGTCTGGGCGGCCTTGTCGAGCAGGTCGGCCATCGCCTTCCGGTCGGCGGCGGGCCAGCGGTAGCGCTGCCCCGGCCAGGTCTCGCCGTAGTAGAACCACCGCATGAGCAGGTCGGTGTCGACGCCGAAGACGCTGGGGTCACCGGTGGCCATCAGCACCCGGAAGGTGTCCTTCGGCACGACGTCGCCGTAGATGGCCGCGGAGGGCACCGTGTTCAGGCTGGCGTCGACGCCGATCTTCTTCCACTGCTCGATGACCAGCGGGGCGACGTCCTTCACCACCGAGTTGTCCGTGGTGTCGAGCCGGAACGACAGGTTCGTCACCCCGGCCTCGGCGAGCAGGGCCTTGGCCTTCTCCGGGTCGTAGCCGTAGACCGTGGCGGCCTTCTGGTAGTCCTTGTTGCCCTCGTCCAGGTAGCTCGTCGCCGGGCTGCCGTAGCCGTTGAGCGCCGTCTTGATGACCGCGTCCTTGTCGATCGCGTAGTGCAGGGCCTGGCGCACCCGGTTGTCGCTGAACGGCGCGGCCGACGAGTTGAACATGAGGAAGACCTGGTTGAAGGCCTGCTTCACGTCGACGGTGTACTTGCCCTTGAGCGAGTCGACGTTCAGGTACGGCACCGCCTCGATGGCCTGGACGCGACCGCCCTGCAGGTCCGACACCCGCGCCGAGGCCTCCGTGGTGGTGTTCCACGTCATCGTGTCGACCTTGGCGGGCCGGGGGCCGCCGTAGTTCGGGTTCTTGCTCAGCTTGACGCCCGACTCCTTCGACGCGCTGTCCATCTTGAACGGGCCGGAGCCGATGGGCGCGGTGTCGAAGGCCTTCGCGGCGGCGGCGTCGCCGGTCTTCGCCTTCGGGACGATCTTGATCACCGCGATCCGCTCGGCGAACAGGGCGAACGGGTACTTCAGCTTGAACTCGGCGGTCGTGGCGTCCTTGGCGGTGACCGAGTCGATGAACGAGACGAACCCCTGCATCAGCGGCGGGGTGGCCGCGTCCGCCGGCTTGAGCACGCGGTTGAAGGACCAGGCGACGTCCTCGGCGGTGACGGGGGTGCCGTCGGAGAACTTCGCGCCGTCGCGCACCGACACCGTGTACGTGAGCCCGTCGGGGCCGGCCACCGGGTCGGCCTTGGCCAGGGCACGGTACGGTTCGCGGGTCACCGGGTCGAGATCGATCAGACCCTCGAAGATGTGCTGGTTGACCGCCGTCGCCACCGCCGAGGAGGCGTTGCCGGGGTCGAACCCGCTGGAGAGGGTGAACGCCAACGTGGTCTCGATCGACGCCTTGCCACCGCCTCCGACGGCGTTGGTCGAGGCGGGGCCGCCACCGCACGCCGCCAGCCCGATCGCCAGGGCTGCGGCAAGGGACGCGACGGCCAGGGAGCGGGCCCGGCGCGGGGATGCGCTCCGGCTCCTCGGTGGCTTACCAGTGGTGCTCACGGAGCTGCCTCCATAGGCTCTTCATGCGCTCGCGTCACCGCTCGCGCCGGGGGATTTTCAGGGTATGGGTATGACGTCTGATGTCTGATGCCGATAGCCTGAGCGTTGCAGATTCGTGAACGAAGGGCAAGGGGCAGATGACGACCATTGACGCGACGCCGCTACGCGGCACGGAGCGCCCGGGCCCCCGCCGGCAGGAGGTCGCGACCAGGATCAAGGAGTACATCCTGCGCAATCGCCTCAAGCCGGGCAATCCCCTCCCCACCGAGGTGGAGCTCTGCGAGGCGGTCGGGGCCAGCCGCTCCAGCGTCCGCGAGGCGGTCAAGATCCTCTCCGCCCTCGACATCGTGGAGGTGCGGCACGGCCACGGCACCTTCGTCGGCCGCATGTCCCTCAACGCCCTCGTGGAGAGCCTCACGTTCCGCGGCCTGCTCAGCGGCGAGGAGGACCACCACGTGCTGGGGCAGGTCGTGGACGTCCGACAGACCCTCGAGCAGGGCCTGGCAGCCGAGGCCATCGGCCTCCTGGACGACGCGCACCGCGCGGACCTCTCCGCGCTGGTCGACGAGATGGAGCGCCTGGCCGCCCAGGGGAGGGACTTCCTGGAGGTTGACCGGGCGTTCCACCTGAAGCTGATGGAGCCGCTGGGCAACGACCTGATCCTCCAGTTGACCGAGGCGTTCTGGCAGGTCCAGGCCATTGTGGCCCCCACGCTGCGCACCGAGCCGGAGGACCGGGTGATCACCGCCCAGCGGCACCGGGCCATCGTGGACGCCGTGGCCGCCGGCGACCCGGCGCGCCTGCGCACGGCCATCGCCGAGCACTACGCGCCCATCCGGGCGAGCATCGCCCGCGCCGTGCGGTCCTGAGCCGACGGCGCACCGTTCTGGTGCCGGTGGGTGCCACTGACGTCGACGATCCGGCGGCCCGCGGCCGGCTCGCCGGCGAGCCACCACGGCGGTGGGTGACCGGGCCGGGGCGCGCGTCGTCCACCCGAGGTTCCGGCGGGCACCGCAAGTCGGGTCACATGTGGACGGTCTCGCGGGCCTGCGGGGTCACCGGGCCGTGGGTGCACCGGCCGGTGCGACCCAGCCGGGTGAGCAGCGGCAGGGGGAACAGCAGCAGAGCCAGGTTCGACAGCATCCAGAACGGTCGAACTGGGCGCGTTGCGCGAAGTAGGCCACGGCCATGCCGCCAGCGGTAGCGGTCAACGCGAGCGAGATGGACAGCAGCGCTGGTGCCGACGGCAGCCTCCGGCGCATCGCGCGTACGGCGGCGAGCCCGGTCAGCGACGCGGGCGCAGGTGAGCAAAGGCGGGTTGATGTATCACTTCCCGTCCAAGGAGGCGCTGCTGACCGCGCTCGTCGCGCGCGCGGTCACGGCAGTCGACGACGCCCTGGCCGACGCCGCCGCCAGCACAACCCCGGGGCCTTCACCCGCGCCTACCTCGACGTCACCATCCCCGCCGCCCCGCCCGCCCCGGACGCCGTCGACCACGACGCCCCCGTCGCGGCCCTGGCCGCAGCGGTCGCGCTGGACCCCCGCCTGCTGGCCCCGTTACGCGATGCCTACGCCCGCTGGCAGGACCGACTGGAACACGACGGCATCGACACCGCGGCGGCCACCACGGTGCGCCTAGCCGTCGAGGGCTGGTGGCTCGCCGCCCTGTTGGGCCTGCCGCCGCTCGCCGCCGACGTCCACCGCAGCACCCGCAACCTGCTGGAGTCGCTCACCGGGTCCACAGCCGCACAGCCGCCGCGTCGACCCCGTCGGTGAGCGCCCCCGAAAGGCTGCGGAGATCGCCGGTCAGCCGCAACGCCCTGAAGGCAGACCCGTAGAGAAGGCAAGTCTTTTCGGTCCCTGATGGAGCTGCCCGCGCGAACGGGACGCCGTGGGCGTGCCGCCGACCCCAGGGCGCGTCATCACCCACGCCCGCCGCGCGTTGCCACTGACGACCGCCCACGCGGCAGGAGCAGGGCACCGTCGGTAGCGCAGACGGAGCAGCTCCATCAGGCGACCGAACACCTGTGCCGCCGCCCCCTGCCTGCTTCCCGCCCACGAGGCGACGCCTCGGCGAGCGCCTGGGGCGGGACCAGCAGCGAGCAGGGCGGTCACCGCGGCCGGCCTCCGCGGAACCGGTGGTCAGGTCCGGGGTGGCCACAGCGCGCCACAGCGAGCCCCGCGCTGGCGACCACGAATGCCCATCGATTGATCTCTTGACGACCCGGGCGGCGCGCCCTAGCGTCAGGACATCGGATGTCGGACGTCACACCCATTGCCGACTCCGTTCCCACCCCCACGCCCCGCCCCCGGAGGGAACGCCGTGTCTTCTGTCCCAGCGACATCGCGCCGCATCACAGCCGTCGTGGCCGCCACCGTCGGCCTGGCCGCGCTCCTGCCCGGCACGCAGGCCAGCGCCGCCCCCGCCGGAGTGGGCGCGACGGCCAGCGCCGACTGCACGACCGGCCAACTCAACCTGCTGCTCGACAACCGCAGCGGCACGGCGCAGTCCTTCACCGTCACCTGGGCGGGGCGCACCGGCTCGCCCTGGGCCCGCACCGTCCCCGCCGGCGGCAGCGCGCAGTTGTACTGGACGCTGGCGGCCGGCACGGCGTACTCGCTGCGCACCACCACCCCGACCGGGCTGGACGAGACGACCGCCGGCATCTTCCACTGCGGCACCGGCATGTCGTCGCTGACCAGCTTCGACTGCACTAACAGTCGGCTCCAGCTCGTGCTGGAGAACCGCACCGCCACCGCCCGGGACTTCACCGTCACGTGGCCCGGGCGCACCGGCTCCCCGTGGACCCGCACGGTCGCCGCCGGCGGCAACCACCTGCACTACTGGACGGTCGACGCCGGCACCCCGTACACCCTGCGGGTCACCGCCCCGGGCTTCGACAGCACGCACCGGGGCACCGCCGGCTGCGGCATGGCCGCCGGCACCCCGCAGATGAACGTGACGACGCTGCTGACCACGCAGACCGTCATCCGCAACCTCAACGGCCCGAACGGCCGCTACGACGGCACCGCCGCCTCCGTCCGCATCCCGGGCCTGGCCGTCACCAACAACGACACCGTCATCGCCGTGGCCGACGCGCGGATCGACGGCTCGTACGACCTGGGCGGCGGCACCAACAACATCCAGATCGCCATGGTCCGCAGCACCGACGGCGGGCGTACCTTCGAACAGCCGCGCGTCATCCACGCCCCCGCCACCACCCGGGAGGGGGCGGGCGACCCCAGCCTGCTCGTGGACCGCGCCACCGGCGTCGTCTACTGCTTCTTCACCTACTCCCCCAGGCCCGGCATCAGCTTCTGGTCGGGTTCGTCCGGCGTCAACACGGCGGACGACCCGAACAGCATGCACCTGCGATACGTCACGAGCCGGGACGACGGCGTCACCTGGAGCGCGCCGGTGGAGCTGAACCCGGCGGTCAAGGACCCGGCGTGGCAGCAGGTCTTCTTCTCCTCCGGCCACGGCATCCAGACCAGCACCGGGCGGCTGGTCCAGCCGATCGCCTACCGCGACGCGGCGGGCACCAGCCACGCCGGCAACATCTACAGCGACGACCACGGCGTGACGTGGCGGCGCGGCGGCTCCGCCGGCGGGAACATCAACGAGAGCAAGGCCGTCGAGCGCGGCACCGGGGCGGTCGTGCAGAACATGCGGCACAACGGCGTGCGCAGCCGCTACTACGCGACCTCCACCGACGGGAGCGCGACGTTCGGCCCGGCCACGGCCAGCGCCGCGCTGACCGATCCGCTCTGCAACGCCGACGAGCTGTCCTACCTGCGCCCGGCGGAGGTGGGCGCGAACGGCGCGCCGCTGCGCACCCGTACCGCGCTGTTCAGCAACAACGCGCACCCGACCGCCCGCAACGACCTCACCGTACGGCTCTCCACCGACGACGGCGCGAGCTGGCCGGGCCGGGCGCTGGTCAGGCCGGGCGGCGCGGGCTACTCGACGATGGCCGTGCTGGCCGACGGGACCGTCGGCAACCTCTACGAGGTCGGCAACACCGGGGGCATCCACTTCGCCCGCCTCGGCCTGGACTGGGTCAAGGGGGCCTGACGCCCGACCTCGCGTCCCGCCGGGTGATTGTTCACTATCGCTGGATGGCGCACATGTCACCCGGCGGGATCATCGCCGTACGGAGGGTGGGGGAACATGGCAGCCGGTGACCGTCGCAGGCGGGAGACCCGGCCGGCCGCGTCCGCCCGCCTCACGGCGAAGGGAGCGCACATGAACAGGAACATCCGTGTCACAGCGGTGCTGGTCGGCGCGGTGGCCTCGGCGGCCGTCGCGCCGTCCCCCGCGTCGGCGGCGACGGGTTCGTGGACGGTGAGCCAGTCGAAGTACAACATCTACCTCGACGGCGGCTACGCCACGATGTACTTCTCCAAGTCGCCGCAGTCGGCGGTTCCCTCCAACGCGTTGATCACGGGCACGTCGGTCCTGGTCACGCCGTACCCCAACGGCCGGACCAGCGAGACCGTCCGGGTCTGCTACCGGCAGCAGTACTCCACCACCGAGATCCTCTGCACCGAGCCGCAGGAGATCACCGGGGCCACCACCATCACGCTGTCGCAGTTCAACGGCCAGAGCGCGCGCGGCAGCGTGACCGTCCGGCACACGCTCTACGGCGGTACGTACCCCGCGACCGGCGGCACCGCCCAGGACACCGTCACGGTGAGCTACCAGTACTGAGACCGATCCCGCCCGGCCCCGCGCCCGGCGCCCGTCGGCCGGTCATGCCGCCGCCGCCAACGCGCGGTAGCCGCCTCAGCGAGGCAATGCGGCAGGCCGCCGGCACGGTCGCCGGGCGCTGGTCTGCGAGGGGGAATTGTTCGGGCCGCAGGCCGGTGTCGGGCGGGTTCGCGCGTTGACTCTTCGACTGTCCATCATGGCGGGTCGTAGATCACTAATGGACGTGTGGCGGATAGCGGACGGCTCTGCGCTAAACCAGGCTCAACCGCACACCGGCCGAAGGCATGGTGCCACTACGCGGAAAGACGAAACTCCACGCCGCCGTCCGCACCGTCGGCGCTCGGGTCGAACACGCCTTGGTGCCCGTCGCGTGCGGGAAATCCGCAGTCGCACCGCCAACTGAACACGCAAACCCCGAGGAAACACCGATGAACAACTCCCTCGACCGCCGCAAGTTCCTCGCCTCCGCCGTACTCGGCTCCGCGGGCGTCGCGGCGGGCGCGAGCCTGATCAGTTCGAGGACCCAGCAGGCGTCGGCGCGAGCGGCGCGGTCCGCCGCGCCGCTCGCGCCGAACTTCGGTCTCACCAAATTCCGTGACCCGTTACGAATTCCGCCGTCGATCCGGCCGCACTCGTCGCGGCGTCGGGACATGCTTACGATAAACATGACGAACGCGCGGGCGCGGCTGCACTCGGAACTGCCCACGACCGCGCTCTGGACCTACGAGGGGCACTTCCCCGGCCCGACCATCGAGGTGCGCAGGGGCAGGCGGCTGCGGGTCGCGTGGCAGAACGAACTCCAGGACACGATCCCGCTCGTGGCCGTGCGGGCCCCGTACGCGGTGCCGACGCCGGCGAACCAGCCCGGCTACCTGAACCCGGACGGCACCATGGCCGCGGGGGTGCAGTTCATCGAGGGCGTCGCCGACCTACCGCCGTGGACCGTGGTGCACCTGCACGGGGCGCTGACGAACGCGGGCAACGACGGCTGGGCGCACAACGGCATCCAGCCGGGGCACGCGCAGCTCACCGAGTACCCGAACGAGCAGGCGGCGACGACCCTCTGGTACCACGACCACGCGATGGCCGTGACGCGCTTCAACGTGTTCGCCGGGCTGGCCGGCATGTACCTGGTGCGCGACGACGAGGAGGACGCGCTGCGGCTGCCGCGGGGCGACTACGAGATCCCGCTGGTCATCGCCGACCGCAACCTCGACACCGACCCGGCCACCGGCGCGCTCACCGGCCAACTGCTGTTCAAGTTCCAGTACCTGCCCGCGACCGGCACGACGGCCCCCGTCAGCGGTCCGTTCACCGTCGTCAACGGCGTCATCTGGCCGCACCTCGACGTCGACGCGCGCTGGTACCGCTTCCGCGTGCTCAACGGGGCGAACGGCCGGTTCTTCCGCCTCGACCTGGTCGACGAGGCGGGCACCCTGGTCAACGACGCGGTGCGGCTCATCGGCACCGACAGCGGCCTGCTGCCCGCCCCGACGGCGATGCCCCCGGGGGGGCTGACCCTCACGCCGGGGGAACGGGTCGACCTGCTGATCGACTTCAGCCGGTTCACGGGGCAGCGCCTGCGCCTGCGCAACACCGGCGCCTCGGTCGAGCCGGACATCATGGAGTTCCGGGTCGACAGCCGCAGCCGCAACGACTCGTTCCGGCTGCCGGAGCAGGTGTCGGCGTCGTACCTGCGGTTGGCGCACGGCACCACGGTGCCGGTGGACCACGACGAGGTGTTCGTGGCGACGATCCCGCCCAACACGGCCGGTCAGGCGCACCCGCAGATGTGGGAGTTGCAGGAGATCACCGATCCGGCCGAGCTGCCCACGCAGTTCCCGGCGGAGGGGATCATCCAGCTCACCGATCCGGCCGACGGGAGGGTGCGGACGTTCCGGCGGGCCGCGAGCCTGTTCGACGAGACGAGGACGATCTTCATCAACCAGGGCCGGTGGGTGGTGTGGAACCTGATCCAGCTCGGCGGGGCACCGCACCCGACGCACATCCACATGGCGCGGTTCCAGATGACGAGCCGGCGGACCTACAGCGACCTGCGGGCCTTCGACCTCGCCACCGGCGGCACCAGCGCGCCGCTGCCCGTGCCCGCCGAGGGCCCGCAGATCCACAAGTACGAGGAGGGCTGGAAGGACACGTTCCAGCTACGGCTGGGCGAGTGGATCAAGGTCGCCGGTCGGTTCGAGGGCGCGAGCGGTGAGTTCATGTACCACTGCCACATCCTCGACCACGAGGACGAGGGCATGATGCGGCCGTTCGTCGTGCACCCGCCACAGATCGCCCGCTTCCACATGCACCCGGGCGGCTCCGGCCACGGCACCCCCGCGAAGCACGGCGGGCACTCGTAGGTCGCCTCTCAACGGCTCCCCCGGTGGCCGGCCCCGTTCCTCACGGGGCCGGCCACCGCGGCGATTCGGCTGTCGCGGCCGGGCCCGTTCGCCGTCATCCCTCGACGGTCTTTCTGCCCACGCTCCACTGCATCGCCTTCCACGTGGCCGCCAATTCGACCCGCGATGCGACGCTCATCTTCTGATACACCTTCTTGAGGTGGAATGCGACGGTGTGCCGGGAGATGAACAACTGTCTGCCGACCTCGTTGTTGGTGTGCCCCTGGCTGACGAGTTCCGCGACTGCGAATTCCGTATTGGTCAGGCCGTGCGGCAATTGGCCGTCGCGTTCGACCGCGCGAATGGCGCCGCGCCGCACGCCGAATTCCCGGAGTTTGTTCACCACCCGGGACGCGTCGCGCGTGGCGCCGACCGCGGTGTAGCCACCCAGAGCGGACTCGAGAATGCGGATCGCATTGTTCCGCTCGGATCGCCGCGCCGACAACAGGCCCGCCAGATCCTCGCGCGCGGACGCCCCGCACCACAGATCCGGATACAGATTCGCCGCCTCCAGCAGTTTGCCGGAATCGTCCTCCAGCAGCCCGGCGGCGTGCAGGGCCGACGCCCGGACGACGGCGAAGCGCGGCTGGGCGGCGGACGCGGCGGAGGCCGCCGCCGCCGCGGTCTTCGCGAGGTCGTGGGCGCCCAGCTTGCCGCAGGAGCGGACCAGCCAGGAGGCCGCCGCCGGCTCCGACACCAGGAGCTGGCGAAGGACGGCGGGGTTGGCGACGATCCCGGCGATGAGGCCGGCCGCCCTGTCCACCCCGCCCCGGGCCTCGGCCGCCTGAGCGGTCACCCAGGCTCCCGCGGCCTGCCCGAAGTAGCCCAGCAGGGCCTCGCCGGTCAGCTTGTCCACGTAGTGCAGGCAGGACCGCATGTCGGCCCGGCGCAGCGCGCCGAGCGCCATCACCACGTACCCGGTCGGCAGCAGCGAGCGGGCGCCGCACCGCTCCGCGACGCGCAGCCCGGCCTCGACCTCGGCGAGGCCCTCGTCGACGCAGCCCATCGCGAACAGCAGCTCGCCCCGGATCACGTGCGACGTCGCGGTCATGACCTGCGACTCCGGCTCGCCCCCGCGCGTCTCCAACGAGTTGATCATCCGCCAGCCGGCCTCGACCTCGCGGGCCTTGGTCAGCAGCGCGACGTGCCACAGGGGGGCCAGCTCACAGAACTCGTGGCCGTCTTCGCACCGGACGCCGACGGCCGACGCGGCATACTGCAATCCCGCGTCGAGCCGCCCGTCGTACCAGGACAGGGCGGAGGAGCGAAAAAGAGCGGCCGTCTCGCACGAGCCCGATGAAATATCATCCGCACACCCGACGAAAGGTTGCTGAGGAAATTGCACCTTCGGCGTGTAGCGGTTGCGGCCGGAGAGGATGGAAACGCCGGAAGGCGACGGCCTCAACAGAGAAGACAAAAGTGCCCCCAGTAATTCTCGCGTGGTTGCCCCGTTGCCGATTACGCGTAGTAGGTAACCCGTCACCAACGGTACTACCGACAAGCCTCTGCGTCCAGAGGACATTTTGAAGGCGGTCAATGTAGACATTTACGCTGGTCGCGGTCGCACGATGTTCGATTCCCTCGTACGACAGGAGGGGTGGTCACTGTCCGTAGATCAAAACCGCACGTTCGGTTGACATTACCAGGGGGTAGGGCGAGGTCCCAAACCGGGCAGCGCATTTCGGTTCCCGGTGGACCAGTGCGCTCAGGTGGGGAGCGTTCAGGCAAGCGCGACATTCGGGGGGCCACCACCGCGCCCCGGCCGTACCCCGGGCAGGCCGCCCGGCTCCCGGGGCGACGACCGGCCCTATCAGGTTGAGGGATGCTCAGCCGGCCGCCGCTTCCCTATCGTTCCGACACGGGGCCGCAGCACGCCCGTCCCGCCCAGCGGATCGCACGCTTATCCGACACGGAAGGAAGAGGCCTATGACCGCCACCTCCGAGAACCTGGTCGACACGCCGGTCGACCTGTTCTCACCAGAAGTGGTCGCCGACCCGTTCGGTCAGCACGCGCGGTTGCGCGAGGCGCCCCGGAAGATGATGGGCACCTTCATGGGCGGGCCGCCCATGTACCTGGCCACCAGCTACGAGGAGGTCCGCCAGGTCCTCACCGACCCGCGGTTCCTGGTCAACCCGCCGCCGGACTCCCCGATGGCGGACATCCGCAACGGGGTGTTCGAGCACCTGGAGATGCCGGAGGACCTGCTCCCCTGGATGGCGAACATCATCAACGCCGCCGACGGGGAGGACCACACCCGGCTGCGCAAGCTGGTCTCGTACGCGCTCACCGCGCACCGGATCAACAAGCTGCGCCCCCGGGTCGAGAAGGTCACCGCGGACCTGCTCGACCACCTCGAGGAAATCGCCGGCGACGGCACGACGGTCGACCTCGTCCAGGAGTTCTGCTACCCGCTGCCGGTCACCGTGATCTGCGAGCTGGTCGGCATCGACGAGGAACACCGCGACGACTGGCGGGCCTGGGGCGACGCCATGGCCACCATGGACGGTCCGAACATCCCGCCCACCCTGCGCCGCTGCATCGACCTCGGGCACGAGGTGCTCGACCGCCGGCGTCGCGAGCCGAAGGACGACCTGGTCACCGCGCTCGTGCAGGCCCAGGCGGCCGACCCCGGCGTCGCCACCGACACCGAGCTGATCGGCATCCTGTTCAGCCTGGTGACGGCCGGGCACCAGACGACGACGTACCTGATCGGCAACTCGGTCATCTTCCTCCTCGAGAACCCGGACCAGCTCGCGCGGCTGAAGGAAAACCCGTCGATGTGGGCGCAGGCGGTGCGCGAGCTCCAGCGCCTCGGGCCGATCCAGTTCGGGCAGCCCCGGTTCCCCACGGAGGACATCGAGGTCGGCGGCACGATCGTCCCGGCCGGCGCGCCGATCGTGCCCGTGATCTCGGCCGCGAACACCGACCCCCGCAAGTTCCCCGAGCCCGAGAAGCTGATCGTCGACCGGCTGGCCGTCGGCAGCGAGAGCCACCTCGGGTTCGGCAAGGGCATCCACCGCTGCCTCGGGCAGCACCTCGCCTACCAGGAGGGGGAGGTGGCGCTTCAGGGGTTGTTCACCCGCTTCCCGAACCTCTCCCTCGCGGTGCCGCGCGAGGAGATCCCGTGGATCCTGCGGCCCGGCTTCACCCGGACCAGGGACCTCCCGCTGAAGCTCGTCTGAGCGCCCGCGCCCGGCGTGGCTCCACGCCGGGCGCGGATGACTCCGGAAAGGCATGTTGGCCTTGTCTCACCCTGCGGAGCACGTCGAGAAGTGGCTGCGCCGGTTCCACGCGACGCCGGACTGCGCGGCCCGCCTCGTGTGCCTGCCGCACGCCGGCGGGTCGGCAAGCTTCTTCCACCCGGTGTCCCGGGCACTCGCCCCCACGGTGGAGGTCCTGGCGGTCCAGTACCCGGGCCGCCAGGACCGCCGCCGCGAGCCCCCGGTCGACAACATCCCCGACCTGGCGGAGCAGGTCCTCGGCGCGCTGCGGCACCTGGACGACCGTCCCCTCGCGCTGTTCGGGCACAGCATGGGCGCGGTGCTCGGCTACGAGCTGGCGCTGCGGATGCGCGACGCCGGGCTGCCGCCGCCGGCGCACCTGTTCGTCTCCGGCCGGCGGGCCCCGTCCCGCTACCGTGACGAGCGGGTGCACGAGGTGTCGGACGCCCAGATCGTGTCCGAGCTGCGGGCCCTCAACGGCACCGACGCGGTCATGCTCGCCGACCCGGAGGTGCTGGACATGATCCTGCCGGCCATCCGCGCCGACTACCGGGCCGTCGAGACCTACCGTCACGACCCCGCCCGGAGGCTCGACTGCCCCGTCACCGTGTTCACCGGCGACAGCGACCCACGGGTGTCGGTCGACGAGGCCCGGGCCTGGGGCGAGCACACCACCGGGCCGACGGACCTGCACGTCCTGCCCGGGGGCCACTTCTTCCTCGTCGACCGCGGCGACCGCGTGATCGCGACCGTGCGGCGGAGCCTGACGGGTGACCACCACCCCGCCGACCTGTGAGGTTCCCTTGATGGACGCGGACGTCGTCGTCGTCGGCAACGGTCCGATCGGCGCCACGCTGTCGGTGCTGCTCGCCCGACGCGGCTGGCGGGTGACCGTGCTCGAACGCCGCCCCCGGCCGTACAAGCTCCCCCGGGCGACCAGCTTCGACGGGGAGACCGCCCGGCTCCTGGCCGGCACCGGGATCGGCCCGGACCTCGACCGGATCACGGCGCCGGCCAACGGGTACCAGTGGCGCACCGCCGCGGGTGAGACGCTGCTCGACATCGCGTTCACCACGGCCGGCCCGTACGGCTGGCCCGACGCGAACACGATGCACCAGCCTGCGCTCGAGGAACTCGTCGCGGCCCGGGCGTCCGCCCTGCCCGGCGTCACGGTGCTGCGGGGCCACGAGGTCGTCGGCATCGACGACGGCGACGGTCGGGTGGAGGTGACCGTCGTCACCGACGACGACGCGACCCGGACCCTCTCCGCGCGGTGGGTCGTGGGGTGCGACGGCGCGAACAGCTTCGTGCGCCACCACCTCGACGTGCCGGTGACCGACCTCGGCTTCTCCTACGAGTGGCTGCTCTGCGACGTCGAACTCCGCGAGCCCCGCGAGTTCGTCCCCACGAACGTGCAGATCTGCGATCCCGCCCGCCCCACGACCCTGGTGGGCAGCGGGCCCGGGCGGCGGCGCTGGGAGTTCATGCGCCTGCCGGGCGAGAGCACGGCCGAGCTGAACCGGGACGAGACGGCGTGGCGGCTGCTGGCGCCGTTCGGCGTCACCCCCGACACCGCCACCCTGCTGCGCAGCACCACGTACATCTTCCAGGCCAGGTGGGCCGAGCAGTGGCGGGTCGGTCACGTCCTGCTGGCCGGCGACGCGGCCCACCTCATGCCGCCCTTCGCCGGCCAGGGCATGTGCTCCGGCATCCGGGACGTCGTCAACCTGGCGTGGAAACTCGACCTGACGCTGCGCGGCCTGGCGGCCGAGTCGATCCTCGACACCTACACGGAGGAGCGCCGCGCCCAGGCCCGGGAGGCGATCCTGGCGTCGGTCCAGTTGGGCCGGGTGATCTGCGTGACCGACCCGGCAGCCGCCGCCGAACGGGACGCCACCGTGCTGGCCAACCGGCGCGGCCGGCCGCCGGCGCGGCCGGAGCCGGCGAAGCCGCTGCCGGTCGGCCTGCTGCACCGGCGGCCGGGAGCCGACGCCGCCGAGCCGCCGGCGGGTGCCGTCGTGCCGCAGGGGCGGGTGGGCCTGCGGGGGCGCACCGGGCTCTTCGACGACGTCGTCGGGCGTGGCTTCGTGCTGCTGACCACCGACGACCCGCGCGCCGCGCTCGGCGAGGAGCGGCTGTCCTTCCTCGCCGACCTGGACGCCCACGTCGTGCGGCTGCTGCCGCCCGGCAGCGCGCCGGAGGAGGACGGGGTGGTGGACGTGGACGACGTCTACCGGCCGTACCTGGCGGGGTTCGCGGCGACGTCCCTGCTCGTCCGTCCGGACTACCACGTCTTCGGCGCGGCGGGCGACCGGGGCGGCGTCGCCGCCCTGGTCGACGACCTCCGCGACCAGTTGCGGGCCGCGGTGCCGGCCGGCGCGCCGCACCGGGCCGGCTGACGGCCCGGCCTCACGCCGGCAGGCAGCGCAGGCAGGCCAGCAGCGTGCGGGCCTGCACGTTGAGGTAGTGGCCGTGCCGGGACAGCGCGGCCAACTGGCCCGGGGTGACCCAGGCGTAGCCGTCGGGCGGCTCCACCGGGACCTCCGGGAGGCCGTCGGCGTCGACGATCAGGTACCGGCTCTCCGCGTTGAGGAACCGGCCGCCCTCCTCGGAGTGCGTCACCCGGTAGCGGAGGGCGGCGTCGGCCACGGTGGCGGCGTGGTCGAGCAACGGCGGACGGTCGGCGGGGTCGAGGTGGGCGTAGTTGAGCGGGACGCCCTGCACCGTCGGCGCCAGCTCGACGGTGTCGAGGAAGCCCCCCTCCGCCAGCGCGTGGACCAGCACGTGGCGGACGCCGCCGAAGGTCCTGGTGTAGAAGGCGACGACGCCGGGAGCCGTCGGCTCGATCAGCGGCTGCGTCCAGCCCGCGACCTCGCGGTTGGCCGCCGCCACGGCGACGGCCACCACCGAGAAGTACCGCCCGTGCTCGTGCCGGATCGCGTGCCGGTCCCGCTGCCAGCCCGGGACGTCACCGAGCCCCGTCCGCCGGGCCCGCACGTGGTGCCGGGTGCGCTGCCCGGTGAACCACGACAGCAGCTCGACGTCCGGCATCAGCGCCGTCCCGTCCGGCTCCGCGTCGGGCAGGCACGACAGCACGGTACGGGCGTCCATGTTCACCGTGTTGTCCAGGCGCAGCAGGTCGTGGATCTGCCGCAGCGTGAGCCAGCGGTAGTCGGGCAGGAGGTCGACCTCCCCGGTCGTCTCCACGACCATGTTCCGGTTCGACTTGCGCAGGAACCAGGAGCCGTGCTCGGACTGGAGCACGTCCGCGATCACCCGCCCGGGGGCCGGCGCGACGAAGTGCTCGACGTAGCGCACCGCCGCGCCCCGGTGGGCGCGGGTGTAGTTGCTGCGGGTCGCCTGCACGGTCGGGGAGAGCTGGACGACGTTCGGGTTGCCCGGCTCCATCTTGGCCTGCATGAGGAAGTGCAGGACGCCGCCGAACTCCTTGGCGAGGATGCCGAGGATGCCGACCTCCGGCTGTTCGATGATCGGCTGGTGCCAGTCGCGGGCCGGCCCGTCGCCGTGGGGCTCGCCGAGCTCCGTGACGTGCAGGCCGGTCACGGCGAAGAAGCGACCGCTGCGGTGGACCAGGTCGCCGGTGCCGGGCGCGAAGGACCACGCGTCGAGGGCGTCGAACGGGATGCGCCGCACGTCGAACTCCGGGGAGCGGCGGCGTTCGTCGAGCCACCGCACGACGTCCTCGGTCGTGGTGTGCAGCCCCTCGGCCCGCGCGGACGCGGCGATGCGGTCCCGGATGGAGGGCGACTCGCGGGGGCGCGGCACGGGCAGCCGGGGCGGCCCGGAGAGCGTGGGGGTGCGCATGGCGTTGCTCCTCCGTCAGGCGCCGGTGGTCTCGACCCACAGGGCCCGGGCCGGGCAGGTGTCGACCGCCTGGACCACGCCGGCCTGCTGGTCGGGGCCGGGCTCGGCGCGGAGCAGCACCACGGTGCCGTCCTCCTCGCTCTGGTCGAACACCTCGGGCAGGCGCAGCGCGCACAGGCCCGAGCCGATGCAGGCGTCCGGGTCGGCGTGCACCCTCACGGGGCGTCCCAGGTGACCGGCAACGAGTAGACGCCGTAGGTGAGCATGTCGTTGCGCAGGGGGATCTCCTCGGGCGGCACGGCGAGGCGGAGGTTGGGCAGGCGGCGCAGCAGTTCGCCGTACGCGACCGTCATCTCCACCCGGGCCAACTGCTGGCCGAGGCACTGGTGCACGCCGTGGCCGAACGCCAGGTGCGGCGCCCGTGGCCGGCCCACGTCGAGCAGCTCCGGGGTCGGCCAGTGCTGCCCGTCCCGGTTGGCGGCCACCAGGGAGACCACCACGGTCGAGCCGGCCGGCAGCCGCTCGCCGCCGAGCTCCACGTCCTCCCTGGCGAACCGGAAGATCCCGGTGTGGACGATCGACAGGTAGCGCAGCAGCTCCTCGACCGCGTCGCCCATGCGGGACGGGTCCGCGCGCAGCGCGGCCAACTGCTCGGGGTGCCGCAGCAGCGCGAAGGTGCCCAGCCCCAGCATGTTCGCCGTGGTCTCGTGGCCGGCGATGAGCAGCAGGTTGGCGATGTTGATCAGCTCGTCCTCGGTCAGCGCGGGATCGGCGCCGGCGTGGTGGATCAGGCCGGAGATCATGTCGTCGCTCGGGTTGTCCCGCTTGTCCGCGACGAGCCGCTGCATGAACTCCCGCTGGGCCTCGACGTTGGCCAGCGCCTCCTTGACCGGCAGGTCCATCCGCAGCAGCGACGCCGTGCTGCGCTGGAACTCCTCCCGGTCGGAGTAGCGGACCCCGAGCAGTTCGCACATCACCAGCGTGGGCACCGGGATCGCGAACTCGGACACCAGGTCGGCGGTGTTCCCCCCGGCCAGCATGGCGTCGATCCGCTCGGTGACGATCTCCTCGATCCGCGCGGTGAGCTGGCGCATCCGCCGGAGGGTGAACTGCCCGGTGAGCAGCTTGCGGTAGCGGGTGTGGTCCGGCGGGTCCATGTTGATGAACGACCCGGCCCGCGCCTTGTCGTTGCGGAGCTGCTCGCGCAACTCCTCGGGCAGCTCCTTGAAGCGCGGGTGGTACTGGAACCGGTCGGCGGAGAACCGCAGGTCCGCCAGCAGCGCGCGGCCCTCCTCGTACCCGGTCACCAGCCAGAACGGGTCGCCGCCCGGCAGGGTCGACCTGGTGATCGGGGAGCGCTCGGCCGTCGCCGTCAGGGCGGGCGGCGGCGTGAACGCGTCGTCGCGGTGCAGCAGCTCGGTGGGCAGCGGTGCGCGTAGCGATTCGCCGGAGGGCGGAGTCTCTTTTGTTTGCGTCGTCACTTCGGGCACTCCTCGGGGCGCGGGAAACAGCTCAACGGCAGATCGATCGGCGCCGCGACGGGCTACTGGAAGAAGCTGCCGATCGACTCGGCCAGGCCGGCGGCGTCCACCCCGTACAGCCGGTCGTGGTCCTCGGCGGTGCCGTAGACCCGCGCCTCCCGGTCGCGCCACACGCCGTAGGAGCGCAGGCGGTGCGGCACGTCGCCGAGCGCCTCGGCGACCTCGTGCGCCGAGGTTCCCCGCAGGTACGGCTCGACCACCGCCACGTTGGGTCGCGCGCCGGCCACGGCGGCGCGCAGGCCGACGTGGTCGAACGGCCGGATCGTGGACGCGTAGAGCACCGTCGCGTCGATCGACGCCGTCCCGGCGAGCACCTGGTCCAGCACCGGGCCGACCGCGATCACCACGCCGGCGCCACCCCGGCGCAGCACGGTGAACCCCTCCGAGACCGGCACCGCCTCGCTGTTGACCCGCTCGGAGAGCCGCAGGTAGACCCGCCCGTCGCCGGCCATCGCGCTGCGCAGCAGCGGCTCGACCTCGTCCTCGTGGCCGGGCACGTGCACCGTCCAGCCGGGCAGCGTGTCGAGCAGCGCGACGTCCTCGGGCGACTGGTGGGTCCGGCCCCACGACGGGTCGTCGTAGGAGGCGCCGACGCTGACCAGCACCGCGCCGACGTCCTGGTGCCCGAGGCAGATCTTGAGCTGCTCGAACGGCCGCTCCACCAGGAACGGCGCGTAGGTGTGCACCACCGGCCGGTGGCCGGTCAACGCCAGGCCACCGGCGATCCCGATCATCGCCTGCTCGCGGATCCCGACGTTGATCACCCGGTCCGGGAACTCGGCCCGGGCCGCGGTGAAGAACCACGCCGAGATGTCGGCGGTCAGCAGCACCAGCCGGGGATCGGTGGCCAGTGAGTCGATCGTGGTGTCGACGAAGACGCTCCGCATCGGCTTCCGGGTGACCTGGGTGCTCATGCCGCGCTTCCTTCCGTAATCTCGCGAACCTCCGCCACCACGGCCTGCGGTCGCCCGTCGGGTTCCCGGGTCAGCGCCCGGTACAGCTCGTCGTGGTCGCGGCCGTTCACCGTGGCCGCGTGCCAGCCCTCCCCCTCGAAGCGCCGGGCGATGCCGCCCGGCCAGCCGAGGCTCGCCGAGCCGTTGTCGATCACGATCGCGGTGACCCGGTCGAGGCCGAGGCGGCCGGCGATCGCGATGGCCTCGTGGTTGCTGCCCTCGTCGAACTCGCCGTCGCCGAGGAGCACCACGACGCGGGCCCGCCGGCCCTGGGCGCGCAGCCCGAGCGCGGTGCCCACGCCGAGCGGGAGCCCGTGGCCGAGGGAGCCGGCGCTGATCTCCACGCCGGGCGCGAGCACCCGGTCCGGGTGCATGCCCAGCGGCGAGCCGAACGTCCGCCAACTGTCCAGGGTCTCCGGCTCCAGGAAGCCCTTCGCGGCCAGCATCGCGTAGTAGGCCATCGGGCCGTGGCCCTTGGAGAGGTAGAACCGGTCCCGGTCGGGGTCGTCGATGTTCTCCGGCGAGACGTTGAGCACGCGTTCGTAGAGCACCCAGAGCGCGTGCAGGGTGGACGCCGCCGCCCAGCCGTGCTTCTCATCCCCGGTCATCCTGCTGAACAGGCTTCGTATCGTCTCTTCGGTCATCTGCATGTTTCCACCCCGGAACGTGTTCGATGCGGGAGAAGGCACCACGGCCAACGGAGTTGCGGTGTTCAGTCGGGCTTGCGGGCGGTCAGGAGGACGTACCCCAGGGTCGTCTCCTGGCTGAAGCTGTGGAACCTCGACAGCGTGAGGTCGAACTGCTCCGCCCCGATGTGCGGCTCGGCCTGCTCGCGCAGCGCGGCGAACCGTACCGCCGCCTTGCCCCACGACGGCCGGGTGTGGGCGCTGACGTCCTCCGTGCTCTGGGGCACGAGCCCGGCCTCGCGGATGTGGGACAGGTACTCGTCGAGGTCGACGACCGACAGCACGCCCTTGCTGGCCTCGCGCACGCGGGCTCCGTCGGGCTTCTCCCCGTCCGCGCCCGGGACCAGCAGGAAGTCGGCGATCGCCACCTGGCCGCCGGGCCGCAGCACCCGGGCCGCCTGCCGGAGCACGTGCCAGCGGTCCGGCATGTGGTGCATGGACTCCATCGCCCAGACGATGTCGAACGACTCGTCGGGGAACGGCAGGTCCATCGCGTCGGCGAGCTGGAAGGACAGCCGGTCGGCCAGCCCGGCGGAGGCCGCGCGGTCGTTCGCCCGCTGCACCTGCCGCTCGCTGATCGACACCCCGACGACCTCGATGTCGTGCGCGGTGGCCAGCCTGATGGCCGGCTCACCGATGCCGCAGCCGATGTCGAGCACCCGGCTGCCCGGCTTGACGGTCAGCATCGCGCTCAGCCTGGCGGTCAGCCGCTCGGTGGCCTCCTCGAGCGACGCGTCGTCGGACGCGTCCTTCCAGTAACCGTGGTGCAGGTTCTCGCCCCAGATCTGATCGAGCAGATCCGCGAAGGCGTCGTAACCGTGACCGATCTCGGTCGGCGTCGGCTTTGTCACACGTCCCCCTCAACCATCGTTTCTGAATTGTTCACGCGCCGTTCCCGTCGGGAAGGCGGCACCGTCACACCGATTTCCACTTGGCCGCCAACTCGACCCGCGACGCGACGCTCATCTTCTGGTACACCTTCCTGAGGTGGAATGCCACGGTGTGCCGGGAGATGAACAACTGCCTGCCGACCTCGTTGTTGGTGTGCCCCTGACTGACGAGTTCCGCGACCGCGAACTCGGCCTCGGTCAGGCCGTGCGGCAATTGACCGTCACGCTCCACCGCGCGAATGGCGCCGCGCCGCACGCCCAATTCCCGGAGCTTGTTCACCACGCGCGACGCGTCGCGCGTGGCGCCGACGGCGGTGTAGCCCTCCAGGGCAGACTCGAAGACGCGGATCGCGTTGTTCCGCTCGGATCGCCGCGCCGACAACAGGCCCGCCAGATCCTCGCGCGCGGACGCCCCGCACCACAGATCCGGATACCGCTCCGCCGCCTCCAGCAGGTCGTCGGAATCGCCCTCCAGCAGCCCGGCGGCGTGCAGCGCCGAGGCCCGCACGACGGCGAATCCCGGCTGTGTGGCGGACGCGGCGCGCGCCGCCGCCACCGTCGCCTCCGCGAGGTCGCGGGCGCCCAGCGTGCCGCAGGCGCGGACCAGCCAGGAGGCCGCCGCCGGCTCCGACACCAGGAGCTGGCCGAGGACGACGGGGTTGGTGACGATCCCGGCGACGAGATCGGCCACGCTCTCCACCCCGCTGCGTGCCGCCAGGGCCTGTGCGGTCACCCAGGCTCCCGCGGCCCGCCCGAAGTAGCCCAGCAGGGCCTCGTCGGTCAGCTTGTCCACGTAGTGCAGGCAGGAGCGCATGTCCGCCCGGCGCAGCGCGCCGAGCGCCATCACCACGTACCCGGTGGGCAGCAGCGAGCGGGCGCAGCCGCTGCTCTCCGCGACCAGCAGCCCGGCCTCGACCTCGGCGAGGCCCTCGTCGACGCGGCCCGTGGTGAACAGCAGCTCGCCGCGGATGATGTGCGACGTCGCCGTGATGCGCTCCGAGCCCGACGTGCCCCGGCGCGCCTCGATGGATTCCAACGCCCGCCAGCCGGCGTCGATCTCCCTGGCCTTGATCAGCAGGGCGACGCGCCAGAAGGGGGCCAGCTCGCAGTGCTCGTGGACCTCCTCGCACTGGGCGTCGACGGCCGCCTCGGCGCACCGCAGCCCCACGTCGAGCCGGCCGTCGCACCACGCCAGGGCGGATTGCCGAAAGAGCCCGGCTGCCTCGCACGAGCCCGGGAGAAAATCATCCAACCGACCGGCAAAGGGGTGCTGAGGAAAGCGTATCTGCGGTGAGTTTCGGCTTCGGGCGCAGGGAACCTGCGCGCCGACAGACGCCGGTCTCAGCAAAGAAGACAACGATCTCTCCCTCGGGCCCCGGCCCCTCGACGCGATTTACCCGGACGCCAATTCAACTGGCGGCCGATTACCGAAGGCAGCCAAGCGATTACGGACACTACCCGTGGCGAGGCGTCCCGTCCAGAGGCGTGTCACCACGTCACCGGCGACCGCGTTTCCGCTGACCAAAGGGTCACCCTCGGGAAGCCACGACTCAAAAAGGAACACATTGCCCAACGCCTTTCAACCTCGGGCAAACATTGACCTCCGTAACACTGCACAGCACCCGTAACGACATCTGACAAAGATTGACGACGAGGCGGCCGTCGGCTCTTCCTCAGGCTAGGACGGGCCCGCCCGCCGGGCATCCCCCAACCTGACAGGGCCCGCCCCGGCAGCCGGCCGAGACTATCCACGTTGGTGATGGCCCCGGCGAACCCCGTGGGCAAGCCTGATCATGCTCGGAACGCATGCTGACTGGAGGCGATCTGTGACAAGGGCCGGAATCCGGCGTCCGCTGGCACCCAGCGAGAAGATCCACGCCGGCAGGGAGGCGTACATCGGATACACGGTGCGCGCCGTCGGCCGGCTGGACGAGGCTGCCCTGGCCGCCGCCTACGAGGCCGTGTGCCGCTCATATCCCCAGCTCACGGCCCGGATCGACACCGACGACGACGGGCCCGTCCTGGCCGGGTCCGACGCCCGGCCGCAGGTCGGCTTCCGCGACGGCGACCTCGACCGGCCGCTGACCGGCCTGGAGTTGGACCAGCGCCGGTCGCTGAGCGCGCTGCACGTCGTGCGCGACGGCGACGAGGCGAGCGTGTGCCTGGCCGTCCAGCACAGCATCGCCGACGCCCACCACGCCATCGAGGTGCTGACGGCGCTCTGGTCCGGCTACACCGACCTGGTCGACGGCGTCCCCGTCGACCTGCCCCGCCACCCGTACCCCCGGTCGCTGGAGGACCTGCTGGCCGAACGCGGCATCCACCCGGCCGCGCCCGCCCCGGCGGCGGCCCCGGCTCCGTCGCCGCGCCAGCCGGCGCCCCCGCCGGAGCCGGTCGTCCGGCACGTCGTGCAGCACCGCCTGAGCACGGCGCAGACGGCGGCGCTGGTCGAACGCGCCCACCGCGAGCACGTGACGGTCAACGGCCTGCTGTCGGGCGCCATCCTGCTCGCCGAGGCCGAGATCCGCGGCCTGCCGCTGACGGACCTGCTGTACCGGTACACGGTGAACCTGCGCAGCCGCCTCACTCCGCCGGTCGGCGCGACCGAGGGCACGGTCGTGCTCGGCGGCGTGGGTTTCCGGGCCACCGACGCGGTCGCGCCCGACGCCGTCGCCATCGGTCGGGCCATCGGGGAGCAACTGCGCGCCGGGCTCGCCGACGGTTCCATCCAGCGCAGCCTCCTCGACATGCTCAGCGGGCCGGGGCCCGCGGCGCGCCCCTGGGAGCAGGGCCCCGCCCCCGCCGTGGTCAGCATGATGAACTGGGGCGTCCTGCCGCCGATGCGGACGCCCGCCGGCCTGCGGCTGACGAACTTCCACTCCGCCTCCCGAATCCGGGAGGCCGTGGCCCTCGGCGGCTACGTGGTGAGCACGTTCGACGGACGGGTCGGCATCGACCTGGCGTGGCCCGACGGCGACCCGGAGCTGCCGAGGCGCATCGACCTCCTGCGCGAACAGCTCGGTCGGGTGACCCGTGACCGGTGACGTCAGAAATCGAGGGCCAGGAGGACTCCCATCGTGACCACGACCGTGAACAAGACCGCGGGCACGTCGCAGCTACTGGCGGCGCGGTTGCAGATCGCGCCCATCCCCTACAGCCACGCCTACGGCTCGTGGATCTTCGCCTCCGACGGGCGGCGCTACCTCGACGCGTGCAGCGGGATCGTCAACGTGAACATCGGCCACGCCCACCCCACGGTGGTCGAGGCGCTGCGGGACCAGGTGGGCATCTGCACGTACGCCAGCCCCGGCACGTTCGCGCCGACCGAGATGGAGCAGTTGGCCGCCGCCACGGCGCGGGCCGTGCACCGGCCGGACGACCGGGTCATGTTCACCCCCACCGGCACCTCGGCCACGGAGGCCGCCATCGCCCTGGCGCGGCTGACGCAACGGGCGCGCGGGGAGGCGGGCCGCCACAAGGTGCTGACCGCCTCGCTGGGCTACCACGGCAACAGCGCGTTCGTGCTCGCCCTGTCCGGTCACCGCTCCCGGCGGCCGCACCCGGACGACAGCTTCGGCATCGGGCCCGCCTTCGACCCGCCCTACCCCGGCCAGCACGTCGGCTGCCCGTTCCCCACCTGCCGGGACGAGTGCGCGCGGGTCGTGCGCGAGGCCATCGTGGCCGCCGGGCCGGAGAGCGTCGCCGCGGTGCTGGTGGAGACCGTCAACGGCACGACCGGGGGCGGATACGTGCCGCCGGCCGGATACCTGCGGGCGGTGCGCGAGATCTGCGACGAGTACGGCGTCCTCGTCATCCACGACGAGGTGCTCACCGGGCTCGGCCGCACCGGGCTGCCGCTGGGCTCGCACCACACGCCGGGCGCGGACGCGGACATCGTCACCCTGGCGAAGGGGCTCGGCGCCGGGTTCATCCCCCTGGCCGCCACGACGATCGCGCCGGAGCTGGTCGAGGAGATCGCGTCGAGCGGCAGGTGGCTGCCGCTGATGGGCACGATGTCGGCGACCCCGCTCCAGGGACGGGTCGGGCTCGCGGTGCTGTCGGTGCTGGACGAGATCGGCGCCCTCGACCGCGACCAGGTGCGCGGCGCGGCCGTGGGCAAGCTCGTGGCCGAGGCGACGCGGGGCGCTCCGATGGTCTCCGACGTGCGCGGCCTCGGCTACTTCCACGGCATCGAGCTCGCCCGGGGCACCCTCAGCGACGCGCTGCGGATCACCAGGAGCAACGGCCTGCTGCTGTACCCCTTCGTCGGCTGGCACCCCGACGGCAGCGGCGAGGGGCTGCTGGTCGCGCCCCCGCTGAACGCCACGGACGCCGAACTGGACTTCCTCGGCGGCGCGCTGCGCGCGTCGCTGGACGAGCTGGGCGAGCGCGCGAACTGACCCGTCGCACGACAGACAGCGAAGGCCCGGGAGCGTTCTCCCGGGCCTTCGCTGTCATAGGGGCCCTGCCGCGAATGCCGGCCGCGCCGTCCCGCCGTCCCGGAGCGGGTCGGCCGCGCCCGCCACGACCGCGGGCGGGCCCACTACGACGGCAGCCGGGCCGAGGGTGAGCGCCACAGCGCCGCCCTCGTCTGCCTCGCCCGTCGCCGCGACGTCCGCCAGGCCATGCTCCGCGGCTGCGACCGGGCGTGGGCGTCCACCACGTCGACCGGCTGCCGGCGGGCGTCGAGGAGCGCCCTGCACGCGTCGTAGCTCGGCAGCAGGCCCCGCTCGGCCGCCTCGCGCAGCGTCGGCGCGGCGGCGTCGCGGTCGGACAGGATGGGGGTGCCGGCGAACGCGAGGGGCAGGCCGATCTCCGGGTCCAGCGGGTGCACGGTGACGACGTCGCGCGGCTCGTAGAGCCCGGAGAGCTGGTACTGGACGCAGGTGTCGTCGTCCAGCGCCAGGAAGGCGTGCCCGAGCCCCTCCTCGACGTAGACCGAGGAGGCGTCCCGTCCGTCGAGGACGATCATGTCCCACTGCCCGAAGGTCGGCGAGCCCGTCCGCACGTCGACGACGAAGTCGAGCATCGACCCGCGCAGGCACATGACGAGCTTGGCCAGGCCCGGCGGGACGGCCGCGCCGTGCACGCCGCGCAGGACGTTGCGCCGGGAGGTCGAGTAGTTGGTCTGGGCCATCCTCGGCCGGTACCCGAGCACCTCGGTCAGCACGTCCTCGCGGTAGACCTCGAAGAAGTCGCCCCGCTCGTCGGGGAACGACCGGGACGAGACGAGGTAGGCGCCGCTGATGGTGAGCGGGCGTACGGTCATGCTCCGGGTGCTGAGGCCGGCGGGCCGGTCCCGGCGGACGGGCGGCTCAGGCACGGCGTCCCCGGGGCGCGTCGCGGACGAGCCGCTCGATGTGGCGGGCCACCTCGGACGGCAGCGGCAGGGCGGCGATCTCCCGCGCCAGCTCGGCGGCGGCCGCGGCGTACGACGGGTTGGAGATCATCTCCTGGCAGCTCTTGGCGATGGCGTCGCTCGTGGCCTCCTCCGGGGTGAGCACGATCGCGGCGCCGGTCGCGGCGAGGCGGTTGGCCATCTCGGTCTGCCGCCACATGCCGGGGTCGGGGATCAGGATCTGGGGCACCCCGAAGCTCAGCGCCGTCATCATCGTGCTGCCGCCGGTCTGGTGCACGAGGACGTCACAGGTGGGGGCGAGGATGTCCAGGGGGATCCAGCCCGTCCGGATGCCGCTCACCCGCTCGCTCAGTAGGGTCGCGGCCTCGTTCTGCACCGGCACCACCACCTCCGCGTCGACGGCGGTGACGTTCTCCACGATTTGCTGGAGGAAGTCCAGCTCGTTGTGGCGCATGACGCCGGTGCCGATGGTCACGCCGACCCGGGCGTCCGCGCCCCGGGTGTACATCCACGGCTCCAGGCGGCACTGGGAGTTGCCCGGGATCCAGCGCATCATCTGCGCGGGGGCGGCGTCCGGCAGGAGCAGGCTCGGCGGCGTGATCTCGATCATCATGTCCGGCTCGGGGAGCCCGTCCAGGCCCAGCTCCGCCAGCCGCTCGCCCAGCTCCTCGGTCGCCCCGCGGTCCATCTCCGACGCGTCGTTGATGTCCCACGCGTGGCGCACGTAGGGGACACCGAGGCGGGTCGCCAGCAGCGGGGCGGCGTAGGCGTTCACGCCGCCGACGACGACGTCCGGCCGCCAGTCCTCGGCGAACGCCAGCAGGGCGTCGAGGGTCACGGCCTCCAGTCGGGCGTACCACCGGCCCGTCAGGCGCTCCCGCTCGATCGGCACGTCGGGGATCTGCGGCATCTTGCCGTCGGGCGAGATGATCTTCTCCGCGGGCAGGTCCGGGTCGGTGATCGGCACGGCGGGGAAGCCGACGCCCACGATGGTCGGGACCATCTCCTCCAGGCAGGAGGTCATCATCACCTGATGCCCCGCGTCACGCAGGGCCGCCCCGAGCGGAACGTGGCTGAATACCGTGGACGGGCTGGGACCGGCGCAAACGATGACCTTCAAGGAGTCCTCCCCTGCTCTCAAGATGGATCAAAGTCTGCCGACGCGGCATCCCGGGGTCATCACCAACGCGGGTAGTTTCGCCCCGGACGGCCCGTTCCCTACCAGGTTGGGGGATCTCGTGTCGGCCCGACGCCTCTAGCATGTCGGGCAAGAGATTCGAAGCGCCGCGCGGCGCTTCCGGTGAGCCGGAACCGGGTGGACCCTTCTGCCACCGTCCGCCCCGTGGCCGCCGTCAGGAGACTCCAGCACCAGGTTTCAGCGACAGCCCGCCTTCGACCGTAGGGGACACGACATGGTCGACCCAGCCCGATCGCGCCTGCTGGAGCAGGTCCGTGGCTACCACGACGCCAAGACCCCCGCGTCGGCGCCGTTCATCCCGGGGCAGACTCCGATCCTCTCCTCCGGGGCGGTGCTGGACGCCGACGACCGGGAGGCGCTGGTGGCCGCCGCGCTCGACATGCGCATCGCCGCCGGCGGGATCGCGGCGAAGTTCGAGTCGTCCTTCGCCAGGGTGCAGAAGCGACGCAAGGCCCTGCTGACGAACTCCGGGTCGTCGGCGAACCTGCTGGCGCTGAGCACGCTGACGTCGCCGGAGCTGGGCGACAAGCGGCTCAAGCCGGGCGACGAGGTCGTCACCGTCGCCGCCGGCTTCCCGACCACGGTCAACCCGATCCTGCAGAACGGCCTCGTGCCGGTCTTCGTCGACATCGACCTCGGCACGTACAACACCACGGCCGAGCGGGTCGAGGAGGCGATCTCCCCACGCACCCGCGCGATCATGATCGCGCACACGCTCGGCAACCCCTTCCCGGTCGCGGAGATCGCCGAGCTGGCCGCGCGGCACCACTGCTACCTGATCGAGGACAACTGCGACGCCGTGGGCTCGACCTACAACGGCCGGCTCACCGGCACGTTCGGCCAGCTCTCCACCGTGTCGTTCTACCCGGCGCACCACCTGACGATGGGCGAGGGCGGCGCGCTGCTGACGTCGAGCCTCAAGCTGGCCAAGCTGGCGAAGTCGTTCCGCGACTGGGGCCGCGACTGCTGGTGCGAGCCCGGCGAGGACGACCGCTGCCTGCGGCGGTTCGACTTCACGCTCGGCACGCTGCCCGAGGGCTACGACCACAAGTACGTCTTCTCGCACGTCGGGTACAACCTCAAGAGCACCGACATCCAGGCCGCCCTCGGGCTGAGCCAGTTGGCCAAGCTGCCCGCCTTCAGCGAGGCGCGTCGGCGCAACTGGCGTCAGCTCCGCGAGGGCCTGGACGGCCTGCCCGGCCTGCTGCTGCCGGAGCCGACGCCGGGCAGCGACCCGAGCTGGTTCGGCTTCGTCATCACCGTGCTGCCGGACGCGGGCTTCGACCTCCCCGACGTCGTCGGCTGGCTGGAGGCCCGCAACATCCGCACCCGGCGGCTGTTCGCCGGCAACCTCACCCGGCACCCCGCCTACATCGGCCAGCCGCAGCGCGTCGTCGGCTCCCTGGCCAACAGCGACACGGTGACCGACCGGACGTTCTGGATCGGCGTCTACCCGGGCATCACCTCCGAGATGATCGAGTACGTCATCGGCTCGCTCAAGGAGTTCGTCGCCACGCACTGAACGAATCCGGCGCGCCGTCCGCTGTCGCGGGCGGCGCGCCGGCTTTTCGTCGAGCGGCCCGAAGGCCGTCCAGCGCCCGGAAGGCCGTGGCCGACCGGAGACCGTGGCCGACCGGAGACCGTGGTCGACCGGCCGCCGTTGCCGACCCGACGCCGTGGTCGACCCGACGGCGGGCCGGCCGCGTCAGCGGGCGGGTACGGCCGGGCAGAGGGCGAGGAGGTCGACCGGGCGTCGCAGCACCACGTCGGGGCCGGCGGCGAGCAGCTCGCCCACGTCGTACGGCGGGGCCCACAGCGCGGCGGCCGAGGCGACGCCGGCCCCCCGGGCGCTGGCGACGTCGGTCGGCGCGTCACCCACCATGATGGCCGCCTCCGGCGGCACGTCCAGCAGGTCCAGCGCGTGCCGCACGATGTCGGGGGCCGGCTTGGGCTGGGCGACCTCGTCGGAGCCGATGACGTGCGCGAAGAACGGGAGCAGGCCCAGCCGGTCGAGCAGGGACCGCGCCCGGGGCCCGCTCTTGCCGGTGGCGACGGCCAGCCGCACGTTGCGCACCCGCAGGGTCAGCAGCAGCTCGACGATCCCGTCGAAGACGTGCACCTGGTCGGCGAGGCGGTAGCTCTCGCGGACGAACGGCTCCTGCATCGCCAGCGGCAGGTTCATGATCCGCATGATGTCCGGGAAGTAGCGGCCCAGGTGACGCCGGTACTCCTCGAACGGCGCGGGGCCGTCGCCGACCACCTCGGCGTACGCGATGGCGAACGCCTCGCTCATCACCGCGAAGCTGTCGACGATGACCCCGTCGAGATCGAAGACGACCGCGTGCCGGACCGTCGCCGGGGTCTCCACCTCGGCGTCTGGTCGTTCGACGATCGGAAACGCCATGGAGCACCTCTCTACTGGTACGCGGGGACCGCGCGCCGCGCGCGCGAGCCGGCCGACGCGTAGAAGCTCTCGATCAGGCCGACGATCGGGCGGGCCTCGGCCACGGCCCGACCACGGTTGCCGGGGTCGGCCAGCATCCCGGCGAGGCGGTCCACCTGCCGGGCGTACTCCGCGCCGATCCGCTCGGCCGGCACCGCGATGCGCGTCGTGGTGCCCTCGCTGGTCACCGTCAGCACGGGCTCGGGCATCCGGTTGGGGCTGAAGCCGAAGGTGCACCGCAGCTCCGCGGTGCCCGCGGTGCCCTCGACCCGGACCCGGCAGACGTCGCGGGCCTCGTGCGACGCCCAGCTCGCCCGCAGGGCGACCGAGACGCCGTCGTCGCGGACCATGAACCCACGGGCGGTGTCCTCCACGTCGGCGGCGTCCGCGCCGGGCTGGTCCCGCCGCCACGCCGCGCGCCAGGCGCCGGCGTTGACGAAGTCGTCCGACGTCACGCCGGTCACCTCGGCGCAGCCGGCCGGGCCGAGCAGGAACGCGAGCGTGTCGAGCAGGTGCCAGCCGAGGTCGAACAGCGCTCCCCCGCCGGCCTTGTCCCGCTGGATGAACCAGCCGCCCGCCTTCGGCACGCCGCGCGCCCGGACCCAGCCCAGGTCGACGTGCCGGACGTCGCCGAGGTCGGGCAGCACCTGCCGCAACGCCTCGACGTCGGCGCGGTACCGGATGGCGCTGCCGGCCAGCAGCATCCCGCCGTGGCGCTCGGCCGCCGCGAGGAGGTCGACCTCGGTCGAGCTCAGGCACACCGGCTTCTCCAGGAAGACGGAGATCCCCATGGCGAGCAGGGCGCCCCCGACCTCCGTGTGCAGGTGGTTGGGGACCGCGACCACGGCCAGGTCGACCGCGCGCGCGGTGAGCGCGTCCACCGCCGGGTACGCGGCGATGCCCGTCGCCTTCGTGAACGCCTCCCGCGAGGCCCGGTCGGCGTCGACGGCGGCGACCACCTCGAAGTCGGCGTGCTCGCGCAGCAGCGGCAGCCACAGCTCACGCCCCGCCCAGCCGAGCCCGACCACCGCCACCCGGACGCTCATGCCGTGGCCACGGCGTCGGCGATGATCTCGGCCGCCGCGTGGATCTCCGGCTCCCCGGCCAGCAGGACCCGGTGGTGCAGCCAGACGCAGTCCCGGCTGATCGCGTCGGTGTTCGGGCAGCGCTCGGCGACCGCCTCCAGGGGCTCGTCCGGCGCGCCGATCTCCCAGAAGGCTTCGGTGCGGTAGATCGCTCGGAACGCCGCGAACGCGGGCAGGCCCGCCGCGACGAGCCGGTCGACCAGGGCGTTGCGGCCCTCCTCGCTGATCCCGGGGACGCGGAACATCGCCATGTAGTGCGACTTGCGGTCGGCGCGCACGTCGTCGGCCTGCGGCACGACGCCGTCGATCGCGCCGAGCAGCCGGGACAGCAGCGCCCAGCGCTCGTCGCGCAGCGCGATCTGCGCGTCGAGGCGGCGCAGTTGCGCCCGCAGCACGGAGGCGGAGAACTCGTTGAGGCGCATGTTGGACCCGGCGATGCGGTGCAGGTACCGGCGGTCCTCCCGGGGCCGGCCGCAGCTGTGCCGCAGGAACGCCGTCTCGTACCGCTCGCTCTCGCCCTCGGGGAAGACCACGGCCCCGCCCTCGCCCGCCGTCATCAGCTTGCCGTTCTGGAAGCTGAACGCGGCGATGCTGCCCAGTTGCCCGACGCGCTTGCCCTGCCAGCGCGCGCCGTGCGCGTGCGCGGCGTCCTGCAACAGCGCCACGCCGGTCTCGGCGGAGAGCTTCGCCAGCGCGTCCATGTCCGCCATGAGGCCGGCCATGTGCACCGGCATGATCACCTTGGTGCGCGGCGTGATCGCGGCGGCGACCGCCGCCGCGTCGATGTTGTAGGTGTCCGGGTGGACGTCGACCGGGACCGCGACCGCGCCGAGCCGCTGGGCCGCCTGGGAGGAGGAGATGAAGGTGAAGCCCGGCACGATGACCTCGGTGCCCGGCCCGACGCCCATGACCTGGAGGGCCAGCTCCAGCGCGTGCGTCCCGTTGGTGATCGCCAGCGCGTGCTCGGCGCCGTGGTGGTCGGCGAACTCCCGCTCGAACGAGTCCACCTCGTTCCCGCCCATCCGCCACCACTGGCCCTGTTCGAGCGCACGGATCAGGCCGTCCCGCTCGGCGTCGTCGTACTGGGGCCACGCGGGGAATTCAGGTGCCTGTCGCGCGTTCATGTCTCTCCGATTCTCCGTAGTGGGTCCGATTAGGAAATGCGTGATCGGCCGTGCGGCGAGAGAATTGTGAATTCAGCCCCGGCAGGCCATTTTATGATCACGCGCGCCCGGCCACATCCCTTGGTCTGGTAGTCGCCGGCGGCCCCGCGCGCCCCGGAAATGGGCGGCACCGGCCGGCCGCCCGCCGAATTCCCGGTCATCCCAGTAGGTCCGGGGCGCCCGTGGGCCGGCCGCCCAGCAGTTCGGCGACGCGGGCGGCGAGTTCGCCCGACTGCTCGGCGTTGAGGCGCGGGTCGCAGGCGGTCCGGTAGCGGGCGGGCAGGTCGGTCTCGGCGATCGCCGAGGCGCCGCCGAGGCATTCCGTCACGTCCTCGCCGGTCACCTCGACGTGGATGCCGCCGGGGTGGGTGCCGAGACCCCGGTGCACCTCGAAGAAGCCGGCGATCTCGTCGAGCACGTGGTCGAAGTGCCGGGTCTTGTACCCGTTGGCCGACTGGCGGGTGTTGCCGTGCATCGGGTCGCACTGCCAGATCACCTGGTGCCCGGAGGCCTTGACCTTCTCCACGATCGGCGGCAGGACGTCGCGGACGAGGCGGTGCCCCATCCGGCTCACCAGCGTCAGCCGCCCCGGCGTGCGGTGCGGGTCGAGGCGCTCCACGTACTCGACGGCCAGCTCCGGGGTCACACTCGGGCCGATCTTGAGACCGATGGGATTGGAGAGCAGCTCCGCGAACGCGACATGCGCCCCGTCGAGCTGACGGGTGCGCTCGCCGACCCACAGGAAGTGGGCGAGGCCGCTGGCCAGCCGGGGCTCGGGGCCGCTCGCGTCCGCCCAGAGCCCGGTGCGCTCGTAGTCGAGCAGGAGCAGCTCGTGGCTGACGTAGACCCCGCCCGCGCCGAACCCGCGGACCACGTCCATCGCGCCGCTCGCGTGGGCGTGGGCGCGCAGCATCCGCTGCGGGTCGGGCGTCCTCGCGGCGAGGGTGGGTTCCGCGGAGTTGACGATGTCGCCCCGGTAGACGGGCAGCCCCAGCTCGTCCACGGCGTTGGAGCGCGGCTTGGCGTACTGCCCGGCCATCCGGGCGATCGTGACCACCGGCAGGCCGCCGACGCGGGTGAGCACGGCGGCCATCCGCAGCAGGAGCCGCAGGTTGGCGCGCAGGTGCGACTCGGTGTTGTCGACGAAGGTCTCGGCGCAGTCGCCGCCCTGGAGCACGAACGCCTCGCCACGGGCGACCGACGCGAGCCGGTCGGACAGCCGCGCCGTCTCCTCCGGGGCCACGATCGGGTCGGCCCGGTGGAGCTGCTCGACGACGGCGTGCGCCCGCTCCGGGTGCGGCCAGCACGGCTGCTGCGCGGCGGCGCGGGTGAGCGCCTCGTCCAGCCGGCGGCGCAGGAGCCTCTCCGCCGGGCAGGGGTCGGGAGCCGGGCCCCCGGCGTCGGCGGGGTGGTGGCCGTCGGCCGGGCCCTCGGCGTCCGCCGGGCGGTGCGGAAACCTCTTCATGTCGACGCCGCATCGGTCGCGGCGGCCCCGACGAGCGCGGCCAGGGGCGCACGCGGCATCTCGCCCAGGGTACGCAGGACGGCGTCCTCCGGCACGCCGGTCACCAGCTCCGCGCCCCCGGGCCCGTCGAGGACGAAGCCCAGCCCGTCGACTGCCTTCTTGTCCCGGCGCATCTGGCGGACCAGGCCCACGGGATCGACGTCGGCGGGCAGGGCGGTGGGCAGGTCGTAGTGGCCGACGACCGCCAGGTGCTCGGCCACCCGCGCGGGACCGATCCGGCCGAGGGCGCCCGCCAACCGGCCCGCGAAGACCGTGCCGATGGCGACCGCCTCGCCGTGGCGCAGCGCGAACCCGGTCGCCAGCTCCAGCGCGTGGCCCAGCGTGTGGCCGTAGTTGAGCAGGTGTCGCCGCCCGGCGTCGCGCTCGTCGACCTCCACGATCGCCGCCTTGAGCCGCACGCTGGCGGCGATCTGCTCCGCGAGCGGCAGCCCGCGCAGGTCGCCCGCGCCGATGAAGTGGCAGCGGGCGATCTCGCCGAGCCCGTTGCGCAGCTCCCGGGGCGGCAGGGTCGACAGGTGGTCGGTGTCGCACAGCACCGCGCTGGGCTGCCAGAACGCGCCGACCAGGTTCTTGCCCTCCGGCAGGTTCACCGCCGTCTTGCCGCCCACGCTGGCGTCGACCTGGGCGAGCAGCGACGTCGGCAGGTGCACCACGGCCACGCCCCGGTGGTACAGCGCCGCCGCGAGCCCGACCACGTCGGTGGTCGTCCCGCCGCCGCAGGAGACGACGACGTCGGACCGGGTGAGCCCGAACCGCGCGAACTCGCCGCAGAGCGCCTCCACCGTGGCGAGGGTCTTGGCGCGTTCGCCGTCCCGGGCGGGCAGCAGCAGGGTGGGCACGCCCGTGTCGGGCACCCATTCCCGGGGACGGGCCGAGACGACGACGGCCCGGTGGGCGCCCAGCCGTCGGATCACCCCGGCGAGCGACGCGCGCACCCCGGGGCCGACGAGCACCTCGTACGAGCGGTCCCCGAGCCGTACGGGAACGGTTGTCCTCACCGGACCTTCTCCGGGGCGCCCCGGGTGGCCCGGTACGCCGGGTCCGCCGCAGCCTTCGCCGCGGCCTCGCCGCCGTAGAAGACCCACACGAACCGGCCGTACTCCTGGCAGGCGGCCCAGCAGAAGTCGACGAGCCGGGCGAACGGTCGATCCTCGTTGTTCATGGTGTCCCTTTCTGGTTGCGACCGGACGCGAGCTCAGTCGAGGTCGCCGGAGAGGATGCGGGACAGCAGCATCCGGTGCTCGTTGTCGTCGGTGATCGTGCGTACCTGCTCGCGGCCGTCGCGGACGGTCAGGTACCGGCGCTGTCTCATGAAGACCTGACCGTCGGCGACGGTCCGGCCGCACAGGACCTCCTGGGTGTCCTCCCGCCCCGGGTCCGCCAGGATCGTCCGGAGGTTCTCCTCCATCTCCTTCCAGTCGCTCCACTGCCGGGGCTTCGTCGTGAACGTGTAGACGACGCCCCAGCGGGTGGCCCTCCCCCGCCGTTGCAGCGCGGTCCCGGAGCCCTGGTCGACCAGCCGGAACTGGCTGCCGTACTGGGTCTGCACCGCGTCGCACACCCGCAGCGGCTCGACGTAGGTCGGGCCCGGGTAGCCGACGTCCACGAGCCACTCGTCGCCGTCCAGGGCGACCCGGTTGAGCATGTGCTCGACGTCGGTCCCGAAGTTCTGCCGCCCCTCCCCGGTGCTGCCCGCCAGCAGGGTGACGTCGTAGCCCAGCTCGCGCAGCAGCCGGTGGAACAGGCGGTTCAGGTGGTAGCAGGCCCCGCCCCGCCCGTCGACGACGCTGCGGGCGAAGACCGCGTCGTCGTCGAGGTCGACGACGTCCACCCCCTCCGCGAGGGGATAGGCGAGGCTGCTGTACGGAATCGCCATCAGGTGTCTCCGTTGCAGTTTCCGCAACGTCTCGAAATTCACGCCGGTTTCGCCGGCGCAGCCTATCCGCCGCAGATAGTCGTCCACGTCGAACACGTCGTCACCCTCTTTCAGACGGAGATCGCCACCGGGTTCGTGGCCTGGTCACCGCCGAGCAGTTCGCGCAGGTGCGCGGCGATCATTTCTGGTGTCGGATAGGCGAAGACGAGATTGGCGGCGATCTTCGTATCGGTGAGGTCGCGCAGCCGGTTGCGCAGCTCGATGGCGGTCAGCGAGTCGAAGCCGATCTCGAACAGCCCCTGGTCCGCGTCGACGTGGTGGGTCGGGCCGTGGCCCAGGACGGCGGCCACCTCGGCCCGTACCAGGTCGAGCAGGATCTTCTCCTGGTCGGCGGCGGGCAGCCCGGCCAGCCGCTCGGTGAGCCGCCCGCGCTCGTCACCGGCCGCCGCGGTGTGCGCCAGTTGCCGGCCCGCCCGGACCAGGTCGCGCAGCATATGCGGCACGACCCCGCCCGCCGAGGCGTCGGCGCGCACGCCGCGCAGGTCCAGCTTGGCGGGCACCAGCAGCGCCTGCTCCGCGCCGAGGGCGGCGTCGAAGAGCTCCATGCCCTCCGTGGGCGTCAGGGCCAGGAGCCCGCCCCGCCGGCTCATCCGGGCCCGGGTCAGCTCGTCGGTGTTGGCCGCCATGCCGGTGCTCTGGTCCCACAGGCCCCAGGCCAGCGAGAGGCCCGGCAGGCCCAGGGACCGGCGGTGGGCCATCAACCCGTCCAGGAACGCGTTCGCCGCCGCGTAGCTGCCGCTGCCCGCGCCCATGAACACCGCCGACACCGACGAGTAGACGACGAAGGCCGTGAGATCCATTCCGCGGGTCAGCTCGTCGAGGTGCCGCACCGCGTCGACCTTCGGCGCGAACACCTCCGCCAGCCGCTCCGGCGTGACCGTGCCGATCACCCCGGCGTCCGAGACGCCGGCCGTGTGTACGACGGCCGTCGGGCGGTGCTCCGCGAGCAGGGCCGCGACCCGGTCCCGGTCGGACATGTCGCAGGCCACGACCGACACCTCCGCGCCCCGCGCGGCGAGGTCGGCGACGAGGGCCGCCGCGCCCTCGGCGTCGGGACCGCGCCGGCTGGCCAGCACGAGCCGCCGTACGCCGTACCGGCTGGTCAGGTGCCGGG
Source organism: Micromonospora okii (assembly GCF_020884795.1). Classification (GTDB taxonomy): domain Bacteria; phylum Actinomycetota; class Actinomycetes; order Mycobacteriales; family Micromonosporaceae; genus Micromonospora; species Micromonospora okii. The sequence continues at coordinate 207,890 of NZ_BBZF01000021.1, forward strand.
CCACGAGGCCGCCCAGCGACCCGGTGCCGCCGGTGACCAGGACCGTGGAGTCCGGGTCGAACGCCGCCGGGTCGGCCGGCACGGCAGCCGTGGCACGGGCGAGCCGGGGCACCGACAGGGCACCGCCCCGGACGGCGACCTGCGGCTCCCCGCTGGCCAGCAGCGGCCCCAGCACGGACTCCGCCGCGTCGCCGGCGGCCGGGTCGAGGTCGACCAGGACGATCCGGTCGGGGTTCTCGGCCTGGGCTGCCCGCACCAGCCCCCAGACCGCCGCGCCCGCCGGATCGCCCACCGCGCCGTCCCCGGCGGGCACCGCGCCGCGCGTCGCGACCACCAGCCGGCACGCCTCGAGCCCACCCCCGTCCAACCAGCACTGGACCGCGTCCAGCACCCGGCTGGTCAGCCCCAGCACGTCGGTGCCGTCGCCGACCGCCTCCAGGACCGCCACCGCCGGGGCGTCCGCCGCCCCGGACAGCACGTCGTCGGCCAGGTTCGCCACCTGTTCCGCGTCGGCCACCGGCAGCCAGGACGGCGCGGGCACCCCGTCGGGCGGGGGCAGGGGCGTCCAGTCCACCCGGAACAGCGAGTCGGCGCGCGCGCCGCCCGCCGCCGCCGCGTCCAACTGCTCGGCGGAGATGCGCCGGCCCACCAGCGAGTCCAGCGTCACGACCGGGCCGCCGGCCTCGTCCCCGGCCTGGAGCGACATCGCGTCGGGCTCGGGGCTCGTGACCCGTACGCGCAGCACGGCCGCGCCGGCCGCGTGCAGCCGCAGCCCGTTCCACGCGAACGGCAGCGACAGTTCCCGCCCGTCCGGCTCGCCCTCGGCGTCGCCGCCGCCCGCCGGGGCGGCGAGCATGGTCGAGTGCAGGGCGGCGTCGAGCAGCGCGGGGTGGATGCCGAACCGGCCGGCCTCCGCGCGGTGCTCCTCGGGGAGCGCGACCTCGGCGAAGAGTTCCTCGCCGCGCCGCCACACCGCCCGTACGGCCCGGAACGTCGCCCCGTATCCGTACCCCACCCGGGCGAGCCGCCCGTAGCCGCCGCCGATGTCCACCGGCTCCGCGCCGGCCGGCGGCCAGGCGGTGAAGTCGAAGCGCTCGCGGGCGGCGGGCGCGCCGGTCAGCATCCCCGTGGCGTGCCGCGTCCACGCGCCCGGGTCGGCGTCGTCGGGTCGGGAGTAGACGTCGACCGTGCGCGCCCCGCGCCCGTTCGGCCCGCCCAGGGCGACCTGCACCCGCACGCCGCCGGACTCCGGCACCACCAGCGGGGCCTCGATCACCAGCTCGTCCAGCACCGAGCACCCCGCCTCGTCGCCGGCCCGCACCGCCAACTCCACCAGCCCGCTGCCGGGGACGATCACCACCCCGCCGATCTCGTGGTCGGCGAGCCAGGGGTGGGTGCGCAGCGATAGCAGCGAGGTGAACACCAGCCCGTCGGAGTGCGGCAGCTCCACGACCGCGCCGAGCAGCGGGTGGTCGGCGGCCGACTGCCCCAGCGACGCCGCGTCGGTGGCGGGTTCGGTCGCGTGGAGCCAGTAGTGCTCGTGGTCGAAGGCGTACGTCGGCAGGTCGACCCGCGTGGACGCCGGCCCGGCGGGCAGCGTCGCGGCCCAGTCGACGGCGACGCCGCGCACGAACAGCTCGGCCACCGACGCCAGCACCGACCGCTCCTCCGGGCGACCGTCGCGCAGCGCCGGAACGCACACCGCCTCCGTGGCCGTCTCCGCCACCATCGGGGTCAACGCCGCGCCGGGACCCAGCTCGACGAAGTGCGACCCGCCGTGCGCCACCGCCGCCGCGACCCCGTCGGCGAACCGCACCGGCCGCCGCACGTGCTCCACCCAGTAGCGCGGGTCTTCGAGCTCACCCGGCCCGGCGAGTCGCCCGGTCAGGTTCGACACCACCGGGACCACCGGCGGCTGCCACACCACTCCCGCCAGCTCGGCGGCGAACGCCTCCAGCATCGGCTCCATCCGCGCCGAGTGGAACGCGTGCGACACCACCAGCCGCTTCGTCTTGTGCCCCCGCCCCCGCAGCTCCTCCGCCGCCGCCAGCACCGCCTCCTCGTCACCCGAGAGCACCACCGACGCCGGACCGTTGACCGCCGCGACCTCCACACCCCCGCCCAGCAGCCCCGCGACCTCCGCCTCAGTCACGGCCACCGCCACCATCGCCCCACCCGGCGGCAACGCCTGCATCAACCGACCCCGCGCCGCCACCACCCGCGCCGCATCCCCCAACGACAACACCCCGGCCGCATACGCCGCCGAAATCTCACCGATCGAGTGCCCCACCACCACATCCGGCCGCACACCCCACGACGACACCAACCGGAACAGAGCAGACTCCACCGCGAACAACCCCGCCTGCGTGAACACCGTCAGATTCACGAGGTCACCGCTGCGCGGCGCCCGCCCCAACACCACATCCGCCACCGGGTGATCCACCCACCCCGCAAGACACTCATCCAGCAGCCCACACGCCTCGTCGAACGCCGCCGCGAACACCGGATACCGGTCGTACAACCCACGACCCATCCCCACCCGCTGCGAACCCTGCCCCGGAAACACCCACACGACCCTGCCCGGCAGGCCCGAGGCGGCCACCCTGCCGACCACCAGGCCGGGCGCGGTCCCGCGGTCGGCCAGCGCCCGCAGCCCGGTCAGCGTCTCCTCGCGGGACCCGGCCACCAGGACGGCGCGCTCGCCGAACACGGAGCGGCCGGAGGCCAGCGCGCGGGCCACCCCGGCCGGCGGCACCTCGCCGGAGTCCTCGACGAACGCCGCGAGCCGCCCGGCCTGGCCCGCGAGGGCACCGGCGCTGCGCGCCGAGACGACCAGCGGCACCACCGCGTCGGGGGCCTCGGCGGGGACGGGCCGCGCCTCCTCGGGGGGCGCCTCCTCGATGATGAGGTGCGCGTTCGTGCCGCTGATGCCGAAGGAGGAGACGCCCGCCCGGCGCGGGCGGCCGTTGCGCGACCACTTCCGCGCCTCGGTCAGCAGTTCCACCTCGCCGACGGACCAGTCGACCTGGCTCGTGGGCCTGCTGACGTGCAGCGTCGGGGGCAGGACGTCGTGGCGCAGCGCCTGCACCATCTTGATCACGCCGGCGACGCCGGCCGCCGACTGGGCGTGGCCGATGTTCGACTTGATCGAGCCCAGCCAGAGCGGGCTGCCGGGGTCGCGGCCCTGCCCGTAGGTCGCCAGCAGGGCCTGCACCTCGATCGGGTCGCCCAGGGCGGTGCCCGTGCCGTGCCCCTCCACCACGTCCACGTCGGACGGGGTCAGGCCCGCGCCCGCGAGGGCCCGGCGGATCACCCGCTGCTGCGCCGGGCCGTTGGGGGCGGTGAGGCCGTTGGACGCGCCGTCCTGGTTCACCGCGCTGCCGCGCAGCACGGCCAAGACCCGGTGGCCACGCTCCCGCGCCACTGAGAGTCGTTCGAGGACGACCACGCCGACGCCCTCGGCCCAGCCGGTGCCGTCCGCGCCGTCCGCGTACGCCTTGCACCGCCCGTCGCCGGCCAGGCCGCGCTGGCGGGAGAACGCCACGAAGGTGCCCGGCGTGGCCATGACGGTCACGCCGCCGGCCAGCGCCATCGAGCACTCGCCGGACCGCAGCGCCTGCGCGGCCAGGTGCATCGCCACCAGCGACGACGAGCAGGCCGTGTCGATCGTGACCGCCGGGCCCTCGAAGCCGAACACGTACGACACCCGGCCGGAGGCCACGCTCGACGCCCCGGCCGTGCTCGCGAAGCCCTCCAGCTCGGGCGCGGGGACGCCGATGCCGTACCCCTGGGCGGAGACCCCGGTGAAGACGCCGACGTCGGTACCCTTCAGCGAGGCCGGGTCGATGCCCACCCCCTCCAGGGCCTCCCACGACGTCTCCAGCAGCAGCCGCTGCTGCGGGTCCATCGCGAGGGCCTCCCGGGGCGAGATCCCGAAGAACCCGGCGTCGAACAGCCCCGCGCCCTGGAGGAAGCCGCCCTGGCTGGTGTAGGAGGTGCCCCTGCGGTCGGGGTCCGGGTCGAAGAGGCCGTCGAGGTCCCAGCCCCGGTCCTCGGGGAAGGGCGACACGCCCTCGCGCCCCTCGAAGACCATCCGCCACAGGTCGTCCGGGTTCTCCACGCCGCCCGGCAGGCGGCACGCCATGCCCACGATCGCGATGGGCTCGTCGGGGGCGGCGACGGCGACGACCGCCGCCGGAGCGCCGGCCGCCGGCTCGCCCAGCTCGTCGCGCAGGTAGCGGGCGAGCGCCACCGGCGTGGGGTAGTCGAAGACCAGCGTCGCGGGCAGCTTCATCCCCGTCGCCTCGCGCAGCCGGTTGCGCAGCTCCACCGAGGTCAGCGAGTCGAAGCCGGCGTCCTTGAACGCCGCGTCCGGCCGTACGGCGTCCGCGCCGGAGTGCCCGAGCACGACCGCGACCTGGCCGCGCACCAGGTCCAGCAGCAGCGCCTCCCGCTCGGCGGCCCCGAGACCGGCCAGCCGCCGGGCCAGCCCGCCGTCGCCCGCCGCCGCCGACCGCGCCTGCTGCCGACGCGGCCGGACCAGGTCGCGCAGCAGGTACGGGACGTTCGCGCGGCTCGCCCGCAGGTCCAGCTTGACCGGGACCAGCAGCGCCGGCCCGGACGCCACGGCGGCGTCGAAGAGCTCCATGCCCTCGGCGGGGGTCATCGCCAGGACGCCGCCCCGGCTCATCCGCGCCTGGTCGGCGCCGCCCAGGTGCGCGGTCATGCCGTCGGTCTGGTCCCACAGGCCCCAGGCCAGCGACACGCCCGGCAGTCCGGCGGCCCGACGCCGGGCGACCGCCGCGTCGAGGAAGGCGTTGGCCGCCGCGTAGTTGCCCTGGCCGGCGGAGCCGAACACGCCGGACGCGGAGGAGAAGATGACGAACGCGCGCAGGTCCAGGCCCCGGGTCAGCTCGTCCAGGTGGCGGACCGCGTCGACCTTCGGCGCGAACACGGTGGCCAGCCGCTCGGGGGTCAGCGCCCCGATCACGCCGTCGTCCAGCACGCCCGCCGTGTGCACCACGCCCGTCGGGCGGTGCTCGGCCAGCAGGGCCGCCGTCTGGTCGCGGTCCGACACGTCGCACGCGACGACCGACACCGCCGCGCCCTGCCCGGTCAGCTCGGCGACCAGCTCCGGCGCGCCGTCGGCGGCCGGGCCGCGCCGGCTGGCGAGGACCAGCCGCCGCACGCCGTGCCGGGAGACGAGGTGCCGCGCGACCAGGGCGCCCAGCGATCCGGTGCCGCCGGTGACCAGGACGGTGTCCTCGGGGCCGAACGCGGCCGGGGTGTCGCCGGCCGGCTCGGTGGTACGCGCCAGCCGGGGAGCCGACAGCGTGGTGCCCCGCACCGCGACCTGGGGTTCGCCGCTGGCCAGCACCGCGCCCAGCACCGCCTCCGGCCCGTCGACAGCGGCGGGGTCCAGGTCCAGCAGGACGATCCGGTCCGGGTTCTCGGCCTGCGCGGAACGCACCAGGCCCCACACCGCCGCCGCACCCGGATCGACCACCGCGCCGTCACCGGCGGGCACCGCGCCCCGGGTCACCACCACCAGCCGCGACTCCTCCGGCCCGGCGGCCAGCCACGCCTGCACGACGCCCAGCACCCGCGCGGTGACGGCCAGCGCGTCGTCTCCGCCGGCCGCCTCCAGCACCGCCGCCGTGGGCGCGTCGCCGGCCAGCGCCGCGACGTCGTCGACGGTGGCCACCGGCACCCACGAGGGCGCGGCCCCGCCGGCGGTCGTGGGCAGGGCGCTCCAGTCCACGCGGAACAGCGCGTCCCGGATGCCCGCCGCCGAGGTGTCCAGCCGCTCGGTGGAGACCGGCCGGGACACCAGCGAGCCGACCGACACCACGGGGCCGCCGGTCTCGTCCGCCGCCTCCACCGAGATGGCGCTGGGCCCGTCGGCCACCAGCCGCACGCGCAGCGCGGACGCGCCCGCCGCGTGCAGCGCCGTCCCGTTCCACGCGAACGGCAGCACCGGCGGCCCGGCCTCCTCCGCCGTGGCGGTGCCGAGCATGCCCGCGTGCAGGGCGGCGTCGAGCAGCGCGGGGTGGATGCCGAACCGGCCGGCCTCCGCGCGGTGCTCCTCGGGCAGCGCGACCTCGGCGAAGACCTCCTCGCCGCGCCGCCACACCGCCCGCAGCCCCTGGAACGACGGCCCGTACGCGTAGCCGCGCTCCACCAGGTCGGCGTAGAAGCTGTCGATCTCGACCGGCTGGGCGCCCGGCGGCGGCCAGGCGGCGAAGTCGAACCCGGAGCCGGGCGCGGCCGGCGCGTCCGACAGCAGGCCCGTGGCGTGCCGGGTCCAGTCGTCGCCGTCGCCGTCGCGCTGGGAGTAGACGTCGACCGTGCGCGCCCCGGTCTCCCCCGGGCCGCCCACCGCCACCAGCACCCGCACCCCGCCGCGCTCCGGGACGGCCAGCGGGGCCTCGATCACCAGCTCGTCCAGGACCGGGCAGCCGACCTCGTCGCCCGCGCGGACCGCCAGCTCCACCAGCCCGGTGCCCGCGACGAGCACCGCGCCGCCGATCTCGTGGTCGGCGAGCCAGGGGTGGGTGCGCAGCGACAGCAGCGAGGTGAACACCAGCCCGTCGGAGTGCGGCAGCCGCACGACCGCGCCGAGCAGCGGGTGGTCGGCGGCCGACTGCCCCAGCGACGCCGCGTCCGCCGCCGAGTCGCCGGGCGGCAGCCAGTAGTTCCGGCGGTCGAAGGCGTACGTGGGCAGGTCCACGTGCCCGGTCACGGGCGGCAGCAGGGCGGCCCAGTCGACGGCGACGCCGCGCACGAACAGCTCGGCCACCGACGCCAGCACCGACCGCTCCTCCGGGCGACCGTCGCGCAGCGCTGGCACGCACGTCACCTCGGTGCCGGCCGCCGCCGCCGACTCCGCCACCATCGCGGTCAGCGCCGCGCCGGGGCCCAGCTCCACGAAGAGCGACCCGCCGTGCGCCACCGCCGCCGCGACCCCGTCGGCGAACCGCACCGGCCGCCGCGCGTTCTCCACCCAGTAGCGTGGATCGGCCAGCTCACCCGGCCCGGCCAACCGCCCGGTCACGGTGGAGACCACCGCAATCGACGGCTCCCCCCAGGCCACGTCCGCCAGCTCCGCCGCGAACTCGGCCAGCATCGGCTCCATCCGCGCCGAGTGGAACGCGTGCGACACCACCAACCGCTTCGCCTTGTGCCCCCGCCCCCGCAGCTCCTCCGCCGCCGCCAGCACCGCCTCCTCGTCACCCGAGAGCACCACCGACGCCGGACCGTTGACCGCCGCGACCTCCACACCCCCGCCCAGCAGCCCCGCGACCTCCGCCTCCGTCACGGCCACCGCCACCATCGCCCCACCCGGCGGCAACGCCTGCATCAACCGACCCCGCGCCGCCACCACCCGCGCCGCATCCCCCAACGACAACACCCCGGCCGCATACGCCGCCGAAATCTCACCGATCGAGTGCCCCACCACCACATCCGGCCGCACACCCCACGACGACACCAACCGGAACAGAGCAGACTCCACCGCGAACAACCCCGCCTGCGTGAACACCGTCAGATTCACGAGGTCACCGCTGCGCGGCGCCCGCCCCAACACCACATCCGCCACCGGGTGATCCACCCACCCCGCAAGACACTCATCCAGCAGCCCACACGCCTCGTCGAACGCCGCCGCGAACACCGGATACCGGTCGTACAACCCACGACCCATCCCCACCCGCTGCGAACCCTGCCCCGGAAACACCCACACGACCCTGCCCGCCCCGGCCGTACCGGTGACCAGGTTGGGCGCGGTCGCGCCGGTCGCCAGCGCCTCCAGCCCGGCCAGGGCCTCCCCGGCCGAGTCCACGAGCACCACGGCGCGCTCGCCGAGCAGCGCCCGTTCGGTCAGCAGCGCCCCGGCCACGCGCGCCAGCGGCGCGCCGTCGGCCGCCAGGAACGACGCGAGCCGGCCCGCCTGCGCGGCCAGGGAGGCCGGGCTGCCGGCCGACACGACCAGCGGCAGCACGCCGGTGGGCGTCGGCGTCGGGGTCGGCGCGTCCTCGTCGGCGGGGGCCTCCTCGATGATCAGGTGGGCGTTGGTACCGCTGATGCCGAATCCGGACACCCCGGCCCGGCGCGGGCGGCCGTCGCGCGGCCAGTCCCGCGCCTCGGTCAGCAGTTCGACCGCGCCGGCGGACCAGTCGACCTGCGGTGTCGGCTCGTCCACGTGCAGGGTGGGCGGCAGGACCCCGTGCCGCAGGGCCTGCACCATCTTGATCACGCCGGCCACGCCGGCGGCGGCCTGGGTGTGCCCGATGTTCGACTTGATCGAGCCCAGCCAGAGCGGACGCCCCGGCTCCCGCCCCTGCCCGTAGGTCGCCAGGAGGGCCTGCGCCTCGATCGGGTCGCCCAGGGCGGTGCCCGTGCCGTGGGCCTCCACGGCGTCCACGTCGGACGGCACCAGGCCCGCGCCGGCCAGGGCCTTGCGGATCACCCGCTGCTGCGCCGGGCCGTTCGGCGCGGTCAGGCCGTTGGACGCGCCGTCCTGGTTCACCGCGCTGCCGCGCAACACGGCCAGGATGCGGTGGCCGCGCTCCCGCGCCACCGAGAGTCGTTCGAGGACGACCACGCCGACGCCCTCGGACCAGCCGGTGCCGTCGGCGGCGGCGGCGAACGCCTTGCTCCGCCCGTCGGCGGCCAGCACCCGCTGCCGGGAGAACGCCACGAAGGTGCCCGGCGTCGGCATCACGGTCGCGCCGCCGGCCAGGGCCATCGAGCACTCCCCCAGCCGCAGCGCCTGCGCCGCCAGGTGGATGGCGACCAGCGACGACGAGCAGGCCGTGTCGATCGTGATGGCCGGGCCCTCCAACCCGAGGGTGTACGACACCCGGCCCGACGCCACGCTCGACGCCGAACCCGTGCCCGCGAAGCCCTCCAGCTCCGGGGTGATCGAGCCCGCCCCGTAGCCCTGGGTGAACACGCCGGAGAAGACCCCGACGTCGGTGCCCTTGAGCGACAGCGGGTCGACCCCGGCGTCCTCCAGCGCCTCCCACGACGTCTCCAGCAGCAGCCGGTGCTGCGGGTCCATGACGAGGGCCTCGCGCGGCGAGATGCCGAAGAACCCGGCGTCGAACTGCCCCGCGCCCTGGAGGAAGCCGCCCTGGCTCGTGTAGGACGTGCCGGGGCTGTCCGGGTCGGGGTCGAAGAGGCCGTCGAGGTCCCAGCCCCGGTCGTCGGGGAAGTCGGAGAGGGCGTCGACCCCGCCGGCCACGAGACGCCACAGCTCCTCCGGGGAGGAGACGCCCCCCGGGAACCGGCACGCCATGCCCACGACGGCGAGCGGCTCGTCCGCGTGCCGCGAGCCCTGCTGCTTGAGGGTGTGCAGCTCGGCCGTGACGCGCTTGAGGTACTTGAGGAGTCTATCGTCCGTGGTCATTCTCGTCAGTCCTCACGAAGGTCTTGATGGGGGCGGGACGCCTCGGGTCGGGGTCAGCCGAGCCCGAGCTCCGCGTCGATGAAGTCGAGGACCTCGTCGGCGGACGCGGAGTCGAGCTGCTCCGCGACCGTGGTGCCGTCCGCCTGCTCGCGGACTCCGTTGCACTTGGCCACCAGGCCCTGTAGGCGCAGCGTGATGGCGGATCGCGCGGACTCGTCGAGGGCCAGGCTGCCGATCAGCGACTCGACGTCGGCGATCCGGGCGTTCACCCGGGACAGCGGATCGCCGCCGGCCCCGAGCTCGTCGCGCAGGTGCCGGGCGAGGACCAGCGGGGTGGGGTGGTCGAAGACGAGCGTGGCGGGCAGCTTCAGCCCGGTCGCCTCGCGCAGCCGGTTGCGCAGCTCCACCGAGGTCAGCGAGTCGAACCCGGCCTCCTTGAACGCCCCGTCGGGCCGTACGGCCGCCGGGTCGGAGTGGCCGAGCACGACCGCGACCTGGCCGCGCACCAGGTCCAGCAGCAGCGTCTCCTGCTCCTCGGGGCCGAGCCCGGCGAGCCGGCGGGCCAGGCCGCCGTCGTCGCCGGACGCCGCCCGCGCCTGCTGCCGCCCGGCCCGGACCAGGCCGCGCAGCAGGTGCGGCACCGCGCCGCCGGCCCGCACCTCCCGCAGGTCGAGCTTGACCGGCACCAGCAGGGCCTGGTCGGCGGCGAGGGCGGCGTCGAACAGCTCCATGCCCTCCGTGGCCGTCATGGGCCGCACGCCGCCCCGGCTCATCCGCGCCTGGTCCGCCCCGCCGAGGTGGGCGGTCATGCCCGTGGCCTGCTCCCACAGGCCCCACGCGAGCGACAGCCCGGGCAGGCCGGCCGCCCGGCGGTTCGCCATCGCCGCGTCGAGGAAGGCGTTCGCCGCCGCGTAGTTGCCCTGGCCGGGGGAGCCGAACACGCCCGAGCCGGAGGAGAACACCACGAACGCGTCGAGGTCGCGGTCGCGGGTCAGCTCGTCCAGCAGCGGCACCGCGTCGACCTTGGGGGCGAACACGGTGGCCAGCCGCCCGGGGGTCAGCGCCCCGATCACGCCGTCGTCCAGCACGCCCGCCGTGTGCACGACGGCGGTCGGGGGGTGCGCGGCCAGCAGGGCCGCCACCTGGTCGCGGTCGGTGGCGTCGCAGGCGACGACGGAGACCGCCGCGCCCCGGTCGGTCAGCTCGCCGACCAGGTCCGCGATGCCCTCGGCGGCCGGGCCGCGCCGGCTGGCCAGCACGAGACGCCGCACGCCGTGGCGGGCGACCAGGTGCCGGGCCACCACCGCCCCGAGCACGCCCGCGCCGGAGACCAGGACCGTGGAGTCGGGGCGGAAGACAACGGGCACGTCCGGCGCCCGGTCGTCGGCGCGGGCGAGGCGCGGGACGAGCAGGGCCGCGCCACGCGCGGCGACCTGCGGTTCCCCGCTGGCCAGCACCGCGCCCAGCACCGCCTCCGGCCCGTCGACGGCGGCGGGGTCCAGGTCCAGCAGGACGATCCGGTCCGGGTTCTCGGCCTGCGCGGAACGCACCAGACCCCACACCGCCGCCGCGCCCGGGTCGACCACCGCGCCGTCACCGGCGGGCACCGCCCCCCGGGTCACGACCACCAGCCGCGACTCCTGCGGCCCGTCCAGCCAGGTCTGCACGTCGGCCAGCACCCGCGAGGTCGCGGCCAGCGCGTCGTCGCCGCCGGCCACCTCCAGGATCTCGGCGTCGACCGGGGCGGGGGCCACCGCCGGGGCGGGCAGTTCGGTCCACTCCACGCGGAACAGCGAGTCACGGGGCCGCGTCGTCGCGGCGAGCTTCGCCACGGCCACCGGCCGGGACGCGACGGAGTCGACGGTCAGCACCGGGCCGCCGGCCGCGTCCGCCGCCTCCAGCGCCACGGTGCCGGCCGCGCGGGGCGTCAGCCGCACGCGCAGCGCCGGGGCGCCCCCGGCGTGCAGCGCCAGCCCGGCCCAGTCCAGCGGCAGCCGGGGCCCGTCCGCGTCGTCCCCGGCGTCGGGCAGGACCGGCTGCACGGCCGCGTCCAGCAGGGCGGGGTGGATGCCGTACGCGGCGGCGTCCGCACGGTGCTCCTCGGGCAGGGCGACCTCGGCGAAGACCTCCTCGCCCCGCCGCCACACCGCCCGCACCCCCCGGAACGCGGGCCCGTACGCGTGGCCGCGCTCGGCCAGCTCCGGGTAGAGGTCGTCGGCCTCGACCGGCTGGGCGCCCGGCGGCGGCCAGGCCGTGAAGTCGAACTCCGGCGTCGGCGCGGGCGCGGCGGAGAGCGTGCCGGTGGCGTGCCGCGTCCAGGCGTCCCCGCCGTCGTCGGGCTGGGAGTACACCTCCACGGCGCGGACCCCGCCGTCGTCGGGTGCGCCCACCGCGACCTGGACGCGCACGCCGCCGTGCTCGGGCACGACCAGCGGGGCCTCCGTGACGAGTTCGTCCAGCGTCGGGCAGCCCACCTCGTCGCCGGCGCGCACCGCCAGCTCGACCAGGACGCCGGCGGGCAGGAGCAGCGCGCCGCCGACCGCGTGGTCGGCCAGCCACGGGTGGGACCGCAGCGACAGGCGGGCGGTGCAGACCAGTTCCTGCGAGCGGGGCAGCGCGACCGTCGCGCCCAGCAGCGGGTGATCCGCCGCGGACTGGCCCAGCGACGCCGCGTCGGTCGCGGACTCCTCGGTCTGGAGCCAGAAGTGCTGGTGGTCGAACGCGTAGGTCGGCAGGTCCGGGTGCCCGGCCACGGGCGGCAGGACGCCGGCCCAGTCGACCGCGACGCCCCGGACGAAGAGCTCGGCCACGGAGGTCAGGAACCGGCGCGGGCCCCCGTCGTCGCGGCGCAGCGTGCCGGTCACCACCGCGTCGTCGGCGGTCTCGCTGATCGGCTGGACGAGCACCGGGTGGGCGCTGACCTCCACGAACACCCGGTGTCCCGCCGCGAGCAGGCCGGCCACCGCCGGGCCGAAGCGGACCTGGTGGCGCAGGTTGCGGTACCAGTAGTCGCCGTCCACGACCCCGGGATCGGTGATCCACTCGCCGGTGACCGTGGAGAGGAACGGCACCGTCGGCGCCTGCGCGGTGATCCCGGCCAGGGCCCCGGCCAGCGTCTCGCGGATGTCCTCCACGTGCCGCGAGTGCGAGGCGTAGTCCACCGCCACCCGCCGCACCCGCACGCCCTGGCCGGTCAGCGACTCCAGCGCCTCGTCCAACGCCCCGGCGTCACCGGCCACCACCACCGACGACGGGCCGTTCACCGCCGCCACCTCGACCCGGTCCGCCCACGGCTCCAGCAGGGCCCGGGCGTCGGGTTCGGACAGCGCCACCGAGGCCATGCCGCCCCGGCCGGAGAGCTTCGCGGCGATGGCCTGGCTGCGCAGCGCCACCACCCGCGCCGCGTCCTCCAGCGACAGCGCGCCGGCCACGCACGTCGCCGCGATCTCGCCCTGCGAGTGACCCACCACCGCGTCGGGCCGTACGCCCACCGACGACCAGACCGCCGCCAGGCCCAGCATGACCGCGAAGCTCGCCGGCTGCACCACGTCGACCCGGTCGAGCAGGTCCACGTCGCCGCGCAGCACGTCCCCCAGCGACCAGTCGATCCACGGCGTCAGGGCGTCGGCGCACTCGGCGATCCGCTTGGCGAAGACCGGCGAGGAGTCGAGCAGCTCCCGGCCCATGCCGACCCACTGCGAGCCCTGGCCCGGGAAGACCCACACGACCTTCCCCGGCGTCCCGGCCCCGCCGGTCACCAGGCCGGCGGCGTCCTCGCCCCGGGCGAGCGCGCCGAGCCCGGCGAGGGCCTGCTCGGCGGTGCCGGCCACCACCACGGCGCGCTCGTCGAGCAGGGCCCGGCCGGACACCAGCGCGCCGGCCACCGCCGGCAGCGGGGCCGCGCCCGTCTCCAGGTACGACGCCAGCCGGCCGGCCTGCCCGGCCAGCGCCCCGGCGCCGCGCGCCGACAGCACCAGCGGCACCACCGCGTCGGGCTGGGCCGGCGCGGCCGGGGTCGGCTCCTCGGGCGCCTCCTCGATGATCAGGTGCGCGTTCGTCCCGCTGATCCCGAACGAGGAGACCCCCGCCCGGCGCGGGCGCTCGCCGCGCGGCCACGGGCGCGCCTCGGTCAGCAGCTCCACCGCGCCGGCCGACCAGTCCACCTCCGCCGTCGGCGCGTCGACGTGCAGCGTCGCCGGGAGGACGCCGTGCCGCAACGCCTGCACCATCTTGATCACACCGGCCACGCCCGCCGCCGCCTGCGTGTGCCCGATGTTCGACTTCACCGAGCCCAGCCACAGCGGGCGCGCCGGGTCGCGGTCCTGCCCGTAGGTGGCCAGCAGCGCCTGCGCCTCGATCGGGTCGCCCAGCACCGTGCCGGTGCCGTGGCCCTCGACGACGTCGACGTCGGCCGCCGACAGCCCGGCGTTGGCCAGCGCGGCGCGGATCACCCGCTGCTGCGACGGCCCGTTCGGCGCGGTCAGCCCGTTCGACGCGCCGTCCTGGTTCACCGCGATGCCGCGCAGCACCGCCAGCACCCGGTGCCCGCGCTCGCGCGCCACCGACAGGCGTTCCAGCAGCACCACGCCGACGCCCTCGGCCAGGCCCATCCCGTCCGCGCCGTCCGCGTACGCCTTGCACCGCCCGTCGGTCGCCAGCCCCCGCTGCCGGGAGAACGACAGGAAGGAGCCCGGCTGGGCCATCACCATCGCGCCGCCCGCCAGCGCCGCCGAGCACTCCCCCTGCCGCAGCGCCTGCACGGCCAGGTGCATCGCCACCAGCGACGACGAGCACCCGGTGTCCACGGTCACGGCGGGGCCCTCGAAACCGAACACGTACGACACCCGGCCGGTCGCGATGCACGGCGCGGCGCCCGTGCCCGCGAAGCCCTCCAGCTCCGGCGCGACCTGGCGGCCGGAGCCGGCGCCGTAGCCCTGGGCGGAGAGCCCGGTGAAGACGCCGACGTCGGCGCCCCGCCACGACGACGGGTCGACGCCGGCCCGCTCCATCGCCTCCCAGGAGGTCTCCAGCAGCAACCGCTGCTGCGGGTCCATCGCCAGGGCCTCGCGCGGCGAGATGCCGAAGAACCCCGCGTCGAAGAGCCCCGCGCCGCCGAGGAAGCCACCCTGGCTCGTGTACGACGTGCCCGGGCGGTCCGGGTCCGGGTCGAACAGTCCCTCCAGGTCCCAGCCCCGGTCGGTGGGGAAGCCGGCCACGGTGTCGGTGCCGTTCGCCACGACGTGCCACAGCTCCTCGGGCGAGGAGACGCCGCCCGGGTACCGGCACGCCATCCCGACGATGGCGATCGGCTCCCGCGCCTGCTCCTCGACCTCGCGCAGCCGCTTGCGGGCGTCGCGGGCGTCGCCGATGGCCCTCTTGAGGTAGTCGCGGAGTTGTACCTCGTCAGCCATTGAAACTCAGCTCCCCGGGATGTTCGTGTGTGCGGTTGCCGTAGCGCGGGTCGGGCGGTGGTCAGGCGTAGCGGTCGACGAGGGCGAACAGCTCCTCGTCGCTGGCGGTCTCGAGGTCGTCGTCGGACGGGTCGGGCTCGACCGCCTCGGCCGCCTTCAGCAGTTCCCGCAGCCGCGCGGCGATCCGGTCGCGGGCCTCGCCGTCGGCGGCCGCGACCCCGATCGCCGACTCCAGGCCGGCGAGGCCGGCCAGCACGGAGTCGACCGGGGACGCCTCGTCGACGACCAGACAGTCGCGCAGGTGGCGGGCGAGGGCCTGCGGGTTCGGGTGGTCGAAGACCAGCGTGGCCGGCAGCTTCAGCCCCGTCGCCTCGCGCAGCCGGTTGCGCAGCTCCACCGAGGTCAGCGAGTCGAACCCGGCGTCCTTGAACGCCCCGTCCGCCCGGACGGCGCTCGCCCCCGAGTGCCCGAGCACGACCGCGACCTGGGCGCGCACCAGGTCCAGCAGCAGCGTCTCCCGGTCGGCCGGGGCCAGCTCGGCGAGCCGGCGGGCCAGCCCACCGTCCCCGCCGGACGCCGCCCGCGCCGACTGCCGGCCCGGCCGGACCAGGCCGCGCAGCAGGTGCGGCACGCCGCCGCCGCTCGCCGCGTCGGCGCGGACCTCGCGAAGGTCCAGCCTGATCGGCACCAGCAGCGACTGCCCGGACGCCAGGGCGGCGTCGAACAGGTCCATGCCGTCGTCGGAGCCGAGCCCCAGGACTCCCCCGCGCCCCTCGCGCCGGCTCATCCGGTCCAGGGTGACGTCGTCGATGGTGTCGGCCATGCCGGTGAGCTGCTGCCACGGCCCCCAGGCCAGCGACAGCCCCGGCAGGCCCGCCGCCCGGCGGTGGGCCATCAGGCCGTCCAGGTACGCGTTCGCCGCCGCGTAGCCGCCGCTGCCCGCGCCCATGAAGATCGACGAGGCGGACGAGTAGACGACGAACGCGTCGAGGTCGAGGTCCCGGGTCAGCTCGTGCAGGTGCCGCGCCGCGTCGACCTTCGGCGCGAACACCCGGGCCAGCTTCTCCGGGGTCAACGCGCCGACCACCCCGGCGTCGAAGACGCCCGCCGTGTGTACGACGGCGGTCGGGCGGTGCTCCGCCAGCAGGGCCGCCACCTGTTCGCGGTCGGAGGCGTCGCAGGCGACCACCGCCACGTCCGCGCCCTGCCCGGTCAGCTCGGCGACCAGCTCGGCCACGCCGTCCGCGTCGCGGCCCCGGCGGCTGGCCAGCACCAGGCGGCGTACGCCGTGCCGGTCGACCAGGCGGCGGGCCGCGAGCGCGCCCAGCGAGCCCGCGCCGGAGACCAGCACCGTCGCGTCGGGGCCGAATCCGGCGGAGGCGTCCGCCGCCCGGTCGGCGCGGGCGAGGCGCGGCACGGAGAGGGTGGTCCCGCGCGCGGCGACCTGCGGCTCGCCGCTGGCCAGCACCGCGCCCAGCACCGCCTCCGGCCCGTCGTCGGCGGCGGGGTCGAGGTCCAGCAGGACGATCCGGTCCGGGTTCTCGGTCTGGGCGGCGCGCACCAGGCCCCACACGGCGGAGGCGTCCGGGTCGGTCACCACGCCGTCGCCGGCGGGCATCGCGCCCCGGGTGGCCACCACCAGCCGCGAGTCGTCCAGGTCGGCCGCCGTCAGCCACGCCTGCACGGCCGCCAGGACCCGCGACGTCACGGCCAGCGCGTCGCCGTCGCCGACCGCCTCCAGCACCACGGCCGCGGGCACGTCGCCCGGCGCGTTGGCGTCGACATCGTCGCCCCGGAAGGCACCGTCGCCCTGGGCGGCCCTGTCGGCGCCGTCGCCCCGGGCGATCCTCGCCAGCAGGGCGGCCACGTCGGCGGCGGTGGCCACCGCCGCCCAGCGCGGCGACGGCTGGGTCGGCACCGGCGGCAGCTCGGTCCAGTCGACGTGGAACAGCGCGTCGGCGGGGGCGGTGTCCAGCCGTTCGGTGGACACCTCGCGCAGCACCAGCGAGTCCATCGTCAGGACCGGGCCGCCGGTCGGGTCGGCGGCCTCGACGATCATCGTGTCCGGGCCGCCCGGCGCGACCCGGACCCGCAGCGCCGAGGCGCCCACGGCGTGCAGCGCGAGCCCGTTCCACGCGAACGGCATCACCGACCGCCCGGGTTGCTCGTCCGCGCCGGCCGCCGCGGCGGCGGCGACGGTCCCGGTCTGCAGGGCCGCGTCCAGCAGGGCGGGGTGGATGCCGTACGCGGCGGCGTCCGCGCGGTGCTCCTCGGGCAGGGCGACGTCGGCGAAGACCTCCTCGCCCCGCCGCCACACCGTGCGCACCCCCTGGAACGCGGGCCCGTACGCGTAGCCGCGCTCGACGAGGTCGGCGTAGAAGTCCCCGACCTCGACCCGCTGCGCGCCGGGGGGCGGCCAGGCCGCGAAGTCGAACCCGGGTGCCGGAGCGGGCGCGGCGGAGAGCACACCCGTGGCGTGCCGCGTCCACGCCTCGCCGCCGTCCTCGCGCAGCGAGTACACCTCCACGGTGCGCGCGCCGGTCTCGTCCGGCCCGCCCACCGCGACCTGGATCCGGACCCCGCCGTGCTCGGGCACCACCACCGGCGTTTCCGTCACGAGTTCGTCCAGCACCGGGCAGCCGGCCTCGTCGCCGGCGCGCAGCGCCAGCTCCACCAGGCCGGTGCCGGGAAAGAGCACCACGCCGCCGATCGCGTGGTCGGCCAGCCAGGGGTGCGTCCGCAGCGACAGCCGCGACGTGAAGACCAGCCCGTCCGACTGCGGCAGCCCCAGCACCGCGCTGAGCAGCGGGTGGTCCGTCGGCGACTGGCCCAGCGACGCCGCGTCGGTGCCCGCCTCGGCCGACTGGAGCCAGTAGTGCCGGCGGTCGAAGGCGTAGGTCGGCAGCTCCACCCGCGCCGACGCCGCCCCGGCCGGCAGCACGGCGGCCCAGTCCACGCCGACGCCGCGGACGAACAACTCGGCCATCGAGGTGAGCAGCCGGCGGGGGCCGCCGTCGTCGCGCCGCAGCGTGCCGCTCACCACCGCGTCGGCGTCGTCCACGATCTCGTTGATCGGCTGGACGAGCACCGGGTGGGCGCTGACCTCCAGGAAGACCCGGAACCGCTCGCCGAGCAGGCCGGCCACCGCCGGGCCGAAGCGGACCTGGTGGCGCAGGTTGCGGTACCAGTAGTCGCCGTCCACGACCCCGGGATCGGTGATCCACTCGCCGGTGACCGTGGAGAGGAACGGCACCGTCGGCGCCTGCGCGGTGATCCCGGCCAGGGCCCCGGCCAGCGTCTCGCGGATGTCCTCCACGTGCCGCGAGTGCGAGGCGTAGTCCACCGCCACCCGCCGCACCCGCACGCCCTGGCCGGTCAACGACTCCAGCGCCTCGTCCAACGCCCCAGCGTCACCGGCCACCACCACCGACGACGGGCTGTTCACCGCCGCCACCTCGACCCGGTCCGCCCACGGCTCCAGCAGGGCCCGGGCGTCGGTTTCGGACAGCGCCACCGAGGCCATGCCGCCCCGGCCGGACAGCTTCGCGGCGATGGCCTGGCTGCGCAGCGCCACCACCCGCGCCGCGTCCTCCAGCGACAGCGCACCGGCCACGCACGCCGCCGCGATCTCCCCCTGCGAGTGACCCACCACCGCGTCGGGCCGTACGCCCACCGACGACCAGACCGCCGCCAGGCCCACCATCACGGCGAAGCTGGCCGGTTGCAGCACGTCGACCCGGTCGACCAGGTCGGGGGCGGCGTCGCCGCGCAGCACGTCCACCAAAGACCAGTCGACGAACGGCTTCAGCGCCTCGGCGCACTCGGCGATCCGCGCCGCGAAGACGGTCGAGGTGTCCAGCAGCTCGCGGCCCATGCCGACCCACTGCGAGCCCTGGCCCGGGAACACCCAGGCCACCTTGCCGGGGGCACGGCCGCCGCCGGTCACCACGCCGGGGGCGTCCTCGCCCCGGGCGAGCGCGCCGAGCCCGGCGAGGGCCTGCTCGGCGGTACCGGCCACCACCACGGCGCGCTCGTCGAGCACCGCCCGGCCCGCCACCAGCGCGCCGGCCACGCCCGCGAGCGGCGCGCCGGCCGTCTCGACGAACGCGGCCAGCCGCTGCGCCTGACCGGCCAGCGACGCCGCGCTGCGCGCGGTCACGACGAGCGGCAGCACGCCGTGGGTCGGCGCCTCGCCGGCGGGCTCCTCGGGCGCCTCCTCGATGATCAGGTGGGCGTTCGTGCCGCTGACCCCGAACGACGACACGCCGGCCCGGCGCGGGTGCCCGGCGCGCGGCCACTCCCGCGGCTCGGTCAGCAGCTCCACCGACCCCTCGGACCAGTCCACGGCGGTGGTGGGCGCGTCGACGTGCAGGCTGGGCGGCATGACGCCGTGCCGCAGCGCCTGCACCACCTTGATCACGCTGGCCACGCCCGCCGCCGCCTGCGCGTGGCCGACGTTCGACTTCAGCGACCCCAGCCACAGCGGCCTGTCGGGGTCGCGGTCCTGCCCGTAGGTGGCCAGCAGCGCCTGCGCCTCGATCGGGTCGCCGAGGGACGTCCCGGTCCCGTGCCCCTCCACGACGTCGATCTCGGACGGCGACAGCCCGGCGTTGGCGAGCGCGGCGCGGATCACCCGCTGCTGGGACGGGCCGTTCGGCGCGGTCAGCCCGTTCGACGCGCCGTCCTGGTTGACGGCGCTGCCGCGCAGCACGGCCAGGACGCGGTGCCCGCGCTCGCGCGCCACCGACAGGCGTTCGAGCAGCACGATGGCGACGCCCTCGGCCAGGCCCATCCCGTCCGCGCCGTCGGCGTACGGCTTGCACCGCCCGTCGGCGGCCAGCCCCCGCTGCCGGGAGAACACGACGAACGAGTTGGGGCTGGACATCACCATCGCCCCGCCGGCCAGCGCCATCGTGCACTCGCCGGACCGCAGGGCCTGCGCCGCGAGGTGCATCGCCACCAGCGACGACGAGCAGGCCGTGTCGATGGTGACCGCCGGGCCCTCGAAGCCGAACACGTACGACACCCGGCCCGAGGCCACGCTCGACGCCATCCCGGTGCCGGCGAAGCTCTGCATCTCCGGCCCGATCGGACCGGAGCCGTAGCCCTGCGGGGCGGAGCCGACGAAGACGCCGACGTCGTCGCCCTTGAGTGACGTCGGGTCGACGGCCGCGTTCTCGAACGCCTCCCACGACGCCTCCAGCAGCAGCCGCTGCTGCGGGTCCATCGCCAGGGCCTCGCGCGGCGAGATCCCGAAGAACCCGGCGTCGAAGAGCCCCGCCTCGTGCAGGAAGCCGCCCTGGCTCACGTACGAGGTGTCCGGGTGGTCCGGGTCGGGGTCGAAGAGATTCTCCAGGTCCCAACCCCGGTCGGTCGGGAAGCCCGACACGGCGTCGTGCCCCTCGGCCACCAGCCGCCACAGGTCGTCGGGCCCGGCGACGCCGCCGGGCAGCCGGCAGGCCATCCCGACGATGGCGATGGGCTCGCGGGACGCGCCGAGGAGCTGCCGGTTGCGCTTCTTCAGCTCGCCGACCTCGGCCACCGACCTGCGCAGCGCCTCGACGACCTTCTCATACGACGCACTCACCGGGCGCCCCCAATCACTTCGTAGCAGATGCCGGGCCGCACGCGACTACTCACCGCCGAGCGCCAGTTCCACGAGATCGTCGACGTCGAGGTCGGCGATCGCCCGCTCGTCGCCGGCCCCGTTGCCGTCGCCGTCGTCGGGTGCGCCGGTGTCGGCGAGTTCGAGCAGGGCGTCGACCAGCCCCGCCGCGCGCAGCCGGTCCAGGGGGACCGACGCGAGGGCCTGCCGCAGCCGCGCCTCGTCGGCGGCGGTGCCGTTGCCGGCGGCGGGCGCGGCGTCGTCGGGTCGCAGTTGCGCGCGCAGGTGGCCGGCGAGCACCAGCGGGTTCGGGTAGTCGAAGACCAGCGTGGGCGGCAGCTTCAGCCCGGTCGCCTCGCGCAGCCGGTTGCGCAGCTCCACCGAGGTCAGCGAGTCGAAGCCGACGTCCTTGAACGCCATGTCCGGGCGCACGTCCTCCGGGCTGGCGTGGCCGAGCACGACCGCGACCTGGGCGCGGACCACGTCCAGGAGCAGCGCCTCCTGGTCGACGGGGGCGAGCCCCGCGAGCCGGCGCGCCAGGCCGTCGTCCGGGGCCGCCGCCGCCCGTGCCTGCTGCCGGCCGGGGCGCACCAGGCCGCGCAGCAGCGACGGCACCGCGCCGCCGGCCGCGACGTCCGCCCGCATCACCGCCGGGTCCAGCTTGATCGGCACCAGCAGCGCCTCGTCGGCGCGCAGCGCGAGGTCGAACATGTCCAGGCCCTCGGCCCGGGTCAGCTCCAGGACGCCGCCCCGGCTGGCTCGCGCGTGGTCGACGACGCTGAGGTGGGCGGCCATGCCGGTGCTCCGTTCCCACAGGCCCCAGGCCAGCGACAGCCCGGGCAGGCCCGCCGCGCGCCGGTGGGACATCGCCGCGTCCAGGTAGGCGTTCGCCGCCGCGTAGCTGCCCTGTCCGCCGCCGCCGACCACGCCCGCGACGGACGAGAACACGACGAACGCGTCCAGGTCGGTGCCCCGGGTCAGCTCGTCGAGGTGCCGCACCGCGTCGACCTTGGGCGCGAACACCCCGGCCAGGCGCTGCGGGGTCAGCCCGCCGATCACCCCGTCGTCGAACACGCCGGCCGTGTGCACGACGGCGGTCGGGCGGTGCTCGGCGAGCAGTGCGGCGACCTGGTCCCGGTCGGACATGTCGCAGGCCACCACCGTCACCTCCGCGCCGCTGCCGGTCAGCTCGGCGACCAGCTCCGCCGCACCCTCGGCGGCCGGGCCCCGCCGGCTGGAGAGCACCAGCCGCCGCACCCCGTGCCGGGCCACCAGGTGCCGGGCCACCAGCACGCCCAGCGCGCCGGCGCCCGAGACCAGGACCGTTCCGCCGGCGCGGAAGACGACCGGCTCGTCCCGCAGCCGGCCGGTGGCGCGGGCCAGGCGCGGAACGGAGAGGGTCGCCCCGCGTACGGCGAGCTGCGGCTCACCGGCGGCGAGCACCGGCTCCGCGCCGGCCTCGGCGGTCGGGTCGACGTCCAGCAGGACGATCCGGTCCGGGTTCTCGGCCTGGGCGGAGCGCACGAGGCCCCACACCGCCGCGGCGGCCGGATCGGTCAGCAGGTGGTCGCCGCCGGCGGGCACGGCGCCCCGGGTCCGCACGACCAGGCGCGACTCGTCGAGCCGGGGCGCGGCCAGCCACGCCCGCGCGACGTCCAGCACGCGGGACGTCACCGCGAGCGGGCCGTCGTCGCCGACGGCGTCGACGACCGCCACCGGCGGCACCTCGTCGCCCAGGGTCAGCGCCGCCACGTCGTCGGCCGTCGCCACCGCCGCCCACGACGGCACGGGCTCGGCGGCGGTCGCGGGCAGCTCGGTCCAGTCGACGCGGTACACCGCGTCGCGGACGTCGGTCGCCGCGGCCCCGAGCTGCGCCGCCGACACCGGGCGGGACACCAGCGAGTCCATCGTCAGCACCGGCCCGCCGGTGCCGTCGGCGGCCTCGACGCGCAGCGCCTCCGGCCCGTGCGGCGCGAGCCGCACCCGCAGGGCCGTGGCACCGGCGGCGTGCAGCGCGAAGCCGTTCCAGGCGAACGCCAGCACCGCCTCGCCCGGCTCCCGCGCGTCCGCGCCGGCTGTGGCGGCCTGTAGCGCGGCGTCCAGCAGCGCCGGGTGGACGCCGAAGCGGCCCGCCTCGGCGCGCAGTTCCTCGGGCAGGGCGGCCTCGGCGTACACCTCGTCGCCCCGCCGCCAGACCGCGCGCAGGCCCTGGAACGCGGGGCCGTAGCCGTAGCCGCGCTCGGCCAGGTCGGTGTAGAAGGTCCCGACGTCGACCGGCTCCGCGTCCCGGGGCGGCCAGGCGGTGAAGTCGAACTCCGTGCCGCCGCCCGGCGTCGCCGACAGCAGGCCGGTGGCGTTCCGGGTCCACGCGCCGGTGCCGCCGTCGCGCCGGGAGTACACCTCCACGGTGCGCGCGCCGTGCTCGCCCGGCCCGCCCAGGGCGACCTGCACCCGCACGCCGCCGGACTCCGGCACCACCAGCGGGGCCTCGATCACCAGCTCGTCCAGCACCGAGCACCCCGCCTCGTCGCCGGCCCGCACCGCCAGCTCCACCAGCCCGCTGCCAGGGAGGATGACGACCCCGCCGACCGCGTGGTCGGCGAGCCACGGGTGCGACCGCAGCGACAGCAGCGACGTGAAGACCAGGCCGTCCGACTGCGGCAGGTGCACCACCGCGCCCAGCAGCGGGTGGTCGGCCGCGGCCTGGCCCAGCGACGCCGCGTCGGTGACGGAGTCGGTGGGCTGGCGCAGCCAGTAGTGCCGGTGGTCGAAGGCGTACGTGGGCAGGTCCACGTGCCCGGTCACCGGGGGCAGCACGCCGCCGAGGTCCACGGCCACGCCCCGGACGTACAGCTCGGCCATCGAGGTCAGCAGCCGCCGCAGGCCGCCGTCGTCGCGGCGCAGGGTGCAGGTCACCACGGCCTCGGCGTCGTCGACGATCTCGCTGATCGGCTGGACCAGCACCGGGTGGGCGCTGACCTCCACGAACACGCCGTGGTCCTGGGCGACCAGGTCGGCGACGGCCGGGCCGAACCGCACCTGGCCGCGCAGGTTCCGGTACCAGTACCCGCCGTCGACGACCCCGGCGTCCCGGATCCACTCGCGGGTCACCGTCGAGTAGAACGGCACGGTCGGCGCCTGGGCGCGCACCCCCGCCAGCGTCTCGGCGAGCAGGTCGTGGATCGCCTCGACCTCGCTGGTGTGCGAGCCGTAGTCCACCGCCACCCGCCGCACCCGGACGCCGTCGCCCGCCAGCGCCTCCAGGGCCTCGTCCAGCGCCCGGGCCTCGCCCGCGACCACCACGGAGCCGGGGCTGTTGACGGCGGCGACCTGCACCCGGTCGGCCCACGGCGTCAGCCGGGGGACCGCCTCGTCCTCGCCGAGGGCGACCGAGGCCATGCCGCCGCGCCCCGACAGCACCCGGCCGATGGCCTGGCTGCGCAGCGCCACGACCCGGGCCGCGTCCGGCAGCGACAGCGCGCCGGCCACGCAGGCGGCGGCGATCTCGCCCTGGGAGTGGCCGACGACGGCGTCCGGCCGCAGCCCGTACGAGCGCCACACGGCGGCCAGGCCGACCATCATGGCGAAGCTGGCCGGCTGGAGCACGTCCACCCGGTCCAGCAGCTCGGGCCCGGCCTCGCCGCGCAGCACCTCGATGAGCGACCAGTCCACCCAGGGCGCGAGCGCGGCGGCGCACTCGGCGATCCGCTCGGCGAACACCGGGGAGGTCTCCAGCAGTTCCCGGCCCATCCCGACCCACTGCGTGCCCTGGCCCGGGAAGACCCAGACGACCTTGCCGGGCGAGCCCGCCCGGCCGGTGACCACGCCGGCCGCGCCCTCGCCGCGCGCCAGCGCCGCGAGCCCGGTCGTCGCCTCGGCCCGGGAGCCCGCCACCACGACGGCGCGCTCGGTGAGGGCGGCCCGGCCGGAGACCAGCGCCCCGGCCACGCGCGCCAGCGGCACCTCGTCGTCGCCGTCGAGGTACGCGGCGAGCCGGCCGGCCTGCGCCGCCAGCGAGGCGGTGCTGCGCGCGGAGACCACGACGGGCAGCACGTCCGGCGAGTCGTCTTCGCCCGGCTCGGGCGCGACGTCCTGCGGCGGCGCCTCCTCCAGGATCAGGTGCGCGTTGGTGCCGCTGACGCCGAACGCGGACACCCCGGCCCGGCGCGGGCGGCCCTCGCGCGGCCAGTCCCGCGCCTCGGTCAGCAGCTCGACCGCGCCGGCGGACCAGTCGACCTCGGGGGTGGGCGCGTCCACGTGCAGCGTCGCCGGCAGCACCCCGTGCCGCAGCGCCTGCACCACCTTGATCACGCCGGCGACGCCGGCGGCGGCCTGCGCGTGGCCGATGTTCGACTTCAGCGACCCCAGCCACAGCGGCCTGCCGGGCTCGCGGTCCTGGCCGTACGCGGCCAGCAGCGCCTGCGCCTCGATCGGGTCGCCCAGGGCGGTGCCCGTGCCGTGGGCCTCCACCACGTCCACCTCGGACGGGGCCAGGCCGGCGTTGGCCAGCGCGCGGCGGATGACCCGCTGCTGCGACGGCCCGTTCGGGGCCGTGAGGCCGTTGGACGCGCCGTCCTGGTTGACCGCGCTGCCCCGCAGCACGGCCAGGATCGTGTGCCCCCGCTCCCGCGCCACCGACAGCCGTTCGAGGACGACCACGCCGACGCCCTCGGCCCAGCCGGTGCCGTCGGCGGCGGCGGCGAACGCCTTGCAGCGCCCGTCGACGGCCAGGCCCCGCTGCCGGGAGAACTCGACGAAGGCCCCGGGGTTCGCCATGACGGTCGCGCCGCCGGCCAGCGCCATCGAGCACTCGCCGGAGCGCAGCGCCTGCGCGGCGAGGTGGATGGCGACCAGCGACGACGAGCAGGCCGTGTCGATCGTGATGGCGGGCCCCTCGAAGCCGAACACGTACGACACCCGGCCCGAGGCCACGCTCGACGACCCGCCGGTGCCCGCGAAGCCCTCCAGCTCCGGGGTGACCACGCTGGCCCCCGGCGCGACGTAGCCCTGACCGAAGACGCCGGTGAACACGCCGACGTCGCTGCCCTTGAGCGAGGTCGCGTCGACGCCGGTGGCCTCCAGCGCCTCCCACGACGTCTCCAGCAGCAGCCGCTGCTGCGGGTCCATCGCCAGGGCCTCGCGCGGGGAGATGCCGAAGAAGCCCGCGTCGAAGAGCCCGGCCTCGTGCAGGAAGCCACCCCGGTCGGTGTACGAGGTGCCGGGGCGCTCCGGGTCGGGGTCGAAGAGGCCCTCCAGGTCCCAGCCCCGGTCGGTGGGGAACCCGGACACCGCGTCCCGGCGTTCGGCGACCAGCCGCCACAGGTCCTCCGGTCCGGCCACCCCGCCGGGCAGCCGGCACGCCATGCCCACGATGGCGATGGGCTCGTCGGGGTCGGCGGCCGTCACCGTCGGCGCGGTCGTGGCCGGCGCGGCGTCGCCCAGCTCGTCGCGCAGGTGGCGGGCGAGGGCCTGCGGGTTCGGGTGGTCGAAGACCAGCGTGGCGGGCAGCTTCAGGCCCGTCGCCTCGCGCAGCCGGTTGCGCAGCTCCACCGAGGTCAGCGAGTCGAACCCGGCGTCCTTGAACGCCGCGTCCGCCCGGACGGCCCCCGCCCCGGAATGCCCGAGCACGGCCGCGACCTGGCCGCGCACGAGGTCCAGCAGGAGCGTGAGCTGGTCGGCCGGGGTGAGCCCGGCCAGCCGCTCGGCGAGCCGGCCGCGTCCGCCGCCGACGCCGCCGGAGCGCGCCTGCCGCCGGCCGGCGCGGACCAGGCCGCGCAGCATGTGCGGCACGGCCCCGCCCGCCGAGGCGTCGGCGCGCACGCCGCGCAGGTCCAGCTTGGCGGGCACCAGCAACGCCTGCTCCGCGCCGAGGGCGGCGTCGAAGAGCTCCATGCCCTCGGCCTGCGTCATGAGCTGGAGGCCGCCGCGCCGGTTCATCCGGGCCCGGGTCAGCTCGTCGGTGTTGGCCGCCATGCCGGTGCTCTGGTCCCACAGGCCCCAGGCCAGCGAGAGGCCCGGCAGGCCCAGGGACCGGCGGTGGGCCATCAACCCGTCCAGGAAGGCGTTCGCCGCCGCGTAGCTGCCGCTGCCCGCGCCCATGAACACCGCCGACACCGAGGAGTAGACGACGAAGGCCGTGAGATCCACCTCGCGGGTCAGCTCGTCGAGGTGCCGCACCGCGTCGACCTTCGGCGCGAACACCCGGGCCAGCTTCTCCGGGGTCACCGTCTCGATGACGCCCGCGTCGATGACGCCGGCCGTGTGCACGACGGCGGTCGGGCGGTGCTCGGCGAGCAGGGCGGCGACCTGGTCGCGGTAGGCGGCGTCGCACGCCACCACCGTCACCTCCGCGCCCTGCCCGGTCAGCTCGGCGACCAGCTCCGCCGCACCCTCGGCGGCCGGGCCCCGCCGGCTGGACAGCACCAGCCGGCGTACCCCGTGCCGGGCCACCAGGCGCCGGGCCACCAGCGCGCCCAGCGCGCCGGCACCCGAGACCAGGACCGTGGAGTCCGGGCCGAACGCGGCGGGCGCGTCGGCGGCCGGGGTGGCGCGGGCCAGGCGGGGAACGGAGAGGGTCGCGCCGCGTACCGCGATCTGCGGCTCGTCGGTGGCCAGCGCCGCGCCCAGCACGACCTCCGGGCCCTCGGCGGCGGCCGGGTCCAGGTCGAGCAGGACGATGCGGTCCGGGTTCTCGCCCTGCGCGGCCCGCACCAGGCCCCACACGGCCGCCGCGGCCGGGTCGGTCACCGCGCCGTCGCCGGCGGGCACCGCGCCCCGGGTTACGACCACCAGCCGCGACTCCTCCGACGCCGCCCCGGCCAGCCAGGTCTGGACGACCGCCAGCACCCGCGACGTCGCGGCCAGCGCGTCGGTCTCGCCGGCCGCCTCCAGCACGACCGCCGTCGGCGCGTCGGTCAGCGCGGCCACGTCGTCGGCGGTGTCGACCGCCACCCACGACGGGGCGGGGGCCGCCGGGCCGGCGGGCAGCTCGGCCCAGTCCACCCGGAACAGGGAGTCGGCGAGCGCCGGGCCCGTGCCGGCGGCGTCGGACGGCCCGGCGGGCAGCGCCCGGAGCCCGAGCGAGTCGGCCGTCACCACCAGGCCGCCGGTGTCGTCGGCCGCGACCAGCGACACGGCGTCGGCACCGGCGGACGCCAGCCGCACCCGCAGCGCGGACGCGCCCACGGCGTGCAGCGCCAGCCCGTGCCAGTCCAGCGGTTGCCGGGGGGCCCGCCCGTCGTCGTCGGTGGCGAGCAGGGCCGGGTGCAGGGCCGCGTCCAGCAGCACCGGGTGGATGCCGAACCCGGCCGCCTCCGCGCCCCGCTCCTCGGGCAGGGCGACCTCGACGAAGACCTCCTCGCCGCGCCGCCACGCCGCCCGCACCGCCCGGAACGACGGCCCGTACGCGTGGCCGCGCTCGGCCAGCTCGGCGTAGAGCTCCCCGGTGTCGACGGGGCGGGCGCCCGGCGGCGGCCAGGCCGCGAGGTCGACCGGCTCCGCCGCCGGCGACGTGGCCGACAGCACGCCGGTGGCGTGCCGGGTCCACCCGTCCCCGGCGGCGTCCTCGCGCCGCGAGTAGACGTCCACGGTGCGCGTGCCGTTCTCGGCGGGCCCGCTCAGGGCGATCTGCACCCGCACCCCGCCGTGCGCGGGGAGGACGAGCGGCGTGCCGACGACCAGCTCGTCGAGGACCGGGCAGCCGGCCTCGTCACCGGCGCGCACGGCCAGCTCGACCAGCCCCGCGCCGGGGACGACCACGACGCCGCCGACGGCGTGCTCGGCCAGCCACGGGTGCGTGCGCACCGACATCCGCGAGGTGACGACGAGGCCGTCGGACTGCGGCAGCGGCACGACCGCGCCGAGCAGCGGATGGTCGACGCCGGCCAGCCCCAGCGACGGCGCGTCCGCCGCCACGGGCGGGCGCAGCCAGTAGTGCTCGTGGTCGAACGCGTACGTGGGCAGGTCCACCCGCCCGGTGACCGGCGGCAGCACGCCGCTCCAGTCCACGGCCACGCCCCGGACGAACAGCTCGGCCATCGACGTCAGCAGCCGGCGCAGGCCGCCGTCGTCGCGCCGCAGCGTGCCGGTGACCACGGCGTCGGCCTCCGCGCCGTCGACCACGTCGGTGATCGGCTGGACCAGCACCGGGTGGGCGCTGACCTCCACGAACACCCCGTGCCCCTGGGCGATCAGGTCGGCGACGGCCGGGCCGAACCGCACCTGGTTGCGCAGGTTGCGGTACCAGTAGTCGCCGTCGACGACGCCGGCGTCGCGGACCCACTCGCCCGTCACGGTGGAGTAGAAGGGCACCACCGGCGCCTGCGCGTCGATCCCGGTCAGCGCCTCGGCCAGGGTGTCGCGGATGTCCTCCACGTGCCGGGTGTGCGAGGCGTAGTCCACCGCCACCCGCCGGCCGCCCAGGGCCTCCACGGCCTCGGCCAGCGCCTCGGCGTCCCCGGCGATCACCACGGAGGAGGGCCCGTTGACGGCGGCGACCTCGACCCGGCCGCCCCACGGGGCCAGCCGCGCCTCCGCCTCGTCGGGGCTCAGGGCGACCGACGCCATGCCGCCGCGCCCGGACAGCCGCGCCGCGATGGCCTGGCTGCGCAGCGCCACGACCCGGGCCGCGTCCGCCAGCGGCAGCGCACCCGCCACGCAGGCGGCGGCGATCTCACCCTGCGAGTGGCCGACGACGGCGTCGGGCACGACGCCCACCGACGCCCAGACGGCGGCCAGGCCCACCATCACGGCGAAGCTGGCCGGCTGGAGCACGTCGACCCGGTCGGTCAGATCCGCCTCGGCGTCGCCGCGCAGCACGTCCACCAGGGACCAGTCCACGAACGGCTCCAGGGCGGCGGCGCACTCGGCGATCCGCTCGGCGAACACCGGGGACGAGTCCAGCAACTCCCGGCCCATGCCGACCCACTGCGTGCCCTGGCCCGGGAACACCCAGACCAGCCGCCCCGGCGCGCCCACGCTGCCGGTCACCACGCCGGCCCCGCGCTCGCCGCGCGCCAGCGCGCCGAGCCCGGCGAGGGCCTCCTCGGTCGCGCCGGCCACCACCACGGCGCGGTCGCCGAGCAGCGCCCGCGTCGACAGCAGGGCGCCCGCCACGCGCCGCAGCGGCACCTCGCCGGCGTCCGTGAGGAACTCCGCCAGCCGGCCCGCCTGCCCGGCCAGGGAGGCGGCGCTGCGGGCCGACACCACCAGCGGCACCACGCCGTCCGGCCCGTCCTGCGCCGGTACGACCGGGGCGTCCTCGGCCGGCGCCTCCTCGATGATCATGTGCGCGTTCGTGCCGCTGATGCCGAACGAGGACACGCCCACCCGGCGCGGGCGGCCGTCGCGCGCCCAGTCCCGCGCCTCAGTCAGCAGCTCGACCGCGCCGGCGGACCAGTCGACCTGGTCGGTCGGCGCCGCCACGTGCAGCGTGGGCGGCAGCACGTCGTGCCGCAGCGCCTGCACCATCTTGATCACGCTGGCCGCGCCCGCCGCCGCCTGGGTGTGGCCGATGTTGGACTTCAGCGAGCCCAGCCAGAGCGGCCGTTCCGCGTCGCGGCCCCGGCCGTAGGTGGCCAGCAGCGCCTGCGCCTCGATCGGGTCGCCCAGGGCGGTGCCCGTGCCGTGGGCCTCGACCGCGTCCACGTCGGCCGGGGTGAGCCCGGCGTTGGCCAGCGCGGCGCGGATCACCCGCTGCTGCGACGGCCCGTTCGGGGCGGTCAGGCCGTTGGACGCGCCGTCCTGGTTCACCGCGCTGCCCCGGATCACGGCCAGCACCCGGTGGCCCCGCTCCCGGGCCACCGACAGCCGTTCGAGGACCACCACGGCGACGCCCTCGGAGAGCACCGTGCCGTCCGCGTCGGAGGAGAACGCCTTGCACCGCCCGTCCTCGGCCAGGCCCCGCTGCCGGGACATGCCGAGCACGCCGATCGGCGAGCCCATCACGGCGACGCCGCCGGCCAGCGCCAGCGAGCACTCGCCGGACCGCAGCGCCTGCGCCGCCAGGTGCATCGCCACCAGCGACGACGAGCACGCCGTGTCGACCGTCATCGCGGGGCCCTCGAAGCCGAACACGTACGACACCCGGCCCGACGCCACGCTGCCGGCCGTGGCCGTGGTGACGAAGCCCTCCAGCTCGGCCGGCATGTTGCTCAGGGACTCGAGGTAGTCGTGGATGGAGACGCCGGAGAAGACGCCGACGTCGCCGCCGTGCGCCGTGGTCGGGTCGACGCCCGCCCGCTCCAGGGCCTCCCACGAGGCTTCGAGCAGCAGCCGCTGCTGCGGGTCCATGGCCAGGGCCTCGCGCGGCGAGATCCCGAAGAACCCGGCGTCGAAGAGGCCCGCGCCCTGGAGGAAGCCGCCCTGCCGGGTGTACGACGTGCCCGGTCGGTCCGGGTCGGGGTCGAACAGGCCGTCCAGGTCCCAGCCCCGGTCGTCGGGGAACGGCGACATCCCCTCGCGCCCCTCGGCCACCATGCGCCACAGGTCGTCGGGGTCGGTGACGCCGCCGGGCAGCCGGCACGCCATGCCGACGATCGCGATGGGCTCGTCGGGGTCCGCGGCCACGGCCACGGTGGCCGGGGCGTCCGCGACCGTGTCGCCCAGCTCGTCGCGCAGGTAGCCGGCCAGCGCGACCGGGGTGGGATAGTCGAAGACCAGCGTGGCGGGCAGCTTCACGCCGGTCGCCGCGCTCAGCCGGTTGCGCAGCTCGACGGCGGTCAGCGAGTCGAAGCCGATCTCGGTGAACTTGCGGGTGCCCTGCGCCAGCTCGGGGCCGCTGAAGCCCAGCACGGCGGTCGCCTCGGCCTGGACGATGCCCACCAGGAGCTTCTCCTGCTCCTCCGGGGCCAGCCCGGCGAGCCGGCGCACCAGGGAGCCGCTGTCGCCGGCCGACGCGCGCGCCGTGCGCCGCCCGACTCGGACCAGGCCGCGCAGCAGGTGCGGGACGTCACCGCCGGCCGCCGCCTGGGTGCGCATCGTCCTGAGGTCCAGCTTGATCGGCACCAGCAGCGCCTGGTCGGCGTGCAGGCCGACGTCGAACAGGGCGACGCCCTCGTCGGGGGTCATCGCGAGGACGCCGCCCCGGCTCATCCGCGCCTGGTCGACGGCGCTGAGGTGGGCGGTCAGGCCGGTGGCCTGCTCCCACAGGCCCCACGCCAGCGACAGGCCGGGCAGCCCGGCCGCCCGGCGCTGCGCCATCAGCCCGTCCAGGTACGCGTTCGCGGCGGCGTAGTTGCCCTGGCCGGCGGAGCCCATGAGCGCGGCGGCCGACGAGAACACCACGAAGGCGTCCAGGTCCGTGTCGCGGGTCAGCTCGTCAAGGTGCCGCACCGCGTCGACCTTCGGCGCGAAGACCCCGGCCAGCCGCTCGGGGGTCAGCGCGCCGATCACGCCGTCGTCGAGGACACCCGCCAGGTGCACGACGGCGGTGGGGCGGTGCGCGGCCAGCAGGGCCGCGACCTGCTCCCGGTCGGAGACGTCGCAGGCCGCCACCGCCACGTCCGCGCCGCTGCCGGCCAGCTCGGCGACCAGTTCCGCCACGCCCTCGGCGGCCACGCCGCGCCGGCCTGCCAGCACCAGCCGCCGCACCCCGTGCCGGGAGACCAGGTGCCGGGCGAGCACCGCGCCCAGCGACCCCGTGCCGCCCGTGACCAGCACCGTCCCGTCCGGGCGGAACACGGCGGGCGCGTCCGGCGCCTGGCCGCCGGCGTGGGCCAGGCGGGGCGCGAGGAGGGCCGTGCCGCGTACGGCGATCTGCGGTTCGCCGGTGGCCAGCGCCGCGCCCAGCATCGGGTCGGTGCCGGCGGGGTCGGTGTCGACCAGGACGATCCGCTCCGGGTTCTCGGCCTGGGCGGCCCGCACCAGCCCCCAGACCGCCGCGCCGGCGGGGTCGCGCACCGCGCCGTCGCCCGCGGGCGCCGCGCCCCGGGTGACGACCACCAGCCGGGAGTCGGCCAGCCCGTCCCCGGTCAGCCACGCCTGCACGACCGCCAGCACCCGGGTGGTCAGTGCCAGCGGGCCGTCGTCGTCGCCGACGGCGTGCAGCACGGCCGTGGCGGGCGCGGGGGCGTTGCGGGTCAGGGCCGCCACGTCGTCCGCCGTGGCCACCGCCGCCCACGACGCCGTCGGCTCGCCCGTGGCCGGGGGCAGCTCGGCCCACTCCACCCGGAACAGCGAGTCGCGGCTCTCCGCCGCCGCCGTCTCGAGCTGTTCGGCGGAGACCGGCAGCGACACCAGCGAGTCCATCGTCACGACCGGGGCGCCGGTATCGTCGGCGGCCTGGAACGACAACGCGTCCGGCCCGGCCGGCGCGACCCGCACGCGCAGCGCCGACGCGCCCACGGCGTGCAGCACCAACCCGTTCCACGCGAACGGCAGCACCTGGCGGTCGTCGTCGGGGTTGGCGAAGGCGTTGGTGTGCAGGGCGGCGTCCAGCAGCGCCGGGTGCAGGCCGAAGCTGCCGGCGTCCTCCCGGTGGTCGTCGGGGAGCGAGACCTCGGCGAACACCTCGTCGCCGCGCCGCCACACCGCGCGCAGCCCCTGGAACGCGGGCCCGTAGGCGTAGCCGCGCTCGACGAGGTCGGCGTAGAAGCCCTCGATGTCGACCTGCCGCACGCCCTGCGGCGGCCACGCGGTGAAGTCGAATGCCGCCCCCGTCGACGTCGCCGGGGTGGTCGCCAGGAGACCGGCGGCGTGCCGCGTCCACACCTCCGCCTCGTCCTCGCGCAGCGAGTACACGGCCACCGGGCGCGACCCGGTGGCCCCCGGTGCGCCGACGGCGACCTGGAGCCGCACGCCGCCGCGCTCGGGCAGCACCAGCGGCGCCTCGATCACGAGTTCTTCCAGGACGCCGAAGCCGAACTCGTCACCCGCCCGGATGGCGAGGTCGACGTAGACGGTGCCGGGGATGAGCACCACGCCGCCGATCGCGTGGTCGGCGAGCCACGGGTGCGTGCGCAGCGACAGCCGCGAGGTGAAGACCAGCCCGTCGGACTGCGGCAGCGGCACCACGGCGCCCAGCAGCGGGTGGTCGGCCCCGACCAGGCCCAACGACGCCGCGTCGGTGACCGAGTCGCCCATGTGCAGCCAGTAGTGCTGGTGGTCGAACGCGTACGTCGGCAGGTCGACGCGCGCCGAGGCCGCCCCGGCGGGCAGGACCGCGGCCCAGTCGACGGCGACGCCCCGGACGAACAGCTCGGCCATGGACGTCAGCAGCCGCCGCAGCCCGCCGTCGTCGCGGCGCAGCGACCCGGTCGCCACGACGTCGGCACCGCTGTGGTCGACGATTCCGGCGATCGGCTGGACCAGCACCGGGTGGGCGCTGACCTCCACGAACACCCCGTGCCCCTGGTCGATCAGCTCCGCGATCGCCGGCCCGAACCGCACCTGGCCGCGCAGGTTCCGGTACCAGTAACCGCCGTCGACCACCCCGGCCTCGCCGATCCACTCCCCCGTGACGGTGGAGTAGAAGGGCACCTGCGGGGCCTTCGCGTCGAGGCCGGCCAGCGCCTCGGCGAGCGCGTCGCGGATGTCCTCGACGTGCCGGCTGTGGGAGGCGTAGTCCACCGCGACCCGCCGCACCCGCACGCCCTGGTCGTCCAGCGCGTCGAGGGCCTCGTCCAGCGCCTCGGCGTCGCCGGCGATCACCACCGACGACGGCCCGTTGACCGCCGCGACCTCGACCCGGCCCGCCCACCGCGCCAGCCGCTCGGCCGCCTCGTCCTCGGGCAGCGCCACCGACGCCATCCCGCCGCGACCGGACAGCGTCGCGGCGATGGCCTGGCTGCGCAGCGCCACCACCCGCGCCGCGTCCTGCAACGACAGCGCGCCCGCCACGCACGCCGCCGCGATCTCACCCTGCGAGTGACCCACCACCGCGTCGGGAACCACGCCCACCGACGACCAGACCGCCGCCAGGCCCACCATCACCGCGAAGCTCGCCGGCTGCACCACGTCGACCCGCTCCAGCAGGTCGGGCTCGGCGTCGCCACGCAGCACGTCCACCAGCGACCAGTCGACCCACCGCCCCAGGGCGTCGGCGCACTCGGCGATCCGCTCCGCGAAAACCGGCGAGGAGTCCAGCAGCTCCCGGCCCATGCCGACCCACTGCGTGCCCTGGCCCGGGAACACCCAGACGACCTTGCCGGGCACGCCCGAGCCGGTGACCAGGCCGGGCGCGGTCTCGCCGCGCGCCAGCGCGCCCAGCCCGGTCGACGCCTCCTCGGCGGAGGCCGCGACCACCACGGCCCGCTCGCCGAGCACCGCCCGGCCCGACGCCAGCGTCCCCGCCACGTGGGCCAGGGGCACGTCGGTGGCGTCGTCGAGGAACGCCGCGAGCCGGCCCGCCTGCGCGGCCAGGGACGTGGCGGTGCCGGCCGACACCACCAGCGGTACGACCCCGGTGGGGGTCGACTCCGCCGGGGCCGGGGCCGCCTCGTCCTGCGGGGCCTCCTCCAGGATCAGGTGCGCGTTCGTGCCGCTGGCGCCGAACGCGGACACCCCGGCCCGGCGCGGGCGACCGTTGCGCCGCCACGGCCGGGCCTCGGTCAACAGCTCCACCGCGCCGGCGGTCCAGTCCACCTGCGGGGTGGGCGCGTCGATGTGCCGGGTGGCCGGGAGGACCTCGTGCCGCAGCGCCTGCACCGTCTTGATCACGCCGGCGACGCCGGAGGCCGCCTGCGTGTGCCCGATGATCGACTTGACCGAGCCGAGCCACAGCGGCTGCTGCGGGTCGCGGCCCTGCCCGTACGTGGCCAGCAGCGCCTGCGCCTCGATCGGGTCGCCCAGCACCGTGCCCGTGCCGTGCCCCTCGACCGCGTCCACCTCCGCCGGCGACAGCCCCGCGGCGGCCAGCGCGTTGCCGATGACCCGCCGCTGCGACGGCCCGTTCGGGGCGGTCAGGCCGTTGGACGCGCCGTCCTGGTTCACCGCGCTGCCCCGGATCACCGCCAGCACCTGGTGCCCGCGCTCCCGGGCCACCGACAGGCGCTCCAGCAGCAGCACACCCACGCCCTCGGCCCAGCTGGAGCCGTCGGCGCCCGCCGCGTAGGACTTGCAGCGCCCGTCGAAGGCGAGCCCCCGCTGGCGGGCGAAGCCGACGAACCCGCCCGGCGTGGCCATGACCGTCGCGCCGCCGGCCAGCGCCATCGAGCACTCGCCCCGGCGTAGCGCCTGCGCGGCCAGGTGGATGGCCACCAGCGACGACGAGCACATCGTGTCGACGGTGACCGCCGGGCCTTCGAGCCCGAGGGTGTACGCGACCCGGCCGGAGGCGACGCCGCCCGCCGTGCCCAGGGCACGTTCCAGGCTGAGAAACCCCTCGAAGCCGCTGAGGTCGGGGGCGTAGTCCTGGTGCACGATGCCGGCGAAGACCCCGATGTCGCTGCCCCGCACCGAGTGCGGGTCGATACCGGCGCGCTCGAAGGTCTCCCAGGACACCTCGAGCAGTTGGCGCTGCTGCGGGTCCATCGCCAGGGCCTCGCGCGGCGAGATGCCGAAGAAGGCGGCGTCGAACTGCGCGGCGTCGTGCAGGAAGGCGCCCTCCCGCACGTACGTGGTGCCGGGGTTGTCCGGGTCCGGGTGGTAGAGCCCCTCCAGGTCCCAGCCCCGGTCGGTGGGGAAGCCGGTGTAGACGTCGGTGCCCTCGGTCACCACCCGCCACAGGTCCTCAGGGTTGCGGATGCCCCCGGCGTAGCGGCAGGCCATGGAGACGATCGCGATGGGCTCCGCGGCTGCGGCGGCGAGGGACCGGTTCTCCTGCTGAAGCCGGGCGTTCTCCTTCAGCGAGGCACGCAGTGCCTGGACGATCTGGTCGTCTGGCGCCGACATATGTCATCCTCCACGATTCGTTCACCATTGGTGGTCAGCTCGCGCTGCCCAGGGCCCGTTGCACGAGCCCGGCGATGTCCAGTTCGTCGATCAGTTCCGCGTCGTCCGCCGCCGCGGGTGGTGACGCCTGCGGCGCGGCCCCGTCCGCGTCGGCCAGGCCGAGCAGGGTCTCCAGCACGCCGGCCTCTTTGAACCGGGCGATCGGCACGGACGCGAGGGCCCGGCGCAGGTCGTCCTCGCGGCCGGCCAGGTCGTCCTCGGGCTCCCGGAGAAGCTCGGCGCGCAGGTAGCCGACCAGCGCCTCCGGCGTGGGATAGTCGAAGATCAGCGTGGCGGGCAGGCGCAGCCCGGTGGCCGCGTGCAGGCTGTTGCGGAGGTTGACGGCGGCCAGCGAGTCGAAGCCGACCTCCTGGAACGCCTGGCGCGGGCCGATGCCCTCCGCGCCGCCGTGGCCGAGGACGGTCGAGGCGTGCCCCCGGACCAGCCGGAGCAGGATGCGGTTCTGCTCGCTGTCGGAGACCGCCCGCAGGGAGTCGGCGAGGGACGCGGCGGTGTCGCCGTTCTCGCCGTCGGGCTGCGACGCCGCCAGGGCGGCCTTCGCCTCGGGCAGGTCGGCGAAGAGCGGGCTGGGGCGGACCGAGGTGAAGGCGGGGATGAAGGCCCCCCAGTCCATGTCGACCACGGCCACGAACTTCTCGTTGCCCCGCACCGCCTGCACCATCGCGGTCACCGCCAGCGGGGGCGCGATCGGCAGGACGCCCCGGCGGCGGAGCTGGGCCAGCGCGGCCTCGTCCATGCCCACGCCGACCTCGTCCAGCGCGCCCCACCCGATCGAGGTGGCCCGCAGGCCCCGGGCGCGACGCCACTCGACGAGGGCGTCGAGCACCGAGTTCGCCGCACCGGACGGGCCCTGGCCGCCGCCGCCCCAGACGCCGGCGATGGACGAGAACACCACGAACGCGTCGAGCGGGGTGTCCTCGAACAGCTCGTCGAGCCACATCGCGGTGTCGACCTTGACCGCGAACACTCCGGCGAGATCCCGTTCGCCGGTGTCGTCCACGGAGCTGGTCTGCGTGATGTCGGCGGCGTGCACGACGGCCGTGAGCGGCTGCTCCGGGGGCGTCGCGGTGAGCAGCGCGGCGAGCGCGTCCCGGTCGCCGTCGGCGCAGGACTCCACGGCGGTGTCGAGGCCGAGCCCGGCCAGCTCGGCGCGCAGCTCCGCCACGCTGTCGCCGGGCGCGTGGGCGGTGGTGGTGACGACGAGTCGTTCGGCGCCGGAGTGCGCGAGCCAGATCGAGGCGTGCCGGCCGAGCCCCTCGGCACCGCCGGTGACCAGGACGGTGCCCCGGGGGGTCCAACCGCTGTCGCCCGCCGGCTCCGGCGCGGGCTTGCGGGCCAGCCGCCTGCCGTAGACGCCGGACCGGCGGACCGCGATCTGGTCCTCGCCGGCGGCGCCGTTGAGCACGCCGAGCAGGTACTGGGCGGTGCGGGGGTCGCTCGTCGCGGGCAGGTCCACCAGGCCGCCCCACCGGTCGGGGCGCTCCAGCGCGACGGCGCGACCCAGGCCCCACACCGCCGCCTGGGCGGGTGCGGTGAGGGCGTCCTGGATGCCGATGTTCACCGCGCCCCGGGTCACGCACCACAGCGGTGCGGTGGCGTTACCGTCGCCGAGGGCCTGGACGAGCGTGAGCGTCGTGGCCGCGACCACGGTCGGGTCCTGGGTACGCCCGTCCAGGGCGAGCAGGGAGAGCACGCCGGTCAGGTCGTGCGTCGCCAGGACGTCGGTCAGCCGTTCGGCGAGTCGTTCCCGGCTGCGGTCCTCGTCGCCGACCTCCAGCAGGACCATGCCGAGCCCCTGTTCGGCCAGCTCGGCGAGGAGGGCGTCGTCCTGCCGCGTCGAGGGCACGACGACGAGCCATCGCCCGCCGGGCACGCCGGTCACCTCGCGGTCGAGCGGCTGCCAGGTGACGTGGTAGCGCAGCTTCTCGGCGGTCGAGCTCTCGCGGCGCTTCTCCCGCCAGTCCGCGAGCACGGGGACGAGGGTGTCCAGGGCGGCGCGCTGGTCGGTCGCGGCCGTCCCCAGCAGCGCGGCGAGGGAGTCCAGGTCGGCGTGCTCGACGGCGGCCCAGAAGTCGGAGTCCGCGCCCTCGCCGTCCGGGTCGGTGGTCGCGTCGGCCTCGTGCAGCCAGTAGTGCTGGCGGTCGAAGGCGTACGTGGGCAGGTCGACCCGCGCCGACACCGGCGGCAGGAGCGCGGCCCAGTCCACGGCGACGCCCCGCACGAACAGCTCCGCCATCGACAGCAACAGCCGCCGCAGCCCACCGTCGTCGCGGCGCAGCGAACCCGTCGCCACCACCTGACCGACCTCGGCGATCGACTGCACCAGCACCGGATGGGCGCTGACCTCCACGAACACCCCGAAACCCTGACCGGCCAGGGCCGCCACCGCCGGCCCGAACCCCACCCGACTGCGCAGGTTCCGATACCAGTAGCCCCCGTCGACCACCCCAACGTCCGCGACCCACTCCCCCGTCACCGTGGAGTAGAACGGCACCTCGGGCGCCGATGCGGAGATCCCCGCCAGCGTCTCCGCCAGGGTGTCGCGGAGGTCCTCGACGTGCCGGCTGTGCGAGGCGTAGTCCACGGCCACGCGCCGGACCCGCGCGCCCTGGCCCTCCAACGCGCTCAGGGCCTCGTCCAACGCCTCGGCGTCACCGGCGATCACCACCGACGACGGCCCGTTCACGGCCGCCACCTCGACCCGGCCCGCCCAGGTTTCCAACCGGGGGGCCACGTCCTCCTCGGACAACGCCACCGACGCCATCCCACCGCGACCCGACAGCGTCCCCGCGATGGCCCGACTCCGCAACGCCACCACCCGCGCCGCGTCGTCCAGGGACAACGCGCCGGCCACGCACGCCGCCGCGATCTCCCCCTGCGAGTGACCCACCACCGCATCCGGCCGCACACCCACCGACGACCACACCGCCGCCAAGCCCACCATCACCGCGAAACTCGCCGGCTGCACCACGTCCACCCGGTCCAGCAGGTCCACCTCACCGCGCAGCACGTCCACCAGCGACCAGTCGATCCACGGCCCCAGCGCCTCGGCGCACTCGGCGATCCGCGCCGCGAACACCGGCGACGAGTCCAGCAGCTCCCGACCCATGCCGACCCACTGCGAGCCCTGACCCGGGAACACCCACACCACCCGTCCCGGCGCGTCCACGCTGCCCCTGACGAGGGCGGGGGTGTTCTCGCCGCGCGCCAGCGCGCCCAGGCCGGTCAGCGCCTCGTCGGCCGAGCCGGCGACCACCACGGCCCGCTCGGCGAGCGCCGCCCGGCCCGACACCAGCGCCCCGGCCACCGCCGCGAGCGGCACCTCGTCGGAGTTCTTGAGGTACGCGGCCAGCCGTCCGGCCTGCCCGGCCAGTGCCCCGCCGCTGCGCGCCGACACCACGAGGGGCACGACGCCGGCGGGCACGGGTTCCGCCGGGGCCGGCGCGGCCTCGTCGAGCGGCGCCTCCTCGATGATCACGTGGGCGTTCGTCCCGCTCGCCCCGAACGACGACACCGCCGCCCGACGCGGCCGATCGCCGCCCGGCCACTCACGCGCCTCGGTCAACACCTCCACCGCACCCGACGACCAGTCCACCTGCGCCGTCGGGGTGGCGACGTGCAGCGTCGCCGGCAGCACCCCGTGCCGCAACGCCTGCACCATCTTGATCACACCGGCCACACCCGCCGCCGCCTGCGTGTGCCCGATGTTCGACTTCAACGACCCCAACCACAACGGCCGCCCCGAATCCCGCCCCCGCCCATACGTCGCCAACAACGCCTGCGCCTCGATCGGGTCGCCGAGGGCCGTTCCGGTGCCGTGCCCCTCCACGGCGTCCACGTCGGCCGGGGAGAGACCGGCGTTCGCCAGCGCGCTGCGGATCACCCGCTGCTGCGACGGGCCGTTCGGGGCGGTGAGGCCGTTGGACGCGCCGTCCTGGTTCACGGCCGAGCCGCGCAGCACGGCCAGCACCGGGTGTCCCCGCTCCCGCGCGGCCGACAGCCGTTCGA
Organism: Micromonospora okii; assembly: GCF_020884795.1. Lineage (GTDB taxonomy): Bacteria > Actinomycetota > Actinomycetes > Mycobacteriales > Micromonosporaceae > Micromonospora > Micromonospora okii. The sequence continues at coordinate 248,208 of NZ_BBZF01000021.1, forward strand.
GGAGCACCACGCCGACGCCCTCGGCCCAGCCGGTGCCGTCCGCGCCGTCGGCGTACGCCTTGCAGCGCCCGTCGGCGGAGAGCCCCCGCTGCCGGGCGAACTCGACGAAGGCGTCCGGGCTGGCCATCACGGTCGCGCCCCCGGCCAGCGCCATCGAGCACTCGCCGGACCGCAGCGCCTGCGCCGCGAGGTGCATCGCCACCAGCGACGACGAGCACGCCGTGTCCACGGTCACCGCCGGCCCCTCGAAGCCGAACACGTACGACACCCGGCCCGACGCCACGCTCGACGCCGTGCCGGTCATGACGTAGCCCTGGACCTCGTCGGGCACCTGGCGGAGCCGGGTCACGTAGTCGTGGTGGACGATTCCGGTGAAGACCCCGATGTCGGCGCCCCGGACGGAGAGCGGATCGATGCCCGCCCGCTCCAGCGCCTCCCACGAGGTCTCCAGCAGCAACCGCTGCTGCGGATCCATCGCCAGGGCCTCGCGCGGCGAGATCCCGAACAGCGCGGCGTCGAACTGCGCGGCGTCGTACAGGAACCCGCCCGAGCGGGTGTAGCTCGTGCCCGGGTTGGCCGGGTCCGGGTGGTAGAGCCCGTCCAGGTCCCAGCCCCGGTCGAGCGGGAAGCCGGAGACCGCGTCGCGCCCCTCCAGCAGCAGGTTCCACAGCTCCTCGGGGCTGTCCACGCCGCCGGGCAGCCGGGTGCTCATCGCGACGATCGCGATGGGTTCGTCGGAGGCGGCGACCGTCGCCGTCGGCGCGGGCTCCGCCGGTCGCTCGCCGAGCAGTTCGGCCCGCAGGTGGGCGGTGAGCAGGGCGGGCGTCGGGTAGTCGAAGACCAGGGTGCTGGGCAGGTCGATGCCCGTGAAGTCCCGCAGGCGGTTGCGGAGCTTGACGGCGCTCAGCGAGTCGAACCCGAGGGTCTTGAAGGGCTGCTCCTCGTCGATCCCGTCCGACCCGCGATGACCGAGGACGACGGCGGTGCTCTCCCGGACCAGCTCCATCAGGACGCGGAGCTGCTCGGCGACCGCCTTCCCGGCCAGCCGGTCGACGATCGCGTCACCGGTCGCCTCGCCGCCCGGCACCACGCGCCGGGCGACCGGCGCGGCCGGCGACCCGGAGACGGGCTGCGGCGACCCGGCGACCGGCTCCGTCGACCCGCCGCCCGGGGCGGGATCGTCGTCGGCGTCGACCCAGTACCGCTGGTGCTGAAACGCGTACGTGGGCAGCTCGGCACCCACCGCGGCGGCCCGCCGGCCGAGCAGGGCCGCCCAGTCGACGGCCACGCCCCGGACGTGCAGCCCCGCGAGCGCGGTCACCAGGTCGGTGGTCTCCGCGCCGTGCCTGCGCAGGGTGGCGACGCAGCTCTGTTCGGGCCCGCCGAGCACGGCGAGCGCCGCCGCGGCGAGGGCCCCGCCCGGGCCCAGCTCCAGGAACGTCGTCGCGCCGTGCCCGCTCAGCGAGGTGACGGCGTCGCCGAACCGGACCGCGCCGCGCGCCTGGTCGACCCAGTAGTCGGGCGTGCCGAGCTGCCCGTCCTCGGCGAGGGCGCCGGTGAGCGTGGAGACGACGGGCAGGGCGGCGGGCCGGAACGACAGCTCCGCCGCGACGGCGCGGAACTCGTCGAGCACGGGTGCCATGAGCGGCGAGTGGAAGGCGTGGCTGACCGGCAGCCGCTTCGTCTTGCGGCCCCGGCCGGCCAGCTCCCCGGCGGCGGCGAGCACCGCGTCGGCGTCGCCGGAGAGCACCACCGCGTCGGGGCCGTTGACCGCCGCGACGCAGACCACCCCGTCGGCGCGGGCGAGCAGGGGCGCGACCTCGGCCTCGGTCGCCTGGACGGCGACCATCGCGCCGCCCGGCGGCAGGGCCTGCATCAGCCGGCCCCGCGCGGCGACCAGCCTGGCCGCCTCCGCCAGGCCCAGCACCCCGGCGACGTGCGCGGCGGTGATCTCCCCGATCGAGTGGCCGGCGAGGAGGTCGGGGCGCACGCCCCAGGACTCGACGAGCCGGAACAGCGCCGTCTCCAGGGCGAACAGGGCGCCCTGCGTGTACATGGTCTGGTCGAGCAGTTCGCCGTCGGGCGAGAGCACCACGTCGCGCAGCGGGCGCGCCGCGTGCCCGTCCAGGTGGGCGTCCACGGCGGCGCAGGCGGCGGCGAACGCGTCGCGGAAGACCGGGAACGTCTCGGCGAGTTCGCGTCCCATGCCGGCCCACTGGCTGCCCTGACCGGTGAAGAGGATGGCCAGCCGGCCCGTGACCGGGGTGCCGGAGACGACGGCGGGGCTCTCCGCGCCCCGCTCGACGGCGTCGAGGTCGGCGCGGAGCCGTTCCCGGTCGGACGCGAGGACGACCGCGCGGTGGTCGAGGTGGGCGCGGGCGGTGGCGAGGGCGTGGGCGGCGTCGGCGAGGCGCACGTCGGGCCGCTCGTCGAGGAACCGGGCGAGCCGGCCCGCCTGGCCGCGCAGCCCGGCGCGGGTCCGCGCCGACACGAGCACCGGCACCGGGAAGCGGGCCGACTCCGGCTCCGGCTCGACGGTCTCCGGCCCGGGGGCGGCGGTCTCCGACCCGGGGACCGGGGTCGCCGGCTCGGGGGCCGCTTCGAGGACGACGTGGGCGTTGGTACCGCCGATGCCGAACGAGGACACCCCGGCCCGGCGGGGCCGGTCGGTCTCCGGCCAGTCGCGGGCCTCGGTCAGCAGCGCCACCGCGCCGGCCGACCAGTCCACGGCGGACGACGGGCGGTCGACGTGCAGGGTGCGCGGCAGGAGGCCGTACCGCATGGCCATGACCATCTTGATCACGCCCGCGACGCCCGCCGCCGCCTGCGTGTGCCCGATGTTCGACTTCACCGATCCCAGCCACAGCGGCCGGTCGGCGGGCCGCTCCTGCCCGTACGTCGCGAGCAGCGCCTGCGCCTCGATCGGGTCGCCGAGCGTGGTGCCCGTGCCGTGCGCCTCCACGGCGTCCACGTCGGCCGCGTCGAGCCCGGCGGCGGCCAGCGCCCGGCGGATGACCCGCTGCTGCGACGGGCCGTTCGGCGCGGTGAGGCCGTTGGACGCGCCGTCGGAGTTCACGGCCGAGCCCCGCACCACGGCGAGCACCTGGTGGCCCCGGCGGCGGGCCTCCGACAGCCGCTCCAGCAGCAGCACGCCGACGCCCTCGGACCAGCCGGTGCCGTCCGCGCCGTCCGCGAACGCCTTGCACCGGCCGTCGGGGGCCAGCCCGCGCTGCCGGGAGAACTCGACGAAGGTCTCGACGGTGCCCATCACCATCACGCCGCCGGCCAGCGCCATCGTGCACTCGCCCCGGTTCAGCGCCTGCGCGGCCATGTGCAGCGCCACGAGCGACGAGGAGCAGGCGGTGTCGACCGTGATGGCGGGACCCTCGAAGCCGAAGTGGTAGGCGACGCGGCCGGAGATGACGCTGCCGGAGCTTCCGGTGAGGCGGAAGCCCTCGACGCCGGACGCCCGGTGGGTGCGCATGCTGTAGTCGTGGCTGTTGACGCCGACGAAGACGCCGACGTCCTCGCCGGCGAGGGTCGTGGGGTCGATCGCGGCCCGCTCGAACGTCTCCCACGACGTCTCCAGCAGCAGCCGCTGCTGCGGGTCCATCGCGAGGGCCTCGTTGGGCGAGATGCCGAAGAAGGCGGCGTCGAACCCGGCGGCGTCGTCGAGGAAGGCGCCGTGGCGCACGTACGTGGTGCCGGCGTGGTCGGGGTCGGCGTGGTAGAGCCGCTCGGTGTCCCAGCCCCGGTCGCGGGGGAACTCGGTGACGGCGTCGATCTCCTCGGCCACCACCCGCCACAGGTCCTCCGGGCTGCGCACCCCGGCGGGGAAGCGGCAGGCCATCGCCACGATCGCGATGGGCTCGTCGGGCGTCGCGGCGGGGGCGGCGGGCTCGGCCGCGCGGCGGGCCGGGCCGCCGAGGAGCAGGGCGCGCAGGTGCTCGGCGAGCGCCGCCGGCTTCGGGTAGTCGAAGACCATCGTCGGGGAGAGGGTGAGCCCGGTCGCGGCGGAGAGCCGGTTGCGCAGCTCCACGGCGGTCAACGAGTCGAACCCGGCGTCCTTGAAGCTCCTGCCGGGGTGGACTGCGTCGGCGGAGGCGTGCCCGAGCACCTCGGCGGCGTGCCGCCGCACCAGGTCGAGCACGGCCTCGGCGCGCTCGGCGTCGGCGAGGGCGGCGAGGCGCTCGGCGAGCGGGGCGGGGCCGGGCGCGCCGGCGGCCGCCGGACGCGGCGTCGGGGCCAGGCCACGCAGCAGGGGGGCGACGGGCTCGCCGGCCGCCGCTGCCGCCCGCAGGGCGGGCACGTCGAGCTTCGCCGCCACGAACGTGTCGGCGGCGGTCAGGGTGGCGTCGAGGAGGGCCATGCCCTCGGCGGCGGCCAGGCCCGTCATGCCCGTACGCCGGTTGCGGCGCAGGTCGGCGGCGCCCAGGTGCCGGGTCATGGCGCTGACCGTCGACCAGTAGCCCCAGGCGAGCGAGACGGCGGGGAGGCCGAGGCGGTGCCGCTGCCGCGCGAGCGCGTCGAGGCAGGCGTTGGCCGCCGCGTAGTTGCCCTGCCCGGGGTTGCCCAGCACGCCCGCCGCGCTGGAGAAGAGCACGAACGCGGCGAGGTCCAGGCCCCGGGTGAGTTCGTGCAGGTGCAGCGCCGCGTCCACCTTCGGCCGCAGCACGGTGTCGACGCGCTCCGGGGTCAGTTCGGTGAGCACCCCGTCGTCGAGGACGCCGGCGGTGTGCACCACGGCGGTGAGCGGGTGGGCGGCCGGAACGGCGGCCAGGACGGCCTCGAGCTGGGCGCGGTCTGCCGTGTCGCAGGCAGTGACGGTGACGGACGCCCCCATCGCGGTCAGCTCGTCGCGCAGCTCCGGGGCGTGGCCCCGGCGGCTGACCAGGACCAGGTGCCGGACGCCGTGCGCGGCGACGAGGTGCCGCGCGGTCGTCGCGCCGAGCGTGCCGGTGCCGCCGGTGATCAGCACGGTGCCGTCGGGGTCGAGCGGGCGGCGCTCCCCCGCGACGTCGGGCACGGCGCGGGCCAGGCGCGGCACCGCCGCGACGCCGCCGCGCAGGCGGAGCTGCGGCTCGCCGCTGCCCAGCGCGGCGGGCAGCGCGGGGCGGGCGGCGTCGTCGAGGTCGACCAGCACGATCCGGCCCGGGTGCTCGGACTGCGCCGAGCGCACCAGGCCCCACACGGCGGCGGCGGCGAGTTCGTCGCTGTCCCCGGTGACGACGGCCAGCCGGGTGGCCGCCAGGGCCGGTTCCCCGAGCCACGCCTGGAGCAGGGCCAGGGCGGCGTCGACCGAGGCGCGGGGGTCTGCGGCGACGGCCTCGTACAGCAGGACGTCGGGAGCGGCGGCGGCCGACGCGGCGACGTCCCCGGCGGTGGCGACGGGCACGATGTCGAGGGCGCGCTCCACGGTGGGCAGCGGCAGCGGGGCCCACTCGACGCGGAACAGGGCGTCGTGCGGCAGCGCGCCGCCGATCCCCGCCTGCTCCGGGGAGAACGGCGTGCCGAGGACCGCGTCGACGGTCATGACGGGCCGCCCCGTGGGGTCGGTCAGCGCCAGGGCGGTGCCCCGCTCCGACGTCGCGCCGGGCCGCACCCGCAGCGCGGTGGCGCCCGACGCCAGGAGGGTCACCCCGGTCCACACGGACGGCAGCGTGCCGTCGGGGACGACGGTGCGGGCGGCGGCGTCGAGCAGCGCGGGATGCAGCCCGTAGCGGTCGGCGTCGCGGGAGGCGGCGTCGTCCAGGCCGACGTCGGTCGCGGCGGCCCCGGCGTCGGCGGGGGTGGCCGCAGGGGTGGCGGGGGCCAGCGTGCCGTGCGCGTGGCGCGTCCACGGCGCGTCCAGGGGGGCGTCCGTGGCGCGGGAGTAGATGTCGACGGCACGGCGGCGCGTCCCGTCGGGTTCGCCGACGACGGCCTGGATGTCCCGGCCGCCGCTGCGGGGCAGCACCACGGGCGCGTCGACGGTCAGCTCGGCGAGGACGGGGGTGGCGGCCAGGTCGCCGAGCCGGATGGCCACCTCGACCAGGGTCGCGTTCGGCACGAGGACGGCGTCGGCCACGGCGTGGTCGGCGAGCCAGGGCTGCGAGCGCGGCGACCACCGCGACGTGGCGGTGAATCCAGCCGAGTTCGGCAGGCTGACGACCGCGCCCAGCAGGGGGTGGTCGGCCGCGGCCTGTCCCAGCGACGCGGCGTCCGTCGCGGACCGGGTGGGTAGGAGCCAGTAGTGCTGGCGGTCGAAGGCGTACGTCGGCAGGTCGACCCGCGCGGACACCGGCGGCAGGAGCGCGGCCCAGTCGACGGCGACGCCCCGCACGAACAGCTCCGCCATCGACAGCAGCAACCGCCGCAGCCCACCGTCGTCGCGGCGCAGCGAACCCGTCGCCACCACCTGACCGACCTCGGCGATCGACTGCACCAGCACCGGATGGGCGCTGACCTCCACGAACACCCCGAAACCCTGGCGCGCGAGATCCGCCACCGCCGGCCCGAACCCCACCCGACTGCGCAGGTTCCGATACCAGTACCCACCGTCGACCACCCCGGCGTCCGCGACCCACTCCCCCGCCACCGTGGAGTAGAACGGCACGCGGGGCGCCCGCGCCTCGACCCCGGCCAGCGCCTCGGCGAGGGTGTCGCGGATGTCCTCGACGTGCCGGCTGTGGGAGGCGTAGTCCACGGCGACCCGCCGCACCCGCGCACCCTGGCCCGCCAGGACGTCCAGGGCCTCGTCCAACGCCTCGGCGTCGCCCGCGATCACCACCGACGACGGCCCGTTCACGGCCGCCACCTCGACCCGGCCCGCCCAGGGTTCCAACCGGGGGGCCACGTCCTCCTCGGACAACGCCACCGACGCCATGCCGCCGCGACCCGACAACGTCGCCGCGATGGCCCGACTCCGCAACGCCACCACCCGCGCCGCGTCGTCCAGGGACAACGCGCCGGCCACGCACGCCGCCGCGATCTCACCCTGCGAGTGACCCACCACCGCATCCGGCCGCACACCCACCGACGACCACACCGCCGCCAAACCCACCATCACCGCGAAACTCGCCGGCTGCACCACATCCACCCGGTCCAGCAGATCCACCTCACCGCGCAACACGTCCACCAGCGACCAGTCGATCCACGGCCCCAGCGCCTCGGCGCACTCGGCGATCCGCGCCGCGAACACCGGCGACGAGTCCAGCAGCTCCCGACCCATGCCGACCCACTGCGAGCCCTGACCCGGGAACACCCACACCACCCGTCCCGGCGCGTCCACGCTGCCGGTCACCACCCCCGGCGCGGTCCCGCCGCCGGCCAGCGCGCCCAGCCCGGTCAGGGCCTCCTCGCGTGAGGCCGCGACCACCACGGCCCGCTCGCCGAGCACCGCCCGGCCCGACACCAGCGCCCCGGCCACCTGAGCCAGGGGCGCGTCGGCGTCGAGGAACGCCGCGAGGCGGCTCGCCTGCGCGGCCCGGGACGCGGCGGTCCCCGCCGACACCACCAGCGGCACCACGCCCGGGGGCACGGCGTCCTCGGCGGCGGGTTCCTCGGGCGCCTCCTCGATGATCACGTGGGCGTTCGTCCCGCTCGCCCCGAACGACGACACCCCCGCCCGACGCGGCCGGCCGTCACGCGCCCATTCGCGCGCCTCGGTCAGCAGCTCCACCGCGCCGGCCGACCAGTCCACCTCCGGCGTGGGCGCGTCGACGTGCAGAGTCGCCGGCAGCACCCCGTGCCGCAACGCCTGCACCATCTTGATCACACCGGCCACACCCGCCGCCGCCTGCGTGTGCCCGATGTTCGACTTCAACGACCCCAACCACAACGGCCGCCCCGAATCCCGCCCCCGCCCGTACGTCGCCAACAACGCCTGCGCCTCGATCGGGTCGCCCAGCACCGTGCCCGTGCCGTGCGCCTCGACCGCGTCCACGTCGGCCGCCGTCAGGCCGGCGGCGGCGAGCGCCCGGCGGATCACCCGCTGCTGGGCCCTGCCGTTCGGCGCGGTCAGGCCGTTGGACGCGCCGTCCTGGTTGATCGCGCTGCCCCGCAGCACGGCGAGGACGCGGTGCCCGCGCTCGCGGGCCACCGACAGCCGCTCCAGCACGACGACGCCCGCGCCCTCGGCCCAGCCCGTCCCGTCGGCGGTGGACGAGAACGCCTTGCACCGCCCGTCGGGGGCGAGCGCCCGTTGCCGGGAGAACTCCAGGAACGTCCCGGGGGTGGCCATCACGGTCGCGCCGCCGGCCAGCGCCATCGAGCACTCGCCGGACCGCAGCGCCTGCGCGGCCAGGTGCACCGCCACCAGCGACGACGAGCACGCCGTGTCCACGGTCACCGCCGGCCCCTCCAGGCCGAACACGTACGACACCCGGCCCGACGCCACGCTCGACGCCGACCCCGTGCTTCCGAAGCCCTCCAGCTCCGGCGCGTCCGCGCCGACGCCGTAGCCGTGGCCGAACACGCCGGTGAAGACCCCGACGTCGGTGCCCCTCAGCGACAGCGGGGCGATGCCGGCGCGCTCCAGCGCCTCCCACGAGGTCTCCAGCAGCAACCGCTGCTGCGGGTCCATCGCCAGGGCCTCGCGCGGCGAGATCCCGAACAGCGCGGCGTCGAACATCCCGGCGTCGCGCAGGAAGCCGCCCTGGTCGGTGTACGAGGTGCCGGCGCGCCCGGGGTCCGGGTCGAAGAGGCGGTCCAGGTCCCAGCCCCGGTCGTCGGGGAAGTCGGAGACCGCGTCGACCCCGTCGGCCACGAGCCGCCACAGGTCGTCGGGCCCCGCCACGCCGCCGGGCAGCCGGCAGGCCATGCCGACGATCGCGATGGGCTCGTCGGGGTCCGCCGCCGGGACCGGCTCGGCGTCCGGCCCGGCGTCGCCGAGGAGGTCGGCCCGCAGGCGGGCCGCCAGAGCCGCCGGGGTGGGGTGGTCGAAGACGACGGTGGTGGGCAGCCGCAGCCCGGTGCTCGCCGTCAGCCGGTTGCGCAGCTCGACGACGGCCGCCGAGGTGAGGCCCAGGTCGCGGAAGGCGCGGTCGGCGGGGAGCGAATCCGGTCCCGGGCGGCCGAGCACGGCGGCGGCCTGCGTGCGGACCAGCTCCTCCAGCAGCGCCGTGCGGTCGCGCTCGGTCAGCCCGGAGAGTCGGTCGGCCAGCGCCGCCGCGACGGCCGGGTCGGGCTCGTCGGGGGGCGTGAGGGCGTCGTGGTACTCGGTCGCCGCGTACACGAGCCGACCGGGCTGGTCGGCCAGGAGGTTGCGGCGGATCTTGCCCGACGCGGTCCGGGGGATGCTCTCGACCTCGTGGACCCGTTCGGGCACCTTGTAGGCGGAGAGCTGCTCGCGGCACCGGGCCAGCAGGGCCTGAACGTCGAACCCGTCGGGGCCGGGGATCACGTACGCGACCGGCACCTCGCCGAGCGTGTCGTGCGGCGCGCCGGCCACCGCCGCGTCGGCGACGCCCGGTACGGCGCGCAGCACCGCCTCCACCTCGGCGGGGTGGATGTTCTCGCCGCCCCGGATGACGAGTTCCTTGATCCGGCCGCAGATGGTGAGGTAGCCGGCGTCGTCGCGCCGGGCCAGGTCGCCGGTGCGGAACCAGCCGTCGGGGATCGCCGCGGCGGTCGCCTCGGGGCTGTCGTGGTAGCCGACCATGACGTTCGGCCCCCGGACCCACACCTCCCCCTCCGCGCCGACCGGGGCGTCCTCCCCGGTGGCGGGGTCGACGATGCGGACGTCGACGCCCGGCACGGGCAGGCCGCAGGAGCCGTCGACGCGGGCCCCGTCGGGCGGGTTCATGGTGATGGCCCCGCACGTCTCGGTGCTGCCGTAGGCGTCGATCAGTGGAATCCCGAAGAGCTGCTCGAAGTCCCGGCGCAGGCCGGAGCCGAGGACCGCTCCCCCGGCCAGGCCGATCCGCAGGCTCGGCGCGGTGAACTCGGCCTGCCGGGCGGCCTGCACCAGGTGGTGGTACGTCGTGGGCACGCCGGCCAGGAAGGTCGGTGCCTCCTCGCGGAGGGCCCTGAGCACGTCCTGCGTCGAGCTGCCGTCCATGATCCGGGCGGTGGCGCCGACCACGGTGACGGAGAGGACGCACGCGATGTGCGAGAGGCTGTGGAACAGCGGGAGGGGCCAGAGCACCCGGTCCCGCTCGGTCAGCCCGGGGATCGGCACGTAGCACGAGGCGACGGACCAGAGGCAGTTGCGCTGCGTCGACAGGACGCCCTTGGGCCGGCCGGTCGTGCCGGACGTGTAGAACATCCAGGCCACGTCGTCGAGGCCGAGGTCGTCGCGGGCGGGCCGGGCCGGCTCGCGCACGGCCAGTTCGTCGTACGGGTGGGCCCCGGCCGGGATCGGGCCGTCGCCCGTGACCAGCAGCGTGAGCTGCGGCGCGGACGGGAGCCGGTCGGCCCGCGCGGCGTCGGTGACGACCACCGTGGCGCCGCTGTCGGCCAGCAGGTACTCCAGTTCGGGCAGCGACGAGGCGGGGTTGAGCGGCACCCCGACGCCGCCCGCGCGCACGATGGCGAGGCAGGACTCCACGGCGGCCACCGTGTTGCCCAGGCAGATGGCCACCCGGTCCCCGCGCCGGACGCCGAGGCCCGCCAGGTGTCCGGCCAGCCGGCGCGTCCGCGCCTCGAGGTCGCCGTAGGTCACCGCCCGCCGGTCGTCGGCGAAGGCCACCTTGTCGGGAGAACGGGCCGCGTTCTCCTGCAGTACGACGGGCAGCGGCTTGATGAGATCGGCGCGCACCATGCCGCGGGTCCTTTCGAATTGCTCGCTGAGAGGAACGCTCACCAGGCGACGGGGAGGCTCTTCACCCCGAAGACCGACCCCCGCAGCCGTAGCGGCACGTCGTCGGCCGGTACGGCCAACCGGAGGTCGGGGAACGCCTGGAGGAGGGCCGACAGGCCGGCGCGCAGCTCGACGCGCGCCAGGTTCTGGCCGAGGCACTGGTGGATGCCGAAGCCGAAGGCGACATGGCCGGAGGTGTCCCGGTCGATGTCCAGCTTCGCGGGGCACCCGAACTTGGCGGGGTCACGGTTGGCCGCGGGGAGCGAGACCGTGACGCTGTCCCCCTTCTTGATCACCTCGCCCTTCAGCGTGACGTCCTCCAGCGCGGTGCGGTGCATCTCGTACTGGTTGACGGTGATGTACCGCAGCAGCTCCTCGATCGCGGCGTTGAGCTTCGTCGGGTCCGCGCGCAGCGCCGCCAGTTGGTCCGCGTGGTGCAGCAGCGCGAAGACGCCGACGGCGAGCGCGCTCTCCGTGGTCTCGTAGCCGGCGAAGAGCATGAGCGTGACGAGGTTGCGCAGCTCCTCCGTGGTCAGCTCCCCGTCGGCGACGAGGCGGCTGATGAGGTCGTCCTCCGGCTGCTTGCGCTTGCGCTCGATGACGTCCTCGAAGAAGGCGCCCACCGCCTCGTAGGCGGCGGCGGTCTCCGCCGGGTCCGCGTCCTGGTCGTGGAAGAGGGCCGGGGCGTACGCGTACCGGTCGCGTTCCTCGTACGGCAGGCCGACCAGCTCGGAGAGCGACCTCAGGACGAGCGGCTGGGCGAAGGTCTGCACGAGGTCCGCCGGGGCGCCGTGCGCGCGCATGGCCTCGACCTGCTCGGCGGCGAAGGACTCGACGCGCGCCGCCAGCAGGCCCGCCCGGCGGGCGGTGAACTCGCCGGTGAGCAGGCGGCGGTACCGGGTGTGGCCGGGCGGGTCCATGTGGATGAACATCCCGGGGATCTCCGGGTGGGTCGGGATCACCTGCCCCTGGTGCGTGACGGGGAAGTGCCCGACGGAGCAGCTGTGGCTGAACCGCGGGTCGCTGAGGACCTCGCGCACCAACTCGTAGCTGGAGACGATCCAGCCGACGTGCCCGTCCGGGTAGACCATCCGCGCGAGCGGGCTCTCCCTGCGCAGCGAGTCGAAGACCGGGGGCGGGTCGAACTTGTCGGTCCGCGCCCACGGCACCTCGAAGGAAATGGCCTCGGTCATGGAATCCTTCTCACTCAGGACAGTTACGGGCGGGCGGAGAAATCGTCACTCGGCGATTCTCGTGCGGTACGTCCACCGAAACACCGCGACCTCGCAGCCGTCCACCGTCTCGCTTTCCCCGTCGCGGACGAAATGCTCGTAGCCGGCCCCGTGGCGAATCTTCAGCGTCTGCCCCAGCTCCCCCGCCGGGACACTGCGGTCCGCCGCCGCCAGCTCGGCCGGACCGCCGCTCAACCTGATCCTCACTGATGTCGCGCTCATCACGATCTCCGACTCCCGCCGGGCCGCACCGCCCCGGCACGCGGGCACGACGCGACCACCCCGAAATGGTTTGCTCTGCCTTGAAAGGAGATACGACCAGTCGGCTTGCAATTGACCTGCAACGATGCAGGTCGCTATTCCTAAATTCAGCCTAGACGAGCCGTGACGACCCGACATCCCTCACGCTGGTAGGGCCCTCACCGGCCGAGATGGACCGGCTGGCCGGTGCGCGCCGACTCGTAGGCGGCCTCGACGATGCGCGCCGCGCGCAGCCCGGCCGCGCCGTCCGGGCCGTTGCCCTGCTCGGTCTCGAACGCGGCGACGAAGTCCTTCACCATCACCGAGTACAGGTCGACCCCGCCCGGCTCCCGCCGTTCGTCGCCGGTGGCGGCGTCGAACCCGCCGAGCAGGCGCGGGCAGGCGTCGTACTCGACGCTCGCCCGGTCGCCGACGAAGGTCACGGCCGGCCCGCCGTCCGCGGCCAGGCTGTGGCTGCAGTCGAACGACGCGACCACCCCGCCGCGGTACCGCACCGCGACGACCGCCGCGCTCTCGACGCCCGGCTCCGCGCTGAGCGCTTCGTTGGTCTGCGCGTACACCTGCTCGGCGGGGTCGCCGCCGAGCACCGCGTCCACCAGGTCGAGCAGGTACGGCAGGTTGGCGCGCAGCGCCCCGCCACCCGCCCCCGGCCGGGTGGTGTACGACCCGTGCACGGTCGTCAGGGTGCCGACGACGCCCTCGGCGATGCCCCGGCGCACGGCGGCGAACGCCTCGCTGAAGTAGGCCGGGGAGGCGAACCTGAGGCGGACGCCCCCCATGTCGCAGGAGTCCATGATGGCCTTGACGTCCTTCGCGCTGGTGGCCAGCGGGTACTCGCACAGCACGTGCGCCTCCGCCTCGCCCGAGCGCTCGATCAGTTCGACGTGCCGGTCGGCCTCGCTGGTGACCACCACGGCGTCGGGCATCGAGGCGAACACCTCGTCCCAGTCGTCCAGGTAGGTCACCCCGAGCCGGTCGGCCAGGGCCCGGCCGCGCGCCGGGTCACCGGGCGGGGCGTCGGGATCGGCGGTGACCAGGTCGACGCCGGGCAGGTCGCGCAGCAGCCGGACGTAGGTCTCGGCGCGCTCGTGGGCGAACGACAGTACGGCGACCTTCATGAGACCTCCTTGATAGGCAGTTCCACGGCGCGACCCGTCCAAGCGGACTCGGCCGCAGCTTGGGTGATGCGGACCGCGGCCAACGCGTCCCGGGCCCCCAGGCGGGGCTCGGGCCCTCCCGCGAACGCCTCGGCGAACTCGCGCATCTCCGAGACGAAGGGCAGCTCCCCGGAGTAGCCGAAGTTCCCGGCCTCCCCGTCGACCACCCGGACCTCCTGGGGCCACTCGGAGTCGTAGGTGACGGTCCCGCCGGTGCCCGAGACGTGGAACGCCACCCGGACCGGCGGCTTCGGCGTGGCCGTCCACCGGGCCACGACCTGGCTGAGCGCGCCGCTGGCGTGGGTGAGGACGACGGTGCCGGCGGCGACGGCCCCCTGCGGGGCCGGCGTGGCGATCTCGCCCTGGTAGTAGGCGTGCACCCGCACGACGTCGCCGAAGATCCAGTAGGCCAGGTCGACGCCGTGCAGCATCTGGTCGGTGAGGATCCCGCCCGACCGCGCCGACGCGTGCCCGGTCCAGGGCCTCGGGTGGTACGCGGACACGAGGAACCGGGCGACCGAGCCCGCGCCCAGGCGGCCGGCCGCCACCAGCTCGTGGAGCCGCGCGAACGCCGGGGCGAACCGCACGTCGTGGGCGGGATAGAGCCGCACCCCGGCCCGCTCCGCCGCCGCGACGATCTCCTCGGCCTCGGCGGTGGTGGCCGCCAGCGGCTTCTCGCACACCACGCCGACGCCCCGCGCGATCGCGGCCAGCGCGATCCCGTGGTGGCTGCCCGTCGGGGTGCAGATGTCGACGGCGTCCGCGCCGTCGAGCGCCTCGGCCAGGGAGCCGACCGCCGTCGCGCCGAACTCGCGCGCCAGGTCGGCGGCCCGGCCGTCGTCGGAGTGGACGCGCACCGCCGCCCCGGCGGCGATCCAAGCCTGCAGGTGCAGGCGCGCGATCAGACCCGCGCCGATCAGTGCCACCTCAAGCTGCCGCATGGCGTGCCCAGCCCCTTCGTCAGATGCCGGAGCGGGTGAACCCAGCGGTGCTCCAAGCCTGATCAGGTTCGCCCACGCCACTCGTCAGGGGCCATAACCAACGTGGGTAGTCCCGCAGGCGGCGCGCCCTCGTCCTCCGGCGCGCCGCCGTCCGCGCCGCCCACCGACCGGGATCGGGTGACGGCCGGCCGATCAGGAGACGTACGGTCGGCGCTCCCGCCCCGCACGCAGCGTCGTGGCCCACCAGCCGAGCTGGTCGAGCAGGTACGTCGCCGCCGCGCCGGCGCCCTCCCGGTCGACCGGCTCGCCGTCGGGGCCGAACTGCTCCCACGCGTTGTGGAAGCTGACCGTCGCCCGGACGGTGACCGAGTGCACCTCGGCGAAGACCGGCCGGAGCGCCTCGACGGCCCGCAGGCCGCCGGAGAGCCCGCCGTACGAGACGAAGCCCACCGGCTTGGCGTGCCACTGCTTGCCGTGCCAGTCGACGAGGTTCTTCAGCGACGCCGGGAAGCTGTGGTTGTACTCCGGCGTGACGACCACGAACGCCTCGGCGGCTTCGAGGCGCGGCGTCACCTCGCCCAGGGCCCGGGCCCCCTCCGGCGTCAACTGGCTCGTCATCACGAAGGGCAGCTCGTGCTCGGCGAGGTCGACCACGTCGACCGCGAAGTCGTCACGCTGCTTGACCCGGTCGAGGAACCACCGGGCGACGGTCGGGCCGAATCGCCCCTCCCGGGTGCTGCCGATGATCAGGGCGAGGCGGAGCGGTTCGGTCGACATGCTTGTCCTCTCGACGTCGATGGTCGTCACGGCGCGGAGCACCGGCGACACCACACGTTATGACGTCGATCTATGCTGCGGTCAAGAGTTGATCGCCCACGTCCCACGAACGTCCGTCCCCGACGTCCCTCACGCGCCCGCCGTCGGACGCGCCCGGCGGCAGGTGAGCGGCCCTCCCGGCCCGGCCGGCGGCTCCCGTCGACGACCGTCGCCGGTCAAATCGACAGGGGCCGGGCCGGAAGGAGCCGGCCCACCGTCAGGCCACGTCGTACGACAGGCCGGGCCAGAACCTCGGCAGCGCGCTGAACCAGGCCCGGCGCGGCGACGCGTTGCACCCCGCCGTGCTGCGGCTGTGCAGGCCGAACGCGAACCGCTTGCCCTGTGACGTGAGCCAGTAGACGCCGCCGCCGCTGTCGCCGGGGCAGGGGTCGTACCCCTCGTACCGGGTCAGTCCGCGCACCGCCGCGTCGCTGGTCCTGGTGATCACGCCGCACGGGTTGCCGGACGTGGCGGGGGCCGCGTACCGGGCCGAGACGCAGACCACGTCGCCGACCCAGATGGCCGACATCGTCTGCGCCCAGCCGTTCACCCGCACCCAGCTCGACCCGGAGATGGCGATCCGGCCCAGGGTGTCCGCCGCGTACGTGGAGTTGGTGACCTGGATGGCCCCGGCGTCGACCGCACCGGCGTTGAGCGCGTTCACCGCGCTCATCGGGCCGATCGGGGTGCCGGCGGTGGACCAGTTGGTCGTCGTGCCGCCCCCGCAGTGGCCGGCGGTCAGCGCCCAGCGCACGCCGCTGCTGCGGGCCGTGAAGCCCAGCGAGCAGCCGCCGCCGGTGCGTCGGATCACCAGCCCGGCCCGCAGGCTGTCGTTGCAGTTGGCCCGCGACGTGCAGACGTCCTCCTCGACGGCGTCCGTGGTGGCCGGGACGATGGTGACCCAGCTCGGCACGGCCCCCTTCGACAGGGCGGCCTCCTCCTGGGCGGTCAGGGCGACGGTGACGGTGTTGGTGCTCACCTCGACGCCCACCCGGCCCTTGGCGGCCACGGCCAGCTCGTCGGTGCCGACGCGCAGCCGCTCGGCGAGCGCCTCCAACTGGTCGTAGTTGCGCTCCACCACCTTGGCGCTGACGCTGAGCCCGAGCGACCGCCCGACCTCGACCGCGCGGTCCGCGCCCGCCTGGGTGGTCAGGGCCACGTGGGTGACCCCGGACAGCGGGTCGAAGTGGCCCCCGCCGTACGTCTGGGGCTCCTTCGCCAACTGGTCGTGCAGTTGCTTGCGGGCCTCCTGCTGGCTGGCCGCGACCTTGGCGGCGCTCTCCGAGATCGTCGGGTACACGGTGCGGTAGGCGAGGACGGCGGCCAAGGACTCGTCCCGTCCCGTGTCGGCGGCCGGATCGGCCGCGTACGCCGGCGCGGCCAGCGTCGTGGCGGACAGCACCAGCACGACGGCGCCCGTCAACAGCCGGATTCTTCTCATGCGCGTTCCTCCCCTGGAAGGCTGACTACCGGTAGAGGAGGGGGCGGCGTCGGGGAAAATACAGCCGGCTCCCGCTTTCCTCGCCCGCAACGGGCGAGCCCCGGTCGATCACTGGTGGATCGACCGGGGCCGTCGTGGGGAGGGGCGGATCAGGCGAGGTCGAACCGGTCGAGCTCCATGACCTTCGTCCACGCCGCGACGAAGTCGGCGACGAACTTCTCGCGCGCGTCGGCGCTGGCGTAGACCTCCGCCAGGGCGCGGAGCTGGGAGTTGGAGCCGAAGATCAGGTCGACCGCGGTGGCGGTCCACTTCACCTCGTCGGTCGCCAGGTCCCGGATCTCGTACACGTGCTCGTCGGACTCCGACGCCTTCCACCGGGTGCCCGGGGAGAGCAGGTTGGCGAAGAAGTCGTTGGTGAGCACGCCCGGCCGGTCGGTGAGGACGCCGTGGCGGGTGCCGCCGACGTTGTTGCCGAGGGCGCGCAGGCCGCCGACCAGGACGGTCATCTCGGGCGCGGTCAGATTGAGCATGTACGCGCGGTCGACGAGCAGCACCTCCGGCTGGGTCTTCTCGCCGGGGCGCAGGTAGTTGCGGAACCCGTCGGCGCGCGGCTCCATGACCCGGAAGGACTCGACGTCGGTCTGCTCCTGGCTGGCGTCGGTGCGGCCCGGACGGAACGGCACGGTCACCTCGACGCCGGCGTCGCGCGCCGCCTTCTCGACGGCGGCGGAGCCGGCCAGGACGATCAGGTCCGCCAGCGAGATCCGCGCCCCGCCGGCGGCGTTGAACTCCCGCTGGATGCCCTCCAGGGTCTCCAGGACGGTGGCGAGCTGCTCGGGCTGGTTGACCTCCCAGCTCCGCTGCGGCTCGAGACGGACGCGCGCGCCGTTGGCCCCGCCGCGCTTGTCGGTGGACCGGTAGCTCGCGGCCGAGGCCCACGCGGTGGAGACGAGCTGGGCGGTGGTGAGGCCGGAGGCCAGGACCCGCTCCTTGAGGGCGGCGACGTCGGCGTCACCCACGAGCTCGTGGTCGACGGCCGGCACCGGGTCCTGCCAGAGCTGGGGCTGCGGCACCCACGGCCCGAGGAAGCGGCTGACCGGGCCCATGTCGCGGTGCAGCAGCTTGTACCAGGCCTTGGCGAACGCCAGCGCGAACTCGTCCGGGTGCTCCAGGAAGCGGCGCGAGATCTTCTCGTACGCCGGGTCGACGCGCAGCGACAGGTCGGTCGTGAGCATCGTCGGCTTGTACTTCTTCGCCGGGTCGAACGGGTCCGGGATGATCTCCGGGGCGTCCTTGGCGACCCACTGCTTCGCGCCGCCGGGGCTCGTGGTGAGCTCCCACTCGTAGCCGAAGAGGATCTCGAAGAAGCGGTTGCTCCACTGCGTCGGCACGTCGGTCCACGTCACCTCGAGGCCGCTGGTGATCGTGTCCCCGCCCTTGCCGCTGCCGTGGGTGCTCAGCCAGCCCAGGCCCTGCGCCTCCAGCGGCGCGGCCTCGGGCTCCGGGCCCACGTGGTTGTCGGCGACGGCGGCGCCGTGGGTCTTGCCGAAGGTGTGGCCGCCGGCGATGAGGGCGACGGTCTCCTCGTCGTTCATCGCCATCCGGGCGAAGGTCTCGCGGATGAAGTGCGCCGCCGCGAGCGGGTCGGCGTTGCCGTTCGGGCCCTCCGGGTTGACGTAGATCAGGCCCATCTCCGTCGCCCCGACCTCCGGGGCCATCTCCTTCTCGGAGACGTAGCGCTCGTCGCCGAGCCAGGTGTCCTCCGGGCCCCAGAAGATCTCCTCGGGCTCCCAGACGTCCTCCCGGCCGAAGCCGAAGCCGAAGGTCCTGAAGCCCATCGACTCCAGGGCGACGTTGCCGGCGAGCACGAGCAGGTCGGCCCACGAGACCTTCTGGCCGTACTTCTGCTTCACCGGCCAGAGCAGCCGGCGGGCCTTGTCCAGGTTGGCGTTGTCCGGCCAGCTGTTGAGCGGGGCGAACCGCTGCCCGCCGTCGCCCGCGCCGCCGCGCCCGTCGTGGATGCGGTAGGTGCCCGCCGCGTGCCAGCTCATCCGGATCATCAGGCCGCCGTAGTGGCCGAAGTCGGCCGGCCACCAGTCCTGCGAGGTGGTGAGGACCTCGACGATGTCCCGCTTGAGGGCCTCGACGTCGAGCTTGGCGAACTCCCTGGCGTAGCTGAAGCCCTCCCCCAGCGGGTTGGCCTTCGACGAGTGGGCGTGCAGCACCGACAGGTCGAGCTGGTTGGGCCACCAGTCCCGGTTGGTGCGCGGCCGACCGCCGGTCTTCGGCGTCGGCGAGTCGATCGCCGGGTTCTCGCTCTCGCTGCCTTGCGCGGTGACGGAGTCGTGCGCGACCGGGCAGCCGGCCGCCTCCTTCCTGTCCACGCCCTGGGCGCTGGAGAAGGTGTGGTCCTGGGTGTCGCTCATGTACTTCCTTCCGAACTGGCGGATCGCCGGGGATTGCGGTCGGTCGCGCAGTCGGGGCAGGTGCCCCAGTAGACGACCTCCGCCTCGTCGACCGCGAAGCCGTGGTCGTCGGAGGCGGTGAGACAGGGGGCACGGCCGACGGCGCAGTCGACGTCGGCGATCGCGCCGCAGGAGCGGCACACGACGTGGTGGTGGTTGTCCCCCACCCGTGACTCGTACCGGGCGGTGGCGCCGGCCGGCTGGATGCGCCGCACCAGACCGGCGTCGGTGAGCGCCCGCAGCACGTCGTACACCGTCTGGTGGGAGACCGTGGGCTGGCCCGCCCGCACCAACGCGATCACCGCGTCGGTGTCGACGTGCGGATGGTCGCGCAGCGCGGCGAGCACCGCCAACCGGGGTCGGGTCACGCGCAACGAGACCGCCCGTAGCTGAGCCTCGAAGTCGGACGGCACGGGACGAACATAACCCAGTCTTTTGGAACGGATCAAGAATTCTCTGGATTTCCCGCCGCGTGCCGCGTCAGCGGGGCAGTCGGCGCGCCAACCACAGGCGGTGGGCGAACAGCGCCCCGTAGCCGGCGAGGACCGCGCCGAGCACCGCCAGCGCGCCGGCGTCGGCGGAGCGGCGCGCGGCGTCCAGGAGCACGCCCAGCATCGCCGCCGCGACGATCAGGGAGACGTGGTTCGACGCCCAGAACACCACCGGCGTCATCCGCCCGGGGTCGAGGTCGCGCATCGCGCCGCCCCGGAGCTGACGGACGAGCCAGGCCGACAGCGGCGCGGTGGCGGCCATCGCGGCCCAGACCGGCCACGGCAGCCAGCCGAGCAGCGCGAGGGCGGTGAGCAGCGCGTACGCGAGCACCTGCGCGCCGACGATCAGGCGCACGGCCGGCCGGTAGCCGACGATGACCGGCAGCGTGCGCTTGCCGACCATCTCGTCCGAGCGGCGGTCCCCCAGGTTCATCACCATCATCCGTGCCACCTGGAGCACCGCGGTGGGCGCCAGCACGACCAGCAGCAGCACCGGCACGGCACCGGCCTGGAGCACCGCCGCGACGACGGGCCACAGGCCGTTGAGGATCGCCGCGACCGTCACCTCCCCCGCGCCCCGGTAGTTCAGCCGCAGCGGCGGGGCGGTGTAGAACCAGGCCAGCACCACGGCCGCGGTGGCGAGCACGCGCGCCTGCCAGGACGGCATGACGGCGACCATCAGCGTCGACGCGCCGAGCAGCACGAAGCTGGTGCCGAGCGACACGACGGGGGCGACCGACCCGTCCACGAGCGCCCGGCTGCCGCCCGTCCACGGGGTGAAGTAGACGTTCGCCCGGTCGGCCTCCAGGTCGAAGTACTCGTTGCAGTAGTGCGTCATCACGTGGACCGTCCACGCGAAGAGTTGCGCGACGGCGTACCACGTGAGGTCGAGCGGGTGGCCCTGGTGCACCGACACCGCCACGGCGAGGCCCACCGGCAGGACGTTGTAGAGCAGGAAGCGCAGCCGGGCCAGCCGGAGGAATCCCCGCCAGTCCGTCGCGTCCCGCCCGGCGGTGGGCTCGGCGGCGGATCGCCGGGCTGCCGGGATCGGCTGGGAGTCCCGTATCGAGGTCATGGGTCGGACGCCTCCCCCGTGGTCGGACCGTGACGGCAGCCTATATCCCGGAGGACGGACCCGTCCCCGGCCGCGTCAGTCGCGAATGGGACATCCGGCCTCGACCCGGCCGGCGTCGGCCCGGACCGGCAGGGTCAGACACCCAACGCTCCCTCCCTGGCCTCGTGCGCGCCGTCGTCGACGCCGACATCGGAGACCGTCCGGATGCGCCGGAAGGGGGAGACGAGCGCCAGCACCACCGGAATCAGGAAGCCCAGGCCGATGACGACCATCGTGGTCCGGCCGCCGAGCGTGTCTCCCATGAAGCCGGCGACGAGCGCACCGATGGGCAGGGTTCCCCACACCACGAATCGGATGGAGCCCGCCGTTCTGGCCATGAGGTGCGTCGGGGTGATCATCTGGCGGATGCTGATCACGTTTATGTTGAAGAGCGGCTCGGCGGCGTTGATCAGCGTGTACCCGAGCGTGATGACGGCGATGGCCAGGAGCGACGACCCACCGGAGGCCGCCAGGAGGATGCCGCCGACGCCGCCCGTGCACAGGGAGAGCACGATGCACCATCCCAGGCCGAGCCACTGGTTGACGCGGGTCACGACCAGGACACCGAGGAAGGAGCCCAGGCTTCCCACGAGGACGAGGACGGCGATGGTGGTGTTGCTCAGTTCCAGGTCGCGTGCGAGATAGATGAAGAAGATGGTTAGCAGGGCGTTGTGCAGCAGGTTCCAGGACGCGGCGAGAATGGCGTTCCAGCGGAGGAACTCGGTCTGGAAGATGAAGCGGAGCCCGGTCTTCAGGTCTCGCCAGATCGACGCGTCGCCCGCTGTCGGAGGCTTGTCGTCCGGGGCGCGGATCGCGTGCAGGAACAGGGCCGACGACACGAACGACAGCGCGTCGACAGCTATCGCGACAGGGGCGGACACGACCTTGAGCAGAACCGCGGCGAAGCCGGGCCCGGAGATGTTGGCAACGGAGCGGCTCGTTTCGAGCCACCGGTTGGCCGTCAGCAGCTCGCCGGGGCGGACAAGGGAGGTGAGGGCGCTCTGGTAGGCGATGTCGAAGAAGACGGTGCAGGCGCCCACGACGAAGGCGACGGCGAACATCCACTCGATGGTCAGGGCGTCCAGGAGCATCAGAACCGGCACCAGCGCCAGTGCCACCGCGCGGATCCAGTCCGTGATGACCAGCACCCGACGCGATCGCCAGCGGTCGATGAGCACACCGGCGAAGATGCCGAACAGCAGAAATGGCGCCCGCTCCAGCGCGGAGAGGATGCCGACCTCCGACGCGCTGGCCTCCAGCACCGAGAGCGCGGTCAGGGGAAACGCGATGAGGCTGACCTGCGAGCCCAGGACGGAGAGGGACTGCGCGCTCCACAGCCTGAGGAAGTTCGGACGTTCGGCAGCGAACGACCACCATTTCGTCTGACGGCCCGGCTCAGCAGACATGCACCCTCGACGGTGGAATCGACGCAGACCATGCCGATGGAATGACGATCGACCTTCCCTGACACCAGGAAGAATGTCCCATCAATCGGGCATTGTCAACGTCCCACCAACGACAGCGCTGGTCGAACTGCGGCGCGGCGGAGCACGGAGAGCGCGGCGTCGACCCGCCCCGGGCCGCGACGGCGGAAGGCGGCCGGTGCCGTTCAGCCGCCGGCTGCCTTGCGGGCCGGCCCTGATCGGCGGACCGGATGGTGTCGCTGAGGGGGCCGTGCGCAGCACCGGCACCACCGGGAGGCGGCCCGTCGGCCGCCTCCCGGTGCCGCTCAGCCGCCGATCGGGGGCCGGGCGGGGCCGTTGTCGATGAGCCGGAACGTGCTCAGCAGCGGGGCGTCGCCCAGCTCCTCGAGGATCAGGCCCCGGGCCGGAAAGTACTGGAGGTACGCCGAGCGGTTGCTGATCGCGTACGTCCCGTTGCCCTGGGACGTGATGGAGAACTGCTGGGTCTTCTTGGCCGCGTCGCACACCGCGCCCTCGACGGTCAGCGGTCGGGAGCCCTCCTGGTAGACCTGCCAGCAGGCCGGGTCGTCGTTGGCGGGGTGGCCGTCACGCTTGCCGTAGGACTTGATCAGGTACTTCCTACCGCCGATCGG
The DNA here is from genome assembly GCF_020884795.1 of Micromonospora okii. GTDB lineage: Bacteria > Actinomycetota > Actinomycetes > Mycobacteriales > Micromonosporaceae > Micromonospora > Micromonospora okii. The sequence goes on from NZ_BBZF01000021.1 coordinate 270,962, forward strand.
AGTCAGGACGAAGAGCTGACGGCCGCTGTCGTCGTCGACCTCGACCAGCGCTCCCCCGTCGAGGGACAGCGCCCCCTCGAATGCCTGCACCCGGACGATGGTGACCTCGCGCTTGCCGGAGAGGACGCCACCGGCTGCGCCGGCCGGGGCCCCGCTCAGGGCGGTGCCGGCGAGGACGCCGGCGCAGCCCAGTGCCGCCGCGCCGGTGGCCCACTTCACCTTGGACATACGATTCTCCTCCCGTAGCTGACATCCCTAACACGCCTGTGGCCAATCGGCAGGTTCACGAGCCAACGAGATTTTTCGGACACCTTCCCGTCCGTCCGCCACGGAGCCGGGCCTCACCCCTTCGGCGGCACCCCGGCGACTCGCCTACCGGGAGTGCGGCGGCGCGGCGGCCCCCGGGGAGGGCGGCCTGGTGGACCTCGGTCGGAACTGGCGCCCTCCGACTCCGCCCGGGTCGTCAGCCGAGGTTGTCGTTCACGTAGTCGCGGGAGGCGACGAACCGCTCGACCGGGTCGCCGATCATCTGCCACGGCCACTCGGTGACCGTTCCGTCCAGCAGCGCGAACGCGCGCCAGGCGGCGTCGAACTCGTCGGCCAGCTCCAGCGCCATCGCGAAGGTCGCCAGCCGGGGCGCCCAGCCGGGGCCGGCGGGCACGTAGTCCGGGTGGAAGATCGAGTTGTCCGCCGCGGCGAGGAGTTCGGCGCAGACCTCCTCGGAGAGCATGTACTCCTTGTCCTCCCCCGCCTCGATGGTGAGCCACTTCTCCAGGTGGGCGACGGCCACCAGCTCGTGCAGGAGACTGTTGGGCCCGGCCGTCGCCGCGACGCCCCGGGCGAAGTCGAACATCTCCTCGTGGCTGCCGCACCACTTGTCACACAGATACTGCAACCGCTGCTCGTGCGCCACCACGTGCCCCGGGTGCAGGCGGATCACCGCCTCGAAGCGTTCCCTGGCCTCCACCGCCCCGACGCCCAGCCCTCGGGAGCTGGTGACCAGCCAGGCCCGCGCGGTCACGTTGTCGGGCTCGCGGTCGAGCACCTTGTGCAACACCGCCTCGGCGTAGCGCAACCGCTCGTGGAAGCCCCTGAACTGGGCGGCGCTGGTGTACTTCGCCCGCTTGCCGCCGCGCGCCTCCCAGGCCCAGTGCACGGCGTGGCAGCCGGCGACCAGCACGGGCAGGGTCGAGTCGGGTTCGGCGTCGATCCACTCGCCGATCCAGTCCTGGATCCCGTCGACCCCGCCGGCCGCCTCCATGAGGTAGGCCATCTCGTCCGGATCGGTCGCCATGTCGAACAGCTCCCGGGCGAACTTCCACCTGCGCTTCTCCAGCGCCCGGATCAGGGCCTTCCGGTGAGGGTCACCGTAGGTCGGGTCCAGCACCGGGTCCTTCGGTCGCTTCCTGAACGGCCACACGCAACCCAACTCCCATCCTGTACGCCCACCGGCGGCCGATACTAGGTGATCGAATTCGGTGGGGCCGACCTGCACCGCGCATCACCCCTGGTCACGCCCCGCGCCTGTGCATCCTCACTGCCGGGCTGACCGTAGTCGGATGCGAGTGGGCCCTCTGCCACCTCGGGCCCGCTGCGGAGCGGGGGGATCCCACCGATGGGTGGCGCGAGGGGGCCGGACCGCGATCTCGGCCTCGTCCGGGTGCCCGCCTTTGCTCCCGACAGCCGACCGGCCCGAATTTTCACTGACGACCGTCGATGTTGCCGGAGCGGATCCGGACGTGATGCAATAGCTCACATCGCCGCAGCACGGGGGCAACCGTGCTGGGAACGGCCAGCACGGGAGCATCGCAACGCCGGCAGCGCGTCGCCTCGGCAGACGCCCGCCTGCCGCATCGCCGGGCCATCTGCACGACGACGGGCACCTTGCCGAGCCGGCATCCTTGCCCGCCGTACGTATCCCCCGGACCCGTGTCACCGCGACGGCCGACGCCCTCGACGTCTGACACACCGGGGACGTCCGATGCGGTCTGCCAGTGCACGAGAACCGGCGACGAGATGAGAAGCAACCATGACTCTTCGAGAGAGCTTCGCGGGGTGGTACCGGCACCGCCTGGCGGGGGTGGCGGTGGTCCTGGCGGTGACGGCCGGGGCGGTCGTACTGGCCGACCGAGCCGTTCCCGAGCCGGCGCAGGCGGACCTGCAAGGACAGATCGTGGCCCGGATGCGCACCACGCTCGAACAGGCGGACCCGGGGCAGCACCAGCACGCCGGGCACGGCGCTCAGCAGGCGGCCACCAAGGACGAGAAGCCGCCGGTGGTCTGTGGGATCCGCGTCTACGGCTACGAACCGGCCGAGGTCACCGCGCTCGCCGACGTGCGGACCGTCTACGGCTTCCACCTCTGCGGGGTCGCCGAGCGGGGACGCCCCTGGGACGTGGCGGTCAAGCTGGCCGGCCCGCTGATCATGGACATGTCCACCGATCCACCGGGCATCCAGGTGGTCGAGGCGACCGCCGACGTGATGTTCGTCGACCGGCTACGACAGATGTTCCCGGACAGGTACGCGGAGCTGGCACAGCGGGAGGCGTTGGAGCGGTCGGAGATGGCCGACCTGCGCCGCCGGTACGACACCGCAGCCGGGCTGTGACCGGGCCGGAGGGCCGGACGGGGTGGCGGCTCCGGTCAACTGGATCCAAAACGAACCATAGATAGATCAATGTTGATATTTCAGGTTACAAATGCAATAGTTGCTTGGGAGCGTTCCCATCTCGATCTCCAGTACCGAGAAACGGAGGATGAACCGTGCTTTCACCCAAGCCCAGTCATGCTGGCGGACCATCCCGGTCGGCCGGCCGCCAGTCCCTCCAGGTGCTCGTCCTCCTGGTCGCCGTGGTGGCCGCCACGCTGCCCTGGACCAGCGCGGCCCAGGCCCACGGCACCATCATCAACCCGGCGACCCGCGCCTATCAGTGCTGGAAGACCTGGGGCAGCCAGCACACGAACCCGGCCATGCAGCAGCAGGACCCGATGTGCTGGCGGGCGTTCCAGGCCAACCCCGACACCATGTGGAACTGGATGAGCGCGCTGCGGGACGGCCTCGGCGGCCAGTACCAGTCCCGCACCCCGGACGGACAACTGTGCAGCAACGCCCTCTCCAGGAACGACGCCCTGAACCAGCCCGGAGCGTGGAAGACGACCACCGTCGGCCGCAACTTCACGGTCCAGATGTACGACCAGGCCAGCCACGGCGCCGACTACTTCCAGGTCTACGTCACCAAACCCGGGTTCAACCCGGCCACCCAGCGCGTCGGCTGGGGCAACCTCGACCTGGTCACGACGACCGGGCGCTACGCGCCGGCGCAGAACATCTCGTTCAACGTCTCGGTCCCCGGACGCACCGGCAACCACGTCCTCTTCGTGATCTGGAAGGCGTCGCACATGGACCAGACCTACATGTGGTGCAGCGACGTCACCATCGTCTGACCGGCAGGACCGGCAGCCGCAGCACGATCCGGCCCAGGGCGTCCGCGCCCTGGGCCGGGCTCTCCTTCCGGGCGCTCCCCAGCCACCCCCGCCTTCAGGGC
>NZ_BBZF01000022.1 GCF_020884795.1 Micromonospora okii
CCGGGGCCGAGCACTGACCCGGCGAGGAGGCGCGGTGACGCCCGGCGCGGCGGCGACGGGTCAGTCGGCGCCCTCCTCGGCCGCCAGCTCGGCCAGCGTGACCGGTTGCGCGAGCGGGCGGCCGAGGTATCCCGCCAGATCCGTCGCGCCGACCGGACGGCCCGCCTCCCGCGCGGTCAGGCAGGCCGTGGCGTAACCGCACACCCGCCCCTGGCACCATCCCATGCCTGCCCGGGTCAGCAGCTTCACCCCCCGGGCGTCGTGCGCCCACAGCTCCCGCGTCGCCCGCCGTATCGCCCCGGCCGGCACCTCCTCGCACCGGCAGATGAGCGTGTCGTCGGTGCAGCGGTCCGGCCACGACGGCGGCACGGGATGCACCGCGTGCAGCGCTGCGGCGAACCGGCGCAACCGGCGGCGGTCGCGCCGCAGCCGGTCGCGCTGGCGGGCGGACCAGGGCGCCGGAAGACCCAGGGAGACAGCGGCGGCGCCGGCGGCGAGCTCCCCCTCGACCAGGGCGAGCACCGCCCCGCCCACTCCGGTGACCTCACCGGCGGCGTACACCCCCGGCACCGACGTCGCCTGGTCCGCGTCGACGGCCAGCACCAGGTTGCCGTCGGCGTACGGTCGGGTGGCGCAGCCCAGCGCGACGGCCAGCTCCAACTGGGGGACGAAGCCGAAGCCGACGGCGAGGCCGTCGCAGGCCACCTCCGTGGCGCTGCCCGGCACGACCGCCCCGTTCGCGTCGAGCGCGGCCACGGTGACTCCGGTCAACCCGTCGTCGCCGTGCGCGGCCAGCACCGTCGTCCGCCGGTGGTAGGGCACCCGGTGCCGCAGCAGCCGCCACGCGTACCGCCCCGCCTCGGTGAGCTTGCCGGCCGCGCCGAGGACGTGCCGGGCGTGGCGGGCGTACCGGAGCGGGTCGTTGGCCTCGTACACCCCGACCACACTGCCGCCGGCGGCGGCCAGGCCGGTCGCGACCGGCAGCAGGAACGGGCCGGTGCCCGCCACCACGACGCGGCGCGCGAACCGTACCCCCTGGCCCTTGAGCAGGGCCTGCGCCGCGCCGGCGGTGACCACGCCGGGCAGGTCCCAGCCCGGGAAGGGCACCACCCGGTCGTAGGCGCCGGTGGCGACGACGAGCCGGCGCCCCACGAGCACCCCCGACCCGGTGTGCAGGGCGAACCGTGGGCCGTCGGCGTCGGGCCGCGCCTCGACGAACCGCACGGCCGCGTCGGTGCGCCGCTCGACCCGCCCCAGGCGGTCGCGCAGCGCCGCGAACGTCGACCAGTCCGGGTGCTCCCGGCCGTCCGCGCCGGACCGGTGCCGCCAGTACTGTCCGCCCGGTCGCGGCTCGGCGTCCAGCACCATTACCCGGCAGCCGGCGTCGGCGGCGGTGACCGCGGCGGTCAGGCCGGCTGGCCCGGCACCGACCACCACCACGTCGTACGCGCTCATGCCTCCACCTGCCGCTCGTCGTGCGGCTCCACCACGTCCCCGTCGCGCGCGACGACCAGGCACGCGCGCCGGGACGGCACCCCGTTGACCCGGACCAGGCAGTCGAAGCACACGCCGATCCCGCAGAACACCCCTCGGGGCCGGTCGCCGAGGCGGGTGCGCCGCCACGAGCGGACGCCCGCGGCGAGGAGGGCGGCGGCGATGGTCCGCTGCCCGTCGGTGGGGATCGGTCGGCCGTCAAAGGTGAACATCGAGGCGCTCCGGTGCGAAGGGTCGTAGGTCCACCCTCGGGGGACGTCCGATCAGCAGCGCGGCGACGGCGTGCCCGGTCGCCGGGGCGAGACCGATGCCCGCCCCCTCGTGACCGGCCGCGTGGTGCAGGCCCGGCACCCGCGGGTCCGCGCCGATGACCGGCAGGTGGTCGGGGCTGTACGGCCGGAATCCCCGGTAGGCGCGGATCGCCGACACGGAGGCCAGGACCGGGAACAGCCGGACGGCGCCGGCCGCGAGCCCGCGCAGCGCCCGCAGCGGGAAGGCCGGGTCGAATCCGACCCGCTCCCGGGTGGAGCCGATCAGCACCGTGCCCGCCCGGGTGCCCTCGACCACCGGGGACACCCGCAGGTCGGCGGAGCCGCGCCCGACGTTGGCGACGTAGTCGGCGGCGTACACCTTGTGCCGGATGAGGGCGGGCAGCGGTTCGGTGACCAGCACGAAGCCGCGCCGGGGCAGGATCGGCAGCGGGGCGTCGGCCAGCGAGGCGACCTCCCCGGCCCAGACGCCGGCGGCGTTGACCACCAGCCGGGTCGGCAACAGCCCCCGGTCGGTCTGCACGCCCCGGATGCCGGCGGCGTCCCTGGGCAGGCCGACGACCCGGGTGCCGGTCAGCACCGCCACCCGGGCCGCGCGGAGCAGGTGGGCGGCGGCGAGCATCGGATGCACCTGCATGTCCTGCGGATAGTGCACGCCGCCGGCGAGGTCGGACGCCAGGTGCGGCTCGTAGTCGGGCAGGTCGTGGGCGGCCACCTCGCACGCCTGGACCCCGGCGGTCCGTTGGCCGGCGGCGAACGCCCGCAGCGCGTCGTGCTCGGCCGGCGTGGCGGCCACCGCCAGGCCGCCTTTGCGCTCCAGCTCGATGGCAGCGCCCCCCACGGCGTCCCCGAGTTCCCGCCACAGCTCGGCGGAGTGCCGGGCCAGCGCCAACTCCGGCCCCGGTGGCTTGTCGGACACCAGGATGTTGCCCTCGCCGGCGCCGGTGGTGCCGGCGGCGACGCCGCCCCGGTCGACGACCGTTACCCGCAGGCCGGCGCGGGCCGCGTAGTACGCGCAGGCGACGCCGGTCATCCCGGCGCCGATGACCACGACGTCCGCGCCGGCGGTCACGACGCCACCCGGTGCATCCACGATTCGACGTCGTCGGCCCGGCGGGGCAGGCCGTCGGAGAGGACCCGGTACCCGTCGTCGGTGATGACGACGTCCTCCTCGATGCGCATGCCCAGCCCCCGCAGTTCGGCCGGGATCAGCTCGTCGTCGGCCTGGAAGTACAGGCCGGGCTCGACGGTGAGCACGTTGCCGGCCTCGAGGCGTCCCTCCAGGTAGGCGCCGGACGGCGCGGCGGCGCAGTCGTGCACGTCCAGGCCGAGCATGTGGCCCGAGCCGCACAGGGTCCACCGGCGATACAGGCCGGAGTCCTTCGCCAGTGCCTGCTCCGGTGAGCAGGGCAGCACCCCCAGATCGGCCAGGCCGTGGGCGAGTACGATCATCGCCGCCCGGTGGAACGCCCGGAACTCGATGCCCGGCGTCAGGCAACTCAGGGCGGCGTCGTTGGCCCGCCGGCACAGCTCGTACAGGTCACGTTGCAGGGGAGTGAACCGGCCGGAGATCGGCAGGACCCGGGTAACGTCCGCGGTGTACAGCGAGCGGGTCTCCGCGCCGGCGTCGAACAGCAGCAGGTCACCGTCGCGGACCGGACCGTCGTTGTCGATCCAGTGCAGGGTCGCCGCGTGGGCCCCGGCCGCCACGATCGAGTGGTAGCCGACGTCGTTGCCCTCCAGGCGGGCCCGCTGCCAGAAGACACCCTCCAGGCAACGCTCCGAGGTGCGCCTGGCCGTCGGCAGCGCCCGCACCACGTCCTCGAAGCCGCGGGTGGTGATGGCCACCGCCTGCTCGATCTGCGCGATCTCCCAGGCGTCCTTGACCAGCCGCAGCTCGGCCAGGACCGCGTCGAGCTCCGCGTCCCCCGGCCCCGCCACGTCCGCCAGCAGCGCGTCGACGCGCGGGTCGACCCTGCGCAGCACGCGGGTGGGGGTGCCCGCCCCCGCCGAGGCCAGCTCGGCGACGTGCCGGGTCGGCAGTGCCAGTCGCGCCCGGCTCTCGGCCAGGGTGGGGCGCCGACCGGCCCACAACTCGCCGTACACCCGGTCGCGGAAGAACTCACCGCTGCGGCGGTCGGAGCGGGGACGCAGGAACAGGGTGGCGTCGCCGTCGGGCTCGATCACCAGCACACCGTCGGAGGACTGGTCGCCGGTGAGCCAGGTGTAGGCCGAGTGCGGCCGGAAGCGGTAGCTCTGGTCGTTGGACCGCCGCTGGTACCCGCCGGAGGGGACGACGAGCCGTTCACCGGCGAACCGGGCGTGCAGCCGGCCCCGGCGGGCGGCGGCCCAGGCCGCGACGTCGTCGGCGGCCAGGCCGCGCTGTTCGCTGTCCGCCCAACCGGAGCGCATGAACTGCGCCAGGGCGGGACTGACCGGCAGGTCGTGGCTGCCGGTGTGCGGTTCGGCGCGGGTCACGCGGCCTCCTCGACGGGGCGGGCGGGGGGCGGGGGAGCGGCGAGGGTGACGGTGCGTACCGAGGTGTAGAAGTCGAGCGCGGCGCTGCCCTGTTCGCGTGGGCCGTGGCTGGAGGCCTTCTCGCCGCCGAACGGCGCGTGGAAGTCCACGCCGGTCGTCGGCGCGTTGACGCGGATCAGGCCGGTGTCGACGCCGCGCGCCGCCTCCAGCAACATGCCGACGTCGCGGCCGTGCACCGAGGTCACCAGCCCGTACCGCACGTCATTGGCCAACGCGACGGCGGCGGCCGGGTCGGGCGCGCTGAAGACGGTGGCCAACGGCCCGAACGTCTCCTCGCGGGCCACCGGGTGGGCCGGGTCGACCTGGTCGAGCAGCACCGGCGCGACGTAGAACGCGCCGTCGCGGGGCCGGCCCGAGGTGAGCAGCCGTCCGCCGGCGGCGCGGGCGGCGTCGACGGCGTCGACGACCCGGCTGCGGGCCGCCGCGCTGATCACCGGGCCGACCTCGACGCCGGCCCGCGCCGGATCGCCCACCGGCAGCGCCGCCACGGCGGCCACGAGCGCCTCGGTGAACGGCGCGGCATCGCCCACCACGATGATCCGCCTGGTTGCCGTGCACTTCTGACCGGCGTACCCCATCGCGGCGCGGGCCAGCATCGCGGCGGTCGTGGCCGGGTCGGCGTCGGGCAGCACCACGGCGGCGTTCTGCCCGCCCATCTCCGCCTGGACGGGCAGCCCGGCGCGGGCGGCGGCGACGACCACCTCCGCCCCGACGGCGGCCGACCCGGTGAACGACACCACGTCGGCTGCCGCGATCACGGCTCGGCCGGTGGCCGCACCGCCCGGTACGACGCGCAGCAGCCCATCGGGCAGCAGCCCGTCGAACAGCCGCCCCACCACCTCAGCGCAGGCGAGCGCCTCGGGGGACGGCTTGAGCAGCACCGCGTTGCCGGCGGCGAGGGCCGGGGCGGCCTTCCACAACGGGATCGCCAGCGGGAAGTTCCAGGGCGTGACGAGCCCCGCGACGCCGCGCGGTCGCCGTTCGGTGAACAGCAGGCCCGGCTGGTCCGCCGGCAGCGAGGGGGCGAGCAGCTCGCCGGTGGCGGCGAAGCAGGACTGCGCGTAGTAGTCGAGGATTGCTGCGGCTCGCCCGACCTCGGCGCGGGCCTCGGTCACCGGCTTGCCCACCTCCCGGACGACGAGGTCGGCGACGGAGTCGGCGCGGGCGCGCAGCCGGTCGGCCGCGCCGCGCAGGGCCGAGGCGTGCTCGGCAGCTCCCGCGCGGCGCCATTCGCCCTGCGCCGCGCGGGCCGAGGCAGCCAGTCTCCGCACCTCGTCGGGGGCGACCGGGGCGTGTTCGGCCACGATGTCGTCGGGGTTCTGGGGGGAACGGCTACGGATGGGTTCGGTCACAGCAGGAATCCCGCCGGGAAGGGGTCGTCGGGGTCGAGGAAGAACTGCGCGGTGCCGGTGAGCCAGGCCCGGCCGGTGACGGTCGGCACGACGGCGGGGCGGCCGGCGGTGGTGGACGAGGCGATCAGCCGACCGGTGAACCGGGTGCCGAGCAGGGACTCGTTGACGAAGTCCTGGTGCAGGGGGAGCAGGCCACGGGCGTGGAGCTGCGCCATCCGCGCGGAGGTGCCGGTGCCGCAGGGGGAGCGGTCGAACCAGCCGGGGTGAATCACCATCGCGTGGCGGGACAGGCGGGCGGTCGACCCCTCCGCCGCCAGGTAGACGTGGTGGCAGCCGGAGATCTCCGGTCGGTCCGGGTGGGTCGGGCGGGCCGTGTCGTTGATCGCCGCCATGATGGCCAGGCCGGCGTCCAGCAGCCGCTGCCTGTCGGCCCGGTCGAGGCGCAGGCCCAGCTCGGCAAGCTCGACGATGGCGTAGAAGTTGCCGCCGTAGGCGAGGTCGTAGCGGACGGTGCCGTAGCCGGGCACGTCGACGCGGGCGTCCAGACCCAGCACGAAGGAGGGCACGTTCTGCAGCGTGACCCCGGTGGCGCGGCCGTCGGTGACTGCGACCGACGCCGTGACCAGCCCGGCCGGGGTGTCCAGCCGAATGGTGGTCACGGGCTCGGTGACCGGCACCATGCCGGTCTCGACGAGCACGGTGGCCACACCGATGGTGCCGTGCCCGCACATCGGCAGACAGCCGGACACCTCGATGTAGACCACCCCGATGTCGGCGTCCGGTCGCGACGGCGGCTGTAGGATCGCCCCGGACATCGCCGCGTGACCCCGGGGCTCGTACATCAGGAAGGTCCGTAGGTCGTCGAGGTGTGCCATGACGTGCTCGCGGCGCTGGGCCATGGTGGCGCCGGGAATCACGGGGACGCCACCGGTGACCACCCGGGTGGGCATCCCCTCGGTGTGCGAGTCGACGACCTGGATGACGCGGGTGCCGCGCATCAGTGGTGGCCCGCCGCGATCAGCTTCCCGGTGACCGTGCGGATGCCCTCGGCGTCCGCCGGTGACAGCGGCTGTCGTGGTGGGCGGCTGGGCCCGCCGACCCGGCCGGCGGCGTCCATGGACAGCTTGATCGCCTGGACGAACTCGGTGCGGGAGTCCCAGCGCAGCAGCGGGTGCAGGGCCCGGTAGAGCGGTAGCGCGGTGGACAGGTCTCCGGCGACCGCCGCCTCGTGGAGGCGGACACAGCTTGCCGGCAGGGCGTTCTGGAAGCCGCCGATCCAGCCGACCGCGCCGGCGAGCAGCAGTTCGAGGGCCACGTCGTCGGCGCCGGCCAGGACGTCGAGGCCGGGGGCGAGCTCCCTGATCTGGTAGGCCCGGCGGACGTCGCCGCTGAACTCCTTGACCGCGACGATCAGGCCCTCGTCGTGCAGGCGACGCAGGAGCGCCGGCGTGAGGTCGACGCGGGTGTCGAACGGGTTGTTGTAGGCGACGATCGGCAGACCGGCCCTGGCCGCCTCGCGGTAGTGGGCCAGCACCGCCGTGTCGTCGGCCCGGTAGGCGGTGGGCGGCAGGAGCATGACGGCGGGGCAGCCCGCCTCGCCGGCCTGCTCCACCCATCGTCGGGTCTCGTCGGCGCCGTAGGCGGAGACCCCGGGAACGACGGCGAAGCCGGGCGGGGCGGCTTGCGCCGCCGTGCGTACCACGGCGGCCCGTTCCTCCGGGCTGAGCACCTGGTATTCGCCGAGGGAGCCGTTGGGGACGACCCCGTGGCAGCCGTTGGCGGCCAGCCACCGGACGTGTGCGGCATAGGCGTCGTGGTCGATGCTCCGGTCGGCGGGGCGCAGCGGTAGGGCGGTCGCCACCAGGACGCCCCGCCAGGGCACAATCTCCAATGCGGCCTCCAGTAATATGTTACACAGCACAGTATCAGCGCCGGCCGTGACGTCAAGAGATGTCGATGGAGAAGATTCCCGGCGGGTGGCGGAAGCGCCGCCAGCCCGGTCACGCCCGCCGGGTGGCCCGCGTCAGGACTCGGGCCGCGCGGCCCAGATGCCCCGCACGTGCCGCAGGTGACGCCGCATCAGGTCGACCACGGCCCCCCGGTCGCCGGCCGCCAGCAGCCGCACCAGCTCGACGTGCTCGTCGGCCGACGCCACCAACCGACCGGCCCGGACCAGGCCGTCCAGCCCGTACAGACGGGTTCGGCTGCGCAGGTCGGCCACGATGTCGACCAGCCGCCGGTTTCCGCCCGTGCCCAACAGGGTCAGGTGGAAGTCGTTGTCCGCCTCGACGTACGCCACCAGGTCCCCCCGGCTCGCCGCCGCGACGATCGCGTCCGCCAGCTCGCCGAGCTCGGTCAACTGCTCGGTCGAGAGCAGACCCACCCGCTCAACCACCACCGGGATCTCCAGCAGCTCCCGGACCTGCGTGATCTCGTCGAGCTCCCGCTCCGACAGCGACCGCACCCGGAACCCCTTGTTCTTGACGATCGTGACCAGGCCCTCCTTGGCGAGGTCGAGGATCGCCTCTCGCACGGGGGTCGGCGAGACCCCGAACTGGCTCGCCACGACCGGAGCCGAGTAGAGCGCGTCGGGTCTGATCCGACCGGCCACGATCGCCGCGCGGAGCGCCTGCGCCGCCTCCTCCCGGAGGCTCTGCCGGCTCTGCAGGGCCGTCAGCGCGGGCCCCGGCCCGTCGGCGTCCCCCGCGCCCACCTTGGCTGCCACCACCACTCCACCCCCGGCTCGCCGGCCGGCGCCCTCACGCCGACCCCGCAGCCTACCCAGTGCCGGCCGCCGGCAGTCGTCGGCGCGACGGCCGGCCGCGTGGGCGCACCGCGAGCTCGGCGTGCGCGCCGGCCACCACCAACCGATCGGTGCCACGCCGAGGGGCCGCCGGGGCGCGTCGCACCCCGGCGGCCCGCCGTCGTACGGCCCTCGTCAGCCGTTGTTGTCGATCAGGGTGGCGATCTCGTTGTAGATCAGGTGGGCCTTCGCGCCCTGGTTCGACGGGCAGCCGCCGAGGTGGTGCAGGGCGACCACCCGGTGGCTGGCGTTGAGCACCGGCGAGCCCGAGTTGCCGCCGGAGGTGTCACAGCTGTAGCTGATGTTCCAGGTGTTGAAGTTCGCGTTCCGCACGGAGCACGTCGGGCCGTTCTGGGTGTCCTCGAAGATCGACAGTCGCTTCGGGCTGCCGTCGCCGTGCCCCGGGATGTAGATCCGCGTGCCGGTGGTGGTGGCGGCCGTGGCCAGGTACAGCGTGCCGAAGCCCTGGATGTTGGCGAAGTTGTTCACCGAGTACAGGGCGTAGTCCAGCTCACCGGAGCCGCCGCTGCTCACCTTGTAGAGGGTCGCGCCGCTGACCTTGGTGCCGGCCCCGGGGTTCGCGCCGCCGCAGGTCCCGCACTCGTAGTTGAACTGCATCTCGCTGCCGGTGACGGCGGCCTGCGTCGAGAAGCAGTGCTTGTTGGTCAGCATCCGGTTGGTGTTGCCGACCCGCCAGGTGGTGCACAGTCCGCCGCCGCTGATCAGCAGCCGCGCCACCGCCTGCCCCCGGGCGTACTCGGTCGGGTGGCTGGTCTTGTAGCAGACCACGTCCCGACGGGCGTCGGTGCTGCAGACGGACTGGGCGGAGAAGTTGTACTGGGCGATCTCCGCGCGGTCGTAGCCGCGCCAGAACCGGTCGATGGTCGCCGCATTGCCCCGGGCGGGGCGGCTGCTGTGCAGGGTCACCACGGCGGTGTCGCCCTCCACGGACATCGCCCAGAAGCCCGGCTGCCCGTCGGTGGTGTAGTCGGAGCCGGTCGCCCGGTTCAGGTGGCGGTCGTACCGGTAGCTCTCCCGGCCGTCGGGGCTGGAGACCGTCACGTAGTCGCCCTCGGCCAGGCGCAGGGAGCTGAAGTGCACCTTCACGTACGACGCGCCGGGGTGCCGGATGACCTGGGTCCCGCCGTCGCGGGCGGAGGAGACCGCGCCGTCGACGGTGCGCAGCTCGCCGACCGTGGTGACGCCCTCGGCCGAGAACTGCTGGGTCTCGGGTGCCCGCTCGGACTGTGGCGCGACAGGTCGGGCCGAGTACGCCTCGGCGGGCGCCGACAGCACACTCAGCCCGAGTACGCAGGCGCCGAGCGCGACCGCCGCCGTCCGCAGGCGGCGCAGGGGTTGTCTCATCGTCGCTCCTCCCAGATACCAGCACCCAGGCGTGCTTTCCGCCTTCATACACGAACCCGACTCATACATGCAAGAATATCGATGTATTGCAGACGTGTGTCGGCCGGCTCCGGCGAGGTCGACGAGGTGGTGCCCTCGCCGACCGCCTGGCCCGCCGCCGATCGCACCATCGTGTCGTCGCCGTCCGGTTTGCGGCCGGGCGGTTGGGGCATACCAGCGGCCGTTCGTTCGATGGAGGTAGACGATGGTCACCAGATCCGGTCCGGGCACTGCCAACACCGGCAGGCATCCCGTACGCACCGCCGCGCAGGTGGTCGGCGTGGTCTTCCTGCTGGTGGGGATCCTCGGCTTCATTCCGGGCATCACCACCGACTACGGCACGATGAAGTTCGCCGGCCACGAGTCCGAGGCGAAGCTGCTCGGCCTGTTCCAGGTGTCGATCCTGCACAACCTGGTGCACCTGGCGTTCGGCGTCGCCGGGCTGGCCCTGGCCCGCACGATCTCCGGCGCCCGCGCCTACCTGATCGGCGGCGGCGCCATCTACCTGGTGCTGTGGCTCTACGGGCTGGTGATCGACCACAACAGCGGGGCGAACTTCGTACCGCTCAACGGGGCCGACAACTGGCTGCACCTGTTCCTCGGCGTGGGCATGATCGCCCTCGGGGTGGCGCTGACCCGCCGCCCGGCGACCGCCGCCCGCTGACCCGGCCCGCCCGGCCCGCCGCCGCGGGATCGGCATCGGTGCGACGCGCCGGCGGCGCGACCGGGGCGGCCGGTCAGCCGGCGGTGGTCTGCTCCGCGAGGTGGTCGAGCACCGCCCGGACGTCGCCGCCGGTGCGGGCGAGGACCCGGCGTTGGCGGGCCGCCCCGGTGCCCTCCTCCCGCAGCCGGCCGAGCTGCCCCAGGACGTACCCCAGGTCGTCGTGGCGGACCAGGGCGGGCGTGACGGCCGCCAACAGGTCGTCGACCAGTTCCCACGCCGGGCGGTGGCCGCCCGAGCGCAGGTCGACCAACTCGCCGCACAGGCCCTCGTGCGCGGCCCGCCAGTGCGCGGCGGCGACCAGGCAGCCGCGCAGCCGCGGGGCGGGCTCCCCGGCGCGCACGCGGGCGACGGCGGTGGCCACGAGCGCCCGGACGAGCGCGGCGACCAGCACGGTGTCGTCGACGGTCGGGCAGGCGTCGCCGACCCGGACCTCCACCGTGGGGTAGGCGGCGGACGGGCGGGCGTACCAGTAGACCATCGTCGGGTCGAGCATGACGCCCGCCGCGACGAGCTGCGCGACCGTGGCGTCGTAGTCGGCGGCGGAGTCGAAGTGCGGCGTCGGCCCGGCGCTGGGCCAGCGGTCGAACTGCATCGAGCGCCAACTGGCGTGGCCGGTGTCGCAGCCGTCGTGCAGCGGCGAGTTGGCGGTCAGCGCCTGCACCACGGGCAGCCAGGGGCGCAGGTGGTTGCAGACCCGCACGGCGAGTTCCCGGTCCGGCACACCGACGTGGACGTGGCAGCCGCAGACGGCCGGGTCGTGCGCCACGGGCCCGAAGCGGCGCGACATGGCGTGGTACCGGGGGTCGTCCGGCACCGACCGGCGCCGTTCGCACACGGGCGTGGCGCCCACCGACACCAGCCGGGCCCCGGCCTCGCGGGCCGCCCGGCATGCCGTGCGGCGCGCCGTCAGCAGGTGCCCCCGCAGCTCGGCCAGGTCGGTGCAGACCGGGGTGACCATCTCGACCATGCTGTGCCGGAACTCCTTGCGGCTGTGCTGCCGGTCGGCGGGTAGCAGCGCGGCGAGGACCCGTTCGGCGACCGGCATGCTCTCGCCGGTCCGGGGGTCCAGGAGCAGGAACTCCTCCTCCACCCCGACGGTGAACGGGGCCGCCGGCGCGGCGGGGCGCGCGATCGGTGACGTCATCGAGGTCCGTTCCTGCTGGTGGCCAACCGGGCGTCCGCCCCGTCGCGCGGCCCCGTGCCCTGCGCGGAGCCGGCCACGGCCGGCCTCCCGACGCCGCCGGGCCGTCGCCCGACCGCACCCCCACCGTACGGCCGACGGCCCGCCTGCCGTGGCGCTTCCGGGGACACCCCTCCGGTGTGGGTTCTCCCGATCCCGGCCCGGCCGCCGGACGACGCTTGTACGGTCGGGGCGGGCTCGGCGAGTCGGCGGGGGGCCGGGGAAGCATGAACCATCGAGACGGCGCAGGCCGGGCGCGACCCGCCGGCCCTGACACCCGCCCGCCGCCGCGCCGGGAACCCCGCCGCTGATGTGCGGCATCGGTGGGGAGGCCCGGTTCGACGGGTCGCCGCCCGACGCCGACGCGGTCGCGCGGATGACCGAGGCGATGCGGTCGCGCGGCCCGGACGGCGAGGGGCTGTTCAGCGACGGCTGGGTGATCCTCGGCCATCGCCGGCTGACCGTCATCGACCTGTCCGACGCGGCGGCGCAGCCCATGGTCCGGGAGGACCTCGGGCTGGCCCTGGTCTTCAACGGCTGCGTCTACAACTACCCGCAGCTTCGCGAGGAGTTGACCGCCGCCGGGCACACGTTCCGCTCCACCGGCGACACCGAAATCGTCCTGGTGGCGTACGCGCAGTGGGGCGAGCGGTTCGTCGACCACCTGGTCGGGATGTTCGCCGTCGTGCTGGTGGACCGGCGGCGGCGACGCCTGGTGCTGGCCCGGGACCGGCTCGGCGTCAAGCCGCTCTACCTGGCCGAGTCGCCGGGCCGGCTGCGCTTCGCCTCCACGCTGCCGGCGCTGCTGCGCGCCGGCGACGTGGACACCGGCGTCGACCCGGTGGCGCTGCACCACTACCTCTCCTGGCACTCCATCGTGCCGGCGCCCCGGACGATCCTGCGCGGGGTGCGCAAGCTGCCGCCGGCCACGGTGCGGGTGGTGGAGGCCGACGGGCGCAGCCGGGAGCACGTCTACTGGCGGCCCGCCTACGACCGCGACCCCGCGCACGCCGGGCGGGACGCCCGGGACTGGCGGGACGCCGTCGGCGACGCGCTGCGCACCGCCGTGCGCCGTCGGCTGGTCGCCGACGTGCCGGTCGGGGTGCTGCTCTCCGGCGGCCTGGACTCCAGCCTGATCGTGGCGCTGCTCGCCGAGGCCGGGCAGCGGCACCTGCGCACGTTCAGCATCGGCTTCCACGGCCGCGACGGCGAGGCCGGGGACGAGTTCCACTACTCCGACCTGGTCGCCCGGGACTTCGGCACCCACCACCGGCGCATCCGGCTCGACAACGCCGACCTGGTCGACGCGGTGCGCCGGGCGGTCACCGCGATGACCGAGCCGATGGGCAGCCACGACGTCGTCGCCTTCCACCTCCTCTCCGAGCAGGTGGCCCGGCACGTGAAGGTGGCGCAGTCGGGGCAGGGCGCCGACGAGGTCTTCGCCGGCTACGGCTACCACCAGCGCCTCGTGGACGTCCCCCGGGACGGGGCCGCGGCGGCGTTCACCGCCGCCTTCTTCGACCGCGACCACGCGGAGCTGAACCGGGTGGTCGACCCGGCGTACGCCCTGGACGCCGACGTCAGCCGGGAGCTGCTCGCCGCCGACCTGGCCGCGCCCGGCGCGCGGACCGCGCTGGACGCGGTGCTGCGCCTCGACACCCACCTGATGCTCCCCGACGACCCGGTCAAGCGGGTGGACAGCATGAGCATGGCCTGGGGGCTGGAGGTGCGGACCCCGTTCCTGGACCAGGACCTGGTCGCGCTGGCCGCGGCGTGCCCGCCGGAGCACAAGGCCGCCCAGGGCGGCAAGGGCGTGCTCAAGGAGGTCGCCCGGGAGGTGCTCCCCGCCGAGGTGATCGACCGGCCGAAGGGCTACTTCCCGGTCCCGGCGCTGCGCAACGTCGACGGACCGGTGCGCGGCCTGGTCACCGAGGCGCTCGCCGCGCCCGCCGCCCGGCGGCGCGGGCTGTTCCGCCGGGCGTACGTCGACGAGCTGCTCGCCGAGCCGGAGCGCGCCCGGGCGGCTGCGGGGAGCAACAAGCTGTGGCAGCTCGGCCTGCTGGAGTTGTGGTTGCAGTCGCACGGGATCGACTGACCACGGCCGGCGCAGTTGCTGGCGCAGCAGCGGGAGGGTCTCGTACCGCGAACCGCTCAGGCCGTCCTGGCGGTGGCCCGGTCGATGATCGCCGCGAAGTCGACACCGGACGGCAGGGTGCCGTACGCCTGGCCGTGGTCGCCGCCGAGCCGGGTGGCGCAGAAGGCGTCGGCGACGGCCGGGTGGCCGTGCCGCACCAGCAGCGCGCCCTGCAGGACGAGGGCGAGCCGCTCGACGACCCGGCGGGCCCGCACCTCCAGGTCGTCGGGGCGGGCCAGCTCGTCGCGCACCTGCTTCGCCGCCGCGTCGAGCCGGGCGTCCCCGCCGGCGGCCGCGGCCACCTCGGCGGAGAACGCGTCGAGGGTGGCCGGCTCCCGGGTCAGCGCGCGGAGCACGTCCAGGGCGGCGACGTTGCCGGAGCCCTCCCAGATGGAGTTCAGCGGGGACTCGCGGAACAGGCGCGGCATCCCGGACTCCTCGACGTAGCCGTTGCCGCCCAGGCACTCCAGCGCCTCGGCGGCGTGGCCCGGCCACCGCTTGCAGACCCAGTACTTGCCGATGGCGAGGGCGATACGCCGGAAGGCGCCCTCGCCGGCGTCGCCCCGGGCGGCCCGGTCGGTGGCCCCGGCGAGGCGCAGCATGAGGGTGGTCGCGGCCTCCGACTCGATGGCCAGGTCGGCGAGCACGTTGCGCATCAGCGGCTGCTGCACCAGGTGCGCCCCGAAGGCCCGCCGGTGGGTGGCGTGGTGGACGGCGGCGAGCACGCCCTGACGCATCCCGGCCGCCGCGCCGATCACGCAGTCGAGGCGGGTCAGGTTGACCATGTCGAGGATGGTGCGCACACCACGCCCCTCGTCGCCGACGCGCCAGGCCACCGCGTGCTCGTACTCGATCTCGGCGGAGGCGTTGGACCGGTTGCCGAGCTTGTCCTTCAGGCGCATGAGCCGCAGGGCGTTGCGGGTGCCGTCGGGCAGGACGCGGGGGACGAGGAAGCAGGTGAGCCCGCCCGGGGCCTGGGCGAGGGTGAGGAACAGGTCGCACATGGGCGCGGAGGTGAACCACTTGTGCCCGACCAGCCGGTAGCTGCCGTCCGGCTCGGGGTGCGCGGCGGTGGTGTTGGCCCGCACGTCCGACCCGCCCTGCTTCTCGGTCATCGACATGCCGGCCAGCAGCCCGCGCTTGGTCTGCGGCGCGCGCAGCCCGGCGTCGTAGCTCGTCGCGGTGAGCAGGGGCTCGTAGCGCGCCGCCAGCTCGGGCGCGTGGCGCAGCGCGGGGACCGCCGCGTAGGTCATCGAGATCGGGCAGCCGTGGCCGGCGTCGGCCCGCCAGGTGTAGAACCTGGCGGCGCGGGCGACGTGCGCCCCGGGCCGGTCGTCGGCCCACGGGGCGGCGTGCAGGCCGTGCTCCACGGCGGTGCGCATCAGCTCGTGCCAGGCCGGGTGGAACTCCACCTCGTCGATGCGGTGGCCGTAGCGGTCGTGGGTGCGCAGCACCGGCGGGTGCTCGTTGGCCAGCCGCCCCAGCTCGGCCGCCTCCTGCGTGCCGGCGAGCCGGCCCAGCTCGCGCAGGGCGGGGGCCGACCAGCCCGCCCCCTCGCGGTCGAGCCCGGCGAGCAGCGCGGCGTCGTCCGCCGCGTCGTACCCGGCCAGCGGGGGGACCTGGTTGACGACCTCGTGTGTGGTCACGGCGGGACTCCCAGCGCGCGGTGAGGGGGCGACGAGCCCGGGACGGGTGCCGTGCCCCGGCGGCTACCGGGGATCGAACCAGCATCCGCCTCGCCGCCGCAAGGCGGGATGCGGACGCGACCGGGGCCGGATCCTTGCCGTACTGATGCACACCTGTCTGACCGTGGGGAACACCGGGGCCTGGCGACTCCTCAACGGGGCCACCGGCGCCGTCCTCGAGACCTACCGGTAGCGGCGCGGCCCGCCGTCCGCCACCGGTCCTCCGGTACGGGCGGCGGGCCCGCTCACTGCTCGTCGTCGACGACGTCGGTCCGGTCGTCGTGCGTGAACGTCGCCGGCAGGTGCTCGTCCGGCTGGGGCGCCTCCGCCAGCGTGTGGTGCGGGTCCCCGTCGGGCGAGAACAGCACCTGGTCGGTCTTTCGGGTCTTCTCCCGGTCCTCCTCCGGCTCCGTCACGTGCCTCTCCCGCCTGTCGTTCCTGGTCCCCACGTTACGGGCCGGACGCGGCGGCGAGTTTCGTTTCCGTCCCCGCCGACGCGATCGGGTGCGCGCCGGGACTGGGTTAGCATTGCGGCGTCCTGAGGCGGCCTGCGGAGACGAGGCGACATGCGGTGGCTCCAGCGTGTGCTGGGTAGGGGGCACGTCGAGCTCGATCCGAGCCGACAGGAGGCCCTGCTGCGGGAGGTGCGGCACCGGTTCGGCGCCGGTGCGCAGGTCCGGTTCCCCGAGCAGGTCGAGGCGGTCACCCGGCTCCTGGGCGGCGACGACGGCCTGCTCGTGGCCGCCGGGATAGTGCGGGAGGCCGCCGAGCAGGCGCACGCGGAGCTGCTCGCCCAGGCGTACGACCTGCACCAGCGCACCGGTTACCGAGTCGTGGTGGACCGCCGCAACTACCGGCCGCTGTGGCAGGAGGCGGGGCCCCACCTGCGGTGGCCGCTGTTCGCGCTGCCGGGCGGCCTGCACCCGTACGCGCAGGTGGCCGCAGCCGTCACGGTCCTCGGCACGCGGGCGGACCGGGTCGTGGCGACGAGCGACCCGCTGCCGCTGCTGGCCCACCTGTTCGAGCTGCTCGACCTCACCGTGGCCGGGTGGGAGTACGGCCGGGTCCGGGTGGACACCGACGCCGCCACCCTGGCCGCCCGGCTGATCACGACCTGCCGGCAGATCCGCGAGGCCGTGGGGGACCCGCCCCCGCTGCCGCCCCCGGTGCGCGAGCTGATGCGGCGCAACCACACCCTCGACGTGCACGACCCGGCCGGCCCCTACCTCGTCGGCGGGTTCAACCCGGGCGCGGAGATGCGGGCGGGCCTGCTGGTCTGAGCCGCCCGGCCGCGCCCGCCGGGCGGGCACGACCGGGCGGAGACGGGCTCAGCCGGTCGGGGCGACGCCCACGTTCAGCTCGGCGACCGACGTCCAGTTCTTTCCGTTGACCTCACCGAGGGCGCGCAGCCGGACGTACCGGGCGGTGGTGGGCGGGATCGTCACCGTCTGCTCGGCGGCCGAGTTGGGGAACGTCCCGCTCGCCACCGGGCTGCCCCAGGTCGCGCCGTCGCTGGACAGGTACACCTCGTACCCGGTGATCCGGCCGTCGGCGCTGTCCTGCCGGGGCAGGTAGTACAGCCGGTTCACCCGGTGCGAGGCGTTCAGGTCGAGGTCGATCCAGTGCGGGTGGGGCAGGCTGGACAGCCGGTACCGGCTGTGCCAGAAGGTGGCGGGGTCGCCGTCGAGCACGTTCGTCGCCCGGCCGTTGGTCAGCACCGTCTCCTGGCTGTCCACGTCGGCCACGTCGAGCTGCGACTGCGGCAGCCGGGTGCTGGCGGTGCGCTCGGCGTACCGGGCGGTGTAGGTGGCCGGGGTGGCCGGCGCGGTGATCGAGTGCGACTGCCCGCCCCCGTCGGACCAGGACGAGAAGTCGTAGGTGCGCCCCCCGACGGTCTGCGGGGTCACCGCGCTGACCGTGTTCGTGGAGCCCTGGATGACCCTGCGGGTGAACGGCGTGGCCTGGGCCGTGGAACCGAAGACCAACTCCAGGCCGGACGGGGTGGTGTCGAAGGTCAGGTCGACGGTCTTCGGCTCCAGCCGCACGCTGGTCGAGTGGCTCAGGCTCCCGCTGTCGGTGGCGGTCAGCACCAGCTCCAGGTACGACGGGTACTCGTGGTCCGGGCCGGCGATCGTGCCGCCTGCGACCCCGTCCCAGTCCCGCAGCGGGTGGGCGTGGCAGTTGCCCGGCGCGGAGCAGTGGTGCAGCAGCATCCGCCAGCGCAGCGCGGACGCCGGCAGGGTGCCCTGTTCCGGGTCGGTGGCGCGCCCGCCGAAGCTGATGGGGGTGTTCACCGCCCAGGTGAAGCTCGACCCCGGGGTGTCGATGACGGCGGTCGGCGCCCGGTTGCCGGACTGGATCGCCACGGTCGCGGTGCCGCTCGCCCCGAGGGTGTCGACGACCCGCAGCCGCGCCGTGTACGGCCCGCCCGCCGGGTAGGTGTGCGAGACGGTGGCGGCGGTGGAGTCGACCACGCCGTCGTTGGTGAAGTCCCACTCGTAGCGCAGCAGGCCCGCGTCGGCCGGGTCCGGGTCCGACGACCCGGTGGCGCTGAAGTTCACGGTCAGCGGCGCCGGCCCGGAGGTGGGGGAGGCGGTGATCGACGCTACGGGCGGCTGGTTGCCGGGGAAGTACCGGACCCGGCGCAGCGCCCCGCCGCCGATGTCGACGTAGTACAGGTCCCCGCCCGGGCCGACGGCCAGGTCGACCGGGTTGGACGCGGCGGCGGCGAAGGTCTGCCGGTTGCCCGCCACCGGCTGACCCCCGGGCGCGGCGGGCAGCATGGCCCAGATGCAGTCCCGGGAGTAGTCGGAGAAGAACAGCGCCCCCTGGTACGCCGCCGGGTAGCTGCCGCCGGAGGCGGGGTAGAAGGCCAGGCCGCCGACGGACGAGCCGCCGGTCGGGCAGGACTCGCCGGGCACCACCGAGGCGGCGTGGTCGTAGGCGTAGAAGGGGGCCGTCTGCCCGGGGCCGGCGTAGAGGTTCTCGCAGATGTCGAGGTTCGCGCCGTCGTACCCGCTCTGCCGGCCGTTGCCCTCGTAGCAGGGCCAGCCGAAGTTCGCGACCCCGGCGGTCGGGTCGGCGATCCGGTTCAGCTCCTCCCACTTCGTCCAGCCGACGTCGCCGACCCACACCTCGTTGGTGCCCGGGCGGATGGTCATCCGGTACGGGTTGCGCAGCCCGTGGGCCACGATCCGCCGCGCGTTGGCGTCGGCGCTGCCCGCCAGGGGGTTGCCCGGCGCGGCCTGGCCGGTGGCCGGATCGAGCCGCAGCACCGCGCCGTCGAGGCTGGTCGGGTCGGCGGTGGTGCGCAGGTCCTGGGCGCGCAGCGCGCCGCCCTCGGCCGTGGGCGGGGTCATCGCCCCACCGGGCGGGTCGGCGCACGGGTTGGGCGGGGTGCCGCGCTGGCCGTAGTCGACGACGTCGTAGCTGGCGCCGTCGCCGCCGGAGACGTAGAGCATCCCGTCGGCGCCGAACCGGAGGTCGCCGACCGAGTGGCTGGCGAACTGCTGGCACCAGTCCTGGAGCAACACCTGCTCGCCGCCGGTCATCACGTTCCCGGCGGCGGTGAGCCGGGACAGCCGGCCCGTGACGACGCACTGCCCGGAGTTGCTGCCGCCCACGGCGGCGCAGTTGTCGTTCCAGTAGGGCGCGGTCCGCCCGGGCGGGGCGTCGTAGGAGTAGAGCACGTAGACGTACGGCTGGGTCGGGAACTGCGGGTGCAGGGCGAGGCCGAGCAGCCCCCGGTCGTGCTGGTTGTGCACGTTCGCGGAGAGGTCCGCGAAGAGGGTCGGGGTGGTGTCGGCGAGGTTGTCGAACACCTTGATCCGGCCGCCCTTCTCGGCCACGAACACCCGCCCGTCCCTGGCGAACTCGACGTTCGTCGGAAGGTCGAGGCCGGTGAGGACGACCTGCTCCTGGAAGCCGGTCGGCAGCGTCACCGCGCTCGCCGGCGTGGCCGTGGCGACCGGCGTGGCCAGCGCCGCGACCAGGGCGGCGACCAGGCCGATCCGGGCCAGCCGGGGCCGTGGAGTCCTTCGTGGCATACTTCCGTCCCCCTCTGGTGCGGCCGACAGTCCACAGTGGTTGGTGACGCTAGGGGCGCGGTCGGGGCGGGGACACCCGGGGCCGCCGGGAATGAGCATGTCGTGACTACGGTCCTACCGCCCGTGATCGGCACAAAGTCCCCCGGACCCGAAACGAGGGGTCCCTTCCTATCGCGTACGCGATAGGAAGGGACCCCTCCTTTCACCTCTACGGGGCGGTGGCCGCCCGGACGGCGGAGACGTCGACGGCCAGCCGCCCGAGCACCCACGCCACCGCCGGTACGTTCGCGTCGAGGGCGGCCCGGTTGATCGTCTCGATCCGGTCGCAGGTCTGGTGGTAGCAGTGGTCGAACATCTGCCCGGCCTGCCCTCCGAAGCGGGCCTGCTGCTGGGGCGTCTTGACCGCGAGGTTCCCGCCGTCGAGGCCGCCGGTCGGGATGCCCACGGCCTCGAACGCCAGGTGGTCGGAGCCCACGGATCCGGGCGCGGTCCGCTCGTAGGGCAGCCCCCGGCCGTCGAAGTACTCCCCGAAGAGGTTGGCGAGCACGTGCCCGCCGCCGGTCCCGGGGTCCCAGACGAAGCGGCCGGGGTTGGGCGAGGCGATCAGCTCGCCGTTGAGCACGGCGGCGATGCGCTGCCGCTCCCCGGCGGAGAGGTTCGCGACGTAGTGCCCCGAGCCGACGTTGATCATCTCCTCCGCGCCCCACCAGACGAACCGGACCTTGTTGGTGACGGCGTGCTGCCGCCCGCCCAGGGCGATGGCCACCTGGAGGACGGCGGCGGACATCACCGCGTTGTCGTTGATCCCGGGCGTCTCGGGGACGCTGTCGAGGTGCGCGCCGAGCAGCACCACGTTCTCCGGGTCGCCGCCGGCGGTCTCGGCGATCAGGTTCACCGTGGTCCGGGCGACGGACTGGGCCCGCAGCGTCAGGTGTACGCGGGTACCGTCCCCGCGCGCGGCGCGCACCAGCTCCTCGCCGTCGCGCTGGGACACCGAGGCGGTCGGGATCGTGAACGCCGCCGGGTCGAAGGCGTGGAACCGGTAGATGTTCTCCGGCGACGGGGTGGCGTAGTACAGCAGCACCCCGCGCGCACCCGCCCCGGCGGCGACCTGCTGCTGTCGGGCGTAGCCGCAGGCGGCGCGGGCCAGCACCACGACCGCCCCGGCGGCGGCGACGCCGTCGTAGTCGGCCGGCTCGCAGCCGGTGCGCCCCACGGGTGGCGTCGCCACGGGCGCCTCGATGCCCTCGGCGGGCGTGGTCGGGCCGAACCGGGTCGCCAGCACCCGCACGTCCCGGCCGCCGGCCCCGCCGACCCGCAGCCGCTCGACGGAGATGTCGAAGTCGGTGTAGGGGACGGTCTGCTCCACGACCTGGTATCCGGCCGCGCGCAGCAGGGTGGTGACGTACCAGGCCGAGCGGGTGAACCCGACGCGGTTGTAGCCCCGGTCGCCGCCGCTGAAGTCGGCGATGCCCTGGAACGCCGTCAGGTGGCGGTGGACCTCCGCGCCGGTGACGGCGGCCGCCAGCGTGTCGGCCAGGGATCCGGCGGCGGCGTGCCGCCCCGCCCCCGCGGCGGACCGGGTGGCCCCGGCGGCTTCGGCCCGGGCGGCCACGCCCGGCGGCACGGCGACGCCGGCCAGCAGCAGTACGCCGACCAGTCCGGCCAGCCTGTGGAACACGGTCACGCTACGCACGACACCTCCGGTCGTTGGGGATCGGTCACGTCGGTCGTCCTAAGGAGAACGGCCGGTCGGTGCGGTCGGCCGGCCTGGGGGAGAGCGGCCGGTCGGTGCCGTCGGCCAGCCCGGGGAGAACGGCCGGCAGGTGCGGTCGGCCGGTCCGGGGGAGTGGTCAGCCGGCCCGGTCGGTGCGGCGCACCGACACGGGGAGGTCGGCCAGGCCCCGCAGGGTGGCCGTGGGCTCGTACGTCGGCGGGCCGGCCGGCGCGAGCCGCAGCCCGGACCGGCGCAGCGCCCCCAGCACCTCGCGGAGCTGGAGGGTCGCCAGGCCGGCGCCGAGGCAGGCGTGCGCGCCCCGCCCGAAGGCCAGGTGCAGGCCCCGGCGCCGGGTCAGGAGCACGGCGTCGGGGTCGGGGAAGACCGCCGGGTCGCGGTTCGCCGCCGCGATGAACAGCACCAGCACGTCGCCGCGCCGCACCGCCCGCCCGCCGACCGTGTGGTCGCGTACGCACACCCGCGCGTCGGCCTGCACCGGACCGTCCAGCCGGACCAGTTCGTCGACCAGCGCGTCGTCGGCGTCCTCCGGACCGGCCAGCAGCTCCGGCTGCCGGACCAGCCGGGCGAGGACGGCGCCCAGCAGGCGGCTGACGGACTCGTAGCCGGCGTGCAGCACCGCGCGCGTCGAGTTGGCCAGCACCGCCGCCGGCACGCCCTGGTCGCGCGCCGCCCGCCGGGCCGCCCCGAGGAACCCGCGCTCGTCGGCGTCGGCGAGCCAGCCCGCGACGAGTCGGCTCAGCTCCGCCCGCGCCTGGTTGCCCGGCTCCGCCCGGTCGGGCTCGATGCCGGCGTCCATGCTCCGCACGATCGCGTTGGACCACTGCTCGAACCGCGCGCCGTCGGGTGACGGGACGCCGAGGAAGCCGGTGATCGTCCGCAGCGCGACCGGGCGGGCGAACCGGCTCACCAGGTCGACGGGCCCGGGCCGGCCGGACAGTTCGGCGAGCTGCCGAGCGGCGATCTCCGCGAACTGTGCCCGTACCGTGCCGGGTGGTTGTTCGTGCAATGCGGAAACGAGCAGGTGACGAATGGCACCGTGCTCGGGTGGATCGAGCGACTGCACACTCAACTGCGTGTCCGGTATTTCGATGCCGACCCGTCGGAAGTCGGAGCCGAAGTTGGTCGTGTCGCCGAGCACCTGTCGGCACTGCGCATGGCTTGTGACGACCCAGGAATCGAGGAAACCGTGCCAGTAGACCGGATCATTCTCCCTCAGCGCCCGGTAGGACGGGTACGGGTCGGCGATCACGGCCGGGGCCAGGGGATCGTAGATCGGGTCACGTACGGCAGTGGCCTCGTCCGCCACGAGGGACGCCCCTTCCGAGGTGATGGCCTGTTGACAGGCGCGTGGCACCGCGGCCATCCGGACGCGCCGAATGGCCGCGGCGACGCGACGGATCAGTGGAGGTAACGCATTTTTGGGCCCCCTTCCGCTCGACGTCGAATCGCCCGGACGAATCCGGCGGCGATTCGGCGATGGCCCGTAACACGGGCAGGACAGGCCAGGTTCGTCGCATCCTCCGAAACGGCGGCCAGGCCGCAATTATGTTCAGAGGTTCGGCGCCCCCGTGCCGTTCGCCAACTTGCCACAGGGCTTTGTCGGTGTCAACGCCGGCGGCCGGCAATCGCCGTGATCCTCATATGGTGAACCTTCTACGGAGGGCATGTCACATTGTTGCAAGTAATTGTTTCAAAAGGCTTGGTGGTAAGGGGTGGTCGCCGGGGTCACCCGGGACTCGGGGCGGCGGCGCGCGGGCCTCGGCGGCGGTGCCCGATCCATTCGGTTCGATGGTGGCCGCCGGGCGGGGTGGCGGCGGCCGGATCGGGGTCTTGACGGGCCGGGAGGTTTGACATTTGATAAATCCCGCCAACGCAGGAGGTCCCATGTCAGGTCGTCACCGTCTCGCCGCAGCCGTCGCCGCGGCGGCTCTCGCCCTCACCGTCTCCGCCTGCGGTGGCTCGGAGGAGGGCAAATCCTCCGACGCCACCGCCGTCACCTACCTGACCTCCTTCGGGACGTTCGGTCGGGACTCGTACGCCTACGTCGCCCTGGAGAAGGGCTACTTCGAGGAGGCCGGGCTCAAGGTCACCATCAAGCCGGGCACCGGCACCGTCGACGTCATGAAGCTGATCGGGTCGGGGCAGGCCGACTACGGCACCGGCGACCTGTCCGGGGTCATCACCACCATGGCCGGCGAGAAGCTCCCGGTGCGCGCGGTGGCCGCCGTCCACCAGAAGTCCATGGCCGGCATCGCCTCGCTGGGCAAGGCGATCGACTCGCCGGAGAAGCTGGCGGGCGCCAGCATCGCCGACGCCTCCGGCTCCACCAACATGATCATTTTCCCGGCGTACGCCAAGGCGGCCGGCATCGACCCGAAGTCGGTGAAGTTCGTCCCGTCCTCGCCGCAGTCGCTGCCGCAGTTGCTCGCCGCCGGCTCGGTGGACGCGATCGGCCAGTTCGTCGCCGGCAAGCCGCTGCTGGAGAAGGCGGCGGGCGGCAAGACCGTCACCATGCTGCCGTACGCGGACAAGCTGCCCGACCTGTACGGCAACGGCCTGCTGGTCTCGACCGACAAGCTCAACAGCGACCGCGCGCAGGTGGAGAAGTTCACGGCGGCGCTGATCAAGGGCCTGGTCTACGCGGTCGAGCACCCCGACGAGGCCGCCCAGTTGCTCAAGAAGCACGACCGGACGGCCGACGAGAAGGTCGCCGCCGCCGAGCTGACCGAGATGCGCCCGTACGTCCTCGGCGACGGCGCGACGGCCGGCAAGCTCGACCGGGCCCGGATCGAGGCCATGATCACCCTGCTCGCCGGCACCGGCACCCTGAAGTCGACGCCGAGCGCCGACGACCTCGGCGTCTACGACGTCGTCAAGCCGTGACTTCCTCTTCGACGGCGGTGCGCGCGACGCCGCGCGCACCGCGAGGGGTAAACCCATGATCGGAATTAGCAACGTTTCGCAGATCTACCGCACCCGCGGCGGTGACGTGGAGGCCCTGCGCGAGGTGTCGCTCGACGTCGTCGACGGCGAGTTCGTGGCGATCGTCGGGCGCTCGGGCTGCGGCAAGTCCAGCCTGCTGCGGCTGGTCGCCGGCCTCCAGACGGCCACCTCCGGCGAGATCACCGTCGCCGGCACCCCGGTCCGGGGCCCCCGGCGCGACGTCGGCTTCATGTTCCAGCGCCCGGCGCTGCTGCCGTGGCGCTCGGTCCTCGACAACGTGCTGCTGCCCACCGAGGTGTTCAGGCTGGACAAGCGCGACTCCCGGGCCCGCGCCCACGAACTGCTCGACCTGGTCGGGCTCAACGGCTTCGACAAGCGCCTGCCGCACGAGCTCTCCGGCGGCATGCAGCAGCGGGTCTCGCTGTGCCGGGCCCTCATCCAGCAGCCCCGGGTGCTGCTGATGGACGAGCCGTTCTCCGCGCTCGACGCGCTCACCCGCGCCGACCTCACGGTGGAGCTGCAACGCCTCCAGATGAAGCAGGCCTCCACGGTGCTCTTCGTGACGCACTCCGTCGACGAGGCCGTGCTGCTCGCCGACCGGGTCGTGGTGCTCAGCCCACGACCGGGCCGGCTCCGCGAGATCGTCCAGATCGACGTCGAACGCCCGCGGTCGCTGGGGCACGACGGCCACTCCGCCGAGCTGGGCGAACTCCGCGCCCGCCTGCACGACCTGCTCATGACCCCCGAGGAGGTGACGCGGTGACCGTCGCCGAGACCCCCCGGGCCCGCCGCGCCGGGCCGCGCCCGGACGCCCGCTGGACCCAGCACCTGCCGCCCGTGCTCGGCGTCGTGGCCGCCGTCGCCCTGTGGTGGGCGATCACCGTCGTCTTCGACGTGGAGAGCTTCATCCTGCCGTCCCCGATCGAGGTGGGGCGGGCCATGACGGAGCAGTCCGGCTACCTGTGGGACAACACCCTGGTCACCCTCGCCGAGACGCTGCTCGGCTTCGGCCTGGCCATCGCGGTCGGGGTGCCGCTGGCGCTGATCGTCACCGCCTCCCGGATGCTGGAGCGGACCGTCTACCCGCTGCTGCTGATGCTCAACGCCGTACCGAAGGTGGCCGTCGCGCCGCTGCTGGTGGTGTGGATGGGCTTCGGCCAGTTCCCCAAGGTCTTCCTGGTCTTCCTGGTCTGCTTCTTCCCGATCGTCATCTCCACCGCCGCCGGGCTCAGCTCCACCCCGGCCGACCTGGTGGAGCTGGGCCGGTCGCTGCGGACGAACTGGTGGCAGACGTTCCGCATGATCCGGATGCCGGCCGCCGTCCCGCAGCTCTTCGTCGGGCTCAAGCTCGCCATCACCCTCGCCGTCATCGGCGCGGTGATCGCCGAGTTCGTCGGCGCCACCGAGGGGCTGGGCTACGCGATCGTCGCCTCCGGCGCGAGCGCCGACACCGCGCTGGCCTTCGGCGCGATGATCCTGCTCGGCGTCATGAGCGTCGTGCTGTTCTACCTGCTCGAGGCGATCGAGCGGTTCTTCGTGCCGTGGGCGGACCGGTCGTGAGCGCCCGGAACGCGGGCGCACCCGTCGTGGACCCCGCGCACCTGCCGCCGACGGTGCCGGTCGGCTGGCTCACCGACGCCGTCGCCGCCGTCTTCGGCGCGCTGGGCTACTCCGCCCCCGCCGCCGCCCTGGTCGCCGGCACCCTGGTCGACGCCGACATGCGCGGCATCGGCTCGCACGGGGTGATGCTGCTGCCGATGTACGTCGACCGGATCCGGGCCGGCTCGGTGAGCCGGGCGGAGCGGGCCGAGGTGGTCCGCGACAAGGGCGCCGTCGCGGTGCTCGACGCCGGTCACGCCCTCGGGCAGCTCACCGGCGACCAGGCGATGCGGCTCGCGGTCGACAAGGCACGCACGTACGGCGTCGGCGTGGTCACCGTCCGCCGGGCGTTCCACTTCGGAGGGGCGTTCCGGTACGTGGACCTCGCCGCCCGCAACGGCTGCGTCGGCATCGCGGCGGCCAACACCCGCCCGCTGATGCCCGCACCCGGCGGCGCGTCGGCGGTGGTCGGCAACAACCCGCTCGCGGTGGGCGTGCCCCGCGCTGGCGGGCGGCCGGTGATCCTCGACGTGGCGCTCTCCGAGGCCGCGCTCGGCAAGATCCGGCTGGCCGCCGGCGAGGGTCGGCCGATTCCCGCCACCTGGGCGACCGACGAGCGGGGCGAGCCCACCACCGACCCGGCCGCCGCGCTGCGGGGGCTGTTGCTGCCCTCGGGCGCCCACAAGGGATACGGTCTCGCCCTCATGGTCGACGTGCTCACCGGGGTCCTCTCCGGCGGCGCGTACGGCCAGGGCGTGCAGGGCCTCTACGCCGACGTCTCCGTGCCCAACGACTGCGCGCACTTCTTCCTCGCCCTGGACGCCGAGACGTTCGCCGAGGACGCCGACGAGATCGCCCGCCGGGTCGACGACCTCGCCGGCCAGGTGCTCGGCTCCGCGCTGGCCCCCGGCACGGACCGCGTCCACCTGCCGGGCGACATCGAGGCCGACCGCTACGACCGGGCGCTGCGCGAGGGCGTCACGCTCGCGCCGTCGGTCTCCGCCGCGCTGGCGGAGGTCGCCGCCGGGCTGGGCGTGCCGCTGTCGCCGCCCGGCGGTGCCGGAAGGAAGGAATGAGATGAGGGCCAGTTTCGACGCCACCGGCGAGGTGTGCGTGGTGACCGGCGGCGCCAACGGGATCGGCGCCGCCCTCGCCCACGCGTACGCCGACGCCGGGGGGACAGCCGTGGTGTTCGACGTCGCACCCGGCCGTCCGCACCCGAGCGGGCGGGTGATCGAGCACCGGGTCGACGTCTCCGACCGGGACGCGGTGCGCGCCGCGGTGGCCCGGGTGCTCGCCGAGCACGGCCGCGTCGACGCCCTGGTGGCGGGCGCGGCCGTGCAGCCCCGCTGCGACGTGGTCGACATGGACCCCGAGCAGTGGCGGCGCACCCTCGGGGTGAACCTCGACGGTGTCCTCTGGTGCGCGCAGGCGGTCCTGCCGGACATGATCGCCCGCCGCGCGGGGACGATCCTCGTCTTCGCCTCCGGCCTGGCCACCGCCGGCCGGGCGCAGGCGTCGGCGTACGCGGCGAGCAAGGGGGCGCTGATCGCCTTCGCCAAGTCGCTGGCCGCCGAGGTCGCCGAGCACCGCGTCCGGGTGAACACCGTCTTCCCCGGCGTGGTGGACACCCCGCAGTTCCGGGCGGCCAACCCGGCGGGCGGGGAACGGGAGCACTGGGCGCGGGCCACCGGCATCGGCACGCCCGAGGACGTGGTCGGCCCGCTGTTGTTCCTGCTCTCGCCCGCCGCGTCGATGACCGGATCCACCCTCACCCGTGACCGGGCGTACCCGAGGAGCGAGGCGCAGTGACCAGCACGAGCGAGACGAACGAGCAGTTGCCGGTGGGTGTGGTCGGCGCCGGGCCGGTCGGCCTGGTCACCGCGTTGGGCCTGGCCCACCACGGCGTGTCGGTGGTGGTCTTCGAGGAGGACGACCGGCTGTCGCTGGACACCAAGGCCGGCACGATCCTCACCCGCACGCTGGAGGTGCTGCACCGCTACGGCGCGCTCGACGACGTGCTGGCCGGGTCGCTGCGCATCGACGAGATCGGCGAGCTGGACCGGGCCACCAACACCCAGACCCTCAGCGTCCGCACGGGCGACCTGACGGAGGACACCCGCTTCCCGTTCGTGATCAACATTCCGCAGCACGAGCTGGAGCCGATCCTGCGCCAGCGCCTCGACGCCCTCGCCCCCGGCGCGCTGCGGATGGGCCACCGGCTGCTCGACTTCGCCCAGCATGACCACCGGGTGGAGCTGCGGCTGGAGACCGCCGAGGGGGAGCGGACCGTGCCGGTGCGCTACCTGCTGGCCTGCGACGGCGGCCGGTCCGCCGTGCGGGACCAGATCGGCGCGCGGGTCGAGGGCGAGACGTACCAGGAGCGGTACATGCTGGTCGACCTGAAGGTCGACCTGGACGTGGAGAACCCACGCGACTACCCGTACCTGGCCTACTTCGGCGACCCGCAGGAGTGGATGATCCTGGTGCGGCAGCCGCACTGCTGGCGCTTCCTCTACCCGCTGCCCGCCGGGCAGGCCGAGCCGGACCGGGAGGAGCTGGCCGACAAGGCGCGCCGGTTCATCGGCGACACCAAGACGCTGGAGATCCTCGGCACGAACATCTACCACGTCCACCAGCGGGTGGCCGACCGCTGGCAGGACCGGCGGGTCTTCCTGCTCGGCGACGCCGCGCACCTGATCACGCCGATGTGGGCGCTGGGCCTGAACACCGGCGTCCTGGACGCCTCCAACCTGCCCTGGCGGATGGCCTGGGTGCTGCGCGGCTGGGCCACCGATCACCTGCTCGACGGCTACCAGGTCGAGCAGGAGCCGGTCGCCACCAAGGGCTCCGCGTCGATGGCCGCCGCCGCGCGGGCGTACATGGCCCGCCGCGCCGACGACCCGGGCGTGATGACCACCGGCAACTGGGGCAACGCCTTCACCCGCGCCATGCTCGGGGTACGCCTCGACGTCGACGGCACGGGCGACTGGTCGATGGCCGCCGCCGGGGACGAGCCCCTGCCGGTGCTGGCCGGGGCGCGCAGCCCCGACCTGCCGCTGTTCGGCCCCTCGGGCACCGTGCACCTGCACGACCTGGTCGCCGACGCGTTCGTGGCGCTCTACTTCACCGACCCGCGCCGGGTGCCGGCGCTGCCCCCGCAGGACTCGCCCGCGCTGCGGCACTACGTGGTGAGCCGCTGGGACGCCCCGCACGACTCCGGCCTGCGGGACCGGGCCCTGTTCGACCCGGGCGACCGGGTGCGCCGCCGGTTCGCGGTCGCCGACGACACGCTTGTGCTGATCCGCCCGGACGGGCACGTCGCGGCGATCGTACCGTTCACACCGGCCGCCGGCGTCGACACGGCGGCCGAGCTCTACACCCGGATCACCGGCTGCCCGCCGCCGCGCGAGCGGGCCTGACCACACCAACGTCCGCGAAAGGACTGACGATGAGCGAGTACGGTCACGCGACCGCCCCCGACGGCACCCAGGTGGAGCTGGGCGCCGTCGGCCAGCGGGTGGTCTTCGAGAACGACCAGGTGCGGGTCTGGGAGATCGAGCTGGCCCCGGGCGAGCAGCAGCCCTGGCACCACCACCTCAACCCGTACCTGGTGATCGCCCTGGAGGCCGCCGACAACCGGATCGACGCGCTCGCCGGGGGCGACCCGCGCCTGGTGCACGAGGACATCGGCGGGGTGGTCTACCGCGCGCCGGGGGAGATCCACATGCTGACCAACAACGGCACGACCCGCTACCGCAGCCGGCTCGTCGAGCTGAAGTGCCTGGGGGAGAACCTCGTGGCCGGGCGGGACGAGCAGTGAGCGGGCAGCCGCCGGTCGTGCCCGCCCCGCCGGTGCCGGACGGGGTCGACCCGGCCGAGTGGGCCAACAACCTCTCCGAGCCGTCGAACTACGGCGGCGCGGCGGCCGACCGGTCCCGGGAGGAACTGGTGCCCGGCCCCGGCGGCGTGGTGCTGGCCCGGTTCCGCGAGATCCTGCTGGAGACCGGCGAGCTGGACTGGGCCGACAAGACCCTCGCGGGCCTGTCGCACAAGGCGCTGTGGCGCGACGAGGAGACCGAGGCGTCCATCTCGCTGGTGCGGTTCCGCGCCGGCTCCGGCATCCCGCTGCGCCACTCGCACGCGTCCAACCAGTTCATGTTCTGCCTCGCCGGCCGGTACACCTACGTCCCCACCGGCCTGACCCTCACCCCGGGCTCCTTCTACTGGAACCCGAAGGGCAGCCTGCACGGCCCGACGCTCGCCGAGGAGGAGAGCGTCCTGCTGGAGATCTACGACGGGCCGCACTATCCGACCCAGCCGCAGTGGTACACCGACCCGGCGGACGCCCGCTAGCCCGGAAAGAAGAGAGACCATGCCCAAGCAGCAGATCGTTTCCCCCGAACTGGCCGAGCCGAACGGCCACTTCGCCCAGGCCACGCAGGTGCGGGCGCAGGGCCGGATGGTGTTCGTCTCCGGCATGACCGCCCGCAACCGCTCCGGCGGAGTCACCGGCGTCGGCGACGTCGCCGCCCAGACCCACCAGGTCTGCCAGAACCTGCGCGCCGCGGTGACGGCCGCCGGCGGGACGCTGGACGACGTCGTGCGGGTGGACGTCTACGTCCGCAACATGGAGGACTTCAAGGCCATCCACGAGGTGCGCCGGCAGTACTTCACCGGCGAGCCGCCGGCGTCCACGATGGTCGAGGTCTCCAAGTTCGTGAACAAGGACTACCTCATCGAGATCAACGCCATCGCCGTGATCGACGACGACCGGGACGACCGATGAGGCTCGCCAGCGTGCTCGCCGACGGCGGCCGGCGCATCGGCGTGGTCGACGGCGACACCGTCGCCGTGCTCCCGGCCGACTGCGGCGACCTCGACGACGCGATCCGGGGCGGCCCCGCCGCCCTCGACGCGCTCCGCGACGCCGCGCGGCGGGTCACGCCGGAGCCGCTGGCCGGGGTGCGGCTCGACGCCCCGCTGCGCCGGTTCAACCGGGACATCCTCTGCACCGGCTGGAACTACTGGGACCACTTCGAGGAGTCGCGCGGGAAGCGGGAGGGGCAGGACCCGGTCGAGACGCCGAAGCACCCGACCTTCTTCACCAAGGGCCCGGACACCGTCGTCGGCCCGTACGACGACATCGCCTACGACCCGCGGATCTCGGCGAAGTGGGACTACGAGGCGGAGGTGGCGCTGGTCATCGGCGCGGACTGCCGGTCGGTGGACGAGGCCGACGCGATGTCGTACGTGGCGGCGTACTGCGTGGCCAACGACGTGTCGCAACGCGACCTGCAACGCGCCCACGGCGGGCAGTGGCTCAAGGGCAAGAGCATCGACGCCACCATGCCGCTCGGGCCGTGGCTGACCACCGCCGACGACGTGCCGGACCCGGCGGCCCTGCGCATCCGGTGCGAGGTCAATGGGGTGACCCTCCAGGACGCCTCCACCGCGCAGATGGCCTTCCCCTTCGCCCGGCTCATCGCGGAGCTGAGCTGGGGGATGACCCTGCGGGCCGGCGACGTGGTGCTCACCGGCACGCCGAGCGGCATCGGAAACGCCCGCGACCCACAGATCTTCCTCAAGGACGGCGATCTGGTGGTGACCCGGGTGGAGGGGCTCGGTGAGCTGCGCAACCGGGTGCGGCTGACCGCGCTGCACTGACCGCCGGCGGGCGCGGGGCGGCGCGGCAGGACCCCTTGCCGCGGCGGGAAATTGGTACCATTTCCCGCGCCCGCCGGCGCGTTTGTGGGATCAACCGAGACATCCCTGGTCCAGGACAATGTCCCCGGCGACGGGGCACGGACGACGTCCCATGAACGGCTCTATCCGGAAGGCACACCGTGGCGACAGCGCATCGTAGGACCGTCCAGGGCGGCGCCGGCGATGACGGCCGGGCCGGCGCGAACGGGGCCGACGCCCAGCACCGCACCCTCGCCGACTCGGCGACCGCGACCCTGCACGAGGCGATCCTCACCGGCCGCCTGCCGGCCGGCACCCCGCTGCGCCTCAACGAGATGGCCGAGCTGCTGGGCATGAGCATGAGCCCGGTGCGGGAGTCCATCCGCCGGCTGGCCGCCATCGGCCTGGTCGACGTGGTGCAGCACAAGGGCGCCTGGGTCATGCCGCTGACCGTCGCCGACGCGATCGACACCCACGAGGCGCGGATCGCGATGGAGACGGCCCTGGTCGAGCGGGCGGCGACCCGGTTCACCGCCGCCGACGCCCAGCGCGCCGAGGCGGCGCTCGACGAGCACATCGCCGCGTCCGCGCGCGGCGACGCCACGGCCGCCCGCCGGGCCCACACCGAGTTCCACTTCACCATCTACCGGGCGGCCGGGTCGCGGTGGCTGCTGCGCGGCCTGGAGCCCGTCTGGGAGAACAGCGAGCGGTACCGCTTCGCCACGGTCTCGCCGGACGGGAGCAGCGAGAGGCGGGTCCGGGAGCACCGGGCCATCCTCGACGCCTGCGTTGCCGGGGACGTCGCGGCGGCCGTGGCCGCCGTGCGGGTGCACATCCAGCACGCCGCCGACCGGGTGATCGCCAAGATGAACACCGACGCCGCCGCCGTGCCCCCGGCCGGCGAACCGCGCCCCGCGCCCACCGGCGGCTGACCCCGGCTCACCGCCTGCCCCGACCAGACGCCCCGCCTCGGCGGGGCGCGTCCCCGCGCGGCCGTACCACGTCACCGTCGCGCACCGTCGGCGTCACCGCCGGTGCGACAAACCCGAAGGAAGTACGCCAGTGTCCGGCATCGACATGCACGCCCACCTCGCCCCCGACCTGCGCCCGGCCGACCTGCCCGGGGTCGCCGTCGACACCGACGGCACGGCCCTGCTCGGCGGCCGACGGATCGGCCCGGCCGACCTGTACCACCCCGACCGGCTCGAAGCCCACCTCGACCGGGCCGGCCTGGACGAGGCGATCGTCAGCGTCCCGCCGCCCTTCTACCGGCAGCGGCTGGGCGCGCCCGAGGCGGCGGCGTGGGCCCGCGCGGTCAACGACGGCCTGCTCGCCGTGGTCGCCGACCGGCCCCGGCTCACCCCGCTGGCGTACCTGCCGTTCGAGCACTCTGAGGTGGCGCTCGCCGAATACGACCGGATCGCCGCCGACGCGCGCTGGGCGGGAGTGGTGGGCGCCGCCGGCGGGGAGACCGGCCCGCTGGACGCGGCGGCGCTTCGCCCGCTGTGGCAGCGCCTCGACGCCGACCGGCGCACCCTGCAACTGCACCCCGCGCACTCACCGGACGCCCGGCTGGAGCCGTTCTACCTGGCGAACCTGCTGGGCAACCCGGTCGAGACGGCCGTGGCGGTGGCGCAGCTCGTCTTCGGCGGGGTGCTCGGGGCGTACCCGGGGATCCGGTTCGTGCTGGTGCACTGCGGCGGCGTCGTGCCGGCCGTGGTCGGGCGCTGGGAGCGCGGGCACACCACGACCCGGCCCGGCGTACCGGTGCTGTCGCCCACCCCGGCCGAGGCGGTGCGCGCGCTCTACGTCGACAACCTGGCCCACGACCCGGCGGTGGTGGACCTGGCGGTGTCGGTCTTCGGCCCGGAGCGGCTGGTCCTCGGCAGCGACTGGCCGTTCCCGATGGGCGACGAGAACCCGGCGGCGTCGGTGACCCACCGGGGCGGCGACTACGCGCGACAGGTGGCCGTGGACAACGCCGCGCGGGCCCTGGGGCGGGGGCCGGACGGCCGGTGACGCCGACCGGTCGGATGAGCCCTTGGCCGAGGTCATCCGGCCTGCCGAGGGTCGTCGCGGTCAGGTTCGGTGCAATGGGCTGCCGTGCTCCACAGTTGCACGTCCTTGGCTGCGCGCAGGACGTCACGGGCGGCGGCGGCCACCGGGCAGTCTGTCGTCCGGCAGATCGGGCAGCGCCCGTCGGTTCCGGGCCGGTGGTCGCGGAGGATCCAGCGGGCGGTGAGGATCAGCCGGTTGCGGATCTGGGCCAGGGACAGGAACGGTGCGGTCATCCTCAGCCCACCCCGAGGGTGACGGCGAGTTCAACGATCCTGGTCGGGGTGCGGGGGTCGCGGGCGAGGTGGGCGAGCAAATCCCGGGCGGCGGGCCGCTGCCGGATTTCGGCGGGTGCGATGCGGTCGACGTCGATGAGGAGCCGGCCGGCGTTGATCGGGTCGTCTGCGTGGAGGTGGGCGCGGGCGGTGTCGAGCAGGTGCGCGGCGCGGTGTTCGGTGGGCAGCCACCGCCAGCCGTCGCGCCGGACGGCCGCTTCGTGTCGGGTCACCGCTTCTCGGGTGTCGCCGAGTTCGACGGCTGCGGCGGCGCGGGCCAGGTCGACGGCGGTGGGTCCGAACGCGGTGCGGTGGTGGTCGTGGCCGTCGTCGACGCGGGCGGCCAGGGTCGCGGCCTCGTCGAGCAGGTCGGTGGCGGCGCGGGCGTCGCCGTGGGCGGCGGCGGCCAGGGCCGCCTGGACGAGCAGCGTTCCGCACAGGGATAGCTCCGGGGGCAGGCCGAACTCGACCACGGGCGGGGCGATCCGGTACGCGGCGGCGAGCATCACCGACGTGGCCGCCCGCGCCTGCCCACGGGCGCGGAGCACCTGACCGAGTTGCACCGCTGCGGCGGCCACCATGCTCCGGTCGCCGGTGGCGGCGTTCATGGCCCGGTCTGCGGCCAGCCACGCCAGGTCCGGGTCGCCGAGCTTCACCAGCAGGGCGGCGGTGACCCGGTACGCCTCCACCAGCGGCACCCGACCCGCTTCCGGGTCGCCGACGTGGGCGCGTTCGACGTCGGCCAGCAGGTGCGGCAACAGGTCGGCCAGTTGGGGATAGCGGGCGTGCTGGAAGGTCGTCCAGGCGTGCGCGACCTGCCGGGCCATCTGGTCGGCCGGCAGCACCGGCCGGCGGGCGGTCGGCCTGTCGAGGGGGACCTCGTAGCGGGACAGGGCGGCCCGGAGCTGTTCGACGCCCTGGCCGTGTGCGCTCGTCTCGGCGGGCTGGGCGTCCCGGGCGAGCAGGACCGCCGTGTCGATGCGCAGGACGGCGGCGATCTTGTGCAACGTCGTCACCTTGTCCAGGGTCCGCACGCCCCGCTCGACCTTGTCCACCCAGCTCTTCGACTTGCCCAACCGGTCGGCGAACACCTGCTGCGACAACTTCCGCCGCCCCCGCCAGTACGCCACCCGCCGGCCGACCGGCAGCAGGTCACCGCTGTCCACGCCGCCACCGCCGGTCCGGTATCGCCCGTGTCGTCTCCTCCGCCGGTATCCGCTCCGCCTCGGCCAACGCCAGGATGCGCTGCCTCGCGGCTTCCCGTTCCGCCTCCTGGATCTGCTCGCCCCGACTCTTGGCCGGCTCGTCGTCGCTCATCGCTGCCTCCGTCGTAGGGGCGCGGCGGCGTGCTCGGGGAAGGATCGACACCGCCGCGCCCGGCTGGCGGCACGACCAGAACTCACGTCCCGCACGAGCCGCGCTGGCCGCGCCTGGGCTCTACTCTTGTGACCAGACGACTACGGTCGGAAGCACCTCGATGCTTTCAAGAGCTTTCACCAGGGGATCGATGGATGACCTCGGCGCACAACTGAGGCACGCTCGTATCGAGGCGGACGTGACGCTCGCCTCCATCGCGGCCCGCACCTGCTACTCGGCCTCGCACCTGAGCAACGTCGAAGCGGGACGCCGGACCGCGACGCCGGACATCGTGCTCGCCTACGCGCGAGCGTTGGGAGACGCGGACGTGAGACGCAGAGACCTCCTCGCCGCCGCCACCATCGGCCCGATCGCCGCCAACGAACTCATCCGATCCGGCTTCACCGCCGCCCTGGCCGGGCAGCGAGACAGCGAGGACCGTTGGCGAGACCGGGTCGACCAGTACGGCCGCGACTACATGGACATCGGGGCCGAGTCCCTTCAGAACCGTCTCGCCGGTGACCTCGTCGTCATGCAACAACAACTCGACACCCCCACGATGTGGGCCACCGCCGCCCGCGCACTCACCACCTACGGAAAGACCACCAAAGACCCCACCGAGGCCATCGCCTGGTACGACACCGCCCGAATCGCCGCCGACCGCTCCGACGACCTGGCCGTCCGAGTCTGGGTACGCGGCCGCGCCGCCATCGCCCTCGCCTACGAGGGCGCCGCACCCACCGTCGCCCAGCGATACGCAGACCAGGCACTCGCTCTATCCGACCGCCCCTCACTGGGCCGCCTCCAAGCGCTGATGGCCCGCGCACACGTCGCCGCCGGACGCGGCGACACC
Organism: Micromonospora okii; assembly: GCF_020884795.1. Lineage (GTDB taxonomy): Bacteria > Actinomycetota > Actinomycetes > Mycobacteriales > Micromonosporaceae > Micromonospora > Micromonospora okii. The sequence continues at coordinate 36,134 of NZ_BBZF01000022.1, forward strand.
GCCGCAGCCGTCGCCGCCGACCAGGATGCACGACGAGTCTTCGACCTCACCGGCTCACCGGACGACGAAATCTCCGACGCCGCCGTACCCGCCTGGCGCATGGCCACCTTCCGATCCATGCTCTACGCCCGACTCGGCATGACCGGCCCCGGCGAGCAGGCCCAGACAGATGCCGACCGGCTCCGACCCGCATCGCTGACCCGATTCGCCACCCACATCGAACTACACCGCGCACTCATGATGACCAAAGCCGGCGACCGCCCCGGAGGACTCAAGCACGCCCGACGAGCATGGGCAGCCCTCCCGGCAGACCGCCGCTCACAGACCCTCAGCCTCGTACTACGAGAAGTCGAACGAGCAGCACGTCGATCCAACTGACGTGCCAGGAACATCGACGCTTTGCTTAGAGGCCGCGCGGATGGGTGCTTCACGACGTGAAGCTTTCCGTGTCCGGAAGTTCTGGCGAACGGGCCTACGAGTGAAGACATGAGACGGTAGGCAGGTGCCTGACCCGGGTGCCCCCTCCCTGGTAGCGTTTACGGCATGTCTGCTGCCTCGTGCGCGGCCGCTTGTGCCGCAGTGACCAGGACGTCCCGCTAGCGGCGGGGCGTTCGACTCACACTTTCCTGGACGTCCAGCCGCTTCGTGATCAGACCGGAGCGGCACGTTCGTGCTGCTCAGAGCTTCTTCTGAGCGACGGAGTACCTGATGCTTCCAGGCATCCTTTTGTCACGCGGGCACAGCCCGTCCCCGGTACGCGCATGGCTGGTCCTGTGCGCGATGTCCATGCTGCAGTTCTTCATCGCGGTCGACGTGACCGTGGTCAACATCGCCCTGCCCTCGATCGGCGCTGACTTCGGCGTCGACGGGCACACGCTGACCTGGGTCGTGGTCGGGTACACGGTCACCGGCGGCGGGGTGCTGATGCTCGGTGGCCGGCTGGGCGACCTGCTCGGGCGGCGGCGCGTGCTGCTGCTCGGCACCGGCCTGTTCGGTGCCGCGTCCCTGCTGGCGGGTCTGGCCCCGACGTTCGCGCTGCTGGTGGCCGCGCGCCTGCTGCAGGGCGCCGGTGAGGCCGTCGCGCTGCCTGCCGCGATGGCCACCATTGTCCTGATGTTCCCCGAAGGCCCGCGCCGGTCGCGGGCCCTGAGCGTGTGGGCGGCGGTGGCCAGCTGCGGTCTCGTACTCGGTTTCGTCCTGTCCGGAATCATCACCGACTATCTGGGGTGGCAGTGGATCTTCCTGGTTTCGGTCCCGTTCATCGTGGTCGTGTTGCTGGCGGCCGTCTTCCTGGTCGAGGGTGACCGGCCCGTGGCCCAGAACGCCCCCTCGACTGACCTGCCCGGCGCACTGCTGCTGACCGCCTGCCCGCTGTTGTTCACCTTCGGCGTGATCGAGGCCGGTGAACCCGGAACACCCGCCTGGGTGGTCCCGGGGGCGTTGGCCGGGGCGGTGGCGGCCGGGGCCGGCTTCGTGAGTGTCGAGGCACGCTCGCGCAACCCGCTGCTGCCGCTGCGCTTCTTTGCCAACCGCGTGCGGGTGGCGGCCAACCTGGTCACCATGTTGCTGAGTGGCGCGTTGTCGACCTCGTTCCTGCTGTTCACCTTCTACCTGCAGGATCGGCTGGGTATCGGCCCGCTGGGTGCGGGCCTGACGATGCTGCCTCTGGCGGTCTCGTTGATCGTGTTCTCCATGCTCGTGCCGCGTTTGCTGGACCGCTGGGGGGCACGTGCGTGTGTGCTTGCCGGCCTCGGGTTCACCGCGGCCGCGATGGCCGTGATCGCGCTTGTCTCGGCCTCACGGGCAGGCGGGATGGTGATGGTTCCGGCCATGTTCCTGATCGCGGCCGGGATGGGTTTCGGCCTCGTGGGACTGCAGTACATCGCGGTCAGCGGCGTCAAAGAGGACGACGCCGGGATCGCCTCCGGCGTCCAGCGCGCGGCCGACCAACTGGGCGGTGCCACCGGGGTGGCGGTCTGCGTCGGGATCGGGTTCGCTCCGACCCTGCACTCTCTCGATCCGTTCCTGGTCGCCACCCTGCTGGCCTCCCTGGGGCTCGTGACCGGCGCGGTCGTGGCCTGGCGCACGCCTGCGGCGGCCCCCGCCGCGAATCTGCGGGAACAGGCCGGTTGACCGTCGTCCCGCCGGGTTGCGCCGCCCCGACTGTCGAGGGTGGCGTTCCCCGGCGGGTGGGCGGTGGTCTGCTCCCTCTCGCGGACGCCGCTCCTACCGGTCAGCCCTTGCCTGGCTCGTACCAATTCCGAAACCGGAGTAGCCGACATCAGGGGCGTTCGATGCGCGTGGGGTCGCCCCGTACGAGCCCGTCGTGTACGCGCCACCGGTCGGCCGTGAGCGCGTCCCTGGCCGCCTCGTCGCGCCGCTCGACGCGCTCCCGCAGCAACTCCACCGCGATGCGCCGGTTGAGGCTGAGCTTCCGCTCGGTGTCGACCACGACGACCATCCCCGTGGGACGGTGGGTGGCGCGTACCGCCGTGCTGGCCTTGTTGCGGTGCTGCCCGCCGGGGCCGCCGGTACGGCAGGCGACGACGTCGACGTCCGCCTCGGCGAAGCCGGTGCGCGCGGCGTCGACCTGGCACGGCTGCGCGGTGACGTACCAGTTCTTCCGGCCGCAGCCCGCCCGGTAGGGGCTGGGGGCTTGCCAGCAGAGGGTCCCGGTCCACGAGTCGGCGAACGCCTCGGCGTCGCCGCCGTCGATCTGCAGCAGGACCGACCGGTAGGTGCCGGGCCGCTCGCCGGGCACGGCGTCGACCCGACCGGTCGTTAGCCCGCGCCGGGCCGCGTCGGCCTCCAGCCGACGCAGCAGCCGGGCCAGGGCCCACGCGCACTCCTGCGGGCCGCGCCCGGCCGACAGGAGCAGGTGTGCGCTCACCGCCCGCCCCGATCCCGTCGGCCGCGTCCCGTGCCGGGCCCGACGTCGGGCGTCTTGTACGTGACCAGGGGGACCGTGGTGGCGACCGGCGTGGCCAACCCATGGTCGACGAGGTCGGTGATCACCTGCTCGATGCGCTTGTATGCCGTCGGCGCCTCCTCGAAGAGCAGTTGCCGGTCGCCGCAGACCACCCGCGACCCGAGCGGGGTCCGGCGCAGCTCCTCGACGGTGTGCTTGGCCCGGCCCCGGCGCAGGGCGTCGGCGCGCGACATCTTGCGGCCCGCGCCGTGCGCCACCGAGTGGTTGGCCTCCGCCCCGGCGTGGGCGGCGACGAGGTAGGACGGGGTGCCCCGGGTGCCGGCGACGAGCACGTCGCGGCCGTCGCCCGGGGCGGCGCCCTTGCGGTGCAGGTAGCCGCCGTCGCGGACCTCGACCAGGTTGTGGCACTGGTCGACGATCGGCGCGGTCGGCTCGGCGCCCAGGGCGTGGGCGACCCGGGCGGCCAGCAGCCGCCGGTTGAGCGACCCCCAGCGGACGGCCTCGTCGTGCATCGCCAGGTAGGCGGCGGGATCGGGGGCCGGGCCCGCGCCGTGCCGCTCGGTGTGCGCCCGCAGGATCCGCTCGCCGAGGCCCCGGGAGCCGCTGTGCACGACGAGGACGAGATCCCCGGCGGCGAGCCCCAGCCGGCCCGCGTGGTCCGGTTCGAGGACGGCCCCGACCCGCGCCAGCTCGACGAAGTGGTTGCCCCGGCCGACCGTACCGAGGCCCTCGGTGTGGCCGGCGGGGACGTCGCCGGTCAGGACGGCCCAGGCGGGGTCGTCGGCGTCCCGCTCCGGGTTGAGCGGGCGGTCGAGGTCGGGGAAGCGGGCGGCGAGCCGCTCGGGTACGGCGCGCTTGAGCCTGATGGGGAACACGGCGATGCCGCAGCCGATGTCGGAGCCGACCAGGAACGGGTACAGCACCGTCGACGCCATGGCGGCACCGATCGGGGCGCCCTTGCCCGGGTGCAGGTCGGGCATGGCGGCGACGTGGGTCATGCCGTCGAGGGCGGCCACCTGGTGGCACTGGTCGACGGCGGCGGACTCGATCCAACTCGTGGGGGAGGCGAAGACGGTGACGGTGGCCGGGGCGGACGACGGCACGGAAGGCTGCTGGGACAACGACGCTCTCTTGGGGTGAGGAGGCACGGGCGGCCGGCGGCACGCGTGGGTGCCGTGGGCGCGGGGGCAACGGGGCGGTCCGTCAGAACGTCATGGCCGCCACGATGTCGGAGCCGGCCGTCGCGCGGCAACCCGTTTTCCGCCGCGCGCCGGCCCCACGCCCGCTCCCGGGCGGGGACCTACCGCGCCCCGTCGCGGGTCAGCACGAACACGAACGGCCGGGCGGCCCCGTGCAGGTCCATGACCCCGAAGAGCGTGCGGGCGTCGACCCGGCGGAACACGTTGTGGATGGGGAGCCGGTCGTAGAGCATCGCCGCCGACACCAAGGCGAGGGCCGTGGCCAGGTCGCCCGGGGCCGGCAGGACGGCTGCCGCAGGGGGTCCGCCGCACCCGACATGATGGCAGCTCCGTGACCGCGTGGTCGCCCGGCCGCACGGGTAGGAGCGCGAGGAACTGGTCGCGGATCGGGTCGAGAATGCATGATGGGACGGCAGGCACGGATCCCCCGGTGTTCGTGAAGCGTAGAGAACTCCATGATCGGGGGAACCGTGCATGCCCTGCTGCCAGCACCTACTGGCGGACACTCGTACAGTCGCGCGGAGGGCGAAGCGCCAGGCCGAGATTCCGGCACCGGTGCGAGGGATGGGGTCAGGATGTTCGGCAGGATGTGGGTCAGGATGGTCGGTTCGCAGAAGAACCTCGACGATCTGATGGTACAGCTCAGGCCCGACCTGAGTCGGGAATCGCTCGGCGTCGGGCCCGACTTCCCGGGCGTCGCCCCGAACCCGCTCCTGAGCAGTGATGCACGGAAGCGCAATGCGGAACTGCGTATGGGGGCGCTTGCGCTCGGCGTTCTCGTCGACTGGCGGGAGGTCAACAGCAACCCGCGCGTGGTCCTGATGTTCGACGTGGAGACCGTCGGCGGCATCTCGTTCCGCGGTATCGCAGACGAAGACCTCACGATCACCGAGCTCACCCGACTCGCCCCAGGGCAGACGCTGCCTGTGCGCTACCGGCCGGCCGTCATGGACCACTACGTCGCCCTTGCCCGGGATGCGGACCCCGCCCACGTGCAGCGGCTCTCCGAGGAGATCGCGAGCCGCAAGCGGACCTGACCCGAAGCCGTTGGCCGGATCCCTGCACCGTCATCACGGTCCGCTGCCTGATTCGACACGCCTGGACCCTCTACCGCTGGAACACCCGCCCTCGAAACCCACGCATCCGATGACCTACTGGCGGACGCCCTAAGCATCCGCGCGGGGATCGGGATAGCGCCGGGAAAGGCGCGAAAATTCGCGCCGTAAAAATTCCTACCTTCGACGGAACACGTTCGTCCACTGTGTACTTTGACGGTCTGTTCCCGCCCGGTCGCACGGCCGGCGGGACGCTCCAACTTCGTCGAAGGAACCGCCAATGATGTACGACGCGATAGTCGTCGGTGGGCGCTGCGCCGGCGCCTCCACCGCCTTGTTGCTCGCCCGCCAGGGGCACCGGGTGCTGCTGGTCGACCGGTCGTCCTTTCCCAGCGACGTCATCTCCACCCACTTCCTGTGGCCGCACGGGATGTCCTACCTCAACCGCTGGGGCCTGCTGGAGCAGGTCACCGACGTGACCCCCACGTACACGACGATCGACATCGTCAACGACGGCATCACCCTCAGCGGGTCGGTGCCGCCGGAGCTGCTGCGCGAGTACTTCCGCGACCTGCACGGCGACGACTCGGGCGTGGTGGGAAGCTACGCCTCCGTGCGCCGCCGGGTGCTCGACCAGATCCTCGTGGAGGCGGCGGCCAAGGCCGGCGCCGAGGTCCGTACCGGCTTCACCGTACGGGAGCTGATCACCGAGGACGGCCGGGTCGTCGGCGTACGCGGACGCGCGGCCGACGGCCGGACGTACGAGGAGCGGGCCCGCGTCGTAATCGGCGCCGACGGCCGCAACTCGTTCGTGGCCCGCGCCCTCGACCTGCCCAAGTTCGACGAGCGGCCCCGCTGCACCTTCGCCTACTGGAGCTACTGGTCCGGCTTCGAACCCGGGCGCGGCCAGATCCACCGGCGGGGCCGGCTCGGCGGCGCGGTGGTGCCAACCAACTTCGGGCAGAACATGGTGCTGGCCTGGGGGCCGAGCGAGTGGTCCCGGGAGTTCCGCGCCGACGTGCCGGGCAACTACCAGCGGGCGCTGGACTTCATCAGCCCCGAGCTGGGGGAGGCGGTCCGGGGCGGCACCCGGGAGGAGCGGATCTACGGCACCCTCGACCAGTCCGGCTTCCTCCGGCCGCTGCACGGCCCCGGCTGGGTGCTCGTCGGTGACGCCCAGACCGCCAAGGACCAGTGCACCGCCATCGGCATCACCCACGCCTTCCGGGACGCGGAGCTGGTCAGCGCGGCCCTGCACGGGTGGCTGGCCGGCGAGACGGCGCTCGACGAGGCGATGGCCGCGTACGAGGGCCGCCGCCGCAGCCAGAACGCCGCCGCCTACCACGACTACGTCTGCACCCTCGCGGAGATGCGGCCGTACCGGCACGACGAGCTGCAACTCTTCGTCGCGTTGCGCGGCAACCAGGAGGAGACCGACCGCTTCATCGCCACCCACGGCGACGTCGCGCCCGTCTCGGAGTTCTTCCAGGCGTCGAACCTCTTCCTGCTCAACGACGCCGCCAAGGAGTCCTCGGCCGACTACGCGGTCTTCGACGACTTCGCCGCCACGTCCCGCATGTACCAGCAGAACCCCTTCGCCTGATGCCGCACCAGGGAGCCGACACCGTGACCACCACCGAACTGCACCAGCGCGACGACGGCGAGCTGATCGAGGAGATCCTGCGCGCCGCCCGCAGCGGCGACGTCGAGGCGATGGCCCGTACCGCCGCCGAGGTCTCCGAGATGACCCGCAACTGGGCCGGCCACATCCCGTGGGACGACCTCGCCGACCTCGACCCGTCCGGGGCCGACGGCGAACTCGCCCGGGTCGTCGCCGACCTGACGGAGATGTGGGAGCCCGCCCACCTGCGCAACCCCGTCGACCCCGACGAGGAGTACGCGCTGGACAAGAACGCCTACGACTTCTACCGCCCCGCCGGGCGCGACCTGCTCGCCCGCACGGAGGACTTCTACGGCTGGGTGGAGGCCCGCCGCCGCACGGAGACCTGGCAGTACTCCCGGGTGCTGGAGGCGGCCCCGGACAGCGTCGCCCAGATCACCAACGACCTGGGCAAGCGGACCCGGGGCATCAACTTCAACTCGCAGGACTACCTGTCGTTCAACACCCACCCGGCGATCCGCGAGGCGGCGGCGCGGGCCATGCGCGACTACGGCCCGCACAGCGCCGGCTCGCCGATGGTGCTGGGCAACACCCGGATCTCCGACGAGCTGGAGGTCGCCCTCGGCGAGCTGACGGGGCTGGAGCACGTGACGCTCTTCCCGACCGGCTGGGCGGCGGGCTTCGGCGCGATCGTCGGCCTGGTCCGCCAGTCCGACCACGTCGTCATCGACCGGCTGGCGCACTCCTGCCTCCAGCAGGGCGCGCGGGCGGCGACCCGCAACGTGGTGCGCTACGAGCACCTCAACGTCGAGGCGGTCCGGCAGCACCTGGCCGACATCCGCTCGCACGACAGCCGCAACGGCATCCTGGTGGTCACCGACGGCCTCTTCTCCGTCGACGCCGACTGGCCCGACCTGGTCACCCTCCAGCGGGTCTGCCGCGAGCACGACGCCACGCTGCTGGTCGACGTCGCGCACGACCTGGGCTCCATGGGGCCCGGCGGCACGGGCGTGCTGGGGATGCAGGACCTGCTGGGCCAGGTCGACATCGCGATGGGGGCGTTCTCGAAGACGTTCTGCTCCAACGGCGGCTTCGTGGCGTCGAACTCGCCGGCGCTGAAGCAGTACATCAAGATGTTCGGCGGCAGCCACTTCTTCTCCAACGCGCTCTCGCCCGTGCAGACCGCCGTGGTGCGGGAGGCCGCGCGGATCATCCGGTCCCCCGAGGGCGACGAGCTGCGAGCCCGGCTCTTCACCGCGATCCACGCGCTGCGCGACGAGCTGACCGGCCGGGGCCTGACCTGCATGGGGGAGCCGTCGCCGATCGTCCCGCTGCTGATCGGCAACGAGAAGCTCGCCCGTACGGCGAACCGGCTGCTGTTCGACCGGGGGGTGCTCGCCTTCATGGTGGAGTTCCCGGTCACGCCGACCGGGTCGTCCCGGTTCCGGCTCCAGGTGCAGGCCGGGCACCGGCCCGAGGAGGCCCGGGAGGCGGCCCGCATCATCGAGGGGGCCATCGCCGACTCGCGGGCGTACCTGTCCAGCGCGTTCGGCAGCGCGCCCCGGTAGCCGCCGGCAGGGCGCCGGGCCGACGTGGCCCGGCGCCCCGCCTCCCGGCGTGGGCGACGGGAGGGGCGAACCGGATAGGCCCCCGCGCTACGGGATGTGCTCCTCGTGCCCGACGCAGCGCCGGTAGCTGCCCAACCAGTCCGTGGCGACGACGTCGCCGCGCCGGGTGAAGATCGCGATGCCGGACGAGCGCGGGGCCGGGTCGCCGGGCGGGTAGGCGAGGTCGGCGGGGACGCCGGTCGACCGGTACGTGCTGGTGGCCGCGCCCGACCAGACGACCAGGACGGCACCGGGCGGCGCGGTCACCTTCACGCCGCCGGGCTGCGGGTCGACGGTGGCGGCGGTGGCGCGCTCGCCCAGCAGGGCGGCGTAGTCCACCGGGCCGAGCCGGCAGCCGGAGGGGCGGGCGCTGCTGGCCCAGTCCGGGTCGGTGATCCCGCGCTCGGTGGCGGCGGCGAACAGGGCCGGCACGGCGGTGGCAGCGTGCAACGGGGTGGCCATCTGCTCGCACATCCACAACAGCCGCCCGGCCCCGCGTTGGGGGGCGGCGGCGCGCCAGCGGATGCGACGGGACAGGTCGGCGGCGGTCACGGCGATCCAGGGGTGGACGGCGGACAGATAGCCCTGCCCGGCCAGCCAGCCCAGGTAGCGGGGGGCCAGTTCCCAGATCGGGTACATGGCGGCGGTGGGGATGCCCGCGACGGCGCGGCCCGGCTTCCGCATCGCCGTGGGGTTGTGGACACACAGCCTGAGGGCCGCCTTGGCCAGGTCGCCGGGGGCGATCGCCGTCTGGGAGCCCCGGTCGTCGGGCGTACGGGTGGCGGAGAGCCGGTCGAGCCGGCCGCCGACCTCCAGGACCCGGGCGACGGCGGGACGCACCTCCTCCGCGAGGGGCGCCTCGCTGAGTTCGGCGACGGTGACGGCGAGCAGGTCCAACACGTGGTCCTCGGCCTGCTGCGGGTCGGTGGGTACGGGCAGGGCGGCCAGCGCGGTGCGGAGGTCGACGCCGGCACCGGTCGGCACCATCAGCCGGGCGGTGAGGACGCCCAGCTCGGTGGGGGAGAGGCCGGTGTCGCCGGACGAATGCTTGCCCACGGTGAGGTAGCCGTCGGCGGCCAGGGAGCCGATCGCCTCCGCGACCGCGTCGGTGCTGCGGTCGCCCTGGTGGAAGGCCAGGGTCTGCTCCCACCATGTCTCGGCTTCCCGCATCGTGGCGATGCGCCCCTGCACGGCCTCGGCGAGCAACTGGTCGGGCAGGCAGCCCTGGATCTGCGACAGGACGGTGTAGCCGTCGACGAGCCGCTGCTGCCAGCCGGGGCGTTCGTTCTCGTCGCAGATGAGGTAGGCGTACCCGTCGACCTCCCCCGCGCCGACCCGCCCGGCGCGGCCGAACATCTGCTGCACGGTGGCCACGGAGATGTCGTCGAGCCCGACCTGGGTGTCGCGGACGATCACCGCGCGGGCGGGCAGGTTCACCCCGGCGGCGACGGTGGTGGTGGCGACCAGGACGTCGATGGTGCGCTCGCGGAAGCGGCGTTCGGCCTCGTGCTTGTGCGGCCAGTCCTTGTAGTGCAGCCCGACGCCGACCTGGTCGCAGGCCCGGTGCACCCGGTCCAGGTCGGCCGGGTCCACCCCGTGGACCCGGGCACCACGGTCGGCGGCGATGGCCAGCGCGGTGGCGCGCACGTGGTGTTTGCTGCCGCAGAACACCAGCACGCTGCCGCCGTCCCCGGTGACCTGCCGGGTCAGCGCGGCGGCCAGCCGGGCCCGGGAGGCGCCTGCGGCCTTCCAGTCCGGGGTCGCGGCGATCATCGGCAACTGCCACGTCAGCCTCGTGGGTCGCCACGCCACCCGCACCAGGTGCGCGCCCAGCCACCCGGCGACGTCCTCGGTGTTGGCAACCGTGGCGGACAGGCCGACGATGCGCACCCCGGAGGACGCGCCGCGGACCCGGGCGAGCAGCGCCTCCAGCACCGGCCCCCGGGTCGCGTCACCGAGAAGGTGGATCTCGTCGACGACCAGACAGCCGACCTGCGCGAGAGCCTGGGTGACCGAGCCGGCCCGGCACAGCGCCTCGAACTTCTCCGTGGTCGCCACCCAGACGTCGGCGTCGCGTGCCCGCCGCAGGTCCACCGCGTACTCGCCGGAAAGCCGTTCCACCCGCAACCCGGCCCTGCGCCAGCGCTGCAACTCCCGGTCCAGCTCGTCGGTCAGCGACCGTTGCGGCACCAGCCACGCCGCCTTGCGTCGTTGCCCGCGCACCGCGTGCAGGGCGGCGACCATCCCGATCACGGTCTTTCCCGCTCCGGTCGGCGCGACGACCAGCACGTGCCGGTCGTGGGCGAGCAGGTGGGGCACGACCTCCGCCTGGGCCGGATTGAACGTCGGGTGCGGCAGCAGCCCCGCCCACTGCTCCGGCGCGAGCTGTGTGATGGGCACGTGGCCGGGGGGATTCGGCGGGAGGGGCGCGTTGGCCTGCCACACCAGGTCGAACGCGTCCCGCGCCGCCGCCGCGCCCGGGCCGGTGAGGCTCGTCGCGCTGCCGCTTCCGTCGGCCAACGCACAGGGACGAGCCGTCGCGGTCAACTCGAGCCGCGCGTTGGTGGTGATCGTCTCGTCCTCCACCCAGTGCCGCACCACCCTGAACGGCACCCCGTCCGCGCGCAGCCGCTCCCGGAGCGCCACCGTGCGCGCGGAGTCCGGCAGGAGCACCCGCACATCGACACCCGCCGGTGCGCCCCGCCACTGCGCCGGATCGGTCACCTTCGCCCAGTGCAACGCCCGATCGGAGAGCGCGGGCGGGGGCGGAGGCGGAGGGGACGTCGGGGCGGGCCACCCGCCCAGCGGCACGTCCGGGCCGGACCCGCAGGTAGTCCCGCACATGGCCTCGGCCCAGGCGGTCACCTGCCGGCCGGTCAGGGTCACCGTCGTCTGACGCCGCCTGTCACCGCCACGCGCCGGGGCGGCGGGACGGTCCGGCCGCCCCGGGTCGGCGGCCCGAGTCGAACGGGGTGCCCCCACGCCGGGGACCCGCGTCGAACCGGGTGCCCCCGGGCCGGCGGTGGAACCGGTCGACGCCTGCGACGTGGGCCGCATGACCTCGTCGTACTTCTTCGCGCCGACCTCGGCCAGGGTGAACGTCGCCGGGCAGCCGGGGCAGACCAGGGCGACGTACCGGTACGTCCGGCCCCCGCTGACGTACGGCTTGCGCAGGCTGTGCAGTTGGCCGCCGCAGCGCGGGCAGGGCCGCGACACCGGCTCCCCGTACGACCACCCGGGCTCGGCGAACCGCTCGTGGGCCAGCTTCGGACTGGCCCGCCACCGGCTCCACACGAGTTGCGCGACCGAGCCCGTGTCCACCACCCGAACGACCTCCTACCGAAACGGCGACGGAGCCGACTGTAGGCAACCGGGCCGGCACGCGGGTGCCCGTCACCGCGATGTGGGCGTGGGCCCCGCTCCGGTGAAGCGGCGTCGCGGCCCGCGTGCCCGCCGGGGCGGGACCGGCACCCGACCCGGGACGGCCCGACCGCTCGCCTCCATGTCGCGGACATGGCGGTATCCGGGGGGCGGTGATCGCCCCATGTCGTCGGCATGGCGACAGGTATCCGGTCCGCTACCGCTCCCTGAGGCGGCGGCCGACCTCCTCGGAGACGCGCCGGTCCAGCTCGGCCAACTGCTCGTCGGTGTACGCGGTCAGGTCGCCGGGGGCCGTGCCGCCGTCGCGCTGCTTCTGCTCCTGCTCCTTCTTCTGCTGCTCCCGCCGTTGCAGCTCCTGCTCCTCCGGCGAGCCGGGTGCTGCGTACGCGCACCGGACCAGGGTGCCGTCGGCGTTCTTCAGGCAGGTCGCCTCCCGGCCGTTGACCTGGCCCCGGCCCTCCACCCGGTACCGGATGCTCTGCGGGCTGCCGACCGTGGCGGTCCACGTGCCGCCGCCCGTCGGCACCACCTCGAAGACCTGGTCGTCGTTCCAGCAGCAGACGTCCCGGTACTCCGCCTTGATCAGGGCGACGATCGCCTCCGGCGACGACCAGGTGGGGCTGAGCCGGTGCACGGTCAGCGGCGCGAGGCCGCTCCCGGAGTGCCGGGTCGGCACCGTCGACACCGCCACCACCGAGCTGGCCTCGCCCTGCGGGGTGAGCGGGGTGACGTAGGCGCTGGGGCCGCCGCCGTCGCGGTGGCGCAGGGTGAACTCCGACTCGTTGCCCTCGTTCGCGCCGTCCTCCGAGGCGTCCCAGCCGCTGCGCTCGAACCACCAGTCGCCGAACGTGCTGATGGCGGCGGTCCCCTCGCGCTGCCGGGCGGCCAGGCTGATCGGGTACGACGGTCCGGGCACCCCGGCCGTGTCGTCGGTGATCGTGACCTTCCCGGTGGACCCGTCGTACAGGGCCACGCCGGCGGGCCGCTCGGTGACCACCAGGAGGCCGGTCTGCCGCTTCAGCGGCACCACGACGACGGGGGTGTCGCCCTGGCAGTGGACGTACGCGTCCTCGGCGGAGAAGCGGACCCAGCGCCGCTCGGCGGAGATCTTCCGCCCCAGGTTGTGGGTGAACCAGCCGCCGATGCGCGCGGCGGCGGACTCGTCGAACCGGCAGCGCTGCTGGGCCCGGCTGTTGCCGCCGAGCGGCACCTCCTGCACCAGCCCCACCTCGTAGCCGGTCAGCCAGCCCCGGCGCTCGACCAGCACGGCGAAGCGGTCGGAGTCGGGCAGGTAGCTGACGTCGGTGATCTCGCCGGTGACGTCGCCGAGGTTCGGCGCGGCCTGCGCCTCGCCGACCAGGTACGGCGCGCGTGCGGCCAGCTCCGGGACGGGGTCGGTCACCACGCGCATGGTGGTCACGTAGGCCCGGTCCTGGAGGTACTCGCCGTAGGCCAGCCAGAGCGCCCCGAGGGCCAGCCCCACGGCGGCGCCCAGCCAGCCGAGGACGACGACCCCCCGCCCCGGCGGCGGAATCCGGCGTCCACGGGAGCGGTGGGCGGGCAGCCGCGCCAGCAGCGGCGTCCCGGCGAGCAGCGCCACCAGGGCCGGCGCGACCAGCCAGGGCAGCAGTTTGCGCAGCTCCCACACGGCGATGGTGGTGGCGTAGGAGGCGTACCAGGCGACGGCGCCCAGCAGGAGGAGCAGGAGAACCGGCGTGACCATCCGAGGCGTCCGACCCATCGACGTCCCTTTCTCGACCCGGCGGGCCCCGACCCTATTCCAGTCGGTCAAGCGGGCCCCGCCGCCCGTCCGGGCGCGCGGTCAGCGGGCGGCGGCGCGGCGGGCGCGGCGCAGCTCCGCGCGCAGGTCGCGGCGCAGCGCCCGGTCCAGGTCGGGGCGGGCGAGCGCGTCGGCGAAGTCGCGGGCCGCGTCGTCCCACCGTCCCAGCCGCAGCAGCGCCGTGCCCCGGTTGTAGCGGGGCACCGGGTCGGGCGACAGCGCCACCGCGCGGTCCAGGTCGGCCACGGCGGCGGCCACGTCGTCGCGGTCGAAGCGGACGGCCGCCCGGTTCGTCCACGCCTCGACCAGCTTCGGGTCCCCGGCCAGGGCCCGGGTGAACAGCTCGTCGGCCTCGGCGAGGCGGCCGCGCTCCGCCAGGACCAGCCCGAGGGTGCACAGCAGCGCGGCCTCGTCCGGGGCCAGGGCCAGGCCGGCCCGCGCGCCCGCCTCGGCCGCGTCGAGCGCGCCGCGCCGCAGGTGCAGGTTGACCAGGGCGATCCGGGCGTCGAGGTGCCCCGGGTCGACGGCGAGCGCGCGCTCCAGGTCGGCGCGGGCCCGCTCGGCGCGCCCCCGCTCCTGTTGCAGGGTGGCCCGGTTGTAGTACGCCTCGGGCAGGTGCGGCCCGAGCCGGATCGCGGCGTCGAGGTCCCTGATCGCGGCCCGGCGTCGCCCCGCCGCCCGGTGCAGGGCGGCGCGGTCCACGTAGTACTCGCAGTTGTCGGGGTCGTGCGCGATCACGGCGTCGAGGTCGGCCAGCGCCCGCGCCGGGTCGCCCAGGGCCAGGTGCACCTGCGCCCGGTTGTGGCGCAGCCGGGCCAGGTCCTGCGGGCGCTCGCCCGGGGCGAGCACCGCCGCCAGCCGGGCCAGCCCGTCGTCGATCAGCCGCAGCGCGCGGGCGGGCTCGCCCGCCCTGCTGTCCAGCAGCGCCACGCCCTGCTCGTAGAAGACCGTGGAGAGCGTCCGCTGTCGCGGGTCGTCCAGGTCGGCGGCGAGGCGCAGCGCCTCGGCCAGCCAGCGCCGCGCCTGCTCCGGGTCCTGGTCGGCCGCCGGCAGGTGCCGGGCGTAGAGCATGGCGGTGGCGTACGCGGCCGACATGGTGATCTTCGGGTCGTCGGTGGCGGCGCGCGCCTCGCGGTAGAGGTCGAGCGCCTCGGTGGTCTCGTCCAGCGCCGCCAGGGCGGTGGCCAGGCCGGTGGTGAACCCCCACCAGTGCCGCAGGTCGCCGTGCGGGGTCACCGTCGCACGGCCGCGCCGGGCGGTGCGGGCCGCGTGGTGGTAGAAGCCCCGGGCCAGGCTGTCGCCCAGGGCCGCGCGCAGCGCCTCCGGTGTCGGGTCGGCCGCCTCGGGGCGGGCGGGGCCGCCGTCGCGCAGGTCGAGGTGCAGGGCGGTCGGCCCGGTGCGGCGGGCCAGCGCGTCCAGCAGCTCGCGGGTGGTCTCGTCGGCGTCGGCGACGTGGTCGAACCGGACGGTGACCGGGCGGCGCAGCGTGCCCGCCCAGGCCGCCGCGAACTCCGCCGCGCCGTAGGCGAGGGCGGCGGTGCGCCGCGCGGGGTGGAACCGGATCGGCTGTTCCTCGGCGGCCGGGCGGGCCGCCGGGTCGAGCCGGGGCGCGATGGCGTGCAGCTCGACCGCGTGGCGGGAGGCCAGGCGGGGGCGGTCGGCGGCGATCCGGCCGAGGAAGTCCGCGACCCCCGCGTAGGGCCCGCCGTCGCGGTGGCAGTCGTAGCCGTCCGGCTCGCCGCTCACGACCGGGCCGCTCACGGCCGGGCCGGGCGTCGCAGGGGCGGGCGCCCGGGGGCGCCCGCCGTGCCGGCGACTACCAGCACCACTCGATCCAGAGCCGGCGCGCGCCGGAGAGCAGACGCAGCGAGCTCGTACGACGCACGGTCATCTTCTTCATGGGCACCTCCGGTGTGATCCACTTCGGACTGCCCAGAGCGTAACCGCGATCGGCGGTTATATGAAGGGGCCTCGCGTATCGTCGTCTCCTGGGCGAACGGAATAGGGGTCGACCCGCCCGCTTAGGAGATCACCCGACGCCGGCTGCGGGCCTCCCGCTCGGTGGCGGCGAGGTCGGCGTCGACCATCGACTCGATGAGGGTGCGGAAGTCGACGCGAGGCTTCCACCCGAGCCGCGACCGGGCCTTCGACGCGTCGCCGACGAGCAGGTCCACCTCGGCCGGGCGGAGCAGGCCCGGGTCCTGCGCGACGTGCCGGGCCCAGTCCCTGATCCCCACCCGGTTGAAGGCGATGTCGAGCAGGTCCCGCACCGAGTGGGTGACGCCGGTGGCGACCACGTAGTCGTCCGGCTCGTCCTGTTGGAGCATCAGCCACATCGCCTCGACGTAGTCGCCGGCGAAGCCCCAGTCCCGGCGCGACTCCAGGTTGCCCAGGCTGATGGTGTCCTCCAGGCCCGCCGCGATCCGGGCCACCCCCCGGGTCACCTTCCGCGACACGAATTCGTGTCCGCGACGGGGGCTCTCGTGGTTGAACAGAATTCCCGAGCACGCGTACGCGCCGTACGACTCCCGGTAGTTGACCGTCATGAAGTGGCCGAAGGTCTTCGCCACCCCGTACGGCGAGCGGGGATGGAAGGGGGTCGCCTCGTTCTGCGGCACCTCCCGGACCTTGCCGAACATCTCCGAACTCGACGCCTGGTAGAAGCGGATCCGGCCCATGTCGTTGTGGGTGTGGATCTGCACCGCCTCCAGCATGCGCAGCACCCCGATCCCGGTGATCTCGCTGGTCAGCTCGGCCTGTCTCCAGGACATGCCGACGAAGCTGACCGCGCCCAGGTTGTAGACCTCGTCGGGTTGCGCGGCGTCCAGCGCGCCGATCAGGCTGGGCAGGTCGCGAAGGTCGCCGTTGAGCAGCCGCACGGCGGGGGCGACCCGCCGCACCGCCGGCACCCGGGGGTTGTTCTGGCCCCGGACCAGGCCGAACACCTCGTAACCCTTGGCGACCAGGAACTCGGCCAGGTAGCTGCCGTCCTGGCCGGTGACACCGGTGATGAGTGCACGTGGCACGGGAACTCCTCGTCGGGGCCGGCGGGCCCCCTCACGCCCCGAGTATCTCCAGGTCCGGCAGAGGGAAGATCAACTTTCCACCCCGCTCCAGGTAGGCGCGCTCCCGTGCGACGAAGACGTCCCGGAAGAACCACGGGGCCACCAGCATGTACTCCGGGTGCTCCGCGCGCGCCTGCTCCTCGGAGATGATCGGCACCCCGATCGAGGCGATCCTGCGGCCCACCTTCGCGGCCTGGCGCTCCACCGCGAACGGAAGGTGGCGCACGTCCAGCCCGGCGGCCTGCCAGATGGTCCCGCCCCGGGTGCTGGCGCCGTAGATGTAGCAGCGCTGCCCCTCGGCGTTGATGCTGTCGACGAGTTGCCGCAGCTCGCCGAAGGCCCTCCTGGCCCGCGACGCGAACTCGTGCCACACCTCGGGCCGGTGCAGCCCGAACTCCGCCTCGCGCCGCCGCTGCTCCGGCACCGACGCCTCCACCGGCCGGCTTCCCCGCGGCGAGACCAGGGTGCGGAACGACCCGCCGTTCACCCCCGACAGCCGCACGTCGTTGACCTCGAGGCCGTGCCGACCCAGCAGGTGCTCCAGCGCCACCAGCGACCAGTACGTGACGTGCTCGTGGCACACGTTGTCGACGGCGCCGAGCTGGACCATCGTGAGGGCGTAGTTCTGCTGGACCAACCAGATGCCGTCCTCGGCGAGGACCTTCGCCACGTCCGAGACGAAGAGGTTCGGGTCGTCCAGGTCGTAGAACATGGAGACGCTGGTGACCACGTCGAACGTCTCGTACCCCGCGCCGGGGCCGGCGGCCCGGAACCGGTCGGCGGCGAAGAAGTCCGTGACGATGCGGTCGGCGTGCCGCCGTGACTCCGGCGCGAACGTCCGCACCGGGTCCACGCCCACCCGGCGCAGGCGCTCGGGCACGAACGACAGCAGGGTGCCGTCGTTGCAGGCGATGTCCAGCCACCGTCGCGCGCCGGGGTGGCCGTCCAGCCCGTGGCGCACCACGTCGCGCAGGTCCTCGCGGATCGCCTCGTTGACGCCGGACCGGAAGCCGTAACGGTCGTGGTACATCAGCTCGCGGGGCGTGGTGTCCCGTAGCTGTGCCAGCCCGCACTCGCCGCACAGCATCAGCACGAGCGGCCAGCGGGGTGGCCGGAGGTCGTCGTCGCGGAAGTCGCTCAGGTACTGCTCGCCCAGGTCGAGGACCTCGGTGAGCCCCGACCCGTGGCAGGACCGGCAGATCATGGCGCCTCCAGGTTGGCGTGGGCGCGCGGCGTCAGAACAACCCGGCGTCGCGCAACACGATGGGCAGGAACGGGTGCAGCAGGCGAGACCCGTTCCGGGCAAGCTCCCGCAGCTCCTGTCGGGAGTGCCAGCGAACCCATCCGTGGGTCCGGTCGGCGGGGGCGAGGCGGCGGGCCTCCTCGTCCGTGCACCGGTACGTCATCAGGGTCAGCAGGGTCTGGAAGCCCCGCTCCTCGGGAGCGACGCTGCGGGTGCCCCACCGGACGTTGTAGGTGCGGCTGAGCAGCAGGCGATCCGGATCCGCGTGGAGGTCGAGTTCGCGGCGCAGGGCCCGCACGCCGCTGTCGACGAGGGTCTCGCCCACCTTCATCCGGCCGCCGAAGACCCAGAACATGTTCCGCAGCGGCAGGTCCTCGCGGTGCCCCAGGAGCACCCGCCCGTCGCCGGTGTGCACGATGACGTCGACGTTGGCCTGCACCAGGTGATCCAGCGCCCGTGCGTAGTCGTCCTCGGCCAACCCGAACTCGGGCACCTCCCGGGTCGTGAAGTCGTCCTCCACCAGTTCCTGGATCACCTGTTCCAACGGATGCGCTCCTAGTCCTCGCCTGAGTGTCGCGTCGACGGCCGCGCGGCGTACGGATCGAAGAGTCTCGGACGCGGGGAACCCCCGCCGATGGGCCGGGCGCGAACCGCACTCGACCCGCCGCGCGGCGGCCCGAGCGGAAGGGGAGCGCCGGCACCGGTGACGGGCGGACGGCCCGCCCGGGTCGACGTCGATCCCACCTGGGACTGTCGGTGACGACACCGTCGCAGCGGGTTCACTGTGGCACATTGATAGTCGACTGTCCATGCCCCGGCGTGGAAAATCCACGCCGCCCGAGCGCCCGTCAGGCGTGCGGGGAACGGCAGAGGAAGGCGTACGCCCGGGTGTCGGGGCCGTCGGCCGCCCCCGTGGCGCACCTTCCGCAGCGGAACGGGATTCTTCCGTCGGTATCGGGGAAACCCCGGCCGGTGCCCGACCTGACCGCCCAGCCCTGGCCGCTGAGCTGGAGCGTCGTCGTGTTCCTCCTCGCCGGGGTGGCCACCGTCGCCGGCAGCGTCCGCCTGGCCGGGCTCGGCGACGCCCTCGCCGACCGCACCGGCTGGGGCGAGGCCCTCTTCGGCGTGCTCTTCTTCGGCCTCGTCACCGGCCTGTCCGGCATCATCATGACCGTCGTCGCCGCCGGCAGCGACCAGCCCGGCCTCGCCTACAGCAACGTTGTCGGGGGCATCGCCGCGCAGACCACCGCCGTCGCCGTCGCCGACGCCTTCCACCGCCGTGCCAACCTCGAACACGCCGCCGCCTCGCTGTCGAACCTGCTCTCGGGCTGCCTGCTCGTCGCGCTGCTCGCCCTGGCGCTGCTCGCGAGCTACGTGCCCGAGACCACCGTCGTCGGCGTAGACCCCATGTCCGCCGTCCTCGTCGGCGCGTACGTCGGCGGGCTGGTCCTCATCCGCCGCGCCGGCGCCCAACCGATGTGGCAGGCCATCGCCACCGCCGAGACCCGGCCCGACGTCCCCCACGACGACAACCCGCTCAACCGCCGCCCACCGGCGTGGCTGTGGGGTCGGTTCGCCGCCGTCGGGCTGCTCGTCGCCGGGGGCGGGTGGCTCGTCGCCCTCGCCGCCGAGAGCCTCGTCGAGGTCACCGGCCTCACCGCCGGCTTCGTCGGCGGGGTGCTCATGGGCGTGGTCAACGCGCTGCCGGAGACGGTCACGGCCATCGCCGCCGTACGCCGGGGCGCGGTCACCCTGGCCGTCGCCGCCGTGCTCGGCGGCAACATCCTCGACGTGCTCACCCTCGTCGCCGGGGACCTCGCCTACCGGCGCGGCTCGCTCTACCACACCGTCGGCGACGCGGAGCTGCTCGCCACGACCACCAGCCTCTTCATGACCGCCACCCTGCTCGGCGGCCTGCTCATCCGGCAGACCTGTGGGTGGGGACGCCTCGGCTTCGAGGGCGTGCTGCTCCTGGCCACCTACGCCGCCATGACCGTCGTCCTCGCCGTAGGGCACGGGTGAGCGAACCGCCGCCCCGCGAGGGCCCACGTCGATGGGTAGTCGTTCCCGCGCGGTGTGTGGCGATCGGCGGCGGCGGGTACGGCATCGACATGACTGACCTTCCGCTGCACATCCTGACCGATGCGGGCTTCACCCCCGACGAGGCGAAGTCGATCGTCGACCACCTCATCGACGGGGTCGACACCCACGACGACAGGAGCGAGACGAACCGGATCGACGTCGAGGCGCTCCCCCCGGAGAAGAAGGCGGCCCTCGAAAAGTTCAACCTGGCCGTCGCCGCCGACTTCTAGCCGCCCGTGCACCGGCGCTCCCGGCCTGTCCGTACCGGCTGGCCGGGAGGCCCGCCGCCGGTGCCGCGCGACCCGGCGACGGGCGGTGAGCTGTGTCACCTCCGGCCGGGGAGGGAATCAGACCGCCCCGGCCGGTTTTGCAGCCAGGTGTGACATTCCCACCGCGCCCCCGCCACCGGTCGGCGGCCAGCCGATGACCCCCGCTTCCCGCCCGGTCGGCGGCCACCCGAAGACCGCCGCCGACGACGCCCCGACGCCCGGCGACCTGATGAGCCCCCGGCAGCGGCTGCGGCTCGTCCTCGTGCTCGGCTCGCTGATCGCGGTGGGCCCGCTGACCATCGACATGTACCTGCCGGCGCTCCCCGCGATCGTCGACGACTTCCGGACCACGTCGGCGGCGGTCCAACTGACCCTCACCGGCACCCTGGCGGGCCTCGCCCTCGGCCAACTGCTCATCGGGCCGCTCTCCGACGCCGTCGGACGGCGCGCGCCGCTGATCGCCGGTCTCGCGCTGCACGTCGTGGCGTCGGTGCTCTGCGTGTTCGCGCCGAACATCGCGGTCCTCGGCGTCCTGCGGGTGGTGCAGGGCCTCGGCGTCGCGGCGGCGTCGGTGGTCGCGATGGCCGTGGTCCGCGACCTGTTCAGCGGGTCGGCCTTCGCCACGCTGCTGTCGCGGCTGCTGCTGGTCATGGGCGCGGCCCCGATCCTCGCCCCGACCCTCGGCAGCGGGCTGCTGGGCTGGACGGACTGGCGCGGCGTGTTCGTGGCCCTGGCCGTCTTCGGCGTGCTGCTCGTCGTGGTCGCCGCGCTCGGCCTCCGCGAGACGCTGCCGGTCGGGCGGCGTACGCGCGGCGGGGCGGCGGCCACGGTGCGGGTGTACGGGGCGCTGCTGGCCGACCGCACGTTCGTGGGCCTCGTCCTCGTCGCCGGCCTGGCGATGGCGGCGCTGTTCGCGTACGTGGCCGGGTCGTCGTTCGTCCTCCAGGAGCAGTACGGGCTGGACGAGCAGGAGTTCGGGCTGGCCTTCGGCGCGGGCGCGGTCGGACTGATCGCGGCGACCCAGTTCAACGTACGGCTGCTGCGCCGGTACTCGTCCCAGCGGATCCTCGTCGCCGCCCTGGGCGTGGGGACCGTCTCCGGGCTGGCGCTGCTCGCCGTCGCCGCGACGGGGTTCGGCGGGCTGCCGAGCCTGCTGGTGTCGCTGTGGGTGGTGCTCGCGTCGGCGGGCCTGGCGATGCCGAACGCGCCGGCCCTGGCGCTGTCCCGGCACGGCGAGGCGGCCGGCACGGCCTCGGCCCTGCTCGGGGCCGTGCAGTTCGGCGTGGGCGCACTGGCCGCGCCGCTGGTGGGCGTGCTCGGCACCGGCGCGGTGGCGATGGCCCTGGTGGTGGCCGGCGGGATGGTGGCGGCCACGGTCGTCCTGTTCGTCGTCGTGCGGCCGGCCCGGCTCGCCGTCCTGGAGGCGGACCCGGCGGTCGTGGCGGCGCACTGAGGCCGACCCACCTCGACCGCCCCGGACGGCGGGGCGTCAGGAGACGCGCGGGACGCCCCACGCGGCCTCGACGAGGGCGGGCAGGACCCGGGCGGCCGGCCCACGCAGGTTCACGTCGCAGACCTCGTCCAGCGGCGTCTCCTGCGGGTTCACCTGGATCACCGGGGCGCCGAACCGGGCCGCCACCCGGGGGATCTCGGCGGCGGGGTACACGACGCCGGAGGTGCCCACGGTCAGCAGCAGGTCGCAGGAGGACGCCGCGTCGACCGCGGCCTCCAGCGCCGCCTCCGGCAGCGCCTCGCCGAACCACACCACCCCGGGCCGGACGGGGGCTCCGCACCGCGCGCACTCCGGCGGCGGCACCCGCCCGTCCCCGGCGGGCCCGTCGACCGACCCGCCGTCGACCGGCTGACCGTCGGCCGGGCCGCCGGGGAGCGGCCGGCTGTCGGCCGGGCTGCCGTCGGCCGGCCCGCCGTGGAGCGGCCGGCTGTCGACCGGGCCGCCGTCGGTCGGGTCGTCGGGGAGCGGGGCCGGGCGGGCGCAGGCCGAGCAGCGCGGCGCGAACAGGCTGCCGTGCAGGTGGACCGGCGCGGCCGAACCGGCGCGCTCGTGCAGGTCGTCGACGTTCTGGGTGACGACGACGCTGCCCGGGACGCGGGCCTCGATCGCGGCGACGGCCGCGTGCCCCGCGTTCGGCCGGGCCGACAGGACGGCCCGGCGGCGCGACTCGTACCAGCCCCACACCAGGGCGGGGTCGTCCTCGAACGCCTCGGGGGTGGCGAGCGCCTGCGGGTCGAACCGCCGCCACAGCCCGGTGAGGGCGTCCCGGAAGGTCGGCACGCCGCTCTCGGCCGACATGCCCGCGCCGGTGAACACGACCACCCGCCGCGCCCGCCCCACCAGTGCCGCCGCGTCCCGCAGCCCGGCCTGCTCCATCGTCGCCCCCTCCCGGTGCGCGGGCGGGCCCCGCGCGGGGTGAGTCTCACAGCCACTGGCACCGCCCGCCACACCGATTCCGGGAAAACGCGGGTACGCCCGCCGCCCCGGCCGGCGGCGGCGACGCCGGGGCCGCCCGTCCCGGCCGTCACGGCGGTGTCACCGGGGCCGCCACGGTCGCCCGACGCATCGTGACGGCGGGGTGACGCCGACTTCCCAGACTGGCGAGTGGCCCCGGGGGCCCGGGCCCGGCCCGCGTGCCGGACCCGCGCCGGTCACCGGTCGCGGGCGGCCGGGAAGCGGGGGAGGCGATCGACGTCGGCGTTGGCCGCCGGCACATCCGGAGGTGCGAGATGCAGAGAGTACGCACGGTGCTGGCGATGCGTACCAGGGAGGGCTGCGAGGCGCGGTTCGAGGCGGCGTGGCTCTCGGCCGCCGAGCAGATCCGGGCGCTCGACGGGTGCCTGCACCAGGACCTGGTGCGCGACGCCGACGACCCGCGCCGCTACCTGATCATCAGCGACTGGGCCGACCGGGAGCGGCTGGACGCCTTCGGCCGCAGCGAGCACCGCGACCGGCTGCTGCGCCTCGTGCGCGAGCTTCGGGAGTCCGCGGAACGGCACACGTACCAGGTCCTGCACATCGTGGGCGACGAGCCGGGGGAGTCGAGATGACCGAGCAGGCCGTCCGCGCGTCGGACGTCTACACCGACGAGTTCGCCGCCGACCCCTATCCCACCTTCGCCCGGTTGCGGGCCGAGACCCCGGTGTGCCCGGTCAGCTCCCCGCGCTTCGACTCGTACCTGATCACCAGGTTCGACGACGCGCGCGAGGCCCTGACCGACTCCCGGCTCTCCAAGGACCTCTACGGCCCGGGGCAGCACTACCTGCGGATCTTCGGGCCGAACTCCGAGGGGTTGAACAGGAACATGCTCAACTCCGACCCGCCGGAGCACACCCGGCTGCGCCGCATCGTGTCGCAGGCGTTCGCGCCGCGCCGCGTGGAGGCGCTGCGGCCCCGCATCGCGGAGGTCGTGGACGCCCTGCTCGACCGGGTCGTGCCCCGGGGGCGGTGCGACCTGATGGAGGACTTCGCGATCCCGCTGCCGATGACGGTGATCTCCGAGCTGCTCGGGATACCGGAGGAAGACCACGCGCGGGTGCTCGACTGGACGCAGGTGATCCGGACGTCCGGGTCGTCCGGCCGCCCCCCGGAGGAGGACCGGGCGGCCGTGCAGGAGGCGCAGGCGTGGCTGCACCACTACCTCGCCGACCTGGTCGAGGCGAAGCGCGCCCGTCCCGCCGACGACATGGTCAGTTCGCTGGTGCAGGCGTGCGACCGCGACGGGGAGCTGGCGGAGGCGGAGCTGGTCACCACCACGTTCCTGCTGCTGTTCGCCGGGCACCAGACCACCGCGGACTTCATCGGCAACGCGACGGCGGCCCTGCTGACCCACCCCGACCAGCTCGACCTGCTGCGGGCCAGGCCGGAGCTGCTGCCGTCGGCGGTGGAGGAGCTGCTGCGCTTCGACGGCCCGCTGCCGGTGGCCAGCCCGCGCATCGCCACGGAGGACGTCGAGTACGGGGGCGTGTGCATCCCGAGCGGGTCGATCGTCGGCGTGGCGATCAACGCGGCCAACCACGACCCGGCGCACTTCGCCGACCCGGACCGCCTCGACCTGAGCCGCGAGCGCGGCCCGCACATCGGCTTCGGCTACGGCGTGCACTACTGCCTCGGCGTCTCGCTGGCCCGGATGGAGGCGCGCATCGGCCTCGGGGCGCTGCTGCGCCGGCTGCCCGGCCTGCGGCTCGGGGTGCCGGCCGCCGAGCTGCGCCGCCTGCCGGCGGCGTCGCCGTTCCGTGGCCTGCTGGAACTGCCGGTCCGCTTCGACGTCACGCCCGGCTGACCGGGGCGGCGGAGAACCACGGCCGCACGTCCGGGGACGGCGGAGAACCGCCGCCCGCACGTCTCACCCACCTCGACCCTAGGAGCAGTCATGACCTACCGGAACGTGATCGTCTGTCGCATGGTGCCGGGCAGCGAGAGCATCGTCGGCGACGTGTTCGGCCACTACGACCGGACCACCCGGCCGCAGGACCTCGGCGTGATCGGGCGGACCCTGCTGTCGCTGAACGACCTGTACATCCACGTGATCGAGCGCAACGCGGACCCGGCGGTCTCGGGGCAGACCCGGGGGCTGCCGGCGTTCCAGCAGATCGCCGAGGCCATCGCCCCGTATGTGACGCCGTACCCGAGGGACTGGCGGAACCCGTCCGACTCCGTCGCCCGGGAGTTCTACCGCTGGGAGCCGGACGGCGGCGCGGCGGCGGACCCGCAGGACGGGGAGAACCTGACCGTCGTGGTCAGCCGGATCAAGCCCGGCGCGGAGCCCACCGTCGCGCAGGTCTTCGCCGAGTCCGACGCGGGGCCGCTGCCGGCCAGGATGGGCGTGACCGGGCGGTGGCTGTACTCGATCGACGACGTCTACCTGCACCTGTTCACCAGCCGCGAGGCGCCCGTCGACGAGGCCATGCGGCAGAGCCACGGCGAGCCGCCGTTCGCCAAGCTGATTGACGAGCTCAGCGCGTACCTCACCCCGTACGACCCGCAGACCTGGCGCGGCCACAAGGACGCCGTGGCCACGCCGTTCTACCGCTGGCGCGCCGAGGACTGACGGGCGGGGGCACGCCCCCGCCCGCGCTCAGGCACGGCTGCGGACGTAGGTCTCCTCGCTCCACGCCGCCCCGTCGACCAGGCGGACCGTCAGCCGGTCGTCGGCGCAGCGGTACGTGCCGGCGCTCGCCTCCGGCGCGGTGGTCACGTCCAGCTCGCGGTCGTCGACCCGGAGCACCGCCACCGCGCCGGAGGCGACCGGGTCGCGCTGGGCGTACCGCCCGGCGTCGGCCGACCAGCGGTAGGTCAGCAGGCCCCGGCGGACGTGCCGCACGGCGTGCCCGTCGAGGATGCCCTCGGCGGCGAACAGGTCGTGCAGGTCCGTGGCGGTCCCGTCGGCCCGGTAGGCGGTGGCGTACCCGGTGTCCGGCCCGCTGGTGAGATCGAGGGCGGTGTCGCGGGTGAGGCCGGCCAGCGTGCCGAGCGGCGAGTCGGCGGCGACGGTGAGGTGGTACCGGCCGGCGGCGAGCCGCCAGACGCCGACCAGGCAGGGATCGCGGCCGGTGGCGGGGGTGGGCGCCGGCCGCCGGTGGGCCACCGCCGCCGTCGCGGCGGCGGCGAGCAGAACGGCGATCGCGGCGGGCGCCCATCGTCGGTGCCGGCCGACGAGGGCCGGCCCGGCCGTCACGGCGGCCCCGAGCGCGGCGGCGAGCAGCGCCGTCGCGGGCGCGACGACGAGGGCGTGGGTGAGGGCGCGGTCGGCGGTGACCCCGTCGAGGATCGGCAGGCAGCCCGCCCTACCGCCGACCACGCAGGACAGGAGCGCGTCGGCGGCCGGGATCGCCGGGACCATCAACAGCCCCGCCGTGAGGGCGGCGAGCAGTGCGTGGGGCAGCGACAGCCGCCGGGTGGCGACCGCCGCGACGGCGACGGTCAGTTGGACGAACGTGACCGGCAGCAGGGTGTGGCCGTCGACGAGGGCCGCCGCAGTCGCCGTCGCGAGGCCCGGGTCGCGGGCGACGACGCCGATGCCGAGGGTCGCCAGCGGCATCAGCAGGGCTCCGACCGCGCCGGCCGCGACGCCCAGGCGCACCGCCCGCCGGCTGGCCCGGCGGCTGGCCAGGGCCGGGAACAGCGCCGCGACCAGCGGCAGGAAGATCAGGTACGGCCCCTGGGCGGCGACCATGCGGACGGAGAAGCCGAGGAGGTGGAGCAGGGTCAGCGGGGTGACGGTGTCCGGGTGCCCCTCCCGCGCGGCGAGCAGGCGCAGCATGCTCAGGTCGGTGTCGACGGACCAGGCGTCCAGCAGGAGGACCGACGCCACGTAGGCGGCGGTGACCACCGTCGTGGCCAGCGCGGCGCCGGCCCAGGCCAGTCGGGCGCGGGACACCCCGGTGGGCGCGAGGCGTCGCAGGTGCGCGCGGGCGCCGCCGGCCACCCACCGGCCGAGCAGCGCGCCGCCGCCGAGCCAGAGCAGACCGAGCAGCGCCTCGACCCACCAGGCGTGCCGCTGGTCGGTGTAGCCGGCGGACCAGGCCAGTCGTCGGCCGACGAGCAGGCCGCAGGCCAGCGCCGCGCCGAACGCCGTGCCGGAGGCCGCCGGCGCGCCGGTGCGCCGGGCCCACCAGGCGGAGCGCCAGAGCGCGCCGGTGGTGACCAGCGCGAGCGGCGCGCCGAGTAGCACCCCGGCGGCGAAGGCGCCGGCCGTCTGCGGGTCGGGACCGGACAGCGGGTGGGCCAGGTTGGACATCAGGTCCAGCAGGGGCGGCGCGGCGATGCCGGCGGCGAGGCCCGCACCGAGCGCCTCGACCGGGCGGGCGGCGAAGCGGCGTCCGGGGTGGTCGAGGGCGTCGGCGCGGGCCCGGGCGAGGGGGTGGAACCGGAACGCCGACCCGAGGCGGGCCCACCGGCCCACCCGCCGACGGTCGCCGCGCAGCAGCGCCCGGACGGCCGCGCCGTCGCCGCCGGCGAGCCGGGCGTCGGCGGCGAACTCCCGGGCGCGCAGCACCGACCACGCCGACGCCTGCGCGATCAACGCGAACGCGGCCAGCCGCCAGGCGTCGTCGAGCAGGTTCCGCACCGGTACGGACCCGGCGTAGTTGACCGCCACCGGGACGAGCACCGCGAGGGGGAACGCCCACGCCTGGGCGATGGTGAGCCGGGTGAGGTGGACGTCGGCGTTGCGCACGTGGGCCAGTTCGTGCAGGACGACGGCCCGGAACAGGTGCGGGGCCCTCCGGTGGGCGTGCAGGAGCCCCAGGTCCAGCCGGACGTACCGCAGCGGCCCCGCGCCGAACGTGTTGCCGCTGATCCGCGCGGACCGGGACACCACGAAGGTCGGCGGGCGGCGCAGGCCCGCCTCCCGGACCAGGCCGGCCAGGTCGGCCCGCAGCGCCTCGGTGCCGGGTAGCCGGTCGAGGCGGCGCAGGCCGCGCAGCCGGCGCTCGCACCAGGGCGCGGCGAGGTAGACGGCGGCCGTCACCGCCGCGAGCACGGCCAGCCCGACGGCCATCTGACGGCTCATGTCCCCGTGCAGGGCGCCGAGGCACCGCTGCACCGCCGCGACGGACTCCTCGTTGACCGTGCCGGCGCGGACGTCGATCGGGGGCGGGGCCCCGCGCAGGCCGGCCAGGCACTCCGCGCGGGCGCGGGTGGCGTCGGCGTCGACGAGCACGGTCTGCCAGCCGAACATGCTCGTGCCCACGACCGCGGTCACCGTGGCGACGAACCGGCCGAGGGTGGTGGAGGGCAGCGGCGGCGCTGTCGTGCCGGCCGGTCCGTCGGGCGGGCCCGGGCCGTCAGCCGCCGTCGACATCGTCCGGGGCGACGCCGAACCGCTGGACGAACGCCTCCCGCACCGCGTCGCGCAGCACCGCGACCTGGTCGTCGGTCAGCTCCCAGCGCGGGTCGCGGGCGGCGACGGTGACGGCCTCCTCGATGCGCAGCAGTTGGCCGGGGCGCAGCCGGGGCGCGGGCGCCGGCGGGATTTCGCCGCGCGCCCGGCGGGCCCGCCACCGCCGGCCGAGGCCGCGCAGGCCGCCGCGCACGGCCTCGGTGGCGTGGTCCCGCACCCCGTCGCGCAGGGCCTCGATCGCGATGCCGGTGAGGACCAGCACGTACGGCAGGAGCGGTTCGACGACGGCGTCGAAGCCCCCGCCGCCGGCCTCACCGCCGCCCACCCGCACCAGCCGCGCCGGGTCGTGGCGCCAGCGGCCGGGACGCCGCCGGTAGGCGGGCCCGAGCAACGCCAGCAGGGGCTCTTCGTCGGGGGCCGCCGACCGGATCGCGAGCCGGACCAGATCGTCCTCGATCCCGTCTCCGGCGGCCTGCGTGGGCGTGGTCCGGGCCATCCCGCTCCCGTCTCCCGCGGGCTGCCCACGGGTTCCGCCGTCACCGTACGACGCAGGGCGGACAGTGGCGGTCGGCAACCGGACAGCCAGCCGCCACTCCATCGGCGACTCATCGATCTCGTGAGCGCGGCCACAGCGGCGCGAGCCGATAACGGCAGGTAGAAAACGAGGTTGGCTTGTTACCGTCGCCCGGTGTCCACGGGGGATCATGCGTGCGCGACAGGCACGCGGAGCCGGGGTGCACGGGGGGCCGTCGGCCGACGACCCCGCCCGATTTATGACCGGACGAGGCGCGTGCGCGGTGCGACGCGCGCGATCGGCGTCAACCGCCGGCCCACCAGGAGATATGTGTGAGTAGTCAACCCGTGGCAGCGCCGAACAGGCTCGACGCTGCCGTTCTCAAGGTCGCCGGGGTCGTGGTCCTCGGTGCGATCATGTCGATCCTCGACGTCACGGTGGTCAGCGTCGCGCTGCCCACCTTCCAGGCCGAGTTCGACGCCTCGTACGCCAGGGTGGCCTGGACGATGACCGGCTACACGCTGGCGCTGGCCACGGTCATCCCCCTGACCGGCTGGGCCGCCGACCGCTTCGGCACGAAGCGGCTCTACATGGCGGCGCTGCTCCTGTTCACCCTCGGCTCCGGCCTCTGCGCCACCGCCGACTCGATCGGCCAGCTCATCACCTACCGGGTGCTGCAGGGCCTCGGCGGCGGCATGCTGATGCCGCTCGGCATGACGATCATGACCCGGGCGGCCGGGCCGGAGCGCATCGGCCGGCTGATGGCCGTGCTGGGCATCCCGATGCTGCTCGGCCCGATCGGCGGCCCGATCCTCGGCGGCTGGCTGATCGACGTCGCGAGCTGGCACTGGATCTTCCTGATCAACCTGCCGATCGGCGCCGTCGCCCTGGCCTACGCGCAGTGGGCGCTGCCGGGGGACCGGCCCGAGCCGTCCGAGTCGTTCGACTTCGTCGGCATGCTGATGCTCTCGCCGGGCCTGGCCCTCTTCCTGTACGGGGTGTCGTCGCTGCCGGAGACCGGCACGTTCAGCGACGAGCGGGTGTGGCTGCCGATGCTGGGCGGCGGGCTGCTGGTCGTCGGCTTCGTCCTGTACTCGTTCACGCCGAAGCACCCGCTGCTCGACCTGCGGCTGCTGCGCGACCGCAACCTCACCGTCGCCACCCTGACCCTGGCGGTGTTCACGATCGCGTTCATGGGCGCTGGCCTGCTCTTCCCGAGCTACTTCCTCCAGGTGCGCGGCGAGTCGACGCTCGACGCGGGCCTGCTGATGGCGCCGCAGGGCATCGGCGCGATGGTCACCATGCCCATCGCCGGGATGCTGGCCGACAAGATCCCCGTGGGCCGCACGGTGCCCTTCGCGCTGGTGCTGATCGCGGCGGGCTTCTTCACCTTCACGCAGGTCGGCACCGACACGTCGTACCTGCTGCTGTGCGGCTCGCTGTTCGTGATGGGCCTCGGCATGGGCGGCACGATGATGCCGGTGATGACGTCGGCGCTGCGGACGCTCACCAACCACGAGGTGGCGCGCGGCTCGACGCTGCTGAACATCCTCCAGCAGATCGCCGGCTCGGTTGGCTCGGCGATCATGTCGGTGATCCTGACCAACGAGCTGAACGACTCGCCGGTCATCCCGGGCGCGATCGACCCGAACACCGGCGCGCCGGTCACCGAGGCCGGCCTCGCCATCGCCGTCGAGCGGGACCCGGCGCTGGCCCAGCAGTTCCCCGTCGACCCGGGCCTGCTCCAGCGGGGCCTGGAGTTCGTGGCGAACTCGTTCGGCGCGGTGTTCTGGGTGGCCTTCCTGCTGATGCTGCTGACGTTCGTCCCGGCCTTCCTCCTGCCGCGCCGGCGGGAGAGGTCGCACCTGCTCGACGACGAACAGGGCGACGGCCGTCCCGCAGCCCCCGTCGTCATGCACTGACCGCCGGTGGGCGTGGGGCGGACCGGCCCCACGCCCACCCCCGCCCGAGGGGCCCTGGTCGGCCCGTCAAGGCCGGCGACGAGGCGCGTCGACCGCGACCGAGCCGGTTAACTTCGTCACATCCGGCCCCGGCGGGCCCGGGAACCCCTCCGCGCCGCCTCCCAGGGCCGGATTCCCTTCCCTGGGGCCGCATCCGGCGCTCGGACGCTGCGCTGGGCCCGGGACGGGCGGGCCGCGACGCATGCCGTCGGGGACGCAGCGTGATGGCCCGTGACGTGAGGTGTTCGGCGGCGGCCCGCCGCGGATCACCGACGGGGCCAGGATTTGTGCCCCTCATTACCCTGATCGTGATCCCGTGCCTGGCACCCGCCGAATAGCGATAAGGGCTTCAGATGAGCAACAATCCTCCTCCGTACGGAGGGCAGCCGGACCCGAACGCCACCCCGTGGAGCGGGCCGCCGGCCCAGTCCGCCGGATACCCCGGGTACGACCAGCAGGGGCAGTCCGCCGGATACCCCGGATACGACCAGCCGGGGCAGTACCAGCCCCCGCAGTACGGTGCGTCCTTCCCGTCGCCGCCGCCCCAGAAGAAGAACCGGGGCCTGGTCATCGGGCTGTCCATCGGTGCCGCCGTGGTCGTCCTCCTCGCGCTCTGCGGCGTCGGCATCACCTTCGCCGTGATGGGCGACGACGACGACCCGAAGCCGGTCGCCACCGCCTCCGCCCCCGCCCCCGCGCCTACCGACGGCACCCCCCAGCCCGGCCCGAGCACGTCGGACGAGCCGGACGACGAGCAGCCGAACAACAACAACGCGATGACCGCGCGGTACTCCAGCGACCTGTCCAACGTCTGCGAGGGCAGCCCGATCCTCAACGCCGCCGCCTACAACGGCCCGTCGGGCGCCAAGGCGTACGCCTTCTCGAACGCGCCCGAGCGGACGTCGTCCTGGTCGTCGAAGGGGATCAGCTCCAGCAAGCGGTACTACGCCAAGACGACCGACTTCACGTCGGTGTCCGTGGTGGCCTGCCTGAAGTTCGTCGAGGGCAGCGAGGGCGAGCCGAGGGCGTGCCAGTACAAGGACAGCTCCGGTAAGAGCGTCACCGTCAACTACATCTCGTCTCGCTACGAGATGACGTTCTACGCGGCGAAGACCGGCGAGAAGATCGGCGACGGCGGCACCGTGAACGCCCCGGCGAGCCGCTGCCCGAGCTTCATCTCGTACAACAAGATCACGATGAAGTCGTACGCGGCGCCGGACAGCGGCACCATCGAGGCGGCCCTGGACAAGTTCCTGTCCTGAGCCGCTGCGACGCGGAAAGGCCCCATTCCCCGCTTGCGGGGCGTGGGGCCTTTCCCCGTGCGCGGCCCGCTCGACGCCCTGGTGGCCGGGGCCGGGGCGTCGGGGGCGGGGCAGGGCGTACCGGGCGGGAAGTGCGTCACGCTGAGCTGCCGGCCGGCGTCGGTCGAGGTCGCGCTCGCCGGCCGCGTGGCATTGCTCCGGGTTGCGACGATGTCGGCATGTTAGGCGTCGGTCAGAGGCCAACGTGAGCGACATCCTCGACGTGCTGCGGCTGTGGTGGGACGGGAAACAGACCAGCGACGTCGTCGTATGGGGACACAGCATGCTCATCTGGGGGCGGGTGGGCAAGGTCATCCAGCTTGTCGCCGGCGGAGTCGTCGTGCTCGATCTGCTCAGCCCCGCCTGGTTCCGGCGCTGCGGCAACGCCCTGCAAAGCTGGTCGCGCCTGTTCTCTCGCCGCTCCGTCGAGCGCCGCGCGCTTCGCCAGATCGTCCGCCTGCGCGAGGAGGTCGGGCGGGACTTCCTCCACGACAGAAGCTTCGCCACTGGGCCCACGTCGGGGGTGGTCTGGGTAGTTCTGGTGCCCGCGTCGCCGACTCGCGTGCCTGACGGAATCCGTCTGAGCCTGGAGGCGTACCGCTCCCACCACCGGCAGGTGATAGAGGACGTCATGCGCGAACACACCTGCACGGATCCGCGCAACTCGACGTGCGGGAAACTCCAGGTGGACGTATGGCGCAGGATCGACGAGTTGGTGGAGGCGCAGCGTCCCCCGGAGGAGCGCCATCTCGTCGAGCGGGCCGCTGAGGCGGAGATCGGCAGCTACGGCGCGGTCATCGGCTCGGCCATCGGGATGGTCGTTCTCTTTATCGGAATCGCCAGAGAGGACATGAGGTTTGCGGTACCCGGCGCTTTGCTCATGCCACTCTCCTGGTCGTGGCGGGTGCGTCTGACGATGTCGACCCTGTCCCATCGGCTGGTGGGCGGCCTGCAACGGGCCGTTGGACGAGACCTGCACGAGCCCCGCCCGCTCATCTGGCTGAGATGGCTGGCGTTCCTCTTCCTCATCTTCGGCACCGTCCTGGACCTGCTCGCATCCTGACTGTCAGGCACGTCGCGGGTGCGCTACGTTCTTCTCACCGCCGCCCCGGGGCGGGGGCGTCGGCGGCGGGCTCCTCCACCCGATTGACGAAGCCGCGTACGTCGCCGGGAAGCTGGCGGGGCAGGGGAGCCCGACGGGCCCCGCCGCCGTGGAAGCCGTCCTGCACGACGTTGGTCACCTCACGGCACTCGTGCTGTCTCCGAAGGGTGCGGGCGCGCCGCTCGGCGTACCGGACGGGTTGATGGCTCGTCGGCCTCCGGGCGGCCGGCGACGTCGATCTGACCCCCGAGTTCCTGCCCGTCACCGGCCCCCTCGCCGGCACCGTCGTGATGGTGCGCGCCCGCACCGCCTTCGGGTCGTACATCAGCCACTCACACGTCGCCCGCTGCGCCCGGCGCGGCTACCCGGCACCGCCGCTGGTGCCTGCCCCCTCCAGAGCGGGGGTGTCCTGCCCGAGACCTCGACGGATCGCGATTTCCACAGGGGAGTATGCACCGTCGGCCCGCTCCAGTTCGTACGGCACGGCCGACATCAGCGGCGGCTGGGCCATGAAGCGCGGTCGCGTCCCGTGGTGCGGTTGCGCCGCGTGCACCAGGAACGGATGGCACAGGAAGACGTCGCCCGGGGACCCGGTGGCCAGGGCGAGTGGCCGGTGGTCGGACGCCGCCACCAACTCGGGCGCGAGGTCCAGCCCGCTCGCCCCGTCCTCCCCGTACTTCTCCAGCACCTTCGGCACGTCGAGGTGTGAGCCGACCCGGATCCGGGTCGGGGCGTCCTCCGCGCCGACCTCGGTGAACAGGAACAGCATCAGCAGCGCCCGGCCCTGCGAGCGCAGATTCGTGAAGTACCAGCTCTCACCCTCCGGCAGGTAGCCGCCCTCGATGTGCCAGCCCGCGTCGTTCGGCTCCTCCTCGTGCGGGAAGCGCAACGGGAACGTGCCCAGCGAGTAGCGCGGCTCCCAGCGTCCCGCGCCGACGAGCAGGTCGTACGCGTGATGGAGGAACGGGGAGTTGGGTGCGGCGGCGAACGGCCCCTGCGCCAGGCCGGGCACCCAGTGCACGGGCTTGGTCCACGTGGCCGGGTCGTCCGGGTCGCAGCCCGTCTCCCGCCACAGGAGCCGCGCGCAGTCCGCAGCCACGCGCGGTGCGACGGCGCCCGCCAACTTCACGAAGCCGTCGCGAAGGAACCGGGATACCAAC
Source organism: Micromonospora okii (assembly GCF_020884795.1). Classification (GTDB taxonomy): domain Bacteria; phylum Actinomycetota; class Actinomycetes; order Mycobacteriales; family Micromonosporaceae; genus Micromonospora; species Micromonospora okii. The sequence goes on from NZ_BBZF01000022.1 coordinate 70,259, forward strand.
GTCGTGTCATCCATGCCCCCATCGTGGGGAACTCCGCTCCCGATCACCCGACACTTTCCGCGCCGCTTCTGTCGGGTGTGCCGCAACAGCGCGGTGCCCGACCCGGCGACGACTTCAGCGCCGCGACCTGCGAGCTCTGGTTGCCTGTCGAACCGGCGTAGCGGCGCGGCGGGCATCCGGCCGGCACCTCGGGTCATTGGTGCGCGGCATGCCCGTAATCAGTCGAGATCGTGGTCCGCCGGGGTGGCGTTGAGGACCCAGGCGAGCGGCATGGTCGCCCGGACGGTGTAGCTGTCGCCGTCGAGGCGGTTCATGGTGATGGTCTGCGCCGGATCCTGGTCGACCATCCAGTATTGCGGTATGCCGGCGGCGGCGTACTCGTTGCGTTTGGTCACCGTGTCCACGCCCTCGGAGCCGGGGGAGACGATCTCGACGGCGAGGAGCACGTCGGTGACCGGCAGCCAGACCGCGTCGGATTGGGCCTTGCTCCAGACGACCAGGTCCGGGATGCGACCACCGACACCGCCGTGGCGACCAGGAATGCGCAGGCCGACGGCCTGGGCGATGCGGTCCGCCGGAATGCCGCCCTGGGCGAGCCACACCATGAGCCGGGTCGCGATGATCGCATGCGCATATCCCGGAGGCGGCATGATCGAGAGCACTCCCTCGGGGCTGATCTCGTACCGGTGGTGTGCATCCGCGGACATCATCGCGGTGAGGTCGTCGAGCGTCACGACCGAGGGCATGTACCTGCCAACCGCCTCTGCGCTCATGCGGGCGATCGTACCGCTCCGCGGCCGATGGCTGTTGGAGCGAGGCAGCGGATTGGCGCGGCCAGCGTCGTCCTGGCTGCCCGAAATCGGCAGCTCGCCGGGGTCGACGTTGCTGATGCCAGCGGACCCGGTCAGTCAGGTCGGGTGACAGTCGTATTGCGCCATGACGCGCACTGTCGGAACGCTAACGTCCAGTGGGTTCGCCCACAGGGGAGAAAAATGGGCCGGACCTTTTCAGCTCAACCAGCGCGCAACAGACCTCCTGTTGCCGTCCAGTCGACCCCGGGCCTCAACACGATGATGCCGGCCATCACTTTTCTATGAAACCTGTGGTCCGGCAACGGACGCACGATGGCTGAATTTGTTTCACGTCTCTCCTATCTGCCATCACGGGCCAGGTGGCTTCTTAGTCCATCGAAGTGCTCGGTGCGCTACCGGCCCGGGAGTTGCGTAGCGAGCTGCCAGGCCATCTCGTAGCCGATGGTGTAGAATTCCGCTTTCTGGGTCGCCCCAAAGAACCTGGGTCAGGGCATTGGCCAAGAATGGTCGGAGGGGTCATCTCCGGTCTGCTGATCGAGGTGCCTCGGATTGCGCCATTGAGGCCGCGAGAGTCAGTGGGGCGATGGTGCCGGAGGCCGATGGTAGCCGAGAATGCGCATCGCTTCCTTGCCCGCCGCACGAAGATCCTCGATCGGGAGGTCAGGGACCTGATAGCCGTTCGCCCGGATGGAGGCGAGGAAGTCATCAGGGAGCCGTACGCGGTAGGTGGTCACGTAGAACTCCAAGTCGTCGCGCCAGATCCATTCACCGTCGGTCATGATCGAGGCGCCACCAACAAGGCGTCGATCGCTGCCCAGGACGTCGGGTTCCGCGCCCATCACGTCGATCAGGCCGTGCCCGTCTTGGAGATACCGGATCACGCGATCGATGTCGGGTAGCGGCTCTGAGGCCAGGTGAGCATGGATGCTGTCGGCGTAGACCTCGACCGGGTCCGGGCCGAGTTCTTGGAAGAACCCCGCTGTCTTCATCGGTGACCTCCAGGTCGCGGGCTGAAGCTCTCCCAGGTGCCCCCAACTTCGACAACTGGGGGCTCGGGTTCCGCCGCCCATCGTTCCGTGCCCACTCTCTTCGTCGGGGCGACCACGGTCACGCCAAGTTCGTCGGCGACCTGTTGTGCGAGCGGCACGCCGTGGAGGACATCAGGATCAACGGTGCCCGAGTAACAGGAAACCAGCCGGACGGGCCCCCCGTCGTAGGCCGGGTTCTCCTTCAACGCCGCAGCAATTTGCACTGCGCTGGTCGGGTTGCCGTTCATGTCCGCCCCCTCGGCCGAAACCTTACCGGGAAGGAAGTAGCCCTGGTCGGTGCCATGGACGACGACATCGTGGTGCCCGTCGAGAGGTAGGGACTTCTGCATGTTCCGCATCGTGCGAGCGTCGTATCCGATCACCGTGGAGTGGCCGGTGTAGTAGACCGGGTCGCCGGCCGGGAGGTGGGAGTCCGGCCATGCCGTCGGGGGCCTCGGCCGGACTCGCGGATCTGCCCAGTCGCGACGTGTGCCCATCCGGTCGGTTGGGCTGATTCGAGCGAGCCGGTGGAGCGCCTGCTTCAGCTTCTCGATCAGCTCGCCGAGCTGCCGGATCAGCGGCATCAACCGCCGCAGGCTCGCCAGCAGCCCGCGCAGCAGCCGGGCGATCCGCGCCGCCCACGACGCCACCAACGTCGTGACCTGCTCCACCACCAGGGGCGCGGCGAACCCGCCGGTGACGACCAGTTCGGTCGCGTACACGATCAGCCGGGAGACGCAGGCGGCGATGGCGTCGCGGACCAGCAGCCGGACGGCGGCCACCAGCCCGGCGGCTCCCTCGGTGATGGCGGCGAGGGTGTCCGCGCCCTGGGCGAGGCCGGTGATTGCCTGCCGCTGCTCGCCGGCCCAGGAACGGTAGGCGGGGCCGGCGCTGCCGCCCCAGCCGGCGACGTCGGCGCGGACGGCGCCGGCCAGCTCGGCGGCCTCCTTGCGGAGGGAGGCGGCGACGGTGCGCCAGGTCTGGGCGTGGGCGGTGATCTGCGCCGGATCGCCGGCGAGCCAGTCCAGCGCCTCGCTGAGCGGCTTGACGTGCTCGATCAGCCACGCGATGCCGTACTGGAGCAGCGCGCCGACCGGATCGGAGACGAAGGCGAGGGCGTCCAGGCCCGCGCTGACCACGCCGAGTGTGCCGTCGATCCAGTTTCCGTCGCGTACGCCCTGGGCGATTAGCTCGATGTCCTCGCAGATCCAGACGCCGGCCCACGCGCCGGGCGGGGTGTCGGCGGCCGGGGCGACGAGGGGATTGGCGGTCAAGGCGCTCCCCGTGCGCGCCGTAGCGACTGCTCGGCCCGAATATCGGAGGCCCGGTAGCGGTCGGCGCTGGTGCGCAGCCTGCCGGCGGTGTCGCGCACCGAGCCGGCGGCGGCGTCCACACCCTGGACGAGGGTCTGCTGGAGCCCTTCGAGCAGCAGTGGCATGACGGCGCAGAGCTGCCCGTACGCGTCCGCGCCCAACCGGACGTGCCGGCCGGCCTGGTGGGCCGTGTCGAGGTTGCCGGCGCTGCGGTCGAGGCGCGCGGCGTGGCGGGTCAGGTCGGCGGGGTCGACCCGGATGCCGTCACCGTCGGGCATCCGGTGCGCCCTGGTCGGGGCAGAGCCGGCGACGGTACGAGTCGACGAGCAACGAGGGTGTCGGGTCGCCGACGTCGAACGTGAGAGTGGCGACCTCGGCGACCTTCCTCAGGAGGTTGGCGCGGGCGTCACGGGTGGTGTCGAGGATCTGCCGGGCGGTCTGCGCCGCCGAGTTCTGCCGGGTGCTCTCGTCCAGCCGCAGGCCGACCAGTAACCCCGACGAGTCGACGGTGACCTGGACCCTCCGGTCGGGGCTGGCGGCCGTGCCGGTCAGTGCCTGGACCTGCGCGGAGAGGGCCTTGGCGCGGGCTGCTCGGGCCGCGACGGACGACTCCCAGTCGTCGAGCCGGCGCGCGGCCTCGTCCAGCGCGGCCTCGTCCGACCACATGCGTGACCCTCCCGAACGGATGTCGACCTCGACCGGCCCGTGCTGCCGCCGTCACGTTACCAATCCGTCGCGCAGTGTGGTGTCCTGGAAACCTCATCCTGGCCCCGGCGGTCGTCGACGCCTGACGCCCCGGGTCCCCCCGGGCCGCCACAGATCGGCCCGGGGGGACCCGGAGCCGGCCGGAGGTTCCCGGCCGGGCGGTTCGACCCCGGGAGCGGAGTCGGTTACAGGCCGATCAGGTGCTCGTAGACGCCGTACTGCGCGCCCCGGGCGAACAGGTGGATCTCCCCGCCGTAGACGGTGGCGGCCGGGGCACCCCGGACTCCGGCCGGGCCGGGGAAGCCGGTCCAGCCCGTCCAGGCCGACCCGGTGTAGCGGTTGGTGCGGATCGTGTTCTCGGTGCCCCGGGTGAACAGGTGAAGTTCTCCGCCGTAGACGGTGGCGGCGGGAGAGGACTTCGCGACGGCGCCGGGGATGCTGCTCCAGCCGGACCACTCGGACGCGAGGTCCGAGTACCGGTTGGTGCGGATCCGGTCGTCGGCGCCCCGGGTGAACAGGTGCAGGTAGCCGCCGTACACCGCGGCGGCCGGGGTGGTGTCCGCGCCGGCGGTGCCGGGGACGGTGCTCCAGCCGGACCACGCGGCGGTGGCCAGGGAGTACCGGTTGGTGCGGATCGTGTCGTCGGCGCCCCGGGTGAACAGGTGCAGGTCGCCGCCGTAGACGGTGGCGGCGGGGGCGGACCTCGCGACGGCGCCGGAGATGGTGGTCCAGCCGGACCACGCGGACGTCGTCACGGAGTACCGGTTGGTGCGGATCCGGCTGTCGGCGCCCCGGGTGAACAGGTGCAGGTCGCCGCCGTAGACGGCGGCGGCGGGGGCGGACTCCGCGCCGGCGGTGCCGGGGACGGTGGTCCAGCCGGACCACGCGGACGTCGTCAGCGTGTACCGGTTGACCCGGATGTCGCCGTTGTCGCCGAGGGCGAACAGGTGCAGGTCGCCCCCGTACACCACCGTGCCGGGCCCGGACGGCGCCTCCGGGGCCCCCGGCACGGGGGTCCACGTGGTCGACGCGTCGGCCTGCTGCCCGACCGGGGCCGGGGCGGCCGCCGACGCGGCGGCCGGGGCCGCGACCAGCGCGGTGGCCCCGAGGGCGAGCGCGAGCAGGCGGGTCAACGACCTCGTCGCACGATTCAGACGCATAGTGCTCCTCTCTGGACGGCCGGCTCCGGGACGGTGGGTCCGTCGGCCGGCGCTAGCCCATGCTCGCATCGTTCGGTTCCCCGGATGATCAGCCGCGCGGGGGAGATCCCGGTCGATGCCGGGACGATGCCCGGTCGATGCCCCCGGTCGGCAGTCTCGTCGGCAGCACCGCTCCTCCGCCTCGCCCCCGAGGGCGCCGGGCCGGTGCACCGACATCTCCCGCGCGGCCAGGTGTGCCGGCGGGGCACCGGAGGGAAGGCGCATGACGACCGAGCCGAAGCCGACCGCCGAGGGCGGCCCCGTGCGCCGGTCGGCCGGGCAGGCCGACTCGGGTGAGCGGGTAGACCCGGCCGGTGCCGGGGCGGTCGACGCCCGTCAGGCGCGGTGGGCGGCGCTGCCCGAGCCGGCCGCCCTGGTCACCGACCTGCTGGCCCGGATCGTCCGGGCGGGCTGGACGGCGCACCCGCGCGACCGCTGGACGCTGGTCACCCCGCCCGTGCCGTCGGGGCGGATGCAGGGCTGGAAGCTGCACGTCTCGGCGACCGTGGTGTCGGCACCTCAGGTGCTGGCCGCGTGCGCCCCGATCCTGGTGGAGACCGGGACGGCCTTCAAGTTCGTGGCGACGGTGCCGATGCTCGCCGACCTCAACGAGCTGCGCGCCGCCCCGGGCGGGGCCGGCAAGTTCGTCACCGCGTACCCGGCGACCGACGAGCTGTTCCGCGAGCTGGTCGAGCGGCTGGACGAGGCCACCGCCGGGCTGCCCGGGCCGGCCATCCTCTCCGACCAGCCGTACCGGCCGGGCGGCCTGGTGCACTACCGGTACGGCGAGTTCGACGGCGTCACCGTGCTCGGCCACGACGGGAACCACCGCCGCTGCGTGCTCGACCCGGACGGCAACCCGGTCGAGGACGTGCGCGACGGCACGTTCCGGCCGCCGTCCTGGGCCCCGCCGCCGTTCGGGCCGGTGGGCGACGCGGGCGACGACGCCGGGGAGGACCCGGGGGAGCAAGCCGGGGCGGCGGAGGTGACGATCGACGGCCGGTACGTCGTGACCGCCGCGCTCCAGCACGCCAACAAGGGTGGGGTGTACGAGGCGCGGGACCTGCGCACCGGCGTCGACGTGGTGCTCAAGGAGGCCCGGCCGCACGTCGCCACGGACGCCCTCGGCCGCGACGCCCGCGACGTGCTCGCCCACGAGGCCCGGCTGCTGCGGCACCTCGCGCCGCTGGGCGTGGTGCCGCGGCTGCACGACGAGTTCGTCCAGGAGGGACACCGGTTCCTGGTCGAGGAGTTGCTGCCCGGCCGCTCCCTGCGCGACGGGGTGGACGGCTCGCTCGACGACCGGTCGACCGGGCTGGGCTACCACGCGCTGCTGCGGGTGCTGGAGCGGCTGGCCCGGCTCGTGCGCGACGTGCACGCCGCCGGGGTGGTGATCCGGGATCTGTCGCCGAACAACGTGATGCTGCTGCCCGACGGGGAACTCCGCCTGATCGACCTGGAACTCGCCGCGCTGCGCGGCCCCGAGCCGGGCGGGTGGTCGTACCTGGGGGTCGGCGGGGGCACGGTCGGGGTCAGCGCGCCCGAGCAACTGGACTGCGCCCCGCCGGACCCCCGGGCCGACCTGTTCAGCCTCGGCGCGGTGGCCCTGCACCTGGTCGGCCGGATGAACCCCGACCTGCTGCCCGACGTCCCGGCGACCCGCTCGTACGGGCAACGGGTGGCCGCCGTGCTGGAACCGCCGTTCGCCCCCCGGCCGGTGCCGGAGCCGCTGCGCCGGATCGTCACCGGCCTGCTGCGCACCGAGCCGGCCGAGCGGATCGGGCTGGACGAGGTGCTCACCCTGTGCGCGGCGGGCCTCGACGGCCCCGACCGGGACCTGTGGGCCACGCCGAGCAGCGCCGAGGCCACCGCCGGGCTGGCCCGGTTCCCCGAGCGGCACCGGCGGGAGCTGGTCGACGGCATCGTCCGGTGGCTCGCCGGGAGCCCCGCCTCCCCGGCCGTGCGGCCGTGGGCGGAGACCGCCTTCGGCCGGCGGATCGAGCCCTGCACCGTGCAGCACGGCGTCGCGGGCACCGTCGCGGTGCTGGCCCGACTCCTGGAACTACCGGCGGCCCAGGGCGCGCCCCGGCGGGCCGCGCCCGAGCAGAACGCGCCGGACCCGGGAGCACGCCGGCAGGCCGCGCAAGAGCAGGCCGCCCCCCAACACGACGCGTCCCAGGTCGCGGCGCGGCTGCTCGACGACCTGCTCGACCGGCTGCTGCGCCACCTCGACGGCGGCGTGCACCGGCTGCCCGGGATGCACTTCGGCTTCGCCGGCACCGCCTGGGCGCTCTGCGACGCCGGCCGGGTGCTGCGCCGGCCGCACCTGGTGGAGCGGGCGGTCGAGCTGGCGCTGCGGCTGCCGGTGGTGTGGCCCAGCCCGGACCTCACCCACGGCGTCGCCGGGCTGGGCACCTGCCTGCTGCACCTGTGGGAGCAGACCGGCCGACCCGAGCTGCGCGACCGGGTCGCCGCCGCCGCCGAGCACCTGCTCGCCACGGTGGACGACGGCGAAGCGATGCTCTGGACCGTCGACCCGGGCTTCGACTCCGACCTGGCCGGCTACCGCTCGTACGGCTTCGCCCACGGCACCGCCGGCATCGGCGCGTTCCTCCTGGCCGCCGGTCACCGGCTGGGGCGGCCGGAGCTGACCGCCGCCGCCGAGCGGTGCGGCGACACCCTGCTCGCCGCCGCCCGGTACGACGCCGACGCCGCCTTCTGGCCCAGCACCCCCACCTCCGGCGACGCCCGCACGCACTGGTGCAACGGCTCCTCCGGCGTCGGCACCTTCCTGTGCCGGCTGTACGCCCGCACCGGCGACGCCCGGCACCGCGACGCCGCGCTGGCCGCCGCCCGCGCCGTGATGCGGACCCGCTGGGCGGCCGGCACCGCGTACTGCCACGGGCTGGCCGGCGACGGCGACTTCCTGCTCGACCTGGCGCGGGCGACCGGCGACGCCCGGTACGCCCGGTGGGCCGAGGCGCTGGCCGGGCGGCTGTGGGCGATGCGGGTGCACCGCGACGGCGTACCGCTGCTGCCCGACGAGTCGAACCACGCCGTCACCGGCGGGTACGGCGCGGGACTCACCGGCCACCTGGCCTTCCTGCTCCGGCTGCGGCACGGCGGCCCCCGCCTGTTCCACCCCGACCCGGAGGTCGCCCGGGACGAGCCCGCGCCGGCCCGGCCGGCGGGGACGCGCGTCGAGGAGGCGGCATGTCGGTGACCGTCACGCCCCCGACGACCACGAGGTCCCGCCCCCGGTACGGCTTCACCTTCGCCGCCGACGGCCGCAGCGCCGCCGCGCTGCGCGCCGACCCCGGCGGCGGCCTCACGGTGGAGACCTGGCGGCCGACCGCCTCGGGGTGGGCCCCGAGCCCGACCGGCGTCCCCGCCGACCTCGACGACCAGCTCCTGCCGCTGCCCGACGGCCGGCTGCTGCTGGTACGCCCCGACGACGCCGGCGCCACGGTGCTGCTCGTCGACGCCCGCCCCGGCCGCCCGTCCGCCGTGAAGGCAGGCCCCGCCGAGCGCCCCTCCACCGTGGAGCTGTGTCGCCGCCCCGAGCACGCCGTGCGCCTCGCGCCGCCCCCGCCCGGCGAGCCGACCGCGCTGGCCTGCCTGATCGGGTACGACGGCACCGTCACCCGGTTCTGGTGGCTGCTGCCCGACGGCTCCCTCGTCCCGTTCGGCGCGCCGCTGCCCGGCCTCACCAGCGGGCAGGGTTGGCTGCCCGGCCCGCGTCTCGCGCTCACCTGGACCGACCCGGCCGGGGTGACCCGGGTCCTCGGGTTGGACCCGGGCACCGGCGCCACCGACGTCCTGCTGGACGTCGGCCCCGACACCGACGACCGGGTGGCCCTGACCGACCCCGACCACGACCTGCTGGTGGCCACCACCAACGCCGGTGACGCCGAGTGGATCGGCTTCGCCCGGCCCGGCTCCGGCGGCGACCCCTGGTTCCCGGAGGAGCTGGCCGCCGAGGAGCGGGCCGAACCGCTCGCGGTGGACCCCACCGGCCGGTACGTCCTGCTGCACCGCCGACGGGGGGCGCACGCCGAACTGACCGTCCACGACGTGCCGGCCGGGTCGACGCGCCCGCTGGCCACACCGCCGGGCTGCCCGCGGGGGCCGGCCGCCTGGACCGCCGACGGGATCGTGCTGCCGTGGTCCGCACCGACCGTGCCGCACGCGACCGTCCACCTCGACCCGGCGGGACCGCCGCCGGTCCTGGCCGACCACCCGGGCGCGGCCCCGGCCCGGACGGTGACCCTCGACGGCGCGGCCGGCCCGGTGCAGGGCGTCGTCCACGGCGGCGGCCCCGACTGGCGGCGGGCCGAGCGCCTGCTCGTCGCGCTGCACGGCGGCCCGCACGCCCGGTGGAGCTACACCCACGACCCGCTGCTGCATTCCCTGGCCGCCGACGGCGTCGCGGTGCTCGCGCCCAACCAGCGCGGCAGCACCGGGTACGGGCGGTCGCACGCGGTCGCCGTGGCCGGCGCGTGGGGCGGCCCCGATCTCGCCGACGTCCTCGCGGTGCTCGACGGGCTGGCCGCGCACCGGCGGGGCCTGCCGCCGCCGGCCGTGCTCGGCCTCAGCTACGGCGGGTTCCTCGCCCTGCTGACCGGGGCCGTGGCCGGTGACCGGATCGGCGGTTGCGTCGCGCTCGCGGCGTTCACGTCGGCGCGCCGGCTGCACCGGGCGGGCTCCGCCGGGGTCCGCGCGCTCATCGACGACCTCGCCGGCCGGGACGGCGTCGACGACGGGTGGGGTGAGCGGGACGTCCTGCGGCTCGCCGGCGGGCTGAGGGCCCCGACCCTGCTGGTGCACGGCGCGCGGGACGGCGTCGTCCCCGTCGCCGAGTCGCGCCGCCTGCACCGGCTGCTGTGCGAGCTGGGACGCCGGCCGACGTACCTGGAGATCGACGGCGCCGGGCACCAGCTCACGCACGGCGCGACCGGCGAGCGGGTCGTCGCCGCCGTCCGCGACTTCCTCACCGCGCTGGCCCCCGAGCGGCGGGCCGCCCACAGACTCCCCGCGCGCCCGTACGACGCGCGGGGTGACCGGAAACCGACGGATGTGGGGGGAGGTGATTTCGATGACCAGGCGGAGTGTGCGTGACCTGCGGTCGCTGCCGCGCAAGGAGCGGACCGTGCGGGAGCACGCCGTGGGCCTGCAGCCGTGCGAGTGCACCTGCTCGGGCAGCTGCGGCGCGACGTGCAGCGGCTCCTGCGGCTACACGTCCTGCTGAGCGCGGACGTCAGCGGCAGGGCGTCGCCGGCGGCGGGAGACCGCCGCCGGCGACGCCGGTCGACGAGGGGGACGGACGAGAGGGGGAGCGGTGGGGGCGACAGCGGTCGGGGTGTCGCGGCGGGACGTGGTCCGGCTCGTGGCGCGGGACGTGACCGGGCCCGGACACGTCCCGTACGCGCTGTCGGTCCTCGCCGGCGCGGTGCAGGTCGGCTGCGTGCTGGTGCAGCCGCTGGCGTACCAGCGGGCGGTCGACGCCCTGATCCGGCGCGAGCCGGTCGGGCCGGCGCTGGCCGGGCTCGCCGCCGTGCTGCTGGTCGCGGTCGCGGCGTCGGCGGCCCTCGGCCAGCTCACCCAGTACCGGGCGGCCCTGGCGGCCCGGCGCTACCGGGCCGACCTGGTCGACCGGGTGCTGCGCCTGCCCCCGTACGGGCGGGTTCCCGCCTCGGGGGACCTGCTGGTGCGGTTCAGCAGCGACGCCGAGGCGCCCGGCGCGCTGGCCGGCTCCGCGCTGCGGGTCGGCATCGGGCTGACCACCAGCGTCGTGTCGTTCGCCGTGCTGGCCGCCCTGTACTGGCCGGTCGCCGCGCTGGCCGCCGTGGAGGTCGCCGTCACCGCCTTCGTCGCGCGGGTGTTCGTGCGGCGGCAGGGCGACGCGGCGGCCCGCTACCAGGCCGGCCGGGCCGAGCTGACGACCCGGCTGGTCGACGCCCACCGGGGCGTCCGCACCATCCGCGCCGCCGGCACCCTCGCCCGGGAACGGCGGCGCGTCCTCGCGCCGCTGGCCGCCGTCCGGGCCGCCGGGACGGACGGCTGGGCGGCGCAGCGCGACGTCGCCTGGCGCACCGCCGTGATCGGGCCGACGGCCCGCATCGGCGTGCTGGCGTTGGCCGGGCTGGCCGTGTACGACCGGCGGCTCAGCGCGGGCGGGCTGCTGGCGGTGTACCTGTTCCACCGACTGGCCACCGGCGTGCTCGACCAGGTGGACCAGCTCGGCGCGATGGCCGTCCAGGCCGCCGGCGCGCGCCGCCTGGCGGAGGTGCTCGACGCGCCCGCGCAGGCCGACGGGGCCGGGCCGGACGAGGCGCCGCCCGGGCGGGGGGAACTCCGGCTCGACGGCGTCGTCCTGCGCCGCGACGGCCGGAACCTGCTCGACGGGGTGAGCCTCACCGTGCCGGCCGGCGCGCACGTGGCCGTGGTGGGCCGCTCCGGCGTCGGCAAGTCCTCCCTGGTCGGCCTGGCCGGGCGGCTGGTCGACCCCGACGCCGGCCGGGTGCTGCTCGACGGCCGGGACGTGGCGGACTGGCCGCTGGCGACGCTGCGCCGCGAGGTCGCGTACGCCTTCGAGGAGCCCCGCCTGTTCGGCGGCACCGTCGCCGCGGCGATCGGCGTCGGCGCGGCCGGAGCGCAGGAGGTACGGCGGGCCGCCCGGCTGGCCCGCGCCGACGCCTTCGTGCGCCGGCTGCCCCGGGGCTACGACACGCCGCTGGCCGGGGCGCCCCTGTCCGGCGGCGAGCACCAGCGCCTCGGGCTGGCCCGGGCGATCGCCCGATCGGCCCGGCTGGTGGTGCTCGACGACGCCACCAGCAGCCTCGACACCGCCACCGAGGCGGAGGTGACCGCCGCCCTGCGCACCGCCTGGGATGGCGTGACCGCCCTGGTGGTGGCGCACCGGGCCGGCACCGCCGCCGGTTGCGACCTCGTCGCCTGGCTGGACGACGGCCGGGTCCGGGCCCTCGGCCCGCACGCCGAGCTGTGGCGCGACCCCGCCTACCGGGCCATGTTTGCCGCCCCGCCCGACGGGACCGCCACGAGCGCCGGGGCCGCCGCCCCGACCGCCGCTGCCGATCCGACGACCGGGACCGTCGCCGGGCCGGCCGTGGCGGACCCCGTCGACGAGCTGGCCGGGGCGAGCGGCGCGGACGAGCCGGCGGTGGCGCGGTGACCGGCCCGGCGGTCCGGCTGCTGCGGGCGCAGCTCCGCCCGCACCGGCGCGCGCTGACCCTGATCGGCGCGCTGTCGCTGGCGCTGGCGGTGCCGACCGGGGCCAGCGGTCTGGTCGTGGCCCGCGCCCTCGACCGGGGCTTCCTGGTCGAGGCGCCGCTGGTGGGGCTGGCCTGGCTGGGCCTCTTCGCGGCGCTCGGGATCGCCGCCGTGGCGCTCAACCGGGCCCTGTTCCCGCTGCTGGCCGCCACCGTGGAGCCGCTGCGGGACCAACTGGTCACCCTCGTCGTCTCAGCCGGCCTGGATCGGGCGGTCGCGGCGGCCGACGCCGCCCCGGGCGCGGACGCCGTGCGGGCCACCGACGAGGTGGAGGGCATCCGCGCGACCGTCGGCGCGATCCTGCGCAACCTGCACATGACGGTGGCCGGTGTGCTCGGCGCGGTGCTCGGCCTGCTGCTGCTCGAGCCGGTCGTCGCGCTGATCACCCTGCCCTGCCTGCTCGTCGGGCTCGGCCTCTACGGGCCGCTGATCGCCGTGTCGGTGCGGCGGTACCGCCGCGCGGTGCTCGCCGAGGAACAGCTCGCCGAGCGCGCCGCCGAGGTCTTCGCCGCGCAGCGGGACATCGCGAGCTGCGCGGCCGGGGAGGCGGTCGCGAGCGACGTACGCCGGCAGGCCGACGCGGTCGCGGCCGGGTGGATCGCGCTGGGTCGACTGGGCGGGCTCCGGCTGGCGGTGACCGTGCTGGCCGTGGAGACGCCGGTCCTGCTGGTGGTCGGCCTCGGCCCCGGACTGATCTCCGCCGGCCGGCTCACCTGGGGGGACGCGGTCGGCGCGGTGCTGTACCTGACCTCGGCGATCGGCCCGGCGGTCCGGTTCGTGGTGCACGGCGCGGCGGACTGGGTGGTGGGCGTGCTCGGCGCGGCCACCCGGCTGGCCGAGGTCCTGCCGGCGACCGACCCCCCGCCGGCCCGGCCCGAAGCCGAGGCGGCCCCGTCGCCGCGTGTGGAAGCGCAGGCCGGCGTCGCGGACCCACAGCCCGGTCTCGCGGACCCGCAGGCCGGTGTCGCGGACCGCCCGGCGGTGCGCCTGCGCGGGCTGACGTTCCGCTACTCGCCCGACGCCGCCCCGGTGCTGCGCGACGTCTCGCTCGACGTGCCCTACGGCGAGCACCTGGCGGTCATCGGCCCCAGCGGCTCCGGGAAGTCCACCCTGGTCGCCCTGCTCGGCGGGGTACGGCAACCGGATGCCGGCACGGTCACGCTGGGGGAGACGGCGCTGGCCGAGCTGCCCCCGGCCCGCCGGCACCGCGACGTCGCGCTCGTGCCGCAGCAGGCGTACGTGTTCGCCGGAACGGTCCGGGAGAACCTCGCCTACCTGGCCCCCGACCTGCCCGACGCCGCGCTGCGGGCCGCCGCCGACGAGTTCGGGCTCGGCGACGTGCTGCGCCGCCTCGGCGGCCTCGACGGGCTGGTGCCGGCCGGCGGGGCCGGCCTGTCGGCGGGCGAGCGGCAGCTCGTTACCCTGGCCCGGACGTACGTCGCCCCGGCCCGGCTGGTCCTGCTCGACGAGGCGACCTGCCACCTGGACCCGGCCGCCGAGCGGCGCGCGGAGCTGCTGTTCCGGGAGCGTCCGGGCACCCTCGTCGTCGTCGCGCACCGGATCGCCAGCGCCTGGCGGGCCGACCGCATCCTGCTCGTCGACGGCGGCGCGGCGGTCGCCGGCAGCCACGCCGATCTGCTGGCCGGCAGCGCCCGCTACCGCGAGCTGGTGCGGCACTGGCGGGCCGAGCCGGGCGATCCGCCGGCCGCCTCGGGACCCGTCGACCCGGAAGCCGTCGACCCGGAGTCGGCCGCCCCGGAGCCCGTCACCCCGGAGTCGGCCGCGTTCCCCGCCGGTCAGCGGTAGCCGGGCGGCGACCAGCGCCGCGTGCCCCGCCCGCCGGGGCAGCCGGGGCAAGGCCCGCGCGTCGGCCGGGAGGGGCGGGCCGGGGGAGCGGGGGCGTCCAGCGCCGGGTCCCGGTTCAGGATCCGCCGGTGCAGCTCGGTGAGCTGCCGGCCCGGTTCGATGCCCAGCTCGTCGGCCAGCTTGCACCGGATGCCGTGGAAGACGTCCAGTGCCTCGGCGGCCCGGCCCAGGCGGTAGAGGGCGGTCATCAGGCTCGCGCTCAGCCGCTCGTCGAGCGGCTCGTCGGCCACCAGCTCGGAGAGCTCGGTGACCACCGAGGCGTGCCGCCCGAGGGTGAGGTCCAGCTCCGCGCACCGGGCCCGCAGGGCGGTCCGCCGCCGGGTCAGCAGCTCGGCCGCCGCCCGCACCACCGGGCTGTCGAGGCCGGGCAGCGCCGGGCCGCGCCACAGGGCCAGCGCCGCGCGGAACCGGTCGACGGCGTCCTCGGGCCGCCCGTCGGCGACCGCCCGGTCGCCCTCGGCGGCCAGCCGGTCGAAGACCAGCGCGTCGAGGTCCGTGGCCGACACGCACGCCCGGTAGCCGACGCCCTCGGTGACCACCGCCGGGGCGTCCGCGCGGGCCCCGGCGAGCAGGCGGCGGAGCTGGGAGACCACGATGGTCAGTTGGGAGCGGGCGGTGGCCGGCGGGCTCAGGCTCCACAGCGACTCGATCAGCCGGTCGGTCGACACCGTCCGGTTCGCGTCGAGCAGCAGCGTCGCGAGCAGGACCGAGACCCGCCCGCCCCGGAGGGGGACCGGACCGTCGGCGGCCTCGACCGCCAGCGTACCGAGGATTGCGCACCGCATGTCGCCTCCGCCGCCCGTCCCCACGGCCGTCCGGCCGGGCTGCACCGAGCATCGCCGAGGCCGGCGCGGGGGCTCCAGTGACGGGTGACCCGGGCGGGGCGGGACATCCGCCCGGCCCGCCCGGGACAAGTACGGCGCGGTGGGGTGACCCGGCGGCCACCCCGCCGCGCCCGGTCAGCCCACCACGGAGCGCAGCGGGATCCGCTCCGCGCGCAGGGCGCGCACGAGGTCGCCGAGGAACGGGTGCTCGTCGACCTGGCGGCCGTCCGGGTTCGGGATCACCAGGTACGCCGAGCCGGCCGCGACGGAGACCCGGGCGGCGTCGGTGAACAGGCGGACGACCGCCTCCGTCCGGGCCCGGTCGGCGGCGGCCACCTCGACGGTGAACGGCCGCCACTCGCCGCCGAGGTTCTCCGGCACGTCGGTGGCGGCTGCGGCGGCGCGGGCCGGGTCGACGCCGGTCGCGCGGGCCGCCCCGCCCCCGCCCGGGTGCAGCAGCGCGTTGGCCACCAGGTGCAGGCCGCTCTCGTTGTACGCCCGGAAGAGCGGGTTGAACGCGAACAGCACCGCCCGCCCGGCGCCGGTGGGCTCCTCCACCAGCGCGACCGTCCCCCTCAGGGCGTCGGCCCCGACGGTGTAGCCGTTGGCCCAGAACGTGTCGCCGGTCGGGTAGCGCAGCACGTTCGTGCCGGTGCTGCTCGGGCCCAGGATCGGGTCGTCGTTGTTGAACCCGAAGTCCTCCGCCGGGCGGCCCAGCGCGACCGGGCTGTCGCCGTCCACGTCGACCCGCAGGTGCGAGCCGATCACCGTGTACCCGGTCGGCTTCGGCCGCTCGGTGGTGGAGGTGAGGCCGGCGGCCCGCGCCATCCGGGTGCCCTCGTTGCGCAGCCCCAGGTAGGTGTTGCCCGCGGCGACCCAGGCGCGCAGGTTGGCCTGCCCGGCGGCGGTGAGCCCGCCGGTCGGGCTGCTGCCGTCCGGGACGAGGAGGACGGTGCGGCCGGTGAAGGCGGGCGTGTTGTCGTTGATGTCGGCGGTGGTCACCGGCGTGAGGTCGAGCCCCCACCGCCTGCCGAGCACGTACCGGGCCTCGCCGTGCGAGCCGGAGGTGGTGGAGACGCCCGCGCCCGCGAAGAGCCCGACGTCGGGCCGGACGAGCGGGGTGCCGGCGGCGGCCGAGCGGCGCGCCTGGAGGGTCACGCCGAGTCGGCGGGCCGCCCGGTCCAGCTCGCCGGTGAGCGCGCGGGCCGGCATCCCGACCGCGCCGCCGGCCAGGTCGCGCACGAGCGGGAGGCCCCGGCCGAGCAGGGTGAAGGTGAACTCGGCCGCCGCGGCGGAGTCCAGCTCGTACGTGTAGGAGCCCCGGCCCGGCGCGACCGAGGCCCGGCCGCCGCCGATCTTTTCGGTCCGGGTCACGAGGCGGGCGCGGGGCCGCACGTCGGCGCCGGTCCAGACGGCGTCGAGCCCCATCAGCAGCGGGTTGCTCCAGGACGACACGTCGTAGAAGTACGGGAACGGCACGTACGGGTCCTCGCCCATGATCGCCTGGATCCAGTGCTTCTGCGGCTGGTCCATCGGGATCCAGTACGCGCCCTCGGGCACGGTCAGGTCGCTGGCCGTTCGGCCGCCGAAGACGCGGGCGGTGGGCAGCCGCAGTGGCCTGGTGACCTCGTACACCTCGACGTCCATCCGGCGCAGCCGCTCGACCAGCCGGCGGGCGTCGGCGAGCTGCCGGTCGGGCAGCAGGAAGTACGACCGGACGGTCTGCGCCGGCACCGGGAACTGCACGGCGTTGTCGGGCTGGACCACCTCGTTGGGCTCCAGCGCGCCGGCGCGCCCCTGCCCGAGGGCGTCCCGCCAGATCGTGGAGTAGCCGTCGAGCACCTCGCGGCGGTACGCCGCAGCCCAGCCGAGCGTCGCCCACTGCGTGTGGAACTGTTGCTGGACCCGGTCGGCCACCGCCGAGGCGCTGCCCTTCTCGAAGGTCATCCCGGCGGCGCCGAAGCCGGCGGCCGGCACGCTGTCGCCGTAGCCCATGAAGAACAGGTCGTAGGTCGAGTAGTTGAAGTAGCACTCGGTGGTGACGGCCCCGCCGCAGGGGCCGTTGAACCCGAACCCGGCCTTGTTGGCCTCCCCGATCCGGTTGATCCAGTCGACCGTCTCGCCGGGGACCTCGTGGTGGATCGGGTCGGCGTTGGGCGGGAAGAAGTACTGCCGGCCGCCCATCTCGTGGGCGTCGACGAAGACCTGCGGCGGGTAGCGCCGCATGAGTTCGACCTTGCCGTCGGTCTCCTGCTGGGTGCGGGCGAACCAGTCCCGGTTCAGGTCGAAGCCGTACTCGTTCTGCCGCCGGCCGGCGTCGCGGCCGTCCGGGTTCTGGGTCGGCACGATGATCGTGACGAGGTTGTCGGTGCGCCGTTCGACCTCGCAGGAGAGCCCGGCGGCCAGCTCGTAGAGGGTCTTCAGGGCGGCGTCGGCGCCGCTTTTCTCGCCGCCGTGGACGTTGGCGGTGACCCACACGATCGCCGGGGTCTCCTCGGCGATCCGGTCGGCCGTGCGTCGGCTGACGCGGCGGGGGTCGCGCAGCGCGCGGACGTCGTCGGCGATGCGGCGCAGGGTGCCCGGCCGGACGTTGCGGTCGGCGGAGACGACCGCGTAGGGCAGGGGCCGGCCGAGCACGCTGCTGCCCATGCTGCCGGTGACGACCCGGTCGGAGGCGGCGTCCACGGCGTCGAGGTAGCCGCGTATCTCGTCGGTGGTGACCACCCGCTCCTGCCCGGCGCCGAGCGGGAAACCGAGGAAGCTCTCCGGGCTCGGCACCGACGCCAGGCGGACGGTCGGGTCGGCGTCGCACGCCGGGGGGCGGGGCGCGGCGTCGGCCGGCGGGCCGGTCAGCAGCGGTGCCGTCGCGGCCAGCAGGACGACCACGGCGGCGCCCGCCAGGCGCGGCCGGGGAATCGTGCGGTGTCGGTGATCTGATCGTCGCATCTGTCGCCCGTATTCCTTCCGGCAGTGGACCAGCGGGCTCCGAGCGTATGAGCAGGAATTTGAGCTGGTCAATATGACGGCGCGTGGTGATCTACTTCTCATCGCACGGATTTGCTCGTCGGTCGCGACAGGCGGATAGTTGCGTGCGGCAACCATCATGGCGGAGGGGCAGCGTGGACACCACCCGGGAACTCGCCGCGCGGCTACAGGACCTGCTCAAGAGCGTGCGGCTGATCAAGCAGCGCCGCGCCGGCGACCGGCCCGCGGTGCCGCTCGGGCTCGTCGGCATGCTCCGGCACATCGAGCAGCTCTCCGCCGGCTCCCACGCCCGGGAGCTGGCCGAGCGCACGGGGCTCGATCCGTCGACCGTCAGCCGCGCCGTCGCCACGCTCGTCACGCACGGTCTGGTCGAGCGGCGCGCCGACCCCGCCGACCGGCGGGCGAGCTGTCTGACGGTCACGCCCGCCGGCCGCGCCGCGCTGGCCGACGCCCACGACTGGTACGGCCAACTGCTCGACCGGGCGCTCGCCGACTGGACCCCCGACGAGGTGGCGGCGCTCTGCGCCGCGCTCGGCCGGTTCACCCGCGACGTCGAGGTCGCCCTCGCACATCACGACAACCTGGAGGCCGCGCGATGAGCGCACCCACCACGACGGCCGCGGAAGCGCCAATGACCCACCGGCAGACGCTGGAGGCACTCAGCGGCCTGCTGCTGGTGCTCTTCGTCGCCATGATCAGCGGCACCGTCGTCTCGACGGCGCTGCCGAAGATCATCGGAGCGCTGAACGGCTCCCAGACCCAGTACACCTGGGTGGTCACCGCCACGCTGCTCACCGCCACGGCCACCACCCCGATCTGGGGCAAGCTGGCCGACCTGTTCAACAAGAAGACCCTGGTGCAGGTCGCCATCGTCGTCTTCCTGGCCGGCTCCGTGGTCTCCGGCTTCTCGCAGAGCGCCGGCCAGCTCATCGCCGCCCGCGCCTTCCAGGGCATCGGCGTCGGCGGCCTCCAGGCCCTCGTCCAGGTCGCCATCGCGGCGATGATCCCGCCCCGCGAGCGGGGTCGCTACAACGGCTACCTCGGCGCCGTCATGGCCGTCGCGACGGTCGGCGGCCCCCTGCTCGGCGGACTCATCGTCGACACCTCCTGGCTCGGCTGGCGCTGGTGCTTCTTCGTCGGCGTGCCCGTCGCGGCCATCGCGCTGGTCCTGCTCCAGCTCACCCTGAAGCTGCCCACCGTCCGCCGCGACAACGTGAAGATCGACTACCTGGGCGCGTCCCTGATCGCCGCCGGCGTCAGCGTCCTGCTCATCTGGATCTCGTTCGTCGACAGCTCGTTCGCCTGGCTCTCCTGGCAGACCGGCGCGATGGTCGGCGGCGCGCTGCTCCTGCTGGCCCTGGCCACCTGGGTCGAGTCCCGGGCCGCCGAGCCCGTCGTCCCGCTCGCCATCGTCCGCCAGCGCACCACCGCCCTCGCCATCCTCGGCAGCCTCGCCGTCGGCATGGCCATGTTCGGCGGGGCCGTCTTCCTCGGCCAGTACTTCCAGATCGGGCGCGGCTACAGCCCCACCGAGGCGGGTCTGCTGACCATCCCGATGATGGCCGGCGTCCTCGGCTCGTCGATCATCGCCGGTCGGATGATCACCAAGAGCGGGAAGGTCAAGCCGTACATCGTCGTCGGTTCGGTGATCCTCGTGATCGGGTTCGGCATGCTCGGCACCGTCAGCCACGACACGTCGCTGGTCTTCGTCGGCGCGGCCATGCTCGTCGTCGGCGTGGGCGTCGGCATGACCATGCAGAACCTCGTCCTCGCCGTGCAGAACACCGTCCCGCTGCGGGACATCGGCGCGGCCAGCTCCACCGTCGCGTTCTTCCGCTCCCTCGGCGGCACCATCGGCGTCTCCGTGCTCGGCGCCGTCCTCGCCCGCCAGGTCAGCGACCAGATCACCCGGGACCTGACCGCGGCGGGCATCCCCGCCTCGGGCAGCACGGGCGGGGGCAGCCTCAACATCGACGTCCTGCCCGAGCCCGTGCAGAACATCATCCGCGCCGCGTACGGCGACGCCACCGGGCACATCTTCATCATCTCCGCCGCCATCGCGGTCGTCGGCATCATCGCGGCGCTCCTGCTGAAGCCGGTCACGCTGCGCAGCAGCATCGACCTTCCCGACCCGGCGAAGTCCGCCGCCGTCGCGGCCGACGCCGTCGACGGGGCGCCCGCCTTCGACCAGACGCCCGTCGACGCCGGGCGGCCCGGCCGGCCGCCGTCCGCCGGCGTCTGACGCACCGACCCCGGGGCCACCGCTGTTGACGGGACGGCGGTGGCCCCGGCCCGTCCAGTGAGGGCCGCCACCGGCGGCCGTGACGAGTCGAGGGACCTGTGGAGACTGCGGAGGCCGCGCCGACGCGGCCGACCGCGCCCGGCCGGCTGCGCCGGGCGTCGCGCGAACTGGCGCTCGTCGCCGTGCTGTTCCTCGCGTACAAGCTGGGCCGCCTCGCGGTGGTCGACCGCGCCGACACCGCGCTGGACAACGGGGAGCTGATCTGGCGCGTGGAGCGTCTGCTGCGCCTGCCGGACGAGGCCGCCGTCCAGGGCCCGGTCCTCGTCCACGCACTGCTCGCGTACCTGGCCAACGGCTACTACGCGTACGTGCACTTCCCGGCCACGGCGGCGTGCCTCGTCTGGCTGTTCCTGCGCCGCCCGGCGCACTACCGCTGGACGCGCAAGGCCCTCGCGCTGCTCACGGCGGCGGCGCTGGTGCTGCACCTCGCCGTCCCGCTGGCCCCGCCCCGGCTGACCCCCCTCACCGGCATGGTCGACACCGGGCGACGGTACGGCCCCGCCGTCTACGGGCCGCCCGACACCGACGCGCTGAGCAACCAGTACGCCGCCATGCCCTCCCTGCACCTCGGGTGGGCGCTGGCCGTCGCCGTCGCCCTCGTCGCCGCGACCGCCGGGCGGCTGCGTTGGCTGTGGCTGGCCCACCCGCTCGTGACGATGGTGGTCGTCGTCGTCACCGGCAACCACTACTGGCTCGACGGCGTCGTCGCCGCCGTCATGCTCGCCCTGATCCTCCTCGCCCTCTCCAGACCCGCCCCGGTCACCGCCCTCGGCGGTGTTCCCGAGCCCGGCCGCGTTCCTACGCCGGAGCCAGGCAGTGTTCCCGAGCCCGGCCGCGTTCCTACGCCGGAGCCAGGCAGCGACCCCGTGCCCGATTCCGGTTCCGGCCCGCCTCGCCTGCCGGCGCAGCGCGCGCCCGAGCGGGTCGCCCCCGACCTGACCGCCGCCGGGGACCGGTAGCGGCCGGGCGGGTCGACGGTCAGCGCGGTGCCGCGTACGCCAGCGGCAGCGGGGTCTGCTGGCCGGGCCACGTGCCCGTCAGCCGCGCCCCGCCCCAGCCGTCGTCGCCGCCGAGCAGCCGGACCACGGACAGCTCGACGGAGCCGGTGACGACGCGGGTGGGGTCGCCGTCCTCGACCCGATCGAGCGAGCCGACCTCGGCCGCGCCCCGACCCGCCCCCTCGGAGGCGATCTCCATGCTGGGCGCCCGCTGCTCGGGTCGGCCGTCCACCTCGACGTACTCGTGCGCCTGGCCGGTGCCGGCGAGGATCGCGTCGGCCAGCGCCGCCGCGTAGACGGGGTCGCCGCAGGCGTCGTACACCCAGCGTCGCCCCAGCACCGAGTGTTCGAGGGTGCCCACGAGCCAGGCATCCGCGCCGTCCAGCGGCGCGGCCCGGTAGGTCAGCGGCGCCTGGTGGACCGGCCCGGCACCGAACCGGACCAGGATCGTCTCGATGCCCACCTCGCCGGCGGGGTCGTCGAAGCGGTACGACGCGACGCGTACCGCGTCCGCGCCGCCCTCGCCCCGGAACCAGGGGCGGTCGGGGAGCCATGAGGTCAGGAGTTCGAGCTTCGTGGGGCGCAGAGTCGCCCGGTACAGCAACGCCATCCCGGGATCGTAGGGGACACGGGCGACGATGGCACCCGCCGTACCCGGTCGCCCTCAGCCCCGGCGGGCGGTGTCCTCGAGGTAGTGCAGGACGGCGGCGACGCGGCGATCGGTCCGGTCGGTGGGGGCGAGGTCGAGCTTGGCGAAGATGCTGCGGATGTGCTTGTGCACCGCGCCGTCGGTGACGAAGAGCCGCTCCGCGATCGCCGTGTTGCCCAACCCCTCGGCCATCAGCGCCAACACGTCCCGCTCGCGCGGGCTGAGGCGCTCCAGCCGGGCGTCGGGGCGGGTCCGGGTGAGCAGTTGCGCCACCACGTCCGGGTCGATCGCCGTGCCGCCACCGGCCACCCGGCGCAGCGCCGCCAGGAACTCCTCGACCCGCCCCACCCGCTCCTTGAGCAGGTACCCGAGGCGGGCCCCGCCCTGGGCGAGCAGGTCGGTGGCGAAGGCCTGCTCGACGTACGCGGACAGGACCAGCACGGCCAGGCCCGGCCGGCGGCGGCGCGCCTCGACGGCGGCGACGATCCCCTCGTCGGTGTGGGTCGGCGGCATCCGCACGTCGACGATCGCCACGTCCGGCTCGTACGCGTCGACGGCGGCCAGGAACGTCGCCGCGTCCTCGGCGGTGGCCACCACGTCCAGCGACTCGGCGCGTAGCAGCAGCGCCAGCCCCTCCCGCAGCAGCGCGTCGTCCTCGGCGATCACGATCCGCACGGCAGGCTCACCTCCAGGGTCGTCGGACCGCCCGGCGGGCTGGTCAGCGTCAGGGTTCCGTCGTGTGCCTCGGCACGGCGGCGGATGCCGAGCAGCCCGGAGCCGGGGCGCTCGCCCGCGCCGCCGCGACCGTCGTCGGTGACCGTCACGCGCAGCCGGTCGCGGTCGCGGCGCACCCGCACGGTGGCCCCCCGCGCCCCGCTGTGCCGGGCGATGTTGGTCAGCGCCTCGGCCACCACGAAGTATGCCGTCGCCTCCACCGAGGCGGCGCAGCGGCCCGGCACGTCCGCGTCGAGCCGGACGGGCACCGGGCAGGTCGCGGCCAGCGACGCGAGCGCGTCGGGCAGGCTGCGGTCGGTGAGCACCGGCGGCAGGATGCTGCGCACGACCGCGCGCAGCTCGGCCAGGGCCTCCTCGGCGGCGCTCTGCGCCCGTTCCAGGATGGCGTCGGCGTCGGCCGGGTTCCGGGCCACCGCCCGCCGCGCCGCCCCGAGCAGCACGCTGACCCCGACCAGGCGGTTCTGCGTGCCGTCGTGCAGCGCCCGCTCGATGCGCCGCAGCTCGGTGGCGTGGGCGTCCAGCGCGGCGGCCCGGGTCGCGGTCAGCTCCGCGACCCGCAGCACCAGGTCGTCCTGGTCGGGAGTGAGCAGCCGACGGCCGGGCCGCTCCTGCCACCGGACCATCGCGGGCGTGGCGTAGCCGACGAGGGCCAGCCAGACGACGCCGAGCAGGCTGACCCCGAGGGCCCCGACGGTGTCGTGGACCGTCGGGAACCCGAGCGACGACGTCGCCTCGCCGGCCGGGAGCAGCCGCCACCACAGCGGGAACGTGCCATCGCGCAGCACGTTGATCGGCAACGTCAGCCCGAGCAGGCCGAGGAGCAGCCCCAGCGTCCCGTGCGTGGCCAGCCAACGCAGCTCCCGCCGTACGGTCGGGTCGGTGGCGGCGGTCCGCAGGCTCTCCGGCGGCGGCCGCCCACCGGGGATCTCCGGGCCGGTACGGGACAACCGCTCGCGTTCCCGGTCGGCGACCAGCCGCAGCATCCGCAGCGCGTGCGGCACGGCCAGCAGGCCCACCCCGAACAGGCAGGCCGCCGCCGTGAACAACAGCAGCACCAGCGTCACCACGGCCAGCACGGCGGTGCCGAGCCCGCCCACGAGGCGCTCCAGCGCGGTCAGCCCGGCGCGGAGGCGGGCGGTCGCGTCCCGCCGCCGGGCGGTGCCCGTGCCGGTGTCCTCCGCGTGCATCGCCGCCTCCCCTCCCGCTCCCGTGGTGCGGGACAGCAGCGACAGTAGGCCACCGCGCGGTCGTGCCGGCAGGGCCGGGGGAAGGAAGTACAGCCTGCTGCACCCGACTCGTCCACCTGGCGGGATCGTTCGCCGCCGCCGTGCTCCGTAGCGTCGTGATCGCTAGCCGGTGACGCGACCGGCCGACGGCAGCAACGAGGAGGACACCGTGACGGACGTGTACCGCAGCATCGAGGGCGAGTCGACGACGCAGGCCGGGCGGCCCGCCCGCGCGGGGCGCGACCAGGCCCGCCCGCTGCTCTGGGTGGCGCTGGTGGTCAGCGCCGTCCTCAACGCCACGCTGTCGATGGTGGACGTCCTGCTGGGCGCGGCGTTCGGGGTCGTGGTGCTGGCCTGCGCGTGGGCGCTCGTCGTCCGCTACCGCCGCAACCGCTGACGCCACCGGCGGGCCGCCCGGCACACGGGCGGCCCGCCGGGCGACACGTCAGCGGTTGGCGCCCGGCTTCCACAGCACGTCACCGCGGGCGCGGTTCGCGTGCCGGGCGAGGATGAACAACAGATCCGACAGGCGGTTCAGGTACTGGGCGGTCTCCCGGTTCATGCTGTCCGGATACTCCGAGAGCGCCAGCCACGTGGCCCGCTCGGCGCGGCGCGCCACCGTCCGCGCCTGGTGCAGGAACGCGGCACCCGGCGTGCCGCCCGGCAGGATGAAGCTGCGCAACGGGGCGAGGCTCTCGTTGTAGCGGTCGCACTGTTCCTCGAGGAAGGTGACGTACCCGGCGGCGACGCGTAGTCGCGGGACGCCGGAGTCGTCCGGGCCGATCGGCGTGCAGAGGTCGGCCCCGACGTCGAACAGATCGTTCTGGATGCGTTCCAGCAGGAGCCGGATCTCCTCGTCGAGATCACCGGCGGCGATGGCGACGCCGATCGCGGAGTTGGTCTCGTCCACGTCGGCGTACGCGACCAGCCTGCTGTCGGTCTTGCCCACCCTGCTCATGTCGCCGAGAGCGGTCGTCCCGCCGTCGCCCGTACGGGTGTAGATGCGGGTCAGATTCACCATGGGAAGCTCCTGTCGGGGTAGGGCGGCGTCACCCGGCGGCGGCCACCTGTTCGCCCAGCGCACGGGCGTGGTCGGCGGCTGCCGGACCGCGCTGCGGATCCGGTGCCTCGGAGAGGAAGACGAGCGCGAGCATCAGGGCCGCGTCCAGCCGGCACACCAGCTCCGCCGGCGTGTCGGCCGGCGGGAGGTGACCGGCCTCGGCGTACCCGGCCCGGATCGCCGGCAGGTCGAGGTCGTTCTCCGGGTAGCGGGCGTACTCGGTGAGCCGGCCGAACTCGACGACGGCGTCGCCGAGCAGCGCGTTCGACCAGTCCACCAGCGCCTCGACCTGCCCGCCGACGCGGCGCACGTTGTCGCTGCGCACGTCGAGATGGACCAGCCCGGAGGTGCCGATGCCGCTCAGCGGCGCGGCGAGGCGCGGGAGGTCGGGCGGCGCGGGCCAGCCGTCGACCAGGCGGCCCACCTCGGCCCACCGACGCAGGATGCGCGCGGCCAGCACCCCGGCCGTGGTCGTGCCCTCCGCGGCCACCGGGGTCAGCCGCGGCGCCGGCAGGCGGTGCAGGCGGGCCAGCAGGGCGCCCAGGTGGTGGCCGTCGAGCCCGCTGCCGTCGTCCGTCACGAAGCGCGACAGCAGCAGGTCCGGGGTGGTGTCGTCGTCACCCAGGCGCAGTTCGAGCGGCTCGGCCACCGGAAAGCCCAGCGCCGACAGATGCCGGGTGATCTCGTACTCCTGGGCCAGCAGCACCCGGGTGTCCACGCGGGGGTCGTTGGCGTTGGATTCGAAACGGCGCTCCGCCAGGCGCAGCGCGACCGGGGCGCCGTCCGGGCCGAGCGCCCGGAAGACGGTGAACTCCAGGCCCCGGCCGACGAGTTCCAGCCCGTCCAACTCCCACCGGTCGGTGAGTCGGTCCAGCACGGCATCGAGATCAGTCATCGTCGTCCTTCGCGGCGTAGCGGATCCGGGGATCGCGCCGGAGCGTCGGTGCGATCCACGGACACAGTGCCAGCAACGCGACCCCGCCGGCCAGGAACGCCACCCTGGGGCCGGCCGCCTCGCCGATCGAGCCGAGCACGAGCGCGCCGACCGGCATCATGCCCCACGCGACGAGCCGGTAGGCGCCCGTCGTGCGCCCCAGCAGGCGATCGGGGACGACCCCCTGGCGCAGCGCCACGGCGATGACGTTCCACACCATGACACCCGCGCCCGAGACCGCGTACGCGACCGCGACGACGGCCGTCTCGTCCGTGGCCGCGACGCCCACAGCCGCCGCGCCGATCAGCGCGAGGCTGCCGATCAGCGTGGGCACCCGGCCGTACCGGTGCGCGGCCCGCGCCGCCACGGCGCCGCCGAGCACGCCGCCCAGCGCGCCGGCCGCGACGAGCGCGCCGTACGCGGCGGAGGGTAGTCGCAGCACGTCGCGGACCAGGATGACGAAGACGGCGACCTGACCGAGGTACACCGCGTTGATCAGACCGGCGGTCACCGTCAGCAGGCGCAGCAGGGGATCGTGAACCAGGTGTGCCACCCCCTCCCGCATCTCCGCCAGGAGGTTCCGGCCGCCCGCCGCGGGCTGCGGGCGGGAGTCGGGCAGCCCGGTGAGCAGGGCCGCCGAGACGGCGAACGAGATCGCGTCCAGTACGAACGGCACGGCCCGGCCGATCGCGAACAGGAAGCCGCCCAGCACGTGCCCCAGCAGATCGCGGCCGACCGTCTGGATGACGAACAGCCGGCCGTTCGCCGACTCCAGCAGGTCGGCCGCGACCACGCTGGGCAGGAACGCGAACGAGGCGCAGTCGAACAGCACCTCGCCGAGACCGAGCAGGAAGGCGACCGTCACCAGCGGCCAGAACGTCAGCCATCCGGCGGCGAGCAGCGCGGCCGCGCCGACCAGCGTCACCGCGCGCAGGACGTCGGCGATCACCATCAACCGCCGCCGCTCGAAGCGGTCCGCGTACGCGCCCGCCTGCAGACCGAACAGCAGCCAGGGCACGGTCGTCGCCGCCGTCACCACGGCCACCTGGAGGCCGTCGCGCAGCACCGCGGCGGCGAGCAGCGGCAACGCCGCGAACCGGATGCCGTCACCGATCCCGGAGACGCCCGCCGCGCCCAGCAGACGCCGGTACGCGACGGGCGAATCCACCACGACGCGAGCCGTCAACGTGGCCGTCCGGGCGAGAAGACCGCGCACCGCAGTTCGGTCGTGTACCGGTGGCCGCCGACGTCGAGCCACCGCTCCTCGGGCGCCGGCAGCATCTCGGACACCTCCATCGTCCCCTCGGCACGGCGGGCCACCCGGCACAACTGGCGGACGAGCAGCGGGGCCTCCCAGTCGACGTAGATCGGCTTGGGCTCGCCGGACACCTTGACGAACACGTGCCTGGGCAGGCCGTACTCCGCCCGTAGCAGGCACGCGGCCAGGTACTGCGCGGCGTCTCCCGCGTTCACCCGGTCACCGGTCAGCGTGAGCCCGCGCAGCCGCTCGGACGGCACCCGCCACGTCTCGCGTTGCAGGATCACCCGGCCGCAGCGGATCCGGGGCACGTGCGCCAGCGTCTCGGCCCGCAGCCCCACTCCGCCGAAGTGCCGGGGGAACGCGAACGGCGACAGCGGGTCCTGCAGGATGCTCGGCCCCCCGGCCGGCGGGGCCATGAGCCGGATCCGGCCCTCGACGCCCCGCGCCCGCAGTTCGAGGCGTCCGTTCCGGATCACCAGGTACAACTGGGAGGGTTGCAGGACCCGGTCGCGGGTCTGTGGGGACCGCCCGTACACCTCCAGGTCGTGACAGGGGTGGACGAGTTGGGTGGAGGACTTGTCCGGGTGGCCGCGCGACAGGTTCACCAGGACCTCGTCGTCGTCGAGCAGCGACAGGTAGCCCCGATGCACCTCGGGCAGCAGATCGGGGGCGACCTCCTGGACCAGCGGGCTGAAGCTCGTGTGCGTGAGCACCTCGCGGACGGCGTGGCAGTCGCCGATCACGGCGGTGAAGTCGCCGCGCCGCAGCGCGTCGCGGCTCCGCGCGGCGAACAGCACGTCCGGGTTGCACAGCGCGGACGGCGCGGCCGGCTGGGTGCCGAGGATCGCCTCCAGCGTGTCCCGGGGCACCTCTACCTCCCGCCGGTCCGTGTCCGGCCCCAGCAGCGCGCGCACGATCCAGTCGTCCAGGTCCGCCAGCTCGGCCTCGATCGGCGCGCACTCCCGCACGAGGTGCTCGCGGTCCGCGAAGGACCGCGCGTAGAGCTGGTCGAGGGGCACCTCGGTGTCGTCGCCGAAACGGTCCCGCACCCAGCGGGTCAGCACGTCGAGCTCGCGGCGCATGCGCAGGCGCGGACCGGCCAGGACCAGCTCGTAGACGACGGCCAGCTCGTCGGTGACGAACCGGGCGAGGTCCGGGCCGATGGTGAGCCCCCGCAGCCGGCCACGCGCCTCCTCGAACAGGATGCTGCGATCGGCGTAGTGCAGGCCGCTGTTGCGGTTGCCGGCCACGCCGGTCAGGTCCTGGAACCGTTGCTTGGCGGCAGCCAGCAGCGCCGGGCGCTGCGCCGCCGGCAGGGCGGAGAAACGGAGCAGGTCCTGCTCGAAGCCGTCGATCGCGGCCAGCATCGGCGCGGCCCGAGGGTCGTCGCGGGGCAGCAGGGCCCGCAGGGCGCTCAACGGCCGGGACTCGCCCACCGGGATCTCGAACTCCGCGATGAGCCACTCGTCGCGGACGGCCCGGCGCAGCACCTCGTCGAAGGGCTCCGGATCGCTCCACCGCGCCCGCAGCTCACCCACCGTCCGGGTGCCGTCGGCCCGCTGCCACAGCCACTGCTCGCCGGGGGACGCATCCGTCTCGCCCAGCTTACGGAAGTTCCACTCCGTGTCGAGGCCGTCGCGCGTCGTGAAGGCGTACTGGATGACGCGGCCGTCCCGCAGGAAGGAGAGAGGCCGCCGCCGGGGGCGGACGTGCTCCGCGAGGCCGGGGATCTCACCGGCCGCGACGGCGAGCCGTTCCGCCGCCCAGTGGGTGAAGAACGCGGTACGCGTCAACGGGCCCTCCGCCGACCAGGTGACCCCCGGTTCGGTGCCGACGCGGCCCACGGTGAACGGACCGAAGTGGGAGTGCGTCTCGTTCTTCGTCGTGACCCGCTGCAGGTACATGGTCAGCAGGTCGGCCATCTTGCGGGTGTGCTTTCCCGGTTCGCCCCGGTAGCCGTCCAGCCAGGCGGCGAGCGTGGGGTAGGCGGCGTCGTTCGACAGCAGCAGCACCTCGCGCAGCGGCTCCTCGGCGAAGGCCCGCGCCACCGCGTCCCCCGCCGCGTCGAGCAGCTCGCGGTGCCGGTCCTCGAAGGCCGCCCAGTCCGCTGCCAGCGCCGTGACGGCGGACTGGTACTCGCGCAGCGCGTCACCGGACGAACCCGGCAGCCCGTCGAGCGCCGGGCCCAGCTCCGCCGGGGCGATCGGCCGGAGCTGCCCCACCCGGGACAGGATCCTCTCGACGCCGGTCGGGCGGTGCGCCCGCAGCAGCGTCTTCAACTCCGCGGCGAGTTCGGCGAGCCGAGCCCGGCGGGCGATCAGCGTCGCAGACCGCGCCGCGTGCTCGCCGTCGACGAGCGGGGCCAGCATCTCCAGGGGAAACCCCGCCTGCCGGAGCACGACGACCGGCACCAGGCTCCAGGCCCGCTCCGCGAACGACGGTCGACCGGTGTCGGGGAGTCCCTCGGCGGCCCCGGAGAACGTGTCAGTGGTCATTGTTCTGCCTCGCCGGTAGCTGGGACGGCCTGCGCTCGTGCAGGGCGTCGACGATCGCCATGGGGTCGCCGGGGGGCGTCGGCAGCCGCCCCGGCTCCGGCACCCAGGGCTTGACCCGTGTGCCGTGGTAGTCCGAGCCCGCGGTCGCCACCAGGCCGGCGGCGGCGCAGAGCTGGGCCAGCCGGGCGCTGTCGGCTGGCCGGTGCCAGCTGGTCCAGACCTCCAGGCCGCCGAGCCCGGCCTCGGCCAGCGGCTCCAACAGGGCCCGGCACCGCGCGTCGTCGAGGGCTGACAGCAGCGGGGCCGGGTGAGCCAGCACCGCGACGCCGCCCGCCTCGGTGACCCAGGCCAGGACCTCGGTCAGGTCGGGCCGCCACGGCACCGGCACGTGGAGCGGTTGACCGGGGCGGCACCAGTCCGCCGCGATGTCGCCGTACGTGTCCGGGCCGTATCCGGCGAACCGGGGATCGTCGCCGGCGGCGTCGGCCAGGAGCGCGAGGTAGTCGCCGACGTAGGCGACCCGGTCCGCGCCGATCTCCGCCGTCACGCGTCGCGGCGTGAGCGGCACGCCGATCGACGCGACGCGCTCGGTCCAGGTACGCCACCAGCGCACCTCGCCGTCGTGTACGTCACGCAGGCGGCGGCACAGGCGGGCGTCGCCGGGATCGACGAAGTACGCGAGACAGTGCACCTCCTCGCCGCGCCACTCGGCGGTGATCTCACAACCGGGTATGACGGTCATCCGGCCGTCCACGGCCCGGGTGAACTCCTCGACGCCCCCCATGGTGTTGTGGTCGACGACCGAGACCACCCGCAGGCCGGCGGCCAGGCAACGCGCGGCGACGGCCGCCGGGGGGTCGTCGCCGTCCGATCGTCTGGTGTGCACGTGCAGGTCGACCGGGGTGGTGCCGGTGCACGGCACGCCCCGACTCACAGCGGCCCCGGCAGGCGACGCCGCCAGGCGGCGGCCAGCCAGCGTTCGTACTCCGTGCCCTCGGGGTCGTCGACCACCAGGCAGAGCGGTTCCAACAGGCGACCCGGGCCACCCTGGAGTCCACCATGGATCATCGTGAGATTGTGCCCGATCAATAGGTCGCAGTGCTCGCCCGGCGCGAGGACCTCCCAGCGGTCACGGAACTCCGCCCAGTTGCGGCCGGTCGCCATCGTCATCTGGTGGCAGAACAGCCGGGCGGCGTCCCCGGCGCAGGTCCCGCAGGCGCAGCGCCGCGCCAGTGGCACGGCGGCGGGGTAGCGCTCGGCGTCCCGCGAGCTCAACGGGCTCTCGCTGTGGTGGAACGACAGCCCGTGCCACATCGGCTCGACCAGTCCCAGCATCCCGCCGAACGAGGGGTAGGGGCAGCCGTGCTCGGCCTGGCCACGCACCGCCGCGCGGAGGTTGTCCCCGAGCCAGCCGGCGACGGTCGCCGGGTCGTCGGCCCCCTTGACGCCGCGTTCGCCCAGCACGTCCTGGAGTATCGAGAGCCAGTCGTAGTACGTGGTGACGCTGAGCCCTTCGCCCGGGTCGGCGAGGAAGATGCCCTGGTACATCTTGTGGGCGGGCGTCGTGGTGTATCCGGCGGTGCCGAACTCGCGCAGCCCGGGATCCCACTCGGGCACGTCCAGCAGGCTGGGGGTCAGGTACGAGCAGTGCTGCCCGTCGTGGTGCGGCAGCAGCGTCCGGGTGTGGAAACCCTCCGGCACGTAGGTCGTCTGCGGCTTGTCGACCTCCAGGCGCAACCCGCCCGGAGCGCCCCGGTCGATCAGGGTTCGCCGGACCTGCTCCGCCAGGTCGAGGGCGATGCGCCGGCTGTCGTCCACGCCGAGCCGGAGGCGGCCGATCCGGAACACCGCGAAGCCGGTCCCGTGCAGCAGCTCGACGGCCGCACCGGCGAGCCGCCGCACCACGTCCGCGCGGTCCCGCGGCGACGAGCCGGCCAGGTCGGCGCAGTCGACGAACGCCGAAGCGGGTGCGAATCTCATCGTGCCTCCTCGGCGTCGCGTCCGGCCGACGTGGTCCACGGCGCCAGGCCGGACGGGCGGGAGTCGGCGCGGAACAGGAAGTTGAACAGCAGGTGGGCCGCGATCTGGGCCGTGCTGCCCGACTGGTCGTAGCGCGGCGCCACCTCGGCGACGTCGACGCCGCCGATCGGCAGGGCGCGGAGCTCCTCGTAGATGTCGAGCAGGTCGCCGATGCCGATGCCGCCCATGGTCACGTGCCCGGTGCCGGTGGCGGAGGCGCTGTCGAGCACGTCGATGTCGAGCGAGACGTAGATCGTGTCGCACTGCTCCCCGAGCCGCGCGATGACCGGGGCCAGCGCCGCGGCGGCGCCGTCGCGCCTGATCTGGGCGCCGGGCACGACGTGGAAGCCGCGGCCGAGCAGGCTCTGGAACTGGTCGAACTTGGTCACGTCCCCGACGCCGACGAACGCGATGTCCTCGGGCCGCATGTCGGGGATCTCGCTGATCCGGCGGGAGTTCGACCCGTGGTACAGCGGCCCGTGCAGCGTGCTGACGTTCCCGAAGTCGAAGTGGTGGTCGATGTTGATGAATCCGATCCGGGCCGGACCGCCGTCGAGCCGCCCGGCGCGGAAGCCGGCGAACGTGGGGAAGGTGCTGGAGTGGTCGCCGTTGAGGAAGATCACGTGCGGCGCCGACCGGGCCAGCCGACGCGCCTCCACCGCCACGGCCTGGAAGGTTCGGACCGTGTTCGTCGGATAGACGTGCAGGTCGCCCACGTCGGCGACGCGCGGCGCCCGGTAGCGGAACGTGTCACCGCGGCGGGTGTCCAGCATCTGCCACTCGCCGAGGCTGTTGAGGTAGCTCGCGAAGACCAGGCTCGCCTGCCGGATCGCCCGGGGCCCCTCGGCCGCGCCGGGGCGCGAACTCGCCGTGCCGTCGAAGGGCACGCCGGCGACCGCCCAGCCGTCCGGGCCGACGTCCACGCCGGCCGCGCTCGCCGCGGGCGCCCCGAACAGCGTGCCCAGGCCGGCCCAGCCGGGCAGCGGGTCCTGCTCGAACTCCTCCGGTTTGACGCTGTGCTGTAGGGCCTCGAAGTCCGGCAACTCGGTCATCTCGCCTCCAGTTCGGCTGCGGCCAACAGATCCGGTCGTGCGGGCAGCCCCGCACGGACGATGCGGTGCGCGGTGGCGACCTTCTCCTGGAAGAGCTCCCAGCTACGCTCCGGGCTCAGGTGCGCAGGCCGGTAGACGACCGGCGCGTCCTCCCGCCAGCGCGAGAAGTCCCAGTCGAAGATGCGGTCGCGCAACCGGGGAAAGTCCGGGACCAGGGGGTACGGGACGAAGTTGTAGAGGTTGAACAGCCACAGCCGCGAGCTGTTCTCGTCGAGCCAGTCGAGCGTCTGCCGATGGGACTCCTCGGTCTCCTCGTCGAGGCCGCCCATGAGGTTCAGGACCACCTTGAGGCCGGCGTCGCTGAGCTCACGGATCCTGCCGGTGTAGTGGTCGAGCCCGCGCGACAGCTTGGCCAGCCGCTTGAGCATCTGCGAGTCGGCCGACTCGAAGCCGAGCTCCACGGCGATCACCCCGAGCTCGCGCATGCTGTCGATGACCCACTCCTTCACCTGCATGACGTGGGTCTGCGCGATGAAGCGGTAGCCGGGCCGGTCCCGGAACACGTCAATGAGGTTCTGGACCGCCTCCCGTGACTGGCCGAACGTCTTGTCGCCGATGTAGATGAGCCGGGTCTCCGGGAACCGCTCCGCGAACTGGTCCACCTCGGCGGCCAGGGCGCCCTTGTCCACGAGCGTGAGGCTCTTGCTCCAGGCGTCGCCGCAGAACGCGCACTCGTAGAGGCAGCCGTGGCTGGCGTTGAGGCGCAGCAGCGGCACCTTGCCGCCGTAGCCGTCCAGATGCCGGTAGTCGGGCGCCCACGTGATGCGGTCCTTCGACAGCCCCCGCACGCTCGGCCGCTCGCTGGTGCCGCCGCCCGCGCCGTGCAGCGCGGCGAGCCGGCGGACGAAGGCGGTGTCGAGCTGCCCCCGGTGCACGAGGTGCACGGCGCCCTCGGGGGCCAGCGGCGCCATGTTGCCGCCGAGGACGACGCGACGCCCCTCGGCCTCCAGGTGCTTGGCGACGTCGAGGGCCAGGCGCAGGTTCTGGGCCAGCGGGGAGGCCAGGACCAGGTCGCCGGGGGCGGTCGCGGACATCAGGGCCTCGGTGCAGGCGGTCACGTCCGCGGGGATCCGCGACAGGTCCTGGAACGTGGAGTCGATCCCGGCCGTGTCCAGCAACGCGGTGAGGTGGGCCACCCACAGCGGCATTTCCCACAGGCCGTCGGACGGGATGAAGTACTCCGGGAAGAACGCCCGGAACGCCCGGTCGTAGTCCAGGTAGTAGTCGGAGAGCCGCCGGTCGGGCTCTTGCGTGGAGGGGAACGGCAACTGAACCACACAGCTTCTGAGCACGGTTCCTCCTTGGCGTGAGTCGCGGGGGAGCTATCCACCTGTTCCGGGTGAGAACAGGGCGCATCGCAGCTCGCTGGTGTACCGCTCACCGTCCAGGTCGAGCCAGAGATCGTTCCTGGCCGGGAGCATCTCGCTGAACTCCATGGGCCCGTCGGACCTGCGGGCCAGCCGGAACACCTGCCGGACCAGGATCGGCGAGTCCCAGTCGACGAAGACCGGCTTGGGCTCGCCGGGGATCTTCACGAAGCCCGTACCGGGCAGCCCGAGCCGACGCCGCAGGTCCCGGCCGGCGGCGAACTCGGCCGCGTCGCCCGCGGCCGGATGCACGCCCGGGCTCCACCCACGGAACGCGCTCGCCGGGATCCGCCACCGGGCGCGCTGCAGCACCACGCGCCCGCAGCGGATGCGGGGCAGGTGCGCGCGGTCGTCCGCGCGCAGGCCGATGCCGCCGAAGTGCCGGGGAAACGCGAACGGCGAGAGCGGGTCCTGGCGGATGCTGGGCCCGCCGGCGAGCGGGGCCAGCAGCCTCAGCCGCCGGTCGACGCCGTGCGCGCGCAGCTCCGGCCGCCCGTCGCGCACCGTCAGGTAGAGCTGCTCGGGACGCAGCACCTGGTCGGGCCCCTTGGGGGACAGCCCGTAGACCTCGAGGTCCGGGCACGGATAGCTGAGCTGCGCGCCGGTCTTGTCCGGGTGTGACCGGGACAGGTCGACCAGCAGCTCGTCGTCGTCGAGCAGTTCCCGGTACCGCCGGTACACCTCGTCGAGGACGTCGGGCGTCTCGGCGTGGATCAGCGGCGCGAAGCTGGAGTGGGTCAGCGCCTCCCGGACGCCGTGGCAGTCGCCGACGACCGCCAGGAAGTCGCCCCGGGCGATCGCCTCGGCGCTGGGCGCGGCGATCATCACGTCCGGGTTGCACACCGCCGGCTCCGCCACCCCGAGGCGGGCGAGCGTCTCCTCGAGCCGATCCCGGTCGACGACCGCCTCCGCCGGCCCGCCGGGGTGCCCGTCGAGCAGGGTTTCCAGCACCGTGCGGCCGGCCGCCGCGATCTCCTGGTCGATCCTCTCGCACCGCTGGGCGAGCGCCTCCCGCTCGGCGTAGAACGAGGTGTAGAAGCGGACGAGCGGCACGCGGGCCCCGGCGCCGAACCGCGTCCGCATCCAGTCGGCGAGCAGGTCCCGCTCCCGCCGGACGCGGATCCGGGGGCCGAGCAGCGCCACGTCGTAGACGACGGAGAGCTCCTCGCCGACGAGGGCGGCGACGTCCCCGCCGAGGCGCAGCCGCTTGACCGGCCCGTACGCCTCCTCGTACACGATGGCGCGGTCCGCGTAGTGGGTGCCGCCGGTGCGGTTCGGCGAGGTGCCGGTGACGGTCTCGAAGTCGTCCTTCAACCGCGCCAGCAGCGTCGCGCGTTCGGCCGGCGCGGCGGCGGCGAACGCGTCGAGCGCGGTGCGGAAGCGTTCCACCGTGGCCAGGTCGCCGACCGTCGACGGCGTCTCCGGCGACCCGCCCGCACGCAGGTGCGCGTCGAGCACGAGCAGCGGATCGGCCGAACCGATCGGGATCTCCCAGCGGCAGACCAGCAGATCCGCCCCGGTCAGGTCGTCCAGCGCCTCCTCGAGGGTCGCCGCCGGGGCGGGCACCCGCCGCGACCATGCCTCCCGAAGGTCGCCGACGGTCCGTACGCCGTCGCACCTCTGCCACAGCCACAGGCGGTCGTCGTCCAGCTCGGTGGTGGACACCGCGTCGAACCGCCAGCCGTCGGGCATGCCGGTCGTCGGCCGGAACGCGTAGAGGACCAGGCTCGATCCGGTCAGGAACGCCAGCGGCCGGCGGCGGGGCCGGACGAGGGCGTAGGCGTCGGGCCGTTGACTGAAGACCTCGGCCAGCCGTTCGCCGGCCCAGTGGGAGAGGAACACGATCCGCTGGAGCGGGCCGGTCTCCCAGGTGACGCCGCTGGAGAGGGGCGCCACCCGCGCCACGGACAGCGGCCCGAAGTGCGAGTGGGTCTCGTTCTTGGTGGCGACCCGCTGCACGTACATCGCGAGCAGGTCCGTCATCCGTCGGAGGTGCCCCGGCGAGCCGGCGGCCCCCCGGTCGATCCAGGCCGAGAACTCCGCGTACCGGGCGTCGTTGGAGAGCAGGAGAACCTGCCGGAACGCGGGATCCGCGCAGAGCCGGACCACCTCGCGGCGGGCCCGGTCCATCGCGTCGGCGAGCTGCGTCGTCCAGGCCGCCCAGGCCCGGTCGAGGCCGGTGGCGGTCTCCTGGTACGCCTCGACGACGGCGCCGGCGGAGGCCGGTGTCTCCCGGCGTAGCCGGGCGAGGTCGTCCTCGGCGAACGGCCGCAGCATGCCCACGCCGGAGGCGAGGTCTCCCCGGACGCCGACGCCGGCGGAGCGCATGACGGCCTTCAGCCGCTGGGCGAGCAGCCGGGTCG
The DNA here is from genome assembly GCF_020884795.1 of Micromonospora okii. GTDB lineage: Bacteria > Actinomycetota > Actinomycetes > Mycobacteriales > Micromonosporaceae > Micromonospora > Micromonospora okii. The sequence continues at coordinate 106,802 of NZ_BBZF01000022.1, forward strand.
TGTCGCGCCGGGCGAGGAGGTCGTCCGCGCGTTCGGCGGCGGCCCGGTCGACGAGACCGTCCAGCGTGGAGAACGGGAAGCCGGCCTGCCGCAGCAGTGCGATCGGCACGAGAGACCACCCACCCGGCCCGGTGAGGTCGTCCCGCCCCGGCGACCGCTGCGGCGCGATGCTCATTCGACGTACCTCCCGACTCGCGTGGCGGACCGGACCGCCGGAACTTCGCGGGGGTCTGCGCACGTAATGGCTGTTCGTAGTCGATATCGCGCCGATCGGCGGCCACTTTTCCGCGGGCCTGCCGTGCGCCGACGCGTGCAGCGGATGAACGCCGAATCTTCGGGACCCGGCGGAACCACCTGTAAAGGATTATCGCGGAAGGTGGCGCAAGTCAATGCAATGTCGATATGGCGACCCTCGCTGCGGATGCTCCGATTGGTCTCCAGCGCGCCTGCGGGCGGGAGTGGGTGAGATAGAGGGGCGACGCTGGGAATCCCATCCTGAAAGAGATGTGGACGCTCCGCCGGCGCAGTTGCGGGGCCGTCCGGGCGGGTGCGATCGCCTGCTGAAAGGCCCGTGAGCTGGCGGTTCGGCGACGGCGTCGCGTCGGCCGGTGCTCGGTCCGGGTCGTCGCCGCAGGCGAGGGCAATCGCGCCCGGTCGAGGTGGCCGGCGGGCGAAGGAATCGGCTGCGATCGGGTCTCGGGCCGCCGGCACATCGAAAGATGTTTCGAATGTTAAATTGCGCTACGGGGCTGCGGATTGTCGGGCCGTGTGGTGGTTCCAGCGCTGAAAATCCCGGCGTTGAACGGTCGTGTGGGGGCAGGTGACGTATCCCGTGGGAAGGCGTCCCGGCCGGTCGTGAACGCGTCGACCCGGCCGTGGCGCGAATGGCCCGATAGGCGCGGCGTGGCTGCCGTCATCCGCGCGTCGACGGCGAGCCGCGCCCCCGGGATCGCCCGCCCCGGCTGCGCCGGCGTCCAACGGTTTCCGGGCCGGGACGAGAGACATCTTCGGCATCGAGCGGTTACTATGGCTCGCCTTCCGATCACTGAGGAGCTGCCTTGAGTCTCGACCGGCGACGCTTCCTGGCGCAATCAGGCATCGTGGGCGCGGGGGTGGCGCTGTCCGGCGTCATCGACGCGCTCTTCACGGCGGTGCCCGCCCTGGCGACCGGCGGGGGCGGCTACGGGCCGCTGGTGCCGGACGAGGCCGGCCTGCTGGACCTGCCCCGAGGCTTCCGCTACCGGGTCCTCTCCCGCCAGGGCGAGCCGATGTCCGGCGGCGGCGTCGTGCCCGGGAACTGCGACGGCATGGCCGCGTTCTCCGGCCCCGGCCCCCAGGTTCGCCTCGTGCGCAACCACGAGAGCTGGCCGTGGTCCGCCGCCGTGCCGGTCGCCGCGCCCCCGGAGCTGACCTACGACCCGGCCGCCCTCGGCGGGACCACGACGCTCGTCCTACGGCCGGGCGGCGTCGAGCAGCGGGTCAGCCTCGGCGGCACGTGGGCCAACTGCGCGGGCGGGCCGACGCCCTGGCGGACGTGGCTGTCCTGCGAGGAGTTGGAGGTCCGCCGGGGCGAGCAGGGCAACGAGCGCGACCACGGCTGGATCTTCGAGGTCGACCCGTACGATCCCGCCCGCAACACGCATCCGACCCCGCTCACGGCCATGGGCCGCTTCGCGCACGAGGCCGTCTGCGTCGACCCCCGCACGGGCGCGGTGTACGAGACCGAGGACGCCTCGGGGGAGAAGTTCGGCTGCTTCTACCGGTTCCTGCCGAACCGGCCGCTCGGCGGGCACGGCAGCCTGCGGGCGGGCGGGCGGTTGCAGGTCATGCGGGTGCCCGGGGTGGCCGACCTCTCTACCGTCCAGGAACCCGGCGCCACCTTCGCCCGCGTCGAGTGGCTCGACGTGCCGGACCCGCTGGCCACCACCGTCCCGATCAGGTTGCAGGACTACGGCCCGGCGGGCGTCACCCACGCCCAGAAGCTCGAGGGCGCCTGGTGGGGCACGGACGGCGCGGCGTACTTCGTCTCCTCCTTCGCCAAGCGCGCGAGCGGCTCCCAGGCCGAGCACCGGGGCCAGGTGTGGCGGTACCGGCCGGCCACCCGCGAGCTGACCCTGGTCGTCGTCTTCCACGCCACCGGCCCGGGGTCGGAGCTGTTCGAGAGCCCGGACAACATCTGCATGACCCCGTCCGGCGGGCTGATGCTCTGCCAGGACGGCGACGGCGACAGCTACCTCATGGGCACCACCGTCGACGGCGAGCCGTACCTGTTCGCCCGCAACCGCCAGAACGTCGGCACCGAGACCGCCCCCGCGTACGGTGAGTTCGCCGGGGCCTGCTTCTCCGACGACCGGCACACGATGTACGTCAACTGCTACGCCCCGGGCACGACGTTCGCCATCACGGGGCCCTTCCGCCGGTAGGCCCGTCCCGTCGTCGTCGCGGCCCTCCCGCCGTTGTCGCGGCCCTCCCGCCGCGACGACGGCGCCCGGGCCCGTCGCACCAGTGGACATGAGCACCCCTACTCATCCGCCCGGCGACGGCGTTCGGCAAGCTCAGCGCATGATCGACCCCACGACAGCACCGCCGCCGGCCCCGGTACGGGTGGGCATCACCGCCGTCGGGGCCAGCCTGCCCGACCGGGTCGTGCCCACGGCCGAACTGCACCGACGCCTCGCCGAGGCCAGCGGGATCTCCCTGCCCGACGGCCTGCTGTCGCGGATGACCGGGATCGCCTCCCGCCGGATGGCCGGCGACGGGGAGTACGCCTCCACCCTGGCGGTCCGCGCCGCCCGGCAGGCGCTCGCCGCCGCCGGCCGGGAGCCCGAGGAGGTGGACCTGCTGCTGTTCGCCTCGGCCACCCGGGACGTCGCCGAGCCGGCCACCGCCCACATCGTGCAGGCCGAGCTGGGCGGCCGGGCCCACGCCCTCGACGTCAGCAACGCCTGCAACAGCTTCCTCAACGGCGTCGACCTGGCCCGCTGCGCCATCCTCGCCGGCCGCGCCCGGCGCGCCCTGGTGGTGACCGGCGAGACGCCCACCCGGGCGATGCGCTGGCAGCTCACCGACCTCGACCAGGCCCGCGACGCCTTCGCCGGGTACACCTTCGGCGACGCCGGGGCCGCCGTGCTGGTGGAGCCGGTCGCCTCCGGCGGCATCGTCGACGTCGACACCGAGACCTGGTCGCAGCACTGGACGGTGGGCGGCATCCCCGGCGGCGGCTCCCGGCACCCCCGGGGCGACGAGCACACCTACTTCACCGGCGACGGGCGCGCGCTGCGCGACGTCTTCGAGAAGGTCGGCACGGACATCCTCCACCGCGTCCGGCACCGCACCGGCCTCGACTGGGCCGACTACGCCCGGGTGCTCGTCCACCAGGTGACGCTGCCCTACCTGGACCGGTTCGTCGAGGTGACCGGCGTGCCCCGGGAGAAGCTGGAGGTCACCGTCACCGAGCTGGGCAACCTGGCCAGCGCCACCCTCGGCGTCCAGCTCGCCCGCGTCGACGCCGGGCTGCGCCCCGGCGACCGGGTGCTCTTCATCGGTCTGGGCGGCGGCGTCAGCCTGATGACGATGGTCTGGGAGAAGTCGTGACCGCGCTGTGGGTGGTGGTCCCCGCGTACAACGAGGTCGCCCGGATCGGGGCCACCCTCGACGCCCTCGCCGCGCAGACCGACGGGGACTTCACCCTGCTGGTGGTCGACAACGCCTCCACCGACGGCACCCCCGACGTCGTCCGCCGCTTCGCGGCCCGCTCGCCCGTGCCGACCCTGCTGCTCGAGGAGCGGCAGCGGGGCGTCGGCGCGGCCGTCGACACCGGCTTCCGGCACGCCATCGCCCACGGGGCGACGCTGCTGGCCCGCACCGACGCCGACTGCCTGCCCCGGCCCGGCTGGGTGGCCGCCGCCCGCCGCACCCTCACCGGCGGTGCGGAGATGGCGTGCGGGCGGATCGTGGCCCGCCGCGACGAGCACGGCCCGCTGGGTCGGGCCGCCTTCCGCGCCGTGGTCGCCGTCGCCGCCGCCTTCGGGCGGCTGCGCCCCGCCCACCGCGCCCCCGGCTACCGGGCCCCCTACCGCATGCACGCGGGCAACAACATGGCGATCACCCCGGCCGCGTACCTGGCCTGCGGCGGGATGCCCCGCCGCCCGTCGCCGACGGACCGGGAGTTCCTCAACCGGGTACGCCGCCACACCGCCGCCATCGTCCACGACCGTTCGATGGTGGTCGAGAACTCCACCCGGCGGCTGCGGGCCTACGGGCTGCGCCGCGCCGCCGCCTGGTACCTGGACCGGGGCAGCGGCCCGCTGACCCCGGACCCCCGCTGACCCCGCCTGCGCCCAGGAGAACCGATGCTCGACGAACTGGCCACGGCGCTGCGCCGCCACCCGGACCGGCCGGCGGTGCTCACCGCCGGGGCGTCCGGCCGGCCCCGCGTCCGCGCCACCCGGGGCGAGCTGGCCGACCTCGCCGACGGGTACGCCGCCGCCCTGCACCACCACGGCCTGACCGCCGGGGACACCCTCGGCCTGGCCGTACGCCCCGGCCCCCGCGCGCTGTCGGTCCTGCTCGCCGCGCACCGGCTCGGTGTGCGGGTGGCGGTGCTCGACCCCAGCGCCGGCCCCGACGTGCTCACCGCCCGGCTGGCCCTGGCCCGCCCCGCCCTCGTCGTCGCCGACGCGGCGGCGCAGGCGGTCGCCGGGTGGGCGCGACCGCTGGCCGGCCGCGCCCGGCTGGCCCTGCCGCCGCTGGCCGACCTCGGGCCGGTACGCACCGCCGGCCCCCGGCTGCCCGGCTGCGCCCCCGCGCTGCGCCCCCGGTCGGGGCCGACCCCCGACCGGCGCGGCGACGACGGCGACGCGGTCGTCATCTTCACCTCGGGCACGACCAGCCGACCCCGGGCGGTGGTGCACCGGCGCTCCGGCCTGGACGCCGGGATGCGCGCCGTGTCCGACCTGGTCGGGCCGCGCCCCGACGTTCCGGTGCTCGGCGGCATGTTCTTCGTCCTCGTGCCCGCCCTGGCCGGGGGCGCCCCGGTGGCCCTGCCGGCCCGCTCGCCCCAGGCCCTGGCCCGGCAGGTGGCGCGCCTGCGCCCGCAGGCCAGCTACCTCACCCCGCCCCAGCTCCGGGCGCTGCTCGCGCGCAACCCCCGGCTCACCGGCCGGTTCTACAGCGGCTCCGCGCCGGTGAGCGCCACCCTGCTCGACCGGGTGCGGCGGGCCGGCGCCGAGCAGGCGTGGGGCGTCTACGCCCTGACCGAGCTTTTCCCCGCTGCCGCCGTCGAGGCCCGGGAGAAGGCCGCCTTCACCGGCGCGGGGGACCTCGTCGGCGCGCCGCTGCCCGGGGTGCGGACCCGGGTCGGGCCGGACGGGCGGCTGCTGCTCACCGGGCCGGGGCAGGCCCACCGCTACCTCGGCGAGGAACCGCACGACTGGGTGGACACCGGCGACGTCGCCCGGCTCGACGGCGACCGGATCGTCCTCGCCGGCCGCTGCAAGGACATGATCCTGCGCGGGGCGGAGAACATCTACCCCGGCCTGTACGAGCCGGCGCTGCACGTCCCCGGCGTCAACCTCGCGGTGCTGGTCGGCGTACCGGCGGGCGACGGCGACGAACGGCTCGTCGCCGTCGTCGAACCCGAGCCCGGGGCCGACCCGGGCCGGTTGCGCGCCGCCCTCGCGCCGGTCCTGGCCCGGATGGGGGCCGCCCGGCCCGACGCGCTGCTGCTCGCCCCGGTGCCGACCAGCGGCCGGTCCCGCAAGCCCGACCGGGCCGCCGCCGCCATCCTCGCCGCCGCCCGAGCCGACTTTCCCTCGACGCCCCGGAGGTACCGCCGTGCCTGAGCGGCCGACCGTGACCCCCGCCCGCCCGGACCGACGGGGGTCGGGCGGGCGGGGGCGACGCCGGGACCGGCGGGTCTACCTGCGCCGGTACCCGGTGCTGTTCGCCCTGCTCTCCGCCACCCGCCGCCGCCCGGCGCTGCGGCTGGGCCGCACCGTGCTGGTCCACGACCCGGAGGGTTACCTCGCCGCGCTGACCCGGGTGCCCCTGGACCGGCTCGCCGCCGGCACCGTCGGCGGGACCGCCCGCCGGCTCGGCAGCGACGGGCTCCTGTTCGACCAGGAGGGCCCCGAGCACCGGCTCCTGCGCCGCCGCCTGCACGACGGGCTCGGGCCCGCCGGGGTGGACCGGCTGCGTCCCGTCTGGACGGAGGTGCTGCGGCGGCGGCTCGCCCCGCTCGGTGCCGGCGAGCCGGTGGACCTGGTGCCGGTGGTGGCCGAGCTGGCCGGCGCCACCACCGCCGCCCTGCTCGGGGTGGACGCCGATCCGCTGGCCCTGGCGGCGGCGGCCCGGCGGGCCGCCGCCACGGCCGCCGCCGAGCAGCTACCCGGCCCGCGCCCGCCCGGCCGGGCCCGCGCCGCCCGCCGGGCCGTCGCCGACCTGGCCGACCTGCTGGCGGTGCCCCCGGACGAGGCGGGCCTGGCCGCCATGCTGACCGTCGCCGCCGTCAACACCACCGTCGCCGGCATCCCCCGGGCCGTCGCCTGGTGCGCCGACGACCGGCTGTGGGCGCACGCCGAGTCGGCCGACACCCGGAATGCCCTGGTCGACGAGCTGCTTCGGGTGACCGCGCCGACCCCGCTGCTGCCCCGCGTCGCCGCCGGCGACGGCACCGTGGGCGGCTGCCCCGTCCGGGCCGGGGACCGCCTGCTGCTGGTCGCCCGGCACGCCGCCGGGGCGCACCGCACCGACCCGGACTGCGCCGACCCCGCGCCGACCCGGATCGCCCGGCTCGTCTTCGGGGCGGGCACGCACTCCTGCCCGGGCGCCCGGCTGGCCCGCGCGCAGCTCGCCGACACCCTCGCCGCGCTCGCGCCGCACCGGCCGGTCGTGGTGGCCGCCCGCGCCGACGCCCGCGCGGCGCTGCCGGGCTGGGCGCGCCTCGTCGTCCGGGCCGACCCGTCCCGGCCGGAAACCGAGCCGTGCTGACCGGGGCGGATCGTGTGCCGACCGGGGCGGAGCGCGTGTTGGCCGGGATGGAGGTGGTGGTCACCGGGGCCAGCGGGTTCTGCGGGGCTGCCGTGGCCCGCGCCGCCGCTGCCGCCGGGGCCCGGGTGCGCTGCCTCGGCCGGCGGCCCGGCCCGCTCGGCCGGCACGTGCCGTGGGACGCCGCCCGCGACGTCCCCGACCTCGCCGGGGCGGACCTGGTCGTCCACCTCGCGGCGGCGGTCGGCGACCCGGTGCCCGGCCCGGCGACCGAGCGCGCCTACCGGGCGGTCAACGTGGACGGCACCGCCCGGCTGCTGGACGCCGCCGCCGCCCGCCCGGTGGTCTGGGTCAGCAGCGCCAGCGTCTACCGGCCCGGAGGGCCGACCCTCGTCGCCGAGGAGCACCCGGTCGACGGGCAGCTCACCGCGTACGGGCGCACCAAGGCGGCCGGGGAGCGGCTCGCCCTGGCCGCCGGGGCCGTCGTGCTGCGCCCCCGCGCGGTCTACGGGCCGGGCGACCCGCACCTGCTGCCCCGGCTGCTGCAAGCCCGCCGGGGCCGCTGGCTGCCCGTGCCCGGCCCCGACGTGCGGCTCAGCCTCACCGCCGTGGAGAACCTGGCCGACGCCTGCCTCGCCGCAACCGGCTGGCCGCCCGGGGCGTACAACGTCGCCGACGACCGGCCGTACTCGCGTGACGCCGTGCTGCGCGACGTGCTCGCCGCGACGGGCCAGCCGGCGCGGCTGCTGCACCTGCCGGTGGGGCTGGCCGGCGGCGCGGCCGGCGCGGCGACCGCCCTGTCCCGGCTGACCCGGCGCGCGCCGACGCTGACCCGGTACGCCGTCGACCAGCTCGCCCGGGGCATGGTGCTGGACATCAGCCGGGCCCGCGCCCGGGGCTACCGGCCGCGCCGGGCCCTCGCCGACCACCTGGCCCGGCTCCGCGCTTCGTGACGCGCGGCAGGCGAAGGATCTGCGGGCGCCCTGGTTGCCACCGCGAGCCGACCAGCGGCACGGAACGGGTCATCCCGAATCACACCGAAGCCGGTTCGGTGACCGGCCGGACTACCCGCTGACCCGCCGGCCCCGCCGTCGGCCGCAGGCCGGGCGCCCGTCTACTGCCGGCTCAGGCCGATCGATTCGCTCCGGTGTGTGTCGAGGGCCGGCTCGACCCACGCTTTCCGCATGGGGGCGGACGACCAAGGCACCGCTAATCCTGGGAGAGGCGACTACCTGAAGCGTGCCGTAGCTCTCCGCGCTGTACGCCGCGTAGTCCCCTGGGTAACCTGCCTCACCCTGCCCTGCCGCCTTTGCTCTGCTTCCACATATGCAACAGTGACGCTGGGTAGTCGCGCTGCGACCGGCCCTGCGTTCGTCGGCCCTGCTCACCAAGCTGTTGCGTCCGTGGGTGCAGAGCAAAGGAGACGGCGCGGGGTGGCGGCGGGGCACTGTCGGGTACGCACCGTGACAGCTGGCGGTGTCATCGTCTTCGGTGACTCACGGTGATTGCTCGCGCCGGTGTCAGCGCCTCACCGCCCCGCTGCAGGCCCTCGAGCACGGAGACGCCCACGGTCAACGGTGCTCGGTTGGCCGGCTGTATGTCGCCGTCATGGGGTGGTCCGGGGCGGACGAAGGCCGCGATGTCGGCGACCTGGAGTGGATCAAGCGCGGACCCGTAGCGATCCGCCCGGGGCTACCGGCCGCGCCGGCACCCTCGCCGACCACCCGGCCCGGCTGACCGGCCCGGGGGAGCGGACGAGGGTGCCGGCGACGACGTCACAGGACGGTGCAGGGGACGCCGTTGAGGGTGAACCCGGTGGGCGGCACGTTCGGGCCGCCGTACCCGCCGACGAAGCCGACGCTCGTGCTGCCGCCGCCCCCGGGGAGCCGGCGGTTGTCGGCGGTGCTGGTCGCCCGGACGGTCCGGCCGACCTGCTCCCAGGTGGCGCTCCACCCGCTGTTCACCTGCTGCCAGGCGGTCGGCCAGGTCCAGGTGAGCGTCCAGCCGTCGATGGGGTCGGCACCCTTGTTGACGATGTCGACGGCCCCGACGTAGCCGTTGCCCCAGTCCGTGGTCCTGCCGAAACGGACGGCGCAGGTGCTGGCGGCGGGGCTGTCGGTGGTGAAGGTGAGCGGCGGGGAGGACCAGGAGACGCGGCCGGCGGTGTCCCGGGTCACCACGTTGACCGTGTACCTGGTGCCGGGGACGAGGTTGCCGACCGCCAGCGCGGTGCCCGAGGTCTCGCCGAGCTGCTCGCTGACGGTCCCGTTCTGCCGGTACACCTCGTACTTGGCGATCGGGCTGCGGCCCGGGCTGGCCGCCGGCCAGGAGATGGTCGCGGCCCGGTCGGTGACGGCGGCGGCCGTGGGCCGGCCCGGCGCGCCGGGCTGCCCGGTGACCGCGTCGGCGGGGCGCAGCACGAGCGTGGTCAGCGAGTACGGCGGCAGGACCCGGCTGGTCGCGCTGCCCGAGGCGCCGGTGGCGATGGCGGTGGCGCCGTTGGTGTGGGTGTGCGTCGTCGGCGCGGCGCTCGACGGGGTGAACCCGGCGTAGTCGATCTCGACCGGGTGCGCGTCGTCCGGGTCCTTGTTCACCAGCAGCACCGCGAGGTCCCCGTTGGGCCGGCGCGCGGCGTGCGCGGTGACCAGCGGCTCGTCGGTGCCGGCGCGGACGAGCTGGTCGCCGGGGCGGACGAAGAGGTTCATCATGGACAGCCCGTGGTACGGCGCGAACGGCGTGTTCAGCGGCGGCTGGCAGACCGACCCGTCGGCGGTGCAGTTTCCGCTGGAGAGGATGCCGAAGTCGCCGTAGTCGGTGTGCCCCGCGACCTGGGAGATCGTGCCGATGCCGTTGTGCACGTTCCACCACTGCACCGTGAAGACGCCGTTCTCCAGCAAATCGGTGTAGGCGTCGGCGAGGAAGAGCGCCCCCGGCTGGGTGGTCCGGCCCGCGTCGACGTTCAGCTCGGTGAAGCTGATGCCGATGCGTTCCGCCCCCGCCCCGGCGTACCGGGCGATCTGTTGCCGCAACAGGTGGGCCGCGTCGTCGATGTGCGCGGTGCGGGCCAGCGACTCGGCGGCGGTGCCGCCCGGGTACCAGTGCACGTCGACGAAGTCGATCTTCTGCCCGGCGATCGAGAGGACGGTCTGGTTCCACGGCCCCGGGTCGCTGCCGGCGGTGATGCCGTCCGGCCAGTTGCCCGGCATGGTCAGCACCGCGCCCACCTTGATGGTCGGGTCGACCGCCTTCATCGCGTCGGCGTAGTCGACGACCAGCCGGGCGTACTGGCTGGCGCTCTTGTCGGGGTGGTCGTCGGCCTCCCAGGCCGCCCCGTAGTGGCCGTTGCCGTAGTTCTCGTTGCCGACCGCCCAGTACTTCGCGCCGTAGCCCTTGGTCACGTTGGCGTACCGCACCCACTCGGCGGCCTCGGCCGGGGTGCCGGTGCCGTAGTTCGCGATGATCATTGGCTGCGCGCCGACCCGGCGGGCCCCGGCCATGAAGGTGTCGAAGTCGGTGTTCGGGGCGACGTACCCGCCGGGCGCGGTGTGGGTCTTCCAGTGGTAGATGTCGCCGTAGGAGCCGCCCGGGTACCGCAGCATCCGCACGCCGGCCGCGCGCAGCAGGTCGGACGTCTCGTCGGTGGCCAGGTTCTGGTCCCAGATGGCCTGGTTGACGCCCAGCGCGGTGTCCGGCACGGTCGCCAGCCCCGCCCGCGCGTTGACGGTGACGGCGACCGGGGTGGTCGCGGCGTCGGCGCTCGGCGGGCTGATGGCGGCCGACGCCGCCGCGACGAGCAGCAGGCTCGCGGCGAGGGCGGGCCAGCGTCGACGGGCGGGCCGGGTCGGGCCGCCCGGCGGGGGCGCGGGCATGGTCGGGTTCTGCATGGTGGAGTCCTTCATGGGTAAGACGGAGACGGACTGCCCGGTGGTCATCGCAGTTGTCGCCGTCCGTCCCACAGGCCGTGCCGGCCCGGGGTGCCCAATGGACGACTGTCGGCCCCACGCGCGGCCTCTGATCGACGCATCAGAATCTCACGGTGGTCCCCGCCAGCTCAAGGCCGCAGCGGGAAGCCCTTCCGGCGGGGTGCCGCAGCGGCTGCCGTCGGCCGGTCAGGGTCGCCCCGTCGTCACGACCGGCCGAGCCGGGGCGTGACCGGCCGGACCTCCACCGGCGCGCCCGGGCGGCCACCGGCGCGCGAGGCGTACTCCGGGACGCCCACGCAGGTGAAGAGCAGCCCGACGGTGTCGTCCGGCTCGCCGAGCAGGCCCGGCACCTCCGAGTCCAGGAACGTCATCCCGGAGGCGCCCGCGCCCAGCGCGTACGCCGCCAGGTGCAGCCGGCCCTCCACGAGCCCGGCGGCGAGCTGGGCGTCGCGGTAGGCGCGGTCGTCCAGCGGCGCGCGCGGGGTGGCCGCCACGACGACGTACGCGGCGTCGGCGGCGAGCGCCTGGTCCAGGCAGACCCGCAGCAGCTCGTCGCGCAGGTCGCCCGCCCGCAGCGGCCGGGACAGCTCGGGCCAGCGGTAGAGGCCGGGCGGCACCCCGTCGACCCCGTGCACGGCGACCCAGTGCGGCACGTCCACCCCGCGCAGCGCCGCGGCCATCGGCCACTCCAGCAGGGCGCGCGGCAGCGTCCGGGAGCGGTCCATGCGCCGCTGCGAGCCGCGCCGCCGCACCACCTCGTCGAGCGGGTCCGACGGCGGCACGTCCGACAGGGCGGCCCCCTCCGGCCAGGGCGCCCCGAGGTCGTCGCGCTCGCCCGCGCGCTGCGCCCCGGTGCACAGCGGCAGCTCCACCGGCGGCAGCTCGCCCGGCGTCGCCGCGCCGGTGGGGGTGATCGCCGGCTCGCCGTCGCCGAGCGAGAGCAGGGCCAGCGGATACTCGTGCACCCCGTCCGCGCCGACCAGCTCGCGCACCGTGGCGTCGGGGAAGAGCGAGCGCAGCCGGGGCGCGAGCCCCGCGCCGGCCGTCGCCGCCGAGAGCTGCGACAGCAGCGTCCCGGCGTCCCAGTACAGGTGACGCCACCCGCGCTCGGCGTAGCGCCAGCCCGTGCGCCACGGCACGCCCGTCACCACGAGTGTCGTCGCCGCCCCGGCGGCGGCGGGGGCGACCTGGACCAGCGCGTGCTCCACCGCGTCGTACCAGTGCACGCCGTCCGGCACCCCGGCGACGCCGCGCGTGCTCGCGTACACCTCCAGGGGGAAGCGTGCCCCCGCCGAGCCGGAGGCGCGGAACAGGACGCGGCGGCCGGCGCGCGCGGCGGTGCGCACGACGCCGGCGCCGAGGAAGAGCACCCGGCCGAGCTGCGCGGCGTCGAGGGGCCGCGCCGGGGCCGGGACGCCGGCGAGGACCGCCGTCGCGGGCGTGCCCGGGTCGGGCAGGTCGCGCGGCAGCGCCAGGACCGGCAGCCCGCCCGGGTAGCCCTTGACCGGCGGCGGCAGGGTCGCCGGGTCGTTCGGGACCAGGTCGCGGCGCACACGCGGGTCGTCGGCGGGGGTGTCCCACTCGCGGTCGGGGGTGTACGACGTCAGCCGGTGCAGCAGCCCGGCGCCGGAGTCGAGGTCCACCGGGCCATCCTGCCAGCCGATACCGGCCTCGGCACGCCCGAGCACGTACGCTGGCCCTCGTGGATCACGAAGACCGGATCGCCCTGTTCCTCGACTACGAGAACCTCGCCCTGGGTGCGCGCGAGCACCTCGGCGGGATGGCCTTCGACCTGCGCCCCATCGCCGACGCGCTCGCCGAGCGGGGGCGGGTGGTGGTGCGCCGCGCGTACGCCGACTGGTCGTACTTCGACGAGGACCGGCGGATGCTCACCCGCTCCCACGTGGAGCTGATCGAGATGCCGCAGCGGATGGGCGCGTCGCGCAAGAACGCCGCCGACATCAAGATGGCCGTCGACGCCGTTGAGCTTGCCTTCGAGCGGGCGTACGTCTCGACGTTCGTGATCTGCACCGGTGACAGCGACTTCACCCCGCTGGTGCACAAGCTGCGGGAGCTGAACAAGCGGGTCATCGGCGTGGGCGTGGAGAAGTCCACCTCGGCGCTGCTCCCGCCGGCCTGCGACGAGTTCCTCTACTACGACCGGCTGGAGGGGGTGGAGGCCCCGCCGACCGCGCGTCGGCGCGGCCGCCCGGCCCGGCCCGGTGCCGAGCCGCAGCGGCCGGAGCGCGCGGAGCAGGCGGAGCCGGCGCAGCCCGAGCCGGAGGAGGAGGCGCGGCCGGCGGGTGAGGAGGAGGCGGCGCGCGACGTGGACACGCTCAGCGTCCTCGTCGCCCAGACCGTCGCCGGCCTCCAGGGCAGCTCCGGCGGCGAGGTGACCGCCTCGACGCTCAAGCGCACGCTGCTGCGCAAGGACCCGACCTTCAGCGAGTCCGACTACGGGTTCCGCACCTTCGGGGAGCTGCTGCGGCACCTCGCCGGCCGCACGGTGATCGAGCTGGGGGAGGGTCCGGCCAAGGGCGACCCCGAGGTCTCCCTGCCGGAGCACGGCGACCGGGAGGTGGCCTTCGGGCTGCTCGGCTCGGTGGTCGCGGAGTTGGCCGGCGACGGTGGGGCGGTCGCCCTGTCCGGGCTCAAGAACCAGCTCCGGCGGGCGCGGCCGGACTTCAGTGAGAAGAAGCTCGGCTACCGCAGCTTCCTCCAGTTCTGCAAGGCGGCGGCGACCACCGGCGTGGTGGGTCTGGAGTGGAGCCCGGACGCCGACGATTACCTCCTCACCGCCCCGACGCCCTGACCGGAACCTCTGGTCGCGCAACTGCCTCGTAGGTATCGACTGGTGTCCCAGGCTGATAGCCTGTGTGCGTCGGCGCGCGTGAATCTGGCGCTGAGGGAAGTCGAACCGACTATGGCTCCATACACCCTAGAAAAAATCCGGGGGGTGCAGGAATGCCGCGACGGGCAAGGGTGAAAAGGTCCGCCCCGGAGCCGGAGCCGGAGCCGGAGCCGGGGTCGTCGGCGGCGGCGGGAAGCAGCGCCCGCCGATCTGAGGCCCTGTCCATAGCGCTGCTGGCCTTCGCCGGCACGGTAATCGCAGCGTTGATCGCCGCCTTCGCCACCTTGTACCCGAATCTCAGAGGATCGCCGAAACCGGATCCGGCTGCGCAGCCGGCGACGCAGTCGCCGGTGGCGCCGACCGTCACGCCTTCTGGCGACCCGCCAGGCCCGCTCAACATCACTTCTCGGCTCTCTGACGATCGCTGCACCGACCGGTGGCACGTCGAGCAGCCACCCTCCAACATACCCGCTCCCGGTGACAATCCCGACGGTCTCGGCGCTTGGGCCAAGAGCGTGGGTGCGACGGCGTCGGGTGTGCGGCGGGTGGCACTCCACATCGACTCCGAGACGAAGGCCCAGGTCTCCGTCGAGATGATCCGCGCGGTGGTGATTGGCAGTCGGTCGACTCCGATCAGCGGCGGAACCGTGGTGGGGATCGGGTGCGGTGGTCAGGGCAGCTATCGTGCTCTTGAAGCTGATCTGGACGTCGAGCCGCCGAAGATGACGTCAAAGGTGGTGCGCTCCGGCGAGGAGGATGAGCTTCTGAACCTGAAGCCGGTCAAGTTCCCCATCGAAGTGTCCGACACCGATGCAGAGGATTTCCTGATCGAGGCCAAGGTCACGCGTTTTGATTTGCGCTGGCAGATCGAGGTGGACTGGGCCATGGGAGATCAGCGGGGAACCCAGGTCGTCAGGAACGACGGTGGAGAACTCTTTCGGACCACAGGATCCGGCGGGGAGGCTGCCGTGTGCATCTGGCACGAGAGCGGCAAGTTGATCCAGAGCCAGTCCCGCAACTGCGGGTCATGATGACGGTGGCGTGGAGGTCTCCATGTCGGGTGCGGCGCGAGAGCGTCGGTCGCTGGCGTTCCGCCTACGCTGGCTGATCTTCAGCGCTCCCATACTCGTAGTCGTCGGCACTCTGTTCTTTCTGGACCGAGACGTCGACGACCCAGCGCCTCCAAGACGCGGCGGTGGCCTGCGGCTCGTCGGTGTGGAGCGGCAGGAGATCACAGCGCCGTCAGAGACGTTGAGGGTGACGAGCCACGGCTCCGTGAGCGGGGACGGTCGCTACGTCGCGCTGGTGGAGATTCTGACAGAGGTGGTCGACGGTCGGCCTTCCGTGGACAGCAGGTACGGACTCTTCATCCGGGACCGAAAGAACGGCACCGTCGAGCAGGTCTCCCTTCCTCCGCTCGAAGGCGGCTCCCGAGCCGAAATCGAGATCGCGGGCATCAGCGCGGATGGTGCCGTCGTGCTGTTCAAGGCACCGGTGGGAACGGATCCGACCACATTCGGGAAGATTCTGGGAACCTTCGTCTACGACCGCGCCGCTCGTCGCGTCAGGCAGCTCGCACCCGACAGGCTGCTCGCTGGCGGAAAGGGCGGCTCCCGGGGCGAAGTCACTTTGAGCGGTGACGGCAAGTGGGTCGCCATTGCTACCGATCTTCGCCTCGCCCCCCGAGACACCAACTCGTGGACCGATATATACCTCATGGAGCTCGCGACGAACCGGTTCACGCTCGTCCGGCCGGACGCAAAGGTCATCCCTGGTTCCCGTGCGAACGACTGGCCGTCACTGAACCATGACGGCACGGTCGTCGCGTACACCTCCGCCTCTCTGGAGGGGAGTGACGGCGATGTTCCGAGCGAGGACGTGGTGATCTGGGATCGCAGGCGGGGGCGTACGGAGCTGATTTCTCCGACGCCGGGAGGTAAGCCGCACCGCGGCAGTACCTCGTTCTCGCCGCGGATCACGGCATCCGGTCGCCACGTGGTCTTCTCCTCCGACGCGCGCGACCTGGTGCCGAATGACACCAACACCGAAATCGACGTCTTCATCAGAGACCGGGATGCCGACACGCTGGCTCGTGCTTCGGTGGCAGCCGACGGCGGTCAGAGCGACGATGGCGCGGGCGGTGCCATCGTCGATGACAGCGGAAGGTTCATCGTGTTCGAGGCCGAGGACCCCAAGTTCCTGCCTGCTGGTGCCACCCTTCCCCCGAGTGACGCCATCGATCCGAAGACCTCCCTGCCGGTCGGGAAGGTCATCAACATATATCTGAAGGACATGGAGACCGGGTTCCTCCAACTCATCTCAGCCGCCCCCGGCGGCGGCCCCACCGACCGCAGCGCATTTCCGATCAAGCTCACCGGTGACGCCCGTCTCCTGCTCTTCGGCTTCCGTTCCGAATCACCGCCGCTGGACGGCACGTTCCTCGCCACGTTGGCACCCGAGAACTGAGGAGGCGGAGGTGATTCCACCGCCGCGCCGTCAGGGAGGCGGCACAGTGCCGGCAGCCCCCGCACACTGACCCGGCTTGCGATTCCGGCTCCGTCGCGCTCTTCGTCCTCACGGCCGAGACTTGTGCCGCCCCGTTACCGTCGACTGTGGCGTCAGCACCCGCGCCAGGGCGGTGCGGGTGGTGGATCACTCGATCGCTAGGGTAGGGACGTGTCTCTATGGATGGCCGCGGTCTGGGGAATGGTCGGCAGCGCAGTGGCCGAGGCACTGAACCTCTACGGCATGATGCGCCCGACCACCGAGTCGGAGGGCCGGTGGCAGTGGCCGTGGCGGGACCAGCGGGACCGGCCGATCGTCATCTTCGCCGTCCTGCTGCGGGCGGTGGCCGGCACCGGCCTGGCCGCCGCCGCCGGGGCGGGCGGGCTGGCGGAGAGCGCGTTCGCCAGCTTCACCTTCGGGGTCGCCGCGCCGCTGGTGATCGCCAAGATGTTCGACCAGATCCGCATGGTGGAGCCGCCGGCCGACCCGCCCGCCGGCGCACCGGGCGGTGAGCACGATGACGGCGCGTGACAACAGGTGGGGCCGCCTCGTCGCCGCGCTGGCGGCCCGGCCGGCCGTCACCGCCACCCCCGCCCCGGTGCCCCGGCGCACCCGGTTGGCCGCCGCGCTGGCGGCCCGGCCGCTCGCCGCCGCCGGCCGCGCGCCGGCGACCGCGCCGGCCGCGCCGCCCGTCGGTGACGACAAGCTGACCGAGCGGGTGAAGGGCATCCTGGCCGCCGTCCTCGGCGTCACCGCCGACCAGCTCCGGGTCGACGCCGACGGTGACGTGGGCATCCGCGCCGGCTCCGCGATGATCTTCGTACGCGCCCAGAACGATCCGCCCCTGGTGGACGTCTTCTCGCCGCTGCTCACCGGCGTCGAGCCCACGGAGACCCTCTACCAGCGGCTTTCCGACCTCACCAACGGGCTGGTCGTCGGCCGGGTCTACTGCACCGGCGGCACGGTCTGGGCGTCGATCCCCGTCTTCGGGCAGGACTTCGTCCCCACCCACCTGCTGCTGGCCGTACGGGCGATGATCGCGCTGGCCGACGACCTGGACGACCGGCTGCGCCACGAGTTCGGCGGCAGCCGGTTCTTCGGGTCGGAGGCCGTCGGGCTGACCCCCGTGCCCGACCCCACGGGCTACCTGCGCGACCTCGCCGACTCCGACGCGGCCGGCGCGTGGGGCGCGGGCAGCGTGCTGGTCGACCTGCTGGCCGACCGGGGGCACACCGAGGAGTTGCGGCTGCGCGCCGACCACGGCGACCCGCACGCGGCGGCCCGGCTGGCCGCCCTGCTCGCCGAGCGGGGGCAGGCCGACGAGGCCGAACGGTACTGGCGGGTCGCCGCCGAGCACGGCGACGCGCGGGCGCACGACGAGCTGGCCGGGCTGCTGGCCGCCGACGGCCGCCCGGACGAGGCGATCGACCTGCTCCGCCGCTCCGTCGACCAGGGCAACCGACGTTCCCTGCCGCTGCTGGTCACGCTGCTCACCGAGCACGGCCGCCTCGACGAGGGCATCGACCTGCTGCGCCGGTGGGCGGCCCGAGGCACCCCGGAGGGCTGACGCCCCCGGCCCGGCCGGGTCAGACCCGGTCGACGGGGGCGTCCCGGTCGCGGACCCGGGTCGCGATCGCGGTGAGCGTGTCGATCTCCCCCGGGCTGAGCAGGTCGACGAAGTGCCGCCGGACGGTGTCGACGTGGCCGGGGGCGGCGGCCTCGATGGCGGCCCGGCCCGTCGGGGTCAGACACACGACGGTGCCGCGCGCGTCCGTGGGGCATTCCCGGCGGGTGAGCAGGCCGCGCGCCTCCATCCGGCGGAGCTGGTGGGACAGCCGGCTGCGGTCCCAGCCGACGAGGCTGCCGAGTTCGCGCGCCCGCAGCCCGCCGGGGGGCGCCTCCGACAGCGGTACGAGCAGGTCGTAGTCGGCGCTGGACAGGCCGGCCTCGGCGAGTTGGCGTTCGATCAGCCGGTCGAGGTGACGACGCATCTCGTAGAAGGCGCGCCACATGCGCGACTCCCGCTCGTCCAGCCACCTCGGTTCGCCCACGCCGCCAGCCTAGCCGCCGGTTGCTGACACGTCAGCGACTATTTCGTTGACGCGTCAGCATCCCCGCGCTAGTTTTGCTGACGAGTCAACAAAATGCCCGACGGGGAAGGAACCGCCGATGGACGCCCCCACGCTCACCCCGGTACGCACCGTCGCCCGGGTCGAGACCCGCCACCGGCTCGGCCCGGACGCGCAGGTCGACGACAAGGCGCTGGTCTTCGCGCCCAACGACCCGGCGCTGACCGACCCCTTCCTGCTGCTCGCCGAGGACTGGTTCTCCTCGCCCGGCTTCGAGTGGCACCCGCACCGGGGCGTGGAGACGGTCACCACCGTCCTCGACGGGGTGCTCGAACACGGCGACAGCCTCGGCAACGCCGGCGCGCTCGAACCCGGCGACGTGCAGTGGATGACCGCCGGCCGGGGCATCATCCACCGCGAGCTGGCGTACCGCGACGAGCACGCGCACACGCTCCAGCTCTGGCTGAACCTGCCCGCCGCGCGGAAGCTGACCGAGACCCGCTACCAGGACCTGCTCGCCGCCCACCGGCCGCGCGTCGCGCGCACCGGTGCCGTCGTCGACGTCGTCTCCGGCACCGTCGACGGGGTCACCGGCCCCGCCCTCAACCACGTCGACGTGCAGGGCGCGCTGGTCCGCCTCGACCCGGGGGTCACGCTGCGCTACCCGCTGCCGGCCCGGCACCGGGCGTTCGTGTACGTCGTCGCGGGGCGGGCGACGGTGGCGGGCCGGCGCGTCGCCGCCGGGCAGACCGCCTGGTCGGACCCGGTCGCCGGGGTGGACGGCGGCAGCGAGCTGCCGCTGGCCGCCCCGGACGGCGACGCGCCGACCCGGCTCATGGTCTACAGCGGCACCCCGTTGCGCGAGCCCGTCGTCTTCGGCGGCCCGTTCGTGATGAACCGGCGGAGCGAGATCACCCAGGCGTTCGCGGACTTCCGCGCCGGCAGGTTCGGCGACGTCCCCCGCCAGGCCCGCCTCGCCTACGACCGGTAGGGCCGCGAACGCTGACTCCCTCCCGCATTCACGGAAAGCGTGGCCATCCCGCCTCGGACGGCCACGCTTTCCGTGATTCGGCTGCCCCGCGCGGCGGCGGGGCCACGGCCCCGGGCCGGCGGCGCTCGCGGGTGCCCGCCCGCCAGTGTGAGCCGGTCAGGCCCAGCAGACCCAGTCGCGCGCCTGCCGCACCCAGACCGTGATCTGGGTGGCCGAGAGGGCGACGCCGAGCAGCCAGGCGGCCACGTACCACGGCGAGTCCAGGAGCGGTGCCGTCACGGCGAGGCCGGCCACCGGCACGCCCGGAAAGATGATCAGGTAGGAGAGCCGGCCAGAGAGGTTGCTGCCGAACCTGCGGTACACCGAGGTGCGCAGGTGGTGCTCCCACCCCAGCACCCGGTCGTCCCCGGTGTACTCGGCGAGCAGCGGCCGCAGGTGCTCGTTGATGTAGTCGCCGATGTTCCTGGCGTGCAGGACGTACCACTGGTAGACCAGCCCGATCGCGCCGGAGGCCGGCGGCAGCGCCAGCAGCAGGTGGGGGTCGGCCCGGTTGGCCAGCACGAAGCCGACGAGGGCGGCGACCACGGTGATGTTGAGGTTCATCATCGTGCGGTGGGCGCCGGCCAGGTTGTCGATCTCGTTGCGCAGGGCCGCGAACTCGGCCAGCGCCACGTCGACCGGGCCCGGCGCCCGGTCCGGCCCGGCGGGCCGGAGCCGCTGCGGCGAGCGGGGGAGCGCGACCATCGGTGAGGAGTCCATGACGGAATGGTGACGGGCGCGGGCAAGTCGCGCCCGGGTGGCGGCGGGGCGCGCCGCCACCCGGGCGCCGTTCGCTAGGCGTGGGCGCACTCCGGCATCGAGTCCAGGTTGTTGGGCGCGCTGCCGTCGGCCACCGTGCGCAGGTACGGCCGGCCGTTGCGCGGCCGGACCACCCGGATCTCGGTGCGGACACTGCCCGGCTGCTCGATGTAGAACGCGAACCGGCCCATCGTGATGAAGTCGATCGCCTCGGAGACCGGGATCAGGAAGTGGCTGCCGTCGGCGTTCGTGCCGCCCAGCGCGGTCACCGTGCGGTTGCTCGACGAGCCGGTGCTGCGGATGCAGGTGATCCGCACCGGCATGGCGCTGTCGAAGTAGCTGGTGTCCGGCGCGAGGGCGACCTGGAGCCAGCCCTCACTGGTCACCGCCGGCGTCTCCGGCAGCCGGGCGTCCCCGGTGGCGGCGACCACCTCGTCGGTGGCCCAGGCCCCCGGCTCGGGGCGGCGGTGCCAGGTCCACACCCCCCGCACGTCCTGCGGTAGCGGCAGCCGGGTGTCGGCCTCCTCCCGCAGCACCGGCCCGTAGCGCCGGGCCGGCGACAGCCGGGCGAGCGCCGGCCCCGTCCACTCCCGCAGCAGCCCGATGCCCTTCTGCGGCACCAGCCCGGTGGTGATGTGCACGTCCGAGCCGGGGGCCATCAGCAACGTCACCGGCACCGGAACGCCCGGCGTGACGGTGAACGTCCCCGAGGTGTCCAGGTAGGGCGAGCGCAGGGGGTCCACCCCGGGGCCGGCGGCGTCGCCCGAGGGGTTCGGCAGGCCGGGCGCGAGCAGCGCCACCGCCGGGTCGACGAGGTGGCAGCGGTCCATCGCGTCGCCCACGAAGTACGCCAGCAGCCCGTCCTGGCTGCGCGCCAGGGTGCCCAGCCGCACCGGCACGGCGGTCGTGGCGTTCTCCGGGGGCTGCCGGGGGTCCTCCACCTCCACCTTCACGTACGCCCGCACCACCGCGACCGGGCGGCCCAGCAGCAGCGCGAGGTGCTCGTCGCCCGAGCGGCCCGTCAGGTCCACCGTCCACCGGGTGGTGTCCAGCGCCCGCAGCAGCGCCTCCAGGGCGCTCTGCCCGCCGCCGACGGCCCGGCCGTCGCGCCGGGCGGCGGCGAGCGCGTTGTCGGCGGCCAGCAGCCCGTCGGCGAACCGCCCCAGGTACGTGTTGGGCAGGAACCGGCTCGGCGCCGCGCCCAGCGTGGCCGGGCGGCCCGGGTCCTCCTCCCACGCGGTCACCCGCTCCGGGTCGGGGCGCAGCCGCCCGTAGCCGCTGCCGGCGGCGTCGAAGAACTCCAGCGTGCGGTCGGTGGGCGAGGGCACGAGGTAGCCGCAGACCGGGCTGGCCCCGGGGGACGCGTCGCGCAGCGCCCCGGTCGCGTCGGCGAATCGCAGCAGCACCCGGGCCGGCGCGGTGAACCGGGGCCGCAGCGCCGCCAGGTCGGGCTGGCCGGGCACGGCCAGGGTCGCGCCGGTGCGCACCCGCGCGGGCGTGGGCACCTCCGCGCCGAGCAGCTCCAGGTACCGGCCGAAGCCGTCGACCAGCCGGGCCCGGTCCAGCCGCAGGAACCCGGCGCGCAGCGCGACGAAGTCCGCCGGGCGCGGCGTCTGCGCGGGGACGGCCGAGTCCGGCGCGTCCGGGGCGTCGACCACAGCGCCGGTGGGGTCGCCGCGCAACTGCGCCGCGATGCCGACCAGTTCGCCGCCGAGCAGGTCGCGCTCGTCGCCGCCCGCGCCGGCCCCGTCGAGCAGGGCCCCGGCGGCCGGCGAGAGCATCACCCGGCCGCGCAGCACCCGCGCCCGCTGCTCGGGCGGGCGGCTCAGCGTCGTCGGCAGCGCGAAGTCGGTCTCGTCCAGCCGCCAGTCGTGCGCCCCCCTCGGGGAGGGCAGGTAGCTGGCCTGCCACTCCAGCAGCAGCGGGTTCCAGGGCCGGCTCGGCGGGGTCACCCCGACCGGGCTGGGCAGGACGCCGTCGACCGCGCCGCCCGGCGGGGGCGTACCCGGGTCGTCGTGGTCCGGGTCGAACGCGGCCCACCACGCCGCGCGGACCGCGGCCACCGGCGACGGCCGGGTCGCGGTGGCCTCGGCCAGGTCCGGCGCCGACCCGGGGTCGAGGCAGGCCAGCTCCACCAGCAGCTCCGTGGCCGCCGCCGGCACCCCGTAGCCGGCGGGCAGGCCGGCCAGGGGCGCGGCGGGCAGCACGTCCGCGCCCCGCCCCGGGTTGCCGCCCGCCACGCCGAAGGCGCGCAGCGCCCGGCCCTCCAGCCGGCACAGCAGCGTCCCGAGGCCGGAGTACCGGCCGTCGGCGCCGTGCTTCGGGCTGCGCCCCGCGCCGGCGACGACCAGCGCCGGCTCCAGCGCGTGCCACACCCGGGGCGCGGTCCGCTCCACCTGGACGAACGAGCCGCCGTCGGCGGTCCCGGCGGCGGGCTGCCAGATGTACTCGTTGCCGGCGGTGGCGGGCGCCGAGCCGAACCGGGCCTGGTGCAGGTCGGCGTCCAGCCGGGCGTCGGCGTCGGGCCCGTCGGCGTCGGCGAGCGCGCCGAGCAGCAGCCCCTCCACCAGCCGGGCGGCGGAGAACCCGTCGTCCGGCTCGGCGGCCACGGCCGCCAGCGACTCGGCAAGGGTCTCCCCGACGGCCAGCGTCACGCCGTCGGCCGCCGGCCGGTAGTCCACCTCCCGGCCGAGCACCCCGCCGTCGCCCGGCCAGCCGGGGGCGGGCCAGCCGAAGGCCAGCGCCGCCGCGTGGTAGACCGACCGGTCGGGTACGGGCTGCCCGGCCGGGCGCGGCGGGTGCAGCTCCCAGCCGAGCTCCTCCATCCGCCGCGCGTGCTCCACCTCGCCGGTGACCCGCAGCGGGTCCCGGGCTCCGGTGGTGTACCAGCCGAGCACCAGGTAGGCCACCGGGCCGGTGACCCCGGTCAGCTCGTCGTGCAGCGCGAAGCGGTGCGTGACGTTGTCGTAGTAGCCGGCCCAGCCGAGGTCGCCGTGGCCGAGGGCGGTCAGCGGCGAGCGCGGCGCGGGCCCGGGGGCGGGCAGGGTCGGCCCGGACAGCGCGTCGTCGACGACGATCGGGTCGACCGCGCCCGCGTACGGCAGCAGCCAGGCGTGCACCGACCGGCGCGCCCCGGCGGAACCGGAGAGCCGGACCACCAGCCAGCGGTCCGGCACCGGCCGGAAGGAGGTGACGCCGTTGTCGTCGGCCACGCCCCGGGTCAGCCCGTCGGGCAGCCCCCAGTGCAGGTGCGCCCCCACCGGCCGCGGCTGGTCCCGGGCGGTGAACGGCTCGGGGAACAGGTCTTCGTGCGCCCGACCGCTCGCCGGCGGGGTGGGGCGGCCCAGGGCGGTCTGGGCCCAGTCGGTCGGCGCGGTGGGCTCCCGGACGACCAGGACGTCGAGGGCCACGGGTACGAGCACGGCGGTCACGGGGGGAACTCCTCAGCGGTGCGGCGGGACGGTACGGCGGCGGGTCGGCCCTCGCGGCCGGTCCCGGGCGCGGCGGGTCGGCCACCGGGGCCGGGCCCGGCCGGCGCGGGTCGGGTCGGGGTCATCGGGCGGCGGAGGCGGCGAAGCGCTGCCGCGACGGCGCCTGCAACAGGGACACGGCGACCCCCGCCCCACGGTGGGGCGCGGACGTCGGTGCGGCCGTGTTGAGCCGCCCGGCGAGGGCGGCGACGTCGACGACCCCGGCCAGCGGGCCGGCCCGCATCGGCACGGCCACGCTGCCCGTCTCCTGGCCGGCGGCCGAGCGCAGCGGCACCCGCCAGCCCGCGCCGTCGGGTTCGAGGCCGAACTGGACGCTCTGCGGCGGCTCCTGCAACCAGACCAGGCGGGGCGTGCCCCGGAACAGCGCCAGCAGCACGGCGGGGGAGAGCCGCTGCAACCGCAGCAGCGGCACCACCAGGTCGGGCCGGGCGGCGGCCAGCACGTCCGGGTCCACCCCCGGGGGCACGTCGGCGGGCAGGTCGCTGGCCCACGCCCGGATCTGCATCGCCGGCCAGCCCGGCACCAGCGCCGAGCGCAGCAGGAACCCGGTGATGGGCACCGCGTCGGCCGCCGCGCGACGGTCGCCCGTGGCGTCGCCGGGGAAGGTGCCGTCGTGGGGCCCGGCGTCGTCGGGAGAGCCGACACCGTTCGGGGGTCCGGCGTCGCCGGGGGAACCGGCCGCGAGGGCGGCGCGTTCCGCGCGCTCCTCGGCCAGCAGTTCGGCGGCCACCGGGATGCTGATCCGGTTGCGCTGCACGTCGCGCACCAGCGGCAGATGCTCGGCCACCGGGCCGTCGACCCGGGGCAGCAGCGTCGCCGTCACCGCCCGCTCCCGGCTGCCGTCGCCGCCGCCGACCGCGAGCGCCCCGGCCCGCAGCCGCTCCAGCCATCCCTGGTCGAGGCGGAAGAAGCGGATCGACTCGGGCGGCAGCAGCCGCGCGTCCGGCACGAGGTAGCGGAACGGCACGTCGTGCAGCAGGGTCCAGCGGGCCAGGACGTGCGCCACGTAGTCGGGCAGCGGCGGGTCGGTCGACTCCACCGCGACCGCCGAGAGCCCGTCCGCCCGCGCCGCCGCTCCGAGGCCGACCGTCGGGTCCGCCGCCTCGGGGCCGGCCGCCTCGGGGCCGGCCGCTTCCAGGCCGGCCGTCGGCCCCGTCGCGCCGGGCGGCGCGGTGTCGCCGAGCACGGCGGAGAGCCGCTGGGCCAGCAGCCGGCCACCGGCCGACATCGTCCGGGTCATCGCCCTTCCCCCTCGTTCGAGCCGATGGCGCGGGCGGCGGTCGCCGCCTGCGGTGGTGCCTGCCACAGGTCCGCCCGGTCGGTCCGGGCCGCCAGCCGGTCGGCCAGCGCCCGGGCCAGCAGCGGCTGCGGTCGCCGCCCGTCCGGCTCCGGCGGGTCGACCGGGGCGTCCCCGGCCGGCCGCGCCGCCGTCGCGGCGAGCGCCCGCGCGCCCCCGGCCAGGTAGTCGCCGACCACGGCCGCCCGCCGCCGCGCCGCGTCGGCGGAGCGGGCCGTGGCCTCGGCCGAGCGGTGCCAGCCCACCACCTCCCGGATGAACCGGCCGTCGGCGGCGGCGAGCAGCCGACCCAGCTCGTACGCGGCGGCGTCGGTGACGTCGTCGGGGGCGGCCGGGCCCGCGCCGGCCCCGCGCAGCGGCGAGCGGTACCCGACGGCGGTGGGGCTGCCGTCGCGGGCCGTCCCGGCCAGCCCGATCCCGCCGTCGGGGCGCGGCGGCGGCGCGCCACCGGGCCCCGGCGCGCCGAAGGCCGCCACGTCGAGGTCGGCGGCGAGCCGCTCGAAGGTGCCCCCCGCCGAGCTGGTGACGAACGACCACGACGCGAGCAGCAGCAGCGTCGGCGAGGGCCCCGTCGTGGTCGTCCAGGCGTCGTCGCGGGCCTCCAGCGAGACCAGGCACGCCGTCCACTTCGTCGGCCCGTCCCCGGCCAGCGGCAGCCGGTTGGCCGTCACCACCGAGAACCAGCCGTCGTCGTCCGTTCCGGCGAGGGCGGTGTCGGCGAGGTCGACCCGGCGTACGTGGGTCAGCAGCCCGACCTCGGCCCGGCTCGGCAGCAGCGCCCGGAAGGTCGCCAGGTCCTTCATCCGCACGCCGCGCACCGGCCGGTTCGGGTCGACCGGCTGGTTGGCGCCCAGCGCCGCCAGCGCGGTGCTCCCCACGACCTGTTGCAGCGCACCCTCGACGAGGACCGCCTCGCCGGCGCGGACCAGCAGCAGTGCCAGCCACGGCGTGCCGTCGCCCAGCCGTCGCTCCCACGGCAGTGTGCGGCGGCCGAGCACCACGTGGGGAAGCCGGTCGGCGAACGTGCCGGCCGCGTCCGCCGGTGGGTGCTGCGCGGCGATCTCGCCGGCGTCCAGGATGAACCGGGGCGCGTCGACCTGCACGTGGGTGGCGTGGGTCGGCGGCGCCGCCAGCGCCGCGCCGCCGGCGGCGGGCCGCACGTCGAGGGAGGAGCTGACCCGGTAGAGCCCGGCCCGCAGGGCCGGCTCGACCCGGTCGTACAGGCGCACGGAGCCGGGCGCCACAGGTGTCTCGGTCATCTCAACCTTCCGTCGTCACCGGCGCGGCCTGCGCCGGGTCGAGTTCGAAACCCACCAGGGCCGTCGGCGCGGACGCCGCGACCGCGCGCCGCTCCGCCCCGACCGGCGCTACCCCGCCGGCCAGGCTCGCCCGGGCGGCGGCGTCGTCCGGGTCGATCGAGTCGTCGCTGTCGCCGACCACGCCCGCGAGCCGCCAACGGTCGCCCGTGCGGACCGTGACGCTGATCGCCCGGGCCGACTCGTCGGCCTCGACGCCGAGCACGATCCGCTGCCGGGGCCCCGGCTCGGGGGTGTGGTACCGGCCGCTGACCCGGACCCCGTCGACGTCCACCAGCACCTCGTCGCAGTCGGCGTCGCGGGCGGTCGCCTCGACCGTGACCACGATCCGGCGGACGCCGGTGGGCAGGTCCGTCACCAGCCCGTCGACCTCGGCGGCCAGCAGCGCGGCGGGCACCGGAACGTGCTCGCCGGCGCGCCGGTAGCGGGCCGGCGGACGCCACGGGTGCGGCAGCCGTACCGTCGCGCCGGCCGCGACCAGCACGCCCTCGGTCACCGGCACCAGCGGGGTGTCGGCCGCCCAGCCGGCCGCGCCGTCGGCCGGGGCCGCGGTGACCACGGCCGTGGCCGCGCCGTCGGGCAGCGCCGCGCCGGCCCGCGCCGGGCCGTCGCCGATCGGCGCCCCCGTGCTGGTGAACGTGGCCAGCCGCAGCGCCTCCCCCGCCCCCGACTCCGCCAGCCGCAGCCGGTACCCGGCGGCGTCGGAGACGTCCCAGAGCTGGGTGTGCCCGGCGGGCAGCGCGGCCAGGTGCGGCTCCGTGGCCAGCACGGCCGGGTGCGGCCCGGCGGCGCGGCGGCCCCGGCGCTGGTCGGGCGAGACGGTGGCGCGCAGCCGGGGCGCGACCGGCGCGAGACGGCGGGCGGCGTCCTCGGGCGCGCCGCGCAGCGCCGCCACCCGGGCGGCGACCCGGGCGGCGAGGCCGGTCGGGGCGGGGGCCGACGCCCCGGCGGGCAGCGGCAGCGGGTGCGGGTCCTCCTCCTCGATCAGGGTCGACAGCGGCACGTCGCGCACCGCCCCGGGAGACCCGGCGACGGCGACCGGCGCGGCGAGCGTCACCCCGGACAGCGCGCGGACCACCGGGTCCGGGCCGCCCCGGCCGGCGGCGGCGCCGTCCCAGAGCGCGGCGGGGAAGCCGGTCGCCGCCGTGGTGGGCCGCAGCCCGGCCAGCTCGGCGGCGGCCAGCGGAGCCCACCCGGCGGCGGTGCTCCGCTCCACGACGACGGCCAGGACCGCGCGGACCCGGCCGACGCCGTGCCCGGCCGGCACCACGTCCACCTCCCGGCCGCCGGCGGTGTCGTCCGGCCGGCCCGCGCCGGCCAGCCGCCACCCGTACAGGGGCATGGCCGACTCGACGCGGACCGCGAACTCCGGTGCCGTTGACCAGGGGCGCTGCGGCGTCCCGTCCGGGCGGGAGCCGGGCGCGGGCGGCAGGGTGCCGGCGGTCACCGTCGTGGCGGTGGCCGCCCGGGCGGGGTCGCCGTTGCCCAGGTACTTCGCCGTCACCTCCGGCCAGGTCAGGTACGGCTGGGTGACCGACCGGCCGAACCGCACGGTCACCGAGGCGATGGCCAGGTCGACGGTGACGGTCCCGCGCAGCGGCGGCCCCTCGATGTGCACCCGGGCGCCCAGCGAGACGCTGACGCTGATCCGGGCGCAGGCGAAGAAGCAGACCTTGATGGTGAAGCGGGCCCCGACCGAGACCGACACGTCGGCGACGTACTTCAGCGGGTCCCAGCTCACCATGACGTCGAGGGCCGCGGTGAACCAGACCCGCACGGGCGATCTGTCGTACGACGCCTCCAGTCGGCCGCCCACCATCACCGTGGACGGGGTGAGGGTGAAGTACGACTGCCCCTTGACCACCACGCCGCTGCCGACGGCCCAGTTGAACCCGACCCGGGGCACCTCGGGGTAGTGGGCCGGTCGGGCGAAGGCCGGGTGGTAGCCGCCGATGGAGAGCAGCACGTCCGACCGGTCCATCCACACCATCAGCGCGAACCCGCCGGTGAGCCGGCAGTCCCTGCTGAGCAGCCACGAGTTGCGGGTCAGCGCCGCCCGCACCGACAGCACCCGGTCGAGGGTGCTGTACCGGGCGGCCAGCGCCAGCTCGACGTTCACGATCGCCGAGTCGGCCGACGGCAGGGCCAGGCGCATCAGGCCCAGCAGCCCCACCTCGACGGAGCGGTCCACCGCCAGGTACGCCACGGCGGTCGTGTTGAGCAGGCCGAACGTGGAGAACTTAACCCCGGCGGCGAGCCAGAACGCGCCCCGGGCCGGCGGGATGTCGGCCGACATCCGGGCCAGCGCCGCCATCGGCCCGCCGTCGCCGGCGAACCCGCCGTCGGTGATGGCCTTGACCAGCGGGAACGCCGGTACCGCCTGCGGGTCGCTGGGCACCAGCAGCCGCCGGTTGTAGCCGGCCCCGCCGCCGAGGCCGAGCACGAACAGGTACGGCGGCCCGCCCAGCGGGGTGCCCACGGAGAGGAACACGAACAGCGAGGTGTACTCCCCGAGGCTGTCCCTCGGCCGGGCGTACGAGCCGACCGCGGTGAGCCCCCGCCCGGCCAGGTCCACCGACAGCATCCCGTCGTACTGGACGCCGCCGCCCGCGCCGACGGCCTTGCGCAGCCCACCGGCGATCGACACCGATGGGGAGCTGAACGACACCGACAGGCCGGCCAGGTCGAGCTGCCAGGTCCGCAGGTCGGTGGGGGTGCGCAGGGGCACCAGCACCGACAGGTCGTCCACGTCCAGGGTGAGCCCGGAGATCGCCACCCCGCCGTCGATCGCCATGCCGATCTTGCCCGGCCCGGCGGTCGCCTGCTGGTAGAGCAGGGCGATCTCGGCGATGTGCAGCGGCCCGAAGCCGCGCTGGATGTCGAAGCGGGCCTCCGTGCGCCCGCCGAAGAGCACCTGCCAGCGGGTGCCGGCGCGGGCCACCGTCAGGTCCAGCGGCGGGTTGACCGGGGACGGGTCGCCGCTGCCGTCGCTCTGCAACAGCGACGCGGCGACCGGGTTGCCGCCCGCGCCGGAGGCCACCGGGAAGCCCAGCCCTTCCAGCGCCAGCGCGCCGTCGAGCACCGGCGGCCGGCGCAGCGCGCCCGCCCCGGTCAGCGGGATGTCGGCGCGCACGTGCCCGGCGACCGCGCCGAGCCGGAACCCGCCGGTGTCCACCAGCGCCGCGCCGGGCGCGGCGGCGGCCACCCGCACGCCGAACCCGCCCAGCCGCAGCACCGGCGCGACGACCGGGGCGGCCGGGTCGGTGAGGTCCAGCAGCAGCAGGCCGGTGCCCCGGCCGGTCTCCCCCCAGCCGGGATCGAGCCCGGCCGGCAGGGCGAAGCGCAGCACCACGGCCACGTCGCCGACGGCCACCGGCAGGTCCCCGCGCACCGCGAGCCCGTACCGGGCGCCGTCGGCGACCACCCGCAGCGCCAGGTCGCCCGGCAGCGGGACGTCGACCCCGGCGACGGCGTCGAGCAGCCCCTTCAGCAGGGCCGGCGGGGCAGGCAGGCTGGTGGACATCCGCAGCCCGTCCGGGTGCGGCACCGCCACCCCGACGGCGCTGAGGAGCTGCGCGGTGCTGCGCCCGCCGGCCCACAGCGGCCGGTCCAGCCACGGCCGCGCGGCGCGCAGGGCGAGGGTGCCGGCCAGCGGCACCACCGTCTGCTCCACGAGGCGGCGCACCTCGGCCTCCGAGGGCAGGACGACCTGGGGGGCCAGCCGCACCGACAGCTCCCCGGTTCCGGCGGCGTCGCTGCCGAGCAGCCCGAGCCGCACGCCGACCTCGGCGGGGCCGGCGGAGACGGCGAGCCGCCCGCGCAGCACGATGCCGAACCCGGTGTCGACGGCCGCGCCGACGGTCAGGGCGGCGGTGACGGCGGGGTGGGCGTACCCGACGACGACGTCGCCGGTCAGCGCCCCGGCGGTGAGGCCGGCGGCGCGCAGCTCCACCGTGGGCGGGGCCGCGCCGAGGTCGACCCGCAGCGCCAGGCCCGCGCCCAGCGGCCCGTCGGCGCGGACCACCAGCAGTCCGGGCCGGGCCGGGTCCTGCGCGGGCACCCGGTCGGCGCCGAGGACCCGGCGCAGCACGGCGGCCAGCGCCGGGCCGGCGTGCCTGCCCAGGTCGGCGAGGCCGCCGGCGGCCAGCTCCTCGGCCAGGTCGGCCAGGGCGCCGGCCCGGGCCGCGAAGCCGTGCGGCGCGGCGGCCGGGTCGTACACCCCGAGGGCTTCCAGGGCCGCGAGCGCGTCGTCGAGGATCGCCGGCCGGGGGGTACGCGCCCCCACGGCGGCCACCAACCGGTCGAGCACCTCCGGCAGGAGGCGCTGGGCGGCGGCGTCGACGAGGTCGTCCATGCCGGACACGGCGGGCAGCAGGGTGAGCGTGGCGCCCAGCCCGACCGGGGTGACGGCCAGGGCCAGCCCGGCGGGGTCGGCGCCGAGGCGCAGCTCCACGGCGTCCCAGTCGCCGGGCAGCGGCACGCGCAGGGCGAGGTCGCCGGCGGGGCGCACCTGCCGGGCGCCGTCGACGTCCAGGCGCAGCCCGACGCCGAGGGTGGCCGGCCGACCGTCGGCGGCCCACAGCTCGACGGGGGCGGCGGTGCCGACGGTCAGCCGCAGCCGCCGGTCCGCGCCGGTGCCGACGTCGGCGAGGTCGACGGTGAGGCCACCGGGCAGGGTCAGCGTGTGCGCCGGGTCGTCGGCCAGGCCGAGCGGCCCGGCGGCCAGCCGCAGCACGTCGGCCAGGGGCCCCGCGAGCGGCGGCCTCCCCGGCTCCGGGGCGAACGTCTCGGCCAGCCACCCGCCGGGGAGGGTCAGCAGCCGGCTCAGGGTGCCGACCTGCACGCCGGGGCCGGCGAGCTGCTCCAGCAGCACGCCGAGGGCGGAGTCGACCAGCAGCCGGGGCAGCAGCGGGGCGAGCCGTGCCGCCAGGTCCGGCGGGGCCGGGGCCAGCTCCACCGGCCCGTCCAGCCAGGACGTGTCCAGCGTCAGCCGGCCGTCGCCGGCGGTCAGCCGCAGCGCCCCGACGCCCAGCGCGGCGCGGGCGGTGGGCCGCGCGTCGCCGAGCGTGACCGTGGTCGAGCCGGTGAAGCGGGCGCCGTGGCCCAGCCGCAGCCCGTCGCCGACGGTGCGGGCGGTCAGCCGCCACGGCCCCGGCTCCAGCAGCAGCTCGACCGGCAGGTTCGGCAGCCGCCGCCGCCACGGCCCGACGCCGTCGGCCGCCCCGGGGTCACGGGCCAGCCCGAGCAGGCCGGCGGCGCGGTCGACGAGCGCGGGGAGCCGGGCGGCGAGGAAGGCGGCCGGGTCGTCGGTCAGCGCGGCCGTCGCGTCGGCGAGCACGGCGGCGGGCTGCCCGCCGGTGGCCCGCCGCAGGACGCCGAGGGCGGCCAGCGCGTCGAGCAGCCGGGCCAGCCGGCCGCCGGGGCGGGCGGCGCGGTCCAGCTCGCGGACGAGGGCGTCGAGCAGCGGTGGGGTGCGCGGGTCGGCGAGGTCCACCACGGCGGCGGCCTCGCCCCGCACCGCGACGTCGTGCAGCAGCACGGCGACCGAGGTGCGGCCGGCGGCGACGCTGGCCTCCACGGTCCAGGCGCGCACCCGCGCGTCGAGGGGTCGACCGTCGCCGGGGCCGCCGAGCAGCCAGCCGTCCGGCCGGCTCACCCGCAGCCGCACCTCCAGCGCGGGAGCTGCGCCGTCGGCGTCGGCGTCGGGCAGCAGCGCCACCCGGCCGAGGCCGAGCCGCACGTCGGCGGTGACCTCGGGGTCGCCGGGCTGCGCCGGCCCCAGGTCCAGCCCGAGCCGGACGGCCCCGGCGGCGGCCGTGGGCAGGTCGGGCGCGGCGGCGGAGGTGTGCCAGGTCAGCGCGTTGGCCAGCAGCTCGCGCAGGTCGGCGCGGAGGCGGCCGTGGACGGCCAGCGTCGGCACGGCGGGGGCGGCGGTGGGCGGGGCCCAGCGGGCGAAGGCCGCCGCCGGCAGGGGCAGCGCCGCCGGGGCCTGGCCGGGGGGTGTCGCCGCGTACCCGTCGAGGAGCTGGCCGAGCAGCCGCAGCGCGGCGTCGACGGCCGGGCCGTCCGGGGTGCCGGCGGGGGCGAGCAGCCGGGCGAGGCGCACCCCGTCGGCTACCACCGGGGCGTCGACGGGCAGCACCGCGTTGTCCGCCGGGGTGCCGACGGTGGTCAGCCCGAGGACCTCGCCGGGCACGGTGGCGGCGAGCCGCCGGGCTACCTGGCCGAGGTAGGAGTGCCCGACCAGGACGGTGCGCACCCCGGGGCGGGTGGCCCGTACCGCGTCGTGGACCCGGCGCAGCGCGGCCAGGGCCGTCGCGGCGGGCAGCGTCCCGTCGTCGCCGAGGTCCACCACGTACCAGCGGGCGGCGGTCAGCGCGCCGAGGTCGACGCGCTCGGGCGACGTCCCGGGCACCCGCAGGTCGACCCGGCACACGTCGGCGGCGGTGACGCCCTCCAGCAGCGCCTCCCAGGGCCGGGCCCCGGCCAGCGGCGGCGCCAGCAGCAGTACCGCCCAGCCGTCGCCCGCTGCGGCGGTGTACTCGGCGATCGACGCGCGCACCTGCGCCACCGTCGCCGGGGCGGCCGGCAGGTCGTGGTGGGCGGCGTCGACGAGGTCGCCGACCCGGAGCCCGGCCGCCGCGGAGGCGTCGGCGGCCACCAGCCCGTCGCCCTCGGCGAGGAGCTCCGCCAGGGCGTCGACGGCGAGCGCGGCGTGGGCGGGGTCGACGGCCGACAGCAGCGCGTCGAGCTCCGGCCGGTACGCGCCGGCCAGCCGACCGGCGGCCAGCACGTCGGCCCCGGTCAGCGGGTCGCGGGGGGCGGCCTCCGCCCCGGCGGCGGACTCGGTCTCGGTCTCGGGGACGGTGAGGTAGCGCTCCAGCAGCGGGTCCAGCGCCCAGGCGGCCGGCGGTCCGGCGGGCTCCAGCCAGGTCAGCAGCTCGACGCCGTCCCCGCCGGCCCGGTGCAGGGGCACCCGCCAGGGCACGACCGGCGTGCCGGAGCCGTCGACCGGCAGGTCCGGCGCGGGCAGCGGCTGGCCGGGCAGCGCCGGCAGCCGGTCGGTGAGCAGCGCCTGCACCAGCTCCAGCAGGCGGCGCAGGGGCGGCCCGGCGGGGGCCGTGCCGCCGGCCGCGTCCCGGGCCAGCGCCGCCAGCCAGGCGCGGACGGCGTCGGCGGGCCCGGCCAGCAGGCTGGTCAGGTCGTCCGGGTCGGGCGGGAGCAGGGCCGGCACGCCCGCCGACCCGCCGGTGGCGTCGGGCCCGCCGAGGCCGACCAGCGCCAGCAGATCGCGGGCGGCCGGGCCGCCCCAGGAGGCCGCGACGCGGGACAGCAGCGCCCGCGTCGCCGCCCAGAGGGTGCCGGCCGGAATGCCGAGCCCCAGGTCGGGCCGGGTCGGATCGACCGGGCCGGCGGCGGGCAGCCGCAGGTCCCCGAGGGGGTACGGGGTGCCGTCGACCACGACGGTCAGGCCCCGCGCGATCGCGGCGGCGGTGACCGGCGCGCCGAGCGACCAGCCGGCCTCGACGCGCACGGACTCGGTACGGACGGTCACGGGGCCCACGACCGGCGTGGCGGCGGCGAACTCGGCGGCGACGGTGGCCGAGCCGAGCCAGGTGGCGGCGCCCGAGTCGGGGGCGAGGGGCACGGTGAGCAGGGTCAGCCGCGCGTCGGCCCGCCACGGCCGCGCCGGGTCGAGCACGGCCCCGGCGGCGAGGCCGAGCCCGAGGACGAGCACGGGCGCGCCCGGCGTGCCGGCGTCCCACAGCGACAGGCGGGTGGCCAGCGCGGTCCCGGTGAAGGCCGGCAGGTCGACCTGCCAGGGGTCGGCGGCGGTGCCGGCGCCGGTGACGACCGGGGCGGACACCCCGGCCAGCCGGGCCAGGTCGGCCAGCACGGGCGCCCAGCCCTGCGGGGTGGCCCGCAGGGCCCGGTAGTACCCGGCGACGGCGGCGGCCGGCGCGGTGGTCAGCAGGCCCAGGTCGACGCCCGGGGTGGTGCCGAGGCCGACGAGCCGGCGCAGGGCGGCGACCGGCCCGGCCGCCGGGCCGAGGCCGGCGTCGATCGCCTCGGTGAGCAGCGACTGGGCGGCGGCGGTCAGCGAGCGGGCGTCGGTGAGGTCCACCAGCGGCAGCTCGGTGGGGGTGCCGTCGAGGTCGATCAGGACGTCACGCAGCTCCAGCAGCGGCCGGACGGCCCGGTCGGCGGCGGTGTACCGCACGCCGGCGCGCAGCCGGCCGACCCGGAACCCGCCGGCCGGCTCCCCGGCGGCCGGGAACAGCCGCCCGCCGGAGGCGGGGGAGGTGAGGACGAGGTCGAGCCGTTCGAAGAGGGTGACCGGGGTGGCGTCGCCGAGCGGCATCACCAGCAGGACGGCGTCGCCGTCCACGCGGGCGTCGACGCCGGTGCCGACGTAGCCGACCCGGACGCCCCACACCAGCGCCGTGCTCCCGGTCGCGGGGTCGGCGCGCACGGCGACGGTCAGCGCGACGGCGGGGGTGTCGAGCAGCTCGAACACCATCGGGTCGGCCTCGGTGGGCAGCGCGGTGCGGCCCGAGGCGGGGCGGCCGAGCAGTTGGCCGAGCGAGTCGAGCCAGGCGACCAGGCCGGGCTCGCCCGCCTCGGTGCGGGAGGTGACCAGGCCGGCGAGCCAGTCGCGGAAGGCCGCCGGCCCCTCGGCGAGGCGGTCCATCGGCAGCGGGGGCATCCCGGGCGTCAGGCCGAGCAGCCCGGGCAGGTGCTCGGCGACCAACCGGACCGGCTCGGGGATCGTGCCGGAGAGCTCCGCCAGGACCAGCCGCAGCAGGGCGGTCACCAGGGTGGCGGCGCCCGCGCTGCCCGTGCCGGGGTCCAGCACCAGCGGCGCGGAGGTGCCCGGCAGCCCGGTGACGGTGACGGTCAGCCGGGTCCGCGCCTCGTGCGGCGGGGCCACCAGCAGGACGGCGGCCTCGGCGGTGGCGCCGGTGTCGCCCAGTGGGGTGCGGACCCGCAGCCGCACGGGGTGCTCCGGGGTGGCGGCGACGGGCCGGACGGTGTCCCCGTCGGCGACGAGCAGGTCGAGCTGCGCGGTGACGCCGGGCCCGCCGGCGATCGGCCCGCCCTCGGCCGCCAGGCCGAGGGTCAGCCGCCCCGAACCCTCCTCGCGTACGCGCAGGAAGAGCTGCCCCTTGCCGTCCGAGGCGAGCAGCGGCACGTGCCGGGTGCGCACCCCCAGCGGGTCCGTCGCGACGGCGGGGAAGCGCGGGTCGTCCTGCGGCAGCAGCGCGGCGACGGCCCGCACCAGCGCGGCCCGCTGGTCGGCGTCGCTGACGAGCCTGCCGACGCGGCCCCACGGGTCGGTGAAGAACGTCTCGTCGAGCCGGGTTCCCCCGCCCGTGGTGGGGACCAGCAGGCCGAGGGCGGTGCCCAGGTCGGTGAGGTCGGCGTCGAGTCCGTCGACGGTGATCATTCGCCCACCCATCCGTGGAAGCTGCCCGGCTCGCCGTCGAGGCCGGTCATGTCGGTGTCGGTCTTGAAGCGGTCCTGCAACAGCAGCAGGTAGTGGTCGCGGATCTGCTTGTCGTAGATGTCCCGCTCGATGAGGTAGTGCAGTTGGAACAGGCGCAGCCAGGCCGGGCGCAGCGGGGAGTTCGCCGGGACGGCGTCGTACGGCCGCAGCTCGTCCTGCCGGTCGGCGGGCATCCGGGCGATGGCGCGCTCGGTGCGGACGATGGCCCCGTGTATCGCGGCGCGGACCTTGCCCGGCTTGTTGATGTGCTGGTCGAGGGCGACCGCCGCGAGGAACTCCGAGCTGACGAAGTCCCGGATGCGGAACGTCCGGCCGCGCACCTCCAGCCTGATCTCGGTGGGGGCCGCCTGCCGGGCCAGCCGCTCGAACCGCCAGACGCCGGTCCAGATCTGAGTGATCTTGTACTCGGTGGAGCAGAGGGAGGCCAGCCGCACGCGGGCGCACCAGTGCGGCGCGATGTGGTACTTGTTGCCGACCTTGGTCACCCCGAAGAATGCCTGCCGGGGCTTGACCACGCCGGGCGCGCCGGTCGGGACGGGCAGCCGTCGGCGCGGCTGGCCCGGGGGCACCTCGAAGAACGTGGCGTACTGCGGGGCGAAGTCCTTGCCCGTGCGCGGGGTGCCGTCGGCGTGGAACGCCTCCGGGTTGGCGGCCCGGACCCGTGCCGGGTCGGCCGTCTCGGCGACGGCCTCCACCCCGGCCTCCTTCCACCACAGCTCGACCTGGAGGCCCCACATCCCGAAGTAGAGGTCGTAGAGGTCGGGCGCGGCGTTGCGGTACCGGGCCAGCAGCACGGTCAGTTCCTCGTTGACGTGCGCGGACCACTGCTGGATTCCGGTGGAGAGCAGCCCGGCGTCGGCGCTGCGGGAGGCGTCGAGCATCCCCTCCTTGGGCGAGATCAACCGCACCACGCGCAGCCGGGCCCGGTCGGCCTCGCTGGTCAGCCCGATCGCGGCCTCGTTCTCCACGATGAAGGCGGCGGGTTCCTGACGCCCGCCGTACGCCGGGCCGTACCAGGTCTTGGTGCTCTCGGTGGTCTGCTGGCCGAGGTGCAGGTCGCGGCCGTGGATGAGGTAGCGCAGCCCGCCGGTCTTCTCCTGCGCGGCGGCGTCGGTGGGGTTGGCCGCGACGACGGGCGTGGTGGCCGCGACGGGCGGCAGGGGCAGGTCGACCGGTACGACGCCGGGGCCGACCAGCTCCGGCGGCTGCCACCCGCCGGCCTCGGTGCGGGTCAGCCGCAGGGCGACGCCCAGCGCCGAGCGGGCCGCCGTCGCCTCCGCCCCGGTGGCCCGGCCGGCGAGGGCGAACAGCCGGCGCAGCACGGCGTGCCCGGAGGTGACGCCGGCGAGCAGCTCCAGCTCCCAGGGGGCCAGCCGCCTGGTGATCGTGACGGCGAGGGTGGCGGCGTCGGCCGGGTCCGCCGTCTCGACCTGGCGCAGGAGTTCGACGATCCGGAAGACCGCCTCGAACGGGTTGCCCACGAGCCGCTTCTCGACGTACGTGGCGGCCTCGTCCACGCTCATCCCGGTGAGCACGGTCGCCACGGCCGTACGCAGCAGGTGCGGGTCGGGCAGGGGGAGCGACGCGGCGGGGACCTCCAGCGTGGTGTTGACCAGCTCCGGGTGCGTCGCCCCCCACCCGCGCACGGTCTCCCAGTCGGTGACCCACGACTCGCCGGCCCCGGCGACCTCGACGGGCAGCGGGAACCAGAGGCCGGCCCGCCACGGCGTGCTGCTGTGCCAGGCCAGGTAGCCCTGGTTCCAGACCCACAGCCCCCGGGCGATCTGGAGCTTCTCCTCGTCGGTGGCGGCGGGGACGCCCGCCGGCCACAGCGTGCGGGTGACCCAGTGGGCCAGCCCGTGCGCGGTGGTCCCCGGGCCGAGGAAGACCGACAGGGTGGGCCGCTGGTCGACCGTGCGCCGGCCGCCGGCGGTGTTGGTCAGCACGCCCGCGACGATCCCGGGTGTCAGCGGGCCCGGCAGGGGCACCGGGTTGCGCAGCAGGACGTTGTGGGTCGACGGGGGGACGGCGCCGGGCTGGGCCGCCGCCAGCGTCGCGGTGGCGAGCGTCTGGGCCAGGGTGTTCACGCGGATGTCTCCAGGAGAGGGCGGCCGTCCGCCCGCGGGGCGCGCGGGCGGACGGCGGGACGGTGGGGTCAGCGGGCGTCGGCGCGCAGCGCGGCGAGGGTCTTCGGGCCGACGATCCCGTCGACGGTCAGGCGCTCGGCCTTCTGGTACGACCGCACCCAGGCGTCGGTGCGGGGCCCGAACACGCCGTCGACGGCGAGCTTCGCCCCGACGGCGTTGGCCAGGCGTTGCAGGGCCCGCACGTCGTCGCCCCGGTCGCCGCTGCGCAGGCTGCGGCTGCCGAGCCCGTCGGC
This sequence comes from Micromonospora okii, assembly GCF_020884795.1. GTDB lineage: Bacteria > Actinomycetota > Actinomycetes > Mycobacteriales > Micromonosporaceae > Micromonospora > Micromonospora okii. The sequence continues at coordinate 144,918 of NZ_BBZF01000022.1, forward strand.
GGTGGCGATGCCCCAGGCCAGGGTGCTGTTCTCCAGCGAGCGGTCGTGGCCGACGCTGACGTGGATGTGCTTGTCGTGCGGGTTCGACCCGGTGTACCGGGCGGCCCGGAAGCCGCGGGTCCGGCTCCAGATGGTGCGGTCGAAGATCACGTACGTGGTGGCCGGGTGGCTGATGCAGCGCCGGACCACCAGCAGCGGGTCGATGCCGTCCCGGTCGAAGTCGGCGGCGTTGACCGTGCCGTCCGCGTCGGGGTTGTGGTCGGACTTGCGGCCCTGGTGGGCGGCGTCGCCGATCCAGCCGTCGGAGCGGCGGTCCCGCTCCGGCCAGCGGGCGTCGATCTCGTCGCGGAGCACGCGCAGGGCGGGGGCGAGTCGGGCGGCCACGTCACCGCTCCCCGTGTGCGCGCAGGTCGTCCTCGACCGCCTCGCCGATCAGGCTCTCCGGGTCGTCGTCCTCGTCGGCGGTGGCGATGGCGTACTCGACGCTGCCGTCGGCGCTGTCCATGGGCGTTCCTCTCCAGCCGGGGCCCCCGCCTGGGCAGGCGGAGTCCCGGACCTCGTGCGACAGGGATCGCGACGGGGCCGGGGCCGTGGGGTCCCGGGACGGGTGGGCCGGGACATCCCCTGTGGACGTCCCGCGCGGCCCGTGCCCCGTCGCTGGACACACCTTGGCGGCGGAAGGGGAGGAGCGGAAGGGGGAGTCGTGCTCCCGGCGGGAATGCTGCCGCAGCAGGCAGCCGGGAACGCCGATCGGCCGGCCCCGGGGTGGGGCCGGCCGATGGTTGCCGAACGAGGCGGCAGAAAGCGACATCCGTCGGTGCGGGCCGGGCCCGCCGCTGCGGTGGCCGGGGCTCGTCCGGTGCCCGGGACGGTTGTCCCCGGTGCCCGGGACGGCCGCCCGGGCGGGAGCCGCACCGGGTGACCAACCCGGGACGGCCGTCCCGGGCAGGCGCGTCAGGCGACGGAGCAGGGCGCCCCGTTGAGGGTGAACGAGGTGGGCCTACCGGTGTTGCCGGTGTGGGTGGCCTGGAAGCCGATGCCGACCGAGGCGTTCGGCGCGATGGTGCCGTTGTAGGAGACGTTGCGGGCGGTGACCGCCCCGCTGGCGGGAGAGTAGGAGGCGTTCCAGCCGCTGGTGATGCTCTGCCCGCCGGGCAGGGTGAACCCCAGGGCCCAGCCGCTGACGGTCGTGCCGCCGGTGTTGGTGACGGTGATCTCGGTGGTGAGGCCGTTGTTCCAGGCGTTGACCGTGCTGGTGACCCGGCAGGCCCCGCCGGGCGGCGGCGTGGTCGGCGGCGGCGTGGTGGTCGGCGGCGTGGTGGGGGGAGGAGTGGTGGGCGGGGGCGTGGTCGGCGTGGGGGTGCCGTCGAGGCCGAAGAAGCGCAGGGCCTGGGCGGCGTCGACGGGCAGGCTGTGCGAGACGCCGCTCATGCTGATCGCCTCGACCGGGGCGGTGGGGCCGCTGCCGCCGTACCGGGTGCGGGTGTAGCCCGCCTGCGGGGTGTCGGTGTACGTCGGGGTCTGGCTCAGCCCGTGCACGTTCGTCCACTGCTTGATCTGCTCCCCGAAGTTCGGGTAGCGCAGGGTCTCGTCGTTCGTGCCGTGCCAGGTCTGCATCCGGGGCCGCTTGCCCGCGTACCCGGGGTGGGCGTTGCGGACCAGGTCGCCCCACTGCTGCGGGGTCCGGACGAGCTGCCCGTTTGCGCACTCGCTGTTCCACTCCGAGCCGTTCGTGGTGGCGAAGCACGCGAACGGCACGCCGGCGAAGGCCGCGCCGGCGGCGAACACGTCGGGGTAGAGGCCGAGCAGGACGTTGGTCATCATCGCCCCGGAGGAGATGCCGGTGGCGAAGATGCGGTCGGCGTCGACGGGGTAGCGCGCCCGGACGTGGTCGATCATCGACTTGATGCCCACCGGGTCGCTGCCGCCGTCGCGGCGCAGCGCCTGGGGCGAGGAGACGTCGAAGCACTTGCTGCTGCGGGTCACCGACGGGTAGATCACGATGTAGCCGTACCGGTCGGCCAGGGCGGCGAACTGGGTGCCGGAGTACATGGCCGGGCCGCTGCCGGTGCAGTAGTGGACGGCGACCAGCAGGCCCGGGCGGGGCGCCACGCTGTCCGGCACGTACAGGTACATGCGCAGGTTGCTCGGGTTGGCGCCGAAGCTGGTGACCTCGGTCAGCGCCGCCGCCGACGCCGGGGCCGGGACCGTCACGGCCGCGAGCGCGGTCACCGCGGCGGCCAGCAGGGCGGCGCCCCACAGTCTGATCTTCTTTTTCATGGGACAGGTTCCTCCGTGCAGGTGCCGATGGTGCGGAGGTTCCGATCGGGGCTGCCCGGCGACCGATCATGTCCGGCTCAGGAACATCAGTAAGTATGGATAGCCGGTATCGCTCTGGCAACCGCGCGTCCGCCCCCCGTGCGCCGTCGGCGCGGGCCGGGCGGATAACGTTGGGTTTCTGGTGTGCCGGGAAGTCTGGTCGGCGATGGATGACGCGACCCCTGCCGACGAGGAGTTTCCCGTGACCGACGCCCCCCGGCGCCGCACCAACCTGTTCGCCCGAGGCTCGTGGGGCGAGACCAGCCGCATCGCCGCGATCCTGCGCAAGGAGACCGTGGGTGGGGCGCTCCTGCTCGTCGGCGCGCTGCTGGCCCTGATCTGGTCGAACTCGCCCTGGTCCGGCGGGTACGACACGCTGCGTGAGCTGCGCGTCGGCCCGGCCGCGCTGCACCTGGACCTCACCCTCGCCACCTGGGCCGCCGACGGCCTGCTGGCGATCTTCTTCTTCGTGGCCGGGCTGGAACTCAAGCGCGAGTTCGTCGCCGGGGACCTGCGCGACCCGCGCCGGGCGGCGGTGCCGGTGGCCGCCGCGGTGGGCGGAGTGCTCGTGCCCGCCGTGCTCTGCTACCTGATCGCCGACGCCGACGGGCGTCGGGGCTGGGCGATCCCGACCGCGACCGACATCGCCTTCGCCCTCGCCGTGCTCGCGGTGGTCGGCCGCTACCTGCCCTCGGCGCTGCGCACCTTCCTGCTCACCCTGGCCGTCGTCGACGACCTGCTGGCCATCGTGATTATCGCCGTCTTCTACACCACGGACCTGTCGGTCGGGCCGCTGCTGGGCGCGCTGGTCCCGCTGGCGGTCTTCGGCCTGCTGGCGCAGCGCCGGGTCCGGTCCTGGTGGCTGCTGCTGCCCCTGGCCGCGGTGACCTGGGTGCTGGTCCACGAATCCGGCGTGCACGCCACCGTGGCGGGCGTGCTGCTGGCCTTCACCGTCCCGGTGGTCCGCAGCCGGGCCGCCGGCGGCCCCGAGGCCGGCCCGGGGCTGGCCGAGCACTTCGAGCAGCGGTTCCGGCCGATCTCCGCCGGCGTCGCGGTGCCGATCTTCGCATTCCTCTCCGCCGGCGTCACCGTGGGCGGCCTCGCCGGGCTGACCACCGCCCTGACCGACCGGGTCGCCCTCGGCATCGTCGTCGGCCTGGTGCTCGGCAAGCCCGTCGGCATCATGGCCGCGACCTGGCTGGCGTCCCGCATCACCCGCGCCGACCCCGACGAGGGGCTCAACTGGCTCGACATGCTCGGCCTCGGGCTGCTGGGCGGCATCGGCTTCACCGTCTCCCTGCTGATCGGGGAGCTGGCCTTCGGGCTCGGCAGCGAACGCGACGGCCACGTCAAGGTCGCCGTGCTCACCGGGTCGCTGGTCGCCGCCGTCCTGGCCACCGTCGTGCTGCGCGTCCGGGTCCGGGCGTACCGGCGGGTGCACGAGGCCGAGACCGCCGACCTCGACCGCGACGGCGTGCCCGACGTCTACCAGCAGCCGGAGCCCGGCCGTCCGGCCTGACCCCGCCCGCCGCCACCCGGCGGGCCAGGCCGGCGGCGGCGAGTGGCCGCCACCCGCGAAGGGACCCGGCTAGAGCGCCCGGGTGCTGTGCCGCACGACCAGCGGGGTGGCCAGCTCGATGCGGTGGCTGCCCAGCTCCTCGCCGCCGACCAGGCTGAGCAGCATCCGGGTGGCCATCGCGGCCATCTCGGTCAGCGGCTGGCGGACGGTGGTCAGCGGCGGCACGGCCCACCGGGCGGCGTCGAGGTCGTCGAAGCCGACGACGCTCATGTCGTCCGGCACCCGCAGCCCCCGCTCGTAGAGGGCCTCGTACGCGCCCAGGGCCATCTCGTCGGAGCACGCGAAGACCGCGGTGGGCGGCCGGGTCAGGTCGAGCAGGGCGTGCGTCTCCCGGTAGCCCGACGGGGCGGTGAAGTCGCCGGTGCGCACGTACCCGGCGGCGACCCGCTGCCCGGCGGCGTCCAGGGCGGCCCGGTAGCCGTCGACCCGGGCGCGGCTGCACGGCACGGCGGGCGGCCCCCCGATCACGGCGATCCGGCGGTGCCCGAGGCCGAGCAGGTGCTCGCTGGCGGCGACGCCGCCGGCCCAGTTGGTCGCGCCCACGGAGGGGATGTCCGCGGGCGGCTGCCCGGCGGGGTCGATGATGACCACCGGGATGCCCAGCTCGTCGAGCTGGCCCCGCTGGTCGGTCGAGATGTCGGAGAGGACGAGGAGCACCCCGTCGCAGCGCCGGGCGGCGAGCTGCTCGGTCCAGCGGCGGTCGGGGCGGCTGCGGTGCCGGCCGTGCACGGCGGAGACGACCACGCCGAAGCCGGCCTGGTAGGCCAGCTCCTCCACCCCGTCGATGATCTGCATGGCCCACGGGCTGCCGAGGTCGCGCAGCACCAGGTCGATCAGGCCGGCCCGGCTCGCCTGGCGGGCGGTGCCCCGGGCGGTGTATCCCCGCTCGTCGAGCATGAGCTGCACCCGCTGCCGCGTGCCGGCCGCGACGTCGGGCCGGCCGTTGAGCACCTTCGAGACGGTGGGGATCGACACCCCGGCGGCCCGCGCGATCTCCGCCAGCGTCGCCCGCTGCTGCTCCATGACTTCTCCCTCGCCCGCCAGCCCGCCCGGAGCATATCCCGAAACTTTCGGGATCCGTCGCCGCCTCCTACCGGCGGGGGAGGTCGCGGCCCCGCGCGGCGGGCCCGCCCGCCCCGCCATGGCGGACCAGCGGGAACACGGCGGCCAGGGCCAGCGCGCCGACCACCGGGACCCAGCGGGGCTGGTGCCGCGCCAGGGTGCCGACCGCGCCCCCGAGGGCGTAGCTCGCGAGGGTGAGCAGCCCCAGCAGCGTGCCGAGCCGGGCGCGGCCCGCGTCCCTCCCGGTCAGCCAGCCGGCGGCGTGCTCGCCGGTCTTGGCCACCGTGCCCGACTGGTAGGCGATGTTGGTGGCGATCCCGGCCGTGTGCGTGATCAGCGTCGTCAGGGCCCCCATGGCGAGGGCGCCGGCGGCGGCGAGCGCGGCGCGGGAGGCCGGGTCGTGCCGCCCGTACGCCAGCAGCACGTTGAGCACCGCCCAGAGCGCCAGCGCGACCTCGGCGGCGGCGAGCTTCACCACGGCGGGCGTCCGGCGGCGCGCCGCGCCCCGCAGCCAGGTGACGGTCCCCGTCCCGGCGGCGAACGCGATCAGCGAGGCCGCCGACGCCGGCCACGCCGGGTGCGCGCCGGCCGGTCCCATGCCGAGGAACACGGCGTTGCCGGACTGGTTGGCGACGAAGGCGCCGTAGTGCAGGAAGGCGAAGGCGTCCAGGCCGCCCGCGACGCCGGTGGTCAACGCCAGGGCCACGAGCGGGTGCCGGAACTCCCGGCACGACTCCGCCGTGTCGCCCCCGCCGTCGCCGGTCGGCCGCCCGCTCAGCAGACCGGCCGCCTGCGGGACGGGGTTGACGCTGCCCGCGGGCCCGGACGGTGCGCGCGGGCGGGGCCGACGCGCGGCTGCCCGGCCCGTATCCGGTGTGCCATGTCCCCTCCCGCCCACGGTGCGCGCCGCCGGATACCCGCCCGGCCCCGCCGGAAACCGGTCGGGTGGGCCGCGCCCCCGGTGCCGGCGCGGACGACGAGCATCCAGAGAATCGCCCAATAGCGCGCGAACGTGACTATTCCGTCATTCGGCTACCAACCCCATGAATCCTCCCTAGAGTCGGTGGTGCACCTGGGAAGTCGGCGAGGTGCGAGACCCCGTCCGCTGACCGCTCCCGTACGCACGGCGGACCCGCCCCGCCGACCGGCGAGGCGATTCCGCGACAGCTCCGCGAAGGATCAGAACAGTGCATCTCACACCGAAGGAATTCGACAAGCTGACCATCCTCACGATGGCGGTGGTGGCCAATGCCCGCCGGGCGAAAGGGCTGAAGCTCAACCACCCGGAGGCCGTCGCGGTCATCTGCGCCGCCGCCCTGGAGGGGGCCCGCGAGGGAAAGACCGTCGAGGAGGTCATGGACCTTTCCCGCACCGTGCTCAAGGCGGACGACGTGATGCCCGGCGTGGGGCACATGATCCCGATGGTCCAGGTTGAGGCGGTGTTCACCGACGGATCCCGGTTGGTGACCGTCCACTCGCCCATTCAGTAGTCAGCGAACGGAGACGGAGGTCTCCGAGGAGAGCGGGGGAGACATGGCGAAGCAGCATCCCGGCCCCAATTCCAAGCACCTGCGGCCCATCGGCGGCTACAAGCTCAGCGACCAGCCGCTGGAGCTCAACGAGGGCCGCCCGGTGACCGAGGTGGTCGTGCACAACACCGGCGACCGGCCCATCCAGGTCGGATCGCACTTCCACTTCTTCGAGGCCAACCGGTTCCTGGAGTTCGACCGGCCGGCCGCCTTCGGCAAGCGGCTGAACATTCCCGCCACGACGTCCATCCGCTTCGAACCGGGCGACCGCAAGACGGTGCAGTTGATTCCGTTCGGCGGCCTCCAGCGGGTGTACGGCTTCAACGGTCTGGTCCAGGGCTGGACCGGGGACGGCCCCATTCCGGCCTACCGGCCCGACAAGGCCGAGGCGATCCACAACGCAGAGACACGCGGCTTCAAGTCCAGCGGGCAGCCGGACCAGGGCGCGGACAAGAAGAAGCAGTAGGCAAGCCATTCCGAGGCGCGCGCGCCGGACCTGGAGCGGGAAAGAGCGATGAGTCAGATTTCTCGGCAAGAGTACGCGGGCATGTTCGGCCCGACGACGGGCGACCAGATCCGGCTGGCCGACACCGATCTCTACATCGAGATCGAGAAGGACCTGCGCGTCCTCGGCGACGAGGTCATGTACGGCGGCGGCAAGACGCTGCGCGACGGCATGGGCAGCAGCAGCCAGGCCACCAGCGCGGAGGGCGTCGTCGACCTGGTGATCACCAACGTGACCGTGGTCGACGCGCTGCTCGGCGTCGTCAAGGCCGACGTGGGCGTCAAGGACGGCAGGATCGCCGGCATCGGGAAGGCCGGCAACCCGAACATCATGGACGGGGTCACTCCGACCCTGGTGACCGGACCGGGCACCGACGCCATCTCCGGCGAGCACCTGATCCTGACCGCCGGGGGCATCGACGCCCACGTCCACCTCGTCACCCCGCAGCAGGTGTACGCCGCGCTCAGCAACGGCGTCACCACGCTGTGGGGCGGCGGCACCGGCCCCAGCGACAGCACTAACGGCGTCACCATCACCCCGGGGCCCTGGAACATCCACGCCATGATGCGCGCCGTCGAGAACCTGCCGATCAACATCGGGCTGATGGGCAAGGGCAACAGCAGCGGGCGGGCCCCGCTGGTTGAACAGATCCTGGCCGGCGTGCCGAGCTTCAAGATCCACGAGGACTGGGGCGCGCCGCCGGCGGTGCTCCGGACCTGCCTGAGCGTCGCCGACGAGTTCGACGTGCAGATCAGCATCCACACCGACACCCTCAACGAGAGTGGCTACATCGAGGACACGATCGCCGCGTTCGAGGGCCGGACCATCCACACCTTCCACACCGAGGGCGCCGGCGGCGGGCACGCGCCGGACATCATCAAGGTCGCCGGCCAGATGAACGTGCTGCCCGGCTCGACCACGCCCACCGTGCCGTACGGCATCAACAGCCAGTCCGAGCTGTACGACATGATCATGGTTTGTCACAACTTCAATCCCAAGGTCCCCTCCGACGTCGCCTTCGTGGAGAGCCGCATCCGCACCGAGACCATCGCCGCCGAGGACGTGCTGCTGGACGAGGGCGTGATCTCGATGATCCAGAGCGACTCGCAGGCCATGGGCCGGGTCGGGGAGACCTGGCTGCGCGCGATCCAGCTTGCCGGCCAGATGAAGAACGTGCGGGGCAAGCTCGCCGAGGACTCCGACGCCAACGACAACTTCCGGGTGCTGCGCTATGTCGCGAAGATGACCATCAACCCGGCGATCACCCAGGGCGTCTCGCACGTCATCGGCTCCATCGCCCCGGGCAAGCTCGCCGACCTCGTGCTCTGGGAGCCCGCCTTCTTCGGCGTGAAGCCGAAGATGGTGCTCAAGGGTGGGATGATCACCTGGTCCATCATGGGCGACCCGAACGCCTCCCTGCCCACGCCGCAGCCGGTCTACTACCGGCCGATGTTCGGTGCGACCGGCTCACAGGTCGCCAAGAACTGCGTGACGTTCGTGTCCAAGGCCGCCCACGAGGGCGGAATCGCCGAGAAACTGGGCCTGCAACGCCAGGTCATGCCGGTCTACCGGTGCCGCAACCTCACGAAGCGCGACATGGTCCGCAACGACCGCACGCCCAAGCTCGAGGTCGACCCCGAGACCTTCGCCGTGAAGATGGACGGCGTCCACGCCACCGTGCCGCCGGCCCGCGACCTCCCCATGAGCCAGCTCTACTTCTTCAGCTGACCGCGCCGGGCCCGCCCCCGGCGGGCCACGGCGGACATCGCGCGAAAGGAACCAACATGCTCGTCGAGACGGTGCTCGGCAACGTCGGTGAGCCGGGCTGGGCCGAACGGCTCAGGGAGGCCAAGGTCGACGAACTGGTCCTCGACCAGTGGGACGCCCAGAAGAGCCGACTGCGCAGGACGACCAGCCTCGGCACCGAGCTGGCGTTGTCGCTGGCGCGCGGCGTACGGCTGCGCGACGGCGACGTCCTCGCCTGGGACGACCTCACCGCCACCGCCGTGGTGGCCCGGGTCGCGCTCGGCGAGGTGATGGTCGTACACCTGGACGGGCTGCGCGGCGAGTCGCCGGAGCTGGTGATCCGCTCAGCGGTCGAGCTGGGCCACGCGATCGGCAACCAGCACTGGCCCGCGGTCGTCAAGGGCACGACGATGTACGTCCCCCTCACCGTGGACCGCAGGGTCATGGACTCGGTGATGCGGACGCACGCCTTCACCGGCATCACCCACGAGTTCATCCCCGGCACCGAGATCATCGCCTACCTCGCCCCCCACGAGTCGCGGCGGCTCTTCGGCGGGGCGGACTCCACCCCGCACTCCCACCTGCCCGCCGACCTCAACTGAAGGAGCACGGCCGTGCCCACGATGGACGAGGCGCTGAGGCTGCTCCAGTTCGGCGACTCGGTCTTCCCGGTCGGCGCCTTCTCGTTCTCCAACGGCCTGGAGATGGCCGTCCAGCACGGGTCCGTCCACGACCGGGCCACCCTGCAGGAGTACGTCCGGACGGTGACCCGGCTCGCCGCCACCGGCGACGGCGTCGCGCTGCTCGCCGGGCACCGCGCCGCCGCGGCCGGGGACCTCGACCGGGTCCGGCGGGCCGACGAGGCCGTCCACCTACGCAAGATCAACGAAGAGATGCGCACCATGTCGGTCCGGATGGGGCGCAAGCTCGCCGAGGCCGCCACCCGCATCGTCGGCGAGTCGCTGCTGCGCAAGCGCGTCGGCGACACCGGCGCCGGCGTCCCCGTGACCTACCCCGTGGCGCTGGGGGTGCTCTTCGCCGAGCTCGGCGTCGGCGAGGAGCAGGCCTTCGCCGCCCACCAGTACGGCGCGGCGTCGATGGTGCTGGGCGCGGCGATCCGGCTGATGCGGGTCGACCACCTCGACGCGCAGTCGATCCTCTTCGCGGTCAACGAGCACGTCGCCGACGACTACCAGGACGCGCGGACGGCCACCCTCGACGACATGCAGGGCTTCGCCCCCCACCTCGACGTCCTGGCCGGCGCGCACCAGCACGCACACGTCCGCATGTTCATGAGCTGAGCCGCGACGAAGGCTCCCCAGCAGACCAAGGATTGATCACCATGAAGTCAGCAAGTCGTATCGGCGTGGGCGGCCCGGTGGGCAGCGGCAAGACCGCCATCATCGAGACCGTCGTGCCCCGCCTCGTGGAGCAGGGGCTCCGCGTGCTCGTCATCACCAACGACGTGGTCACCACCGAGGACGCCAAGCACGTCCGGCGCGCGTTGACCGGCGTCCTGGTCGAGGAGCGCATCGTCGGCGTCGAGACCGGCGCCTGCCCGCACACCGCCGTCCGGGAGGACCCGAGCATGAACCTCGCGGCGGTCGAGGACATGGAGGCCCGCTTCCCGGACAGCGACGTCGTGCTCATCGAGAGCGGCGGCGACAACCTCACGCTGACCTTCAGCCCCGCCCTGGTCGACTACTTCATCTACGTCATCGACGTGGCGGCCGGCGACAAGATCCCGCGCAAGAACGGGCCGGGCATCTCCAAGTCCGACATCCTCGTGATCAACAAGACGGACCTGGCGCCGTACGTCGACGCCGACCTCGACGTGATGGCCCGCGACGCGGAGGCGATGCGGGGCGGCAAGCCGTTCGTCTTCACCAACTGCAAGACCGGCGAGGGCGTCGACGACCTGGTCGCCCTCGTCCGCAGCAACGCGCTCTTCGACGCCGCGGTGCCCGCGTGATCTCGCTGGACTCCGTCCGCGAGCTGGCGCCCTACCAGGACCAACCGGCCCAGTTGCCCGCCGGGGCGAACGGCAAGGTCGGCGTGCTGCGCCTCGGCTTCGCCCGGCGCGGCGACCGCACGATCCTCGCCGACCTCTACCGGCAGTCGCCGCTGCTGGTGCAGCGGGCGCTGTACTGGGACGAGGAGATGCCCGACCTGCCGTGCGTCATGGTCCTGACGACCTCCGGCGGGGTGCTCCAGGGCGACCGGCTGCGCATGGACGTCGACGTGGGCCCGGGCGCGCGGGCGCACGTGGTCACCCAGTCCGCCACCAAGATCCAGGAGATGGACGCCAACTACGGCACCCAGATCCAGAGCTTCACCCTCGCCGACGACGCCTACGTGGAGTTCCTCCCGGAGCCGGTGATCCCGTTCCGGCGCAGCCGGTTCGTCTCCCACACCCGGGTGCGGCTGCCGCGCAGCGCCACCATGCTCTACGCCGAGGTGCTCCAGCCGGGCCGCAAGTACTACGGCGACGGGGAGATCTTCGCCTACGACCTCTTCTCCTCCGAACTGCGCGCGGAGCGGCCCGACGGGCGGGGGCTGTTCGTCGAGAAGTTCGTGGTGACGCCCGGCCGGTTCCCGGTCGCGCGGCTCGGGGTGATGGAGCGGTTCCACGTCTTCGGCAACGTCGTGCTGCTGACCGACCCCGAGCGGGCCGCCCGCGTCCACGAGCGGACCGCCGCCGACCCCGTCTGGGACGAGGAGACGCCGCTGGCCACGGCCGTCAGCCGCCTGCCCAACGACGCCGGCCTCATCTTCAAGGTCCTCGGGCGGGAGACGGAGCCCGTGCGGGCGGCGGTGCGCGCCTTCTGCGTGGTCGCCCGCGAGGAAGCGACCGGGTGCACCTTCCCGCCGGCCTTCAGCTGGCGCTGAGCTGACAGGAGACCGCCGGTGACCGCCATCGCACGGAGCTGGAACGGGCTGAGCGACCGCAACCCCCTGGTCCAGTTCGTCGACGTGTGCCTGCGCGGGCCGGCGCAGGTCGTCTTCCAGAACAACCCGCTCAGCGGCCTGCTCATCCTCGCCGCCGTCGCCTGGGGGGCGTTCGAGAACGGGCAGCCCCGGGTCTTCGGCGGCGCGGTGGTCGGGCTGCTCGTGGGCACGGTGACCGCGCTGCTGCTGCGGGTCGACCGGGCATCCTGGCGCAAGGGGCTGTTCGGCTTCAACCCGGTGCTGACCGGGATCGCCGTGCCGACGTTCCTGGACCACCGGCCGCTGATGTGGCTCTACCTGGTGCTCGGCGCGGCGGCGACCACCGTGCTCACGCTCGCCCTGAACAACGTGTTCAAGCGGTGGGGCCTGACGGCGTTCACGTTCCCGTTCGTGCTCACCACCTGGTTCCTGCTGATGGCCGCCTACCAGTTCGACCGGTTCAGCGTCCTGACGAAGCTGACGCCGAAGTTCCCCGGCGGGGGCGACATCACGCGCGGCTCCTTCGACTGGGGGCTGCTGCCGTCCTTCCTGCGCGGGGTCTCCCAGGTCTTCCTGATCGACAGTTGGGTCAGCGGCCTGCTCATCCTCGTCGCCCTGCTGATCAACTCCCGGTGGTCGGCGCTCTTCGCCGTCGTCGGCAGCGTCGGCGCGATCCTGCTGGCGCTGTGGTTCGGCGCCGACGCCACGTCCCTGGAGAAGGGCCTGTTCGGCTTCAACGCGGTGCTGACCGCGATCGCGGTGGGGGCGGTGCTGCACCGCCCGGGCGTGCTGGTGACCGCCTACACCCTGTTCGGGATCGCCCTGACGCTCGTCGTGCAGATGGCGATGACGACGCTGCTCACCCCGCTGGGCATCCCGGTGCTGACCGGCCCGTTCAACGTCGCCACCTGGCTGTTGCTGCTGCCCGACCGGCACTTCGCCCCCGTACCCCACCACGAACGGGTCGAGGACGGCGTCGCCTCCGCCGTCCGGCGCTCCGTGTGACCCGGTCCGACAAGAAAGGGGCAGCTCGTGTCCGCTCAGGAAGCCGTCGATTCGGGTGACACCGCCTGGGTGCTGGTCTGCGCGGGGTTGGTGCTGTTCATGACCCCCGGCCTCGCCGCCTTCTACGGCGGCATGGTCCGCACCCGCAACGTCCTGGCCATGCTGCAACAGAACATGGTCGCGCTGGGGGTGGTGAGCCTGACCTGGGTGCTGGTCGGGTACACCATCGCGTTCGGCGACGACGCCGGCAGCGGGCTCTTCGGCAACCTGGAGCTGCTCGGGCTGACCGACCTGAAGGCGCCGCCCGCCCCCAACCTCCACGTCGTCGAGGGAAGGGTCACGATCCCGACGCTGGCGTTCGTGGCGTTCCAGATGATGTTCGCGGTGATCACGCCCGCGCTCGCCACGGGCGCCACGGCGGGCCGGCTGAGGTTCGGCGGCTGGGTGCTGTTCCTGGCGATCTGGTCCATCGTGGTCTACGCGCCGGTCGCGCACTGGCTGTGGCACCCCGGGGGCTGGCTGGCGAAGTTCGGCACCCAGGACTGGGCCGGCGGCCTCGTCGTCCACGCGAGCGCCGGGGCGGCGGTGCTCGCGCTGCTGCTCGTCGTGCGCCGCCGCCGGGGCTGGCCGCACGCGGCGGCACCGCCCAACTCCATCCCGCTGACCATCCTCGGCGCGGGCATCCTGTGGTTCGGCTGGTTCGGCTTCAACGGCGGCGACGGGCTCCAGGCCAACGGGGTGGCCGCCCAGGCGGTGCTCAACACCCACCTCGCCGCCGCCGCCGGGATGCTCGTCTGGCTCGCGGTCGAACGGCTCACCGACGGGCACGGCACCGTCGTCGGCGGGGTCTCGGGCGCCGTCGCGGGCCTCGCGACGGTCACCCCCACCGCCGGGTACGTCAACGCGCTCTCCGCCGTCGCGATCGGGGCGACGGCCGGCCTGGTCTGCCACTTCGCGCTCCGGCTGAAGTACCTCCTGCGGCTCGACGACGCGCTGGACGTCCTGGCCGTGCACTTCGTCGGCGGCATGCTCGGCACCCTGCTGCTCGGCCTGTTCGGCGACAGCGGCGTCAACCCGCTCGGCGCGGACGGTCTGTTCCTCGGCGGCGGGGGCGGCCTGCTGTGGCGTCAGCTCGTCGGGGTGGTCGCCGTCGTGGTGTTCTCGTTCGTGCTGACCTGGTTGATCGCCGCCGGGGTGCAGGCGGCCGTCGGGCTGCGCGCCCCCGCCGAGGACCAGGAACGCCTCGACCAGGCGCAGCAGGGCGCCGACGCGTACCACCTGGGCAGCGTGGCGGGCGTGGCCGCGCCCGGCGCGCCCCGCCGGCGGCCCGCGACCGCCGGGTCGAACCCGCCGCACCCGGCGGTCGCGGGCCACCGGGTGCGGCTGGTCAGCGCCCTGCTGGCGCCGTCGGCGGTGACGAACAGCGCGGAGCTGCGCGGGGAGCTGCTCGCCGCCGGCGCGCTGGCGATCGCGCTCTCCGACGCCTCGACCGCCACCGACGAGGCGGTGCGCCAGGTGCTCCCGCGCGGCTACTGGCAGGAGCAGCCCCTCGTGGAGCGGCTGCGGGTGACCGTGCTGGTGCCCGGCGACGGGGTCGACGGCGTCATGGACGTGCTCGACCGGTTCGGGGCCCGGCGCGCGGAGGCCTTCGTGCAGGACGCGGAGCAGATCCGGGGAACCGGCGCGTGACCGGGATGGAGGGAAACGATTTCGCCGAGGTGGCCACGCGGAATTGACGCACCGACCTCCTGAATACCAGGAAGGCCCCGCCGATCGGTGAAGTCGACAACTGCGTTCCGCCATTTCGTCGCGGGGCGCGGAGGCGGGCGGCGTCGGCGGGCTGAACCCGCCCGCGCGCCCCGGTCTCCGCAAGCGCGCCGTCATTGTCCAAAAGCCGACCGCTCGCCGCTGATCCGTGATCTCCATAGATAGCTATGCTGCAATGGGAATCGCATTTCACCGTACGGCGGACGGGGGATCGGGTGACGGAGGACCGGGTGACGACGTCGGAGGCCCTGGTCCTGCGGGTGACGAGCCGCCGGTACGCGGCGCACCATCCGGCCTGGCACGATCAGGTGGCGCTGCTGGGCCGCGACCTGCGGGAGTTGCGCCCCGCCCCGGGCGCCCCGGCCGACGGGGTTCCGCTGCGCGTGCGGGTCGGCTCGCCGGCACCGGTCGACGGCCCGACCAAGGGCCTGGTGGAGGTCGGCGCGGTGGTGCTGGCCTCGGCGCAGATGGTTCACGCCGCCGCGTTGATCATCCGGGAGTGGGCCAAGCTGGACGCGACCCGGGAGTTCAGCGTGGAGCTGGAGCGGGAGGACGGCACGACCGTCCTCAAGGGGCGCGGCGGCCCGGGGATCGAGGCCGTCCGGGATGCCCTGCGGGCCCATTTGGCAGCCGACCCGCCGGTCGCCGTCCCGTCGATCGTCGCCGACCCGCCGGCCGCCGCCGTCCCCTCGATCGCCGCGCCGCCGCAGCGGGAGCCGGCGGATGTCGAGCCGGCGGATGACCGGTGAGCCCGGCTCGACCGCCTTCAAGGCGCTGGCGGTCGGCAACGCGCACTTCCCGGCGGACCCCCACCGGCTGACCACGCTGAACGGCCCGCTCAACGACGTGGACGCGGTCTGCGCGGCGCTGTCGGACGCCGAGACCGGGCTCTTCCGCTGCCAGCCACCGCTGAAGGACGCCACCGCCCGCGCCATGCTGGACACGATCGAGGAGTTCTTCACGGCGGCGGACCGCGACGACTGCCTGCTCTTCTACTACAGCGGCCACGGCCGCACCGACGTCGGCGGCAACTTCTACCTGTGCGCCGGCGACACCGACACCGCCTCCCTGACCACCCCTCGGGTGACGGGCGCCGACCTGCGGGCGCTGGTGCACCACTCCCCGGCGCTGCTGAAGGTCGTCATCCTCGACTGCTGCTACGCCACCCACTTCAAGGGCGGCGTGTGGCCGCCGGGGTACTTCCGGGGGGAGGGGAGCTTCGTGCTGGCCGCGACGCGGGGGCCCGGCGACCCGCTGGTGCCGGACGCAGCGACGCCCGACGGCCTCAGCCCCTTCACGGAGGCGTTCGTCGAGGCGCTGCGCCGCGACGACCTGGACGCCGACGACGACGGGTACGTCACCGCGGCGGACGTCTCCGCGTACATCACCGCACGCGCCCGGTCGTCGCCGGCCGCGCCCTTCGCGCTGGACCGCTGGCTGGGCACCGGCATCGTCCCCCTCGCCCGGGCCCGGCGGCCGGACGGGACCCGGCCGGCGCGACCCGCGCCGGTGGCTCCCCGCCGACCGGCGTCCCCGCCGGCCGTCGAGCTGCCCGGCGCGACCTTCCCCGTCGCGGTGCGCCCGGGGCCGTGGCCGGAGCTGCTGCCGGTCCCGGCGGACGGGCCGCCCGCGTTCCACCTGAGCCGCCACCTGGTGACCCACGCGCAGTTCCGCCACTTCCTGCTGGATCCGGCCAACGCCGCGTGGCGGCCCCGGGCCGCGCGCCGGCAACGCCGCCTCGCCGACCCCGACTACCTGCGGCACTGGGACGGGCTGACGTACCCGCCGGGGTGGGAGCACCGCCCGGTGGTCGGGGTCAGCGCGTCGGCCGCCGCCGCCTACGCGACGTGGGCGGGGCAGCGGCTCGGCCGCCCGCTGCGGCTGCCGCGCGCCGACGAGTGGGAACGCGCCGCCGCGGCCGGGCGGTGCGGGGACTGGGTGGCCGAGGACATCGCCGCCGGCCGGGTGAACTTCCGGCACACCCTGGCCGAGCCCTCCGAGGTCGGCGAGTTCGAGGCCGGCCCGGACGGGCTGGCCGACCTGCTGGGCAACGCGTGGGAGATCTGCCTCGACGCGGCGGGCCTGCCGGTGCTGCGCGGCGGGGCCTTCGACACCCCGGCCGGCCGGCTGCTGGAGGAGCGGCCCCTGGCGTCGCGCACCGAGTGCCGTTCCGACGCCGGGTTCCGGTGCGCCTGCTGACGAGGAGGGGCCGCGATGGCCGACAACGTGTTCGACGAGCTCTTCCTCAAGGTCCCGCACGCCTGGGAACCGGACGAGGCCGAGCGGGCCAAGCAGGAGTTCCGCCACCGGCGTCCCGCCGTGCCCCGGCACGTGGTGCGGGGTCTGTGGCAGTACTGGCGGCAGCGCCAGCCGGAGCGACCGCTCTTCGCCGACCCGGACCAGGACCTCGCGCTGCTGCTGCACGCCCAGGCGTTCGGCCTGGACATCGGCGTTCCCGACGCCACCGATCCGCTCGCCGCGCTGCTGGCCCGGGCGCGGGAGTCGGCCGACTGCGCGCCGCTGACGCCGCCGCCGCTGACGTGGGGGCCCCGGGCCGCGCTCGCCACCCAGGTGCGGGCGGCGCTGCCGAGCACCCTGGTCCGGGCGTGGGTGGTGGCCGACGAGCAGGGGCCGATCGAGGTGCTGGTGGTCGGCGCGGGCCTGCCGGAGATCCGGCAGGACGTCGTGCAGGCCGCGCTGATGACCTCCCTGCGGATCAACGGCCTGGTCGACACCGGCGCCGGTGAGATGATCGGCGACGTCGTGGGGGTCGGCGTCGCCCGCGTCTCCGCCGGGCTGGCCGGCAGGGGCTCCGCGATCGAGCTGCCGTCGGTCTTCGACGCCCGGCGCGTGACCGTCGCCGAGGGCGCGGCGTCGACGGCGCGCGGCGCGCTGCGCGACCTCGTCAACGGCCTGCGGGCGCTGGAGCGCGAGACCAACCTGGTCGAGGTGGCCGAGGTCCGGTACGCCGACCTCGCCGGCTTCGCCGACACCGTCCGGGCGATGGCCGACCGGGCCGCCGACGAGCCCTACCACGCGCTGCTGCGCCCGGCGTCCACCGAGGCCGGCGAGGGCGGCCTGGTCGCGCTGCTGCCCTGCCTGCGCACGGCCCACGCCGACGAGGGGGCGGGGGCCGCCGTGGGCCTGGCGCTGCACCCGGACCTGCTGGCGACCGAGGCGTACGGCCGGCTGGAGGAGGCCCACCAGCGGGTGCTGACCCGGCGGCTGATCCTGGACGCCGAGCTGCGCCGCGACCAGATCGAGGCCGACATCAGGTGGTTGCGCTCCGAGCACGACGACTACGCGGCCGCGACCCCGGAGGAACGCCGGGCCAACTGGGAGTCGGTCGTGCTGCTGGTCGAGAGGTTCGACGAGCGCACCGGCACGAAGATCAAGCTGGCCGAACCGGAGGAGATGAACACCGACACGTACATGTTGACGCACGTCCCGCAGTTGATCACCGTACGTCAGCGGTGGGCCGACCGGCTCAACGAGCTGGTGGTCAACCTCCGGTCGGCGGCCGGGCAGCCGCACGCCCCGGCCCGGCAGCTCGCGGCGGGCCGGTTCCTCGACGCGGTCCTGCGCGACGTCACGCCCGACGAGAGCCCGGCCACCGAGCTGGCGTTCCGCCGCTGGGCCGAGGGGGTCGCGCCGATGCTGCGCTACGAGTGGCGTCACGAGCTGCGCCGGCAGCGCATCGCCCCGGAGGACGTGTTCACCCGGCACACCGCCTTCCTCACCCGCTACCTGCCCCCGATCGGCGGCGACGACGCGGCGCTCTTCGTCGGCGCGTACTCGATCGTCGACGAGCGGCGCTCGGCGGTGCTGGCCGACGCCGCGCGCGGGGTGCTGGTGGTGCGCGACGCCACCGACCACGCCGAGCCGGAGGCCGCCGGGACCGCCGACGCCCCCGAGGCGGTCGCCGCCGCCGACGCCGCGTGGGACGCGCTGGCCCGGCTCGCGGAGGACCCGGGCGCCGACGAGGAGGCGTTCACGGCCGCCTTCCTGAGCACCATGCGCGCCCACCCCCGGCACACGGCCCGGCGGATGGTCGACACGCTCCAGCCGCCGGAGCCGGGCGCCGCCGAGGCGGAGGCCCTGGCGGAGGAGATGCGCCGGGCGGAGCGCGCGATGTCGCTGAGCGAGGGGATGGACCGCGCCCGCACGGCGATGCGGATGTCGGCGTTCCTGACCGCCCGGCAGAGCCTGGACAACGTCCGCGCCGAGCCGCACTGGGAGGCGCGGGCCTGGCTGCTGCGCGCGATCGTGGAGTGCGTGGCGGCCGACCTGCCGGGCCGGGAGGTTCCCGGCCTGCTCGGCAGCGGGATGGCGGGCCTGCCGCCGGCGGCGCTGCGCGCGCTGGACGAGGCGGTCGGCCTCGACCCGGGCTACACCGCGAGCTGGCTCGCCGCCCTGCCGGAGGTCGACCTGGGCCGCGCCATCCGGCGGCTGTTCCACGGCATCCCGCGCATCCGTGCGGCCACCTCCGAACGGGAACGCGCGGCCTGGCTGTTCCGCACGGCGGTCGAGTCCGCCCGGCTGGCCCGGCAGCTCGAACAGGCCGGCGAGGAGCTGGCCGAGGAGCACGAGGCGATCGACGCGGCCCTGGTCGTCCTGGGTCGGGCGCTGGAGGACGTCCTCGTCGGCGCGTTCGTCGGCGGGGCCCGCAACGAGGCCGAGCAACTGCTCGAACTGCTGACCGGCGAGGAGCCGCCCCGCTACGGCGGCGTGACGGGAGCCTGATGGAGAACGAACTGTACGTCGTGGCCCTGGTCCGCTCCTCCGAGCGGGCGCGGGCCGCGATCGGCCAGGTGCTGGGCGACTTCGCGCGGGCCGACCTGCTGCGCCGCGTCGGCCGGCCCGGGCAGACCGCGGAGGAACTGGCCGAGCTGGCGGCCCGGGTGCGGGCCGAGTTCACCCCGGCGCGGCTGCCCGCCGCCCTGACCGAAGTGCACCTGCGGATGCTGGTGGCCCCGGCCAGCCTGCCGGTGCTGGCCGGGGTGCTGCGCTGCCCCGTGGCGGACGTGCACGCGACGCTGCTGGACGCCCACCAGCTCGCCCGGGCGCTGCGCGACGCCGGTGACGCCCGCGCCGGGATAGCCGACTCCGAGTTGCTGCTGCTCAGCCTCCTGCCGCGGCTGCCCCGGCTGGCCGCGGCCCACGCCCTCGACGCCGGGGACTGGGGCCCGTTCGTGGAGCGGCGGGGCTGGCTCACCCCGCTGGCGGTGCGGCGGCTCGGCGCGGAGGCGGCGGCCCGGTCCTGGCCCGCCGACGCCCGCCCGAGCCGGGTGCTGGCCGGCATCCTCGAGCAGACTGGCGCGGGGCGCGACCGGGCGGAGTCGTCGCCCCGGTTCGACACGCTGGCCCTGATCGAGCTGCGCCGCCGCATCGGCCTGCTGGCCGAGCAGTTGCGCGAGGACGCCTCGACGCACGCCGAGGAGGCCGCGCTCCTGGCCCCCGACCTCACCAGCGTGGCCCGGCTGCCCGCCTGGCTCCAGCTCTACGAGCGCGGTGCCGTGGCGGTGGGCCTGCACCGGCTGTTCACCGGGTCGACGTCGCTGGCGGAGCTGTTGCAGGGCAACTACGCCGAACCGCCCCCGGTGACGGGCGACCCCGCGCCGGACGAGGGGCTGGGCATCACCAACGAGCTGGCGTTCGGCACGTTCCGCAAGCGGATCGCGTTCGACGTCACCTGCGTGCTGGCGGGCCAGAGCGAACCGCAGGTCGTGCTCCGCTGCCGGGGCCTGCCGAAGGCCCAGTACGGGCCGGTGCGGGAGAAGATCCTCTCCCTGGGCCCCGCCGACCTCGCCGAGATCGGCACGTCGGTGGGGGAGCGCCTGCTCAACACGCAGGTGGCGCAGCACCACGGGCTGCGCGGCCGGCTGCGGTACGTGCTGCGCCAGCACGGGCCGCAGGCCGTCCAGTGCGTCCTGCTGGCCGGGGTGCGCCGGCCGATCGTCGTCCCGTCACCGTGGCACGAGTACCTGGCGACGACCCTGCCGTACGCGGAGCCGCCCGACGCGGACACCCGGTTCGCCGGGCTCGACGAGGTCAACCGGGCCCTGCGCGCCGGCGCCGGCCACCGCCGCATCGAGGAGGTCCGCTGACGCGGACCCGGCACGACTGGGGGAACTGCCCATGCGTACCACCACCAACCCGGCGATCCGGAGCCTGCTGACCTCCACGGGAACCGCGCCGGCCAAGCGGGCGACGCCGCAGCGCGCGCACCCGGCCTACCGTGGCGGCGGCACCGGACGCCCGCTGACGGTCGACGACGTGGTGACCCGGACCTCGGCCACCCTCGCCGCGACCGTGGCGAGCGCGCTCGCCACGGGGTACCTGGGCCGGGGGGAGATCGTGCTGCCCGCCGCGCTGCTGGCCCTCGGCCTCGGCCTCTACCTGACGTTCCGGCCCCGTGCAAGCATCGCGCTCACCCTCCTCTACGCCGTGACCCAGGGCGTGGTGATCGGCGCGACGACGAAGCTGCTCGACGGGGCGTTCCCCGGCGTCGCCACGCAGGCGGTGACCGGCACCGCCGCCGTCTTCGTCGCGATGCTGGTGGTCTACCGGGTGCGGCTGCTGCGGCTGACCACCAGGCGGGTGAAGTGGTTCGTGGTCGTCAGCATCGGCGTCCTCGCCCTGACGCTGGTCAACGCCCTGGCCGTCGCCGTCTTCGGCGTCGACGTCGGGCTGCGCGGCGGCGACGGGGTCGCCACCGTCGTGGTGAGCCTGGTGTGCATCTGCCTGGCCGCGTTCAGCCTGCTGCTCAGCTTCGACGCGGCCGACCGCATGATCCGCCACGGAGTCTCCGCCGACTGGGCCTGGTACCTGGCGTTCGGGCTCGTGATGACCCTGGTGTGGCTGTATTTGGAGATCGTCTGGCTGCTCTCGGCCTTCCGCTGAGGCGACCGGCGGGCCGCTCGGCCACCACCGGGTGGCTGGGCCGCTCGGCCGCCGCCGGGTGGTGGCCGGGCCGCCCGTGGGCCACGGGCGGCCCGGCGGTCACGGGGCCGCCGGCGGCGGCGGGAGTTCGGCCACCCGGCCGTAGAACTGGAGGATCTCGGCGATCACCCGCTCGTAGTCGTCGAGGGCGAGGGGCTTGGTGACGTAGGCGTTGGCGTGCGTGCTGTAGCTGGTCAGCACGTCCGTGTCCATGGCGGAGGTGGTCAGCATCACCACCGGGATCGCCTTGAGCTGCGCGTCGGCCTTGACGGCGGCGAGGACCGCCCGGCCGTTCATGCGCGGCATGTTCAGGTCGAGCAGGATCAGGTCGGGGCGGGCCGCCTCGGCGTGCGGGCCCTCGCGGCGCAGGAACGCCATCGCCTCGACCCCGTCGGGGGCGTGCTCCAGCTCGACGTCGAGGTGGTGGGCGTCGAGGGCGGCCCGGACGAGCGCCACGTCGGCGGGGTCGTCCTCCACCAGGAGCACCCGTAGCGCGGCGGGGCGGGCTCGGGGGGCCTCTCCGGTAGTGGTCACGGGCGAATAGTACGGCCCGTGGCTCCGCCGGCCCGCCCCGTGACGCCCGGCACGCTCAGATACCGCTTGTTGCAAATGATGGGCAATTACGGAAGACTGGCGTTAGTGGCGGCGTCCCGGTGATCCGTATTCTCGCCCGGGGCGCGGGGCCGCTCGCGGCGGGGCCGGGTCCGGCACCTTCGACCGGCGACGCCGGTCGTCGTACCGCAGCAGGCACCACCGGGGAGCATGTCATGGGCAGGCCCGTCTCCATTCGCGTGACGGCGGCGGCCGTCGCCGGCGTCCTGGCCCTGGCGGGCTGTTCGTCCTCCGCGACCCCGCAGGGCGGCGGCGGCCGGGCCGGCACCCTCGTCGTGGCGACGGCGGTCGAGCCGGACACGCTGAACCCGATCCTCAACTACGGCGTCGACGGCGCCTCGCTGATTTTCGACGGGCTGGTCTCCCGAGACGCCCGCAACGAGCTGGTGCCCGCGCTGGCCCGCGAGGTGCCGACGGTGTCGGCGGACGGCAAGAAGGTCACCGCCCGGCTGCGCGACGGGGCGCTGTTCCACGACGGCAGCCCGGTCACCGCGCAGGACGTGGTCTTCACCTACCGGGCGGTGCTCGACCCGAAGATCGACTCGACGCTCCGCTCCGACCTGGACATGCTCGCCTCGGTCGACGCCCCCGACGCCACGACCGTCGTGTTCACCCTCAAGTACGCCTACGCGCCGTTCCTGCAACGGCTGGCGCTGGGCATCGTGCCGGCCAAGGCGCTGGCCGGTCAGGACATCAACAAGGCCGAGTTCAACCGCAGGCCGGTGGGCAGCGGCCCGTACCGGGTGACGTCGTGGACCCCCGGCGACCGGCTCGTGCTCGCCGCCAACGAGACGTACTGGGGCGGCAAGCCCGCCAACGCGGGCGTCGTCGTGGCGTTCGTCGCCGACGACAACGTCCGCGCGCAGCGCGCCCGGGCGGGGGAGTTCGACGCGGCCGAGCTGGCCCCGAAGCTGGCCGCCGGGTTCGACGGCCTGGCCGGCTACCGGGTGCACCAGGTGTCGACCGCCGACTACCGGGGCGTGATGCTGCCGATGGGGAACCCGGTCACCGGCGACCCGGCGGTGCGGCGGGCGCTGAACGTGGCGGTGGACCGCGCGGCGATGGTGGCCGGCGTGCTCGGCGGGGCGGGGGAGCCCGCCTTCGGGCCGGTCCCGCCGTCGTCGGCGTTCGCCGAGCCGTCGATCGTCGGCAAGGCCGGAGCCGACGTGGCCGCCGCCGCCGGGCTCCTCGACGCGGCCGGCTGGCGGCCCGGCCCCGACGGCATCCGGGCCAAGAACGGGCGGCAGGCGGCGTTCGCGCTGATGTACCCGGCCGGCGACAGCCTGCGCAAGGAACTCGCCCTCGCCGTGACCGCCGACGCGAAGAAGGTCGGCATCAGGATCACCCCGGAGGGGCTCACCTGGGACGCCATCACCCCCCGGATGGGCCGGGACGCGCTGGCGATGGGCTACGGCACCCCGTACGACCCGGACTTCATCACCTACAAGCTGTTCAACTCCGCCTTCGCCGCCCAGGGCTTCTTCAACCCCGGCTCCTACCGCTCGGCCGTGGCGGACAAGGCGCTGAACGACGGGCGCGACAACGCCGACCCGGCCACCCGCACCGCCGCCTACGCCACCTTCCAGAAGCAGATCGC
Source organism: Micromonospora okii (assembly GCF_020884795.1). Lineage (GTDB taxonomy): Bacteria > Actinomycetota > Actinomycetes > Mycobacteriales > Micromonosporaceae > Micromonospora > Micromonospora okii. Next base: position 168,509 of record NZ_BBZF01000022.1, read on the forward strand.
CGCCGACGTGCCGTGGATCTTCCTCACCTACCTGCGGCACACCTACGTCGTCCGCGACACCGTCACCGGGGTCACCCCCCGCGTCGAGCCCCACGAGCACGACGTGGCCAACAGCCTGTGGTGGAACATCCACACCTGGACGCGCAAGTCGTGACCGCGACCACGCCGGACGGCGACGCCCGACCGGCCACGCCCGACGCACCGGCGTCCCCGCCGCGCGCGCGGCGCCGCTCCCGTCGGCTGGCCGGCGCGGGCGCCGTCGTCCGCCGCCGGCTGCTGGTCGCCGTCCCGGTCCTCGCCGCCACCAGCCTCGGGATGTTCGCCCTCGGCGCGGCCTCGCCGATCGACCCCGCCCAGCAGTACGCGGGCGCGGCGGCGTTCACCACCAGCGAGGAGAACCTGGCGCAGATCCGCGCCAACTGGGGCGTCGACGACCCCCTGCCCGTGCAGTACGCCCGCTGGGTCGGCAACCTCCTCCGGGGCGACCTGGGCTGGTCGACCAGCCGCCACGAGCCGGTCACCTCCGTGCTGGCCGCCCGCGCCGGCTGGACCCTGCTGCTCGTCGGCGCGGCCCTCGCCCTCGTCCTGCTGGCGAGCCTGCTGCTGGGCACCCTCGCGGCGTACCGGCGGGGCGGCTGGTTCGACCGGGCCCTGCGGGCCGGCGCGTACGCCGTGCAGTCGATGCCCGTGTTCTGGCTCGGCCTGGCCGCGATCGCCCTGTTCGCCCTCACCCTCGGCTGGCTGCCCGCCGGCGGGCTCACCGACGTCACCGCCACCGGCACCGACCCGGTCGACGTGGCCCGGCACCTGATCCTGCCCGTCGGCGTGCTGGCCGTGTCCCAGGCCCCGTGGTTCGTGCTGTTCATCCGCGACGCGGTCGCCGACAGCCTGCGCGACGACCACGTCCTGGCCGCCCGGGCCCGCGGTTTGCCCGGCCGCACCGTGCTGTTCGGCCACGCGCTGCGCACCGCCCTGCTGCCCTTCCTCACCCTCGTCGGCACCCACCTGCCCGAGCTGGTCGGCGGCGCGCTGCTGGTGGAGACCGTCTTCTCCCTGCCGGGCCTGGGCGCGGTCACCGTCCAGGCGGCGCTGGGCGCCGACTTCCCGCTGCTGGCCGCGACGACCCTCGTCACCACCGTCGTGGTGCTGGCCGCGAACCTCGCCACCGACCTCGCCTACGCCGCCGCCGATCCCCGGGTACGCCTCGATGACTGACCTCGCCCTGCCCACCACCACCCGCAGGCCCCGTCGGTCGAGGCGACGCCCGGGCCGCCTCGGGTCCCTCGTCGCCGCGACGGTGCTCGGCGCGGCGGTCGCCGCCTGCCTGCTCGCCCCCGTCCTCTGGCCCCTCGACCAGAGCGCCGTCGACCTGGGCAGCACCCGGCTCGCCCCGTCGCCCGCGCACCCGGCCGGCACCGACGACCTGGGCCGCGACGTCGCCCTGCGCAGCCTCTACGGCCTGCGCGTCTCCCTGCTCGTCGGCGCGGTCGCCGCGCTGGTCGCCGCCGTCATCGGCGGCCTCGTCGGCGCGGTCGCCGGCACCCTCGGCGGGTGGGTCGACCGGGCGCTGATGCGCGTGGTCGACACCGTCGCGGCGCTGCCCCACCTGCTGCTGGGCATCTTCGTCGTGGCGATGCTGCGCCCCGGCATCGGCGCCGTGATCCTCTCCGTCGGGCTCACCCACTGGCTGTCGACCGCCCGCATCGTCCGCTCCGAGCTGCTCAGCCTGCGCACCCGGCCGTTCGTCGACGCGGCGATCTCCGGCGGCGCGAGCCGCGCCCGCGTGCTCACCCGCCACCTGCTCCCGCACGTCCTGCCCCGGCTTGCCCTGGCGACCACGCTGATGGTCCCGCACGCCGTGTGGCACGAGACCGCCCTGTCCTTCCTCGGTCTCGGCCTGCCCCCGCACCTGGCGTCCATCGGCAACATGATCAGCGACGGTCAGCGCTCGCTGCTCACCGGCGCCTGGTGGGCCAGCATCGTCCCCGGCCTGCTCCTCGTCGCCGTCACCCTCGCCCTGGCCACCCTCACCGGCCGGTGGCGCGAGCGCCTCGACCCCCGCGTCCGAGCGGAGCTGCACCTGTGACCACCGCCGCGCCCAGCACCGCGCCCACCACCGACTCGACGCACCGGCCCGCCCTGCTGGAGGTCGACGGGCTGACCGTCCGCTTCCACCTGCGCGACGCCGTGGTGCACGCCGTCACCGACCTGAGCCTGCTCGTCCGCCCGGGTGAGCTCCTCGCCGTGGTGGGGGAGTCCGGGTGCGGCAAGTCGGTGCTCGCCCACGCCCTGCTCGGCCTGCTGCCCGGCAACGCCACCGTGACCGGTCGCGCCCACCTGCGCCCCCCGGGCGCGGCACCGCTCGACCTGCTCGACTGCGGCGAGCGACGCCTCGCCCGCGAGGTGCGCGGTCGACTCGTCGGGCTGGTGCCGCAGAGCCCCGCCACCGCGCTGACCCCGGTGCGCACCGGCCGCCGCCAGGTGGAGGAGACCCTGCGGGCGCACGGCCACCCCCGCCGCGACGCCCCCGTGCTGGCCGATCGGCTCGCCGCCGAGGTCGGCCTCGACCCCGCCGACCTCGACCACTACCCCCACGAGCTCTCCGGCGGCATGGCCCAGCGCCTGGTGACCGCCCTCGCCCTCGCCCCCGACCCGCCGCTGCTGGTCGCCGACGAGCCCACCACCGGCCTCGACCGCCCCCTGGTCGACCACACCCTCGACCTGCTGCGCCGCCGCTGCGACGCCGGCGGCGCGGTCCTGCTCATCACCCACGACCTGGCCGCCGCGCAGCGGGTGGCCGACACCGTCGCCGTCATGTACGCCAGCCGCGTCGTGGAGCGCCGGCCCGCCGACGCGCTGTACGCCGCCCCGGCCCACCCCTACACCGCCGGGCTGCTCGACGCGCTGCCCGAGCGGGCCTTCCGGCCCGTCCCCGGGCACCCGCCGATGCTCACCGCCCTGCCCGACGGCTGCGCCTTCGCCCCGCGCTGCGACCGCGCCACCGACGTCTGCCGCACCCCGCCCGCCCCCGAGCCGCGCGGGCCGGGCCGGGTCGCCTGCCACCACCCGCTGCTCCCGGGAGCACCCGCATGACCGCCACCGCGCTCGCCGCCCACGGGGTCAGCGTCTCCTACGGCCACCGGCGTGTCCTCGACCGCGTCGACCTGCGCGTCAGCGGCGGCGAGACGGTCGGGCTGCGGGGGCCGTCGGGCAGCGGCAAGTCCACGCTCGCCCGGGTCCTCGCGCTGCTGCACGCCCCCGACGCCGGGCACGTCACCCTCGACGGCCAGCGGGTCGCGGGGGCGCGGCACCGGCTGCCGGCCGCCCTGCGCACCCGCGTCGCGGTCCTCTTCCAGAGCCCCCGCGCCGCGACCGACCCCCGGCTCAGCCTCGCGGACATCATCGCCGAGCCGCTGCGGGCCACCGGAACCCCGGTGGAGCAGGCGCGGGCCCGGGCGGCGGAGCTGGCCGACCTGGCCGGTCTCACCCCGGACCTGCTCGCCCGCCGGCCGCACGCGGTCAGCGACGGGCAACTGCAACGCGCCTGCCTCGCGCGTGCCCTCGTCCACCAGCCCGCCTTCCTGCTCTGCGACGAGGCCACCGCGATGCTCGACGCCTCCACCCAGGCCCACCTCGCCGCCGTCGTCACCGACTACCAGCGGCGGCACGACGCCGGGGTCCTGCTCATCACCCACGACCCGGCGCTGATGTCCCGCTGGGCCACCCGCGTCGTCGACCTCCCGGTCCCGCCGCGCCCCTGAACGCGACCGGACCGGCCACGCCCGCGCGACCGACCTGGCTGCCCGCCGGCGGCGCCTCCGGGGCCGTTGCCGCCGCCGTCAGCGCCTGCCGGTCTCGCCGCTGTCGTTACCCGCCGGCCCCGCCGCCGTCAGTGCCGCGCGGCGGGCGCGGGCCGGGGGATCGTCCGGGCGGAGCCGGGCCGGCGCAGGACGAGAGCGGCGACGCCGCCCGCCGGGATGAGCAGCCAGCAGGAGAGCAGCCGGTAGACCAGCACGGCCGCCGTGGCGCTGATCGCGGTCGCGCCCCAGGCGGTGAGGCCCGCGACCAGGGCGGTCTCGATGACGCCGATGCCACCGGGGGTCAGCGGGACCTGGCGGACGATCTGCACGCCGAGGTAGATGCCGGCCAGGGTGAACAGGTCGACGGGCAGGCCCAGGGCGCGGGCACAGGCGGCCAGGCAGAACAGGTCGGTCAGCCAGTTCGCCGTGGCGTAGCCGACGACCACCCACCAGTCGCGGGCGCGCAGGCTCGCGCCGGCGCGCCAGGCGTCGCGGGCAGAGGCGAGCAGGCCGCGCAGCCAGCGGGCCAGGGGGCCCCGGTGGGTGGCGGGCGCGGCCTCGGTCGGCTCGTCGGTGAGGCGGCGGCCGAGGGCCACGGCGGCGCCGGTCAGCGCGACGAGGGCCGCGACGACGACCAGCGGACGCCAGGTCAGCGACACCGTGGAGCTGTACGTGAGCAGGACGGCCCCGCCGCCGACGTACATGAGGGCCAGGCCGCCGATGGAGGCGAGGCCGGAGACGATCGCGCAGACCGCGCCGATCTCGCGCGGGGCCCCGGCCCGCTCGTACTCGCGGATCGCGTAGCCGGTGGAGACCGCCGCGCCGGCCGGCACCGAGATCGAGATGGCCGTACGGGCGAGGGTGATCGCCATGAGGCGGCGTCGGCGGACGCGCACGCCGAAGGCGGCGACGAGATGCTGCTGCTGCGCGGCGAAGGCGGCGATCGAGGCGGTCTGCAACAGCGCGGCGAGGGCGACCCAGCCGTACCGGGCGTCGGCGAGGGCGGTGGCGAACTCGCCCGGGTCGGGCAGGCGACCGCGTAGCCCGATCGCGGCGAGGGCGACCACCGAGGCGGCGACGGCGAGCAGGCGCAGTCGACGGGTGCGCCAGGACCCCGACCGCGCGGTCTCCCCGCTCGGACCGGGGAGCGCCCCGGGCGGGTCGGACGCCGCCACCGCGACGGCGACGCCCGGCTCGTGCGTCGGCGGGGAGCCCGCCGGCGGCCTCGGCGCGGACGGGGGCGGGGAGCGGCGCATCGCCTGATCCTCGCAAACGCCCGCACGCTCGTGGTCCCCCTGCCCGGGGCAGGGCCGCGAGGGGGTGGGACGGGTGGTGCTCAGGCGCTGCCGTCGGCGGGGAGGGCCGTGCCGGCTGTCGGGCGGCCGGCGTCGGCGCCCGCCCCGGCGTCGTCGTCCACCTCACCCGGGCCCTCGGCGTCGGATTCCTGCTCGGGCGGGTCGCTGAGCTGTTCGCGCAGGTAGTTCCAGACGACGGAGATCAGGGCTGCGGCCGGCACGGCGAGCAGGCTGCCCACGATGCCCGCCAGGCTGCCGCCCAGCGTCACGGCGAGGAGGACCACCGCCGCGTGCAGGCCGAGGCCGCGGCTCTGCACCATGGGCTGGAACACGTTCCCCTCGAGCTGCTGCACCGCGACGATGATGGCGAGCACGATCAACGCGTCCGTCGGGCCGTTGGACACCAGGGCGATGAGGACCGCGACGAAGCCGGCGAACAGGGCGCCCACGATGGGCGCGAACGCCGACACGAAGGTCAGCACGGCCAGGGGGAGCACCAGCGGCACGCCCACGATCCACAGGCCGAGGCCGATGAAGACGGCGTCGAGCAGGCCGACGAACGCCTGGGACCGCACGAACGCGCCGAGGGTCTCCCAGCTCCGCTCGGCCACGACCGGCACGTCCACGCGGAGCCGGCCGGGAAGCTGGCGGGTCAGCCAGGGCAGGAACCGTGGGCCGTCCTTGAGGAAGAAGAACATGAGGAAGAGCGCGAGGACCGTGGTGACCACGCCGTTGACCACGGTGCCCACCCCGCTGAGCGTGACGGTGACGATGCTGCCGGCGCTGTCCTGCGCCCGGCCGATCGCCGTGTCGAGCGCCTTGCTGACCTCGTCGTCGCCGATGTTCAGCGGTGGCCCGGAGGCCCACTCGCGAACCTGCTGGATGCCGTTGATCACGCCGGTGGCCAGGTCGCCGGACTGCGACGCCACCGGCATCGCGATCAGCACCACGGTCCCGGCGGCGAGCAGGAGGAACAGGACGGTGACGACCGACGCGGCCAGCGCGGGCGGCCACCCGTGCCGGCGCAGGAACCGGACCGGCGGCCAGGTCAGCGTGGTCAGGAGCAGGGCGATCACGAGCGGCCAGACGACCGACCACATCCGCCCCAGGGCCCACAGGGCGACGGCGGTCGTCAGCAGGACCAGCAGCACATCCAGGGAGACGCGCGCGGACGTACGCAGCGCGGCCCTGGTCTTCGTGGGGTTCGGCGTGGCAGACATCGGAGATCACCCTAGTACCAGTCCGATGCCCGGCGGCGGCCCAGTAGTGGGTGCCAGCCGCGGGAATGCATACCCCAGGGGGTATGTTGGAACGGGTGTCGGTGACCAGGAGGGTGGAGGACATGAAGCTGCGACCGGAGATGACGGGCGACGCGCTGACCCGGCTCAAGCGGGCGCGCGGGCAGCTCAACGCCGTGATCGAGATGATCGAGGGCGGCGAGGACTGCCGGGAGGCGCTGACCCAGCTCGCCGCCGTGTCCAAGGCGATCGACCGGGCCGGCTTCAAGATCATTGCCTCCGGGATGCGGCACTGCTCGACCGCGCGGGACGGCGGCGAGCAGCCGGAGATGACGGAAGAGGAGCTCGAGAAGCTGTTCCTGGCCCTGGCGTGACCCGCCGGGGCTGACGCCTCGCCCCGCCCGGTGTGTGTTCAGGGCCGGGCGGGGAATGCGTGTGGCCCGACCGGGGCACACGACTGATCCCTGCATACCCCCCGGGGTATGCGCTACGGAAGGAGTGGAAGATGACGGTGCGCGTGTCGGTCATCGCGACCTCGTCCCTGGGAGACCGCAGCTACCTGGCCACGGACGGCGCCGTGGCGGTGGTGGTGGACCCGCAACGGGACATCGACCGGATCATGTACCTCGCCGGCGAGCAGGGGGTGCGGATCACCCACGTGGTGGAGACGCACGTCCACAACGACTACGTCTCCGGCGGCCTGGACCTGGCCCGGACCACCGGCGCGCGGTACCTGGTCGCCGCCGCCGACGAGGTCGGCTTCGACCGGGTGCCGGTCGCCGACGGCGACGTGGTCGACGTCTCCGACGGGCTCCGGCTGCGGGTGGTGGCCACGCCGGGGCACACCTTCCACCACCTGTCGTACGTGCTCGAGACGACCGCCGACGGAGGCTGGTCGCCGACCGGGGTGTTCACCGGCGGGTCGCTGCTGTTCGGCACGACCGGGCGCACCGACCTGCTCGGCCAGCAGCACGCCGACGAGCTGGCCCGGCACCAGCACGCCTCCGCGCGGCGGCTGGCCGACCTGCTGCCCGACGGCGCCCAGGTGTGGCCCACGCACGGGTTCGGCAGCTTCTGCTCGGCGACGCAGGCGGACGCGCCGGAGTCGACCATCGGCCGCGAGAAGCAGGCCAACCCGGTCTTCCGGCTGGCCGCCGAGCAGTTCGCCACCGAGGTCCTCGCCGGCCTCGACGCCTACCCGGCGTACTACGCGCACATGGGCGTGGCCAACGCGGCGGGCCCCGGGCCGGTGGACCTCACCCCGGCCGCCCGGGCCGACGCCGACGACCTGCGGGCCCGGATCGCCGCCGGGGAGTGGGTGGTGGACCTGCGCCACCGCCGGGCGTACGCCGGTTCGCACCTGGCCGGCACCGTCAGCCTCGGCCTCGACGGGCCGATGTCCACCTGGCTGGGCTGGCTGATCGACTGGGGCACCCCGGTCACCCTCCTGGCGGAGACGCCGGAGCAGGTCGCCGACGCCCAGCGCGAGCTGGCCCGCATCGGCATCGACCGCCCCGCCGCGCAGGCCACCGGGGAGCCCGAGCGGTGGGTCACCGACCCCGCCGCGCTGCGCGAGCTGCCCGTCGCCGACTTCCCCGCCCTGGCGGCGGCGCAGGCCGGGCACGCCCCGGCCGGGCTGCCCGCGCCGCAGGTCGTCCTCGACGTGCGGCTGACCAGCGAGTGGCGCGCCGGCCACGTCGACGGGGCGGTGCACGTCCCGCTGCCCGACCTGCCCGCGCGGCTGGCCGAGATCCCGGCCGGGACCGTCTGGGTGCACTGCGGCTCCGGCTACCGCGCCGCGGCGGCCACCTCGCTGCTGGCCAACGCCGGCCGCGACGTCGTCCTGATCGACGACGTGTTCGGCCGGGCCGAAGCGGCCGGCGTGCGCATGGCCCCGACCGCCTGACCACCCTCGACCACCACCTCACCCGAACCCGAGAAGGAGAAACCCATGACCACGCCCACCACCCTCGACGCCGCCACCCTGCGCGAACTGATCGCCGCGGGTCGGGCGCCCCGGCTGCTCGACGTGCGGACCCCGGGCGAGTTCGAGGCCGTGCACATCCCCGGCGCCTACAACGTCCCCCTGGACCAGCTCCGGGAGAACGCCGGCCGACTGCGCGAGCACCTCGGCGACGAGGCCGTGTTCGTGTGCCGCTCCGGCGCCCGCGCCACCCAGGCCGCGCAGGCCCTCGCCGCCGCCGGCCTGCCCCACCCCCGGGTCCTCGACGGCGGGATGCTCGCCTGGCAGGCGACCGGCGCCTCCGTCGACCGGGGCCGGCCGCGCTGGGACCTGGAGCGACAGGTCCGCCTCGTCGCCGGCTCCATCGTCCTGGCCGGCGTCGTGGGCTCGGTGTTCGTGCCGGGCCTGAAGTGGGTCGCCGGGGCCGTCGGCGGGGGGCTCACCGTCGCCGCGCTGACCGACACGTGCGCCATGGGCATGCTGCTCAGCAAGCTGCCGTACAACCGGGGTGCGAGCTGTGACCTGGACACCGTCGTCGGCCGGCTGCGCGACGAGGCCGGGACACGGCCGTGACCGGCCTCGCGCCGACCCTCGTCGGCGCGGTGCTCATCGGCGTCAGCCTCGGCCTGCTCGGCGGTGGCGGCTCCATCCTCGCCGTGCCGCTCCTGGCCTACGTGGCCGGGCTGCCGACGAGGGAGGCGATCGCCACGTCGCTGCTCGTCGTCGGGGTCACGAGCGCCGTCGCCGTCCTGCCGCACGCCCGCGCCCACCGGGTGCGCTGGCGCACCGGGCTGACCTTCGGTCTCGCCGGCATGGCCGGCGCGTACGTCGGCGGCCGGCTGGCCGCGTTCGTCCCGCCGGCGCTGCTGCTCACCGGGTTCGCGGTGATGATGCTCGCCACCGCCACCGCGATGATCCGCGGCCGGCGGTCCGCCGAGGGGCGGCCCGCGCCGCGCGAGCTGCCCCTGGCGCGGGTGCTCCTCGACGGGGTCGCGGTGGGCCTGGTCACCGGCCTGGTCGGCGCGGGCGGGGGTTTCCTCGTGGTGCCCGCCCTGGCCCTGCTCGGGGGCCTGCCGATGCCGGTCGCCGTCGGCACCTCGCTGGTGGTCATCGCGATGAAGTCCTTCGCCGGCCTGGCCGGCTACCTGTCCGGGGTGTCCGTCGACTGGGGACTGGCCGTGGCGGTCACCGTGTCGGCGGTCGTCGGCAGCCTGCTGGGCGGCCGGCTCGCCGGTCGGGTCCCGGCCGACCTGCTCCGCGCGGCGTTCGGCTGGTTCGTCCTCGTGCTGGGCTTCGTCGTGCTCGCCCAGCAGGTGCCGGCCGGGTGGCGCTCCGCGCCGCTGCTGTGGGCGGCCCTCGCGGTGGCCGCCGCCGCGATCGTGGTGGCGGCGGGCGTCGGGCCTACCAGGTCCCGGTGGAGACGTCCGAGCCCCCGTGGTCGTCGGTCATGAACGCGTTCACCGAGACCGTGTTCCACGAATTCCAGCCGGAGCTGCTGTAGACCCAGGCCTCCCAGCCGACCTGCCCGGCGGCGCAGGGCACGTCGACGCTGGCCGAGCCGAAGGTGAAGGGCATGACCTGCGACGCCATGACGTTGACGTGGGCGGCCCCGGTCGGTTGCGTGCAGGTCACCGTGCCGAAGACGTAGAGGTGGTCGGAGGTGCTGAGGTAGGCGGAGAGAACGAGGATGTCCGCCTGGGCGGCCCGCGCCGGGGTCGCGACGAACAGGCAGGCCGCGATCGACGCGACGAGAACCAGGGCACCCCGAACCAGCTTGGCCGTCATGTGGTCGCTCCTCGTCGAGGGGTGGACGCTTCGGCAACTGGCCGCAGTCTAGCAATCCATCGACACTCTTGCATGGAAACGGCGTAGGTGCCGGACCGCCGTGGCGGTCCGGCACCTCACGGGCCGGCGGTGGTTCAGATCATCCACCGGTTGCGCTGCACGAAGGGCAGGCGGGCCCAGCTCCGGCCGAGGCCCCAGGTGTGGCCGGCGTAGGTCAGGGCGAGCACGACCAGGACGACGGCGTAGACGAGGTGGTAGTCGACGAGCGGGTTGCTCGACCCGGACGGCTCGCCGGCGGCGGTGAAGCGGTCGAGGGGGAACTCGGCCAGCCACATGAGCATCATCATCAGGGCGCCGGCGCCGGCTGCCACCCGCAGCCCGATGCCCGCGAGGAGGGCGACCCCGACGGCGGCCAGGCCGCCCATGAAGAGCAGGTCCGCCCACCAGGCGCCGGCGATCGACTGGAACGTCGACTGGAACGGGCCGACCGCCACGTGGGACAGGAAGCCCTTGGTCGGCGATCCGCCGTTGATCCAGGCGCGGGCGGCGGGGGTGGACCAGCCCAGCCCGAAGAGCTTGTCGGCGAACGCCCACAGGAACACGAAGCCGGTGGCGATCCGCAGGACGGCCAGGGCGCGGGCGGCGGTGGTGGTCAGCATGTGCCCGGGGGCTTCGGCGTGCTCGAGAGCGTGGGCCGGGACCGTGACGCGGGTCTTGGCGGTGGTGGTCATCGTTGCCTCCGGTGCTGGAGTCTCTTCTCGACAACCACAGCCTCCCGCGCGCCGACGGTCGGCGCGCGGGCCGGAACTCCCCAGTGGCCCGGGACCAAGGTCCCGACCTTCCCGTGACCCCCGCCCCGGGCGGGCGCGGGCCGCCCGGTCACACCGAACCGGCGAACTGGCTGACGTGGTAGGCGGTGCTGCGCCCGTCGGGCGTGCGGGTCCACTTCGAGACCATCAGGTGCAGGCCGCCGCTGCCGCCGCTGGACCAGGGGTGCACGAAACCGCCGTACAGGCCGGGTTCCTGAATGCTCGTGACCTGGACCTTCTCCGCGGTCCACACCTGGTCGGGCCCGGCGGCGGTGCGGGTGACGATGCAGCCGGTGCGGCAGTTCAGGTACGACATGACCCAGGTCCCGTCGGACAGCCGGCGCACCGACGGCTCGCCGAAGCGGCCGGTGAGGATCGGCGTGCACGGCCGCCCCCAACCCCAGTTCGCGCCGTTCCAGCCCCACCCCTCGTAGGACTCCGGGAAGAACAGCCGGTCCCACCGGACGCGGCGCAGCATCATCGGGCCCTCCTGCCGCCCCGCCCGCACCGAGAAGACGTAGACGTACTCCCCGGCCCGCTGCATGGTCCACATCTGGAACGGGTCCGTGTTGTCGGCGCTGTTCCACCACTTCAACGGCGTACGGACGAAGTCGTTGCCGTTGTCGGAGAAGGCCAACCCCGCGTACCGGGACTTCCAGTGCGGCCCCGCCGGGCCGGCGGAGTGCCAGTTCTCGATGCTCATGTACGAGATGAGCTGGCGGCCCGTCTCGGGGAAGCTGATGCCGTCGTTGGGGATCACGGTCACCTCCGGCAGCCCGTCGAGGCCGACGCCGTGGTGGCCGTTGTGCATCAACTCCGGGGCGCGCCCGTTGCCGGCGACCCGGGCGGCGCTGTCGAAGACCACCCCGCCCGGCGCACCCGGGTGGACGTTGGAGCGCAGCATGACCGGTGAGCGCCAGTCGTTCGGCAGCGGTGGGCCCTCCGGCCAGGGGGTGTCGAAGGTGTCGCCGAAGAGGTAGCCGATGGAGCCGTTCTCCAGCACGTAGGGGATGCCCAGGTCGGTGCCGGCCACCCGCCACCGGCTGAAGGTGTCGAGGTCCGCGCCGGTGAGCCGCTTCCTCCACCCGGCGGCCTGGGCGGCGCCCGGCGGCGTCAGCGCCGATCCACCGGCCCCGACGGCGCCGGCCGCGCCGATCGCGGCGACCCGCCCGATCAGGGTACGACGACGGATGCCCATGGTTCCCCTTTCACGCCGCCGCCTCGACGGCGGTGTCAACTGATCGCTGTGGTCGGTTCAGAGAGTGGTTTCGTGTGGTAGGCCGAAGTAGTCGTGCCATTTTTGGGCGGGTCCGAATCCGGTGCCGGTGGAGAGGGCTACGTGGATGTCGTTGGTGGTGTTCTTGGTGAAGACGATGAGGTCGTCCTTGCCGTCTCGGTTGTAGTCGCCGAGGTAGGGGAATTCGCCGGGTTGGCAGAGGTTGTCGTGCCACTTGATGGTGGTGCCGGTGAATCCGGTGCCGGTGGAGGTGGCGGCGTAGACGTCGGCGAAGGTGTCGCAGGTGAGGGTGACGATGTCGTCCTTGCCGTCGCCGTTGATGTCGCCGATGCGGGGTTGTTCGCCGGTGAGGGAGAACAGGTCGTGCCATTTCTGGGTGGGGCCGAATCCGGTGCCGGTGGAGAGGGCGACGTGGACGTCGGCTTGGGTGGTGGGGCCCTGGGTAAAGCTGATGAGGTCGTCCTTGCCGTCGCCGTTGGCGTCGCCGATGGCGGGGTGGTGGCCGGCGGGGGCGAAGTTGTCGTGCCATTTCTGGGCGGTGCCGGTGAAGGTGGTGCCGGTGGAGAGGGCGACGTAGACGTCGGCGGAGGTGTCGTGGGTGAAGGTGATGATGTCGTCTTTGCCGTCGCCGTTGACGTCGCCGGTGGCGGGGGTTTCGGTGCCGGGGGCGAACCAGTCGTGCCATTTGGTGGCGGGGGCGAAGGTGGTGCCGGTGGAGGGTGCGACGTAGACGTCGGCGAGGGTGCCGTGGGTGAAGGTGACGATGTCGTCTTTGCCGTCGCCGGTGAAGTCGCCGGTGAGGGGGGTTTCTCCGTCGAGGGCGAAGTAGTCGTTCCATTTGATGCTGGTGCCGGTGAATCCGGTGCCGGTGGAGGTGGCGACGTAGACGTCGTTGAGGGTGCCGTGGGTGAAGGTGACGACGTCGTCGTAGCCGTCGCCGGTGAAGTCGGTGGGTGACCCGGCGAGGTAGCGACCACCCACCGGGCCGGCGCCGCAGTTGTCGCTGACCAGGTACCTCTGCTGGTACTGCCCGGGGTACGGAGCGAGGGACATCCCGTTGATGACGATGGGCTGGCCCACCCCGTTGTAGAGCTGCTCGTAGTGGACGTGCGCCCCGGAGGAGTTGCCGGTGCTGCCGGTGACGCCGATCTGCTGCCCCTGCCGCACGTACGCCCCGTCGGGCACCGAGTAGGCGCTCAGGTGGAAGTAGTAGGTGCTCCACCCGCCGCCGTGGTCGACGACGACGTAGTTGCCGGCGCCGCTCGGCTGCGCGTACCGGCGCGCCACGCCGTCGGCGGAGGCGAGCTGCGGCGTGCCGCCGGTGACGCCGCCGTCGGCGCGGACGAAGTCGAGCGCCTGCCGCACCTCGGCGCTGTGGTGGCCGTAGGTCCACCGCTGACCGCACGGGAACGGGGCCTTGAAGTTCGGCGCGGCCAGCGCGGCGGGCGGGCGCACCGACACACCGACGCCGACGACGACCGCGAGGGCGAGCAGGGCGACGAGCCAGCGGCGGAGGCCGGTGGCGGGGAGGCGGATCATCGCGGCTCCTTCGTGGGGGCGGGGCGGGGGTCGAAGCCTCACGGGTTCCCCCCTTCGCCGCTGGCGCCGATGCGCCTGCGAACCGGTCGTTGGCGAGTTAACCTACGATGACGATCGATGTCAACGCCTTCCATAGGGGACTTCCATGGTGAAGGAAATTTGCGCTATGCATTGACATGTGTCGCCTGGCCCGTGGGCTGCCCGGCCTACCGCGCGAAACCACTCTCTGAACGAGGAGGAGCCTGTGCACCGCACTTCCCATCCGTCGTCCATCAGCCGCCGACGGCTGCTCACCGGCACCGCGGCCGTCGCCGCAGCCGGGACGTTCGCCGGGGCGCTCGCCGCGCCGTCGGCCGCGAGCGCGGCCGTCGACGGGTACGGCCTGCGCATCGTCGACCGCAACGAGAACGGCGGCCGGTTGCAGTACTACCGGTTCGACACCGCCGCGATCGGGTGGGACCCGGGCGTCAACGTGCTGCTGCCGGACGGCTACCACACCAGCGGCAAGCGCTACCCGGTGCTGTACCTGCTGCACGGCGGCAACTCCGACTTCCGGGCCTTCCACATGCACGAGAACATCGTCGGCCTCACCGCCGGCCGGGAGATCATCGTCGTCATGCCGGACGCCGCGACGGGCTGGTACTCCAACCCGGTGAGCAGCAACGTCGGCCCGCGCAACTGGGAGACCTTCCACATCGCCCAGCTCCTGCCGTGGATCGACGCGAACTTCCGCACCTTCGCCGAGTACGACGGCCGCGCCGTGGCCGGCTTCTCGATGGGCGGCTTCGGCGCCCTGAAGTACGCCGCGAAGTACTACGGCCACTTCTGCTCGGTCAGCTCCCACTCCGGGCCCGCCAGCCTGCGCCGGAACTTCGGCCTCGTCGTGCACTGGGCCAACGCCAGCTCCGCCGCCGTGGAGCTCGGCGGCGGCACGGTCTACGGCGCGCCGCTGTGGGACGAGGCCAGGGTCACCGCCGACAACCCGTTCCAGCGCATTCCCAGCTACCGCAACAAGCGCGTCTTCCTCGTCGCCGGCACCTCGCCCGACCCGATCGACTGGTTCGACACCGTCAACGAGACGGAGGTGCTGCACGGGCAGCGCGAGTTCCGGGCGGCCCTCGGGCAGGCCGGCATCCCCCACGAGTGGCACGAGGCCCCCGGCGGGCACAAATTCCGGCACGACATGTTCGTCCGCGACCTCGACGGAATGCTCGCCCGCCTGCGCCGCGCCGGCTGACGGCCCCGGTCCAGCCTCCGGGCCCGGTCGCCCCGTGCGGCGGCGACCGGGCATCGGGGCGGTCCGTCGCCGCCCGACGCCCGCACCCGTTCGGGGCCGCTGGCGGTCGGAACCGGCGCCGTCACGGTGCGGCTAACATCCTCCGGTGGACGACGATCCCATCGCGGCATTCCCCGTGGACGACGTGCGCCGGGTCGCCGTCATGCAGTGGGCGGCCCGTCTTCCCGGTGCGGCGGCTCGCAGCGTGCACATCCAGGTCGGGACCGTCGCGGGCGGCGGATGGTACGTCCGCCACAGGGGCTTCGGTCTGCGCGAGTACGCCGACCGGCACGCGGCGTGGCGTGCCGTCCGGGGGCTGATGACCTACCACGACGGGCGGTGGGAGCAGGTCGACGTCGACGCCGCGCCCTTCGCGACGGTGTGCGGGCCCGACGGGTCCCGGGTGCTCTACGACACGCACGACGACGAGTGCCTCCACTCGTACTGGGGCCGCCGCCAGGAGCAGATCTGGGCCAGCTACCTCGACGCGATCAACGGGGGCGCCGTCCTGCGTTGCACCGAGACGCACGCGTTCCTCGACGGCCAGATCGAGCTGGTGAGGTACGAGGATCCGTACGACGGGACGGAGCGCTACGCCGTGTCGACAGCCCGCGAAACGGGCGTGGACTGGCGGGTGGTCGACCACGCGGGGCTGGCGGCTGCCGACGACGAGTACGAGGAGTCGGTCCGCAGCAACGCCGACGACGAGTTGCCGTACCGCTCCAGCGACGTTCCCGACGCGTCGGTCCGGCGCAGGTCCAGTTCCCCGGCGGGGCTCCGCATCCTGGACTCGGGTGTGATCGTCGCCGAGGACGACCTCGACACGTACAACGACATGTACCACCTGCCGTACCGGAACCGGTGGCCGCTCAACGCCGACGAGTCGCCGGTGCCGCCCGGCGCGGTCGGCCCGATGAGCGCCGAGCCCCGGGACTGGGGGCCGTCCGCCACCGACGTCCGGGACGTCACGCCCGCGTCCATGCGGGACGAGGGGGCGATGCCCCGCGTCAACGCCCTGGCCCTGGCCGTGCTCCCCGACGGCCGGCAGTTGCTCGCCACCGGCCACGACGACATCGCGACGGTGTGGAACGTCCGCACCGGCGCGCGCGTCCGCGACGTCTCCGGCCACACCGAGTGGATCCTGTCGGTCCGCGTCGCCGTGCTCTCCGACGGCGCCCCGGTGCTGGCGACCGGGGGCAAGGACGGCCAGGCGCGGGCCTGGTCCGTCCGGGACGGCGACCCCCTGGTGGAGATCCCGGCGCACGAGTGGCCCGTCAACGCGCTGTCCTGGGCCCTCCTGCCGGGGCGGGTGCCGATGCTGGTCACCGGGAGCGACGACGCCACGGTCGTGGTCTGGGACGCCGAGAACAGGGCCATCATCAGGAAGCTGACGATGGGGACTCCGGGCCTGCAACTGGTGTGGTCCACGGCCAGCGCGGTGCTCGCCGACGGGCGCCTGTGCGTGGTGGCGGGGGTGGTGCCCGAAGGCGTGGCACCGGTCCAGGTCTGGGACGCCACCAACGGGTGCCGGCTGCACGAGTTGACGATGGGCCCCGGCGACTGGCGATGGGAGCGTCCGGCGGTCGCGGTGGCGACGCTCGCCGACCGGTCGTACCGGGTGGCGGCCACCGCCGGCGACGAGGTGCGGGTCTGGGACGGGCACACCGGTCGGGTGATCCGGACGCTGGCCATGCCGCAGCCCGGCGCTGGTGACGTCGCCCTCGCGGCGCTGCCCGACCTGCGGACGGTCGTCGCCGCCACGATCGGCCGGCACACGCGGGTCTGGGAGGTCGAGTCGGGTGTTCTGCTCGCCGAACTGGACCACGCCGACACGAGCCCCACTCCGGTCGTCGACCTCGCCGTCCTGCCGGACGACGGCCTGCTGCTGGCGGCCGGGGGCGCGTCGGTTCCGCCCCGCCTCGTCCAACTGGACGTGCGCTGGTGACGGCGGGCGCGGCGTAGGGCGGCGGCATGCTCCTCGACGAACTCACCTGGCGGGTGGGGGACCTGGTCACCGGGTACGGGTACGCCGGAGGTCCGGAGGCGGTGTTCTCCCCGGCGGCGCAGCGGCACGCGACGAACCTGTGGCGGCTGCTGCGGACGTTCGACCCGGAGACCGCCTCCGAGGCCGCGCAGGCGCGGGTCGCCCCGGCGTACCTCAACCTGGGCTGGTTCCACTTCCACCGCTGGTGCCAGCGGAGCCACGCCGTCGACCTGGCGCGGGCCCTGCTCTGCGTCGAGGAGGTCGCCGACGACGTCCGCGCCGTTCCGATGCGGCTGCGACCGCTGGTCGGCCGGTTCACCGACCCCGCCGAGCAGGCGGACATGGCGGTGACGCTGCTGGACGCCTCCGCCGCCGATGCCGAGCCGGCGCTGCTCGACGCGGCCGTCCTCCTGATGGAGGGCGCGGCCCCGCGGCTGCCGGGGCGGGACCCGCGCCGCGCGGGCCTGCTGCCCCGGCTCTGCCTGGCGCTGCGCCGCCGCCACGAGCGCGACGGCTCCACCGACGACCTCGAACGGGCCGTCGCCTGGGGCGAAGAGGCGGCGACGGCGGCGTGCGTCGACGGCGGCCCGCCCACCGGGTGGGAGGCCGACCTGGCCCGGGCCTACCGGTGCCGCCACCGCCTGCGGGGCGAGCCCGCCGACCTCGGCCGGGCCATCGAGCTGCTGACGCGGGCGACCGACCGGGAGGGGCGGTACGACGCGGCGCTGTTGACGGAGCTGAGCACGGCCCACCGGCAACGCTACGAGCAGGACCACGACCCGGCGGACGTCGACCGGGCGGTGGCCCTGGCGGAGCGGGCCGCGGCCCTGCCGGGCGGGCCGGCGGGCACGGCGGTCCTGGTCGACCTCGGCGACGCGCTGCTGTGCCGCTACGAGCGGTTTGGGAACCGGTCGGACCTGCGGCGGGCGGCCGACCTGGCCGAGCAGGTGGTGAGCGAGACCCCGGACGACGATCCGCAGCGCCCCCTGCGACTGGCGACGGCCGCCGCGATCCTGCTGCGCCGGCACGAACGCAGTCAGGAGCTGCGCGACCTGCGCCGGGCCGTGGAACTCAACGAGGAGGCGTTGGCGCTGCTGGAGGACGAGCATCCCCGCCGCCCCGAGATGCTCCGCCGCCTTGCCGCGGCCCTGCACCAGCGCCACCACCGTCTCGGCGCGGACGGTGACCTGAACCGCGCCCTGACCCTCCTGCGGTGGGCCCTCGCCGCGCTCCCGGCCGACCATCCCGACCGGGCGTCGATCTCGATGGATCTCGTGGCCGTGCGGCTGACCCGGCACCTGCACACGGGGGTGCTCGCGGAGTTGATCGAGGCGATCGACCTCGCGGAGCGGGTGACCGCCGGCGCGCCGGCCTGCCGGCCGGACTGGGCGTCCGTGCTGGGGCAGGCGTACCAGCAGCGTCACCGCGTCAGCAACGAGCCGGCCGACCTGGACCGCGCGATCGACCTCGGCGAGCGGTCGCTGGTCGGCACCGGCGACGACGACTTCTCCCTCGCCGCCCGGCAGGCCCGCACCGCCGCCGCCTACCTGCGCCGGCACGGCCAGCGCCCGAGCAGGAAGGACCTGGACCGGGCGATCGACCTCGGGAGCCGGGCGGTGGCGCGGACCCCGGACGACCATCTCGACCTGCCGGATCGGCTGTCGAACCTCGCCGAGGCCCGGCTGGCCCGCTACCGGTTCGCCCGGTCACCGGCGGACGCCGAGGCGTCCGTCGCGCTCGCCGAGCGGGCGCTGGAGGCCGCACCGAGCGGCCATCCGGGCCGGTCCCGGCTGGTGGCCCTGCTCTGCGCCGCCGCCGAGGAGCGCGCCGGCGGCGGGGGCCACGGTCTGGACGTGGCGAGGTTGCGGGAACTGGCGGGGGAGGTACGTGACTCGACGGCGCCCGCGCCCGTCGACCGGGTCGCGGCCCACCACGCGGTCGGCGTCCTCGCCCAGCGGCTCGGCGAGGCGCGGCTCGCCGTGCGGATGCTGGACGCGGCGGCTGCGCTCCTGCCGTCCGTCGCGCCCCGCGAGGCCGGGTGGGCGGACCAGCAGCATCGGCTCGGCGAGCATGTCGGGCTGGTCGGCGCGGGGGTGGCGGCGCACTGCCTGATCGGCGACCCCGCCGGGGCGGTGGAGTTCGCCGAACGGGGCCGGGGCGTGCTGCTGGCCAGCCAGGCGAGCACCCGCGTCGGCCTCGACAGGCTGCACCGGGCGGAGCCACGGCTCGCCGCCCGGTTCCACTGGGTGTGCGAGCGGCTCAACACGCCGGGCTTCCCCTCGGCCGAACGACAGCGGTGGTGGTCGGACTACGACGAGCTGCTGGCCGAGATCGGCGCGCTGCCCGGGCTGGACGGCTTCCTGGCCGCGCCGAGCCTGGCCGACCTGCGACCCGCCGTGGCGGGCGGGTACGGCGTACTGGTCAACGCGAGCCGGCACCGCGGCGACGCCGTCATCGTGTCGGCGGACGCCGCCCCGATCCTGGTGGAACTGCCCGAGCTGCGGATGGTCGACGTGGCGGCCCGGGTCGACACGTTGCTGGCGGTCGTCAACGCCGGGCCGGGTCGGGTCGACCCGCTGCGCAGGCGTCAGGTCGTCAGCGACACGCTGGGCTGGCTGTGGGACGTCGCCGTCGCCCGCGTGGTGGACGCCCTGCCGCACCGGTCGGCCGGCGCGCACCGGGTGTGGTGGCTGCCGACCGGCCTGCTGGGGCTGCTGCCCCTGCACGCCGCCGGGCACCTCGGAGGGCCGGGCGCCCTCGACGCCCTGGTGTCGTCGTACGTGCCGTCGCTGCGGACCCTGCGCGAGGCCCGCGACCGTCCGCCGCCGGCGAGCCGCCGTCGCCTCACCGTCGTGATGCAGCGGACCCCCGGGCAGGCCGAGCTGCCCGGCGCCCTGGCCGAGGCGGCGGTCCTGGAGGGCCCGAGGCTGGTCAACGACGACGCCACCGCCGGCCGCGTCCTCGCCGGGATGGCCGACGCCACCTGGGCGCACTTCGCCTGCCACGCCGTCGTCGACACGTCGTCCCAGGCCGACAGCGGGCTGCTGCTGCACGACGCGACGCTCCGGCTTCCCGACATCGGCGGGCTGCGGTTGCCCGAGGCGGAGCTGGCCTACCTGTCGGCCTGCTCCACCGCGAACCACGGCAGCCGGTACGCCGACGAGGTGCTGCACCTCGCCTCCGCGTTCCACCTCGCCGGCTTCCGGCACGTGGTGGCCAGCCTGTGGCCGCTCGTCGACCAGGTGGCCGTGGAGGCCGCGCGCTCCTTCTACCGGGGGTTGCCCGACACCCCGGGCGCGGACGCCGCGGCGCACGCGCTGCGTCGGGTGACGCTGGAACTGCGCGACGAGTATCCCGACTTCCCCGAGCTGTGGGCCCTGCTGGTGCACAGCGGTCCCTAGGCGGGGCCCGCGCTCCGACCCCGCGCCGTCGCCGGTCTCCCGTCGGCCCGGTCGGCGGCGCTGCCGCGACGCTGACCGCACCCCGGCAGACCGGGAAAAGCGGTTGGTCCGTTTTGCTCACCTGGTCACCGGGTACGGCCAGGGCAGCAGATCGTCCCCGCTCCACGGAGGTACCCGTTCAGATGGATTCCCGTAAGCCGGCCAAGGTGGTCAAGGACGTGGTGGAAGCCGCCGCGGGGAAGGTGGCCGACGCGCTCACCCGGGACGTGCCCGGCGCGCCGGGCAGCGCCCCGCCGAGCGTCGACGAGCCGACGACGCCGCACGACCCGTTGCCGCCGAAGAAGGAGCAGGGCGCACCGGAGACCCGGACGCCGACCGGGGCGGTGACCGGCGCGCCGACGACCGCGAAGGGCCAGCAGGGCGCCTTCCTCACCACCTCCCAGGGGGCGCGGCTGCGTGACACCGACCACTCGCTCAAGGCCGGGCCGCGCGGGCCGGTCCTGCTCCAGGACCACCACTTCCGCGAGAAGATCACCCACTTCGACCACGAACGCATCCCCGAGCGGGTCGTGCACGCGCGCGGGGCCGGCGCCCACGGCGTGTTCGAGGCGTACGGCGCCGCCGAGGCGATCACGAAGGCGGGCTTCCTGAAGAAGGGGCGGCGGACCAACGTCTTCGTCCGGTTCTCCACCGTCCTCGGTTCGCGCGGATCGGCCGACACGGTCCGCGACACCCGGGGCTTCGCGACCAAGTTCTACACCGACGAGGGCACCTTCGACCTGGTCGCCAACAACATGCCGGTGTTCTTCATCCAGGACGCCATCAAGTTCCCCGACATCATCCACGCCGGCAAGCCGCACCCGGACCGGGAGATCCCGCAGGCGCAGAGCGCCCACGACACCTTCTGGGACTTCGTCTCCCTGCACACCGAGGCGCAGCACCACACCATGTGGAACATGTCCGACCGGGGCATCCCGCGCTCGTACCGGACGATGGAGGGCTTCGGCGTGCACACCTTCCGGCTGGTCAACGCCGCCGGGGAGACCGCGCTGGTCAAGTTCCACTGGAAGCCCAAGCTGGGCGTGCACTCCCTGACCTGGGAGGAGGCGCAACTGCTGGGCGGCGTCGACCCGGACTTCCACCGCCGGGACCTGTACGACGCGATCGAGGCCGGCGCGTTCCCCGAGTGGGAGCTGGGCGTCCAGGTCTTCCCGGACACGCCGGAGGAGACGTTCGCCGGGATCGACCTGCTCGACCCGACGAAGATCGTGCCGGAGGAACTCGCCCCGGTGCAGGCGATCGGGCGGCTGGTGCTCGACCGGACGCCGACGAACTTCTTCGCCGAGACCGAGCAGGTCGCCTTCCACGTCGGCCACCTGCCGCCGGGGATCGACGTCACCAACGACCCGCTGCTGCAGGGCCGGTTGTTCTCGTACGTCGACACGCAGCTCACCCGGCTCGGCGGGCCGAACTTCTCGCAGATCCCGATCAACCGCCCGCACGCCCCGGTCAACGACATGCTCCGCGACGGCTTCCACCAGCACGCCGTCCACGCCGGGGTCGCCCCGTACCGGCCGAACTCCCTCGACGGCGGCAACCCGTTCCCCGCCGGTGACGCCGACGACGCGTTCGTCGACGTGCCGGTGACCGTCGCCGAGGCGCCCAAGGTGCGCGCCAACCCGGTCTCGTTCGACGACCACTTCAGCCAGGCCCGCCTGTTCTGGCTGAGCATGTCGCCGGTCGAGAAGGAGCACATCATCCGGGCGTACACCTTCGAGCTGGGCAAGTGCTACCACCAGGCGATCAAGGAGCGGCAGCTCCAGAGCCTGGCCAACATCGACCCGGTGCTGTGCGCGCAGGTCGCCACCGGCCTGGGGCTTCCCGCGCCGGAGCCGACCGTGCCCCTCGCCGACGTCGCGCCCAGCCCTGCGCTGTCGCAGGTCGGCAAGCAGTGGCCGGCCGACGGCCGCACGGTCGGCATCGTCGTTGACGACGGGGTCGATCTCGACGGCATCGGGCAGGTGCGCCGGGAGATCTTCGCCGCCGGCATGGTGCCGCTGCTGATCGCCCCGCACGGCGGCACGGTGGGCGGCGAGCCCGTGCAGCGGACCTTCGCCACCGCCCGGTCCGTCGAGTTCGACGCGCTCCTGCTGGCCGCGGCCCCCGTCCCGGCCCCGGACGCGCTTCCCGCCCGCGACGCCAAGGCCGGCGCGCCGGGCCCGGCCACCGTGGATCCGCGCGTGCTGCTCCTGGTCGACGAGGCCTGGCGGCACGCCAAGGTCATCGGCGCGTGGGGCGACGGCGTCGCCGTGCTGCGGCAGGCGGGGGTGGCCGACACCCCCGGCGTCGTCACGGGCGCCTCCGGCACGGAGACCCTGACCGCCGCGAGTCAGCTCATGGCCGCGCACCGCGTGTGGGACCGCTTCCCCGCCTCCGTCGCCTGACCCACCGGCCCGCCCCGCCCTGGTGCGGCGCGCACTTCACGGATGAGTGGCTATCCGCGCGGGAGATAGCCACTCATCCGTGTGGTTGCCGGCCGCGAAGGCGGGGCGGGGGAGCGGGGGCGGCGGTGAGGGAGGGTAACGACTGCTCGGGATTTGAGTGTTCTCTGGCGTTCTTGTGGACGCTATGGTGATTGGGTGAATTTGAAGGAGTGGGCGGCTCAGGGCATCGCGTACGTCACCGCGCGGCGGCAGTACGCGGCTGGTGCGTTGCCTGTTCCTACTTACCGGCTGGGTCGGCTCATCATGGTGGGCGAGCCGCTACCTGCTGCCTCGGCTGGCGTCGAGCGGGTGGTGGTGTACGCCGGGGTCTCGTCCGCCGACCAGTGCGCCGACCTTGACCGGCAGGTCGCTCGGGTCGTCACGTGGGTGACCGGGCGGAACCTGCCGGTGTCGCAGGTGGTGACCGAGGTCGGGTCCGCGCTGAACGGGCACCGCAAGAAGTTCCCTCGCCCTACTGCGTGACCCGACGGTCACGACCATCGTGGTGGAACACCGCGACAGGTTTGCTCGCTTCGGTGCCGAGTACGTCGAGGCGGCGCTGACCGCGCAGGGCCGCAAGCTGTTGGTGGTCGACCCGGCGGAGGTCGACGACGACCTGGTCCGGGACGTCACGGAGATCTTGACCTTGTTGTGCGCGCGTCTCTACGGTCGTCGGGCTGCTGCGAATCGTGCGCGCCGGGCGGTCGAGGCCGCCACCACGCGGGACTCGCCGTCATGAAGGTGATACAGGCCTATCGGTTCGCTCTGGACCTGAGGCCGTTTCAGCAGCGGGTGGTGTTGGCGCATGCGGGCGCGGCCAGGGTGGCGTACAACTGGGGCCTCGCCAGGGTGAAGGCGGTCATGGACCAGCGCGCCGCCGAGCGCTCTTACGGCACGCCCGAGGAACTGCTGACCCCGGCCGTCGGATGGGATCTCGCCGCGTTGCGCAAGGCGTGGAACGCGGCCAAGTCGGAGGTGGCGCCGTGGTGGGCTGAGTGCTCCAAGGAGGCGTACAACACCGGCCTGGACAACCTGGCGCGCGCCTTGAAGAACTGGTCCGACTCCCGCGCAGGCAAGCGCGCCGGTCGACGCGTGGGATTTCCGCGGTTCAAGTCCCGCCGTCGCGCCACCCCCAGCGTCCGGTTCACCACCGGCGCGATCCGGGTGGAGCCGGACCGCAAGCACGTGGTGCTGCCCCGGCTGGGCCGGCTGAAGACCCACGAGTCGACCCGCAAGCTCGCCCGCCGCATCGAGGCGGGCACGGCCCGGATCCTGTCCGCGACCGTGCGCCGTGACGGCGGGCGATGGCATGTCGCGTTCTGCGTCGAGGTCGAGCGGGCCGAACACACCCCGACGCGCCCGCAGGCGGTGGTCGGCGTCGATGTGGGGATCACCCACCTAGCGGTGCTGTCCACCGGCGAGATGGTGCCCAACCCCCGGCACCTGCACGAGGCGGCCCAGCGGATGCGGCGTCTGTCCCGACAGATGTCCCGGCGCGTCGGGCCGGACCGGCGCACCGGTCAGCGGCCCTCGAATCGGTGGGAACGCGCCCGCCAGCGGGTCGCTCGAGCGCATGCGCGGGTGGCGAACCTGCGCCGTGACGGCCTGCACAAGCTCACCACCCGGCTGGCCCGCACGTACGGCACGATCGTGGTCGAAGACCTCAACGTGGCCGGCATGCTGCGCAACCGGCGGCTAGCCCGGCAGATCGCGGACGCCGGCTTCGGTGAGATCCGCCGACAGGTGACGTACAAAGCTGAATGGAACGGCGGCCGGCGGATCGTGGCCGACCGCTGGTATCCCTCCAGCAAAACCTGTTCGGACTGTGGCGCGGTGAAAGCCAAGCTGCCGCTGCGTGTCCGAACCTACATCTGCGACCCTTGCGGCTTGGCCCTCGATCGGGACCTGAACGCCGCGCGTAACCTCGCCGCGCTCGCGCGTGAGGTCACCACCGCCGGGAGTGGCCCGGTGGCAGGACGCGGAGCCGACCGTAAGACCCGCCCCGGCGGGCCGGTGGCCGCGAAGCGTCAACCCGGCCCGCTCAGGCGGATAAGACCGGGACCGTCCCACCGCAAGGCGGGACATACCGATCAGTCGCTAGAGCCCACTGATAGGTAACGGTGAAGCGCCAGCGTTGGGCCCGCAGCGCCGGCACCACCCGGTCGACCGCGTCGACGGTCTGACTGCGGTCGCGGCCGCCGTCGTGCAGCAGCACCACCGCGCCCGGGGTGATGCCGTCGAGCAGGCGGCGGACGAGTTCGTCGGTGCCCGGCGTCTCCCAGTCGGCGACCGCCAGCCGCCACCCGAGCGGCTGCATGCCGAGGGAGGCGGCCACGGCGGGGGTCTGCCCCCACGCGCCATAGGGGGCGCGGAAGTACCGGATCCGGGCGTACGGCGCGGCGGCCCGGATGGCGTCGCCGGCCTCCCGCAGGTCCGCCGCGATCCGCTCGGGCGGCCAGGCGCTCATGTCCTCGTGCCGCATCCCGTGGTTGCACAGGGTGTGACCGTCGGCCACGATCCGGCGCACACCCCGGGGTGCGCGGTCCGCGCGGGGCGGGCGTGCGCCGCTACCGGCGGGGCTTCGGCGCGACCCGGGGCAGCACGTACGGGGGGCCAGCGTAGACGAGGTCGGCCTTGATCAGGTGGTACGCGCGCTTGGGCCGGTAGTCCTCATCGTAGATGGTGGCCAGCCCCTCCGGGGGGTCGTCGAACCAGCCGGGCACCCAGGAGTGCCGGTCGGTGAAGCCCCAGACCGTGAACGACAGGCAGCGCGGCTCGGCCAGGCAGCCCTGGAGCAGCGCGTGGAAGTTCGCCGCCGACGCCTGGAGCCGTGGGTTGATCTCCTCGGGGTCGCCGGCCTGCACCCCGTCGGTCAGCCGGCTGCGCACGTCGACCTCGGTGAAGGCGGTGGCCAGGCCCAGCCGGGCGAACCGGTGCAGCGCGTCGGCGACCTGGATCGGGTCGTAGTTGCCGTACTGGGTGCCCAGGTGGCCCTGGCTGCCGACGCCGTCGATCGGCACCCCCTGGGCCAGCAGGTCGCGGGCCATGTCGTGGACGAACTGCGTCTTGTCGTCGGCCGGGTTCCCCGAGCCGAACGCCTCGATGTTGTAGTCGTTGTAGAACAGCAGGGCCCCGGGGTCGGCGGCCCGCGCCCAGCGGAACGCGTCGGCGATGTAGCCCGGGCCGAGGTGCTCGGCCCAGAACCCCTTGTAGTGCAGGGTCGACGGGGTGTCCCAGGGGTCGCTGACGGCCTCGTTGACCACGTCCCACTGCCAGATCCGGCCCCGGTAGCGGCTGACCACGGTCGTGATGTGGTGGCGCAGGATCTCGCGCAGCTCGGCGGTGCCGATGGAGCCGTCGGCGACGCCGTCGGTCAGCCACTTCGGCACCTGGTTCTGCCAGACCAGCACGTGTCCGCGTACCCGCTGGTCGTTGCGGCGGGCGGCGGCGACGAACGCGTCGGCCGGGCCCCAGTCGTAGTTGCCCCGGGTGGGCTCCAGCGACTCCCACTTCATCTCGTTCTCGGCGGTGACCGAGGAGAACTCCTCGCGCACGAGTTCCCGGTACCGGGGGTCGGCGGGGTCGGTGAGGGCGGCCATGTCGACCGCGGTGCCGATGTGCAGCTTGTGGCGCAGGGCGAGGGCGCGCAGGCTGCGGTCGGTCGGGTCGTGCGGACGGTTCGCCGTGGCCGGCACGGCGCCCAGCGCGCCGGCGGTCGCGACGGCGACCAGGCCGGCGGCCATCCATCGTCTGAGCATCATGGGCGGTCCTCTCTGTGCGGTCGGTGTTCCCGGTAGGTGGCGAGGTCGAAGTCCGCGTGGCAGCGCTCGCCGCCGAGGTCCTGCACCCACAGGCCGAGGAACGCCCCGGTGAACCCCCACGCCGCCGGCTCGCCGTCGATGATCAGCGCGGCGTGCTCGTCGGAGAGGATGGTCGCGTCCAGGGCCACGGGGAGCTCCTGCCAGCCGTCGCCGAGGTCGTGGGCGAAGCGCACGACGGGCCCGTCGAACACCGCCCGCAGGCCGACCCGGCCGGTGCCGGGGGCGTCGACGGTCAGCTCCGGGTACGCGGTGCGCCGCCCGTTGTCGGAGCTGAGCAGCTCCAGCACCCGCCGGCCGTCGTCGGCGCGGGTCAGGTAGAGGTGGTGCCAGTTGAGGGTGTTGTAGTAGGCGGTGATCCCGGCGAGCTGGAGGTGGTCGAGCGGGTCGAACT
The DNA here is from genome assembly GCF_020884795.1 of Micromonospora okii. Lineage (GTDB taxonomy): Bacteria > Actinomycetota > Actinomycetes > Mycobacteriales > Micromonosporaceae > Micromonospora > Micromonospora okii. Next base: position 195,531 of record NZ_BBZF01000022.1, read on the forward strand.
CGACCACCGTCTCCAGCGAGCAGTGCGTCGCGCCGACGCGCCGCGCGACCAGGCTGGGGGCCTGCCGGCCCACCGGCGACTGCCCGCCGTGGATGCGCAGGTGCGACGGGCGGGCGCACAGGTCGACCCAGTCGGCGGCGGCGGGCCGCCGCAGCGTGGACCAGCACGGGGCCAGCCGCTCGGCGTCGAAGTGGTCGGTGGCGGGCTCGGCCGGCCACGGGTGGGCGGGCAGGCCGGGCGCGGCGACCTCGTCGGCGGGCACGCCCCCGGGGATCCGGGGCCAGCCGCCCGACGGCCACTCGACCCGCTGGATCGCGGTCTCCCGCCCCAGCACGCAGTCGCCCAGCGGGGCGTAGGGGCGGCCGACCAGGTGGGCCAGGTACCAGTCGCCGCGCGGGGTGCGCACCAGGCTGCCGTGGCCGGCCTTCTGCAGCCGCAGCTCGGGCCGGCCCACGGAGGTCAGCAGCGGCCCGGCCGGGTCCACCTCGTACGGCCCGAACAGCTCGCGCGAGCGCGCCACGGTGACCTGGTGCTCCCAGCTCGTGCCCCCCTCGGCGGTCACCAGCCAGTACCACCCGTCGTGGTGGTACAGGTGGGGGGCCTCGGTGAGCCCGACGGCGGTGCCGGTGAAGAGCAGGCGCGGGCGGCCGACGAGGCGGCGGGCGGCCCGGTCGTAGCGCTGGATCTCGATGCCGGCGAAGCGGTCGCGGCCGGGCCGCCAGTCCGCCCTCATGCTCAGCAGCCAACTCGTGCCGTCGTCGTCGTGGAAGAGCGAGGCGTCGAAGCCGCGCCCGTGCAGCCGCACCGGGTCGGACCACGGCCCGGCGACGTCGCGGGCGGTGACCAGGTAGTTCTGCGGGTCCCAGTAGCCGCTGGCGAAGCTGGCCACGTCGCTGTAGACGAGGTGGAACTCGCCGTCGTGCCAGCTCAGGTCGGGTGCCCACACCCCGTTGGAGTCGCCGCAGCCGCGCAGGTCGAGCAGGCGGCGCTCGGTGATGATCCCGCCCAGCGGTCGCCAGTGCACGAGGTCGCGGGAGTGGTGCACGCGGACCCCCGGGTACCACTCGAAGGTCGACGTGGCCAGGTAGTAGTCGTCGTCGACCCGCAGGATCGACGGGTCCGGGTGGAACCCGGCGAGGACGGGGTTGTGGATGGACCGGGCGGCGGTCGCCACGTCGGCGGTCTCGGTCGACACGTCGGCTCCTCTGGTACGGCTTTCGGCAAACTTCCGGTTGCCCGACCGAAAGTTTGCGAGGTGCCGACCACGGTAGCCGCTAGCGTCGCGATAGGACAGACCCCTTGACCCGGGGTGTAACAACGTCGTAGCGTCCCGGCCATCGATCGATGCCACCGAACGCACCACCGAAACTTCCGGAAATCGCGCTTCCGATTCCCGCCGGCCTGGTCGGCACCCGAGCCCCTCGCGAGTCCCCGAAGGGATGGACCATGAACGCGCACCTCTCCCGCCGAACGCTGCTCGGCCTCCTCGGCGCCGGTGCCGGCGCCCACCTGCTCAGCGGCTGCGGCGACGGGGGCTCCGGCGACCCGGACGGCCCGCAGGCCATCAACTGGTGGCACATCCAGAACACGGAGCCGATGCTGCCGGTCTGGGCGGCGATGGCCCAGGAGTACCAGGGCGCCCACTCGGGCGTCACCGTCGAGATCCAGCCGCTGGAGAACGAGGCGTTCAAGGCCAAGCTCACCACCGCCACCCAGGCGGGCTCGCCACCCGACCTGTTCCAGTCGTGGGGCGGGGGCACGCTCAAGCAGCAGGTCGACGCGGGCCTGGTCAAGGACCTCACCGACGACGTGAAGCCCTGGATCGGCAGCCTGCTGCCCGCCGCCGTGCAGCCGTTCACCATCGACGGCAAGGTCTACGGCGTCCCGTTCGACGTCGGCATGGTCGGCTTCTGGTACAACAAGGCCCTCTTCGACGCCGCCGGCGTCACCGCGCCGCCCACCACCTGGGCCGGCCTGCTCGACGCGGTCCGCAGGCTCAGGGCGGCCGGCACCGTCCCGATCGCGCTGGCCGGCAAGGAGAAGTGGCCCGGCCACTACTACTGGGCCTACCTGGCGATGCGCGTCGGCGGGCTCGGCGCCCTGCAGCAGGCCGCCAAGGACGGCAACTTCGACACCCCCGACTTCGTCGCCGCCGGCGAGCGGCTCAGGGAGCTGATCGACCTCCAGCCCTTCCAGAAGGGCTTCCTCGGCGCGGACTACAGCTCCCCGGACGGGCAGGCCGCCACCATGGGCAACGGCGGCGCGGCCATGGAGCTGATGGGCCAGTGGGCCCCCTCGGTGCAGGCGTCGTCCTCGACGGGCAAGAAGGGCCTCGGCGACAAGCTCGGCTTCTTCGTCTTCCCCGCCGTCGACGGCGGCAAGGGCTCCGCCTCGGACGCGTTCGGCGGCGGCAACGGCTTCGCCGTCGGCAAGGACGCCCCGGCTGCGACGGTCGACTTCCTCAGGAGCCTGCTCAGCGTCGACAACCAGCGCCGGGCCGCGAAGACCGGGTTGGTGCTGCCGACGGTCCGGGAGGCCGTCGACGGGATCGCCGACCCCAACAACAAGATCGTCGCGCAGACCCTGGCCGGCGCCACCGGCTTCCAGCTCTACCTCGACCAGGCGTACCCGCCGGCCGTGGGCCAGCAGGTCAACGACAGCGTCGCCGAGCTGTTCGCCGGCAACAAGACGCCCGCGCAGATCGTCAAGGACATCACCACGGTGGCGAAGAGCCAGTAGTCGTGGCCACCCCCACCGGCCGCGTAGCCGGCTGCGAGAACCGAGTGGAGCAGGCATGACCAGGCCATCGGCCGTGGCGGACGCCTCCCGCGCCGCCCCGGCGACCCACCGATCGGCGGCGGGTCGGGGCGCCGCGCGGCGGGGCGGCCCGCCCCGGCCGGGCCGCCGTGGCGCCCTCGCCGTCTTCCTGACCCCCGCCCTGCTGCTGTTCCTGTCGCTGGTGATCGCCCCCATCGCGGTGGCCGGCTACGCCAGCCTGTACAAGTGGAACGGCTTCGGCCTGCCGGAGAACTTCGTCGGGCTGGACAACTACACCCGCGCACTGGCCGACCCGACCTTCCGGGGCGACCTGTGGCGGGGGTTCGTGCTGATCGTGCTCTCCCTGACGGTCCAGCTCCCCGCCGCGCTGGGCCTGGCGATGCTGCTCAACCAGCCCCTGCGGGGCCGCGGCGTCTACCGGCTGGTCTTCTTCGCCCCGTACGTGCTCTCCGAGGTCACCACCGCCGTCCTGTTCACCCTGGTCCTCTCCCCGAACCGGGGGCTGGGCGGGGCGATCTCGCGGTGGCTCGGCGCGGACGCGGGGGCCGTCTTCGCCGACCCGGACACCGTGCTGTTCGCCGTCTTCCTGGTCGTGTCCTGGAAGTACTTCGGCCTCTACATGATGCTGTTCCTGGCCGCCCGCCAGGGCATCCCGAAGGAGCTGTCCGAGGCCGCCGCCACCGACGGCGCGACCGCCTGGCAGGCGTTCCGGCACGTCACCCTGCCGCTGCTCGGGCCGACCATCCGCATCAGCGTGTTCCTGTCGGTCATCGGCACCATCCAGCTCTTCGACATGGTCTGGGTGCTCACCGGCGGCGGCCCGATCCACGCCTCGGAGACCATGGCCGTGACGATGTACCAGTACGGCTTCCGCCGCTTCGAGGTCGGCTACGCCAGCGCCATCAGCATCGTCATGTTCCTCCTGAGCCTCGTCTTCGCCCTCACCTACCAGCGCGTCGTCCTGCGCCGCGACACCGAGGGCGCGCTCACCACCCAGGGAGCCCAGCGATGACCAGCCCGACGAACGCCCCGCGGGCCCGCCGCCTCGTGCTGCACCTCGTCTGCGTCGCCGTCGGCGCGCTCATCGTCGTACCGGTCTGGTTCGGGGTGCTCGGCGGGTTCAAGGACAACGGCCAGCTCTCCACCAACCCGCTCGGTTGGCCCGACCCCTGGATCACCGACAACTACACGGGCATCCTCGGCTCACGGGTGTTCTGGCGGCAGCTCGGCAACAGCGTCCTCATCGCCGTCACCAGCACGTTCGTGGTCGTGGGCGCGGCGGCGATGGCCGCGTACGTCTTCGCCCGCTTCGCGTTCCGGGGTCGGGAGCTGCTGGCCACCCTGTTCGCGGTCGGGCTGATGTTCCCGTTCGCGGTGGCGATCCTGCCGCTGTTCGTCCTGCTGCGCGGGATGGGGCTGCTGGACAACCCGCTCGGGGTGATCCTGCCCCAGGCCGCCTTCGGGCTGCCGGTCACCGTCATCATCCTGCGCCAGTTCTTCCGCACGATCCCCGGCGAGGTCGAGGAGGCCGCGATCCTCGACGGGTGCGGCCCCTTCGGGTTCTTCTGGCGGGTCCTGCTGCCGATGGCCCGGCCCGCCCTGGCCACCGTCTCCGTCCTGGCCATCGTGACGAGCTGGAACAACTTCATGCTGCCGCTGGTCGTGTTCACCGACCAGAGCTGGTGGACCCTGCCCGTCGGCGTCCAGGCGTTCCAGGGCCAGTACGCCGACGACACCGCCCGGGTGCTCGCCTACGTGGTGCTGTCCATGGTGCCCGCCCTGGGGTTCTACGCCGTGGCGGAACGGCAGCTCGTCGGCGGCCTGGCGGGCAGCGTCAAGGGGTGAGGAGCACCCGCTGGGGTAGCCTTCTGCGACCGTAGGCTCGATGACGAAAGGGCGTACCGTGGGCTCCGACAGCAGCCGAAACGTCACCATCGCGATGATCGCGCGTCTGGCCGGCGTCTCCGTGCCCACGGTCTCCCGCGTCATCAACGGCCGCTCCGACGTCTCCCCGCAGACCCGGGAACGCGTCGAGGGCCTGCTCACCCAGCACGGCTACCGCCGCCGTTCCCCGGCGGGCCGGCGGCCCGGCTCCGCCCTGGTCGATTTGGTCTTCAACGACCTGGACAGCCCCTGGGCCGTGGAGATCATCCGGGGGGTGGAGGACGTGGCGCACGCCAGCGGCGCCGGCACCGTCGTCTCGGCCATCCACCAGCGCACCTCCTCGGCGAAACAGTGGCTCGACAACATGCGCGGCCGCTCCACCGAGGGGGTCATCTTCGTGACGTCCATGGTGGCGCCGCCGTTGCAGGCCGAGCTGCGGCGGCGGGGCGTGCCGGTCGTCATCGTGGACCCGGCCGGGGTGGCCCCGCAGGAGGCCCCCACGATCGGCGCGACCAACTGGGCGGGCAGCCTCGGCGCCAACCAGTACCTGCTCGGCCTCGGCCACCGCCGCATCGGCTTCATCGCCGGCCCGCCGCAGCTCATGTGCAGCCGGGCGCGGCTCGACGGCTACCGGGCCGCCCTCGACGCGGCCGGCGTCGCGATCGACGACGCCCTGATCCGCCCCGGCAACTTCTACCACGAGTCCGGCTACGCCGCCGGAACGGACCTGCTCGCCCTGCCCGACGCGCCCACCGCCATCTTCGCCTCCAGCGACCAGATGGCGCTCGGCGTCTACGAGGCGGTCCGCAAGCGGGGCCTGCGGGTGCCCGACGACGTCAGCGTGGTCGGCTTCGACGACCTGCCCGAGGTGCGCTGGTGCTCCCCGCCGCTGACCACGGTCCGGCAGCCCCTGGCCGAGATGGGCATGCTCGCCGCGCGCACCGTGCTGCGCCTGGCCAACGGCGAGAGGATCGAGAGCCCGCGCTTCGAGCTCGCCACCGAGCTGGTCGTCCGCGACAGCACCGCGCCGCCGCGCTGACGCCGTCGTCCGGCTGACGCCCGCCGTACCCGGTCGGGGCGGTGCCCGGCGGCCGGCGTCTTGCCGGCGTCTGCCATCCTCGGGACGGTGACGCCCGGCCAGCCCCGTCCCCGCTCCCGCACCCGCCGCAGCCGCGCCGCCCGGGTCGCCATCGTCCTCGCCGCCCTCGCCGCCGTAGCGGCCCTCGTCGCCGTCGCCGTGGTCGTCGTGCCGCTGCTGCTTCCGCCCGGCCCGCGCCCGCCGTTCCAGCTTCCCGTCGCCTGCGGCGAGACGTGGCAGCTCGGCACGTATCCGGGCCACGACGACTACGACGTGGACATGTTCCCCACCGAGGGCGAGGCGTGGGGGCGGCCGGTGCTGGCGTCGTACGCCGGCACGGTCACCGAGGCGGGGATCAACGGTGCGGTCGGCGGTCGTACCAGGGAGAACCCGCAGGGGCCGCGCGGTCGCGGCGGGGGTTACTGGGTGAAGATCGACCACGGTGGGCGGTGGGAGACGCAGTACCTCCACCTGCTCGAACCGCCGCCGGTGCGGGTCGGGCAGCGGGTCGCCCAGGGCGAACGGATCGGTCGGGTGGGCAGCACCGGCAACTCCGGCGCGCCGCACCTGCACTACGAGCAGCGCCGCGGCTGGGAGAAGGTCGAGACCCACTTCGACGGCGCGGCCTCGGGCATCACCCACGACGACCGGGAGTACACCGTCAAGCGGACGAGCAACAACTGCGTCGCGGGGTGACCCGGGCGCGGGCCGGCGCCCGGGGCGAACGCCTCACGCCTCGCCGATCCTCGGTCGCCGGTGGTCGGTCAGCCGGAACCCGACGCCCCGGACCGCCACGACGGTGACGCCGGTGCCGAGCTGGTCCAGCTTGCGCCGCAGCCGCTTGACCAGGGACTGCACGTCCGCCGTGCGTCGCCGCCCCGCGTCGCCCCAGACCGACCGGTGCAGCTCGGCGTAGCTCCACACCCGCGCCGGCTCGCTGGTCAGGCAGGTCAGCAGGCCGTGTTCGAGGCGGGTGAGGGCGACCTCGCGGTCCCGGCAGCGGGCGACGAACCGGGTCCGGTCGATCCGCAGGGTGTCGTCCGGCGGGGCGGTGGCCGCCGGTGACGCCCCGGGGCCCGGCGACGGGGCGGAGAGCAGCCCCCGCAGCTCGTCGAGGTCGGCCACCAGCAGCAGCGGCGCGACGCCGTCGAGGCGCTCGGCGAGCCGGACCCGCTCCTGCGGCGACGGGGTCACCGCTATCACCAGCGGGAACGGGACCTCGGTCGGCGGGTGCCCGCCCGGCGCCGTGCCCCCGGTCATCCGGTCCACCCGCCACGGTGGGGGGTGCTCCTGCCCGACGTCGTCGCGGCCGTGACAGTGACTGTCAAATATGTTGTCAGACGAACCACTGTTGGTGACATTTTGCTCACGTCCCGTGCTTGATCAGTCATATTTGTCGATCATATTGTCCACACAGGCGGCCGGCTTGACCCGCACGGCGCCTGGGGCAATGGGGCTTCGTTCTGATCGGTGCGTCACGGATGGGAGACGGTCTTCTGCACCCTTCGCCATGGCTCGAACAACCGCGGGTCGTACCGAAGGAGAGAAGTGCTGAGACGTCCACATGGGAGGCGCCTGGTCAGGCGCCTGGCGAGCGCCGGTGCGGCGATCGCCCTCGCCGCGGCCGGCCTGGCGACCACCGGCTCCACCGTCCAGGCCGCGCCCACCGCGGCGGCGGACAAGATCCGGCCCGACCTGATGAGCCAGCTTCGGGAGAAGAGCGAGAGCGACTTCTGGGTGCGGTTCACCGACCGGGCCGACCTGAGCAGGGCCAGCGCGGTCAAGGACTGGACGCAGCGGGGCGCCGCCGTGGCGGAGGCGCTGCGCGCCACCGCCGCCGAGAGCCAGGCCGAGGTCCGCGCCGAGCTCGACGGCGCGGGCACCAAGTACCAGTCGTTCTGGGCGACCAACGCCATCAAGGTCGACAGCGGCTCGCTGTCGATGGCGCAGAGCTTCGCGGCGCGCGCCGAGGTCGAGGGCATCTACGCCCCGACGGCCTACGAGCTGCCGGAGGTCAGCAAGGACGCCGCCGACAAGGCGGCGAACGCCCTGGAGTGGGGCATCGCGAACATCAACGCCGACGACGTCTGGTCCCAGTACGGCACCGGCGACGGCATCACGGTGGCGAGCATCGACTCGGGGGTGCAGTTCGACCACCCGGCGCTGGTGAACTCCTACCGCGGCAACAACGGCGACGGCACGTTCGACCACGACTACAACTGGTTCGACGCCGCCGAAGAGTGCGCCACCTCGCCCTGCGACAGCGACGGCCACGGCACCCACACGATGGGCACGATGGCCGGCTCCGCCGGGGCCAACCAGATCGGTGTCGCGCCCGGGGTCCGCTGGATCGCGGCGAACGGCTGCTGCCCCAACGACGCGGCGCTGGTCACCTCCGGCCAGTGGATGCTGGAGCCCACCGACCTCGCCGGCCAGAACCCGGACGCCAGCAAGCGCCCGCACATCATCAACAACTCGTGGGGCACCACCTCGCCCTCCAACAGCCCGTTCATGGAGGACGTGACGCTGGCCTGGGCCGCCTCGGGCATCTTCGGCGTCTGGTCCAACGGCAACAACGGCCCCGCCTGCCGGACCAGCGGCTCACCGGGCAGCCGGACGAGCAACTACTCCACCGGCGCGTACGACGTCAACAACACGATCGCCAGCTTCTCCTCGCGCGGCACCGGGCAGGACGGCGAGATCAAGCCCAACATCTCGGCGCCCGGGGTCAACGTCCGGTCCAGCGTCCCGGGCAACAGCTACGCCAGCTACAGCGGCACCTCGATGGCCGCGCCGCACCTCGCGGGCGCGATCGCGTTGCTGTGGTCGGCCGCGCCCGCGCTCGTCGGTGACATCCCCGCGACGCGCGCCCTGCTCGACGACACGGCGATCGACAAGGCCGACGCCCAGTGCGGCGGCACCGCCGACGACAACAACGTCTACGGCGAGGGCCGGCTGGACGCGCTCGCGCTGCTCGCCGCCGCCCCGGTCGGCGAGACCGGCACCCTCGCCGGCACGGTCACCGACGCCGCGACCGGCGCGAAGCTCCCCGGCGCCACGGTGACCCTGACCGGGCCGGCGGCCCGCGAGCTGACCACCGGGCCCGACGGCGCGTACTCGACCCTGCTGCCGGCCGGCGACTACCAGGTCACCGTGGCCAAGTTCGGCTACGGGAGCAGGACGGTGGCGGCGACGGTCGCCCCGAACGCCACCACGAAGGTCGACGTGGCCCTCACCCCGGCGGCGTCGGTGACCGTCAGCGGTTCCGTCACCGACGGCTCCGGGCACGGCTGGCCGCTCTACGCGAAGGTGAGCGTCGAGGGCGTCCCCGTGTCCGACTACACCACGCCCGCCAACGGCCGCTACAGCCTCCAGCTCCCGGCCGGGGCCACGTACCGGCTGCGGGTCGAGCCGCGGTACCAGGGCTACCAGACCGTGACGAAGGAGATCACGGTCGGGTCGGGCAACTCCACCCACAACGTCGCGGTGCCGGTGGCCTCCACCGCCTGCGCCGTCGCGCCCGGCTACACGGTCGGCTCCGACGGGGTGTACGAGACCTTCGACGGCGACCGCGTCCCGCAGGGCTGGACGGTCGTCGACAACGCCGGCAGCGGCCAGGTCTGGCAGTTCACCGACGCCGGCGGGCGGGGCAACCTGACCGGCGGCGAGGGCGGCTTCGCCGTCATCGACAGCGACGAGTACGGCAGCGGCGGCAAGCAGGACACCTCGCTGGTCAGCCCGGTGGTCGACCTCACCGACGTCGCGACGCCGGTGATCCGGTTCAACCAGGACTACAACTGGCTGAACTCCGACCGCGCCGACGTCGACCTCAGCCTCGACGGCGGTGCGACCTGGGCCAACGTGCTGCGGCAGGCCGCCGACGTGCGCGGGCCGAAGGTGACCGAGGTCCCGATCCCGCAGGCCGCCGGCAAGTCGCAGGTCCGGGTCCGCTTCCACTACTACGAGGCATCCTACGAGTGGTGGTGGCAGGTCGACAACGTGCTGATCGGCAGCGAGGTGTTCTGCAAGCCGACCAACGGCGGCCTGGTGGTCGGCCACGTCCGCGACCGCAACGACAACGGGTACGTCAACGGGGCCACCGTCACCAGCGACGACCGGCCGGCGGAGACGACCACCACCGTGGCCACGCCCGACGACACGGAGCTGCCGGACGGCTTCTTCTGGCTCTTCTCGTCGCTCACCGGCGGGCACCCGTTCACCGCGAAGGCCGGCGGCTACGTCAGCCAGAGCAAGCAGGTCACCGTCCAGACCGACTGGGCCACCGCCGTGAACTTCCAGCTCGCGGCCGGCCGGCTGTCGGTGCAGCCGGCGGGTGGGGTCAGCGCCACGGTCCGGATGCCCTCCGGAAAGGCCACCAGGGCCGTCACGGTGACCAACACCGGCGGCGCCCCCGTCGACGTGCGGTTCAGCGAGCGGGACGAGGGCTTCGAGCTGCTGCGGGCCGACGGCTCGCGGCTGAGCGACCAGGAGGTCCTGGGCTCCGGCGGCGCGCCGGAGCAGCGGCTCACCGTCGCCACGTCGTTCGCGGCGCGGGCCTCCGGCATGGCGGCCACCGGCGCTCCCACGGCGGTCGGTCCCCAGGCCGAGCCCTGGACCGACGTGGCCGACCACCCGAGCGTCGTGATGGACAACCGGGTGGTGAACCTCGACGGGAAGGTCTACACGATCGCGGGCGGCAACGGCTCGGCGTCGACAGCGAAGAACTACGTCTACGACCCCGTCGCCCAGACCTGGACGTCGATCGCCGACCTGCCCGGCGCCCGCAACGCCGTGACGACGGGCGTCGTGGACGGGAAGATCATCGTGACCGGCGGCTGGGGAGCCTCCGGCCCCGACGCCGCCACCTGGTCGTACGACCCGGCGGCCAACACGTGGACGAAGAAGGCGAACAACCCCGCGCCGCGCTCGGCGGCCGGGCAGGCGGTCGCCGGCGGCAAGCTGTACGCCGTCGCCGGTTGCACCACGGCGAGCTGCACCCCGATGTCGAACGACGTCGTCCGGTACGACCCGGGCAGCGACACCTGGGAGACCCTGCCCGACTACCCGAAGTCGGTGGCCTTCCTGTCCTGCGGCGGGATCAACGGCGTCGTCTACTGCACGGGCGGCAACGACGGCACGGTGTCGCAGAAGGCCGGCTACGCCTTCGACCCGGCCACCAACGCCTGGCGGGCCATCGCCGACGCGCCGTCCGACCACTGGGCCGGCTCGTTCGCCGTCGCCAACGGCAAGCTCCTGGTCGTCGGCGGCTCGCAGGGCGGCGCCGTCACCAACGCCGGCTTCGCCTACGACCCGTCCGACAACTCGTGGTCGCCCCTGCCGAACGCCAACGCGGCCCGCTACCGTGGCGGCGCGGCGTGCGGCTTCTACAAGGTCGGCGGCTCGTCCGGTGGCTTCAACGCCACCGCCGACAGCGAGGCGCTGCCCGGGTTCGAGGGCTGTTCCGAGGCCGCCGCCGACGTGAGCTGGCTGACGCTCGACAAGACGGCGGTCACGCTGGCCCCGGGCCAGAAGGTCACGGTCAACGTCGGCGTCTCGGCCACCGTCGACCAGCCGGGCACCTACTCGGCGGCGATCGTGATCAAGGAGGACACCCCGTACGCGGTGCCGCCGGTGCCGGTGAAGATGGTCGCGCAGCCGCCGACCACCTGGGGCAAGCTGACGGGCACGGTCACCGGGAAGAGCTGCCAGGGGGTCAGCGCGCCGCTCGCCGGCGCGGTGGTCCAGGTGGACTCGTGGGCGAACTCGTGGACCTTCGCCACGGACGCCCAGGGCCGGTACGCCTACTGGCTGGACCGGCGGAACAACCCGCTCACCATGATCGTCGCCAAGGACGACTGGAAGCCGCAGACCCGGCAGGTGAGGGTCAACCCCACCACGCCCACCGTGGAGGACTTCGCCCTGTCGCCGATCCGCTGCTGACCGCCGTCGCCTGACGGACGACACGATCCGGCCCGCCCGGTCCCACGACCGGGCGGGCCGGACCCGTTCCGGTGCCCGGGAACCCGGCCACCGGGTGCGCGACGTCGGGGATCGGGGAGCGGGTCAGGAGACGGCGAGGCGGAAGCCCACGCCGCGTACCGCGTGGATCGTCGCCGCCGCGCCGAGCCGGGCCAGCTTGCGCCGCGCCCGGCGGACCAGCGAGTGCAGGTCGGAGCCGCGGCCCAGGTGCTCGGTGCCCCAGACCTCGCGGTGCAGCCGCTGGTAGGTCCAGATCTGCCCGGGCGTGCCGGCCAGGCAGCGCAGGAGGGCGTGCTCCAGGGGGGTCAGGCCGACCTCGTCGTCGCGCCAGCGCAACACCTGCCGGTCGGAGTCGACGCTCAGCCCGCAGGCGGGCGGGACCGCGTCCGGGGCCTCGGCCGCCTCGGCCCCGGGGTCGTCCGCCACCATGAGGAAGCGCCGCGCCTGCTCGACGTTCGAGACGATCAGGAACGCCTCGGCCGCGCCGAAGAGCTGGGCGAGCTGCCGGCGGTGCGCCGGCGCGGAGGCGATGGCGACGACCAGGGAGGCGCTCATCCTCCGCCTTTCGCCCAACGCCGACGGCCGGTGCGACCGGGAACGCCGGACGGCCCCCGAACGCTCGTAGACTAATCCACGTCGATGCGCCGGGCAACGGGCCCCGTCGGCGGGGGACGGGCGCGGCCGGGTCAGCCCAGGCTGGACCTCGGGGCGCCCTGCCCGGGGTCGATCCTGGTGGGGCCGGCGGAGCTGGGGCGTACGTCGAAGTCGAAGATCTCGGTGGGCAGGTAGACGGTCGCGCAGGAGTTGGGGATGTCCACCACGCCGGAGAGCCGGCCCTCGATCGGCGCCGCGCCGAGCAGCAGGTATGCCTGCTCCGGCTGGTACCCGAAGCGGGTGAGGTAGTCGATGGCGTGCAGGCAGGCACGCTGGTAGGCCAGTTGCGAGTCCAGGTAGCGCTGCTCGCCGTCGAGGGTGACGGAGATTCCCGAGAAGGCCAGCCACCGGCTGTACTGCGGCGGGGTGTCCCCGGGCAGGAAAATCGCGTTCTCGGCGACGCCGTACGTCTGCATCCCGTTCTTGATCAGGTCGACGTGCAGGTCGATGAAGCCGCCCATCTCGATGCCGCCGCAGAAGGTGATCTCCCCGTCGCCCTGGGAGAAGTGCAGGTCACCGAGGGAGAGGTTGGCGCCGGGCACGTTGACCGGGTAGAAGATCCGGCTGCCCACGGTGAGGTTCTTGATGTCCTGGTTGCCACCGTTCTCCCGGGGCGGGGCGGTGCGCGCGGCCTCCGCGGCGACCCGGTCGAAGTCCGCGCCGGTGAGCGAGCCGAGGATCGCGTCCCGGGGCTCGGGCAGCAGGGCCAGCGGCGGGACGCGGTCGGGGTCGGTGGCGTGCAGGGCGCCCTCCCGCTGGTTCCACTTCGCCAGCAGTGACGCGGACGGCGCCGTGCCCATCAGCCCGGGGTGGGCGATCCCGGTGAACTCGACCCCGGGGATGTGGCGCGAGGTGGCCCGCCGGCCGTTGAAGTCCCAGACGGCCTTGTAGGCGTCGGGGAACTGTTCGGTGAGGAAGGAGCCGCCGTTGGCCTTGGCGAAGATGCCGGTGTATCCCCAGCCCTGGCCGGCGAGGGGGCCGGTCTCCTGCGGGATGGGGCCGAGGTCGAGGATGTCGACCATGAGCAGGTCGCCGGGCTCGGCGCCCTGCACGGCGAAGGGGCCGCTGAGGGCGTGCACCCGGGTCAGCGGGGCGTCGCGGACGTCGTCGGCCGAGTCGTCGTTGCGCATCGCGCCGTCGAACCACTCGCGACAGTCGACCCGGAACGTCTGACCCGGCCGCACCGTGGCCACGGGTGGGATGTCGGGGTGCCAGCGGTTGTGGCCGACCAGGACCTGGTCGGTGAACTTCTTGTCGGAGTCGAGAGGGAACAGCAGTTCGGGCATGGTGTACCGCCTTTCGATCGCGCTGACGCACCCGGTCGGTCCGCTGGGTCACCAGCGGGGCAGGCGGGCGTGGACGGGGTTCGGTGCCGGGCGGCTCGGCCGCCGGCCGGGGAGACGGGTCACGACCTCGGGGGTCTCCGCGCTGCGGGCCGCCCGCTCGATGGCCCGGCGCAGCGGCACCGGTGTGCGGGCGAGACGCGGCGCGGAGAAGACCCGGGCGGCGGGGGCCGCGCAGCGCGGGCAGCGCGTCGAGGGGCTGGCGGTGCCGATCGGCAGGCTGGCGTCGAAGACGCCGTCCCGCTCGCACCGGTACTCGTACGTCGCCATCCCCGCCCCCTTCGCGGCCCGCGGCCGGCCGCCGCCGGCTCGCCCTGTGCCGATTCTGTGGCATCGCCCGCGGCGAAGGGCGCGAAAACCCCAAAGGGGTACGCCCGGGGCGATCCGGGCCGGGATGAGGGAACGCCGGTCGGGCGTCCACGTGAGATCATCGGGGGGTGACGGCCCGGGGAAGGTGGACGGCGGGAGCCGCCCTGGCCGCCGTCGCGCTCCTCGTGGCCCCCGGCGACGCGGTGGCGGCCGCCGCCCCGACGCCGGGCAAGCCGGTGTGCCGGATCGGCGACGCCCGGCTCGACGAGATCTCCGGAATGGTCGCCACCGACGCCGGGTTCGTCGTCGTCAACGACGGCGCCGACGACGAGGCCCGCCGCCGGATCTTCTTCCTCGACGCCGACTGCGCCGTGGTCCGGACGGTGCGCTACCCGTCGCGCCCCCGCGACACCGAGGACCTCGCCGTCGGCGCGGACGGCACGCTCTGGGTCGCCGACATCGGCGACAACGACCGGGCCCGGCGGACGGTCGCCCTGTGGCGGCTCGCGCCCGGGGCGGCCCGCCCGGTGCTGCACCGCCTGGCGTACCCGGACGGCCCGCACAACGCGGAGGCTCTCCTGGTCGACGGCGACGGCCGCCCGGTGATCGTGACGAAGCAGGCCGGCGCCGCCGGCCTCTACCGCCCGGCCGGGCCGCCCCGGGCGGGGGTCACCGTGCCGCTTACGCGGGTGGGGCAGGTGCGGCTGCCCGTCACCACGACCCCCAACCCGTTCTCGTTCCTCGGCCGGGGGCTGGTGACCGGCGCGGCCACCTCGCCGGACGGCCGGCGGGTGGTGCTGCGCACCTACGCCGACGCGTTCGAGTTCGACGTGACCGGCGGCGACGTGGTCGCGGCGCTGACCGCCGGCACGCCCCGGGGCGTGCCGCTGCCCGACGAGCCGCAGGGCGAGGCGATCACCTACAGCCGCGACGGCGCGTCCCTGCTCACGGTCTCCGAGACCGCGCGCGAGGAGCCGGGGACGCGACCCCGGATCCTGCGCTACGCCCTGCCCCCGTCACCGGCCACCACCGCCCGCCCGGCAGACCCGCCGCCCGCCACCCGCCGGGCCGACCCGTCGTCCGCCGGCCCGACGCCGCCCGCCGCCCGCCGGGCCGCCGACGACGGGGCCGACCAGGCCGCCCGCGTCCCCGCCGCCGAGCCGGGCCGCGCCGCCACCCTGGCCGTCGGCGCCGCCGCCCTGGCGCTGGGCCTGCTCGCCCTGGCGCTGGTCACCGCGAGGAACGCGCGGCGCGGCGGGCGCTGACCCGCGACCCGCGCCCCCCGGCGCCGGGTCCCGACCGAAAAGGAGCACGATGATACGTACGGTCCCCCTCGGCCGCACCGGCGAGCAGGTCAGCCAGCTCGCACTCGGGTGCATGTTGATGGGCACGTCGACCGACGAGCCCACGTCCTTCGGCATCCTCGACCACTACCTCGACGCCGGCGGGTCGTTCCTCGACACCGCCGACTGCTACGCCTGGTGGGACGGCCCGGGCCGGGTGGGCGGGGAGAGCGAGGAGCTGCTCGGCCGGTGGTTCGCCCGGTCCGGCCGGCGCGACGAGGTCTTCCTGGCCACCAAGGGCAGCGCCTGGGTCGACGACCCGGAGGCGGTGCGCGCCGGCCGGGCGGAGGCGTCGCAGCGCTACGCGGGCGCGGGCGGCGACACGCTGCGGCACGCGCTGGACGCCAGCCTCCGCCGGCTCGGCGTCGACCACGTCGATCTGTACTACGTGCACGTCGACGACCTCGGCACGCCCCTGGAGGAGACGCTGGAGGCCCTCGCCGGGCTCGTCGCGGCCGGCAAGACCCGCCACCTCGGCTGGTCCAACGTCCGCACCTGGCGGCTCGAACGCATCCGGCAGCTCTGCGAGCGGCACGGCTGGCCCGCCCCGGTGGCGGTGCAGCAGCAGCACTCGTACCTGCGTCGGCACCCGGGCCGCGACAACGTATCCATCGTGGACGACGAGCAGCTGCGCTACCTGGGGGCGCACGACGACCTGACGCTGGTGGCGTACTCGCCCATCCTCAAGGGCATCTACGACGACGAGGCCAAGCGGCGCACCCACCACGTCATGCCGCCGTACGAGGGCGCGGACACCCAGGCCCGGCTCGCCGCCGTGGCCAAGGTCGCCGCCGAGCTGGGGGTCACCGGCAACCAGGTGGTGCTGGCCTGGCTGTTGCAGCAGGACTCGCCCGAGTTCGTGACGCTGATCGGCCCGCGCACGCGCGAGCAGTACGAGGCCGCGCTCCCCGCGCTCGACCTGCGCCTCGACGCCGCCACGCTGGCCGCGCTCGCCGACGCCGAGGCCTGACCGCCCGGCCGCGTACCCGGTCGCCCCGGACACGCCTGCGGGCGACGCCGTTCAGCCGGGCCGGCGTAGGGCGACCGGGGGGCCGAACGCCACCGGGACGCCGGGGGAGTGGAGCACGCTCACCGGCGGCCCGGCCGGCGCCGGCAGCCCGGCGGCGGTGACCAGCTCGTCGTCCAGGTGCAGCAGCTCCGCCCGGTGCAGCGGCCAGCGGGGGTGCCAGTTGGGCAGGTGCAGCGTGCGCCCGTACGCCCGGGTGTGCAGCCCCCAGCGGGCGGTGACGAAGTGCTCCAGTGGGGTCGGCTCGCCGACCGGGTCGCCGACGCGCACCTCCATCCGGCTGGTCGCGCCGGCGGGGCCGGGCCACCGCCGCCGGCACCGGTAGACGCGACGGTCGCCGTCGCGGTCCAGCCGCATGGACGACCACATGTACGGCAGCCGCAGCGCCGCCCGGGCCACCAGCACCGGCACCAGCCGGGACGCGTCGAGCGAGCGGAACACCACGGCGCGCCGGCCGGCCCCGTCGACCGAGTAGAGCCGGACGTTGGTCTCCCAGAAGCTGCCGAAGTACGGCACCCCGGGGCCGCGCCCGAGGCCCAGCCCGACCATCCGGAAGCCGATCAGGCCGACGTGGGCGACCCCGTCGAGGGTGTCCGGGCGGGTGCCGGCGGGCAGCAGCGGCGCGACCAGCTCGGGCGCGACCGCCCAGTGCAGGAAGGTGAGATCCTCCCAGCGCTGCCGCAGCACCGCCCGACGGAACGTCGCGCCCGGCGCGGGGTCGATCGCCTCGATGCCCACGCGCCGATTGTCCCCCGTGGGGGGAGCACGCCCCGGGGCGGGAGGGCATCGGGCCGCCCCGAACGGCCCGACGCTGCCTGACGTGACCCGACGCGGCCCGACCGGCGGCCGGTCCGCCGCCCCCGACCGGCGGGCCGGTCAGCTCCTCCCCGCGCCGCCCGAGTGCGTCGGCGCGGGACGGCGCCCACGCCCCGCCCCGGTGGTCCCGCGCGCCTCCCGCCGTTCGCCGAGAGCCAGGGCCACCACCGCGCCGAGCAGCACGACCGAGCCGGCGACGGCCGGCACCGTGAGTCGCTCGCCGAGCAGCAGCACCGCGACGACGGCTGCGGTGACCGGCTCGATCAGCGCGACCACCGACGCGGTCGTCGCGCGGACCGTGGCCAGCCCCGCGAAGAACAGGCTGTAGGCCACCGCGGTGGGGACCATCCCGAGGTACGCGAGCAGGCCCAGAACCTGGCCGGCGTCACCGGAGGTGGGCAGGAGCCCTTCGAGCAGGGCCGGCGGGAGCAGGCAGAGCATCCCGACGGCGAACCCGCCCAGCGCCGTCGCCCGGGGACCGCCGCCGTCGCCAGCCCGACTCGTCCTCCGGTTGAGCAGGGTGACGCCCGCGTACCCGCCGGCGGACAGCAGCGCGCAGGCCAGCCCCAGCGCCGGCTGCGGCGCGGCGGCCGGGCTCCCGCCGCCGACCAGCAGGACCAGGCCGGCCAGCGCCGTCGCGACCGTCACCGCGCCGGCCCGGCCGAGCCGTTCGCCCGTCGTGACGCGGGACCCGAGGGCGATGAGGACCGGCCCCGAGCCCAGGGTCACCACCGTCGCGACGGCCAGCCCCGCGTATCCCACGGCGGCGAAGTACGCCGTCTGGTAGACGGCCAACCCCACGCCGGTCGTCACCACCCGCCGCCACCGGGTCCGCCCGGTGGCGTCCCCGGTGGAGCGTCCCGTGCCCCGCCGGAACAGCAGGTGGCCGGCGCCGAGCAGCACGACGCCGCCCGCGAAACGCCAGAAGGAGACCGCGACCGGTCCCAGTCCGCTGGTGTCGTAGAGGACGGCCGCCGCGGCGCCGCCGGTCCCCCAGGCGACAGCCGCCACACAGACGTAGAAGACTCCCCGTCCCACGGACGGGGGCACACTCGAATTCACACGATTCTCCGTTGTCATCGCCGCCCGGGCAGCACGAACACACACCC
The DNA here is from genome assembly GCF_020884795.1 of Micromonospora okii. Classification (GTDB taxonomy): domain Bacteria; phylum Actinomycetota; class Actinomycetes; order Mycobacteriales; family Micromonosporaceae; genus Micromonospora; species Micromonospora okii. The sequence goes on from NZ_BBZF01000022.1 coordinate 213,851, forward strand.
GGGCCTCGAACAGGTAAGAGTCGGGCCGGGGAAAGCGGTCGTTACCGCAGCGGCGGTGGCGGCGAGACGAGGAGAAGGAGCACGGGCGGATCGTATCGTCGTGGCGCGTCCGACGGGTCGGGACCCCCGCGCCGATGTCCGGATCACGACATCCGTCGGCCGGGGAAAACGTGAACGCGGCGCATACCCTTGCGCCATGTCCCGACCTGAAGGCTTCTCGATGTCGGCCTCGTCCGGGTCGGCCACCGTGAAGGCCGGCGGCACCGCGACGGTCCGGGTCGCGGTCGGCGGTCCGGGGCGGGACAGCGGCCCGGTCACGTTCGACGCCACCGGGCTGCCCCCGCACACCTCCGACACCTGGCGTCCACAGCGGATCGCCGGCGGTGGCGGCACCACCGTCCACCTCACGACGTCGCCGCGCACCCGCCCCGGGGCGTACCAGGTGCTTCTGCGCGCGACGGCCGGGCTCGACTCGCGCAGCGTGCCGTTCACCCTCACCGTGGTCCGGCCCCAGCGCTCGCCGGCAGACCTCCTCGCCCACGTCGGGCTGGGCGGGATCGTCACAGTCGGGCGGATCGTCGGCTGGCTCGCCGGCCGTGGCGGCCCGCCCGGGCCGCCCGCCGAATCGCTGCGACCGACCCGCCGCGACGACGAGCGGGTCTGAGTGGCCGGGGCCACCGACCGGGACCGCGCGCTGCACCTGCTCCGGGCGCGGCTGACGCGGATGGAGCAGGATCCGACCGAGGCCACCGACGGCGTAGCCCTGGTCGAGGCCGCCCGGCTGACCCTGCACCGCGCGCCGGACGACGTCGAGGCCGCGCTGGCGGTCGGCGCGCTGCACCTGGTCAGGGCCGCGCTGCTGGCCGACGAGGCCAGCGACGAGGAGGAGTACGCCTGGTTCCTCTGGTGCGCCTGGCTGCACCGGGTCTCGCCGGACCTGGTGCCGGTCGAGGTCCGCGACGCCGTCGCCGCGGCGGAGGTCACCGTCGACGACGCGGACCTCTGCGCGGCCGAGGCCGACGCGCTTCTGGCCGACCCGGTCGCCGCCGACCCGGCGGCCCTGGATCTCGGCATCCGACTGCTGCGTCGCGCCGTGGCCGGCGCGGGCCGGGGGCGACGCCTGGAGTACGGCGCCAACCTCGGCTCCGCGCTGCGCGTGCGGTACGCCCATGGCGGCGACCCGGCCGACGTGCGCCGCTCCGCCGACGCCCTCACCGACGCCCTCGCCGCCGCCCGGGGCGACGAGCCGGAGCTGCCCGTCGCGCGGCTCTGGGCGGCGCTCACCCACCGGCAGCTCTACGAGCTCGACCGGGCCGACCCCGCCGACCTCGACCGGGCCGTCGCGCTCGGCCTGTCCGGGCTGGCCGGGGTCGACCCGCAGCAGCGCGCCGCGTACCTGCCGGTGGTCCGGGGCGCGCTGCGACTGCGGTACGGCGGCACCGGCGACCCGGCCGACCTGGACGCCGCCATCGCGCTCGCCCGGGAGGAGGTCGCCCTGGCCACGGAGGACGTCGACCGTGGCGAGGTCCTCGCCGACCTGGCCGGCCTGCTCAGCCAGCGCCACGACCACGACCACGCCGGCGGCCCCGCGCCCGCCGAGGCGCTGGCCCTGGCCGAGCAGGCCGAACGGCTGTTACCGGCGACGCATCCCCGCCGGGCCGTCCTGTTCGGGCTCCTCGCCGGGCTCTGGCGCGGCCGGTCCGGCGGCGACGACCGGGCAACCCTGGACCGCGCCGTCGCCTACGGGCGGGCCGCCGTGGCCGCCGCGCCGCCCGGGCACCCGGACCGGCTGCTGGGCCTGCACAGCGCCGCCCTGGCCCACCGTGCCCGCTTCGACCGGTTCGCCGCGCCGGAGGACATCGCCGAGGCAATCCGCCTCGCCGGTGAGGCCGCCCGGGAGGCCGCCCCGGACGACCCGGAGCGCACGACCGTGCTGCTCAACCTCACCTCGCACCTCACCGCCGGCTTCGCGGTCACCGGCCGGCGCGACGACCTCGACCGGGCGGTGGAGACGGGCACGGAGGCGCTGGCCGCGCTCCCCGCCGGGCACCCGGAGCGGGCGGGCGTCGCCGGCAACCTCGGCAACGCCCACCACGCCCGCTACGAGCTGCTCGGCCGGGAGGACGACCTGGACCGGGCGGTGCGGCTGGCCGTCCTCGCCGCCGAGGAGTCGGCGGGCCGTGGCAACCACCCGGGGCACCTGGCGCAGCTCGCCCAGCGCCTGCTCACCCGCTACGAGCGGCACGCCGACCCGGCGGACCTGCACCGGGCCGCGTCGGCGGCGGAGGAGTCCCTGCGGCTGGCGGCGTCCGGCCACCCCGACCGGCCGCGGGCGCTCGCCGCGCTGCGCGCCGCCCTGCTCCGCCGGTTCGACGGCGCGGGCGTCGCCGACGACCTACACCGGGCCGTCGCGCTCGCCGAGGAGGCGGTGGGACTCACCGCCCCCGACGATCCGGAGCTGCCCGGCCGGCTGGTCAACCTCGGCGCGGTGTTGCGTCGGCGGGGTGACGCGACCGGCGACCGGGGCAGCCTGGACGACGCCGTGCTCGCCGGCGAGCGGGCACTCGGGCTGGCCCCCGCCGGTCACCCCGACCGGCCGCTGGTGCTGGCGGCGCTGGCCGGCGCGCTGAGCGAGCGGGCTCGCCGGCACGGCGACCGCGACGACCTCGACCGGGCGATCACGATCGAGACCGAGCTGCTGGACGGCGCGGTCGCGGGCGGCCCCGAGTGGCTGGCCCGGGCGGTCAACCTCGGCGTCTCGCTGGCCGACCGGGCGAGGCTCGCCGGCGACCCGCAGGAGAGCCGGCGCGCGGTCGACCTCGCCGAGGCGGTGGTCGCGGCCACCCCGGCCAACCATCCCGACCGCCCCCGGCACCTGGCCAACCTCTGCTCCCTGCTGACCGGCCACTTCGAGCTGTGCGGCCGGGTCGCGGACGCGGACCGGGCGGTCGCCGTCGGCGGCGAGTCGGTCCGGGCGCTGCCGCCCGGCCACCCGTACCGGCCCGTCGCCCTGGGCAACCTGATGTCCGCGCTGCTGCGCCGCTACGAGCGCTACGGTGCCCTCGCCGACCTCGACGCCGCCGTCGCGGCGGGCGCCGAGGCGGTCGAGGCGGCCACCCCGGTCGCCGGGGCCGAGACCCGGGCCGCCCTCGCCTCCGTGCTCACCCGGCGGTACGAGCGCACCGGCGACGCCGGCGACCTGGACCGTGCGGTGCTGGCCGCCCGCACGGCCGCCGAGGCCGACGTCTCCGGCCCGCGCCGCGCCGACCTGCTCAACAGCCTCGGCATCACGTCGCTGACCCGCTACCGGGCGGTCGACGACCCGGCGGACCTCGACGCGGCGGTCACCGCGTTCACCGCCGCGGCGGCGGCCGCCGACCCGGCCGACGCCCGCCTCGGCATGTACCGCATCAACCTGGCGATGGCCGTGTTGTCCCGGTACGCCGCGCGGCGCGACCCCGACGAGCTGGACACCGGAATCGCGCTGGCCGAACGGGCCGTCGACTCGGTCGGCCCCGACCACCCGGAGTACGCCCGCTACAGCTTCAACCTGGGAGTCGCCCGCTGGGTCCGGTTTCGGGAGCGGGCGGACGAGCGGGCCCGGACGGCCGCCGTCGACGCCTTCCGCGCCGCGCTGCGCGCCCCGGCCGGGCCCCCGGCGCAGCGGATGGCCGCCGGCCGCTGGCTGGCCGAGCTGGTGGGCGACGCGGGCGACCCGGAGCGGAGCCACGAGACGCTGACCGAGGTCCTGGCTCTGGTGCCGGCGCTGGTCGACCCGGGGCTGCCGCGCCCGGACCGGCAGCACCAGCTCGACCAGTTCTACGGCCTCGGTCAGCTCGCCGCCGCCGCCGCGCTGACGTGCGGCCGACCGGAGGAGGCGTGGTCGGCCCTGGAGCAGGGGCGGGGCGTGCTGCTCGGGCAGGCGCTGCGCACCCGGGGCGAGAGCGACCGGCTGCGCGCCGCCCACCCGGCGCTCGCCGAGGAGCTGGAGGCGGTGCGGCTCGCCCTGGACGACCCCACCCCGGTCGGGGCCCCGGCGGACGCCACCGGCCCCCAGCCGGGCCGGGCGGCGGCCGGCGCCCGGTTGGAGCGGCTGCTGGACCGCGTCCGCGCCGAGCCGGGGTTCGCCCGCTTCGGCCTGCCGCCGACGCTCGACGAGCTGCGCGAGGCCACGGCCGACGGGACCGTCGTCGCGGTCAACGTCGACCGGGAGCGCTGCGACGCGCTGATCCTCACCGGGCGGGGAGCGGACCACGTGCCGCTGCCCGGGCTCACCGCCGACGAGGCGACCGCGCGGGCCAACGACTTCCTCGCCGCCGCGCACCCGGCCGACGGCGGGACCGCCGACAACGAGGCGCTCGCCGCCGTGCTCCGGTGGCTCTGGGACGCCGTCGCCGAGCCGGTCCTGCGGCACCTCGGCTGCGCCGCCACCCCCGAGGCGCCGACCGAGCGGTGGCCGCACGTCTGGTGGGTGCCGACCGGGCCGCTGTCGGTGCTGCCGATCCACGCCGCCGGGCACCTCGACGACCCGCCCGGCCCGGGGAGGAGGACCGTGCTCGACCGGGTGGTCTCCTCCTACACCCCCACCGTCGGGGTCCTGCGCCACGCGCGGACCCGGCCGCGACCGGGCGGCGGGACCCCCCTGGTGATCGGGATCAACGACACCGGCGGGCGGGCCCGGCCCCTGGCGTACGCGGCGGACGAGGCCCGCTGGGTGCACCGGATCCTCGGCGGCACGGGCGAGCCCCTGCTCGACGAGCAGGCCGGCCGGGACGAGGTGCGCGCCCTGCTGCCCTCGGCGGCGTGGGCGCACTTCGCCTGCCACGGGGTGACCGCCGTCGACCCGGACGACAGCCACCTGCTCCTCGCCGACGGCGCGCTGACCGTACGGGAGCTGGCCCGGATGGAACTCGGCGGCACGCACCTGGCGTACCTGTCGGCGTGCACCACCGCCTACGGCGGCACCCGGATGGCCGACGAGTCGATCCACGTCGCCTCGGCCCTCCAACTCGCCGGGGTCACCCACGTCGTCGGCACCCTCTGGCCGATCTCCGACCTGGTGGCCCCCGAGTTCTCCCGCACGGTCTACCGCAGCCTGGACTCCGGCGCCGCGCCGGCCCAGGCGGTCCACGAGGCGGCCCGCGCCATCCGCGACGAGTACCCGGAGCATCCCTGCCTGTGGGCCGCGCACGTCCACCACGGACCGCGCGGCGAGTTCCTGACCACCGAGGAGTCGCACCTGATGACCACCGACACCGACGACAGCGCGTACCGGGCCGAGGCGACCAAGGTCGCCGACCGGCTGGCCCGGCTGGGCACGGCCGGGGTGGGGGAGTCGACGCTGCCCCGGCTCGACAACATCCTCGCCGCCACCGAGCGCGCCCTGGACTCCCGGGACGCGGCGCTGCTGCGGAGGGTCAAGGGCGACCTGACGATCCTCGCCTCCACCCGGTTCGGCGGCGTGGGGGACGGAGGCAGCCCCCAGCCGGCCGCCGACCTGCCGGCGGAGCGGCTCAACATCCTCGTCCACCGCCTGCGTACGGTGGCGGCGGGAGACGCGGCCGGGGGCGCGGCGGCGGGGGAGACGGGCGGGGACGCCGGACGGGGACATGACCGACCCGCCCGCTGACCAGTCCCTCGTGCTGCACCTGTTCGCGCCCCGGACCGGCCCGGACCGCGCGGCGGCGCGGGACGAGCTGCTTCGGCTCTGGGCGGCCTGCGGCACCGCCCTGGGGATGACCGAGTCGATCTCGGGCACCGGCCTACCCGTCGAACCGCCCCCGGCCGAACCGCCCCCGGCCGAACCGGCCGGCGCGACGGCCGAGGGGGCGGTGGCCGCCCGGCGCCATCGGACGTACCGGCTCTGGCAGGCGGTGTGGATCGACGACCACGACGTGAGCGTCGTGTCGGTCGCCCTCGGCGCCACCGGGTCGCCGGCCGCCGACTGGCGGGAGCTGCACGCGCGGTGGAGCGACGCCGTCGCCGGCCTGTCGCCGGAGCGGACGCTCGGCACGGTCGAGGAGTTCACCGGCCTGTCGGCGGCCCCGGCCGACACCGCCACCGCGCGCGGGCGTCTCGGTCGCGCGGTGGCGGCGCTGCTGCCCGACCCGGTCCCCGACGGCGGGCCGCAGGACGCCGTCGCCGCCTGGGCCGGGCGTGGGGCCGCCCTGCGCGACGGGGTCACCCTGTGGCAGACCACCCTGCCCGGCGGCGACGCGCCGGCCCGCCGGCTGGTGCTGCTCGCCGCCCCGCGACGCGACGCCGAACTGGGCCGGCTCGTCTACACCGACGGGTCGCCCAGCCTCGCCCCGCTGACCCGGTACCTGCTGCACTCGGTCAAGCTGCGGTACCAGATCAGGGTGTGGCGCGCCGAGCAGCCGCGTACCCGCGCCCTGCTCGACCACGCCGAGACCGCCATCGGGCAGCTCAGCCGCCTTCTCCTCGGCGCGCCCGGCGGGGCCGACGACCGCGACACCGACCACGCCGAACAGCAGCTCGCCGCCCTCCAGGCCGACGAGCGGGGCCTCATCGACACCGCCGCGCTGACCAGGATCATGCGTCGCACCGCGCAGATCGCGGCCGGCAACCTCGCCGCCCACGCCGCCGGCCTGGCCGGCGAGCCGCAGCGCACCGCCCCGCAGCACCCGTTCGCCGCCGACCAGGCCGCCGCGTCCTGGTTCGACCAGCAGCTCGACGACGACCTGACCTACCTGGACGCCGCCCGGGACCGCGCCCAGCAGCTCGGCGCGGCGGCCGACCGGGAACTGCGGCGGCGCGGCGACGCCGCCGCCCAGGCCGCCCGCCGCCGGCAGGAGACCTTCGGGCTGCTCCAGGCCGCCGTCGTCGGCGCGGCGGTCATGTGCCTGACCGCGATCCAGTCCCTGGAGTACAAGCTCCCGCTCGCCGCGTCGGTGAAGCCGGCCTTCGTCGCCGCGCTCGGCGCGCTGACGTTCCACCTGTCGGCCCGGGCCGTCCGGCTCGCCCGCTCCGGCCACGGCGACCGCCCGGCCCGCACGCCGGCGCTGGAGTACCTGTCGACCGCCGTGTTCGGCGCGGCGCTCGGCTGGCTCGGCGCGACCTGGACCGTACGGGTCGCGTCCGCGCAGGTCGCCCCGCCGACGGTGACGATCCGGGCGGCCCTGGCCGGCGCGCTGCTGGCCCTCGCGTGGGCCGCGTGGCGCGCTTGGCGCGGGCGGGCCGCGCGGCGGCGCGACCCGGCGTAGCCGTCGGGGCGGCCGAGTCGGCTCCCGCGTGCTGTCAGTGGATGCGGCGGCCCCGCGCGTCGGGCAGTTCTTCGGCGTATTCGAGTGGCAGCGGGAGGAACTCGATTCGTGGCGCTGCGCATTGTTTCTGCCGACGCTGACGGCGGATTGCCGAGCGAGCTGTGGGATAGCCGGGCACTACTGTATCGCCGCGCGTTCCAATCGCGATGTCACGGAAATCAGCCACCCGAATGCGGTGCCGCGCCGACCCGCTCAGGCGGTGGGAAGCGGTTCGGCCGCCGGTTTCCGCTCGGGGCTCCGGTGCAGGTTGCGCACCGCCGGTACGAGCAACAGGGTCACGCAGCCCAGGGCGCTCACCGCGGTCGCGGCCCCCAGCAGCCGCTCCCCGCCGATGGCGCCGGAGACCGGGCCGGCGAGCGCCTGACCGATCGGCAGGCTGCCGTTGGAGCCGAACACCTCGTACGCCGTGATGCGGTTCAGCATCTCCAGCGGCACCTGGGTCTGCACGCTCGTCTGCCACATCACCGACCAGAACGCCCAGGCCAGGCCGTTGAACGTCGCCGCCGCGAGCAGCATCGGCAGCGACGCGTGCAGGGCGATGGCCAGGGGCAGCAGGCCGTAGCCGAACATGGCGACCGCGCCGGCGGCCAGTGGCCGGGTGGGCCTGATCCGCAACGCCGCCAGCCCGCCGAGGATCGTGCCGACGGCGATGGCGGACTGCACCCAGCCGTACGCCTGGGCGCCCAGACGCCCGCTGATCAGCACCGAGCCGACCGGGACCAGGGGCCCGATCAGGACGATCCCGTACACCGTCCAGACCAGGATCACGCTCCACATCCACGTGCGCGACCGGAACTCCCGCCAGCCCTCGGCCAGGTCGCGCAGCATCGACGTCTCGGTCCCGGTCGCCGGCGAGACGGTGAGCCGGAGGGCGACCAGGCACACCCCGCTGAGCGCGAAGGTGGCGGCGTCGATCAGGTACACCGGCGCGGCGCCCAGGAACGCGTACAGCACGCCGGCCGCCGCGGGCCCGAGCAGGTGGGCGAAGGAACTCGCGACCTTGATGGCGGCGTTGGCCCGGTGCAGATCGTCGCTCACCAGCGGCACCATGCTGTTGACGCCCGGCTGGAACATCGCCGCGGCGGCCCCGCTCACGGCCGAGCACACCAGCAGGAGCGCCAACGGCGGCGTGCCGACGAAGAACGCGATCGCGATGATCCCCTGCGCGACGACCCGCGCCACGTCCGCGGCGATCATCAACGGGCGGGCGCTGAGCCGGTCGGCGAGCACCCCGCTGAACAGGATGCAGCCGAGAAAGGGAATCATCCAGGCGGCGAGCCCCAGTCCGACGCCGGTCGTGCCGTAGATCGCCCCGATCGCCAGCGCTGAGGCCACCGTCAACATGGCATCGCCGAAGGCGGATACCGTGCGGGCTAGGAAGAAATAGGAAAAGTTCTTAGTCCACAGCACCGGGCCAGCGAATCATAATCGTTATTGTCCTGCCACCCGGAACTGCCGCGAGGAAGATTCTCGAACGCCGCTGTCGGGGCGGTCGGGCAGGTTGAGGGGCGTCTTTGTCCGGTGAGGACGCCGTCGCCTTCGCCCGCCGGGTGTCCACCCCGACGCCCGCGAGCCGGCCGTCGAGGCGTCGAGCCGTGGCCGGGCACGGTGTGTCGCAGGGGCCTTGTAGCGTCCGGGCCCGTGAGCGCCCAACAGACGTACCGCTACCTCGGCTCCTCCGCCCTGCGTGCCGACGGCCTCGCCCTGTCCACCAGCGGCGGGCCCGCCCCGAACCCCCGGTTCTTCGCCGGCTTCCTCACCACGCCGCAGCCGGCCGCCGTCGGGCTCCTCGCCGTGGCCGAGGTCGCCCGCACCCGCTACTTCCGGCCGGTCAGCCCGGCCAGCCTCGACCCGGTCGTCACCGGCAGCCGGGACCGGCTGCGGTTCGAGTCGTTCTCCGGCTGCTGCGGCGTCTACGCCCGCCTCGACGCCCTGCCCGAGGGGCTCGACGGCGACGTCCTGGAGCACGGCACCACCAACGTGGACGTCAACAACCCGCTGCGTCAGGCGCTCGCCCGCGTCGGCGGCCTCGACCCGCTGCGCCTCTGCGTCGGCCCCGACGACCTCACCGTGGAGACGATGGACGGCGCGGTCGTGGAGAAGAAGGTGCCGCTGCCGTCGCGCTGGCTGCGCGGCTTCGCCGAGGTGCAGGTCCTCGCCGCCGCGTTCGAGCCGCGGGCGGAGCTCCCGGCCGCCGAGGCGGCGGCGTTCCTGCGCCGGCTGCCGACCACCGGCGACCGCTCGGTGCTCTGGGCGGTCCCGGCCGGCCGAACGCTGCGGCTGACCTCCCGACCCGTCCCCGGCGCCGTGTGCCTGACCGGTCCCGCCCGGCTCACGGCCCTGCGCCCGATGCTGCGCTTCGCCCGGAGCCTACGGGTCTACGGGCCCACCGTCGGGGCCGGCTCGGCGCCGACGCCGAGCACCTGGGAGCTGGACACCGGGGCGCTGCGGCTCTCGCTCACCCTCTCGCCCGAGCCCTACCGCGGCTTCTCCGGCGAGGGCGCCGCCCTGACCGCGCTGGCCGGCGACGACGTGGCCGACGACGCCGACCTGATCTCCGCCCTGCTCGCCTGGGACCCGACCGTCGACGTGGACGCGCTGGCCACCGCCGCCGGCCTCGACGCCGCCCGGGTCCGGGGCGCCCTCGCCCAGCTCGGCACCGCCGGGCGGGTCGGCTACGACGTCTCCGAGGCGGCCTACTTCCACCGCGTCATGCCGTACGACGCCGGCCGGGCCGAGCGGGACAACCCCCGGCTGGTCGGCGCGCGGGCGCTGCTGGAGGCCGGGGCCGTCGACACCGACGCCGCCGGCGCCACCGTGCGCAGCGGCGACGAGGTCTACCGCGTGCGCCGGCTCCCCGACGACCGGTACACCTGCACCTGCCCCTGGTGGGCCAAGCACCGCGGCCGGCGCGGGCCGTGCAAGCACGCGCTCGCCACCCGGATGGCCGCCGCCGGCGTGCGGGAGGCGGTGTGAAGAGCATGATCCGGCGCCGGGTGGAGCTGGCGGCCGGCGGCCCCAGCGACCTGTTCGACCTGATCGAGGCCGGTTCGGCCGGCCGGGTCGCCGACGCCCTGGCCGGGCTGGCCGAACAGCGGCGCCGCGCCCTCGGCGTCGAGCTGACCGACTGGGTCAGGACGCGGCGTCCCGTCCTCTGGGGCCCGGGCCGGGGCACCGCCCTGGCCGTCGCCGCGGTCGGCTGCCTGCCCACCGCCGCCCAGGCCGCCGCGCTCCTCGCCCGGCGCGGCGTCACCATCGACGGGGAACGGGCGGCGCGGCTCGTCCGCGCGACCGCCGCCGATCGCGGCGTCGCCTGGCTGCCCGACCTCGCCCGGCGGTTGGCCGGCAAGCTGGCCCGCGACACCTGGGTCGAGCACTGGCGGTTCGTCGCCGCGCTGCTGCCCGCCGACGCCGAGCCGCCCGGGGACCGCTTCGTCGAGCTGTGGGTGCGGTCCCTGGCGTGGCCCGAGCGGCACCGTGGCGCGCCGGTGCCGCTGCCCGACCGGCTCCGCGCCGACCCGCTCCTGCCCGCGCTGCTGCCCCGGCTGTTCGAGATCGACGGCCTCGGCGCGTCGATGACGTTCGACGAGATCGTCTCCAACCGGCAGGACCGCCGGCCCGTCGTGCTGTCGGCCGCGCTCGCGCAGCTCGCCGCCGAGGGCGTGGTGGCGCGCACCGCCCTGCTCGACGGCGCGGTCGGCCGGCTGCTGCGCGGCGACCGTCCGGTCGCCCTGCGCGCCTTCACCACCCTGCTCGACCAGCTCCAGCCCACCACCGACGAGGTCGCCGCCCGCGCCACCGACTACCTGCGCCTGCTCGCCGACGCGCCCGCCCCCGTGGCGACCGTCGCGCAGAAGGCGCTGCGCGAGCTGCCCGACCTGGAACTGGAGGCGCTCCTCGACACCTCCCGGGAGGTGCTCCTCCGGCCCGACAAGACGCTGGTGCGCGGGCAGCTCGCCTGGCTCGACCGGCTCGCCCGGCGGCACCGGGACCGGGCGGCGGAGATCGCCGAGGTGATCGCCGTCGCGGTCGACCACCCCGCCGTCGACCTGCGCGACCGGGCGACCGCGCTGGCCGCCCGGCACGGCCTCGCACCGGTCGCCGGCGGCCCCGCCCGCACCGCCCCGCGCGGCGACGACCTGCCGCACCCCGGCCCGGCGGCTCCCGCCCCGGCGGCGATCACCGACGTCGACGAGCTGGCCGAGGAGGTCGCCGCGCTGCTCGGCACCGAGCGAGGCGGCGAGCCCCTCGACCGGATCCTCGACGGCGTGGTGCGCCTCGCGGCGACCGACGGCCCCCGGCTGCGCGCCGCGCTCGCCCCGGTCCTCGCCCGCCGCCACTGGTCCTGGGCCACCGACCCCCACTGGGACCCGTGCAGCCTCTCCGGCCTCGTCGGCGAGGTGCTGGAGGCCGCCGGCGAGCCCCGCCCGGCGGCCCCGCAGCCGGGCCGGTGGGCCGCGCTGCTGGCCGCCCTCCGACGCCCCGACCGGTCGGCGGCCCAACCGGAACTCGTCACGACCGACCCCCGGCTCAACGCGCCGCACGCCCTGCTCCGGGCCCGCATCGTCGAGATCGGCCACCATCTCGGGGAGCCGGGCCACCCCGGCCTGCTCGCCGCCCCCACCTCGACCGACGGCGCGCTGGACCCACTGGCGCTGCTGGAGCGCCTCACCGAGCTCGGCGGGCGTGAGCCCTGGCACTGGGACCTCACCCAGGCGCTGCTGCGCCTGCCGCCCGGCGTCGACGACGCGCTGGCCGGCAAGGCCGAGGCGCTGGGCACCGCGGGCGGGGACCGGCTCGCCGCCTGGCTGCGCGCCGGCGGCCTGCCGGACCCGGTGCAGCGCGTCGTCACGCTCGCCCCGCGCGCCCGCAGGAAGGGCTACGACTGGGAGCACGACCAGCTCCCCGCCCGCCGCGTCGCGGTGGAGCTGCGCCCGCCCGCCGGCTACGACGACCGGTACGGCCTGCTGACCGCCGACCCGCCGCCGCTGCACACCGAGCCCCGCACCTGGGCGCGGCTCTGGCCGTCGCTGCTGCCCCACCACCGGGGCGTCGTCGCCGCGTACGTGCTGCCGGAGGTGGCCGCCGCCGCGGACATGGACCAGCGCGACGGCGCCCCCGTGCTGCCGCTGCTCGCCGACTGCGGCGGCGCGGGCGGGGCGGCCGTCGACCTCGCGCTGGCCTACGGCCTCGGCGCCCGCCACGGCGCCGACCGGGTCGCGGCGCTGGACGCCCTGCTCGCCCTGGCCGGGGCGGGCCGCCTCGACGCCGCCGGGGTGGGCGGGCGGCTCGGCGAGCTGGTCGCCGGGCAGGCCGTGAAGCTGACCCGGGCGGTCGAGCCGCTGCGTGACGCCGCCACGGTGGGCGCCCCGCTGACCGTGTGGCGGCTGCTGGCCGCCGCGCTGCCGCCGCTGCTCGCCGCCGGGGCCCCGCCGCGCGGCCTGCCCGACCTGCTCACCCTGGCCACGGAGACGGCCACGGCCACCGGCGTGCGGCTCGGGGTGCCGGGGCTGGCCGAGGTTGCCGCCCGGGGCGGGTCCACCCGGCTGGTGACCGAGGCGCGCCGCCTGCACCGGGCGCTGGCCGACGGCTGATCCGCCCGCCGCCCGGCCCCCGCCGCCGGGGGGCCGGGCCGGCGCATTGACATATGGAAGTGCGTGCGATCAGGATGGGCCCACCCGTCGCCGAGGACCTCCGACCCGCCGCGCCGGCCGTCGGTCCGCGCGCCTTTCGAAAGGTGGCCCGATGCCCCGCTCCGTTCCTCCCCGCCGCTGGCGACGGCGGCTGCCCGCCGCGACCGCCGCGGGCGCGGCCCTGCTCCTGCTGGCCGGCCCGGCCACCGCCGGCCCCGCCGCGCCGGCCGACGCCCCCGGGAACGCGCCCGCCGTCCTCGAACGCTTCGCCGACGAGGCGGCCGACGTGGTGGAGGTGACCGTCGCCGACACCGCCCGGCTCGACGAGCTGGTCGCCACCGGGGTCGACCTCGACCACCACGTCACCCGCACCGACCAGGGCGTCGTGGCGCACGCCGTGGTCACCCCCACCGAGGCCGCGGCGCTGCGGCGGATGGGCTACCGGCTCGGCGCCGTCCTGCACACCTCGGCCGACTCCGCCGCGAGGGTCGCCGAACGCGAGGCGACCATCGGCGCGCACCGGGCGGAGAACCGCGCGTACTCCGCGAGCCTGCGCGCCACGGCCGCCGCCTCCGGCGTGCGGATCATCCGGGCCGACTACTACACCTCCGGCAGCAGCCAGGTGCTGTCGGTCGAGGCGAAGTGGGCCGAGGGTCAGACCTCGACGAGCACCCTGACGGTGTCCCGCGACAGCGGCCCCGGCACGCAGCCGGGCTCCGGTGGCACCCAGACCATCTCCCGGTTCGTCGACGCCGGGGTCTACCTCTACCACCGGGGGGCCGCCACGGTCACCGCCCGGCCGCATCGCATCGAGGTGACCAGCCCGACCGGCGACGTCGCGGTGGCCGAGGTGAAGGAGTGGCTGCCGATCCCCGACGACGACCCGGAGGGCCCCGGCTACCAGAAGGACTTCGTCACCAGCTACCTCACCCCGACCGAGCTGTACGCGCGCGTCCGCCAGCTCGCCGCGGACTTCCCCCGGCTGGCCGAGGTCGTCGAGCTGCCGTACCGCACCAACGGGTACCGCCGCAAGGCGCAGGTGGTGCTCGGCGCCACGGCCGCCGACCGGGTCGCGGTCGACTCGTTGGCCTGGGGGCACGAGGGCGGCAACGAGATCTCCGTCGAGCTGGCCGACCCGGGGGCGGCCGACCGGGCGCTGGAGGTCGCCGTGACCGGCAGGGCGATCCGGGTCAGCCTGGCCACCGACGCCGCCGGCGCGGTCACCAGCACCGCCGCCCAGGTCGTCGCGGCCCTCAACGCGCGGGCGGGCACGCTGGTGCGGGCGTACCCGTACCGGGGCAGCGCCGGCGACGGCAAGGTCTCGCCGGTCGCCGCGACCCCGCTGTCGGACAACCTGAAGGCGCCGGCCGGCGTGTCCCGCGACCCCCACCCGGTGTACGCCATCCGCATCGGCAAGCACCGGGACGGCTCCCGCACGGGAGTGCTCGCCTACGCGCAGGAACACGCGCGCGAGTGGGTCCCGCCGTTGGTGACGATCGAGACCGCCGAGCGGCTGCTGCGCAACTACGCCCACGACAGCCGGACCCGGCAACTGCTCGACGACCTGGACATCTGGATCGCCCCCTCGATCAACCCCGACGGCGGGCACTACTCGTTCTACGACTTCGCCTCGCAGCGGCGCAACATGACCAACCACTGCCCGGCCGGCGGCGCGACCGACGCCCTCGCCCGCAACTCGTGGGGCGTGGACAACAACCGCAACTACAGCGAGTACAGCCTCTTCGACGGGTACTCGGGCGCGTCGGCGAGCTGCACGAGCGACACGTACGCCGGGCCGGGCGAGCTGACCGAGCCGGAGAACAGGAACCTCGACTGGCTGGCGCGACGGCCGAACGTCAAGTTCTCGATGAACCTGCACTCCTCGGGCAACTACTTCATGTGGTCCCCGGGCGCGTACTCGTTGCCGGGCCGGATCTCGGCCCCGCGCCCGACGCTGGCCGAGGAGTCGTTCTTCTGGGGCGCGTCCTCGCGGATCCTGACCGCGATCAAGCGGCACCGCAACATGGCCGTCACCCCGGCCCGGACCGGCCCCATCTCCGACGTGCTCTACTCGGCGGCGGGAAACTCCGGTGACATGCTCTGGTACCGGTACGGCATCTACGCCTGGAACTTCGAGGTCGGCAACACCTTCCAGCCGGCGTGGGACGAGGCGCACCAGCAGAGCCAGGAGTTCGCCAACGGCCTGGTCGAGCTGATGCGGGTGGCGCGGGACTTCGACCGCGACCGGCGGCGCCCGGACAGCCGGCTCTCCCTCGCCCCCGGCGCGACCCCGGGCACGGTGGACGTGCGCTTCGAGGTCAGCGAGCCGGCGGCGGTGTTCTACACCCTCGACGGCGGCCGGCCGACCTACGCCTCCACCCTGTACGGCTCCGCCGGCATCCGGGAGGGCGGGGAGACGCTCACCGTCCCGGCCGGCACCACGATCCACTGGTTCTCGGTGGACGCGGCCGGCAACGTCGAGAAGAACTACCGCCCGGACGGCCACGGCAAGAACTTCAACAAGGGCCGGGCGGTGCTGCCCGCCCGCTGACCGGCCGGCCCGGCCCGGGGCGTGCTCCCCGGGCCGGGCCTCCCGTCGACGACGCGGCGACCCGGTCGGCCGCGGACCGCTGCGGCCGACGTCGGTGCGGGGGCGGCCGGTGAGCGCCCGGCGCCCCGGGGTGCGGTTCGCTTCACAGTCTGCAAGCTTGCAGAGCCTGCAAAAATTCTTGTACGCTTCGCCGCGTGACGCCGTCCCCGCCCGCCTCCGCCCCCGGTCGGCGTGACCGCAAGAAGCGGCAGACCCGCGCCGCGCTGGTCGAAGCGGCGCTGCGCCTCGTCGCCGAGCGCGGGCTGGACCACGTGACGGTGGAGGAGATCAGCGCGGCGGCGGACGTCTCCGCACGCACCTTCTTCAACTACTTCGCCTGCAAGGACGACGCCCTCGTCGGCGACCACGACGCCGACGCCGACCGGATCCTGGCGCGGCTGACCGCCGTGCCGCCGGAGGTCCCCGTGCTGGCCGCGCTGCGCGCCGCCGTCGCCGAGGTGATCGAGGAGGTGCAGGCCGAACGCGAGCTGTGGTGCCTGCGGATGGACGTGGTGACGCGCAACCCCGCGCTGCTGCCGCGCCTGGTCGCCGGCAACGTCGAGGTCGAGAACGCCGTCGCCGGGGTCATCGCCGCCCGCGTCGGCGTCGCCCCCGACCACCCCTATCCCGCCCTCGTCGCGGCGGTGACCGGGGCGGCCCTGCGCGCCGCGACGACCCGCTGGGCGACGGCCGGCGATAACCGAAACCTGGCCGACCTCGTTGACGAGGCATTCGCCGCGCTGGCCGCCGGCCTGCCGGCGCCCCGCTGAACCCGGCCCACCGCCAGTCCCGATCACTGTCAGCTACGTGAGGAATCGCCGATGGCCTCTACCGCCCTGCCCGTCAAGACCCCCGGAGTCGGCACCGGGCGCATGTCCCGCCGCGAGGTGCTCCAGGCCCTCTCCGGCCTGATGGTCGGCATGTTCGTCGCGGTCGTCGCCTCGACGGTCGTGGCGAACGCGTTGCCGCGCATCGTCGCCGACCTGAACGGCACCCAGACCGTCTACACCTGGATCGTCACCGCCGAGCTGCTGG
The DNA here is from genome assembly GCF_020884795.1 of Micromonospora okii. Classification (GTDB taxonomy): domain Bacteria; phylum Actinomycetota; class Actinomycetes; order Mycobacteriales; family Micromonosporaceae; genus Micromonospora; species Micromonospora okii. The sequence goes on from NZ_BBZF01000022.1 coordinate 230,392, forward strand.
CCATGACGGCGACCGTGCCGCTGTGGGGCAAGATGGCCGACCTCTACAGCAAGAAGCTGCTCATCCAGCTCTCCCTCGGGCTGTTCGTGGCCGGCTCGCTGATCGCCGGCTTCTCCCCGAACGTCGAGGTGCTCGTGGTCAGCAGGGTCGTGCAGGGCGTCGGCGCCGGCGGCATGACCGCCCTGGCCACGATCGTCATGGCGGCGATGATCCCGCCCCGCGAGCTGGGCCGCTACGCCGGCATCTTCGGCGCGGTGTTCGGCGTCGCCACCATCGCCGGCCCGCTCATCGGCGGCGTGCTGGTCGACACGTCGTGGCTCGGCTGGCGCTGGTGCTTCCTGATCGGCGTGCCGTTCAGCCTGCTCTCCATCGTCCTGCTCCAGCGCACCCTGCACCTGCCGGTGACCCGGCGGAAGGTCCGCATCGACTGGCTCGGCGCGCTGCTCATCACCGCCGGGGTCTGCACCATGCTGATCTGGTCGTCGCTGGCCGGCAACAAGTTCGCCTGGGCCTCCGGGTGGACCGCCCTGCTGGTCGGCGGCGGGCTCGTCCTGCTGGCGCTGGCCGTGCTGGTGGAGTCCCGCGCGGCCGAGCCGATCGTGCCACTGAGCATCTTCCGCAACCGCACGGTGTCGCTGGCCACCATCGCGAGCACGCTGGTCGGCGTGGCCATGATCGGCGGCACCGTCTTCCTGTCCCAGTACTTCCAGATCTCGCTCGGTCAGTCGCCGACGGTGGCCGGGCTGATGAGCCTGCCCATGATCCTCGGTCTGCTGGTCTCCTCGACCGTCGCCGGGCAGCTCATCACCAAGTACGGCCGGTGGAAGCGCTACCTGCTGACCGGCGGCGTCGTGATGACGCTGGGCATGGTGCTGCTGTCCACCATCGACGCCCACACCAACAGGCTGCTGCTCGGCACGTACATGGCGGTGCTCGGCATCGGCGTGGGTCTGCTGATGCAGAACCTCGTCCTCGCCGCGCAGAACGACGTGCCCGCGCAGGAACTGGGCGCCACCACCTCCGCGCTGACCTTCTTCCGCAGCATGGGCGCGGCGATCGGGGTCAGCGCCCTGGGCGCCGTCCTGGCAAACCGGGTGGCCTCGCTGACCGCCAAGAAGCTCGGGCCGCTCGCCGCGGGTGCCGGCGAGGGCGGCTCCACCGAGGTGCCCGACCTGTCGGCCCTGCCCGAGCCGGTGCTCCGGGTGGTGCGGGACGTGTACGGGATCGCCACGGCCGAGCTGTTCCTCGTCGGCGCGCCGTTCGCCCTGCTCTCCCTGGTCGCGGTGCTGTTCATCAGGGAGAAGCCGCTGCACACCCTCAGCGGCAGCGAGCGGCTCGCCCAGGAGGAGGCCGCCGGCGCGCCCCCGACGCGCTGAGCCACCCGTTGCCCGGCGCGGCGGCGCCCCGCCCGGGGGGCGTCGCCGCGCGCGGCCGACTGGTGACCGTCGCCGCACCGGCACGCCCCCCGGACGGCGGGCCGACGGTTACGGGGTGTCGACGACCTCCCGCCCCAGGGGCCAGAACGCCGTGGGGACGAGCTTGAAGTTGGCGATCCCGAACGGGATGCCGATGATCGTGACGCAGAGCGCGACACCGGCGGCGATATGGGACAGGGCCAGCCACCAGCCCGCCAGCACCACCCAGAGGACGTTGGCCAGCCCCGAGCCGACGCCCGCGCCCGGCTTCGGCACCACTGTCCGGCCGAAGGGCCACAGCGAGTAGCCGGCCAGCCGCAGGGAGGCGACGCCGAACGGGATGGTGACGACCAGCGCGAAGCAGATCAGCGCGGCGATGCCGTACCCGATCGCCAGCACGATCCCGCCGCCGAAGACGAGCCACAACACGTTCAGCAGAAAGCGAATCACCCTCTCAGCATGACCCGCCCCCGCCACCCTGCCTCTCCCGCCAACCCGCCGGGCCCGGGGCGTCCGGCCCCGCTGATCCGCCAGCCCCGGGCGTCCGGCCCCGCTGACCCGCCACCCCGGGCGTCCGGTCCCGCCGAAGCGCCGCTGCCGGGGCCGCCGTGGCGTAGCCTGGATCTGCGCCGATACGTCCGCCTTGTCGGGTGCGGCCGAGGGTTGACAACTGCTCGCGACAGGGGCACCCGGTGAGCGAACGACTCGACCGGTTCTTCGCCGGCCTCGAGGACTCCGCCCGGGGCCGGCTGCCCCGCACGCCCACCGGCACCATCCGCTTCGTCGTCGTCGGCGGCGACGGGGGCGGCGCGACCTGGTTCGTCACCCTCGACGGCGGCCGGGCCCGGGTCGGCCGCGCCGACCGCGAGGCCGACTGCGTCGTGGAGATCGGGACGGACACCTTCGAACGGCTGACCGCCGGGGCCGAGCACGTCCTGGCGCTGCTGCTGCGCGGCAGCGTCTCCGTCGAGGGCGACCTGTCGCTGTTCGTGGCGTTCCAACGGCTGCTGCCGGCCCCGGCCGAGTGCCCCGCGCCCGAGCCGGTCGCGGAGGTCGGCGCCGAGCGGGCCGACATCGGGCTCCAGGACACCAGCAGCGTCTTCTACGGCAACATGTTCCTGATCAGCACCCGCAACGGCGACGTCGCGGCGGAGCCGGCCAGCCCGCTCGGCCTCTTCCACCTCGACACCCGCTTCCTGTCGACCTGGCGGCTGACCGTCGACGGGGAGCCGCTCACCGCGCTCTCGGTCGACGACGTCCAGTCCTTCGAGGCCAAGTTCGCGCTGGTGCCCGGCCAGCCCACGCACTACGTCAGCGCCACCACGTCGATCCTGCGGCACCGCTGGTTGGGGCGGACCTTCGAGGAGGAGGTCACGCTCTTCAACTACGCGCCCGAGCCCGTCCGGTACACGGTCCGGCTCGACGTCGGCGCGGACTTCGCGGAGATCCAGGAGATCCGCGAAGGGCTGTGCCGGGAGCGCGAGGTCCGCGCCACCGTCGAGGAGGGCGCGCTGCGGCTGCACTACCACCGGCAAACCCTCTACCGGGAGACGGTCGTCTGCGCCAGCGAGGCCGCCCGCGCCGACGAGCGCGGCCTCACGTTCCGGGTCACCGTCGGGCCGCACGGCACCTGGTCCGTGCGGCTGCGCGTCCTGACCCTGGTCCGAGACCTGCGGCGACGCGACCTGCGCGAGCGGCTGCGCAGCTCCACCGACCGCTCGCGGGCCGAGGTCGGCCGGGAGATCGAGGAGACGGTCGCCGGCGCGCCCCGGCTGCGCGCCGACCACCGGCCGCTGGTCGAGGCGTACCGGCGTGGGGTGCGCGACCTCGCCGCCCTGCACTACGCGGGCCTGAACTACCGGGAGCGGCTGCCCGCCACCGGCCTGCCCTGGTCGATGACCTTCCTCGCCCGGGAGAGCCTGGTCAGCAGCCTCCAGGTGCTGCCGTTCCTGCCGCGCCGCGCCGTCGACACCCTGCGGATCCTGGCGCTGACCCAGGGCAGCCGCCGCGACGCGTTCCGCGGCGAGCAGCCGGGCCGGATCCTCCAGGAGATCCGGTACGGCGAGTCGTCCGCCTTCGGCGACACCCGTGGCGCGTCCGACTTCTCCGCCGTCGACACCACCCCGCTCTTCCTCGTCCTGCTCGACGAGTACGAGCGCTGGAGCGGCGACGCCGAGCTGGTCCGCCGCTACGAGTTCGAGGCCCGCGCCGCTCTCGCCTGGCTCGACGAGCGCGCCGACCCGGTGGGCGACGGCTACGTCTGGTCCACCCGCCGGCAGACCCGGGCCGGCCCGGTCAACGAGAGCTGGCGAAGCTCCGAGTCGGCCATCTGCTTCCGCGACGGGCGGCTGCCCACCTTCCCCCTGGCGATCTGCGAGGTCCAGGGCTACGCCTACGACGCCCGGCTGCGGGCGGCCCGGATGGCCCGGCTGTTCTGGGGCGACCCGGCCTACGCCGACCGGCTGGAGCGGGCCGCCGAAGGGCTGCGGGAACGGTTCGAGCGGGACTTCTGGCTGCCCGACCGGGGCTGTTACGCGCTGGCGTTGCAGGCCGACGGCCAGCGCGTCGACGCCCTCGCGTCGAACGTCGGGCACCTCCTCTGGAGCGGCATCGTCGACCCGGAGCGGGCCGAGCGCCTGGTCGGGCACCTGCTCGGGCCCGCCCTCTTCTCGGGCTGGGGCATCCGCACCCTGGCCGCCACCGAGTGGCGGTTCAACCCGCTGGGCCACCACACCGGCGCGATCTGGCCGGCGGACAACTCCCTCATCGCCTGGGGCCTGCGCCGGTACGGCTTCAAGCGGGAGGCGGCCCGGCTCGCCCAGGCGCTGCTGGATGCCGGTCGGCACTTCCGGGGCTGGCTGCCCGCCTACTTCGCCGGCTACGACCGGGCCACCACCCGGGTGCCCGTGCCGCACCGCTTCACCGACAGCCCGTACGCCCCGTCGGCCGGGGCGGCGCCGCTGCTGCTGCGCTGCCTGCTCGGCCTCGAACCGCACGACGACCACCTCAAGGTCGACGCCGGGCTGCCGGCGGGGATGGGTCAGGTCGCGCTCTTCGACGTCCCGGGTCGCTGGGGGTACGCCGACGCCCTCGGGCGGGGCCACGACGTCCACGACCCGCCCCGCCCCTGACCCGCGCCCCGGCCGCTCAGCGCACCCGCTGGGCGGCGGCCCTCTCCCGTACCAGGTGGAACAGCTCCTCGTGGGCGTCCAGACCGCGCTCGGCCGCGAAGAGCGCTCGCGCCTCGTGGGCCTTGGCCTCCCGCCAATGGGCCGGGGCGTCGGCCAGCTCCAGGATCGCCCGGTGCAGCGCCTCCGGATCGCGCGGCGGCACCAGGGCGCCGAACCCCGTCGCCAGGACCGGGTAGCGCCCGCCGGGCAGGTCGGTGGTCACCGACGGCACGCCGCACATCATGGCCTCGGCCTGCACGATGCCGAACGACTCCGCCACGGACGGCAGGGCGAACACGTCGATGGAGGCGTAGAAGTCGTCGATCTCCTGGCCGCGCAGTTCCCCGAGCACCCGGATGCGGCTGTCCGCGCCGATCTCCGCCCGGACGTCGGCCAGGTTGTCGCCGCCCATCACGGTCCGGTAGTTGCCGCCGATCAGCAGCCGGGCGTCGGGGTCGGCGATCCGCCGGAAGGCCCGGACGAGGTACGGGATGCCCTTGTCCTCCACGATCCGGCCCAGGAAGCCGACGTGCAGGCCGCCGCCGCTGCGGTAGCGGGGTCGGCCGCCCCGCCGGTCCAGGCAGGGGGCGGGGATGGCCCGGAACTCCCGCCGCCGCACCAGGGGCCAGAACTTCGACGCGTGGGCCTGGTCCTCGCTGTTGGTCACCACCGCCGCCGACCGGCGGATCGTCGCCCAGGAGGTCACGTCGGACGCGGCGACCGCGACCCGGTTGAGCAGGCCCGGCGGGAGGTACAGGTCGATGTGCAGCATGCTCACGATCGGGGTGGGCCGGGCGAACCGGGCCAGCAGCGCGGCCTCGGCCATCGGCAGGTTCAGGTAGAGCAGCGCCGACCGGCGGGCCACCCGGGCGGCCTCGACCGGGTACGCCGGGCTGATCTGCGCCCGGGTGATCCGGCCGAGCACCGGGGAGCGGTGCACGTCCACGCCGTTGATGGTCTCCCGGCGCGGGGTGGACGGGTCGTGCTGGCTGGTCACCACCGCCACCCGCCAGCCGCGCGCGGCCATGCCCTCGGCGACGGTGCGGGCCGTGTGGGTCACCCCGCTCATGTACGGCGTGTAGTAGGTCAGGGCGACGGTGAGGTCGTACTGCGGGGCCGCGTGGTTCACGGGGTTCCTTTCTCGACGGCTGCTACGGCTTCTCCAGCGACACGACGACGAGCTGCCCGCTGTGGTCGGACAGGCCGTCGGGGGGCACCATCCGGTACCGGTGCACGTCGACGTCCGAGGTGGTGAAGACCCAGTCGAGCCGCCACAGCGGCAGCCCGTACCAGGCCCACGAGGTCGGGTACGGCGAGCGCAGGGCGGCGCCGGCGTCGACCAGCCGGTCGGGCAGCGCGCGCAGCAGCCGCATCGCCGGGGAGGTGTTGAGGTCGCCGGCCAGCACGATCGGGTTAGGGTTGCCGGCGGCGTCGGCGGCCAGCGCCCGGTAGCTGGCCCGCCGCAGGTCGTGGCGGGCCAGGCTGTCGTCGGCGGTGTCCGGGCGGCGAGCCGGCAGGCCGACGACCGGCACCTGCAGGTGCGCGTTGTAGAACGACACCACCCGCCCGCCGACCAGCAGGTCCGTGCGCAGCGTCTTGACCGTGTGGTACGCCGGCAGCCGGGAGTCGGCCGGCGGGAGGTCCGGCCACGACCGCGCCAGCCAGGGGCGCAGGTCGACCGGGCGGTCCAGGACGATCGGGAACCGGGACAGCGTCACCAGCTCGCCGGAGACCGCGACGTGGAAGCCGGGGAACTCCCGGCGCACCCGGTCCGGGTCGGTGACCGGCAGCGGGGTCCAGTCCGAGCCGGTGACGTAGAGCTGTTCCTGGAGCAGGTACACGTCGGCCTGCTGCGCCCGCAGGTACCGGTAGAACCGGTCCGGGTCGCGGATCGGCTCGCCTTCGGGACCGGTGCGCACGAGCTGGTCCCAGTACCAGGTGTTCCAGGAGAACACCCGGATCGCGTCCGGCGGCGCCGGGGCGGGCCGGTGCCACAGGGCGGCGGCGTTGACCCCGGCGCAGGGCCAGCCCAGCGCCAGCGACGCCACGGCCAGCGCCGCGCCCACCGCCCGGGCGCGCCGCGCGAGCGGCGCGGCGGCCAGCAACAGGAGCGGCACGGCGAGGAAGAGCAGCGGCGGGACCAGGTCGAGGTTCCACCACCAGGCCCGCCCGGACAGCAGCAGGTGCGCCGCCACGAACGTCAGCCACGCGCCGGCCGCGCCGAGCAGCAGCCGGGCAACCCACCGCCCGCGCCGCGCCGGTCGCCGGTGCGCGCCCCCGCGCCCGGTGGGCCGCTGGACCTCCGCCGGCGCGTGGGTCGTCATCCCTGGCCCCGGGCGGCGAGCAGGAGCACGCCGGACAGCACCGCCCACAGGGCGGTGTTCGTGACCAGGACGGGATCGCGCAGGGTACGCACCGGGTTCCCGCCGGCGTTCTGCACGAGCACGAGTTGCAGGTAGCGGAACAGCCCGAAGACGGCCATCGGGGTGAGCACGACCACCGCCGTGGCGTCGTACGCCCCCAGCGGCGCCTCGTCGCGCAGGTAGAGCAGGTAGCTGCCGGCGGTGAGGGCGGCCGAGAGCTGCATGAGCTGCTCGGTGAGGGCCACGGTGTAGCCGCGCAGCGCGGGCCGGTGCGCGGCCCCGGTGGCGTGCAGCTCCTGCCGGCGCTTGCCGAGGACGAGCAGCAGGCACAGGGTGAACACGGCGGTGAGCAGCCAGCCGGGGATGGGGGCGCCGGTGGCCAGGTAGCCGTAGGTGAGCCGGAGCACGAAGCCGCCGGCGACGAGGAAGACGTCCAGTGGCGGCACGTGCTTGAGGCCCAGGGAGTAGGCGAGGTTGAGCAGCAGGTAGGCGGCCACGGGCCAGGCGGTGGCCGCGCTCTGGAGGGCGAGCAGGGCGACCAGCAGCGCCGCCACGCCCCCGGCGAACACGGCAGCCACCCGCGGCGAGACCTGCCCGGAGGCGATCGGGCGGTGCCACCGCTCCGGGTTGTCGGCGTCGCGGTGCCGGTCGAGCAGGTCGTTGAGGACGTAGACGAGCACGGAGGCGAGGGTGAACGCGACGATCGCCCCGGCCAGGTCGGTCAGCCCGGCGCGGCTCCAGGAGAGCGGGTCGAGCAGCGGCACGCCGATGACGACGACGTTCTTGGGCCACTGGTCGGGCCGGGTGAGCCGGGCCAGGCCGGCGGTCAGGGCGCCGGTGCGCGCGCCGACGGTGGGCCGCGCGGCGGTGGCCGGCGCCGCCGGGGTGGGCAGGACGGGGTTCATCAGAAGAACACCTTCGCCACGCGCAGGGCCCCCTGCGCCCAGGGCTCCCGGCTGGTGCGCCCGGCCGGGCGGGCCGCCCCCCGCGAGCGCTCGGCCCGCCACCAGTCGAACGTGGCCAGCAGGGCGTCCCGGTTGGAGTACGCCGGGACGAACCCGAGCCGCTCGCGGGCCTTGTCGGTGCTGACGTAGGAGTCGGCGAGGAGCTTGTGCAGCAGCCTGTCGTACACGGGGGAGAGCCGCGCCCGGCCGAGGAGCTGGAGGGCGGCCACGGCGGGCCGGGCGGGCACGGAGACGACCCGCCGGTGGTGGCCCGCCGCGTCGAGCACCGCCTGGAAGTCCTCGCGCAGCGTGCCGAACCGGGCGGCGGCCACGTTGAAGGTGTCGTCGGCGGCGGCCGGGTCGGCGCGCAGCGCGGTGAGGACGCACTCGGTGAGGTCCTCCACGGCGCACATCTGGATCCGCACGTCGCCCCGGCCGAGGATGGGGAAGTGGCGTCCCTCGTGCGCCCACTCGAAGAGCATGGCGAACAGCCCCATCCGCCCCGGCCCCAGGAACGTCTTCGGCCGCAGCACCGGCACGCAGAGCCCGGCGGCGCGGAACTCCTCGGCCACCTCCTCGGCGGCGGCCTTCGCGCGCCCGTAGGCGTCCACCGGCGCGCGGGGGTGGGTCTCCGGCGTCGGCACCAGCTCGGGCAGCCCGTACACGGCGGTGGTGGAGATGTGCACGACCCGGGGCACGCCCGCGTCGCGGGCGGCGGACAGGACGCTGCGGGTGCCGTCGACGATCACCGAGTGGATCTCGGCCGGGGCGTAGCTGGGCAGCGCGGCGGCGCAGTGCACCACCGCGCCGGCCCCGGCGAACGCCCCGGTCATCGCGGCCCGGTCCCGCACGTCGGCGACGGTGACGCCGATCCCCGGGTCGGCGGGCGGTCGCACGTCCACCCCGCGCGCGGGCACGCCCTCGGCGGCCAGGCGGCGGACGACGAAGCCGCCGAGCATTCCGCTCGCGCCGGTCACCACGACCGGGCGGCCGTCGCCTACCACGCGGAACTCACCTTCTCGCGTACGAAGCCGGTGAGCAGCCGGCGCAGCCCCAGCGCGAGGGTGGCGTCGAGCGCCCGGAGGAAGTGCTCCAGGTCCGCCGGCTCGGCCATCAGGGTCGGGGCGACCATGAGCGGGTTCTCCACGTTGGGGCTGTAGTAGGTCATGATCTTGTGCTCGCGGTACAGGTGGGCGATCACCGACAGGGTGATCAGCTTCGTGCCGAACCGGGGGTCGTGGGCGAAGCCGGGGACCAGCTTCCCGGCCAGGTCGAGCAGCTTGGGGCCGCCGTTGAGGAACACGCCCCACAGCGCGCCGACGCCCGCGACGCGGTCGACCGCGTCCGGGTGGGCCGCGCGGACGCGTTCCAGGCCGGGGCCGAGGATCGCCCCGACGCGTCGGGCGCGGGCCGGGAAGTCCTCCTCCACGACCACGTTGACCGCCTCGACGGCGGTCGCGGTCTCCTCGCCGAATCCGTAGTACGTGGTGCTGTGCAGGATCACGTCGGAGAGCCGGTCGTACGCCTTGCGGAACAGCTTCTCCCGCACCGTGTACCCGGAGATCGACGCCTTCCCGCCGCCGAGGGACTTGGAGTAGACGAGCACGTCCGGCAGCAGGCCCTCGTGGCGCATGAAGTAGAACAGTTCCCCCGTCTTGCCCCAGCCGGTGTAGACCTCGTCGAAGATCAGCACGATCTCCTCGTCGGTGCAGAGCTGCCGCAGCTCCCGCAGCGCCGACTCCGACCAGCAGCGCATGCTCGACGCGCTGAACGGCTCCACCATCAGCGCGTACACGTCGCAGGAGCCGTCGGGCCGGCGGGTGGCCTCCACGGCGGCCCGCACCGCCGCCACGTCGCCGTACGGGTACACCACCGCGTTGGGCAGCCCCGGGAACCGGAAGTGGTTCTCGGCCGACCCGGTGAGGCTGCCCGCCCCGAGGGTCTTGCCGTGGAAGCTGATGTCGGCGCGCAGGATGGTCTGCCGGCGGCCCTCGTGGTACTTGTACGCCAGCTTGATCGCGCCCTCGTTCGCCTCCGCCCCGGAGTTCGGGAAGTAGGAGATGTTCAGGTCGCCGGGGAGCAGCTCCGCCACGTTGTGGCTCAGCGCCGCCAGGTACGGCGAGAAGAACGCCTTGTGCACCTCCATCCGCCGCTGCTCGGCGAAGCGGGCCCGCGCGGCGAGGACGCGGGGGTGGTTGTGCCCGTGGTTGAGCACCCCCACCCCGCCGGACATGTCCAGCACCCGGTTGCCGTCGCGCATGTGCACCCAGGCGCCCTCGGCCCGGTCCACCAGCTCCCGGCCGAAGCCGAAGGTGGTCATCAGCGACACCTGCGACCGGCTGACGTACCGGCGGTAGAGGTCGTGCACCTCGCGCGCCGTCAGCGCCTCGCACTCCTCAAGTCCGATCAACCTGGGCACCATTCATCTCCTTCGGCAACGCCGCATCCGATGCGGACGACCTTCGATGGACCAGCTCCACCACCGCCAGCGCCGCCCCGCCGAGCACCACCTCGCCGACGGTGGTGACCAGCCGGCTCGCCACGGCCACCGCCACGGCGGAGGGCACCGGGAGCACCAGCGCCAGGGCCCCCGACAGCACGGCCTCGCGGACCCCCAGCCCGTCGGGGACGACGACGGCCAGCACGCCGACCACGGTGGCCAGCCCGAACGCCCCCACGCACAGCGCCAGCGCGGGCACCGGGGCGGCGCCCATGGCCACCGCCAGCAGCCACAGGTGCAGGCCGCTGACCAGCCACGACAGGGTCTGCCAGGCCACCGCCACGCGCACCGCCCGGCCGGAGACCGACCGGGCCGGCTCGGGCCGGCGCAGCAGCCGCAGCACCAGGCGGGTCACATGGCCGAGCCCGGCCGGCCAGCACACGGCCACCACCAGCGGCACGGCGGGCAGGGCCAGCCACACCGCCCGGTCGCCGAGCACCCGCGCGCCGGTGAGCAGGCCGACGGTCAGGCCGGTGAGGTGGACCAGCAGGGTGCTGAGGGTGCCCGAGACCAGCATCCGGGGCAGCGTCACCCCGTTGGCCGTGGCGACCTTGAGGGCGGCGACCACACCGGGGACCTTCCCGGGCACGTACTTGGCGAGGAAGCCGACGAAGAAGACCCGCAGGACGCGGGTCCGGCTGACCGGCGGCCCGAGTTCCAGCAGGATCGCCCGCCAGGACAGCATCCCCAGCAGCGGGCCCACGGTCGCCGCGGCCACGGCGCCGGCCAGCAGCAGGCCGATCTCCACGCCGTCGCGCCGCCCGAGCAGCACGGCCACCACCGACCAGTCCTGCCCCGCCAGGGCCCGCCCGACGGCGACGGCCACGACCAGGGCGAAGACCACCGTGACCGCCCGCCACAGCCGACGCCGCCAGCGCGGCGCGGGCGCTGCGGCCCGGTCGGGGCCGACGGAGACGTCGAGGCTCATCGCCGCGCCCCCGCCGGCGCCGCCACCCGAGCCGCGTGCCCGGCCAGCAGCGCGCGCCCGGCGCGCGGCACCCCGGCGGCGAGCCCGGCGACGAGCGTGGCCTGGGCCAGCACGTGCAGCCCGGCGGCGAACAGGGCGAACCCCGGCCCCCGCAGCCGGTACGCGAACCGCAGGAACGCGTGGTTGGCGGCCACCACGACGGCGGCGAGCGCCGGCGAGGTCAGCGCCAGCCAGGCGAAGGCGGGCCGGGCCGGGGGCAGCCACGGCGCGACCACGGTCAGCGGCACGGCCAGCAGCGCCAGCCCCGACGCGACCAGGGTCAGCCGGGCCGACCGTTCGAGGTGGCGGAACCGGCCCGGCGACATCATCTCGACCCGGGCGCCCGTGGCCCCGGCGCGCTGCCGCCGCCACGTCCGCGCCATGAGCGCGGGCTTCGTGCGGGCCCGCGCGAACTGCTCGCGCAGCATCGGCAGCAGCCGGTCGACGTCGTCGTGCCGGGTGCGGACCCGGTCCGTGGCCACGATCCGGTACCGGGCCGGCAGCCGGGTCCCGAACTCGTCGTCCTCGCCGTCGCGCAGCCCCTCGTCGAAGCCGCCCGCCTCGTCGAAGACCGCCCGGGGCACGAGGGCGGCGGCCAGTAGCGCCCCGGTGTCGTGGCCGACGCTGCGGTGTCGCCAGAAGTGTTCGAAGGCGACGCGGTATGCCTCGACGGGGCCGTCGTCGTAGAGGGGGTGGGGGTCGTAGATGCCTTGGACCATGCCGGCGTCGGGGGTGGTGTGGAGGATGTGGAGGGCGTTGGCGATGGCGTCGGGGTGTGGGGCGGTGTCGGAGTCGACGAAGAAGAGCAGGGGTGCGGTGGCGGTGGTGGCGCCGGTGTTGCGGGCGGTGGCGGGTCCGCTGTTGGTGGGGGTGTGGATGAGGGTGCAGGGGAATTGGCGGGCGATGTCGGGGGAGTTGTCGGTGCTGTGGTCGTCGACGACGATGACTTCGGTGGGTGGGTGGGTCTGGGCGTAGATGGCTTCGAGGCAGGCGCGCAGGGTCTTGGCCTTGTTGTAGTTCGGCACGATCACCGCCACCGCGTCGGGCCCGCTCACCGCGCCGCCCCCCGGGCCAGGGCGTGGGCGACCCGCAGCACGCCCACGCCGGTGCCGACCACCGCCAGCGCGTACAGCAGCAGGTGCATCCCGGTGGCGTACGCGGCGAAGCGCGCGCCCCGGAAGCGGTAGGTGAAGCGGAGGAAGTCGTGGCTCGTCGCGGCCGACGCGGCGAGCAGGGCGAGCCAGAGCGCCGCCAGCCACGGCGCGAGCGGCACGAACGGCAGGGTCAGCAGGCCCAGCCCCGACAGCACCAGCCCCGTCGGCGAGATCGCGTTGACCCGCATCCCGGTGCCGGCGTTGCGCCGCCCCCGCGCCCGCAGCATCACCATCGGCGTGGCGGTGGCGAACCCGAACTGCTCCCGCACGAACGGCAGGAACCGGTCGACGTCGTCGTGCCGGGTGCGGACCCGGTCGGTCACCACGAGGCGGTACCGCTCGGGCATCCGGGTGCCGAACTCGGCGTCCTCGCCCGTGCGCAGCCCCTCGTCGAAGCCGCCGACCTCGTCGAAGACCGCGCGGGGGATCAGGCTCGCGGCGAAGAGGGTCGCGGCCCGTCGCCGCCCGACGCTGCGGTGTCGCCAGAAGTGTTCGAAGGCGACGCGGTATGCCTCGACGGGGCCGTCGTCGTAGAGGGGGTGGGGGTCGTAGATGCCTTGGACCATGCCGGCGTCGGGGGTGGTGTGGAGGATGTGGAGGGCGTTGGCGATGGCGTCGGGGTGTGGGGCGGTGTCGGAGTCGACGAAGAAGAGCAGGGGTGCGGTGGCGGTGGTGGCGCCGGTGTTGCGGGCGGTGGCGGGTCCGCTGTTGGTGGGGGTGTGGATGAGGGTGCAGGGGAATTGGCGGGCGATGTCGGGGGAGTTGTCGGTGCTGTGGTCGTCGACGACGATGACTTCGGTGGGTGGGTGGGTCTGGGCGTAGATGGCTTCGAGGCAGGCGCGCAGGGTCTTGGCCTTGTTGTAGTTCGGCACGATCACCGCCACCGCGTCGGGCCCGGACATTCAGGGCCTCCCGTCGGTGGTTACGGGGCGTGCCGGGCCGGTCCGGCCGGCCGCCGCGCGCCGCAGCAGGGTCATCGGGTGGCCCCGACCCGGGGGCGGGCCCGCCACGCGGCGCGGCGCGCGAGCCGCTCGACCGTCCCGACCGCCGCCCCGGCCGCCGAGGTGAGCTGGTAGAGCAGGTGGACGGCGGCGAACCGCAGGCCGAAGGGAATCCCCCGGCTGTCGGCCACCCGCCGGTACGTGCCGGCGTCCAGGGCCACCGCCGCCGCGACCAGCGCCACCGGGACCAGCGCGGCGGCGGGCCCGGCCACTAGCGGCAGTGGCGCGGCGAGCGCGGCGGCGAGGACGAGGCCGCTGGCCAGCACGCGGGAGGCCGCACCACCGAGGACCTCCCCGCGCCGCACCTCGGCCGCGCTGGCGCGCGCCCGCAGGAACACCTTCGGCAGCAGGACCCGCAGGGTGGTGTCGTGGTCGTGCACGCCGGCGACGGCGGCCGTGCTGCGCACGTCGTAGCGCTGGGCGAGCCGGTGGCCGTACTCCGGGGCCTCGGTGTGCCGCAGGTCCGGGTTGAACGGCCCGATTTCGCGGAACACGTCGGCGCGCATCGCGCACAGGGCCGTGTGCAGCCCCTCCATGGGGCCCTCGCGGGCCAGCCACCAGTGGTACATCTGCAACGCGCGGTACTCGGCGACCAGGTTCTGCGACAGCAGCGACTCCGGGCGCAGCACCCCGCAGATCGCCCCGAGGCGGGGGTCGGAGCGTAGCTCGGCGACCGCCGCCGCCACGCTGCCCGGCTCCAGGGCCACGTCGGCGTCGAGGAAGAACAGGATCTCGCCCCGCGCGTGCGCCGCGCCCCGGTTGCGGGCGGCGCCGGGGCCGCTGTTCGTCGGTAGGCGCAGCACAGTGGCGCCCGCCGCCTCGGCCACCTCGGCGGAGCCGTCGTCGCTGGCGTCGTCGACCACGACGACCTCGACGGCCGGATACGTCTGCCGGCGCACCGACCGTACGCACAGTGCGACCGTGCGGGCCCGGTTGTAGCAGGGCACGACGACCGAGACCAGCGGTTCCACTCTGCCTCTCCTCACGTCGGGGCCGGCGCGCGCCGGCGGTTCGCGGGCACGCGGTGCCGCATGATCGAGTCGTGGGACGCGACGCCGAAGCCTTTTGGCCGGCGGGATCACGGGACGTTGTTCCGTTTCGATTTCTGGCGTCGTCGCAGGAAGGTAATGGTTGTCGCAAACGGTCAATAAAATGAGCTGCGTCTATATATTGCGGCCGTCCGGTGATCGCGTCAAGGACTTGACAGGGGGATCCCACATCCTGTCCGGGGTTTATTCGTCCCTTGCCAGGAATGCCCGGACGAAATATGCCGGGTGTCATGCCGGCCTGGTTCTCCGGCGGACCGCCGTCATCCGAGACGCATTAATGCGCATCAATGACGATGTGTCGGGAGGCGTGGTGTGTGCGGGATTCAGGCCCTCGGGAGAGGCGAAAGGGCAGGCCGGGGGCCGGCGAGAATGGTGGCCCTTGCGCCCGCGGCGGCCCGGACGCCGCCGCCCGACATCACAGGCCGGCGCAGGGCCGGTCGTCCACCGCACAGCCCTCGGGCGCCTTGGCGGCGCGGTGGTCGCCGCCGCGAACCTCGAACCGGATCGTCCGCGACCGCCCGCCCGGCACCGCCGGCCCGGTGAAGGTGACCGACCGCCCGTCCTGTCGCCACTGCGCGCCGTCGGCGTCGACGACCGCGGCGCCCCGGGCGAGGGTGACGACCAGCCGCCAGTCCCGCGCGTCCGTGCCGGCCGGGTTGTCGACGACCACCTCGCCGGCGTAGCCGAAGAACCGGGTCGTCACGGTCTCGTAGCGGGCCCGCAGGGCGGGAGTCGGCGACGGGGTCGGTGACGGCGTGCGCGACGGGCTGGCCGAGGGCGTGGCGGACGGGGACGAGGACGGGGAGGGGGCGCGGCTCGGCCGGGCGCTCCTGGTGGCGGTCGGCGTGGGCCGGGCCGAGGGGGCCGTCCTGGCCGGGCCGCTCGTGCCGACGGCGACGGCGCTCGGGGCGGGCGGGGTCGTCGGGGCGGGCGCGGCGGCGTGCTCGGACCCGGCGGGCAGCAGGGCCCACGCCGCCAGGCCCGTGGCCAGCGCGCCGCCGCCCAGCACCGCCACCAGCGCGGTGCGGCGGCTGCGGCGATTCGCCGCCGGTGCGGCGCCGAGTTCGGTCACCGGGATCTCGGCCGTGGCCGTGAGGTCGTGGCCGCCCAGGTCGACCTGCTGGAAGGCGAGCCAGTCGAGGATGGCGGGCAGCCGCCCGGTCAGCGCCTGCCGGTAGGACTCCTCGCGACGCACACGCTGCTCGACGGGCCACGCGCCGTGCTCCAGCGTCTCGCGGACCGCCAGCCGGCACCCCTCGGCGGTGGGGGTGACGGCGCACGTCAGCACCGTGCGCCGGCCGGCCTCGTGGCAGCGCAGGACCAGCGACTCCGGCTCCCACCGTCCGGTCACCTCCGCGTCGACGGCGGAGTCGAAGCCGGGAAGCCCCGCCGTGTACAGCAGCAACTGCCCCGGCCGGCCGGGGACCGGCTCGGCCTCGGTGAACCACCGGGCGAGCAGTTCCCGATCCGTCAACGCGCGCCAGACCCGGTCGGCGGGGTGGGAGAGCTCGACCTGCGCGCCTATCTCGGTCACGGCGAGACTCTACGGGTGGCGCGCGCCGGAGTGCCGGGTGGGGGATCCGTCACTCACCGGCACGGCCCCAGGTGGGCCGTGGCGACCGGCAACGGTATCGACAATTAGAGCCTTACGCCGGCAAATGTGTATATGAGAGCGACCCTTCGCTTGGTACGGCCGCATCGAGGTCCCCCGGCCGGGGCGTCCGGCCGGCGTGCGGGATGCCCGGCAACCACATGGGCGTCCCGGGCGCGCCGACGGGCCGCCGCCGTCGCCGGCAGCGGCCCGTCGGCGTCGGTCAGGACAGCGACTTGAGGAACGGACCGTGGTTGAGCCGGAACTCCCCGCCGACGAAGCGGTCCCAGTTGATCGACCAGGTCATCAGCCCCCGGAAGCCGGGGTTGGTCCCGCTGCGGGGGGTGTATCCGCCGCAGTTCTGGCCCTTGACCAGGCAGGTCACCGCCTGTTGCACGCCGGGCGGGGCAACGTGGCCGTTACCGGCGTGGGTGGAGGCGGGCGTGCCGAAGGCCACCTGGTCCTCGCGCAGGGCGGGGAACATGGCGTCGGCCTTGCCGGCGACCGGGAAGCCGGCGAGCAGCATGTCGGTCATCGCGATGTGGAAGTCCGCGCCACCCATGAAGTGGTGCTGGTTGTCGAGGCCCATGATCGGGCCGGAGTTGTAGTCCTGCACGTGCAGGACGGTGAGGTCGTTGCGCAGGGCGTAGATCACCGGCAGGTACGACCCGGAGCGCGGGTCCTGCCCGCCGAACGGGCCCGACCCGTAGAACTGGTAGCCGAGCTGGACGAAGAAGGTCTCCGGGGCCATCGTGAGCACGAAGTTCGCCCCGTAGCGCTGCTTGAGGGTGCGGACCGCCGAGATCAGGTTGACCACGACCGGCGTGGTCGGGTTACGGAAGTCGGTGTCGCCGGTGTTCAGGTAGAGGGAGTGGCCCTCGAAGTCGATGTCCAGGCCGTCGAGGCCGTACCGGTCGATGATCGACCCGACCGACCGCACGAAGGCGTCCCGGGCGGCCGTCGTGGTGAGCTGCACCTGCCCGTTCTGGCCCCCGATGGAGAGCAGCACCTTCTTGCCCTGCCGCTGCTTCTCGCGGATCGCCGCGGTGAACTCCGCCTCGGTCTCCACGTTGGGGCACTCGGTGACGGGGCAGAGCTGGAAGCGGATGTCGCCGGAGGTGACCGAGGTGGGTTCGCCGAAGGCGAGGTT
This sequence comes from Micromonospora okii, assembly GCF_020884795.1. Classification (GTDB taxonomy): domain Bacteria; phylum Actinomycetota; class Actinomycetes; order Mycobacteriales; family Micromonosporaceae; genus Micromonospora; species Micromonospora okii. The sequence goes on from NZ_BBZF01000022.1 coordinate 247,696, forward strand.
GATGATGTCCCAGTCCGCCGGCACGTCGGCCATCCGCACGTAGCCGGAGCCGTTGGCGAAGCTGGCGTGCAGGTAGCCGATCAGGGCGCGCTTGGGCAGGCCGTTGACCGGTGGGCCGGTCGTCGGCGGCGGGCTGCTGGGCGGCGGGCTGCTCGGCGGCGGGGTGGTTGCCGGCGGGGTGGTGGGCGGAGCGCTGGTCGGCGGGGCGCTGGTGGGCGGAGCGCTGGTCGGGGGCCCCGAGGGAGGCGGCGTGCCGCCGCAGGAGACCCCGTTGAGGGTGCAGTCGGTGGGGGAGCCGGGCCCGGTGACGAGGAAGCCGAACGACACCGAGGCGCCGGGGGCGACCGTGCCGTTCCAGGACCGGTTGGTGAAGGTGTGCCGTTGGCCGGCGCTGCTGACCGTGGCGTCCCAGTAGGAGCCGAGCGTGGTGCCGGCGGGCAGCGTGAAGGCGACCTGCCAGCCGGCGATCGGGGTCGAGCCGCCGTTGGTGATGGTGTACCGGCCCTCCCACCCGCCGCCCCAGTCGGAGGCCCTGGTGAGGGTGGCGGTGGGCCCGGCGGCCATGGCGGGGCCGGCGACGAACAGGGTTGTGGCGGCGGCGGTGGCAAGGGCCGCCAGGGCGGCCAGGAGTGGGGTACGGCGTGGGCGAGGCATCGGTCCTCCCGGTACGGGGGCGGCCCGCGCGCTGACGTGTCGGCGGGGTGACCAATTATTAGGTTTGTTAACTGTAGTTGTCTATATCGATCTCGAACGGAATCGCGCGCCGCCCCGGCGGGGCGGCGCGCGTCGACGGACCGGCCCACCCGTGCGGGTGGGCCGGTGGGCGTGGGCGTCCCCACGCCCCACGGTGGAGCGTGGCGGGGGTCAGGGGCCGCAGTAGAGCAGACGGTTCGGCGAGCCGGAGCCCGGATTGGCGACCACCCCGGGGGTGGCGGTCGCGGCGAGGTGGGCGGCCACCTGGGCGGGCGTCCAGGTGGGGTTGGCCGACAGGGCGAGCGCGACGCAGCCGGCGGTGTGCGCGGCGCCCATCGGGCTGCCGCTGATGGTGTTGGTGGCCGTGTCGCCGGTGTGCCAGGTGGACTTGATGCCCTGGCCGGGGGCGAAGATGTCCACGCAGGTGCCGTAGTTGGCCGAGGACATCCGCGCGTCGGCGGGGGTGGTGCCGGCGACCGTGAGCGCCACGGGCACCCGCGACGGCGAGTAGTTACAGGCGTTGCTGTTGGAGCTGCCCGCCGGGACGGTGTAGGTGATGCCCGAGTTCACGGAGTTGGTGACCGCGGCGTCGAGCGCCGCGCTGGGGCCGCCGCCCAGGCCCATCGTTGCCACCGCCGGCTTCACGGCGTTGGCGGTGACCCAGTCGACGCCGGCGATGACCTGCGCGAGCTGGCCGCTTCCGGTGCAGCCGAGCACGCGCACCGGGACCAGCCGCACGTCCTTGGCCACCCCGTGCTGCTGGCCCCCGACCGTGCCGGCGATGTGGGTGCCGTGGCCGTTGCAGTCGTCGGCGGGCAGCGCGCCGTCGACGGCGTCGTACCCGCCGGCGACCGAGCCGTTGAAGTCGACGTGGCTGGCCCGGATGCCCGTGTCGATGACGTAGGCACGCACGTTGGGGGCGGTGTTCGGGTAGGCGTACTGCCCGTCGAGGGGCAGCAGGTGCTGGTCGATGCGGTCGAGGCCCCAGGAGGGCGGGTTGGGCTGCACACCGGAGGCGAGCGTCACCACCTGGTTCTGTTCGACGTGGGCCACGGCCGGGTCGGCCGCCAGCCGCCGCGCGGCCCGCTCCGACAGCCGGACCTCGAAGCCCCGTACCGCCGCGTGGTAGACGTGGCCCCGCGCGCCGCCGAACCGCTCGGCGAGGCGGTCGGCGGTGGCGGCGACCGCGGCGGCCGCCGGGCGGGCCCCGGCGTCGTCGCGCAGCACCACCAGGTAGCTGCCGGGCACGGCGGTGGCCCCGGGGGCCCGCCGGATCTCCCCGGTGGCGGCGGAGGCGGGCGAGCCGGCGGCCAGGACCGCGCCGAGGGCCAGAACCGCGCCGAGGCCGAGCGCCAGGGGACGCCGGCCCGGGATGCCGAGAGTGCGCATGGTCTGTCCTTTCCCACGCCGTCCGGCCCCGGGGTGGAGACCCCGGGGCCGGCGCGCGATCGTCAGGTCAGCTGGAGGGGGAGAGGTAGAGCAGGCGGTTCGGGGAGCCGGTGCCGGGGCTGGTCACCGTGCCGGTGCTGGCCGTCGAGACCAGGTGCGAGGCCACCTGCGCCGGCGTCCAGGTCGGGTTGTTCTGGAGCACGCGGGCGGCGCCGCCGGCCACGTGCGGCGAGGCCATCGAGGTGCCGCTGATGGTGTTGGTCGCCGTGTCGCTGGTGTACCAGGCCGACAGCACGGCGGAGCCCGGCGCGAAGATGTCCAGGCAGGTGCCGTAGTTCGAGTACGACGCGCGGGCGCCGTTGCTCTGGGTCGCGCCGACCGTGATCGCGGCGGGCACCGCGGCCGGGGAGTAGTTGCACGCGTTGGCGTTCGAGTTGCCGGCGGCCACCGCGTAGCTGACGCCGTCGGCGATCGAGTTGGCCACGGCGGTGTTCAGGGAGGTGTTGAGGCCGCCGCCGAGGCTCATGTTCGCCACCGCCGGCTGGCCGGCCTGGTGGTTGGAGGTCACCCAGTTGACCCCGCCGATGACGCCCGCGGTGGTGCCGCTGCCGGCGCAGTCGAGCACCCGCACGGCGACCAGCCGGACGCCCTTGGCCACGCCGTAGGTCGTGCCGCCGACGGTGCCGGCGACGTGGGTGCCGTGGCCGTTGCAGTCGGCGGCCGGCAGGGCGTTGTCCACCGCGTCGTAGCCGTCGACGGCCCGGCCGCCGAAGTCGTTGTGGCTGGTCCGGATGCCGGTGTCGATGATGTACGCGGTGATGCCGCTGCCGGTGCTGGTGTAGCTGTACGCGCTGTTCAGCGGCAGGGCGGTCTGGTCGATCCGGTCCAGGCCCCACGGCGGGTTGGTCTGGGTGGCGGTCGTGGTGACCGTCTGGTTCTGCTCGACGTAGGCGACCGACGGGTCGGCGGCCAGGCGCTTGGCGGCCTTCTCCGACAGCCGGGCCTCGAAGCCGTTGAGCGCCGTGCCGTACACGTGGCCCACGGCCGCGCCGTACCGCTTGGCCAGGGAGCCGGCCGAGCTGGCGACGGCCGCCTCCCGGGTGCCGGCCCGCCCGCCGACCGCGGCGTCCTTGAGCACGACGATGTAGCTGTCCTTGACCGCGGTGGCGCTCCCGGCGAACAGGATGTCGCCGGTGGCCGGGGCCGCGCCGGCCGGGGTGCCGACCATGGCGGTGGCCACGGCGGCGGCGGTGAAGACGCCGAAGGCGGCCAACCGGCGGGGGCTCGTGCGGGGGAGTGTCATCTCCCGGTCCTCCCTTGTTCTGGCCGTGCCCCGGCTTTCGTGATCCGGGGACGGCTGATCGGTTGGAGGGAGCCTACAAATAACATCTGCGTTCATCTATATACCGAACAGTTCATAACGTGGTCGTATGGCGGCCGCTCCGGAAGGCGCGCGACGCGGGGCGCCCGACCCGGGGTCGCGGAGCCCTCGCGTGGGGCCCGGGCCCGCTCCGGACAGGGGCCTCCCTGGGGGCCGAAATCCCCCCGCCGCAGGGGGAGCAAAGGCCTCACTGCGGGCGTTTCGGCGTGGACCCGCTCGGCCGACGGGTTTCGGGAAGGTTTCGGGCCGCCGCGCGGCGGTCTCTTGACATCGCGGGGTGAGGCTCTCTACGGTCCCCTGAAGTTGTACATGGTTGTCCATGAACATGAGGCCAGGATGAAGATTGCAGTGGTCGGCAGCTACGGCGCCGGGCTCACCATGCGGGTACCCCGGGTGCCCGTCGCCGGGGAGACCCTCTCCGGGGGTCGTTTCGCCTCGGGACACGGCGGCAAGGGTTCCAACCAGGCCGTGGCCGCCGCCCGGCTCGGCGCGCGGGTCAGTTTCCTGACCGCCGTCGGCCCCGACCAGTTCGGCGCCGCCGCCCGCGAGCTCTGGGCGCAGGAGGGGATCGACGCCAGCGGGGTCCGCACCGCCGACGCCGCGACGATGGTCGGCGTCATCCTCGTCGACGAGCACGGCGAGAACCGGATCGCCATCGCCCCCGGCGCCCTGGACGAGCTCACCCCCGACGACGTGGCGGGCTTCGCCGACCGCATCGCCGAGGCGGACCTGGTCGTGGTCTCGCTGGAGATCCCGCTGCCGGTGGCCGTCGCGGCGCTGCGCACCGCGCACGAGCGCGGGGTGCGCACGCTGCTCAACCCCGCGCCGGCCGTGGCCCTGCCCGACGAGGCGTGGGCCTGGATCGACGTGGTCACCCCCAACGCCAGCGAGGCCCGGGTGCTCACCGGCCGCGACCCGGAGGACGCGGCCACCGGCGACGAACTGGTGGACCTGCTCCGCGCCCGCTACGCCGGCACGATCGTGCTGACCCTCGGTGCCGACGGCGCCCTCGTCGACCACGACGGGCAGCGGGAGCACGTCGCGCCGATCACCGTCGACCGGGTCGTCGACACCACCGGCGCCGGTGACGCCTTCACCGGGGCGCTCGCCGTCGCCCTGGCCCGCGGCGACGCCCTCGCCGACGCGGTCCGCTTCGCCGCCGCCGCCGGCGCGCACACCGTCGGCGTCGCCGAGGTCATCCCGGCCCTGCCCCACCCGGACGACGTCGCGGCCCTGCTGAGGAGATGAGACCGATGACCCAGACGAGCACCGCCCCCGCGGCGCCGCCGGTGGCGAAGCCCGCCACCGACCGCGCCGGCTCCCCGTTGCGCCGCTTCCTGCACGCGCGGGAGGCCAGCACCTTCCTCGCCCTCGTCGTGCTGTTCGCCCTGGGCACCCTGATCGCCCCGGGCTTCGTCGGCACCGACAACTTCCTCACCGTCGGCCAGCAGATCGCCCAGATCGGCATCATGGCCGTCGGTGTCACCTTCGTGATCATCAACGCGGAGATCGACCTCTCCGTCGGCTCGATCTACGGCCTCGGCGCCGTGGTCTGCGGGCTGCTGATGACCTCCGACGTCGCCTGGCCCCTCGCCGCCCTCGGCGGGATCGCCGCCGGCGCGGTCGCCGGCCTGATCAACGGCCTGATGACGGTGGGCTTCGGCATTCCGTCGTTCATCGTCACGCTCGGCACGCTGAGCGTCTACCGGGGCGTGACGCTGCTGCTCAGCGGCGGCTCGCCGATCTCGCTCTCCTCCGACGACCCCGGCGTGGCCGAGTTCAACCTGCTCGGCCAGGGCAAGCTGTTCGGCCTGCTGCCGATGCAGCTCGTCCTCTTCGCGCTCGTCGCCGTCGTCGGCATGATCGTGCTGTCCCGCTCCCGCTACGGCTTCAACACCTACGCCGTCGGCGGCAGCGCCGAGGCCGCCCGGCTGTGCGGCATCCACACCGGCCGGGTGAAGGTCACCGCGTTCACCCTCTCCGGCACGCTCGCCGGCCTGGCCGGCGTGCTCGGCCTGTCCTTCCTCTCGTACGTGCAGGGCGTCACCGGCACCGGCATGGAGCTGACCGCCATCTCCGCCGTGATCATCGGTGGGGCGGCCCTGTTCGGCGGCTCCGGCACCATGCTCGGCACCGTCATCGGCGTCGCGTTCATCGGCGTCCTGCAGAACATCCTCAACCTGCGCGGCATCTCCTCGTTCTGGCAGACCGTGGCGACCGGCGCGGTGATCATCCTCGCCGTGGCCGCCGATACCTGGCTGCGCAAGCGATCGGGTCGCCGGTGACCCTCCCCGGCGTCCGCCCCACCCCGCACCCCCACACCGTAAGGAGCCACCCCATGAAGTTCTCCCTCCGGCGACGGGTCGCCGTCGTCGCCACCCTCGGCCTCGCGCTGGTGGCCAACGCCGCCTGCGGGGCGGTCACCCCGGCCACCAGCGCCGACGGCGGCAGCGGCGAGTTCAAGCTCGCCGAGCACATCAAGACCGCCGTGTCGAAGGGCGAGACGCTCAAGATCAAGCTGAGCTACCACGACCCGTCGCTGGCCTTCGCCGTCCCGATCCGCCAGGGCATGGAGCGCGGTGCCAAGGAGTTCGGCGTCGAGGCACAGATGATCGGCCCGTCCGGCGGCAACCCCGCCGACCAGGTGGCCGAGCTGCAGACGCTGATCAACCAGAAGCAGATCCACGGCCTGGCCGTCTCCTCGGCCAGCAACGACGCGCTCAAGCCGGTCATCGCCCAGGCGTACGACGCGGGCATCCCGATCATCTCCTTCAACACCAACAACCCGGAGTCCAAGCAGATGGGCTTCGTCGGTCAGGACCTCGTCGCCTCCGGCCGCTCGCTGGCCAAGGAACTGGTCGGCGTGCTCAAGGGCAAGACCGGCAAGGTCGTGGTCACCTCGGTCGACTCCGGCGCCGGCTGGTCGAACGACCGGTTCTCCGGCTTCCAGGAGGGCGTCAAGGACGCCGGCCTGCAGATCGTCGGCCCGGTGAACACCGGCAACGAGCCCAGCGCCGCCTACAACACCATCGAGTCCACGATGTCGGCCCAGAAGGACGCCATCGCGCTGGTCTCCCTCGACTGCTGCAGCTTCACCGCCGGGGCCAAGTGGCTCCAGCAGTCCGGCAACGTCGGGAAGATCCACTCGCTCGGCTTCGACGTGCAGCCGCAGACCGTCGAGTACCTCAAGTCCGGCGTCGTCGACCTGAGCATCAGCCAGGCCCCGGCCGAGCAGGGCTTCCAGTCGGTCAAGCTGCTGGCCGACTTCCTGAAGAACGGCACCGAGATCTCCAGCGTCGACACGGGCGTCCTCGTCGTCACGCGGGGCAACGTCGCCGACGTTCCGGTGGAGGGCTGACCCCATGACCAGCCCGGCCACGATCGCCGCCCCGACGACGGCCGCCGTCGAGGTGACGGGTCTGTCGAGGCACTTCGGGCCCGTCCGTGCCCTCCAGGACGTGACCCTGAGCGTCCCCGACGGCAGCCTCACCGCGGTGATGGGGGAGAACGGCGCCGGCAAGTCGACCCTGATGAAGATCCTGGCCGGGCTGGACGGGCCCACCACGGGCACGGTCCGGGTGAACGGCGAGGAGGTGCGCCGGTTCGACCCGGCGACCCTGCTCAGCCGGCACCGGGTCGCGCTGGTCCCGCAGGAACTCGCCCTGGCCCAGGACCGCACCGTCGCCGAGAACATCATGCTCGGCGCCGAGCCCGGCCCCCGACCGTTCCCGCACCGGCGTCGGATGGACGAGCGGGCGGCCGAGCTGCTGGACCGGCTCGGCCTGCGGGTCGACCCGCGCCGCACCGTCCGGCACCTCGACGCCGCCTCGCAGCAGCTCGTGGTGGTCGCCCGGTCGCTGGCCCGGGAGGCGCGGGTGGTCATCTTCGACGAACCGACGTCGATCCTGTCCCCGGCCGAGTCGGACCGGCTGTTCGGGGTGATCCGGGGTCTGCAGGGCGACGGGGTCACCATGCTCTACGTCTCGCACCGGATGCCCGAGGTCTTCGCGCTGTCCCAGCACATCCACGTGCTGCGCGACGGCCGGCACGTCGGTTACTGGCCGACCGCCCGGGTCAGCCCCGACCAGGTGGTCGCGGCGATGGTCGGCCGGGAACTCGCCGCCGAGTTCGGTCGGCACGACACGCCCCCGCCCGCGCCGGCCGAGACCCCCCGGCTGCGGATGCGCGACGTCAGCGGCACCGGGTTCACCGGCATCGACCTCGACATCGCCCCCGGCGAGGTCGTCGGCGTCGCCGGCCTGCCCGACAGCGGCCGGATCGAGCTGCTGCGCGGCATCTTCGGCGCCGACCCGGTCAGCGGCGGCGAGCTGTCGCTCGACGGCGCGGCGTTCACCGCGCGCTCGCCGCGCGACGCCATCCGCGCCCGCGTCGCCTACCTGCCGGGGGAACGCCGCCAGCAGGGCATCCTGCCCACGATGAGCGTCGCCGACAACATCAACATCCTGACGCTCAGCCGCCGCCAGCGGTTGGGCCTGCTGCGGCGCCGGGCGCTGCGCCGCGACGCGGACACCCGCGCCCGCGAGCTGACGGTGAAGACCTCCGGCACGGCGCAGGGCATCACCCAGCTCTCCGGCGGCAACCAGCAGAAGGCGCTGCTCGCCCGCTGGCTCTCCATCGAGCCCCGGCTGATGCTGCTCGACGAGCCCACCCGCGGCGTCGACGTCGGTGCCAAGGCGGAGATCTACCGGCTCTTCCGCAGCCTCACCGAAGCCGGCGTCGGGATTCTCGTCTCCTCCTCGGACCTGCCCGAACTGCTCACCGTCAGCGACCGGATCGCCGTCATGGCGGCCGGCCGCCTCGTCGGTGTCATCCCGGCCGCCGAGGCCACCGAGGAGAAGGTCATGGCCCTGGCCACCGGCGCACACACCATGAAGGAGAAAGCATGAAACGCAGAGGACTGCTCAACGCCGAGCTGAGCGGGGTGCTCGCCACCCTCGGCCACACCGACCTGCTGCTCGTGGTCGACGCCGGGTTCCCCATCCCGCGCACGGCCCACCGCGTCGACCTGGCCATCACCGAGGACCTGCCGAAGCTGACCACCGTGCTCGACCTCGTCGCCGACGAGATCATCGTCGAGGGCGTCGTGGTCGCCGAGGACGTGACCACCCACAACCGGCCCCTGGCCGACTGGCTGGGGCAGCGCTTCCCGGGCGTGCCCACGACCACCCGCCCGCACGCCGAGATGCTCGGCGAGCTGGCCCACCAGGCCAAGGCGATCGTACGGACCGGCGCGTTCAACCCCTGGGGCAACGTCGGCCTGGTCTGCGGCGTGGACGTGCCCCGCTGGTTCGACGAGCCCGGCGTCGTCGTCCCGGACTACTACAAGGACCGGATGTAGTCCGCGCCCGACCCCCGCACCACGACGTACCACCTTGGAGAGAACCGTGAGCACTGCCCTTCCGACCGACGCCGAACTGACCCCCGCGACGCTGGCGCCCTACATCCAGCACACCCTCATCGACGTCGGCATCACCCGCGACCGGATCGTCGCCCACGCCGAGGAGACCATCCGGTACGGCTTCGACGCCGCCATGGTCCCCGGCTCCTGGGTCGCCGAGGTCGCCGAGGTGCTGCGCGGCACCGACATCGGCGTCGCCTCGGCGCTGGACTTCCCCACCGTCGGCGTGACCACCAGCGCCGGCAAGGCCGCCGAGGCCGAGAGCCTCGTCCGGGCCGGCGCCACGCAGATCGACATCGGCGTGCAGCTCGGCTGGCTCAAGAGCGGCCGGTACGACGCGTTCCGCGACGACATCGCCGGCGTGGTGAAGGCCTCCGGCGTACCGATCAAGGTCATGCTCGAACTGCCGCTGCTCACCGAGGCCGAGCGGGAGGCCGCCGTCGAGCTGTCCATCGAGGCCGGTGCCGCGTACCTGAAGAACGCCAGCAGCGGCGCGGTCGAGGTGGCGAACCCGGCCAGCGTCGCCTACCTGGTGGCCCGCGCCCCGGAGGGCGTCAAGGTCAAGGCCTCCGGCTCGATCAAGTCGTTCGACCAGGCGGTGTCGCTGCTGCGCGCGGGGGCGGTGCTGCTGGGCACCAGCGCCGGGGTGGCTATCGTCAGCGACAACACCGACGAGAACACCACGAGCTACTGACCGTCCGTCGCCCCTCGACAGCACCGGCCGCGGCGTCGCACCACGCCCGGCGCGGTGGTCGAGGGGCGACGGGCCCCCCACGGGAAGGCGCCATGTCCGACCAGTCCAGCCCCCAGGTGGCGGCCGACCGACTCGACCGGGATGCCCCGGCCCCGCTGCACGCCCAGGTCTCCGAGCGGATCCGGGCCCGGATCGTGTCCGGCGAGTGGCCGCCGCACTACCGGTTGCGCAGCGAGCCGGAGCTGGCCGTCGAGCTTGGCATCTCCCGGGGCACGCTGCGGCGGGCGCTGTCCACGTTGATCCGTGACGGCCTGCTCGTGCAGGTCCGGGGCAGGGGCACGTTCGTCACCTCCACCGCCATCGAGCCCTCGATCGCCCAGAAGCTCACGACGCTGTCGGAGGACTTCGCCCGGCAGGGGGTCCAGGTCACCACGCAGGTGGTCTCCCGCGAGGTGATGGCCGCCCCGTCGCCGGTGGCGGCGCTGCTCGACCTGCGCCCCGGCCAGTCGGTGCTGCGCCTGGAGCGCCTGCGGTCCAGCACGGTGGGGCCGGTGGCCTGGCTGGTCAACTACGTGCGCACCGACCTGGCGCCGGGCCTCGACCGGGCGGACCTGGGCGACCGTTCGCTGTTCGGCCTGCTGGAGAAGGACCACGGGCTGAAGATCAGCACCGGCCGGCGCACGTTCACCGCGACCGCCGCCGCCGGGCGGATCGCCGAGGCGCTCGGGGTGCCGCCGGGCTTCCCGCTGCTGTACCTGGAGCAGATCACCTACCTCGACGACGGCACCCCGATCGAGTACTCCGACGTGTGGATCCACAGTGACCGGATGCGGGTGACCTCCCTGCTCAGCCGCCACTGACCCGGCCGCGACCCGCGCCCGCCCCCGGGAAGGGGCGGGCGCGGGCCGCCGCGCGTCGGTCAGGCGGTGGCGCCGGTGACGGCGGTGCCGGACCGGGTCACCTTGTACGTCACCCGCTCGCCGCTCCAGAAGTGGAAGGTGAGGGTGACCGGCGAGTTGTCGTTGACCTCGGCGAAGAAGGCGGGGGTCAGCGCGATGGAGTTGCCGGCGTAGTCCGGCTTGAACGCCCGGTCGAACTCCTTGTACGAGGTCCAGTTGTGCGGGCCCGCGTTGCTGCCGTCGGCGTACCTCGCCTCCATGGTGGCGAGCTGGTCGCCCCGGAACTGGGTGGGGATCGCGAAGGAGGCGGTGGTCCCGGTGGCGTCGCTCAGGATCGGCCGGTCGTGGGTGCGCACGTCGATCCGCCACGGCACGCCGGCCGAGAACCGGGCGTGCAGCGTGGCGTTGACCCCGTACGCCCGGTTGCCGTGCAGCCGGGTGAGGGCGGCGGCGGTGAGGGTGAGCTGGTTGCCGCTGACCGTGTAGTCGGTGCCCTGGGCCAGGTCGGTGCTGCCGTGCCGCAGCCCCTGGAACGTGGTGCCGTTCGGGTTCAGCGTGATCGTCCTGGCGGTGACGGCGCCGGCCCTGGCGCTGAACACCAGGTCCGTCGAGGCGGTGCCCGAGCGGGTGGTCCAGCTCGACCTGATCTGGGCGATCAGCTCCGGGTCGCTCCACTGGAACGAGGTGCGGCCGAGGTGCTGCCCGTTGTCCCACAGCATCGTGGTGAGCTTCTTCGTGCGGGCGTACCAGCCGAAGTACTCGAAGAACTTGAGCTTTTCGCCCTGCTCGATCGTGCCGGTGCTGCTGTCGAAGCCGAGCAGGCCGTACTCGCCGACGATCACCGGGATGCCCCGGGCGACGAAGGCGCTGTGCACCCGGTCGAACGAGTCGGTCAGGTCCTTCTGCGCGGTCGCGTCGAAGTGGGTGCCCCCGGCGACGTTCACGCTGAACGGCCAGTAGCCGTAGTAGTGCACGGTGGCGATGAGGTTGCGGTCGTTCAGGGCCGTGAACGTGGCCGCCAGCTCGTCGACGCGGGCCTGGTCGGACGAGGTGTGCAGGGTGGGCAGCACCAGCAGGCGGGTGGCGTTGTTGCCGCCGGAGCCGCGCACGATGCGGTGGAAGGAGGTGTTCAGCTCGTTGAGCAGCGCCGCGTTCTGGGCGTCGCCGGAGCTGCCGGTGAACTGGGGCTCGTTGACGCTCTCGAACACCAGCTTCGACGACGAGGCGCGGAACGCGGTCGAGAGCTGGGTCCAGATCGCGTTGTACTTCGCCAGCACCCCGGCCCGGTCGGTCGGCATCGTGTTGATCCACTGCCACGAGTCGTGGTGAATGTTGATCATCACGTAGAAGCCGTCGGCGAGCGCCCAGTCGACGACCTCCTTCACCCGGTTCAGGTACGCCGCCTCGATCGCGTAGCCGGGCGCGCCGCCCAGGTGCGCGCTCCACGTGACCGGGATGCGGATGCTCCGGAAGCCCTGGGCCCGCACGTTGTCCAGCAGCGCCTCGGTGATACGCGGGTTGCCCCAGGCGGTCTCGTCGGGGCCGACGGCGTCGAGGGAGTTGCCCAGGTTCCAGCCGGGCTGCATGGCGGCCACGGCGGCCATCGCGTCACCGCTCGGCGGCGGCGTGGTGGGCGGGGGAGTGGTGGGCGGCGGGGTCGTCGGCGGCGCGGTGGTGGGGCCGACGCCGCCGGTGCAGGCGACGCCGTTGAGGGCGAACGAGGCGGGGTCGGTGTTGGTGCCCGACCACGTCCCGTTGAAGCCGAACGAGACGGTGGCGTTGGTGGCGATGTCGGCGTTGTAGCCGACGTTGGCGGCGGTCACGTTGCTGCCGGAGGCGGTGACGGTGGCGTTCCACGCCTGGGTGACCCGCTGCCCGGAGGGGAACGTCCAGGTCAGACGCCAACCCCCGCGGATCGGGTCGCCGAGGTTGGTGACGTTCACGTTCGCGCCGAACCCACCCTGCCACTGGTTGCTGACGGCGTACGTCACCGTGCAGCCGGCCGCCGCCTGCGCGGTGCCCGCCACCAGCACGGCGACGCCGGCCAGCAGCATCGTGACGACGCCGGCCAGCGCGCCGGCCCGCCGTCGTGTCCGTCGTGCGCTGCCTCGTAGACCGATCATGACGCTCCTCGCGGGATGTGTCGTCGTTCCCTCTGGCCTCACCCGGGCGCGGCCGGACCCCGGGTGACGCCCCGTCGACCCGCAGACTAAGTTTGCAAGCCAAACTTTGTCAATCGGCGTACGCCTATGGCCTGCGCGGCTCCGCCCCGCCGACTAGGCTGGCCGTACCGGGGCGGGAGCGGGCGAGGTGATGGGGCCATGGACGATCCGCCGCCCGTCGTCATCGTCGGCGCGGGGCCCACCGGCGTGACCGCCGCCGCCCTGCTCGCCCGCCACGGCGTCCGCAGCCTCCTGCTCGACCGGTGGGAGCACCCCTACCCGCGCCCCCGCGCCGTCCACCTCGACGACGAGGCGTGCCGCATCCTGCACCAGGCGGGGGTGGGCGAGGAGTTCACCGCCATCTCCCGGCCCGGCCGGGGGCTGCGGCTGCTCGACCCCGACCACCGCGTCCTGGCCGAGTTCCGGCGCGACCCCGCCGCCGGCGTCCACGGCCACCCACCGGCCAACATGTTCGACCAGCCCGAGCTGGAGGCCGCCCTGCGCCGCGCCGTCGCCGCCGACCCCCTGGTCAGCCTGCGCGGCGGCGTCGAGGTCGAGGATGTCTCCGCCGGCCCCGGGTCGGCGACGGTCACCCTCACCGACCGGGGCACGGGCAGGCGCGAGACCCTCCCCGCGCGGTACGTCCTCGGCTGCGACGGCGCGAACAGTCTCGTCCGCACGCGGACCGGCGCGGCCATGCGCGACCTCGGCTTCGCCCAGCGCTGGCTCGTGGTCGACGTCGACACCGAGGCCGACATCGACGCCTGGGAGGGCGTGCACCAGGTGTGCGATCCCCGCCGACCCGCGACGTACCTGCGCGTCGGGGCGCGGCGCTACCGGTGGGAGTTCCGCCTCCTGCCCGGCGAGACGGCCGAGGCGATGGCCGCCCCGCAGATCCTGCGCGGGCTCGTCCGGCCGTGGACCCGGGACGTGCCGTTCGAGGCGCTCACCATCGTCCGCCGCGCCGAGTACACCTTCCGCGCCCAGGTCGCCGACCGGTGGCGCACCGGCGCGGTCTTCCTCCTCGGCGACGCCGCCCACCTCACGCCGCCGTTCATCGGCCAGGGGTTGGGCGCCGGCCTGCGCGACGCCGCCAACCTCACCTGGAAGCTCGCCGCCGTCCTGGCCGGTGGCCTGCCCGACGGCGCGCTGGACAGCTACGAGGCCGAGCGCCGGCCGCACGTCACCACCCTCGTCCGGCTCGCCGTGGGCATCGGGCGGGCCATGACCTCCGGCGGCGAGGCGGGCAACCTGCTGCGGCGGGTCGTCGCGCCCCGGCTGGCCCACGTGCCCGGCCTACGGGCCAAGGTGCTCGACAGCGCCACCCCACCCCTGCGACGCTCGGCCCTGCGGCGGCGGCGCGGCCGGCCGTGGGCCTTGGAGGGCCGGCTCTGCCCGAACGCGCCCCTGGGCGACGGCCGCCGCCTCGACGACGCGGCCGGATCGTCGTTCACCCTGGTCACCGCACGGCCGGTCGAGCCCGGCACGGCCGCCGAGGCCCGGCGACGCGGCGTGACCCTCGTGCCCGTGCAGCCCGCCTCGCCCCTCGGCCGGTGGCTGCGCCGCGGCGGCGCCCGCGCGGCGCTCGTGCGCCCCGACCGCACGGTCCTGGGCACGGGGGCCGCGCCGGCCCTGGTCCGGGCCGCCCCGCCGCTGACGCGACCGACCGGCGACCCCAGCTAGCCCGTGACCCGTCCGGCACGCGGATGGACGACGCTCTGGTTGGCCCCCGGTCGCCGGCACATGAAAGGGTGAGTGGGGTGAGCACCGCACCGACGACCTGCGACGACGCGTACCGCCGCCGCGGCCCCACCCCCGAACAGCAACGCCACGACCTGTACGTCGGGCTGGCCGTCGCCGCCGTCGCCGTGCTCAACCTCACGCTGACCAGCAGCGCCGGCGTGTTCCTGCTCGGCGACCCGCCGTCCTGGCCCGAGCGGCTCCTCTGGTCGGTCGCCGTCACCCTCCCGCTGGCCTGGCGACGCCGCCACCCCGAGGCGGTCGCCGTGGTCGTCGCGGTGGCGTTCGTCGCCAGCCAGGTCCGCTCGGCCCCCGAGATGCAGCTCTCCTCCGGCGCCCTCTTCGCCGCGATCTACACCCTCGGCGCGTGGGGACGCGACCGGCGGCGCTCCTGCGCCATCCGGATCGCCATCATCGTCGCCATGTTCGCCTGGATCGCGCTGGCATACACCATCGCCGTCGCCGACCTGCCGCCTGACGCGTTCGTCGACGCCCCCGGCCCGGTGCCGCCCGCGCTCGCCGCGATCGTCAACGGCGTGCTGCTCAACGTCCTCGTCTTCGGCTTCGCCTACTTCTTCGGCGAGACCGCCTGGACCGCCGCCCGCCGCGAGCACCAGCTCGCCGCCCAGGCCGAGCAGCTCCGTCGCTCCCAGGCCGAGGCCCACGAGCGGGCCATCCTCGCCGAACGGGTCCGCATCGCCCGTGAGCTGCACGACTCCGTCGCCCACCACGTCTCCGTCATGGGCGTGCAGGCCGCCGCCTCCCGCCGGGTCCTCGACCGCGACCCCGCCAAGGCCCGCACGGCGCTCGGCGCGATCGAGCAGAGCGCCCGCAGCGCGGTCGACGAGCTGCGCCGGATGCTCGGCCTGCTGCGCCAACCCGACGGGGCGGAGCCGGAGCGACCCCCGGCCGCCGACGGCGTCGACCGGGTCCCCGAGCTGCTGGACGCCGCCCGCGCCGCCGGGCTGCGCGCCCACGTCGGCGTGTACGGCGAACCCGTCCCGCTGTCGGGCACGGTCTCCCACACCGCGTACCGGATCGTCCAGGAGGCCGTCACCAACACCGTCAAGCACGCCGGGGCGACCACCCTCGACGTCCGCATCCGCTACCTCGCCAGCGAGCTGGAGATCGACGTCAGCGACGACGGTCGCGTCGCCGGGCCGCCCAACCCGGCCGGCATGGGACTCGTCGGCATGCGCGAGCGGGTCGCCGCGCACGACGGCGAACTCGAAACCGGCCCCCGCACCGGCGGCGGCTTCCGCGTCCGGGCGCGCCTGCCGCTCACCCACGCCGCCGTGGGGGCGGCCCGATGACCCCCATCCGCGTGCTGCTCGCCGACGACCAGCGCCTCGTCCGCACCGGCTTCCGGGTCATCCTCGAGGTGGAGGACGACATCGAGGTGGTCGGCGAGGCCGGCGACGGGGCGCGGGCCGCCGAGCTGGCCGCCGCCCTGCGCCCCGACGTCGTGCTCATGGACGTCGAGATGCCCGGCGTCGACGGGCTGGAGGGGACCCGCCGGATCACCGCCGTCCCCGGCGCGCCCGCCGTACTCATCCTCACCACCTTCGACCGCGACGACTACCTGTTCGCCGCCCTCCAGGCCGGAGCCAGCGGGTTCCTGCTGAAGAACGGCACCCCGGAGGACCTCGTCGAGGCCGTCCGCGTCCTGCACCGCGGCGACGCCCTGCTCGCCCCGGAGATCACCCGCCGGGTCATCGCCACCTTCGCCGCCCCGGCCGCCGGCCGCGCCCGCCGGACCGACCCGGCCCTGCTGCGCATGCTGACCCCGCGCGAGCGCGAGGTGCTGGAGCTGCTGGGCCGGGGAGACACCAACGCCGAGATCGCCGCCGCGCTGTACCTCGGCGAGGCCACCGTGAAGACCCACGTCAGCCGCGTGCTGGCCAAGCTCGGGCTCCGCGACCGCACCCAGGCGGTCGTCTTCGCGTACGAGCACGGGGTGGTGCGCCCCGGCGGCTGAGCCCGGCCCGGTCCACCCGCCGACGGACGCCCGGGGTCCGCCCGCAGCCCGACGGCAGGACACCCCGCGACGACTAGCGTCGACTCCATGATCAACCTGCTCCGCGTCGAGGGGGTCCGCCGCAGCTTCGGCGACCGGCGGGTCCTCACCGACGTCACCTTCGAGGTGAATGCCGGCCGGATGACCGGCTTCGTCGGCGCCAACGGCGCCGGCAAGACCACCACCATGCGCGTCATCCTCGGCGTCCTCGCCCCGGACGCCGGCACCGTCACCTGGCGCGGCGCCCCGCTGGACCGGCAGGCCCGCCGCCGCTTCGGGTACCTGCCCGAGGAGCGCGGCCTCTACCCCAAGATGAGCGTCCGCGACCAGCTCGTCTACCTGGGCCGGCTGCACGGCCTGACCGCCGGGCGGGCGCGCGCCAACACCGCCGAGCTGATCGACCGGGTCGGGCTCACCGAACGGGCCGGCGACCTGGTGGAGACCCTGTCGCTGGGCAACCAACAGCGCGCCCAGATCGCCGCCGCCCTCGTCCACGACCCGGACGTGCTCGTGCTCGACGAGCCGTTCTCCGGGCTCGACCCGGGAGCCGTCGACACCCTCGTCGCGGTGCTGCGCGAGCGGGCCGCCCGGGGCGTACCGGTGCTCTTCTCCAGCCACCAGCTCGACGTGGTGGAGCGCCTCTGCGACGACCTCGTGGTCATCGCCGGCGGCGCCGTCCGCGCCGCCGGCCCCCGGGAGGAGCTGCGGGCCGCGCACTCCCTGCCCCGCTTCGAGCTGGTCGTGGACGGCGACCTCGGCTGGCTGCGGGACCAGCCCGGCCTCACCCTGGTCGACCTCGACGGGGCCCGCGCAGTGTTCGACCTCGCCGACCCCGCCGACGACCAGCGCGTGCTGCGCGCCGCGCTCGACCGCGGCCCGGTGCGCGCCTTCCGCCCCGTCACCCCGTCCCTCGCCGAGATCTTCCGGGAGCTGACCCAGTGACCCTCCTCGCCGCCACCCGCCTGGTCGCCGCCCGCGAGATCCGCGTGAAGCTGCGCGACAAGGTCTTCATCGTCAGCACGCTGTTCTTCCTGCTCTTCGCCGCCGGCGCGGCGATCCTTCCCGCCCTGCTCGGCGGCGCGCCCACCACCGTGGCGGTGGCCGCCCCGGCCGAGGCCGAGGCGCTGCGCCAGGCCGGTCTGGACGTCCGCACGGTCGCCGACGACGCCACCGCCGAGCGGCTGGTCCGCGACGGCGACGTCGACGCGGCGGTGGTCGCCGGCCCGGAGGTGCTCGCCCTCGACGAGCGCCCCGACGACGTGGTCCGCGCCCTGAGCACCGGCCCGCAGGTGCGGTTGCTGGACCCCGACGCCGTCGACCCGGTGGCCGCGTTCCTCGTCCCCCTGGCCTTCGCCATGTCGTTCTTCTTCACCTCACAGATCTTCGGCGTGCAGATCGCGCAGAGCGTGACCGAGGAGAAACAGACCCGGATCGTGGAGATCCTCGTGGCCGCCGTGCCGGTCCGGGCGCTGCTCGCGGGCAAGGTGATCGCGGGCGGGCTGCTCGCCTTCGGCCAGATCGTGCTGATCGTGCTCGCCACGTTCGTCGGCATGCGGATCACCGACGGGGACGGCCTCCTGCCGCTGCTCGCCCCGGCGCTGGGCTGGTTCGTGCCGTTCTTCGTCGTCGGCTTCATCCTGCTCGCCGCGCTCTGGGCGGTGGCCGGCGCACTGGCCAGCCGGCAGGAGGACATCGCGGGGGTGTCGATGCCGGTCCAGCTCGCGGTGATGCTGCCGTTCTTCGCGGTCTCCTTCCTCAGCGACGACCCGGCGGCCATGCGGATCCTGTCGTACGTGCCGTTCTCCGCCCCCACGGCCATGCCGCTGCGGATGTTCACCGGCGACGCGGCCGGCTGGGAGCCGGTGGTGTCGCTGTTGGTGCTGCTGGCCACGACCGCCGCCTGTCTGGTCGCCGGGGCCCGGCTGTACGAGGGCGCCCTGCTGCGCACCAACGGGCGGGTGTCGCTGCGCCGCGCCTGGCGGGACCGCGAACCGATCGGCTGACCTGCGGAAACGCCCCGCGATCGGGCCGCCAAATCGGCCCCCTCCCGGCGGGGGAGGGGGCCGATTTGGCGGGGCGGAGACCGGCGGGGTAATGTTCTGCGCCGGCAGGGAAACGGGCGCCAAGCGGGAGACCGCGGCGGACGGCCTGCCGAACCCCAGGAGGCGACCGACGGAAGTCGGCCGGTGACTGGTGCCCGCGATTCGGGTGAAGCGTGTCAGATCGGGATAGGCCGGTTTGACAGGGCGGAAACCGGAGGGTAACG
>NZ_BBZF01000023.1:0-158304 GCF_020884795.1 Micromonospora okii
GGAGCAGTTTTCCCGGACGCCCGGGGCGACCCCGTCGCGGTGGCGACGGAGCCGGCCCGGTGCCGGAGGAGAAGACGCGCAAACGCCCGAGACGGAACCGTCGGGCGGAGAAGGAACCGTGGGGCTGGTTCAGGACCGGGTCTGGACGTCCTCACGGATCTGGCGCATCAGCACGCCGGCGGCGTCCACCGGGCGGCCGGGGAACATGGCCAGGGCGACGCTGCCGTGGTCGGCCCAGCCGCAGATCGCGAAGTCACCCCCGTCGCCGCTGGTCGTCCCGCACTTCATGACCCCGCCGAGCCGGCCCGCGTCGACCTCACCGATCCCCGTCACCTTCCCGGTCTCGTCGGCCATGAGGCGGAAGAGGGTGTCCAGGTCGCGCTCCGGCTGCCACAGCAGGGTCGTACCGCCGAAGAGGAGCACGGACCGCTTGTCGTCCGCGCGGTCCCGGTAGACGGCGCCGACGCTGCGGTCCAGCTCGATGTCGGCGGCCAGGCCGTCGCGCAGGTAGTCGGCGGTGCTGCGGGCCCGCTCGCTGTCGTCCCGCGTCAGACCGGCGACGTTGTCCGGGGTGGTCAGCCTGGCGTCCTTCTGCTGCGCCACCCGCCAGCCGGCGACCCCGAGCGCGCCGACGCCGGCCAGGCCGACGGCCAGCGCCGCCGTGAGGAGGAGCCGGCGGCGTCGGGACCAGGGGGCGCGCTCCGGGGCGTCGCCGCGGTCCCGGGTGCTGAGCCGGATCGGCTCCTCGCCGAGTTCGATCGGCTGGGGCTCGTCGGTGAGCGACGAACGCCCGGTGAGATGCGCGTCGGACATAGCCGACACCGTACGCGAAGCAGAGGTGGCGCACGTCAGCTCCGCCGAAGCGCTCCGTAGACTTTCAGGGTGACCGAGAGACTGGATGCCCGACGCCCCGACGCCCCGACCCTTGCCGGCCAGTACCAGCCGGGCGAGGTTGAGCAGCGACGGTACGAGCAGTGGGTAGCCGGCGGCCACTTCCGGGCGTCGGCCCAGAGCGACAAGCCCCCCTTCACCGTCGTCATCCCGCCGCCGAACGTCACCGGCTCCCTGCACATGGGCCACGCCTTCGAGCACACGCTGATGGACGCGCTGACCCGCCGCAAGCGGATGCAGGGCTTCGAGGCGCTCTGGCTGCCGGGCATGGACCACGCCGGCATCGCCACGCAGAACCTCGTCGAGCGGCAGCTCGCCACAGAGGGGCTGTCCCGCCACGACCTGGGTCGGGAGGCGTTCGTCGAGCGGGTGTGGCGGTGGAAGGCCGAGTCCGGCGGGGCGATCCTGGGCCAGATGCGCCGCCTCGGCGACGCGGTCGACTGGGACCGCGAGCGTTTCACCATGGACGCCGGCCTGTCCCGGGCCGTGCAGACCATGTTCAAGAAGCTCTTCGACGACGGGCTGATCTACCGGGCCAACCGGATCATCAACTGGTGCCCGCGCTGCCTCACCGCGCTCTCCGACATCGAGGTGGAGCACACCGACGACGACGGCGAGCTGATCTCGATCCGGTACAGCGACGACGTGGTGGTGGCCACCACCCGGGCCGAGACGATGCTCGGCGACACGGCCGTGGCGGTGCACCCCGACGACGAGCGGTACCGGCACCTCATCGGCACCGAGGTCGCCCTGCCGCTGACCGACCGGCGCATCCCGATCGTGGCCGACGAGCACGTCGACCCGAAGTTCGGCACCGGCATGGTGAAGGTGACCCCCGCGCACGACCCGAACGACTTCGAGATCGGGCAGCGGCACGGCCTGCCGGCCCTGACGATCATGGACGAGCGCGGCGTCATCACCGCACACGGTCCGTTCCAGGGCCTCGACCGGTACGAGGCCCGGCCGGCGATCGTCGCCGCGCTGCGCGAGCAGGGCCTGATCGTGGCCGAGAAGCGGCCGTACGTGCACGCGGTGGGGCACTGCTCGCGGTGCAAGACGACGGTCGAGCCGCGGCTGTCGTTGCAGTGGTTCGTCAACACCGGCCCGCTGGCGAAGGCGGCCGGGGACGCGGTGCGCGACGGCCGGGTGAAGATCGAGCCGGCGGCCCAGGAGAAGCGCTACTTCGCCTGGGTCGACAACATGCACGACTGGTGCATCTCCCGCCAGCTCTGGTGGGGCCACCGCATCCCCGTCTGGTACGGCCCGGACGGGGAGATCGTCTGCGTCGGCCCGGACGAGGAGCCGCCGACCGGCGAGGGCTGGCAGCAGGACCAGGACGTCCTCGACACCTGGTTCTCCAGCGGCCTGTGGCCGTTCTCGACCCTCGGCTGGCCGGAGCAGACCCCGGACCTGGCGAAGTTCTACCCGACCAGCGTCCTGGTCACCGGGTACGACATCCTCTTCTTCTGGGTCGCCCGGATGATGATGTTCGGCCTCTACGCGATGGACGGCAGGCAGCCGTTCGACGTGATCGCCCTGCACGGCATGGTCCGCGACGAGCACGGCAAGAAGATGTCGAAGTCGTTCGGCAACGTGGTCGACCCGCTGGACTGGATCGACCGGTTCGGCGCCGACGCCACCCGGTTCACCCTCGCCCGGGGCGCGAACCCCGGTCAGGACGTGCCGGTCAGCGAGGAGTGGTGCCAGGGCTCCCGCAACTTCTGCAACAAGCTGTGGAACGCCACCCGGTTCGCGCTGATGAACGGCGCGCACACCGGCGGGCCGCTGCCGGCCGCCGAGGCGCTGTCGACCGTCGACCGCTGGATCCTGTCCCGGCTGGCGCATGTCACCGCCGAGGTGGACGAGCAGTTCGAGGCGTACGAGTTCGCGAAGGTCTGCGACCTGCTCTACCACTTCGCGTGGGACGACGTCTGCGACTGGTACGTGGAGCTGAGCAAGCCGGTGCTCGCCGAGGGCGGGGCGGCGGCCGACGCCACCCGCCGGGTCCTCGGGCACGTGCTCGACCAGCTCCTGCGGCTGCTGCACCCGGTGATCCCGTTCGTCACCGACGAGCTGTGGGGCGCGCTCACCGGCGGGGAGACGGTCATGACGGCCGCGTGGCCGGTCGCCGACCGTACCGCGATCGACGACACCGCGGAGGGCGAGGTCGGCGCGGTCCAGCGGGTGGTGACCGAGATCCGGCGGTTCCGGTCGGACCAGGGCCTGCGCCCCACCCAGCGGGTGGCGGCCCGGCTCGACGGCTTGGCCGGCGCGGGTATCTCCGCCCACGAGCGGCTGATCCGCTCGCTGGTGCGGCTCGACGTGCCCGGCGACGACTTCCAGTCGAGCGCCACCCTCGCCATGCCGGGCGAGGTGAGCGTCGCGCTGGACACCCGGGGGGCGATCGACGTGGCCGCCGAGCGGGCCCGGCTCGCCAAGGACCGCGCGGTCGCCGAGAAGGAGGTTGCCCAGGCCCGGGCGAAGCTCGACAACCCGGCGTTCGTGGGGAAGGCCCCGGAGCCGGTGGTCGCCAAGATCCGGGACCGGCTCGCCGCCGCCGAGGCCGACCTGGTCCGCATCGACGCCGCTCTGGAGGCGCTGCCCTCGTGACCGACCGCACCGACCGCACCGACCGCGCCCGTCGCGGTGCCCCCGGCGACGGCGGCGAGTTCGCCGCCGTCGACGCCGAGCTGTCCGCGCGCGGGTTCACCCGCCTGCACTTCGAGCTGGACCGCATCGAGTCGCTGCTCGACCTGCTCGGCAGCCCGCAGCGGGCGTACCCGTCGATCCACCTGACCGGGACCAACGGCAAGACCTCGACCGCCCGGATGATCGACTCGCTGCTGCGGGCGTTCGGGCTGCACACCGGCCGCTACACCAGCCCGCACCTGGAGACCGTCCGGGAGCGGATCAGCCTGGACGGGGAGCCGGTCGACGAGGAGCGCTTCGTCGCCACGTACCGGGAGGTGGCGCCGCTGGCCGAGCTGGTCGACCAGCGCTCCGCCGAGCCGCTGACCTACTTCGACATGACCACCGCGCTGGCGTTCGCCACGTTCGCGGACGCCCCGGTGGACGTGGCCGTGGTCGAGGTGGGCCTCGGCGGCGCGGAGGACTCCACCAACGTCATCCAGGCTCCGGTGGCGGTGCTCACCCCGATCGGGTTGGACCACACCGAGTGGCTGGGCGACACGATCGAGGACATCGCCCTGCACAAGGCCGGGATCATCCACTCCGGCGCCACGGTCGTCTGCGCCGCGCAGGAGGAGGAGGCCGCCCGGCCGATCCTGGAACGCTGCGCCGAGGTCGGGGCGACGATCGCCCGCGAGGGGTCCGAGTTCGGCGTCCTGCGCCGGTCGGTCGCCGTCGGCGGCCAGGTGCTCAGCATCCAGGGCCTCGGCGGGGTGTACGAGGAGGTGTTCGTCCCGCTGCACGGCGCGCACCAGGCGCAGAACGCGGCCGTGGCGCTCGCCGCCGTGGAGGCGTTCCTCGGGGCGGGGGCGAAGCGGCAGCTCGACGTCGAGACGGTGCGGGAGGGCTTCGCCACGGCCAGCTCGCCGGGCCGGCTGGAGAAGGTGCGGAACGCGCCGACCATCCTGCTCGACGGGGCGCACAACCCGCACGGAATGGCCGCCACGGTGACCGCGATCCAGGAGGAGTTCGCGTTCAGCAAGCTGGTGGGCGTGCTCGCCGTGCTCGGCGACAAGGACGCGGCCAGCCTGCTGGAGCTGCTGGAGCCGGTGCTCGACTCGCTGGTGGTCACCCGCAACGGCTCACCTCGGGCCATGCCGGCCGAGGAGCTGGCGGCGCTCGCCCGGGAGGTGTTCGGGGCGGAGCGGGTCGAGGTGGCCGAGGAGATGCCGGACGCGATCGAGGCGGCGGTGGCCGAGGCCGAGTCCGACGTCCCGGGCGAGCTGGCCGGGGTGGGCGTGCTGATCACGGGATCGGTGGTGACCGTGGCCGACGCCCGCCGGCTCCTCAAGCGATGAGCACCCCGGAGGAGAACCCCCGCCCGGCGGGCGACCCGGGGGTGGCGGGCGGCCCCGGCGCGAGCGCGGTCGGCGGCGATCTGTCGGGCGGTCCGAGCGCGGTCGGCGGGAATCTGCCGGGCGCGCCTGACGGCGAGCGGTCGGGTGGTCCCGGCGTGGAGGAGGCCGGGCCGGGGGAGCGGCGCTCCGGGCTGCGCAACCCGGAGGGGGCGGTACGCGGCCTGGGCGCGGGCACCCTCGGCCTGGAGGCGCTGGTGCTGCTGCTCGCGATCCAGCCGATCCGGGTGGTCGGCGGGGACCTCGGCGGCGCGGCCGTCGCGGCGATCGTGGCGTTGGCCGTGGCGGCGGTGGTCCTCGCCGGCATGATGCGCCGGCCGTGGGCCTGGTACGCCGGCACCGCGCTCCAGGGCGCGCTGATGCTCGCCGGGCTGCTGCACTGGTCGCTGCTGGCGCTGGGGGTCATCTTCGCGTTCGTCTGGGGGTACGCCCTGCACGTGCGCCGGGTGATCCTCGGCCGCTGACCCCGGGCCGCTGACTTCCTTCGGCTGATCCGGCGCTGCCGTCGCGGCGGCGGTGTTGAGCGGGGCACCCTGCTATGCGGAATGCGTTAACAGGGTGCCCTTCCTTACGCCTCGGCGCGGGTGCGCCACTGGGTGAGGGCGACGCCGTGGCCGTCCGGGTCGCGGAAGGCCGCCGCCCACACCTCCAGCTTGGTGCCCCGGTTGACGACCCTCGGGGCGTACGTGAAGCGGACGCCGGAGTCGCGCAGCCGCTCGTAGGCGCCCTGGATGTCGTCGACCTCCAGGTTGACGTGCACGAGGCGGCGGCTGATCGGGGCGGCCCCGGTGACCTCGCGCAGCACTAGCCGGGTCGCCCCCGAGGCGAGCACGGCGTTGCCCGCGCCCCGGTCGACCTCGTCGAAGCCCAGCCGGTCGCGGTAGAACTCGAGCGAGCGGTCCAGGTCGGTGACCAGCAGGGTGATGCCGACGCCGCTGATCGGGGCGGCGGCGTCGGCGGGCTCGGCCTCCGGGTCGTACCCGAAGATCGCCTCGTCCAGGTCGTCGTGGCCGGCGGTCGGCTCGGCCCGCCGGTCCGGGTCGTCCAGCGGCACGTCGATCGGGTCGTCGACCGGGGAGACGACCGGGTCGTGCGACGGGATCGTGTCGACCGGGGAGATCGTCTCGACCGGGACGGTCGCGTCGAAGCGCTCGTCGGCCGGGTGCCGGGGGGCCGGGGCGGCCCGGCGGGACAGCGCCCCGGGGAGCGGCTCCACCAGCGTCCCCTCCAGCACGACGGGGCCACCCGGGCGGTGGTGCACCACGACCGGCTCCCGGCTGTCGGGCACGGGACCGAGGTCGTCGCGCAGCGGGTCGGGGCCGGGCGAATCGCGCAGGTCGTCGCGGAAGTCCCGCAGGTCGTCGCGGAAGTCGTCGTCGGGCGTGCGGTCGGCCCACGGCGGGGCCTCCTGCGCGATGAGCACCTCGTCGACGGGGTCGACGCCGGCGTACTCCGGGGGCAGGTCGGCGACCGCCGCAGCGGCGGCGGCGGTCTCCGCGTGGGTGGGCACGTCCTCCCAGAGGACCCGGACGCGCCGCTGGTCGTCCAGGGCCACCCGCAGGGGCAGGGACTGCCCGACCGAGGGCCACTTCGCCACCGGCACCCTCGGCTCGATGATCTTCTTGGACCGGGGCGGCAGCCCGGGCGCGTCGATGACGATCTGCAGCTCGCAGCGGCCGAACGCGTACGCGGTGGGCGGCTCGGACGCGCTGTGCACGTGGCCGACGCCGACCACCCACGTGCGCCCGCCGCCGCGCACCGTCGCCAGCGCGATCGCCAGCACCACCAGCGCCACGCCGAGCGCCACGATCGCCCAACTCGTCATGCCCAGCCCGAACAGGACCACGAAGGTCGCCACGGTGCCCAGCACCGCGGCGATGAGCTTGCGTACCGGCGCGATGGGTCGGTTCCCGCCATTCGCCACAGTGGACCTCCCTGGGGTCAAGGGCCAGGCTAGGCCGGATCGGCGACCCAGGGAAAGAGCAGCCGCCGCGCCGGCGCCGGGACCGGGTCGCTAGGCTGACCGTACCCAGCCGAGCCGCCTTCCGCGCACAGGAGGAACCCAGCGTGTCCATCAGCAGCCCGGACGAGCGCACCCTCGTCCTGATCAAGCCCGACGCGGTCCGCCGTGGCCTGGTCGGCGAGATCCTCTCCCGCTTCGAGCGCAAGGGCCTGCGGATCGACGCCATGGTGTCCCGGACGATGGACGGCGACTTCGCCGACCAGCACTACGCCGAGCACGTCGACAAGGCGTTCTACCCGCCGCTGAAGAGCTTCATGACCGGCGGCCCGCTGGTCGCCCTCGTGCTCTCCGGCGACCAGGTCGTCCAGGTCGTGCGGGGCATGATCGGCAGCACCGACGGGCGCGCTGCCGCTGCCGGCACGATCCGCGGCGACCTCTCCCTGTCCAACCGGGAGAACCTGGTGCACGCCTCCGACTCGACGGACAGCGCCAAGCGCGAGATCGCCCTCTGGTTCCCCGAGCTGGGCTGACGGCTTTCCGACGCCGGGCGCGGCGGGGCCGGCCCGGCCTTCGGGTCACCCCGCCAGCCGGGTGAGCTTCTCCGGGTTGGCGACCACGTACAGGCCGGTGATCCGGCCGCCGGTGGCGGCCACGGTCACCGTGTACCGCCGGCTGCCGGGCCAGTGCACGACGTACCCGGGCTGGCCGTTGAGTTCCATTGGGACGGTGTGCGGCGTCGGCCGCGGGGGTCCGAGTATCCCGGCGAAGAAGCGGGCAACCCGGTCCGCCCCGCGCACCGGGTTGCGGGCCGCCCTGGTTCGGCCGCCCCCGTCGCTCCACGCGGTGACGTCGGTCGCCACCAGATCCGCCAGCCGGGCCAGGTCGCCGTCGCGGGCCGCGGCGAGGAACGCGTCCAGCAGCCGCCGTTGCTCACCCGGGTCGGCCGCGAAGCGGCGACGGTCGTCGGCGGTCCGGGCCGCAGCCCGGTGGTGCAACTGCCGGCAGTCCGCTGCGGACCGGTCCAGGATCTCGCCGATCTGGGCGTACGGCAGGTCGAAGGCGGTGCGCAGCACGTAGACCGCGCGCTCCGGCGGAGTCAGTCGCTCCAGCAGGTGCAGCAGCGCCAGGGACAGCGAGTCGCGCAGCTCCGCGTGTTCCGGCGGCCCGAAGGGCGAGGGCGCGGTGGGCACCGGCTCCGGCAGCCACGGCCCGACGTACGTCTCCCGGGCGGCCTGCCGGGCCCGCAGCCGGTCGATGGCGAGCCGGGTGACCACCCGGGACAGGTAGCGGCGCGGCTCGGCCACCGCGGCCCGGTCGACGCCCAGCCACCGCAGGTACGCGTCCTGGAGCACGTCCTCGGCGTCGTGCAGGCTGCCGAGCATCCGGTACGCCAGGCCGAGCAGCATCGGCCGGTGCGCGTCGAGCGCACCGGCCGCCTGCGTCGTCCCGGCGGTCGTCACCCGTCCGTCGGCGGCTGCCGCCGGGTGGCGGCCACGACCCGGTTCCATACGTTGATTGTGGCGATCGCGACCGTCAGGTCCGCCAGCTCCTTCTCCGACCAGACCTTCGCGGCGGCGTCCCAGACCTCGTCGGGCACCCCGTGCTCCCCGAGGCGGGTGAGCGCGTCGGTGAGCGCGAGCGCGGCCCGTTCCCGCTCGTCGAAGAAGGGCGCCTCCCGCCAGGCCGCCACGGCGAACAGCCGCCGGCTGGACTCGCCCGCCGCGAGGGCGTCCCGGCTGTGCATGTCCACGCAGAACGCGCAGCCGTTGAGCATCGACGCGCGCAGCTTCACCAGTTCCAGCACCGTGTGGTCGAGGTTCGCCCGGGTGTACCGCTCCAGCCCGGCCACCGCCCGGTACGCCTCCGGCGCCACCGCCTCCAGATCGATCCGACTCATCGTGTTCTCCCGTCCTCGTCGGTACACCGGGACGACGGCGGCGGGCGCGGGGATGTGACGGCGGCAAGGTGTGACGCCGATCATACTGCTGCGCGCCGGGCGGTGGATGGTCGGAGGCCGGGCCGTCGAACCCGGCGCTCGCCGGCCCGGCCTCCGCCACCCAGCGGACGGCCGGCCACCCGTTCGGCCCGCCGTGACCGCGTCGGCTACCGTGACATCGCCCTGTCCAGCACGACCGTCGGAGGACCAGTGCCCCTGCTCTACACCATCGGCAGGCTCACCGTGGCACCCGCGCTCAGGCTGGCCTTCCGACCGACCGTGGAGGGTCTCGAACACATCCCGGCGACCGGCGGCGCGATCTTCGCGGGCAACCACCTCTCGGTCGCCGACGAGCTGTTCCTCGGCACCGTCGTCCCCCGGCACCTGGCGTTCTGGGCCAAGTCGGAGTACTTCAAGGGCACCGGTGTGAAGGGCGCCTTCTCCAAGTTCGTGCTCACCGGCCTAGGGGCGATCCCCGTCGAGCGGGCCGGCGGACGGGCCGCCCTGTCCGCGTTCGACGCGGCGATCCCGGCGCTGAAGGGCGGCGACCTGGTGGCCGTGTACCCGGAGGGCACCCGCTCGCCCGACGGCCGGCTGTACCGGGGCCGTACCGGGGCGGCGCGACTGGCGGTGGCGGCGGGCGTGCCGATCATCCCGGTCGGCATGATCGGCACCGACAAGGCGCAGCCGATCGGCGCCCGGGTGCCCCGGCCCGGCAAGGCGAAGATCATCGTGCGGTTCGGCAAGCCGCTGGACTTCACCGGGCGCTCCGACGACCGGACGTCGCTGCGGGAGATGACCGACGAGCTGATGAGCGAGATCCAGAAGCTCACCGGCCAGGAGTACGTGCCGCGCTACGCCCCGCCCCGCGCCCACCCGCCGGCCGGCGGCGAGCCGCCGACCGGGGCCTGACCCTCGCCGCCCCCGCCGACGCGGGGGCGGGCCGGTGTCCGGGATCACAGCCAGGCGGGGTGCCGCCTCCTCAGTTTCCGCCGCCGACCTGACTCGGCGTGACGATCCGTTCGCGCATCGCGTCCAGCAGTCGCGCGCTGTCGTCGAGCGAGAGCTGGGTGAAGACCCCGGTGGTGAGGCTGCCGTGGTCGACCGAGGTGCAGACGACCACGTCGGCACCGTCGAGGGCGCCGACGGCGCAGCGCGCGTGCCGTCCCCGCGTGTCGGTCTCCACCACCTGCGGCTCCCCGAGCCGGTAGGAGTCCTTGAGGCGGGTCATCTCGTCGTCCGCGTCGCCCTCGGGCGTGAACCGGAACCCGGTACCGCCGAAGACCGTCACCCGCTTGCCGGCGGGGGTGGCGTACAGGCCGGCGAAGGTCTCCTCGGCCAGCAGGTGCGCCTTGCGCACCTCGGTCTCCAACCGCTTCATGCTGGCGTCGCTGTGGTCGTCCTGGCGCAGCGACAGGTCGTTGATCTGCGACGGCAGCGCCGCCTTCGCCGGGTACTGCTCCCAGATCGGCTTGATCCAGTACGCGGGGCAGCCGCAGCAGCAGGCGATGCTGAGCAGCAGCACCCACGGCCAGCGTCGCCGACGCCGGCGGGGGGCCCTCGGCGCGGCCGGCGTCGGGGCGGGCCGGCGCTGCTGTTGCTGCGGCGGGGGCGGCTGGGGCGGCGGGGCTGCCGGCCGGGCCGGCGCCGGCATCTGGCGGGCCGGTGCGGGCGGGGGCACGGGCGGCGACACCGGCCGGGCGACCGGCGGCGGGCTCACCGGACGGGCGGCGGGCGACACCGGCCGGGCCTGCTGCGCCGGCGGCATCGGCCGGGCTGCCGGCGGTGGGGGGAGCGGCTGGGCCTGCTGCGGCGGAGGGACCGGCCGGGCCGCCGGGGGCGGGGAGACCGGCCGGGCCGGCTGGGGCGGGGGAACCGGCGCGGACCCGGCGTGCGGGCCCGGGTACGGCCGGGTGGCGGGCGACGTCGGGTACGTCATCGTGGGCGGCAGCGGGGGCAGCGGACCGGAGTGCAGGTCCCAGCTCCCGGTGTCCGCGCCCGCCCACGGGTCGACCGGGGTCAGGCTCTCCGGGGGCGGCAGCGGAGCAGGCGGCGGCGGGGTGGGCTCGGCCGACTCGCCCCAGCTCCGCCTGCGCGGCGGGGGCGGCGGAACCGCCGCGGACCCGCTCCACCGGGGGGCGGGCGGCTCGGCGGCAAGGGGGTCGATGGTCGTCCGGTCCGGCCGCGCGTCCACTCGGGTGGGGTCGGGTCCGGCCCGGGTGGGCCGTGGCGGCTCGCCCGTCCCGGTGTCGCCGCCCGGCCCCGTGGCGCGCGGCGGCCCGGCGTCGCCACCCGGGGTGGTCGCCTCGGTCCGTCTGGTCGCGTCGTCCGGCCCGGTCGCGTCAGCCGGCTCGTCCGGCCCCGTCGTGTCGGCCGGTACACCCGGCTCGCTCGCGGGGGCCGGGCCGGTCAGCTTGGTCGCGCCCGCCGGGTCGACCGGGTGGGGCGCGTCGGGCGGGCCGCCGATCGGGTCGGTCGCGTCACCGCCTGGGGCCGTCCCGTCACCGCCGGGGACCGTCGCGTCGACGGCCGTTGCGTCGCCGCTCGGGGCCGGCGTGTCGGCGGCCGTCGTGTCACCGACTGGGTTCGTCGTGTCGGCGGCCGGCGGGTGACCGTCCCGGGCCGGCGAGGGGGCGGTCTCCGGGCCGGCGTCCGCCGGTGCGGGGGCGGCGTCCGGGGGTACGGGGGAGGGGGTCGGCTCGCCGGCGACCGTCGAATCGAGGTCACGGTCGGCGGCCGGGGTGCCCCCGTCGGCCGGTCGGTCTGCTCCCGGCTGCGGGTGCGGCATCGCGGCAATCTCCTCTCGCGCCGGTCCGAGGTTAGTACCGACGTGCCACCGGCGGCGATCCGGCCGGTGGTGGGAACGCGGGGCGGGCGTGGACAGCGGTGCGCGCGGCCGGCGGCGGAGGGCCGCGTACCCTTGGGCTTCATGAGCGTCCCGTCCACCACGCCGCGCCCCGCCGTGGCCAACTCCGGCGACGACTCCAGCTCGGCGCGTCCGACGCCGCGCCGCGACCTGGGGTCGTCGGTCTGGCCCCTGCTGGAGCCGCTGCTGCCCCAGGTCACCAAGCCCATCCAGTACGTCGGCGGCGAGCTGGGCGCGGTGGTCAAGGACTGGGACGCGGCGGCCGTGCGCTGGGCGCTGATGTACCCCGACGCGTACGAGGTCGGGCTGCCCAACCAGGGCGTGCAGATCCTCTATGAGGTGCTCAACGAGCTGCCCGACGTGCTCGCCGAGCGGACGTACGCGGTCTGGCCGGACCTGGAGAAGCTGATGCGCGCGCAGGGCGTGCCGCAGTTCACCGTCGACGCGCACCGCGCCGTGCGCGACTTCGACGTGTTCGGCGTCTCCTTTTCCACCGAGCTGGGCTACACGAACCTGCTCACCGCGATCGACCTGGCCGGCATCCCGCTGCTCGCGGCCGACCGCACCGACGCCGACCCGGTGATCGTGGCCGGCGGGCACGCCGCGTTCAACCCGGAGCCGATCGCCGACTTCGTCGACGCCGCCGTGCTCGGCGACGGCGAGGAGGCGGTCCTGGAGATCACCACGATCGTCCGGCAGTGGAAGGCCGAGGGCTGCCCGGGTGGCCGGGACGAGCTGCTGCTGCGGCTGGCCCGCACGGAGAGCGTCTACGTGCCGCGCTTCTACGACGTGGACTACCTGCCCGACGGGCGGATCCAGCGCGTGGTGCCGAACCGGGCGGACGTGCCGTTCCGGGTGCACAAGCGCACGACGATGGACCTGGACGCCTGGCCGTACCCGAAGAAGCCCCTGGTCCCGCTGGCCGAGACGGTCCACGAGCGGTACGCCGTGGAGATCTTTCGGGGTTGCACCCGGGGCTGCCGGTTCTGCCAGGCTGGCATGATCACCCGGCCGGTGCGGGAGCGGTCGATCACCACCGTGGGGCAGATGGTGCGCGAGGGGCTGGAGTTCTCCGGCTTCCACGAGGTGGGCCTCCTGTCGCTGTCGTCGGCCGACCACTCGGAGATCGGCGACATGTGCTCGGGCCTGGCCCAGCAGTACGAGGGCACCAACGTGTCGCTGTCCCTGCCGTCGACCCGGGTGGACGCGTTCAACATCGACCTGGCGCAGGAGCTGTCCCGCAACGGGCGGCGTACCGGCCTGACCTTCGCCCCCGAGGGCGGGTCGGAGCGCATCCGGCGCGTGATCAACAAGATGGTGTCGAAGGAAGACCTGATCCGCACGGTCGTCACCGCGTACACCAACGGCTGGCGGCAGGTGAAGCTCTACTTCATGTGCGGCCTGCCCACCGAGACCGACGACGACGTCCTCGAGATCGCCGACATGGCGCACGAGGTCATCCGGGCCGGGCGGGCGGCCACCGGCTCCAAGGACATCCGCTGCACGGTCTCCATCGGTGGCTTCGTGCCGAAGCCGCACACCCCGTTCCAGTGGGCGTCGATGGAGCGCCCGGAGGTCATCGACGCCCGGCTCAAGCTGCTCAAGCAGGCGATCAACGCGGACCGCTCGCTGGGGCGGGCGGTCGGCTTCCGCTACCACGACGGCGAGCCGTCGCTGATCGAGGGCCTGCTCAGCCGGGGCGACCGTCGGGTCGGGGCGGTGATCCGCCGGGTGTGGGAGGACGGCGGCCGGTTCGACGGCTGGAGCGAGCACTTCTCGTACCGGCGCTGGGTGGACGCCGCGACCGAGGTGCTGCCGGCCTTCGGCGTGGACCTGGACTGGTACACCACCCGGGAGCGCGACGAGCTGGAGGTCCTGCCCTGGGACCACCTGGACTCGGGCCTGGACAAGGACTGGCTCTGGCAGGACTGGCAGGATGCCATGTCCGAGTACGAGCAGGACGACTGCCGGTGGACCCCGTGCTTCGACTGCGGCGTCTGCCCGTCGATGGACACTGAGATCCAGATCGGCCCGACGGGCAGGAAGCTGCTCCCGCTCACCCCGACCAACGGCACCGGCCTGCGGATCCCCACCCCCACCCCGCAGTGACCCCCGCGCCGGCCGACCGTGGGTCGGCCGGCGCCCAGTGGCGAGGAGCACGACGATCAGCAAGAAACCACAGCCGGAGGGCGGCCAGGCCCCGGTGGTCCAGCGTGTCCGCATCCGGTACGCCAAGCGGGGGCCCCTGCGGTTCACCTCGCACCGGGACTTCGCCCGGGCGTTCGAGCGGGCGTTGCGCCGGGCGGGCGTACCGATCGCGTTCTCGCAGGGCTTCACCCCGCACCCCAAGATCTCCTACGCCAGCGCCGCGCCGACCGGGGTGGCCAGCGAGGCGGAGTACCTGGAGATCGGGCTCCGCGAGCCGGTCGACCCGGAAGGTCTGCGGCTGGCGCTGGACGCCGCGCTCTCGCCCGGCCTCGACGTGGTGGACGCCGTCGTCGCGTCCGGCGGCAGTCTCGCCGACCGGATCGAGGCGTCGCACTGGCGGATCGAGTTGCCCCAGGTCGACCCGGCCGAGCTGGGGCGCGCGGTGGCTGCCTTCAGCGCCGCCGCCGAGGTTCAGGTGGAGCGGATGACGAAGCAGGGCAGGCGCACGTTCGACGCCCGCTCCGCAGTCATGAGCATCGATGTAATGCCCGTTCCGGAGACGCCTTCCGGGTTCACGGCCGTACCGTGTGCGATACTCGAACTGGTCGTCCGGCAGGTCACCCCGTCCGTACGACCCGATGACGTCCTTTCCGGCCTGCGCGCGGTGGCCGACCTGGAGCCGCCGGTCTCCCCGAGGGTGATCCGGCTGGCGCAGGGCACGCTGACCGCGCAGGGCGCGATCGTCGATCCGTTGGACGCGGATCGCGAGGGGGCAGCCATCGTGTGAGTGTTGACCGTCGGTCAACACTCTGGCAGGCAGACTTCGGCGGTCGCGCACCTCGCGCGCCGGCGGAAACACTTTGCGGCGACCCTGCGTGGCAGCGCTCACCCGCGCCCGGGGCAGCCAGAACTGGAGAACGTCCATGCTCGAGAACGAGCCCGAGGGCGGCGAACGGGCCGGTTCACAGCCGGCCGGTGAGACCGCTGACCACACTGCCGATGCCGGCCGTGCCGGCGGCGACGTCGTCACCGGCGCCGCGGACCTCACCGCCGTCGGCCCCGACACCGGGGGCGCGCCCCCTGCCGGGGGCCCCGACACCGGCGGGGCAGCGACCGCCGAGACGCCGGCCGCCCCGCCGCGCAAGCGGGCCACCCGCCGCCGGGCGGCCCCGCTGAACCAGCCGGAGCAGACCGACGCGCCGGTGGAGGCGTCCACCTCCGCCGGCTCGACCAGCGGAGAGGCCCCCCAGGCCGAGGTCTTCGCCCCGGTCGCGGGCGAGCTGGGCGAGGCCCCGAAGACGCCGCGCCGCCGCCGCAAGGCGACCCCCGCCAAGGCGGTGGAGGAGCCGGTCGCCGGGGCGGGCGCCGAGGAGGCCGCCGCCGAGATCGTGCCGCCGGTGAAGGCGACCCGGACCCGCCGCCGCAAGGCCGTGGCGGCGGAGGCCCCGGCCGAGCCGACCCCGGAGACCGCCGGCCCCGCGCCCGAGGCCCCGCCGGCCGTCGAGCCGATCGCCGCTGCACCGGCCGTCGAGCCCTCCGCCGGTGCGCAGGCTGCTGAACCCATCGCCGCTGCGCCGACCGTCGAGCCCTCCGCCGTTGTGCCGGCCGCCGAGCCGGCTGCGGGCGAGGAGGAGGCCGAGGAGAGCGTCGAGGCTGCCGGGACTCCGGCCGCCGGTGCCCCGCCGGCCCCCGCCGCGCCCTCGGCCGCCGAGGGCGGTGGCGCCGCAGGCGCGCCGAGCCCCGCCGGGCAGGTGCCTCCCGCACCCGAGGCCGCCGCCGAGCCGCCCGCCGCCGAGCCGAAGACCCGCCGGCGTCGGGCCGCCCTCTCCGCGCCGACCGTGCTGTTCATGGCCCCGCAGGCCGAGGAGATCGAAGTCACCCGGGTCGTCGTGCCCGTCCCCGCCCTCGTGGAGGAGGAGCCGGCCGCCGAGGAGCAGCCCGAGCCCACGCGCCGGCGTCGGCGCGGCCGGCGCGAGGTCGAGCCGGTCGAGCCCGTCGAGGCCGTGGAGGCCGTGGAGGCCGAGGAGGAGCCCGCGGCCGAGGCCGAGGAAGCCGGCGAGGACGAGGACGACGAGGAGAGCGCCGCCCGTCGGCGTCGGCGGCGTGGTCGGCGTGGCCGGGGCCGGGGCAAGGGCGGCGCGGACGAGGCCGAGGACGACGAGGCCGAGGAGGCCGCCTCGGCGGACGAGGGCGAGGAGCCCGAGGCGGGGGCCGACGGCGACGAGGACGAGGGCGACGAGGGCGGGGACGGGATGACCCGCCGCCGTCGGCGCCGGCGTCGCCGGGGCGCCGGGGACACCGACGGCGGGGCCGACGACGGCGTGCCCACCGTCGTGAAGATCCGCGAGCCGCGCAAGGCCGTCGACGAGGTGCAGGGCGTCTCCGGCTCGACCCGGCTGGAGGCCAAGCGGCAGCGCCGCCGGGACGGCCGGGAGCAGCGGCGGACCCGCCCGCCGATCCTGAGCGAGTCGGAGTTCCTGGCCCGCCGGGAGGCGGTCGACCGGGTGATGGCCGTCCGCCAGCGCGGCGACCGCACCCAGATCGCCGTGCTCGAGGACGGCGTGCTGGTCGAGCACTACGTGACCCGCAACTCGTCCGGCACCATGGCCGGCAACGTCTACCTCGGCAAGGTGCAGAACGTCCTGCCGAGCATGGAGGCCGCCTTCGTCGACGTCGGGCGGGGCCGCAACGCCGTGCTGTACGCGGGCGAGGTCAACTGGGACAGCACCGGCCTGGAGGGGCGGGCCCGCTCGATCGAGCAGGCGCTGCGCCCCGGCGACTCGGTGCTGGTGCAGGTCACCAAGGACCCGATCGGGCACAAGGGGGCCCGGCTGACCAGCCACATCGCGCTCTCCGGCCGGCACCTGGTGTACGTGCCGAACGGCAACGCCTCCGGCATCAGCCGCAAGCTGCCCGACACCGAGCGCAAGCGGCTGCGCGACGCGCTCAAGAAGCTGGTTCCCGACGGCGCGGGCGTGATCGTCCGCACCGCCGCCGAGGGGGCGAGCGAGGACGAGCTGGCCCGTGACGTCAAGCGGCTCCAGGCCCAGTGGGAGGACATCCAGGCCAAGGCGACCTCCGGCGGCGCGCCGGTGCTGCTCTACGAGGAGCCGGACCTGGTCATCCGGGTCGTGCGGGACCTGTTCAACGAGGACTTCCGCGAGCTGATGATCGAGGGCGACGAGTCGTACGGGATGGTCGAGTCGTACCTGTCGCACGTCTCGCCGGACCTGGTCGACCGGGTGCGCCGGCACGTCGGCACGACCGACGTGTTCGCCGAGTACCGGATCGACGAGCAGATCCTGAAGGGCCTCGACCGGAAGGTCTTCCTCCCCTCCGGCGGCTCGCTGGTCATCGACCGCACCGAGGCGATGACCGTCATCGACGTCAACACCGGCAAGTACACCGGCTCGGGCGGCAACCTCGAGGAGACGGTCACCCGGAACAACCTGGAGGCGGCCGAGGAGATCGTCCGCCAGCTCCGGCTGCGCGACCTCGGCGGCATCGTGGTGATCGACTTCATCGACATGGTGCTGGAGTCGAACCGCGAGCTGGTGCTGCGCCGGCTCACCGAGTGCCTGGGCCGGGACCGCACCAAGCACCAGGTCACCGAGATCACCTCGCTCGGCCTGGTGCAGATGACCCGCAAGCGGATCGGCGCGGGCCTGCTGGAGGCGTTCAGCGAGACCTGCGAGTGCTGCAAGGGCCGTGGCGTGATCATCCACACCGAGCCGGTGCCGGAGAAGCCCCGCCCGGGCGGCGGCGCGGGGGAGAAGGTCAAGGCGGTGGCCTCGTCCGTCGTCGCGCCCGCCCCGGCCGAGCAGGGCGGCGGGACGGCGGCGCAGGGTGGCGGCACGTCGTCGCGGCGGCGGGCGCGCAAGAGCGCCGCGCCGGAGCGCACGGTGGTCGAGGTGGTCGAGACGCCGGTCGACGCCCCCGTCGCCGACGCCGAGTACCACGACACGATGGGCTACGACCTGTCCCGGTACGAGTCGGACACCGACACCGCACCGGCCGTGGCCGACGTCCAGCGGGGCGAGTCAGCCCGGCTGGCCGGGGCGGACGACCCGGACGCCCTCGGCGACGACGACGCCGACACCGAGGGCGGTGTCGGCCGGCGCCGGGCCCGCCGGGGCGGCACCCGGCGGCGTACCCGCCCGTGACCGGCTGACCGCCGAGCGCGACTCACAGGACCCCTTCCGCGCGCCCGACACGGGTGCGGGAGGGGTCCTGTCGCGTCCCGCGCCCGGTTAGGATCGGCCACCCCCCGGGTCAGGAGAAGAAGATGCGTCGTCTGCTCGCCCTCACCGCCGCCGTGGCCCTGCTGTCTTCCGGCGTGGCCTGCTCCGCGGAGCGCTCCGGCTCGGACGCGGACCCGGCCGGCTCCCCGCCGCCGGCCGCTGCCACCCCGGCCGCAGGGTCGGGGGCGCCCGCCGGGGGCGGGCCGGCGGGCGGGAACGCCGGGGCGGTCTGCGCCGCCGCCCAGCAGGCCGGCAGCACGGCCGTCCGCACGTACGTGGCGGAGCTGGGCCGGATGATCGGGGCGGTGGGGGAGAACGACAGCGCGACGGCCGAGACCGCCCGGAAGCGGGCGGAGGCGGCGCTGACCGGCTGGCGCGCCGCCCTGCGGGAGCAGTCGGGCCAGGCCACCGACCCGCAGCTCCGTACGCTCCTGGCCGACCTGGCCAGCGAGGTGGGCACCCTCGGCACCGACGTGGACGCGATCGACGAGGAGGAGCTGGAGGGGCTCCAGCAGCGCCTCGACCAGCTCTGCGCGGCGGGGTGAGGAAGGGCGCCTCGTTCACGCGTCCGGTAGAGAGGGGTTCCCCTCTCACCGAGGGCGGAGGGTGCGCGGAGGGCGGCGAGGCGCGCCCGGGTGGCGTGGCGCGCGCCGGCACGGGAGCCCGGTTTGGGGGTGGGGCTGCCCATGGCGTACGCTGGCCTGCGGCGCACTTTGGTGTGTGCCGAGTTCCCGCGTGCCCGCGCCGCCGCGCCTCTGCTACCCGGCGAGCCGCCGAGGGAACGACCGCCAGCAGCCTCAACGACAGGGAGTCCGCCTCCGATGTACGCGATCGTCAAAACCGGCGGCAAGCAGTACAAGGTCGCCGAGGGCGACGTGATCGAGGTCGAGAAGCTCGCCGGTGCCCCCGGCGACGCGGTGAAGCTCACCGCGGTGCTCCTCGTCGACGGTGACGACCTGGTGACCGACACGGCGAAGCTTGCCGAGGTCGCGGTGTCCGGCGAGATCGCCGCGCACACCAAGGGCCCGAAGATCCGGATCCACAAGTTCAAGAACAAGACCGGCTACCACAAGCGCCAGGGTCACCGCCAGCCGCTGACCCAGGTCAAGGTGACCGGCATCTCCAGCGGGAAGTAGGTCGTCCTCAGATGGCTCACAAAAAGGGTGCGTCCAGCTCGCGTAACGGCCGGGACTCCGCGGCCCAGCGGCTCGGCGTGAAGCGCTTCGGTGGTCAGGTCGTCAGCGCGGGTGAGATCCTCATCCGTCAGCGTGGCACCAAGTTCCACCCCGGTGACCTGGTCGGCCGTGGCGGCGACGACACGCTCTTCGCGCTGGCCGCCGGCTCGGTCCAGTTCGGCACCAGGCGCGGTCGCAAGACCGTCAGCATCGTGCCGCAGCAGTAGTTCGTAGGCGTCGCGGGCCGTGGACCGAGGGTCCCGGCCCGCTTCGCTTTTTCTCGTGCGGGGGCGTGCCCCGCTGGAAGGATTGACGACGTGACGATGTTCGTTGACCGGGTCGTGCTGCACCTGCAGGCCGGTGACGGCGGGCACGGCTGTGTCTCGATCCACCGCGAGAAGTTCAAGCCCTTCGGCGGCCCGGACGGCGGCAACGGCGGGCACGGCGGCAGCGTGACGCTGGTCGTCGACCCGCAGGTGCACACGCTGCTGGACTTCCACTTCCGCCCGCACGTCAAGGCCGACAACGGCAAGGGCGGCGCGGGCTCGAACCGGGACGGCGCAAACGGGCGCGACCTGTTCCTCAAGGTGCCCAACGGCACCGTCGTGACCGCCCCCGACGGCACCGTGCTGGCCGACCTGGTCGGCGCCGGCACCGCCTTCGAGGCGGCCCGGGGTGGCCGGGGCGGCCGGGGCAACGCCTCCCTGGCCAACGCCCGGCGCAAGGCGCCCGGCTTCGCGGAGCTGGGGGAGCCCGGCGACCAGCTCGACGTGGTGCTGGAGCTCAAGAGCGTCGCCGACGTGGGCCTGGTCGGCTACCCCTCCGCCGGCAAGTCGTCGCTGATCTCGGTGATCTCCGCCGCCAAGCCGAAGATCGCCGACTACCCGTTCACCACCCTCGTGCCGAACCTGGGCGTGGTCCGCGTCGACAACCACACCTTCACGGTCGCCGACGTGCCCGGTCTCATCCCGGGCGCGGCCACCGGCAAGGGCCTCGGGCTGGAGTTCCTCCGGCACGTCGAGCGGTGCGCCGTGCTCGTGCACGTGATCGACACCGCCACCCTGGAGCCCGGCCGCGACCCGCTGGCCGACATCGACATGATCGAGGCCGAGCTGACCCAGTACGGCGGGCTGGCCGACCGGCCCCGCCTCGTGGCGCTCAACAAGGTCGACGTACCGGACGGCCGGGACCTCGCCGAGATCGTCCGCCCCGACCTGGAGGCGCGGGGCCTGCGGGTCTTCGAGGTCTCCGCGGCGACCCGCGAGGGCCTCAAGGAACTGACGTACGCGATGGCGGAGCTGGTCGAGCAGTCCCGCAGCGCCGCCCCGCCGGCCGAGCCGACCCGGATCGTCATCCGCCCGAAGGCGGTCGACGACACGGGCTTCACCATCGAGGCCGAGCCGGACGGCTCGTTCACCGTCCGCGGCACCCGCCCGGAGCGCTGGGTGCGGCAGACGAACTTCGACAACGACGAGGCCGTGGGGTACCTGGCCGACCGGCTGGCCCGCCTCGGGGTCGAGGACAAGCTGGCCAAGGCGGGGGCGAACCCCGGGGACCTGGTACGCATCGGCGAGCGCGAGTTCGACTGGCAGCCCACCCTGTACGCGGGCGTGGACTTCGTGCCGGGCAACCGGGGCACGGACGTGCGGCTGGAGGAGAAGTCGACCCGCGCCTCGGCCGCCGAGCGGCTCGCCGC
Source organism: Micromonospora okii (assembly GCF_020884795.1). Taxonomy (GTDB): domain Bacteria; phylum Actinomycetota; class Actinomycetes; order Mycobacteriales; family Micromonosporaceae; genus Micromonospora; species Micromonospora okii. Next base: position 20,960 of record NZ_BBZF01000023.1, read on the forward strand.
GCGCAAGGCCCGCCGGCGGCGTCCCGAGGACGAGCTGGCGGCCGACGCCGCCGACGAGCCGGCCCCGGACCCCGACGACGATCTCGCGGACGAGGAGTAGGGCCCGCCGGCCCGACCACGGCCTCTCCGTCGGAAACCAGCCGGAAATCTGCCGCGCCTACCCCGGAAATTCGCCGTGCGTAGCGTGGCGGCATGCTGATCGAAGCGCGGCCCACGACCGACCCGGAGATCGCCGTTCTGGTGGAGGCGCAGCAGCGTGAGCTGCGCGAGGCGGACGGCGGGCTGGACGGGCAGGCGACCGTCACCCACGACGACATCCACTACCTCGCGGTCGTCCACGCCGGCCGGGTCGTCGCGTGCGGCGGCGTGCAGGAGCTCGACGCGCACACCGGCGAGCTGAAGCGGATGTACGTCGAGCCCGCGTACCGGGGGCAGGGGCTCGCCCGGCGGCTGCTGGTCGCGCTGGAGGAGCTGGCAGCCCAGCGGGGGTACGCCGAGCTCCGGCTGGAGACCGGCAGCTACCTGCCGGCGGCCATCGGCCTCTACACCTCCTGCGGGTACGCCCCGATCCCGGTGTACGGCGAGTACGTCGACAACCCGTACAGCCGCTGTTTCGCCAAGCCGCTGCCGGTCGCCGCCTGACGGCCCGGCGGCTCCGGCGGGCGGGCGCGGTCAGGGGCGGTCGATCGGCCTGTCGAGCCGACCACCGGTGCCGGCCCGGTTGGACAGCAGCAGGCCCAGCAGGATCATGCCGAAGCCGAGCACCAGGTGCAGCCAGTTGTCGGCGGGGTTGAGCGGGATGAAGTTGACCGCCCGGTGCTCGGCGAAGAGGTCGACGGCGAGCCCGAAGATCCACAGGCCGAGGTAGAGCGCGCCGCCGCCGGCCAGGAACAGCCGCGACCCGGCGAGGCTGCGGGCCATGACGAGGCCGACCAGCCCGAACCCCAGGTGCAGGGCGTTGTGCAGGACCGACACCTGGAACAGCCCGAGCAGCTTCGCGCCGGAGGCGTGGCCGGCGAAGGAGAGGTCGTCGTACCCGGTGGTGATCCCCGGGACGAAGCCGAGCACGCCGAGCAGGAGGAAGAGGCCGGCCACGGCGGCAGCGGCCACCTGCACCCGGGCCCTGTGGCCGTGCCGGTCACGTGCCATCGATGTCACCCTCCGTGGATAAGCAGCCCCGACGATCCTCCATTGTGTGCGGGCGCGGACACGCTCCGCAGAGAAACCGCGAATCAGGTGTTGGACTCGCGCGTGAGGGTAGGTCAAGAGACAGCCGACGGAACAACGCCGGCAAATTCCCCGAAGTCAGACCGCGACGACTTTCCGAGCGGAAGGGACATCATGACCTACGATCTCTCACCCACGACGTCCACGTACGGGCAGGAGTCGACCAACGGCAACGGCGTACGCGATCAGGCCCGCCAGGTGGGCGCCGAGGCGGCCCAGGCGGGCGGCGCGGTCGCGCAGACCGCCAAGGAGCAGGGCCGGGAGGTTGTCGGCGAGGCCGCGCGCCAGGCCCGCAACCTGTACGGGGAGGCCCGCTCCCAGCTCGTCGGGCAGACCGGTGAGCAGCAGCGCCGGGCCGCGAGCGGGCTGCGCTCGCTGGCCGACGAGATGCGCTCCATGGCGCAGAACAGCGGCCAGGCCGGCCCGGTGACCGAGCTGGCCCACCAGGCCGCCGAGCGGGTGCACGGCGTGGCCGGCTGGCTGGAGGACCGGCAGCCCGGCGACATCGTCAACGAGGTCAAGGACTACGCCCGGCGCAACCCGGGGACCTTCCTCGTCGGCGCCGCCGTGCTCGGCGTGCTCGCCGGCCGGCTGACCAAGAGCCTCTCCGCGGCCTCGGACTCCACCGGCACGACCGGCGCGTACGGCGCGACCGGCGGGTACGGCGCGACCGGCGGGTACGACCCGGAGCGGACCGCGGTGATCCCGACCCCGGCGGCCCCCCAGGCCGTGCCGGTCCAGACCCCGCCCGGCGGCTACCTCGACCCGACCCCGGGCACCTACGCGGAGCCCGACCCCGGCTACTCCGGCCAGGGCGCGGCCTACCCGGACCCGCGCACGACCACCAGCTACGCCGACCCCGCCGGCGGCACCGGCCAGCCGCTGCCCCCGGTGACCCAGACCGACCCGCTGCCCGGCGTGCCGTCCAGCGGCACCACCCGCCCGTGAGCGCGAGAGAGATCCGAAGGGAGGTGACGGCATGACCGTGCCGACGCAGGACCCCGGGTACCGCCCCGTGGGCGCCCCGCACACCGCGGACGAGGTGAGGAGCAGCTCCATCGGTGAGCTGATGCGCCAGGTGACCAGCGATCTCTCCACGCTGATGCGGCAGGAGGTCGAGCTGGCCAAGGCCGAGATCCGGCAGGAGGGGAAGAAGGCGGGCAAGGCCGCCGGTCTCTTCGGCGGCGCCGGTTTCGGCGGCTACATGGTGGCGCTGTTCCTGTCGATCGCCCTCTGGGCCGGACTGTCCAACGTGATGGACGCGGGCTGGGCGGCGCTGATCGTCGCCGTCATCTGGGGCGCGATCGCCGCGGTCCTCTACTCCATGGCCAAGAAGAACGCGCAGCGCGTACGCGGCCTCAAGCAGACCAACGACAGCGTGCAGCGCATCCCCGACGCGCTCAAGCCTCACCCGGAGGGAGTCACCCGATGAGCACCGATCCCGACCAGATCCGCCGCGAGATCGAAGCCACCCGCAACAACCTGAGCACCGACGTCGACGCCCTGGCGTACAAGGTGAGCCCGGGCCGCATCGTCGACGACCGCAAGCAGCGGGCGCGCAACGCCCTGCAGAATGTGAGGGACAAGGTCATGGGCACCGCCACCGACTACGGCCACAGCACCCGGGACGCCGCGCACTCGGTCGCCGACCGGGCCTCCTCGGCGGCCTCGACCGTCTCGGACAAGGCGCACTCGGCCGCCTCGACGGTGGGCGACGCCGCGCAGCGGGCGCCGCAGGTGCTGCGGGAGAAGTCCGAGGGCAACCCGCTGGCCGCCGGCCTGATCGCCTTCGGCGTCGGCATGCTGGTCTCCTCGCTGATCCCGGCCAGCCGCCGCGAGCAGCAGGTGGCCACCCAGGTCAAGGAGCGGGCCGGCGAGCACGCCGGTGTGGTGAAGGAGAAGCTCAGCGAGGTCGCCAGCGAGCTGAAGGAGGAGCTGCGCGAGCCGGCGCGGGAGGCCACCGAGTCGGTGAAGGCCACCGCCCAGGACGCCGTGCACGCCGTCAAGGACGACACGAAGTCCGCCGCGCAGGACGTGAAGGGCCAGGCCCAGCAGTCCCGCGAACAGGTGCGGTACTGACCGGGGACACCAAGGTACGCCGCAGCTCGCGGCCACTCCCGACGCAGGTCGGCTGGTGGTCGCGAGCTGTCGCGTGTACGGGGGCCGGCGAGCGTGAGCGGCGGGCGGCGCGCGGGTGGGCGGAGTTAAGAAGGGGCCCCTGCTATACCTCAGGCGTTAACAAGGTGCCCTTCCTTGCGCGGAGGGCGCGGGGGGAGTGGGCGGCGCGGGCCACCCGGGTGCCCGCGTACGTGACGCCGCCGCGCAGCACCCGGTCGGCGACGGCCAGCCAGGAGCAGACGCCGCGCTCCAGGAGCCACAGGGGGGCGGCCAGGGCGGTGGTGCGGGGGAAGACGGCCGCCCCGCCGGCCCGTCGGCGGCCGACCTCGGCCAGCGCCACCACGGCCGACGCCGCGCCGAGCAGCAGCCCGGGGCGGCGGGTCGCCAGCGCGGTCGCCACGGCGGGCAGCACCGCCAGCGAGACCGCGAGCCGCGCCGGCTGGGCCAGGTCGTCGTACGCTTGGCGGACCCGCTGCCCCCGGAAGTGCGCGGTGTCCGGCGGCAGCCGCCGCACGTGCAGCCAGCGCGGGGCGGCGTCCCTCCCGCCGTACGCGCGCACGGTGCGGACCAGCTCCAGGTTCTCGAAGAGCACGTCGGGGTCGTAGCCGCCCATGGCGACGAAGGTGCTGCGGCGCACCGCCAGGGTGCCCGGCCAGTCCGCGCCGAGGGCCCGGTTGAGCAGGGTCCGGCCGCTGTCCCACCAGGCGTGCCAGGGCAGCGGGTCGAAGTAGTTCTGCGGGCGGACCAGGTCCACGGTGTCCAGCAGCCTGTGCGCGGCGCGCAGCCCCGCCTCGTCGTACCGGACGTCGTCGTCGGCGATCACCACGTGCTCGTGCCGGGCCAGCGCGACGCCGGTGAGCACCCCGAGGACCTTGCCGTTGACGCCGCGCAGCGCCGGGTCCGGGGCGACGTGCCGGACCAGGCCGCGCCAGGCGGCGGCGTGCCGGGCGAAGAGCTCCGGGGCGGAGCCGTCGACCACGGTGACGTCGACGAGCCCGCGCAGCCCGCGCAGGTAGCCGGTCAGCTCGGCCAGGCCGGCGTCGTCGGCCCAGCGCAGCGGCAGGACGTACTCCACGGGGAGCCGGGGCCGCAGGTCCGGGCCGCCGGCGGTCGCGGCCGGCGCGCCGGGAGGGTCGCCGCCCGCCCGCCCCGCCGGGGTACGGGCCGGGGCGCTCACGCCGCCTCCGGCATCCGGTAGACGCTCACGTGGGCGCGGCTGTCGTCGGTGAACGGGCCGCCGGCCCAGTCCGCCCAGCGGCTCTCCCGGGTCATCCCGGCGAGCTGCGCCATCAGGTCCAGCTCGGCGGGCCAGGCGTAGCGGTGGTTGGCGGGCAGCAGGCGCGTACCGGAGTCGGTGATCCGGATCTTGGTGGTGGTCATCCGCTGCTCGGCCGGGTGCAGCAGGGCCGCCTCCAGCAGCACCTCGTCCCCGGCCACCCGCACCGGCCGCAGGGCCGCGCCGGCCCGGAACGCCCCCGGGTCGGGCACCCACGCCTCGACCACGAACCGCCCGCCGGGCCGCAGGTGGGCGGCGGCGTTGCGGAAGCAGGCCACCTGGGCGGCCTGGTCGGGCAGCGCGAAGATCGTGTTGAAGGCGAGCACCACCAGCGCGTACGCGCCGGGCACCCGGGTCCGCGCGAAGTCGCCGACGGCCACCTCGATCCGCTCCCCACCGGGCTTGGCCCGCAGCCCGGCGGCCATCTCCGGCGATCCCTCGATGCCGGCGACGGCCAGCCCCCGCGCGAGCAGGGGCAGCGCCAGCCGGCCGGTGCCGATGCCGAACTCGCAGACTCCCCCGCCGTCGGCGAGCGCGGCGAGCCGCTCCACGGCCGCGTCGGTGTCCAGGTGGGCGTACGTCTCGTCGTAGACGTCGGCGATCCGCCGGCCGTACTCGCTGGCGTCGAAGGGCATCGCGCCTCCTGCTGTCGGGGTCGCCGTGCCCGCAGCAGGTGCCCGCATTCCGGCTGGTCAAACCGGCACGCCGTCTCGACGCCGCCGGGCCGGTCCTCAGGCGGTGCGGCGGACGTTGGCCATGAGGAAGCCGCTCGGCGGCAGCGTCGGCATCCGGCTCAGGTCGAGCGCGAGGTCCTGCGGGGGCACCTCGTAGCTCGTGGCGGTGGTCAGGTTGGCCACCGCCCGGGTGAGCAGCTCGATGGTGAGCTGCTCACCCGGGCACCGGTGCCCCGTGAGGTGGTCGCCGCCGCCCTGCGGCACCAGCGCGTACGCGTCGCCGGGCCGGCCGGCGAAGCGCTCCGGGCGGAACCGCTCCGGCTCGGGCCAGAGCGCCGCGTGGTGGTCGGTGCCGTACAGGTCGAGCAGCACCCGCCGGCCCTTCGGGAAGTGGTACCCCTGCCAGTCGAAGGAGCGGCGGACCCGCGCGGCGGCGGCCGGGAAGAACGGGTAGTACCGGCGCACCTCCTGCACGAAGCAGGCGACGGCCTCGCCGTCCTCGCGGACCCGCTCGCGCCAGCGCGGGTGGTCGTGCAGGGCGAGCGCGGCGAAGACCACGAAGCGGGCCACGGCGACCGTGGGACGCAGCACGTTGAGCAGCTCCACGGCGGCGATCCGGCGGGGCAGCGGCGCGCCCCGCTCGTCGCGGTGCCCGGCGATCACCCGCAGCGCGCTGCCCTCCGGGGCGGGCAGGGCGCCCGAGCGGGCCCGCCGGACGACGTCGGCGGCCCACCGCTGCGCGCGGCGGCGGGCCAGCCGCCCCCGCCAGTGCCGGGGGCCGACCGCCGCCGCCGAATCGATCAGCGCGTTCATGTCGGCGGTCCGCCGGGCCACGTCGGCGGTGGCCAGCGGCACGCCGGCCCACGCGCACACCGCCCGCATCAGCATGCGGGCCACCTCGTCGTGGAGGACCACGACGCCGGCCTGCTCCCAGACGGGCAGGCGGGCGCGCCACTCGTCGTCGAAGAGCCGCCCGAGCTGCCGGACCGCCGACGGCGTCATGATCGACATGAGCATGGCCTTGCGGTCGCGGTGCGCCGGGCCGTCGAGGCTCTGCACGGCCCCCACGCCGGTCAGGGTCCGCTGCGCCCGCTTCGGCAGCCCGCCGGCCCGACGGAAGCGCTCTGCGTCGTAGAAGAGCGCCGCCGCCGCCCGGCCGCGCAGGCAGATGGTCGGTTGCAGCAGCAGCCGGGTCTGGAAGATGTCCGTGCCGTACCGGTCGCAGCGGTCGGAGATGAACCGGTAGCCCTCCCGCAGCAGGGCGAGCGTGCTGTCCGGGCTGCGGTCGACGGGGATGCTGGCCATCGGACCTCCTGACGCGGCCGGCCGGCCCCCCGCCCACGCGGGCACCGACGGGGGTTGTGTCTTCCCGGCGGTGGGCGGCTGAATCCTCCCGCGCCGCGCCGGGCCGCGCCGGCTGGCCCTCTCGTCCGGCCAGGCAGCCCCGGCTGGCCCTCTCGCCCCGCCGGGTCGGCCGGGCGTCGCCCCGGCTGGCCCCTCCCGGGGCGGCGGGAAGCTGGTTGGCTGGGTCGTGGGCCGGCGGGTTGCCGGAACGACGGAGACGGGGGAGGACATGCGGGAGAACGGGTCACGGTACTGGCGTCAGCGGCGGGTGGTCGCCGCGCTCGGCGGGGGCCGGGCGGGCGGCGGGGTCGGCGGGCCGGAGCGCCCGCTGCTGGCCCCGCCCCGGCAGCGCCCGCCGCGCCGCTTCACGGTGCATCTCGGCTTCACCGCCGACGGGACGGACCGGGCCCGCGAGCTGGCCGTCGCGTACGCCGAGGGGCTGAGCCTGCTCCGTCCCGAGCTGGCCCTCGCCTCGGCCGCGCTCTCCCCGGCCGACGCCTGGCACCGGGCCGAGCGACTGTTCTGCGGTGCGCGCGGCCCCGACGGCGAGCGCTGCGCCGACGTGGCCGGCCACCCCGGCTTCCACCACGCCCTCGGCCTCGGCGGCCTCGGCTGGGGCGACGGTGACTGAACGGGAGCCGGGCCGTGACCGGCCGCCGGTCGCGGGCCCGCCCCTCGACGGGTCGTCCCGCCGGCCGACGCGCGGTCACGGCCCGACCGGCCGCCCCTCAGTCCAGGTCGAACTCGCCGTCCTGCGCGCCGGCCACGAAGGCGTCCCACTCGGCCTGGGTGAAGACGAGCACCGGCCCGTCCGGCTCGGCCGAGTTGCGCATGCCGATCAGGTCGTCCACGAAGGCCACCTCGACCGCGCCGTCCGAGGTGTCGCCCTCGGCCCGCTGCCAAACCGCCCGGGACAGGTCGAAGTCGCCCTTGGGGTGCTGACCCATTGTTGGTTCCTCCATCGCAGAGCGTATCGGGAAACGGGTGTGGTTCCCCGTCGGGCAGGATAAGCGGATGCCGAGCCTGAGCCGTGTAGAGGCGACCGCGCGTGGCGCGCTGATGACCGTCGAGTCCTACCAGGTGGACCTCGACCTGACCGGGGGCGGCGAAACGTTCCGCTCGCACACCACGATCCGCTTCCGGGCCACCCCCGACGCGGAGACGTTCGTGGAGATCCTGCCGTCCCGACTGCTGTCGGCCCGACTGAACGGGCGCGACCTCGACCCGGGCAGCCTCGCCGACAACCGGCTTCCGCTGACCGGGCTGGGCGCGGCCAACACGCTCGTCGTCGAGGCCGAGATGGCGTACTCGAACACCGGCGAGGGGCTGCACCGGTTCGTCGACCCCGCCGACGGCGAGACCTACCTCTACGCCATGTCCTTCCTGGACAACGCGCAGCGCATCTTCGCCGCCTTCGACCAGCCCGACCTGAAGGCCCCGGTCACCCTCGCGGTCACCGCCCCCGCCGGGTGGACGGTCGCCGCGAACGGCGCGGTGGCCGCCACCCCCGGGGCGGGGCGCTGGGAGTTCGCCCCGACGCCCCCGCTCGCGCCGTACCTCGTCACGTTGATCGCCGGCCCGTGGCACGTGCGCCGGGCCGAGCACGACGGCATCCCGCTGGGCGTGTGGTGCCGGCGGTCCCTCGCCGCGCACCTGGACGCCGACGTCGAGGAGATCCTGACCGTCACCCGGCAGTGCCTCGACCGCTTCCACGAGCTGTTCGCCGAGCGCTACCCGTTCGGCAAGTACGACCAGGCGTTCGTGCCGGAGTTCAACGCCGGGGCGATGGAGAACCCGGGCCTGGTGACCTTCCGCGACGACCTCGTCTTCCGCTCGGCCGTCACCGACACCGAGCGCGAGCAGCGGGCCACCACGATCGCCCACGAGATGGCGCACATGTGGTTCGGCGACCTGGTCACCATGCGCTGGTGGGACGACCTGTGGCTCAACGAGTCCTTCGCCGAGTACCTGGGCACCCGGGTCACCGCCGAGGCGACCCGCTTCGACGGTGCGTGGACGACCTTCGCCCTGCGGCGCAAGGGCTGGGGGTACGCGGCCGACCAGCGCCCCTCCACCCACCCCGTCGCGCCCGAGGAGGTCGCCGACGCGGCCCACGCGCTGGTCAACTTCGACGGCATCTCGTACGCCAAGGGCGCCAGCGTGCTGCGCCAGCTCGTCGCGTGGCTGGGCGACGAGGCGTTCCTCGCCGGGCTGAACGCGCACTTCGCGGCGCACCGGTTCGGCAACGCCACCCTCGCCGACCTGCTCGGCAGCCTCACCGCCGCCGCCGGGCGGGACCTGTCCGGCTGGGCCGAACGCTGGCTGCGCCGGGCGCAGGTGAACACCCTGCGGGTCGAGGTCACCGTCGACGCCGACGGCCGGTACGCGGAGGCGGTGATCGCGCAGACCGCCCCGGCCAGCCACCCGGTGCTGCGCCCGCACCGCGTCGGCATCGCCCGGTACGCCGCCGACGGCACGGTCACCCACGACGAGGTCGACCTCGACCCGGACGTCGACGGGGGCCGCACGGTCCTCGCCGGGCTGGCCGGTCGGCCGGCGGCGCGACTGCTGCTGCCCAACGCCGGCGACCTCACGTTCGCCAAGATCCGCCTCGATCCCGCCTCGGCGGACGCCGTGCCGCTGCTGCTGCCGACCCTGACCGACCCGCTGGCCCGGGCCCTGCTCTGGGGCGAGGCCCTGGACGCCGCCACCGACGGCGAGCGCCCGGTCGACGCCCTGCTCGGGCTCGTCGAGGCCGCCCTGCCGGGCGAGCCCGAGGTGATCATCGTCGAGGACGTGCTGCGGGTGGTCCGGTCGCTGGTCGACCGCTACCTCGACCCGTCGGCCCGCGCGGCGGCGCTGCTCCGCCTCGCCGGGGCCAGCGAGCGGATGCTGACCGCCGCCGAGCCGGGCGGCTCCCGGCAGCTCGCCGCCGCGCGGGCCCTGATCGGCGCGAGCGCCGACGCCGACCTGCTGGCCGGGTGGCTGGCCGGGCGGGGCGTCCCCGCCGGGCTGGCCGTGGACGCCGAGCTGCGCTGGTCGCTGCTCGGCCGGCTGGTGGTGCTCGGCGCCGCCGGGGAGGGGGAGATCGCCGCCGAGGCGGCGGCCGACCCGAGCGCCACCGGCGTCGAGCGGGCCGCCCGGTGCCGGGCCGCGCTGCCCGACCCGGCCGCGAAGGCGGCGGCATGGCAGGTCGTGGTGGCCGACACCGGGCTGTCCAACCGGCTGCTCGAGGCCGCCGCCCGGGGGTTCTGGCAGCCCGAGCAGGCCGAGCTGACCGAGCCGTACGTCGAGCGGTACTTCGCGGAGATGCCGGCGGCGGCGCGGCTGCGTACCCCATGGGTCGCCGAGCAGATCGCGGCCGACGCCTTCCCCCGCTACGCCGTGGCGCAGCGCACCCGGGAGTTGGCCGCGGCGCTGCTGGCCCGCGACGACGTGCCGCCGGGCGTCCGGCGCCGGGTCACCGACGCCGACGACGACCTGCGCCGCGCCCTGGTCGCCCGCACGGCCGTGGCCGCCGCCTCGGCCTGACCCGGCCCGGCCGCCCGTCCATCCCAATCCCGCCACCCGGGCCGCCGCCGTGCGGTCCGGGGGGCGGATCCGGCCGGGCGGGGCCATTGGCCGGGGCCCGGCATACGATCTTCGGATGGAGGAAGACATCCGGCGGGTCGGGATCATGGGCGGCACGTTCGACCCGATCCACCACGGTCACCTGGTCGCGGCCAGCGAGGTGGCGGACCGGTTCGGGCTGGACGAGGTCGTGTTCGTGCCGACCGGGCAGCCGTGGCAGAAGGCGGAGCAGGCCGTCACCCCGGCCGAGGACCGCTACCTCATGACGGTGATCGCCACCGCCTCGAACCCCCGGTTCCAGGTCAGCCGGGTGGACATCGACCGGGGCGGGCCGACGTACACCGTCGACACACTGCGCGACCTGCACGCCGAGTACGGCCCGAAGGTGCAGCTCTACTTCATCACCGGGGCGGACGCGCTGGAGCGCATCCTGTCCTGGAAGGATCTCGACCAGATGTTCGCCCTGGCGCACTTCGTCGGGGTGACCCGGCCCGGCTTCGAGCTCTCCGCCGCGCACCTGCCCGACGACGCGGTCAGCCTGGTCCAGGTCCCGGCCATGGCCATCTCGTCCACCGACTGCCGGGACCGGGTGGCCCGGGGAGAGCCGGTCTGGTACCTGGTGCCCGACGGTGTGGTGCAGTACATCGCGAAACGGCGCCTCTATCAGCCGTGAGCCCGCCCGGTACGCGCCCGTTCGTCCGGATAATCGACCAGAACTGACAAGTCGTCGCGTCGGCGGGTGTGAGACGCTTGGAGGGTCGCACGGTTGATCGAAGGAGAACGGTGACAGTTTCCGAACGCGCTCACGAGCTGGCGATGGCCGCCGCGCAGGCCGCGGCCGACAAGAAGGCGCAGGACATCGTCATCATCGACGTGGGTGACCAGCTCGCCATCACCGACGCCTTCCTGCTCGCCGCCGCCCCCAACGAGCGTCAGGTGCTGGCCATCGTCGACGCCATCGAGGAGCGGCTGCTGGAGCTGCCGGAGAAGGCCAAGCCGGTCCGGCGCGAGGGCGAGCGGGGCGGGCGCTGGGTGCTGCTCGACTACGTCGACATCGTGGTCCACGTCCAGCACACCGAGGAGCGCGAGTTCTACGCCCTCGACCGGCTCTGGAAGGACTGCCCGCAGATCCCGTTCGTGGACCGGGACCTGGTCGAGGCGGAGGCCGCCGCCGGCAACACCAGCGCCGAATGACCCGACTGATCGTCTGGCGGCACGGCAACACCGACTGGAACGCCGGCGGCCGGGTGCAGGGGCAGACGGACGTGTCGCTCAACGACCTCGGCCGACAGCAGGCCGCCGCCGCCGCGCCGCTGCTCGCGGCGCTGCGTCCCGACGCGATCGTGACCAGCGACCTCAGCCGCGCCGCCGACACCGCCGCCGCCCTGGCGGCGCTGACCGGGCTGCCCGTACGCGTCGACGCCCGCCTGCGCGAGCGGCACTTCGGGCTCTGGCAGGGGCTCGCGCTCACCGAGGTGGCCGAGCGCCACCCCGACGAGTACGCGCGCTGGCGGGCCGGCGACCCCGATCCCGGATCGGGCATCGAGAGCCTCGACGACCTCGGCAAACGGATCGGCACCGCCCTCCAGGACGCGGCCGACGAGGCGCCGGGCGGCACCGTCGTGGTCGCCACGCACGGCGCGGGGGCCCGACAGGGCTGCGGGCACCTGCTCGGCTGGGGTCACGAGGTGCTGCGGTCGTTCGGCTCCCTGAGCAACTGCCACTGGACGGAGCTGCGCCACAACGACCTTCGGGGCTGGCACTTGCGGGCGCACAACGTCGGCGTGCCCGTTGCGCAGGCACCGGCCGAGGCGGTCTGAGCCCGCCCGACCCCCGCCCGGCTCCGGTCGGCCGGGGTGTCGCGTCGGTCGCGGTGGGCCGCCCGCCCCGGATGGCCGGGAGAGGGATCGGCTAGCGTGCCGGGCATGCCCGTCGCGGTCGTCACCGACTCCACCGCCTACCTCCCGCCCGAGCTGGTGCGCGCGCGCCGGATCACCGTCGTCCCGCTGACGGTGGTGCTCAACGGCGCGGAGGGGCTGGAGGGCGTCGAGACGTCCCCCGAAGACGCCACCCGGGCACTGAGCGGCCGGCGGGTCTCGGTCAGCACGTCGCAGCCTTCGCCGGAGCAGTTCGCCGGGGCGTACCGCCGGCTGCTCGACGCCGGTGCCGGCGGGGTGGTGTCGGTGCACCTGTCGGCCGAGCTGTCCGGCACGGTGGAGGGGGCCCGGCTCGCCGCCGCCGAGTTCGGCGACCGGGTCGCCGTGGTCGACAGCCGCTCCACCGGAATGGGCCTCGGCTTCCCGGTCCTCGCCGCCGCCGAGGCCGCCGCCGGGGGTGCCGACCTCCCCGAGGTACGCGGGGCGGCGGTCGACGCGATCGACCGCACCACCATCTACTTCTACCTCGACACGCTGGAGTTCCTGCGCCGGGGCGGCCGGATCGGGGCCGCCGAGGCGCTGCTCGGCACCGCCCTGTCGGTGAAGCCGATCATGCACATGCCGGACGGGGCGATCGTGGTCCGGGACAAGGTGCGCACCGCCAGCCGGGGCGTTGCCCGCCTGGTCGACCTCGCCGTCGAGGCGGCCGGGGACGCCGACGTGGACCTCGCCGTGCACCACCTGGCCGCCCCGGAGCGCGCCGCCGGGCTCCTCGCGGCGCTCACCGACCGGCTCGGCGAGCGGCTCCGCTCGGCGTACGTCACGGAGGCCGGCGCGGTGATCGCCGCGCACACCGGACCGCGACTGGCCTGCGTCGTCGTGCACCGCCGCCCCGCGCCGCCCGACGCCGACTGAGCCGGGCGCTCGCCGGCCCGCACGTCGTTCGGGCGGCCGTCCCTGGTCGTCGCCCTGCTCTCCCGGCTTGACCCATAGCACACGGTGGGCATGATCAGGCGGTTGTCCACAGCGGCTCCCGTTGTCCACAGGTTCCGGATGAGGGGGCCCGGGTCGTCGGCCTCCGTGCCTAGCCTCGCGCCGTGTCAGACGACGAGGAGACGGTCGTGCGGCGGCTGCGGTGGCTCGCGGCCGGCCCGGCAGCGGCCGAGGCCCCGAAGCCCCCGGCCGTGCCGATCGAGCCTTCGGCCGCGCCGACCGCTCCGGCGGACCCGGCCGTCGAGCCGCCCACAGTGGCCGCGCCACTGCCGGAGCGGCCGGCGGTGATGCCGCCGAACACGTGGCTTCCGCCGGAGGACCGGTGGCCTCCGGCGGGCGGACCGGCAGTCGAGCGGCCGGTGCCGTGGCCGGGGGAAAGGCACCCTGGCCCGGGGCGACGGGCCGCCCGCCGTTCCGAGCCGTCTTTCGTCCCCGGACTGTCCCCGAGCGACGCCACGGCGCACCCCGGCGAGCCCGACCCCGCACCCGAGGCCGAGCCGCTGCGCTCCCGCCTGCCGGGGCCCGGCGCCTTCGACCCCGGGCGGCGCGGCGTGCGGGCGCTGGCCGCCGTCGCGGTGGCGGTGGTGCTCGGTGCCGGCTTCTGGGCGTGGCGCTCCCGGCCCCAGGCCGAGCCGGTCGCGGTGGAGGCGTCCAGCGCCGCCGTGGCGGAGGCACCCGTCGACGCGGGGGCGAAGACCGGCGGCCCGACGCCGGGCGGCGAGCTCGTGGTGGCGGTCGCCGGCAAGGTACGCCGACCCGGGCTGGTCCGCGTGCCGGCCGGTGCCCGGGTCGGCGACGCGGTGCAGGCGGCCGGGGGCGCGCTGCCGGGCGTGGACGTGGCGCTGCTCAACCCCGCCCGCAAGGTCACCGACGGCGAGCTGATCCTGGTCGGCGTCGCCGCCCCGGCGGGCCAGCCGAACGCCGCCCCGGCCGCCCCGGCCGCCCCCGGTCAGCCCGCCGGTGCGGGCGCGCCGGCCGGCGCCGGCCCGGTCAACCTGAACACCGCCACCCTCGCCCAGCTCGACGCGCTGCCCGGGGTGGGGCCGGTGCTCGCGCAGCGCATCCTCGACCACCGCGACCGCAACGGCGGGTTCCGCTCGGTGGGTGACCTGCGTCAGGTGGAGGGCATCGGCGACGCCCGGTACGAGCAGCTCAAGGAACTGGTGACGGTGTGAGCGGGAGCGCCCGCCCGAACGCCACCGGCCCGCCCGTCACACCTGGGCCGCCCGGACCGGCAGGACCGGCCGCCGCGCCGCCTGGGTCGCCTGGACTGCCCGGACCGGCCGCCGGGCCACCCGGACCTACCACACCGACCGCCGTGGCGCTCGGTCCCGCCGCGCCGCCCGACCTGCGGCTGGCCGGGCTGGCCGTGGCCGCCTGGCTGGCCGCGCTGGCCGGGCTGCACCTGAGCACCCGGTCGGCGGCGCTGCTCGCGGCCGTCGCCGCCGGGCTGGCCGCCGTCGCCGCGGCGCACCTGCTCGGCGTGCTGGGGCGTCCGGCGGCCCCCGTGCGCCGGTACGGCTGGATCGCCGTGGCGCTGCTGCTCGGCGTCGTGTGCGGGGCCACGGCGACGGCCGCCCGGCTCGCCGTCCGGGACGCCCCGGCCGTCCGCGTCCTCGTCGACGACCGGGCCACGGTCAGCGCCGAGCTGGTCGTGCGGGACGACCCACGGCCGATCCGGGGCGTCGCGGGCCGCCCGGCCACCCTGCTGGTGCGGGCCGAGCTGGTCGCGGTGACCGGCCCCGACGGGGTACGCGTCGCCGCGCCGCTGCGGTTCCTGCTGCTCGCCACCGATCCGGCGTGGCGGCACCTGCTCCCCGGGCAGCGGCTCACCGCCGAGGGGCGGCTCGCCGCGCCGCGCGGCGGCGACCTGACGGCGGCGGTGCTGACGGTCCGGGCTCCGCCGACGCTCCACGGGCCGCCGCCCTGGTCGCAGGGGGCGGCGGGCACGCTCCGGGCCGGCCTGCAACGGGCCTGCGAGCCGCTTCCCGACGACCAGGGCGGGCTGCTGCCCGGCCTGGTGGTGGGCGACACCAGCCGCTTGCCGCCGACCGTGGAGGAGGACTTCCGGGCGACCGGGATGACCCATCTCAACGCCGTGTCCGGCTCCAACGTCGCGATCGTCGTCGGGGCGGTGCTGCTGCTGGCCCGCTGGTCCCGGGCCGGTCCCTGGGCGGCGGCCGGGCTCTGCGGGCTGGCCCTGGTCGGCTTCGTGATTCTGGTCCGCCCCTCGCCCAGCGTGATGCGGGCGGCCACCATGGGCGCGATCGGCCTCGCGGCGCTGGCCGCCGGCCGTCCCCGGGCGGCCCTGCCGGCACTGTCCGCGGCGGTCGCCGCGCTGGTGCTCCACGACCCGGAGCTGTCCGGCGACCCCGGGTTCGCCCTGTCGGTGCTGGCCACCGCCGGTCTGCTGCTGCTCGCGCCCGCCTGGCGCGACGGCCTGCGTCGCCGGGGCGTGCCGGCCGGGCTGGCGGAGGCGCTGGCCGTGCCGGCCGCCGCGCAGCTCGCCTGCGGTCCGGTGGTCGCCGGGATCTCCGGCACGGTGAGCCTGGTGGCCGTGCCGGCGAACCTGCTGGCCGTCCCGGCGATCGCGCCCGCCACGGTGCTCGGGGTCGCGGCGGCGGTGCTCTCCCCGGCCTGGCCGGCGGGCGCGGAGTTCGCGGCGTGGCTGGCGAGCTGGCCGGCCTGGTGGCTGGTCGTGGTGGCCCGGTACGGCGCGCGGCTGCCGGCGGGCACGCTGCCCTGGCCGGACGGCGCGGCCGGGGCGATGCTGCTGGCCGGGCTGACCCTGGCGCTGCTGGTCGCCACCCGTCGGCCGGTGCTGCGCCGGCTGGTGGCGGTGGTCGCCGTCGCGGTGATCGCCGGCACGCTGCCCGTCCGCCTGGTCGCCGGGGGCTGGCCGCCGGCCCGCTGGGTCGCGGTGGCGTGCGCGGTGGGCCAGGGGGACGCACTGGTGCTGCCGGTGGCAGCCGGCCGGGCCGTCGTGGTCGACGCCGGCCCGGACCCGGCGGCGGTGGACGGCTGCCTACGGCGGCTCCGCGTACGGGAGGTGCCCCTGCTGTTGATCAGCCACTTCCACGTCGACCACACCGGCGGCGTGGCCGGGGTCTTCCGGGGGCGGCGGGTCGCGGCCGTGCGGGTCCCGCAGTGGGCCGAGCCCGACGCGGGGCGGGACCTGGTGCGGGCCGCCGCGCAGGCGGGCGGGGCCGCTCTGGCACCGGTGGCGGCGGGGTGGGCGTACCGGGCGGGCGGCGTGGAGCTGGTCGTGCTCGGGCCGCCGTACCCGCTGCGGGGCACCCGGTCCGACCCGAACAACAACTCGCTGGTGCTGCGCGCCACGGTGGCCGGGGTGCGCATCCTGCTCACCGGGGACGCCGAGACGGAGGAACAGCGGGCCCTGCTCGACCGGCTGCCGCCGGGCGGCGTGCGGGCCGACGTGCTGAAGGTCGCCCACCACGGCTCCGCGTACCAGGACCCGGCGTTCCTGGACGCGGTCCGGCCCCGGGTCGCGCTGGTGCCGGTCGGGGTGGGCAACTCGTACGGGCACCCGAACGTCGCCGTGCTCGCCCGGATCGCCAGGGGCGGGGCGCGGGTGCTGCGCACGGACACCGACGGCGACGCGGCGGTGGTCGTCGGCGGCGACGGGCTGGCCGTGGTGGTCCGGGGCACCCCGCCGGGGCGGCAGCCGTGAGGATCGACGGCCATTGAGGCATTGGAGGAGAACGAGGCGAATGTCTGGATTTGCGTTGAGTGCGGGCTTGGCCGCCGTAGGGCCGGATGAGCAGGCACGATCGGCGGAGCCGGCGTGCGAATATGGGCGGCGTGACCGCAGCCGACCTCGCCCCCATTCTGCTCGTTCTCGGCGACGAGGAGCTGCTCGCCACGCGCGCGGTGACCGAGACGGTGGCGAGGGCCCGCAGCGTCGACCCCGACGTGGACGTCCGGGAGTACCAGGCCGGCACCCTGACCGTCGGCGAGATCGCCGAGATGCTCAGCCCGTCGCTGTTCGGCGGACGCCGGGTGCTCGTGCTGCGCGCCGGTCAGGACGCCAAGAAGGACCTGGCCGCGGCCCTGCTGGCGTACGCGAAGGATCCCGATCCCGAGGTCCAGCTCGTCGTCCTGCACCTCGGTGGGGCCAAGGGCAAGGCGTTCGCGGACGGGCTGCGGGCGGCGGGCGCGACCGTGGTGCCGGCGGCGAAGCTCAAGGGCCACCGCGAGCGCGTGGCCTTCGTCCGGGACGAGATCCGCCGGGCCGGCGGCAAGTGCACCGAGGACGCGGCGGAGGCGCTCATCGCGGCGGTCGGCACCGACCTGCGCGAGCTGGCCGCCGCCTGCTCCCAGCTCATCGCCGACACCGACGGGCGGATCGGGGCCGACACCGTGTCCCGCTACTACAGGGGCCGGGTGGAGGTGAGCGGCTTCACCGTCGCGGACGCCACCATGGTCGGCGACGTCCCGGCGGCGTTGGAGGCGCTGCGCTGGGCGCTGCACGTCGGCGTCGACCCGGTTCCGATCGCCGACGCGCTCGCCGACGGCGTGCGCACCGTCGCGCGGGTCGCCGCAGCGGGGCGGGGCGACCCGTACCAGTTGGCGAGCACCCTCGGAATGCCGGCCTGGAAGATCAAGGGCGCCCAGCAACGGGCCCGGGGCTGGACCCCGGAGGGCCTGGTGCGCGCGATGCAGGCCGCCGCCGAGTGCAACGCGGCGGTCAAGGGCGGCTCGGACGACCGGGCGTACGCGCTGGAGCGGGCGGTCTTCTCGGTCGCGGCGGCCCGGCAGGGCGGCGCCCGGTGACCCGGCCGGGCCGGGCGTCGTGGACGACGGTCGCCGCCGAGGAGGAGCGGTACCGCCCTCTGTACGCCCGCGCCCTCGGCCTGCGCTTCGTCAACCCCGGCGGGGTGCTGTGCTTCGTCTTCTTCGAGGGGGCCGTGTCGCTGGCCGCGCTGCTCGCCCTGGCCGAGTTGGTGACCTGGTGGGCCGTGCTCGTCCTGCCCGCAGCCGTGGCGGCGATGGTCAAGCTCAACGACATGGTGGCCGAGATGGTGGTCCGAACGGCCGCGCTGGTGCCGGAGCAGGAGCGCGACCGGTTCCGCCGGCAGATGGAACCCGCAGTCGGCCGCGCCCCGGTGTGGGCCCCGGGCGCCGTCGACCGTGGGGGTGCCGCCGTGGGCGCGGTCGGTCACGCGGGCGCGCTCGCCGCTGCCCGGGGTGCCCCTGAACCGGGCCTGATCGGCCGGAGCGCCTCCGAGCAGGGCGTCATCGGCCGGAGCGCCTCCGCCCGGGGCGTGACCGGCCGGACCGCCTTCGAGCAGGGTGTCATCGGCCGCAGCGACTCCGGCCGGGGCGTGATCGGCCGCAGCGCCTCCGGCCGGGGTGCGGTCGGGGGGAGTGCGCCTGACCGGGGCGCGGTCGGCCGGGCCCTGTCTGACCGGGGCGTGGCCGGCCGGGGTGCGGTCGGCGTCGCCGGCCCGCGTGACGATGAGCGCGACGCGCCGATCTCGCCCCCGCGTTCGGCTTCGCGTGTGGTTCGGCGCGCCTTTCCGGGCGTCCTCGTCGACCCCCGCCCCGACTCGGAGCCCGACGCTCGCCCCTGATCCGGCCGATCTCCGGCTCGGGCCGCGCCAGGTAACGGCTCGGGCTGCGCCAGGTAGGCGCTCGGGCCGCGCCAGGTAGGCGACATGGCGGTATCCGAGTGGGTCGGATCGCGCCGTGCCGGCGACATGGCGCGGCAGCCCGCCGGGCGTGCCCGGCGGGCAGGCCGGGCAGGCCGGGCCAGCGGGCGTGCCCGTCGGGCAGGGCCAGCGCTGGCCGGGCTGCGGGTGGGCAGGGCGGCGTCGGTACGAAAAGACCGGAAGCCCCCTGGGATGGTCCCCGGGGGCTTCCGGTCAGGTCTTCTGGTCGCCGGTCAGGCGGAGAACGATGCCACGCGCTTGGCGATCGCCGACTTGCGGTTGGCCGCCTGGTTCGAGTGGATCACGCCCTTGCTGACCGCCTTGTCCAGCTTCCGGGAGGCGTCCTGCATGAGGACGGTGGCCTTCTCGGTGTCACCGGCCTCCGCAGCCTCGTGGAACTTGCGGATGGCGGTCTTCAGCGACGACTTGACCGACTTGTTACGCAGCCGGCGCTTCTCGTTCTGCCGGTTGCGCTTGATCTGGGACTTGATGTTCGCCACGCGACAGCCTCGTCTTATAGCTCGGGTTGGTCTGCTTCTGCGCGCGACGAGCATGCGTCATCGCTGCGCGAAAAGCCAGGTTACCAGGTCCGCCCCGACGAGCCAAAACGGCTCGGCCCCAGCAGCCACAACGGCCCGGCCCGAGCAGTGAGAAACGCCCAGCCCGAGCAGCGAGAAAGGCCCGGCCCGAGCACGCCAGAACGGCCCGGCCCGGCGAGCCAGAATGAGTCAAGCCCGACGAGCCGGGACGGCTCAGGCCGGCGGGTGCCTGAGCTGGGCGGATGCCCAGCCCTGGCGGGCGGCGAGCCAGCCCACGGCCTGCTCGCCGCTCCAGCGCTGATGCGCCCGGATGTGCGGGGACGCGGTGGTCGGGCCGGCGGCGGCCGAGGTGAGCAGGTAGCCGGAGAGTGCGGCGAGCGTCACGTCGAGGGCGTCCGGGGGAGCGCCGGCCGTTGCCGGGTGCGCGGCGAACAGCCCGTCGGCGTCGAGGCCGCTGGCGTGGGCGGTGATCAGCAGACTGACCAGGTCGAACCAGGCGGGGCCGTGGCAGATCCAGTTCCAGTCGCAGAACCAGGCCCGCCCGGCCGGGTCGATGAGCACGTTGTCCAGCCGTAGGTCGCCGTGGGCCAGGCCGCCCTGCCCGACCGGGCCGCTCCGGTCAGCAGGCGCGGCCAGGCCGCCCCGCTCCGCGTACCCGGGCAGGCGGGACTCCAGCGCGACCAGCTCGCGCAGCCGGCCCCGCGCCCCGGGCGGCAGCTCCGGGGCCGGCTCCCGACCGGCGGCCACCTCGCCCCACCAGAGGATGTCCTCGCGTGCCAGGTCGGCGAGGCGGGGCAGGCCGAGCGCCGCCAGGTCGGGGGGCGGGTCGGCCAGCGCGGCGGCCACCTCCGCGTACCCGGCCAGGGTCGCGTCGAGGTCGGCCGGGGCCCACGGCAGCGCCGGGGTGCGACCGTCGATCGCGTCGAGGCCGAGCGCGTACCAGCCGGCCGCCGCGACGCTCCAGCGCGGGCGGGGGACCGGCAGCCCGGCGGGGAGCCGATCCAGGACGGCGGCCTCCCGGGCGTACCAGTCGACGAGGTGCCGCTGCTCGGCCAGCGACGCCGCCTTGACGAACGTGCGCCGCCCGTCGGCGGTCTCCAGCACGGCGGCGAAGCCCCGGGTGAACCCGGCGCCGGCCACCCGGGCCTCGGAGACCGGCGCGCCCAGCCGGGCGGTCACCGCCGCCCGGAGCCCGGCGGGCAGCTCCGCCCAGGCGGGCCGCTGCGCGGTCGCGTCGTACCGCACCGGGGGCAGTGAGATCGGGGCCACCCGACCCATGCTGCCGCAGCCGCGCCCGCGCCGCCGTCCCCGCCGTGGCGCGCCCGGTCCGTGGGCGGCTCTGTCAGACTGCCAGGCCATGAGGACCGACGACTTCTGGCAGTTGATCGACCGGGCCCGGGCCGGCGGGGGCGGGGCGGCCGGCGCGGTCGCCGCGCGGGCGGTCGCGTTGCTGGCCGAGCGCGAGGCCGAGGACATCGTCGGGTACGCGCGGCACCAGCGCCGGGTGCTGGCCGCCTCCTACCGGGCCGATCTCTGGGGCGCGGCGTACCTGATCAACGGGGGTGCCTCCGACGACGGGTTCGAGTCCTTCCGGGGCTGGCTGATGACCCAGGGGCGGGAGGTCTTCGCCCGCGCGGTGGCCGACCCGGACTCGCTGGCCGAGCTGCCGCGCGTCCGCCAGGCGGCGGTCAGCGGCGAGGAGTTCGAGGCGGAGCGGATGCTCACGGTCGCCGAGGAGGCGTACCGGAGGGCGACCGCCAGCGAGCTGCCGGCCGTGCCGGAGACGCCCTACCCGGAGCTGGGCGAGTTCTGGGACTTCGACGACGTCGAGGAGGCCCACCGCCGGCTGCCGAAGCTGGCCGCCCTCTTCGCCGAGCCGCCGGAGGAGTGAGCCGTCGACCCGGAGGAGTGAGCCGCCGACCCGGAGGAGTGAGCCGCCGACCCGGAGGAGTGAGCCGCCGACCCGGAGGAGTGAGCCGCCGGCCCGGACGCAGTGAACCGGCGACCCGGACGGCGCGAGCCGTCGAGCCGTCCGGCCCGGCCGGATCGGACTATCCGGCCCGGGGAGAGTGAGCCGCCCGGCAGCCGGGTGGAGTGATCCGACCGGGTCCGGGGCGGCGTGGGAGCATAGAGGGGGCCGGCGTCGCGCCGGCCCGCTCACGTCAGCCGACCAGAACGGACCGCTGTGCCACCGACGCTCGATTCCGGCGCGAACGCTCCTGGTGCCACCGACCCGGCGCGCATCCGGAACTTCTGCATCATCGCCCACATCGACCACGGGAAGTCGACCCTGGCCGACCGGATGTTGCAGCTCACCGGGGTGGTCGACCCACGGCAGATGCGCGCGCAGTACCTCGACCGGATGGACATCGAGCGCGAGCGCGGCATCACCATCAAGAGCCAGGCCGTGCGGATGCCGTGGACGATCCGCGAGGGCGACCGGGCCGGCGAGCAGGCCGTCCTCAACATGATCGACACCCCGGGGCACGTCGACTTCACGTATGAGGTGTCCCGGTCCCTCGCGGCCTGCGAGAGCGCGATCCTGCTGGTCGACGCCGCCCAGGGCATCGAGGCGCAGACCCTGGCGAACCTCTACCTGGCCCTCGAGAACGACATGCGCATCATCCCGGTGCTCAACAAGATCGACCTGCCGGCCGCGCAGCCGGAGAAGTACGCCGAGGAGCTGGCCCACCTCATCGGGGGCGACCCGGCGGACTGCATCAGGGTCTCCGGCAAGACCGGCGTCGGCGTGCCGCACCTGCTCGACGAGATCGTCCGGCAGTTCGCCCCGCCGGTCGGCGAGGCCGACGCGGCCGCCCGGGCGATGATCTTCGACTCGGTGTACGACGTCTACCGGGGCGTGGTCACCTACGTCCGGGTGATCGACGGTCGGATCAGCGCACGCGACCGGATCAAGATGATGTCCACCGGCGCCGTCCACGAGCTGCTGGAGATCGGCGTCATCTCCCCGGAGATGGTGAAGGCCGACGCGCTCGGCGTCGGCGAGGTGGGCTACCTGATCACCGGCGTGAAGGACGTCCGCCAGTCCCGGGTCGGCGACACGGTCACCATCAACTCCCGGCCGGCGACGGAGGCCCTGGGCGGCTACAAGGACCCGAAGCCGATGGTCTACTCCGGCCTCTACCCGATCGACGGCTCGGACTATCCGAACCTGCGGGAGGCGCTGGACAAGCTCAAGCTCAACGACGCCGCGCTCGACTACGAGCCGGAGACGTCGGGCGCGCTCGGCTTCGGCTTCCGCTGCGGCTTCCTCGGCCTGCTCCACCTGGAGATCATCCGGGAGCGGCTGGAGCGGGAGTACAACCTCGACCTGATCTCCACCGCGCCGAACGTGGTCTACCGGGCCATCACGGAGGACGGCCAGGAGATCGTCGTGACCAACCCGAGCGAGTACCCGACGGGCAAGATCGCCGAGGTGTACGAGCCGGTGGTGCGGGCCACCGTCCTCACCCCGAACGACTACATCGGCGCGGTGATGGAGCTGTGCCAGGGCCGCCGGGGCAGCCTGCTGGGCATGGACTACCTCTCCGCCGACCGGGTGGAGCTGCGCTACACCCTGCCCCTCGCGGAGATCATCTTCGACTTCTTCGACCAGCTCAAGAGCCGCACCAAGGGCTACGCCTCACTGGACTACGAGCCCTCGGGCGAGCAGGCGTCCGACCTGGTCAAGGTGGACATCCTGCTGCACGGCGAGCCGGTGGACGCGTTCAGCGCCATCGTGCACAAGGACAAGGCGTACAACTACGGCGTCACCATCGCCGCGAAGCTGCGCAACCTGATCCCCCGGCAGCAGTTCGAGGTGCCGATCCAGGCGGCCATCGGCAGCCGGGTCATCGCCCGGGAGACCATCCGGGCGATCCGCAAGGACGTGCTCGCCAAATGCTACGGCGGTGACATCAGCCGTAAGCGCAAGCTGCTGGAGAAGCAGAAGGAGGGCAAGAAGCGGATGAAGATGGTCGGCCGGGTCGAGGTGCCGCAGGAGGCATTCATCGCCGCCCTCTCCTCCGACTCGGGCGACGGCAAGGCCGCCGGCAAGAAGTGAGCGACCCGGGGCGGCCCGGCACGCGAAGTGATCGCGCCGGGCTGCCCCGCCGTCCCGGCGTGAGTGCCCCGCCGGGCGTACCGGAAGGAATTTTCCTCGCCGCCGCCGTGCGCCGCCGATCGATGTCAGCTTCGCTGACCTGCGGTTACGTGGCCTAGGCGGGCGGACTGCATCGACGTGCGGCAGTGGAAGGCGCGCCCGCCCGGTTTGGATTTTCGGGCCCTCGGGAACTTAGCGGCCATCACCGCAGCAACACACCGTTGCGATACTTCTTGAGGAGGAGGGCGACCGTGGACCTCACCGTTTGGGGCATCATCACCGCGCTCGTTGTTGGTCTCATCGTCGGCGCTCTGGGTCGCCTCGTCGTCCCGGGCCGGCAGAACATGCCGATCTGGCTGCACATGCTGATCGGTGTGGGCGCCGCCCTGCTCGGCACGGTGCTCGCCCGGGCCATGGGCATCGCCACCGAGACCTCCGGGATCGACTGGGCCGAGCTGCTGGTCCAGGTCGTGCTGGCCGCCATCGCCGTGGCCCTGGTCGCGGGCGTCGGCCGTCGCCGCAGCGTCAGCCACCGGTAAGGCCGCAACGTCAGCCACCGGTAAGCGCCGCGCCGGCGCATCGTCGAAAGGGCGCCCGACCATTCCGGTCGGGCGCCCTTCGCGTTGTGCGGGCCGCCCGCGCCGCCCCGCCGCCGGCCCGGAAAACTGTCGCCCTTTCCTCGCAGAAAGGTGCCGACGGCCGCCGGAGAGGTGCCGCGCGAACCCCTGTGGAGGATGATCAAAGGGGTGCTGACCAGGTGGTACGCGCCACAGCGGCGCCGCTGCGCAAGAGTTGTTGGATGACGTGTTTGGATTTCTGGCCCCCCGGGAATTTAGGGGCCACGGCAGCAAACAACACTGGCTGAAGCTTTCTGAGGAGAACGACCGTGACCGTTACCGGAATCATCACCGCGCTCATCGTCGGTCTGATCGTGGGCGCGCTGGGCCGCCTCGTCGTGCCGGGCCGGCAGGACATGCCGATCTGGCTGCACATGCTCGTCGGCGTGGGCGCCGCCCTGCTCGGCACCGTGCTGGCCCGGGCCATCGGCATCTCGACCAGCACCTCCGGTGTCGACTGGGGCGAGCTGCTGGTCCAGGTCGTGGTCGCCGCCATCGCGGTCGCGGTCGTCGCCGGTGTGGGCCGTCGTCGCGGCGTCACCCACCGGTAATCGTCCACAGCTCGCGAACGGGCGCCCGACCTGCGTGGTCGGGTGCCCGTTCGCATGTGTACGCCCGGTTCCACCCCGCCGGTACTGCCCCTGGACCCCCGGCCTCCGGTACCGTCGCCTCGCCCCCTCCCGCCCCCTGTCGTAAAGGAAATTTTCCTACTAAGGTGCGGCGGAGAAGGTAAGTGCCAAGACGGCGCGAGGGAGATGTGGCGTGAACACGTGGAAACGGCTGGCCCCGGTCACTGCCGTGATGGCGTCGGCCGCGATGGTGCTGGCCGGGTGCGGCGGCTCCGGGGACGACAAGGCCGCCGACACCAGCAAGCTGACGGTCTGGATGATGGGCGAGGGCAGCGAGGCGCAGACCTCCTTCCTCGACGGCGTCGAGACCGAGTTCAAGAAGAAGCACCCCGACACCGACGTCGTCGTCCAGTACATTCCCTGGCTCGAGGCGCCGAAGAAGTTCCAGGCGGCGCTCGCCGGCGGTGAGGGCCCCGACGTCACCGAGCTCGGCAACACCGAGACCCAGGGCTGGGCCGCCCAGGAGGCGCTCGCCGACGTCACCGGAAAGTTCGGCTCCTGGGCCGAGGGCAAGGACATCCTCCCTGACCTCGTGAAGAACGCCCAGCTCGACGGCAAGCAGTACGGCGTGCCGTGGTACGCCGGCGTCCGCGCGATCTACTACCGCACCGACTGGTTCGCCGAGGCCGGCGTGAAGCCGCCGACGAGCTGGGACGAGCTGGTCACCGTCGCGAAGGCCGTCCAGGCCAAGAAGCCGGGCACCTACGGCATCGCGCTGCCCGGCAACTCGGAGCTGCCGTTCTACTCCTTCCTGTGGGGCGCGGGCGGCGAGATCGCCACCCAGCAGGGCGACACCTGGAAGTCCGGCTACACCACGCCGGAGGCCCAGAAGGCGGTCAAGTTCTGGACCGACCTGGTCACCGTGCACAAGGTCGCCCCGCCGGCCGCCGCCGCCTGGAACGAGATCGACGCCCGGACCCAGTTCGCCACCGGCAAGGCGGCGATGGCCTTCGCCGGAAGCTGGCAGGGCGGCGCGATCAAGAAGGACAACCCCGAGATCGAGAAGGTCTGGGGCACCTTTCCCATCCCCGGGCCGGACGGCAAGCCGGCCCCGGCCTTCGCCGGCGGCTCGGACATCGCCCTGTGGAAGGACAGCAAGAAGCAGGACCTCGCCTGGGACTACCTGACCGTGCTGCTGAGCAAGCAGAAGGACAAGGAGTACGCCAGCAGCCTCGGCTTCTTCCCGGTCTACTCGGACCTCGTCGGCGGCGGCGAGTACGCCAACGACAAGGTCATGGCGGCCTTCGCCACCGCCCTCCAGAACACCAAGCTGACCCCGCTCACCCCGAAGTGGGTCGAGGTCAGCCGCACCAAGACGGTGACCCAGGCCATGAACAGCTCGGTCATCAAGGGTCAGAAGACGGTCGAGAAGGCCACCGCCGACGCGGCCGCCGAGATGGAAAGCGTCCTCAACGCGAAGTGACCACGCTGACCCAGGCGCCGGAGACGCCCGCCGCGCGGGAGACCCCCGCGCGGCGGCGTCGCCGGGTCGATCGCCTGCCCTACCTGCTCCTGTTGCCCTGCCTGGTGATCATCGCGGCGCTGTTGCTGTGGCCGCTCGGCCAGGTCGTGGCGATGTCCTTCTTCAAGCTCGACAACGTCCGGCAGTTGCGCGGCGACCGGGAATGGCCCTGGGTCGGGTTCGACAACTACGCCGAGATCCTCAGCGACCCGTTCTTCTTCACGGTGCTGCGCAACACGGTGCTCTTCGCCGTGGCCACCGTGGCGCTCACGATGATCCTGGGCACCCTGGTCGGGCTGCTGCTCAACCGGCTCGGCAAGCGGATGGCCACCTTCGTGGCGAGCTGCGTGATGCTGGCCTGGGCCACCCCGGCGCTGACCGGCACCATCGTCTGGAAGTGGCTGTTCGACGACACGTCGGGCCTGGTGACCTGGCTGTTCAACGCCCTGCCCGACGGTCTGTCGAACGCCCTGTTCGGCCGCAGCGACTGGACCGGGTACGGCTGGTTCAACTCGCCGCTGCTGTTCTTCTCGATCCTCGCCCTCGTGGTGGTCTGGCACTCGTTCCCGTTCATCGCGGTCAGCGTGCTGGCCGGGCTGAAGAGCGTGCCGAGCGAGCTGCACGAGGCCGCCCGGGTCGACGGGGCCGGCCCGTGGAAGGTCTTCTGGAGGATCACCTTCCCGCTGCTGCGCCCGGTCTTCGGCATCCTGGTGGTGCTCTCCACCATCTGGGACTTCAAGGTCTTCACCCAGCAGTTCGTGCTGGCCGGCGGCACCCAGGACCGGCCGACGTTCATGCTCTCGATCTACTCGTACGCCGAGGCGTTCTCCCCGCCGCCCAAGTACGGGCTGGGCGCGGCGATCGCCGTCATCCTCACGCTGATCCTGCTGCTGGTGACCGGCCTCTACGTGCGGATGGTGCTCAAGCAGGAGGAGGAGTCGTGAAGCGCGGCGCGATGGTGAAGCGGTTCGCCCTCAACGGGGCGGGCCTGCTGGTGGCGCTCTTCGCGGCGTTCCCGGTCTACTGGATGATCGCGACGTCGCTCAAGCCGAACCGGGAGATCTTCTCGGGCACGCCCCGGCCGGTGCCGACCGAGCCGACGCTGGAGCACTACCGGCAGATCCTCACCGGCAACCTGATCCCCGGCGTCACCTTCGCGGACTTCTTCCTCAACAGCGCGATCGTCGCGGTGTCCACCGTGGTGCTCAGCGGCCTCGTCGCGCTGCTCGCGGCGACCGCCGTGGCCCGGTTCCGGTTCAAGCTGCGCACCAGCTTCCTGATCATGCTGCTGGTGGTGCAGATGATCCCGCTGGAGGCGCTGGTCATCCCGCTGTTCCTGATGATCCAGCGGCTCGGCCTCTACAACACCCTGCCCAGCCTGATCCTCACGTACCTGGGCTTCTCGCTGCCGTTCGCGGTCTGGATGCTGCGCGGCTTCGTCGCCGCCGTGCCGAAGGAGCTGGAGGAGGCGGCGGCGATCGACGGGGCGACCCGGGCGCAGACCTTCCGCCGCATCCTGTTCCCGCTGGTCGCCCCGGGTCTGGTCGCCACCAGCATCTTCTCCTTCATCACCGCCTGGAACGAGCTGATCTTCGCGTTGACCTTCATCAACGACCAGGACAGCTACACGCTCCCGGTGGCGATGACCTTCTTCTTCGGTCGGGACGACACCGCCTGGGGGCCGGTGATGGCCGCCTCGACCCTGTTCACCCTTCCGGTGATCGTCTTCTTCCTGCTGGTGCAGCGTCGGATGGTCAGCGGCCTGGTGGCGGGCGCCGTCAAGGGCTGAGGTGCAAGGAGGGGCACCCTGTTAACGCCTACGGTAGAGAAGGTGCCCCTTCTCACCGCCCCGGTGGGCGGTCGGCGCGGGATCACCCGAGGCTCCACGGCGGGCCTGGGCCGTAGGCTGACGCCATGACGGGCAGAGTGGTGACGGTGAATCTCGCCGTGGTGACCGAGGCGGAGTGGGCGGGCGACGCGAGCGGCCGCAGCGGGATCGACAAGCGGCCGGCGGCCGGGCCGGTGCTGCTGCGCGCCGACGGCGTGGTGGGGGACTTCATCGGCGAGCGGGCCCACCACGGCGGCCCGGACCAGGCGGTCTACGCGTACGCCAGTGAGGACGCGGCCTGGTGGGCGGCCGAGCTGGGGCGCGACATCGGGCCGGGCGCCTTCGGCGAGAACCTGACCACGTCCGGGGTGGACGTGACCGGCGCGGTGATCGGTGAGCGGTGGCAGATCGGCTCGGTGCTGCTGGAGGTGACCAAGCCGCGTACGCCGTGTAAGACGTTCGCCGGGTTCTGGGGCGTGCCCGACCTGATCAGGCGGTTCACCGTGCGGGCTGCGCCCGGGGCGTACCTGCGGGTGCTGCGGGAGGGCGAGGCCGACGCGGGCGACCCGGTGGAGGTGGTGCAGCGGCCGGCGCACGGGGTGACCGTGGGCGAGGTGTTCCGGGCGACCACTCTGGAGCCGGAGTTGCTGCCCCGGCTGCTCGACGTCCCCGAGCTGCCGGAGTCGGTCCGCCGGAAGGTCGAGCGCCGACTCGCGTGACCTCGCCCCGGGGGCCGAGGGCCGGCTCGCGTGACGATGCGCGCCGGGCCCCGACCCGCAGCCCGGTCCGCGCCCGGCGCTGGGCCCACGCGGGGCGCAGGCGTCAAGAAGGGCACCTTGCTATGCCGTAGGCGTTAACAAGGTGCCCTTCCTTACACCGTCAGCGGAGCCAGGGGATGCTGCGGTCCAGCAGGCCGCGCTCCTTCAGCTCCTTGCGCAGCGGGATCTCGTCGTCGACGTACCCGTTCCAGTTGATGCCCCAGTAGTTGGCGGTGTGCGTGCCCTCACCGCAGAGCTGGCGCTGCACGGGCGTGCGGTTGGCCCACCACTCGCCGTCGGCGTCGATGTGCAGCTCGTCCAGCGGGCGGATCCACCGGTACGTGTAGCCGACGAAGAGCATCTTGCGGGTGATGGTGGAGAGGTTCGTCGACCGGGAGTGCCACTGGCGGCGGTCGAAGATGAACGCGTCGCCCGGGTTGGCGGTGATCTCCACCGTGCCCTCCGGGTCCGGGTTGTGCACCGTCAGGTCGTCCGGCCGGGGCAGCGAGTTCCACAGGTGGCTGCCCGGGATCACCTTGGTCGCCCCGCGCCCGGTCTCCGACAGGTCGGAGAGGACGTACGCCACCTTCAGCGAGAACATCGGCCGGGGCAGGTTCGGGTCCATCGTCTCCGGGTCGGAGTTCTGCCGGTACCCGTCCTGGTGCCAACCCCAGTACGGCTTCTCCGGCTCCGCCGCCGGCGGGGTGACGTCGAGGTGGTTGTGGTGGGTGTAGATGTTCCACCCCGCCAGGCCCCACATGTACGGGAAGGCGACGGGGTGGGTGAGCAGCTCGCCGAAGAGCTCGTCCCGCTCCAGGAAGCCCAGCAGGTGCAGGGTGCCGTCCTTGGTGGTGTTGCCCTTGGCCTGTTCCTCCGCGTAGACGCGGTCGACGGCCTCCTCCAGGGCGGCCCGGTGGTCCTCCGTCAGCACGTTGCGCAGCAGGAGGAAGCCCTGCTCGTGGAACTCCTTGCGGGCGTCGTCGCTGATGGGCTCGTAGCCGGTCCGGCCGTCGTAATCGAACACCGCGTAGTACCCCTCCCCATGAGGCGAACATTTCTGGCACAGGAGGCCGATGCTACTGCGCCCGCGCCGGGGGACCGGCGGCGCGCCCGGCGGTACGGCCGGGCCGGGAACCATCGGCAGTGGGGTGGCAGCGGAGGGTGAGATCCCCGCGCCGCTTTGCGGCTTTCGCCTTACGTGCCGGATTGTGCGGTGACCGTCGGTAGGGAGATCCGGGCTGGGTCAGGCGTCGGCGAAGACCTCCGCCAGTACCTGCTCCTCGGTGGCCGGAGCGTCGGTGGCGCGGCTCCACGTGCCACCCCGGGCGGTCCACTCCAGGCCGGCGAAGCGCACCCGCTTCACCCCGTTGTCGGAGGCGTGCGAGACCAGCCAGTGCGCGTACCGCCAGCCGTGGCGCAGGTCGGCGGCCGGCACCGCGAGGCCGGTCAGGTCGGCCGGTGGCGCGGTCTCCCGCAGCCCCCAGTCGAGGGTCAGGCCCCGGGCCAGCGCCGCCGTCGCGGCCTCGCCACGCAGCACCGGCGTCGAGCCCACCGAGCAGGCCACCGCGCCGGTGGCCTCGCCGAGCAGCGCCCGGGTCAGCACCGCCGACTCGTCGGCCCACTTCTCGTACGCCTCGGGGAAGGCCGAGCGCTGCACCCGCTGCGCGGCCTCGGTGACCCGCAGCTCCTCCCAGCCGCGCACCCGCTTGAGCGCGGCGTAGAACCTGTTGGTCGCGTACCGGGGGTCGCTGATCTGCGCCTTCGTGCCCCAGCCCTGGCTCGGCCGCTGCTGGAACAGGCCCAGCGAGTCCCGGTCGCCGCTGGAGAGATTGCGTAGCCCGGACTCCTGGTAGGCCGTGGCGAGCGCCACCACCACGGCGCGCTCCGGCATCTTCCGCTGGACGCCGATCGCCGCGATCGTGGCGGCGTTGGCCATCTGGTCCGCGTCCAGCCGCACCCGACCGTCCGCCTCGACCGTGCACGTGCGACCGGCCACGGGCAGTCGCAGGTTGCCACCGACCTGCCGGGCCACCAGCCAGATCCCGACGACGGCGAGGACCGCTACCACGACACCGGCCGCGACGATTGCCCGAGTTCGCACCCGCACCCCCTGTTCGACGGCTGTGCCAAGAGTACGTCGCCCGCACCGCCGATCGTCCCGTCCGACCGATTCACTCCGTTGTGTGGCGAGTCGACCATATTGCGCATTCGTCCGCGAGGCGTCGCCCTTCGAGGACGGCGGAAGGCGCCTGGTCTTCGGTGTCCCGCCGATCTGCTTTCTTCCCGGCGGCCGGGGTGGGCTAACGCCGTCGCCGGCCCGGCCTCAGTCCGTCGGCACCCAGCTCGCGTCCCGCTTCTCGCGGAAGGCCAGCACGCCCTCGCGCCCCTCCGCCGAGAGGAAGTACCCGGTCGACAGCTCGGCCAACTCCGCGATCTCCGCCCGCAGGTCGGCGGCCGGCGGGCGGCGCAGCAGCCCCTTCGCCCCGGCCAGCGCGCCCGGCGCGCCCCGCACCAGCGAGGCGCAGACCCGCGCCACCTCCGCGTCCAGCCCGTCCGCCGGCACGGCCGCCGTCACCAGGCCGATCTCGGCCGCCCGCCGGCCGTCGAAGGTGTCGCCGGTCAGGTACAGCTCGGCGGCGGCCCGGGGGGCCAGCCGGGGGAGCACGGTCGCCGAGATGACCGCCGGGATCACCCCGAGCCGGACCTCGGTGAAGGCGAACGTCGCCTCCCGCGCGCACAGCGCCAGGTCGGCCGCCGCGATCAGGCCCAGCCCGCCGGCCCGCGCCGGCCCGGCGACCCGCGCCACCACGGGCTTCGGGCACTCCCAGACCGCCGCGAGCACGTCGCCGAGCATCCCGGCCGGCACGGCCCCGCTGGCGTACGCGGCGGCGGTCTCCTTCAGGTCGGCCCCGGAGCAGAAGACCGGGCCGGTGTGGTCGAGCACGACCACCCGGACCGCGTCGTCGGCCACGGCGGCGGCCAGCCCCGCCAGCAGTTCGGTCATCAGCGGCGTGGAGAGCGCGTTGCGGTTGTGGGGGCTGTCCAGGGTGAGGGTGGTCACCCCGCGGGCCGTGGCGACCCGCACGAGCGCGTCCGAGGAGGTCATGCGGGCACACTAGTGGCCATGCCCGGCGTCCTTCCAGAAGGCGAAGCCGTCCCCGTCGACGGCTCGCTGCCCACCCCCGCCACCCGCGCCGTCGGCGCGCGGGGCTTCGGCGTGTACGTGCACGTGCCGTTCTGCGCCAGCCGGTGCGGCTACTGCGACTTCAACACGTACACGGCCGAGGAGTTGGGCGGCGGGGCGAGTCGCGAGTCGTACGCCGACGCGGTGCTGGCCGAGCTGGCCCTCGCCCGCCGGGTGCTGGGCGACACCCCGCCGCCGAGGGTGGACACCGTCTTCGTCGGCGGCGGCACCCCGACCCTGCTCCCCTCCGACGACCTCGCCCGCATCCTCGACGGCATCGACCGCGCCTGGGGGCTGGCGGCCGACGCCGAGGTGACCACGGAGGCCAACCCGGAGTCGGTCACGCCGGAGTCGCTGCGGACGCTGCGCGCGGCCGGGTACACCCGGATCTCGCTCGGCATGCAGTCCGCCGCCCCCGGGGTGCTGGCGATCCTCGACCGCCGGCACCGCCCGGGTCGGGCCACCGCCGCCGCGGCCGAGGCGCACGAGGCCGGGTTCGACCACGTGAACCTCGACCTGATCTACGGCACGCCGGGGGAGACCGGCGAGGACTTCGCCGCCTCGCTGGAGCAGGTGGTGGCCGCCGGGGTGGACCACGTCAGCGCGTACTCGCTGATCGTGGAGGACGGCACCCGGCTGGCCGCGCGGATGCGGCGCGGCGAGCTGCCGTACCCCTCGGACGACGTGGCGGCGGACCGCTACCTGGCCGCGGAGGCCGCCCTCGGCGCGGCCGGTTTCTCCTGGTACGAGGTGTCGAACTGGGCGCGCTCGGCGGCGGCCCGGTGCCGGCACAACCTGCTGTACTGGACGGGCGGGGACTGGTGGGGCCTCGGCCCGGGGGCGCACAGCCACGTCGGCGGGGTGCGCTGGTGGAACGTCAAGCACCCGAGCGCGTACGCGAAGCGGCTGGCGGCGGGGGAGTCGCCCGGCCTGGCCCGGGAGGTGCTGACCGGAGGCGAGGCGCACATGGAGGACGTGATGCTGCGGCTGCGGCTCGCCTCCGGGCTGCCGCTGGACGTGCTGGACGACGCCGGTCGGGCCGGCGCGCGGCGCGCCGTGGCCGAGGGGCTGCTCGACCCGGCGCGGCACGCGGCCGGCCGGGCCGTGCTCACCCTGCGCGGCCGGCTGCTGGCCGACGCGGTCGTCCGCGACCTGCTGCCCTGACCGGGACGCCCCGCCCGGCGCGGCCCCGCGCGGGCGGGCCGGCCGGGGCGTCGCGTCACCCAACGGCCACGTGCTCCCGCGTCACTTCACGAAGGAGTAGCTCATCGGGTAGCGGTAGAGCGTGCCCTCGTTGGCCTTCACCCCGCCGATGATCCCGAAGACGAGCGGGACCAGCCCCGCCAGCAGCGGGACGAAGAAGAGCAGCCCGCAGGTGATCATGGCCAGCACGTAGCCGATCACCGTGGCGATGGCCCAGGTGAGCTGGAAGTTCAGCGCCGCGACGGCGTGCGCGCGCACGGTCGGCGACTGCTGGCCCTTGGTGGCGAGCGCGATGACCGGCGCGACCCAGCCGAGCAGGCCGCCCCCGGCCACGACGCCGAGCGGGCCGCCGAAGTGCGAGATCAGCGCCCAGGTCTTGTCGTCGTTGGTGGCGTACCCGCCGCCCGGGGCGGAGTACGCGCCCCCGGGGTAGCCGCCGGGGGGCGGATAGCCGCCCGGTGGGGGATAACCGCCGGGCGGGGGATAGCCGCCGGGCGGCGGATATCCGGCCGGCGGGGGGTAACCGCCCGCCGAGGGCTGGTCGTGGGCCGGCGGGGCGTAGCCGAAGGGCGGGGCGTAGCCGCCGGGCGGTGGCTGGTCACCGGGCGGGGAATGGCCGGCCGCCCCGGACAGCGGTGCGGTGGGCGGCCCGTCCGCCGGCGGCGTGGTGGGCGGCCCGGACAGCGGTGCGGTGGGGGGCTCGCCCGCCGGCGAGCCGTAGGGCGCCGTCGGTGGGTTCGCCTCGGGCGGGTGGTCGCCGGGGTCGCCCGCGCCGGGAGGGCGAGGTGGTTGGGTCATGCACGTCACGGTAGGGGCTGCCGGCAAGCGGGCGGGAGAGCGACACTGGTCGGGGTCGCCCCCGAGTGCGGGTGGACGCACCGATGGTCCGTCGTTGATCTTACCCACGGCGGGGCGGCCGACGTAGACTGGCACTCGTTACAGTCGAGTGCCAGGCGTCGACCGGGCGGCGACGGCCCGCGCGGGCCGGGCCACCGGCCCGACATGCGACAGGAGGTGGCAGGGGTGGGTCTGGACGACCGCAAGCTCGCCGTGCTCCGAGCGATCGTCGAGGACTACGTCGCCACCCAGGAGCCGGTCGGGAGCAAGTCCCTGGTCGAGCGGCACCAGCTCGGCGTCTCCCCGGCGACGGTGCGCAACGACATGGCGGTGCTGGAGGAGGAGGGCTACATCCGGCAGCCGCACACCAGCGCCGGCCGGGTGCCCACCGACCGGGGCTACCGCCTCTTCGTCGACCGGCTGACCCGGGTCAAGCCGCTCAGCCCGGCCGAGCGCCGCGCGATCGAGCGCTTCCTGGTCGGCGCGGTCGACCTCGACGACGTGGTGCACCGCACCGTCCGGCTGCTGGCCCAGCTCACCCGGCAGGTCGCCGTGGTGCAGTACCCGTCGCTCGCCCGCTCCTCGGTGCGGCACCTGGAGCTGGTGCCGATCTCCACCACCCGGCTCATGTTCGTGATGATCGCCGACACCGGCCGGGTCGAGCAGCGGCTGGTCGAGCTGCCCGCGCCGGTCCCCGACGACGACGTCACCGACCTGCGCCGGCTGGTCAACGAGAAGCTGGTCGGCAGCCGGTTGTCGGAGACCCCGCCCCTGGTGCAGGCGCTGGTCGAGGAGTCGTCCCCGCACCTGCGCCCGGCCATGACGACGCTCTCCACCGTGCTGCTGGAGACGCTGGTCGAGCGGCACGAGGAGCGCATCGCGCTGGCCGGCACCGCCAACCTGACCCGGGGCGGCCTGCTCGACTTCCAGGGCTCGCTGCGGCCCATCCTGGAGGCGCTGGAGGAGGAGGTGGTGATGCTCAAGCTCATCGGCGAGGCCGAGTCGACCACCACCCGGGTGCTGATCGGCGACGAGAACGAGATCGACAACCTGCGCGCCGCCTCGGTGGTGAGCACCGGGTACGGCCCGGGGACGACCGCGCTCGGCGGCCTGGGCGTGCTCGGCCCGACCCGGATGGACTACCCCGGCACCATCGCCACGGTGCGAGCCGTGGCACGCTACGTGGGCGAGCTGCTGGCCCAGAACTGACCAGTCAGGGCCGACGGCCGGCTCCGGCCGACGACCGGCGCAACGCGAGACGAACATGAGGACACGGGACGCAGTGGCCAGGGACTACTACGGCATCCTCGGCGTGAGCCGGGAAGCCTCCGACGACGAGATCAAGCGCGCCTACCGCAAGCTGGCGCGGCAGTTCCACCCGGACGTGAATCCGGACCCGGAGGCCCAGGAGAAGTTCAAGGACATCAACGCCGCGTACGAGGTCCTCTCGGACGACCGGAAACGGCAGATCGTCGACCTGGGCGGCGACCCGCTCGCCCCGGGCGGCGGCGGGGCCGGTCCGGGTGGGCCCGGCGGCGCCGGCCCGTTCGTCGGCTTCCAGGACATCATGGACGCCTTCTTCGGCGGCGCGGCGGGCGGCACGCGGGGCCCGCGCCCGCGCACCCGGCCCGGGGCGGACGCGATCCTGCGGCTGGAGCTGGACCTGCACGAGACCGCGTTCGGCGTCGAGGCGCCCATCACGGTCGACACCGCCGTGCTCTGCACCACCTGCTCCGGCGCGGGCACCGCCGCCGGCACCCACCTGGCCACCTGCGAGGCGTGCGGCGGCCGGGGCGAGGTGCAGTCGGTGCAGCGCACGTTCCTCGGCCAGGTGGTCTCCGCCCGGCCCTGCACGGTCTGCCAGGGGCACGGCACCACGATTCCGCACCCCTGCCCGACCTGCGCCGGCGAGGGGCGGGTGCGCACCCGCCGCTCGTTGACCGTCAAGATCCCGGCCGGCGTCGAGGACGGCATGCGTATCCGCCTGGCCCAGCAGGGCGAGGTCGGGCCGGGCGGCGGCACCGCCGGCGACCTCTACGTGGAGATCCACGAGCGCCCGCACGACGTCTACTCCCGCAAGGGCGACGACCTGCACTGCCGGGTCACCGTCCCGATGACCGCCGCCGCGCTCGGCACCCGGTTGACCATCAAGACCCTCGACAGCGAGGAGACGGTCGACGTCAAGGCCGGCACCCAGCCGGGCAGCACCCTGCGGCTGCGCGCCCGGGGTGTGCCGCACCTGCGCGGCACGGGCCGGGGCGACCTCTACGTCCACCTCGACGTGCGCACCCCCACCAAGCTCGACGCCGACCAGGAGAAGATGCTGCGGGACTTCGCCAAGACCCGGGGCGAGGAGGTCGCCGAGCTGTCCAAGCAGGGCGGCTTCTTCTCCCGGATGCGCGACGCCTTCAACGGGCACGCCTAGCGTGTCCGCGCCCCTGTTCCTGGTCGACACCCTGCCGACCGGCGACTCGCTGACCCTCGACGGGCCGGAGGGCCACCACGCGGCCACCGTGCAGCGACTACGGGTCGGCGAGGAGCTGGTGCTCGGCGACGGCCGGGGCGGCACGGTGACCGCCGTGGTCACGGCCGTCGGCAAGGGCACCCTCGACCTGCGGGTCACCACCCGGGGGTACGTCGACGCGGCCGTCCCCCGGCTCGTCGTCGTGCAGGGGATCGCCAAGGGCGACCGGGGCGAGCTGGCCGTGCAGGCGATGACCGAGGTCGGGGTCGACGAGATCGTGCCGTGGGCGGCGTCCCGCTCGGTGGCGCAGTGGCGCGGCGAACGGGGCGTGCGGGCCCGGGAGAAGTGGGCGGCGACCGCCCGGGAGGCGGCGAAGCAGGCCCGCCGGGCGTGGCTGCCCGTGATGGCCGGCGCGCCCGACGAGTCCACCGCGACGGTGGCCCGCCGGATCGCCGGGGCCGCCGCCGCGTTCGTCCTGCACGAGGAGGCCGACGAGCGGCTCACCACCGCCGCGCTGCCCGACGCGGGCGAGATCGTCCTGGTGGTCGGCCCGGAGGGCGGCATAGCCGACGCGGAGCTCACCACGTTCACGGAGGCCGGCGCCCGCCCGGTCCGCCTCGGCCCGAACGTCCTGCGCACCAGCACGGCCGGCGTGGCGGCCCTGTCGGCCCTCTCCGCCCGCCTCTCCCGCTGGTAGCCGCCCCCCTTCTCGTTGATCAAGAGGTTTGCGTCAGCGCCCGGGCCGGATTCCGACACAAACCTCTTGATCGCCTGCGCTGCCCGGGGGTGCGGGTAGGTCAGGTGCGGAGGTAGCTGGCGCCGTTGAGGTCGACGATCGTGCCCGAGGCCCACTCCGCCTCCGGGCTGGCCAGCCAGTGCACCGCCGCCGCGATCTCGTCCGGGCGGGCCACCCGGTCGAACGGGCTCTGGGCGCGGATCGCCGCCCCCTCCTCGCCCGCCAGGTACTCCGTGGTCATGTCGGTCCGCACGAACCCGGGGGCCACCGTCGCCACCGCGATGCCGTACGGGGCGAGGGCCACCGCGAGGGACTGGCCGAGCGCGTTCAGCCCCGCCTTGCTCGCCCCGTAGGCCGGCTGCGCCGGCTCGCCCCGGAACGCGCCCCGCGACGAGACGTTGACGATCCGCCCGCCCCGCTCGCGCATGTGCTGGGCGGCGCACCAGGTCACGTTGGCCGCCCCGGTCAGGTTGGTCTCCACCACCTGCCGCCAGCGCCGCTGCCAGTCGGCGTAGGAGGCGCCGAAGACCGGGTGCGGGGCGTCGCGCTCGCCGTACACACCGGCGTTGTTGACCAGCACGTCCAGGCCGCCGAGGCGGGCCGCCGCGTCGTCGACCATCGCCCGTACGGCGTCGGGGTCGGCCAGGTCCGCGCGGACCACGACGTGCCCGTCGCCCGGCAGCTCGGCGCGCAGCCCTTCGGCCAGCTCCGCCGAGTCCCGGTGGTGGATCGCCACCCGGTCCCCGCCCGCCGCGAACCTCGCCGCCACCGCGCGCCCGATGCCGCGCGAGGCCCCCGTCACCAGTACCGCCCGAGAAGTCACGCCGCCATCATGCCCGAGCGGGTCGGCACGCCTTACCATGCCCCGATGGGATCCGACTGCCTGTTCTGCCGCATCGTCGCCGGGGAGATCCCGGCCACCGTCGTCCGGGAGACCGACACCACCCTGGCGTTCCGGGACATCGACCCGAAGGCCCCGGTGCACGTGCTGGTGATTCCGAAGGAGCACTACGCCGACGTGGCCACGCTGGCCCAGGGCGACCCGGCGCTGGCCGGTGAGCTGCTGGCCACCGCCGCCGCCGTGGCCGAGGACGAGGGGCTGCTCGGCGACGGCTTCCGGCTGATGTTCAACACCGGGACGTACGGTGGGCAGGAGGTTTTCCACGTCCACGCGCACCTGCTCGGCGGCGCGCCGCTCGGCCCGATGCTCTGCCGCTGACGGCGTTGGGAAGGGCCCCTTCCTATACCGAAAGCGTTAAGAAGGTGCCCTTCCTTACACTGCGGTCGTGACTGCTATCGAGGCACGCCTGGAGCGGATGGTGCGGCGGGCGCAGGCCGACGGGCGGGTGCCGGCCGTGTCGGCCGCCCTGCACCGGGCCGACCGGCCGCTGTGGACCTGCGCGGTGGGCGGCACCGGCAACGACACCGCCCTCGGTCCCGAGACGCTGTTCCGGATCGGCTCCGTCACCAAGACCTTCACGGCGGTGCTCGTCCTCCAGTGCCGCGACGCCGGCCTGCTCGACCTGGACGACCCAGTCGGCCGGCACCTCGACGTGCCGGCCCACGGCGAGCTGACCGTGCGCCGGCTGCTGTCGCACACCTCCGGCCTGCAACGCGAGCCGCACGGCGACGTCTGGGACACCCTGGCCGCCCCCGACGCGGACGCGCTGCTGGCCGAGCTGGCCCGCGCCGAGCGGGTGCTGCCGCCGGCCCGCCGCTTCCACTACTCCAACCTCGGCGTGGCGCTGCTCGGCCAGCTCGTCGCGCGGCTGCGCGGCGGCACCTGGGCCGAGGTGCTCGCCGAGCGGGTGCTCGCCCCGCTCGGGCTGACCGCCACCAGCGACCGGCCGGGGCCGGCGGCGGCGACCGGGTTCCTCGTCGACGCGTACTCCGACGAGGCGCACCCGGAGCCGCCGACCGACTTCGGCGCGGTCGGCCCGGCCGCCCAGCTCTGGAGCACCGCCGCCGACATGGCCCGCTGGGCGGCGTTCCTGGCCGACCCGGCGGCGCTCGACCCGTCCGGCGCGGTGCTCGCCCCGGCGACCCTGGACGAGATGCGCTGGCCGCTGACCGTCACCGACGAGACGTCCTGGGGCGCCGGCTTCGGCCTGGGGCTGATCCTGGTCCCGCAGGGGGAGCGGGTCGTGCACGTCGGGCACGACGGGGCGATGCCCGGCTTCCTGGCGGCCGTCTACGGCCGGCGCGGCGGCGACGGCACCGCCGGGGCGATGGGTGCGGCGGTGCTCGGCTCGTCCGGCACCGGCGTGGCGGTGATGGACCTGCCGCACCGGCTGCTCGCCGCGTCCGTCGAGCACGACCCGGCCGACGTCGAGCCCTGGCGGCCGGGGCAGCCCGCCCCGGCGCACCTGCGCGGGCTGCTGGGCCGCTGGTGGGGCGAGGGCTTCGAGTACGTCTTCACCTGGCACGACGGCACGCTGCGCGCCCGCAGCGCGGACGACCCGGCGGGGAAGCCCCCGGCGGTCTTCGCCCCGCTGCCGGACCGGCCGGACGTGTTCCGCACCGTCTCGGGGCGGGAGGCCGGCGAGCTGCTGCGGCTGACCCGCGACGCGGACGGAACGGTCGTCCGGGTGCATTGGGCGACGTACCGGTTCACCCGCTCCCAGGAGACCTTCGACCGGTACGACTTCCGGCGCTGACCCGGGCGGTCGGCGCTGGCGGGGCGGCCGGGTGCCGGGGAAATGGGCGGGGTGCCGTCGCGCGGGAGAAGATACGATGGGGATAACGACAGATCGCCGCGCCCCGCCAGGCCCGGCCGAGAGCGAGAGCAGGTGGCGCAGGGCCCCTCGGCCCGACCTATGACCGGCACCCCACCTCCCGGCCCGCCCCAGGCGCAGACCAGGATCACCGTCCCCGATTCCAAGATCATGGTCAACCTGCTGGGCGCGGGCGACGAGATCCTGCGGCTCGTCGAGCGTTCGGTCACCAGCGACGTGCACGTCCGCGGCAACGAGATCACCATCACCGGGGCTCCCGCGGACAACGCCGTCGCCGAGCGACTCTTCGGTGAGCTGCTCGAACTGATCCAGAAAGGCGAGACCCTGACCACCGACGCCGTCCGGCGTACCGTCGGCATGCTGGAGCAGGGCGGCAGCGAGCGGCCCGCCGAGGTGCTCACGCTCAACATCCTGTCCCGGCGTGGCCGCACCATCCGCCCCAAGACCCTCGGGCAGAAGCAGTACGTCGACTCCATCGACGCGCACACCATCGTCTTCGGCATCGGCCCCGCCGGCACGGGGAAGACCTACCTGGCGATGGCGAAGGCCGTCCAGGCGCTCCAGGCCAAGCAGGTCAACCGGATCATCCTGACCCGCCCGGCGGTCGAGGCGGGGGAGCGGCTCG
Organism: Micromonospora okii; assembly: GCF_020884795.1. Classification (GTDB taxonomy): domain Bacteria; phylum Actinomycetota; class Actinomycetes; order Mycobacteriales; family Micromonosporaceae; genus Micromonospora; species Micromonospora okii. Next base: position 61,430 of record NZ_BBZF01000023.1, read on the forward strand.
GCTTTCTGCCCGGCACGCTCAACGAGAAGATCGACCCGTACCTGCGCCCGCTCTACGACGCGCTGCACGACATGCTCGACCCGGAGACCATCCCCAAGCTGATGGCGGCCGGCACGATCGAGGTCGCGCCGCTGGCATACATGAGGGGCCGGGCGCAGCCGTACGACGCGCGGGTCCTCACCCCGGAGGGCTTCAAGCCGTTCGGGTCGCTCCGGGTCGGTGACCTGGTCATCGGCTCGAACGGCACGCCGACGCCGGTGATCGGCATCTACCCGCAGGGGCCCCGGCAGGTCTACCGGGTCACCACCCAGGACGGGGCGTCCACCGTCTGCTGCGGCGAGCACCTCTGGACGGTCGCCACCCCGGACGACAAGCGGCGCGGGCGTCGACGCACCATCGAGACGCGCGAGATGATCGGCAAGGAGTGGCGGGGCCACACCCGCCGGTACGAGCTGCCGGTCGTCGCGCCCGTGCAGATGGAGCCGCAGGACGTCCCGCTCGACCCGTACGCGCTCGGCCTGCTGCTCGGCGACGGCGCGATCTCGACGCGGACGACGCCGGCCTTCTGCACGGCGGACCCGGAGCTCGCCGTCGCCCTGGAGCAGGCGCTCCCCGGCATCGAGCTGGTCCGCAAGGGTGACTACGACTACGTCCTGCGGCACGTCGACGGTCACCGGGGCGGGGTGATCGTCGCCAATCCGGTGACGCTCGCGATCCGCGAGTTGGGCCTGGCGGGGGCCACGTCGGGCACGAAGTTCGTGCCCGAGGCTTACAGGACCAACAGCGTCGACGTCCGACTGGCCGTGCTCCAGGGGCTGCTGGACACGGACGGTGGGCCGGTCACCCAGCCGGGGCGTAGCTGCCGCGTGCAGTACTCGACGACCTCCCCCCGGCTGCGGGACGACGTCGTGCACCTGGTCCAGTCCCTCGGCGGGGTGGCCACCTGGCGGGTGCGGGAGGCCGAGGGGCGCAAGCCCGGCCTGGCCAACGGGCGTCCGGTTCCTTACCGCGCCGACGCCTACGTCGTGGAGATCCGGCTTCCCGCCGGTGTTCCGCCGTTCCGCCTGTCGCGCAAGCGCCGGCTGTACGACGAGCACGGTGGTGGCAGGCCGATGCGTTTCATCGACTCGATCCTCCCCGCCGGGGTGCAGGAGACGATGTGCATCCAGGTCGCGGCGGAGGACTCGCTCTACGTGACCGACGACTTCCTGGTCACGCACAACACCCTCAACGACGCGTTCATCATCCTCGACGAGGCGCAGAACACGACGCCCGAGCAGATGAAGATGTTCCTCACCCGGCTCGGCTTCGGCTCCAAGATCGTCGTCACCGGTGACGTCACCCAGGTGGACCTTCCCGGTGGGACGACCAGCGGCCTGCGGGTCGTCCGGGACATCCTGGAAAACGTCGAGGACGTGCACTTCGCGCAGCTCTCCAGCTCCGACGTGGTGCGTCACCGGCTGGTCGGGGAGATCGTCGACGCGTACGCCCGCTGGGACGCCGAGCGGGAGAACCAGCAGGCGCAGGGCGTGCACGCCGTGCCGGGGCGCAACGCCCAGGGCGGGCAGGCCGGCCGGCGCCGACAGACCTAGGGAACCGAGTTGTCCATCGAGATCGCCAACGAGTCCGGTGTCGAGGTCGACACCGACGCCGTGCTCGCCGTCGCCCGGTACGCCCTCGACGAGATGGGGGTCAACCCCCTCGCCGAGCTCTCCGTGCTGCTCGTCGACATCGACTACATGGCCGAGCTGAACCACCGCTGGATGGGCGGGGACGGCCCGACCGACGTGCTCGCCTTCCCCATGGACGAGGGCAGCGTCGACCACGGGCCGGGTGAGGCCAGCGCGGCCGGCGGCGAGCCGGCCCTGCTCGGCGACATCGTGCTCTGCCCGGAGGTGGCGGCCAAGCAGGCGGCCACGGCCGGCCACTCCGCCGCCGACGAGCTGCACCTGCTCACCGTGCACGGGGTGCTGCACCTGCTCGGCTACGACCACGCCGAGCCGGAGGAGGAGCGCGAGATGTTCGAGCTCCAGGCCCGGCTGCTGGCCGGCTGGCGGTCGACCCGGTCCCGGTGATGCCCACCCCGCTGGCGGCCGTCGCCCCGGCCGGCCTGCCCGACCTGACACTGCTCGTCTTCGCGGCCGGGCTGGTGGTGCTCGCCGGCCTGATCGCGATGACCGAGGCGGCGCTGACCGTGGTCTCCCCGGCCCGCGCGGCCGAGCTGGCCCGCGACGGCGCGCGGGGCGCGCGCACCCTCCAGGCGGTCGCCGGCGACGTGGTACGCCACCTCAACCTCCTGCTGCTGCTCCGGCTCCTGGCCGAGCTGACCGCCACCACGCTGGTCGCTCTGGTCGCGGTCGACACGTTCGGGGCGGGCTGGCGGGCGGCGCTGATCACCGCCGGCGCGATGACGGTGGTGAGCTTCGTCGTCGTCGGGGTCGGCCCGCGCACCCTCGGCCGGCAGCACGCGTACGCGGTCGGCCGGGCGGTCGCCCCGCTGGTGCGCTGGCTGGGGCGGGCGCTCAACCCGCTCGCCTCGCTGCTGATCCTCATCGGCAACGCGGTCACCCCGGGGCGGGGCTTCCGCGAGGGGCCGTTCGCGACCCAGGTGGAGCTGCGCGAGCTGGTCGACCTGGCCGAGCAGCGCGGCGTCGTCGAGCACGGCGAGCGGCAGATGATCCACTCGGTCTTCGCGCTCGGGGACACGATCGCCCGCGAGGTGATGGTGCCGCGCACCGAGATGGTGTGGATCGAGGAGCGCAAGACGCTCTCCCAGGCGTTGGCCCTCTTCCTGCGCTCCGGCTTCTCCCGCATTCCCGTGATCGGGGAGAGCGTCGACGACGTGCTCGGCGTGCTCTACCTGAAGGACCTGATCCGGCGTACCCGGGGCGGCGATCCCGCCGCGGCCCGGCTGCCGGTGGCCGAGCTGATGCGCCCGGCGACCTTCGTCCCCGAGTCCAAGCCGGTCGACGACCTGCTGTCGGAGATGCAGGCGGCCCGCAACCACATGGTCGTCGTCGTGGACGAGTACGGCGGCACCGGCGGCCTGGTCACGATCGAGGACATCCTGGAGGAGATCGTCGGGGAGATCACCGACGAGTACGATGTCGAACGCCCGCCGGTCGAGCGGCTCGAGGACGGCACGGTGCGGGTCACCGCCCGGCTGCCCGTCGAGACCCTCGGCGAGCTGTTCGACGTCGAGCTGCCCAGCGACGAGGTCGAGACGGTCGGCGGCCTGCTGGCCCAGGCCCTCGGCCGGGTCCCGATCCCCGGCGCGGAGGCCGAGGTGGCCGGGCTCCGGTTGATCGCCGAGGGCACCACGGGCCGCCGCAACCGGATCGACACCGTGCTGGTGAGCCGGGTCGAGCCGACCGACCAGACCGACACCACCCCGACGCGCGGCGAGCCCGCCGAGCACCGGGGCGGCCCCCACCGATCCGAGGAGAGGCAACCCGCCGATGCCTGAGTCACCCGCCGCACCCGCCGCCCTGCCCACCCCGTCCGCGCCGGTCGAGCTGAGCGCGGAGGACGGCAAGCTGGTCGTCCTGGCCAGAGGCGCCAGGGGCCGGGTGGGCGCCGTGGAGGGAGCGGCGGTACGCGACCAGGACGGCCGCACGTACGCCGCCGCCAGCGTGTCGCTGCCCTCGCTGACCCTCACCGCGCTCCAGCTCGCCGTGGCCAGCGCCGTGGCGGCCGGGGCCAGCCGGGTGGAGGCCGCCGTGGTGGTGACCGAGGCGTCGACCCTCGACGGGGCGGGGCACGCCGCCGTCCGGGATCTCACCGCCGACGCGCCGATCCACGTGGCCGCCCCGGACGGCACGGTCCTCGGCACGGTGGTGGAGTGAGCGACGTCGGGGGGCAGCAGCCGTACCGTGCCGGTTTCGCCTGCTTCGTGGGCCGCCCGAACGCCGGCAAGTCGACGCTGACCAACGCCATCGTCGGCACCAAGATCGCGATCACCTCGAACAAGCCGCAGACCACCCGGCACATCATCCGGGCCGTGCTGCACCGGCCGGAATCGCAGCTCGTCCTGGTCGACACGCCGGGCCTGCACCGCCCCCGTACGCTGCTCGGGGAGCGCCTCAACGACCTGGTCCGCTCCACCTGGAGCGAGGTCGACGTGATCGGCCTGTGCATCCCGGCGGACGAGCCGGTCGGCCGGGGCGACCGGTTCATCACCGGCGAGCTGGCGGAGCTGAAGGCCACCGTGATCGCGGTGGTGACCAAGACCGACCTGGTCGACAAGAAGCGGCTGGCCGAGCAGTTGCTCGCGGTCAGCGAGCTGGGCGAGTTCGCCGCCGTGGTCCCGGTCAGCGCCGTCTCCGGCCACCAGGTCGACACCCTGGTCGACGTGATGACGGGCTACCTCCCCGAGTCGCCGCAGCTCTACCCGGACGACATGCTCACCGACGACCCGGAGCAGGTGCTGGTCGCCGAGATGATCCGGGAGGCGGCCCTGGAGGGCGTCCGCGACGAGCTGCCGCACTCCATCGCCGTGGTGGTGGAGGAGATGATCCCCGAGGGTCAGCTCATGAAGATCTACGCCGACGTGTACGTGGAGCGTCCCAGCCAGAAGGCGATCGTCATCGGGCACCGTGGCAGCCGGCTCAAGGAGGTCGGCACCACCGCCCGCCGGCAGATCGAGGAACTGCTCGGCACCCGGGTCTACCTGGACCTGCATGTCCGGGTGGCGAAGGACTGGCAGCGCGACCCGAAGCAGCTCCGCAAGCTCGGCTTCTGACCGCCCGGGGGCGGTTTGGGGATTTCTGGAGGAGCGGCGAGGATTGCCGCTCCGACCAGCGATTCCTACGCTCCGTGCATGAATCCCACACAGTTCCTCAGTCACGAGTTGCGCGCAATCCGGCAGCGGTTGGGCATGACCCAGGTCGAGTTCGCGCGGGCCATCCACTTCTCGGACTCGCACGTCTCGGCCGTCGAGACCGGGCACCGGCCGCCCCGCGCGGACTACTGCCGGCGGGTGGACGAGGTGGCCCACACGGGGCGGCTCTACCAGGGGTTGCTGCGTCTGGTCAGCCTCGACCACGCCCCGTCGTGGCTGATCCCCTGGCTGGAGTACGAGGCGCGGGCGACCGCGCTGCGCTCGTACCAGCCGCTGGTGCTCCCCGGACTGCTACAGACCGAGGAGTACGCCCGGGCGATCCTGGCGACCGGGCTGGCCTCGCCCGAGGAGCAGGCCCGGACGCTGGACCTGCGGTTGGGGCGTCCCGCGCTGGTGTTCGACCGCGACGCGCCCCCGCTGACCACCTTCGTCATCGACGAGACGGTGCTGCGCCGGGGGCCGGCCGACGTGCTACGCCCACAAATCGCGCACCTGCTGGCCATGAGCGAGCGGCCCCGCGTGCTGATCCACGTCGTGCCCGCCACGGCCGGGTTCTACCTCGGCCAGTCCGGTGCCTTCGCGCTGGCGAACCTGCCCGAATCGGAGCCGGCGGGCTACCTCGACGACCAGCTCGCGGGGCGGGTGGTGCTGGACCCGGAGCACGTTGCCGCGCTGGAGCGGACGTGGGAGGCTGTCCGGGCCGAGGCCCTGCCGCGCACCCAGTCGCGCGAGCTGATCAGGAAGCTGGTGGAGGAGCGATGACCGATCCGCGCTGGCGCAAGTCGACCCGGTCGAGCGCGAACGGCGGCGACTGCGTCGAGGTGGCCGACAACCTGCCGGGCCGGGTGCTGGTACGCGACAGCAAGGACGCCGCCGGGCCGGTGCTCGTTTTCGCCCCGTCCGACTGGCGCGCCTTCGTCTCCGCCCCACCGTCCCGCTGACCGCCGCGTGGCCACCCGGGGATGATCTTGCGCGGCGAAGTGAACAAGAACGTGACTGTGGATCTCTAGCGCCCCAGGTCAAGAAGTATGTTCCCCGCGCACGCGGGGGTGATCCGCCCCCCGGCCACGCCCCGCCGTGCCCGAAGGACTGTTCCCCGCGCACGCGGGGGTGATCCGTGTGTCGAGCGGGTGAACGTTGCGGACGGATGCTGTTCCCCGCGCACGCGGGGGTGATCCCACCTGCACCGTGTGCGGGGTGCTCCGCGCGGCCTGTTCCCCGCGCACGCGGGGGTGATCCTCAGGCGCTCTACGCGCCGCCTGCCGCGACCGGCTGTTCCCCGCGCACGCGCGGGGGTGATCCCTCATGGGCCCGGATGGCACACGTGGTGATTGCGTTGTTTCCCGCACACGCGGGGATGATTCATCCGCCCCGGGCGCGCCCATCTCGGTGCCCGTGTTTCTCGCGCACGCGGGGTGACCCCGGCAGCGGCACGGTCACGTAGGCGAGAGGTGACCACCTGACCACCACCCGCCCATCCGCAGCCCCCGGCAACATGAATCTTGGTATGAATCGGCCCCCATAGGGGCCGTTTGGTACCAAGATCTACGGCCGCCCTTCTGCATCTCTGACGAACACGCCTCGGCCGGCCGACGACGCGCCACGGTCCCGCAGGAGCGCCACCGCGAGGGTGGCCGTCGACAACGAGACTGAGAGTGTTCCCGGCGTACGCGGGGGTGACCGGCCTCGCCGGTCGTAAGGTTGGCCGCCGGCAACTGTTGCCTGCGCACGCGGAGCGTATCCCTCGACAGTCGACCTGTGGGCGCGCTCGCCGCCGTATCCTCGCCTGCAATGACTGAAGGAGTGCTGGTCGATGACGCTGGCCGACCTCAATCCCGCCGAGCGGCACCGTCGCGTCGCCGCCACGTTCACCGAGCGCGTGCGCGCCGTCGAAGCCTGGGACGTGCCCGCGCCGGTGGCCGGCTGGACGGCCCGTGACGTGGTGCGCCACCTCGTCGAGTGGTTCCCGCCGTTCCTCGCCGCCGGGGCCGGCGTCGGGCTGCCCGGCGGGCCGAGCGTGGACGACGAACCGGTGGCCGCCTGGCGGACGCAGTGCAACGGGGTGCAGGCGCTGCTGGACGATCCGGGGACCGCGCGACGGTCGCTGACCAACCCGCACATCGGCGAGTTGCCGCTGGACCGGGCGGTCGACCAGTTCTACACCCCCGACGTGTTCATGCACACCTGGGATCTGGCCCGCGCCACCGGGCAGGACGACCGGCTCGACCCGGATTTCTGCGCCGCGCTGCTGGCGGGGATGGAGCCGGCCGAGGAGATGATCCGCTCCTCCGGCCAGTACGGCCCGCGCGTGGCCGTCCCCGACGACGCCGACGCGCGACTGCGGCTGCTCGGCTTCATCGGCCGCGACCCGTTCTGGACGCCGCACCGGGGAGCCGAGCCGCAGGGCGATAATCACCCTTTGTGACGGGTATCGCCGTCTGGTGGTGGCATTTTTCACCTCTCCGCCTTGAGCGCGGGTGTTTGCCAGCTTTCTGACGGAGGGTAGGGATCGTTTGCTCCCTGCCCCCTGACATAGAAGCAGGCTGATGCGGAACCGATATCTGGACCTGCTCCGCGCCCTGGCCACCGTGCGGGTCGTGGTCTACCACGTGACCGGATGGGCGACCCTCACCCTGGTCTTCCCGGCCATGTCGGTGATGTTCGCCTTGGCCGGGTCGCTGATGGCCGCGTCGCTGGACAGGTCCGGGTCGGCGGCGGTGGGGCGTCGGCTGCGCCGCCTGCTGCCGTCGGTGTGGGTGCTGGCCGCGATCTTCGTCCCGGCGATGCTGCTCACCGGGTTGGCGCTGACGCCGGAGGTGCTGCTCTGGGCTTTCCCGGTGGCCGACCCGCCGGCCAACTACTGGGGGGCGCTCGCGCTCAGCCCGATCTGGTACCTGCGCGACTATCTCTGGTTCGTCTTCGCCTCGCCGGTCGCTCTGTGGCTGTTCCGGCGAGCCCCGTGGCCCACCCTGCTCGCGCCGTACGCCCTGCTGGGCGCCATCCAGGCCGGCATGTTGCCGAACGCGCCGACGGTGCTGCGGGAGTTCGGGCTCTACTTCGGGGCCTGGCTGCTCGGCTTCGCCCACCACGACGGCCTGCTGCGCCGCATGGCCACCCGCGTGCTGGTCCCGGTCGCTCTGGTCGTCGGCGCCGCCGGGGCGGCCTGGATCGTCACCCACCCCGGCCCGCGCGGGTACGACCTGAACGACATGCCCCTCGGCAACGCGCTCTGGTCGGCGGCGTTCATCCTGCTGGCGCTCGGCCGGGCCCCGGCGACCGCCGCCTGGGTGGACCGCGCCGCCCCGCTCGGTCGGGCGGTGACCGTGCTGAACCGGCGGGCCCTCACCGTCTACCTCTGGCACATGCCGTTCGTGGTGGCGCTCACCCCGCTGGTCGACGTCGTCGGCTGGTCCCACCAGGATCCGGTCGGCCTGGCGATCCGGGTGGCCCTCGTCTTCGCGCTGGTCGGGGTGGCCACCGCGCTGGTCGGCTGGGTCGAGGACGTGGCCGCCCGCCGCCGGCCGGAGCTGCTGCCCGGCGGCCGGCGGCGCACGGCCGCGAACGCGCCGGTGAGCCCTGCCCCGGCGGGCGGGCCCGCCACCCGACACGCCCCGGCGGGCGGGCCCGCCACCCGACACGCCCCGGCGGGCGGGCCCGCCACCCGATCCGCCCCGTCGGGCGGATCCGCCACGCGACACGCCCCGACGGGCGGACCCGTTGCCCGACCCGTCCCGACCTCCGCCGACGCGGTGCCCGCCTCGGGCCGGGCCGGCGCGGCTCCCGACCCGGCCCCCGTCGGCGCGGCCCCCGTGCCCGCGCCCCGGGTGCCGGAGGAGCACACCCTCCGGCTCAGCGTTCGCTGATCGTCACGTTCCCGCTCTCCGCGCCCACGTCCAGCAGCAGCGGGGCGCCCGGGTCGTCGGGCACCTTCACGACGGTGTCCCCCGAGCGGCTGGTGGAACGCACCCGGTACCGGCCGGCGGGCACGACCAGCGCGACGTCCCCGCTGCGGGCGTGCGCCCGCGCCGACGCCGGGGCGGAGAGCTCCACGTTGACGTCGCCCGAGTCGGCCTCGGCGTCGACCTGGCCGCCGAGGGCCCGCCCGGTGATGTCGCCGGACGCGGCCCGCAGGGTGGCGGGGCCGCGCACGTCGTCCACCTTCACCTGGCCGGAGCTGGTCTGCACGCGGACCGCCCCGGTGACCCGGCTCACCTGCACGTCACCGGAGCCGATCCGCAGGTCCACGTCCCCGACCAGGGCCAGGTCGACGTTGCCCGAGCCGCCCTCGCCGCGCACCGCCGTGCCCGGCGGGACGGTGACGTCGTACGACACCGAGCAGCGCCCGCCGCACTCCGTGTCCAGCACCAGCTCGTCGCCGAGCAGCTCGTGCCGGGCGTCGGGCTGATCGCCGTGGTAGCGCAGCACCCGCTTGACCCGCACCTGACCGGCCGGGCCGGTGCCGCGTACCGTGACGTCGCCCGCGCCCGGGCGCACGATGATCCGGGCGACGGTCGCCGACTCGGTGGTGTCGAAGTCGAGCCGGCGCATCGACAGCGGGCCGCACCCGGCGACGAGGACCAGGGCGGCGGCGGAGCCGACGGCGAGGGCGACCCGCGTCGCCCGTGGTGCGGCGGCGCGGCGGGGCGCGGCGGTGGGGTGCGAAGCCATGCCGGGCACGGTACGGATGACCCGCCCCGGCGCGCATCCGGGATCGCCGGGCGGCCACCCCGAACCGACCCTGATTTCGCACCCTGAGGAGAATGGCCGGGTGACCGGGTACCGCCGACAGCTCTACCGCGACGACGCGGTGGTGCTGCGTGTGCAGAAGCTCGGCGAGTCCGACCGGATCATCACCCTGCTGACCCGCCGGCACGGCCGGCTCCGCGCGGTGGCCCGGGGCGTCCGCCGCACGACCAGCAAGTTCGGCGCCCGGCTGGAGCCGTTCGGCCACGTCGACGTGCAGCTCGCCGGCGACCCGAAGGGCAACACCGGCAGCTCGCTGCACAGCGTCAGCCAGGTCGAGGGCATCGACCTGTACGGCAAGCGCTTCCTCGGCGACTACCCGCGCTACACGGCGGCCAGCGCCATCGCCGAGACGGCCGAGCGGCTCACCCCCGTCGAGCGGGAGCCGTCGCTGCGGCTGTTCCAGCTCACCCTCGGCGCGCTGAAGTCCCTCGCCCGGGGCGAGCACGCCACCACGCTCGTGCTCGACGCGTACCTGCTGCGGGGGATGGCCCTCGCCGGGTGGGCGCCCGCGCTGACCGCCTGCGCGGTCTGCGGCACCCCGGGGCGGCACCGCGCGTTCTCCGTGCCGGCCGGGGGAGCGGTCTGCCCGGACTGCCGGCCCCCCGGCGCGGCCCACCCCGCCCCGGCCACCGTCGAGCTGATGTCCGCGCTCACCACCGGCGACTGGGTGCTCGCCGACGCCACCGACACCGGGGTACGCCGGGAGTGCAGCGGCCTGGTCGCGGCGCACCTCCAGTGGCACCTGGAGCGCGCGCTACGCTCGCTGCCGCTGGTCGACCGGGGCAACCCGGCCCCCGGCGGCGGGGCGCAGGACGTGAGCAGGGAGAGAGCCGAGTGATCCGATCGATGAGGGCCGGCCGGCGCGAGCCGGTGCCGCCGACTCCGCACCCGTCCGGTGCCCGGCCCCCGGCGCTGCCCGCCGAGGCGGTGCCGAGGCACGTCGCCGTGGTGATGGACGGCAACGGCCGCTGGGCCAAGGAGCGCGGGCTGCCCCGCACCAGGGGCCACGAGGCGGGCGAGCACAGCCTCTTCGACACCATCGAGGGCGCCATCGAGCTGGGCATCCCCTACCTGTCGGCGTACGCGTTCTCCACGGAGAACTGGCGGCGCTCGCCGGACGAGGTCCGGTTCCTGATGGGCTTCAACCGGGACGTCATCCGCCGCCGCCGCGACCAGCTCGTCGACCTGGGCGTCCGGGTGGTCTGGTCGGGCCGGGCGGGCCGGCTGTGGAAGAGCGTCATCTCCGAGTTGCAGACCGCTGAGGAGATGTCCCGGGGCAACTCGACGCTGACCCTCCAGTTCTGCGTCAACTACGGCGGGCAGGCGGAGATCGCCGACGCCGCCGCCGCCATCGCCCGCGACGTGGCCGCCGGCCGGCTCGACCCGGACAGGATCACCGAGAAGACCGTGGCGAAGTACCTCTACCACCCGGAGATCCCCGAGGTGGACCTCTTCCTCCGCCCGTCCGGCGAGGAGCGGATCTCCAACTTCCTGCTCTGGCAGACCGCGTACGCGGAGCTGGTCTTCCTGGACACCCTCTGGCCCGACTTCGACCGCCGCCACCTGTGGTACGCCTGCGAGCTGTACGCCCGGCGGGACCGCCGCTTCGGCGGCGCGCTGCCCAACCCGATCGCCCCGTCGCCCTCGGTCGGGCCGTCGGTCTGACCGGCAGGCTTACCGGCCCGCCCGGCTGGGTACCCCCTGCGTCAACAGCCACGACACGGAGGTGAACCCACATGATTCAGAAGCGGATCGCCCAGTGGGCGGTCATGGCGGTCGCCGTGCCGCTGGCCGCTGCCGGCGCGCGCCGGATCAGCCACACCCTGGAGGCCCGACGCGGCCCCACCGGCGTCAGCCGGCTCCTCACCAAGGGCGCGGACATGCTGCGCCCGCAGAAGGCGAAGCGCCGCCGGTTCTGGTGAGCCCGTCCGGCCGCCGGTTCCGGTGAGCCGTCCGTCAGCGCCGCCCCCGTCGCGGGGGCGGCGCTGACGCGTTCCCGGGCTGCCTCGACCCTTCCCGGGGCCACCTCGACCGTTCCCGGCGTCGGCCCCGACCGTTGCCGGGTCAACCCGACCGGCGGGCCGCCCGGCCGTCGCCGGGCCTCAGCCCTCCACCTCGGAGCGGTCGCCCGCCCACAGCGTGTGGAAGCTGCCCTCCCGGTCCACCCGGCGGTAGGTGTGCGCGCCGAAGTTGTCTCGCAGCCCCTGGATCAGCGCGGCGGGCAGCCGCCGCGCGCGCAGCGCGTCGAAGTACGCCAGCGACGACGAGAACGCCGGTGTCGGCACCCCGGCGCGGGCCGCGTCGGCCACCACCCGCCGCCAGCTCGGCACGCCGTCGCTGACGGCCTCGGCGAAGTACGGCGCCACCAGCAGCGTCGGCAGCTCCGGCTCGGCGTCGTACGCCTGTCTGATCCGGTCCAGGAAGCGCGCCCGGATGATGCAGCCGCCCCGCCAGATCGTGGCCGTGCCGCCCAGGTCGATGCCCCAGTCGTACTCCCGGCTGCCGGCCCGGATCTGGTCGAAGCCCTGCGCGTACGCGACGATCTTGCTGGACAGCAGCGCGCGGCGCACGTCCTCGACGAACGTCTCCCGGTCCTCGACCCGCCATTCCTCCCCGGCGTCGCCGAACACCCGGCGGGCGGCCTCGCGCTGGCCGGCGTGCCCGGACAGCGACCGGGCGAACGTGGCCTCGGCGATGCCGGTGATCGGCACGCCCAGGTCCAGCGCGCTCTGCACCGTCCAGCGGCCGGTGCCCTTCTGCTCGGCCTGGTCGAGCACGACGTCGACGAACGGCTCGCCGGTCGCCGCGTCGGTGTGCGCCAGGACCTCGGCGGTGATCTCGATGAGGAACGACTCCAGCTCGCCGGTGTTCCACTCGCGGAAGATCTCCGCGATCTCCGCCGGGCTCGCCGACAGCCCCGCCCGCAGCAGGTCGTACGCCTCGGCGATGAGCTGCATGTCGGCGTACTCGATGCCGTTGTGCACCATCTTCACGAAGTGGCCCGCGCCGTCCGGGCCGATGTGCCGGCAGCACGGGGTGCCGTCGACCTTCGCGGCGATCCGCTCGAACATCGGGCCCAGCCGCGCGTACGACTCGGCGGAGCCGCCGGGCATGATGCTCGGCCCCCACAGCGCGCCCTCCTCGCCGCCGGAGACCCCGGTGCCGACGAAGTGCAGCCCGTGCCCGCGCAGCGCCTCCTCCCGCCGCCGGGTGTCGGCGAAGTGGGCGTTGCCGCAGTCGACGACGATGTCCCCCTCCTCCAGCAGCGGGACCAGCTCGTCGATCACCGCGTCGGTGGGCGCGCCGGCCTTCACCATCACGATCACGGCCCGGGGGCGCTCCAGCGAGGCGACGAAGTCCGCCAGGGACTCCGACGGCACGAAGGTGCCCTCGTCGCCGTGCTCGGCGACCAGGGCGCGGGTGCGCTCCGGGGACCGGTTGTGCACCGCCACGGTGAACCCGTTGCGGGCCAGGTTCCGGGCGAGGTTGCGGCCCATCACCGCCAGCCCGGTCACGCCGATCTGCGCCTGCATGTCTACCCCCGTGTAAGGAAGGGCCCCCTGTTAACGCATTTGGTATAGCAGGGTTCCCCTCTCACCCTGCCCGAATGCCGTCAGCCTTCGGCGAGGCGGGCCTCGACGCGCGCGACCTTCGCGGTGAGCCCGTCGGTGACGTCGGGGCGCACGTCGGCCTTCAGCACGACGCTCACCCGGGGCGCGCGGGCGGACACGGCGTCGACGGCCTGCTTCACCACCGCCATCACCTCGTCCCACTCGCCCTCGACGGTGGTGAACATGGCGTCGGTCCGGTTCGGCAGCCCGGACGCCCGGACCACCCGGACCGCCTCGGCGACCAGGTCGCCGACGGACTCGCCGGTGCCGAGCGGGGTGATGGAGAACGCGACCAGCATGTCGCCGATCGTGCCAGTAAATCGGCTGCGCCGCCCGGGACGGGCCGTTACCGTGGTGCCATGCGCATCTGACGCCCTTCCAACGGAACCCGACCCGCCGCCGTCGCCGCGGGTCGCACGCTCCGGGCGTCCGCATCCCGCCGCCGTCGCGCGGCGTTCCCTCGTGATCGGGCCCACCGGGGCAGCCCCGGCTCCGCGTCGGCGTATGCCGACCGTCGACAGCCGACGCCCACATCCGCTCGTCGTGCCGCCCGCACCCGTACCCGAGGAGGCCCCCTTGCCAGCCAAGCGCAGCTCCCGCAAACCCCGTACCGCGTCGCCCCGCCCGTCCACCCCGGCGACGCCGGCCCTCGACGTCACACCAAAGACGGCCCCGGACCTGCCGACGGCCCCGGACCTGTCGGCGCTCCCGGCCGCGTCGGTGCCGGTGCCTCCGGTCGTGCCGGAGGCGGCGCGGACCCCGCTCCCGCCGAAGGCCGGCCCGCCGGTCGGCGGCGCGCGGCTCACCGGCCGGGGCAACCCGCGCGCGGCGCAGTCCCGCCGCTACGCCTTCCGCCGTAGCTGACCGGCCCGGGTGGGGTCGCCACCCGGCGACCCCACCCAGGCCCGTCGGGCCTGCCGAAGGCCGACCGGGGCCGACCGGGGCCGACCGGGGCCGACCGGGGCCGGCGGAGAAAGGGTCAGCCGATCAGCGGGCGGAACGTGCCGAGCGCGACGCTGACCGCCAGCGCCCCGCCGGCCAGCGCCGCCGCCCCGGCGATCAGCGCGGCGTCGGCGGCGCCGAACCGCTGCCGTCGGGCGACGGTGCGCGGCGTGCCCGCGTCGAAGCCCCGGGCGTCCATCGCCACGGCCAGCCGGGCACCCCGCCGGATGGCCCCGACCAGCAGCGCGAACGCGGTCGAGACGAACAGCCGCAGCTTCGCCACCGGGTTGCGCCCGGCGTCCACCCCGCGCGCCCGCCGGGCCATGCTGATCATCTGCCACTCCTGGCCGAGCAGCGGCACCAGCCGGAACGCCGCCAGCGCGCCGATCGCGAACCGCGCCGGGGCCTTCGCGTTCTGGATCAGCGCGTCGGCCAGGTCGGTCGGGTCGGTGGTGGCGAAGACGATCACGCCGGGCAGCGCGACGGCCAACATACGCAGCGCCAGCCCGAGCGCGGTCGCCAGCACCCCGCTGGTGACCAGCACCGGCCCCGCCTCGACCAGTACCCGGCCGGAGCGGTCGGCGGCGAAGAGGACCAGGGTCACCACGATGCCGACGGCGCCGAGCAGCAGCGGGGCGGCCCGCCGGGCCAGCACCCCGTACCGGAGGCCGAACAGCGGCAGCACGGCCAGCTCGACGCCGAGGGCGATCGCCGGGGCCACCGGGTCCAGGGTGGCGAGCAGGACGAACGAGAAGACGAGCGCGGCGGCGACCTTCGCCACGGGGTTGCGTCGGGCCAGCGGAGCGCCGGGCGCGGCGACCGGTTCGAGGTTGATCACGCCGCCCCCACCGCCTCGCGGGTGAGGGTGACCCGCCGGTCGGCCAGCGCCGCGACGAAGTCCGGGTCGTGGGTGACGGTGACGACGCCGTGCCCGGCGTCGCGCAGCTCGGCGAAGAGGTCGACCAGCTCCAGCCAGGTCCGCCGGTCCTGGCCGAAGGTGGGCTCGTCGCAGACCAGCAGCCGGGGCGCGGTGGCCAGGGCCGTCGCCACGCTCAGCCGCCGCGCCTGCCCACCCGAGAGGGTGTACGGGTTGGCGCGCGCCAGCGCCGTGAGGCGCAGCCGCTCCAGCAGCGCGTCCACGGTCGAGCGCACCGCCGGCTCCGGCTGGCCCGTGCGGCGCGGCCCCAGGGCCAACTCGTCGAAGACGGTGCCGGTGACGAACTGGTGCTCCGGGGACTGGAAGACCGACCCGATCCGGCGGGCCAGGGCGGGCGCGCGCCAGCGGTGCGGGGGAGTGCCGGCGTCCCTGCCGGCCAGCGCCCCGGTGGCCGCCACCCGACCGCCCCCGGGCCGGAGCAGGCCGCCGAGCAGCAGCGCGAGGGTGGACTTGCCCGCCCCGTTGGGGCCGAGCACGGCGAGGGCCTCGCCGGCGCGTACCGCGAGATCGGTCGCCGCGAGGCGGGGCGGCAGGGCGACCCGGTCGGCGGTGAGCAGCGTCTCGCCCGGCGGCCCGGCAGCCCGCCGGGGCGGCACGGTCCGGCCGGGCACCCAGACCCCCTCGGCGGCGAGCGCGTCGCCGTGCGCGGCGAAGACCGCCTCCGGCGGCCCGTCGGCGCGGACCCCGCCGCCGGGCTCCAGCACCACCACCCGGTCGACCAGTGGCAGCGCCTCGGCGACCCGGTGCTCGACCAGGACCAGCGTGGTGTCGCGGCCGAGCGCGTCGACCACCGCCCGCCGGACGAGCGCCGCCCCGGCGGGGTCGAGGTTGGCGGTCGGCTCGTCGAGCAGCAGCAGCCCCGGGCGCAGGGCGAGCGCCCCGGCCAGGGCGAGTCGCTGCTGCTCGCCGCCGGAGAGGGCGGCGGTGGGCCGGTCCCGGTGGTACGGGAAGCCGACGCGGCGCAGCGCCTCGTCCACCCGGGGCCAGATCTCGTCGGCCGGCACGCCCCGGTTCTCCAGGCCGAACGCGACGTCGTCGCCGCTGCGGGCCATCACGAGCTGGGTCTGCGGGTCCTGGAAGACGATCCCGACCCGTTCCCGGTCGTCGCGGGGGTCGACCCCGTCGACCTCGACGGTGCCCTCCTGCTCGCCGGAGTCGTGCGGCAGCAGCCCGGCCAGCGCGGCCAGCAGCGTGCTCTTGCCCGCCCCCGACGGCCCCAGCAGCAGCACCCGCTCACCGGCCTCGACGCGCAGGTCCACCCCCCGCACCGCCCAGGCCCGCCGCCCGGCGTGCCGCCACCCGAAGCCCCGCACCACCACGCCACCCACGCCCAGCCCCCTTCCGCCCGCCGAGGGTCAGACCAGGGGGCGGTTCTGGGCGGCGGGGAAGCGGTCCAGGGCGCCCGTGGTGGCCAGGGCGCGGGTGAGGGCCCAGCCCCCGGCGCCGGCGATGACCGCCGCGCTGACGACGGTGAGCAGGGCGTACGGGATGCGGTAGCTCGTCAGGTCGTACTCGGTGTTCCAGACGAAGAAGTCGAACAGGGCCGCCCCGACGCCGGTGAGCGCCCCCGCGAGCACGGCGGTGGGCAGCCGGAACGAGCGGTACCGGAACGCCGCGAAGGCCAGCTCCGCGCCGAGGCCCTGGACCAGGCCCTGCGGGATCACCGTGCCGGCCCACTGGCTGCCCAGCAGGGCGGAGACGATGGCGGCGACCGTCTCGCAGTACAGGGCCGCGCCGGGCTTGCGGATCACCAGGCCGCCCACGACGGCCGGCATCAGCCAGACGCCGTAGATGAGCGTCTGCGCGGGCGGGAAGAACGCGAACAGCCCGTCGGTGGCGCTCCAGACCATGCCCCAGGCCCAGAAGATGACGCCGAAGGCGACCGCGATCACCGAGGCGACGACGATGTCGATCGTGCGCCATCGCTGGCTGTCGGTGTGGTTCATGTGATGGCTCCCAGTCCTAGGCGCGAACCAGGAGAAGACGCACGCCGCGCCCGGCAAGCCGGACGGCGGCGCGGCTGGAGGTCGACCGAACTCCCTGCGCTGGCATTACCCAGATCAGGTTCGAGGGTCTGCGGGCGGTGCCCGCACTCTCAGCGCTGTGCGCTCCCCTGTCGGATGTGAAGTTGTGTCGCCGACGCTAGCACCTGGGAAGATCGCCGGGCAAAGATGATCTCCGCCGGTCTCCGCACTGGGTAGGCTGCCGCTCATGCAGGTCGAGGCACGAGGGCTGACGTTCGAGGTGCGGGCCGGCGGGCCGGCCGAGGGCGAGACGGTGCTGCTGCTGCACGGCTTCCCGCAGCACGCGGGCGAGTGGGACGGGGTGACGCCCGCGCTGCACGCCGCCGGGCTGCGCACGTACGCGCCCGACCAGCGCGGATACTCCCCGCTGGCCCGGCCCGAGGCGGTCGGGGCGTACCGGATCCCCGAGCTGGTCGCCGACGCGGCGGCCCTGCTCGACGCGCTCGGCGTGACCGCCGCGCACGTGGTCGGCCACGACTGGGGCGCGATCGTGGCGTGGGGGCTGGCCGCCGCCCACCCGGACCGGGTGCGCACCCTGACCGCCGTGTCGGTCCCGCACCCCGCCGCCATGGCGCACGCCCTGGCCACCGACACCGAGCAGAAGGCCCGCTCGTCGTACATCGCCCTGTTCCGCAGGCCGGGCAAGGCAGAGAAGGTGCTGCTGGCGCTGCGGGCCGCCGCCCTGCGCAAGCTGCTCGGCGGGGTCGGCGACGCCACCCGGGTCGCCCGGTACGCCGACCCGATGCGCGCCCCCGGCGCGCTGACGGCCGCCCTGAACTGGTACCGGGCGATGTCGCGGGCCGACCTCGCGGCGGTCGGGCCGGTGCCGGTGCCGACCACGTTCGTCTGGAGCGACCGGGACGTCGCCATCGGCCGGGCCGCCGCCGAGGCGTGCGCCGCCCACGTCACCGGCGACTACCGCCTCGTCACGCTGGCCGGCGTCTCGCACTGGATCCCCGACGCGGCACCCGGCCCGCTGGCCGAGGCGATCCTGGCCCGTACGGGCGACGGGCGGTGACCCGCCGGTGGCGGAGGCCCCCGGCGAGCAGGTTCAACCGACTGACGGAGGAAGCATGACGGTGAGCGCCGAGGACTACCTCGCGGTGGTGACGGAGACGATCGGCCGGGTGGCGGCCGGCCAGCGGGAGGCGGTGGGCCGGGCGGCCGACCTGATCGCCGACGCGTTGCGCGCCGACGGGGTGGTCCACGCGTTCGGCACCGGCCACTCCGAGGCCCTCGCCATGGAGATCGCCGGCCGGGCCGGTGGCCTCGTGCCGACCAACCGGATCGCGCTGCGCGACCTGGTGCTGTACGGCGGGGCGTCCGCCGACGTCCTGGGCCCGATGCTGGAGCGCGACCCGTCGGTGGCGCACCGCCTCTACGAGCTGGCCCCGGTCAGCCCGCCGGACGTCTTCGTGGTCGCCTCCAACTCCGGCGTCAACGGGGCCGTCGTCGAGTTCGCCTCCGTGGTGAAGGAGCGGGGCCACGGCCTCGTCGCGATCACCTCGGCGCGGCACTCGGCGCAGATGACGTCCCGCCACCCGTCCGGGCGGAAGCTGACCGACTTCGCCGACGTGGTGCTGGACAACGGGGCCCCGTACGGCGACGCGACCCTGCCGCTGCCCGGCGGCGGCGCGGTCGGCGCGGTCTCCTCCATCACCGCCGCCCTGCTGGCGCAGCAGATCACGGTCGAGGTGGTGGCCCGCCTGCTCGCGGCGGGGGAGACGCCCCCGATCTACCTGTCGGCCAACATCGCCGGTGGCGACGAGCACAACAACGCCCTGGAGGCCCGGTACGCCGGCCGCATCCGCCGGGGCTCCTGACCGCGTTGGACGGTGGCGTGCGGACGGTTTCGCCGCGCGCCCCGTGGGGCAAAGGCGATGCTGCCGGCGGGCCCCTCCGCCGGCAGCATCGTCTTCCCCGGAGGTAGCGCGTGTCGAAGGAAACCGAGAGGCAGCGCTGGCAGCGCAACTTCGCCGACCTGCTGCAGGAGTTGCGGGTCGCGCAGACAGGCGTGCAGATCCTCTTCGCCTTCCTGCTGACGCTGCCGTTCAGCAACGGCTTCACCCGGACGTCCGAGTTCCAGAAGGACGTCTACATCGTCGCGCTGCTGTCGGCCGCCGCCGCCACCGCGATGATCATTTCTCCGGTCGCGTTCCACCGGGCGCTGTTCCGGCAGGGGCGCAAGCCGGAACTGGTCCGGTTCGCCCACCGGATGGCCACGGGCGGGCTCGCGTTCATGCTCGTCGCGATGGTCAGCGCGGTCCTGCTGATCACCGACTTCGTCCTGGACCGGGGCATCGCCTTCGTGCTCACCGGGGTCACCGCCCTGTGGTTCCTGACCTTCTGGATGTTCCTGCCGTTCGCGCGCCGCAACTGGGGCGATGACGACATCGACGACGATGACGACATCCCGAACTGAGTAAGGCGTAAGGAAGGGCCCCCTGTTAACGCTTTCTGCATAGCAGGGGGCCCTTCCTAACCAGGAGGTGGCTCAGCGGCGCGCCCGCAGCCCCAGCCCGCGCAGCTCCAGCTCGGCCAGCGCGTCGACCGTGGCGTCGTCGCCCCGCCGCCACGCCTCGGCCACGTCCGGCGCGATGCGGGTCAGCCTCCCGATCGGCTGGCCCGCCAGCGCGCGCAGGGCCAGCAGGTCCCGCCCCGCCGGCGCGGCGGCCAGCGCCTTCGCCGAGGCGGCCCGGCGCATCCAGCGCAGCCGCAGCGGCAGCCAGCCGAACAGCACCAACCCGAGCGGGAAGACCAGCACCGCCAGGGCCAGCGCCAGGGCGAGCTGACCGACCAGCTCCTGCTGGTCCCGGCCCGCCTCGGCCATGGCACGGGCGGCCTCGGCGGCCTTCGTGAAGGGGGCGGTCAGCTCGTCGCCGACCAGGGGCACCCGGCGGACCTTGCCGCCCGCGTCGGCCAGGTTGTCGGCCAGGCCGCCGCCGGCCCCCTCCAGCTTCTCCCCGGGTACGGAGAGCTTGCGCACCAGGTCGTGCACCCAGAGCGCGAAGCGGATCGCGGCGTACACCCAGACGACGACGAGCAGGTCGGTCAGGAGCTGGCGGACGGCGGTCGGGAAGCGATCGGCGTAGATCTTCACGCCGCACAGCGTGCCACGCCCGCCACCGGCAGGCACGGGTCGGAATCGTCAGCCGGCGCGAACGGCGCCCCGGCCCGTGGGCGCGCTCAGCCGGACGCGAAGCGCCCCGGCCCGTGGGCGCGCTCAGCCGGCGCAGGCCGGGCAGGTGCCGAAGATCTCCAGGGTGTGGCTGACGTCCGAGTAGCCGTGCTGCGCCGCCACCCGCTCCGCCCACGTCTCCACCGCCGGCCCGGCGACCTCGACGGTGCGCCCGCACGCCCGGCACACCAGGTGGTGGTGGTGCCCCTCGCTGCACCGGCGGTAGAGGTGCTCGCCGCCGGGCGGGCGCATCACGTCGACCTCGCCCGCGTCGGCCAGCCCCTGCAGCGTGCGGTAGACCGTGGTCAGCCCCACCCGGTCGCCGCGCTGGCGGAGCATGGCGTGCAGCTCCTGGGCGCTGTGGAACCCCTCGACCTCGGCCAGCAGCGCGCTCACGGCCGAGCGTTGCCGGGTGTTGCGGACGGCGGCGCCCTCGGTCACGATGCCTCCCCGGCGTGACTGACCGCGTCGGCCACGATGTGCGCGACGTGCTCGTCGACCAGCTCGTACGCGATCTCGCGCCCCCGCCGGGAGCCACGGACGACGCCGGCGCCGCGCAGCACCCGCAGGTGCTGCGAGACCAGCGGCTGCGCGGCCCCGAGCTTCTCCACCAGCTCGTGTACGCACCGTTCACCCTGCGCCAGTTCGCTCACGATCGCCAGTCGGATGGGGGCCGAGAGGGCGCGCAGCAGCTCGCCCGCGCCCTCGTAGCCCTCGTAGCCTGATTCGCCGGTCACCCCGTAACGGTAACCAATTCCGTTGCCGTTACGGGCGCGGCCTCAGCCGAGCACCACCTCGTGCGGCTCCGGGGCCGGCGTCGCGGCCTCGGCGCGGCGGCGGCGCAGCGCCCGCCGGCCGGCGGCGGCGAGCGCCACGACCAGGAAGGAGGCGATCGCCAGCAGCACCACCGACGCGCCGGGGGCGGTGTCGGCGTTGGCGGCCACCCACACCCCGGAGCCGGCGGCGAAGAGCCCGAGGGCCATCGCCGCCGCCATCGTGGTGCGGAAGCCCCGGGTGACCTGTTGGGCGGTGGCCACCGGCACCACCATCAGCGCGCTGATCAGCAGCACCCCGACCGCCCGCATGGCGATCGTCACGGTGATCGCGGTGCCGACCGCCAGCAGCAGGTTCAGCGCCCGCACGGGCAGGCCGGCGACCCGGGCGTACTCCTCGTCGTGGCACACGGCGAACAGCGCCGGGCGCAGCGCCAGCATGGTGACCAGGAGCGCCACGCCGAGCACCACGATGGTGGTCAGGTCGCGCGGCGAGATCGTGGTCAACGACCCGAAGAGGTACGCGTTGAGGTTCGCGCTGGTCGCGTCCGAGAGCCCCACCAGCATCACCCCGCCGGCGATCCCCCCGTAGAACAGCAGCGCCAGCGCGAGGTCCCCGGAGGTGCGTCCCCGCGCCCGGACCAGCTCGATGGCGACCGCGCCGAGCGTCGCCACGACCACCGCCACCAGCACCGGGGACCGGTTGAGCAGCAGCCCCGCGCCCACGCCCGTGAGCGCCACGTGCCCGATCCCGTCGCCGATCAGCGTCAGCCGACGCTGCACGAGGTAGATGCCGAGCGCCGGGGCGGCCAGGCCGATGACCAGCGCGGCGATCAGGGCGCGCTGCATGAAGGGGTACTGGAAAAGCTCCATGCTCAACTGCTCCACAGCCCTGCGGGCTCGTCGGGTCCGTGCGGGTGCACGTGGTCGTGGTCGGGCTCGGCGTGGTGGCCGGCCGGCTCGGGGACCGGGCCGTCGTGGGCGATCCCGCCGTGGTGCACCACCACGGCCCGGCTGATCAGCGGTCGCAGGGGCCCCAGCTCGTGGGCCACCAGCAGCACCGTCCCGCCGCCGTCGAGGAAGCCGCGCAGCGCCCCGGCGAACGCCTCCTGGCTGGCGGCGTCGACCCCGGCGGTGGGCTCGTCGAGGACCAGCAGCTCCGGTTCGCCGGCCAGGGCCCGGGCGATCAGGGTGCGCTGCTGCTGGCCGCCGGAGAGAGTGGCCACCGGGTCGTCGGCCCGGTCGGCCAGGCCGACGGCCGCCAGCGCGGCGTCGACCGCCGCCCGGTCGGCCCGGCCCGGCGGGCGCAGCACGCCCCGGCGGGCCAGCCGACCGGAGGCCACCACCTCGCGGACCGTGGCGGGCACCCCGCCGCCGGCCCCGAGGCGCTGCGGGACGTACCCGACGCGGTGCCACCGCCGGAACCGCCGCTGCGGGACGCCGAAGAGCGAGACCGACCCGGCGTGCAGCGGGACCAGCCCGAGCACCGCGCGGATCAGGGTGGACTTGCCGGAGCCGTTCGCGCCGAGCACGGCGACCACCTCGCCGGCGTCGACGGTGAGGGAGACGTCGCGCAGCACCGGGCGGCCGTCGTAGCCGACGGCGGCGTGGGTGACGGTGACGACGGGCGCGTTCACGAGCAGTCCAACGCCGTGCGCAGGGACGCCAGGTTGGTGCGCATCACCGAGAGGTAGTCCCCGCCGTCGTCGGCGGAGAGCCCCTCCAGCGGGTCGAGCACGGCGGTGCGCGCCCCGACCTCGCGGGCGACGGTCTCGGCGACCT
Source organism: Micromonospora okii (assembly GCF_020884795.1). Taxonomy (GTDB): domain Bacteria; phylum Actinomycetota; class Actinomycetes; order Mycobacteriales; family Micromonosporaceae; genus Micromonospora; species Micromonospora okii. The sequence goes on from NZ_BBZF01000023.1 coordinate 84,263, forward strand.
TCGGGCTGACCAGGGTCTCGAAGAAGATCGTCGTGGCCCCGTGCTCGCGGGACTCCCGGGCCACCTCGGCGAGGCGTCGCGGGGGCGGCTCGTCCTCCGGGGCGAGGCCGGTGAGGCCGACCTGTTCGAGCCGGTACCGCTCGGCGAGGTAGCCGAACGCGGTGTGGCTGACCACGATCTCCCGGCGCTGGCAGGTCCGCAGCCCCTCGGCGAAGTCGCGGTCGAGCCGTTCCAGGTCGGCGCGCAGCGTGCCCGCCCGGGCGGTGTAGTCGGCGGAGCGCCCCGGGTCGACCTCGGCGAGCCGCCCGGCGAGCCGGTCCGCGACGCCCGCCAGCCGGGTCGGGTCGAGCCACAGGTGCCGGTCCCTGCCCCCGGCGTGTCCGGCCTCGCCCCCGTGCGCCTCGCCGCCCCCGTGCTCGTGCCCGCCGGCGCTCGCGGGCAGCAGCGGCTGGATCGAGGCCACGTCGAAGGCCCGGTCGCCGCCGTTGATCTCGACGGCCTCGTCCACGGCCGGCTGGAAGCCGCTGAGGTAGACGATCAGCTCGGCCCGGCTCACCTCGCCGACCTGGCCCGGGGTGAGCTCCAGGTCGTGCGGCTCGGCCCCGGGCTTGGTCAGGTTCACCACCCGCACCGCGTCGCCGCCCACCCGCTCGGTGACGAACTGGAGCGGGTAGAAGGCGGCGGCCACGTCGACCCGCTGCGGGTCGGCGCCGGTGCCCTCCTGCCCGCACGCGGCGACCGCGCCGAGGGCGGCCAGGGCGGTCGCGGCGGCCAGGACACGCGCGGTGGGGCGGCGGAACGTCATGCCCCCACTCTCCGCGACAACGAAATTGATTGTCAAAAACGCATGCTTGCATGTGAGCGGTGGTTCTGCTAGAAGGCCGCCTCGGCGGGCCGCCGGGGCTCCACGCGGGTCAGAGCAGCTTCGCCAGCGCCACGGCGACCAGCAGGGTGAGCAGCACCAACCGGACCACCCGCCCCGCCGGGGGCTGCACCGGCCAGGTGGTCAGCAGCAGCGCGACCAGGGCGGCGGCCAGCGCCAGCAGCAGCACGCCACCGACCGGGCCCGGGGCGAACAGCCCCACCAGCACCAGCGCCAGCGCGACCAGGAAGACCGTCGTCGGGTTCGCCCGCGCCAACCGGGCCGGCAGGGGGCGCTGCGTACGCTGCATCCCTCAGACTCTACGAGGAGGACCCGGTGCTGGTCACCAATCGGTTCGTGGTCGACGAGGACGTCGCCCCCACCTTCACCGAACGCGCGCACGCCGCCCTCGCCGCGCTCGCCGCCCGCCCCGGCTACCTGCGCGGGGAACTGCTCAGGGCACTGGACGACCCGCGCCACTGGTGCCTGCTCACCGAGTGGGAGTCGGTCGGGACGTACCGGCGGGCGCTCGGCGGGTTCGACGTCAAGGTGCACGCCACGCCGCTGCTGGCCGAGTCGCTCGACGAGCCCTCCGCGTACGAGACGCTGGCCGACGCCGCCCCGGGCGGCCCCGTCACGGTCAACGCCAGCGATCGGGCCGCTGATCCGCTGCGCTGAGCCGGCGGGCACTACCCTGCACCTATGACCGCACCCGGACCGGCCGGTCCACCCCCGTACCCCGTGGCGCCCGGGCCGTCCGGCCCTCCGGCCCCCGGCGGGCCGCCGACGCCCCCGGAGCCGGGGGTGCCCGCGCCCCCGGCGGGCCCCGGGGTGGTCCCGCCGTTCGCCGCACCCCCCACCGAGGGGCGCAGCGCCCGCACCTGGCTCGGCCTCGGGGTCGGCGCGCTGGCCCTGCTGCTCTGCTGCGGCGGGGGCGGGGTCGCCGTCGTCGGCCTGGCGATCAGCAACATGGAGGCGATCCAGGAGCAGGGCCGCTCGGTGACCGACGACTACTACCGGGGCCTGGTCGAGCGGAAGTACGAGCAGTCGTACGACGCGCTCTGCGACGACGCCCAGCGGCGCGAGTCCCGGGCGGAGTTCGCCCGACGGGTCTCCGCCGAGCCGCGTATCGACTCGTACCGGGTGGGTGAGGTCGACCCCGTCGACCTCACCGTGCCGGTCTCGGTCACCTTCACCGGCGGCGGCCGGGCCGACCAGGAGGTCACCCTGGAGCCCGACGAGCAGACCGGCGCGATGGAGGTCTGCGGGGTGAGCTGACCGGCGGGCCCGCCCCGGCCCGGGCCCGGCCTGCCGAGGCTCGGCGGGGCGGCCCCCGCCCGCCCCGGTATTCTGCTGGGCTCGGGGCCCCCGCGGTCGTACCGTGAACCCCGCACCGACCGTTACATCCATATCTGCCCCCGCCGACCGCCAGCCGGCGTAGGAGGAAACATGCCAGCCGACCGTATCGACGCCGTCGTCAGCCTCGCCAAGCGCCGAGGCTTCGTCTTCCCCTCCAGCGAGATCTACGGGGGCACCCGGTCGGCGTGGGACTACGGCCCGCTCGGCGTGGAGCTGAAGGAGAACGTCCGCCGGCAGTGGTGGAAGACCATGGTCCAGCAGCGCGACGACGTGGTCGGCCTCGACTCCGCCGTGATCCTGGCCCGCGACGTCTGGGCGGCCTCCGGCCACCTGGACGCCTTCGTCGACCCGCTGACCGAGTGCCAGTCCTGCCACAAGCGGTTCCGGGCCGACCACCTGGAGGAGGCGTACGAGGCCAAGCACGGCAGGCCGCCGGCCTCGCTGACCGAGCTGAACTGCCCCAACTGCGGCAACAAGGGCACCTTCACCGAGCCGAAGATGTTCAACGGCCTGATGAAGACCTACCTCGGCCCGGTCGAGAGCGACGAGGGGATGCACTACCTGCGCCCGGAGACGGCCCAGGGCATCTTCGTCAACTACAAGAACGTCGAGACGGTCGCCCGCAAGAAGCCCCCGTTCGGCATCGCGCAGACCGGCAAGTCGTTCCGCAACGAGATCACCCCGGGCAACTTCATCTTCCGCACCCGCGAGTTCGAGCAGATGGAGATGGAGTTCTTCGTCGAGCCGGGCACCGACGAGAAGTGGCACGAGTACTGGCTCTCCGAGCGCTGGAACTGGTACCTCGACCTCGGCCTCTCCGAGGGGAACCTGCGCTTCTTCGAGCACCCCAGGGAGAAGCTCTCCCACTACTCGAAGCGCACCGTCGACATCGAGTACCGCTTCCAGTTCGGCGGCAGCGAGTTCGCCGAGCTGGAGGGCATCGCCAACCGCACCGACTTCGACCTTTCCACGCACAGCAAGCACTCCGGCGTCGACCTGTCGTACTTCGACCAGGGCAAGGGCGAGCGCTGGATGCCGTACGTGATCGAGCCGGCCGCCGGCCTCACCCGCGCGGTGCTGGCGTTCCTGCTCGAGGCGTACGACGAGGACGAGGCGCCGAACACCAAGGGCGGGGTGGACAAGCGCACGGTCATGCGCTTCGACCCGCGCCTGGCCCCGGTGAAGGTGGCCGTGCTGCCGCTGTCGCGCAACGAGGCGCTCTCGCCGAAGGCCAAGGGGCTCGCCGCCGACCTGCGCAAGCGCTGGGTGGTGGAGTTCGACGACTCGCAGGCCATCGGCCGCCGGTACCGCCGCCAGGACGAGATCGGCACCCCGTTCTGCGTGACGGTCGACTTCGACACCCTCGACGACAACGCGGTGACGGTGCGGAACCGGGACACGATGGCCCAGGAGCGCATCTCCCTGGACCAGGTGGAGCGCTACCTCATCGAGCGCCTCCCCGGCTGCTGACGGTGTAAGGAAGGGCACCTTCTTAACGCATACGGTAGAGAAGGTGCCCCTTCTCACGCCGAGGCCCGGGCTCACGCGGCGGGCTCGGCGCGCCGGGCTGGTGCGGGGCTCGGGCCTGGCTCGGCGCGCCGGGCTGGTTCGGGGCCCGGGGTGGGCTCGGCGTGCGGCGCGGGCTCGGGGTGCGGGGTGAGTTCGGCGCGCGGGGCGGGGCGTACCCGGGTGGTGGCCCCGACGCCGCGCCGCGACTCGCAGGCGTCCTCCACGACGCGGCGGATGCGGCCGGGGTCCCGCCGGATCTGGGCCGGCGTGAAGTGCAGGATCAGCACCCCGTGCCGGCTCAGCTCGTTGTGCCGGTCCAGCGTCCGGGCCCAGTCGCCGGGGCTGAAGTGGTATTCCTGCGAGTCGACCTCCAGCGCCACCGCGGCGTCGACCAGGTAGGCGTCGGGGGTGGGCAGCGTTCCGCCGTCGCCGGCCAGCAGGCGTGGGTTCCACAGGATCTCCGGCAGCAGCCGGCTGCCGGCCAGGCACTCCCGCAGCTCGGCCTCCGGCGCCGACCGGGTGCCGTCGACGACCTCCGAGAACGCCTTGCGGACCAGCGCCGTGCGGCTGCGCCGCGCCCGGCGGATCTCCTCGTCGAGCGCGGGCAGGTCGGCGAAGCCGCGCTGCACGGCCTCGGCGACGATCGCGCGGACCGGGCGCAGGTGGCGCAGGTCGCGGGCCGCGTCGACCACGGCCCGCGCAGGCGAGCAGACCGCGTACAGCTCCGTGTGCCGGGCCTTCGCGTCGAGCGCGAGGGCGCGGGCGACGACCGCGTGACCGGACGACGAGCGTCGCGCGTGGTGCGGCACGATCAGGTGTACGTCGTCGCTGCGCGGGCTGTACCGGAAGCCGTACCAGATCAGGGCGGCGATGCCGGTGAGCTGCGCCTGCGGGCCGGCGTAGAGGGCGGCGGAGATGCGCCGCTGCTCGTCGGTCAGCGTGCCGGTGAACAGCGCGTACGTCGCCGGCAGGACGCGCTGCCAGCGACCCCGCCGGGTCTGTCGGTACAGGTGCATGTCGTCGAAGCCGGCAGCCAGCAGTTGGCTGCGGGTGACGATCTGCTGCTGGCGCTGCGCCGTGCGGTCCAGCTCGGGTGGGTGGTCGGTCATGGCTCGCAGCATGGGCGCGCCGACGACGCCGCGCCTGCCCGCCGCCGGGGCCTGTGGACGACGAGGGGCCCTGTAGACGACGCCCGCGTAGCGCGCCGATGTGATATGTGCCGTGTTAACAGGGGGCCCCTGCTATGCAAAAGGCGTTAGGAAGGGGCCCTTCCTTACACTTGGGCGCGTGAGTGGGAGTGGGGTCGGGGCGGGGAGCGGGCGCGGGCTGCGCATCGGGCGGCACGAGGTGTGGCCGCCGGTGGTGCTGGCGCCGATGGCCGGGATTACCAACGTCGGGTTCCGCCGGCTCTGCCGGGAGCAGGGCGGCGGCATCTACGTCTGCGAGATGATCACCACGGTCGCGCTGGTCGAGCGGAACCCGAAGACCCTGAGGATGATCGCCTTCGGCGACGACGAGAAGCCGCGCAGCCTCCAGCTCTACGGCACCGACCCGGAGATCACCGCCGCCGCCGTGCGGATCGTGGTGGAGAAGGACCTCGCCGACCACATCGACCTGAACTTCGGCTGCCCCGTCCCGAAGGTCACCCGCAAGGGCGGCGGGTCGGCCCTGCCCTGGCGGCGGCGGCTCTTCGCCCGGCTGGTGAGGGCCGCCGTGGCCGCCGCGTCGCCCGCCGGGGTGCCGGTCACGGTGAAGATGCGCAAGGGCATCGACGACGACCACCTGACGTACGTCGAGGCGGGGCTCGCCGCCCAGGACGCCGGGGTGGCGGCGGTCGCCCTGCACGGGCGCACGGCCGCGCAGCGCTACTCGGGCACCGCCGACTGGGACGCCATCGCCACCCTCAAGCAGGCCCTCGACGTGCCGGTGCTCGGCAACGGCGACATCTGGGAGGCCGACGACGCGCTGCGGATGGTCGCGCACACGGGCGTCGACGGCGTGGTGGTCGGGCGGGGGTGCCTCGGCCGGCCGTGGCTCTTCGCCGACCTGGAGGCCGCGTTCGACGGCCGGACGGAGCGGCGGCTGCCCACCCTCGGCGAGGTGGCGTCGACCATGCGCCGGCACGCCGAGCTGCTGGTCGACCAGTTCGTGGCGGGGGCCCGGAACCCGGCCCGGGGCGAGCGGGACGGCTGCACCGACTTCCGCAAGCACGTCGCCTGGTACCTCAAGGGCTTCCCGGTCGGCAGCGAGCTGCGCCGCTCCCTCGCCATGATCGAGAGCCTGGCCCAGCTCGACGACCTGCTCGGCAAGCTCGACCCGACCGAGCCGTTCCCGGTGGCGACGTTGGGCCAGCCGCGCGGCCGGACCAACTCGCCCGGCAAGGTCTTCCTGCCCGACGGCTGGCTGGCCAGCCGGGACGACGACACCGTCCCCGAGGGCGCGGAACTGGACGACTCCGGCGGCTGACGCGAAGAAAAAGGGCCCGACCCCTTGTGGGGGTCGGGCCCTTTGGTGTTCGTGTGGGTCAGGAGGTGCTGTAGCCGCGGGTGGCGATCCAGTCGGCGAGGTTGTCGACGGTGATGCGGTAGGAGGCGGTGTTGGGGTCGGCGGAGTCGGCGATGGTGACGGTGTTGCCGTTGTCTTGGTAGCCGACGACGCTGATGTAGTGGCCGCCTTCGAAGGAGTGGGTGTTGCCGTCGGTGTCGGTGGCGGTGCCGGCGATGTTGGCGACCACGGCGCGGCCGTCGTCGACGGTGCGGACGATGTCGGCGCGCAGGGTGTCGGTCTGCTTGGTGTCGGCGTCGGGGTTGCTGATCTCGACGGAGCGGTAGTTCTTGCCGGTCTCCTTGTGCAGGACGGGGGTGATGTCGTTGATGCTGTTGGTGCCGGCCTCGGTGGTGCCCATCTGCTTGGCCATGGCGTCGACGTCGATGTTCTTGCCGACGACGCTCAGGGCGTTGCGGGCGGCGGCGGGGCCGCAGTAGTAGAAGTTGGGCTGGGCCTCGTAGCGCACGTTCAGTTCGCGCTCGCCGTGGCCCTTGCGGTCGGTGGTGACCGCGGCGGTGTGGGGCTTGTCGGCGGGGGCGGCGTGGGCGGCGATGGCGGGGCCGGCGATGCCGCCGGCGGTGGCGGCGATGCCGGCGACGGTCAGGGTGCTCTTGCGGATCAGATCGGTACGCATGGTGACGAACTCCTCTGGTCGGGGGACACACGACACACGGCGCTTGCACGCCACGCGCGAGGGGGATGTCGAGGGGAACGACCCCGGCGATCGCGGGGGACCTGCTCGGGCGTCCGGGGGGGTGTAACCATCCGGGGGCCGGGCCCATTCCGGGGGCCTGCCGGCCGCCGACCTGGGGCATGGTGCTCACCCGTGGGCGGGCGGTGCTCACCCGTGGACCCTGTACAACGCCCCGGCCCGGCCCACGATTCCGCCACCGGGGTGGCCCCGGCCACGGGATCCCGAGGGGCATACCGGACAACGGCCCCGGGCCGCCGCACACGCCACGCCGCGCCCAAGGCTCACGAAACGGCCTCGTCCGCCCGGTGGGCACCGGCCGGGCGGGACGTCGCCGGGGCCACCGGGCGGGGCGAGCATTGCCGCCCGGGTGCGCTGGCCGGGTCAGGCCGCCGTGGGCACCTTGTCCAGGAAACCGTGCACGGCGCGCACCCGGCCGTCCGGGTCGCAGACCGCCACGTCGAAGCCGACGACCACCGAGTCGCCGCCGAGCCGCTCGGCCGGCAGGTCGAGCTGACCGGCGACGCCGAGCTGGCCGCCCTGGAGGCGGAGCTGCGCGGCTACCCGTGCGACAGCCCGGAACCGGAGGTCGAGCTGCCCGGCCCGGGCGAGATCGTGGTGCCGCTGCGGCTGCGCCACGAGTCCGGCGAGCTGGTCTTCCTCGGCACCATCGCGACGTTCGGCACGCCCCTGGACGTCACCCTGGCCGAGTTGTCCATCGAGTCGTTCTACCCGGCCGACGAGCACACCGCGTCGGTGCTGCGCGACCGCGCACGGCACTAACGGACCGGGTCGGGCTGGGTGGGCACCGGGCGCGCGGGCCGCCGTTCGCCGCCGGCCCGCGCGGCCGGCCAGGGCACCTCCGGGGAGGGGTGGAAGCCGATGCCGGCGGCGCTCCAGCGGGGGCCGTGCCCGGCGAGCCGTTCGCGGAAGTCGGCCCAGTCGTGGGTACGCCGGGGTGACCAGGCCAGCTCGGCGAGGGCGGGCAGCCGGGGGAAGAGCATGAACTCGACCTCGGCCAGCGAGGTCACCCACTCGGTCCAGAGCGGGGCCTCCACGCCGAGCACCGCGTCGGCGGGCACGCCGGCCAGGTGCGCCCCCGGGTCCCAGTCGTACGCCCGCGCCACCTCGATCATCCCCGCCCAGTCGTGCCCGATCGGGGTCTCCGGGGTGTACCGCATGTCCAGGTAGGCGCGGTCGGCGGGGGAGAGGATCAGCCGGGCCCCGCGCCGGACGGCCTCGGCGACCACCGCCGGGTCTTCGGCCGGGGCGCCCCACCACTGCAGCACGCGCCCGTCGAGGTGCGCGGCCGGGGCGATCTGGTGCCAGCCGACCACCGTCTTGCCGGTGCCGGCGACGATCTCCTGTACCCGCTCCACGAACCGGGCGTACGCGTCGGCCGGCAGGTTGAGCGCCTCGTCGCCGCCGATGTGCAGCCACGGCCCGGGGGTGAGCGCGGCCACCTCGCCGAGCACGTCGGCCGCGAGGGCGTACACGCGCTCGTCGGCGGGGTCGAGGTAGCTGAAGCCGACCTCGATGCCGGTGTACGGCGGCGGCGCGACCCCGCCCGGCGCGAGCTCCGGGTGGGCGGTCAGCACCGCGTTGGTGTGCCCGGGCAGGTCGATCTCCGGCACGACCGTGATGTGCCGGCGGGCGGCGTAGGAGACGATGCGCCGGTAGTCGGACGCCGTGTACCAGCCGCCGGGGCCGCCGCCGACCTGCGTCGCCCCGCCCACGGTGGCCAGCCGGGGCCGGGAGTCGACGGCGATGCGCCAGCCCTGGTCGTCGGTGAGGTGCAGGTGCAGGTGGTTGAGCTTGTACCGGGAGAGGTGGTCGATCACCCGCAGCACGTCGGCGACGCCGAAGAAGTGCCGCGCCACGTCGAGCATCGCGCCCCGGTAGGGGAAGCGGGGCCGGTCGACGACCGTCCCGCCGGGCACCGCCCAGCGCCCGTCGACCGGGGTGGTGCTCTCGACGGCCGGGGGCAGGAGCTGGCGGAGGGTCTGCACGCCGTGCAGGAGGCCGGCCGGGGTGGCGGCGGTGATCCGTACCGCGTCGGGGGTCACGTCGAGCCGGTAGCCCTCCGCGCCGAGCGCGGCGGCGGGCGCGGGGTCGGCGTCGGTGCGGGTGGGCCCGCCCAGCAGCAGGACCAGGCCGTCGCCCGGCAGCGGGGCGTCGGCGACCGGGAGCGGGTAGCCGGTGGCGGGCCGGAGCAGGGCGGCGAGCTGCTCGGCGACGTCCCGGGCGGCCGGGTCGGGGCTGACCCGCACGGCCGCGTCGGCGGGCAGCGTGAAGTCGGCCGCCGGGTCGGGCGCGACGTGCTCCGGGGCGGGGACCACGTCGCCCAGCCGGGCCGGGGACGGCGGCGCGAGCCGGCCGTCGGCGCTGGCCGGCCCGGGGGCGGCCGGCCCGGCGGCGGTCGCTTCGGCGGTGGCCCGCTCGGCGACGGCCGCCTCGGCGGCGGGGCGGGCGGTCGGGACGGGCGGCTCGCCGCCGGTCTCGGGCAGGGGGGAGGGGGTGGGCGGCACGGCGGCGGCTCCCGGGTGTATTCGCGGGGGATCTGGCAAGGGGAAGGTTCGACGAGACCAGCGACGCCGTCAAGGGTGCGAGGAGGAGAAGGGTGCGTGATCCTGCGCGTGGAAGCGGTCCCAGATACCCGTACGAACGCGGACAGTCGTGACTGCTGTGCCAATTGTCACCGAACGGTCCCGGTCGGCGCGGCGGTCGCTTAACCTTCGCCCACCGACCAAAGCTGAACCGGGATTACCGGAGGTCAGCGCCGGGGTAATGAAGAACTGAACCTTCGTTAAGTGTCAATGCCGACGCGCGTGGGAGGCTCTGGTGGCAGCGCAGGGTACGGATCGCAAGTACGTCTACGACTTCGCCGAGGGCAACAAGGACCTCAAGGACCTGCTCGGCGGCAAGGGGGCCAACCTCGCCGAGATGACGAACCTCGGGCTGCCGGTTCCCCCCGGCTTCACGATCACCACGGAGGCGTGCCAGGCGTACCTGTCCACCGGCCGGGAGCCCGCCGGGCTCGCCGACCAGATCGCCGCGCACCTGGCGGCGCTGGAACGCACGATGGGCAAGCGCCTCGGCGACCCCGCCGACCCGCTGCTGGTCTCCGTCCGCTCCGGGGCGAAGTTCTCCATGCCGGGCATGATGGAGACCGTCCTCAACGTCGGCCTCAACGACCGCAGCGTCGAAGGGCTGAGCGCGCAGGCGAGCGGCGCCGATCCGGCCGCCCCCGGCGGTGGCGACAGGTTCGCCTGGGACTCCTACCGGCGACTCATCCAGATGTTCGGCAAGACCGTGTGCGAGGTGCCGGGCGAGGAGTTCGAGCACGCCCTCGACGAGGCCAAGCGCGCCAAGGGCACCCGCGACGACCTCGACCTCGACGCGGGCGACCTGCGCGGGCTGGTCGACACGTACAAGAGGATCTTCGCCAAGCACACCGGGCGGGAGTTCCCGCAGGACCCGCGCGAGCAGCTCGACCTGGCGATCCGCGCCGTGTTCGAGTCGTGGAACGCCGAGCGCGCGGTGCTCTACCGCCGCCAGGAGCGGATCCCGGCCGAGCTGGGCACCGCCGTCAACGTGGTCTCGATGGTCTTCGGCAACCTCGGCCCGGACTCCGGCACCGGCGTCGCCTTCACCCGCGACCCGGGCAGCGGCGCGCAGGGCATCTACGGCGACTACCTGGCCAACGCCCAGGGCGAGGACGTGGTCGCCGGCATCCGCAACACCGTGCCGTTGCAGGAGCTGGAGCGGCTGGACAAGAAGTCCTACGACGAGCTGCTCGGCATCATGGCCCGGCTGGAGGAGCACTACCGGGACCTCTGCGACATCGAGTTCACCATCGAGCGCGGCAAGCTCTGGATGCTCCAGACCCGGGTCGGCAAGCGCACCGCCGCGGCGGCGTTCGTCATCGCCGCGCAGCTCGTCGACGAGGGCCTGATCGACCTGGACGAGGCGCTGCACCGGGTCAACGGCGCGCAGCTCGCCCAGCTCATGTTCCCCCGCTTCCAGCTCGACCACGAGTTCCAGCCGGTGGCCCGGGGTATCGGGGCGTCGCCGGGCGCGGCCTCCGGCAAGGTGGTCTTCACCTCCGCCCGCGCCGTCGAGCTGGCCGCCGAGGGGGAGGCGGTCATCCTGGTGCGCCGGGAGACCAACCCGGACGACCTCAACGGCATGATCGCCGCCCGGGGCATCCTCACCTCGCGCGGCGGCAAGACCAGCCACGCCGCCGTGGTGGCCCGGGGGATGGGCAAGACCTGCGTCTCCGGGGCCGACGAGATCGAGGTGGACGTGCCTCAGCGGCGGTTCACCGTCGCCGGGCAGACCGTGGTCGAGGGCGACGTCGTCTCCATCGACGGCACCACCGGCAAGGTCTACCTGGGCGAGGTGCCGGTCACCCCGTCCGAGGTGGTGCAGTACTTCGAGGGCAGCCTCGACCCGGAGCGCACCGACGACGCGCTGGTCCGGGCCGTACACCGGATCATGTCGCACGCCGACGCCGCGCGGCGGCTGGCCGTCCGGGCGAACGCCGACACCGGCGCGGACGCCGCCCGGGCCCGGCGCTTCGGCGCGCAGGGCATTGGCCTGTGCCGCACCGAGCACATGTTCCTCGGCGACCGGCGGGAGCTGGTGGAGCGGCTGATCCTCGCCCGCACCGACACCGACCGGCAGGACGCGCTGGCCGCGCTGCTGCCCCTGCAGCGTGACGACTTCGTGGAGATCTTCCGCGAGATGGACGGGCTGCCGGTGACCGTGCGGCTGATCGACCCGCCGCTGCACGAGTTCCTGCCCCCGCTGGAGCAGCTCGCGGTCAACGTCGCCGTGGCCCAGGAGCGCGGCGAGGACGTGGCCAAGGAGGAGGCGCTGCTCGCCGCCGTGCGGCGGATGCACGAGGAGAACCCGATGCTCGGCCTGCGCGGCGTGCGGCTCGGCCTGGTCATCCCGGGCCTGTTCGCCATGCAGGTCCGGGCGATCGCGGAGGCCGCCGTCCGGGTCACCCGCGACGGCGCGGTGGCCCGACCGGAGATCATGGTCCCGCTGGTCGGCGCCGTCCAGGAGCTGGAGACCGTACGCGCTGAGGCCGAGAAGATCATCGCCGAGGTGGTCGGGGACAGCGGCGTCGAGGTGCTGATCGGCACGATGATCGAGGTGCCCCGGGCGGCGCTGACCGCCGGGCAGATCGCCGAGGCGGCGCAGTTCTTCTCCTTCGGCACCAACGACCTGACCCAGATGGGCTGGGGCTTCTCCCGCGACGACGTCGAGGGCGCGTTCTTCTGGCGCTACCTGGAGCTGGGCATCTTCGGCATCTCGCCGTTCGAGTCGATCGACCGCGACGGCGTGGGCCGGCTGGTGCGGATCGCCACCGAGGAGGGGCGGGCGGCCCGCCCCGGGCTGAAGCTCGGCGTCTGCGGCGAGCACGGCGGCGACCCCGAGTCCGTCCACTTCTTCCACGAGGTGGGGCTGGACTACGTCTCCTGCTCGCCGTTCCGCGTGCCGGTGGCCCGGCTGGAGGCGGGCCGCGCCGCCGTGGAGACCACCGGCTCCGACAGCCGCTGATCGGCGCGGGGCGCCGGCCCCGGTGGGTGAGCCGCACGCATCCCCACCGGGGCCGGCGGGCTCTAGATCGGCGGACGCCGCCAGCTCGTGGCGCGCGGCGCGTTGGGGGCCCGCCCCGGCAGGGTCGCCATCGGCGTCCGCATGGCCAGCGGCGCGTGCGGGTCGGGTAGCAGCCCGGGGGCGGCGACCGTGCGCTGCCGGTCGAAGGCCGAGCCCGTCCGGTCGGCCACCTCCCGGGCCTCCCGGTGCAGGGTCTCCAGGTCGGCGCCGGCAGCGGTGACCAGGGTCAGCAGGGCGTGCCGGCCGGCCGGGTAGGTCACCACGCAGCCCCGGCTGGTGCGCACCAGCGACTCCTGGAACTCGCCGTGGCGCACCGTGTCGGCCACCCGGTGACCGAGGCCGAAGCTGGCCGCCGCCAGGGCCGCCAGGTGGGTGGCGTCGGTCGTCGGCAGGTCGCTGGAGATGAGCAGGCCGTCCGTGCCGGCGAGCACGCCGCCCGAGACCTCGGGCCGGCGCTGGCGCAGCCCCCGCAATTCCGTTCCCAGCACCGTGTGGGCGTCCACGAGCGTCACTTCCCGTCGAGCGAGTCGGTCCCCGGATCGGATCCAGGTCTGCGGATCTTCGGTAACTTTCTGCTCCGGAAACGCTACCCGTCGCCATCGGGGCCGCGCGACCCCCGTGACCGTCGGCGATCGGTCGACAACTCTCGCCTGATCGGCTGTTGCGCGACCGCCGCGCGGGGCGTTGCCGGCGCGCCGCCGCGCCCCGCCGGGCGTAACCTGAGGCTCGCGCGGAACTGTCGTATCGCCGGTGGAGGGTGGACCGCATGGCCAGCGTCTGGGAAAGTCTCACCGTCGACGCGCGGGACCCGGCGCGGCTCGCCCGATGGTGGGCCGAGGCGCTGGGCTACCAGGTGGTCACCGAGCAGGCCGACGAGGTGGAGATCCGGCAGGCCCCCGACCGGCTCCCGGGCATCGTCTTCGTGCCGGTCGGCGACGACAAGCAGGTCAAGAACCGGCTGCACCTCGACCTGCGCCCGGCCGACCAGGAGGCCGAGGTCGAGCGGCTCGTCGACATGGGCGCCCGGCACGTCGACGTCGGCCAGGGTGACGTCGGGTGGGCGGTGCTGGCCGACCCGGAGGGCAACGAGTTCTGCGTGCTGCGGCAGCGCGGATAGGCCGGTGCGGTGAGCGACCAGCAGCGGGCCGCCGGTGGCCGCCACCGCGCCGACCCGGCCGACCACGCCGGGCGGGACGGCCGTCCCTACCCGACCGACCGCGCCGATCCGGCCGACGACGCCGGGCGGGGCGACCACGCCGACTCGGCCGCCGCGGCGCGCCGGGTCGACGAGCCGGCCAAGGACACCGGAGCCGGGCGGTCGGCGTACGAGCGGGACCGGGCCCGGGTGCTGCACTCGGCGGCGTTCCGCCGGCTCGCCGCGAAGACCCAGGTCCACACCGCCGGCACCGACGACTTCCTGCGCACCCGGCTGACCCACTCGCTGGAGGTGGCGCAGATCGCCCGGGAGATGGGCGCGCGGCTGGGCTGCGACCCCGACGTGGTGGACACGGCCGGGCTGGCCCACGACCTCGGCCACCCGCCGTTCGGGCACAACGGCGAGGCCGCGCTGGACCAGCTCGCCGCGGCCTGCGGCGGCTTCGAGGGCAACGCGCAGACGCTGCGGGTGCTCACCCGGCTGGAGGCCAAGGTGATCGGCCCCGACGGCGGCTCCGCCGGGCTCAACCTCACCCGGGCCTCGCTCGACGCCGCCACCAAGTACCCGTGGCCGCGCCGGCCCGAGGGGGGCAAGTTCGGCGTGTACGCCGACGACCGGCCCGTCTTCGACTGGCTGCGCGACGGCGCCCCGCCCGGCGGGCGGCGCTGCCTGGAGGCCCAGGTGATGGACTGGGCCGACGACGTGGCCTACTCGGTGCACGACGTCGAGGACGGCATCCACGGCGGGTACGTTGCCCTCGGCCCGCTGCTGGCCGACCCCGACGAGCGGGCGGCGCTCTGCGCCGACGTGGCCGCCACCTACTCGGGGGAGTCCCCGGCCGACCTCGGCGAGGTGCTGGTGGAGCTGCTGGCCGACCCGGTGCTCGCCCCCCTCGCCGGGTACGACGGCAGCCACCGCGCCCAGGCCGTGCTGAAGGCCACCACCAGCGTGCTGACCGGCCGGTTCGTCTCGACCGTGGTGGCCGCCACCCGGGAGAGCTGCGGCCCCGGCCCGCTGCGCCGGTACGCGGCCGACCTGGTGGTGCCGCGCCGCATCCGGGCGGAGTGCGCGCTGCTCAAGGGCATCGCGCTGCGCTACGTGATGCGCCGCCCCGGCTCCCGGTGCCGGTACGAGCGGCAGCGGCAGATCCTCGCCGAGCTGGTCTCCGCCCTGGCCCACCGGGCGCCGGACGCGCTGGACCCGGTCTTCGCCCCGCTGTGGCGGGCCGCGCCCGACGACGCCGCCCGGCTGCGCGTGGTGATCGACCAGGTCGCCTCGCTCACCGACCCGGCCGCCGTCGCCTGGCACGAGCGGCTGCTCGCCGACTGACCGGGCCGACGGGCCGGCGCCGGCTGCGCGAGCAGCCGGCGCCGGGGTGTCAGGCGAGGATGCTCTCGAAGGCGCCCCAGCCGTGGCCGACCTGGCGGCTGCCGCCGTTGTAGGGCATGCCGTCGTCGCGGACGATGTTGTTGCCGTAGAGCCAGAGGGTGCCGTCGGCCTTGGTGACGAGCAGGTCGGTGAAGCCGTCGCCGGTCACGTCGGCGGGGACGACGTGAGTGAAGGCGCCCCAGCCGTGGCCGACCTGGCGGCTGCCGCCGTTGTAGGGCATGCCGTCGTCGCGGACGAAGTTGTTGCCGTAGAGCCAGAGGGTGCCGTCGGCCTTGGTGACGAGCAGGTCGGTGAAGCCGTCGCCGGTCACGTCGGCGGGCAGGATGCTCTCGAAGGCGCCCCAGCCGTGGCCGACCTCGCGTCGGCCCCCGTTGTAGGGCATGCCGTCGTCGCGGACGAAGTTGTTGGCGTAGAGCCACAGCTTGCCGGCCGCGTCGAGGGCGAGCAGGTCGGTGAAGCCGTCGCCGGTCACGTCGGCGGCGAGGATCCGGGTGTACGCGCCCCAGCCGTGGCCGACCTGGCGGCTGCCGCCGTTGTAGGGCATGCCGTCGTCGCGGACGATGTTGTTGCCGTAGAGCCAGAGGGTGCCGTCGGCCTTGGTGACGAGCAGGTCGGTGAAGCCGTCGCCGGTCACGTCGGCGGGGACGACGTGAGTGAAGGCGCCCCAGCCGTGGCCGACCTGGCGGCTGCCGCCGTTGTAGGGCATGCCGTCGTCGCGGACGAAGTTGTTGCCGTAGAGCCAGAGCGTGCCGTCGGCCTTGGTGACGAGCAGGTCCGCGTAGGCGTCACCGGTGACGCTACCGCGCCGCTGGTCGTCGGCGTCCCCGCAGTTGGCGCTCACCACCGTCACCGGAGGGGACTGCGGCTCACCGGACGGGTAGCCGTCGGTGGTGATGCCGGAAGGCACGCCGTTGAACCAGGTCTCCACCTTGGCGCCGTCGCGCCGCTGCTCGTGGTGCAGGTGCGGGCCGCTGGAGTTGCCGGTGCTGCCGACCCTGCCGAGCAACTGGCCCCGCTTCACGCTCTGCCCCGTCGACACCACCGGCGCCGACTGCATGTGCAGGTAGAGGCTCTCCCACCCGCCACCGTGGTTGAGCTTGACGTACCAACCACCGCCGTTGTCCCAGCCGGCGTAGGTCACCGTGCCGGCGTACGACGCGAGGATGGAGCGGCCCGCCGTGGTGCCGCTGGTGGCGATCATGTCGACGTCGTAGTCGTCGTGCCCGGCGTAGGTGGAGAGGCGCCACGACTCCCCGCAGGGGAACGGGAGCTGGAAGGCCGGTCGGGGGCCGGCGGCGGCGGCGGGGGCGGACGCCACGGTCGCGAGACCGGCGGCTCCGAGCGCCACCGCGGCTAGTGTCGCCGTGAGGCGTGACAGCAGGCGACGCGATCTTGGGGACGAGTACATCCAGACTCCTTCGGTTGTCGTGTCGGACATCAGGGAGCCTGCGGGACGCCGCTGTTTCCACACTGGAGGGCACCCACCCGTATCGCGCCCGTACTAAACTCCGCTCGTCATATCACGGGGGTGATGACGATGGTCGATCAATCGACGGCTGGGTCAGGGGCCTTCGGCCCACGACTGCGAAAACTCCGGGAAAGGGCGGGCCTGACCCAGCAGGAGCTGGCCACCGGTGCCGGCCTCAGCGCCGCTGCGATCCGTGACCTGGAACAGGGGCGCAGCCGCAGGCCCCTGCCGCGCTCGGTGCGCGCCCTAGCCGCGGCGCTGGCGCTGCCGCCGGCGGACGCCGCGCTCCTGCACGAGTCGGTGCGGCAGGCCCGGCCTGTGGTCGCCGACCGGCCGACCGGCCCGCCCGGGCCACTGCGGCTCGCGATCTTCGGTCCCCTCGCGGTGTTCCGTGGCGCCGACGCCGTCCCGCTCGGCGTCGGTCGGCACCGGGTGGTGCTCGGCCGCCTCGCCCTCACCCCGAACACGGGCGTGAGCCGCGACGAGCTGGTGGACGTGCTCTGGGGCGACGAGGCTCCGCACAGCGCGGTCAACCTGGTGCAGACCTACGTCAGCCGGCTGCGCAGGGTGCTGGAGACCAGACAGGGCCGGGGCCGCCGTCCGGAGGTCCTGACCCTGGTCGCCGGCGGCTACCGGCTCAACCTCGCGACCGAGCAGCTCGACCTGCTGACCGGCCGGGAGCTGATCAGCCGGGCGCGGGCGTCGGGCAAGGAGCCGGCGGCCGCGTTCGCGCTCCTCGAAGAGGCGCTGTGCCAGTGGCCGGGCGCGCCGTTGGCGGACGTGGCGGAGCTGCGGGGCGATCCCTCGCTGACCGCGATCGAGGAAGAACGGATCGCCGCCACGATTCTGCACGCCCGGCTGGCCGGAGGGCTGGGCCGTCCCGACCGGGCGCTGCCGCGACTGCGGGAGCTGGCCGGCAGGCATCCGTTGCACGAACCGCTGCAGGCCCGGTTGGTCGTCGCCCTGGCCGGCGCGGGCCAGCAGGCAGCCGCGCTGACGACGTACGAGAGGATCCGCCGCCGGCTCGCCGAGGAGCTCGGGATCGATCCCGGCGCGGAGCTGGCCGGGGCCCACCGGGCGGTCCTGCGGCCGACGGCGGCCGTGACCTCGGTCGACGCCCGGCCGCCGGAGGGCTACGCGAGGCCCTGGCAGGCCCCGGCGCCCCCGGCCGACTTCACCGGGCGGGCCGACCAGATCCACCGGCTGCGTCAACTCCTCGGCCGCGACCCGGCGCGGCCCGCGCCGGAGCCGGTGACGGTCTGCGCCGTCTTCGGCGTCGCGGGGGTGGGCAAGAGCAGTCTGGCGTTGCGCACCGCCCAGCTGCTGCGGCCCTCGTTCCCCGACGGGCAGCTGTACGTCGACCTCCAGGGTTTCGGCCCGCTCCCGGTGCCGCCCCGCGACGCGTTGGCGGGCTTCCTGCGGGCGCTCGGGGTCGACGGCCGGCAGGTGCCCCGGGGCGAGGCGGAGTGCGCTGCCCTGCTCCGCAGCGTGCTGGCCGACCGGCGGGTGCTGGTGCTGCTCGACAACGCCGGCGACACCGCGCAGGTGCGCCCGCTGGTGCCGGGCACGGGAGGCAGCGCGGTGCTCGTGACCAGTCGCCGACGGCTGACCGACCTCGCCGGAGCGGTGGTGGTCGACCTGGAGCCGCCCTCGATGATCGAGGCGCTGAGCCTGCTCGCCGCGACGGCGGGCCCGGCGCGGATAGCTGCGGAGCCGGAGGCCGCCGCCCACCTCGCCGCCGCCTGTGGTCTCCTCCCGAGCGCGTTGCGGATGGCGGGCGGGCGGCTGGCCAGCCGCCCGGAGTGGAGCGTCCGGACCGTCCTGGAGCGGCTCGCGGGCCGGCGGCACCGGCTGGAGCGGCTCCGGGGTGGGGAGGCCGGCCTCGACCCGGACTGTCAGGAGCTGCCCGCCGCGGCGCCGAGGGCCTTCCAGATGCTGGCGGCCGAGGCGGGCGGGCTGGGCGAGCGCCGGGCCGCCCAGGGTTAGGCTAGCCTAAGCCGCATGACGGATCGCCCGAAGAAGGTCACCACCGCCCGGGTCCTGCGGACCGAGCGGCCCACCCCGCACCTGATCCGGCTGGTGCTCGGCGGCGAGGAGCTGGTCGGCCTGCCGGTGGGCGAGCACACCGACCACTACGTGAAGCTCGTCCTCGCCCCGCCCGGGGTGACCTACCCGGAGCCGGTCGACCTCGCGGCGATCAAGCGCGACCTGCCCGCCGAGCAGTGGCCCCGGCTGCGCGCGTACACGCTGCGGTCCTGGGACCCGGCGGCCGGCGAGCTGACCATCGACATCGTGTACCACGGCGAGGTGGGCCTCGGCGGCCCGTGGGCGGCCCGGCTGCGCCCCGGCGACCCGGTGCGCTTCGTCGGCCCCGGCGGTGCGTACGCGCCGAGCCCCGACGCCGACTGGCACCTGCTGGTGGGCGACGAGAGCGCGCTGCCCGCGATCGCCGCCGCCCTGGAGCGGCTGCCCGCCGGCGCGTTGGCGAAGGTCTTCGTCGAGGTGGCCGACGCCGCCGACGAGCAGCCGCTGACCAGTCCCGGCGCGGTCGAGCTGAGCTGGCTGCACCGGGGCGACCGGCCGGTCGGCGAGGCGCTGGTGGCGGCGGTGCGGGCGCTGGACTTCCCGCCCGGCGACGTGCACGCCTTCGTGCACGGCGAGGCGACCTTCGTCCGTGAGCTGCGTCGGCTGCTGCGCGTCGAGCACCGGGTGCCCCGGGAGCGGCTGTCGATCTCCGGCTACTGGCGGCGGGGGATGGACGACGAGGGCTGGCGCTCCACGAAGCCCGACTGGAACCGGCAGGTCGAGCAGGACGAGGCGCCCGCCGTCGCCTGACGACCCCGGAGCGCGGTCGCGCCGGCCGAGGGCCGCGAGCCCGGGGACGGCGCCGGCCGGGGGTCGGGCAGCCCGGGGGTTAGGCAGCCCGGGGGGCCGCGTACCGCATCGGTCGGCGCGGAATCGACCATTCGCGCGCCGGCCGACACCGGCTCGGATCAGGATGGGCAGCGGAGGTGCCCATGACAGGTCAGGAGCAGGACGTGCCCGGGGCGAGCCGCGGCCCCGACCCGGTGCTGCTCGGCGCGAGCGTCGCCGGGGTGCTCGCCGTCGTGGCCTGGGGGGTGCTGGCCCGGGGCTCGCTGGCCCGCTTCGGCGAGTCCGGCCTGGCCTGGACGATCGACACCTTCGGCTGGTTCTTCGTGGTCGGCGCGGACGCCTTCCTGGTGCTCGCCGTGGTGCTCGCGCTGTCGCGGTTCGGCCGGATCCGGCTCGGGGCCGACGACGAGACGCCGGAGTTCAGCACCCTGGCCTGGACCGCCATGATGTTCAGCGCCGGCATGGGCATCGGCCTGGTCTTCTTCGCGGTGGCCGAACCGATCCAGCACTACGCCAGCCCGCCCCCGGGCAGCGGGCTGGAGCCACAGACCGGCGCGGCCGGCTCGGCGGCCATGCGGTACACGCTGTTCCACTGGACCCTGCACCCGTGGGGGATCTACGCGATCGCCGCGCTCGCGCTGGCGTACTCGACGTTCCGCCGGGGCCGGGACAACCGCATCTCGGCGGCCTTCCACCCGCTGTTAGGCGCGCGGGCCGACGGGGCGGCCGGGCGGGCGGTGGACCTGCTGGCCGTCTTCGCCACGGTGTTCGGCACCGCCACCAGCCTCGGCCTCGGCGCGCTCCAGGTCGCCGCCGGCCTCGACCTGGTGGCGGGGGTCGCGGACACCCGGGCGCTGGAGCTGGTCGTGATCGGCGCGCTGACCCTGGCCTTCGTCGCCTCCGCCTTCTCCGGGCTGCACCGGGGGGTCAAGTGGCTCTCCACCATCAACGTGGGCCTCGCCGTGCTGCTGATGCTCTTCGTCTTCGTGCTCGGCCCCACGGTCTACACGCTGGAGGTGCTGCCCGCCGCCGTCGGCGACTACCTGAGCAACCTGGTGGTCATGTCGACCCGGACCGGGGCCTTCACCGACCCGGCGTGGCTGGGCGCCTGGACGATCTTCTACTGGGCGTGGTGGATCTCCTGGGCCCCGTTCGTCGGCACCTTCATCGCGCGCATCTCCCGGGGGCGTACGGTACGGCAGTTCCTCACCGGCGTCCTGCTCGTGCCCAGCGGCGCCAGCGCGGTCTGGTTCGCCATCATGGGGGGCACCGCGCTGCGCACCCAGGCCACCGGCACCCGCGACCTGGTCGCCGACGTGACCGCCGGCACCGAGCAGGCGCTGTTCGGGCTGCTGGACGCGCTGCCCCTGGCGGCGGTGACCAGCGTGCTCGCCATGGTGCTGATCGCGCTCTACTTCGTCACCAGCGCCGACTCGGCGTCGCTGGTGCTCGGCTCGCTGACCTCCCGGGGCGCGCTGCGACCGCACCGGCTGCTGGTGGTGCTCTGGGGCGTGCTCGTCGGCGCCGTCGCCGCCGCGCTGCTGCTCGCCGGTGGGCTCGACGCGCTGCAACAGGCCACCATCCTGGTCGCGCTGCCGTTCCTGGTGGTGCTGCTGGGTCTCGCCGTGGCGCTGCTCCGCGACCTGTCCCGCGACCCCGCCGTCCGCCCCCAGGCCGGCGGGGGCCGCCGGTACGGGCTGGCCGCAGCCGTGCGCGCCGCCCGGTCGTACGAGGAGGAGGCCCCGCCGGTCACCCGCTACCTGCGCCGCCGGCCCCGCTGACCCGCCGCGCGCGCCGCCCGGCATCCCCCGAGGTGGCATCGCCGCCGCCCGGCATCCCCCCGACGCCGGATCGTCGTCGCCCGCAGGGCAGGATGTAGGGCCGAGGGGGGTGGCGCATGGCTGGGCGGATCCGGGACGAGGACATCGCGCTGGTCCGGGAGCGCACCTCGATCGCGGAGGTCATCTCGGAGACGGTGACCCTCCGGTCGGCCGGCGGCGGCAACCTCAAGGGGCTGTGCCCGTTCCACGACGAGAAGAGCCCCTCGTTCAACGTCTCGCCCGCCCGCAACGTCTGGTACTGCTTCGGCTGCGGGGCCGGCGGCGACGCGATCAAGTTCCTGATGGACGCCGACCACCTCAGCTTCGTCGAGTCCGTCGAGCGGCTCGCCGCCCGCGCCGGCCTCCAGCTCCGGTACGTCGAGGGCGACCACTCCGCCCCCCGCGCCCGCCCGCAGCAGGGGCAGCGGCAGCGCCTGGTCGCCGCCCACGCCGCCGCCGTCGAGTTCTACCAGGCCCAGCTCACCACGGCCGGCGCCCGCCCGGCCCGGGAGTTCCTCGCCCAGCGCGGCTTCGACCGCACCGCCGCGCAGCGGTACGGCTGCGGCTTCGCCCCGGACGCCTGGGACCTGCTCACCAAGCACCTGCGCCAGCAGGGCTTCAGCCACGATGAGCTGGTCACCGCCGGGCTGTCCCGGCCGTCGCGCTCGGGCACGCTCATCGACCGGTTCCGTCGCCGGCTGATGTGGCCGATCCGGGACATCACCGGCGACCCGATCGGCTTCGGGGCCCGCAAGCTCTTCGACGACGACGACGGCCCGAAGTACCTGAACACCCCCGAGACGCCGATCTACAAGAAGTCGCACGTCCTCTACGGCATCGACCAGGCCAAGCGGGAGATCGCCAAGCAGGGCAAGGTGGTCGTCGTCGAGGGCTACACCGACGTCATGGCCTGCCACCTCGCGGGCGTGCCGACGGCGGTGGCGACCTGCGGCACGGCCTTCGGCGCGGACCACATCTCGGTGCTGCGCCGGGTGCTGTTCGACAGCGACGAACGGGCCGGGGAGATCATCTTCACCTTCGACGGGGACGCCGCCGGCCAGAAGGCCGCGCTGCGGGCCTTCGAGGACGACCAGCGCTTCGTCGGGCGTACCTTCATCGCGGTCGGCCCCGACGACATGGACCCGTGCGACCTGCGCCTGGCGAAGGGCGATCTCGCGGTCCGCGACCTGGTCGCCCGCCGCGAGCCGCTGGTCGACTTCGCGCTGCGCCACGCGATCGGCCGGTACGACCTCGACACCGTCGACGGCCGGGTGGAGGCCATGCGCCGCGCCGCCCCCCTCGTCGCGAAGATCAAGGACCGGGAGAAGCGTCCCGAGTACGTCCGCAAGCTCGCCGGCGACCTCGGCATGGAGATCGAGCCGGTGCAGCGGGCCGTGCTGGCCGCCGCCAACGCCCAGCCCGCCGGTCAGGCGGGCGGCGCGCCGGCCCGCGCCGCCCGGCCCGCCCCCGCCGCCGACAGCCCGCAGTCGCTGGTGGAGCGGGAGGCGCTGAAGCTCGCCCTCCAGGAGCCGGTGCTGGCCGGCCCGATGTTCGACGCCGTCGAGGCGACGGAGTACCGCCACCCCGTGCACGCGGCGGTGCGGGAGGCGATGGCGGCGGCCGGCGGGGCCGCCGCGGCCACCCAGGGCGTGCTCTGGGTCGAGGCGGTCCGCGAGGCGTGCGACGACCTCGCCGCCCGGGCCCTGGTCGGCGAGCTGGCCGTGGAGCCGCTGCGCATCGACGGCGAGCCCGACCCGAGGTACGTCTCGGTGCTGCTGGCCCAGTTGCAGTGGGGCTCGGTGACCGGCCGGATCCGGGACCTCAAGTCGAAGGTCCAGCGGATCAACCCGGTCAGCAACAAGGACGAGTACTTCGCGCTGTTCGGGGAGCTGCTGTCGCTGGAGCAGCACGCACGGGCGCTGCGCGAGCAGGCCGCGGGAGGGCTGTGATGGGACTCTTCGACCGCAAGCCGAAGCTCCCCCCGGCGGCCCGCCCGCCGCTGGCCGACGACGAGCGCGTGCTCGCCTGGGCCGCCGCCGGCAACGGCGAGGGCGACGGGGTGCTGGTCGCCACCAACCTCGGCCTCTGGCTGCCGGGGCGGGGCCACCGGCTGGGCTGGCACGACCTGCTCAAGGCGGTCTGGTCGGGCCGGGAGCTGACCGTCACCCCGGCCGACCGGGTCGCCGAGCGCGACGGGTACGAGGTGGTGGCCGACTGCCCCGCCGAGACGTACCTGCTGCTCCAGCCGAGGGAGCTGCCGCACCAGGTGCGGGCGCGGGTGACCCGCTCGGTCGCGTACACCCAGCACCAACCGGTGCCCGGCGGCGCCGCCCGGATCGCCGCCCGCCGGGTGCCCGGCGTGAACGGTCTCGCCTGGACGGTCCGCTACGACCCCGGCACCCCGGTCGACGACGCGCCGGTGGTCGCCGAGACCGACCGCCTGGTCGCCGCCGCCCGCGCGGCCACCGCCCCCGCCGACCTCTGACGGCACCGGCTGCTGGTTAGCCGCCACCCTCCCTGGGCATGTCCCTGGCGGACACCACGACCATGAGGGAGGGGCAGTGGCCTCCGACGAGACTTCCGCCCGGTCCGGGCGCGACCGTGACGACGCCCGCACCGCGACCGCGGCCCGACCACGAGACGGCGTCTCCGACGCGGCCCATCGCGGCGCCGTCGACCGCCGCGCCGCCGACGGTTCGGCGGCCGGCCGCAGCGCCGCGGACCGCGCGGCGGCCGGTCGCGACCGCGAGCCCGGTGACGCCGCGCGCGAGCGGCACGGCCCGGCGCGCAACCGCCCGGTAGGTCCGGACGAGGGGCCGGACAGCCCCACCGAGCTGTCGAGCACGGGCTGGAAGGCGGCGCTGAAGCGCACCGTCCGGGAGTTCCAGGACGACAGCCTGACCGACTGGGCGGCGGCCCTGACCTACTACGGCGTGCTGTCGATCTTCCCCGGCGTGCTCGTGCTCATCTCGCTGCTCGGCCTGCTCGGCCCGAGCGCCACCGAGGGGGTCCGGGACACCGTCAACCAGGCGGTGCCGGAGGGGAACATCCGGCAGATCATCTCGGCCGCGATCGACCAGGCCACCAACGCCGGCGGGCTGGCCAGCGTGGCCGCCGTCATCGGTCTGCTCGCGGCCTTCTGGTCCGCCTCCGGGTACATCGCCGCGTTCATGCGGGCCTCCAACAGCATCTACGACGTGCCCGAGGGCCGGCCGATCTGGAAGACCCTGCCGATCCGGGTCGGGGTGACCGCCCTCGTCGGCGTGCTGCTGCTGGCCAGCGCGGTGATCGTCGTGTTCACCGGGCAGCTCGCCGAGGAGGCGGGCAGCGCCATCGGGATCGGCTCGACCGCCGTCACGGTGTGGAACATCGCCAAGTGGCCGGTGCTGCTGGTGCTGGTCAGCCTGATGTTCGCGATCCTCTACTGGGCCTCGCCGAACGCCCGCCACGGCGGGTTCCGCTGGGTCAGCCCCGGTGGAGTGCTGGCCGTGGTGATCTGGCTGCTGATCTCCGGCCTGTTCGCCTTCTACGTCAGCAACTTCGGCTCGTACAACAAGACGTACGGGGCGCTGGCCGGCGTGATCATCTTCCTGGTCTGGCTCTGGCTGACCAACATCGCGATCCTGCTCGGCGCGGAGTTCGACGCCGAACTGGAGCGCAGCCGGGCGATCTCCGCCGGGCACCCGGCCGACGTCGAGCCGTACGTCGAGCTGCGCGACGACCGCAAGCTGAAGAAGAAGCGCAACGCCGCCGCGCGCCGCTGAGCCGACCGGCCCTCCCGACAGCCTGCCCTGCCCCCGCCCCGTCTCGGCCCCCGAGGCGGGGCGGGGCCGTTGTGCGGTCCGCGTCGCCGGTGTCGTCCGGGCTGCTCGTGTCGCCGTGTCGCCGTGTCGTCCGGTGTCGCCGTTTCGTCCGTGTCACCGTTTCGTCCGCACCGCCCGGATGGCGTGACCAGCGACCGGGAGAGGTAGGGGGCAGAACGGGATGCGGCCCGGTCGGGGGGACCGACGGTCGCGGTCGGGAAAAGGGAAACGGGCCGGCTGCCCGAAGGCGGCCGGCCCGTTGTCCGAGCGGTCGAATGGGACCGCGCGGATGGTCCGTCAGACGGTGCTGCTGCCGTTGGTCCCCGTGCCGGACGGCTTGGGGCGGGCGGCAGTGCTCGGGGTGGCGCCGGTCGACGCCGTGGAGCCGGTGCCGCCCGTCTTCGCCCCGACCGAGGCCGGCGTGCCGGCGAACGGCTTGTCGGCGTCGGTCAGGTCGCGCTTGCCGCTGTCGCTGCCGTTGGTGCCGAGCTTCTCGCCCAGCTTCGACTGGCTGAGCTTGTCCTTGCCCTCGCTGTAGAGGCGGTTGGCCTGGGTCTGCGCGACCCCGGCCGCCTCCTGGACGGTCGGGTGGTCGAGCACCTTGCGGCCCCGGACGACCAGCTCCTCGTACTTCTCCCGGCCCGCACGGGCGCCCAGGACGAATCCCGCAGCCAGCCCGCCAAGAAACATGATCTTTCCGCGCATGGCGGCTCCTCTCGTACCTGACGCGCCGTCGCCTCCCCGGGGCGGACCCCGTGGGCGACGAGTCGTTTCGCGCCTGCGTCTTCTGTCGGCAGCTAACTACCCATCCTGCTCTGCGCTCATGCCTGGTTGTGCCCGGATGGCGAATTGTCCGCTTAACGGCGTTTCGCGCGGTGCCCAGGATCGAACGGGGAAGCGGTGGCAACCCGCTGGACCAAACCCCCGGGGAGTCCTGTACTCTTGTGCCGTCGCCGGGCGCCGGAGAGATCCGAAGCCAGGTGACGCAAGCGGTCCCCCGTAGCTCAATTGGCAGAGCAGCCGGCTGTTAACCGGCAGGTTTTTGGTTCGAGTCCAAACGGGGGAGCCAGGCTCCACCCCGCGCCCGTCGGCCCCGTCGGCGGGCGCTTCTCGCGCCTGGCCTCCGCGCTGGCTGACGCCGTCCTTTCCCCCGGGGCCCGCCCCGGGCGGGGCCGGAAGCTGAGGGGCTTCGGGGGCGGCTGCGTGCTGTTATCCTCGCGTAGCCTATCGTGCTGGGCGGCCGGTTGCCGCCCAGCGGGGGCGCTGTTTCGCGCTGGCCGGTGATCGACCGGACGGGTTACGATCCGGCGCGGTAGCGGGGCGGTAGCTCAGCGGGTTAGAGCAGGGGACTCATAATCCCTCGGTCACGGGTTCGAGTCCCGTCCGCCCCACCGCATAACGTGATCTCGCTGTTGGCCGCTGGGCGAGACTGCGGCAGGTGCGACCCGACATCTGTCCGCTACAGGCCGAGGAGGTCGCGTAGTTCGGGCGGCAAGTCCAGCCACGGCCGGCCGTTGGACTCCCACCGGATGCCGTTGTCGCCCGGGTACGGCTCGCGGTGGTCGACCGAGCCGCGGATGACCTCGTGCGGGATGCCCTCCGGAAACGCCGCACAGTGCGGACGGCCAACGGCACCGAACAACCCCGACACATAGTGTCGGCAGCTCCAACACTGCGAAGCCAGCAGCACCATCCGGCTCACCACCCCGCGACACATCATCGCATGAGGACCTCCGTGACCCCGCACCATAGAGCCGCCGTCGAGGACTGGGACAGTGAGCAGGTTCAAGCCGGTTGGCTGATTCGCCTCGGTCCGCCCGGACGTGGCCTGACCCCACGTCGTTCCCGACCACATTGTGGACTTGAAACAGTCGTGTCGCCGTTGTTCCAGCGGCGGACGAGAGGTGACAGCCCATTCGGAATGATCATTACGAGATTCCCTTGCCGTGGGAAGTGTGGCGGGCCACAATGGTCGAGGCCGGGCCGCAGCAGTCGAAACGCATGCCAGCGCGGGGGGAATGCAGCATCTACATCAGAATGCTGGGACCGATGACGGCAAGCGTGGAGGACCGCCACATGGAACTCGGTCCAGCGCAGCAGCGGGCCGTATTGGCGGCCCTGCTGGTCGACGCCGGCAGGCCGGTCCCGTTGGAGGAGTTGGCGGCCCGGGTGTGGGACCGGCCGCCCAAGGGGGCGCGCAGCGCCCTGTACGCCCACCTGTCGCGGCTGCGGGGGCTGCTGGCCGACATGGCCTCGGAGCAGGTCTTTCTGGAGCGGATGAGCACGGGTTATGCGCTGCACGTGCCCCGTGACCGGGTGGACGTGCTGCGCTTTCAGGACCTCGTCGCGGAAGGCGGCGCGGCAGACGTGTCGCGGGACCGTCGGGCGGCGGCGCTCGGCGAGGCGTTGCGCCTGTGGCGTGGTGCCCCGCTGGCCGGCCTGGACACCATATGGGCTGCCAACATGCGGCATTCCTGGGAAATCCAGCGGACCACCGCGGCGGCTATGTGGGCGGCGACCGAACTCGACCTCGACCGGCCGGAAAGCGTCATCTCCCAGCTCACAATGCTGGTCCCCTCCCGGCCCCTCGCCGAATCGCTCGTTTACGAATTGATGCGCGCGCTCCACCGCACCGGCCGCACCGCCGAAGCCCTGGACTGGTACGACCGAACCCGAAAGCATCTGGCCCAGGAACTGGGCTCCGACCCCGGAAAAGCGCTCCAGGAACTGCACATGGCCATTCTGATGGGCACCGCCGACGGGCGGCGGCGACCACCGGAGGACGAGCCGAAGGCCCGGCCGGAGACGCCGGTGCCGGCCCAACTGCCCGCCTACGCCCCGGGGTTCACCGGACGCGCCGACCACCTTCAGCGCCTGGACAGGTTCCTCGACTCCGGGCAGCGGACCATCGTGATCTCCGGTGCGGCGGGTGTCGGCAAGACGACCCTCGCGGCGCACTGGGCGCACCAGGTTCGGGAGCGGTTCCCCGACGGGCAGCTCTACGTCAACCTGCACGGCTTCTCGGGCCAGATGCCGATGCAGCAGCCGGCGGAGGTGCTCGCGCGGTTCCTGCAGACCCTCGGTGTGCCCCGGCAGGAGGTGCCGATCGACCTGGACGACGCCGCCGCGCTCTTCCGGTCGATCGCCGCCGACAAGCGGATCCTCGTGCTGTTGGACAACGCCGCCTCGGCCGACCAGGTCAGGCCCCTGCTGCTCGGCTCCGTGGGCTGCCTGGTCCTGGTGACCAGCCGCAACCGGTTGAGCCGGCTGGTGGCGTGGGACGGTGCCCGGCGGCTCAACCTCGACGTCATGACCGAGCCGGAGGCGGTCGAGCTGCTGTCCGGCCTGCTCGGGGACGACTACTCCGCCGACGACCCGGCGCTGCGCGACCTCGCGACCGCCTGCGGCTGTCTTCCGCTCGCGCTGCGGATCAGTGCGGCACGCCTGTCGGACCGGCCGGACCAGCGGCTCGCCGACTTCGTCGCGGCGCTGTACGCGGGGGACCGGCTGAACGCGCTGGCCGTGGCCGACGACGACCGGATCGCCGTGCAGGCGGCGTTCGACCTCTCCTACGAGGCGCTGCCCGAGACCGCGCGTCGGCTGTTCGGCCTGGTCGGCGCGTTCGCCGGCCCGGACTTCTCCACCGCGCCCGTCGCGGCGCTCACGGGGCTCTCCACCGAGGACGCCGACCGGTCGCTGGACCAGCTCGCCGCCATGCACATGATCCAACCCGTCGCGGGCAACCGGCACACCTTCCACGACCTGTTGCGGCTCTACGCCCAGCGGCGGTGCGCAACGGAAATCGGCGACGGCGAGCGGCGTCAGGCGCTGCGCCGCCTCTGCGAGTTCTACCTGGCGGTCGTCGACGCAGCCGCCAAGATCCTCTATCCGCAGGTCTTCCGGCTGCCCCGGCTGCCGGACCGCCCGGTCCACGCCCCGGTCGCCTTCACCGACCATCGGCAGGCCAAAGCCTGGCTGGACGCCGAGCGGGAGAACCTGGTGACCGTGGCGGAGCGCGCCATGACCAACGGGCTGCACGAGCCCGCCTGGCTGCTCGCGGACTGGCTGCGCGGGTATCTCGGGCTCCAGCAGCCGTTCCGGGACTGGTTCGCGCTGGCCGAGACCGGCCTGGCGGCGGCGGCGATCAACGGCGACCTGCTCGGGCAGGCCGCCGCGCATCACAGCCTCGCCCAGGCGTGCCACAGCATCAGCCGGTTCGAGGAGGCGCTCGAGCACCTCGCCAAGGCCAGGGCCCTGAGCGCGGAGGGCAACTGGCTCGAAGGCCACACGGCGGCCCTGTGCAACTTCGGCGTCGTCTACGCCGACATCGGCCGGCTGAGGGAGGCCCGGGAGCAGTTCACCCAGGCGTTGGAGGCGAACCAGCGGGCGGGGAGCCTGGTGGGCACGGCGGTGAACCTGGAGAACCTGGGCGACGTCCACCGGCTGATGAACGACCTCGACGAGGCCGTGGGCTGCTACGCCGCCGCCCACACCCTGTACACGGAGATCGGCTCGCCGCCCGGTCAGGCGAGCACGCTGACGAGCATGGGCGCCGTCCACCACGCCCTCGGCGACCCGTCCGCCGCCGCCTACCACGCCGAGCGCGGCCTGGCGATGCACCGCGAGAGCGGCAACCAACTGGGCCAGGCCGCCGCGTTGACCACCCTGGCGCGGATCAGGTGCGCCGCCGGCGGGGTGGACGCGGCGATCGAGTCCGCCCGGGCCGCCATCGCCATCAGCCTGGAGTTCGGCGACCACCGCACCAAGGCGGACGCGTACACCGCCCTCGCGGAGGCCTACGCGCTCGGCCTGCGCGGCGACGAGGCGTTGCGCCAGTACGAGATCGCGTACGCCGTCGCGTCGGCGGCCAACATCCCCTATCAGCGGACGCTGGCCGTGTTGGGGCTGATCAGGATGCGCGCCGACTGGGGCGACGCCACGGACCGGGCGCTGGCCGAGAGGGCGCTGGAGACCGCCCGGCGGGCCGGTTTCCGCGCCCTGGAGGACGACGCGCTCAGCCTGCTGGCGAGGTTCGACGTGAAGGAGGTCGGGTGACGCCCTGGCTCAGCCGGGCGTAGTAGGCGGGGCTGACCCCGACCAGTTGCTTGAAGTGCCGGCACAGGTGCGACTGGTCGTAGAACCCGACCGCCGTGGCCGCGTCGGCCGGGGGAGTCCCGGCGAGGAGGAGCCGCCGGGCGTGTTCCACCCGGCGGCCGGTGAGGTAGCGGTGCGGCGGCAGGCCGTACTCCCGGCGGAACGCCCGGATCAGGTGGACCGGGTGCGCCTGGAGCAGCTCGGCGGCCTCGTCCAGCCGTACGCCCTCGGCGGTGTGCTCGTCGAGCAGCTCGCGCAGGCGCAGGGCCAACCGGGCTTCGCGGCGTACGCGCGGCTCGGTGCTTCCGCCGCGCAGGTGGGCGCGCAGCCGCTCGCCGATGAGGGCCAACCGGCACTGCGCCTCCAGGTCGTCCCCGCCCTCGGCGAGCAGGTCGTGCAACTGGCCGACCCGGGTCCGCAGCAGGGGGTCGCGCAGCTCGGGATCGTCGGCGGCCGGCCCCACCAGCGCCTCGTCCAGCAGGCTCCCGTCCAGGTAGAGCACGCGCTTGCGCAGGCCCTCCGGCGCGGCGACGCGCCCGTCGTGCGGCAGGTACGGCGGCAGCAGGGTGATCGTGGTGCCGAAGGCGGTGTGCTCCCGATGGTCCAGTTGGTAGTGCACCGCACCGCCATCGATGATCAACAGGGTCCAGGCGTCGTGCGTGTGGACGGGATACTCGTGCTTGGCGTACTCGGCGTGGAAGACCTCGACGATCCCCGTCACCGCCGGCTGCCACGCCGCGATCATCGCGTCAGACGGAAGCCTCACCCGTTTGCTCCCTGGGTCCTGCCGCCGCCGGGAACGCGCGCGGCTGTTGAGCGCCGACGATACCGGAAACCGCGCCCCGGCAGACCTCGCGGCCGACGCGCGCAACCCGGTCCGGGGTGTCCCCGGGGAGGTTAGGAACGTCCAATAAGCGCCCCCGCCGGTTGGCCATACTCAACCGCCAGCAGGCACGCAGCCGCGAACTTTTGACGCTACCTGGGCGTTGACGCCACGTCGGTCGGGACGGGCGCTGCCGCAGGGTTGGGAGCAGAAGCAATGACCATGAGCAAGGCTCCGGTGTCCCCTGAGCGTATGCCGCTGTCGGTGGGCCAGGAACAGTTGTGGTTCCTCGAGCAGATGGTGCCCGGCCGGGCGACGTACAACGTGGCGGCGACCCACCGGATCAGGGGACCGCTGGACGTCGAGGCGCTGCGCGCGGCCCTGACGGCGATCGTCGCCCGGCACGAGGTGCTGCGGGGCACCGTGTCCGGCGGGGACGGCACGCCGACGATGGTGGTCGCGCCGGTGTCGACGGTGCCGCTGCCGGTGGACGACCTGGCGGACGAGCCCACGGAGAGCCGCGAGGACCGCCTGCGGGACGACCTGGCCGCGCACGCCGCCGCGCCGTTCGACCTCGTCGCCGGGCCGCTGTACCGCTTCAGGCTGTTCCGGCTCGGCCCGCGCGAGCACGTGCTGGCGCAGGTCTACCACCACATCGTGACCGACGGCTGGTCCACCAGCCTGCTGCTGGCGCAGCTCGCCGACGCCTACGCCGCGATCGTGCGCGGCGAGCCGGTGCCCGCCCCGGCGTCGGGCGGCAGCTTCGGTGACTACGCCGCGCGCCAGCGCGACAAGCTGGCCACCGGCGCGCTGGAGGAGCAGCTCCAGTACTGGGAGAAGCAGCTCAGCGGGCTGCCCCCGCTGGAGCTGCCCGGCGACCGGCCGCGTCCGGCCGAGCCGAGCTTCTCCGCCGGTTGGCTCAACGTCGACCTGCCGGCGAACGTCCTGGTGGCGGCACGTCGGCTGGCCGCCGATGAGCACGTCTCGCTGTCCATGGTGCTGACGACCGCCCTCACCGTGGTGCTGTCGGCCTACACCGGCGAGCGGGACGTCCCGGTGGGCACGGCCGCGCTGGGCCGCAGCGACCCGGACCTGGAGGAGGTGGTCGGCTACTTCACCAACATGGTGGTGCTCCGGACCAGCCTGGCCGGCGACCCCTCCTTCGACGAGCTGCTGGCCCAGCTCGCCGACACGATGCTCGACGCCTACGACAACCAGGACGTCCCGTTCCAGCGGGTCGTCGACCGCGTCAGCCCGCACCGCGACCCGGGCCGCAACCCGTTGTTCGGCGTCTGCGTGCAGGTGCTCAGCGAGCGCACCTCCGGCACCGTCCTCGACCTTCCCGACGTGGAGGTGGAGTCGATCGAGGCCGGCTCGCTCGGTGCGCGCTTCGACCTGTCCCTGACCTTCGTGGAGGCCGAGGACCGGCTGCGGCTGCGCGTCGAGTACGCCACGGACCTCTTCGACGCCTGGCGCGTCGAGGCCTTCGTCGGTCACCTGGAGCGGGTGCTCACCGCCGCCTGCGCCCAGCCGAACACGCGGGTCTCGCAGCTCCCGGTCCTCGGCGACGAGGAGCGCGACGCGCTGCTGGCGGCCGGCACCGGCGAGCTGCTGGCCCACCGGGACGAGCCGGTCCACGCCGCGATCGCCCGGCGCGCCCAGGAGCAGCCCGACCACGTCGCGGCCGTGTACGAGGGCACGAGCCTGACCTACCTGGAGCTGGACCGCAAGGCGTCCGCGGTGGCGGCCTACCTGCGCAGCCGGGGCGTCCGGCACGAGCAGATCGTGGCCGTGGCGATGGAGCGGGACCTCGACGCGCTGGTCGCGCTGCTCGGCGTGCTGAAGGCGGGGGCCGCGTTCGCGATCCTCGACGCCAGCCACCCGGCCGACCGGCTGGAGTACCTCCTCCGGGACACCGCCGCGTCGGTCGTGCTGACCCAGGGCCGGCTGCGGGACCGGCTCCCCGAGGCGGCGTCCCGGTCGATCGTGGAGGTCGACACGGAGTGGGACGCCATCGCGGCGGCGGGGGTCGACGCCGGGCCGCTGGAGGAGTGGGCGGGGCGCGACTCGCTCGCGTACGTCATCTACACCTCGGGCTCCACCGGCCAGCCCAAGGGCGTCCTGATCGAGCACCGGGCCCTCCAGTCCTTCATCGCCTCCTACCGGCGCGTGTTCGACCTCGGCCCGTACGACCGGATGTTGCAGTTGGCGGCGCTGGCCTTCGACATGTCGCAGGGCGAGATCTTCGCCGGTCTCACCGCCGGGGCCACCCTGATCCTGGTCGACAAGGAGTCCGGCGCGGCGCCCGACGCCCTCGCGGCGCTGATGCGCGCGCAGCAGGTCAGCTACATCTGCATGTCGCCGACCATGCTCGCGCTGGTGGAGAGCGGGCCGTACCCGCACCTGCGCAAGATCATGGCCGGCGGCGAGGCGGTGACCGCCGAGACGGTCAACAAGTGGAACCTGCCCGGACGACGGCTGATCAACTGCTACGGGCCGACCGAGGCGGCCGTCGGCTGCACCTCCTACGAGTGCCCGCACCGCCCGGCCCGCAGCGCGCCGCCGATCGGCGCGCCGTTCACCGACCGCCGGATGTACGTGGTCGACGACGCCGGGCGGCTGGCGCCCCGGGGGGTGCCCGGTGAGCTGCTGATCGGCGGCGAGGAGGGGCTGGCCCGGGGCTACCTCAACCAGCCGGGGCTGACGGCCGAGGCGTTCGTCGACGACCCGTTCCACCCCGGCGGCCGGGTCTACCGCAGCGGCGACATCGTCCGCTGGACCAGCGACTACCAGTTGGAGTTCCTCGGCCGCCGGGACGGCCAGGTGAAGCTGCGCGGCCTGCGCATCGAGCTGGAGGAGATCGAGTCGGCGCTCAACGCGCACGAGGACGTCGGCGTCGCGGCGGTCGCGCTGCGGCCGGACCGCCGGGGCGAGAACCAGCTCGTCGGGTACGCCACGCCGGCCGACCGGCGCGTGCCCGAGCCGGCCGACCTGCGCGCCCACCTGGCGAAGCAGCTCCCCGACTACATGATCCCCTCGGTCTGGGTGATCATGGACAAGCTGCCGATGACCACGGCCCGCAAGGTCGACCGGAAGGCGCTGCCGGCCCCCGTCCTGGACGACCCGGCCGACGAGTACGTCGCCCCGGAGACCGAGACCGAGAAGGCCGTCGCGGAGATCTACGCCGCGGTGCTGGACGTGGAACGGGTCAGCGCCACCGCCGCCTTCTTCGCCGTGGGCGGCAACTCGTTGCAGGCCATGCGCGTGGTCAGCCGGCTGAACAAGGTCTTCGGCGTCAAGGTGCGGGTGCGCGCGATGTTCGTCGACGCCTCGGTGCGGGTGATCGCGGCCGAGGTGGACCGCCTGCTGGCGGCGCGGGCGGGGACGGGTTCCGGCGATGCTTCCTGACGTCCTCGTACCCTTCGGCCCCGACGGCGACGGGCCCCCGCTGTACTGCGTGCACTCCGCCTTCGGCTCCTGCCACACCTACCTGCCGCTGGCCCGGCTGCTCGACCACCGGCCGGTGACCGGCATCGAGGCGCCCGGCTACGACGGCGGCGAGGCGTTCCCGGGCAGCCTCGCCGAGCTGGCCGACGCGTACGCCGAGCTGGTCGACGTGGACCGCGACGGCCGGCCGGTGTGCCTGCTCGGCTGGTCGACGGGGGGTGTGCTGGCGCTGGAGACGGCCGCGCGGCTGCGGTCGGGGGGCTGCCCGGTCCCGCTGGTCGTGCTCGTCGACGCCTACGTGCCGCAGGACGAGCCCACGCCGACGGACCGGATGATCCGCGCCCGCTTCGTGGCCGGCTTCGCCGCCGACACCCTCGACCGGCTCCGCGACCGCTCGGCGGAGACGCTGCGAGTGTGGGAGGAGGAGGGCACCGGGGAGGACGCGTGGGAGCCGCTGCGCGCCCGCGGC
This sequence comes from Micromonospora okii, assembly GCF_020884795.1. Classification (GTDB taxonomy): domain Bacteria; phylum Actinomycetota; class Actinomycetes; order Mycobacteriales; family Micromonosporaceae; genus Micromonospora; species Micromonospora okii. Next base: position 119,205 of record NZ_BBZF01000023.1, read on the forward strand.
TGGCTCCCGGACGAGCTGGACTCCGAGACGCTGGACGAGCGCTTCGCGGTGTTCCGCAACAACGTACGGGCCCTCGAACGGCACCGGGTCGCGCCCGGCCACCCGGGCCCGGTGCTGGTGGTCCGGGCGCGGGACTCGCCGCCGGAGACGCGGCGGTGGTCGGAGCTGGTCGACGACGTCCGCGAGGTCACGCTGCCGGGCGACCACCACTCGCTGTGGGACGCCGACGGGGTGTCCGGGCTCGCCCGGGTCGTCTCCGAGGCGCTGGCGCGGACGACCACGGCCGGGGGGCTGCGGTGACCACGCGGGAGGCGACCGCCGTCGCCCCCCGGCGGAGCCTGTGGCGCGACGGCGACTTCCTCAAGTTCTGGTCCGGGGAGACGCTGTCGCTGTTCGGCACCCAGATCACCCTGCTCGCGCTGCCGCTCACCGCCGTGATGACGCTGAACGCGCAGCCCGAGGAGCTGGGCGTCCTGCGCTTCCTCCAGATGGTGCCGTACCTGCTGTTCGGCCCGCTGTTCGGCGTCTGGGTCGACCGCCACCGGCGGCGCCCGGCGATGATCGGCGCGAACACCGTCCGGATGGTCCTGATCGGGCTCATCCCGCTGCTGGCCGCGTTCGACCTGCTGACCGTGCCGCTGCTGCTGGCGATCACCTTCGGCGTGGGCATGGCCGCCGTCCTGTTCGACGTGAGCTGGATGTCGTTCGTGCCCACCCTGGTGCGGGACCCGGACTACCTGGTCGAGGCCAACGCCAAGCTGGCCACCACCGCCGCGACCGCCGACGCCGCCGGGCCGGGCGTGGCCGGCTCCCTGGTGAACCTGCTCTCCGCCCCGATCGCGATCGCCGCCAACGCCGTCACCTTCCTCGGCTCGGTGCTGTCCCTCCTCATGATCCGCACCCGGGAGGCGGTGCCGGCCCGCTCGCCGGACCGGCGGCCCCTCGCTGAGCTGGTGGAGGGGCTGCGCTTCGTCGCCGGGAACCAGTACGTGCGCTGGGTCGCCGTGGTCGGCGGCATGGCGAACTTCTTCATGTCCGCCACCCAACCCATGTTCATCGTCTACGCGGTGCGCACCCGGGACGTGCCGCCGTCCGTGCTCGGTCTGATGCTGACCATCGGCGCGTGCGGCGGCATCCTCGGCGGGCTGATGTCCCAGCGCCTGCTGAGCCGGCTGCGGATCGGGCACGTCTACGCCGGCGCCCTGATCATGGCCCTGGCCTCGTTGCTGCTGATCCCGGCGGCCTCCGGCCCGGCGTGGCTGGTCTACGCCATGTTCACCGCCGCGTGGTTCCTGAGCTTCGTGGGGCTGAGCGTCGTCAACGTCCTGATCATGAGCCTGCGGCAGACGGTCACCCCGCAGCGGATGATGGGCCGGATGAACGCCGCCGTGCGCGCCGTCATGTTCGGCGTCGGCGCGCTCGGCGGCCCGGTCGCGGGCGGCATCGCGGCGGTGGCCGGGGTGCGGGCGGCGCTGTGGGTCTCCACGGCCGCCAGCGCGCTGTTCGTGCTCACCGTGCTCTTCTCGCCGGTGACCCGGCTCAGGACGATGCCCCCGGCCGCCACGAACGACTGACCGGCCGGGCGGCGCGCCCGCGACCGACTGATCGGCCCGCCGGCCGGGACGGCCGGCGGGCCCGTTCGTCTAGCTGGACGGCAGCCCCGCCGTCACGTCGTAGCTGACGCCGCCGAGGACCGCCCGCTCCTCGCCGAGGCTGTTCGGGCCGATCTGGGCCAGCCGTACGGTCATGGTCTCCTTGGTGACCGTCGTGGTGCTGAAGCGGAGTGTCAGGGCAAGCTTCTCCCTGGGGTTGAGGGCGATGTTGTCCAGGCTGGCCTGTCCGGGATCGACGATCTCGATCTGGTTGCGGCCGAGGTCGCGGACGCCCTTGCCCACCTTGCCGCCGGCGAGCCAGCGCTCGTAGACGGTCGAACCGAGGTCGGCCACGAGCCGGCCGCCGGCGGTGCTCAGCGGTGCGCCGGCCGCACTGAAGAGCAGGCTGTTGCGGGTTCCCGTCGCCAGCGCGTTACCGAAGGTGTGTGGCACGTCCACGAAGGGGCCAGCGGGGATCGTCCGCACCCTCTCCATGTTGCGCTGTGCGAAGTTGTTGTTGTGGCGGACGGTCACGCCGATGTCGGGCGACTCGAAGGTCGGCGGGTCGTTGGGGGAGATCCAGCGGGCGATCAGGCAGTAGTGCCCCCCGGGCCCGGGAACCTTGGGCCAGAGGATCGTGACCTTGGTGGTGCCCGGGTAGGACGGCACCGACTGCCACCCGATCCGGGTCCAGTCGCCCGGCCATGCCGAGCCGCTGGCCGACGGAGATCCCCAGACCTCGATGCGGCCGTGCTCCACCACCGGGCCGGCGTACGGGCCGGGGTTGCGCAGCGTGACGAAGATGTAGGCGGGCTGGTTGACGACGGGTTGCTGACTCTCGTTGCACTCGACGGCGGTGGGGCAGACCTTGATGTCCGGGCTCTCCCAGAAGTTGAAGATGGAGTGCGGCTGGAGGCCGACGTCGTCGGCGTGGTCCTTCATCCAGACGTCGGCGAGGGCGGTCGTGCCGGTCCCGCCACGGTTGCCGGACTGGCCGTCGAGCGGTGCCGCGGTGGCCGAGGTGGCCGACACCAGCACCGCCAGGGTGGCGCCGGTGAGCAGGGTGAGGGCGGATCGTCGTGCGCGTTGCCTCAGACGTGTGGACATGCTTCCTCCCGGAGACGGGCCGCCGCAGCCGCCATACCGGTGGCGGTTGCGGGTGGACACCCTTACGGAGGGGAAGCGACGTGGAGAAATACATTCTCGCGAGAGGCGTGTGTGCAGATGGTGAATACTCGAACTCATATAGTGATCGCGAGTGTCGCGGTCATCCTGTCTGCATGAGCGTGAGCGCGCCCAGACAGCGACGAGCCCCGGCCCCAGGAGCGCTCGGATGCTCGGCTATCCATGAACCACCGCCGTTGCTGCACTAGAGGCCGCGGACCAGCCCGCCGTCGCAGCGCAGCGCCACGCCCGTGACGTAGGAGGCCGGAGCGCCGCACAGGAACGCGGCGGCGGCGGCGAACTCCTCGGGACGCCCGTAGCGGCCGGCCGGGATGGTGGCCGTCGACGCCCGCTCGACCTCGGCGACCGTGCGACCCGAGCGCTGGGCGTTCGCGGCGTCGACCGCCGCCGTCCGGTCGGTCCTGATCCGGCCCGGCAGCAGCAGGTTCACCGTGACGCCGTCGGCGGCGACCTCGGCGGCCAGCGTCTTCAGGTAGCCGGCGAGCGCGGCCCGGCCGAGGTTCGACAGCGCGAGGTTGGGCAGGGGGGCGACGACGCCGCTGGAGCCGACGGCCAGGATGCGGCCCCAGCCGGCCGCCCGCATGGCCGGCAGCGCGAGCGAGACCAGCCGGACGTGCTGGAGCACGAGGGCCCCGAGCGCGCCCTCCACGTCGGCGGCGTCGATCTCCGTGGCCGGCGCCGGCCGGGGGCCGGGCCCGTTGAGGACGAGGATGTCCGGCGGGCCGAAGGCGGCCACCGTCGCGGCGTACAGGTCGGCCGGGCCGCTGTCGTCGAGGAGGTCCACGTCGACCCCGACGGCGCGGGGGAGGCTCGCGGCGATCTCCTTGGCCCGGCCGGCCCGGCGACCGCAGACCACCGTGTTCGCGCCCTCCTCGGCCAGGGCCCGGGCGATCGCCTCGCCGAGGCCCCCGGTAGACCCGCAGACCAGCGCGGTGCGGCCGGAAAGACCAAGATCCATCAGATGTCTCCCTCAGGGACGTGCGGGCGCGGGCGCACCCGGTGACGGCTGCGCCCGCGTGAAGTCGATCCGACGACCGGCCGGGGCTAGCGGCCGGCGACCCGGTCGAGGATCTCGTCTCCCTCGCGGTTGTACTTCGCGGTGATCACCTTCTGGTGCGGGTCGGTGGACATCACCTGCTGGAGGACCGGCGCCTGCACCGAGACGTCCGTGCTGGGCGACCAGAGCGGGCCGTCGTGCAGGACGCGCAGGTCGGTGATGCTCAGCCCGCTGATCCGCTCCAGCCGCGCCGCCAGCTCACCGTCCTCCGCGCCGGCCAGGACCGCGCGGATGCGCTCCTCGTCCTGGACCAGCTCCGGGTGCTCCCCGGCCAGGAACTCGTGCAGGTTGGCCGCGCGCCCGGCGAAGGGGGAGTAGACCATGCAGACCATCTGCGTCTCGTTCAGCCCGAACGCGTCCTCCGCGTACTGGGCGGCCACCTTCCGCATCGTCTCGACGCCGGCGTCGGTGCGGTAGCGCTCGCGCATCTCGTCGATCAGGTGCTGCGGGAAGTGCTTGCGCTCCATCAGGCCCAGGGCGAAGTCGACGTACTGGCCGATGCCCTCGGCGTAGGAGCGCTTGTACGCGCGCTCGGTCCGCAGCCCCCGCAGGTGGGCCATGAGGGCGGGGTTGGCGCAGTCGGACTCGGTGAAGTTGAACGCGATCTCGTCGAAGACGAAGCCGAGGTGGCCCGTCAGGAGCTGCCAGTGCGCCCCCGAGGCGTAGCTCGTGTAGTCGTAGATCGAGAAGAACTGCAACCCGACCGGCACGTCCGACGTCACGCCGCGCTCCTGGATGCGCTCCACGTTCTCGGTGCCGTGGATCTCCTGGAAGTACGCCTGCGCGAGCCCGTTGAGCGTCTCCAGCGTGCCCTTGAACCCCTTCCCGCTGTCGGCGGGCTTCTGGCCCGCCTTCCGGGCCAGCTTGCGGATCCACAGGGCGTAGTCCCGCTGCTCGCGCGGGGAGTCGCCGGTGATGATCAGATCCACGCCGTCGCCGTGCCGGGCGGCGACGCCGAAGGAGTTCGCCACGTTGAGGTTGCAGGCGTTGCAGAACGTCGCCCGCCCGTCGCCGTAGGCCCGGTGGCCGGACATCAGCATGTCCGTCCGGTTGAACTCCAGCAGCTTGTACGGCATGGCGCGGTCCCGCTCGAACGGGCGGACCTGGTCGCCCTCCAGCAGCAGCAGCTCGGTGTGCGGGTCGTCGTAGACGCCCAGCGCCCGGTAGGTCCGGTCGATGTTCAACATCACCTGGTACGGCATCCCGCCGTGCCGCATGGTCACGATGCGGAGCTGGAACGTCTCGCCGTGCCGCTCGGCGAGCGCCAGGTGCACGGCGCGCACGAACGCCACCGCGTACGCGCTGTCCTTGCCGCCGCCGTAGGCGACCATCACGATGTTCTTCCCCAGCTCGTCCGGCCGGGGCAGGGCGTTGTAGAGGTCCGTGGCGCAACGCTCGACCGCCGGCACATCCTGCTCCGGCAGCGCCTTGCGCAACTCGTCCAGCACGACAGAGGGCATGAGTGTTCCTTTCTGGATTACTGGCTCAAACACGTTCCGCGTCGGCGCCGACGCTGATCTCCCGCAGCCAGGAGAGGAACTCGGCACCGTGCAGGACGTCGGAGTGGTCGCCCGCGAAGACCCGGTGGGTGTGCGCGGCGAGGGTGACCGACCCCCACGCGCCGATCCCGTCCGTCGACGCGAGCCGGTCCCGGTCGCCACGGGCGGCGTGGATCGGGCAGCGCAGCCGCCCGTGCTCCGCCGCGGCGAACTCGCGCAGCACCCGGAGGTCCTGCATGGCCAGGTCGAGGGTCGCCTCCCGCCACTCGTCGGAGACGTCGGCGTCCGGGGCGAGGTCCGCCAGGTAGGCGACGAGGTCCGACCGGCTCGTCGTGACCGACTCGGGCACCGTGAGCAGGCTCGGGGCGGTCGCGCCGACGACCACCAGCGCGGCCACCTCCGCGCCGCGCTCCTCCAGGCGGGCGGCCACGGCGTACGCGACGTACGCGCCGAAGCTGTGCCCGACGAGCACGGGCCGGCGCGGCTCGCGGCGGGCCAGGAGGGCGAGGCAGTGCTCCACGACCGCGTCGAACGACCCGGCCCCCCGGCCGAAGTCCCGCCCGAACCGGCCCGGGTAGTGGAGCAGCCGCGCCGACGGCTCGAACTCCTGGACCACCGTCTTGAGCTCCCCGCCGAACGAGCCGGCCCCGGGGAACGCGACGATGTCGGGGCCCGACGGCGTGCGGGTTTCCCCGGCGGCCCGGCCCGGCGCGGGGTTCACAGCCGCAGCCCCAGTTCGTCCATGATCATGGCGATGCTGATGACGCTGAGCCGGAAGTCCCACTTCTCCGACTGGGTGGTGCGCGGGTCCGCGTCGAGGCAGTCCTCGGCGAAGACGCCCGAGGCGGCGACCAGCTCCCGCCAACCGGCCCACGTCCGCGCGTCCATGCCCGCACGCAGGTCGTACGCGGTGAACCCGTGCTTGCCGCGCCGCAGGACCGACTCGGGGACGATCCCCTCGTAGGCCGTCCGCAGGCACGCCTTGCCCTCGAAGTCGACCACCTTGGCGCTGTCGGGCACGCGCAGGGCGAGGGAGACCACCGGGTTGCCGAGGAAGGGGTACCGCCCCTCGATCGAGTTCGCCATCACCATCGAGTCGCCGTGGTCGCCGAGGAGGTGCCCGCACATCTGGACGTACACGTCGGCGATCGAGCGCAGTTGCATCGGCGAGAGCCGCTGTGTCTCCTCGTCGGTGAAGGGGACCAGCCGCGAGCGCCAGAACTCGTTGCCGGAGATCGCCTCCCGGGCGGTCGCGGTGAGGTAGGCGTCCCGGCGTCGGTCCACCCTGCGCCAGTCGACCTCCCAGCCGAAGTCCGCCCGCCCCCAGGCCTGCTCGTTCTCCTCCCGGGAGCTGCGACTGGACCTGGCCGCGCTGTCGAAGGCGTAGGAGTCGTACCCGAAGAAGAGCTCGTCGGCGCCCTCCCCGGAGACGACGCCCTTGATCCCGGCGGCCCGCACGGCGTCGGAGAGCATCATGGCCGCCACGTTGTACGTCTCGCGCTGCGGATAGCAGCAGTGCCGCACCATGCGCTCGAACCGCGACGTGACGTCGCTCTGCCGGCACCGGATGCGCTCGTGCTTGCTCCCGACCAGCTCGGCCACCTCGGTCTGGAACCGGCCCTCGTCCAGGTTCCGCTCGTCGAAGACCACGGAGAACGTCCGCACGGGCCGGTCGAGCAGCGCGGCCGACTCCATGACGATCGCCGTGGAGTCGAAACCGCCGCTGAGGTACGCCCCGATCTCCACGTCCGCCGAAAGGCGGTCGCGCGTGGACTGCCGCAGCCCCTCGCGGAGCGCCTCGGCGGAGACCGGCTCCGCGCCCTCGTCGAACTCGCCGTAGCGCCAGTAGCGCAGCGTCTCCGGCTCGCCGTCGCCGAACCGCACGGCGCATCCGGGCGGGACGGCCATCACCCCCGCCACGAGGGTCTGGGGGGCGACGACGTTGCCCAGCGAGAAGTACTGGTCGACCGCGCCCATGTTCAGCTTCCAGGCGCGGTCGACGCACCGCACGAGGGGCTTGATCTCCGAGCAGAAGTGAACCGTCGTGCCGACGACCGTGTAGTACAGCGGGCAGATGCCGAACCGGTCCCGGGCCAGGTACAGCGCGTTCTCGGCCCGGTCGAGGACGACGGTGGCGAACTGCCCGTCCACCAGGCCGAGCCCGTCGACGCCGTACCGGGCGACGAGTTCCGGGATCACCGAGACGTCGACGCCGTTGCCCTGCCGGTCCTGGCCCACCCGGGACCGCAGCTCCCGCGCGTTGTAGATCTCGCCGTTGGTCATGGCCACGTAGCGCCCGCCGCGCTCCTCGGCCGGCTGCCACCCGTCCACCAGGCCGGTCATGCCGAGCCGGCCGAGCTTCGCGGCGATCGTCGCGGTGTTCAGCGAGTACGTCTCGTCGGGCCCGCGATGGACCAACTGGGAGTGCATCGCGGCCGGGATGCCGCGGTCGATGCGCCCGTCCGGGGCGAAGGTGCCACACACACCGCACATGGGTCACGCACCCCGGTCCGGCAGTTGGGCCACGAGGGCCTTCAGGTTCTCCGCGCGCAGCACGTCCCGCACCCCGACGTCCATCCAGCCGAGCTCCTTCAGCGTGCCGACCAGCAGCACCGTGGAGGCCGAGTCGCCGCCGACCTCGTAGAAGTTGTCGTCGAGGCCGACGTCGTCGGTGCCGGTGAGCTGCCGCACCGCGTCGAGCACCCGGTCGACGGGGGAGTCGGCCACGGCCACCGGCGCCCTGCGCTGCCGGCTCGCCCGCAGCGCGTCCCGGTCGACCTTGCCGTTGCGGGTGTAGGGCATCTCGTCGACCTGCTGGATCACCGACGGGACCTTGTAGGAGTCGAGGGCCGTCTCCAGGTGGGCGCGGACGTCGCGGGCCGGGGCCGCGCCCAGGTAGTAGCAGACCAGGGCGTCCGCGTCGGAGGCGTGGTCGTCGTGCGACTCGGCGGTCACCACCGCCTCGTCGACCCCGTCGAGGCGACAGGCGGCGCTCTCGATCTCGCCGGGGTCGAGCCGGTAGCCGCGGACCTTCATCTGCCGGTCCAGCCGCTCGACGTAGAAGACCTGCCCGTCGCGGCGCTCGACGATGTCGCCGGTGTGGTAGACCCGGTCGCCGCCGTCGTCGAGGAAGCGTTGGATGCCGTGCGGCGTCAGGTAGCCCAGGGCCACGCAGTCGCCGGTGAACACCATCTCCCCCCGGGCGTCGACCGACCCCGACCCCGCCGCCTCCGGCCCCGCCGCGTCGGCCAGCGGCGCGATCCGGTAGTCGCCCTCCCCGACGAACCCGCCGAGCGGGATCGAGTCGGCGCAGTCGTCCGGGTCGAGCCCGTCACTGAGGAAGTTGCAGATCGTGGTCTCGGTGGTCCCGTACGCGTTGTGGAACACCGCGACCGACGACCACTTCCGCAGCACCGCCTGCCGGCACGCGCCCCCGCCGTTGATCACGTGGCGCAGGCTCATCGCCTCGCTCGGCGTGGTCGCCGTCAGGGCGAACGGCGTGGTCTTGACGTGGGTGACGCGGAACCGCTCCAGCGTGCTCCGCAGCACCGGCCCGGGGGCGAGGTGCTCCTCGGGCAGGACCACGAGGCACGCGCCGGAGGTGAGCGTCCACAGGATCTCGGTGACGCACCCGTCGAAGGTCAGCCGCGCGAACTGGAGCGTGCGGCACGTCGGGTCCATCGCCAGCCGCTCGACGTGGTCGCGGATCACCCGCGCCAGCGGTTCGCCGCGCACCAGCACGCACTTCGGCTCGCCCGTCGAGCCCGACGTGTAGATCGCGTAGCCGACCCGGTCCGCGTCGGCCCCGGGCAGCGCCGGCGCGGCCTGCGCGCCCGCGTCGCCGCGCCACTGGGCCGGCACCTCGCCGAGCATCGGCGCGTGGGCGCCCGTCGGGGTCCGGGCGAGGGTCGTGATGCCGAGCAGGCCGACCTTGGTCGAGTACGAGGCGGTGTCGCGTGGGTCGATGAACAGGAACGGGCGGCCGGCCTTCAGCGCGCCGATCATCGCGATGATCGAACCGGCGTCCCGGGTCGCCTCGATCCCGATGAACTCACCGGGCGCGGTGCTCGCCTCCAGCCGCGCGGCGAAGTCGGCGACGTGCTCGCCGAACCGCCGGTAGCTGATGACACCGTTGCCGGTGTCGATGGCGTCGCACTCGGCGTGCGCGCGCACGGCCCGGTCGATGTCGGAGACTACGGAGAAGTCGCTCATGGACGGTTCACCAGCCCTCAGGCGACGGTGTGGGAGAGAGTGCCGACGCCCTCGACGACCGACTCGATCGAGTCGCCGGAGCGGATGACGCCGGCACCGGGGGTGCCCGTGCAGATCACCGTGCCGGGGGCGATGGTCCGGCCCGCCGTGAAGTATTCGACGAGGTAGCCCAGGTCGTACTTCATGTCGGAGGTCAGCGCGGTGGCGACGACCTCCCCGTTGCGGACGGTCGACACCCGGATCGACTTCAGGGTCACGTCGTCGAACTCGTCCAGGGTCACCACCTGCGGCCCGACGCTGCAGAACGTGTCGAACCCCTTGGCCCAGGGGATGTACCGGGGGTTCTCGCGGATGACGTCCTCCGCGGTCATGTCCAGCACGGCGGTGACCCCGGCGACGACCGAACGCCAGGAGGCGCGCGGCACGTTCTTGCACTCCTTGCCGATGACCAGGCCGAGTTCGGCCTCGGCGGTCACCCGCTTGCTCTGCGTCGGCAGCTCGATGCGCCCGCCGTTGTCGATGAGGCAGCTCCTCGGCCGCAGGTACGACCCGGGCCCGGAGACGGGCTGCTCGGCGTCCAGGTCCCGGGAGTGGTTGTGGTAGTTCAGGCCCGCGCCCCAGATGTCACCGGCGTCGATGACGGTCGGGGCCTCGTCGAGCCGCAGGTCGGCCGCCGCGAGGGCCGGCGGGCGATCGAGCAGGCGGGCCAGCTCCTGCAGCCGGGAGTCGTCGAGCAGGTCGACGAGTCGGCTCGACGCGGGGAACCCCTCGATGTCCGACAGCGGCGTCCAGCCCCCGTCGTGACCGACGAGGATCTCGTGGCCGGTGGGCGTCTGACGTCGGGCGAATCTCACTTCGTTCCTCCAAGAAGCGCTGCCATGGGGGTGCCGGTCACTGCCCCGGTCCGGACGAGGAGCTGCGCCGCCGCCCGGATGTCGTCCTTGCCGACGCTGTGCTCGGCCAGCTCGACGGCGGCCCGCATCAGGTGCCCCGGGTCGAGGAAATGCTCCGCGCAGAGCTCCTCGATGAGTGGGAAGAAACCGGAGTGAACGCCGATCACGCCGCCGAGGACCTGGAGGTTCCGGTTGTCGGGGAGCGCGTCCAGGCTGCTGCGGCAGAATTCGGCGAGCCGGGCCAGCTCCTGATAGGAGTAGACGTCGTCGCCGACCATGCTCAGAATGCCCGCCAACGATTCGGTCTCGGCGTTGCCGGCGCCCCGACCAATTCCCGCCAACGTGCCGTCGATGATGGCTGCGCCCGAATCCAGGGCGGCCATGCTGTTGGCGTTCGCCATTCCGAGATTGTCGTGGCCGTGGAATCCGACCACGGGGCAGCATTCCTTCGCGGCGGCGATGTAGCGGCCGATGTCGCTGGGGAGCATGGAGCCGTAGGAATCGACGACGTAGAGCCCCGCGATGTTGTCGGGAATGCCGTCCAGGAGGCTGGGTATTCGGTTGGCGGGGGTGGCGCTCGACTTCATGAGGTTGAGGTAGACCTGCTCGCACATCTCGGTGGCGCGCTTGATGTAGCCGAGGTTCGCCTGGACCTGCTCGGCCGACATCCCGATGCGCACGAAGGACATGCCCTGGTCGCACAACTCGCGCAGGGTCTCCAGCCGGCTGAACTCGGGCTGCGCGAACATGCCCCACTGCGAGGAGGACAGCTCCGCGCGGGCGATCTCGCACCATCTCCTGATGTCGATGTTGCAGGGCCGGATGCCGATCCGCTCGGCCTCGAAGCCGACGCCGTGGCCGATCTCAATTTTCGTCACCGGCGTGTCGTCCATGCGGTTGAGCAGGTCGACGACGAATTTCTCGTCGAGTTGGAAATCGACGACGTACGACCCCTCGCGCAGGGTTGTGTCGAGCACGTCAACCATTAGGGACTGTGCTGCGGGCATGCTCACTCTCCGAACTTAGACGGCCGGAACTTCGCGGGTCGCACCGTTGCCCCACGGATTACCGGCTATGACAGTCAATGTGAATCGGAGCGTCCTCGTGGCCTCATCGGCGGCCGGAAAGGGTTGTTCGTGGTATCCGCGCCTGCCAGGAAATGCGCACGGCTGTAGTCTTGCGGCGCGAGCTTGGCAAAACCTTGTTGCCATCTTGCCTAAACGCCGGTGTGCCGGTGCGTTTTGATTGTCGCCGGTCCGTTTCGGTTTGGCCGTTTTGCCCCTCGCGACGGGGATCGACGTGCCGGCCGGCGCGGTGCGAAAAGGGACGGCCTACGCATTGTGGCCCGCGCGGCGGGGCGGGGCGTGGCGCGATATGGCCCGGGGCGGTGGGGCGCGGTGCGGCCCGGGGTGCGCGTGGCCCGTGCGGGGCGTGGCTCTGGGCGGGACGGCCGGCGGGACGGGTGCGGGGGCGGACAGTTCCGCCCCCGCCTGGCACCTACCGGGTGAGCGCTGTCTGGAGTGCCGTGGTGGAGAAGCCCTCGGGCAGCGGAAGGCCGAGGAGCACGAAGAGGGCCGCCAGGAACGCGGTCCGCTCGGACTCGCCGACCGCGCCGCCACGGCGGACGGTCTTCGCCGTCGCGCCGACCGCCTTGAAGGCGCCGGGGAAGTCGGCGGCGGCGAGCGCCGCGAGGATCTGCTCGGCCGCCTTGGATGGTGCGCCCTCCGGCTCCGCCGACCCGGCGACCGCCGCCGCGTGATCCTTGGCGATCCGCTCGATCTGCTCGCCGACCTGGGCCTTCACCGACACCGTCTCATCCGGACGGCCCGCCACGAGCAGCGCGCCGTCCAGCCACTGCGGCTCCACGCCCTGCGCCGAGCCGACGCGGGCCACCGGCAGCACCAGGGCCGGCGGGTGCTCGATCCCCAGGTCGAGCGCCAGCAGGCGCAGCCACAGCAGGTCGCCCGTGACCGCCTCGGCGGAGCTGACCAGCGTCGCCGCTCCCACCGCGTACCCGCTCGCCGCCGTCAGCAGCGGCGTGACCCGCAGCGACGCCGACAACGCCCCCGCTCCCTCCGTGAGGCTGCGCGCCCGCAGCGCCGGCGACCAGCGCACCTCCCCGGCGGGGTCGGCGCTCAGCACGGCCAGCGGCGCCCGGCCGAGCGAGACCGACTCGGTCCGGTCGGCGTGGCCGGCCGCCAGCAGTTCCTCCAGGTACGCCTGGAGCGTCTGCTCGTGGCTCAGGCCGTCGTGCCGGCCCGCCCGCACCGCCGCCCCGGTCTTGATGACCGGCGGCGTCAGCCAACTCGCCGGGTCGGCGCTGGGCTCGTGTTCGCCGAGGCCGAAGCGGACCGGAAGCCCGACGGCGCGGGCGAACTCCAGGTCGGCGGCCGAGTGCGCCGGGTTGACGATGACCGCGCCCGTGCCGAACTCGGGCTTGGCCCAGTCCGCGACCCAGACCGGAAGCAGGTCGCCGTGCAGCGGGTGGCGCACGAAGAGGCCACTGAAGTACGGCCGCCGCCGCACCTCCGACCCCGCGAGCGCCTCGTGGTCCGGGTGCACCACGACGGCGCAGGCCGCCGTGAACGGCGACCAGTCGGTGGTGAAGGTGCTGATCGCGCCGCCGCTCGCCGCGCCCGTCGCGGCGTCGACGAACGGCAGGCGGAAGACCGCCCCCGGGGCCCGCCGCAGGGCCTTCTGCTGCTTGCCGTCCACCCGCGCGCCCCAGGACGGCGCGGACCCCGTGGCCACCGCCGACAGCGCGCCCGGCGAGGGTACGTAGGACAGCGTCCAGGGCCCCACCTCCTCGTCCTCGGCGCTCACCGCGATCCTGCCCGCGGCTGCCAGGGCGCGCAGCAGGTCCACGGCGGGGGCGGAACCCGCCGGGGCCGGGGAGTCGGCGAGCGCGCCGAGCCTCTCGCACGCGGCGGTCACCGCCTTCAACCGCCGCTCGTGCAGGTCATCGGTTGGAGCGCCGATTATCAGGACCTTGCTGCCCATGTTCGCCTCCGCCATTGGTGTTCTTCAGGACTACGCGGACATGCTAAGGGCCCGATTTCTCCCCAAGAACGCACGGGGCGGTGCGTCGCGGATCAGGAATTGGCTCTCTGCCGCGCCGCCTCGTACAGCACGACAGTTCCGGCCGCCGCCGCGTTCAAGGAACTGGCGGCGCCGACGATGGGGATTCGCACCGTCCGGTCACTCGCCTCCTGCCAGCCCGCGCTGAGGCCGTGCGTCTCGTTGCCGACGAGAAGAAGGGTCGGGCCGGTCAGGTCGTGGTCCGCGACATCCGAATCACCGTGCTCGTCCGTGCCGACGATCTGAAGCCGGGAAAGGCCGCGCGCACGCAGCGCGGCCACCCAGTCGAGAACGTCCCGGTGGCTGGCGACCCGCACGACCGGAACGGCGAACAACGAACCCGTGCTGGCCCGTACCGCCTTCGGGTCGTAGGGGTCGGCCGCGTGGCCGGTGACGACGACGCCGGAGGCCCCGAAGGCGTCCGCGGAGCGGATCAGGGTGCCGACGTTGCCCGGCGTCTTCGGGCGGTCGAAGACCACGACCAGCATCTTCGGCCCGACCGGTAGCCGACCCAGGTCGTCCTCGGGCTGCCCCACCACCGCCAGCAGTTCCGGTGACTCCTCCTCCTTGCCGCCGAGTTCGTGCATCAACTCGGGCGCGAGAGCCACGCGGGTGGCGGCGGCCCGGTCGAGGAGATCCCGGCACCACCGGGACAGATTCCGCCCGTCCGGATAGAGCAGGGCGCGGATCTCCCAGCCCTGTTCGAGGGCCAGGGTGATCGGCCGCACTCCCTGCACCAGGAACTCGCCCAGGCGCTGGCGTTTCGTGCGGTTGACCAGCAACGCCTGCCACTGTTGGAAACTGGCGTTCCGAGTGGTGATCTTCAAGGTCTTCGCCACGCAGCCGATTCAACAGCATCGGCCAGCATTGGCCGAGGTGGGCCCGTGGGCGGCGGCCCGGAATTCGATACCGGGCCCTGACCCATTCCTTGCCCTCGGCCGCGACCTTCCAGTTTCGGCAGCAGTGGGGCCGGTCCCTCCGCCGAACGGCGGACTCCGCCGGGCCCGGTTCCGTCGGCCGGGGGAGGTGGTCGACCGGATACCGGTGGGAGCGTGGGCGCCGACGAGCCGCGCCCGACCGGGTGGCCGGCCGCGACGGCGAGGAGTGACCGGTGAAACGTGCCCTGCCCGTGCCCCTGTTCCTGGGCGCGATCCTGCTGCTGACCTCCGCCTGCGCCGACGCCGGGCCGCTCGAGGTCCGGTACGAGTTGACGGGCGCGACCGGGACGACCGTCCGACCGGTGATCACGGTGCCGGCCGAGGGCGGCGACGGGAGGCCGACCGAGGCCAGCGCCCAGGAGGCCGCCCCGCTGCCGTGGGGGCGGACGCTCGTGGTCGAACGCGGCCGGACGACGCTGGCGGCGACGCCGTCGGACGGCGCGCTGGTCTGCCGCATCGTCGTCGAGGGCCGGGAGGTGGCCCGGGTGACCGGCACTCCGGGCGAGCCGGTGACGTGCACGGCCCCGGTCGACGGGTGACGGTGAGCGGGGGGTCAGCTCACCAGGCGGCGCTCCCACGCCCACGCGGCGATCTCCACCCGGTTGCGGGCGTCGAGTTTCGCCTGCACGCTGCCCAGGTGGGTCTTCACCGTGCCCACGGTGATGAAGAGCCTCGCGGCGATCTCGGCGTTCGTGGCGCCCCGCGCCACCAGCCGCACCACGTCCAGCTCCCGGGGTGACAGCCCGGTCTCCGCAGGGCGGGCCGCCGTCGGCGGGTTCAGGTGCTCGAGCAGCCGTACGGTGATCGACGGGCTGATCAGGGCGTCCCCGGCGACGGCGGCGCGCACCGCCTCGACCAGCAGCGCGGGCCCGGAGTCCTTGAGCAGGAACCCGCACGCGCCGGTGCGCAGCGCGGTGTGCACGTACTCGTCCAGGTCGAAGGTGGTCACCACGACCACCCGGAACGGGTCCGCGACGCCGGGGCCGGCGAGCTGGCGCAGCGCCTCCAGCCCGTTCAGCCTCGGCATCCGGATGTCCAGCAGGACGACGTCGGGGCGCAGCCGCCGGGCCAGCGCCACCGCCTCCACGCCGTCGCCCGCCTCCCCGACCAGCTCCATGTCCGGCTGCGCGCCGATGATCATCCCGAAGCCGGTGCGCACCATGGCCTGGTCGTCGGCCACCAGCACCCGGATCACCGGCCGACCTCCCCGTTCACCGGCACCCCGCCGGAAAGCGGCAGCCTCGCCTCCACGACCCATCCGCCGCCGTCGCCGGGGCCGGCGTGCAGCGTGCCGCCGAGCGCGCCCACCCGCTCCGCCAGCCCGGCCAGCCCGAAGCCCCCTCGGCCTCCGCCCCGCCCGGGGCCGTCGTCGCTCACCCGCACCAGCAGCCCCTCCGGGGTGCGACCGAGGCGCACGTCCACCCGCCGCGCCCCGGCGGCGTGCTGCCGGACGTTCGTCAGGGCCTCCATCACGATCCGGTACGCCGAGGACGTCACCTCGATCGGCAGGTCGTCGAGCGGCCCGTCGACGCGCAGCCGGGCCCCGACCGGGCCGGCGGCGCGGAAGGCGTCCACCAGCTCCGGCAGGTCGGCCGCCCCGGCCAGGGGCGCGACCGGGGCGTCCCCGTCGCGCAGCACGCCGACCATCCGCCGCATCGCCGTCATGGTCTGCGCGCCGGCCCGTTCGATCTGCTCCAGCGCGGCCACGGCCCGCCCGGGGTCCCGCTCGGCGACGTACCGGGCGCCCTGCGCCTGCACCACGATGCCCGTGACGTGGTGGGCGATGAAGTCGTGCAGGTCCCGGGCGAACTCGGCGCGCTGCTCGGCGCGGACCGCCGCGAGTTGCCGCCGGCGGGCTGTCTCCGCCAGCCGCAGGTACATGCCGGCGGCGGCGGTCCCCGCCGCGAGCAGCGCGTACGCCATGCCGACGATGAGGTGGACGGCTCCGGTGTCGGCCCGCAACGGCAGCGCGGCCACGGCGAGGCCGGTGACGGCGACCACGGCGGGCGCGGCCCGGGGTGCCGCCCGCCGGGCGGCCACGAAGACGATCCCGAGCAGCCCGCACGACTCCGCCAACCCCCAGAGCGAATCCGATCCGCGCAGCGGCACCAGGCCGTCGAGGCCGGCGCTGTGCCGCAGGTACGCGTACGCCGCCGTCGTCGCCAGCGACCACGTCGCCACCGCCCCGGCCGCGAGCGCCAGGCGAGGCGAGCCCTGCCGGTGGGCGGGCAGCCACACCGCCGCCGTGGCGACCGCCAGGGCGACCTGCGCCAGCGCGGCCGGCAGCGCGATGCCGCCGCCGAGGAGGAACACCCGTCCGCCCGTGACGTCGACCAGCCCGAGCAGGGCCATGCCGACCAGGGCGGCGGCCT
Organism: Micromonospora okii; assembly: GCF_020884795.1. Taxonomy (GTDB): domain Bacteria; phylum Actinomycetota; class Actinomycetes; order Mycobacteriales; family Micromonosporaceae; genus Micromonospora; species Micromonospora okii. Next base: position 136,031 of record NZ_BBZF01000023.1, read on the forward strand.
GCCCGGCGCGCCGCCATCCGGGGCTCAACTCTCCTGTCATCGCACTTCACGGTAGCCAAGGGGCCGCCCGGGGCGGATCTGCCGAAAGGCGGACCGGGCGGCGGCGGACCCGACCCGGGGTGGATGCGCCGCCGGGCTCCGCCCCGCCAGGCTCTGCCGCGTCCCGTGAGAGGTGGAGGCAAGATGACGAAGCATCCCGACCCCGCGCCGGCCGTCGCGGCGGTCGACCTGGTCAAGGTGTACGGCAGGGGGGAGACGGCGGTACGCGCCCTGGACGGCGTCACCGTCGGCTTCCGCCGGGCGGCGTTCACGGCGATCATGGGCCCGTCCGGCTCCGGCAAGTCCACCCTGATGCACTGTCTCGCCGGCCTCGACACGGCCACCTCCGGTCAGGCGCTGCTCGGTGGCACCGACCTCACCCGCCAGCCCGACCGGGTGCTCACCAGGGTGCGCCGGGAGCGGATCGGCTTCGTCTTCCAGGCGTTCAACCTGCTGCCCCAGCTCACGGCGGCGCAGAACATCACCCTGCCGCTCGACCTCGCCGGCCGGAAGGTCGACCCGGTGCTGCTCGACGGGCTGGTGGGGGCGCTCGGCATCGGCGACCGGCTGACCCACCGCCCCGTCGAGCTCTCCGGCGGCCAGCAGCAGCGCGTCGCGCTCGCCCGGGCGCTGGTGTCCCGCCCCGAGGTCGTCTTCGCCGACGAGCCGACCGGCAACCTGGACTCCCGCTCGGGGGCGGAGGTGCTCGGGCTGCTGCGCGACTGCGTCCGTACCCTCGGGCAGACCGTGGTCATGGTCACCCACGATCCGGGGGCCGCCGCGTACGCCGACCGGGTCGTGCTGCTCGCGGACGGCCGGCTCGCCGGCGACCTGGACCGGCCCGGCCGTGACGCGGTCGCCGCCGCCCTGCACGACCTGGCGGTGGCCCGGTGAGCCGGCGCGGGGAAGTGCTGCGCTCCCAGCTCGCCGACGCCGCCCGCCGCCCCGCCCGGACGCTGCTCACGGGCCTCGCGATGGCCGTCGCGGCGTTCGTCGTGTTCGGTACGGTGCTGGCGCACCAGGTCACCGAGCGGACCCTGCTCGCCGGCCTCAGCGGCACGCCCGCGGCGGCCGACCTGGTCGTCTCCGGGGACGTCACCACCCGGACCCTGGACGCCGCCCGCCGGGTGCCCGGCGTCGCCGAGGCGGTGGGCCGCACGGACGCCTTCTACGGGTTCGCGGGCGGGACGGGCGGGCTGTCCGTGTACGCGGACCCCGGCACGGGCCCGCTCGCCACGGTCCGCGTCACCCGGGGCCGGTACCCGGGCGCGGCGGACGAGATCGCCGTCACGCGGCGCACCGTGGAGCGGCTCGGGCTGGCCGTCGGCGGCACCCTGCGGGTCACGGCGGGCGCCGATCCGGCCCGGTCGGTCCCGCTGACCGTCGTCGGCGTCGTGGCCGCCCCAGACGACCCGGGGGCGGCCGGCTACACGACGGAGGCGTTCGCCGCCCGGCTCGCCGGTCACGACGGGCTCCGCCAGGTCGAGCTGCGGCTGACGCCCGACGCCCACCCGGCCGACATCGCCGTGTCGGCCCCCGGCGACGGGCCGCTGCCGGCCGGGCTGGTGGAGCGGGCCCGCGCCGACGCCGGGCTGGACCGGGTGGTGCCCTACCGCGCCAGCCCCGACGTGCGGGTCGCCGGCGTCGCCGTCGAGGGCCTCGCCGCGGTCGACCTGGACCTGCGGGCGCTGGCCACCCGCGCGGACTTCGGCGCGAGCGCGGGCAGCCTCGCCGACGCCGGGCCGGGACGGGTGGTGCTGCTGCGGGTCGCCGCGACGATGGCGAACACGCCCGTCGGCGCGGGCCTGCTGCTGGCCCCGGCCGACCTGGACCGGCTCGGCGTGCCGGCCGCCCCGACCGGCCTGCTGGCCGACGTGGCGGGCGACGGCGGGCGGGCCCGCTCCGCGGCGGTGGCGGCGCTGCGCGCCGCCGGTGGCCCCGGGGTCGGGATCGAGGTGACCGCCGACGACCGCGACGACCTGGCCGGCGACCTGCGGGCCGTCACGGCCGTGCTGCTGTCGCTGCTGGCCCTCACCGTCGTCGTGGCCGTGGTCGGCGTCGGCACCACCACGGCGCTTTCCGTGGTGGAGCGCACCCGGGAGTCGGGCCTGCTGCGCGCCGTCGGGATGTCCCGGCGTCGGCTCGCGGCGACGCTCACGGTCGAGGCGGGGCTGTACGGCGTCGTCGGCGCGACCCTGGGCCTGCTGCTGGCCCTGCCGTACGGGTGGCTGACCGTCGCGGCGCTCGGGGCGGGCGCGCCCGTCGAGTTCCCGGCCGGGCGGCTCGCCCTGGTGGTGCTGGCCCTCGCGGCGGCGACGGCGCTCGCCGGCCTGCTCCCGGCTCGCCGGGCGGCCCGGGTGGGGCCGGTGACGGCCCTGGCCGCCGCCGACTGACGGGGCGGGAGGGACGGCGGCCGGCCCGGCGGGCCGGTAGGGTGCCCGACCATGCGTGACGGGGCCGGTGCGGACTGGTGGGCCGCCGTGCCGCCGCACCGGGTCAGTCACCTCGTGGACGCCGACCCCGAACTGCTCCGGCTGGCGCTCGACCCGCTGCCGCCGACCGCGCCGGCCGTGCTCGCCCACCGTCCCGAGCGCGGGCTCTCCCTCGCCGCCCTGGTCGCCGCCCTCCTTGACCAACTGGAGGAGGCCGCCCTCGCGCTCTTCCCCCGCTGGCTGCCCGACGCCGGTCGGCTGGAGGGCGGCGGCCCGCCCGCTGTGGCGGCCGTCCGGGGGATCGCCGGCCGGCTCGCGGCCCGCTCCGACCACTTCGGACCGTTCGTCGCCGACCTGGCCGAGAGGGCGCTCCGCGACCGGGCCGCCGCCGGCGCCGAGGGCGCGGCCGGGGACGCCAGCGCGGGTGGGGGCGGTGCAGGCGGTGCGCGCGGGGGCGGACGGCGGCGCCGCCGTCCGCGCTTCCCCGTCGAGGTACGCGCCGCCGGGCTGACCCGGGTGCTCGCCGAGGCGTACGGCCGCGACGACCTCGTGCTGCTCGCGCAGGCGCCGACGGACGCCGCTCCCGGCGACGGGCGGGTGCTGGTGGCGGCGGCCGAGTGGCTGGTGCAGCACGGCCGGTGCGCGGTCTGGATCGTCGGTCCGCTCGCTGCGGCCACGGACCGGGTCCGCCCCGTGCCGGTCCGGTTGCCGACGCCCCTCGCCGAGCTGGCCGGGGCCGCCAGTCGGGTTTCCGACAGCCCCGCCGCAACGGGGCTGTCGTTTCCGCCGTTGGCCGGCGCGCCCCGCCCGGACAGCCCGGCCGAGCAGGCCCTGGAGCGGGCCCTCGCCCCACACGACTGGGCCCGGGGCCGCCGCTGGAACCACACCTACGAGTGGCACCTGCTCGCCCGGCCGTACCGGGTGGATCTCCTCTGGACGGTGGAGGGACTTGCGGTCGAGGTGGACGGCCCGGAGCATCGGGGAGCCATGATGTTCGCCGACGACCGGCGGCGCGACGTGCAGCTCCAGCTCCTCGGGCTCGACGTGCTCCGGTTCACCAACGAACAGGTGCTGACCGACGTCCAGGCCGTGCTCCGGAGCATCCGGGACCTGCTGGCCCGGCGACGCACGGCCGGCGCGCACCCCTGACAGGAGACTGAGACACCGATGTCGAGCGGCACCGCCGACCTGCCGAACCTGACCCCCAACCAGATCAACGCGCTCGTCGTGCTGATGGTGGAGGCGCGGGAGCTGACCAACGCCGAGCTGCGGGAACTGGCCGGCTTCGCGCTCACCGGCAAGGACAACGAGAAGCTGGTCAAGCTCGGCCTGGTGGAGACCGACCGCAGCCACCGCCCGTTCTCCCACGAGCTGACGGACGAGGGCTGGCGGGTGGCGCGCCGGCTGCACCGCGGCACCCCGCCCAGGGCGGGCGGGTCGGCCAGCCGCTCCCTGTTCACCCTGCTCGGGAACCTGGACCGGGCGCTGGAGCGGCTGCGGGTCAGCCACGCCGACTTCTTCACCCGGACGGCCGCCGAGCCGGCCCCGGCGGCGGAGGGCGGCGCGACCCCGACCGCCGAGGCCGCGCCCCCGACCGCCGGTGGCGGTGAGGTCGCCGAGCTGGTCCGGGCCGCGTACCGGGAGCTGGCCCCGACGCCCGGCGCCTGGGTCGGCCTCGCCGACCTGCGCGACCGTCTCGACGGCACCGATCGCGCGGCGGTGGACGACGCGCTGCGGGCGCTGGTCCGGCAGGACGGCGTCCGGATCATCCCGGTCGCCAACACCAAGTCGCTGACCGCGCGGGACCGGGCGGCGGCGGTGCGCATCGGCGACGAGGACAGCCACACCCTGTCGATCGGGGCGGCATGATCCCTGACGACGAGCGCGCCGCGCTGGAGGCGCTGACCTTCCACCCGGCGGTCACCCCCGACGACGTGTGGCGCCCCTCCCCGTACGACGTGCCGGAGCTGCACGAGCGGGTCGCCGCCGAGATCCTGCGCGGGGTGGCCCGCGCCCGCACCGACGACACCAGCCGCCCCCTCGGCGTGGCCATGCAGGGGCGGGCCGGCTCCGGAAAGACCCACCTGCTCGGCGCGGTGCGGGAGCGCATCCAGCACGACGGCGGCTACTTCTTCCTGGTCAACATGGTCAGCGGCCGGACCTTCTGGTCGAGCGTCGCCCTGGCGATGGTCGAGGGGATGGGCCGGGCCTCCGGCGGCTGGGACACCCAGCTCCGCAAGTTCCTGCGCCGGCTCACCTCGCAGCTCGGCATCCCCGCCGAGGTGCGGGACGCGGTGGCCGGCGCCCGCGCGCTCACCCGCGAGCACCTGGACACCTTCGTCCGCGCGCTGCGGACCCATCACCGCGAGGTGGGCCGGGACTGCCAGGACACCGCCCGGGCGCTCGTGCTGCACGGCTCCCGGGAGTTCGACGACCAGGACATCGGCTACGCCCACCTGATCAGCGAGCCGGGCGACCCGGCGGGGCGGGCGGAGTGGGGGCTGACCCACGGGGTACGGACCCCGCAGCAGATCGTGCAGGACGTCTCCCGGCTGATGGCGCTCACGCTGGACCCGACGGTGATCGCCGTCGACCAGCTCGACACGCTTCTAGCCCAGACCACCACATCCATGTTCGACCCCCGCGCCGAGCTGGACGACGCCCACGCGAGCGCGTTCGGGCCGATCGCCGACGGCCTGCTGACCCTGCGCGACGTCACCCGCCGGACGCTGCTCGTCGTGTCCTGCCTGCCGGACACCTGGGAGCTGCTGACCCGCAGCGCGCCGACCTCCGTGGCGGACCGGTTCCGGGTGTCCCTGCTGCCCGACCGCATTCCCACGCCGGAGATCGGGCGGGCCATCGTGGCGAAACGGTTCGCCGCAGTGTTCCGCGAGCGGCGGTTCACCCCGCCCCACCCGACCTGGCCGATCAGCGCCGACGCCTTCGCCGACGCCCCGAACCTCACTCCGCGCGCCCTGCTGCGCAAGGTGGACCAGCACGTCGCCCGGTGCCGTGACGCCGACGAGGTGACCCTGCTGGAGCGGCTCGTCGACGGCGGGGACGCCCCGCCCACGCCCGTGCCCGCCCCGGCCGGGGTCGCGGACCTGCGCCCGCTGGACGAGCGGTTCGCCCGACTGGTGGCGGCGGCCGACGTCGGGCCCGCGCTCGACCACCGCACCGAGGACGTCCACCTGCCGCCGCTGCTCGCCGCCGGGCTCGCCGCGTGGATTGCCGAGCAGGCCCCGACCGGGGCGACGTACAAGCACGACCCGCCTCCGGGCCGCAAGCCGGCGCTGCACGGCCGCCTCGTCGAGGTGCTGGACGAGGCCACCGAGAACGAGGCGCACTGGTGCTTCCGGGGGCTCGCCCACCCGAACGCGGTCGCCACGATCGCACGGGTCCGGGCGGCCTGCACGCTGGCGGGGCTGGACCGGCAGTACCCGCAGCGGCGGCTGGTGCTGTTGCGCAACGGCCCCTGGCCCACCGGTTCCCGTACCGCCCAGGTGCTGGCGGAGTTCGACGCGGCCGGCGGGGTGCGGTGCGCCGTGGCGGAGGACGACCTGCGGGTCTTCGCCGCGCTGCGGGAGCTGGCCCGGGAGCCCGATGCGGCCTACCAGGAGTGGCTGGTCGCCCGTCGGCCGGCGAGCGGCACGGCGCTGTTCCGCACGATGCTCGGCACCCCCGCCCCGGCCCCGGCCTTGGAGCCCGCGCCCGAGCCCAAGCCCGAGCCCGAGACCACCACGGCCGCCGCCGAGCCTGCCGCGTCCGGGCCCGCTTCGGCCGCCGCGTCCTCGCCGGGCGGGGACGCGACGCCGGGACAGCGGGCCGCGCACGACGGGCCGGCGGCGGACCCTGCGGCGGTCGTCCGGCTGGGGCATACCGCCGACGGGCGGCGGCCGTTCCTGCTCGACCTGGAGTCGCTGCGCCGGCACGCGGTGGTCTTCGCCGGCTCGGGGTCGGGCAAGACGGTGCTGATCCGCCGCCTGGTCGAGGAGTGCGCCCGGCAGGGCGTCTCCTCGATCGTGCTCGACCCGAACAACGACCTGGCCCGGCTGGGCGACCCGTGGCCGCAGCCGCCGGCCGGCTGGGGGCCGGGCGACGAGGAGCGGGCCCGGGACTACCTTGACCACACCGAGGTCGTGGTCTGGACGCCCCGGGTCACCGCCGGCCGGCCGCTGAGCTTCCAGCCGCTGCCGGACTTCACGCCGGTGCACGACTCGCCCGACGAGTTCGACCAGGCGATCCGTTCGGCGGTGGAGGCCCTCGCACCCCGCGCCGGGGTGGACCGGTCGACCCGACTCGCCCAGCAGGGCAAGGCGGTGCTGACCGAGGCGCTGCTGGCGTACGCCCGGACCGGCATGGTGGGCCTGCCGGGGTTCACCGAGTTCCTCACCGACCTGCCCGATGGGGTGAGCCGGCTCGCCCGCGCCGACAAGCTGGCCCTGGAGTTGGCCGAGGCGCTCAAGGCGGCGATGGTCACCGACCCGCTCTTCGGCGGCGCGGGCGCCCCGGCCGATCCCGGTCTGCTGCTCACCCCCGCGCCGGGCCGACGGGCCCGGGTGTCGGTGGTCAGCTTCGTCGGGCTCACCTCCGACCAGGAGCGGCAGAGCTTCGTCAACCAGTTGCAGATGGCGCTGTTCGCGTGGGTGCGGCGGCATCCCGCCGGGGACCGGCCGCTGGGCGGCCTGCTCGTCATGGACGAGGCGCAGACCCTCGCCCCGTCGAGCGGGAACACCGCCTGCACGGCCAGCACGATCGCGCTCGCCTCGCAGGCCCGCAAGTACGGCCTCGGGCTGGTCTTCGCCACCCAGGCCCCGAAGGGCCTGCACAACCAGGTCTCCGGCAACGCCACCACCCAGTTCTTCGGCCTGCTCAACGCCCCGACGCAGATCGACGCGGCGCGGCAGCTCGCCGAGGCCAAGGGCGGCCGGCTGCCCGACATCGGGCTGCTGGGCAGCGGCCAGTTCTACGTGGCGGGGGAGGGCTTCCCCTTCGTCCGGGTGGACACCCCGATGTGCCTGACCCACCACCCCAAGGCGCCCCTGACGCCCGAGGAGGTGGTCCAGCGGTCGTCCCCGTGAATCCGAGAGAATTTCGCACCCGAACGACGGGCCCCGGCCGCATACTCGGTATGCTCCCGGCCATGTCGTTGGTTGATCGGAAGGTGGCGCTCGCCGCCGTGGTGGGCGGGCTCCTGCTCGGCTCCCTCGACTTCGTGTGGATCAAGTTCGTCCCGTACCCCCTCGCCGAGCTGGGCAACTCGACCGCCACCTGGGCGATCGCCGCCTTCTTCTTCGGCTGGTGGGTGCGCTCCGGATGGCTGCGGGCGGCGCTCGGCGCGGCCGTCCTGCTCGTCCTCGCGGTGCCCAGCTACTACCTCGCGGCGACGCTGATCCAGGGCGACGACCTGGCGATCGTCTGGGGGAAGACCGCGCTGCTCTGGATGCTCCTGGGGGTGCTGACCGGGCTGGTCTTCGGCGTCGGCGGGGTCTGGGCGCGGGCCGAGGGGTGGCGAGCGGTGGTCGGGCTCGCGCTGCCGGCCGCCGTCCTCCTCGAGGAGGCGACCCGCTTCGCCCTCCGGCTGCGCGACCCGAGCTACTCGTCGGAGCTGGCGTGGAACGTCGCCATCGACGTCGCGCTCGCCCTGCTGCTCGTCGCGCTCCTCGGCCGTACGCACCGGCAGCGCGCCCTCGCGCTGGCCGTGTCGCTGCCGATGGCGGCCGTCGTCCTCGTCGCCTTCGCCGTCTTCGGCGCGGCGGTCTAGTAGGCCAGCTCCACGGGGCGGCCGAGCAGGTGGGCGCCGTTGTTGCCCAGCCAGCCCTCGGCCGCCGCCGCGTGCTGGCCGAAGGTGTGGATGTCGCGGAAGCGGCGCTGGATCGGGGAGGAGTCCCGGGCCGCGCCGCCGCCCGCCGACCGGTAGCAGGCGTCCACGGCGGCGGTGGCGGCCTCCGTCACCCAGGGCAGGCTCGCGGAGATCACCGGGCGCAGCGCGTCGACGGCGGCCGGGTCGCCGGCCTCGGCCGCCCCCAGCAGGTCGTCGGCGAGCGACCGCAGCAGCGTCCGGGCCGCCCGGACGTAGAGGTCGGCCCGGCCGAGCTGCACCCGGAAGGCCGGCGAGTCGGCGAGCGACTGCCGGGCGTACAGCCGCTGCCGGCCGGCGTCGAGCAGGGCGACCATGTCGTCCAGCGCGCCCTGGGCGATCCCGACGGCCACCGCGCCCAGGTGCAGGACGAACTGGGACAGCGGCGCGACGAAGCCCGGCCCCGGCACGCACGGGGGGCCGGAGAAAATGTCGAAGCTCCGCCCGGCCGGGCAGTGGACCGAGTCGATCACCACGTCGTGGCTGCCGGTGCCGCGCAGCCCCAGCGAGTGCCAGGTGTCCTCCACCCGCACCTGATCGACGCGCAGGAGCATCGAGCGGACCTGCGCCGGCTGGCCGTCCGGGCCGGGCAGGGGTTGGCCGTCTTCGGTGAGCACGCAGTTGCCGAAGATCCAGTCGGCGTGCCGGGACCCGCTGGCGAACCCCCACCGGCCGGTCACCCGGAACCCGCCGTCGGACGGCTCGGCCCGCCCCTGCGGGGCGAAGCCGCCGGCCACGACGACGTCCGGGCCCTGCGCGTACAGCTCGTCGAACCGGTCGCGGGGGAGCATGGCGAGCAGGTGCGGGGTCTCCGCGCCGATCATGACCGTCCAGCCGGTGGACCCGTCGGCGCGGGCCAGCGCCTCCAGCACGGCCAGGCCGGTGCGCGGGTCCGCCCCGTACCCGCCGTGGCTGCGCGGGACGAACATCCGGAAGCAGCCCGCGGCCCGGAGCCGGTCGAGCAGGTCAGCCGGCAGCTCCCGGGCGGCCTCGATCTCCGCGGCCCGCCGGCCCAGCTCCGGGGCCAGCTCCCGCACGGCGTCGATGAGTCGGGTCCGGTCCTGGTCGTCCATGGTCGCCTCCTGCTCGCCCGGCATCGCGGCGGCGTCACCGCCGCGCCGCGCGACTCGCGGCACCGGGTCATGTCGAGGCTGCGCCGCCCGGCGTCCCGCCGGGAAGGGACGCCGGTACCGGCCGACCGGGCGCTGCGCCCACGCCGCGCGGCCGTCGGCGGTGGTGAGAGGGGCGCCCCTCTCTACCGCAGGCGTTAAGAAGGTGCCCTTCCTTTCAGCTACCTATGCTCGGGGGATGGAACTGCGGATCTTCACCGAACCCCAGCAGGGCGCCAGCTACGACCAGTTGCTCGCCGTGGCCCGTTGCGCGGAGGACGCCGGCTACGGCGCGTTCTTCCGCTCCGACCACTACCTGAAGATGGGCGCGGTGAGCGGCGAGCCGGGGCCCACCGACGCCTGGACGACCCTGGCCGGGCTGGCCCGGGACACCTCCCGCATCCGGCTCGGCACCCTGATGACGGCGGCCACGTTCCGGCTGCCCGGCCCCCTGGCCATCACCGTCGCCCAGGTCGACCAGATGAGCGGCGGCCGGGTGGAGCTGGGCATCGGCACCGGCTGGTACGCCGAGGAGCACACCGCGTACGGCATCCCGTTCCCCTCCCTCGGAGAGCGGTTCGACCGGCTGGAGGAGCAGCTCGCCGTCGTCACCGGGCTCTGGGAGACCCCGGCGGGCGAGACGTTCGACTTCGCCGGCCGCTACTACCCGGTGGCCGACTCGCCGGCCCTGGCCAAGCCGGTGCAGCGGCCCCGACCGCCGATCCTGCTCGGCGGCATGGGCCCGAAGCGCACGCCCCGCCTCGCGGCCCGCTACGCCGACGAGTTCAACCTGCCGTTCGTCTCCGTCGCCGACACGGTGGCCCAGTTCGACCGGGTCCGTGCCGCCTGCGCCGACATCGGCCGGGACCCGGCCACGATGCGCTGGTCCAACGCCCTCGTGCTCTGCTGCGGGCGCGACGAGGCGGAGGTGCGACGGCGGGCCGAGGCGATCGGCCGGGAGCCGGACGAGCTGCGGGAGAACGGCCTCGCCGGCACCCCCGCCGAGGTCGTCGACAGGATCGGCCGGTACGCCGAGGCCGGCAGCGGGCGCGTCTACCTCCAGGTCCTCGACCTGGCCGACCTGGACCACGTCGAGCTGGTCGCGTCCGAGGTGATGCCGCAGCTCTAGGCCGTGCGCGGGGCCGGTCCCGGCGGCGGCGCGGGGACCGGCCCCGGCCGTGGCGTGGGCGCCGGTCCAGGGCCGGGCGTCGGGGCGGGGAACGGGTTGCTCGGCTCGACGATGGACGCGTTGCCGTGGGCACGCGGGGCGTCGAGCCGGGCGGGGTTCGGGTAGCTCCTCATCGGCGTAGGGTTCCCCGAAACGCCCCGGCCAACCGTGCCCCGACGGCCGCGCGGCCCGGGGCGACGCACCGCCGAGCGACGGGAGCGCGACGTGGACGTGGGGGAGCGGAAGCCGGCGACCGGGGCCGGGCCGGGCGTGCCGGAGCGCAACTGGGCCGGCAACATCCGGTACGCGGCGGCGCGCCGGCACCGCCCGTCCACCGTCGACGAGCTGCGCCGCCTGGTCGCCGGCAGCGCCCGGGTGCGGGCGGTCGGCAGCGGGCACTCGTTCAACCGCCTCGGCGACACCACCGGCGACCTGGTGTCGCTGGCCGGGCTGCCGCCCACCGTCGAGGTCGACCGGGAGCGCGCCACGGTGACCGTGGCCGCCGCCGTGCGCTACGGCGACCTGGCCGCCCGGCTGCACGCCGCCGGGTACGCCCTGCCGACGATGGCGTCGCTGCCGCACATCTCGGTGGCCGGCGCGGTGGCCACCGCCACCCACGGCTCGGGCGCGGGCATCGGCAACCTCGCCACCGCCGTGACCGCCCTGGAGCTGGTCACCGCCGACGGCGAGCTGGTGACCGTGCGCCGCGACGCCGACGCCCGGTTCCCCGGGATGGTGGTCGCCCTCGGCGCGCTGGGCGTGGTCACCCGGGTCACCCTGGACGTGGTGCCCGCCTTCGAGCTGCGCCAGTACGTCCGGCTCGGGCTGCCGCGCGCCGCGCTGGACGAGGCGTTCGCCTCCGCGTACAGCGTCAGCCTCTTCACCGACTGGCGCGGCGACGGGTTCGGGCAGGTGTGGCGCAAGCAGCTCGCCGACGCGCCGCCGCCGGAGGACGGCTGGCTCGGCACCACGGCGGCGACCGCGCCCGTGCACCCGGTGCCGGGGATGCCGGCGGGCAACTGCACCGCGCAGCTCGGCGCGCCGGGCCCGTGGCACGAGCGGCTGCCGCACTTCCGGCTCGGCTTCACCCCGAGCAGCGGCGACGAACTCCAGTCGGAGTACCACCTGCCCCGGGCGGCGGCGGCCGACGCGCTGGCCGCCCTCGACCCGCTGGCGGAGCGGATCGCCGCCGTGCTCCAGGTCTGCGAGCTGCGCACGATCGCCGTCGACGGCCTGTGGCTGAGCCCGCAGTACGACCGGGGCAGCCTCGCCGCGCACTTCACCTGGACCGGCGACGTCGACGCGGTGGCCCCCGTGGTGGCCGAGGTGGAGCGGCGCCTCGCCCCGTACGCGCCCCGCCCGCACTGGGGCAAGGTGTTCGCGCTCGACCCGGCGGCGGTCGCCGCCGCGTACCCCCGGCACGCCGACTTCCTGGCCCTGCTGCGCGAGGCGGACCCGGCGGGGAAGTTCCGCACCGACCTGCTGGACCGCTACTTCCCCCGCGCCTGAGCCGGGGTCAGCGCCGCCCGGCCGCCTGCTCGCGGAGGCTGCTCCGCTGCACCGCCCGGCTGATGTCGCTGGGCGAGACGATGCCGACGAGCCCCCCGTCGGCCACCACCAGCGCCCGGCCGTCGGCGCACTCGCTGAGCCGGGGCAGCAGGTCGGTCAGCTCCTCGTCCGGCGAGGCGAGCACGAGCTGGTCGGCCCGGCACGCCACCTCGGCCAGCGTGGTGGCCGACCGCCGCTCGGCGGGGATGCCGCGTACCCGGTCGACGGTGACCAGGCCGACGGGCCGGCCGTCGGTGGTCAGCGGCAGCGCCGAGTGCCGGTACGCGAAGAGGTAGTGGTCGACGAAGTCGGCCACGGTCATGTCGCCCGACGCGGTCTGCGGCTGCGGGGTCATCACGTCGGCGACCCGCACCCCGCGCAGCGCGCTGCCCATTCGGGCCTGCCGCTCCTCCATCCCGGCCGCCCCGATCAGGAACCAGCCGATCAGCGCCAGCCAGAGCCCGCCGAACCCCGCGCCGACGAGGAACCGCCACAGCCCCAGCCCGATCAGCAGTACGCCGAGGACCCAGCCGGCGCGGGCCGCCACCACCGACGCCTTCGTCCGGTCGCCGGTGGCCTTCCAGACGGCGGCGCGCAGCAGCCGGCCCCCGTCGAGCGGGGCGGCCGGCAGCGCGTTGAAGACCGCCAGCAGGACGTTGATGCCGGCCAGCCAGGCCAGCGCGCCGAGCCAGAGCCCGTGCACGCCGGCCAGGGAGAGCAGCACCGCGACGCCGCCGAAGAAGAGGCCGATGATCAGGCTGACCAGCGGCCCGACCCCGGCGATGCGCAGCTCCGCGCCGGGGTCGCGGGCCTCCCCGCGCAGCTCGGCCACCCCGCCGAAGAGCCACAGCGTGATGCCGCCGACCTCCAGGCCGTTGCGCTTGGCGACCACGGCGTGCGAGACCTCGTGGGCGAGCAGCCCGAGGAAGAAGACCACGGCGGCGGCCAACCCCGCGAGCACGTACGCCCAGACGGGCCGGCCCGGGTAGGCGCGGGGGAACTGGACCGCCGCGAGCCCCCAGGCGATCAGCAGGAAGATGACCAGGACGCTCCAGTTGACCCCGACGGGCACGCCCGCGACGCGGCCGATCCGGAAACTCGCCCTCATGTTCCGGTCATACCCCGCGAAAACCGGCTCATGCCCGGCCGACGGGGCTGATCGGTGTTGACGGGTCGGGGATAGTGGCACCGTGGCGAGGCTGATCGATGAGCATGACGACCCGTACCTCTGGCTGGAGGACCTGGACGGCCCGGACGCCGCCGGATGGGTGCGGGACCGCAACGCCGAGACCCTGGCCGGGCTGACCGGGGGCGAGCGTTTCGCCGCCCTGCGGGACGAGCTGCGGCAGGTGCTCGACTCGGACGAGCGCATCCCCTATCCCGGCTGGCGCGGGGACGGCTTCTACTACAACTTCTGGACCGACGCGGCGCACCCGCGCGGCGTGTGGCGGCGGACCACCCCCGACGGGTACGGCCGGCCCGAGCCCGAGTGGGACGTGCTCCTCGACGTCGACGCGCTGGCCGCCGAGGAGGGGGAGAACTGGGTCTGGAGCGACGTGACGGTGCTGCGCCCCGGCTACGAGCGCGCCCTGGTCAGCCTCTCCCGGGGCGGCTCCGACGCGGTCGTGGTGCGCGAGTACGACCTGGTCGACCGCGCCTTCGTCGCCGACGGGTTCACGCTCGCCGAGGCGAAGAGCACGGTCTGCTGGATCGACGCCGACCACGTCTACGTGGGCACCGACTTCGGGCCCGGCTCGCTGACCACCTCCGGCCACCCCCGCACGGTCCGCCGGTGGCGGCGGGGCACGCCGCTGTCGGCGGCCGAGGTCGTCTTCGAGGTCGAGGTGGACGACATCGAGGCGTACGCCTGGCACGACCACACGCCCGGCTTCGAGCGCACCTTCGTGGGCCGCCGCCTGGACTTCTACCGCACCGAGACCTACCTGCTCGCCGGGGTCGGCGAGCGGCTGCGGGTCGACGTGCCGGAGGACGCTGGCTGGGACGCGCACCGGGAGTGGCTGCTGATCCGGCTGCGCTCGCCGTGGACGGTGCAGGGCGTCACGCATCCGGCGGGCGCGCTGCTGGCCGCCCGGTTCGACGCCTTCCTCGCCGGCGAGCGGGATCTGGCGGTGCTGTTCACGCCCGACGACCGCACCGCGCTGAGCGGCCACGCGTGGACCCGCGACCACCTGATCCTGTCCACCCTCGCCGACGTGCGGAGCCGGCTGGAGCTGCTGACCCCCGGCGCGGCGGGGTGGCGGCGGGAGCCGCTGCCGGGCGTACCGGACTCCGGCCACAGCCGGGTGGTGGAGACCGACCCCGACACCGGCAACGACTACCTGCTGGTGTCCGAGGGGTTCCGGCACCCGGCGACCCTGCGGCTCGGGCGGGTCGGTGGCCCGGTCGACGCGCTCAAGCGGGCGCCGGCGTTCTTCGACGGGGACGCGCTGACCGAGCGGCAGTTCTTCGCCACCTCGGCGGACGGCACGCGGGTGCCGTACTTCGTGGTCGGCGACGCGGGCGCGGCGGGCGGCCCGACCCTGCTCACCGGGTACGGCGGCTACGAGATATCCCTGACCCCGACCTACAGCGGCATCATCGGCCGGGGCTGGCTGGCCCGGGGCGGCACGTACGTGGTGGCGAACATCCGGGGCGGCGGCGAGTACGGCCCCCGCTGGCACCGGGCCGCGCTGCGGGAGAACCGACCCCGGGCGTACGAGGACTTCGCGGCCGTGGCCACCGACCTGGTGGCCCGGGGCATCACCACCCCGGAGCGGCTCGGCGCCGAGGGCGGCAGCAACGGCGGGCTGCTGGCGGGCGTGATGCTGACCCGCTACCCGGAGCTGTTCGGCGCGGTCGTCGCGCACGTGCCGCTGCTGGACATGCGCCGCTACCACCGGCTGCTGGCCGGCGCGTCCTGGATGGCCGAGTACGGCGACCCGGATGAGCCGACCGACTGGGCCTTCCTGCGCGGGTATTCGCCCTACCACAACGTCGACCCCGACCGGCCGTACCCGCCGTTCCTGCTCGCCACCTCCACCCGCGACGACCGGGTGCACCCCGGGCACGCCCGCAAGATGGCGGCCCTGCTGCGCGAGCACGGGCGCGAGGTGGCGTACTACGAGAACGTCGAGGGCGGGCACGGCGGGGCGGCGAACAACGAGCAAAGGGCGTTCTTCTGGGCGCTGACCCTGGAGTTCCTGTGGCGCAACCTGACCGGGCAGCCCGACCCGGCCGTGCCGCGCCAGCGCTCGGCAAGCTCTACCAGCCGGGACCGCGCGGTGTGATCGTTCGGCAGCGCTACATCAGTCTGCGGCGGGTGTGAGCGCGGTGGCGTGGTCGGCGGCCCACTGGCGGAAGGTTCGCGCCGGCCTTCCGAGCAGGTCGGACACCGTCGAGGTGACGTGTGCCGGGCGGCCCAGCGCGGCGTTCCAAGCGGCCAGCAGCATCTCCACGGCCGGGCGCGCGGCCTCCGGGGCCTCGCGTCGGAACTCGTCGGGCGGCATCTCCTCGAACGTGAGCCGGCGGCCCAGCGCGTCTCCGATGATGCGCACCTGCTCGGCCTGGGTGAGCGACTCGGGGCCGGTCAGGACGTAGTCGCCGCCGACGTGTCCGCTCTCGCGCAGGGCCCGCGCGACGACCTCCGCCACGTCTCGATCGTCGACCGGGGCCGTCTCGGCCGCGCCGTACGGCCACCGGACCACGCCGTCCCCACGGATCGCGGCGGCCCACCAGAACAGGGCGTTCGATGCGAACATCCCCGGCCGGACGATCGTCGATTCGACTCCGCTGGCCGCGATGAGCCGCTCGATTTCGGCGTGCAGCGCCGCCATCGGGTTCGGCTGCTGGAAGAACGGGTGCGGGGTCCGGTGCGGCGCGGACAGGTAGACGACCCGCTGCGTGTGGGCGGCCAGCCGGTCGACGACGGCCGCAGCGGTCTGCGGCGGGGCGGTCCAGACCAGGAAGACCGTGCTGACGGCGTGCAGCGCGGCATCTAGGGATTCGGGCGCGGTGAGATCGCCGGTGACGATCTCGACGTCGGCGGGCAGCGTCGCCGCCGACTCGGGGCGGCGCACGAGGGCACGGACCGGCACGCCCGCGTCGGTCAGCAGGTCGACCACGGCGCGCCCGATGCGCCCGGTCGCCCCGGTGACGAGCACCGGAGGTGCGGTGGCAGTCATGGCGTCCGCGCCGGCCTGGGCGGAGTGGAGCGGGTGTTGGGGGCTGTTCATAATCCCATTGAAGCGTTACCAGGTTAAATTCACAACCGAGTAACGGATGTTACCGTGATGCGGTGAGTGAGCCGGTCGGGCTGCGGGCCCGCAAGAAGGTACGAACCCGGGAGGCAATCGCCGATACGGCGATCTCGCTGTTCCTGGCGCGCGGGTTCGACCAGGTGTCGGTGTCCGACATCGCCGCGACGGCCGAGGTGTCGAAACCGACCCTGTTCCGGTACTTCGCCACCAAGGAAGACCTCGTCCTGCACCGCTTCGCCGACCACGGCGGTGAGGCCGCCCGCGTGGTCCGCGACCGGGCCCCCGGCATCGCGCCGATCGCGGCGCTGCACCGGCACTTCCGGGCCGGTCTCGATCGCTTCGAGCCCGTCACCGGCCTCAGCGACCATCCCGAGGTGGTGGCGTTCCACCGTCTGGTGTTCACCACTCCGAGCCTGGCGGGACGGCTCCTGGAGTACATGCTCGCCGACGAGGACGCCTTGGCCGCCGCCCTCGACCCGGGTGTCCGGGGCCGACTGCAAGCCGCCCAGGTGATCGCGGTCCAACGTGTGCTGGCCCGGACCAACTGGCAGAAGATCGCCGACGGGCGGACCGCACGCGACGTGCACCCCGAGGCGGTCGCCGACGCAGACCACGCCTTCGCCCAACTGGGTTAGGCAACGGGCAGTCCCTAGCCTGCTGCGCCTCTGGCCAGTGCCGTCGACCGGGCTCACCCCACTATGGTCGGCTGGGGCCTGGGCCGGAGTCGGTGACTGTGGGTGATCTGTCCGACCCGGGGTCGTTGTGTTCGGGCGCTAATGGAGCTGCCCGCACAAACGGGGCGCTCCGTCGGATCACCCTCGCATACCGGGGAACAGGAGAGGGCTGGCCCACTGGTATGTGCTGCGGCCGGATCACCCCGCATGCGCGGGGAACAGAGGAACATGCGGCCGTCGTTCGGCACCTGGTGGGGATCACGCCTGCGCGCGGGGAACAGCGCCGAGGCCGATACTGCGTCGGCGGTCCATGGGATCACCCCCACATGCGCGGGGAACAGAACCTGTCGGCCGTGTGCGCCACCGCCCACCTGGGATTACCCCCGCGTGCGCGGGGAACAGGCCAGGGAGGCGGGCGGCGATGCGGTGGTGGAGGGATCACCCCCGCGTGCGCGGGGAACAGCGCTGGCTCGACGGCGTCAGCACCGTCAACCGCGGATCACCCCCGTGTGCGCGGGGAACAGTCCACGGCGGTGTCGCTGTTGAAGAACCGTTGGGATCACCCCCGCGTGCGCGGGGAACAGAAGTCGGACCTCCTCGGTGCTTTGCCGGTGGACGGATCACCCCCGCGTGCGCGGGGAACAGGACACCGCAGCACCTCTGGGGGAGGTGCTCCCGGGATCGCCCCCGCGTGCGCGGGGAACAGCACCCACCGCTGACCATCACCGGCAGCGTGGCGGGATCACCCCCGCGTGCGCAGGGAACAGACGCCCCCGTCGGCCATGGCGATGTGGATGTGGGGACCACCCCCGCGTGCGCGGGGAACAGGGGACGGCGGACGACCTTCAGGAGGCGGATCACCCCCGCGTGCGCGGGGAACAGCGTCGGCAGGCGGCCCCGGTGTAGTGCCACGCCGGATCACCCCCGCGTGCGCGGGGAACAGGGCGGGGAGCTGGCAGACCGGCGTGTCCGGGATGGGATCACCCCCGCGTGCGCGGGGAACAGAACCGCTTGTACCAGAGGCCGACGTACTCCCGCGGATCACCCCCGCGTGCGCGGGGAACAGCTCCCCGGTGTTCGCCCGCAGCACCCGGCGGCGGGATCACCCCCGCGTGCGCGGGGAACAGCTCCCCGGTGTTCGCCCGCAGCACCCGGCGGCGGGATCACCCCCGCGTGCGCGGGGAACAGCGTTCCATCCTGCGGCATACCAGCCGCTAACCGGGATCACCCCCGCGTGCGCGGGGAACAGGATTTCTTCAAACAAGAAGAGCTCATCGAGTCGGGATCACCCCCGCGTGCGCGGGGAACAGGCAGACCTCACGGACGTCGCGGCGGCGCACCGGGGATCACCCCCGCGTGCGCGGGGAACAGGAATCCCGTTCATGGGACAGGATTCTGACACGGGGATCACCCCCGCGTGCGCGGGGAACAGACCGACGGCGACGGGCAGTTGCCGCTGTTCTGGGGATCACCCCCGCGTGCGCGGGGAACAGCGCCTCATCGCCTTCGGTGTCGACGAGCAGCCGGGATCACCCCCGCGTGCGCGGGGAACAGCCGTCGCGGAGCACCGGCACCAGCGAGGTGACGGGATCACCCCCGCGTGCGCGGGGAACAGCGACCCTCCCCGGCCCCCAAGCCGACGACCTCGGGATCACCCCCGCGTGCGCGGGGAACAGGTCCGGGCGGGCAAGCTGGTCCACGTCCGGGCGGGATCACCCCCGCGTGCGCGGGGAACAGCGACCCGCCACCGGCCCCGGCTCCGCCCCCCGCGGATCACCCCCGCGTGCGCGGGGAACAGCTCCACGCGAGACAATCGCGCGGAGACGGTCACGGATCACCCCCGCGTGCGCGGGGAACAGGCTTTTTGACCTGCGGGTTTATAGATCAACTGTGCGGATTTTGTTCACTCGAATCACCAAGATCAGCTCTGGGGCTTGGTGGATGGCTGGGCTTTGAGTCCTTCGAGGAAGGTGGTCCAGGACTTCGGCGTGAAGGTCAGCACCGGCCCGGTCGGGTTCTTGCTGTCCCGTAGTCCGACCCCGCCCGACAGGTCGTCCGCGACCTCCACGCAGTCACCCGAGCCATTGCTGCGAGTGCTCTTTCGCCAGGTCGCGCGGGTCGTGTCGACCTCGTCCACCCGAGCCGTCCTCTCATAACCCGTCGATCGCCTCCCGGATCAGGTCGCGCGACTCCCGGGCGCTCGCCGCCGTGGCGACGAGGTGCTCGAAGACGCGGCCGTGCTCCCTAACCTGTTGGCCTTCGAGGTCGAGGCTACCCGCGCGAATCTCGACGTAGTTGACGCAAGGACTTCGAGATGCCGAAGGGAGCCAGGCGAGAGATCATCCCCGCATGCGCGGGGAACACCAGAACGACCTCCAGCGCGGCGTCATCGAGACGGGATCACCCCCGCATGCGCGGGGAACACACGGGCCCGCCGATCAGGATCAGCAACAGGTGGGGATCACCCCCGCATGCGCGGGGAACACACCGACCTGCTCGACCCGGGCCCGCAGGTGACCGGATCACCCCCGCATGCGCGGGGAACACGGGGGGCGTCGATCCTACGGCGTGCGCTCTAGCGGATCACCCCCGCATGCGCGGGGAACACGTCGTCTACACGATCCCGCAGGTCGCCGGGCAGGGATCACCCCCGCATGCGCGGGGAACACGCTTCTTGACCTGCGGATCTATAGATCAACTCGGCTGATTTTGTTCACTTGGCCTACCAAGATCATCGCAATCCGCGTCGGTGATCTGCCATAGCCAGCCGGTCTGGCGCAGCTTATGCGGTGGGTGTCCGCAACTCCCGTACGAGCAGAGCTGTCCCTTGATTGCGAGGTGGTATCAGATCTGTTGGTGGCGTCCTCGGGCGGGTGGCAGGCTCACTTGCTGGGCGGCTCCGTCTTGACCCCCTTGACGAAGGCGGCCCACGACCTCGGTTCGAGGATCAGCACCGGCCCCTCCGGGTCCTTGCTGTCGCGTAGGCCGACGACGCCGGGCAGGTTGTCGGCGACCTCGACGCAGTTGCCGCCGTTGTTGCTACGGCTTGACTTGCGCCACAGTGCACCGGTCAGTTCAGCCACGGGAGTACTCCTCTGCGATCTGCTGGATCATGTCCTTCGACCGATCCTCACTCAAGGCCCGACCCGTCATGTCGACCCAGAGGGCGTCGTAGGCAGCCGTTTCGTGGGGCTTGTCCAGGTAGATCGCGCCGGTCGCGGCCTCCAGGTACACCACTGGTGGCTCCACCTCCTGGCCTCTGCTGTCCTCGGGGAACTGAAGGACCGAGAAGGCTCCGGCCATTGCCCCGGCGTGCAGCCCGGCGGAAAAAGGTAGAACCTGGACCACTACGTTCGGTAGCTCTGCGGCCTTCAGGATCTGATGTAGTTGTTCGGCCATGAGAGTGCCTCCGCCGACGGGTCGACGCAACACGGCCTCGTTGATTATCACGCTGAGTTGCGGAGCGGCGAAGCGGGTGAGCAGGCCCTGTCGTTCCACTCGGAGCTGGATCGCGCGTTGCTGTTCCTCGCCGTCGCTGGCGTCGATCGCGCCGCCGGGCATCCTGAAGACGTGTTCGGCGTACGCGCGAGTTTGAAGTAGGCCCGGAACCAGCTCTGCCTCGTACTGCCGGATGTTGGATGCCGCAGCCTCCAGTCCGATGTATAGCTGGAACCATCGCGGCAGGCCGGAGCCCACGTAGTCGTGCCACCAGTTCTTGTTCTCGCGGGTTGCGGCCGTCATCGCGAGAAGTAGTTCTCGGTCCTCGGCGGTTGCTCCGTAGAGATCGAGCATCTGCTGAACATCGGCCTGCCGGAAGCGAACGTGCTCGGCCCCGTTCTCGATCCGGTGCATGGTCGCCCGTGCCCGGTCCAGGCGCTCGGCGGCTTGCTCCATCGTCAGTCCCGCTGCCTTGCGGAGTAACTCGAACTTGCGCCCGATCTGCCGCCGCAGCATGGTCGAGCCGGCCACCGACTGTGACATTCGTAGCCTCCTGCCGTTGTGACCCGTCAACACAGGTCCGTCCAATTGAAGCGCGGTGCTGTGTCAGAAGCAATAGACACGTCACTGAAGGTATATGCCGGAAGCTATAGATCATCAGAGGCAACGCTATTGAGATGTTGCAATCAGGCTGGCTCGGTGCTTCACCGCCCCTGCGGCCGTTGTGGAGTTCGCGCTGTTCAGCGGCCATGTATGGCCCTGCTGCCGTACTGCTGCTGGTTGAAGGCTGCGGTGGTAGGTGCCGGGGTGGGTCCGCCGGTGCGCGGCGGGCCGGTGGGCCCGCCCTTCCACAGGTCGATCTCAATGGCGAGGGGCAGGTCTGTCATGCGCGTCTTCTTCCGCCGGGTCCGGCATTGTCGGCCGCCGGTCCCCGGGCCGGGTGGACACCTCCGGGCGACCCACCGCCGGCTGCTGCCGTGGCAGGTGCGCGAGCAGCGGTTCCGGTCGGCCCGGTTCGGCCGGCGCGGGGTCGACCCTCGGGAGGTGCAGGAGTTCCTCGACCGGGTGGCCGGTGAGTTGGCCGCCGTCTACGACGAACTCGCGCGCAGTCGCCGGGAGGTGGGCCGGGTCAAGCTGGTGCTGGGCCAGTTGCAGTCCGAGCGGGGGCAGGCCCGCGACGACCGGGGGTGGGAGCGGTGAGCGACCGTTGGGTCATCCACCTGTCGGTGGTCGCGAACGACCTGCTCTCCGCCCAGCGGCTCGCCCGGGTGGTGGCGCACTGGACCCGCGTGCTGCCGCAGACCGAGCCGGGGAGCACCACCGTCTCGGCGGAGGACGACCAGAACGTACGACACTGGGTCTTCTGCGACCGGATCATGCCCGGTCGCGGGCGGTGCCAGCTCCGGCCCGAGCACGACGGCGAGTGTTCCCGGCGGCCGAGGCTGCGGTGAGGGTCGGGGCCACCACGGCTTGGGCGAGGGCGGCGCGGTCAGTCCGCAGTGCCGGACGGGACCACCGAGGTGGTGGCCTGACCGGCGATGGCGGTGATCATGTCGTAGTCGCCGTCGTGTGGCCCCGTCAGGTCGGGCAGAGCGCCGCTCTTGAGCCAGTCGGCGAACTCCCGGCGCTTCTCCCGATCGACCGCCGCCTTCAGTGCCGCGTTGACGGTGGCCTTCTTGGTGGTCGTACCGAAAATCTTCGCCGCCTCGTGGAGCAGTTCGTCGTCAACGTCAAGGATGGTTCGGGACAC
>NZ_BBZF01000023.1:158329-241414 GCF_020884795.1 Micromonospora okii
GCCTCTCGTCGCGGCTACCCTCGCTTGTTATCAGCTTTGCCCGCCGCTGACACTCAGACGTGGCCGGTGGGGGCGGGTGGCAGTTCCTCGACCACGAGCACGCTCGCGCCCGGCGGGACCTCGGCGAGGATCTGCCGCTGGGCGCTGCGGGGCAGCCGGATGCAGCCGTTGGTGACGTCCTGGCCGAGCGTGTCGTCGTTGTACCAGGTGTGCACGCCGATGTGCGCGCCGCGCAGCCCGGCGGGCACGGCGTCCGGGTCGTCGGGCACCGCGCCGAGGGCGAGGACGTCCACCCCGCCGTACACGGGCTCGGGCGGGGGTGTGCGGCCCAGGACGAAGGTCCGGCCGAGCGGGGTGGCCTGGCCGGACATCCCGAGGCTCACCGGCCACGACTGCTTCGCCTGGCCGTCGCGGCGCCAGGTGAGCCGGTGGTGCCGGCGCTCCACCACGATTTGGTCGCGCAGCGGCACGAGGGTCCGGTCGTCCTCGGCGGGTGGCAGCCAGGCGAGTCGCCGGTTGGCCGAGGGCAGCAGCACGGCCGTCCAGCCGGTCCGCCGCTCCACGATGGGCATGGTCAGCTTGACGCCGTTGATGGTGGGGGCGAGGAAGGCGAGCGGCCGGCCGCCGGGCGCGTCGTACGCGGCGATGTCGCGCGTCGGGGTGAGCCCCTCGGTGAGCGGGGCGGTGTCCAGCGTGCGCGGGTCGGCGGGGAAGCCGGCCGGCGCGGGGTCGTAGTCGACGACCGGCAGGCTGTCCGGCGCGGGCGCGGCGGCGGGCACCGGCTCCTCGCTGGGCGCGGCCTCGTCGGGCGGCGCGGTGGGCCCGGCCGGTCGGGCCGGTCCGGCGGGAGGCGGCGGGGCGGCGGGAGGCGGCGGGGCGGAGGTCAGGGCCGGGACGGCGAGCAGCGCGGTGGCGAGGAGCAGCGGTACGCCGAGCGCGGCGGCCAACCAGCCAACCGGCCAACGCGACACAAGTCGGGCAAATAGCACGTAAGCACTCTAGCTCCGGGGTGTTAGGAGGGGCCCCTTCCTATACAAAATGCGTTAACAAGGGGCCCTTCCTTACAAGACCCGATTCGGGTACGGCCATCGGCCGCCCGCGCGGCGGCGGCGCTCGCCCGGGACCGTAGGGTGGGCGGGGTGCGTGGCGACACTGTCCCGAGTGGACCCGGCAGGGGCGGCCGGTGAGCGGGCAGCCCCCGGAGATGGTGCTGCTGGCCCGGGAGACGATCCTGTTCGGCGCGCTGGCGCGTACGGCCCGGCGGGCGGTGCGGCGGCAGGTCGCGGCGGCCGGGCTCCCGCAGGCCCAGGTCGAGGTGCTGCGCGCGGTCCAGGCGCAGCCGGGCATCGGCACGCGGGCCGTCGCGCAGCGGCTCCAGCTCGTGCCCAACACGGTCTCCACGCTGGTCGGCGGTCTGGTCGCGGCGGGCCTGCTGCTGCGGGTACGTGACGACGGCGACCGGCGGGCCACCCGACTGCACCTCACCGAGCAGGCCGTGGACCGGCTGGCCCGCTGGGACGCGGCCCGCGACGAGGTGCTGTCGACGGCGCTGGCCCGGCTCGACGAGGGCGACCGGTCGGCGATCCGGGGGAGCCTGCCCGCCCTACGCCGGCTCCTCGCCGCCCTGCACGAGGCGGGCGGCGAGGAGTCGGACGGGGTGAGTCAGGCGGCCGGGCCGCAGGGCACGACGACCGGGCAGCCGGTGACCGGGTCGCGCAGCACGCTGGACTCCACCCCGTAGAGCCGCCGGACCAGGTCGGTCGTGACGACCTCGCGCGGCGCGCCCTCGGCGACCACCTGGCCGGCGAGCATCGCGACGAGGTGGTCGGCGTAGCGGCAGGCGGAGGTGAGGTCGTGCACCACGACGACCACCGTCCGGCCGGCGGCGGCTAGCCCGCGCAGCAGCTCGAAGACCTCCAGTTGGTGGCCCAGGTCCAGGGCGGCGGTGGGCTCGTCGAGCAGCAGGACCGGGGTGTCCTGGGCGACGGCCATGGCGATCCAGGCGCGCTGCCGCTGACCGCCCGACAGGGTCTCCAGTCGGCGGTCGGCCAGCGTGGCCACGTCGGCGGCGGCGAGCGCGCCGTCGACGGCCCGCTGGTCCTGCTCCGACCACTGCCGCAGCAGCCCCTGGTGCGGCTGCCGGCCGAACCGGACCAGGTCGGCGACGGTCATCCCGTCCGGCGCGTCGGCCGACTGCGGCAGCAGGCCGATGCGGCGGGCGGCCTCCCGCACCGGCAGCCGCGCCAGCACCTGGCCGTCGAGCAGCACGGCCCCCCGGGCCGGCTTGTGCAGCCGGCTCAGCCCGGCCAGCAGCGTGCTCTTGCCGCAGCCGTTCGGGCCGACGACGGCGGTGAGCTGCCCCGCCGGCAGGTCCAGCCCGATCGAGTCCACGACGGTGGTGCGCCCGTAGGCGAGGCTGAGGTCGTCGGCCCGCAGGACGGTGGGCGGGGTCATGGCAGCCTCCGGGGGCGAGAGTTGAGCAGGAGCCAGATCAGGTACGGGCAGCCGAGCACGGCGGTGACGAGCCCGACCGGCACCTCCACGGGCGCGGCGACCGTACGGCCCACGGTGTCGGCGGCGAGGACGAGCACCGCGCCGGCGAGCGCGCTGCCCAGCACGGGCACGCCCCGGGGGCCGCAGACCCGCCGGGCGGCCTCCGGCGCGATGAGGGCGACCATGCCGAGCGGGCCGCCGACGGCCACCGCGAGGCCGGCGCAGACCACGGCGACGGCCAGGGCGGCCAGCCGCACCAGGCGTACCCGCACGCCGAGCCCGGCCGCGACGGTGTCGGGGAAGCGCAGCGCGCCCAGCCGCCGGCCGACCAGGAGGGCCGCCGGCACGCAGACCGCGAGCCCGAGGGCGAGCAGGGTGACCGGCAGCGTGGGGCGGGCGTTCAGCGTCCCCACCGACCACGGGAACGCGGCGTTGGCGGCGTCGATCGGGGCGCGTACCAGCAGCAGGTTGGTGACCGCGCCGAGCACCGCGCCCACGCCCAGCCCGACCACGACGAACCGGTAGCCGGAGGTGCCCGCGCCGCCGGCGAGCCCGAGGGCGAGCGCGGCGGCGGTGGCCGCGCCGACGAGGGCCATCGCCGACGGGGCGAGGGAGGTGGAGACCCCGACGACCGAGGCGACCGCGAAGGCCGTCGCGCCGTCGTCGATGCCGACGGTGCCGGGCGTGGCGAGCCGGTTGCGGGCGAGGGTCTGCATGAGACAGCCGGCGATGCCGAGCGCGGCCCCGACGAGCAGGCCGGCGACGAGCCGGGGCAGCCGCAGCCGCTGCACGACCAGCACGTCGGTCGGGTCGCCGACCCCCACCAGGGCGGGCAGCGAGCGCACCGGGCTCAGCGACGTGGTGCCGACGGCGAGCGCGGCGGCCGTGGCGACCAGCAGCACGGCGGCGAGGAGCAGGCAGCCCACGGCCGCGCGCGTCGGCAGCAGGACCGACCAGCGGCCGAGCCGCAGCAGCAGGGTGCCGGCGGGAGCCTGGACGGGGGTGGAGGCGGCGAGAGCTTGGACGGGTGCGGCGGCGGTCGGGGCGACGGGGGAGACCGGGGCGGTCGGGGCGCTCACAGCGTCGGCACCCGTCGGGCGCGCACCACGGCCACCAGCACCGGTGCGCCGATGATGGCGGTGACCACGCCGAGCGGCATCTCGTACGGGCGCACCAGCAGCCGGGAGGCGATGTCGGCGACCAGCACGACCACCGGGCCGAGCAGCAGCGACGGCAGCAGGGCCCGGCGCAGGTCCGGGCCGACCAGGGCGCGGGCGGCGAACGGCACCACCAGGCCGACGAAGCCGATCGGCCCGGCCACCGCGGTCGCGCCGCCCACCAGCAGGGCGACGGCGACCATCGCGCCGAGGCGGGCCCGGCGGGGCCGGTTGCCCAGGCCGGCGGCGACCTGCTCGCCGAGGGCGAGGGCGGCCAGGGGGCGGGCGACGAGCAGCACGAGCAGCCCGCCGAGCAGCAGCACCGGCAGCGCGCCGGCCAGCACGCCCAGGTCGCGCCCGGCCACCGCGCCGACCGTCCAGAAGCGCACCTCGTCGGCGCTGCGCTGGTCGACCAGCAGGAGGATGGAGGTGAGCGAGCCGAGCAGGCCGCTGAGCGCGGCGCCGGCCAGCACGAGGCGTACCGGATCGTCGCCCACACCGCGCAGCCGGGCCGCGCCGAGCGCGGCGAGGCAGCCGAGCAGCGCGCCGACCACCGCGACGTACGGGCCGAGGGTGGCGACGCTGCCGCCGACCGCGATCACCACGACGACCGCCGTGGACGCCCCGGCGCTGACCCCGAGCAGGCCCGGCTCGGCCAGCGGGTTGCGCGCGGCGGCCTGCAACACCGCGCCGGCCGCGCCGAGGGCGGCCCCGACGCCGGCGGCCACGAGGGTACGGGGCCAGCGCAGCTCCCACACGGCGAAGGACGCCTCCGCGTCGCCGCCACCGGTGAGCGCGTGCAGCGCCCGTCCCGGTCCCACCTCGCCGCTGCCGATCAGGAGCGACGTGATGCCGGCCACCGCCAGCAGGACGGCGGGCACGACCAGTCCGGCGGCCAGCCGCCGCGGTCCTGACCGGTCGCCCGGGGGTCTGGTACGCCGTCGTGCGGGGCGTACGGGGTCCTCGACGAGCACGTGTTCTCCGGGGGGTGTTGACGGCGCCGCGACGGCTTGTGATTAGGTAAGCCTAACCATACCTCTTAGGCAGAGGTTTACCGTCGCCACCCTGGAGTGCACCATGTCCGCCCTGTCCCGCCGCCGGCTCGTCGCCGGACTCGCCCTCATCCCGCTCGCCCTGCTCACCGCGTGCGGGGAGGACTCCGGCGCCGACGCCGCAGCCGACCAGAAGACCGCGGCGGTCGAGACCGCGTACGGCGCGGTCAAGGTGCCGGCGAAGGCCGAGCGGGTGGTGGCCCTGGGCGACACCCCGCTCGACAGCGCCGTGGCCCTCGGGGTGACCCCGGTGGCCACGCTCTCCAGCCGCGGCGGCGACTCGGCCGCCCCCTACCTGGCCGACCGGGTCCCCGGCATCACCATCGTCGGCACCGTCCGCGAGACCAACCTCGAAGCGGTCGTCGGCGTCAAGCCGGACCTGATCCTCGCCGCCTCCACCACCACGAAGGAGCAGTACGACGCGCTGGCCGCCATCGCGCCCACCGTCGTGCCGAAGGCCCCCGAGTTCGGCCAGTGGGAGTCGGAGACCCGGGTGTTCGGCGCGGCGCTCGGCAAGGCGGCCGAGGCCGACAAGCTCATCGCGGACCTCGAGAAGCGCGGCCAGGAGATCGCCGCCCGCCGCAGCGACGAGGGCACCGCCGCCGTCGTCCGGTGGATGCCGAACGGGCCGATTGTCATGTCGTCGTCGCTGATGGCCAGCCGGCTGGTCAAGCTCACCGGCGACACCCTGCCCGCCGTCGCGGACTTCACCGACAAGCCGCACAGCGACCCGCTGAGCCTGGAGAACCTCGGCAAGATCGACGCCGACTTCATCTACATCGCCACCCTCAACGCGGAGGGCAAGCAGGCCCTCGAGGCCGCTAAGGCGCAGCCGGCGTTCGCCCGGCTCGGGGCGGCCAAGGCCGGCAAGATCGGCCCCGTCGACGGCAGCGTGTGGAGCAGCGGTGCCGGGCCCCTGGCCGCCGGCAAGGTCCTCGACGACATCGAGAAGCTCCGCGCCGCCGCCTGAGCCGGGCGGACGCCCTTGGTCGACTCCATGTCGGCGACATTGCGCCTTCATCCACGCTGGAACACCCCACGTCGCCGACACGGAGTCGATCACGAAGTGAGGCCCCCGCGAGCATCGCTCGCGGGGGCCTCCTGTGGTCGTACGCCGGAGTGGCCTGGAGGCGCGTCAGCCTCAGCGGCCCGGAGGGACCAGCCGGTCGGTGCCGAGCTTGGCCTGGAGCACCTCCGGCACCAGCACCGAGCCGTCCGGCTGCTGGCGCTGCTCCAGGATCGCCGGGAAGAGGCGGCTGGTGGCCAGCGCCGAACCGTTTAGGGTGTGCACGAACCGGGTCTGCTTGCCGCCCGGCTCCCGGTAGCGGATGGCCGCCCGGCGGGCCTGGTAGTCGCCGCCCCAGGAGACCGACGACACCTCCTTGTACTTGCCGGTGCTCGGCATCCAGACCTCGACGTCGAGGGTTTTGCGCATCGAGGCGCTGGCGTCGCCGGCCGCCAGCAGGCTGGTCTGGAAGTGCAGGCCCAGCTTGCCGACCAGCCCCTCCACGTGGGCCACCATCTCCTCCAGCGCGCCGGCCGCCTGCTCGGGCAGGGTGAACTGGAAGATCTCCACCTTGTTGAACTGGTGGCCGCGCACGGTGCCCCGCTCGTCGGAGTGCGAGCCGGCCGCCTCCCGCCGGTAGCACGGGGTGTACGCGAACGCCTTCAGCGGCAGCTTCGCCGTCTCCAGGATCTCGTCCTGGTACGCCCCGAGGATCGCCGTCTCCGAGGTGGGCAGCAGGAACTGCCCGCGCGGGGCGGACTGCTTGTCCATGTGGTAGACGTCGTCGTAGAACTTCGGGAACTGCCCGGCGGCGAAGCCGACGGTGTCGAGCAGCAGGTGCGGCGGGAGCAGGAACTCGTAGCCGGCCTCGGCGTTCTGCTCGATCAGCCAGTTGACCAGCGCCCACTCCAGCCGCGCGCCCATGCCCGTGTACATCCAGAAGCCGGAGCCGCCCAGCTTGACCCCGCGCTCGTGGTCGACCAGGTGCAGCGCCCTGCTCAGCTCCACGTGGTCGCGGACCTTCTCGATGGCCGGGGGCTCGCCGAAGGTGCGGACCACCCGGTTGGCCTCCTTGCCGCCGGGGACCACGTCGTCGGCGGGCAGGTTGGGCAGCTCGCTCATCCGCTCGCGCAGCCGGGACTGCGTCTCGTCGAGCTGGGCCTCCAGCTCGGCGAGCTGCCTGCGCCCGGACTCCGGGGCGGAGACCTCCGGCGCGGTGCCGGCCCGCTTCGCCGCCGCGTACGCCCGGGCCTCCGCCTTGCGGCGCTGCCGCTCGGCGTCGATCTCGGTGATGAGGGCGCGGCGCTCCTGGTCGAGCCGCTGGATCTCGTCCAGCGCCCGGGTGACCTCGGCGGGATCCAGTCGCTTCGCCAGCGCGGTCGCCACCGCCTCGCGATCCTTCCGGATCAAGTCCATGTCGAGCATGCTGCTCCGTACGCCTCCGTCCGGGGATCAGGTGGAATCCTGAGATCGTACCGTCGCGGGGTTGCGCCCTCCGGACGGAGGCGACGGGCGTCGGCGTCAGAGCCGGAT
This sequence comes from Micromonospora okii, assembly GCF_020884795.1. Lineage (GTDB taxonomy): Bacteria > Actinomycetota > Actinomycetes > Mycobacteriales > Micromonosporaceae > Micromonospora > Micromonospora okii. Next base: position 165,571 of record NZ_BBZF01000023.1, read on the forward strand.
CGGTGTCAGAGCCTCATCGGCGTCAGAGGCGGATCGGCATCAGGATGGAGAACGCGTCCGCGTCGTCCGGGCGGCGCACCGCGAGCGGGGCGATCGGGCCGTCCAGCTCCAGCACGAGCTGGCCGCGGTCGCCCGCGTCCAGGGCGTCGAGCAGGTACCGGCCGTTGACCCCGACCCGTACCCCCTCCGGGGCGGCGTCGGCGGGCGCGTCGCCGTCGAGGACCCGCAGCCCACCCGCGCCGTCCAGGCCCAGCACGGTCACCGGCAGGTCGACGCCCTCGTGCCGGACGACGGCCGGCGTCGCGCCCGCGAGCGCCGCGCGCAGCGCCGGCACGTCCACCGGAATCCGGTACGCGGGCGCGTCCGCGCGCAGGAGCCGTGCGTAGTCGGGGAAGTCGTACGGCAGGACCGGGCCCGAGACGTCCCGGCCGTCGACGGAGACGGCGACGGTCGCCCCGTCCAGGCGCAGCAGCGCCTCGGGGGCGTCGGCGTCGAGCAGCGCGCGGAACCGGTCCACCAGGTCGACCGGGGCCAGCGCCCGCGCTGAGGGGCCCTCGACCCGGCCGGGGGCCCGGGACACGGCCAGCCGGTGGCGGTCGGTGGCGACGAGGCGTACGCCGTCGCCGTCGGTGTCGAACAGCACGCCCGACAGCATCGGCAGGGCGGGGTCGGCGCCGACCGCGAAGCGGACCGCGTCGAGCGCGGCGGCGAGGTCGGCGCGGGACAGGATGATGCGGGTGGTCATCGGGTTCTCCTCCGGTTCGAGCAGGGTGCGGACGCGGGAGAGCTCGCGGCGGGCGTCGGCGAGGCCGTCCTCCAGCCGGCGCAGGTGCGCGTCGAGCAGCCGTCCGACGACGGCCGGCTCGGCGCGGTGCCGCACGGCGGCGGCGATCTCCGCCAGCGGCATCCCGACCCGGCGCAGACCGGCCACCAGCCGCGCCGGGGCGACCTGGTCGTCGGTGTACCAGCGGTAGCCGGTGACCGGGTCCACCAGGGCCGGGATCAGCACCCCGGAGCGGTCGTAGAACCGCAGGGCGCTGATCGTCAGGCCACTGGCCCGGGCCAGCTCGCCGATGCTGCGCAGTTCGCTCTCCACGCGGCCGATCCTGTCCCCTCGACCGGGTCGAGGGTCAAGGCGGCGCTGCGGGGCGGTCGGGCCCGCCGGCCGGCGCAGGCGTTAGGAAGGGGCCCTTCCTATGCAGAAAGCGTTAACAGGGTGCCCTTCCTTACCCCTTCAGCAGGCGGAAGGTGAGGCCGGCGTCGGTGAGGCGGCGCAGCAGGGCGTCGCCCATCGCCGCCACCGGCGTGACCTGGCCCGAGGTCGTCGGCAGGCCGTCGTCCAGGGCGAGGCAGAGCGCCGACTCGGCGAGCATCTTCGACGTCTCGTCGTACCCCGGGTCGCCGCCGGCCACCTCCGTGAGCACCGTCCGGCCGCCGCCCGAGCCCACGAAGCGCACCGTGAACCAGGACTTCGCCCGCTGCCGCGCGCTGGGCCCGTCGCCGGAGGCGAGCCGCCCGAGCAGCCAGCGCCGGGTCGGCGGGAGCTTCACCAGCCCGAGCACGCCGCCGAGGCCCGCCGCGCCGAGCAGGACCGTCGGCAGCCGCTTCACCGCCGCGTGGTGCCGGTAGCGGAAGTCCGGGCCGTACTCGGGGCGGGCCACCGCCGACCGGCGGACCACCTGCGGGTCGACGGTCGGCAGCGGCACCGCCCACATGTCCAGCTCCCGCACCCGCCCCACCCTCCCGGGCCCGCCCCGGACCCGGCGGCCCTGCGGGCGCGGCTCGACGGCCCGCCGCTCCCGCGCGGCCCGGCCCGCCTGCGCGGTGCGCGAGAACGCGGTCAGCGCCGAGTGGTACGTCCCGGCGGAGAATCGCCCGCCGGCCCGGACGTAGCCGTCCACGCTGACCGGCGCGCCCGCCGGCAGGTGCTTGAGCGTGAACCAGACGCCCACGTCGTGCGGGATCGAGTCGAAGCCGCAGGCGTGCACCAGCCGGGCCCCCGTGCGCACCGCCTCGGCGTGGTGGCGCACGTACATCGTGTCGACGAACTCCGGCTCGCCGGTGATGTCCAGGTAGTCGGTGCCGGCCCGCGCGCACGCCGCCACCAGGGGCTCCCCGTGGTGCACGTACGGCCCGACGGTCGTCGCCACCACCCGGGCGCTCTCGGCGACCAGGCGCAGCGACTCCGGGTCGGTGACGTCGGCGGTGAGCAGCGGCAGCTCGGCCAGGGCCGGGTCGATGTCGGCCAGCCGGTCCCGCACGGCCGCGAGCCGGGCCGGGTTCCGCCCGGCGAGCGCCCAGCGCAGCCCGTCCGGCGCGTGCCGGGCGAGGTAGTCGGCGGTGAGGCCGCCGGTGAACCCGGTCGCCCCGAACAGCACGATGTCGTACGCCCGTTCCTCGCCCATCCCGCGAGTCTGCCACCCCGTCCGGTGCCCCGCCGGGGATCGGTCAGGGGGTGAAGACGGCGCGCAGGCACCCGTCGGCGCGGTCCCGGAACAGGTCGTAGCCGTGCGCGCCCTGATCCAGGGGCAGGCGGTGGGTCGCCAGGTGGCCGGTGGGGATCTCGCCGCGCGCCATCCGCTCCAGCAGCATCGGAATCCAGCGCTGCCCGTGCTGCCGGCCGGCGCGCAGGGTGAGCCCCTTGTCCACCACTGCGCCGAGTGGGAACGCGTCGACGAACCCGGTGAACGTGCCGAGCACGACCACCCGCCCGCTCTTGCGGCAGGCGTGCACCGCCTCCCGTACGGCGATCGGGCGCTCCGGGGCGGTGCCGGGCCGGGTGGCGGCGGCGAACCGCTCGGCCAGCGACGGGGGTTCGGCGTCGTCCCCGGTCGGCCCGGCCGCCTCGACGCACACGTCCGGGCCCCGCCCCCCGGTGAGTTCCCACAGCTCCGCCGGCACGTCGACGGCCCGGTGGTCGAGGGTCTCCGCGCCGACGTGCCGCTCGGCCGAGCGCAACCGCTCGGGGTACCGGTCGATCACCACCACCCGGTCCGCGCCGCGCAGCAGGGCGGCGCGCGCGGCCATCTGGCCGACCGCGCCCGCGCCCCAGACCGCCACCACGTCCCCAGGACCCACCTCGCCCAGCTCGGCGGCGAGCCAGCCGGTCGGCACGGCGTCGGAGGCGAAGACCGCCCGGTCGTCGTCCACCGGCTCCGGCACGGCGAACGCCCCCACGTCGGCGTACGGCACCCGCACGTACTCGGCGTGGCTGCCGGCGAAGCCCCCGGCCGCCGGAGGATGCCCGAAGCGGCCGGCGGTGGGCTGGCCCCACCGCGCCACGGCCGGCCCGGCGCTGCCGTTGTCGCAGGAGGCGTAGTGGCCCTGCCGGCAGTACCAGCAGTTCCCGCAGGCCACCGAGGCGCAGACCACCACCCGGTCGCCGACGCGGTGCCGGCGCACCCCGGGCCCCACCTCCACCACGTCGCCGAGGAACTCGTGGCCGAGCACGTCGCCGACCGACAGCACCGGCCCGCGCCCGGCGAACAGCGGCAGGTCCTCCCCGCAGGTGGAGCTGCGCCGCACCCGGACGATCGCGTCGGTGGAGTTGCGCAGCTCCGGGTCGGGCACCCGCCGCACCGCCAGGCCGTCCTCGCCGAGCCAGCACAGCGCCCTCACCCGGGCACCGCCGGGCCGTGGGAGGGCTGGGGCCCGTCCAGCGGGGAGGGGTCCGCGCGCAGCACCTCGCCGGTCTCCGCGAGCTGCTTGACCTGGCGCAGCGCCTGCCTCAGCAGCGGCCCGGGGTCGTCGCCGACGACGTGGGCGGCCATCCCCGGCAGCGGCGTGCCGGCCGGGCGGGCGGCCAGCTCGGTGCCGCGCCCGCCAGGCGCCGGGCGCAGCGCGACCTCCACCGCGCCGCCGAGCCGGCGCAGCGGCTCCGGCCACCGCCCACCCGGCAGCACCCACTCCGGCGGCCGGTCGACGGTGACCACCTGCCAGCGGTCCGGCCGGGCGTCACGCGCCGCGCGGGGCCGCTCCGCCCACCGGGGTACGGGCAGCGCCCGCGCCGCCGTCGCCCCGGCCACCGCGCCTGCCGCCAACACCCCGGCGGTACGGGCCAGCGCCCGACCGCCCCACGTACTCCGCCCCATCCGCGCCACCGCCCCTCCTGTCGCACCGAGCAATCGTCGGCGGTGCTCGGGTGAAGCGGTGTCGTCCCGAAGGGGTGAACCGGCCGGGGCCGGGTAACCGCCCGCCGCACGAGGCGGGGGAGGGGCGGGACGGCGTGGGCGTGGATGGGCGGGACGGCGCACCCGGGCGGGACGGCGCGGACGTGGGCGCGTGGGGCGGTCCCGCGCCGCTGCTGGCGTCCCGGCTCGCGCCCGCGCCGCCGCCCGAGCCGGCGCTGGTCCGCCCCCGGCTGCTGCGCCGGCTCGATGAGGGGACGGCCGGCCCGCTCACCCTCGTCCGCGCCCCGGCCGGCTGGGGCAAGACCACCCTGCTGACCACCTGGGCGCGGGCGCTCGACACACCCCCGGCCTGGGTGTCGGTCGAGGCGGGCGACACCGGTACCCGGCTCTGGTCGTACCTCGCGGCGGCGCTGCGCGTGACCGGGGAACAACGACCCGACGAAGCCCCGCCCCACCCGCCGTCCCCCTCCGCTCCGCCGCCCCCTGCCGTCCCGTCGGCCGACGCGCCGCCCCGGCCGGAGGAGTTGGAGCTGCTGGCCGCCGCGCTCGCCGCCCGGGAACGCCCGGTGCTGCTCGTCCTGGACGACCTGCACCGGCTCGCCGACCCGGCGGCGCTGGTCGGGCTGGACTTCCTGCTCCGCCACGGCGGGGGGCGGCTGCGGGTGGTGGTGGGCACGCGCGCCGAGCTGCCGCCGGGGCTGCACCGGCTGCGTCTGGCCGGGGAGCTGACCGCCGTCGGGCCGGACGAGCTGGCCTTCACCGACGACGAGGTGGCCGACCTGCTCACCGCGCTCGGCGTGCTGCTGCCGGCGGCGACGGTGCCCCGGCTGCGCGAGCGGACCGACGGCTGGCCGGCGGGGCTGCGGCTGGCCGCGCTGGCGGCCCGGGACCGGCCCGACCCGGCGCGCTGGGTGGAACAGGTCGGCGGCGACCAGCCGGACGTGGCCGCCTACCTGCGCGAGGAGGTCCTCGCCCCGCTCGACGAGGCGGCCCGAAACGTGCTGCGCCGGGGCGCGGCTGCCGGGGCGTTCCGCGCCGACCTGGTCGACGCGCTCACCGGGCGCTCCGACGCCGATCGGGTGCTGGCGGCGCTGGCGGGGGCGGGCGGCTTCGTGCGCCGCGACGACAGCCGACCGCCCTGGTACCGCTGCCACCCCCTGCTGTCCGACCTGCTCCGGGCCGAGCTGGCCGGGCTGGGCGACGGGGAGCGGCGCGAGCTGCACCTGCGGGCCTGCGACTGGTACGCCGGGCACGGGCGGCCCGCCGAGGCGCTGCGGCACGCGCTCGCCGCCGGGGACGGGGAGCGGGCCGTGGAGCTGCTGGTCACCCGCTGGCCGGAACTCGTCCCGTACGACCGTGAGGGTTTCGGTGCCCCGGCCACGGCCGCGCCGCCGGAGGAGGCGGTCCGGCGCGACCCCGAGCTGGGGCTCGCCGCCGCCGCCGAGCGGGCCCACGCGGGCGCGGTGGCCGCCGCAGCCGCCCAGCTCGACCGGGCCGCCGGGCACGCCCGGTCGCTGCCCGTGCCGCGCCGCGACCGGTTCCGCCGGCTGGCCACCGCGCTGGAGGTCACCCTGGCCCGCCTCACCGGCGACCACGACGGGGTACGCCGCGCGGCGTCCCGGCTGCTCGCCACGCGTACCCCCGGGGGGTCGGCGGACGACCCGCGGACCGCGACCGCCGACGACGCCGACGTGCGGGCGACGGCCGGCGCGGCGCTCGGCCTGGCCGCGCTCGCCGGCGGCGACCTGCGCGCGGCGGCGGGCCAGTTCGGGCCGGCGCTGGCGGCGGCCCGCGAGGCCGGTCGGCCGCGCACCGAGCTGCTCTGCGCAAGCCGGTCCGCCCTGCTGCACGCGGCCCTCGGCGAGCTGCGGACGGCCGAGCGGACCGCCCTGGACGCCCTGGCCATGCCGCCCTGCCAGGGCTGGTCCTGCCGGCTCGACTGCGCGCACGCGCACCTGGCCCTGGCCCTGGTCGCGCTGCACCGGGACCGGCCCGACGACGCGGCGGCGCACCTGGCGCTGGCCGGCCCGGCGGCCGACGAGCCCACGGCGGCGGCGCTCGCCGCGCTGTGCCGGGCCGACCTGCCCCGCGACCGGGACGACCCCGCCGCGGCCCTGCGCCTGCTGACCGCCGCCCGGGACGCACTCCCGCCCGACCCCCCGCCGCCCGCGACTCCGCCCGACCCCCCGCCGCCCGCGACTCCGCCCGGCCCCCCGCCGCCCGCGACTCCGCCCGACCCCCCGCCGCCCGCCACTGCGCCCGGCTCGCCGGTGGCTGGTGCGGCCGGCTCCCCGCCGCCCTCCCCGGTCGACGGCGGGGCGGGGTCGGCCGGGGCGGGGGAGTTGGTGGGCTGGCTGCGTGCCGCCGAGGCGGAGCTGCGCGCCGCGCACGGCGACGTCGGCACCGCCCAGGAGCTGCTCGCCGCCGGCCCGGCGGGCGGCGCGGACGGCACGACCGCCGCGCGGGCCGTGGCCCTGGCCCACGTCGAGCTGCGCGCCGGGGACTCCCGCGCCGCCGGGTACGCCCTGCCGGACTGGGACGGCCCGGACGCCGCGTCCTGGCCGCTGCCGGTGCGCCTCGACACCGGGGTGCTGGACGCGGTGCTCGCCCACGGGGCGGGCGACGACCGGCGGGCCGGGCGGCTCCTGGAGCGGGCGTTGGAGTTGGCCGAGGCCGAGGGGTTCCGCCGCCCCTTCACCCGGGCCGAACCGGGGCTGCGGAGCCTGCTCGCCGCGCACCTGGACTCCGGCACGGCGCACTGGCCGACGGTGAGTGACCTGCTCCGGGGCGCGCGGGAACGACCGGCGGGGCGGGAGGCCGAGGCGGGCCGGGCGCTGGACGAGCCGCTCACCGAGCGCGAGCTGACCGTCCTGCGTTACCTCCAGAGCATCCTGTCGAACGTGGAGATTGCCGCCGAGCTGTCGGTGTCGGTGAACACCGTCAAGACGCACGTGCGCAACATCTACCGCAAGCTGGACGCGACGCGCCGCCGGGAGGCGGTCCACCGCGCCCGGGAGCTGCACCTGCTCTGAGCGCCGTGCCCGCCGCCGCCCGAGGGGAGCGCGAGCGCCCCGCCGTCGACGGTGTGAGGAGGGGGCCCTTCCTCTACCGAATGCGTTAAGAGGGTGCCCCTCCTTACGCAGTCAGCACGACCAGATGGTTGTGGACGTGGTGGATGCCAGGGGCCGACCAGACGGTCCGCTCCACCTCCGCGCGCTCCGGCACCGAGTGGACCACGCCCTCCAGCAGCACGGCGTCGCCGCGCAGCCGCACCGTGATCCGCTCGCCGGCGATCGCCGCGTTGCGGGCCAGCGCGTCGACGATCCGGTTGGTCAGCTCGGCGGGATCGGGGCGGACCGAGGGCCGCACGGTGATCCCGTTGCTCAGCCCGCGCACGCCGGTCAGCCGGCCGACGGCGCGCTCCACGGCCCGCCGCTGGTACTCCCACTCCACGTCGCCGCGCAGGGTGACCCAGCCGTCGGCGACGGTGACCTGGAGCGGCTCCACCGGCACGAACGCGTCCCACTCCAGCGCGCGCCGCACCGCCGTGGCCAGCTCCGTGTCCGTGCGCTCGGCCGGGCCGGGCAGCCGGACGGTGAGGTCGTTGGCGACGGCCCGGACCCGGGCGACCCGGTGCGCGGCGCGTTCCGCCACCCACTTCTTCGCGTAGTTGTCGACCCAACCCGTCAGCGTCACCACGCCCTCGGTGACGGTCACGCCGATCTCGTTCGGCTGGACCCGTGGCTCCCAGGTCAGCTCGTCCAGCACGTCGGCCTGGATGTCCTGGTCGGTACGGACGGTCGTGGCGGTGGCCATCGCTGGCTCCCTTCGGGCGTCGGCGCTCGGCGGCGGGCGTGCGCCCGCGTGCTCGTCGAGCCTGTCCGGGCCCCGGGTGAGGGCGGCTCGCCCGGGGTGGGTGAGCCGGCGGCGGGCATCGACAAGCGTCGGCCCGGTCCGGCACCATCGTCTGCACGGCAGGACTCGACGGTGGGGAGCGGGCGATGGGTGAGGTTCGGCAGGCGGCACCGGCCGTTCCCGAGGCGCCGGCCGTCGGGCCGGGGCCTGGGCGGGGGTGGGCCGTGGCCGCCCGGCTGGCCCGCCTCGCGCGCCACGAGTGGACCCTCGCGGTGCTCGGCTCGGTGCTGCTGGCCGTGGCGCTGACCTGGCCGACCGTGGCCGACCTGACCGGCACGCTCCCGCAGGACGTCGGCGACCCCACGTTGCAGGCGTGGCAGGTCGCCTGGGGCGGGCACGCGCTGCTCACCGACCCGGCCGGCGTCTGGCACTCGAACACGTTCTACCCGGAGCCGTACACCTACGCCTACTCGGACACCCTGCTCGGCTACGCCCCGTTCGGGATGATCGGGGACGGGCCGGTCGCGGCCGTGGTCCGCTACAACCTGCTGTACGTGCTGGTGCACGCGCTCGCCTTCGTCGGGGCGTACGCCCTGGCGCGGCAGCTCGGCGCGGCCTGGGCGGGCGCGGCGGTGGCCGGGGCCTCCTTCGCGTACGCCCCGTGGAAGCTGGCCCAGGCCGGGCACCTGCACGTGCTCAGCGTCGGCGGGATCGCGCTGGCGCTGGCCATGCTGGCCCGGGGGCACGGCTGGTCGCTGCGCGACGGGCACCGCCCGGACCGGGTGCGGCCGGGCTGGGCGGGCGCGGGGTGGCTGGTCGCCGCGTGGCAGGTGAGCCTCGGCTTCGGCATCGGCCTGCCCTTCGCGTACGCGCTGGCGCTGCTCTGCCTCGGCGCGGCCGGCGGGTACGGCTGGTCGTGGTGGCGTCGTCGGCGGCGGCCGGTGTTCCCGCGCCGGTTGCTGGTGGCGGACCTGGCCGGCGGCGTCTTCTTCGCCGGGGTGACCCTGCTGATGGCCGTTCCCTACTTCGAGGTGGTGGCCCGTCACCCGTCGGGCCGGCGCACCGTCGAGCAGATCGCGATGTTCTCCCCGCCACCGCGCGGCTTCCTCACGGCCCCGCCGGAGTCGTGGCTGTGGGGGGAGCGGCACGAGACGGCGCGGGCCCTGCTGAGCTTCGCGGGGGAGATGACCCTGCTGCCGGGGATGGTGCTGATCGGGCTCGCCGTCGCGGGGCTGTTCGTCTCCGCCTGGCGGGTGCGGCACCGGCTGGCGCTGGCCGTCGGGGTGCTGGTCAGCGCGGCGCTGGCGGCCGGCACGACGCTGGGCGGGGACGGCGACCCGGGGTACGTGACGCTGGTGGAGCACGTGCCGGGCTGGGACGGCATCCGCACGCCGGGACGGCTGGTGCTCTGGACGACGCTGCTATTGGGGGTGCTCGCCGCCGGCGCGCTGACGCTCCGCGACCCGGGGCCGGAGGAGGCGCAGGACGGGGCGGCGGCACGGGACGGGGCGGCGGCACGGGACCGGGCGGCGACACAGGACGGGGAGGCGGCGCCGGACCAGGCGGCGGCACGGGACGGGGGGCCGGGGTCGACGCCCGGCTCCGGGGCCTCCGGCGGGCGGTGGCGGCGCTGGGGGCAGGCCGTGCTGGTGCTGCCGGTGCTGCTGGTGCTCGCCGAGGGGGTCAACCGCACGCCGCACGTGCCGGCCCCCGTCGCGCCGGCGGCGCTGCGCGGGCTGGACGGCCCGGCGCTGGTGCTGCCCAGCGAGGGCATCCGGGAGTTCCACGTGATGCTCTGGTCCACCGACGGCTTCCCGAAGGTGGTCAACGGGCTTGCCTCGTTCATCCCGGCCAGCCAGCAGGAGATCCGGGCGGCGAGCCTGAGCTTCCCCGACGCGGCCTCCGTGGCTTACCTGCGGCGGGTGGGGGTGCGCACGGTGGTGCTGCTGCCGGCGCACGCGGCTGGCACCCCGTGGCAGGGGGCGGAGAGCCGGCCGGTGGAGGGGCTGGGCATCCGGCGCGAGGCGGTGGGCGACGGGCTCGTCTACCACCTCGACTGAGCCGGCCCCACCACCTGGATTGAGCCGGCCCCGGGGCGGCACGACGGCGGCGCGACGGCGGTGGCGTGCCGCCCGGCCGGGCCGCCCCGGGGGCGGGACGCCTCAGCCGTCCAGGCCGGCGGGGGAGTTGGGGCGGTCGACGTCGACGAACTCGATCTCCTCGATGTCGCGCTCGCCCCGGCTGTAGGCGGCTCGGGCGACCGAACCGGCGGCCCAGCCGATCGCGGCGCCCACCAGGGCAGCCGAGATCAGCAGCGTCCACGGCAGGGCCGGCCGGCGGCCGGCGAGGGCGTCGAAGGCCAGCACCGCCCGGCGGCGGGCCTCCTCGGCGGCGGAGCCGACCAACTCGCCGGCCTCGTCGGCCAGGCCGGAACCGTTGCGGCGGACGGTGCGGGCGGTGCCCAGGGCGCTGTCCCCGGCGGAGCTGACGACCGAGGCGAGGTGCTGCCACGCCTGGTCCGCGATCCGCTCGGGCTTGCTGCGGCGTTCCAGCAGGTTGGTTCCGAACATCGTGCTACCTCCTCGGGTGCCGAAGCTTGCGGCCACTTCGGACTTCGGCGTGGACCACCAACCGGCCAGTGCCCCACGGGCCGGGGCGGCAAACCCGGCCCGTCGGGCGGGGCTCAGCGGACGGCCACCACCGTCGCCGGGCGGGCGAAGTCGTCCCCGTCGTCGTCATCGTCGTCGCTGCCGCCGCCGATGCCGCAGGCCAGCACGAGTGCCAGCAGCGCGCCGACGCCGGCCAGGCCGGCCAGTCTCCGGATCATGTCGAGTCCCTCCCTGCTATGGATATCGGGCCTCGCCGATGCTAGGGGGCGGGCGCAATCTCGCTGGGGGCGTCCGTGTGTCGTGGGCGACACGCCTGGGAGGCGGCCGGCGGGCGCGCCCGGGGCCCGGGGTGCGCGCGATGATCGGCGGGGACCGTTACCCTGGGTCCGCGACATCGATCCCGCGTCGATCGTCTGATAAACAGAATCCATAAGGTCTGGATGAGGGCCCGGCTGGTCCTGATCCACGAATTGCTCATCCCGAGGGGTGGCGACCGAGGCCGTCGGAGGAATACTCTCGGTCGCGGCCCGCGTACTGATGAGGCGCCCGGGGACGGGCGAGTGGAGGTGCTCGCGTGAGCCTGTCGATCGTGAAGTCGGTTGTTCCGGGTGGTGTCATCGAGATCGCCCCGCGGGGCGAGATCGACGTCGACACCGCGTACGAGGTGCGTGAAGCCATCGCCGAGGTCCTGGCCAAGGGCCGCCCCGCCCGCATCGAGCTGAACATGCGGCTCGTCACCTTCATCGACTCCGTCGGCATCAGCGCGATGGTGGCGGGCTTCCAGATCGCCGAGGTCAGTGGCGTGAAGCTGATCGTGACCGAGCCGAGCCGGTTCGTGCACCGGCAGCTCTGGGTGACCGGCCTGCTGGGTCTGTTCGGTGCCCCGGAGCCCTACTACGCCGGGGCGGCCACCCCCGAGGTGCTGCCCGGCGCCTGAGCCGGTGACCCGTCCGGCGGCGAGCTGCGCCCCGGGCCGCCCCGCTGCCTCTCGCCGGAGGCGGCGGGCGGGGTCGGCTCGCCGCCGGCCCCGCCCCGCCCGCCTCGGGCGACGCCGACCTCAGATCACCGACAGGTGCACGTGGTTGGTGTGGTCGCTGGACGGGTCTCCGTTGCCACCGCTGTACGCCTTCCAGCCGCTGCTGGGCAGCCAGATCTGCTTGTACCAGATCACGTACAGCACGGCGAGCCGGTCGGCGTTGCGCACGTAGAACGCCGCCAGGTTGTTGCCGTAGGTGCGATCCCCGCCGCTGGCGACGCCGCCGAAGCCGTTCTTCTGGGCGGCGAAGTCGCACGCCCGCCCCTTCGGGTGCTCCCCGGAGCCGCTGGGGCGGTAGCAGGAGACGTACCGGGTGAAGCCGGCGGCCTTGGCCTGCTTGAGGGCGTGCAGGGTGCGGGGGGTGATGCAGCCGTTGGCCGGGGTCGGGTCGTTCACGCTGCACGACTCCGACGGCCAGGAGCCGTCGGAGTTGCGCTTCGCGGGGGCGGCGTTCTTGCTGGAGGTGCCCCGTGGGGCGGCGCTGCCCGCGGTGCTGCTGGCGCGGGCCTTGCGGTTGGCCACGGTCAGCGCCTGCTCGGCCTGCTCCTTGCGCTTGCCCATCACCGCGACCTGCTTGCGCTGCTCGCGGATCTCGGCGTCGAGGGCCAGCCGGGTCTTCGCCGCCTCGTCCCGGGTGGTGATCAGCTCGCGCAGCGCCCGGTCCTCCTGGCTGGCCACGGCGTCGAGCGCGGCGGCCCGGTCCAGGAAGCCCTCGGGGGAGCTGCTGTCGAGCAGCGCGGAGGCGGCGCTGAGTCGCCCCTTGCGGTACGCCACGCCGGCGATCCTGCCGACCGTCGCGTTGCGGGTGGCCAGCTCCGCCTCGACGGTCTTGAGCTGGTCGCCGAGCTGCTTCTGCCGCTTCACCGAGCGGTCGAGGGCGTTCTTGGCCTCCACGTAGCCCTTGCTGGCCGCCTCGAGCTGGGCGCGCAGGGCGGGCGTGCCGCCCTCCTCGTCCTGGCCGGGCGCGGCGGCGAGCAGGGCGGTCGGCGGTGCGGCCCCCGCCCCCGCCGGGGCGAGCCCGAGGCCGACGGCGAGCGTCAGCACCAGCAACGCCGCCATCCGGGCGGCGGTCCTTCCTACAGGTGCCACTACTGGCATGTGCACATCCTTCCGTCAGCCGCCGACCGGGTTAGCTGACGGGTTCGGGACGGAAGATCCCTACCGCCGAAGCGGATGCACCCCACGAACGTGGTTCCCCGGCTCGCCGTTCGGCGATTAGGCGGCGGCCACCGCAGGCGCCGGAGGGCGCCGCCCGGCGGAGGTCGGGAACGAGCCTACCGGTGCGGGTGTGACCAGCGCTGCCTCCGTGACGCATGGTACTCGGACGAAACCTGTTAATCTCGGCGTACGGGACATTTTTCCGTGAAATTCGCCGGTCACCAGGAGGTCGGGCCGCAGCCGTCGGGCTCGACCTGCAACGTGGCGTGCTCGATGTGGAACTCCTCGTGCAGCGTGGTGCGGGCGGCGGTCAGTACCGCGCCCACCTCGGCCCCGGGCGTCATGGTGAGGTGGGCCGAGGCGACCTCCATCCCGGAGGTCAGCGTCCAGACGTGCAGGTCGTGCACCTCCGCCACCCCGGGCACCGCCGCCAGCCGGTCGTGCACCGCGGTCACCTGGAGGTGCTCCGGGGCGGCCTGGACCAGGATGCGCACCGCCGCCCGCCCCAGCCGCCAGGTGCGGGGCAGGATGAACACGCCGATCGCGACGGCCACCAGCGGGTCCGCCCACCACCAGCCGGTGAACATGATCAGCACGGCGGCGGCGATCACCCCGACGGAGCCGAGCAGGTCGCCCAGCACCTCCAGGTACGCCCCGCGCAGGTTGATGTTCTCCTGCGCGCCGGGGCGCAGGAGCGCGAAGGCGACGAGGTTGGCCAGCAGGCCGAGCACCGCCACCACGAGCATCGGCCCGGTGGTCACCTCGTGCGGCTCGCCGAAGCGGCGGACCGCCTCGACCAGGACGTAGACCGCGACGCCGCTGAGCAGCAGGGCGTTGCCGAGGGCGGCGAGCACCTCCAGCCGGTAGAGGCCGAAGGTGCGCTGCGGATCGGCGGCGGCCCGCCGGCTGGCGGTGATTGCGGCGAGCGCCATGCCGATGCCGAGCACGTCGGTGAACATGTGCCCGGCGTCGGAGAGCAGCGCCAGCGAGCCGGTGCTGAGCGCGGTCACCGCCTCGACCAGCATCAGCGCGGCGAGCAGGCCGAAGGCCGCCCAGAGTCGGCCCCGGTGGCTGTCGGCGCCGAGCGCCTGCGCCCCGTGGTTGTGGTCGTGACCCGCGCCCACGTCAGATCCTCCGTCCTCCGGTCTGGATCGGCTCAATCTATGCTCACATCGCTATGTATGCAAGTAAAAACCGGAGGGCCGCCGGATCAGCCGGTCGGGTCGATCGTGGTGAGGCGCTGGGTGGCCCGGGACAGCGCCACGTACAGCGTCCGCACCCCCGAGCCCGGGTCGGCCCGGATCTCCCCCGGGGCGACCAGCGCCACCCCGTCGTACTCCATGCCCTTGGCCTCCAGGCTGGTCACCACCTGCAGGCGCGGCGCGGCCAGGCCGGCGAGCCAGCCGGCGACCTCCTCGCGGCGCGGCACCGGCGTGATCACCCCGACCGTCCCCTCCACCTCGCCGAGCAGGTCGGTCACCGCAGCGACGGTCGCCGCCTCCAGGCCGGCCGGCGGCACCGCGAGCCGGACCGGCTCCACGCCCGTGGAGCGCACCGCGCGGGGCAGCGCCAGGTCCGGGTGGAGCCGGCGGATCTCCGCCGCCGCCACCGCGAAGATCTCCGCCGAGTTGCGGTAGTTGGTGGTCAGCTCGAAGTGGTGCCGGCGACGCCGGCCGAGCGCCTGGTCCCGGGCCCGGGTCAGCTCCTCCTCGTCGCCCGTCCACGCCGTCTGCGCCGGGTCGCCCACCACCGTCCAGGAGGCCAGCCGGCCGCGCCGGCCGACCATCCGCCACTGCATCGGGGAGACGTCCTGCGCCTCGTCGACCACCACGTGCGCGTACTCGCGGTAGTCCTCCGGGCGGGCCCGCGCCGCCTCCCGGGCCGCCCGCCGCCGGTCGGCCTCGGTGCTCAGCTCGCGCACGCCCCCGGCGAGCTGGAACGGGTCCCGCTTCGCCCGCTTCGGCCGCACCGGCTGGCCCAGCAGCGCGTCCAGCTCGTCCAACAGGGCGACGTCGGCCACCGTCAGCCCCTCGGCGTCCAGCGTCCGGTACGCCTCGACCAGCAGCCCCGTCTCCGCCCGGGACAGCACGCCCCCGGCGTACCGGCGCAGCCGGTCGGGGCGGGCCAGCCAGCCCAGCACGTGCCGGGGGTGCAGCCGGGGCCACCACGCCTTGAGGAACTCGCGGAACTCCGGCCGCTCGGCGATCTCGTCCTCGAACGCGGGCCGCTCCGGCAGCCCCCGGATGCCCAGCCGCCGGGCCTGTGCCCACAGCGCGGCGAAGACCCCGTCGAAGCCCGCCCGGCGCACCTCGTTGCGGCGGGCCCCCCGGGGCAGCGCCCGGTCCCGGATGCCGTCCAGCTCCCGGCGGTCCAGCCGCAGCAGCGCGCCCCGGTAGAGCAGCCGCAGCTCGCCCGGCCCGCCCGGCACCGCGTCCCGGGCCGCCCGCTCCAGCACCCGCCGCATCCGCAGCGACCCCTTCACCGCCGCCACGTCGGGCGGATCGGTGCGGGTGGCGCTCATCCCCGGGAAGAGCGAGCCGAGCGAGTGCAGCGTCGCCGTCTCCTCACCCAGCGACGGCAGCACCGCGGCGATGTACTCCACGAACACCGCCGACGGGCCGACCACCAGGATGCCGCCCCCGGCGTACCGGCTGCGGTCGGAGTAGAGCAGGTACGCCGCCCGGTGCAGGGCCACCGCCGTCTTGCCCGTCCCCGGGCCGCCGGAGACGACCGTCACGCCGGAGCCGGGAGAGCGGATCGCCTCGTCCTGCTCCCGCTGGATGGTCGCCACGATGTCCCGCATCCCCCGACCCGTGGCCCGGGACAGGGTGGCCAGCAGCCCACCGTCGCCCACCACCGCCATGTCCGGCGGGGCCGCGCCCGGGTCCAGCAGGTCGTCCTCGATCCGGGTCACCCGCTCCCGGGCGGAGCCGATGGTGCGCCGCCGCACCACGCCGAGCGGCTGCGCCGGGGTGGCCTGGTAGAAGGCGGCGGCGGCCGGGGCCCGCCAGTCCACCACCAGGGTCTCGGCGTTCTCGCCGCGCACCCCGAGCCGCCCGACGTGCAGCACCTGCCGGTCGCGCAGGTCCAGCCGGCCGAAGACCAGCCCCTCGTGCTCGGCGTCGAGCAGGTGCCGGCGCTGGGCGGCGTGGAAGACCATCGCGTCCCGCTCGACGAGCGCCCCGAAGTTGCCCACCCGGGCCAGCCCGTACCCCTCCTTCTCGGCCTCGGCGGCCGAGCGGCGCAGCACGGCGAGGCGGGCGTACACGCGGTCGAGGTGTCGCTGCTCGACGGCGATCTCCTGCTCCAGGGTGGTGCGGTCGGTCAACGTACGAGCTCCTCGCAGAGGGCGGCCGGGCCGCGCGCCGGGGTGACCGGGTGAGGGTACGGCCAGCGGCCGGCGGCTTCACGGGGCCATGCCGCCCACGCGATCCGCCCCACGCCCGCCGCCGGCCCGGCGCGGCCGTCGGTCAGGTCCGCTCTGCCACACGTCAGGCCCGGCCGACCGCCGGTCAGACCCCGACAGCCGCCGCCCGCGCGCCCTCCAGCACCCGGCCCAGCACGCCGGCCAGGGCGGCGCCCACCTCGGCCGGGCGCTCCATCATCAGCATGTGCCCCGCGCCCGGGCAGACGGTCAGCTCCGTCGCCGGCAGGGCCTGCGCGATCGACTCGGCGCACGGCGGCGGGGTGAGCCGGTCCCGGTCGCCGACCAGCGCCGCCGCCGGAAGGTGGGCCAGGGCGGCGAGGGTGTCCAGCCGGCGCTGCGCCCCGATGGACGCCCGGAAGCCGCCGATCGAGCGCATCGTCGCGTGGGCCACCGCCGAGGTGACCAGCCGGATGTCGGCCGCGTCGCAGCGGTCGCCGAACAGCAGCCAGCGGATGCTCGGGCGCAGGGCGCGCAGCAGGGCCCGGGGCGGACGCCACGCGCCGCAGCGGGCCAGCACCCCGGCGCCGGCGGTCTCCGCGAGCCGGAGCAGCCGGGCGATGCGGGGGGAGAGGCCGTAGACGGTGTGGGCGTGCCCCTCGGCCGTGGTCGAGACGAACACCAGCCCGGCGGTGCGGGCGGTGAAGTGCCCGGGGTGCCGGTGCGCGTACTCCATGATGGTCATGCCGCCCATCGAGTGCCCCACCAGGACCACCGGCCCGACCGGGGCGACCGCGTCCAGCACGGCGGCCAAGTCGTCGCCGAGCTGGGCCAGGGTGGCCGTGGGCAGCGCCATGCAGCTCGACCGGCCGTGACCCCGGGCGTCGTACGTGACCACGCGCACCCGCTCGCCGAAGCGCTCCCGCAGCTCGGCGCGCTGCCGGTGCCAGGTCCGCCCGTCCAGGGTCCAGCCGTGCAGCAGGACCGCGGTGACCTCCGGCTCGGCCGGCCCGGACGCCTCGACGTGCAGGCGCACCCCGTCCGACATCCGTACCTCAGTGTGCTCCCGCATTCGCCGCCTCCCCTCGGGTCACCGGCTACCCGCCATGACACCACGCCAACCCAGGTGCAAGGAAGGGCACCTTGTTAACGCCTGCGGTAGAGAAGGGTTCCCCTCTCACCGGGCCGGCGCGGCGGCCGAGCGCACCGGGCCGAGCGCACCGGGCCGGCGCGGCGGCCGAGCGGCAGGGGAGGGAAGGAGCCCGGCCAGGGGGCAGAGACGGCGAACCGCCCACCGGGTGGCCCGGCGGGCGGTTCGGGTGACGCGATCGGCGGTCTCGACCGCCGGAAGGGGGCGTGCTCGGCCGGCTCCCGAGGGCGGGCCGGCTCGGCCCCGGAGGGGCCTGACTCAGCCGCCGGAAGGGGCTGACTCAGCCGCCGAAGACGCCGGCCTCGGCGAGGCGCTTCTCGGTGGCGTCCCAGCCGTGGTCCGGGTGGGCGGCGGCGAGGTTGTTCAGCTCCGCCCGGATCTTGGCGGCGTGGCCGGCGGCGGCCAGCACCCGGATCTCCTCGACGAACGCCTCGGAGTCGGTGCGCAGGTGCGCGGTCTTGCCGTTGGTCAGGTTCCGCACGTAGGCGTGCTTGCCGCCGTTGAGCGGGATGAGGTACTTGAACTCGCCCAGCACGCTGAGGGCGCCACCCTGGCCAGCCTGGCCGGCCCGGACTGACGCGCGCGCGGTCTTAGAGGTGTTGCTCGCCACGGAGGTACTCCTTGAGACGTACGGGAGGACGGGAACGTCCGGGGGCTGTGACGGGTGACGCCCTGGTGAGGGAACCTCGACCCGCCGAAGTTGTGCGCGGCACAAGCCGCCGAGAGAACTCTACACGACCACGATGCCTGGCTGGTCACCGTGCCTGTCCGAGGGATACAACCTCGGCCGGCGGCCCGACATTCCGCCCCCGGCGGGAGCGGCGGGGAGGCGTACGGCGGCGGGGTCGCCGTTGTCCGGCTCGGCGAATTTCGCGATTCCCTGGCGCACCATCCGTCCCACCCGTCATCATGTGTTCCAACAACCACTCGGGTGGTCGAGGTCGTAGGGGAAGACGCACCTCGCTCTCCGGGAGGTCACCGTGCCAACGCGTGGCGTCGTATATGTCCACTCGACCCCGCTCGCCGTGTGCTCACACGTCGAGTGGGCGATTGCGCGCGTCCTCGTCGCGCCGGTCAACCTGCAGTGGACGGCCCAGCCCGTCGATCCCGGCGCCCGCCGTGCCGAGTGCGGGTGGACCGGCCGCCCGGGGACGGGCGCCGAGCTGGCTGCTGCCCTCCGGCAGTGGCCCATGATCCGTTTCGAGGTGACCGAGGAACCCAGCGCCGGCGTCGACGGCGAGCGCTTCATGCACGTCCCGGGCCGGGGGCTGTTCCGGGCCACCGTCGGCGCGGCCGGCGACATCCAGATCGGCGAGGACCGGCTGCGCGCCATCATGGCCGCCGCCCGCGCCCCCGAGGCGCTGGCGCACGCCCTCGACAAGGCACTCGGCACCGCCTGGGACGCCGAGCTGGAGCCCTACCGGTACGCGGGCGACGGCGCGCCGGTGACCCTGCTCACCCGGGTCGGCTGAACCACGCTGTCCCGGGGAACGACCGTCACACCGACGGGGGACGTGCGGTCTTTCCAGCCGGGGTCAGGTTGCCCCGATAAGCGGTGAACTGGTGGGATGGAGCGCGTGTCGAACTCCCCGCGACGTGTCGGCGTCGCGCTCGCCGCCCTGACCGCCCTGCTCGTCACCGGGTGCTCCGGGGAGCCGGAACGGCCCCGTCCCACCCCGTCGGCCAGCAGCGCCGCGGCGGGCCCCACCGCGTCCGGCGCGCCGGCCCCCGCCGCCGACCCGGCCGCCCGCGCCGCCGCGCTGGTCGGCACCCTGGCCGACGAGGACCTGGTCGGCCAGGTGCTGATGCCGTACGCCTACGGCAGCTCGGCGACGAAGGTCTCGGACGGCTCCGCCGCCGGCAACCGGGCCCTCGCCGGGGTCGCCACCCCGGCGGAGATGGTGGCGAAGTACCGGCTGGGCGGGGTGATCCTGGTCGGCTTCAGCGCCGACGACCCCACCAGCGGCAACCAGGAGACCACCAACGTCGACAACCCCGCTCAGGTCCACGAGCTGACCGCCGGCCTGCGCGAGGCCGCCGGGAAGCTTCCGGCCGGCGCGGCGCCCTTCCTGATCGGCACCGACCAGGAGTACGGCATCGTCACCCGGATCACCGACGGGATCACGCTGCTGCCCAGCCCGCTGGCAGCCGGGGCGGCCGGCGACCCGGCGCTGACCGAGGCCGCCTGGCGGGCCGCCGGGGCCGAGCTGGCGGCGATGGGGATCAACCTGGACTTCGCCCCGGTCGCCGACGTGCTCGCCACCCGCAGCGCGGTGATCGGCTCCCGGTCCTTCGGCGCGGACCCGAAGCGGGCCTCCGCCCAGGTCGCCGGCGCGGTGAAGGGGTTGCAGAGCGCCGGGGTGGCGGCCAGCGTCAAGCACTTCCCGGGGCACGGCCTCAGCGCGACCGACTCGCACAAGGACGTCCCGGTGATCGGGCAGAGCCGCAAGGTGCTCGACAGCACCGCGTTCCCGCCGTTCTCCGCCGGGATCGACGCCGGCGCGCTGGCGGTGATGTCCGCCCACCTCGACGTCACCGCCCTCGACCCGGGCACCCCGGCCACCTTCTCCCGCAAGATCCTCACCGACGTGCTGCGCGGGCAGCTCGGGTTCAAGGGCGTGGTGATCACCGACGGCATGAACATGCCGCCGGCCAAGCGCTGGTCGCCGGGGGAGGCCGCGGTGCGGGCGCTCAAGGCGGGCAACGACCTGATCCTGATGCCCCCGAACGTCACCCAGGCATACGACGGGCTGCTCGCCGCGCTGCGCGACGGGTCGCTGCCCCGCGGCCGGCTCGTCGAGGCGGTCACCCGCGTGCTGACCATGAAGTTCACCCTCGCCGGCACGCCCGCGCCCGCGATGTCCACCCTGAACAGCCCGGAGCACCGGCGGGCCGCCGACGCGCTCGCCGCCGGCGCGGTGACCGTGCTGCGCGGCTCCTGCGCCGCGAAGGCGCGCGGCCCGGTCACCATCACCTCCTCCGGCGGACGGGACCGCACCCGGGCCCTGCTCACCGAGGCGCTCACCGCGGCCGGGGTGCGGGTCGTCCCGAGCGGCGGCACGAAGGTGCACCTCGTCGGGTACGGCGACGGCACGGGCGACCTCAGCGGCGACGCGGCCGTGACCGTCGCCATGGACACCCCGTACCTGCTGTCGAAGGCGTCGTCGCCGACGCTGCTGGCGACCTACTCCTCCAGCCGGGCGTCGATGACCGCCCTGGCGGAAGTGCTCGCCGGCAAGTCCCGGGCCACCGGCCGTTCCCCGGTGCCGGTCTCCGGCCTTCCCGCGACGACCTGCGACAACTGACGCCGGCCCAGAGTGAAAGGAAGGGCACCTTGTTAACGCGTTCTGTTGTGCAAGGGGCCCCTCCTCACACCTTCCCGCCCCCGCCGCCGCAGTGACGGGTTGCGGCGCTGCCCTTTACTGAGGGCGGTGCGGCGACGGAGGGTGGTGGCATGGTCGCGGTGCGGGACGTGGTGCGGGCCGTGGTGACGGAGGCGGCCCCCCGGGAGCTGCCGCTGGTGGACGGGCTGGCGACGTACGACGACGAGACCGTCGTGCGCCTGCTGCGCCGCACCGGGTCCCGGCGCGAGCCGTTGGGCTTTGGCTGGGGTGAGGCCGTCGGGCTCCTCACCCCGGTGGTGTGGCTGGTGCTCGACCAGGTCGCGCAGCGGCTCGCGGGCAAGGCGGTGGACACCACGACCAGCCGGGCCAGGGGGCTGCTGCGCAGGTTCGCGCGCGGCAGGCGCGCGCCGGCCGACATCCCCTCCCTGACCGCCGACGAGCTCGCCGCGCTGCGCGCGGAGGTGCTCGACCTGTTCACCCGCCGGGGGCTGGACGCGCGGGCCGCCGCCGAGCTCACGGACACGGTGGTGCGCAGGCTGGGCCCGCCTGCCGACGAGGGGCCCGGCGGGCCGAACCCGGCGCGGTAGCCGTGGTGGGCGATCTCGGGGAGCGCGTCGCCGCCGACGGGGCGGCGCGGGTCGACGGGCGGACGCCGGGTGCGGGGACGACGGCGCGGGTCGACGAGCGGACGCTGGGCGCGGGCACGACGGTGCGGTTCGCACTCCTGGTCGCGCTCCTGGTCGCCAGCAGCAGCCTGATCCTGCTCTACGTCGCGATCGCCCTGTCGGCCTACGACG
Organism: Micromonospora okii; assembly: GCF_020884795.1. Classification (GTDB taxonomy): domain Bacteria; phylum Actinomycetota; class Actinomycetes; order Mycobacteriales; family Micromonosporaceae; genus Micromonospora; species Micromonospora okii. The sequence continues at coordinate 187,014 of NZ_BBZF01000023.1, forward strand.
GCTTCTCCTGCAACCTGGCGGCCGGAGTCGACCCGGTGACCGACCCGGCGGCGAACGTGATGGCCAGGCGCGCCCTCCAGTGGGAGGCGTACCGGTCGTGCAGCGAGCGCTACGCGCCGCCGCCGTCGGGATGGTGGCTGCTCGGCTGGTGGGCCCTGCTCGCCCTGTGCACGGCCGCGTTGTTCCGGGTGCTGCCCGCCTGGAAGGCCCGCCGCAGCCGGGTGGTGCCGCTGGCCGCCGTCGACCCCGACGGCGAGATCGGTCGTACGCTGGCCGACCTGTGCGCGGTCGCCGGCCTCGCCCGCCCGCCGCGCGCGGTGGTCGACCTCGCCGCGGACTCGGCCGGGGCGGTCGTGTTCGGCCGGACCGGGCGGGCGACGGTGTGCCTGCACATCGGTTTGGTCACCGAGCGGGCCACCGACCCGGCGCGGTTCCGGGCGGTGCTGCTGCACGAGCTGGCCCACATCGCCAACCGGGACGTGACGGTCACCTACCTCACCGTGGCCCTGTGGCGGGTCCACGTCGCCGTGGCCGTCCCGCTCTTCCTGCTGTGGTGCGGGTGGAAGTTCCGCACGGCGTCCGAATCGCAGGTGTGGTCCGCCGAGGCGCCCGTCGTCGCCCGGGGCCTGCTGGTCACCGGCCTGCTCGCGGTGCTGGTCTACCTGGCCCGGTCCGACGTGCTGCGCAGCCGCGAGGTCTACGCCGACCTCGCCGCCGTGCGCTGGGGCGCGGACCCGGCGGCGGGCTGGTCCACCGCCCCGGCCCCGGCCGGTGGGCGCGGGCGGCGGATCCGGCACGCGTTCGCACAACTGTGGCACCCGCACCCCGGGTGGGAGGTGCGGCGCGCGGCCCTGACCGACCCCGCCGTGCTGTTCGGTGTGCGCGCGCTCCCGCTGGTGCTGACCGGCGCGGCCGCCGCGATCACCCACACCCACATCGCGTACGCCATCACCCAGTACAACCTGCTCACCACGTGGACGCAGCACGCGGCGGCGCTGGTCCCCGCCGCGCTGGTCGCGGGCGTGGTCGGGACCGCACTGTGGCGCGCGGCGGTGTACGCGGCGCTCACCGGCCAACCGGCGCCCTCCAGCGTCCGGGCGGGCCTCTGGCTGGGGCTGGGGCTGGCGGGCGGCAGCGCGGTGGCCGGCCAGGGGACGATCAACGAGTGGCTGCCCGCCCGGCCCTGGCTGTTCGCGCTCGTCGTCGCGGCGGCCGTGGCGTTCACCTGGTGGCTGACGCAGTGCGCCCGCCTGTGGGTGGTGGCGTGGCGGGGCCGGTCGCTGCGCGGGGTGGCCCTGCTGAACCTGACGGCCGCGGCCCTCGCGTTGTCGCTGTGGTTCTTCTGGTGGCAGAGCGTCGGGGCCGCCTACGCCGCCGGCTGGTCGTTCGACGTCGCCGGGCTCCGTGACTACCTGATGACCCAGTACACCGGCGGCACGGAACTGGACCATCCGCCGGTGTCGCCGGTCGACCGGGCGTACGTCCTGCTCATGACCGTGGGGCCCACGTCCCCGCCGCTGGCCCTGCTGGCGCTCGCCGGCCTGTGGGCGGTCCCGCTGCTGGCCTGGCTGCCCCGCCCCGGCGTCGGCCCGCCCCGCTGGGTGCGTGACGCCGCGCCGGGCGACGGTCCCGCGCCGGGCCCACCGCCGCCGCGCCTGCGCCGGGTGCTCGTGGCCGGGCTGCTCGGCGGGGTCGCGGGGAGCCTGGCCGCCGTGGCGCACTCGGCCTGGCTGCACGGGCGGGAGCGCCCGTCCGCCACCGCCTTCCTGGTGACCTTCGTGGCCGGCACGATCCTGGCCCTGGTGATCGCGGCGGCCGTGGCCGGCGCCGCCGCCCGGGTAGCCGTGCCCGCGCACCGGCTTCCCGCCGCCCTGATCGCCGGGGCCGTCGCGACGTTCCTCGGGTCCGCGACCGTGGTGGCGCTGCGCGTCCTGGACGGCTGCGTGCCCGCGCTGGCCCTCGACGCCGGCTCCTGCTCGTGGGAGCTGGCCGGGCCGCTGCGGATGTTCCCGTCGGTCATCGTGCCGGCGCTGCCGGTCACGGTGCTCGTCGCGGGCGCGGCGGTCGCCCTGCCGCGTCCGCGCGGCGCGCCGCCGCCCGGCCGCCCCCGGTCGATGGCGTGGGGCCGGTCCTGCGCGCTCCTCCTCGTCACGGCCGGGCTCGCGGTGGCCACGGTGCACGCCGCGCAGCGGATGCCGCACGCCGGGCGACTGCCCGCCGAGGAGGAGACGCAGCGCATCGCCCGACAGGGCGGATACGCGCTGGTCGCCGCGCCGGTGTCGGCCCGGTCGAGGGCGTTGCAGGCGCAGGCGTGGCTCGACGTCGGCGGCGACGATCTCCTGGACCGGTTCTGGCGTGGCCGCCGCGACCTCTTCGCCGCCGTCACCACCGGGGTCCAGGCGGGCCGGAGCATCGACAGGCTGGACGACGTCCGCCCGCTGTGCGCCGAGATCAGCGAGTTCGCGCGCGCCGCCGTGCGCTTCTTCCGGGTCCCCGACCCGGAGACCCACCCGGTGTGGCAGAGGTTCGTGGCGCTCGCTCGGCAGGGGAGCCAGGAATGCCAGCAGGCCCTCGACGCCGACCAGGCCGAGCAGTTCAACACCGCGATGCGCAAGCTCGCGACCGCCCAGGAGACCGGCCACGCCGTCGACGACCGCCTCGACGCTCTGCTCCGCCGGGGTGGCCTCTGACGCAAGGAAGGGCCCCTTCTTAACAGACGTCTGTTGAGAAGGGGCCCTTCCTTGCACGCGTCAGCGCAGGGGGAGGCTGCTGGCCAGGGCCGAGCCGTTCGACTCGAACGCGGCGAGCAGGTCGGTGGGCTTGCCCGAGGTGGCCGGAACCACGACGGTCACCGACTGGTTGGCCTTCAGCTCGACCTTCCGCTCGCCGAGGGCGGCGTTGCCGTCCCAGGCGTACAGGTAGGCCGTGCCGGCCCGGTCGGCGCGCAGGGTCACCCGCACCCCGTCGGCCACCCGGCGCTGGTCGGTCAGGCGCAGCGCCTTCTCCGGCAGCCGGGACACGGCGGCCGGGGCCACCCCGTCGACCGCCGACTGGGCGATCGTCTGCGGGCTGTGCACGCTACGGGCGGCGGTGTCCGGGAACACCGGGGCGCTGGGCTGCTGCGGCGCCGGGGTGTAGCCGGGCAGGGTCGCCAGGCCGTAGCGGTACGGGTCGGCCCGGACGCCGGTGAAGGTGGACCAGCCCAGCCGGGACTGGGAGGTGAGGTCCTGGGTGTCCGAGTCGTAGACCAGGATGTTGAGGCCCATGTGGGCCGGGTCCACCGCGTCGGGCAGCACCGAGAACGGGATGCTCGCCTCGATGGTGTAGCCCGTGTACGGGCTGGTGACCTTGCTGACCACGGTCATCCCCGGCGCGGTGGTGTCGCCCGGGCCCTGCCGGTTGTCGGCGTCGCGCTGCCAGCACGGCGGGTTGCCGTTGGCCGGGTCGTCGGTCACCGGGAAGATGCCGGCCTTGAAGACCGTGGAGGTGTTCGCCGAGTTCCCCTTCGGGTCGACGATGATTTCCACGCTGTCGGTGCGGCGCTGCCGCTTGCAGTCCTGCGGCACCACCTTCGTGCCGAGCACGTCGTCGGTGACCTGCACGAACACCTTCAGCGCGTCCTTGGTCCAGGCGACGCGGCCCTTCGCCGAGGCGTCCTGCGGCGTGGTGGCCTCGCCCTCCCAGATGCGGGAGAGGTCCAGCTCCGGGCCGGGGTACTCGCCGGGGGAGGCCACGCCGTCGACGGCGTTCTGCTGGCCGGCCCGCGGCACCTCGGTCGTCGGCACGATCTCCAGGGCGCCGGTCTCGACGGTGCTGCCGGCGGCGCTGGTGGTGGTGATGGTGATGCCGTAGTCGCCGCCCGTGCCGCCCTCGTTGGCGGTCGGCAGGGTGGCGTCGGTGTTGGTCACGGTGAAGGTGACCGCCCCGGTCGCGCCGGGGGCCAGGTTGGTGTAGCTCTTCGTGGCGGCGTCGGCGGTGAACCCGGCGGGCAGGCCGAGGGCGACGGTGCCGCTCTGGGCGGTCTCGCTGTGGTTGCGCAGGTCGACCCGGACCGACCGGCTCTTGCCGGAGCCGATGGGGAGCACCGGCTTGATCAGCGTGTCGAGCTGCGGGTACGCGCTGTCGCCGGCCCACTGCCGGAACACCCCGACCTCCTCCAGCGGCTCCAGGGTGCCGCGCACGTCGGCGACGACGCGCACGGCCCGGTCGGTGCGGCCGGTCCCCCGGTTGGTGCTCAGGGTCGCGCCGACGAGCTGCTGGCGGTTGGTGGCGGCGTCGGCCGGAACGGTCACGGTGAAGGTCACCGCACGCTCCTTGCCGGCGGGTACGGCGCCCTTCAGCGCGCCGGGGCCGGTGACCTTCCAGCCCTGCGGCAGCCGCAGGTCCACCTTCGGCTGCGCCAGTGCCCGGTCCCGGGGCGCTCGCACATGCGCGGTGACCTCGACGGTCTCGCCGGGGGCGACGTCGAAGCGGTCGGTGGTGAGGTACAGCTCGGTGCCCGCGGGCAGGCCGCCGGCCTGGGCGGGCAGCACGGAACCGCGAAGGATCGCCTCGGGGGAGGTGTCCGCCGGGTCGTACGGGACGCGGCTCTCGACCAGGGTGTAGAAGTCGCAGCGCATCTTGGCCGGGTCGGTGGGGGCGGCGGCGGTGCCCGCCCAGCCCTGGGTGACGTAGTCCCGGCGGGCGTCGACCTCGATCTCGGCCCAGGTCTTGCCGGTCTTGCTCGGGGTGCCCTCCCAGACGCCGAAGACCTGGTCGGTCGGGACGGTGGGGACGAAGCTGGTGGCGCACTGCGGCCCGGTGGCCGAGGTGCCGGTGCCCCCGGTGCGCAGGAACTTCGCCGCCCGGAACGGCTGCAGCCCCTCCTCGCGGATCTGCTCGGGGAAGGCGGCCGGGTCGGCGGCGGCGTGGAACGCCTCGGCGGCGAACCGGGCGGCCTGCTGGTGGTTGCCGTGGTTGCCCGGGGTCGGCGACGGGTTCATCGTCATGATGATCTCGGGCCGGGTCTGCCGGATCACCCGGACGATCTTCGCCAGGGTGTCGTCGTGCCCCCAGATCTGCTCGGACAGCGGGGCGGAGGCGGTGTACCAGAAGTCGACCCGGTCGAGGTTGTAGAGGTTCTCCACCCCGGCCCTGCCGATGGCGGTGCGCTCCTCGCGCTCGCGGATGATGCCGAGCGGCGGGCCCTCCTCGAGGCCGACGGCGTTGCCGCCGCCCTCGCCCCGGGTGATGGTGAGGACGCCGGCCTTGGCGCCGTACCGCTCCTTCCACTGGCCCATCGTGGCGAGGCTGCCGGCCTCGTCGTCGGGGTGGGCGCTGACGAAGAGCACGTCGAGGTCGACGGCGTCGGAGCGGTCGGCGGGCGCGGCGACGGCTGCGGCGGGCACCCCGGACAGGGCCAGGGCGAGCGCCGTGGGTAGCAGGAACGCCTTGATTCGCATGTAGATCCTTTCGGAACCACGGGGCCCGGGCAGCGACGACCGTCGTCGGACGCGGCGCGTCGACGCGGGTGTCGTGTTCGGACGGCGAGAGGTGGGGACGGGGCGATGGGCGCCGATGGGCGTCGCGTCACCGGGGTACGCAGCGGCACGGGGTTCCGTACACACTGGAAGGCCTTCGCCCGGTGACGCTAGGGACCGGCGAGGCGGCCAGTCAATGGTTTGCAAAGTCTTTCTTTCTTTGCGAAAGAAATTAACTCCCGCCGGCGCGCCCCTTGCGGTGCCGGCGGGCCGCCTTGCGCAAGGGTGCCGCAGCGCTGCGGATGGGGGCGTTCTTCCTGGTCAGTTGGGTGTTCCCAGAAATCCGAGACGATTTCGTTACTTGACTCAATAGTTCGTTCGCCGTAGGAAGGAAGTGTGACTGACGTGGTGACGCCACCAACGAGCCCGGTGAGCCGGGAGCGGTCGAAGGAGATCAAGCGGTTGTCCGTGATCTCCACCGCCCGCCAGGTGCGGGTGCTCTCCCGCGCCGAGCTCACCGAGCTCACCGGCCTGAGTCCCGCCACGCTCACCCCGCTCGTGCGCGAGCTGATCGCCGAGGGCTACCTGATCGAACGGGGGCCGGGGGCGTCGCGCGCCGGCCGCCCCCGGGCGATGCTGGAGTTCAACCCGCGCGCCGAGCTGGTCGCCGCCGTCGCGCTGGAGCCCTCCCGGATCAGCTGCGAGATCGCCGACAGCGACGGCACGGTGGTCGCCCACCGCACCGTCCGGCTCGCCGGGGACATCATCGACACCATCTGCCGCTCGGTGCCCGAGCTGGCCGGCGACGGCCTGCCGGCGCTGCGCGGGGTGGCCATCGCCGCCCCCGGCGTCTCCTCCGGCGGCGCGGTCCGGCTGGCCCCCTCGGTCGGCCTGGTCGAGGGCCGGCCGATAGGGGAGGCCCTGCAGCGGTGTCTCGGCGTGCCGGTGGTGATCGACAACGACGTCAACCTGATGGCGGCGGGGGAGCACGCGGTCGGCGCCGGCAGCGACGTCGCCGACCTGCTGCTGCTGCACGTCGCCGACGGCATCGGCGCCGGACTCGTGCTCGACGGCCAGGTGCGCCGGGGCTCGGGCGGCGCCGCCGGCGAGGTCGGCTTCCTGCCGCTCGACCCGGCCGACCGGGGCCACGACGGGGTCGGCCCGTTCGAGGCGCGCTGGTCGGAGAACGCCATCGCCGAGCGGGTCGTGGCCCTGGCCCCCGGGCGGCGGCCCGACGCGCCGGTGACCGCCCTGGTCGAGCTGGCCCGCGCCGACGAGCGGGCCGCCGCGTACCTCGGCGAGGTCCTGGCCGCCTGGTCCCGGCTGATCGTCTCCTGCGTCTGCGTCGCCGACCCGGGCCGGGTCCTGCTCAGCGGGGCCGCCGCGCAGCTCGACGACGCGGCCGTCGCCCGGCTCCAGACCCTGGTCGCCGCCGCCGCGCCGAGCGCCACCGAGGTACGCCGGGCGGTGCTCGGCGACCGGGCCGTGCTGCACGGCGCGGTCAGCTACGCGCTCTCGGCCGCCGCCGCCGGCCTGCCCACCCTGCTGCCCAGCCCCTGACCCCGCAAGTTACCCCACCGCAATCCCCTCGGAGGTTTTCCATGAGACGTCGCCTTCTCCTCGCCGGTGCGCTCGCCACCGTCCTCGCCGCGGGCACCGCCTGCGGCGGTGGCGGCGACGACGACAAGGCCGGCGGCGCGAGCGCCGAGAAGCTGACCATCTACACGGCCCGCGACAAGAAGGTCTCGACCTTCGTGGTGGACGAGTTCACCAAGAAGTACCCGGAGTACAAGGGCAAGGTCGAGATCCTCAACCTGGGCGCGCAGGAGATCCTGGAGCGGGTCCGGGCGGAGAAGGCCAACCCGCAGGCCGACGTCTGGTGGGGCGGCACCCAGCAGGGGCTCTCCGCCGGCGCGTCCGAGGACCTGCTGACCGGCTGGCAGCCGGCCTTCGCCAGCAAGATGGACGCCAAGTACAAGGACGCCGAGGGCCGCTGGTTCGGGGAGATCCTGCTCCCCGAGGTCATCATGTACAACAACAAGGCGCTCACCCCGGAGCAGGCCCCGAAGGACTGGGACGACCTGCTGAAGCCGGAGTGGAAGGACAAGATCGTCATTCGGGACGTCGCGGCGTCCGGCACCATGCGGTCGATCTACGCCGCGATGATCATGCGGCAGTCCCCGGACGGCAGCAACCCCCAGCCCGGGTACGACTGGCTGAAGAAGCTCGACGCCAACACCGGCTCGTACGCGGCCAACCCGGCCGACCTGTACCTGAAGCTCTCCCGGCAGCAGGGCGTGCTCAGCGCCTGGAACCTCCAGGACGTGCTGCTCCAGGCCAACCAGGCGAACATGCCCTTCGGGTACGTGATGCCGGCCTCCGGCGCTCCCGTGCTGGTCGACGGCATCGCCGCGGTCAAGGGCGGCAACACCACCGGCGCGCAGAAGTTCATGGAGTTCCTCTTCGACGACTCGCTGCGCGGCACCCTGGCCAAGGACTACTTCCAGATCCCGGCCGTGGACATCGCCGACAAGCCGGAGTGGCTGGCCCAGCTCAACCTCAAGCCGCTGGACGTCAACTGGGACGTGATCGGCAAGAACGAGACCGAGTGGATCAACCACTGGAACGGCCAGATCAAGAACAAGGGCTGACGCGGCGGACGCCGGGGACGGGTTCTTCCGTCCCCGGCGTCACCGCTCGCCGGCAGGGTCGCGCCCGGCCGGTGTGAGAGGGGCGCCCTTCTCTACCGGAGGCGTCAAGAAGGTGCCCTTCCTTCAGCCGGCCCCCACGTAGCGCAAGAGGAGAGGACATCATGATCGATGTCACGCTGGAGTCGGTGAGCAAGCGCTTCGCGCGCGGCGGCGACACCGCGGCCGTGGACGACGTCGACTTCACCATCGCCGCCGGGGAGTTCTTCACCCTGCTCGGCCCGAGCGGCTGCGGCAAGACCACCACGCTGCGCATGGTGGCCGGGTTCTACTTCCCCACCTCCGGGCGCATCCGGTTCGGCGAGGAGGACGTGACCCGCCGGCCGCCGAACAAGCGCGACACCGGCATGGTGTTCCAGAACTACGCGCTCTTCCCGCACATGAGCGTCGCGCAGAACGTGGCGTACGGGCTGAAGATCCGCAAGGTCGGCCGGGCCGATGCGAAGCGCCGGGTCGAGGAGGCCCTCGGCCAGGTGCACCTCGCCGGGTACGGCGACCGCCGCATCGACGAGCTCTCCGGCGGCCAGCAGCAGCGGGTCGCCCTGGCCCGCGCCCTGGTGATCCGGCCGAAGACCCTGCTGCTGGACGAGCCGCTGTCGAACCTCGACGCGAAGCTGCGCGAGGAGACCCGCACGGAGATCCGCCGCATCCAGAAGGAGGCCGGCACCACCGGCATCTACGTCACCCACGACCAGGCCGAGGCGATGGCCATGTCGGACCGGATCGCGGTCATGCAGTCCGGCCGGGTGCAGCAGATCGGCGCGCCGCAGGACATCTACCACCGCCCGGCCACCAGCTTCGTGGCCCGCTTCATCGGCCGCAGCAACGTGCTCAGCCTGCCGGTGCTCGCCGCGACGGAGGCCGGCGTCACGGTCGGGCTGCCCGGCGGCGGCGAGATCGCCGCGCCCGCCCCGGCCGGCCACGGGCTGCGTCAGGGCGAGACCGCGCTGGTGTCGGTGCGCCCCGAGCACATCGGCCTGACCACGACCACCGACCCGGGCGCGCTGCCCGGTCGGATCGCCGAGGTCGAGTTCACCGGCATGGCCACCAACCTCGTGGTGGACACCGCCGGCGAGCAGGTGCAGGTGGCCGCCGTGGACGTGCCCGCCGGGCTCGCCGTCGGCGACCAGGTCGGGCTGCGGCTCAACCGCGAGCGGATGTGGGTGGTGCGTCCGTGACCACCATCCCCGCCGCCTCCGGCCCGGCGACCGTCGCCCCGGTCACGAAGGAGCCGACGCCGCCGCCGGGCCCGCGCCGCCGGTTGGCCGACCGCTTCGGCGGCGGTGCCGGCTCCCGCTGGTTCCCGTACGTGCTGGTGTTCCCGCTCGCCCTGATCCTCTTCGGGTACGTGGTGCAGCCGATGTTCGCCACCTTCGCCGAGAGCGTCGGCGTGGACGGGGTGGAGAACTACGGCGCCTTCCTCACCGGCGACGGGGTGGCCCGCTCCTCCCTGATCACCTCGGTGGTCATCTCGGCGGCCAGCGTGCTGCTCTGCGGCATCGTCGGCGTGGCGATGGCGTTCCTGCTCAAGCGCTTCTCGTTCCCGGGCCGGAAGCTGATCGAGGCGATCATCCTGGTGCCGGCGGCCCTGCCGCCGCTGATCGGGGCGATCTCGTTCCAGCTCCTCTACAGCGAGACCGGCATCCTGCCGCGCGGCCTCCAGCAGCTCTTCGGCGCGGAGAACCCGGTGCTGCCGTTCAGCGGCATCGCCGGCGTGCTGGTGGTGCACACGTTCACCATGTACCCGTTCTTCTACCTCTCCGCCTCCGCCGCGCTGAGCGGGATGGACCCCTCGGTGGAGGAGGCGGCGTACAACCTGGGCGCCTCCCGGGTGCGGGTGTGGCGCACGGTGCTGCTGCCGATGCTCACCCCGGCCCTGGTCTCGGCGTCGCTGCTGGTCTTCATGACGTCGCTGGCGTCGTACACCGCCCCGCTGCTGTTCGGGGTGGACCGGACGATGACCATGCAGATCTACATCAACCGCACCAACGGCGACCTGCCGATGGCCTCCACGTACGCCTCGGTGCTCGGCGTGGTGTCGGTGCTGTTCCTGCTCTGGATGCGCTGGTACGAGGGGCGGCGCAGCTACCGCTCCCAGTCCAAGGGCGTCGCGGCGCACCGGCGGGAGATCACGAACCCGTTCGGCAAGTGGTTCGCCCTGGCCGCGTCGCTGCTGGCCACGGCCGTGCTGCTGGCCCCGGTGGCGACCATCGCCCTGGTGGCGTTCTCGAAGGACGGCTCGTGGACGACCGAGGTGGTGCCGTCGGCGTACACGACGGAGAACTTCGTCACGATCTTCTCCGAGCCGAGGGCGTTCCAGCCGATCGTCAACTCGCTGCAGATGAGCTTCATCGCGACCGTCGCCTGCGTCGTGGTCGGCGTGCTCGTCGCGTACGCGGTGCGCCGGCTGAACTTCCGCGGCCGGGGGCTGCTGGACGTGGCGGTCATGCTGGCCTGGGCGCTGCCCGGAACGGTGGTGGCGATCAACCTGATCTCGGCGTTCAGCACCGGCAACGCGTTCAGCTTCGGCCAGGTCCTCATCGGCACCTTCTGGATCATGCCGCTGGCGTACTTCGTGCGGTTCCTGCCGCTGGTGTTCCGCTCCAGCTCGGCCACCCTCGCGCAGATCGACCCGTCGCTGGAGGAGGCCGCGCGCAACCTCGGGGCGTCCTGGTGGCGGGCGTTCGGCACGGTCACGCTGCGGCTGATGCTGCCGGGCGTGCTGGCCGGCGCGCTGCTCGCCTTCGTCAACGGGGTCGGCGAGTTCGTCGCCTCGGTGCTCATCTACACCTCGGAGACCGCGCCGATCTCCGTGGAGATCAACAACCGGATGTACTCGTTCGAGGTCGGCACCGCCGCCGCGTACGGGATGCTCCAGGTCGTCCTGATCTTCGTGGTGATGGTGGTCTCCGGCCGGCTGGAGGGCGGCCGGCGGTCGAGCCGGGAGGCGGCGAAGTGGACGGCGTGACGCGCGACGACCACATCGCCACCTGGCTGGCCGGCGGCGGGCTGCTCCCCGCCGCCCGGGTCCCCGGCGGGGAGCTGGCGGCGGTCGCCGACGCGGCGGACTTCGCGGTGCTGCCGGTCGGCGCGGTCGAGTGGCACGGCCCGCACCTGCCGCTGGGCACCGACCTGATCCTCGCCGAGGGCTTCGCCGGCGAGAGCGCCGTCGCCGCGGGCGGCACCGGAAGCGGCCCGGCCTCGTCCGGTGGCGGGACCCCGGACGAGGCCGCGGCCCCGGGCCCGCGCGGGGTGGTCTTCCCCGCCGTGCCGTACGCCGCCTGCCCCGGGCAGACCCGGCCGTGGCCCGGCACCGTGGCGATCCGGCCGGAGATCGCCGTCGGCTACCTCGCCGACGTCATCGAGGGGATCGTGGCGGCCGGTTTCCCCCGGCTGCTGGTCGTCAACGGCCACGACGCCAACATGTCCACCGTCCGCGCCGCGATGGAGTGGGTCTCCGGGCGGCGGACGGCCAGCCTGCTGCTGGTCAACTGGTTCCAGCTCGTCACCCCCGACGAGACCGCCGAGCTGTACGGGCCGCTGGTCTCCCGCGGCCACGGCGGGGCGTACGAGACGTCCGGGGTGCTCGGGTTCGACCCGGGCGCGGTGCGGCTCGACGCGGTCGACGACCTGCCGCCGAAGCCGAAGCTGCCGGTGCGCCACCCGTACGTGCTGGTGGAGTCCCGGCCCGACCCGTGGCAGGGCTGGTCCGGGCACGTCTCGCTGGCCGACGAGCCCGCCGGCCGGCGCGTGCGCGAGCTGGCCGGGGCGCGGCTGCGCGAGATCGTCGCCGCCTGGGTGGCCGCCGCGCCGCCCGCCCCGCCCACCGCCGACCCGCTGCCCGTCTCCGAGGAGGAATCGTGACCGTCGACCGGGGACTGGACGTCGTCGACTTCCACCTGCACTTCCGCATCGGCGCGGATGAGACGATCCGGGCCTGCGAGGACGCCGCCGGGATGCACCCCGGCGGGGAGCACGAGCGGGCCGTGCGCGCCGCCGCCTCCGCCCCGTACGCCAAGGGCTGGCGGCAGGCGTGGGGCTTCGGTGACCCCGAGCCCCCCGCCGAGCGCTGGCAGGACGAGGCGGACCGCTGGGCCGAGGAGCTGCGCCGGGTGAACGTGCGCCGGGCCGTCTTCGTCACCGGCGGCGGCAACGACACCGTCGCCGACGTGGTGGACCGGCACCCGGACCTGCTGCTCGGCTTCGCCCACCACGACCCGTACGGCCCGGACGCGGCCGGCGAGCTGGAGCGCGCGGTCACCGAGCGCGGCCTGCGCGGGCTGAAGCTCTTCGCCCCGCTGCTGCGCGGCCCCCTCGACCACGCCGACCTGGACCCGCTCTGGGGCACCGCCCAGCGCCTCGGCGTGCCGGTGCTCATCCACATCGGGCACTACGGCAGCGCCGGCGGCCTCTCCCACGGCCGCCACGGCGGCCCGGACGAGCTGGCCCGGATGGCGCGGCGCTTCCCCGAGCTGGCCGTGGTGGTGCCGCACTTCGGCGTCCAGCACGTGCAGGACCTCCTCTTCGCCGCCTGGGGCTGCCCGAACATCCACGTCGACACGTCCGGCTCGAACCAGTGGGTGCGCTGGATGCCGTACAAGCTCACGCTGGAGGAGCTGTTCCGGCGCTGCTACGAGACGATCGGCCCGCACCGCATCGTCTACGGCAGCGACTCGTCGTGGTTCCCGCGCGGCTACGTCACCCGCTACCTCGACGACCAGCTTCGGATCTGCCGGGAGCTGGGCCTGCCCGACGACCACCTGGCCGCGATCTTCGCCGGAAACGCCGAGCGCCTGCTCGGCGCGCACGACTAGACCGGCTGACGCCCGGGCGCGGCGAGCGTCGTCGCGTCCGGCACGGAAGGAAGCAGAGACCCTGATGGACACACCCGCGCTGACCACCTACCAGCGGCACCACCTGCGGCCGACCTACGAGCACCACGTCGGGCACCTCTTCCCCGCAATGGTGCGGGCCAGCCAGGCGCACGTGGTCATGCTGACCGAGCAGGGGCTGATCCCCGCCGACCGGGGCGCGCGGCTGCTGCGCGGGCTGGCGGAGCTGCGCGCCGACACCGGCGGCGCGCCCGCGTTCGACGGCACCTTCGAGGACACCTACTACCTCATGGAGAAGCGGCTGGCCGAGGCCTGCGGCATCCCCACCTCCGAGCTCGACGTGCAGATGGCCCGCAGCCGCAACGACCTCGACGCCGGGGTCTTCCGGATGCTGCTGCGCGACCAGCTCCTCGGGGTGCTCGACCGGGTGCTCGCCACCGGGGCCACCGCCCTCGACGCCGCCGACCGCTACGCCGACGTGGTGATCACCGGCTACACCCACCGCCGCCCGGCCCAGCCCACCACGATCGGCCACGCCCTCGCCGGGTACGCCGAGGCCCTCGCGGGCGAGGCCGTCGCGTACGCCGACCTCATCGACCAGCTCAACACCTCGCCGCTGGGGTCCTGCGCGTTCGCCGGCACCGACCTGGACATCTCCCCGGCCCGGGTGGCCGAGCTGCTCGGCTTCGGCGGCCTGGTCACCAACTCGTACGAGGCGGTGGCCGGCGCCGACCACCTGGTCCGGGTCGGCACCCTCAACGCCCAGGCCCTCGCCACCGGGGCGCGGCTGGCCCGCACCCTGATGGACTGGCTGAGCTGGCGCTGGGTGACCACCCCCGGCGACTTCACCCAGGGCAGCAGCATCATGCCGCAGAAGCGCAACCCGGTGGTGCTGGAGCACCTGGTCTCGATGGCCGGGGCGACCGCCGCCGACGCCGCGAGCGTGCTCAACAACGTGGGCGCGGCGTGGTGGGAGGACTCCAACAACGCCACCACCGACGTGCAGGTGCGGCTCTGGGAGAGCAACGACCGGGCGTACCGCTTCTTCGCCCTGCTCGGCGGCTTCCTCGCCGAGATCGAGCCGCTGGAGCCGCCGTCGCGGGAGGAGATCGTCGCCTCCGGGGCCACCACCACGGCCGCCGCCGACGCGCTGACCCGGCACGGGGTGCCGTTCCGGGCCGCCCACTCGGTCGTCGGACGGTTGGTGCGCGGCGGCGCGCCGGACACCTGGACCCCCGAGGGCGTGCGCGCGGCGGCCGAGGGCGTCACCGACCGGCTCGGCGACGACGCGATCGGCGACCTGATCGCCGCCGCCGTCCGCCCCGCGCTGGTGCTCGACCGGGCCCAGGCCGACGGGCCGGGCGCGGGCGCGGTCCGGGCCCAGGTGACGGTGCTGCGTGGCACCCTCGACGGCGTCGCCGGCCGCCTGGCGGGCGTGCGGGCCCGGCTCGCCGAGGCCGACGAGGCGCTGGACGCGGTAGCCGCCAAGGCTGCCCGATGACCGTTCGGCTGGTTGGTCGGGCGGGAGAGCCCGCGTCGCTGGCCGGGGACGAGGGCGTGCTGCTCGGCATCGACTTCGGCGGCACGAAGATGGCCGTCGGGGTGGCCGACGGTGAGGGCCGGCTGCTGGCGAGCGAGCGCGTGCCGACGTACGCCGAGAAGGGCGCCCCGCAGGCCCTGGACCGCGCGCTGGAGCTGGCCGTGACCCTGGTGGGTCGGGTCGGCGCGCCGGTCGCGGCGGCGGGGATCGCCTCGCCCGGCGTGGTCCGGCCCGACGGGATCGACCTGGCCCCGAACGTGCCCGGCTGGGACCGGCTCCGGCTGGCCGACGCGGTCCGCGACCGGCTCGGCGTGCCGACGGTGGCCGTCGACAACGACCTGAACGCCGCCGCCCTGGCCGAGCTGCGCTTCGGCGCGCTGCGCGACGCCGACCCGGGCCTCGTCGTCGGCCTCGGCACCGGGGTCGCGGCGGCGGTCACCGTGCGCGGGGCCGTGCTGCCCGGCCACCACGGGGCGGCCGGCGAGATCGGGTACGCCGTGGCCGGCGGCCCGTGGCCGGGCACCATGCTGGAGCTGGACTTCTCCGGCCGGGCGCTGGACCGGCTCGCCGACGACCTCGGGGTGCCGGGCGGGGCGGCCGGGCTGGCCGCCGCCGCCGAGCGGTCCGGCCCGCCCCGCGACGCGCTGGTCGCCCGGGTCGACGAGCTGGCCCGCCACCTGGCCACCTGCTGCCTGCTGCTCGACCCGCAGCGGGTGGTGCTGGTCGGCGGGGTGGCCGGCAGCGACCTGATCCGTGGGCTGCTGGTGGAGCGGCTCGCCGCCGTGCTGCCGTACCGGCCGGACGTGGTGCTCTCCGGTTTCGCCGACGACGCCGCGCTGCTCGGCGCGGTCGTGCTGGCCCGCGAGGCGGTGCCGGCGGCCCGCTGACCGGGAGGCTCCCGCCCGCCCCCCGTGTGGGACGGGCGGGAGCCCGTCAGCGGCCGATCCGCACGGTGGCGGACGCCGGTGGGCTCAGCGGGGCGCGCGGAGGGCGGCGATCAGCCACTCGCCGGCCGGCACCGAGGGCGGGAACGGGGGCTGCCGGTTGAGCACCCCGACGAGCTGCCAGTACCGCTCGACCCGGCGGTCGGTGAAGGTCGCCAGCCGGTCGGCGAGCGCGGCCCGCTCCCGGCCCGGCAGCGCCGGGTCCACGAGGTGCGCCAGCACCGCTGCCGCCTCCGGGGACTCCGGGGCCACCCCGGCGGCCAGCGCCTCCCGGGCCTGCTCCAGGGCCGTGGGCGGCAGCTCCGCACCGGAGTCGCCCGCCGCGCCGGCCAGCGCCATCTCGCGTACCCGCTCGCGGAACGCCGGGTCGGCGACCAGCCCCGCCAGCTCCACCCACGCGTCCACCTCCGCGTCGGTGGGCTCGTCGGGAAGCGCGGGGGGCAGCGCCCGCATCGCGCCGGCCAGGCCGCCCCCCGGCGCGTCGGCGGGCACCCCGGCGAAGACCTCGGCGACGAAGTCGTCGATGATCCGCTGCCGCTCCTCTGCGGAGAGTCGGGCCAGTTCGGTCATGATTCTCAGCTCCTCCGTCGTACTGCCACGTCGTGCGACCGACCGCAGCACCGCCCGGCGCAGCCGCAGCGTGCGGATCTCGGCGTCGAGCGCCCGCACGTGCGCCCCCGCGACGTCGGCAACGCTCTCCTGGCGGTCCAGGATCCGGCGGGCGGCGTCCAGGCCGATGCCGAGGCCCCGCAGGGTCCGCAACAGGTCGAGCCGGGCCACCGCCGGCGCGTCGTACAGGCGGTAGCCGCCTGCGCTCCGCGTGGTCGTCGGCAGCAGCCCGAGGTCGGACCAGAAGCGGATGGTGCGCACGGCCAGGCCGGTCCGGCGGGCGAGTTGCCCGATGGTGTACAGCTCGGTGCGGTCGGTCACCCGCTCAGCGTGCACCTTCCAGCCGCTGGAGACTCAAGCCCCGCAGCCCGCCGGGTTCCGCCGTCCGTGGGGCGGCGGGGGATCAGCATGGGGAGACGCTCAGCGGCTGACCCGCAGGGTGCCCGTGGCGAGCTGGTACGCCGGGAACATCGCCTCGAACTCGCTGGTGTCCATCCCGCCGAAGGTCACCAGGACCGTTCCGCCACCGGGGACGCCCACCGCCAGGGCGCGCTGCCGGTTCGGGCCGCCGCCCAGCCCGTCGGCCTGCACGTAGGTCGCCTCGGCCAGGTCGAGCGGCCCGCGCCGCCCCCGCCGGTACTCGATCTCGCTGACCCGGTCGTCGTCGGCCAGGAACTCCTCCAGCGCGGCGCGCACGTCCCCGGTGCCCTCGTCGACCGCCCAGACCCGCAGGAAGCCCACGTTGCCGGCGGGCTTCGCGTCGACCTCGCAGCGCAGCCGGGAACCGCCCAGCGTGGTCCCGGCCGCGTCGCCCACCGGCTCGGCCGTCCACCGGGCGGGCAGCGAGAACGTGACCGGCAGCTCGCAGGGGGTGCCCTTCGCGCCGACCGTGACGCCCGCCCCGGCGGGGGCCGTGTCGTCGTACCAGGGCGGGCCGGAGACGAAGGGCGACGGTGCGGGGACCGGACCACCCCCGGCCCGGCCGCCCGTCGTTCGTGGCCCATCGTCGGCGCAGCCCGCCGCCGTCGCAAGAATGAGCGCGGCCAGCACCGCCGCGCAGATACGTCGAAACACCGTGCGCACTTCCCCCGTGGTCGTTCGCCGCCCGGTCCACCCGGGACGGCCGATGGATGCTAACGGGTCGCAGGGTGCGCTCCTCGCGCGATCTCAGCGGCCCACGGGTGGCGGTGACCGACCTCGGTCCAGTGCCTAATGGAGCTGCCCGCGTGAACGGGGCACCCGACGGGCGTCGGCGTGGCCGACTTCTGCGGCGGGGCCGCGACCGGCTTCGGTCGAGGGCTAGCGGCGCGCCCAGCGCAGGAAGCGGCGGAACAGCTCGGCGGCCGGGGGCGGGTCGTCGGGGTGCAGCGCCCGCAGGTCGTCGTCGGCGTCGAACATCCGCCAGGCCAGGAAGAGGCACAGGCCGACCCGGTCCCCGGCGTAGGCGGCCAGCAGGTCGTCCCGGGCCTGCGGGCAGGGCCACGGGGCAAGGCACGTCCGGCACAGCCACAGCGGGCGCAGGGGCGGGTGCGGCCGGCGTCGGCCGCCGTCGCATCGGGGGTCTGCCACGCGCTCGCCTCCTGGTCGGTGGGGGAGGGCCGCCCCGCAAGGGGGTACGGGGCGGCCCCGCGCAGGCCCGGCCGCCGGGCATCGCCTCCACCAGCCGGACCGCGTGGTTCCACCCTGGACCCGGTCGGGCCGGACAGGGAGGAGCGCCGGGAGTACGGTGCACAGCGTGACCGATGCCGAACCAACAGTGAGGAGCGGTGAGGAGTGAGCGCATATCTCGCCCTGGTCCTGAAACACGAGCGGGGCAAGCGGGGGCTGACCCAGGACCAGGTCGCCGAGGCGGTGCACGTCTCCGGCTCGCTGATCGCGATGTTCGAGACGGGGCGGCGCGTGCCGCAGCCCGACACGGCGCGCCGACTCGACGAGCTGCTGGGCACCGGCGACCTGTTCGCCCGGATGGCCGTCGAGGCGCGCCGGGACGCCCAGCCCGGCTGGTTCCGCCCGTGGGCGGAGGTGGAGCGGGAGGCCACCTCGCTGCGCTGCTTCGAGCCGGTCATCATCCCGGGGCTGCTCCAGACCGAGGGGTACGCCCGCGCGGCCCTCGCCAGCGGCCTGTTCGTGCCCGAGAAGGTCGAGGAGCACGTCGCCTTCCGGATGGAGCGCCAGGCGCTGCTCGACCGCAAGGAGCCGCCGCTGACCATCTTCGTCATCGACGAGGCGGCGCTGCGCCGGGGCGAGCCGGCGGTGCTGAAGGAGCAGCTCCTGCACCTCGCCGAGGTCGGGCTGCGGACCCGGGTGCTGGTGCACGTCGTGCCCTGCGACGCGGGGCCCTACATCGGTCAGTCGGGGCCGTTCACGCTCGCCGAGGCGGCCGGCGGCGAGCACCTGGCGTTCCTGGAGGACCAGTTGGAGGGGCGGGTGCTCGCCGACCCGAAGCGGGTTTCCACGCTGGTGCGGGCGTGGGAAGCTGTGCGGGCGGTCGCCCTGCCGCGCGACCAGTCGAGAGACCTGATCCTGAAGCAGGTGAACGAGCTGTGAGCACCCATCGCCCCCGCTGGCGCACCGCCACCCGCAGCAACACGAACGGCGGGAACTGCGTCGAGGTCGCCGACAACCTGCCGGGCCTCGTGCTGGTGCGCGACTCGAAGGCCCGCGACGCCGGCACCCTCGCCTTCGCCCCGGGGGCCTGGCGCGCCTTCGTCGCCGACCTCCGCGCCCCCGCCCGGTAGAGCGCCGGATCCGGCAAGGCGCGGCCCGACTTCGGTGGTTCCTGCCCTTGATCAACTCCATGTCGGGGACATCGCGCCTTGCACCGATCCCGGACCCCCCATGTCGCCGACACGGAGTGGAAGGCACCGACCCGGCCCGCCTGAGCCGCTGCACGGCCTCGCCGAGATCCGCCCGCACGAGTTCCGCGTTCCGGTCGACCCGATCCAGGGTGCTCGACACGACGCACTTCTTCGCCGCGTCGGTCGCCCGGGCGAAGGGCTCCACTCGGCCGGGTTCCGCCCCCGCCGACAGGCGCCGCTGCGGCCGAAAACGGAGTGCGGGGCTGTGGGCGGGGTGGAAGGGTGCCGGGCGTGGGAGAAGCACAGGGGTTTGCGTACGCCGAGCGGGCGGACGGGTCGGTGGTGATCACGCACCACGGGCGGGTCGCCGGCACGCTGCGGGGCGGACGGGCGGCGGAGTTCCTCGCCGAGGTCGACGACGACCCGCAACTGGTGATGGCCCGGTGGACCGGCAACTATCGCCGGGGCAACGAACGCCAGGCGCGCCGGCACCCCCGCAACCGCACGTAACTTCCCCGGCCGCGCCCCGGATCGGGGCCGTCCCCCGCGCCGCCTGCTGTCCCCCGCGCCGCCTGCCGCCGCGCGTCCCGCCCGGTGGTAGGGCGGGCGTGCAGCGTTAGGAAGGGCCCCCTGCTATGCAAAAAGCGTTAACAGGGGGCCCTTCCTTACACCTCAGGGGCGGGTGAAGACGAGGGCCACGTTGTGGCCGCCGAAGCCGAACGCGTTGTTCAACGCGGCCGGGATCTCCATGTGCCGCGCCTTGTGGGCGGCCACGTCCAGGCTCAGGTCGGCGTCCGGGTCGTCCAGGTTGATCGTCGGCGGGACGACGCCGTCGCGGATGGAGAGGATCGTGGCAATCGACTCCAGCGCGCCGGCCGCGCCGAGGAGGTGGCCGGTCATCGACTTGGTGGCGGTGAGCACCGGGTGGTCGCCGAGCGCGGCGCGCAGCGCGCCGATCTCCAGCATGTCGCCGACCGGGGTGGAGGTGGCGTGCGCGTTGACGTGCACGATGTCCTCCCGGGCGATGTCCGCGTCGGCGATGGCCTTGCTGATGGCCCGGACCGCGCCCTCGCCCTCGGCGTGCGGCTGCACGATGTCGTACGCGTCGGAGGTGATCCCGGCACCGGCCAGGCGCGCGTACACCCGGGCGCCCCGGGCGGCGGCGTGCTCGGCCCGCTCCAGCACCAGCACGCCCGCGCCCTCGCCGAGGACGAAGCCGTCGCGGCCCGAGTCCCAGGGGCGGGAGGCCCGCTCCGGCTCGTCGTTGCGGGTGGACATGGCCCGCATCGAGGCGAAGCCGGCGATCGGCAGCGGGTGGATGACCGCCTCGGTGCCGCCGACCAGCACCACGTCGGCCCGGCCGGAGCGGATGATGTCCAACCCGAGGGAGATGGCCTCCGCGCCGGTCGCGCAGGCGCTGGCCACCGTGTGCACGCCGGCCTTCGCGCCCAGCTCCAGCCCCACCCAGGCGGCGGGGCCGTTCGGCATCAGCATCGGGATGGTGTGCGGGGACACCCGGCGGGGGCCGGACGCCTCCAGGATGTCGTCCTGGGCGAGCAGCGTGGTGGCACCGCCGATGCCGGAGCCGACGCTGACCGCCAGCCGCTCCGGGTCGACCCCGGAGTCGGCGAGGCCCGCGTCCTCCCACGCCTGCCTGGCGGCGATGATCGCGATGGCCTCGGAGCGGTCCAGGCGGCGCAGCTTGACCCGGTCGATCACTTCGGACGGGTCGACGGCGAGCTGCGCGGCGATCCGCACCGGGAGCTGCGCCGCCCACTCCTGGGTGAGCGGACCCACCCCGGAGCGGCCGGCGAGCATGGCGTCCCAGGTCGACGCGACGTCCCCGCCCAACGGGGTGGTCGCGCCGAGCCCTGTGACGACGACGTCGGAGCGACTCATGATCAGGACTGCGCCGCGATGTAGCTGACGGCGTCGCCCACGGTCTTCAGGTTCTGCACCTCGTTGTCCGGGATCTTGACGCCGAACTTCTCCTCGGCGGCGACCACGACCTCCACCATGGAGAGCGAGTCGACGTCGAGGTCGTCGGTGAAGGACTTGCCCTCGGCCACGTCGTCCGGGCTCACCCCGGCAACCTCTTCGAGGATCTCGGCGAGGCCGGCGGTGATCTCGTCACGGGTCATGGTTGGTGCGTTCCTCTCGATGGTTGGACTCGCCGCGCGCGAGCGCGGCGCGCGCACGGCCCCCGACGGGGGCCGGACATCAGGGGCAGCGGACGACCTGACCGGCATAGGTCAGGCCGCCGCCGAAGCCGAAGAGCAGCACCGGGGCGCCCGAGGGCACCTCCCGCCGCTCGACGAGCTTGGACAGGGCCAGCGGGATGCTCGCCGCAGAGGTGTTGCCGGACTCGACGATGTCCTTCGCGATGATCGCGTCGGGGATGCCGAGCCGCTTGGCGATGCCGTCGATGATCCGGGTGTTGGCCTGGTGCGGCACGAACGCGGCCAGTTCGGACGGGGCGACCCCGGCCTGCTCGCACGCCTTCAGCGCCAGCGGGGCCAGCGCGGTGGTCGCCCACCGGAACACGGTCTGCCCCTCCTGCTTGACGTACGGCCGCCAGCCCTCGATGCGTACCGCGTCGCCCTTGTCGGGCACCGAGCCCCAGACCACCGGGCCGACCCCGGCCGGCTCGTCCTCGGCGGCCGCCGTGACCACCGCCGCGCCCGCGCCGTCGGCGAAGATGATGCAGGTCGAGCGGTCCGTCCAGTCGGTGAAGTCGGAGAGCTTCTCCACGCCGATGACGAGGGCGTTGCGCGACGCTCCGGCCCGGATCGCGTGGTCGACCGTGCCGAGCGCGTAGGCGAAGCCGGAGCACGCGGTGTTGATGTCGAACGCGCCCGGCGCGGTGATGCCGAGCTTCGCGGCGACCCGGCAGGCCACGTTCGGGCTGCGGTCGACGGCGGTGCAGGTCGCCACCACGACCAGGTCGATGTCGGCGGCGGTGAGGCCGGCGTTGGCCAGCGCCTTGCCGGCCGCGGCGGCGGCCATGTCGGCCACCGTCTCGTCGCCGGCGATCCGGCGGCTGACGATGCCCACCCGGTCCCTGATCCACTCGTCGTTGGTCTCGACGAACTGGGCGATGTCGTCGTTGGTGACGACCCGGGACGGCTGGTAGTGCCCCAGGGCGAGGATGCGGCTGCCGGTCATGCGTGACCCCCGATGCGGGCGAGCGGTTGGCCCGGGGCCGAGCCGTGCCGGGCGATGAGGTCGCGCGCGGCGGGCAGGTCGTCGGGCGTGTTCAGGGTGACGGTCTCGGGGACGCCGCTGTCCTTGAGGTCCCGCTTGATGAGGCCGGCGAGGGTGCCGGCCGGTGGCAGCTCGATGCCGCCGGTGACGCCGAGGTCGGCGAGGGCGCGCATGCACAGGTCCCACCGCACCGGCGAGGTGACCTGGCGGACCAGCCGCCGCACCACCTCCGGGCCGTGGTGGACCGCCGTGCCGTCGAGGTTCGACAGCAGGACGCGGGTCGGGTCGGCCGGCAGGACACCGGCGGCCACCTCGGCAAGCGCCGCCTCGGCCGGGGCCATGTACGGGGTGTGGAACGCGCCGGCCACCTTGAGCCGGACCACCCGGGCCTTCGCCGGCGGCTCGGCGGCGAGCTTGTCCAGCCCGTCGATCGACCCGGCGGCGACGATCTGCCCGGCCCCGTTGCGGTTGGCCGGGTGCAGCCCGTGGGCATCGAGGGCGGCGAGCACCTCGTCGGTGTCCCCGCCGAGGACGGCGGCCATGCCGGTCGGCTCCAGGGCGCAGGCGGCGGCCATCTCCCGGCCGCGCACCCCGGCGAGGGTGATGGCGGTCTCGGCCGGCACGACCCCGGCGAGCGCCGCCGCGCCCAGCTCGCCGACGCTGTGCCCGACGGTGAGCGAGACGTCGTGCATCGGCAGGTGCTCGGCCGCGAGCAGCGCGGCGGCAACCAGCAGCGGCTGGGTGCGGGCGGTGTCCTTGATCTCCTCGGCGTCGGCCTCCGTGCCGAGGTGCACCAGGTCGACTCCGGCCAGCACCGACCACCAGCGCAGCCGTTCCCGGGCGCCGGGCAGGTCGAGCCAGGGTGTCAGGAAGCCGGGCTTCTGGGAACCCTGGCCGGGAGCGAGTACGGCGAGCACGCCTATGACTCTCCCGGATACTCGTCGGTCACGTTGGTGCCGAGGGCCACCAAACCACACTAGGACGTTTGGAGGAACCCTACAAACATCGGCGTGGCGGGTTAGGCGTTTCTGTTGCTTTGTCGACCGGAGGGCGTTATTGGCTGATTCGGGACGACCGGGGCCACCGGATCGAGCCGGCCCACCGTCAGCGCCACCTGGAGGGCGAACGCGTCCCGGGGCACCAGCGGCGAGAACCCGGTCACCTCGGCGATGCGCCGCAGCCGGTAGCGCACCGTGTTGGGGTGCACGAAAAGGGCCCGCGCCGCGCTCTCCAGCGTCCCGCCGGCGGCGAAGAAGGCGTCGAGGGTCTCCAGCAGCTCCCCGTGGGCGCGGGCGAGGACCGCGTACACGTCGTGGCGCAGCCGGCGGCGGGCCTCGGCGTCCCCCGCCAGGGCCCGCTCCGGCAGCAGGCCGCCGGCCGACACCGGGCGCGGCGCGGTCGGCCAGGCCGGGGCCGCGCGGAACCCGGCCAGCGCGGCGCGGGCCGAGTCGGTCGCCTCGTCGAGGCTCGGCACCGCCGGGCCGACCACCACCGGCCCGTCCCCGAACGCCGGCAGCAGCTTCCCGGCGGCCGCCACCGGGTCGGCCGCCCCGCCGAGCACGATCACCAGCCGGTCCCCGTGCACCCCGCCGATCACCTCGACGTCGATGCGCCGGGCCAGCCGGTAGACGGTGTGCAGCACGGCGGCCACCTCGCCACCCGGCGAGCGGCCCACCGCCACCGCCACCGGCGGCGCGTCCGACCAGCCGAGCGCGGCGGCCCGGCTGGCCAGCACGTCCGGGGAGTCCCCGCGCAGCAGCGCGTCGACCAGCAGCGCCTGCAACCGGGCGTCCCAGGAACCGCGCGACTCGGCGGCGCGGGCGTACACCCGGGCGGCGGAGAACGCGATCTCCCGGGAGAAGCGCAGCACGGCCTCCCGGAGCTGCTGCTCCTCGCCCTTGGCGGCGAGGGCGCCGACCTGCTCCTCCACCACGTCGATGGTCACCTTCACCAGCGCCACGGTCTGCTGGAGGGTGATCGAGCGGGCCAGGGCGAGCGGCGCGGCGGCGAAGACCTCGTCGGAGACCTCCTGGGTGCTGTCCGTGCCGCCGCCGCCACGCAGCCACTGCACGAGCGACCGGGCGCCGGCCTGGGCCACCAGCATGACCCAGGACCGCTGGTCGGCCGGGAGCGACCGGAACCAGGGCAGCGTCTCGTCCATCCGGGCCACGCTGGCGGTGGCCAGCGCCCCGGCCGCCCGTTCGATGCGGCGCAGCGTGGCCGACAGCTCGATCCCGTCCGGCTCGCTCACCCCCCCAGCCTGGCAGAAAGGAAGGGCCCCCTGTTAACGCCCCCGGTAGAGAGGGGCGCCCCTCTCACCTCCGAGCCCCCTGCTCGGGCGGGGGCGGAGGCGTGGGCGGGGGCGCGCCGGATGGGGGCGCGCCGGGCATGGTTGGGGGCGGTGCGGGCAGGGCGAGGTCCTGGGCCAGGATGGCGGCCTGCACGCGGCTGCGCAGGTCGAGCTTGGCCAGCACCCGGCTCACGTGGGTCTTCGCGGTGCTCTCCGCCATCGTCAGCCGCTCGGCGAGCTGCTGGTTGGACAGGCCCAGCCCGAGGCAGGCCAGCACGTCGCGCTCGCGCGCGGTGAGGGTGGCCACCGCCGCCCGGGTGGCGGCGGGCGGCCCGGGGGCGGTGGCGGCGAACGCGCTGATCAGCCGCCGGGTCACGGCCGGGGCGATGATTCCCTCACCCCGGGCCACCGTGCGGACGGCGGCGATCAGGGCCGGCGCGTCGGTGTCCTTGAGCAGGAAGCCGGCCGCGCCGGCCCGCAGCGCGCCGAAGACGTACTCGTCGAGGTCGAAGGTGGTGAGCACCAGCACGTCGGCGAGGCGGCCGGCGACGATCTCCCGGGTGGCGGAGATGCCGTCGAGCCGGGGCATCCGCACGTCCAGCACGGCTACGTCGGGGCGCAGCTCCGCGCAGAGCCGCACCGCCTCCTCCCCGTCGGCCGCCTCGCCGACGACCTCGATCCCCGGCGTTGCCGCCAGGATCAGCGCCAGCCCCGCCCGCACCGCCGGCTGGTCGTCGGCGAGGACCACCCGCACCGCGCCGTCCGTACCGCCGCCGGAGGCGACCGGCCCGCCGGGCACGACCGGCCCGCCGCGCGCGACCGGACCCTCTGGCCCGCCGCTGGAGGCCCCGGAGGCGGACGGCCCGCCGGGGGGCACCGGGCCGTCCGCCGTGCCGCCGGAGGGACCGGGGGCGGCCGGGGCGGTCACGCCGGCTCCCCGGTGGGCAGCTCCGCGCGGACCCGCCAGCGCCCGTCCAGCGGGCCGGCGGCGAATTGGCCGCCCAGCAGCACGGCGCGCTCCCGCATCCCGATCAGGCCGGCGCCCGCGCCCGGCAGCGCGGCGCCGCCCGCCCGGACCGGGTTCGTCACGGTCACCGCCACCTCCACCGGCCGGTACGCCACCGCCACCTCCGCCTCGCCCGCGCCGTGCTTCAGCGCGTTGGTCAACGACTCCTGCACGATCCGGTACGCCGCCAGGTCCACCCCCACCGGCAGCGGCCGGGCCTCGCCGGTCACCTCGGCCCGGACGGCCAGCCCGGCGGCGCGCATCCGGTCCACCAGCCGGTCCAGCTCGTCGAGGCGGACCCGGGTCGCCTCCTCGGTCGGGTCGACGGCGCGGCCCGGCGCGGGCTCCCGCAGCAGCCCGACGAGCTGCCGTAGCTCCGCCATGCCCTGCACGCTGTTCTCCCGGATCACCCGCAGCGCCGAGGTCACCTGCTCGCCGCTCAGCTCCGGCACGGAGAGCGCGGCGGTGGCGTGGATGGCCACGGCGCTGAGGTGGTTGGCCACCACGTCGTGCAGCTCCCGGGCCATCCGGGCCCGCTCGGCGTGGACGGCCTCCCGCCGGTCCAGCTCGGCCAGCCGGGCGGTCTGCTCGGCCCGCGCCCGTTCCGCCGCCGCGCGCGCCCGCTCGGCCGCCGCCTGGTCCCGGTACTGCCGCACGCTGATCCCCGTCAGCACCGGCATGACTCCGACCAGCACCACCGGCGCGGCGAAGCCCACCGCGCGCCACGTGCCGGCGACCAGCACCCCGGCGACGGCGGCGAGCAGGCTCAGCGCCACGGTGCCGCGCAGCAGCCAGCGCCACAGCCGGGGCGAGCCGTAGACGCAGGAGTCGTAGAGCACCTGGGTGTAGATCAGCGCGGTGCCGATGGTGGGGCCGAGGGCGGTGTCGACGAGGAACGCCGCCGTGCCGAGGGCCAGGCCGGTGCGGGTGGCGACCCGGCGCAGGCCGACCGCCAGCGAGACGGCCAGCAGCGACGGCAGCAGGGCCGCCGTGGGCACCCCGGGCGGGGGAACGACTACCAGGTTCACCCCGAGGGCGAGCAGCGCCAGCCCACCGGCCAGGGAGACGGCGGCGAGCGCCACGTCCCGGCCCAGGGTGCCCGAGCCGAGCCACGGTGGCGGTCGCATGGCCCGATCCCACCACACCCGCCGCCGCGCGGGCTCCGACCGGGGCACGAGGCCGCCTCCGCCGAAATAGGTACGGCCCGCCGCGTCGCCGGGTGGGTCCGCCCTTCGGCGTACCCGGATCTCGTCGCGCCGGTGGAGGCCGGGGCCCGCCGCGGCCGACAGGCTCGTATCCGAGGAAACGGGAGGTACGCGTGCTGGTCGCGGTCATCGTCGGGTGTGAGATCGGGTTCTGGGTGGTGCTCGCGGCGGGGCTGCTGGCCCGCTACGTGCTGCGCCGGCCGCGCCTCGGCGCGGCGCTGCTGGTCTGCGTGCCGCTGGTCGACGTGGTGCTGCTCGCGGCGACCGCGCTGGACCTGCGGCGCGGGGCCACCGCCGACGTGACCCACGGCCTGGCCGCCGCCTACCTCGGCTTCTCGGTGGCCTTCGGCCACTCGATGGTGCGCTGGGCCGACCAGCGCTTCGCCCACTGGTTCGCCGGCGGGCCGCCCCCGGTCCGCCCGCCGAAGCACGGCTGGGCCCGCGCCCGGTACGAGTGGCGGGAGTGGGCCAAGGGGCTGCTCGGCTGGGCGGTGTCCTGCGCGCTGCTCGGCGCGGCGATCCTCTACGTCGGCGACGCCGAGCGCACCGCCGTGCTGCGGAGCTGGATCCTGACGCTCACCGTGGCCATCGTGATCTGGCTGGTCGCGTTCCCCGTCTGGGAGACGGTCTTCCCGAGCCGCCCGAAGCGCTGAGCCGGTACGCGCCGTACGCGGCACCCGCCGGCCCCAGTACGGTGTCAGGGCGCGCGAGCCAGCAGCCGGCCGGCGCGAGGGCGAGCGTGAGGAGACCGGGATGGCGCACGGCGAGGCCGAACACGGCTGCGCCCAGGGGGAGCCGTGCCGGCCGGGCCACCACGATCCCCAGGCGGCGGGCAAGCACCGCCGCCCGCCGGGGCCGGCCCACCCCGCCGAGGCGACCGGCCGCGCCGAGGACGACGCCCCGCTGCCCCGCCAGCGCACCCCCGAGCCGTCCGCCGAGGGCGAGTCGGGGCGCTCCGCCGCCTGCCGCAACGACCTGCCGGGCTGGGCCGGCGCGCACCGGCACGGCCCGGTCCGCCCCCGGCACCGGGCGCTGCGCCGGGAGCGCCCGCCGCAGCGCTGGTGCTGAGCGGGGCCTGACCGCCCGGCCCCCTACCGGTCCCGCGCGGGCCCGCCCCTACCGGCCCTGCGCCGCCTCGACCGGCCCTGCGCCCCGACTGCGCCGCGCCGGTCAGCCGTGCGGCGGGTCAGTGGGTCAGTGGGTACGGCGGCGGGTCAGCGGGTACGGCGGCGGATCAGCAGCGCGATCCCGGCCAGCCCGAGGGTGATCAGCACCATCACCCCGACGTTGACCAGCAGGAGCCGCTGGAGTTCGCCGAGCACCTCGTCGAGGCCCTTCGCCGGCTTCGTCGACTCGTCGGAAAGCACCCGCTCGCCGCCGCCGATGCCGCCGCTGACCGTGTCGACCTGCGGCTCCAGCGGCACCCCGGCCGCGCGCAGCGTCTCGGACATGGTGAGCCGGCCGAGGTACCAGCCGGCCTTCACCTTGTGCGGGGAGCCCGGCTGCTTCGCCGGCTGGTACACCCGGGGCCCGCCCTTGGCCAGCGGGTAGAGGTCGTACGTCTGGGTGGGGGCGTCCCCGGCCAGCACCACAACCGTGTACTTCGGGCCCCGGTCGGCGGGCTTCGGCCCGGAGTCCGACCGGATGCCCTTGAGCCAGTTCACCTGGTCGACGACCGCGACCACCTGGGCCGGGTGGGTGCCGGCGCGCAGCCGCAGCGGCTCGGTCAGCCGGTCGCCCGTGATGTCCACCCCGGCCGGTGGCTTGGGCTTCGGCGCGGCCTGTGCCGGGCCGGCCAGGCCCGCCGCGAGCGCCGTGGCCAGCAGCGCCCCTACCGCCGTGATGATGAGCCGCCTCACCTGTCGGACCATCGCCGCCTCCTCGCCCCGTCGATTTGGATGGCTTCGCTGCAGGTCACGCGTCTGGTCGGTCGACGGCGGTGACCATGCCCACAGGGCGGGTGCCCACCTCAAGACTGTGCGGAACGTCGATCGGTTGCAGCTCGACAATCAGGAATTGGAACTATTTGCGATCTCGGCCCGACTAACGAGTCCACCGTAGATCAGCGGGCGGATAGTACCTTTACGGAGGTGTACATGGGGGGAAGGTTCCCACGCGCGGCGCGTACCTGGATGGTCGCCGTCGGCGTGGCGCTCGGTGTGTCGCTCGTGCTGCCGGCATCGCCGGCAGCCGCGCACAACTCGCTGACCGGCAGCGATCCGGCCAACGGCGCGCGGGTGGCCGCCGCGCCGAAGCAGATCGAGCTCCGCTTCCTGGCGAAGCTGAACCCGGATACGACGAAGATCACAGTCGTCGGGCCGGGCGACGTGGCCGCCCTCGGCGGCGAGCCGACCTTCTCCGGGTCGCGGGTGAAGATCCCGTTCGCGCCCGGCGCGGCCGGTCCCTACGTGGTCAGCTACCAGCTCGGCTCGGCCGACGGCCACCCGATCAAGGGCCAGGTGCGGTTCACCCTCACCCCCGGCCCGTCGCCGTCCCCGGACGCGGCCCCGACCGGCGTCGCCCCGACGCCGGCCGCCTCGGCCACCGCCGCCCCCTCGGCGGCGCCGGTCGCGGCCGAGGAGGACGACGGCGGCGCTACCGGCTGGGTCTGGGCGCTCGGCGGGCTCGCGCTCGTCGCCGCCCTCGCCGCCGCCCTCCTCCTGCGCCGCCGCCGCCCGCCGGGCTCCGGGCCGACCCGCTGACCGGCCCTTCGACCGCGTCGGGCTCCGGGCCGGCCTGCTGACCGGCCTCCGGGCCGGCCTGCTGACCGGCCTCCGGGCACACCAGCGCGGGGTGCGCGCACCGGCCCGCTTCGCCGCGTGCGCACCGGCCCACCCGGCCGCGTGCGCAGGCGCGGACGACGAAGGGGCCCGCCGGACGACCGGCGGGCCCCTTCTCGCGTACCGGATCAGGGCAGGCGGAGGCGGGCGGCGCGCAACCGGGCGAGGGTGCGCTCCCGGCCGAGCACCTCCAGCGACTCGAACAGCGGCAGCCCCACGGTGCGGCCGGTGACCGCCACCCGGACCGGCGCCTGCGCCTTGCCCAGCTTCAGGCCCCGCTCCGCGCCGACCGCCTCCAGCGTCGACTTCAGCGACTCGGCGTCCCACGACCCCAGCGCCTCGTACGCGGCGACCGCCGCGTCCAGCAGCTCGGCCGCGCCCTCCTTCATCGCCTTGGCCCACGCCGCCTCCTCGATCAGCGGCGAGGCCAGGAAGAGGAAGTCGACGTTGGACACGATCTCGCTGAGCACCGCGATCCGGGTCTGCGCCAGCGGGGCCACGGCGGCGAACGCCTCGGCGTCGAACTCCTCCGGCTGCCACGGCGGCGGGGCGATCGTGTCGGTGCCGGTCAGCCACGGCCGGCACGCCGCGGCGAACTCGTCCACCGGCAGCGCCCGGATGTACTCGCCGTTGAACGCGCGCAGCTTCTTCTCGTCGAAGAACGCGGGGGAGGGGTTGACCTCGTCCAGCCGGAACTCCTCCTCGATCACCGACCAGGGCACGATCTCCCGGTCGCCGGAGGGGGCCCAGCCCAGCAGCATCAGGTAGTTGCGCATCGCGTCGGCGAGGTAGCCCTCGTCCCGGTACGCCTCCAGGGCGACCTTGTCGCGCCGCTTGGACAGCTTCTGCCGCTTCTCGTTGACGACCACGGGCACGTGCGCCCAGATCGGCGGGGTGACGCCGAGGGCGTCCCACAGGAGCTGCTGCTTCGGGGTGTTGGGCAGGTGCTCCTCGGCCCGGATCACGTGGGTGATCCCCATCGTCATGTCGTCGACGACGTTGGCCAGCAGGAACACCGGCGACCCGTCGCCCCGGGCGATGACGAAGTCCTCGATCAGCTTGTTCTCGAACGTCGGCTCGCCGCGGATCAGGTCGACCACCACGGTCGTACCCTCGTCGGGGGTGCGGAAGCGCAGCGCCCGCCCCTCACCGGCCGCCAGGCCCCGGTCCCGGCAGAAGCCGTCGTAGCCGGTGTACTGCGAGCCGGTGCGGGCCTGCACGGCCTCGCGGGTGCAGTCGCAGTAGTACGCCCGGCCGCCCTCGTGGAGGCGCTGCGCGGCGGCGCGGTGCTCCCCGGCGTACGACGACTGGAAGTAGGGGCCCTCGTAGCTGTCCCGCGCGATGCCGATCCACTCCAGCGCGGAGAGGATGCCTTCGGTCCACTCGGGCTTGTTGCGGGCCGCGTCGGTGTCCTCGATGCGGAGCACGAACACCCCGCCCTGCTGCTTGGCGAAGATCCAGTTCTGCAGGGCCGAGCGGGCGCCGCCGACGTGGAACATACCGGTCGGGGAAGGGGCGAAGCGTACACGTACCGTCACGTCCCCAGCCTACGGCCGCCGTCGACGGAGTAAGGAAGGGCCCCTTGTTAACGCTTTCTGTATAGGAAGGGTCCCTTCCTTACACCCGACCCCAGGCGGTCAGGGGACGCTGCGTATGCGGAGCACCAGGGCGCTGCCGAGCAGGGTGACCGCCGCCGTGACCGCGTACAGCGTCGGGTAGCCGCCGAGGTGCACCACGATCGGGGCGGAGAGCGCCGGCCCGAGCACCTGCGGCGCGGAGTTGGCAATGTTGATCACCCCGAGGTCCTTGGCCCGGTCCGTGGCCGCCGGCAGCACCTGCGTGATCAGCGCCGCGTCGACCGACAGGTACACGCCGTAGCCCGCGCCCAGCAGCAGCGCGGCGATCACCGCCGTCGACCAGACCGGCGCGGCGGCCAGCAGCGTCGCGGCCACGGCCATCACCACCCCGGAGACGATCACGTACGCCTTGCGGCGGCCGGAGCGGTCGGACAGCCGGCCGGAGACCACGGCCGTGAGCGCCGTGCCGAGGGTGTAGAGCAGGATCAGGATCAGCAGCCCGCCCTCCGGGTCGGGGTGGCGCACCCCGTCGGCGAGGAAGTACAGCAGGTAGAGCGTGCCCAGCGCGTTGCCGAGCTGCACCAGGAACCGGGTGATCCAGGCCCAGGCGAAGTCGGGGTGCCGGCGCGGGTCGACCCACATCGAGGCGAGCAGCGCGCGCGCCCGCAGCGCCGGGCGGTGCCCCCGGGGCAGCGGGTCGTCGGCGGTCAGCAGCGCGAACGGCAGCGACAGCAGCAGTACGGCCGCCGCGACCGCGACGTAGCCGGCGGCGTTGCCCGTCACCAGCGCGGTCACCAGCACCGCGCCGAGCACCAGGCCGAGCGACTGCGGCACCCCCACCCAACCGGAGACGCCGCCGCGCTGCGCCACCGGCACCCGGTCCGGGATGCCGGCGGTGAGGCTGGCCAGCATGGCGTTGAAGCAGACCTGCGCGGCGACCCAGCCGAGCGCCACCCCGGCGACGGTGTCCTGCCGGGCGAGCAGCACCAGCGCGAGGGCCCCGAGCACCGCGCCGCCGGCCGTCCAGACGTGGCGGCGGCCAAGCTCCCGGCCGGCGAGCCGCGGGCGGGTGCGGTCGGACAGCGCCCCGGCGAGGGGGTTGGCCAGCACGGCGGCGAGCGCGCCCAGGCCGGTGACCAGCGCGAGCGCGCTCTCCTTGTCGCCCGGGGCGATCCGCTCGACCTGCTGGGGCAGCAGCACCTGGATCGGGGTGAAGAAGGCCATCCACACCCCGAGGTTCGCCGCGAAGATCAGCGCGATCCAGCCCCGCCGCACCGGCACGGTCGGCTCGGCGAGCGCGGCGGGAGGCGGCGCGGTGGGAGGCGGGGCAACCGGCGGCGGCGCGGCGGGAAGAGGCGGGGTGGCCGGCGGCGGGTCGGCGGCGGCCACCGGCCTACTCCGTCGACGGCGACGCGGGGCCCGCCGGCCGGGTGACGGTGTCGCGGAACCAGGCGTACGAGGACTTCGGGGTACGGGCCTGCGTGGCGAAGTCGACGTGCACCAGGCCGAAGCGCTTGGTGAAGCCCTCTGCCCACTCCCAGTTGTCCAGCAGCGACCAGACGAAGTACCCGGTGACGTCCACCCCGTCGTCGATGGCGGCCCGCACGGCGCGCAGGTGCCCGTCCAGGTAGGCGATCCGCTCCGGGTCGTGGACCCGCCCCTCGGCGTCCGGTACGTCGTCGTACGCGCAGCCGCTCTCGGTGACCTGGATCGGCGGCAGCCGGTCGCCGTACCGCTCGCGCAGGCCGGTGAGCAGCTCGCGCAGCCCGTCGGGGGCGACCGGCCAGCCGAACGCGGTGCGCGGGTACCCGGCCAGCTCCACCAGCTCGAACGGCAGCGGCGAGCCCTCGTCGGGGGCCCGTACCCCGGTCGGGTTGTAGTAGTTGACCCCGAGCACGTCGATCGGCGCGGCGATCACGGCGAGGTCGCCGTCGCGGACGGCCTCCGGGTTGGCGCCGGGCAGGTCGGGGTAGCCGAGGCCGAGCAGCGGGTCGGTGAAGAGGCGGTTGTGCAGCGCGTCGTACGCGGCGGCGGCCCGGTCGGCGTCGCCTCTGCCGTCGGCGGCCCGGTCGGCGTCGGCGTCGCCGGCCACGCTCACGGGCGAGTAGTTGTTGGCGATGGCCACCGGGCTCGCGGTGCGGGCGCGCAGGGCGGCCACGGCGAGCCCGTGCCCGAGGAGCTGGTGGTGGGCCGCCGGGAACGCGTCGAACAGCAGCGCCCGGCCGGGGGCGTGCTCGCCGGTGCCGTACCCCATGCTCATGTGCACGAACGGCTCGTTGAGGGTGATCCAGAGCTTGACCCGGTCGCCGAGCCGGGCGGCGACCAGGTCGGCGTACTCGGCGAAGCGGGCGGCGGTGTCCCGGTGCAGCCAGCCTCCGGCGTCCTCCAGCGGCTGCGGCAGGTCCCAGTGGTAGAGCGTGGCGACCGGGTCGATCCCGGCGGCGGCGAGGTCGTCGACGAGCCGGTCGTAGAAGTCCAGGCCGGGGGCGTTGGCCGGCCCGGTGCCGCCGGGTTGGACGCGGGGCCAGGCGACCGAGAAGCGGTACGCCGAGACGCCGAGCCCGGACATCAGCGCGACGTCCTCGGCGTGCCGGTGCCAGTGGTCGCAGGCGACGTCGCCGGTGCTGCCGTCGGCGACGCGCCCCGGGGCGTGGGCGAACGTGTCCCAGATGGACGGTCCGCGCCCGGCGGCGGTCGGCGCGCCCTCGATCTGGTACGCGGAGGTGGAGACGCCCCAGCGGAATCCGGCCGGGAACGGGGGCAGCGGCTCGGTGGTCATGCGCCCTCCAGGCGACGTGAGTTCCTCCGACGTGCGCGGGGCGCGACACGACGACGTCCGCGAACGCGAAACATGCTCGGACTCTAGGCCGCGCCCGCGGGTCGCGCCATAGGCCGACGACGATCGAAGCGCAAGGGCTGTCGGCGTGTCTTTTCCGAAGAAGTCCCCTTACGTCCGATTTGGCGCATAGAGTGCGGAATATCGCGGATGTCCTCAGTGGGGGAAGATCGAAAATGATCCTCGTGGAACGCAGTGCGCACGTGGCGGCGCCGGTGGAAGCGGTCTGGGAAGTCGTCCAGCGGGCCGAGCAGTTGCCGGCCTGGCTGGCCGGGGTCCGTGCGGCCGAGGTCCTCTCGGGGGAGGGCTTCGGCCGGCGGCAACTGGTCCAGGCCGGGCGCGGGTCGGCGCACGAGGCCGAGGTGATCGCCTACCAGGAGCCGACCCTGATCGGCTGGCGGGAGCGCGCCAAGGGCGCCGGTGCCCGGGCGGAGGCCCGCACCGAGATCTACGTCCAGCTCACCGCCGACGAGGAGGAGGGCGGGACCATCGTGCGGCTCATCGTCGTACGCTGGCCGGCCGGGCCGGTCAAGGCCGCCCTGCTCCGGCTCGGTCTGCGTCGGGTCGGCGCCGACCTGGAGGACTCGCTGGCCCGGCTGACCGACCTGGCCGCCGTCGGCTGACCGGGCCCGTCCCGGCGTCACCCGCGATGGAGATGGCCCGGCATCCCCGCCAGGGGTGCCGGGCCATCAGCCACCCCCGGGGCGAGACGACGAGGGCCCGGCGCGCGGTCACCGCGCGCCGGGCCCCCCTCTCGTACGACCTAGCTGTCGCCGCCGGTCTCGCCGACCGGAGCCGCGTTGACGTCGTCGATCGCGTACTTCTTCGCCGCCTCGGCGGGCACGGTGGCCGGCACCGCGCCGCGCAGCGCGAGCTGCCGCAGCGTCGCGACCGTCACCGTCTCGGCGTCGACGTGGAAGTGCCGGCGCAGCGCGTGCCGGGTGTCCGACATGCCGAACCCGTCCGTGCCCAGCGAGGTGTAGTCACCGGGCACCCAGCGGGAGATCAGGTCCGGCACCGCGCGCATCCAGTCGCTGACCGCGACCTTCGGCCCGTCGGCGTCGGCCAGCTTCTGCTGCACGTACGGGACGCGCTGCTCCCCGCCCGGGTTGAGCAGGTTGTGCTCCTCGCACTCCACCGCGTCGCGGCGCAGCTCCGTCCACGAGGTCACCGACCACACGTCGGCGGCCACCCCCCAGTCTTGGGCGAGGAGCTGCTGCGCCTTGAGCGCCCACTGCATGCCGGTGCCGGAGGCCAGGACGTTCGCCCTCGGGCCGTCGCCGTCGAGCTTCGGGGCCGGCGAGTAGCGGTAGATGCCCTTGAGCAGGCCCTCGACGTCCACGTCCGCCGGCTCGGCCGGCTGGTGGATCGGCTCGTTGTAGACCGTCAGGTAGTAGAAGACGTTCTCCGGCCGCTCCCCGTACATCCGGTGCAGGCCGTTCTCCATGATGTGCGCCAGCTCGAACGCGAACGCCGCGTCGTAGGCGACCACCGCCGGGTTGGTGGCGGCGAGCAGCAGCGAGTGGCCGTCCTCGTGCTGGAGGCCCTCGCCGTTGAGCGTGGTCCGCCCCGCCGTCGCGCCCAGCACGAAGCCCCGGGCCATCTGGTCGGCCGCCGCCCAGAAGCCGTCGCCGGTGCGCTGGAAGCCGAACATCGAGTAGAAGATGTACAGCGGGATCATCGGCTCGCCGTGGGTGGCGTACGCGGTGCCGGCGGCGGTGAACGACGCCACCGAGCCGGCCTCGTTGATGCCCTCGTGCAGGATCTGCCCGGTCGTCGCCTCCTTGTACGACAGGAACAGCTCCCGGTCGACGGAGGTGTACCGCTGGCCGTGCGGCGAGTAGATCTTCTGCGTCGGGAAGAGCGAGTCCATGCCGAAGGTGCGGGCCTCGTCCGGGATGATCGGCACCCAGCGCTTGCCGAACTCCTTGTCCTTCATCACGTCCTTGAGCAGGCGGACGAAGGCCATCGTGGTGGCCACCTTCTGCTTGCCCGAGCCGCGCTTGACGTCGGAGAAGCGCTCGGTGCCCGGGATCGCCAGCGCCTTGCCGGCGGTCCGCCGTGACGGCAGGTAACCGCCGAGCTGCGCCCGCCGCTCCTTCAGGTACGCGATCTCGTCCGACGACTCGCCCGGGTGGAAGTACGGCGGGAGGTACGGGTTCTCCTCCAGCTGCTTGTCCGGGATGTCCAGGTAGAGCCGGTCGCGGAAGAGCTTCAGGTCGTCCAGCGTCAGCTTCTTCATCTGGTGCGTGGCGTTGCGGCCCTCGAAGTGCGAGCCGAGCGTCCAGCCCTTGATCGTCTTGGCGAGGATCACCGTCGGCTGGCCGGTGTGCTCCATCGCCGCCTTGTAGGCCGCGTAGAGCTTGCGGTAGTCGTGGCCACCGCGCTTGAGGTTCCAGATCTCGTCGTCGGTGAACCCCTCGACCATCTTGCGGGTCCGCTGGTCACGGCCGAAGAAGTGCTCCCGTACGTACGCCCCGGACTCCGCCTTGTAGGTCTGGTAGTCGCCGTCGGGCGTGGTGTTCATGAGGTTGACCAGCGCGCCGTCGGTGTCGGCGGCGAGCAGCGGGTCCCACTCGCGGCCCCAGACGACCTTGATGACGTTCCAGCCGGCGCCCCGGAAGAACGCCTCCAGCTCCTGCATGACCTTGCCGTTGCCCCGCACCGGCCCGTCGAGCCGCTGGAGGTTGCAGTTGATCACGAAGGTGAGGTTGTCCAGCTCCTCGCGGGCGGCCACGCCGATCGCGCCGAGCGACTCGACCTCGTCCATCTCGCCGTCGCCGAGGAACGCCCAGACGCGCTGCTGCGAGGTGTCCTTGATGCCCCGGTGGTGCAGGTACCGGTTGAACCGGGCCTGGTAGATCGCGTTCAGCGGGCCGAGGCCCATCGAGACGGTGGGGAACTCCCAGAAGTCCGGCATCAGCCGCGGGTGCGGGTACGAGGGCAGCCCGCCGCCCGGGTGGGACAGCTCCTGGCGGAACCCGTCGAGCTGGTGCTCGCTCAGCCGCCCCTCCAGGAACGCCCGCGCGTACATGCCGGGGGAGGCGTGGCCCTGGTAGAAGATGTGGTCGCCGCCGCCCGGGTGGTCCTTGCCCCGGAAGAAGTGGTTGAAGCCCACCTCGTAGAGCGACGCCGAGCTGGCGAAGGTCGAGATGTGGCCGCCGACGCCGATCTCGGGACGCTGCGCGCGGTGCACCAGCATCGCGGCGTTCCACCGGATGTACGCCCGGATGCGCCGCTCGATGTGCTCGTCACCGGGGAACCACGGCTCCCGCTCCGGCGGGATCGTGTTGATGTAGTCGGTGGTGGTCAGCGACGGCACCCCGACCTGGCGCTCGCGCGCGCGCTCCAACAGGCGCAGCATCACGTACCGGGCGCGCTTCGTGCCGCGCTCGTCGATGACCCCGTCGAGCGAGTCGATCCATTCGCCGGTCTCTTCGGGGTCGATGTCCGGAAGCTGGCTCGGCAGACCGGCGGTGATCACCGGGCGCTTGCGTTCCGTGGCCACAGGCGTTCCCTCGGTTGTGTGTGGGACAGGTCTCTAGACGCCATCCTGCCTCGTTAGACAGCCGCCGTCACGTCACCCTCCCCCAGACGCGACGCCGGACACAGGTACCCGCCGGTAACCTTCGAGCGCACTTCGATCAGCCCGATTGCGCGGGCCCCCTACCGTCGGGGCATGACTGTGCCATGGGCGACGGCGGGCGCACTCGTACTGACCGGTGTACTGGCTGTCGCGCTGGCCGTCCTCCGGCTCGCCGGTGGCGACCTCTCCGCGGCCCCGGCCGGGCTCTTCGGCCTGGCCCTGCTGGCGACGGGCCTGGCCCTGGCGAGCCGGCCCGGCGAGGGCTGCTCCGGCGACGGCGGCGGCCGCTGACCCTGCCGAGGCTGGCGGCGGCCGGTTCGGTCGTGCCCCGGGGCGGCGGTTGCCGGCGGGCGCGGCGCGCCTCGGGCAGAATGCGCCGTATGCGCACCGAGGTGATCACCGTCCAGACCGGGTCCCGGCCGACCGTCCGGGACATCACCGCCGAGGCGGAGCGGTTCGTCTCCGGTGCCGGCGACGGGTTGCTGCACGTCTTCGTGCCGCACGCCACCGCCGGCCTCGCGGTGATCGAGACCGGCTCCGGCTCCGACGAGGACCTGCTCCGGGCCCTGGACGACCTGCTGCCCACCGACGACCGCTGGCAGCACCGGCACGGCTCGCCGGGCCACGGGCGCGACCACGTGCTGCCGGCGTTCGTCCCCCCGTACGCGACCCTGCCGGTGATCGACGGCCGACTCGCCCTCGGCACCTGGCAGTCGATCTGCCTGGTCGACACGAACGCCGACAACCCCACCCGCAAGGTCCGCTTCACCCTCCTCCCCGCCTGACCCACCCCACCCGGTCAGGGGCGGCGGGTCTCCTGCTCGACGGTCTGCCGGCCCTGGTCGGCGGGCGGGACGGTGGTGCGGGCGGCCGACGGCAGCGGGTTGTCCGCCGTCCGGTGCAGGCCGGGCACCCGGTCCTCGATCACGAACGAGGCGCGGGTGTGCGCGGGCGCGCCCTCCCGGCTCACGTACGGCAGCACGTCGAAGTCGGCGGTGAGCTGCCCCGGGGTGACCGTCGTGCGGACGTACCCCCGGAGGTTGTTGTGGAAGCGCAGATGCGGGTTGAACGCGAGCCACGGGTGGGAGCCGGTCGCGGAGTCCGCGCCGTCGCCGCCGGACGTGATCGAGGAGCAGACCAGCTCGCTGCCGACCGTGCGGGACGTCGGGTCGGCGTAGTCGAGCTTCAGGTCGCTGGCCCAGTGGGCGTGCACGTCGCCGGTGAGCACCACCGGGTTGCGCACCCCGGCGGCCAGCCAGCCCCGGGTGATCCGGTCCCGGGAGGCGACGTAGCCGTCCCAGGCGTCCATGCTGGTGACCGTCAGCGGGCCGGCGTTGTTGTCCCGCTGGGCGAAGAAGACCTGCTGGCCCAGGATGTCCCAGCGGGCGTCCGAGCGGCGGAAGCCGTCCAGCAGCCACGCCTCCTGCTCCGCCCCCGTGATCGAGCGGGCCGGGTCGGCCGCCGCCGCGCAGCTCTTGTAGCCGTCGCCGCACGCCTGGTCATCGCGGTACTGCCGGGTGTCGAGCATGTGGAACGTGGCGAGCCGTCCCCAGCGCACCCGCCGGTAGAGCTGCATGTCGACGCCGCGCGGCACGGAGGTGCGGCGCAGCGGCATGTTCTCGTAGTACGCCTGGAACGCCGCCGCCCGCCGGGCCAGGAACTCCGCGTCCGGGGCCTCGGGCACCTCGTCGGCCCAGTTGTTCTCGACCTCGTGGTCGTCGAAGACCACCACCCAGGGCGCCACCGCGTGCGCCGCCCGCAGGTCCGGGTCGGTCTTGTACTGGGCGTGCCGCTGCCGGTAGTTCGCCAGCGTCCGGGTCTCCGGCCCCTCGTGGTCGCGCGGGTTCCCGCCGGGGACCGTGTAGGTGTCCTTCGCGTACTCGTACTGGTAGTCGCCGAGGTGCAGGATCAGCTCCGGCTCCGTCTCGGCCAGCCGGCGGTACGCGGTGAAGTAGCCGTGCTCGTACTGCGAGCAGGAGACGAAGCCCATCGCCAGGGCGGACGGCAGGCTGCCGAGGGCGGGCGCGGTGCGGGTGCGCCCGACGGGGGAGAGGTGCCCCTCGGCACGGAACCGGTAGAAGTACTCCCGCCCGGGCAGCAGCCCGGACAGCTCCACGTGCACGCTGTGCGCCGACTCGGGCCGGGCGACGCTCACCCCGCGCCGCACCACGTACCGGAACCGCTCGTCGGCGGCGACCTCCCAGGCCACCTCCACCGGCCGGGACGGCGCGCCGCCGAGGCCGTCCTCGGCGAGGGGCTGCGGGGCCAGCCGGGTCCACAGCACGAAGCCCTCGTGATCGGGGTCGCCGGAGGCCACCCCGAGGGTGAACGGGTCCTGCCGCAGCGGCCGGGCCGCCGCCGCGCCGGTCGCCAGTGGCACCCCGGCCACCGCGCCGGCCGCCGGGGGCATCCCGGCCACCGCGCCGGCGCCGCCCAGGGCCGCGCCGGAGAGCAGGATCGTGCGTCGGGACAGTGCCACGGTTGCCTCCCCAGAGTCCGTACTTCTCGACTCGGGCAGCCTCGCGGTCGCGGGTGTCGCTGAGGTGAAAGGAAGGGCCCCTTGTTATCGCTTTTTGCCTAACAAGGGCCCCTTCCTAACCGGCCCGCTGGCCTGGCCGGCTCCCGCTGGGCGGCTTCTCCGCCGGCCCCGCTGTGCGGGCGGCGCGGGACGAAGCCGGGGGAGGCGCCGGGAAGAGGGGTGAGAAGGGAGCCCTTCTCTACCGTATGCGTTAACAAGGTGCCCTTCCTTACACCCAGGCCAGGCGGGTGAGCGACGCGCCGGACGTACCCTTGCGGCATGGCGCAGCCCAGCCCCGCACGGACCGGACCCGCCGCCGCGGACCGTGCCCGTCTCGCCGGGGACGCCGTGCGCCGGATCATGCACGTCGCCTCGGCCATCCGGCACCACCAGGACGTCGAGGTGGCCGACCTCGGGCTCACCCCGGCCGTCGCGCGGGCCCTGCACGAGTTGGACCCCGACCGTCCGCTGCCCGCCCGCGACCTGGCCGAGCGGCTGCGCTGCGACCGGTCCAACGTGACCGCGCTGGTCGACCGGCTGGAGCAGGCGGGCCTCGTGGAGCGCCGGCCCGACCCGGCCGACCGGCGGCAGCGCACCCTCGTGGTCACCGGGGACGGCCGGCGGGTGCGCGAGCGGGTCCACCGGGCCCTGTCGGACTCCCGACTCCTCGCCGGGCTCACGGACACCGAGTTGGCCACCCTGCGGGACCTGGTGTGGAAGATCTCCGACGGCGGCTGCCCCGAGCGGTGCGGCGCCGAGTAGCCGACACCGGAGGAACGTGTCCGAGTGGGCGACGGAGCGCCAAGTCGGTAATGCTGTCCGACGTGACCACCCCGCAAGATCTCGACGACCGGTTCCGGGAGGCCCTCGCCGGGCTCGCCACCCCGTCGCGGCCGCGTGACCCGGCAGAGCCCGTCCGCGACGGCGCGCCGCTGACCGGGGCGCAACTGCTGGACGTCTTCGACGCCCAGGTCACCAGCCGGCAACTCGACCTCGCCGGGCGGTGGCTGCGCAGCTTCGGCGAGGGCTTCTACACCATCAGCTCGGCCGGGCACGAGGGCAACGCCGCGCTCGCCGCCGCGCTGCGCCCCGACGACCCCGCCCTGCTGCACTACCGCTCGGGCGCGTTCTACTGCCTCCGCGCCGCCCAGGCCGCCGGGGAGACCGCCTTCCCGGACGCGACGCCCGCCTTCCCCGCGCCGGAGCCCGCGTCCCCGGGCGGGCGGACCGCCGCCGGCCCCCACGCGTCGACCGCTGGCCCCGACGCGTCGACCGCCGGGCACGGCGTGGACGGCCGGGACAGGGGAGGCCGGGACGGGGACGGCCGGGACGGGGAAGGTCGCCCCGACGCCGCCCGGGACCGGGCCGGGCTCGTCGCACCGACCGGCGGCGGGGCGGCGACCGGCCCCGACGCGCCCGAGTCCCGGAGCGAGACCCCCGACGGTACGGCGGTGCCCGGCGACCGGGCCCCGGGAAGCGCCGCCGAGGACGCGTACGCCGGGGCGGCCCGGGACGTGCTGCGCGGGATCGCCGCCTCGGCCCGGGAGCCCATCGCCGGGGGCCGGCACAAGGTCTTCGGCCGCGCGGACCTCGCGATCGTGCCGACCACGTCCACCATCGCCTCGCACCTGCCCCGCGCGGTCGGCACCGGACTGGCGCTGGAGCGGCTGCGCCGACGCGACCCGGCCGGGCGGCGGGCCGGGGCGGACCCGGCCGGCGACGTCGGGCACCCGCC
This sequence comes from Micromonospora okii, assembly GCF_020884795.1. Lineage (GTDB taxonomy): Bacteria > Actinomycetota > Actinomycetes > Mycobacteriales > Micromonosporaceae > Micromonospora > Micromonospora okii. Next base: position 228,641 of record NZ_BBZF01000023.1, read on the forward strand.
GCGCTCGCCCTGGCCGCCGGACGCCATCGTGGTCTGCTCGTTCGGCGACGCCTCCGTCAACCACGCCAGCGCCACCGCCGCGTTCAACACCGCCGGCTGGTACGACCACACGGGGCTGCGCATCCCGGTGCTTTTCGTCTGCGAGGACAACGGGCTCGGCATCAGCGTCCGCTCGCCGAAGGGCTGGGTGGAGGCGACGCTGCGGGCCAGGCCCGGCATCCGGTACTTCGCCGCCGACGGCACCGACCCGGTCGACACGTACCGGACGGCGGTCGAGGCCGCCGAGTGGGTGCGCCGGCACCGGCGGCCGGCCGTGCTGCACCTGACCACCGTACGGCTGATGGGGCACGCCGGGGCCGACGCGGAGGCCGCGTACCGGGGCACCGCCGAGGTGACCGCGGACCTGGCGCGTGACCCGCTGCTGGCCACCGCGCGGCTGCTGGTCGCCGCGGGCGTCGCGACCGCCGAGGAGCTGCTGGCCCGGTACGACGAGCGCGGCTGGCAGGTGCGCCGGATCGCCGAGGAGGTCATCGGCGAGCCGAAACTCGCCTCCGCGGCCGAGGTGGTGGCCGAGACCGCGCCCCGCCGCCCGGCCCGGGTTGCGCGGGCGGTGGCCGACGCGGCGGCCAGGGCGGGCGGGCCCGGCGCGGCGATCCGCGCCGACGCGTTCGGCGGCCGGCCGCCCGAGCGCACCGGCCGGCTCACCCTGGCGCAGAGCATCAACGCCGCCCTCGCCGACGGGATGCTCGACCACCCCGGCATGGTCGCCTTCGGCGAGGACGTCGCCGCAAAGGGCGGGGTGTACGGGGTGACCAAGGGGCTGCGCGACCGGTTCGGCCCGGCCCGGGTCTTCGACACGCTGCTCGACGAGACCTCGATCCTCGGGCTCGGGCTGGGCGCCGGGCTGGCCGGGCTGCTGCCGGTGCCCGAGATTCAGTACCTGGCGTACCTGCACAACGCCGAGGACCAGGTGCGCGGAGAGGCCGCCACCATGCGATTCTTCTCCTCGGGGGCGTTCCGCAACCCGATGGTGGTGCGGGTGGCCGGGCTGGCGTACCAGGAGGGGTTCGGCGGGCACTTCCACAACGACAACTCCCTGGCGGTGCTGCGGGACGTGCCGGGCCTGGTGATCGCGGTGCCGGCCCGCCCGGACGACGCCGCGCCGATGCTGCGCACCTGCCTGGCGAGCGCGGCGGTGGACGGCAGCGTCTGCGTGGTCGTCGAGCCGATCGCGCTCTACCACACCCGCGACCTGTACGCCGAGGGTGACGGCGAGTGGCTGGCCGAGTACGCCGGGCCGGAGGAGTGGGCCGCCGGCCACGTGCCGGTCGGCCGGGCCCGCGTGTACGGCGTCGGCTCGGCCGAGGACCTCACGATCGTCACGTTCGGTAACGGGGTGCCGATGTCGCTGCGCGCCGCCGCCGCCCTCGCCGAGGAGGGGGTGGGCAGCCGCGTCGTCGACCTGCGCTGGATCGCGCCGCTGCCGGTGGCGGATATCGTGCGGGAAGCCTCGGCGACCGGCCGGGTGCTGGTCGTGGACGAGACCCGCCGCTCCGGCGGGGTCGGCGAGGGGGTGATCGCGGCGTTGGTCGACGGCGGTTACGTCGGCGCGGCGCGGCGAGTCGCCGGAGTTGACTCGTTTGTACCATTAGGTCCGGCAGCGCGTGAGGTGCTGGTCACGGAGGAGGCCATCACCCAGGGTGCCCGCACGCTGCTGGCACGGTAAATTCCGTTACACCCGGTGCGCCACTTGCGCGGGGAGCCGCGAGTGTGTGGACTTTGCCTGACGGCGTCGCAGCGATGCCGCGGGCGAGGATGAGATGAGGAGGCACGCGACAGTGAGCGCGACCGCTGGTCAGGCCGCCGACGGGGTACGCAGCCTGGCGGACCGGTTCGGGATCGAGCCGGGGATGGTCGTCATGGAGATGGGGTACGACGAAGACGTCGACCAGGATCTCCGGGACGCCCTGACCGACCGCTGTGGAGAACTGGTCGACGAGGACACCGACGAGGTGGTCGACGCGGTGCTGGTCTGGTACCGCGACGGCGACGGTGATCTCTTCGAGCTGCTCGTCGACGCCCTCGGCCCGCTGGCCGACAACGGCGTCGTGTGGCTGCTGACCCCCAAGGCCGGGCGGGAGGGTCACGTCGAGCCGAGCGACATCGCGGAGTCCGCGCCCACCGCCGGTTTGCAGCAGACCTCGACCGTCAACGCCGGCCGGGACTGGAGCGGTGCCCGCCTGGTGCTGCGGCGCGGGGCCAAGGCCAAGAAGTAGGCGCGTGACCCACACCACCCGGCGGCACACCGCCGGGTGTGGCAGGCTGACGCCACCTCCACACCCAACGCAAGGAGTTCGCATGCCGATCGAGGTTGGCGCCGAGGCGCCGGACTTCGTGCTCAAGGACCAGAACAACCAGGAGGTCCGGCTCTCGGACTTCCGCGGCAAGCGCACCGTCCTGCTGGTCTTCTACCCGCTCGCCTTCACCGGCATCTGCCAGGGCGAGCTCTGCGAGGTGCGGGACAACCTCAACGAGTACGTCAGCGACGACGTGCAGGTCCTCACGGTCAGCGTGGACTCGGTCTACAGCCACAAGATCTGGGCCGACAAGGAGGGCTTCCAGTTCCCGCTGCTGGCCGACTTCTGGCCGCACGGCGCGGTGGCCCAGGCGTACGGCGTCTTCAACGAGACCGCCGGCATCGCCAACCGGGGCACGTTCGTGATCGACAAGGCCGGCGTCGTCCGGTTCGCCGAGATGAACATGCCGGGCGAGGCGCGCGACCAGCAGGGCTGGCGCAAGGCGCTGGCCGAGGCCGCCGCCTGATCCCACCCCAGGTACACCGGCACGTCGGGCCGGGGCCGGCAGGGTAAGATTGCCGGACTCCGGCCCGCCCGTGCGCGGGCGTTCGGGGCGCGTAGCTCAGTGGGAGAGCACTCGCCTTACAAGCGAGGGGTCGCAGGTTCGAAACCTGCCGCGCCCACAAACCACCCTCTACCTGCGGAAACATCGGTAGAGGAGTCTGGTCGGAAAGTGCTTAATCCCTCAGAGAGCGTTTCGCATGTCTGTCAGTCGGGTGTGTTGAAGGTGCGGCGTTGTTGGCGGGTGGCGGGTCCGCCTCGGGTGAAGCGGCCGAGCATGCCGGCGATGGCGGCCCAGCGGATCATGGCCTCGGAGGTGGCGGGGCGGGTTTCGTAGTCGCGGGCCAGGCGGCGGTGGGCGGTGAGCCAGGCCAGGGTCCTCTCCACCACCCAGCGGCGGCGGTGCACGACGAACCCTTGCTGGTCGGCGGGCTTACGGACGATCTCCAGGGTGGTGCGCAGGATGTCGCGGGCCCAGTCGACCAGACGGCCGGCGAGCCCGGAGTCGGCGAACACGTGCCGGATCGGGGTCGCCACATAGGTGGCGAGCAGGGCGCCCTTCGCGCCGTCGCGGTCCTGCCACGAAGCGGCCAGGACCCAGACGGTGACCAGCAGGCCGAGGGTGTCGGTGACGATGAACCGCTTGCGGCCGTTGACCTTCTTCCCGCTGTCGTAGCCGCGGGTGTCGCGGTGCACGGTGTCGGCGGCGCGCACGCTCTGGGAGTCGATGATCCCCGCTGTCGGCTGCGGCTGCCGGTCATGGGCCAGGCGGACCTCCTCCCGCAGTTCGGTGAGGATCCGCTCGGTCACACCCCGCCGGTTCCACCGCTGGAAGTGGGAGTACACGGTCTGCCAGGGCGGGAAGTCCACCGGCAGGAACCGCCACGGGCACCCGGTACGCACCACGTACAGGATGCCGTCGACGATCGCCCGACGAGGATGCTTCTCCGGCCTGCCCATCCACTGCGGCGACGGCAGCATCGGCTCGACGAACGCCCACTCGGCATCGGTCAGGTCAGACGGGTACCGCCGCACACGATCCATACCCATCTACCGACCGAACCCGGCCCATCGATCACACCCATTGTGCGACACACCCGACCAGCACACATCTCAAACGCTCTCTCAGACGCCCACGCCGAGTGGAAGAACGCGCTGGGCGAGGCCGCCAGCACCGGCCGGGTCGCCGACCGCGAGCGCGCCGAGGAGATGCGGCAGAAGCTCGGCCAGCACCCGTCCGTCGTCGCCGCCCGCAGGGCCGTCAAGGGCCGGCTCGCGAAGGTCGAACGGTGACCGCCCCCGACGCCGACCTGACCGTCACCGTCGTCCTGCGCTACCGGGACCGCGACGACCAGGTCCGCACCCGCCCGTGGACCACCACCGGCTGGCAGGTCACACCCGGCCTCGCCGTCCACGAAACCTACGACCACGACACCGGAGGTCCGACCCCCCGCCGGTACGCGCTCACCCACCTGCCCAGCGGGCTCATGCTCGCCGGCCCGTCCTGCGCCGACCACATGGCCGAGGCGGTCACCGCGGCTGTTGGCTGCGACGTCGACTGGACTGCCGACGGCGACACGATCCGCCAGGTCACGCCGCCGGACGGGCTGCGTCATCGGGAGGACGCGTACGGGCACGAGTTGTGCCCGCGCACGGTGTGGCGTCCGGTGGTGCCGGCGAAGGCTGGTGTCCGGTGACCCCGCCGCTGCTCAACGCGGCCTCCGCCCGCATCCACCGCCGCCGGCTGCCGTCCACGCCAGGACAGGTGCACGTCGACCGCGCCGAGCAGCACCGCGCCGCCCTCGCCCGCCGTGAGCCCGTCGTCGTCAAGGTGAACGGCTACGGGCGCGGCTGGTACGTGCAGGCCGTCGGGGCGAGCGTGTACGAGCTGTGGCGCGACGGCACCACGCTCACCGTCCCGTGGACCGCTGTGCCGCTCGGGCAGCAGTAGGAGACTCGACCGATGCCGTTCCTGCCCGCACCGCGCCCCTGCTGGCTGATCCTCATCGAGGGCGACCGGGTGGGGTGCGGGGCGTGCTGGGGTCAGGCAACCACGCTCGCCGCCGAGGTGTGGGCGGAGGAGCTGGAAGCGGGCGCCAAGGCGGATGGCCCGCCGGTGATCGAGCGCGCCGACGGGTTGTGCGTGCTGCTGGCCTGCCACGGGTGCGGGGAACGGGCGCTGGCCTTTGGGCGGCCGGCGCACTGGGCGGGCATGGTCGACGCGCTCAAGGACGCGGCCGAGCGCGGGTGGGTGGGGGACGCGTGCCCCGCCTGCATCGCCGCCGACCTGATGCCCTAGGTCTGCTCGCTCTGCTGCTGATCTTTGCCATTCCGCCAGTCCGCGCAGGTGGCACGTCGTCTGGGCGCAGCTTGCGGACATGTGCGGGGGATGTGGGCATCGAACACCGCGAGCCGTTCCAGGGGGTGTTCGGCAGCGACGCCGACCGGTCCCAGGTGTTCGGACGGCTTGCCCGCAGGCCTCTCGCCGGGGAGGACAGCCGTGGCTGACGACATCGAGCCCGCCGCGAAGGCCGCCGCCCGGGTCGACTACCGGCTCACGTGCGCCCGCGCCGAGCCTCGGGTCGTGCAGCCCGGCGCCCTCGACGGGCCCACCATCCCTGCGCCTATGGCAGCGGAAACCATCGCCTGGACGCGAGGTCTCCGGTGACCAGACGCTTCCGATTAGGGAAGCTTTCACCAGAGACCTCGTCGCCATTGTCAGTAAACGATCAGTCGGGGCGAAGCCAATTCTTGCCGGCTTCGCCAGGGTTCTAGGAGCAGCCCCAGTTACCGCCGCGGACGTAGAAGTGGTCGATCTTGTTGTCTGCTCCCCCGATGCTCCCCAGCCTCGTGTTGGGCGCGACGTTGAGAACGGTGTCGTCGCCCGGGAACCCGTTGTTGACGCCGCACCACCGGTTGCCCGTCAGGTTCTTGACCGACGAGACCACGTTGTCCGGCACGTCCACGTTGGTCGTTCCGAAGGCCGCCGTGGAGTCGATCACCTTGTTACCGCTGTAGTTCGCTCCGTCCCACGCGCAGAAGTGACCGCTCTCGCAGTCCGTGTCCGCGTAGGCCGGCACCTGCGTGGCGCCAAGGATGAGTGTGCCGAGCGCGAGTGCCGCGAGTGCCTTGAATGCTTGTCGACGCATCCGGTCCTCCCTCTGGGTGTGCCCCTGCTTTCCGGGGCGGTGTGATCAGTTGTAGGGGGCCGTTGTGTTGTCCAGGGCGAGCGACGGTCTACGACCTGCGGCGACGGTTTATCCAGCAGCCCGACATGGGGGCGCTCATCGATGGAGTGAGGGCAGTGATCAAGGGGGTGCCGTCGGTACGATCCGCATGCTCCACGTCACCTAGGAGCAACAGTCTGCGTCTGCGTACTGCGAACCAGGGAGCCCTGATGCCTCGTCCTGAGCGCCCTCTCGACCCGGCCGCTGGACCCATTCAGGCGTTCGCCCAGCAGTTACGCGACCTGCGGGAGGCCGCCGGTAAGCCGAAGTACCTCCAGATGCAGCGCGCAACAGGAAGGTCGCGTACCTCCTTGGCTGAGGCGGCAGGCGGTGATCATCTTCCTACCTGGGAGACCGTGGAAGCGTTCGTGACGGCATGTAAGGGAAACCCGCTGGAGTGGCGGGTTAAGTGGGAGCAGGTGCGCGACCAGGCTCGTCCAGACGGGCAGACGCCGTCCCGGGGTGGCGCCGTCCAGCAGATGGCGAGCCCAGAGCTGCCGACTGAGCCCGGCGCATCCGCGCCAACACAAGTGGCCCAGCCGACTCGCCGTAGCCGCTGGCGTTGGTCCCTCCAAGCGGTCGCGGGCGTCTTCCTCCTAGGGGCTGCCATGGCTGGCGCCTACTCGTTCGGGTTACGCGATGACCAACCAGTCAAGAGCGTGCGGCCGTCGGCTCCTGCGGCGATCATCGTGCACAACAAGGTTGCGATCGGCCCGAACGGCGTGGCGGAGGATTCAACGGCGGCCTACCTCTCGACCAAGCCAGTAGCGAAGTGCACAGCACGTGGGTGCAAGATCGCCGGCACTGAGGTGTGGTCCGGGACGGAACTCGTCGCCCGCTGCTGGGTCCGTGGAGACAGACTGACAAATCGGGACCTGACCAGCGCAGGTATCGAGCAGAACCCAGGCGGCGTCGCCTCAGATCTGTGGTACGAAATCGCGCTGCACGACGGCACCGTCGGGTACCTGTCGGAGGTGTACATAGCACCGGAGCACAGGGGTGGGATGGGCCTGCCGCTCTGCGCCCAGCAGGTAAGCCGTTGATCCGTCAACAGGCCGAGAGCGCTGTCGACCACCGTTGAACTACGGAAGCAGGCGGTGAAGCGGCAGGCAGCCAAGCAAACCGACACCTGATGGCTCGATGTGTCGCCCCGCAGCCACCCGACTGGATCTTGATGGTGTCAGCCGTAGGAGCGTGTTTCGTGTGCGTAGCGAGCGATCCCCGACACCTCTACGCATGGCTTGCTCGGGCTTGCCCTCTTGGGGTGGCCTTCTTCATGGTGGCAGGCAGAAGGGGGTAAGGGCTCGATCGGCCGCCCCGCCGCGTCAGGGGGTTGCTGCTGGGAGGTAGAGGTTGGGCAGCCACATGCCGCCGGAGGGCCGGTACCGCCCGCGCATACTGCTGGTCGGAGGGAAGCCGATACCCAGGGCTAAAAATCTTGATCGTCCAGTTCACGATGGCCCCTCCCTTGTGCTCTTACATCCGTGCGCGCACCACGACGCCCCCAACACAGGGAGCATTCCGAAGTAGCGCCCGGTCGCACGAGATCAAGTGAGGTGCAGTGGAGAACGTGACTTGGTGGGTCGTGCTGGTGGGCCTGGCTGAAACCGCCGCCTTGATCGGGCTATGGATCCGCATGAGGTGGCAAGTGCAGCACGAGCAGTTGCGGGGTGAAGCCCTCACAACGATGGCGGCAACCCTCCCTGCCGGCAGTCACCTCAGCGACCGGCGGTCCGACGGATCGTGCCTGACCCTAACGGTTGCCCGCCAGGGCATCCCTTCCGGAGGACGCCGTGGATGAGTACACCAGCGAGCTGACCTCGTCAGGTGAGCGCAACCCAGGACACACCCAGCTCAGAAGCGACCGCGACTATCTCCCCGGGCAGGCATGCCGCAACGAAACGACGCCGGACAGCCGCGTCGCTGAATTCAGCGCCTTCTACCGCGAGGACGCAGCGCGATTGGTGGGATTTTTGATAGCACAGGGGATTCCGGCTGTCGACGCACCTGATGTCGCCCAAGAGGCGATGCGTAAGGCGTTTATCAACTGGACGAAGATCGAGAACCCCCGAGCCTGGGTGCGGAAAGTTGCCTCGCGCGAGTATGCGCGGATGGTTGGGAGTGCGGACGAATCCCCCGCAGGGGACATCGTGGAACGCACGCCGCTGCTGAGGGTGGCACCAGCGGTGATCGAAGAATGGGAGTTGCGGCATGTGCTGCTCGCGGCACTGCGTAAACTGCCATCCCGGCAGCGGCAAGTGATGGTATGGAACCTCGAAGACTACAAGCCAGCCGAGATTGCGAAGCAGCTTAAGGTCACGCCGGATGCAGTGCGGTCCAGTTTACTCAAGGCACGACAAGAGCTTGCCAAACATCTCGACTACTGGCCTACCATGCGGCAGAGGGCGCGAGGGGGCGAGGATGAGTGAAAAGCGCACCCATTCCGACCGGGCCGAGGCAGGTTACGACCAGATGGAACGGCACCTAGCGGCCTTCCTTGATGTTGAGGCGGGGCTGCGGGACATCCTTCTTGGTGCGGGATATGCGCAGCTCTCCGACGACCTGAACGAGGTGCTCGATGTTGAAGCTGGCCTCGCGGAGGTGCTGGGAGCCTTCTCTGAGCCGTCAGCCGATCTGGACCTGTGCTCACCAGGTGCGCCGGACAGCCTGGCCGCACCCGTCTCCGAGTTGCACGCAGGTGGTTCCGACGAGCGGGGTTGGCTCGATGAAATCGTAGGCTCGATCGAGCAGGTCGTCGGTTGGGTTTATGGAATCCACCAAAACGCAATGAATATACTTGTTGCCGGTGGGTGGGCTGAGGATGAGCTAGATAAAATCTACTTTGCGGTACGGGTCGTTCGGTTGCGCGCCAATCAACTGCAACGGGTAGCCGATGCGTTTATCAACCGTTCGACATCTGCCGAGGAGGCCAACCGTTCGATTTTAGAGTCGGCAAATAAGCTGCGCGATCTCCTGCTTGCTTGGAACAGGGTTGTGAGGCGCGATCGGCGCTTAGCTGTTCCATTGTCTGAGATTGAAGAAATGCTTGGCATGCTCGGGGTTCTGCCCAGGATGATCGACCGCCTGTTCGACGGATCCGACGACCTTGTTTCGTTGTTGTTAAATTGAGTGGCGCGCGTTGCGCGCCTCCCGACTCCCTGACAGTGCATGGCCTGTAGTTTCCGAAAGAAAGTGGTGACTTCACTCGCACCTGTCCTCGGCGCCGCGCCCGTACCCCTCGCAGCAGTCCGTCCGATGCGCGTATACCCGCACCTGCTCGCCGCGGCGCACATCCAGGTCCCCGGTGCGCTCGTACAGGCACGCCCGCCACACCACCGTCTCGCCGCCGCCGGCCACCACCTGGCCGTCACCGGGACCACCGCTGAGAACCGCTTTCACGCAGGTCACGGTACTCGCGTTGGCTGGCGAACTCACCCACCCGGCCACCGGCGTCCGAACCCCCACTCATGCGCGTGGGTGTGTTACCCGTCGCAGCAACGGGGCCGGCGATCAGAACGGAGGCTCCGAATCAAAACGCGCATAATCCACCCCATCAGAGATTCGCTGACCTTCCCCATCCGCCAGCCGGCGCGCGTCCTCCCTAGCCTGAGACAACGCCTCAATCAGCGACCCCACCTGCTCATCCGTCAGCAGTACCCCATAGGAGACGACCAGATCGTCCCTGGTAGCCCAGAAGTCGAGCTTGACGCATGGATCAACAAGCGGCCCTTTGCGAAAGAGCTGAATACCCTCAAACATGAACTTTTTGCCGCCCCCCAGGTCGACGTTTGAGCGACCAGGCAGGCACGTCTCCGACGTCCCCTGCTCGTCGCTCACGTCTGACTCTTCCGAGGCAGGCAAGGTCAGCCGGTAGTCCACCAATTCGCCGCTCCTGCGCACCGCCAACAGGCCAGCCACCACCAACTCAGACATCAACTCCGCCAGCGGCAGTGCCACGAACTCGTCGTAAGTCAACGGCCAATCCCACACGTCCCTCCGCTCGGGCATCGCGTCGATCAGCGGACCCTTATGAAACTCGTCGTTCTGGAAGTTGAGGAGCAGCCCCTCGTGGTCGGCGGCCAGGACAAGCCCCTCGCGTAACGGTTGGAGGCGGGATTGCGGGTCGATGTAGTCCGGTGACGTCTCCGACCACTCATAGGGTTCAACGAAGCGAGCCCCGGCGAGGTAGGTCCACCCGTCGGCGTCGGTGGTGAAGTCATCTGCGGGCAATGTCATGGGGGTGCTCCGAGGGGTGCGGCTGTGGCTGGTGGAAGGGCGCGGAGAGCCTATCGCCGGGACTGGTCCCGTAGCGGGACTAGTCCCACAGTGGGACCCCAGGGGCTGCCCACCCGTGACAGGTGCCGCAGCCAGCAGCTCGTACGTCTCTTCGTCGAAGGCGACCAGGCGGACATGCTTGACCTCTGTAGGCGTTGCTCTGACGGTCGACATCGCGATTTTCGCTGCTTGCGCAGGCGGGAAGCCGTATACGCCAGTGGCGATAGCCGGGAAGGCAACGCTGCGGGCTCCGACCTCGTCGGCAACCTCAAGGCTACGCCGATAGCACGAGGCCAGGACGTCAGCCTCACCGTAGCCACCGCCTTCCCACACGGGGCCGACGGTGTGAATGACATGGCGTACTGGTGGGTTCAGGTCGAAAGCTGGTGTGGCGACTGCGTCGCCGGCATCGCAGGGTGCGAGCGCGGCACCTGCCTGCGCCAGTCGCGGTCCTGCCGCACGATGAATCGCCCCATCTACACCGCCGCCACCCAGCAGCGACTCATTGGCGGCGGTAACGATGGCATCGACGTCCTCGCGAGTGATATCACCAAGCACAACTTCGATCACGGGCATACCTCGATGATGTCATCACGGCAGTCCGAGGCGGCTGGGGCTGCGCCGGCGACCGCCGGCTGACGTTCACCGTCGCCGGTCGGGCTGAGTGAACAACCGGGTGATGACGGGCGCGAGCAGTGCCGGACGTCCATGGATGGTGTTGAACCGCTCGTGCAGGTAACCCTGATGCTCACCCAGCTCATCGACGACCGATCATTCCTTCACACCCAAGGGGTCACCTCAACGTGTCCCCGGTGCCGATCGAGGGACGCCAGCCGTGGGTCACACTAGGGGCATGCAAAGGTCTTTGGGCGGTGGTTGGTCGATGGAGCTTTCCGCTGTTTGGACGCGGGGGCGCACCAAAGGCAGTGACGCAATATGGCGTGCACCCGGCCGCACGATGCGGGTTTCGCCAGGAAATCAATGGCGGTGCGCCAATGGGGCCGACATCATCGCCTCACTCGACGCTGAACTGCCGCCGGACCCAACAGGCAAGGTGGGTGAGGGTGGCCGAGGCGGGGTTGGTCATCGTGCCGCCTGGCTCTACCGCCAAGACGGCGACACCAAGTTCACTCTGTACGGCTACAGCTTCATCGAAGCAATGTACCTGGAAACGGTCTTCACCAGCGCGGACACGGCCGACGTCAGGTGGGCTTTCGATGCTTGGCATTCGGTGGCCCGACCCGTCGGTTAGCGATCGAACGTCCACGGGCTGGATCGTCCGGTCCGGCGAACTCGGGGCGAGGACCCCGCCGTCGGCGGAGACGCGGCGTAGCCACCAGGGCAGCCGACCGAAGTACCCGTGCGGGCCGAGCCACCACGCCAGGGCGGAAGATCGTACTGGCGCTCAGGTCCGAAGGCTCGGCGCACCGCAGCCTCGCAGCCGGCCTTCTGGTAGCCGTAGCGCGTCAGCCCGTCCTCCGTGTCGGTGTCATACCCCGGGCCGGCGTCGGCACGTACCCGGAGGTGTCCACCACGGCGTCCCACGGCCCGGCGGCGGTCAGGACGGTGACCTCGGTGGGGCTGGTCCGTCGCCCCGAACCATGTTTGTGCCGCCGCAGGTACCCCTGAGGACCAGTAGACGCATGCGGCCAGGAAGGCGAAAACGACCTTATTGAGCGACCCGCAACACCAGGGAGCCCGTCCCACTGGTACGCGTCGCATTGATCGTCCAGCAACCAGGACTGGGAAAGACCCAGCCGGTGCCCCACTCGTCGCCCGGCCGGTTCCAGTTGCTGCCGCCATGCGGCTCGGGACCCCAGGCAGGCTTGACGACTCTCCCATCCGGGCCTGTGGCGCTGATCGAGAGGTCGCCGCTGCCGGTCATGCGCCAGACGACCTTGATTTCAGTGCCGGCACTCGGCCTCGTTGAGAACAGCATCGCCCACAGAGTTGCGCCCTCACCGACGCCCTGTAGATCCCGGGATGTGTAGTGCGTGGCCGTGGGGCAGACCGAACCGGCAGGCGGTGCAGACGACTGGGCTGGCCCAGAAGTGGGCGCCTGCGGCTGCGGCAAAGGCTGCTCGGATGCGGTCTCGCGGGTGGAATCGCATCCGGCCAACACGATCGCGGAGGTCAGAGCCAGCCACCACATTCGGTTGGCAAGAGGAGCCGACGACATAGGGAACTTTATCGCGTGTCCACTGCCAGCGTGGTCCACATAGCCGTGCGGGTGCGCCCATTGAGAGAGACCCGGTGAAGGTGGACGTACTGCCTGGTGTGCCACCGCACCGGACGGCGGTTCGCCCCTCAACCGTCGGCGCTGAACAACCATTCGGCCACACCGTCAGTCACCTACCCGACAACCAACCCGAACAAAGCCATCCCAACCAGCACCATCGACCAGGCACACCGAT
>NZ_BBZF01000024.1:0-62941 GCF_020884795.1 Micromonospora okii
CGAGGAGGCGCGGTGACGTCTGGCGTCGGGGCGCTCTGGGCGCACCGGAACTCGCTGCGCATCCTCGTCCGCCGTGACCTGGCGGTGAAGTACCGGCAGTCGGTGCTGGGCTACCTCTGGTCGCTGATCGAGCCGCTCGGCATGGGCGCGATCTACTGGTTCGTCTTCGGGGTGCTCTACTCCCGGGACACGGGCCGCCACCTCGGGGAGGCCGCCGGGTCGTACCCGCTGTTCCTGGTCACGGGCATCTTCGCCTGGATGTGGGCCAGCTCGGCGTTGAGCGAGGCGACCAACGCGCTCACCGGGCAGGCCCGGCTGATCACCACGATGAACGTGCCCCGGCAGGTCTTCCCGATCGGCCGGGTCACCGGCCGGTTCGCCGAGTACGCCGCCGGCCTGCCGATCCTGGCCGCCATCGCCACCGGCTACGCCGTGCGCGGCGAGGTGCGCCCCGGCTGGTCGGTGCTCGCCCTGCCGCTCGCCGTGGCCGTGCAGGCGGTGCTGCTGGTCGGGCTGGCGCTGCTGCTGTCGGCGCTCAACGTGCTGATGCGCGACATCGAGCGGTTCATGCGGCTGGGCATCCGCGTCCTCTTCTACGCCACCCCGATCATCTACCCGCTGAGCCTGGTGCGGGAGTCGGCGATGCCGGGCTGGGTGAAGGCCGCCTACGAGCTGAACCCGCTGGTCGGCGTCTTCCAGCTCCACCACGCGGTCTGGTACCCGGACCAGTTCCCCGACGCCCGGCTGCTGGCGACCACGGTCGCGGTGAGCGCGCTGGTGCTGGCGGCCGGCTGGTGGGCGTTCCGCCGGCTGGAGCCCGCCGTGCTCAAGGAGCTGTGAATGCCGGCGCAGCGGGGCGCGGTGGCGACGGCGCGCGGGGAGTCGTGATGGCGGGGGAGCCGATCATCGAGGCGGACGGGCTCGGCATCCGGTTCGTCCGCAACCGGCGGCGGCAGCTCCGGCTGCGGGAGTTCTTCATCCGCCCGGCCGGACGGGCGGGCGACGGCGGCCGGTTCTGGCCGCTGCGGGACGTGTCGTTCCGGGTCGCGGCCGGCGACACGGTCGGGGTGGTGGGGCGCAACGGCACCGGCAAGAGCACGCTGCTGCGGCTGATCGCCGGGGTGCTCATCCCCGACGAGGGGCGCATCCGGGTGCGCGGGCAGGTCGCGCCGCTGCTGGAGCTGTCGGCCGGCTTCTCCGGCGACCTGACCGGGCGGGAGAACCTGTACCTCGTCGGCGGGCTGCACGGGCTGTCGTCGCGCTACCTGCGCGAACACTTCGACGAGATCGTCTCCTTCGCCGGTGAGCAGGTGGAGCGGGCCATCGACACGGCGGTGCGGCACTACTCCTCCGGGATGAAGGTCCGCCTCGGCTTCGCCGTCATCTCCCACCTGCCGCACCCGATCCTGCTCATGGACGAGGTGACGGCGGTCGGGGACGCGGAGTTCCGCGCGAAGTGCTATGCGACGATCGACCGACTTCTGGGGGAGGGACGCACACTGGTGCTGGTGTCACACAACGAAAAGGATCTGACCCGGTTCTGCCGTCGGGGGCTGTACCTCGACGCCGGGCGGCTGACCGTCGACGGGACGATCGCCGAGGCGCTGGACGCCTACCACAGCGCGGTCGCGCGGTGACGCTCGCGATCGTGCTCGCCGCCGGCGCACCGGCCGCGGGCCTGCCGACGCGGGGCGGGGCGACGCTGGCCGACCGGCTCGCCGACCAGTGGCTGCGGGCCGGCGCGAGCCAGGCCCGGCACGCCGCCGACCTGACGGAGCTGGCGGAGATCGTGGACGCCGCCGCCGGCCCGGTGATCGTCAGCGGGGCGGACCTGGTGGCGCACACCGCCGTACTGCGGCACCTGGCCACCAGCCCGGTCGGGCCGACGGTGGCCCTGGTGCTGACCGACCCGCCGGCCGCCGGCCGGGCCGTGGTGCGGGAGGAGCGCGGCCAGGTGGTCGCCGCCGGCCTCCACGGGCAGCTCGACGGCGAGGCCACCGGCGTGTTCGGCGGGGCGCTGCGGGTGGGCGCCGACGACCTGCCCGCCCTGGCCGCCGCCGCCCGCGCGGCGGCCGCCGGCCCCGGAGGCGACGCGGCGGGGCCCGCCGTGGACCGGCTCTTCACCGCCCTCGCGGCGCGCGGCACGCTGACCTTCGCCCACCGGGTACGCCTGCTCGTCGCCCACCGGGTCGCCGACCCGGTCGGGCTGGCCGCCGCCGAGGCCGCCGTCGGCGCGGTCGACGAGGACCGGGCGGAGCTGCGGCTGTCGGTGAAGGAGCGGGACGACTTCTTCACCACGTTCTTCGTCAGCACCTGGTCCCCGTACGTGACGAAGGTCTGCGCGCGGCTGCGGCTGACCCCGACCGGGGTCACCGCGATCTCCGTGGCCTTCGCGGTGGCCGCCGCGGTGCTCTTCGGCGTCGGCGGCCGGCCCGCGCTGGTTGCCGGCGCGGTGCTGCTCTACCTCGGCTTCGTGCTGGACTGCGTCGACGGCCAGCTCGCCCGCTACACCCGGCACTTCAGCGCGTGGGGCGGCTGGCTGGACACGATGGCCGACCGGGCCAAGGAGTACGTGGTCTACGCCGGCCTCGGCTACGGCGCGACGGCGGCCGGCCACCGGTACGGCTGGGCGCTCGCGGTCGCCGCGATGACGCTCCAGACCGTGCGGCACATGACCGACACCTGGTACGGGGTGCTGCACGACGAGGCGGCCCGCCGGCCGAAGGCGGTCGGCGGCGGTGGCGGGATCGGCGACAAGCTCAACGCCGCGTCGACCCGGGTGCAGGCCGACACGGGGTCGGTGTCGTACTGGCTGAAGCGGACGGTGGTGTTCCCGATCGGGGAGCGGTGGGCGCTGATCGCGCTGGCCGTGGCGCTGTTCAGCCCGCTGGTCGCGCTGGTCGCGGTGCTGGTCTGGGGGGCGCTGGCGTTCGCGTACACGGGGGCGCTGCGCACCCTGCGCGCCCGCTGGATGCGGGTGCCGGTGCTCGACACGGTCGACGCGACCCTGCACCGCGACGACGGCCCCCTCGCGGCCCGGTTCCCGGCGCTGCGCGCGGCGGGCCCGTTGGCGCTCGCGGTGGTGGGGGCGCTGGGCCCGGCGGCGCTGCTCGTGGCGGCCCTGCTGCGGGCCGGATCGGACGACGGCGACCCGGGCGGCCTGCGCTGGGCGGTGCCGGTGGCGCTGCTGGTGCTGCTGGTCGCCGGCCTCGGGGCGCGGGCGGCGCACGGCGGGCCGCTGGACTGGCTGGTCCCGGCCGCGCTGCGGGCGGGGGAGTACCTGTTCGCCATCGCGGTCGGCGTGGTCGGCGACGCCCCGGCGTGGGTGGTCTTCGGGTACGTCTTCGCGCTCACCCTGCACCACTACGACCTGACGGCACGGCTGGAGAAGCGGCAGGCGGCCCCGCCCCTGCACGCCGCCACGCTGGGCTGGGAGGGGCGCTCGGCGCTGCTGGCCGTCGCCGGGATCGCCGGTTTCGCGGGGATCGTCATGGCTACACTCGGTGCGTACCTGATTGCGCTCTTCGCCGGGAGTGTGCTCCTGGCCTGGGTCGTGCTGCCCGCCCGCGCCCGGCGGGCCGTGGGAGTCCCGGCGCGCGGAGGGGTTCGCCAGCCGGGCTGACGGGAGGGCCGGGGCGATGCCGCTGATCAGCTTCGTCGTCCCGGCCTACCGGGTGCAGGCGTACCTGGGCGAGTGCCTCGACTCGATCCTCGGCCAGCCGGTCGACGACGTCGAGGTGATCGGCGTCGACGACCACTCGCCCGACGCCGGCGGCGAGATCCTCGCCGAGTACGCGGCCCGGGACCACCGGGTCCGCGCCGTCCGGCTCGCCGCGAACGGCGGCCTCGGCCCGGCCCGCAACGCCGGGCTGGACCTGGCCGGCGGCGAGTACGTCTGGTTCGTCGACGGCGACGACTGGCTCGCCCCGGACTGCCTGGCCGAGGTCGCCGCCCGGCTGCGGGCGACCCGCCCGGACGTGCTGGTGGTCGACCACGTCCGGGTGCACTGGGACCAGCGGGCCGCCCGCAGCGCGATGGCCGAGGTCTTCCCGACCCCGCCCGGCCCGGTCACGTTCGGGCTGCGCGAGCGCCCGGAGGCGCTGCGGCTGCTGCACACGGCGTGGAACAAGCTGGTCCGCCGGGAGTTCCTGCTCGACCTCGGGCTGCGCTTCCCGCCCGGCTGGTACGAGGACGTGCCGTTCAGCTACCCGGTGCTGCTGGCCGCCGAGCGGATCGGGGTGCTGGACCGGGTCTGCGTCAACTACCGGCAGCGCCGGGCGGGGGCGATCACCCGGACCCGGGGGGACCGGCACTTCGAGGTGTTCGCGCAGTGGGACCGGGTGTTCCGCTGGCTGGACGAGCGGGCGACGACACCCGCCGGGGCGCGCGCCGACGACCTGCGCCCGGCGGTCTTCGAGCGGATGATCTGGCACTACCTGACCGTGCTCGGCAACGGGGAGCGGATCGCCCCCGAGCTGCGGCCTGCCTTCTTCGCCCGGATCGCCGCCGATCACGCCCGCCGGCTGCCGCCCGGCGGCTACCCGGCCCCCGAGGGGGTGGAGGGGCTCAAGCACCGGCTCGTCGCCGCCGGCCGGTGGCGCACGTTCAGCGCGCTGCGCGCCGCCAACCAGGCGCGGGAGACCGCCCGGCGGCAGGCCCGGCGGGCCGGGCCGATGGCCCGGGAGGCCGCCCGGCGGGGCCGCGACGCGCTGCTGCGCGAGTACTACCGCGCCGAGCTGCGCCGGCCGCCGGACCCGACGCTGGCCGTCTACGCGGCGTACTGGTACCGGGGGTACGTCTGCAACCCGGCCGCCGTCTACGAGGCGGCCCGTCGGCTCGCGCCGCACGTACGCGGGGTGTGGATCGTCCGGCGGGACCGGGTCGACTCGCTGCCGCCCGGGGTGGAGTACGTGGTCGCGGGCAGCCGCGAGTACCACCGGGCGCTGGCGCGGGCCACCTGGCTGGTCAACAACGTCAACTTCCCCGACTTCGTGCGCAAGCGGCCCGGCTCGACGCACGTGCAGACCCACCACGGCACGCCGGTCAAGGTGATGGGGCTGGACCAGCAGCGCTACCCGCTCGGCGCGGCCGGGATGGACTTCGGCGGGCTGCTGCGCCGGGTGGACCGCTGGGACTACAGCGTCTCCGCGAACGCCTTCTCCACCCGGATGTGGGAGCGGGCGTACCCGGCCGCGTACACCACGCTGGAGGTCGGGTACCCGCGCAACGACCGGCTGGTCACCGCCACCGCCGCCGACGTACGCGAGGTGCGCGCCCGGCTCGGCCTCGCCTCCGACGAGCGCGTGGTCCTGTACGCCCCGACCCACCGCGAGCACCTGCCCGGGTACCGGCCGCCGTTCGACCCGGGGCTGCTGCTCGACGCGCTCGGCCCGGCCGGCCGGCTGCTGGTGCGCAGCCACTACTTCCACGACCGGGACGGCCGGCCCCTCCTGCCCGTCGAGGACCCCCGGGTGCTCAACGTCAGCGACCACGACCGGGTCGAAGACCTCTACCTGGCCGCCGACGTGCTGGTGACGGACTACTCCTCGGCGATGTTCGACTACGCCGTGCTGGACCGCCCGATCGTCGTCTACGCGCCCGACTGGGAGGCGTACCGGCTCGCCCGGGGCGTCTACCTCGACCTGCTGGCCGAGCCACCCGGCGCGGTGACGACCAGCTTCCCCGGGCTGCTCGACCTGTTCCGCTCGGGGGCGGTCGACGCCCCCGCCGCGACGGCGGCCCGGGGGCGGTTCCGGGCCCGGTTCTGCGCGCTCGAGGACGGCCGGGCCGCCGAGCGGGTCGTCCGCCAGGTGTTCCTGGACGAGTCTTCCTGAACCGCATGGTCAGGCAATACGTCTGTCACGAGCCGAACATGACACGTTTACCCGATGCGCGGTTGCCATGATCCTGGTCACAGTCAGTCATTCGGGGTTTCGTGTGCTGTGAAAAGAGCTGGGGGAGGAGACGGTGACAACCGTCGCGCTCAAGGATGTGGCCAAGGTCTTCCAGGATGGGACCGTCGCCGTCAACAACATCAACCTGGACGTGAACGACGGGGAGTTCATGGTCCTGCTCGGCCCGTCCGGGTGCGGGAAGTCCACCGTCCTGCGGATGATCGCGGGGCTGGAGCCCCCGACCTCCGGCGCGGTCCTGCTCGACGGCGAGCTGGTCAACGACCTTGCGCCCCAGGACCGCAAGATCGCCATGGTCTTCCAGGACTTCGCCCTGTACCCGCACATGACCGTGCACGACAACATCGCCTTCCCGCTGCGCCTCGCCGGGGTGGAGCAGGGGCCGCGCGACGAGCGGGTTGCCGACGTGGCCAGCGCGCTCGGCATCGGCGACGTGCTGGGCCGCAAGCCCAGCCAGCTCTCCGGCGGTCAGCGCCAGCGGGTCGCGATGGGGCGGGCCCTCGTCCGGCGGCCCGGCCTGTTCCTGATGGACGAGCCCCTGTCGAACCTGGACAGCGGGCTGCGCGCCGAGCTGCGCGCGGAGATCTCCGGCCTGACCCGCGAGCTGGGCGTCACCACCATCTACGTCACGCACGACCAGGCCGAGGCGCTGACCATGGCCGACCGGGTGGCCATCATGCGCAAGGGCGTGCTCCAGGACGTCGGCACCCCCACCCAGGTGTACGGCAGGCCGGCCACCCTCTACGTCGCCGCGTTCCTCGGCAGCCCCCGGATGAACCTGCTGGAGGCGTCGGTCTACGTCCACCTAGACCGGTACGTCGCGCTGCACCTCGGCGACCAGGCCATCCACCTGCCCTGGAACGACATCCGCAGCCGGGCCGTGGCGCACTACCACGGCGAGCGCATCGTGGTCGGGATGCGGGCCGAGGCGCTCACCCCCGTCGGCCCGGACGCCAAGGGCGAGGTGCTGCGGGGCCGCATCCGCTACCTGGAGCACCACGGCCACGAATCGCTCGCGTTCGTGGACGTCGGCGCGACCGCCGTCGTCGTCGACGAGATGGGCAGCAGCACCGGTGACGAGGCCGGCGGCCCGCGGGGACGACGCAAGCTCGGGCAGGTCATCCAGCGGCTCACCGGCCGGGGCGCCGAGCCGGTGGCCGACCCGGCCGAGCCGTCGCGCCGCAACCCGAACAGCGTGCTCAGCGACCCGGGCCGCCACCACCGCCGGCCGGGGGAGCTGGGCGTGCGGCTCGCGCCGTACCCGGGGATCTCCGCCGGTCACCCGCTGGCCGTCTCGGTGCGCCTGGACGCCCTGCACTTCTTCAACGAGCGCGGTGACCGGATCGACGTGGGGTGGCGCTGACCTCCCCTTGCCCCCCTAGTTACCGGCGAGTAACGTTGGGGCCATGACCATCGACTCGCGCCAGGTCGCCGCCGGCATGTTGGCGGCGGTGCCGTTCGCCCGCACCCTCGGCATCGAGTTCGTCGAGGTGGCCCCCGAGGCGCAGGGCGGGGTGCGGGCCGTGGTCCGGCTGCCCGACTCGCCGGCTGTGCACAACCACATCGGCGGCCCGCACGCCGGGGCGATGTTCACGCTCGGCGAGACGGCGTCGGGCGCGGTGGTGATGGCCGCGTTCGGGCAGCTCCTCGACCGGGCGGTGCCGCTGGCCGTGCGGGCCGACATCGCCTACCGGAAGGTGGCGAGAGGGCCGGTGCTGGCCACCGCGCGGCTCGGCCGGCCCGCGCCCGAGGTGGTCGCGGAGCTGGACGCCGGCCGCCGGCCCGAGTTCCCGGTCGAGGTCGAGATCGCCACCGAGGACGGCACCCCGACCTCGGCGATGACGGTGGTCTGGACGCTGCGCCCCCACCGCTGACGGGCCCCGCCCGCCCGTAGCCCGGAGGTGAGAGGGGTGACCTTCTCTATCGCAGGCGTTAACAAGGTGCCCTTCCTTCTTCCGCGGGTAGATTCGTAGCGTGTTGGGGCTTCCTGCTGGTGTGACCGCCTGTCTCTTCGACCTGGACGGTGTGCTGACGCAGACCGCGCGGGTCCACAACGTCGCCTGGGCGCAGACGTTCGACGCGTTCCTCCTGCGCCACGCCGAGGCGACCGGGGAGCCGTTCCGGCCGTTCGACCCGGGTCCGGACTACAACCGCTACGTCGACGGGCGGCCCCGGGCCGACGGGGTGCGGTCGTTCCTCGCCTCCCGGGGGGTCGTCCTGCCCGAGGGCGCGCCCGACGACCCGCCGGAGGCGGAGACCGTCAACGGGATCGGCAACCGGAAGAACGTCGTCCTGCTGGAGCGCCTGCGCACCGACGGGGTCGAGGTCTATCCGGGCTCCGTGACGTACCTGAAGGCGGCGGCCGACGCCGGGCTGCGCCGCGCGGTCGTCTCCGCCAGCGCCAACTGTCGGCAGGTGGTCGCCGCCGCCGGGCTGGAACCGCTGCTGGAGGCCCGCGTCGACGGGCTCGTCGCCCGGGAGCGGGGGCTGCGCGGCAAGCCGCACCCGGACACCTTCCTGGAGGGCGCCCGGCTGCTCGGGGTGGACCCGGCGCGGGCGGTCGTCTTCGAGGACGCGCTGGCCGGCGTCGCCGCCGGGCGGGCCGGCGGGTTCGGGTACGTGGTCGGGGTGGACCGGGTCGGCCAGGCCGAGGAGCTGCTCGCGCACGGGGCGGACGTCGTGGTGACCGACCTCGCCGGCCTGATCGACAGGGAGACACCCGCATGATCCGCGAACGCGCCTATCCGGTGGAGCCCTGGCACGTCCGGGAGACCCGCCTCGACGTGGACGTGCTGGCCCAGTCGGAGTCGGTCTTCGCGCTCTCCAACGGCCACGTCGGCCTGCGCGGCAACCTGGACGAGGGCGAGCCGCACGGCCTACCCGGGACGTACCTGAACTCCTTCTACGAGCTGCGCCCGTTGCCGTACGCGGAGGCCGGGTTCGGCTTCCCCGAGTCCGGGCAGACCATCGTCAACGTCACCAACGGCAAGCTGATCCGGCTGCTGGTCGACGACGAGCCGCTCGACGTCCGGTACGGCGAGCTGCTGCACCACGAGCGGATCCTCGACCTGCGGGCCGGCACCCTGCACCGGGAGGTGCACTGGCGCTCCCCGGCCGGGCGGGAGGTCAAGCTGCGCAGCACCCGGCTGGTCTCGTTCACCCAGCGGTCGGTCGCCGCCATCAACTACGAGGTCGAGGCGGTGGACGGGCCGCTGCGGCTGATCCTCCAGTCCGAGCTGGTGGCCAACGAGGCCCTCCCGGCGCAGAGCCGCGACCCCCGGGTGGCGGCCGTGCTGGAGTCCCCGTTGCAGGCCGAGGAGGAGCTGACCACCGAGGACGGCGGGCTGCTCATCCACCGGACCAAGGTCAGCGGGCTGCGGGTCGCCGCCGTCATGGACCACGACGTGCACGGCCCGGAGCACACCACCGTCGAGTCGGAGGGGTACGAGGACTGGGTCCGCACCACCGTCGGCTGCGTCCTCAAGCCCGGCGAGAAGCTGCGGGTGGTCAAGTACCTGGCGTACGGCTGGTCGAGCCGGCGGTCGCTGCCGGCGCTGCGCGACCAGGTCGGGGCGGCCCTCACCGCGGCCCGCCTCGACGGCTGGGACGGGCTGCGCCGCGAGCAGCGGGAGTACCTCGACGAGTTCTGGGACGCCGCCGACGTGCGGGTCGACGGCGACCCGGAGGTGCAGCAGGCCGTGCGCTTCGGCCTGTTCCACGTGCTCCAGGCCGGCGCGCGGGCCGAACGCCGGCCGATCTCGGCGAAGGGCCTCACCGGCCCCGGGTACGACGGGCACGCGTTCTGGGACACGGAGATGTTCGTGCTGCCGGTGCTGACCTACACCCAGCCGGGCGCCGTGCGCGACGCCCTGCACTGGCGGCACTCCACCCTGGAGCAGGCACACGAGCGGGCCCGGATGCTGAACCTCGAGGGCGCGGCCTTCCCGTGGCGCACCATCGAGGGGCCGGAGTCGTCGGCGTACTGGCCGGCGGGGACGGCGGCGTTCCACATCGCCGCCGACGTCGCCGACGCGCTGCGGCGGTACGTGCTGGTCACCGGCGACGCGGCGCTGGAACGGGAGATCGGTCTGGAACTGCTGGTCGAGACGGCCCGGCTGTGGCGCTCGCTCGGGCACCACGACCGGCGCGGCCGGTTCCACATCGACGGGGTGACCGGCCCGGACGAGTACACGGCCGTGAAGGACGACAACGTCTACACCAACCTGATGGCGCAGCGGAACCTGCTCGCCGCCGCCGACTGCGCCATGCGGCTGCGCGACGAGGCCATCGACCTCGGGGTGACCGAGGAGGAGGCGGCGGCCTGGCGGGACGCGGCCAACGCCATGTCCGTGCCGTACGACGGTGAACTCGACGTGCACCAGCCGGTGGAGGGGTTCACCCGGCTCCAGGAGTGGGACTTCGAGCACACCCCCGCCGAGAAGTACCCGCTGCTGCTGCACTACCCGTACTTCGACCTGTACCGCAAGCAGGTGATCAAGCAGGCCGACCTGGTGCTCGCCATGCACTGGCGGGGCGACGCCTTCACCGACGAGCAGAAGCTGCGCAACTTCCTGTACTGCGAGCGGCGGACCGTGCGGGACTCGTCCCTGTCGGCGTGCACCCAGGCGGTGCTCGCGGCCGAGGTCGGCTACCTGGAGCTGGCCCACCGCTACCTGCGCGAGGCCGCGCTGATGGACCTGCACGACCTGAACGAGAACACCCGCGACGGGGTGCACATGGCGTCGCTGGCGGGGGCGTGGATCGCCCTGGTCGCCGGCTTCGGTGGGCTGCGCGACCACGACGGGCTGCTGACGTTCGCGCCCCGGCTGCCGAGCCGGATGGGCCGGCTGGAGTTCTCGTTGCAGTGGCGGGGGCTGCGGCTGCGGGTCGACGTCCGGCCGCACGAGACGACGTACGCGCTGCGGCACGGCGGCCCGGACGACGCGATCGAGCTGACCCACCACGGCGAGAAGGTCCGGGTGACCCACGCGGAGCCGGTCACCGTGCCGGTGCCGCCGTTCACCCCGCCCGCCGCCGAACCGGAGCAGCCGCCCGGCCGGGCGCCCCTGATGCACCTGCCGGAGAACCTGAGCTAGAAGCGGGGGGAGGCGCATGACGAGCCAGGTCGAAGCCGGAACCGGACCGCGCCCACAGCGATCGCCGCGGGGCGGAAGGCTACTGCTGATCGTGTCGATCGTTGCCGCGCTCGTCGTCGGCGGCGCATGGTGGTTCCGGGCTGCGCGGCCGGAGCCAGTCGCCGACGGGCGCGGCCACCCCTCGGGTTCGGCCACCAGCGCCCCGGCCGGGGAGGAGCGCCCCGACGCGGGTGGTCCACGGTCCGCCGGGCCGCTGCCGCCCATTCCCGGCGCGAAGGTCGAGGCCATCGCGGCAGGTTGGGCGCAGCGGTGGGGGAAACCGGCGAAGGCCTCCGCAAAGGGGTACGACACCACGGCGACGCTGCCGGGCACCGCCTACCGCACCCGTTTCGGGGTCACCAGGAGCCGGGACGGGGACCGCAGCGAGGTCGCCACCCTGTTCTGCATCACCAGCGACCCGCGCCTAGCCAAGGGCCGCCGGCTGATCCGGGCGGTGGTGGACTCCTGCCTCGCCCCCGCCCTACGCGGCGAGGAGAAGGCGGCGGTGTCGACGTGGCTCACCGCACAGGACTACTCCCACGACCTCTTCGCGACGCGGGTGCTTCCCCGATTCGTCGTCGACCTGGTGTCGTCGAAGGGCATCTTCCAGGTAAACCTCGTCTCCAAGGGCAGAACGGTCGGCCCGGGCGCCGTCCCGACAACGGACACGGAACCTGCCGGGTAGTCCCACGCCGGGGCGGCAGGCCCGGGCCCTCAGAGCTGTCGCCCCTGGGAGGGGCGCCCGGCGGAGTCGCGCGGGGCCATGACGCGCGGGTCGTCGGCCGTACGGGCCTGCGCCGCCTCGTCCCCCCAGTCCCGGCCGCGCTCGGCGTCCCGCTCCCGCTGTTCGTCCCGCTCGGCGTCCTGCTGCTGGGGCCTGTCCTGCTCTCGGGCCATGACGGTCCTCGCGATCGGTCGGGGCGCGTCCGCGCCGGTGCTGCGGTCACCCCGGGCCTTCCCGGTCGCCCCACCCGCAAACGACGACGGCACGGTGGGGGTGCCGCCCGTCACGGCTCCAGGTGTCGGGCGAAGATGCCCCGCAGGTGGTTCTTCGGCCGGGCGCCGACGGTCGAGCCGACCAACTCGCCGCCCCGGAACACCAGCAGGGTCGGCATCGACATCACCTGGTACGCCCGGGTGATGGCCGGGTTCTCGTCGGTGTTCAGCGTGACGATCCGTAGCTGGTCGCCGAACTCGTCGGCCAACTCGACGAGGCTCCGCGAGACCGCCACGCAGGGCGGGCACCACTCGGCCCAGAAGTCGACCACCACCGGCCGGTCGGCGGCGAGCACCGTCTCGGCGAAGGTGGTGTCGGTGACGGCGGTCAGCGGGGCAGTCCCCGTCTTCTGAGGCATCTTTCCTCCCGGTGTGCGATGGCCTGGGTGAGTTGGTCGTGCAACTGCCGCCGTACCCCGCCCAGCCGGTCGAGGTAGGCGTCCACCTCGGCGAGCTTGCGGCGCAGCACGGCCACGGAGTCCGGGCAGACGTCGCCGGAGGAGTGGCCGGCCCGCAGGCAGGCAACGAACGGCCTGATGTCGTCCAGGCCGAACCCCACCGCCAGCAGGGCGCGGATCTCGTGTACGACCCGCAGCTCCGCCTCGTCGTAGACGCGGTACCCGTTGGCCGAGCGCTGTGGTCGTACCAGCCCCTGCGTCTCGTAGTAGCGCAGCGTCCGGGGGCTGGTGCCGGCGCGTTCCGCCAGTTCGCCGATCAGCATTCGCCCTCCTCCACCCCTCTGGCCGTCACGCTAGACCTTGCCGTCGATGTCAAGGCAAGGGCGAATCCCGGGCACCGGGGCGGGTATCCGCGCGGTTGCGGCCGTCGGGGCACCGGCGGGACGACGGGGAGGGGTACGACATGGGGGCGCGCGGGCAGGTGGGGACGGCCACCGGGGGTGTCGAGGTCACGATCCCGGTGGGGGACGCCGGGCTGCCGGCCGACGTGGTGGTCCCGGACGGGGCGGCCGGGGTGGTGCTCTTCGCGCACGGCAGTGGCAGCTCCCGGCACAGCCCCCGCAACACCGCCGTCGCGCGGGTGCTCCAGCGGCGGGCGCTCGGCACGGTGCTGGTCGACCTGCTCACCCCGGCCGAGGACCGGGTCGACGCCCGCACGGCCGAACTCCGGTTCGACATCGGCCTGCTCGCCGACCGGCTGGCCGCGATCGTGGACTGGATGGGCGGCGAGCCGGCCCTGGGCCGGCTGCCGGTGGGCCTGTTCGGCGCGAGCACCGGGGCCGCCGCCGCGCTGGTCGCCGCCGCGGCCCGCCCCGAGCGGGTACGCGCCGTGGTGTCGCGCGGCGGGCGGCCCGACCTGGCCGGCGCCGCCCTGCCCCGGGTCGAGGCCCCGACGCTGCTGCTGGTGGGCGGGCTCGACGAGCAGGTGATCACGCTGAACGAGCAGGCTCTGGCCGAGCTGGGCGAGGTCGGCGAGCTGCGGGTGGTGCCGGGGGCGACGCACCTGTTCGAGGAGCCGGGCACCCTGGAGCAGGTCGCGGACGCGGCGGCCGGCTGGTTCGCCGACCACCTGCGTCCGTCGTCCTGAACCGGGTCCTCCGGCCCCGGGCCGCGAGGTCAGGCGGCCTGCCGGTGCCGCTGCACGGTGTCGATCACGCGGTACGCGACGGCGGTGATCGGCACCGACACGAACGCCCCGGCGATCCCGCCGATGAGCGTGCCGGCGGTCACCGCCACCAGGATCACCGCCGGGTGGAGCTGGACCTGGCGCTTCATCACCAGGGGCTCCAGCAGGTTCCCCTCGATCTGCTGGACGGCGATCACCGCGGCCAGGGTGAGCAGCGCGATGGTGGGCCCCTTCGCGGCGAGGGCCACCAGCACGGCCACCGCGCCGGCCACCGTGGCGCCGATGATCGGGACGAACCCGCCGAGGAAGGTGATCAGGGCCAGCGGCAGGGCGAGCGGCACCCGCAGCACCACGAGGGCCAGGCCGATCCCGATGGCGTCGATCGCCGCGATGATCATGGTGCCCCGGCTGTACGAGCCGAGCGTCCGCCAGCCCACCCGGCCGGCCTCGGCGGTCACCTCCCGGTTCGGCCCGGTCATCCGGCGCAGCACCCAGTGCCACATCGACCGGCCGTCCTTGAGCAGGAAGAACAGCAGCACCAGGGCGAGCAGGACCGAGCCGGCGACCTCGGCGGCCGTGCGGGCCCCGCCGACCGGGTCGGGGGCGTTGCCGCCCACCCCGTCGCGGGCCTGCCGGACCAGGTTGTCGAGCTGGACGTCGGTGACCGGGAGCGTGGAGGTGACGAAGTCCCGGGTGCGCTGGAGGCCCTGGTCGAGTTCCTGACTCAGCTCGCCGAACTGGCTCGCGGTCAGGTTCCACACCAGCACCCCGACCCCGGCCAGGACGCCGAGCAGGAGCAGCACGGTGAGCAGGGCGGCCAGCGCCGCCGGCAGCCGGAGCCGGCGCAGCAGGAGCAGCACCGGGTCGAGCAGCGCGGTGAGGAAGAGGGTCGCGGCCAGCGCGATGGCCAGCGGCGCGAGCAGCACGGCGATCTTCCCGAGCAGGTAGAGCCCGGTGACGACCACCACGAGGCAGGCGCTCCAGAGCACCGCCGAGCGGACCAGCCACGGCAGCCCCGCCCACGCCTGCCGGGGCCCCGCGTGGAGCGCGGGAGCGGGCGTCGCCGGATCGCCGTCCCTGCCCGCCGTGTTCCCGGGCGTCCGCCCGCCACCGTCCTCTGCCACGCCGGCCCTCCCGCGTCCCTGGGCGACGTCGATACCCGCTTTCGTCCCGGGCGACACCCGCCCGGGTGCGATGTCCGGATTCGCGGCGGTCGCCGGCCTCTCGCCGAGAGCGGAGACGTTCCAAGATCGCCAAAGGTGCCGCCCGGCGGTTTGTGCCGTGCCGGGCAGGGAAGGCTCCTGGTGGACCCAGTGGAGGAGGAACCCGTGAGCGACTTCATGGACAAGGCCAAGGACTTCGCCGACAAGCACGACAAGCAGGTCGACCAGGGCCTCGACAAGGGCGGCGACATGGTCGACAAGCGCACCGGCGGCAAGTACGACGAGCAGATCGACAAGGGCGTCGACATGGCCCAGCAGCGCACCGGCGGGGGCGACACCTCGCCGGCCTGACCCTTCGTACCGTCGTCCCGGGTCGTCGCGTGCGCGGCGGCCCGGGATCGTCGTGCCCGTCCCACGATGCGCGTGCGCGCCGGAAATCCATCCAGCTCACTGGCCTGGCATCGAGTTTCCTCGCTACGATCCGTGTTCCTGGCATGACCCCAGGTGGAGCGCGGCGGTTGGGAGGATCAGGTGAGCGCGGAGAACGAGACGACCGGCCTCGGGTGGCGGCTGCGGGTGGACCCGACCCGGTGCATCGGGTCGGGCATCTGCGCCGGGGCCGCACCCGCGCACTTCGTGCTGGTGGACGGGCTGTCCCAGCCACTGGTCGAGGAGGTGGCACCGGCCCGGGCCGTGCTGGATGCCGCCGAGTCCTGTCCGGTGGAGGCGGTCGTCGTCACCGAGGCGGGCAGCCGCCGCCACATCGCCCCCTAGGTGTAAGGAGGGGCCCCTTCCTAACGTCTGCGGTAGAGAAGGGCGCCCCTCTCACAACGGAGCGCGCGGAGCGCGCGGCGTGCCGGGTGCCAGATGCGGGGTGGGTGTGCGGGGTGCGGGAGTGACGTGAGTGTGCGGGGTCAGGAGTTGTAGCCCCGGCCCGCGATCCGGTTGGCCAGCTCGGCGGCGTCCGTCCAGTACTCCTGGACGACCGGGTTCGCCGGGTCGGCGAGCTTCCCGGATGTCGCCGTCACCCGGAAGCCGGGCGGTGGTGCGGCTCAGGACACTGGGCGCTGGGCGTGGTCGTCGTGGGGCTCCGGCCCGCCGGGCAGCCGCTCGGCGGCGCGGTGCTGCTGCACGAGCCGGCCCAGGTAGAGCAGCGCGGCGGCCAGCACGCCGATGTCGTCCAGGTAGATCGGGTCGGGGAGCACGTCGACCGGGAAGACGGTGTAGACCAGCGCGCCCCAGAAGGCGACCTTGCCGCCGACGCCCAGCGTGCCGAGCATCCGGCGGGTGCGGACCACCCGCACGGCGAGCAGGACGGCGCCGACCAGCATCGCCAGGGCGAGGAGCCCGGCGAGGACGGCGAGCACCGCGAAGACCCACTGCTCCTGCGACATGCCGCCACGCTAGCCGACCTCGCCGGGGCGCGCCCGCCCCGGCGAGGTCGGCGCGCCGGTGGCGGGCGCCGGCGGACGGGCCGTGGCGGGCGCCGGGCCGGGCGGGTGCCGGTGGACGGGTCGCGCCGGGGCTGGCTGGGGCCCTCGCGGGACCGGGCGGACGTGACCGGGCAGGGTGACCGCTCGGGGTGGGGTCAGGCGGGGACGGCGGCGCGGCCCCTGGCGACGACGTGCCGCTCGCGGGCGACCACCGGCATCTCGCGCGTCCGGTCGGCGACGTCGGTCACCCCGGGCACCAGCGGCTGCTCCTGCGCGACGGCGGGTGCGGTCGCCGCCAACGCCTCGTCCCGGAGGCTGCCCGCCGCCACTGCGGCCTGCTCGGCGGCCCGCCACGCGGCCTCCTCCCGTCGCCGGGCGAGCTGGTGCCGGGCGCGCAGGTGGTCCCGTACGGCGCGGCGCAGCACCAGCTCCTGCTCGACCGGGTGCAGCCGGGGATCCCATCCGCCCCGGTGCGCGAACACGTCGCTGAGCTGCTCCTCCGACAGCTCCCGACGCCGGTACGCCTCCAGCGCGGCCCGGTGCAGGTAGCGCTCGCGGTCGGCGTACTCGGCGGGGCTGCGCTCGGTGTTCGGTCGGGGGAGCAGGGCGGCGGCGGAGAGCCGACGGACGTCCGCCTCGGCGGTCTCGTACGCCTGCCAGTCGGCCTCGACCTCCTCCTGCGCGGAGAGCCACTCGGCCCGGAGCCGCTGGGCGGTGGCCGCCGCCCGCTGCGCCGCCGTCGCCACCTCCTCGGCGTAGCGGCGGCGTTCCCGCTCCTCCTCCGCCTGTTCCAGCAGGCTCGGCATGGCCGCCTCGCGGACGCGCCCGGCCACCGCGGAGCGCAGGAGGTTCGGCCGCAGGACCAGGCCGGCCACCGCGACGGCGACGACGCCGAGGAGGGCCAGCCAGATCACGGCGGCCAGCGGTACGTCGAGCAGGACTGAGGA
This sequence comes from Micromonospora okii, assembly GCF_020884795.1. Taxonomy (GTDB): domain Bacteria; phylum Actinomycetota; class Actinomycetes; order Mycobacteriales; family Micromonosporaceae; genus Micromonospora; species Micromonospora okii. Next base: position 17,171 of record NZ_BBZF01000024.1, read on the forward strand.
GAGCGCGGTCTGCATGGGGAGCACCTCGGAGGGGACGACGTGGACTGACGGTCGGGCCCGCCGTGCGGGCCGGTGGCCGCCTCGACCGGTGCGCGACGGTCCTCGCCGGCCGTCAGCGCCGAGGGCGGCGGCGGGCGGGGTCGTCGGGGGCGCGGGAGGGCGCGGCCGTCGGCGGGCTCGCGGGAAGCCGACGCGGTGCCGGGGCGGCGCGATGCCGACGCGGACCGGGTCGGGCGGAAGCGGCCCGGGTCAGTGCCGGGGAGGGCCGCGACGGACGACGGTGCCGCCGATCGGGTCGACGGCGGGGTGGTCGACCGGGACGGCAGCCGCGCCGGCCGCCGCCGGGGCGGGCGCCGGGTGCCGGGCGTCGTCGGGGGTCGGTCGGGCGGCCGGGGCGCTGTGCGGCTCGACGGCCGGGCCGGACCCGGGGCGCAGCGCGTCCACCCGGCTGGTCACCACGGCGGGGCGGGCCAGATCGGCGGCGGAGGCGGGGGTGGTCGTCACGGCGGAGACCCCGCCGAGACCGACCGCGAGGACGAGGGCGGTCAGCGCGAGGCGACCCAGCTCCCGGAAGCGGCGCAGCGTCGCCTGCCACGACGGGCGTGGCAGGCGCGGCGTCCCCGACCGGGCGGGGCGGGCGAACGCTACGGACTGCACCACACCAACCTATCCGCGTTCCGCAGCGCCCGCATCCCGGACGCCGCGCGGGTGGGGTGAGCCGGACCACCCGTCGCTGTGGACGGACGCGCCCCCGTGGGCGGCGACCCGGCGCGCGGCTGGATCCCCGCCCACGGTGTCACTCGGCACGCAGGCCCTCGGGACGAGTCAGCCGCCAGAGGAGCGGCAGGCTCGCGCCGGTCACCAGCAGCACCAACCCGCCGCCGAGGCCGACCCCCGTGGCGACCGCCGGCCAGCTCACCGAGATCGGCGAGCCGACCATGCGCAGCAGCACCGTCCCGAGGCCCAGCCCGAAGACGACCGCGAGGCCTAGCCCGATCAGCACCGGTACCGCCGCCTGCCACAGCACCGACCAGCCCAGCGCGCGGCGAGGGGTGCCGACCGCGACCAGCATGGCCAGCAGCCGGCGGCGCTCCCGCAACTGCTCCAACATGCCGACCAGCATGCTCGTGCCGATCAGCAGCAGCGTCACCACCACGCCGACGACCATGCCGCGCCGGACGTTGACGAACTGGGTGGACCGGCGCTCGCCAGGCGGCATCTCGGCGAGGAAGACGTCCCCGTCCGCGCAGGCGTCGAGCCGGGCGTACTCGGCCAGCGCGGCGCAGTCGCCGATCCGCACCTTGGCGAACGAGGAGAACTGCCCGTCGGGCTGCTCCTCGCCGATCGCCAGTGTCGTCAGCGTCCCCACGGTGCGGGTGACGCCCTGGGACGCGGCCAGCCGGGCCAGCGCGTCGCCGGGATCGGAGGACAACCACGACGAGGACCATCAGGACGGGGCTGAACTCCTCGCTCGGCGGCCCGCCGCCGAACCGGTCGATCCGCGCCGCCTCCGTCAGGGTGTCGCTGCCCAGGTAGAAGGCCAACTCGTGCGGGCCGGTGAGGCCCTGCGCCCCGATCGTGCCGGTCACCCGGGCGCCGCCGAGCCGGGGTGCGACCAGCGGGCCGTCGGGAGAACCGAGCAGGTCCCGCAGGGCCGGGGAGACGACCACCTCGCCGGCCACCGGCAGCCGGTCCAGCCCGGGCGGCACCGGCGCCGCCGGCCCCTCGGCGCGGAGGATCCGCCCGCGCACCGGGCGCTCCCGGAACACGGCGGGGCCCTCCCGGTGGGAAGGGCCCCGCGCCGTACGGGTGGAAGGAGGGACGGTCAGCTCGCGCCGAGCACCGGTGGGGCTCCCGTCTCGCCGTCGCTCCACACCATCTCGTCCTCGGTCAGCCAGGTCAGCCGCTCGTCGGAGTCGTCCTCGCCGGTCCGCCCGGCCCCGCCGAGCACGCCCGCCCGGTTGGCGGCCCCGTTGTTGGCACCGTTGCCGCCGAACCGGCCCACGCTCGTGGCGGGGCGGTGCTCGGTCATCGGCGGGCCGCCGGCCGGCTTCGCCGCCATCGGCGCGGCGGCGCGCGTCGACCCGGCCAGCGAGCCGGTGCCGCCGCCGAGCACGCCGCCGGCCGGTGCTCCGGGGCGCGCGCCGAAGAGCAGGCCCGCACCGGCGCCGGCCGCCGCCGTGGCGGTCGCCCCGCCCAGCCCGACCCCGCCGGTGGTGCCGCCGGTGGGCGGCGTGCCCCCGAGCACCGGGTCGGCCCCGGCGAGGGACGTACCCGGGTCGGTGCCCGCGCCCGGCGTGGTGCCCGGGCCGTTGTGGACCGGACCCGGGCCCGGGTGCGTGCCGCCGGGCTCCACACCCGACAGCACCGTCCCGTTGCCCGGCCCCGGCCCGTGCAGGACGGCCTGCGGGTCGGGCGCGGTCTTCCCGTCGCGGCGCGGGCTGCCCTTCCTGCTGTTCGGCGCGGACCCCGGCTTGCGGGCCCCGGGGCCGGTGGACGGGGTCGACGGGGTGGTGTTCGGGTCGTACGGCAGGTCCCGGTCCGGCTTCGGCGGGTCGACCAGCCGGCCGTACGCGGAGAGGTCGTAGCCGGCGGCCAGCTCGGCCACCACCTTCACCATCCGCTTGTGGGCGCGCTCCTGCTCCGCCTTGTCCTGCTGGTGGCCCATGATGCCGCCGACGATCGCGCCGGGCAGGCCGAAGGTCACACCGCCCTTGACCGCCCCGGAGACCGCCTGGTCGTGGTCGTCGGTCTCTTCGGGGCTCTCCGCCTCCTTCTTGGCGGTGCGCAGGTGGGTGGCCATCAGCGTCAGGCCCTGGCGGACGTCGGCCATCCCCTCGGAGAGGGTGGTCGAGTAGTCGACGACCAGCGACAGCCGCCGCTGGAACTCCCGCCCGGCGTCCCCCGTCCAGCCGTTGGCCAGCTTGTCGAGGTCGCCCCTGAGGTCGCGGGCGAGGTCGTCGAGGGTGCCCTTCATGGAGTTCCACTTGGCGGCCAGCCCGTCGATCTGGGCGGGGTCGCCGGCGTTCACGGCCTCGTACAGCTTTTCGTGGCTGACGTGCTCGTAGCGCGCCGTGTACTCAGACACGAGGGGCCTCCTTCCCGCCGAGCGCGTCGTCGACGCCGCCGAGGGCGGCGGCGATGTCGGCGGAGTTGGCCGCGTTGCGCGCCTCGGTGGTGCGGTAGTTGTTCAGGATCGTGCTGGTCGCGCTCTGCGCCGCCCGCACGGCGTCGCGGAGCCGCTCGACCTGCTGGCTGTAGGTCTGGTGCAGCTCGGAGTAGCGCCGGGCGTTGCTGGTCGCGTCGGCGAACGTGCCCAGCTCCGGTGGCCGGCACTGCATCTCGGCGGTGAGCTTCCTGAGCACGGCTTCGGCCTCGCTGAGCCGGCCGGCCAACCGCCGGTGGAAGTCCTCTAGGGACAGTACGTCTACTGTCGTGCGCCCGGTCATGGCAGCATCCCCGTGGTCCTTGTCGACAACCGCTGGTGAGGATCAGGTTAGTGGACGGCGGCCAACCCGGGCGACCCGTGGAGAGCGTCTCCTGGTCAACGGTCGGTGGCGGGTGCCCCGGTGGCCCCGGTCGTTGCGGTGCCCGCCGCCCGGTTCGGCCCGCCGCTCGCCTTTCCGGGGCCCGGGCTCGCCTCTCCACCGCCCGGGCTCGCCTTCCCCGCTTCAGGGCTCGCCTTTCCCGCGTCCGGGCTCGTCTCCCCGGCCGGCGGGCGGCGGCCCGCCGTCGGGGCGCCCGGGGCGAAGTAGGCCAGGGCGTCCTCCCGCTCCAGGGTGGGCCCCGTCGGGATCAGCGACAGCAGCGACGCGGGTACCGCCAGCGGGGTGACCCCGCCGTACCCGAGGGCGGTCAGCGCGTCGCCCGAGCGGGTGCCCAGCGGGTAGCGCACCCCCTGGGCGCTGATCAGGTAGACCGTCGAGCCCGGCGCGCCGGCGCCGCCCTCCCCGGAGCCCGGGGCGGCCTGGGCCAGCACGCCCCTGCCGCCGGGCAGCAGCACCTGCTCGGCGGTGCGGACCGCGTCGCGGTCGCCCTGCCGCGCCGGCGTCGTCGCGGGGCTGGTCAGCTCGGCCGGCATCCGGTCGAAGACCTCCAGCGTGGTGGTGGGCGGCGCCCCGGCGGCGGCCTTCCGGTAGGTGGCGCAGAGCACCGTGCGGCCCGTCTGGGCCGGGTGCAGCGTCGGAAGTGCCCTGGGGGTCCCCTCCGGCTCCACCCGCTGCCGGGTCAGCAGCCCGCCCGCCTGGTCCGGGGTGATGTCGGTGACCTGGCCGCCGTCGCGCAGCAGGAGCAGGGCGGTGACCTCGCCGATCGAGGCCAGCCCCTCCCGGGTCAGCACGTAGTGCTGGCCGGCGGCCCGGAAGACGTCGCCGACGCGGGCCGGCCCGTCGCCCACCGTCCGAGCGCTGGCCTCCCCCTCGCCGGCGATGTCGGGCTCGCGCAGCACCGGCCCCGCCGGCACGGCGTTGAGGAGCTGCTCGCCGACGGTGAGCGCCGGGGCGCCGGCCATCCGCAGCGCGGCGGTCGCCTGGTCCCCGCCGGCGATCCGCAGCCGGGCGTCGCCGGTGAGCAGGTACCGCCCGCCGGCGACGGTGACCAGCACCGCCCGGTCGCCGAGCGGAACGCCGCCGGAGAGCGGCCGGTCGATCACCAGGTGGGTGGTGGAGCGACGCGGGTCGGCCGGGTTCGGCACGTCGCAGACCGACCAGGGCAGCCCGATCAGGGACTTCCGTTCGGGCAGCGCATCCGGGGCGCCGACGATGCCGACGGTACGCCCGCGCGGCCGGTCCGCGATGGACGCCCGCGACATGGTCCGCACCGCCGGCTCCGCCTCGTTGAGGATCAGCCGCGCCGAGGCGTAGTTGAGGGTCGGGTGCAGCAGGCCGTCGACGTAGACGTACGTCGCCCCGGTCTCCCGCTCGATGACCAGCGTGTTCGTCTCCAGCGGCGCGGAGTTGCCGGTGAGCTGGCCGTACGCGCCGACGCCGCCGAGCACCACCGCGGCGGCCACCACGCTGCCGACCACCGCGAGGCCGAGCCGCCGCATCGGCAGGTTGGTGGTCTCCGGGTCACCGGACAGCAGCGCGGAGACGATCCGGCGGGTGACGAAGCGGTACGCCTGCACCTGGTCGCGGCGGGTCCGCATGACTTACCTCCGGCGGGGTGGGTCCGCGACGATCAGGTCCGAGCTCCGCCGCGGGCTTCCCTACGATAAGGGGCCGTCGGCCGCGGATCGGGAGCACCGCCCGCCCGCGCCGGCCCACCACGCCGCCGTCCAGGAGGGACGCACCGATGACGCAGGTCCAGGCGCCACCCGGTCGTACGGCCACCGGCCCGGTCGACCCGCCCGCCCTGCCGGCACCGCCGGACCGCGCGGTCGTTCCGGCCGACCGGCGCAGCCGGGGGCGGCTCGGCCCCGTCGTCGTCGGGCAGCTCGTCGTGGCGGAGCTGGCCGCCCTCGCCGTCTACGCCGCGCTCGGCGGCCCCCGCTGGCTGCTCGGCGTCGTCGCCACCCTCGCGGTGGCGGCGGTCGGCGCCGCCTTCGTCCGCCGGGGCGGGCGCTGGTGGTACGAGGACCTGCTGCTGCGCCGCCGGCTGCGCCGCCGCCGGGAGCGGGCCCGCACGGCGCTGGCCGGGACCGGTTCCGGCGATCCCCGGCTGGCGGCCCTGGCCCCGGAGCTGACCATCCTCGAACTGACCGAGCGGGGCACCCGGCTCGGCATCGGCCAGGACGGGCAGGGCTGGTTCGCCGCCGTGGCCCTGGACCCGCCCGCCGGGGCGCCCGCCGGCTCGGTCGAGGCGGCGACGGTGGACCGGGCGCTGGCCGTGCTGGCCGACTTCTCCGCCCCGGTCTCCCTCGTCCAGGTCGTCTCGCACACCCTGGTCTGGTACCCGGCGCCGGGCGCGCCCCCGGCCGCCCACCGCACCGTGTGGGTGGCCGTGCGGCTGTCCGTGCGGGACGCCCGGGGCGAGTCGGTGACCCGGGGCGGCGGGACGCTGGGCGTGCACCGGACCGTGTCCGCGGCGGTCGGCCGGCTCGGCAAGGCCCTGCGCGCCGCCGGCCTGGCCCACCGGGTGCTCGGCCGCGACGAGCTGCGCGCCGCCGTCGCCTCGGCGGCCGGCGTCGACCTGGCCTCCGCCTCGCAGGAGGAGACCTGGACCGGGCTGCAGGGCGGCGGTTGGACCCAGCGCTGCCTGGCCCTGCGCGCCCGCGCCGGGGTGCCCTGGGGCGCCCTGGTGGACGCGGTGACCGCGACCTCCGCCCCGTCGCACACCCTCGCCGCCGCGTTCCGCCCCGGCGACCGGCCGACCCCGCCGCTGCTGCGCGTCGCGGCCCCCGCCGAGCACGTCGAGGCGCTGGTCGAGGTGGTCCGGAACGTCGCGAGGCGGGGCGGCGTCCCGGCCCGCCCCCTGGACGGCGAGCACGGCCCGGGGGTCTACGCCACCGCCCCGGTGGCCCTGCGCGTCATCGACCACCGCGCCGACTGACCACCGCGCCGACTGACCACCGCACGCGTGGCCACACCTCGTCGATCAAGAAGTTTGCGTCGGACGCCGGCCCGGTTCCTGACGCAAACTTCTTGATCAACAGGCAGGTCAGGGGCGGAGGTTGACGATCCAGCCGTAGAGGCCGCAGACCCAGACGGCCAGGGGGACCAGGGAGATGATCAGCAGGATCTCGACGATGTCGAGGAGGCGGCCCCAGACCGGGGAGATGCGCTTGCCCGCCACGGTGAGCCCGTAGATCAGGCTGATCACGGCCACCACGACCAGGCCGCCGAGGACCACGCCCAGCCGGACCGCCGTGTCCCCGGCGGCGAAGGTGGCCGCCGCCGCCAGGCCCAGCCCGAGCGAGCCGGCCAGCAGCACCGGTACGCGCAGGGCGCGGCCGATGAACGGCCGGGCGCGCAGCAGCGACAGCAGGGCCAGCACCAGGCAGAGCAGCACCGCCGGCAGCCGGCCGTCGAGGGCGAGGACGATCTCCCCGCCCAGGACCAGCAGCGCCACCGTCCACAGCAGGGCGGCGAGGAACTCGTCGGCCCGCTCGCTGAGCCGCAGCACCCGGCGGCCGTCGACGCTCTCCGTGTCGGTCTTCAGGTCCTCCGGGCCGGTCGGGATGGACGGGACCGGCAGCCGGGCCAGCCGGTAGGCCGCCATCGGCAGGGCGGGCAGGGCGGCGAAGGCGACCGTGGCGACCACCGCGGCGGCGGCCGGAGCGCCGATCGAGAACGCGAGGCTCACCACCGCGCCGAAGCCGACCGCCGCGCCCACGGCGATCGCGGCGAAGAACAGCGGCAGCCGGTCGCCGACCGCCAGCGCCGCGACCGCGCCGGAGACCACCACGGCGGTCGCCGCGAGCAGCACGTGCGGGCTCGCCAGCTCGGTCAGCGCCCGGTCGCCGGCCAGCACCAGCAGGCCGCCGATCGCGGCGTGCCCGATCCCGGCCAGGGCGAGCACCGAGCCGGTCCGGCTGTCCCCGGACGCCCGGGACAGCACCGCCGCGCTGACCACCAGGGCCACCGCGACCAGCAGGGCGGCGATCGCGCCGGGGAGCTGCGGCGGGCCCGCGAACAGCGCGGCCAGCCCGGCGGCGGAGAGCGCCGACGCGGCGAGGAGCACCGAGAACGAGCGGGTGGTGCCCACCTGCCAGCTTCCCGGGCGCTGGTTGGTCGCGGTGGCCACCGCGTCCACCACGTCGTCGAAGACGATCTCCGGGGCCGCCGCCGCGCGGGGGTTGAAGTAGAGCACCTCGCCGTCACGGATGCCGAGCTGCGCGGCGGTGCGGCCACCGTCGAGCGGCTGCCCGCCGAGCCGGGCCAGGCTCCAGCCGCCGTGCCGCACCCCCTCGTCGGCGAGGTCCTCCCCGGCGTACCGGAGCAGGGTCGGCAGCAGGTCGGCCAGCGGGACGTCGGCGGGGAGCGCGAGGTCCATCCGGGTCCGGGGGGCCACGATGGTGATCCGGCTCAGGCCGCCGGTCGCCGTCTTCGTCGCCACTGTGGCCTCCTCGCGCTCGCCTACGCTCCACCGCACCCGGGCGGCAGCGCACCGTGGGTCCACGACGCCCACGGGAGATTACCTACGATGGCGTCCACGTACGATGCCCACCCGACGGCCAGCGGTCGGCCGTCCTGGCCCCCGGGCCGCACGTCGCGCCGCGCCGGTCGGCGTCCGGGCCGCTTCTGGGGAGGAGACAGCCGTGAGCACCGTGGTGTTCCGCCGGCTTCCGCGCCAACCGGGGCCCGCCCTGCCGAGGGGCGAGGTGCTGCTGGAGTCCCCGCCGGAGCTGCCCGAGCAGACCCCCCGGGGCATGGGGCAGCTCCTGATGATCCTGCCGATGGTCTGCGGCGTCGGCGCGATGGCGTTCCTCTACGCCGGCCGGGGCGGCGGCATGATGACGTACGTCGCGGGTGGCTTGTTCGGTGTCTCCATGCTCGGCATGGCGATCGGCTCGCTGAGCAACGGCGGCAACGACAAGGCCGAGCTGAACGCCGAGCGCCGCGACTACATGCGCTACCTGGCCCAGATGCGCAAGCGCACCCGGCGCGCGGCCGAGCAGCAGCGGGCCGCGATGACCTGGCGGCACCCGGAGCCCGACGCGCTGTGGTCGATCGCCGCGTCCCGCCGGCTGTGGGAGCGGCGCATCACCGAGGACGACTTCGGCGAGGCCCGCATCGCCGTCGGCCCGCAGCGGCTGGCGGTGGAGATCGTGCCGCCGGAGACGAAGCCGGTGGAGGACCTGGAGCCGATGAGCGCGATCGCGCTGCGCCGGTTCGTCCGGGCCCACTCGACGGTGCCGGACCTGCCGACCGCGCTGTCGGTGCGGGCGTTCTCCCGGGTGGCGCTGCGCGGCGACCGGGAGCCCGTGCTCGACGTGGCCCGGGCGATGCTGGGGCAGCTCGTCACGTTCCACGCCCCCGACGACCTCGTCGTCGCGGTGGTCGCCGCCGACGACCGGCAGTCGGCCTGGGAGTGGGTGAAGTGGCTGCCGCACGCCCAGCACCCGGGGCGCGCCGACGCGGCGGGCGCCCGCCGGCTGGTCTTCGCCACCCTCGCCGAGGCCGAGGAGTCCCTCGCCGACGAGCTGGCCGGCCGTCCCCGCTTCGCCCCGGAGGCGAAGCCCCTGACCACGATGCCGCACCTGGTGGTGCTGGTCGACGGCGGCGAGATCGCCCCCACCTGCCACCTGACCGGGCCGAGCCTGCTCGGCACCACCGTCATCGACCTCTCCGGGGCCGTCCCCCGCGACGCCGGCCGCTGGCTGCTCTGCCTCGACGTCGGCGACGGCACCGCGCTGGACCTGGTGCGCGGGGCGTCGGTGACGCGGCTGGGCCACCCGGACCGGCTCGACGCCGCCGCCGCCGAGGGCCTGGCCCGGCAGATCGCCCCCTACCGGCTCTCCCAGCAGCAGGCCAGCGCCGAGGAACCGCTGTCCCGCAGCACCGAGCTGCCCGACCTGCTGGGCGTCGGCGACGCCGCCGCCGTCGACGTGCGGCAGACCTGGCGACCGCGCGGCCACCGGGACCGGCTGCGCATCCCGCTGGGCGTCGGCCCCGACGGCAACGTGGTGGAGCTGGACTTCAAGGAGTCCGCGCACGAGGGCATGGGCCCGCACGGCCTGGTCATCGGCGCGACCGGCTCCGGCAAGAGCGAGCTGCTCCGCACGGTGGTCGCCGCGCTCGCGGTGACCCACTCGTCGGAGGAGCTGAACTTCGTCCTGGTCGACTTCAAGGGCGGCGCGACGTTCGCCTCGCTGGACGCGCTGCCGCACACCAGCGCCGTGATCACCAACCTCTCCGACGAGCTGCCCCTGGTCGACCGGATGCGCGACGCGCTGGCCGGCGAGATGAACCGCCGGCAGGAGGTGCTGCGGGCGGCCGGCAACTACGTCTCCCGGTACGAGTACGAGAAGGCGCGCGCCGCCGGCGAGCCGCTGGACCCGATGCCCAGCCTGCTCATCATCTGCGACGAGTTCAGCGAGCTGCTCGCCGCGAAGCCCGACTTCATCGACCTCTTCGTGATGATCGGCCGGCTGGGCCGGTCGCTCGGGGTGCACCTGCTCCTGGCCAGCCAGCGGCTGGAGGAGGGGAAGCTGCGCGGCCTGGACACCCACCTGTCGTACCGGATCGGCCTGCGCACCTTCTCGGCCGTGGAGAGCCGCATCGTGCTCGGGGTGCCCGACGCGTACGAGCTGCCCAGCGCCCCCGGCCACGGGTACCTGAAGACCGACACGACCACCATGCTGCGGTTCCGGGCCGCGTACGTGTCCGGGCCGTACCGGGCGCCGGGGGAGCAGGGCAGGTCGTCGCAGGCGCAGGTGCAGCGCCGGATCGTGCCGTACGGCACGGAGTTCGTGCCGGTGCGCGCCCCCGAGCTGCCGGTGGAGCCGGTGGCCGAGCCGGAGCAGCCGGCCGACGGCAAGGCCGTGGCGATGCTCGACGTGCTGATCGACCGGCTCGCCGGCCGGGGCCGCCCCGCCCACCAGGTGTGGTTGCCGCCGCTGTCCGAGCCGCCGAGCCTGCTGGACCTGCTCGGCCCGCTGGCCGTGGACCCCGCCCACGGCCTGACCACCTCCGGCTGGGCGGGCCGGGGCCGGCTCACCGTCCCCGTGGGCGTGGTCGACCGCCCGTACGAGCAGCGGCGCGACCCGATGATGGTGGAGCTGGCCGGCGCGGGCGGCAACGTGGTCATCGTCGGCGCCTCGCTGTCGGGCAAGAGCACCATGCTGCGCTCGATGGTCGCCTCGCTGGCGCTGACCCACACCCCGCGCGAGGCGCAGTTCTTCTGCCTCGACTTCGGCGGTGGCGCGCTGCGCAGCCTGGAGGGGCTGCCGCACGTCGCCGGGGTGGCCGGTCGGCGGGACACCGAGGCGGTCCGCCGTACCGTCGCCGAGGTGGTCGGGATCATCGACGAGCGCGAGCTGCGCTTCGCCCAGCACGGCATCGACTCGGTGGCCGCGTACCGCCGCCGACGGGCGGCCGGCGAGTTCGCCGACGACCCGTTCGGCGACGTCTTCCTCGTCGTGGACGGCTGGAACACGCTGCGCCAGGAGTACGAGGAGCTGGAGCAGACCATCACGAACCTGGCCAACCGGGGCCTCGGCTTCGGCGTGCACGTGGTGATCACGGCGGTGCGCTGGGCGGAGGTCCGCATCAACATGCGCGACCTGCTCGGCACGAAGCTGGAGCTGCGGCTCGGCGACGCGGCCGAGTCGGAGATCGACCGCCGCGCCGCGCAGAACGTGCCGGAGAAGACCCCGGGGCGGGGCCTGACCCGCGACAAGCTGCACTTCCTGGCCGCGGTCTCCCGGATCGACGGCGGCCGGGACGTCGACGACCTGACCGAGGCGTCGGTCGCGCTGGCCGGGCAGGTGGCGCGGGCGTGGTCGGGCCCGCCCGCCCCGAAGGTGCGGCTGCTGCCGCGCAGGCTGCCGCTGCACGAGCTGGCCCGGGTGGTCGACCGGTCGGCGCCCGGCCTGCCGATCGGCGTCAACGAGTCGGCGCTCGCCCCGGTGTACCTGGACCTGGCGGCCGAGCCGCACCTGACGGTCTTCGGCGACGCCGAGTGCGGCAAGACCAACCTGCTGCGGGTGATCGCCAAGGGCATCGTCGAGCGGTACACCCCGGCGCAGGCCCGCCTCGTCATCGCCGACTACCGGCGCGGCCTGCTCGGCGCGGTGGAGGGCGATCACCTGCTCGACTACGCGCCGTCCAACCAGGCGTTCGCCCAGGGGCTCGGGTCGATCCGCAGCGCCCTGACCAACCGGCTGCCCGGCCCGGACGTGACCACCGCCCAGCTCCGCGACCGGAGCTGGTGGAAGGGGCCGGAACTCTACATCCTGGTCGACGACTACGACCTGGTGGCCTCGGGCGGCAGCAACCCGCTCGGCGCGTTGCAGGAGCTGCTGCCGCAGGCCCGCGACATCGGCCTGCACCTGATCGTCACCCGCCGCGTCGGCGGCGTGGCCCGGGCGCTGTACGAGCCGGTGCTGCAACGCCTCCGCGAGTTGGACTCGCCCGGCCTGCTGATGTCCGGCAGCAGGGAGGAGGGCGCGGTCTTCGGCACCCTGCGGCCCAGCCCGCAGCCGCCCGGCCGGGGCACGCTGGTCCGCCGGCGCGACGGTCAGCAGCTCGTCCAGACCGCCTGGTCCGAGCCGGTTTAGGGGACGGTCGAGCGGCCCTGTCGTCGGCGCGGCGGCGGAACCACGCCGCGCCGGGTCGTCGACTGCGAGCCTGCTGTCGCCCGGCCCGGGGTCTATGGAGGTCGAGGCTGGTTCCGGTAGCGTCGGGTCGACCTTTTGTTCGTGCAGAGAGGACTGTCGTGAGCACCTCGGGGGGTTTCGGTGGCGCCGGCGGCGCCTTGGAGGGTCTGTTGCGCCAGGCGCAGGAGCAGCAGCGCAGGCTGGCGGACCTGCAACAGCGCCGGGCCGACCTGCGGGTGCCCGGGGAGAGCCCGGACGGCCTGGTGCGGGTCGTGGTCGACGGCGAGATGAAGGTCGGCGACATCGAGATCGACGCCCGCGCGATGCGGCTGGACAGCTACTCGCTCGCCGAGTCGCTCCAGGCGGCGATCGACGCGGCGTACGCGGCGTTCGGCGAGCGGCAGCAGGAGCTGTTGACCGAGACGCTCGGCGGCTCCGAGCTGGTCCGCCGGGCCCAGGAGGGCACCCTGACCCCCGACGAGTGGTTCCGCCAGTTCGGGGTGGATCTGTCCGACCCGTTCCGCGGCGCGCGGCGCTGAGGCGGGGGGAGAGGCGATGGCGAACAAGGTCGACGTCGACGCGATCCGCAAGGCGGCCCAGCGGCTCGACGCCGCGGACGGCCCGATCCAGTACCTGCGCAACGTGCAGGCGCTGCTCGAGGACGTGAAACTGCCGAGCGGGGCGCTGACGCTCTTCGGCGGCCCGACCGTCGCGGCACACAACGACGCGGTCGACGGCCACCTGGACAACGTCAAGAAGGGCGTGGAGCACCTGCGCCGGGCGGCCGAGCAGCTTGAGCAGACCGCCAAGAACTGGGAGAAGTCGGACCAGCCGTGGGTGGTCAAGTGACCGCCCGGCGGCGCGACGGGGGAGAGAGCTGATGTCGGAGATCCTGATCGCCAACGCGTCCGGCACGGTGACCGGCACCCACACGGTGGCGGCGACGACCGCGCCCGTGCGGGGGCTGCTCCCGGCGGCGCGGGCCAACTGGATGTGGCTGGTCGGCGCCGGCCTCATCGGGGTGATGATCGCCTACCTGGAGACGTTCGACAACGACGAGGTGAACAAGTCCATCAAGGAGTGGGGCGACGCCGCTCGCCTGCTCGGCGGCGACCAGTTCGGCGCGGCGATGGCGCAGGTGCCGCCGTCGGAGGGCGAGTGGGACTTCGACGACCGGGACGCGTTCGAACTCTTCCTCCGCAAGCTGGGGGCGGAGATCAACTCGCTGGCCGAGGCGTTCAACGCCAACAAGGACACCCTCACCTCGGCCCGGGACGCCTTCAACGACGCCGTGGACGCTCTGGTCGCGGCGCTCGTCCCGATCCTGATCGCGGTGATCGCGTCGGTCGCCCTCCAGGCGTTCCCGGCCACGGCGCCCATCGCCCAGGCGATCGGCGTGGCCGGGCTGACCGCGAGCGTCGCCGTCCTCGCGCTGGTCTTCGGGGACATCAGCGCGGTCTTCACCGCCGTCACGGCCGGCTTCGGCAGCAACAACCGGTTCGCCTTCGTGTCGGACTCGCGCCCCGGCTGGGCGGCCGGCGGCACCGACCCCGGGATCAAGGACATCAAGATCGATTGGGTGAAGGACTCCTCCTTCTACCGCTGACGAGAGGCGGGCGACGTGGTGAAAGTCGTTCTGGGGTTGTTCGTCTACTCCCTGGCGACCATCCCGGTCTTCCTCGGGCTGGCACTGGTCGCCCAGCTCACCCACGCGATCTGGGCCAGGCGGGCCAGCGAGATCGTCCTCCTCACCGGCGTCGCCGCGCTGATCCCGGTGGTGCTCGCCCGGGCGTTCGAGAAGCCGGTGCTCTGGGCGGGCGTGGCGCTGCTGGTGGTGCTGCTGGTGGGCGGCGTGGTGAAGCACGCGCGGTCGTACACCCGATCGTCCTGACTTCCGGCCGCCGGACCGCCGGACGCCACCGTGCGGAGGCGTGCGGAAACACGGTGTCCACGCGTGTCCGTCCACGGAAGACGATGCGGTGCCAGGGCTGCGCCGGCTTGGTCGCATCGGTTACCGTGCCTTGAGAATGTCCGTCGGTGGGGTTGGTTGCCTTGCCGCGGGGGAGGGCGCGGCAGAGTTCCGCCGCCACAACGATGACGGAAGGGTGTGAAGCATGGCGTTCGAGGTCGAAGCATCGACTCTGCATACCGCGGCGAATGACGTGCGGTCCACGCGCAGCGAGGTCGACGGCGAGCTCAAGAAGCTGTGGGGCGTGGTCGACGACCTGGCGATGGCCTGGAAGGGGCAGGCGTCCTCGGGCTTCCAGCAGCTCATGCAGCGCTGGAACGAGGACACCGCCAAGCTGCTGACGGCGATGGACAACATCGCCGACCTGCTCGACCAGTCCGGTACGACGCACCAGGTCAACGACGAAGAGCAGCAGCAGATGCTGGACAAGTTCCACGCTGCTCTCAACCCGTGACCGGCAGCCAGGCGCAGAGGAGGAAATCGTGACGATCAAGGTTGACTACGCGGTCCTCGAGAGCAGCAACCAGCAGATGACGGCCATCTCGCGCACCATCGACGAGAAGCTCGACACGCTGCGGTCCATGCTCACCAAGCTCCAGTGGGAGGGTGAGGACCGCGTCGCCTACCAGCAGCACCAGGCGCAGTGGGACACCGCCGTCAAGGACATCAACAAGATCCTGAACGACATCGGTGGCGCGGTCGGCATCGCCCGCGAGAACTACGTCACCACCGAGATGAGCAACTCCAAGGTGTGGAGCTGAGACGACGCTAGCGCGGCTCCGGTCCGGCTCGACCGGACCGGAGCCGTTCTGCGTGACGGGTCCATGAAGAGGCGGGGGAGAGCGATGCGTACGGGGAAGCGCCGCCGACCGTTGCTGCGGTCCGCCGCCGCCGTGCTGGCGCTGGTCACCGCCGCCGGAGCCGGCCTCTCGGCCGCGCCCGCGCCCGCCCGCGCCGCCGACACCGTGCGCGGCCTCCAGTGGTACCTCGACACGCTGCGCATCTCCGAGGCGCACAAGCTGACCCGTGGCGAGGGCGTCACCGTCGCGGTGGTCGACGGCGGCGTGCACGCCGCGCACCCCGCCCTGCGGGGCCAGGTCCTCAAGGGCACGTCGCTCTCCGACGCGGTGCCCGCCGACGGCCGCTCCGACCCGGACCGGGAGGCGGGCCACGGCACCAAGATGGCCGGCGTCATCGCCGGCCGGGGCGGCGGCTCCATGACGCAACTCGGCATCGCCCCGGGAGCGAAGATCCTGCCGGTCGCCCTGGGCCTGCCGCGCGAGTGGGACATCGCGGGCGGCATCCGCTGGGCCGTCGATCACGGCGCGGACGTGATCAACCTGTCGATCGGCGGCGAAGGCAGCGACCCTCAGGTCACCGAGGCCGTGCGGTACGCGCTGGACAAGGGGGTCGTGCTGGTGGCAGCCGCCGGCAACCGCCCCACCAACCGGGCCGTGCCGATGCCGGCCAACATCCCCGGCGTCCTCGCCGTCAGCGCCGTCGGCCGGACGGGGTCGCTGTGGAGCGGCTCGATCACCGGTCCGGAGGTGGGCCTCGCCGCCCCCGGCGAGCGGGTCATCGGTCCCGTGCCGCCGCCGGTGTCGCCGAACGGCTACGGCGTGGCCAGCGGGAGCAGCGACGCGGCGGCGGTCGTCTCCGGGGCCGCCGCGCTGGTCAGGTCCCGCTACCCGGACCTCGACGCCGCCAACGTGGTGAACCGCCTGATCCGCACGGCCCGGGACCGGGGCGCGTCGGGCCGCGACCCGGAGTACGGCTTCGGCACGCTCGACGTGCTGGCGGCGCTGACCGCGTCGGTGCCCAAGGTGGGCGGCAACCCCCTGCTGACCGGCGCGTCGCCGAAGCCGGACGCCGCCGGCGGTGACGAGGGAGACGACGACGGCGACGACGGGCCGCCGGTCACCATCGGCCTCGCCGACAACGCCCCGATCCAGCTCGGGCTCTGCCTGCTCGCGGTGCTCCTGATCGGCGCGGTGGTCGTGGCGCTGATCGTGGTGAACCGGCGCGCGGCCCGCCGCCGTGCCCAGGCCGCCCCGGCCAACCGCCCGCCGGGCGTCCCGACCCCCGGGTACGGGCAGCCTCCGGGCGCGCCGTCCGGGTACGGGCCGCCTCCGGGCCGCCCCGCACAGCAGCATCCGTACCAGCCGGGCCCCGCGGGCCGGCCGGCCGCCCCGCCCCCGTACGGCGGGCAGGGCCTCCCGCCACCGGGCCCGGGGGGACGGCCGGGCCCGCAACCAGGCGGACCGGCCGGGCCGCCGACGGACCCACAGCGTTGACACCGACACCTGAGAAACGGGGTCAGGGGAGGGAACCATGAGCGACGAGAAGAACGATCCGAACCGGGTGGACGTCGACCTCCCCGTTCCGATGCCGGTCGGCACGGGCTACCCGGGGATGGTCAACGTCCGGGGGATCAGCTTCGACCGGATCGGCGTGGAGCAGGCCAAGACGCCGTCCGGGCTGGTCGCCCCGAAGGGCGAGAAGGGCGTCGAGACGGAGTGGGACGCCGGCAACCTCGACTCGGCCATCACCTGGCTGGAGACGCACGCCGCCTACCTGCACCGCCTCTCCTACGACATGTCCGACATCAAGGAGAAGCTCGGCGGCGACCAGGCCATCGCGGGCAAGGGGCCGCTCGGCGGTTTCCAGTACGCCCAGCAGTTGGCCCAGAAGCACCAGCAGGTGTACGGCAGCACCGAGGGCGGCCTGCGCACGCTCTCGGAGAACCTGTACTCGGCGGCCGAGGCCCTGCGCACGGTCAAGCGGAACTACGAGTCCGCCGAGGGCGCCAACGCCATGAGCGCGCAGGAAATGCAGAAGGCCTTCACCGACGCCGCGCGCGGCGGCAGCTAGATCGACGGGAGCGGGACGTGGGGGACAAGAGCTGGGAGGAGATGGCCCGTGAGGTGCTCGTCGAGGGCCGCCCGGCCGACGTGCAGAGCGCCGCGCTGGGCTGGAAGGAACTGATCAAGAACGTCGGTCAGGTCCAGGACAGCCTGGAGAAGAACGTCAAGGACATCGGCGCGGTCTGGAAGGGCCCGGCGTACGAGGCGTTCAAGACGCACGTCGAGGGGCTCGCGAAGAACGCGAACGCCCTCGTCGAGGCGGTCGACGACCCGGGCCGGGGCAAGGTGAGCATCGTGGCGACCCTGGAGGCCGCCGCCCGGCAACTGGAGGAGGCACAGGCCAAGATGCCGATCCCGGCGTCCTGCGTCGGTGACGTCCTGGCGGCCCGCAACGGCGAGATCACCCTCGGGGTCGGGCTCTTCGAGACCCGGGTCAAGGCGGACCTGCTGGGAAGCTGGCCGGTCGAGCAGATCGGCAAGCTGGGCGACTGGGTGACCGGCTGGTTCTCCGACCAGGAGGGCGATGCCCGCAAGGTCTACAACGAGGTCAACGGCAACTTCAAGGACCGCACGATGGAGGCGCCGAGCGCCAGTCCCCTGACCAGCCTCGAACCCGGGCCGCAGGAGGTGCCCAACCTCGGCGGCGGCCCCGGTGCCGGCCCCACCGGCAAGGTCCCGTCCGTCGGTGGGCCGCCGAAGATGCCCGGCACCGGCCTCCCCGACGGCCCCACGCCGGGCATCGGCGACCCGCCGAAGCTCGACGGCGTCAAGCCCGACATCCCTCCGTCCACCCACCCCGACCTCTCCACCAGACCGCCCGGTACCGGCACGGGGAACATCCCCGACACCGGCTACCCGGGCGTGGGCCGTCCCGACACCGACTACGGCACCGGCCTGGCCGGTGCCGGCCCGGCCCCGGCCACCTCGGGCCTCGGCTCGGGCGGCGGGCTGGGCGGCGGCGCGGGCCTCTCCGGCGGCGGCGCGGGCGGCGGCATCCCCGGCGGCGGCGCGCTCGGCAAGGCCGTCAGCCCGGGGCTGCCGCCGATGCTGGGCGGCGGGGGGGCCGGCGCGGGCGGCCGGGGCGCGGGCGGCCGGCTCGGCGGCGGCAAGGCCGGCATGGGCGGCATGATGGGCCCCGGCATGGGCGGCGGCGCCGGTGGCCGGGGCGCGGGCGGCAAGGCGGCGGCCGGGGGAGCCGGCCGACCGGGCGGCGCGGTGGCCGGCCGGGGCGGCGTCGGGATGGGCGGCCACGGCGGGGCCGGCTACGCCGAGGAGGAGCAGGTCCGCAACACCTGGCTGGAGGAGGACGAGGACGTGTGGGGCGCGGGCGGCGACGGCGCCCCCGGCATCCTGCGCTGATCCGCCGCGCCTGCTACGCAGGCCACGACGGTGCCGTCCCGGCCCGACCGGGGCGGCACCGCTGCGTTTCAGCGGGACGGCCGCGCGTTTCAGCGGGACGGTGCCGCGCGTTTCAGCGGGACGGTGCCGCGCGTATCAGCGGGACGGTGCCGCGGGTCTCAGCGGGATGATGCCCCGGGTCTCAGCGGGACGGTGCCGCGCCGGGCCGGCGTCCCGGGCGCCAGCCGCGTCGCCGGCCCCGGGCCAGGATCGGCTTGGCGGCCAGCAGCAGGCCGGCCAGCACCGCGCCCACCACGGCCACCCAGACGGCCACGGCGCGCTGCCAGCCCAACGGGTCCTCCAGCGGGGCCGGCGCGGGCAGCGCGCCCGGCGGCGGGTCGGTGCGGGTGCCGAGCAGGCTGGTCACCGCGCGGTACGGGTTGACCACGCCGTGCCCGACCTCCGCGTTGTGCCCGTCCGGCGGGCTGTCCGCGGTGCTGGTGAGCCGCTGGGCGACCTGCTTCGGGGTGAGGTCCGGGTGGGCGGCGCGGACCAGCGCGGCGACCCCCGAGACGTACGCGGCGGCGAAGCTCGTGCCGCCCTGCGGCTCGGCGAGGTACCCCTGCCCCCGGGGAGCCGGGCCGAGGATGTCCAGCCCCGGCGCGGCGATGTCCACGTAGTCGCCGCTGACCGAGGTGCCGACGTGGCCGCCCTGCGGGTCGACGCCGGCGACGGCGATCACCCCCGGGTACGCCGCCGGGTACGCGGGCAGGTTCTGCTGCTGCTCCTGCCGGTTGCCGGCGGCGGCCACCACGACGACTCCGCTGTCGAGCGCGTACTGGACGGCGGCGGCCAGCTCCGGGCGGGGCAGCGTCACCAGCGACAGGTTGATCACGTCGGCGCCGGAGTCGACGGCCCAGCGGATGGCCTGCGCGATCTGCGCCGGCAGGGCCTCGTCGTTGGTGCGGCGGGTGTCCGGCAGCACGCGTACGGGCAGGATGCGGGCGCCCGGGGCGACGCCGGTGAACGGGGTGCCGGTGCCCTCCCGGCCGGCGATGATGCCGGCGACGATCGTGCCGTGCCCGGCCTCGTCGCACTGCCCCAGCTGCTGTGGCAGGCCGTTGAAGTCCCGCCCCTGGCGGACCTGCCCGCGCAGCAGCGGATGGGTGGCCGAGACCCCCGAGTCGACGACCGCCACGGTCACCCCCTCGCCGCGGGTGATCCGCCAGGCGGCGGAGGGCTCCAACCGGGACAGCGCCCAGTGGGCCTCGGTCGGGGCGGGGTTACCGGCCGGCCCGCACGTCGGCGCGGCCAGTGCGGGGGCCGGTGCGGCGGCGGCGGTGGCGAGCAGCGTCGCCGCGAGACCGCCGAGGAGCGCCCTGCGGCACCGCCCGGTACGCCCGATCACTGCCATCCCGTCCGGCCGGAAGCTCTCGCGCACCGGCAGAGAGTACCCCCGCCACCCCCTGTCGCAGGAGATGGGCGACGGGTGGCGGGCGCGGTCAGGCGTCGGCGCTGCCGCCGGTGTACCGCTCGTCGGTGAAGAGGGCGAGCAGGTCGCCGACCTGGCGGTCGGCCTCGGCGGGGTGCCGGAAGTGGCCGCTGGGGTTGACGGTGTACTCGTTGCGCCGGCCCACCCGGGTGCGCCGCAGGTACCCGCCGGCCTCCAGGTCGGCCACGATCGCCTGGGCGGCCCGCTCGGTCACGCCCACCTCGTCCGCCACGTCGCGGAGACGGGCGGTCGGGTTGCGGGCGATGGCGAGCAGCACGTGGCCGTGATTGGTCAGGAACGTCCAGTTCCGCGTGCTCCCGTTCTCGCCTGCTGTCGTCGCCATGCCGGACATGGTAGGGCTCGACGGCGTCGGGCACCTGCCGGGCCGGGCGCTGGCGTGGGCGGCAGGGCGCGGACGGGCGCGCGGGCGAGGCGCAACACTTTCCCGACGTATGAAATGCGTATCACGTAACGCTTGACGTATCTTTTGCTGCGTGTGACCGTGGGGGAGCCGGGTGTGTCGGCCGAGGGGCGAGGTGGTGGGGCATGGAGCAGTCCAGCGTATCGATGTCGCAGACGGGCTCGGGGCTGCTCGAACCCCCGTCGAGCGTCGGTCAACCGGGCACTCCCGGTGCCGGGTGCACGCCCGAGCGGGCCCTCACCGAGCTGCGGGCGGGGAACCACCGCTTCGTCACCGGCACGCCGCGCCACCCGAACCAGGACGCCGGCCACCGGGCCGCCGTCGCCGACGGGCAGCACCCGTTCGCGGTGATCGTCGGCTGCTCCGACTCCCGGCTCGCCGCCGAGATCATCTTCGACCGTGGCCTGGGCGACCTCTTCGTGGTCCGCACCGCCGGGCACACCGTCGGCCCCGAGGTGCTCGGCAGCGTCGAGTACGCCGTGACCGTGCTGGGCACCCCCCTCGTGGTGGTGCTCGGTCACGACTCCTGCGGCGCGGTGCAGGCGGCCAGGGCGGCGGCGACCGGCACCGGTGCCCCGCCCGCCGGCCATCTGCGGGCGGTGGTGGACGCCGTGCTGCCGAGCCTGGACCGGGCCGCCGAGCGGGGGGTCGAGGAGATCGACCGGATCGTCGACATCCACATCGCCTGCACCGTCGAGGCCATGCTCTCCAGGTCGCCGGTGCTGGCCGCCGAGGTCGAGGCCGGGCGGTGCGCGGTCGTCGGGATGTCGTACCGGCTCAGCGCCGGGGGGGTGCGGACGGTGGCCGCCGTGCCGGCCAGCGCGGCCACGGAGGCCGACCCGGTTTTCCCGACCGCCACGCAGGCCGCTCCGGTCCCTGCCGCGGAGGCCGCCGCGGTGCCGGGCTCCGACGCGGTGCCGGCCGCCGCCTGCCCCGCCTGAGCGGCGCGCGGCGGCCGGCCCGTCGTCGTCAGAGCAGCGACATGTGCACGTGGTCGGTGTGGTTCGAGGGCCCGCTGTAGGACTTCCAGCCGGTCGCCGGGAACCAGATCTGCCGGTTCCAGATCACGTAGTAGATGCCGAGGCGGTCGGCGTTGCGGATGAGGAACGCGGCGAGGTTGTTGCCGTACATCCGGGTGTCGTTGTTGTGCCACGGGGAGAAGCCGCTGTTCTGCAACGACCAGTCGCAGGCCCGGCCCTTGGGGTGCTCCCACGGCCCGCCCGGGCGGTAGCAGCCGGCGAACCGCTTGAAGCCGGCCCTCCTGGTCTCCTTGTACGCGTGCAGGGTGCGCGCGGTGATGCAGCCGGAGGTGGTCGGGTCGTCCTCGGTGCACGACAGGGGACGCCAGCCGCCGTCCGAGGTGCGGCCCGGCCCCATCTTGGCGACCGGGGAGGTGGCGGAGACCAGGCCGCCGGTGAAACCCTGGCCGCCGACGAGCGCGAGGGCCTTCTCGGCGTCGTACTTCTTCTTCGCCATGATCGAGGTCTGCTTCTGCTGCTCGCGAACCTCGGCGTCGAGCGCGAGCTTGGCCTGCTCGGCGTGGGCCTTCGCGGCGCTGACCTCGGCCAGCTTGTTGGCGTTGACCATGTTCAGCTCGTCGAGGGCGGCGGCCCGCTTGACGAACGAGTCGGGGGTGTTGCTCTCCAGCAGCATGGCCATCGCGCCGATCCGCCCGGTCCGATAGGACTGGGCCGCCATCTCGCCGACCTGCGGGGCGAGCGCGTCCAGCTCCTCCTGGGCCGCCTTCACCTCCTTGGCGAGCTGGTCCTGGCGCTTCTTGGACTTCTCGAGCTTGGACTTGGCCTGCGTGTAGTCGCGGTTCGTCGCCTCGATGACGTCGTTGATCAGCTTGGGCTCGTCGTCCTCCTCGTGCCCCGAGGGGTTGGGGGTGGCGGCGAACGCGGGGGCGGCTGGCCCGGCGACGATCGCCAGGGCGGCGAGCACGGCCACCACGGGTGTCAACCAGCGGCGCAGGGGTGCCGTCACAGTTTTCCCTTCCGTCGACCGCCGACCGGGTTAGCTGACGGGTTCGGGGCGGAAGTGGCCCCTACCGCTCGCGCGGACTCACCCCTGTTACCTGGTTCCCCGGCTCGCCTCGCGGCGATTGGGCGGCGGCACCGCAGGCGCCGCTGCGCGCCTTCGTCGGTGACCGGCAGCGAGGTTACCCGACAGCCCTCCTGGGGATCTACGCCCTGATGCCGACTAAATGAGTCATTTCGTAATCGCCTTGCGTGATCAGTGACCTGTTTATCAGGCTGGGCGCCGTGGTCGGTTACGCAGTGCGTCGTCACCATGCGATATCCGTGCCCCCTTCTCGGTGCGGCCGTCCGGCCGGGAGGTCGGTGGGGCGGGTCGGCCCGTCGGGAAACGGGTCGCCCGGCCGGCCCCCGCCCAGCGCCTCCAGTGCCAGGCCCCGCTCGGCGGGGCGCGGGCCGGGGGCGCGGGCCGCCGGCCCCTCCCCACCGTCCGCGCCACCGGCGTCGGCCGGGCGGCCCGGGTGGCCGGCCGGGCGGTCGGCGCGGCCCGCCGTGGTGACCACCGCCGCCAGGCCGGTGGTCAGCGGCACGGCGGCGATCAGCCCGAGCGTGGCCACCGCGCTGCGAACGATCTCCTGCGCCATGAACTCGCTGGTCAGGATCTCGACGACCGGGCGGGAGTCGGCGGTGAGCAGGAGCAGCAGCGGCAGCGACGCGCCCGCGTACGCCAGCACGATGGTGTTCACCGTCGAGGCGATGTGCGCCCGGCCGACGCGCGTCGCCGCCCGGTAGAGCTGCAACCGGGACAGCCCCGGGTTGGCGTGCGCCAGCTCCGTCACCGTGGCC
The DNA here is from genome assembly GCF_020884795.1 of Micromonospora okii. Lineage (GTDB taxonomy): Bacteria > Actinomycetota > Actinomycetes > Mycobacteriales > Micromonosporaceae > Micromonospora > Micromonospora okii. The sequence continues at coordinate 40,276 of NZ_BBZF01000024.1, forward strand.
GCCTGGGTGACCGTGACGTCGTCCAGCACGCCGAGGGAGCCGATGACGATGCCGGCCAGCAGCAGGCCGTGCAGGTCGACGTCACCCCGGAACATCGACAGGGTGGTGGCGTCCTCGGTGCCGTACCCGGTGAGGTGGGTGGCGGCGGTGGCCAGGCTGCCGAGCAGGCCCGTGAGCACCAGGCTGCCCAGGGTGCCGAGGACCGCCACCGACGTCTGCGCGCTGACCCCGTGGGTGAGGTAGAGCACCACGAACATGATCAGCGCGGCGCCGACCACGGCGATCGGCAACGGCGACCCGCCCGACCCGATGCCGGGCAGGACGAAGGCCAGCAGGATGGCGAAGCTGGCGGCCAGGCCGGCCAGCGCGGCCAGCCCTCGCCAGCGGCCGAACGCGACGATGGCCAGCGCGAACACCACCGCCAGCCAGACCAGCGGGGTGCCGCGCTGGTGCTCGGCGATGTTGTAGGCGCTGACCGTCGGATCCTCCGGGTCGGTCAGCTCGACCAGGACGATCCGGTCGCCGACCGCGACGGTGGGCGCGCCGGGGCCGGTCGGGACCGGGGTTTCGATCTGCTGGCCCGCGTCCGGCCCCTGCTCGACCCGGACGGTGGCGGTGCCGCAGGGGCCCTCCGGCGCGCCGCCCTCCGGCGTCTCGGGCTGCGGCGGGCACTCCTGTGTGACGAGCCGGGTCACCGTGCCGTGGTAGCGGGGGACCGCCGCCCCACCGTCGGTCTCCGGGCCGCCGTCGCGGGGCCAGAGGATGATCGCCGCGATCAGGGTGATCACGAAGAGCGGCACCACGGTCGCCACGAGGACCCGCCGCACCCCCGGTGGGGTGGGCGGGGCGGGCCGGGTGTGGTCGGCGCCCATCGGCGTGGTCTCCAAACGGTGGTCGACGTGGGACCGCATCGCCCGGAAATCGTAGCCACCCTCACCTGCGGATGCGGGTGAACCACCCCCGTCTCGGTGACGTGGCGGTGTCCCGACCGCATCGACACCGCCAGGTCGGCGGCATCGTGGCGATCGGGGACCGTTGTCGCGGGTGTTCCGGCGGTCCGTCCGGGCGGGCAGGCTAGCGTGGGGGTCATGCGGGCGACGGCGGTGACGGGCGGGCGGTGGGTCCGCCTCACGTTGCTGCTCTGCGTCCTGGTCGGCCTGGCCGCCATGCACACCCTCGGTCACGGCGCGCATTCCCGTGGCCACGACGGGGCAGGGTCGCACGCCGACCCGTCGGTCTCCGCGTCCGCCGCCCACCTCCCGGCTGCCGCCATCCAGGTCACGGCGGTCGCCGCCCAGGTGACGGCGGTCGCCGTCCACCTCCCGGCTGTTGCCGTCCACCTCCCGGCTGTCGCCGCCCAGGTGACGGCTGTCGCCGCCCGGGCGCTGCCGGCCGGCGACCCCGCCGAGGGGCCGGCCGGTTGGAGCGCCTGCCTGGCGGTGCTCGGCGCGCTCGGGGCGGCCCTGCTGGTCGCCGTGCTGCTGCTGACCGCCACCCGGGCGGGTTCCCGGCCCGGGTGCCGGCCCGAGGGCCCACCCGCCGGCCCGCGCGCCCCGCCGCCCCATCCGTTCGGCCTTCGCCTGGCCGAGATCTCGGTGTCGCGCACGTAGGACGCCCCGGCACGGGTGCCCCGGCTCCGCCGGTGACCCGTGCCGCCGTCCTGCCCGAGCACGCAACCGAGACCGAAGGATCCACCGTGACCACTCGTACGATCGCGCGCCGCGCCGCCCTGGCCGGCGCGGCCCTGACGGCCGTTCTCGCCCTGGCCGCCTGCGGCTCCACCGACCACGGCTCGCCCGGCCACAGCGGGCCGGCGGCCGACGCCACCACCGGGGCCCCGGCGAGCGGGGCGGCCACGTTCGGCGACGCCGACGTGATGTTCGCCCAGATGATGATTCCGCACCACCGGCAGGCCGTGGAGATGTCCGAGCTGGCGGAGACCCGGGCCGCGGACCCGGAGGTCAAGCGCCTCGCCGCTCAGATCAAGGCCGCGCAGGCCCCGGAGATCGCCACCATGACGGGCTGGCTCACCGCGTGGGGGCGGCCCGTCCCGCCGCACGGCTCCGGGCACGGGATGCCGGAGATGGACCACGAGATGCCCGGGATGATGTCCGACGCGGAGATGTCCGGGCTGGCCGGCGCGGGCGGCGTCGAGTTCGACCGGCGGTTCCTGACCATGATGGTTGCCCACCACGAGGGCGCGATCAGCATGGCGAAGGAGGAGTTGGCCAAGGGCGCGAACGCGGACGCCAAGGCGATGGCCCAGCAGATCGTCAGCAGCCAGCAGGGTGAGATCGACCAGATGAGGAAGATCCTCGCCCGGCTCTGATCAACTGCCTGTCGGCGACATGGCGGTGTCGGAACCACCGGGACACCGCCATGTCGCCGACGTGGTGGCGGTCAGGCAGAGTCAGCCCCGCTTCATGAGGCGGCCGACGGCGGCCATCATCTCGCCGGCCATCTCGTCGGCCCGCCCCTCGGCGGCGCCCTCGTGCATGCAGTGCCGGGCGTGCCCGTCGAGCAGGCCGAGGGCGACCTTGTCCAGGGCGGCCTGGATCGCGGAGATCTGGGTGAGCACGTCGATGCAGTAGCGGTCCTCGTCGACCATCTTCTCGATGCCGCGGACCTGGCCCTCCACGCGGCGGAGCCGCGCGAGCAGTTGGTCCTTGCTGGCGGTGTACCCCCGGACGGGGGAGGACTTGGGTGCGGTCATGAATCGAGGATAGCGTACCCCTAGGGGGTATGATAACGTCGTCGCTGTCGATACCCCGACCGGGTACCGGTAACCGAACAGGCGTGGTCCGTCCCGCGTTCACCCTCGCGGGGTGACGTGGGGCACGGCGGAAGGAGAGCTCCAATGGTCACGACGACGTACCAGGTGCAGGGGATGACCTGCGGGCACTGCGTCAGGTCGGTCAGCGCCGAGGTCGGCGCGATCGAGGGAGTCACCGACGTCCAGGTGGACCTGGCCGCCGGCCAGGTGACCGTCACCAGCGACGCCCCGCTGGCCACCGACACCGTGCGCGCCGCCGTCGACGAGGCCGGGTACGACCTCGTCGGCGCGTGACGCCGCCCCACATGGAAAACGAGGCCCACGAATGAACACGGCGACGAAACTGAGCGGTTTCGCCCTCGGGCTCGCGGCGGTGTTCGGCGCGGCGTACGGGGTCGGCCGGGTGGCCGGCCCCGTGACCCCTGCCGCCGAGACCCGTCACGACGCCGGGGAGCCCGGCCACGACGCCGGCGAGCCCGCACACTCCCCGGCCGGGAACGCGCCCGCCGACCTCCCCGGCGGCCTGCTCGTCTCCGACCAGGGCTTCACCCTCACCCCGCTGGCCGCCCCGGCCGGCGAGTTCGCCTTCCGGGTCACCGGCCCGGACGGCGCGCCGGTGACCCGGTACGAGGTCGCGCACGACCGGCGGATGCACCTGATCGTCGCCCGGCGGGACCTCTCCGGCTTCCGGCACGTCCACCCGGAGATGGCCTCGGACGGCACCTGGCGGGTCCCGTCCCCGCTCGACGGCCCGGGCGCCTGGCGCGCCTTCGCCGACTTCACCCCCACCGGAGGCCCGGCGTTGACCCTCGGCGTCGACGTCATCGTGCCCGGCGCGCTCGACGCCCGGCCGCTGCCGGCCCCCGCCACCAGCACCACGGTCGACGGCTACACCGTCACTCTGGCCGGCACGCCCCGCCCCGGCGCGGCCAGCGAGCTGACCCTGACCGTGAGCCGGGGCGGCGCGCCGGTGACCGACCTCGCGCCCTACCTCGGGGCGTACGGGCACCTGGTCGCGCTGCGTCAAGGTGACCTTGCGTACCTGCACGTGCACCCGCAGGGCGCGCCCGGTGACGGGCGGACCCCGGCCGGGCCGGCGGTGGTCTTCTCCGCCGAGTTCCCCTCGGCCGGCACCTACCGGCTCTACCTGGACTTCAAGCACGGCGACGCCGTGCGCACGGCCGAGTTCACCGTGGTCGCCGGCGGCTCCGCCGACGACCACACCGGCCCGGCGACGACCGGCACGTCGGCCGCCACCGGCTCCCCGAGCGCCGACGCCGGACACGGCGTCCCCGGCCACGGGCATGACTGAACGGGAGGCAGCGATGACATCGCCCACGCGGCCGCTGCAGGTCGCACCGAACCAGATCGAGCTGGCGATCGGCGGCATGACCTGCGCGTCCTGCGCCGCCCGGATCGAGAAGAAGCTCAACCGGATGGACGGGGTGACCGCCACGGTCAACTACGCCACCGAGAAGGCCACCGTCTCGTACGCCGACGACGTCACCCCCGACGACCTGATCGCCACGGTCGAGAAGACCGGCTACACGGCCGTCGTGCCGCCCCCGCCCGCCCCGGCCGGCGCGGAGCCGGCCGCCGCCGAGCCGGTGGACGAGCTGCGCGGCCTGCGGACCCGGTTGTGGGTGTCGCTCGTCCTGGCCGTGCCCGTGATCGTGCTCGCCATGGTCCCGGCCTGGCAGTTCGACTACTGGCAGTGGCTGTCGCTGACGCTGGCCGCCCCGGTCGTGGTCTACGGCGGCCTGCCGTTCCACCGGGCGGCGTGGATCAACCTGCGGCACGGCGCGGCGACCATGGACACCCTGGTCTCGCTGGGCACGCTGGCCGCGCTCGGCTGGTCGCTGTGGGCGCTGTTCCTCGGTGACGCCGGGATGCCCGGCATGACCCACCCGTTCAGCCTCGACATCGTCCGCAGCGACGGCGCCGGCAACATCTACCTGGAGGCGGCGGCCGGGGTGACCGTGTTCATCCTCGCCGGCCGGTACTTCGAGGCCCGGTCCAAGCGGACCGCCGGGGCGGCCCTGCGCGCCCTGCTGGAGCTGGGGGCAAGGGACGTGGCGGTGCTGCGCGACGGGGTGGAGACCCGCGTCCCCGTGGACCAGCTCGCCGTGGGGGACCGCTTCGTGGTCCGCCCCGGCGAGAAGGTCGCCACCGACGGGGTCGTGGACGAGGGCACCTCGGCCGTGGACGCCAGCATGCTCACCGGTGAGTCCGTGCCCGTCGAGGTCGGCCCCGGCGACACCGTGGTCGGCGCGACCGTGAACGCCGGGGGCCGGCTGGTGGTCACCGCGACCCGGGTCGGCGGCGACACCCAGCTCGCCCAGATGGCGCGGCTGGTCGAGCAGGCCCAGACCGGCAAGGCGGCCGTGCAGCGGCTCGCCGACCGGATCTCCGGGGTCTTCGTCCCGATCGTGATCGCGCTCGCCGCCGCCACGCTCGGCTGGTGGCTCGGCACGGGAGCCGGGCCGACCGCCGCGTTCACCGCGGCCGTGGCGGTGCTGATCATCGCCTGCCCGTGCGCCCTGGGCCTGGCCACCCCGACCGCGCTGCTGGTCGGCACCGGGCGCGGCGCGCAGCTCGGCATCCTGATCAAGGGGCCGGAGGTGCTGGAGTCCACCCGCCAGGTGGACACGGTGGTGCTGGACAAGACCGGCACCGTGACCACGGGGCGGATGACCCTGGTCGACGTGCTCCCCGCCGACGGCACCGACGCCGCCGAGCTGCTCCGGCTGGCCGGGGCGCTGGAGGCCGCGAGCGAGCACCCGATCGCCCAGGCCGTGGCCGCCGGGGCCGCCGAGGCGGGGCCGCTCGCCCCGGTCACGGGCTTCGCCAACGTCGAGGGGCTGGGCGTCACCGGGCGCGTCGACGGCCGCGAGGTGATCGTCGGGCGGCCGCGGCTGCTGCGGGAGCGCGGGCTCGACGTGCCGGAGGGTGTCGAGCGGGCGGCGGCCGACGCGGAGGCCGCCGGGCGTACGGCGGTGCTGGCCGGCTGGGACGGCCAGGTCCGGGGCGTGCTGGCGGTGGCCGACGCGGTGAAGCCGACCAGCGCGGCGGCGATCGCCGGGCTGCGCGCCCTCGGCCTGACCCCGGTGCTGCTCACCGGCGACAACGCCACGGTGGCGCGGTCGGTGGCCGCCGAGGTCGGCATCGACGAGGTGATCGCCGAGGTGCTGCCCGCCGACAAGGTGGACGTGGTGAAGCGGCTCCAGGGGCAGGGCCGGACCGTGGCGATGGTCGGCGACGGGGTCAACGACGCCGCCGCCCTGGCCCAGGCCGACCTGGGGCTGGCCATGGGCACCGGCACCGACGTGGCGATCGAGGCCAGCGACCTGACGTTGGTCCGGGGCGACCTCACCGCCGCCGTGGACGCGATCCGGCTCTCCCGGCGGACCTTGGCGATCATCAAGGGCAACCTGTTCTGGGCCTTCGCGTACAACGTGGCCGCCCTGCCGCTGGCCGCCGCCGGCCTGCTCAACCCGATGATCGCGGGCGCGGCGATGGCCTTCTCGTCGGTCTTCGTGGTGGCCAACAGCCTCCGACTGCGCCGCTTCCGGGGGGTCTGACCGGTCCCGCCGCGCGCCCGCCGACCCCGGCGGGCGCGCGGCGTCGTTCAGCCGGCGTGGACCTTGATGGTCTTCAGCTCCGGGTCGGTGGGGTCGGGGATGCCCATGCCGGCCGCCAGCCCGCTGCGCAGGTACTCGACCACCGCCTCGTTGATCACCTCGCCGGGGAGCACGGCGGGAACACCCGGGGGGTACGGGGTGATCAGCTCCGCGGCCACCCGACCGACCGCCTGGTCGGCGGGCACCTGCTCGGTACGGCCGAAGAACGCGTCCCGGGGCAGCATCGCCATCTCCAGCCGCAGCTCGTGCGGGGCGGGCAGCGCCACCGGCCTGGCCCGGGGCAGCTCGCCCGCCGCCCCGGTGAGCGCCCGCAGCGCGTCCACCAGCACCCGGGTCGTCTCCGGGCCGTCGGCGTGGGTCAGCGCCAGCGACATCCGCCGGTGGTCGGCCAGCGCCACGTTGACGTGCCGCTCGGCGCGCAGCCAGTCGACCGCCTGGTAGCCGCTGATGCCCAGCTCGGAGACGTCGACGACGATCTTCAAGGGGCGATCTCGAACGCCTTCCCCGGGCCGGTGAACTCCTCGCCCAGCACGGCCAGGCCGGGCAGCCGGTCGATCGCCGCCCGCGTCTCGCGCGCCAGGTCGAGGGTCGACGCCAGCAGCTCGTGCCCGCGCTCGGCCATCTGCCGCCGCCAGCCGTCGAGGGCGGCGTAGATCAGCGGCGAGGAACTGGTGGTGCTGAGCATGTCCTCGCGCTGCTTGAGCACCGCCGGGTCGATCCGGTCGCCCCGGACGTGGAAGACCGAGCTCTGCTCCAGCCCCGAGCCCATCTTGTGGACGCTGGTGACGCAGGCGTCCGTGCCCACGTTCATCGCCCACTCCGGCAGGTCGGGGTGGAACGGCAGGTGCGCGCCCCACGCCTCGTCCACCAGCAGCGGCTTGTTCTGGCGGTGGCAGACCTCCGTGATCGCCTTCAGGTCGGCGCAGGTGCCGTAGTCGGTCGGGCTCACCACCAGCACGCCCTTGGCGTCGACGTGCCCGCGCAGCGCCTCCTCCACCGTGTCGGGGCCCGGCGGGTACGCCAGGTGCAGGTCGGCGTCCCAGCGGGGCTCGATCCAGACCGGCTGGATGCCGGCGATGATGATGCCGGCGACCACGGACTTGTGCGCGTTGCGGTTGATCAGCAGCTTCTCCTCCGGCCCGGTGACCGAGATCATCAGGGTCTTGACCGAGATGGAGCTGCCGCAGGTGGAGAAGAACGCGTGGTCGGCCCCGACCGTGTCGGCCATCAGCCGCTGGGCGGTGGGAGCAGCTCGCCCGTCTGGAGGCGGTCGTCCAGCCCGTTCATGGTCATCACGTCGGCGGCGAACAGGTCCCGGCCCAGGATGTCGAGGACCCGCTCGTCCACCCCCGGGCCCTGTCGGTGGCCCGGCGGCGTGAAGTTGATGTCACCGCGTTCCCGGTAGGCGACGAGCGCCTCCAGGATCGGCGCGGAGGACTGGTCCACCGGCTTCTCCTTTCGTCCGTCCTGCCCTACCTCTTCCCGCGCCCCGTCGGGGCCAACCAGGCGGTCGGTCACCGTGAGTGCGGGATCACCGGCGGGGATGGTTGGGCAGCCCGGGGGCGGGGTATCCCCAGGTCGTAGCCGAAACAGAACGCAACGCGGGAGGTTCACATGGGTATCGACGACAAGCTCGCCAACACGTCCCAGGACGCCGCCGGCAAGCTGAAGGAAGGCACCGGCCGGGCCACCGACAACGAGCGGCTCGAGGCCGAGGGCCGCAACGACCAGGCCAAGGCCAACCTCAAGCAGGCCGGCGAGAAGATCAAGGACGCCTTCAAGAGCTGAACCAGCTCGTACGCGCGCCGGGCCGGCCACTCGCCGGCCCGGCGCCGGCGTGTCCGGGCCGTGCGCGCCCACACCCCGCCGGGTACGGTCGGTGACGCCCAACGTCATGCTGGGACGGTCGACAACCGAGTGGGGAGATCATGTCTCGTCGTACCGTGACCCTGCGTCGCACCGCCGCCCTGGTGGCCCTGGCCGCCTTCGCCGCCGGCTGCCAGTCGGCCGACGACACCGCGGGGGAACCCGCCGCCGCGCCGCCCACCAGCGCCCCGGCCGATCCGCCCACCGGCACCGCCCCCGAGCCGTCGGAGTCCCCGCAGGCGGTGACCGCCGCCAACACGGTCGAGGTGTGCCAGGCGGTCGACAAGCTGATCGTGGCCGGGAGCAAGAAGATCGCCGACGAGTCGGCCGCCGCCACCCGGGGCGAGGAGACCAGCGAGGAGCTCAACTCCCGGCTCAAGGCGACCCTCGGCGGCCTCGCCGACGACGTCCGCGAGCAGGCGGAACGCGCCGAGGACGACGAGATCGAGGAGCTGCTCACGGAGACCGCGAAGCAGCTCGACACGGGGGCGAGGTCGAGCACGCCGGTGAAGTGGCTCGGCTCGACCTTCGTCGACATCCCGCCGAAGCTGACCCGGGAGTGCCGGGCCTGACCCGCCGGGGGAAGTCGGGGCGGACCTGCCCAGCGGGAGGCCGACCTGCTGAACTGGGAGGAGAAGTGGGGCCGGCCGCACCCGTACCGGGGCCGCCTGTTCTGATCGCCCCCGCGCGGCGCGGTCAGCGCGTGGCCCGGCCGCCGCGCACGGCCCGGGGCGGTGGCCCGGACGGGCCGCCCAGCGAGGCCCGGTCGGCGGCCGAGGTGCCGGACGACCACCCCTCCTCGTCGGCGACGGCGAGCCGCTTGCTGGTCACCCCCGGGAAGAGGTCGTCCATCCGCTCCCGCACCGCGTCCGTGCGGGCCGCGAGCACCGGCAGCAGCCGGTCCGACCCCTGCTCCCGGGCCGCCTCCCGGCTCGCCTCGTCGGTGGCCGTCCGCAGCCGCTCGCCGATCCGCAGCGCGAACGCGTTGAGGAACGACTCGTCGTACGCCTTCGTGCGCCGGCTGCCGCCCCGCGCCCGGCGCTCGGTCCGGCCCCGCAGCATCGCGGCGGTGGCCTGCACCAGCAGCGACGTGTAGAGCAGCTCGACGGCGGCCAGGTCGGCGGGGAAGCCGAGCACGGTGGCGAAGCCGAGGTCGTCGGACCAGACCGACTCGCACCGGTTCGCGGCGGCCACCTCCTGCACCAGCAGCGCCTTCGCCCCCGGATACGGCGGCTCCGTGCCGAGCCGCACCCCGCCGGGCACGTCGCCGCGCTCGACGGTCGCCTCGACCAGGGCCACGTCGAGGCTGTGCCGGGCCATCAGCTCCTGCGCCTTGCCGGTCAGCGCCTCGGCCTCGGCCGGGAAGGTGGTCGACTCGGCCTTCGCCAGCAGCGCCCGCACCCGGTCGAGCATCCGGGAGCCGCTCCCGCCGCGCGGCGTCGCCGCCGCCGGGGCGGCCGTGCCGGGCGGCGGGCGGAGCACCGCGATCGGCGGCAGCCCCTCCACGAGCGCGAGCACCTCGACCGCCTCGCGCAGCGCGGCGATCCGGTCCGTGCCCTCGCGGGCGGCCCAGGCCGTCAGGTACCGGCGGTCGTCGTCCCACCACACGGCCGCGTCGAGGCCGGCGAGCTGGTCGTCCCACCACCCGGGCACCGGGTCGGGCTGGACCCGGCGCTGGGCGGCGACCAGGTCGACCACCAGCCGTCCGGCCGCCGGGCCGAGGCGGCGGGCCGCGATCCGGGCCAGGTCCGCCGGCTGCCAGCCCCGGGGCCAGAGCCCGCCCACCCCGCGCACGAGGCGGGCCACCAGGGCGGCGTCCAGCGCGGCCGGGCCGCCCGGCACGCCGACGCCGACCACCAGCCGGTCGAGCTGCCGTTCGGCCGCCCGGGTGTCGGTGCCGCGCGCCGCCGCGAGGGCGTCGGCGATCAGCTCGTCGGCGTCCGGCACGGGCGTCCCTCCGTCGGTCCTGGTCCCGGTGCGTGGCCGGTGGCTGGGCGGGACCGGCCGGCGCCGGTCCACCGGGAAACCGTACCGCCGGGCGGCCCCGGCCCGAGCGCGGCCGGCCCGCCGGGGGTCGGCCGGGCGTCTCCCGCGCGCCGAACCGGCGCTGTCGGCCCTCCGCGCGGGGGCTCAGCCGGCCCTGCGCGCGGATTTCAGCCGGCCTGCCGGCCCCCGGCGGGCTCAGCGGGCGCTGTGGTGGCCCTGGCGGGGGAACGAGGCCCAGATGTGTTTCGACTCCTGGGTCGCGTACCAGCCGACGTCGAGGGAGAAGGCCCGGGCGAGTTGGAGGCCGCGGCCACCCGAGCCCAACTGGCGGGTGTCCGCCGGCTCGGGCACGGTGGCGAGGTCGTGGTCGGCGACGTCGAGGATGAACACGTCGTCGTCGCGGAGCAGCCGGACGGTGGTCGGCGGCAGCCCGTGCAGGAGGGCGTTGGTGGCCAGCTCGGTGGCGACGAGCACGATCCGCTCGGGTATGTCGTCGAGTTCCTCGCCCTCGGCGAGGGCGTGCCCGGTCAGCGCCTCGTGCAGGGACGCGCGGAGCCCGCGCAGCTCCGCCGCGTTGGTGAGGGGCCAGGACTTCAGTTCGACGGCCCGGGGCGGTGGCGGCGAGGTTCGCAGCGATCCCATGATCTCGCTTTACCCTGGGTAGTCGCCGCTCACACGGCCTCCGGCGCGTCGGATCGCCCGGCGGCGACCCGGCCCGCCACCCGTGCGGTGGGGACGGGTCGCCGCGCCGACCGACCTGCCGTGGCACCGCCGGCTGCCGTGACGCCGCCGGCTCAGGCCAGCGGCTTGCCGCCGGTCACCCCGAGCACCTCGCCGGTGATGTAGCTGGACTCCTGCGAGGCGAAGAAGACGTACGCCGGGGCCAGCTCCGCCGGCTGACCGGCGCGGCCCAGCGGCACGTCCCTGCCGAAGGACTCGACCTTGTCCTCGGGCATGGTGGCCGGGATCAGCGGGGTCCAGATGGGGCCGGGCGCCACGCAGTTGACCCGGATGCCCCGGTCGGCGAGGTTCTGCGCCAGCCCCTTGGTGAAGTTGACGATGCCGGCCTTGGTGGTGGCGTAGTCCAGCAGGTCGGGGGAGGGCTGGTACGCCTGGATCGACGCCGTGTTGATGATCGTCGAGCCCGGCTCCAGATGCGGCACGGCCGCCTTGCAGAGCCAGAACATCGCGTACAGGTTGGTCTTCAGCACCCGGTCGAACTGCTCGGTGGTGATGTCGGTGATCCCGCCGGCCTGCGACATCTGGTGGGCGGCGTTGTTCACCAGGATGTCCAGCCCGCCCAGCTCGTCGACGGCCCGCCGGACGACCTCCTGGCAGTGCGCCTCCTCGCACAGGTCGCCGGCCACGGTCACCACGGTCCGGCCCGCCTCGCGCACCAGCCGCGCGGTCTCCTCGGCGTCGTCCTTCTCCTCCGGCAGGTAGGTGATCAGGACGTCGGCGCCCTCCCGGGCGAACGCGACCGCGACGGCCCGGCCGATGCCGGAGTCGCCGCCGGTGATCACGGCCCGCCTGCCGGTGAGCCGGCCGTTGCCCCGGTAGCTCTCCTCGCCGTGGTCGGGGGCGTCCGGCATCTTCGCGGTCCTGCCGGGGGCGGACTGCTGGCCGCCGCTCTGCTCCTCGGGGGTGCGGAACTGCTCCTGGGGGTCCTGCCTGTCGTACTGGTCGTTGGTCACGGTCGCATCCCTTTCCGCGGGCTGGTGAGGTGGAAATCAACTTCCCCGGGTTCGACACGCCCAACCGGACCACATCGTGACAATTGCCTGCGCCCACCGGCTCCGGTGCGCGATTTCCCGGGAAGGCGGCCGGTCGCCGCTGTCCGGGGGCCGCTACGGTGTTCGTGTTCTCGACCGCTGACGGGAAGAAGACCATGACCGCCAGTACGAATGCGCCGAAGGTCAGTGTGGTGGTTCCGGCGTACAACTCCGGCCCGCACATCGAGCGGCTGATCGCCTCCCTCCTGCGCCAGTCGCTGCCGCCCGGGGAGTTCGAGGCGGTCTTCGTCGACGACGGCTCCACCGACTCCACGGGAACCCGCCTGGACGAGCTGGCCGCCGCCCACGAGCACATCCGCGTGGTGCACATCCCGAACTCCGGCTGGCCGTCCCGACCGCGCAACGTCGGCGTCGCCAACGCCCGCGGCGAGTACGTCTTCTTCTCCGACGACGACGACTGGTTCGCCGACGAGGCCCTGGAACGCCTCTACGCCTACGCGAAGGAAAACGACGCGGACATCGTGGTCGGCAAGATGGCCGGGCACAACCGTTCGGTGCCGCGCGAACTGTTCCGCAAGGACCGCCCCGACGCGACGTTGCAGAACTCTCCGCTGATCGACAGCCTGACGTCGCACAAGCTGTTCCGCCGCTCGTTCCTGAACGAGCACGAGATCCGTTTCGTGGAGGAACGACGCCGGCTGGAGGACCACCTCTTCGTGGTCCGGGCGTTCTTCCTGTCGAAGCGCACCTCCGTGCTGTCCAACTACGTCTGCTACCACCACATCCGCCGCGAGGACGCCGGCAACGTGACGGCCCAGGCGATGGACCCGGCCGGGTACTACGCCAACCTGCGGGACGTGCTGGACGTCGTCGACGCGCACACCGAGCCGGGGCCGCTGCGCGACAAGCTGCACCGGCGCTGGCTGCGCAACGAGATGGTCAGCCGGCTGCGCGGCAAGCGGCTGCTCAAGGAGCCGGCCGACTGGGTGGCGCAGGTGGCGCGCGAGTGCGGCGGGATCGTCCGCGAGCGCTTCGCGCCGGGCGTCGCCGCCGGGCTCCCGCCGTTGCAGCGGGCGATCACCGCCCTCACGGCCGAGGACCGGGTCGACGGGCTGCGCGAGCTGGCCGAGTGGGAGGCGAAGGTCCGCGTCCGCGCCAAGGTCGACGAGCACCGGGTCGAGGGGATGGTCCTCACCGTCACCGCCAGCGCGCACCTGGCGTCCGGCGACGAGCCCGTCGGCCTCACCGTCTCCGACGGGCGCTACCAGATCGTCCTGCCCGTCGACGTCGACCCGGACGTGCTCGACGTCACCAAGCGCCGGGCCATGGCGCGGCTCGACATCGTCGCCCGGCGCAAGGAGGGCGGCGAGGAGTTCTTCCTGCCGGTCGAGTGCCGCGTCGAGGACGTGCCGGTCCCGGGCGCCGAGCCGGGCGTCGTGCACCTCGTGCACCACGCCACCGCCCGGCTGGACTTCGCCACCATCAACTCCGGCCGGACCGAGGGCACCTGGCTGCTCAAGGCCCGGCTCACCGAGAACGGCTGGACCGAGGACGGCCGGCTGCCGCTGACGTTCCGGTGCGCCGCCGACGGGGCCGCCCCCGTCCAGGTCGTCGCCAGCAAGCCGGCCCCCGGCCTGCGCTCCCGGCTGCGCCGCGTCGCCAAGCGCCTGCTGGGCCGCTGACCGCGGTCTCCTGGAAGCCGTACAGCGGGGACGACGACAGCACGGTCACCGTGGGCACCAGGTCCGGGTGACAGCGACGCGGCGGCTGCTCGTTCTCGGCACCCCGGCGTACCGCCGCCCCGCGCCGGTCGGCGACGGCGCGGGGTTCGGCTGCGGTACGGTCCGGCAGGTGACCGTCCTCCGTTCCCTGCTGCTGTTCGCCCTCGCCGCGCTCGCGGAGATCGGCGGCGCCTGGCTGGTCTGGCAGGGCTGGCGGGAGCATCGCGGCCTGTGGTGGATCGCCGCCGGCCTGATCGCCCTCGGCGCGTACGGCTTCGTCGCCACCTTCCAGCCCGACCCGAACTTCGGCCGCGTCCTGGCCGCCTACGGCGGGATCTTCGTCGCCGGCTCGCTGGCCTGGGGCGTCGTGGTCGACGGCTTCCGCCCCGACCGGTGGGACCTCGCCGGCGCGGCGATCTGCCTGCTCGGCGTGGCCGTCATCATGTACGCCCCGCGCGCCACCTGACCTGCGCGAATTTCCGCCCCGCCGGCCGGGTCGGCTAGCGTGCGGGGATGGCGGTGCGATCGTCGCGTGGTGGCGCGGCCGGGTGGCGGGCGCCGGTGCGGCCCAAGCCCCCGGCGTCGCTGGAGCTGGCGACCGCCTCCGACGCCGCCGTCGAGGACGAGGCCACCTTCCGGCGGCTCGGGTTCTTCGACCTCGACCTGTCGGGGCGGTCGGCGGACGGGGCCGAGTTCACGCAGTGCCGGTTCCGGGGCGCGGACCTCAGCGGCGCCCGGCTGGAGGGCGCGACGTTCGCCGACTGCCTCTTCGAGAGCACGAACTTGGCGAACCTGCGGGCGCAGCGCTCGTCGATGCTGCGGGTGCGGCTGGCGACGGCGCGCATGACGGGCGTGCAGTGGGTCGACGGCTCGGTGCGGGACGTGACGATCTCGGACTGCCGGCTGGACCTGTCGTCGTGGCGGTTCACGGACTTCGTCAGCGTCGCGTTCGAGGGGTGCAACCTGGCCGGGGCGGACTTCCAGAACGCGGACCTGCGCGGGGCCCGGTTCACCGGCTGCGACCTGAGCGGGGCGCAGTTCTCCCAGGCGACGCTGACCGGCACCCGGTTCGCCGACTGCGTGTTGGCGGGCATCGGCGGGGTGACGAGCATGGCCGGGGCCGTCGTGGCCCACCAGGATCTCGCCGCCCTGTCGTACACCCTGGCGGGGGCGCTGGGCATCCGCATCGAGGACGCCGGAGACGGGTGACCGCCGCCCCCGGGGCCGGGTCGGCACCGGGGACGGCGGTCGGATGGCTCAGCTCACCGTGACGGGGATGACCCTCGGCGTCTGCTGCACCTGCCCGTAGTTGTCGACCGCCCGGATCGTCAACGTGTAGGCCCCCGCCGGAACCACCGGCGTGGTGTAGGCGAAGTTCGACCCGGGCGAGCCCGGGCTGGTGAGGAACGTCGTGAGCCAGGGGGCGTTGCCCGGGGTGCTGGGCGCGAACACGCCGGAGGCGTTCATTCCCTGGCCGGCGCTGTTGACGATCTGGACCTCCACCTTGAGCATCCCGACGTCGTCCACGGCCCGCCCGCTGATCACGATCCGCGAGTCGGCGAGGACGTCGCCGTCCTGCGGGATCATCAGGCTCGGCTCCAGGCGCGGATCGAGGTCACCCGGGTACACCAGGTACTTGGCGGTGGCCCCGGAGGTCGAGCCGTCCGACTGGCCCGCCGTGTCCACGGCCCACGCCTCGACGCTGTACTCGCCCTTCGTCGGCAGGTCGGCCGAGAGGGTGAAGGTGGTGCTCGTCGCGCCCGGCGAGCCCAGCACCGCGCCCAGCGTGGCGAAGCCCGCCGCCATGGTGCCGTTCGGCTGCACGTACCGGCCGGTGTCCAGGTCGCGCAGCGCCACCCGTACCCCCTGCACGCCCTTGTCGTCGGTGGCGGTGCCGGCCAGGTCGAGGTGCAACTGGTCGACGTTCTGGTCGACGCCGGTGAAGCTCAGCAGGCCGTTCGGGAAGGCGTCGCCGGGCACCTGGGCGGTGACGGTGAGCCGGCCCAGATTGGCCGTCGTCGTGGTCAGACCCAGGTTGTCGGTGGCCCGCACCCGGAAGTCGTACACGCCGGGGGTGAGGGGCACGCTGGTGAAGGACCAGTTGTACGACGCGGCGTTGAGGTTCGTCGGCGAGACCCGGTGGTACGCCGTGACCGCGTCGACGCCCCACGTCCCGTCGGCGGCCAGCGACTCGCGGGTGCTGTTGTTGCGCAGGTACACCTCGACCGAGCGCAGCGTGCCGTCGTCGCTCGCCGTGCCGGAGAACGTGACCGCGCCGCCCGGCGCGACCGTGATCGGCGTGGCGGCGGCCGGCGGGGTCATCGCGGCGGGGGCGGTGACGGCCACCACGGGCGCGACGCCGTTGGCCGAGACGATCCAGTCGCGGGTGACGCCGCGCAGGTCGCTCTGGCCGCCGACGTCGATGGCGGTGGCGGTGAGCCGCCACTCGCCCTCGCTGGGCAGGGCCACCTCGAACTGCCAGGTGGTCGACACCGCGCCGATGACGTCCGGCTCGCCCCGGAAGGTGTTGTAGACCGGGGCGAGCGTCCCGTCGTCCTGGAGGTAGCGGTTGTCCGGGGTGCGCAGCGAGTACGACATCCCGGCGACGCCCTTGTCGTCGAAGGCGGTGCCGGTGGCGACGAAGGTGCGGGTGGCGAGCAGGCCGGCGGCCGGCGAGGTGATCATCGTGATCGGCGGCAGGTCGTCGAGGCTGAACGTCTCGATCTTCTTGATCGCCTTCGTGCTGTCGCTCCCGCCGTTGCCGGCGAAGGTCTTCGCCTGGAGCTGGTACTCGCCGACCGGGAAGGAGACCGACAGGGACCAGGAGGTCGAGGTGGCGTTCGGGGTGGCGAGCGTGGTGAGGATGGTGTTGGCCGAGCCCCACGTCACGAGGTCGTCCTGCAACCACTTGCGGGAGCTGCGGTTCTGCACCTCGAGCTGCACCTTCTGCACGCCGGAGGGCGCGGTCGCCTGGCCCTGGATGGTGAAGGAGGTGTTGGCCGCCTCGACCCGCCCCTCGATGGGCGTGACGATCGTCGTGTCGACCGGGGAGGCCGCCGGGACGTCGTTGAGGTCGAAGAAGCCGACCCGGCCCACCGGCAGGCCGCCCTTGGTGTTGCCGTCGCCGCCGACGAAGAGGCCGCGCGGGGTGGCCAGCATGGCCTTCTCGCCCTCGTACGAGGTGGAGCCGGGGTTCCACTCCAGGGCCGTGCCCGTCGCCGGGTCGAGCGCGCCGATGTGGTCGCGGCGGACCACCTGGTCGCCGAGGCCGTACCCGCTCAGGCCCTGGCCCGAGCCGTAACCGACGTTGTCCAGGCCGGGCCACGGGACGTTGGCCGTCGGCGACTCCTGCCAACTGAAGTGGCCGCCGACGTACACGGCCTTCTCGGTGACGGCGACGGAGTAGATGCTGTCGAAGTGGCGGGACACCCAGATCGGTTCGACCTGGTCGTTGCCGGCCACCGGGAACGCGATGGCGGTGTCGTTGATCGGCGGGCGGTCGCCGCCCGAGCCGCTGGTGACGACGAAGTACGAGTCGTCGGGCGCGATGTCACCGGCGAAGACCCGCTGGATGCCGCCGACGAAGGAGAGGTTGTCCTCCCACAGGCGGGTGCGCCAGGGCAGCAGGGCCTTGGTGGCGGTGTCGACGAGGCCGACGCCGTAGCGGTCCTGGCCGGCGATCTGCCGGCCGGTGTGCACGACCATCAGCTTGCTGCCGTCGTGGGTCAGCTTGAGCTGCTGCACGGTGAGCATCCCGCCGACGCCGATGCCGCCGGACAGCGGCAGGTTGAAGCCGCTGTCCACCGCTCCCGTGGTCGGGTTGAGCGCGACCAGCGCGGGGCGGGTCACGCTGTTCACCTTCGTGAACTGGCCGCCCACGTACACGGCGGTGTTGCTCACGGCCAGCGCGGTCGCGCGCCCGTTGCCCTGGGCGGTGAAGGCCGCGACCGGGGCGCCGGTGGTCGGGTCGAGCCGCACGATCTTGCGCTTGGTGAGCCCGCCGACGGTGTTGAACGACCCCGCCACGTAGAGCGACGAGCCGTCCGGCGACGCCTCCACGGCCTCCACGGCCCCGTCGAAGGTCGGCCGGAACGTGGTGTCGACCAGGCCCGTGTCGATGTTGTACGCGGCCAGCGACCGCTGCGCGAGCGTCGTCCCGCCGACGTTGGCGATCCCGGTGAAGGAGCCGGCGATGAAGACCCGGTTGCCGATCACCTCGATGTCGGTGATCTCGCCGTCGTTGATCCGCGGTACGTCGCTGCGGGGCGTGGTGGGAACGAGACCGGTGTGCCCCGGCGGCGCGGTCTGGGCCGCGACCGTGCGCAGGACCGGGCGGGTCGCGCTGGTGGCGCCTGCCGTCGTTCCCGCAGCCGCCGGTTGAGCTGTCATCAGCACTGACCCGGCAATCAGACCCGCGATGGCGCGGCTCCGAACGTGCATCAAGAGAACCCCCTGTAAACGCCCGGATCGCGGCACCGGGTCGAATCCCGGGCCGTCGATCTCCTGGCGTGCCGGAGTCACCGTAGGAGTTGACCATCCCTCGTGTACGGAGCCCCGTCGGAAACCCGACCGATCGACTTTCGCTCACGTCTGGTCGGCGGTTGCCGCCGTCCTCCGATCCAGCCCCGCACCGCCGATCGGGCGGCCCGTGGGCCGCCCGGTCGAGTCCTGACCCCTCGGTCAGCGTCGGTCGAGTTCCGCCTCCAGGCGGCGTAGGAGCGTCTTGCGGGCCTTGCCGTCGCGCTCGCGCCGCAGCGCCGCCCTGAGCTGGCGGTCGTCGAGGCCGCGGACGAGCTTGACGGCCTCGGCGACCGGCAGCTCCGACAGCCGCTGCGCCGACGTGGCGTCCCGCCGCGCGCGGCTGGCCGGCCCGGTGTTCGCCACGTACTGCCGGCCGGTCCTCGACTCCCTGCGCTTCTTGGCGTCGGTGGCGCGCCGCTGCTCGGGCGAGAGCTCCTCCCAGGCCCGTCTGGGCAGGTAACGGTCCGTCTCGCCGTCGTGGCGCGCCCGGGTGTCACCCTCGCGGGTCTGCCAGTCCTCGTTGCCCCAGCGCCGCAGCGACTTCTGCCGCTCGTCCCTCGGGCCGACGTAGCCCCCGCCGCGCTTCTGGTACTCCCGGGTGAGGAGTTGCGACTTGCGCGCCGACCACTGCCCCTTCCTGCCGCCCTTCTCGGACGCCTGGATCTCTTCCTTGAGCCGCTGCCGGAGCTCGGGATTCGTGTACCGCGCCATGCCCGACGCCTACCCGCCACGGACGGCGGTACGCCCTCAGGGGGCACCGCGCCGGGCGGACCTGCCCCGCGCCTTGTCGCCGCCGTCGCGGGTGATGACGCTGAACTGCCCGTCGGACTCCATCCTGGCCTCCCGCACCTCCGACAGCTCCGCGACGCCCTGCTCGCGGAGCTGGCTGAGCAGCTCCTCCTCGGTGACCAGCTCCCGGCGCATGTTGCGGCGCAGGATCTCGCCGTCCCGCACCAGCAACAGCGGGCGCGGGTGGATGACCCGGGCGGCCGCGGGCCACCGGTAGGCGACGGCGTCGAGCACGTACGACCAGCCGATGATCACGGCCACGAGGACCACGCCGTTGGTGACCGAGGTGTACTCGTCGGCCATCCCGTTCTGCGCCGCGTCGGCGATCAGCACGATCACCAGCAGGTCGCTGACGCCGGTGGTGCCGCTCTCCCGCTTGAGCACGACGCGCAGCAGGAAGAACAGCGTCAGGTAGATGACGCTGCCCCGGACGGCGATCTCCAGCAGCGACGTGTCCGGGATGAAGACCTCCCGCCAGTCGGCCACGACGGCGGTTACCCGCCGGCTCGCGGCTCAGTCGTCCCGGGCTCTTCCATCCGAGGGCCGCCCGCGCGCCCGGTCGCGGGCGAGGGGACCGGGCCGCTGTCCGGTTCTCCCGGGAAATCCCGCCCGGCGTCCGGTTGGCAGGGCCGTTTTGGGGCAGTATGTGGCAATGGATGAGCAGGTGATGGTGTTCGCCCCGGCGCCGCTGTTGACCGTGACGATCGAGCAGCAGGCCGCCACCGTCGAGCTGCACCTGCACGCCGGCGGGCAGGGGGTGTGGCAGACCCGCATGATCGCCGCCCTCGGGACGCCGGTCGTCCTCTGCGTGGCCCTCGGCGGCGAGGTCGGCGGCGCGCTGCGCAAGCTCCTCTCCCAGGAGAACGTGACGGTGCGCGTCATCGAGCGGCTCTCCGGGACCGGCTGGTACGTGCACGACCGGCGGGAGGGCTCCCGCAGGGAGATCGCCGAGAACCCGGGCGAGCCGATGGTCCGCCACGACATCGACGAGCTGTACACGGTGACGCTGACGGAGGGGCTGCGCGCGCCGGTCAGCGTGCTCAGCGGTCCCGCCGCGCCGGACGTGGTCGACCCGGACATCTACCGGCGGCTCGCCGCCGACCTCACCGCCAACGGCGGCACGGTCGTGGCGGACCTCTCCGGCGCCCACCTGGCGGCGGTGCTGGAGGGCGGGGTGGCCGTGCTGAAGGTCAGCCACGAGGAGCTGCTCGACGACGGGCTCGCGGAGGACGACAGCGTGCCGGCGTTGCTGGACGCCGGTCGGCGGCTGCGGGAGCGGGGCGCGGCGTCGGTGCTGATCAGCCGGGCGGGGGAGCCGGCCCTGGCCCTGCTCGACGACGACACGGCGCTCCAGGTGCACGCCCCGCCGTTGGAGCTGGCCGAGCACCGGGGTGCGGGAGACTCGATGACCGCCGGCGTGGCCTCGGTGCTCGCCCGCGGCGGCGACCTGCGGGAGGCCGTCCGCGTCGGCGCCGCCGCCGGAGCGCTGAACGTCACCCGGCACGGCCTGGGCACCGGGCGGGCGGAAGCCGTACGGGAACTCGCCGGCCGGGTGCGGTTCACCCCGCTCGACGGCGACTCCGGGAGCGACGATGACCGCTGAGCGCCGGGCGCGCGTCCTGGTGACCAACGACGACGGCGTGCACGCCCCCGGCATCCGGTGGCTCGCCCGGGCCGCCCACGAACACGGCCTCGACGTGGTGGTCGCCGCGCCGCAGGCCGAGGCGAGCGGCATGAGCGCGGCGCTGTCGGCGGTGACCGACGACGGGCGGGTGGTGTTCACCGAGACGGAGCTGGCCGGGCTCCCCGACGTGCCCGCGTTCGGGGTCGCCGCCTCGCCGGCCTACATCGCCGTCCTGGCCGGGCTCGGGGTGTTCGGGCCGGCCCCGCAGCTCGTGCTGTCGGGCATCAACCGGGGTGCCAACGCCGGTCACGCGATCCTGCACTCCGGCACGGTCGGCGCGGCGCTGACCGCCGGCAACAACGGCGCCCGCGCCCTGGCCGTGTCGCTGGACGTGCTCTCCCCGGCGGCGGCGGCGAGCGCGGGCAGCGGCGGCGCGGCCATCGCCGCGCTCGACGCGGCCGAGGACGAGACCCGCAACTGGCCGACCGCCGCCGAGCTGGCCGGCCGGCTGCTGCCCTGGCTGCTCGACGCGGAACCCGGCGTCGTGCTCAACCTCAACGTGCCCGACCTGCCGATCGGCCGGGTCGCCGGCCTGCGCCAGGCCACCCTCGCCCCGTTCGGCCAGGTGCAGATGGCCGTCGCCGAGACCGGCGAGGGCTTCGTGCGTACGGCCGTCGAGCAGCACGGCGCCCGCCACGTGCCCGGCACCGACCTGGCCTGGCTGGCCGAGGGCTACGCCGCCGTCACCGCCGTCCGGGCGCTGGGCGACGTGCCCGAGCTGGTGGTGCCGACGGCGACGTGAGGCGCGTGAGCCGGGCGGTGGCGACCGTGGAGGCCGGCACGCCGGCGCAGGGCCGGCCCGGCGTCCCGCCCCCGTTCAAGCGGCCTCCGCGCAGCGGTTGAACATCCACTCCGGATAACGGTTCCGTATCGCCGCCGAAACGCGTCGCGGCCCCGCGATATCCATTGGCGGCATCGCAGAGCCGCGGTGCGGTAGAGCGAATCTGCGCGCACGGAGGCCGGCGATGCATCACGGTAAGAAGAGCATGTTCGGCGGCTCGACCGCCGGCCCGCTTCCCGACCTGTTGCGCAAACCGCCGCCGCTGCGTCGGCGGTTGGCCACCGCGCTGGCGGGGGCGATGGCCATCGTCATCGCGGCGACCGGGGTGGGAGAGGTGCCGACCCAGATCGACCTGACGGCGACGGGCTCACGCGGGGCGGCCGACGCGAAGCGGCAGCAGAAGGCCGCCCCCGCGCCCCGACAGGCGTGGGACGGCGCCCCGCAGACGGACGAGGCCGCGCGGCGTCAGGCGAACCGGAAGATCCCCGCCTCCGAGCAGTCGCGCTACCCCCAGCACAAGCTGCCGCAGCAGCCGAAGGTCGCGGCGAACAAGGCCTCCGTCCAGCAGCCGCCGGCACAGAAGGCGCGCGGCTACCAGTCGGCCACCAGCGAGGAGCTGGCGCGGGAGCGGGACGCCTACCGGCAGGTCTACGCCAACGCCGACGGCACCCAGACCACCGTGTTCTCGACCGCGCCGGTCAACTACCAGACCGCCAAGGGCGACTGGGCGCCGATCGACCCGAAACTGACCGCCGAGGCCGCCTCCGGCTGGCGCAACAGGGCGGATGCCGTGCAGGTGCGGCTCGCCGGCCGAGCCGACTCCCCGGCCGTGGCCCGCTTCGCCGTCGCCGACGGCAAGGCCCTGTCGTACGGGCTGGCCGGCGCCGCGGCGGTGCCCGGCAAGGCCGACGGCGCGCTGGTCACCTACCGCGGCGTGCTACCCGGGGTGGACCTGGAACTGGAGTCGCGTCCCGGCGCGCTGAAGGAGACGCTGGTCCTGCACTCCCCGAAGGCCCCCCGGACGTACGACTTCCCGCTGCGTCTCGACGGGCTCACCGCCGCGATCCGCGACGGCGCGGTGGAGCTCTCCGACGCCACCGGCACGGTGCGGGCCGTCATCCCGCCCGGCTACATGGTCGACGCCGCCGCCACCCCGGTGACCTCGACGGCC
>NZ_BBZF01000024.1:63159-132458 GCF_020884795.1 Micromonospora okii
AGCTACCAGCTCCTTACCGTCGGCGGCAAGCCCACCCTGCGGCTCTCCGTCGACGACGGCTGGCTGCGCGACCCGGCCCGGGTCTACCCGGTGCGGGTGGACCCGACCATCGAGTTGCCGGTCGCGGAGGGCGCCGCCGACTCGGCCATGTACGTGCACGGGTCCCGCTCCGCCTCGGGCAGCAGCGAACTGCGGGTCGGCACGGTGGACGGCGTCAACGCCGCCTCGTACGTCAGGTTCGGCGGCCTGGTGGACCGGCTGCGTTACCACACCATCTACGGCGCGCAGCTCCAGGTCGTCAACTACGACTCCGACTCCTGCCGGCCGCGGGAGGTCACGGTGCACCCGGTGACTGCCGGGTGGTCGGCCGGCGCCGGCTACTCCTTCCCCGGTCCGGCCGTCGGCGCGGCGCTGGCCAGCAGCTCGTTCGCGTACGGCTACGTCGCGTTCGGCGAGAGCGAGTCGGACTGCCCGATCGAGGCCGAGGCGTTCAACCTGGGCGGCGCCGGCGCCGAGCTGGTGCAGCGGTGGGTCAACGGGGAGCAGCCGAACCACGGCCTGTCGCTGCGGGCCTCCTCCGACCCGCTCAGCGGCAAGCTGTTCACCGGCCCGGCGACGGCCAACCCGCCGAAGCTGTACGTGACGCACAGCCCGTACAACGCCTCGTACTCGATCCCGAAGCCGGTGCCGAACCCGCCGGTGCTGCAGAACCAGGACGGCCGGGTCGCCGTCACCGTCACCAACCGCAGCGCCGAGGCGTGGGGGGTGGGGGACTACTACCTGGCCTACCGGGCGTACAACGCGGAGACCGGCGCGGCGGTCGGGCAGCAGCGCTCGGCCAACCTGACCGCCCCGGTGGCCCGTGGCGCCACCGTGACCCTCGACGCCACCATCAAGGCCATGCCCCCGGGGCGGTACCTCCTCGACTTCACGATGGTGCGTACCGGCGGCGCGGTCTTCACCGACCACCAGGTGCCACCCGCCCGGATGGTGCTCGAGGTCACCGACATCCCGCCGGTCGTGCAGGAGCTGTACCCGCCGAACGGCTACTCCGCGCAGACCCTGGCCCCGCAGCTGTGGGCCCGCGCGGTGGACATCGACGCGCCCCCGGGGCTGACGCTGTCCTACAAGTTCGAGGTGTGCGAGCGGACCGCGTCCGGCGGCACCACCGGGTGCTTCGACTCCGGCTTCCAGCCCAGTACCGCCTGGGCGGTGCCGGCCGGCCGGCTGTTCTGGAGCAAGACCTACCAGTGGCGGGTGATCGTCAAGGACGCCGGCAACGAGGTCTCGTCGCCGACCTCGACGTTGCTCACCGCCGTGCCCCAGCCGGAGATCACCTCGCGCATCGCGGGCGCCAAGACGGCGGCGGGCGACCGTGAGTTCGACGCCCAGACGGGCAACGTCTCCACCACCGCGCTGGACGCCACGGTCACCACCGTCGGCCCGGAGCTGAACCTGCTGCGCACCTACAACAGCCTCGACCCGCGAGCGGACGGCGCGTTCGGCGCCGGCTGGACGACCCGCTACGACATGCGCGTCGTCGCCGACTCGGACGGCTCCGGCAACGTGCTCGTCACCTACCCCGACGGGCAGCAGGTGCGCTTCGGCCGCAACCCCGACGGCACCTTCGCCGCCCCGGCCGGCCGCACCGCGTCGCTGACCTCGAACAGCACCGGATGGACGCTGGTCGACAAGTCGCGGGTGACCTACCAGTTCTCCGCCGCCGGCCGGCTCAACAAGATCACCGATGCGGCCCTGCGGTCGATCGTGCTCACCTACAACACCACCGACGGCAAGCTGGCCCGCGTGCGGGTCGCCAACAGCCAGACCAACACGGCCGGCCGCTCGCTCACCTTCACCTGGACCGGCGCGCACGTGACCAGCGTCGCCGCGGACGCCGTCAACGGCGCGGCGCCCACGTGGACCTACACCTACAGCGGCGACCAGCTCGTCTCGGCCTGCGCCCCCGGCAACGCCTGCACCCGGTACGGCTACGCGGCCGGCTCGCACTACCGCACGGCGGTGCTCGACTCGAAGCCGGAGTCCTACTGGCGTCTCGGCGAGGCGCAGGGCACCGCCGCCGGCAGCGAGGTGGCCGTCAACGTGGGCAAGGACGCCGCCGTCCACAAGGGCGTCACGCTCGGCACGGCGGGCGCGTTGGCCGGCACCGGCAACACCGCGGCGACCTTCAACGGCACCTCCTCCTACGTCGACCTGCCCAAGGGCGCGGTGAAGAAGGCCCGCGACACCGCCGTCGAGCTGTGGTTCAAGGGCAGCACCACCGGTGGCGGCGGCCCGCTGCTGGGCTACCAGGACAAGGAACTCGCCGCCACCTCCACCACCGGCGTGCCGGTGCTCTACGTGGGCACCGACGGCAAGCTGCGCGGCCAGTTCGGTGGCCCCTCGATCGCGCCGCTGACCTCGACGGGCGTCGTCAACGACGGGCGCTGGCACCACGCGGTGCTCTCGGCGATGGGCGCGGTGCAGACGCTCTACGTGGACGGCGTCAAGGTCGCCGAGCGTACCGGCGCGACGGCCGAGCACTCGCTGCTCACCTTCAACCAGGTCGGCGCCGCGTACGCGAGCACCCCGGCGTCCTGGCCGGCGTGGGGCAGCACGTCCCGCCGGTACTTCGCCGGCGTCATCGACGAGGTGGCCGTCTACTCCCACCCGCTGGGCCAGGCGGCGGTCACCGCGCACTACCGGTACGCCACCGCCGCCCAGCAGTTGACCTCGGTGACGCTGCCGAGCGGCAAGGTCGCGGCGCAGTTCGGCTACGACACGGCGCTCGACCGGGTCACGAAGCACACCGACCGCAACGGCGGCCAGTGGACCATCGGGGCGCCGCTGGTCTACGGCGGCGACACCGACCTGCGCCGCAGCGTGCAGGTGCTCGACCCGGCCAACCGCCCGCACCTGTACGAGTACGACGCGCTCACCGCGCGGTTGCTGCGTTCGGGCACGCCCCTGGGCCTGGAGACCCGCGAGGAGGACCGCCCCGCCTCGCCCACGCCACCACCGCCACCGCCGCCGACCCAGGTGTGCTCGAAGCCCGATCCGGGTGACCCGTCGTTCTGCACCATCATCCCGGGCGACGCGGGCGGGCCGGTGTTCGTGCGGCACCCGCTGGACGGCATGGCGATCCGCACGTTCGAGTACGACGAGCGCGGCAACCAGACCGTGGTCACGAACGAGAACGGCGACGCCGTGCGGATGACGCACGACGAGCGCGGCAACGTCACCTCCAAGCAGACCTGCCGCACCTCCGGCGTCTGCCACACCGCCTACACGACCTATCCGGCGACGGTGACCGACCCGTTCGACCCGCGCAACGACCTGCCGACCGAGTCCCGGGACGGACGCTCGGCCAGCGCCACCGACAACACCTACCGGACCAGCTACACCTACACCCCGTTCGGTGAGCTGGCGACGCAGGTGAACCCGGGCGGCGGCACCGTGCGGCACACCTACACCACCGGCGGTGAGGCCGCGTACGGCGGCGGCACCGTGCCGGCCGGCCTGCTGCTGACGACGACCGACGCGCTCGGCAAGGTCACCCGCTACGCGTACTACCAGAACGGCGACCTCTACCGGGTCACCGAGCCGTCCGGGCTGGCCACGACCCACACCTACGACGCGCTGGGCCGGAAGCTGACCGCCACGGCGGTCTCCGACACCTACCCGGCCGGCGTGGTCACCAGCTACACCTACGACGCGTCGTCGCGGCTGGTCGGCACCATCGAGCCGGCCACCACCGACGCGGTGACCGGCCAGGCGCACCAGAAGCGCTCGACGACCAGCTACGACGTGGACGGCAACGTCGTCCGGGTCGAGGTCGACGACGTGCGCGGCGACGACGAGACCCGGGTCAGCACGTGGGAGTACGACCAGGCCAACCGGCCGGTCAAGACCACGGACGCGGAGGGCAACGAGGCGGTCAAGAACTACGACCGGTTCGGCAACGAGACCATGATCGTGGACGCGAACGGCAACCGGTACGACTACGCCTACACGGCGCGCAACGAGCTGGCCGAGGTCCGGCTGCGCGCGTACGCGGGCGACGAGGGCCCGAGCACCGGCGACTACCTGGTGCTGCACACCTACACGTACGACCACGCCGGCCGGCTGGCCAGTGACACCGACGCGATGGGGCGGCGGCTGGAGTACCAGTACTACGCCGACGACCAGTTGCACCGGCTCGTGCTGAAGAACTTCCGCAACCCGGACGGCAGCAAGCGCGACTACGTGGTGGAGGAGAACACGTACGACGGCGCGGGCAACCGCACCCGGCAGACCGCCGGCAACGGCACCTCCGTCACCCAGCAGACGTACAACCCGGCCGGCAACGTGGCCACCATCGTGGTCAACCCCGGCGCCTCAGCCCTGACCACCTCCTACACCTACGACGCGATGGGCAACGTCACCCGGACGACCCGCACCGGCCGCCCCTCCAACGTGCCGTGGACCCTCTCCGCCACGCCGGAGCAGGTCGACTACGCCTACGACGTTAGCGGCAACGTGATCCGCCAGACGGTCGTCGCGGGCACGGTCACCCGGGTCACCACCAGCACCTACGACCAGCGCGGGCTGCTCACCGCCGCCACCGACCCGCTCGGCCGGACGATCCGCTACCAGAACGACGAGCTGGGCCGCCAGACCAGGGTCGTCGCGCCGGCGGTCGCCGCCGAGGAGAACGGCGGCACGCCGAGCACGGTCACCCCGACCACCGTCACCGGCTACAACACCTTCGACGAGACGGTGCACACGACCGACGCCCGGGGCAACGTCACCAGCCACACCTACAACCGGTTGGGCCGCCAGGTCGGCAGCACCGCGCCGACGTACGCGCCGCCCGCCGGGGTGAGCACGCTGAGCCCCACCACGACGACCCGCTACGACCCGGGGGGCAACGTCGTCGAGACCGTCGACGCCCGGGGCAACGCCACCCGCTACCAGTACGACCAGTTGGGTCGGCTGGTCAGCCGGGACGAACCGACCGGCAACACGGACCGGGCGGTGACCCGCTACACCTACACCCGCACCGGTGAGCTGCTCTCCGCCACCGGCCCCACCGGCAACCGGAAGGAGGCGACCTACGACGACCTCGACCGGCAGGTGACCGCGACGACGCTGGAGCGGTACCCGACCGCCCGCACGCTGACCACGCGGTACCGCTACGACGACGCCGGCAACGTCACGTCGGTCGTGTCGCCCGGCGGTGGCACGACCACCAACACCTTCGACGGGCGCGGTCAGCTCACCCGGGTGGTCGACCCCGCCGGGGTGGCCACGCACTACGGCTACGACTACGCCGGCCGGCAGGTGCGCGTCAGCGACGCGCTGGGCCGCACCGAGCGGGTCGACTACGACCTGCTCGGGCTGATCACCGCCGAGTCGGACGTGGCGCCGGACGGCACGATCCTGCGCACGCAGACCTACGACTACGACGCCGCCGGCAACCTCACCTCGTCGGTCAAGCCGAGCGGGGTGGCCACCACCTACGAGTACGACCCGCTCGGCCGTCTGTCGCGGCAGGTGGAACCGGTCACGGCGACTTCCTCGATCACCACCAGCTTCGGCTACGACGCCGCCGGCAACCCCACCCGCTACACCGACGGTCGGGGCAACCGCACCATCTCCACGTACAACACGTGGGGCCTGCTGGAGTCGCAGATCGAGCCGGCCACCGCCGCCCACCCCAACGCGGCCGACCGCACCTGGACGCTGGCGTACAACATCGCCGGGCAGCCGACCCGGCTCACCGCACCCGGTGGGGTGGGCCGGCTCCGCAGCTACGACGCGGCGGGCCGGCTGACCGGCGAGACCGGAAGCGGTGCCGGCAGCCCGGAGCGGACCCTCGGCTACGACCTGGCCGGCCGGCTGGTGCGGGCCGCCGCGCCGGTGGGCGCCGACACGTACAGCTACGACGACCGGGGCAACATGCTCGGCGCGTCCGGCCGGGCGGGCACCGCCAGCTTCCAGTACGACGCCGACAGCCTGCTGACCAGCCAGACCGACGAGTCCGGGACCGCCACCTACACCTACACCGGGCAGCGGCTGGCCTCCGCCCGCGACGGCGTCACCGGCGTCACCCAGAGCTACGCGTACGACGCCTCCGGGCAGCCGACGCGCATCGACTACGGCGCCGGCCGGGTCCGCACCTTCGGCTACGACGACCTGGCCCGGGTGACCAGCGACGTGACCCGCAACGCGGCGGGGCAGTCGGTCAGCTCGGTCAGCTACACCTACAACCTCGACGACAAGCTCACCGGCAAGACGACGGCCGGAACGGCCGGGGCGGGCAAGCACACGTACGCGTACGACCTGGCCGGGCGCCTGACCTCGTGGACCGGGCCGAAGGGCACGGTCGCGTACGCCTGGGACGCCTCGGGCAACCGGATCCGGGCCGGCGCGAAGACGGCCAGCTACGACGAGCGCAATCGGCTGCTCTCCGACTCGGACTACACCTACACCTACAGCGCCCGGGGCACGCTCGCCTCGCGGACCAGCTCCGGGCTGACCGAGCGGTACTCCTTCGACGCGTTCGACCGGCTCACCACGGCCGGCAGCGTGGCCTACGCCTACGACGCGCTGGACCGGGTCGCGACCCGGAGCGGCACCTCGTTCGGCTACGCGGGCCGGGCCGACAACGTGGTCAGCGACGGCACGGGCCGCTACTCCCGGGGGCCGGACGGTGAGGTGCTCGCCGTCGGCGCCGGCAACGAGAAGCTGCTGGCCCTCACCGACGGGCACGGCGACGTGGTGGGCGGCATCGACCCCACCGACACCGCCATGACCGATCTCGCCGCCTCGAAGGCGTACGACCCGTTCGGCCAGGTGGTCGCCGCCGAGGGTGACACCGGTGACCTGGGCTTCCAGGGCGACTGGACCGATCCGACCACCGGCCAGGTGGACATGGGCGCCCGCTGGTACGAGCCCGGCACCGGCGGGTTCATCTCCCGCGACAGCGTCAACTACAGCTCCGGCGACGCGATCCTGGCCAACCGGTACACCTACGCGGCGGGCGACCCGCTGGCGCACATCGACCCGGACGGGTACTGGCCCTCCTGCGGCTGGTGCAAGGCGGTGGCCAACAAGGTCAAGCGGACGGCCTCCAATGCCTGGAACGGGGTGAAGCGGACGGCCTCCGCCACCTGGTCCGGGGTGAAGCGGGTGGCCAGTGCCGCCTGGTCCGGGGTGAAGCGGGTCGCCAGTGCCGCCTGGGCCGGGGTCAAGGCGGCGGCGAGCTGGGTCGGATCGGCGGTCAGAAGAGTGGCCAGCGCGATATCCAGCGGCGCCAGATGGCTCTACAACAAGGCCCGCGCCGCGGTGAGTTGGGTCGGCCAAAAGATCAAATCGGCTGCGGCCTGGGTCGGCAACAAGATGTCCCGCGCCTACCGGGCGGTGAAGGGCGCCGTCTCCGCCGGGGTCGCCTGGGCGAAGCAGAAGGCCGAGCAGGTCCGTCGGGTGATCCACGAGGCGAAGCGGCAGGTCACCGCAGCCGCCCGCCGGGCCATCGAGTACGTCGCCAAGCACAACCCGATCAAGGCCGTGGCCGCCGCGCTCAAGCCGGTCGTGTCGGCCATCAAGACGGTGGTGTCGGCGGCGGCGCACATCCCGGCCGCGGTGGTCGCCACCGTCCGGGACGTGGTCAACGACACCGTCCAGGCGACCAAGGTCCTCTACCAGGCGGCGGTCCAGGCGGCCGGCGCGGTCGTCGAGGAGGTCTCCAAGGCGACCGATGCGGTGGCGGACTTCGCCCAGTCGGCGATGCCCTACGTGAAGGACGCGCTGAGCTTCGCCGCCGAGGCCGTCGGCGTCACCGACCTGGTCAACTGCGTCTCCAAGGGCGACCTCGAGGCGTGCGCGTGGACGGCGGCGACCGTCGCCGGTCTCGCCCTCGGTGGTGCCGGCGCCGGCGCGGTGCGGGCGGCGCGCGGGGCGCGGCTGGCCGCCCGGTACGGCGACGACGTCGCCGACGCCGTGCGCGGCGGCTCCCGACTGCCGACCGCCAGGCGGGCGGACGACGCCGCCGACGTCGCCTCCTGCGCCACGAGCAACAGCTTCACCGGCGACACGCTGGTCCGGATGGGCGACGGCACGACCAAGCCGATCAGCAAGGTCAGGGTGGGGGAGAAGGTGTTCTCCACCGACCCCGCCACCGGCCGCGCCGGCGCCTTCGCGGTCACCGCCGTCATCGTCGGTGAGGGTCGTAAGGAACTGGTCGACATCGAGGTGGACGTCGACGGCGCGAGCGGCACCGCGACCGCCACGGTCACCGCCACCGAGGGCCACCCGTTCTGGTCGGCCGAGCGGAACACCTGGGTCGAAGCCGGCGACCTGGCCGGCGGCGAGCGGCTGCGCACCTCCACCGGGGGCACCGGGACCGTGCTGGCCACCCGGGAACGGACCGAGCGGGAGCGGGTCTACAACCTCACCGTCGACACGACGCACACGTTCTACGTGCTCGCCGGGACGCTGGACCTGCTGGTGCACAACACCGACGCCGGATGCCCGGTCCACGGCCCGTCCGCCCTGCCCGAGTCGACGACCGGCACCAGGCCCCCGGGCAGGTGCGACTGCGGCAGCTCCAAGCTGGACGACAGCTTCTCCGAGCTGCGCAGGGGAACCCAGCAGCGGCAGAACGACGACCGCATGGAGGAACTGAAGCGGGTGCTGGAGGAGCGCAGCGGACGCGCGTCGCTACCCGAAGGTGTCGTCGGACAGGCCAAGGACCTCCTCGAGACCGCGACCGATCTCTGGGTGCCGCCCGGTTTCTGACGCCTCCGTCTCGACGCCACCCGTACGACAACGACAAGACATAGGGAAGTGAAGTGTTGACCGAAGGCAGACACAGGATGCGGACGGTGCGGCTGCTGGCCGTGCTGGCGCTGCTGATGGCGGCGTCGGGCGTGGCGGTCTCACGCCCGTCGCCGGCCTCGGCGGACGCGGCCGGGCTGGGCGGCGACTACGTGCCGCTGCCCAACGGCGCCGCGCTGCTGGACACCCGCACCGGAACCGGGGGGCGCACCGGCGTGGTCGGGGCCGACGGCGTGGTGACGTTCCCGGCCCTGGGCGTCGGCGGCATCCCCTCCTCGGGGGTGAGCGCCGTCCTGTTGCGGTTGGTGACGACGGAAAACACCGCCAACACCTTCCTTCGGGCTTACCCGGACGGCACCACCCCGAACGCGGTCTCGATGCTCAACGTCCTCCCGGGCGAGCAGGTCTCCAACACCGCGGTGGTCCGTCCGGGCAGCAACGGGCGGATCGCCGTGTACAACCAGGTCGGCACCACCCACATCGTCGCCACCGCGCAGGGCTACTTCCGCTCCGTCCCCGGCGGCGGTGGTGGGTTCGTCCCGGTCTCGCAGAACAAGCTGGTCGACACCACGGACGGCACGGGGACGACCAGGGCGAAGATCCCCGCGATGGGCACCCGCACCGTGACGCTGACCGGCGGCGTGATTCCGACGACCGCGACCGCCGTGCTGGCCAACGTGGTCGCGGCCAACGTGACCGCGCCCGGCTGGCTCGGGGCAGCGCCGGCCGGCGCCGCCGCGCCGGCGCACTCGGCGCTGAACTTCGAGAAGACCGGGCGCCACTCGCACACCGTGTCGCTGCCGCTCTCCGCTGCCGGTCAGGTCACGTTCACCAACAGGAGCGGCGCTGCCGTCGACCTGATCGTCGCGCCGTACGGCTACACCACCGGCGACAGCAGCCAGGGGGCCGGCTTCCGTCACCTCGCGGCGACCCGGCTCTACGACAGCGGAGGCACGATCGCCAACGGCGGCTCGGTCGACGTGCAGGTGGCCGGCAGGCTCGGCCTGCCGACCCGGGGGGTGGCCGGAGTGGTCCTCAACGTGACCGTCGACCGCTCGTCCGTCGCCGGCGGCGTCAAGGTGTGGCCGACCGGTGACACCGAACCCGACGTCGCCCAGGTGCACGCGCGCACGGTGACCACGGCCGGCCTGGTGGTCGTCCGGCCCGGCGTCAACGGTCACGTCCGGGTGCGCAACACGTCGGGCGGGGCCGTCCGCCTCGTCGTCGACGTCCAGGGCTTCTTCACCGACCCGATCCCGTCGGCGTCGGTGGAGTCGTTCGCGGCGTCGGTGGGTGTGCAGGCCGGCCCGGTGGCGGGCGCGGCGCTGGGGATGGTCGAGTACGCGTACACGGACAACATCGGCCGGGTGCTCGTCGGGCACCAGACCGACGTGGACAACTTCGGTTCGGTGCAGTGGACCGTGCTCTCGGGCAACGAGGCGTTCTCCGGCCGGCCCTCGCTGGGCCTGCTGGGCGACGGCCGGGTCGAGGTGGCGGCCCGCTACTCGGACTCGGACGTGTGGACGCGCACCCAGACGGCGGTCGGCTCGGCGACGTGGGGTGCCTGGGCGGACTTCGGCGGTTCGATGGCCGCGGCTCCGGCGGTGACCCGCCTGCCGTCCGGGGTGATGGCCGTGTTCGCCGTCGACGTCGACGGCAATCTGTGGGTCTACCAGCAGACCGGCACCATCCCGGGTTGGCGGGCCCTGACCGACCAGAACTTCGTCGGCGCCCCGGTCGTCGTGGCGACGCGTACCGGCGTGCGACTGTTCCTGCGCACGAGCGCCGGCGCGGTGCTGACGGCGGAGTACACCGAGGACACCCTCTCCGCCTGGACGAACCTCGGCGGCAGCGGCACCGACCTTCCCTCGGTGGTGGTGTACCCCGGCTACCGGGCGCGGGTCTTCGTGCGGCTCCTCGACGGCACGATCGCCACGAAGTACCAGGACGCGGCGGGGACGTTCCCGGCGGCCTGGACGTCGCTGGGCTCGTACAAGTCGGCGGGCGTGCCGGCGGCGGTGCTGGACCCGGTGCTGGGCCGCACGGCGGTGGTGACTCGCAGCACCTCGGGCGAGGTCACGCTCTCCTGGGAGACGGCGCAGGGGTCGGGTGTGTTCGGTGCGTGGTCCGCCGCGATCCCGGACCTGGTCGAGACCGCGGCGACGGATCCGACGATCGTGCCGGTGACCAACAGCGCGGGGCAGACCTGGCTGATCCTGTTCCGCAACGCCAACAACGCCAGCCGCATCTACCAGCGGCAGCCCATCGCGGGCCTCGCCGCGGCGGGCCGTAACCCGACCGCGGCGCCGGAACGGGCCGGGGCCGCCGCTCCCACCTCGGCCGCGCGCGGCGTCTTCGCCGCGCACAGCCTGCCGGCTCCGCCGGCCTGACACCCCGGGTGGGCGCGGGCAGGTCCGCGCCCACCCGGTACCGGCACACCAGTGATGCCACTGCTCGACATCGATCAGCTGACCGTCGACCGGATCGCCGCTCCCTCGCGGAACCGGCAGTGACCCGCGACGCCAGCCCATGGGAAGGTATGCGATGAATCGGTCACGATGGCGCGGCCGGCTGGCCACCGGGCAGGTCGCGGCGCTCGGCGCGGCGCTGCTGGCGGTGGTCCAGCCGACACCGGCGCAGGCCGCCGACACGATGAGCTGCGTCGCCCAGACGTCGTTCTTCGGCACGGACGCCGGCGGCACGAACTGGCGTTATCCGCTCAACTCGCCAGGCAGTGCCAGTTCCACCTGGTCGAACCGCGTCTGGGAGGGCACGGGCTGGGAGATGTTCGGCCGGGTGATCGGCGGCCCGGGGGGCCGGATCTACGGCTTCAACGCCAGCGGCCTGTACCGCTACCGCTGGACCGGCAGCGGCTGGGAGATGACCAACGGCACCGGCGGTCAGCTGATCAGCACCAGCTTCACCCAGTACGCCACCGCCGGGTTCCGGGACAAGATCACCGTCGACGAGCGGGGTGACTTCTACGCCGTCGACGCGCAGGGAAGGCTGCGCACCTCCCGGTACGACGAGGCGGCGGGCAAGTGGGCCTTCTCGGACCGGCTGCTCGACACCGGCTGGGGCCGGTTCAACCTCATCGTCGCGGCCGGCCGGGGTGTGCTGTACGCCCGCCACGCCACCGACGGGCGGCTCTTCCGGTACCGCTACGACGCGGACAGCCAGCGCTGGATCGACTACGAGCGACCGGTCGGCGCCGGCTGGCAGATGTTCGGCAGGGGCATCGTCTCGCCCGGGGGGGACACCCTGTTCGGCATCGAGAACGACGGGGCCCTGTCGCAGTACCGCTACCGCGAGGACGACAACACCTGGCCGATCCATCGGCGGATCGTCGACGGCGGCTGGAACATCTTCAACAACGTGGCGCTGATCACCGACGCCTGCACGTTGGCCGCCTCCCACGTTCCGGCCCGGCCGGCGGTGCCGGTGGCCCAGAACGCCCCGGCGAGCGTGGCGCAGGCCAGCTCGAACAGCATCGAGCTCGCGCACAGCGACAACATCGGCCGCCTGCTGCACGGGCGGATGAGCCCGGACAACTTCAGCACCCTGCAACTGACGGCGGTCTCCGGCAACGAGGCGTTCAGCGGTGTCCCGGGAGTCTCGGAGACCACCCAGAACCTGGCCCGGGTCACGGCCCGCAACATCAACAGCGACGTCTGGACCCGCACCCAGTCCAGCGCCGGCAGCCCGAGCTGGAGCGGCTGGGCCGACCTGGGTGGGCGGATGGCCGCCGGCCCCGCCGTGGCGCGGCTCTCCGACGAGCGTGAGGTGGTGTTCGCGGTGGACGCCGCGGGCGCGCTGTGGGCCCGCTGGCAGGACCCGGTGAACGCGGATCTGCTGGCCTGGCGCAAGCTCGGCGGCGAGGGGTTGACGGGCACGCCGGTGGCGGTGCCGCTGGCCGACGCGAGCGCCCTGGTGATCGTCGCCGACAGCGCCGGGACGCTGCGGGCGGCCCGGTACGCCAACGGCGCGCTGGGTGCCTGGACCAGCCTCGGCGGTAGTGGCTTCACCGGAACCCCGGCCGTGGTGGTGATGCCGGGCTACCGGCTGCGCATCTTCGCCCGCAACGCCGCTGGCCGGGTCGCGGTCACGGAACGTCGTGTCGACGGCACCTTCACCGGGACGTGGACGCAGGTCGGCGGCACCGCGATCACCCCGGCGGGTGCGCCGAGCGCGCTGCTGAGCCCGGTCAGCGGCCGGATCGGGATCTACGTGCGCGGCACCGACGGCTACATCCACTACGCCGCCGAGACGGCCCAGGGCAGCGGCACCTGGGGCGACTGGATCCCGGCCCAGGACGCGTTCGAGACCTACGCCACCGACCCGACCGCGTTCAGCTTCGTCAACGCCAACGGCGCGAACGTGGCCTACCTCGCCCGCACCTCTGCCGGCAGGCTGCGGCTGTACACCGTCCAGGAGCCCAGCTCCTGGATCACCGGCGCGGCAGCCGCCCGCACCACCGCCACCGCCACCACCACGCCGACGGCGCGCCCGGTCTTCCGCCGGCACGTGCTGCCCGACCCGCCTCCGGTCAACCGATAAGGACCGGGCGATCCCGGGTGGGCGCGACCCGCGCCCACCCGGGATCGCCACACCAGCAACGTCGACCCTCGAGGTCGATGCGCCGGTTGGGCACCGGGTCGTCGACCCCGACGGGGCGGCGACCCGGCGACGCCGGCCTTCACGAAAGGCATCTGATGAACCATCCACGATATCGTCGGGCGTTGGTCAGTACGCAGGTAGCGGCGCTGACCGCCACCCTGCTGGCGGTGGCCCAGCCGACGCCGGCACTGGCCGCCGACACGGTGACCTGCGTCGCCCAGACGTCGGTCTTCGCCGCCGAGACCGGTGGCGTGCTCCGGCGCTACCCGCTCAACGCGCCGGGCAGCGCCAGTTCCACCTGGTCGACCCGCAGCAGCCTCGGCAACAACTGGCAGAGCTACGGCCGGGTGATCGGTGGCCCCGGCGGGCGGCTCTACGGCATCAACGCCAACGGCCTGTACCGCTACCGCTGGACCGGCAGCGGTTGGCAGATGACCAACGGCAGCGCCTCCCAGCGGATCAGCACCGGCTTCACCCAGTTCGCGACCGCCGGCGCCCGGAACAAGATCACCGTCGACGAGCGGGGCGACTTCTACGCCGTCGACGGCAACGGAAAGCTGCGCGCCTACCGGTACGACGAGGCGGCGGGCAAGTGGGCCTTCTCGGACCGGCTGCTCGACACCGGGTGGGGCCGGTTCAACCTCATCGTCGCGGCCGGTCAGGGTGTGCTGTACGCCCGGGACGCCACCGACGGGCGGCTCTTCCGGTACCGCTACGACGCGGACAGCCAGCGCTGGATCGACTACGAGCGACTGGTCGGTGCCGGCTGGAACGTCTTCAGCAAGGGCATCTTCTCGGCCGGCGGGGACACCCTGTTCGGCATCGAGAACGACGGGACCCTGGCGCAGTACCGCTTCCGCGAGGACACCAGCGCCTGGGTGATCACGCGGCGGACCATGGGCAGCGGCTGGAACGCCTTCACCAACGTGGCGGCGGTGACGGATGCCTGCACGTTGTCCGCCTCCCACGTGCCGGCCCGGCCGGCGGTGCCGGTGGCGCAGAACGCCCCGGCGAGTGTGGCGCAGGCCAGTTCGAACAGCATCGAGCTCGCCTACAGCGACAACATCGGTCGGTTGCTGCACGGGCGGATGAGCCCGGACAACTTCAGTTCCCTGCAGTTGACGGCGGTCTCCGGCAGCGAGGGCTTCAGCGGTGTCCCGGCGGTGTCGGAGACCACCCAGAAGCTGGCCCGGGTCACGGCTCGCAACATCAACAGCGACGTCTGGAGCCGTACCCAGTCCAGCGCCGGGAGCCCCGGCTGGAGCGGCTGGGCGGACCTGGGCGGCCGGATGGCCAGCGGGCCCGCTACCGTCCGGTTGTCCGACGAGCGTGAGGTGGTGTTCGCGGTGGACGCCGCGGGCGCGCTGTGGGCCCGCTGGCAGGACCCGGTGAACGCGGATCTGCTGGCCTGGCGCAAGCTCGGCGGCGAGGGGCTGACGGGCACGCCGGTGGCGGTGCCGCTGGCCGACGCGAGCGCCCTGGTGATCGTCGCCGACAGCGCCGGGACGCTGCGGGCGGCCCGGTACGCCAACGGCGCGCTGGGTGCCTGGACCAGCCTCGGCGGTAGTGGCTTCACCGGAACCCCGGCCGTGGTGGTGATGCCGGGCTACCGGCTGCGCATCTTCGCCCGCAACGCCGCTGGCCGGGTCGCGGTCACGGAACGTCGTGTCGACGGCACCTTCACCGGGACGTGGACGCAGGTCGGCGGCACCGCGATCGCCCCGGCGGGTGCGCCGAGCGCGCTGCTGAGCCCGGTCAGCGGCCGGATCGGGATCTACGTGCGCGGCACCGACGGCTACATCCACTACGCCGCCGAGACGGCCCAGGGCAGCGGCACCTGGGGCGACTGGATCCCGGCCCAGGACGCGTTCGAGACCTACGCCACCGACCCGACCGCGTTCAGCTTCGTCAACGCCAACGGCGCGAACGTGGCCTACCTCGCCCGCACCCCCGCCGGCTCGCTGCGGCTGTACACCGTCCAGGAGCCCAGCTCCTGGATCACCGGCGCGGCAGCCGCCCGCACCACCGCCACCGCCACCACCACGCCGACGGCGCGCCCGGTCTTCCGCCGGCACGTGCTGCCCGACCCGCCTCCCGTCGACTGATGTGAAGGCGGTCGAGAGGGGTCCGTGGGCAGGCCGCCCACGGGCCCCTCTCGCTGCTTCTTCGCTGGTCGGAAGGGGCTTGTACGGAACCTGTACGTCGGCTGTACCCACGCACTCATCGAAGACGGTAGCTTCGAGCCGCCCACCCGCCCCGAGGCGGTCGATCGGGTAGCTGCTCTCTGATGGGGGGAGAAGGCGGATGGGTCCTCTGCTAGTGGCAACCACCGACGTCGCGCTGCCGCAGGCCGCCCCGGCGGAGGAACACGCCGACGACGCGATCGGGCGCATCGGCGGAACGGCCGAGCAGGTGGACGTCGCCCTGCTGCGCGACGGCCTCTCGCCCCGGGTCGACGGCGTCGACACCGCCCACGTGCGGCGCCTCGCCGCACTGGCGGACGAGCTGCCACCCCTGGTGGTGCACCGGGCGACGATGCGGGTGATGGACGGGCTGCACCGGCTCGCCGCGGCGCGCGCCCGCGGCCGGCGGCAGGTGCCCGTGGTGTTCTTCGAGGGGACCGCCGAGGACGCATTCGTCGTCGCGGTGCGGCTCAACGCGATCCACGGCAGGGCGCTGCGCGCCAAGGAACGGGCGGCGGCGGCCGAACGGATCCTCGACACCTGTCCCCACCGCTCGGACCGCTGGATCGCCTCCGTGTGCGGGGTGGCGCCACGCACGGTCGCCGCCCTGCGGCAGAAGTCCACCGACGCCGCTCGGCGGCCCGACACCCGGATCGGGCGCGACGGGCGGCGCCACCCGCTCTCCGCCCAGGAGGGCCGCCGGACGGCCGAGCAGATCATGTGTGCGGAGCCGGGGCTCAGCCTGCGCGAGGTGGCCCGTCGCGCCGGGGTGTCCGTCGGCACCGCTCTGGACGTACGGCGGCGTCTGCTGGCCGGCGGCCCCGAGCTGGTCGTTCCCGCCCCCGGCATGGTGGGGCCGGTGGCGACCGAGCCGGTCGCGGGAAACCCCGGGCAGCCCGGCACGCTGAGGATCCGCGAGCACCTGGAGTGGCTCACCCGGGAGCCGGCCCTGCGCTACACCGACCGGGGGCGGGCGTTGCTGCGGCTGGTGTCGGCCACGGTGGCCCTCCTCGAACAACCCGGCCAGTGGACGGACGTGGCCCCCGACCACTGCCGACGCTCGCTCGACGCGCTGGCCCGGGCCTGTGCCGTCGGCTGGCTCGACCTCGCCGACCAGTTCGGCGACGAGCAGCCGTTCCGGCGGGCGGGCTGAGGCCCGACGAGGGCGTCGACCGGGGCGGTCGTCAGTCGACGCCGCCGCCCTGCGTCACGGGGTCGTCGCTACCGGTCGCACATGGGGAAGAGGTTGTCCCACAGCGACGTTCCCCGGTGCACGTCGCAGATGGGTGACGGAGGAGGCAGCACCACGTGGACGACGCCGGTGTCCGGGAGTGCGGTGGTGCCCCGGCTGTCGGGAGCACCGCCGACGGCGGCACCACCGAGGGCGACGACAAGGAGCGCAACAGGTACGAGGAGCCGAGCACAGACTGTCGTCCGCATATGAGTCTCCCTGAGATCGTCTGTCGGATACGAGCGTCATCGAGCGCATGGACGTGGTCAAGACCGTCCCGGTCACGACCCGGTCACACCCCGCCCCGGTGATGCGTGCCGGTCGCCGAGGTCGGTACCCGCTTCGTACTGCGTACCTGTGGTAGAAAGCGCGGGTGGCCGTCATGCGCTTCCGCCTCCTGGGGCCGCTCGAGGTGCGGATCGACGACCGGCCCGTGCCGCTCGGCACGGTGAAGCAACGGTTGCTCTGCGCCGCCCTGCTGCTGGATCCGAACGAGGTGCGGCACACGGAGCACCTCGCCGGGATGCTGTGGGACGAGCCTCGACCGGCATCCACAGCGGCCAACCTCAGGACGTACGCCCACGGCCTGCGCCAGGCCCTACGTGAAGGGGCGGGCGGGGCGAGCCGGCTGCACACCGGCACCGGCGGCTACCTGCTCGAGGTGCGCCCGGGCGAGCGGGACCTCGACGAGTTCGAGGAGGTGGCACAGCACGGCCGTGACGCCCGTGCCCGAGGCGAGCTGCGGCAGGCCGAGGCGAGCCTGGCGCACGCGCTCACCCTCTGGCGCGACTCGCCACTCGCCGGGCTGCCCCTGCCCCACACGCTCGCCGTACGTCTGACGCGCCTGCACGAGCAGCGGCTGATGGTCGAGGAGGAACACATCCAGGCCAAGCTCGACCTCGGCGCCTCCGCCGAGTTGGTCGGGCGGCTGCGGGAGCACGTCGACGACCATCCCCTGCGCCAGCGCGGCTGGGGTCAGCTGATGACCGCGCTCTACCGCACCGGCGACATCGCCGGGGCGGTCGACGCCTACCTGCGGGCCCGGCGGGTGCTGGCCGACCAGCTCGGCATCGATCCCAGCCCCTGGTTGGAGGCGCTCTACCGCGACATCCTCGACCACAGCCCCGACCTCACCGGCGAGCCGCAGCGGACGCCGCGGGCGACGGTCGTGGTGCGCGGGCTGCCGCCGGCCGTCGACACCTTCGTCGGACGGCAGGCCGAGATGGCCGCCGTACGCGGCTGGCTCGACGGATCCGCGACGAACCCGGTCGTCGCGATGCACGGCCCGGGAGGGGCCGGCAAGTCGGCGCTGGCCGTCCAACTCGCCCGTCACCTCGCCGACCGGTACCCGGGTGGCACCCTCTACGTGGACCTCCAGGGATCGGACGTCGACCTGCCACCGTTGCAGCCCGTCGACGTCCTCGGCCGGTTCCTGCGCGCACTCGGGGTGCCGGGTAACGCCGTGCCGGCCGACGTCGGCGAAGCCACCGTCGCCTACCGATCCGAGATCGCGGGGCGGGGCGTGCTCGTCGTCCTCGACAACGCGCGGAACGCCGCCCAGGTCAAGAGCCTGCTGCCGGCGGACGCCTCGTGCGGTGCCGTGGTCACCAGTAGACGGATGCTCGCGACCCTGCCCAACGGGCGGCAGCTCGCCGTGGGGCTGCTGTCCCGCGCCGAGGCGGTCGCACTGCTCGCGGGCGAGTGCGGCACGGACCGGGTGACGGCCGAACCGGAGGCGGCGGCCCGCCTCGTGGAGCTCTGCGGCCTGCTGCCGCTGGCCATCCGGATCGTCGGCGCCCGCCTGGCCAGCCGGCCGGGATGGCCGATCGCCCGCCTGGTCGAGCGGCTCGACGATCCCGGGCTCCGCCTCAACGAGTTGGAGTTCGACGATCTCAGCGTCCGGCCGTCCATCGCCCTCACCTACTCCGCGCTGCGTGACGGGGGCCCGCTGGAGCAGCTGTGCGCCCGGGCCTTCCGGATGATCGGCCACAGCCGGCTGCCCGCCGTCACCACGCGCGCCGTCGCCGCCCTGATCGCCGAGCCGCCCGCCCGGACCGAGACCGTTCTCGAACGCCTCGCCGACGAGCGGTTGGTGGAGCCCCGGGAACCGGGCGTCTACGGCATCCACGACCTGGTCCGGCTGTACGCGATCGAACGGGCCGAGGACGAAGCGGCGGGCGACCGGGAGGCCGCCCTACAGCGGCTGCTGGAGGCGTACCTGCAGGGCGCCCGGGAACTCGAGCGGATGGCGAACGCCGGCTGGTCGCCGACCGGTGCCGACGGAGAGGACCAACCCGCCTGGCAGGATTCGCCACGGACCCCCGCCGAGGGCGTCCGGTGGCTGGCCGAGGAGCACCTCAACGTCCTGGCCGCCTTCAGCCAGGCGTCGACCGCCTCCACCGGCACCGCGAAGCTCGCCGCCAGGCTGGCCTGGGGACTGGTCGCCGTGTTGCGCCGGCAGGGCTACCTGCAGGAGGCCCGCACCCTCGTCGACGGCGCCGCCGCCGTCACCGAGCGGCTCGGTCTCACGCTGGAACACTCCGCCGCGCTGTTCTACCGGGCGGTGTTCCACAAGGGCACCGCCGACCCGTCCGTGGTGGAGGCGGACCTGCTGCGCTGCCTCGACCTGATCCAGTCGCTCGGCGACCGCGAGCGGATCTCCACCTG
This sequence comes from Micromonospora okii, assembly GCF_020884795.1. Lineage (GTDB taxonomy): Bacteria > Actinomycetota > Actinomycetes > Mycobacteriales > Micromonosporaceae > Micromonospora > Micromonospora okii. Next base: position 82,678 of record NZ_BBZF01000024.1, read on the forward strand.
TCTGGAGGCGCTCGGCAACCTGCGCCACCAGATGGGCGACGTGGCGCGTGCGCTCGCCTACCACGACGAGGCGCTCGCGCTGCGCCGCGAGTCGGGCCGACTGCTCATGATCGGTGCCACCCTGAGCAACTCCGCCCAGGCACGGCTCTCCGCCGGGGCCGAGAAGCAGGCGTTCGCCGACGTGGAGGAGGCGCTGCGGATCGCCCACGATATCGGCGCGGTGGGTCTGACGGGCGCCGCCCTCGCGATGCGGGGGCAACTGCTGTGCCGTACCGGCCGGTGGTCCGAGGCCCGCGACTGCCTCGACGAGGCGCTGGTCGCCACCGACCGGGCCGGCGACCTGCCCTCGCGCTGCGAGGCCCTGCTGTCCCGCGCGGCGGCCCAGCTCCGGCTCGGGTGCCACGCCGCCGCCGCCCGCGACGCCGACGAGGCGGGCTCGGTGGCCGTCCGGATCGGCGACCGCTACCTGCTGGCCATCGCCCGGCAGGCCCGGAGCCGGATCGCGTGGGCCGCTGGCGACCGGGTCGCCGCGTCGGCCCTGGAGGCCGAGGCCCGGACCCTGCTCCGGGCGCTGCCGGGCTACCGTGAGCCGCAGTACGTCGAGTACTTCGGCCAGCCCTGACCGACACCCCTGCGGGCTGTCGCGTGGCTGCGGTCACCGGCGATGGAGGGAGCCCGGTAGGTTCGGGTGTCGGGCACTTCCACCGCCATCGAATGGGGACGCCGGCGACGTGTCACACATCGAGAAGATCACCGGTGAACTCCGCGCGTTGACGACCGGCGTCGAACGCGCGCAGGGGTTGGCAGCCGCCGCCGACAGCCGGGCGCAGGAGGTGGCGCTGCGGGCCGCGGGCGCCGGCTTCGTCGCCGTGGCGGCGGGCGTGGCGCGGGTGCGCAACGCGATCACGGGCATCCAGGGCGGCCTGGGAGGTCTCGCCAACTCGATCGGTGAGGCGGCGAAGGCCGCCGCGGCGGTGCCGAACGGAGCCACCCCGCAGGAGACGGTCGCCGGCCTGGCGCCCGTGCGGAGCGCCGTGGACGCCGCTCGTGTCGCGGCGGCCGCGACCATCACCCAGCTCGGTGAGGCGCAGCAGCTCGTCACGGTGATCCTCCAGGGCGGGCAGCCGGGGCCGCTGTTGCAGGCCCTGGACAGCATCAAGCAGGTCCTCGTGCTGGTCGTCGCGCGCACCGGCGGCGCCCGGCAGGCCGTCGAGGCGGCGATCGCCGAGGCGCGGCAGTTGGGATCGTCGGGAAACTGACGGGGGCCGGCGGTCCTCCGCCGGCCAGCCCTACCCCTCCGGCCCTCGGTGTCCGCCCACCGCCACCCGTTACGGCCGGATGGCGGTCAGGAGCCGGCTGGTCGGATTCTCGGCGCACTGCCGGGCCCGTTCGAGGTCCTCGGGCGCGACAGACTCCGCCACGTCCACGACGTGCCAGGTGAACCCGGTGAACCCGGCCGACTCGAGGACGCTCAGGATGCTCTCGCTGGGCCAGTGGTGCACCAGGATGTCGGTGGGCGGCGTCGTCAGAACCGAGACGCGGAAGCGTTCTCCCTCCTGCGGATCGGCCGGACGGTAGGTGCGGAAGCCGCTGGCCTCCTCCGACCGCGCGCTGGACTCCGCATTGGCCAACAGAGCCACGAGTCGGCCGCCCGGGGCGAGGTTGGCGAACATCCGCTGCGCCAGGTGGGCCATGCTCTCCCGACTGTCCGCGTAGTGCAGCACGTGGACGGCGGTCACCACGTCGAAGGCTTCCAGCACCGGCATCGTCACCATGTCCTGGACGAGGTACTCGACGCCGAGCGGCTCACGGGCCTCGATCTCCTGGGCGATCTGGATCATGCCCTCGGACTGGTCGATCCCCACCACCCGCCGGGCGCCCTGGCGTTTGATCATGCGGGTGAACGTGCCCTCCCCGCAGCCGACATCCAGCACCTGCCTGCCCTCCAGGAGCCCGAGGGCCCGCCGGAACGACGGAAACTCTAGATTCTCCCGAACGAAGCGGATGACGCCCTCCACCTCGTCGAAACTCCTGGCGATGTCGTCGTACTGGTCGGACACGTGGGTCCCTCCCTACCTCGGGCTCCGGCGGTGCATTCCGGCCAAAACCTCGTCGCGTTTCCCTCGGCATTCACCTGCGAGAAGCCGGGCGGCCGGTGATGCTATCACTCAACGGGTCGCGGCTCGCTCGATAATTGCCTCCGGATCGCTTGACGCCGCAGTTGAGGACCATTTTTTTACTGATCGGCCGCAGCGCAACCGCCGCGAGAATATGTGGGGTCGCGAACCCCTACTTCGACCTTGACGAATGCTCCGCTGCGACAATACGGTCATGGCCGTCGTGACTGTCGCGAGCAGGAAGGCGGGGGAGCGGTGGCCAACCTCAAGCTCTGGGAAACCAGCATCGGCCTCCTCTTCGACCACAGGGCCGAAGTGGGAAAGCCGATGATCTTCCGCCCCAGCCGGCCGTTGGACATCGATCCAGCGGGACAGGAAGTCCTCGACCTGGAGGCGATCGCCAAGCTCGTGCGCAAGACCGCCGGGGCGCTGTACGCGGCGGGGCTCCGCTCCGGCGACCGGTTCGTCGTCTACAAGGACAACCACTTCGACTGCCTGCTGCTCGCTTCCGCCGGGGTCAGGATCGGCGCGATCCCGGTCATGGTGTCGGGTCTACTGCCGCCCGGCCCCACGCAGGTGCTGCTCCAGCGGGTCGAGCCGAAACTGTTGGTGAGCAACCAACGGCTCCTGGCGGGCAGGGGCGGCGACGGCGCTCCGCTCTCCACGTTCGCGGAACAGACCCTCTCCCTCGACGAGGGCGACGCCGAAGCGCTGTCGTTCGCCGAACTCTACGGGGCCGAGGATCCGTCGCCCGCCCCACGCGCCGACGACGAACTGATGATGCTCACGCACACGTCCGGCACCACGGGCGTACCGAAGCTCATCATGTACACGCCGGCCAAGCTGCAGCGCCAAATGGCTCGGCTGGAGTGTCGCCACCTGCCGCCCATCACCTTCGCCCGCGACGACGTCGTGGCGATGTTCACGCCATACGTGCACGCCCGCGCATTTACCTGGATCTACTCGACGCTCACGCTCTCCCCCACCAAGGTCCTGGTGATGAGCGACAGTGACCCCGAGGTCGTCGGCCCCATGTTCCAGCAGCACCGGCCCACGGTGATCGAGGCGTTGCCGATCGACTACTTCCGGCTCGAGAAACTCGCCAAGGACCCGCGGAGCAACGCGTTCTCCTCGGTTCGCACGTTCATCAGCAACTTCGACGGGGTGCGTTGGTCGACGATCCGCCCGTTCCTCAACGCCTCGCGGCACCCGTGGCCCCTCTGGCGAGAGGGTTACGGGCAGTCGGAGACCGGCGGGATGGGAATGACGTTCGTGAGCCGACGCACCGCCAACAAGCGGCGCGAGGAGCTTCCCGGGCCGCGGCGGGTGGGCCGGCCCATGCCCGGCTTCGTCACCCTGAAGGTGGTCGACCCGAAGACCTTCCAGCCGGTGCCCAACGGTAGGCCGGGGCTGGTGCTCGCCCGCACGAAGGCCCGCTGCATCGGCTACTACAAGGAGCCCGAGCGCTGGAACGAGAAGGCTGTGGGCGAGTGGTGGAACACCGGTGACATCGGCATCAAGACCAGGACGGGCGCGCTGATGATCATCGACCGGGAGGTGAACTACGTCCCGGGTGACAGCAACCTCGAGCAGGAGGACGTGCTCGTCGACCGGCTGCCGGGCGGGCACGACGTGGCGCTGCTGCCGGTGTCCGACGGGCCGCCGGTGCCGATCGTCGCCGCGCCCGACGGCAGGCTCGACAAGGATCTGTGGCGGCAGGTGATCCGCAATCGCCCCCCGATGGCCGAGCCGATCGTGATCGATGCCGGGGACATGCCCCGCACCGGTACCGGGAAGATCATCCGGGAGGAACTGCGCCGGCGGTACCTGGACGGGGCCGAGCATCCTGGAACCGGTCGGTGGACCTGATGGCGGGGCGCGGGGGAGCAGCCCAGGACAACGGAAACCTTCGACAGGGGCCCTTCGTCGTCGAACCGTTCACCGACGGCAGCCGCGCGATCTGGGAGCAGCGCGAGCACGTGGTGCTCGGCGTGAGCCCCGGCAACAGCTACTTCCAGGTGTCGCGGCTGGCCGGCCTCCTCGGCTGGCTCTGCGCCGAGTTCGAGCGGGTCGACGTGGTCATTCCGGACTCGGCGCTGCGGCACACGTACCTCGCCCTCGGCTACGAGCCGCAGCGAGCTGCCCGCAAGGCGCGCGGCGAGATCAACGCGCTCTACAACCGGGTGGTCCGGGCCTGGCAGACCCAGGGTGGGCCCCGAGAGCTCGACGGCCTCAACCGCATGTCGGACCTGGTGTCCAACGACGTCTACCGCGACAGTTACGCGGAGTGCGACCGGGCTCTGAAGGAGGACCCCGCCCTGCGGAAGACGTGCGAGCAGATGAGCGAGGAGGTGCTCGCCGCGCGTGGGTACGACGGCCCGCACGACTCCGAACGCATCGAGCGGGCCATGCAGTACCTCCTCCTCGAGCTCCCCTTCTTCCTGGCCTCGGCCGACATCTTCGGCGTCCCGTCGTCGCTGAACTTCTACCACCAGCGGCTCGCGCTGGCGGAGCTCATCTTCTCCGGCGGTTCCGTGCTCGATCCGTCGCCCCGTCAGGGGTACGCCACCATCTACCCGGCCGTCTGACGACGCCGGGCTGGCTGGGCTGACGGCATCAGCGGGCCTGCGGTCCGGCCAGCAACCGCCCCGCCGCCATGAGCAACCGGCGGTACTTGGCCGGCTCGGCGAGCACCCCCAGGTGCTCCAGCGGATTGCCGTCCGTCGCGATCAGGTCGGCGTGCGCACCCGGGGCGATCACCCCCAGGGTTTCCTCCGCGCCGAGCATCGCGGCGGCGGTGGAGGTGGCCGAGCGGATGATGTCGAGCGGGCTCAGCACCTCCCGCCGCAACTGGAACTCGTCGAGCTGGTGGCGCTGCATCCCGCCCAGCAGGTCGGTGCCGAAGACGATGTTGACGCCACCCCGGTGCGCGGTCTCCAGCGCCCCCAGGCCCGCGTCGAGCACGTCGTACACCTTGCGGTGGACGTGCTCCGGTATGCCGGCGGCCCGGCCGTCCCGGGCGATGGCCTGGTAGGTGACCAGGGTGGGGACCAGATAGGCCCCGGTGGCGCGGAACAGCACGACGCTGCTGTCGTCGAGCAGGTTGCCGTGTTCGATGCTCCGTACCCCGCACTCCAGCCCCCGGTTGATCGCCTCCGCCGTGTACGCGTGACCGGCGACGTACCGCCCCGCCGCGCGGGCCTCGGCCACGATGGCGGTGATCTCGTCCAGGGCGAACTGGGTGGCCTCGATCCGGTCGGTCGGCGAGGTGACCCCGCCACCCAGCATGATCTTGATGTGGTGCGCCCCCTTGCGGAGTTCGTCGCGGGCCGCGCGGCGGCACTCCGCGACGCCGTCGCACACCCGGCCGAAGTCGGGGCAGCAGTACGGGACGGTCCCGACGTTGCGGCCGGGGCGTCGAACGTCGCCGTGGCCCCCGGTCTGGGAGAGCGCCTTGCCGGCGAAGAACAGCCGGGGCCCGGTGACGAGGCCGTCGGCGACGGCGTCGGCGAGGCCGTGGTCCGCGCCGCCGCAGTCGCGGACCGTCGTGAAGCCGCGCATCAGCATGTCGTGCAGCGCCCGGGACGCGTGGGCCCCCACGTAGTAGTGCGACAGGTCCGGCAGCGCGGAGAGGTCGGCCGTGGCCGCCGTGACGTGCACGTGGCCGTCGATGAGCCCGGGCAGCAGGGTGGCCCCCTCCAGGTCCACCACCGGTGCCTTCCCGTGCCGCACCTCGGCACCGCTCGGCGATCAGCCCGTCGACGACCAGGACGCGACGGTCCGGCGTCAGGGTGCCGGCGACCGGGTCCAGCACGGTCGCGTTGACCAACAACCAGGTCCTCCGGTCATCTCGGGCCGACACGGGGACTCCTTCCTTCTCTGCCGACGGCGACGGGGCCGGGTGCGCCGGGCACGGTCCGGGGGCCGGTGACCGCCGCCGCCGGCCCGTCCGGCGCGGGTACGGTCGCCGACCGGCCGTCGCTGATCTCCTCCAGCGCCCGCCCCCTCGTGGACACCCCGAAGACCAGGACCACCACCACACCGACGGCGAGCGCTCCCGTGGTGATCAGGAAGACACCGTCGAAGCCGATGACCGGGTAGGTCACCCCGATCAGGATCGGCGCGGAGATCCCGCCGATGCGACCGACCGCCGACGCGGTGCCCATGCCCCGCGCCCGGACCGCGGTCGGGTACAGCTCGGGGGTGTACGCGTAGATCGCGGCGTAGACCCCGTTCATGAAGAAGGAGAGCAGTCCGCCGAAGATCATCACCTGCGCGGAGATGTCCGACCCGGAGAGCAGGTACGCGGCCACCGAGCCACCACCGAGGTAGAGCGCGATCGTCCACTTGCGGTCCAACAGGTCGTTGAGCGCGGCGGCGGAGTAGTAACCGGGGATCTGGGCCAGGTAGATCACGATCGAGTAGGTGAAGCTCTTCGCGATGGTGAGCCCGTCCGCGTACAGCAGGGTCGGCATGAAGGTGAAGAAGCCGTAGAACGAGAACGTGATCACCAACCAGAGGACCCACAGGACGGCGGTGCGGCCGGCCAGGTCCCGCCGCCACAGCCCGCCGACGCCGGCCCGCCGGGGCGGCGCGGTGCCCGGCGGGGGGTCGGCCGGGGCGACGGTGGGTGCCGGGACGGCCGGGGAGGTCGGTTGGATGCCGGCCGACCGTGCTGCCTGCCGTTCGATCGCCTCGACCACGGCGCGGGCCTCGTCGGTCCGCCCCTGCAGGAGCAGGAAACGGGGTGACTCCGGCACGGACCGACGCCACCACAGCAACAGGACGATGGGCACGGCCGCGACCACGTGGAGCACCCGCCATCCCTCCGGCCCCATCGGGACGATCCACCGGGCCAGCAGCGCGGCACCGACGTACCCGAAGGAGAAGAAGCCGGCGAGCGCGCCGATGAACCGGCCACGGAGTCGTCCGGGGACGAACTCGGAGAGGAACGCCGGGATGATCGCCGACTCGGCCCCGGTGCCGACACCGGCGACCAGCCGGGCCAGGAAGAAGAACTCCCAGTTGGGCGAGACCGCCGCGACCAGGGTGGCCAGGCAGAACACGGCCAGCGCCCACATCATCACCCGACGCCGGCCGATCCGGTCGGCGATGATGCCGGCGCCGAGGGCCCCGAAGAAGAAGCCGATGAGCGTGGAACTTCCCACCAGACCGGTCTGGCCGCCGCTGAGCTGCCACTCCTCGCTGATCGAGGGCAGGACGAAGGCGACGGTGGCGACGTCGAGGCCGTCGAACGTGAGCCCGAGGCCCCCCATGGCGAGCAGGGTCAGGTGTGGTCGGGAGAACGGCAGCCGTTCCAGGCGAGCCAGCAGGTCGGACACCGGGCCCCCGTTCAGGCCGGCTCGGACGGGAGATCGATGCCCTCCAGCGTCGCACCGCACCGGCAGGCGGGCGTCCGGGGCAGCGCGTCGACGACCCGGAGCAGGAGGGCCCGCAACCGTTCGACGTTCTCGGCGAAGACCTGGAAGACGTCCTGCTGTTGGACCTCGTCGCCGGGGGCGAGACCGGCGTCCAGGTCGGTCACCAGGGCGATGGAGGTGTAGCACAGGGCGAGTTCCCGGGCCAGGGTCGCCTCGGGCTGGCCGGTCATGTTGACCAGCGACCACCCCTGCCGGGCGTACCACCGCGATTCGGCCCGGCTGGAGAAGCGCGGCCCGTCGATCACCACGGTGGTCCCTCCGTCGGTCACCGCGCTGCCGTGCTCGCGGGCGGTCTTCAGCACGGTCTCCCGACCGACGGGGCAGTACGGGTCGGCGAACGAGACGTGTACCGCGCCCGAGTCGTAGTAGGTCCCGTGCCGCCCGGAGGTGCGGTCCACGATCTGGTCCGGCACCACCAGGCTGCCCGGCCCCAGTTCGGGCAGGAGCGAGCCGACGGCACAGGGCGCGAGGACCTGACGTACCCCGGCGGCGCGCAGCGCCCAGAGGTTGGCACGATAGTTGATCCTGTGTGGGGGAAATCGGTGGTCGGCGCCGTGCCGGGCGAGGAAGGCGACCGTCCTGCCGCCCACCTCGCCCACCGTCAGCGGACCGCTCGGCGGGCCGAACGGGGTGTCGACCGTGATCTGCTCGCTCTCCGCGAGCAGGGCGTAGAACCCGGTGCCGCCGATGATCCCGACGTCGGGTCGTGCCTGCGTGGTCATACCGCCTCCTGGTGGTACGGCGTGGTGAGGCCGGCCAGTCTGCGCGCCGCCTCGTCCAACACCTCCGGCTCCTTGCAGAACACGAAGCGGACGATCGGCAGACCGACGGCGGGGTCGTCGTAGAACACGGCGCTGGGGATCGCCGCGACCCCGGCCCGGTGCGGCAGCTCCCGGCAGAAGCGGATGCCGTCCGCCGTACCGAGGGGTCGGATGTCGGCCTGTAGGAAGTACGTTCCCTGGCATGCGTACGGGGTCAGACCGGTGGCCTCCAGACTGGCCCGCAGCCGGTCCCGGTTGGCCTGCAACCGCGCCGCCTGGGCCCGCACCCAGGGCTGCTGGGTTCCGAGTGCCTGCGCCACCGCGACCTGGAAGGCGGTGCCCGAGGCGAAGGTCAGGTACTGCTTGACCCGCCGCACCGGCTCGACCAGGTGGGCCGGCCCGCACACCCAGCCGACCTTCCAGCCGGTGGCGCTGAACGTCTTCCCCGCCGACGAGATGGACAGCGTCCGTTCCCGCATCCCCGGCAGGGTGGCGAGCGGGGTGTGCACGGCGCCGTCATAGGTCAGGTACTCGTAGACCTCGTCGGTGACGGCGATCAGGTCGTTGCGCCGGCAGCAGTCGGCGATGGCGGCCAGCTCCTCGGCGTCGAACACGGTGCCGGTGGGGTTGTGCGGGCTGTTCAGCAGCAGTACCCGGGAGCGGCGCGAGACCGCGGCCGAGAGGTCGCCGGGGTCGAACCCGAACCGGCCGGTGGCGTCGGGACGCATCGGTACGACCCGTCGCCGCCCCCGCGCCAGGGCGATGCTGGCGGCGTACGAGTCGTAGTACGGCTCGAAGACGATGACCTCGTCGTCCGGCGCGCAGTGTGCCAGCAGGGCCGCCGCCAGGGCCTCGGTTGCCCCCGTCGTCACCAGGACCTCGGTGTCCGGGTCGTAGTGGGTGCCGTAGCGCAGCGCCCGCTGGGCGACGATCGCCTCCCGCAGTTCGGGGAGCCCGGCCAGCGGCGGGTACTGGTTCGCGCCCGCCGCGATGGCCGTCCGGGCCGCCTCCAGCATGGCCGGCGGGCCGTCGGTGTCCGGGAAGCCCTGCCCGAGGTTGACCGCCCCGGTCCGCTGCGCCAGCGCGGTCATCTCGGTGAAGATCGTCGTGCCCGAGCCGGTGCCGGTCGGGCCGGCGGGTACCCGGATCATCGCGACCCCCCGGCACCGGACCGCGCGGCCGGCAGGCCGTGGCCCACCGGCAGGGGCCCGCCGGTCAGGTCGTCCCGCAGGTCGAGCTGGTCGAAGGCGGTGACGACCGGATGGTCGCCGCCCACCGGCGGCGTGTCGTCCCGCTGGACCGCGACGGTGTGCCAGCCCGCCGCCCGGGCCGCGTCCAGCTCGGCGGCCACGTCGGACAGGAACACGATCGAGGCCGGGTCGGTGCCGATCGCCCGGGCGATCGAACGGTACGAGTCCGGCTCCCGCTTGGCGCCGCCGTTCTCCAGGTCGAAGAACCCGGTGAGGTACGGCAGCAGGTCGCCGTGCGGGCTGTGCCGGAACCACGCCCGCTGCGCCGTCACCGACCCGGACGAGAAGATGTGCACGGTCCACCCCCGCGCCGTCCACGCCCGCAGGGCCGGTGGCACGTCGTCGTAGACGTGCGACACGAGCGCGCCGCTGGCGAGGGCGTCCTGCCAGATCAGCCCCTGGATGGTCTTGAGGGGCGCGACCTTGACGTCCCGCCGGATCCAGTCCCGCAGGATGTCGACGATCTCGTCCCGGTCGGCGTCCGGCCGGTCGGCGGTCCTGGCGGCGGAGCGCAGCGCTTCGGCGACCGCCGGCTCGCCGCCGTGGGCCGCCAGCCAGGACCCCAACACGCGGGACGCGTACGGGAACAACTGGTCGTGCACGTAGCCGATCGAGCTGGTGGTGCCCTCCACGTCGAGGACAACTGTGCGGCTCATGGCAGCCGGGCCGCGCGCAGCTCGTCGAGGCTGGGGAACCCGCTGGCGATGCTCTCCGGCAGGAAGCTGCCGATCCAGCCGTCCTCCTCCTGGAAGAACCGGATGGCGGTGAACTCCGGCCGCCCACCCATGTCGAACCAGTGCGACGTGCCGCGCGGCACCCAGAGCAGGTCGCCCGCCTCGCACACCACCGCGTAGACCTTCGCGCCCACGTGCAGGTAGAAGCAGCCGGACCCTTCGACGAAGAACCGCACCTCGTCCTCGTCGTGGGTGTGTTCCGAGAGGAACTTCGTCCGCGCCGCGTGGGCCTTGTCCGGCCACTGCGGGTCGGTCTCGTCGGGCTTCATCCGTACGACGTCGACGAGCCGGAACCCGCCCTGGGCGCAGATCCGGTCCACCTCTGGTCGGTAGGCGGCGAGAACGTGGTCGGGCGAGGCGTCCGAGGCCAGCTGCCGACCGAGTTCCCACTGCTCGAACTGCACGTCGAGCGGGCTGAGGGCCTCGCGGATCTCGTCGGGCCGGTCGGTGCGCACCAGCACCGTCCGGGCGTCGTCGTCGGGCATGACCTGCAGCAGTGTCACGGTGTTCTCCCTCACTGAGTCGCTGGCGTCCGATGGGTGTCTGTCAGTCACCGATGAGGAGGGCGAGCTGGCAGAGCGCTTCGAGGCACTCGAGGCGGTCGCTCGCCTCGGCCAGGTCGGATCCCCAGGTGGTCGCGCCGTGATGGGCGATGAGCAGCGCGGGCGCAGGGTCGGTCGCCGGGCGGGCGAAGTGGTCACCGACCTCGGCCGCGATCCGGGGCACCTCGCGCCAGTTCGCGAAGAGGGGGACCTCGATGCTGTCCAGGTACGACCGACCCATGCCCTTGATCAACTCCAGGTCGGTGAAGCGCACCGGCCCGCCCCCGGCCCGGAACCTGCGGCTCGCCAGCGCGGTCGCGTACGGCGGATGGGCGTGCACCACCGCCCCGACCGTCGGAAAGGCCCGGTAGACGGCCAGGTGGATGCAGGTCTCGGCGGAGGGCCGGGGCGAGCCGGGCCGCACCGGCGCACCGGTGTCGGCCCGGACGAGCACCGTGTCGGCCGGGGTGAGCCGCCCCTTGCCCAGCCCGCTGGCGGTGATCAGGACCGCGTCGGCCCCGGACCGGACCGAGACGTTGCCCGAGGTCCCCGGCATCCAGCCCTGGTCGTAGAGGGCCCGCGCCGTCGCGCTCAGCCCGGCAGCGGCGTCGTACTGCTCCACAGTGGCGTCGTACGGGGCGGTGGCGACGACGTCCACGGCGTGCGCCGTCATGACCGCTCGGTCCGGAGCGCGACCACCCGGTGGGGGTGCAGTCGACGGGCTCCGCCCAACTCGGCCAGCTCCAGCAGCACGCCGACCCCGGCCACCGTGGCCCCGCTCTCGGTGACCAGCTTCGTCACCGCGGCCAGGGTGCCGCCGGTGGCGAGCACGTCGTCCACGATCAGCGCCCGTCCGTCCGGCGGCAACGCGGACTCCTGCATCTCCAGCACGTCCTCGCCGTACTCCAGGTCGTACTTCACCGACCGCAACGGGCCGGCCAGCTTGCCGGCCTTGCGCACCAGGACCAGCGGCTTCCCCGCGGCCAGCGCGACCGCGGTGCCCACCATGAAGCCGCGTGCCTCGACGGCGACGACATGGCTGAACGCGTCCCGGTACGCGGCGGCCAGGGCGTGGGCCGCCGCCCCGAGCGTCGCCGGCTGCGCGTAGACACCGGCCAGGTCACGGAACCGCACCCCGGGCCGGGGGAAGTCCTCGACCACCGTGGCGAGCCGGTCGATCCGGTCCGCCAGCTCACCGACGCCCGGGTCGGCGGGGTGCCAGATGCGGTCCTCGGTCACGATCGCGGTGACCAGATCCCTCGGCGTGACGTCGAAGGCCGGGTTGAACACCTGTGTGCCGGCGCAGGTGGTAGCGACACCGGCGATGGAGGTCACCTCGTCGCCCGGCCGCTGCTCGATCGAGATCGCGGCCCCGTCGGGCGTTTCCTCGTCGATGGTCGACTCCGGGGCGACGACCACGAACGGCACGCGGTGGCGGGCCGCCGCGACGGCCAACGGGTACGTGCCGACCTTGTTGGCGACGTCGCCGTTGGCGGCGATCCGGTCGGCGCCGACCACGACGCAGTCCACCAGGCCGGCGGCCAGCGCGCTCGCCGCCGCCGAGTCCACCAGGAGCCGATGGGGTATGGCGGCGTCGCGCAGCTCCCACACGGTCAGGCGGGCCCCCTGGAGCAGCGGTCGGGTCTCGGTGGCGAAGACCATCTCGACCTGGCCGTGCCCGGCGAGGTGGTGTACGGCACCCAGCGCCGTGCCCACCCCGCCCGTGGCCAGCCGCCCGGTGTGGCAGTGGGTCAGGATCCGCAGCCGTGGCCGGGGGCAGAGTCCCCGGAGGAGATCCGCCGCCCGGGTCGACGCGGCCCGGTTGACCCGCTCGTCCTCCTCGGCGAGTGCGGTGGCTTCGGCGAGTACCGCGTCGGCGCCCTCGGCCAGCCGGCTCAGGGCACGGTCGACCCCCCAGGCCAGGTTGACCGCCGTCGGCCGGGCCGCGGCCAGGCGCGCGGCGTCCCTCCGTACCGGCTCGTCCGTCCCGTGCCGGTGGGCGGACAACGCGACGCCCAGGGCGCCCGCGATCCCCAGCGCCGGGGCTCCCCGGATCGCGAGTCGTGCGATCGCGTCGATCAGCTCGTCCACGGTGGTGATGCGTAGAACGTTCCGGCGGTGCGGCAGAGCGGTCTGGTCCACCGTGACGATGGCTCCGTCGTCCCACGCCAGGGTCGGTTCGGCGGTCATTCCCCGGTCCCCGCGGCGTCCTTGGCCCCCACGACGAGGTGCATCTGGCCGGGGGTCGAGATGTTGTTGTTCAGCATGTATGCCTGGATACGGTCGGGCGAGTCCTCGTGCGACCCGATCCAGTGGTCGATCTGCGCGTCGGTGAACGGGCAGAAGTGCTGCACGCCGACCGTGCCGAAACCGGCGGCGGTCAGCATCGCCGCGGTCTCCTCGGGAGCCGGCGTGGCCCGCAGCAGCCATTCGCGGTCGGCGGACCCGTAGAGCGACAGCATCCGTCCGTCCGGCCACGAGGTGTTCCAGTTCGAGACCACTACACATCCGCCGGGGGCGAGGAGGCTGTGGACGGTGGCCAGCGTGTCGATCCGGTCGGCGTCAGGGATGTGGGCGAACGTGCCCATCATGAAGGTCACGAGATCGAAGCTCCGCTCCGGAAGCGTGACGGTACGGATGTCCCCGCAGACCAGCTCCACCCGGTCGGTGACGTCGGACCGGCGCAGTTCCTCCCGGGCCATGGCGACCGCCGCGTCCGCGACGTCCAGGCCGACGCTGCGCCACCCGGCGCGGGCGAACAGCATCGGGTACCGGCCCGTGGCGGTGCCCACGTCGAGCATCCGGCCGGCGGGCTGTCCGCGCTCGGCGAGCGCGTGGAACAGGGCGTCGCGCTCCAGACGCTTCTTGATCTCGTCGACTCCGCGAAGGTGGCGGTATTCGCGGTACCAGTCCGAGCGATATGTGATCGTGTCGGCGAACTGGTCGGTAGATGACATGGATCTCCCCTAACCAATACGGATGTTCGAGCAGAACCAACCGACTGGGCAGAACCAGCAACCGGATCGCTGCGCTGCGAGGTGCCCGCTTCCTGGATTGGCGGAACGGAACTGCCGCCGCTGCCCCCCACTCCCCGTGGATCTGGGCACACTCACCGTCAGGTGACCCCAGTATTTGTATCTGTATCGATGGCGTAAATCAATTAAGAATTTCTAAATCGAGCTTGTAGCGATTCTGCACCAAATGGCAGGTCGACCAATGGGGCGGATCCCCTACAATTTCCGGGCAACGGATGATGGCCGCCGAATCACGCAGATATGCAGGAGGTTGGGCCGTGCCTGGCAACGAGACGCCGACCGGCGGGACTCTCGACACGCTGCTGCGGAGAAGCGTCGAGGCCCACCCCGACCGCTGTGCCCTGCGCGGCCAGGGGCAGAGCTGGACCTACACCGAGCTGGACCGGCGGGTCGGCCGGCTGGCCGGCGCGCTGCGCGAGCGCGGGGTGGGCCCCGGCACCCGGGTCGGGCTGCTGCTGCCCCGCTCGGCCGAGTGCGTGGCCCTCATCCTCGCGGTCCTGCGCCGGGGCGCGGCCTACGTCCCGCTGGACCCCGGCCACCCGGCCAGGCGGCTGGCGTACGTCCGCCGGCACAGCGGCGTCCACCTCCTGGCCACCGCCGATGGGCACACCGCGCCACCCGGCCCCGGGGAGGACGTCGCCCTCGCCGACCTGCTTCTGGAGGGCGAGGGGTGCACGACGGACGCCCCGTCGTCGAGCGACGCCACCCCCGACGGCACCGCACACGTCCTCTACACCTCGGGCTCCACCGGAACCCCGAAGGGCGTGCGGCTCAGCCACCGTGCGGTCGCGAACAACGTCCGCGCCTGCGTGCGCACCTTCGGCCTGCGGCCCGACGACACCCTCGTGCTCAAGACGCCGCTGACCTTCGACGTGAGCGCGTACGAGATGTTCTCCGCCCTGGCCGCCGGGGCCTGTCTGGTAGTCGCGCCCCCCGGTGCCGAGGGTGATCCCGACCTGCTCGCGGCGACCGTCGACAACCACCGGGTCACCGTCCTGTTCACCGTCCCGGCGCAACTGCGGGCGCTGACGGAGACCGGGGCGTTCGCCCGGAACACGTCCCTGAGGGCGGTGATGAGCACCGGCGAGAAGCTGCCGGCCGCGCTGCAACGGGCCTTCCACGGCGTCCGCCGGGAACCGCTCTACAACTTCTACGGCCCGACCGAGACCGCGTTCGCGACGGCCTACCGGGCGGTGCCCGAGAACGCCGCCACCTGGGCGGACCAGGCGAGCGTCCCGATCGGACAGCCGCTGGACAACGTCCGCTGCTACGTCCTGGACGACACCGGACGGCCGGCGCCCGACGGCCAGGCCGGTGAGCTGCACGTCGGCGGGGAGAGCCTGGCGGACGGCTACCTGGACGACGACGAACGCACCCGCGAACGGTTCCACCACGTCGACCTCGGTGGCGGGCGGACCGACCGGGTCTACCGCACCGGTGACCTGGTTCGCCGCCTGCCCGGCGGGGACCTGCTCTACCTGGGCCGGGCCGACGACCAGATCAAGATCGCAGGACAGCGGATCGAGCTCGGCGAGGTGGAATCCGCCATCCTCGATGTGCCGGGCGTCCGCGCGGTGGCGGTCACCGTCCGGGAACGTGACCCCGACGGAGCGCCCGAGCTGTCGGCCTTCGTGGAGTTCGACCCGACGGGCCACCGCACCACCACCGAGCTGCGTACCGCGCTCGCGGCGTGGCTGCCCGCACGCATGGTCCCCGCCCATCTCGTGCCGGTGGCGAGGATCCCCCTGCTGTCCAACGGGAAGACCGACCGGCTGGCCCTGGCCCGGCTGCACCCGTCGACCCCCGCCCCCCGGCCACCCGGGGGCCGACCGGTCACCCCGCTGCGGCAGGACACCCCGATGGCGGAACTGGTCCGCCGGTGCTTCACCGAGGCACTGGGTGGCCCGCCACCGACGGACGACAGCCACTTCCTGCACGAGGGGGGCGACTCCCTCCTCGCCATGCGGGTGGTGGCCCGGCTGCGCCGGGCCGGCGTGCCGATCTCCGTGGCCGAGTTCCTGTCCCATCCGGTGCTGGCGGACCTGGTCGCGTACCTGGGCAGGTCCCCGGCCCGCCCGGTGCCGCCGGAGACCGGCGGCGCCCGCCCGGCCACGGCCCCGACGGCTGTGGCGCCGGTACACGAGTGGTTCACCGAACGGGTCCGCACGGACCGGACGTACTGGAACATGTTCGTGCGGCTCCGCGTGCTCCGGCCGCTGGTCCCGGCGCACCTGGAGGCCGCGCTCCGGGCCCTCGTGGCGGCACACCCCGCCCTGCGCGCCCGCTTCGTCGACGACGGGACCGGGGTGCGGATGGCGCCCGCCGAGGGGATCGCCCCCGACCGACTGGTACGCACCCTCGACGTGACCGGCACCGCCGAGCGCGACGCCGCCGTCGACCGGCTGCACCGGTCCCTCGATCCGTCCACCGGTGACCACCTGCGGGCGCTGGTGGTCCACGACCGGGAGGGCGACGCCACGTACCTCGTCGTCGCGATCCACCACCTCGTCGTCGACATCGTCTCCTGGCACGTGCTCCTCGACGACCTGGTGGTCACGCTGGACGCCCTGGAGCGCGGCGAGGAACCCGCGCTGCCGGCGCAGGCGGAGACCTTCCAGGGCTGGATCGAAGCCCTGCCGGCACTCGGCGCGGACCCCCACGAGGCGGCCTACTGGCTCTCCGTTCTGCGCCTGCGCCGGGCGGCACCGAGCCTGGCGGCGCGCGGCCCGGCCCGGCCCGAGCAGGCCGGAGGGCTCCTGACGTTTCGGGTCCCGGCCGCGAAGACCCGGCAGTTGCTCGGTCCGGCTCCGGTCCGGCTCGGGATGTGCGTCCACGACGTGATGGCGGCGGCCGTCGGGCTCGCGCTCGCCCGCTGGCGTCCGGACGGGGCCGTGACGTTCGACCTGGAGACCCACGGCCGGCACCGGTGGCCGCAACTGGACCGGGTGGTCGGGTGGTTCACCGCCGTCTTCCCGGTCGCCTGGCCCAGCGCGCCGGCGACCGACCTGGCCACCGAGCTGGCCCCCGCGCGGGCGGCGTTGGCGGCGGTGCCGCACGGCGGCACCGGCTACGGCGTCCTCCGCCGTCACGCCGGCGACCCGGGGACGGCGGCGGCACTCCGGGCGACGCCGCCGGCCCTGGTCTGCTTCAACTACCTGGGCCGGGGCGACCTCGGCCCGCCCGGCGACCGGTTCCGGCCCGACGGCACCCCCGTGCCGTGGGAGGCACGCTCTCCCCGTGCCGAGCGGCCCTACCCGGTGGAGGTGTCGGCCGTGGTCCTCGACGACCAGCTCGCCGTGTGGCTGAGCTGGGCCCCCTCGCCCGCCGACGGGCTGGACGAGTCGTCGGTGCGTCGCCTCCGTACGCACCTACGGACCGTGCTGGACGAATTGGCGCTCGCCCGCGTCGCCGAGGTGGTCAACGGAGCAGCGCCGCCCCCCGCCCACCGTCAGCCGGGCCTGCACCGGTAGTGCCGAGCCTGACCGTGTCGTCCAGATTGGCGGTGACCGCAATGAACGCGTTGATCAGCCGCCGCAGTGTGGGCCGGCTGCGGGCGGCGCTGCGCACGGCCACCGAGATCCGTCGCCGCAACGGGCGCTCGGCCAGCACCAGGCACCGCACGTCGTACCGGGTCTGGGCGATGGCGATCGCCGGCACGAACCCGATGCCCAGACCGGCCTCGATCATGGCCAGCATGACGGTGAAGTCGTTGCTCATGTACGCGATCTCGGGCGTGAACCCGGCGTCGGCGCAGGCGCTGACCATGGCCGCGTGGCACAGGGTGCCCACCTGGCAGGTCAGCCACGGCTCGGCCGCGTACGCGGTCATGGGGAGGGCCGGCCGGGCGAGTGGGTGTCTCGTCGGGAGGACGAGATACATCTGTTCGCTGAACAAGGGGGTGAACTCGGTCCCGGGCTCGACCAGCGCCGGCGACGGTTCGTACTCGTCGACCAGTGCGAGGTCGATCTCTCCACGGCGCAACGCCGGCAGGCTCTCGTGGGCCTCCATCTCGTGCAGGCCGATCTCGACCGGGCGTCCCTCGTTCACACAGAACGCGAGGGCCTGCGGGACCGCCAGTCGGGAGACGCTCGGAAAGGACGCCAACCGCACGGCGCCTTCGACGCCGTCCCGCAGATGCGCGAGCTCGGTCTTGGCCCGCTCCACCTCGGCGAAGATGCGCTCGGCGCTGCTGACCAGCACCCGCCCGGCCTCGGTCAGGGTCAGTTGACGGCCCTTGCGCTCCAGCAACGGCATGCCGATTTCCTTCTCCAGGGTCGCAAGCTGCTGGGACACCGCAGAGGGAGTTAGCTGTGCCGATTTTCCGACCGCACTGACCGTGCCGAGAGAGGCGAAATGAGAAAGCAGGCGGAGTCGCCGAAGATCCAACATCGGTTCCAGACTTATCGGTCGCTCACAGGTGCATCACCGAAGATTGCTTCTCGTATTCATCACCCTCACCCGGAGTGAGGCGTTATCGAACGTACTACAGCTTAAAGATCCGTTCAATGGCTCCGGTACAAGAGACAGCAGGCACCCGCTATGGATCATCAAACCGCATCCTCCTACGTCGGTCCGGACCGGCAGATCACCCCGATTCCCGACGCCCGCCGGCAGGGGGCCCTCCTGGTGCTGGTCGCCGCCGTGTTGTGGGGCACCACCGGTGCCACCCAGGTGCTCGCGCCGCCCGAGGCGTCCGCGCTCGGCATCGCCACCGCCCGGCTCTGCACGGGCGGACTGATCCTGCTGGCGTGGGCCCTGGCCCACGGCGGGACCGCCGGGATGGCCGCCTGCTGGACCCGCTCCACCTGGGCGCTCACCGTGGTCGGGATCGGTTCGGTCGCCGCCTACCAGGCGCTGTTCTTCTCCGCCGTGCGCAGTACGGGCGTCGCCACCGGGACCCTGATCGCGATCGGCTGCGCGCCGTTGATCACGGGCCTGCTCGGCCTGGCGATCAAGGAAAGGCTCACCCGCGTCTGGGCGGTCGGGACCGCGATGACCGTCGCCGGACTGGCGCTGCTCTCCGTTCCCGGCGGCGCGGTGCTGGTGCGACTCTCCGGGGTGCTGTACGCGCTGGCCGCCGCCGCCGCGTACTCGACGTACACCGTGGCCGGACGGATGCTGCTCTCCCGTGGGGTCGACGGGCGGGTCGTGGTCGGCAGCTTCTTCGGTTTCGCCTGTCTGCCGATCGTCGCGCTCTCCGCCGGTGACGACTTCACGTGGCTGGCCGACTGGAGCGGGATCGGCGTCACCCTGTGGCTGGGTATCGGCGCGACGGCGGTGCCGTACCTGCTGTGGATCCGCGGCCTGAAGACCACGGCGGTGTCGTCGGCCACCGCCATCGGCCTCGCCGAACCGTTGATGGCGAGCGCGCTCGGCATCTTCGTCCTCGGCGAGGAGGCCACCGGCTGGACCCTCACCGGGATGGCGGCCATCGTCGCCGGGCTGGCGGTGGTCGGCCGCGACGGCACGGACGCCAGGCAACCGGCGACGCGTCAGTAGATGGCGTCCCCGGGAACGGCGTCAGCGGCGACCACGATCGGGATCGCCTGGGCCTGCCCCTCGGGGCTCGCCGGATGCGGGGCCCCCAGCACCAGCGCCTGCGACACGTACGGGCCCATCTCGCGCTCACCGAGATTGACGCACGCCACTACGTTCGCACCGACCAGCTCGTCCTCGCCGATCAGCGCGTACTGGCCGACCGAGACGCGTTTGCCCAACGGGCCGAGATCCAACTCGATCACCCGGCACGGGAAGCGCGTGTTCTCGGCCATGGGCGCCGACAGGACCCGTGCCACCCGGAGATCGATATTCTGGAACTTGCCAAAAGTGATCTGCGGCTTCACCGCCGCGGCAGCTCCGGCCATCGTCCGTCCTTTCCCATTGCCGGGGTCGGACCGCCCTGCGGCGGATACGGCGACCCCGGTCGATAGCGAACCGGCTCCACCCTATCGGATCGGGCGGGTGCGAACCGGAACCGGAATGGCACCGGCACCACGGGGCTGGCCCACGATGGGAACACGCCCCGATTCCCCCTTCGCCGGCGCGCCACCCGAAGCCTATGCCTCCCCGACGCGAAATCGGAGCACGGGTCGCCACCGTGTCTACGACAATGCTCCGGCCGGCGGCGGGCGCCGCCGCGGGGATGGAGCATCGGTTTCCTAAGGCGGCTCTATTTGTAATCCGCAGGCTGGCTGCCTGTGCTCTGCTCCCTGGCTCGACGCCAGTGGGCCGCCGGGCAGCGGAGCGGCGTGGCCCTCACCCCACCTCGCTAGTTGTACGATGGTTCTAATTGAACTATCGTACGACTTCTTTCGGTCGAGCGAGGAGGAACGTGGTGAGCGGACGGGCGGCTGCGCCTGCGGGTGCGCGGGCATGGGCGGGGATGGCCCTGTTGGCGCTCCCTACGTTCCTGCTGGGGCTGGACGTCACGGTCCTGTATCTGGTGCTGCCGGCCGTGGCGGCCGACCTCGGGCCGTCGGCGACGCAGACGCTGTGGATCATGGACGCCTACGGCTTCCTGCTGGCCGGCTTCCTCGTCACGATGGGCACCCTGGGGGACCGTGTCGGGCGGCGTCGGCTGCTGATGATCGGGGTCGCGGCCTTCGCGGCGGTCTCGGTGGTCGCGGCGTTCGCGCCGAGCGCGGAGCTGCTGATCGCCGCGCGCGCCTCGCTGGGGATTGCCGGTGCGACGCTGATGCCGTCCACGCTGTCGCTGATCTCGAACATGTTCGCCGACCCGAGGCGGCGGGCGGCGGCGATCGGGGTGTGGGCCACGGTGTTCGCCGCCGGGATGGCGGCCGGGCCGATCGTCGGCGGTGTGTTGGTCGACCGCTTCTGGTGGGGTGCTGCGTTCCTGGTCGCGGTGCCGATCGCGGTGCTCGTGCTGCTGCTGGGGCGGGTACTGCTGCCGGAGTACGCGGACCCGCTTGCCGGCCGGCTCGACCTGGCCAGCGTGGCCCTGTCGCTGACGGCCATCCTTCCGATCGTCTATGCCGTCAAGCGCGCTGCGGCCGAGGGCCTCGATGCCGGCGGCATCCTCGCCGTGGCGGTGGGGGTGGTCGCCGGTGCGGTGTTCTGGCACCGGCAGTCCCGCCTGGCGGACCCGCTGCTGGATGTCTCCCTGTTCAGGAACCGGGCGTTCAGCGTCGCGCTGACGGTGCTGCTGGTCGGACTCGTGGGGATGGGCGGCGCCATGTACCTCGTCACGCAGTACCTGCAACTGGTGGAAGGGCTGAGTCCGTTCGCGGCGGGCCTGTGGATGGGGCCGCCGGCGCTGGCGATGTTCGCGGCCGGCATCGGTGCGCCCGTGCTGGCCCGGCGCATCCGGCCGGGCTACGTCATGGGCGGCACGCTGGGCGTTTCGCTGATCGGCTACGCCCTGCTGGCTACCGCCGGCCTGAACGACGAGCTGCCGGTGGCCGCGGGGTTCGCCTTCGTCTACCTCGGCCTGGGCGCGATCGCCGCGCTGGGCACCGACATCGTGGTCGGCTCCGCGCCGGCGGGGAGGTCCGGTTCGGCGGCCTCGCTGTCCGAGACCGTCCAGGAACTCGGCATCGCCATCGGCGTGGCCGTCCTGGGAAGCCTGACCACCGTCGTCTACCGCAGCCAACTGATCGTGCCGGCCCGCCTGTCCGGGAGCGAGGCGACGGCGCTGACCGACAGCCTCGGCAGTGCCGGCGCGATCGCCGACGACCTCCCACCCGGTGTGCTGGTCGAGGCCCGGCTCGCCTTCACCACGGGGCTGAACGTCTCCTCCGTGGTCGCCGGGCTCGCGATCGCCGCCGCCACGGTGCTGTGCCTGCGCATGCTGCGCCACGTGCCCCGGCTCGGACAGGCACAGCACACCGGCACCGAGATTTGAACGATGGTCCGACTATCCTTGCAGGTGGTGGTTGCGAGGAGGTGGAGACGATCGACAGGGACGACGCCGAACACACCGACGGACGCTTCGCCCGCGGCGCGAGGCGCCGAAGCGAGATCATCGAGGCCACCCTGGCAGTGGTCACCCGTGACGGCGCGGCGGGCGTCACCCACCGCACCGTCGCCAAGCAGGCCGGCATCACCACGTCCCTGAGCACGTACTACTTCACGACCCTCGACGACCTGCTCGTCGCCGCCCTGACCAGCGTCGCCGACGTCTACACCGCCCGCATCCGCCAGATCATCGACACCCCCGGCGACAAGCTCACCGGCCTGGCCGAACTCATCGCCGAGACCGCCGGTGTAGGCCGCGAACGTGCGCTCGCCGAACGGGAACTCGCCACCCTCGCAGCCCGTAGGCCCGCACTGCGCCCCGTGGCGCGCCGGTGGCGGGAGAACGTCGCCGAACTCTGCGCCACCCTCACCGACGACCCCGTCGCCGTCGCAGGAGTGGTCGCTGCCTCCGACGGCCTCTGCACCGCCATACTCCTCGACAACGGCCCCGCCGACCCGGGGTACCTCCGGGCCGTCCTGCACCGGGCGCTCCACCACTGACGGACGGGCGTGGTCGTGTCGAAGCGGGCGAGCAGCCGCATGTCCTGCACCACCGTCTCGAACGGCGGTCCCGGCGACGCGGGCTTGTCGCCAGGGCTCGCGCCCTGCCTGCTCGGCGGGCCAGTCATCCTGATGACCGTCGGCCAGGAAATCTAGGCTGGAGCGGCTAGACATCTTCTGCGGTGTGGCATACTCTTCCTCGAGTCGAGAGGAAAGATCCGTCAAGACGCAGACGGGCCGCCCGGCCGTGAGGACGCGACGGGCGGCGAGGAGAGGAACATGCTTCACCGTTCCTCCCGAAAGGCAGTAAGAGCACGTCAGCCCCGGCGTGACACGTGCCGGGGCGCAGGTGGGGCCAAGGCTTTTTTTGGGACTCCAGCTGATGTTCGCCGTACGTGTCGGGGCCATGAAGTCGCGTGGGCTCCGGTGCCGGCGGACCGTACGACCGCAAGGGAACGAAGTAGCAGAGAAAAGGGAGGGCCGTACACCGTTGGATCGCCCGCCGTCGGCCGTCATGTCAGGCCGGGCGGACACCGCAGTTTCCATCGAACGAGAGGTGGTCTTCGGTCACGCATATGCGATCCTCGTACCAGCCGTCAATGACGGTTGGTGCGGATACGACAAGCCGACGTTCTTGTCGGTAGATGGTGTTCTGACCGTAACCCTGGGCCCCGGCGCTTACGCGCCGGGGCCCTCGACGTGGAGGTGGCATGGGGCAGAACCCCGACGACATGTTCGGCGATGAGAACTACCCGGCCTACACCATCGGCCAGGCCGCGGAGATGCTCGGCACCACGCAGGACTTCCTGCGCCGCCTGGACGAGGCGAAACTGATCAACCCGCACCGCTCCAGCGGCGGGCACCGCCGCTACTCCCGCTACCAGCTGCGCTTGGCCGCCCGGGCCCGGGAAATGGTCGACCAGGGCACCGCCCTGGAGGCCGCCTGCCGGATCATCATTCTGGAAGACCAACTCGAGGAAGCCCTCCGGCAGAACGAGAAGCAGTAGCGGGGGCCGCGGCGGCAGGACTGACCAGCCCTGCCCTCGTGCGAGGTGGTCGGCGAGCGATGGATGTCACGCTGGCCCGTCGGGTTGCCGCACGTTGCGGGTCAGCGCGGCGAGTTCCGCATCGCGGTCGGCCCGGTCCCGGGGCCAGCCCGGCGCGTCCGGTCGCCGTTGCCAGGGAAGCGGCCCATCGGGCCGGCGGTACTCGACGCCCAGCGCGTCCAACCGTCGCAGGTGCGCGGTCAGGCGTTCGTCGAAGCCGTCCCAGGGCGGGGCCGAGCCGGGCGACCAGGCGGCCTCGGCGAATGCGGACAGCCGGGGGAAGGCCAGGTAGTCGACCGCCCGAGGGCTGTCGGCGTGTTCGGTCCAGAGGTTGCACTGGGCGCCGAGGACCCGGTGCCGCAGCTCGGCCGGGAGCCCGGGAGGCATCGGGTCGAAGGCCCGGACGTCCGCGACGGTGAGCACCGTACCCACCGGGACCGGTTCGTCGGGCGAGTCGGACTGGCGGTAGTCCAGGTAGGCGGAGCTGTCCCAGCAGGCCACCACGTCGTGCCCGGCGCGGGCCGCCGCGACGGCCAGCGCCGGTCCGCGCCACGCGGCCACCGTCGCGCCAGGCGGAGGGTGGCCCTCCAGGATCTCGTCCCAGCCGAACATCACCCGGCCGTTGGCGGCGAGATGGCGCTGGAACTGTTGCACGAACCAGCTCTGCATCTCGTCCTCGTCGCGGAGGCCGAGTTCACCCAGGCGTCGCTGCAGGGCGGCACTGGCCCGCCACTCGTCCTTGATGCACTCGTCGCCCCCGATGCCGATGTGCCGGCTGGGGAACAGCTCCATCACCTCGTCGAGCACGTGGCGGAAGAACGCGACGGTCTCGTCGGACACGTTGAGCACCCGCCGGGAGGCCCCCCACCGGGCGGCGACCGGCACCGGCTGGTCGGGGTGGTTGCCCAGCCACGGGTACGCCGCGATGGCGGCCTGGGTGTGGCCGGGCAGGTCGATCTCCGGGACCACCGTGACGAAACGCTCGGCGGCGTACGCGACGATCTCCCGGATGTCGTCCTGGCGGTAGAACCCGCCGTGCGGCCGGCCGTCGAAGCGTTCGTGCTGGCGGGACCCGACCATCGACTCGGCGCGCCACCCGCCGACCTCGGTCAGTCGCGGGTAGCGCCGGATCTGCACCCGCCAGCCCTGGTCGTCGGTGAGATGCAGGTGCAGCACGTTGAGCTTGTGCGCGGCGAGCAGGTCGATGAAGCGCAGCACCCCGGCGACCGGCACGAAGTGCCGGGCGACGTCGAGCATGCAGCCCCGCCAGCCGAAGCGCGGCTGGTCCCCGATGTCGACGCACGGCACCGTCCACGGTCCGGCCGTCACCGGTGCCCGCCGGTACACGGCTGCGGGCAGCAGTTGCAGCAGGCTCTGCACCCCGTGGAAGACGCCCGCCGGGGTGCCGCCGCTGATGCTGATCCGGTCGGGGCGTACCCGCAGTCGGTAACCCTCGGCGGGCAGGGCCGGGTCGAGGGTGAGCGCGACGGTGGCGTCCGGAGCGGCGGCCTCGGGCAGCGGCAGCCCGGTGGACCCCGACAGGGTTTCCCGCAACCGCCGGGCGACCCCGGCGCAGGCCGGGTCGCTGCCGAGGGTGGTCACCCCGGTGAGGGTGTGCGTGCCCGGTCGGGGGTCGGTGGTGACCGGTAGGGGTAGCAGCATCATCAGTCCTTCACCGCCCCGCCGAGCCCGGACACCAGGCGGCGTCGGACGAAGATGAAGAAGATCAACACCGGGAGCGTCATCAGCGTCGAGGCGGCCATGATCCCGCCCCAGTCGTTCTCGTCCGGCTTGAAGAACACCAGCAGCGCGGCGGGCAGGGTCTGCCGCTCGGTCGCGCTGATGATGAACGTCTTGGCGAACAGGAAGTCGTTCCACGCGATGATGAAGGAGAACACGCTGGTCGCGGCGAGGCCCGGCGCGACCAGCGGGAACAGGATCCGCCACAGGATGGTGAACCGGCTCGCGCCGTCCACCGTGGCGGCCTCCTCCAGCTCCGCCGGGATCGCCGCCACGAACCCGCGCAGCATCCAGATGGCGAACGGCAGGCTGAACGCCAACTGGACCAGGACCAGCGAGCCGAGGGTGTTCAGCCCGACCCCCGGCACCGCACGGCCGAGATCGCGGATCTGGAAGAACAGCGGGATGCTCAGTGCCTCGACCGGCACCATCTGCGCGACCAGGAACATCACCAGGATGGTGGTCCGGGAACGGAACCGGAACCGGGTCAGCGCCACCGCGGCCAGGAACGAGAGCAGTGCGCTCAGCACCACCACCGCCAGCGCGACGGTCAGGCTGTTGAGGAAGTACCGCCCGAACCCGCTGACGCCCAGGGCCGAGCGGAAGTGGTCCAGGGTCGGGTTCAGGGTCCAGGGCCGGGGATCGGCCGACTGGATCTCGCCGGTCGGCTTCAGCGCCGACAGGACCATCCAGTAGATCGGGAACACCGTCACCACCGCGACCAGGATGGCCACGGTGTCGGCAAGCCGGCGGCGGATCACAGCGCCTCCCCGCTGCGGCGCAGCGCCCGCAGGTAGAACAGGGTGACCACGAGCAGGATCACCGTCATCACGACGCCGATCGCGGAGCCCAGGCCGTACTGGGACGAGGCGAACGCCTTCTGGTAGGCGTACACGTTGAGCACCATGTTCTGCCCGGCGATGCCGCCACCGCGGGTCATCACGTAGATCTGCGTGAACACCTTGAAGTCCCAGATGATCGACTGGATCACCACGATGGTGATGAGCGGGCGCAGCATCGGGACGATGATCCGGCGGAAGGTCGTGAACGCCCCGGCCCCGTCCAGCGCGGCGGCCTCCCGCACCGATTCGGGGATGGCCTGGATCCCGGCGTACAGGGTGATCATCACGAACGGGAACGAGTGCCACACCACCACCGCGCCGACCAGCGCGAAGGCCACGCTCCGCTCGTAGAGCCAGTTGTAGCCGGGCAGGCCGAGCACCTCGTTGACCAGGCCGAGGTTGCTGTCGAACAGGAACAGCCAGACCACCGAGCCGGTCATCGCCGGTGCGGCCCAGGCGGCCAGCGCGGCGAACGACAGCACCGTCCGCGCGACCCGGCCGACCCGGGTCAGCAGCATGGCCAGGGCGGCGCCCACCGCGAGCGTGACGACCACGCAGCCGGCCGCGAAGACCACCGTCTGCCCGAGCACGGACCAGAACACCTGGTCCCCGAACAGGGCCCGGAAGTTGCCCAGGCCCACGAACCGGGCCGGCACCCCGCCGCTGACCTGCGGCTGCCCGTAGTCGAACAGGGAGAGCAGACCGAGCTGGTAGAGCGGGTACGCGAACATCGGCACGAGGACGACGAGCGCAGGCAGCAGCAGCCACAGGGGTGTCAGCCGCTGCCTGCGGATCGTTGCGGATCTCCTCATTACTTCGCGAACGCTGCGGTGATCTGGTTGTTCGCGTCGGCTGCCGCCGCGTCGACGGTGGCCCGTCGGGTGATCACCTTCTGGAGCAGGTTCGGCACGATCTTCTCGGCGTCGATGGTGGTCCACGCCTTGTCCACCGGTACGAACCGGGTGCCGGCGTCCATGGTGTCGATGAACGGCTTGAGGAACGGCTCCTTGGCGGTCACCTCGTCCCGGGCCGACTTCATCGCCGGCACGAAGCCCATCGCGTCGTACAGCTTGATGCCGTACTTCTTGCCGGCCAGCAGTTGCATGAACTCCACGGCCAGGCTCCGGTGCGTGGCGGAGCGGAAGACACCCAGGCTGCTCCCGCCGGCGAAGGCGGGTGCGATCGAGCCCGGCTTCGCGCCGGGCAGCGGAACCACGGCGTACTTGCCCTTCACCGCACCGGCCTCCACGGCGGAGCGGCTGAAGTTGCCCAGGATGCCCATCCCGGCCCGGCCGGCGGCGAACGTCTCGACGGTGCCGCCACCGGTCAGGTCCACGCACTGCTTCGCCGGGCAGATGTCGTCGCTGAACAGGTTGGTGTAGGCGGTGATGCCGGCCTTCGACGCGGGCGAGTCGATCGTCGCGGTGTACCGGCCACCCGAACTGGTGGCGATGTCACCCCCGGCGTCCCAGATGAACGGCATCGCCCCGAAGGTGTACTGCCCGCCGACGGTGATGCCGACCATGTCCTTGCGCGCGGCGCGGACCTTCTTGGCCGCGTCGACCAGCTCGGCGTACGAGGTGGGGGGCCGCAGCCCGAGGTCGGTGAAGACGTCGGTGCGGTAATACAGCGCCCGGACCCCGATCCACCAGGGCACGCCGTACGCCTTGTCGCCGACGGTGACCGTCTTGACCAGGTCCTTCGGCAGGTCGCCGGCCTCGGACCACTTCGCCATGTCCTCGGTGACGTCGGCCATGCCGTTGGCGGCGACGAGACCGGCCAGGTCGGTGTTGCCGACCTCGGCCACGTCCGGCGCGCTGGCCGGGTCGTTGAGCGCACCCTTGTACTTCTCGGACCGGGTCTCGGTGGCCAGGTAGCTGACGTCGACCTTGACCTCCGGACGGTTGGCGGTGAACTCGGCGACCGCCTCCTTGACCACCGCCTCCTTGGCGGCGCGGTTGGCCTCGTCGAAGAGCCAGACGCGCAGGGTGCCGGTCTTGGCGTCGGTGCCGTCGGTGGGCTGTTCGGTGGAGGGGGCGCAGGCGCCGAGGCCCAGCGCCAGCGCGACGAGCGCGGTGAGGGTGAGAGGTTTCCGCACGGGTATCTCCCTGGATGAGGAGCCATGTTCTTAAGTAGCTCGATATGAATGTGCTACAGACTGAGTCGCTCCGACGGTTCACGTCAAGCCCCTGATTTCCCAGCTCAGAAGGGGTTTCGGGGCAGGCCGGCGGGCCGACCGGCAGCGCCGGACGGTGGACGGCACGGGGGAGTGCCGTGGTCGTGCCGAGTGACAGGCGACGCCCTACCCGCCCAGGTACAGCACCGCGTCGACCTCGATGTCGAAGCCGACGAGCGCCGTCGGCAACGTGGTGCGGGCGGGAAGGTTCTCGGTGCCGAAGAACTCCACGTAGATCTCGTTCATCTCCGGGAAGTCGGCGAAGTCGCGCAGGTACACCCCGACCCGGACGACCTGGCTGAGGTCGCCGCCGGCCGCCTCGGCGACCCGGGCCAGGTTGGTGAACGCGGCCCGCGCCTGCGCGGCGAAGTCACCCCTGACCCACGTGCCGTCCGGCAGCACCGGACACGCTCCGGCGAGGTAGGCGTGGTCACCCGCGATCACGGCGTGGGAGTACGGCCCGCCGGGCGGGGCCGCCTGGTCGGTCATGATGATCTTCTTGGACATGGTCAAGCTCCATTTCGGGGAAACTGTTCGGCGAGCCCGTCCGGACCCACCAGGGGCGTGGTGAGCAGTCGACGTACCGCGCGGTCCCGCCCGGCCAGGGCGTGCCGCTGGGTGTCGGTGAGCGGCACCCACGGGGGGACCGGCTGGGGCAGTTGCGGCGGCAGGAGTCGACCGGCGCGGTAGGTCAGCTCGTTGACCAGCCGCAGCGGTGCCGTACGGCACTGCCCGTGCACGTCGGCCAGCTCGAAGCGGCCGGACTCGACGGTGAACACGGCGATGTCGGCGGGCGCGTCCGGCGCGAGCGTGCCGAGGCCGTCGGGCAGGCCGAGGGCCCGTGCCGGGGCGACGGTCGCGCCGGCCACCACCTGTTCGAGGCTCAGGCCGACGGCCGTCAGCTTGGCCATCGTGGTCGGCAGGTCGAACACCGGCCCGTGCAGCGACCTGCTGTGCAGGTCGGTGGAGATGGTGTGCGGCGGCATGCCGGCGGCCAACTGTGCCTCCAGCACGTCGAACGCGAAGCCGCCCGAGCCGTGCCCGATGTCGAACAGCACACCCGCCTGGTACGCCTCCCTGGCGGCCGGGTCGTACCCCGCCGCACCGGCGGCGATACCGCTGGCGCAGTGCGTGATGATGTCCCCCGGCCGCAGCAGCGGCAGCAGTTGCGCGATCGAGGGCGGCGCCGCACCGATGTGGACCATCACCGGCAGCCCGCAGTCGCTGGCCACCTCGGTCGCCCGGCGGAGCGGGGCGAGCCCGTTCGCGCCCACGTTGTGCCGGTCCATCCGGACCTTGATGCCGACGATCGTGTCGCGGTGCGCCCGGACGGTCTCCACCGCCAGCTCGACGTCGCAGTTGGCCAACTCCCGCGACTCGCCGACCGGCGCGACCAGGCCCACCGCCGAGATGTTCAGCAGCGCGGGCACCCGTACCGCGTAACCGGCGGTCCTCGCGGCGAAGGCAGGGAACGTGTAGGCGCCGGCCGAGCCGGCATCGACCCAGGTGGTGACGCCCGAGTGCCAGGCCACCGGGTCGGGGTCGATGCCCCAGTAGGTGCCCCCGGCATGGACGTGCGTGTGCAGGTCGACCAGGCCCGGCGTGACCAGCAGGCCGGTCACGTCGACGACCTCGGCGGCGCCCGCGCGCGGCAGCTCCGGCGCCACCGCGGCGATCCGGCCGTCCCGGACCGCGATGTCGTGCCGACCGCTGCGCCCGGCACCCGGGTCGAGCAGGTCGCCGCCGGTCAGCAGCAGATCCCAGGTCATCGGAGCTCCGTCGCGGCGCTGATGCACAGCCGGTACAACTGGGCGGGGCGGCCCTTGCGGTGCATCTGGGTGCTGCCCTGCCCGATGACCAGCCCGGCCTCGCCCAGCTTGCGGATCAGGCGGCGACCGCTGGGGTCGGTGATGCCGAGCTGCTGCGCGAGATCGCTCGGGGAGATGGCCCGACCCTCCAGGGTCCGTTCGACGGCCGTCAGCCGGGACAGCGTCGCGGCGCTCAACCCCACCTCGCCGGCCAGCCGCTCCAGTTCGGCGTCGTGCCCCCGGTAGGTGAACGCGACGGAGGTGCCGGCGGGGTTCATCGGGCCGATGATGACGCCGCTGTCCTCGATCAGGTAGGCGCTGGGCTGCTCCTCCTGCTCGGCCCGGGCGGCGGCCCGTTCCGCCAGGTGCAGGCAACTGCGGGCGGACGCGCCCACCCCGAAGCCCGCCGCAACCCGGATGCCCAGGGTCTCCTGGGCCTGGCCCAGCACGGGCAGCGAAACCCAGCTCTCGGTCGCCTGCTCGAACAGGGCCTGGTGAGCGAAGACGACCACCCCGCGCCGGTCCCGGTCCTCGATCCAGGCGTCACCGAGGCCCGGGGTGTTCAGCAGCAGGTTCATCAGGCCCACCCGGGCCCGGTCCAGGTCCCGTTCCGGGCCGGCCCTGCCGACCAGGAAGACGCCTGCGGCGAAGCGCAGCGCGCTCGCCTGCCGGGACTGCACCCGCAGGGCGAGCTCGTGCAGTTGCGCCCGTAACGTGGCCGGTCCGGGGAGTCCGCCGAGCACCCGGATGTCGTCGTCCCGCAACTGGGCGGCGACTGCGGTACGCAGGCTGATCACGTAGTCGGCGCGGGTGCGGGCCAGGGCCGCCCGGTGGAACGCCACGATCTCGGCCACGCTCTGCTCCGGGTCGTAGGGCAGGCAGGTGACCTCGGCGGGGTCCAGCCCCGATGCCCGGACGACCTCCGCCACCGTCTGGGTGTCGTAGGTGTCGATGCTGACGGGTGTGGGCCGCCATCCCCGCGACAGCGCCTTGAACAGGGCCAGCGACAGGTCGAGCCCGGCCGAGCGCAGGATGGCGATCGGCAGTCCGGCCGGCAGCAGATCCCGGCACTTCGCGTGCGGGACGGGGCCGAGCAGCAGGCCGTCGACGCCCTGCCGCGCGAGCAGGCCGCCGACGAGGTCGCGGATCTCGTCCTCGTGCTCGTAGACGACCCACTCCAAGGTCACCCCGGCCAGGGTCCGCGCCGCGTCCGCGAAGACCGCGCGGTGGCTGGCGTGGATGACCAGACCGATAACCATGGTCTCCCCTAGTTCGAAAATGGTCCGTTGAATGCGTGGCGGTATCGTGCGCTGTCCCGGACTTCACCGTCAAGACATTGACCTGGCGTCGGCGATGGGGCAGGCTGCGCTGCCAACAGCGCACTACATCTGAACCTGTAGGAGGGCCGGTGCTCCGCGACCACAGCGACGGGCAGCTACTCGACTGGCGCGCCAAGGGGTTCTGGCAGCCCGGCCCGCCGGTCTCCGCCGCGACGTTCGCGGCTGCCGGCCACCAGCTCTTCGGCGGCGCCCTGACCTGGCCGGTGCTGGTCGCCCGCCGGGAAGCCCTCACGCACAACATCGCGACGATGGCCGCCTTCTGCGCCCGGCACAACTTCTCCTTCGCACCGCACGGCAAGACCACCATGGCACCCGCGCTGTTCGCGGCCCAGCTCGCCGCCGGGGCATGGGCGATCACCGTGGCGACCGCCAACCAGATGCTCGCCTGCCGGGCCTTCGGTGTGCCCCGGGTGCTGCTGGCCAACCAGCTCGTCGATCCGACGCCGCTGCGCTGGCTGGCCGGCGAACTCGACCGGGGGTTCGACGCGCTGATCTTCGTGGACTCGGTCGCCGGGGTCGAGGCCGTCAGCGGCGCGCTCGCCGAGCACCCCGGCGAGGCATCGGTACGGGTCCTGGTCGAGCTGGGGCATCCCGGCGGACGGGCCGGTTGCCGCACCATCGGCGAGCTGGTCGAGGTCGCCGAGGCGGCCGCCGCCGCACCCCGGGTCCGCCTCGACGGCGTCGCCGTCTACGAGGGCGGCCTGCCGGACGTCGGCGCGGTCGCGGCCTACCTGGACCGGACCCGGGCGGCGGTGACCGAGCTGGCCGACCGTGGGCTCCTCGCGGAGGAGGTCGTCGTCAGCGCCGGCGGAAGTGCCTACTTCGACATCGTCGCCGACCGACTCGGGGGCGACTGGCTATCCGGTCGGCGGCTGCGCGTCGTGCTGCGCAGTGGCGCGTACGTCAGCCACGACCACGGCATCTACGCCGAGCGTACGCCGTTCCGCCGGGTGCCCGACGAGGGCGAGCTGGACCCGGCGCTGGAGCTGTGGGCGCAGGTCACCTCTACTCCGGAGGCCGGACTGGCGATCGTCGGGATGGGCAAGCGGGAGGCCCCCTACGACGAGGGGCTGCCGCTGCCGCTGCGGATCCGGCGGGTGGACGGGACCGTCGAGGACGGCACCGCGCTGGGCGTCACCCGCCTCAACGACCACCACACCTTCCTCAGCGTCCCGCCCGGCACCGAGGTCCGCCCCGGTGACCTGGTCTGCTTCGGCATCTCCCATCCGTGTACGGCGTTCGACAAGTGGCGGTTCATCCCGGTCGTCGATGACGACTACACCGTGGTCGACGTCCTGGACACTTATTTCTGACCTCGTCCGGCCGCGTGCGCGCGGCGCTGCCGTAGCCGCCGGCCTACGCGGTGGGCAGGGCCGGCAGGGGTTCGCTCACCTTGAGCCGCAGGGCGGCGGCGACGGCGCCCAGGGCGCCGCCGTCGTCGCCGAACTGGGCGGTCACGACGTCCAGGGGACGCGGGTGGCGGGGGATCGCCAACTGCCCGATCGCGGTCCGCACCGGACCGAGGACCGTTTCGCCGGCCTGGGCCAGGATGCCGCCGATGGCCACCTTCCCCGGGTCGAGCTGGACCACCATCCCGGACAGCACCCGGCCCAGCAGCGTGGCGGCGTGCCGTACCTCGCTCTCGACGGTGGGTTCCCCGGCACGCGCCCGGGCCACCAGGTCGGCCGGGTCCGCGACGGTCACGCCACGGCGGGCGCAGCGCTCGATGAGGGCCGACGGGCGGATCAGCAGTTCGAGGCACCCCCGACCGCCGCACGGGCAGGGGGCGCCGTCGGGCTCGACGCTGACGTGGCCGATCTCGCCGGCGGCCCCGTGGGAACCCCGGGCGAGCCGGCCGTCGACGATGAGCCCGCCGCCCACGCCGTCGTTCCACCGGACGTAGATGGCGTCCCGCACGTCCCGGGTCGCACCCCAGGTGCCCTCTGCCAGCGCGGCCAGCCGTGAGTTGTTGTCGGTGACGACGGCGACGCCGTACCGCTCCTTGATCCGTTTGCTGATCTGCTTCGCGGCCACCGAGGGCCTGTCGTCGGCCGGGCCACCCCGGCCGCCCACCAGGCCGGGCAGACCGAGGCCGATCGCCTCCAGCGCGCGCAGGTCGATGCCGTGCCCGTGTACGAGGTCGTCGATCAGCTTGATCGTGGCGTTGGCGCGCCGGACCGGGCCTGCGGTCAGCGCGACCGCACGGCTGCCGCGGGCCAGGATGTCGTGGCTGAGGGTGGCGACGATGACGGTGATCGTCGCCCGGCCGAGGTCGATGCCGATGATCCGACCGGCGGACGGGTTGAGGCTGACGGTGGTGGACGGCCGCCCGCGGCCACGGTGGCCGGAGAGCTGCGGCTCGCGCTCGACCACCACGCCGCGGGCGATGAGGTCGCCGATGATGTCGAACAGCGTGGTACGCGACAGCCCGGTCAGCCGGATCAGCTCGGCCCGGCTGAGCGGGCCGGCGCTGCGGAGTTGGGCCAGCAGGGCCTCGGTGTGCGCGAGCCGCACGCGTTGCATGGCATCCGGGCGTTCGATCACCGCACCATCATGACCGATCCCCGCTTTCCGCCCGCGTCGCGGCACGACGTACGGCCCCAGCGACCGGCGCCGTCACGGGGTGGGTGACGGCGCCGGTCGGCGGTCAGGCGGCGCGAACGGTGACAGTCAGCGGCGCCTCGACCGGGGGCAGTCCGGCCGAGCGCACCGACAGCGTCCCGGTGTACGTTCCCGGTGCGCCGAACGTGCGCCGGGACGACACGGTGAACGCGCTGTTGATCCGCATCGCCGTGATGCTCGGCTCGCGCGTGGCGGTCGGCGTCAGCGTCTCCACCCGCCCGTCGCTCCAGGTGACCGTGGCGGTCAGGTCGGCGGAGCCGGCCCCGGGGGCGGTGACCGTCCAGGCGGCGGCGGCCGGTGCGCCGACGGTCGCGGTGGTCGCCCGGCCGATCGCCTGCCGACGCCACGCCACGTCGGCGGTGGGGAAGAAGTTGACGCCCTGGAGCGTCAACCGGCCCCCGGCCACCGACAGGCGGGTGGTGAAGTCGGCGTAGTCGCGCTGCGCCTGCGGCGTCCAGCCCACCTCCGCGGTGGCGATCAGGCGCGGCAGGCTGTAGTACTGAGCCTGGTCGAGGCGGCGGATGAACTCGCCCCAGAGCACCGATTCGACACCGAGCACGCTGGTCTCGGCGATGTTCGGGATGTAGGTGCCCGGGTTCCAGTTGTAGTGCCGGTCCAGTCCGCACGGCCCGCCGCAGGCCCAGGTGGCGCCGAGCGGCTGGCGGGAGTCCTGCTTCTGCGGCACGTAGGTGTGGGGGGCGGGGGAGAGGACGACCTTGGCGCCGCGCCCGTTCACCGCGTTGGCGACGGCGGTGCGGTCGCCGTTCCAGTACTGCACGACGGCCTTGTTCTGCGGCAGCGCGGTACCGGCGTACTCGTTCCAGCCGACCACGGTCTTGCCGAGCGAGGCGACCTTCGCGGTGAAGGCGTTGACCATCGTGGTGTAGTTCGCGTGGCTGGTGACATGGGCCTCGTCGCCGCCGATGTGCAGGTAGGGACCAGGGGTCATGGCGGCGATCTGGGTCAGGACCTGGGTGACGAACTCGTACGTCACGGTGCTGGCGGCGTCGAGGGTGGAGTACCCGACGTTGCCGGTGCCGTTGGCCGGGGCCGTCTGTGCTCCGGGTGCCGGTTTCGGCGCGGCGCCGGCCGTGTTGAGCTGTGGGACGGCGTGCAACGCCGCGTTGGTGTGCCCAGGCATGTCGATCTCCGGCACGACCGTCATGCCGTTCTCGCCGGCGTAGCGCACGATCTCGGCGTAGTCGGCCTTGGTGTAGAAGCCGGTGACGCCCAGCTCGGTGCCCATCAGCTGACCGTTGTCGTTGTACGTCATGGCGGTGCGTCCACTGACCGAGGTGAGCCGGCCGTAGTCGATGCCCGCCGGGTTGTCGGCCGGGTTGTCGACGGCGATCCGCCAGCCCTGGTCGTCGGTCAGGTGCAGGTGCAGGCGGTTGACCTTGTACTGTGCCGCGGCGTCGATGTACGCCTTGACCTCGTGCACGGGGTAGAAGCTGCGGGCGACGTCGAGCATCATCCCGCGGTGGGCGAAGCGCGGGTAGTCGGAGATGGTCACGGCCGGCACGGTCCACGGGGTGTCGACGACGGTGTCGGACTCCACCCACTGGGGGAGGAGCTGCCGCAGTGTCTGCACTCCGTTGAGCGCCCCGTTCGGCGTGTCGGCGCTGATCTGGACCCGCGCGTTGGTGACGGTCAGCCGGTACCCCTCGGCGGCCTGCCCGGCCGGTCCCTTGCCGGCGCCGACCTCGACGACGATGGGTGCGGGTGCGGAGCTTTGGCTGACCACCGGTAGCCCGTAGCCGGTGGCCGGGCGCAGGAGCCGGGCCAGATAGGTCGCGGGTGCGGTCGCCTGCGGCCCGACGGCGACGATGGGCGTGTCCCGGTGCAGGGTGTACGGCGTGCCGCCGGTCTCCGACATCGACACCGGTTTGGGCAGCAGGCCCCGCGAGGGGGCGGGAGCCGGCGCCGGGGCGTTCCAGATTTCGAACTCGGCGATCGAGTAGCCGTATGCCGCCCACCGCCGATGCCCCTGCATCCGCACGTGGGACACCGGCTGCGCCGAGTCGACCACGATGACGTCCGTGCGGGGGCAGGTGTCGCGTTGGAGGCGGGCGACGTCGGTCCAGGTGGTGCCGTTGGCCGAGGTCTGCAGGGTGAAGTCGCGAGCGCACGCGTTGGGCCAGTTGAGCACGACGTGGTCGACCGTGGCGGGGGTCGCCAGCCGCACCTGCACCCAGTTGTCGTCCTGGTACTTCGAGGACCATCGGGTGCCACGGTCACCGTCGTTGACGTGCGCGGCGACGAAATCGGCCCGGTCGAGTTCGACGCTCGACGCGGTGGCGGTGCCGGCGCGGGCCAGGTTCACCGGCGGGGTGTCGGCGGCGGCCGGGGCGCCGGAGGTGACGGGTGCGACGAGCGTGGCGGCGATCAGCACGGCGACGTGCGCCGCGATGGTCCGGCGTCTCGATCCGGGTCTGGGGCGGGAGCGTGGAATCGGCACGGGACTCCTTCGTCCGTCGCCCGGGTCGCCGGGCGGCTGGGGATGGCTCGGTACGCCGCAGTCTGGTCGACCGGTCTAAATACGTCAATGGGCTGAACATTAATGAACGGGTGGTTACGCGAGTCGGGCCAGCGTTGTTACCGGCCCCGGGGCCTCGTACGCTGTCGACGTTCCAGCTCCCGACGTCCTGCGGACGCGGTGCGAGGCACCCTGCGCGGCCCGGCCGGCACGGGCAAATTAGTCCGAAGGGTTGACAAGATTAACCTGGTGCCGAAGGATTCCCTTACCGTGAGCGTCGCCCTGCCGGGCACCGACGCCGACATCCGACCTGGGCCGCGGAGGGCTACTGTGCCGATAGACGTTCAGCCACCCCCGACCCGTGGGGCGGAGAGAACCCGCGCGGCACCGCCGCGTCGCGCCGTACCGCTGCCGGTGTGGAACGTGCTCGCCGTCGTGCTCGGCATCGGCGTCTGGACCGCACTCGCCCGGGCCGGGGTGTCGGGCCTGCCCGGCCCGCAGGCGGTCGCCGTCCGCTTCGGTGAGCTCGCGGCGGACGGCACCCTGCTCGACGACAGCCTCGCCAGCCTGCGCCGGGTGCTCATCGGATTCGCGCTCGGCAGCGCCCTAGCGGTGCCGGTCGGCTTCCTGATGGGCTGGTACCGGACGGCGCGCGGCCTGATCGAGCCCTACGTGCAGTTCTTCCGCACGATCCCGCCCCTGGCCGTCATCCCGCTGGCCATCCTGCTCATGGGCATCGGGGAGACGCCGAAGATCTTCGTCATCTTCCTGGCCGCGTTCCTGTCCTGCGTCGTGTCGACGTTCCAGGGCGTGGTGAGCGTCGACTCCACCATGATCAACGCTGCCCGGGTGCTCGGCGCCAACGACGCGGTGGTGTTCCGCCGGGTCGTCGTCCCCGCCTCCACCCCGTTCATCCTGGTCGGCATGCGCGTCGGCCTCGGCGCCGCGTGGGCGACCCTGGTGGCGGCCGAGCTGATCGCCGCGCAGGAGGGCCTCGGCTACCGGATGCAGCAGGCCCAGATCTACTACGACCTGCCGAGCATCTTCGTCGGCCTGATCACCATCGGCGTGCTCGGTCTGATCATGGACCGACTGCTGCTCGCTGCGGAGAAGCGCCTCACCGGATGGCAGGAACGCCGATGACCGAGAAGATCTCCTTCCGCTCCGTCAGCCGCACCTACGACGTGGGCGGGCAACCGTTCCACGCGCTGCGCGACGTCGACCTGGACATCGCCGACCGCGAGTTCGTGACCGTGGTCGGGCCGTCCGGGTGCGGCAAGTCGACCCTCATGAACATCGCGGCCGGCCTCGTCGACCCCACCGGTGGCGAGGTGCTCGTCGACTCGCGGCCGGTGCACGGGCCCAGCCCGGAACGGGGCGTCATCTTCCAGCAGTACGCGCTCTTCCCCTGGCTGACCGTGCGCCAGAACGTCGAGTTCGGTCTCCAGATCGCCAAGGTCGGGCGAGCCGAGCGGCGTCGCCGGGCGCAGCACTTCATCGACCTGGTGGGCCTCACCGACTTCGCGGACGCGCTGCCCCGGATGCTCTCCGGCGGCATGCGGCAGCGCTGCGCGATCGCCCGCGCCTACGCGGTCGATCCCGGCATCCTGCTCATGGACGAACCCTTCGGCGCGCTCGACGCCCTCACCCGGGTGCAGTTGCAGGACCAACTGCTGGCCACCTGGGGCTCCGAGCGACGCACCGTCATGTTCATCACCCACGACGTCGACGAGGCGGTCTACCTCGCCAACCGGGTCGTCGTCATGGCGGCCAGGCCGGGCCGGGTGTACGAGGTCATCGACGTGGACCTGCCGTACCCGCGTACCGAGGCCGTCCGACTCTCGGCTGAGTTCTCCCAGATCCGCAACCGGGTCTGGCGCGCCGTCTACCACCAGACATCTTCGGAAGGTGCATCGCTATGAGCCCTCTGTCCCGTCGCGCCGTCCTTGCCGGCCTCGTCGGCCTCGGCACCGCCGCAGCACTCACCGCCTGCGGCGACGACGAGCAGCCCGGAGCCGGCGATGGCGGCGGTGCGGAGCCGGTCAAGCTGGGCTACATCGCCGACTTCACCGGCGCGAGCCTGATGGCGATCGCCCAGGAGAAGAAGCTGTGGGCCCAGCACGGCCTGAAGCCGGACCTGAAGGTCTTCACCAACGGCCCCCTCCAGGTGCAGGCGCTCGGCGCCGGCGACCTGGACTTCGGCTACGTGGGTCCGGGCGCGCTGTGGCTGCCGGCCTCCGGCAAGGCCCGGGTCGTCGCTGTCAACTCCCTCGGCTTCGCCGACCGGGTCATCGCCCAGCCGGGCATCACCTCCGTCGCCGCGCTCAAGGGCAAGAAGATCGGCGTGCCGGAGGGCACCTCGGGCGACATGATCGTGCGCCTGGCGCTGCGGCGGGCCGGGCTCTCCATCGACGACGTCCAGAAGGTCGCGATGGACCCCAGCACCGTGGTCACCGCCTTCGGCTCCGGCCAGATCGACGCGGCCGGCATCTGGTACCCGCTGATCGGCACGATCAAGAAGCGGGTGCCGAACCTCGCGGAGCTGGCCAAGAACGAGGACTTCTACCCGGACATCAGCTTCCCGTCCGCCTACGTCGGGCGCAACGACGTGGTGACCGGCAAGCCGGACCTGGTGAAGAAGGTGCTCGCGGTGCTGCGGGCGGCCAACGACGAGCGGGCGGCCGACGTGGACCGGGCCGTCGAGGTCACCGCGAAGTTCCTCAAGTCGGCGCCGGTCGACCAGCTACGCGCCGAAGCCACCAACGCCCGGTTCCTGACCTCCGCCGAGCTCGCCGCCAAGTCCACCGACGGCACCGTCGCCGGCTGGCTCGGCGGCCTCAACGGCCTCTTCAAGGACCTCGGCAAGCTGCCGGACGCGGTGGACCCGAGCACCTACTACGACGCCGCCGCGTACGCCTCCTGAGCGCCAGTCGCAGGAGAAAGGAACAATCCTTGCGACCCAACATCGTCTTCATCATGGCCGACGACCACGCCGCACACGCGGTCGGCGCCTACGGAAGCAAGAT
Source organism: Micromonospora okii (assembly GCF_020884795.1). Classification (GTDB taxonomy): domain Bacteria; phylum Actinomycetota; class Actinomycetes; order Mycobacteriales; family Micromonosporaceae; genus Micromonospora; species Micromonospora okii. The sequence continues at coordinate 122,109 of NZ_BBZF01000024.1, forward strand.
CAATGAGACGCCGCACATCGACCGCATCGCGGCCGGCGGTGCCCTGCTGGAGAACTGCTTCTGCACCAACTCGCTCTGCGCGCCCAGCCGGGCCACCATCCTCACCGGCACCTACAACCACGTCAACGGCGTGCAGACGTTGTCGACCGAGTTCGACAACCGGCAGCTCGTCTTCCCGGAACTGCTGCGCCGGGCCGGCTACCAGACGGCCCTGGTCGGCAAGTGGCATCTCGGGCACGGCCCGGAACACGACCCCCGTGGCTTCGACTACTGGGAGGTCGTGCCCGGCCAGGGCCGGTACCGCGACCCCGTCTTCATCGGCATGGACGGCACCGAGCGGGTCCGCCCGGGCTACTGCACCAACATCATCACCGACCTGGCCGTCGACTGGCTCGACCAGCGCGACCCCCAGCGCCCCTTCTGCCTGCTGGTCCACCACAAGGCGCCGCACCGCAACTGGGAGCCCGACGACAAGCACCGCGACCTGTACGTCGACGACGTGGCCGTGCCGGGCTCGTTCGACGACGACCACAGCGGGCACGCTGCCGCCGCCCGGGCCGCCCGGATGCGCATCGACCGGGACCTGACGGCCGACGACGTCAAGGAGATGCTGCCACCGCACCTGTCCCCGGACGAGGCCGCCCTCTGGACCTACCAGCGCTACATCAAGGACTACCTGCGCTGCGTCGCCTCGGTCGACGACAACGTCGGCCGGCTGCTCGACTACCTCGACGAACACGGGCTGACCGACGACACCATCGTCGTCTACACCTCCGACCAGGGTTTCTTCCTGGGCGACCACGGCTGGTACGACAAGCGGTTCATGTACGAGGAGTCGCTGCGGATGCCCTTCCTCATCCGCTACCCGGCGGAGATCCCGGCCGGCTCCAGCAGCACCGCCCTCGCCATGAACGTCGACTTCGCCCAGACGTTCCTCGACTACGCCGGCGTGCCGGCCGACGACCGCATGCAGGGGCGCTCCCTGAGACCGCTGCTGCGCGGCGAGAACGTCGACGACTGGCGGCAGTCGGTGTACTACCGCTACTGGGAGCACGACGACGCCGAGCACCACGTGTGGGCGCACTACGGCGTACGCACCCACGACCACAAGCTGGTCTACTACTACGCCGACGGGCTCGGCCTGCCCGGCACCGCCGCCACGACGCAGGAACCGGAGTGGGAACTGTTCGACCTGCGGGCCGACCCGTGGGAGATGCGGAGCGTCTACGACGACCCGGCTTACGCTCCGGTCCGGGCCGCGCTCACCGGGGAACTGGCCCGCGTCCAACGGGAATGCGGGGACACGCCGTGGCAGCCCCCGGCGCCGGTCGCCGGGTAGGGGACGGGGCACCCGCCACGTCGGCCGACCCGGGCGACGGGACAGGACCAGCCGACCGCCGCTGGCCGCGTCGGGTCTACCAGGTCGGCACGGAACCGGACCCGCGCTTCACCCTCGCCAACGAACGCACGTTCCTGGCCTGGCTGCGTACCGCTCTGGGCCTCATGGTGGCCGCCGCGGCGGTCCGGGCCTTCGGCGCGGACGGCTCGCGGTGGGCGGCGGCCGTGCTCGCGGTGCTGGCCGTCGTGGTGGCCGCCGAGGCGTTTCCCCGGTGGAGCCGTAACGAGCGGGCACTGCGCCAGCAGCTGCCGCTGCCGTCCACTCCCGTCGCGCTCGTCTCGGCGGCGGGAGTGGTGGTGGCCGGTGTGACCATTGCCGTCGTGGTGTCGATCTGATGCCGTCCCCGCCGCTCGCCGACCGTGGAGCGCAGGCCGAACGGACCCTGCTCGCCTGGCTGCGTACCGCGCTGGCGACCGCCGCCGTGCTCGTCGCCGTCGGCCGGGAGCTGGTGCCGCGTCATCCGTTGGCCGGAGGGCTCGTGCTGGGTTGCGTTCCGGCTGCCGTCGCGGTGGCCATCCTGGCTCGACGCCGGTACCGCGCCGTCCGGCTGCCCACCCACCTCGGCCGCCCGGGGGACGCCGTGCTGCTGGCCGCCGGCGGCGCGCTGGTCGTGATGGGCGGCGTGGCGGTCCTCGGCTACCTGCTCGCCGGGTGACGGCCGGCGGACCGGGTGCCGGCGTTCGTGGTGAAAGCCTCAAGCCGGCGCGCAGCCGATCGTGGTCGTGTGCCCGAGCTGTGGTCCTGGGCTGCGCGAACACGGGTCCGGGTGCCGTGGGTGAACGTGGGCCACTCCCTGCCACCCCGGGTGAACCCCCAGGTCGCTAGACTAGGCCCTCGCGCCCTCGTAGCTCAGGGGATAGAGCATCGGTTTCCTACCCGAGGCTCCGTTTGTGTTCGCAGGTTGATGACCTGCGCTCTCCGCTTCTAGGCCTCGTGTGGCGGTCGCTGCGCGGTCCATCTGCGATCGCTTGCTGAAGATCAGCAGACCATGCCCCTTTCGGTCGTCGATGCCACGCCCTTTCAGTCCTCGGCGGTCCTGATCGGCTGAGGAGCGACCTGCGGGCGAGGTCAGTCTGCTGTCGGGGCGGGAGTCTGCCACAGGGTGCTGACCGGCATGGCGCGGAGTCTGTCGCCGAACGGCAGCGTGGAGGTTCCGGTATAGAGGACGATGCCGGCGACGAAGTCATTGCCGAGGCGCTCGGCGAGCCGGCGTAGCCCGCGGAAGTCGTCGGGTCCGACGGTGGTGGCTGCTTTGACTTCGATCCCGACCACCTGCCCAACTCGGTTCTCGAGCACCGCGTCGACTTCATACCTGCTCTGGTCGCGGTAGTGGGACAGGTCGGCGAGCTGCTCGGACCAGGTGAGCTGCCGGGACAGCTCGGACAGCACAAATGATTCGAGCAGCGGGCCGAACGGCGCGCCCGGCCGGAGCAGTGCCCGGGCGTCGGTCGCGATCTCGTTGGCGGCGATGCCCGAGTCGACGAAGATCAGTTTCGACGCGGCGGTGGCCCGGGTGCCCAGGTTGCGGGACCAGCCCGGGATCCGTTTGATCAGAAAGATCTCTTCCAGGGCCTGGAGGTAGCGGGCGATCGTCGGTCGACTGAGCCCGAGTGCGGATTCGAGGGAGTTGGCGGCGATGATGGTCGCGGATCGGGCCGCAAGCAGGCGTACGAGCTTGCGTAGTTCGCCCTTGTGCTGGATGTCGGACAGCTGCCGGACATCGCGGTCGATGAGCGCCTGGACGTAGGCGTCGAGGAAGCGTTGGCGGCGGCGCGGGTCGGTACGGGTGGTGGCCTCGGGCAGGCCGCCCCGCACGATTCGGGCCGCGTAGTCGGCGCGGGTCACGTCCGACTCGTGTCGCAGGTCCGGACCGAGCGTGAAGACGGCGTCGATGAATCCGTCCGGCTCAGCGTCGAGTTCTCCCTGGGAGAACGGCCAGAGTTCCACGGTCTCCATCCGGCCGGGCAACGCGTCCGGGGCGGCGACCATGCCGAACAACCGTGACGAGCCGGTGAGCAGATACCGGCCCGGACGGGGGTCCTCGTCGACTGCTGCCTTGATGGCCAGCAGTAGTTCTGGAGCGCGTTGAATCTCGTCGATGACCAGGAGTTCGGAGGAGTCCACGAATCCGACCGGGTCGGCGGTCGCCGCCGCCCGGTCCTGGGCCCGATCAAGATCGCGGCGCTCGGCTAGACGATCGCCGGCCACGAGGCGAACGAGGGTGCTCTTGCCTGCTTGGCGTGCTCCGCTGATCAAGACGACGCGGGTGTCCGCCAGGGCAGCATCTACCTGTGCGGCGGCGCGACGGGGTATCAGGTGCGGTGTGGGCACGGCGTCATCGTAACGACCACATCTTCGATCTGCGAGGACATTGGCTTTCGATCTGCGGCGCCAGGTGCGTTTGGTACGCGGTCACTTGATGTTCGATCTGCGGGCTACACGGGCGAACCGGTTCGGAAGAGGGGGCCACGGCTACGTCGTGTTGCTGTGGAGACCCCTCTAGGTGATCTTCGATGAAGTGCGCGACGTGTGCTCGCCGGCGGATGCCAGCCCGGGCCAACCGGAGCCAACACGCGTCACCGCAGCCGACCGCCGGTCGCAAACGGGGGTTCGTGTGCTCGAGCTGTGGTCCTGGGCTGGGCAAACGGGGGTCCGGGTGACGTGGGTGAACGTGGGCCACTCCCTGCCACCCCAGGTGAACGCCCAGGTCGCTAGACTAGGCCCTCGCGCCCTCGTAGCTCAGGGGATAGAGCATCGGTTTCCTAAACCGTGTGTCGCAGGTTCGAATCCTGCCGGGGGCACCTCGAAGATCAGCCAATGGCACCCTCTGGCCTGCGGATATATTCTTGCGTCGATCGGCTGACCTGTGTAGCCGAATGCCACCCGGAGCCGCCGTCCGCAGCAGTGGCAGGCACCTACCGTCACATCGTGCCCGACGCGGGGTGGCTGAGTGTCGCCGGTCAGTTGACCAGCCGGGCGACCAGAGCGGCGAGCTGGTCCGGGTGCTCGTCGGTGACCAGGTGGCCGGCGGCGGGGATGATGTCGGCATCGACATGGCACCGCTGTTGCGCCGCTGAGCGCAGTCGGGCCGGGGGCAGGAACACGTCCTGGTCTCCGCTTGCGATCAGGGTCGGCATCGTGCGAGCTGCCGCCGGTACGAGGTCATCGGAACTCACCGGACGTGCATGTCGGGCGACCAGCGTCATCCACTCCACCAGCTCGGCGCGGGGCGCTCGGCCGGGGGCAGACAGGATGCGCAGCAACCGAAGGCTCGAAGCTGCCCGTGGCCGCGCCAGCCAGCTTAGGAACGCCAGTAGGACACGAGGCGTGACCCTGAGCCGACAGAGCCCTGCTGGAGCCACGGCGACCTTGCCCCGGATCCGCGAATGGTCTGCGGCGAGCGCGACAGCGCCACCGAACGAATGCCCGAAGACCACGACCGGCCCGGTGGTGGCCTCCTCAATGACCTCTCCCAGCCATGACCCGTACCAGGTGAGCCTGCCGCTGGCGGCACCCGCCGCACCGGAACTCAGCCCAGGCTGACCCGGAATGTCGGCAGCGACCACCCGGTGCCGCTGAGCCAGTGCCGTGAGCAGCGGCAGATAGGCGGCTGCGCTGAAGCGGTCACCAGCGACGAACACGACCGTGACCGGGCCAGTGCCAGCGACGACGACGTGCGTGTCTTCGCCCTGCGCGCGGATCACGTGTCGATCGTGCAGGATCGGCCAGGCACTCAGCTGCTGCTCGCACCACTGGCGGATGCTGTCCCTGCCCGCAGAGGTCCGGTAGATCGACGCCACCGCTGCATCCTGCACGATGATTATCGAAAGCAACGCGTCGGGCCTGCGAGTACGCTTTCGCGTCGATGGGCGGGCCGGTGCGGCGAGCGCTGGGCTTGCGTGGCCGTGCAACGGCGTGAACGGGCCACGCCAGCCCCGGAGAGCGTTGCTGCTCGACCTTGCTCCGGGGCGTGCTGTCGCTCCCTCGGACCAGCTCCTCGTGCAGGAACCGCGCTCAGCGCTTCGTCTCGTACCTGGTCAGGATCACGCCGCCGGTAAACGTCCGCGTCTCCACGAGGTTCAGGTTTACCCAGCCGTCCAGCCTGCTGAAGAACGGTTCGCCGCCGCCCACGAGGACCGGATGGGTGACGATCTCGTACTCGTCGATCAGCCCGGCCCGCATGGCCGCCCCGGCGAGCATTGCGCCAGCGACCCTCATCGGCCCGCCGTCCTCGGCCTTGAGCCGGGTGATCTCGGCGATCGCGTCGCCCGTGACCAGGCGAGCGTTCCAGTCGACCTTGTCGATCGTCGAGGAGAAGACCACCTTCGGCGTGTCCCGCCAGTTCCGCGCGAACTCGATCTGCGCCGGGGTGGCGCCCGGCTGTTGGTCACCGGTCGGCCAGTAGGCGCTCATGTTCTCCCACAGTTGACGCCCATACAGAAACAGGCTGATCGCCCGCTCCTGATCGAGCCACCACTGGAACAACTCGTCGTTTGGCTCGCTCCAGCCAAGGTCGCCGCCGGGCGCGGAAATGTAGCCGTCCAGGGTCAGGTTCATGCCGTAGATCAGTTTCCGCATAGCGCCATGCCTTCCGTCAGTGGTCTCGGCAGACTAGACCAGCTGAGCGGCGGAAACTGATCGGCGAGCAATGTGTTCAACCCGGACCGCCACTGGACGAGATCAGCCAGCTTGCGCGGCCCCAACTTCGCAGCGCGCTCCACCTGGTCAGATTGCCGAGCGAAGGTGATGCAGAGGCTCTTGCCGGCCGGGCGGGCGGGTGGCCGGTTGGGAGCAGATCAGGGCGCGTATCTGGCGTCGGCGACGGTCTCTGCGATGCGGGTCAGCCAGCACAGGTCGTTGGCGCGAGATTCCGGACTGGCCTCGGAGTGGAGAATGCTCCGCAGAAACACGGCGACGTCGTCGAGGTGCCGCTCGCTGCGGTAGTAGCTCAGGAGGGTCGGGTCCGGTTCCAGCGGCCCATAGCCTCGACGGAAGAGTTCGGCGCGGTGCGCGTTGATCGGGTGGTCGCCGAAGTCCTGGCTGTAGACGAACATCAGATCCCGCTCGCGCGGTGCGAGGATCGGCGCATCCCAGTCCACGACGTGCAGTGGTCCGTCGCCGTCAGCGATCAGGTTGCCGGGGTGGATGTCGGCGTGGCAGATGACGTGTTGGGCTTGCGTCACGCGAGAGGCGAGGTCGTCGACTGTTTCCGACAGCCGGTGCAGCGCGGCACCGTAACGGTCCCAGAAAGCGCCGAGGATCTCGCTCGCCGCAGCCTGCCCACTGAGGGACCGCAGCCGCTCACCGGCGCTCGACCGATAGGTCTCGGCCGGCAGGACGGCGGCGATGTCGGCGTTCGGTGTGACCGCGTGAAGCCGACCCAGGAACTCGCCGTACTCGATCCACTGGCGGTCGGTGAGGCCGCGGCCCCACAGGCTGCCGCCGTCGTGGAATGGGTAGAGCAGTAGCTGATGGTCGCCGAACGTGCGACCGGCTCCGCCACCTGGAGGGTCGATCGGGGCCACCACGTGCCTGACGCCCTGCGCGCGGAGAAAGCCGGGCAACAGGACGGCTGCTCGGGTGAACGTGCCTCGGCGCATCTTCAGGAAGTAACGCCCGCCGTCGGACGTGTCCACCCGGTACGCCCAAGCGTGTCCGTCGAGCCCGACCGGTATGAACACGAGATCGGCGACGTCCACGGCCCAGGCGGCGGCCACCTCAGCCGCCAGCAACCGCTCGTCAATTCCAGGCTTGTCGATCACCGACGGAGCGTCGCAATCCGTAGCCCGACCGGCAAGGGATTTGCCACCTGTGAGTGGAGTCAGCGAACAGAGGCAGTAACGAGGCGTCAGGCAGCAAGGATGCTGCGGCGAGGTCGAGTCGCAAACTCTCCCACGACACGGCCGACGCCCGCTCAGCCATGCTCCAGGCCCGCACCGCCGTTCTCTGCGCCGAGCAGGCCGGCCATCCGAGGCTACAGGCGTGGCTGCGCCGCGTGCAGTCCCTCGTCGCCTACCGGGCCGGTCGCACGCCGAGGCGGTCGCGCCCACGCCGAAGCCGGGCGCGAGTGCGCCGGCGGCGTCCGCAGCCCGACAGGTATTCAGCTAAGGCGACGCCAGCGCGGTGACCGGAAGTGACAAGGGTTACCGCGCCGGCGGGAACTGACGGCTGCGCCGGGCCGACCAATGGTGCGACACCGACATTCCGAGGGGATCGCGTCATGCCCAGCACCAGGACTCGCCGGCTCGCCCGCCCGGCGACCTCGCTCGGCGTGTGCGGCCCCTGGGCGAAGGCAGGCGCTCGAGGCCGGCGACGAGCTCATCCTCTCCCCGACCTCCGCCGACGGCCGCACCCACACGTTCACTGCCGTGGCCGAGCCGTTCGCCGGCGTCCCGGCTGGCCGGAGGGCGGCTGGACGGGCCAGCGACTGCTCGGCTGAACCGACAGGAGAGACATGCGTACCCGTGCCCGTTCGACCGTCGCCGGCCTGCTGGCCGCCGCGCTCAGCGCGGTGGTGCTGCTCGTGCCCGCCTCTCCGGCCGCCGCGCACAACAGCCTGACGTCCGCCACCCCGGCCGAGGGCGCCCGGCTCACCACGCCGCCGAAGCAGATCACGCTCGACTTCGTGGAGAAGCTGAACCCCGCCTTCACCACCATCGCCCTGTCCGACACCGCCCAGCAGGAGGTGGCCACCGGCGAGACGGTCGTGACCGACGCCAGGGGCACCGTCGCCATCGACCAGGCCCTCGGCAACGGCACCTACACCGTCGCCTACCGGGTCGTCTCCGTCGACGGGCACCCGGTGCAGGGCTCGTACCGCTTCACCGTCGCCGACCCCGCCGCCGGCACCGGCGCGCCCGCCACCACGGCCCCCGCCGACGTGCCGTCCGCCGGGCCGACCGGCCCCACCGCCGCGGCCCCCGGCTCCGACGACGGGCCCGGTTCGCTGGTGCTGGTCGGCGGCGGGATCGTGCTGGCCCTGATCATCGCTGCCGGGGCCGTCGCCCTGACCCGCCGGCGGTCGAACCGGGCGTCCTGACCGGGCGACAAGCGGATCGAGGTCACGAACGTGTCGGACAGCGTCTCCCTCCCGGCCCCTCCGGTGTCGGGCGGGCATCCCGGGCCCGGTCCCCGGCCGAAGCGGCGGGCCACCGCCGGGCCGACCGGCCGCAGCGCCCTGGTCGCCGCCACGGCCGCCGCCTCGGCGGTGGCCGTGCTCCTGCTGGGGCTGCGGGCCGGCGGCGCGCTGGTGGCCGCGATCCCCGGCCTGCCGGACCCCGGGCCGGTCACGACCTGGGCGCTGCCGGTCGTCCGGCTGCTCGGCGACGGGCTCGGCACCGTCACGGTGGGGCTGGCGGTGACGGCGGCGTTCCTGCTGCCCGGGGACGGGCCCAGCGTGTCGGCGTACGGCTGGCTGCTGCTGCGCCGCGCTGGCGCGGCGGCCCTGGGCTGGGCGGCGGTCGTTGCGCTCCTGCTCGTGCTGACCGTGTCGGACCTGCTGGGCGTGCCGGTCGACCGGCTGGGCGCCCCGAGCGTGCTCAGTTTCGCCACGTCGATCTCGCAGGGGCAGGCGATGCTGCTCCAGGCCGGCTTGGCCCTGGTGGTGGCGATCCTGGCCCGGACGGGCGTCTCGCGGGTTCTGTCGGCCGCCGTGGCCGCGCTGGCCCTGGTCGCGGTGGTGCCTCCGGCGTTCACCGGGCACGCCGCCGGTGCCGGCGACCACCAGCTCGCGGTCTCCAGCCTGGTCGTGCACGTGCTCGCCGCAGCGCTGTGGGTCGGCGCCCTGGTGGCCCTGCTGACCATCTGCCGCAGCCGGCACCTCGCGGGCGCGGCGGCCCGCTACAGCCGCCTCGCGCTGGGCTGCTTCGTCGCCGTCGCGATCAGCGGGATCGCCAACGCGGCGGTACGCCTCGGCCCGGCGGATCAACTCTGGCGGTCCCCGTACGGCTGGCTGGTGCTCGGCAAGCTGGTCGCCCTCGCGGTCCTGGGCCTGCTCGGCGCGGCGCACCGGACGCGGACGCTGCCCGCGTTGCGGGCGGGCCGGCCGGGGGCGTTCGTCCGGCTGGCCGCCGGTGAGATGGTCGTGTTCGCGGCGACCTTCGGGCTGGCGGTGGCGCTGTCGCGCAGCCCCACCCCGGTCGCCGCGAAGCCGCTCGACGCCGATCCGCTCACCGAGCTGCTCGGCTTCCCGGTGCCCGCGGCACCCACCCCCGGGCGTCTGCTGGGTCAGCCGCTGCCGGACATGTTCGTGCTGACCGTCGTCGCCCTCGGCGTCGCCGGCTACCTGGCCGGCGTGCGGCGGCTGCGCCGGGCCGGGCACGCGTGGCCGCTCGCCCGGACCGCGAGCTGGCTCACCGGCATGGCCGTGCTCGCCGCGATCACCGGGCTCGGGGTGGCCCGCTACGCGTACGTGCTGTTCAGCGCGCACATGGTGCAGCACATGGTGCTGTCCATGCTGGTGCCGATCCTGCTCGTCGGCGGCGCCCCGATCACCCTGGCCCTGCGGGCGCTGCGCCGCCCCGCCGACCCGGAGGTGCGCGGGGCGCGGGAGTGGCTGCTGCTCGCCCTGCACAGCCGACCCGCGAAGCTGCTCACCCACCCCGCCGTTGCCCTGGTCGTCTACGCGGGCAGCCTCTTCGGCCTGTACTTCAGCGACCTGCTCGGCCCGCTGATGCGCTCCCACCTCGGTCACCTGGCCATGCTCGCCCACTTCGTCCTCGCCGGGTACCTGCTGTTCTGGGTGCTCATCGGCGTCGACCCCGGCCGCCGCCGGGTGCCGCACCCCATCCTGGTGCTCGTCCACCTGGCCGCGATGATGGCGCACGGCTTCTTCGGCCTCGTCCTGATGCAGACCACCACCGTCATCGCCCCCGACTGGTACCTCGCCGTCCACCCCGGGTGGGCGTCGTCCCTGATCGAGGACCAGCGGCTCGGCGCGGGCATCGCCTGGG
>NZ_BBZF01000024.1:132716-215522 GCF_020884795.1 Micromonospora okii
CCCCGCCGCCGTCGTCATGATCCTTCTCGTCCGGCAGTGGATCCGCTCCGACCAGCGGGAGCAGGCCCGTCTCGACCGCTCCGCCGACCGCGCCGAGGCCACCGGCGAGGCCGACGACCTCGCCCGCTACAACGCCTTCCTCGCCGCCGCCGGCACCGACCGGGGGACAGGACGTCGCGCCGTCGCGCCGGAGGACGGCCCGGACGACGTACGCGGGCAGCCGGGAACCTCCTGACGCCCCTGGCCGCGCGCCGATCGCCACCGGTCGCGGACGGCCGAGATGGCGCGGGGGCGGCGCATCGGCACCCCTCGGGTCAAGCCGGCACCCGAGGGCGGCGGAGGGGCGTTCAGCGGGGCGGTGCGCGCCAGGCGGAGGTGGCGCTCAGCGGGGCAGTTCGCGCCAGTTCCCGCTGCCGCCGCGCCAGGCCCCGGCGAGGATGCTCGCCGAGTTGCGGCTGGAACACTCCAGCACCTTCGAGCGGCCGTTCTCGCCACCGATCTGCGCCTGAACTTCCCACCGACGGCCATCGGTGCGGATGTAGATGTCCCGGCGTCCTCGGGGCGTCGGGTCCCCGTTCCACCAGTGCTGCTCGACGATCACCCGCCGACCGTACCAGCGCTCCCGCGCCCGCCCTTCCCCCGTCTAGCATGATCTGCCCCTGTCCGTCCGTCGAATCAGGAAAAATGACCGCCACGGTTTTCGAGAACGCCCGCATCCACACCCTCGATCCCGCCCGTCCCCGCGCCGAGGCCATGCTGGTGCGCGGCGAGCGGATCGTCGCCGTCGGAGACCTCGACGAGTGCCGGGGCCGCGCCGGCGTCGGCGCGCGCCGGGTCGACCTCGGCGGGGCGGCCGTGCTGCCCGGCCTGATCGACAGCCACATCCACTCGGGGCTCTACGTGCGCGGCCTGGAGCAGGCGGACCTGCGCGGCACGGCCAGCCTCGACGAGGCGCTGGCCCGGGTCGCCCGGCACGCCGCCGCCCTGCCGCCCGACGCGTGGGTCTTCGGCAACGGCTGGGACAGCCACAAGTGGGCGCGGCCGGTGCAGCCGAACCGGTACGACCTGGACCGGATCTGCCCGGACCGCCCCGCCGTGCTGCCCAGCGTCGACGGCCACACCACCTGGGTCAACTCCGCCGCCCTGCGGCGGCTCGGCTACGACGCCGGCACCCCGGACCCGGTCGGCGGGCAGATCGTCCGCGACGAGCGGGGCGAGCCCACGGGCATCCTGCGGGAGTCGGCCGGGGACGCGGCCTACGACGTCCTGCGCTCCTCGGTCGCCGGTGACCTGGTCGCGCAGTTGCGCGCCCACCTGCCCCGGCTGCTGGCCGTCGGCCTCACCAGCATCCACGACATCGACGGGCAGGACTGCCGGGCCGCCTTCGAGACCCTGTACGCCCGGGGCGAGCTGCCCCTGCGGGTGCACAAGTCGATCCCGGTGACCGCGCTGGACGAGGCGATCGACCTGGGCTGGGCGACCGGCGACGGGGACCGCTGGCTGCGTACCGGGCCGGTGAAGATCTTCACCGACGGGGCGCTCGGCTCGCACACCTGCCTGATGACCGAGCCGTACGAGGGCGAGCCGGACAACCACGGCATCGCGGTCACCTCGGCGGAGGAGTTCGAGCGGCTGGTGGCGAAGGCGGCCGGGGCCGGCATCGCCGTGGCCGCGCACGCCATCGGCGACGCGGCGAACGCGATGGTGCTGCGGGCGTACGCGCGCTGGCGGGAGACGGCGGGCGCCGAGCCGGCGGCACGGCGGCTGCGGCACCGGATCGAGCACACCCAGCACCTGCGGCCGCAGGACGTGCCGCTGCTCGCCCGGCTGGGCGTGATCGCCTCGATGCAGCCCACCCACTGCACCAGCGACATTCCCCTGACCAGCAGCATGCTCGCCGGACGGGACCTCGCCTCGTACGCCTGGCGCAGCCTGCTGGACGCGGGCGCGACGGTGGCGTTCGGCTCGGACGCCCCGGTGGAGGCCCCGGACCCGCTGCACGCCATCCACGCCGCCGTGACCCGGCAGCAGGCCGACGGCACCCCGCCCGGGGGCGTGGACCCGCACGAGCGGCTCGACCTCGACGCCGCGCTGCGCTGCCACACGATCTCCGGCGCGTACGCCTCCTACGAGGAGCACCTGAAGGGGCAGTTGCGCCCGGGGATGCTCGCCGACTTCATCGCGCTGCCGACCGACCCGTACCGGGTGGAGTCGGCGGCCCTGCGCGACCTCGCGGTGGCGCTGACGGTGGTCGGCGGGGTGGTGCGCTGGCAGCGCTGACCTGCGGCGGCGGCACCCGACCGGTTCGGGCACGGGATGTCGGGTCCCGTGGGGGCGCTCCTCCTAGGGTGGTGGGCGGCAGAGGAAGGGACGCAGCGGGTGCTGGACCGGCTGAACGAGGCGATGGCCTACGTCGAGCGGCATCTCGACCAGCGGATCGAGGTGGCCGAGCTGGCGCGGATCGCGGTCACGTCGGAGTACCACTTCCGACGGATGTTCTCCGCGCTGGCCGGCGTCCCGCTGTCGGAGTACGTCCGGCGTCGGCGGCTCACCGTCGCCGCCGCCGAGGTGCTCGCCGGGGAGCGCACGCTGCTCGACATCGCCGTCCGCTACGGGTACGGCTCGGCGGAGGCGTTCGGCCGGGCGTTCCAGGCGGTGCACGGGGTCGGGCCGGGCGAGGCCCGGCGCACCGGCGCGGTGCTGCGGTCGCAGCCCCGGATGTCCTTCCGGCTCATCGTCGAGGGGAGCACCGACATGCGGTACCGCATCGTCGAGAAGGACGCGTTCCACCTCATCGGGCGCAAGGCGCGCGTCCCGCTCGTGCACGCGGGGATGAACCCGGCGATCGTGGCGTTCGTCCGGAGCATCGACGCCGGGACGGTCGCCCGGATCGAGGCCCTGTGCGACCAGGAGCCGCGCGGGATCGTCAACGTGAGCGACGACCTGCCGGGCAGCCGGGAGGAGGGCGTCGAGCTGGACTACTGGCACGGCGTGGTCACCGGCGCCAACCCGCCGCAGGATCTGGACGGCATGCCGGTGGCGGCCGGCACCTGGGCGGTCTTCGAGAGCTCGGGGGAGTTCCCGCAGGCGATCCAGCACCTGTGGCGGGACGTGTTCACCGAGTGGTTCCCAGCCAACCCGTACCGCAGCCGGCCGGGCCCGGAGATCCTGCGGTCCCGGGTCTCGGCGGACGGCACGCGGGCCGACGCCGAGCTGTGGATTCCGGTGGAGCGCCCGGCCGGCTGAGCCGCCGTCGCCCCGCCCGCGTCGCGGTCCGGCCGGGGCGGGGCGGGGCGGTCAGCCCGACATCTGGTCGGCCCGGCTGAGCACCCGGTCGACCAGGCCGTACTCGCGGGCCTCCTCGGCGGTGAACCAGCGGTCGCGGTCCGAGTCCCGCTGGATCTGCTCCAGGTCGCGCCCGCTGTGTCGGGCGATCAGCTCCTGCATGGTCCGCTTGGCGTGCAGCATGTTCTGCGCCTGGATGGTGATGTCGGCGACCGTGCCGCCGAACCCGCCCGACGGCTGGTGCATCATGATCCGCGAGTGCGGGAGGGCGTACCGCTTGCCGGCCGTGCCCGCGCAGAGCAGGAACTGACCCATCGAGCCGGCGAAGCCGAGCGCGAGGGTGGCCACGTCGTTGCGGACGTACCGCATGGTGTCGTAGACGGCCATCCCGGCGCTGACCGAGCCGCCCGGCGAGTTGATGTAGAGGTGGATGTCCCGCTCGCTGTCCTCGGCGGCGAGCAGGAGGATCTGCGCGCAGATCTGGTTGGCCGACTCGTCGGTGACCTCCGTGCCGAGGAAGACGATCCGCTCCCGCAGCAACCGCTGGAAGACTTGGCCGTCGAAGGACGGCTGCCCCCCGTCCAGCATCCGTACGTCGTACCTGATCATGATGGGCCTCCCGCCGCCGGCGGGCGACGTGACGCGCCCGGGAACCGACCCGTCCAGCGTCTCCCCGGCCGCGCCGGTCGGCCCAGTGCTTCTGCCGGTGGCAGATCCGCCGACGGCAGAACCGGCCGGCTACGGCCGGACGGCACCCTGACCGGTGCCAGACGGCGGCAGCGGCCCGTCGGGGGTGGGCCTCATCGTGGCGGCGCGACCCGGCGTGCAGCCGTACTCCCGGGCGAAGGCGGAGATGAAGGCGGACGGGCTGGCGTATCCGATGCGGCGGGCGACCTCGCCGACCGGCCGGGTCTCCAGCAGCGCCAGCGACGCGCGCAGGCGCATCCTCGTCCGCCACTGCGAGTACGACATGCCGAACTCGCGGGCGAAGTCGCGTTGCAGCGTCTTGACGCTGACGTGCAGGCGTTCGGCCCATTCGGCGAGGCCGGTGGGGTCGCCGGGGTCCTGTGCCAGGGCCGTGGCGACCGCCACCGCGACGCCCGGGCCGCCGGCCGGCCGGTCGTCGGCCGGTTGCGGCCGGGGGGTGAGCCCGGCCATGATGCGGCGGCGGGCCTCGGGCGCGTCACGTTCGTCGTATCCCCGCTCGGTGAGCGCGAGGACGAGCCGGGCCGCCCCGGCGTCGATGGCGGCGACGCCGGCCCGTAGCCCGTCCAGGGCGGCGGGCACCTCGCGAAGGCAGATCCGGTAGACGGACTGCCGGTCCGCCGCGTGCACCTCGTGGGTCACCGCCCGGTGGGCCCAGAAGACCTCGTCCGGGCCGACGAAGGCGGCGTGCCGGCCGTGGCGGGCGGAGAGCAGGCCGTCGGGCGACCAGTAGAGCTGGTGCAGGAAGTCCTGCCGGCTCTCGGCGAACGCCAGCCGGGTCGCCGACCGGTAGCGCAGGACGAGGATGCCGTCGGGGTGGCCGAGGCCGTAGCCGAACTCGTCGCAGCGCCCCGGATCGCCTGCGACCGGGGCCGTGACCGTCCCGCTCTGACCTCTGCCCGACATGGGTTGACCTCTCGTCGACATTCCGCACGCGGAGGTAAGGCTAGCCTAACCTTCGCAGCCCAGCGGGGTTGCCACCCCACTGAAGCCCCTCAAAGGAACTGGTAGATGTCCGTACGACAGCACCGGCGTCTGATCCTCGCCGCAGCCCTGGCCCTCGCCGCCCTCACCGGCTGCGGCGCGGAGGGCGCCGCCTCGGGCGAGAAGTCCGGTGGTGCCTCCGACACCCGCGTCTTCGCCGCCGACAACGGCGAGGTCAGAATCCCGGTCGATCCCGAGCGCGTCGTCGCCACCGGCTACGCGGTGCCGGTCCTCATCGAGGCGGAAGCCGCCCTGGTGGGGATCTCCTCCTGGCGGCGTGGCCTGCCGATGATGACCGCGCAGGACCGATCCACCTACGACCGCCTGCCCAAGGTCGCCGGCGAGATGGCCGCCGAGACCAACTACGAGGCCATCGCCGCCGCCAAGCCGGACCTCATCGTGATCGGCGTCCCGAAGCCGGTCCTCGGCGACATCGACATGAAGCGGCTCGAGAGCATCGCCCCCGTCGTCGCGATCGGCCCCAAGCTGCCCGACGGCTGGCGCGAGGTCTCCCGCCAGCAGGTCGACGCCGCCGGCCGCGCGGCGCACTTCCAGGCGAGCAGGGAGGCGTACGAGAAGCGGGCGGGGGAGCTGAAGGAGAAGTACGGCAGCGTGCTCGGCGGCCTGAAGTTCGGCCACCTGGGCGCCTACGGCGAGGTCGCCAAGGGCACCTTCCACCGCGAGTTCGCCGGATCGTGGGGCACCAACATCGCCCAGGACATCGGGGTGAACTACTACGGAGCCGTCAGGAAGAAGGACGGGGGCGCGCTCGACGTGACCGAGTACCCCGCGCTCGAAGAGCTGCCGGAGAGCCTCGGCGAGGCCGACGCCATCACGTACACGCTCGAACCCGACGGCACCCCGGGCGAGGCGGTGCGGCACGTGCTCGACTCCGCGCTGTGGAAGAACCTGCCCGCGGTCAAGGCGGGTCGGGTGTTCCCGCTGCGGCACACCGAGGCGTCGACCCACGAGTCCGCGCTGAAGACCCTCGACGCCATCGACCGGGCCTTCGCGCCGCTGCTCGCCCGATGAGCGCCGACCGTCACGACCCCGCCGGCCGGGTCGCCGCCCACCACCGCGCCGGCAGCGGTGTCGCCCGCATCGGCTACCCCATCGGGGTACGACGCGTCCGGATCGTCGCCCGGCAGCAGGTGACCCCGCGCATGCTGCGGCTGACCCTCGGCGGAGCGGGCCTCGCCGGCTTCCACACGTACCAGGCCGACGACCACGTCCGGATCGTCTTCCCCGACCCGGACGGCACCCAGCGCGACCCCGTTCCCGACGGGCAGGGGATGCTCGACTGGCCCGAACCCTTCCCCCTCACCCGGAAGTACACCGTGCGCCGGTACGACGCCGCCGCGCACGAACTCGACCTGGACTTCGTGCTGCACGACGGCGGCGTCGCCTCGACCTGGGCGGCCTCGGCGGCGGTGGGCGACGAGGTGACGATCGCCGGCCCGCCCGGGGCGAAGGCGTTCCCGCACCACCACGACCACTACGTCCTCGCCGTCGACGGCACGGCGCTGCCGGCGGCCGCCCGGTGGCTGGAGGACGCGCCGGCCGACGTGTCGGCCCACGTCGTGGCCGAGGTCGACGACGCCGCCGAGCGGGGCTACCCGCTGGCGTCGCGCGACGGGGTGACGGTGACCTGGCTGGTGCGCGAGGGCGGCCACTCGACGCTGGCGGAGACGGTGCGGTCGCTGCGCCTGCCGGCCGGGCGGACGTTCCTCTTCGCGGCCGGCGAGGCGACCGACATCAGGCCGCTGCGCGCCTGGAGCCGCGACCGCGCCGTCGACTCGCTGATCACCGGTTACTGGAAACGCGGGACCGTCGGGCTTGAAGACTGACCTGCCCCGCCGGGCCACCCTCCTGCTCGGTTCCGTCGCGCTGCTCGTCGTCGCGGCGGGCGCGAGCATGGCGGTGGGCGCCCGCCCCGTCGCGGTGGGCGAGGTGTGGCGGGCCCTCACCGACTTCGCCGGCACCACCGACCACCACGTCGTCCGCGACATCCGGCTGCCCCGCACCGTCCTCGGCGTCTGCGTCGGCACCGCCCTCGGCGCGGCCGGCATGCTGATCCAGACGCTGACCCGCAACCCGCTGGCCGAGCCCGGCGTCCTCGGCGTCACCGCCGGGGCCGGCTTCGCGATCAACCTGGGTGTCCTGGCCGGCGTCACCGGGTCGCAGGCCGGGCAGCTCGGGCTCGCGGTGGCCGGCGCCGCCCTCGCCGCGATCGTGGTCTACGCCGTCGGGCGGGTCTCGCCGTTGCGGCTGGTCCTGGCCGGCGTCGCGCTGGGCTGGGTCCTGACGGGCGTCTCGCTCGGCCTGCGGCTGACCTTCCCCGACGTCTTCGACCGGTACCGGTTCTGGTCGGTGGGGGCGCTGGCCGGCACCGAGCAGACGCCGTTGCTGCTGCCCGTGCTGGTGACCGTGGTCGCCCTGGTCGCCGCGCTGGCCACGACCGGGCCGCTGAACGCGCTGGCCCTCGGCGAGGACGTCGCCCACGCGCTCGGCGCCCACGTCACCCGGGTCCGGCTCGCCGTCCTGGTGCTCGTCACCGTGCTCACCGGCGTCGCCACCGCCGTCGCCGGCCCGATCGCGTTCGTCGGCCTGATGGTGCCGCACCTGGCGCGGCGACTGGCGGTCGACTCGATTCCGTGGGGCATGGCGTACTCGATGCTGCTCGGGCCGCTCCTGCTGCTCGTCGCCGACATCG
Source organism: Micromonospora okii (assembly GCF_020884795.1). GTDB lineage: Bacteria > Actinomycetota > Actinomycetes > Mycobacteriales > Micromonosporaceae > Micromonospora > Micromonospora okii. Next base: position 140,404 of record NZ_BBZF01000024.1, read on the forward strand.
GCTCGCGGGTCCTGCTGCCCACCGGCGAGGTCCCGGTGTCGATCGTCACGGCGTTCCTGGGCGGCCCGGTGCTCATCTGGGCCGTCCGCCGCTACGGGGCGGGGGCGCGGTGAGCACGCTGACGCTGCGGGTGGGTTCGGTCGTGATCGAGGTCGAACGGCGTACGGCCGTCGTGTCGGCGGTGCTCGTCGGCCTCGCGGCGGGCCTCGCCCTGCTGGCGCTCTGCCACGGGCAGGACTGGGCCACCCCGGCGGAGGTGTTCACGGCCCTGACCCGGGGCGGCGAGTCGGCCTTCGTGATCAGGGAGTGGCGGTTGCCCCGGGTGGCCGCCGCGCTGGTCTTCGGCGCCTCCCTGGGGCTCGCCGGGGCGGTCTTCCAGAACCTGACCCGCAACCCGCTGGGCAGCCCGGACGTCATCGGCCTCGACGCGGGCGCGTACACGGGCGCGCTGGTGGCGATCACCCTGTTGAACGGCACCGCGGGGCAGCTCGCGGCGGGCTCGGTGGCGGGCGGGCTGCTGGCCGCCGCGGTCGTCTACCTGCTCTCGCTGGACTCCGGGCTCAGCGGCCTGCGGCTGGTCGTCGTCGGGATCGCCGTCAACGCGATGCTCACCGCGCTCAACTGCTGGATCGTGCTGCGGGCCGAGATCGACGTGGCGCTCGCCGCCACCGGGTGGAACGTCGGTTCGCTGAACGGCGTCGACTGGGCCGAGATCCGGTTGCCGTTCGCCGTCATCGGCCTCTTCGTGCTGCTGCTCCTCGTGATCTCCCAGGCCGTGCACCAGGGGGCCCTGGGCGACGAGATCGCCCGCACCAGCGGCGTACGGCTGGGCCGGCTGCGGCTGCTGATGGTCCTGGCCGGCGTCGGCTGCACCGCCACCGTGACCGCGGTCGCCGGGCCGGTCGTGTTCATCGCCCTCGCCGCGCCCCAGATCGGCCGGCGGCTGGCGCGGGCCGCCGGCGTGCCCCTGGTGCCGGCGGCGCTGACGGGCGCGGTGCTGCTGCTGGCCGCCGATCTCGTCGCGCAACTGCTGCTGGCCCCGGTCGCCCTGCCCGTCGGGGTGGTCACCACGGCGATCGGCGGCTGCTATCTCATCTGGCTGTTGAGCATGGAGGTGAAACGACGGTGAGCAGCCGCCTGACCGCGGAGGACGTCACGCTCGGCTACGGCGAGCGGGTGGTGTCGGCGCGGGTGAGCCTGGCCGTGCCGGACGGTGCGTTCACGGCCATCGTCGGGCCCAACGCGTGCGGAAAGTCGACGCTGTTGAAGGCGTTCGTCCGGCTGCTCACCCCGTCGTCGGGGGCGGTTCGCCTCGACGGCCGGGACGTCGCCGACCACCGCCCGAAGCGCTTCGCGCGCCAGGTCGGGTTCCTGCCGCAGGGCCTGGTCGCCCCCGAGGACATCGTCGTCCGGCGGCTCGTCGCCCGGGGCCGCTACCCGCACGGGTCCCTGCTCGGCACGGGGACGGCCGCCGACGCCGAGGCGGTCCGCTCGGCGATGGAGGTGGCCGGCGTCGCCGAGCTGGCCGAGCGGCGGGTCGAGGAGCTGTCCGGGGGCCAGCGGCAACGCGTCTGGATCGCGATGGTGCTGGCGCAGGAGACGCCGTACCTGCTGCTCGACGAGCCCACCACGTTCCTCGACATCACCCACCAGTACGAGCTGCTGGCGCTCTTCGCGCGGCTGCGCGACGAGGGCCGGACGATCGTCGCGGTCCTGCACGACATCAACCAGGCGTGCCGCTTCGCCGATCACCTCGTGGCGATGAAGGGTGGCCGGGTCGTCGCGCAGGGGCCGCCGGCCGACGTGGTGGACGCGGAACTCATGCGGGAGGTCTTCGGCCTGCCCAGCGTGGTGATGCCGAACCCGGCGACCGGCACCCCGATGGTCGTGCCGACCGTCTGACCGCCCGGGCGGCCCGTCCGGCGGGCTCGCGCCCGCGCACCGACCGCCGCGCGGTGTCTCCGTCGCCGGCCGGGCCTAGCGGAGGGTCAGCCGGCGGCGGCGCGCCACGGCCCGCCGCCGGGCCAGCATCCTGGCGGTACGCGCGGCCGGGCGCCCGAGCGGCGCGGGCCCGACCAGCCGGACCCGCGCGACGTCGAGGGGCGGGCCGGGGTGCCCCACCGCACCGCCCACCGAGAGGGTGGGCGCGCCGAAGCCCGACCCGCCGACGTGCAGCAGCCGCCCGCCCGCGCCCGGGGTCACCCCGCCGAGCCGGAGCACCGGGCCGGCGGTCACCCGCGTCGCCCCCGCGCCGCGCGGCGGCCCGGCCGGCTGCGGCGCGGTCGCGTCGGCGTGGAACCCGACGCGCGGGCGCGGGGCGGGCTCGCCGCCCACCGGCACGCCCTCCAGCCGGGCCAGGGCGGACCTCGGCGCGGCCGGCACCCGGCGCTCCACGCGGCGCAGGTCGTCGCGGGCCTCCTCCAGCAGGTCGGACAGGCCGATGCCGAGGGCCCGGCAGACGGCGGCCAGCACCTCGGAGCTGGCCTCCTTGCGCCCGCGCTCCACCTCCGACAGGTACGGCAGGGAGACCCCCGCCGCCTCGGCCACCTCGCGCAGCGTCCGGCCCTGACGCTGCCGCACCCTGCGCAGCACCGCGCCGATCACCCGTCGCAGCAATGACATCGCCCTGCCTCCTCGCGATGGCGGTACGTCCCATCATGCCGGTTCGGCGGGCCGCGCACAGACCCCCGGCCTGGCGCGCCGGCCGCACGCCCACCCGCTATGTTGGGCACGTGCAGGCGACGGAGGCGGAGCGGGTTCGACAGTGATCCATTTTCCCGCGCAGCGGCGGGGCCCGCTGAGCGCGCTGAGTCTGCGCCTGGCCGCCGCCCTCGGCCTGGTCCTCGCCGTCGTCGCCGCCGTCTACCTCGACCGCGACGGCTACCGCGACGTCAACGAGGACGGCCTCACCCTCCTCGACTGCTTCTACTACGCGGTGGTCTCCCTCTCCACCACCGGGTACGGCGACATCACGCCGGCCAGCCCGTCCGCGCGCCTGGTCAACGTCCTGTTCGTCACCCCGGCCCGGGTGCTCTTCCTGATCATCCTGGTCGGCACCACCCTGGAAGTCCTGACCGAGCAGTACCGGACCGGCCGTCGCCTGACCCGGTGGAGGAGAAGCGTGAAGAACCACGTCATCATCTGCGGCTACGGCACCAAGGGCCGCAGCGCGGTCTCGGCCCTGCTGGAGAACGGCCTGGAGCGGTCCCGCATCGTGGTGGTCGAGCGCAGCCCGGCGGCGCTGCGGCAGGCGACCTCGGCGGGGCTCGTCGCGATCGAGGGTTCGGCGACCCGCTCGTCGGTGCTCAACGAGGCGCACGTGAAGTCGGCCAAGGCGGTGATCATCGCGACCGACAGCGACGACGCGTCGGTGCTGGTGGCGCTCACCGTCCGGCAGCTCACCGCCGGTCAGGTGCGGATCATCGCGGCGGCCCGCGAGGCCGAGAACGCCCCGCTGCTCAAGCAGAGCGGCGCCCACCATGTGATCGTCTCCTCCGCCACGGCGGGTCGCCTGCTCGGCCTCTCCACCTCCGCGCCGCCGCTGATCGACGTGGTGGAGGACCTGCTCACCCCGGGCCAGGGCATGGCCCTGGCCATGCGCTCGGCCGAGCGTGACGAGGTCGGCCGCTCGCCGCGCGAGCTGGAATCCCTGGTCATCGCGCTGGTCCGGCGGGGCAAGGTGGTCACGCTCGCCGACAAGGCCGGCGCGGTCGTCGAGACCGGCGACATGCTCGTGCACGTCCGCGACGACCGCCCCCAGCCGGCCGGCACGCCCGGCTGACGCCCGACCGCCGAGACGCGCGGAGCCCGCCACCGTCCGGTGGCGGGCTCCTGCGACTGGCGACTAGGGGGCGGTCAGAGGATCGTCCAGGTGTCGCCGCTGCTCAGCAGGCCGGCGAGCTGCTGCTCCGGCGTCTCGGTGACCTCGGCCGTGGCCGCGGCCACCTGGGCCTGCACCACGCTGTCGTAGGAGGGACGCTCGACCGAGCGGAACACGCCGATCGGGGTGTTGCGCAGGTCGAGCCCGGGCAGCCGGGACAGCGCGAACGCGTACGCCGGGTCGGTGACGGTCGCGTCGTGCACGACGATCTCCTCCGCCGGGGTGGCCGCCGTCTCCCGCACCTCCAGGCCGAAGCCGCCCGGCGGGTGGACGACGCAGAACTGCCCGTCGGCGCCGAACGTGATCGGCTGCCCGTGCTCCAGGCGGATCAGGTGGTCGTCCCGGATACCCGGCTCCTTGAGCTGGTCGAACGCCCCGTCGTTGAAGATGTTGCAGTTCTGGTAGATCTCCACGAACGCCGAGCCCTCGTGCTCCGCGGCGGCCCGCAGCACCGACTGGAGGTGCTTGCGGTCGGAGTCGATCGTGCGGCCCACGAAGGTGGCCTCCGCGCCGAGGGCGAGCGAGAGCGGGTTGAACGGCGCGTCCGCCGAGCCGACCGGGGTCGACTTGGTGACCTTGCCGACCTCGGAGGTCGGGGAGTACTGCCCCTTGGTCAGCCCGTAGATCCGGTTGTTGAAGAGCAGGATCTTCAGGTTGACGTTGCGGCGCAGCGCGTGGATCAGGTGGTTGCCGCCGATCGACAGCGCGTCGCCGTCGCCGGTGACGACCCAGACGGAGAGGTCCGGGCGGGACACCGACAGGCCGGTGGCGATCGCCGGGGCGCGGCCGTGGATCGAGTGCATCCCGTAGGTGTTCATGTAGTACGGGAAGCGCGAGGAGCAGCCGATGCCGGAGACGAAGACGATCCGCTCCCGGGGGATGTTCAGCTCCGGCATGAACTGCTGCACGGCGGCGAGGATCGCGTAGTCACCGCAGCCGGGGCACCAGCGCACCTCCTGGTCGGACTTGAAGTCCTTCGCGGTGAGCTTGAGGGCGACGGGCTCAGACATTCTTCAGGACCTCTTCCAGCATCGTCTCCAGCTCGGCGGCGGTGAACGGCAGGCCGCGGACCTGGTTGTAGCCGATGGCGTCGACCAGGTACCGGCCCCGGATCACGTGGGCGAGCTGGCCGAGGTTCATCTCGGGGATGACCACCCGGTCGTAGGAGCGCAGCACCTCACCGAGGTTGGCCGGCATCGGAGCCAGGTGCCGCAGGTGCGCCTGGGCGACGGAGAGGCCGCGCTGGCGCAGCCCCCGGCAGGCCGCGCCGATCGGGCCGTACGTCGAGCCCCAGCCCAGCACCAGCACGCGGGCGTCGCCGTCCGGGTCCTCCACCTCGACGTCCGGCACCGGGATCGTCTCGATCCGGGCCGCCCGGGTGCGCACCATGAAGTCGTGGTTCGCCGGGTCGTATGAGATGTCGCCAGTCTTGTCGGCCTTCTCCAGGCCGCCGATGCGGTGCTCCAGCCCCGGCGTGCCCGGCACGGCCCACGGCCGGGCCAGGGTCTCCGGGTCGCGCAGGTACGGCAGGAAGGCGCCGTCCTCGCCGTTGGGCTCGGTGGCGAACTCGACCCGCAGGTCGGGCAGGGACTCCACGTCGGGCAGCAGCCACGGCTCGGAGCCGTTGGCGACGTAGTTGTCCGACAGCAGGAGCACCGGGGTGCGGTAGGTCAGCGCGATCCGGGCCGCCTCGATGGCCGCGTGGAAGCAGTCCGAGGGCGACTTCGGGGCGATCACCGCGACCGGGGCCTCGCCGTGCCGGCCGTGCAGCGCCATGTTGAGGTCGGCCTGCTCGGTCTTGGTCGGCATGCCCGTCGACGGCCCGGCCCGCTGCACGTCCACGACGACCAGCGGCAGCTCCAGCGCCACCGCGAGGGAGATCGTCTCGCTCTTGAGCGCCACGCCGGGGCCGCTGGTGGTGGTGACGCCGAGCGCGCCGCCGTACGAGGCGCCCAGCGCCGCGCCCACGGCGGCGATCTCGTCCTCGGCCTGCATGGTGACCACGCCGAACCGCTTGTGCTTGCTCAGCTCGTGCAGGATGTCCGAGGCCGGGGTGATCGGGTACGCCCCGAGGAACACCGGCAGACCGGAGCGCACGCCCGCGGCCACCAGGCCGAGGGAGAGCGCCGCGTTGCCGGTGATGTTGCGGTACGTGCCCGGCAGCATCCGGGCCGGCTTCACCTCGTACCGGACGGCGAAGGAGTCGGTGGTCTCGCCGAAGTTCCAGCCCGCCCGGAAGGCCGCGATGTTCGCCGCGACCAGCTCGGGGCGCTTGGCGAACTTGCGCTCCAGGAAGCGCAGCGTCGACTCGTAGGGGCGCGAGTACATCCACGAGAGCAGGCCGAGGGCGAACATGTTCTTCGCCCGCTCGGCGTCCTTCTTGGACACGGCCTGGTCGGCCAGCGCCCCGACGGTCATCGAGGTGAGCGCGACGGGGTGCACCACGTACCCGGTGAGGGAGTCGTCCTCCAGCGGGTTGGCCTGGTAGCCCACCTTGGCGAGGTTGCGCTTGGTGAACTCGTCGGTGTTGACGATGATGTCCGCGCCGCGCGGCAGGTCGGCCAGGTTGGCCTTCAGCGCCGCCGGGTTCATCGCCACCAGCACGTTCGGCGAGTCGCCGGGCGTGAGGATGTCGTAGTCGGCGAAGTGCACCTGGAAGCTCGACACGCCCGGCAGGGTGCCGGCGGGGGCCCGGATCTCGGCCGGGAAGTTGGGCAACGTGGAGATGTCGTTGCCCAACTGTGCCGTCTCCGAGGTGAACCGATCCCCGGTGAGCTGCATGCCGTCGCCGGAGTCCCCGGCGAACCGGATGACCACCCGGTCGAGTTGACGGATCTGCTTGGTCACTGTGCCCCCTTCGTTCGTGACTGCGGGGCTCGCAGACCCGGCTCACGCCTCGCGCTCACGCCTGCACCTCGCTTCGCTCGGCGCGGAAGCGCGGGCGGCTGAACATGGTGGTGACCTCGCCTTGCCCGGCCACGGGACCTCCTTGACGTGCCGCCGCACCCGCACCGTCCGTGGCTGGTCCGGTCCGGTCTGTTCCTCCACCCGAGAGCGTACGTCGAACGGGGGGTCGAACTCTCCAAGAGGTCCGCCGACTGGGATCGAAAACGGGGCGATTATGGGGGGTTCATCGCCGTTTTGCCCCGGCCGCCGTAATCAGAATCACCCGACTTGGTAGGTAGGTAAGGCGGCCGGGCGGCGATCAGTCCGAGCGGGCCGCCGCGGGTGGGGCCGGGGCCGCGCCGGGCGGGCCGGTGAGCCGGCGGCGCAGCGAGGCGGTGGCCAACGCGAGCGCCAGGGCCACCAGCAGCACGGAGATCACGATCAGGGTGATCGCGGCGCCCCGCACGTCGCCGAGACCGCCGGGGTCGCGGGCGGCCCCGGCCGCGGCGAGCACGCCCTGGGAACCGGCCGGGGCCGGCGTCGCGGCCGGGGTCGAGATCGCCGCCGCCGCCGTGATCCGGAAGCTCATCTGCAACTGCCGGGCGCGACCGCTGAGCGGTTCGAGCCGACCGACCACGGCGCCGGCCAGCGGCGCGTCCCGCTGGGCCTCGGGGGTCGCGCTCACCGGGAGCCGGAGGCTCACGGCGTCGCCGGCCGGGACCACGCCCACGTCGCACCGGGTGCGCGTGGCGCTCAGCACGACGCAGCCGGCGGGCGGGGCCGGCACCGTCACCCCGGCGGGCAGGACCACCTCGACCCGGCCGGAGGCGTCGACCTGGCCGGTGTTGCCCAGCCGGACGCCCAGCTCGCTGGCGGCCCCGCTGATGTCGAAGGCCACCCCCTCGGCCCGCAGCGAGATGCCGGGCACCGGCGGCCCCGGCGGGAAGAGCACCGCGAAGCCCTCGTTGTCCTCCGCCGAGCCGGCCACGCCGGGGGCGGTCGCGCTCACCCGGACCGCGCCGCTCAGCGGCATCCCGCGCCATGCCGCACCGTCGACCCGCACCCTGACCAGGGTGCTGAACCGGGCCCCGGGCGCGGTCGTCCACCCGCCGCAGCGGTGCTCGCCGCCCCCGGTCGCGGCGCAGCCGGGGGTGCCCGCGTCCGTCAGGCCGGCCGGGAGGGTGTACGACAGCCCGACCAGCTCGGGCACCTCGCCGGTGTTCGCCACGGTGACCCGCAGCGTGGTCGTCGTGCCCCCCGCGTTCCAGTACGCCTCCGTCAGCGCGATGTCCTCCGTGCTGACCCGCACGCCCAGCCGGCCCGGCGCGGGCGCGCCCGACGCCGGGGGCGGCGGGACGGGCGGGGCGGAGGTCGCCGGGGGCGGGGGAGCGGTGGTGGCCGCCGGCGCGGTGGGCGGGGGCGGGTCGGCGGGCGTGGGCGGCGTGGTCGGGGTCGGGTCGGCGGGCGTGGGCGCGGGGGGAGTGGTCTGCGCGGGCGGCGGCTCGGTCGACGGCGCGTCGCTGGGCACCGGCTCGGTCGGCGGGCTGGGCTCGACGGGCGGGGTCTCACCGCCGGGCTCGCCCTCCGGGCCCACCGGCGGGTCGGCCGCGTATGCCGCCGCGCGGGTCGCGGCCGGGGCGGCGGTGGCCCCGCCCGGCAGCGCTGCGGCCGAGACCAGGCCACCGGCCACGAGGGATGCCACGAGCAGCGCCGCGACGCGTCGGTCGGCTGCCCGCCGAACGGGGCGTACGTCCACGCGGGCAATCCCTCCGAGGGCTGGTCGATGAGGGTCTAATCCTCGGTAACCCGGGCCCGTCGCACTAGTCCCACGGGGAAACATTTCCGTAACATGTCCGGTACGTCCCCGGGGTGACACGGTAGGCTGACCCACCGTGACCGGTTACCTGGGCTCGTACGCGACGCTCGGGCTGTTGCTGCTCGCCGGAGCCCTCTTCTTCGTCGCCGCGTTCGCGGCCAACCGGGTGCTGCGCCCCGCGCGCCCCGCCGACCCGCCCGGCAAGCGGGCCACCTACGAGTGCGGCCTCGACCCGGTCGGCGGCGACTGGGCGCAGATGCAGATCCGTTACTACGTCTACGCCTACCTGTACGTGCTCTTCGCCGTCGAGGCGGTCTTCCTCTTCCCCTGGGCGGTGGTCTTCGACCGGCCCGGCTTCGGGCTGGTCACGGTCGCCGAGATGGGCGTCTTCGTGGCCGTGCTGGCGCTCGGCATCCTCTACGCCTGGCGCAAGGACATCCTGCGCTGGACCTGAGCGCCCGCGCCCGACTCCGGGCCTCAGGCGAGGCCGCGCCGGGTCAGCGTCGGCGGGCGGTCGCCCCGGATCGACGCCACCATGTCCAGCACCCGGCGGGTGGGCAGCACCTGGTGGGCACGGAAGACCCGGGCCCCCAGCCAGGCCGACACGGCGGTCGCCGCGAGGGTGCCCTCCAGCCGCTCGGCCACCGGCAGGTCCAGCGTCTCGCCGATGAAGTCCTTGTTCGACAGGGCCACCAGCAGCGGCCAGCCCGTACCCGACAGCTCGTCCAGCCGCCGGGTGATCTCCAGCGAGTGCCGGGTGTTCTTGCCGAAGTCGTGCGCCGGGTCGATGAGGACGCCGTCGGGGCGTACCCCCAGGGCGACCGCGCGCTCGGCGAGGCCGGTCACCGTCGCGACCACGTCGGCCACCACGTCGGCGAAGGCGGCCCGGTGCGGGCGGGTGCGCGGCGCGAGCCCGCCGGCGTGCGAGCAGACCAGCCCGGCCCCGGTGGCGGCGGCCACCCGGGCGAGTGCCGGGTCCGCCCCCGACCAGGTGTCGTTGAGCAGGTCCGCGCCCGCCGCGACGGCCTCGGTCGCCACCTCGGCCCGCCAGGTGTCGATGGAGATCACCACGTCGGGGAAGGCGGCCCGGACGGCGGCGATGGTGTCCACGGTACGGCGGATCTCCTCGGCCACGTCGACCTCGTCGCCGGGGCCGGCCTTGACCCCGCCGATGTCGATGATCTCCGCGCCCTCGGTCACCGCCCGCTCCACCGCGCGCAGCGCGCTGTCCTGCGCGAAGGTCGCCCCCCGGTCGAAGAAGGAGTCCGGCGTGCGGTTGACGATGGCCATCACCACCAGCTCGCCCGGCGCGAACGTACGACTTCCGAGCCGAAACGCCCCGGCCATGCACGCCTCCCGATCTCCGCGCCGGCCGGGTGGCCCGGCCTTTCCCCGACGCTAGCCGGTCGCCCGGCGTCCCATCCCGGCGGCACGGGGGCACAGATCCGCGCCGATCTGTGGGAGTACCGCCCGGCGGGGTCGCTCCGCGCCCGTCGACGTGCCACGATCTCCTACATGGGTCAGGTGCTGCTCCTGCTGGTCGTCGCGCTCACTGCCGCGGCGGTGGTCTTCGGTGTGACGGTGCTCGTCGCCGGCCGCGATCCCGGGCTGGCGCCCGTCGAGCCGGACGGGCGGTCCGTTCCGCTGCCCGCCAGCCGGCCGCTGCGCGAGTCCGACGTCGCCGAGGCGCGGTTCGACACCGCGCCACGGGGATACCGGATGGCCCAGGTCGACCAGGCGTTGCGCCGGGCGGCCTACGACATCGGGTACAAGTCCGAGCTGATCGGGGTGCTGGAGGCGGAGGTCACCGCGCTGCGCGAGGGACGCGTCGCCGACGCCGACGAGCTGCGCCGGACCCGCGAGCAGGCCGTCGCCGAGGTGGCCGACGACGCCGCCCCGGCCACCCCCGCCGATTCCACCCTCGCTGATTCCGCCCCCGCCCCGTCCGTTTCCGCCTCTGCCGATTCGGCGTCCGCCCCCGCCCCCGCCGTGGCGGCTACTGCCGCCGGTGCCTCCGACACCCTCCTCCTCGCCGACCCGGCCGCCTCGGGCGGTGACCCGGCCGGCGTGCCGGGGACCGCCGCGACCGGCACCGTGGAGACCGCCGTGGCCGGAAAGGTGGAGGCGACCGGGGCCGGCGCGCCGGAGGGCGCAGCGGCCGGCGAGCGGCAGGACGCCGTGGCGGGCGCGCCGGGGGCCGCCCCGGCACCGGGGTCGGCGGACGGCGGGCCGACGGACGCGACCGGCGGGCGGGCGGCCCGGTCGGAGCCGGCGTGACCGGCTCGGCGGACGCCGAGGGCCTCCACGAGGCGGCCCAGCCCGGAGCCGGCGAGGTCACCGCCACCGTGATCGTCAACGCGCCGGCCGAGCGGGTCTTCGCCGGGCTCCTCGCCTGGGAGCGGCAGTCCGACTGGATTCCGTTCACCACCGTCCGGGTCGTGCAGGGCGACGGCGGCGAGGGGAGCCTCGTGGAGGCGGTCACCGCGCTCGGGCCGGCGGTGCTGCGCGACGAGATGCGCGTGGTCCGGGTCGACGCGCCGTACGAGATCGGGGTGGTGCACTGCGGCCGGCTGCTGCGCGGCCCCGGGGTGCTGCGCTGCACGCAGATCGAGGGCGGGCGCACGCAGGTGGTCTGGCACGAGTGGTTCCACGTGCCCGGCGGGCCGGCCGGCCGGGTGGCCTGGCCGGTGCTCTGGCCCGGCTCCAAGTTCAGCCTCACCACCGCCCTGAGGAAGTTCGGCCGCCTGGTCGAGCAGGGCCGCCTGCCCTGACCGCCGGGCCCGTCGTAGCCGCGACGTCGCCGACATGGGGGCATCCCGGCGGGTCGGACACCGCAACGAGGGCGTCACGGCGGCGGGCGGTCGGCCGTCCGGTCTAGCGTGTACGCCGTGACTGACCTGGTGATGAGCACCGACCTGGTGATCGGCGCGGACGGGCTGCCGCGCTGCGCGTGGGGGGCGAGCACCCCCGACTACGCCGTCTACCACGACCGCGAGTGGGGGCGCCCGCTGCGCGGCGACGACGCGCTCTACGAGCGGATGACCCTGGAGGCGTTCCAGTCCGGGCTGTCCTGGCTGACGATCCTGCGCAAACGGCCCGCCTTCCGGCTGGCCTTCGCCGACTTCCGGATCGAGGCCGTGGCGGCCTACGGCGAGGCCGACGTGGCCCGGCTGATGGCCGATGTCGGCATCGTCCGCAACCGGGCCAAGATCGAGGCGGCGATCGCCAACGCCCGTGCCGCCCTGGAGCTGCCCGGGGGCCTGTCCGACCTGCTCTGGTCGTACGCGCCGCCGCCCCGGGCCGGCCGGCCGGCGGTGTCGGCCGAGGTGCCCGCGCTGACCCCGGAGTCCACGACGCTGGCCAAGGCGCTGAAGAAGCGCGGGTTCCGGTTCGTCGGCCCCACCACGTCGTACGCGCTGATGCAGGCCACCGGAATGGTCGACGATCACCTGGCCGGCTGCCACGTCACCGCTCCCGCCCCGGCGTGATGGGATTGGCCCCATGACCGACACCGACCACCGCGTGAGCGGCGCGATCCCCGCCCGGGGCGACGGCGGGCGGGGCACCGGCGCCTGGGCCGTCCTCCTGCCACCGGGCCGGTACGACGCCGAGCGGCTCGTCCACCACGACACGCTGGAGCTGACCGGCCTGGACGCCCCGGCCGCCCCCACCGCCGCCGTCGGCCCGGCCGCTCCCGCCCCTGCCGGCGGGGCCGGTGCCGCCGCCGGGCCCCGCCCCGGCGACCGGGTGGCGGTGCTGGCCGACGATCCGCTGCGCCTGGTGGCCCTGGGCCGGGTCGCCCGTCCCACCGCCGAGCGCCAGGAGGACCCGGACGACCCGCAGTCCGACCCGGCCTCCGGCGCGCTGGTGGTCGCCTACACCCGGCGGGTCTTCGACGAGCCGGTGGCGGTCGAGGGGCTGACCGTCGACGGCCTGGTCACCGCGCTCGCCGCCGACGCCTACGAGGAGCTGGCCGCGCGGCTGGGGCCGCTGCCGGCCCGCCGGTCCTGGCTGGTCAGCCTGGACCTCCCGATCGAGGCGGAGACCCGGGCCGAGGCGGTCCGGCTCTTCTGGTCGTACGTGCGGGACCTGGGCCCCCGCGAGCTGCCCGCGTTCGTCTCGCCCTCCGGTGACGAGCTGGCGATGCAGGCGTTCGTGCTCGGCGCCGAGGCGAACCAGGACCCGGAGGAGGACGACTAGGCCGGGGCTGTCCGGGTAAGCGGCGGCCCGGAGAGGGGCCGGCACCGTCGTCGGGCCCTCCTGGGAGGGCCGATGCGGTTCCAGGACAGGGTCGTGGTCGTCACCGGGGCGGCTTCCGGGCTCGGCGAGGCGACGGCCCGCCGGTTCGCCGCCGAGGGGGCGCGGGTGGCGATCGCCGACATCGACGCCGAGGGCGCGCGGCGGGTCGCGGGCGAACTCCCGGACGCCCTCGCGGTCACCGTCGACGTCGGGGACGCCGCGTCGGTCGAGCAGGCCGTCGCGGACATCATGCAGCGGTACGGCCGGATCGACGTGATCTTCAACAACGCGGGCACCGACGGCGAGCAGCGGCCCCTGCACGAGATAGACGTGGCGAGCTGGGAGAGGGCGCGCCGGATCAACGGCGACGGCGTCTTCTTCGTCCTCAAGTACGGCATCGAGGCGATGCTGCGCGGCGACGGGGGCGCCATCGTCAACTCCTCGTCCATCACGGCCCTGGCGGGCCTGGAGAACGTCTCCCCGCACACGTTCACCAAGGCGGGCGTCGCCGGCCTGACCCGCTCCACCGCCGTCGAGTACGCGGCCCGCGGCATCCGGGTCAACGCGGTGGCCCCGACGGCGGTGAACACCCCGATGGTCCAGCACTTCATCGACGACGCGTCCAACCCGTCGCAGGCGCGCCGGCAGATGGAGACGTTCAACCCGAAGCCGGGCATCCCCACCCCGGACGACGTGGCGGCAGTGGTGCTCTTCCTGGCCTCCGACGACGCGTCCTGGATCACCGGCCACACCATCCCCGTCGACGGCGGCTACGTGGCCCGGTGACGCCCCCATCCCCACCCGGCCAGCGGGCAATTTCACACGGGCGGGGGAGGGGACGGGGTCAGCGGCCCTCGAAGGTGGGTTGCTGCTTGTTGACGAAGGCCAGGGTGGCGGCGCGGTGGTCGGCGGTGCCGCCGCAGATGGTCTGGGCCTGGGCCTCGGCGGCGAGGGCGTCGGCGAGGGTGCCGGCGTCGGCGATGGAGAGCTGCCGCTTGATCGCCCCGTACGCGACGGTCGGGCCGGCCGCGAGCCGGGCGGCCAGCTCCTGCGCGGTCGGCAGCACCTTCTCGTCGTCGTCCACGAGCCGGGTCAGCAGGCCCAGCCGGTGGGCCTCCTCGGCGGCCACGGGCTCGGCGAGCATCAGCAGCTCGACGGCCTTGGCGTGGCCGACCAGGCGGGGCAGGGTCCACGAGGCGCCGGTGTCGGCGGCGAGCCCCACCCCGGCGAAGGCCATCAGGAAGCGGGTCTTCGGCCCGCCGACGCGGAAGTCGGCCAGGAACGCCAGCGACGCCCCGGCCCCGGCGGCCATGCCCCGGACGGCGGCGACCACCGGCCTGGCCAGGTTGGCCAGCCGGGCGGCGATCGGGTTGTAGTGCGCGTGCACGGTGCCCAGCGGGTCCGTCGTGGCGGACTCCAGGGTCTGCACGTGCTCGCGCAGGTCCTGACCGGCGCTGAACGAGCCGCCCGCGCCCGCGAGCACCACGGCCCGGCAGCTCCGGTCGGACTCGAGTTCGGCGAGGGCGTCCCGCAGCGCCTCCTTGAGCGCCACGTCGAGCGCGTTCATCGCCGTCGGGCGGTTCAGCGTCAGGGTGACGACGGCGTCGGTGCGGTCGACGAGCAGCGGCTCGGTCACGTTCTGACGACCCTTCTGTCGCGGGTGGCGGCGTCGAGGCAGCGCTCGACGTACCGGTCGGCGGCCGGACGCAGCCGGGCCGCGTGCCGGTCGAAGAAGCTGGCGGCGGCGGTGCCGGGCCAGCGTTCGGGCAGCAGCGCCGGTGGCAACTGCGGGTCCCGGAACAGGAACGTACGCCACGCGTGCACGAGCCGGAACCGCGCCGCGTACGCCTCCTCGTCGTCGCTGCGCACGGTCACCCCGGCCAGCAGGGGGCGCTGCTCGGCGACGAACCGCTCGTAGGCGTGCCCGATCTCGGCGAGATCCCAGGCGCGGCGGACGACACCCGTCGCCCCGGGGGTCCCGGCGGCGTGCGCGGCGGTGAACCGCTCGTACCGCACGCCGGCCTCGTCGAGCAGGAGGTCGACGTCCTCCGCGTGCCGGGTGGCGACCCAGGTCTGCTCGTCCAGGGGGCCGTAGCCGAGGAAGTTCAGGTTCGCGGCGAGCCGCTGCCGCTCCCGGCGGGAGACGGGGGTCTCCAGGACGAGGAGGTCGAACCGTCCGTCCCAGGCGACCCGGCCGGTCCGGTAGATCCGGGCGGCGGCCTCGTCGAGTCGTCGGGCGGCTTTCGGTGTGATCGAATAGCCCGGCCCGGAGGCGAGCCGGAGCGGGTCGAGCCAGCCCTGGCGGACCATCCGGCTCACGGCGGTCCGCACCGCCGGGGGTGCGATCCCGAGCGGCGCGAGCAGCTTGACCAGGGCGGCGACCGGCGCGCGACCGCCCCGTGGCCGTAGGTGGTCGCCGTACAGGTCGAAGAGTGCCGACCGTGCCTGCATGACCGCATATTGTGACAGGACTTCTCGGGATATGCTAGATGCTGTTACATCAATGCTGCTTCGGTTTGGGTCCGGCGGTGTTCATCAGGGAAAATCGTTGGTCGACACCGCCGACTACGTTTGCGGTGGGTGATGGCGAAGAGGCTGTGGGGCAACCCACCGACCCTGTTGCAGGTCTGAGGGGAGACGACATGGCGGCGATGAAGCCGCGGACGGGCGACGGTCCGCTGGAGGTCACCAAGGAGGGCCGGGGCATCGTCATGCGGGTCCCGCTGGAGGGTGGTGGCAGGCTCGTCGTCGAGATGACGCCCGACGAGGCCAACGCGCTCGGTGAGGCGCTGAAGGCGGCGGCGGGCTGAGGCGAAAGCGGTCCGGGCGGCGGTCGTCGGGCGGACGGTTCACCCATCCCTGAGCCACCGGCGGTGCCGGTGGCTCAGGGCCTTCATCCTCGGTGCGGGCACGCGGCCCGTTCTCCCGATCCCCTGGAGGTGCGTTCCAGCGTGCTTGCGATCCGTCTGGTCGACGGGGCCGAGCGGCCCGACGTCCTGGTCCTGCCCGTGCGATCCGTCGAGGGCGGGGGCGTTCCGGCCGCGCTGTCACCCGACCTGCCGGTGCTGCCCGACGACGTGCTGACCGAGGCGACCGCCCTCGTCCCGGCGACCCGGGCCACCGGGCGGGCCGGGGAGGTGCACCCGCACCTGCGCCCCGGGCGCACCCCCGGGCGGCTGTTGCTGGTGGGGATCGGCTCCGGGGACGAGCCCGGCTGGCGGGCGGCGGGCGCGGCGCTGGCCCGCGCAGGCTCGAATGAGACGCAAATCACAATCGCGATGCCGGCCGATGTGCCGCCCGAGGCGGTGCGCGGCCTGGTCGAGGGGCTGCTCCTGGCGTCGTACCGGTTCCGGCTCACCGAGGCCGGCGACACCCCCGCGCTGGCCGACGTCGACCTCGCGGTCACCGACCCGGCCCGGTACGCGTACACCCTCGAACGGGCCGAGGTCACCGCCCGGATGACCCGCCTGGCCCGGGACCTGACCAACACCCCGTCGTCGGTGAAGAACCCGCAGTGGTTCGCCGAGCGGGTCGAGGAGGCCGCGACCGGCCATCCCGACCTGCACCTGCGCGTCCGCGAGCCGGACGAGTTGGCCGCCGAGGGCTTCGGCGGCATCCTCGCGGTCGGCGGCGGATCGGCCAGCGGGCCGCGCCTGGTGGAGCTGGACTGGCGGCCGGCCGGCGCGCGGACCCACGTGGTGCTCGTCGGCAAGGGGATCACCTTCGACACCGGCGGCATCTCGATCAAGCCGGTGCCGGCGATGAAGCTGATGCGCAAGGACATGGCCGGTGCCGCCGCGGTGGTCGCCGCCACCCTGGGCGCGGCGGCGCTGCGGCTGCCCGTCCGGGTCACCACCCTGGCGCCGCTGGCGGAGAACGCGGTCAGCGGCTCGGCGTTCCGCCCCGGCGACGTGATCACCCACTACGGCGGGGTGACCAGCGAGACCACCAACTCCGACGCGGAGGGGCGGCTGGTGCTCGCCGACGCGCTGGCCTACGCCGTCGCCGAGCTGAAGCCCGACCTGCTGATCGACCTGGCCACCCTCACCGGGGCCAACGCGGTGGCGCTCGGCAAGCGCACCGGCGCGCTCTACTCGGAGAACGACGAGCTGGCCGCCGACGTGCTGGCCGCGATCGACGCCGCCGGCGAGGCGGCCTGGCGGATGCCGCTGACGGCCGACTACGTCGAGCACCTCGCCAGCGAGGTGGCCGACCTGTACAGCGCCCCGAACCAGGGCGGCGGCTCGGTGCTGGCCGCGCTCTACCTGCGCGAGTTCACCGGCGACCTGCGGCAGCGCTGGCTGCACGTCGACATGTCCGCGCCGTCCTGGGCCGACGCGGACTCCGCCGAGCTGACCCGGGGCGCCACCGGCTGGGGCGTCCGCAGCCTGCTCCGCTGGCTCCCCACCCTGGGGTAGGAGCACCTGTCAGCGCCCGCGGTAGAGCAGGGGCCTCCTGCCGACGCCCGGCGGCCGGGCCCCGCCCACTGGGCGGGGCCTCAGCACTTCACGGCGGCGAGCAGGCCGTGGCCGACCGGGAGCAGCGCCGGCGTCCAGTGCTCGGACTCGCGGATCGCCTTGATCGCCTCCCGGGTGGTCACCGTCTCCACGTCCCGGGCCGCCGGGTCGCCGATCCGGCCGTCCACCAGGGTGCCGTGCAGGGCGAGCACCCCGCCGGGGCGCAGCAGCCGCAGGGCCGCGTCCACGCACGAGGTGAAGCTGGTGGCCTCGGTGTCGACGAACACCATGTCGTACGCGCCGTCGGCGAGCCGGGGCAGGACGTCCAGCGCCCGGCCGGCGATGATCCGGGTGCGCCCGGCGGGGAAGCCCGCCTCGGCGAAGATCCGGCGGGCGATCCGCTGGTGCTCGACCTCGACGTCGATGGTGGTGAGGACGCCGTCGGAGCGCATACCGCGCAGCAGCCACACCCCGCTGACCCCCGTGCCGGTGCCGATCTCGACCACCGCGCGGGCGCTGCCGGCGGCGGCGAGCAGGCGCAGCGCCGCCCCCGCGCCCGGGGTCACCGCGTCGAGGCCGACCTCGTGGGCGAGGCTGCGGGCGGTCCGCAGCACGAGATCCTCCGTGACGTACGACTCGACGAACTGCGACGCCGGGTTCGTCGAGCTGCCGAAGCTGGCGGCCGTGGCGATGGGACACCTCCGTCGGGGGCGGGTTGGCGGTATGAGCCTAGAGGCGAGGGCGGGCGGACGCAGCCGCGAGTCCGGTCCCGGACGATCATCGCTGGACACGCCCCACGGGGAGGCCGCCGCCGGACGATCACGCGCTGCAACGGCCGACTGCGCTCGCCGCATTCGTGTAATCCTGGATGCGGTATCCCGTCGCCGGAAGTGGCCAACCGGCCGGCCCGTGGGGCAGGGAGCCGGGGACGACTGGGAGGCACCGACGTGACCGACGGCTGGGACTGGCGCCAGCCCGGGGAAGCTCCGACGCCGGCGGGGCCGCCGGGGGGCGGGGTGCCGCCGGCGGCGTCCGCGGGCGTCCACGGCGATCCCACGCCCTCGCCCTGGTGGTCCGACGCGCTCTCCGACCCGTGGCGCGACCCGTACGCCCCGGCGGCGGTCGTCGTGCCCGCCCCGATCGACGGCGGCGCCGAGCCGGAGCCGGTCACCGACCCGGACGCGCCGGGCCGGCCGAGGCTGCGGCAGTTGCTGCTGATCCCCCTGATCACCGCGCTGCTCGCCGGCACGCTCGGCGGTGCCCTGGGGTACGCCTTCGCGGTGCGCGGCGGCCTGGCCGGCGGCACGGTGCTCGGCGCGGCCCCCGCCGAGGCGCCGGCGCTGGCCCAGCGCAGGCCGGAGTCGCTGGCCGGGGTCGCCGCGCGGGTCCTGCCCAGCGTGGTGACCGTCCGGGTGGCCGGTCCGGGCGGGACGAGCGAGGGCTCCGGCTTCGTCGTCAGCGCCGAGGGGCACGTGGTCACCAACGACCACGTCGTCGCCGGTGGCACCGGCAAGGCGAGCGTCGTCTTCAACGACGGCAGCACCGCCCCGGCCACCCTCGTCGGGCAGGACCCCGAGTCCGACATCGCGGTGATCAAGGTCGCCCGGAGCGGTCTGCGGCCGGTGGAGTTCGGCGACTCCGAGGCGCTCGCGGTCGGCGACCCGGTGCTGGCCATCGGCTCGCCGCTGTCCCTGGCCAACACGGTGACCTCGGGCATCGTGAGCGCCCTGGACCGGACGATGCAGGCCGCCGAGCCGGGCGGCCCGGTCC
The DNA here is from genome assembly GCF_020884795.1 of Micromonospora okii. GTDB lineage: Bacteria > Actinomycetota > Actinomycetes > Mycobacteriales > Micromonosporaceae > Micromonospora > Micromonospora okii. Next base: position 159,452 of record NZ_BBZF01000024.1, read on the forward strand.
GCTACTACGCGGCCATCCAGACGGACGCGGCGGTCAACCACGGCAACTCCGGCGGCCCGCTGGTCGACGCGGGCGGGCGGGTGATCGGGGTCAACTCGACGATCAAGTCGCTGGTCGCCGACGGCCAGGAGGCCGGCAACATCGGCCTCGCCTTCGCCATCCCGATCAACCAGGCCAAGCGGGTCGCCCAGGACATCATCGACACCGGCAAGGCCCGCCGCACCGTGATCGGCGCGCGGGTCGGGGGCGCCGGCGCGACCGGCGGCGGCGTACGGCTGGCGGCGGTGGAGCCGTCCGGCCCGGCGGCGGCGGCCGGGCTGCGCGCGGGTGACGTGATCCTGCGGATCGCGGGCCGCCCGACGGCCGATCCGACGGACCTGACCGCCCTGGTGCGCAAGTTCGCCCCGGGTTCGGTGGTGACGGTGGAGTACCGGCGCGGGTCGAGCCGGCAGAACGCCTCGGTGACCCTCGCCGCGGACGCCAAGTGAGACGCGCTCACCCCTCCCCGTCGGCGTCCGGCGTGCGTAGTCTTGCCCTGACGCCGACGAGGAGGCCGAGGCAGTGTTCGAGAACCTGAACTGGTGGGAGATCGGTGCGCTGCTGCTCCTGGCGCTGTTGATCTTCGGTGACCGGCTCCCCGCCGTGATCGGCGACGGGCTGCGCATGATCCGCAATCTGCGCTCCATGGCCCGCAACGCCACCACCGACCTCAGCCGTGAGCTGGGCACCGACATCCAGCTGGAGGACCTGCACCCGAAGGCGTTCATCCGCAAGCACCTGCTCAGCGAGGAGGAGGAGCAGGCGATCCGGAAGCCGCTCCAGGGCGTGTACGACAACCTGCGCGCCGACGTCACCGGCGTGCACGACGAGCTCAAGGACGTCGCCGCCGCCGCCGACCCGCGCGCTAAGGGCTCCCGGAGGTCCGGCACGGTCGCTCCGGGCGGTGCCGCGCCGGCCCCCCGCCGGCCCAGCTACGACGACGCCACCTGACCCGCCCGACCGACCCGGAGGCTGGCCCCGGCCGCTCCGGCGTACGGCCGGTCGCCTGACCCGCCCCGGCCTGCGGTCGGTCGCCCGACCCGCTGCGGCGTGCGGCCGGTCGCCGCATCCGGCCCGGACGCGCGGCGGGGGCGGCGCTCCCCGTCGGGAAACGCCGCCCCCGTCGTACGAGGATCGGCCGGGTCAGCGGCCGGCCGGCTTGAGGCCGAGGGGCTTGCCGAGCAGCGACTCCCGCCGCACCGCGAGCCGGTCGGCGACCCGGCCGAGCGCCTGCGCGGCCGGGGACTCCGGCTCGGCCAGCACGATCGGGTTGCCGGCGTCGCCGGCCTCCCGGACCCGGGTGTCCAGCGGCACCTGGCCGAGCAGCGGCACCTCGGCGCCGATCGTGCGGGTCAGCGACTCGGCGACCGCCGCGCCGCCGCCGGCGCCGAAGACCTCCATCCGGGTGCCGTCCGGCAGCTCCAGCCAGGACATGTTCTCGATGACGCCGACCACCCGCTGGTGGGTCTGCAGCGAGATCGCGCCCGCCCGCTCGGCGACCTCGGCGGCGGCGGCCTGCGGGGTGGTCACCACCAGGATCTCGGCGTTCGGCAGGAGCTGGGCCAGCGAGATGGCCACGTCGCCGGTGCCCGGGGGGAGGTCCAGCAGGAGCACGTCCAGCTCGCCCCAGTAGACGTCGGCGAGGAACTGCTGCAACGCCCGGTGCAGCATCGGGCCGCGCCACACCACGGCGGCGTTGCCGGCGGTGAACATGCCGATCGAGATGACCTTCACGCCGTGCGACTGCGGCGGCATGATCATGTCTTCGACGCGGGTCGGGCGGCCGTCCGCGCCGAGCATCCGGGGCACCGAGTGGCCGTAGATGTCGGCGTCGACCACGCCCACGGAGAGCCCCCGGGCGGCCAGCGCGGCGGCCAGGTTGACCGTGACGCTGGACTTGCCGACGCCGCCCTTGCCGCTGGCGACCGCGTAGACCCGGGTGCGCGAGCCGGGCTGGGCGAACGGGATCACCGGCTCCTCGGTGGCGCCGCCGCCGCGCAGCTTCGACTGGAGTTCCTGACGCTGCTCGGGGCTCATCACCCCGAACTCGATCTCCACGCCGGTCACCCCGGGCACCGCGCCCACGGCGGCGGTGATGTCGCTGCGCAGCTTCTCCCGCAGCGGGCAGCCGGCCACGGTGAGCAGCAGCTCGACCCGGACCACCCCGTCGTCGCCGACCAGGGCGGAGCGGACCATGCCGAGATCGGTGATGGGCCGGCGGATCTCCGGGTCGTCGACGGTGGCCAGGGCGGCCTGGACGGCTTCCTCGACGGTGTGCACGGGTGCTGACATGCCCGCAATGCTACGTCGGGGGCGATCCGCGCCGCCGCCGACAGCGGCCGGTGTGAGCGAATCGATGGCCCTCGCGGCGGACCCGCCCTCCGCCGCCGGGGCGGCGTCCGGTGGGCCGGAACGCGGGTCAGCGTTCCCGGGCCGGGCCCTCCAGTCGGCCGCTCCGGGTGAGGTCGCCGGCCGGCTCGTCGCGGGGCTCGCCCAGGGGCTCCCCGCCGCCGCGCCCCGCGCCCCGCTCCTGCTGGCGGCGCTCCAGCCGCTGCCGGCGCTGGGCGGCCGCGTCCAGCTCCTCGGCCAGCCGGGCCAGCTCCGAGCGGAGGAAGTCCCGGGTGGCCACCTCGCCCAGCGCGATCCGCAGCGCGGCGACCTCCCGGGCCAGGTACTCCGTGTCGGCCTTCTGCATGGTCGCCCGCCGCCGGTCCTCGTCCAGCGCCACCCGGTCGCGGTCCGTCTGCCGGTTCTGGGCGAGCAGGATCAGCGGCGCCGCGTAGGACGCCTGGAGGGAGAGCACCAGGGTCAGGAACGTGAAGGTGTACGGGTCGAAGCGCAGGTTCGCCGGGGCCAGGGTGTTCCAGCCGAACCAGGCCGCGATCACCACCGTCATGTAGACGATGAAGTTCGCCGTCCCCATGCCCCGGGCGATCCCCTCCGACCAGCGGCCGAACGCCTCCGGGTCGAACCGGGGCAGCTTCACGCCCCGGGGCTCGCGCGGCTGGTCCAGCCGTTCGGCCCGCCGCTGCTCACTCATCGGCGCCGTCCAGCGCCTCACCGGCGGGGGACGGGCCCGTCGGCGTGCCCCGCTCCCGCCAGTCGCGCGGCAGCGAGTGGTCCAGCACGTCGTCGACGGTGACCGCGCCGACCAGCCGGTTGTTCCGGTCCACCACGGGCATGGCGACCAGGTCGTACGTGGCCATCCGGCGGGTGATCTCCGGCAGCGGGGTCGCCGGTCGCAGCGGGTCGATGTCGTTGACCACGATCCCGCCGAGCAGGTCGGCCGGGGGCTCCCGGAGTAGCCGCTGGAAGTGCGCCATCCCCAGGTACCGGCCGGTGGGGGTGGTCATCGGCGCGCGGGCCACGAAGACCTGCGCCGCCACCGCCGGGGAGAGCTGCTCCTCCCGGATCCGGGCGAGCGCCTCGGCGACCGTGGCGTCCGGTGGCAGGATCACCGGCTCCGAGGTCATCACGCTGCCGGCCGTGCCCGAGGTGTACTTCAGCAGTTGGCGGACCGGGTCGGCCTCGTCGGGCTCCATCAGGTCCAGCAGCACGTCCTGCTCGGGCGGGGGCAGCTCGTTGAGCAGGTCGGCGGCGTCGTCCGGGTCCATCTCCTCCAGCACGTCGGCGGCGCGCTCCCGGTCGAGCGCGGCGAGGATCTCCACCTGGTCGCGCTCGGGCAGCTCGCTGAGCACGTCGGCCAGCCGCACGTCGTCCAGCGCCGCCGCCACCTCGTTGCGCCGGGCGTCGGGCAGGTCCTGGAGGGCGTTGGCCAGGTCCGCCGGGCGCATGTCCTCCAGTACGGCGAGCAGGTTCGCCGTACCCCGGGTCTCGGCGACGCCGCTGAGGCCGCGCACCCGGTCCCACTCGACCTGGTGCAGGTGACCCCGGCGGGTGAGCCGGCCCGTCTGCTCGCGGACGGCGACCCGGGTCAGCGCCCACTCGCCGCCGCGGCTGCACTCCATCGCCACGTCGACCACCGAGCCGGACTGGCCGCCCGGGTCGAGCTGCACCCGCCGGTCCAGCAGTTCCTGGAGCACCAGCAGCTCGTTCGGGCGCTTGGAGAACCGGCGCAGGTTGAGGGTGCCGCTGCCGAGCACCACCGCTTCGGCGTCGATGGAGGTGATCCGGTTGATGGAGAGGAAGATGAGCCGGCGCATCGGCATCTCCGCCACCAGGCCGACCACCTCGGGCGGGCGCTGGGTCGGCCGGAGCCGGGCCACCGCGTCCCGGACCCGCCCCACCTGGTCGCCGTTCGGGTCGAAGACGGCGACCCCGGCGAGCCTGGCCACGTAGATCCGGTTCGGCGTGCTCACGAGGACCAGCCTAAGCGCCTACTGTCTACGTACATGTCGACCTTGGCCTACGAGATCGTGGACGTCTTCACCGACCGCCCCTTCGCCGGCAACCCCCTCGCGGTGGTGTTCGGCGCCGAAGGGCTCGCCACCGAGCAGATGCAGGCGCTCGCGCTGGAGTTCAACCTCTCCGAGACGGTGTTCGTGTTGCCGCCCACCCAGTTCGCGGCCACCTACCGGGCAAGGATCTTCACCCCCACCGACGAGCTGCCGTTCGCCGGGCACCCGAGCGTCGGCGCGGCGGTGACCGCGAGCCGGCGCGGCATGTTCGGCGTGGGGCAGGTCACCCAGGAGTGCGGGGCCGGGGTGCTGCCGATCGAGGTGACCGCCACCGGCGCGACGCTGACCGGCGGCAGCCCGACCCTCGGCCCGGAGCTGGACCTGGAGCCGCTGCTGGAGATGGTCGGCCTCGACGCCGACGACCACACCGGCCCGGCGCCCCGGGTGGCCGGCTGCGGGCTGGAGTTCCCGTACCTGCCGGTGCGCCCGGACGCGGTGGCCCGCGCCCGGGTCAACGCGGCGGCGGCGGAGCGGTACGGCATCGAGCATGTCAGCGTCTTCTCCTGGAACGCCGACTCGCAAACCGCGCACGCCCGGGTCTTCGTCCCCGGCCACGGTGTCCCGGAGGACCCGGCGACCGGCTCGGCCGCCCTCGGGCTCGGCGTGTGGCTGGTCGCCAGCGGCCTGCTCCCCGGCGACGGGCTCTCCGACTACGTCGTCCGGCAGGGCGCCGAGATCAACCGCCCGTCGCTGCTGACCTGCACGGTCACCGCAGCGCAGGGCTCGGCGGTCGGCGCGACGGTGAGCGGCCACGTGATGCCCGTGGCCCGGGGCGAGATCGCGGTCCCCCCTTTCCTGGGGTAAGGAAGGGCCCCTTGTTAACGCCTACGGTAGAGAAGGGAACCCTTCTCACCAACACCGGTGTTGCGGGGCGCGGTGGGTGGGAGGACGGGGAGTCGGGATGCGGGAGGATGCCGGGGTGACCGACGAGGTGGACGACCGGGTCAGCACGCCCCTGGTCGACGAGGCGGTGAAGAAGGCCGCCGTCGCCTGGGTGGGCGTCGCGGGCGAGCCGGCGCGGGCGCTGTGGTGCGTACCGGCGGACGGGTCGCTCCTGGTGGTGAGCGGCCCCGGCGAGCAGGCCGCGCCCGGGCTGGCGGAGGCGGCCGAGGCCCACGTCACCCTGCGCGGCGACCACGGCGGGCGGATCGTCACCTGGCCGGCCCGGGTGACCGGGGTCGCGCCGGACACCGAGGAGTGGGCGGCCCTCGCCCCGACGGTCGCCGCCAAGCGGCTGAACGCCCCCGGGCCCACGGCGGACCTCGTGGCCCGGTGGGCCGCCGACGGCTGCGCCCTGGTCCGGCTGACGCCGGCCGGCGAGCCGGTGGCCGGCGACGGGCTGCCCGACGATTCGCTCGCCGAGCCGCCCCGGGAGACCCCGGCGGTCCGGGCCGTCCGCAAGCCGTTCCGTCTGCACCGCGTCCGACGCCGCTGAACCGGGCCGCCAACCGGCCGGGCCGCCAACCGGCCGGGCCGCCGGACGGCCGAACCGCCAAACGGCCTGGCCGCCGGACGGCCGAACCGCCAAACGGCCGGGCCGCTGGACCGCCAAACGGCCTGGCCGCCAAACGGGCCGGACCGCCGGATTCCCGGACCCGCCGGACGATTGGACCGCCGACCGGGGCGGGGCCGCCGGGCCGGCCGACCGGCGGCCCCGCTCCGGCCGTCCGTCGAGGGAGGGCCCGGGATCAGGCCGGTACGGCGATCGGGTCCAGCAGGCCGAGGACTTCGCTCAGCGAGCGCAGCACCGGCCCGTCCCAGGCGGGCTCGGCGTTGAAGACCATGTGCTCGGCGAGGTCCGGCGCGGCGAGCCGTACCGCCGTCATCCCCGCCCGCCGCGCGCCGGTGAGTTCCTGGCTGCCGCCGTCGCCGACGTACAGGCAGTCGGCCGGGGTCAGCCCGAGCTGACGGCACGCGGCCAGGTAGAGCGCCGGGTCGGGCTTGCAGCGCCCGAGGAGCACCGAGAACACCCGCGCGTCGAGCAGCGGGGCCACGGCGAGCCGCGGCAGGAACGCCGGCAGCTCGTGGGTGCAGTCGCTGACCAGGCCCGTGCGTACGCCCCGCCGGCGCAGCGCGGTCAGCACGGGCACCGCCTCGTCGCGCAGGCGGGTGTCCGCCCGGATGGCCCGGTGGCGGGCGGCCACCGCCGCGCGCAGCGCGCCCTCCGGCGGGTGTACGCCGGCCTGCGCGCACACCCAGCGCAGGGTGGCCTCGGCGTCGCCGAGGCGACCGCTGGCCCGCTGGTAGTAGCTGCCGTCGAGCACCTCGATGAACGCGTCGACCGGGCAGCCGAGCAGCTCTGCGGTGGAGCGGTGGCCCGCGCCGCGCCGCACGGAACGGGTGAGCGTGCCGAAGAAGTCGAACAGCACCGCCTGGAAAAAGGGCATGGGGGAGTGCCTCCGGGCGTCGAGGGGGAGGGTCGCCGGGACGCCATGATCGTAACCGGACGTCTACGTTCTGTGGTGGCCGTGCCGTGTGAGGATTGCTTTCCGTGTCCCTCCCCGCGCCCCACCGCCCGCCGGTCGACCCGCTGACCGGCGGGGCCGTCGTCCTCGCCGTCGTCGCGGTGTCGTCGTCCGCGCCGCTGGTCGCGTTCGCCGCCGCGCCGGCCCTGGCGATCGCGTTCTGGCGGAACCTGCTCTCGGCCGGCGCGCTCGGCCCGTTCGCGCTGGCCCGGCGGCGGGCCGAGTTCCGGGCGCTGACCGTCGGCGCGGGGCGGCGCGCGGGCGCGTACTGCGTGCTGTCCGGGCTGGCGCTGGCCGCGCACTTCGCCACCTGGATGCCGAGCGTCCAGCTCACGTCCGTCGCCGCCGCCACCGCCCTGGTCGCCACCCAGCCGGTGTGGCAGGGGCTGATCGCCCGCTTCCAGGGGTGCCGGCTGCCGCCGGTGGTCTGGGTCGGCATCGGGGTGGCGGTGGGCGGTGCCGCGCTCGCCTCGGGGGCCGACGTCGCCGTCTCCGGCCCGGCGTTCGCCGGCGACCTGCTGGCGGTGGCCGGCGGCCTGTTCGCCGCGGTCTACACCGCCCTCGGCGAGCGGGCGCGGGCCACGGTCAGCACCACCACGTACACCACCGTCTGCTACGGGGTGTGCGCGTTGGCCCTGCTGGTCGTCTGCCTGGTCGGCGGGGTGCCGCTGGCCGGTTGGGACACCGGCACCTGGCTGGCGATCCTGGCCTTGGTGGCCGGGGCCCAACTGCTCGGCCACTCGATGTTCAACTACGCGCTGCGGCGGGTCCCGGCGACCACGGTCAGCGTGCTGGGCCTGCTGGAGGCGCCGGGGGCAGCGGTGATCGCCTGGGCCTGGCTCGGCCAGCTTCCCCGGGCCGCCGCGCTGCCCGGGCTGGCGCTGCTCCTCGTCGGCGTCGCCGTGGTGGTGCTCGGCGGGGCGCGCGCCGGCCGCCGCGCCCTGCCCACCCCGCTCCCGGCCGACGCCACCCCGCTCCCGGCCGACGCGACGCTGTCGGCCGACGCCGATCCGTCGACCGAGCGCCCCTCCGCCTGAAGCGGGGATCGTCCCCGAGAGTCGCCGTTCCGCCGCCGGGCCGGGTCCGTTCCGTCCAGAGTGCGAGGGGAGGGGGTGGTGGCGGGTGGGCGAGGAGGGCGGGGACGGCCTCTCCGTGACACCGGCGGCGGAGTTCCCGGCGCCGACGCCGGACGAGGTGCGGGCGCTGCGCCGCGTCGGCGAACGGTGGGGGGCGGCGCGGGCGGCGGGACGGGCCGCGCCGCTGCCGGTCGACCCGACCCTCGGGCGGTACCGCCTGCGTCCCGCCCCGAGCCGGTTCGGCCGGCTGACGCCGATAGAGCTGTTCCGCGTCGGCGAGCCGGACGAGCTGGTCGCCACGGAACGGGCCAACCTGCCCGGGTCCCGCCTCGGCCGGGGCCTCGCCCGGCTCCGGCGTACCGTGTTCGGCCCGCCGCTGACCAGCGCGGCGGTGCTCTACGAGCGGATGCGCAAGCTGGTCGCCCTGCCGGTGCTCTCCTCCGACCTGCTCAGTTCGGTGGCGTACGGGCCGGAGGCGATGCTGACCGTGCTGCTGCTGGCCGGCGGCGGCGCGCTGGCGCTGTCCCTGCCGCTGGCCGCCGCGCTGGTGCTGCTGATGGTGGCGGTGGGCGTCTCCTACCGGCAGACGATCCCGGCCTACCCGCACGGCGCCGGCTCGTACATCGTGGCGGGCGACAACCTGGGGTCGCTGGCGGGGCTGGCGGCGGCGGCCGGCCTGATGATCGACTACGTGCTGACCGTGGCGGTCTCGGTCTCCGCCGGGGTGCGCGCGGTCACCTCGGCGCTGCCGGGGCTCGCCGGGTTCACCGTCCCGCTCGGCGTGCTGGTGATCGCCGCGCTGCTCGCCGGGAACCTGCGCGGCGTCCGTACCGCCGGGAACCTGTTCGTCCTGCCCACGTACGCCTTCGTGGTCGCGCTGCTGGCGGTGCTCGGCGCCGGGTTCCACGACGCGGCCGGCCGGGGGTTCGCGGCGCTGCCGCCGCCGGACGTGCCGGCCGTGGAGGGGCTGGGCCTGCTGCTCGTGCTGCGGGCGTTCTCCTCCGGCGCGGTGTCGATGACGGGCATCGAGGCGGTGTCGAACGCGGTGCCGGCGTTCCGCCCGCCGGAGTGGCGCAACGCGCGCACCACCCTCGGCTGGATGGTGGCCATGCTGGTGCTGCTCTTCGCCGGCATCACCGTGCTGGTGCACCTCGACGGGCTCGCGCCGAGGCCGGGGCAGACCCTGCTGTCCCAGCTCGCCCGCGCCAGCTTCCCCACCGGCCCCTGGTACGCGCTGGTGCAGGCGGCGACCGCGCTGATCCTGCTGCTGGCCGCGAACACCGCCTTCAACGACTTCCCCCGACTGCTGTACTTCATGGCCCGGGCCGGGCACGCCCCGCGCCGGTTCCTGCACATGGGGGACCGGTTGGCTTTCAGCAACGGGCTCGTCGCCCTCTGCCTCCCGGCCGCCGCCGTCTTCGTCATCTTCCGGGGGCACACCGAGGCGCTGGTCCCCCTGTACGCGGTCGGGGTGTTCCTGGCGTTCACCCTCTCCCAGGCCGGCATGGTGGTGCACTGGCGGCGCGAGCGGGGCCGGCGCTGGCGGCGGCGGCTGGCGGTCAACGCGTTCGGCGCGACGGTCTCCGGGCTGGTGCTGGCGACCGCCGCCGTCGCCAAGTTCACCGAGGGCGCGTGGGTGGTGGTCGTCGCCGTGCCGCTGCTGGTGCTGGTCTTCCAGCGGGTGCAGCGTCACTACCGGACGCTGCACCGGGCGCTGGCCCTGCGCCCGCCCCCGCCCGCCGGGGCCGCCCCGCCGGAGGGGGAGGAACTGCCGCAGCAGGTGCGCAACCTGGTGGTGGTGCCGGTGGCGCGGCTGAACCGGGCGTCGCTGCGCGCCCTGGCGTACGCGGCCTCGCTCGGCCAGCCGACGCTGGCGGTGCACATCGCCCCGGAGGAGGGGGAGGCGGACCGGTTCCGCGAGCAGTGGGAGGCGTGGGGGGACCACCTGCGGCTGGAGACGATCGTGTCGCCGTACCGGGCGGTGGTCGGGCCGCTGGCGCACTACCTGGAGGCGCTGCACGCCTCCCGGGCCGACCTGGTGCTCACCGTGATCGTGCCCGAGGTGGTGCCGCGCCGCCGCTGGCACCGGCCGCTGCACAGCCGAGCCGAGCACCGGCTGCGCGGCGCGTTGCAGGCGCTGCCCGGCGTCGTGGTGACCAGCGTCCCGGTCCACCTGGGCGAGTGACGACGCACGCCGGACCCGCCTCCCGGACCCCGCCTTCCGTCGGTCCGCCTACCGGCTCCGGCCCGGCCCCGCCTCACGGCCCTCGGTGGGTCACGCCTCGACGCCGACCGCCCTCGCGCTGGCCGCCCAGAGCCGGGCCGCGAGCCGGGGGTCGGCGGCCCTGGGCAGCGGTCGGCGCGGCCGGCGGTCGGCGTAGTAGCCGCCGTCGACCAGCCGGGCCCGGTCCTGGTTGGTGAGCCAGACCAGGGTCTCCGCGCCCTTCTCCGGGCTGCGCAACGGCAGGAGCCGCATGCCGAGGGCGACCAGGCGGCTGTCCGTGCCGAACCGGCTCCGCACCACGCCGGGATGGAAGCAGTACGCCGCGACCTCCGGCCAGCGCCGCGCCGCCTCGGCGGTGAACAGGATGTTGGCCTGCTTGCTGGTGCCGTAGGCGCGGATCGGCCCGTACCCGCGCAGGGTCCGGTTGAGGTCGTCCGGGTCCAGCACCCCGCTGCGGTGCGCGGCGGAGGCGGTGACCACCATCCGGCCCACCCGGTCGCGCAGCAGGACGCTGAGCAGGAACGGGGCCAGGTGGTTGGCCTGCATCGACAGCTCGAACCCGTCCACCGTGGTCACCGGCTGCAACACGATCGCCCCGGCGTTGTTGGCGAGCACGTCGATCCGGTCGTACGCGGCGCGCAGCCGCTCGGCCAGCCCCCGCACGTCGTCGAGGACGGCGAAGTCGGCCCGGAACAGCTCGGGCCGCTCGCCGCTGGCCTCCCGTACCCGGTCGCCGGCGGCCTGGAGGCGGGCCGGGTCCCGGCCGACGAGCACCACCCGGTCGCCGCGCCGGGCCAGGTCGACGGCGGCGGCCAGCCCGATGCCGGAGCTGGCCCCGGTCACCACGACGGTCCGACGCCCAGTGAGATCTTCCACAGCTCCGTTCACCCCGCTCATGGCGCGAGGTTACCGTGGCGTCACAAACACCTTTGCGATCGTTAAGTCCGCCGCTGCGGCGGGCCCCTGTCTGCCCGTCGACCCGCCGCGTCGACGCGGGAAGGAGCGCATTCGATGGCCGCTGTCGGTCGCCCCCGCCGGTCCTGCCTCGCCGTGCCGGGTTCCAGCGTCAAGATGCTCGGCAAGGCCCAGGGCCTCCCCGCCGACCAGGTCTTCCTCGACCTGGAGGACGCCGTCGCCCCGCTGGCCAAGCCGGACGCGCGCAAGAACATCGTGGCCGCGCTGAACGAGGGCGACTGGGCCGGCAAGACCCGGGTGGTCCGGGTGAACGACCTCACCACCCCGTGGACGTACCGGGACGTCGTCGAGGTCGTCGAGGGCGCCGGGGCCAACCTCGACTGCGTCATGCTGCCGAAGGTGCAGAACGCCGCCCAGGTGCAGTGGCTCGACCTCACGCTCACCCAGATCGAGAAGACCCTCGGCCTGGCGGTCGGCCGCATCGGCATCGAGGCGCAGATCGAGAACGCCGCCGGCCTGGTCAACATCAACGCGATCGCCGCCGCGTCGCCCCGGGTCGAGACGATCATCTTCGGCCCGGCCGACTTCATGGCCTCGATCAACATGAAGTCGCTGGTGGTGGGCGCGCTGATCCCCGACTACCCGGGCGACCCGTACCACTACATCCTCATGCGGATCCTGATGGCCGCCCGGATGCACGACAAGCAGGCCATCGACGGCCCGTTCCTCCAGATCCGCGACGTCGACGGGTTCCGCGAGGTGGCCAGGCGCTCGGCCGCGCTGGGCTTCGACGGCAAGTGGGTGCTGCACCCCGGCCAGATCGACGCCGCGAACGAGGTCTACTCGCCGGCCCAGGCCGACTACGACCACGCCGAGCTGATCCTCGACGCGTACGAGCACTTCACCTCGGAGGCGGGCGGCCGGCTCGGCGCGGTGATGCTCGGCGACGAGATGATCGACGAGGCGTCCCGCAAGATGGCCCTGGTGATCGCGGCCAAGGGTCGCGCGGCCGGGATGACCCGCACGTCCAGCTTCACGCCTCCGGCCTAGCGGGGCGCTGCCGCCCCGGGTCGGGGCGGCACCCGCCGCACCGCGCGCGTCAGTAGCTGCTGCTGCCGCTCGTGCTGCCCGCGTAGATCGCGATGACGATCACCACGATGTAGAAGATGATCAACAGCGCCAGCAGGCCGGTGAGGATCCAGCCCACGATGATGGCCGCCTTCGCCATCCCCTCGCCGGCCTCGCCGGTCTGCCGGATCTGCTTCATGGCGACGTGACCCATGATCGCGCCGATGGGCGCGGTGATGCAGGAGGCGAGGCCGACCAGGGCGAGCACCAGCGCCGCGACGGCCAGGCCGTTGGTCTTCGGCGCGACCGGGTAGCCGTAGCCGGGGTAGCCGGGGGGCGGGTAGCCGGCTGGCGCGTAGCCCGGCGCGGCGTACGGGTCGGCGACCGGGGCGGCCCGCTCCACCTTCATCCCCGCGTACGGGTCGGCGGGCGGGTACGGGTCGAGGCCGGCCGGCTGCCCGCTCACGAGGGTCGGGTCGACGGGCGGGGCGGACGGCTGGGACCACGGCTCGTTCTGGCCGTCGGTCGGAGGGGGGTATGTCATCGGTGTCTCCGCGTCTGTCGAGGGTGCGCGGTCAGGGTAGCCAGGGCCGCCCAGAACCGTTGGCCCCGTCACCGGGTGCCGCGTTGCCCGGGGGAGGCGGAGCGGGCAGGATCGCGGCATGGCAATCGACGCGCGCGCCGCGGACCGTTCCGGCAGCCGACCACGACGGGACGTGAGCCGCCCCGGCCTGGTCCGACGCGGTCGCACCACCGTCGGGGCCGGCCCGACCGGGGAGGACGACGACCCGGCGCCGCTGGCCGAGCCGGTCACCATGCGGCTCGACGGCCGGGTCGCCCTGGTCACCGGGGCGGGCAGCCCCGACGGCATCGGGTACGCGACCGCCCGCCGCCTGGTCGACCTGGGCGCCCGGGTGGCCATCGTCTCCACCACCCGGCGCATCCACGAGCGGGCCGGTGAGCTGGGGGCGACCGGGTTCGTCGCCGACCTGACCGACGAGTCGGAGGTCGGCGCGCTCGCCGACGCCGTCACCGAACAGCTCGGCGACGTGGAGGTGCTGGTCAACAACGCCGGCCTGGCCAGCCGGGCCAGCCCCGAGGTGCTGCGCCCGGTGGCCCAGCTCAGCTACGACGAGTGGCGCGGCGAGATCGACCGGAACCTGAGCACCGCGTTCCTGTGCAGCCGGGCGTTCATCGGCGGGATGGCCGAGCGCGGCTGGGGCCGGATCGTCAACCTCGCCGCCACCGCCGGGCCGGTCAACGCCCTGCCCACCGAGGCGGGGTACGCGGCGGCGAAGGCGGGCGTGGTCGGGCTGACCCGGGCGCTGGCGATGGAGATGATCGCCGACGGGGTGACGGTGAACGCGGTGGCCCCCGGCACGATCCACACGGCGGCCTCCACGGTGGCCGAGCTCCGCCAGGGCCTCGGCACCCCCGTCGGCCGCCCCGGCACCCCCGACGAGGTGGCCGCCGCGATCGTCTTCCTCTGCTCGCCGGCCGCGTCGTACATCACCGGGCAGATGATCGTGGTGGACGGCGGCAACAGCGTCCGGGAGTCGCAGTTCCGCTGACCCGCGCGCCGGGCGGCACCGCCGTCAGTACGAGTTGCCGCCGGAGCCGCTCACGAAGGCCAGGGCGGCCCAGCCGCAGCAGATCAGCAGGCCGAGCGCGGTGAAGACGTAGCCGAGGATCAGCCCCCAGGTGGCGAGCTGTTCGCCCTCCTCGCCGGTGCGGCGGATCTGCTGCTTGGCCACGTAGCCGAGCACGATGCCGGCGGGCGAGAAGACGAACGCGAAGACCAGCGACAGCACGGCGAGGACGTTCGTCCCCCGGGCTGGGCCGGGCGGGCCGTACCCGCCGTACCCGGGGGGCGGCGGGCCGTACTGCTGGTACTTGCCGTACGGCTCGGGCTGCTGGTACTGGCCGTGGTGCTCCGGCTGCTGGTAAGTGCCGTACGGCTCGGGCTGCTGGTACGGGTCGGGCTGGGCCTGCGGCCCGTGCCCGGGGCCGGGCTCGTCCTGCCGGCCCGGCGGGGGCTCGTAGGGCGACGGCGGCTGCTCCGGCTCCTGCGGTGGATAACTCATCCGGCACCTCCCGCGCACCCGTCGTGACCCACCCATTGCGGACGCTACCCGCAGCGGTGAACCTTTTCACAGCGGTTGGGCCGACTGTTCGCCTTGGCCGGGGCGGCCGGGACGTCGATACTGACCGAACGTTCAGTTACCCGTGAGTAGTTGCCCCGATCCCCCGGAGGCTGAGATGGCCCGACTCGCCCAGACGCCCGGCCTGACCGACGTGCAGCAGTCGATCCTGGAGACCGTCCGGGAGTTCGCCGACAAGGAGATCATCCCGCACGCCCAGCGGCTGGAGCACGCCGACGAGTACCCCACCGACATCCTCGACGGAATGCGCGAGATGGGGCTGTTCGGCCTCACCATCGACGAGGAGTACGGCGGGCTGGGCGAGTCCCTGCTGACGTACGCGCTGGTGGTCGAGGAGCTCTCCCGGGGCTGGATGTCGATCTCCGGCATCGTCAACACGCACTTCATCGTGGCGTACCTGATCTCCCAGCACGGCTCGGCGGAGCAGAAGGCCCGGCTGCTGCCGAGGATGGCCACCGGCGAGGTGCGTGGCGCGTTCTCGATGTCCGAGCCGGAGTGCGGTTCCGACGTCTCGGCGATCAAGTCGAAGGCGGTCCGCAGCGGCGACGACTACGTCCTGAACGGCCAGAAGATGTGGCTGACCAACGGGGCGTACTCCTCGGTGGTGGCCACCCTCGTCCGGACCGACACCGGCGCCGACTCCGTCTACGGCAACATGAGCACCTTCCTGCTGGAGAAGGAGCCGGGCTTCGGCGAGACCGCGCCCGGCCTGACCATCCCCGGCAAGATCGACAAGATGGGCTACAAGGGCGTCGAGACCACCGAGATGGTCCTCGACGGCGTCACCGTCCCCGCCTCCGCCGTGCTCGGCGGCGAGGAGAAGGTCGGCCGTGGCTTCTACCAGATGATGGACGGCATCGAGGTGGGCCGGGTCAACGTCGCCGCCCGCGCCTGCGGCATCTCCCTGCGCGCGTTCGAGCTGGCCGTCGCGTACGCCCAGCAGCGCCGCACCTTCGGCCAGCCGCTCGCCAAGCACCAGGCCATCGCCTTCAAGCTCGCCGAGATGGGCACGAAGATCGAGGCCGCGCACGCCCTGATGGTCAACGCCGCCCGGCTCAAGGACGCCGGCCAGCGCAACGACGTCGAGGCCGGCATGGCGAAGCTGCTCGCCTCCGAGTACTGCGCCGAGGTCGTCCAGGAGGCGTTCCGCATCCACGGCGGCTACGGCTACTCCAAGGAGTACGAGATCGAGCGGCTGATGCGGGAGGCCCCGTTCCTGCTGATCGGCGAGGGCACCTCGGAGATCCAGAAGACCATCATCTCCCGGGGCCTCCTCAAGGAGTACAAGCTCTGAGGTGCAAGGAAGGGCCCCCTGTTAACGCTTTCGGTAGAGGAAGGGTCCCCTCCTAACCACCGGGGGCGGCGGCCTCAGCCGAGGCGGGTGAGACCGGCGGCGGCGCGCTCGACGATGAGGCAGCGGTCCTCGACGTAGTCGATGCCGGCCTCCTCCGCGATCCGCCGCGCCTGCGGCGAGACGATCCCGAGCTGCAACCAGACGGCCGGCGCGCCGATCGCCACCGCGTCCCGGACCACCTCGACCGCGTCCCGGGCCGGGCGGAACACGTTCACCAGGTCGACCGGGTGCGGGATGTCGGCCAGGGACGCGTACGCCCGCTCGCCGAACAGCTCCTCGACGGTCGGGTTGACCGGGACGATCCGCCAGCCGTACCGCTGCATCTGGGCCGGCACCCGGTGGGCGGCCTTGGCCGGGTCGCGGGACGCGCCCACGACGGCGATGACGGCGGACTCGGCGAGGATCTGCTGGGCGCTGCGCACGCCGCGACGATAGCCGCTCGCCGCGCTCAGAGCAGGGTGAGTTGCTCAGCGGGCGGCGGCGCGGGCGGCCTGGCCAACCGGTGGCCCCCGGTCGGGGCGGCCCGGGGCAGGCCGTGCCGGCGGGCGGCGATGCGCACCCGGGCGGTCAGCTCCCGCTGGTACGCCTGCGGCGCGTACGCACCCGCCCGGTACAGCTCCCGGTAGCGGGGCACCAGGCGCGGGTGCTCCCGGCCGAGCCAGTGCGCGTACCACTCGCCCGCACCTCGTGGAAGGTCATCCCGGCGAAGCCGGGGGTGTCGAAGGTGCGGACGGTCGCGCCGGGCAGCGCCAGCGGCAGGGGTGGTGCCGCCGGCGCTGCCCGCTCGGGACGGCCCTCGTCCGGGGGAGCGGAGAGGTTGTCCCAGCGCATGACCATCATTCGAACACACGTTCTAACGACGTGCAAGTGACCTGTCGGACACCCCGGCGCGGCCCGCCGCCGGCCGGGGGGAGGATGGGGCCATGGAGAGGTCGACCTTCGTCTACGACGGCGACTGCGCGTTCTGCACGAAGTGCGCGGAGTTCATCGAGCGCCGCATCCCCACCGGGGCGCGGGTGCTGCCCTGGCAGTTCGCCGACCTGGAGGCGCTCGGCCTGACCGCCGCCGAGTGCGAGGAGGCGGTGCAGTGGGTCGGCGCGGACGGCTCCCGCGCGGCCGGCCCCGACGCCATCGCGCGGCTGCTCGGCGACAGCGGCCCGTTCTGGCGGGTGGCGGGAGGCGGGCTGCGGTTCCCGCCGGTGCGCGCGGCGGCCTGGCCGGCGTACCGCTGGGTGGCCCGGAACCGGCACCGGCTGCCGGGTGGCACCGCCGCCTGCTCGCTGCCCCAGGAGGCGCGGGAGCGACTCTACGGCCCGGCCGGCCGCCCGACCACCGGGGCCTGACCGGGCAGCCCGCCGTCGACCGCCGGGCCGGGCGGCGGCCCCCCGGTGGCCGCGTCCTCCGCGCCCCCGGTCCGGCCGGGTCGGCGGCCGGCGAGCCGGCGGGCCCAGACCACCGGGCGCACCCGCTCCAGCGGCAGGAAGCTGGCCATCGCCACCAGGTGCGGCGCGAACGAGATGGTGATCGTCGCCATGGTGATTGCGTGGAACGAGTAGAAGAAGCCGACCGTGGCCAGCCGCCAGCGCTCGGACAGCAGGAAGACCACCGGGCTGAGCAGCTCGAAGGCGAGGATGCCGAACTGCGCCACGAGCAGCAGGTACGGCACCGAGGCGACCAGGTCGGCCAGGTCGGTGCCGCGCCGGATGATCGCCTTGGCGAGCACCGACCCGGTGGCCCAGTCGAGGCCGCCGAAGCGGAACTTCGCGAACGCGGCCAGGAAGTACGTGCAGATCACCGCGATCTGGGTGACCCGCAGCGCCCAGCCGCCCGCCTCGGTGCGGGTGGGGTCGCCGTGCCGGGCCCGGCCGGCGGCGGGCAGCGCGGCGAGCGCGACGAGCAGGCCGAACCGGTCGTGGTCGACCTTGCCGTAGCTCATCGCGATGATCATCCACTCCAGGTAGAGCGCGAAGACCGTCCAGCCGAGCAGCCGGTGGGCGCGCCCGGTCGCGGCGAGCAGGGCGACGACGAGCAGCGCCCAGAAGACCGCGGCGACCAGCGCGGGCGTCGGGGTGGGCAGCGGCAGTACCCGGCCGACGAGCAGCGGCTGGTACAGCTCCCCGGGGACGGCGGCCCGGGTGCGCACCCAGGGGGTGAAGACCACGAGGTCGGCGGCGACGAAGAGGTAGACCAGGGTGCGGAAGGCGGCCACCCGGCCGCGCGGGACCGCCTCGAACAGCCAGCCGATCACGGCTCCGCCCGCCAGGCGACCACGGTCTCGTCGGCCCAGCGGCCGGTGGGGCGGCCGGCCTCGATGCCGTACCAGCGGATCACGATGCGGACCTCGACCAGGCCGGCGGCGTCGGGGTGGCGTTCGGCGTACGCGTCGGCGACCTGGCGCAGTCGGGCGGGCTCGGCGACGTACCGGCTCTGCTGGCCCTCGATCTCGGCGCGGCGCAGGCCGGTGGCGTCCTCGCCCAGGTCGACCACCGCGCCGGTGCGGTCGACGCCCTCGATCCGGGTGTCCGGGGCGGCGGCGTTCGCCGGGTCGGAGGTCGAGTACATCCGGAACGGGCCGAACGGGAAGTCGTCGTCGGTGCCCCAGGCGGTGCCGGCGAGCAGCACGGCGAGGCCCAGTGCCGTGGCGAACAGCCGGACCGCCCGGCCCTGCGGGGTCAGCGTCTCCATCGGTTCAGGACCATACGGGATCGAAGGGGCGCTCCGGCTCCTTCCGTCGGGCGGCGCGGGCCAGCCGTACCGGTGACGCGGGCGCGGGGCACCGACCGGTGGGCGAGCCGGGCCGTCGGTCGCCGGTGGGCGAGACGCGCGACGGCCGGGCCCGTGCGGGGCCCGGCCGTCGCGTCGTGGGGCTCGGAACTCAGTGGTTGTGCTCGGCCAGCTTCTTGCGGACGTCGTCCATGTCGAGGGCCTGGACCTGCTCGATGAGGTTCTCCAGGGCGGACTCGGGCAGGGCGCCCGGCTGGGCGAAGACGATCACGCCGTCCCGGATCGCCATGATCGTCGGGATCGAGCGGATGTCGAACTTCGCGCCCAGTTCCTGCTGCGCCTCCGTGTCGACCTTGCCGAAGACGATGTCGGGGTGCTTGGCGGAGGAGCGCTCGTAGACCGGGGCGAACCGCTTGCACGGGCCGCACCACTCGGCCCAGAAGTCGACGAGGACGATGCCGTCGCCGCCCGCCACCTCGTCGAAGTTCGCCGTGGTCAGCTCAACGGTTGCCATGTGGACTCTCCGATCACCGCGGAATCACCTACTCGTCCTGGAACCAGGACGGGTCCCGTCGAATTCCCGGGGGGCTCCCCCCGAAACCGGCCCCCGCCTGGGGAGGCTCCTCCTGGAATCGACCACTGTCTGTCGCTCTCCGAGTTGCGGAGCGCACGTGCGTTATGCATTTGCGTGACCGGACGTGATGGGAGCGCTTCCAGGTCGGATCGCCCGAGCGCGCAACCCCGATCGGCGATCCATCGCCTGACTAGGGCCGATCCGACCTGCGGAGATCGCTTTCGGGCTCACTGGCAGTTACGCCACGTGTTGTTACGAACTGATAAATGTGATGCGGGTCTCTGTTCCAAGACCGCTTGCGTACGGCAGAATCTCTTCCATCAGAGCGTGGGCGGCGGGTGCCGGGGAGGGCCCCGCCGCTCATTGCGTCTCCCCCCAGGGGAGGCGGCCGGTGTGACATTTCCACGGCCGATCCGCCCGGGGCGCGACCTTAACCATCGATAAGGCATGCTGGCCCGAACTTCGTCGCCGCCCTGAGGGGGACACCGATGCAGTTCGGCCGCTACTACGAGGAGTTCGAGGTCGGCGCGGTCTACCGGCACTGGCCGGGCAAGACCGTCACCGAGTACGACGACCACCTCTTCTGCCTGCTCACGATGAACCACCACCCCCTGCACATGGACGCGCACTACGCCGAGTCGGCGAGCCAGTTCAAGCGCAACGTCGTGGTCGGCAACTACATCTACTCGCTGCTGCTCGGCATGTCCGTGCCCGACGTCAGCGGCAAGGCCATCGCCAACCTGGAGGTCGAGTCGCTGCGGCACGTCGCCCCGACCTTCCACGGCGACACCATCTACGGCGAGACCACCGTGCTGGACAAGCGCGAGTCCGAGTCGAAGCCGGACCGGGGCGTGGTGACGGTGGAGACCCGCGGCTACAAGCAGGACGGCACCATGGTCTGCGTCTTCCGCCGCCGGGTCATGGTCGGCAAGCGGGAGTACGCGGCGGCGGCCGTCCCCGAGGGCGTCGACCCCGAGCGGCCGAGCTTCCCCGACCCGCGCTGAGCCGCCCCCCTTCTCTCAGCTCCCGGGAGGAGGGGCCCGGGGGCGAGGCCGCGGCGACGTTCCCCGGGGAAGGGGCCCGGTGCGCCCTACGGGGCCCATATGCTGACGCCGGAGGTAGCCATGAGCCGCTCCGTCGCCGGGGGGCCGCACCCGGCCGGCCGCCGCGCCGCGCCCCTGACCACCGCCGCCTACTCCGCCGCCGAGTGGGACCTGCTGACCGGCCTCCCCGGCCGCGTCCTCGTGGCCGCTGCCCGGCCCGCCACGACCGACCCCATGCGGTCCGCCACGGCCGATCCCACGAGGCCCGCGACGAGCCACCCGACGCGGGGCGTCGCGGCCGGGCTCGCCGGCGTGGACGCCGTGGCCGCCGGCCGCGCCTCCGACAGCGACCTGGTCCGCGCCGTGGTCGCCGCCATCTACTCCCGACACGACGGGGCCTGCTCGGGGCACGAGGACGCCTGCTCCGGGCACGACGGGGCCCACTCCGGGCGCGACGAGGTCAGCTCCCGGCTCGACGGGACGAGCGCCCCGGCCGTCGACCTCGTCGACCTGCTGGCCGCCTGCCGGGCCGCGGTCCGGGTGCTGCGCCGCCGGGCGGACCCGGCCGACTCGGCCGCGTACCGGCAGTGGGTGCAGTCGGTGGCGGCCCGGGTCTGCCGGGTCACCCCCGAGGGGGCCCCGGCCCCGGCGGACGCGCCCGTGGCGCCGGCCGACCGGCGCTTCCTCGACCGGCTCGGCGCGGCGCTCGACCTGGGCTGATCCGCCTCACCCGGCCGGCCGGCGCGACCGCGCGGGCCGTACCCTCTGCAGACCGTGACCGGTGACCAGATCGAGGTCGGCGTGGGGCCGTGGCCCGGCGACCTCCCGGACGATCCGCGGTACGACCCGGAACTGCTCGCCGAGGGCGACCGGCGCAACGTCGTGGACCGGTACCGGTACTGGCGGCGCGAGGCCGTGGTGGCCGACCTCGACCGGCGGCGGCACGACTTCCACGTGGCCATCGAGAACTGGCAGCACGACCTCAACATCGGCACGGTGGTCCGCAACGCCAACGCCTTCCTGGCCGCCGAGGTGCACATCGTCGGGCGACGGCGGTGGAACCGCCGGGGCGCGATGGTGACCGACCGGTACCAGCACGTCCGGCACCACGAGACCATCGAGGAGTTCGCCGCCTGGGCGGTGGCGGGGGAGCTGCCGGTGGTCGGCATCGACAACCTGCCCGGCTCCCACCCGCTGGAGACCACCACCCTGCCGCGCCGCTGCGTGCTGCTCTTCGGCCAGGAGGGGCCGGGCCTGTCGGACGCCGCCCGGGCCGCCTGCGACCAGCTCTTCTCGATCGCGCAGTACGGCTCCACCCGCTCGATCAACGCCGGGGTGGCGAGCGGGATCGCGATGCACGCCTGGATCCGCGCCCACGCGGGGCCCCCGCCCGCCTGACGCTCCCCGCCCGCACCGGGCCCCGCCGCCCCGGGCGCTTGCGTCATCGTGTCGGCGACGTGGCGGTGTCCTCGGGGGCGGGACCGCGCCATGTCGCCGACATGGAGCGATCCCGGCGGCGGCGGAATCGCGCCGGGTCGGCGATTTCGCGGTGTCTCGCCCGCTCCGCTTGACGCCGCACGGCTGCGGGGTGACGGTGGAAGACGTGAGCGTCGCGGTGAGTTGCCCCAGATGTGGTGGATCCGTGCGGGAACCGGACCTGATGCACGCCGAGTGGCGGTGCTCCCGCTGCGGGCCGGTACCCCCGCTGCACGTCCCCGAGCACATCGGGGCGGAGATCGTGGCCAGCGTGGTGGGCCGGGTCGCCGCCGCCGCGCCCGAGGCGGCGCCGGCGACGCCGGTCTGGTGCCCCTGGCCGCTGCCGCCCGGCTGGACGCTCACCGGGGTGGCGTACGCCGGGGACGAGCGCGGCGGCGTGCGGGCCACCGTCGTGGCCTGCGCCGGGCCCGAGCCCTTCGGCGGCGGCCCCGCCGACCTGATCTTCGTGGCCGAGGAGCCGGGCGTCGGCCTGGGCACCCGGTTCGCCGGGACGGCGGGCCCCGACCCGGGCCCCGAACTCGCCGAGGCGCTGGACGACCCCGGCCCCGGGCATCCCGAGCATGTCGGGCAGGCCAGGATCCGGGTGGCCGGGCACCCGACTCCACTGTGGCTCGTGAGTTCCCCGACAGATCGAAGTGCGTACGCCGGAGAGGCTCGGGGATTGTGGCTTCATGCGATAGCCTGGCCAGCGAGTGCGGGGCATCTGCTCGCCGAGGACGTGGAGTTGCACGACCTCACAGAGTGGACGCCTACCGAGCTCGTGTACGGCGCACCGTCTCCGTACCTGCACGGGAAGGCTTGACGGGGCCACCACGCCCCGGGCAGTCTCCCGTTCTGTCGGAGAACGGACGCAGAGATTCACTGTAGGACACCTAACTGATACTCTGGGTGCCGCTGCGGTAAATGGACCCGGCGCCGCGCGAGAGGATGGGCCCGCCATGGTCAAGAAGGTCCTCACCTGGGCCGGTATCGCATTCTTGATCTTCTTTGTTGCGTATCGGCCGAGCTCGGCCGCAGACGTCTTCAAGTCGATCGGTGGCGGCATCATGGACATCGCCCAGGGGTTTGGCGACTTCTTCACGAGTCTCATCGCCTAGCCGCCGATGGGAAGCCCCTCCGGTCCACCCTTCGACCCCGACGACCCTGACCGGGAGCGCCGGGATCGAGACACGGAGCCGATTCCCCGCATCGGGCCCGACGATCCACCGGGCCCCGGGCGGGGGACGGGTTTCTCCGACGGTCCGCCCTTTTCGGACGATGTCGGCTACGGCGACGGCCCGTTCGCGGGCGAGGGCCGCTCCGGGCGCGCCTGGGTGCGTGACCCCGAGGCCAGCTACCAGCCTCCGCAGATCTCCGAGGAGGAACTGGCCGGCCTGCGGGTCGACGCCTCCGGCATGCCGAGTGGCCCCCGGCGCGTCCTTCCCCTGGAGGACGAGCCCAGTTCGCTGGTGGCGCGCTACCTCTTCCCCACGGAGCGGTACCGGGGCGAGTGGAAGCGGCACTGGATCCACCTCACCACCCCGATCATCGTGGGCATCGCCGCCACCTTCATCCTCGGCTACCTCTCCGGCTTCCTCGCCGGGCGGGACGTCAGCGCCCTGACCACCGTCGCGGTGCTGCTCTGGTTCGCGGTGATGGGCTGGGTCGCCTGGAAGGTCGCGGACTGGTGGTACGACCGGTTCATCCTGACCAACAAGCGGGTCATGGTGGTCACCGGCATCGTCACCCGGAAGGTGGCGATGATGCCGCTGGCCCGGGTCACCGACATGAAGTACGAGCAGAGCCCCGCCGGTCGCGCGCTCAACTACGGCACGTTCGTGCTGGAGTCCGCCGGCCAGGACCAGGCGCTCCGTGAGATCAAGAACCTTCCCAACCCGAACGAGCTCTACCTGCGCGTCGTCGAGGAGATGTACGAGCCGCAGGCGGTCGAGGCGCGGTTGGGCAAGGAGGCGGACGAGGCCAAGGCCGACGACGGGGCGTGAAGCCTCTCGTCCGAACATCGGGGAAACAGCGCACCTTTCGCCGTCGACCCGCGCCGTACCGCCGTGGCAGCCTGCCAGCAGACACGGGGGCGGGGGAGGTGGGCGGTGGTCGGCAGGGACCCGCTGGAGGAGGAGTTCCGGGAGTTCGTCGCGGCGCGCTCCGGTGCCCTGCTGCGCACCGCGTACCTGCTCGCGGGGGACTGGGCCACGGCCGAGGACCTGCTCCAGACGGCGCTGACCAAGACGTACCTGGCCTGGAAGCGGCTCGGCGGCATCGAGGCGATCGAGCCGTACGCCCGCCGGGTCATGGTCAACACCTCGACGAGCTGGTGGCGGCGGCGCTGGCACGGTGAGCGGCCGACCGCCGTGCTGCCGGAGCGGGCCGGGGCCGACGAGATCGAGCAGCAGCTCGACCGGGACCTGCTCTGGCGTCACCTCCGGGCGCTGCCCAGCCGGCAGCGGGCGGTGCTGGTGCTGCGCTTCTACGAGGACATGTCGGAGGCGCAGACGGCCGCCTTGCTGGAGATCTCCCCGGGCACGGTGAAGAGCCAGACCTCCCGGGCCCTGGCCACCCTGCGGCGGCGGCTCGGGGAGCAGGCGGCCCTCGACCTGCCGGCCGCGCCGCCCACGGCGACCCGGCCCGCCGGCCGCACGTCGGCCGGAGCCGACAGGGGCGCGGCGACCATGTCCGTCGGCCGCACGCCGCGCCGGCCCGTCCCGGCCGCTGCCGCGCCCGGCACCGGCCCGACCGACACCGCGCCGCCCCGGGCCCCGCGTCCCCCGGAGGCCCCGCGTCCCCCGGAGGTCGCGCTTCCCGGGGCCGCCGCGCCGCCGGGCGACGCCGCCGCTTGGCCGGTCACGGCGGTGCCGGCCGCCTACACCGGCGCGGAGGGGAGGTGAGCGGCGTGCGACGGCCCGACAACCGACACGCCACCTCCGGGCGTTCCACAAGCATGACGACGGACGAGCTGGAGCGCGCCGTCCGGGAGACCTTCGCCCGGCAGGTCGCCATGCCCCGGCCGTTCGCCGCCGACCCGGCCGGCCTGGCCATCCGTCGGGCCGTCCGGGCGCGCCGCCGCCGCGCCCTCGCCGGCACGGCCCTCGCCGGGCTGGCCACCGTGCTGGCCGGCGCCGGTGTGACGCAGCTCGCCGGGCAGGCGGGGCACCACACCACGCCGACCGTGGTGCTCGGCGACCCGCGCGGCTCCTCCGCCCGGCCGGCCCCCGAGCCGGTGCCGAGCCCGCCGTCGGCCCCCGATCGGGTGCCGGACGGCGTCACGGTCGACCTGGTCCTCGGCGGTGCCCTGCACCCCACCGGGGCTGCGGCCATTCCCCTCGGGCTGGTCGCGGCCGACCGGGCCCAGCGTCTGCCCGACCGGGCCGGCTGGCTGGTCGTGGGCGAGCCCACGGTGGCGGGGCGGGCCCTGCTCGCCGTACGTCCGGGCGGCTCCACCCGGGTGCTGCTCGCGGGCGCCGAGGCGATCGCCGTGGCCCCCGCCGGTGACCGGGTCGCCTGGCGCGCCGGCGACCGCCTCTCCGTCGCCGGGATCGTCGGCGACCAGATCGTCGCGGTCACCAGCACGCCGGCCCCGGGCGCGGCCGTGCCGGCCGGCTTCGCCGGGGACGCCGTCCTGGTGCGCCGGGAGCCGGGAGGTCCCGGGTACGCGCTCTGGCGGCCCGCCACGGGTGTCCTCCCCGTCGACCCCTGGCGCGACGTCCTCGCCGTCCACGGGGCGCTGCCGGACGGTCGGCTGGTCGGCCTGGTCGACGCCGGTACGCCCCGACGACCCTGCCTGGCGCTGCTCGACCCCGCCCGGGGGCTGACGCCCACCCGTACCGCCTGCGGGCCCGCCCTTGACAGCGACGGGGCCGGCGGGGTCTCCGGCGACGGCCACTGGCTGCTGCTCAACGGCCGTAGAGCGGCGTCGGGCGCCACCGGGGCGCTCCTGGTCGACCTGACCACCCTCGCCGGGACGCCGGTGGCCCGGCCCGCCGGCCCCGCGCTGACCGGCGCGGTGTCCTGGACGCCGGCGGGGACCGCCTGGTACGTCGACGCGCGGGACCGGCTGGTCTCGTTCTCCGTCGACCGGGTGCTCGCCGGGAACCGGGCCGCCGAGCCGGTGGCCGGAGTCGAGGCGGCCGGGCGGCGGCCGGTGGTCGTCACCGACCCGGCCCGGTGATCCCCGCCGCGAGCCGCCACAGCCCTGCCCCGTCTGGCGGACGGCCGGCGACAGCCCGCGCGTGGCGGACGGCCGGCGGCGGGCCGCGCGTGGCGGCGGGTAGCTTCGGACGATGACCCCGTGCCCCGTGACCGCCGACGCCCGCATCGACCTGCACGCCCACTCGACGGCCAGCGACGGCACCCTCACCCCGGCGGAGCTGGTCCGGGCCGCGGCCGACGCCGGGCTGGACGTGCTGGCCATCACCGACCACGACAGCACCGCCGGCTGGGCGCCCGCCGTGGCGGCGCTGCCCCCGGGGCTCACCCTGGTCCGGGGCGCGGAGATCTCCTGCCGTTGGTACGACGCGCAGCCGCCGGTGGCGCTGCACCTGCTCGCGTACCTCTTCGACCCCGAGGAGCCGGAGCTTTCGGCGGAGCTGGCCCGGGTGCGGGCGGCCCGCGAGGTGCGCGGGGAGCGGATCGTCGAGCTGCTGCGCGCCGACGGGGTCGACCTGAGCTGGCCGGAGATCCTCGCTGCGGCGGCCGGGGGGACGGTCGGCCGGCCGCACATCGCCCAGGCGCTGATCCGGGCCGGGCTGGTGGCCACCACCACCGAGGCGTTCGGGCCGGACTGGCTGGGCCAGCGGTACCGGCTGCCCAAGGCCGACATCGACGTGTTCCGGGCGGTCCGGCTGGTCCGGGCGGCCGGCGGCGTGCCCGTCTTCGCCCACCCGAGGGCCAGCCGCCGGGGTCCGATCGTGCCCGACGAGCTGATCGTCGAGCTGGCGGCGGCCGGGCTGGCCGGGCTGGAGGCCGACCACGAGGACCACTCCCCGGCCGAGCGGGAGCACGTGCGGGCCCTCGCCGCCCGGCTGGGTCTCTTCGTCACCGGCTCGTCTGACTTCCACGGCACCCACAAGACCGTCCGGCTGGGCGCGTTCACCACCGCCCCGGAGGCGTACGCGCGGATCGTCGCCGAGGCCGGCGGGGTGACCCCGGTCGCTTCGACCTGATCGTCTCCGCCCGCGCGGCTACCGTGTCCGGGTGGATCTCAAGCTCTTTGTCGAGGTCTTCGTGACCCTGCTGGTCATCGTCGACCCGCCGGGCATGATGCCGATCTTCCTCGCGCTGACCGGACCGCTGCCGGCCCGCGACCGCAACCGCGCCGCCTGGCAGGCGGTGGCGCTGGCGCTCGGGGTGATCGTGATCTTCGCGGTGGCCGGGCAGACCCTGCTCGACTACCTGCACGTGGACCTGCCGGCGCTCCAGGCCGCCGGCGGGCTGCTGCTGGTGCTCGTCGCCCTGGAGCTGCTGACCGGCAAGGCCGACGACCCCGCCCAGCAGGCCACCTCCAACATCGCCCTGGTGCCGCTGGGCACCCCGCTGCTGGCCGGCCCGGGCGCGATCGTGGCCACCATGCTCTTCGTCCAGCAGGCCGACCGGGCCGTCGACTACGGGGCGATCGCGGCGGCCATCCTGGCGGTGATGCTCACCGTCTGGATCGTGCTGCGCTTCTCCGGCGGGATCGTCAAGATCCTGCGTCCCGGCGGGATCGAGGTGCTCACCCGCATCGCCGGCCTGCTGCTCGCCGCCATCGCGGTGCAGCTCATTGCCGACGCCATCGCCGCCTTCGTGACGCAGTACATCGACATGGCCTGAGCGGGCCCCGCCCCGCCGACCGCTGTCGTACACGGGTGGCAGGATCAGTCGGGTGCGACCAGCCTCCTCCTCCGGGCCTTCCTCCGGGCGCGGCCGATCCGCCGAGCAAGGCCGATCCGCCGAGCAAGGCCGATCCGTCGGGCGCGGCCGGCCCCCGCGCGCCCGCGCCGGCCAGCCCGAGCAGCTCGGCTTCGACGGCATGCCGCAGCGGCTGTTCGTCTGCACCCCCAGCAAGCTCGGCGCGTACGCGGACTGCCCCCGTCGCTACCGCTACTCCTACGTCGACCGGCCGACGCCGCCGAAGGGCCCGCCGTGGGCCCACAACTCGCTCGGCGCCAGCGTCCACAACGCGCTGAAGAACTGGTACGCGCTGCCCGCCGACCGCCGTCGCCCCGAGGCTCTGGCCCGGCTACTCAAGGGCACCTGGGTGCGCGAGGGGTACCGCGACGACGAGCAGGAGCGCGACGCCTACGGGCGGGCACTGGCCTGGCTGGAGTCCTACGTCGGCACGCTGGAGCCAGAGGCCGAGCCGGTCGGCGTCGAGCGGGTGGTGGCGGTCAAGACGGCGGTGCTGGCCTTCAACGGCCGCGCCGACCGGATCGACTCCCGCCCCGGCGCGTCCGGCCCCGAGCTGGTCATCGTGGACTACAAGACCGGCCGCACCGGACTGGGCGCCGACGACGCGCGCGGCTCGCAGGCGCTGGCCCTCTACGCGTACGCCGCCGAGCGGGTGTTCCGCCGGCCGTGCCGTCGGGTGGAGCTGCACCACCTGCCCACCGGCACGGTCGCCGCGCACGAGCACACCGCCGAGTCGCTGGCCCGGCAGGTCACCCGCGCGGAGGAGACCGCCCGGGACATCATGGCCGCCGAGCAGGCCGTCGCCGACGGCGTCGACCCCGACGAGGCGTTCCCGACCACCGCCGGGCCGCGCTGCGGCTGGTGCGACTACCGCCGCACCTGCCCCACCGGCGCGCAGGTGCCGGGCAAGGAGCCGTGGGCGGCGATGGACCGCCGCCCCGCCGAGGGCTGACCCGAGCTGGGCGGGGCCGGTGGCGAGCCGCGCCTGGGCTGAACCGAGGGCTGGGCGGGGCCGGTGGCGAGCCGCGCCTGGGCTGAACCGAGGGCTGGGCGGGGTCGGCGGCGAGCCGCGCCAGGGCTGGCCCGGGGTCTAGGCGGGGTCGGCCAGGCCGGCGGCGAGGCGCGCCGCCCGGGCCTTCGCGGCCTGCTGGAGCGGGCCCTCCCGCCAGCGGCGCGGCAGGGCCGCCAGGCCGAGCCGCAGGGCGCGGACGGTCACGTCGGCCGACAGTTCGGTGGTCGGCAGCCCCAGCCCGCCGTACATCCGCCGGGCCCAGGGTGGCAGCAGCGCGAACGCGGTGCCGGCGACGCCGAGGTAGGCCAGGCGGGGCGGGCCGAGGTTGACGCCGATGCGGGCCGGGAGGCTGAGCTTCCACGGCAGGGGCGGCGCGGCGAGGAAGAGAGCCGTCTCCGCGGCCTGCCGGGTGATCCGCAGCTCCGGCCGGATGCGCCGGTAGTACTCCGCCACCTCGGCCGCCGTGCCCGGCACGTCGGCCGGGTCCAGCCCGACCAGGGCCGCCGCCCGGCGCTGCTCGGTGTAGTAGCCGTCGACCTCGGCGTCGGTCAGCGGGAGGCCGGCCCGGCGGGCGGTGCCGAGGAAGGACTCCACCTCGGTGACGTGCACCCAGCGCAGCAGCTCCGGGTCGTCGATGCGGAACTCCTCCCCGGTGAACGGGTCGGTGGCCCGCAGCCGGCCGTGCAGCCGGCGCAGCCGCGCCCCGGCGGCCTCCGCCTCGGCGGTGGTGCCGTAGATGACGGTGGCGACGTAGGTGGAGGTGCGTACGAGCCGGCCCCACGCGTCCGTGCGGTAGCTGCTGTTCCGCGCCACCCCGGCCATGGCCCGGGGGTGCAGCGCCTGGAGGTAGAGCGAGCGCAGGCCCGCGACGATCAGGATCGGCTCCTCGTGCACCTTCCACGTCACCGATCCGGGACCGAACAGGCCGAGGTCATCGGAGTCCACCCGACCAAGGGTGCCACGCCGGTCCGGACGGGCCGGAAGTCGCCGGGGCGGGAGCGGACGTGGCCGGGCGGGTCAGACGTCGGCGGTGCGGCGTCGCTGGCAGGTCGGGCAGAGGCCCCAGAAGGTCACCTCGGCCTCGTCCACCTCGAAGCCGTGGGCGGTGTTCGGGTCGAGGCAGGGCGCCGCGCCCACCGCGCAGTCGATGTCGGCGATCTCACCGCAGCCCCGGCAGACCACGTGGTGGTGGTTGTCGCCGGCCCGGGCCTCGTACCGGGCGGGGCTGCCGGCCGGCTCGAGCCGGCGGGAGAGCCCGGCGCGGGACAGCGCGCCGAGGACGTCGTAGACGGCCTGGGTGGAGACGGAGTCGAGGCGCTTGCGCACCCGGCGGGTGATCTCGTCCACCTCCAGGTGGCCGCCCTCGGCGAGGACGCCAAGCACGGCGAGGCGCGGTCGGGTGACCCGCAGGCCCCTCGACCGGAGCAGTTCCTCACCACCGGGCACGCGTCCCATGACAGCACGGCCCCCAGCAGGGGACAAGCGAGCTGGGCGCGGGGGTGGCCCGCGCCACAGCCCGACCGACCCGAAGGCGGTCGCCGCCGCGTAGCGAAACGACCGCAGATTGTTGCCGGAACGCTGAACCGGACCCGACCAGCGCGCGTGTACCCGGTCGTCAGAACCGTCGTTGGGGGCCGCGTCGTCGTACGCCGGCCCGCCGCGACGGACCGCGTCCGCCGCCGGAGGTGACGGTGTTGAGGGATGTCAACGGGCTGCCCACCCACGTCCTGGTTATCCACGCGACAGTGGTGTTCGTGCCGTTGCTGGCGCTGCTCGCCGCCGCCTACGGGCTGGTGCCGAAGTGGCGTGCCCGGCTGGGTTGGGCGGTGACGATCCTCGCGGTACTCACCCCGATCGTCACGGTGGTGTCGACCGTATCCGGCAAGGCGCTGCAGGAGACGTTCCAGGAGAAGGGCTTCGACCCGTCCCTGCTCGCCCAGATCAGCGCGCACGCCGACTACGGGGGGAGGCTGCTCTGGTTCACCCTCGGCCTGGCGGTCGCGACCATCCTCCTGCTGCTGGTCACCCGTGGCGACCGGGTCTCCCGCCTGCCGTCCTGGGTGCCCCTGCTGCTGACTGTGGTGGTGATCGCGCTCGGCGCGGCCGCGCTGGTCTACGTCTACCTGACCGGCGACTCCGGCGCCGAGGCGGCCTGGGGCCAGATCCTCTGACCGGCTGGCACCCGCGCCTGTCATGCCGCCCGGCACCCGCGCCTGCCGCGTCGGCCGGTGCCCGCGCCCGTCACGTCGGCCGAGGCCCGGGGCCCTCAGAAGATCGCGCGGGAGCAGAGCAGGCAGACCAGGGCGACCAGCACCACGGCGACGACCCCGCCGACGCCCCAGGTGACCCGCTGCGCCCGCTGCTCCGCCGCGTCCAGCTCGGCCATGTCCTGCGGCGGGAGGCGTCGGGGCGGGGCCGGTTGCACGTGCACCGGGGGCCGCCAGCCGGGCAGCGGGGGCGTGCCGGCCGGCGGCCCGCCGTACCCGGCGGCCGGGCCGCCGGTGCCGCCCGGCGGCACCGGTCCGGCCGGCGCGCCGCCGGTGCCGGCGTGCTCCGGCGGACGGCGCCAGTAGTCGTCCTCGGGCCGGTCACCGCTGGGCGTCGTCACGCCGTCCGACGCTACCAACACCGCAGGCGCGTGGCCGGCCGGACGCGGGCCGGGCCCGGGTAGTCTTGCCGCTCGTGAGCATCGACCCGGGGACGCAGGCACGCGGCGACGACGACCGCGCCGTCGACCTGAGCGAGGACTTCGTGGTGCTGCCCGAGCAGACCTCCGACGACACCGACCGGGGTTGGGGCGAGTCGTCCGGCGGCAACGACGACTGGCTGCTCGCCGAGCGCCCCCCGCACTGGGGCTGACCGCCCCGCCGGGCCGCCCTCGGTCGGCAGACAAGGTGATCAAGAGGTTTGCGTCGGGAAACCAGCCGGACCCCGACGCAAACCTCTTGATCGGCTCCGCGCAGGGCCTCGGCTCCGCGCAGGGCCGAAGGCCCTGCGCAGGCCGCCTGCGCGGCAGGGCGGGTGGCGGTTCGGTGCCGGGGTGGGTCAGTTGCGGATCATGATGGCGAAGCGGGTGTTGTCCGGGAGGGTGACGGCCTTGCGTGCCTGGGGCGGGGACAGCGCCAGGTAGAGGGCCGAGGAGCCGTCCGTCGCGTCGGCCCCGATGACGTCGAGCACCAGCGCGCCGGGGGCCACCAAACCCGCCCCGCCGGGCGGGCCGCCGGCCGGCACCGCGAGCAGGTCGACCCGGGCGCCGGGGCGGACCACCGCGAGGGCGGCGGGCTCGGCCAGTCGGATCGGGACGCCGACCGCCCCGTCGGGCAGCGGCAGCGCGGACGGCGGTGCCCCGGGGCCGGGAGGGGACGCCCGCCCGTGGGAGGCGGACGTGCCGGACGGCGCGGTGCCGGAGCCGGTAGGCGGGCCGCCCGGAGGTCGCGTTGCGGCCGAGCCGGGTGACGCTGCCGGTGGCGGTGGGCAGCCAGGCGGGGCGTGCAGGACGGCGGCGGCGAGGCCGAGCAGGGCGGCGACCAGCGCGGCGCGCAGCAGGGCCGACCGCCCGGGGAGCCGGGGCCGCCGTACCGGACGTAGTGACCCGGTGTCCGCCACGGAGCCCTCCCGCCCCGCCCCGGCGAGTGTCGGGGCGTCCGCCTTCGTCCCCGCGCCGCGACGGCGTCGGGAGCAGCAGGCTAGCCGGGAAGCAGTCGGCCCCGCCCGCGTCGGGGCGGGGCCTGTGGACAACGGAGCCGGCTGTGGACGACCCCCACCGGGCCCGATGATCTGCTAAGGGCGCGGAGCCGGTGGCCGGTCAGGAAGCGCCGGAGCCGGTGGCGGCCGACGCCTTCGCTGAGCCGCCCGAGGACGACGACCCCGACGACGAGCCGGACGACCCGGACGAGGACCCGTTGGACGACGAACCCGAGGACGCGCCCGCCGACCCGCTCGACGAGCCGGAGTCGCCACCGGAGGACGACTCGGACTTCGCCGGCTTGCCCGTGCCGTTCTTGGCCGGGTCCGAGCCGGAGCGGGAGTCGGTGCGGTAGAAGCCCGAGCCCTTGAAGACGATGCCGACCGAGTTGAAGACCTTGCGCAGCCGCCCCTCACACGCCGGGCACTCGGTCAGCGGCTCGGCTGAGAAGGACTGCACCGCCTCGAGCTGGTGGCCGCACGCGGTGCAGGCGTACTGGTACGTGGGCACGTTCTCCTCCGGATCTGGCACGGCCGGTTGGCACTCGACTCATTCGAGTGCCAATGGTGCGTCATCGGACCCGGGTTCGTCCAGCGGAAGTCCCGGGACCGCCACGGAGTCGCCCGTCAGCGTACGCAGGCCGCCGCCGGGGGTCACCACCGCGCGGACCGAGCGGTCGTGCGGCTCGACGGGGAGGCGTTCGCGCAGCTCACCGTCGTGCAGCAGGGCCACCGTCAGGGCGGTGTCGCCGACCCGGGCGAGCGCCCGGTCGTACGAGCCGCCGCCGCGCCCCAGCCGCCGCCCGCGCCGGTCCACCGCCAAGGCCGGCACCAGCACGAGCCGCGCTCCGGCCACCGCCGAGGGGCCGAGCCGGGGGCCGGTCGGCTCCCGCAACCCGCGCCCGGCCGCCACCAGACAGCCCGGCCCCGAGTACGCCGCCCAGTCCAGGTCCAGATCGTCGCGCAGCACGGGCAGGAGCAGCTCGCCCCCGGGCGGCAGCGCCGCACGAAGCGCCTCGGGAAGCCCGGGGCCGCCCGGCTCGGAGCCGACCGGGACGTACGCGGTCATCCGGGCGGGACGCAGCCGGCGTACCAGGTCGGTCAGCGTGGCCCGGACGCGCGCCGCCGCCTCCGCGCGGGCCTCGGCGGGCAGCGCGTGGCGGCGGGCGAGCAGCTCGCGCCGGGCGCCGCGCTTCGCCTCACGGGCCACTTCCGCTTCATGAGAAAAATCAGGCACGCAACACTCCTGACGCAACGTTTGCCGCTCGGTCGCACTGTGTCAGCATCGCTACATCGGGCGCGAACTTCCGGGGGGAGCGTTGACGCTACGCGGGCGGTTGACGGCGGCCTTCCTCGCGGTGGCGCTCGGTCCCGTCCTGCTCGGGGCGTTCTTCGTCGGCTCGACCCTGGCGGCCGTCGACCGCAGCCGCTCGGCGGAACGGCTCGGCCTGGCCGCCGCGACGGCGCGTACCTCGGTGGACGCCCTCTGCCAGCAGTTGCGCGCGGCGGCCGACGCGGTGGCCCTCGCCGGCCCCGCCGCCCGGGCGGGCGCGGCCGGACAGGTGGTCAGCCGGGGCCTGGCCGCCGCCGTGCTGGTGACCGACGTGACCGGCAGCCCCGCCTACACCACCCCCGGCGCCCCGGCGCGGCCCTGGCGCGACTGCGCCGCCGCCGGCCCGGCCGCCGGCCCGGTCCGGGCCCTCGCCGCCCGGGTGGGGCTGCGCGACCCGACCGGCGCGGACCTCGGCACGGTCGCCGCCGCCCAGCCGGTCGACCCGGAGTTCGTGGCCCGGCTGGCGGCGGTCACCGGCGTCGCGGTCACCGTCCTCGACGGCGCGCCGGGCGCCGTCCACACCACCGAGGCCCCCCGGGTACGCGACGCGGTGCTCGCCGCCGCCCGCCGGGCCACCGACGACCGGGTCGCCGACACGGGCGACGGCCGGTACGTGCGCCGGATCGGCCCGTCGCCGGGGCAGCCGCTGCCACTGGTGCTCTCCGTCCCCAGCGAGCAGCCCCCCGGCCTCTACGCGGCGCTGGTCGGCGCGGTGGTGCTGGCCGGGCTGCTGGCGGTCGCCGCCGCCTGGCGGCTGGCCCGGGTCACCACCCGCCCGCTGGCGGAGCTGGCGAGCGCGGTGGACCGGGTGGCCCGTGGCGACCTCGACGCCCGGGTGCCGGTGCGCAGCCGCGACGAGCTGGGCCGGCTGGCCGGCGCGTTCAACCGGATGACCCGGGAGACCGCCGCCTACGTCCAGGCGCTTACCAGCAGCCGCGACCAGTTGCGCGGGCACCTCGCGGTGCTCGGCGACACCCTGGCCAGCACCCACGACCTGCACCGCATCCTGCGGGTCATCCTGCGTAGCGCGATCGCCGCCACGGGGGCCCGCGCCGGGGCGGTGCTGCTGGTCGACGGCGGCGCGCTGGTCGGCCAGTGCGCGGAGGGCCTCGACGGCCGCTGGCCCGACGCGGGGCCGGGCCTCGACGGCCGGCCCGACGTGGGGCCTGGCCTCGACGGGCGCCGGCCCGACGCGGGGAGGGGGTCCGACGACCGCCGGCCGGACGCCGGGGCGGGGTCGGAGGCGAGCGGGCCGGAGGCGATCGACGCCGGGGCGCTGCGGGTGCCGGTGGGCCGGGGGATCGTGGGCGCGGTGGCGGCCACCGGCGAGCCGTCCCGGGGCCGGGCCGACCCGTCGGCGGAACCGACGGGGGAGCCGCGCTGCGAGGCGTACGTCGCGGTGCCCTTCGCCGCCCCCGGCGGCCCGGCCGACCCACCGTCGCGGGCCGGGGCAGAGCAGGCCGGACCGGAGCGGGCCGGGGTGGAGCAGGCCGGACCGGAGCGGGCCGGGGTGGAACAGGCCGGGTCGGAGCCGGCAGCGGCGCTGGGGGTGCTGGTCCTCTACGACCGGCTCGGCGGGGACGAGTTCGACGACGACGACCTGGTGACCCTGCGGACCTTCGCCGGGCACGCGGCGGTGGCGCTGGAGAACGTGCGTATGCACGAGGAGGCCCAGCGGCTCTCCCTGACCGACCCGCTGACCGGGCTGTGGAACTACCGCTACCTGCGCGAGTCGCTCCGCCGGGAGGTGGAGCGGGCCAGCCGGTTCGGCCGGATGCTCAGCGTCCTCGCCCTGGACCTGGACCGCTTCAAGGCGATCAACGACACCTGGGGGCACGCCGCCGGGGATGCCGTGCTCGCCGAGTTCGCCCGTCGGGTCCGCGGCGAGATCCGCGAGGTGGACCTGGCCTTCCGCCAGGGCGGGGAGGAGTTCGTGGTGCTGCTGCCGGAGACCGACGCCCGGGGGGCGGCCATCGTGGCTGAGCGGCTCGGGGCGGCCACCCGGGACGTGCCCGTCCCGCTCGACGGGCCCGGCGGCGCGGCCATCAGGGTGACCGTCTCCGTCGGCATCGCCGTGTACCCGGACCACGCGACCACCGGCCAGCAGGCCCTCGACGCCGCCGACGTCGCCCTGTACGCGGCGAAGGCGGCCGGCCGGGACACCTGGCGGCTCGCCGAGGCCCGGCCCTGGCCCCCGGTGGAGGAGATCGTCGTGCCGACGACGTCGGTCAGCCCGCCCGACGGCCTGCCCCGGGCCGGTGCGGCGGCCGATCCACCTGTGACGGCGACCGATCCGCCGGGTGCGGGGAGCGATCCGGCGGGCACGGCGGCCGATCCGTCCGGCCCGCCGGCCCCCGCCGGGGCGACCGTCGGCCCGCCCGACCGGGGCCCCGGGTGGCCGGATCCGCCGGTGGCGCGGTCCGGGCCGGGCGGCGCGTCTTCCGGTCCTCACCCGTCGCGGTCCGCCCGTGGCCGATAGTCTCGCGACATGTCGGAGCACTCAGCGAACCCCTCACCGGCCGCCGCCGGTCGTTCCCGCGCGGTCAAGGCCGTCATCCCGGCCGCCGGCCTGGCCACCCGGTTCCTGCCGGCCACGAAGGCGGTGCCCAAGGAACTGCTGCCGGTCGTGGACCGGCCGGTGCTGCAGTACATCGTCGAGGAGGCAACCCAGGCCGGCATCGAGGACGTGTTGCTGATCACCGGGCGCGGCAAGACATCGATGGTGGACCACTTCGACCGGCGGCCCGACCTGGAGGCCCGGCTGGAGGCGAAGGGCGACGCCGAGCGGCTGGAGGCGGTGCGCCGCCCCAGCGAGCTGGCCGAGATCTACACCTGCCGCCAGCCCGAGCAGCTCGGCCTCGGCCATGCCGTCGGGTACGCCGAGTCGCACGTCGGCGACCAGCCCTTCGCGGTCCTGCTGGGCGACGAGTTCGTCAAGCCGTCCGAGCCGCTGCTGCCGGCGATGCTGGAGCTTCAGGCCCGCACCGGCGGGGTCGTGCTGGCGTTCTTCGAGGTCGACCCGGCCGAGACCAAGCGGTACGGCATCGCCTCCGTCGAGCCGGCCGAGGCGGAGCTGACCGACGTCGGCGAGGTCGTGAAGGTCACCGGCATGGTGGAGAAGCCGAAGCCGGAGGACGCGCCGAGCAACCTCGCGGTCCTCGGCCGGTACGTGCTGCCGGGGCGGATCTTCGACGCGATCCGGCGCACCGAGCCGGGCAGCGGCGGCGAGATCCAGCTCACCGACGCGATGGAGCTGCTGCGCACCGAGGGCGTCCCGGTGCACGCGATCGTCTACCGGGGCACCCGCTACGACACGGGAATGCCGCTGGGGTACCTCCAGACGGTGGTGCAGATCGCCGCCGAGCGGGACGACCTCGGAGCCGAGTTCCGCGCCTGGCTCGGCGAGTTCGTGAAGGCCGACGCGTCGGTCGGTTCTAATACATGACCGCGACGGCCGACGCCGAGGCGGCCGCGAACGAGTTGACGCCGCTCGCCGACTACCTGGGCAGCGTGCTGCGCAGGTTACGCGCGCTGCCTCCGCTCGACCTCGACCTCACCCAGGCGTACGGCAACGTCCTCGCCGAGGACGTCGTCGCGCCGCACTCCTTCCCCGCCTTCGACCAGGCTGCCGTGGACGGGTACGCGGCCCGCTGGGACGACCTCTCCGGCGTGGGCCGGGCGGCCGGCTACGCCGCCTCCGGCGCGCCCGGCTCCCGCACGTTGCGGCTGAACGTGGTCGGCGACCTGGGGGCGGCGAGCTGGCGTCCCGTGCGGCTCACCCCCGGCTCCTGCTTCTCGGTGGCCGCCGGGGCGCCGCTGCCGATCGCCGCCGACGTGGTGGTGCCGGTGGAGTGGACCGACCAGGGCATGGCCGCCGTGGAGATCTTCCGCACCCCCAAGCGGGGGTACGGGGTGCGCCGCGCGGGCGAGGAGCTGCCGGCGGGCACCGTGCTCGCCCGCGCCGGCGCGTACGTCTCCCCGGCCCTGGTCGCGGTCTTCGCCGCCACCGGGATCGGGCACGTGGTGGTCCGGCCCTGCCCCCGGGTCGTCATCGTGGCGACCGGCGACGAGCTGGTCGACGTGGGCCGGGGCAGCCAGCCCGGCCAGGTGGTCGACGCGAACTCCCACGCCCTGACCGCCGCCGCCGCCGAGGTCGGGGCGCTGGCGTACCGGGTGGGGATCTGCGACGACGACCCGGAGGGGCTGCGGGGGCTGCTGGAGGACCAGACGCTGCGCGCGGATCTGATCATCACCACCGGCGGCACCGGCACCGGGCCGGGCGACATGGTCCGGCGCATCCTGTCCCGCCGGGAGGGGGGCCGGGCCGGGCCCGTCACCTTCACGGACGTGGCCCTCTATCCCGGCACCGCCCTGGGGTTCGGTACGGTCGGCGCCGAGGAGGTGCCGGTGGTCTGTCTTCCCGGTGAGCCCGGCGCGGCGCTGATCGGCTTCGAGGTGCTGGCGCGGCCCGCCATCAACCTCCTGGCCGGGGCCGAGCCGGTGTTCCGGCCGAGCGTCCGCGCGCACCTGCTGGAGACCTGCACCTCGCCCGGCGGGCTGCGCGAGTTCCGCCCCGCGCACGTCGCCGAGCGGCGCGGCGGGGGGTACACGGTCCAGCCGCTGGCGGGCGGGCCGTTCACCCTCTCCGGCCTGGCCGACGCGAACGGCCTGATGGTGCTCGGCGAGCGCGTCACGACCGCCGCCGCCGGCTCCACGGTGGACGTCCTCCTACTCGACCGGCGCCGGTGAGCGCGAGGAGTGAGCTTGCGAGCCCCGCAGTCGCGAGCAGGGCTGGCAGGGTGAGCGCGAGGAGTGAGCTTGCGAGCCCCGTAGTCGCGAGCGGGGCGGGCTCGGTGAGCGCGAGGAGTGAGCTTGCGAGCCCCGTAGTCGCGAGCGGGGCGGGCTCGGTGAGCGCGAGGAGTGAGCTTGCGAGCCCTGCGGTCGTGAGCGGAAGGCGGGCTGGGTGAGTTCTGTGTGGAGCGGGCGGTCGCCGGGGTGGCCGGTGGTGCTGGCGGACGGCCCGGTGCTGCTGCGCCCGTACCGGCGCTCCGACGCGGCGGACTGGTCGGAGGTGCGCCGCGCCAACCAGGCCTGGCTGGCGCCGTGGGAGTCCGCGCTGCCGGGTAGCTGGCACGAGCTGAACTCGCCGGCCGCGTTCCGCTGGGTGCGCCGGGACCAGCGCCGGTCGGCCCGCACCGGCGAGGGGATGCCCTTCGCGGTCTGCCTGCGCGAGAACGGGCGGGAGCGGCTGGTCGGGCACCTGAACATCGGCAGCATCGTCCGGCGGGCGTTCTGCTCCGCGTACGCCGGGTACTGGGTGGACTCCCGGGTGGCCGGTCAGGGGGTCATCCCCACCGCCCTGGCGCTCGCCGTCGACCACGCCTTCGGCCCCGGGAGGCTGCACCGGATCGAGGTGAACATCCGGCCGGAGAACAAGCCGTCCCGCCGGGTGGTGGAGAAGCTGGGCTTCCGCGAGGAGTCGTACCACGTGCGGTACATGCACATCGACGGTGCCTGGCGCGACCATATCGGATATGCCATGACCAGCGAGGAAGTAGCGGCCGAGGGCGGGCTGCTGGCCCGCTGGCACCGACTGCGTGCAGCGATGAGGTGAACCGTCCCACCCGGACGTGATCGGCGCGGCGCACAATCAAGATGGTTGGCGGCCCGTAACCTCAAGTAACTGCAAGCTGTGGCAAGCGCTGCACGCCCGCACGATCGGCCGCCCGAAGCGGGGTTCGTCGAATATTGTGCGGTCACGCGACGGTTGCCCCGAATTCGGTGACGGGAGGGGTGAGGGTGCCGACCTCGGTGCTCCTCGCCGTCCTCGCCGCCGCCGGTCTGCTCGCCCTCGCGCCGGCGTTGGTTCGCCGGTACGACGCTGCCGAGCGGCTGGTGGCGGAGCGGGCGCAGTCGACGGCGCGGGTGCTCCAGCGCCGCCGGCGGCGTCGCACTGTCCCCGGCCGCCGCCCGGTGAACGCGCCGCGTGCCCTTGTGGTCACCCTGAGCGAAGATGCGACCACTGGAAGCCTCACCGCGCCGGTCTCCGCCCCGCCCGCCCCGTCCCGGCGGCGACGCCGGCTGAGCGCCGTCCCGCCCCCCGGCAAGTCCCGCCGACGGGTCGCCCGCCGCCGTCAGCACACCCCGGCGGTCTACCGCCGCCGTCGGGTGCTGGCCGCCCTGCTGCTGCTCAACTTCGTCGAGCTGATCGGCGTGGTCGTGGTCGGCCCCGGGTTCTGGATCAGCTTCTCGGTCACGGCGACCCTGCTGCTGGCGTACGTCGTGCACCTGCGCAGGCTGGTGCTGGCCGAGCGCCGGCGGCGGCGCGCCCGGGCCCGCGAGGCGGCGTGGCTGGCCGCACGCCAGGCCGAGGTGCGCCGGGAGCAGGCCCGCCGGGCGGCGGCCCGCCGGGAGGCCCAGCGCCGCCTGGCGGCCCAGCGCGAGGCGGTACGCCGCACGGCGATGGGCCTCGACCGCCCGGCCGACCTTCCCCCGGCGGCCAGCGGCGGCGGCTCGGTGTCGTACCGGCGCGCGGGCGGGCTGCGGGGCCGCCCGTACCAGTCGGGCCGCACCTCCCACTCGGCCTGAGCCCCGCTTCACCGGTCTGCGGTGTCCGGGCGCGGAATGAGCCGGCCCCGCGCGACCTTGGTCGGCCCCCGTGCGCCCATGATCGGCTCCGCGCGGCCTTGATCGGCACGGTGCGGCCCTGATCGGCCCCGCCGGCCTTGATTGACTCCGTGTCGGCGACATCGCGGTATCCCACCCCCGGTGACCCCGCCATGTCGCCGTCACCGCGTCCGGCCTCGCCCTCGACCGGGGTTTTCGGCGACAGGTGGGGCGGATTCGCTCGGTGGGCGGGTGTGCTGTTAGTCTTGTCGCCGGCCCGCCCGGTGAAAGCCGGGTGGGACCGAAGCCGGTTCGCCGGCGGAGGGGCTGTGGCGCAGACCGGTAGCGCACCTCGTTCGCATCGAGGGGGTCAGGGGTTCAAATCCCCTCAGCTCCACCCAGAACATCAATGGCCAGCGGAAACGCTGGCCATTGATCGTTTGGCACAGATCCGGCACAACTCAGCCCGGAAGGCCCACCCCCGAGCGGTTGCCCGCAGCCTCCCGAAGCGCCGTGCTGACGATGTTGCGGCGACGGTTCTTCTTCGGCCACCAGTGCACGTACGTCTCCAACGTGATCCGCAGGCTGGAGTGCCGTAGCGCGTTCTGCACGTCGGTCGGGTCGGCACCCGAGGTGATCAGACGCGTCGCGAAGTAGTGCCGCAGGGAGTGAAACGTGCCCTCGTCGGGCCAGCCCGCCGCCCGGCGCCAACCACGCCACAGGTCGGACCAACGCTGATCATGAATCGGCCTGCCCTGTTCGTCGGTGAACAGCAGCGGGACCGCCCGCCGCTTCGCCGGCTTCCCCGGGTCGGGTGTCCCGGCGGTGATGTCGGCCAGCTCGACCAACGCGGGCGGGTACTTGCGGACGTGTTCCGCGAGCACCAGCGCCACATGGTCGTCAAGGGCGGGCCTGCGGCCCGCCGCCGTGTTCGCGCCGGGGCGCGCGTGCGGCCTGGCGGCCGGTCACGCCCCGGCGCACGGCGTATCAGGGGAGCCCTTGACAGCCGCAGTGCAGCTCCACGGCCGATTGGGCTAACCCCTCGTGTGCCCCGGCGTCAGAACGGGCCGCCGCCGGGGACTGAGCGCCGAGAATGACGCGCGGGGCAGGACCGGCAAGCCCCAAGCATGGGGGCGGCGTCTGCGGTGTCCGAGCAGACGACCCCTGTGCCAGCTCCTACCGAGTCCGGGTCAGGTCAAACCCTGCGCCTGGAAGGGGGTGGGCAGCCGCCGGGGTCGGGGCGATCGGCCAGGAGCCGACTCCGCGCCTGGTCGCGGTTTAGGTCAAGAGCGCCGCTGTGGCGGTGTCCGCCGGGTGCCGGACCGTGACACGAAAGCCGACCCCGACCCCGGGCGCCCATCAGATCGACGGGCAGAGTGCAGGCCCGCCAGCCTGACGAAGATCTCCCGTTTGTTGACAGCGTTGCCCCGCTCATCGAGCTGGTAGCCCGTCAGCCACACCCAGCCTGGATAGGTGGCTTGAGGTGAGGTTCCCCCCGGGATGTGGACACCGGGTTATGCCGCGACCTGATGCAGCGTAGTCGGCGCAAGGGTCTGTTCGTAATCGGCGGGGCTGAGGTAGCCGAGTGCGGAGTGGCGGCGCCGGTGGTTGTAGAAGGCGATCCACCGGAACATGTCGCGGCGGGCATCAGTCTCGGATGTCCAGCGTCGGCGGTCGACGTCCAACTCTCGCTTCAGGGTGGCGAAGAACGACTCGGCCAGGGCGTTGTCGTACGACGAGCCGGTGCGCCCCATCGAGCGGCGGATGCCGTGCCGTTGGCAGGCGTCGGCGAAGTCACCGCTGCCGTATTGGGCGCCCCTGTCCGAGTGGAAGATCACGCCGTCGACCTGGCCGGCGCGGGCGGCGGCTGCGGCGTCCAAGGCGTCGATGACCAGTTCCGCGCGCATGTGGGTGTTGATCGACCAGCCGATCAGGCGGCGGGTGGCGATGTCGATGACCGTGGCCAGGTAGAGCCAGCCGCCACCGACGCGCAGGTAGGTGATGTCGCCGCACCACCGCTGGTCGGGTGCGGTCGTACGGCCTGGCGCGCGGCACGATCCTGCACACGGTTCGGGTGTTGGTCGCTGAGGACCTGGTCTACGTGGTGCCCGGGAAGGGCACGTTCGTAAAGCCGCACTGAATAGAGCGCAGGCCGCCGACGAACGAGGTGTGACAGGTTGCCTTGTCGCCCTGG
The DNA here is from genome assembly GCF_020884795.1 of Micromonospora okii. Taxonomy (GTDB): domain Bacteria; phylum Actinomycetota; class Actinomycetes; order Mycobacteriales; family Micromonosporaceae; genus Micromonospora; species Micromonospora okii. The sequence goes on from NZ_BBZF01000024.1 coordinate 201,720, forward strand.
GTGTCGGCCGTCAGCACCGGAGTGAGCCAGACGACATCGGGATGCGGACGATCGATCATTACGTTGAGTGACGACGGACCGTTTCTGGCGGCGTCCTGATCTGCCGATGACCGGTCGTCGTTGCTTCAGAGTTCCGCTGCCCGTGATCGGCGGCTGGGTCGCGCGAAAAGACCGAGCATCGACGGCGCAGATCGTGCCAGGATGCTCGGCATGTCTGGTCGCGCACTGAGCTTCGGAGCGATGGCGGAAGCATACGAACGGTTCCGGCCGGGGTATCCCGTGGAGCTTTTCGACATGGTGATGACGTACGCGGGTCAGCCGGTTCGGACTGCCCTCGAGATTGGCGCTGGGACAGGCAAAGCAACCCGCCTGTTCGCTCACCGGGGGCTCACGGTCACCGCGACCGATCCTGACGGGGCCATGCTCGCCGAGCTGCGTAAGCACGTGCCAGCAAACGTCAAGACCGTGCAAGCCGCGTTCGAGGACTTGCGACCGGGCGAGAGCTACGGGCTGGTTTATGCGGCAGCGGCGCTGCATTGGACGAACCCGGAGAGTCGGTGGTCGCGCATGGCCGCGCTGCTGAAGCCGGGTGGCGTGTTTGCCTCGTGCGGTGGACCAGTCCGGCTGGCTGACCCGGCGGTGGAGGAGGCTGTGCGCGCGGCCCGGGCACCGTTCTTGGAGAGCGACGAGGTTCCGTCTCCAGATGGGACGCCTCTGGGACATGACATGCAGTGGCCGGGTACGGAGCTCCAACGGTCTGAGTGGTTCGCCGATGTTCAGCAGTCCATGATCGAGCGGCGCTTGACGATGAGTGCTCGCGACTACGTTGGCCATCTCTCGACCATCTCGGCTTATCTCGTATTGCCGGCCTCCGAGCAAGAGCAGGTATATAGCCGGATCATGCAGGTCCTGCCTGAGACGGTCGAGATTGCCGCCGACATCACCCTCCATCTCGCGCGGCGGCGCTGCGAGAGGTAGTGCCTCGATAAATCAGATGTCCCCCTGCCAACGGTCATCCGGATCTGCCGCGATCCGGGCGTTGGCCGACTGCTGCCGGTAACTGAGCGTAGGCCTTGATGCGGAGGCTGGCTGGGCCGATGGCCAGCGGCATGCTGCTTCTCGGAGCGGGCGGATCTTTGTACGTCAGCGCGTACCTGACGCTGTAGCGGAATCCGTACGCCGAAAGCTCGATCAAGTTCGATGCTCTGGCATGATCATCGGGCACAGATCCGGCACAACTGAGCCCGGAAGCGCCTGTAAAACGTCGAGAGACGCTGAGGACTCCAGCCCTGATCAGGGGCCAGATCTGCCCGATTCTGGATGATCTTTACTTGGCCCAAGGCATTAGGGGTTCAAATCCCCTCAGCTCCACCCAGTTCAAAGGCCGTTTCCGATAAGTCGGAGACGGCCTTTCGGGTCTTGGGCGGCAGTCGGGCGGGCCCGTTCCGCTGAGAGGCCGTCGGCCCCGTGGCTGCCCGGAGGGCAGGTCCCGCCGGCGCGAGGCCCTGCCCCCTCGATCATCAGGCGCGCCGCTCTCCGGCCCCGGCTCGCAGGTCCGTCGCGGTCGCGGCGATCGCGGCTTGCGGTCGATGGGTGTCGTCGCCGGGCCTCCGGAGGCGCTCGACCTCTGTGAAGCCCGCCCGCGCCAGCCGTTCGGAAAGTTCGTCGGCGGGCCAGCGGTAGGCCGTCACGACCTTGTGGTCGAAGGCGGCGACCTCGTCGCCGTCGAAGAACCCGACCACCAGGGCCCCGGACGGGGCCATCGCTCGCCGGAACTCGGCCAGTACGCCGTCGAGGTCCTGCGGCGGCAGGTGGATCAACGAGTAGTAGGCCAGGATGCCGTGGACCGAGTGGTCCGCGACGTCGAGGTTGGTCATCGACCCGAGGCGGAACTCGACAGTCGGGTGGGTGGTCGCGGCGTGGGCGATGAACTCGGGGACGACGTCGATGCCCGCCGCGTCGGAGCCGAGCGACCGGAGGTGCGCGGTGAGGTGACCGGGCCCGCAGCCGAGATCGAGCACCCGGCCGGGCCGGTTCGACAGGTGACGCCCGATGAGGGCGAGGTCGTCGGCGGGCACCTGCCCGGTCGTGCCGAACAGCTCGATGTAGAGATCCGCGACGGAGGCGTACGCCCGCTGGACCTGCTCCACGTTCATCGCGCGACTGTAAGCCCTGCGCCGTGTCCCGGGGGCCCGCACGCGCCGTCCCGGCGGGATGCCGCTCCGATTCCCAGAACCTATTGACAATCGATAGAATCAAAGCGATATTCGATATATGGTTACGGAGCGTCGAGCGGTCGCGCCGCTCAGAGTCTTCCTCGTGCTGTTGTTCGGCATCCTGGTGATGTTGCAGACCTTCTCGCTGCCCGGGCAGTTCGCCCACATGGCCCGGGAGTCCCCGGACCTCGCCCACCTCCGGTGGCCGATGACCGCCGTCACGGTTTTCTGGGTGCTCTGCGTCCAGGCGGTGGTCGTGTGCACCTGGCGGCTGCTCACCCTCGTGCAGAGGGACCGCATCTTCAGCGACGCCGCCCTGGTCTGGGTGGACGCGATCGTGTGGTCGATCGCCGCCGCCTGGGTGGTGCTGCTGGGCGTGTTCCTCTACGTCGGCTTCCAGGCCGACGACCCGGGACTGCCGCTGCTGCTGTTCCTGCTGCTGGTGGGGGTCGCCGCGCTGGGGCTGCTGATGGTGGTGATGCGGGCGCTGCTGCGGCAGGCCACCACGCTGCGGACCGACATGGAGGCGGTGATCTGATGCCCATCGTCGTCCGCATCGACGTCGAGCTGGCGAAACGCAAGATGAGCGTCGGCGAGTTCGCCGAGCGCGTCGGGCTCACCCCGGCCAACGTGGCGGTGCTCAAGAACGGCCGCGCCAAGGCCGTCCGCTTCAGCACCCTGGAGGCGATGTGTCGGGTGCTCGACTGCCAGCCCGGCGACCTCCTCGAATGGGTCGAGGAATGAGAGGGGCAGCCATGAAGTACGTCCTCGGCCTGGTCGTCGTCCTCGCCGTCGCGGCCGGCGTCGCCGGCATCGTGCACGGGGAGGCCGACGACTCCCCGGGCCTCCAGCTCCTGGGTGCCGTGCTCGTCGTCGGCGCGGTCGCGTTCGGCGTACGGCTCGCGCGCGGCAGGTGGCGGTAGGTCCGTCCCGGGCCACCTGTGCAACGGAGGCCGCCCCCGTCGGGGCGGCCTCCGCCGAGGAACGAGCCGCGCGGCCTACGGCACCGGGGCCTACGGCTTCCAGGATCCCGCGGTCTCCAGCCTGTGCCGGTACTCCATGACGCCGTCCTTGTCCGCCACGTCGAAGGTCACGCTGCCGGTGCGCTTGCTGCCCTCCGGCAGGTTCACGCCCGAGTCGAGCAGGTCGCCGCAGCCGGCGAGCGCGCTCGCGAGCCCGTTCTGCGTGGTGCCGTCGGTGGCCACCCACTGGAAGTAGAACGGGTTGATCGACATCCTGCCCTTCTTCACGGTCGCGGTCACGTCCGCCGTCAGGTAGAGGCCCTTGTCGGGATCGGGCGAGTAGGACCGGCAGCCCTTGGTCGAGGTGCGGAACCGCAGCACCGTGATCTCCAGGGTGCCGTCCTCGTCGTCGATGACCAGGGTCTCGCCGGCCTTCAGGTTGAAGGCCCTGCCGCTGCTCGGGCGGGTGGGGGAGACCGGGCCGGCCACTCCGGGTCGGTCCGGGGCGCTGGTCAGCCAGGGCTGGGGCCGATCGGCCTTCTTCGCGGCCTCGTCGATGCCCTTGCCGATCACCACGATGCCGCAGACGCAGCAGAGCAGTGCCAGCACCGCCACGACGGCCAGGGTGATGAAGACGGGCTTCGCGCTGCTGCTCTTGCCCGGGCCGTGCGGGTAGCCGGGGCCGCCCGGCGGGTACGGCGGGAACGGCGCTTTCGAGACGGGCGGGTACGGCGCGCCGGACACCGGCGGGTAGGCCGCGCCCGGGGGCGGCGGTGGGTAGGCCGCGCCCGGCGGGTAGGCGGCGCCCAGGTCAGGTGCCTGGTAGGCCGCACCCGGCTGGTAGCCCGCGTCCGGTGCGAGCGGCGCGGAGAAGGGCCCCGGCTGTGGGTACGGCGAGCCGGAGATCGGCGGGTACGGCGAGCCGGAGGCTGGTTGCGGGGCGCCGCTGACCGGCGGTGGCGTCCACGGCGCGCCGGAGACCGGCGGTTGCGGGGTGGTCGGCGGGGGCAGGGGTGCGGTCGGGTCGGCCGGCCAGTGCGGAGCCGGGGCGGTCGGGTCCGGGCTCGGCTGGTAGGGGTCCTGCGGCCCGTAGGGGGGCTGGGGGTGACTCACCGTACTCCTCGGCACCTCATGGCGGTCTCGAACGCCCTGACGGTATCGTCGCCGGCCAAATCGCGGTCACCGCCACCGGCTCAGCGCGGTGACAACACGGCGGCGCTGCGGACCAGGTCGGCGTCGACCGAGAACCGGCCGGTGACCGTCGCGGGTGGATCGGGCACCGGGGCCGCGTCCAGCCGAGCGGGGGCGATCCGGGCCGTGAACAGCCCGGACTCCGGGTCGAGCGTGACCCGGGCGTCGTGGAAGTCGAGCCACGTGCCGACGACCGGGTGCCACACCTTGTAGATCGTCTCCTTGACGCTGAAGAGCACCGCCGCCCAGGAGATCCCGCCGGGCAGCCGCGCGCAGTCGTCCCACTCCTCGGGCAGGCCGACCAGCCGGCGTACCCCTGCGTTCAGTTCCCGGTGCCGCTCGGCGTCCATGCCCACGGAGCGCACCTCGTCGGCGCGGGCCACGGCGGCTGCGCAGTAGCCCGGGGTGTGCGTGATGGTGCCGACCACCCCGGCCGGCCAGACCGGCGCGCGGTTCGGCGCGGACGGAACCGCGACCGCCGGCACGCCGAGCCGGGCGAGCGCGCGCCGGGCGCAGACCCGCCCGGCGGTGAAGTCCCGGCGACGGCTCTCCACCGCCCGCTCACCGAGGCAGGCCCCTTCCTCGGGCAGCAGCTCGCCGCGCCAGTCGTCGGGGCCGGCGACGGCCACCGCGACCTCGGGCGGCAGCAGGTCACGCACGCCGGGCCACCGGGACGACCGTTGCGCCCCCCGTGGCGGGGCCGGGCAGGTACCGGATGCTCATCGAGGCCGAACGTACCGCAGCCGGGCGACACCCCGACACCCCCGCCTCGTGCCGGCCGCCGGCCCGCCTCGCGCCATGGTCAGCTCGCGCCGGCCCCCTCGTGTCGTGGTCAACTCGCACCGGCCCGCCTCGTGCCGTGGTCAACCCGCCCTGCGCCGGTGGCCGCCCCGGTGCGGGGCGGCCACCGGACCGGTTCAGGGGCGGCGCGGGCGGCGGGTCAGCGCGAAGCCGACCACGCCGGCCACCGCGGCGAGCACGCCGCCGGTCGTGGTCCAGATCCACCGCGACGACAGGTCGGGCAGCCAGCCGTCGAGGAAACCCTCGTCGTCCTCCTCGGCCGGCGTCGCCGGCTCGGCGGTCAACACCGTCCCGGCCTTCGTGTTCGGCACCAGCGGCGCGCTCAGCTCCCCGTCGTCGGGGGCATCGCCGTCGCCGACGGCGGAGACCAGCAGCTCCACGTCGACGGGCAGGCCGAGGTCCGGCTCCGGCAGGTCCACGACCGAGAGCCGCACGTAGTACGTGCCGGGCAGCGGGTCGGCCGACCACGGTTCCGCCCACGACCGGACCTGGCGCAGCGTGCAGCCGAGCGCGACGCTGGTCGCCGACGCCGCGGCGGTCGGGGTCTGCGCCCCCGCCGTGCACGCCTGCCGGCGGCGCAGCCCGTCGAAGACCTCGACGGTCCAGGTGGAGGCGCCGGTGCGGCCCTTGGGGAAGGTGACCGTGCCGGTGATCTCGTGCACCTGGCCGGCGTCGGCCGGGAAGGACCAGTACAGGTAGTCGCCGGTCGAGGCCCCCACCCGGACCGGCTGACCGGCGGTGATCCCGGTCGCGGTGAGGAACGAGGTGCCGGCCTTGGTGACCGTCGCGGCGCCGGGGGAGGGGGTGGGCGCGGCCAGCGCGGGGGCGGCCGGCAGCGTGAGCGCGGCGGCGGCGACCAGCGCCGCCCCCGAACGGATCAGCGGGGTACGCATCGTCAGTTCTCCCTCCAGGTCGCGACCCACCAGCGGGTGAGCAGGCCGGCGACGAGGCCGGTGGCCAGCCCGGCCAGGGTCAGCAGCACCAGCAGCCACCACCCCCGGCCCAGGTCCGGCCCGGCCGGGGCCGGCGACGACGCGACCACGTCGACGGTCAACTCGATCGGCATTCCCGGGGTGGCCCGGGTGCCGGGGCGGGGGGCGAACGCGTTGCTGACCACCAGGCAGACCGTGGTCGGGGCGGCGTCGACGCCGCCCGGGGCCGGGGTCTCCCCGCCCTCGGCGTCGTCGGCGTCCCGGGCCTCGTCGGCGTCCTCGGCGTCGGCGTCGGCCGACCAGCGCAGGCCGGCGGAGACCACGTCGGTCCGGCCGCTGCCGGCGTCCACGCCCCGGACCAGCTCCCGGCCGTCGGGGGCGGTGGCCCGCAGCAGCACCCCGTGGTCGGGGGCGACCGGGCGGTCCAGCGCGATGCTCACCGAGGCGCGCAGCTCCTGCCCGGCGCGCACCGGAACCCGGTACCAGCGGTGCTCGGAGAATCGCTCCCGGTCGGTGTAGACGCCGGGGGCGAGCAGCGGGGCGTCCGGGCAACGGGCGGAGCCGCCCACCACGGCCGGCGCGGCCGTGTACGTGTCCCGGGCCCGGTCGACGAGCTGCTTGATCCGGCCGGTCAGCTCGTCGGCGCTCTGCGCGGCCGTGTACGTCCCGCCGGTCGCCCCGGCGATGCAGAGCAGTTGCCGGCGCACCTTCTCGTCCGGGGCGAGGCCGAGGGTGTCCACCACCAGCTTCGTGCCCTGCGCGGCCAGCTCCCGGGCCACCTCGCACGGGTCCGGCGGGGCGCAGGTGTCCTCGCCGTCGGTGATCAGCACGATCCGGCGGGCGGTCGCGCCGGAGCCGAGGTCCTCGGCGGCCGAGCGCAGCGCCAGGCCGACCGGGGTGAAGCCGGTGGGCCGGAGGGTGGCCACGGCGGCCTTGGCCTGCGTGCGGTCCACCGGGCCGACGGGCACGATCTGCTGGGTGTCCTGGCAGCCGACCTTCTTGTCCTTGCCCTTGTAGGTGGCCCCGAGCACCCTGATGCCGAGCTGCGTCTCCTCGGGCAGCGCGTCCACGACCTCGTTGAACGCCTGCTGCGCCACCGAGATCCGGCTGCGCCCGTCGATGTCCCTGGCCCGCATCGAGCCGCTGACGTCGAGGACCAGTTCGACCCTGGGTGGTCCGGCGGGGGTTTCCTCGTCCGCCCGGGCGGGTGCGCCCGGCGCGACCACCGTGCCGAGCAGGACGGTCGCCGCCAGCAGCCCGCGGATGACGGCTGTCGATCGTCTGTTGTTGATCACCGGGCGGATTCTAGTGAGATCCACAGGGGAGGCTCGGGCAGCCCCGACCGCCGGGCCCGCCCGGTGGCGCGGCGTCGGCGAGACCCCGCCGATAACTGTCGGTTAGCTGTCGGACGTAAACCATTCGGCGGGGTGACGTTCATCGGAAATCTGACCTGAGTCGGACCGTTGTGCCGGTGGTGCACGGTGGCTAAGCTCTTGTTGCGCGCCCCAATCGCCCGCTTCCCCCGTGGCAGGCGATCGGGGCGCGCTTCTGTGTGCCCGGGGCCGACCCGCCGGCCTGCGCGCAGGCGTCCGCGCCCCGCCGCCGGTCACCCGGTGTCCGATATCCAGACCAAAACCGCGCACCGACCGGCCTCCCACCGCTCGGTCACCCGACGCGCAGGGCCGCGCCGGCCCGGCCGCGCCGGCCCTGCCCGCCCCACCGCGCCGGCCCCGCCCGGCTCGTTGATCAAGAAGTTTGGGTCTGCGGTGGGCCCGATCCCGACGCAAACCTCTTGATCAATGGGGTGGGGCGGGGGAGAAGCCCGGCCGGTGACGTCAGATCCAACGGCCGTCCAGCCACATCCGGGCAGACCACTCCGCGTACGGCAGCAGCTTGCCCACGAAGATCGGATAGAAGTACGCGAAGCAGAGCGTGAACAGCAGCAGGTACGCGCCCACGGCGATGCTGCCCACCAGCCGGCGTTCGGCCACGTCGTCGTCGGAGCCGGCGGACGCCCGCCCCGCCCGGGCGGTGGCCGGCGTGGCGATCGCGCCGAGCACGTAGACCACCGCCAGCACCAGGAACGGCAGGGCCGGCGCGGCGTAGAAGGAGAACATGGTGCGGCCGTCGAGGGCGAACCAGAACCAGGGGAGCAGGCCGGCGGCCACGCAGAGCAGGATCGCCCCGGCCCGCCAGTCCCGCCGCGCCAGGCCGATCCAGGCCGCCCCGACCAGGGCCGGCAGGAACGACCACCACAGCAGCGGCGTGCCCAGCAGCAGGATCTCCGCGGCGCAGCTCGGCGCGCCACACGCGCCCTCGCCCGACCAGTAGAAGGCCACCGGGCGGCCGAGCAACAGCCACTGCCAGGGCCAGGACTGGTACTTGTGCTCGTCGTCGAGCTGCGTGTGGAAGCCGTACGCGGCCTTGTGGTACTCCCACAGGTTGTTCAGCGCCCCGATGAACGGGGTGTCGCTCAGGGCGGGGTTGCCGGGGACGGCCCGCCGGTAGTAGCCGTCGTCGCTGAGCAGCCAGCCCGACCAGGTCGCGACGTAGGTGACGACCATGACCACGCCGGCCAGCGCGAGCCAGGGCAGCTCGCCGCGCAGGGCCTCCCGCCACGGCCGGGGCACCCCGGCGGAGCGGCGCACGCCGACCTCCCAGAGCAGGGCCAGCAGCGCGAAGGCCGGCAGGAAGTAGATCGCGCTCCACTTCACGGAGCAGGCGCAGCCGAGCAGCGCCCCGGCCGCCAGCCGCCACCACGGCCAGTTCCGCCAGCCGCCGGCCGGCCGCCCGGCCCGCCCCGGCAGGGTCGGATCGAGGCCGGCGTCCAGGGCGCGGCTCCACCGCCGCCGCCGGGCGTCCCGGTCGAGGACCAGCGCGCCGAACGCGGCCAGCACGAACAGCAGCAGGAAGATGTCGAGCAGGGCGGTGCGGGAGAGCACCAGGTGGAAGCCGTCCAGGGCGAGCAGCAGGCCGGCGGCGCAGCCGAGCACGGTGGAGCGGAACAGCCGGCGGCCGATGCGGACCAGCAGCAGCACGGACAGGGTGCCGGCGAGCGCGGCGCCGAAGCGCCAGGCGAACTCCGGCGCGGTGGTCATCAGGTGCCCCGGCACGGAGATGTTGTGCTCCGCGTCGGCGTACCCGAACGCCCACTCGCCGAGCCCGATCAGCCACTTGCCCAGCGGCGGGTGCACCACGTACGAGGCGGCGTTGTCCTTGTAGTTCCACTCGACGCCCCGCTCGACCAGCCCCCAGGCGTCGCGGGCGTAGTAGATCTCGTCGAAGACCTTGCCCTTGGGGCCGCTGAGGCCGACGAAGCGCACGATCGCCGCGATCGCCACCACCACGGCGGTGGCCAGCCACGAGTACCCGTCCAGCCGGGCCTCGACGGTGGCCAGCCGGCGCCGCACGATCGCCGGGACGCCCCGGTTGGAGGTCGGTGGAGCCTCGGGTGCCTCGGTCGCGTCGCCGGCAGCCCCGGCGTGCTCCGATCCCGTTTGGCCCGCGCTCGCGCTCTGCGCTGTCGACGCACTCGTCACGCTGCGATCGTAGGCTGCGGAGGTGCCCGGTGGCGCCCGTCGTCTCCGATACCGGTACAACTGTCGATGAAGGAGTGCGTGTCGTGGGTGAAATGCCGGAATCTGGCCGCCTGATCCTCCTCGGCGCGCCACTCGGCAACCCGGCCGACGCGTCCGCCCGGTTCCGTGAGGTGCTCGCCGCCGCCGACGTGGTGGCCGCCGAGGACACCCGCCGGCTCACCCGGCTGGCCCGGGATCTCGACGTGACCGTTCCCGGCCGGATCGTCTCCTACTTCGAGGGCAACGAGGAGCGTCGCACCCCCGAACTGGTCGAGGTGCTCCGCGCGGGGTACGTCGTCGCGCTCGTCACCGACGGCGGGATGCCCAGCGTCTCCGACCCCGGGTACCGGCTGGTCCGGGGCGCCCTGGACGCCGGGGTGCCGGTCACCGCCGCCCCCGGGCCCAGTGCCGTCACCACGGCCCTGGCCCTGTCCGGCCTGCCCAGCGACCGGTTCTGCTTCGAGGGCTTCCTGCCCCGCACGCCCGGGGCGCGGCGGTCGCGGCTGCGCGCCCTGGCCGCCGAGGAGCGGACCCTGGTCCTGTTCGAGGCACCGCACCGGATCGCCGGGGCGCTGACCGACCTGGCCGCCGAGTTCGGGGCCGACCGCCCCGCCGCGCTGTGCCGGGAGCTGACCAAGACGTACGAGGAGGTCGTGCGCCGCCCGCTGGGCGAGCTGGCGACGTGGGCCGCCGGGAGCGGGCCGCGCGGCGAGATCACCCTCGTGGTGGCCGGTGCGCCGCCGGCCGCCGCCCGCCGCCCCGACGACGAGACGCTGCGCGCCGCCGTCGCCGAGCGGGAGGCCGCCGGGCTGTCCCGGCGCGACGCGATCACCGAGGTCGCCACCGAGCACGGCCTGCGCCGACGCGACCTCTACACCGTCGTGCACACGGTGTAAGGAAGGGCACCTTATTAACGCATTCGGTAGAGGAAGGGTCCCTTCCTAACCTCGTCCGGCGGGCGGGTCGCCGGCGGGCGGAGCGGGCGGGGCGGTCGGGGCAGGCGGGTCACCAGGCGGCGGCGAGGAACCCCGCGGTGATCACGAGCGGGCCCGCCACGGCAACCGTCACCGCCCAGCGGCGGGCCCGTCGGTCGGCGAGCCGGGTCGCGCCGGTGTACCGGGCGATCCCCGCGCCGCAGGCGAGCACCAGCGCCAGCCCGAGCAGCCAGCGCAGGTGCCGGGCCGCGCCCGTGTCGGCGTACGCGGTGTCGCCGTCCGGGCCGGTCATCCGGGCCGGCAGGGTGGCCTCGGCGGCGGCGCGCTCGCCGGGGACCCCGCTGATGCGCACCCCGAAGGCGACGAACCGGTCGCCGTCGGCGGTGAAGATCCCCCGGCAGCGCTGCGTCAGCCCGCCGCCGGTGCACTCGCCGACGACCGCGCTGCCGCCGGTGCCGTGCCCGACGGCCAGCCAGAACGGGCCGGCGCTCACCCAGGCGAAGAACGCGGCGAGCAGGCTCAGCGCCAGCAGCGCCGAGAGCCCCTGCCAGGGTTGCGGCGGGTGCGGTCGGCGGTCGGCGGTCCGCCGCCGACGCAGGCGCACGCCCGAGGCGGGGTCGAGGCCCCGCCACCACCAGCGCCGCCGGCCGTGCTCCTCGCGCAGCGGCGTGCCGTCCCAGTGCGCCTGCTCGATCGGCGCCCAGAACAGCCCCTCGTCGTCGGCCCGCGCGCCCGCGCCGGGAGTCGGTCCGATCCGGCCGCCGGGCTGCCGGACCGGGACCCGACGGGGTACGGCGTCGACGGGCGCGCCGGTGGTCGGCTCCACCTCCACCGGGCGGTGCGGGCGGCCGGTCGACTGCTCGGGCGGGCCGGGCGCGCCAGGACCCCCGGCCGCAGCGGGCGGCGGTCCGGGGTCGCCGGACGGCCCGGGGCGGGGGTGCGGCGCGCCAGGACCCCCGGCCGGGGCGGGATTGCCGGCCGGGACGGGACCGCCGGCCGGAACGGGATTGCCCGGCGCACCGGGGTCGCCCGGCGGGGCGGGCGGCGTACCGAGCTCGCCCGGCGGGCCGGGGCGGGGGTGCGGCGCGACCGGGGCGGGCCGGGGCGGCGGTCCGGGGTCGTCGTCGGCCGCCGGGCCGGAGGACGCGTCCTCGTGCTCCGGGCCGGCTCGTCTGCCAGTCACGGCGTTCATTGGACACCGCCCGGGGCCGGATGAAGGGCAGCTCAGGCCGCGTGTCGGCGACAATTCGGGCGGGGAGAGGATCGGCCGGGGCGAGGTCGTGCCGCGTGCCGCACCGGGCCGTCGCGGCGGCCCGACCCGGCGCGCGGCGCGTCGGCAGCCCCATTGGTTCGCGGGGCGCGCGAGGCGGTCACTAGGCTTGCTGGTCATGAGTCACGTTCTCGCGGCGGTAGCCTGGCCGTACGCCAACGGCCCGCGCCACATCGGCCACGTCTCCGGTTTCGGCGTTCCCTCCGACGTCTTCGCCCGGTACATGCGCATGGCCGGCCACGACGTGCTCATGGTCTCCGGCACCGACGAGCACGGCACCCCGATCCAGGTGCAGGCCGACGCCGAGGGGGTCACCCCGCGCGAGCTGGCCGACCGGTACAACCGGGTGATCGCCGAGGACCTCCGGGCGCTCGGGCTGTCGTACGACCTGTTCACCCGCACCACCACCCGCAACCACTACGCCGTGGTGCAGGAGGTGTTCGCCGGGCTGCACCGCAACGGCTACATCGTCCCGAAGGTCACCATCGGCGCCATCTCCCCGTCGACGGGGCGCACCCTGCCCGACCGCTACATCGAGGGCACCTGCCCGATCTGCGGGTACGACAGCGCCCGGGGCGACCAGTGCGACAACTGCGGCAACCAGCTCGACCCGGTCGACCTGATCAACCCCAAGTCGAAGATCAACGGCGAGACGCCGGAGTTCGTCGAGACGGAGCACTTCTTCCTCGACCTGCCGGCCCTGGCCGACGCGCTGCGGCGGTGGCTGGACAGCCGGGAGGGCTGGCGGCCCAACGTGCTGCGGTTCTCGAAGAACCTGCTCGACGACCTCCAGCCCCGGGCGATCACCCGTGACCTGGAGTGGGGTGTGCCGATCCCCCTCGACGGCTGGCGGGACCGCCCCGACAAGCGCATCTACGTCTGGTTCGACGCGGTCATCGGCTACCTCTCCGCCTCCATCGAGTGGGCCCGCCGCACCGGCGACCCGGAGGCGTGGCGCAAGTGGTGGTCCGCCGACGCCGAGGGCAAGGACGCCCTGGGCTACTACTTCATGGGCAAGGACAACATCGTCTTCCACTCGGTGATCTGGCCGGCGCTGCTCGGCGGGTACTCCGGCGCGGGCGACCGCGACGGCTCACCGGGCGCCCTGGGCCGGCTCAACCTGCCCACCGAGGTGGTCTCCAGCGAGTACCTCACCATGGAGGGGCGCAAGTTCTCCTCGTCCCGCAAGGTCGTCATCTACGTGCGGGACTTCCTCGAGCGGTACGACGCGGACGCGCTGCGCTACTTCATCGCCGTCGCCGGCCCGGAGAGCAACGACACGGACTTCACCTGGGCGGAGTTCCTCCGCCGCAACAACGACGAGCTGGTGGCCGGCTGGGGGAACCTGGTCAACCGGTCCGTCTCGATGGCGGCGAAGAACTTCGGCGCGATCCCGCCGGTCGACCCGGCCGGGCTCACCGAGGCCGACGAGGCGCTGCTCGCCACCGCGCGGACCGGCTTCGCGACCGTCGGCGACCTGATCGCCCGGCACCGGCAGAAGCAGGCCATCGGCGAGGCCATGCGGGTCGTCGCCGAGGCCAACCGGTACCTCTCCGAGCAGGCCCCCTGGAAACTCAAGGGCGAGGACGACAAGCCCCGGATGGGCACGATCCTGCACGTCGCCCTCCAGGTCGTCAGCGACGCGAACACGCTGCTCACGCCGTTCCTGCCGCACTCCGCGCAGAAGATCCACGAGCTGCTCGGCGGCACCGGCGTGCACGCGCCGATGCCGGTGATCTCCGAGGTCGACGACCTCGACGGCGGGCCGGCGTACCCGGTGCTGACCGGGGACTACACGGTCGGCGCGCGCTGGGAGTCCGTACCGCTGCAGGTGGGCCGGCCGCTCGCGGCGCCGAAGCCGGTCTTCCGCAAGCTCGACCCGTCGATCGTCGAGGAGGAGCTGGCCCGGCTCGCCGGC
>NZ_BBZF01000025.1:0-160832 GCF_020884795.1 Micromonospora okii
TTTCCAGTCGAGGGCCGCCCATTAGGGTCGGCCCTCGACTGCGTTAGCGTCGAGTGCGGCGCAATCAGGAAGGATGTACCTGTGAGTTCAGGACCGCAGGACGGCGACCGTCCTCGACGTTACGAAGACCGCCCCGACAGCCGCGGCGGGGCACCCCGGCGCGACGACCGTCCGTCGTACCGCGATCGGGACGACCGCCCGCGCGACCAGCGCGGCGGCCCCGGTGGTTTCCGTGGTGGTGACCGTCGTGAGGGTGGTTTCCGGTCCCGCGACGACGCTCGTCCCGCCGGCGGTCAGGGCCGTGAGGGCGGGTACCGGGGTGGCGACCGCGATGGTGGCTTCCGTGGCGGTGACCGCCGCGAGGGCGGGTACCGCGGGGACGATCGTCGCGAGGGTGGTTTCCGTCGCGACGGTGACGCGCGCCCGGGTGGCTTCCGTGGCGGCGACCGCGACGGCGGCGCCCGGGGCGGCGACCGTGAGGGTGGCGCCCGGGGCGGCGACCGTGAGGGTGGCGCCCGGGGCGGCGACCGTGAGGGTGGCGCCCGGGGCGGCGACCGTGAGGGTGGTTTCCGTGGCGGGGACCGCCGTGAGGGTGGTTTCCGTGGTGGTGACCGTCGTGAGGGTGGTTTCCGGTCCCGCGACGACGCTCGTCCCGCCGGCGGTCAGGGCCGTGAGGGCGGGTACCGGGGTGGCGACCGCGATGGTGGCTTCCGTGGCGGTGACCGCCGCGAGGGCGGGTACCGCGGGGACGATCGTCGCGAGGGTGGTTTCCGCTCGGGGCCGCGCGAGGGTGGTTTCCGCCGCGACGGCGACGCCCGCCAGGGCGGCTTCCGTGGCGGCGGCGACCGTGAGGGTGGTTTCCGTGGCGGGGACCGCCGCGAGGGTGGTTTCCGTGGCGGCGATCGCGACGGAGGCTTCCGTGGCGGGGACCGCCGCGAGGGCGGCTTCGGCGGCGACCGTCGCGAGGGCGGCTTCCGCAGCGGTGACCGGGATGGTGGCTTCCGTGGTGGCGACCGTCGTGAGGGAGGTTTCCGCTCCGGGCCGCGTGAGGGTGGCTTCCGTGGGGGCGACCGGGACGGTGGCTTCCGTGGTGGAGAACGCCGTGAGGGCGGTTTCCGTGGCGGCGACCGTGAGGGCGGCTTCCGCCGCGACGGTGACGCCCGCCCGGGTGGCTTCCGTGGCGGCGACCGCGACGGCGGCGCCCGTGGCGGCGACCGTCGTGAGGGCGGCTTCCGCAGCGGTGACCGGGATGGTGGCTTCCGTGGTGGCGACCGTCGTGAGGGCGGCTTCCGTCGCGACGGTGACGCGCGCCCGGGTGGTTTCCGAGGCGGCGACCGTGAGGGTGGCTTCCGCTCGGGTCCGCGTGAGGGCGGCTTCCGTGGTGGGGACCGTCGCGAAGGTGGTTTCCGCTCCGGGCCGCGTGAGGGTGGTTTCCGTGGTGGCGACCGCGAAGGGGGCTTCCGGGGCGGCGACCGTCGTGAAGGCGGCTTCGGCGGCGACCGTCGTGAGGGCGGTTTCCGTGGCGGTGACCGGGATGGTGGCTTCCGCAGCGGCGACCGGGCTGGCCAGGGCGACCGCCCGCGCCGGGACGATCGTCGGGGCTTCGAGGACCGGCGTCGGGAGGGTGGCCACGGCGGGGACGCGTCGCGCGACCGGCGGGACGACCGGGGCGAGTCGGCGGGTGGGCAGGCTGCGCCGGCACTGCCCGACGAGATCGTCGCGACCGACCTGGACTCGACCGTCCGGGCCGAGCTGCTCTCCCTCGCCAAGCCGGTGGCGGAGACCGTCGCCCGGCACCTGGTCGCGACCGGCAAGCTGATCGACGAGGACCCGGCGGAGGCCCTGGCGCACGCGCTGGCCGCCCGTCGGCTCGCGTCCCGGATCGCGGCGGTTCGCGAGGCGGTGGGCCTGGCCGCGTACCACACGGGCGAGTGGCAGATGACGATCGCCGAGCTGCGCACGTACCACCGGATGAGCGGATCGCAGAGCCACCTGGCGGTGCTCGCCGACTGCGAGCGGGCGCTGGGACGCCCGGAGCGGGCCATCGACCTGTTCCGGGGCGCGGACCAGGCGAAGCTCGACAAGGCCGCCTCGATCGAGCTGCTGATCGTCGCCGCCGGGGCGCGCGGTGACCTCGGCCAGAAGGACGCGGCCGTCGCCATGCTCCAGGTGCCCGAGCTGACCAGCGAGGCGGCCGAGCCGTGGACCGCGCGGCTCCGGTACGCGTACGCCGACGCGTTGCTCGCGGTGGGGCGGCGCGAGGAGGCCCGGGAGTGGTTCTCCCGGGCGGCCGACGTCGACGCCGACGGCGAGACCGACGCCGCCGAGCGGCTGCTCGAGCTGGACGGGGTGCTCATCGAGGGCGACGACGAGGACGACGAGCCGGTCGAGGAGATCGCCTCCGGCCCGGGTGCCCCGGGCGCGGTGCCGGCAGAGCCGGACGTCGACCTCGCCGGCCCGGCCGAGGCGTCCGACGCCGAGGAAGACGACGACGAGGGCGCCGGAGCCGACGAGGGCGACAGCGAGCGGGCCGAGCGGTACGCCGACGAGGGTCTGACCCACGACGAGCTAAGCGACGACGAGGCGGGCGACGTCACGGCCCGGGTCGAGTCGGAGCCGCAGCCGGAGCGGGCCGCTTCCGAGCCGGGCGCGGAGTCGACCGGTTCCCCCGAGTCGGGCGCGGACCGGCGGTGACGGCGGGCGCCGGGGGCCGGCTGGTCGACGGGTACTCGCTGGTCGTCTTCGACCTCGACGGGGTGATCTACCTGATCGACCGGCCGATCCCCGGCGCGGTCGAGGCGGTGGGCCGGCTGCGCGCCGAGGGGCGGGCGGTGGCGTACGCGACGAACAATGCCTCCCGGCGCTCCAGTGAGGTCGCCGACCTGCTCACCGGGATGGGCGTGACCGCCACCCCGGAGGAGGTGCTGACCTCCGCCGCCGCCTCGGCCGAACTGCTGGCCGACCGGCTCCCGGCCGGGTCGGCGGTGCTGGTCGTCGGGGCGGAGGCCCTGCGCGCCGAGATCGGCGCGGTGGGGCTGCGCCCGGTGTCCCGCGCCGAGGAGTCCCCGGCCGCCGTCGTGCAGGGGTACGGCCCGCAGGTCGGCTGGGCGGACCTGGCCGAGGCGTCGCTGGCGGTCCGGGCCGGGGCGCAGTGGATCGCCACGAACACCGACCGGACCCTGCCCAGCGGGCGGGGTCCGCTGCCGGGCAACGGGTCGCTGGTGGCGGTGCTGCGGACCGCGCTGGAGCGCGACCCGGACGTCGTGGTGGGCAAGCCCGAGCCGGCGCTCTTCGCGACCGCCGCCCGCCGCGCGGGCCAGGGGCGGACCCTGGTGGTGGGCGACCGGCTGGACACCGACATCGAGGGTGCCCGCCGGGCCGGGCTGGACAGCCTGCTGGTGCTCACCGGGGTCAGCGACGTGCCCGAGCTGCTGGCCGCGCCGGAGCGCCGCCGGCCGACGTACGTCGCGGCCGACCTGGCCGGGCTGTTCGACCCGGCGGCGGTGGTCCGCGTGCCCGGCGCCCCGGAGACGGGCGGCTGGTCGGTGACGGTGACCGACGGCGGGCTGGAGCTGACCGGATCGGGACGGACGCTGGACGCGCTGGCGGCGCTCTGCGCCGTCGCGTGGGCCGCGGACGGTGGCCCGCAGGCCCGGCCGGGGTCGCCGGAGGCCGCCGAGGCCCTGGCCGCGCTCGGCCTGGCCGGCTGACCCAGGGGCGACCCGACCGGCGTCGGAGCGGACGCCGGCCGGGGCCCCGGCTCAGAGCAGCTTGCGGAGCTTCAGCAGGTCGAACGGGTTGGCCTTGATCGTGACCCGCCGGGAGGCGACCGCCGCCGTCACGTCGAGCTTGCCGCCGACCAGGGCGAGCAGGTCGTCGCTGTTGGTGCTCAGCGCGATCTTTGCCTTCGGGTCGTCCCCGTCGGTCAGGTCGAGCAGCCGCCCGCCGGCGAGCCGGCCGTGGAAGGCGACGTCCAGGTCGGTCACCCGGCAGGCCAGGGTCCGGTCCAGGTCGATCCGCTCTCGCACGGTCTCGGCGTTGCGGTCCAGCCGGGCGGCCAGATCCCGCAACGCCTGCCGGCACTCGTCCACGCTGGCCACATCGTCTCCTTCGAACGTCATGTCCGTTCCCGGCACCGTACCGCAGTGGGTCCCGCGCGGCGCCCGGTAGCGTGGCACCTGCAATCCGATCCCGGTGGAAGGACTCAGGCACATGCAGGACGCGTGGCGCGCCTACCTCGGACTGGCCATGGGCCTGACGGAGGCGCCCCGGAAGAAGGCCCAGGAGGTCGTACGCCGGGTGGTCGGCTCCGGCGAGGCTACCGGCGCGCAGCTCCAGGCCCTCGTCGAGGAGCTGCTCTCGACGGGCATGGCGAATCGGGAGGCGCTGACCAAGCTGGTGCGCTTCGAGGTGGACCGGGCGCTCGGCGCGGTCGGGCTCGCCACCGCCGACGAGGTGGCGGAGCTGACCCGCCGGGTGCGCGAGCTGGAGCGCGAGCTGCGCGAGGCCAAGGCCGCCCCCGGCGAGCCGGCGCAGCCGCCCACCGCGACAGGTGAAACCGGCGGACCCGCGCAGCCTCCCGCCGCGACGGGTGAAACCGGCGGACCCGAGCACCCGCCGGCCGCACCCGGCGCGGCGGAGCCCGCCGTACCCGGCGCCGCGGAGCCGGCCGCCCCGTCGCCCCCGGGCGCGGCGGCGACGAAGGCCGTGGCGAAGAAGGCCGTGGCCACGAAGGCCGTGGCGAAGAAGGCGGTGGCCAAGAAGGCCATCGCCCGGAAGCCGCCGGCTGCGGTGAGCGTGCGGAGCGAGCCCGTGAGCCCCGCGACCGCGCAGGACGGCGACGCGGCGGGCCGTACCGGGACCGACGGGGGCGCGGCGGAGCCGGCCCGTCCCGTGAAGAAGGCCCCGGCACGCAGCCGCCAGCCGGGCGGCGCGGAGTGAGGGCCCGGGGCACGGCGCGGGGCGGGCGGTGAGCGGGCCCTTCCGGCCGGGCCCGCCGCCGCGCCCGGTCGACATCGACGCGGACGCCGTCGACGCCCGGCACCCGGCGGTGGACGCCGCCGTGCAGGCGATGGCGAACGCGGCGACGCTCTCCCCGGCCGACCAGATCCCGCAGTACGAGGCGGCGTACCAGACGCTGCGCGAGACCCTCGCCACCATCGACCAGGCCTGACCGACCGGAGATCCATCCCCATGGCACGTCGCAACCGGCTCGATGCCGAACTCGTCCGCCGCGGCCTGGCCCGTTCCCGCGAGCAGGCCGCCGCGCTGGTCGAGGCCGGCCGGGTCCAGCTTCGCGGGGTCCAGGCCCGCAAGGCCGCCGCGCTGGTCGACCCCGCCGACCCCCTGCTGGTCACCGGCGCCGACCCCGTCTCCGAGTACGTCTCGCGGGGTGGCCACAAGCTGGCCGGCGCGCTGGCCGCGTTCGCCCCGGGCGGGCTGCGGGTGGCGGGCCGACGCTGCCTCGACGCCGGGGCGTCGACCGGCGGCTTCACCGACGTGCTGCTGCGCGCCGACGCGGCCGAGGTGGTCGCCGTCGACGTCGGCTACGGCCAGCTCGCCTGGCCGCTGCGCACCAACGAGCGGGTACGCGTCTTCGAGCGCACCAACGTGCGCACCCTGACGCCGGAGGCGATCGGCGGGCCGGTCGACCTCACGGTGGCCGACCTGTCGTTCATCTCGCTGCGGCTGGTGCTGCCGGCGTTGGCGGCCTGCACCCGCGACGAGGGGGACCTCGCCCTGATGGTGAAGCCGCAGTTCGAGGTCGGCAAGGAGCGGGTGGGCGCGGGTGGCGTGGTGCGCGACCCGGAGCTGCGCGCCGAGGCCGTCCTCGACGTGGCGGGCGCGGCGGCCGGGCTCGGCCTGGGGCTCGCCGACGTGACCGCGAGTCCACTGCCGGGGCCCAGCGGCAACGTCGAGTTCTTCGTATGGTTACGCCGGGGCGCGCCGGCCGCCGACCCGCACCGGGTGCGGGCGGTCGTGGCGGCCGGCCCACAGGGCCCGACCCCGTCGGGGGACGTGCCGGCGTGTCCGGCGGAGGAGGTGCCAGGGTGAGCGCGAGGAGTGAGCTTGCGGGCCCCGCAGTCGCGAGCGGAGGGCGGTTCGGGTGAGCGCGAGGAGTGAGCTTGCGGGCCCCGCAGTCGCGAACGGGAGGCACGGCCGGTGAGTCGTACCGCGTTGCTGGTGACGCACACCGGGCGGCGGCGCAGCACCGAGCACGCCCGGGCGGTCGCGGCGGACCTGATCTCGGCGGGGTTCGAGGTGCGGGTGGTGGCCGAGGAGGCCGACGACCTGGACCTGCCCGGCGTGGTGCCGGTGGTCGGGCCGCGCGCCGCCGAGGGAGCCGAGATCGTCTTCGCCCTCGGCGGGGACGGCACGTTCCTGCGCGCCGCCGAGCTGGCCCGTCCGGCGAAGGCCCCGCTGCTGGGCATCAACCTCGGCAAGGTCGGCTTCCTCGCCGAGGCGGAGATCGACGACCTCGACGTGGCGGTGCGCGACGTGGTCGACCGCAACTACTCGGTGGACGAGCGGCTCACCCTCGACGTGACCGCCGAGTTCGACGGCGGGCCGACGATCGAGTCCTGGGCGCTCAACGAGATCAGCGTCGAGAAGGGCGAGCGCGCCCAGATGCTGGAGCTGATGGTCGACGTGGACGGCCGGCCGCTGTCCCGGTACGGCTGCGACGGCGTGGTCTGCGCCACGCCCACCGGCTCGACGGCGTACGCGTTCTCCGGCGGCGGGCCGGTCGTCTGGCCGGAGGTGGAGGCGCTGCTGCTGGTGCCGATCAGCGCGCACGCGCTGTTCAGCCGTCCGCTGGTCACCGCGCCGACGTCCACGTTCGCCATCACCGTCGACCCGTTCACCACCCTGGCGGTGCTCTGCTGCGACGGCCGCCGGGTCTACGACCTGCCGCCGGGGGCGCGGGTGACGGTGCGTCGGGGCGGGCTGCCGGTGCGGGTCGTCCGGCTGCGGGACCGCCCGTTCACCGACCGGCTGGTCGCCAAGTTCGACCTGCCGGTGCACGGCTGGCGGGGCTCGCGGCGCTGACCCGTTCGCGGTAGGGCTGCCCACCGGCTGAGCCTCACGACCCCGCCGGTGGGTCGGCGGGCGGGCCCGCGTCGGCTGGTCAAGT
Source organism: Micromonospora okii (assembly GCF_020884795.1). Lineage (GTDB taxonomy): Bacteria > Actinomycetota > Actinomycetes > Mycobacteriales > Micromonosporaceae > Micromonospora > Micromonospora okii. Next base: position 7,133 of record NZ_BBZF01000025.1, read on the forward strand.
GTCGGGCCTCGCGTCTACTGTCGGGTGCTGTGCTGGAAGAGCTACGCATCACCGGACTGGGCGTCATCGAGGACACCACGCTGCCGTTGACCGGCGGGATGAACGTCATCACCGGCGAGACCGGTGCCGGCAAGACGATGGTGGTGACCGGCCTCGGCCTGCTCTTCGGCGGTCGGGCCGACGCCGGCCGGGTGCGGGCCACACCGGGGCGCGCGGTGGTCGAGGGGCGGCTGCGGTTGCAGGGCCGGGTCGCCGCGACCGTCCACGCCCGGGTGGGCGACGCCGGCGGCGACACCGACGAGGACGGCTCGCTGCTGCTGAGCCGGACGGTCTCCGTCGAGGGCCGGTCCCGGGCGCACCTGGGCGGGCGGAGCATGCCGGTGGCGATGCTCGGCGAGGTCGGCGAGCAGGTGGTGGCGGTGCACGGCCAGTCCGACCAGCTCCGCCTGCTGCGTCCGGCGGAGCAGCGGGCCGCGCTGGACCGGTTCGCCGGCCCGGAGCACGAGAAGCTGCTCGACGCGCTGCGCGAGGCGTACACCCGGTGGCGGACGGTGGTCGACGACCTGGCCGACCGGCGGCGCAATGCCCGGCAGCGCAACCAGGAGGCCGACCTGCTGCGGCTGGGGCTGGACGAGATCAGCCGGGTGGACCCGCAGCCGGGCGAGGACGACGAGCTGAAGGCGGAGGCGCAGCGCCTGGAGCACGCCGAGGGGTTGCGCACGGCGGCGCAGATGGCGCACCAGTGCGTGGCCGGCGGCGCGGAGCCGACGGACGAGACGCCGGACGCGACGGCGCTGCTCGGGCTGGCCCGGCGCACCCTGGAGGCGCAGGCGGGCACCGACCCGGCGCTGGGCGAGCTGGCGGGCCGGCTGGAGGAGGCGGCCACGCTGGTCGCCGACGTCTCCGCCGAGCTGTCGACGTACCTGGCGGCGCTGGACGCCGACCCGGCCCGGTTGCAGGTCGTCTACGAGCGGCGGGCCGCGCTGCGCGGGCTGACCCGCAAGTACGCCGACGACGTGGACGGGGTGGTCGCCTGGGCCGAGCGGGCCCGCGCGCGGCTGTCCGACCTGGACACCTCCGACGACCTGCTCGACGAGCTGGACCGGGAGGCGTCCCGGCTGGCCGGCGAGGTGGCCGAGCTGGCCGGGCGGGTGTCGGCTTCCCGACAGGAGGCGGCGGTCCGCTTCGCCGGGCAGGTGACCGTCGAGCTGGCGGGGCTGGCGATGCCGCACGCCCGGATCGAGGTGGCGGTGCTGCCCCGGCCGGTGGGCCGGTCGGAGCCGAGCCTGTCGGTCAACGGCGTCGAGGTCGGCGTCGGCGCGGACGGCGGCGACGAGGTGGAGCTGCGGCTGCTGGCCCACCCGGGGGCCCCGTCGCTGCCGTTGCAGCGGGGCGCCTCCGGCGGCGAGCTGTCCCGGGTGATGCTCGCCATCGAGGTGGTCTTCGCCGGTTCCGGCGGGCCGCCCACCCTGGTCTTCGACGAGGTCGACGCGGGCGTCGGCGGCACGGCGGCGGTGGAGATCGGCCGCCGGCTGGCCCGGCTGGCCCGCAGCCACCAGGTGCTCGTGGTGACGCACCTGCCGCAGGTGGCCGCGTTCGCCGACCGGCACCTCGTGGTGGCGAAGGACACCGGGGGCGCGGTGACCACCAGCGGGGTGCGGGTGGTGGAGGACACCGAGCGGGCCCGCGAGCTGGCCCGGATGCTGGCGGGTTTGCCGGACTCGGATCTGGGTATCGCCCACGCCGAGGAGTTGTTGGCCGTCGCGGCTCGGGAAAGGCGACCCTGACCGCGGGCGATTGTGACCGCACGCACACTCGTGCGCGCTGCGGTGTGCTTCCCTGGGTAGGCGGCCCTGCTCAGGCATGTCGCGACAGAGAAGCCTGCCTCACATGCCAGGATGGTCACGATGCGTCTACCCACCTTGCGCCGGACCCGGAGCGCGGAGCCGAACACGCTCGTCGGCACCGCGCGCCTCGATCGCCGGACGAAGCGCCTGGTCGGCCGGCTGCGCCCGGGCGACATCGCGGTCATCGACCACGTCGACGTGGACCGGGTGGCGGCCGACTCGCTGGTCGCCGTCGGTGTCGCCGCGGTCCTCAACGCCAAGCCGTCGGTCTCCGGCCGCTACCCGAACCTCGGCCCGGAGGTGCTGGTCGCCGCCGGCATCCCGCTCCTGGACGACCTGGGGGAGGGGATCTTCGAGCGCGTCCGGGAGGGCGACGTCGTCCGGATCGAGGGCAACACCGTCTTCGTCGGCGGCGAGCCGGTCGCGCACGGCGCGTTGCAGGACGCCGAGTCGGTGGCCAAGGCGATGGCCGACGCCCGCGAGGGGCTGTCGGTGCAGTTGGAGGCGTTCGCCGCCAACACGATGGACTACCTGCGGCAGGAGCGCGACCTGCTCCTCGACGGCGTCGGCGTGCCCGAGATCCAGACCGAGATCCGGGGCCGGCACTGCCTGATCGTGGTCCGCGGCTACGACTACAAGGCCGACCTGGACGTGCTGCGGCCCTACATCCGCGAGTTCAAGCCGGTGCTGATCGGCGTGGACGGCGGGGCGGACGCCCTGGTCGAGGCCGGCTACACGCCCGACATGATCATCGGGGACATGGACTCGGTCACCGACGACGTGCTGCGCTGCGGCGCGGAGGTGATCGTGCACGCCTACCCCGACGGCCGCGCGCCGGGGCTGCCCCGGGTCACCGGGCTGGGCGTCGAGGCGATCACCTTCCCGGCGGCGGCGACCAGTGAGGACCTGGCGATGCTCCTGGCCGACGAGAAGGGGGCGTCGCTGCTGGTCGCGGTCGGCACGCACGCCACGCTGGTCGAGTTCCTGGACAAGGGCCGGGGCGGGATGGCGTCGACGTTCCTCACCCGGCTCAAGGTCGGCGGGAAGCTGGTGGACGCCAAGGGGGTCAGCCGGCTCTACCGGCAGAGCATCTCGGGCTCCTCGCTGCTGCTGCTGGTGCTGTCGGCGGTGGCGGCGATGGCGTCCGCCGTGGCGGTCTCCACCGTCGGCAAGGCGTACCTGGGCGTGGTGAGCGAATGGTGGAACAATTTCGTGTTCCAGCTCGGCCAGCTCTTCTAGCTCCCGACCGATCAAGAGGCTGCAAGCGTGATCAATTTCCGCTACCACGTGGTGTCCCTGACCGCCGTGTTCCTGGCGTTGGCCATCGGCCTGGTCGTCGGCACGGCCGCCCTCAACGGCCCGGTGGCCGACTCGCTCAAGGAGCGGGTCAACGGGCTGAGCAAGGACAACCAGCAGATGCGCCAGGCGGTCAGCAACATGCAGAAGGAGCTGGAGATGGAGGAGCAGTTCGCCTCCGAGATCGCCCAGATCGTCCTGCCGGGCAAGCTGGCCAACCGCCGGGTGCTGCTGCTCACCCTGCCCAGCGGGCGCGACCACGCCGAGGGCGTGCTGAAGATGCTCCAGGCCGCCGGGGCCGGTGTCACCGGCCGGGTCGACCTGCAGGACAAGTTCATCAACCCGGACAACAACAACAACCTGATGGAGCTGGCCGTCACCGCGGCCCGGCCCACCGCCCCCGCCTCCGGGCTGCCCGGCAACGGCCACGGCGTGGAGACCTCCGGCGCCCTGCTGGCCAGCGTCCTGCTCGACCGCACCGGCGGCGCCCCCGTCACCGAGGCCGACCGCAAGTCGGTGCTCGCCTCCTACTCCGACGCCGGGTACCTGACGACGGACGAGCGGGTGACCGGGCCCGCCGAGGCGGTGGTGCTGGTCAGCGGCCAACCCTACGTGGACAAGGACTCCGCGAAGAAGGACGAGTCGGTCGTCAAGATCGCCGAGCAGTTCGACCGGACCGGGGCCATCGTGGTGGCCGGCAACGGCTCGGCCGGCGGCAACGTGGTCGCGGTCGTACGGGGCGACCCGGTGCTGTCGCAGACCATCTCCACCGTCGACGACGCCAACACCACCCAGGGGCAGCTCGTCACCAGCCTCGCCCTGGCGCAGCAGCTCGTGGAGAAGAAGGCCGGCCAGTACGGCGTGGGCGACAACGCGAGCGCGCTGCTGCCTAGACTGCCCCAGTGAGCCGACGACGTACCTGGATGTCCGATCCTCTCCGCCGTGACCGCGGCGTGTCGAACGGGGTGAGCGCGTGAGCCTGCTGGGCCGCCTGTTGATCGCCGGGGCCGGCGCCGCCGCCGCCCGGTACGCGCTACGCGAGGTGCGCGGCTCCGGTGCCGCCCCGGCGCTGGAGCGCACCAACTTCCGGGGCCGCACGGTGACCCTGGCCGCCGGGCCGGCACTCGCCGCCGGTGCCGCCGCCGGCGGCGCGTTCGGCGCGCCCAGCGGCCCGGCCGGGGCCGCCGCGCTGGTGGCCGGCGTGGGCAGCGGCGCGGTCGGCCTCTACGACGACGTGGTGGGCGCCCGGCCCGAGCAGAAGGCCGCGAAGGGCTTCGCCGGGCACCTCGCCGCGCTGCGCGAGGGGCGGGTCACCGCCGGCCTCGTCAAGATCGTCGGGGTGGGCGCGGCCGGTCTCGGCGCGGCGGCGCTGCTCGCCGCCGACCCCACGGTCGCCGCGCACCCCCGGCGGCGGCGTCACCGCGCGTTCGGCCGCACCGTCGACGTGCTGCTCGGCGCGGGCGTGATCGCCGGCACCGCCAACCTGGTCAACCTCCTCGACCTGCGCCCCGGTCGGGCGATCAAGTCCGGCCTGCTGCTCGGCGCGCCGCTGGCCCGGGGCCCGCACGGCGGGATCGCCGCGGGCGCGGTGGGCGCCGCCGCCGGCCTGCTTGGCGACGACCTCGACGAGCAGGTGATGGTCGGCGACGCGGGGGCCAACGCGCTCGGCGCGCTGCTCGGGGTGGCCCTCGCCGCCCGCACCGGGCCGCTCGGCCGGGCCGGCGCGCTCGCGGTGCTCGCGGGCCTCACCGCGGCCAGCGAGAAGGTCAGCTTCACCCAGGTCATCCAGGCCACCCCTGGGCTACGCGAGCTCGACGCACTGGGCCGGCGAACCGACTGACGTGAAGACCCCGGCACCCCTCGCCGGCGCCGGCCGGGTGGCCGGAGCGGCCGCGCTCATCGCCGTGCTCACCGTGCTCAGCCGGCTCGCCGGCTTCGGCCGCACCGCCGTGTTCACCTGGGTGGTGGAGCGCAGCGACCTCGGCGGCATGTACGTGATCGCGAACACCGTGCCCAACATCATCTTCGAGATCGTGGCCGGTGGGGCGCTGGCGAGCCTCGTCGTGCCGCTGCTGGCCGGCCCGGTCGCGGCGGGGGACCGGCGGGCGGTGGGCGCGACCACCGGGGCGCTGCTGACCTGGACGCTGACCCTGCTGGTGCCGCTGGCCGCACTGGTCGCCCTGCTCGCCGGCCCGATCGTCGAGGCGATCAGCTCCGGGCGCAGCCCGGCGGAGCTGGCCGCCGGCGCCCGGATGCTGCGGGTCTTCGCCCCCCAGCTCCCGCTCTACGGCATCGGCATCGTGCTCACCGGCGTGCTCCAGGCGCACCGCCGCTTCGCCTGGCCGGTGATCGCCCCGCTGCTCTCCAGCCTCACCGTGATCGTGGTCTACCTGGTCTTCGGCGGCGCGGAGGGGCGGGGGGCCACGGTCGCCGGGGTGAGCCGGGGCGGGGAGCTGGTCCTCTCCGCCGGCACCACCCTCGGCGTGGTGGTGCTGTCGCTGTCGCTGCTGATCCCGCTGCGCAGGCTGGGCCTGCGGCTGCGCCCCGGGTACGCCTTCGACGCCGACACCCGGGCCCGCGTCGGCGGGCTCGCGGTGGCCGGGGCCGTCACCGTCACCGCCCAGCAACTCGCCCTCGCGGTGATCATCAAGAGCGTCTCCGGCGGCCCCACCGGCGCGCCCCAGGTGTTCAACCTGGCCCAGACGATGTACCTGCTGCCCTGGGCGGTGCTGGCCGTCCCGCTCGCCGTCGCCGCGTACCCGACCCTCGCCGCGGCGTCGGCGGTCGGCGACGAGGAGGCGTACCGGGGCACGCTGGCCTCGACCACCCGGGGCGTGTTCCTGTTCAGTTGCCTCGGCGCGGCGGCGCTGGCCGGCACCGCCGCGCCGGTCGCCGCGTTCTTCTACCCGACCGACCCCGCGCCGGTGGCCGCCGGGATCGCCGGCTTCGCGCCCGGCCTGCTCGGCTACGGCCTGTTCGCGGTGCTCTCCCGCGCCCTCTACGCCCGGGGCGACACCCGCCCCGCCACCCTGGCCATCACCGCCGGCTGGCTCGCCGTGCCGCTGGCCGCCGCGCCCCTGGCCGCGCTGCTGCCCCGCGCCGACCGGGTGCTCGCGGTGGCCCTGGCCAACTCGGCCGGGATGCTGCTGCTCGGCGTCCTGCTGCTCGTCGCCGTGCGCCGCGCCGCCGGGCCCGCCGCGCTGGCCGGAGGCGCCCGCGCCGGGGCGGCCGGGCTGCTCGGCGGGGGCCTCGGCGCGCTCGCCGGGGCCGGCGTCGCCCGCGCGCTGGCCGCCGCCGGCGGCGGCACCCCGGCGACACTCACGGCGCTCGTGCAGGGCATGCTGTCAGCAGCCGTGGTCGGCGTCGTGTTCCTCGCCGTGGCGTACCTGACCGACCGGCGCGACGTCCGGCCGCTGCTCGCCGCCGTGCGCCGCCGGCTCGGCGGGACGGGCCGGGGAGCCGGGCGCTCCGACGGGCCTGGGCGGCGGGACGAGGTCGGTCCGGAGCGGGGCGACGGAAAGGAGACGGTGTCGGGGTGAGCGCGACGACGGGCGGCGCGGCGGTGGCGGTGGCGGGCCGGGGGTGGTCGCGGTGACGGCCCCGACGCCGACGGTCTCCTGGCACGGCACGGTGGCGCTGCTGCTGGCCTCCAGCACCGGCGGTGTCGGCCAGCACGTCCGCTCGGTCGCCCGGGGGCTCGCCGCGGCGGGCGCGTCGGTGCTCGTCTGCGGGCCTGCCGCCACCGAGGAGCAGTTCGACTTCACCGGGGCGGGCACCCGCTTCCGGTCCGTGGAGATCCCCGCCAGCCCCACCCCGGCCGACGCCCGGGCGGTCGCGGCGCTGCGCCGGACGCTGGCCGACGAGCCGGTCGCCGTGCTGCACGCCCACGGGCTGCGGGCCGGGCTCGTCGCCACCCTCACCCGGCCGGCCGCCCCGCTCGTGGTCACCTGGCACAACGCGGTGCTCGCCCGGGGGGTGCGCGGCGGGCTGTCCCGCCTCGCCGAGCGCGTCGTCGCCCGGGGCGCCCGGGTGACCCTCGGCGCCTCCGCCGACCTCGTCGCACGGGCCGCCGCGCTCGGCGCCGCCGACGCCCGGCTCGCCCCGGTCGCCGCGCCGGCGCTGCCCCCGCCGCGCCGCCGCCGGGCCGCCGTCCGTGCCGAGTTCGGCGTCGCCGCCGACCAGCAGCTCGTCGTCTCGGTCGGCCGGCTGCACCCCCAGAAGCGGTACGAGGTGCTCATCGACGCCGCCGCCCGGTGGCGCGGCCGGACCCCGCCGCCCGCCGTGGTGATCGCCGGCAGCGGCCCGTCGTACCTGCCGCTGGCCGCCCGGGTCTCCGCCGCCCGCGCCCCGGTCACCCTGCTCGGGCACCGCACCGACGTGGCCGACCTGCTGGCCGGCGCAGACCTGGCCGTGGTCACCAGCGACTGGGAGGCCCGCCAGCTCTTCGCCCAGGAGGCGATGCGCGCCGGCGTGCCGCTGGTGGCGACCGCCGTGGGCGGCCTGCCGGAGCTGGTCGGCGACGCCGCCGTGCTGGTGCCCCCCGGCGACGTCGACGCCGTCGACGCGGCGGTGCGCGCGCTGCTCGACGACCCCGACCGCCGGGCCGCGCTGGGCCGGGCCGGGGCCGCCCGCGCGGCGACCTGGCCCACCGAGGCGGACACCGTCGCCGAGCTGGCCGCGCTCTACGCGGAGCTGGCCCCGGCCGGCCCGGCCGCCGGAGACGCCGGCACCCCGTCGGCGGGACGCCGGTGATGCTGCGCAGACTCACTCCGGCGCTGCTGACCCTGCTGGTCGTGGTCCTGGGCGTCGGCGCCCTGGCCGCGCGCCCGGCGGGCGAGACCCCCCGGCGCACCGCCGACTTCGTGGTGCTGGTCGGGGTGGCCGGCCTGCGCTGGGACGACGTGGACCCGCGGACCACCCCGACGCTGTGGCGGATGGCCGAGCGGGGCTCCATCGGCTCGCTGTCGGTGCGCTCCGCGCACCGGCCCACCTGCCCCGTGGACGGCTGGCTGACCCTGGGCGCCGGCAACTTCGCCGCCTGGAACGGCAGCCGGGGCGGCGGCGCCTGCCCGGCGGCCGGGGTGAGCGTGGAGCAGCCCGACGGCATCGGCGCGAACCTGCCCGACCAGGAGAGCGTCGTGCAGCACAACCAGGAGCGCCTGCCCTGGGGCGCGGTGCCCGGCGCGCTGTCGGAGTCGGTGCGCTGCTCGGTGGCGGTGGGCCCCGGCGCGGCGGTGGCCGCCGCCCGTCCGTTCGGCCGCGTCGACCGGTACGCCCCGGGGCTGCCCCAGGACCCGGCCCCACTGCTCGGCTCCTGCGTGCTCAGCATCGTCGACCTCGGCACCGTCGCGGGGGAGGACCGGGCGACCCGGGCCGAGCAGGCCCGCCGGGCCGACGCCGACCTGGCCCGGGTGCTCGCCGCCCGGCCGCCGCACTCCCTGGTGCTGGTCGCCGGGATCTCCGACACCGACTTCCCGGCGCGACTGCACGTCGCCGTGGCCGACGGGCCCGGCTGGGAGCGGGGCTGGCTCACCTCCCCGACCACCGGCCGGGAGGGATACCTGCAACTGGTCGACCTGGCACCGACGGCCCTCACCGCGCTCGGCCGGCCGATCCCGGAGCGGCGCTTCCTCGGCCGGCCGGCGGTCTCCGCCGACGGCCGGCCGGCGGACCTGCCGTCCGCGCTCGCCGAGCCGGCCGACGCCGACCGGGAGACCAGCGCCCAGCGTCGGGTCGCCGACTGGTTCTTCGCCGTGCTCGTCGGCGCGCAGGTGCTGCTCGCCGTGGCGGTGCTGCCGCTGCTGCGCCGCGCCCGCCGGCACGCCGGGCCGGTCGGCCCCGCGCCGGTGCCCCGGCGGGTGGTGGCGGCCGTCGAGCTGCTGCTGATCGCCGCCGCCCTGGCCGTGCCGGCCGCCCTGCTCGCCGACGTGGTGCCGTGGTGGCGCGGCGACCACGCCGGAGCGTGGTTCGCGGCGGTGACGGTGCTGCTGGTGGTCGGTGCGACCGCCGTCGTCCGGTTCGCCCCCGGGCACGCCTCCACGCTCGGGCCGCTGGGCGCGGTCGCCGGCCTGGCCACCCTCGTGGTCGCCGCCGACGTGCTCACCGGGGCCCGGCTCCAGCTCAACGGGGTGGTCGGCTACTCGGCCCTGGAGGGCGGGCGGTTCTCCGGCCTGGGCACCGTCGCGCTGGGGGTGTTCGTCGCCGGCTCCCTGCTGTGCGCCGGCTGGCTGGCCCAGCGGGTACGCCGCCAGTGGCGGCCCGCGGTCGTGGTCGCCGTCGGCGGGATCGCCGTGGTCGTGGTCGGCAGCCCGTACCTGGGCGCGGACTCGATCGGCGCGATCGCGCTCACCGCCGGGGTGAGCGTGGCCGCCGCGATCAGCACCGGCGGCTGGCTGACCATCAGCCGGCTGGTCTGGGCGGCCATGGCGGGGCTGGCGCTCACCGTCGGCTTCGCGGTGGTCGACCTGCGCCGGCCGGCCGCCGAGCGGGGCAGCCTCGGCCGTTTCCTGGCCGCCCTCGGCGACGGCACCGGCGGGTTGACCGTGCACCGCTCCGGCAGCGCCAACTTCCAGACCATGGTCGACAGCCCGCTGACGGTGCTGGCCCTGGCCGGCGCGCTGCTGGTCTGGTTCGCCCTGCTCCAGCCGTGGGGCGGCCTGATGCGGCTGTTCGGCATCTACCCGGCGATGCGGGCCGCGATGGCCGGCACGGCGGTGGCGGCCGTCCTCGCGGGGCTGCTCGGCGGCTCGGCGCTCGACGTGGCGGGTGCCGCCGGCGCGCTGGTGGTGCCGATGGCGGCGCTGGCCGCGCTGCGGGTGCTCGACCACTCCACGGACCGGACGCAGCCGGGCGACGGCGGTCCGGCCAACGGCCGCCCGCTGGCCGCGCCCCGCCGCCCGGCCGACGACGACATCCCGACCGGCGGCGACGCTCCGGTCGGCGGCGCCGACCCGGGCGAGGGGGCGGGCGGCGGCGCGGCCCACGGCGGCGTGGCCGCGCCCGATCCGGCCGCCCGCGCGTCGACCGGGGCCGCGACGGCCTGACCCCGAGGGGCGCCCCGGCCGGGCGACCTCGGGTGCGGCCTGCGGGCCCGGCCCGGGGAGGTGTTACCGTGGAGTCCCGTGGATCGCGTGATCATGTGGCCCCCGGCCGGGACACCCCGGCTGTTCGGCGCTGATCGGCACGGCGGTTCGCACGACCGCTACGGACGACACGGGAGCAGGCCTTGGCCCCTTCAGCACGGACGACCAGGCACATTTTCGTCACCGGGGGCGTCGCCTCCTCGTTGGGAAAGGGCCTCACCGCCTCCAGCCTCGGTAATCTGCTCTCGGCGCGCGGCCTGCGCGTGGTGATGCAGAAGCTCGACCCGTACCTCAACGTCGACCCCGGGACGATGAACCCGTTCCAGCACGGTGAGGTCTTCATCACCGAGGACGGCGCGGAGACAGACCTCGACGTGGGGCACTACGAGCGCTTCCTCGACCGGGACCTGTCCGGCAAGGCGAACGTCACCACCGGCCAGATCTACTCGGCGGTGATCGCCAAGGAGCGGCGCGGCGAGTACCTGGGCGACACCGTCCAGGTGATCCCGCACATCACCAACGAGATCAAGGCGCGGATCCTCGGCATGGCCGACCCCGACGGCGACGGCCAGATCCCCGACGTGGTGATCACCGAGGTCGGCGGCACCGTCGGCGACATCGAGTCGCTGCCGTTCCTCGAGGCGATCCGCCAGGTCCGCCACGACCTCGGCCGGGACAACTGCTTCTACCTCCACGTCTCGCTGGTGCCGTACCTGGCCCCGTCGGGGGAGCTGAAGACCAAGCCGACGCAGCACTCGGTGGCCCAGCTGCGCAGCATCGGCATCCAGCCGGACGCGCTGGTGCTGCGCTGCGACCGGGAGATCCCGGACAAGGTGAAGCAGAAGCTGTCGCTGTACTGCGACGTGGACCGGGAGGCCGTCACCGCCGCCCCGGACGCGCCGAGCATCTACGACATCCCGAAGGTGCTGCACCGCGAGGGGCTCGACGCGTACGTGGTGCGCCGGCTCGGCCTCTCCTTCCGCGACGTCGACTGGGCGAGCTGGGACGACCTGCTCGACCGGGTCCACCGGCCCCGGCACACCGTCACCGTGGCGGTGGTCGGCAAGTACGTCGACCTGCCCGACGCGTACCTGTCGGTGAGCGAGGCGATCCGGGCGGCCGGGTTCGGCCACCGGGCCCGGGTGCAGTTGCGCTGGGTGCCCAGCGACGACTGCGTCACCCCGGCCGGCGCGGCGGCGGCCCTGGCCGGCGTCGACGGCATCGTCATCCCCGGCGGCTTCGGCGTGCGCGGCATCGAGGGCAAGATCGGCACCGCCCGGTACGCCCGGGAGAACGGCGTGCCGCTGCTCGGCCTCTGCCTCGGCCTGCAGTGCATGACCATCGAGGTGGCCCGGCACCTGGCCGGCCTGGACGGGGCGAACTCGCTGGAGTTCGACTCCGAGGCCACGCACCCGGTCATCGCGACCATGGCCGACCAGGAGGACATCGTCGCCGGCAGGGGCGACCTGGGCGGCACCATGCGGCTGGGGGCGTACCCGGCGAAGCTGGCCGAGGGGTCGATCGTCGCCGAGGCGTACGGCGCCACCGAGATCAGCGAGCGGCACCGGCACCGGTACGAGGTGAACAACGCCTACCGCGACCGGCTCACCCGGGCCGGGCTGACCTTCTCCGGCACCTCCCCGGACGGCCGGCTGGTCGAGTTCATCGAGCTGGACCGCGCCCTGCACCCGTTCTTCGTGGCCACCCAGGCCCACCCCGAGCTGAAGAGCCGCCCGACCCGGCCGCACCCGCTGTTCGCGGCGTTCGTGAAGGCCGCCGTGGCGTACTCGGAGGCCGACCAGCTCCCCGTGGACCTGGACGCCGTCGCGGAGGCGGCGGAGCGGGCCGAGCGCGACGGCGGCGCGGCGGCCGAGGAGAAGGCGGCGGCGAACCGGTGAGCGCCGCCGAGCACCGGTACGAGGTGGCCGACCGGCGGGAGCGCTTCGCCGGCCGGATCTTCTCCGTGGTCACCGACGAGGTCACCATGCCCGGCGGCGGCACCGCCGCCCGCGACTACGTCAAGCACGTCGGCGCGGTCGCCGTCGTGGCGCTCGACGACGCCGGCCGGGTGGTGCTGATCCGCCAGTACCGGCACCCGGTCGGCCGGCACCTGTGGGAGCTGCCCGCCGGCCTGATGGACGTCTCGGGGGAGGACCTGGCCGCCGCGGCGGTCCGCGAGCTGGCCGAGGAGGCGGACCTGACCGCCCGCACCGTTGACGTGCTGGTGGACCTGCACAGCTCGCCCGGCTTCTCCGACGAGGTCGTCCGGGTCTTCCTGGCCCGGGACCTGGCCGACGTGCCGGCCGGGCAACGCCACGAGCGCAGCGAGGAGGAGGCCGACCTCCAGGTGGTCCGGGTCGACCTCGACGAGGCGGTGCGGATGGTGCTGGCCGGGGAGATCACCAACGCCTCCGCCGTGGCGGGGGTGCTCGCCGCCGCGCGGGTCCGGGACTCCGGCTGGCCGTCGCTGCGCCGGCCGGACGCGCCGCTGCCGCGCTGACGGGGCACGACGGAAGGGGCCGCGCGGCGACGCCGCACGGCCCCTTGCCGGTCCTGGGCGCCAGGGGCGCCGCGAGGGTCAGTCGCGCAGCGGGCGACCCTGCCCGTCGACGCCACCGTTGACCAGGATCAGGATGCCGTCGATGAGGCCCCAGAGGCCGCCGACGCCGCAGGTCACCAGGCTCACGATGAGCTGGATCACGCCGGTCTTGGTGTCGCCCATGTAGAACCGCCCGGCGCCGAACGTGCCGAGCAGGATGCCGAGGAGGCCCGCGACGACCTTGCTCTTGTCGGAGACGCCCTGCGGGTACTGCTGATAAGGAGTGGTCATGGGGCGACACCCTAGTGATCCACACGCGTCGTGTCCGCAGCGCACCCCCACAGGCGGGACGATCAGGGACGAACACTGTCCTGACGGCTGAGGTCGTGTCCACCGTGGGCCCGCCCGACGCCTGACACATCGTCAGCACCGGCGGACAGCGGTTGTCACTGTGTCGGCGTCGTCGGCCCGGTGGCGCGCCTAGACTGCCGCCGACGGAATCGGTGGACCGCGGCGGCAACGGAGCCTCCACGCACCGGCGGCGTCGGGGGTGGGATGGCCCCGGAGAGAGGTGTCTACGTCGTGAAGGTCGGAATCCCCCGCGAGGTCAAGAACCACGAGTACCGCGTGGCGATCACGCCGGCGGGCGTCAACGAGTTCGTCCGCAGTGGCCACGAGGTCTTCGTCGAGTCCGGTGCCGGCGTCGGGTCGAGCATCACCGACGAGGAGTTCGCCTCGGCCGGGGCCACGATCCTGGCCACCGCCGACGAGGTGTGGCAGACCGCCGAGCTGGTGCTCAAGGTCAAGGAGCCGGTCGCCGAGGAGTACCACCGGATGCGCGAGGGGCAGGTGCTCTTCACCTACCTGCACCTGGCCGCGTCCAAGGCGTGCACCGACGCGCTGGTCGACCGGAAGGTCACCGGCATCGCGTACGAGACCGTCGAGCTGCCCGACCGGTCGCTGCCGCTGCTCGCCCCGATGTCCGAGGTGGCCGGCCGGCTCGCCCCGCAGGTCGGCGCGTACCACCTCCAGCGGCAGGGCGGCGGGCGCGGCGTCCTGATGGGCGGGGTCTCCGGCGTGTACGCGGCGAAGACCGTGGTCATCGGCGCGGGCGTGTCCGGCATGAACGCCGCCGCCATCGCGCTCGGCCTCCAGGCCGAGGTGCTGCTGCTCGACAAGAACGTCGCCCGGCTGCGCCAGGCCGACGCCATCTACCGGGGTCACCTGCAGACCGTCGCCTCGAACGCGTACGAGATCGAGCGGGCCGTGCTCGACGCGGACCTGGTCATCGGCGCGGTCCTCGTGCCCGGCGCGAAGGCCCCGACCCTGATCTCCAACGAGCTGGTGTCCCGGATGAAGCCCGGCAGCGTGCTGGTCGACATCTCCATCGACCAGGGCGGCTGCTTCGAGGACTCCCGCCCCACCACGCACGCCGAGCCCACCTACCAGGTGCACAACTCGATCTTCTACTGCGTGGCGAACATGCCCGGGGCGGTGCCGCACACCAGCACCTACGCGCTGACCAACGTCACCCTGCCGTACGCGCTGGAGCTGGCCAACCAGGGGTGGCGCGAGGCGCTGCGCCGCGACCCGGCCCTGGCGCTGGGCCTGAACACCCACGACGGCCAGGTGGTCTACGGGCCGGTCGCCGAGGCGCACGGCGTCCCGGCCCTGCCGCTGGACGAGGTGCTGGCCTGACCGAGCGGGGGAACGCACCGGACGGGGCCGGGGAGGGCGAGCAGCCCGCCCCGGCCCTGCGCCGCGTCGTGCGCGGCTACCTCGACCACCTCACCGTCGAGCGCGGGCTCTCCGCGAACACCCTGTCGTCGTACCGTCGGGACCTGGAGCGCTACCTCGCGACGCTGGCCTCGGCCGGCGTCGCCGACCTGGCCGCCGTCGACGCCGGCCAGGTCGAGGCGCACCTGGCCCGGCTGCGCGCCGGCGACGACGGCAACCCGCCCCTCGCGGTCTCCTCGGCCGCCCGGGCGGCGTCGGCCGTGCGCGGCCTGCACCGCTTCGCGCTGCGCGAGGGGCTGACCGGAGCGGACCCGAGCCGCGACGTCCGGCCGCCCGCGCCGCCCCGCCGGCTGCCCCGGGCGCTCTCCGTCGACCAGGTGGTCCGGCTGTTGGAGACCGCCGGCCCGGTGGCGGCCACCGGCGAGGGCGCGCCGCTGGCGCTGCGCGACCGGGCGCTGCTGGAGTTCCTGTACGGCACCGGCGCGCGGATCTCCGAGGCCGTGGGCGCGGCCGTCGACGACCTGGACAGCGACGAGGGCACGGCGCTGCTGCGCGGCAAGGGCGGCCGGACCCGCCTGGTGCCGATCGGCGGGTACGCCGTCGAGGCGCTGCGGGCCTGGCTGGTGCGCGGCCGGCCCGCCCTGGTCGCCGCCGGCCGGGGCACCCCCGCCGTCTTCGTCAACGCCCGGGGGGGAGCGCTGACCCGGCAGGGGGCGTGGACCATCCTGCGCCGGGCCGCCGAGCGGGCCGGCCTGCCGGTGGACGGCCCCGGGGCGGTCTCCCCGCACACGCTGCGTCACTCGTACGCCACCCACCTGCTCGACGGCGGCGCCGATGTGCGGGTGGTGCAGGAGTTACTCGGCCACGCCTCGGTGACCACCACCCAGATGTACACGTTGGTCACCGTGGAGCGGCTGCGCGAGGTGTACGCCACGGCCCACCCCCGCGCGCTCGGCTGACCCGGGCCGGCGCGTCGGCCGACACGCCGTACCGGTGCCGAACGCCCTGCTGGTCGGTGGCGTAGAGTCGGCATGGCGCGGACCTTTGCGGGGCGGCCGGGGTGCGCGGCGGCGCCACGAGGACGTCGGGCGGCTCCGACGCCGGTTGGTCGTCGGGAGGGGGCAGCGAGGACATGGCGGGCAACGGTGACCGCGCCGAGACCTGGACGACGGAGCTCCGCGAGCAGCAGGCCACGCTCGGCGCGGATCTCGGCCCGGCGGACCCGGCGGCCTACACGATGCGCAAGCCCATCCCCGAGCCGATGCCCACCGACCGGCACGGGCCGGCCCGGATCATCGCGATGGCCAACCAGAAGGGCGGCGTCGGGAAGACCACCACCACGATCAACCTGGGCGCGGCCCTCGCGGAGTACGGGCGCAAGGTGCTGCTGGTCGACTTCGACCCGCAGGGTGCCCTCTCCGTCGGGCTCGGGGTCAACCCGCACAACCTCGACCTGTCGGTCTACAACCTGCTGATGCAGGACGACGTCACCGCCGAGGACGTCCTGATCAAGACGGACGTGGCGGGCCTGCACCTGCTGCCGGCCAACATCGACCTCTCCGCGGCCGAGATCCAGCTCGTCAACGAGGTCGCCCGCGAGATGGCCCTGGCCCGGGTGCTGCGGTCGGTCCGCAAGGAGTACGACTACATCCTGATCGACTGCCAGCCCTCCTTGGGCCTGCTGGCGATCAACGCGCTCACCGTCGCGCACGGCGTGCTCATCCCGCTGGAGTGCGAGTTCTTCAGCCTCCGGGGCGTGGCGCTGCTGCTGGACACCATCGACAAGGTGCGCGAGCGGCTCAACTTCGACCTGGAGCTCGAGGGCATCCTCGCCACCATGTACGACAGCCGCACCACCCACTGCCGGCAGGTCCTCCAGCGGGTCGTCGAGGCGTTCGGCGACAAGGTCTACCAGACGGTGATCACCAAGACCGTGAAGTTCCCCGAGTCGACGGTGGCCGGCGCCCCCATCACCACCCTCGACCCGGCCTCCTCCGGCGCCCGCAACTACCGGCAGCTCGCCCGCGAGGTGATCGCCGCCCAGGCGGAGCGGTAGGCCGCGTGCGCCGCCGTTCCGGCGCGGTCGCGGCCGGGGTTCCCGGCGTGCTCATGGCCAGCGTTCCCGCCCTGGTGACGGGCGGCCTTCCCGTCGTGCTGTCGGGTGGCCTTCCCGCCGTTCTGACGTATGGCCTTCCCGTCGTGCCCACGGGCGGCCTTCCCGCCGCGCCCCGGGGAGCGTGGACTACGGTCGTCCGGTGACCGCGCCGCCGCTCGACCCGCCCGCCACGCTCCCGCCCCCCGGGGCCGGGGCGACGGCCGACGCCGACACGGTGGCCGAGGCCACGAGCGGGTTCACCGTCCGGCTGGACAACTTTACCGGCCCGTTCGACCTGCTGCTGCAACTCATCGGCAAGCACAAGCTCGACGTCACCGAGGTCGCCCTGCACCGGGTCACGGACGAGTTCATCGCCTACATCCGGGCCATGGGCGACCGGTGGGACCTCGACGAGGCCAGCGAGTTCCTGCTGATCGCCGCCACGCTGCTCGACCTGAAGGCAGCCCGGCTGCTGCCCGCCGCCGAGGTCGAGGACGAGGACGACCTGGCCCTGTTGGAGGCGCGGGACCTGCTCTTCGCCCGGCTGTTGCAGTACAAGGCGTACAAGGAGGCGGCGGCGCACATCGCCGAGTTGGAGGCGGTCGGCGGGCGGCGCTACCCCCGGGCGGTCACCCTGGAGCCCCGGTACGCCGAGGCGCTGCCCGACCTGGTCCTCGGCATCGGCCCCGAGCGGCTGCTGAAGCTCGCCATCAGGGCGATGACCCCGAAGCCCGTGCCCGAGGTCTCCATCGCGCACGTGCACATGGTCCGGGTCAGCGTCCGCGAGCACGCGGCGATCCTCACCGAGCGGCTGCGCCGGGCCGGCACCGCGACCTTCTCCCTGCTCTGCGCCGACTGCGAGGTCACCCTGGAGGTGGTGGCCCGGTTCCTGGCCCTGCTGGAGCTGTACCGGGAGGGGCTGGTCGCCTTCGTCCAGGAGCAGGCCCTGGAGGAGCTGACGGTCCGCTGGACCGGCCCCGCCGAGGGGGCCACCGACCTGCACATCGACGAGTACGCGGGCGAGGCGCCCTCGGCCACCGGGGCCGGCGGCGACGGGTCTGGAGACGGGGCTGGGGGCGGGGGTGAGGGCCGCCAGGTCGGCGACGCGGCGGGGCCCGGGCCCCTGGGACCGGGCGGCGTCGGCGACGTGGCGGAGCCCGGGCTCCCCGGACCGGGCGGCGTCGGCGACCCGGAGCCGATCGAGGGAGAGCGAGAGGGAGAGCGGGAGCGCAATGAGTGACGAGGAGCGTCGGGACTCCCTGGCCGACCAGGCGGCGGCCTGGGTACCACCGTGGCAGCGCCCCGCCGCCGCGACGCCCGCGCCGGGCCCGGCCGAGCCGCCCGACCCCGACCCGGTCAGCCCGCCGCCCGTGCCATCGCCTGTGCCGCCGGCCGCCTCGGAGCCCGCCCCCGAGCCCGCCGCGCAACCCGTCCCCGGGCCTGCCCCCGACGCGGCGACCCCGATCACCCCCACGCTGCCGACCGAGCCGGACGTCAGCCCGGATCGTGGTACGGAGGGGCCGGACCGTACCAAGATCCTTGCGGGTGGGGTGAGCGCGGAGAGCGGTGCGGCTAGCCGGAACGGTGCGGCGGCGGAGGCCGGCGGGGCGGCAGAGGCTGGTGGGGCGGGGAAGCGGGGGCGGGGGCGGCGTCGCGTCGTTGCCGCGCCCGTCGAGCACGTCCCCGTGCTGGACGACGCGGAGCTGCGCGGGGCGCTGGAGGCGATCCTGCTGGTCGTCGACGAGCCCGTCAGCGAGCTGACCCTCGCCCAGGTCCTCGAACAGCCCCCCGAGCGGATCGGCCCCCTGCTCGACGACATCGCGGCCGGCTACACCGCCGCCGGGCACGGCTTCGAGCTGCGCCGGGCCGCCGGCGGCTGGCGGCTCTACACCCGCCCGGAATACGCGACCTACGTCGAGCGGTTCGTGCTGGACGGGCAGTCGGTCCGGCTGACCCAGGCGGCGCTGGAGACACTGGCGGTGGTCGCGTACCGCCAGCCGGTGACCCGTTCGCGCATCTCGGCCATCCGGGGTGTCAACTGCGACGGGGTGATCCGTACGCTGGTCACCCGTGGCCTGGTCGAGGAGTGCGGCACCGAAGCGGACAGCGGGGCGTTCCTCTACCGCACCACCACCCTGTTCCTGGAGAAGCTGGGGCTGAACTCGGTCGCCGACCTGCCCCCGCTCGCCCCGTTCCTCCCCGACGACGTAGAAGAGCTTGCCGATGCGACGCGATGACCGTGCCCCCAAACCCGACGCGCCCGTCTTCGAGGGGGCCGAACGCCTCCAGAAGGTGCTGGCCGCCGCCGGCGTGGGCTCCCGACGCGCCTGCGAGGACCTGATCTTCCGCCGCCGGGTCACCGTGAACGGCCGGGTGGCCCAGCTCGGCGACAAGGTCGACCCGGCCAACGCCGTCATCCACGTCGACGGCGAGCGCCTCGTCGCCGACACCCGCCTGGTCTACCTGGCGATGAACAAGCCGCGCGGGGTCGTGTCGACCATGGCCGACGAGAAGGGGCGCGCCGCCCTGTCGGACTTCCTGGGCAACCGGGTGGAGCAGCGGGTCTACCACGTCGGGCGGCTCGACGCGGACAGCGAGGGCCTGCTGCTGCTCACCAACGACGGCACCCTCGCCCACCGGCTCATGCACCCGTCGTACGGGGTGTCGAAGACGTACCTGTGCGAGGTGGCCGGGCCCATCCCGCGCAACCTCGGCAAGCGGCTCGCGGCCGGCGTCGAGCTGGAGGACGGCCCGGTGACGGTCGACTCCTTCAAGGTGGTGGGCACCCTGGGCAAGACCGCCCAGGTGGAGCTGACCCTGCACGAGGGGCGCAAGCACATCGTCCGACGGCTGCTCGACGAGGTCGGGCACCCGGTGTCCCGGCTGGTCCGTACCTCGATCGGGCCGATCCGCCTCGGCGACCTGCGCGCCGGGCGGACCCGCCGGCTCACCAACGCCGAGGTCGCCGCCCTGTTCAAGGCGGTGGGTGACTGACCGGCGGGACGGGGTACCACAGCGGGTAGGCTTCCGTGGCGCCCCGGGCGGGGCGCACGGTGGCGTGGGTCGCCACCGGCGGCGTCGGGCGCGGCCCCCGGTGGGGCGCGGACACGATGACGCCGACGACAACCGCTCGCGACGGGCCGCCGGGTCCCGCGAGGCACGGGCTGAGGAGGATCACGGTGGAGGAAAACGTACGGGCCGGGCGCTGCGTGGTCGCTGTGGACGGGCCGTCCGGTTCGGGTAAGTCCACCGTCTCCCGGCGGCTCGCCGCGGGCCTCGGTGCCCGCTACCTGGACACCGGCGCGATGTACCGGGCGGTCACCTGGGCGGTGCTGCGCTCCGGGGTCGACCTGACCGACGCCGCGTCGGTGGGCAAGGTCGCCGCCGAGGTCGACCTGAGCATCGGCACCGACCCCCAGGGGTACGGGGTGAGCGTCGACGGGGTGACCGTCGACTCGGACATCCGGGGCCCCGAGGTCACCGGGGCGGTCTCCGCCGTTGCCGCCGTACCGTCGGTGCGGGCGCTGCTGGTGGCCCGCCAGCGGGAGCTGATCGTCAAGGCCGGCCGGATCGTCGTGGAGGGCCGCGACATCGGTTCCGTCGTCGCGCCCGACGCCGATCTGAAGGTCTACCTGACCGCCTCCGAGGCGGCGCGCGCCCAGCGGCGCAGCGCCGAGGACGCCGCCGACGTGGCCGCCACCGCCGCCGACCTGGCCCGTCGGGACCGGCTCGACTCGACCCGCAAGGCCGACCCGTTGCAGCAGGCCGACGACGCGGTGGTGCTGGACACCACCGAGCTCGGCATCGACGAGGTCGTCGACCGGCTGCGCGCCCTGCTGACCGAGCGGGGCGTGGCATGAGCGGCGACGGGGGCTGGGTGGAGCTGCGCGAACCGGACGCCGTCGCCGAGGAGCCGACCGGGCCGGTGCCCGTGGTGGCCGTGGTCGGCCGGCCCAACGTGGGCAAGTCGACTTTGGTGAACCGCATCATCGGCCGCCGGCAGGCGGTCGTGGAGGACATTCCCGGGGTGACCCGGGACCGCGTCCCGTACGACGCGCAGTGGGCCGGCCGGGCGTTCACGGTGGTGGACACCGGCGGCTGGGAGCCGGACGCGAAGGACCGCGCGGCGGCGATCGCCGCGCAGGCCGAGATCGCCGTCGCCACGGCCGACGTGGTGCTGTTCGTGGTCGACGCGGTGGTCGGCTCCACGGACGTGGACGAGGCCGCCGTCAAGATGCTGCGGCGCAGCGCCAAGCCGGTCATCCTGGTGGCGAACAAGGCCGACAACGCCTCGATCGAGATGGAGGCGACCTCGCTGTGGTCGCTGGGCCTCGGCGAGCCGTACCCGGTCTCGGCGCTGCACGGCCGGGGCTCCGGCGATTTGCTCGACCGGATCCTGGAGGCGCTGCCCGAGGCGCCGACGATCGTGGAGAACCGCCCGCGCGGCCCCCGCCGGGTGGCGCTCGTCGGCCGGCCCAACGTGGGCAAGTCGAGCCTGCTCAACCGCTTCTCGGGGGAGGAGCGGGCGGTCGTCGACTCGGTCGCCGGCACCACCGTCGACCCGGTGGACAGCCTGGTCACCATCGGCGGGGAGACCTGGCAGCTCGTGGACACGGCCGGGCTGCGCAAGCGGGTCGGCAAGGCCAGCGGCACCGAGTACTACGCCAGCCTGCGCACGGCCGGGGCGATCGAGGCCGCCGAGGTGGCGGTGGTGCTGCTCGACTCCAGCGCGCCGATCAGCGAGCAGGACCAGCGGATCCTGTCGATGGTCACCGAGGCGGGCCGGGCCCTGGTCATCGCCTTCAACAAGTGGGACCTGGTCGACGGCGACCGCCGGTACTACCTGGACAAGGAGATCGAGCGGGAGCTGCGGCGCATCCCCTGGGCCCTGCGGATCAACCTGTCGGCGAAGACCGGCCGGGCCGTCGACAAGCTCGCCCCGGCGCTGCGCAAGGCCCTGGCGAGCTGGGAGACCCGGGTGCCGACGGCGCAGCTCAACCAGTGGCTGACCGCGCTGGTGCAGGCCACCCCGCACCCGGTGCGCGGGGGCCGGGCTCCGAAGATCCTCTTCGCCACCCAGGCGGGTGTCGCCCCGCCGCGCTTCGTGCTCTTCACGACCGCGCCGCTGGACGCCGGCTACCAGCGCTTCGTCGAGCGCCGGCTGCGCGAGGAGTTCGGCTTCGAGGGCAGCCCGGTGGAGATCTCGGTACGCCCGCGCAAGAAGCTCGGTCCGGGCGGCCGGGGCAAGGCGCACGGCTGATCCTGTACGTCGCAGAAGGCCGGGTGGGAGCTTGTCCCACCCGGCCTTCTCGGTCCCGGCAACTCACCTATCCTCCTAGGACGGCGTAGGGGTGGTGGATTGAGTCATGCCGCTCGACACCGCTCGGCGGGGGAGGGGGCGGTGCGCGCCGGGGCAAGATCCTGCGCTAAGCTGTACCGGCTGCCGCAGGGAGATCGCGCGGGGGCATCGGGACGTGGCGCAGCTTGGTAGCGCACTTGACTGGGGGTCAAGGGGTCGTCGGTTCGAATCCGGCCGTCCCGACAGCAAAAAAGGCAGGTCAGGGCCTTGATTCACTTCAGTGGGTCGGGGCCTTCTTGCTGTGCCGTCTCACAATTCATCACGTACGCTCGTACTGCTTGATTTCGATGGCTGCTGTCTGGGTGGACGTAGACCCGTTCGGCGAGCGTGCCACCGTCTGCGTGGCCGGCCCAAGCCGCCAGCACGACGTCGGGCACTCCAGCGCCGGCGAGGTATGTCAGGCAGGCGTGCCGCGCGTCGTAGGGTCGAACCTTGCGGACCCCGACCTTGGCCATTAGGTCATACACCCGGCGGCGGAAGGGTCTTCTGCGCCGATAGGTGACATCTGATATGGCTTGCCCTGGTGGCGGGCTGGAAGGATGTCGCTGTGCCCAAGCCTTACCCCCGAGAGTTCCGTGATGACGTCGTGCGTGTCGCTCGTGACCGCGAGGCGGGAGTGACGGTCGAGCAGATCGCCAAGGACTTCGGGGTGCACCCGATGACCTTGTTCAAGTGGCTGCGCCAGGCGGACATGGACGCCGGTGCCATCCCCGGGACGACCGGCACCGAGTCGGCCGAGCTGCGCGAGGCCCGCAAGCGGATCAAGCTCCTCGAACAGGAGAACGAGGTTCTGCGCCGGGCCGCCGCCTACCTGTCGCAGGCGAACCTGCCGGGAAAAGGCTCTACCCGCTCGTGAGCGAGCTGGCCGCCGACGGGATCCCCGTGGCGGTGACGTGCCGGGTAGTTGAACATCGCTCGCCAGCCCTACTACCGGTGGCTCGCCCGCCCCGTCGGTGACGCCGAACTCGTTGCCGCTCACCGCGCGAACGCGCTGGTCGACCCCCACGCGATGATCCCGAGTTCGGATACCGGTTCCTGGCCGATGAGGCCCGCACGGCCGGACAGGCGATGGCTGAGCGCACCGCGTGGAGAATCTGCTCGGATAGCGGCTGGTGGAGCACCTTCGGCAAACGCAAGCGTCGCGGCAAGGGCGGAAGGTCGGTCCGCCGGTGCACGACGACCTCGTGCGCCGGGACTCTGCGGGGCGACTCCGGGCGCTGGACAGTGCGGATGACGGCAGGTCCGCTGGCTTGCCGGTAGCGGCCTTGTCACATTCTCATACAGCGGGGCTGGTTGGAGCGGTGAGTCGTTGGCCCCAGTCGGCTGGAACGCATCGATGGCGACGACGCAGCATCGCCGGTTCGCCGCTCCGCGGTTCCTGACCGAGTCGATGGCTACGCATTCACGAGTCGCGTGGGCGCCGGCCGCCAACCGACCTGCTATCCCGCAGGTGCTCGTCGGTGATACGGACGGCGAGACCTGCGTCGACGCGTTCGTACCAGGTGTCGTCGGGATACACGACGACGAGCGGGCCGAGGTTGCGTGGGAACAGGCAGCCGGTCGCGGTGACCAGGACGTCGTCGTCGCCGAGGCCGTGCTCCTTCAGGCGGTTGCCGAGGGTGGCGGCGACGTGGTCGGCGCCGTATGCGGTGCAGCGCGGCCCGCGGCAGACCAGCACGTGCCGGCGGTGGCGGGTGATCTGTGACCAGGCCGGGCTGCGGAACGGTCCGGGGTTGCCGTCGAGTGTGGTGTGTTCGCCGGTGATGGCATCGCTGACTTCCGTGACCAGCGCGGGCTGCGCCGCCAGCGGCGCGGCGACGAGAATTCGTGCCTGCCGGTGCCGTGTGGTGCGCCAGTGGGCGACCGCGCGGCGGATCCAGGTGTCGAGGTACCGGTCGGGCGGTACGTGCGTGGCCACGCGCAGAACCTCGCCATGCTCCGGTATGGCATCGAGGGCTGCGTGCAGGGACGGCTCGGCGCCGTCGAGGAAACACGCCCGCACCGGTACCCCCGTAGCCTCGGCGACCGCCGCAGCGAGGCGGTGGATCGCGTCGTGGCCGCCGTGGTGGGTCGCCCCGCATGAGACGAGCAGGACGTTCATGCCGCCGGTGTGCGATAGGTGATGACCGTGTGTCCGTTGTGCACGGTGACGTCAGCATCCACGGCGTACACGTCGGCGAGCAACGCGGGCGTCAGCACGCCGACAGGCGGTCCGGAGGCGACGACCCGGCCGTGGTGCAGCACCACCACGAGGTCGCAGAACATCGCGGCCAGGTTGAGGTCGTGCAGTGCGGCGAGGGTGGTGACGCCGCTGCGGCGGACCAAGTGCAGCAGCTGCAGCTGGTGGCCGATGTCGAGGTGGTTGGTCGGCTCGTCGAGCAGTAGCAGTTGCGGCTCCTGAGCCAGGGCTCGGGCGAGCTGCAGCCGTTGGCGTTCCCCGCCGGACAGCGTCTGCCACTTGCGGTGGGCGTACCCGGTCATGTCGACGCGTTCGAGAGCGTCGGCCGCGGCCGCCCGGTCGGTGTCGCTGTCGGACCAGCGGGAGCGGCGGTGCGGGGTGCGGCCGAGCAGCACCACATCGAGCGCGGTCAGGTCGAGGTCGGTCTCGGCGTACTGGGCGAGCAGGGCCATCCGCCGCGCCGCAGCGGCACGCGGCAGCCTGGCCACGTCGTCGCCCGCGACGGTCACGGTCCCGGACCCGGGGGCGATCAAGCCGGCGACGACCCGCAGCAGGGTGGTCTTGCCGGACCCGTTCGGGCCGAGCAGGCCGACCAGGGTGCCGCGCGGCACCGAGCAGGTCACCCGGTCGAGGAGGCGAGCGGCCGGCACTGACCACGAGACATCGCGGATGTCGAGCATCAGGCGTTCCCATCCCGTCGGCGCAGCAGTAGCACGAACGCGGGCACCCCGAGCAGGGCGGTCAGCACGCCCACCGGTAGCTCGCGGGGTTCAAACAGGGTCCGGGCCGCGGTGTCCACCCAGATCAGAAAGATCGCTCCGGCGAGGACGACGATCGGCAGCAGCCGCCTGTGGTCGGGGCCGGTAAACCGCCGCGCGGCGTGCGGCAGCAGCAGGCCGACGAAGCCGATCGCGCCGCTGATCGCGACCAGCACGGCGGTCAGCAGCGCGGTGGTGACCAGCAGCAGCCACCGGACACGCCCGACGGCAACGCCGAGGGCGGCGGCGGCCTCTTCGCCGAACGCGAACGCGTTGAGCGCACGGGCGAACCAGAGGATCACGGCGAACACCGCCGCGAGCACCGGCGCCGCCCATCCGAGTGCGGCCCAGTCGGCGCGGGCGAGCGAGCCGGACAGCCAGAAGGTGATGCTCTGGGTCGCGTGCGGGTCGGCCGCCCAGATGATCACGAACGAGGTCAGCGCGGCGCACAGCTGCGCGACGGCGACGCCGGCCAGCACCACCCGGGTCGGTCGCAGGACCGCTTGCCGGCCGGCGGCAGCGACCACGACGGCGAACGCGGCGAGCGCCCCCGCGAACGCACCCCCGGTGAGCGCCGCAGCACCCGCGCCGAGGCCCAGGACCAGAACGGCGACGGCGCCGAGCGACGCCCCGGAGGAGACGCCCAACAGGTACGGGTCGGCGAGCGGGTTCCGGGTGACGGTCTGCATGACCGCCCCGGAGGCGGCGAGCCCGGCCCCGACCACGGCGGCGCCCAGCACCCTCGGCAGCCGCAGCTCCCACACGATGTGGTCGCGCAGCAGCGGCACGTCGGCACTCGTCAGGCCGAGATGGTTGGTGATGACCAACCACACGGTGCCTAGCGACAGGTCTGCCGGCCCCACCGTCACGGCCGCAGCCACCGACAGCAACAGGCCGCCCGCGAGCACGACCACCACGGCCACCATGCGCACCGCACGAACCGGCCGCGCCAGGGCCCGCGCCGGCCGGGTGGCAGCGGTGGTCAGTTGCCCACCCCGCCGACACCCCGGGCCAGGGCCTCAACGGCGAGCACGTTCCGCACGCCCGCGGAGGTGGAAGAGAAGTCCAGGACGACGTACCGCTTGGCCTTGACGGCGGGCAGGTCTTTGAGCGTCGCGTGCTTTTCGAGGAACGCTTGCTTGGCAGCGGCGGGATCCCAGCTCGCGTCGATGAGCACGATGACGCCCGGGTTCCGCTCGACGACCGTCTCCCAGCTGGTGTCGGCCCAACTGCCGTTCAGGTCGGCGAAGATGTTGGTGACCCCGGCCGCAGACATGATCATGGCCGGGCTGCCGCAACAGGCGCCGGCACTGGGCGCGTCGTTGCCGGCGTCCCACCACAGCACCCGCGTGCCCTTCGCGCCCGCTGACACTTTCGCGATGCGCTCCTGCTGGTCGGCGATCAGCGCCTCGGCCCGCTCCCCTACACCGAAGATCGCGGCGATTTCACGGAACTCGGCTAACACGTCATCCATCGCCAGCTTCGCCGGCCGCGTGTCTTTCGGGCAGCCGGCGGCGGAGACGTACGTGCCCACGCCCAGCTTCTGCCAATCGGCGCGGTCGCCGACCCCCTCGTCGCTGAACGCACTCGCGAAGGAGGCGTAGACAAAGTCGGGCGCGATGTCGAGCAGCTTCTCCTTCGACGGGTACTCCTTGGCCAGTACCGGCACCTTCGCGTACGCCGCGGCGTACGCGGGCAGCACCTGGTCGTCGAGGTAGGCGGTGCCGGCCATCCGGTCCTGCAAACCGAGCGCCAGCATGATCTCGGTGGCGGACTGGTTCATCGTCACCGCCCGCGCCGGGGGCTTCGTGACGGTGACCGGTGTGCCGCAGTTGGTGAGTGCGACTGGCCCTGCCGAAGTCGACGCCGTGGTGGCCGGCTTGTTGTCGCCGGTTGCGGCGCAGCCGCCGAGCAGGGCGAGCAGGACGGACAGCGGCGCAGCAACGCGCCAGGACACAGGGGACCGCATAGCGGGACCACCTTCCAGCACCTCGTGGACGGGTCGTGCAGGTGCCGTGGCCGGTCTCCTGGCTGACGGGTGGTGCGCCGGCGGCCGGCCTTCCCAGGCATGCGCCCAGTGACCTTTCGGTGGCCTCCAGCATCCCGATCACAGTGGCGAGGGCCGCACCGGTCTCACACCGGCTTCCCGAACACCACGGCCAGGCCACCCTAACCAAACCAGACGGCATCGTCACCGTGGCCTAGGTCATGGTCGGAGACCACGGTGGTTCACCGTGCCCGCTCGCGTGAGGTGTCGTCGGATCAGCAACGCAGCGACGCGCACAGACGGCTCGGCGAAGGCGCTCGACCGGGGACCGGCCTGCTGGGCGAGTTCAGTCGGTGGAAGCATTCGTCTCGACGAGTTCGGTGAATATGCGGCGTTCGTCCAGGTAGCGGGGCTCACGGATGCGTGGTGCCGGTGCGGGGCGGGCACCGCCACGGCGGGCGGTGCGGCAGCCGGATCAGCTCCCGGGCCAGGGTGGATACCGGCTGGGCGTACACCCACTGGCAGATCGCCTCGTGAGACACCCGGTAAGCCTGATCGTCACCACCGGAAGCCGAAGATTGCATCGGCCGGTGTCAAGCCGATGGCAGCCAGAGGCGGCCGAGGTGTGGCATGGTGGCCTGATGACGACCGAATCCACGTCCCTCGACCGGCCGGCGCTCATTGGATTCGCGCCCATCTTTCCCGTCGCGGACCTGCAACGGGCAGTGGAGCACTATGCGCAGCTCGGCTTCGAGGTGACCCCGTACGCTGACGGCGCGGAGTACGCGTTCGCGGTGCGCGACGGCGTTCAGCTGCACCTCTCGCACACCCCGGACCACGACCCGGCACGCGGAGCGGCCTGCGTTTACCTCTACGTGCACGACGCCGCCGCGCTGGCGGATGAATGGCGGCAGGCGGGGGTCGGCGGCCGGACCGGGCCGTCCCGGGACACGGAGTACGGCCTCCGGGAGGCCGTCCACGTCGACCCGGACAACAACATGATCAAATTCGGTTCACGCATGGATGGCTGACGCCTACGGTCACGCCTCCCCGGCGTGCCGCCCCAGCACCGCCGCTCGCAACACCTCCCGGGCCTCCCGTGCCGGCGCCGGGCGGGGAAGCTCCGCCACGAGCGTCCCGGGAGCGTCGGCTTCCTCGATCAGGTCCTGCAGTCGGCGCACGACCCGATTGCCGAGCCACCAGGTGGCGTAGTCGAGCGCGGCCCGATCCGTCACGCTGCTGACACCCGTCACCCCGACGGTGTCCCGACACGCAGGGCAGACCAACTCGCACGTGGCCAGCAGCGCCTCGATCTCCGCCAGTGAGGAGGCGGCCGAGAACCGCAGCGCCTGGTCGACGGCCCAGATGCCGCGTGCGCGCGCCGCCCCCACGATGGCGCGCAGCACGTGCGCCATCCGATCGAGCGCAGCGACCCGGGCGCAACCGCTCGCTTGCGACAGATCCGCGCATCGCTGGGTCAGGGGCGGGGAGTACGGCCGCCAGCCACGGCGTGCGATGTCGACGATGCGGCGCGGTCCGGCGGAGTAGCACTCGCCGGTGCCGGCCAGCGTGGTATCCCCGGTGGTGGCGGGCCGCAGACGTGGCAGCCGGGCACTGAGATCCTCGAGCATGACGTGACTGGTGCCGTCGAAGACGGAGTACAGCGGCACGTCACGGACGTACCGTGCGTACGGATGCTCATCCAGCAGCGCCCGCGCGCCGAGCACCCGGCGTCCCTCGGTAATCGCTTCCTCTGCCAGCCGGGGACACAGGTACTTGGCCACGGTCGCGAGGTAACCACCCCCGGGACCGTGGACGTTGACCGCGCAGGCCGCCTTCACCGCGGTGGCCGCCACCACCGTGTCCAGCACTGTCATCCGGACGAGATGCTCCGCTATCGCGCCGAGGGTGACGATCGGCTGGCCGTACACGTCACGCTGGCGAGCGTACGCGATGGCGACCTCGGTGGCGCCGGAGAGCGAGCCGGACGCCAGCGCCGCGATGCCGGCGTGCGACATCATCAGCGTCTTCTGCACCTGCGAGAAACCCGTCCCCGCCCGACCCAGCAGCGCATCGGCCGGAACGTACGTGTCGGCGAACCGGACTCCCGAGATGTCCGCGCCACGGGTCGGCCCGGTACGCCAGCGCGGCAGGGCCTCGACGGTGCGGTCGCGGGGCACCAGGAACAGCGACAGCGCGTTGAGCCCGTCGACGACGCCCGGCTCACCGGTCCGGAGCAACGCCACCAGCAGGTCGTGCTCACTGCCGCCATTGATGAGTTGTTTCGTGCCGGTCAGGCGATAGCCGCCGGCCTCGGCGTGAGCTCGCGCCGTATTGCGTAACAGGTTGGAGCCGTGCTCCCACTCGCTGAGCAGCAGGGCCGCGCTGGCTCCGGCAAGCAGGGCCGTGGTCACGCCCGCCTGTTGCGCGGCGGTTCCCGACAGGTAGACGGGGAGCAGGGCCAGGCCGGTCACCCCCACCGTGATCGCGAGGCTGCCGCTGCGCCGAGCTGTGACGGCGTGCAGCTCGCACAACTGCCGCGTGCTTGCGTTGGCGGGTGCCAGCAGGTCGGCCAGACCACGTTCGTGCAGCGCGGCCACAAGATTTGTGGGGTACGCGCCCGTCAGCTCCACCCTGTCCAGTTCTCGTGCGGTCGACGGTTCAGCCAGGTACTCGTCGATGGACATCAGAGCTGCGGAGTCCGTGGGCGCTCCGGGCACGAGCCGTTGCCAGGCGGAACTGGCCGGTCGAGATGACATAAGTGACTCTCGAAAATGGATTCCGGGGCTGCACCGTATCGCCGCCGGCGCTGACGGTCAAGATGGCCTCGGCCGGTCGGGGGATGGGTACTATGTGGCCTCAACCATATTCATGGGGGTTAACATGCCGCATCCCGACGGCTCGTCGGCGGTGTCGGCGCGCGAGGCGTTCAGCCAGGCCCGTCGTCACCTTCCCCCAAGCCTCGCGGTAGCAGGAAAGCTCATCGGCCGGGGCGCGGTGGAAGAGTCCGCCGAGGGTTGCCGGGTGGTGCTCTCCGACGGGCGGGTGGCCCTCGACTTCGGCTCATACGCGGTCACCCTGCTGGGCCACCGGCACCCCGAGGTGGTGGCAGCGGTGCGGGGCCAGCTCGACCGACTGCCCACCGCCAGCCGGTCGTTGCTCAACCCGGTGGCCACCGCGGCTGCGGCCGAACTCGTCGACTACCTGGGTGGCGGGCTGCGCCGGGTCTACTTCGGTCTCAACGGCAGCGACGCCGTCGAGGCCGTCGTCAAGCTGGCGCGGATGGCCACCGGACGTACCCGGATCGTCGCCGTGGAGGGGGGCTACCACGGCAAGTCGCTCGGCGCGTTGGCGCTGACCCATCACCACCGTTACCGAGCGGGCCTGGACGACCTGCTGACCGGTGTGGTGCACGTACCCGCCGACGATGCCGACGCGGTACGGCGGGCGACCGACGACGGGGCGGTGGCGGCGGTGCTGTTCGAACCGGTGCAGGGCGAGAACGGCGTTCGGCCTCTCGACGTCGACGTGCTGCGGCGGTGGTGCGCCGACGCGCACGCCCACGGCGCCATGGTCATCGCCGACGAGATCCAGAGCGGGTTGCGGCGCTGCGGCGAGCGTTCGGTCGCCCTCGCCGCCGGCCTACCGGTCGACGCGATCCTGCTCGGCAAGCCGCTGGGCGGCGGGGTGCTGCCACTCTCGGCGGCGATCTGTGCCGAGCACCTGTACGCCCCGTTGATCAAGGATCCGCTCGTGCACACGAGCACCTTCGCCGGCCACCCGCTGGCCTGTGCGGCGCTCCCGGCCGCGCTCGCCGCAGTCGAGGACCTCGCGCACCGCGGGGAGCACATCGCCCGGCAGATGGCAGAGAGGCTTGCCCGCGTGCGTGAACGCTGGCCAAGGCTCGTCACGGATGTGCGGGGCCGAGGGCTGTTGTGGGGCCTGGATCTCGCCAACCCCCATCTCGCCGGGCAGCTGATCCTGGATCTGGCCCACGCCGGGCTGCTCGTCTCGCCGTGCATGAGCCGCCCGGAGACCCTGCGGCTCCTGCCCCCGCTGATCGCACAGGACACGGAGCTGGCGGAGGCGTTCGAGGTGGTCGAGGCCGCGCTGGCCCGGTTGCCGGTCGACACGGTGGGAAAGGGCCGCTCCACCGATGGCCGATGAGTCGGCCGGCGCCGCTATTGGCAGGTGGTCGGCGATCCTGGCGAGGTCCCGCCGGCCGCTGATGCGCCGACTGCGTTTGGTCAGGCTGTTCGGCGGGGCCGGTGGATACCTCGCCGCCGGCAGCATCGCGGCGCATCTCGTCGCCGCCCTGCTGCCGGTCGCCGCCGCAGCGGTGACGGGCTGGTTCGTGCACCTGCTGGGCGCGCCCGACACGGGCCGCGACGTCTTCCTCGCCGTTGCTCTGTTGGTCGGGATGGCGCTGCTGGCGCCGTCTGTGGCGATGGGCCGTGACATTCTCGAAGAGTTGTTGGTCCGCCGGGTCGACGGCCGGGTCCGCAGCGAGGTCCGCCTGGTCGCTCACGGGCCGTCCGGCACCGCGCATCTGGAGACCGCCGCCTTCCAGAGCGACGCCCTGCGGGCCTCGGACGCCGGCGTCGGCATCGGCCGGATTCGATCGCCCGGCACGGCCGCGGCAGGACAGATCGTGGTGCTGTTCCGGTACGTGTCCGCGCTGGCGGGCGCCGCCTTGCTGGCGACCTTCTCGGTGCCGCTGGCGGTCGGGCTGTTCGTCGCCGCGGTGGTCGTGCGCCTGCGCCTGCACCGGCAGTGGCTCCACCTGGCCGCGGTGAAGGACGCGGACGCGGACGGGCAGCGCCGGCTGACCTACCTGGCAGAGCTGGCGGTGACCGGCGCGGTCAAGGAAATGCGGGTGTTCGGTCTGGCCGACTGGCTGCTGCGGCGCCGGCACGGGCTGATGTTCCGCGTCCACGGGCCGACCTGGCGACAGATGTGGCGGGTGCTGCGCAGCCAGAAGTTCGCCCTGGTCGTCGGCACCGCCTCGGTCGCGGCCTCACTGGCCGTGCCAGCCGTCGCCACGCTCACCGGGCGGATCGGCACGGGCACACTCGTCACCGCGCTCGTCGCCGGCGGCACTGTGTTGTCGCTGGCGTCGATGGGCGACGAGGCGTTCGATATCGAGTACGGCTTCGGCGCCGTGCGCGCTCTCGACCGGCTCCACGAGCGCTACGCCGACTCGGCGTCGACTCCTCGCAGGCCGGTGGATCCGCCGCAGCCACGACCCGACCCACCGGAGGTGCGTTTCGAGCAGGTGTGCTTCGCCTACCCCGACGGTCCCCCGGTCCTCTCCGGCCTATCCCTGGTTCTGGGCCCGGGCGAGACGGTCGCCCTCGCCGGTGCCAACGGCGCCGGGAAGAGCACGCTCATCAGACTGCTCGGTGGTCTGAACGAGCCGACCGACGGACGGATCACCGTCGACGGCACGCCATTGATCGAGGTAGACACGGCCGGGTGGCGCCGCACCGTCGCGGTCGTCCCGCAGGAGTTCGTGCGATACCCGGCGAGCCTGGCCGACAACGTGGCGCTGGCCGCGCCGGAGCACCTCGCCGATCGGAACGGGACGCTGCGCGCGTTGCGGCAGGCGGGTGCGGCGTCGCTGGTCGAGCGGTTGCCACAGGGACTGGACACCATGCTGGGGTGGGAGAGCGGTGGCGGTGTCGATCTGTCCGGCGGGCAGTGGCAGCGGATCGCCGTCGCTCGGGCACTGTTCGCGGCGGCACACGGCCGCCGGCTGCTGGTCCTCGACGAACCGACCGCCCACCTCGACGTGGTGGCGGAGGCTGAGTTCTACGAACGGGTCGTGGCGGCGGTCCGCGGAAGGGCCACCGTCGTGCTGATCTCCCACCGGCTGTCGACGCTACGGCCGGCGGACCGGATCCTGCTGCTACGCGACGGCCGGGTGGTGGAGGAGGGCGACCACGGCACGCTGATGGCCGCCGGCGGAGAGTACCAGCGCCTGTTCATGTTGCAGGCGGCCCGTTTCGGCGAGCCAGACGGGAGGCCGACGTGCGTCCCACACGCCTGACCCGACGGCTGGCGGTGTTGCGGCACGTGTTGCGGCTCTCCTGGCGGGTCGACCGTCGCACCGTGGTGGCGATCCTGGTTTTGATGACCGCGCAGGCCGGGGTCGTGGCGGTGACCGGGCTCAGCCAACGGTGGCTCGTCGACGCCTCCGTCGGAGAGCAGGCATGGGGCGTCGCGCTGGCCGTCGCGGTGGGGGCACTGGCCCTGGGGGTCGGCGCTGCCGCCGGTCGGGTCCAGGTCAACATGCTGCTCTACCTGGTGGACCGAGTACAGCTGACGCTGCACGAGGAGATGCTGACCGCGGCGGCGACGATGACGATCGACCGTCTCGAGGAGCCCCGTCAACTGGACCGACTCGAACGGCTGCGCTTCGGGGCCTGGGACCTCGCCTCCTCCGTCTGGCAGCTCTCCTCCGCCGTCGCCGCGGTGGCCAGCCTGGCTGTCACCGCGGCGTTGCTGGCGACCGTGGATGTCGCGATGTGCCTGCTGGTCGTCGGCGCCCTGCCGGCCCTGTGGACAGGGCGACGCGCGGAGCAGGTGCTGCGCGACGCGTACGACGCGTGCACCGGCCTGCAGCGCCGCGAGCAGCGCCTGCACGAGCTGTGCCTGTCGCCGGAGTCGGGCCGCGAGCTGGCCCTCTCCGGCGGCGCGGCGGAACTGGATCGCCGGGCGGGGCAGCTGTGGCACGACGTCAGCCGGCTTGGACTGCGGGCCCGGCTGCGGGCGTCGCTCTGGGAGTCGAGCGGGTGGCTCTGCTTCGGTGGGGGACTGGCGGCGGCGTTGTCCGTGCTCGTCGTCGAGGTTCGCGCGGGAACTGTCACCCTCGGTGACACCGTACTGGTGGTGAGCCTCGCCGCCCGCCTGCACGGGCAGCTAGGTCAGGTGGTGGGAGACCTGCGCCGGTTCGCCGGCGCGGCACACGTCGTCGATCACTACGCCCACCTGCGCGATGCGGGCAGCGGAGCAGCGAGTGGCACGGCGGCGCCACCACAGCGGCTGGACGACGGCATCCACCTCGCCGGGGTCGGCCTGCGTTATCCGGGCGCCGACAGAACCGCCCTACACGGTCTCGACCTGACCCTGCCGGCCGGTGCCACGGTCGCCGTGGTGGGCGTGAACGGCGCCGGCAAGAGCACCCTGGTCAACTTGCTGACCGGCTTGTACCAGCCGACCACCGGGGTCATCACTGTGGACGGTCGTCCACTGGCCGACTTCCGGCCGGAAGCCTGGCGCGCCCGGGTCGCCCCGGTCTACCAGGACTTCGTGCGGTTCCAGTTCCGACTGCGCGAGGCCGTCGGAGTAGGGCACCTACCGGCGCTGCACGACGCCGCCCGGGTGAGCGCCGCGCTGCGCCGGGCCGGCGCCGATCGCTGGTGGCTCCGGCTGCCCGGCGGGATGGAAACCCAACTCGGCGGCGTCTTCGGCGGGTGGGAACCGTCCGGAGGACAGTGGCAGCAGGTGGCGCTTAGCCGAGCCCTGCTGCGCCCGGACCCGCTGCTGATGGTCCTCGACGAGCCGACCGCCGCGCTCGATCCCGACGCCGAGGAGGAGCTGTTCGTCCGGTTCGCGGCCGACACCGCGACTTCCCGCGCAGAGCGCGGAACGATCACCGTGTTGGTCTCCCACCGCCTGTCCAGTGTCCGGATGGCCGATCTCGTCGTGGTCCTCGACGATGGACGGCTGGTGGAATCCGGCACCCACGACGACCTCATGGCCGCCGGCGGCGGGTACGCCCAGCTGTACCGTACCCAGGCCGATGCCCACGGCCTCGGACCGGCCCGTACCGCACCCACACCGCACGCGGCCCGTTGAAGGTTGATCCGCCGGCCGCTAGGCTCGCCCGCACCGTACCTGGTCTTGGCGGGTGCCTTGATCGGCGGACACTGATCAGCTCGGAGGTTGCGTGCCGGAGATGTCGCAGGCGGAGCAGGCGGCCGGGCCGACGATCCTGGACTGGCTGGCCGAACCCGCCACCGACCGTGGGCTGCACTTCGCCGACACCGTGGGCGACGGATGGACCTTCGTCTCCTATGCCCGGCTCGCCGCGCTCGTCGCCCGTGCCGCCGGCCGGCTGCGCGAGGCGGGGGTGAAGCCGGGCGAGGCGGTACCCCTGGTCTGCCCGACCTCACCCGCCTTCGTGGCGGGGTTCTTCGGTGCCCTGGCCCTGGGCGCCACGCCCTGCCCGGTCGCCCCGCCGGTGGCTTACCGGGACCCGGCCGCTTACGTCCGGCACCTCAGCCGGGTGGTGGAGCTGGTCGACGCCCGGGTGGTGGTGACCACGGCGGCCGGCGCCGCGGTGGTGCCACTCCGCGGCGTCACTGTGCTCACCAATGTCGACACCGAGCATCCCGGCCCGGAGCGGTTCGAGCCGGCCCCGCCGACCGCCGTCGTCCAGTTCAGTTCCGGCTCCACCGGGCCGCAGCGAGGTGTCCAAGTCTCCATGGCGGCGATGAGCGCCAATATCGCAGCCATTCGTAGCTGGTTGTCCTACACCGAGGACGACGCGATGGTCAGCTGGCTTCCGCTGCACCACGACATGGGCCTTGTCGGCGCCCTGCTGATGCCGATGACGGCCGGCACCGACGTCTGGATGCTCCAGCCCGAGCAGTTCCTCCGCTCGCCGGCGCGCTGGCTGTCACCGTTCCGCAGCGGCGCCACCACCAGTGTGGCACCCACCTTCGGGCTCGCCCACCTGGTCCGCCGGGCGCGCGTCGCCGACCTGCGCGGGCTCGACCTGCGCACTTGGCGGTCCCTGGTCGTCGGTGCCGAACCGGTGCGAGGAGAGGTGCTTGACGCCTTCACCCACCTGCTCGCGCCATACGGCTTCGAACCGGAGACGCTGCTGCCGGCGTACGGTCTGGCGGAAGCGACGCTGGCGGTCACCGGAACCCGCTCGGGGAGGGGTCGGCGTGTCCGGATCCTGCCCGGCACGCTGGCTCCCGGGCAACCGGTGCAGGTTACCGACGACACGTCGGTGGGTGTCGAACTCGTTGGCTCCGGCGAGCCGTTGCCCGGCGTGCAGGTACGCCTCCTCGGTCCGACCGGCGCGCCGGTCCCCGACGGAGCCGCGGGGGAGATCGAGGTGCGCGGGTGCACCGTGGCGACCGGGTACCTCGCCGACGACGGGCCGGGCCGGTTCGACGGGGTGGTCCGCACCGGTGATGTCGGCTTCCGCCGGGACGGGAACCTGTTCGTCGTTGGCCGGCTCGGCGACAGCACGAAGCAGTTTGGCCGGTGGCTGTTCGCCGAGGAGTTGGAATCCGTGGCCGTGGCGCGGTCGCCCCGGCCGAC
Source organism: Micromonospora okii (assembly GCF_020884795.1). Taxonomy (GTDB): domain Bacteria; phylum Actinomycetota; class Actinomycetes; order Mycobacteriales; family Micromonosporaceae; genus Micromonospora; species Micromonospora okii. Next base: position 43,351 of record NZ_BBZF01000025.1, read on the forward strand.
GCGTACCGTCGTGCTGCTCGGCGGGGACGCCGAGGGTGCCGCGGTGGTGGCGATGGTCGAGGATGACCTGGGCGATTCGGCGGCCGCCATCGGCGGGGCGCTGGCCAACCGGGTGACACCGGCACGGGTACGGGTGTACAGCGCGCCCGAGGGCTGGATCGCGCGCACCACGAGCGGGAAACCGCAGCGGCGCGAGATGTGGCGCCGCCTGGTGTCCGGCGACACCACCGTGACCCTGCGGTGGGACTCACTGGAGCCCGGCGCCACCGGGAGTTGACGGTCGAGCCGACGCGGCCCGGTGCACGATCGTCGCGGCACGGTCGAGAACCTGCGCCGCCCACCTGAAGTCCTCCTCCGCTGCGGCGAGGTCGAGGATGAACGTGTCCGCCCCCGCGCTGATCTCGGAGGCCAGTACGGCGGCGAGGGTGTCCACCCCGCCCACCAGGAACGGACAGTCGGCACGCAGGCTGCGCATCGGCGCCGACCAGAACCATGACGGCGGCGCATCCGTCTCCGCTGCCTCGCGGAACGCCCGGTGCCGCCACGTCGCGTCGGTGTAGCGGAGCGCAGCAGCGCCGGCCGCCTCCAGTTCGGGCGCGAGAGGGTACCGCCGCAGCGCCGCGCGCCATGCCTGATCGTCGGTCTCCCGGGCGATCATCCCGGCGTAGCGACCGGCCCGCAGGTCGGGGGAGACCGGCTGTGGCCGTGGCCGGAACATGCCGATCTGGCCGGCACCGAGGGCGCGGGCGCACTCCCGGGCGGCCGCCGACTCGCCGGCCACGAACGCCTGTGGGCTGAGCCCGGCAGCCGGTGCGTGTCGCAGGCGGGCCCCCCGTACCTGGTAGAAGCGGCCCTGTCGGCTGACCGGGGTGCCGTCGAGTAGGGCGAACACGATTTCCGCGTACTCCCGCAGGCGGGCGTACCGGTCGTCGTGCTCGGTCGGGTCACCGAGGGCGAGCCGGTCCGGCACCGACGTGCCGGCGACCAGGTTGAGCAGTAGCGGGCGCTGGTACCGGTAGGTGAGGCTCGCGGCGAGCTGGGCGGTCGCGAACGGGTGCTGGTAGACGGGGTTGACCGCGACCAGCGGCCGCAGTGCGGCCGAGGTGGCGAGCGCGTGGTGGGCGACCGTCCAGGGATCGACCAGCGTGTCGTTTCCGACGTGGGCCAGAACGCCGGTGAGTCCGTGCCGGTCGGCGAGGCGGATGGTGGCGTCCACTGCCGTCCAGGCAGAGGCTGGATCGTGGTCTCGGGGACTGATGGCGAAGACGCGGACGCCCATCCGGGTGGCACCGGTTGGCGGGTCTACGGTCATGCCCCTCCGTTCTGGCCCGGCCGGATCGGATCGGCGGCGGGCGAAGCGAGCCCGGCGCTGTGCCGTGCGCCGTGCGCCGTGAACGATGACGAACGCCTGTCCGATGTGTCAAGACGGGCGGTTGACGCACCCCGACCGTGCCCTGGATCGTGGTACGTTGGCCGCGCCCGAGCCGCCATGACGGCCTGGCCGAACGGATCCGCAGTCGAGGCTCGGGGAGCGCCATGGAGCCGGCACCGCGCCGATGACGCCGCCTACTCTCTTCCCGGATCGCTTCCTCGCCACCGTGGCCGCGATTCCGGATGCCGTTGCCGTACGTGACGACCGGGGTAGCATCAGCTTCGGTGCCCTCCACCACCGCGCCCGTGGCCTGGCCGGGGCGCTCGTGACGGCCGGCGTTCGACCCGACACGGCGGTCGCGGTGCGGATCGGTCGCACCCGTAACCTCCTCGTCGCCGTGCTGGCGGTCCTGCGGGCGGGGGGTGCCTTCATCCCCGTAGACCCGGACGACCCGCCCGCACGGCAGCGGTTCGTGGTGCGGGACAGCGGGGCGACGCTGGTGCTGTCCGAGACCGGTGACGGCCCGCCACTCGGTCCACCGACGCTTCATCCCGACCGGCCGGGTGCTCCGGGGACGGTGGTGCTGCCGCGGATCCATCCGGAGCAGACGGCGTACGTCATGTACACCTCCGGCTCGACCGGCACGCCCAAGGGTGTCGCGGTCCCTCATCGGGCGCTGGCCGCGTACCTGGACTGGGCGGCCATGCGGTACCGGGCCGACCGGCCGGTGGTGGCGCACACCTCACCTGCCTTCGACCTCACGGTGACGACGTTGCTCGCTCCGCTCGCCGGTGGTGGGGGAGTCCGGCTGGTAAGGTCGTCGGACCCGCTGGAGCTCGACGCGGTGTGGCGCGAGCGCTCCTGGGGTCTGGTGAAGCTCACGCCGTCCCACCTGGATGCGCTGGCCGCAGCGCGGAGAGTGACCGGTGATCAGCCGCCGGCCGTCGATGTGCTGGTCGTCGGGGGCGAGGCGGTACGACCGGAGCAGGTCCGCCCATGGCTGGCAGCCGGGCGGGCGACGCGGGTCGTCAACGAGTACGGACCGACGGAGGCCACGGTCGGTTGCTGTGCCCACGAGGTCAGCGGAACCGACGATCCCGTGCCGATCGGTCGCCCCGTTCCGTACGCGCGGGTGACGATCGCGGGCGGCGGTGCCGTTGACCCGGGGGAGCTGCTCGTTGCCGGCGTTGGACTGGCGCATGGCTACCTGGGTCGACCGGGAGCCACCGCGGAGCGATTCCGGCCTGACCCGGACGGGCACGGTGCCCGCCGCTACCACACGGGCGACCTGGCCAGCCTTGGTCCCGACGCCACCCTGCGCTTTCACGGGCGGACGGACCGGCAACTCAAGATTCGTGGGCATCGGGTGGAGCCGGGCGAGGTAGAGGCGGCGTTGCGGGCGTCGCCGTCGGTGGCCGCGGCGGCCGTGATCGCGGAGCCGACCCGCACCGGAGACCGGTTGGTGGCCTATGTGGTGGCGGTGGCGGACAGCGGATTCGACGCCGCCGCCGTTCGCCGGGAGCTGGCCGGGCGGCTGCCCGGGTACGCCGTTCCGGCCCGGGTCGTGTGCCTGCCGGAGCTGCCGCTGACGACCAACGGAAAGGTCGACCTCGGTGCACTCGCCCAGCACCGTCGTCGGTCGCTGGCACAGCTGCTGGCTCGACTCGAGGCCGAGCCGGACGAGGGCCGGCCCGAACCGGCGGTGGGCGAGCCCACTGCCTCCGGGGGGCCCGCAGCGTGAGGGAGGAGCCGTCGTGTGCGGCATCGTCGCGATCTGGTCGCCGACCACGCCGGTTCTCGGCACCGACCTGGCCCCGATCGAGCTGCTGCGTCATCGAGGCCCGGACGCCGTAACGCGATGGGTCTCGCCCACCGGCATCGTCGGGCTGGCGCACACCCGCCTGGCCGTGGTCGGTGTGGACAACGGCGACCAGCCCGTGGCCACTGCGGACCACGCGGTCCGGGCGGTGGTCAACGGTGAGTTCTACGGCTACCGCGAGCTGAGGACGGAGTTGGCCGGGCGAGGTCATCGGTTCCGCACCACGACGGACAGCGAACTCGTTCCTCACCTCTACGAGGAGGACCCGTCCGATCTGGTGAGCCGGCTTCGTGGCGAGTTCGCCGTCGTGCTCTGGGACGAGCGGCGCAGACGGCTGATGGCGGTGCGGGACCGGTTCGGGGTCAAGCCCCTGTACTACACCTGGCTCGGTCGGCGGCTGGTGTTGGCGTCCGAGGTCAAGGCCCTGTTTGCGGCGGGGGCTCCACGGCGCTGGGACGCGGAGTCCTTTCATGACTACCTGCACGCCTGCTTCGGCCCGGAGCGGACGCTGTTCGGCGGGATCCTCCAGGTGCCGCCGGGCGGCATGCTGTGCGTCGACGACGGTGGCGCGCGGGTTGTGCGTTACTGGGAGCCGGACTATCCGCGCGTGGGCGAGCTGCCGGACGGTGGTGTGGACCGTGCGGCTCTGGTCGAACAGGTGCGCGCCGAGGTCGAGGAGGCGGTGCGGCTGCGGCTGGTCGCCGACGTGCCGGTCGGGTTTCATCTCAGCGGCGGGCTGGACTCGTCCGCGGTGGCCGGGGTGGCGGCCCGGTGGCTGCGTCCGCGTACCTTCACCGTCCGGTTTCCCGGTACGTCGCGGGACGAGGGCGACGTGGCCGCCAGGACCGCGGTGGCGCTGGGCGCGGACCACCAGGAGGTACGGTTCGGCCCGGGGCTGGACCCGGAGGCGGTCCTCGCCACTGCCGTCACTGGTGAGATGGTGCAGGAGAATGGCCACGGCACGGCACGGTACCGGCAGAGCGCCGCACTGCGGCGTGGCGGTTTGCGGGTGGCCCTGGCCGGTGAGGGCGGCGACGAGTTGTTCGCCGGGTACGGGCATCTCCGGACCGACCTGGAGCTGAGCACCGATCCGGAGCAGATGGCGCGGGTGCGCCGGTCGTACGCCCGGATGACGGTCGGCCCGGTTCCGGCGACGTTGCTCGGTACGCTGGAGCGCCTCCGGTTCCTGCCCGGATGGTTGGTGGACCGGTGTATGACGGTGACGATGCCGATCCAGCCGCTTCTGCGCGCCGAGTTCCGCGCCCGGTTCGCCGGCCGCGACAGCCTCGCCGGGCTCATCGACAACGCCGGCCACCAGCTGACCGACCGCTCGCCGGTGCACCAGTCCCTCTACCTGTTCCTGCAATCCTGGTTCTGCAACTACATCCTCGCCGCCGAGCGACTCGACATGGCACACGGCGTGGAGGTGCGGCTGCCGTTGCTCGACCACCACCTGTTCCGGCGGGCCAGCCACCTGCCGCTGGCCGAGCTGCGGCGCGGTGGTGGGAAGCAGCCGTTCCGCGATGCCATGCGCCCATACCTGACCGAGGAGGTGTACGCCGGGGAGAAGCGTCCGTTCTTCGCCCCACCCTCAACCGGGGCCGCTGGCGTCGCCGCGCTGCTGCTGCATATGATCGACGACGGTGGATTCGACGGGGCCGGTTTCTTCGATCCGGTGGCTGTCCGGACGTTCCTGCGGGGCGTCGGTTCCGCCACCGGCCGACGGTCGGAAACCAACGATCGGCTGTTACACATCGTCGCTAGCGTCGCCGCCCTGCAAGCCTCCTACGGACTGAGTCTGGGCTGATCCATTGTGTACTGCCTAGGGCGGTGGCGGCCTTGCTGGGCCCTCGGATTTCCTTTAGGCTCCGGACGTGATCGAAAAGGTGCGACTGTCGGCAACGAACCGCCGCTGACCGCGTCATCAGCGCGTCTTCGGTCTGCATGGGCAAGGGCTGATGCAGGTCCGTCGATGGGCGTGGCACCCCGGCCGGTCGGTGGCGGCTCCTGGCCAAACCCCGCCGGCATCTATCCCGGTTTATCCTTTCGTGCATTTTACCGTCGCGGTGGGAGGTGTGACGCCTTGACTGCTCTCACTTGAGAAGTCATGACGGACCCGCGCATGGTGAATCGAGGCCAGATCTTGTATCCGATGACGACCGACGCCACCAGCGGAAGCTACGAGGCATCGCCGTTGCAGCAGCGGCTCTGGACGCTGGCGGCCGTCGATGACCCGGTTCCGGTGGTGCAGTCCCGGATCCGGCTGCCCGAGGAGATCGACGCCGGTCGGCTCCGTTCCGCGGCACGACAGGTCGTCGACCGGCACGAGGCGTTGCGCACCGTCCTGGCCGGTGTCCCGGACGGTGGGGCCGCTCAGGTCGTCCGACCCACCGGGTCTGCGATGACGACCGCCGCCGTCGATGGCGCGGGCGGCGAGGACGGGATCCTGGCCGAGGAACGCACCGCAGTGGACCCGGTGGCCGGACCGGGGTTCCGAATTCTGCTGCTCACCGGCGGGACCGAGGGTCCTGAGCTGGTGTTGACCGCCCACGCGGCGATCGCCGACCGGCTTTCGCTGCGTATCGTCGCGCGGGAATTGGCGGCCCTCTGCGCCGGTGACCCGCTCGACGACGCCACACCGCCGTTGCAGTACGCGGACTACGCCGCCTGGCACCGGGACCTGCTCACGAGCCCCGACACGGCCGCCGACCGGGCTGCCTGGGCCCGGCACCTGGCCGAGATCACCTCGGCCGCCGGCGCGGGTCGCCGCCTGCGCGGCGACGGCGACCCGGCGGAGGGTGACTCGACGGCGAGGGTCGGCCCGGTGACGACGGGTGTCCTCGACGTCCTCGCCGCCGAGCGGGGTCTGCCCGTCGAGCGCCTGATCGCGGCGCTCTTCGCCCTGGTGTGCGCGCGTTTCACCGGGGGGCCGGCGGTGGTGGACCTGGTTGAGGCGGGCCGTGGCCACGAGGCGTTGCGCAGCGCGGTCGGTTCCTTCGCCCGCGGCCTGCCTGCGCTGCTGCGGCTGGACGCCGACGCCATGCTGGTCGACGTCGTCGACGACTTCGACAGCACCGTGTCCGACCTGGTGGACCGGCTTGACCACCTCGATCCGGCGGCAACTGCGGTCAGCGCGGCCGACCTGTGGTTCGGGTTCGAATACCTGGACCTGCGGGAGCCGTGCGGGTCCGACTGGCGGATCGTGGCGGAGTCGACCCCGCGACACGCGCCGGTCGACCTCGTCTGCCGGCGGCGCGACGACGTGCTGGAGTTGTCGTTGCGGCACACTGGCCGAGCCCTGTCGTCGAGCGCCGCCGCAGCGATGCTGGCCGGTGTGGGCGCGGCGCTGGCGGAGGCGGCACAGCGGCGGCTGGACGGGACCGCCGCCACGGTGGAGCTGCTCGACGCGGCAGAGCGCGGGCGGATCCTCGCCCTCGGCCGGGGCGCCGAGGTGCCCGGCCCGGGGCGCACGCTGCACGATCTGATCGCGGAGGTCGCGCAGACGGTGCCGCGGAACGTCGCAGTATCCGACACTGCGGGTGAGCTGAGCTACGCGGAGCTGCAGGCACGCGCCGACCAGTTGGCCCATCATCTGCGTGCCCGCGGCGTCACGACCGGCGACCGCGTCGTGGTCCGGTTGCCGCGGACTGTCGACCTGCTCGTCGCGGTGCTCGGCACGCTGCGGGCCGGGGCAGCCTTCGTCCCGGTCGATCCGATGTTCCCGGACGCCCGGTTGGCCCACATCCTGCAGGACGCCGGGGCGGTCATGGTGCTTTGCGACCGGCCACTGCCCGACGTGCCGAACGATCGGACGCTGCTGCTTGCCGACCGGGCAGCTGAGATCGCAGCGCCACCGGCCCCGCCGCCCGACGTGGTGGTCGGGCCGGCCGATCCGGCGTACGTGCTGTACACCTCCGGCACCACCGGTGTGCCCCAGGGCGTGGTCGTCCCGCACCTCGCTGCGGTGAACTACCTGCGTTGGGCTGTGGACGCCTACGATCTGCGGGCCGGCTCCGGGGTGCTGATGCACTCCTCGATCGGCTTCGACTTCGGGCTGACCACGTTGCTCGCCCCGCTGCTGGCCGGGCAACGTGTGCTGATGGTGGCGGACGGGACCGGCGTGACCGGCATCGCGGAGGCGCTACGCTCCACGCGGGACGCCACCCTGGTCAAGCTGACCCCCACCCATCTGGAGGTGGTGGGTCAGCTGCTCACCCCCGCAGAGCTCCGCAGGGCGGTGCGTACCCTCGTGGTGGGTGGGGAAGCGCTCGACGCCCGGGTGCTGTCAGCGTTCCGCGAAGCCGGTGTGCCTACCTACAACGAGTACGGGCCCACCGAGACGGTGGTGGGCAGCACGGTCCACCGAGTGCCGGACGACGCACCGACGGTGGGTCCGGTGCCCATCGGGCGGCCCGTGGCCAACACCCAGGTCTATCTCACCGAGCCCGGCGGCACGCTCGTCCCCTTCGGCGCGGTCGGAGAGATCTGCATCGGCGGCGACAGCGTCAGCGACGGATATCTGAACCGGCCGGAGCTGACCGCCCGCCGGTTCGTCGCCCATCCGGAGTCCGACCCGCCCGCGCGGATGTACCGCACCGGCGACCTGGGTCGTTGGTCGGCGGCCGGTGAGCTGGAATATCTTGGCCGGATAGACCGGCAGATCAAGATCCAGGGTGTCCGGGTCGAGCCGGCGGAGATCGAGGCGGTGTTGCGGGACTGCCCCGCGGTGAGCCGTGCGGCGGTCGTGCTGCGTCACGACGAACCGTCCGGTTCGTCTCCGCTCGCCGCGGTGGATCTGCTCGTGGCGTACGTCGTCCCGGCTCCCGGAGCCGCACCCCGACCGGACACGCTCGTCCGGTTCTGCCGCGAGCGGCTGCCTGAGCAACTGGTGCCGAAGTGCTTCGTGACGCTGGCGGAGCTTCCGCAGACGCCGAACGGCAAGCTGGATCACGCCGCGCTGCCCCGGCCGGACCTCAGCGCACGTCCGGGCGTCGACTTCGTCGCGCCGCGCACCGAGGCCGAGGAAATCCTGGCCGGGGCCATTGCCGGAGTGCTGAATCTCGACGCGGTAGGCATCGACGACAATTACTTCTCTCTCGGCGGAGACTCCATTCGAAGCGTCATGGTGACGAGCCGCGCGCAGGCCCGCGGCGTGCCGGTGACGGTGGCCGATCTGCACACCCATCTCACCGTACGCGCCTGCGCCGCGCGGCTGGGGCGGCCGGACAGCGGGGTGAGCAGTCCGGCAACGAAGGCGTTCGACCTGTTGCCACCGGCGGAACGTGACCGGGTGCCCGACGACGTCGAGGACGTCTTCCCGCTGAATCTGCTGCAGGAAGGCATGATCTTCCACCGTGACTTCGCAGCCAAGTCGGCGGTTTACCATGCCATCGCGTCGATCCGGCTCCGGGCACCGTTCCACCACGGCGCCATGCGGACGGCGGTGGACCAGCTCGTCGCGCGTCATCCGATGTTGCGCACCTCGTTCGACATGACCACCTTCAGCCAGCCGATGCAGCTCGTGCACGTGGACTTCGAGAGTCCGCTGTACCTGCGCGACCTGCGTGCCCTGCCGCCCGAGCGGCGGGAGCAGAGCGTCCTGGAGTGCGTGGAACAGGAGAAGGCGCGCGGCTTCGAACTGCACGAGTACCCGCTGATCCGGTTCATCGTGCAGCGACTCACCGACGACGAGTGGCAGTTCACCTACGGCTTCCACCACGAGATCATCGACGGGTGGAGCGAGGCGGTGATGATCACCGAACTCTTCAGCCACTACTTCTCCATCGTCTTCGACGAGCCGGTCACCGTCAAACCGCCCACCTCCACCATGCGGGACGCGGTCGCCCTGGAACTCGAGGCCCTGCGCGATTCGGCGAACTACGAGTTCTGGGCGCGCTACCTGGCTGGGGCGACCGTGATGCGGCTGCCCCGGTTCGGCCAGGGCCCGGCGGCCGACAAGGGTGCACGCGACATCCGGCGGATCGAGGTGCCGATGTCCGTGGAACTCTCCGACCGATTGAAGCGGCTGGCCGTCGTCGAGGCCGTACCGCTGAAGAACGTGCTCCTGGCCGCGCATCTCGTGGTGATGTCCACGTACGGCGGGGAGGCGGACACGCTGACGTACACCGTGGGCAACGGCCGCCCGGAGACGGCCGACGGCAGTTCGGCGATTGGGCTGTTCGTCAACAGCCTGGCCCTGCGCGTGCCGACCGGCGGCGGGACCTGGCGGGAGCTGATCCACGCCGGCCTGGCCTCGGAACGCGCCTCGCTGCCGCACCGACGGCTGCCGATGGCCGAGCTCAAGCGGCACCAGGGCAGCGAGCCGTTGGCCGAGACGTTGTTCTTCTTCACGGACTATCACGTCTTCGGCGTGCTCGACCGGTGGACGGACCGTGGCGTCAGCCATGTCGCGACCGAGTTGTACGGCGAGTCCACCTTCCCGTTCTGTGCCATCTTCCGACTGAACCGGGAGACCGGGCACCTGGAGATCCGCCTGGAGTACGACGGCCTGCAGTTCACCGGAGCGTTGATGGACGGCCTACGGGACTGCTACGCGCAGGCGCTGCGGGTGATGACCGAGGACCCCGACAGCCGGTACGACGGGCGGTCCTTCGCCCCACGCGAGGAACAGGCACGGATCGTGGACGGCGACGCCAGCGGCGGGGCGCCGGACCACCGCCGGCTGCACGACCTGGTGTGGGAGCAGGTCGTACAGCGTCCCGACGCGGTCGCGGTGCAGTTGGGCGACAGCTTCGTCACGTACCGGGAACTGGGTGGACAGGCCCGCCGGCTGAGCCGGCGGCTGCGGGCGCGCGGGGTCGGCGCGGAACGCGTCGTCGGCGTTCTCCTGCCGCGTTCGGAGCTGCAACTGGTGGCGATCCTGGCCGCGGTGCACGCCGGTGGCGCCTACCTTCCGCTTGATCCAGAGCTTCCCGACGACCGGCTGGCCGCAGTTGTCGCGAACGCGGGCTGCACGTTGGTGCTGACCGACGGGGCACTCGCCGCCCGGGTGCCGAGCGGTGTCGAGGTGCTGTCCCTCGACCAACCCGTGGACGAGCCGCCGCCGGCGGCGCCGCCGGCGGCCGGCGCCGCACCCGCCAACGCGGCCTACCTCATCTACACCTCGGGATCCTCCGGAGAGCCGAAGGGCGTCGTCGTAGAGCACCGCCAGGCGGTCGCCTCCACGCTGGCCCGGCACCGGCGCTACCCGCAGCCGGTGGACCGCTTCCTGCTGCTGTCCCCGATCTTCTTCGACAGCTCGGTCGCGGGCGTGTACTGGACCCTCAGTCAGGGCGGCACCCTGCTGCTGCCGGCCGAAGGGCTGCAGCGTGAGCCCGCAGCACTGCTCGACCTCATCGCGAGGGACCAACCGACCCACACGCTGGCCATTCCGGCACTGCTGACGCTCCTGCTCGACCAGGCCGCCCCCGGCCAGCTCGCCTCGCTGCGTACCGTCATCTCCGCTGGCGAAGCCTGCCCGGAGGGCCTGGTCCGGGCCGTTGCCCGGCAACTGCCCGGCAGTACGCTGCACAACGAGTACGGGCCGACCGAGGCGACCGTGTGGGCGACCGCCTGGTCGGCACCGAGCACCCGGTGCGGGACGGACGCCGATCCGCCGCAGGTGCCGATCGGCCGGCCGGTGCCGGGTTGCCAGGTGCTGCCGCTCAACCACGCCGGTCACCTGACCCCGGTCGGCGTGACCGGCGAACTGCACATCGGGGGCCACGGGATCGCTCGCGGATATCTGGGCCGTCCGGGTGCCACGGCGGCGGCCTTCCGCCCGGACCGACACGCCGGGCGGCCGGGCGCGCGGTGCTACGCGACCGGGGACCTCGGCCGGCTGCTGCCCGACGGCGACCTGGACTTCCAGGGCCGCGCGGACCAGCAGGTGAAGATCCAGGGGTTCCGGGTCGAACTCGGCGCCGTGGAAACGGTACTGGACGCGCACCCGGCCATCCGCCGGTCGATCGCGGTCGCCACTGGACAGGCCGCGGAGGAGCGGATGCTGGTCGCCTACGTGGTGCCGTGGGGCGGCGAGGAGCTCACCGCCGCGCAGGTGCAGCGCCACGTCTGGGAGCGGTTGCCGAAGTACATGGTGCCCGGGGCGGTGGTGGTGATGGACGCCCTGCCGCTGACCGCCACCGGCAAGGTCGACCGTGCCGCTCTGCCCTCCGTCACCGAAGCCCATCTGGGCGGCGGAGCCGGATATACGCCGCCCCGGACGGAGCTCGAACAGGCCATCGTGGCGATCTGGTGCCGGGTGCTGCGGTTGAACCGTGTCGGTGTCCACCAGAGCTTCTTCGACCTCGGGGGCGAGTCGTTGCGGGCCATGCAGGTGGTGGTGGCCACGAACAACGTCTTCGGGACCACCCTGTCGGTGCGCCGGCTGTTCGACCGGCCGACGGTGAGCGAGTTCGCCGAGGAGGTGGCCACGGCGCTGGCCGGCACCATGGGGCCAGCCGACCGGGACGACCGTTGACGATGCCGGTCTCCGCCGCCCTCACCCCGGGCCAGCTCGGCCTGTGGTTCGTGCACGCGGTAGCGCCGCGCGCGGCGGTGTTCAACACGTGCACGGCGATCGACCTGCACGGTCCGCTTCAACCGGCGGCCCTGCGGGCCGCGGTGCGCGAGGTCGGTCGCCGACACGAGACGCTGCGCACGGTGTTCGGCGAGGAGTCGGGCGAGCCGCGTCAGTGGGTCGTCGACGACCCGGCCGAGCTACGGCTGGTGGACATGACCCACGTGACGGACCCGGTACGTGAGGCGGAGGTCGAGCGCCTTCTCGCGGCGCTCGCCGCGACGCCGTTCGACCTGACCGCCGCACCGCCGGTGCGATGGCTGCTGCTGCGCCTCGCCCCCCAGCGGCACTTGCTGGTCCTCGACGCCCACCACATCGTCTGCGACCACCACTCGCTCGGGGTGATCTGCGGTGAACTCGGCGAGGCGTACGCCCGGGCGCAGGCCGGACGACCCGCTGCGGCGGAAGTTCCCAAGCCGGAGCTGGCCACCCTCGCGCGGGCGTGGAACCGGGGCGACGAGCCGGCGGGCCTGCGATTCTGGGCCGAGCGGTTGGCCGGGGCGCCGCACCGTACCGACGTGTTCGCGGGGCAGCCGGTCACCGTGGGACCGCAGCCGCCGCTGCACGTTCGGCAGCGCTACGGTCCGGAGGAGCTCGCTCGACTCGCACCGCTGTGCGGCGCCGAGCGGGCGACGCCCTTCATGGCCCTCCTGGCCCTGGTCGCGGGCCTGGTCGCCCGCTACACCGGGCAGGGCGACGTGGTGCTCGGCGCACCGGTCTCGTTGCGCGGCGACCCGGCGTACGCGGACTCGGTGGGCCTGCTCGTCAACCTGGTGCCGCTGCGACTGCGGATCGACGGCACCGCGTCGCTGCGCTCCGCGCTGCGCGTTGCCCGCTCGGCCCTGCTGGACGCGCTCGAGCACCCGGCGGTTCCGTTGCACCGCGTGGTCGACGTGGCCGGCACCGTACGAGCGCCGGGGACGACCACCCCGCTGGTCCAGGTGGTTGTCACGTACCAGCGGGAGGTGGCACCCGTCCTGGTCGGAGCGCGGGCCGTCTCCCGTCCGGTCACGCCCGGCGCCGCCAAGTACCAGTTGTCGATCACCGCGACCGAGACCGCGTCGGGCTTGGACCTCCTGCTGGAGAGCGACCGGCGGTGGTGCACCGTCGAGGACCTGGCCACGTTCGGCCGCTACCTGACCGCCCTGCTGCACGCCGGCTCGGCGGACCCGGACGCCGTGCTGAACGCCGTCGACGTGCGCGACGACGGAGAGCGGCAGCGGGCCCGGCGTCGGGCCTCGGGGGCCTCGGTGCCACGTCCCGTGCCGCAGGCTCTGCACGCCCTCGTCCTCGACACCGCCGTTGACCGACCGGACGCGGTGGCGGTGAGCGCTCGGGACGGGCAGGGAGACCCGGTGCATCTCAGCTACGGCGCCCTGCGACGCGCGGCGCTGCGACTGGCCGCCGATCTGAGTGATCGACTAGCCGGGCCGGAGCCGGTGGTCGCGGTGCTTCAGCGGCGCGGGGTCGGCCTGCCGGTGTCCTATCTCGCGGTCCTCGTCGCCGGTGGTGTCGTCCTGCCGCTGGAGCCCGACGACCCGGACGCCCGCCTGGCCGAGCTGGTTGCCGACAGCGGCGCAACCCTCGTGTTGACCGACAGCCGACAGCTCGACCGCGCCCGGCGGCTGGCACCCGTGGCGTTGGCGGTCGAGGAGGTCCTGGTCGCGGACCGTTGGCCGCGCGACGTGGTGCTCGGACCACGGCCCGGGCACCCCGAACAGGCCGCCTATCTGCTGTACACCTCCGGATCGACGGGGCGGCCGAAGGGGGTCCTGGTACCGCACCGCGGAATCACCAACCGGGTGTTGTGGGGGCGCGAGCAGCTGCCCGACGGCTACGGCGAGCGGACCCTGGTCAAGACACCGATCGCGTTCGATGTGTCGATGGCGGAACTCTTCGCGCCGCTGGCGGCCGGTGGCTGCGCGGTGCTGGCCGCGGTCGGAGGTGAGCGCGACCCGCAGTACCTCGCGGAGGTGGTCACGCACGAGCAGGTCACGGGTGTGCACTTCGTGCCCTCGATGCTCGCGCCGTTCCTGGCCGAGGTGGTCGCGCGGGGCCGGGGTGCCGGCACGCTGCGGGTGCTGACCTGCAGTGGCGAGGCGTTGCTGGACGGGCTGGCCTGTCGGACGCTGGATTTGTTCGACGTCGACCTGTACAACCTCTACGGACCCACCGAGGCATCGGTGGAGGTGACTGCCTGGCACGCCGACCGTCGGTCGGCGGCCGCCGTCTCGATCGGCCGTCCCATCGCGAACGTCGAGTGCCACCTGCTCGACGACCGGCTGCGCCCGGTGCCGGACCCGGTGGCCGGCGAGCTGCACCTGGGCGGGCACTGCCTCGCCCGCGGCTACGCGGGCCGGCCGGCCATGACCGCAACCGCCTTTCTGCCGTGGCATGACGGCGCGCGGGTCTACCGCACCGGCGACCACGGTCGATGGACGGCGCGTGACGAGATCCGGCTGCTGGGCCGCCGCGACGACCAGGTCAAGCTGCTCGGTCGTCGGGTGGAGCCGGGTGAGGTCCGGCAAGCGCTGTGCGCGCACGGTGACGTCGTCGACGCTGCCGTCCTCGTGCTCGGTGGCCGGCTGGTCGGCTTCGTTGCGTACCGGCCCGACGCGTCCGGCCCGCCGTCAGGCGAGGCGCTGCGCGAGGCCCTGCGGTCCCGGCTGCCCGGATATCTGGTCCCCGCGGCGGTCCAGGTGTTGCCCCAGCTACCGGTAACCAGAAGTGGCAAGGTGGACCGGAACGCGCTGACCCGGCTGGCCGAGGGCACCCTGCTCAAAACCCGGACGGGTCGCCCGCCCCGCACCGACCTTGAGCGTACGCTCGCAGCGCTCTGGTGCGAGGTGCTGGACGTCAGCGACATCGGCGTGGACGACGGCTTCTTCGAAGCCGGCGGCAACTCCCTCGCCCTGCTGCGACTGCACCACCGTCTCGTCACCGAGGTCGCCGACGACCTCACCGTGAAGGACCTGTTCCACCATGCGAGCGTCGCCGCGCTCGCCCGTCACCTCGCCGACCGGCCGTTCAGCGCCGCCACCACCCGGGCGCGCACGCTGGACGCGGCTGCTCGTGCCCAGCGTCGACGGTCGGCCCAGCAGGTGGCGGCCCGGCCGCAGGCGCGCGACCGCGGGGTGGCGCGATGAGCAACCCGGCGGTCGAGCCGCCCGCCCCCGAGCGGATCGCCATCGTCTCGATGGCCGGCAGGTTCCCCGGTGCGGCCGGCGTCGAGCAGCTGTGGGCCAACCTCCGCGACGGCGTCGACGCGGTGAACCGGTTCCGTGGAGCCGACCTTCTCCCGGCCGGCCACCGCCCCGAGCGGGTGCTGGACTCCCGGTTCGTCGGCGCGGAGGGCGTCCTCGACGACATCGCACTGTTCGCGGCCGGGTTCTTCGGTTACGCGCCGCACGAGGCGCGCATCATGGATCCACAGCACCGGATCTGCCTCGAGCTGGCCTGGGAGGCCTTCGACACCGTAGGGTACGAGCCGGCACGGCTGGATGTCCCGGTCGGTGTCTTCCTGGCCAGCGGACTGAGCACCTACCTGATCCGCAATGTGCTCACCGGCGACGCCGACCAGCAGGCGGCCGTGCAGCAGCGCGATGGCTTGCACCTGCTGCTGCACAACGACAAGGACTTCCTGCCCACCACCGTCTCCTACACGCTCGGCCTGACCGGCCCGAGCCTCGCGGTCGGCTCGGCCTGTTCGTCGTCCCTGGTCGCGGTGCATCTCGCCGTGCAGAGCCTGACCAGTTACGAGTGCGACCTCGCCCTGGCCGGCGGCGTCTACGTGCAGATCCCGCACCGGCAGGGCCACTTGCGGACCCCGGACAGCATCTACTCGGCCGTCGGGCGGTGCGCTCCCTTCGACGCGGACGCCGACGGGACGGTCGGCGGCAGCGGCGCCGGTGTCATCCTGCTCAAGAGGCTCTCCGACGCCCTGCGCGACGGCGATCATGTGCACGCCGTGATCCTCGGGTCCGCCGTCAACAACGACGGCGGGGCGAAGGCGGGCTACACCGCGCCGAGTTTCGCCGGGCAGGCGGCGGTCATCGCCGAGGCGCAGGCGGTGGCCGGCGTGTCGCCCGACACGATCGGGTACGTCGAGGCGCACGGCACCGGCACCCCGATGGGCGATCCGATCGAGGTCGCGGCGTTGACCGAGGCGTTCCGCCTCGGCACCGACCGACGGCAGTTCTGCGGGCTCGGCTCCGTCAAGTCGAACATCGGCCACCTGGACGCCGCCGCCGGGATCGCCGGCCTGATCAAGGCCGCTCTGGTGGCGCATCACGGGACCATCCCGGCCACCCTGCACCACCGCCGCGCCCATCCGGACCTGCGCCTCGCTGAGAGTCCGTTCTTCGTGGCGGACCGGTTGCTGCCCTGGCCGGGCACGCCGGGCCCCCGAAGGGTCGGGGTGAGCTCGTTCGGTGTCGGCGGGACCAACGCGCACCTGGTGCTCGAGCAACCGCCCGCACCGGTGGCGCGCGGTCGCTCGCTCCGCCCCGAGCAGGTGCTGACGCTCTCCGCGGAGACCGCGTCGGCACTCACCCGCGGGGCTCGGGCACTCGCCCGACGGCTACGTGCCGACCCGACCGTTGATCTTGCGGACGTCGCGGCGACGCTGGCCGGCCGGCGGACCCTGGCGTGCCGGCAGGTGGTCGTCGCTGCCACAGTTCCGGAAGCGGTCGACCGACTCGCTCGGCTGCCCGAGCCACCGGGGCCGGTGCCGGTGCCGGAGCGTGCGGCAGCGCTCTTCTTCGCCGGCGACGGACCGGGCCACCGGCCGCTCGCGGCCCGGCTGGACCGCGACGAACCGGTGGTGCGGCGTCACCTGCGCGCCTGCGCGGAGGCCTTCGCGGCGGCCGGGTTCGACTTCGCGGTGCCGGGCCCCGGCCGCTCGCCGGTCGGGGCGAGCAGCCTGCCGGAGGGCTTTGCGGTGGGGTACGCCCTCGCCAGCGCGTTGCAGGAGTGGGGCGTCGAGCCGGTCGTCCTGGCCGGGTACGGCTCCGGCGAGTACGTCGCGGCCACCCTGTCGGGCGTCCTGTCACTGACCGACGCCGCCCGGCTGGTGACCGCCCACGAAGAACTCGCCACCCGGGTGCCGGCCGGTGACACCGTCACCGTGCCGCTGCCCTCGGAGGCACTGCGACCGCTGCTGCCGGCCGACGTGCACATCGCGGTCCTCGCCGCACCCGACCGGTGCGTCGTGTCGGGGCCGCAGGCAGCCGTCGCGGGCCTGCGCGAACGCCTGCGACAGCGGGGCGTGACGGTGGGGAGCGCCGTGAGCATGCCACAGTGGCACACCCCTGCGGTGCGGCCTTTCCTGGGCCCGCTCGCCGATGTGCTGCGCGGGCTGCGGCTGCGACTGCCGGAACGCTCCTTCGTCTCCACCGCCACAGGTGGGCTCGTCGGCGACGAGGTGTGCCAGCCGGAGTTCTGGTTGCGCCGGCTGTGGTTGCCGGCGCGCGTGGCCGACGCACTCGACCGCTGTGCCGCGTACGACAACGTCGCGCTGGCCCACCTGACGCCGGACGGCCCGCAGATGCACGTCGACGGCCTCGACCGGGAACTGATCGAGGTCGCGCCATTGACCGGAACGCCCGACCCGACCGGCGAACGGTCGGCCGTGGACGAGGTCGCTACGGTATCTGCACTGCTGGCCCGCCTGTGGAAGGCGGGACAGCCGGTCGACTGGACGGCGGTCCACCGCCCGCAGGAGCCGCGGCGGGTGCCACTGCCGGCGGACCGATTGCGCCGCGAGCGGCACTGGGTGGAACCCGCCCCCGCACCGGTGGCACTGCCCGGGGTCCCGCAGCTCGCCGGCGAGCTGCGGGAAGCCCTCGCTGCCGAGCCGGACCCGCCCGCCGTCGACGACCACCCCGGCCTCCGCAGCGACCTGAACCGCCTCTGCGCGGAACTTGCACTGTGGTACCTGGCCGGATCCGGCATCGACACCGGCTTCGGGGCTCGACACCGCGTGCCCGACCTGGTCCGCCGTCTCGCGATCATCGCCCCGTACGATCGTCTCCTCGGGTTCCTGCTGGACGTCCTGGTCGCCGACGGTTTGGCCGAGCGCGACGGGCCGCAGGTGCTCTTCCGGACTCCGCCGGAGTTGGCCGCCGTGGGCCGGACCCGGATCGAGACCACCGCCGCCGCCCTGCGACGGCGGCACCCGCGCTTCACCGGCCTCGTCGATCTGCTCGTGCGCTGTGCCGAGGGCTACCCGGCCGCCCTGTCCCAGCCGGGAGCGGGACTGGCCCTGCTCTACCCGGCGGGACGTTCCGACCTGCTGACCGACGCGCTGACCGGGCGCACTCTCGCACACCGGGCGACGGGACGGCTGAGCAGGGCGACCGGGCGACTCGTCGACCGGTTGGCGGCCCAACTCGACCGGCCGCTGCGGATCCTGGAGGTGGGCGCGGGCCAGGGGGCGCTCACCGAGGTGCTGGCAGACCGGTTGCCGCCAGGCCGGGTCGTCTACCACGCCACCGACATCTCGCCGGCCTTCGTGGCCCGGCTGGACGCCGAGGCGCGGCAGCGTGGCCTGCGCTGGGTTTGCGCGGCCGTCCTCGACATCGGACGCGACCCGGCCGAGCAGGGCCTCGCGGGCCACCACTACGATCTGGTCTGCGGACTGGACGTCGTGCACGCCACCCCGTACATCGCTCGGACGCTCGCCAACCTGCGCTCCGTACTCGCGCCGGGGGGAATCCTGGCACTGGTCGAGACCACCCCCGCCGACCGATGGCTGCCGTTCGTCTGGGGCTTGACCGAGGGCTGGTGGAGCTACGCCGACGAGCGCCGGGACGGGCCACTGCTGGACGCCGACGGGTGGCGCGCCGCCCTTCGGGAGCAACGTTTCGCCTCCGCCGACGTCATCGTGCCCGAGACGGGTCCGCGGGATGCCGCCCTGATGCTGGCGCAGGAGCCGGGTGGGAACCGCATCACGGCGTTGGGGGGCACCGGCGTCGCGTCCACCGGTCGCTCCCCGTGGCCGCCCAAGCGCAGCGACCCGAGTAGCTGGAGCTATCAGCCGGGCTGGCGTCAGGCCGTCGACCCGGCCGTCGGTGCTCCCCTGCGCGGCACGTGCCTGGTCTTCTCCGACGGCCCGCTCGGGGTGTCGGTCACCGAGCGGCTGGCCGAGCACGGCGTGCACCCGGTACTGGTCGCCTCGACGCCGGCCGGCGGAACGGCCCTCGATCCGGCCGACCCGGCCGGATACGGCGAGCTGGTGCGCCGGCTGGCAGACGAGGGCCGTCCCGTCCGGCTCGTCGTGCACGGGTGGGCCGCCGAGGACGCCTGGCGCCGGGGCGGGGCGGCGACCTTCGACACCGTGGCCGCCAGTCAGGAGCGGGGCCTGCAGAGCCTGCTGCATCTCGCCCGGGCGTTCGGAGAGCTCGACCATAGCGAGGGCGTGCGGATCGTCGCGGTCACCGCGGGGTGCCAGGACGTGCTCGGCGACGACGTGCGCCATCCCGAGCACGCCACCGTCGCCGCCGCAGCGAAGATCATCCCGCGGGAGTACCCCTGGATGGCCTGCACCGTGCTGGACCTCGCGGCCGATCGTCCGGCCACCGTGGACACTCGCCGAACAGCAGCGGACGTGGTCCGGGAACTGCTGGTCGCCCGGGAGTCAGGCGTCGTGGCGCGCCGGGGTCGGCGTCGGTTCGTTCCGGACTACCAGCCGTACCCGCTGCCGCCCGCGCCGGCTGAGAAGCCCGCTCGCGGCAGCGCGACGTACCTGGTCTGCGGCGGCCTGGGCGGCATCGGACTCAGCGTCGCCGAATGGTTGGCCCGCAGCGGCGCGGGACACCTGGTGCTGACCAGCCGCCGCCACCTGCCACCGCCGGAGCGATGGGCGGCGTACGTCACCAACGGCGAGGACGCGCGCACCCGCCGGGTGCTGCGCCGTCTGCTCGCCCTGACCGCGACGGGCACCAAGGTCGAGGTGCGCTCCGTCGACATCACGGACCGCGCCGGGATGAGTGACCTGGTGGTCGGCATCGAGCGGCGGCTGGGGCCGCTGGCCGGTGTCGTGCACGCGGCCGGGGTGCCCGACACCGGTGGAATGATCCAGCGGCGCGTGGACACCCGTGCGGCGACGGCGGCGAAGATCGAGGGTCTGCTCGCTCTCGACGAGGCGGTCGGCGACCGCCCCCTCGACTTCTTCGTGCTGTGCTCCTCTATCGGTACCGTGCTGCACAAGCTCAAGTTCGGCGAGGTGGGGTACGTGGCGGCGAACGAGTTCGTCGATGCCTTCGCCGGATACCGCGCACTCCGACGTCCCGGCGTCACGGTCGCCATCGCGTGGACCGACTGGCTGGACGACGGCATGTGGGCCGACGCGCAACGGCGGGCGCGCGGAGCGACGCGGCGTGTCGCCGAGTCGGTGAGCGGCGACCCGGGAGATGACCTGCTGGGCGGGGTTACCCACGCCGAAGGGATCGACGTGCTGGCCCGCATACTCGCCGCCGGCCCGGCACCCCGGGCGGTGGTGTCGCCCCGCGACCTGGACGTCCTACTCGCTCACCACGCATCCTTCAGCATCGACGACCACCTCGCCGCCGTCCGGCCGCCGACCCCGGCCGGCACCCCGACCGCGGGCGGAAAAGCCGGACCGCCGGGCGGCGTAGCGACCTGGCCCGACGACGATCCGGGCGTGTCGGTACGCCGTACCGTCGCGGCGTTCTGGGAAGAGCTGCTGGGTGTCACCGACCCGGACCCGGGCGACGACTTCTTCACCGTGGGCGGGGACTCCCTGCTCGCCCTGCGGCTGCTCGCGATGGTCCACGACGAGTTCGGGGTCGAGATCCCGATCGCGCGGCTGTTCGACGCCCCCACTCTGCACGGACTCGTCGAGCACATCGAGAAGGTCCGGCACACCGACCGGGACGAGGTGGTGCTGTGACCGCCGCGCCGATCACCGAGCTCCTCCACGAGCTGCGTCGACGCCGTGTCACCCTGACCGTCGAGGGCGCCGACCTGCGCTGTAGCGCGCCCCCCGGCACGTTGACCGAGGACCTCGTCGCCCGCCTGCGGGTGAACAAGACCCAGCTGCTGGAGGCGCTGCGGGCAGACGGCGAGGATACGGTGCTGTCGTACGCGCAGGAGCGGATCTGGTTGCAGGCCGCTCTCGAGCCGACGGACAACGCGTACAACCTGCCCCTGCGGATCGACCTGGACGGCGCGCTCCACCCGGCGGCCCTGCGCGACGCGCTCTGCGTGGTGGTACGCCGGCACGAGGTGCTGCGTACGGTCTATCCCACCCGGCGCGGCCGGCCGGTGCCCCTGGTCCTGCAGGCGCGACCGGTCCCGCTCCCGCTGGTCGACCTCGTCGCGCTCTCCGACGTCGACCGTGCCGCCGCCGTCGCGGCGGTCGAGACCGCGCAGGCCCGCCGTCCATTCGACCTCGGCACCGGCCCGCTGGTGCGGGCACTGCTGGTACGCGGGGAACCCGGACGGCACCATCTGCTGTTGACCCGACACCACATCGCCAGCGACGGGTGGTCACTCGGGGTGCTCCTCGACGAGCTGAGCGAGGTTTACCGGGCCCGGGTCGAGGGACGGCCGTACCGCCTGCCGCACGACCCGCCCCGGTACGCCGCATACGCGGCGGCACAGCGGTCGTACGCCGTCACCGAACAGGCCGGGCAGCGGTTGGCCCGGTGGGCCGGGCACTTCCGGGACGCCCGCTTCGACCTGGACCTGCTCGCCGAACCGGCGGCCGCCACGCCTCGGCTACCCGCCGGTTCCGAGCGGATCGTGCTGCCGGCCCCGCTGGTGGACCGGGCGCGGGCACTGGCCCGGCAGGCGGGCACCACGTTCTTCGCGGTGCTGCTCGCCGCGTACGGCACGGCCCTGCACCGGATCTGCGGGCAGGACGACATCGTGATCGGTAGTCCGTTCTCGGGGCGCACGTCGCCGCGGTTGTCCGCAGCCGTCGGCACCTTCGCCACCGTGCTGCCGCTGCGCCTGACGCTGTCCGGCTGCCCGTCGTTCCAGGACGTCATCCGGCGCGCACACGAGGAGCTGCGCCTTGCCCAGCAGCACCAGGACCTGCCGACGGAGAGACTCGTGGAGTTGCTGCGGCCGTACCGCACGCTCGCCGACAACCCGCTGTTCGCAGCGGTGTTCGCCCTGCAGAACACACCGTGGCCGGAGGTCCGGCTGCCGGGCCTGCGCGCCGCCGTCGTCGCCTCGCCGCCCGTCATGCCCAAGTTCGCTCTTGCGCTGACCGCCACCGAGCGGGACGGCGGCGTCGAACTGCACCTGGAGTACGACCGCCACCGTCTCCCGGCCCCGACGGCGCGGCAGGTGCTTGACCTGACCTGCGCGGTGTTGCGCGACGTCGACCGCCCGGCCGGGGAACCCCGGTCTCCCTCCGGCGCAGACCCGACCGACGCCGAGCAGTGCCTGCACCGGCTGACCGAGGAGGTGGCCGCCCAGCGCCCGGACGCCGTGGCCGCGACCTACCTCGGCGCACACCTGAGCTACCGGGCGCTCAACTTACGGGCGCGGCGGTTGGCGGCGCGCCTGCGTGCGGCCGGGGCGGGCCCGGAGACGTCGGTCGTGCTCTGCCTCGAGCCCTCCCTCGACCTGATCATCGCCGCGCTGGCGATCCTCAAGACCGGTGCGGCCTACGTACCGGTCGACCCCCTGGATCCGGCGGCACGGCGGACGCGCATCTGTGCGAGCAGCGGCGCACGGATCGGCGTGGCCCGGCCCGGGCTGCTCCCGCAGTGCCTGACATTGGTCCCGCCGGAAGATCACGGCGTCGGCCGGCCTGGGGCCGCGGCGGCGGGTCCTCCGGTGGTGGCGGAGAACCTCGCCTACGTCGTGCACACCTCGGGCAGCGGTGGCGTGCCCAAGGGTGTCATGGTGACCCACCGCAGTATCACCGGCCTGCTGGCCGGCGCCCGCGCCGCGCTGACGGAGCTGGCCGGTCCGGCGCAGGACGGCAGCGACGGGCCGGCACCGGTCTGGTCGATGACCCACTCGCCGGCCTTCGACGTGTCGGTCTTCGAGATGTGGGGCGCCCTGACCTCCGGAGCCCGGCTCGTGGTCGCGCCGGCCGGGCTCGCCCGTACGCCGGACGAACTGGCCGAGCACCTGATGGCGGAGCAGGTGAACGTGCTCAGTCAGACCCCTGGCGCGTTCGGGGAACTGGTGCCGGTGTTGTTGCGGGGCGGCGTGACCGGTTCCCTGCGTACCGTGCTGCTCGCTGGCGAGCGCTGCGACGTCGGCCGCTTCGACCGCTGGTTCGCCACCTTCGGTGACCGGCGGCCCAACCTGGTCAACCTGTACGGCATCACGGAGACGACGGTGCACGCCATGGTGCGGGTGCTGCGCGCCGCCGACGCCCGCGCGGGTATCAGCCCGCTCGGCGTCGCCCTCCCCGGGCAGCGGGTGGAGGTGCGCGGCCCGCACGGGCAGCCGGTGCCGGTGGGCGGACGGGGCGAGATGACCGTCGCCGGCGTGGGCCTGTCCCGCGGTTACCTCGGGCTTCCGGGCCGCACCGCGGAGCGTTTCGTCCCCGATGACCGGGGCCTGCCCGGCGGGCGTCGGTACCTTTCCGGTGACCTCGCGGCGGTCGCGTCCGTGACGGATCTGGCGTACCTCGGCCGGACGGACGCCCAGATCAAGCTGCGCGGCCACCGGGTCGAGCTCGCCGAGATCGAGGCGGAGTTGGCCCGCCACCCCGACGTGCGTGGCGCCGTCGTGGTGCCCCGCAGCACCGGCACCCGGACGTACCTGATCGGTTACGTGCTGCCCGAGGATGGGTCGGCCGGCTTCGACGAGAGCGCGTTGCGGCACTGGCTCGGACAGCGGCTGCCCCGGCACCTGGTGCCGGCCAGGCTGGCCCCGCTGCCGGCCCTGCCGCTGACCCGTAACGGCAAGGTGGACCGGGCGGCGCTCGTCGACCGGGCCCGGGAGCTGCCGGCGTCGGTGACGGCGCAGCCGCCGACATCGCCCACCGAGCGTGCGCTCGTCGCCCTCCTCACCGAGTTGCTCGGCGACGTCCCGGCGGAGTCCATCGGAATCCACGACGACCTGTTCGACCTGGGAGCCGACTCGCTGCTGATCACCCAGCTCCACGCCCGAATCGTGGAGATGTTCGACGTGGAGCCGCCGGTGCGACGCGTGTACCGGGCACTGGATTTGGCCTCCATTGCCTTGGTCGTGGACGAACTGCGCACCGAACGGGAGACGGAGGCGGTGCGCAGGGCTCTGGCCGAGGCGACCGGAACGGACAGCCCGGAGGACGCGTGGCGCGAGTAGAGGTGACGGTGCCGAGCATCATCGACGTCGCGCGGGAGCACGCCGCCCGTCGACCGCACGCGCCCGCCTACGTCTTCCTCGACGACGGGGAGACCGAAGGGGGGCGCTGGGACTACGCCACCGTTGACCGGCGGGCACGTGCGATTGCCGCCACGCTGCGCGGGCGGGGCCTCGCCGGGCAGCGCGTGCTGGTCGCGTACCCCTCCGGCCTCGACTACGTCCAGTCCTTCCTGGGCTGCCTCTACGCGGGCGTGGTCGCCGTGCCGTGCGACGCGCCGTCCGCCCGGAACGCGGTGCAGCGGACGGCCGGGATCCGCGCGGACTGCACACCGGCGGCCGCCCTGACCTCGGCGACCGGCCAGTCTCCACCGGTGCTTGCCGGGCTCGACCGAATCGACGTCGCCGACGTTCCCGACGCGGTCGCCGACGATTGGCGGGACCCGGGCCTTATCAGCGCCGACCTGGCTTTTCTCCAATACACCTCGGGCTCCACGCGGAATCCGCGCGGGGTGATGGTCAGCCACGGCAACATCCTGGCCAACGAACGGCTGATCGCCGCCGCCTGCCGGCACGACGACGAGTCGACCTTCGTTGGCTGGCAGCCGATGTTCCACGACATGGGGCTGATCGCCAACGTCCTGCAACCGCTGTACCTCGGGTCCCTGTCGGTGCTGATGGCGCCGATGGCGTTCCTGCAGCGGCCGATGCGGTGGCTGCGGGCCGTCGACCGCTACGGCGGCCACACCAGCGGAGGACCGAACTTCGCGTACGACCTCTGCGTGGACAACAGCAGTGAACCAGACCGCGAGGGCCTGGACCTGAGCCGTTGGCGGGTGGCCTTCAACGCCGCCGAACCGATCCGTGAGCAGACTCTGCGCCGCTTCACCGACACGTTCGCCCCGTACGGGTTCTCGGCGGAGACGCACTTCCCCTGCTACGGGCTCGCTGAGGCGACCCTCCTGGTCACCGGCGCGCGGCGGAACGGACCGCCCCGGGTACGCCCGGCGGCGTCGGACCGGTTGGACACCGACGCCGGCGTCATCCGGTCCGGGCCGGACCCGGTGGCGTCGCTGGTCTCCTGCGGCCCGCCCGGACTCGACACCCACGTGCGCGTCGTCGACCCGAACAGCGGGCGTGAGCGCGCGGCCGGCGAGGTGGGTGAGGTCTGGGTGGCCGGTCCGGGAGTGGCCAGCGGGTACTGGGGCGCGCCGGAGGAATCCGCGGTGACCTTTCGAGCCACCGTGTCCAGCCTTCCCGGGCGCCATTTCCTGCGCACCGGCGATCTCGGCCGCGTGCTCGACGGCGAGTTGTACCTGACCGGCCGCCGGAAGGACGTCATCGTCATCCAGGGGCAGAACTACCACCCGCACGACCTAGAGCGCGACGCTGAGAACGCCGACGCGGCACTGCGGCCGACCTGCGCCGCCGCGTTCGCCGTCGAGACCGACGGGGCTCCGCGCGTGCTGCTCTGCGCCGAGTTGGTCTCCTACGGCGCCTCCCGCGATCCTGACCGGATCGCCGCGACGGTCGCTGCGGACCTGCTGCGCCGCCACGGCGTACGGCTGCACGCCCTGGTCCTGCTGCGCCGTGGCGGGGTGCCCAAGACCACCAGCGGCAAGGTCCGCCGCGGAGCCTGCCGAGACAGCTACGTCGCCGGGACGCTGCCGGTCTACGCGGAGATCCCGCTGGAGCCGCACCCGGTGCCGCCACCACTGCCCGATCCGGTGGAACTCGCCGCGCTGAACGTCGAAGCGGCGACTGCCCGCCTGGCCGACGCGCTGCTCGACCGGGCGGCCCGTGGACTGACGGACCGGCTGCGGACCGACCAGCCGCTCGTAGCGACCGGTGTCGACTCGATGCGTGCCGTGGCGCTGCACCATGCCGTGCAGGAGCGCTACGGGGTCGTTCTCGGCCTAGCCGACCTGCTCGGCGACACCAGTGTGCGCGAGCTGGCCGGGCGGGTGGTGCGAGAGGCACGCGAAGGGCTGACGGCGGCCCCGACGGTCGACCCACCACGGATGGCGCCGGCCGCGCCGGACGGCTCGGCGCCCTGGCGGCCGCTGACCGAGCGCCAGCGCGGGCTGTGGTTCGAGACCATGCTGCTGTCCGATGCTTCCGTTCACCAGTTGGCCCGGGCGCTGCGCCTCGACGCGACGGTTGGCGACGAGCGCATCGAGCGCGCGTTGGGCCGGCTCGTCCGCCGTCACCCGGCGCTGCGGACCGGGTTCGCGGTACGCGACGGACAGCCCGGCTTCCGCATCGACCGGGACGGCCCAGTGCCGTTGTGGCGGGACGCGCCGTCCAGCGCCGCGGAACTCGCGGAGGCGCTGCGCAGCGAGGCCGACCGGCCGTTCGATCTGCCGCGCGAGCGACCGGTCCGGTTCACCGTCTTCCGGCTCGAGGCCGGACAGCGGGTGCTGCTGATGATCGCGCACCACCTGGTCGTCGACTTCTGGTCGTTGGTGGTGCTGGTGCGGGACCTCGCGTCGGAGCTGACGGCGACCGGGGCGGCGGCCGAGCCGGCCGGTGACCCGGCCGTCGCGGTGCCGCCGTCCTCGGACCCGGACCGCAGTCGGCGCTACTGGCGGGAAACCCTCGACGGGGCGCCGGACCAACTGGGATTGCCGCTGGTGGGGGAGCGGCCGCAGCGGCGGTCGGCGGCCGGCGAACGGCGCGAGTTCCGACTGCCCGGCGAGCTGACCGCGCCGCTGCGCGCACTGGCGAGGACGTACGGCTGCACCGTCTTCCAGGTGTTGCTGAGCGCGTTCCAGCTGCTGCTGCACCGCTACACCGGGCAGCGTGACCTCGTCGTCGGGACGCTGCTGGCGGCCCGGCAGACGCCGGAACTCGCCGAGCGGGTCGGCTACCTGGTGGACCTGTTGCCCATCCGGTCCCGGACCGTCGGCACCGAAGCGGCGTCGACGTTCCTGCGGCGCACCGCCGGCACGGTGCGCGACGCCATCGCACACGCCGACTATCCGTACCACCGGATGGTCAGCGACCTCGGACGTGCGCGCGATGCCCTGCGTGCGCCCCTCGTGCAGGCACTATTCGTGCTGCACCGCGAGTACGGCGGGGACGCCGAGGGCTTCCGCGCGTTGGCCCTCGACCTGCCCGCCCGGCTGGATCTGGGCGGGGTTCCGGTCGACACGCTGCCGGTGCAGCGTCGCTGGTCCGCCTTCGACCTGTCACTGAGCATGGCGGAGCTGGACGGCGGCTTCGCCGGGGTCTGGGAGTACCGGACGGATCTGCTCGACGCGGAGACGGCGGCCGGGCTCACCGACGCGTTCGGTACGTTGCTGCGGCGGCTGACCGACTCGCCGGACACCGCGGTGGACGGGCTGCCGCTGGTGAGCGAGGAGGCTCGACGGGATCTGTCGGCCAGCGCCACCGGATCGGTCTGCCGGCCGGGTCGCCCGTCGGCGCTGCACGAGCTCGTCGCCGCGGCCGCCGGCCGGAATCCGGACGCCGTGGCGGTCGTCGACCCGCTCCGCGGCGAGCATCTCACCTACCGGGCGCTGCACCGCGCGGCGGCCGCCCTCGCCCGGCAGTTGCACCGCCTCGGCGCGCGCGTCGACACACCGGTCGGCGTCCTCGTGGAGCGGAGCGTGGACCTGCTCGTCGCCGACCTGGCCGTGCTCTACGCGGGCTGCACCCTGTTGCCGCTCCACGTCGCCGAGCCCGACGCCCGACTGGCCACGATCCTGGCCGAGAGCCGCCCGTCGCTGCTGCTCGTTCAGCGGCATGTACGCGCACGCGCGGAGCGGTTGGGTGTGCCGACCGCCACCGTCGCCGCCTCAGATTCGACCACCGAAGTCGGCGGACTGTGCCGGCCGGTGTCCGCCGACCACACGGCTTACCTGATGTACACCTCGGGCTCGACGGGCGGGCCGAAGGGGGTACTCGTCCCACACGGCGCACTGGTCAACCGGCTCGTGTGGATGCAGGAGGCATACCGACTCGCTCCCGGTGAGCGGGTGGTGCACAAGACACCGGTGTCGTTCGACGTCTCGCTGTGGGAGCTGTTCTGGCCGTTGACTGTCGGCGCCTGCGTGGTGCTCGCCGCGCCCGACCGACACGCCGACGCCTCGTACCTGCTTGAGCTGGTGGCCGCCGAGCAGGTCCACACGGTGCACTTCGTACCCACGATGCTCGACTCGTTCCTGGCTGCGGTGACGGCACGGCCCGGCTGGCGGTCGGCGCTGCGTCGCGTGGTATGCAGCGGTGAGACCCTGTCCCCGGCCTTGGCGGCAAGAGCGTTGCGTCAGCTGCCGCAGGCGCGGCTGGAGAACCTGTACGGGCCGACGGAGGCAGCCATCGACGTCACCTCCTGGTCCTGCCGGCCGGACGCGACCGAGCGGGTGCCGATCGGGCGGCCCATCGCGAACGTCGAATGCCGGGTGCTCGACCGGCGTGGCGGGTGGCTGCCGGGTGGCGCGGTCGGCGAGCTGTACGTCGGCGGAGCGGGGCTGGCCCGGGGTTACCTGTGCCGTCCGGGGTTGACTGCCGAGCGGTTCGTGCCGGTGATCGGCACCGCCGCTGGCAGCCGCCACTACCGCACCGGCGACCGGGTCCGGCGGCGGCCGGACGGAACGCTGGAGTTCCACGGCCGCGACGATCATCAGGTGAAGATCGGCGGGAACCGGGTGGAGCTGGACGAGGTGGCGGCCACGGTGCGCCGGCTGCCGAACGTACGGGATGCCGTGGCGCTGGCTCACCCGGACGCCCGGGGGGATCTTTACATCGTCGCCTATGTGACGGGCGAGGTTGCCGGTCCGGACGCGGCCGAGGCCGTGCGCGAAGCCTGCCGAACCCACCTGCCGGCGTACATGGTGCCCGGTCGGGTGCTGCCGCTCGACCACCTGCCGCTGACCGCGAACGGCAAAGTCGACCGCGCCGCGTTGCCGGTGCCGGGACCGGCCGCGCCGGAGCGCCGAGCCACGCCGCCCGCCACGGAGCGGGAGCAGCGGCTGCTCGAGCTGTGGCGTCTCCATCTGGACACGGTCGAGGTCGGGGTGACGGACAACTTCTTCGCCCGGGGCGGGGACAGTATCCGGGCCCTTCGCCTGGTCGCCGCCGCCGAGGTGGTCGGGCTGCGGTTCGATCTCGGCGACCTGCTCCAGCATCCCACGGTCCGGGGACTTGCCCGCCAGCTGGCAGACGAGTGGCGGAAGGAGGGGACCGGCGCGTCGCCCGGTGCTGCACCGTTCGCGCTGTGCCCGGCGGCAGCGGTTCGGGCTGACGTGGCGGACGCGTACCCGATCTCGATGGGGCAGCGGGCGCTGCTGTTCCAGAGCCAGCACCACCGGTCGTACGAGATCTACCTGACCAGCGTGGCGGTGCGGGATCGGCTGGACCCGGAGGCGTTGGCCGCCGCGGTCGAAGGAGCCACACTGCGGCACGCCTACCTGCGCTCCACCTTCGACCTGTTGTCGTACCCGGAGCCGATGCAACTGGTCCACCCTGACATGCGAACGGCGCTCGAGGTGGTCGACGTACGGGGGCTGGCGGAGCCGACGCGGGCGGCGCGGATCGGGCAGTGGCTGCGTGAGGAGCGGCGCCGGGCGTTCGACACGGCGGCCGGCCCGCTGGTGCGGTTCACCGTGCACCGGGCGGACCAGGACTTCCGGCTGACGGTGAGCAGCTTCGCGCTGGACGGGTGGTGCGACGCCACGCTGCTGACCGAGATCCTCGCCGACTACGCTCTGCGCCGCGATGGCGGCGGAGCCGCCATCGCGGCCCCACGCGTCGAGTATCGCGACTTCGTGACGGCCGAACTAGCCGCGATCCGGTCGGCGGAACACCGACGGTTCTGGCAACGTGAGCTGGCTGGAGCGCGGGTGACCGAGGTGAGGGGCCTGCTCGCGGACGGCGTCGTCGCGTCCGACGGCGACCCGCCGGGGCTCGACGACCGCCGGCACGTGTGGACGGTGCCTCGCGCGGTGGCCGCCCGGCTCGACGCGCTCGCAGGCGAGTTGGGTGTGGGCCTCAAGCACCTGCTGCTGGCCGTGCACCTGCAGGTGACCGCCGAACTCGCCGGTCACCGGGACATCGTTACCGGCCTGCAGGTCAACGGGCGGCCGGAGCGGCCGGACGGTGACCGTTGCGTCGGCATGTTCAACAACATTGTTCCGTTGCGGGTCCGAGTGGCGGCAGCATCCTGGGCCGACCTGGCCCGTACCGCGTACGACGCGGAGGCGCGGGTGGCGCCCTACCGGCGCTATCCCCTGGTGGAGTTGGAACGCCGCTTCGGCGCCGCAGGTCTGTTCGACACGCTGTTCGTGTTCACCCACTTCCACGTCTACCGGCAGCTCGCGGT
Organism: Micromonospora okii; assembly: GCF_020884795.1. Lineage (GTDB taxonomy): Bacteria > Actinomycetota > Actinomycetes > Mycobacteriales > Micromonosporaceae > Micromonospora > Micromonospora okii. The sequence goes on from NZ_BBZF01000025.1 coordinate 73,721, forward strand.
CTCCGGTCTGGAGATCTTCGGTATGCACGCGCCCGATCAGACCTACCTCCCGTTGACGGCACACTTCCACCGCGGCGCGGACACGGACCGCCTGCACCTGGTCCTGGAGTTCGATCCCACCCGCCTCGACCGGCTCCGGGTCGCACGTATCGGCGCGCGTTACCGCGCGGCGCTCGCGGCGCTCGTCGTCGACCCGGAGGCCCGACCGCCGGCGGTCAGCGACCCCGGTGACCTGCCTCCCGCGGAGGCCGGACCACCGGCACGGTCCTCATCGCCGCGCTCCCGGGCAGCGCGGATGGACCGATTGCTCAGCCGGCTGGCGACGCTCTCGGACGAGGAGGCCGCCGTCTTGGCCGATCCATCGGCGCCGAACCCTTTGGCGACGGAAAGGGGAGTCGCACATGGACGATCTTGACGACCGGATCGCGCGGCTGTCACCGGCGAAGCGGGAGCTGCTGGCGCAGTGGCTGCGGGAAGGCGAGCCGGAACACGCCCCGTACGTGGAGCCGTCGAACGCCGTCGAACGGTCCCTCGTCGACATCTGGGGAGAGGTGTTGGAGGTCGACCTGCTCGGCATCGACGACGACTACTTCGAGCTGGGCGGCGACTCGATCCACGCGATCGTGATCGTGGCCCGGGCGCAGCAGGTCGGTCTGGCGCTCGGCACCCAGGACATCTTCGACGGCCGCACGGTGCGGACCGTCGCCGCTCGGATCGCACCGCCATCGGTGGCGACGGCTCCGGAGTTGCCGGCCCCGGCCGAGGCCGACCCGGTCGGGTTTCCGCTGACCCCCTTGCAGGAAGGCATCCTCTACCACTGCCTGGCCGGCGATACCGACGGCGCGTACGTGGTGCAACTGCACTGCCGGCTGGTCGGTGACCTGGACCTGGCGGCGTTCGCGGCAGCGTGGCGCGCGGTCTTCGCCGCGCATCCCGCGCTGCGCGCGGTGGTGCGGTGGCAGGACGACGGACGGCCCAGGCAGGTCCTCTTGCCGGACGCGACGATGTCGGTGGAGACAGTCGACCACCGTAAACTCGACGAGACCGAGCGGCAGGCGGCCTTCGCCCGACTCCTCGACGAGGACCGGCGGCGCGGCTTCGAGCTGCGCAAAGGGCCGTTGATGCGGCTGCTGTTCGTGATCGAAGGCCCCGCCAACCATCGATGTGTGTGGACGTATCATCATCTGGTGCTCGACGGGTGGTCCCAGCAGCTCGTCCTGGGAGAGGTGTTCGACCGCTACACCGATCCGGCCGGGTTCGTCGCGACTGCGGACCGCCCGTCCTTCGCCGACTTCCTCACCCGCTCGGCGGCCTACCGGGCGGTCGACGAGGAGTTCTTGCGCGAGCGGTTGGCGGGTCTCGACGGCGGGACCCGGATCGCCGAGGCCGGTGCACAGTCGCCCGTCGCGGTGCCTCGCGGTCGGGTGGACCTGGTCGTTCCCACCGAGCTAACAGCCCAACTGGGTGCCTTCGCCAGGAGCCGCGGCCTGACCCTCGCCACCCTGGTGCACGCCGTCTGGGCGCTGCTGCTGGGCCTGCGGACGGGACGTGACGACGTGGTGTTCGGCTCGACCCTATCCGGCCGTCCCGTTTGGCTGGGGGAGGCGACGCGCTGCGTCGGCATGTTCGTCAACACGTTGCCGCTCCGCGTGCTGGTCACCCCGGCCGCGGTCGTGTCGTCCTGGCTGGTGGCGATCCAACGGGAACTCGCCGCGCTCGCCGACCACCAGCACGCGGCCCTGAGCCGGATCGAGCGGACCGCGGCGACCGGCTCCGGAGCGCCCCTGTTCGACAGCATCCTCGTGGTGGAGAACTATCCGACCTGGATCGGGGAGGGCGACAGGGTTGCCGGACTGCGGATCGACGAACTGGTTGTCTCCGTGGACGAGGGGTATCCGGTGGTCGTCGAGTTCACCCCGGGTACGCCTGCGGCCCTGCGGGCCCGTTTCGACCCGCGGCGGGTCGACCGGTCCGTGGTGATGGCGCTGATGTCGGCCATGGTGACCTGCCTGCGAATGCTGCCGGGCCACGTCGACGCCGAGGTGGCCACGCTACGGCAGCGCGTCGGCAGGAGCCTCGCGGAGCAGCTGACCGAACTGCGTGCCGAGGCCCGGGAGGCGGCCGGTCGACGGTTGCCGACCGCCCGGCGTCGCCCCACGCCGGTCCCCCGGACCGACCGGGCAGCCGGCGCATGAGTGACCTGCGTCCCGCACGCGCCCTCGGCAGACTGCTGCTGGGCCACTTCCGTCGGCACCGCGATCGCGGCCTGCAGGATGTCGCGACCGGCGCGCTGCGGCAGGCGAGCGACAGAACCTCGTGGGTGGTGGCGATCCTCAACCTGACGCTGCGGGTACGGCGGTGGCTGCACCACGTGTGCTACCTGGCCCCGCGCAGGGCCGCCACCCGGCTGCGTTACCACGGGCCCGGACCGGAGCCGGCGGTCCACCGAACGATGTCGCTGCTGTGCCCGACCCGCAGCCGTCCGGACCAGGCGGCCCTGCTGCTGCGCAGCCTGTCCGGAACGGCGGTGGCGCCACAGCGGGTGGAGGTGCTCTTCTACGTCGACGCGGACGACCCCGACCTGGCGGTCTACCGCGAGTTGGCGGGGGAGGCGCCGCGGAGGTTTCCCCGGCTGGGCGGGTGCGTCCTGGTGGTGGGTGAGCCCATCGGGGTACCCGCCGCCTGGAACGTTCTGGCCGCGACAGCCAGCGGCGACCTGCTGATGATGGCCAACGACGATCAGCGCTACGTCGACTACGGCTGGGACGTCGCCCTCGACGCTCGGGTCGGCGAACTCGTCCAGGGTTGCCCGGACGAGGTGCTGTGCCTCTACTTCGACGGTGGACAGTACGGCGAACGAGGCCGCGACTTCCCGATCGTCACCCGTGCGTGGTACGACGCCCTCGGCTACTTCGTGCCAGAGATCTTCTCCCAGTGGGAGGTCGAGACCTGGGTGTTCGACATCGCCGAGCGGATGGAGCGGCTCATCTGCGTGCCCGGCGTCTTCGTGGAGCACCTGCATTACCACGACTACAAGGCTCCGTTCGACGCGACGTACCAGCGGCACAGCATGACACGGGAGAAGTCCTTCGCCGACCACGCCCTGTTTTTGCGGACGCTGCCGCAGCGGCTCGCGGAGGTGACCAAGCTGCGGGCGATGGCGGGGACAAGGGCCGACGGCGCATCGGCGGACGGTGCCCGCGGCGGCGCTCCCCTCGATTCCGCCGGGCTCTGGTTCGTCGATCACCTTGCCGACTCCTACGGGCGGGTCGCCGAGGAACTGGACCGCTGGCTGACGGCGAGCGACGCCTCCTGGGATGCCGACGGCGGACCGTCGACCGCCACGGGCACCGATTGGCGCCGTACCGTGCTGTTCCGCGACGGGGCGTGGACGGCGGTGGCGGAATCCGACCTTCCGCTGCTCCGCGACGTGCTGGCCGCCATTCCGGAGGCGACCCTTCCCCCCGACACGCTGATCGACCTGGCCGTGTTGAACGCTGGCGGGGCCGCTCCGGTGGCGTTGCCCGGCCACCCCGGCACCACGGTCGTGTGGGCACTGCGAGTGCCGTCGGGGACGGAGGCGGGGGCGGGCGACACCCGGGTCGTCTGGAGCCCGGGACAGTGCCTGCTGTTTCCCGCGGCTCCGCCGGTCGTGGTGCGCTGTGGCGGCGACGGCGAGTTGGTGGTTCTGCGTTGGCCCAGCGTTGACGGGGTGCGGCCATGACCGGGCGCTTCCTGGAGGGCGTGGCGGATCCCGAGCTCCGCCGTAGGGTCGCCGCCCTCTCACCCGACCAGCGCGCCCGCTTCGAGCAGGCCCTGCGCCGCCGCTTGGAGCGGCCCGACGGGCTCGCTGCGGCCTCCGGGGCGGGACCGTGGCGTGCCTCCTTCGGGCAGGAGCGGATGTGGGTCGCGGGGGAGCGGTCGCCCGGCGACCACAACTACGCGGTCGCCGTCCGGCTGCGTGGCCAGCTCCGGCTGCCCGCGTTTCGGGCGAGCGTGTGGCGGGTGGTGCAGCGGCACGAGGTGCTGCGGACCGAGCTGCGGCTCTCCGACGAGGGCCTGATGCAGCTCGTCCACGCTGCGGTCGGAGCGCGGGTGCCGCTTGCGGACCTCACCGTGCTGGCAGTACGCCCGGACGAGCCGTTGCCGCCGGCCGTCCGGAACGTGCTGCGGACGGAGGCGCGCCGCCCGTTCGAGCTCCGCGGGAGGCCGCCCCTGCGGGTGATCGTCCTGCGGTTCTCGCCGACCGACCACTGCGTCTTGGTGGCGATGCACCATGCGGCCACCGACGGGTGGTCCCTGTCGGTGCTGCTCGACGAGATCGTCACGGGGTACCGGGATCTGGTCGCCGGACGGACGTGGTCGGCGCCGCCGCTACCGGCACAGTACCGCGACTACGCGGCCTGGCAGCGACGCCGGCTGGCCGGCCCCGAAGGTGCCGCGCTGGTCGAGTTCTGGCGCGAGAGCACCCGAGACCTCACGCAGCTCCGGCTGCCGGCGGACGCGCCCCGCCAGGTGCTGGCACCCGGCGAGCCGATCGGCGCCAATCACGAGGTCGTTCTGGACTCCGACCTGTCCCGTCGGCTCGCACGGCTGCACGACGCGCAGGGCGGCACCGAGTTCATGTTGGCGCTGACCGCGCTCGTGGTGGTCCTCGCAACCGTGACCGGACAGTTGGACGTGGTCCTGGGGACGCTCACCGCCGGCCGCACCCGGCCTGAGCTGGAGCGGCTCATCGGCTACTTCGTCAACGTCCTGCTGCTGCGGTTCCGGTTGCCGGCGACCGCGTCGTTCCGGCAACTGTGGACCCTGGTTCGGGAGCAGGTGACCGGCGCCTACGGGCATCAGGAGCTGCCGTACGAGGAGTTGCTGCGGCTGCTCCGCGCCGAGGCGGGCTCGGGGGACGCACCGATCCGTGTGCTCTGCGTCGCGCACCCGACCGAGGTTCGGGCACACCTGCCGGGGCTGCGCGTCGACACCTACGACGTCGACCTCGGCAACGCTCCCTTCGACCTCGTCGTCGAACTCCGCAACCGGTCGGGTGAGCTGCGCTTCGTGCTGCAGTACGACGTCCGGGTCCTCACGCCGGCGGCGGTCACCGTGCTCGGTGAGCACCTCCGCGCGGTCCTGCGTGCAGCGCTGGCCGACCTGGACGCGCCGTGGACCCGGCTGCTCGCACCGGCGCTGCCGCATCTGGATTCCGGGCCGCCGGCGTCGTCGCACGCGCCCGAGGCCGACGACACCGTGCACGGACCGATCGAGGAGCAGGCGCGACGACGGCCGGACGCGGTGGCGGTGATCGAGGGCGACCGGCACCTGTCGTTCCGTGCCCTGAACCGTCGGGCGAACCAGCTGGCCTGGCACCTGTGTGCCGCCGGCGTGGCACCGGAGGACCGGGTGGGGGTCTGCCTGCCCCGGTCGGCCGCCGCGGTGATCGCGACGCTGGCCGTGCTCAAGGCTGGTGCCGCCTACGTTGCGCTGGACCCGGCCCTGCCGCCCGCGCGCCTCGCCGAACTCGCCGCCGGCCTCCGGGTGATCGTCTCGACGTCGTCGTTCGAGGCGCTCCTGTCGGACCCGGGCGTCGACGTGGTGTGGCTGGACCGCGACGCTGCCGCGATCGCCGCGCGCGACGCGGGTGACCTGCGCCGGCCGGTCCATGCCGACCAGGCGGCCTACCTGGTGTACACCTCCGGCTCGACCGGGCGGCCCAAGGCGGTGGTGGGTACCCATCGCGGCCTGGTGAACCGGGCGCGCTGGATGCAGGCGACGCACCCGGTCGCTGCCGGTGAGGTCTGCGCACTACGTGTCGCGGTGGGTTTCGTCGACGCGGCGTGGGAGACGTTCGGACCACTGCGGGCGGGTGGCACGCTGGACGTCGTCGCTGAAGCCGACGCTGGTGACCCCGTCGCGCTCGCCGACCGGCTGGCCCGTACCGGTGCCGCCCGAGTGGTCGCGGCACCGGGGCTGCTGGTGCTGTTGTGCGACGCCCAGCGTGAGGTGGGCGACCGGCTCGCCGGAGTACGAACCTGGCAGGTCAGCGGCGAGGAACTGCCGGCGGCGGTGGCGCTCCGCTTCCGGCAGCGGCTACCCGACGCCAAACTGCTTAACCTGTACGGCTCCGCCGAGGTGGCCGCCGACGCCACCGCCGCCGAGGTGGCCGGGCCGCTTCCGGTGCGGGTGCCGATCGGCCGGCCCCTACACGGGGTGACGGTCTGGGTCGCTGACCACCTCGGCCGCGCCGTGCCGGCCCTCGCTCCCGGGGAACTCCACGTCGGCGGGGCGGGGGTCGCGCGCGGCTACGACGGCCGGCCCGGCGAGACCGCGGCCGTCTTCCTCCCTGACCCGTACGGCCTGCCGGGCGCGCGTGCCTACCGGACCGGCGACCGCGGTCGGGTGCGCGCCGACGGGCAACTGGAGTTCCTCGGCCGGCTCGACCGGCAGGTGCAGGTGCGCGGTCACCGGGTGGAGCCGGCCGAGGTCGAGGCGGCGCTGCTGACCCATCCGGGCGTACGGCAGGCCGTGGTGACGGCCCGCCTCGACGGCGCCGGATCGACCAGCCTGGTCGGGTACGTGGTTCCCGACGGTACCGGCCCGGTGACGGATCCGCGACAGCTTCGGGCCTTCCTGGCCGGGCTCCTGCCGCGGTACTCGATCCCGGCGCGGATGGTCGCCTTACCGGCGTTGCCCTGCAACCGCAACGGCAAGGTGGACCATGCCGCGCTGCCCCCTCCGGAAACCGTAGCGGCGATCACCGTCGACGCCGTCGCGGGGGCAGACGGCGGCCTGCGGAGTGCGCTGGAACAGACCGTCGTGGACGCCTTCGCCGAGGTCCTCGGCGTGCCGACGGTCGGCCGCGACGACGACTTCTTCCTAGCAGGCGGACACTCGATCCTCGCCGGGCAGCTCGTGCGGCTGCTCGGCGACCGGCTCGGGGTCACGCTGCGCCTCGTCGATCTCTTCGAGGCTCCCACGGCGGCGGCCCTGGCCGAGCGGTGTGCGTCCGCCGTGCCGGCCGATCCTGGTGACGATTCGCTGCGCCCGACGCCGGCCGCCTGGCACGATCCGTTCCCGCTCACCGACGTGCAGCAGGCATACCTGGTCGGACGCGGCGACGAACTGCTGCTCGGTGGTGTTTCCACCCACGCCTACCTGGAGTTCCATGTCGGTCGTTTTGAGGCCAGCCGGTTCGGTCGGGCGTTGAACGGCGTCGTCGCGCGCCATCCGATGCTGCGGGCGGTCCTTCGGACCGACGGGAACCAGCAGGTGCTTCCGGACGTGCCCCCGTACCGCGTCGCCGTCGAGGACCTACGAGGGCTCGCCCCCGAACGGCGCGCGGAGCGGCTGTCGGCGGTGCGTCGACGGATGTCCCACCAGGTGCACGCCGCAGACCGGTGGCCGCTGTTCGAGGTCCGCGCGACGCTGCTGACCGGGCCGGACCCGGCACCCGACGCGATGGTGCACGTGAGCATCGACGCCCTGATTTGTGACGCCTACAGCTTCGGCCTGCTGATGGACGAGCTGAACGCCCGCTACCGGGACCCGGTGCTGCGCCTGCCCGAGCTCACGGTCAGCTTCCGCGACTACGTGCTGCACCGGATGGCGGGCCGGGGCGGTAACGGGTACGCCACCGCGCTCGGATACTGGCGGGAGCGCCTGCCGGAGTTGCCCGCCGGACCAGAGCTACCGGTGCCGTCGCAGCCGGTGCCGATCAGCGCTCCCCGCTTCTCCCGGCGCTCCGGCCGGCTAGTCGCCAATCGATGGGCGGCGGTCCGAGACGCGGCGACCACCGCAGGTCTGACCCCGTCGGTCGTACTGCTGGCGGCGTTCACCGAGGTCCTCACCCGGTGGAGCCGGCGCCCGCACTACTCGGTCATCCTGACCGTCTTCGACCGTGATCCGGTGCATCCGCAGCTCGGCCAGGTGGTCGGTGACTTCACCACGTTGACGGTGCTCGAAGTGGACCACCGTCGTGCGGCCTCCTTCGTGGAGCGGGCCCGGGCGTTGCAGCGCCGGCTCTGGTCTGACTTGGACGCTGGTGCGGTGAGCGCGGTGACGGTCATGCGGGAATGGGCGGCCGCTCGAGGCCTCCCACCGGACCCGATGACGCCGGTGGTGTTCACGTCCAACCTGCCGCTGTCGGCCAGCGCGGAAGCCGGATTCCCAGCTCGGGGGGATGGCCTGGGCGAGCTGCGGTACGGCATCACCCAGACGCCACAGGTCCACCTCGACCACCAGGTTAGCGAGGAGAACGGCGAGCTGCTGTTCAACTGGGACACCGTGGACGACGTGTTCCCGCCCGGCGTGCTCGACGACATGTTCACCGCGTACCGGGCTCTGCTGGACGCGGTGGCGGACGGGCCGACAGCGTGGGGGCGACCGCTGTCACCGCCGTTGCCCGCGGCCCAGGCCACTCGTCGGGCGGAGGTCAACCGCACCGCCGCCCCGCTGCCGGAGCGCTGTCTGCACGACGCCGTGGTGGCGGCAGCAGCACGCCACCCCGATCGGATCGCGGTGCTCGCGTCCACCCGCCAGATGACCTATGCGGAGCTGGTCGGCCATGCGAACCGCGTGGCGCGCACGCTGCGAAGAAGTGGCGTGGGCCGCAACAGGCTGGTGGCGGTGGCGGCGCACCGTGGCTGGCAGCAGGTGACCGCCACGCTCGGCGTGCTGCTGAGTGGAGCCGCGTTCCTGCCGCTCGATCCGGACCTGCCCGGGCAGCGGTTCGTCGCGCTGGCCCGGCGTGGCGAGGTCGACGTGCTGCTGACCGAGCGGACGCTGGTCGACCGCCTGCCCAATATCCCGGGGGTGGCGGTTGTCGCCGTCGATGACGACACGTCGCTCAGCCGGGACGACCGGCCGATGGCGGCGACGTCGTCGCTCGACGACCTGGCTTACGTCATCTTCACCTCCGGCTCGACCGGAGAACCGAAGGGCGTCACGATAGACCACCGGGGCAGCGCCAACACCGTGCAGGCCGTCAACCGGCGCCTCGACGTCGGCCCCGAGGACCGCGTGCTGGCCGTCTCGTCGCTGAGTTTCGATCTGGCGGTCTACGACCTGTTCGGGATCCTGGCCGTGGGAGGCGCGGTCGTCGTGCCGGACCATCATCGCCGGGCCGACCCGGCGCACTGGGCACAGCTCGTCCGGGACGCCAGGGTCACGATCTGGAACTCCGTGCCGGCCCTCGCGGAGCTGCTGGCCGGTCACGCCGAGGCGCTCGACTCGGACGCCCTGACGTCACTGCGCGCGGTACTGCTCAGCGGGGACTGGATCCCCGTTGACCTGCCGGAGCGGGTCCGTGCGCTGACGGGTGCGCAGGTGCTCAGCCTCGGCGGGGCGACGGAGGGGTCGATCTGGTCGGTGTGGTACCCGGTGGGACGGGTCGAGTCGTACTGGCGCAGCATTCCGTACGGCAAACCGATGCCGAATCAGACATTGCGGGTGCTCGACGCGCAGTTGCGGGACCGGCCTGACCTGGTCCCCGGCGAGCTGTACATCGGCGGCACCGGGGTAGCGGTGGGCTACTGGCGCGACGACGAGCGCACCGCCGACAGTTTCATCCACCATCCGGACGACGGCGGGCGCCTGTACCGCACCGGCGACCTCGCCCGCTACCTGCCGGACGGCAACCTGGAGTTCCTCGGTCGGGAGGACACCCAGGTGAAGATCAACGGATATCGGATCGAGCTCGGTGAGATCGAGGCGGTGCTCAGCAGGACATCCGAGGTACGGGCTGCCACGGTGATCGCGGCGGGTCGGAGCCGCGGCGACCGCCGGCTCGTCGCCTTCCTCGTCCCCGCCGATCCGGACCGCTTCGACGTCGACGTGGTGCGGCGGCGGGCGGCCGAGGTGCTCCCCGACTATCTCCGCCCCACCGGCTGGATCCCACTGGAGAGACTGCCACTCACCGGCAACGGCAAGGTGGACCAGGCCGCGTTGCAGCGGCTCGCGGCGGAGCGCCTCGCGGCCTGCCTGGCCGCACCGGCCACCGCCGCAGCGCCTTCCGGTGAACTGGTCGAGACGGTCGGCGGGCTCTGGCGGGAAACGTTAGGATTCGACGCCGTCGCCCCCGACGACAACTTCTTCCTGCTGGGCGGCACCTCGTTGGTCGCGATCCGGCTGCTGGACCGGATACAGGCGGTGTTCGGCGTGCGGGTCCCGCTGGCGCAGCTGTTCGCCGCGCCCACGGTGCGCGGGCTCGCGGAGTCGGTGGCCGGCGCCGACCGGAGCCCGGTCGTGCCCACCGCCGCGTCCGCCTTCGTCGCCGACCCGGCGGCCCGGTTCGAGCCGTTCGCCCTCACCGACCTGCAGCAGGCGTACTGGGTTGGCCGCCGGCTGGGCGGCGTCGCCACCCACCTGTACCTGGAACTGGACGCCACCGACCTGGACGTGCCCCGGTTGGAACGTGCCCTGGACCGGCTGATCGATCGGCACGACGCCCTGCGCACCGTGCTGCGCGCCGACGGCCAGCAGCAGGTGCTGCGCGAGGTCCCGCCGTACCGCATCGGGGTAGTCGACCGGCGGGCGGCGGACGGGACCGACCCGCAGCCCCGGCACGAGCTCTCCCACGAGGTGCGTGACCTCGGCCGGTGGCCCCTGTTCGAACTCCGCGTCGAACGGTTCGAGCAGGGCCGGTCCCGCCTGCACGTCAGCCTGGATCTGTTGACGATGGACGCCCGGAGTCTGCAGATCCTCACTGGTGAGCTACTGACCTATTACGCCGATGCCCACGCGGAGCTGCCGCCGATCGGGCTGACCTTCCGCGACTACCTGACTGCGGTGTCGCGCCTGCGGCGATCGGCCCGGTACGCCGAGGACCTGCGGTACTGGCGCTCACGACTGGCCCAACTACCGCCCCCGCCGGCGCTGCCGCTGCTGCCCGCCGAGGAGAACGGCGCGGCGCCCACCTTCACCCGGCTGACCACGGAACTCGACGAGAACGCCTGGCGGGCCCTGCGGCAGTGGGCGGCCGGCGCCGACATCACCCCGTCCAGCGTGGTGTGCACGGTGTTCTGTCAGGTGCTCGCCGCCTGGAGCACGTCGCCGGCCTTCACCCTCAACCTCACCACCTTCAACCGCCTGCCGCTGCATCCCGACGTCGACAAGCTGGTCGGTGACTTCACCGCGACCAATCTGCTGGCGGTGGAGCTGACCGGGGGGGCGTTCCTGACCGCCGCCCGGCAGCTGCAGGCCCAGCTCTGGCAGGACCTCGAACACCACCTGGTCAGTGGCGTGGAGGTGCAGCGGATGCTGCGCCAGGAGCCGGGCGTCGCCTCGGACGGGATCATGCCGGTGGTCTTCACCAGCACGTTGCTGCCGGCCGACACGCCGGCCGAGGGCACCGGGCCGCCGCTGGCCACGCTGCGGTACGCGGTCAGCCAGACGCCACAGGTGCTCCTCGACCACCAGGTCACCGAGGACGAAGGTCGCCTGATCTGCAACTGGGACTTCGTCGCTGCGGCCTTCCCCCCGGAGCTGGTCGAGACCATGTTCGCGGCGTTCGAGGACGCCCTGGGCCGGCTGGCCAGGGAGGCCGGCACGGCGGTAGACGGAGGTGCTCCATGACCATTCAGCCAGCTTCGGTCGAACTGCCGGACGCGCAACACGACCTCGTGGCGGCCCTGAACGACACGGCTGCTCCGACCCCCTCCGGAAACCTCGCCGGCAACGTCGCGCGGGCCCTGGACGCCCATCCCGAGCGCACCGCGGTGATCGCTCCCGGCAGGACCCTCAGTTACGGCGACGTGGCCGTGCACGCGGCGCACCTGGAACGGCGGTTGGCGGCCGCCGGCATCGAGCCCGGCAGCCGCGTCGTGCTCGCCACCGAGCACGGTTGGGAGCAGCTCGTCGGCTCGCTGGCGATCCTGCGGGCCGGCGGCGTCTACCTACCGGTCGCCCCGGACCTGCCGCAGACCGTGCGCTGGCAGGTCGCCAGGCGAGCCGGGGCCAGCGCCGTACTCACCCAGTGGTGGCTCACCGACCGCCTTGCCTGGCCCCGCGACCTGGCCGTGCTCGCACCCGACGAGGAACCCGCCACCGTAGCCCCGGCTCCCGTCCAGCTTGCGGACGACGCGCCGGCGGCGCTACTGCCCTACGGACCGGATCGTGTCCCGGCCCCGGTCTCGCACCGGGCCCTGCTCGATGCGGCCACGGACGTCAACCGCCGGCTGGGGCTCGGTGCCGACGACCGGCTGCTCGCTCTCGCCCCCGCGGGCTCGGCCGTCGCGTCGTACGAGATGTTCGGCCCACTGCTGGCCGGCGCGGCGGTGGTGTATTGCGTCGACGTCGACGTGCACCACCCACGGGCGTGGCTGGAGCAACTGCGGCGGCAGGGGGTCACCATCTGGATCACCACTTCGGCGCGGCTGACCCTGCTGCTCGACGAGTTGGCCGCCACCGGCGAGCCGCTGCCCGACAGCCTACGGGCGGTGGTGATCACCGGGGACCGGCTCGATCCGCGACACGTGGCGGAGCTGCGCAGTCGGGTCGGGCGGGAGTTGCGGGTGGCGTACGCGACGTCCCTGCTGCCGGGACAACCGTGGGTGGCGTGGTCGGAGCTGACGGAGCTCGGCGAACACTGGCGCTCTGTTCCGATCGGGCGGCCGATGGCCAACCAGCGGCTGTTCGTGCTCTCCACCGCGTCGGCGCCCTGCCCGACCTGGGTGACCGGGCGGCTTCACCTCGGCGGTGCCGCCGCCGCGGGGCGGGAAACCGGGGAACCTTCGGTCGTCCATCCCGAAACGGGTGAGCCGCTGCTGGCCACCGACGTCTCGGCCCGGCTCCTGCCAGAGGGGGTGATCGAGGTAGTCGGTGAGGGTTCCTCACAGGTGACGGTGCACGGCCGACCCCTGAACGTCCGGGACGCCGAGGTCGCCCTGGGCGCCCACGAGGCGGTGCGTGACGCGGTCGTGGTGACCTGGCCGGACAGCGCCGAGACGGTCGCCTTCGTGCGGCCACGTCCCCGCGCCGAGGTCTCCGCGGAGGCGCTCGCGGACCACCTGCGCCGTAAGGTCTCGCCGTACCTCATCCCGGCGCGGATCGAGCTGCGCGACGCGTTGCCGTTGACGCCCGACGGTTGCGTCGACCGTGCCGCGCTGCGCGAGGCCGCGACGCCGTGGGTGGCGGCGCCGGCCGGCCCGCCGGCGAGGCCGGTGACGTCCGGAGCACTGCCGGGTGCTCCCGGCGAGGACGCGACCCGGGCCGGCGAGCAGGAGCTCATCCGGCGGGTTACCGCGTTGGCATGCCGTCTGTTCGACGTCACCGAGATCGACCCGCACACCAACCTGCTCGACATCGGTGCGACCTCTTATCAGCTGGTGCGCCTAGCCACCGTGGTCGAGGAGGAGCTGGGTGTAGAGGTGGACGTTGATGAGCTGCTCCGGTTCCCGTCCGTGGCCGTCATCGTCGGCGCGCACCTGGGCCGCAACCACGAGCCGGCACCGACAGCGGCCGCCGGCGGCGGCCCCGCCCGCGGCGCTGACCCGGCACAGCCGGGCGGCGACCGGGCACCCGTCGTCGACGCCGCGTCGACCACTCCGACGGTGCTCAGCCGGATCCAGGACCGTCAGGCGTTCCGCGAGGCCGGACACGGCATCCGACGGGACCTGGACGCCCGGCCGGCGGTGCCGTTGGCGCCGGCGGCCAGGCCCGCGCCGGCCTTCCGGACGGTACGCCGGTTCGATTCCCGTCCGGTCGACCTCGACCTGCTCGGCACGCTGCTTCAGGCCCTGCAGGTGACGTCCTCGGCCGGCCGGCCGACGCGACGCTACCCCTCCGCCGGAGGTAGCTACGCGGTCGGGGCCTATGTCCTCGTCGCACCCGGGCGGGTGCGTTCGCTCGCCACCGGCAGCTACTACTACCACCCGGTACACCACCGGCTGGTCCCGGTCGCCGTGGACGTGGTCCTGCCGGCGTCGGCCCACGCGGAACCGAACCGTGTTGCGTTCCGGCAGAGCGCCTTCTCGCTGTACCTGGTCGCCCGGATGCCCGCCATCACACCGCTCTACGGTGATCTCGCCTGGGACTTCACCGTGTTCGAGGCCGGTGCCATGACGCAGCTCCTCGGCGCCGCCGCCGAGGAGTGCGGGCTCGGCTTGTGCCCCGTGGGGGCGATGGACCCGACGCCGCTGTCCGAACTGCTCGCGCTCGAGCGGGACGACAGGTTCGTGCACGCCTTGCTCTGTGGGGTGCCCGAGGGAGCGCCGGCATGATGGCGCCGGGGCCTGGCCCGACGGCTGGCCGGCGGCGGACGGTGGCGGTCAGCCCGCCCGGCGGGGCCCTCGTGCCGGCGGACGCCTCGCAGCACGGCCGGCTGCCGTTCCGCGTCGTGCCCGGCCGGCCGGGAGTGGTCCTGGCCGACGTGGCCCGAGCCCGGCCCGATCTGATCCGGGACTGGCTGCATCGCAGTGGCGCGGTGCTCTTCCGTGGCTTCGCCGTCACCCTGGACAGCTTTGCCGACGTCGCCCGGGCACTCGCCGGCGAGCTTGCGCCGTACGTCGAGCGGTCGACTCCGCGTACCCGGGTGCGCGACCGGGTGTACACCGCAACGGATCACCCGAGCGACCAGGTCATCGGACTACATCACGAGAACGCCTACCAGCAGGTGTTTCCCCGGTTCCTGGTCTTCGGCTGTCTCGTCGCACCGACCGACGGCGGCGCCACGCCGCTGGCCGACGCCCGTCGGGTGCTGGCCCAGGTCCCGGAGCCGGTCCGCGAGCCGTTCCTCCGGCACGGCGTGTGCTACATCCGCAACTTCTCCGAAGGGCTTGGCCTGTCGTGGCAGGAGGCGTTCCAGACGACGAGCCGGGCGGTGGTCGAGCAGTACTGCGCCGAGCGGGACATCGAGGTCCGGTGGCGGCCCGACGGCGGGCTGCGCACCCGGCAGGTCCGACCGGCGGTGGCGAGGCACCCGGCCACCGGCGAGCTGTGCTGGTTCAACCATGCGCTGTTCTTCAACGCCGCCGGCCTGCCGGCGGCCGTGCGGGGTGCCCTGGTGAGCCAACTCGGTGCGGACGGGTTGCCGAACCAGACCTGCTACGGCGATGGTCGTCCCATCCCCGACGAGGTGTTGTCCACGCTGGCCGAGATCTACGCGGCCGAACGCGTCGCGGTGCCGTGGCGGGCCGGCGACGTGCTGTTGGTCGACAACCTCCTCGCCGCGCACGGCCGCGAGTCGTTCACCGGTGCCCGGCAGGTCGTGGTCGGCATGGCGGGTCCGACCTCCTGGGCGGACGTCGGCACGGGAGGGGGGCGATGACCGGACCACGGCCGGGTGGTGCCCTGCCGCTGGGGACGGTGGCGCGTGGGCTCTGGCCGCAGCTGCGACACCTGCCGCCGGGCCGGGCGCACCAGGTTCGGGCGCTGGTGGTCACCGGCGTGGCCGTGTCGAACGTCCGGGCGGCCGTGGGTGAGGTGCACGCGGCGATGCCCGTGCTGCGTGTGGAACTCGACACCAGCGCGGAGCCGCCCATGCTGCGCCGGCGCGACGACCTGCGGATGACGACGCACGATCTGCGCCATCTCCGCCCCGACGACGCGGTCCGGCAGGCCGTCACGCTGCTGGTCGCGGCGCGGGACTCGGCCACCGGTACCCACGTCCACGTACTGTCCCTCCCGGACGGGCGGACAGTGTTGGCGCTCGCCGCGCACCAGGCGGTGCTCGACGAGCGCTCTCTCTATCTCGTCCTCGGTGCGGTGGTAGAGGCGTGCCGCGGGCGGTTCCGTCCCGCCGTCCATCCGACACTGCCCGAGCTGCTGGCAGTGGATCCGCTGCCAGCCACCGGCTGGCACGCGCGTCGCGCCTGGTGGGCGCGGTGGCTCGACGGCATCCCGACCAGGTCCGCCCCGCTGCCGGAACGGACGGGGGAACGGCGCCGATTGCTGCTGCCCGCGGCGCAGCTCGACGCGTTGGGCGCCGCCGGTGGGATGCTCGGTGACCACGTGGCCCTCGGGGTGGCGGCGCTGGTCGTGCGGCTCCTGGACCGCCCGCCCCGCGCGGGCGTGTCCACCGTCCTGGACCTGCGGGACTACCTTGGGCTGGGGACCGTCGTCGGTGCGCTCACCGACCGGATCGTGTTTCGGGTCGATGCCGCCCCGCCCCACCCCTCCTTCCAGCAGTTGGCGCGTGCGGCCCAGGTGGGTCTGCTCCGGTCGGTCACGCACTACCTGCCGTACGGCGAACTGGTCGAACTCGCCACCAGGGACGGGCACGTCACGCTGGGCCGCACCGCCGAACCCTGGGATCTGCACGTGCACCTGTGCCGCAATCCCTCGGGCGTCCGACGAACCCGCGGGACCGAGCCGCTGGGTGTCGACGCGGCGCATTTCGCCGAGACCGAGTTGCTGGCGATCGGGGGTGCCGCCGCCGGGCTGGCGTGGGACGGGACGAACGTGGATCTGCATCTCGGCGACGAGAATGGAGCGATGTCGGTGACGGTGGACGTCAATAGTCGGTGCGGTCGATCGGTCGACGATCTGGTGGACCGGCTGACCCGTACGCTGGCCGTCGCGGCGGCCGACCCGACCGCCCCGCTCACCGTCGACGCCTATCGCAAAGGAGTGGCACCGTGACCGAGAACAGCGACGTGGACGATCAGCAGTACGCGGTCGTCGTCAACGACGAGGAGCAGTACTCGATCTGGCCGGTCAACCAGGAGCTGCCGTCGGGATGGCGGCGTACCGGCACGACCGGCGGCAAGGACGCCTGCCTGGCGCACATCGACGAGGTATGGACCGACATGCGGCCACTGACCCTCCGGCGGTGGATGGCCGAGCACGCCGACGACCCGGTCGAGGAGCTGGACCTCGACGACGATGGCCCGTCGCTGGTCGACCGGTTGTGCATCGGCTCGCATCCGGTGACGGTGAGCGTACGAACCGACGGGGAACCGTTGGCGGTCTTCGCCGAGGCCGTGGAGCGAGGGTACGTGCTGCTGCGCTTCTCCGACACCCAGGGCGGCACCGAGCTGGGTGTGAAGTTGGACCGGGACGCTACCCGGGCGGCCGCCGGCGACATCGCCGCCGGCGTCGGGGAGGTCCTTCTCGTCGGCAACCTCACCCTCGATTTCGAGGCGGTCCGTTGCCTGGCCCGGATCGACCTGGCGACGTTGTCCGGCCAGGGGAACCTGGAGCGCGTCGCCGGTGGCTGAGCCCGGGGTGGCCCGTCCCGTCGCACCCGACCGTGTCGGGCCGGTGCGACGGGCCTGCGTCTTCGCCCAGCTGCACCGGCCCGGGTTGGGTGACCTGGTGCAACGCAACATTCTGCTCGCGGTGCTGCGCCGGGCCCACCCCCACGCGATGATCACGCTTGTGGTCGGGCGCTCCCTGGCGGACCGCCACGGTGAACTGCTGCGCGGACACACCTACGCGGACGACCTGCTGTGCTGTCCCGATCCCCGGGACGGTGACGCGGGGCGGTGGCGACGGTTCGGCGGCGAGCTGGCTGGTCAGGGGTTCGACCTGTGTCTGGTGGATCCCGGCTCGTACCACCTGGATGCCACCCACGCCCGGGTGGCGGGAATCGCCACCCGGGTGGGTCTGCCCCGCGGTGACGGGGCCGACGGTGCGTTCACCGACCCCGTCACGCTGCCGCCGCCGTTGCTCGGCACCCCGGATCTGTACGACTACGCCCTCGGGTACGGCCGCGCCCTCGGCCTGCCCGCCCCGCTGCGGGCGGGTGAGGTCGTGCCGGCGTTTCCGCGGTACCCGGAGCCGGTGCCGGAACTGGCGGCGCCGGCACCGCGGATCGCGCTGCACCCCGGCGGCGAGCCGCACTGGAACCGCAGGTGGCCGCTGACCCGGTACGCCGCGCTCGCGGAGCGTCTGGTGGCACGTTTGGGCGCGAGCATCTACCTGCTCGGTGGAGCCGGAGAGGAGGCCGACCTCAGCGATCTGGCTGGCGCGCTGCGGGACAGGTGCCCCGGGGTGTTGGTCCACGTCGTCGCGGGAGCCGGGATCAACCGGATGGCCAACCTGCTCGCCGGGGTGTCGCTCCTGGTCGGTAACGACTCCGGCTACGCGCACGTGGCGGCGGCGGTCGGCACCCCGACCGTGGTGATCTACGGACCGACCGGCACGGAGCGCCTGTGGTCGCGGGTCTACCCGCGGCATCGGGGCGTCTCGCTGCATCGTCCCTGCCAGGCGATCACGCACGGCGTCGACGAGGTGGCGGACCGCCGGTGTGCCCACGAGTGCGTCGTGGAGTATCGCGGGTCGGGCGGTCCGTATCCGCGGTGTCTTCTCGACGTGAGCGTGTCTGCGGTCTGGACGGCGGTCGTCGGTCAACTGCACGGAGCCGGTACGACGATGTCGGGGGTGGCGGATGTCGGGTGAGCGGGGCAGGCCGACTCGCGTCCTCCTGTCGATCAACTTCAACCATGACGGATCCGGCGTGCTACTGGTGGACGGGCGGATCGCCGGCTACGTCACCACCGAACGTCGCTCGCGGCTCAAGAAGCATCCGGGTCTGCGCGATGACGACCTGGACGAACTGCTGGCGCAGGCAGGGCTACGGATCGACGACGTCGACCACGTGCTGCTGTGCAACCTGCACACGATGGACTCGCCCGACATCCCCACCCTGCACGGTGGGGACCTGAAGGAGACCTGGTTGCGGTTCTGGGTGAACCAGGACAACAGCCTGGTCGACCTGCGCGGGCGTCACATCCCGTGCACGGTCAATCCCGACCACCACCTCATCCACGCCGCCTGCGCGTACTTCACCTCACCGTACGAATCCGCGGTCGCGGTGGCGATCGACCCCACCGGATGCCGTTCCTTCGTCGGTCGGGACAACCGGCTGGTGCCGTTGCTGCACAACTTCGACGCCTGGTTCAACGCGAACGTGGCCTACACCGAGGCCGGTCGGCTCCTGTTCGGCTCCGGCATCCTCGGCGCCGGCAAGGTGATGGGGCTCGCCCCGTTCGGGCGGCCGGTCGCCCCGGTCGCCGCGGCGGTGCTGGACGGCCTGCGGAGCTTCCACGAGCTGGAGGAGTTGGCCGGGGCCGGGGCGTGCACGGTCACGGCCGGTGGTCGTCGGCTGAACGCCACGCTCGCCTACTACGTGCAGGTGGGCCTGGAACGGCAACTGACACGACTGTTCCGCGAGCTGCACGCCGCCAGCGTCCGGGCGAAGGTGGCGCCGGTCCTCTGCCTGGCCGGTGGCACCGCGCTCAACGCGGTCGGTACGGAGCTGGCCTTCGCCGCGTCCGCCTTCGAGGGACGACACCTGCATCCCGCATGTGGCGACGACGGCACGTCGATCGGGGCAGCACTCTGGTACTGGCACCACGTGCTCGGCAACCCCCGGCAGGGGTTCTCGGCCGCCGAGCTGATGTACGGGGTCCGGCAGTACACACCGCAACTCGTGCGCCGCGCCCTGGACCGTCACGCCGCTGACGTGGTGGTGGAGCGGGTCGACGACCACGCTGGGCGGGCCGCGGAGCTGATCGCCACCGGTGCCGTGGTGGGCTGGTTCGACGGCGCCGGCGAGATCGGGCCACGGGCGCTCGGGCACCGCAGCATCCTGGCCGATCCGCGTGACCCGGACATGCCCCGCAGGATCAACGCCGAGGTCAAGTTCCGGGAGGATTTCCGCCCCTTCGCCCCGGCGGTGCTTGTGGAGCGGGCGGGGGAGTGGTTCGGCGTCACTGACAGCCCGTTCATGCTCCGGGCCGTCCCGGTGCGGCGCCCCGACGTCCCGGCCGTGACGCATGTCGACGGTACCGCCCGGCTGCAGACCGTCGCGCCGGGCGACAATCCCTCGTTCCACACCCTCATCGCCGCGTTCGCCGACCGCACCGGCGTGCCGATGGTGTTGAACACGAGTCTCAACACGCGTGGGGAGCCGCTCGTGGAGACACCGGAGGACGCGCTACGTACTCTGCTCGGGTGTGGGCTGGATCACCTCGTCATGCCGCACCTGGTGATCAGCAAGAGGAGGCCCCGATGATCCCTTCCGGCGTGGTTGCGTCCCCCGCCGAGCTGATGGC
The DNA here is from genome assembly GCF_020884795.1 of Micromonospora okii. Taxonomy (GTDB): domain Bacteria; phylum Actinomycetota; class Actinomycetes; order Mycobacteriales; family Micromonosporaceae; genus Micromonospora; species Micromonospora okii. The sequence goes on from NZ_BBZF01000025.1 coordinate 93,709, forward strand.
CATCATCGCCGATGAGCTCGGCCCGCCGGTCGAACGACCGCTGGAAATCTACGTCCAGATTCCGTTCTGCGCGACCAAGTGCCACTTCTGCGACTGGGTGACGGACATCCCCGTACCGCGGTTGCGGGCTGGAGCGGACGGCCGGCGTCCATACCTGACCGCCCTCGTCGACCAGATCAGGTACTACGGGCCGCTGCTGACCCGCCTCGGCTACCGGCCCCACGTGATGTACTGGGGCGGGGGCACCCCCACCCGGCTCGATCCCGCGGAGATGCGGTTCGTCCGCGAGGCACTGGATGAGTCCCTGGATCTCTCGGGGCTGGTGCAGTGGTCCATGGAGACCACCCCGAACGACCTCAGCCCCGGCAAGCTCGACGCGATGCTGGAGTTGGGCGTCGACCGGATCAGTGTGGGGGTCCAGTCGCTGGCGGCGTCACAACTCCGCCGAGCGGGGCGGGGACACACCCGTGAGCAGGCCCTGGCCGCGCTGGAGTTGCTGCGCGACCGCGGGGTGCCGACCTTCAACGTCGACCTGATCAGTAGTTTCCCGACCGACAGCGGCCCGGTGGATCTGCTCGACACGCTGCGTGGCGTGCTGCCCCACGATCCACCGCACATCTCCGTCTACCCTTACCGGGCCACGCCCCAGACGGTGATGGCGATGCAGTTGGACCGCGAGGTGCTGCGGGCGTGGGACGTACCGGGAATGATTGACGCCTATGAGCGGGCGATGGCGCTGCTGAGCGACGTGGGCTACCACGAGTACTGCCACGGTTACTGGGTCCGCGACAGCGTCGACGAGGACGCCGACGGCAACTACAAGTACGACCTGGTCGGCGACAAGATCGGATTCGGCGTCGGCACCGAGTCGATCCTTGGCCACCACCTCCTGCTCAACGACAACGCCAGGTACGTCGAGTACCTGCGGGAGCCACGGGCCTTCTCGTTCGTGCAGCGCTTCTCGCTGGAGCGCCCGCAGCGGCTCACCGCCCTGGTCGGTGGTGCGCTGATGACGCGGGACGGGGTCCACTACGAGCGGTTCGAGCGGCTGACCGGCCTGCGTTTTGAGCAGCTGCGGCAGACCCCGCACTTCGCCTCCTGGCTGGCGCTGCTGCAGGAGTGCGGTGGGAGGTTCGTGGCGGATGCGGAGAGCTTCCGGATGGACCGGTCGGTGATCCACCGGGCCTACATCACGCACCTGGCGTACACGATGACGCACGGTCTGGCGCTCGGTCGTGGCTAGGCGCGACCGGACGGCCGCCGTGTCCCGCCGCCGGCTGCTTCCGGTGGGAGGCGGCGTCGCCGGTTGTGGCGACCGGGTGCCGGCGGGAACATCGGCCGTAGGACGTGGGGAGGTCCGGTTGTGACGACGACCCGGGGGCGGCCCGGCGAGGTCCGTGCCGCCTACGTGCAATTGGTGGACGCGTTGCTGGCGTCAGGTGACGCCGAAGCGGCGCACCGCTGCGCCGCGCTCGCCGTCGAGCAGGGCATCTGGCGGCACCCCATGCAACGCCCCCTGCACTACGTGCCGGACCTCACTCCCCGGGCGGTCCACGATCCGGCCGACTTCTGGTTCTGCGCCTACCTCGAGGAACACTTTCCGCTGATCCGGGCCGAGCTGGAAGCGGTCACCGAGCCGCGGGAATCCGGCTTCCTGCCGGTGGAGGAGCCGCTGCTCGCCGCGGGGCGGTGGGAGCAGGTGACGTTCTACGAGGCGGGCCAGCGGTTCGCTGACGCGTGCGCGCGGTTTCCGGTCACCGCCGCCGTTATCGAGGGCATTCCGGAGGCGACCGTGGCCGGGGCGGGGGTGGTGACACTGTCCTGGCTCTACCCCGGAACCCGGATCCTGCCGCACTGCGGCGGCTCGAACGGTCGATTGCGGGTGCATCTCGGGGTGCGGGTGCCCGAGGGTGCCCGGATGCGTGTCGGTGACGAGACGCTGACCTGGGCGGACGGGCGGTGCCTGGTCTTCGACGACTCGTTCGAGCACGAGGTGTGGCACGACGGCGACCACCCGCGCGTGGTGCTGCTGATGGATGTGAGCCACCCGGAGCTGGATGCGGGAGTGCGTTCGCGGATGCTGCGCGGTCGCGACTCGTTCGAGACCCGGGTCAGCAGATTCCTGCGGCAGCGCGGGATGCGCCGGGTGGAGGTCGACGGGAACGAGGTCCGTGCGGTGCTGGACGACGGGACTGCCAGCCAAGTGGTCAGGTACATGCGTGAGTCGGGGGGTCGCGCGGCGGAGCTGCGCGGCGACACTTTGGTGTTCGACGCCGGCGCATTCGCCGGCTCCGGGGAGGTGTGATGACCGAGTCGGCGTCGCTCGTCGACGGGACGGGCTGGACCGAGCTGCATCGGGCGGCGGGCCGCGGGGACGTCGCCCGGCTGCGTGACCTGCTGGCGGCGGGCGACGATCCCACCGAGCGTGGTTCGGACGGGCGTACCCCCTACCAGGTCGCCCTGGCCGCCGGGCACCGGGCAGCGGCTGCCCTGTTGCGTGACGAGGAGGACCGGCGGGCCACTGATGGCGCGGCGGACCGGCGCTGGCGTCCGTACTGCCGTGGCTACCGTCTGGCCGACCTGCGTGCCTTCTCCGGGTGGGCCGAGCCGGTCGGTCGGGACGGGGAACCGTTGCAGGACGGGGGCACAATCGTCTACCTGCACGACGACCTGAGGGTGACCCGGTCGGTCCATCCGGAGGAGGACGTGCTCCGCGACGGCCGGGACCCCGCCTGGCAGCGGTTCTGCCGGGAGGCGCTGGATTTCACGGTTCCGGACGAGCTCGACCTGCTGGATGCGGAGCGCGAAGGTTGCACCCCGCCACCGGCCCGCCCCGGGCTCGGGTGACCAGGACGTGCAGTCGGACGTCCTCGGCGTAGAACCGTCGGATGAGGGTGTGGTCGTGGTCGGACAGCAGCTCTCGGAGGCGCCGCGACAACGTCGGGTCCGACCGGTTGTCCCGGCGCAGGCCGTCGGGCAGCCCCACGTCGGCGGCGAGCGTGCGGTAGTCGTCCGCCAACCGCTCGAAACACAGCCAGCGGGTCACCGGCATGGTGGGCAGCAGGAAGGTGCTCTGCGGGGTCAGGTGCTGGTCCAGGGGTACGAATGTGCCGTCGCGCAGCCGTCGCAGGTGCTCGACGGTGAGATCCTCCGGCGGCCGGTGTGCCACGGTGATGGCGTACTCGGACATCGCCGAGATCCATCGGGAGACGGGGTCCCGGGTCACCGCGAAGACCGTGTACCCGGGCGGTACCGGCCGGGTACGGAAGGCGGTGGTGTAGCGGAAACCGGCCGACAGAAGCAGATGTGCCAGGCTCGAACTGGCGTTCTTCGGAATGTTCAAGAACAGCGCCCGGCGCGTCCCGTCGACGAATCCGCTGCCGAGCCGGTGGACGTGGTCGAACTGGTATCCGGGTGCCACGGGGGGCTCCGTCATCAGCGCTCCTGCCTCGCCGGGCCACCCCTGCGGACGGTACGGGCGGCTGCTCGTCGCGATTGTGCCTCAGCGTTGCTGGGCACGCGGCAAAAGTCCAGAGTGGAGTTGAGGTGAGGCGGCATGGGTGACGACGTAAGCGGGCTGTCGGGGAGTGGACTGGTGCCCCGGGCCATCGTGGAGCGTCTCCGGAAGCAGTTCGAGGGCCTGATCGCAAACCTGCACGGACAGGGGCTGGCGGAGGCCGCCTACCGGATCGCCGACGTCGCCGTTGCCGAAGGGCTCTTCCCGGAGCGCATGCACCGCCCCATCACGCAGCATCCGACCAGCGGCCGGGCGGCGTTCTTCGACTCGTCGAGGTTCTGGTTCACCGCCTACCTGGAGGAGCGCTGGGAACTGCTCCGCGCCGAACTCGACGCGGTGGTCGAGCCCGCCGCCGCCGGCTTCTCTAGCGCCGGCATGGTCGATGCCAGCGTCCGGGGCGGACGCTGGCACCAGCTCATGCTGTGGGACCGGGGACGGCGGTTCGACCGGGCGTGCGAGCTGCTGCCGGTGACCGCGGAGGTCCTGGCGGCGATCCCGGAGGTGACCGAGTACGGCAACGGCTTCGCCATGGTCTCCTGGCTGCAGCCCGGCGCCTGGATCACTCCGCACTGCGGCCCGACCAACTCGAAGGCTCGCACCCACCTCTGCCTGCGCTCAGATCCGAAGGCCTGGATCCGGGTGGGCGAGGAGAGGCGGTCGTGGCAGGAGGGGCGCTGCCTCGTCTTCGATGATTCGTTCGAGCATGAGGTCCGGCACGAGGGCTCCGCTGCGCGGGTGGTGCTCATCCTCGACACCCCCAATCCCTGTCTGCTTGACCGTGAACAGGTGCTGCGGCGCGATCAGGAGAGCTGGGCCGGCGAGATCGAGTCGTTCATGCGGGAGATGCGGTTGCACAGGATCGAACGCGACGGCGACGTCGTCCGGATGGCGTTCGACGAACCGATGGTGGAGTTCGTGCGGGCCTACCTGGACACGAGGGCGCTGGCCGCGGTGGAGTTGCAGCGCGACGGCTTGACCGTGACGCCGTCGCGGCACGCCACACCTCCTGGCTACGGGGCTTGACCATGACGAGACGGACCGTGACGGAGGGGACGGGTATGAATCCACCAGGGCTCGGTCAGGCGGTTCGTGCGTGGGCGCGAGCCCGACCCGACGCGCTCGCGGTGAACGAGCCCGGCATGGAACTGACGTACGGTGAGCTAACCCGGCGCGCTGCCGGCCTGCAACAGGCGTTGCTGGCCTGCGGTGTGACCCAGGGGGAGCGGGTCGCGCTCGCCGCCTACGGGCTGGCGGACGTGGCGGTCTGCCTGGTGGCGGTCGGCGACATCGGCGCCACGGCGTATCCGTTGGATCTGACCGCGGCCCTCGACGTACGGCTCGCCCACGCCGCGCCCGCGGCGGTGGTGCTGGCCGGTTATCCGTCCGGCGAGTGGTGCGCTGGGTACCCGGTGGTGCACTTGGACGAGGTGCCGTCGGATGGGGAGCCCTTGGAGGCGGCGTCCGGTGTGGCGGTGCTCGTGGACGAGGCGGCTTCGCCGGTGACGCGGCTGCTGGCAGCGGACCTGCTGCACCGCTCCTGCACCGCGTTCGCCGGGCGCCTCGCGCTGACTGCCGACGACCGCGTGATGGTGCTGAGCCTGCCGCACACGGACATTGCGGTGTTCGGCGTCGTCACGGCCCTGCTCGCCGGCAGCACCGCCGTCGCGCCCGGCCGACCGCTGACGGAGGGCGAGCGGCTGCACCGCCTTCTGGAGCGGTCCGCGACGAGCGTGCTGGTGGCCGCTCCCCGCGCGGTCTGCGTGCTGACCGACGTGGCCACCGCGCACGGCGGCCGGCTGCCCGGCCTGCGCGCCGTGGTGCTGCTTCGCGACCGGTGGCCGGCCCGGCTTCCGGCCGCGCTCCGGCGGATCACCTCGGGGGACACCACTCTGCTCGCCGACACGGGAGCCGCCGAGGGCGGGATCCTGGCCGAGCTGCGGGAGGTCGCCGGGGACGTCGACGGCGACCCGCCCGCATCGCCGGACGCCGCCACGACGGCCGAGGCGGTCGTCGAATCCTGGCCCGACGTGCGGATGGCGCGGCTGGTCGACAGCGACGACGGCGGTCCGGTCGTCTTCGTCGAGACCGTGACCGGCGCGACCGTCGACGCCGCCGGGCTCACCGCGCAGGTCGGACGCGCGACGGCGGGCCGGATCCGGCCGGTGCGGGTGGTGCACCTGTCGGCCCTGCCGCTGACGGACACCGGCGTGGTCGCCCTCGACCGGCTGCGGGCTCGGGCGGCGGCGGTCCTTCCCGGTGCGCCACCAGCCGGCGCCACGGCGGTACGGACCGCCGACGGTCTCAGTGCCGAGGGAGCCCGTGTTCTGGCCCGGGTCGCGGCCGGCCTCGGGGTCGCCGACCTGTCGCCGGACCACAGCTTCTTCGAGGTGGGAGCGACGTCCTTGGAGATCATCCGGGTGGTCGCGCAGTTGGAGGGCGAGTTGGGCGTGGAGTTCGACATCGACGAACTGCTCGACGCACCGTGCGTACGCACCCTCGTGCACCAGTACGAGGCGTTCCTCGGTCGGAGCGTCCCGGCGGACCGACGATGACCCGGCCGGACAGCACCGGCGGCGCCCGCACCGTCAGGAGGCCGACATGATCGTCGTGGGAGTCTCGGCGTTCTACCACGACTCCGCGTGTGCCGTGGTGGTCGACGGAGAGGTTGTCGCCGCCAGCCAGGAGGAGCGCTACACCCGCCGCAGGTTCGAACGCGGCGTGCCGATGTACGCGTACCGCTCCTGCCTTGAGCAGGCCGGCATCGGCCCGGGCGACATCGACATGGTCGCCTACTACGAGAACCCGACGAAGAAGCTCGGCCGGCAGCTGTGGATGCTGCTGGCGGATGGTGGAGACCGCGGTGTCGGCGAGCTGGACGCGATGCAGCCGGCCCGGGAGATCCGTGACCGCCTGGGCTACGACGGGCCGCTGGCTGTGGTGGACCACCACGAGGCGCACGCCGCCAGCGCCTTCTACTGTTCCGGATTCGACGAGGCGGCGCTGTTCACCGCCGACGCGGTGGGCGAATGGACCACCACCAGCTGCGGCGTGGGCTCCGCGAGCGGCGTCGAGTTGCGGCAGCAGGTGCCGTTCCCGCACTCGCTGGGGCTGCTCTACAGCACCGTCACCTCCTATCTCGGTTTCTCGGTCAACAGCGACGAGTACAAGGTGATGGGCCTGGCAGCGTACGGTCGGCCGCGCTATCTCGGCGCGCTGGCGCAGCTCGTGCTCAACAGCGCCGACGGCGACCTTCGACTCGACACCCGGTACTTCCGACTGCGGGCCGACGGGGCGATGTACACGGCGGCGCTGACCGACCTGCTCGGCCTGCCGCCGCGGCCGGTGCGCGCCCCGATCGAGGCCGTCCACCGCGACCTGGCGGCCAGCGTCCAGTTGCTGCTGGAGGAGTTGCTGCTCGAGAAGGTGCGGTACCTGCACGGCATCTACCCCTCCGACAACCTCTGCTATTCCGGCGGGGTGGCCCACAACTGCGTGGCGAATACCAAGCTGCGCCGCGGCGGCGGGTTCCGCAACTGGTACGTGCCGCCGGCGCCGGGAGATGCCGGCGGCGCGCTCGGCGCGGCGCTGCTCGTCCAGCACCGGGAGACCGGCGCCCGGCCGACGACGGCGCTGACCGATGCCCGCCTGGGCCCGTTCTGCGACGGGCGAGGAGCGGCGCGGGTACTGCACGCCGCGGCGGTTCCGTACGAGGACTTCGCCGGGCGCGAGGAGGCGCTGTTGGAGGCCACGGCCGACCTGCTGGCCGCAGGGACGGTGGTGGGATGGTGCCGGGGCCAAATGGAATTCGGTCCCCGGGCCCTGGGCAGCCGCTCCATCCTCGGCGACCCGCGCGACGCCGGCATGCGCGAGCGGATCAACCGGCTGGTCAAGAAGCGGGAGGAGTTCCGCCCCTTCGCTCCAGCGGTCGTCGCCGAGCGGGCCGGTGAGTTCTTCGACCTGGAGGTGCCCTCGCCGTTCATGCTCGAGGCGGTGGCGGTCCGGCCCGGCGCGGGGCTGCCCGCGGTGACGCACGTTGACGGGTCGGCCCGGGTGCAGACGGTGGAACGCGGGACGGACCCGCGCTTCCACTCGCTGCTCGAGCGCTTCGGCCGGCGTACCGGGGTTCCGGTGCTGCTGAACACCTCGTTCAACGTGCGTGGCGAGCCGATCGTGCGCGACGACGTCGACGCCCTCTCCTGCTTCGTACGGGCCGGCATCGACGTCCTCGTGGTCGGCGACCTGCTCGTCCGACAGGAGGACGTGCCCGGGGTGTGGCGCGAATATCTGGCCCGGGCCGGGAGTTACCACGACCGACTGGCGCACAACGACGCCTACTCGTTCTTCGTCTAGGAGCCGCGCGTGGAACCGCCGAGCGATCCGAGCTTCCTGTCCGACGCCCTGGCCCGGCTGCTGGCCGACGAGCGGGGCACGGCCACCGTCCGGGCTTTGCGCGAGGTCCAGCGTGCCGTCGCCGGAGCTGAGCAACGGCGTCGGGGCGGCGCTGCCGGCACCGCTCCGGACGCGGCGCGCCACCCGGCCGCGCCTCCCCTGCACGTGGGTGCCTGGCGGCTGGTCGACACCGAGCACGGGCGGGGACTCCGGCGCCGCGCAGAGTTGACCCCGGCCGAGCTTTCGGTCTGGGCCGACGTGGACGAGGTTCCGGGCAAGGGGGACGCGGCACGAGTGGTGCTGGTCGGCGAGTCCACCGCCCGGGGTTATCTGCTCGATCCGGTCACCAATCCGACCCGCGCACTGCAACGGCACCTCGACACCGTTGCGGATCGCCGCTTCCAGTGCCTGGACCTTGCCCGCACCAGCATCGACCTGCCCGACCTGCACCGACTGGTCCGCGCCAGCGGGCATCTCGACGCCGATCACCTGGTGGTCCTGGCCGGTAACAACTGGACGACCTGGGCGTACGAGCTGTCCGGACTCGGTGACGCGACGCGGCTCGCCGACGGGCTGCGCCGCGACGGCTATCCGGGCCTGCGGCGGGCGCTGTTTGACGAGGTGCTGAACCCCCGAATCGGCGCGTTCCTCGATGAGCTGCTGCGGCTGCGCGACCGTACCGGGGTCCAACCGTTGCTGGTCATTCCGGAGTTCAACCTGACCGGCTGGTCGCCGGTTGGCGGGTCCCGCTACGTCGACGTGCCGACGCTGCGCCCGGACGAGTTGCGCCGCTGGTACGACCTGCGCGCCCGCGCCGTCGCGGCGCTCGCCGCACAGCGCTGGACGGCTGTGCAGGGCGCCGCACGGGAGATGGTCGCACTCGACGGTGGCCTCAGCCCCGTGCCCGGCTACCTCCTCGGCCGAGCCCTCCTGGCAGCCGGTGACGCAGCGGCGGCGCGCCAGGCGTTCGAGCAGTCCCGCGACAGCCTCTGCGGCCTCATGGTCAAGTACCTGCCGCGGACGCCCCGGATGATCCAGGAACAGCTCGTGACCTTCTGCCGCGAGCACGATGTGCCCTCGGTCGACCTGCGCGTGACGCTGGCCCGTGCGGACCAGCCCGAGCTGCCGGACGAGCAGTGCTTCCTGGATTACTGCCACCTGAGCGACGTGGGTGTTGAACGGGCGATGGCAGAGGTCGCCGGGCGACTCACCGGGCGGACGGTGGTGCCCGGTGCGACCGACCCGACGGTCGGGGCGTGGCAGCGAGCGGTGAGTCTGGTGCTCGCCGCCACCTACAATGCCTTCTGCGGCCAGCCGGCCGAGACGGTGCGTCCGTACCTGCACCGGGCGGTCGAGGCGGATCCGGACATCGTCGACCTGCTGGCGTCGCTCGCGCGGCTGCTGTCCCGGCCCGGGCCGATGTGGTCCAGTCTGGACCTGCCCCGACTGGCCCGGGAACCGTCGGCCGCCGTGATGTTCGAGCGGCTGGGCGAGTACCGGCCGGACCAGTCCCGACTTTGGTTTCTCCGGCAGTGCCTCGCAGAGTTGCTCGCCGAACCCGCCGAGTCGGCCGTCGAAGTGGCGGAAGCGGCACCACCTTCCGAGGTCGAACTGCTCGACATCGCCACCACCCCCCTCGGCGGTGGTGCCGTGCTCAACTACACCGACCCGCGTTGCTACCTCCAGGCGAACGTGCCGACAACCGAGTTGCCGTTGGGATTGCCCCGGCCGGCCGCGGGCTGCCTACGGCTGGTGCACCGCTGCCGCGAGGCCGGGCCCGAGCCGGCGGTGGTCACCGTGAACGGCACGCCGGTCGGGCGGCTCGTCGCCGGCCGACAGTGGCGCACCACCGAGCTGGCGGTCGGCGCCGACGTGACCCGGGTCGGGCTGAACACCGTGCGGGTGGGCTGGCCGGTGCCAACGACGAGCCTCTCCGACCGCATCGATTCCGACGTCGCGGCCCTGGCCCGAGGTGCCGCGCCCTACGTGCTGCCGGTCTTCGGTGAGCTCTACAGCGTGCGGTTTGTGCCATACGCCGTCGAAGGGGAAGCATGAGCGACCACGTGCCCGGGTGGGTTCCGGCGTGACGGCGACGCTCGCCCGACGCGACGAATCCCGGTGGCTGCACAGCCTCGGGCGGCAGGACGCTCCGGTCGACCTGGTGTGCCTGCCGCACGCCGGTGCCGGCGCGTCCAGTTACCTGGGGTGGCGGCCGCTGCTGCCGCCGAACGTTTTGCTGCACGCTGTCCAGCTGCCCGGACGTGAGGACCGACGGTCGGAGCCGACCTGCCCTGATCTCGTTTCGGCGGCGGAGGCGATGGCGCCCTGGGTGGCCCGGGTGGCCGCCCGGAGGGTCTTCCTGTTCGGACATAGCATGGGCGGCCTGCTGGCCTACGAGCTTGCGGCGCAGCTGGAGGCATTGGGCCGCCCGGTGGTGCACGTGATCGTGTCGGGGTGCCTCCCGGCGGACGAGCCGGTGCGGCGCCGACGCATCGCGCACCTTGACGACGCCGGGTTCATGACGGCGATCGACCGGCTCGGCGGCATGCCTGGAGAGTTGTCCGCCGCCCCCCGGCTGCTGGCGCTGTTCCTGCCGACCCTGCGTGCCGACGTGGCGATGGCCGAGGGGTACCTGGCGGCGGCGCGGGGCCCGATCAGCTCGCCCATCACCGCCTTCGGCGGCGAGCGGGACGTCCTGGCGCCGTGGGCGGGGCTGCGGGAGTGGCGGCACCGCACCTCGTCGGGCTTCGCGGGGCGAATCTTCGCCGGCGCGCACTTCTTCGTCACCGAACGACGACCCGAGGTCGTGTCGGTGGTCCGGTCGATCATCGAGGGGACAGACGGATGAGTTCAGGCGGGTTCTTCGAGGGCCGGCGGGTGACGGTCACCGGCGGAGCGTCCTTCATCGGCTCGCACCTGAGTGCGGCGCTGCTGGCCGCGGGAGCCAGGGTGCGGGTGGCGGACGACTACTCCAGTGGGTCGCCGGCGAACCTGAGCCCCATCCTCGCGGACGTCGAGGCGCTCGAGCTCGACCTGCGCGACCCGGACGCGGCCCGCGCGGCCTGCGCCGGTGCCGAGTTGGTGTTCCACCTGGCCGCCGCGCACGGCGGTCGCGGCTACATCGACAGCCACCCGGTGCAGTGCGCCGAGAACCTGCTGCTCGACCAGGTGGTGCTGCGGGCCGCCCTACGCGCCGGGACCGGGAAGGTGGTGTTCGCCTCGTCGGCGTGTGTCTACCCGACGGGACTGCAGCGTGTGCCGGCACCGGACCGGAAGCTGCGTGAGGAGATGGTGGGGCCACCGTACGAGCCGGACGGCATGTACGGCATGGCCAAGCTCTGCGGGGAGCTGAGCCTGCGTAGCCTGGTGGCCGAACACGGCCTCGACGGTGTCATCTGCCGATACTTCACCGCGTATGGTCCGCGGTGCTCCGAGTCGCACGCGATCGTCGCGATGATCGCCCGGGCCTTCACCGGCGCCGACCCTTTCGAGGTGTGGGGCACCGGGGAGCAGGTGCGCACCTGGATCTACGTGGACGACGTGGTGCGCATGACCATGCTGGCCGCGCAGCGTCTGGGCGGGGGACAGGCGGTGAACGTGGCCACGGAGGAGCGGCACACCGTGCGGGAGGCAGCAGAGCTGGTGCTGCGAACGACCGGCCACCGGGCTCGAATCCGCACCAACCCGGACATGCCGACCGGACCGATGTACCGCAGCGCCGATGCCGCACTGGCGCGGAGGCTCCTCGGGTACACACCGCAGGTCGATCTCGCCGAAGGGGTACGGCGCACCGCCGAGTGGTACTACACGACCAGAGACCGTGACCTCACCGCTCGGCTGCTCGACCGGCTGGTGGTCGAGCGCGGCGGGGGCCGGGACGAACCATGGCGCGTTCAGGGCGACGACGGCGCCGTGGCGCCGTAACGCTTGAGCACGCCGGCCAGCGGCAGCCGTCGGCGACCCGCCAGCAGGTCTGCGTGGTCTGCGTGTAGTGCGACCCGGAGGTCGGCCATCTGCTGGAGTGCGTCGTCGGCGCGCTCGTCATCGGTAGCTGCCAGCACCGCCGCCCGGCGCGCCGCCACGGTGAGCCGATCCAGGCTGGCCCCCAGGGAGGAGGCCAGGGGCGGCACGTCGGGCGGGCCGTGCGGCAGCAACTGGCCGAGCGTACGGTCGATCGCCGACACCAGGGCGGCACGGCGGGCGTTGTATCCGTCGATCCGGCGTTTGAGCAGGCCGAGCCGGTGGACGTCGCCGATCGTCCGGGCCTCGTCCTCGAGCGCCCAGAGGACGCCGTTCACGTCATGCAGCTGACGGGTCAGTTCGATGGTGTCGGTGAGCCGGTCGGGTCCGTCGGCGCACAGCGCACGCAGCAGTTCGGTGGTGGGTGCGTCCGGCACGCTCACGGTGCCCCCATCGGGACCACCCGGCTCGGTAGCGTGACGGGGGCGCTGCGCCCCTCGTGCGATGCCAGGACCACGGCGGCGTCGGCGACCCGGGCGAGGATCGCGCCGATCGAGCGGTACGGGTGCCATTCCGGGCTCGGCAGGCCACCCCAGGTGACCATCGCCCGGAGGAGCACCGGGTCGACCGGCACCCAGACGCCGTCGACCGCTATCTCGGCCCAGAAGTGCTCCACCGCGAACGGCGGGGCGACGATCAGCCCGTAGGAGGAGCGAGCGGTCAGGCCCCGGCGCACCGCCTCCTGCACGAGCAGCCGGGAGGCCCCGGCGCAGTCGCTCAACCCGGTCGCCCGGATGAAGTCGACGTCGTAGCGGACCGCGGTGGGCAACATCATGAACTCCAGGTCCCGGGTTTCGTCCAGGACCGGGTGCGACTCCGGTGGGAGTTCCGGCCAGGCGTCCACGCAGGCGGCGGTCATCCGGAACGGTGGCTCGTCAGGACGGACGGTACGCTCGACGACCAGCCCATCCGGACCCACCAGCACCCAGTCGCAGGTCGGCGCGTGCCCCGGCTGCGGGCACCGCGCCTGGTACTGGACCTCGTAGCGCGCGGCGCCGTGGGTCCGGCGCAACGCGGCCGGCCAGAAGCGGCGGGCGGCCCTGGCGATCGCCCCGCTGCCGAGATGCAGCGCGCAGTTCGTCACGTCGTGGCGGTCGAAGTAGCGGATGCCGTTCAGGTGTCGGGTCGGCAGGCCGTGACCGACGAGCATGTCGAGGAGCGCGGGTCGGACCCGCAGGATGGCCGCCGCGTCCGCGGTGCTCAACCGGAACTCCCGCGCGTCGTCCGGGATCCGGCGCAACTTCTGGACGAGCGCGCCGGCCCGCTCGTCCAGGTCGCCACCGACCGACGATCCCGTCAGGTACATGTTGGCCCCTCACAGATCGCGCAGGTATTCCTCGACCGCCTCGGCAGTCGGCGGCGGCGCGCCGGACTCGGAGACCTTGCCGCAGACGTACGCCACCAGCTCGCCCACGTGGCCGATCGGCGGTGCGTCCTCTACGCTCATCGGTTCCAACTGGAAGAGATCCTCCAGCGCGAAGGAGAGCTCCACCAACCGAACCGAGTTGTAGCCGAGGTCGTCGACGAAGCGCTGGTCAAGCAGGACCTGCGCCACCGGCTCGGGGGCGAGGGCACCCACCAACCGGGTGATCAGGGCAGCCACCTCATCGACGGGTCCGCCGCCGGCTGTCGTCGGCCCGGTCATCGCCGCCCCGATACGCCGGTCGGCCGCATGAGGGCCAACTCGCGCAGATGCTCCCGAAGCCCGTCGGTGAGTAGCCCGAGCTTGTTGATGCTAGCCAGGACCTTCGAGAACATCAGCCGGCGGAAGTCGCGGAAGTCCGGGTCGGTGAGGGCGTACTCCACGCCGACGTCGACCGGGATTCCGACCCGATCCCACACCTCCTCCAGCCGAAAACGCCGTGACATCAACAGGGCCGCCTCCTTGAGGAATTCCTCTCGTTCGGCGCGCTCAGCGCCGCTGAGCTCGTCGTGGTAGCCACGCAGCGCCAGCATCCCGAACGCGACGTGGCGTGCCTCGTCGCGGGCCACCAGGCGGGTGATCTGACGGATGATCGGGTCGAAGGAGGCGGCGTGGCCGAGCCGGAAGATCGCCAGGGCCAGCCCTTCCACGATCACCTGCATGCCGAGATAGATGATGTCCCAACGGTGGTCGGTGGCGACGTCGGCGAGCAGGGACTCCAGCGCCGGATTCACCGGGTACGAGACGCCGAGGAGGTCGACGTATCGGGAGAAGGCCTCGACGTGGCGTGCCTCGTCGGCCATCTGGCTGGCCGCGTAGAGTTTTTCGTCGATGCTGGGCACCGTCTCGACCAGCCGGGCCGTGGCGAGCAGCGCGCCCTGCTCACCATGCAGGAACTGACTGCTCAACCAGGAGTGGTACTGCCACCGGTAGTCGTTCCACAGTCCGGGTGGCACCGGGCTGTCAAGAGGCCGGCGATTGCGCGCTCCGATGGTGTTCGGCAGGTCGTCGAGCGGCACCCCGAAATGCAGCTCGGGCGACCAGTCGATGTCGGTCGCGGCGTTCCACTGTGCCGCCTTGCCCTTCTCGTACAGCTCGCGTAGTTGCGGATCCCTGGTGCTGTAGTCCCAACTGAAGCGGGTGACCGCTCCGGTGCCGAGTTTCAGCGGACCGGCCATGTCAGGTTTCCCACCTCCGAAGGTCCCTCTCCGGTGCGCACCCTCGGCCGCCCGTGACGAACTGCTTCCCAGGAGACCTCACGCGACCCTCCCCGGGCATCGGCATGTGTCCCGCGTCGCGGGAACGGTGTGAGCCGCCGATCAGACCCACCGGTCCCGCCATGCTCCCAACGAGCCCTCCGATGTGTCAACATCACTGTGCGCCGATGTCGAGACGTGGTTGCCCTCGGTTTGGGCCTGACCTAGGGTCACTGGACCGGCGGTCGGTGCGGGCGCGCCGCGACCGGCGCCGCGTCCACCGTGTAGGAGGGGTGATGTCGGAGCTCGTGTCGGCGATACCCACCCTGGCCGCCACCGACGTGCCGTCCACGATGGCGTTCTGGGTGAACAGGCTCGGCTTCCGGGTTTCGTTCAGCGTCGACGGGTTCGCGGCCGTGGTACGGGACCGGGTCAAGCTCTACATCCGGGCGGGTTCGGCCGACGCGGTCGCGGAGACCTGGATCGCCGTGCGTGGGCTCGATGAACTGCATGCGGAGTGGTCGGGCCGCCTGCCGTGCCTCATCGAAGCCGGCGTGGAGCCGGGACTGAGCCCGATCGGTCGGCAGCTGTGGGGCAGGGAGTGCCTCCTGCGGGACCGGGCCGGAAACCTGATCCATGTCATCGAAGAGCCCGCGAGCTGAGGGTTCGGCTGCTCCGGCGGAAAGTGCCGACGGCGTGGGACGAAGGAGTGGCGACCATGATCATCGAGTCCCCGGTGGACACGCCGTCGGTCCCCTGGCATCCGCGGTACGAGCAGGTGCTGCGCGAGCACCTGCCCGACGCCGCCGCGACGCTGCGTGGGTCGGACAGCCTGTTCGACCTCGGCCTCGATTCGTTCGACATGGTCGAGCTCCTTGTCGCACTGGAAGCGGCGTTCGGGGTGATCTTCCCCGATGAGACCCTGACCGCGGACACCTTCGCCACGGTCGGCTCACTCTGGGCTGCCCTCGCCGAGCTGCTTCCCACTCCGCCCGACGGGCTCGCCGACAACTCGCCGCCCCGCGCGGACGATCGCTCCGGGGGACGCTGACGTGCCGCGACTGCAGTCCTACGACAACGGACTCGACTGCTTCGCCGACACCTACACGATGCTCCTGGCCGACCTCGGGTTGGACGCACGGGTCCTCGGCGAGGACTGGGGCTACCACTACGCCCGCGCAGCCGGAGAGCAACTGCCGTTCATGCAGATCCGGATAATGCGGCGGGCCTACGACGAGGCCATCCGACACTGGTACGGCATCGGCGAGCGGCGGATCAGCCACGGCAGCCTGGACGACATGTGGCGGCACCTCCAGCGCGTCGTCGCCAACGGCCGGTGCGTGGCCGTGCAGGTCGACACCTTCGCGTACCCCCATTCACTGTTCTACCAGCGCATCCACCACTTGCACCGGATCGTGGTCACCCACCTGCGGCCGGGGGAGGCGCACGTCGTCGATCAATTGCCGGGCCGGCCGTTCAACGGTTGGCTGCCGGCGGCCACCCTGGACGCCGCGGTGTCCACCGAGGCGCTGTCGGCGCGGTTCTCACCGGTCGGCGGCGCGCGATGCACGGTCGACCTGCCGCGTCCGGTGGCCGTGACGCCGTCCGAACCGGCACGGCTGCGCGCTGCTCTGAACGAGACGGTTGTCCGCTACCTCAACGGGAACGGGACCGACCCGCCCGGCTGGTGGGCCGCCCAGCAGTTCCTGGCGGACGTCGAGCGGTACGCGGGCGTCGTGACGGTGGTCGAGGACCGGGTAGTCGCGCACGGGGTGAACTTCCTCGGATCGCTGGCCAAGCAGCGCCGCCAGAACCGGCTGTTCCTCGATTTCGTCGGGGACCAGATCGGCGTCGACCTCGGGCCGTCTGCCACGCGGTTCCAGCAATTCTCCGAGCAGTTGGACAAGCTGCGCGCGGTGTTCTTCTTCGGTGCCTCCGCCGGCCGGCCCCCGGCGGATTTCGTCGGCCGGGTCGTCGCCCGGTTGCGTGAACTGCTCGCCGCCGAGCGCCAGGCTGTGCGGGAGCTCGCCGCGGCGGTGCGTTGAGTAGCTACCGGGCTTGCTCCTGGGGCGACCTGCCCGCGGCCCGGTCGGCCAACCGTCGCCGGTCCACCTTTCCGTTACCCGTCAGCGGCAGCTCGGCGATGGCCTCGATGCGAGCCGGCACCATGTAGCGGGGCAGCCGCAGCCGCAGGGCCTGGCGTACCTCGCGGGGGTCGACGTCGGAGCCCGTGCAGAAGGCGTGCAGCCGCCGGCGGTCGGCCGTCGGAACCACCACCGCCTCCTCGATCCCGTGGTGGGAGCGCAGCGCGGCCTCCACCTCGCCCAGCTCGACCCGGGCGCCGCCGAGCTGCACCTGCTGGTCGAGTCGCTCCAGGTGCACCCAGGTGCCGGCCTCTCGGCGGACCCGGTCGCCGGTGCGGTACCACGCCCGCGAGGGCATCCGGCCCCGGGCCGCGTCCGTTCCACTCCCGTCGTCGAAGACGAAACTGTCGGCGTTGTCGGTCCGGTCCATGTAGCCGTCGAAGCGCTGGACACCGCGTACCCACAGCTCCCCGTCGGTGGCGACATCTCCACTAGCGTCCACCACCCGGCTCTCCAGGTGCGGATAGACCTCGCCGATCGGTACCGTCCCGTTGCTGGTCTCCGGCCATCGGGAGGCGTCGGCCGGCACCCTATAGCCGGCGCAGGCCACTGTGAGCTCGGTGGGGCCGTAGACGTTCTCCACGCGCGACCCGGGCGCGGCCCGGGACCAGGCCCGCGCCTGACCCCAGGTCAGCTGGTCCCCGATGAACATCGACCATCGCAGCCCGGGCATGGACGCCGGGGGCAGTCCGTCCACGAACGTCGCGAGGGTGACCGCCGAGGGCACAGAGAACCAGTGGGTGACGCCCCGCTGGCGCACGTACCGCGCCGGGCGGACGAGCTCATTTCCGTTGACCGCCACCACCGTGGCTCCCGACACCCAGGCCGCGAAGAGGTCGAACACCGACGGGTCGAACACCAGGTCGAACGTCTGGGACAGGCGGCTCTCCGGCCCGATCTCGAAACGTTCGACGCTGTGGGTCAGATACGCCAGCGCACTGCGGTGTGTGATCGGCACTCCCTTCGGGGTGCCTGAGCTGCCGGAGGTGAAGAGCACGTACGCGGGATCGTCCGGGCCGGCCGGGTCGGCGTCGCCGTTGCTCAGCCGCCGGTGGGTGACCGCCACGGACAGGTCGAGCACGGGTATCCCGCCCTGCCGCAGCGCCCGGACCAACTGCGGGGCGGCGGCCTCGGCCGCCAGTACGGTCGCCACGCCGGCGGTGGAGGCCATTGCCATCGATCGTTGGACGGGGTGCTCGGGGTCCAGCGGCACGACGGTCGAGCCGCAGCGCAGCGCGGCGAGATACCCCGCGAAGGTCAGGGCCCCGCGTCCGGCGCACAGGCCGACCGGTTGCCCACGGCCACCGGCCCGGACCAGGGCTTTGCCGATGGCGCCCGCCGCCGCCCACAGTTGTGCGTAGGTCAGCACGGATGATCCGCAGTCGACGGCGATCCGGTCCCCGAAGCGCCGCACCGCAGCCTCGACCAGCTCAGTCAAAGTCGTGCCGGAGAGCGTCCACTGGGTCAACGTCGGCCGCCCCTGATCGGGATCATCGGCCCGGTGGTTCGAGACGGCCGGCGGGCGGTCGTCGAAGGCTCGCTGGCTCCGCCGGTCGACGGCGCGGTCGCCGGTTGGCGACCCACCGAGCGCACGGTCACCGGGGTCATGCTCCACATTGTGCACGACCTAACTCGACATCGCCGGTGCTATCGTGATCAAAGCTTGCATTCGCTGCCGGACCGCCGACCGCGGAGGACGAGATGGGTGAAGCCAGGGTGACCCGCGCACCGCTGACCCACAGCCAGGCGGAGATGTGGCGTGACACCCTCGAGACCCCGGTCGAGTACGCCCACCTGTGGAACCTGGTACGTCCGGTGTCGTTGCCAGACGGCGTCGGTCTGGACGAGATCGCCTCGGCCCTGCACCTCATGGTGTCCCGCCACCAGAGCCTACGGACGACAGTGGATGTCGGCGACGACGGGGAGTCCGTGCAGGTCATCCATCCGCCGGCCGGCGTCGATTTCGTGGTGCGCGAGGTGCCGGCCGTCGCCGACGACGTGTTGGACGAGCAGATCGCCGCCGCCACAGCCCAGCACATTGACATCCGCCGCGCACTGCCGTGCCGAGCCACCGTCCTCACCGTCCAGGACAGTCCGCGGCACCTCCTGCTCGTCGTGCACCATATGGCGGCCACGCTGCGGACCCTCGCGGTGGCCGTCGATGACTTCCTGCGGCACCTCAGTTCCATCCGGGGCGACGTCGAATGGGACGGGCTCCCGGTGCCGATGCAGCCCGTCGACCGGGCCACCCGCGAACGGTCCGTGGCCGGGCTGCGCATCGCCGAACGGTGTGCCCGGCAGCGGTTGGACACCTTGCTGCGGCTGCCGAACACCTCGTTCCCGTACTTCCGTGAGCCGGTGCGCGGGGCGCGGACGGTTGCGGTCCACATGTGGTCGCGGGCGCTCGCGGTGGCGCTCCAGGAGGTCCGTCGCCGGCTGGGCGTCTCCGGCGCTGCGGTGCTGTTCGGCGCGTGCAACGTGCTCATCGGCGCGTTTACCGGGCACCGTCTCGGGTGGGAGATGATCCTGGACAAGGGCCCGCTGAGTCGGGCCCGACCGCTGGTGGAGTTCAACGTGGCGAACGCACACGTAATCTTCGACCCGGCGGGGCGGGCGAGCGTCGTGGACGTGGTGCGGGCCGTCTGGACCGAGTGCATGGTGGCGCTGCGGCACGCGCACTACGACCCGCACCTCGTGCTTGAAGGCCGAGCCGACGTCTACCGGCGGCGGAACACACGAGTGCAGCCAGAATTGTGCTTCAACTACGCGGTCGAGAGCATGGATCCGGACGGAGCCGGCGGCCCGCCGTCCGGGTCTGCTCGTGCGCTGCTCAGCGACACCCGGCTGTACCCGCGTGACGAGGGTCCGCCGATCGGATACGTCGCGGTGATGGTCCGACCGGCGTTCGAGCAGCGCGGGCGCTCGGTGGCCGACAG
The DNA here is from genome assembly GCF_020884795.1 of Micromonospora okii. Lineage (GTDB taxonomy): Bacteria > Actinomycetota > Actinomycetes > Mycobacteriales > Micromonosporaceae > Micromonospora > Micromonospora okii. The sequence continues at coordinate 113,334 of NZ_BBZF01000025.1, forward strand.
CGGCATCGACCTGAACCTCGTCGGGGTCTCCGTCACCGCCGACACCACGCTGATCCCGACGGCCGACATCAACCGCATCCTGCTCGGCGTGGAACAGCTGGTCTGCCGACTGGCCGAGCAGGACGACATCCCACTCTCCGCCGTCGCCGCCGCCGTTCAGGAGCACGACTGGCCCCGGCAGCCCGACTGGGCGCGGCTGTCCGGCGACCGATGGGTAGACCTCGAGGCCACCGGCCGGCTGCTGCGCGGCCACCCGCAGATCGTCGACGGTCGACTGACCGTCGACGACCCCGGCGGCGTGCTGGTGGCGCACGTACGGACCCGCGGGCCGCATCCGGACGCGTCGCAGCTGCGCGAGTACTGCCTGAGTCGGCTGGACGAGCCCGGTGTCGTCGTGCCCGACCAGTTCGTCTGTTCTGCGGATAGCGGAACGGGTCCGCCGGAACCGTCTCCCGGAGCGGAGCCAATGGCGGCCGTCGACGTTCTGGTCGAGGCGATCGCCCGAGCCAACCGGCTCTCCGCCGTCGACCCGGCGCTGGACTATGTCGCCGCGGGTGGCCGGGCCCGGTTTGTTCCCGCCATCCAGCGAAGGCTCCTCGTCCTCGGCTGGCAAGGGCTTCGCTCCGACGATCTGTTCAGTCCCAAGCCGATCCGGCAGGTGGCGGCCGGCCTGGACCGGATCGCGGTCGAGGCCGCTACCTGAGCGGAGCTGGACCAGAGGAAGAACATGAGGGACCGGACGACCGCGCACATCGTGTGGGACTGGAACGGAACGCTGCGGGACGACAACTGGGTGCTCGTGCGGTCCGCGCAGGACGCCTTCGCCGCGATCGGACTGCCGCCGTTCCCTATGGCGAGCTACCAGAAGCACCACCAGCGCGCGGACTTCTTCGCCCGCTTGGCCGGTCGTCCGCTGACGCGAGCCGAGGAGCGGGAGCTCACCCGACAGTTCTCCGCCGCCTACCAGCTGCACAACCGGCGGGCGGGCCTGCGCCGGTCAGCAACGCGGGTGCTCGACCAGTGGCGGGCGGCGGGACGAACCCAGTCCGTGTTGTCGCTCTCCCCGCATGCAACCCTGGTCGCGGAGGTCGCCGCAGCCCAGCTCCGGGAGATGTTCGCGATCGTGCACGGCCGCCCTGCGGACGGCGTCTCGACCAAGGCTGTCCATCTGCGCCGGCATCTCGCTCTGCTGGCAGCCTCCGCCGGGCGCGTTGTCCTTGTCGGTGATACTCCGGACGACGTACGCGCGGCACGCGCGTGTCAGGTGCCGGTCCTGCTCTTTCACGACGTCGAGCACCAGGTGTACAGCCAGTCCCGGCTGCTGGCGCTCCGCGTACCGATCGTGCAGCGTCTGGACGACGTTGCCGCCCGGGTGCTGGACCTGCTGTCGGACGGTTGACCCCCGCAGGCGGCGGTGGCGACCAGCCGGGGGGTCAGCCGTGGTCCGCGATGGACGTGATCCGCGTGACCGGGTACACCGTCGTGTCGCCGTGCCTGATCAGTTCCAGGTACTCGTCGCTGATCCGCCAGAGCAGGCCCTGGGGCGAGCGGTTCGGCGGCCACTTGGCGGGGTCGATGATGCTCCAGCGAGCCAACGACTGCAGCAGGAAGGGATCGGCGGGCAGCCACCGGTCTTCGTCGCGCACCTCCGGCCAGACGTGTACCGACGCATAGGGAGGAACCACGAAGTACCCGGCGGCGACGCGCATCGGCACACCGAGCCCGGTACCGGCACGGTGTAGGTGAAGGGCGGCCATGCGACAGTCGGCCAGGCCGGTTTCGGCGAGAAACCCGAGGTCGGTGTTGACCGGGTACGGCAGTAGATGGAACCGCAGCGGCCGGACGTGGTCGATCAGTGGGTCGAACCACGCACCGAAATGATGCACATCGCTGTGCAACCGGATATCGAAGCTGTATGACCCTGGGGCATCCTCGCGAATGGTGCCGGGCCGGACGAGGTCCCGGAGTCTGGGGTGGAGCGAAAACCGACAGTCTTCGGGATGCCCCGGCGTCGGGCAGCTACCGGACAGGTTCAACCCGTAGCGGGTTTCACGCCCCGGCGCCAGCTTGGTCAGCGACTTGGCCCACCAGCGCATCGCCATCCGAGTGGGTGAACGCAGCGCGAACGTCAGCCCCACGTTGGCCAGATCCAGGTGGTCGAAGAGGATGTCGGCACCGGTCTTCCGGTGCGGCAGACCGTGGGCCAGCAGCTGGCCCAGGAACTTCGGCCCGATCCGGTGGATCCGTGCGGCCTCCGCTCGACCCTCCAGGTATCGCCGAGCATGCTCGGGCACGAGACGGATCCGGTCGACCGTCTCGCGCACGAGCTCCGACGGGTGTTCCGAGTCGAGAATGTGGGCCTCCATAGCCGGCATCGACTGTCGTACGATTGTACCGGCCGTCGGGTGACGGGCGGCGGATCGATCTCGGGTGCGCGGCCGGTGACTGACTCTGCGGGGGACGGGGGTGGTGGAGTTGCGGACCCGGGAACGCTTGACGTCGGTGTTCCGGTCGGCTCTGGATCTGGACGACAACGTGTCCGTGGAGTCGTTGCGGCACCGCGATCATCCGAACTGGAACTCCGTGGGTCACCTCGCGCTGGTCGTCGCGATCGAGGACGAGTTCGACGTCGAGTTCGACACCGATCAGCTGATCGGCATGGATACTTTCCACACCGCCCTGCGCACGCTTGCTGGGCTGGGAGTCGCGGACTGAACGGGCCCCTGTCCGACGTCATCGCGATGATCTCGTACGACCGCGACCGCGACCGCGACCGCGACCGCGACGGCACGGTGACGGCGGCCCTGAGCGAGGCCTGCGATCTCCGGCTGCTGTGGGGCGGTGACGACGCGGTCACCGAGCTGCGTGGGTTCCCGCTGCGTCCGGCGGCCCGTGATCTGACCTTCCCGCGCCGCTCGTCGCTGGCCGTGATCTCCGCCGCCGGATGGCTGGCGGCGTCGCCGACCGCCCGGCGAGCCGTCGCCGACGGCCTGTACGCCGACGCGTACCCCTTCGACCAGGCCGGGTGCGGCTCTCCGAGCACCATATTCTGGATCGGTGGGCCGGACGAGGTGGGTGCCGCCCGGGAGGAGCTGATCGCACTGCTGCGTTCGGTGCTGCAGGCTCGACCTCCCGTAGTGCCCCCCGAGATGGCCGTGCAGAGGCGTGTGGCCGCGTACGGCCTCGCGATCGAGGGAATCGCCACCCAGGTGACATTCGAGGGGAATGCGGCCGTCCCCATCGACCTGTGGTCCGATGCCGAGCCGCTGCGGCGGTGGCTCGGCGCCGGTAGCTTCGTCCACACCCGGCTGAACCGGCTGGCTGACCTGTTGCCGCTCGTCCGGCGCAGTGACCAGACCCTGACCGACCTCGGGTTCGACCCGGTCGAACTGCTCGACTTCGCCCGTCGGTGTGGTCGGCACGGTGTCGACCGCACCGTGCCGGTCGGCCGATCTCGTGATTTCGGGGCAACCTGGGACGGCTACGACCTGTTGCGGGAGTTCACCCGCGTGCTCTCCGTCGATCAGGGGGTGTCCGGAGCGTGACCCAGATGGGAAGGATCGCGCCGACCGGCGCGTCGCGGCCGGTACGGATTCCAAGGCGCCGGACCCTGGCCGGCGGCGGGCGGCGCACGACGACTGTGGTGCTCGCCGCCGTGCTGTTTGCCGTGACCGGTGTCGTCGCTCCGGAGGCCGGCGGGGGGCCGGTGTCCGACGGCGACTACCGGGCGACGGTGCGACGCACCGCGCACGGGGTGCCGCATGTGCTCGCTGCCGATCTGGGCGGAGCGGGGTTCGGGCAGGGTTGGGCGTACGCCGAGGATCGGTTCTGCGATCTGAACGACCAGGTGGTGAAAGTTCGCGGGGAACGCGCCCGGTGGTTCGGTCCGGGACACGAGGGCCTCAACATTGCCACGGACGTCGCGTACCGAACGTTGGGGCTGGTGGACCGCGCCCGGGAACAGCGGCGCCGGCTCACGGGGGACGCGGGGGAACTGCTGGCGGGCTACGTGGCCGGATACAACGCGTTCCTCGCTCAGACGGGCAGCGCCGGCCTGCCTGGCTGGTGCGCCGGGCAGCCGTGGGTGGGACCGGTGACCGAGACCGACATCCTGGCCTATCAACGGGACCTGGCGATTTCCGCCAGTGGGCAGGGACTGCTTGTACCGATCGCGGTCGCCCGGCCACCGGACGCAGCGGAGCAACCGCTGCCGGTCGGTTCCGCCGCGCTCGCCGGGCTGGTGCGGAACCTGCTCACCCAGCCGTGGGGCGACAGCAGCCGGGGCAGCAACGCCTGGGCCATCGGGGCGGACCGTTCCGCGTCCGGCGGCGGACTGATGATGATGAACCCGCACTTCCCGTGGGAGGGAGAGTTGCGGCTGTGGGAGTCGCACCTGACCGTGCCGGGGCGGTGGAACGTCTACGGCGCGAGCCTGGGCGGACTGCCGGGCGTGCAGCTCGGCTTCAACGAGCGGGTGTCCTGGGCGCACACCGTGGCCGCCGGCAGCCGCCACACGCTCTACTCGGTGGATCTCGTGCCCGGCGAACCCACCACCTACCTGATCGACGGCCGCCCGGAAAAGATGGCCGCGCGTTCGCTGCGGGTGGAGGTCGACTGGGGGGACGGCCGTCCGCGTCCGCTCTCGTACACCGCGTGGTCGACCCGGTACGGACCGGTACTCGATCTCAGCATGGTGGATCCGGCGTTGGCGTGGACCGGCACCCGGGCGGTGACGTACCGGGACGCCAACATCGACAACGACCGGCTCCTGGAGCAGTGGTTGGCGATCAGCCGGGCCACGGACGTGGCCGGCGTACGCGACGCGGTACGTCGTCACCAGGGCGTGCCCTGGTTGAACACGCTTGCGGCGGACCGCAACGGCGATGCGTGGTACGCCGATTCGTCGGCGACGCCGAACCTGTCGCCCGCCACGACGGCCGCATGGTCGCGCAGTCCGGTCGGGCTGCTCGATGGCAGCGTCTCCGCCAACGGCTGGTTGGTCCGGGAGGGTGCGCGGTCTCCCGGGCTGGTGCCGTTCGCGGCGCAGCCCCAGGCCACGTCGCGCGACTACCTGCTGAACGCCAACGACAGCCACTGGTTCGTCGCGCGGGACCGCCTGCTGACCGGCTTCTCGCCGCTGCAGGGCCCCGAGGGGCACCCGCTCAGTGCCCGTACCCGACAGAATCTGCGGCTGGTCGACGCCACCGACGCGCGCGGCCGGCCTCACCGGCTCGACGCCCCGGCCCTGGAACGGGCCGTCCTGTCGGGGTCGTCGCTCACCGCTGACGCGCTGGCCGACACCGTGATCACCGCCTGCCGGTCGCGGGGGAGCCGCCCGGTGCAGGTCGACGGCACCGCCGTCGACCTGCGAGTGGCCTGCGCCGCCCTCGGCCGGTGGGACCGTCGGTTCGATGTCGACAGCCGGGGCGCGGTGTTGTGGCGGGAGACAATTCGCTGCGTGCTCGCCGCTCATCCCACCGCATTGCACCGGACCGGTCCGCTGTTCCGTACCGACTTCGACCCCGCCGATCCCGGGCGAGCGCCGCGTGAGCCACCCAGCGACACTGCGCCGCTCCTAGCGGGGCTTGCCTGCGGGACGCTGCGGCTACAGCAGGCGGGGTTCGCCGCCGACGTCCCCCTCGGCCAGGCGCAGTACGTGGTAAAGGCGGGCCGACGGCTGCCGGTGCCGGGCGGCCCCGCCGAGGTCGGCATCGCGAACGTGGTAGGAAACAGCGCCCTGCCCGGCTCCACACTGGAGCCGGGCACCCCCGGCGGGCTGCGGATGGCCGGCAGTGACCTGACCTCGCGCGGCTACCCGGTGAACATCGGCACGAGCTTCGTCATGGTCGTCGCGTTCACCGATGACGGGCCACGTGCCCGTGCGCTGCTGACGTTCGGCCAGTCGGCGGATCCACGGTCCCCGTACTTCGCCGACCAGACTGCGCTCTTCGCGGAAGCCCGCCTGCGGGAGGTGCGGTTCACCGACGCCGACGTGGCCGCGGACCCGACGCTGCGATCCGTGACGGTGACCGGACCAAGGCCGCGTTGATCAGGCGGCAACGCTTCGCCCCACTAGGAGGAATCGCCATGCACCCGCCGCCCGTCCAACTGCACCACCTGGTGGCCGACATGGCGCGGCGCCAGCCGCACGCCCCGGCCGTCACGGCGGGTGGCACGAGCCTGCGGTACGCGGAGCTGTGGGACGAGGTCGTGACGGTGGCCCGTGGGCTGCGGGAGGCCGGGGTGTCGCGGGGCGACCGGGTGGCGGTCTACCTGGACAAACGGCTCGAAACGGTGGTCGGCAGCTTCGCCGTCCCGGCGGCTGCCGGCGTTCTCGTGCCGATCAATCCGCTCCTGCGGCCGGCCCAGGTAAGGCACATCCTGGCCGACTGCGGCGTTCGCGTCCTGATCACCTCAGCACAGCGGCTCGGGCAACTCGGTGAGGTCATGACGATGCTCGCTGCACCACCCGAGGTGGTGCTCGTCAACGATCCAGCCGCACCGGCCCCGGCGGCGGGCCCGTCGCGGCCTTGGCCGAAGGTAGCCCCGCAGGGAAATAGCGGCTTCGAGGATCCTGCGGTCGTGGAGCAGGACATGGCGGCGATCTTCTATACCTCGGGCAGCAGCGGTCAGCCCAAGGGTGTCGTCGTGTCCCACCGCAATTTGCTGGCCGGGGCCCAGAGTGTCAACGCCTACCTGGGCAACGGCCCGCAGGACACCCTCCTGGCCGTCCTGCCGCTCAGCTTCGACGCCGGCTTCAGCCAGCTGACCAGCGCGTTCGCCGTCGGCGCCCAGGTGGTGCTGCTTGACTATCACTTTCCGGCGGATGTGGTCAGCCTCTGCGTCCGGCACCGGGTCACCGGGATCACCGGCGTGCCACCGCTGTGGGTGCAACTCGCCCGGCACCGCTGGCCAGCCGGTGCCGGGCAGAGCCTGCGCTACTTCGCGACCACTGGCGGCCGGTTGAGTCAGTCGACCCTTGACCGGCTGCGGACCCTCTTCCCGGACGCCCGGCCCTTCCTGATGTACGGGCTTACCGAGGCGTTCCGGTCGACCTATCTCGAACCGTCCGAGGTGGGCCGCAGGCCCGACTCGATCGGTAAGGCCGTGCCCAACGCCGAAGTGATGGTCGTCCGGCCGGACGGCTCGCCGTGCCGGCCGGGGGAGGAGGGCGAACTGGTGCATCGGGGGGCGACGGTGGCGCTCGGCTACTGGAACGACCCGGTCGGCACCGCCCGGCGGTTCCGGCCCGCACCGGGTTCGCCGGGCGGCTTGTCCGCCGCACCGGCGGTCTGGTCCGGTGATCGCGTGGTCAGCGACGACGACGGCTTCCTCTACTTCGTGGGCCGCGCCGACGACATGATCAAGGTGTCTGGGTACCGGATCAGCCCGACCGAGGTCGAGGATGCGGTGCTGGCGACCGGCTTGGTGGGTGAGGCCGTGGCGCTCGGTGTCGACACACCCGACGGTGACCAGTCGATCGCGCTGGTCGTCACGACCGCGACCGGTTCGGCGGTGGACCGGGCGGCCCTGTTGGCGATGCTCCGGCGTCGGATGCCACGCTATATGCTGCCACGGCAGATCATCACGCGAGCCGAAATACCCCGCTCGCACAACGGCAAGTACGATCGGCGCACGCTGCGAAAGGAATTGGGCGGGTGATTCGGCATTCCGCCGCCGCCGCGTTCGGCCGTCACCGGGGCATGTTGGCGGTCGGTGGCGTCGACGTGGCACGCCTTGCAGAGCGGGTGGGGACGACTCCGTTCTTCGCCTACGACCGAAGTCTTCTCGACGCGCGGATCGCGCGGCTGCGCAGCAGCCTGCCGCCCGACGTCGAGCTCAGCTACGCGGTGAAGGCCAACCCCATGCCGGCCGTCGTCCAGCACCTGAGCCACCTCGTCGACTCGTTCGACGTCGCCTCGGTCGGGGAACTGCGGACCGCGCTGGACACGCCCCTGCGGCCCGATCGGATCACCTTCGCCGGGCCGGGCAAGACCGATCCTGCATTGACCCAGGCGGTTGCCGCCGACGTCACCGTCGTGCTGGAGTCAGAGAACGAGGTTCCGCGACTGGCCGCCATCGGTGACCGGCTCGGCCTCCGGCCGCGGGTCGCGGTCCGGGTCAACCCCGACTTCGAGGTGAAGGGAACGGGTGTCCGGCTGGGCGGCGGGTCCCAGCAGTTCGGGGTCGACGCGGAACGGGTGCCCGCACTGATCCGCCGAATTACCGAGACGGGAATCGAACTCCTGGGTCTGCACGTCTTCGCCGGCTCCCAGACGCTGCACAGCGAGCGGCTCTGCGAGGTGCAGCGCCGGACGGTGGACCTGCTGTTGCGTCTGGCCGACGATATCCCGGTGCCGGTTCGCTACCTCAACCTCGGTGGGGGATTCGGCATCCCGTACGTCGACCGCGACGCGCCGCTCGATCTCGACGCCGTGGCGGCCAACCTGTCGGAGTTACTGGCCACGCGGTTGCGATCCCGGCTGCCGGAGGCTCGGGTGGCGTTGGAGCTTGGGCGCTACATCGTGGGGGAGTGCGGCGTCTACGTGACGCGGGTGGTGGACCGCAAGGTGTCGCGGGGGACGACCCTGCTGGTGACCGACGGCGGGTTGCACCACCAGCTCGCCGCGTCGGGCAACTTCGGGCAGGTGATCCGCCGGAACTTTCCGCTGGCCGTGGCCAACCGCATCGACTCCGCACCGACCGAGACGGTCGATGTGGTCGGCTGCCTGTGTACGACGCTGGACGTGCTGGGCCGGGGTGTACGGCTGCCGCATACGGGCCCGGGCGACCTGATCGTGCTCTTTCAGGCCGGTGCGTACGGCCTGACCGCCAGCCCCACTGCCTTCCTCAGCCACCCGCCGCCCGCCGAGATTCTGCTGTAGCCGCCCCACCAACCGGAGGAATCCGTGGAAATCGCTGGCGTGCCGACCTTCGAGGCCGTGAAGGACGTGGTCGTCACCACCCTGGACCTGCAGGAGTCCGCTGAGCGGCTCGGTCCCGCCACCCGCCTGCTCGGTAGCCTGCCGGAGCTCGACTCGATGGCCGTCGTCGAGCTCATTTCGGCGTTGGAAAGTCGCTTCGACCTCGTCTTCGACGACGAGGAGATCACCGCGGAGGTCTTCCACACTCTGGGCGCCCTCGTCGAGTTTATGACTGTCAAGTGCGTCGGCCGATGAGCCGAGGGAATCGTCCGGAGGCGGTCTCCGAGGCCCCGCTGGCCGCACCGGCCGGTGTCGTATCGAGGGTGGAGCTGCTCGACCACCCGGTTTTGGCCTGGCGTTGCCGCCAGCCGTGGCTGAGTGTCTCCTCCGGTCCGCACGGCGGTGGCATCGGGCATCGCCGGTGGGTTCTGAACGCCACGGTGGAGCCCGGCTACGACCGCGAGGACCCGGACCATCATGTCAGCGAGCTGGCCGGTTTGCTGGGGCTGCCCGGCCAGGGAACAGGTCTGCTCACCGCCGTCGACGTGCGGCACGTGGTCACTGTGGTCGACGAGGACGTCCAGGTCAGCGTAACCACCGGCGTGGGCAGGCCAGTATGGGCGGCTGACCGGGCCGAGGCAGAGGAGTCATACGTACCAGGGACGATTAACGTGGTCTGCTGGTTGCCTTGGCGGCTGTCAGAGAGCACGCTGGTGCGTGGTGTGACGGTGGTCGCCGAGGCAAAAGCCGCAGCTCTGATGGGTGCGGGGATTGCCGGCACGGGCACCTGCACCGATGCCATGGTGCTCTCCTGCCGCCCGGACGGTCCGGCACCGCCGGATTTCGGGCGGTTGTGGACGGAAGCCCTTGCATGGGCGGTCCGGCGGGCGGTGGCGGCGGGGCTCCGGGTGCCCGACCCAACAAAGTGGCCGATGTGATCGCGGTCGTGGGTGTCGCGCCGGTGTAGCACCGGGCTGCGGCCGCCGGGCATTGCCGGTGACCAAGCTCGATATACAGTGTGCCGATGGTGATCAAAACAGGAGCCGTTGTCGATGCGGCCGGCATGCTGGCGGGCTACGCCATGGACGGCTTTCTCGGCGATCCACGGCGCTACCACCCGGTCGCGGGCTTCGGCACTGCGGTGAACGCGTGGGAACGTCTCGTCTACGCGCCGGACATCTACCGTGGCGCGATGTTCGCCGGCGTCGCGGTGGCCGCGCCGACGGTGCTGGCCGCGATGGCGGCCCGGGCCGTGGCCGGCCGACCGCTCTCCCGGTTCGTGCTGACAGCCGTCACGACGTGGACCGTGCTGGGCGGACGGTCGCTCCGACATGCGGGACGCCACATGGCTGGCGCCCTGGAGACGGGTGATCTGACGGCGGCCCGCGAGCGGTTGGGACACATCTGTCGGCGCGACCCGCGAGACTGCCTGCCGCCCGAGCTGGCGCGAGCGACGATCGAATCGGTGTCGGAGAACACCTCCGACGCGGTGGTCGCGCCGCTGTTCTGGGGCGCAACCGCAGGAGTGCCCGGCATGGTGGCCTATCGGGCGACCAACACGTTGGACGCCATGGTGGGGCACAGAACCGCCCGGTACCGGCGGTTCGGTACGGCCGCCGCCCGCCTCGATGACCTGGCGAACCTGTTGCCGTCCCGACTCACGGCGGTCCTCACCGCTGCCGGCGCCACCGCGGTCGGCGGGAACGTCGTCCGGACCTGGCGGGTGTGGCGCGAGTACGGCGATCGGCACCCGTCGCCCAACTCCGGGCAGTGCGAGGCGGCCTTCGCCGGTGCGCTGGACATCCGTCTGGGAGGTAAGGACGTCGACCTGGGTGCGCGGATCGTGCGCCCCGCGCTGGGCGACGGCAGGGAGCCGGAGGCGACGGACGTCCGGCGCGCGGCCCGCTTGAACGCCGTGGTGGGTGCCAGTGCGCTCGGACTGGTCATCGGCCTGCGTCTGGTTTTCGCGCGACGGTCGGATGCCCGTCCGCGGGGGCGGTAGGCCGCCCGTCGGCCCGGCCGCATCGACGACAGCGTTCGGTCAGCGCGCCGGGTGGGCGCAGCCGGGCCCGCTGGTTCACGGCGCCGCCGGCCTCCTGCCCTGCACCTCCCGGCGCACCGTGTCGAGGTACGGCAGAGCGGCCAGCACCGTGGCGTCGTCCACGCCGAAGTCGGTGAGCGAGGCGATCTCGGTAACTCCGATGTCGGCGAGCCGTTCGACGAAGTCGACGCACTTCTGCACCGAGCCGAACAGCGCCGCCGTCCCGAAGTATCGTTCGAACGCGAAGACGGACAGGCGGTCCAGGTCGATCGAGGCGAGTTCGGGCCACTGGCCGCGCCACAGGTTGACAGAGGAGCGCAGGTACCTGAGGAACGGCTCCCGGATGACAGCCCGAGCGGCCTGGTCGGACGCCTCCACGAACGTGTGCAGCATCAGGGTGACCGTCCCGCCTCGCGGGTCGTGCCCATGTGCTTGGCGGGCCTGCCTGTACGCTTCGATCCTGACTGCCAGCTCGTCCACCCGCTGTACCAACAGCGCGGTGAGCACGTTCAACCCGTGCGCGCCGGCCAACCGGAAGGTCTCCACCGAGGATGTGCAGGTCAACCACAGCTTGAGCTCCGGCTGCACGGGTCGAGGATAGGTGCGGAACTCGACCTCCTGCCCGTCACCGTTGCGGCGCACCAAAGCGGTGCCGGCCCAGAGGTCGCGGAGTACGGGAACGTTGTCGATCACAAATTGTCGGCGTTCGGCGAAGCGGTCGGGCGCGAGTACGAAGTCGTCGGCGTTCCAACCGGTCGCGAGCGCCATGTCCACCCGTCCGCGGGACAGGTTGTCCACGAAGGCCCAGTCCTCCACGACGGTGACCGGATCCCGCAGCGGCAGGACGACGCTGCCCGCGCGGAGGCGGATGCGGCGGGTGGCGACCGCCAGCGCCGCTGCGGCCAGGGCCGGATTCGGGTATGAGCCACCGAATGGGTGGAAGTGCCGCTCCGGCACCCACAACGCGGTGAAGTCGTGCTCGTCGGCGAAGCGCGCCGTCTGGAGGAGCAGGTCGTACTCCCGCGGCGGGTCGGTGGCCTCCCGGTTGGCGAAGTACAACAGGCTGAAGTCCATCTCACCCTCGTTCCCAGTACGCGGCTGGTCGTCCGACGGCGAACGGACGCTGTGGCCCGACGCGTCTCGCGGCGGAGGCGAGCGTCTCACCCGGCGCGGCGCCGTAGCAGGTAGGTGTCCATGATCCAACCCTTGCGATCCCGGGCCGCCTGTCGTTCGTGCACGATCTGTGGCGCGACCTCGGCCAGCGGCCCGGAGACGAGGATCTCGTCCGGCCTACCGAGGTAGGCGCCCCAGAAGATGTCCAGGTCCTGATCGGTTTGCCGGGTGAACCTACAGTGCGCGTCTAGCATCACTACGATGTCGTCGATGTCGTGCGGCAGGCCGGTGGCGATGCGTCGAGCGGTGGTGACCAGGAAGGGCCGGCCCACCCGGTTTAGGCCGATCCGGTGTCGAGCGGCCAGCGTGGCGATGCTGCTGACACCGGGGATTACCCGGTAATCGATGGCGCCCCCCGGGAGCGGATCTCCTCGACGACGGCGATCGTGCTGTCGTGCGCGGGGTCGCCCCACATCAGGAACGCCCCGCATCCGCCGTTGGCGAGGTGCTCGGCGATGGCGGACTCCAACAGGTCGGCGCGTTCCCGCCGCCAGTCGTTTTACGGCTGTCACGTGTCCGTCGGTGGTGCGGTCGTGCTCTGGGTCCCGGATCTCCACCAGCCGGTGGTCGGCGCGGTCGAACCGGGCCAGCAGATCCTGTCGCAGCGCGAGGAGATCGTGCTTCTCGGTGCCCTTGTCGAGCAGGAAGAACACGTCCGCCTGCCGGAGCGCGTCGGTGGCGGCGAGGGTCAGCTGGCCGGGGTCACCCGCTCCGATGCCGATGACGAGGATGGTCCGCACAGGGAGTCAGTCTGCCTCACCTCCGGGATGCTTCGCAGTCCGGTCCTAGCGTGGGGAGTAGAGGTAACTGTCAGGAAAGGAGTCGGCGGCCAGCACCGCACCCACGATGATGACCGCGGTGCGGCGTACATCCGCCGCTGCCACCTGATCGGCGATGTCGGCCAGGCCGCGCAGCACGACCTCGTCGGCTCGGCTGGCGTTGGCGGCCACCGCGACCGAGCAGTCCGCCCCGTAGTGCTCGGCCAACGTCGCCGCCAACTGCCGGTTCGGGCCACCGCCAGGTGCAGCACCGGGGCGGCGCGGCTGCGTCCGAGCACCGCGAGATCCTCGCCGGGGGGGCATCGGTGTGGAGCGCGCCTGGGCGCGGGTGAGGATCACCGGCTGGCCGATCGTCGGTGCGATCAGCTCCCGGCCCAACGTCGCGGCGGCGGCGTACGCGGGTACCCCGGGCACGATCTTGTACGGCACGCTTGCCATGTCCAGCCGCCGGGTCTGTTCGGCGACGGCGCTGAACAAGGCCGGGTCACCGGAACAGAGCCGGGCGACATCGTGCCCGTCGGCGCGTGCGGCGACGATCTCGTCCAGGGTGAGGTCGGCGGTGTCGACCCGTCGTGCGTCGTCCAGGCAGCAGGCGAGCAGTTCCGCGGGGACCAGGCTGCCGGCGTAGAGACAGGCCTGTGCCCGGCTGAGGATGCGCTGTCCGCGCACGGTGATGAGATCTGCCGCGCCCGGGCCGGCACCGATGAAGTACACGGTCATGGCCGGGTCACCGCCCACTGCACCAGTGGTCGGGCCGGCTGCCAGCCGGTGAAGGCACCCAGCGGCGCCGCCCGGTCGACGGCCAGACGGGTCAGGTCACCACCGTGACGGGCGGCCTGGTCGACCAGTTCCTGTTCGCCCTCCGGCGTGACGGCGTGGGCGACGGGCCGGCCACCGGGACGGAGCGCGCCCCACACGGCGGCGAAGAGGTCCGGGGCGGTCAGGCCACCACCGACGAAGACCGCATCCGGTGCGGGCAGCCCGGCGAGGGCGTCCGGTGCGGCGCCGCGCACGATCCGGAGCTGCGGCACGCCAAGGGTGCGGGCGTTCCGGTCGACGCGGCCGGGTCGGCCCTCGATCGCGATCGCGGAGGTTATCGGATCGGCACGTAGCCATTCGATGCCGACGCTGCGGCAGCCGGCGCCGACGTCCCACAGCCGCTCGCCGCGGATTGGGGCCAGCCGGGACAGGGCCATCGCTCGCGTCTCCCGTTTGGTCAGGGCGCCGTCGTGGTCGTACGCGTCGTCGGGCAGCCCGGGCATCGGCGACAGCACCCGGCTGTCGGGCGCCGCGACGACCCGGACCGCGACCACGTTGAGCGGCCAGCCCGGCTGGGCACTCCACTTCTGCGCGATGCCGCCGGTCCGTCGTTCGCTCGTCCCGCCGAGCGAGGTGAGGACGGTCACCTCGCTGGGGCCGTACCCGGCGGCGGTGAGCGTCCGGGCCAGCTCGGCGGGGTGTCCGCGTCGATGCACCAGCAGCAGCCGGCCCGGGGCCAGGTCGCGTCGGATGCGGTCGAGGTCCCGGGCGACCGTGCTGTGCACGGTGACCTGTTCGACCGGCCAGCCCATGCGGGCGCAGGCCAGTACGATCGATGACGGGTGACTCACTGCGCCGCCATTGCACGTGGCTCCGCTCGAACGATCTGGGCACCGACATGCGACGGCACGCCCGTCCCGACCCGGGTTTACCACCTGGCCGTTCCGAGTAAGAACCATCGATGCAGCACGGGCCTGCAGGTTGCCATCGACGCCCACACTCGCCTCGTGGTGGCCCTTGGCGATCCGCAACTGGCATTTGCAACGACACCATCGTCTACCGAACCAGCGGCATCGACCAGAAGTTGGCCAGACGGCCGGTTATGGCCTGCGGCACCTACCGCGGCAATCCTGAGGTGATCATCCCGTACCGCAAGCCCGCCGACAACAGTGAGCTGCCCGGGTGGAAGGCCAGCTCAAATACAGCGTACCATCTGAGCTCAGGCGAACGCACCCTGGGTGGGTCGAGTTCTTCAAAATCCTCCGCGACCATCGCCAGGCTGCCAGCGCATTGACCGACGCGACTTCCTGCATCGCGCATCTCCGTAACATCTTCCTCGCTGGCCGAAACCGCCAGCCCAGTGGGGCAGCACCTTCAGGGAGTCGCGAGACCTCCTCTAGTCGGCGAGTGGCGCACGGCGCTGCGGGCCAACAGGAAATGGCGCGCCGCCGGCTCTAAAAACCGACCCTAGGCGGGCATTATGGCAAGGAACCGTATTGACATCCGTCGTCGCAATCAATCAGACTGTCACGGCGATGGCACAGTGCGTACGCGTAAGGAGGGGCGCGGTCGCGGTAAGCCGTCAGGGTGCACACCAGAACCGACGGCAAGCCCGGAATCCGTCGTGCGCGCGAGACCCACTCCATTTCATCGTGGCCCGACCGGGTCGGAGCCCCGACCGCGTGAATATGTGGCCGGGCCCTCATCACTGCGGGCCAGAAAGGCGCCTCCTCGTGGCCATGTTACCTATCCGCCTTCAAAAAACCGGAGAGCTCATGTCCCGTCACGCGTTCCACGCGCGTCGCCGCGTCGCCGGCTTGCTCGCTGCGGTTGTCGCCGCCGTCGTCGTCACCGCTGCCGAACCCGCCCCGCAGGCCGCGCACGCCGCCGCGTGTACCGGCACGTCCGGAGTCACCGTCGTGGTTGACTTCGCCGCTCTCGGTGGCGGGGTCCAAGTCGCCTGCGCTCTCGGCGACCCCACTAGCGGAATCGCGGCCCTGCAGTCTGCCGATTTCACCGTCACCGGCACTGCAGAGTGGGGGCTGGATTTCATCTGCCGGATCAACGGCGAGCCCACTGCCGCGACCGAGTCGTGCGTCAACCCGCCGGCTACGGCCTACTGGTCATACTGGCAGGCGACCAGCGGTGGATCCTGGTCCTACAGTTCGTCTGGGCCTAACAGCCACGACCCGGCACCGGGCACCGTCGAAGGGTGGTCCTTCGGCGCCAGCGCCCCACCCAGCATTACCGCACCGTAATCCTGCATGTGTCCGCGGTCCATCGGGTGTCGCCGACCGCTCTGGCGTCGACCGACAGGGCGGGGCGGTGCCGAGGGGTGCAGGGCTGCGCCACCGATCGCAAGGCCAAAACGTGGAGAGGCGCCGGCTTGCGATATCTCCAGCGCCTCTCCACGGTGTCTCACAGCCGTCTCACGGACGACCCGGGAAGGCCCGATAGGGGCCGACGTTCCCTGGATCGCCACTAGGTTCTGTCTTGCGGATCTTGGTTGTCGGGGATGGCGCGTAGCCAGTCGAGGGTTTCGACCAGGTCGAGGGTGGCTCGGAAGTTGGCGGCCAACTTGTCGTATCGGGTGGCGAGTCCGCGCCAGTGTTTGCGCCGGTTGAAGCCGCGTTCGACCTGGTTACGGCGCCGGTAGGCGACCGGGTCGAATGTCGGGGGTCTGCCGCCGCGTCGTCCTTTCCGCTTCCGGTTGGCGATCTGGTCGTTGGGCTCGGGGATGACCGTGGTGATGCCCTTGTCCCGCAGGGCGGTCCGGTTCGCGCGAGAGGAGTACGCCTTGTCACCGGTGAGCGAGTCCGGTCGCTGGCGGGGCCG
Source organism: Micromonospora okii (assembly GCF_020884795.1). Classification (GTDB taxonomy): domain Bacteria; phylum Actinomycetota; class Actinomycetes; order Mycobacteriales; family Micromonosporaceae; genus Micromonospora; species Micromonospora okii. The sequence continues at coordinate 129,845 of NZ_BBZF01000025.1, forward strand.
GCCCACACCACCGGGTCGGGGCACCCGGACCTGGCCCAGTAGCGGAATCAACTGGCGGGTGTCGGCTGCCTGACCAGGGGTGATCAGGGTGGCCAGGGAACGACCATGCCCATCGGCCAGAGTGTGGATCTTGAGCTACCCCCGCTTTTATGGAGCTTCTTGACCATGGTCTGATGGCCGTGGGGGAGGAAGTCGTTCGTGGCAGCACCGAAGAAGTACCCCGATGAGCTGCGTCAGCGCGCTGTGCGTTTGTATCGCGAGTCGGACCCGAAGCCGGTGATCCGGCGTCTGGCCGAGCAGCTTGGTGTGCATCACGAGGCGCTCAGGAACTGGATCCGCCAGGCCGAGGCAGACGCCGACGAGCGTCACGACCGGCCGACCAGCGAGATGGCGGAGGAGAACCGGCGGCTGCGTAGGGAGGTCGCCGAGTTGCGGCGGGCGAACGAGATCCTGAAAGCGGCGAGTGCGTATTTCGCGGCGGAGCTCGACCCGACCCGGCGACGGTCATGAGGTTCATCCATGAACACCGTGACCAGTTCGCGGTCGCGCTCCTGCTACGGGTCCTCAACATCGGCGCGTCGACCTACTACGCCTGGGTGAAGCAGGCCGAGCAGCCCTGCGACCGTGACGTGGTCGACCTGGGTCTGATCTCCAACATTCACGAGATCTGGGAGACCTCCGGGCGCACCTACGGCGCGGACCGGGTCCACCGGCAGCTGCGCCGCGACGGCATCGGTGTGGGCCGTAAGCGGGTCGAGCGGTTGATGGCGGCCCAGGGCTGGCAGGGTGCGTTCCTGCGTCGAGGCTGGCGCGGCGGCTCCACGAAGCAGGATCCCCGGCACACGCCGGCGCCGGATCTGGTCAACCGGCAGTTCACCGCGTCCGGGCCGAACCGGTTGTGGGTCGCCGACGCCACCCGCATTCCCTGCGGCGAGGGCGTGTTCTGGCTCGCCGCGGTCCGCGACGTGTTCTCCCGCCGGATCGTCGGGTGGAAGACGTCTGACCGCTGCGACACCGACCTGATTCTTGCCGCCCTCGAATACGGCATCTGGTCCCGCGACGTCCGCGACGGCCAACTGATCCACCACTCGGACAGGGGGTCGAACCCCGGACTCAACCGGTCGAAGCAACACCGACTTGTTCGATCAAGGTTAGCTGCTCGTTCAGCGCTTCAGCGGGCGTCTTCCAGCCAAGGGTCTTGCGTGGCCTGCTGTTGAGAGTGGCAGCGACAGCTTCGATCTCGTCCGCGCTCCACCGCGATAGGTCAGTGCCCTTGGGGAAGTACTGGCGTAACAGCCCGTTCGTGTTCTCGTTCGTGCCGCGCTGCCATGGGCTGTGGGGATCGGCGAAGTAGACGGCAATGCCAGTGTCGATCTTCAACTGGACGTGCTGGGCGAGTTCCTTGCCGCGATCCCAGGTCAGCGAACGGCGCAACTGGTCGGGAATCGTGGTCATCCGGGCGGTAAGGGCTTCCCGCATGGCCTCGGCGCCGCAGCCGGCCAGCGCAGGGCCGTTCTTCACGCGTGGCTCGACGCCGTAGCCGTCCATCCGCGGCAGGTGCAGCAGCATCGTGAACCGCGTCGTCCGTTCCACGAGCGTGCCGATCGCGGATCGGTCCGTTCCGATGATCAGGTCACCCTCCCAGTGCCCCGGGATTGCCCGGTCGGCGGCTTCGGCGGGCCGCTGGCTGATCATCACCTCGGGCGTCACATGCCCGCCTGGACGCTGCCGGGCACGGGACCTGGGAACCCGCAGCGCTCGCCCGGTGCGCAGGCAGGCGACCAGCTCGCGCTTGAGCGCACCGCGGCTCTGAACGTAGAGCGCCTGGTAGATCGCCTCGTGCGAGATGCGCATGGACTCATCTTCCGGGAAGTCAAGCGTCAGCCGATGAGAGATCTGCTCCGGGCTCCACGCCGTCGCCCACCGCCGGTCCTGACGCCGTGGCTTGTTGCGCCCCTTCCACCGTGGCGCGGCCGGCCCCTGTGCCAGGACACCGTCCGGACGTCGGATCTCTCCCGCGAGCCGTTCCTGCACGTACTCGCGCAGCCTCTCGTTGACCACGAGCTTTGCCGCCTTCGGCCTCCTGGCCATCAGCTCGGCCTTCCACTGCGCGATCGACGCCCGGTAGTCGAGCTTTCCGCCACGGGTGGCCGCGTTGCGCCGCAGCTCCCGGGAGATCGTCGCCGGGTCACGCCCCAGCGTGCGCGCGATCTCCCGAACCCCAGCACCCCGCGCCCTCAGCAGCGCGATCTCCTCCCGCTCGACGAATGACAGGTACCTGCCTGACGGCGGGGCGAGACTGATCGAGGGCATGCCGCCACGTTCCCGGAACCAGCGAGACCCGACGGGGCCCGACACGCCGCACGCGACAGCAGCATCCTCGCTCGTCAACCCCTCAGCAATTCGCGCCCAGAACACCCGCTCGACATCCCGCCGGATCGGCGGCCTGCCCGGCGACCTCATCGCCGGGCGGCCCGTCAACGTCGTCATCCACCCCGCTGGCCTGCCCATCAACACCTCCACAATCGAGGCGTTGCGACGACCAGTTGAATCCGCCAACTACACGTCCTTCCGCTTCGCCGAACGCTTACAGGACAACGGGATCCTGCCGTCGATGGGCTCCGTCGGCGACAGCTACGACAACGCCCTGATGGAGAACTTCTGGTCCACCCTGAAGATCGAACTCGTCTACCGCACGAGCTGGCGGACCCGCGACGAGGCCGAGAACGCGATCTTCGCCTACATCGACGGCTGGTACAACACCCGCCGCATCCAGAAGGAACTGGGCGACCTCAGCCCGAACGAGTACGAGACCGCCTGGCACAGCCGCCAGACCGAGCCAGCCGAACCACCTATCGCCGCCCCTGCACCAGCCGGCAGCAGGTAACCACCGCTCCATCAAAGCGGGGGGAACTCACAAAGCGCTACTAAACGTTCCTCCAGGCGGGCGGTACCGCGCGGGCCGAGTCGCACGGTCGTCGGAGCGGTGCCGGACCCGCCTCGCGGGTCTGCTCAAGCGGCGGGCGAGAAATCACCGCGAACCTCTTGACGGTCGCGAATGTCTGCCCCTACGGTCCATGCACGAGAATGAAACGATTCAGGAGGTCGGATGGACCCCGGCGCACCGGGCGCGGAGGGCGCTCCGCTGCTGGTGCTGGACGGCGTGACGAGGTTCTTCGGGGCCGTCGCCGCGCTGCGCGGGGTGCGCCTGGCGCTGCACTCCGGTGAGGCCCACGCCCTCGTCGGGGAGAACGGGGCGGGCAAGTCGACCCTGGTGAAGGTCCTGGCCGGGGCGCACGCCCCGCACTCCGGACGGATGACCCTCGACGGCCGCCCGCTGGAGCTGCGCGGCCCCGCCGACGCTCGGGCCGCCGGTATCGCCGCCCTCTACCAGGAGCCGACCCTGTTCCCGGACCTCTCGGTCGCGGAGAACATCTTCATGGGCCGGCAACCCCTGCGCGGCCTGCGCCGCGTCGACACGTGGGCGATGAACCGCAACGCAGAGCAGCTGTTCCAGCGGCTGGGTGTCCGGATCGGCCCGCGTCGGCCCGCCCCGCGGGCTCTCGATCGCCGACCAGCAGCTCGTCGAGATCGCCAAGGCGCTCTCCTTCGACGCCCGCGTCCTGATCATGGACGAGCCGACCGCCGCGCTCTCCGGGGGCGAGGTGGAGCGGCTCTTCGGCGTCGCCCGGTCGCTCTGCGAACGCGGCGCGGCGATGCTGTTCATCTCGCACCGCTTCGACGAGGTGTTCGACCTCTGCCAGCGCATCACCGTGCTGCGCGACGGGGCCTGGGTCTCCAGCGACAGCGCCGCCGCCCTCACCGTCGACGACGTGGTGCGGCGGATGGTCGGCCGGGACGTCTCCTCGCTCTATCCGAAACAGGACGCACCCCTGCGCGACACCCTGCTGGAGGTACGGGGGGCTCAGCCGGGCCGGCGTCTTCTCCGACGTGTCCTTCTCGGCAAGGACGGCGTGGTCGTCCTCGGCCCGCCCACCGTCTTCGCCAAGAGCAACATCGACCAGTTCCAGTTCTGACCGCCCCACCCGGCGGTGTCGGCGCCCGTCGCGCCGGCGCCGCCCGGGAGTGACATCGACAGGAGAAACATGCCCCGCGTCTGCTTCACCCTGCAGGTCGATCCCGCCCGTCTCGACGAGTACCGGGCCCGGCACGCGCGCGTCTGGCCGGAGATGCTCGCCGCCCTGGCCGAGAGCGGATGGCGCGACTACTCACTCTTCCTCCGTGCGGACGGCCTGCTCGTGGGGTTCCTGGTGACCGACGACTTCGCGGCGGCACAGGCCGCCATGCAGGATCGCGACGTCAACGCCCGCTGGCAGGCGGAGATGGCGCCGTTCTTCCTCGACCTCGACCAAGGCGCGGCCGACCGTGCCATGCGGCCACTGGACGAGGTCTTCAACCTCGAGGCGCAGCTCGCCGCCCAGGAGGGAGAAACACCATGACCCAGCCCGACGCGCCGAGGAACGAGGGAGTGCAGCAGGCGCTGCGCGGGTTAGGACGACAGCCGGGCCCGCGCAGGACCGCCTCGCCGCCGCACTGCGGGAGGTGCACGGCCGACTCGGTCCGAATCAGCGGATGCTGCTGGAGTACAAGCCCTTCGAGCCCGCCTTCTATACCACGGACGTGCGGCCGCTCCCCGCCGAGCTGCGCGAGGAGTCGGGCCTGGACCCCGACCCGATCGCCGCGTACGCCCGATCCGGCTACTTCGAGCGCATCCGCGCCGGACGCGCCGGCGGGCAGCAGACCGGCTGGGGCGCCTGAGCGCCACCCGAGAACGCACCCAGGAGACGTGAGGACGATGCATCCCGAGGTACAGGAACTCATCGCGCGCAGCAACCGGCTCGGCGCCGACACGAGCACCACCAACTATGCCGGCGGCCACACCTCCGCCAGGGGCGAGGCCACCGATCCGGTGACCGGTGGCCCCGTCGAGCTGCTCTGGGTCAAGGGCTCGGGCGGCGACCTGGGCGCGCTGACCGAGGCCGGCCTGGCCGTGCTCCGGCTCGACCGCCTCCGGGCCCTCGTCGACGTCTAGGGCGTGTGTCGAAGTCGGTGCCAGGGCTTGAGCTGTTGGGTGAGGATCTTGGCGTGTCGGTGTTCGGGATGTAGCGAGGTCTCCGGTATCTGGTTCAGCGACCAAGCAGAACCCGAACACCGGAGACCTCGTGGACACCCTAGCGGTGACGAGGCGGCACGACCTGACCGACGCACAGTGGGTGGCGCTGGAGCCGCTACTGCCTGCGGGGCGTAGGCCGGGTCGGCCGTTGACATGGACGAAACGGCAGCTCATTGATGGGATCCGGTGGCGGACACGGGTTGGTGCACCGTGGCGGGACGTTCCGGATTGCTACGGATCCTGGGCTGCGGTCTACGGGTTGTTTCGGCGTTGGCAGCGTGATGGGACCTGGGCGAAGATCCTGACCGCCTTGCAGGCTCTGGCTGACGCGGCCGGACGTGTCGTCTGGGACGTGTCGGTGGACTCCACGGTCGCCCGAGTGCACCAGCACGCCGCCGGGGCGCGTAAAAGGGGGATCTGCAGGCCGAGCCGCCGGGCGGGGTCACGGTCGAACCGGCTGATCACGCGTTGGGTCGGTCGCGGGGTGGCCTGACCACGAAGCTGCACCTGGCCTGCGAGCAGGGGCAGAAGCCGTTGTCGATCGTGTTGACCGCTGGGCAGCGGGGGGACAGCCCGCAGTTCATGGTGGTGCTCGACGGGATCCGGGTGCCCCGCCTCGGCGGCGGCCGGCCCCGAACCCGCCCGGACCGGGTCTTGGCCGACAAGGCGTACACGTCGAAGGCCAACCGCCGCTACCTGCGCCGACGTGGCATCGCCGCGACGATCCCCTCGAAGGCCGACCAAGACGCCAACCGACGCAAGAAGGGGTCGAAGGGCGGCCGACCACCGGCCTTCGACCCCGAGCGGTACAAGCAGCGTCACGCCGTGGAGTGCGGCATCAACCGACTCAAGGGCAACCGGGCCGTAGCGACCCGCTTCGACAAACTCGCCGTCCGCTACCAAGCCACCGTTCACATCGCCGCGATCAACGAATGGCTGTAACCGACTTCGACACAGGCCCTAGCCGGGCGTCGAGCGGGAGGACGAGATGGTCGCCGCGTTCGACTACTGCCTGCACGGGCGGGGTGGGGCCGCGCCGTCGATCGACAGTGCACGTCAGCGCAGCGTCGCGAGTGTCGTCGTGAGCCGGTCGAAGACGACCTCGTCGACGGTCGCTCCGGCCTGCCGGAGGGCGAGCACGGCCGCGCCGACCACTCCGTCGGGGACGACGCGTACCTCCGCGGTGGTGCCGTCCCGGGCGTACCGGGCCGCGATCCGGTCGGCCAGCGTGCGGTGCCGGGTCAGGATGCCGCCGCCGAGTGTGATCACGCCGCTCAGGCCGGGGGCGACCACCGCGTTGAGGGTACGCAGCAGCGCGTCGGCGGCGTCGCGGACGATCGCGTCGGCGATCTCGTCGCCGGCGGCCTCGAAGGCCAGGTGCGCGAACTGGGCGAGCTGCACCGGGCGGATCGCGTAGAGGGTGTCCAGCGCGTACGAGACGATGGCCGGGCGACCGTCGGGATCCGGAGCGTGGCCACCGGCCTGGCCGAGCTGGTCCAGGAGTAGTCCGGTGAGCGCGGTGGCCGGGCCGCGGCGGTCGAGCTCGGTCAGCGCCGCCCGGACCACCCGGTGCCCTATGTAGAAGCCGGAGCCGTCGTCGCCGAGCAGCCAGCCGAGCCCGTCGGCGGTGGCGATCGTCCGCCCCCGCTCGACCCTGATGGCCGCCGCGCCTGTGCCGGCGACGAGCGCGTAGCCGGCCTCCCGGTAGGTGCCGGAGAAGAAGGTGGCCAGCAGGTCCGATTCGAAGACGGGGGTGGCGGTGATGCCGAGTGCCTTCAGTGGTGCGGTGAACGCCTCGACGTCCATCTGCGGGCTCGCGCCGGCCATGGCGAACACGACCCCGCCGATCTCCTCGCCTGGCACGCCGGCGGCGGCCAACGCGTCCGCGGCACTGGCCGCCACCGAGGCGGCCGCGTGTTGGGCCCCGGCGGAGGTCGGGTTTCCGCTGCCGGTTCGGGCGTAACCGAGACATCGACCCTCGACGGTGACGACGATGCTACGGGTCGAGGTGCCACCGGCATCGACGGCGAGCAGGTCAGGCATCGTTACCAACCCGTGACCTGTGGGCCGTTGCCCCCGCCGAGACTCTGCAATTAGTTTTCACAAACCAAATCTAACAGTGATAGGACTTTTCATCATCATGTCTTCGGCTGAGGTACCCCCGGCGCAAACGACTGCCGAGTTCGGCGTCAACAGTCGCATCCGGGCGCAGCTGTCACACATGACGCAGTCCATGGCCAAGATCGGTCAGCTCCTCCTGGAGAACCCCGAGCTGCCGCTCCAGTTGTCGATCACCGAGCTCGCGGAACGCGCGGGCACCTCGGCGGCGACGGTGACCCGCTTCTGCCGGCTGATCGGCTACGGCGGCTATCTGCAACTGCGGGTCAGCTCGGCGGCCGACCTTGGGCGGTCGAGCGCGCAGGACACCTGGGAGCAGGTGATCGGGCAGACCTTCCACCCGCGGCAGGACCCTGCCAAGGTGTTGCGGACGCTGCTCAACGCGCACGTCGGCGCGTTGCAGGCCACCGCCGATCTGGCCGACCTCGCTCTGCTGCAACGGGTCGCCGCCGCCATCGCCACCAGCCAGCACGTGGACATCTACGGCATCGGCGGCAGTGGGCTCGTCGCTGCCGGCATGCATGAGCGCCTGTACCGCATCGGGATCAACGCGCATGCGTGGACCGAGGTGCATCTCGGCCTCACCAGCGGCGCGCTGCTGGGGGAGGGCGCCGTGGCGATCGGCGTCTCCAACAGTGGCCGCACCAGCGAGACCGTGGAGATGCTGGGGTTCGCCGCCGCACAGAACGCGTTCACCGTGGCGCTGACGAGCGATCCCAGTTCGCCGCTCGCCGCGGTCGCCGACGTGCACATCCAGAGCTACGCGCCCGGCGAATACCTCCAGCCCGGGGACTTCGCCGCACAACACGCCCAGCTGTTCGTGTTCGACCTGCTCTACCTGATGGTCGCGCAACAGAACTTCGAACGCACCACGACCACGCTCGCCCGGACCGCTGCCGCCATCGCCAACCATCGCGAAACTCAGTCCCGGCCGCCGCGTGCCGCGACCGCCTCCCCGACGAACGGAACGCCTTCCTCATGACGCCCCTCTTCAGTGACTACTTCACGCAGGTCTCCAGCCGCCTCCGCGCCATCGACGAGGACGCCCGTTCGGGCGGCCTGGACGGGGCGATCGAGTTGATCGTCAACGCGATCGAGAACGACGGTGTGCTGCACGCCTTCGGCACCGGTCACTCCGAGGCCTTCGCGATGGAGATCGCCGGCCGGGCCGGCGGGCTCATCCCGAGCCACCCCATCGCGCTGCGGGACCTGGTCCTGTTCGGTGCCCGCAGCGACGCCTCCATCCTCGTCGGTGCCGAGTTGGAACGCGACAACAGCATCGTGGACGAACTCTACGACCTGTACGAGATGCGCCCGGCCGACGTGTTCCTCATCGCCTCCAACTCGGGCGTGAACGGCTCGATCGTCGGGCTCGCCCTGCGCGCCAAGGCCGAAGGGCATCCGGTGATCGCCGTGACCAGCCTCGAACACTCCAACGCGGTCGTCCCCAAGCATCCCAGTGGGAAGCGGCTCTCGGACGTCGCCGACATCGTCCTGGACAACCGTGCTCCGTACGGGGACGCCACCCTCGACCTCGGTGACGGGCTCGGGGTGGGGCCGGTCTCGTCGATCACCGCCGCCTACCTCGCGCAGCTGCTGACCATCGGCGCGGCGGAGCGCATCCGGACGGCCGGGCAGGTGCCGCCGCTGTACATCTCGGCCAACATTCCCGGCGGCGATGAGCACAACGGCGCCCTGGAACGACGCTACGGGGCACGCATCAAGCCCGTCGCGTGATCCCGGGCAACCGCGGCGACGCCCGAGCCGCGGGGGACCGCCACGGCCACAGAAATCGCAGGCAGCAAGGCCCATCGAAAGGTAGCCACCCATGTCCTCTGAATTGAAACCATTCAATCGCCGGCTGTTCCTGCGGGGTGCGCTGGCGACGTCGCTGGTCCCCGTCGCCGGTGTGCTGGCCGCGTGCGCCTCGCCGGGCGGCGACGAGCCCAAGGGCACGTCAACCAACGGCGCCAAGAGCGCCGAGAACCCGTTCGGACTGGCCGCCAACACCGAGGTCGACGCGGTCATCTTCAACGGCGGCTACGGCTACGACTACGTCACGTTCGCGGGCGGCCTGGCCGAGGCGAAGCACAGCGGCACCAAGATCAAGGTCCAGCCGTCGACGGAGATCGCCCAGGAACTCCAGCCCCGGTTCGTCGGCGGCAACCCGCCTGACCTGATCAACAACGGCGGTGCGGGCAAGATCTCGCTGAGCACGATCGTCGACCAGCTGGAGACCCTCGACGACGTCCTCGACGCGACCAACTACGGCGGTACGAAGATCGCGGACAGCCTCTACCCGGGGGTCAAGCTGCCCGGCACGTTCAACGGGAAGTTCGTCGCGCTGAACTACGTGATGACCGTCTTCTCGCTCTGGCACTCGGCCTCGCTGTTCGAGGAGAACGGCTGGACCCCGCCGAAGACCTGGGCCGAGGCGAAGGACCTCGGCGCCAAGGCGAAGGCGAAGGGCAAGTACCTGTTCGTCTTCGGCAAGGAGGCGGCCAACTACTACCAGTGGACGATGGTCGACTCGGCGATCAAGGAGGGCGGGCACGAGGTACGCCTGGCCCTGGAGAACCTGGCGCCGAAGGCGTGGTCGCACCCGGCGGTCCAGGGCGTTCTCAAGGAGATCCACGACATCGTGCGGGCCGGCTACATCGTTCCCGGTGGCGCGGGCACCCAGTTCACCGCCGCGCAGGCGAAGTGGAGCAACGACCAGCAGGCCCTGCTGTACAGCTCGGGTGGCTGGATCGAGAACGAGATGAAGAAGGCCACCAAGGCGGGCTTCCGGATGACCGGTGTGCCGGTGCCGACCCTGTCGACGAGCCCGGCGCTGCCGTTCGAGGCGCTGCGCGCCGCGGCCGGCGAACCGTTCATCGTGCCGGCCAAGGGCAAGAGCCCGGCGGGTGGCAAGGAGGTGCTGCGCGCGATGCTCTCCAACGAGGCCGCCGCCAACTTCTCGAAGACCCGGCTGGCGCCGACGATCGTCAAGGGGACCGTACCGGCCGACGGGTACGGCTCGACCGCGCTGGTCTCGCAGACCAAGATGCTCGAGGCCGCCGGCCAGCACATCTTCGACTTCGTCTCCGAGGGTTACTACGGGATGGGCGCCGACCAACTCGTCCTGTGGAACTCGTTCCTCGCCGGCGACCTCGACGTCGCCGCGATGACCAAGGGCCTGCAGTCCGTGAGCGACAAGATCGCGAACGACTCGTCCATCCAGAAGATCAAGGTTAGCTGAATGCGATGACAGGTACGACGATGCTGGGCGGCCGGCGTGCCGCCAAGCGCCGCGGCAGGCTCACCTTCGACCGGGTGAGCTTCATGGCGGTGTTCCTGGTGCTTCCCCTGGCCATCTTCGCGATCTTCGTGATCTCGCCGTTCGTCCAGGCGCTGTACTACGCGATGACGGACTGGACCGGCTTCTCGCCGGACATGCGCTTCATCGGTCTGGAGAACTTCGTCAAGCTCTTCGGCGACGACGTCTTCCTGCGTGCTCTGCTGAACAACGTGGTGCTCGCGATCGTCGTGCCCATCGTGACCATCGTGCTGGCCCTGGCGATCGCCAGCATGGTGACCGTCGGTGGCCCGAGTACGGGAACCGTGCGGGGCCTTCGCGGGTCCGGCTTCTACCGGATCGTCTCGTTCTTCCCGTACACGGTGCCCGCCATCGCCATCGGGCTGATCTGGGCCCAGGTGTACGACCCGTCGAGAGGGCTGCTCAACGGCCTTCTCGCCGGGGTCGGCCTCGACGGGTTCGCGGACTTCCCGTGGCTCGGCAGGGCCACCACCGCGTTGCCGGCGTCGATTTTCGTCATCGTCTGGGGCTTCGTCGGCTTCTACACCGTGCTGTTCGTCGCGGCGATCAAAGGCATCCCGGCGGAGACGTACGAGGCCGCACGCCTGGACGGCGCCGGTCGCTTACGCACCGTCTTCTCCATCACCATCCCGCAGATCCGGGACAGCGTACGGACCGCGTACGTCTACCTCGGCATCATCGCCCTCGACGCGTTCATCTACATGCAGGCGTTGAACCCCACCGGCGGGCCCGAGTACTCGACGCTGACCATGAGCCAGCAGTTGTACATGGTGGCCTTCCGTAAGGGGCAGTTCGGGTACGCGACCGCCATGGGCGTGGTACTCGCGGTGGTGACACTGATGTTCGCCGCGATCGTGTTCCTGGCCGACCGCCTGACCGGCGGACGTGCCGACGGGAAGGAGCGGACATGACTGCGCTCGCCACCGGGAAGGCGCGACCGGCCACCCCGGCCACCCCCGTCCCGCTTCGACGTCGCCGGAGAACCAGCCGTGGCGACATCGCCGTCGCGGCGACCTCACACACCCTCCTCGTCGCCTGGGCCGTCATCGTCATTGTCCCGTTCCTGTGGACGGTCATGTCGTCGTTCAAGTCGACCGGTGAGATTCTGGCGTCGCCGTTCTCGCTGCCCAGCGAGTGGAGCTTCCGCAACTACACGGCCGCCTGGACGGGCGCCGGAATCGGCGGCTACTTCCTGAACACGGTCATCGTGGTGGGCGCCGCGCTGTTCATCGTCATGTTGCTCGGCGCGATGTGCTCGTACGTGTTGGCGCGGTTTCGCTTCCCGGGCAACCGGCTGATCTACAACGCGCTGATCACCTCGATGACGTTCCCGCTGTTCCTCGCGATCGTGCCGCTCTTCTTCATCCTGCGGAACTTCGGGCTGCTGAACACCCTGCCGGGCCTGATCCTGACCTACGTCGCGTTCGCCCTTCCGTTCACCGTCTTCTTCCTGCACTCGTTCTTCAAGGCGCTGCCGGACGAGATCCACGAGGCGGCGCAGATCGACGGCGCGGGGGAGTGGAGCACGTTCTTCCGGGTGATGCTGCCCATGGCGAAACCCGGTCTGGCCTCGGTGGCCATCTTCAACTTCCTCGGGCTGTGGAACCAGTTCCTACTGCCCATCGTCCTCAACACCGATCGTGACAACTACGTGCTGACGCAGGGCATGGCGGTGTTCGCGTCGAGGGCCGGCTACGCGGTCGACTTCGGCGCCCTGTTCGCGGCGGTCGTGATGACCGTCCTTCCCGTACTCGTCATCTATGTGATCTTCCAGCGCCGGCTTGAGGGCTCGGTCTCACAAGGCACCTTCCGCTAGCCCGCGCTCACCCTCCGCACCTAGCCAACCCCTTCACGCCTGTCGTCAGGCGTGTCACGTCCACAGGAAATGAGGACAGTCTTGCGCGCGCCTCTCCGCCGCATGATGGCCGCTGGGCTCATCGTCGCGGCGACGACAACCTGGGGGCTGGTCAACGCCCCCACCCACGCATCGGCGGCCCCGTCGGCGTCGAACATTCCTGCCGACCCGTACGACGTCGCCGGCTACGCCCCGGACGGCACGACCAACGTGGCCGCGAGCGCCAGGGTGGCGTCCTCGTCCAGCTACGAGATGGCCAACGAGTCCTGGGCCATGTCGCTGCTCAACAACGGGGTGGCGGGCAAGGCCGATGGCTGGAGCACCAACCCGTACGACAAGGTGCAGAACCCCGCCACGGCGGCCTGGGTGAGCTACGACCTCGGGGCGTCACACGACATCGACCGCGTCGTCGTGTTCCCGAGGGACAAGAGCTTCCCCGCCGACTACCGCATCGAGGTGTCGGCCGACGGCAACGAGTACCGCAGCGTCTTCACCAGCACCGGCAACGCGGCCGGCCGCACCGCGCCCCAGGTCGTCGACCTGGCCGACGTGGAGGGCCGCTTCCTGCGGCTGTACGTCACCCGCCGCAACGGCGTCCCGACCGGTGACGGTTACCTGGTACAGCTCTCCGAACTGGCCGTCTTCGGCGGGCTCAACGAGACGATCCTGTCCATCGAGAAGCCCGCGCTGCTGCTGGAGACCGGGACCGTCGAGCGGCTACCCCACCGGGCGGTCGCGCCCAGCGGGACCCCGAAGCTCGTCTGGACCTCCTCCGACGTGGGTGTGGCCACCGTCGACGGCTCGGGCGTGGTGACCGCCGTGGCACCGGGCAAGACGGTGATCACGATGGCCGCGCCGCAGCTGGGGAAGTCCACGTCCATCCCGGTCGAGGTCCGGAACGAGGTGGAACGGGTCGAGGACAAATTCGTGATCTCGGCCTTCTGGCCGCCCACCACGGAATACGTGAACGAGACCCAGTACAGCTACCTGGGCGACGCGGGGATCGATCTGGTGCTCGCGACCCAGCTGCACACCTCCAAGGAGATCAACCTGGAGATGGCGCGGCTGGCGCACAAGAACGGCTTCCAGATCATGGTCCAGGACGGCCGCATCGGGCCCGGCATGGTCAACATGACCGACGAGCAGATCCGGAAGGAGGTGCTGGGATACACCAACGTCCCAGGCGTCGGTGGGTTCTTCATCGTGGACGAGCCGTACGACCCGACCCCGTTCGCCCGGGTGTTCAACACCATCAAGGAGGTCGCGCCCGAGTACGACGCCCACCTGAACTTCCAGCCGAGCTCGGTGTACGGGTCCGAGGCCGAGTTCGCGCGGGTGACGCAGGGGTGGCTCGACCGGGTCGGTGACCGCGGTTACCTGATGTACGACCGGTACCCCTTCGGCTGGACCGAGAACAGCCTCGACTACACCGGCTTCCTGAACAACATGAACACGGTGCGGAAGGTCGGGCTGGCCAACAACGTCAAGACGGCGCAGTACCTGCAGGCCGTCGGGGTTCCTGGCAACTTCCGGCGGATGAACCCGACCGAGATCCGCTACGAGGCCAACATGGCTCTCGCGTACGGGTACAAGAACCTCTCGTACTTCACCTGGTGGACGCCGACCAACCGCGGCGAGGTCTTCACCGACGCCATCATCACCGCGGACGGGAAGAAGACCGACCTGTTCGAGCCGGTGAAGCAGCTCAACAGCGAGATCCACGCCCTCGGGCCCACCCTGATGAGACTGGACGCCAAGGAGGTCTACCTCAACGGTCAGACCTGGGGCCAGGAAGCGGTGCCGGCGGACTTCCTGGTGCGCGCGCAGTCGAACGACGACCTCACCTTCTCGTACATGCGTGACCGCGAGAACGGCCGCAACTACGTGATGGTCGTCAACAACAGCTTCACCCAGGCGAAGGACGTCTCGCTGCGCTTCGGCACCGGGATCGGCTCGCTCGAGGAGATCAGCCGGCAGACCGGCAAGCCGGTCGGCGTCGCGCTGGACAACGGGGCCCTGAACCGTAGGTTCGACAAGGGCGAGGCCGTCCTCTACATGCTCCCCGCCGGCTACGACTACGACGCCCGTCCGACTCCGGTGAACGTCAACATCGCCGAGCGCAAGCCGGTCACCGCCGACAGCACCCAGAGCGGGGGCGACTGGTCGCCGACCAGCGTCACCGACGGGCAGCGCTTCGCCCAGGGCGCCGTGAACGGGTGGAGCACGCCGACCACCGAGGCCTCCCGGAAGGCGAACCTCACGGTCGACCTCGGCAGGGAACAGGATCTGAACCGGATCGACCTCTACCCGGCGGGCACCGCCATCGACTACGGCGGCACCTTCCCACGGGACTTCACCCTCCAGGTGTCGTCGGACGGCGAGTCGTGGCGGACGGTCAGGACCGTCAGCGGTCAGGGCCGCGCCGCCGGTCCGCTCAGCTACAGCTTCGACGCCACCAAGGGCCGCTACGTGCGGATCGCCGTGCAGGAGATGAACCGGTGGGGCGGCCGCTACGCCGCGGCGTTGGCCGAGCTGGAGGTGTACCACGACGACGGCGGCACCGCGGCGCCCGAGTCCCCGCCGGCCACGCCCGCGCCACCGCCGTACGTCGAGGGCCAGAACATCGCCAAGAACAAGACGGTGGTCGTGTCCTCCACCACCCCCGACAGCACCTACGAGCAGTGGGGCTACGCCTCCAAGTTCCTGGTCGACGGGCGGACGGACAACGGCTGGACCAGTAACATCCGGCGACACACGACCCCCAACGCGCAGGAGTGGGCCGTCGTCGGGCTTCGCGCCGACTACGACGTGAGCGAGGTGAAGGTCCACGCGATCGGCGCCTTCCCGGTCGACTACAAGGTGCAGCTCTCGTCGGACGGCGGCGACTGGACCACCATCGCCGACGTGAAGGGTGACGACGGCAGCACCGCGAAGCCGCGGGTGTTCACCCTGGACAAGCCCGTGCGCGCCGCCTTCGTCCGGATCGTCAGCAGCAAGCTGCGCATGGGCGGCCACGCGGCCGACGGCTACCTCATGCAGGTGGCGGAGATCGAAGCCTTCGGCACGCCGGCCAGCGACCGGCAGGCACTGCGGCAGCGGATCGCCGAGGCCGAGGGCAAGTCGGAACCGCAGTACACGGCCGAGAGCTGGGCGGGCCTCACCGAGGCACTCGCGAAGGCCAGGACGGTCGCCGCGGCCGCACACCCCTACCAGTACGAGGTGGACAAGGCCGAGCGGGCGCTGGCCACCGCCCTGGAGGCGCTGGTCCGTCATCCCAACTGGGAACGCGCCGTCGAGTACCGCAAGGGTGCCCGCGTGATCCACAACGACCGGGCGTACGAGGCCCAGTGGTCGACGCGCGCCGAGGTGCCGGGCGTCTCCCCGCGGGGCGCCTGGGCCGAGGTGGGGGTTCCGGTGCAGACCCCCGAGGGCAGGTACGCCTCGTGGACGACCTCGTGGATCTACACCAGCGGCGACATCGTGGCCCACGACGGCCACCTGTGGAAGGCGCAGTGGTGGACTCGCAACCAGGAGCCCGGTGACCGGAACGGGCCCTGGCTCGACCTCGGGAGCTACTGACAGGTCAGTGCGGGCCGGGGCGCGGTCGTTCACGACCGCGCCCCGGCCTTCTGGTCATCGGCGCGAACGCGGAAACCGCAGTAGGGCGAGTTTCCACCCCGAGAAGTGGTGACCCTTTGTGCTCATATGCTCATGCTCGCAGCAGGACATCGTCGTCGAGCCGAAGCTGGTCATTCGCGAGTCCAGCATGGCTCAGCGTCGAGGTTCTGCGCGCCTACGGTGCGGCGACCGGGACGGCCTGGGCCGCCGTAGACGGATCATGATCTCGTCAGGCCGGTGGAGGCGCGGGCGACCAGAGCCGGTGCGAACATCGCCTGCTCGTGCCGGTGCTGCGGGTTGGTGGCCTCGTCGAGCGCCAGCCGGGCCGCGGTCCGCCCGAGTTCCTGGCGGGGCTGGCGAACCGAGGTCAGCGGGACGGCCGCGGCGGCCGCGAAGTCGATGTCGTCGTAGCCGACGATGGCGAGCTCGCCCGGCACGTGTACGCCCGCGCCTACCGCGTGTTGCAGCAGGCCGAGCGCGAGCAGGTCATTGGCGCAGAAGGCGGCGCCGGGCCGCCGCCGCGCCGGTAGCCCAGCGAGACGCTCGCCGGCGGCGCGGCCCTCGGCGACGGTCAGTGCACCGGTGGGCAGGTGGAGCAGATCGTCGGTGGGGCGACCGAGTTCCGCCCACACCTCGCGGGCGCCGCGCAGCCGGTCGCGGACCTGGCCGACTGACTCCGGGCCGCCCACGAAGGCCACCCGCTGGTGTCCACGTTCGAGCAGGTGTTCGACAGCGATCCGACCGCCGAGCACGTCGTCTACGGCGACTGAGCACTGGTCGCGGGTGTCACCCGCGCGGTCGACCAGCACGATCGGGGTGCCGCGACGGGCGGCCTCGGCCAGGTGCGGGGCGCCCGGGTCGACCGGGGTGAGCAGGATGCCCTGGACCCGCTGCTGGAGCAGCCGGTCGAGGTGTTTGGCCTCGCGTTCGATGCCGCCGCCGGAGTTGCAGACGAACACCGAGAGGTCGGCGTCCTCGGCAGCGGACTCGATGCCGGCGGCGACGTCGTGGAAGAACGGGTTGCCGCCATCGAGCATCACGTAGGCCAGCGCGCGGCTGGTGCCGGCGCGTAGCTGGCGGGCCGACTCGTTGCGGACGAAGCCGAGCTCGGCCATCGCGCGCTCGACGCGCTCGCGGGTGCTCGTGCTGACCACGGACGGGCGGTTGAGCACGTTGGAGACCGTGCCCAGCGAGACGCCTGCGGCGGCGGCGACCTCCTTGACCGATGGGGCACGGCCGTTGCGTGCAGTCACGATGTTCCTTTCGCTTGAAACGTCACATCGGATGGTAAGGGTTGACGCGGCAGGTGCTCGCCCCTAGTTTGGGCGCATGGCTGATGAAACGTTTCACAGCGCGCTGCGCGACCAGCGCATCGAGACGCCGTCGTGGGCGTACGCGAACTCCGGCACCCGTTTCAAGGTGTTCGCGCAGCCAGGCGTGCCCCGGGACCCGTACGAGAAGATCGCCGACGCCGCGGTCGTGCACCGGCTGACCGGGATCGCGCCCACCGTGGCCCTGCACATCCCGTGGGACCGGGTGGACAACTACGCCGCGCTGTCGACGTACGCGACAGAGCAGGGCGTCGCGCTCGGCGCGATCAACTCGAACGTCTTCCAGGACGACGACTACAAGCTCGGCAGCGTCACCAACCCGGACCCGGCGGTGCGCCGCAAGGCCACCGACCACCTCCTCGAGTGCGTCGACATCATGGACGCCACCGGCTCGCGGGACCTGAAGCTGTGGTTCTCCGACGGCACCAACTACCCGGGTCAGGACGACATCCGGTCCCGGCAGGACCGGCTCGCCGAGGCGCTGCGGGAGGTCTACGACCGGCTCGGCGACGACCAACGGATGCTGCTGGAGTACAAGCTGTTCGAGCCGGCCCTCTACACCACCGACGTGCCGGACTGGGGCACCGCGTACGCGCACTGCCTGGAGCTCGGCCCGAAGGCGCAGGTCGTGATCGACACCGGCCACCACGCGCCGGGCACCAACATCGAGTTCATCGTGGCGTTCCTGCTACGGCGGGGAAAGCTCGGCGCGTTCGACTTCAACTCGCGCTTCTACGCCGACGACGACCTGATGGTGGGCGCCGCCGACCCGTTCCAGCTCTTCCGGATCATGTACGAGATCGTCCGCGGCGACGCGCTGAAGCCCGAGGCCGGGATCGCGTTCATGCTCGACCAGTGCCACAACATCGAGACCAAGATCCCGGCGATCATCCGCTCGGTGCTCAACGTCCAGGAGGCCACCGCCAAGGCCCTGCTGGTCGACCGGGAAGCGCTGGCCGACGTACAGAACCAGGGTGACGTGCTGGCCGCCAACGCGGTGCTGATGGACGCCTTCAACACCGACGTGCGCCCGCTGCTCGCCGACTTCCGCGCGGCCGAGGGCCTTGACCCTGACCCGGTCGCCGCCTACCACCGCAGCGGCTATTTCGACAAGATCCGTACCGAGCGCGCCGGCGGCGTCCAGGCCGGCTGGGGAGCCTGACATGTCGACCGTTCACGAACTGATCGCCCGTTCCCACCGACTCGGCGCGGACCCGCGCAACACCAACTACGCCGGCGGCAACACCTCTGCCAAAGGCAGCGCCGTCGATCCGGTCACCGGTGAGCCGGTCGACCTGCTCTGGGTCAAGGGCTCCGGCGGCGACCTCGGCACCCTGACCGAATCGGGTCTCGCGGTGCTGCGCCTGGACCGACTGCGCGCCCTGACCGGCGTCTACCCCGGCGTCGACCACGAGGACGAGATGGTCGCCGCGTTCGACTACTGCCTGCACGGCCGCGGTGGCGCCGCCCCGTCGATCGACGCCGCGATGCACGGCTTGGTCGACGCCGCGCACGTCGACCACCTGCACCCGGACGCCGGCATAGCGATCGCGACCGCCGCCGACGGCCCGGCGTTGACCAAGGAGATCTTCGGCGACCGGGTGGTCTGGGTGCCGTGGCGGCGTCCGGGCTTCCAGCTCGGCCTGGACATCGCCGCCGTGCAGAAGGCACACCCGCAGGCGATCGGCGTGGTCCTCGGCGGTCACGGCATCACCGCGTGGGGTGCCACCAGCGAGCAGTGCGAGGCGCACTCCACCGAGATCATCGAAACCGCCGCGGCCTACCTGTCCGCGCACGGCCGCAGCGCGCCCTTCGGCGAGCTGCTGCACCAGCCGCTGACCGCAGAGGTACGCCGGGAGCGCGCCGCCGCCCTGTTCCCGGTGCTGCGCGGCCTCGCCTCCACCGACCGTGCCCAGGTCGGCCACTACACCGACAGCGACGTCGTCCTCGACTTCGTCGGCCGCGAACGGATGCCCGAACTCGCTGCGCTCGGCACCTCCTGCCCCGACCACTTCCTGCGCACCAAGGTCAAGCCACTCGTCGTGGACACCGCCCCCGACGCGCCAGTCGACGAGGTCGTGGCCCGGATCAAAGAGCTGCACGCCGCCTACCGCGACGACTACCGCGCCTACTACGAGCGGCATGCGTCGCCGGACAGCCCGGCGATGCGCGGCGCGGACCCGGCGATCGTCCTGGTCCCCGGCGTGGGCATGTTCTCGTTCGGCACGAACAAGCAGACCGCTCGGGTGGCGGGCGAGTTCTACGTCAACGCGATCAACGTGATACACGGCGCCGAGTCCGTCTCCACCTACGCGCCGATCGACGAGGCGGAGAAGTTCCGCATCGAGTACTGGGCCCTGGAAGAGGCCAAATTGGCCCGGATGCCCAAGCCCAAGCCGTTGGCCGCCCGGATCGCGCTGGTCACCGGCGCCGGCTCCGGCATCGGCCGGGCGATCGCGCTGCGCCTGGCCGCCGAGGGCGCCTGCGTGGTGGTCGCCGACCGGGACACCTCGTCGGCCGAGGCGGTGGCCCGCGAGATCGGCGGCCCGGATCAGGCGATCGCGGTCACCGCCGATGTCACCTCCGCCGCGGCCGTCGCGGCCGCGGTCCGCGACGCGGTGCTCGCCTTCGGCGGCGTCGACCTGGTGGTCAACAACGCCGGGCTGTCGCTGTCCAAGTCGCTGCTGGAGACCACCGATCAGGACTGGGACCTGCAACACGACGTGATGGCCAAGGGCGCGTTCCTGGTCTCCCGGGAGACCGCCCGGGTACTGCTCGCCCAGGGCATGGGCGGCGACATCATCTACATCTCCAGCAAGAACTCGGTCTTCGCCGGCCCCAACAACGTCGCCTACGGCGCGGCCAAGGCCGACCAGGCCCACCAGGTACGGCTGCTCGCCGCCGAGCTCGGCCCGCACGGCGTTCGCGTCAACGGCATCAACCCCGACGGTGTGGTGCGCGGCTCGGGCATCTTCGCCGGCGGGTGGGGTGCCGACCGGGCCGCCGTCTACGGCGTGCCGGAGGAGAAGCTCGGCGAGTTCTACGCCCAGCGCACCCTGCTCAAGCGCGAGGTGCTGCCCGAACACATCGCCAACGCGGTGTTCGCCCTCACCGGCGGCGAGCTGACGCACACCACCGGCCTGCACATCCCGGTCGACGCTGGCGTCGCTGCGGCCTTCCTGCGATGACCGGTACGTTCGCCGCGGTCGACCTCGGCGCGTCCAGCGGGCGCGTCATGGTCGGCCGCGCCGGGCCGGGCCGGCTGAAACTCACCGAGGCGCACCGGTTCGCCAACGAGCCGGTACGCGCCGGCGGCACCCTGCACTGGGACATCCTGGCCCTCTTCAAGGGCGTCCTGCACGGCCTGCGCGCGGCCGGTCCGGTGAACAGCCTCGGCATCGACACCTGGGCCGTCGACTACGGTCTGCTCGACGCCTCCGGGGCACTGCTGGGCAACCCGGTGCACTACCGCGACGCGCGGACCGACGGCGTCCTCGGCCCGGTCACCGAGCAGCTCGGCAAAGAGCGGCTCTACGACACCACCGGGCTGCAACAGCTGCCGTTCAACACCCTCTACCAGCTCGCCGCAGCCGCCGGCACCCCGCAGCTCGCGGCCGCCCGACGGCTGCTGATGATCCCCGACCTGCTCGCCTACTGGCTCACCGGTGAGCAGGTCACCGAGATCACCAACGCCTCCACCACCCAGCTGTTCGACGTGCGCAGACGGGTCTGGGCCACCGAGCTCATCATCGACGCCGGACTCCGGCCGGATTTGTTCGCGCCGCTGGTCGAGCCCGGTACCCGGATCGGCTCGGCGCGCGAGCTGCCGGGCACGCCGGCGGTGGTGGCGGTCGGCTCGCACGACACGGCCTCCGCAGTGGTGGCGGTTCCCGCGGCAGGTGCCGACTTCGCGTACATCTCCTGCGGCACCTGGTCGCTGGCCGGTCTCGAACTGGCCCAGCCAGTGCTGACCACGGCATCACGGGCGGCGAACTTCACCAACGAGAGCGGCATCGACGGCACCATCCGCTATCTGCGCAACGTCATGGGACTGTGGCCGCTGCAGGAATGCCTGCGCGAATGGGACAACCCCGACCTCGCCGAGCTGCTCAAGGCGGCGGGCGAGGAGCCGGCGCTCGGCCACGTCGTCGATCTGGACGACCCGGTGTTCCTGCCGCCCGGCGACATGGCAGGGCGGCTCACCCGCATCGCCGGGCTCGCCGCCGGCACCGCACCGGCCCGCATCGTCCGCTGCATCCTCGACAGCCTCGCCCTGGCCCACCGCCGCGCGCTGCGCCAGGCGCAGCAGCTGTCCGGGCATCACGCCGACGTCATCCACATCGTCGGCGGCGGAGCACGCAACGCGCTACTCTGCCAGCTCACGGCCAATGCCTGCGGCCTGCCGGTCATCGCGGGGCCGGTCGAAGCCACTGCCCTGGGTAACGTGTTGGTGCAGGCTCGCGCCGCCGGCGCGGTCGGCGGCGGCCTGACACAGCTACGCACGCTGGTGCGCGACACCCACCACCTCACCCAATACCAGCCACGCGGCGACGAAGCAGCCTGGCGGGCGGCCGAACAGCGGTTGGAGGCCTGACATGCGTGTCGCACTCTTCGCCACCTGTCTCGCCGACACCCTGTTCCCGCAGGCGGCCGAGGCGACCGTACGGCTCCTCGAACGGCTCGGCCACGAGGTGGTCTTCCCGATGGAACAGACGTGCTGCGGGCAGATGCACGTCAACACCGGCTACCAGCGGGAGGCGCTGCCACTGGTGCGCCGCTACGCCGACGTGTTCGCCCCCTACGACGTGATCGTCGCGCCGTCCGGATCGTGCGTCGGCTCGATCCGACACCAGCACGCCATGGTCGCCACGGCCGCCGGGGACACCAGGCTGGCTGCCTCTGCGGAGGAGGTCGCCGCACGTACCTACGAGCTGTCGGAGTTTCTCATCGACGTGCTCGGCGTCGAGGACGTGGGCGCCTGCTACCCGCACCAGGTCACCTACCACCCGACCTGCCACTCGCTGCGGATGCTGCGGGTGGGGGACCGGCCGCTGCGGCTGCTGCGCGCGGTGCGCGGCCTGGAGTTGATAGAGCTGCCGCATGCGCAGCAGTGCTGCGGGTTCGGCGGCACGTTCGCGCTCAAGAACGCGGACACCTCCGCGGCGATGCTCGCCGACAAGATGACGAACGTGCTGGCGACCGGCGCCCAGGTGTGCGCGGCCGGGGACGCGTCGTGTCTGATGCACATCGGCGGCGGATTGTCCCGGCTGCGTACCGGGGTGCGAACCGTGCACCTGGCCGAAATCCTGGCGTCGACGTCATGACCGACAGCACCGAGCCGGCCGCGCCGAACGACGGCCACGCGGGCGGGGTTCGGCAGGGCGGGACCATGAGCACGGAGGCGGAATCGTGACGTTTCTCGGTATGCCGGCGCGTGCGCCCCGTGGTGTCGGGCACCTGCGCGGCGACCAGCCGTTCCCGGCCGCGGCCCGCGAGGCTCTGGCGAATTCGCAGCTGCGGCGCAACGTCGGCCACGCCACCACCACGATCCGCGGCAAGTCGGCGGCGGTGATCGGCGAGCTGCCGGACTGGCAGCAGTTGCGTGAGGCGGGCTCGGCGATCAAGGCCGACGTGATGGCGCGGCTGCCCGAGTTGCTGAAGCAATTGGAGGCGCGGGTCACCGAGGCCGGGGGAGTGGTGCACTGGGCGGCGGACGCCAACGAGGCGAACGCGATCGTCACCTCGCTGGTACGGGCCACCGGCAGCGACCGGGTGATCAAGGTGAAGTCGATGGCCACCCAGGAAATCGGCCTCAACGAGGCTCTGGAGGCGGCCGGAATCGCGGCGGTGGAGACGGACCTGGCCGAGCTCATCGTGCAGCTCGGCCGGGACAAGCCGAGTCACATCCTGGTTCCGGCGATCCACCGCAACCGCGCGGAGATCCGGGAGATCTTCCTGCGGGCGATGCCCGGCGTCGACCCGGCGCTGACCGACGAGCCGCGGGTGCTGGCCGCAGCCGCGCGGCGCTACCTGCGCGAGACGTTCCTGTCCACCAAGGTGGCCGTGAGCGGGGCGAACTTCGCGATCGCCGAGACCGGAACCCTGGCGGTGGTCGAGTCCGAGGGCAACGGGCGGATGTGCCTGACCCTGCCGGACACACTGATCACCGTGATGGGTATCGAGAAGGTTCTCCCGACCTGGCAGGACCTGGAGGTGTTCCTGCAACTGCTGCCGCGCTCGTCGACCGGGGAGCGGATGAACCCGTACACCACGATGTGGACCGGGGTGACGCCCGGCGACGGGCCGCAGGAGTTCCACCTGGTGTTGCTGGACAACGGGCGTAGCGCGGTGCTGGCGGATTCCGTCGGGCGGCAGGCACTGCACTGCATCCGCTGCTCCGCCTGCCTGAACGTGTGCCCGGTGTACGAACGTACCGGCGGGCACGCGTACGGGTCGGTCTATCCGGGGCCGATCGGCGCGGTGCTGTCGCCGCAGTTGACCGGGATCGAGGACAATGCGTCGTTGCCGTACGCGTCGTCGCTGTGCGGGGCCTGCTTCGACGCCTGCCCGGTCAAGATCAATATTCCGGAGCTGCTGGTGCACCTGCGCAATCAGGCCCCGCACCCGGCAGCAGAACGGGCGGCGATGGCCGCGGCCGCGTACACCATGGACCACCCGAAGCTGTATGCGGCCGCGCAGCGCGCCGCGAAGCTGGCTCGCATCGCGGGTCGTCGCGGCCAGGGTCTGCCGCGGCCGCTTTCCGGCTGGACCGCCGCTCGGGACCTGCCCGAATTGCCCAAGGAGACGTTCCGCCAGTGGTGGGCCAAGCGATGAACAACCACTCCACACCCGCACCGCTGCGCCCAGAGGACGACTCAGGAGCCGGAAGTAGCCGGGATCTCGTGCTCGGCCGCCTGCGCGCCGCCCTCGGCGACCAGCGCCCAGCGCCGGCGGAGGTGCCCCGGGCCTATCAGGGACCGGCCGGCGCGGGCGATGCGCACCGGCTCGCCGAGAACCTGGCCGACTACCACGCCACCGTGCACCACTGCTCCACGGGTGGCATCGCCGCCGTCATCGACCGGCTGCTCGCCGGGCGTGCCGCCGTCGTGCCACCCGGCCTGCCGGAAGGCTGGCTGCCACCCGGAGCGACGGTGCTGCGCGACGACGGGCACCTCACCCACGCCCAGATCGCCGCCAAGGACGTGGTGATCACCGCGGCGGCGGTCGCGATCGCCGCCACCGGAACCATCGTCCTGGACGCCTCGCTCGACCAGGGCCGTCGAGTGCTCACCCTGCTCCCGGACGTGCACGTCTGTATCGTCCACACCGACCAGGTGGTTGCCTCGGTACCGGACGCGATCGCCCGGCTCGAACCGGGGCGGCCACTCACCTGGATCAGCGGTCCCTCGGCCACCAGCGACATCGAACTCGACCGGGTCGAGGGCGTGCACGGCCCTCGCACGCTACACGTCCTGCTCGTCACCTAGTGCCTTGACCACGAAGGTTGAGGGTGTTGGTGAGGCTGCGCGGGTGGCGGGTCGGCCCCAGCGTCGTTGTCGTTCGCTGCGGATGCGGGCGCGTTCGCGGCGTTGGGCGGCCAGGACGTCGGGGTGGCGGGCGTTGGCGTTGCGCCACCGCAGGTAGGCCTGCAGCCGCCGGGTCAGGACGGTGTGGTTCGGGTGGTTCGAGCCGGTGATGACGAAGGTGCGTAGCGGCCCGCAAAGCGACCGCGCAGGCCCGGCCCCGGCCTGCTGGCGACCTCCGGCCGGCATTGGCCGGGCCGCCCGGCCACGCTTGGAGACGACCAGGACTCGAAGACCTCGGAGTCCGCCCCGAACCCCGACCCTCCTCAGAGATCCGCCAGCGAGGCCAGGTCCGCAAGATGACCACGGACGGCGAGGGAGTGGTGAGAGATACCGAGAGGCGTCCGCTGCTAGAGCGCGAGCATCGCCGCCGCGACCTCCTCGGCGGCCGCATCGGGGATCGCCGTCGCGGCCCGTTCGAGCACGAGCAGCCGCGCACCGGGGATCTCGCGCGCGAGCGCTTCGCCGTTGCCGACAGGGAAGAACGGGTCGCGGCGACCATGCACCACAAGCGACGGGATCGCGAGCTCGGACAGGCGCTCGCGCCAGCGCGGCTTGCAGTCGAGCTTGGCGAACACCATGCCCAGGTGGTTGGCCATCTGCACCGCGGGCTCCATGCCCGGCGTGCGGTCCCATCTGCGCTCGGCGGTCGCGCGCGCGGCGACGGGGTCGTCACCGAGGATCTCCGCGCCTGCGGCGGCAAACTCGGCCACCGCGGCGCGGTCGGACCAATCGGGCATCGAACGCGAGAACAGCCGGGTCATCGTCGCCGCGTCGTGGTCAGGCAGGTCGTCGTCGACCGGGCCTGGGGCGACGGGCCGCGTTCCGGCGAGGGTGAGCGCCGAGAACGCGTCCGGGTGGTCGAGCGCAGCGACCTGGGCGACCATCCCGCCAACGCCGATGCCCGCCAGGTGCGCAGGCCGGTCGTCGAGTTCGCGGGCGAGTGCCGCGGCGTCGGCTGCAAGGTCGCGCAGCGTATACGCCGGAGCCTCGGGATCGACGGTGGTCGACGCGCCGGAATCGCGCAGGTCGTACCGCACAACGTGGCGCCCGCCGCGCGCGAGCGCCTCGCAGAGTGCGTCGGGCCAGGAGAGCATGGTCGTGCCGCCCGCGAGCAGAACGAGCGGCGCCGCCGTGTCGCCGAAGTGTTCGACCCCGAGCGTGACGCCGTCCGCCTCGACCGTCGTCATCACGCCTCCGTCATCGCGATGACGCCGCCGGACGTGCGGAACGAGTGGACCGTCGGATACATCATGAACCTCCAGGGCGGCGTGGTGGACCTGTGACGCGGGGACGGCGGCACAAGCTACACGTCCCCGCCGTTGGTATGCGTCGCGTTGAACGTACGCGACTGGGGTTGGCTCTCAGAGATGGACAACTGGCCGGGCGGAAGGCCGCGTCCGCGGAAGTGGTGTACGACTCGCCCGTGATGGGCGTGTTGCGTAGAGAGATGAGTGGCTGGAGTACTACCGTGTGCTGCGCTCGCCGAGCGTGTCAGCGCCTGGGGACCAGGTGGGGACCACACGGTGTGCGCGCTGGTGACCGACGTGCCGTCAACTGCACGGTCTGATCTTGGGAACGGCGTGCGTGACGTGCGTGGACGTGTGGCGAAGCGTCCTGGGGGTCAAGGGGTCGTCGGTTCGAATCCGGCCGTCCCGACGCAGCTCAGAGGGCATATCTCATCGATGGATATGCCCTCGTCTGCATTCTGGGGGCCAGGATCGGTCAAGTTTGCGGCGGCTAGCGCATTTTGACCAGTCGTTAAGGCTGCTCGCAAAGCGGGCTGCGCAGGCAGGGCGCAGGCCTACTGGCGACCTGCGGCCGGCGGCGGCCGGACCGGCTGGCGACGCGGACAGAAGGTTGCTTCACGAGCTAGCCGGGTTTGATGGTGGCGAGTTGGACAAGCAGCTGAACCAGCCGATAAGCGTCGGCGAAGTCAGCGGCGTGGAAGGCGACCGTTCGGCCACCGCCGACGCGGGTCACACCCGGCACCAGAACGGCGAGGTCGACCATGTAAGGGCCGTACAGGTCGACCTCAACGTCCAGAGGCCCGGCAATCTTTGGCGGGGGGATCGATGCTCGCAGGGTGATCGCATCGGCGGCGGCGCGGCGTAGCCGCTCCCGTGCCTCCTGCGGATGCACGGTCACGGCGGCGGCCTGACCCAGGGCGTGCTTGACGGCGACGGTGACCGCCGAGGGCGCCAGCTCACTGAATTCCGCGCAGGCGGTGTCGTCTCCGCTGAGCAGAACGACGGGCGTGTCCAGGTGCCCCGCCATGGCGGCGTTGAGGCCGATCTCGCCCAGCGACCGTCCGGCTACCCGCACGTCGAGGATGTCACCGCTCATCGTGTGCGCCAGCACGGCCGGCCCAGCGCCGGCCCGAGCGTGGTAGCCGATGAACATGGCGGCATCCGTGTCCTCGTCCAGCCCCGTGAGCATGCCAAGCGAGCGGGGTTTGCCTCGCGCTAGGTGAGCGCGCCGGTCGAGGTCCTCCGGCAGGATGTTCCGGAACGGTCCGTGTGCGTCGGCGACCCACACGACGGCGTCGGGTTCGGCATCGAAAACACCGGCAATCACTGCGTTCGCATCGGCTGTCATCAACGCCCGGCCCCGCTCATAGTCGTAACGATCCGGATTCGTCTCGGTGGGATGCACGATCCCCGAGATCCCTTCCATGTCTACAGAGATCAAGACCTTCATGGATGTAGGACCTTACGCGTTCCTGGCACAATGGTCGATCTCGCACCACGCGAGCGCGAAGGCCGGGTGCCAGAAGACGAATGCCGCGTGCCGTGACCGCCAGCGTGTCAGCGACCGGGGACCAAGCGGGAACCACACGGCCTGCGCGATGGGTCCGGCGCAGACACCATGGACCGCGCTTGGCTCGGGATGCTTGAACGGGCCGCAGCCCGGGGCGAGGCGCCGGCGGCGCCCACCCATCACCGGGTGGCGACGACACCGATAATGCTGCTACGCGCCGAGTACGCGATGCGCGGTATCCCCTCGGTCCCCGACGAGGTGCTAGTCGAGATCGTGGACGAGGTGTTCCTACCCCTGGTACGCGGCCTCGGCTGACTCGGCATCGACCGGATCGGCACGGCGACGGACGGATCGGATGTCGCCAAGGTCGCGCTGATACCCAGCGATACGAACTCCGCACCGGACAGACGGCGCTGGAACAGCATCTGACGCCAGAACCCGTCGGCAAAGTCGATCGGCCGGACCGTCGACGCAACTACGCTGGGACTTGACGCGGTCAGGCGGGTGGCACGGTGGGCGCCGCGCCCGGTGCGGGCGGGGCGATTGCCCGCCGGCCCGCACCGGGTCCGGATCAGCGGAGGGTCAGGTGTCGTAGCGGCAGTTGCCGCCGGTGTTCGCCGTGCAGTTGTTGAGCTGGAAACTGTCGATGTTGATTGCGTAGTTGCCGGTGGTCGACTGGTTGGGCACGGCCAGGGTGACGCGCACGGAGGTCGCGTTCGCCGGAGCGGTGGCGGTCAGCCGGTATTCCAGCCAGTTGCTGGCGAGCGTCGACGCGGTGCCGGAACTTGTCGACAGCAGGGTGCCGCCGGAGTTGTACCAGGCGAGCTGGAGCTGTGTGGTCACCGCGGCGTTGGCCCGCAGCCTGGTGAAGAGTTTGTACGTGTTGCCGGCGGTCACCGCCGGCCGGTTGGTCAGCGAGATCGACGAGCTGCTGAAGGGGCCGGTGTAGGTGTTGTACTGCGCCGACCGACGCCCGTCGAAGTAGGTGCAGGAGATCCCCGAGGTGCCGCAGGAGGGGGTGACCTGGTGCCAGCCGCTGGACGAGGTCAACGTCGACGTGCTGCTGCCTGGCGTGGCCGCCTCGAATGTCCGCTGCTCGGCCGTGAGCGAGTCGTTGTTGGCGCCGACGTCGCAGCAGGTGGGTGCGGTCAGCATCGGGTGGTTCGCGATGTTCCCCGTGGCCGTGGAGGGGTGCGGGTCGATATAGAAGCTGGCCGACAGCTCACTCGGGTCGTAGTAGTTGCGGAAGCCCGGGTCGAGGTTCCAGTGGTCCACCCAGTTGTACATGATCTCGGGGTAGTACGGCGCTCCCGTCTCCGTCATCCAGGCGTGCGGAGCACCGAGCACGTGCGCCAGCTCGTGCCCCGCCACGCCGGTGGTCCACGATTCGGTCACCGCCGAGCAGTGCCCGCCGGAGGAGCCGTAACCACCGCCGGTGGGACACAGGTAGGCGTCGGAGTTCGAGGCGAAGTCGGTGAAGACGAGATAGATGCGGTTGCTGTCGTCGTATCCGGCAGAGATCAGGTCACTGCGGACGGTGGCCGCGCTGGTGTTCGGGTTGGCCCCGGCGTCGATCTTCTCGGGAACGACCAGCGAGCGGGCGTAGCCGGCGTACGTGCTGGTGTCGTACCCGGTGCGGCAGCTCAGCTTGACGTGCTGGTCGTAGTTGCTCGACTGGTCCAGCGCCCAGTCGACGCGGTCGACCACCTTGGCGATGTACTCGACGTTGGCCTCGTAGTTGTTGCCGTTGCCGTCGTGCCAGGCGTAGATGACCTGGAGGGCGGGGCTGGCCCCGGTCGGCGCGGACGGGTTGGCCACTGTCGACTGGCACCCGCGTACGGGCACGTCGGGGAGGGCTGGCTGCGCGTACGGCTGAGTGGGTTCGGCGCCGGGCCCCCACGCGTAGGCGGCGGTGGGTGTGACCACGGCGAGGGCGGTCGCGAGCAGGGTCGCGGCGGCGGCGGTGAGGGCGTGTGCCCGACGTGCCCGGAGGTGGAGCCTTGGCAAAGGGTTCTCCTCGGTCGGCAGGTGCGCGCTCCCAGATCGAGAACGCCTACCCATCTAAGCCGATTAGAGTGATGTGCATCAATACCTGCCGTGAAAGTTCACGGAGGAGTCGCCTTTGCGACTGGCCATGCTCCAGGTGTCGACGAAATGCTGGCCGGACGGCTGTCATGGCCGACGGCCGCCTACCGCGGCAACCCCGAGGTGATCATTCGGTACCGCAAACCTCCCCCGACGGCAGCGAACTGCCCGACTGGAAGAAGGAACTGAACAGGCAGCACCGCAAGGTCCGGGCGCGGGGTCGAGCACGCCCTGGCCCGCATGAAGACATTCACGACCCTGCGCGATCGCCGGCGCGCCGCCAGCGCATTGGCCGACCCCGCTTCCGGCATCGCCCACCTCCACCACACCATCCTGCTCGGGTGACATCAGTACCGTTGAACGGCAACGCCATCACCGAGTTGCGAGACATCTTTCAGAAGGTGGGACAGGCGATTCTAATCCAGCCGTCTCGATAAGGGGCAAGGCATGATCAGCGGAAACCGTGCCATGGTTTTGATCATATTCGCGCCTCTCGATGCTGCGGGAGGGTGCCGGAAGGGGGTTCACCCGGCGACCGGCTGAGAAACAGCAGCGCTATCAGCTGCCCGCCAGAGCCACCCGGATCGCTGACGCCACTCCCCGGATCATCCCTGCGGCAGGGGAAGTGATTCATGCCCGAGCCGCGGATCCCGGGCGGTTCACCCGAGGACGTGCCGGATCTCCTCGATGGTGGCGGTGGACCCCCGCCGCAGCGCCACGTACCCGGGGTCGTGTCGGGCCATTTCGTCGTAGATGGACCGGAGCTGGTCCAGCGCCTCGACGGCGGCACCGCCGGGCGTGCCACTGCGGAGGGTGGTCAGGTGCCGGCGTTCGGCGTCCAGCAGGGCGGCGAACCGGTTGCCGGCCGGTGCGGTGGGTCGGATCTCCGCCACGGCGACCAGTTCCACCAGCGCCCGGGACTTGGCCCGCTGCACCACGGCGTACGCCTCACCGACCGCGTCCCGGGCCAGCAGGCAGCGCACCAGCCCCTGGTAGACGCCCTGTTTGCCGCGCACATAGCTGATCCGGGAGCGGTCGTCGTGCGGCCGTTCCCGCCGGCTCGCCTCGATCAGGTCCACCGCTTCGGCGTAGAACGGCTCGGCCGAGGCCAGCTCGCCCTGCGCGGCGTGCAGGTCGGCCAGGCTGTGCGCGGAGGCGGCGGCGGAATCGAAGTACCCGGCCGGG
>NZ_BBZF01000025.1:160857-195284 GCF_020884795.1 Micromonospora okii
GTCCCGGTATGCCGCCACCGCCTCGGCGGCCCGGCCCAGCGACCGCAGCCGGCCGGCCAGGTTGGCCAGGGTGGTCGCCTGATCCAGTCGGTCACCGGCCAGCTCCTTGGCCCGAAGCACCTCGGTCAGCAGGTCGAGCGCCTCCGCGTCGCGCTCCGGCGGCATCAGGTTGGTCAGGTCGTTGGTGGCCCGGGCCCAGCCCTGCTCGTTGTTGTTCTCGCGGTAGAGCGCGGCGGCCCGACGCATCAGCAGCATCGCCACCGAACGGGCCCCGTCCTCCACCGGGCTCCGGTCGAGCGGCAGACCGAGGCGCGGCAGCAGCCCGATCAGCCGGAGCAGCTCACCGCCGCTGACCGGTCCGAGTTCCCCGGTGGCGAGCTGGCCGAAGAAGCCGCCGAGGGTGTGCAGTTGGGCCGCCTGGGCGGTCTGGTGGCCGGTGCGTACCGCGATCGACCAGGCGCGTTCGTAGGCGGTCACCGCCGCCGGCAGGTCGCCCAGTTCCGCGTACAGGTTTCCGAGACCGGCCTGGATCGACCCCTCGGCGAGGGTGCCGTGCGGACCAGGGGCCCGACGGACCAGGGTCAGGGCCTGCTGGAGGTCGGCGAGGGCGCGGTGGCGGTGGCCGATCGTGGCCCGCACCCGGGCCCGTGCGGTGTACGTCTCGGCCAGGAGGAGTTCCCTGCCGTCCGGTGCGGTGCCCCATGCGTCGATCAGCCGGTCGTAGCCGGTCAGCGCCGCACGAAGTTCACCCCGCTGCCGATGGACTCCGGCGAGGATCGTCGCCGCCGCCAGGGTGTCGACCTCCGCGTCGGACCGGGCCGCGAAGATCCCTTGGGCGGTGCGGGCCCGGTCGAGCGCCCGGTCGAGGTCCCCACCGGCCCAGCTGACCAGCGCATCGGCCAGCGTCAGCCGGGCCAGGGTGTACTCGTTCTCCGTTGGCAGCCGGCAGGCCAACACCACCCAGCGGCGGGCCCGGTCGATCTCCTCGGCCGGAACGTTGATGCCGAGCGGGGCCGGAGCGCGTTGCGGGATGGCCGGGCCGACCATCGCGGACGTGCCGGCATAGGCCCGGCGGGCCGCGTCGAAGGCTGTCGTGTCGATCAGATAGCGCGCGCTCGGCTCGACGGCCACCTGCGCGCTGCCCGATGACGCGTCCGCTTCCGGGGGATGGCGCCGGCCGCCGTCGGGCAGCCCGGCGACCGCGAGCTCCACCAGGCGCTCGGCCGGAGCCAGCGCCCTGGTCGTGTCACCCCGGCTCAGCAGCCGGTAGACCACCGCGTTGAGCAGCGCCGCCGCGATCTCGACGGCGCCCTTGCCGACCCAGCGGTCCACGGCTCGGCCGACGCGCCGCAGCACGTCGTCCACCGCCACCCCGTACTCAAGGGCGCCCCGGAGCTCCTCCGGGCTGAGGTCCGGATCCCGGTCGAGCGCAGCCCTCACCCGCAGCGCCACAGCCTTACCGGGATCGGGTGGCGGCGGTGGGGAGAGCCGGATCTCGTCGACGATGGCCCGGATCAGGGCCGCCTGCGGGTCGGTCAGCTTCGCCGTCAGGGCCGCGACGTCGATCCGACGGGGGGCACGACCGGCAGCGCGACGATCGGTGCGGCGGCCGGCAAGCCTCTCGGTGGAGTTCGCGAGTCCGTCGACGACGATGGCGCCCACCGCCGCGAGCAGCGGCCCGGCGCCGGGGAGACCGACGCTGGCCTCCAGCCACGTCCGAATCTCCTTCAGCGCGACAGGGTGCCCATGGGCGGCTCCCGCGACGGTCCGGACGAGCTCGCGGTGCCGTTGCCGGGCGTCGTACAGCGCCGCCGGCAGGTCCGCCGGAGTCGCCAGCAGGCGGGCCCGCCCGGCCAGGGCGTCCGAGGCGTGGCCGACGATCCGGGCGTCGGTGTCGTCAAGGCCGGCGACGAGCCGGTCCGGATCGCGGACCCCGTCGGCCATCGCCCGTAGGGTAGCCACCAGCCGCGTCCACTCCGGGCTCTGTTCCCGCAGGTCCAGGTACTCGTCCAGGGCGCGGCGGGCCCGGTCGTCGCCGCCGACGGCGGCGACCAGGGTGGCGATCGCCGGCTCCCAGCGGCGCAGCATCCTGTTGGCATACCGGCTCAGCCGCGCCGCCGCCCCCCCGCGCAGCGTCGGCACCAGTTCGGCGAGGATCGCGCCGAGCGCTTCGGCGTCGAGGCCGAACTCCGACGCCAAGGCTACGAACTCGACCCCGTCCACCCGCTCCACCTCGGCGACCAGCCATTCGACGCACACCCCGTCGAGCAGGTCGTCGCCGGGCACGCGGGCCACGATCTCACTGACCGTCGCTTCGAGTTCGGCCTCGTCGTCGGTGAGCCGGTGCACCACTGCGGCGGCGAGCCCGTGCGCCAGCCGCTGTGCCGCCGCTGGTCCGGGCAGGTAGTCGGCGAGGTGCCGGTGTGCGGTGGCGACCGTGTGCCGGTCCGGATACCGGTAGGCCAGTGCGAGGGTGGCCAGTTGCAGCTCGACGGCCGCTTCCCGATCTCCCCGCGCCCAGGCGACCGTGCCCCGGCTGCCGAGCACCCCGGTCAGACCGGGCCCGTCGTCGGCGTCGGTGAAGACCTCCTGGCAGTAGAGCAGCACGGTGTCGGCGGCATCGAGTTCACCGACCGCCCGCAGCGCGATCGATCGGCTGAGCTGTGCCCGGGCGACCTCGACCGGTGACGCCTCTCGGGCGTCGAGGAGGGCCAGATGCAGGTCGCTGAAGCCGAGCGCGGCACGCCACTCCTCCAGGGCGACGGCGGTGCTGCGGCCGACGTCCAGCAGCACCTCCCGTACCTCGCCACCGCTGACAACCTCGTCGGCCCCGCCGTCAGCCCCGTGAACGGCCCCGTCGGCAGCCGAGGCGGGATCGGGTAGTTCACCCAGGAGCTCCACGATTCGGGGCAGGGCCTCGTCGTGGCGGCCCAACCTGTGTAGCAGGCGCAGGTGCTGCACCTCGGCGGCGCGTTGGCTCCACGGCCCGACCGGTGCCTCACCGGCCAGGTCACGGCTCTGCTCGTTGACGGCGAACGCGGCCCGGAACCGACCGAGCCGGATCAGCACCTCGGTCAGGTTGAGGCTCGCCTCGAAGGCGCCGCGCAGGTCCGCGTCGCGTAGCCGGTCGGCGAGCAGCTCACGCAGCATCTGCTCCAGCGCCGGCAGCGGCAACTCGTTCAGCAGACGCCGCAGCTCCTCCGGGCCGGGCCCGTCGTTTCCGCCCTGCCCGGCGTCCCTGCTGCTGGCCATCTGGCTCCCTCCGGTGGCGGGCGGTCAATCGACGACGACATGCACCGCACCACCGGCGGCGAGGGCCAGCAGTCGGTCGAGCCGGGTGCTGGGGACGGCCACCACCAGGGGGCGCGGATCGCGGTCGATCCGGTCGAGTACCAGTACGTCGACGAAGCGCTCCGGAGGTGCCGCCGGCCCCGTCTCCGGTGCCGCCGGAACCGCCACCAGAGTCACCCGCTCGCCCCGCCCGATCCGATCGGCCAGGCCGGTGGCGGGCACCGCCACGACGGTGCGGCCAGCCAGCGCCCCGCCGGGCAGCTTCGGCCCCAGTTCCCGGGTACGCAGCGGCCGGCCCTTCGCCACGGCACGAACGGTGTAGCGACCGAGGAGCTCGTCGAGCTCCTTCCTGCCCGGCCGTCCCCGCACGTCGGCGGCGGCCAGCACGTGGAACGCCGGCAACGCCCGGGCGGCCACCGGGGTGCCACCGGCACGGCTCGCGGCGACGACGGCCGCCCCGCCCCCGAGCAGCAGGACGACCACGAGCGCGACCGCCCGCACCGGAAAGAGCCGGCGCCGACCCGCGGTACCCGGCGCGGCACCGGCCGACGGAGCGCTCGCGGCCGACGGGGTGGCCGTTTCCGGCTGCTGCGCCACCCCGGGCGACACGGTGGACGCCGGTCGGCTCGACCCGGTGAGCTCCGCCGACTCCGCCTGCTCGACCGACTGCGGATACCGCAGGGCAGACGCGCGGTCACTGTCCGGCCAGCCGGAATACCAGACCTTGCCGAGCTGGCGCCACTGCTCCCGCTCCGCTCCGAAGCTCGGTGGCAGCTCCAGCCGCATCGCCTCCAGCAACGCGAACCGGTGCACGTCGAACGCGGTCCGGACCAGCTGCGCGTACGGCACTGCCGCCCGCGCCGCCGCCCGGTAGCCCAGCAGCGCGACGCCGATTCCGCCCCACACGCAGGCGACGGCGCCGTACCAGGGCAGGAGTGCCGCGGCGAGCCCGCCACCGAGCAGTGCGAAGACAGCGCCCAGGACACTGATGGTCGCCGCCGCCTCCAGACTGGTGGCCGCGCCGGAGAAGGCGGCGACGAACTGCTCGGGCAGCACCACGTAGAGCCTCGGCCAGGCCGCCGTCCCATCCAGGCCGTACCGGTCGGCGTGCTCCTCGGCGGCGCGCAGCACGTTGCCGAGCCGGGTGGGCAGCACCCGGTCCGCCCGACGCGGATAGCCGAGGAAGAGCATCGGGTCCCCGGCCGTCCGACCGGCGTGCACCCGCTGGTGGCGGGCGGTCAGCTGCCGACCGAGCCAGGTCAGGCCGGGCAGCGCCGGCCAGTAGCCGCTGAACAGCCGGATCAGGCCGGTGCGCCAGGCGGTCAGCAGTTGTCCGAGCAGGATGGTCAGCAGGGCCAGCGCGATGACCAGGGCGGCGCTGCCCTCGGCGCCGAGCCCGCTCCACCAGGTGCGGGCCGTCCCCCACCCGACCCCGGCCACGACCACCGTGCCCAGCGTGCCGACGAACGCCAGCAGCGGTAGCCACACCGCGGTCAGCTGGCGACGGTCCAGCAGCGCGGTCGCGGACTCGAAGAGGGCGCCCACCGTCACCGCCAGTCCGGTTCGAGCCGGTGCCCGCCGGCCGCGCAGTCCCGGTCCGGCTCCGGGAACTCGTCGAGGGCGTTGAGGGCTCCGCAGTACGCGCAGAAGATCCGGATCGGGGCCGTCGGGGGCCGTAACCGCCCGGCCAGGAGCGGATCACCCATGACACCCGGATCCGGGGGCGCCAGCACGTCGGTGCCGTACGCCGCCCACTTGTCGCCGTCCAACTGCCGCAACAGCTGTTCCCCGAGCGCCTCGGCGGGAACGACGCCAACCGGACGCCCGGAGTCGTCGGCCACCACCAGCGCCGGGAGGTGCTCGTCCAGCAGCCGGAAAAGGGCATTCGACGTCAACAGCTCGTCCACCGGCGTCGACGCCGCGACGAGCAGTGCCGGACCCCGGCCGGCCGGGCCGACCACCCAGCGTGGTGTCCCCCGCTCGTCGACCCCCAGGGTCAGCTCGTCGGTCCGTTCCGGCGGCGTCGAGTCCGCCTCGACGACACGATGGTCGGTGCGCGTCAGATCCCGTGCGGACAGGCTCACACTCACGCTCCCGGTTCTTTCCTGCTCGGCCGGTCGGGTCCATGGTCCACAGGTCGAGGGCTGTCCCGCCCCGTCGGCCGTTCGTCGCGTCCCACCCGGTCAGCCCCAGTCTCCGACAAGGACGAACGGCGCCCAGAAGAAGAAGCTGCCGTACAACCGGCGACCGAGGTCGACCGGAACCCGGACACCCGTTCCGGCCAGGAAGCGGGCCCGATGCAGGACGTTCTCCACCCGCCGGCGGTCGCGGGCGGTGCCGGCCAGCGTCAGGGCCGCCTGCGCGGCGTTGGTCGCGCCGACGAAGTCCCGGGCCACCAGTCGGATCCGCGCCTCGGCGAGGGCGAGCCGCGACGCCGCCGGATGGTCGGCCCCGGCGCTGTCGCGGGCCTGCCCGACGTAGGCGAGGACGTCTGCGATGGTCCGGCGGCGCAACCACGACTGGGCCCGGTGCAGCGCCACCACGGCCGGCGGCCCGTCGCCGAGGCCCCGGTAGAACTCGTCGAGCAGCATCGCGGTGGAGAGTTCGTCGACCTTCCAGAGGCTCACCAGCACGGCCGGCGAACCGGCGTAGAGCAGGGCCCGGATCAGGCCGAGCATCTCGTCCCCGGGCCGAGTGTCGGAGACACCGGTACGACACGCGGCCAGCACCACCAGCGTCCCGGTCAGTCGCATCCCCAACATGTCGGTGGCGGTGAGGCGACCGTCGGCCAGCTCGACGCCGGAGCCCATGGGCGCCTCCGGATCGAACACGCCGTGCGCGCCCACGTGCAGGATCCCCGGTGGTGGTCGGTGGCCGGTGTCGGCGGTCACCGCGTCCGGGGTCGGGCCGCCGAGCCGGCGCAGCAGCTCGGCCCGGCTGGCGTCGGCGCCCTGCATCCGGTCGCAGTCGAACCGTCCGGTGAGCGCGGTGGCGTGCACCTGCCCGAAGGTCAACGGTTCGGTGCCGGGCGGGTCGGCGACCACCAGCGCGGTCGACCGGGGACCACGCCGGTTGGCCTGGCAGTAGCGCAGCACCGAGGCGCTCGGCGTGTAGACCACCGGGTGCGCGTCGGCCAGTCGCGCACCCCGACAGGGCACGGCGTGCAGCGGCACCCGGTGCAGCGGCCCGTGCGGCACCAGGTAGATCCAGTCGCCGGGCCGTATCCGGTCGAAGATCGGCGCGACCAGACCGACCAGTACCGGATTGCCGAGGACGGCGGTGGCCTGCTCCAGTGCGGCCGGATCCTCGGCCACCCGGTCCAGCGCGTGCACCATCGGTACCACCAGCTTGTCGAGCTGTCCGGCGTCCACCGGCACGGTCACCAGCTCCGGCTCGGCGGACTCCGCGGTGATGAAGAAGATCAACGCCCGGTCCCCGGTGAGGTAGTACTCGACCAGGACCAGCCGCCCGACTGAGGGGTCGCGCTCCTCGGGTTGGGACTTCCGCCGGTGCATGGCTCGGCTCCCGTCGAGTAGGTGGGCGACCGCTGGCGCCTCCGCCAACTCCCCATGGTGTGGCGCGACGTACCGGGGACCAGTGTCCGACATGGCGTCGAGGGTGTGATCCTGCGAGGTGACCGACCGCGGTCGCAACGCCGCCGGCTGTCCCGTTCCCGACAACACTTCGGGACGGGCGGGGCGCCTGTGCCCCGCCCTCACCGGTACGGCGGATCTTCTACCACCTGAGTCTGGCGGGCATCCCGCATTGGAGATCGTCCTCAGTCGATTCCGACCAGGTGGCCGAGAATGATCGTTGTGGCCGCCAGCAGCGGTTCCACCCTCTTGGCCGGGCGAGGGGGCGGGGCCAGCCATGGTGTCAATCGATGACGTTCCGCCGATGGAGTCACCGGCGGCAAGCTGAGACGTGTCCCCTGGAATCGAAAGGACGCTCATGTCTGGGGTGGAGCCCGACACCTGGCAAGATCCGGACGAGATCGCTCGCCGGGTGCAGGACGGAAGACTCACCCGGCGGACCCTGCTCAAGGTGTTCGGTGTGTCGGCGGTGTCGGTCGGACTCGCGTCGACCACGGGAACGGCGAACGCGGCATCCCGCCGCTACGACTACGTCATCGTGGGGGCGGGCTCCGCCGGGTGCACGTTGGCTGCGCGACTGCTGGCGGACTCGCGGGCGAGTGTGCTGCTGACCGAGGCCGGCGGTACGAACGACCTGCCGGAGGTCCGGGACTTCACGAAGTCGGGCACGCTGACGGCGCCGGGCTCGGGGCTCATCCGGCGGCTTTCGAAGCCGCCCGCTCGGCCCTCGACCACCAGGTGGGGGCCGCACGGTGTGCGCGGCGCTGACCGGCATGCCGTACGTCCTGTTCGCACCATCGACGTGATCCGCTGTTTCGACCTGTTGGGCCGTCGTCCGCGCCCCTCGCGACAGCAGCGTGGGCCTCTTCGCCACCCTCGGCCGGCCCCGGGCGTCACCCGCACATCCCTGTGCTGCGGTGGCCGCCCGGTCGCCGTACCGGCTGCGATCGGTGACCTCGGCGGTTCTAGCCCGGCAGCCAAGCCCGGAAGTACCAGCCGTTGTATTCGCCGTTGGGCAGGGTGCGATATTCGCAGCCGTTGCTCACCTCGCCCCAGTAGCTGGCCTCGATGCGGTGGAGCTCACACTCGTCGTAGGACACGAAATAGCCGTTCCAGTCGAATGGCACGGCGGCGGCCGGGGTCGGCTGGACCGTGAAGCTGACGGCTGCTGCGGCGGCGGCGACAACCGCGAGACGGGTGAGCCGGCGGCGGCGCGGCTGGGGCATGGCGATTCCCTCCAGGGTGACGACGAACCTACCCGGCCATCATAGATCCATGATCGCCGATTTGATTATCCGCCATTCGGGCAGCCCGGACGTATGACGGGTGGCGTCCATGGCTGCCCGAGGGAGGCCGCCGATGTCCGACAGTTGCTCCTGAGCGACGTTCTGGAATGCTTCTCCCATGCCTTCCTACCCGCCCACCTTCGCCGAACAGGTCGTCGCACAGCCAGCCCAAGCCCAGTTCGAGGCGTTCCTCGACGAGCACCGCAGCGCGCTCAACGGCTGCCTGGACGGGCTGACAGAGGAGCAGGCGCGCCGATCGTTGGTTGCCTCCAAGACCACGCTGCTGGGCCTGGTGAAGCACGCGACCTTCGTCGAGAAGGTCTGGTTCGACGAAGCCGTCACGTGCCGGTCGCGCGCCGAGCTCGGCCTCCCCGCGACGCCGGACGAGTCGTTCGACCTCGGTCACGACGACACGATCGCCAGCGTTCAGCAGGCGCACCGTGAAGCCTGCGAAGCATCCCGCCAGGCGACGTCGTCCCTGGGCCTGGACGACATCCTGCACGGGAACCGGCGGGGCCCGCTTCCGCTGCGGTGGGTGTATCTCCACGTGCTGCGCGAGCTCGCCCAGCACTGCGGGCACGCCGACATCCTTCGCGAGCAGCTCATCGACGAGTAGCGCGTGGAGGCCCGCCCGTGCCGCTGCCCGCGCCCGTTCGGCGTCGGGGTCGTGCCGATGACGGGCCTCCGGGTGTCGCGGGCACGGTGTGCGAGTCGCGCGACGACCTTGGGCGTGGCTCGCACACCGTGCACCTGGCGGCAGCGGGCGTGGTCACGCGGTGGTGAAGTCGGCCATCATGGCCATGTCCTCGTGTTCCAGGTTGTGGCAGTGCAGCATGAAGGTCCCGGCATGGTCGGTGAACCGGACGGCGATCTCGACCGCCTCGGACGGGCGTACGTCGACGGTGTCCTTCCAACCGGCGTCGTACGGGCCGGGCGCCCGGTTGTTGCGGCTGATCACCTGGAACGGGTCCAGGTGCACGTGCACCGGGTGGTGGAAGTCGCTGACCAGTCGCCAGACCTCGGTGGTGCCGAGGCGCGGCCGGGCCAGCGGGCGGCCGGGGCGGTAGGGCTGGCCGTTGATGGTCCATCCGTGGTCGGGGCGGAGCTGGAAGTGGAACGTCCGCGTCGCTGCGGCTCTCGCCGGGTCGAGGCGCTCGATGTGGCTGAGCCGCTCGGGCAGGCCCGGGTCGTCGTGGGTCAGGCCGGTGACGTCGAAGGCCATGACGTGGGCCGTGCGGCCGGTGCCGAGGCGGTTCACCAGCCGTACGCGGGTGCCGGGACGGTAGCGGGAGAAGTTGACGACCACGTCGAAGCGTTCGGCGGGTGCGACGTCGATGGTGTGGTGGGTCAGCGGGCGGTGCAGCAGACCGCCGTCGCCGCCGATCTGCACCAGGCCGCCGTCGGGTGCCGGCGGGTCGAGGGCCAGCCGGTACCGCCGGGCGTTGGAGGCGTTGAGCAGCCGCAGCCGGTATCGGGCCCGGTCCGTCCTCAGCACCGGCCAGGGCGCGCCGTTGACCAGGATGACGTCGCCGAGCACTCCGTTCATGTACGGCTCGGTGACGCCGGGCGCGTGCAGGTTCGGGTCGGCCAGCGGGTAGCGCAGCGACCCGTCCGCGGCGAACGACCGGTCGGTGATCATGATCGGCAGGTCGCGGTCGCCGGTCGGTAGCCGCAGCCCGTCCTCCTCGTCGTCGTGCACGAGGTGGAAGCCGGCCAGCCCTCGCCAGACCGCCACGCCGGTGTGCCCGTGCCGGTGGTCGTGGTACCAGAGCGTCGCGGCGCGCTGCCGCATCGGGTACGTGTAGTCCCGCTCGCCGACGGTGGTCCGTCCCGGTGCGGGGCCGCCGTGGTGCTGGCCGGCCTGCGCCGGGATGGTTCCTCCCGCCGGCATGACGAGGTCGGCGGGGTAGCCGTCGCTGTCGGCGGGGGTGTGCCCGCCGTGCAGGTGGACGACGGTCGGGTGGGGTAGTGCGTTGCGGTGCCGCACGACGGTGCGCCGGCCGGCGCGGGAGCGGATCGTCGGACCGGGGAAGCTGCCGTGGTACGTCCAGGCCTCGCTGGGCAGCCCCGGCAGGATGCTGAGCGTCGCCGGCCGCTGGGTGATCTCGTAGTGGTCCGTCGTGGCGTCGGCCCGTACCGGCGCGAGCACCGGAGGAACGGGCAGCGGCACCTGGTAGGGGCGGGGCAGTGGCGCCTCGCTGGGCAGCAGCCGGCCCGGTTCGCCGGGGCCGTGCAGGCCGCTGCGGGCGAGCCAGCCACCGCCGGTGAACGCCGCCACGGTGGCCGCGCTCGCGCCGAGGAGTCGCCGGCGGGTGATTCGTGGGCTCATGCGGCCTCCTCCGCAGTGGCGGTGGCGATCGGGGTGCGCGGTGGCGTCGGGGCCGACTGGGCGGGTGGCGCGCCCCATGCCCTGACGAGCAGCAGCGCCACGCCCACGGCGAGTCCGACGGCGAGGGGCATGTGGACGGTCAGGATCCGCTGCTCGCCGAGCAGGGCCAGGGCGCCGGTGATCAGGAACTGGATCAGGCTCTCCCGGACCGGCCAGGACGGGCCCCTGCTGGACCGCCACCACCAGACGGCGGCGACGCACTGCGCGAACAGGGTGAGCGCCAGCAGGACTCCGGTGAAGCTGTGGGCGGCGAGGGCGTCGTAGTGTCCGGAGAGGAACCCGCCGGCGAGGGCCGCCTGGCCGAGGACGAGGAGTGCCGCGACGGTGGCCGTGGCGCGGAAGAGCAGCCACGACCAGGATCGTGCGGCGTCCGGGGCGGGTCGGGGCTCGCGGTGGCCGGTGGTCGCCATGTCGGCCCTCACTTCTCCGGGAAGCCGGCGGCGGCCGGCTGCCGGTTCTGGCGTACGCCGCGACGCCAGACGTCCACGACGGCGCCGACGGCCGTGATGTCGGTGGTCGGGTCGCCGTCGACGAGGAGCAGGTCGGCGCGGAGGCCGGGCGCGACGCGGCCGCGGTCGGTCAGGCCGAAGTGCCGGGCCGGGACGCTCGTGGCCGCCGCGAGGGCTTCGGCGTTGGTCAGCCCGGCCTTGACCAGCAGCGCCAGCTCGTGGTGCATGGCGGTGCCGTGCTGCGGGGCGAAGGGGGTGGCGTCGGTGCCCGCCAGCAGCGTGACGCCGGCCCGGTGCAGCACGCCGG
Source organism: Micromonospora okii (assembly GCF_020884795.1). Lineage (GTDB taxonomy): Bacteria > Actinomycetota > Actinomycetes > Mycobacteriales > Micromonosporaceae > Micromonospora > Micromonospora okii. The sequence continues at coordinate 172,173 of NZ_BBZF01000025.1, forward strand.
CGGCGTGCACCGCGTTGGCGGCGCTGCCTGCGGCGGCGTGGTCCAGGGCGGCGCCCTGGCTGATCGCGTCGAAGTACGCGAGCGTGGTGACCACGAAGACGCCGTCGCCGGCGATCCGCTCCGCGAGTCGCCAGCCGGTCGGATCGTCCGACCCGGCGTCGGCGTAGACGTGCGCGAGCCCGTCAACACCCGCGTCGAGGGCGATGGTCACCTCCCGGGTCGTGATGGCGTGTGCGATCGCGGTCAGGCCGGCGGCGTGTGCCGCCTCGACGAGGGCGGACACGACGTCGGGGGAGAGCACGGGCAGGTTCTCGCCGTGCATGGCCCCGTCGTCGACGACGATCTTGATGTAGTCGGCGCCCTCGGCGACCCGGGCCGCGACGAACGGCGCGGCGTCCGCCACCCGCGCGACGGTGGGGAACGGGCCGGCGGCGTCACCGAGCGCCGCCAGCGCCTGCGGGTCGAGGCCGGTCATCAGTTGGCTCGGGTGCCCACCCGGGGCCGTGGCGAGCAGGCCGCAGCTACGCAGGTCGGCCACGTCGTCGCGGTCGGCGGCCAGCCGGCGCTGGCGGGCCAGGTTGTCCGGCAGGCAGAACATGTCCAGCTCGGTGGTGACGCCGGCGGCCAGGGCCTGGGCGAGGCTGCCGTCGAAGGTGTGGGTGTGGGCGTCGATCAGGCCGGGCAGCAGGGTGCGCCCGGCGCCGTCGATCCGCAGGTCGACCGGTCGACCGTCCGGCTCGACGATCCGGTCGCCGTCGACGAACACGTCGGCGCGTTCCACGGTGCGCTGCCCGTCGAACACCCGCACGTCACGGATCACGGTACGCATTGCGGCCTCCAGGTGGTCGGAGTGGCTCGGCCGGAACGGATCGTCCCGACCTGGCAACCAGGAGGGCGTGCGCGTCGCCGACTGTGACGCCGGCGTGCTCCGGTGCGTCATGGATCACATTCCGGTGCGGGCATGTCACACCTCGGGCGGCGGCGCTCTCTGAGGGGGTGGATCCGACCGGAGGTGACACCCGTGTCCGACGACGAGCAGCCGGCGTCGAGCGCCGACCCGACCACGACCTTCCTCGCCCACCGGGAACTGCTCTTCTCGGTGGTGTACGCGATGCTGGGCAGCGTCGCCGACACCGACGACGTGCTGCAGGAGACGTGGCTGGCCTGGGCGGCCAGGAACCGGGCCGTCGGCGCGTCGATCGAGAATCCGCGTGCCTACCTGACGCGGGTCGCCGTCAACCAGGCCCTCGCCCAGCGCGTGGCCCTGGACCGGCGTCGCGAGACGTACGTCGGCCAGTGGCTGCCCGAGCCGGTGGCCACCCCGCCCGCCGCCGAGGGCGACGCGGCCGATGCCGTCCTGCGCGCCGAGTCGTCGTCGATGGCGTTGCTGGTGGTGCTGGAGACCCTCACCAGCGCCGAGCGGGCCGTCTTCGTCCTGCACGAGGTGTTCGGCTATCCGCACACGGAGATCGCCACCGTCATCGGCCGGTCGCCGGCGGCGGTGCGTCAACTCGCCCACCGGGCGCGTGAGCACGTGCAGGCCCGCCGCCCCCGCTTCGCGCCCGACGCCCGACTCCAGCAACAGGTGACCGAGCGGTTCCTGGCCGCCGCCCTCGGCGGTGACCTGCGGGAATTGTTGGCCGTCCTCGCCCCGGACGTCACCCTGTGGACGGACGGCGGCGGCAAGGGGCCCGCCACCAGCCTGCACCCGGTGCGCGGGCGCGACGAGGTGGCCCGGCTGCTCGTCGCGGTTGCCGCCAACGTGCCGGCGGGAGCCGACATCCGCTACCGGCCGGTCAACGGCGACCCCGCCGCGATCCTGTTCGAGCGCGGCGTCCCGTTCGCGGTCCTCGTGCTCGACCTCGACCACGAGCGGGACACGGTCCGCCGGGTCTTCTCCGTCACCAACCCCGACAAGCTCTCCCGGGTCGGCGGATGAGGCACCAGATCGCGAGCCGGCCCTGATGCCGCATGGCGGTGGCGTGTTGCCCGCCATCGGATGACCCGACGACCTTCTGCGCGAGTGGGCAGACCGGAAAGCCGGGGTGGCGGAGCTACCGGGCGGGCGTGGCCCCTGGTGCGGCGGGGAGCGGGGCGGGTCGTCGGCGGGGTGATGCGGCCAGCGCCAGCGCCAGCACCGCGCAGACCAGCCCGACCGTGAAGAAGAGAAGGAGTGCCGGTTGACCGAGCCATTCCCAGACGGGATGCCACGTGGGGTGCGGCTCGCGGAGGTGATGGCGCGACAGCGCCGGTGCGGACAGCGCGACGGGTGCCCACCACGCGAGGAGGGTGGTGGTGAAGAGGGCGGTGACGACGCCCCGCGCCGGGTGGTCCGCAGCGGTGCGGCGGCTGGCCCAACCGACGACCAGCCAGCCGAGGCCGGCGCCGAGCAGGCCGGCGACGATCGCGGCGGGGACGACGCCGGGCGGAGTGCCCCGCCGCATCGTCGCCGACAGGTGGCTGCGGCTGAGGTCCGCCGGTGCGGGCTGGCTCCTCACCTCCACGTCGAGGACGGTGTCGGCGCGGCGGGCGACCACCGTGGTGATCTCGTGGACCGCCGCGCACCGCGTGCCGGCGCAGGTCGGGTCGGTGCGACGCGTCGGGCCGTACACCAGCCGCCAGCCGCCCTCGCGCAACCGACCGTCGAGGGCGGCGAGTGTCCGGTCCGGAGTCGTCGGTGGTACGCCCGCCGCGCTGGCGCTGACCTCCGCCTGCTGGTATTCGCCGCCGTCCCCGAACAGCAGGTTGTCGATGTTCCGTAGCCCGAGTGGTCGGCTGTAGAAGGTGAGGTGCGCCTCGGCGAGCTGTACGTCGTCGAAGTGCTGACCCGGGAACAGGGCGGCGCGGGTGGCGACGACCTCGGCGCGGGTCGGTTGGGGGCGGGCGGTCTCCCAGGTGGCCCGGGTGGCGAGTGCGGCGGTGGACAGGCCGCAGACGACGGCGGCCAGGGCAGCCCAGACGGAGGCGGTTCGGCCGGCCGGGAGCAGCCACCGCCGGTGGCGGCGGGCGAGGCGGTTGGTCCGCAGCACGGCTGCTTCCTTTGGTCGTACTGGCCTGGCCCGGCCCGGCGCGGGCGGAGCGTGCGCGGCCGGGTTGCGGCGAGGACAGCCGAGCGGCAGGCTGGAGGCCTTCGGCCCCTAGTTCGTGAAGTCCGCCTTGTGGTCCACCGCCCACTCGGCGAAGGTCCGCATCGGCTTGCCGAGGACCCGCTCGGCCGTGCGGTCGATCTCGGCAGGCCCTTCCAGGGCCTCCACGTAATAGCGGATCCTGTCCTCGACGATTCCCGACGTGGCCTCCCGGTCGACCACCCCGTCCTGCACCAGCTCCTGGATGCGGGAGCTGAACCGTTCGCGGAGCACGGCGCGCGCGTCGTCGCCCGTGATGTCCTCGAACGCCACGTCGCGGCCGATCGCCTGACCGATGAGGGCGAGCTGCTCCGCCTGGCTGATGCTCTCACCGCCGGTGATGTGGTACTTCGCCCCGGCGTGCCCCTCCTGGAGCAGGGCCACGGTGCTCACTTCGGCGATGTCCCGTTCGTGGATGGGGGAGACGTGGGAGTGCGCGTAGAGGAGCCGCACCGGCTCGCCGTTCCTGATGGACCGGGCCCACTGCAGGGAGTTCGCGGCGAACGTGCCCGGCCGCACGAACGTCCAGGCCAGGCCGGACTGCTCGATCGCGGCCTCCATCGTCCGATGCCACCGCGCGATCCAGTGGTCCGAATCGCGACCGGAGACGGCCCGGGAGGACAGCAGCACGGCGTGCGTGACGCCGGCAGCCTTCGCGGCCTCCATGACCCCTTGGACGCCGGCCGGCTGGGTGTACAGGAAGACCTTCTCCACGCCCTGGAGCGCCTGCTCGAACGTCTTCGGGTCGTTGAGGTCCGCCCTCCGGACCTCGACCTGCGGCGGCAGGTCGAGCGACTCGGGATTGCGGGAGGTCGCCCGGACGTCCGCTCCCGCCCGCACCAACAGGTCTACGACGTGGCGACCGACGTTGCCGGTCGCGCCAGTCACCAAGATCGTCAAAGTCCCCCCAGGTGGCCTGTCCCGTGCTCGTGCACCCACTGCGCGCGGGGGCCGGCCGCCGGCCCGCTCGACGCCGTCTGCCGTCTCGACCGCTGCGCCGAGGCGCTCAAGAATACCGTCGATGCCTCCCGGCGGGAGCCCTGCATCCCTGGCCGCACAGATCCTCCGCGCCGGATGCTCGGCGGATTCCATCCACGTCGATCATCGTTCACAGTGGACCCCGGCCTGTCAGGAAGTCTTGGGGAGAACGATGACGAAGACCGATGTGGTGATCGCGGGCGCCGGGCCGACGGGGCTGATGCTGGCCTGCGAACTGCGGCTGAGCGGTGTCGAGGTGACGGTGCTGGACCGGCTCGACGGCCGCTCCGGCGAGTCACGCGCCGGCGGCATACACGCTCGCACGCTGGAGGTGCTGGACCAGCGGGGCATCCTCGAGCCGTTCCTCGCCGCCGGCAGATCGACGCCGAACGGGCTCTTCGCGAAGCAACTGCTGGACCTCACCCGACTCGAGACACGCTACCCGTTCTCGCTGATGCTGTTGCAGGCCAGGACCGAGGCGCTGCTCGAACAGCGCGCCGCCGAACTCGGCGTGCGGGTGCGCTGGTCGTCGGAGGTGGCCGGGCTGCGCCAGGACGGAACCGGGGTGGCGATCGACGTCCGCCGGCCGGACGGATCGGTGTCGACCATGCTGGCCCAGTACCTGGTGGGCTGCGACGGGGGACGCAGCACCGTCCGCCGCCTCGCGGGAATCGGTTTCCCCGGCACCCCGGCGACGCTGACCGCCATGCTCGGTGACGTCGAACTGGCGGACCCGCCCGACGGGCCGACGGTCGTGGCGGGGGAGAAGGGCAACGTCTCCGTGCTGGGCTACGAACCGGGCTGGTACCGGGTCTTCGTCACCGATTACGACGTGGTGGGCGATCGGGAAGAGCCGATGACGTTCGAGCGGTTGCGCGACGCGACGATGCGAATTGCCGGCACAGACTTCGGCATGCACAGCCCGCACTGGCTGTCGAGCTTCGGGGACTCCACCCGGCAGGCCGAACAATTCAGGCTCGGCCGGGTGCTGCTCGCCGGCGACGCCGCCCACATCCATTTCCCGGCCGGCGGCCAGGGCATGAACCTGGGCATCCAGGACGCGGTCAACCTCGGCTGGAAACTCGCCGCGGTGGTCAACGGCCACGCGCCGGACGACCTGCTCGACACCTACCACAGCGAGCGTTCCGCCGTGGCCGCGCGGGTGCTGCACAACACGCGCGCGCAGACCGCGCTGGCCCGTCCCGGCGCGCACGCGGACGCCCTCCGCGACGTGTTCGCCGACCTCGTCGCGGTCGGCGAGGTGAACCAGATGCTCGCCGGCATGATCAGCGCGCTGGACATCCGCTACCCGCTCGGCGACGGGCACCCGCTGCTCGGCCGTCGGTTTCCCGACCTCGACCTGACCACGGCCGACGGCGACGTCCGGCTGTTCAGCCTGCTGCGCGCCGCGAGACCGGTGCTGCTCAGCCTGAACGACGACGCGCGACTCCTCGCGGACCTGACCGCCGCTTCCGCGGGATGGCACGGCCGCGTTGACGTCGTCGACGCCCGCTGCCGGGGCCGGCTCGCCGTGGCCGCCGACGGCCAACCTCCGTCGCCTGGGGCGGTTCTCATCCGTCCCGACGGGCACACCGCCTGGCTCGCGTCCACGGGGGAGGCCCCCGACCTCACGGCCCTCCGGTCCGCGCTCACCACCTGGCTCGGCCCCGCCGACGAGCCGGCCGGGCCGGACGCGTGGCCCGAGGGTGGGCGTGAGCGCGGGGAGCTGATCGAACAGGCGTGACCCAGCGACCGCTGCCCCGGGGGTGGGACCCCCGGGGCAGCGGTCGCTGTTCGGGCGGGCCGTGCCCCGGGTCGGCGGCCCCGGACCGCGTCGACGAGCGCCCCCACCATTCCGGCGGGCCCTGAAAAATCGGCAGAGGAAATGCTGATGCCGGCAGGATTAGCGCTGCGGGCGGCACTGTTATCGAGCAATGTGACTTCGAACACTATCAATTGAAGGGATGTGCGGCCGGTCGTCTCCTGGCTATCGTCTCGGATCGGGCCGTAGACCGCCCGCCCCGGCCACCCGCATCGCAGCCTGCTCAGTTTCCTCGGCGACGGGAGTGACGACGTGATCGCGAGCCTGCTTCGGGCCTGGCCGAGCGGCTTATCCCAGATGACAAGTCTCCGCTCCACAGGAGTCACGCGCACATCACCGCTTTGATTGCCCGGAGGATCCCCGCATGACTGACAGCGTTGCGTTTCCGCAGGGCCGCACCTGCCCCTACCAGCCGGCGCCGGGCTACCAGCCGTTGGCCGACCAGCGGCCACTCGCCCAGGTCTCCCTCTACGACGGCCGGCGCGTCTGGGCGGTCACGACTCGTGACACGGCCCGTCGCCTCCTGGTCGACCCGCGTCTCTCGAGCGACCGCACGAACCCCGCCTGGCCGATGATGTTCCCGAGCATCGCCGCCACCGTCACGGACGTACAGCAGAAGGTCATGAAGATCGTCACCGCGTTGGTGGGGGCCGACGGCCCGGTGCACAGCGCCCGGCGCAAGATGCTGATCCCCAGCTTCGCGATCAGGCGGATCAACGCCCTGCGTCCGAAGATCCAGGAGGTCGTCGACCGGCAGCTCGACCACATGATCGCCAACGGCGCTCCCGCCGACCTGATCTCGGCGTTCACGGCGCCGGTGCCCGTGACGGTGCTGTACCGACTGATGGGCATACCGGACGACGACCACGAGTTCTTCGAGAAGCTGTCGCACCAGCTCGCCACCGGCCCGAACGCCAACGAGGCGTACGACGAGCTCATGGCCTACATGGGCAGGCTGATCGCCGAGCGGCAGCGCAACCCCGGTGAGGGGGTGCTCGACGACCTCCTCGCGAAGCGCGGTGCCGCCGGCGACGACGAGGACCACGAGGATCTGGTCTCGACGCTGGTCCTCCAGGTGGCCGGCGGCCACGGCACCACCGGGACCATGATCTCGCTCGGCATGTTCACCCTGCTCCAACACCCCGAGCAGCTCGCCGAGCTGCGGGCCGACCCGTCGCTGATGCCCGTCGCGGTGGACGAGCTGTTGCGGTTCCTCTCCGTCCCCGACGGCGTGACGCGGCTGGCGACGGACGACATCGAGGTCGAGGGAACCACCATCCGCAAGAACGACGGCGTGTTCTTCATCAACCCGCTCATCAACCGAGACCCGGACGTCTACGACGCGCCGGACTCCCTGGGCTGGCACCGCACCTCCGCCCGCGACCACGTCTCGTTCGGGTTCGGTGCCCACCAGTGTCTCGGCCAGAGCCTCGCGCGCGTCACGATGGAGATCGCACTCGGCACGCTGATCGAGCGGCTGCCCGACCTGCGTCTCGCGGTTGCGGCGGAGGAGATTCCGTTCAACCCGACGGCGAGCTTCGAGGTGATTACCGAACTCCCCGTCACCTGGTAGCACGACGGGAGCGCCGGGCCGCCGCCGTACCCGCGAACGGGCCGGCGGCCGGGCGACCAGGCGCGTCGGGTCTGCGGTCACACCAGCGCCGAGGGGCGCTGGTGTGACCGCGCCGGTGAGCATCGGGCAACTGCGGGAGCGGCCCGGCCGTCGAGGTCGTCCAGGCGCTGCCACCATGCGGGGAACTCGGGTCGCAGTTCGGTCAGTTCCTTTTCGTCGCTGCCGACGTAACAGATGCCCTCGCCCGCCACGGCGTCCCAGTAGGCGACGTCGCGTCCCTGGGCGTATCGGATGCGCACGTAGTCGAGATCCACTCCGGTAACGATCAGGAGACTGGCGAGGCGGACCAGGTCGGTCCCCGCGCGCTCGACGGTGAGGCCCGCGATCGGTTCCTGCACCCGGATAAGGTCGACCTCGACCTCACTCTGGCGCGGCGGACATCCCTGGCCCGTGGACCGCTGCACCTTCCCCCTCTCCCAGGCCACGGAGGTCGTGCCGATGCCCCAATGGGCGGCCATCTGCTCGATGATCTCGCGATCCGTGTAGTCGCCGGCGAGGTAGCGCAAATTGGCGACGAGAGCTGCGGCCTGCCGCGCGTCCGGGGCGGTCAGCGCCAGCAAACGCTGGTCGAGGCCGAGCGTGGGTGACAGCAGCAGTTCCTGCGTCTGGTCGCGCACGGCCCGGCGCAGCTCGTCGTCGACGTCGTACCCGGTGAGTTCGCAGAGGGCGCGAAGCGTGGTCTGCCGAGCCCGCACCTCGGTGAGGACCTGCTCGGCGGCTGCGCGCTCCTCGCCGGTGAGCGAGGCGACGAGCTTGTCCGGGCCCCAGAGGAACGACCACGATGCGAGCTGCGCCGTTATCGCCCGCCCTGGGTCGATCACGTCATCGCGCAGCAGTTCCCGCAGGATGTGGCCCAGGATCACCACGTTGCGCACCGTCAGGGTGGGGCCGAGTTTCTCCTGGAAGACCGTGTCGTGCAGCGCGACGGTGAACCGGACGGCGAGCCGGTTGTAGGCCATGCGGGTTCGGGTGGAGACGCTGAGGCCCCGGGGGCGCTGCTTCTCGCCGTCGGCGTCGTCCGGTTCGCTCCCGGCGCCGAGGTCGTCGTCCTGCTCCTGCGCGGTGGGTGAGCCGGTAACCCCGTTGAGGCGGGCGGCGATCGAGCTGAGGATGAGCTCGATCTCCGATGTCGGCTCTCCGTCGGGCCCGCGACTGCGCTGGTAGCCCCGGTAGCGGGGATGTCGGTAGAGTCGCTCCCAGTCGATCTCCTCCCACCGTACCCGCTCCCGCTCGGCGTCACCCTCCTCGCCGGCGTGCGCGGCGGCCCTGGCCCCAGCCACCTTCCAGGCGGTCTCCGGGTCGAAGATGAGCGTCTGTTCAAGCTGCCTGAGCAGCGCGAACAGGTCATTGTCGGTGTGGGGCAGGGCCCCCATCGACATCAGCAGGCGATTGTCCCCGACCCGCTCCATCCGGCCCCGCAGCGCGTCCACGTGGTAGGGCCACGTCGGTTCAGGCTCCGCGCCTTCGGCGCAGCCAGGCGCGCGGACGTCGACGCGGCCACCTCGGGTGAGCCGCTCGACGTCCGTATCGGCGAGCCGGAATCGGAAGACCGTGCCGTCACCCTCCGCAGTCAACGCGAGCAGCGCGGTCCCATCTGGAAAGAACAGCTCCGGTACGCCCGGACCGGTCGCCGTGGTGAAGACCAGCGTTAGGACGTTGCCCCGTAGCTCGCTGTAGAGCAGTGCCAGCGCGTCGGTCGGTGCTTTCTCACCGCCGCCACGAAAGGTCAACGTCAGCGACTCGGAGGCGGACAGCGGTTGCACCGTCAGCGGCGTGTAGAGGCTGGCGAATCCTCCGGGCGGGCGCGTCTCGATCACCGCCAGTTCGACGTTGCCGGTGGCGGCGGGCAACAGCAGGGCCCGCCGGGACAGGTTCGGTGAGCCGGTGACCAGCACCTCCCGCTTGTTACCCACCACATGGATGATCTTGGCGTGCAGGAAGGCCGTCGGCGCGTCGGCCACCCCGACCCTGTCGAGCGACACCGCCGTGCCGGGACGACTCACCACGGCGGCGAGGCGTTCGCCGTCGACCGAGGTGTCCGGGGTGAGCAGCACCCGCAGACGCTCAGGTCGCAGCCGGTCCAGCAACTGTCCCAGCGTTGCCACGTCCTCGTCGTAGAACGGCGTGTGCACCGTGAGCAGACTGATCGGGCCGTCCACGGCCGCGGTGATCGCCTCGATCAGCGGGGTGTCGAGATTGTGGTGCAGCGGCTGCCGCGCGGCGGGACGCGGCGGTAGCCACGGGGTGGAGGACCAGGCCCGAGTCAGCCCGGCGACGGCGGCAGGATCGAGCCATCCACGCGTCGCGATGCCGTCGATCAAGGACCGGACCGCAGCGAACACGTCGACATGCTCGCCAATGCCGTCGTCATAGGTGTATCTGTGCCACAGCTCGCCGGGCTCGGCGTAACCGTCCGGGCCCAGATTGCCCGAACCGACCAGCAGCCGGCCTGCCGTGGACGTCGTGAGCAGCACTGCCTTGGCATGCGCTGCCCACGGGTTGCGGATCGGCGCGGCCAGATAGGTCCGGTTGGCCTGACCGAGCCGCTGCCCGGATCGTGCCGCCGTGGCGAACTGGTCGGCCAGCCGCCGGTCGTCGGCGAGGACGATCCGGTTCGGCACCCGACTCAACTGCCGAAGCAGATGGGTCTCGAAGAAGTCCAGGTGCGCCGAGTAGGTCAGCACGACCAGGTTCGTCCAGGAACCCTGGATCTGCTCCGGGACGACGATCACCGGCACGTCACTCACCCCGGCTCTCCTGGTGGAACTCCGCAGCCGCCTGCTGTACCGCGCCCGTCGGAAGATCGCCGTCGGCCAGCAGGGCCAGGCCGGACGCGGTCAGCTCCCGTCGCTCCCAGGCCAGACTGGAGACGAGGCCGAGCTCGTGAGCGATCGTGCTGAGGGCCCCGAACCGGCTGTCGTTGAAGGCGGTCGGCGCGTCCGCGGGAAAGAAGCGCAGCGCGTCGCCGACCCGCCGGAAGCGGAACGTGTCCCCGCTGTGGGGGAGCTTCGCCGTGGCCACCCGCTCGTGCTGGACGATCACGAAGTCGATGATGATCCACTGAAGGAGCTCGGCGATCGTCTGGTTCGCCGTGAGCCGCCTGTGTAGCAGTTCGTAGAAGCGGGTCATCCCGATGCGCTGGCCGCCACCCTCGGCCAGCAGAGCGGCATCGTCGCCCAGGTCGGCCTGGCGTCCCGGGGTGCAGAGCCGACGGTGGACCAGCAGCAGGATCGCCAGCATCGCGAGCAGCGTCCCGGCGTCGTCCTCGTCGTTGGCGCACCAGGCGTAGAGAGTGTGCTCGTCGAGTTCGTCGTGGCGGGGCCAGAGGTCGTCGACTCCCGGCGTGATGTCGACGTGCCCGGTGAGCCAGTCCGCGAAGGCCCTGCCCGGCATGTCGGCCGTGATACCGGGATCGGACAGGTCGCCGCAGAAGTCGTTGTCGTCGAGTTCCTCGGTGATGACCGTCCAGAGTCGACCGAGCGGCACCAGCGTCAGGCCGTCGTCGGACAGCTCCAGCCCGCGGCGTGTCACCCAGGCCCAGAGCCGGTTGAAGGCGAACGCGAAGTACTCACGCGCCTGGTAGATCCGCCACCGGCGGGCGGTGCCGAGCACGCCCGGCAGCGGTTCGTACCGCTCACCGTCCAGCTCCCGGAAGTAGACGAGCTGGCGGAACCGGTCCTGGCTCACCGCCTCCGCCTGCGTCGTGCGGCAGAAGTCGAGGAAGAAGCGGAACGTCGCCCGCCGCCGTTCGGCTTCCTCGGGCTCGCCGTAATGCAGGAACACGTCCTGGAGCAGCGGCAGGTCGGCGGTCGCGGCGGTACGCAGCCGGCATAGGCAGCCGGCGGCCGCGAACTCCGCGAGGACGTCCCGCGCAACGGCGGTGTCGCAGGTGGCGAAGTAGTCCCGGTAGAACCGGGTTCCGCCGACCGCCGATCGGTACCCGGCCGCGACCGCCCGGCCCTCCGGCGTCGGGGCGTCGAATACCACACCGGCGGCCGGATCGGTGAGCACGACCAGGCCCATGCTCTCCATCACGGTGCGGTAGTAGAGGCCGTAGCCACCGAGTGGCTCCTTGATGTAGTCGAACGCCGGATCGAACTTGTCCTGGCCGATCACGCTGTAGGTGCGCCGGGACCCGACGACGCCGCTGGTCAACGTCTCGTGCTCGGGCTGCTCGCAGAGCTGGCAGGCGAAGGAGTACAGGGCCTCCCGAGGCCGATAAAAATCCCGGAAGGCCGCCTGGCTGCGGGGCAGGTCGCGGGCCCAGAATTCGTCGAGCAGGAACGCATAGAATGACCAGTACCGTGGGTGGACGGTCAGCACGTTGACGCCCGGCGACAGCCCCGCCAGCAGCCGGTCCGAACTGACGGAGCCCAGCCCGAGATGGTCCTGTCCTGAGCCGCGCGGGTAGGCCCGCGCCGCCCAGAAGGGTCCCGTCGTCTCACCTTCCGACGTCATGGACGACGAGTACCGCAGCGCCGCCGTGCTGGACCACGGTCGCCTCGGGGTTGCCCGGCGGGAACGTCCCGTACCCGGCCACCTGTCGACCCGGGAGATTCCACATTGCCCTCCTGCCGGGCGGGCCGGATCGGGCGTTCGCGCCGAGGGCGGCTGCCGCCTTTCGCCGCAGCAGACTACTGCGTCGCCGGCGTCGCCGGGTGACCGGTGTCGTGGGCGGCCATGGTCTCCTGGCGGTGCGGCTCCTCGCGCAGGACGGCGCAGTGCAGCCACGGGTCCGGGATGGCGAAACCGTCCACGAGGGTCCGCATGTGCGGGCGCAGCTCCTTGAGCAGACCGTTCACCACGGCGGTGATCGCCTTGGCGCGGGCCGGCGTGAAACGGCCGTGCTCCAGGAACCATCCCTTGTCGGCCTCGATGACGGTGAGCGCGTACAGGTCACAGACCCGGGAGAGCAGCGCCCGGACCGCCGGGTCCGGGGTGGCCTCGATGCCGGCGACGAACGCCTCCAGGGTGACCCGGTCGACGTGCGCGGCGGCAACGGAGAGGACGTGGTCCTGGACGTCGTTGAAGATGTCGAAGGGCCGGTCCTTCTTCGTGGCCGCGCCGTTGCGCAGGCGGCGGACCGCGCCGTCGAGCAGGTGCCTCTCGCGGTCCTCGAAGACCTTGAGCTGCCAGCCGCGGTCGGTGACGGCGACCTCCTCGTCGCGGCCGGGCACGGCGCTGATCAGCCGTTCGATGAGCGAGCGTGCGGCGGTGCGCTCGAGCACCATCTCGCGGACCTGTTCGGCGACGAAGGAGGCGCGTCCCCAGCCGTCCAGCGAGCCGAACTCGCTCCGGTAGCCGGTGAGCAGCCCCTTGGCGACCAACTGGAGCAGGACCGTGTTGTCGCCCTCGAAGGTGGTGAAGACGTCGGTGTCGGCCTTGAGGCTCGGCAGCCGGTTCTCCGACAGGTAGCCGGCGCCGCCGCACGCCTCGCGGCACATCTGGATCGTGCGCGTGGCGTGCCAGGTCTGCGCGGCCTTGAGGCCGGCGGCCCGGGACTCCAGCTCCCGTTGCCGGTGCTCGTCGACCGGCTCGTCGCCGCCCTGCGCCGCGCTGAGCGCGGCGACCAGTTCGGCCTGGGCGAAGTGCAGCGCGTACGTGGTGGCCAGGGCGGGCAGCAGCTTGCGCTGGTGGGCCAGGTAGTCGTTGAGCAGCACCTCCCGGTCCGCGCCGGGGGTGCCGAACTGACGGCGGATGTCGCCGTAGCGCACGGCGATGGTGAGCGCCGACTTGGTGGCCGCCGCCGCCGCGCCGCCCACGCTCACCCGGCCCCGGACCAGGGTGCCGAGCATGGTGAAGAAGCGGCGCGAGTCGTTCTCGATCGGGCTGGAGTACGTGCCGTCCTCCGCGACCTGGCCGTACCGGTCCAGCAGCATGTCCCGGGGCACGCGCACGTGGTCGAAGCTGAGCCGCCCGTTGTCCACGCCGAGCAGGCCGGCCTTGGGTCCGGCGTCGCCGATGGTCACGCCGGGCAGCGGGTTGCCGCGCGCGTCGCGGATCGGCACCAGCCACGCGTGGACGCCGTGCCGCCGCCCGTCGGTGACCAACTGCGCGAAGACCACCGCCATCCGCCCGTCCCGGGCCGCGTTGCCGATGTAGTCCTTGCGGGCCGCCTCGTGCGGGGTGTGCAGGTCGAACGTCTGCGTCTGCGGGTCGTACGTGCAGGTGGTGCGCAACTGCTGGACGTCGGAGCCGTGGCCGGTCTCCGTCATCGCGAAGCAGCCGAGGATGGTGCCCGAGATGATGTCCTGCAGCCAGGCGTCGTGGTGCCGCCGGGTGCCGAGGGCCGCGACCGCGCCGCCGAACAGGCCCCACTGCACGCCCGCCTTGACCATCAGCGAGAGGTCGACCTGAGCCAGCATCTCGGTGGCGACGATCGAGCCGCCGACGTCGGATCCGCCGCCGTACTCGGTGGGGAAGGCCGACGCGACGCCCAGCTCGACGGGGAGTTCGGTGAGCAGCCGGCTGATCCGCTCGCGTGCCTGGTCACCGGTCTCGCCGTACACCGGGAGGAAGCGCTCGTCGAGGCGCTCCCGGTGTGCGTTGCGAACCTCGGCCCACGGCCCGTCGAGCACCTCCCGAAGGCGGGCGGGGTCGATGCGGCCGGACGCGTGCTCGGGCATGGTCACCCCTCGGAATGGCGGACATATGGGTACAGTCGGTAATCGATCAAGGGTAGCGGGCCGCTGCGGCGATCCGCCGGGGGAGACCCTGGTGAGACGGGACACCGTCGCCGCTCCTGCCGCCGAGACGGGGCCCGCGACAGGTGCGGTGGACCCCGTTCCCCGGAGGTGGGACCATCGAGCGCCAGACGATGCGGGGGTGCGCCGATGAACTCGTCGATGCTCGGGGCCGAGTTCGGTGCGGCCCACGGCGGTCAGGTCCGGGGGCCCGCTCCCCGCCCCACGGCGCGGGCTGGCGCGTGAGCGGCCCGCTGGCCGGGGTCCGGGTCCTGGAGCTCGCCGGGATCGGCCCGGGGCCGTTCGCGGCGATGCTCCTGGCCGACCTGGGGGCCGACGTCGTCCGGGTCGACCGACCGGAGCCGGGCGCGCTGTCGCCCGGCGACCCGAGGCGGGACCTGCTCAACCGGGGCAAGCGGTCGGTCGTCGTGGACCTCAAGCATCCCGACGGCGCCGAGGTGGTCCTCGCACTGGCCGAGCGGGCCGCGATCCTGATCGAGGGCTGGCGTCCCGGGGTGGCCGAGCGGCTCGGCGTCGGGCCGCAGGACGCGCTGGAGCGCAACCCGGGCCTCGTCTACGGACGGATGACCGGATGGGGACAGCAGGGGCCGCTGGCCCGCGCCCCCGGGCACGACATCGGCTACATCGCCGTCGCCGGGGCGCTCCACCCGATCGGCCGCCCGGGCGGGCCGCCGCAGATCCCGCTCAACCTCGTCGGTGACTTCGGTGGTGGCGCGCTCTACCTCGTCGTCGGCTGCCTGGCGGCGCTGCACGTGGCCGGGAGCACCGGTCGCGGGCAGGTCGTCGACGCCGCCATCGTCGACGGTACGGCCCACCTCACCACGATGTTCGCCGGTCTCCTCGCCGGCGGTGCCTGGCAACCCGAGCGGGGCCGGAACCTGCTCGACGGCGGGGCGCCGTTCTACGACGTCTACGCGACCGCCGACGGCGGGCACATGGCGGTCGGCGCACTGGAACCCCGGTTCTACGCCGAGCTGCTGCGGCTGCTCGGGCTGGCCGAGGCGGACCTGCCGGCCCAGCACGACGTCGCCGGATGGCCGGTGCTGCGCGCGCGCTTCGCGGAGGTCTTCGCCGGCCGCACCCGCGACGAGTGGGCCACCCTGTTCGAGGGCACCGACGCCTGCGTGGCCCCGGTGCTGTCGCTCGCCGAGGCGCAGCACCATCCCCACCTGGTGGCGCGCGCGACGTTCGAGGAGCACTTCGGCGTCCGGCAGCCGGCGGTGGCGCCCCGCCTCTCGCGGACGCCGGGAGCGGTCGGCGGCAGCCCACCGACGCCGGGCGCGGACACCGAAACCGTGCTCACCGAGTGGGGTCTCGGCGCGGACCTGCGGCGGTGGCTGGGCGACGGCGTGGTCAGCCGGACAGGGCAAGCGAGCTAGGGAAGCCTCTGTGTCACGGGAACCGGCGCACCAGTGTCGGGGCTCATCACGCGGCGCGCCGATCGGCGTCGGCGTGCAGTGCGATTCCCTTGCCGCGGACGGTGTGGAGATACCGCGTGTCCGACGCGCGCTCGGCGATCTTGCGCCGGAGGCGGTGCAGCAGAACGTCCACGGAGCCGGCTGAGGAGAACGCCCCGCGCCCCACCCTGATGCGCAACTGCGCCCGTGGCACGACCCGTCCGGGATGCTCGGCGAGGCACGCGAGCAGGTCGAACTCGGTACGGGTCAGCACCAGCGGTTCACCGCCGATGGTCGCGCTGCGTTCCGCCACGTCTATGCGGAGGCTACCCACCACGGTCGGTGGCGGCGGCGGCGCGGCCGGAACCCGCCGCAGTAGAGCGCCCACGCAGGCGTCGACCACCGACGGATGGCAGGGCTTGGGCAGGTAACTGTCGGCCCCGGCGTGCAACATCTGCACGATGTCGTCGTCGCTGCGATCCACGGAGTGGACCAGCACCGGACGGCGGGAACTGATACACAGCATCCGCATCAGCAGCAGTCCGTCGACGGCCGGCGCGAAGGGATCGACCATTACGACATCCGGCCGTTGATGGGTGTGGCAGGCCAGGTCGGACAATGCCCGCCCGGTCTCGTGCAGGGCGAGATCCGTGACGGTGTGGCCGAGCAGGAACAGGTGTTCGCTGAGCGACCGCCGGTGGAAGGCGTTCTCGTCAATCAGCAGGATCTTCGCCATCTTTGCCGTCCGGTGTCCTGTTGGTGAACACCTCGCACGATCGCATGAACGGTCCGCCCGATCTCATCACGCGCGCGCATAGCCTTCGCTGATCGTTGCGGTGGCGAGCGCGCGACCGGGGCGGTTTCGAAAGCCTCCGGTAAGTCGGAGCCCGGCGAACCTGACCGGTGGCTGTGCCGGCGTTGTGGCCCCGGGAACGGCGTGGCTAGCGTCCGACCACCCAGGAATCCATCGAAACACATAAGCGTCTTTGGTGGATCCCATCCGCTCGACCCCACCCCTGAGGAGACCGCGTGTCCAGAACCCCGACGCGTCCGACGATCGCCAGGATGTGCGGCGCGATGATCGCGCTGACAGTCGCTCTCGGCGTGGCGCCGCCACCGGCCACCGCCGGCGCGGTCCCGCAGCCGTCCACCCGGCAGTCCGCCAGGCCGGACGCCGCGCCCCCGGTCGCCGCCGAGGCGGCCGGGGTCGGCGACGGCCTCGACGACCATGTGGGCGGGAAGCCGCTCCCCGTCGACAGGCGGGCACCACAACCGGCGGCGAAGGACGCCACCCGCGTCGACTACGACCGACCGGCCACACCGGTGCGCCGGGAGCGCCCGTCGGACAGCTCCCGCCGCACCGCCGCCCCCTGCGGCGCCGCCGACTTCACCGGCCGCACCGGGAGCGCACTGGTGTCCCAGATCAAGGCGTCCAGCGTCGACTGCGTCAACGGCCTGTTCAGCCTCTCCGGGAATGACGCCTACCAGGCATTCCGGGAGGCTCAGATGATCACGGTCGCCTACGCGGTCCGTGACGGCGCGGCCGGCTACCCCGGAAACTCCTCCACGGGAATGACGCAGCTCGTGCTCTACCTGCGCGCCGGTTACTACGTGCAGTGGTACGACGCGGGCGTCGGCGCCTACGGCCCGCAGTTGCAGACCGCGATCCGCGCCGCGCTCGACGCGTTCTTCGCCACGTCGCGTGCCTGGGACGTCACCGACGCCAACGGCGAGACGTTGTCGGAGGCGGTCACGCTCATCGACAGCGCCCGGGAGAACGCCCGCTACCTGTACGTGGTGAATCGGCTGCTGACCGGATTCAACTCCTCGTACCTCGCGTCCTGGCACATGCTCAACGCGGTGAACAACGTCTACACCGTGCTGTTCCGTGGCCATGAGGTTCCGGCGTTCGTCTCCGCGGTGCAGTCCGATACGACCGTACTCACGAATCTCCACAACTTCGCCGACGCCCACCTCCACCTGCTCGGTACCGACCAGAGCTACCTGACGTCCAACGCCGGGCGGGAACTCGCCCGGTTTCTCCAGGAGACGCCGCTGCGACCCACGGTGCGGCCGATGGCCTCGGCCCTGCTGGCGCGCAGCAGCATCACCGGCCGGACCGCGCCGCTCTGGGTCGGCGTCGCGGAGATGACGCAGTTCTACGACGCCGCCAACTGCTCCTACTACGCCACCTGCGACCTGTCCACCCAGTTGGCCAAGGCTGTGTTGACGGTCGACTACTCCTGTGGCGCCTCCGTCCGCATCCTCGCCCAGGCGATGACCTCCACCCAGCTCAGCCAGTCCTGCGACAGCCTCAAGGGCCAGGACGCCTACTTCCACAGGGTGGCCGCCGACGGCGGCCCCGTCTCCGGCGACGTCAACACGGACATCGAAGTCGTCGTCTTCGACTCCAGCACCGACTACCAGACCTACGCCGGCGCGATGTACGGCATCGACACCAACAACGGCGGCATGTACCTGGAGGGCAACCCGTCCGACGCCAACAACCAGGCCCGCTTCATCGCCTACGAGGCGGAGTGGGTCCGGCCGACCTTCCAGATCTGGAACCTCAACCACGAGTACACCCACTACCTCGACGGCCGGTTCAACATGTACGGCGACTTCAACGCCAACATCGCCACGCCGACCGTCTGGTGGATCGAAGGCTTCGCCGAATACATCTCCTACTCGTACCGCAACGTCACCTACACCAGCGCGCAGACCCAGGCGGGCTACCACACCTACCCCCTGCGGACCCTGTTCGACACCACCTACGGCCACGACCAGACCCGCGTCTACAACTGGGGCTACCTCGCCGTCCGGTACCTGCTCCAGTCGCGCCGGTCGGACCTGACCACCGTGCTCGGTCACTACCGATCGGGCGCGTACAGCGCCGCGCGCAGCCACCTGACCACCACCATCGGCACGCGCTACGACGCGGCCTTCGACACCTGGCTGACCCGCTGCGCGGCCGGTGACTGCGGCGGCGTGGACACTCCGGGCAACCAGCCGCCGGCCGCCTCGTTCACCGTCGCGACCAGCGGGCTCACCGCGAGCTTCACCGACCGGTCCACCGACGCCGACGGCAGCATCGCCTCCCGCCGCTGGAGCTTCGGCGACGGCGCCACCTCCACCGTGACGAATCCGAGCCGGACCTACGCCGCGGCCGGCACCTACACCGTTTCCCTGACGGTCACCGACAACCAGGGGGTCACCGCGACGACCAGCCAGGCGGTCACGGTCTCCTCCGGCGGGAGCGCCCTGCCGGAGTGCGCCGGCACGGATACCCGCACGCTCGAGCGCGACTGCCAGCGCAGCGGTCGCGCCGCGACCACCGGCAACTACGACCACCTGTACCTCTACCTGCCGTCGGGTGTCTCCGCCCTGACCATCGCCGCGACCGGGGGCACGGGTAACTGCGACCTCTACTACAGCCCGTCCTCCTGGGCGACGACCGGCACCGCCACCCGCTCCTCCACCGGCACCGGCAACACCGAGTCGCTGACCGTCGCCAGTCCCGCCGCCGGATACCACTACGTCAGTCTCCACGGGAAGTCGTCCTGCTCCGGGGTCACCGTCAGCAGCCGCTACTGACACCGCGCACCGCCACGGGGGTGACGCGCCGTCCGGATGCCGGGCGGCGCGTCCGCGCCCACGGGCCCGGACGGCCGCGCCGCCCGGGTCCGCCACGACGCGCGCGTAACCTGCTGGCATGGCCATCGATGTACGACATCTGCGGGCGATCAGCGCCATCGCCGAGGTGGGTAGCGTCACGGGCGCCGCCGCTCGCCTGGGGCTGTCCCAACCCGCGCTGACAGCCCAGCTCCAGCGGATCGAGGAGATGGTGGGCGGCGCGCTCTTCGTCCGCAGCCGCACTGGAGTGCGACCGACCGAACTCGGCAAGCAGGTGCTGCGACGGGCGCACGTCGTGCTGGCGGAGGTGGACGCCCTCGCCGACGACTTCGGCGACCGGCACCGCCCCTCGGGACTGCTGCGGCTCGGCACCATCCACATCGCCTGCGTCGGCAGCCTCGTCCGCCGCGTGGCCGAGGTCTTCCCGGCTGCGGAGATCGCCCTGCAGATCGAGCCCTCCGCACGACTGCTGACGGAGGCCCTGACCCGCAACCAGTTGGACGCCGCGCTGCTGGGCGCCCTGGAGGGCTTCGAGCTGCCGCTCCCGGCGGCGCTCGCCAGCCGCACCCTGGTTCCCCGGTACCCGATCTTCGTCGCGATGTCCGCCATGCACCGCCACGCCCAGTCCCACCAGGTGCGGCTGGCCGACCTGAGCGACGAGTCGTGGGTTTGCCCACCCGGCCCCGACGATGGCTCCCTCGCCTCTCTCCGGCGCGCCTGCCGCGCCGCGGGCTTCGAACCGAAGATCCGCTACGAGGCCCCCAGCGGGGCGGCGCATCCGCTCGTGGCCGCCGGAGCCGGCGTCCGACTGGTCGACCCGACCTGGGCGCCGGCCCCGGGGACGCGGGTGCTGCCCCTGGCCGGCGAGCCCCAGGTGGCGAGACTCGCCTTCGCGTGGCGCCGGGACGCTCTGACGACCGGGCAGAGCGGCAGCCTGTTCCAGGCGGTCAGCCGCGCGTACCTGGACCACGTCGACGACAACCCCGCCTTCACCCGCTGGTGGCGGGAACACCCCCACACGCATCCCGTCGAGTGCTGAGAAGGCGGGCCGTGCGGCCGGTGTTGACGCCGGTTCGCCGACCGCCTACTGTCTGCCCCACAGATCACAACTGCATAGACACCGTTCGAATCCGCGCGGGAGAGCCCCGACACCGTCGGGCGCCGAAGGAGCAAACTCCCAAGAAACTCTCAGGCCCCATTACCGCGCGGGCGAGGTGGACTCTGGAAAGCAGACGGATCATCGTCTCACCCACGGTGCAAACCGCCGATCGGCGGTGAAGCTCTCAGGTCGATGACAGAGCGGGAGGCAACCGACCGAACGACGCCATGTGCGTCGGGACGAGGAGCGCCTCCATGCGTCGGGGTCCGACGACTCTGTTCGACTCACTCCTGCACACCGTGCCCTTGCCGCTCGGGGAGCGGCTCGCCGGCTCCGCCGGCTGTTCCACCCCGGCCCACTCCGCCAGGGAAACCCTGAGCGGGCACCTGCCCGCGGCACGATCCGGCCGCGCCCGCCACACCCCGTTTCGCGACGAAACCGGCGACGTGCCGGACGACCTCGTCGCCCACCGGCTCGTTGCCAGCCGGTACCCGCTGGTCACCACCGCCGCTGCCGCGCCGGACGCGCCGCGCGTGCCGTACCAGGCGCGTGTCACCGACCACGACGCCACAGCGCGCGAGCATCGCGGTGCGGGGCCGTCGCGCCGCCGAACCGGACCGGACCGACGACGATCGCCCCCCTGTCGTTCAACCGCCGTCCGCGCTGAACCGCCCCTTCTGCCGAGGAGACCATGACATGGACGTACCGGCGCACCTTCGGTACAGCGTCCACCACGAGTGGATCGACGACACGACCGATCCGGCGACGGTGGGGATCACCGCGTTCGCGGCCTCCGCGCTCGGCGACGTGATCTACGCGGAGCTGCCCGACCCGGGCAGTCACCTGACGGCCGGCGACGTGTGCGGCGAGGTGGAGTCCACCAAGTCGGTGGCCGAGCTCTACCTGCCCGTCAGCGGCGACGTCGTCGCCGTCAACGAGGAGGCTCTCGCGGACCCGGGGCTGATCGGCGCAGACCCGTACGGCAGAGGCTGGCTCCTGCGGGTGCGGGTGACCGGCGGGCCGCCCCTGATGTCGGCCGACGAGTACCGCGTCTTCGCTGACGACGCGCGATAGGGAGACGACGATGTACCTCGACGCGGACCTGGCCGACCTCGACCCGCAGGTCGCCGAGGCGATCAGCTCCGAGCTGCGCCGACAGCGGCGGACGCTCGGCATGATCGCCTCGGAGAACCTCGCTCCCCGGGCGGTCCTGCAGGCCCAGGGCTCCGCCCTGACCAACAAGTACGCGGAAGGCTACCCGGGCCGGCGGTACTACGGCGGTTGTGAGCACGTCGACGACATCGAGCGCCTGGCGATCGAGCGCGCGAAGACGCTGTTCGGGGCGGCGTACGCCAACGTCCAGCCGCACTCCGGCTCGCAGGCCAACGCCGCCGTGATGGCGGCCCTGCTCGAACCCGGAGACACCCTGCTCGGCCTCGACCTCGCGCACGGCGGACACCTCACCCACGGCATGCGGGTCAATTTCTCGGGCCGGCTCTACCGCGCCGTCGGCTACCGGCTGAGGTCGGAGGACCTCCTCATCGACATGGACGAGGTGGAGCGGCTGGCGCACGAGCACCGACCGAAGCTGCTCGTCGCGGGGTGGTCGGCGTACCCGAGGACGCTGGACCTGCCGCGGTTCCGCCGCATCGCCGACGCCGTCGGCGCGTACCTGCTCGTGGACATGGCCCACTTCGCCGGGCTGGTCGCCGCGGGGCTGCACCCCAACCCGGTGCCCCACGCGCACGTCGTCACCCTGACCACCCACAAGACCCTCGGCGGGCCACGCGGTGGCGCCATCCTGAGCGGGGACACCGCGCTGGCCCGACGGCTGGATTCCGCGGTCTTCCCCGGGCAGCAGGGCGGCCCGCTCCAGCACACGGTGGCGGCCAAGGCGGTGGCGTTCCGGATCGCCGCCGGCCGGGAGTTCCGCGAGCGGCAACAGGCCGCCCTCCGTGGGGCGAGGGCCCTCGCCGACCGGCTCGGCGCGCCCGACGTGCGTCGCGCCGGCATCCGAGTGGTCACCGGCGGCACCGACGTGCACCTGGTCCTGGTCGACCTGCGCGAGGCGGAGCTCGACGGGGTCCAGGCCGAACACCTGCTGCACAGTGTGGGCATCACCGTCAACCGCAACGCCGTACCGTTCGATCCCCGCCCGCCCCTGGTCACCTCGGGGCTGCGGATCGGGACGTCCGGGCTCGCAACCCGGGGGTTCACCGACGCCGACTTCGTCGAGGTCGCCGACGTCATCGCCGTCACCCTGACCGGCGGTCGGGCCGGCGAGGCGCTGCGCCGCCGGGTCACCCGGCTCGTCGACCGGCATCCGCTGCACGCCAGCGTCACCGCATCATCGGGGGACAGCCTGCCATGATCAGCGTTTTCGACCTCTTCAGCGTGGGCATCGGGCCGTCCAGCTCGCACACGGTGGGCCCGATGCGGGCCGCCCGCACGTTCGTCGCCGGGCTCAAGGCCGACGGGCTGCTCGCCGACACGGCCCGGGTGCGCGCGGAGCTGTTCGGCTCGCTGGGCGCGACCGGCCACGGTCACGGCAGCGACCGGGCCGTGCTGCTCGGGCTGGAGGGGGAGGCGCCGGAGACGGTCGACACCGACACCGTCGGCCCCCGGGTGGCCCGGGTCCGGGGCGAGGGGCGGCTCACCCTGTTCGGCACGCAGGAGGTCGACTTCGACCCGGACCGGGACCTGGTGCTGCACCGGCGTCGG
>NZ_BBZF01000026.1:0-62751 GCF_020884795.1 Micromonospora okii
GCGGTAGAGGAAGGGCCCCCGGCTAACGCGTGGACGTCGTGAGCGCGACGCCGAGCGGCGTACGCCAGTAGAGCACCTCGCGCCCGGACCGCCGCTTGCCGACGGCGCCCGCGTCCAGCAGCACCCGCAGGTGGTCGCTCACCGTCCCGAGGGAGAGCCCGGTCACCACCACGAGCTGCGAGGTGCTCATCGGTGTGTCCAGCCTGGCCAGGATGTTGGCCCGGTTCGCGCCGATCAGCCGGGCGAGCCCGTCGGGTGCCGGTGAGATCGGGTCGACCAGGATTCCGCGCGCCGGGTACACCATCCCGAACAGGGTCGGCCTGTCCCAGACCACCCAGCCGCGCCGGCAGTGCGCCGGGATGAAGAACAGCTGCTCGGCCTCGTCCAGCGACAGCGGCGGCTCCGGATAGTCGTTGACCTGGAGCCGGCCGTCGCCCAGCCAGCGCACGTTGCGGTTGAGGTCGGCGAACACCCCGGCCCAGCCGCCCGTGCTCAACGCGGCGGTGCGGGCCACGATGTCCGCCCTGAGCCGGCGTTCCCGCTCCGGCCACTCCGACTCGACAGTGTGCGTCCAGACCCAGTCGAGGAGCTCCACCACCTGCCCCGAGAGACCGTCCGCCAGCAGCTCGGCGGCGAGCGGTTCGGGGCGGGTGGCGCGCAGGTCGGCCCGGATCCGCTCGTCGGACAGCCGCCCGACGGCCGCCAGCTCCGCCGCGAAGGTCGGCCCCGGCGAGGCAGGCGCGACGGTGAGGAAGTCCGCGGTCCACCGGGGGTGGAACGACGCGGGCAGCAGCGCCCGGACCACCGGCCTACCGGCCAGCATCCGCCGGAACGCCTCGACGTGTGGCTCCCGCCAGGCCCGCTGCCACGGGGTATGCGGGTCGTTCAACGCGCGCAGCGCGGCGACCGTGTCGACCATCGGCGAGACCGTGAAGCGGCTGCGCGCGAGGAGATCCGACGGCACCTGCCAGACGGCCATGTTTCGCCTCCAGACGTAACTCTACGAGACCCATCCCGCGCCCCACACGATGATGCCCGTGAGAACGTACGCAGATCTGTTCGCGGTCGGGGAGTTCCGCAACCTGTTCCTGGCGAACTGCGCGGGGATCGCGGCGCACACGACGTCGGCGCTGGCGCTGGGCTCGCTGACCTACGCGTCGACCGGCTCGGCGCTGCTCACCGCGCTGAGCATGTTCGGCGCGCCGCTCGCCGGCGTGCTCGGCAGCCTGACGTTGCTGTCGGCTGCGGACAGCCTTCCGCCCCGACGGGCGCTGACCCTCGCCGCCGTGCTGGTCGCCGCCGGAACAGCACTCCAGGCCGTGCCCGGCCTGCCGCTGTGGGCCCGGTTCGCGATCATCTTCACCGGCGCGTACGTCGGCTCGATCACCGCCGGGGCCCGGTGGGCGCTGCTCACCGACATCCTGCCAGCCGACGCCTACGTGCTGGGCCGGTCCACCATGAACACGAGCGTCGGCGCGATGCAGATCGCCGGGTTCGGGCTGGGCGGCGTCCTGTTGGTCTGGTTGGACCCATACGAGGTGTTCCTTCTCGCGGCGGTGCTGCGGGTGGTGGCGGCGGCGGTCGGGTGGTTCGGGATCTCGGAGCGCCCGGCCCGGACCACCGGCCGGACGACGGTCGGGCGCACACTCCGGGTGAACCGGGAACTCTGGACGGATCCCGGCCGCCGCTCGCTCCTGCTCAACCTGTGGCTGCCGGGCGGCCTGGTCGTCGGTTGCGAGGCGCTCTTCGTGCCGTACGCCGATGACCGGGCCGGCTTCCTCTACGCCGCAGCGGCCCTCGGCATGCTGGCGGGCGACGTCGTGGTGGGGCGGCTCCTGCCCCCGGCCCGGCGGGACCGACTGGTCCCCGCCCTACGGCTGCTGCTCGTCCTGCCCTACCTGGCCCTCGCGCTGTCGCCGACGCTGCCGCTGGCCATGTTGGTCGCGGGCGTCGCCTCGGTGGGCTTCGCCTCCGGGCTGCCGTTGCAGGAGCGGCTGATCGTCCACTCGCCCGCGGAGGTCCGGGGTCAGGTGCTCGGCCTGCACCACAACGGGATGATGGCCTCGCAGGCGCTGTGTGCCGTGCTCGCCGGCACGGTCGCGGACCTGATCCCGGCGAACTGGGCCGCCGCGCTGCTCGCTGCGGCGGCGCTGGCGGCCACGCTCGTGCTCACCGCCGGGTTGCGGCGGACCGCCCCCGCGCCCGTGGAGGCGGTCCGCTGAGCGGCCGGCTGCCCGTCAGTACGTGTAGAAGCCCTGGCCGGTCTTGCGGCCCAGGTCGCCGGCGGTGGCCATGCGCTGGAGCAGCTCCGGCGGGAAGAACTTCTCGTCGGCGGTGTCGGTGTAGATGTTCTTCGCGGCGTTGAGCAGCACGTCCACGCCGGTCAGGTCGGTGGTCGCCAGCGGGCCCATCGCGTGACCGAAGCCGAGCTTGCACGCGGTGTCCAGGTCCTCCGCCGACACCACGCCGGACTCGACCAGCTTGACCGCCTCGACCACGAGGGCGGCGATCAGGCGGGTGGTGACGAAGCCGGCGATGTCCCGGTTCACCACGACGACGGTCTTGCCGATCTCCTCGGCGAACGCCTTGACGGTGGCCAGGGTCGCGTCGCTGGTCTTGTAGCCCCGCACCAGCTCGCAGAGCTTCATCATGGGCACCGGCGAGAAGAAGTGCGTGCCGACGACCGACTCGGGGCGCTCGGTGACGGCCGCGATCTGGGTGACCGGGATGGCCGAGGTGTTCGTGGCCAGCACCGCGTCGGACTTGCAGATCTTGTCCAGCGCGCGGAACACCTCGTGCTTGATCTCGATCTTCTCGAAGACCGCCTCGACGACGATGTCCGCGTCGGCCGCCGCCTCCAGCTCGGTGGTCGGGGTGATCCGAGCCAGGGTCGCCTCGACGTCCGACGCCTCGATCTTCCCCTTCTCGGCGAACTTCCGAAGCGACTTCCGGATGCCGTCGACGCCCCGCCCGGTGGCCGCGTCGTCCAGGTCGCGCAGCGTCACCTGCCAGCCCGCCTGCGCCGCCACCTGGGCGATGCCCGAGCCCATCAGCCCGGCACCGACGACCGCGAGTCGACCCGCCATCTGCTTCTCCCTCGCTGGAATGAGTGTCTGCGAGCACCCTAGTCCGCGAGGCTGAACGACCGCTAAGGGCGGCCCTCAGATGGTGAGGTCGGGCTCGTCGGGCGCGGTGCCGCGTTCGACCTCGACGCCCAGCGCCCGCAGGTCGGCGACGAGGTCCGGGTAGCCGCGGTCGACGTGGTGCACGTGGGAGACCTCGGTGACCCCGTCGGCGCAGAGGCCGGCGATGATCAGCCCCGCGCCGGCCCGGATGTCGGTGGCCCGCACGGGGGCGCCGGAGAGGCGGTCGCGCCCGCAGACCAGGGCGTGGTGGCCGTCGGTCCTGATGTCCGCGCCGAGCCGCATCATCTCGTTGGCGAACATGAACCGACCGTCGAAGATGTTCTCCGTGATCAGCGACGCGCCGTCGCTGACCGACGCCAGCCCGATCGCCATCGGCAGCAGGTCGGTGGCGAAGCCCGGGTACGGCAGGGTGACCACGTCGACGGAGCGGGGGCGGTCGTCCATCCGTACCCGGAAGGCGTCCGCCCGGGTCTCCACCAGGCCGCCCGCGCAGACCAGCTTGTCCAGCGCGACCTCCAGGAACCCCGGATCCATCCCGGTCACGGTGACGTCCCCCCGGGTCATCGCCGCACCGAACGCCCAGGTGCCGGCGACGATGCGGTCCCCCACCGTGGCGTGCCGCACCGGCCGCAGCTCGGGCACCCCCTCGATGCGCAGGGTCGAGGTGCCCTCCCCCTCGATGCGCGCGCCCATCCGGATCAGCATCGAGCAGAGGTCGACGATCTCCGGCTCCCGGGCCGCGTTGTCGATCACCGTGCCGCCCCGGGCCAGCACGGCGGCCATCACCAGGTTCTCGGTGGCGCCGACGCTCGGGAAGTCCAGCACGATGTCCGCGCCGTGCAGGCCGTCCGGGGCGGCGGCGACGACGAAGCCGTGCTCGCCGGAGATGTCCGCGCCCATCCGGGTCAGCCCGGCGACGTGCATGTCCAGCCCCCGGGAGCCGATGGCGTCCCCGCCGGGGTGGGCCACCCGCACGTGCCTGCGGCGGGCCAGCAGCGGGCCCAGCACGCAGATCGACGCGCGCAGCCGGCGGACCAGGTCGTAGTCGGCCTCCGCGCCGGGCCGCTCCGGCACGTCGATGGTGACCGACCGGGACCGGGCGATCCCGCCCCGGGCCACCATCGGGTCGACGGGGTCGTCCGCGTCGAACCGCACGCCGCACCCCAGCCGGCGCAGCACCTCCCCCATGATGGCGATGTCGGTGATCCGGGGGACGTTCGTGATCGTGGTGCGCCCGGGGGCGAGCAGCGCGGCGGCCATCAGCTTGAGGGCCGAGTTCTTCGCACCGACCACGTGCACCGTGCCGTCGAGGCGGGCGCCCCCGGCGACCCGGATGACGTCGACGTCGTCGACGGCCGGGTCCCCGGGGCCGAGCGCGGCCGGCCGAGCCGGGATGGTCAGGTCCGGTATCCGTAGGCTGTGCGTCATGGCCGTCCACCTCACGCGCATCTACACCAAGGCCGGCGACGCCGGCATGACCAGGCTGAGCAACAACGAGCAGGTGCCGAAGACCGACCCCCGGATCGCCGCGTACGCCGACACGGACGAGTGCAACGCCGCGATCGGCGTCGCCCTCGCCCTCGGGCAGCCCGACGACGAGCTGCGGGCGGTGCTGGCGTCGATCCAGAACGACCTGTTCGACGTGGGGGCCGACCTGTCGACCCCGGTCGAGCCGGACCCCAAGTACCCGCCGCTGCGGGTGACCGAGGAGTACGTGGAGCGCCTCGAGGGGTGGTGCGACGAGTACAACGCACGCCTGAGCAAGCTCGACTCCTTCATCCTCCCCGGCGGCACCGCTTCAGCGGCGCTGCTGCACGTGGCACGGACGATCGCCCGGCGGGCCGAGCGCGCGGCGTGGGCGCTGGTGGCCCACGACCCGGACCGGACCAGCACCCTCCCGGCAAAGTATCTCAACCGGCTCTCCGATCTGCTCTTTATCCTGTCAAGAACGGCGAATCCGGCAGGTGACGTGCTGTGGGTGCCGGGCGGCAGTCGCTGAGCGTCCCCGTCGGGGCCCTGCACCACGTCGAGGTCTGGGTGCCGGACCTGGCCGGGGCGGTCCGCGCCTGGGGCTGGCTGCTGGGCGAGCTGGGCTGGGAGCCGTTCCAGGACTGGCCCGCCGGCCGGTCCTGGCGGCTCGGCCCGACCTACCTGGTGCTGGAGGAGTCCCCGGCCCTGTCCGGGCGAAACCACGACCGGCTCGCCCCGGGTCTGAACCACCTGGCGTTCCACGCCGGCCCGCCGGCCGCCGTGGAGCGGCTGGTCGCGGCGGCCCCGGCCCACGGCTGGGCGCTGCTCTTCCCCGACCGTCACCCGCACGCCGGCGGCCCGGCCTGCTACGCGGCCTACCTCACCGACAACCAGGGGTACGAGGTCGAGCTGGTCGCCTCGCCGGCCCCGTAGACCTCAGGCGGCGGGCCAGTCCTGGGCGGCCAAACGCGGCGAGGCCGCCCCGGGCGGGGCGGCCTCGAGCCAGGAGCTGAACCCGGTGACGGTGGACTGCGCCATCGCGATCTCCACCGGGGCGTGCGGACTGGTACAGCGGAGGATCACCCAGTCGGCGGGCATGGAGAGCCGCTCCTGCCCCTCGGGCAGCCGGCGACGCTCGACGACGAGGGTCTTGCGGGAGAGGACCCGCTTGGGGCGCAGGGCGAGGCTGAACATCCGGTACCAGCGCAGCTCGTCGCCGCAGAATCGGCCGAAGCCGGGCGACCAGCCCCGGCCGTCGAGCATCGTGGAGACCCGGACGCTGAGCCGGATGATCCCGCCGGTGCGGGTGACCAGCGCCCGCCGGGCGAAAAGGATGAAGAGCGCCACGAGCACCGCGGCTACGCCGATTCCGATCCCCTCCACGATCTCCATCGGCGGGTCGGCTCAGCGGCTCTGCGCGGCGGAGACCGGGGTGGCGCTCTCGGCGAGCACGGTGACGCCCTCGCTGCTCACCGACAGGAAGCCGCCGGCGACCTCGTACGAGACCTGCTCGCCGCCGGGCAGCTTGATGCGGACCTGGCCGGGCTCGGCGAGCTGGCCGAGCAGGGGCGCGTGCCCCGGCAGCACACCGAGCTCACCCTCGGTCGTCCGGGCGACGACCATCTCGGCCTCGCCGGACCAGACCCTCTCCTCGACGGCTACGAGCTCGACGTGAAGCTGCTGTGCCACGCTGTCTCCTTGCTGCGGCGGCGGATTTCGGAAAGTCTAGTCGGGCCCCCCGCGCACTCCCAAGGCGGGTGGCGTAAGCTGCGCCACCCCGCGCGGAACCGCCCGATGCCGACGTTACTTCGTCGTGTTGCGGAAATCGGGATGCTCCAGGAGGAACCCGTCGATCTGTTCCTTCTTCAGGGCGGTGAAGAAGCCCTCGGCCTCGGGCGTCAGCCGCTCGCCCCGGTATCCCGCCCCGACGCCGATGCTCTCCCCCGGCAGCTTGATCATTTCCACGCTGTCGGCGCGGATGCCCTTGAGGGCGAGCGCGAAGTCGACCACGCTGCTGCCCCGGCCGTTGAAGACCAGCGACTGGCCGGCGGCCCGGACCACCCGGTCCAGCTTGATCGGGTTGGTCACCACGTCGGCGCTGGAGGCCTGGTCGACCATCGCCTTGATGAACTGCTGCTGGTGGCGCTGCCGGCCGTAGTCGCCGTCGGGAACGCCGTTCTTGGGGTACCGCTGCCGCACGTAGTCGAGCGCCTGCCAGCCGCTGAGGTGCTGGGTGCCCTTCTTGTAGACCGCCTGCGGGCCGATGTAACCGTCGCCGTACGGGTTGCCCTTGCGGTGCACGCCGCTCGGCTCGCGGTGCTCGGAACGCACCTCGCGCTCGATGTACATCTCGACGCCGCCCATCGCGTCGACGATCTTCTGGAAGCCGGTGAAGTTGATGATCGCGCCCGCGTCGAAGCGCTCGATCCCCGTCACCTGCTGCACGGTCATGGCCAGCAGCTCGAACCCCCGGGCGGCGTCCGGGTTCTGCCCCGACACCCGGCTGCCGTACGACATGGCGGCGTTGAGCTTGTCGGTGCCGCCGCCGAACTCGGCCTTGGTGAACTTCGGGATCTCGACCCGCAGGTCCCGGGGCAGCGAGAAGAGGTACGCCCGGTCCAGCTCGGTCGGCACGTGCAGCACCATGATCGAGTCGGCCAGCGGCGGGGTCGTCGGGTCGCGCGGGTCGATCCCCACCAGCAGGATGTTCAGGGGGCCCTTGATGTCGCTCTTGCGCTCCTGGGCCCCGGCGGCCTGGTCGCCGAACAGGTCGCCCTTGCCCACCGCGCCCTCGTACCGCGACAGCAGCGCCTCGTAGCCCACCAGGACGCCCCCGCTGAGCAGCATGAGCACGGCGCCCAAGACGGTGCAGACCCGCGCCCAGCGCGGCACCCGCGACCAGGTGGACGACTTCTTCCCGCCGCCCGCACCGGCCGCACCGCCGCCCCCGCCGGTCTTGCCGGCCCCGGCGGTCTTGCCGGCCCCGGCGGCGCCGACCCTGGCCGCCTCGCCGGCCCTGACGGGCCTGCCGCCGCCACCGGCCCTGCTGCCGCCACCGGGCTTGCCACCCCTGCCGGCCTCGCCGGGCCTGGCGGCCCTGCCACCCCTGCCGGCCCTGGCCGCCTCGCCACTCCTGCCGGCCCTACCGGCCTCGCCGTCCCTGCCGGCCTTACCCACGAGCATCTCCGTTCGTCACGCCCACGGACACGAGACGGGCGCACGCAGCCGAAAAGTTGCCGCCACCACCACGCGTACGGGCTGCGGCGTGGATCGACGGTACCTCGCGTCCGACCCGATCGCCGCCCGCCAACCGGACAGCGGAGATCATAGGGCCACCCGGAGACGAACGAGGACCGCCCCGTAACCGGGACGGTCCTCGTTGGCGGAACGGATGTCTAGCCCTTCATCAGCTCCGCGGCCTTGCGCTCCAGGTCCTCCAGGCCGCCGCACATGAAGAAGGCCTGCTCGGGGAAGTGGTCGTACTCACCCTCGCTGATCTTCTTGAACGCCTCGATGGTCTCGGCGATCGGCACCGTCGAGCCCGGCACGCCGGTGAACTGCTCGGCGGCGTAGGTGTTCTGCGACAGGAAGCGCTCGATCCGGCGGGCCCGG
The DNA here is from genome assembly GCF_020884795.1 of Micromonospora okii. Lineage (GTDB taxonomy): Bacteria > Actinomycetota > Actinomycetes > Mycobacteriales > Micromonosporaceae > Micromonospora > Micromonospora okii. Next base: position 8,229 of record NZ_BBZF01000026.1, read on the forward strand.
CCCACCGTGATCTTGTCTTCCTCGGAGAGCTCCTCGATGCCGAGGATGGCGATGATGTCCTGCAGGTCCTTGTACTTCTGCAGGATCCGCTTCACCTCGGTGGCGACCGCGAAGTGCTCGGCGCCGACGAACTCCGGGGCGAGGATGCGGGACGAGGACGCCAGCGGGTCCACGGCCGGGTAGATGCCCTTGTCGGAGATCGACCGCTCCAGGTTGGTGGTCGCGTCGAGGTGGGCGAACGTGGTGGCCGGGGCGGGGTCGGTGTAGTCGTCCGCCGGCACGTAGATCGCCTGCATCGAGGTGATGGCCTGGCCCCGGACGGAGGTGATCCGCTCCTGGAGCTCGCCCATCTCGTCGGCCAGGGTCGGCTGGTAGCCCACGGCGCTCGGCATACGACCGAGCAGGGTGGACACCTCGGAACCGGCCTGGGTGAAGCGGAAGATGTTGTCGATGAAGAGCAGCACCTCCTGCTTCTTCACGTCGCGGAAGTACTCCGCCATCGTCAGCGCGGAGAGGGCGACCCGCAGCCGGGTGCCCGGCGGCTCGTCCATCTGGCCGTAGACCAGCGCGGTCTTGTCGATGACGCCGGACTCGGTCATCTCGGCGATGAGGTCGTTGCCCTCACGGGTGCGCTCACCCACGCCGGCGAAGACCGACGTACCACCGAAGTTCCGGGCCACGCGGGTGATCATCTCCTGGATGAGCACCGTCTTGCCCACGCCCGCGCCGCCGAACAGGCCGATCTTGCCACCCTTGACGTACGGGGCGAGCAGGTCGATGACCTTGATGCCGGTCTCCAGCATCTCGGTCTTCGGCTCCAGGTCCGCGAAGGCCGGGGCCTTGCGGTGGATGCCCCACCGGTCGTCCGCCTGCAGCGTCTCGCCCTCGGTGAGGTTGAGGCACTCGCCGATCGCGTTGAACACGTGGCCCTTGACCGCGTCGCCCACCGGCACGGTGATCGGCGAGCCGGTGTCGCGCACCTCGGCGCCGCGGACCAGGCCGTCGGTCGGCTGCATCGAGATCGCGCGGACCAGGTTGTCACCCAGGTGCTGGGCGACCTCCAGGGTCAGCGTCTTCTCGCCGCCTGACAGGTTGACGTTGACGTGCAGGGCGTTGAACAGGGCCGGCATGACGTCGCGCGGGAACTCGGCGTCGACGACCGGGCCGATGACCCGGACCACGCGACCGGTGGCCGTCTTGGTCTCTGCTGGTCCGCCAGCAACTGCGGATACAGTCATCACACTTCACTTCCCGACGCGGCCAGCGCGTTCGCGCCGCCGACGATCTCGCTGATCTCCTGGGTGATCCCGGCCTGGCGGGCCGAGTTCATCTCACGCGTGTACTTCTCGATCATCTCTTCGGCGTTGTCGGTGGCGCTCTTCATCGCCCGCCGACGGGCCGCCGACTCGCTCGCCGCCGACTCCAGCAACGCCGCGTAGATCCGCGTGTTGATGTACTTCGGCAGCAGCGCGTCGAGCAGCGCCTCCGCCTCCGGCTCGAACTCGTACGCCGGGAGCACGCCCTCCGACCGCGGCCGGTCCTCGACCTGCATCGGGCCGATGATCCTCGCGACCGGCGTCTGGGTCATCAGGGAGTGGAACTCGGTGTAGACGATGTGCAGCTCGTCGACCCCGGCCACCCCCGCGGCCTCGGTGTCGCCCTCCGTGCCGGCGGAGAACGCCTTGATGAGGGTGTCTCCCACCTCGCGGGCGTCGGCGAACGTCGGCTGCTCCGAGAAGCCCGTCCAGTTCGCCTCGATCGGCCGGTCACGGAACCGGAAGAACCCGACGCCCTTGCGGCCGATGACGTAGAGCACGGGCTCCTTGCCGTCGGCGCGCAGCCGGGCGATCAGCGACTCCGCGGTCTTGATCGCGTTGGAGCTGTAACCGCCGGCCAGGCCCCGGTCGGCGGTTACCAGCAGGACGCCCGCCCGCCGCACCCGCTCGCGCGGGGTGAGCAGCGGGTGGTCGATCCGGGCGTTGGACGCCAGCGCGGTGAGCACGCCGGTGATCGCCCGGGCGTACGGCAGGGACGCCTCCACCCGGGCCTGGGCCTTGGCGATCCGGCTCGTCGCCACGAGCTCCATCGCCTTGGTGATCTTCTTCATCCCCTTCGCCGAGCGGATCCGTTGACGAAGAACGCGTACCTGGGCCGCCATGAGTCAGCCCTACTGCTTCTCTGCGCCGTCGCGGTAGCGGGTGACCGTCTCGCGGTTCTCCTCGCCCTCCAGCGGCGCCGCCGGGGCCTCGTTGACCCGCCGCTCGTCCTCCTTGCCCAGGAACATCTGCTTGAAGCTCGTGATGGCCTGGTCGAGGGAGGAGATCACCTCGTCGTCCCACTTGTTGTCGGCGATCGCCGCGAGGACGCCCTCGTGCTTGTGCCGCAGGTACTGGAGGAACTCCGACTCGAAGCGGCGCACCTCGCCGACGGGGACGTCGTCGAGCTTGCCCTCGACGCCGGCCCAGACCGAGACGACCTGCTCCTGCACCGGGTACGGCGAGTAGTTCGGCTGCTTGAGCAGCTCGACCAGGCGCGACCCGCGCTCAAGCTGGGCGCGGGAGGCCTTGTCCAGGTCGGAGGCGAAGGCGGCGAACGCCTCCAGCTCGCGGAACTGGGCCAGGTTGAGCCGCAGCGAGCCGGAGACCTTCTTCATCGGCTTCACCTGGGCGGCGCCACCGACCCGGGAGACCGAGGTGCCGACGTTGATGGCCGGCCGGACGCCCTGGTTGAACAGGTCGGTCTCCAGGAAGATCTGGCCGTCGGTGATCGAGATGACGTTGGTCGGGATGAAGGCCGAGATGTCGTTGGCCTTCGTCTCGATGATCGGCAGGCCGGTCATCGAGCCGCCGCCCAGCTCGTCGGAGAGCTTCGCGCAGCGCTCCAGCAGGCGGGAGTGCAGGTAGAAGACGTCACCCGGGTACGCCTCGCGGCCCGGCGGGCGGCGCAGCAGCAGCGACACGGCGCGGTACGCCTCGGCCTGCTTGCTCAGGTCGTCGAAGACGATCAGGACGTGCTTGCCGCCGTACATCCAGTGCTGCCCGATGGACGAGCCGGTGTACGGGGCCAGGTACTTGAAGCCGGCCGGGTCGGACGCCGGGGAGGCGACGATGGTGGTGTACTCCATCGCGCCCGCCTCCTCCAGGATGCCCTTGATCGAGGCGATCGTGGAGGCCTTCTGGCCGATGGCGACGTAGATGCAGCGGACCTGCTTCTTCGGGTCGCCGGAGCGCCAGTTGTCCCGCTGGTTGAGGATGGTGTCCAGCGCGACCGTGGTCTTGCCGGTCTTCCGGTCGCCGATGATGAGCTGACGCTGACCCCGACCGATCGGGGTCATGGCGTCGACCGCCTTGATGCCGGTCTGGAGGGGCTCGTCGACGGACTGCCGGGACATCACGTTCGGGGCCTGGAGCTCCAGCTCGCGGTAGCCCTCGTTGGCGATGTCGCCGAGGCCGTCGATCGGCTGGCCGAGCGCGTCGACCACGCGGCCGAGGAAGGCGTCGCCGACCGGCACGGAGAGCACCCGGCCGGTGCGCTTGACCCGCTGGCCCTCTTCGAGCTTGGCGGCGTCACCGAGAACGACGACACCGATCTCCCGGACGTCGAGGTTCAGCGCCACACCCAGGGTGCCGTCCTCGAACTCCAGGAGCTCGTTGGTCATGGTCGAGGGGAGGCCCTCGACGTGGGCGATGCCGTCGCCGGTGTCGGCGACGGTGCCGACCTCCTCGCGGGAGAGTTCGGACGAGTAGGAGGAGACGTAGCGCTCCAGGGCGCCGCGAATCTCCTCCGTCGAGATGGTCAGCTCGGCCATCCTCTGCTTCCTTAAGTATCAGGGGCCCGGGATACCTAGTACCGACCGGTCCGAATGGCGTCTATGTCACAGGCGCGGGGCGGCGGCGCCGCCTCAGCGCTTCGCGAGCGCGTTGCGGCTCTCGTTGAGGCGGCGCAGGACGGTGCCGTCGTACAGGTCGGAGCCGACCCGCACGCTGACGCCACCGAGAACCGAGGGGTCCACCGACTGCTTGACGGAGACCTCCCGACCGTATATCGCGGAGAGGCTCGCGCCCAGCCGGCGCTCTTCCTCCTCACTCAACGGGGCCGCCGCGGTCACGTACGCCACCTGCCGGTCCCGCCGGTCGGCGGCGAGTTCGACCAGCCGGGAGAGCGCGCCGGTGAAGGAGCGACCCCCGAACCCGCTCAGCGCCACCTCGACGAGGCTGACGGTGACCGGGCGGGCCTTGCCGGCGAGCAACTCGCGGGCCAGCCCGGCCCGCTGCCCGACCGGGGCGTTCGCGTCGGTCAGCACGTTGGACAGCGCGGACTGACCGGCGACCACCTGACCGAAGCGGAACAGCTCGTCCTCGACCTCGCCGAGGTCACCGGCGGTGTCGGCGCTGGCCAGCAGCGCCTCGACGCCGAGCCGCTCGGTGCCGTCGAGCAGCTCCGACGGCGCCGACCAGCGGCCGGCGACCAGCACGGCGAGGATGTCCAGCGCCTCGGCGCCCACCTTGCCGCGCAGCAGCTCGCCGAGGAGTGCGGCGCGGTCGGTGCCCGAGCGGGCCGGGTCGGAGAGCGCCCGGCGCAGCCGCGGCTCGCGCCGCAGCAGGTCGGCGACGGAGAGGAGGTCGGCGGCAGTGGTCGCCACCGCCGACGCCTCCGCGCCGCGGACGTACGTGTCGAGACGCTCGGCCCCGATCCTGTACGACTCCCGGCTGGCGGCCTGCATCAGCGGGCCCCCGCGCTCTCGAGGCTGCTCAGGAACCGGTCGACGGTGCCCTTGCGACGCGCCTCGTCGGCGAGCGACTCACCGACGATCTTGCTGGCCAGCTCGACCGCGATGGTGCCGACCTCCGTGCGCAGTTCGCGCGCGATGGTGGCCCGCTCGGCGGCGAGCTGCTCCTTGCCGGCCGCGATGATCCGGTCGGACTCCTCGCGCGCCTTGGCGAGGATGTCCTGACGGATGCCCTCGGCGTCGGCCCGCGCGTCGTCGCGGATCCGGGCCGCCTCGTTGCGCACCTCGGCGAGCTGGGTCCGGTACTGCTCCAGCAGCTGGTTCGCCTCGGCCTGGGCGGCCTCGGCCCGCTTGAGGCCACCCTCGATCGCGTCGACCCGCGCCTGGTACATCGCCTCCATGCGGGGCAGGACGAACTTCAGCAGGACGAAGCAGAGCAGGGCGAAGGAGATCGTCCCGACGACGAGCTCCTGCCAGAGCGGCAGGATCGGGTTGTGCTCCACGCCTTCTGCGGCGATGAACATGTCAGACCTCCGGGTCGTGGAGAGGGCTCTCGTCAGCCGCCGACGGCGAAGGCGAGCACCAGGCCGAAGAGGGCGAGCGCCTCGACCAGGGCGAAGCCCAGGACCAGCCAGGTGCGGTTGTAGCCGGCGGACTCCGGCTGGCGGGCGCTCGACTGGATGTAGGCCGCGAAGACCAGCGCGACACCGATACCGGGGCCGATGGCGGCGAGGCCGTAGCCGATGGTGTTGACGCTGCCCTCGATGGCGGCAAGAACAGTCATTGCGGGTATTCCTCCTGTTCGACGCGTGAGGTCTCACGCGTACGCGGGTCGGTACCAGAAGCTTGGTCGGGCCGGGCGGCCCGCCGAGCCCGATCAGTGCTCGTCGGCGAGCGAACTTCCGATGTAGTTCGCGCTCAGCGTGACGAAGACGTATGCCTGCAGGACGGCGACCAGCACCTCGAAGAAGGTCATCACGATCGCCATCAGGAAGGAGAAGACCGAGGTCACCTGGACGAACAGGCTGTTCGAGTTGAGCATCACGAAGCCGCCGATCGTGAAGACCAGCAGGAGCAGGTGACCGGCGAACAGGTTGGCGAAGAGCCGCAGCGCCAGGGTGACCGGCCGGACGACGAACGTCTGGAGGAACTCGATCGGGATCAGCAGGATGTGCATCGGCCACGGCACGCCCGGGATGATCAGGCTCTGCTTGAGGTAGCGGCCGAGGCCGTGCTTGCGGGCGCCGATGTAGAGGTACATCACGTAGGAGATCGCGGCGAGCACGATCGGGAAGGCGATGTGCGAGTTCGGCGAGATCTGCAACCCGGGCACGATGGCGAAGAGGTTGGTCAGCACGATGAAGCTGAACAGCACCGTGAAGTAGGGCGCGAAGCGGATGCCCGCCGCGCCCATCTGCTCCTTGGCGATGTTGTCCCGCACCAGCCCGTAGAGGGACTCCGCGTAGAACTGGGTCTTGCCGGGTACCAGTGTGGGCTTCCGGTAGGCGACCAGGAAGAAGATGATCAGCAGCGCGACCGCGAGCCAGACCATGATGCCGAACTTCGTCACCCAGGGGCCGGCGACGTTCGGCGGGTAGAAGTCCCCGACGCTGGGGGGCCAGGGCAGCTCCTGGGCGACGACCAGCTGTCCGCTCACCGTGTCATCCTCCGCACTCGACAGACCCGCGCGTGCTGGCACTCAAGCACTGAGCCTCTTCATGATCAGGTAAATCGCTCCGGCCGCGCCGAAGATCATGCCAACGGCGACCCCGATGCCGGTTCGCAGATCGAAGAGCTGCTCCACCAACCAGCCGAGGAAGCCCCACACCACGATGCCGGCGAGTAGGTAGCCCAGAACGGCCCCCGCCACGCCGTCCGACGAATGCTCATCGGACTTTCGTGAGTGTGAGTCTTCTGCCATGACGAGGCGAACAATATCAGCAGGCACGCGCGGGAGTGTGCGGCACCCCCCACACTGCGGACAGCGTGCGGGCCGTGGTGCGGGCGCGTAAGTCGTTGGTCAGGTTACTCCCGTACGGCCCCGCACGGCAGCCTGAAATGCCGGAGCGCAACGGGCGCGTCGTCACTCCTCGCGACGCTGGAAGGTGGGCAGCGGCGAGCGCAGGGCCCAGGCCAGATGGGCGCCCGTCCAGACCACCACGGCTGTGATGATCGCCACTCCCATGTCCGGCAGGCCGGGCCAGCCGGTGGCCGCGACGGCGGCCATCGCCACCCCGAGCACCACGATCTTCGTGGCGTAGGTGACCAGCCCCACCGACATGATCAGCCGGGGGTTGACGGCGTCGGCCCAGGCCACCGAGACGCCGGAGACCAGGTAGCTGGCGACGACCAGTGCGATGCCGGCGGCCACGCCGGCCGCGCCGGTTCCCCCGCGCAGCACCGCCGCGGTCGGAACCGCGACCAGCGCGAGCACCGCGCAGGCCAGCAGCGGCGGGCGCAGGTGCGGCAGCCGGGACCGGATGGCGCCGGGCTCGCCCGCGCGCGGCTCGCTCATCGGGGGTACGCCGCTCGCGCCGCCCCGCCCGGCACCGGACCGGCGGCGCGGAGCTGCTCGAAGGCCGGCCCCGGGAAGGTGCTCGTCGCGTTCTCCACAACGAGGGAGTCTATGAGGCCGCACACTGGAGGCTGTGCGATGCCTCGTCACCGGCGCGACCGGGTACATCGGCGGCCGGCTGGCGCCCCGCCTGCTCGCCGAGGGACACACCGTGCGCTGCCTGGCCCGCGCCGCCGGCCGGCTGCGCGACGTGCCGTGGGCGGCGCGGGTCGAGATCGCCGAGGGCGACCTGCGAAGACCGGAGACCCTGCCGGCCGCGTTCGCCGGCGTGGACGTCGCGTACTACCTGGTGCACTCGCTCGGCCAGACCGGCTTCGAGGCCGCCGACCGGGAGGCGGCGGCCAACTTCGCCGAGGCGGCCATGGTCGCCGGCGTACACCGGATCGTCTACCTGGGCGGGCCGCAGCCGGCCGGCGGCGGGGCGACCTCGCCGCACCTGCGGTCCCGGGCCGAGGTGGGGCGGATCCTGCTGGACAGCGGGGTGCCCACGGCGGTGCTGCGGGCCGCGGTGATCATCGGGTCGGGCTCGGCGTCGTTCGAGATGCTGCGCCACCTCACCGAGCGGCTGCCCGCCATGGTCACCCCGCGCTGGGTGCGCAACCGGGTCCAGCCGATCGCCGTGCGGGACGTGCTGCGCTACCTCACCGGCTGCGCGACGCTGCCGGCCGAGGTCAACCGGGGCTTCGACATCGGCGGCCCGGACGTGCTCACCTTCGAGGACATGATGCGCCGGTACGCCCGGGTGGCCGGGCTGCGCCGGCGGGTCGTCGTGCCGGTCCGGGCGCTGACCCCGTCGCTCTCCTCGCACTGGGTCGGGCTGGTCACCCCCGTGCCGAACGCCATCGCCCGGCCCCTGGTGGAGAGCCTCGTCCACGAGGCGGTCGCCCGCGAGCACGACATCGCCGCCCACGTCCCCGACCCGCCGGGCGGGCTCACCGGCTTCGACCGGGCGGTCGAGCTGGCGTTGGCGAAGATCCGCGACGCCGAGGTGGAGACCCGCTGGTCCACCGCGAGCGGCCCGGACGCCCCGGCCGAGCCGCTGCCCAGCGACCCGAGGTGGTCCGGCGGCACGGTCTACACCGACGTACGGGAGCGGGCCGTCGACGCCCCGCCGGACGCGCTGTGGCGGGTCGTCGAGGGCATCGGCGGCGAACACGGCTGGTACTCGTTCCCGCTGGCCTGGGCGGTGCGCGGCTGGCTGGACCGGCTGATCGGCGGGGTGGGGCTGCGCCGGGGCCGGCGTGACCCGCACCACCTCCGCGTCGGCGAGGCGCTGGACTTCTGGCGGGTCGAGGAGGTCGTCCCGGGCAAGCTGCTGCGGCTGCGCGCCGAGATGCGGCTGCCCGGCCGGGCCTGGCTGGAGATGCGCGCCGAGCCGGCGGACGGCGGCGGAAGCCGGTACGTCCAGCGGGCGGTCTTCCTCCCCCGGGGCCTGGCCGGGCACGCCTACTGGGGTGCCGTCCTGCCCTTCCACGGGGTCGTCTTCGCCGGGATGGCCCGCAACATCGCCCGCCACGCCGAGCGCGCCCGCCCCTGACCGGCACGCAGCCGGCGAGCCGGCTCAGTTGCCGGTGCGCGGGCCCGTGACGAGGCGCGCGACGGACTCGCTGGGCGGGACGAAGTCGCGCACCGGCTGGTCCCGCAGGGCCTCGTAGAGGGTTCGGCCGACCACGTCCACCAGCCGGGCCTGGACCGTCTTGCCGACCGGCTCCCGGGGGTCGTCCGGGTTCGCCGCGATCGAGGCGACGGCGAGCTGCGGGGTGAAGGCGACCACCGTCTCCGCCCCGTTCCCCTCCGAGCTGCCGGTTTTGCCCGCCACCGGCCGGCCCAGCCGGGCGCGCAGCTCGGGGGCGGTGCCGCCGTCGCAGCGGCCGTACATCGACTGGTCGCCGACCGGGCAGCGGGCCACGTCGGCCGCGCCCCGGGCCACGTCCACGTCGAGCACCTGCCGGCAGTCGGGACGCCCGGCGGCGACCTCCCGCCCGTGCGCGTCGAGGATGCGCAGGACCGGCGTGGGCGCGCACCACATCCCCTCGGCCGCCACCGACGCGTACGCCCCGGCCAGGTCGAGCGGGGTGGTGGCGGCGACCCCCAGGGTGAACGGGCCCCACTCCCGCGCGCCGTGGCGGGCCATCCGGGCGTCGGAGTCGGCGCGCAGCCGGATGCCGAGCCGCTGCGCCATCTCCACCACCCGGTCCGCGCCGACGCGCTCGGTCAGCCAGGCGAAGTAGGTGTTCACCGACCGGCCGAACCCGTCCCACATCGTCCGGTAGCCGTCCATCCAGGCCGGGTCGGCGTTGGCCGGGCACCACCGGCCGCCGCAGTCGGCGGAGCCGCCGGTGACCGGGTAGCGGGTGAGGACGCGGGCGGGGGCGGCGAAGCCGGTGTCCAGCGGCAGCCCGGCCTCCAGCGCGGCGAGCACGGCGAAGATCTTGAACGTGGAGCCGGCCTGGTAGCCGTCGATCGTCCCGCCCCCGGCGACGAGCTGGTTGACGGTGTTCGGGCGGTTCCCCGCGCCCGGCGGGTTGGCGGCCACGCTGTAGTTGCGGTTCACGGCCAGGGCCAGGACCCGCCCGGTGCCGGGCTGGACGACCGCGGTCGGCGCCGCGCCGGCGTCGTCGACGCGGTAGACCTGGGCGACCTGCTCGGTGACGGTCCGCTGCACGGCCGGGTCCAACGTGGAGACGATCCGGAAGCCGCCCCGGCGCAGCGTGCGCTGTCGCTCTTCGGCGGAGGCGCCGAAGGCCGGCTGCTCGGACCACCAGCGGGTGAACCAGTCGCAGAAGAAGCCCCAGTCGTTGTGCTCCTCCGACACCGCCGTGCAGTCGTTGGGCGTGGCGTCGGGCCGCAGCGTGAGCGGCTCGGCCTTCGCCGCGGCGGCCGCGTCGGGCGCCACCCGGCCGGTCTCGACCAGCCGGTCCAGCACGTACGCCCGGCGGGTCAGCGCCGCGTCGGCGTCGCCGTTGATCGGGTCGTCGGTGTGCGGCGAGCGGACCAGCCCGGCGAGCAGGGCCGCCTCGGCGAGGGTGAGCTGCGCGGGCGACTTGGAGAAGTACCGCTTGCTGGCGGCCCCCACCCCGTACGCCCCGGCGCCGAAGTAGGCGATGTTGAGGTAGCCGGCGAGGATGTCGTCCTTGCTCATCTCCTGTTCCAGCGCCAGGGCGTACCGCATCTCCTTGATCTTGCGGGCGGCGGTGATCTCGGTGGCCTTGGCCCGCTGCTCCTCGGTCAGCGCCGGGTCGCTGGCGAGCACGTTGCGGACGTACTGCATGGTCAGCGTGGAGGCGCCCTGCCGGGGCCCATCGCCGCCGCTGTTGGCGGTGAACGCCCGGACCACGGCCCGCGCGTCGACGCCCCGGTGCTGGTAGAAGCGGTCGTCCTCGGCGGCGACGACGGCCTCGCGCATCATCGGCGCCACCCCGGACAGCGGCACGTCCACCCGGTCCTCGGTGTAGAACGAGGTGATCGGGGTGGTGCCGTCGTTGGCGTAGAGGGTGGAGCGCTGCGCCGTGGGTGGCCTGCGCAGCGACTCGGGCAGCCCCGACCAGGGCTCGGTGAGCCCCCGGACGCCGATCCCGAAGACCAGGGCGGCCGGCAGGGCGGCAACCGCGAGCGCCAGCCCGGCGAGCACGCCGGCTATCGCGACGGTCATCAGCTTGTGGAGACGACGGGCCCGGATCATCAGCTCTCCTCGCAGGAGCCGGTCAGTGCGGACCCGTTCAGAATGGCCCGGGGGCCGGTGGGCCCCGCCGGGTTTCCCCGAAGGGGGACGAATTTCGCGAGAAAGACACGCGACGCGCCGCCGGACACGCGGTGGCCGGAGCGCCCGAACCGGGCCCCGCCGTCGGAGCCGCCGGCTCACGGCGACCGGCGGCATCCGCCCGGAGCGGCCGGGTCACGGCGCCCGGCGGTATCCACCCCTCGGAGCCGCCGGGTCACGGCGGCCGGCGATCCTCGCCCGGCGCGACGTCGGCGGCGCTGGCGTCAGGGCAGCAGGGCGGCGGACAGCGGCTCGACGGTCTCCTCGATCTCGTCGGCGACCCGGCTGAAGCACTGGTCGCCGCGCCCCCACGGGTCGTCGAGGTCGTCGCCGGGCAGCGCGGACGCCCCCTGCCGGGCAGCGTGCGCGGCGGCCACCAGGGCCACCCCCCGCGCGTACACCGCGTCCGGGGCGGCCTCGGCCGGCGGCAGGCCGGCGGCGTCCACGGCGGCGAGGAGCCGGCCGAACTCGCCGAGCACGAACGTGCGGGCGGCGGCGTCGGGGCGCAGCGCCACCACGTACTCCTGCTGGTCGGCGGTGGCCGTGAGCACCAGGTCGGCGGCGTCGATGAGGTCGGAGCGCAGCTTCCGGGCGGCGAAGCCGTCGACGTCGCCGCCCCGGGACACCACCTGGCGGGCGGCCGGCGGGTTCATCTCCTCGCCCGCGTGCCAGCCGCCGGTGCCGGCGCTGTGGCTGTGCAGCAGCGCGTCCGCGCCGGCCGCGTCGACGCCGCGCCGCGCCAGCCGCTCGCGGACGGCCAGCGCCAGCAGCCGCTCCGCCATCGGCGAGCGGCAGATGTTGCCCATGCAGACGTGCAGGACGGTGAACGGCGGCACCTCAGCCCACCCGGCTCTCGACGATCTCCGGCACCACGTCCCGGAGCTTCTCCAACGGGATCGCGCCGCCGCGCAGCAGCTTCGGCACGTCACCGGTGAGGTCGACGATGGTGCTCGGCACCGGGTCGGGGCAGGGGCCCGCCTCCAGGTACGTCCGGACGGCGTACCCGAGCTGGTCCCGCGCCACCTCGGCGGTGACCGCCGCCGGCTGGCCGGCCTTCGCGGCCGACGCCACCGCCATCGGGCCGGTCTCCCGCAGCACCTCCAGGGCCACCGGGTGCAGCGGCATCCGCACGGCCACGGTGCCGCTGTCGTCGCCGAGATCCCACGACAGGCTCGGCGAGTGCTCCACGATGATGGTGAGCGCGCCCGGCCAGAACGCCTCGACCAGGTCGCGGGCCGCCTGGGGCAGCGTGAAGACGAGGCCGTCGAGGGTGTGCCGGGAGCCGATCAGCACCGGCGGGGCCTGCCGCGTGCCGCCCTTGGCGTCCGAGAGGGCCTTCACCGCGTACGGGGTGAAGGCGTCCGCGCCCACCCCGTAGACCGTGTCGGTCGGCAGGACGACCAGTTCGCCGTTCTTGATCGCCTCGATGGCAGCGGCGATGCCGCGGTCCCGGTCGGCGGGCGACCGGCAGTCGTAGAGCATCACGAGAAGCCAGTCTGCCACGCCCCGGCCCCGGCGTCGTGCCCGGCGTGACGCAGGCCGGCCGGCCCGGACGCGGTACGGCGTCGGGCGGTGGCGAACCGGGGCCGCCCGGCGAGGTCCCGGTTCTCCTCGACCGCCTCGTACCGACCGTCGGCGCGCAGCAGCGCGGGCACCGCCGCGCCGTGCGTGTCGTCGTGCTCGACGCCCAGCACGCCGCCGGGGCGCAGCAGCTCCGCGGCCCGCGCGAGCACCGGCCGGATCACGTCCAGCCCGTCCGCACCGCCGAAGACCGCCTCGTCCGGGTCGTGCGCCGCCACCTCCGGGGGGACGGCCACGGCGCGCGGCACGTACGGCGGGTTGCACAGCAGCACGTCCACCCGCCCGACCAGCTCGGGCAGCAGGCCCGGATCGGTGACGTCGGCGACCACCACCTCGACCGGCCGGTCCCCGGCGACGGCCCGGTCGGCGGCGTTGCGCCGCAGCCACGCCAACGCGGTCGGGGACCGCTCCACGGCCACCACCCGGGCACCGGGCACCTCCTGCGCGACCGCGAGCGCGATCGCCCCCGACCCGCTGCACAGGTCGACGACCAGCGGCCCGTCGACCCCGCCGCGCTCCCCCGCGTCCCCGTCGCGCTCCCCGCCAGCCCTGTCCCGTTCCCCGCCGGTCCCGCCCCGTTCCGCCGACCGGCGGGACCGGGCCCGGTCGACGCCCCAGCCGGCGAGCAGCTCGGTCTCCGGCCGGGGCACGAAGACCCCCGGGCCGACCGCCAGCTCCAGGTACCGGAAGCCGGCGCTGCCGGTGAGGTGCTGCAACGGTTCCCGGGCCGCGCGGCGGGCGACCAGGGCGTCGTACCGGTCGAGCTCTCCGGGGGCGAGGCCGTCGGCCAGCGCCAGCCGCCCCCGGGGTACGCCCAGCACGTGGGCGGCGAGCAGCTCCGCCTCGGCGCGGGGCGCCTCGATCCCCGCCTCGGCGAGCACCCGGACGGCCCGCGCGATCGCGACGGCGGGCCGAAGCCGTTCCGACCCTTCGGACGGGTGTTGCGAAAGGAAGGTCACGTCATAATCATGAAGCGTCGCGGGCCGCGCCACGAGCTGGTGCGTCGGTGCGCACACCGACAGGAGGTCTCGGGTGGGGTGGCTCGACCGGGTCAACGACCAGGTTGACGCCCTCACGCGGGCCCGCGTCTTGCAGGAGGTGAGTCGCTCCGCCGAGGCGACCGTGCTCCTCGACGGGGTGATCCGCACCACCACCGACCCGTACGCGAGGGTCGACGCGCTGGTCCAGCGCCTCTCCGCGTTGATCAATCTCGGTCGCACGGCCGAGTTCACCCGGGCGATCGAGGAGGCGTCGGCCGCCGTCCGTGACCTCGCGGAGCCGTACCCGCACGGGCACCTCAACGCGCTGGCCGCGCTCGCCGCCCACCACCAGGGCGCGCTCGACCGGTGCGTCACCCACCTGGTCAAGGCCGCCCGCGCGCTCGGCGCGGTGCACGACCCCGACCGGGACACCGCGTGGGGCTGGTACGACCTGGCGATGGCCTACTCCTACCTCAGCTTCCACGGCTACGCCCTCGGCGCGATCGAGCGCGCCCGCCAGCTCGGGGTGGCCGCCGGCATCCCCGAGGAGACCTTCGCCGCCCCCGGCATCCGGCTGCGCAACGCCGTGGCCCTCGACCACAACGGCGACAGCGACGGCTGCCTGCGGGTGCTGCGCGACGTCGCCACCGACCTGGACCGGTTCCTGCGCGGCGGGCAGACCACGGGGCTGCGGCCGAGCTGCCTGGTCGCGTACGGCTACGCCGCCGCCCGCCGCGCCATCCTCGGCGACCGGGTGGAGACCGGCACCGGCGCCGACGCGGACCCGGTCCGGCTGCTCGGCCACCCGGGGGACAGCGCGCGGGCCCGCGACATGCAGCAGCTCGGCCAGGTCTGCCTGGCCATCGCGGCCGGCAACCCGATCGAGGCCGTCACCCGGCTCGACGCCGCCCGGGTCTCCCACGAGACCCTCGGCGCGGCCGAGCCGGCCCGGCTGCGCAGCATCGCCTACGGCCAGGCCGGTGACCACGCGTCGGCGCACCGGGCCGACCGGCACGCGTTCCGGCTCGCCGCGCAGCGCAACGACCGGCTGCGCGACGTCTACATCGACGGCATCGCCGCCCGGATCGACCACGAGGAGGTGCGCCGCGAGGCGGCCCGGTTCGAGGGCGAGGCGCTCACCGACCCGCTGACCGGCCTGCCCAACCGCCGCCGGCTGGAACGCTACATCGCCGCCCTGGTGGCCGGCGGCGAGAAGGCGGTGATCGGCGTGTGCGACCTGGACGGCTTCAAGGCCGTGAACACCCGCCACGGCCACCACTCGGGCGACCTGGTCCTCCAGCGCATCGCCGGGGTGATCAACCGGGTGATGCGCCGGGGCGACTTCGTGGCCCGCTACGGCGGCGACGAGTTCGTGGTGGTGCTCCCCGATGCCGGGATGGACGAGGCCGCCGAGGTGTCCCGCCGGATCGAGGCGGCGATCCGCACCGAGGACTGGGAGGCCCTGGTGCCCGGCACCCCGGTCGGCGTGAGCATCGGCTTCGCCGAGGTCAACGGCGCTGGCCCGGGCCGGCGCGACGCGCTCGGCGCGGCGTTCGAGATCGCCGACCGGGAGATGCTCGCCAACAAGGCCCGCGCCCGCGCCTCCTGACGGGCCGGACCGGGGCTGTTCGGCCGGCGGGCTCCCCGCTCGGCGGACCTCCCCCGGCCCGGCGGGCGCGCCTGCCCGGCCCGACGGCCTTCCGGGCCGCGCCCTTCTCGGCTCAGCGGCGGGTCAGCTCGGTGTCGCCGGCCAGCCGGGCGGCGCGGTCGGCCTCGGCGAGGGCGTCCAGCACGCCGTCCAGCTCCCCGGCGAGGGCCAGGTCCAGGTTGTACGCGGTGTAGCCGATCCGGTGGTCGGTGATCCGGTTCTGCGGGAAGTTGTACGTGCGGATGCGCTCCGAGCGGTCCACCGTGCGCACCTGCGCCTTGCGGGCGTCCGAGGCGGCGGCGTCGGCCTGCTCCTGGGCGGCGGCCAGCAGCCGCGCCCGCAGGATGCGCATCGCCTGCTCCCGGTTCTGGAGCTGGGACTTCTCGTTCTGGCAGGAGACGACGATCCCCGTCGGCACGTGGGTGATCCGGACCGCCGAGTCGGTGGTGTTAACCGACTGCCCGCCCGGCCCCGACGAGCGGAACACGTCGATCCGCAGCTCGTTCGGGTCGATGGTGACGTCCACGTCCTCGGCCTCGGGCAGCACCAGCACCCCGGCGGCGCTGGTGTGGATGCGCCCCTGCGACTCGGTGACCGGGACGCGCTGCACCCGGTGCACCCCGCCCTCCCACTTCAGCCGCGACCACACGCCGTTGCCGCCCTCGGGGACGCCCTTGGTCTTGATCGCCAGCGAGACGTCCTTGACCCCGCCCAGGTCCGAGTCCTGCGCGTCGATGACCTCGGTGAGCCAGCCGCGCCGCTCGGCGTACCGGGTGTACATCCGCAGCAGGTCGCCGGCGAACAGGGCGGACTCCTCGCCGCCCTCGCCGGCCTTGATCTCGACGATCACGTCCTTGGCGTCGTGCGGGTCGCGCGGGATCAGCAGCTCCGCGAGGCGCTCCTCCAGCGCGGGCAGCCCCGCCGCGATCGACTCCGCCTCGGCGGCGAAGGACGCGTCCTCGGCGGCCAGCTCCCGCGCGGCGACCAGGTCGGCGCGGGCCTGCTCCAGCTCGCCGGCCGCCTTGTGCAGCGGCACCAGCTCGGCGTAGCGGCGACCGACCCGCCGGGCGGTGTTCTGGTCGGCGTGGATGGCCGGGTCGGCGAGGCGCTTCTCCAGCCCGGCGTACTCGTCGAGGAGGGCGGCCAGCCGTTCGCTGCTCATGCTCGGGTGCTCCTTCGACGACGGCGAGGACCGGCCGGGACGGGCGGCCGGGGGGTAAAGAGGGCGATACGGACAGCGCCCGCGCCCGGCACGAAGCCGGGCGCGGGCGCCGAACGTGGAACTACTTGGCCTTCTTGGCCTGAACCTTGGCGTACTTCTGCTGGAACTTGGCGACCCGGCCGGCCGTGTCGAGCACGCGCTGCTTGCCGGTGTAGAACGGGTGGCAGGCGCTGCAGGTCTCGACGCTGATGGAACCGCCCTTGGCGGTGCTGCGGGTCGTGAAGGTGTTGCCGCAGGAGCAGCGGACCTCGGTGGTCGTGTACTCCGGGTGGATGTTGGACTTCATGTCGCCTTCGGTCCTCTCGTGGGTGGTCGCCGGGTCGCCGTGCGGCACCGGCGCGGGATGCGCGCCGGGCTCGGGCGTGAACCGGAACCGGTGGCCGATTGACCAGTGTGCCATGGGCTTCCAGCGGCCCGTGAGGCAGGCCGCACGGCTGGTCCGGCTACGTCAACACACCGGCCCCCACCCGCATTCCCGCCCCGGCGGGCCGGACACCCACCCGGGCTCGCGGGACGGGTGTCCGGTCCGCCCTCACCGGGAACAGGGCGTACCGCAATGTCGCCGCGCGCTGCCGGCTCAACCGCACTGTGAATTTGTATTCGTCATGTACGCCTCCGTATATCGACCGTCGATAGTTTCTTCCTATCCGGATTCACCACCAACACGAAAGGCAGCGTCGAATGCGACTGTTCACCGAGCTCAGCGACCGGGCCATGCGCCTGCTCAGCCCCCGGATCACCGCGGACGCGGCGACGGCCTACGCCTGCCGCTACCTGGGGACGACCTGCGACCCGTGCGGGACCCTCTGGCTCGACGAGGTCGTCGAGCACTACAACTGCGAGGGCAGGTCCCAGACCATCAGGAAGGGCTGCAGCACCTGCGCCGGCTGATCCGACAGGCACGGCGGGGCCTCACCCCACGGGGGTGAGGCCCCGCCTCACGTCCGCCACCACTGTCCCGAACAGCCCCGGACTGTCCCGAACAGTCCGGGCCACCGCAGCTTCTTGCCCGGCCCGGCAGGTCCCACCCAGACTGGGGCCAGCGGCCACTGCGGCCTGACGGCCGATGGTCACCGGCACCGGAACGGGGGTTCTGCCGTGGCTTTCCATCTTCGATTACTCGGCCCTGTGCAACTGACGGGAAATGGTGTGGACGCCGTCGTGGGCGGGCCGAAGTCCCGCGCGTTCCTGGCGATGTTGGCGCTCAACGCCAATGAGGCCGTCTCGCTGCGGCGACTCACCGAGGCGTTGTGGGAGGGTTCGCCACCCCCATCCGCCACGGCGAATCTGCGCAATTATGCCGCGCGTCTCCGTACGGCGCTTCGGCTGATCGGCGCGGAGCACGCCGACCGCCTCGTCGCCGGGAACGGGCGCTACCAGCTCGCGGTGGGCGACCACGAGCTGGACGTACACCGCTTCGACACCCTGGCCGCCGAGGGGCGGGGCGCGGTACGCCGGCTGGACTGGGTGACGGGCGAGCGGCTCCTCCGCCGGGCCCGCACTCTGTGGCGGGGCGATGCCGCCGAGGACGTTCCCCGCTCGACCATGCTCGACTCGTACCTCGTGGCGTTGGACGAGCGCCGGTTGACGGTGGAGGAGGACCACCTGGAAGCGTTGGTCGCCCTCGGGGACCACGGCACCGCCATCGAGCGGCTACGCCGATTCCTGGGCGGTCAGCCCTACCGGGAGCGGGCCTGGCGACTGCTCATGCTGGCCCGCTACCGGGCCGGCGACGTCATCGGCGCGCTGGCGGCCTACGACGAGGTCCGCCGGGTCTTCGCGGACGGCTTCGGGATCGATCCGGACGTCAGCCTCGCCCGGCTCCGCCAGGTGATGCTCCGCCGCGATCCGTGGCTGGCGGGAAACGACGTGCTGCGCGCTCAACCCGGCCGGGACGACCCGTTCGGCGAAGAGGCGCTCGACGTCTCCCGATAGCCGCTCGCCTGGAGGGTGAACAGCCGCGCGTAGACGCCGCCGACCGCAAGCAGCGCGGTGTGGTCCCCCTCCTCGGTGATCCTCCCGTCGGCGAGCACGGCGATCCGGTCGGCGTCCCTCAGCGCACCCATCCGGTGCGAGATCAACAGGCTGGTACGACCGGCCCGGTGTTCCCGGAGTCGGACGTGGATCTCGTGTTCGGCCATCGCGTCGAGCCCCGAACTGGGTTCGTCGAGGATGAGCAGGTCACTGCGGTCCCGCAGCAGGGCCCGCGCCAGGGCGACCCGCTGCCACTGCCCACCGGACAGCAGCGCACCGTCCCGGTCGTCGCCGTCGAAGAACACCCGGCTGAGCACGGTGTCGTAGCCTCGGGGGAGCCCACGCAGGGCGTCGTGCGCGCCGGCCCGTTCGGCGGCTGCCTCCAGCCGCGGGCGATCGTCGACGGCGGACAGGTCGCCGACGGCGACGTTGTCGGCGGCACTCATGTCGTAACACATGAAGTCCTGGAAGACCGCGCCCAACCGCAGCCGCAGCTCGACCGGATCGAACTGCCGGATGTCGACGCCGTCCCAGAGCACCGTCCCGCGCTGGGGGTCGTAGAACCGGCAGAGCAACTTCACCAGGGTCGACTTGCCGGCACCGTTGACCCCCACGAGCGCGGTGGCGTGTCCGTACGGAATGGTCAGGTTCAGGCCGTGGAGGATCCACGGCTGCTCCTCGCTGTACCGGAACCACACGTCCCGGAACTCGATGCCGTGCCGCAACGCGGGCACGGTCCTCGCCTGATTCGGCAGGGACAGGTCGGGGGCCAGCCCCTCCACGAACTGGTAGTGACCGAACAGCAGGGCCGACTGGTGGATGCCGACCAGGCTGGCCACCAGGCCCCGCAGGGTGCCCTGGGTGCCCGCCACGGCCGCGACGAGCAGCGCGACGTCGCCGACGCTGAGCCGGCCCGATCCGGCCATCCCGGCCGCCCAGACCATCCCGACGCCGGCCACCGCTGCGGACAGCAGCGAGAGGCTGCCCTGGGTGCGCAGCACCCGCAGGTCGAGCCGCCGGCGGGCGCGGTTGCTGCCGCGCAACTCACCGAGCATCCTCTCCCGCAGGTACGCGCCGATGCCGAACAGCCGGATCTCCTTGGCGGCCTGGAGGTCGGTGAGCAGGTTCGCGTAGAAGAACTCCCGGCGTTCCGTCGGCCCGATCCGCCAGAGCACCGAGGCGCGTCGACGGCTCAGGGACAACTCGGCGGCGAGCACCGGGACTGCGGAGAGCACCACGACCGCGGCCATGACCGGGCTGAGGGCCAGCAGCGTGACGACGAACCCGGCCAGGGTGAGGCCGCTCTGCACCAGCCCGAACAGCCCGCGAAGGATCTGTCCCGGGCTGTCGCGGCCCGCCTGCTCGGCAAGCCTCAGCCGGTCGTGGAACTGCGGATCCTCGAACCGCCGCAATCCCGGTTGGCGCTCGACGGCCTCGTAGAGCCGCTGCTGGACGACGAATCGCACCCGGCGGTTCAGCTCCTCGCCGAGGTACGTACCCAGTTGGGGGAGCACGGCGGCGACCACCCCGACCACGAGCAGCACACCGGCGAACCGGACGGCGGAGCGCACCGCGCCCGGCCCTCCCGCCGCCAGGGCGTCGACCATGACCTTGGTGCACCACGCCACCGCGATCGGTGCGGCACCGGCCAGCCCGGCGACGAGGACCTGCACGGCGACGTGTCCGGGTGCCGCCCGCAGGCCGATCAGCACTGCGGCGGCCACGGATCCCGTACGGCCCGTACCGGCTTCGGGGGTGTCGCCGCGCATCATGCCGGTACCGGGGCTGGCAGACCGTCGACGGTGATGGCGCTGGCCGCGACGGCGCCCCCGGGCCCCAGGTACGCGAAGGCGGGAGTGCCCTTGACCTCGAAGGCCGTCGTGACCGGTCCCCGGGGCTCCTCCACCACGACCCGGGCCACCGCAACGAGCTGGTCCCGGTACTCGTCGGCTCCGGGAAGGTCACCGATCACCGCCAGTACGTGGTCCCGGCCGCCGGGCGTGACGGCCGCCCGCGCCACGAAGTGCGGCAGCTCCGACCTGCACGGCTTGCAGCCGGGGGTGAAGAAGCCGACCAGCGTCGGCTCCGGCAGCGTCCGGTTGGATATCGGCCCGTCCGCCTCGGTGACCGTGTGGAACTCCCCCGGCGGCGTACCGACGGCAACCATCCGGTCGAGCTGGACCGGTGCGGCCACAGCCAGGTCGGCGACCCGGGCCGACAGCTCGGCCACCCGGCGCATCAGCCCGGTGACCAGCACGAGTTGGAAGACGGAAAACACGGCCAGCACGATGACGGCGGCGACCAGGGTGGACATCTCGCTCCTCAGTTCCGGTTCTGGACGATCGACTCGGTGGTCTCCGGTGCGAACAACTCGACGATGTCGTCGACGTACACGAACGGGCAGGCGCAGACCGCCCCGGCCAGCACGGCGGTCAGGGCCTCCGGGGCCGGCAGCGCGGCAGGTGGGGCCAGCAGCGCGCACGCCGCAGCACCGCCGAGCGCCGCGCACAGCAACAGGAGGTTGCGGACGACGTGCCGGACCCCGAGCGGACGTGCGGCGCGCCCGAAGCACGGGCACGGTTTCCGGATCCCGCGCCGCAGCGCGATGACGATCGTCCCGGTGAAGCCGCCCAGCAGCGCCGCCCCGGTCAGGAGCCCGAGGGCTGCGGGAATCCGGGCGTCGAACCGCATCGGCAGGCCGAACGCGGCGAGACACGCCACCAGCAGGCCGGCGGCCACGGCCGCCTCGCCGACCGCAACGAGCGTGGCCACCGGACGCACCGCCCGGCGGGGCAGGATGCGTAGATCGGACAGCGCCCTGACGAACACGGCGAGCGCCTCCCGGCTGCGCAGCTTCGCCACCGCCGCGCACCCGAACACCACGCAGAGCAACGCCTCGACGGCGATCACCACGTCCCACATGCCACTTCTCCCGTCCGTTCCGGTTCGGGACGGACGTTAGGCGGCAGAGCTACACGGACCCCTAACGGCGAGATATACGCGGCGGTGGAACACTTGCAGAACCGGAACGTCGCACCACGATCCCGAGCAGGAACTCCTCGTTGTAGTAGCCGTGCTGGCGGGAGTCGATGCTGACCGCGGCGTTGTCACCGAGCAGCACGAGCCGGCCCGGCGGGACCGCCGTCCCGGCCACGTCCCGCAAACTCGTCACCTCGTCGCGGGGCACGGCATCTCCCGGTACGGCCCGGACCCGCTTGATCACCCAGGGCACGATCTCGTGTAGCTGCACGGGTTCCGTGGTCGGCTGCTCGGGCGTCGTCAGCGTCCGCAGGGATGCCGCGGCAGGCTGCCCGGCTCGGGGGTTGCGCAGCACCACGACGTCACCGGCCCGGATCTGCGCCAACGCGACCCGCCGCACGACGACCCGGTCCCCGGACCGGAACGCCGGCTCCATGCTGGCTCCCCGGACGCTGACCACGACGTAGCGACGGCGGATCAGGAATGCGGCCGCGCCAAGGACACCCAGGGCGAGCGCGAACGTCAGGCCCAGGCCCCAGCCGAGCGAATCCATGGCCCACGATATCAAGCGGGCTTCCCGGCACAGGTGCTCGGTGGAGGGGACGTTTCGGGCGGCAGCCGCCATGTGGCGGGCGGGGACGGCGGGCGTACCGTGGGCTGATGTCCGGTTCGCCCCAGGAACAGCGCGGGACGGGGACCCCGCCTCGACTGGTCGCCACCCGGGGGCTGCCCGCCTCGGGCAAGACCACCTTCGCCCGTACCCTCCAGCCCTCGGTCGTCCGGGTGAACCGGGACGACCTGCGCCGGATGCTGCACGGCGAGCGGTTGTTCACCCAGTGGGCGGAGGCCCAGGTCACCCGGGCGCAGCGGGCCCAGGTGGAGGCGCTGCTGCGGGGCCGGGTCAGCGTGTGCGTCGACGACACCAACCTGCGCGCCCGCACGCTGCGGGACTGGGCGCGGCTCGCCGCCGACTGCGGGGCGGAGTTCGAGGTGCACGACTTCACCGACGTACCCCTCGCCGAGTGCCTGCGCCGCGACGCCGCGCGACCGGCGGCGGACCGGGTGGGCGAGGAGGCGATCCGTCGGCTGCACGACCGGTTCCTGGCCAACCGCCCCCTCCCCCTGCCGGTCCCGGAGGTGGCGACCGGCGACCCGGCGCGGCGGCGGCCGGACCCGGCGGGGCCGCCCGAGATCGTCCTGGTCGACATCGA
The DNA here is from genome assembly GCF_020884795.1 of Micromonospora okii. Taxonomy (GTDB): domain Bacteria; phylum Actinomycetota; class Actinomycetes; order Mycobacteriales; family Micromonosporaceae; genus Micromonospora; species Micromonospora okii. Next base: position 30,888 of record NZ_BBZF01000026.1, read on the forward strand.
CGGTACGGTGGCGCTGAACGTGGCGGAGGGCGACTTCTGAGGTGTGCACGTGCAAGGAAGGGCCCCTTGTTAACGCCTCCGGTAGAGAAGGGAACCCTTCTCACCGGCTGCCGCCCGCGAGCGGCGCCGGCCGCCGCCGCGAGGTCTCGCGGGCAGCGGGGCGTTAACAAGGGGCCCCTGCTATGCAAAAAGCGTTAACAAGGTGCCCTTCCTTACACCTCAGGCGGCGGGGGCGGCTGCCGCGCCGGTGAGGGCGATCGTCGCCTCGGCGCGGACGCCGTTCACCGTCACCGCGAGCACGATCGTCGCGCCCGCGCGGCGCGCCGTCAGCTCACCCGTGGCCGGGTCGAACCGGGCCACGTGCCAGGGCCGCAGCCCGGACGCCGGGCCGATGTGGACGCTCGGCGAGGCGGACCAGTCCGCGCTCACCGGGGCGGCCACCGGCACCGTACGGCCGCCCGGCTGGGTCAGCGTCGCGGTGACCCGGGCCGGGGCGCCCACCGTGACCTTCCCGGGCGCGGTCAGGTCGACGCGGTCGGTGTGGGCGTGGAACTCGGCGGTGACCCAGCGGGGGCCCTCGGCGAGCGGGTTGAGGCGGGCGAGCGCCGCCTCGGCCGGGGTGACCGGGTCGACGCCGAACTCCGTCCAGCCGGTGAAGCCGCCCTGCGCCGCCGGGGTGGACGGGTTCTTGCCCGAGTTGCCGTTGATCACGTACGGCACGCCGTCGACCCGGTCGGCGTGGAAGGTGCCGACGTGGCCGTTGACGACGAGCGCGCCCTTGCCGGTGCGGTGCTGGAAGTCGGCGAGCCACTGCTCGACCAGCGCCGCCTCCTTCCGGTCGCCGAGCTGGCTGGCCTTGGCCGGGCTCGGGTCGCGGGGCGGGTGGTGGAACAGCACGGCCACCGAGCCGACGCCCCGGTCGGCGGCGGCCCGGTCGAGGGCGTCGCGCAGCAGCTCGACCTGGTCGAAGCCGCCGCCGCGCAGCGAACCCGTGGCCGTGCTCAGCGTGACGAAGCGGGTGCCCGCGTGGTCGAAGACCCGCGAGGTGGGCCCGAACGCGGCGGTGAAGTTGGCGATCGGGGCACCCATGATCTCGTGGTTGCCGGGGACGTAGTAGTACGGCAGCTCGCCGCCCAGCTCCTCGTCGAGGAGCCGCTTGGCCAGCGCGAAGTCCGCCGGGTACGCGGTGTCCACGAAGTCGCCGTTGATCACCAGGAAGTCGGGCTTCGCGGCCCGGATCTCCCGCAGGGTGCGGCGGGCCTGGGCGACCAGGTCGCTGTCCGGTGCGGCGGCGACGAACTGCGCGTCGGACATCACGGCGAAGCGCCAGGGCGCGCCGTCGACGGTGCCGTCGCGCAGCACCACCCGGTCGGTGCGCGGCTCCTCGGCCGGCGCCTCGACCGGCGGCGGCACCTTCGCCACCAGGTCGTCGATGACGACCTCGCTGGTGTACTTGGCGGCGGCGTTGGTCTCCGCGACGTAGAACCGGCGTACCCGCACGGGGTACTGCACGCCGGCGGGGACGGCGAACTCGACGTACTTCCAGCCGGTCCAGGTGATCAGCGGGCCGCGCAGCACGTGCTGGGTGTCCTGGGCGTCGTGCAGGTGCAGGCTGGGCCACTCCCCGGTGCCGTTGCCCTTGATCCACATGCCGAACGCCTGCGGCTGACCGGGCACCTCGATCCAGGCGGGCGGGTCGGCGTACGCGGCGCGGGTGCCGGTGGACTGGCCGAAGTCGTACGACATCTTCAGGCCCGTGCCGGTGCGGCCCGGCGCGGGGGCGACGGAGCCGCTCGCCCGGGCCTGGCTGAACTTCCACGACGCGGCGTCGTCGAAGGTGGCCACCGGCACGTCGGTGAGCCCGACGGTGACGGGGAGCACGGTCGTGCGGTCGCCGACGCGGGCGGTGACGAGGGCGGAGCCGGTGCCGGCGACCGCCTTCACCGAGAGGTTGCCGTCGTCGGTGGGGGTGACGTCGAGCACGCTCCGGTCGTAGTCGAGCCGCAGGTCGGCGGGCTCGATCGGGGCGGTGTTGCCCTCGGCGTCGTAGCCGACCACGCCCACCACCGCGGCGTCGCCGGCCTGGTTGAGGCCGACCCGGTCCGTCGTGGCGTCGATGCGGGCCAGCGGGCCGAGCACGGTGAGGGCGAGCTTCCCGGCGGCCCGCCCGCGCGAGGCGGTGACGGTGGCGCTGCCGGGCAGCCCGGCGCGGAACACGCCGTCGGCGGTCACCCGGCCGTGCAGGGCCGGGTTCACCCGCCAGGTCGGGGCGCCGGCCGCCGGGCCGTACGTCTCGTCGTGGCCGGTGGCGGTGAGCCGGCGGGTCAGCCCGGGGAAGACCCGGTCGGGTCGCCCGCCCCGGACGGGGGCGACGCCGGGCGCGGCCGTGGGGTCGCTGGTGGTGCGCAGCCAGTAGCCGGTGAGCCGGCCGCTGCCCTTCGGCGCGTAGATGGCCAGCCCGTTGGGGACGGCGCGCTCGGTGCCGTCGGAGGGGCTGTTCTCCACCCGCACGCTCGCCTCGCCGGGGCGGCGGGCCAGCAGGGTCGAGGAGCCGCCGCCGTCGAGGTTGAGCGCGGTCCACGCGCCCAGCTCGGCCATCATGCGGCCCATCTCGGTCTGGGTGACGCCCCGGCTGTCGACCTGCCGGCCGTCCACGGTCAGCATGATCATGCGCTTGCCGTCGGCGGTGAAGCCGACCGCCGTGCGCGGCGCGAGGCTGGCGTCGGCGATGCTCTGCACCGCGCCGTCGCGGACCAGCACGTTGCCGCCGCCGACGGCCGCGCGCAGGGTGCCGCCGTCGGACGCCTTCGGCCGGTACGCCACGCTCACCGCGTCGCCCGGCCGCAGCCCGGCGAGGGCGTCCGCCCCGGCGTCGCGGCCGAGCAGAACGGTGGTGCCGGCGGGGATCGGGCCGGTGCCGGCCGCCGGGGCCACCGCCGCGACGCGGCCGTCGACCACGGTGACCTCGGCGACGCGGCGCGCCCCTGCCACCGCCCGTTCCCGGGGGTACGCCCCCCAGAGCGGGGTGAACAGGCCGACGCCGTCGGTCTGGACCATGTTGTTGAACTGGGTCAGCGCCACCGGGCCGGTGGGCAGGGTGGCGGTGCCGTCGAAGTTCACCTGGATCACCCGGCCGAGGCCGTCGGCGCTGATCGCGGCGGCGTTGGTGTGCCCGGCGACCGGGGACTGGACCAGCTCCCCGCTCCGCACGCCGACCCCCTGGGCCGCGCCGGAGTTGTTGATGTCGAAGAAGTCGCCGTTGACGGCGGCGACGGCGCGGGACCGGTCCGCCGCGGCGCGCAGCGGCTCGGCCTTCGCCACCTCCCCGGAGTTGACGTAGTCGACGGTGACCCCGCCGGTGAGGTCGGCGGTCAGCGCGTCGGCGCGCAGCCAGCCGTCGGCGTCGTACCGGTCGAAGGAGGTCAGGTCGAGGCCGGGGGCGACCGGCCGGACGGTCTTCGCGGTCTCCAGGCCGCCGGCCGGCTCGACGCCGGAGGCGGCGCGGGTGGCGGCGGCGGCCCCGGCCGGGTCGCGGGCGAGGGTGACCGCGCCGGCCGGGGCGGACGAGGCGCGCGGGGCGTCCTCGGCTGCGGTTCCGGCCGGCGGGGCGGTGGGTGGGACGGCTGTGGCCGGCGGCGCGCCGGCCACGGCGAGCAGCGGCGTCAGCAGCAGGACGCCGGCGGCGTGGGCGGATCGACTGCGGGTGCGCATGGGCGACAGTCAACCCGACGACGAACAGAAGTTTCAATACCCTGCGGCTGAACCGTAGGAAAACTTCATGCCTCGTGGCTGCCCGGACGCGGGAAGGGGCACGGCCGCGAACGGCCGTGCCCCTTCCCGTACGCCCTGCGGGTCACTCCCCCGGCGTGGACTTCGCGATCTGCATCAGGAACTCGATGTTGGTGCGGGACTGCTTGAGCCGGTCCAGCAGCAGGTCCAGCGCCGCCTGCGAGTCCAGCGAGTGCAGGACCTTGCGGAGCTTGTGCAGGATGGCCAGCTCCTCCGGCGCGAGCAGGACCTCTTCCTTACGGGTGCCGGACGGGTTGATGTCGATGGCCGGGAAGGTGCGCCGGTCGGCGATCTTCCGGTCCAGCTTCAGCTCCGCGTTGCCGGTGCCCTTGAACTCCTCGAAGATGACCGTGTCCGCCATGGAACCGGTCTCCACCAGGGCGGTGGCGAGGATGGTCAGCGAGCCGCCGTTCTCGATGTTGCGGGCCGCACCCAGGAACCGCTTCGGCGGGTAGAGCGCGGTGGAGTCGATACCGCCCGACATGATCCGGCCGGAGGCCGGCGCCGCCAGGTTGTACGACCGGCCGAGCCGCGTCACGGAGTCGAGCAGCACGACCACGTCGTGCCCCAGCTCGACCAGCCGCTTCGCCCGCTCGATCGCCAGCTCCGCCACCGTCGTGTGGTCCTGCGGCGGACGGTCGAACGTGGCCGCGACGACCTCGCCCTTCACCGACCGCTGCATGTCCGTGACCTCTTCGGGCCGCTCGTCCACCAGCACCACCATCAGGTGGCACTCGGGGTTGTTGTGCGTGATCGCGTTGGCGATGGCCTGGAGCACCATCGTCTTGCCCGCCTTCGGCGGGGACACGATCAGCGCCCGCTGCCCCTTGCCGATCGGCATGACCAGGTCGATCACCCGGGTGGTCAGGATGTGCGGCTCGGTCTCCAGCCGCAGCCGCTCCTGCGGGTACAGCGGGGTGAGCTTGTAGAACTCCGGTCGGCGGCGCGCCTCCTCGGGCTCCATCCCGTTGATGGTGTCCAGCCGCACCAGCGGGTTGTACTTGTCCCGCCGCTGCTCGCCGTCACGGGAGGCCCGCACGGCGCCGGTGATCGCGTCACCGCGACGCAGGCCGTACTTCTTGATCTGGGACATCGAGACGTACACGTCGTTCGGGCCGGCCAGGTAGCCGGTGGTCCGGACGAAGGCGTAGTTGTCGAGCACGTCGATGATGCCGGCGACCGGCACGAGGACGTCGTCCTCGCTCACCTGCGGCTCGCGGCCACCACCACCGCCGCCGCCACCACCGCCGCCGTCCTCGCCGCGCTCGCCCCGGCCCCGGCGACGGTCGCGGAAGCGGCTGCGCCGGCCCCGCCGGCCGCCGCCCTCGTCGTCGTCGCCGTCGTCGGCGCGGTCCCGCTCGGCGCGGTCCCGCTCGGCGCGCTGACCCCGGTCGTTGCGGTCGCCCCGGTCGTTGCGGTCACCCCGCTCGGCCCGGTCGCCCCGGTCGTTGCGCTCACCGCGCTCGGTACGGTCGGCCCGCTCGCCCCGGTCGTTGCGCTCACCGCGCTCCGTGCGGTCGGCCCGCTCGTTGCGCTCGGCCCGGTCGGTGCGGTCGGCCCGCTCCGCCCGGTCCGCGCGCTCGGTGCGGTCCGTACGGTCGGCCCGCTCCGTGCGGTCGGTCCGCTCGGTCTGGTCCCGGCCGCCCCGGCCCTCGCCACGCTCCCGGCGGCCCTCGGCCCGCTCGGCGGGCTCGACGACGGGGGCGCTCGGGGCCTCCTCGGCCCGGGTCTCGGCCGGCCGGGTCTCGGCCTCCGGTGCCCGGGTCTCGGTTGCCGCGGCGGCGGCCCGGGTGCGCCGGGTCCGGGGCCGGCCCTCGGTCGGCGCGGCAGCGGCCGGCTCCGCCGGGGCCCGCTTCTGGTCGGCACCCGTCGGGGCCGACGCGACCTCGGCGCGCACCTCCTCGCGGGTGGCCGCGGCGGCGACCTCGGCCCGCGGTCGAGGGGTCCCGGCGGCGGCCCCGCCCTGCCGCTCGGAGATGGCGCTGATCAGCTCGCCCTTGCGCATGCGAGCCGTGCCGGAGATGCCGAGCGACGCAGCCAGGCTCTGCAGCTCCGGCAGCAGCATCGCCGACAGGCCGGTGCCGCTACGCCGACGGCGGGTGGGGGCAGCGGCGGTGGTGGTGGCATCGCCAGCGACGTTGGAAACATCCGACGTCACGTCGGTGGTGTCGCTCAATGGATTCCTTCCCTCGATAGGCCGGGACTGCCCGGAGTCGACAAGCAGGTGGCCGGGCGGCCTCGGTGCACCCGCCTCGCATGACGCGTCGCGGGAGACTGTGACACAGCAGCCGGTCGGTATCCCGACTCACCAACATCGGTGAGCAGGTCTCGCCGTCTGCGGCGACCTGCGGAAACTGCGGTGCGGCGTGGGCCTTTGGCAGGGGTGACCGGCTGACCGCCGAGAGCTTCGGGGGTGCGCCGACCCGCAGGAGGATCGCATGCTTCGCGGCTGTGCTGAGGACTAGAGCGTAATCAACTCTTCCGACCTGCGGCAACAGGGTCCCGCTCGGCGTGTCCAAGTCTACCCCGGGCAACCCGCGCCCCGTGCACGTCTATACCCAACCGCCAGACGCCCCAACCTGTTCCCCCCGGGAAATCTCCCGGGGGCTCGGTCAGCGCCAGCACGGTCGGGCCCGCGCCGCTGACCACGGCCGCCACGCCGGCCGCCCGCAGCTCATCGACCAGGGCCGACGTCTCCGGCATCCCGGCGGCCCGGTAGCCCTGGTGTAGCCGGTCGACCGTGGCGGGCAGCAGCAGAGCGGGCTCGGCGGTGAGGGCGTGCACCAGCAGCGCGGCCCGCCCGGCGTTGAGCGCGGCGTCGGCGTGCGGGACCGTGGCGGGCAGCGCGGCCCGAGCGGTCGCGGTCAGGCCGCGCTCCTGCGGCACGAAGACGACCGGACTCACCCCGTCGGCGACGGCCAGCGACACCGCCCGCGCGCCGCCCGGCTCCGTCCAGGCGAGCGTGAACCCCCCCAGCAGGCACGGCGCGACGTTGTCGGGATGCCCCTCGATCTCGGCCGCCAGGCGCAGCGCGCCCGCGTCGTCGAGCCGGGCCTCGCCGTCGGTCACCAGCGCCCTGGCGAGCTGCACGCCGGCCACGATCGCGGCCGACGAGGAGCCCAGCCCCCGGGCCTGCGGGATGCGGTTGACGCACTCCACCGCGAGGCCCGGCGGCTGCCCGCCCAGCACGTCGAACGTCGCCCGCATGGCCCGGACGAGGAGGTGCCGGTCGTCGGTGGGCAGCTCGCCCGCGCCCTGCCCGGTCACCGTCACCCGGACGCCGTCGGGCACCACCTCGGCGGCCACGTCGTCGTACAGGCCGAGCGCCAGCCCGAGCGCGTCGAACCCAGGCCCGAGGTTGGCGCTGGTGGCGGGGACCCGGACCTTGACCGGCCCGGCCACGAAAGTCGTCGGCACGCCGCTCATGCTAGGCCGCGGGTCGGGTCGCGCGGGGTCCGCCCGCCCCCTGTGACGCGGCCGCCTCCGCTAGCGTGGCTCGCGACGGGGGCCGGGGGACGAGGAGGCGGCATGGAATTCCTGAACTACGCGGTGCTGCAGGCGGCGATGCAGATGCCCACCCTGCTGGTCCTGGTGACCGGCCTGGTGCTGGCCGCGGTCGCCCGCGACCGACTGCCCCGCCGCTCCCGGACCCTGCTGCTGGCCGGCGCGGTGGTCCTGCTGCTCGGCACCCTGCTCAGCCTGGCCTGGATGATCTCCCTGCCCCAGGTCTACTCCTCCGTGCACGGCTCCGCGCAGTCCATCGGTTACCTCAGCTCGGCGATCGGCCTGGTGCTCACCCTGCTCCACGCGACCGGGCTGGGCCTGGTGATCGCCGCAGCGCTGACCGGCCGCCGCCACTCCGCCACCCCGCCCGCCTGAGCCCACCGGCCGAATCGCGGCGGGGCGGGGCGGGACGGACCGAAGCGGGGCCGAGGCCGGGCCCGGGTGCGGTCAGCGGACCGGGGCCGGGTCCGGGTCGGGTCGGGCCGCCGGGTCGGCCAGCGACAGCCCCCGGGTGGCGATCCGCCAGCCGAGCGCGTAGACCAGGGTGACCAGGCCGCAGCCGGCCAGCACCACCCGCTCGTCGACCACGTCGACCACCGACGCCACCACGAGTTGGCTCACCGACACGGCGAGCGTCGCCAGCATCATGTCGGTGGCGAAGACCCGGCCGCGCAGCCGGTCGGGCACCTCCCCCTGGAGGGCGAAGTTCGATATCACCCAGTTGCTGCCGCCCGCGAAGTGCGCCACGAAGACCAGCGCCAGCACCAGCGGGAACCAGCCGGTCACCGAGATGCCCACGTAGCCCAGCCCGTACAGCGACATCGACAGGGCCAGGCCGGGCAGCAGCCAGGCCCGGTTGGTCAGCACCCGGCGCATCAGGATCGGGCCGACCAGCGCGCCCGCGCCGCGTACCGCGAAGAGCAGGCCGGTGCCCACCGCGCCCACCCCGTACACCCCGGCGAGCAGCGGGAAGACGGTGAGCACCCCGTTGCCGAGGCCGACCGCCGACTTCACCGTGACCAGGCCGAGCACCCGGGGGCGGTGCCCGATGTAGCCGAGCGCCTCCCGGACCGCCGCCCAGGTCCGCTGCGGCGGCGCGGTCGCGTCCCGGGGGGCCTGCAACGGGCGGCGGATCAGCGCGGCCAGGCCCGCCGCCAGGCTCAAAGCGACCACGGCGACCCAGAAGCAGACGTACGGCCCGAAGGCGGCGCTGAGCACGCCGCCGAGCGACGCCCCGACCACCGTCATGGTGCCCCAGGCCGAGCCGGCGACGGCGTTGCCGGCGGCCAGCTCCCCCGGTTCGAGCACGTTGGGCAGGGCGGCCTGGGCGGCCGGCGAGTAGAACGCCTTCGCCACCGCGACCACCGTGATCGCCACCATCGCCAGCCACGCCGTCCCGGGGCCCCGGACGCCGAGCAGCAGCAGCACGCCGAGCAGGGCGGCGACGTTCGCCGCCATCATGATCTTCCTGCGGTCGAGCCGGTCCGCGAGCGCCCCGGTGTACGGCAGCATCAGCGCCACCACGCCGGTGTCCAGGGCGAGCACCAGAGCCCCCCAGACCCCGCTGCCGGTCAGCTCCGGCAGCAGCACCAGCAGCGGCACCATGACGAACCAGTCGGCGCCGAAGACCACCAGTTCGGCCAGGAAGAGGTTGCGGAAGCTGGAGTTGCGGACCAGGACCGTCAGGGCGGGCGACACGTACCGGAACCCTACCCGCCGGCCCGGCGGGTGCGGGTCGGGTGGCCGACGGTACGGAATACGCCAACGCCCCCGCAGGAGGTGTCCCGGCGGGGGCGTTGGCGCGGTCGTGCCGACTACTCCGTCGGCGGCAGCGGCGACTGCCGGCTCTTCGGCAGCCGGAGCACCTCGAACTGGTCGGTGCCGTCCACCAGCGCCGGGGACGGCGCGGGCCGGTCGGTGGCCTCCGCGGCCGGCGCGCCCACCGGGACCAGTGCCTCGTCCGGCGTCGCGTCGCCGTCGGTCGGCTCCGCCGCCGGCGCGCCCCTGCGCCGCTCGCGGCGGGCCCGCAGCGACTCCTTGGTCTGCTCCACCATCGTGTAGAGGGTGGGCACCAGGACCAGGGTGAGCAGGGTCGAGCTGAGCAGGCCACCGATCACCACGATCGCCAGCGGCTTGGAGATGAAGCCGCCCTCCCCGGTCAGCCCGAACGCCATCGGCAGCAACGCGAAGATCGTCGCGACGGCGGTCATCAGGATCGGGCGCAGCCGACGCCGGCCGCCCTCGACCACCGCCTCGTTGACCCCCATGCCCTGTTCCCGGTACTGGTTGATCAGGTCCAGCAGCACGATCGCGTTCGTCACCACGATGCCGACCAGCATCAGCACGCCGATCAGCGCCGGCACGCCCAGCGCGGTGTCGGTGGCCAGCAGCAGGCCGATCGCCCCGGTCGCCGCGAACGGGACCGAGATCAGCAGGATCAGCGCCTGGGTGAGGCTGCGGAACGTCGCCACCATGATCAGGAAGACGATCGCGATGGCGGCCAGCACCGCCAGCCCCAGGTCGGCGAACGCCTCCTTCTGGTCGACGCTCACGCCGCCGATGCTGACCTTCGCGCCCGGCACGTCGATCGCGTCCAGCTTCTTCTGGAGCTGCTTGGTGGTCTCGCCGAGGTTGGCGCCGGTCGCCGTGCCGCTGACCGAGACGCTGCGCTCGCCGTCGATGCGGGTCACCTGCTGCGGCCCCTCGGCCGGGGTGATGTCGGCGATGTCGGCGAGCTTCACCCGGCCGAGCCGCAGCTCCCGCAGCTCCTCCACCGTCGTCGGCGGGGTCGCGCCGGAGCGCAGCACCACGTCCTGCTGGCCGCCGTCGACGGAGACCTGCCCCAGCGGGGTGCCCCGGTAGACCTGGGCCACGAACTGCCCGACGGCCGCCTCGCTGAACCCGGCCTTGGCCGCGGCCAGCCGGTCCACGACGACGTCCACCCGCGGCACCCGCTCGGCGAGGCTGGTCGAGACGTCCTCGACGTCGGCCGTCTCGGCCATCGCCGCCCGCGCCTGCTCGGCGGCCCGGGCCAACGCCTCGGTGTCGGCCGCCTGGACAACGACCTCGAGCTGGCTGGTCGACCCGCCGCCCTGGGCCGCGCCGAAGCTCAGCTCCCCGGCGGCCGGGCCGAGGCCGTCGAACTCGCGGCGCAGCGTCCGCTGCACCTCGGCCGCGTCCGCGTCGCCGTCGAGCGCGACGGAGAAGGTGGCGGCTTCGTTGCCCCCGCCGCCGCCGAAGAGCTGGCCGCCGCCGGCGCTGACCTGGTACGTCTCGACGCCCTCGGTGCGCTCCAGCACCGCCTCGACCTGGCGGGCCGCCGCGTCGGTGGCGACGAGGCCGCTGCCCGCCGGGAGCTGCTGGTTGATGGTCAGGGTGTCCTGGCCGGAGTCGTCCAGGAAGTTGGTCTTCAGCGCGCTGGACAGCCCGAACGTGCCCAGCAGCACCAGCAGGCCCACCCCCAGGGTGATCCAGCGGGTCCGCCGGGTGCGGGTGGCGAACCCGATCGCCGGCAGGTACGCCCGCTGCAACGGGCTGCGCAGCTCCTTCTCCTCGGCCGCCCGGCGGGCGGCGTCGTCCGCCCCGCCCCGGCTCGGCCGCAGGAACCAGTACGCCAGCACCGGGATCACCGTCAGCGACACCAGCAGCGAGGCGAGCAGGGCCACCGTCACCGTGATCGCGAACGGCGCGAAGAGCTGCCCGACGAAGCCGCCGACCAGCGCGATCGGGGCGAAGACGGCGACCGTGGTCAGCGTGGAGGCGGTCACCGCGCCGGCCACCTCCCGCACGGCGGTGAGGATCGCCTGGCGCTTCGGCTCGCCGTACTCCAGGTGGCGTTTGATGTTCTCCAGCACCACGATCGAGTCGTCCACCACCCGGCCCACCGCGATGGTCAGCGCGCCGAGGGTGAGCAGGTTGAGCGAGTAGTCGCTGATCCAGAGCACGATGAGCGCCACGAGCACCGACAGCGGGATGGAGACCGCGGTGACGATGGTGGAGCGCACCGACAGCAGGAAGACCAGGATGACCACGACCGCCATGACCAGGCCCAGCAGGCCCTCGGTGGTGAGGCTCTCGATGGACTTCTCCACGAACGGCGCCTGGTCGAACACGACGGTCAGCTCCGCGCCGGAGGCCGCCCGCAGGTCGTCGAGCCGGTCCCGGATCTCGTGGGAGATCTGCACGGCGTTGCCGTCCGGGGCCGCGGTGACCGCGATGCCGAGGCTGTCCCGGCCGTTCGTGCGGCTGAACGAGGTGGGCGGGGCGAGTTGCTGCTCCACGCGCGCCACGTCGCCGAGACGGACGGGGGCCGCCTTCGGCGCGGTCGGGGTCAGCACGATGCCCTTGAGGTCCTCGACGGAGGCGATCGGCGTGCCCACCTGGACGGTGAGCGCCCGCGAGCCGTCGCTGACCGCGCCGGCCGGCACGGCGACGCCGTTGGTCTTCAGCGCGCCGCCGATCGCGGTCGGCGCGAGCTTGGCCTTGGCCAGCTTCGCCGGGTCCGGGGTGACCGTGACGACCTGCTCGCGGGTGCCGGTCACCTCGACCGTGCGGATGCCGTCGATGCCCTCCAGCTCCGGCACGACGGTGTCGCGCAGCCGGGCGGCCAGGGCGCGCTCGTCGCCGCCGCCGGACGCGGCGAGCACCACGGCGGGGAGGTCGTCGGTGCTGCCGGTGAGGACCTGCGGGTCGACGCTCTCGGGGAGCTGGGCGTCGATCCGGCTCAGCGCGGTCTGCATCTTGTTGACCACGCCGTCCAGGTCCGTGCCGAAGGCGAACTGCACCTGGACGGTGGCGAAGCCCTCACGGGAGGTGGAGGTGACCTTCTCCAGCCCCTGGATGCCCTGGAGGCTCTCCTCGATCGGCTCGGTGACCTGCGACTCGACGATCTCGGGCGCGGCGCCGGGATAGGCCGCCATGATGAACGCGCCCGGGAACTCCAGCGACGGCAGGAGTTGCTGCTTCAACGACGGCACGGCGAACAGACCGAACATCGTCGTGACCACGGCGATGAGGGCGACCAGCCCCCGGTTGGCGAGGCTGAATCTGGCGAGCAGCGACATCGGCGTGGCTCACTCCTGAAGAAGGAAGGCGGGACAGCTCGAAACACTCAGAGTGTGCCGCACCGGATCTTCCCACCGGCACGCGGGCGTCACCCCAGGTCACCGGGGCCCCACCGGGGGCGGTCAGGCCAGGTCGAGGGCGCGGGCGGCGGCGAGCGGGTCGTTGCCGATGGTGACCGGCGAGGGGGCGGTGGAAATGGCCCACTCCGGGTCCTTGAGGCCGTGGCCGGTCACCGTGCAGACGACCGTGGAGCCGGCCGGGACGTTGCCGGCGGCGGCCTGCTGGAGCAGCCCGGCGACGCTGGCCGCGCTGCCCAGCTCGACGAAGACGCCCACCTCGCGGGCGAGCAGCCGGTACGCGGACAGGATCTCCCGGTCGCCGACGGCGTCGATCAGCCCGCCCGAGGCGTCCCGGGCGTCGAGGGCCTTCGTCCAGCTCGCCGGGTTGCCGATGCGGATGGCCGTGGCGATGGTGGACGGCTCGTGCACCACCTGGCCGGTGACGATGGGCGCGGCCCCGGCGGCCTGGAAGCCGTACATCTTCGGGGTCTTCGTGGCGTTGCCGGCGCGCAGGTCCTCCGAGTACCCCATCCAGTAGGCGGAGATGTTGCCCGCGTTGCCGACCGGCAGGCAGTGGATGTCGGGGGCGTCGCCGAGCGCCTCGACGATCTCGAAGGCGGCGGTCTTCTGCCCGTGCAGCCGGTCGGGGTTGACCGAGTTGACCAGCGCGACCGGGTAGTCCTGGGCGAGCTTGGCCGCCAGCGCGAGGCAGTCGTCGAAGTTGCCGCTGACCTGGAGCAGCCGCGCGCCGTGCACCAGCGCCTGGGCCAGCTTGCCCAGGGCGATCTTGCCCTGCGGCACCAGCACCGCGCAGGTGATCCCGGCGCGGGCCGCGTACGCCGCGGCGGAGGCGCTGGTGTTGCCGGTCGAGGCGCAGATGATCGCCTTGTCGCCGTGCTCGACGGCCTTGGAGACCGCGACCGTCATGCCCCGGTCCTTGAACGAGCCGGTCGGGTTGGCCCCCTCCACCTTCAGGTACACGTCGCAGCCGAGCCGGGCGGAGAGCACCGGCGCGGGCAGCAGCGGGGTGTTCCCCTCGTGGAGGGTGACGACGGGGGTGGCGTCGGTGACCGGCAGCCGGTCCCGGTACGTCTCGATCAGGCCCCGCCACATGTCGCTCTCCTCAGCCTCTACCGCCCCGCAGGCCCGGGGCACCTCCAGGGTGACCCAGCCCGCGGGAAGGGCCTGCGCCGCGCCCCACCGTAACCACCAGGCGGGACGCGAACGCTCACAGCCCGCCCTCGACCCGCAGCACGCTCGCCACCGACCGGACGATGTCCAGCCCGCGCAGCGCCTCGACGGTGGCGGCGAGCGCGGCGTCGGGCGCGACGTGGGTGACGACGACCAGCTCGGCGTCGTCGTCGGAGCCGGCCCGGCCGTCGGCCGCCGAGCCCTGCCGGACCGTGGCGATGGAGACGCCGTGCCGGGCGAACACCCCGGCCACCGACTCCAGCACGCCCGGCCGGTCGGCCACGTCGAGGCTGATGTGGTAGCGGGTGGGCGCCTCCCCCATCGGCCGCACCGCCAGGTCCGCGTACGCCGACTCGCTCGGCGCGCGCACCCCGGCGAGCCGGTTGCGGGCCACCGCCACCACGTCGCCGAGCACGGCGCTGGCGGTCGGCGCGCCGCCCGCGCCCCGACCGTAGAACATGAGCTGCCCGGCCGCCTCGGCCTCGACGAAGACCGCGTTGAACGCGTCGCCGACGCCGGCCAGCGGGTGGGTCAGCGGGATCATCGCGGGGTGCACCCGGACGCTGACGGTCTCGGCCCCGGCCGCGTCGCGGCCCCGGGCGGCGATGCAGAGCAGCTTGATGGTGCAGCCCATCGCCTTGGCGCTGGCCATGTCGGCGGCGGTGACCTCGGTGATGCCCTCGCGGTACACGTCGGCGGCGGTGACCCGGGTGTGGAACGCCAGCGAGGCGAGGATGGCCGCCTTGGCCGCCGCGTCGAAGCCCTCCACGTCGGCCGTCGGGTCGGCCTCCGCGTACCCCAGCTCGGTGGCCTCCTCCAGCGCCTCGGCGAAGCCGGCCCCGGTGGCGTCCATCGCGGAGAGGATGAAGTTGGTGGTGCCGTTGACGATGCCGGTGACCCGGTTGACCCGGTCGCCGTGCAGGGACTCGCGCAGCGGGCGCAGCAGCGGGATGGCCCCGGCCACGGCCGCCTCGTAGTAGAGGTCGGCCCTGCCCTCGGCGGCGGCGTCGTGCAGCGCCGCGCCGTCCTCGGCGAGCAGCGCCTTGTTGGCGGTGACCACGCTCTTGCCCGCGCGCAGCGCCTCGACCAGCCAGCCCCGGGCCGGCTCGATCCCGCCGACCACCTCGACGACCACGTCGACGTCGTCGCGCTTGACCAGGCCGAGCGCGTCGGTGGTGAACAGCGCCTCGTCGACCGGCAGGTCGCCCCGGTCCCGGCCAAGCCGGCGCACGGCGATCCCGACGATCTCCAGGGGGGCGCCGATGCGGGCCGCGAGGTCGGCGGACTGCTCGTGCAGCAGCCGCACCACCTCGCCGCCCACGGTTCCGCAGCCGAGCAGCGCCAAGCGCACAGGTGAGGTGGTCATCCGACATCCAATGCGAGCAGGTCCTCTTCCGTTTCCCGCCGGACGATCAGCCTGGCCCGGCCGTCCTCCACGGCGACCACCGGGGGGCGGGGCACGTGGTTGTAGTTGCTGGCCATGCTCCGGCAGTAGGCACCCGTGCCGGGCACCGCGACAAGATCTCCGGGCTGCACGTCCGCGGGCAGGAATTCATCCTTCACCACGATGTCCCCGGACTCACAATGCTTTCCCACCACGCGGGCGAGCACCGGCCCCTCGGCCGAGGCCCGGGAGGCCAGCGTCGCCGAGTACGACGCGTCGTAGAGGGCGGTGCGGACGTTGTCGCTCATCCCCCCGTCGACGCTGACGTACGTGCGGATGCCGTCGACGTCCTTGACGGTGCCGACCTCGTAGAGGGTGAAGACGGCGGGGCCGATGATCGCCCGGCCCGGCTCGACGGAGAGGTGCGGCACGGCCAGCCGCTCGCTGGCGCACTCGGCCTCGACGATCTTGCGGAGGCGCCCGGCCAGCTCCCTCGGGGTGGCCGGGTCGTCCTGGCTGGTGTACGCGATGCCGAAGCCGCCGCCCAGGTCCAGCTCGGGCAGCTCCACACCCCGGGCGTCGCGGATGCGCGCCTGGAGGCCGAGCACCCGCCGGGCGGACAGCTCGAAGCCGCCCGCGTCGAAGATCTGCGAACCGATGTGCGAGTGCAGGCCGCGCAGGTCCAGCACGCCCTCGTCGATGATCTTGAGCGTGGCCTCGGCGGCGGCCCCGCCGGCCAGCGAGAAGCCGAACTTCTGGTCCTCGTGGGCGGTGGCGATGAACTCGTGGGTGTGCGCCTCCACGCCCACGGTGACCCGCACCAGCACCCCGGGGCGCACCCCCCGCTCGCGGGCCAGCGCGGTGAGCCGGTCGATCTCGGCGAACGAGTCGACGATGATCCGGCCGACGCCCGCGTCCAACGCCCGGGTCAGCTCGGCCACGGACTTGTTGTTGCCGTGGAAGCCGATCCGCTCCGGGGGCATCCCGGCCGACAGGGCGGTGGCCAGCTCGCCCCCGGTGCAGACGTCGAGGAACAGGCCCTCCTCGGCGATCGTCCGCACCACGGCCCGGCAGAGGAACGCCTTGCCGGCGTAGTAGACGTCGGCGTCGGCGAAGGCGGCCCGGAAGTCCCGGCAGCGCGAACGCAGGTCGGCGACGTCCAGGACGTACGCGGGGGTGCCGAACTCGGCCGCGATCTCGCGGACGCCGAGCCCGCCGACGGCCAGCGCGCCGTCGGCGGCCCGGGTCACGCCGCGCGGCCAGAGCCCCGGCAGCAGGGCGTTGACGTCGGCCGGGGCGCGCAGCCAGGCCGGCCCCCGACTGCCGATGTCGCCGTGCAGGGCACCCGCCTCGTGGGCACGCATCACCGCTCTCCGTTCCGCGACAGGGACGCTCGCGCCCGCATGACTACATCCTCTCCGGGGCGGAGACGCCGAGCAGGCGCAGGCCGTTGGCGATCACCGTGCGGGTGGCGTCGTTGAGCCAGAGCCGGGCCCGGTGCAGGTCGGTGACCTCCTCGTCGCCGCGCGGCAGGACCCGGCAGTTGTCGTAGAAGCGGTGGTACGCCCCGGCCAGCTCCTCCAGGTACCGGGCCACCCGGTGCGGCTCGCGCAGCTCGGCGGCGGTGGCGACCACGGCCGGGAACTCGGCGAGCGCCTTGAGCAGCTCGTTCTCCTTGTCGTGGTCGAGCAGCTCGGGGCGGAACGCGTCCGCCTCACCCCGGGTCAGCCCCACCTCGGCGGCGTTGCGGCCCACGCTGGCCGTGCGGGCGGCCACGTACTGCACGTAGTAGACCGGGTTGTCCCGGGTCGCCCGGGTCCACAGCTCCACGTCGATGTCGATGGGCGAGTCGCTGGAGTAGCGCGCCAGGGCGTACCGGGCCGCGTCCACGCCGATCGCGTCGACCAGGTCCTCCAGGGTGACCACCGTGCCGGCCCGCTTGCTCATCCGCACCGGCGCCCCGTCGCGGAGCAGATTGACCATCTGGCCGATCAGGATCTCCAGGTTGACGGCCGGGTCGTCGCCGAAGCAGGCCGCCATCGCCCGCATCCGGCCGATGTAACCGTGGTGGTCGGCCCCCAACATGATCACCACGCGGTCGAAGCCGCGCTCGCGCTTGTCGAGGTAGTACGCGCAGTCGGCGGCGAAGTACGTCCACTCGCCGTTGGACTTGCGCAGCACCCGGTCCTTGTCGTCGCCGAAGTCCGTGGTGCGCAGCCAGGTGGCCCCGTCGGCCTCGAAGAGGTGGCCCTGCTCGCGCAGCCGGGTCAGGGCATGGTCCAGCTCGCCCCGGTCGTGCAGGTCCTTCTCGTTGAAGTAGGTGTCGAACTCCACCCCGAAGTCGCGCAACGACGACTTGATCTCGTCGAACATGAGCTGCACGCCCTCGACCCGGAAGACCTCCTCGGCGGCGGCGTCGTCCAGCGTCGCCACGTCGGGCCGGCGGGTGCGCACCTCGGCGGCGATCTCCGCGATGTACGCGCCGCCGTAGCCGTCCTCCGGCGCGGGCTCGCCCTTGGCGGCGGCGAGCAGGGACCGGGCGAACCGGTCGATCTGCGAGCCGGCGTCGTTGAAGTAGTACTCCGTGCCGACGTCGGCGCCGGTGGCCCGCAGCAGCCGGCTCAGGGCGTCGCCGACGGCCGCCCAGCGGACCCCGCCGATGTGCACCGGGCCGGTCGGGTTCGCCGAGACGAACTCCAGGTTGATCCGCTGGCCGGCGAGGGAGTCGCCCCCGCCGTACGCCGGGCCGGCCTCGACGATCGACCGCGCGAGCTGGCCGGCGGCGGCGGCGTCGAGCCGGATGTTGAGGAAGCCGGGCCCGGCGATCTCCACCGACTTGACCCCCGGGGCCCGGCCGAGCTGCTCGGCCAGGGCGGCGGCCAGCTCCCGCGGAGGCACGCCCACCTTCTTGCTGAGCTGGAGGGCGAGCGTCGAGGCGTAGTCGCCGTGGTCCGGGTTGCGCGGTCGCTCCACCGCGGTCCGCTCCGGGAGCGCGGAGCTGTCCAGGCCGCGGTCGGCCAGGACGGTGTGGGCTGCGGAGAGGACGACCTCGGCGAGTTCTGCGGGAGTCACTGATCCATGTTATCGGGGGTAGACTCGGCTACCCGGCGGCGACCCTGCGCGTGACCCCCGACCCGCCACCCGTCCTGACCGACCGACCTGACGAGGCACGATGAGCATCAGCACCCCGGGCGGCCCGGAGCGCCGTCCGACCGTGGTCAGCACCGGCAAGAAGCCGGCAGCGGGCCGGCCGGCGTCCGGCGCCAAGGCCGGGGCCGACAAGTCCACGGGCGCAACCCCCCGCCCCTCGGCAGGCGGCAAGGGCAAGGGCCCGCGCAAGCCGATCGCGCCCGTGAAGGTCAGCCAGGGTCGCTCCTGGGGGCCGATCGCCCTCTTCGTCGCGGTCGGCGTGCTCGCCGTCGCGATCATCGGCTACGGCGCGTGGGCCGCGTTCCAGGGCTCGAAGCCGTGGGAGGACCGGGCGAGCGGCATCGACGGCGTGGTCAACTTCCGCAAGAAGGACCCGGAGCTGGTCAAGGGCAGCAACCACAAGCAGGGCTCGATCACGTACGCGCAGGCCCCGCCGGTGGCCGGCCCGCACAACGCGACCTGGCAGAACTGCATGGGCGACGTCTACGACGCCCCGATCGCCAACGAGCACGCGGTGCACAGCCTGGAGCACGGCGCCGTCTGGATCACCTACCGCCCCGACCTGGCCGCCGACCAGGTGACCAAGCTCCGGGACAGGGTCCAGGGCCAGGAGAAGATGATGCTCAGCCCGTACGAGGGCCAGGACAAGCCGATCTCCCTCCAGGCCTGGGGCTTCCAGCTCAAGGTCGACAACGCCGACGACAGCCGGATCGACGAGTTCATCAAGACCCTGCGGGTGAACGCCTCGATCGAGGGCCCCACGGCCAACTGCGGCCCGCCCGGCATCACCGCCACCGGCACCACGCCGCGCGACGGCACCCCGATGCCCACCCAGTAACACCCTGCACCGCCGAGGAAGAGAACGAGGACCCCGATGACCGCACCCACGACGACGGGCCCCGACCTGGGCGAGGTCACCGTCACCGACGAGGGCCGCCCGTCGGCCGCGCGCCGCTTCGGCCCGCTCGCGGTCGTCGCCGCCGTCGTGGTCGGCCTCCTCCTCGGGTACGCGGGCGGCCTGCTCACGCCGAAGCTCACCCGCCCGGGTGACACCTCGGCGGAGGCGGGCTTCGTCCGGGACATGACCACCCACCACACCCAGGCCGTGGAGATGGGGCTGCTCGCTTTCAAGGGGGGCAGCGACCCCGAGGTGGTCAGCATGGGCGGCGACATCGCCGCCGGCCAGCAGGGCGAGATCGGCGTCATGCAGACCTGGCTGCGCTCCTGGGGGCTCGACCCGACCGGGTCTCAGCCCCGGATGGCGTGGATGCCCGACGGGGAGAGCATGATCCGTGACGGGCTGATGCCGGGCATGGCCACCCCGGAGGAGATGGCGAAGCTGCGCACCGCCCAGGGCCGGGAGAAGGACCTCCTCTTCCTGGACCTGATGATCGACCACCACAACGGCGGCATCCACATGATCGACGGCATCCTCGACGTCAGCGACGAGGCGGAGGTCGTCCGGGTGGCCCAGACCATGAAGAACGTCCAGCAGAAGGACCTCGAGAACCTGGTGGCCGCGCGCGACCGACTCAAGGGCTGAGGCCGCTCCCCGCACCGACGACGAAGGCCCGCGTCCCGCCAACACGGCGGACCACGCGGGCCTTCGTCGTTCCGGGCCGCGCCGTCCGCCGCGGGCGCCGCGCGGGCGGGGCGCCGCGCGGGCGGGTGCCGCCATGTCGGCGACATGGCGGGATCCCCAGCGGCTGGACCACCCCATGTCGCCGACATCGCGGGCCGGGGCTGGGCGCTGGCGCGGGGCCGACGGCGAAGCGTGTCCGTTTAGCCTGTTTGGCGCGGTCGGCCACTTTTCTACCCACATATCGTGACCAGGCGTGATTCGCGCTCGTTGCGCAAGACGTGGGGGTTGCACTCAGAGACGCGCGGCGCTCGGTCACCAGTTGGTGCCGACGCCACACCATCGGCGGTGACGGAACGGTGGCAGCCATCCGTCGCGGACAGCGGCAGGGCGAGCCGGGAACGCTCAGCCGCGAACAGGAGTTGGAACTGATCGACGTCCTGCGGGGCGTCCACCCGGACGAGTTCGGCCTGGACGAGGAGCTGTGGACGCGGCAGAGCCTGACCACGCTCGTCCAGCGCCGGTTCGACCCGACGATGGACGTCGGGGCCGTCGGGACGTACCTGCGGGCCTGGGGCCTGGGGCCGCGCGAGCCGCGCGAGCGCGCCTGCGGCCTCTGCGTCAGCGCGGTCGAGCGCTGGGTACGCCTGGAGTACCCGGCGATCACCCGCTCCGCCCAGGAGCACCTCGCCGAGGTCTACTGGATCGGCCGGGTGCGCCTGCGCGGCACGATGCCGGCGGCCGACGTGATCTCGGCCGTCTCCTCGCGGGGGCGGGTCCGCTTCATGGTCACCACGCCCTCGGTCGACCCGCCGCTGCCCCGCGACTTCGTGCTGCGGCTCAGCGGGGCCGAGGAGCGCACCGTGCACCTCATCGTGGACGGCTCCTGGCCGCGCAACGAGTGGCCGCGCCGGCTGCCCCGACGGATCGTGCTGCACCCGCTGCCGAGCTGCGGCCGGGCGGTCGCGGCCTGACGGCCGGGCGATCGGCGGGTGCCGATTCGGCGATCGGTGGGGGCGTTTGCTAGTCTTCTGAGGTCGCTGAGCCCCCGTAGCTCAGGGGATAGAGCACCGCCCTCCGGAGGCGGGGGCGCAGGTTCGAATCCTGCCGGGGGCACACCACGATGCGAAAAGGCCGTAGACCAGGACACTGGTTTACGGCCTTCGTCGTTTCCCGACCCCGACGGTCAGCCGTACACGGTGGCGAACCGCCCCGGTCGCTGGCGGATGCCCTCGCCGAGGTAGCGGAAGTACAGCCGCACCTCGCCGCCACGGGCCCGCCGCACCATCGCCAGGACGCGCGGCAAAGCGGAGTAGATCTTGGTAGATTTCGGCCCCCGGAGGGGCCGTTTGCCACCAAGAATCACTCCGCAGGGCGCCGCCCCGGAGCAGGCCCTCCGGCGACGGGGTAGGCCGCAGCGACATTCGTCGATAGGATCGCCTTTCGCGTTCATGCCTGATCTTCGGGGGCTGGTGTGCATGGCGATCGAACTTCCGCTGCTCACGGCGGCTCCCGGCGCGCCCGAGGTCGAGCCGCCGCCCGCCCGCCCCCTGCGGGTGGCGATGGTCAACATGCCGTGGGCGCGCCTCGATGCGCCGTCCATCCAGTGCGGGCTGTTGCAGTCCGTGGTGCGCGCTGCCGGGCACCGCTGCGACGCGCACTATCTCAACCTCGACTTCGCCGCCCTGATCGGCGCGCGTACCTACGACGGCCTGGCGGGCATCCCGAGCGAGCGGCTACACCTGATCGGCGAGTGGCTGTTCACGTACGCGGCCTTCGGCGACGTGCTGCCCGAGTCCGCGTACTACGTTGACTTTCCCGAGGTCGAGCGGCTGTGGGGAAAGCTGACCGGCGGCGGCCTGGACGAGCTGACCGAGCTGCGCCGCCGCACCATCCCCGACTGGCTGCGCGGGTGCGTGCGGGGAATCGACTGGTCCGGCTACGACGTCGTCGGCTTCACCTCCACGTTCCTCCAGAACACCGCGTCGCTGGCGCTCGGCCGGCGGCTGCGCGAGGCGCACCCCGACCTGGTGCAGGTGTACGGCGGGGCGAACTTCGACGGCGACATGGGTGCCGAGTACGCCCGCGCGCTGCCCTGGCTCGACTACGTGGTGACCGGGGAGGGCGACGTGGCGTTCCCCCGCCTGCTGGCGCAGCTCGCCGCCGCCGAGTGCCCGGCCGAGGCCAGGTGCCGGGTGCCGGGCGTGCTCACCGGGCGAGGCGGCCCCGCCGGGCAGGCCAACGACACGCAGGGCGGCGCCCCGAAGGCTGGCGACGCGCAGGGCGGCGACACGCAGGGCAGGGCCCCGCAGGCCGGCACCGCGCAGGCCACCGACGCGCCCCGCACGCAGGAGATGGACCGGCTGCCGGTCCCCGACTACGCCGACTACTTCGGGGCGCTGGAGCGCCACGGGTGGGCGACGATCCTCGGCGACGAGCCGCCCAAGCTGCCCGTCGAGTTCGCCCGGGGCTGCTGGTGGGGGCAGAAGCACCACTGCACCTTCTGCGGGCTGAACGCGCTCGGGATGGCGTACCGGTCGAAGAGCCCGGACCGGGCGGTGGCCGAGCTGTCGGCCTTGCTCGCCGCCTACCCCAGCGTGCACGTCGAGGCCGTCGACAACATCCTCGACATGTCGTACCTGTCGTCGTTCTGCGCGGACCTGGCCGACCGGCGCTGGGACATCCACGTCTTCTTCGAGGTCAAGGCCAACCTGACCCGGGAGCAACTGGCGGTGCTGCGCCGCGCCGGCGTCCTCACCATCCAGCCCGGCATCGAGAGCCTCAGCACCAACGTGCTGCGGCTGATGCGCAAGGGGTCCACGAAGCTGCTCAACATCCGGCTGCTGAAGTGGGCCCGCTACCACGGCATCCGGGTGGCGTGGAACCTGCTGACCGGCTTCCCGGGCGAGACCGACGCCGACTACCGCGAGCAGGTGGAGCTGCTGCCCCTGCTGCACCACCTGCACCCGCCGGACGGGTGCAGCCGGCTGTGGCTGGAGCGCTTCAGCCCGTACTTCACCGACCCGGGGTTCCCCATCTCGGACGTGCGGCCCCGGCCCAGCTACCGGCACATCTACCCCGCCTCGCTCGACCACTCCCGCATCGCCTACTTCTTCGACTACACGGCGGAGGGGACGGGGAGCGAGGAGTCCTTCGCCGCCCTGTCCGAGGCCGCCCGGCGGTGGCGGCGGCGCTGGGCGGCGCGCCCACCCTCCCTGGTCTACCAGCGGCTGCCGGGGCGACTGGTGCTGGTAGACACCCGGGGCGAGCAGCCGCGCCGGGCGGTGCTGACCGGCTGGCAGGCCGAGGCGTACGAGCTGTGCGGCGACCAGCCGCACTCGGCCGAGCGGGTGCGGGCGGCGCTGGAGCCGGCCGGGCACCGGGTGCGCGCCGAGGCGGTGACGGCCCTGCTGGAGCGCTGCTGCCGCTCGGGGGTGATGGTCTCCGAGGACGGGCACTACCTGTCGCTGGCGATTCCGGAGAACCCCGGATGGTGGTGAGCGCCCCGGAGCGGCTCGCGCTCGCCCGGGAGGTGGCCGCGCGGCTGGCGACCGGTCCGGGTGTGACCAGCGCCTTCGTCGCCGGCAGCCTCGCCGTGGGGCTGGGCAACCACACGTCCGACGTGGACGTCCACCTCGCCGGCCCGAGCCTCGAACCCGGCCGGGAGCAGGTCTTCGCCGGCCCGGTCCGCGTCGACGTGCACCGGATCCCCACGGCGGCCCTCGCCGAGACCGTGCGGCGGGTGGTGGCCGCGACGCTGCGCAGCGACGACGGCGCGGACGTGGTCGCCGACCGCGACGTCACCACGGCGGTACGCCTGCACGGCGGGGAGATCGTCGTCGACGGCGGGGCGGCCGGGCTGCGCCGGACCCTGCGGGAGCACGACCTGACGCTGCGCCGCCTGGTGATCACCCGCTGGCTCAACCTCGCCCACTACGGCCAGGAGGACCTGGCCGGGCTGATCGACGAGCCCCGCGACGCCGACAGCGCCACGATGGTGGCGCGGCTGCTGCTGCGTACCGCCGGGAAGGCCCTCGCCGCCGCCTGCGGCGACCTCTTCCCCGGCGAGAAGTGGGTGTGGCGGCAGCTCGACCGCTCCGCGCCGGCCGGCTTCCCGCACGACCGCTTCCGCCGCCTGCTGCGCGCCGACCCGCTGGCAGACGGCCCGCCGGCCGACACCCCGCTGACCGACGACCCGCTGGCTGACGGCCCGCTGGCAGACGACCCGCTGGCAGACGACCCGCTGGCAGACGACCCGCTGGCCGATACCCCCGACGCGGTGCGCCTGGCGGACCTGCGCCGGTTCGCCCAGACCTGCCTCGCCGCGACGGCCGCCCTCGGCTGGCACGGCGTGGCGATGGCGCGCTGGCCGCGCTGGCTGGCCGGGGACGGGCCGCTGCGCCGGGCGGCGGAGCTCTCCGTGCGGGCGTACGCCGACGGGGTGGTGCTCACCCGGCCCGACAGCCGCCGGGTCCGGCTGAGCCACGCCGCCGCGCTGGTCTGGGCGCTCTGCGACGGCGTGGACGCGGCGACGCTGCGCCGGGACGTGGCGGGCCTGGGCGCGGCGCATGCCCCCGCCGGGGAGCTGACCCCGGCCCGGGTGACGGAGCTGGTCGACCGGCTGCTCGCGGCCGGGCTGGTCACCGGGGGGCCGGCGTGAAGGTGACGTACGCCCGCAGCGACACCCTCGACCTCTACCTGGCCCTGCACCGGGAGCTTGTCGGGCGGTGCTCGTGGGAGGTCTGCCTGCTCCCCCGGCCGGTCGAGCCTGCCGTCGACGCCTTCCGCGACGGGCTGCGGGGCTGGCGGGAGAACGGCGTGCCGATCCCGCCGGCCGCCCTCGCCGCCCCGGGCCCCCCGGCGGAAGCCGCTGCGGCGACCGCGAACGGGCTCGCCACCGACGAGGCCACCCCGAGCAGGACGGCCGCCGACGCAGCGACCCGGACGGTGCTCGCCGCGATGGAGGCGGCCCGGCCCCGGCTCGCCCCCGCCATCGCGGCCTACGAGACCAGCCGCGCCGCCGCCGAGGCCGACCTCGACGATCGCCTCTGCCTGCCCCGGGTGGCCGACGCGCTGGCGGCGGCCATGGGCGTGCCGGGAACGTCGGTGGAGCTGCCCCTCTACCTGGTGCCGTTCGCGCCGTACCCGCCGTCGGTGGGGCTGCTCCTCGACGGCTCCCGGGTGGCCGGGGCCTACCTCGACTTCCGGCGGTACGTCGGTTCCACGCTGGCCGACGCGGTGCTGACCCAGCTCGGCTGGGTGCTGCTGCGCACCGAGCACGCCCCCGGCCACCTGCTGACCCGGCTGGGGGCGCTGCTGCCGGGCGGCGGGCCGTACCAGCGGCGGCTGCGGCTGCTGTTGACCAAGACGCTGGTGGAGCTGACCGCCGGGCACCTCGTGCGGAGCACGGACCCGACGCACCGCCCCTGCGTGGAGGTGCTCGGCACGGCGTGGCGCTTCCCCCGCCTCTACGACCTCGCCCGCCGGCACTGGCTGTCGTACCTGCACGGCCACCTGGACCGGGAGCGGGCGCTGGCCGCCATCGCCGGGGAGGCCGCCGCCCACGCCCCCCGCTGGTACGTGGAGAACGTCGACGGCGCGGCCCTGGCCGCCGACTTCTACCTGGTCGAGTGGCTGGCGGCGCAGGGCGACGCGGAGGCCGCCGAGCGCCTCGCCCGGTGGGCCCCGCAGCTCAGCGCCGACTTCGCCGGCCAGCTCGACCTGATCATCGGTACGGAGCTGGGCCACTACGAGTGCGCCCGCCTCGACACGTTCCCGCCGGACCTGGCGGCGTTCCTGCGCCGGGTCAACCTCGGCGACAGCCGGGTGGGCTGGTGGCGGGCCCGCCGGGAGCTGGGCGAGATCCCCGCGCTGGACCTCGCGGTGGACGCCTTCGCCGGGCCGGGCGTCGAGTACGGCGGCGAGGCGTGGGCCCCCATCGCGGCCATGCTGCGCCGGTACGCGGCCGGTGAGCTGCCCGACCGCGTCTTCGTCGACCAGTGCTTCACCCTGCAACACAACAACGGCTGCCTCTTCGACAAGTACTTCGAGGCCGAGCACCTGATGCCGGTGCTGGAGGCGCAGGCCGCCGGGGACCTGGCGACGCTGGCCCGGCACGCCTCGGCCGAGGTGCGCCGCCGCTGGCAGCGGCACCGGCACCGGCTGGAGCGCGGCTACTGCGCGCAGTGGCTGGGCCCCGACCGGGCGGCCGAACCCCCGGCGCCGCAGCGGCCCCGGACCACCCGGCTCGCCCTCGGCGCGCCGCCGCCCGGCACCCTGGGCTGCGGGTCCGCCGAGGAGGCCGAGGAGCTGGCCGCCTCCCCCGCCGACGCGACCGCGCCGATCCGCGCCCGCACCTGGCAGTTCCGCCGCCCGTGGCCGGCGGTGCCCCGCCGGTACGCGGCGGTGGCCGCCACGTTGCACACCGACCTGGGCGACGTGCGGCTGCGGCTGTGGCCGGCGGTGGTGCCGCACACCGTCGACAACTTCGTGGCGCTGGCGACCGGCGCGCGGCCGTGGCGGGACCCGGCCACCGGCGAGCCGCGCGACGACCCGTTCTACGACGGCGTGGAGTTCCACCGGCGGGTGCCGGGCTTCCTGGTGGAGGCCGGCGACCGCTCCGGCACCGGGCTGGGCGGCCCGGGGTACCGCATCCCCGACGAGTTCCAGGCCGACGCGGTCTTCGACCGGCCGTTCCTGGTGGCGATGGCGAACAACGGGCGGGACAGCGCGGGCTCCCGCTTCTTCGTCACCCTGGCCGCCGCCCGGCACCTCGACGGCGCGTTCGTGCAGTTCGGCGAGGTGGACGACGGGGCCTCCCGACGAGTGGTGTCGGCGCTCGCCGAGGCGTCCGGGCCGGTGCGGCTGCGCCGGGTGACGGTGGACGCGGACCCCGCCTGAGCGCCGCCCGTCCGGCGGGGTGCCGCCCGCCCGTCGGTGCCGCCGCCCGTCGGGTGCCGCAGCTTGCGGGGTGCCGCAGCACGGCGGTGCCGCCGCCCGTCGGGTGCCGCAGGCTCAGACGAAGTCGTCGTGACCGTGCCGGCGGGCCCGGCGGATCTGCACGGCGACGACGAGGGCGGCCACGCCCAGCCAGCCGACCCCCACCGCCGCCTCGGCCGCCACCCGCGCCGCCCACGGCTCGCCGCCGAGGAAGGCGTGCACCGCCGCCAGCCCGTGCCGGCCGGGCAGGACCGCCCCGACGACGTCGATCACCGGCACCCGCCCCGGCGGCAGGAACGCGCCGCTGCACAGCATCACCGCGTACCCCGTCAGGTTGCTGGCCAGGGTCTCGACCCGCCGGCCCACGGAGAAGGCGGAGGCGGCCAGGCCGGCGGCGGTCGCGGTGAAGGAGATCAGCAGGTAGACGCCCGACATCGGGACCAGCCGCAGCGCCAGCTCGCCCAGCCCGGCAAGGGGGGCCACGACGGCGGCGACGACGACGGCCACGGCGAAGCCGGCCAGCGGGTACGGCAGCGCGCGCGCCACGAACAGGGCCGTGGGGTGCAGCCGCCCGCTGCGCAGCCGCCAGAACGTGCCGGACTCCTTGTCGGCCACCGGCACCTGCGAGACGTAGAGGATGTTGGTCATCGCGAGGGCGAGCATCAGGCCGCCGACGTAGGCGTACTCCTGGTGGCGGGCGCCCGCCACGACGCCGCCGAGCAGCGTGAAGAACAGCGCCTGGAGCAGCATCCGGGGCAGGATGCTGCCGCCCAGCACGCTCGGCGGATTCGTGGCGATGAACTCGCGCCACCCGAAGCGGACGGCCTCGCCCAGCCGCCACAGCAGCGGGCTCGCCGAGAGGCTAGACGAGCTCAAGGGTCCCCCTCCGGCGGCCGGCGTCGACGGCGGCGCGCAGGCAGCCGACCGCCGCCACCAGGTACGCCATGGTCAGCGCGACCGCCACCGCGAGCGGCGTCGCCCGCACCGCGCCGGAGCTGAGGCCGACGACGAACTCGTGCACCCAGTGGAGGCTGAGCAGCGCCGGCACCCAGCGCAGCCACTCGGGCAGCGCGTCGGGCGGGATCAGTAACCCGCCCAGGATGAACACCGGGTAGATCAGGGCGCTGGACCAGGCCAGCCCGTGCCGGGTGACCAGGAACAGGCAGGACAGCAGCATGCCGAGCGCGGTGCCGGAGGCCAGGACGACGAGCAGCGCGGCGAGCAGCCACAGCGGGTGCGGCACGGCGACCCGCAGCCGCAGCAGCACGATCACGGCGGCCGAGCTGGCGAGGATGCACGCCACGCTGTAGAGCGTCGCGCCGAGGCTGCGGCCGAACAGCACCAGGCTGGGCGAGAACTGGCTGGTCACGCTGCGCGCCAGCGTGCCGTACGAGCGTTCGCGGCGCAGCACCCCGCCGGCCGTCCACACGGTGGCGCTCCACATCGCGGTCAGCACCACGGCGGAGACGACGACGCTGGTCCGGTCGGGGGTGAGGCTGCGGGTGCCGGCGACCACGGCCAGCAGCGCCACCGGCTGCACGACCGAGACCACGACGACGGTGGGCCGGGTGCGCATCCCCCGCTGCTCGGCGCGCAGCGCCGTCCACACCACCCAGGCGGCGGTGAGCAGGCGATCGGTCACGGCGCCCTCGTTCCCGTGGGCTCGTCGGCCGACAGGCGGCCCATGACGGTGGCGTAGACGTCCTCCAGCCGCACCGGCGCGACGTCGACCGCCAGCACCTCCAGGCCGGCGAGCGCGGCGGAGAGCCGCTCGAACGTGCCGCCGCCCCACTCCGGCACGCGCAGCCGCACCGTCCAGACGCCGCCCTGCTCCTCGACGTCCTCCGCCGTCGCGCCCAGCGCGTCGAACCGCTGCGGCGTCGGCCCGCGCCCCCGCACGGTCACCGTGGCGGCGAACCCGGCCGAGCGGGCGAACTCGCCGGCCGTGGTGTCCATCGTGACCGTGCCCCGGGACAGGATCAGCACCCGATCGGCCAGCCGCTCGATGTCCAGCAGGTAGTGGCTGGTCAGCAGGATCGACACGCCGGTGCTGCGCAGCCGCGCGACCGTGCCGCGCAGCCGCTCCGCCTCGACCGGGTCGAGCCCCACGGTGGGCTCGTCGAGCAGCAGCAGGCGCGGCTCCGCGACGAGGCCCAGCGCGATGTGCAGCCGCTGGCGCATCCCCTTCGAGTACGTCTCCACG
The DNA here is from genome assembly GCF_020884795.1 of Micromonospora okii. Classification (GTDB taxonomy): domain Bacteria; phylum Actinomycetota; class Actinomycetes; order Mycobacteriales; family Micromonosporaceae; genus Micromonospora; species Micromonospora okii. The sequence goes on from NZ_BBZF01000026.1 coordinate 59,750, forward strand.
GGCCGGCGGGCGGCCTCGGCGAGCCCCACGTCGGCGAGGGCGTCGTCCACCTTGGCGCGGATCGCGCGCCGCCCGACGCCGGCGAGCATCGCGAAGTAGCGCAGGTTCTCCCGGCCGGAGAGCGCGCCGTAGAAGCCCCGGTCCCCGCCGAACACCACCCCGGTCAGCCGGCGCACGGCCCGCAGCTCCCGCCGGACGTCGTGGCCGAAGACCCGGGCGGTGCCCGTGCTCGGCTCCAGCAGCGTCGCCAGGATCTTGGTCAGCGTGGTCTTGCCCGCGCCGTTGCTGCCCAGGATGCCCAGGATCTGACCCTCGGCGACCTGGAAGGTGACGTCGCGCAGCGCCACCACCTGGTCGCGGCCACGGCCGAACACCCGGCCCACCCCGGTCACCTCGACCGCTGGCCCGCTCATCGCGCCTCCGTCGCTCGCTCCGCGGCGACCGTCACCCGAGCGACGGTCAGCCGTGCCACGGGCAGGCGCGCCGGGGAACAGGAGACGTAGTCGGCCCCGAGCCGGACCAGCAGCCGCACGGCCGCCGGGTCGAGCGCGTGCTCCCCGCAGATACCAACGCCGATGCCCGGCCTCACCCTACGTGCTGCGACGACCGCGCGCCGGACCGCGACGCCGACGCCGTCGTCGTCCCACCGGGCGGCGGGCGACGCCTCGATCAGGCCGAGCTCCCGGTACCGGGGGACCAGCTCGCGCTCGGCGTCGTCGCGGGACAGCCCCCAGACCAGCGCGGTGAGGTCGTTGCTGCCGATGGAGAGGAAGTCCGCCACGCGGGCCAGCTCGCCCGCGAGGAGCGCGGCGCGCGGCGTCTCGACCATCGCCCCCACCGGCATCGGCTCCGCCCCGGCCGCGCCGAACCGCTCGTACGCCTCGGCCAGCCGCTCGCGCACCAGCTCCAGCTCGGCCGGCACGGTCACCATCGGCACCAGCAGCTCCGGTCGCGGGTCGCCCCCGTCGCGCCGGGCGAGCGCGGTCGCCTCGACCAGCGCGGCCAGTTGCGCCTCCAGCAGGCGCGGGTCGAGCACGCCCAGCCGGATGCCCCGTACGCCGAGCATCGGGTCGGTCTCGCGCAGCCGCCGGGCGGCGGCGAGCGCCACCGGGTCCGGTCCGGCCCCGCCGCCGGCCCGCGCCACGGCCTCGGCGACCTCCAGCCGGGTCAGGTCGGGGAGGAACTCGTGCCGGGGCGGGTCGAGCAGCCGGACCGTCACGGGTAGCCCATCCATGACCCGCAGCATGGCCACGAAGTCGTCCCGCAGCGTCTCCCGCAGCCGGTCGAGCGCCTCGGAGGTGGCCGCGCTGGCGGCCCCGGTCAGGATCGTCGCCAGCAGCGGCTGCCGCTCGCCGAGCAGCATGTGCTCGACGCGGCAGAGGCCGACGCCGGTGGCCCCGGCGGCCCGTCCGGCCTCGGCGTCGGCGGGCGTGTCGGCGTTGACCCGCACGGCGAGGCCGGCGCGCCGGTCGGCGGCGGCGAGGACGCGCGCCACGGCCCGCGTCGCCGGCGCGTCGGGTTCGCCCGCGCCGGCGGCACCGCCGGCGCTCGACCGGGAGCCTTCGGCCTGCCGACCGCCCCGGTGCACCGCCCCGGCGGTGCCGTCCACGGTGATCCGGTCGCCGGGCCGCACCGGCTCCCCGTCGTCGGGGCGCAGGCAGGGCGCGTCGAGGTCGACCCGGGCGTCGCGCAGCGCGGTCACGCAGACCCGGCCGAGGCCCCGGGTGACCACGGCCGCGTGGGAGGTGCTGCCGCCCTGCTCGGTGACCACGGCGACGGCGGCGAGCAGGCCGGGCAGGTCCTGCGGCATGGTCACGGGGAGGATCAGCACCGGCTCGGCCCCGCCGTCCCGGGCGGCCACCGCCGCGTCGGCGCTGAACACGGCCACCCCCTCGGCCACGCCGGGCGCGACGCCCTGCCCGTGGCAGAGCACCGGCAGGCCGCTCACGCGGCCGGCGGGGGCCAGGGCGAGGGCGAGGTCGTCGGCGTCGACCAGGTCGAGCGCGTCGGTGTCGGTGAGGGTGCCGTCGTCGAGGCCGCGCGCGACGTGGGCGAGCAGCGCGGCGCCGCGCGGCGCGGCGGGGGTGACGGCGAGGACCGTGAGCCGGTGGTGGCGGACGACGAACTCGATCCGTACCGGGTGGCCGGCCTCGCGCTCGGCGGCCCGGGCCAGCGCGGCCAGCTCCGCGCCCCACGGCTGGTCTGCCGCCGCCTCGGCGAGGTCCCGGCCGCCGCGCAGGAGCAGCTCGGCGCCGGTGCCCCCGGCCCGGAAGCGGCCCGCGAGGCCGGGCCGGCCGGTGTCCGGGTCGCACGAGTAGGCCAGGCCACTGCCGGAGTCGGTACGCAGCCCGCGTCCCCCGTCCTGAACGTGGAGAATCCGGCGGGCGGCACCCGCCGGACTCCCCGTGCTGGTGAGGCTCGACCGGAAGCGGTCAGCCCCGGACGCCGTCGACGTGGACGCCGAACAGGTACGTCCGGTCCTCCACCTTGATGGCCTCCTCGTTGGTGATCGGGGCGAAGTCGAGCTCCGCCAGGTCCTCCTGCGTGTCCTTCGGAAGCGCGTTCTCGCGCGTGCTCGCCATATCGAAGACTGTACATGCATCGAAGGTGTCGGACGACCCTCCGCCGCACCCCGCCCCGGCGGCGACGCGGCCCGCGTGTGGCAAGCACCACTCTCTGACCGATCGGTCAGGCTCTGACCGATCGGTCAGTCATGCTGGGTAAGGGAGGTGATGCGGCAGTGGCACGCGCGGTACCGGAGACCCCCGCGGAGATCCTCGCGGCGGCGGGGCGGCGCTTCGCCGTCACCGGGTACAAGGGCACCTCGTTGCAGGACATCGCCCGCGAGGTCGGCGTCTCCAAGGCGACGGTGCTCTACCACTTCGCCAGCAAGGAAGCCCTGCTCAGCGCGCTGATGGCCCCGGCGCTCGCCGCGCTGCACGAGCTGGACGAGCGGATCTGCGGGCCTGCGGGCGCCGACGCCCAGCGCATCGCCGGCGAGG
>NZ_BBZF01000026.1:63051-160531 GCF_020884795.1 Micromonospora okii
TGCGCTACCGCCGGGAGATCGCGCTGCTGCGTGGCGAGTTCGCGCACCTGCTCCAGCACCCGGCCTTCGCCCACGTGCAGCAGATCTCCGAACGGCTGGTCGCGGCGCTGGCCGCCCACTCGGCGCGCCCGGCGGCCCGGATCGCCGCGCTCGTCGTCCTCGCCGGGATCGCCGAGACGTGCGGCGAGTACGACGACGTCGCCGACGACGAGCTGCGCGAGGCGCTGCTCGGCCTCGTCCGCCGCGCCCTGGTCCCTCCCGACTGACCCACCACCACCGTCCAGCCCACCACCACCGTCCAGTTCAACCCACACGACCGAGGACAAGGATCTGATGGCGACCCTGTTGTACCGGCTCGGCCGAGCCTCGTTACGCCACCGGCGGCTCGTCGCCGTCGTCTGGCTCGTCGTGCTCGTCGGCCTCGGCATCGCCGCGTTGACGCTGCGCGGCCCGACGGCGAGCAACTTCACCATGCCCGGCACCGAGTCGCAGAAGGCGATCGACCTGCTCGCCGAGCGGTTCCCGGCGGCCAGCGGGGCCACCGGCACCATCGCCGTGAAGGCCCCAACGGACGGCCAACTCGCCACCCCGGAGGGGCAGGCCCTGGTCCGGCAGGTGACCCAGGAGGCGGCCACCCTGCCCGGCGTCATCGGCGCGGTCGACCCGTACCAGGCCCAGGCGATCTCCCCGAACGGCCGGTACGCGCTCATCCAGGTGCAGTTCGCCGGCCGGGCGGACGAGGTGACCTCCGAGCAGCGCGACGCGTACGAGAAGGTGGGCGAGCAGGCCGAGAAGGAGGGCTGGCAGTTCGCCCCGGGCGGCGAGGTGCTGAGCGGCGAGCCGGAGGTCGGCTCGACCGAGGCGCTGGGCGTCCTGGTGGCGGCGATCGTCCTGATCATCACGTTCGGCTCGCTGGTCGCGGCCGGGATGACCATGCTCAACGCACTGATCGGCGTCGGCGTCGGCATGGCCGGCCTGTTCGCGCTCAGCGGTGCGGTCGAGCTGACCAGCGTCACGCCGGTCCTGGCCCTGATGCTCGGCCTGGCGGTCGGCATCGACTACTCGCTGTTCATCACCTCCCGCTACCGGCAGAACCTGCTGGAGGGGCTGTCCCGTGAGGAGGCCGTCGGCCGGGCCGTCGGCACCGCCGGGTCGGCGGTCGTCTTCGCCGGCGCCACCGTGGTCATCGCGCTCGCCGGCCTCGCGGTGGTGCGGATCCCGTTCCTGAGCGTGATGGGCCTGGCCGCCGCCGGCACGGTGACCGTCGCCGTGCTGGTCGCGATCACCCTCGCCCCGGCCCTGCTCGGCTTCGCCGGCACCCGGGTGCTCCCGCGCAAGCTGCGCAAGACCGAGGCGGCGGCCAACGGCGCGGACCCGACCGACACCCCCGAGGCGGCGGCAGCGGCCGAGGACCGCTCCGGCTTCGGCTTCCGGTGGGGGCGGCTGACCACCCGGCTGCGCGTACCGGTGATCCTGGTCGCCCTCGTCGGCCTGGGCCTGCTCGCGCTGCCCGCGCCCGACATGCGGCTGGCCCTGCCGGACCCCAGCACCGCCGCCGCCGGCACCGCGCCCCGGGTCAACAGCGACCTGATCCGGGAGGGCTTCGGGCCCGGCTTCACCGGCCGCCTCGCCGTGGTCGTCACGTCCGACTCGCCGCAGTCCACGGCCGCCGCCGCGCCGCAGGTCGCGCAGCTCATCCAGGGCACGGACGGGGTGCTCGCGGTGGCCCCGCCGCAGACCGACCCGACCGGGCGGACCGCGCTGCTCGGGGTGATCCCGAAGTCGGGCCCGACCGACGAGGCCACCGAGGACCTGGTGCACGACATCCGCCGCCAGGTCTCCTCCGTCCAGGGCGCGGACGTGCTGCTGACCGGCGTGACCGCGGTCGGCATCGACGTGTCGGAGAAGCTCTCCGACGCGATGCCGATCTACCTGGTGCTGGTCGTCGGCCTGTCGATCCTGCTGCTGATGCTGGTGTTCCGGTCGATCCTGGTGCCGATCAAGGCCGCCCTGGGCTTCCTGCTCACGGTCGCCGCCACGTTCGGCATCACGGTGGCGATCTTCCAGCAGGGGCACCTGGCCGACCTGGTCGGCCTGGACACCCCGGGCCCGCTGGTCAGCTTCCTGCCGATCCTGCTCATCGGCATCCTCTTCGGCCTGGCCATGGACTACGAGGTCTTCCTGGTCTCCCGGATGCGGGAGGACTTCGTGCACGGCGACACCGCGCAGCAGGCCACCATCAACGGCATGGGGCACGGCGCGCGGGTGGTCACGGCCGCCGCGCTGATCATGATCTCGGTCTTCGGGGGCTTCGTCGTCTTCCTCGACGACCCGATCATCAAGTCGATGGGCTTCGCGCTCGCCGTCGGCGTGGCCATCGACGCCTTCGTGGTGCGGATGACCGTCGTCCCGGCGGTGATGTCGCTGCTCGGCAAGGCCGCCTGGTGGATTCCCCGCTGGCTCGACAGGATCCTGCCGAACGTGGACGTCGAGGGCGAGGGCCTGCGCGCCCACCTCGCCGAGAAGGAGCCGGCCGGCCGCTGAGACCGGCCGGCCCCACCGGCCCCGCCCCGCCGCGCACCCGGCGGGGCGGGGCCGGTCCCTCTTCCAGGCCCGCCGGCGGGCCGCGCCTTCCTCAGACCCCCGCCGGGTACGTCTCCAACTCGCCGAACGCGCTGAGCGCGGGCAGCGGGTGCAGCGCCGTCGTGTCGTCGCACCAGACGAAGGCGTCGTAGCGCTCGCCCAGCCGGGTCGGCACGTAGTTGCCCCACGACTCGAAGCTCGGGTCGTAGACGACGCCGATCGCCCGGTGGTCGTGCTCGTCGGTGACCCAGCCGGGCTGGTCCGGGCCGCCGAAGACCAGCACCGCCCGCTCCGGCAGCAGCTCGTGCAGCCGCCGTTCCACCGAGCCCGGCCGGGCCGCCGGCACCACCATCGACTCGGCCGGCGAACCCCAGCGCGGCGCCGCCACCACCGTCCCCCGGTAGCCGCCGAAGCCCACCAGCACCACGTCGTCCGCCCCGTGCCGCTCCCGCGCGAGCTGGCCGACGTTGACCATCCCGCCGGCCGCCATGTCGGTGGCCCGGGCGTCGCCGACGTGGGTGTTGTGCGCCCAGACGATCCCCCGCGAGCCCGGGCCGTGGAAGTCCAGCAGCCGGTCCAGGGTGTCCGCCATGTGGATGTCCCGCACATTCCACGACTCCGGGCCGCCGGCCACCATCGCCCGGTAGTAGCGCTCCGCGCCGGCCACCACCGCCGCGTTCTGCCAGGCCGAGAAGCGGTCCGCGTCGCCCCCGGCGGCCCGTTCCCGGGTACGCGCCAGCAGCGCCACCACCTCCTCCTCGCAGCGGGCCGAGACGAATCGGCTGGCCGCGCCGTACTCCTCGACCCGCCGGCCGTACGGCTCGAAGCAGCGGTACGCCTCCTGTGCCGCCTCCAGCGAGGTCGGATCCTCCTCGCCGAGGTAGTCGAAGATCGCCTGCATCGACTCCCACAGGCTGTAGACGTCCAGCCCGTGGAAGCCGGTCCGCCCCTGCGGCGGGTGTTCCAGGTTCCACGCCCGCAGCCAGCGGCAGAACCGGGCCACCTCCTCGTTGGCCCACATCCACGTCGGCCAGCGCTCGAAGCGTTGCAGGGCGGCCTGCGGGTCGGCGAGGCCGCCGGGGGCGGCGGTGACCGAGCGGTGCACCCGCTCGCAGTCCGGCCAGTCCCCCTCCACGGCGACGAAGGAGAAGCCCTGCTCGGCGACGAGCCGCCGGGTGAGCTGCTCACGCAGCCGGTAGTAGTCGTGGGTGCCGTGCGACGCCTCGCCGATCATGACGATCCGGGCGTCCCGCGCCCGCTCCAGCAACGGGTCGAAGTCGCTCGGCGCGCCGAGCCGCTGTACCAGCATGCGAGCGGCTACCCGACCCCCGCCGGCACAAACCGGCATGCTCCGCTCCGCCCCGGGTAGTCGGCGGCATGACCGTGGGCGGTGCGGAGTTGCTGGAGTACCTGGGCGGGCTCGACTACCCGGTCTCGCGGGAGGACCTGGTCCGCTGGGGCCAGGAGAACGGGGCCAGCACGGAGCTGCTGCGGATGCTGCGCTCGCTGCCGGCGGAGGAGTTCGACTCCCCCACCGAGCTGAGCACCGCCCTGAACACCCTCGCCTGAGCCAACAGCCACGGAAAGGTGCGGACAGCAGCCACCAGCCCGACCGGTGGGCCCGGCGCGAAAGCCGGCGGCGGGGCGGGGTGCGGTTTTCCGATGGCTCTGCCGTACGAGTCGTACGATTCGTACGCTGGGGGCATGAGCGAGCCCGCAGCCGAGCTGCCGATCTCCGATGCCCGGGACAGCCTCGCGGACGTGGTGTCCCGCGCGCACTACGCGGGGCGGATCACCTACGTGACCCGCCGTGGGCAGCGCCTGGCGGCGATCGTCCCGGCCGAGGTGGCCGAGGCGATCGAGCGGGCCGAGGAGGCCACCGACGTGGCTGCCGCGCGGGACGCCCTGGCCCGCATCGAAGCCGGCGACCGGCCGATCCCGCTGACCGAGCTACGCACGGATCTCGGCCTGTGACCGTCCCCGTATACACCGTCCAGGTCGACCGGGCCGCCGTCCACCTCGGCCACCGGAGCGACGCGTGTACGACGCCCTCTGACAGCGCGGGCATAAGGCCTCGTCCACTCCGCCGGCGGGCGGCCTGGCACTCGGCCGCGTGCTCAGTCAGGCAGGGTGACGGTGCGGGCCTCGGCGCGGGCGGTCTCGGCGGCGTCGAGGACGGCCACCACCTCCCGGCCGAACCGGACGTCGCAGCGGTGGTCCCGGGTGCCCGCCTCGATCTCCTCGGCGAGCTGGTCGATCGCGGTGCCGAAGGCGGTAAGCGCGTTGCCGTCCCCCGGCGGGACGGTCTCCACGCCGTTCTCGCCGAAGAAGACGAAGTCGCGGGTGACCGCCGCCGCAGGCGCGTCGAGGCTCAGCGACATCGTGCTGGTCGCCCCGCCGTCGTGGGTGAGCAGCAGGTTGACCAGCCCGCTCGGCCCGTCGGTCGCCGCGACCCGGGTCACCCGGCCGAGCACCGGCAGGATGAGCGACAGGGCGTGCGGGCCGATGTCCCACAGCGCGCCCCGGTCCCGCCGCCACTGCGACCCGCCGTACGGGTTGCCGGGCTGGAAGATCGACGCGAGCATCGTCGCGCGGGCGTGCTGCCAGCCGCCGGCCGCCGCCGTGGCCGCGAGGAAGCCGGTGACGTTCGGGTGGAACCGCTGGGTGAAGAAGACCACGGAGGCGACCCCGGATTCCTGGGCGGCGGCGACCACCCGGTCGGCGTCGGCGAGGGTGAGCGCGAGCGGCTTGTCCAGCAGCAGGTGCCGACCGGCGGTGGCGGCCTGTACGGCGATGTCCGCCTGGACGTCCGGTGGGAGCGCCACGGCGACCGCGTCGCAGGCGTCGAGCAGCGCGTCGACCTCGGTGAAGGCGGGCACCCCGTGCCGGCCGGCCAACTCGGCGGCCCGCTCGGGGTTGCGGCCCCAGACCCCGGCCAGTTCCGCGCCCGGGTGCGCGCCGATCGCCGCCGCGTGCGTCTCCGCCGCCCAGTGGCCGGTGCCGAACAAGCCGAACCGCAGCACGTTGCACTCCCCGCGTCGTCGCCGGCCCCGGCGGTCCCGTGGCCGTGAACCACGCTAGCCGTCCGGCCCGGCCGACGCAGCCGCCAGGCCCGGAACCGCTGGTCGGCGGGCGGGTCGGGGCGAGTACTACACCGGTTAGTAGGCTGTGCCGGTGACCGAGACTCCGATGCCGGTGGCGTCGATGACCAGCGCCGCCGCGGCCGGCTCGCCGGTGGACGGGGCCCTCGCCACGGCGACGATCGTGCTGTCGCTCGTACTCGCGGTGTGGGCGCTGGTCGCGGCCGTGCGCAACCGGCCGCCGGACCGGGTGCAGCTCGCCGGCCTGGCCGTGCTGGAGGCGGGCCTGCTCGCGCTGACGGCGCTGGCTCTGGTCGCCCTCGGCGGCGGGGAGCGGCCGGGCGAGCCCGGCGCGTTCTTCGGCTACCTGGTGACGCTGGTCTGCCTGCCGGCGCTGGCCTGGGTGCTGGCCCGGATGGAGCCCACCCGGTGGGGCTCGGGGATCATCTGCGCGATCTGCCTGGTCGTCCCGGTCGTGGTGGTCCGCCTCCAGCAGACCTGGGAGGTGCTCGGTGGTTGAGACCGAGACGCCCCGGAGGGTGACCAACGCCGGGCCGGGCCGGCTGCTGATCGCCGTCTACCTCCTGTTCGCCATCGCCGCGACCTCGCGGGCGGGGTTGCAGATCGCCACGAAGTTCGACGAGGCTCCGGTGGCGTACCTGCTCTCGGCGGTGGCCGCGCTGATCTACGTCGTGGCCGCGGTGGGGCTGGCCCGCGCCGGCCACGCGGGCCGGCGGGTGGCGCTGGCCTGCTGCACCGTGGAGCTGGTCGGGGTGGTGGGCGTGGGCGTGCTCAGCCTGGTCGACCCCGAGCTGTTCCCGGACGAGACGGTCTGGTCGGAGTTCGGCAGCGGGTACGGCTACATCCCGCTGGTGCTGCCGGTCCTCGGCCTGCTCTGGCTCTGGCGCACCCGCACCGTCACCCGTTAATCCCTCGCCGCGTCCATCCGTCGCCCATCCTCGCGGAAAAACACGACACGCCGGGTCACCGATTGGTCGTCCACCGTGACGGGTTCTGGATATAGGCTTATTCCGTTCCAAGCGGAAGTAGCCGGTTACCCGAACCGAGCGATGGGAGCGGGCGTGCGGTCCTCACATAAGCCTCACCCTGGCATGCCGCCAGAGCGCCAGGTCGACATTTTGCGCCACGCTGTGGCGCTCGTGAGGGAACGCCTGCCGCCTGGATGGTCCATCGAGCTGGACGAAAAAGTGGATCAGCACCGAATCGACGGCATAGCCGACCTGAAGGCACCGGATGGGACGAAAGCGGCCCTCATCATCGAGGCAAAGCGCTCCGTCGTCACCGGCGATCTTGCCGGGGCCCTTGACCGGCTTCGCTCGCACAGCCTTCCCCACGTCGACAACCCGGTGCTCATGATCGCCGCACGGTATCTCGGATCCTCGGCCCGCGCCTGGCTAGAGGAGCGCGGCGTCTCCTACGCGGACGCCACTGGCAACATGCACGTACTGCTTGAACGTCCCGCGATGTATCTGCATGACAGGGGCGCCGATCGAGACCCTTGGCGTGGACCGGGGAGGCCGCGCGGGACGCTACAGGGCCAACCCGCCGCCTGTGTGGTCCGCGCCCTGGTTGACACAGCCAGACCTATGACCGTTCCGGAGCTGATACGGGCGTCAGGGGCGTCCACAGGGGCGACCTACCGTGTCGTCGAGTTCCTTGAGCGCGAAGCGCTTGTCAGGCGCGACCCCGGGGGGCCGCTGGTGGATGTCGAGTGGCGCCGGATCCTGGAAAGATGGAGCGAGGATTACGGATTCCAGCGCAGCAATAGCGTGGCTGCCTACCTGAATCCACGAGGCCTGGCGGCGTTTCAGGAAAGTCTACGCTATACCCAGGGGATACGTTATGCCCTAACCGGCTCTTTGGCTGCACACCGGCTAGCGCCATACGCGCCCGCAAAACTGGCAATGGTCTACGTAGACGATCTCGACGAAGCTGCGGAAAGACTCGGGCTACGGCAGGTCGACAGCGGCGCGAATGTGCTCGTCGCTCACGGCAAATACGATGTGGTGTTCGATCGAGTGGTCCAGGACGACGGCTTGACTTATGTCGCCCCGAGTCAGGCCGCTGTCGATCTGCTGACAGGTCCCGGACGAAGCCCTGCCGAGGGGCATGAACTCCTTGACTGGATGGAGAAACATGAGCGGGTATGGCGACGCTGACCTGCTGGTAGCCGTACGCAGCGCGTTACTGGACGCGCTACAGGCCCTGCGGGAGCATTCCGATGCTGTGATCGTGGTGGGAGCACAAGCAATCTACCTGCACACCGGGGCCGCCCCCGTCGCCTTGGCCGAAACGACCAAGGACTGCGACCTTGCACTGGACACGCGCGCACTGCCACAGGAGCCACTGCTTGAGGCGGCCATGAGCGCAGCAGGCTTTCACCTGGATCTACAGGCGCGTCAGCCGGGAGCATGGCGGAACCCTAAAGGAATTCCGGTCGACCTGATGGTTCCGGAAGCGCTTGCCGGTGGCTCGAGCCGGCGCGCGGCAAGGATTCCACCACACTCCAGGAGTGCCGCCAGGAGGGCCGTGGGGCTGGAAGCTGCAGTCGTCGACCACGCCGCTACGGAGATACATGGGCTCGCTCCGGGGGACGGGCGAATCTACGTAGCCAACGTAGCTGGGCCCGCCGCTTTGCTTGTGGCCAAGTTACACAAGATCGGCGAACGGCAGGAGACACCCCGGCGTCTTGTGGACAAGGACGCCCATGACATCTACCGCTTGTTGGTAGCCGTGCCTACCGAGCGGTTCACCGCCATGCTGCCGCAGTTGCGGGCCGATGATCTCGCTGGCCAGGTTACCGATCGGGCCCTGGAATTCCTTGCGGGCCTGTTCGCGGCAGGCCCCGACGCGCCAGGATCGATAATGGCGGGAAGGGCAGAGGAGGGCATCGGAGACCCGCCGGTTGTCGCGGCCGCCGTTTCTGCTCTGGCCGAGGACATCCTGGCTTCAGTGAGTTGACCACCTCGGCGATGCGCTAACGGGGGTACTCGTACGCCGGCTTGCGGCAGCGAGCAACGCCCGAACGCTCCCGCGTCTGCCGTCGGGCCGGGCCCCACTGCCGTCTGCCGGACAGCGGGCTGCCCGGCGGCTACCGCTGCCTACACCTCCTCCACGAGCCGACGGGGTGAGAAGGGCCCCCTTCTCTACCGTGGGCGTTAACAAGGTGCCCTTCCTTGCACTCAGGCCCTGGGGCCCCCGGCGACGTAGACGACCTGGCCGGAGACGAAGGACGCGCCCTCGCTGGCCAGGAACGAGATGGTGTGGGCGACGTCCTCCGGGCGGCCGACGCGGCGGACCGCGATCTCGGCCTCGGCGTGCTTCTGGAGGGTCTCGAAGTCCATCTTCATCCGGGCGGCGGTGGCGGCGGTCATGTCGGTGACGATGAAGCCGGGCGCGACCGCGTTGACGGTCACCCCGAACGGGCCCAGCTCGATGGCGAGGGTCTTGGTGAAGCCCTGCATCCCGGCCTTCGCGGCGGCGTAGTTGGCCTGCCCCCGGTTGCCCAGCGCCGAGGTGCTGGAGAGGTTGACGATCCGGCCCCACTTCCGCTCGACCATGTGCCGCTGGACGGCCTGGCTGAACAGGAACGCGCCGCGCAGGTGGACGCCCAGCACCGTGTCCCAGTCGGCGTCGGTCATCTTGAACAGCAGGTTGTCGCGGAGCACGCCGGCGTTGTTGACCAGCACGGTGGGCGCGCCCAGCTCGGCGGCGACCCGCTCGACGGCGGCCTCCACCTGGGCGCGGTCGGCCACGTCGGCACCGACGCCGAGCGCCCGGCCGCCGGCCGCGACGACGGCGTCCACCGTGTCCCTGGTGGCCGACTCGTCGATGTCGACGACGGCGACGGCCAGGCCGTCGGCGGCGAGCCGGCGGGCGGTGGCCGCCCCGATCCCCCGCGCGGCCCCGGTGACGATCGCTACCCGCTGCTCCTCGGACATGCCTACCTCCCGGTAACCTACGGCGATCCCCGGAGCCTAGCCGACCCCGGCCCCCGACCGGCGGCCCCGTTTCGCCCGGCGGCGGGCGGCGGGCGGCTGCCGGTCGGGCGGGCGGCGGTCAGAAGCCGGACCCCCGGCACAGCCGGATCCAGCGGTAGCCGTACCCGGAGAGCTTCAGGGCGTCGAGCTTGCCCACCTCGCCGTAGTTGCGGTCGGCGAGCACGTCGAGCGGCAGGTCCGCCTCGGCGGCGAGCGTGCCGAGGTCGACCTCCACGTCCTCGGTGCCGAGGTTGTGCAGGAAGACCATCGTCCCGGTCGGGCCGTCGGCCCGGTGGGCGAGCACCCCGGCCGGCATCGGCACGTCGATGTGGGTGGTGGAGCCGGAGCCGATCTCCGGGGCCTCGCGCAGCGTCCGGATCATCCGCTCGAACCAGGACAGCAGCGAGCGGTGGTCGCCGCGCTGGGCGGTGACGTTGACCTTCTCGTACGAGTAGTCGCCGGAGTCGATGACCGGGCGGACCAGCTTCTCCGCGTCGGCCGTGGAGAAGCCGGCGTTGGGCTTGAAGGACCACTGCATGGGGGTACGGATCGCCTCCCGGCCGGGCAGCGACAGGTCCTCGCCCATGCCGATCTCCTCCCCGTACCGCAGCACCGGGGTGCCGCGCAGCGAGAACTGGAGCGCGTACGCCAGCTCGACGCGGCGCCGGTCGTTGCCGAGCATCGGGGCGAGCCGGCGGCGGATGCCCCGGTCGTAGATGCGCATCTCCTCGTCGGGGCCGAACTCGGCGTACACCTGGTTGCGCTGCTCGGCGGTGAGCCGCGACAGGTCGATCTCGTCGTGGTTGCGCAGGAACGTGGCCCACTGCCCGCCGGTGGGCAGGGTGGGGGTGTCCCGCAGGGCCTCGATCACCGGCTCCGGGTCGCGGCGGGCCAGGGCGAGCATGAGCCGGCCGTTGAGCATGAAGTCGAAGAGCATGTGGATGCGGTTGCCGGAGCCGCCGCCGTCGCCGAAGAACTCGGGGAGCTGGTCGGGCTCCACGTTGGCCTCGGCGAGCAGGACGGCGTCGCCCCGCCGCCACTGCACGTGCTGGCGCAGCTCGGAGAGGAACTCGAAGTCCTTCGGGGAGTTCGGGTTGCCCGGCTCGGTCAGCTCGATGATGAACGGCACGGCGTCCATGCGGAACCCGGAGACGCCGAGCTGGAGCCAGAAGGAGACGATCTTCTTGACCTCCTCGCGTACCTGGGGGTTCGCGAAGTTGAGGTCCGGTTGGTACTTGTAGAAGCGGTGGTAGTACCACGCTTTGGCGGCCCGGTCGTAGCTCCACGTCTCGTTCTGCTCGCCGGGGAAGACCATGCCCTGGTGCCGGTCGGCCGGCTCGTGCTCGGACCAGACGAACCAGTCGCGGTACGGCGAGTCGGGCGACGAGCGGGCGGACTGGAACCACGGGTGCTCGTCGGAGGTGTGGTTGACCACCAGGTCGATGATCACGCGGATGCCCCGGTTCTGCGCCTGGTGCAGCAGCTCGGCGAAGTCGCCGAGGGTGCCGAAGCGCGGGTCCACGTTGTAGAAGTCGGTGACGTCGTAGCCGTCGTCCTTGTTCGGCGACGGGTGGATGGGGTGCAGCCACAGGCAGGTCACCCCCAGCCGGGCCAGGTAGTCGAGGCGGCCGATCAGGCCGCGGATGTCGCCGACCCCGTCGCCGTCCGAGTCTGCGTACGTGTCGATGTCGAGGCAGTAGACGACGGCCTCGGAGTACCACCTGTCACCCATGCGGGGGAAACTTCTCCGCTTCCACCTTTCGGCAAACGTGAGCGCCTCCCGCATCGGCGTCCGGGTGGGTTGGTGGCGGTGCGCGGCCGTGAGACGCCCGTCATCGGCGGGTGTGATCGGTCCGGGGGTGGGTACCACCTTCCGATCCCCCCGGCGCAGCAGCGGAAGGAACCCGATGGCCAACGCCCAGGACGTCGACCCGTCGCAGTTCACCGGCCTGACCGGCTGGGTGGCCGACGTCATCGACTCGCTGGGCGCGGTCGGCGTGGCCGCGCTGGTGGCGCTGGAGAGCATCATCCCGCCCATCCCCAGCGAGATCGTGCTGGCGATGGCCGGCTACCTCTCGTCGCAGGGCCGGTTCAACGTCGTGCTCATCGTGGTCGCCGCGACGGTCGGCTCGCTGGTCGGCGCGCTCGTCCTCTACTGGCTCGGCGCGGCGGTCGGCGAGGACCGCCTGAAGCGCTGGCTCGACCACATCCCCCTGGTGGACACCGACGACCTGGAGAAGGCCGACCGCTGGTTCGAGCGGCACGGCCGGTGGGCCGTGCTGATCGGCCGGTTGGTGCCGGTGGTCCGGAGCCTGGTCTCCGTCCCGGCCGGGGCGAACCGGATGCCGCTGGGCGAGTTCGTCCTGCTCACCACGCTGGGCAGCGGGGTGTGGAACGGGTTGATCGTCGGAGCCGGCTACGCGCTCGGCTCGCGCTGGCAGGAGGTCGACCGGTTCAGCAGTTGGTTCAACTACGCGATCTTCGCCGTCTTCGGGCTCATGATCGTGAGCTGGGTGGTGAAGAAGGTGCGCCGCCGCCGCGACCGGCGGTCCGTGACCGCCGGTCGCTGACGTGGTGCCGCCCGCGGTGGAGAGGGGAACCCCTCCCCACCGCGGGCGTCGACGGGGTGTCTCTCCTCGCGCCGACTCAGAAGCCGACGCTGATGGAGGTGAACTCCCAGTTGTTCTGGGCGATGCCGGAGCAGTTCTCCATCACGCCCCCGCCCGGGCACGGCCGGTCGCGGTTGACCGACCAGAAGGTGAAGCGGGACAGGCCCCGGGCCTTCGCCCAGTCACGGATCTGCGTCCAGGTCGCCGGCGAGGTCAGCTCCTGCTGGTCGGAGAGGCCGTTCATGCCGGAGATGCCCATGCGCGAGTACGCGGTGGCGTCGGACCAGCCGAAGGCGCTCTTCAGCGCGTTCTTCAGACCCTCGGCCGCGTTGATCGTGCTCTGGTACATGTTCGCGCCGCCGTTGAAGTCGAACGGCATGATCGTGTACGTGTCGATGTCCACCCCGAGGGCCGCGGCCTGGTTGATCAGCCGGATGCCGTGGGACGTCGGCCCGGTGGTCGCGGTGCCGAAGGTGATGATGGTCTTGATCCCCGGGTTCTTCTGCTTGACGATCTTCAGCGCGCCGAGGATGCGGTCCTGCACGACCGCGTTCTCGAACTCGTCGCTGTTCTCGATGTCGACGTCGATCGCCTTCAGCCCGTACGCGTCGATCACCTTCTGGTACGCCCCGGCCAACTCGGCGGCGGAGGAGCAGTTCGGGCCGAGCTTGTTGCCGCTCCACCCGCCGATGGACGGGATGATGTCGCCGCCGGCCGCCCGGATCGCGGCGATGGCGTTGGCGTGCGCGCCGCTGGTGAGCGACCCGGTGCCGTCCCAGGCCGGCGTGCAGCCGCCGCCGGAGAGGATGAACGCCATGGTGAACCACTTGACGCCGGTCGCGCTCATCACCGTCGCGGGCGCGGGCGGGTTGCCCCAACCCGGGTAGTAGTACGGTGCGACGGCCATCGACCCGGTGCCGCCGGTGCAGCCGGTGGTGGTGCCCGAGACGGCGGGCGACTTCGCCGACTCGCCGGAGGCGTTGTACGCCGCCACGGTGTAGCTGTGCGCGGAGCAGGTGGCCAGCCCGGAGACGGTGGCGGAGGTGGCGGTGACGGTGGCCTTGACGGCGTCGCCCTCGTACACCCGGTAGCCGGTCACACCGGTGACCGCGTTCCAGGCCAGGGAGATCGACGACGTCGCGGTGCCGGTGACCCGCAGCCCGCCCGGGGTGGCCGGGCCGGTCGGGGTGCCGCCGCCGGTGCAGGAGGCGCCGTTGACGGTGCAGTTGGTCGGGTCGCCGGAGCCGGTGACGATGAAGCCGAACGAGGCGCTGGCTCCCGGGGCGAGGGAGCCGTTCCAGGACCTGTTGACGGCGGTGACGCGCTGGCCCGACGTGGTGATCGTGGTGTCCCAGAAGGAGCTGACCGAGCTGCCCGTAGGCAGGTCGAACTGGACGTTCCAGGAGCTGATGCTGGTCGAGGCGTCGTTGGTGACGGTGAACCGCGCCTCGTACCCGCTGCTCCAGTTCGCCGTGCGGACGAAGGCGGCGGTCGCCGCCGACGCGGCCGATGGGGCGATGAGGGTGGCCGCGACGACGGCGGCGGCGATCCCGGCGGCGAATATCGCCGCGCGGGGGGAACGGAGTTTCACGGTGGCCTCCAGGGACCGGTGGTGGGGGTTTCCGCCCGAGGGGGTGGGCGGTCCGCCGGCCCGCGCGGGGCGGGCCGGCGGTCACGCGGTGTGGTGCGGGTCAGGGCAGGGTGGGGCGGGTCACGGCAGGGTGGCGAGGTGCGGCTTGACGGTGCGGGCGAAGTTGTTGCCGTTGCTGACGTCCCAGTTGATCGACCAGGTCATCGCGCCCCGGATGCCCGGGTAGGTGCGCGGCGGGCGGAAGCTGCCGCAGTTGGTGCCCTTGGCCAGGCAGTCGAGGGCCGCGTTGACGACGCTCGGGGAGACGATGCCGCCGCCGGCCGCGCCGGGGCCGGCGGGCAGGCCGAGGCCGACCTGGTCGGGACGCAGCCCGTTCTCGAGCTGGATGCAGGCGAGGGCGACGATGAAGTTGACCGTGCCCTGGCCGTACGCGGCGTTCTGGTCGCAGCCGAGCATCGCCCCGGAGTTGTAGAACTGGGTGTTGACGACGGTGAGGATGTCCTTGATGTCCAGCGCGAGCTTGAAGTAGCTGGAGGCCGGGTTCTGCATGTCGATGGTCTGCGGCGCCATGGCGATGATCAGGCTCGGCCCGACCTTCGCCCGCAGGGAACGCAGCGCCTGGGCCATGTACGTCGGGTTGAGCCCGTTCTCCAGGTCGATGTCGACGCCGTCGAAGCCGTACCGCTGGATGAGGGCGTAGGCGCTGTCGGCGAACGCGGTGGCCGAGGAGGCGCTGTTCACCGCGACCCGGCCGGTCTCGCCGCCGACCGAGAGGATGACCTTCTTGCCGCGCGCCCGCAGCGTCCGCACGTCGGCGGAGAAGTCGGCGTCGGTGTAGCCGCCGAGGGAGGCGGAGAGGCCGGGGTCGACGGCGAAGGTGACCGCGCCGGGGGTCGAGGTGGCCTCGGCGAAGGAGACCGCCACCACGTCGTACTCGGCGGGGACGTCGCGCAGCCGCAGCTCGACGGCCGGGTTGTCGAAGTTGTGCCAGTAGCCGGTGAGCAGGCGCTTGGGCAGGTCGCTGCTCGGCGGCGGCGAGGTGGTCGGCGGCGCGCTGGTCGTGGGCGGCGGGGTGGTGGGCGGCGCGCTGGTCACCGGCGGCGCGCTGGTCGTGGCCGGCGGGGTGGTGGGCACGGCGCCGCCGCAGGGGGCGTCGTTCACCCGGCAGTTCGTCGGGCTGCCGGTGCCGGTGGCGAGGAAGCCGAACGTCGCGGACGCGCCGGGGGCGAGGCTGCCGTTCCAGGAGCGGTTGGTGAAGGTGAACCGCTGGCCGGAGGAGGTCAGCAGGGCGTCCCAGTAGCTGCCGACGGTGGTGCCGGCGGGCAGGTCGAAGGCGAGCGTCCAGCTGGAGATGGCGGTGGACCCGCCGTTGGTGATCGTGTACCGACCCTCCCAGCCGCCTCCCCAGTCGGAGGCCTTCACAAAGGTCGCGGTGGGGCCGGCGGCGTACGCCGGCAGCGCCACCCAGGCCGCCCCGACGGTCGCGGCTACCGCCGTGACCATGCCGAGGACAAGGGATCTAGAACGCTTCATGCAACCCTCCGAGGGTGGGGCTGTATCCAAGCCCGTCTAAGTAGGGCTTATTATTAGGAGTGTTAACTGATTCTGTCCAGACCGTAAAGAAGGGCAGCTTGTCGACGCCTCCGGTGGAGAGGGGCTCCCCTCTCACCCTGCCGAGACGTGGGCGAGCCGCGCTCCCGGCGTCGAGACGGAGCGGGACCCCCGCTCAGCCGGCCGGCATCGGCCGGGGACGACGCAGCACCGCCTGCTCGGCGGCGGTCCAGGCCGTCGTGGCGACCAGGTAGAGCACCGCCGCCAGCGGCACCATCAGCGCCGCCACCACGGTCAGGTACGGCACCAGCGGGACCAGCCGGGCCAGGACGGCCGCGCCCGACCCGCCGGTCGGCGTACCCGCCTCGGCGTCGACGGCCGCCACCGCGCGGGCCCGCCGGGACGACCACCAGGCCAGCGCCACCAGCGCCGCGAGCAGCGCCCCGAACAGCGGCCCGGCCGCCCCGCCGAGGCCGTCGGAGACGTGCCAGCCCAGCGGCACCCCGGCGAGCCGCTCGTCGAGCAGCCCGGTGCCGCCCTCGTCGGTGCTGAACAGCCGGTACATGACGATGAGGAACGGGGCCTGGAGCAGCGCCGGCAGGCAGCCCGCGACCGGGTTCGCCCCGGCCGACCGGTAGAGGGCGAACAGCTCACCCTGCAACCGGGCCGGGTCGTCGGCATACCGGCGTCGCAGGTCGCGGACCTGCGGGGCGAGGGCCGCGCGGCGCCGCTCCCCGCGCACCTGGGCCAGGGTGAGCGGCGAGATCAGCAGCCGGACGACGACGGTGAAGCCGACGATGGCGGCGGCCGTGGCGGCCCCGCCGGCCAGCGGGTGCAGCGCGTCGGCGAGCCAGGTGACGGCGGTGGCGGCGACGCCGACCGGGCCGTGCAGCGGTGCGAAGGTGAGCATGGGTGACCCCTCGATGGCGATTCCGGGTGCCCCGGCCGGCCTCGTGGATGGGACGGCGGCCGACCCCGGACGGGCGTCGGCGGCCGCCCCGTGAGCGGGGACGTGGCCGGCCCTGGACGGGCGTCGGCGGCCGGCCGCGGGCGGCGTCGGCGGGGCGGATGACGGCGGAACCGGCCGGGCGGCGACGGCGACGCGGCGGGCGGGAGCCGCCCGCCGCGCCCCGGGTGACCGGCCCCGGCGCAGGGCCGGGCCGGCCCGGGAAGCGCTACCCGGCCGAGGGGCGCGGGCCCGGCGCGCGGGGGCGGGGGCGACCGGCCGCGTCCGGGTCGACCTGCCGGGGCACCCCTCGGCGGCGAGCGCGTTCCCGCAGGCCGACGCCCCGCCCGGCGGACCGGCCCGGCGGGCCGGCGACCGCGCCGGGGCGGCCGGCGAGCAGCACGGTGAGCAGCACGGCGGCGGCCACGGCCGCCCCGGCGAGCAACTCGGCCGGGCGGTCCGCGAGCACCGTCAGGTGGGTGAGCGCGTACGCCCACGTCCCCGTCACCGCCACCAGCAACCCGGCCACGCCAGCGAGCCTAGGCGGCGCTGTCCACTCGCGAGGGAGGGGCATTTCGTCGAGGGGGAACGCCCAGTCCCGCCCGCTCGGAAGGTGAGCGGCGTGGCGGCCGGCGACACACCTCGGAAGGCGTTTCCGCCACCGGACACCCTGGGTAATGGCCGGTCGACGTCGCGGCGCGGGGCCGCGGGCGGCACGGAAACGGACGGTGAGGGCGATGAGCGGTTCAGTGGCGCAGCGGGAACGGGATGCGGCCCCGGGCGGCACCGGCCTGCTGACCGTCGGCGTCGAGGAGGAGTTCCTGCTCGTCGACCCGCACACCGGCGCCGCCGTACCCGCCGTGGACCTGGTGATGGAGCAGGTCCCGGCCGAGCTGCGCGGGCAGGTGGAGCGCGAGTTCCAGACCAGCCAGATCGAGATCGGCAGCCCGCCCGGGCTGGAGCTCTCCTCGATCCGGCACTCCCTCGGGGTGCTGCGCGGGGCGCTGTCCGAGGCCGCCGAGCGCGCCGGCGTACGGCTGCTGGCCATCGGCACCGGCCCGGTCGCCGGCCCCGTCCCCCCGGTGGTCGACAAGCCCCGCTTCGACCGGATGATCGAGCGGTACCGGCTGCTGGTCCCCGGCCCCGGCAACAACGGCATGCACGTGCACGTCGGGGTGCCGGACCCGGAGACCGGCGTGCAGGTGCTCAACCACGTCCGGCCGTGGCTGCCGATCCTGCACGCGGTGACGGTCAACTCCCCGTTCTCCGGCGGCGAGGACACCGGCTACGCGAGCTGGCGCACGATCGAGTGGGAGCGCTGGCCGTCGGTGGCGCCGACGCCGTACCTGGAGTCGCACGAGCACTACGAGCGGCTGATCCGGCAGCTCATCGCCAGCGGCATGATGCTCGACGAGGGGATGCTCTACTGGTACGCCCGGCTGTCGGCGAAGTACCCGACGGTGGAGCTGCGCATCGGCGACGTCTGCCCGTCGGTGGACGACGCGGTGCTGGTCGCCGCCCTGGTCCGGGCCCTGGTGGCCACCGCGATCGCCGACGTCGCCGCCGGCCGGCAGCCGATCCGCACCGACCACCACCTGCTCGTCGGCGCGCACTGGCGGGCCGCCCACGACGGGCTGGAGGGCGACGGCGTGGACGTGACCGACGGCGAGCTGCGCCCCGCGTGGCAACTGCTGGACCGGCTCGTCGAGCGGCTCGGCCCGGAGCTGGAGCGGCACGGCGACCTCGCCGAGGTGACCGACCTGCTCGGCGGCCTGCGCCGGCACGGCACGGGGGCGGCCCGGCAGCGGGCGGTCTTCGCGCGCACCGGCAACCTCGTCGACGTGGTGCAGGACGTGGCGCGGCAGACCCGTGGCTGACCGCGTCGCCGGGCCCGACCCGGCCGGCCCGCCCGGGGCCGGACGCGTCGGCGAACCCGGGCGCGGGCCCGAGCGCGCCGGGACGTCGGCAGGGCGGGCACCCGAGCACATCGAACCGTGGAGCGGGGGCGGCGTGACAGGATGGTCGGCGTGACGCAGCGGCTGATCGTGGTCGGCGGGGACGCCGCCGGAATGGCGGCGGCCTCCCAGGCCCGACGCCGCCGGGGCCGCGCCGACCTGGAGATCGTGGCGTTCGAGCGGGGGCACCACACGTCGTACTCGGCGTGCGGCATCCCGTACTGGATCAGCGGGGCCGTGGAGGACCGGGACGAGCTGATCGCCCGCGACCCCGCCACCTTCCGCTCCGACTTCGACATCGACGTGCGGCTGCGGCACGAGGTCACCGCCATCGACCTGGGCCGCCGCGAGGTGGTCGCCCGCGACCTCGACGGCGGCGGCGAGGTCCGCGAGCGCTTCGACGACCTGGTGTACGCCACCGGCGCGGTGCCGACGAAGCCCGACTGGGCCGAGGACGGGGTGGCCGGCGTCTTCGGCGTGCAGACCCTCGACGACGGCGCGGCCCTGCGCGACTGGCTGGACGCCGACCCCGCGCCCCGGCGCGCGGTGGTGGTCGGCGGCGGCTACATCGGGGTGGAGATGGCCGAGGCGCTGATCCGGCGCGGCCTGTCGGTCACCCTGGTCGAGCAGGCCGACCAGCCGATGTCGACGGTCGACGAGGACATGGCCGCCCTCGTCGCGGAGGCGATGCGGGGCATCGGCATCGACATCCGTACCGGCACGGAGGTGACCGGGCTCGACCAGCGCGACGGCCGGGTGTCCGCCGTGGTCACCGCCGCCGGGCCGATCCCGGCCGACGTCGTGGTCCTGGGCCTGGGGGTACGCCCCAACGTCGCCCTCGCGGAGACGGCCGGCATCCCCCTCGGCCCGTCCGGCGCGATCCGGGTGGACCGGCGGATGCGGGTGCCCGGGGCGCCCGGGGTGTGGGCGGCGGGCGACTGCGCGGAGAGCCTGCACCGGGTCAGCGGGCTGCCGGTGCACATCCCGCTCGGCACCCACGCCAACAAGCAGGGCCGCGTCGCGGGCATCAACCTCGGCGGCGGGTACGCGACGTTCCCCGGCGTGGTCGGCACGGCCGTGACGAAGGTCTGCGAGCTGGAGGTGGGCCGCACCGGGCTGCGGGAGCGGGATGCGGCGGCCAGCGGCTTCGAGTTCGTGTCCGTGGTGGCCGAGTCGACGAACCGGGCCGGGTACTACCCGGGCGCGCGGCCGATGACGGTGAAGCTGATCGCCGAGCGGTCCAGCGGGCGGCTGCTCGGCGCGCAGATCGTCGGCTGGTCGGAGGCGGCCAAGCGGATCGACGCCCTGGCCGTGGCGCTGTGGAACGGCATGACGGTGGACGAGATGACCGGCCTCGACCTCGGCTACGCCCCGCCGTACGCGCCGGTGTGGGACCCGGTGCTGATCGCGGCCCGCAAGGCCGTGGACGCCCTGGACCGCCGGTAAGGAAGGGCACCCTGTTAACGCTTTCTGCATAGGAAGGGCCCCCTCCCAACACGTCGGGTCGATCCTGTCGGGGGGCGCGGTTAGCGTGTGCGCGCTGGTGCGGTGCCGGGTCCCGCGCCCTTCCCCTCGAAAGGCGATCCCATGTCGCAGGAGACGACCTACCTCGAACTGTCCGAAGAGGGCGGTTCGGCGCACAAGTTCTACGAGGTGGTGGTGGACGACACCGCGCTGACCGTGCGCTACGGCCGGATCGGCGACCAGGGCCAGGTGAAGACCACGGCGTACCCGGACAACGCCCGCGCCCGCGCCGCCGCCGCGAAGAAGATCGGGGAGAAGGTCCGCAAGGGGTACGCCCCGGCGACTCCCGGCATCCGCCAGAAGCGACCCGTCTCCCGGCGGGAGATCGTCAGCACCCGCTCGACCGCTCGCACCGCGCCGGTGCTGTGGCGCTACGCCTCCGGCGCGCCCGCGTTCGGCATCTTCGTCGACGGGCAGCACTGCATGGTCGGCAACGAGCACGGGGTGATCACCACCCTCGACCACGACGCCCGCCTGCTCAACCAGGTCCGGCTCCCCGACGGGGTGAAGTGCATCGTCGCCGACGACGCCTGGATCTACGCGGGCTGCGACGACGGCAACGTCTACGACCTCTCGGGCAAGGTGCCCCGCGCGGCGTACGCGATCAGCCCGGACATCGACATCTACTGGCTCGACATCCACGACGGGGTGCTGGGCGTCTCCGACGCCGGCGGCGGGATCGCCGCGATCGACCACGAGGACGAGTTCCTCTGGCGGCGCCCGGGGCGCGGCCGGGCCGCGTGGATGGTCCGCTGCGACGCCGACGCGCTCTACCACGGCCACTCCCAGGGGGTGACCGGCTACGACTGGCGCACCGGGCGGGAGCTGTGGCACACCCGCACCGGCTCGGTGCTCTTCGGCTGGCAGGAGCGCGACGCCGTGTTCGCCGGCACCGCCACCCGCGAGGTGGTGCGGCTGCGCAAGGACGGGCGGGCCGAGCGGACGTACCGCTGCGACGCCCCCGTCTTCTCCTGCGCCACCGCCGAGGACGGCCGGTACGTCTTCGCCGGCGACAACCACTCCTCGATCTACTGCTTCGACGCGGCCGGCAACCGGCTGTGGAAGCTCGGCACCGGCTGCGGCTCGGCGTACTCGATGCAGTACCACGACGAGCGGCTCTACGTGGTCACCACCAGCGGCTACCTGGCCTGCGTCGACGCCAGCGAGCCGGCGATCCGGGCCGCCGAGGCGGGCAGCGTGCCGGAGGTGGTGGACGTCAAGGCCCCGGCCCGGATGCCCGAGCCGGCGGCCTGGACCACGGTGGAGGTCACCACCGACGAGCGGGGCGGCGTGGTGGTGCAGTGCGTCGACGAGGGCGGGCGGCTGCGGGTCCACGTCCTCTCCGACGGCTACCACCGCGACTGGTCGGTGCAGTTCCCCAAGGGCATTCGCGAGCCGGGGGCGCGCTACCTGGTCACCGACGTCCGCGAGGCGGGCCGGGGCGGCTTCTACCGCGCGTACGGCGACATCCGCCGCCTGCGCTGACCGCCAGGCCGACTCGGCCGCCTCCACTGACCGCCAGGCCGGCTCGGGCCGCCTGCGCTGACTGCCAGGCCGGCCCGGTCGGCCACCGCTGACCGCCGGCCGGTTCCTCCGGCCACCGCCCCCGTCCGCTCACGCGGGCGGGGGCGGTGCCGCCCGGTCGGGTCAGGCCTCCGCGTTCGGCCCCGACGCCCCGACGGGGCCTCGCCTGGGTCAGCGGCTCGCCCGGCCGTCCTGGGGTGCGATGACGCGCAGGAGCGGCAGGGCGACGAGCAGCGCGACCGCCACCAGGAAGCCACTGACCCACACCGGGCCGAGGTCACCGGCGTCGGCCCCGAGGGTCGCCGCCGCCACGACGGGGCCGCCGGCAGCGCCGATGTTCAGCGCCGCGGTCGCGTAGGCCCCTCCCATGGTGGGGGCGCCCGCCGCCTCGTAGAGCACCCGGGCGATCAGGGTGCTGCCCAGCGCGAAGGAGAGCATTCCCTGCACGAAGACGAGCGGCAGGAGGGCCACCGGCCGGGCGGCCAGGGTCGCCGACGCCACCCAGCCGAGCAGCAGCAACGGGCCCCCGATCGCGATCACGATGCCGGGACGCCGGTCGGAGAGCCGCCCCGCGAGGGTGACGCCGGAGAAGGCCCCCACGCCGAAGAGCACCAGCACCACCGGGACCCAGAGCTCGCCCAGACCGGCGGTGTCGGTCACGATCGGCGCGAGGAAGGTGAACGTGGCGAAGGTCGCCGCGTTGACCAGGGCACCGAGCAGCATGACCAGGGCCAGCCGGGGCCTGGCGAGCTGGGCGATCTCACCGCGAAGCGGCGAGCGGGCGGCAGTGCCCGCAGCGGGCGCGGTGCCCGCAGTGCCACCAGGGGCCGCAGGGGCCGTTCCGGCAGGGGCCGGGACGCCCCGCACGACGCCGTAGGCGGCCGGAAGGCAGAGCAGCGCGATGGCCCAGAAGGTCGCCCGCCAGCCCAGCAACGCGCCGAGTACCGCGCCACCGGGAACTCCGGCGATGGTGGCCACCGTCGTACCGGAGAGCAGCACCGCCAGCGCACGCCCCTTCCGGTCGGGTGCGACGAGCGCGGCTGCCGTGCTCAGCGCCACGGCCAGGAAGCCCGCGTTGGCCAGGGCGGCGACGACCCGGGTCGCGAGCAGGACGGCGAAACTCGTCGTGAGGGCACCCACGACGTGGGTCACGGCGAAGACCAGCACGAGGCCCAGCAGGGCGGCCCGGGCGGGCCACCGGCGGGCGAGCGCCGCCATCAGCGGCGCGCCGACGACCATTCCGACAGCGAACGCCGAGGTCAGGAGCCCGGCGACCCCGATCGACACGTCCAGGCCGGTGGCGATGTCCGGCACCAGGCCGGCGAGCATGAACTCCGAGGTGCCCATGGCGAAGACCGCCACGGCGAGCAGGTAGAGCGGCAGAGGCATCGAGAACTCCGAGGTGAGAGGAAACGAGGAGACGTCTCGTCACCGCGGCCAGCGCCCGAGGGTGCGCGCGAATGTCCCACGCGGCAGGAAGCCGCAGGGAAGCGGGTCAGGAACTCAGCGGTTCCGGGGGCTGGCGGCGTGACCGGCAGCCCCCGCCGTGGACGCCTCGGGGCTCGACATGGTGCCGATACTACTGTCCACGTTGGGTCACCCGGGCGGGCGCCTCGGCACCGGGCAGGGCGAGGATGGTGCGGTGACCGTGGACATCCCCGAGGGGCTGGGCTGGGTGCGGCGGGTGCCCGCCGGCCGCGAGTGGCTGGCGGCGCTGCCCGGCCTGCTGGCCGGGTGCGCCGAGGAATGGGGGCTGCGGGTGGGGCCGCCCTTCCCGTACGCCTTCGCCTCGCTGGCGCTGCCGGCCGAGCTGCCCGACGGCACCCGCGCGGTGCTGAAGCTCCAGTACCCGGACCCGGACAGCGCGCACGAGGCCACGGCCCTGTCGCGCTGGGCGGGCGAGGGAGCGGTCCGGCTCCTCGCCCACGACGCGGGTCGGCGGGCGCTGCTGGTGGAGCGCTGCGTCCCGGGCACGCCGCTGCACGCCCTGCCGGCGGATCAGGCGCTGGACGTGGTCGTCGGGCTGCTGCCTAGGCTGTGGCTACCGGCCGGCGCGCCGTTCACCCCGCTGGCCGAGGAGGCGGCCGGCTGGCGGGAGCGGATGCCGGCGAGCTGGGAGCGGGCCGGCCGGCCGTACGAGCGGCGACTGCTGGACCTTGCGCTGGACCGGCTCGCCGAGCTGGCCGGCACGCAGGGCGAGCAGGTGCTGGTCAACCAGGACCTGCACGCCGGCAACGTGCTGCGGGCCGCCCGGGAGCCGTGGCTGGTCATCGACCCGAAGCCGCTGGCCGGCGAGCGCGAGTTCGGGGTGGTGGCGATGGTCCGGGGCACCGAGCTGGGCCACTCCCCTGCGGCGGTACGGCACCGGCTGGGCCGGCTCAGCGCCGGGCTGGGGCTGGACGTCGAGCGGGTCCGGGGCTGGGCGATCGGGCAGACCCTCGCCTGGAGCATCGGCGGGGACACGGTCTTCACCCAGAACATCGAGACGGCTCGCTGGCTCGCCGGCCTGGACTAGGGTCTGCGCCGGCCCGGCCCGGCCCGGGGCGAGGCGAGGCGGGGCGGGGCGGGGCGGGGCGGGGCGCAACATCGTGCTCGATCAGGGAACCGGTGGCCTCGTCACGGCTGGGAAGCCACATCTTCCCGGATCGAGCACGATCTCGCGGCGTGGCCGCGCGTCTCCCGCGCCCCGACCCACGCCCGAGCTAGCGCTGGCAGGTGGGGCACCAGTAGAGGTTGCGGCCGGTCAGGGTGCCCCGGCGCACCTCGTCGGCGCAGACGTGGCAGGGCTGGCCGGGGCGGCGGTAGACGTACACCTCGCCGCCGTGCCGGTCCACCCGGGGCGCACGGCCGGTGACCTCCGGCAGGTGGGCGTCGCGGACGGTGTCGATCCGGCCGACCTCGACGGCCCGGGTCATCAGCGCCACCAGGTCGGCCCACAGCTCCCGCCAGCGGGCCGGGGTCAGTTCCCGGCCGGGCAGCAGCGGCGGCAGCCCGGCCCGGAACAGCGCCTCGGTCACGAAGATCAACCCCGTGCCGGCCACCACCGACTGGTCGAGCAGCAGCGCCGCGAGCGGGGTCGGGCTGCGGGAGATCCGGGCGTACGCGCGGTCGGGGTCGGCGTCGGCGCGCAGCGGATCGGGGCCGAGCCGATCGCGCAGCGCCGCCACCTCGGGCGGGGTGAGCAGCTCGCACGCGGTGGGGCCGCGCAGGTCGAGCCAGTGCCGATCGCTGGCCAGCCGCAGCCGTACCTGGCCCACGGGCGGGGGCGGCTCGCCCGGCCCGTCGGTGAACTTCCCGTACAGGCCGAGGTGCACGTGCAGGATCAGCTCGCCCGCGTAGTGGTGCAGCAGGTGCTTGCCGTACGCCTCGGTGTCCTCCAGGACGGTGCCGGAGAGCCGGGCCGCGCCCTCGGCGAAGCGGCCCTGCGGGCTGGCGGCGCGCACCCTGTCGCCGGCGAACAGCTCGGCGTGCCGGGTGGCGAGGCGGTGGATGGTGTGTCCCTCTGGCACGGGGGCCAAGGGTAGCCTCCGGGCTGCCCACCCACCCGACGACGTCAGGAGATCTTGGCGAGAAACGGCCCTCATGGGGGCCGTTTCTCGCCAGGATCTATCGAGGGCCACCCGCGCGGGGAGGCGGGGGCAGGATGGGGCGGTCTCAGGTGACGAGCAGGCGGAGGCCGAGTTCCGCTGCGTCGAGGGTCACGAGGTCACAGTTGCGTTCGGCCCACCGGCCCGAGGCAAGATCCGCACGGAGGCTGCGCACCGCCCGCTGCTCGGCCTCCGGGCCGACCCTGGCCCACACCGACACCGCGCGGCGCACCCGATCGTCCAGGTACGCCTCGGGGCGACGCCAGTACGCCTCGAACAGGCCGTCGGCGCAGTCCCACGGAATCGGCACCGGCTCCACGCGGGCCCCGATCGCGCGGGCCTGCTCGGCCAGCGACGGCCGGCCGACGAAGAGGTCTGTTGTCTCCGGCAGGTAGTCGCGGGTGAGCCAGAACCGGTCGTGCCATCCGGCGGCGCTGGAATCGTGCGTGAACACCACCACACGGCGGGCCACGCGTCGCATCTCGCGCAGCCCGGCGATCGGGTCCGACCAGTGGTGGACGGTGGAGACGGCCATCGCGGCGTCGAACGCCCGGTCGGCGAACGGGAGGCTCTCGGCGCGGGCGGCCACGCACGGTGCTGCGCCCGCCGGCCGTTGCGCCCGCATGAGCGCGGACGGTTCCACTGCGGTGACGTCGCGGTCGGTGGGCTCGTAGGAGCCGGTGCCGGCACCGACGTTCAGCACCGTCCGGGCAGCGCCGAGGGCGGCCCAGATCCTCGCGGCGATGCGGGGCTCCGTGCGCCGCGTCGTGGTGTAGGTGGCGCCGATGGTGTCGTACAACTGCCCGCTGGACATGTCGCCGCCCCCTGACCGCCGCCTCGGGCGGCGCATCGATATATCGGATCGATACATCGGAAAGATAGATTTCCCCCGAGCTGCCCCGCAAGTCCCCCCGCCACCCGAAATTCACTCCGTCGCCGCACGGGCGACGGGGCGTGTCGGCGGCGGGCCGGTTGGGTACCTCATGGGCGTTTACGCGTGGCTGCGGCTGGCGCTTCACCAGGGCCTCCACGCGTCCCTTCAGGAGGTGATGAGGTGAAGATTCCTTCGCTGTCGTCGCGCCGGAGCGAGCCGGCCACGACGACGTACGACAGCAACGGCGACGGCCGGGTCGACGCGCGCGACGGGGCCGTCGCGACCGACACCCGCAGCCGCCCGGCACCGACGCCCGTGGTCGCCGGCCGGGGCGAGGGGCGCACGACGTACCGGGGCAACACCACCGGCGGCGAGCCGACCCTCGACCTCGACCCGGACCGGACCGCCGACCGGCCGCTCCCGGCCGACCGCGCCCCCGGCCGGGCTGCGGGCCACGATCCGACCGCCGACCGGCCGCTGCCGGCCGACCGTGCCCCCGGTTCGGTCGCGGGCCGGGACCGGGCCGCCGTCGAGCCGGCCGACGCGGGCCGGGCCGGTGTGCGGCCGGTGCCCGTGGACCGTGCCGACGGTGAGACACGGCGGGAGCCGGAGCCCGTGCCGGTCGGGCCGAAGCCGCGCGCCAGCCTGCTCGCCACCCTCGGCCTGGTGGTCGCCGTCGCCGGGGCGCTCGCCGTGCTCACCGGCACCCTCGCCGGGTACGGCATCGCGGTCGGCGCGCTCGGCGCGGTGCTGGCCGCGTTCGGGCTGGTCGCCACGCGACGGCGGCACATCGCCGGCAAGACCGACGCCCTGCTCGGCATGGGCTTCGGCGTCGTCGCCGTGGTCCTCGGGGTGCTGGCGATGACCGGCCAGTTCGACTGGCCCACCACCGACGGCGACTGGGTGCAGCGGCTGCGGGAGTGGCTCGACTCGCAGCTTGTCGACCGGTTCTGACCGGCGCTCCGTCGTCGCCGGGCGGGGCCGCCCGGCCTCCCGGCCGGGCGGCCCCGCCCGCCGCACCGTAGTCGTCACCGGATCGACCCGAAGACACTACCGGAGGTGATGACGGACGGTGGTCATGAGATGATTGGGGGACGCCGACAAGGGCGACGACGACGGAAATGGCCCGCCTCACAGTTTGTGGACGTCCCCCGGCGGGCACTTGATCGGCACCGGCGGTTCGCCGGTCGGCACGGCCCGAGCAGCACTGGTGGTTCACCAGCGGGCGCATCCTCTTTTCGGGGGCGGCGATTTCGCCGCCCCCGACGTGCGTCCGGGGCGACATCCGAGGGCGGGCGCGTCTCCCTCCGTCGATGCGCAACGATTCGCCACCGCAGTCCCGCCATACGCAACGATCGGTCGGTCCACGCAAGTTCCACCAGTGGATGTCGTCGGTGTCGGCCGCATACCGTTGAGGCCAGGCGCCAGCCCGCGGGCCGAAGGTGGCCGGGCGCGCCCGACCCCGGGAGCAGCACTCATGACGATGGACGCCACCCGCCAGCGCTTCCTCATGTGCCGGCCGACGTACTTCGCCGTCGACTACGCGATCAACCCGTGGATGGACCCGACCGCCCCCGTCGACGCCGATCTGGCGATCCGCCAGTGGGAGCGGCTGCGCGGCGTCTACCGCGAACTGGGCCACACCGTCGAGGAGATCAGCCCCGTGCCCGGCCTGCCCGACATGGTCTTCGCCGCCAACGGCGGCACCGTGATCGACGGGCGGGCGATGGCCGTGCAGTTCCGCGACCCGCAGCGCGCCGACGAGGCCCCGGCGTACCGGTCCTGGTTCGAGGCCGCCGGCTTCGAGGTGCACGACCCGAAGCACGTCAACGAGGGCGAGGGCGACGTCCTGCTGGCCGGCGACGTGCTGCTGGCCGGCACCGGTTTCCGCACGGCTCACCCGGCGCACGCCGAGCTCCAGGAGGTCTTCGGCTACCCGGTCGTCACCATGCAGCTCGTCGACCCCCGCTTCTACCACCTGGACACCGCGCTCACGGTGCTGGACGAGCACACCGTGGCGTACCTGCCGGAGGCGTTCTCCCCCGGCAGCCGGGCCGTGCTGCGCCGGCTCTTCCCCGACGCGGTCCACGCCACCGAGGCCGACGCCGGGGTGCTGGGGCTCAACGCCGTCAGCGACGGCCGGCACGTCGTGCTGCCCGCGCAGGCCACCGACCTCGCCGCGAAGCTGCGCGACCGGGGCTACGAGACCATCGGCGTCGACCTGTCCGAGCTGCGCAAGGCCAGCGGCGGGCCGAAGTGCTGCACGTTGCGACTCCGTCAGGGAAGGGCGAGCAAGTGATCGAGGACATGGTGCGGACGCCGGACGCCGTCCGGGACGCGGAACAATTCACCGCGCACAACTACCACCCCCTGCCGGTGGTGATCACCGCAGCCGAGGGCGCCTGGCTCACCGACGTGGACGGCCGGCGCTACCTGGACTGCCTCGCCGGCTACTCGGCGCTCAACTTCGGCCACCGGCACCCCCAGCTCGTCGCCGCCGCGCACGCGCAGCTCGACAGGCTGACCCTCACCAGCCGGGCGTTCGTGCACGACCGGTTCGCCGACTTCTGCCGCGAGCTGGCCGAGCTGTGCGGCAAGGACCTGGTCCTGC
Organism: Micromonospora okii; assembly: GCF_020884795.1. Taxonomy (GTDB): domain Bacteria; phylum Actinomycetota; class Actinomycetes; order Mycobacteriales; family Micromonosporaceae; genus Micromonospora; species Micromonospora okii. Next base: position 91,488 of record NZ_BBZF01000026.1, read on the forward strand.
CGATGAACACCGGCGCCGAGGCGGTGGAGGCCGGCATCAAGGTCGCCCGCAAGTGGGGCTACCAGGTCAAGGGGGTGCCGGCCGGGCGGGCGAACATCGTGGTGGCCGAGGGCAACTTCCACGGCCGTACGACCACAATCGTGAGCTTCTCCACCGACGAGGACGCGCGGGCGGACTTCGGGCCGTACACCCCGGGCTTCACGGTCGTGCCGTACGGCGACCTGGACGCGCTCGCCGCCGCGATCGACGACGACACCGTGGCCGTGCTGCTGGAGCCGATCCAGGGCGAGCAGGGCGTCGTGGTGCCGCCGGAGGGCTACCTGCCGGGCGTGCGCCGGCTCTGCACCGAGCGCAACGTCCTCTTCGTCGCCGACGAGATCCAGTCCGGGCTGGGCCGCACCGGCACCACGTTCGCCTGCGAGCAGGAGGGCGTCGTGCCCGACATGTACCTGCTCGGCAAGGCCCTCGGCGGCGGCATCGTGCCCGTCTCGGCGGTCGCCGCGAACGCCGACGTGCTCGGCGTGCTCAAGCCCGGGCAGCACGGCTCGACCTTCGGCGGCAACCCGCTGGCCTGCGCGGTCGCCACCGAGGTGGTCCGGCTGCTGGCCACCGGCGAGTTCCAGCGCCGCTCGGCCGAGCTGGGCGAGCGGCTGCACGCCGGCCTCCGCGCGCTCGTCGGCAAGGGCCTCGTCGCCGTCCGGGGCCGGGGGCTCTGGGCCGGCCTGGACATCGACCCCGCGCTGATGACCGGCCGGCAGGCGTGCGAGCGGCTGATGGAGCGGGGCGTCCTGGCCAAGGACACCCACGGCTCCACGATCCGGCTGGCCCCGCCGCTGGTGATCACCGCCGAGGAGATCGACCACGCGGTGGCCCAGCTCGCCGCCGTGCTGGCCGGCTGAACCCCCGCACGAAGTCGGCGGGCGTCGGGACCACGGTCCCGGCGCCCGCCGTCGCTTCGCCGCCCGCCTCAGGGCTTGGGCAGGCGCATCGCCATCGTGGGGGCCTCGGCCATCACCGAGGTGGGGGTGAACGGGGCGCCCGCCGGCAGCTCGTCGGCGCGGCCGATCTGCACCCCCGGGTACAGCTCGACCATGTCGTTGGTGGAGAGCACCCGGGACTGCTGCGGGGCCAGCGGGACGCGGTCCGGCTCGGCCATCGAGCCGCCCGGCCGGATGCCCGAGCCGTTGGTGCTGACGTCGGTGACGATCACCTCGCCGACGCGCAGCTCGAACCGGACGTGGCTGCGGCTGATCCAGCGCCGCGCCTCGTCGTTGAGCCACTGGCCGAGCACGATGCCGCCCTGCTGGTCCGGCGCGCGGCCGACCAGCACCGCCTGCCCCTCGGTGAGCACGAACCGGCGACGGATCAGCCCGCCGACGCGCACCGCCAGCACCTCCGTACGCGGTCGGGGCCCGGCGTCGCTCAGGCGCGCGCCGTGCCGGGGGCAGGTCGGCGCGCCGTGGCGCAGGGCGGGCGGGGGCTGCCCGGCCGGGGACCGCTCCGCCCGCAGGTCGGCGAACGCGCCGCCCCCGCCGCCGCCGAACAAGGCGCAGCCCGGCTCGGGGCAACGCCACTGCCGGGCGAGCAGCTTCGCGCCGGTGGCCGAGCGGGCACCGGCGACCGGCACGTTCCCGCCGCCGACGTGGGCGATGAAGACCGGGCCGCCCGCACCGGGCACCGGGGCGAGCACGCGGCCCGGCTGCTCGACCACCCACGGGAACCGGCCGCGCAGCCCGTCGAAGCGGGCGCGGCTGAGCACCGGCAGCCCGAGCAGGTCGGCGACCTCCAGCATCCGGTCGCCCGGGTTGTCGAGCACCTCCACCAGGCCGTCGTCGGCCCAGCGCCGGACCACCATCCGCTCGTTAGAGGTGAGGTCGGCGTCGGAGAGCAGGGCCCGGTGCACGATCGCGTAGACCGGGACGCTGTCCTCCTCCAGGTCGCGGGCGAGCGCGTCGATCACCATGCCGAGCCGGAGCAGGTTCGCCGGCCGGCCGCTGTCCAGGTCCTGGTAGCGGATCACCTCGGCCAGGTCGAGTACGGCCCGCGCCAGCGACGGGTCGGTGCACACCCGCCCCTCAATGGCGTCGAGCACCTTGCTGATCTCGAATCTCATCGGGCACTCCGGAGGACGTCCATGGCTCGACCCTACCGGCAGGGGCTTCGGGGCGACTCTCCCACCACCGCCCACCAGGGCGTACGTCCCCGGCCGGCGGTGCTCCGGGCGGCTGCTGGCCCGCTGCCGATACGCTGGCCCGCGGCCCGGCCGGGCCGGCCGCACCATCGCCGCCCGGCCCAACCTTCACGAGGAGTCATCCACCATGAACACTCGACGGCTGGCGACCACGGGGGTCGCGCTCGTCGCCGCGCTCGCGCTCGGCCTCACCGGCTGCGGCAGCAAGGACGACGCGGACGCCCCAGCCGCCAACGGCAGCGCCGGCGCGAGCGCGGCGGCCGCCACCAGCGCCCCGGCCGATCCGCGCGCCGAGCTGACCGCCGCTGCGCTGAAGCTCAACGAGAACAGCGTCCGGGTCGACATGAAGTCCTCCGTCATCAACGGCAGCGGCCTCATGGACCCGAAGACGAAGAACGCCGACATGACGCTGGACCTGGGCGCGCAGGGCGGCAAGGTGCGGGTGGTCACCATCGGCGACGACGCCTGGCTCAAGGTCAGCGGCATCTCCGACAAGTGGCTGCACATGGACGCCACCAAGCTCGGCGCGAACGGCCAGATGAACCTGATGCCCGACGGCGACCCGGGCGGCGCGAAGAAGATGATCGAGGGCGTCGTCGAGGTGCAGAAGACCGGCGAGCGGGCGTTCTCCGGCACGCTCGACTACACCAAGGCCAACCCGAACGACAAGGACATCAAGGCGCTCGGCGCGAAGGCGAAGGCCGTGCCGTTCACCGCGAAGACCGACACCGAGGGGCGGCTCGTCGAGCTGGTCGTCGACACCAGCGTGCTGCACCCGTCGCTGGGCACGATGACCACCACGTACTCCGACTTCGGGGCCACCGTGTCGCCGGAGAAGCCGGCGGCCAGCGAGACCAAGGAGGCACCGGAGTCGCTGGTCAAGTCGTTCGGCGGCTGACCTGCGCGCGACGTCGGGGCGGCACCGGTCGGTGCCGCCCCGACGCGTCTGCGGGCTCAGCCCCGCAGCGGGCGCCCCACCTCGTGCAGGTGGGCGAGCGCCTGCCGGTACGACTCGACCAGCCCCGTCTCCGCGTACGGCAGGTCCAGCTCGGCGCAGTACGCCCGCACCAGGGGCCGGGCCCGGCGCAGGTTGCCCCGGGGCATGTTCGGGAACAGGTGGTGCTCGATCTGGTAGTTCAGCCCGCCGAGCGCGACGTCGACGAACCGGCCGCCCCGCACGTTGCGTGCGGTGAGCACCTGCTTACGCAGGAAGTCGAGGTCGTCGTCGGCCGTCGGCATCGGCATGCCCTTGTGGTTCGGGGCGAACGCGCATCCCATGTAGAGCCCCCACAGGCCCTGGTGGACGGCGATGAAGGCGAGCGCCTTCCCCGGCGACATCGCCGCGAACAGCAGGCCGAGGTAGCCGACGGCGTGCGCCGCGAGCAGCAGCCCCTCGACCGCCCGGTGCCGCATCGGCGTCGCGTGCCGGCCGTCCGGGCCCCGGGCGACCAGCGCCCGCACGCTCGCCACGTGCAGGGCGAGCCCCTCCAGGAGCAGCATCGGGAAGAACAGCCACGCTTGCCGGCGGGCCAGCCGCCGGCCGAACCCCCGGGTCGCGTCGGCCTGCTCGTACGTCCAGACCAGCGCCCCGGCCCCGACGTCCGGGTCCTCGCCCTCGTGGTTGGGGTTGGCGTGGTGGCGGTTGTGCTTGTCGACCCACCAGCCGTAGCTGAGCCCGACCGCCAGGTTTCCCGCGAGCAGCCCGGCCACCTCGCTGGGGCCCCGGCGGCGGAACATCTGCCGGTGCCCGGCGTCGTGCCCGAGGAACGCCACCTGGGTGGTGGCCACCGCCAGCACGACCGCCACCGCGAGCTGCCACCACGAGTCGCCGACCAGCAGCACCGCCACCCAGCCGGCGACGAAGGCGGCCACGGTCAGCGCGATCCGGGCCACGTACCCGCCAGGCCGACGCTCCAGCAGGCCCGCCCGGCTGATCCGCCGGGACAACTCCGCGTAGTCGCTGCCCCGCCTCACCGGCCGGTCCACTGTCGCTGCACGCACCATCTGGACTCCCGCGTCTCCGCACCGGGTCACGCCGAACGCGTGCCCTACCGTCAATTCTGCGGGCAAACGGTTGCGGAGGGTAACCCGCAGCCCCCCGTCTCCTGGGTAGGGCGCGCCCTACCCCGGCCCGCCCGGGGCTCCCGCCGGACCCGCCTCCTTCATCCCGTATGGTCCCGCCCACCCGCGCCTGCCCGCACGGCGCCCCGGCGGGTTCACCCCATCCGGCCAACCGCCGCCCGGAGCCGGACCAGGTCGCGACGGCGACGCTCGTAGGTCGCGGCCAGCCCGATCAGGGCCAGACCGCCGACGGCCAGGAAGATCCAGCGGGGCAGCAGGTCCCAGCTCCGGGCCAGCTCGTGCAGCGCCAGCAGGGCCAGGGTGACCCCGCCGAGCAGCACCGGGGCCTGCCATCGGCGGGCCGCCCCGGCCAGCACCACGACCAGCGCGCCGGCCCCGAGAAGGAGCCGCCGCCAGGGCTGCGGGTCGGGCGCGAACAGCACCGACGCCAGGCCGGGCAGCAGCGCGGCGGCCAGCCCCGGCCCGAGCGCCAACCAACTGTTCAGGCCCGGCCGGGTGCGCAGGGCCACCGCCCCGGCCGCCAGGGCGAGCCCCGCCGCCGGCAGGGTGTACGCCTCCAGCAGCACCACCCCACCCGCGCCCAGCAGCAGCCAGGTGCCGAGCAGCTCGCTGCCCCCGGCGATGCCCGCGAACGCCCACCGGCGGCCCACCGGCTCGCCCCGACGCAGCAGCCGCAGCCCCACGGCGGCCCCCCAGAGCGCGCAGGCGGCGGCGGCACGCCGGGGCGACCCGGCGGCCAGCAGCACCGCGAGCACGGCGACGGCCTGGGCGGCGGCGTCCAGCACCGGCGCCCGGCTCGGCCCGTCGACCGGCGGCAGGGCGATGCCCGACGCCCGCGAACCGGGTGTCGCGCGGTTGCCGTGGCCGGACGCCCCGGGCAGGCCGAAAGCTGGCGATGACGCGGCCGCCGCCTCGGCCGGCGGCCGGCCGTCGGGCAGGGCGGCGGCGGCCAGCGTCAGCACGGCGACCGCCAGCACGGTGAGGGAGGCCGAGCGCAGCGGCAGCCCCGCCGCCAGCGTCGCGGTGATCGCGAAGCCGGTCGCCGACGCGACCGCCACCAGGGCGGCGGGCGGCCGGACCGCCCCCGGCCGACCGGCGACCGCGACCACCACCGCGACCACCACCAGCGCGCCGAGGGCGGCGAGGGTCGCGGCGCGGGTAGCGAGCAGCCCGGCCAGGCCGGACGCGGTGGCCACCAGCCCCACCGGCGCGGTGACCGCCACGAGCGACGGCGACCGGGGACCGGCCAGGCCGGCGGCGAGCAGAGCGACCAGCCCGACGAGCAGGAGCGCCCCCGGCACCACCGGCCACGGCGCGCCGGCCGCGGCGAGCAGCACCGGCACCGCCACGGCGGCGAACGGCAGCGCCGGCAGCAGGCCGGACAGCGCCGCGCCGCCCCGGGACGCCCCGGGCCGCTGCCCACCGGGCACCCCCGCCCAGGGCACTGCCGCGCCGGCCGTCGCCGCACCACGCGTTCCCGCACCGGGCGTCCGGCCGGCCAGCGCGGCGGCCACGGCCAGCAGGAGCAGGGCCGCGCCGGCCGGGGCGGCTCCCCGGACCGGCCCACCCGTGGGCGCGCCGGACCAGAACGGCGCCACCTCGCCGTACGGGGCGAGCAGAACCGTCACGACCGCCGGGGCGGCGGCCAGCAGCGCCACGGCGAGCAGCCCGAGGCCGGCGACTCGGGGCGCACCCGTCGGGCGGAGCCCCGGGCCGGCGAGCACGGTCGGCAGCACCGCCAGCGCGGCGTAGAGCGCCACCGGCTCGTCGGCCGGTACGACCAGCGGCGCCAGCCCGGCCAGCGCGGACGCGACGGCGAGGGCGACCGAGGCGTACCCGGTGAGGGCCGGCCACCGGCGGCGGACGGCGAGCAGCGCGACCAGCGGCAGCCCCACGGCGGCCAGCGCGGCCCGCGCCTGCCACCAGGGTGCCGCCCCGGCCGCGAAGAACGCGACGGCGACCCCGGCCGGGGCGGCCAGCAGCCCGGCGGCCAGGGCGACCCCGGCGACGCCCCGCCGCACGCCGGTGGCCCGCCGGCCCCGGGCCGCCACCACCAGCCCGATCACCAGGACCGCGCCGAGCAGGGCGGCCTCACCGGCCGGGGTGGCCAGGCCGACCAGGAGCGCGTGCCCGACCAGCGCCCCACCGGCGACCGCCGACGCCAGCGCCTGCCACCAGGGGCGGGCCTGGGCGACGGCGAACAGCAGCAGCCCCGCGCCGACGACCACGTCGGCGGCCGGCACCGCCGGCCAGGGCACCGGCCCGACGCCGCCGAGGGCGAGGGTGGCGAACCCGGCCGCGACCGTGCCGGCCACCGGCCGGACCACCCGGGGCAGCAGCGCCACGAGCGCCACGGCCGCCAGCGCGACGGCGGCCGGGACCTGCCACCCCCACGGCAGGTCCGGGCCCACGGCGACACCCCGCCAGGGCGGCAACGCCCGCCCCACCGCGACCGCGCCGAGCAGCACGGCGAGCAGACCGGCGAGCAGCGCGGCCCCGGCGGCCACGACCAGGGCCCCGACGCGCGGCCCGACACCGACCCGGCGGGGCAGCGCCCGGACCGCCCCGGCCAGCGCCACGGCGATCAGCGCCGTCGCCACCGTCACCAACCCCGCGCGCAGCTCCGCCACCGGCCGGAACAGCGCGAGGCCGAGCACCGGCACCAGCGCCCCGGCCGCGACCGCCCGGAACGCCCGACCGCCCGCGACCAGCGCCGCGCCGAGCAGCGCCAGGGCCACCAGCAGCAGCGGCGCGCCGGCCAGCAGCGCGGAGCCCGCCGCCCGGCCCAGGGCGAGCGGCACCAGGGCACACCCCGCCGCGCCGAGCAGCGCGGCACCGTGCCCGGTCCAGGCCAGCACCCGGCCGGCGACGAGGGCCGACCCCCCGGCGGCCCCCGCCCCGCCCGACGGAAGGGGCGGAGGCGTGGCCGGCGGGTGCGACGGCGTGGCCGGCGGGTGCGACGGCGTGGCCGGCGCGGCTAGTGCCTGTTCCCGGGCCGGGGCGCGACCGCGCAGGGCGGCGACGACGGCCAGGTCCAGCAGCGCCGCCCCGACGAGGACCACCGCCCAGCCGGCCGCCGACGGGTGCGTCGGGGCCGCCAGCAGCGGCAGCACCGGCTGCGCGACGAGCAGCGCCGCGAACCACGGCACCGTCAGCCGGGTCAGCCGGGCGTAGCCGGCCGCCAGCGCCGCGCTGGCCCCCCCGACCAGCGCGGCGTAGCGGGCCCCCGGCCAGCCGGCCACGCCGAACAGGTCCACCGACCAGGCGGCGTACCCGTCGAGCACCACCAGCAGCAGCCCCACCGCGGCGAACGTCTCCGCCGTGCCGCGCAGCCCGCGCCGCGCCACCAGCGGCGGGACGGCCAGGACCAGCGCGGTGACGGCCAGCAGGATCAGCGCCCGGCCGACGACCCCCACCGCGGCCCAGGCCACCGCCGTGAAGACCACCGCCGCCGTGCCGAGCAGCAGGCCGCCGAGCACGAAGAGCAGCCCCTGCACGGTCCGGGTGGAGGTCTCCGCCCCGCCGACGGTCGCAGCGGCGACCGGCACCGGCCGCCCGGCCGGCGAGGCCGGTGCCGGGGCCGGGAGGGCAGAGGCCAGGGCCGGATTCACGGACGTCGGAACACCCCGGGTCGGGGACGCCGGGACGCCCGGGGTCGGGGCTGCCGGGCGCGGGGCGGCGAGCGGGGTCGCCGCCCGTACCCGGGCCGCCAGCTCCGACCGCCGCACCTGCGCGGACCGGACCGCGCCGGTCAGTTCGAGGTACGCCCGGCGGGCCTGCTCCGCCCGCCCGGTGAGCGCGACGATCTCCCGGTCGAGCCGGATCACCTCGGCTGCGATCGGGTCGGGCACCCGGCCGCAGCGTCGGCAGCTGGCGCTCAGGTCGGCGGGCGCGCCGCACCGTGGGCAGGGGTAGCCGCTGGAGTCCACCCGGTCATCGTGGTAGCCGTGATCGGCACCGCCCAGAGTGCGCGTACTCAGGGTCGGGTCTGCTCGTGCACCCAGGCCGCGTAGTCGGGGTTGCCGCTCTCCACCCGGGTCACCAGGATCTCCGGCACCTCGTACGGATGACTGAGCCGGATGTGTTCGACCAGTGCCGCCACCCGGTCCGGCGCGGTCTTGAACAGCATCGACCACTCGGTGCTCGTCTCCACCGCGGACCGCCACCAGTAGGTGCTGTCCACCTGGCCGCCCACCTGCGCGCAGGCCGCCAGGCGGCCGGCCACGGCGGCGGCTGCGAGGAGGTCCGCGACCGAACGGCTGTCCACCACCGTCGTCACCACGCTGATCTGCTCCACCAGCGCAATCTACGCGGCCGTGTCCCGATTCGCCGCGATCCACTCGTCGATCCGCGCCCACCAGTCGAAGAGCCAGTCGATGCGCTCCTGCCGGCCGGCGGGGATCTCCTCCGGCGGCACGGACCAGAACCGCATCACGATCCGCTTGTCCATCGGCAGCTCCCGCCAGACGTCGGCGACGGTGAGCATCCGGTCCAGCCCGGTGTGCGCCACGAAGATCACCCCGGCGTCCGGGGCGGCGTCCAGGGCGGCGAGCAGCCCGCCGGGCTGCGGGGCGAGGACGTGCCGCATCCGTTCCGCCCGCAGCGCCATCCGCTCCAGCCCGAGCCCGCGCAGCCGGTCGATGGCCCGCAACCGGCGGTGCGGGGTGAAGTTGCCGCCCTCCGGGAAGATCACGAAGGCGTCGTTGTCGTCCAGGCCGGTGGCGAGGTGGCCGATCTGCTCGGTGACCGAGCCGTTCCGGTCCCCGGCCGGGGCCAGGAACCGGTTCGGCAGCCGGTTGAGCAGCACATCGATCGCCGGGTCCCACTGGAGGCTGTCCTTCAGCACGATCCGGGGCTCCCGGTGGAACCAGTTGACCAGCGCGTGGATGAGGATGAACGAGTCGCCGGGACCGGCGTGCCGGCAGAGCACCAGCTCCGGGCGGCCCGGCAGCGCCGTGTCGGGGTCGGTGCCGACCACGTCGATGTTCAGCCGCAGCGCCCAGCGGGCGTGCCAGAACAGCACCCGCAGGAAGCGCCCGGCGAGCACGTAGTGCGCCCGCTGGAAGGCCGGCCGCCCCTTCCACACCCCGAAGCCCGAGGCCACCCAGAGCGCGAAGAGGGCGAGCAGGGCCGCCGCGTCCCAGACCAGGTAGACGCAGCCGATCCAGAGCAGCCGCAGCGGGCGGAGCCGCCCCGGGACCAGCGGGGACAGCGCCAGCCCGGCGAACGCCCAGATCGGCAGGGTGGTCACCAGGGTCACCGCGAGCAGCACCACGCCGGGCGCCAGCAGCAGCCGGCGGACCCATCGCGGTGGCAGCGGCATCAGGGCTCCAGGTGGGTGGCGAGGTAGCGGCGGGAGGCGGTGTACGCGCGGCTGATCCGCCGCCCCACGGCGGCCATGTCCCGGTACGCCCACGGGCTGTCCTCGCGCGGGCCCGGCCCGCCGGTCGGCAGCACGTGCACCTCCACGCCCTCGGGCAGCGCCGCCATCTCCCGGGCGAAGCGGTGCCGGCGGGCGATCTCGAACGCGACCTGGGCGATCTCCCAGGGCCGGCGGGGCGGCGTCAGCTCCCGCTCGATCCGCCCGACCTGGAGCACGAAGACCCGCCGCGCCCCGGCGGCGACGGCCTCCCCGATGGGGATGGAGTTGACGATCCCCCCGTCGATGTAGTGCTGCCCGTCGATCTCGGTGGGTGGCAGCAGCCCCGGCACCGAGGCGGACGCGAGCACGGCCGGCACCAGCGGGCCGCTGTCGAACCAGTGCTCGGCGGCCCGCTCGATGTTCGCCGCGCAGCAGCGGAACGGCACCTTCAGGTCGGCGAAGGTGGTCCCCTCCCCCAGCTCGGCCTCCAGCAGCCGGCGCAGCGGCCGGGGCGAGTGCAGGTGGGTGCGGGCGGCGAAGCGGCGCAACTGCCGGGCCACCGAGTCGCCGTACACCTCGCTGGCCTCGGGGGAGGCCCAGAGCCGGACCAGCCGGTCGGTCACCGCCTCGGACGGGTCGGCGGCGACCAGCGCGCCGTTGACCGCGCCGATCGAGGTGCCGAGCACCAGGTCGGGCCGGAGGCCCACGCGGAACAGGGCGCGCAGCATGCCCACCTCGACCGCCCCGAGGACTCCCCCACCGCCGAGCACGAACGCCACCGGACCGCTGACCATCCGTCCATCCTGGCACGCGCCGTCACGCCGGCCGGCTGCCGGCCGAGCCGGGGCCGCCGAAACAGCGCGTGGGCGGGGCCGGACGGGGCGTTGACACGCCCGACACATTCGCGCAACCCTATACGGCCCCGACCCACCAGGCAGGTGCGATCCGTGATGGCAACGCTGCACGCCGGCAGGCTGCTCGCCCGCAGGTACCGGCTCATCGACCAGATCGGCGCCGGGGGGATGTCGGTCATCTGGCGGGCCCGCGACGAGGTGCTCGACCGGGTCGTCGCGCTGAAGGTGCTCGCGCCGTCGCTGGCGGCGGACGCCCGGTTTCGGGACCTGGTGCGCGAGGAGGCGCGTTCCGCCGCCCAACTCGTCCACCCGCACGTGACCTCGGTGCACGACTACGGCGAGGCGCTCGCACCGGACGGCAGCATCACCTCGTTCGTGGTGATGGAGCTGCTCGACGGGGAGGAGCTGGAGTACCGGCTGAGCGGGGGCCCGCTGCCCTGGCCGGAGGCGGTGGAGGTCACCGCCCAGGTGGCCGAGGCGCTCACGGCGGCGCACCGGCTCGGCATCGTCCACCGGGACATCACCCCGGCCAACGTGATGATGACCCGGGTCGGCGCGAAGGTGCTGGACTTCGGCATCGCCACCCACGTCGGCGCGCCGGACGACGACGAGGACGGCGGCACCTTCGGCACGCCCGCGTACGTCGCGCCGGAGCGGCTCGACGGGGCACCGGCGCAGCCCGCCACCGACGTCTACTCCCTCGGGGTGCTGCTCTACGAGACGCTGACCGGGCGGGTGCCGTACCCGGCGGACACCTGGGAGCAGCTCGGGGCGGCGCTCGGCACCGGCGGGCCGCCCCCGCCGCTGGACGTGCCGGACCTGCCGACCGGGGTGGCCCGAACCTGCCTGCGCTGCCTGTCGCGCGACCCCCGGGCCCGGCCCACCGCGCAGCAGGTGGCCCTCGCGCTGCGCGACCAGCTCCTGCCCGCCGACCCGCAGGCCGCGACCATGCTCGCCCCGACGGTGACCCTGCCGTCGGTCGTCGTACCGCCGCAGCCCGGCCCCACGCCCGAGCCGGCCCCCGCTGCGGCCGGGCGGCGGCGCGCCCCTGCCCGCCGGCCGGTGGCCGTGGTCGCCGGGGGTGTCGTGGTGGTGGCCGCCGGGCTGGCGCTGCTCGCGCCCACGGTGATCCGCGACGCCGACCCGCCGCCACCCCGGGCCCTGCCCACCGAGCCGCCGTCGACGCCCGCCGCCACGCCCGCCCCCACGCCCGCCCCCACCCGGTCGACGCGCCCGCCGGCGGCGACGAGCGGGGCGCCCGCAGCGCCGCCCCGCCCCACCCCCTCGGCGGCCGGGACGACCGCGCCGCCGACGCCGGGCGGCAACCTGACCGAGGCGGCCGACCGGGTCGACGCGCTCATCGGCGCGGGGGTGGCCGACGGCGGCATCCGGCCCGACGTCGGCACCGACCTGCGCAACCTGCTGGGCCACGTCACCGCCGCGAGCGGCCGGGGCGACCTGACCGTGGCGGTGCGGCGGGCCCGGGACAAGGTCGCCGACCGGCGGCGGGAGGGCAGCATCACCCCCGCGTACGCCGGCCGGCTCGACGCCGCGTTCCAGCAGCTCGCCGCGGCCCGGGTCTGACCCGCGTCGGCCTTCGGCGGCAGCTCAGCGGGCCGGGACGGGGACCGGGCGGGGGCGGGCGAGGGCCACGGGCCCGCGCAGGTAGTCGCGGTAGACCGCCTCGTAGCCGCGCGCCATGGCGGCGGTGGAGAAGTTCTCCCGCACGTGCGCCACGCACTCCGCCGGGTCCAGCCGGTCGGCGCGCCGCAGCGCGCCCGGCAGCTCCTCGGGGCGGTCGCAGAGCAGCCCGGTCACGTCGGGGCGGACCAGTTCCGGCACCGCCCCCCGGCGCAGCGCCACCACCGGCGTGCCGGTCGCCATCGCCTCCAGGATCACCATGCCGAACGGCTCGTCCCACTGGAGCGGCATGATCAGGCACCGGGCGTCGACCAACAGCCGCAGGGCCGTGTCGCGGTCGGCGTTCAGCACCACCGTCACGTCCTCGCCGAGCATCGGCTCGACCGTCTGCGCGTAGTACCGGTGCTCGGCGGGCTCGTTGCACTTGCCGGCGAGGAGCAGCGGCAGGCCGGCCGCCCGGCAGGCGCGGATCGCCAGGTCCGGGCCCTTGTCCGGGCTGAACCGGGCCAGCCAGAGCACGGGGCCCCGCCCGGGACGGTCCTTGCGCGGGACGTCCCCGGTGGCGAGGGCGTTGTGCACGGTGCCGACCCACGGCAGCCCCGGGTTCAGGGCGCGCTGGGCGTGCGAGATGGCCACCAGCCCCACCCCGGTGTCGGTGTTGTCGAGCACGGTGCCGTACTCGCCGACCGGGTTGCCGTGGACGGTGGCCACGGTGGGCACCGCCCGGCGGCCGGCGACCAGCGGCCCGATCGTGGTGTGGTCGTGCACGAGGTCGAAGTCGTCCGGCCCGACGAGGCGGTCGACGTGGGCCAGGTGGGCCAGCTCCGGCAGCGACTCGCCGAGCCGCTCGTACTGGAGGTCCGGGCAGGTGGGGACGTAGCCGGCCCGGGTGCCGTGGTGGGGGCCGGCCCCGAAGAGCGTCACGGCGTGCCCCCGGTCAGCCAGCGCGTCGACCAGCCCGGCGACCACCTGCTCCAGGCCGCCGTAGCCGGGCGGCGGCACGGAGAGCCACGGCGGGACCACCATCGCGATCCGCAGCGGGCGCTCCCGTGAGGAGCCGGACGGCGGGTGGTACGCGACCACGAGTCCTCCCCGTCGCTCTCCCAGTGGGCGTGGCCTGCGGCGCTTTCCCGGCCGCGACCGGGGTCAAACGAAGGCGCCGCAACAACCGCCGCGAGGCGGGGCGGCGCTCACGCCACCACGGGCCGGGGCGCTCACGCCACCACGAGCCGGTCGTCCACGACCCGTACGCCGGGGGCGGACCAGGCGATCCGTTCCGCCTCGTCCCTTTCCCACCAGGTGCCGACCGTGCCGGTGAGCACGACGGTGTCGCCGCGCACCAGCGCCACCACCCGGTCGGTGCGCAGCACGCGGGACAGGGCGCGCTGCACCTCGCGGCGGGCGCGCTCCCCCGAGGGCGAGCGCGCGGGCCGGACCTCGACGAGGTTGGTCACCCCGCGCGCGCCGCGCAGCCGCCGCAGCTCCCGCTCGGCGGTGCGCCGCTGCCAGCCGAACTCCACCTCGCCGCGCAGCACCAGCCATCCGTTGGCGGCGGTGACGTCGAGCCGCTCGGCGGGCACGAAGCTGTCCCACTCCAGCGCCCGCGCGGCGGCGAGGGCCAGGTCGGAGTCGGTCGGCCCGGGGACGTCGGCGGGGCGTACCTCGATGTCGTCGGCGACGGCCCGGACGCCCCGGACCCGCTGCGCGCACCGCACGGCCGCCCAGCGCTGGGCATAGCTGTCCACCCAGCCGGTGAGGGTGACCACGCCGTGCAGCACGCCCACCCCCACCACGGTCGACGGGACCTGCGGGTCCCAGGCCAGCTCGGCGAGCACGTCGCGCTGGATGCCCGGATCGGTCCGGGCGCTCGTCGCCGTTGTCATGGCACCCCTCCCCGTGGTGGCCGCTGCCGTGGTCGAGGGTGCCCGGCACGGGGGTGAGGGCGGCTCACCCGGGCCGGGCGAGCGCCCCGGCGGACGGCGGAGCGCGGGCAGATCGGCGGAGCGCGGGCAGATCGGCGGAGCGCGGAGCGGGGAGAAGCGGCGGGCCCGGAGCGGGAGAAAGGCGGCGGGCGACGAAGCCAACCCCCTTGGCTCCGCCACCCGCCGCCTTCGTGGGAGGCAGGTCTGTGTCGCGACTACGACGTCTCGGCGAGCGTCACGGTCGCCGTCGCCGGTGCGCCGTTGCGCTGGTACCGCACCTCGACGCGGTCGCCCACCTTGCCGGCCTGCACGGCGCCGACGAGGTCGTTGGAGTCGTTGACGACCGTGTCGCCGAACTTGGTGATCACGTCGCCGCGCTGGAGGCCGGCCTTCTCGGCGGCGCTGCCCGGGGTGACGGTCGCGACCACCGCGCCGCCGTCCTCGGCCGGGCTGACGCTCACCCCGAGGGACGGGTGGCTGACCTTCTCGCCGCGCTGGAGCTTGCCGGCCACGTCCTTGGCCTTGTTGCTCGGGATGGCGAACCCGACACCGATGTTGCCGGTGCTCTGCCCGGAGGTGGCGATGGCGGTGTTGATGCCGATCACCTCGCCCCGCGTGTTGACCAGCGCGCCGCCGGAGTTGCCCGGGTTGATCGGGGCGTCGGTCTGGAGCAGGCCGGCGATCGAGCTGACGCCCTGGTTCGGGTCGCGCTGCTGGTTCTGCCCGGCCTGGATGGTGCGGTCCCGGGCGCTGAGGATGCCGGCGGTGACCGAGCCCTGGAGACCGAGCGGGCTGCCCAGGGCGAGCACCTGGTCGCCGACCTGCATCGCGTCGCTGTCGCCGAACCTGGCCGCCTTCAGGCCGCTGACCCCGTCGGCCTTCACCACTGCCAGGTCGGTCTTCGGGTCGGTGCCAACGACCTTCGCCTGGGCGGACTTGCCGTCGGCGAAGATCACCCTGGTGGATCCCCCGTCGGCCGAGGCGACCACGTGGTTGTTGGTCAGCACGTAGCCGTCGGCGCTGAGGATGACCCCGGAGCCCTCGCCGCTGCCGGTGCTGATCGAGACCACGCTGTCCTGCACGGAGGCGGCGATCTTCGGCAGGTCGGCGCTGTTGATCACCGGCGCGGCCGAGTAGGTGCGGGTGACGCCGCCCGGACGGCCGTCGACGGCGAGCGCGAGCGCGCCGCCGGCCACGCCGGAGCCGAGCATCAGGGCGAACACGGCGACGCCCGCGCCGGCCAGCTTGGCGATGCGGCTCGGCTTCGGGGCGGCCTGCGCCCAGGCGGGCACCGGCTGGCCGGGGTACTGCGGCGGCGGCACCGGGCCGCCCGGGTAACCGGGCGCGCCGGCGTGCGGGGCGTACCCGGGGGTGCTGGTCGTGGTCGGCCCGTGCTGGCCCCCCGCGGCCCAGCCGGACTGGTGGCCGGGCTGCCAGGGGCTGTTCGGGTACTGCCCGGCCGGCTGCTGCTGCCCCGGGTACGGGTGGTGCGCGGCGGCGGGGGCGCCGTACGGCTGCTGTCCCGGCACGCCGGGCGCGGAGACGGGGGCGGCGGGCGCGGAGACGGGGGCGGCGGGGCCGGAAACCGGGGCGGGCTGGGCGGCGGGTTCACCGGCGGGGGCGACGGGGCCGCTCGGCGCGGCGGCGGTGGGCCCGCCGGACGGGGAGTCGGAGAGCCCGGGCGCCACGCCGGACGGCTCGGCGGTGGGATACGACGGCTCGGCGTCGGAGGGCGCCTGCCGCCGCTGCGGGTCGGTCTCGTGCTCGGTCATGCATCCACCTTCTCTCCGGCCACTGCGACCAGCCTGGATTCAACCTGGGCGTTTCCTGAAAGTCACTCCCCGGTGTCGTGGTCGGTGTCGGGGACCAGGGGCAGGCGCACCCGGAAGGTCGCTCCCCCGCCCGGGGTGTCGCCGACCTCCACGCTGCCGTGGTGCGCGGCGACCAGCGCGGCGACGATGGCCAGGCCCAGCCCCGTCCCGGTGACGCCGCCGGCCCGCCGGGTACGCGCGGCGTCGGCACGGTAGAAGCGCTCGAACACCCGCTCGGCCTGTTCCGGGGAGAGCCCGGGGCCGGTGTCGGCGACCTCGACCACCGCCAGGTTGCCCGGCTCGGTGCGCAGCCGCAGGGTCACGGAGGCGTCCGGCGGGGTGTGCGTGAGCGCGTTGGTCATCAGGTTGCCGATCACCTGGCGCAGCCGGGCGTCGTCGCCGAGCACCACCAGCGGCCCGGAGCCGGGCTCGATCTCCAGGTCGATCCGGCGCTCGGGGGCCACCACCCGGGCGGCCTGCACGGCGTCGCCGGCCAGCAGCGGCAGCTCCACCGGGGCGAGCGACAACGGCCGCTCCCGGTCCAGCCGCGCGAGCAGCAGCAGGTCCTCCACCAGCAGCCCCATCCGGGCGGCCTCGTCCTCGATGCGGCGCAGCAGGCCGGCGGTCTCCTCGGGGGCCCGGGCGGCGCCCTGCCGGTAGAGCTCGGCGAAGCCGCGGATCGTGGTCAGCGGGGTGCGCAGCTCGTGCGACGCGTCGGCGACGAACTGCCGCATCCGCTCCTCCGAGCGCCGGGCGCGGGCCTCGGACGCCTGGGCGGCGGCGGCCGCGTCCCGGGCGCCGGCCTCGGCCGAGCGGGCGGCGATCTCCGAGGCGGCGCGGGCGGTGAAGGCGGCCTCGATCTGGGCCAGCATCGTGTTCAGCGCCCGCGACAGCCGCCCCAGCTCCGAGGTGGGGCAGGCCCGTCCCCCCTCCGGATCGGGCACCCGCCGGGTCAGGTCGCCCCCGGCGATGGCGGCGGCGGTGCGCTCGATCTCCACCAGCGGTTTGAGGCTGGTCCGCACGATCGCCGCGCCGATGGAGGCGAGCAGGATCAGCACCGCCCCGCCGACCAGGAGGTCTATCCAGACCAACCGCTTGACGGCCGAGTCGACGTCGGTGAGGTTCTGCGCGATGGCGACCATCTGCCCGTTGGGCAGCTCGGCGTAGAGGATGCGCCAGCGCATCGCGCTGTCGCGGGCGCGGACCGTGCGGGGCTCGCCGGCCAGCTCGGCGAAGCCCTGCACGGTGTTGGGCCAGGGCGGCAGGTCCTGGACGTGGAACCGGGACCTGTCGTACACGTAGTAGATCCGGCCGGTGTTCACGTCGGGTATGACGACCAGATAGTCGGTCGGGATGGACGGATCGGTGGAGGTCACCACGAACGCATCGGTGTTGCTCACCGAGGAGCGCAGCTCGCCGTCGACCTGCGCGACCAGGTAGTTGCGCAGGAAGTACGTGGTCAGCGAGCTGATAACCAACAGCGCGACGGCGACCAGCGTGAGCACGGCCGCGACCAGCTTCACCCGCAGCGGTACGCTCCGTAGCCTCCCCTTCGCCTGGGCGACGGCGTTCACGCCACCGGCTTGCGCAGCACGTACCCGACGCCCCGCAGGGTGTGGATCAGCCGGGGCTGGGTGTTGTCGACCTTGCGGCGCAGGTACGAGATGTACGACTCGACGATGTTGTCGTCGCCGCGGAAGTCGTAGTTCCAGACGTGGTCGAGGATCTGCGCCTTGGACAGCACCCGGTTGGCGTTGAGCATCAGGTAGCGCAGCAGCTTGAACTCGGTCGGCGAGAGCTGCACCCGCTGCCCGGCCCGGTGCACCTCGTGGGTCTCCTCGTCCAGCTCCAGGTCCGCGAAGGTGAGGCGGGACGGGGCCTGCTCGCCGCTGGCCGTGCGGCGCAGCACGGCGCGGATTCGGGCGGTCAACTCCTCCAGGCTGAACGGCTTGGTGACGTAGTCGTCGCCGCCCAGGGTCAGCCCGCGGATCTTGTCGTCGGTGGCGTCCCGGGCGGTCAGGAAGACCACCGGGGTGCGGGTGCCGCCCTCGCGGAGCATCCGGATGACCTCGAACCCGTCGAGGTCGGGCAGCATCACGTCGAGCACCACCAGGTCGGGGCGGTGGTCCTTGGCGGCGCTCAGCGCGGCGCTCCCGCTGGTCGCGGTGGCCACGTCGAAGCCGGCGAAACGGAGGCTCGCGGAGAGCAGTTCGAGGATGTTGGGATCGTCCTCGACGACGAGCAGTCGCGCCTCGGTCTGGGTAGCGGCCATGCCGCCCATCATCCGCGACGCGGCTGCGTCCGTGCTGGGCACTCGCTGCAAGAATCCTGTGAGGCGACTGCTGGAAGGGACGACTACCCTCTGCTTCCACCAGCAGCGACCCAAGGGGATTCGATGGTCCGCAACATCCACGAGCGGCAGCTCGCGGCGCCGCCCGCAGCCGTGGGCGCGTTGATCGACTCCCTGGCCACGCCCGACGACCGGCTGTGGCCGCGTGGGCAGTGGCCGGCCATGCGCTTCGACCGCCCGCTCGGCGTCGGGGCCCGCGGCGGGCACGGGCCGATCGGTTACACCGTCGTCGCGTACGAGCCGGGGCGACGGGTCCGCTTCGAGTTCCGTGCGCCGGCGGGCTTCCACGGCTACCACGAGTACGAGGTGCTGCCGGGCGCCGACCAGGGCTGCCTGCTGCGGCACTCCCTCGTCATGACCACGGGGTGGCCGGCGTGGGTGAGCTGGCCGGCGGTCTACCGCCCGCTGCACGACGCCCTGATCGAGGACAGCCTGGACACGGCGGCCCACCATCTGGGGCTGGCGGCGGTCCCGTCGCACCGCTGGTCCCGGTGGGTCCGCGCCCTCCGGTCGCTGATCCGCCGACGGCGGCCCTGACGGCGGTGCCCGTGCACTGACGGCGGTGCCCGTGCCGGGCCGGCGGCGTGCGAGGCTGCCGGGGCGCGCCGGCCCCGGGGTCGGGCGTCGTCGCCGGAGGTGTCTGATGATCATCGAATCGCGTTTCCACGGGCCGCCCGGCTCGGGCAACGGCGGCTGGAGCGCGGGGCTCTTCGCCGCCGGGTCCGGCGCCCCGGGGCCGGTGGAGGTGACCCTGCGTCGCCCGCCCCCGCTGGAGACTCCGCTCACCCTCACCGACGGGGAGGTCCGCGACCCGCAGGGCCTCGTCGTCGCCCAGGTCCGCCCCACGGGGGACCTCGGGGCGGCGGTGCCGCCGGTCGGCCTGCCGGCCGCGCGGGCCGCCTCGGCGGCGTACCCCGGGCTGGTCGACCATCCCTTCCCCGGCTGTTACGTCTGCGGGCCGGACCGGGTCGACGGGCTGCGGATCTTCCCCGGCCCGCTGCCGGACGGTCGGACCGCCGCCCCGTTCACCGCCCCGGCCGGGGTGGGCACCGCCACGGTCTGGGCGGCGCTGGACTGCCCCGGCGGTTGGGCCGTGATCGGCCCGGGTCGCCCGTACGTGCTCGGCCGGATCGCCGTCGCGGTCGACGCCCTGCCGGCCCCCGGCGACGAGTGCGTGGTGACCGGGGTGGCGGACGGGGTCGAGGGGCGCAAGGCGCGGGTCCGCACCGCCCTCTACGGGCCCGACGGCCGGCTGCTGGGCCGGGCCGACGCGACCTGGATCGCCCTACCGAAGCCGTGATCACGCAATCACAGAAGGTAAGCAGAAGGGTGGCCCCTCGTACCTGGGGATGACCCCCTCCTGCCCGAGGCGGAGGCCCGTCTAGGTGCCCCGCCTGATTGACCTGGTTGCGCGGCCTTGCCACGCTGTGTGACGGCGCATCCGCAACGCGCCGCACACGTCGGCGCGCGCCTGCGCCGCGCACGGGAGGAGAACGATGTCTGACGGGCAGCGAAGCCCCACCAGCAACGGTCAGATCGTGGTGTCAGGTCTGACGAAGCAGTACAAGAGCGTGCGGGCGGTCGACAACCTGTCCTTCACCGTCGCGCCGGGGCGGGTGACGGGCTTCCTGGGCCCGAACGGCGCCGGCAAGACCACCACCCTGCGCATGTTGCTGAACCTGGTCACCCCGAGCGGGGGCAGCGCGACCATCGGCGGGCACCGGTACGCCGACCTGACCGACCCGCTGCGCCACGTCGGCGCGGTGCTGGAGGCGTCGAGCGCGCACAAGGGCCGCACCGGGATCAACCACCTGCGGGTGATCTGCGCCGCGGCCGGGCTGCCGAAGCAGCGGGCCGAGGAGGCGCTGGCCCTGGTCGGGCTGACCCCGGCGGCGAAGCGCAAGTTCAAGGGCTACTCGCTGGGCATGAAGCAGCGGCTCGGCATCGCCGCCGCGATGCTCGGCGACCCCCGGGTGCTGATCCTCGACGAGCCGGCCAACGGCCTCGACCCCGAGGGCATCCGGTGGATGCGCGGCTTCCTCAAGGGCCTGGCCCACGAGGGCCGCACGGTGCTGGTCTCCAGCCACCTGCTGTCGGAGATGCAGCTCCTCGCCGACGACGTGGTGATCATCGCGGCCGGCAAGCTGGTCCGGCAGGGGCCGGTGGACCAGGTGCTCGGCTCGATGGCGCAGAGCGGCCGGGTGCGGGTGCGCACCCCGCAGGCCGAGGAGCTGGTGGCGGTGCTGCGCGAGCAGTCGGCGACGGTGGAGACCGACGAGCACGGCGTGCTGCTGGTCAGCGGGGCGGACGCCTCGACCATCGGCCGGGCCGCCCTGGCCGCGAAGGTGGAACTGCACGAACTGACCCCGGAGCGACCCGACCTGGAACGGGTCTTCCTGGAGCTGACGGCCGGGAAGGCGGGCATCCGATGAACCTCGTCCGATCCGAGCTGCTCAAGATCCGCAGCACCAACACCTGGTGGGTCTTCGGGCTCATCTCGCTGCCGCTGTGGGTGCTCACCCTGCTGTTCAACTGGTTGCAGACCGACGCGATGTCCGGCCTCGAATCCGGGGACGTGCCGGCCGATCAGGCCGCCCAGTTCGAGGCCCTGCAGCAGGCGGACAGCCTGGCCGCCAACATCTACACCAACGGCCAGTTCTTCGGGCTGCTCATCGTGATGCTGCTCGGCATCATCGTGGTGACCAGCGAGTTCTTCCACCAGACCGTGACCACCACGTTCCTCACCGTGCCGCACCGCACCGCGGTGATGACGGCGAAGCTGATCGCCGCGGCCATCCTCGCGATGGTCTTCTGGCTGGTCACCACCGCGCTCAACCTGGTGTTCGGGCCGCTGGTCCTCAACGCCTCGGACGTCCCCCTCCAGCTCGACAGCGGCGGGGTCTGGCGGGCGATCGGGCTCAACGCGCTGGCGTACCTGCTCTGGTCGGTGCTGGGCGTGGGCATCGGCGTGCTGATCCGCAGCCAGATCGGCGCGACGGTGACCGGCATCCTGCTCTACCTGGGCGGGTCGATCGGGGCCGTCGCCGTGCTCAGCATCCTGGCGTCCCGCTACGGGGACTGGATCAACAACCTCCAGCTGGTGGTGCCGTCGCTGGCGTCGTCGCTGATGGTCAGCGGCACCGAGATCCCCGGCAGCCCGCCGCAGTGGGCGGGGGCGGCCGTGCTGATCGGGTACGCCGTGGTGGCCGGCGTGATCGGCACGCTCACCATCCGGCGGCGCGACATCTCCTGACCGGTCCCGGCCCGGCGTCCCGGCCCCGTGGCGGCGATCGTCGATCGCCCGCTGCGGGGCCGGCGCCGTTCCGTGCCCCGCCCGGCCGCCGTCTCCCGTGCCGGCCGGTGCCCGTCTCCCCGCCGGCCGGTGCCGCATGGTCGCCGCCGGGCCGGTGCCCCGGGCGCCACGCGGGGTGGACGGGGCGCGCGGTGCGCAGCGGATTCGTGGAATCTTTCTGTGAAACGGGCCACGCGCCGGAGGCGGAAATGCTTAGCGTATTCCTACGGCGTAGCCTGGGAGCCGTCTCCCGTCCACCCGCGCGTCGGGCGGCGGCGGACACCGCGTGACACACAAACCCGCGTGAAAGAGGCGATTACCGGCCGTGTCGACCCAGCAGACTTCGCAGGAGAACCCACTGGCGGGTTTCGGCCCGAACGAATGGATCGTCGAGGAGATGTACCAGCGGTACCTCGCCGACCCGAGCAGCGTCGATTCGGCATGGCACGACTTCTTCGCCGACTACCGCCCGGCGCCCGGCGCCGCCACGCCACGGCCGGACGGCAAGGCCGCCAAGGCCACCCCGGCCGCGCCGGAGCCGGCCGGGCAGCAGGAGGCCGCCGCCACCGTCGCGCCGGCCGCGAAGGCCGAGCCGGCCGCGGCGAAGAAGCCCACGCCGAAGGCGGAGCCCGCCCCCACGAAGCCCGCCGCGCCCGCCAAGGCCGCCCCGGCGAAGTCCGCGCCCGCCGCGAAGGCCGCCCCCGCGAAGCCGGCCGCCGCCGGCCCGCAGACCAGCCCGCTGCGCGGCGTCGCCGCGAAGATCGTCCAGAACATGGACGCCTCGCTGGCCGTGCCGACCGCGACGAGCGTGCGCGCCGTCCCGGCCAAGCTGCTGGTCGACAACCGCATCGTGATCAACAACCACCTCGCCCGGGGGCGGGGTGGCAAGGTCAGCTTCACCCACCTGATCGGGTACGCGATGGTCCGGGCGCTGGTCGAGCACCCGGAGATGAACAACTCCTTCGCGGTGACCGACGGCAAGCCGACCCTGGTCCGCCCCGAGCACGTCAACCTGGGCATCGCGATCGACCTGGCCAAGCCCGACGGCACCCGCAACCTGGTGGTCCCGTCCATCAAGGGCTGCGAGACGATGGACTTCCGGCAGTTCTGGCAGGCGTACGAGGACGTGGTCCGGCGCGCCCGCCGCAACGAGCTGACGATGGACGACTACTCCGGCACCACGATCTCGCTGACCAACCCGGGCGGCATCGGCACGGTGCACTCGATCCCGCGCCTGATGACCGGCCAGAGCGCCATCATCGGCGTCGGGGCGATGGAGTACCCGGCGCCGTACCAGGGGATGAGCGAGGCCACCCTCGCGGACCTGGCCGTCAGCAAGATCATCACCCTGACCAGCACGTACGACCACCGGATCATCCAGGGCGCGCAGTCCGGCGAGTTCCTCAAGGTCATGCACGAGCTGCTCCTGGGCGAGCGCGGCTTCTACGACCAGATCTTCACCTCCCTACGCATCCCGTACGAGCCGGTGCGCTGGATGCAGGACGTGGCCGTCAACTCCGAGGGCCAGATCAACAAGACCGCGCGGGTGCACGAGCTGATCCACGCCTACCGGGTGCGCGGGCACCTGATGGCCGACACCGACCCGCTCGAGTTCACCATCCGCAAGCACCCGGACCTGGACGTCCTCCAGCACGGGCTGACCCTGTGGGACCTCGACCGGGTCTTCCCGGTCAACGGCTTCGCCGGCAAGCAGCGGATGAAGCTGCGCCAGATCCTCGGCGTGCTGCGCGACTCGTACTGCCGCCGCGTCGGCGTGGAGTACATGCACATCCAGGACCCGGAGGAGCGGCGCTGGATCCAGGAGCGGATCGAGCGCAAGTACGAGAAGCCCAGCTCCGACGAGCAGAAGCACGTGCTCAACCGGCTCAACGCCGCCGAGGCGTTCGAGACCTTCCTGCAGACCAAGTACGTCGGCCAGAAGCGCTTCTCGCTGGAGGGCGGCGAGTCGCTGATCCCGCTGCTCGGCGAGGTGCTGGAGTCCTCCGCCGAGGCGGGGCTCGACGAGGTCGTCATCGGCATGGCCCACCGGGGCCGGCTCAACGTGCTCGCCAACATCGTCGGCAAGCCGTACGAGAAGATCTTCTCCGAGTTCGAGGGGCACCTCGACCCGCGCTCCACGCAGGGCTCGGGCGACGTGAAGTACCACCTCGGCCAGAACGGCAAGTTCACCACCCCGGACGGCGAGCACGCCGTCAAGGTGTCGGTGGTGGCGAACCCGTCGCACCTGGAGGCCGTCGACCCGGTGCTGGAGGGCATAGTCCGCGCCAAGCAGGACCGGATCGACCTCAAGCTCGAGGGGTACACGGTGCTGCCGCTGCTGGTGCACGGCGACGCCGCCTTCGCCGGCCAGGGCGTGGTCGCCGAGACGCTCAACCTGTCCCAGCTCCGCGGCTACCGCACCGGCGGCACGGTGCACGTGGTGATCAACAACCAGGTCGGCTTCACCACCGCCCCGGAGCACTCCCGGTCCAGCCTCTACAGCACCGACGTGGCCCGGATGATCCAGGCGCCGATCTTCCACGTCAACGGCGACGACCCCGAGGCCGTGGTCCGGGTCGCCCGGCTGGCGTTCGAGTACCGGCAGGCGTTCAACAAGGACGTCGTGATCGACATGGTCTGCTACCGCCGGCGCGGGCACAACGAGGGCGACGACCCGTCGATGTCCAACCCGCAGATGTACCAGATCATCGACTCGAAGCGCTCGGTCCGCAAGCTCTACACCGAGGAGCTGATCGGCCGGGGCGACATCACGGTGGAGGACGCGGAGGAGCTGCTGCGCGACTACCAGGCCCAGCTCGAACGGGTCTTCAAGGCCACCCGGGACGCCGCCTCCGCGCCGAAGCAGTCGGCCCGGCAGCGCCGCGAGGAGGAGCCGGAGCCGCAGGTCGAGACCGCCACCACCGCCGAGGTCGTCCGGGCCATCGGCGAGGCGCACACCGACCTGCCCGAGGGCTTCACCCCGCACAAGCGCATCCAGCAGCTCCTCGACCGGCGGGCCAGGATGTCCACCGAGGGCAACATCGACTGGGGCTACGGCGAGATCCTCGCCTTCGGCGCGCTGCTGCACGACGGGGTGACCGTCCGCCTCGCCGGGCAGGACTCCCGGCGCGGCACGTTCGTGCAGCGGCACGCCTCGGTGGTCGACGCCAAGACCGGCGACGACTTCCTGCCGCTTCAGTCGCTCACCGCCGACGGCGAGCGGTCGCGCTTCTTCGTGCACGACTCCCTGCTCAGCGAGTACGCGGCGATGGGCTTCGAGTACGGCTACTCGGTGGAGAACATCGACGCGCTGGTCTGCTGGGAGGCCCAGTTCGGCGACTTCGTCAACGGCTCCCAGTCGGTGATCGACGAGTTCATCTCCTCGGGCGAGGTGAAGTGGGGCCAGCGCTCGGCGGTGACGCTGCTGCTGCCGCACGGCCACGAGGGTCAGGGCCCGGACCACACGTCCGGCCGCCCGGAGCGGTTCCTCCAGCTCTGCGCCGAGGACAACATGCGGGTGGCCATCCCGACCACCCCGGCGAACTACTTCCACCTGCTGCGCCGCCAGGCCCTGTCGCCGAAGCGCAAGCCGCTGGTGGTGTTCACGCCGAAGTCTCTGCTGCGGCACAAGCTCTGCGTCTCCGACGTGGAGGACTTCACCACCGGCACCTTCTCCCCCGTGCTGGCCGACACCGGCGCTCCGGCCCCGGAGCAGGTCAAGCGGGTGCTGCTCTGCTCGGGCAAGGTCTACTACGACCTCTTCCAGGCCCGGGCCGAGCGGGGCGTCACCGACACCGCGATCCTCCGGGTGGAGCAGCTCTACCCGCTGCCGGTCGAGGAGATCCGGGCCGCCCTGGGGCGGTACCCGAACGCCGAGGACTACGCCTGGGTGCAGGAGGAGCCGGCCAACCAGGGCGCGTGGAGCTTCGTCGCGCTCAACCTGCTGGAGCACCTCAGCGAGATCCGGCTGCGTCGCATCTCCCGCCCGGCCGCCGCCGCCCCGGCGGTGGGCTCGGCGAAGATGCACGAGGCCGAGCAGAACGCGCTCATCGAGGCGGCCCTCCCCCGCCCGTGACCTGACCGCGCCGACGCGCACCGGGGCAGCGGCCGTCACCACGACGGCCGCTGCCCCGCTCGCGTCGGCGGGCCACCGCCCGGCCACCCCGGCCGGGCCGACGAATGAGGACGTACGGATGTACTTCACCGATCGCGGGATCGAGGAGCTGGTCCAGCGCCGGGGCGACGAGTCGGTCAGCGTGGAGTGGCTCGGCGAGCGGCTACGCGACTTCGTGGACCTGAACCCGGAGTTCGAGACGCCGATCGAGCGGTTCGCCACCTGGCTGGCCCGCCTCGACGACGAGGACGAGGACTGAGCCTCCGAAGGGCCTGGACGGCGGCCGGCATCGCCCTGGCGCTGCTGCTCGCCGGCTGCGACGCCGACCCCGCGCCCCGGGCCGGGCCGGTCGGCGACGACGGGGCCGCGCCGTCGGCCCTGCCGCCCGTCTTCTACGTCGATCCGGCGAACCCGGCCGGCGCGCAGGCGGACCGCTGGGCTGCGCAGGGGCGCACCGCCGACGCCGAGGCGCTGCGCGCGATCGCCGGTCGCCCGAGCGCGAAGTGGCTGACCGGCAACCCGGGGGTCCGCGCCGAGGTGGACGCCTTCCTCACCGCTGCGGCCGTCGCCGGGCAGACGCCGGTGCTGGTGGCGCACAACCTCCCGGGCCGCGACTGCGCCCGGCGTGGGGCCGGGGGTGCCGGGGACGCGGCGGACTACCAGCGCTGGATCCGGGACCTGGCGGCCGGGGTGGCCGGCCGGCCGGTCACCGTGGTCCTCGAACCCGGCGCGGTCGCGGACGCCGTCGCCGGCTGCGTGCCCGACGTCGCCGGCCGGCTCGCGCTGCTGCGGGACGCGGTGGCCGTGCTGGGCAGCACCGACGGCGCCCGGGTGTACCTCGACGCCGGGCATCCCGGCTGGATCACCGACGTCGACCGGCTCGCCGTGGCGCTGCGCCGGGCCGGGATCGCCGACGCGGCCGGCTTCGCCCTCAACGTGGCGAACTTCGTCGGCACCGAGGAGAACGTCCGCTACGGTCATCGACTCTCCGACGCGCTCGGCGGGGCGACCCGGTTCGTCGTCGACACCAGCCGCAACGGCAACGGCCCGCACCCGGGCCGCACCGTGGGCGGCGCGCCGAGCTGGTGCAACCCGCCGGGCCGGGCGCTCGGCGAGGAGCCCACGGCCGACCCCGGCCCGGACCGGGTGGACGCCCTGCTCTGGGTCAAGTTCCCCGGCGAGTCCGACGACGCCTGCCGGCCCGGCGAGCCGGACAGCGGCGTCTGGTGGCCCGAGTACGCCCTCGACCTGGCCCGCCGAGCCCGCTGACCGTCAGCCGTTCCCGGCGCGGACGGTCGGGCGCAGGCCGGTGCGGCGCAGCTTCTGCCAGCCCAGCCGGCCGCCGGTCAGCGCGGTGACCACCGACTGGATCATCACCAGGTACATCAGCTGCCGGTAGACGAACTGCTGCAACGGCAGCACCCAGAGCACACCCAGCTTCTCCCGGTCCAGCCGGAACGCCACTACCGCGCTGAGGAACTGCACCGTCAGCATGGCCAGCCAGGCCACCACCGTCGTGGTCCGGTCGAGGAAGAACAGGCCGTACAGGGCGAGCAGGTCGATCACCGGCGCCAGCAGCGGCAGCAACACCCCGAACAGGCTCAGGAACAGCAGGCATCGGCGGCTGAACCGGCCGGACGCGCCGTGGTCGAGCAGCGAGCGGCGGTGCTTCCACATCGCCTGCATGGTGCCGTAGCTCCACCGGTAGCGCTGCTTCCACAGCTGCCCCATCGTCGCCGGGGCCTCGGTCCACGCCCGGGCCCGCTCCTCGTACACCACCTTCCAGCCGGCCCGGCCCAGGGCCATGGTGATGTCGGTGTCCTCGGCCAGGGTGTCGTCGGTCATCCCGCCGGCGTACACGAGGGCCTGCCGCCGGAACCCGCCGATCGCGCCGGGCACCGTCGACATGCACCGCAGGGTCTCGTAGAGGCGGCGGTCGAGGTTGAACCCGATGACGTACTCGATGTGCTGCCACCTGGCGATCAGGCTGTCCCGATTTCCCACCTTGACGTTGCCGGCGACCGCGCCCACCTGCGGGTCGGCGAACGGCTGGACCAGCCGGCGCACGGCGTCCGGCTCGAAGACGGTGTCGCCGTCGACCAGCACCAGCAACTCGTGGCGGGCCAGCGCCACGCCGGTGTTCAACGCGCTCGGCTTGCCGCCGTTCGGCTTGCGCACGACCCGCACGTTCGGCAGGCCGAGCCCCTCGGCGATGTCGGCGGTCCCGTCCGTCGAGCCGTCGTCGACCACGACGACCTCGATGCCCCCGGGGTGGTCGCCGGTGGCCAGCGACCGGACCGCCGCGGCGATCCCCTCCTTCTCGTTGTACGCGGGGACGATCACCGATACCGGCTCGGTCACCGGCGGTCCCCAGGTCCAGTCCCGGGCCCGGCGGCGCCGGGCGTGCCGCCCGGCGAGCAGGAGCAGCAGGACGGTGCGGCCGACGGTGAGCACGCCGACGAGCACGAAGAGCGCGCCGAAGAGGATGAGCGTGCGGTCGGCGCCCTGCACCGCCCAGACCAGCATCCGGCCCTGCCACCGTTCCGCCCCGGACGCGACCGGGTTCCCGGTCACCTGATGGTCGACCCCGGTCGCGGCCAGTGTCAGGTTCAGCCCCTCGGTCGCGGTGGCGAAGCGGTAGCCGCGTTCCTTCATCAGCGGGATGAAACGGTCCAGGGCTGCGATGGTCTGGGCCCGGTCCCCGCCGGCGTCGTGCCACAGGCTGATCGCGCCCGAGTAGTCGGCCGGCGTGGCGTTGGCGACCGTGGCGTCCACCCCGGGCAGCTCCCAGTCCCGGCTGTCGGTGTCGTTGAGCACGGTGAGGTAGCCCAGCCCGCCGGCCTCGGTGACCAGCGGCCAGTCCCGGTCGTCGATCGCGTCGGCGTGCGAGGAGTACGGGAACCGCAGCAGCGAGGAGCGGACCCCGGCCGCGCCGGCGAGCGCGAGCTGGGTCTGGGCGTACTCCATCCGTCGACGCCAGCCGGGCAGCGTGGTCAGGTCGGGATGGGTGAAGGTGTGCACACCGACCTCGTGCCCGTCGGCGACCAGTTCCCGCACCAGTTCGGGGTGCCGGGCGGCCTGCGACCCGACCACGAAGAAGGTCCCCTTCACCTGGTGGGCGTCGAGGACCCGCAGCACCTCGCGGGTCCACTTCGGGTCGGGACCGTCGTCGAAGGTGAGCGCGACGGTGCGGGCGGGCAGCCGGTAGGAGCGGTTCTGGCCGTCGGCGGCGTTGATGATCGGGCCGCCGTTGACCACCTCGGCGGGCACCCGGTCCTGGCCGCCGTCGTGCTCCGCGCGGTCGGGGACGAAGGCGGCGTTCGCGTACGCCCCGACGAAGAGCACGCCGGCCAGGACGACGAGCAGGACGCCCAACAGGGCCCAGCTCGGCGGCGGCGCGGACCGGCGGACCCGCCGGCTGCGGCGGACCGGCGGCGGGGGGCGACCGGTGGACGGGTCAGCGGATGTCCGCACGCTACTCGGCCTGTTCCGGAGGGGCCGGTAGGTCGACCACCGGGGGCGGGACGGCCGTGGTTGGCTCGGTGCTGGGCGGCACGGTCGTCGGAGGCGCCGTGGTGGCCGGGGGCGGGACGGCGCTCTGGCTGGGACGCGCGCTGTCGGCCGCCGGGGACGACGGCCGGGGCGAGGACGTGGCGGCGGGCGCGCGCCGGGGAGCCGTGGCACGGGTCGGGCCGGGGGCCGGCGTGGTGGGCCTCGCGGTCGCCCGGGCGGCGGCCGGCGTGGTGGGCTTCGCGGTCGTCGGGGCGGGGGCCGGGGCGGCCGGCGGCGCGGGCGTCTCCCAGGGGCGCTGCGTCGACTCGACGAGGGGCAGCACGTTCTCCGGACGCACCGGCCCCCCGGCGAAGCTGACCCCGACCAGCGCGGTGTACGCCAGCCCGGCCAGCCCGGCGACGTACGCGATCCGCCGCAGCCGGGTCCCGCGCCGCCCGCTCGGGTCGACGAAGACCGGCGGCAGGTCGGGAACCGCGGCCAGGAGGACCGTCGGACCGTCGGTGACGGTCGACGCTACGACCGTCGGACCGTCCGTCACGGAGAGTGGGACCGCCGAACCGCCGGTCACGGGCCGCACGACGGCCGGCTGCTCGGGCGAGGACGAGGGCGGGGCGAGGGGCCGAGGGTCGGTCACGAGTGGCGAGTCTAGGAGCGAAGAAACCTGAAGTTCCTGGTCAGGGGCCTGAGTGAGACGAGGATCCCCCAAAGTCACGGAGGGGACGGCGGCGCTGCGTCCGGCGATCTTGTAGCGTGAGGGCGTGGCCCGGAGCGTGTATCTGACCAGCGTGGGTTCGGGCGGGGGGAAGTCGACCATCGCGCTCGGCCTCGCCGAACTCCTCTCCCGGCAGGTCGGTCGGATCGGCGCGTTCCGGCCGCTGGTCTCCGGCACCAACCCCGATCCCATCCTCGCCCTGCTCACCGACCGCTACCGCGTCGACCTGCCGCCGGCAGACCTCTCCGGCACGACGTACGCGGAGGCGACCGGCCTGGTCGCCGACGGCCGGCGCGAGGAGCTGATCTCCCGGATCGTCGCGCGGTACCGCGACGTCGAGCGGCGCTGCCCGGCCGTGGTCGTGGTGGGCAGCGACTTCGCCGACGGCGGGGACGGCGCGGGCCCCCGCGAGCTGGCCTTCAACGCCCGGCTGGCCACCGAGTTCGGCAGCGTGGTGGTGCCGGTGGTCGACGGCTTCGGGCAGGAGCCGGAGGCGATCGCGGCGGCGGCGCGCGGGGCGTACCACGACCTGGAGGA
Organism: Micromonospora okii; assembly: GCF_020884795.1. Taxonomy (GTDB): domain Bacteria; phylum Actinomycetota; class Actinomycetes; order Mycobacteriales; family Micromonosporaceae; genus Micromonospora; species Micromonospora okii. Next base: position 121,869 of record NZ_BBZF01000026.1, read on the forward strand.
CCTGGGCGCGACGGTGCTGGCGGTGATCGCCAACCGGGTGCCGGGGCCGATGAGCCTGCCCGAGCTGCCCGTGCCCGCGTACGCGATCCCGGAGGCGCCGGCCGTGTCCGCGCCGACGGTGGCCGAGGTCGCGGCGGCGCTCGGCGCCACCCTGCTGGCCGGCGACGACGCCGCGCTCGGCCGCGACGTGCTCGACTACGTGGTCGGCGCGGCCCACGTCCCGACGCTGCTGGACCACCTGACCGAGGGCGCGCTGGTGATCACCCCCGGCGACCGGGCGGACCTGCTGGTGGCCGCGAGCGCCGCCCACGTCGCCGGGCGGGTCTCCCTGGCCGGGGTGGTGCTCACCCTCGGCGAGCAGCCGGACCCCCGGGCGATGCGGCTGGTGAAGGGGCTGAACACCGGGTTCGCGGTGCTCTCGGTGCCCAGCGACAGCTACGACACGGTGGCCGCGTCCAGCCGGATCGAGGGGCGGCCCAGCGTCGCCAACCCCCGCAAGGTGGAGGCGGCGCTCGGCGCGTTCGAGGGATGCGTGGACACCGAGGACCTGTCCCGCCGGCTGCGGGTCAGCCGCTCCGAGCGGGTCACCCCGCTGATGTTCGAGTACGACCTGATCGACCGCGCCCGCGCCACCCGCCGCCACCTGGTGCTGCCCGAGGGGACCGAGGAGCGGATCCTGCGCGCGGCGGAGGTCCTGCTGCGCCGGGGCGTGGCGGAGCTGACCCTGCTCGGCCGCCCCGACGACGTCGCCCGGCGCACCCGCGAGCTGGGCATCGACATCGCCGGCGCGCACGTGGTCGACCCGGCGACCAGCGAGTGGCGCGACGAGTTCGCCGCCGGGTACGCGGAGCTGCGCGCCCGGCGCGGCGTCACCCTCGACCTGGCCCACGACGTGATGGCCCAACCGAACTACTTCGGCACGATGATGGTGCACACCGGGCGGGCCGACGGCATGGTCTCCGGGGCCACCCACACCACGGCGGCCACCATCCGCCCGGCGTTCGAGATCATCCGCACCGTGCCGGGGCTCTCCGTCGCCTCCAGCGTCTTCTTCATGCTGCTCGCCGACCGGGTGCTCGTCTACGGCGACTGCGCCGTCAACCCCGACCCCGACGCCGACCAGCTCGCCGACATCGCCCTCTCCTCCGCCGACACGGCCGCCCGGTTCGGCATCGAACCCCGGGTCGCCATGCTGTCGTACTCGACCGGCGACTCGGGGGCCGGCGCGGACGTGGAGAAGGTCGCGGCCGCCACCAAGCTGGTCCGCGAGCGCCGCCCCGGGCTGCTGGTCGAGGGGCCGATCCAGTACGACGCGGCGATCGACCCGGCGGTCGCGGCCACCAAGCTGCCCGACAGCCCGGTCGCCGGACGGGCCACGGTGTTCGTCTTCCCGGACCTCAACACGGGCAACAACACGTACAAGGCGGTGCAGCGCTCCGCCGGGGCGGTGGCCGTCGGCCCGGTGCTCCAGGGCCTACGCCGGCCGGTCAACGACCTGTCCCGGGGCGCCACCGTCGCCGACATCGTCAACACCGTCGCCATCACCGCCATCCAGGCCGCCGGGGAGGCGTCGTGAGTCGGGTACTCGTCCTCAACTGCGGGTCGTCGTCGGTCAAGTACCGGCTCTACGACGGCGACGAGATCGTCGACCGGGGCACCGTCGAGCGGATCGGCGAGCCCGGCGGCGGCCCGGCCGACCACGAGACGGCCGTGCGCCAGATCCTCGACCGGCTGGACCTCACCGGGCTGGCGGCCGTCGGGCACCGGGTGGTGCACGGCGGGCGGCGCTTCGCCGAACCGGTGCGCGTCGACGACGCGGTCCTCGCGGCGATCGAGGAGCTGGTCCCGCTCGCGCCGCTGCACAACCCGGCGAACCTGGCCGGCATCCGCGTCGCCCGCGAGGCCCTGCCGGGGGTGCCGCAGGTCGCCGTCTTCGACACCGCGTTCCACCACACGCTGCCCGAGGCCGCCGCCACCTACGCGATCGACAGGGACACCGCGACGCGGTACGGCGTGCGCCGGTACGGCTTCCACGGCACCTCCCACGCGTACGTCTCCCGTCGCACCGCCGAGCTGCTCGGTCGCCCGTACGCCGAGCTGAACACCATCACCCTGCACCTGGGCAACGGGGCGAGCGCCTGCGCGGTGGCCGGGGGGCGCAGCGTCGCCACCTCGATGGGGATGTCCCCGCTGGAGGGCCTGGTCATGGGCACCCGCAGCGGCGACCTCGACCCGACGATCATCTTCCACCTGCGCCGCGAGGGCGGGCTGGGCGTGGACGACATCGACGACCTGCTCAACCACCGCAGCGGCCTGCTCGGCCTGACCGGGGCCAACGACATGCGCGAGGTGCTGGCCCGCCGCGACGCCGGGGACCCCGACGCCGCCCTCGCCTTCGACGTCTACTGCCGCCGGATCACCGGGTACGTCGGGGCGTACTACGCCCTGCTCGGCCGGGTCGACGCGGTCACCTTCACCGCCGGGGTGGGCGAGCACGCCGCGCCGGTGCGGGCCGCCGCCCTGGCCGGCCTGGGCCGGCTCGGCATCGCCGTCGACCCGGGGCGCAACGCCGGACACGGCGACCGGGTGATCTCACCGGACGGCGCGGAGGTCGCCGTCTGCGTGGTCGCCACCGACGAGGAACGGGAGATCGCCCGGGAGACCCGCGCGGTCGCCGAGCGCACCCGCTGACCCGGGCCTCGGGCCCCCGACCGTCCCGCCCCGCCGCTCCGGCCGGATGGCCGCCCCGGCTGGTCCGGACGGTGGGGCCGCACCGGGCCGCCGGCCGCCTACCGTGGAGCCGTGGGGGTGAAAAGGCTGCTGCTCGCCGCGCTGGCGGCGGCGCTGCTGTCCGGCTGCGGCACGGCCACCGCCGCCGCCCCCGGCACCGCCCCGCCCGCCCGGCCCGCGCCCGCCGGGGCGTACCCGGTCGGGGTGCGGACGTTCACCCTCGACCCGGCGGGCGCGCGCCCGCTGCCGGTGACCGTCTGGTACCCGGCGGGCCCCGGCGGGGTGGCCCCGGGGCGGTTCCCGGTCGTCGTGTTCAGCCACGGGCTGGCCAGCCTGCCCGAGCTGCACGCGCCGCTGACCAGCCGGTGGGCCGCCGCCGGGTTCGTGGTGGCCGCGCCCGCGTACCCGCACACCCGGCGGGGGGCGGCCCGGTTCACCCGCGCGGACGTGCGCCACCAGCCCGCCGACGGTTGGCGGCTGATTCGGCACCTGGTCCGGCTCGACGCCCGCCGGAGCGACCCGCTCGCCGGTCACCTCGACGTCGCCCGGTTCGCCGCGGCCGGGCACTCGGCGGGCGGCTTCACCACCGCCGGGATGCTCACCGCCGGGCACTCACCCCGGCTCCGGGCGGGCATCGTGATCGCCGGGGGCGGGCTGGCGGGCGCGTTCGCCGGGCCGTCCGCGCCGGTGCTGTTCGTGCACGGCGGGGCCGACCCGATCGTGCCGCTGAGCGTCGGCCGGGCCGGTTACGCGCGGGCACCCGGGCCGGCCGCGTTCCTGACGCTGACCGGCCAGGACCACGGCGCGTACCTGGCCCCCGGGCATCCGGGTTTCGTCCAGGTGCTCGCCACCACCACGGACTTCCTCCGCTGGACCCTCTACGGCGACCCGGCCGCCCTGGCCCGCCTCCGGACCCACCCCACCCTCGAAAGGAAGGGCCCCCTGTTAACGCCTTCGGTAGAGCCGGGGCCCCTTCTTAACGCCCCGCTCCGCCCCACCGAACCCACCGAACCCGCCGGGCGGGACGGGCGGGGCGGGCGGGGCGGCGACGCGCCGGGCCGCGGCTAGGCACCGAGTCGCATCCCCGGCGCGGCTCCCGGCAGGCGGCCCGTCCGGGGTTTCCTCCGGTGACCGCCGGCCGCGCGGCACAATCACAGCCATGCGCCGTCGCCGTACCCGAGCCCCGCTGGCCGCCGCCCTCCTGGCCGCCTCCCTGGCCGCCGGCTGCTCCGGCGACACCGACCGCGCTGCGGCCCCGGCGGAGCCGCCGACGCCCGCGCCCACCGCCGCCGCGCCGACGCCGCCCGCGCCCGGCAGCGCCGCCCCGGGGGTGCCCGCCGGCACCGCGCCGAGCGAGGCGTTCGCGGTCGGCGTGCGCCAGCTCAGGCTCACCCGCGACGACCGGCCGCTGCCGGTGACCGTGTGGTACCCGGCGCGGGGCAGCGCCGGCGGGGCGGCCGAGCGGTCCGCGCCCCCCGCCGCGACCGGCCGGTTCCCGGTGGTGATGTTCAGCCACGGTCTGGGAAGCCGGCCCGACGAGTACGCCGCGCTGCTCACCCGCTGGGCGGCGGCCGGCTTCGTGGTGGCCGCGCCGACCTTCCCGCACACCGCCAAGGGTGGCGACGGCAGGATGCTGGACGTGCTCAACCAGCCGGCCGACGTGTCGTACGCGCTGACCCGGTTGCTCGCCCTCGACACGGTGGACGGCGACCCGCTGCGCGGCCGGCTCGCCGCCGACCGGGTGGCGGCGGCGGGGCACTCGGCCGGCGCGGTGACCACGATCGGGCTGTTCACCGGCGGGCGGGACGACCGGCTGAGGGCGGGGGTGGTCCTCGCGGGCACCGCCCTGGGCGTGGGCACCGCCTTCGCCGGGGCCGCCGCGCCGCAGCTCTTCGTGCACGGCGAGGCCGACGAGGTGGTGGCCTACGCGTCGGGGCGGGCGGCGTACGAGAAGGTGCCGTGGCCCAAGGCGATGCTGAGCCTGCCGAAGGGCGACCACGGGCGCGCGCTGCTCGCCGACGACGACTCGCTTCGCGTGGTGTCGGACACCACCGTCGAGTTCCTGCGCTGGACGCTGTACGGCGACGCGGCGGCCAAGCGCCGCCTCCCGACGGGCGCTACCCGGGGCAACCTGGCCACCCTCGACGACCGCTTGTAAGGAGGGGCCCCTTGTTAACGCTTTCGGTATAGGAAGGGTCCCTTCCTAACGCCGCCGCCACCGCCGCCACCGCCAGCGGCGGCCCTCAGGCCGTGTGGTCGATGACGATCTTGCCGAAGACCTCGCCGGAGTGCAGCCGCGCGAACGCCTCCTCGACCCGGCCGAACGGCACCACGCTGTCGATCACCGGGCGCACCCCGCGCTCGGCGCAGAACGCGAGCAGGGCGGTCAGCTCGCCCGGGGTGCCCATCGAGGTGCCGAGGATCTCCAACTGCATGGCGAAGACCCGCCGGAGGTTGACCTTCGGCTCGTGCCCGGCCGTCGCGCCGGAGACCACGATCCGGGCCATCGGCGCGGCGGACTTCAGCGAGTGGTCGAAGGTGGCCGCTCCCACCGTCTCGATCACCACGTCGACCCGCTCGGGCAGCCGGGCGCCGGGCTCCAGCGCGGTCGCCCCCAGCTCGGTGATCCGCTCGCGCTTGCCCGGGTCGCGGCTGGTCGCGTACACCCGCTTGCCGAGCGCCACGGCGAGCGCGACGGCCGCCGTGGCGACGCCGCCGCCCGCGCCCTGGACCAGCACCGACTCGGCGTCCTCCGCCCGGCCCTTGGTGGTGAGCATCCGCCAGGCCGTGAGCCACGCGGTGGGCAGGCAGGCCGCGTCCGTGGCCGACAGGCCGTCCGGCAGGGGCAGCAGGTTCGCCCTGGGTACGGCGACCAGCTCGGCCAGGGTGCCCTGGAAGTGCTCGGAGAGGATGGACGTCCCGCGCGGGTCGCCCGGGTCGGCGACCAGCGGGTAGACCACCACCTCGTTGCCGTCGGGGTCGGTGCCGACGGCGTCGCAGCCGAGGATCATCGGCAGCCGGTCCGCGCCGAGGCCGACTCCGCGCAGCGACCACAGGTCGTGGTGGTTGAGGGAGCTGGCCCGCACCCGCACCGTCATCCAGCCGTCCTCGGGGTGGGTCGGCTCGGGGCGCTCGCCCACGGCCAGCGCGGCGAGCGGGTTGTCGGCGTCGAAGCGGGTGGCATACGCGGCACGCATGGTCCGCACCGTAACAAGGACGGCCCTCGTTAAGAAGGGGCCCTTCCTCTACCGAATGCGTTAAGAAGGTGCCCCTCCTTACACCTCAGGCGCGGGCCACGCCGTCGCGGCGGGCGGCCTCGGCGACGGCCTCGGCCACGGCGGGGGCGACGCGCGGGTCCAGCGGTGACGGCACGATCGCGTCGGCGCTCAGCGTCTCGGCCACCACGCCCGCGATGGCGTCGGCGGCGGCCACCTTCATCCCGTCGGTGATGCGGGTGGCGCGGGCGTCCAGCGCGCCCCGGAACACCCCGGGGAAGGCCAGCACGTTGTTGATCTGGTTGGGGTGGTCGCTACGGCCGGTGGCCACGACCGCGACGTGCCGGGCGGCCACCTCCGGGTGCACCTCGGGGGTGGGGTTGGCCAGCGCGAAGACGATGCCGCCGGGCGCCATCCCGGCCACCGCGGCCTCGGGGATCTGCCCGCCGGAGACGCCGACGAGCACGTCCGCGCCGCGCAGCGCCTCGGTGATGTCGCCGTGGCGGCCCGAGGCGTTGGTGTCGGCGGCCAGGGCCGCCTTCGTGCCCGTGAGGTCGGTGCGGTGCCGGCCGATGATGCCCTTGGAGTCGCAGACCACCACCCGGGCAGGGTCGACGCCCCCGGCGATCAGCATCCGGGTGACCGCCACCCCGGCCGCGCCCGCCCCGCTGACCGTCACCCGCAGGTCGCCGAGCTTGCGGTTGAGCAGGGTCGCCGCGTTGCGCAGCGCGGCGAGCACCACGATGGCGGTGCCGTGCTGGTCGTCGTGGAAGACCGGGATGGGCAGCGCCTCGTCGAGCCGGCGCTCCACCTCGAAGCAGCGGGGCGCGCTGATGTCCTCCAGGTTGATCCCGCCGAACGAGGGGGCGAGGGCCTTCACCACAGCGACGATCTCGTCCACGTCCTGCGTGTCCAGGCAGACCGGCACCGCGTCCACGCCGCCGAACTGCTTGAACAGCACCGCCTTGCCCTCCATCACGGGCAGCGCCGCGCGGGGGCCGATGTTGCCCAGCCCGAGCACGGCCGAACCGTCGGTGACGACCGCGACGGCGCGCCCGGCCCAGGTGTAGTCGTCGACCAGGGCGGGGTCGGCGGCGATCGCCTCGCACACCCGGGCCACGCCGGGCGTGTACGCGAGGGAGAGGTCCTCCCGGCTGGCCAGCGGGACGGTGGCGGCGACGGCCATCTTGCCGCCGGCGTGCAGTCGGAAGACGGGATCAGCGGGGTCCACGGGGGACGACGAAGACATGGTGACTCCAGGGATCTGTCGATGCAGACGAGGCGGCCGGCGCGGTTGCGTGGTGAGGCGAACTGGCGGCGGTGACGCGGTGCGGGGGTCACCCGGGCACCTGCCGAGCATAGTGTCGGCGGTAGTACTGGGATGTGAGTAGGGTCATACTCACGGGTAGCTCAAGGACGGCGCAGTCGACCCGGTCGGGGCCAGTATCGGGCCAGCACGCGGCCCTGCACGTCGGCCACGCCGTACGCCCGGGAGTCGTCGGTGACCAGGTCGTTGTCGCCGCGTACCCACCATCCGCCGTCGGCGGGGCGGACCGCGCGCTTGACCACCAGCAGTTCCGGTCGGCTGCGGAAGACGGCGACCACCACGTCTCCGGGGCGAATCGGGCGGCCACCGCGCCGGACCAGCACGGCGTCCCCGTGGCGCAGGGTCGGCGCCATGGAGGGGCCGGTCACCAGTACGGCGGCCAGCGGCCCGCGCAGCCGGTCCGCGGCCCGGGTTTCGTCGGCGCGCATCGGGGGTTTCGCCTCCGGTGGACCGGGGAGCATCATCTCCAGGAGTAATGTCGTCTTGGATCATCGCAAACGTCCCATGGAGGAATCCGATGCGACTTCCGCGCATCCTCACGCCGCGCGTGACCGCCAGCGCCCACTGCGACCTGCCCTGCGGCGTCTACGACCCGGCCCAGGCCCGGATCGAGGCCGAGTCGGTCAAGGCGATCGCCGAGAAGTACCAGGCGAACACCGACCCCGAGTTCCGCACCCGGGCGCTGATCATCAAGGAGCAGCGCGCCGAGCTGGTCAAGCACCACCTGTGGGTGCTGTGGACGGACTACTTCAAGCCCGCCCACTTCGAGAAGTACCCGAACCTGCACACCCTGTTCAACGAGGCCACCAAGCTGGCGGGTGCCGGCGGCGCCAAGGGCACCGTCGACCCGGCCAAGGCCGACGAGCTGCTCCAGAAGATCGACGAGATCTCGAAGATCTTCTGGGAGACCAAGCAGGCGTGACCTCCGGGTCCGCATGACGCGCGGCCGGCACCCCCCCGAGGGCGTGCCGGCCGTCGTCACGTCGGGCCACGAACAACCCCCGGCGGTACGGGCGGACGCCGGCCCGCCGTGCCCCGCGTCCGTCGGCGTTCGCCCGGCGTGCCCACGCGCGCGTCGTCCGGACGGGGTAGAGTCCCCGCCGGGGGGATGAGGCGTGACTCAACTGACCGGCCTACCGGCCACCGACGACGACATCGTGCACCTCACGGTGCCCGCCGACGGTGGTTACCTCGGCGTGCTCCGCACCGCCACGGCTGGCCTCGCCGCCCGCCTCCAGTTCGCCCTCGACGAGATCGAGGACCTGCGGATCGCGGTGGACGAGGCGTGCGCCATGCTCCTCGCGATCGCCACCCGCGACGCCGAGCTGGAGTGCCGCTTCGCGGTCACCGAGGACGCGCTGACCGTCGAGGTGACCGTCCCGACCGTGCGGGGCGCGACGCTGCCGTCCGAGTCGTCGTTCGCCTGGAAGGTGCTGACGGCGCTCACCACCGCCGCGTCGGCGAACGCGGCGAACGGCCGGGCCACCATCTCCCTGCTGACCCGCCGCGCCGGCTACTGATCCCGCCGCCCCCGGGCGGCGGGCGCCGGCCGGGGGGCGAGGATCGGCCGGGGGGCGAGGATCGGCCGGGGGGCGAGGATCGGCCGGGGGGCGAGGATCGGCGCGCCGCCCGCCGGCCGGGGATCGGCCCGTCGACGCGCCGGCCGCCGGCCAGGGGGGTCGACCGCCGAAGCGCCGCGCGCCGGCCGGCGGTCAGTCGAAGCCGAGGGCCCGGTTCGTCGGCGTGCTCACCAGCAGCGCGCTGACGCCGAGGCCCAGCGCCATCAGCGGCACGCCGAGCCAGCCCATCCCGCCCTGGATCATGAACCAGCCGACCGGCAGCAGCATGAGCTGAAGGACGATCGCCGGGGCGCGGGCCCCGGCCCGGCGCCGGTTCAGCGCGCCGCCGAGCGCCCAGAGCGCGGCCGCGCCGCCGAGTGCGAACGCGGTCACCAGCAGCGCGGACGGCAGGTCGGTGGCGTCGGCGGTGAGGTCGGCCCAGATCAGCCAGGCGGCCACCAGCCCGAGGGCGACCGCCTCCCCCCGGAGCAACCGGACCGCCCAGCTCAGCGTGGTCGGGTGCCGGTCCGAGTCGATGGTCACGCGCGCCACGATACCCGTGGTGAATCGGGGTACAGTGCCGCCCATGCGGGCCGTCCTGCTGGTCAATCCGAAGGCCACCACCACCAGCGAGCGCAGCCGGGACGTCCTGGTCCGGGCGCTGCGCAGCCAGGTGGACCTGTCGGTGCGGTACACCCGCCGCCGGGGCCACGCCACCGACCTCGCCCGGGAGGCGACCGAGGAGGGCGTCGACCTGGTGGTGACGCTCGGCGGCGACGGCACGGTCAACGAGGTCGTCAACGGGCTGATGACGGCCGAGCCGCCGACGATCCGCACCGGGGGCACCCGCGCCGAGCGGCTCCCGGCGCTGGCCACCGTGCCGGGCGGCTCGACGAACGTCTTCGCCCGAGCGCTCGGCCTGCCCCGCGAGTGGCCCGAGGGCACCAGCATGATCCTGGAGGGGCTACGGCTGGGCCGGTCCCGGACGATCGGGCTGGGCCAGGCCGACGAACGCTACTTCACCTTCTGCGCCGGCTTCGGCATCGACGCGGCGGTGATCCACCGCGTGGAGCAGGCCCGCCGGCGCGGCCGGGTCTCCACCCCGGCGCTCTACCTCCGCTCGGCGGTCAGCCAGTACTTCGTCGGCTCGGACCGCCGCCACCCCGCGATCCGGCTGGAGCGGCCGGGCGAGGCGGCCGAGGACGAGCTGGGCACGGTCATCATCCAGAACACGGCGCCGTGGACGTACCTGGGCGAGCGGGAGGTCAACCCGAACCCGGAGGCGTCCTTCGATCTCGGGCTCGATGTGCTGGCGATGCGTCAGCTCCGCGTCGCGAGCACGACACGCACGGTGACGGAGTTTTTCTCCCGGACGCCCGACCCGCGGGGCCGTCAGGTGCTGCGCCTGCACGACGTGGGCGAGTTCACGCTGCTGGCGAGCCGGCCCCAGGCGTTCCAGCTCGACGGGGACTATCTCGGAGAGCGGGAGAAAGTTAGATTCGCATCCATTCCGGCCGCACTGAGAGTAATCTGCTAGGTCTCGGGTACAGCCCTTGGTCGAGAGCGGTCCCCCACCGCGGTCGATGCGATGGCCGCCACACCCGAGGGCGAGGTGCCGGAAATGTCAGCATTGTCCAGCAGACTGTACTATATTGATCTGCGACTGTGGTACGGCGGGTAAACCAGGCCATCCTGGAACCCGGACAAAAGGGTCGTGAGCTTGCTCACCGCTCGGATTTTTTCCGAGCGTCACCCTTGACATCGCGTGAGTTCGTGAAAGTATTCACAAGCGAACTTGAGTTACCGGGACATTGCCTGGATGTGCTCGCTCAGCCGAGCCGTTCGGGCAGGTCCCAAGGGCCGCAAGAGCCTGCTCACGCAACGCCGAATTGACGGACGCGAAACGTGACCATCGGCGTGCGGACGCATAAAGGAAAAGCACCAAAGCAATAATCTGCCACCCATCCAGAATGAGGAGTGTTGCCGCCATGGACTGGCGTCACCATGCTGTCTGCCGCGACGAGGACCCGGAGCTGTTCTTCCCGATCGGGACGTCCGGGCCGGCCCTCCTGCAGGTCGAGCAGGCCAAGGCCGTCTGCAGGCGCTGCTCCGTGACCGACCAGTGCCTCCAGTGGGCGCTCGAGTCCGGTCAGGACGCTGGCGTCTGGGGCGGGATGAGCGAGGAGGAACGGCGCGCCGTCAAGCGGCGCGGCGGCCTCCGGGTGCTGCGCGCTCACTCCGCCTGACTCCACCGCACCACAGCTCCACGCCCCGACAGGGCCGCCCCCTGTCGGGGCGTTCTGCTGTGCGGCCATGCCACGTTTCTACCCCACCCGTACGACAAACGATCATGGAGTGGTGGCGACGTGGCTCACCACCTCCGCGCCCGTCAGCCCGACGGCGCGGCGTCCACGCGGCGCAGCACCAGGTCGGCCAGCTCGGGGGCGTCCGCGAGCGGCCCGGCCACCGCCACGGCACCGGCGTGACCGGCCTGCGCCAGCACCGCGTCATGGAACAGCCCCGGGGCCAGGAAGTACGCCGACACGGCCACCCGCCGGGCACCCGCCGCCCGCAGCCGGGCCACGGCCGCGCCCGCGAGCGGCGGGGCGGCCGAGGCGTACGACACCTTGCAGGGCACCCCGAGTTCCGCGCCGAGCGCCGCCGCCACCCGGCCCACCGAGGCGCGCGCCCGCGCGTCCCGGGTGCCCGCCGCGGCGAGCACCAGCGCGTCGAACCGGCCGGGCCCCGCCTCGGCCAGCCGCCGCAGCAGCCCGGCCAGCAGAGCCTCGTCGGCCGCGCCGCCGGCAGGCCCGAGCACGTCGGCCACCCGTACGTCGATCGGCGGCCCCGACTCCCGCGCCGCCGCGACCGCCGCCGGGATGTCCACCCGACGGTGGTACGCGGCGGTGAGCAGCAGCGGCACCACCACCGCGCGGGGGTGGCCGGCCGCCGCCAGCGACCGCAGCACGGCCGCCGGGCCGGGGTCGGTGTGGTCCAGCCAGCTCGCCCACACGGCGAGCCCGGGGCGGGCGGCGCGGACAGCCCGGGCCAGCGCCCGGGTCGCCTCGGCCGCCCGCGGGTCCCGGCTGCCGTGCGCGACGAGGACCACCGGGTCGCCGGCGGCGAGCGCCGCCCCCGGCGACCCGGACCCGGTCAGACGTGCAGGCCGCACTCGGTCTTCTCGAACATCGCCCACCGGCCCGCCCGGGGGTCCTCCCCCGCCTTCGTCCGGCGGGTGCAGGGCCAGCAGCCGATCGAGCCGTAGCCGCGCTTGAAAAGCTCGTTGACCGGCACGTCGTACCGGGCGACGTAGGCATCCACGTCGGCCTGCCGCCAGGCGGCGATCGGGTTCACCTTCACCCTGCCCCGGCGGGCGTCGAAGGACACCACCGGCGTGTTCGCGCGGGTCGGCGACTCGTCGCGGCGCAGCCCGGCGGCCCAGGCGTCGTACCCGGTCAGCGCCCGCTCCAGCGGCTCGACCTTGCGCAGTTGGCAGCACTCGTCCGGGGACCGGTTGAACAGCCGGGGGCCGTACTCGCCGTCCTGCTGGCCCACGGTGAGCCGGGGGCGGATCGAGCGGACGTTCACCGGCAGCCGGCGGGCCACCTCGTCGCGGACCCTCAGGGTCTCCGGGAAGTGCAGGCCGGTGTCGAGGAAGACCACGTCGACGCCGGGCGCGACCCGGGAGACCAGGTGCGCCAGGACCCCGTCGGCCATCGAGCTGGTCACGCAGAACCGGTCGCCGAACGTCTCGGCCGCCCAGCGGGCGATCTCCAGCGCCGGCGCGCCCTCCAGCTCCCGCCCGGCCCGCTCGGCCAACTGCCGCAGTTCCTCCGGGTCGCGCCGCCCCGGCTCGCGGCCGGCGCGTGCGGGAGGCTCGGCGGCGGGGCGGGCGCGGCCGGCCTCGGCCGCCGGGCGCGCGTGCCCGGGAGCGGCGGACGGGCGGTTCGGGTCGACCAGCCTCAAGGCCGCCGCCGAGACCAGGGCGCTCATCGGGTCACCGCCCGGCTCAGCAGGCCGTTGAAGCGCACCGTGAACACCCGGGCGCAGCCGTGGCACTCCCACGCGCCGTGCCCGTCCTCGTGGGGCCTCAGGTCCTCCTCGCCGCAGTACGGGCAGTACAGCGGTGTCGACCGGATCTCGCTCATCGGAGTTCCTCCTCGTCTACCCTGATCACCCAGTTGGCGAAGGTCTCGCCCTCCGTCCGGCTGGCCAGGTACCGGCGGGCCAGCCGTTCCACGTACTCGGGAAGCTCGTCGGCGGTGGTCTTCAGGCCGCGCAGCTTGCGGCCGAACCCCGCGGTCTGCCCCTGCGCCATGCCGAGGCCGCCGCCCAGGTGCACCTGGAAGCCCTCGACCTGGCGGCCGTCCGGCCCCACCACGAGCTGCCCCTTGAGCCCGATGTCGGCGACCTGCGTGCGGGCGCAGGCGTTCGGGCAGCCGTTGAGGTGGATCGAGATGTCCGCGTCGAAGTCGCGCAGCCGCTCCTCCAGCCGGGTCACCAGCTCCTCGCCGCGCGCCTTGGTCTCGACGATCGCCAGCTTGCAGAACTCGATGCCCGTGCAGGCCATGGTGCCGCGCCGCCAGGCCGACGGCCGGGCCTCCAGGCCGATCCCGCGCAGCGCCCCGACCAGGGACTCCGTCCGCTCCGGGGCCACGTCCAGCACGAGCAGCTTCTGGTACGGGGTGAGCCGCACCCGGTCGCTGCCGTGCGCCTCGACCACGTCGGCGAGCCGGGCGAGCTGGCTGCCGGAGACCCGGCCCACCACCGGGGCGGCCCCGACGTAGTCGCGCCCGTCGCGCTGGCGGTGCACCCCGATGTGGTCGATCGGCCGGGCGGGCAGCTCCGGGGCGGGCCCGTCGAGCAGCGTGCGCCCCAGGTACTCCTTCTCCAGCACCTCGCGGAACCGCTCCACACCCCAGTCGGCCACCAGGAACTTCAGCCGGGCCCGGTTGCGCAGCCGGCGGTAGCCGTAGTCGCGGAAGATGCCCACCACGCCCGCCCAGACGTCCGGCACCTCGCCGAGCGGCACCCACACGCCCAGCCGCTTGGCCAGCATCGGGTTGGTGGAGAGGCCGCCGCCGACCCAGACGTCGAAGCCGGGGCCGTGCTCGGGGTGGTCCACGCCGAGGAAGGCGACGTCGTTGGCCTCGTACGGGGTGTCGACCAGCCAGGAGATGGACGTCTTGAACTTGCGGGGCAGGTTGGAGTACGCCTTGTCGCCCACGTACCGCCGGACGATGTCGTCGATCGCCGGGGTCGGGTCGACCAGCTCCGCCTCCGCCACCCCGGCGACCGGGCTGCCGAGCACGATGCGCGGGCAGTCGCCGCACGCCTCGGTGGTCTGCAGGCCGACCGACTCCAGTCGACGCCAGATCTCCGGCACGTCCTCGACCCTGATCCAGTGGTACTGGATGTTCTGCCGGTCGGTGATGTCGGCGGTGTCCCGGGCGAACTCCCGGGAGATGTCCGCGACGACCCGGAGCTGGGGCAGGGTGAGCTGCCCGCCGTCGACCCGGACGCGGAGCATGAAGAACTCGTCCTCCAGCTCGTGCGGCTCCAGCACGGCGGTGCGCCCGCCGTCGATGCCCGCCTTGCGCTGGGTGTAGAGGCCCCACCAGCGGAACCGGCCGCGCAGGTCCTGCGGGTCGATCGAGGCGAAGCCCCCATGGGCGTAGATGTTCTCGATCCGGGCCCGGACGTTGAGCGGGTCGTCGTCCTTCTTCATCCGCTCGTTGGCGTTGAGCGGCTCGCGGTGTCCGAGCGCCCACTGCCCCTCCCCACGGGGGCGGCGGGGTGCCCGCCCGGCGGGCGTCGCGGGGGTGTCGGGCCGGGCGGGGGTGCTGCTGACCGCCATCGCGGCGTCCTCCGTTGTCTGCTGTGCCTCGGAGCGCGGACGCGCGGCCGGCCCGTGGGGAGGGGCCGTGGACGGCGGTGTGGGACGGCCGGCGCGGGAGCGCGCCCGAGACGAATTGGTCGGGCGTCGTCAGTGGGCCGGACAGATGGCGCTGCGCACGCGGCCGTAGTCGACGTGGCGACGGGCCACGAAGCGACGGATGACGGCGGCAAGCATGTCGCTATGGTCGCACACCGACGGTGGGCCTTCCACCGGTCGCGGATGTGATCCCACATCACGGGCCGCCGATGCGTGCTCCGGCCCATACCGGCCCCGAGCAGCGCACCCTTCACCCGACGGGCGGTGGTGCGCTGCGGTCGACCGCCCGCCTGTGACACGCTCGACATGTGGGTAGTTCGTCCGTTACACGAGCTTTGACATGGCTGGTCCGTCCAGTCTGGGTGTGGCCGACGCTGGCCACGCTGGCGGTGACGGGCGTGGGGACGGGCTCCGCCCAGCCGTGGCGCGACGAGCTGGCGACCTGGAGCGCGGCCACCCGGCCGCTGCGCGACCTGGCCCGGATGGCCGGCACCGTCGACGCCGCCATCTGGCCGTACTACCTGCTCGCGCACGGCTGGGTGACGCTGTTCGGGGACTCGCCGGCCGCGCTGCGGCTGCCCTCGGTGCTGGCGGCGGCCGGCACCGCCGGGCTGACCGCCGTCCTCGGCGACCGGCTGGCCGGACGGCGGGCCGGGCTGCTCGCCGGGCTGCTCCTCGCGGTCCTCCCCGGCACCTCCCGGTACGCCCAGGAGGCCCGCCCGTACGCGTTCGTCGCCTTCTTCGCCGTGCTGGCGACGCTGCTCCTGGTCCGGGCGCTGGATCGGCCCGGCTGGCGGCGCTGGGCCGGGTACGCCGCCGCCGTCACCGCCCTCGGCCTCGCCCACCTGGTCGCCCTCACCCTGCTCGCCGCCCACGCGACGGCGGTGCTGGCCGCCCGCCCCGGCTCCGCCGCCCGCCCGCCGCTGGAGGGCCGGACCGCCCGCCCCGGGTCCGCCGGTCTGCGACCGCGCCGGCCGTTCTGGGGTTGGCTGCTCGCGCTCCTGCCGGCGGCGGTCGTGCTGGCCCCGCTGGCGCTGCTGGCCGCAAACCAGCGCGGCCGGCAGCTCGACTGGGTGGACCAGGCGCGCCCCGCCGACCTGACCGTCCTGCCGGGCGCGCTGGCACAGAGCAGCACGGTGGGCGGGCTGCTGCTCGGGCTCGCCGCGCTCGGGGTCGCCCGGGCGGGCCGGCGCGCCCTGCTCCCGGCCGCCTGCGTGGCGCTGCCGGTGCTGCTGCTGTTCCTGGCCGGCCTGGCCGTGCCGCTCTGGGTGCCGCGCTACCTGTTCTTCACCGTCCCCTTCGCCTGTCTCCTGGCCGGGGCGGCCCTGGCCGGCACGGACCCGACGCCCGGCCCGGCGGGCCGGGCGCAGACGGGCAGCGTGGCGGACCGCGCGACGACGGGCAGCCCGGCGGACCGGGCGCGGACGGACGGCCCGGCGGACCGCGCGCGGACGGACGGCCCGGCGGACCGCGCGCGGGCTGGCGGTGTGGCGCTGCCTGGAGCGCTGGCCGTGGTGCTCCTCGCCGGGCTGCTCGGCCTGCCGGACCAGGCGGCGCTGCGGAGCAGCCACGAGTGGCCGCGTGACGCGCTGGTCGACTACCGGGGAGCGGCCCGGGTCGTCCACGAGGGACGCCGGCCCGGCGACGTGATCGTCTTCTCGCCCCGGGACGGCTGGCTCTTCCCGGACATCGGGCTGCGCTACCACCTCGGCGACCGGCAACCTCGGGACGCGCTGGTCGTACGGGGGCGCGACGCGCGCGGCGACTACTGGGCCGACGAGTGCGGGGACCCGGCCGCCTGCCTGGCCGGGGCGCGGCGGGCCTGGCTGGTCGTCGCCGGGCGGAGGGCGGACCCGGTCGGCGCGGTGCCCGGCGCGAAGGGGGCCGCCCTGCGCGACGGTTTCGGCGTCGAGCGGGTCTGGCAGCGCCCCGGCCTGACCGTGGCGCTGCTCACCCGCTGAGTCGGCCCGGCGCGCACTGGTCGGCGACAGCCGGCCCCGGCGCGCACCGGGTCGGCGACATGGCGGTTTCCCAGCGGCGGGATGCCGCCATGTCGGCGGCATGGAGTCGATCAACCCGCGCGAGCCGCTCAAGCCGCACGAGCCGCACGAGCCGATCAAGCCGCGCGAGCCGCGCGACCGGTCAGGGCCGGGCGAGAGGGACGACCAGCAGCGCCTCGGTGCCGCCCTCGGCGCCGTTGCGCAGCTCGATGGTGCCGCGCAGCTCCCCGGTCACCAGCGCCCGGACGATCTGGAGCCCGAGCCGGCTGCCGCTCTCGGCGTCGAACCCGGCCGGCAGGCCCCGCCCGTTGTCGGCGACCGTGACGTGCAGTTGCTTGCGGAACCGGTGGGCCGACACCACCACCTCGGGCGGCGCCGCGCTCGCGGCCCCGGCGGCGACCGGCGGGAGGACTCCCCCCGCCCCACCGGCAACCCCGGAACCGCCACCCACCCCGGAACGACCGTTCGTCTCCGGCGCAGCCGAAGACCCGGGCTCGGCCGGAGACTCGGGCGCGACCGGAGACACCGGACCGGCCGAAGACGCCGGACCGGCCGGAGACTCCGGCTCGGCCGCCGGCGGAAAGCCGTGCTCGACCGCGTTGAGCAGCAGTTCGTTGAGGACCATCACCAGGGAGGTGGCGATCTCGGCGGGGAGCACCCCGAAGCTGCCCCGGCGGCGCATCCCGACGTGCTGCTCGGTCGCCGCGACCTCCGTCGCCGCGCTGGCCACCCGGTCGACGATGCCGTCGAACTCGACCGCCTCGTCGCTGGACATGGAGAGCGTCTCGTGCACCAGGGCGATGGAGGCGACCCGGCGTACCGACTCCTCCAGGGCGACCCGGGCCTCCGGCATGGCGACCCGGCGGGCCTGCAACCGCAGCAGCGCGGCGACGGTCTGGAGGTTGTTCTTCACCCGGTGGTGGATCTCCCGGATGGTGGCGTCCTTGGTGATCAGGGCGCGGTCGCGGCGGCGTACCTCGGTGATGTCGCGGACCAGGACCAGCGCGCCGATCGGCACCCCGGCGGGCATCAGCGGCAGGGCCCGGGTGAGCATGGTCGCGCCCCGGGCGTCGATCTCCCGCCGGGGCGGGGCCTCGCCGCGCAGCGCGGCGAGGATGCCGTTGGCGGCGTCGGTCCCCTCCAGGGGGTCGCCGGCCAGCCGGCGGTGCAGCTTGGCCAGGTCCTCGCCGACGAGGTGGGCGGCGTGGCCGAGCCGCCGGTACGCGGACTGGGCGTTCGGGCTGGCGTAGGTGACCTTGCCGTTGGCGTCGAGCCGGACCAGCCCGTCGCCGACGCGGGGCGCGGAGGTCGTCTCGCCCGGGTGCCGGGGCGGCGGGAACGTGCCGTCGGCGATCATCTGGGCCAGGTCGTCGGCCGTAGTGAGGTAGTTCAGTTCGAGCTGGCTGGGCGTGCGGGCGGTGGAGAGGTTGGTGTCCCGGCCGACCACGGCGATCACCTCGCCGGCCTCCCCGTCGGTGGTGCGCAGCCGGACGGGGATCGCCTCGTGCCGGGCCGGCACGTCGCCGTACCAGACCGGGTCGCCCTCCCGCCAGATCCGGCCCTGCCCATACGCGACGTCCAGGTGGGCCACGTCGGGGCCGCCGACGATCCGCCCCACCTGGTCGTCCTGGTACGCGGTGGGGGCGGTCGTCGGGCGGACCTGGGCCACGCAGAGGAAGGCGCCCTCGCAGTCGACCGGCACCCAGAGCAGCAGGTCGGCGAAGGACAGGTCGGAGAGCAGTTGCCAGTCCCCGGCGATCCGGTGCAGGTGGTCGATGTCGGCGGGGCGGAGCCGGGTGTGCTCCTCGGCGA
Source organism: Micromonospora okii (assembly GCF_020884795.1). Classification (GTDB taxonomy): domain Bacteria; phylum Actinomycetota; class Actinomycetes; order Mycobacteriales; family Micromonosporaceae; genus Micromonospora; species Micromonospora okii. The sequence continues at coordinate 140,447 of NZ_BBZF01000026.1, forward strand.
GGTTGCGCAGCGTGGACACGCCGCCCAGCCTGCCACGCCGGGCGGGGTGCCGTCGCGGTGGCCGGCGGCCAGCGCGACGGCGTGCCCCGTCTCGGCCCCGCCTCACATCGTGGCGGTGACCTTCTTGAGGCCGCGCGGCGCGTCCGGGTTCTCGCCCCGGGCCAGCGCCAGCGCGAGCGCGAGGCGCTGCAGCGGCAGGATGTCCAGCAGCGGGGCGTACCGCTCGTCGACCTCGGGGACGGCCATCCGGGTGGCGCCGGCGACGTCGGCGGAGCCGACCACCACCACGTCGGCGCGGCGCTCGCCGAGCCGGGGCAGCACCTCGCCCATCGACCGGCCGCCGGGGCCGGAGCCGACCACGGCGAGCACCGGCACGTCGGGGTCGGTCATGGCCAGCGGGCCGTGCAGCAGGTCGGCGCCGGAGAAGGCGAGGGCCGGCAGGTACGACGTCTCCATCAGCTTCAGCGCCGCCTCCCGGGCGGTGGGGTACGCGTACCCCCGGCCGGTGGTGACGAGCTGGCCGGCGAACCGGTAGCGCGGGGCGAGCTGGGCCGGAGTGTCGTCGTCGAGGGTGCGGGCGGCCAGCTCGGGCAGGGCGGCCAGCGCGGCGCGCTCCTCGGCGGGCAGCGCGCCGTCGCCGGCGCGGACGCCCTCCACGAGCATCAGCAGGGCGAGCAGCTCGGCGGTGTACGTCTTCGTGGCGGCCACCGCCCGCTCGTGCTCGGCGGCGATGTCGACGCTCAGCTCGGCGACCCCGGCCAGGGTGGACTCGGGGTTGTTGGTGACCGCGAGGGTCAGCGCGCCGGAGGCGCGGGCGGTGCGCAGCACCTCGGCGAGGTCGGGCGAGCCGCCGCTCTGGCTGACCCCGACGACGAGCGCGTCGGACAGGTCGGGCCGGGCGCCGAAGAGGGTGATCGCGCTGGGCGAGGCGAGCCCGGCGGGCAGGCCGAGCCGGATCTCGGTCAGGTACGCCCCGTAGAGCGCGGCGTGGTCGGAGGTGCCCCGGGCGGTGAAGACCACGTGCCGGGGGCGGCGTTCCGCGATCACGGCGGCCACCCGGGCGATCGCCCCGGCGTGCTCGCTGGAGAGCAGCCGCTCGTAGCCAGCCGGCTGCTCGGAGATGTCGGCGGCCATCCCGGCCCCTGCACGCGTCACGAGTACCCCTTCCTCTGCGCGGTTCCCGCGCGTTTCCTGCTCAGTCTTGCATGTTCGGGAAACCGTGAGCAATATTGCGCGCAGCATTGCGCAGAGGATCACTACGGTGACCCAACATCACCTAGGCTTGCCCGGCCGTGACGACGCCGTGGGCGAGAAGCACCCGCTCCCGGGCGCCTACCCCTACGACCGAGAGGCCCACGTGTCCGAGGGAAGGGACGATCCCCCGCTGTCGGCGGGAGAGGAGCTGGCCCTGGCCCGGCTCGCGCTGGGCGAGGGCGACCTGCCGCACGCGGCCGGGCACGTGGCCGCCGCGCTGGCGAAGGCACCGACCCTGCCCGAGGCGCACGAGACGCTGGCCCGGATCGCCGCCACGGCGGGCGGCGGCGGGGTGGAGCTGTTCGCGCTGCACTCCCACGCCTTCGTCGGCGTCGTGGTGGCCCGCGCGCACCTGCTCGCCGCAGCGGGCCGGCCGGCCGAGGGGCTGGAGCTGCTGGCCGCCGCCACCGGCCACGAGCGGCGGGCGGACTGGGCCGGCGTGCCCTGGGTGACCGCCCCGGAGCTGCCGCAACGGCTCGACCCCGGGCTCGTCGCGAAGGTGCTCATGCAGGTCTGCGCCGGCGTGCCCGACCCGGTGCCGCGCGCCGAGCGGGCCCCGCTGTCGCCGTACCTGGCGCTGGCCCGCAACGCGGTCGCCGCCCACCCCGAGCACGGCCTGCTGCTCGGCGCGGCGTCCGCGCTGGCCCGACGCCTCGGCGAGGTCGCCGTCGCGATCCGCTGGGCCAGTCGCGGGGTACGCGCGCAGCCGTCCAAGCTCGGCGAGGTCTGGCTCGGGTACGCGTACCGCAGCGCCGGCCGGACCCGCGAGGCCCTGGCCGCGCTCGTCCGGGCCGTCGACCACGACCCGAACGACCTCGCCGTGTACGCCGACATCGCCGGCACCCTGGCCGACAACGGCCGGCTCGACGAGGCCCTGGAGTGGGTCGACCGGGCCCTGGCCCGCGACCCCGCCTTCGACTGTGCGGTGCACACCGCGCACCGGCTGCGCTTCCAGCGCGACGGCGACGTGGCGCACCTGGTGGCGCTGGCGGACTTCGTCCGCGACCACCCCGACGACTCGCACGAGCACGGCGACCTGGCCGAGTGCTGCCGCAGCCGGCCCTGGCTCGGGCAGCTCACCCCGGCCGCCGGCGCGGCCGTGGCCGCGCTGCGCCACGCCCTGACCGAGGACCCTCCGGGCCTCGGGACGACCGTGCGGTTGGAGACGCTGGAGCCGCCGAGCGCGCTGCGTACCGTGGCGGCGGCCGTGCCCGGGCTGCGGGTCGAGGTGGCCGCGGTGGCCGACCCGGACCCGCGCGAGCCCCGGCGGGCCACCGACCGGCCGCTGTGGCGCTGGGACGGCGCGGTCGCCGCCCCGACGGTGCCGGCGCCCTCGGCGGAGGCGGCCGACCGCGTCCGGCAGCTCGCCCACCCGGCGTGGCCGCACCCCCCGGCCGCGTACGACGCGGCGGTCGGCCTGGCCACCCTGGAGCTTTCCGACCTGCTCGGCCTGCTGGTGCACCCGCCGGAGGCCCCGCCCACCGGGATGGGCCGGGTGCTCGCCGGTCAGGACCCGTCGCTGTGGGTGCGCTGCGTGCAGGTCTGGGCATGCCTGGGCCTGCTGCACCACCGCACCGACGAGGCGTGGGCGTCCTCCACCCGCCGCCGGGTGCTCGTCGAGCTGGTCTGGGGCGTGGAGGACTGGATCACCGAGGCGGCCCTGTTCGCCCTGGTCACCGCCGCCTGGGTGGACCCTTCGGTGCGCCCCGATGTGGCCGCCGTGGTCGCCGAGCGGCTCGCCGACGCGGCGGTGGTGGCCCGGGAGCGGCCGGTGCCGATCGCGGTGTCGCTGGCGTACCTGGCGCTGGCCACCCCCGGCCTCGACCCGGCGACGGCGGCCCTGGCCGGCGAGCTGATCTCCGGCCCCGCGCCGGCGCCCCGCCCTGGCCCGCTGCGCCGCCTCTGGGCGCGGCTCACCCGCCGCCGCTGACCGGCCCGCCGCGTCGTCGCCTCCGGGCGCGGCTCACCCACCGCCGACCGGGCCGCGCCCCGCCTCCGGGCGCGGCTCACCCACCGCCGCTGATCCGCCCGCCCGTTCTCAGGGCGTCCCCGGCGACAGCTCCCGGCGCAGCCCGAGCAGCCGCAGCCCCGGCAGCGGGGACCAGTCCCGCTCCGGCGTGCGGACGAAGCCCAGCCGCGCGTAGAGCCGCTGGGCGGCCTCGGCCATGCCCTCCCGCACGCAGATCGCCACCGCCGAGCAGCCCAGCTCGGCCGCGCGGGACAGGCAGGCGCGGGCCAGCACCATCCCGACGCCCCGGCCCTGGGCCGCCGGGTCGACGGCGAGCATCCGGAACTCGGCCTCCCCGGGCCCGCACAGCTCCGCGTACGGGCTGCCGGGCAGCACGAACAGGACCGCTCCGAGCGGCACGCCGGTCGCCTCGTCCACGGCGACGAGCACGTCGCCGCTGGCCGCCCGGGTGGCCACGTCGGCGAGCACCGTGCCGTAGCCGGTGCCCCCCTTGAGCTGGCCGTCGGCCTCGTACGCGGCCACGGTCAGCCGGGCCACCGCCGGGTAGTCCGCCTCGACCGCCCGCCGGACCAGCACGCCACTCAATCGATCACCGCGATCAGGTCGCCGTCCTGCACGACGTCGCCCTCCGCGACCGCGAGCCGCTGCACGACACCGTCGGACTCGGCGACGACCGGGATCTCCATCTTCATCGACTCCAGGATCACCAGGGTGTCCCCCTCGGACACGGTGTCCCCGGCCGACGCGACGACCTTCCACACGTTCGCCACCATCTCGGCGCGGATCTCCTCGGCCATCTCGGCCCTCCCTCTCCACCGCAGTGTCTGCGATCGGTATCCAATCACGTACCGGCCCGCCGCGACGGGTGGCGGGCGTCGGCCCGTGAAGCCCGCCCCGGCGGACCACGGCGGACGCCGCCCGCACTAGCATCAGCGGGTCGGACCCCGGGCGACCGGGGCGCCGGTGACGCGACCACCGCCGCGGCTCTCGCGGGCGGACGTGACCAGCACATGAGGAGGTCAGCATGGCGAAGAAGGCCCGGAAGAAGAAGGCCCGGAAGAAGAGCGGCGCGAACCACGGCAAGCGCCCCAACTCCTGACCACGGCGCGGTCGCGCGCCGACCGCTCCGCGTTCCCCCGGCCGTGGCCGGGTACGACGATGGCCCGGGTCCGATCGGACCCGGGCCATCGTTTCGTCGTGCCGACCGCTCCGCGCCGGAGCGCCGGTCAGTCGGTCAGTTCGCGGGTGTCGCTCGTCTCGAAGACGACCAGCTCGGTGAGGCGCACCCGCAGCCGCTCGCGCAGTTGCTCGGGTGCGGTCTCGTTGCCGCAGCAGCGGGCGACGAGCGCCTTCACCTCCTGCTCCAGGCCGTACTCGCGCAGGCAGGGCCCGCACTCGTCGAGGTGACGGCGGATCAGCGTGCGGCGCTCCTCGGCGCACTCCAGGTCGAGGTAGAGGTAGACCTCCGCGAGCACCTCGCGGCAGTCCGTCTCGTGCGGCTCTCCACAGCTCACGTCACACCTCCCGGCCGGCAGCGGCGGTCGAGCCCTTCGACGACTGCGCGGCGGAGAAACCACGCTCCGCGGCGTAGCCCTCCAGCAGCTTGCGCAGATTACGACGGCCGCGGTGCAACCGCGACATCACCGTGCCGATGGGCGTGCCCATGATGTCGGCGACCTCCTTGTAGGAGAAGCCCTCGACGTCGGTGAGGTAGACGGCCAGGCGGAACTCCTCCGGCAACTGCTGGAGGGCCTCCTTCACGTCGCTGTCGGGCAGCCGGTCCAGCGCCTCGGTCTCGGCGGAGCGCAGCCCGCTGGAGGTGTGCGACTCGGCCTCGGCGAGCTGCCAGTCGGTGATCTCCTCGGTGGGCGCCTGGATCGGCTGCCGCTGCCGCTTGCGGTAGGAGTTGATGTAGGTGTTGGTCAGGATGCGGTACAGCCAGGCCTTCAGGTTGGTGCCCTGCTCGAACTGGTGGAAGGCCGCGTACGCCTTCAGGTACGTCTCCTGGACCAGGTCCTCGGCGTCCGCCGGATTGCGCGTCATGCGCAGCCCGGCGGCGTAGAGCTGGTCGACGAAGGGCATCGCGTCCCGCTCGAAGCGGGCCCTGCGCTCGTCCGTCTTCTCGGTGGTCAACCGCACATCCCCTCGCGTCGGATGCTTTCCCGCTGAGGATACGCGCCGGGCGGAGCCCGTAGATTCACTTCCGGCGGGTGTGCCCGTCCTCACCACCGGTGGCGACGTCGCGGGCCACTCCGGTCCCGCCAGCAGCCGTCTGAGCTGCCGCGCCTCCCGTTCGTCCCGTTCCCGGCTCCGTGTCTCGGTCGGCACCGGTCACACCCCCCTGAAGCAGAAGTCCCTGTCCGTGGGGGTAACGCGGAGCGCCGGTCCCGGCATTCCGCCCTGCCGACCCGCCGGCCCCGTTCCTGGTCCCGGCTCCGGCTCCGGCGGGTGCCGGCGCTGGGACCAGGAAGGGCCTGGGAGGGACGGCGCCGACCGCCCGACCGGGCACCCGACACCATCGGGGACAACGACGCTCGCCGCTGCCTGGTCACGCTCCCGGCCGCCCGGACCTCGCCGGAGGGCGGTGGATCAGGACGCCCAGCCCCGCCCGCGCAGCCAGTCGACCACCACGGCGGCGGTGCCGGCCGGGTCGCCGCGCAGGTCGTGCCGCTCGCCGGGGCGGAGCACCACCCGGACCGAGGGACCCGACGCGGGCACGCCGAACGGGTCGCGGTCGCCGTTGACCACCAGCGTCGGCAGCCCGGTGGCCAGCTCGCCCGCCCGGGAGCGCTCCGGCCGGCCCGGCGGGTGCAGCGGGAACGCCAGGGCCACCACCGCGTCCGCGCCGACGGCGGACGCCGTGCGGCAGGCCACCCGCGCGCCGCTGGAACGGCCACCGACGACGAGCCCGGGCACGCCGGGGTGCCGGCGGCGCAGCTCGGCCACGACGGCCGTCCACGCCTCGTCGAGGTGCCCGGCGGGGGCCGGCGCGCGCCGCCCGGCCACCCGGTAGGGCTGGGTCACCCGGACCACAGCCACCGACGCGGCGACGGCGGCGTCGCGCAGGGCGCGCAGGTCCGGCGCGTCGACGTCACCGCCCGCGCCGTGCCCGAGCACCAGCAGGGCGCCCGCCGGGCCGGCCGGCAGGTCGGTGTCGACCCGGGCCGGGCCGCGCGGTGTCGCGATGTCGTCCGTATGCCGCACCGGCCCATTCTGCGCCCCCGATCCGCGCCGCGCCGCCGCGAGGCACGCCGCAGCGGCGGCTCGGCGCGCGCGGCCGGGGACACACCTCGGCAGGGCGTCGACGGCCGTAGGGCGCGCCCATGCCCGGACGGCCGGGCCGGGTCAGCTCAGCGGGACCAGGGTGAGCAGCCGGTCGCGCACCGGCGGGCCGGCCTCGTCGGCCGCCTCCGGGTCGGGATCGACCTCGCTGCGCCAGGCGACGAGCATGGCCCGGCGCTCGCGGGGGGTGGTGCCGCCCCACACGCCGTGGCAGTCACCGACCTCCAGCGCCCAGGCCAGGCACGAGCCCTGGACGTCGCAACTGCGGCAGAGCGCCACCGCCGCGTCGGCCGGCTCGTTGGGCGCCGGAAAGAACGTCTCCGGGTCCACGCTCTGACATGTGCCCCTGGTGCGCCAGGCCTCGTCCTGCCGACGATCACGCAACGCCCGCAGCAGCCGCGGATCTCGTCGTGCGGCTGCCACCTCGTTCGGGCGTGGCATACGCGCCCGTGTCATCCACCCACCTCCCCCGTGGGACCGGAAAAATCGATGGGCGCCGTTCGCACCGTGCGAATCGTCGCCCACTACCGGCGCTGTGTTGTATCGCACTTCCGGACGGGGAGACAAGGGTTTCCGGAGAGAACACCGAAACGCACGGGAGACGATTCACCCGCAACTCTGGCAAATCAGCACGCGACAATGCGCCCAGCCGACTGTCAGAAAAGCGTCATTTCCTCGGCGGGCGCCGCCGGCCGGGGCACCCGGGCGGTCAGCGCGGGCCCGTTGTTCCGGACGTTGCCCACCGCCGGCCCCACCGGCCGGATCTCCAGGTCGGCCAGCCACCCCGGGTCTGGCGGGGCGAGCAGCCCGGCGGAGTCGTCGGCTGGGCCGCCCAGCCAGGACGCCCAGCGCGGTCGGGGCAGCAGCAGCGGCATCCGCTCGTGCACCCCGGCCAGCTCGCCGACCGCCGCCGTGGTCAGCACGCTGAAGGTGAGCAGCGGGCCGGCCGGGCCCTGCCACACCGACCAGATGCCGGCGAGGGCGAGCACCGAGGAGTCGGCCGGGGTCATGAAGTACGCCTGGCGACCGCCCTCGGGCAGCCGGACCCACTCGTACCAGCCGTCGGCGGGAACCAGGCAGCGGCGGCGGGCGAAGGCCGGGGCGTACGCCCGGCTGGTCGCCACCGTCTCGGCCCGCGCGTTGATCATGCGGGCGCCGTCGGCGGGCGAGCGCGACCACGGCGGCAGGAACCCCCAGCGGCCGGCGGAGAGGGCGCGGTGCCCCTCGGCGTCGAGCCGGACCAGCGGCACGGTGGTCGTGGGGGCCACGTTGTGGCTCGACCGGACGCGACCCTCGGTCTCGTCGTACGACTCGAAGAGCGCGCCCAGCTCGCCGGCGCCCCGGGTCGTCGCGTACCTCCCGCACATGGGGCACACGCTAACGCCCCTGGCCGCGTCCGGCTGTCCCGCCAACCGGGAGCACGCCCGGCGCACGCTCCCGTGGGGCCCACCGGGCGGCAGAATGTGAGCGTGGGGAATCTGACCGCGACCCGGCCGCCGCTGCCGTGGACCGCTCCGACCGCGTCCGACCCGGTGCAGGCCACGCTGCGGCTGCCGGGATCCAAGTCGATGACCGCCCGCGCCCTGGTGCTCAGCGCGCTGGCCAGCGGCCCCTCCACGCTGGCCGGGCCGCTGCGGGCCCGGGACACCGAGCTGATGGCCGGCGCGCTGCGCGCGCTGGGCGCGCACATGTCGATCACCGACGACGACCGATGGCTGGTCCGTCCCCACCCGCTGGCCGGGCCGGCGCACGTGGACGTGGGCCTGGCCGGCACCATCATGCGGTTCGTGCCGCCCGTCGCGGGCCTGGCCGACGGCCGGATCACGTTCGACGGCGACCCGCAGGCCCGCACCCGGCCGCTCGGCCCGCTGATCGGCGCGCTGCGCTCCCTCGGGGTCCGGGTGGAGTCCCCGGCGACCGGCAGCCTGCCGCTGACCGTGTTCGGGGCCGGGCGGGTGACCGGCGGCGAGGTGGTGATCGACGCCTCCGCCTCCAGCCAGCTCGTCTCCGGCCTGCTGCTGGCCGCGCCGCGCTTCGACCGGGGCGTGGTGGTCCGGCACGTCGGGCCGCCGGTGCCCTCCGCGCCGCACCTGCGGATGACCGCCCAGATGCTGCGCGCCGCCGGCGCGGCCGTCGACGACAGCACCCCCGACGTCTGGGTCGTCGAGCCGGGGCCGCTGGCCGGGCGGGGCTGGGAGATCGAGCCGGACCTCTCCGGCGCGGTGCCGTTCTTCGCCGCAGCGCTGGTCACCGGCGGCGAGGTGACGCTGCGGGGGTGGCCGCGCAGCAGCGCCCAGCCGGTCGAGCAGCTCCGCTCGCTGTTGCGGCGGATGGGCGGCGAGGTGACCCTCACCACCGCCGGCCTGACCGTGCGGGGCACCGGCGCGGTGCACGGCATCGACGCCGACCTCTCCGACGTCAGCGAGCTGACCCCGGCGCTGACCGCGCTGGCCATGCTCGCCGACTCGCCCTCCCGGTTCACCGGCGTCGCGCACATCCGGGGGCACGAGACCGACCGGATCGCCGCGCTCGCCCGGGAGTTCGCCGGCCTCGGCGCGGACCTCACCGAGTCGGCGGACGGGCTGGAGATCCGGCCCCGGCCGCTGCGGGGCGGGTCGTTCCGCACCTACCACGACCACCGGATGGCGCACGCCGCCGCCGTGACCGGGCTGGCCGTCCCCGGCATCGAACTCGACGACGTGTCGTGCACCTCGAAGACCATGCCGGAGTTCCCGGCACTATGGTCGGGGATGGTGACCGGAAAGAGCTGACCCGACGGAGGGGCGCCCTGGCGACGAAGAGGCGGGAGTACGACGAGGACGACGTGCGGGTGCGGCCCGGGAAGTCCTCGCGTCCGCGCACCCGGACCCGGCCCCGGCACGCCGACGCCGTCGACGGCTTCGTCATCGCCGTCGACCGGGGCCGCTACACCTGCGTGCCGCCCGACGCCGACCCCGACACCCCGCTGGTCACCGCGATGCGCGCCCGGGAGCTGGGCCGCAAGTCGGTGGTGGTGGGCGACCGGGTGGGCCTGGTCGGCGACACCTCCGGGGCGGCCGGCGCGCTCGCCCGGATCGTCCGCATCGCCGAGCGCCGCTCCGTGCTGCGGCGCACCGCCGACGACGACGAGACCACCGCCGAGGGGCGGCTGGAACGGGTAGTGGTCGCCAACGCCGACCAGCTCGTGATCGTCAGCGCGCTGGCCGACCCGCCGCCGCGCACCGGGTTCATCGACCGCTGCCTGGTGGCCGCGTACGACGCCGACATCGAGCCGCTGCTCTGCCTCACCAAGGCCGACCTGGCCGGCCCCGAGCAGGTGCTCGGCTACTACGCCGAGCTGGAGCTGCCGTACGTGCTGATCGAGCCGGACGCCGACCTCGACGCGCTGCGCGACCTGCTCGCCGGCCGGGTGTCGGTCATGGTCGGGCACTCCGGGGTCGGCAAGTCGACGCTGGTCAACCGCCTCGTCCCGGACGCCGACCGGGCGGTGGGCGTCGTCAGCGCGATCGGCCGGGGCCGGCACACCTCGACCAGCGCGGTGGCGCTGCGGCTGCCGCCCCGGCCCGGCGGCGGCGCGGACGCGGGCTGGATCGTCGACACCCCGGGGGTGCGCAGCTTCGGGCTGGCGCACGTCTCGGCCGACAGCCTGCTGCACGGCTTCCCCGACCTGGTCGAGGGGACGGTCGACTGCCCCGTCAACTGCCAGCACACCGCCGAGGAGGCCGACTGCGCGCTGGACGCCTGGGTGGCCGCCGGCCGGGCCGACGCCCGGCGGCTGGCCTCGTACCGCCGGTTGTTGGCCTCCCGCTCCGGCGAGGGCGACGCCCGTGAGCCCGACCAGCGCAATCCCGGCGACCCGCTGGAAGGCTCGTGACCCGCCGGGGGCCGATCCGCCGGCCGGGCGCGGCCCAGCCGGCGCTACCGTGTGCGGCATGACCGGGTACGCCGCCGACCTCGCCCTCGCCCACCTGCTCGCCGACCGGGCCGACGCCATCTCCGCGGCCCGGTTCCGCGCCCTCGACCTGCGGGTGGAGGCGAAGCCGGACCTGACGCCGGTCTCCGACGCGGACACCGCCGTCGAGCGGGAGATCCGCGCGGTGCTGACCGAGCGGCGACCCGGTGACGGCCTGCTCGGCGAGGAGTACGGCGAGCAACCCCCCGCCGGGCCGGGCGGGCGGCGCTGGGTGATCGACCCGATCGACGGGACCAAGAACTTCGTCCGGGGGGTGCCCGTCTGGGCCACCCTGATCGCCCTGCTGGAGGGCGACCGGCCGGTGCTCGGGCTGGTCTCCGCCCCGGCCCTGGGGCGGCGCTGGTGGGGCGCGCTCGGCGAGGGCGCGTACGCCGGCCCGGACGCCGCCAGCGGCGCCCCGATCCGGGTCTCCCGGGTGAACCGGCTCGCCGACGCCAGCCTCTGCTACTCCTCGCTCGACGGCTGGGAGGCCACCGGCCGGCTGGAGCCGATGCTCCAGCTCATGCGCGACACCTGGCGCAGCCGGGCGTACGGCGACTTCTACGGCTACATGCTGCTGGCCGAGGGGGCGCTGGACGTGATGGTCGAGCCGGAACTGTCGCTGTGGGACGTGGCCGCGCTCGTGCCGATCGTCACCGAGGCGGGCGGCACGTTCACCGATCTGGCCGGCGGGCCCACGCCCGGCGGCGACCCGTCCGTGGACGACAGCGCCGTGGCCAGCAACGGTCCGCTGCACGGCGAGGTCCTCGGAAGGCTGGGGCGGCCCCCCGCGCGCTGAGCGCCGGCAGCCTCTATCCTCGCCAGGTGGTGTCCTCCGGCTGGTGCTTCCTGGCGGCGATGATCGTCGCCTACGGCATCGCCAACCTCCTCCAGTCCGTCGCCGCGGCGCGGACCACCCTGCACCACACCTTCGATCCGGTGCTGCTGCTGCGGCTGGCCGGGCACCGCACGTACCTGGTCGGCCTCGGCTGCCAGGTGGCCGGCTTCGTGCTGGCCTTCCTGGCCCGGCGCGACCTGCCGCTGTTCCTGGTCCAGGCGAGCGTGGCGGCCGGGCTGGGGGTCACCGCGATCCTCGGCGTGCTGCTGCTGAAGTGGCGGCTGCCGGCCGCCGAGGTGGCGCTGCTGGTGCTGCTCTTCGCGGGGATCGCCGGGCTCGTGCTGTCGGCGCAGCCGGCCCAGTCCCGGCCGCTCGGGGCCGCCGCGGTGGTCGCGCTCGGCGCCGTCCTCGCGGTGATCGCCGTGGTCGGCTTCTTCGCGGTACGGCTGCACGGCGCGCCCGGCTCGGTGGCGCTCGGCTCGCTGGCCGGGCTGGCCTTCTCCGCCGCCGCGGTGGCCGCCCGCCCGCTGGCGGCGGTGACCACCGTGGAGGGCTTCGTCCGCGACCCGCTGCTCTACCTGCTGGTGGCCCACTCGGTGGTCGGCCAGTTGCTGCTCGGCATGGCCATGCAGCGGGGCTCGACCACGGCGGCGGTCGCCGCGATGGACGCGGCCGGGGCGGTGCCCGCCGCGATCGTGGGGCTGCTGCTGCTCAACGACAGGATCTGGCCCGGCCGGGAGTGGCTCGCCGCGCTCGGTTTCCTGACCACGCTGGCCGCGGTGATCGGGCTGACCCGGTACGCCGAGCCGCAGCACCACCACGGGGTGACACCGGAGCGCGAGCGGGGGATGCTGCCCGCCGCGACCCCGGCCCGCCCGCGCCGCTGACCGACCGGCGGCGACGGAAAGCGCTACGCGGCCTCGACGGGCTTGCGGCGGCGGACCACCCGCTCGTAGAGCCGCTCCAGCGCGCCCGCCGTGCGGTCCCAGGTGTAGCTGCACCGGACCCGGTCCACGGCGGCGTGCCCGTAGGCGAACCGGCCGGCGTTGTCGGCGAGCAGCCGGCGCAGGCCGACCCCCAGGGCGCGCACGTCGCCCGGCGGCACGAGCCGGCCGGTGACCTCGTCGACCACCGCGTCGGCAATGCCGCCCATGGCGTACCCGACGACCGGCACGCCGCAGGCCATCGCCTCCAGGGAGACCCGGCCGGCGGAGGAGTAGCGCGGGGTGCAGGCGACCACGTCGGCCGAGCGGTACCAGGTGGCCATCTGGTCGTGCGGCACCGCGCCGACCAGCTTCACCTGATCGCCCACGCCGACGCGCTCGGCCAGCTCGCGCAGGCGGCGGGCCTCGGCGTGCCCGGCCAGCCGGTCGGCCGGCGGACCGCCGGCGATCACCAGCTCGGCGTCCCCGACCAGCCGCATCGCCCGGATCAGGTCGTCCTGCCCGTGGCCGGGCGCCAGGCCGCCGACGGAGAGGATGCGGGCGCGCTGGTCGCGCGGGGCGGCCTCCCCGTCGGGTTGGAACCGCTCGACGTCCACGCCGGCCGGCACCATCGCCACCGAGCTGCGTTGCAGCCCCATCCGGGTCAGCTCGTCGACCTCGTCGTTGCACTGGGCGACCGCGACGTCCACCGCCCGGGTCAGCGCACGCTCCAGCGGGATGCGGGGGCCGGGGCCGTCGTAGCCGGGGCCGAGGTGGCGGAGCTGCTCGACGCCGAGGGAGTGGAAGGTCTGCACGACGGGAATGTCCGTTTCCCGCACGGCGTGCGCGGCGGCGAGCCCGCCCACCCAGTAGTGCCCGTGCACCACCTCGGGGGCCCACTCGCCGGCCCAGCGGTCGGCCAGCCAGCGGCCGAACTCGGAGACGTACGGGACCAGCTCGGCGGTGGGCGTCGGGGCGGCCGGGCCCACCGGCACCCGCTCCACCCGGTGCCCGTCGACCTCCGCCGTCTCCGGCAGCGCCGGGTCGTCGCGGCGCTCGTAGACGTGCACGTCGTGGCCGCGCCCGGCCAGCTCGGCGGCGACCCGCGCGATGTGCTCGCGCGTGCCGACGGCCGGACCGTCGGCGGGCCGCGACGGGCCGGAGTGCGCGCACACTAGGCCGACGCGCATGGGTCACCTCCATGCGTTCTCTCGAGCTGGTGGTCCTCCCGGTCAGAGCGTCCCATTAACCGCCCCCCGAGGAGCCGAAACCTGGCAATTCGGAGCAGGCCGGGGGCCCGGCCGGACGCGGGCGGCGGCGATCGACCGAAATCCGGCGGCATGAGGTCGCCCCGCTGGGGTACCGCCGAAGAATGGCCCTCACCCGAGCCCTCGACGACGCCACGGTCGTGCTCACCGGCGCCTCCAGCGGCATCGGCGCCGCGACCGCCTACGCCCTCGCCCACCGGGGAGCCGCAGTGGTGCTGGCGGCCCGCAGCGCGGAGGCGCTGGAACGGGTGGCGGCCCGCTGCCGCGAGCTGGGCGGCCGCGCCCTGGTCGTGCCCACGGACGTGACCGACCCGGCGGCGGTCGAGCGGCTCGCCGCCGAGGCGGCGGGCGAGTTCGGCCGGATCGACGCCTGGGTCAACAACGCGGCGGTCGGCGTCGCGGGGCTCTTCGACGAGATCCCGCTGCGCGAGTTCCGCCGGGTGCTGGAGGTCGACCTGCTCGGCTGCGTGTACGGGATGCGCGCGGCCCTGCCGTACCTCGACGCGGCCGGCGGCGGGGTGCTGGTCAACAACGCCTCGGTGCTCGCCGAGGTGGCGATGCCCTACCAGTCGCCGTACAACACGGCCAAGCACGCCGTCCGGGGGCTCGCCGACACGGTCCGGCAGGAGCTGCGCGTCACGGGGCGCGGGCACATCTCGGTCTGCACCGTCCTGCCGGCCAGCATCGACACCCCGTTCTTCCGGCACGCCGCCAACCACACCGGCCACGAGCTGGTGCCGCCCCCACCGGTGTACCCGCCGGAGGTGGCGGCCGAGACGATCGTCCGGGTGCTGCGCCGGCCGCGCCGGGAGGCGTACGCGGGGAGCGCCGCCCGGCTGCTCGGCGTGCAGTGGCGGCTCGCCCCGGCGCTGACCGAGCGGGCCCTCGGCTGGTACGCCCACCGCGCCCAGTTGGGGGCGCCGGGCCGCCGGGACAGCACCGGCAACGTCTTCGCCGCCGACGCGGCGGGCGAGCGGGAGGGCGGGTGGCACGGCCGGCGACGGCGGCTGGTGCGGATGACCGCCGCGCTCGGGCTCGCCGCCGCCGGCACCGCGATGGGGACGGCGGCGGCGAGGACCATACGGTCGCGGACGGATCGCTGATGGTCTCCCCCGGTTCGTCGGATGCGCGTCCCCTCGGCGGGATGCACAATAGGACGATCATGCCGACGGACGTGCGCTGCCTGGTGGAAACGGACGAGCCGTCCGGGGTGCTCCGACTGACCGGGGTGCTCGACCCCGCCGGCACCGCCACGGTGCGCGACGCCCTGCTCGTGCGGCTCTGCGACCGGCCCGGCCCCGTGGTGGTGGACGTGTCCCGGCTGCGGATGACCGACGCCGCCGCCCGGCGGGTCTTCGCCGACGTGCGCCACGAGATCGCCGACTGGCCGGCGGCGGACCTGCTGGTGTGCGACCCGAGCGGGGCGGCGGCCGGCGAGGGGTTGTCGGTCTGGCCGACCCTCGACGAGGCGACGGCGGCGCTGGCCCGGTCCCCGATGGCCGCGGCGATCACCACGCACCTGCCGCCGGTCGTCGCCGCGGCGCGGCAGGCCCGGGCGCTGGTGACCGAGGGCTGCGCCCGGTGGGGCATCGGCGGGCTGACCGAGGCGGGCTGCATCGCGGTGACCGAGATGGTCAACAACGTGGTGGCGCACGCGCGCACCCCGATGACGCTGCGGCTGGCCCCCGGGGGCAGCATGCTGCACATGGCCGTGCGCGACCGCAGCCGGCGGCAGCCGTCGTACTCGGGGCTCGCCCCGACGAACCTGGCCGGCGGGCGGGGCCTGCTGCTGATCGACACGGTGGCCCGCCGCTGGGGCAGCACGGCCCTGCCCGACGGCAAGCTCGTCTGGGCGGTCCTGCACCCCGACGACGAGCCCGCCGGGCGCGGCTGACCCCGCCCACCCCGCCCGGACCGGTTACTGGCGGTGGGCAGTGGGTAGTGATCAGCCATGCGCGACGACGAGTACCCGACCCCCGTCTCCGACACCGAGGCGGAGGGCCTGCCCGACACCGCCGACGACGACTCGACGGCCCACGACGACGTCGAGACCGGGCGGGAGGCGGACGGCCCGGATCCCGCCCAGCTTCCCGGCGACCGCACGCCGGTCGCCGTGGACCGGTTCGGCACCACGGCCGAGGAGCAGCTCGACGGCGAGTCGCTGGACTACAAGCTCCAGCGCGAGAGCTACGAGCGCCCCGCCGACGACCCGCTGGCCGCCCCGGTCGACCCGGCAATCGCGGCCGAGGCCGACAGCGAGGAGCAGGCCGCCCAGGCGCAGCTCGACGCCGACGTGATGGACCCGGGCCCCACCTCCGACCCGCACTCCCCCGTCTCCCTGTACGACCACGGCCAGCTCGGCACCACCGCCGACGGGGAGGTCGGCCGGCTGGTGGAGCCCGACGAGGGGTCGCACACGGACGTGGAGCCCGACAACGTCGCGTACGACGCCGGGTCGGCCGGCGGCGGGGCGACGGCCGAGGAGCTGGCGATCCACGAGACCCGCCCGCCCGAGGCGCACTGACCCGGGCGGCACCCGTACGGCGCCGGCCGGGCGCGCACCGGCCGGCGCCGCCGCGCGCCCGGCCCCGCCGTCAGTCGTCGAGCCCCCGCTCGATGGCGTAGCGGGTCAGCTCGACCCGGTTGTGGAGCTGGAGCTTGCCGAGGGTGTTCTGCACGTGGTTCTGCACCGTCCGGTGCGACAGCCCGAGCCGCTCGGCGATCTGCTTGTACGACATCCCCTTGGCGACGAGCCGCAGCACCTCGGTCTCGCGGTCGGTGAGCCGGGGCGCCGCCGCGTCCGGGGTCGCCGGGCCGGCCGCGAGCCGCCGGTACTCCCCCAGCACCAGCCCCGCCAGGCCGGGGGTGAAGACCGGCTCGCCCGCCGCCGTGCGGCGCACCGCGTCCAGGAACTCGGCCGGGGCCGCCGACTTGACCAGGTAGCCGGTGGCACCGGCCTTCACCGCGTCCAGGACGCTCTGCGGCTCGCCGCTGGCCGACAGCATCAGCACCCGCACCTCGGGCAGCGCGGCGCGCAGACCGCGGATCACCTCCACCCCGGAGACGTCGGGCAGTTGCAGGTCGAGCACGACCACGTCGGGTCGGGCGGCGGGGGCCACCCGGACGGCCTGCCGCCCCTCGCCGCTGGTGGCGACCACCAGGTGCCCGGCCTCGGTGAGGTCGCGGGCCACGCCCTCGCGCCACATCGGGTGGTCGTCGACCACCATCACCCGCACGCCGGCGCTCACCGCACGCTCCTCGGCACGCTCAGCTCGATCTCGGTGCCCGCGCCGGGGGCGCAGACGATCCGCACCTCGCCGCCCAGGTCGGCGACGCGTCCCCGGATGGACTGCGCCACCCCCAGTCGCCCCTGCGCCTCGGCCTCGGCGAGCCGCCCCGCCGCGATCCCCGGCCCCTCGTCGCGTACCGAGACGGTCACCGTCTCCCCCTCGTCCTCGATGAGCACCCAGGCCCGCCCACCGGCGTGCCGGGTCACGTTGTCCAGCGCCGCGCCGACGGCGGCCGTCAGCTCGGCGGCCACCCACCCGGGCAGCGGCACGCCGGTGGCCGGCGCGGAGACCGCGACCGTCGCCGAGGCGTACCGGTCGAGCATGGCCCGCAGGTCGCGGGTGTCGGCGTCGCCGGCCGGCGCGGCGGTGCCCGCCCGCCCGATCAGCGCCCGCAGCGCGGCCTCCTGCTCCCCGGCCAGGCGGGCGAGCTCGCCGGCCTCCCCGTCGAGGTGCGCGCCGCGCCGCTGCACCAGCGCGAGCACCTGGAGCACCGAGTCGTGGATGTCCCGCGCCAGCCGCTCCCGTTCCCGGGTGGCCGCCTCCAGCTCCACCGCCCGGTGCAGCCGCTGCTCGGCGGTGACGGCGAGCCGGGCGACGTGGCCGACCACCACGCCGGCCAGCAGCAGCAGGATCTCGCCGGTGACGGTGGACTGGCCGATCCGTTCCCGGGTCGCCAGGTCGGCCGCGGCGACCGCCAGCGCGGCCACCGCGCCGCGCCGCCGGCCGCCGGAGACGGCCCAGGCCAGCACCGGCCCGGCCAGCCAGACGACCGCGAGGCTGGGCGTGCCGGTGGCGAGCGCGTCCCGCCCGACCACCCACGGGCTGACCAGCAGCACCCCGGCGGTGACGGCGAGGTCGGCGGCCAGCAGGGGCCAGCGGCGGCGGGCCGGGCGGGCGTAGCCGAGGGCGGTGGTCACCGTCCAGGCGAGCATCGCCAGCAGGACGACCCCGGCGAACAGCGGATGCGCGTACCGGTCGGCGTCGCGGGCGACGAGCAGGCCGACGTACGCCAGGGCGGCGAACCGGAACACCGCGACGGCCCGCCAGAGCGGGACCTCGAATCCACCGGGCGGCGACGGCACGACCGACACGATGCCACAGCCGTCCACGTCCCCGGCAGGGGCCGCCGAGCGGCAAGCAGATTCCTGACGTACGGTGGAAATGCCGCAAACCTCGCCCAGACCGACCCCTCGGACCGGCCCATGACGAATGCAGAGCCACCCGCACCGCGTACGGTGGTGCCCATCAACACCTCCCTCCTGATCGCCGTGGCCTTCGAGCAGGCCCAGGTGACCGAGCTGCGGCACTCGGTCACCTCCTGCGCGCACGCCTCCGGCCTGGACGGGCAGCGGCTCGACGACTTCGTGCTGGCGGTCAACGAGCTGATCACCAACGCGGTCCGCCACGGCGGCGGGCGGGGCTGGCTGCGGCTGTGGCTGTGGCCGGAGCGGCTGGTCTGCGAGGTCGCCGACCACGGCCGGGGGATCAGCACGCTGCGGCTCGACGACCGCAGCCGCCCCGCGGCCGGGACCGTCGGCGGCTGGGGGCTCTGGCTGGCCCGGGAGCTGAGCGACGCGATGGAGGTCGAGACCGGCGCGGCCGGCACCGTCGTCCGGATCAGCGCCGTCCTCGCCGCCCGCCTGGACTGACCCCGCCGGGAGGCGAGCCGGACGGCGGCGGCCCGGGTACGGTGCTGCGGTGACCGGAGAGTACGTCGCCGCCATCGACCAGGGCACCACCTCGTCCCGGTGCATCGTCTTCGACCGGGCCGGGGAGATCGTCTCCGTCGCCCAGCGCGAGCACCGGCAGATCTTCCCCCGCCCCGGCTGGGTGGAGCACGACGCCGGGGAGATCTGGGACAACGTCCAGCTCGTGGTCCGCGAGGCGCTGGAGGCCGCCGGCACCGACCCGCGAGGGCTGGCCGCGGTCGGCATCACCAACCAGCGGGAGACCACCGTCGTCTGGGACCGGGCCACCGGCCGGCCGGTCGCGCCCGCCATCGTCTGGCAGGACACCCGCACCGGCCCGCTGCTGCGCGACCTGGCCGACACGTACGGCGAGCAGCGGCTGCGCGAGCGCACCGGGCTGACCCTGGCCACGTACTTCGCCGGGCCGAAGCTGCGCTGGCTGCTGGAGAACATCGACGGGCTGCGCGAGCGGGCCGAGCGGGGCGAGGTGCTGTTCGGCACGATGGACAGTTGGCTGATCTGGAAGCTGACCGGTCGGCACGTCACCGACGTGACCAACGCCAGCCGCACCATGCTGATGGACCTGGCGACCCTCGACTGGGCCCCGGAGCTGCTCGACGCGCTCGGCGTGCCGGCCGCGATGCTGCCGGAGATCCGCAGCTCGGCCGAGGTGTACGGCACCGCCGACGGGGTGCTCGCCGGGGTGCCCGTGGCCAGTGCCCTCGGCGACCAGCAGGCCGCCCTGTTCGGCCAGACCTGCTTCCAGCCCGGTGAGGCGAAGTGCACCTACGGCACCGGCAGCTTCCTGCTGCTCAACACCGGCACCGGCCCGGTCACCTCGACCCACGGCCTGCTGACCACGGTCGCGTACCGCATCGAGGGCCAGCCCGCCGTGTACGCCCTGGAGGGCGCCATCGCGGTCACCGGCTCGCTGGTGCAGTGGCTGCGGGACAACCTGGGGCTGATCTCCACCGCCGCCGAGGTGGAGGACCTCGCCCACACCGTCGACGACAACGGCGGCTGCTACGTCGTGCCGGCCTTCTCCGGGCTGTTCGCCCCGCACTGGCGCAGCGACGCCCGGGGGGTCATCGCCGGCCTCACCGGCTACATCACCAAGGGGCACCTGGCCCGGGCGGTGCTGGAGGCGTCCGCCTGGCAGACCCGCGAGGTGGTCGACGCGATGAACGCCGACTCCGACGTGGCGCTGCGCCGGCTCCGGGTCGACGGCGGGATGACCGCCAACGGCCTGCTGATGCAGTTCCTCGCCGACGTGCTGGACGTGCCGGTGGTCCGGTCCCGGATCACCGAGACCACCTGCCTCGGCGCGGCGTACGCGGCCGGGCTCGCCGTCGGCTTCTGGCCGGACCTGGCCACCCTGCGCGCCCAGTGGCGCTCCGACGCGCAGTGGACCTCCACGATGGACGCGGAGCACCGCGAGCGGGAGCTGCGCCGTTGGCGCAAGGCCGTCGAGCGCACCCTGAACTGGGTGGACTGACGCGGCAGCTCCGTTCCGCGCGGCCACCCGCTCGCTTTCGGCGGCGGCGGTCGCCTGGCGCCTGAGGCCGCTAGGGCGCGGTCAAGATCCGCACAACTTCAGGGAAAGTGGGGTCTACCGGCGCGG
>NZ_BBZF01000027.1 GCF_020884795.1 Micromonospora okii
CCCCGTAGGCGTTAACGGGGGGCCCTTCCTTACACCTCAGCCGTCGCGCTTGGTGGTCCAGCGGAAGGTGGTCAGGCAGAGCACCAGGCCGATCACGCACCAGAGGGCGAGGACGAGAGCGACCCGGCCCAGCTCGAACGAGCCGCCGGGCTCCTGCGCACCGAAGCTCTCCGGCAGGAAGACCGCCCGCAGCCCCTGGCACATCCACTTCAGCGGGAACAGCGCCGCGACCTGCTGCATCCAGCTCGGCAGGCTGGTGAAGACGAAGAAGACGCCGGAGATGAACTGGAGGACCAGGGCGACCGGGGTGACCACGGCCGAGCCGCTGCGCGCCGTCCGGGCCAGCGAGGAGATCGCGATGCCGCAGAGGGTGCACGCGGTGACGCCCAGGACGGAGACCCAGCCGAAGGTGAGCCACCTGCCGGCCGTGCCGGGCAGTTCCAGGTCGAACAGGGCGACCGCGACGGCGAGCAGCAGGGCGGTCTCGGCGATGCCGATGGCCACCACCATCAGCACCTTCCCGGCGAACCACACCCACTTCGGCATCGGGGTGCCCCGGTACCGCTTGAGCACCCCCCGGTCCCGCTCGATCGGGATCCAGATGCCGAGGTTCTGGAAGCTGACCGTCATGAGGCCGGTGGCGATCATGCCGGTGATGAAGTACTGCGTGTAGCTCACGCCGGGGGCGATCTCGTCGCTGAAGATGGCCGCGAAGATCAGGATCATGATGATCGGGAAGCCCATCGTGAAGACGACGGACTCCCGGCTGCGCAGGAACTGGGTGATCTCCAACCGCCCCTGGCGCAGGGCGAGCGCGCCCGCCCCGAGCCGGCGGGCCGGTGCGGCGGCGACCGGGGCCGCCGGCCTCGTGGTGGTGGTCATGAGTGTCCGATCATCCGCAGGTAGACGTCTTCCAGGGTCGGCCGGGTCACCGTGAGGCCGGGGACCTCGCCGCCGTAGCGCGCGGCCAGCTCCGCCACAAGGGCCGTCGGGGTCGCGGTCTCCGCCGCCTCCGGGGCCCCCTCCGGGGTACGCCAGGAGACCGTCGCCAGGGACTCCTGCCGGTTGCCGAGCCGGTTCGGCGGGGCCACCTCGACCACCCGGCCGGCGGCGATCACCCCGACCCGGTCGGCGAGCGACTCGGCCTCGTCCAGGTAGTGCGTGGTGAGCACGATGGTGGTGCCGGCGGCGGAGAGGTCGCGGATCAGCTCCCAGAACTCGCGCCGGGCCTCGGGGTCGAAGCCGGTGGTCGGCTCGTCGAGGAAGAGCAGCTCGGGGCGGCCGATGATGCCCAGCGCCACGTCGAGGCGGCGCTTCTGCCCGCCGGAGAGGGTGTGGGTGCGGGCCTTCGCCTTGGCCCCGAGGCCGACCCGCTCGACCACCTTCGCCGGGTCGTCGGCGTCGGGGTAGAAGCCGGAGAAGTGGCGGACCACCTCGGCGACGGTCAGCTCGTCGAACTCGCCGGTGCCCTGGAGGACGATGCCGACCCGGGAGCGCCAGCCGGCGTCGGGGCGGGCCGGGTCGGAGCCGAGCACACGTACCTCACCGGCGTCGCGCTGCCGGTAGCCCTCCAGGATCTCCACCGTGGTGGTCTTGCCGGCGCCGTTCGGGCCGAGCAGGGCGAACACCTCGCCCCGGCGGACGTCCAGGTCCACGCCCGCCACCGCGACGTTGTCGCCGTACGCCTTGCGCAGCCCCCGGACGGAGATCGCGAGCTCGTCATCCATGCCGTCAAGTGTGCGCCGCGCGGGCGGGCCGGCGGCCCCCGGGGTGTCCGGCGCGACATGGGCCTGTGCGGTTTTTCACCCCCGCAGGTGACTTAACGGTAACTTAGACTCCCGTCCATGGACGAGAAGGCTCCCCCCGGCCGACTTCCCGAGCGCGACCGCCCCTGGGTGATGCGCACCTACGCCGGGCACTCCTCGGCCGCCGCCAGCAACGCGCTCTTCCGGCGGAACCTGGCCAAGGGGCAGACCGGCCTGTCCGTCGCCTTCGACCTGCCGACCCAGACCGGGTACGACCCGGACCACGAACTGGCCACCGGCGAGGTCGGCCGGGTCGGCGTGCCGGTGACCCACCTCGGCGACATGCGGGCCCTCTTCGACGGCATCCCGCTGGCCGACACGAACACCTCCATGACGATCAACGCGCCCGCGATGTGGCTGCTCGCCCTCTACGGCACCGTCGGCGCGGAGCAGGGCGCCGAGCTGGCGCGCTGCGCCGGCACCACGCAGAACGACATCATCAAGGAATACCTGTCCCGGGGCACGTACATCTTCCCGCCGGCGGCGTCGCTGCGGCTGACCGCCGACGTCATCGCGTACACGCTGCGCGAGATGCCGCGGTGGAACCCGGTGAACGTCTGCTCGTACCACCTCCAGGAGGCCGGCGCGACGCCGGTGCAGGAGGTCGGTTTCGCCCTCGCCACCGCCGTGGCCGTGCTCGACGCCGTGCGCGACGCCGGCCAGGTGCCGGCCGAGCGGATGGGCGACGTGGTGCAGCGCATCTCCTTCTTCGTCAACGCCGGGGTGCGCTTCGTCGAGGAGAGCGCCAAGATGCGCGCGTTCTGCGCGCTCTGGGACGAGATCACCCGCGACCGGTACGGCGTCGACGACCCCAGGCGGCGCCGGTTCCGCTACGGCGTGCAGGTCAACTCGCTCGGGCTGACCGAGGCCCAGCCGGAGAACAACATCCAGCGCATCGTGCTGGAGATGCTCGGCGTCACCCTGTCCCGCGACGCCCGCGCCCGCGCGGTGCAGCTCCCGGCCTGGAACGAGGCGCTCGGCCTGCCCCGCCCGTGGGACCAGCAGTGGTCGCTGCGGATGCAGCAGGTGCTCGCGTACGAGTCGGACCTGCTGGAGTACCCGGACCTCTTCGCCGGCTCGCACGTGATGACCGCCCTGGTCGACGAGATCGTCACCGGGGCCCGGGTCGAGCTGGACAGGGTGCTGGAGATAGGCGGCGTGGTGGCGGCCGTCGAGTCCGGGTACCTCAAGAGCGCGCTGGTCGCCTCGCTGGCCGAGCGCCGCCGCCGGATGGAGGCCGGCACCGACGTGGTGGTCGGCGTCAACCGGTTCACCGAGACCGAGCCGTCACCGCTGACGGCGGCCGGCGCGGAGGCGGTCGAGCAGGTGGACCCGGCGGTCGAGGCGGCGGCCGTGGACGCCGTACGCCGGTGGCGGGCCGACCGGGACGACGCGGCGGTCGGCGCGGCCCTCGACCGGCTGCGCGCGGACGCCGCGACCACCGCGAACCTGATGGCGGCCACGCTGGAGTGCGTGCGGGCCGGCGTGACCACCGGCGAGTGGGCCGGCGCGCTGCGCCAGGTCTTCGGCGAGTACCGGGCCCCCACCGGGCTGGCCGGCGGGGCCGGGGTGGGCGGCGACGCCGGCCTGGCCGGCGTGCGGGAGCGGGTCGCCGCCACCGCCCGCGAACTGGGCAGCGGGCGGCTGCGGCTGCTCGTCGGCAAGCCCGGCCTGGACGGGCACTCCAACGGCGCGGAGCAGATCGCGGTGCGTGCCCGCGACGCCGGGTTCGAGGTGATCTACCAGGGCATCCGGCTGACCGCCGGGCAGATCGTCGCCGCCGCCGTGGAGGAGGACGTCGACCTGGTCGGCCTGTCCGTGCTCTCCGGCTCGCACCTGGCCGCCGTGCCGGCGGTGCTGGACGGCCTGCGCGCCGCCGGTCGGGGCGACCTGCCGGTGGTGGTCGGCGGCATCATCCCGGCCGCCGACGCCGAGGCGCTGCGGGCCGCCGGGGTGGCCCGCGTCTTCACGCCGAAGGACTTCGCGCTCACCGGCATCGTCGACGACCTGGTGACCGTCATCCGCACCGCCAACGCCCTGGGGTAAGGAAGGGCCCCTTGTTAACGCATAACGTTGTACAAGGGCCCCTTCCTAACACCTCGGGCCAGCGTCCGGGCCCGGCGGCGGTCAGCGACCGTCGTACGTCAGGCAGTCGGCCATGTCGTTGTCCGGGCCGACCCGGATCGCCGGGGCGTGGCACTCCAGGCCCGAGTTGTGCCGGCAGTCCGCGCGCTTGCACGCGCCGACCTGAGCGGTCATGGCCTCGACCCCGCCGCGTACCGGCATCTCGACGAAGGTGTGGCAGTGCGCGTGATCGGCGCTGCCGATCGTGATGGCGAACGCGTGACAGTCGCCGGTGTGGTTGTACGCGCAGGTCGCGACCACGCATTCCTGGACGGGTGGCATCTCCATCGCCGTCGCCATGACGACCTCCTCCGGGACTCTCGCCGAATCTCCTTCCGATATTAGGCTTATGCCCGGTTCTAGGCGGGGGATCTGCCGAGCGGGTCGATCAGCCGGGCCGGGACGGGTCGAGCACCTCCGACAGCGGCGCCGGCGACAGGCCACGGGCCGCGAGCCCCGCCAGGATGTGCGGCAGGGCCTCGTCCGTCATCGCCGCGTTCGCCTCGGTGACGTGCAGGACGACGACGGAGCCGGGACGAACCCGGGACAGCACCGCGTCGACGATCGGCCGCCAGGACTTCGCGAACGGATCTCCGCTGATCACGTCGCCGTCCACGACCGTGACGCCCAGCGGGGCGAGCTCCGTCAGCGCGGCCCGGTCGTGGCAGAGCCCGGGGAAGCGGAAGTACCGCGTCTGTCGCCCGCCGTAGGGGGCGATCACGTCGAACGTCCGGGCCACGTCGTCCGCCATCCGCCGCCGGGGGATCGCCGGCAGGCCGTAGCAGGCCGAGGTGAAGGCGAGATGGCCGTACGTGTGGTTGGCCAGCTCGAAGCGCGGGTTGGCGGCCAGGCGGCGGGTCACGTCGGGGTACTCCTCGACCCACTTGCCCGTCAGGAAGAAGGTGGCCGGCACCCGCTCGCGCTCCAGTCGGTCCAGGATCGCCAGGTTCGCGTACGACCGGACGGCGCCACTGCGCAACTGGTGCCGCATCGCGTCGGTCATGTCCGCGTCGAAGGTGAGCGCCACCCTGTTGCCGGTGCGAGGCCCGTGGTCGACCACCGGCGGGCGTGTTCCGGGCCGGCTCGCCCCCGGCACCGCCGTCGTCCCGGGCCCGCTCGACCCCGCCCGGTCGGGCGTCGGTGACTGTTCCGTCCGCTCCGTCCGCGGCGGTTCCGTCTGTCCCCGGCTGTCCCGGGCCGGCGGATCGCCCGCGGTCTCCGAGGGGGTCGGCAATCCGGCGAGGGAGGCGTGGCGGTCGTCGCGCAACGGGGTCGGCACAGCGAGCAGGGCGACGACACCGGCGAGGGAGGCGAGGGCGGCGACCGCCGCCAGCAGGGGGGCGCGGGAGTTCTTCGCGGGCACCGGAAGATGATCTCAATCGAGTACGGATTGCGAGGCCCCGCCGCGACCCCGGCACCTGTCCCGCGTTTCCCCGACGTGCGTCGTATGGCCGATATGTCGGGAATCATGTCGTCCGGTTCTATCTCGTCTACGTCCCTCGGAAGGGGTTGGCCGGACGCTCGCTCAGGCGATGTGACCGGCGGCATCGTGGGGTCGGAATCGTGGCGGGCCCGGGGTGGTTACACATGGCGTACGACCGAGTAGCGCAGTGCCTCTGACCTGCGCCGACGCCCCCACCCCCCGGGTTGCCGCTTGGGAATGACGGTGGGTGGCCGGTCGTTACACATGGTCCCCGGGCCGCGAGTCGGCCGGGCGAAGACTTTCCCTCGTGATTTCTTGTTGGGCGCCGTGCGTGGTGCTCACACCCACCCTGTGCTGATCCCCTTTGGGGTGGGTGTCGATCCCCCGAATGGAGCTTTGTCATGAACACGATGCTGCGTAAGAGTGTGCTGGGTATCGCTGGTCTGGCCTTCGCCGGTGGTCTGGCCGCCGGTCCTCTGAACCACGACACCACCGCCCCCGCCGCTGCGGTGGATGCCCGGCCCGTCGCCGCCGCGGTGCAGGCCGACAAGCCGGCGGTGGAGACCGGGAAGCTGGTTCCGCACGGTGTGCAGGGTGAGCAGTCGCGTATCGACCTTGACGACGAGCAGACGGCGAACGTGAAGGCGATCATCGCCGCGACGAAGAAGGCCGGCATGGACGAGCGTGCCGCCGTGGTCTCGATCGGTACGGCGTTGCAGGAGTCGAAGCTGGAGAACCTGGGTCACCTGGGTGACCGCAACGACCACGACTCGCAGGGCCTGTTCCAGCAGCGCCCGTCGTCCGGCTGGGGCAGCGTGGAGCAGATCACCGACCCCGAGTACGCGACCATGGCGTTCCTGAAGGGCCTCAAGCAGGTCGACGGCTGGCAGGACATGCCCCTGACCGAGGCCGCCCAGACGGTGCAGGTGTCGGCGTACCCCGACCACTACGCCCAGTGGGAGCAGCAGGCCGCCGACCTCGTCGCCCAGCACTGGAACAGCTAAGACCCACCCGCACCACCCCGCCTACCGGCCGGACCCCGACCCACGGGGGCCCGGCCGGTTGGCGTGTTAGCAGGGGACCCTTCCTATACCGAAAGCGTTAACAAGGGGCCCTTCCTTACTAGGCGGCGCGGGCGGGGCGGCGGTCGCGGCGGCGGTCCCTGCGGCGTCGGACGAACCAGTACACGAAGAGGGCGAGGCCGACGAGGAACGCCAGCACCAGGGCGGGCAGGATGATCGCCACCACGGACATCACCACGCTGGTGGCGTCCTCGGCGGTGCTGGCCACGGGGGCGCCGAAGCCGGCGGTGGTCGCGTTGACCACCGGGCGGGCGGCGGACTTGAGCAGGTGCACGCCGAGGGCGATGAGCACGCCGGTGACCACCGGCACCCACTGGCTCGACGTGAAGAACTGGCCGGGGTCGCTGACGGTGACGGTCTCGGAGGCGGAGCCCGCGCCGAAGGCGAGGCCGCCGGCGGTGGGGCGCACCACGGTCTGGACGACGTCGTTGACGTGGTCGACCACGGGCACCTTGTCGGCGACGACCTCGACGGCGAGCAGCACCGCGAGGATGACGACGACCCACCCGTTGCCGAGCCACTGCCACCCGCTGGGCAGGTCGATCAGGTCGGTGTAGCGGGCCAGGAGCCCCATGGTGAGCAGGGGGATGTAGGCGTTCAGGCCCGCCGAGGCGGCCAGCCCGGTACCCGTCAACACTTCGAACACCGTCTCAGCATTGCACCGGCACGCCAGTGCCGCTCGTCGGCGGACGGCGGGCACTCCGCTACCCTCGTCGGGTGCGGCTGGTTATTGCGAAGTGCTCGGTGGACTACGTGGGACGGCTCTCGGCGCACCTGCCGCTGGCCACCCGTTTGCTCATGGTGAAGGCGGACGGCTCGGTGTCGATCCACGCCGACGACCGGGCGTACAAGCCGCTGAACTGGATGAGCCCACCCTGCCGGCTGGAGGAGGCCCCCGGCGTGTGGCGGGTGGTGAACAAGGCCGGCGAGGAGCTGCGGATCACCCTGGAGGAGGTCTTCCAGGACACGTCGTACGAGCTGGGCGTCGACCCGGGCCTGCGCAAGGACGGCGTCGAGGCGCACCTTCAGGAGCTGCTGGCCGCCAACCCGGCCGTGCTCGGCGAGGGGTACACGCTGGTCCGTCGGGAGTACATGACGGCGATCGGGCCGGTGGACCTGCTCTGCCGGGACGCCAACTCCGGCGCGGTCGCCGTCGAGGTGAAGCGGCGCGGCGAGATCGACGGGGTGGAGCAGCTCACCCGCTACCTCGAACTCATGAACCGCGACCCGCTGCTCGCCCCGGTCACCGGCGTCTTCGCCGCCCAGGAGATCAAGCCGCAGGCCCGGGTGCTGGCGACGGACCGGGGCATCCGGTGCGTCGTGGTCGACTACGACAAGCTGCGCGGGATCGAGCGCGACGAGCTGACCCTGTTCTGACCGGGCCCGCCCGCCCGTCGGTCAGCGGCCCCGGCCGTACAGGAGCTTGGCGACCTTGACCAGGCGGGCGACGTCGGCGGGGGTGCGCTCGAAGGTCATCGCCGGCAGCAGCGACCGGGCCCGGCGGCGGGTCGTGGCCTTGCTCCGGGCGAACTCGCGCAGCCCGTCGTCGCCGTGGATGCGGCCGAAGCCGGAGTCGCCGACCCCGCCGAACGGCAGGGTGGACATCCCGACGAAGGTCAGGGTGGAGTTCACCGCGGCCATCCCGGAGCGCAGCCGCCGCGCGATGGACACGGCCCGCCGGCGGCCGAAGACCGAACCACCCAGGCCGTACGGGAGGGCGTTGACCCGGGCGACCGCCTCGTCGGCGTCGCGGACCCGGTTGACGGTCAGCGTCGGGCCGAAGGTCTCCTCCCGGACGGCGGCCGAGTCCTCCGGCACGTCCACCAGGACGGTCGGGTGCACGTACGGCGGCTGCACCGCGTCCGCGCCGCCGAGCACCGCCCGCCCGCCCCGGGCCAGCGCGTCGTCGATGTGCCGGCGGATCACGTCGACCTGGGCGGGCATGGTGATCGGGCCGATGTCGCCGTCGGCGCCGACGGTCAGCCGGCCGGCCTTCTCCACCACCTTGCCGACGAAGGCGTCGAAGACGGGCTCGACGGCGTACACCCGCTCGATGCCGATGCAGGTCTGGCCCGCGTTGGTGAGCGCGCCCCAGACGCACGCCTCGGCGGCGGCGTCCAGGTCGGCGTCGCTGTCGACGATCATGGCGTCCTTGCCGCCGGCCTCCAGCAGCACCGGGGTCAGCGACCGGGCGCACTCCGCCATGACCTTCCGGGCGGTCGCCGTCGAGCCGGTGAAGGCCACCTTGTCGACCCCGGAGCGGCACAGCGCCGCGCCGACGTCGCCGAGACCGTGCACGGCCGTGAAGACGGGGTGCTCCGGCACGACCTCGGCGAAGGTGTCGACCAGCCACTGCCCGACGACGGGCGTGTACTCGCTGGGCTTGAGGACGACGGCGTTGCCGGCGGCCAGGGCGTACGCGCTGGAGCCGACCGGGGTCACGACGGGGTAGTTCCACGGGCCGATGACGCCCACCACCCCGTACGGCTGGTATTCGAGGTGGCCGGAGAACTCGGCCAGGATCAGGCGGGATCGCACCCGGCGCGGCCCGAGTACCCGGGGGGCGTTGCGGGCGGCCCAGTCGATGTGCTCGACGGCGGACAGGACCTCGACGATCGCGTCGGCGACGGGCTTGCCGCCCTCGGCGTGCATCAGCTCCGCCAGTTCCTCGATCCGGCGGGCGATGGCGCCGCGCCAGCGCAGCAACCGCTCCCGGCGGCGGGCGAAGCCGAGCCCGGCCCACCAGGCCGCCGCCTCCCGGGCCCGCGCGACCGCCCGCGCGACGTCCTCCGCCGACGCCGCCGCCGGCCGCCCGACCTCCGCGCCCGTGGCGGGGCTGGTCGAGATCAGCAGCCCGTCCTCGACGATCGGGGTACCCGCCACACGCGCAGCCGTCATGGCGGCAGTCTAGACCCGGAAGCTACTGATCGGTAGGCACTTGGCCGGCACCCCGGTGGAGGGGCGGGCGGCCCGCCCGGCGACGGCGGGGTGACCGAACCGGTTAACCGGAGTTGACCGGCCGGTGACGCGGCGGTGTCCGCGCGGCTCTGGGGGTCGTTACCACGGGATGGCAGGCTGACGCCGGATCTCGCTGGCTGGAGGCTGACCGTCCATGGAAGACCTTCCCGAACTGATGCCGCTGCTGACGGTGGTGGCCGGGCCGATGCGTGGGGCCAGCTTCCGGCTCAGCGTGGTGCCGCAGGTGATCGGCCGTTCGGCGCGGGTGGACATCGTCGTCGACGACCCGCACCTGAGTCGTCGGCACGCCAGCGTGCGGCTGGCCGGCGACGGGGTGGCCCTGGAGGACCTGGGGTCCACCAACGGCACCTGGCTCAACGACCGACGGGTCGACGGGACGGAGCAGCTCTGCGACGGGGACGTGGTCCGGCTGGGCCGCACCGAGCTGCGCTTCTTCGACCCGGGCCTGGCCCGCACCGAACCCGTCGGGCTGTGGCTGGGCACCGGCCGCCGGGACCGCCGCCCCACCCTGCCGCTGCCCATCGCTGCCCGGGTCTGACGCCCCGACGGGCCGCCCCACGCGGGCGGCCCGTGAAATATCCCACCGCACCTCGACAACGCAGCGTGGGGTGGCAGACTCGCGCGCAGAACCTAGGGACCGTTCAGGCGGTCCTGCCGACATCGGGGAGGCCGGTCGTGGCGCGCGAGTTCACCAGCGTGGGTGTCGTGGGGCTGGGCACCATGGGCGCGGGCATCGTGGAGGTCTTCGCCCGAAACGGCGTCGACGTCGTCGCGGTCGAGATCTCCGAGGCCGCCCTGGAGCGCGGCCGGGCCAACCTGACCGGCTCGACCGACCGGGCCGTCGCCCGGGGCAAGCTCGCCGAGGCCGACCGGGACGCCCTGCTGTCCCGGGTGAACTTCCAGGTCGGGCTGGACGCGCTGCACTCGGTGGACCTGGTGGTCGAGGCGGTTCCCGAGCACCTCGACCTCAAGCAGCGGCTCTTCGCGGAGCTGGACCGGGTCTGCCGGCCCGAGGCGATCCTGGCCACCAACACCTCGTCGCTGTCGGTCACCGAGATCTCGGTCGCCACCGGTCGGCCCAACCAGGTCATCGGCATCCACTTCTTCAACCCGGCCCCGGTCATGAAGCTGGTCGAGGTGGTCCGCACGGTGGTCACCTCCGCCGAGGTGGTCGCGGACGTCGAGGCGCTCTGCGCCCGGCTCGGCAAGGTCGACGTGACCATCAGCGACCGGGCCGGCTTCATCGCCAACGCGCTGCTCTTCGGCTACCTCAACCACGCCGTGTCGATGTTCGAGGCGCACTACGCCACCCGCGAGGACATCGACGCCGCCATGAAGCTCGGCTGCGGCCTGCCGATGGGCCCGCTCGCCCTGATGGACCTGATCGGCCTCGACACGGCGTACGAGATCCTGGACACCATGTACCGGCGGGGCGGGCGGGACCGCCGGCACGCCCCGGTGCCGCTGCTCAAGCAGATGGTCACGGCGGGGCTGCTCGGCCGCAAGTCCGGCCGGGGCTTCTACACGTACGAGCGGCCGGGCTCGCCGAAGGTCGTACCGGACGAGCGGACGCCCGTGGCCGCGCAGCCGGCGGCCACCGACGGCGCGCGCGCCATCACCAAGGTCGGGGGCGGGAGCGCGAGGAGTGAGCTTGCGAGCCCCGCAGTCGTGACCAAGGTCGGCATCGTCAGCGCGAGGAGTGAGCTTGCGAGCCCCGCAGTCGTGACCAAGGTCGGCATCGTCGGGTCCGGGACGATGGCCACCGGGATCATCGAGGTCTTCGCGAAGGCCGGCTACGAGGTCGTCTCGGTGACCCGGGGCGCGGAGAAGTCCGCGAGGGTCTGCGAGGCCGTCAAGACCTCGCTCAACAAGGGCGTGGTGCGGGGCAAGCTCAGCGAGGCCGACCGGGACGCCGCGCTGGGCCGCATCAACTGGTCGGCCACCCTCGACCACCTCGCCGACGTCGACCTGGTCGTCGAGGCGGTGGTCGAGGAGCTGAGCGTCAAGAAGGCCCTGTTCGCCAGCCTCGACGAGATCTGCAAGCCGGGCGTCGTGCTCGCCACCACCACCTCCTCGCTGCCGGTGATCGACGTGGCCATGGCCACCCAGCGGCCGGCCGACGTGGTGGGGCTGCACTTCTTCAACCCGGCCCCCGTCATGCCGCTGGTGGAGATCGTGCGGACCATCCGCACCTCCGACGAGACCGTCGCCACCGCCCGCGCCGTCTGCGACCGGCTCGGCAAGACCGGGGTGGCCTGCGCCGACCGGTCCGGCTTCATCGTGAACGCGCTGCTCTTCCCGTACCTGAACGACGCGGTGCGGATGCTGGAGGCCAGCTACTCCACGGCCGACGACATCGACCACGCGATGAAGCTGGGCTGCGGCTACCCGATGGGCCCGTTCGAGCTGCTCGACGTGGTAGGCCTGGACGTCGCCCTGGCCATCCAGCGCGAGCTGTACCTGGAGCTGCGCGAGCCCGGCTTCGCCCCCGCGCCGCTGCTGGAGCACCTGGTGACGGCTGGCTACCTGGGCCGCAAGAGCGGGCGCGGCTTCCGCGACCACACCCACCGCTGAGGCGAGCGGACGGCCTCCACCCACCGACCGTAGGCTTGACGGCCGTGAGCCCCCGCCGCAACCGACCCCGCCGGGACGAGCACGCCCACCTGGACTCCGACCGGGCCCGCCAGGGCGTGCCCACCGTGCAGCAGTGGCGTGACGGCGACTGGCAGGTGCGCGGGGTCAGCGGCGGGGCGTCGGTGAAGACGTACCGCTGCCCCGGCTGCGACCAGGAGATCCGCCCCGGGGTGGCGCACCTGGTGGCCTGGCCGGCCGACGACCGGGGCGACCTCACCGACCGCCGCCACTGGCACAGCGGCTGCTGGCGGGCCCGGGACCGGCGCGGGCCGACGGTCCAGCGCGGCCGGGGCGCGCCCCGGCACGGCTGAGTGACGCCCCGGCGGCCGGGGGCGCGGCGGACCGGGACGGCCGGGTGACGCCCCCGGTTGGGCGGAGCGGTCGGGGGCGCGGCAGACTGGGGCGGTGAGCACCCCGATCCGTGCGTCGTCGATCCTGCCCGGGCACCGCGAGGACATCGAGCTGCACACCGCGGACGGCCTGCGCCTCGTCGGTGAGCTGGCCCGCCCGGTCGACCGGGAACCGGTCGGCACGCTCGTCTGCCTGCACCCGCTGCCCACCCACGGCGGGATGATGGACAGCCACGTCTACCGCAAGGCGGCCTGGCGGCTGCCGGCGCTGGCCGGCCTGGCCGTGCTGCGGTTCAACACCCGGGGCACGAGCAGCCTGCGCGGCACCAGCGAGGGCGCGTTCGACAACGCGGTCGGCGAGCGCTTCGACGTGGCCGCCGCCATCGAGTACGCCGAGTTCGCCGAGCTGCCGAACGTCTGGCTGGTCGGCTGGTCGTTCGGCACCGACCTGGCGCTGAAGTACGGCTGCGACCCGGCGGTGGCCGGGGCGATCCTGCTCTCCCCGCCGCTGCGCTACTCCCACCCCGACGACCTCACCCGCTGGGCGGAGTCGGGCAAGCCGCTGACCGCCCTCGTGCCCGAGTTCGACGACTACCTGCGCCCCGACGAGGCCCGCGAGCGGTTCGCGGTGGTGCCGCAGGCCGAGGTGGTCGGGGTGCCCGGCGCGAAGCACCTGTGGGTCGGCGACGCCGAGACCGTGCTCGACGAGATCGTCCGCCGGGTCGACCCGGCCGCCTCGCTGCCCCTGCCGCGCACCTGGGACGGGCCGATGGAGACCGGCGATGCCAGCGCGTACGCCGACCGGACCGTGGCCGCGTTCGCCGACACCCCGAGGCCGGGTCCGAGCGTCGACTAGCGACCGGGGCCGGGTCAGCGGGAATTCTGGCGGGGCAGGACCACCTCGCGCAGGATCAACTGGAAGGCGGCCACCGTCGGGATCGCGATCAGCGCGCCCACCACGCCCAGCAGCGACGCGCCGAGCAGCGCGGCGAGCAGGGCGGCCACCTCGTTGACCTCGACCGCCCGGCGCATGATCTTCGGGTAGACCAGGTAGTTCTCCACCTGCTGGTAGATCACGAAGAACACGACGCAGGCGATGCCGACCGGCAGGGCCGTGGCGACGCCGACGAGGCTCACCACCACCGCGCCCAGCGTCGCGCCGATCTGCGGGATCAGGTCGGTCACCGCGACCACCACGGCCAGCGCGAACGGGTACGGCAGGCCGACGGCGAGGGCGAACAGGAAGGTCGCCGTGCCGGCCAGCACGGCGATGCTCAGCGCGCCGACCAGGTACGCGCCCACCCGGGTGAGGATCTCGTCGCCGATGAGCCGCACCCGCTCCCGGCGGGAGCGGGGGACCAGCGCGTACCCGAGGCGGCGCAGCCGGTCGAAGTACGCCAGGAAGTAGATCGTGAGCACCAGCACGGTCAGCACCCGGAAGAGGGTGCCGAAGACCAACTGGGCCCCGCCGAGCACGCCGCCCAGCGCCCGCCCGATCGTGTCGGCGTTCGCCGCGGCCTGGACCTTCTCCGCCACCTTGAACCGCA
The DNA here is from genome assembly GCF_020884795.1 of Micromonospora okii. GTDB lineage: Bacteria > Actinomycetota > Actinomycetes > Mycobacteriales > Micromonosporaceae > Micromonospora > Micromonospora okii. The sequence continues at coordinate 13,945 of NZ_BBZF01000027.1, forward strand.
CGACGAGGTCGTTGACGGTCTCGTTGCGCCGCAGCTCCTCCACGTAGCTGGGTAGGTGCGCGAGGAACTGCCCGGACTGGGTGACCACGGGCGGCACCAGCGCGACCAGCCCGCCGACGATCAGCAGCAGCACGGAGAGCGCCACGACCGCCACGGCCAGCCCGTTCGGCAGGCCCCACGAGCGCAGCCGGACCACCGCCGGGTTGAGCCCCACGGCCAGGAAGAGCGCGATGACCACCAGCACCAGGATGCCGGCCGCGTTGCGCACCCCCAGGAAGACGGCGTACGCCAGCAGCACGCCGAGCGCGCCGGTGAAGCCGACCAGGAAGCTGCTGCGGCGCAGGGGCCGCCCCGGCTCACCGAACCGCCCGCCGCTCCCCGCGTCGTCGGGCCGGTCGCCGTCGGCCCGTGCCTGGTCGGGCCGACCGCCGGTGGCCCGTCCTCCGCCGGACCGGTCGCCACTGGCCCGTGTCTCGTCGGGCGGCCGGTCGCCGGCCTCCGGCGCGTCGCCGGGGCCGTCGCCGGCCGCCGGCCCGTCCTGGGTCACCGGACCTCCTCCGCGGGTTCCGCCTCGCCGGCCGCCCGCCACCGCCCCCCGTGCGGGCGGCGGGCGTGGCCGGGGCCGGACGCCGGCCGAGGGGGAGTGGGCGGCCCGGACGGGCCGCCCGCCTCACTCGGACTCGACGCGCACCTTGCTCGGCTTCGCGCTGCGCTCGTCGGTGGTCGGCTTGCTCGGCCGCTTGCCGTTCTCGCCGGTACTGGTGATCTTCGTGGGGGTGGCCCCCCGGCCGCCCTCGCCCGGCACGGCCGCCACCGTGGGCTCGCCGTCCACCCCGGCGCTCGCCGCCGAACCGTCGACCGTGGTGACCGGCTCGGCCACGGGGCGGGCCGGGGCCGGCCCCGCGCCCTCGGCGGGCGTCACCTTCGCCGCCCCCTCGGCGGGCGCAATCTTCGCCGCGCCCGCGTCGGCCGTCGCCTTGACGGTCGCGGCCTTCACCGGCGCGACCCCGGGCTTCGCCGGCCTGCCGCCCGGCAGCCCCGGGCCGTCCCCGTCGGCGGCCGGGTCCGCCCCGTTGGTCGCCCTGATCGGGGCCACCCCGTTCGTGGCCTTGACCGGGACCGCGCCGCTGGCACCCTTGGCGGGGCCCGCCCCGTCGAGCGCCGGCGCAGAACCCGCGCCGTCCACCGCCTTCGCCGGGCCCGCGCCGTCGAGGGCCTTCGCGAGGCCCGCCCCGTCTGCGGTGGCGGCCGGGGTCGGGGCCGACAGGCGCGCGCCCGCGAGCTGCTGCCGCAGGTCGAGTAGTTGTCCCTGGAGTTCGTCGGACTCCTGCCGGGACTGCCAGGTCTCCTGCCGCAGGTCGGCGAGCTGCTGCTGGGCCTGGGCGATGTCCAGCATCACCTGGGCCAACTGTTGGCGGCCGGCGGCCACCTCCTGCTGGGTGGCCGCGAGGTGCTGCTGGGTCGTGGCGAGGTGCTGCTGGGTGGTGGCCGCGTACTCCTCGAACTGGCGGCGGGACGTGGCGACGTGCTCGTCGGCCCGGCGGCGCTTGTCGGTCGCGTCGGCCTCGGCCCGGCTCAGCAGCTCGGCGGCCTCCTCCTCGGCGCGGCGGCGCATCGTCAGGGCGTCCTGCTCGGCGGCGCGCCGGATCTCCGCCGCGCCCTCCTCGATCTCCGCCCGCCGGGCGGTGTACTGCTCCTCCAGTTCGGCCTGCCGGGCAATGTGCTGGGTGTCCAGCTCGTCGCGGCGCTCGGCGTACCCCCGCTCGGCGGCGGCCTTGCGCTGGGCCAGCTCCCGGTCGGCGGCCTCCCGCCGGTCGTTGACCTCCTTCTCCACGCCGGCCCGCCAGGCGCCCAGTTCCTGCTGGGTCTGCGCCCGCGACTGCTGCACGTACGCCTCGGTCTCGGCGCGCATCCGCTGCACGTACGCCTCGGTCTCGGCGCGCTGGCGCTTGCTGGACTCGGTGGCCTGCGTGGTGAGCCGCTCGGCCTCCTGCCGGGCCCGGTCGCGGGTGCCCTTCGCCGCCTCCTCGGCCTCGTCGGTGATCCGCTTGGCCTCCTGCAACGCCTTGGCGTGGGTGGCGCGGCCGGCCTCGGTGGCGGAGTCGGTGAGCCGCTTCGCCTCCTGCTGGGCCTTGGCGTGCACCTCCTTGGCGGCGTCCCGGAGCTGGGTGGCCTCCTGCTGGGCCTTGGCCAGGGCCTCCTTGGCCGCCTCGCGGAGCTTGGTCGCCTCCTGCTGAGCCCGCGTGTGGATCTCCTTGGCGGCGTCCCGGAGCTGGGTGGCCTCCTGCTGGGCCTTCGCGAGGGCCTCCTTGGCGGCCTCGCGGAGCCGCTCGGCCTCCTGCCGGGCGGCCTCGCGGAACCGGGCCGACTCCTCCTGGGCGGCCTTCAGCGTGGCGTCCGCCTCGGCACGGCGGGCGGCGGTGTGCCGCTCCTCCTCGGCGCGCCGGGCGGCCAGGGCGATCTCGAAGTCCTTGAGCGCGTGGGCGGCCTGCTCCTTGGCCTCGGCGACGATGTGCTCGGCGGCGGCCCGCCGGGCCTCTATCTCCTCGCTCGCGGCGGCCAGGATGTCGTCGGCCTGCTCCTCGGCGAGGGCGAGGATCTGCTCGACGCGCGGGCCGAGGTGCCGGAACGAGGCCCGGTCCACCACGCCGGCATGCTTGCGCACCTGGGCCAGGTCGCGTTGCAGCACCTCGACCTGGCCGGCCAGCTTGTGGATCTGTGTGTACGCCTGTTCCCGCTCGGCCGCCAGTGTCGCGATCTCGTGCTCGGCGCGAGCGACGTACCGGTCGACCTGTCGTTTCTCGTACCCCCGGAGCGCGGACTCGAAGCTGGGCTCCGTGGTCACGTCCCCCCCGAGCGCGAACAGTTCCTCGCCGTGCGACATGCCCTCATCCTCACACGCATCCGCTCCGGCTGGGGCGATACGGACGCCCCGGATGGGAGCTACTTCACGGGTGTCGCCGACCCCCGTGTCAGTGGGTGGGAAACGGATACGGCGCGGGGTCCCACCGGTCACCCGGTGTCACCCCGCGCCGTGTCCGTGCCCCGGCCGTCGGTGGGTCAGCCGGCGGGCTCCGCGGTCGCCCGCTCGTCCTTGGCGTCGGTCTTGGCCGGCTCCGGCTTGGCCTGGGCCGGCGCCGACGGCACGCCCGGCACGATGCCGGCGAGGCCGGAGAGCATCTGGCCGAGCTGCGAGGTGACGGCGTCCTTCTGGCGGGTCAGGTCCTCGACCTCGCGGCGGGCGGCCTGGGTGGTCAGGTCGGCCTCGGTGCGGGCCTCGGTGAGCAGCCGCTTCGCCTCGGCCTTGGCCTCGTTGAGGGTCTTCTCGGCCAGCGACTTGGCCTTCTCGACGGTCTCGTTGGCGGTGCGCTCGGACTCGACCCGGCGGGCCTCGGCGCGCTGCTCGATCTCCTTGGCCCGTTCCTGGGCGCCCCGGGCCCGCTGCTCGGCCTCGCCGACCAGCTTCTGGGTCTGCGCCACCTGGGCGGCGTGCCGCTCGGACTCCTCGCGCTCGGCCTTCTCGCGCCGCTCGGCGAGCTGGAGCTCCAGGGCCTGCAGGTCCTTGTCGCGCTTGTCGCGGGCGTCGGTGAGCAGCTTGGTCGCCTCGGCGCGCTTCTCCTCGGCCTCCCGCGCGGCCTTCGCCCGCTGCTGGGTGATCTCCCGCTCGGCGGTGGCGCGCAGCGTGGCGACCTCCCGCTCGACGGTCGACTTCAGCTCGGCGACCTCGTGCGCGGTGACGGTGCGGAGCTGCTTGGTCTCCCGCTCGGCGTCGGTGCGCAGGGTGTCGGCCTCCCGGCGGGCCTGCACGCGGACCTCGGCGGCCTCCCGCTCGGCGGCGGTGCGGACGCTGCCGGCCTCGCGCTCGGCGGTGGCCTTCATCGCGGCGGCCTCGGCGCGGGCCTTGTCGGTGATCTCGCGGGCCTCCAGGCGGGCCGCGGAGAGGATGCCCTCGGACTCGCGCTTGGCCTCGTTGCGGTGGTCGTTGGCCTGCTCCTCGGCCAGCCGCAGGATCTGCTCGACGCGCGTGCCGAGCCCGGAGAGGGTCGGCCGGCTGTTCTCCTCGAGCTGCTTGTTGGTCTCGGCGAGCTTCTGCTCCAGCGCGGTCTGGCGCTGCTCGGCCTGGCGGAGCCGACGCTGGGCGTCGTTCATCCGCTGCTCGGCCTCGGCGCGGGCCTGCTCGGACTGCGTCAGCGCTGCGGTCAGCCGGCCGATGAAGTCGTCGACCTGCCCGACGTTGTATCCGCGCAGGCCAACGGTGAAATCTGGCTGCGAGTTCGCGTTATCGAAGAACGCGAGAGGGGAGGGCTGCTGCTGGGGCATTGGGACATACTCGCAGACCCCCCGGGGTGCTTCGCAAGAGCGGTACGGGGCTTTCGTGTCCTCTTTACATGGTCAACAGGCCACCGTCACCCCGGCCGGACGGACAGCGATCTTGGCAGCTCCCGGGCGGGGTGATCCGGCCGCCGGACGGGCGGCGGGCCGGCGGGAAAAGTGCCTCGGGTGTGACCCGCGACCCTTTGTCGACCCGTAGCGGTATCGCGCGAAACGGCGGTCTGGCGGGCCGGTGGAAAGTGCAATGCGCCGACCACCGCAATGGCCGTGCGGGCCTGCCCCGGCCGCCGGGCCGCGCCGCCGTTCGGGTGACGCGGCCGGGCGGGACGGGTCACCGGCCCCGGAACCTGTTGATGGCGTCCTCGTGCCGGGAGCGCAGCTCGGCGTCGCGCACGCCGAGGCCGTCGGTGGGGGCGAGGCAGCGCACCCCGACCTTGCCCTGGTGCAGGTTGCGGTGCACCTCGTACGCGGCCTGGCCGGTCTGCTCCAGCGGGTAGGTCCGGGACACGGTCGGGTGGATCTGGCCGAGCGCCACGAGCCGGTTGGCCTGCCACGCCTCGTGGTAGTTGGCGAAGTGGCTGCCGACGATCCGCTTGAGGTGCATCCACAGGTAGCGGTTGTCGTACTGGTGCTGGAAACCGCTGGTCGAGGCGCAGGTGACGATCGTGCCGCCGCGCTTGGCGACGTAGACGCTCGCGCCGAAGGTCTCCCGGCCGGGGTGCTCGAAGACGATGTCCGGGTCCTCGCCGCCGGTCAGCTCCCGGATGCGCTCGCCGAAGCGCCGCCACTCGTCCGGGTCCTGGGTGTGCTCGTCGGACCAGAACCGGAACCCCTCGGCGGCCCGGTCGATGACCAGCTCCGCGCCCATGCGGCGGCACAGCTCGGCCTTGTCGGGAGAGGACACCACGCAGACCGGGATCGCGCCGCCGTTGAGCGCCATCTGGGTGGCGTATCCGCCGAGCCCGCCGGAGGCGCCCCAGATCAGCACCACGTCGCCCTGCTTCATGTTCGCCCCGTGGTGCGAGACGAGCTGCCGGTACGCGGTGGAGTTGACCAGCCCCGGGCTGGCCGCCTCCTCCCAGGACAGGTGGCGGGGCTTGGGCATGAGCTGGTTGGCCTTGACCACGGCCAGCTCGGCCAGCCCGCCGAAGTTGGTCTCGAAGCCCCAGATCCGCTGCTGCGGGTCGAGCATGGTGTCGTCGTGGCCGGGGGCGTCCTCCAGCTCCACCGACAGGCAGTGCGCCACGACCTCGTCGCCGGGGGACCACTTCGTCACCCCGGGCCCGGTGCGCAGCACCACGCCGGCCGCGTCCGAACCGACCACGTGGTACGGCAGGTCGTGCCGGGCGGTCAGCGCCGAGAGCCGGCCGTACCGCCGGAGGAACCGGAACGTCGACACCGGCTCGAAGATGCTGGTCCAGACGGTGTTGTAGTTGATCGCGCTGGCCATCACGGCGATCAGCGCCTCGCCGGGCCCCAGCTCGGGGGTCGGCACCTCCTGGACGTGCAGCGACGTGCGCGGGTCCTTGTCGCGGGCGGCCAGGCCCTCGAACATCCGGGTCTCCTCGGCCCGCACCACCACGCCCCGGTAGCTCTCGGGCACGGGCAGGCCGGCGAGGCCGGCGAGTTCCCGTCCGGGCTGCTCCGAGCCCTCCGCCGCCATGATCGCTTCGAGGATGTCCTGCACCATGTGCCCTCCCCTTCGTCCGCGCCACGCCGCGGCCCGGCGGGTGCGCCCGCCGAAGCGTCCGGTCACCCGCCCTCGCGGGCGCGGTACGCATCGACGGTCGTGCCGACGCGCGACGCGTCCGGCGCAGGCCGAGCCCTTGTTGGGGGCGGACGTTACTGAACGGTAGCTAGGGCGGGAAGGGCTCTGTGAAAAACCGCATCGGCCGATGCGTGGAGCTGCCCGTAGGGTCGCTCCACCGCGCAGCGGCGCGCTCGCCGTATCGATCGACGCCGTGTCGGCGACCCGGGGGTGTCCCGCCCGCTGGGTGCCGCGCTGTCGCCGACATCGGGTCGATCGTGCGTCGACGGAGGTCGTTCAGTCCCGGGCCGGCTCGACGAGTTCCACCAGCACGCCGCCGGCGTCCTTGGGGTGGACGAAGTTGATCCGGGAGTTCGCGGTGCCCCGCCGGGGGGTCTCGTAGAGCAGCCGCAGGCCGCGCTCGCGCAGGGCGGCGCAGGCGGCGTCCACGTCCGCGACGGTGTACGCCACCTGCTGGATTCCCGGCCCCCGGCGGTCGAGGAACTTGGCGATGGCCGACTCGGGGGTCAGCGGGGCGAGCAGTTGCACGCGACCGCCCTCGGCGGTCGGGCCGACGGCCAGCATCGCCTCCCGCACGCCCTGCTCGGTGTTGGTCTCGATGTGCACGCAGCGCATCCCGAAGGTGCGCTCGTGGAAGTCGATCGCCGCGTCCAGGTCGGTCACGGCGATCCCGACGTGGTCGATGCGGAGCAGGCCGACGTCTGTGAGAAAGTCGGCAGCGGCCTCGGCGGGGGAGTCGTCAGTCATGGAGTTAGTCTGACCGAACACCCCGGTAACCGAACAATCGTTAAGGTGTACAGCTCGGCATCCCCCCTCGGAGGCAGGCAATGGCTTCGGTGATCGTCAGCGGCGCGCGGACCCCGATGGGTCGCCTGCTCGGCAACCTCAAGGACCTCCCCGCGACCAGGCTCGGCGGCGTCGCCATCAAGGCCGCGCTGGAGCGCGCCGGGGTGGCGCCCGAGCAGGTGCAGTACGTGATCATGGGGCAGGTGCTCCAGGCCGGCGCCGGCCAGATCCCCGCCCGGCAGGCCGCCGTCGAGGCGGGCATCCCGATGTCCACCCCGGCGCTGACCATCAACAAGGTCTGCCTCTCCGGCCTGGACGCCATCGCCCTGGCCGACCAGCTCATCCGGGCCGGCGAGTTCGACATCGTGGTGGCCGGCGGCATGGAGTCGATGACCAACGCCCCGCACCTGCTGCTCGGCCAGCGCTCCGGCTACAAGTACGGCGACGTGACCGTGAAGGACCACATGGCGCTCGACGGGCTCACCGACGCCTGGGACTGCTGCTCCATGGGCGAGTCCACCGAGCGGCACGGCGCGCGGCACGGCATCACCCGCGAGGAGCAGGACGCGTTCGCCGCCGCCAGCCACCAGCGGGCCGCCGCCGCGCAGAAGGACGGCCGCTTCGCCGACGAGATCACCCCGGTGATCATCCCGCAGCGCAAGGGCGACCCGCTGGTGATCAGCGAGGACGAGGGCATCCGCCCAGACACCACGGTCGAGTCGCTGGGCCGGCTGCGCCCGGCGTTCGCGAAGGACGGCACCATCACCGCCGGCAGCGCCTCGCCGATCTCCGACGGCGCCGCCGCCGTGGTCGTGATGAGCAAGGCCAAGGCCAAGGAGCTGGGGCTGACCTGGCTGGCGGAGGTCGGCGCGCACGGCAACGTGGCGGGCCCGGACAACTCCCTGCACTCGCAGCCCTCGAACGCGATCAACCACGCCCTGAAGAAGGGCGGCCTCGGCGTCGAGGACCTGGACCTCATCGAGATCAACGAGGCGTTCGCCGCAGTCGGCATCCAGTCCACCCGCGACCTGGGCGTCAGCCCGGACAGGGTGAACGTCAACGGCGGCGCGATCGCGCTCGGCCACCCGATCGGCATGTCGGGCGCGCGGCTGGTGCTCACCCTCGCGCTGGAGCTCAAGCGGCGCGGCGGCGGCACCGGCGCGGCGGCGCTGTGCGGCGGCGGCGGCCAGGGCGACGCGTTGATCATCCACGTCCCCAGCGCGGGCGAGAACCAGTGAGCGCGAGGAGTGAGCGGGGTGTGCGAGCCCCGCAGTCGCGAACGAAGGTCGAAGAGTGAGCGAAGCCGTCGGGCCGGGCCCGGCCGGGGGCGCGCCGTCGGTGCGTCGCAGCCGGGACGTGCCGATGCTGGTGGAGCGGGCCCGCGCGGGTGACCCCCGCGCCGTGGCCCGGCTGATCACCCTGGTCGAGTCCGGCGACGAGGTGCTGCCGCGCGTCGCGGCGGCGCTGGCCCCGTACGCCGGTCGGGCGCAGGTGGTCGGGCTGACCGGCTCGCCCGGGGTGGGCAAGTCCACCACCACCAACGAGCTGGTCCGGGCGCTGCGCGCGCGTGGGCACCGGGTCGGGGTGCTGGCCGTCGACCCGTCCAGCCCGTTCACGGGCGGGGCGATCCTCGGCGACCGGGTGCGGATGCAGGACCACGCGACGGACCCGGGCGTCTACATCCGGTCGATGTCCAGCCGGGGCCACCTCGGCGGGCTGTCGGCGGCCACCCCGCAGGCGGTGCGGGTGCTGGAGGGCGCCGGCTGCGACGTGGTGCTGGTGGAGACCGTCGGCGTCGGGCAGGCCGAGGTGGAGGTCGCCTCGCTGGCCGACACCACGCTGGTGCTGCTCGCCCCCGGCATGGGCGACGCGATCCAGGCGGTCAAGGCCGGCATCCTGGAGATCGCCGACGTGTTCGTGGTCAACAAGGCCGACCGGGACGGCGTCGACGCCACCGTGCGCGACATCCAGGGCATGATCGCCCTGGGTGAGCGCGGCCCCGGCGAGTGGCGACCGCAGGTGGTCCGCTCCGTCGCCGCGCGGGGCGAGGGGATCGACGACGTCGCCGCCGCGATCGACAAGCACCGCGACTGGCTGGAGCGCCACGACGAGCTGCGCCGCCGCCGGGAGGCGCGGGCCGCCGCCGAGATCGAGGCGATCACCCTGGGCGTGCTGCGCGCCCGGATCGGTTCGCTGCGCGACGGTACGGAGCTGCCGGCGCTCGCCGCGAAGGTGGCCTCGGGGGCGCTCGACCCGTACGCCGCCTCCGCCGAGCTGCTGTCGCAGATCGGCTCCTGACCTGTCCAACCTGGATCTACGACGAGTACGCTCGCACCGCTTCACGGCAGCCGTGGGGCGGTGCTTGCGTACTGGGGGAGAGCGATGGGCGACGAGGCGACGCGCGAGCTGTCGGTGACGCCGGATGCGGTGGCGGGCGGGACCACCCACGTCTCGGACGAGGTGGTGGAGAAGATCGCGGTGGCCGCCGTGAAGTCGGTGCCCGGGGTGGCGGAGCTCGGCGGCGACGTGGCCCGGTTCTTCAATGCCGTGCTCGACAAGGTCGGGCTGGACCAGGTGGGCGACGCCCGGCGCGGCTGCTCGGCGCACGTTACCAATGGCGCGGCGGTGGTCAACCTGGTCCTCGTCATCGAGGCGGGCCGGCCGGTGCCGCAGGTGACCCAGGAGGTCCGGGCGGCGGTCACCAAGGCTGTCGAGGCGTACGGACTGCGGGTCGACGAGATCAATATCCGGGTGGACGACGTGGCGTTGGGCGATCCCGTCGTACCGGCCGGGCCGCTCGCCTGAGTCAGTGTTGGGCGGCTGGCAGCCGATCGTGATCGGCTGCATGCCGGCGACATGGGGTGGCCTGAGACGGGCCGAAGGTCCAATGTCGCCGACATTGCGTGGACCCCGGATCGACTGGGTGTTGCTACCCCTGAATCAGTGCTCCGGGCCCAGGTGACTGCGTTCGCCCTCGTGGTCGAGGATGCATAGGATCTCGGCCGGGCCGCCGTGCGCGCCGAACGCGTGCGGGACCAGGGTGGAGAACTCGGCCGCCTCGTTCGTGCCGACGAGGATCGTGCGCTCGCCGAGGCGCAGCTCGATCGTGCCGGAGAGCACGGTGAACCAGTCGCGCCCCGGATGCACCCGCAGGTCGGCCGGCACGCCTCGGGTGACCCGCATCTTGCTGACGGTCTGGTTGCTGTCGCGGGACAGCAGCCACGTGGTGATGCCGCGTTCGTCGTTGCGGTGCGGGCGGATCACCACGTCGTCGTCGGCGTCGGACTCGACCAGCCGGTCGAGCGTGGTGCCCAGCACCCGGGCGATCGTGGCGATCTGGTCCAGGGCGATGCGCCGGTGACCGGTCTCGATCCGGCTGAGCGTGGACGGGCTGATCAGACAGCGGCCGGCCAGCTCCTCCAACGACCAGCCGCGCGCCATGCGCAGGCTGCGGATTCGCCGCCGGACCAGGGCCTCCAGATCCGCGTCTTGCTTCATACGCAATATGCTATGCCGATCCAGCAAGAGCTGGCTACTGTCGCCGGTATGGCACACGACCACATGATCGAGTTGCTCGACCTGGACGCCGAGGTCCTCAGCGACTACTTCCGCGAGGTGATCGGCTGGGTCGGCCGCGAGGCTGTCGATCGTCCCCGCATCGTCGACCTGGGTGCCGGCAGCGGCACCGCCTCTCTGGCACTGGCCCGGCAACTACCCGGCGCCACGGTCACCGCGGTCGACATGTCCCCGGAGATGCTGGCCCACCTGCGCGGCCGGGCCGCCGCTGCCGGGCTGGGCGACCGGATCCAGACGGTCGAGGCCGACCTTGACCAGCCCTGGCCCGATTTCGGGCCGACCGACGTGATCTGGGCTGCCGCCTCGATGCACCACCTGGCCCACCCCGCGACGGCGCTCGCGTCGGCGTACGGGGCGCTGCGGCCGGGCGGGCTGCTGGTGATCGCCGAGCTGAAGTCGTTCCCGCGCTACCTCGCCGGCACAGCGGGCGAGGACGTGGAGCTGCGCGGCCATGCCGCAGCGGCGGAGCGCCGACACGAGGCGGGCATGCACATGCACGAGAACTGGGGTGACCGGGCGACCCGGGCCGGGTTCGCGTCGGTGATCGAGCGGCACTTCGACATCGACCTGCGCCCGCCGCTGCCCGCCGCCGCCACGCGCTACGCCCAGCTCTCGCTGGCTCGGATGCGGCACGGACTGACGGACCGGCTGTCGGAGGCCGACCTCGCCGCACTGGACGCGATCGTCGCGGGTCTGGCCGACCGCGACGACCTCGGCGTCCGCACCGAGCGAACGGTCTGGCTGGCCCGCCGCTGACCGCACGTCCCCGCTCTCTTCGGCCACCGAGGCCACCGTCTCCGGGCGCCCCTGCTGCCGGGTGCGCCCGGAGCCGGTTACCGGACGGTACAGGTTTCCTTATCGATCGTTCAGGATCGGGCTCTACACTCGGTCCTGATGACGAGGACCCGAGGAGGAGCCCCGCGCATGAACGCCGACGAGATCGCCGCCGGACGGGACCGCTGGCAGGCCCGCTACGACGCCGCGCGCAAGCGGGACGCCGACTTCACCACGCTCTCCGGGATGCCCGTCGACCCGGTCTACGGCCCGCCGGAGGGCGTCGCGTACCCCGGGTTCGAGCGGATCGGCTGGCCGGGCGAGTTCCCGTACACCCGGGGGTTGCACCCGACCGGCTACCGGGGGCGGACCTGGACCATCCGGCAGTTCGCCGGCTTCGGCAACGCCCGGCAGACCAACGAGCGCTACAAGATGATCCTCGGCGCGGGCGGCGGCGGGCTCTCCGTCGCGTTCGACATGCCCACCCTGATGGGCCGCGACTCCGACGACGCGCAGTCGCTCGGCGAGGTCGGTCACTGCGGCGTGGCGGTGGACTCGGCCGCCGACATGGAGGTGCTCTTCGACGGCATCGACCTGGCCGGCGTCACCACCTCGATGACCATCTCGGGCCCGGCCGTGCCGGTGTTCTGCATGTACCTGGTCGCCGCCGAGCGGCAGGGCGCCGACCTGTCCACCCTGGACGGCACCCTCCAGACGGACATCTTCAAGGAGTACATCGCGCAGAAGGAGTGGCTGTTCGACCCCGAGCCGCACCTGCGCCTGATCGGCGACCTGATGGAGTACTGCGCCCAGCAGATCCCCCGGTACAAGCCGCTGTCGGTCTCCGGGTACCACATCCGCGAGGCGGGCTCGACCGCCGCGCAGGAGCTGGCGTACACCCTCGCCGACGGCTTCGGCTACGTCGAGCTGGGGCTGTCGCGCGGCCTGGACGTGAACGTCTTCGCCCCCGGGCTCAGCTTCTTCTTCGACTCGCACGTGGACTTCTTCGAGGAGATCGCCAAGTTCCGGGCCGCCCGCCGGATCTGGGCCCGCTGGCTGCGCGACGTCTACGGCGCGACCAGCGAGAAGGCGCTCTGGCTGCGGTTCCACACCCAGACCGCCGGGGTGTCGCTGACCGCCCAGCAGCCGGTCAACAACGTGGTCCGCACCGCCGTCGAGGCGCTCGCGGCGGTGCTCGGCGGCACCAACTCGCTGCACACCAACGCCCTCGACGAGACCCTGGCCCTGCCCACCGACGAGTCCGCCGAGATCGCCCTGCGCACCCAGCAGGTGCTGATGGAGGAGACGGGCGTCGTCAACGTGGCCGACCCGCTCGGCGGCTCCTGGTACGTCGAGGCGCTCACCGACCGGATCGAGGCCGAGGCGGAGGAGATCTTCGCGCGGATCCGGCAGCTCGGCGGCGACGGCCCGCACAAGATCGGCCCGATGACCTCGGGCATCCTGCGCGGCATCGAGGACGGCTGGTTCACCGGCCACATCGCCGAGTCGGCCTTCGTCTACCAGCAGGCGCTGGAGAAGGGCGAGAAGAGGATCGTGGGGGTCAACTGCCACACCGGCACCGTCGCCAAGGACCTGGAGATCCTGCGTATCTCGCACGAGGTGGAGCTGGAACAGCGCCGGATGCTGGCCGAGCGCAAGGCGGCCCGGGACGACGCGGCGGTCACGGCGGCCGTGGCGCGGATGGTCGAGGTCAGCCGCACCGGGGAGAACATGATCCCGGCCATGCTCGACGCCGTGCGCGCCGAGGCCACCCTCGGCGAGATCTGCGACGCGCTGCGCGCCGAGTGGGGCGTCTACCGCGAGCCGGCCCGCTTCTGAACGGGTGGTCGCCGCACCCTCGGTGGGGGTGCGGCGACACGCCCGGTGACCAGCCGCGAGAGTCACATTTGTCGCCGTCGCGGTTGATCTGAGTTGGGCGGCGGGCGTGCGAGACTAGGTAACCATGAGCGACCCACGGATCACCTCGTCGATCTTCACCCGCGGCGCGGTCGACCTCAGCGCACTGCGCGGCACCGCACCGGCCTCCACCCGTTCCAGCACCCCGGCCCAGGCCGGTTCACCGTCCGGCCTGCCCGGTGGCGGCGCCCCCGGCGGCAGCGCCGCCGTGCTCGACGTGACAGAGGCGACCCTCCAGTCCGAGGTGCTCGAACGCTCCATGGCCATGCCCGTCGTGGTCTTCTTCGGCGCGGCCGGCTACCCGGAGAGCGACGAGTTCGCGCCGGTGCTGGAGCGGCTGGCGGTCGAGGGTGGCGGCGCGTGGGCGCTGGCCCGGGTCGACGTCCAGGACAACCCCCGCATCGCCCAGATGTTCCAGGTCCAGGGCATCCCCACCGTCTACGCGGTCGTCGGCGGGCGGCCGGTCGACGCGTTCTCCGGGGTGGTCCCCGAGGCCCAGTTGCGGCAGTGGATCGGCGCCGTGCTCAAGGCCGGCGGGGTCAGCGTCGCCGAGCCGGAGGACCCGCGCCTCGACGAGGCCGACGACGCCCTGATGAGCGGCGACCTGGACGCCGCCGAGCGCGCGTACCGGAAGATCCTGGCCGAGTCGCCGGCGGACGCCGCCGCCGAGGCCGGGCTGGCCCAGGTCGGCCTCGCCCGCCGGGTCGCCGGGGCTGACCCGGGCGCGGCGCTGGCCGCCGCCGACGCCGACCCCGACGACGTGGCCGCCCAGCTCCTCGCCGCCGACGTCGAGGTGCTCAGCGGCATGGCCGAGCAGGCGTACCAGCGCCTCGTCGGCCTGGTCCGCCGCACCTCCGGCGAGGACCGGGAGAGGGCACGCCAGCACCTCGTCGGCCTCTTCACCGTCGCCGGGCCGGACGACCCCGCCGTCGCCTCCGCCCGCCGGGCCCTGGCCAGCGCCCTGTTCTGAGTTCCGCCGCACGCCAGCGCGGGCCGGCGTTCGCCGGCCCGCCCGACCACGAGGACGGGAGCCCATGATGCGCCGGATCGCCGTCCTCGACGCGCCGTCCAACCTCGGGCTGCGCCCGCCCACCCCCACCGCCGTCCCCGGCTGCGCCAAGGCCCCGGGGGCGCTGCGCGACCAGGGCCTCGTGCCCCGGCTGCGGGCCCGCGACGCCGGCTGCCTCACCCCGCCCCGGTACGACCCGGGCGACTGGCGTCCCGGCGACGGGGTCTGCCACGCCCCCGAGATCGCCGGGTACTCGGCCGCGCTGGCCGACCGGATCGGGGCGGTCATCGACCGGGGGGAGTTCCCGCTGGTGCTCGGCGGGGACTGCTCGATCCTGCTCGGCTCCGCGCTGGCCATGCACCGCCTCGGCGAGGCGGTCGGCGGGCGGATCGGGCTCGTCTTCGTCGACGGCCACTCCGACTTCCGGCACCCCGGCAACGCCTCGTACGTGGGGGCGGCGGCGGGGGAGGACCTGGCCCTGGTGACCGGGCGCGGGCAGGCCGACCTGGCCGCGATCGAGGGGCGGCGGCCGTACTTCCGGGACGTCGACGTGGTGGTCCTCGGCATCCGCGCCCAGGACGAGTACCGCCTGGACCTCCAGGCCGCCGGGATCACGACCCGGCCGGTGCCGGCGCTGCGCGCCGAGGGGGCCGCCCGCACCGCCCAGTGGGCGCGGGAGGAGCTGGCCGACTGCGCCGGGTACTGGGTGCACATCGACGTGGACGTGCTCGACCCGGCGGTGATGCCGGCGGTGGACGCCCCGGACCCGGGCGGGATCGCCTTCGCCGAGCTGGAGATCCTGCTCGGCGGGCTGGTGGACACCCCGCACTGCCTCGGCGTCGAGCTGACCGTCTTCGACCCGGACTACGACCCCGACGGGGTGTACGCCGCCGAGATCGTCAACACGGTCGTGGCCGGGCTGGCCCCGGTGACCGCCCCGGCCGCGCCCCGGCCCCGCCTGTTCCCGGCCGCCCCCCTCGCGTCCGCGCCGCGCCCCGGGGGCGGGGCGTCGGGCGGCGGGGCCGCTCCGGACGGCGGGGGGCTTCCGCCCGGCCGGGCCGACGCGCCGGACGCCTCGCGGCCCGCCCCCGAGATCGCCTGACCCCCGAAATCGCCTGACCACCGGACCCGCCTGTCTTCGCGCGCCGGGGCCGGCGGCGGTCAGGCGAACAGGACCAAGGGCTGCGTCGCGGTGCGGACGCCGACGAAGCAGGCCGCGGTGACCCGGGCGCCCCGCTCCACCCGCCGGACGCCGTGCACCCGCGCCGCGTCGAACATCAGCAGGTCGCCCTGGCCCGGCCGGCAGGACCAGACGGGCTCGCCCAGGGCGTCCCGGTCGAGGCCGTAGTCGGCGCGCCGCTCGGCGTCGTACGACCGCTCGTCGCGGTACACGCCCCAGAAGTCGACGTGGCCGCCGTCCTCCGGCGGGGGCACCTCCAGGTACACGTTCGTGCCGATCCGCCGCCGCAGCCCGTACCCGGCCAGCAGGGGCACGTCCCGCTGGTCGATGTGCGGGTTCGCGTGCCCGCCCGCCGGCCACCGCCGGATGATCCCGGGCAGCAGCATCGCGCCCTCGTGGCGGGCCACGGTCGCGCCGGCCGGCCAGAGCTCGTCGAGGACCAGCCGCAGCCGGTCGAGCGGGGAGAGCCGGCCGGCGAAGATGCGGCCCCGGATCAGCTCGCAGGTGGCGGCGGCGGTGCGCAGGTAGCGCCGCCGGTTCTCCGCCGACTCCGCCGCCTCCCCCATCGAGGTGCCGATGCTCTGGAAGTCGTCGGTCAGCGTGTAGCTGGCCCGCTCGCACGCCTCGATGATCGGGGGCAGCGCGGCGCGGCACTCCTCAGCGGGGTGGAAGGCCCGGACCCAGATGGCGTCGACGACGCCCTCGGCCAGGTCGAGCAGGGTGGCCGTGGTCAGCTCGTCGGCGTGGCGCAGGCCGGCGACCGGCTCAGACCGCAAGGCGGCCCTCCCAGACCGTGACCGCCTGCCCGGCCAGCCGGACCCGGTCGCCCCGCCGGGAGAGGCGCAGCGTCCCGCCGCGCGGGGAGAGCTGCGCGGCGAGGAGGTCGTCGGCCTGTCGCCGGGCCGACCACCAGCTCGCCAGCGTGCAGTGGGCGGAGCCGGTGACCGGGTCCTCCGGCACGCCCACCGCCGGGTAGAAGCACCGGCTGACCACGCGGTCCCCGGCGTCGTCGTACGCGGTGACGATCACGCCGCGCACGGGTATCCGGGCGAGCGCCGCGAGGTCGGGGCGCACGCCGCGCACGTCGTCCGGGCCGGGCACCTCCACCAGCAGGTCGGACACGCCACGGGCCACCGCGACCACGGGCGTCCCGCCGAGCGCCGCCGCCAGCCCGTCCGGCGCGTCGACCGGGGTGGGCGGATCGGCCGGGAAGTCCATCTCGATCCAGCCGTCGTCTGTGACCGTGCACGTCAGCCGCCCGCTGCGGGTCTCGAACGAGCTGGTCCCGCCGAGCACGTGGGCGGTGGCGAGGGTGGCGTGCCCGCAGAGGTCCACCTCGACGGCGGGGGTGAACCAGCGCAGGTGCCAGCCGCCGTCCCCGGCGGGCCGGACGAACGCGGTCTCGGAGTGGCGCATCTCGGTCGCCACCGCCTGCATCCACTCCGCGTCCCGCTCCTCGTCGAGCAGGACCACCCCGGCGGGGTTGCCCCGGAACGGGGCGTCGGTGAAGGCGTCGACCACGAAGGCCCGCGCACCCGGGGCCGTCATCGGCCCGAGCCGCCCGGCCCGTCGACCGACGCCCAGCCGGCCGCCCGGGGCGCGCCGACCGCGTGCAGGCCCGGGTTCAGTTCCAGGGTCGACTCGTACGCGTCCGACATCTCCCGGGCGATCTGTCGGGCCAGCTCCGTCTCCCACCCGAGGTGCTCCGTCGGAACCGGGCCCGCGACGGGATTCGGAACGATCAGCAGCGGCGCATCGGTGAATGCCCCGTTCTCGCCTGTGGACATGGTGCCCCCCGGGTCGCGTCGACGTGGAAACGTGATACCAGCGTGGCGGTGCTCGATGACCGCGGGCAACGGTCGACTGGTCGGATTATGCGCCGACGGCGGTCGGTGGGATGGCATTCATCCGACACCGGCGGGTGCTTGCGCCATTCCCGCAGCGACCCGCGCGCCTTTCCTCAATCCTCATCCTCGTCGCCCGCCGCGACGCGCGGAGCGGGCAGCTTGCGCAGCGTCGCCTCGGTCTCCAGCGTCTCCGGGTGGGCCTCGCCGAGCACCCGGCGGCGGTCCTGCCAGAGCCGGGACAGCTCCGCGCGGGCCTGCGCGGTCCGCCCCTGGGCGAGCAGCACCTGGGTCCAGGTCCAGCGCAGCCACAGCACCTGGGTGCGGTCCCGGTCCCGCTGCTCCGGCCGCACCGTGTCGAGCGCGTTGCGCACCTCCCGGTCGGCCTCCTCCAGGCGGTCGAGTTCGTAGAGGCAGCGGCCCAGGCTCTGCCGCACGAAGAGGGTCTCCGGGTCGTCCGGCGCCCAGAGCCGCAGCCGCACCGCGAGCACCTCGCGCAGCATCGCCTCGGCCTCCTCCGTCCGCCGTTGCAGCAGGACGGCGCGGGCCAGGCTATGCCGGACGACCATCGTGTCGGAGTGCTCCGGCCCCCGCACCTCCCGCTCGGCCTCCACGATGGCCCGCAGCTCGGCCTCGGCCTCGGCCCAGCGGTTCTGCGCCATGATCGCCCGGGCCAGCTTGTGCCGGCTGGCCAGGGTGTCGGCGTCGTTCGCGCCGAGCACCGCCTCCCGCCCCTCGATGACCCCGCGCAGGAGCTTCTCGGCCTGGGCCGGGCGGTGCTGCTCCAGCGCGCTGCGGGCCAGCTCGTGCCGCAGCGCCAGCAACTCCCGCTCGCCGGGGTCGAAGCCGTACGACCCGCAGGCCGCGACCACCGGCGCGAGCAGCTCCTCGGCGATCACCGTCAGGCCGGTGGCGAGCAGGTAGCGGGCGGTCAACCGGCCCAGTTCGAGCGCCGCGCGGACGGCCCGGCGGTCGTAGCGGATGCCGCTGGCCAGCAGGTAGTCGCGCACTGCGCCGACGGTGTGCGGGGCCAGCAGGTCCCAGCCCTGCCAGGCGTCCGGAGCGTCCGGGTCGCGGCCCCGGACGGCGGCGGTCAGCATCTCCATGATCAGGCTGTAGTACTCCGGCCCGCGCCGGCGGATGTCCGGGTGGTTGCGCATCATGCCGTGCACCAGCGGGTGCAGCGTGAGCACATGGCGGAAGTCCCGGTTCTCCGCCCGGATGTCGGTCATCTCGTACGGCTCGATCATGGCCAGGCCGGCGAGCCCCTCCAGCACGGTCAGCCGCTGCTGGCCGGTCAGCTCGGTGAACAGCGGCGAGCGGACGAGCGCCTCCTGGTTCAGGACCACGTGGTACGGCACCGGGGCCACGTTGAGGCAGGCGAGGACCCGCAGCAGGTTGCCCGCCTGGGTGAGCCCGCGCCCGGCGAGGAGGTCCAGCGAGATGTCGAAGACCTGCCGGATCATCTCCAGCCCGCGCGGCTCGTCGAGGTCGGCACCCCGGTCGCCCGGGGGCAGCTCGAAGCGGTGGTGCAGCGCGGAGCGGTAGCTGCCGTAGTCCCGCAGCACGTGGTCGCCCTGCCACACCCGGGTGGTGTGCACCGACTTGAGGTAGTCGCCGACCGCGCGCAGGGCCAGCGGCAGCCCGCCGAGGGCGCGGGACAGCTCGCCCGCCTCGGCGGCGGTACCGGCCGCCGTGCCGGCCCGGTCGAGCAGGACCAGGGCGCCGTCCTCCGCGCCGAGCGGCTGCACCGCGTGCGGTGTCGTCCAGGACGGCCAGCGGGTGGGGTCGCCGTCGCGGGTGGTGACGACGACCATGTTCTCCGAACTGGCCGGTGGGCGCAGCCAGCCCGTGCCGTCGCCGACCTCCCCGGTGTCGGGCGCGAGCAGCCCGGGCTGGTCGACGTTGTCGATGATCAGCACCCAGCGCACGGTGGCGTCGTTGAGGAAGCGCCACACCAGGTCGGTCGCGCTCGCCCCGCCGGACCAGGCCCGGTCGATCAGGCTGGCCGGCGCGCCGAGCTGGCTGGCGACCTCCCGCATCCCCGAGCTGAGCCGCAGCGCCTGCACCCACCAGACCAGCCGGCCCGCGCGCTGGAAGCGACGGGCCACCTCCAGCGCGACGTGGCTCTTGCCGGAGCCGGCCAGCCCGTGCAGGACGTGCACCGGCGGCTGCCCGGTCAGGACGCCCCGGCCGGACATGATCTCGCCGATCAGCTCCTCCCGGCCGTAGAGCGGCGAGTCCAGCCGGCCGACGGGCGGCTCGACCGAGACCCCGGCGGCCCGCTCGGCCCGGTCGGCGGCCGGCTGCTCGGGCGCGCCGGGCGTCTCGCTCACCGCCAGGATCTCCGCCCTGAGCGCCTTGTACCGCGAGTCGTCGCGGTTCGCGGGCCGGATCACCGTGAAGTGGTCGCCGTCGAGCACCCCCGTCAGCGGGAACGTCCAGTTGGCCACCGCCGGGGGGACGATGTTGTCGGACATCCCCGCGTACGTGGAGAGCGGGATCGGCCACTCGTGCGGGCCCCGCCGGCGGGCCTCGACGACGCCCCGGGCCACGGCCCGGTGGGTCTCGATAATGGACTCCTGCAAGGGGCGCAGCTCGCGTTCCTGGGGGTTGCGCCAGCGCATGGTGAGCCGGCGCAGCGAGCCGAGGAACTCGGAGCCGGAGTTGGGGCAGGCGAACATCACCACCCGCCGGATCGGGGCCAGCTCCGCCCCGCCGCCCCGGGCCAGCGTCCGGGCCAGGAACCGCTGGACCACCAGGCCGCCCTGGCTGTGGGTCACCAGCACCACCCGGCTGTCGGCGTCGAACTCGCCCCGCAGGTAGGTGTGCAGCCGGTCGGCGATGTCGTTGAGGTGCGGGATGCGCCGGTCCGGCCGGAGCTGGATGACCCGGGAGTCGTACTCGAAGTGGTGGAGGGTCACGTGGGTCAGGGCCGGGTCGCCGGTCAGCAGCTCGGTCATCGGCGCCCACGCCCGGCGGGAGGAGAAGAGGCCGTGGACGAAGACGACGGAGACGCTCACCGTGGCCCGTCCCCGGCGGCCGGGTCGGGCGCGGCCCGTGGGGGCTGCGGTCGCGGCCCGGGGGCGGCCGGCGCGGCGGGTGCGTCGAGGCGCGCGGCGGTCGCGGCGGGCTCCGGGGGGTCGAGGCGTGCGGTGGCCGCGACGACGTCCACCACGATGCGGGTCAGCAGCGTGGCGAGGGCCAGCACCATGCAGCCGGTCAGCGCCGCGCGCACCGCCGGGGCGTCCGGCACCGCGCCGGCCAGCACGAGCACCGCCACGCCCGTCCCGCCGAGCAGCACGGCGGCGACCGAGATCGAATACGCGCGCACCCGGGGCCGGGTCCAGAATCGCACGCCGGCGATCGGGTCCTCCCGCCGCGACAGTCGTCGATCGTCACTCAGTTTTTCCAGGAAACGGGATTCCCATATCAGGGCGAGCATCAGGACCGGCAGCACCTGGGCCGTCGTCGAATAGAATTCGAGGGACACCGAAAACCCCTCCTCCGCGTGGGCCGGGCCCATTGTCCGGCGGTTATCGGACGCGCAGGCTCACACGAATGGATGCTAATGCATAGGCGCACGTCCCCCCGCGCGCCGATTTCCGGCGGGCGGGGGGACGTGCGCTGAAACAATCGGCGGACGGAACGCCGGACCGATCGGCCGTTCAGTCCTTCGCGGCGAGGGCGCGCAGGAAGCGCTCGCTGATCGGCACCGCGCTGGCCGTGCTCGACCCGCCCTGCTCCACGAAGACCGCGAACGCCACGTCGCCCTGCCAGCCGACGAACCAGGAGTGGGTGTGCGCGGGGTCGTTGTCGTACTCGGCGGTGCCGGTCTTGCCGTGCACCGGGCCGCCGGGGGCGTCCCTGAGCGCGCCGGCGGTGCCCTTCGTGACGACCTCGCGCATCATCGTGCGCAGCGGCTCGACCGACTCCGGCTTGAGCTGCGGCCCGGCGGGCGCGGCCTTCGCGGGGGCCGGGTCCGCGACCAGCTTCGGCTGCTCCCAGCGGCCCCGGGCCACGGCGGCGGTGGCGGCGGCCATGGCCAGCGGGCTGACCACGGTGGTGCCCTGCCCGAACGCGGCGGCGGCCTGCTCGGCCGGGGCACCGTTGGCGGCGACCTTGCCGGCGAACGCGTCGAGGCCGAGGTCCCACTCCGCCCCCAGGCCGAGCGACCGGCCGGCCTGGGCGAGGCCGTCGGGGCCGAGCTTCGGGGCGAGGGCGGCGAAGGCGGTGTTGCAGGACTTCGCGAAGTCGGTGCGGAACGGCACCGAGCCGAGGGCGAAGTTGTCCGAGTTCTTGAACGGGCGACCGTCCACCGTGAACGTCTTCGGGCAGGCGACCGGGCCGTCCAGGGTCACCGCGCCCCGGTCGAGCAGGCCGAGGGCGCTGACCATCTTGAACGTCGAGCCGGGCGGCACCTGGGCGGTGAAGGCCAGGTTCTCCCCGGCCGCGCCGGGCCCGTTGGCGGCGGCCAGCACCGCGCCGTCGGCGACCCGCACCGCCACCAGGGCGGAGCGGCGCTTCTCGCCGCGCAGCGCGGCGTCGGCCGCGTTCTGGGTGGCGACGTCCAGAGTGGTGCGCACCGCCTGGCCGGGCTTCGGCTCCTCGCGGAACAGCTCCGCCCCGGTCGGCACGAGGCTGCCGTCCGGGCCCGGCCGCTCGCTGAACACGGTCAGCCCCGGCGCGCCGCGCAGCCGCTCGTCGTACCGGCCCTGGAGGCCGCCGTGGCCGACCAGGTCGCCCCGCTGGTACCGGTCGGGGTGGGCGGCCAGGTCGTCGGCCTGGGCCTGGTCCACCGAGCCGAGCAGCGCGCGGGCGAACTCGCGGGTCGGGGCCAGGTCGAGCTTCTCGGACCGGAACTTGGTGCCGGGCAGCTCGTAGACCCGGGACCGGATCTGCCGGTACGCCTCCTCGCGCAGCGTCACCACCTCGACGAACGCACCCGGGTCCGCCTCGCGGAGGCGCTCGGGCAGGTCGGAGAGGTCCACCGGCGGGGTGATGGCCGGCCGGACCGCCCGGAACGCGGCGTCGAGCTGCCGCGACACCTTCTTCGCGTCGGTGACCTCGCTCGGTTGCAGCCCGACCCGGACCACCGGGCGGGGCGCCACGAGCGGCTGGCCCTTGCCGTCGAGCACCCCGGCGCGGGGCGCGGCGTCGCGGCGCACCGCGAGCCGGTCGCCCCGGGTGAGCTGCTCGTGCACCACCTGCGGCTCCCAGATCACCCGCCACCCGTCGCCGCCCCGGGTGAGCCGCACCGGCCGCTCGTACGCCCAGCGGGCTCCGCCCGGCAGCGCCCACTCCACCCGCACCCCGGCGGTCGCGGTGTCGGCGTCGACCTTCGGGTCGCCGACGCGGCGCAGCACCGGCGGGGTGGGCGCCAGCTCACCGGCCAGCTCCCTGATCTCCCGCGCCACGTCGGCGGCGGGGAGCTTCGCCCCGGTCGGGTCGACGAGGCCCACCGACTGGAGGTCGCCCGTCTTCCAGCCTGTCAGGAAGGCGTCGACGGTGGCTTCCGGACCGTCGTCGGCCGAGCAGGCGACCAGCGCGCTGGCGGCCAGCACGGTGGCCGCCAGCGCCGCCAGCGGCGGCCGGAAGCGGGCGTGACGAATGGGGTGCGGCAGGCGCATACGGGCGGTCCCTCCGGTCGCGAGCTGTCGCCACGGTAGTACGCCCCCGCTTCGCGCACCGCCCCGCTCCGCGCCGACGTGCGGAAAGTCGGCCTGCGGGGGTGTGATGAACGTCCCGCGTTCGGGGTACTCCTCTTCCGGTCGACCGTGAATGTGCAACGGGCGAAGGGGCACATGTCTCGAACCGGACGTCCAGCCTGTGGTCCACCGACCATGCGCCAGAAGAGGGCATAGGCTGGGCGGCAGAGTGATCCACAACGCAGTGGATCGAGGGGAGTGGCACCGATGGACCGGCGTCCGGCGATCAAACCGGGACCCGACTTCCGGCAGGATGACACCAGCCGGGATGACAGCTTCGACTCGGCGACCGACGGGGACGGCTTCGGCCGGCTCGACTCGGGCGCGACCGGGGTGACCGGTTCGAGTATCGACACGCTCTACGATCTCGGCCTGCCCGCCGAGGCACTGGCCGACGACGCCGAGGACGCCGAGCTCGACGAGCCGGTGCCGAACGCGGAGCGCCTCGTCGCCCAGGCGGTCACCGCCGCCGGTGACGACCACGACGCGGCGGCGCTGGTCAGCCGCTTCTGGCGGTTCGCGCCGGACGAGGAGTTGATCGGCTTCACCGCCGAGGAGATGCTGGAGGCGGCCCGGGCGCACCGGGACCTGGCCCAGCAGCGGGTGCCGGGCGAGCTGAAGCTGCGCATCCACGAGCCGGACGCCGACCAGCACCACACGGTCATCGAGATCGTCACCGACGACATGCCGTTCCTGGTCGACTCGGTGACCTCCCTGCTCAACTCCCACCACCTCGACGTGCACCTGCTGGTCCACCCGCTGGTGGTGGTGCGCCGGGAGCCGCTGGGCCGGCTGACCGGGGTCTCGGCCGACGTGGAGCCCGACGACGCGGTCGACGGGGACCTGGTCGAGAGCTGGATGCGGATCGAGATCGACCCGGTCCGCGACGCGGGGGAGCGGGAGAAGCTGCGCCGCGAGTTGCAGCGGGTGCTAACCGACGTGCGGGAGGCCGTCGAGGACTGGCCGAAGATGCGCCAGCGGGCGCTGGCCCTCGCCGAGGAGCTGGCCTCCGCGCGCACCTCCGAGCGCCGCCCGCCGGTGCCGGAGAAGGACATCACCGACTCGGTGGAGCTGCTGCGCTGGCTCGCCCACGACCACTTCACGTTCCTCGGCTACCGGGAGTACCGGCTGGTGGACGCCCCCGAGGGCGAGGGGCCGGCGCTGGAGGCGGTGCTCGGCACCGGGCTGGGCATCCTGCGCTCGGACTCCCCGGACACGCGGGCGCTGTCGTCGATGACCCACGAGGCGCACGAGAAGGTGATGGAGAAGCGCCTGCTGATCATCACCAAGGCGAACTCCCGGGCCACGGTGCACCGCTCGGCGTACCTGGACTACATCGGCTTCAAGGTCTTCGACGACGCCGGTCAGGTGGTCGGCGAGCGGCGCTTCCTCGGGCTGTTCTCCACGGCGGCGTACCGGACCAGCGTCCAGGAGCTGCCGGTGGTCCGCCGCAAGGTCGCCGAGGTGCTGGACCGCTCCGGCCTGAGCCAGCGCAGCCACTCCGGCAAGGACCTGTTGCAGATACTGGAGACGTACCCCCGCGACGAGCTGTTCCAGATCAAGACCGAAGACCTCTACCACGCGGCGGTCGGCGTGCTGCGGATGGCCGGCCGCCGGCAGTTGCGGGTGTTCCTGCGCCGCGACGCGTACGGGCGGTTCATCTCCTGCCTGATCTACCTGCCCCGGGACCGCTTCACCACGCAGAACCGGCTGCGGATGCAGGACATCCTGCTGCGCGAGCTGAACGGCATCGGGGTGGACTACACCACCCGGGTCACCGAGTCGATGCTCGCCCGGGTGCACTTCATCGTCCGTACCGACCCGACCCGCCCGCCGGGCGACATCGACGCGGACCTGCTCGCCGAGGAGCTGGCCGACGCCACCCGGCTGTGGGACGACGACTACCGCCTCGTGCTGGAGCGCAAGCTCGGCGACGAGCAGGCCAAGCACCTCTTCTCCCGGTACGCCGACGCGTTCCCGGAGGGCTACAAGGACGGGCACACGCCGTACGAGGCGATGAAGGACCTGGCCAAGCTGGAGCTGCTGGAGGAGCCCGGCCAGCTTGAGATGCACCTGTTCCGCAAGCAGCTCGCGCCCCGCGTCAACGCCGCCGGCCGCCCGGCCGACGCCGACGAGCCGATGGACGTCCGGTTCAAGGTCTACCGGTACGGCGAGCCGATGATGCTCTCGGCGGTGCTGCCGGTGCTGCACTCCCTCGGCGTGCGGGTGGTCGACGAGCACCCGTACGAGGTGGAGCGCGTCGACGGCCGGATCTGGCTGTACGACTTCGGCCTGCGGCTGCCCGAGGGCCACCAGGACCTGGCCGAGGTGCGCCCGCACGTGGAGAACGCCTTCGCGGCGGCGTGGCGGGGCGAGGCCGAGGTGGACGGCTTCAACGAGCTGGTGCTGCGCGGCGGCCTCACCTGGCGGCAGGTCGTGGTGCTGCGGGCGTACGCGAAGTACCTGCGGCAGACCGGGGCCGTCTTCTCCCAGGAGTACATGGAGCAGACGTTCATCGCCTACCCGCGCGTCGCCGCACTGCTGGTGGAGCTCTTCGAGGCCCGCTTCGAGCCCGGTGAGTGGACCGACGAGCAGCGCAAGGAGCGCAGCGGCGAGCTGGTGGCGGCGATCGGGTCGGCGCTGGACGACGTGACCAGCCTCGACCAGGACCGCATCCTGCGGTCGTACCTGACGCTGATCCAGGCCACCCTGCGGACCAGCTTCTACGCCAAGCCGGTCGGCGGCCGGCCGAGGTCGTACGTGGCGCTCAAGCTGGACCCGCAGGCCATCCCGGACCTGCCGGCCCCCCGGCCGAAGTTCGAGATCTTCGTCTACTCGCCCCGCTTCGAGGGCGTGCACCTGCGGTACGGGCCGGTGGCCCGGGGCGGGCTGCGCTGGTCCGACCGGCGGGAGGACTTCCGCACCGAGGTGCTCGGCCTGGTCAAGGCGCAGATGGTGAAGAACGCCGTGATCGTGCCGGTGGGCGCCAAGGGCGGCTTCGTGCTCAAGCAGAAGCCGGGGGACCGGGACGAGGCGGTGGCCTGCTACAAGGAGTTCGTCGGCGCGATGCTCGACGTCACCGACAACATCGTCTCCGGTGAGATCGTGCCGCCGGAGGACGTGGTCCGGCACGACCCGGACGACCCGTACCTGGTGGTGGCGGCGGACAAGGGCACCGCCACGTTCTCCGACATCGCCAACGAGATCTCCGAGTCGCACGACTTCTGGCTCGGCGACGCGTTCGCCTCCGGCGGCTCCGCCGGCTACGACCACAAGAAGATGGGCATCACCGCCCGGGGCGCGTGGGAGTCGGTGAAGCGGCACTTCCGGGAGCTGGGCCACGACACCCAGAGCCAGGACTTCACGGTGGTCGGCGTCGGCGACATGTCCGGCGACGTGTTCGGCAACGGGATGCTGCTGTCCGAGCACATCCGGCTGGTGGCCGCGTTCGACCACCGGCACATCTTCCTCGACCCGGACCCGGACGCCGCCACCTCGTACGCCGAGCGCCGGCGGCTGTTCGACCTGCCCCGCTCGTCGTGGGAGGACTACGACGAGAAGCTGATCTCGGAAGGCGGCGGGGTGTACCCGCGCGCGGCGAAGTCGGTGCCGATCTCGCCGCAGGTGCGGGCCGTGCTCGGGCTGGACGACGACGTCACCCAGCTCTCGCCGCAGGAGCTGATGAAGGCGATCCTCACCGCGCCGGTCGACCTGTTCTGGAACGGCGGCATCGGCACGTACGTCAAGGCGTCCTCGCAGACCAACGCGGAGGTGGGCGACAAGTCCAACGACGCGATCCGGGTCAACGGCAAGGACGTGCGCTGCCGGGTGGCCGGCGAGGGCGGCAACCTGGGCTGGACCCAGCACGGCCGCATCGAGTACGCCCGCGCGGGCGGCCGGATCTACACCGACTTCATCGACAACGCGGCCGGGGTGGACTGCTCCGACCACGAGGTGAACATCAAGATCCTGCTCAACACGGCGGTCGCCGACGGGGCGCTGACCCGGCCCGAGCGCGACGAGCTGCTGGCCGGGATGACCGACGAGGTCGCCGAGCTGGTGCTGCGGGACAACTACGACCAGGCCCGCGCGGTCAACAACTCCCAGGCGCAGGCGGCCTCGCTGCTCCCGGTGCACCGGCGGATGATCACCGACCTGGAGCGCTCGGGCGCGCTGGACCGGGCGCTGGAGGGGCTGCCGTCGGACGAGGAGCTGGCGACCCGCACCGAGTGCGGGCTGACCGCGCCGGAGTTCGCGGTGCTGCTCGCGTACACGAAGATCGTGCTGGAGCGGGAGATCCTGGCCGAGGGGCTCGCGGACGAGGACTGGACGACCGACGTCCTGGTCAACTACTTCCCGACCCCGATGCGCGAGCGGTTCGCCGACCGGATGGGCCAGCACCGGCTGCGCCGGGACATCGTCACGACGGTGCTGGTGAACGAGGCGATCAACCGGGGCGGCATCACGTTCGTCTTCCGGGTGGTCGAGGAGACCGCGGCGTCGGCGGCCGACGTGATCCGCGCGTACGTGGTGGTCCGCGAGGTGTTCGGGCTGCGCGAGCTGTGGGACGCCGTCGAGGCCCTGGACAACAAGGTCGCGCCGGAGTTGCAGACCGCCGTCTACCTGGACACCCGGCGGCTGCTCGACCGGGCGGTGCGCTGGCTGGTGACCAACCGGCGGTCGCCGATCGACGTGCCGGCGGAGATCGCCCGGCTGCGCGACGGGGTGGCCCGGCTGCTGCCCGGCCTGGAGAACCTGTTCCACGGCAGCGAGCGGGAGGCCATCGCCGCCCACGCCGACGAGATGGCCTCGCGCGGCCTGCCGCGCGGGCTGGCCGAGCAGGCGACCCGGCTGATGTACAGCTTCGGCCTGCTCGACATCGTGGAGACGGCGACGGGCGGCGGACGGGACGTCGGCGAGGTGGCCTCGGTCTACTTCGTGCTCTCCGACCGGTTCCGCGTCGACTCGCTGCTGTCGAAGATCTCCCTGCTGCCCCGGGAGGACCGCTGGCAGACGCTGGCCCGGATGGCGCTGCGCTACGACCTGTACGCCGCGCTGGCCGCGCTCACCGATGAGGTGCTCAACTCCACCCCGGCCGGGCTGCCGCCGCTGGAGCGGGTGCTCCAGTGGGAGCAGTCGAACACCACCTCGATCCACCGCGCGCAGCGGGCGATGGGGGAGTTCGACGACTCGCGGGGCGACCTGGCAGCGCTGTCGGTGCTGCTGCGCCAGATCCGCACGCTGGTGCGGACCTCCGCGGCCTGAGCGAGGCGGACGCGCCGCGGCCGACCGGCCGCGGCGCGTCCGCGCGGAGTCAGCCCGTCATGGTCGCGAAGACGACGACGTTGTCCACGTAGCTGCCCGCCTCCTCGTCGAACTGGCCGCCGCAGGTGACGACCCGCAGGCCCGCCCGGTCGCTGGGGCCGTAGACCAGCTCGCTGGGGAAGTCGTTCTTCGGGTACGACCGCACGTCGTCCACGGTGAACGTGAGGCGGCTGCCGTCGTCCCGGGAGACAGCGATCGTGTCGCCGGTGCGCAGCGCGCCGAGCTGGAAGAAGACGGCGGGCCCCCCGACCTTCGCCGAGTCGACGTGGCCGACGAGCACCGCGTTGCCGATCTCGCCGGGGCTCGCCCCCGGGGAGTACCAGCCGGCGCTCATGGCCTGCTCCAGCGGCGGCACCTGGACCGTGCCGTCCGGGTTGGTGCCCAGGGTCATGACCGGGGCGTCGACCCCGATCCGGGGGATCGAGACGGTGGTCGGGGCGGCCCGGCCCACCCCGACCGCCGGCTGCCCACCGCTCGTCACCGGCCGCTCCACCCCGGCCTGGGCCAGCGGCTGGGGCGGGCGGGGCGCGGGGACGTCGCGCAGGGAGACGCCGAGCGTCCCGACGCCGGCCAGGGCGAGCAGGACGACGACGGCCGCGCCGGCGGCGCGCCACGGTCTCCCGTGACGGCCGCCGGCCGGTGTCGCCGTCACGTCAGGCGAGGGACCCATTGGTCCGACGCCGCCGCATCAGCACGATCCCGCCGAGCGTCGCGGCGCCCAGCATGCCGGCCCCGGTGGTGGCCAGCCCGCGGTCGACGCCGCCGGTCGCGCCGCCGTCACCGCCGTCGACGCCCCCGCGCGGGAGCACGACCAGCTCGCCCTCGCCGCAGGAGCCGTGGATCTTGTAGCGGCCCGGCTCGGCGTCCGAGTCGACCCGGGCCTCGCCGTAGTAGACGAAGTCCTTCCCGTGCTCCCAGGAGTCCTCGTCCTCGCCGTGGCGGCCCGACTCGTCGTCGTTGTCGCCGTTGTCCTTGCCGTGGCGGTCGGACTCGCCGTTGTCCTTGCCGTGGCGGCCGGACTCGCCGTTGTCCTTGCCGTGGTGGTCCGACTTGTCGTCGTTGTTGCCGTGGCGGCCCGACTTGTCGTCGTTGTTGCCGTGGCCGCCGGACTCGCCGTTGTCCTTGCCGTGGCGGTCCGACTTGTCGTTGTTGTTGCCGTTCTCCTTGCCGTGGCGGTCGGACTCCTCGTCCTTCCCGTTGCGGTTCGACTCCTCGTTCTTGCCGTAGCCGGAGCCCCCGCTGGTGTTGCCGTACTCCTTCTCGGACTGCTGGTCGGACTCGTAGCCGCTCCACTCCTCCTCACCGTAGGAGTCGTCGGGGGCCCCGCCGCCCTTGCCGTCCTGCTTGCCGTTCTCGTTGTCCTTGCCCTGGTCCTCGCCGGGCTTGCCGTGCCCCTCGCCGGGCTTGCCCTGCTCGTTGCCCTTGCCCTGCTCGTCGCCGGGCTTGCCCTGCTCGTTGCCCTTGCCCTGCTCGTCGCCGGGCTTGCCGTTCTCGTTGTCCTTGCCCTGGTCCTCGCCGGGCTTGCCGTGCCCCTCGCCGGGCTTGCCCTGCTCGTTGCCCTTGCCCTGCTCGTCGCCCGGCTTGCCGTGCTCGTCGCCCCGGCCCTGGTCCTCGCCCGGCTTGCCGTGCTCGTTGTCCTTGCCCTGCTCGTCGCCGGGCTTGCCGTGCTCCTTGCCGTCCTCGCCCTGGTCCTCGCCGGGCTTGCCGTGCTCGTTGCCACCCCGGTCTTCGTCGCCCCGGTCACCCCGGTGGTCGCGGCCCTCGGCCGGGCGCAGGTCGACCTTGCCGGTCACCTTGGACCAGACGAAGACGTCCTCCTTGCGCTCCGTGCAGATCTCCAGGAGCGTGACCTTCTCGCCGGGCTTGACGACGTGCGGCTTGGCGTAGATCTTGCCCTCGCGGGCCTCGCCGTCCTGGTGCCCGTCCGCGAACGCGATCCCCGGCGTGAACACCAGCAGGGACGCGCCGCCGAGGGCCGCACCCGCGACAACCTTCCCGAGCATCTTGTTTGCCATGACCTGCGTCACTCCATCCCTCTTCGTCCTGAGCCCGACGTCAGTCGAGCTACTGACGACGTTAGACCTTTTCGCGAGCTATCAGGGGAAAGATTCGCGTTTTACGTTATGCGGGCATTGATCAGAAAGGAGTGTTAGGGGCGGTTCGCCCCTGCTGGTGGCCGTCGCATCCGGGCCGGCGGGTTGCCGACCGCCTGGGCGTGCCGCACTCTTTCGGGCACCGGGGGTGCAGCCGCGCGCGCCACCCCGTTCGACGGCTGGCCGGCCCCGCTCGGCGACACTGTCCGGTTCTCCAACCTGCGGACGCTCATAGAGCCATTGCTATGGAAGCGCTCCCATGCAAGAATTCCCCTACGCGGTACGGGGAGCCACACCGCGCGGCGCGGACGTCGAGGGCACCGGTCGCCACCGGACGACGTCGGCCTTCCGACCGGCCTGGAGCGCCGGTCGCGCACCACCACCACAACGCCCGTCCGGGTCGGGCAACCCGAACCCCCATTGGCACGCGTCGGCCGTCCGCAACCAGCGACGCACGCGCGCCGTTCCGCCGGGCCGCGAGTCCGGTCTCGCCCAAGGAGATCAGTGGCATGAGTATGAGGAAGAGGCTGTCCGGTAGTCGCCGGGCGCTCGCACTGTCCGGTGCGGGTGTCCTGGTCGCTGGCGGCATGGTGGCCATCCCGGTCACCGCGGCCCAGGCCGCGACCCAGTGCAGCGTCGACTACACCACCAACGAATGGCCCGGCGGAATGACCGGCAACCTCACGATCAGGAACCTGGGCGACGCCCTCAGCTCCTGGAACCTCGGGTTCACCTTCCCGAACAGCGGCCAGCGGGTCGTGCAGGGCTGGGCGGCGAAGTGGAACCAGAGCGGGCAGAACGTCACCGCCGCGAACGAGTCGTACAACGGCGCGCTTCCCAGCGGCGGGAGCGTCAGCATCGGCTTCAACGGCACGTGGAGCGGGAGCAACCCGAAGCCCACCTCGTTCACCCTGAACGGGGTGGTCTGCAACGGCGGCAACCCGAACCCCACCACGCCGCCGCCGACCACGCCCCCGCCGACGACCCCGCCGCCCACCACGCCACCGCCCACCACGCCGCCGCCGACGTCGCCCCCGCCGGGGCAGAAGGTGGACAACCCGTACCTGAACGCCAAGGGGTACGTGAACCCGGAGTGGAAGGCCAAGGCCGAGTCCGTGGCCGGCGGCAACCGGGTGTCGAACAACCCGACCGCCGTCTGGATCGACCGGATCGCCGCCATCAACGGCACCCCGGACAGCAGCTCCAACGGCGCGATGGGCGTGCGTAACCACCTGGACGAGGCGCTGAAGCAGGGCGCGAACTACATCCAGTTCGTCATCTACAACCTGCCCGGCCGGGACTGCTCCGCCCTCGCCTCCAACGGCGAGCTGGGCCCGAACGACCTGCCCCGGTACAAGGCCGAGTACATCGACCCGATCGCGGCGATCCAGCGCGACGCGAAGTACGCCAGCCTGCGGATCATCAACATCATCGAGATCGACTCCCTGCCGAACCTGGTGACCAACACCTCGGGCAACCCCGGCGGCACGGCGATGTGCGACACGGTCAAGGCCAACGGCGCGTACGTCAACGGGGTCGGCTACGCCCTGGCCAAGCTCGGCGCGATCGGCAACGTCTACAACTACATCGACGCCGGCCACCACGGCTGGCTGGGCTGGGACAGCAACTTCAGCCCGAGCGCCACGATCCTGCGGGAGGCCGCCGGCGCGTCCGGCAGCACCCCGGCCAACGTGCACGGCTTCATCGTCAACACCGCGAACTACTCGGCCCTCAAGGAGCCGCACTTCAAGGTCACCGACTCGGTGAACGGGACCACCGTGCGGCAGTCCAAGTGGGTCGACTGGAACTTCTACGTCGACGAGCTGTCGTTCGCCCAGGCGTTCCGCAACGAGCTGGTCTCCAAGGGCTTCGACTCGAAGATCGGCATGCTGATCGACACCTCCCGCAACGGCTGGGGCGGCTCCGCCCGGCCCACCGGCCCGGGCGCGACGACCAACGTGGACACCTACGTCAACGGCGGTCGGGTGGACCGGCGCATCCACGCCGGCAACTGGTGCAACCAGGCCGGCGCGGGCCTCGGCGAGCGTCCGAAGGCCGCTCCCGAGCCGGGCATCGACGCCTACGTCTGGGTGAAGCCCCCGGGTGAGTCGGACGGCTCCAGCAAGGAGATCCCGAACAACGAGGGCAAGGGCTTCGACCGGATGTGCGACCCGACCTACACCGGTAACCCCCGCAACGGCAACAACCCGAGCGGCGCCCTGCCGGACGCCCCGATCTCCGGCGCCTGGTTCGCGGCGCAGTTCGCCCAGCTCATGCAGAACGCCTACCCGCCGCTCTCCTGATCAGGCGGAAGGCCCGTCCGCCGTCGCGGGAGTGAGGCACCGCGGCGACGGGCACCCGGCCCCTGGTCCGACCGCACACCGGTCGGGCCAGGGGCCACCCCCTGTCCGCCGCCCCGCGTCCCCGGAAGACTGCGGGCGGGAGGAGGCAGGCGGACGGTCAGGGGACGGTCCGCTCCACCGCCTCCCGGCCGTGCTCGGCCAGGTCCCGGCGGGCCCGCTCGACGTTGCCCGGCGTCACGTCCTGGCCCCGGGCCCGCACCAGGTCCTCCGGCTCCCACGGCTGCTCCGCGCCGGTGCGGATGTTGTCCCCACCGGCACCCGTGCCCGCCCCGTACGGGTCGCCGATCAGGTCCTCGGTCGAGCCGGCGCCCTCCGGGGCGTCCCCCGGCTCGGCGAAGGACGGGGTGTCCCGGTCGGCCCCGCCGCCGGTGCGCAACTGCGGCACGGTGCTCTCGTCGTCCACCGCGGCGGCCACCTCGGGGCTCTCCTCCAGCGGCGGCCCGCTGTTCCGGTCGCGTCCGGTCATCCTGCTGCCCTCCTGTCCGCAGGCGTTGCCTGATCCCCCCGGCCTACCCTCCAGCGTCGCGAACATGCCGTCGGCGCGGCCCAGCGACCCGGACCCGGTGAGGGAGCGGCGGACGGCTCAGCCCCGGTCACCGGTCGACTCGGGCGGCTCGGCCGGCCGGAGCCACTGCCAGAGCAGGAAGAGCAGACCGAAGGCGAGCATCGCCAGCCCGGCCCACAGGTTGATCCGTACCCCCTGGGCCTTGTCGATCTCCGCCGGCCCGTCGAAGATCCCGACCACGCCCACGACCAGCCCGTACGCGACGAAGAGCCCACCGATCACCCGGCGGATGTCGAACAGCCGTGCGGCGGCCGACCTGCTCCGCTCCGCCTCGGTCTCCTCCACCAGCGGGTCGTTCGCCTCCTCGGCGTTCTCCGACACGGCTGGCCTCCCTTCTGATCGTTGCGCGACGGGCTAGAAGACCGGCAGGTAGAGCAGGGCGGCCAGTACCAGGGCGATGCCGCCGAGCAGCACCGGGGAGCGGTACCAGGCGGTGTCGCCGGCCAGCACGTCGCCCTTGAGGTCGACGCCGCCCATCCCGTACACGAGGCCGCGCAGCTCGTCGTCGCGCTTCGGCGCGGTCAGCGGGGTGAGGACCAGCGCGACGACGGCCGCCGTGACGAACGCGATCCCCGCGCCCCAGAAGCTCTCCTCCAGGTCCGAGTTGAAGTGGATCACCCCGCCCTTGTAGAGCAGGTACGTCGCCAGCGCGGCCAGGGTGCCCAGCAGCAGCGACCAGAAGCCGGCCACCGCGCTCATCCGCCGCCATAACATGCCGATGATGAACGTGGCGAAGAGGGGGGCGTTGAAGAGCGAGAACAGCGCCTGGATGTAGTTCATGATGTTGCTGAACCCGGCCGCGATGAAGGCGGTGCCGATGCCCACCACGACGCCGCCGACGGTGGCGTACCGGCCGATGCGCAGGTAGTACTCGTCGCTGCGGTCGCGCCGCACGTACGCCTGCCAGATGTCGTACGTGAAGACGGTGTTGAAGCCGCTCACGTTGGCCGCCATGCCGGCCATGAAGGAGGCGAGCAGGCCGGTCACCGCCACCCCGAGCACCCCGTTGGGGAGCAGGTCGCGCATCAGCAGCGGGATGGCGTTGTTGTAGACCAGGTCGCCGGACTCGGCCCCCAGCCCCTTCACCGTGACCAGGGCGATCAGGCCGGGGATCACCGTGACGGCCGGGATCACCAGCTTCGGGTACGCCGCGATGATCGGCGTGCGCCGGGCGGCGCTCATGTTCCGGGCCGACAGCGCCCGCTGCACCTCGGCGAAGTTGGTGGTCCAGTACCCGAAGGAGAGCACGAAGCCGAGGCCGAAGACGATGCCGATCCAGTGCGCGCCCAGCGGGTTGTCGGTGGTGCCGGTGCCCTGCCAGGCGTGCAGCCCCGCCTCGCCCAGCTTCGAGCCGCGCACCGCGTCCATCAGGCCGCCGACCCCGCCCACCTTCACCAGGCCGATCACGGTGATCGGGATGAGCCCGGCCAGGATCACGAAGAACTGGAGCACCTCGTTGTAGATCGCCCCGGACAGGCCGCCGATGGTGATGTACGCCAGCACGATGGCCGCCCCGACGATGATCGCGATCCACAGCGGCCAGCCGAGCAGCGCCTGCATCACCAGCGCCAGCGCGTACAGGTTGACCCCGGCGATGAGCACCTGGGCGACCGCGAAGCTGAGCGCGTTGAGCAGGTGGGTGGGGCGGTTGAACCGCAGCCGCAGGTACTCGGGGACGCTGCGGACCTTGGAACCGTAGTAGAAGGGCATCATCACGATGCCGAGGAAGACCATCGCCGGCACGGCGCCGATCCAGTAGTAGTGCACGGTCATCATGCCGTACTGCGCGCCGTTGGCGGCCATCCCGATGATCTCCAGCGCGCCCAGGTTGGCCGAGACGAAGGCCAGGCCGGTGACCCAGGCGGGCAGCGAGCGCCCGGAGAGGAAGAAGTCGACGCTCGTGCGGATAGCCCGGCGGGCGGCGAACCCGACGCCGAGGACGGTGACGAAGTACAGCGCCAGGATGCCGTAGTCCAGCGCGTTCATGCTCAGCCGCAGGCCGCCGCCGTCGCCCATGCCGTCACCCCTCGTGCCGCCGCTGGTTCGCGCCCTATTACCCAGGGTGCAAACTTTCATGCTCTGCGTCACGGTCGCGGCGTGGCTTCCTCAGGCCGCCCCGAGCGCGGCGGCGAGCTGGACGATCCTGGCCGGGGCGTGGGGGTCGCGCGTCAACCGGGCGAGCAGCTCCCGGGCGGCGGGGCGGTGGCGCACCTCGGCCGGCGCGGTGCGTTCGGCGTCGAGCACCGCCCGGCCCGCGCCCGCCGGGTCGTCGGCCGCGAGGTACGCGCGGGCCGCGTCGAGCAGGTGGGCCGCGCGGTGCTCGGCGGGCAGCCACCGCCAGGCGTCCCGCCGGACCGTCCTCTCGTGCCAGCCGACCGCCCCGCCCGCGTCGCCCAGGTCGAGCGCGGCGGCGACCCGGGCCAGGTCGACCGCCGTCGGCCCGAAGGCGGTCCGGTGGTGGTCGTGCCCCTCGCCCACCCGCCCCGCCAGCTCGGCGGCCTCGCCGAGCAGGTCGGCGGTGGAGTGCTCGTCGCCGTCCCGGGCCGCCGCCAGGGCCGCCTGGGCGAGCAGCGTCCCGCACAGCGACAGCTCCGCCGGGCCGGCGGCGTCCGGCACGGGCGGGGCGATCCGGTACGCGGCGGCCAACGCCGCCGACATGGCCGCCCGCGCCCGCCCCGACGCGCGCAGCGCCTGACCGAGCTGCACGGCGGCGGCGGCCACCAGCACCGGGTCGCCGGCCGCCACGGCCATCGCCCGGTCGGCGGCCAGCCAGCCCAACTCGGCCTCGCCGAGCTTCACCAGCAGCGCCGCGACGATCCGGTACGCCTCGACCAGCGGCGCGCGCCCCGCCCCCGGGACGTCGGCGTGGCAGCGCTGCGCGTCGGCCAGCACCCCTGGCACCAGCGCGACGACCTGCGGGTACCGGGCGTGCTGGAAGGTGGTCCAGGCGTGCGCGACCTCCTGCGCCAGCCGCTCGGGCGGCAACCGGGGCAGGTGGGCCGCCCCCGACACACCCACGACCGTCTCGTACGCCGACAGCGCCGCCCGGACGCGCTCGACGCCCTCGGCGCGCGTGGTCACGTCGGCGGGGCGGGCGTCCCGGCCGAGCAGCACCGCCGGGTCGATCCGCAGCACGGCGGCGATCTCGTGCAGGGTCGACACCTTGTCCAGGGCGCGGACCCCGCGCTCGACCTTGTCGACCCAGCTCTTCGACTTGCCGACCCGGTCGGCGAAGACCTGCTGCGACAACCTCCGCCGCGCCCGCCAGTACGCCACCCGCCGACCGACGGGGAGGTCACTTCTGTCCACGCCGCCACCGCCGGTCGGGCACCGCCCGGGTGGTCTCCTCGGCCGGTATCCGCTCGGCCTCGGCCAGGTCGAGGATCCGCCGCCGGGCCGCCTCCCGCTCCGCCTCCTGGATCTGCTCGCCCACGCTGCCCACGCTGCCCTCGCGGGGAGGCGCGTCGATCGTGCGGCGTCGCGCCTGCCGATCCCGCCAGGTCTCCAGCGTTCTGCGCGCCCACGCGAGCCTCGGGCATCCGTCGTCGGTGCACTTGGAGCAGGCGTTGCGGCTGTGGAAGTCGAGCGCGTAGCCGGCCAGGATGACGCTGAAGGGCTTCCCCGACGGGCTCCGGCTACCCACGCCGCCCCTTGCCCCGGTTGCGATCCGTGACGTCCGGGCACGCGCGCTCGACGGCGTTCGGTTCTTCGGGCTGTTGTGGGGGACCCGCTTCGCCGTACGCCCGGGACTTTCGGGAAGACGTCGAGCTTTCGACGACGTCGATTGGCTCGTCCTGACGCTGGAACCATTTGACCTTTGCCACCTGCGGCCTCCCGGAAAAGAGGGGCGCGGCGGCGGGATTCTCGGGGAAGGGAATGACGACCGCCGCGCCCGGCTGAGGGACGCGGTTGGCAGCCGTACCAGTTGGGAGATTCGTGCCAGTCGCGCCCGGAACTGGACGTTACGGGCGTCGACCAGGTGCGACGGTGATGATCCGTACCCCTGTGGTTACTACCAGTTGATGCCCATTGCCAGCGCCAGTTCTCGGGCATCCTCGCCGGTCGTGCCGCGTCGGCTCGTTAGTTCCAGGGTGGCGGCTCGCGCGAAGGGGTTGTACCGGACCGTGTCCGTGCTCTCGCGCAAGCCCCGCCCGAGCAGGTGCACGGCGGCAATCTCCTCACGGCGCGCCAGGTGTGCCCGGGCTGCGTCGATCAATGCGGCGGCTCGACGGGTCCGGGACGGCAAGGCCAGGTAGTCGATGGCTGCCGCGCGGCGGATGGACTCGCCTGGCCTGCACAGGTCCGCCTCCATCGTCGCTGCGGAGATCGCGCAGACGGTCTCCCCGAACATCAACCAGGGATGCGCGTAGCCGCTGCCGAGCCGTCTGGCGGATTCCTCGGCGAGGTCCCAGGCGCGCCATGCCTGTCCGGCTCGGCCAGCCTTGCTATGCCCGAGCGCCACCCCCAGGTGTAGCTGACCCCAGCGGGCGCGAGAGTCAGCGTCGGCGTCGGGATCAACGGCGGTCAGCGCCTCCCTCAGTACTTGCTCCGCTGCGTCAACCATGTTGGACGATCGGTAGACGTGGGCGTAGTACCAGGCGGCGACGGCGACCGCTCCCGGATCGTCGGCCTCCTGTGCCGCGGCCATTGCGCGGTCGGCTGCCAGCCACACCAACTCCGGGTACGGCTGGTGGGCGAGGTACAGCTGGGCGAGATGGTAGACACGGGCCAACTCGACCAGGGCGCGCCGCCGTTCGACACCCTCCAGCCGCCAGGTGCTACGACGCGCGTCGTCGAGCAGACTCGGCAACACCCCGGCGATGGCGGTCCTTTCCGTGGTGGATCCGTGCCAGATGCGCCATGCCTGGTCGACCAGGCCCGTCAATGTCTCCGCCGGGGCCGGGGTGCCCGCCGGGGCGGAGGGGCGCTGCATGGTGGTAGCGATCTGGGCGATGTCGGGATGCCCGGCCCTCGTGACCGACGCAACCGGAAGAGACTGCTCGCCGGTCAGGTCGGCCAGGTCGGAGATACCGAGCACTTCGGCGAGACGAAGAAGCATCGGCAGCCGAGGGACGAGCAGGCGGCCCGTCTCCAGCGCCTTGACCCACTCGCTGCTGCGTCCGACGAGCCCGCCG
Source organism: Micromonospora okii (assembly GCF_020884795.1). Lineage (GTDB taxonomy): Bacteria > Actinomycetota > Actinomycetes > Mycobacteriales > Micromonosporaceae > Micromonospora > Micromonospora okii. The sequence continues at coordinate 52,320 of NZ_BBZF01000027.1, forward strand.
AGGACTGCTCTCGTCTTGCCGACTCGTTCGCGGTGGGCACGTAGACGAGCACCAAACGTCTCAGCATCGCTCATGACGTCGCTCCCAGGTAAGCGGGCTCGGCGGCGGCACCGCACATTTCCAGCGGGCCACCACTTCGGACGGTACACCGGATACGTCCGAGGTGGTGACACTGCGCACTCGGAGGGAAACAATGGGGTATGGGTCCACGTCGGCGTGGCGCGGCAGCCCTGATCGCGCTTCGCGCCGCCCAAAGGCCACACGTCGCGCGTGGTGCCTGGGGGATTGATCGAGAAGAGGTTGCGATGACTGATCTGGCCGGCGCGTCCTGGCGTAAGAGCAGCCGTAGCGGTAACGAGGGTGAATGCGTCGAGGTGGCCGACAACCTGTCCGGCGTTGTCGGCGTGCGGGACAGCAAGGACGCCAGCGGCCCTGCTCTCGTCTTCGCCCCCGCAGTCTGGTCGGCTTTCGTCAGGGGTGTGCGGGCAGACGCCCTGAGCTGAACGCCGACAACAGTCGAGCTGGCCGAGGGCGGGCCGGGCTCCGTCAGCGGGGTTCGGCCTGCCCTCGACTCGCGCTGCTCAGGGGCTGCGCAGGCGGCTTCGGGCTCGGAGTAGGGCGGGTCGCGGGTGCGGCAAGGGCATTTCGGGCGCGCTCTCATGTCGCGGCCCCTGGCTGACGCTGGATCGTCCCGCGTCAGCCCCTTGATCGACTCCGTGTCGGCGACATTGCGCCTTCATCCGTTTTTGATCGCCCCATGTCGGCGACACGGAGTCGATCAACGGAGTCGCTACGGCTTCCGGCCGCGCGGTGCGCCCCGGCCGCGCGGCCGGAGCGTACGGCGCGGCCGGTGCCGCCCCGTCAGGGCCGGGCGTCCTCGTCGTCGAACTCGGGCGGGAGGTCCCCGGAGAGCAGGTCCTCGGCGTGGCCCTCCACCATTGTGGCGAACTCGGCGGAGCGCGGCAGCATCGTGCTCTCGTAGGTCTGGACGGCCTCGTCGACGGTGGTGGAGCCGGCGAGCGCGAGCGCGAGTTCGCTGGCGTCGAGCATGGCGAGGTTGACCCCGAGGCCGAGCGGCGGCATGAGGTGGGCGGCGTCGCCGAGCAGCGTCACGGTGGGGTTGCGCTCCCAGGTGTGCGGGGCGGGGAGCGCGAAGATCGGCCGGTCGACGTACGCACCCTCGTTGTCGGTGATCATCTGCTTCGTCCGCGGTCCCCAGGCGGCGAACTCGGCGAGCAGGTGGGCGCGGATCCCGGCGGTGTCGTCGGGCCGGAGGCCCGCCCGGGTGATCCAGTCGACCGGGGCCTTGCGCAGGACGTAGACGCGGATGTGGTCGCCGCTGTTGCGCTGGCCCCAGAGGGCGCGCTCGCCGTCGGCCGCCGAGGCGCTGCCCGGGCCGACCAGCGCGGCGAGTTCCGGGTGCCGGTTCTCCACGTCGTGGAACCAGGCTTCGGTGAAGCTGATGCCGACGTACCGGGGGACGGCCGGCGAGACGGTCGGGCGAACCCGGGAGAACGCCCCGTCGGCGCCGATGACGAGGTCCGTCCCGACGGTCGTGCCGTCGGCGAAGTGCAGGGTGCGGGGGCCGGCGGCGGGGCCGCCGACGCTGCCCAGTTCGTGGCCCCACCGTACGGTGCCGGGCTCCAGGGAGTTGAGCAGCAGGTCGCGGAGCTGGCCCCGGTCGATCTCGGGCTTGAACAGCTCGCCGTCGTCGGGCACCAGGTGCGCCCGCAGCTCGCCGTGGACGTCCATGATGCGGTTCTCCTGGCCTTCGGGGCGGCACAGCCGGAAGAACTCGTCGAGCAGGCCGGCCTCGCGGAGCGCGATCTGGCCGTTGTCGGCGTGCAGGTCCAGGGTGCCGCCCTGATTGCGCGCGTCGGGGTCGGGGTCGCGGTCGTAGACGGTCACCGCGAGGCCGTGCCGTTGCAGGATGCGGGCGCAGGTGAGCCCGCCGGGCCCCGCGCCGACGATGCTGATCCTGGCCTGCCGGGGGTCTGGTGAGGTCATGCGCTGTCCTTCCGTGGGCCCGGACGTCGTCCCCTGACGGAGACGGCCGGGGAATCTGGGGCGCGCGCTCCCGCCGAGCGGCAGGTCGAGGTGGCTCGGGGTGTCGCGCCGATCCAGAAAACCATACTGAGTTCAAAAGTGCAACGAGTCAACTTATTGCCTCATGCCGCGATCGACTACACTCGGCTCATGACCCAGAACCCCGTCGGTCGGCGCGAACGCAAGAAGGCCGCCACCCGGCAGGCGATCGCCGACGCCGCCCTGCGCCTCTTCCTGGAGCGGGGCTACGACCAGGTCAGCATCCGTGACATCGCCGATGCGGCCGACGTCTCGACCACCACGCTGTTCAAGCACTTCACCGGCAAGGAGGCACTGGTCTTCGACCAGGACCAGGAGAACGAGGCGCAGTTGATCGCCGTCGTGCGGCAGCGCCCCGACGGGCAGGGCATCATCGACGCCCTCCGCGAGTACGTCCTGGGCGCGCACCTGTCGACCGCACTCCACCCGCAGATGGCGGAGTTCAATGAGCTGGTGGAGTCCGTGCCGGCGCTACGCGCGTACGCGGAACGCATGTGGACCCGGCACACCGACAGCCTCAGCACGGCCATCGCCGGCGAGCTCGGCGTCGCGCCGGACGACGTCGCCTGCGTCGCCCTGGCCCGGTTCGTGCTCCAGATCCCGAGCCTCACGCGCGGGCGGGCCGACCGCCGCGCCGCCGTCGAGACGGTCTTCGATCTCCTCGCCAACGGCTGGGCGTCCCTGAAGGGTCCGGCACCCGCCTCCCCGCCGCCCGCCGGTCCACCGGCAGGCAGCAAGTTCACTGAAAGTGGGTCCTGAACGGCGGAGATGGCAGCACTTACCGTGAACTTGCGGGGATCGTGCCGGGCACGGCGGGACGCGCGCCGAAGGAGGGCGGGTACGGCCCGGCCATGCCCTGAGCAGAACCGCGTCCGAGGCGTGCGAAAAGCTGCGCGCCGTCGCTGTGCCGGTCGGTCGGCCGCAGCCGACACTTTCACTGAAACTGTGCCCTCAAGCGGCGGAGATGACGACACTTTCCCTGAAGTTGTGCGGATCTTGACCTGTCGCGGGGGTGCTCGTGGGGAGAGTGGGGCGGCGCGGGGTGCGGACGCGCACACGCCCCGGCCAACGTTGGCCGGGGCGTGTGATCGCGCCCAACGCGAGCACTGCTCGGTGAGGTCGAAGGAGTCGACCTCACCGACCGCGCGGTGCGACGGTGACCTGGGCGGCGACGGCCGCGACCTGCTCCTCGGTCAACAGCGCCGGCGCCTGAAGGTGGAAGGCGGTCCCGTCGGGCAGCGGAACCTGGAGGAACCACCCGTCGAGCGTCTGCACCAGATCGCTGTCCCTGCCGTTGACCTGCACCGTGCCGACCCGCTTCGCGCCACTCACCAGGCTCATCGGATCTTCCGCGGGAGCCTCGACGAGATTGACGCTGAGTTCCTCGCCGGACGCGGGATCACGGAGGGTCACGGTCTTGTTGTCCTTGAAGGCCGCCAACTGCCAGCCGACCGGAGCGAGACGCACCTGCAACGGCACCGGCTGGCTGTCGTCCACCACGGTCGAGGCGAGCGCCCGCACCGCCGTTTCGCTGCCGAAGCGACCATTGCCGGTGAGCGTGACCCACTGACCGGGCCGGCGCTCCCAACTCAGCACCACCGACCTGCCGGACTGCGCCTGACGCTCGACCACGAAGCCGGGCTCGTCGCCCTTCACCGAGACGGGCCGGACCCGCTCAGCCGCGTCCGGGGGCACGTACCGATCGCCGACGGCGAGGTATACGTCGCTGACGCCATCAGTCGCCAGGAAGACCGCCGTCATCACCGGCCGTTCGTTTCCCTGCTCGTCGCGGGCGACACCGCCACTGAAGGTCGGCGCGGCCAGGCCACCGGGGCGAGCCTGCAAGCCGATGGGATACACCGGCGCGTCGAACGCCACGAGCTGCACGGCCGTCGACCGGTCCGCCGGCGCACGATGCTCCGACAACACGAACAGACCGCCGGCCGCCGCGGCGACCACGACAGCAGCGGCGAAGCCGAGGCCGACCCGCCGATGGTGAAGCCCTCCACCCGCACGTCCCCAGCCCCACCGACGGCGGGCCGACGCGGCCGGGGCCACCTCGGCCATCAGTCGGCGGCGAGCACCGGACAGGGCCGCCGAAGACGCCTCCGGCGCGTCCGGACCATAGTCGCGCAGCAGTTCGAGATCGTTCACAGCAACTCCTCATTGATCATCGCCGAGCTGAGGGATTCACGGGTCAGGCGTCGCGCCCGGTTGAGTCGGGACCGGACGGTGCCGACAGGTATGGCGAGCGCCGCGGCAATCTCGACGTAGGACAACCCGGCCCACGCCGTCAGCAACAACACGTCCCGGTCCCCGCGTTTCAACCGCGCGAGAGCCGCAGCCAACTGCTGGCGCAGGGACTGCGCATCGACGCGTTCGACCGCCTCGTCGTCGTTCGACATCGCATCGTCGGTGGCAACGGTCAACCGGGCCAACATGCGGTAGCGGCGCTCCTCCTGCCGCCTATGCCGATGCAGCACGTTCGTCGCAATGCCGTACAACCAGGCCCGCGGATCGGCGCCCTGCGATCGATAGGTCGCTCTCCGCCTGAAGGCGATCAGGAACGTCTCGGCCAGCAGATCGTCGGCCGCGCTACCGACCCGCCGCGCCAGATATCGGTGTACGGCCACAGCATGCCGGTCGAACAGCGTCGCGAACCGCTCCGGACACCCGACCGACTCGCGCATCAACACGTCGTCGTCCACGAGCTGCGACGGTGCCACGAGCTGCGACGGTGCTACGAGCTGCGACGGTGGAGGTCGCTCCGACCGAGGGCCGAGCGGCTCACCCAAAGAAAGATCCCTCACCTCGTACGTTGCGCTCACACCTGTTCATGCCCGCAGAGCCCGACCGGGTTCACGACGGCGGCTGGCAACGCCGCACGCCCCGGCCGTCAGGGGGCCGGGGCGTGCGTGGAGCGGTGTCGGGAGGCGGTCAGCGGCCGAGCACCCGGTCGAGGAAGTCGCGGTACCGGCGTACCGCGATCCGGAGCTGCTCCGTGTCGTCGCCGTCGCCCTGCTGCCAGTCGCCCAGCTTGTTCTTCTGGGCGGCGAGCGCGTCGGCGAGCGCCGCGATGGCCTCCTCGACCAGCGACTCGGCCTGCCCGGCGGCGGCCTTCGGGTCGTCGACGAAGCGGAGCTGGACGTCGCGCCAGCGGTCCCGGAAGCCCTGGGCGGCGTCCGGCTCGAAGAGGGTGGTGGCGTCCGCCGGCACCGCGCCGGGCGTCGACCGGGCCGCCTCCGTGACCCCGGCCGCACCCGTGCCGACCTGGCCCGCACCCGTGCCGACCTGGCCCGCACCCGTACCGAGCCGGCCCGCACCTGTGGCGACCCGGCCCGCGCCGGGCGCGTCGGTGCCCGTCGCGCCCGCCCCGGCCACGCCCGCACCGGCGGCGGCGGAGGCGCTGTCCGGGTCGACCATGCCCGACTCGGCCTGGCCGTAGCCGGCCGCGCCGGAGGCGACGGCGGCCCGGGTGTCCCGGTCCGCACGGTCGTGCCCCGCCGTGTGGCGGACGTGCTCGGGCCCGCGACCGGCGTGCTCGTGCCCCTCGCGTACCTGGCTGTGCTCGCCGTGCTCCCGCAGCCCCTCGCCGTGTTCGCGTCCCTCGCCGTGCTCCCGCAGCCCCTGGCCGTGTTCGCGCCCCTGGCCGTGCTCGCGCCCCTCGGCGGCGTGGCGGGCCCCGGCGTGCTCGCCGGCCTCCCAGCGGTCGCGGTCGTGCAGGCGGTCGGCGGCGGTCGGGTCGGCCCGCTCGGCGTCGAACGCGTCGGTGCGCCCCGGCGCGCCGTCGCCCGGCCGGGCGGTGTCCTCGTTGCGGGGGTCGCGCTTGTCCTCCGGCCGGCCGCCGGCCATCGCCGAGGCGGCCACCGCGTCCCCCACGGTCGTCGCGCCGAACGCGGTCGGCAGCGGGGCCGGCTCGTGGAACTCGGGCGTGCCGTCGCGGTCGGCGTCCCGCACGTCGTACGGGCGGGTGTCGTCGCGGTCGTCCCGGCCGCGCTCGCCGGGCACGACCGGGCTGTCGAAGGTGCCCCGGTCGTCCAGCACGTCCTCGGGGACCTCGCTCCGGCCGTCGGCGTCGCGGCCCCGGCGGGCCGCCGCGTCGCCCGGGGGCGGCACGGGCACCGGCGCGGACCGGACGGCCTCGGGGTGGTCGCTGCTCACCTGCTGCTCCTGGCGCATCGTGGCTCTCCTCAACGGCTCGTGGCGTCGTGCGGGCGGGCGGTCGGGGCGTCCTCCGGCCGGTGCGCGGAGGTCTCCTGCGGCCGGTGCGCCGGGGCGTCCTCCAGCCGGTGCGCCGGGGTCTCCTGCGGCCGGTGCCCGCCGGTCTCCTCCGGTCGGCGCGTCTCCTCCGGTCGGCGCGGCTGCGGCGCGGTGGGCACCGGGTCGTCGCCGAGCAGGTCGGCGAAGAGCGCCCGGTAGTGGACGACCGCCTGGCGCAGCTCCTCGGTGCCGGCCTCGCCCCGCTCGTTGCGCAGCCGGATCTCGTGGGCGTCGCGGTAGTGGGACAGCGTGCGGGCGTGCTCGACCGAGAGGTGGGCGACCTGGTCGGAGAACTCCCCGGTCGGGTACCCGCGCTCGGCGATCAGCCGGCCGACCAGCTCGTCGGCGTCGCTGACCGTCTCGGCGGGGGAGTCGACGAACCGGACCTGGAGCTCCTCCCACGCGGCGGCGTACCGGGCCCGGGACTCGGGGGTGAGCGGGGTGAGCGTCAGCTCGGCGTGCCGGCGTTCCCGGTCGCGCAGCTCCCGCTCAGCGGCGGAACGGCTCTCCCGCTCCGCGACCACCCGGTCGTACTCGGGGCCGAACCGGTCCCGCAGCGCGCGGCGGCGGGCGGCCTGCCGGAGGACGACCGCGAGGGCGGCGACCACCACGAGTACGACGAGAACGATGACGATTACCTGCGTGGGCGACATGGCTCCTCCTTCGCACTCCGGTATTCCCTCAGGCCACTGATCGCCAATCCCGATCCGGTCGATTTTCCCGGTCGATCCCGGGTGGCGGGGGCGATTTGGGCGGATGCTGCCCCGCCGCGCCGGTTGATCGACACCTTGTCGGCGACATGGCGGCATCCCAGCGGCGGGGAAGCCGCCATGTCGCCGACATCGCGCCCGCAGTCGATCAAGGCCGGGCAGCGAGGCCGGGCAGCGAAGCCGGGCGGCAGGGCTGGGCGGGCCGGCGGAGCGGGCCGGCGAGGCCGGGGCATGACGCGAGGCACACCCCGAAAACTTGACTCGTTCCAGAAAGCGAGCCAGGGTTGGGGCATGCCGGTCGAATCAGACGTCGAGCGCCTCCGGGCGGCCGGGCTGCGGGTCACGCGGCCCCGCCTCGCGGTGCTCGCGACGGTGCGCGACCGGCCGCACCTGGACGCCGACACGATCACCCGTCTCGCCCGCAGCAGCCTCGGGCGGCTCTCCGGGCAGGCGGTCTACGACGTCCTGCACGCCCTCACCGGGGCGGGCCTGCTGCGCCGGTTCGCCCCGGCCGGCGGCCCCGCCCGGTACGAGGTGAGCGGGGCGGACCACGACCACCTGGTCTGCCGGGAGTGCGGCGCGATCAGCGACACCGGCCGCGGCCCCGAACCCGGGCCCTGCCTCGACCCCTCGGTGGCGGCCACCTTCGCGGTGGAGACGACCGAGGTCACGTACTGGGGGCGATGCCCCGACTGCCAGCAGCGACAGCGAACCGGAGGAGAGCGATGAGCGACCCGCAGGCCAGCAAGCCGATCCTCACGACCCGTCAGGGTCACCCCGTGCACAACAACCAGCAGCAGCGGACGGTCGGCTCACGCGGCCCGGCCACGCTGGAGAACTACCACTTCCTGGAGAAGATCAGCCACTTCGACCGGGAGCGCATCCCCGAGCGCGTGGTGCACGCCCGCGGCTTCGTCGCGCACGGCGAGTTCGAGGCGTACGGGACGATCGGCGACGAGCCGGCCTCGAAGTACACCCGCGCCAAGCTGTTCCAGACCAAGGGCGAGAAGACCCCGGTCACCATCCGGTTCTCCACCGTCATCGGCGGCCGGGACTCCTCCGAGGCGGCCCGCGACCCGCGCGGCTTCGCGGTCAAGTTCCGCACCGAGGACGGCAACTGGGACATGGTGGGCAACAACCTCCAGGTCTTCTTCATCCGCGACGCGATCAAGTTCCCCGACGTGATCCACTCGCTGAAGCCGGACCCGGTGACCTTCCGCCAGGAGCCGAACCGGATCTTCGACTTCATGTCGAACACGCCCGAGTCGATGCACATGCTGACCTGGCTCTTCTCGCCGTACGGCATCCCGAAGAACTACCGGACCATGCGCGGCTCCGGGGTCAACACGTACCGGCTGGTCAACGCCGAGGGCGAGGCCGTGCTGGTCAAGTTCCACTGGATGAGCCAGCAGGGCGAGCACAACCTCACCGAGGCCCAGGCCGCCGAGATCCAGGCCAAGGACCTCGGCCACGCCTCGAAGGACCTCTACGAGGCCATCGAGCGCGGCGACTTCCCGAAGTGGGAGCTCAACGTGCAGGTCATGAGCGACGACGAGCACCCGGAGCTGGACTTCGACCCGCTGGACGACACCAAGATCTGGCCGGAGGAGGACTTCCCGTACCTCCCGGTCGGCATGATGACGCTCAACCGCAACATCACCGACCACCACAACGAGAACGAGCAGATCGCCTTCGGCACCGGCGTGCTGGTCGACGGCATCGACTTCTCCGACGACAAGATGCTGGTCGGCCGGACGTTCTCCTACTCGGACACCCAGCGGTACCGGGTCGGCCCGAACTATCTCCAGCTCCCGGTCAACCGCCCCCGCGAGGACGTGCAGGTCAGCACCAACCAGACCGGCGGCCAGATGTCGTACGGGGTGGACAACCGGGGCGGCAACCCGCACATCAACTTCGAGCCGTCCTCGGTGGCCGGCCTCCAGGAGGCCGACGAGTCCTACCGGGAGTACCGCCCGTTCGTCTCCGGCCACGTGGTGAAGGCCCCGATCGAGCGGGAGAACAACTACTCGCAGGCGGGCCGGCGCTACCGCGAGATGGCCGACTGGGAGCGGGACGACCTGATCCTCAACCTGGTCACCAACCTGGCCCAGTGCGACAAGCACATCCAGGAGAAGATGGTGTGGCACTTCAGCCAGTGCGACGCCGACTACGGCCGTCGCGTCGCCGAGGGCCTCGGCCTCCCCGTCGACGCCTGACGGAGCCGGCCACCTGCCCGACGACGCCGGCCCACCCGAGACCGGCGCCCACGAGCGCCCCGCCCGCACCGGGCGGGGCGCTCGCGTCGTCGGCGGGGCTCGCGTCGTCCGGACGGTCCACGGCGGAGACCGGCGGGGGTGGCGTGGCCCGGCGCAAGGGCCGGTACCGCAACCGGCGACGATTACGTATCCTGCCCAAGGCGCCCGTGCCGGTGCCCCGGTGCCGTGGCCGGCGAAGCCCGGTCGACGCCGGTGCCACCCGCTGCCACACCTTCCGGGCGAGGTCTGATGAACACCCGCGACTGGCCGATTCGCTGGAAGCTGACCGCGTTGGTCGTCGCCCCGGTGAGCGCGCTCCTGGCGCTCTGGATCTTCGCCACGTCGCTCACCCTCGGACCGGCGCTGGACCTGCTCTCCGCCCGCACCCTCCTGACCGACCTCGGCCGCCCCGGCGAGGCGGTCGTCGCCGAGCTGCAACGCGAGCGCCGGCTGACCGTGGTGCAGCTCGCCGGCACCGGGGAGCTGCTGGCCCTGACCGAGCAGCGGCGGCGCACCGACACCGCCATCGCCGAGCTGCGCGGCCGGGTCTCCCACGAACGGCTCCGCGACGCGACCGGCGACGTCCTCGACGCCCGCATCGACCTGCTCCTGGGCGAGCTGGGCTCGCTGCCCGTCGGCCGGGGGTTCATCGACCGGCGCGCGGTCGACCGGGCCGGCGCCATCGGTCTCTACAGCGGCATGGTGGGCGCGGCCTTCCAGGCGTTCACCGAGCTGGCCGCGCTGCCCGACGACGACCTCAACCGGCAGGCCCGCGCGTTGACGGCGCTCGGCCGGTCCCGGGAGCTGCTCTCGCAGGCGGACACGCTGCTCGCCGGGGTGCTGGCCGCCGACCGCCTCACCAGGGGCGAGCACGCCCAGCTCGTGCAGATCATCGGCAACCAGCGGTTCCTGACCGAGATGGCGGTGGCCGACCTGCCGGCGGATGCCCGCACGGCGTACCAGCGGCTGGCCGGCGGCGGCGGCTTCGCCCGGCTGCGGGCCCTCCAGGACTCGCTGGTGCGGGCCGAGCCGGGCCGCGCCCCCGACCTGGACGTCCCGGACTGGCAGGCCAGTCAGGAGGCGGTCCAGAAGGGCCTGCGCGAGTTCGAGATGGCCCAGGCCGACGGGATCGCCGACCGCACGGTGCCGGTGGCCACCGGCATCCTGGTCCGGCTCGGCGCGGCCGGCGTGCTCGGGCTCGCCGCCGTCCTGGTGTCCGTGGTGGTCGCGCTGCGGGTCGGCCGGTCGCTGGCGCGGCGGCTCTCCGGCGTACGGACCGACGCGCTGGAGATGGCCGAGCGCCGGCTGCCGGACCTGGTCGCCCGGCTGCGCCGGGGCGAGGAGGTCGACGCCGAAGAGGAGGCACCCCCGCTGGAGTACGGCGCGGACGAAATCGGCCAGGTCGGCCACGCCTTCAACGAGGTGCGCCGCACGGCCGTGCGGGCCGCCGTCGACGAGGTCACCCTGCGGCGCGGGCTCAACGAGGTCTTCCTCAACATCGCCCGGCGCAGCCAGGGGCTCGTGCACCGGCAGCTCGCCCTGCTCGACCGGATGGAACGGAAGGTGGAGGACCCGGACGAGCTGGCCGAGCTGTTCCGGGTGGACCACCTGGCCACCCGGCTCCGCCGGCACGCCGAGGACCTGGTCATCCTCGCCGGGGCCGCCCCCGGCCGGGGCTGGCGCAACCCGGTCGCGATGTTCGACCTGGTCCGGGGCGCGATCTCCGAGGTGGAGTCGTACGACCGGGTGGACATCGCCGACGTGCAGCCCGCCGCCACCGCGGGCCGGGCCGTCGGCGACGTCATCCACCTGCTCGCCGAGCTGATCGAGAACGCCACCGCCTACTCCCCGCCGGGCACCCGCGTGACCGTGCGCGGGCAGAACCTCCCCAACGGGTACGCCATCGAGATCATCGACCGGGGGCTGGGTATGCCCGAGGCGGCGATGGAGGAGGCCAACGGCCGGCTGGCGACGCCGCCGGAGTTCGACCCGGCCGACAGCGCCCGGCTCGGGCTGTTCGTGGTGGCCCGCCTCGCCGCCCGGCACGGCGTCCGGGTCCGGCTGCGGCCCGCCGCCGAGGGCGGCGTCAAGGCCGTGGCGCTGATCCCGCCGGACCTGGTGACCACCGAGCCGCCGCTCCCGAAGCCCGGGGCGGGGCCGCGCGACTCCGCCGACGACCGGCGGATGGCCAAGGTCACCCGGCTCAGCACCGTGCCCCGGCCCCGGGGCGGCCGGACCGGCCGGGAGCGCGTCGAGGCGCAGACGGCGGTGGTGCCGCTGGTGCCCAGCCGATCCTCGGTAACCGACGCCGACGGCCTGCCCCGCCGGGTGCGCCGGCGCGGCCCCGCCGCCCGGTCCTGGCCGGTCGCCCAGGACGCCCCGACCCCGCGCAGCCCGGAGGAGGCCCGCCGGCTGATGTCCGCGCTCCAGTCCGGCACCGCCCGGGGCCGGCGGGACGGCGCCGCCGCCGGCCCGCCGCCGTCCGCCGGGACCGCCGCCGCGACCCCCGCCCCGGAGACCCCGGCGGCGCTTCCGCAACCCCCGACCGCAGATGAGAGGGATGCCTAGTGCGGCACACGACGAAGCCGAACATCGACCTCGGCTGGCTGCTCGACGAGCTGGTGGAGCGGGTGCCGAGCGCCCGCCAGGCGGTGGTGCTCTCGGCGGACGGGCTCCTGCTCGGGGCCTCCGCCGACTTCGACCGCACGGAGGCCGAGCACCTCTGCGCGCTGGCCTCCGGCTTCTCCAGCCTCGCCAAGGGCGCGAGCCGGCACCTCGCCGCCGGAGGCGTCCGGCAGACCGTGGTGGAGATGGAGTCCGCGTACCTCTTCGTCACCGCCGCCGGGCAGGGCGCGTGCCTGGCGGTGGTCGCCGAGGCCGACGCGGACATCGGCCTGGTGGCGTACGAGATGGCGATGCTGGTGGTTCGGGTGGGCGAGAACCTCAGCGCCCCGGCCCGGTCCGGGGCGGGTGCCGCCGATGCGGGCTGAGCCACCCGGGCCTCGGCACGAGTGGCTGGACGCGGACGCGGGGCCGGTCGCGCGCCCGTATACCCTCACCGGCGGCCGGGTTCGGCCGTCGGTCGGCCTCGACCTGGTCGCGTTCGTGCTCGCGGCCAGGGGCGCGGACCCGGCGGGGCAGTCGCGGCTGCACCCGGAGCACGTCCGCCTGGTCGAGCTGGCCCGGCGGCCGGTGCCGGTCGCCGAGTTGGCCGCCGAGCTGGACCTCGCGGTGGGCGTGGTCCGGGTGCTGGTCGGCGACCTGCTCGCCCGGGGCCTGGTCTCCGTGCACCAACCGGCCGGCACCACGTTCCTACCCGACGACAACATCCTCAAGGCGGTGGTCAGTGGACTCCGTGCGTTATGACCGTGACGGTTCCGGGGTGCGGATTCCGCTGGCCCTCAAGATCCTGATCGCCGGCGGTTTCGGGGCCGGCAAGACGACGCTGGTGAGCGCGCTGAGCGAGGTCCGGCCGTTGCAGACCGAGGAGATCCTCACCGGGGCGGGGATCGGCGTTGACGACCTCTCCGGCGTGGAGGGGAAGTCGACCACCACGGTGGCGATGGACTTCGGCCGGATCACGATCAACGAGGATCTCCAGGTCTACCTCTTCGGTACCCCGGGGCAGGACCGCTTCTGGTTCCTCTGGGACGAGCTGGCCTTCGGGGCGCTCGGGGCGGTGGTGCTCGCCGACACCCGCCGGCTGGCCGACTGCTTCCCGTCGATCGACTACTTCGAGCAGCGGGGCATCCCGTTCGTGGTCGGGGTGAACTGCTTCGACGACGGCCGGCGGTTCAGCCTGGACGCCGTACGGCACGCCCTTGACCTGGACCCGGAGGTGCCGCTGGTGTTCTGCGACGCCCGGGACCGGCAGTCCGCGAAGATGGTGCTGATCTCCCTGGTCGAGCACGTCGCCCGCCAGCGCGGCGAGCCGGTGCCGGCCTGACCGACCCGGCCTCGGCCCAGGGGCGGGGCGGGTCGCGGGCATCAGGGCCGCCCCGGTGGGTATCGGGAAGCTAACGCAGGCACCGACGGGAAGGCGGATCGGGTGAGCGGGCAGCAGGAGATCGTCCACATCGGGGGCTACACGGCGGACGGCGGGGGGCGTGGCGAGGGGATCGTCGCGGCCCGCCGCGACCCGGCGACCGGGGCGCTGACCCCGCTCGGCACCGCCGCGGCGACGCCGTCGCCGTCCTTCCTCACCCGGCATCCCGCCCTGCCGGTCCTCTACGCGGTCAACGAGCTGCCCGCGGGCGGGATCAGCGCGTTCCGGGTCGGCCCGGACGGCGGGCTGACCCCGCTCGGGACCCGGGGCACCGGCGGCGCGGGGCCCTGCCACCTCGCCGTCACCCCCGACGGCGGGCACCTCGTCGTCGCCAACTACGGCGGCGGGAGCGTGACCGTCCTCCCGCTCGACCCGGCGGGCGTCCCCGGTGAGCGCAGCGACCTCGTGGTCCACTCCGGGCACGGCCCCGACCCGGAGCGCCAGGAGAAGGCGCACTGCCACATGGTCTCCCCGACGCCGGACGCCGGGCCGCTGCTCGCCGTCGACCTCGGCACGGACTCGATCTACCGGTACGACCTCGACGCGGCCACCGGGCGGCTGGTGCCCCGGGCCCCCCGGGTCCACACGCCGGCCGGCACCGGCCCCCGGCACCTGGCCCGGCACCCCGACGGGCGGCGCTGCTGGGTCACGGGCGAGCTGGACGGCACGGTGACCGCGTACGAGCTGACCCCGGACGGGGCGCTGCACCAGCGCGGCCGGGTCGACGCCAGCGCCCGCGCCGGGCACGTCCAGCCCTCCGAGATCGCCGTCGGGTCGGACGGCCGCTTCCTCTACGTCGGCAACCGGGGGGTCGGCACGGTGTCGGTCTTCGCCGTCGCGGGGGAGCTGCCCGAGCTGGTCGCCGAGGTGGAGACCGGCGGGGAGTGGCCCCGGCACTTCGCCCTGGCCGGCGCGCACCTCTACGTCGCCGACGAGCGCGCCGACATGGTCCGGGTGTTCCGGGTGGACCCGGCGACGGGCGTGCCGGAGCCGGTCGGCGAGCCCGTCCCCGTGCCCAGCCCGACCTGCGTCCTGCCCTGAGCGTGAGCCCCGCCCGGTGACCCTGGCCGGCCCTGCCCGGCCTGGCAGGCGGCGGACAGCACGCTCCGCCCCTGGTCAGGGCCGTTTGCGTGACGATCGAGGGTGTTCCCGTCACGGATCGTGGCGGGAACGCTCCGTAGATGTTCCTCGTCGGTAACTTTCGTCCGAACGGCCGTGGCAACCTGTGCGACCAGGTACGCAAGATGGTCGCGTGTCGGGCCGTCATCGCATGCGTTCACGTCTTCGGGGGGCCGGTGCCGTCGCATCGGCGACGGCGCTCGTCGCCGTCGTCGCGGGCACCTGGCTGGGCTACCGGGAGCTGGCCCGGCCGGCCTGCTCGGGGAGGCTCTCGCTCTCGGTCGCGGTGGCCCCCGAGCTGGCTCCGGCGGTGCGGTCGGCGGCCGAGCAGTGGGCGGCCGACGGCGCCGCCGTCGACGGGACCTGCGTCGCCGTGAGCGTCTCGGACGCCGACCCGGTGGACGTCGCCGCCGCCGTGGCGGGCAAGCACGGGGTGCAGCTCGCCGGGGTCGGCCAGGCCGGCGGCGCGGCGGTCACCCCGGACGTCTGGGTGCCGGACTCCTCGACCTGGCTCCAGCGGCTCAAAAGCGCGGGGGCCACCGCGTTCGCCCCGGGCAACGGCGCGTCCGTCGCCCGCAGCCCGGTGGTGGTGGCGGTGCCCGAGCCGGTGGCCGAGTCCCGGTTCGGCTGGCCCGAACGGAAGCTGACCTGGTCGGACCTGCTGCGCCAGGTCGGCGACAGCAAGCCGCTGCGCACCGGGATCGTCGAGCCGACGCGGGACGCGGCCGGCCTCTCCGGGCTGCTCGCGCTGACCGCCGCCGCCGGCTCGTCCGGGGGCGACGCGCAGGAGTCCACGACCGCCGCGCTGCGGGCGCTGGCCACCGGCCGCTCCGCGCTGCGCGAGGACCTGCTGGCCCGCTTCCCCCGCTCCGCCGACCCGTCGACGGTGGCCGCCGGCCTCGGCGCGGCCACGCTGTCGGAGGAGGACGTGATGGCGTACAACGCGCGCAGGCCGCCGGTCCCGCTCGCGGCGCTCTACCTCGAACCGACCCCGGTCCCGCTCGACTACCCGTACGCGGTGCTGCCCGGGATCGAGCCGGCGAAGCAGTCCGCCGCGAAGGGGCTGTTCGAGGTGCTCGCCACGCCGGGCTTCCGCAACCGGCTGGCCGAGCGGTCGCTGCGCGCCCCGGACGGCAACTGGGGCGACGGCTTCCAGGCGTTGCGGGGCGCGCCGAGCCCGGGCGGCGGCGGTGCCGCCTCCCCGGCCCCGGGCGGCGGCGCCCCCGCGACCGTGGACCCGGCCGTGACGGAGCGCGCCGTCTCGACCTGGTCGATCGCCACCCAGTCCGGCCGGATGCTCTGCGTCATCGACGTCTCCGGCTCGATGAAGCAGCCGGTGCCGAGGGCCGGCGGCGCCACCCGCGAGCAGGTCACGGTGGCGGCGGCCAAGCGGGGTCTGAACCTTTTCGACGACTCCTGGTCGATCGGGCTCTGGACGTTCTCCACCGAGCTGGTCGGTGCCCGGGACTACCGGGAGCTGGTCCCGATCGGCCCGCTCTCCGGCAACCGCGCCCGGCTGGAGCGGGGGCTGGGCACGATCCGGCCTTCCAGCGGCGGCACCGGCCTGTACGACACGATGCTCGCCGCCTACCGCACGGTCCAGGAGGACTGGGAGCCGGGGCGGGTCAACTCGGTCGTGCTCTTCACCGACGGCAGGAACGAGGACGCGAACGGCATCTCCCAGCGGAAGCTGCTCGCCGAGCTGAAGCGGATCGCGGACCCGGACCGGCCGGTCCAGGTCGTGATCATCGGGATCGGCGGCGACGTGAGCAAGGCCGAGCTGGAGTCGATCACCAAGGTCACCGGGGGCGGCAACTTCGTCACCGAGGACCCGACCCGCATCGGTGACATCTTCCTCAAGGCGATCTCGCTCCGCCCGACCGCACCCCGCTGAGTCACGAGTCAGTCACGCTCGATAATCCCGCAGGTGGGGGCCGGTGTGCCGGGTCGGCCCGACCTCGCCGGGAAACTGACGGCAATACGTCCGAACTATTCGGCGACCCCACTCGTCAGGCAAGATGTCGGGGTGCTCCGGCGTCGCCGGTCCCGTGTGGGGAGACCGGCCGCCGACCGGGGCCGGCTCGGCAGAGTGGGGAGGGCCGGTGACGTCGGCGACGTTGTTGACCGCTACCAGGACGCCGCCGGGGCGGCCTGGTCCTGACCGGACGGGGCCCGTGCCCCGGGTCGACGAGCGCGCGTACGTGCGGATGCTGGTGGTGCTCGACACCGCCGTGCTGGCCGTCGCCGTGCTCGTCGCCTACGTCGTCCGCTTCGGCGACGAGGAGCCGATCGGGTCGAAGATCCCGTACGTGCTGGTCGCCCCCGCGCTGGTCTGCACCTGGCTGCTCTCGCTCAAGGTGCTGCGCTGCTACGACGACCGGGTGCTCGGCTACGGCGCCGACGAGTACCGCCGGGTCGGCACCGCCAGCCTGCGGCTCGCCGGCGGCACCGCCATCGCCGGCTACATCGCCGACGTCGGCGTCTCCCGGGGCTTCCTGGCGCTGTCGTTCGCGCTCGGCATGCTGGGCCTGGAGGTGGCCCGGTTCGCCGCCCGCAAGCGGCTGCACCACGCCCGCTCCCGGGGGCGCGGCTGGTCGCGCAAGGTTCTCGTCGTCGGCGACACCGCGCACGTGCTGGAGCTGGTGCACCAGCTCCGCCGCGAGCCGTACGCCGGGTACCACGTCGTGGGCGCCTGCATCCCGGACGCGCTGCTGGCCCCGGTGCCGCAGCGGCTGGGCGACGTCCCCGTGGTCGGCTCGTTCCGGGGCATCCCGGAGGCGGTCACCGCGATCGGCGCGGACACCGTGGCGGTCACCGCCTCCGGCGAGCTGACCGCCACCCGGCTGCGCCGGCTCGGCTGGCAGCTTGAGGGCACCGGCGTCGACCTGGTCGTCGCGCCCGCCCTGACCGACGTGGCCGGCCCCCGCATCCACACCCGGCCGGTCGCCGGGCTGCCCCTGATCCACGTCGAGGCCCCCGAGTTCCGGGGGGCCCGCAAGCTGGTCAAGGGCTTCGTCGACCAGGCCGTGTCGTTCGTGGCGCTGGCCCTGCTGCTGCCGCTGCTGGCGGCGATCGCGCTCGCCGTCAAGATCGATAGCAGGGGGCCGGTGCTGTTCCGGCAGACCCGGGTCGGCCAGGGCGGCCGGGAGTTCGGGGTGTTCAAGTTCCGCACCATGGTGGTCAACGCCGACGCCCTGCTCGCCGAGCTGACCGCCCGCAACGAGACCGACGGCCTGATGTTCAAGATGCGCGACGACCCCCGGGTGACCCGGGTGGGGCGGGTGCTGCGCAAGTGGTCGCTGGACGAGCTGCCGCAGCTCGCGAACGTGCTGCTCGGGCACATGAGCCTGGTCGGGCCGCGCCCGCCGCTGCCCTCCGAGGTGGCCCGCTACGACGGCGACGTGGCCCGCCGGCTGCTGGTCAAGCCCGGCATGACCGGCCTGTGGCAGGTCAGCGGCCGATCCGACCTGAGCTGGGAGGACGGCATCCGGCTCGACCTGTACTACGTGGAGAACTGGTCGCTCGCCGCCGACCTGACCATCATGTGGAAGACCTTCGGCGCGGTGCTGCGCAGCCGGGGCGCGTACTGAACCGGCGCGCGTACTGAACGGGCGCGCCCCGGGGCCGACCCGGGGCGCGCGGTGCCGGCCCCGGGCCGGTCAGGGGCGCGGGCCCGTCCAGTCCAGACAGACCACCACCGCGTCGTCGATCAGGTCGCCGGCGACGAACGCCCGCAGGTCGCCGATCAGCGACCGGACCGCGTCCAGCGGCTCCATCGGGCCGGTGCGGCGCAGGAACCGCTCCAGCGCCGTCTCGCCGTACCGGGCGTGCTGGCCGGTGGCGTCCACGACGCCGTCGCTGAGCACGAAGAGGCGGTCACCGGGGCGCAGCGTGACGTGCTGCTCCCGGTAGTCGGTGCCGTCGAACATGCCGAGCGGGAACTGCGCCTCCAGCGGCTGCTCGACCACCTGGCCGTCGCGCAGCAGCACCAGCCGGGGCGACCCGGCGTCGACCACCGTCAGCTCCCCGCCGGCCAGGTCCAGCTCCAACAGCAGCGCCGAGACGTGCTGCTCGCCCCGGTGCAGCGCGTACACGGCCTGATCGGCGAGGGCGGCCTGGTCGGCCAGGGCCAAACCCGCCCGGCGGGCGTTGCGCAGCGCGTGGGTGGCCAGGGCGGTGAGCACGGAGGCGACGACACCCTCGCCCATCCCGTTGATCGTGGACAGCCACAGCCGGCTCCCGTCGTCGGACCAGTCGAAGCTGTCGCCCCGCACCGCGTACGCCGGTTCGAGCTGGCCGGCCAGGCTGAACGACGGGCGCACCCGGCTGCGGCCGGGCAGCAGCTCCCACTGCATCTCGGCGGCGAGGGTGAGCCGGCGGCTGCGGCGGGCGGTGCGGTAGATGTCCGTGCCCTCGTTCACCGTGACCAGCTCGTGGCCGAGCGCGGTGGCGATCCCGAGCAGCTCGGCCAGGGCCGCCGGGTCGCCGGGGACCGGGGTTACCCGGAGCACCCCCCGGCGCTCGCCGCGCATGCTGACCGGGAGGTAGCCGGTGCGGTCGACGACGATCGGCTCCTGGTGGTCGAAGCACCGCCAGGCGGGGTGCCCCGGCCCGGAGACCGGCTCACCTCCCGAGAGGGGCAGCAGCGCCGCGAGACGGTAGTCGACCTGGAGGAGTTCGACGGCCGTGATGCCGTACGACCCTTCGAGTTCCGCCGCGAGCCGCTCGACCAGCAGGTCGGCGGGAGCCTCGGTGAGGGCACGGCGGGCGCGGTCCTCCGCACCGATCATCGTCACTCCTGTAGTTCGGACGGGCCGGCGACCAGGGGTGCCGGTAGTCTCTTGGTCAACATGGCCGAGGAACACGGCCCACGCGGGCCAGAAGCGAGTATGGCCGCCGCCCTCGACGCGGCGGCCGGCACCCTGCTCACGGTCTTCGAGGCGGCGCGCGAGCGCACCACCAGCCGCATCTCCGGCGCCCAACTGCGCGTGGTCATGATGGTCGAGCGGCACGACGGCATCAACCTGCGGCGGCTGGCGACGCAGCTCGACATGCTGCTCTCCTCGGCCAGCCGGCTCTGCGACCGGCTGGTGGCCGCGGGCATGTTGGAACGCGAGCCGGGTCGGTCCGACCGGCGGGAGATCTCCCTGCACCTCACCCCGGAGGCCGAGCGCCTCCTCGCCGAGATGCGGGCCGACCGCCGACAGCGGCTGGCCGGCATCCTGGCCGGGATGACCCCCGAGGGGCGGCAGGCCCTCCTCGCCGGGGTCCAGGAGTTCGACGAGGTCGCCCGCCTGCGGAACGCGGAGCCGCCGGAGACCGGGCCGACCGCCGAGACCCGGGCGGACGGGTGGGGGCCGCAGGTCGCCCGGGGTGACTGGCGCGACGAGACGACCACGGGTGGAGGCTGGCCCGGCGAGGGCGTCGCGGGCGAGGGCTGGTCGACCGGCAGGGCCGCCCGCTCGGCCTGACCGCGCCACACACCGCTCCCAGGGCGGGGCGGGGCCCAGGGCAAGGGCCGGGGGCGCGGGGCGCGGGGCGCGCCCGACGGTCAGCGGCCAGCCGCGTGCACGACCAGCATCGCGATGTCGTCGTGGGCCTTCCCGCCGAGCCACTCGTCGACGCGCCGGAGCACCCAGTCGACCAGGGCGGCGGGCGGCAGCCCG
Source organism: Micromonospora okii (assembly GCF_020884795.1). Lineage (GTDB taxonomy): Bacteria > Actinomycetota > Actinomycetes > Mycobacteriales > Micromonosporaceae > Micromonospora > Micromonospora okii. Next base: position 72,460 of record NZ_BBZF01000027.1, read on the forward strand.
GCACCCGACGCCACCGCCCGGCGCAGCCGCCGGTCGCCGAACGCCTCCATGCCGCCCGCGCCGCCCCGGGCCCCGGTGACCCCGTCGGTGTAGGCGAGCAGCAGCTCGCCCGGGGCGAGGTGGACCTCCACCTCGGCGAACCGGGGTGCGGCGAGCGCGCCGACCGGCGTGCCGCCGACCCGCAGCGGTGCGACCCGGCCGTCGGCCCGGACGACCAGCGGCGACGGGTGCCCCCCGCCGGCCACCCGGACCAGCAGCCCGCCGTCGGGCCCGGGGGCCAGGGTGCCGAGCAGCAGGGTGGTGAACTGGCTGCGCCGCGCGGCGTCGGGGGCGTCGAGGAGCGCCCGGTCGAGCAGGCTCAGCAGCTCCGTCGGCCGCCGCTCGACCATCCGCAGCGTCTGGAGGGACTGGCGGACCCGGTTGGTGAGCACCGCCGCGCCCACGCCCCGGCCGCACACGTCGCCGAGGGCGAACAACGCGCCACCGGGGGTGGGGAGGACGTCGTAGAAGTCGCCGCCGATGCGCAGGCTGTCCCCGGCCGCCCGGTAGCCGCCGGCCAGGGCGACCCCCGGGATCTCGGGCAGCTCGGGGGGGAGCAGGCTGTGTTGCAACACCCGGGCCAGGTGGGCCTGCTCGCCGTAGAGCTCGGCGGTGGTGAGGGCGGCCCCGGCCCGCGCCGCGAACTCCCGGGCCAGCTCGACGTCGCGCTGCTCGAAGCCGGGACGGTCGGCCCGCCGGACCAGCACCAGGGCACCGGCCCGGCCGCCCGCGTCGGGCATCGGGCTGACCAGCAGGGCCCCGGGCCGGCCGAAGCCCGCCGGCAGCACCGTGCCCAGCTCGACGGGCCCGCCGGCCGGCTCGGGGCCGAATCCGTCCGCTTCGCCCCCGAGCACCTCGGGGCCGAAGCCGCCCGCGTCGCCGCTGAGCACCTCGGCCAGGCCGGGCACCACGGCGCACAGGTTCGCCGGGCCGGGCTCGGGCGTCACGCCGGGGTCGCCCTCGGCGTACCGGAGCCAGCGCGGGGCGTCCTCGGCCGGGGCCGGCGGCCGGTGCACGACGAGCGCGGCGTCGGCCAGGTACGGCACCGGCAGGGTGGCGGCGGCGCGCAGCGCCTGGTCGCGGTGCAGGGCGAGCCCGAGCCGGTTGCCGGCCCGGGCCAGGAAGGCGGTGCGCGACCGCTCGACGAGCAGGGCGTCGGCGCGCGCCCGCTCCTCGGTGACGTCCCGCACGTACCAGGCGCACCGTCCGCCGCGCAGCGGGCGGCGGACGCCGCGCAGCCGCCGGCCGCGGTGCTCGGTGTCGAAGGCGTCCGCCCCGGCGGCCGTGGCCCGGGCCAGCGCGCCGACCGCGCACCGGGCGAGGTCGGCGCCCGGGGCGAGCTCCGGCAGCAGCTCACCCGCCGTCGCGTTGAGGAGGGTCACCACCCCGGCGTGGTCCGTGGTGATGACGGCGTCGGCGAGCCCGTCCAGCAGCTCCCGGGCCAACCGGAGGTCGGCGGACGGCGGGGGCCCGGGGCCGGCGGACGGTTCGGGGCCGGGGCTGGGCGGCAACGCGGGCCCGGGGACGGCCGGCAACGCGGGCCCGGGGATGGCCGACGGCGCGGACGCCGGGGAGCGGCGGCGCGGTGGGCGGGACACCGGCTCGGCGTCGACCGGCCCGGCGAGACCGTCGCGGCGGACGGACGTCACCGCGGACCGCCGGTCGGTCGACCTGTGTGCATGCTGGTGGTGCGCTCCTCCGCATCGGTGCCCCTGACCTCCGGCAAAGCGTACCGATCCGCTCCGGCGCGCGCCCATCGAGGAAACGGCGGGGTCAGCCGGCATCGCGTCGGCGGATCAGCCGGGGCGGCCGAGCCAGCCGGCCGGGTCGGCAACGATCCGCCGGACGACCGAGCCGGCCGCCCCGACGACGGCGGCCTCCGGGCCGAGCGCCGACGGGCGTACGGTGACCGGCGACCACCCGGCGGTGATCACCCGCCGGGACACCTCGGCGAGCACGGGGGGTCGCAGCCACGGCGTGAGCAGGGCGTATCCGCCGCCGAGGACCACGGTGTCCAGGTCGAGCAGGTTCACCACGGCGGCCACGGCCACCCCGAGCGCCCGCCCGGCCTCGGCCAGCGCCGCCCGGGCGGCGGGGTCTCCGACGGCGGCGAGGTCGGCCAGCCGGGCGGCGGCGGTGTCCGCCGGCAGGTCCGCCCCCGCCAGCCCGGCGGCGGCGAGCACGGCCTCCTGGCCGGCGTACCGCTCCAGGCAGCCGCGACCGCCGCACCGGCAGGGCCGCCCCTGCGGGTCGACGGGAAGGTGGCCGATCTCGCCGCTCCAGCCCCGCACGCCCCGGAACAGCGCCCCGTCCAGCACGATGCCCGCGCCGATGCCCACCTCCCCGGAGACGTGCAGGAAGCTGGCCGGGCCGGTGGGGTCGGCGTGCAGCTCGCCGAGGGCGGCGAGGTTCGCCTCGTTGTCGACGACCAGGGGCGGGATCCCGGGGACCGGGTCGACCAGCGGGGGGTGGGCGGCCAACAGGTCGCCGACGGCCACGTCACGCCAACCGAGGTTCGGGGCGAGCCGGACCAGCCCGGCGGCGTCGACCAGCCCGGGGACCGCGAGGGCGGCCCCGGCCAGGGTGAGGCCCTGCCGCTGCGCGTCGGCGCGGGCGGCGGCGGCGAGCGCGGCGAGCCGGGCGAGCGCGTCGGCGGGGGAGAGCGGACGCAGGTCGGCCCGGCGCACGGTGTGGTGCCGGACCCGGCCGGTCAGGTCGACCACGCAGGCGGCCAGGTAGTCGACGTTGACCTCCAGGCCCAGCCCGGCGGGGCCGGTGCCGGCCAGCACCAGCCCCCGGGCCGGGCGGCCCGCGCCGGCGCGCGGGGCGGGCTCCGACTCGGCCACCAGCCGGCCGGCGATGAGGTCGTCGACGACGGCGGAGACGGTGGCCCGGGTCAGGCCGGTCGCGGCGGCCACGTCGGCCCGTGACGGCGGGCGGGGCGCGGCGGCGATCCGGCCGAGCACCACGGCGAGGTTCAGCTCGCGCAGGGTGCCCTGACGGACCGCCCCGGAGGCGGCGGCGGGGCGGGTCACCCCTTGACACTGCCACAGGGCGACAAAATAATTCAACCAATGAACAAATAGCGACCGGAGGTCCGCATGGCACCCCGCCCCACCCCCGCCGACAAGTTCTCCTTCGGCCTCTGGACGGTGGGCTGGCAGGCCCGCGACCCGTTCGGCGACGCCACCCGCCCCGAGCTGGACGCCGTCGAGGCCGTGCACCGGCTCGCCGAGCTGGGCGCGTACGGGATCACCTTCCACGACGACGACCTGGTCCCCTTCGGCGCCGACGCCGCCACCCGCGACGCCCGCCTCGCCCGGTTCCGCAAGGCGCTCGACGAGACCGGGCTGGTCGTGCCGATGGTCACCACCAACCTCTTCAACCACCCCGTGTTCAAGGACGGCGGCTTCACCAGCAACGACCGCGACGTGCGCCGCTACGCGCTGCGCAAGGTGCTGCGCAACCTCGACCTCGCCGCCGAGCTGGGCGCGAGGACCTTCGTCATGTGGGGCGGCCGGGAGGGCGCCGAGTACGACCTGGCCAAGGACGTCCGCGCCGCGCTGGAGCGCTACCGCGAGGCCGTCGACCTGCTCTGCCAGTACGTCCTCGACCGCGGCTACGACCTGCGCTTCGCGCTGGAGCCCAAGCCGAACGAGCCGCGCGGCGACATTCTGCTGCCCACCGTCGGGCACGCGCTGGGGTTCATCTCCACCCTGGCCCACCCGGAGCTGGTCGGCCTCAACCCCGAGGTCGGCCACGAGCAGATGGCCGGGCTCAACTTCGCCCACGGCATCGCCCAGGCGCTCTGGCAGGGCAAGCTGTTCCACATCGACCTCAACGGCCAGCGCGGCATCAAGTACGACCAGGACCTGGTTTTCGGCCACGGCGACCTGCTCAACGCGTTCGCCCTGGTGGACCTGCTGGAGCACGGCGGCCCCGACGGCGGCCGGGCGTACGACGGTCCCCGGCACTTCGACTACAAGCCCTCCCGCACGGAGGACGTCGCGGGCGTGTGGGCCTCGGCCGAGGCGAACATGCGCACCTACCTCCTGCTCAGGGAGCGGGCGGCGGCGTTCCGGGCCGACCCGGAGGTCGCCGAGGCCCTCGCGGCGAGCCGGGTGGCGGACCTGGCCACCCCGACGCTCGCCCCGGGCGAGGGCTACGCCGACCTGCTCGCCGACCGCTCCGCCTTCGAGGAGTACGACGTCGACGCGGCCGGCGCGCGGGGCTTCGGCTTCGTCCGGCTCAACCAGTTGGCCGTCGAGCACCTGCTCGGCGCCCGCTGAGGCCGCCGCCATGCCGCTGGTGGCGGGGGTCGACTCGTCCACGCAGTCCTGCAAGATCGTGATTCGCGACGCGGAGACCGGCGCGTTGGCCCGCGAGGGGCGGGCCGCCCACCCCGACGGCACCGAGGTCGACCCGGCCGCCTGGTGGGCCGCCCTGGGGTCGGCCGCCGAGGCGGCGGGCGGGCTGGCCGACGTGGCCGCGATCTCGGTCGCCGGCCAGCAGCACGGCATGGTCTGCCTCGACGAGGCGGGCCGGGTGGTCCGGCCGGCGCTGCTGTGGAACGACACCCGGTCGGCCGGGGCCGCCGCCGACCTCGTCGCGGAGGCCGGCGGCGGCGAGACCGGCCGCCGGTTCTGGGCCGAGGCGGTCGGCTCGGTCCCGGTGGCCAGCTTCACCGTCACGAAGCTGCGCTGGCTGGCCCGGCACGAGCCGGCCAACGCCGAGCGCACAGCGGCGGTCTGCCTGCCGCACGACTGGCTGACCTGGCGGCTGGCCGGCGCGCCGGGTCTGGACGCGTTGCGCACCGACCGCAGCGACGCCAGCGGCACCGGCTACTGGTCGCCGGCCACCGGCGGGTACCGCCTGGACCTGCTGGAGCGCGCCTTCGGCCGACGGCTGCGGGTGCCGGTCGTGCTCGGGCCGGCGGAGCCCGCCGGCGGTCTCGACCCGGCGGCGCTGCCCGGTGCGCGGGGCGGGGCGGGCGGTGCGCTCGGCGGCGGGGACGGTGCGCTCGGCGGCGCGGGCGATGCCTACGAGGGCGGGGCGCTCGGGGGCGTCGGCGGGGGCCTCGGCGGGGTGCCGCTCGGCCCCGGGGCGGGGGACAACGCCGCCGCCGGGCTCGGCGTCGGGGCCCGCCCCGGCGACGTGGTCGTCTCGATCGGCACCTCCGGCACCGTGTTCAGCGTCGCCGACGCCCCGGCAGCCGACCCGGACGGCGCGGTCGCCGGGTTCGCCGACGCCACCGGCCGGTACCTGCCGCTGGTCTGCACGCTCAACGCGGCCCGGGTGCTCGACGCCGCCGCCGGCCTGCTCCGGGTCGGCCTGGACGAGCTGTCCGACCTCGCGCTGGCCGCGCCGCCCGGCGCGGACGGGCTGGTCGTGGTCCCCTACCTGGAGGGCGAGCGGACCCCGAACCGGCCGTCGGCGACCGGCGCGGTGCACGGGCTGACCCTGCGCACCTCGACTCCCGCCCACCTGGCGCGGGCGGCCGTGGAGGGGATGCTCTGCGCCCTCGCCGACGGCCTCGACGCGCTCGTCGCGCAGGGCGCCCGCGCCGACCGGGTGATCCTCGTCGGCGGCGGGGCCCGCTCGGCGGCGGTGCGCCGGATCGCGCCGCAGGTCTTCGGCCGCCCGGTCGTCGTCCCGCCGCCGGGGGAGTACGTCGCCGACGGCGCGGCCCGCCAGGCCGCCTGGCTCACCCTCGGCGGCGACGCGCCGCCCGAGTGGGCCCCGGCCGGTGCGCGGGAGTACGCGGCCGACCCCGTGCCCGCCGTCCGCGACCGCTACGCCGCCGCCCGCGACCGGGTGCTCGACCGGCCGACCTGAGGGCTGGTTCCGGCTCCAGGTCGGCGACAGGGCGCCTTCACCCGCGCCCGGACACCCCCATGTCGCCGACATGGCGCTGCACACTCCAGGTCGGCGACATCGCGCCTTCGTCCGCGCCCGGATACCCCCATGTCGCCGACATGGAGCCGACGTCCGCGCCCGGACACCCCAGGTTGCCGGCATCGCGCTCGGACACGCCGGGTCGCCGGCGTGGAGCCGGCTGCCGGGCGGCGGTTGTCGCCCTGACCGGGGCAGCGGGCATGCTGGGGCGGTGAACGATCGGGCGGCGGTGCGGCGGGCGTGGGGCGGTGGCCCGGCCCACCGGGCGTACAGCGTGGTGGTCTTCGTGCTGCTCGCCTCGCTGGACAACGTGGCGATCGGCCTCGTCCCGCCGCTGTACGGGTCGATCTCCGGGGCGCTCGGCGTGCCGCAGCGGCTGCTCGGCCTGGTCACCGCCGTCAGCTTCCTGGTCAGCGCCGCCGCAGCGGTCGGCTGGGCGTACGTCGGTGACCGGACCGACCGGAAACCGCTGCTGATGGTCGGCACCCTGATCTGGGCGGCCGGCACCGGCGGCAGCGCCCTGGCCCAGAGCTACCCGACGTTCCTGGTCGCCCAGCTCGTCGCGGCGGTCGGCCTCGGCGCGGTCGGTTCGGTCGGCTTCTCCGTGGTCACCGACCTGATCTCGCCGCGTCGCCGTGGGCTGGTGATGAGCTTCTGGGGGCTGTCCCAGGGCGTCGGCACCCTCGCCGGGACGCTGGCCGGCGGCCTGCTCGGCGCGACCGACTGGCGGCGGCCGTTCGCTGTGCTCGCCGTCGCCGGCCTGGCCGCCACGGTCGCGTACCTGCTCACCCACGACATCCGGCGCGGGCAGAGCGAGCCGGAGCTGGCCGGGGCGCTGGCCGCCGGGGCCGAGTACGACTACCAGATCACCCGGGCCGACCTGCCCCGCATCCTGGCCCGGCGGACGAACCGCTGGCTGGTGTTGCAGGGCCTGACCGCGCAGGCCGCCTTCGGGTCGCTGGTCTGGTTGCCGCTGCTCTTCGCCGAGCGGGCGCGGTCGCAGGGCTACTCGCCGGCCACCGCCGTCGTGGTGGGCAGCGTCTTCGCCACCCTGTTCCAGCTCGGCGGGGTGCTCTCCATCGTCGGCGGGCTGGTCGGCGACGCCCTGCAACGGCGTACGCCCCGGGGCCGGGCCCTGGTCGCGGCGGTGGGCATCCTCGCCGCCGTGCCGTTCTACCTGGTCCTGTTCTTCGTGCCCATCCGCATCGACGTGCCCGACGGCGGCGGCACCGGCGCGGTGGTCGGCGCGGTGCTGGCCAGCGTCGTCACCGAGCCGACGGTCGGGCTGAGCCTGCTCACCGCCGTCGTCGCCCTGGCGCTGACCTCGGCGAACTCGCCCAACTGGTTCGCCCTGATCGCCGACGTCAACCCGCCGGAGCACCGGGGCACCGTCTACAGCCTGGGCAACCTCGTCAACGGCGTCGGCCGGGCGGCCGGCAACGGGCTGGTCGGGGTGGCGTTCCACGGCCTGCGGGCGGCCTTCCCGCCGCCGCTGAACTACGCCGTCGGGCTGGCCGCGTTCCAGCTCTTCTTCGTCCCGACCGGGATCATGTACTGGCTCGCCTCCCGCACCTCGCCCCGGGACATCGACGCCGTGGCCGACCTGCTGCACACCCGCGCGGAACGCCTGTGAGGAGGGGCCCCTTGTCAACGCATAGCGTTAACAGGGGGCCCCTCCTTACACACAGGTCAGGCGGCGCGGAACCAGACCGTGACGTCGGCCGGGACCGCGCCCTCGTCGGTCAGCGGGGCGCTGGCGTGCAGCAGCTCCGCGCCGGCCGGCAGTGGCGCCGCCGCGTCGCCGAAGTTGGTCAGCACGCTCACTTCGCCGTTGCGGAAGCTCAGCACCTCGTCGCCGGAGGAGAGCCAGTACAGGGTGCCCCGGCCCAGCCCGTGCTCGCGGCGCAGCCGCAGCGCCGTGCGGTACAGCTCGTACGTCGAGCCGGGCACCTCGCGCTGCCGGTCCACGGCGTACTCGGCCCACATCGGCGGCTGCGGCAGCCAGCTCGCGTCGGTCGGCCCGAAGCCGTACGAGGGGGCGTCGGCCTCCCACGGTATCGGCACCCGGCAGCCGTCCCGGCCGCGCTCGGCGTGCCCGCTGCGCTCCCAGGTCGGGTCCTGCCGCGCCTCGTCGGGCAGCGTCATGTGTTCCGGCAGGCCCAGCTCCTCGCCCTGGAACAGGTAGGCGGAGCCGGGCAGGGCCAGCATCAGCAGGCTGGCCGCCCGGGCCCGGCGCAGGCCCAGCGCGGCGTCCGGCTGCGGGTCGCCGATGCCGATGCCGTTCGGCCGGGGGGTGCCGACGGGCAGGCCGAGCCGGGAGGCGTGCCGGACCACGTCGTGGTTGGAGAGCACCCAGGTGGTGGGCGCGCCGACGGAGTCGGTCGCCTCCAGCGAGCGGGTGATCACCGCGTACTGGGCGGGGGCGGTCCAGGACGCCTGGAGGTACTCGAAGTTGAACGCCTGGTGCATCTCGTCGGGGCGGACGTACCGGGCCAGCCGCTCGGCCGGCTCCACCCAAGCCTCGGCGACCAGGACGCGCCCCCCGTCGTAGGAGTCGAGGAGGCGACGCCACTCGCGGTAGATCTCGTGGACGCCGTCCTGGTCCCACATCGGCGGGCGCGGCCGGTCGGCCTCGTTGCCGGAGAGGATCTCCTGCGGCTCCCGCCAGTTCGCCAGGTCGGCCTGCTTGATCAGCCCGTGCGCCACGTCCACCCGGAAGCCGTCCACCCCGCGGTCCAGCCAGAACCGGAGCACGTCCAGGAACTCGGCGCGGATATCCGGGTTGTCCCAGTTCAGGTCGGGCTGGCCGGGGTCGAACAGGTGCAGGTACCACTGCCCCGGGCTGCCGTCGGGCCCGGTGACGCGGGTCCAGGCGGGGCCGCCGAAGACGCTGGTCCAGTCGTTCGGCGGCTCGTCGCCGTCCGGGCCGCCGCCGTCGCGGAAGACGTACCGGGCGCGCTCGGGGCTGCCCGGGGCGGCGGCGAGGGCCTCGCGGAACCAGCGGTGCGCCGACGAGGTGTGGTTGGGCACCAGGTCGACGATGACCCGCAGGCCCCGGTCGTGGGCCTCGGCGATCAGCCGGTCGGCGTCGGCGAGCGTGCCGAACAGCGGGTCGACGTCCCGGTAGTCGGCCACGTCGTAGCCGGCGTCGGCCTGGGGGGAGGGGTAGAACGGCGACAGCCAGACCGCGTCCACCCCCAGCTCCACGAGGTGGTCGAGGCGGGCGGTGATGCCGGGCAGGTCGCCGATGCCGTCGCCGTTCGCGTCGGCGAACGAGCGGGGATAGATCTGGTAGATCACGGCCTCGGTCCACCAGGCGGTGGCCGAGGCGGCGAGCTGTTCCTGCGGGATCGCGTTGGTGTTCAGGGCCTTCTCCCGTGTGTCGAAGCCGTCCCGGTCACATGTTCCCCGCCGGCCGGGGGACGAACCCGTTCAGTCTGCCCGGGGCGGGGCGGTCGAGTCCCGTACGACCAGCCGGGTGGGCAGGATCACCGGCGTGACGTGCGGGTCCGTGCCGGCGTCGCGGGGGGCGGGGCCGCCGGCCGGCAGGGGGAGCAGGGCCCGCCCGCCGAGGGGGTCGAGCAGGATGTGGGCCGCCAGCCGGCCCTGCTCCGCCGCCGGCTGGGCGACGGTGCTCAGCCCGAGCACGCCCGAGAGGTCGTGGTCGTCGATGCCGATGACGCTGACGTCCTGCGGCACCCGCAGGCCGGCCCCGCGCAGGGCGCGCAGCGCGCCCATCGCCAACTCGTCGGAGGCCGCGAAGATCGCCGTGGGCGGCTCGCCCCGGGCGAGCAGCTCGACCGTGGCCTGGTTGCCGCCGTCGGTGGTGAACTGCGACTCGACGTCCAGGCTGGGGTCGGGGACGATGCCGGCGGAGCGCAGCGCCTCCTGGTAGCCCCGGCGCCGCTCCCGATGGGCGGTGAAGGTCAGCTCGTGGGGGTCGCCGGAGATGTGCGCGATCCGGCGGTGGCCCAGGTCGAGCAGGTGCCGGGTGGCGGTCCGCGCGGCGGCCAGGTCGTCGATGCGGACGCAGGGCCAGCCGGGCACCCGGCTGCCCGAGCTGACGGTCACCCCGGGCAGGCCCAGCGCGGCGAGGAAGGTCAGCTCGGCGGGCCCCAGCGGGGTGCCGACCAGCATGACCGCGTCCACCCGCTTGTGCAGGCTCGCGGTGCGCAGCACCCGCTGGCGGGTGTGCTCCCGGCCGCCGAGGTTGTAGAGCAGCAGGTCGTAGCCGCGCTGGTGCAGGGTCTCCTCGACCGCCTCGACGACGGTGCCGAAGAACCAGCGGGTGATCCGGGGGACCACCACCGCGACGGTGGCGGTCCGGCCGCCGGCCAGCCGCGACGCGCTGGGCGAGACCGCGTACTGGAGTTGCTCGGCGGCGGCGAGCACCCGGCGACGGGTGGCCGCGGAGACCGTCGGCAGGCCGCGCAGCGCCCGCGAGACGGTCGCGGTGGAGACCCCGGCCAGGCGGGCGACATCATCGATCTTGGTCACGCTTTCCCCGCTCCGCGCCCGCCCGCCGCCGCCCGGTGACGGGCGGCGGCGGGCGTCCAGGTCAGCCCTTGACGCTACCGGCGAGCAGGCCGCGCACGAAGTACCGCTGGAGCGACAGGAACACGATCAACGGTACGACCATCGAGACGAACGCGCCGGCGGTCAGCCGTTGCCACTCGTTGCCCCGGCTGCCGGCCATCTCGGCCAGCCGGACGGTCAGCGGGGCGGTCTCGTTGCCGCCCCCGGCGAAGATCAGCGCGACCAGCAGATCGTTCCAGACCCAGAGGAACTGGAAGATGCCGAAGGCCGCGAGGGCCGGGGTGATCAGCGGCAGGACGATGGTGCGGAAGATCTTCGGGTGGGTGGCCCCGTCGACCCGGGCCGCCTCCATCAGGTCCTTGGGCAGTTGCGAGATGAAGTTGTGCAGCAGGAAGACGGCGAACGGAAGCGCGAAGCAGGTGTGCGCGAACCACACCTGCGCGAACTTCTGCTCGTCGACCAGGTCCCAGGCGGGCATGAGGGTGACCCCGCCGAGGGTGACGCCGGTGGAGAAGAACTTCAGCAGCGGCACCAGGGCCATCTGCAACGGGACGATCTGCAACGCGAAGATCGCGATGTACATCCAGTCCCGGCCGCGGAAGTTGATCCACGCCAGGGCGTACGCGGCGAGCGACGCGAACGCGAGCGGGAACAGCACCGACGGGATGGTGATCGCCAGCGAGTTGATGAAGTAGCTGGCGAGCTGCCCCGAGGAGGAGGACGTGCCGAACAGCACCTCCTGGTAGTTCTCCACGGTGAACTGCGGATCGCTGAAGAACGTCCACCAGCCGGTGGTCTTGATCTGGTCCTCCGGCCGGAACGAGGAGACGAGCAGGCCGAAGGTCGGAACCGTCCAGAGCAGCGCCACGATGATCGAGACCACCGTCGCGGTGCGGCTGTTCAGCCGCGTCCGTACCCGCCCGGCGGCGGTGGACCTCTTCGTGGTGGCCTGGGCCCCGGCGGGCATCGCGGGCGTCGTGGTGGTCATCTCAGCCCTCCCGCTGCTGACGCAGGTTGCGGATCTGGTAGATCACGAGCGGGATCACCAGCACGAACAGGAAGACCGCCAGCGCCGAGCCCTGCCCGTTCTGGCCGTACCGGAACGACTGGTTGTACATCTCGTTCGCGATGACGCTCGTGTCGTAGTTGCCGTTGGTGCCGGTGCGGACGATGTCGAAGACCTTCAGGGTGGCGATCGAGATCGTCACCACCACGACGATCAACGCCGGGCGGATGCTCGGCATGGTGATCTGCCAGAACATCTGCCACGGGGTGACCCCGTCCAGCCGCGCGGCCTCGACGATGTCGGCCGGGATGGCCTTGATCGCGGCGGAGAGCACCACCATCGCGAAGCCGGCCTGGATCCAGACCATGATCACGATGAGCAGCAGGGTGTTCAGGGGCGAGTCGAGCAGCCACTGCTTCGGCTCGCCGCCGAAGCTCACCACGATCTGGTTGAGCAGACCGATCTGCTCCTGCCCCTCGCCCCGGTACGCGTAGACGAACTTCCAGATGATCGCCGCGCCGACGAACGAGATCGCCATCGGCATGAAGATCAGCGACTTGGCCACCGACTCGAACCGGGCCTTGTCCACCATGATCGCGTAGAGCAGCCCGAACGTGGTCGCCAGCAGCGGCACCAGCAGCACCCAGACGAGCGTGTTGATCAGCACCCGGACGATCGAGTCCTCGGAGAACATCCAGGTGTAGTTGCGCAGGCCGACCCAGTTGTCGCTGCCACCGTCCATGAACGACAGCAGCGTCGTGCGGATGGCCGGGAAGACCAGGCCGATCAGGAGCAGCAGCACCGCCGGCAGCATGAAGAAGAACGCGAACCCGCTCTCGCCCCGCTTCGGCCGCCGGATCGGCGGAGCCCCGTTCGCCGAGGCGGCGACCAGCTGCGCCTCGCGGCGTCGGGCGAACCACGACGGCACGGCGTCGAGGAGCAGCAGCAGGCCCCCGACGACCGCGACGAACGCGATCAGCCCGTACATCAGCATGAGGAGCTTCGGCTGCTCTTCGGCGAAGTCGAACTCCATCAACCCTCCTTCGGGTTCGGATCTGTTCGGCGTGGTCCGGCCCGCGCGGCGACTCCGGCGCAACCGTCGTCGCCGGTGCGGACGACGTCGGCGCGCGGGGTGCCGCCGGGCCGGACCACCGCCTCAGATCACTTCGGCCAGCTGCTCTCGATGCCCTGGAGCACCGTGGCGGTGTCCTTGCCGTTGATCCAGTCGACCATGCCCTTCCAGAAGGTGCCCGCGCCGACGGCGGCCGGCATCAGGTCGGACCCGTCGAACCGGAAGACGGTCTTCTGGTCGAGCAGGATCTGGACGGAGAGCTTGTCGACCGGGTTCGGCACGTTGGCCAGGTCGAGCTTCTTGTTGGCCGAAACCCAGTCGCCGATCTTGGCGCGGCTGTTGGCGTACTCGCCGGAGGCCAGGTAGGTCTGCACCGCCTGGACCTCGGGGCGGTCGGCGAAGGCCGCGACGAACTCGCCGCCGCCGAGGACCGGCTTGCCCTTGGCCGGGTCGATGGCCGGGAAGTAGAACGCGAAGACGTCGCCGTCCTCGGCCACCTTGGTGCCCTTCGGCCACTGGTTGGCGTAGAAGGACGCCTGGCGGTGCAGGCCGCACTTGCCGGTGGTGATCGGCGTGCCCGCCTCCTGGAAGGAGGTGGTGGCGATGCTCTTCACGCCGCCGAAGCCGCCGTTGACGTACTTCTCGTTCTTGAGGATCGTGCCGGCCTTGTCGAGGGCCTCGGCGACCTTGGGGTCGTTGAACGGGATGCCGTGGGTGGTCCACTGGTCGTAGACCTCGGGGGTCTGCGTCCGCAGCATCAGGTCCTCGATCCAGTCCGTGGCCGGCCAGCCGGTCGCGTCCTGGGACTCGATGCCGGCGCACCACGGCTTGGTGCCGCTCGCCGCGATCTGGTCGCTGAGCTTGATCAGCTCGTCCCACGTGGTGGGGACGGTCCAGCCCTTCTCCTTGAACGTCTTCGGCGAGTACCAGACGAAGGACTTGACGTTCGAGCCGAGCGGGGCGCCGTAGAACTGGCCGTTGACGGTGCTGTACTTCAGCCAGTCGGCCGAGTAGTTCTGCTCGGCCATGGCCTTGGTGTCTGCGCCGGCCGGCTTCAGCTTGCCGGAGTCGGCGAACCGCTTGAGCAGGCCCGGCTGCGGGATGAAGGCGATGTCGGGGGCGTTGCCGCCGTCGACCTGGACGCCGAGCTGGGCCTCGAACTCGCCGCTGCCCTCGTGGTCGATGTCGATGCCGGTGCAGTCCTCGAACTGCTTCCAGGACTGGTCGAGGCGGTCGGCCTCGATGTCCCGGATCGAGGAGTAGATCTTGACCTTCTTGCCGTCGTGCCCCTCGTATGCGCTGTAGCCCGCGCACTCCGCGGAGCCCGCCTTGTCGCTCTTCTTGTCGTCGCCGGTGCCGCAGGCAGCGACGCCGAGCGCCAGCCCCAGTACGCCGGCGACCGCGAGAGCCTGGCGTGGTCTGGCAGAGACCGCCATGCCGTTCTCCTTCCTTGCCGGCGCGGCCGTGCTCGATCCGGCGCCGGACCATTGGACATCACCACATGTAAGCGCTTGCAATTGTGGCCAGTCCAGCCCCATCCGGACACGGACGAGTAACAATCCGGAAATCTGCTCACCCTTCGTGGGCGCGCTCCCACGGAATAGGGGTAGGTGGGGTGCCGTCACCCCTTTCCGCGCCTGGCGGTTTCTGTCACCCTGGGGTCAGCCGATCGAAGGTTATGAACCTTAGGGGGTACGGGATGCGTAAGCGGTGGTTCAGCCTCGCGGCGGCCGGTGTGCTGGTCGCGGCGACCCTGGTGCCGGCGGCCCCGGCCATGGCCGCGCCGACCTTCAAGGTGCCGTTCCCCTGCGGCCAGTCCTGGTCCGGGCAGACCCGCTCCGGCCACAGCCCCGCGTACGCGGTCGACTTCAACCGCACCGACGACCAGGGCGACCCGGTGGTGGCCAGCGCGCCCGGCACCGTCGACCGGGTGACCGACCTCGGCGGCACCAGCTACGGCAAGTACGTCCGGATCGACCACGGCGGCGGCTACAGCACGTACTACGCCCACCTCAGCGGCTTCAACGTCTCCGTGGGCCAGAGCGTCGGCTACGGCAAGGTGATCGGCTGGGTCGGCAGCACCGGCGGTTCCACCGGCCCGCACCTGCACTACGAGCAGCGGCTCAACGGCAACGACATCCAGGTCCGCTTCAACGGCACGCTGGCGCTGTACTGGGGCACCAAGTCCTACACCAGCAACAACAACTGCTCCTCCGGCGCGGGGTCGGGCACGGTCGACACCGCCGGCACGCCGCTGACCGTCCGCTCCGGGCCCGGCACCGGGTACGCCTCGGTGGGCACGGTCGCCGACGGGGCCAAGGTCACGATCCAGTGCCAGACCAGCGGCACCTCCGTCACCGGGACCTACGGCACCAGCTCGATCTGGGACCGGATCGGCAGCGGCCGGTTCATCGCCGACGCCTACGTCTACACCGGGCACGACGGCTACATCCCCAACGTCCCGCGCTGCTGACCCGCGCCCCCTACTTGTTAGGAAGGGACCCCTATACAACGGAATCCGTTGGTAGGGGGCCCTTCCTTGCACCTCAGTTGAGGCGCCAGATGGTGTAGTTCAGCGCGCCGGCGAAGGTGACCCAACCCCAGTACGGCAGGAGCAGCGCCGTCGCCGGGCGGGAGATCCGCGCGAAGAGCGCCACGTTCGCCCCGATCGCCAGCCACATCAGCGCCAGCTCGGCGAACGCCAGGCCGTAGCGGCCGGCACCGAAGAACAGCGGGGTCCAGAGCGCGTTGAGCACGAGTTGGGCGGTCCACGCCCAGAGCGCCGGCCCGAAGCCGGCCCGCTGCCAGGCCAGCCAGCCGGCGACGGCGACCATCGCGTAGAGCACGGTCCAGACCGGACCGAAGAGCCAGGCCGGCGGGGCCCAGTCCGGCTGGTCCAGGCGCGCGTACTTCTCGGCGCTGCCCCGGACACCGAGCCCGCCGACGGCCGCGGCCACCGTCACCGCCGCGCCGAAGCCGAGCAGCGCCCCCCACCTGCGTCCCCCGGTCCTGCGCCGGACCATGCCCGAAAACGTCATGTCGGACAGGTGCCCGGCGGTCGGCCGGGCAAACCCGGGCGCTCGGCCCGGCACCCACGAAGACGCCGGGGTCGTCGTGTCCGGCGCGCCCCTGTCTGGGAGGACGGAGCTCCGGTCACGACGACCCCGGCGGGTCGGTGGTGGTTGGGAAAGTCAGAGGTCAACTGAAGATGCTGACGCCGCCCGGGCCGACCAACAGCCCGACGACGATGAGGACGACGCCCCACAGGATCTGCCGGCGGAACAGCGCCAGGATGCCGGCCACAACGAGTACGACTGCGAGAATCCAGAGAATCAGCTCCATGACTGCTGAATACCCGAGTGACCGATACCGGAAACCTCGCTCGCGTCCAGGTGATCACCCAGATGGAAGATGGAGTACGCCTGCTTGATCACCGGATGGGCCACGTTGCGGACCCGGACGCCGCCCGGGGTGGTGCCCCGCTCGCTGCCGGCGTGGGCGTGCCCGTGCAGCGCCAGCGCGGTCGGCGTGGAGTCGATCGCCTGGCCGAGCTGGTACGACCCGAGGAACGGGTAGATCTCCAGCGGCTCGCCGGCCAGGGTGTCCGGGACGGGGGAGTAGTGGGTCAGCGCCACCAGCAGGTCGCAGTCCAGCCCCCGCAGCGCCGCCTCCAGCGCCCGAGCGCTCTCGTTGGTGGTGCGGACGAACGCCTTCATCTCCGGCTCGCCGAAGTCGCTGGCGCACCGGCCCGCGAAGCCGCCGCCGAAGCCCTTCACCCCGGCCACGCCGAGCCGCCCGCCCGGGAACTCCAACACGGTCCCCTCGCCCTCCAGCACCCGGATGCCCGCGTCCTCCAGCACCTTGACCACCTGCGGCACCTGGTCGGACTGGTGGTCGTGGTTGCCGAGCACCGTCAGCACCGGCACGCCCAACCCGCCGAACTCGCGCGCCACGCAGCGCGCCTCGGCCTCGGTGCCGTGCCGGGTCAGGTCGCCGGCGAGCAGCAGCACGTCGGCGCAGTCGGGCAGCTCGTCCAGGGCGGGTCGGAACCGGCCCACCACGTCCTCGTCCATGTGCACGTCGCCGACGGCGGCGATCCGGATCACCTCTCGACCTCCCTCACGGCAACTGTTCGACTTCGGTGGGCGCCTGCGCGCGGATCACCCCGATGTCGCTGGTGACCGGCACGTCGGGAAAGCGCTCGGCCACCCGGCGCAGGATCTCCTCGCGCCGGTGCGGGCTCTCCACCTCGCCGTAGAGCACGAGGCCGCGCTCCCGGCGGACCACGGTGATCCCCTGTTCGGCCACGGCCGGGTCCTCGGCGAGCAGCCGGTGGATCTCGGCCTCGACGTACTCGTCGGGCGGCGCGCCGGTGGCGCTGTCGCGGAACTCGCTCACACGCCCTCCCTCTCCTCGGTGACGCCGACCTCCGGCGCCACGTCCAGGCGGTCGAGCAGCACCAGGAACGCCTCCGCGTACGGCGAGTGCTGCGTCTCCTTCCGTACCCGTTCCCAGTCGATCTGTTCCCGCAGCGACCGGGCCAGGGGCAGCGCCCGGGCGAAGTCGCAGTAGTGCTGGGAGAAGCTGAGCAGCTTGTGCACCATGAGCTGGGAGGCCGACAGCACCGGCATGTGGATCGCGTCCACCGGCCGCACGATCGTGTCGGCGAACGTCTCCTCGGTCACCGGCGTCTCGATCGGGCGGTGGATCAGGTCCACCATCCGCCCGTCGTCGTAGACCTTCACCAGCCAGTCCTCCGGCGGACGCTCGGCGGTGAAGCCCGCCTCGACGAGGGCCTCCAGCGCCCGGTCGACGTCCTGCTGCCGGATGAGGAAGTCGACGTCGTGGTCGCTGGAGTGGCCGCCGTGGGCGTACACCGCGAAGCTGCCGCCGAGGGCGAACGGAACCTCGGACTGCTTGAGCACGGCGGCGACCTTCTTCAGTGTGTGTACCAGGGTCTCGTCCCCGCGCTCGGCCATCGGGCCCTCCCGGTCGTCTTCGAGGTGGACAGGTGGATTGGAGTTGCGTACCCGGCATTCCGTTCGCCCACACCTGAGCGTTGCCCGATCGGGTGGCAAGTGGCCGGGAACGGACAAATCCCCGGAGGCGAGCGCGGGTCCGATAACCTGGGGAGAGTGGCCAGATCACTGCGGGCGCGGCGCGGCGGGGCCCGGCTGCGCGCCGTCGCCCTGATCGGCATCGACGGCTCGGGCAAGACCACCCAGGCCCACCGGCTCGCCGAGGCGCTCACCGCCGCGGGCCGGCCGGCCACCTACCATCGCAACGCCGGCGGTCGCCGCTGGCTCGGCCGGCTCGCCCACCGGGTCGGCCGCCCGGACGCCGAGCGGCTGGTCGGCCGGCGCGGCCTGCTCGCCGTCGAGTCCGTGCTGCGCTGGCTGGCGATCGCGGCGGCGTTGCTGAGCTGCCTGGTCACCGGCCGCACGGCCGTCATGGACCGCTACTCGGCCTGCCAGTACGCCAGCATCCGGGCGCACGGCGGGCAGCGCTGGGAACGCCTGGCCCGGGCGGGCTACCGGTTCTTCCCGCCGCCGCAGGTCACCTTCCTGCTCGCCGTCGACCCGGCCGAGGCGTACCGGCGCATCGAGCGGCGCGGCACCGACCACGAGAGCATGGGCTGGCTGACCTCCGCCGACACCGCCTACCGCACGTTGCCGGAGTACCCGACCTTCGTCGTGGTCGACGCGGGCCGGCCGCCGGAGGAGGTGTCCCGGCAGATCCGGGCCCACCTGGCGCCCTGGCTGCCGGCGGGGCCGCCCGCGGTCGACCGGGACGCCCCGCGCGCCGCCGCCCCGGGCCCGGCGGATCGTCCCGTCCGGTGGGCCGGACGGTGGCCCCGTCCGGCAGGTCGACCGGCCCCGTCGGGGGAGGCGTCGAACGCTGCGGGAATGGCAATCTTTTCGCAACACCGATGAACGGACGGAGTAGTTTTTCCCGATTGCGGGGACGTGGTTGACGCCTCACACCCTGTGAAAGTAAGTTTCATCCGTGGCGAAGAAACCGAAGATTTCTGCGAGCCAGGAGCCGGGTGGGCTGATCGTCCACATCAGCGGCCTGCTCCCCTCGCTGTCGCCCGCCGAGCAGCGGGTGGCCCGGCTGGTCGTCGCCGACCCGGCGGACGCCGCCCGGCGCACCATCACGGACCTCGCCACCGCCGCCGAGACATCGGAGGCGACGGTCATCCGGTTCTGCCGCTCGGTCGGCATGGACGGCTATCCCCAGCTCCGCATCCGGCTCGCGGCCGAGGCGGCCCGCCGGGTCGAGCCACCGGACGCCCGGGTCGTCGGCGGCGACATCCCGCCCGGCGCCGACCTGGCCCAGATCATCGCCACCATCGCGTTCAACGACGCGCGGGCGGTCGAGGAGACGGCCGAGCAGCTCGACCCGGCCGTCTGCGAGCAGGTCGTCGAGGCGATCGTCGGCGCGAGCCGGATCGAGGTCTACGGCGCGGGCGCCAGCGGCTTCGTCGCCTCCGACTTCCAGCAGAAGCTGCACCGCATCGGCCGCACGGCCTTCTACTTCCCCGACGTGCACACCGCGCTCACCTCCGCCGCGCTGCTGGGGAGGGGGGACGTCGCGGTGGGCATCTCGCACACCGGCGCCACCGCCGACGCGATCGAGGTGCTGGAGCAGGCCCGTGCCCGGGGCGCGGCCACGGTGGCGCTGACCAACTTCCCCCGCTCGCCGATCACCGAGGTCGCCGACTTCGTGCTCACCACGGCGGCCCGGGAGACCACCTACCGCTCCGGGGCGATGGCCAGCCGGCTCGCCCAGCTCACCGTGATCGACTGCCTCTTCGTCGGGGTGGCGGCCCGGAACCGGATGCGGGCCCGCAAGGCGCTGGAGGTCACCGCCGAGGCGGTGCAGACCCACCGGGTGGGGCCCGGCCGGAGGCGGGCATGACCCCCGGCCGGGTGGAGCCCGGCGAGGTCGCCGGGGTCCCGGCGCGGCCGGTCGTGCGCGTCGGCGCGCCCACCGAGCGGCGCAACCCCCTCAGTCTGGACCTCGACCTGATGTCCACCCGGGACGTGCTCACCGTGATCAACGAGGCGGACCGGCGGGTGCCGGCCGCCGTCGCGGCGGTCCTCGACGAGGTCGCCGCCACCGTCGACCTCGCGGTCGACGCGCTGCGCGGCGGGTGCCGGGTGCACTACTTCGGCGCCGGCACCTCGGGGCGGCTCGGCGTGCTGGACGCCGCCGAGCTGGCCCCCACCTTCAACTCGCCCCGGCACTGGTTCTGCTCCCACATCGCCGGCGGCCCCGAGGCGATGTGGCGGGCGGTCGAGGACGCCGAGGACGACCACGGCGGCGGCGCGGCCGACGCGACCGGGTGCGTGCGCGCCGGTGACCTGGTCGTCGGGCTGGCCGCCAGCGGGCGCACCCCGTACGTCCTCGGGGCGCTCGCCGCGTCCCGGGCGCGGGGGGCCTCGACGGTGCTGCTCTGCGCGAACCCGGAGGCCGAGGCCGCCCCCTTGGTGGACGTCTTCATCGGCCTGGACACCGGCCCCGAGGTGGTCACCGGGTCGACCCGGATGAAGGCGGGCACCGCGCAGAAGCTGGTGCTCAACACCTTCTCCACGGCCGTCATGGTGCGGCTGGGTCGGGTCTACTCGAACCTGATGATCGACATGGTGGCCACCAACGCCAAGCTGCGCGGCCGGATGATCTCGATCCTGATGGAGGCCACGGGCTGCCCCGAGGAGGTCTGCCGGCAGGCGCTGAACGAGGCCGACGGCGACGTGAAGACCGCCCTGGTCTCCCTGGTCTCCGGCGCCGGGGTCACCGCCGCCCGCGCCGCGCTGGCCCGCTCCGCCCACCAGGTACGCGGCGCCCTCGCCCTGCTCGCTCCCTGAGGCCCGACGCCCGCGCTCCCTTCAGGCCCGACGCCCGCCGTCGGGGCCCGCACCCGACCGCCACACCGGCGGCCGGTCGTGCCGGCCCTGCGGCAGGGTGACGGTGGTCACGGTGGCGCGGTGATGGTGGTCACGACCAGTCGCCGGTGGGACTGCGCACCGGGCGCGGATTGTTCCATCGGTGCGAGGGTATTCCGTGTCCGTGGATTGAACCGACCGGTTCGTGAGCGCGTGTCCGTCGGTGACCGGTGTGGGGTCGCCAAGCCGCCTCGCCGACGAGCCGCCCTGCCGGGCGCTGACAGCAAACGTGGACCGGGCTCCCAGCTACTACTCAGGCATTCGTGACACTTTCGACTCACGACATGGAATCCCTGACGCGTCTCCACTGTTGTGCAGGTGTCAGGTCAGCACCAGAGGGCACAGCGGAGGTTACGGGGGAGGGCTGATGGACGTGGGGATGGCAAGGAACCGGGCAACCGGCGCGAGCGAGGGGACCGTGGGCAACGTGGACAGGAACATCGGCATGCGAACCGACGAGGTGGCCGAGGAGCGCGACCTGGTCGGAGTCTACCTTCACGAGATCTCCCGGACGCCCCTGTTGGACGCCGCCACCGAGGTCTCTCTCTCGAAGACGATCGAGGCCGGCGTCTACGCCGACCACCTGCTCGACAACGACCGCGTGCCCGAGGGCGTCGACCGGGACGACCTGGAGCGGGTCGTCGCGGAGGGGGAGCGGGCGAAGGACCTCTTCATCCGCGCCAACCTGCGGCTGGTCGTCTCCATCGCCCGCCGCTACGTGCGCTCGGGGATGCCGATGCTCGACCTGATCCAGGAGGGCAACACCGGTCTGGTCCGCGCGGTCGAGAAGTTCGACTACGAGAAGGGCTTCAAGTTCTCCACCTACGCGACGTGGTGGATCCGCCAGGCGATCAGCCGGGCCATCGCCCAGCAGGAGCGCACCGTGCGGCTGCCCGTGCACCTGGTGGAGGACGTCAACCGGATGCGCAACGTGGCCCGGCAGCTCACCCGCGAGCTGGGCACCGACCCGGAGCCGGAGCAGATCGCGGCGGCGCTGGGCGTCACCGTCGAGCGGGTCCGCGAGCTGGTCCGCTGGTCGCAGGACACCGTCTCCCTGGACACGCCGGTCGGCGACGACGGCGACACCAACCTCGGTGACCTGGTCGCGGACAGCGACGCCCCGTCGCCGGAGGACATCGTGCTCACCGGGCTGGAGCGGCAGCGCATCGAGGGGCTGCTCAACCACCTCGACGACCGTTCGGCCGGCATCATGCGGGCCCGCTACGGCCTCGAGGACGGGCGCGAGCACTCGCTGACCGAGGTCGCGTCGCGCTTCTCGCTGTCGCGGGAGCGCATCCGGCAGCTCGAGATCCAGGCCCTCGGCCGGCTGCGCGAGCTGGCCCGGGCGGAGGGGCTGCGGGCCGCCTGAGCCCGCGTGACGATCGACGACGAACGGCCGGCGACCCCGACAGGGGCCGCCGGCCGTTCGCCGTCGTGCGGGCGTCAGCGCACCCGGCCGTATCCGTAGGGCTTCATCAGGTCGATGCCCCGCTTCTCCACGTTGCGGCCGAAGGTCGGCGAGTGGATCACCTGGCCGTCCCCGACGTAGATGGAGATGTGGCCGAGGTTGTTGTAGAACACCAGGTCGCCGGGGCGCAGCTCGCTGCGGCTGATGTGGCTCACCACGCCCCACTGCATCCGGGTGTTGTGCGGCAGGGACTTGCCGGCGGCCCGCCAGGCGGCCAGGGTGAGGCCCGAGCAGTCGTACCCGTTCGGGCCGTCGGCGGCCCAGACGTACGGCTTGCCGAGGGCGCCGTAGGCGTACCGGACCGCCACGCCGGCCCGGCCGGAGACGGCGGGCACCTCCTCGCCGGACTTCTTGCCGGACTTCCCTCCGGCCTTCGTGCCGGACTTCGGCTTCGGCCTGGGCGCGGGCGGCTCGGTGGCCCGGCCGTACGCCTGCCGGCGCATCTCGTACAGCTCGGCCAGGTCCTTCTCGATCTTCTTCTTGCCGGCGGCGAGCTGGCGCGCCTGCGCGTCCTGCTTCGTCAGGGTCGCGTCGAGCCGCTTCTTCTGGTCGACCAGCCGCCGCTGGTCGGCCGTGGCCCCCGCGATGCGCTCCTGGCGCTGCCGGCTGAGCTGGTCCAGCGTGTCCAGCCGGTCGAGCAGGTTGCTCGGCCCGCCCGGGCTCAGCAGCGCGTTGGCCGTGCCCAGCCGGCCCGACTTGTACGCGGTGACGGCGATCTGGCCGACGTCGGCCCGGCTCTGCGCGGCCTGCGCCTCCAGCGGCCCGATCCGGGCCGCCAGCTTCGCCGCGGCGGCCTTGTTCGCCTTGATGTCCTCGGTGAGCTTGTTGTAGGACTCGACGACCCGTTCCAGCTCGGTCGAGGACTTCTCGATCCGCCGCGTCAGCTCGGCGGGGGTCGGCTCGGCCCGAGCCGCCGACGCCGGGGCGATGAGCACGGCCGCGAGGCCGGCAGCCGCCAGTGCGCGCAGCGAATTCCTGAGGTACGACAAGAGCGGAGGGCTCCTCTCCCACCGGCCGCCGGGCAGTGCCTACGCCACGACGACACCGGCCCGGGGCAGTCCGGGTGGACGGCGGTCGACCGGTCCGGCCTGCCCAACGTAACCCGGGACGGAAGTTACCCGCAGGTGAAGCCGGGGCGAAAGTTAATAAAAGCCCCGGGTGTTACGTGAGTGACAGTCGCGTACCGTAGTGGCCCTGCGGCGGTCGGTTGACGTCGCCCTCGGTCGGGGGGACGCGCCGCTTTTGTCCCTCTGGGCGGATGTCGCGGCGAGCCTCGCCTGGTATGGCGGGACAAGTCGGAATCGCTGGCCGGTTGTCGGCGACACCGGGGCCGGCAGCCCCCGTCACGGGACGCAAAAACGACTGCCGACCTGGGAAGACGCCAACCAGAATGGGGCGGAAGCCGGGAATCCCGCCGCCCCGCTCCGGCGCATCGCGGAACCGCGCCCGGCGCACAGCCGTGGGAGAACGCCGTGACCCGAGATGGCTCCGCCGCCCGCCCGCACCGCCCGACCGCGACGATGACCACCGCCCCGCCGGCCCTGCTCTACGCCCGGCCCGGCATCGTCGTCACCGCCGACCGGTTCACCGTCGGCCGCACCACCTGGGAGATCGTCGACCTGACCCACCTGCACACCACCCGGGGCCCGCACGACCGGCTGGCCGTCCGGGCCGTCGCGCTCACCGCCGCCATGATCGCCGCGCTGGGGCTGCTGCTCGGCTTCGCCGGCGGCCTGCAACGGCTCACCGCCGGGGCGTACCTGACGTTCGGGGTGCTGGTGCCGCTGCCGGTGCTGCTCGCGGCGGCCGGGGACCGCTGGCGACCGCCGCCGTACGAGCTGTGGGGCTGGCACCTGGGCGTCGAGGTGCTGCTGTTCAGCAGCGACGACGAGCGGCAGTTCGACGAGGTCCGCCGCGCCGTCCGGCGGGCCCGCGAGGGCGCGCGGCGCGGCCCGGGACACGGCGAGTGGGCCGGCGCGCGGCCCGACGGGTGGGGCCCCGGCGAGCCGTGGCGCCCGGCCCGCTGACCGGCCGGTGGGCCGAGACCGCTAGACCGGCCGGTGGGCCGAGACCGCTAGACCGGACGATCGGGGTCGGGCCACTGATCGGGCGGCGAGGTCGGGCCCCTGTCCGGCCGGCGGGTCAGCCGGCGACCGGCTCGGGGGTCGGGGTGCGCTCCGGGGCCAGCCACCGGCTGACCCGCCGCTCGGCGTAGAAGGACACGAACGGCACGGTGCCGGCGAGCATCACCAGCACCATCCGCTTCAGCGGCCAGTCCGCCCGGCGGGACAGGTCGAACGCCGCCGCCAGGTACAGCATGTACAGCCAGCCGTGCGCGGTGCCGACCACCGCGACCACGCCCGACTCGTCGAACCCGTACTTCAGCGGCATCCCGATCAGGACCAGCACGACCAGCGCCACGCCCACGATCCAGGCGATCACGCGGTACCGGGTAAGGGCTCCGCCCACCTTCGTCCGTCCTTCCGAAGCCGGCACCTCGGCCGGGTAGTCGTGAACCGGCCTCAGCCGGGATAGTCGCCGGGCCCCGCGCCCGGATTGGCGTTCAACCATGCCAGGTAGCGGTTGTAGGCGACCAGGTCGTCGTCCTCCGGGCCGTCGGCGGGCGCCCCCGGGGCCCGGACCACCCGCACGGGCCGGCGGATCCCCGCCGGGGTGGCGCTTCCCGCCGTGACCCTCTCACCGGGCGCGGCTACGTCGGCGGCCGGGTCCGCCTCGCCCGGGGCCGGGTCGGCCCCGACCGGGGACCGCAGCGCGTGCCGCAGCTCACGCCACCAGACGAAGATCACGAACCCGGCGAAGACCGGCCACTCGATCGCGTAACCCCAGCTTATCGAGTTGCCCTCGGCGGCCCGGGTGACCTGCCACCAGCCCAGCCCGAGGCAGCCGCCGGCCAGCACGACCATGGCCACGTGGCGGACGATCCACGCCGGTGTCCAGAGCCGTTTCATGGCGTCGAGCGTACCGGGCCGCCGGGCGCTCTCCGACGCGGCGTCGTAGCCACGGAGGGGGTTTGGTGGGGGCGGGCGTGGGCATCCGTCTAGACGCGAGCCCGAACGAGACGAGGGGGGCGACGATGACCGAATCACTGCGGCAGAGCGGCGGCCCGGCGGAGGCCAGCCCGGAACAGCGGATGCCCGAGTGGGACGGCGACCACGTCCACGACGTGTCTACCCACACCGACACCGACACCGACATTGACGGCGAGCTGGGGATCGACCCCGCCGAGCTGGCCGACGACGACCTGATGCGCGAGATGCACAGCCTGCACCGCACGCGGCTCGACACGCTGCGGCACGCCTCGGACTCCGCCCTCGCGCACCACCTGCGCCGCACGGCGGAGCTGGAGACCGAGTACCTGGCCCGCAACCCCGGCCGCGAGGTGGACCCGGCCCGGCTGCGGGACGAGTGATGGCGGCGCACGCCGAGCGCGGCATGTCCGCGCCGCCCGAGGTGGTGTTCAACACCGCGACCGACCCGGACCGGGCTGCGGCCTGGCTGCCCGAACCGCTGCGCACCGACGGCGACAGCCGCCCCGACGTCAGCGCCGGGCAGCTCCGGGCCCGGTGGGGCAGCGACTCCGCCCCGGGCTGGTCGGCCGAGATCCAGGTCGAGCCGGCCGACGCCGGGGGCGCCCGGGTCCGGCTCGACCTGGCCGGAGCGTCCGGCCAGCCGGACCCCGGGCTCGCCGACCAGACCCTGGCCAGCCTCGCCCGCGAGGTGGCCGACAACCTGACCGCCGGCTGACCCGCCGGCCGGAACCCCAGCGGCCACCGGGGCGACGCCGCCGGGGCCCGCGAGCCGGAGACGACAGGAGACCCGGGTTGAGCGACAGCACCCTGAAGCAGAAGGTGGCGCGGCTGCGCCAGGCGTACGCGCCGCACGAACACCGGCCGCTCGGCGGCTACCTGGCGGCGATGGGCACGTACGCGGGCGTGACCGCCGCCATCGCCGGCCTCGTCAAGGCGACCGGCCGCCCGGTGCCGGAGCGGCCCGCACCCGCCGACGTGGTGCTGCTCTCCATCGCCACGCACAAGCTCAGCCGGCTGCTGTCCAAGGACGCGGTCACCAGCCCCCTGCGGGCCCCGTTCACCCGCTACGACCGCCCGATCGGCAGCGGTGAGGTGATGGAGCAGGTCCGGGACCAGGGCAGCTCCACCCGGCATGCCATCGGCGAGTTGCTGAGCTGCCCGTTCTGCCTGGCCGTCTGGGTGGCCACCGGGCTGACCGGCGGCCTCGTCCTGGCCCCCCGCTTGACCCGGCTGGTGGCCACCGCGCTGACGGCGGTCGCCGCCTCCGACTTCCTCCAGATGGGCTACGCCGTGGCCCAGCAGGCGGCCGAGGGCGACGACGACTGACCGACCCGCACACGGGGAAGGGGCCGGTCCACCCGGCCCCTTCCCCGTATCGTCGTCCGCCCGCGTACGCGGGGCATCAGCTCTGCATGCCGGACCAGCCGTGCGGCGACTCCGGCTCGCGCTCCTCCGCGTCCTCGTCGCCGGTGATGATGTCCCGGTCGACGGCCGTGCGGTCGTGCTCGCCGGCGAAGTCCGGGTCGGGCGTGGTGTCCAGGCCCTCCGGCGGCTGGCCGAGCGCCGTCACGTGCTCGTGCCCCTGCTCCTCGCGGTCGCTCATCTCGCTGTCCTCTCCGTGCTCGGGGGTCGGTGCGGGTCGGGGCCGGGCGTCAGGGCGCCGAGCCGCCCAGCAGGTCGGCCGCCTCGTCCACCGCGTACTCGCCCTGGGGGAGGGCGGCGATCCGGGTCAGCAGGACGGCGGGAAGCTCGGCGGCGACCGCCCGGCGGTAGATGTCCACCTGGCTGATCCGCTCCTGGCCCCGGTAGAGGTCGTCGAGCAGCTCGTCGAGCGGCCGGATGTCCGGCTCCTCGATCTCGACCTCAACCTCGACCCCGGCCTCGAGGTCGACGTCGACCCCGGCCTCGGCCCCCGCCTCGCCCCTGTTCACCGCTGCGTCACTCACCCCGCCCCCCTACCCGCCCCGCACCCCCCCAAACCGGCCCTCACCCGGGTCGATCATGGAGTTGACGCGACGACACGCCGGCGAAAGCGGCGACAACTCCATGATCGACGGGCTGGGAGGCGGGGCCAGGGGCCGAGGGCCGGGGGTGGGGCGGGTCAGGCCGGGGTGGGGGAGAGGGCGCGGCGGTCGCGGACGGCGGTGGCCAGGGTCGCGAGGACCTCCTCCGTGGCGTCCCAGCCCAGGCAGGCGTCGGTGACCGAGCGGCCGTACTCCAGCTCGCGCGTCGGGTCGAGGTCCTGGCGGCCCGGGAGCAGGAAGCTCTCCAGCATGACGCCGACGATGCCGCGCTGGCCGGCGGCGAGCTGGGCCGCCACGTCGGCGGCGACGACCGGCTGGCGGTTGTGGTCCTTGCCGCTGTTGGCGTGGCTCGCGTCGATCACCACCCGCTCCGGCAGGCCGGCCGCCCGGAGCTGCGCCAGCGCCGCGCCGACGGAGGCGGCGTCGTAGTTCGGGCCGTCGTTGCCGCCGCGCAGCACCAGGTGCCCGTCGGCGTTGCCCCGCGTGTGCATGATCGCCGGGGTGCCGGAGACGTCGATGCCGGGGAAGACGTGCGGTACGCCGGCCGCCCGGATCGCGTCCACCGCCGTGCCGATGCTGCCGTCGGGGCGGTTCTTCATCCCGATCGGCATGGACAGGCCGGAGGCGAGCTGCCGGTGCACCTGGCTCTCCACGGTGCGCGCGCCGATCGCGCCCCAGGCCACGGTGTCGGCGATGTACTGCGGGGTGATCGGGTCGAGGAACTCGCAGCCCACCGGCAGGCCGAGCCGCAGCACGTCCAGCAGCAGCGCGCGGGCGGTGCGCAGGCCGGTGTTCACGTCGCCGGAGCCGTCCAGCCCCGGGTCGTTGATCAGGCCCTTCCAGCCGACCGTGGAGCGCGGCTTCTCGAAGTACACCCGCATCACGATTAGCAGGTCGTCGGCGAGCCGGTCGGCGGCGGTGCGCAGCCGGGCCGCGTAGTCGAGGGCGGCGGCCGGGTCGTGCACCGAGCACGGGCCCACCACCACGAGCAGCCGGTCGTCGGCGCGGTCCAGCACCCGGGCGACCGCGCGCCGGCCGTCGAGCACGGCCTCGGCGAGCGTGGCGTCCAGGGGCAGGTGGTGGTGCAGCAGGGCCGGGGTGGTCAGCGGCACGACGCGGTCGATCCGCTGGTCGATGACGCGATGGGGGGTCATCACGGTGGGTTCCTTCCGCCGACCGTGCCCGGGGCCGGTGCCCGGGGTCGAGCCGGCTGCTCGTACGCAAAAGGGCAGGAACGAAACGTTCCTGCCCGGCCGGCTCGAAGAGAGAGTGACGTCAGATCATGGTGAAGTCACCGGCTCCTCCAGCCGGCTGCCTAAACCATCGATACGACCGCGTCACGCCGAGCAGCCTACCCGACGGCGGCGCGAAAGGCTCACCCCGTCGTCGGCCCGCCGTCGCCCGACGTTCATCTGAATCGATGTCTCCGTCGCTAGTTTTCGGTGCCACACCACGCGTCACCGGGAGGTTCCGATGGATCGTCGTACGTTGCTGCGCGCCACCGTCGCGGGCGGGACAGCCGCCTTCGCCGGCAGCCTCTGGTCCTCCGCCGCGCTGGCCGCCCCGGCCCAGCCCGGCACCGGCCCCTACGGGGCGCTGCGGGCCGCCGACGCCAACGGCGTCCAGCTCCCCACCGGGTTCACCAGCCGGATCGTCGCCCGCTCCCGGCAGGTCGTCCCCGGCACCTCGTACACCTGGCACGACGCGCCCGACGGCGGCGCCTGCTTCCCGGCCGGAACCGGCTGGATCTACGTCTCGAACTCCGAGATCACCCCGGGCGGCGGGGCCTCGGCGGTGCGGTTCGCCGCCGACGGGAGCGTCGCGGCGGCGTACCGGATCCTCTCCGGCACCAACCAGAACTGCGCCGGCGGGGCGACCCCCTGGGGCACCTGGCTCTCCTGCGAGGAGGTCAGCCGGGGGTACGTCTACGAGACGTACCCGCAGGGCGGCACGGCGGCGGCGCTGCGGCCGGCGCTGGGCCGGTTCAAGCACGAGGCGGCGGCGGCCGACCCCGTCCGGCGGGTCGTCTACCTGACCGAGGACGAGAGCAACGGGTGCTTCTACCGCTTCCGGCCGACCACCTGGGGCGACCTCTCCGCCGGCACCCTGGAGGTGCTCGTCGCCGGCACCGCCACCAGCGGCCCGGTGAGCTGGGCCCCGGTGCCGGACCCGGACGGCTCACCGACCCTCACCCGGGACCAGGTCTCCGGCGCGAAGCGGTTCAACGGCGGCGAGGGCTGCTGGTACGCCGACGGGACCTGCTGGTTCACCACCAAGGGCGACAACCGGGTCTGGGCGTACGACGCCGTGAACCAGCGCCTCGACCTGGCGTACGACGACTCGCTGGTGACCGGCGGCAGCGCCCCGCTGACCGGGGTGGACAACATCACCGGCGCCCGCTCCGGGGACCTGTACGTCGCCGAGGACGGCGGGAACATGGAGATCAACATGATCACGCCGGCCGGGATCGTCACCCCGTTCCTGCGCCTCACCGGCCAGGGGTCGTCGGAGATCACCGGGCCGGCGTTCTCCCCGGACGGCACCCGGCTCTACTTCTCCTCCCAGCGCGGCACCTCCGGCTCGTCCTCCGGCGGGATCACCTACGAGGTGCGCGGCCCGTTCCGCTGAGCCGCCGACGGGGTACAGGGTCCGGCATGAGCCACCACGAAAGCGACCAGGACCGGATCGAGTCCCGCGCACACCTGCTGCCCGAGGAGGCGGCGGTCGGCAGCGACGACCCGCAGGCGCAGGCCGACGCCATCCTCGCCGAGTCGGACGTGCGGGAGGCCGACCAGAACGCCGCCCCCGACACCGTGCTGGAGCACCGCACCTCCGACGAGACGGTGACCGCGATCGAGCCCCCCGACTGAGCCCCCCCCGACTGAGCCGACCGACCGCGCTCGACCGCCCGACCGCATCCGGCCGGGCGGTCGGGCGCGTCAGCGGGCGGGGGACGCGCCGCGCGTGCGGCGGGAGCCCCGGTAGGTGGCGTCGCGCAGCCGGGCCAGCGGTCCCGCCGCCCGCAGCCCGGCCGGCAGGTTGCCGACCGGGTCGAAGGCCAGCGCGGCGTCCCGCTCGGCCGGACACTCCGCGCCGAGGGCCACCTGCCCGAACGGCCGCCACGGGCCCACGGCGGACGCGACCGCCAGCACCAGCCGGGGCGCGCCGGCCGCCGGGGACGCCTTGCCCGCCCGGCCGGCCGCCGCGGCCACCCCGGCCAGGCTGCGCCCCAGGTCGGGCGAGTCCGGGTCGGCCAGCGCCGCGAACCACAGCCGCCGGCCCCCCGACCGGTACGACATGATCGAGCTGTACGTCCCCGCGAAACGCCGCCGGGGCAGCGGCAGGTGGCGCAGCACCGGAGCCGCCGCGCTGGAGCTGACCAGCAGGTCGAACGGGCGCTCCCCGACGCCGTGCAGGCGCACCGCCAGCCCCAGCACGTCCGGCCAGCCGCCCGGGGTCGGCGTCCCCTTGGACAGCCGCACCGTCGCCGCGTACCGGCCGGGCTCGTCGAGCAGGGCCAGCCCGGTCGGCGGGCCGCCCGTACCCCAGGTGGTCACCTCCCCGGCGAAGGTGCGGCCGGCGGGGTGCAGCAGCCGCCCGCCGCGCCGCAGCCGGGTGAGCGCGGCGGCGGCCCGCTCGGCGAGGGCGAGCGCGAGGGCGGCGGTCGTCGCGGCGGCGGAACGGTCGCGGCCGGCGGCGGGGCGGGTGCGCGTGGACATGCCCCTGCGGTACCCCGGCCGGGGCCGTCGATGCCTCGGCGCGCCGCCCACGGGTGCCGTCCCGGCGGGCGGGATCGGATAGCGTCGGGCCATGCCCGACAGCGGTTACCCCTGGCCGATCGAAACGACCCGACTGGACAACGGCCTGCGCGTGGTGGTGAGCGAGGACCGCGCCGCCCCCGCGGTCGCGGTGAACCTCTGGTACGACGTGGGCTCCCGACACGAGCCGGACGGGCAGACCGGGTTCGCCCACCTCTTCGAGCACCTGATGTTCGAGGGCTCGCTCAACGTGGCGAAGACCGAGCACATGAAGCTCGTCCAGGGCGCGGGCGGCAACCTGAACGCCACCACCAACCCGGACCGGACGAACTACTTCGAGACCGTCCCGCCCGAGCACCTGGAGCTGGCGCTGTGGCTGGAGGCCGACCGGATGGGCGGCCTGGTGCCGGCGCTGACCCAGGAGACGCTGGACAACCAGCGTGAGGTGGTCAAGAACGAGCGCCGCCAGCGCTACGAGAACGTCCCGTACGGCGACTCGTGGCTGCGGCTGCTGCCGCTGCTCTACCCGCCGGGGCACCCGTACCACCACGCCACGATCGGCTCGATGGCCGACCTGAACGCCGCCGACCTGGCCACCTTCCAGCACTTCCACCGCACCTACTACGCGCCGAACAACGCCGTGCTGACCGTGGTCGGCGACACCACCGCCACCGAGGTCTTCGCGCTGGCCGACAAGTACTTCGGCGCGATCCCGGCCCGGCCGGAGATCCCCGCCGCGCCGGACGGGCGGCACGTTCCGGCGGCCGGCTCGCCGGTGGCGGAGGTCGTCACCGGCCCGGTGCCCGCCCCCCGGGTCTACGTCGCGCACCGCACCCACCCCTTCGGCACCCCGGGGTACGACGTGCTCACCGTCCTCGCCACCGTGCTGGGCAGCGGCCGGGGCAGCCGCCTCTACCAGCGCCTCGCCGACGGCGAGCGGATCGCCCAGCCCGACCTCGTCGGCGCGTACGGGGTGGACCTCGCGCACGCCCCCGCCCCGCTGATCGCCACCGCCACCGCCCGCCCCGGGGTGACCGGCGAGCGGCTGGCCGCCGGGGTGGCCGAGGTGGTCGACGAGCTGGCCACCGTGCCCGTGACGGCCACCGAGCTGGACCGGGCGAAGGCGCTGCTGAGCACCGGGTGGTGGCGGCAGATGTCCACCGTCGACGGTCGGGCCGACACCCTCGGCCGCTACGCCACCCAGTTCGGCGACCCGGCGCTGGTCGCCCGGCGGCTGCCGGCGTGGCTCGCGGTGACCGCCGACCAGATCGCCGAGCTGGCCGCCGAGGTGCTGCGCGCCTCCGACCGGGTGACCCTGACCTACCTCCCCGAGGAGACCGCATGAGCCTGATCGCCGACCGTCCCGTGCCGGGGCTGGCCCGGCCGTACCGGTTCCCTCAGGTGACCCGCCGCGCCGTGGCCGGCGGCCAGGTCGTCGCCGCGCACCTGCCCGGGCAGAACCTGGCCGTGGCGCTGCTGCTGCTCGACGCGGGCGCGGCCCGGGAGCCGGCCGGCAAGGAGGGGCTCGGCGCGGTGCTGGCCAATGCCCTGGAGGAGGGCACCGCGCGGCGGGACGCCACCGCGTACGCGCTGGCCGTGGAGGGGCTCGGCACCGAGCTGGTGACCGGGCTGGACTGGGACTCGTTCCAGGTCAGCGTCCAGGTGCCGGTGGACCGGCTGACCGCCGCCGTGGAGCTGCTCGGCGAGGCCGTCCGCACGCCCCGGCTCGACCCCGACGACGTGCGCCGGGTCCGCGACGACGAGGCGACCGCGCTGCTGATGGACTGGGCCAACCCGGGCCCCCGGGCGGATGCGGTGCTGCGGGCCGACCTGTTCGGCGCGGAGAACCGCTGGGGCCGGCCCATGTACGGCGACCCGGACTCGGTGGCCGCACTCGACGTCGAGGACGTGGCCGTCTTCCACTCCGAGTGGTTCCTCCGCCCCGGCACCCTGGTCGTCGCCGGTGACCTGGAGCGGATCGACCTGGACGCGCTGGGGGCGGCGGCGTTCGCCGGCACCGGCGGCGGCCCGGCCGACCGGGGCGGCCCGATCGACGTGCCGCCGCGCCCCGGGCGGCGGATCATCCTGGTCGACCGGCCCGGGTCGGTGCAGTCCACGCTGCGGCTGGGCCACCCGGCCCCGCACCGGGCCCACCCCGATCACGTGCCGATGACGCTGGCCGGCACGGTGCTCGGTGGGGCGTTCACCTCCCGGCTGAACCACCTGATCCGCGAGGTGCGCGGCTACACGTACGGCATCCGGGGCGACTTCGCCTCGTCCCGCCGGTTCGGCCGGTTCGCGGTCAGCTCCGGGGTGCAGACGGCGGTCACCGCGCCGGCCCTGGTGGAGGCGGTCGGGGAGATCACCCGTACCCAGGCCACGGGGGTGACCGCCGACGAGCTGGCGGTGGCCCGCTCCTGGCGGGCCGGGCAGCTCTCGGTCGAGCTGCAGAGCCCCCGGGCCATCGCCGCGGCGCTGACCACCCTGGTCGTGTACGACCTGCCGGACGACTACCACGCCCGGCTGCGCCAGTCGCTGCTAGACGCCGACGTCGACGAGGTCTCGGCCGCCGCCGCGAACCACCTGCACCCGGAGTCGCTGACCCTGGTGGTCGAGGGCGACGCCGCAGCCGTCCGCGACGAGCTGGCGGCCACCGGGCTGGGCGAGATCGTCGACGCCCGTCCCTGACGGCCCCGCCCGCCGCCCGGGCCGGCCCCGGCGGGTGTGATTCCCGTCGCGTGCCGGTGCCGGGCGGGGTGGGGATGTTGCGGCCGGGGGCGGGCGGCGCACCGGATCTTCCGGACACCCCGCCCCGACCCGGGGTGTCGTTGCGGCCCGACGCCCCGGCGCGGGCCGCCGGGGCGGCCTCGGCGGTGGGAAAGCATTCCCGGCCGGGTCGCCGACCTGGGTAGCCTCGCGGGCATGAGGATCGGCATTGTGGGTGCCACCGGCCAGGTCGGTGGCGTGATGCGGCAGGTGCTGGCGGAGCGCGAGTTCCCGGCGGAGCAGGTGCGGTTGTTCGCCTCCGCACGGTCGGCGGGGCGCGCCCTGCCGTGGCGGGGCGGCGAGGTGACCGTCGAGGACGCGGCCACCGCCGACTACTCCGGCCTCGACATCGTGCTCTTCTCGGCCGGCAAGGGCACCGCGAAGGAGCTGGCCCCCCGGGTCGCCGGGACCGGCGCCGTGGTGATCGACAACTCCTCGGCGTTCCGGACGGACCCGGACGTGCCGCTCGTGGTCGCCGAGGTCAACCCGCACGCCGCCGCGAACCGCCCGAAGGGCATCATCGCCAACCCGAACTGCACCACGATGGCCGCGATGCCGGTACTGCGCCCGCTGCACGAAGAGGCGGAGCTGGTCGGCCTGGTCGTCTCGACGTACCAGGCGGTCTCCGGAGCCGGCCTGGCCGGCGTGGCCGAGCTGGACGAGCAGGTCCGCAAGGTCGCCGAGCAGGCCACCGGGCTGGCCTTCGACGGCGCGGCCGTCGAGTTCCCCGCCCCCCGCGTCTTCGCCCGGCCCATCGCGTTCAACGTGCTGCCGCTCGCCGGCTCGATCGTCGACGACGGCTCCGAGGAGACCGACGAGGAGCAGAAGCTGCGCAACGAGAGCCGCAAGATCCTGGAGATCCCCGGGCTGCGGGTCTCCGGCACCTGCGTGCGGGTCCCGGTCTTCACCGGCCACTCGTTGCAGATCAACGCCCGGTTCGCCCGGCCGCTCACCCCGCAGCGGGCCCGCGAGCTGCTCGACGGCGCGCCCGGCGTGGCCCTGTCCGACGTGCCCACCCCGTTGCAGGCCGCCGGCCAGGACCCGACGTACGTGGGGCGGATCAGGGCCGACGAGACCGTGGAGCACGGCCTCGCCCTGTTCTGCGCGAACGACAACCTGCGCAAGGGCGCCGCGCTGAACGCGGTGCAGATCGCCGAGCTGGTCGCCGCCGAACTCCGCTGACCCCGCCCCGCCGGCCGACCGTCGTGTCGGCCGGCGGGCCGCGCGTCGGGTGGAACGGCGGGCGGGCTGCGCGTCGGCCGGCGGGCGGGCCGCGCGTCGGGTTGGATGGACCCGAGGCACGACGACGTGGAGGCTGCCGTGGCGGACGACGAGAAGACCCGGGACGCCCTCACCGGGCTGATCGCGGGCCGGTGGCTGGGCGTGCTGGCGACCATCAGGCGGGACGGCCGCCCACAGTTGTCGAACGTGGTCTACTCCTTCGACCGGGCGGCGGGGCTGATCCGGGTCTCGGTCACCGACGGGCGGGCCAAGACCGCCAACCTGCGCCGGGATCCCCGGGCCAGCTTCCACGTCAGCGCCGACGACGGCTGGGCGTACGCGGTGGCCGAGGCGCGCGCCGAGCTGACCCCGGTGGCGCGGCGGCCGGACGACGCGACGGTGGAGGAGCTGATCGGGCTCTACCGGGCCGTGCAGGGGGAGCACCCGGACTGGGACGACTTCCGGGCCGCGATGGTCGCCGAGGGGCGGCTGGTGCTGCGCCTGCACGTCGAGCGGGTCTACGGCGTGCCGCCGCGCGGCTGAGCCCTGCGCCGATGGACAGCGACCCCGACCGCCCGGAGAACGTGGTCGACGAGGTCGGTGACCTGCGGTCGGACACCGGCCGGGCGCTCAGCTTCAGCGACGCGGTCTTCGCGATCATCATCACGATCCTGGTGCTCGACCTCCGTACCCCCGAGGTGCCGCCCGGCGGGCTGCTGCACAGCCTGCTCGACGGGTGGCCGGTCTACCTGGCGTACGTCACGTCCTACCTGTACGTGGCCGTGAACTGGCTCAACCACAAGGGGACCTTCCACCGGGTCCGCTGCATGGACCGGGGGCTCCAGTGGGCCAACCTCGGGGTGCTCTTCGGCATCGCCCTGCTGCCGTTCGCCACGGCGGTGCTCTCCAGCGCGGTCCAGCACGGCGACCGCTCCGACGAGCGGGTCGCGGCGGCCCTGTACGCCCTGGTGGGGGTGGCGCTCTCCGTGGCCTGGCTCGCCCTGTACCACCATCTCAGCCGGCACCGCGAACTGCTCGGGCCGCGCATCACGCCCCGGTTCTTCGCCGTCGAGCGCCTGCGCGCCGTGCTCGGGATCGCGTCGTACGCCGCCGCCGGGCTGGTCGGCTGGCTGGTCTCGGTGCCGGCGGCGCTCGTGGTGTTCCTGCTGCTGCCGCTCTTCTACGGCCTGTCCAGCAACGGCTCCTACGACCTGCGCCGGTGGGCCCGGCGGCACCGGCCGGGCGCCCGGCCCTGACGGCCGGCGCGGCCGGGCCCTAGAGCCGGGTCGCCGCCCGGACCAGGCCGGCGAGGGCGCGGGACCGGCTCTGCGGTGGCCAGGCGATCACCGTGGTCACCGTCGGCGCGTCCAGCACGGGCACGGCGGCGACGTCGCGCGGCAGGTGGGCCCGGCACTCCTCCGGCAGGACCGCCGAGGCCCGGCCGAGCGCGATGAGCTGGTAGAGCTGCTCGTGGGACCGGAACGGCGGCCCCGAGCCGTCCACGTACGTGCCGTCCGGGGCGAGCACGTACGGCATCGGCAGCCCGGGCAGCGCGGTGACGTCGGCCAGGCGCAGGTGGGCCCGGGCGGTGAGAGGGTGCCCGGCCGGCAGGAGCGCGACCTGGCCTTCCGTGCGCAGCTCCTCGGTGTCGAGCCCGGCCGTCGAGTCGAACGGCCGGTGCAGCAGCGCCACGTCGGCGCGCCCGTCGCGGAGCAGCTTCTCCTGCTCGCCGGGGCCGCACAGGAGCACGTCGACGGTGACCGCGCCGGCCTCGGCGGCGTACGCGTCGAGCAGCTTGGACAGCAGTTCCCCGGCGGTGCCGGCCTTCGTGACGAGGACCAGGTCGGGGCCGCCGGTCGCGGCGTGGGCGGCGCGGCGGGTGCGCCGGCCGGCGGCGTCGACCGCGTCGAGGGCCGCCCGGCCCTCGCGCAGCAGCACCGCCCCGGCGTCGGTCAGCGCCACGGCGCGGCTCGTGCGTTCCAGCAGCGCCACGCCGAGCCGCCGTTCGAGTTGCTGGATCGCCCGGGACAGCGGCGGCTGCGCGATCCCGAGCCGCTGTGCC
The DNA here is from genome assembly GCF_020884795.1 of Micromonospora okii. Classification (GTDB taxonomy): domain Bacteria; phylum Actinomycetota; class Actinomycetes; order Mycobacteriales; family Micromonosporaceae; genus Micromonospora; species Micromonospora okii. The sequence goes on from NZ_BBZF01000027.1 coordinate 109,306, forward strand.
GCCCGCCCGAAGTGCAGCTCCTCGGCGACGGCGACGAAGTACCGCAGCTCCCGCGTCTCCATGCGCCAACGGTACCGACGGGATGCCGCGGGCCGGATCGATACCCGAGAGGTATCGCTGCCCACCCGATCGGTGTTGGAGCCGCCTCCGGGGCGCGGACAGGATCGACCCATGAGCGAGAAGAAGACCGCGCTGGTCACCGGCGCGAACAAGGGCATCGGGTACGAGATCGCGGCCGGCCTGGGCGCGCTCGGCTGGAGCGTCGGCGTGGGCGCCCGGGACGACCAGCGACGTGCGGCCGCCGTGGAGAAGCTGCGCGCGGCCGGCGTCGACGCGTTCGGCGTGCCGCTGGACGTGACCGACGAGGCGAGCGTGGCCGCCGCCGCCCGGCTGGTCACCGAGCGCGCCGGCCGCCTCGACGCCCTGGTCAACAACGCGGGCGTGACCGGCGGCATGCCGCAGCACCCCACCTCCGACGGCGTGGTCGAGACCGTCCGCGCGGCCGTGGAGACCAACGTGATCGGCGTCATCCGGGTCACCAACGCGATGCTGCCGCTGCTGCGCCGCTCGGCGTCGCCACGGATCGTCAACGTCTCCAGCGGCGTCGGCTCCCTCGCCCGCCAGGTCGCCTCCGACGACCCGGCGATGACGGGCCCGCTCTCCGTGGCGTACGCGCCGTCGAAGACGTTCCTCAACGCCGTCACGATCCAGTACGCCAAGGAGCTGCGAGGCACCAACATCAAGATCAACGCCGCCTGCCCCGGCTTCGTCGCCACGGACCTCAACGGCTTCCGTGGCGTCCGTACCCCCGAACAGGGCGCGGCGACCGCGATCCGCCTCGCGACCCTGCCCGACGACGGCCCCACCGGCGGCTTCTTCGAGGACGCCGGGGTGGTGCCCTGGTGATCCGCCCCCGCTGAGCGCGGCCCGCGCGGTGGCGGCTGCCGCGCCCGCCCCGGCCGGGCCGCGTTACCCGGCCGGGCCGGCGGGTAGACCGCGGGGCCGACACCGAGAGGGGAGCACCATGACAACGGTCGGAGAGTTCATGACGACCCGGTTGGTGACGATGGACGGCGGCCGGACGCTCACCGACGCGGCGCGCGAGATGCGCGACAGCGCCATCGGCGACGTGGTGGTCACGTCCGGCGACGACGTGGTCGGCATCGTCACGGACCGGGACATCACGGTCCGGGGCGTCGCGGAGAGCATGGACCCCGCCACGACCCGGCTCGACCAGATCACCAGCCGCGACGTGATCACCGTGAGCCAGCACGACGACGCGGTGGCCGCCGCCGACCTGATGCGCACCTACGCCGTACGCCGGCTGCCGGTCATCGACGACGGCCGGCTGGTCGGCCTGATCTCGATGGGCGACCTCGCGGTCGAGCGGGAGCCGCAGTCGGTGCTGGCGGACATCAGCGCCGACGACCCCAACAACTGACCCGTCCGCCGCGGCACGCCGGCCCCCTGCGCGGGGGGCCGGCGTCGCGGCGTCGCGGGCGTCCCGCCCCCGCTCACCCCATGCGGGTGAGGTTGGCCCCGCACCGCGCGGGGACCCTCCGGCGGGACATCGGACGCCGGGGACCGGCGGGGGAGGGGGAACCGATGCTGGACGCGACTGCCAGGTTCTTCGAGGACCTGGACCGGCGGGGGTACGAGCCGCTGCTGGCCCGGACCTCCGGAACCATCCGCTTCGACCTGAACGAGGGGCCACGGACCACGCACTGGCTGCTGACGGTCGACCGGGGGCGGCTGCGGTCGAGCCAGGAGGACCGCGAGGCCGACGTGGTCGTCGGCACCAGCCCCGCGCTCTTCGAGGGCCTCGTCACCGGGCGGGAGCACGGCATCGCGGCCCTCCTGCGCGGGGACATGACGATGACCGGCAACGCCCGGCTCGTGGTGCAGGTGGAGCGGATCCTCCCCGGGCCGCCGGAGAGCCACGGGCCGCGACAGCGGCCCCGTCGGGGGGTGCGCTGATGGCGTCGGACAACACGATCCGGATCCTCGACGGCAACACCTTCGTGGTGTCCGAGGACACCGGGGACATCGAGGCCACGCCGAGCGAGCCGACCGGCCTGTTCTCCCTCGACACCCGGTTCCTGTCTCGCTGGGTGCTGACCGTCAACGGCGAGCGGCTCAACGCCCTGTCCTACGACGACCTCCAGTACTACGAGGCGCGGTTCTTCCTGGTGCCGGGGCTGGCCACCCACTACATCGACGCCAAGCTGTCGATCGTGCGGGAGCGGGCGGTCGGGGGCAGCTTCCGCGAGCAGCTCACCATCCTCAACCACGACGAGAACCCCGTCGACCTGGAGATCCGGATGGACGCCGGCTCCGACTTCGCCGACCTCTTCCAGGTCAAGGACGAGATCGTGAACAAGAAGGGCGAGCTGTACGCCGAGGCGGAGGCCGACCGGCTGCGGTTGGGCTACCGGCGCGGCAACTTCCGGCGGGAGACGGTCATCACCACCTCGGGCCCCGCCCGGTACGACCGCAACGGCTTCGCGTTCACCGTCCACCTGGAGCCGAACAGCCGGTGGAGCACCGACATCGAGGTGCGGACGTACGCGCTCGGGCCGGGCGGGCGGGACCTGCGGATGGGGCTGCGGGTGCACGGCGGCGAGCGGCTGGCCCTCCAGCACGACCTCCGGGAGTGGATCGCCGCCGCGCCGAAGGTGAACAGCGAGTGCGAGCACCTGGCCCGGACGTACCAGCGGTGCCTGGTCGACCTGGCGGCGCTGCGCTTCTCGCCGCTGTCGCTCGGCGGGACGCTCCCCGCCGCCGGCCTGCCCTGGTTCATGACGATGTTCGGCCGGGACAGCATCCTGACCTGCCTTCAGGTGCTGCCGTTCGCCCCCGGCCTGTCCCGGACCACGCTGCGCATCCTGGCGGCCCTCCAGGGCACCCGGTTCGACGACTTCCGGGAGGAGGACCCGGGGCGCATCCTGCACGAGATGCGCTACGGCGAGACGGCGGCGTTCGAGGAGCAGCCGCACTCGCCGTACTACGGGTCCGTGGACGCGACGCCGCTGTTCGTGGTCCTGCTCGACGAGTACGAACGGTGGAGCGGGGACGCCGCGCTCGTGCGGGAACTGGAGCAGGAGTGCCGGGCCGCCCTGCGCTGGATCGACGAGTACGCGGACCTGGTCGGCGACGGCTACGTCTGGTACGAGCGGCGCAACACGGACACCGGCCTGGAGAACCAGTGCTGGAAGGACTCCTGGGACTCGATCTCGTACCGCGACGGCCGGCTGCCCGGCTTCCCCCGCGCCACCTGCGAGGTGCAGGGGTACGCGTACGACGCGAGGGTCCGCGCCGCCCGGATGGCCCGCGAGTTCTGGGACGACCCGGCCTTCGCCGACCGGCTGGAGCGGGACGCCGCGCGGCTCAAGGAGCGGTTCAACCGGGACTGGTGGGTCCCCGACGGCGAGTTCTACGCCCTCGCGCTGGACGCCGACGGCCGGCAGGCCGACGTGCTCAGCTCCAACATCGGCCACCTGCTGTGGAGCGGCATCGTCGACCACGACCGGGCGGAGAAGATCGCCCACCACCTGGTCGGGCCGCGCCTCTTCTCCGGCTGGGGCGTGCGGACGCTCGCCGAGGGGGAGGTCCGCTACAACCCGATCGGCTACCACAACGGGACGATCTGGCCGTTCGACAACTCCTTCATCGCCTGGGGGCTGCGCAGGTACGGCTTCGCCGAGGAGGCCGCCACCATCGCCGACGGCATCCTCGACGCCGCCCGCTACTTCGAGGGGCGGCTGCCGGAGGCCTTCGGCGGCTACCCGCGTGAGCTGACCAAGTTTCCCGTCGAGTACCCGACGGCGTGCAGCCCGCAGGCGTGGTCGACCGGCACCCCGATGCTGCTGCTGCGCACCATGCTCGGGCTGGAGCCGCACGAGGGGCACCTGTCCGTTGAGCCGCGCCTGCCGGTCGGCATGGGCCGCATCGAGGTGCTGGACATCCCGGGCCGCTGGGGTCGGGTCGACGCGTTCGCCCGGGGCCGGCTGGAGCTGGACAAGCTGGCCTGACGGAGGCCGGCCGGGCAGCACGTCGTCGGTCAGCGCCGGGCCCGGGGCAGGACGGTGTCGAGGAAGGCGGCGGTCGCGGCCCGCACGTCGGGGCGGTCCAGGTCGAGGGAGTGGCCGCCGTGGGTGAGCCAGGCGTGCACCGGGTGGCCAGCGGCCAGCAGCGCGCCGGCCAGGTCGGTGGACTGGGTCGCCGGCACCGAGGCGTCGGCCGTCCCGTGCACGAGCAGCACCGGCACCCGGTTGCCGACGTGCGTGGCGACCGTCGCGTCCACCGTCGCCGGGTCGCCGGCGGCGGGGCGGTGGCCGAGCAGACCGGCCCACGGGTCGTCGTCGCGGCGCAGCCGCCGCCAGTCGGCGGCCAGCGGGTCCACCGGCGCCCAGTACGCCAGCGCGCCGGCCACGTCGTCCGGCCGGTCCACGCCGCGCAGGGCCAGGTGCAGGGCGAGCATGGCCCCGGCCGAGTCGCCCCCGACCAGCAGGAGCCGGCCGTTCGCGGCGTCGCGGGCCGCCCGCGCCGCCGCCCGTACGTCGTCGAGCTGGGCCGGCCAGCGCGCCTCGGCGACGAACCGGTAGCTGGCCGGCACCACCCGCAGCCCGTGCCGGGCCAGGGTCGACCCGTCCTCCGTCGACCGGGCCCGCCAGCCGCCGCCGTGGACCCAGAGCAGCGTCGCGCGTTCCGTCATGCCGCCGTCCCGCGTTCCGTCATGCCGCCGTTCCGTGTCGGTCATGCCGCCATCCTGCGGCCTGCCGGGCCGCCTGCCCAGGCCGCTCGGCCGAGGGCAGAACGCCCGCGGGCAGCGCGGCGCGCCGTGCGACGGGGCCTGCGGCCCTGACGCGTTCCCGCCCTCAGCAGGGTAAAGTCGCCGAATGCCGGAGCTTGTGTACCCGCCCGTGATCACCGCCGCCAAGACGCTGTTCCGGGTCCTCGACCTGCGCCTGAACGTGGAGGGCGGCCACCACGTTCCGCGCACCGGCGGGGTGGTGCTGGCCAGCAACCACGTGAGCTACCTCGACTTCATCTTCTGCGGGTTCGGGGCGCACGGCTCGCGCCGGCTGGTCCGGTTCATGGCCAAGCACGAGGTCTTCGCGCACAAGGTCTCCGGCCCGCTGATGCGCGGCATGAAGCACATCCCGGTCAACCGGCGGGCCGGAGCCGCGTCGTACAACGCGGCCGTGGAGGCGCTGCGCCGCGGCGAGGCGGTGGGCGTCTTCCCGGAGGCCACGATCAGCCGCTCGTTCGTGGTCAAGGACCTGAAGAACGGGGCCGCCCGGATGGCCCAGGAGGCCGGCGTGCCCCTGCTGCCGGTCGCGCTCTGGGGCACCCAGCGGCTCTGGACGAAGGGCCGGCCGAAGAACCTGACCCGCCGGCACACCCCGATCACCATCCTGGTCGGCGAGCCGATCGACCCGGCCGCCCACCCGGACGCGAACGCGCTGACCGCCGAGCTGAAGACCCGGCTCACCGAGCTGGTCGACCGCGCCCAGCGGGAGTACCCGGAGTCCCCGGCCGGCCCCGACGACGCCTGGTGGCAGCCGGCGCACCTCGGCGGCACCGCGCCGACCTTGGAGGAGGCCGCCGCCCTGGACCGCCCCCGGCGCCCCACCCCCACCCCCTGACCCCATCCCTCCCGGCTCGCGGCGCCCGTGCCTGGTGCGCGGGTGGTCTAGCCTCGCGGCCATGTGGAACGGCAAGGGTGGACGGCGCGGCTCCGTGGACCTGGTCGCGCAGGCCCGCGCCCACGTCGAGCGCCGCCAGGCGGGCCGGGCCCCGCGCCCGGCCGACCGGTCACCGCGCGGCGGGCTGCTGGCCGGGCTGATCGCGCTCGGCGTCGTCGCCTTCTTCGTGGTCCAGGGGTTCTTCGGCGACCAGGCCCGGGCCTGGCTCCAGGAGTCCGCCTGCGCAGTCACCGGCTGCACCGGCCCCGGCATGGCGACCGCGGGCTGGCTGCTGGTCGCGCTGCCCTTCCTGTACGTGGTGGCCGCCGTGGCGGGCTGGTCCCGGCTGCCCCGCCGGGCCCGGATCGCCGTGCCCGCGATCGGGGCGCCCCTGGTCGCGGCGGGGCTGCTCTTCGTGCCCGGCAAGCGCGTCGACCTGGACGACCTCGTCGGCGGCCCGGGGGAGTACGCGACGGCCACCGGAATCACCTGGGCCGGGGCCGGCGTCGGGCTCTCCGTGCTGGTCTTCGTCGTCGTCGCGACGGTGGCGGCGAACCGGAGGGCGTCCCTGCCGGTGGCCTGGGCGCCGCTCGTGGCCGCCGGGGTCTGCCTGGCGAGCCTCGGCGTGGGGCTGGCCCGCGTGGACCCGGTCCCGGTCACCGCCGACGTGGCGTTCCCCGAGCGCACCTTCACCGTCGCCGGGGACACGCTGACCCGGACGTCGACGGGCCAGCGGCGGGGCTGCGCCGGCGTGCTGGCGGACGACCGACTGCTGGCCGGCTGCCTGCGTACCGTCAGGGGAAGCTGGACCACCGACGACAGCGACGCGGTGGTCTACCTCGCGGCGGTCTTCTTTCCCAGCGAGTCGGTGGCGCGCGAGCGGCGGAGGTCGCTGCGTAGCGGCACCGCGCAGGCCGGGCTCGACGGCGAGACGGTCGACGTGGTGTCGCGGTCCGGAAGCTGGCTGATCTTCGCCAGCGCCGGCCACGCCGACGGCCGGACGATCGCCGAGGCGGAGCGGGGGCACCTGCTCTGGGCGTCCACACAGGTCGTGTACCGGTTCATCGGCCACCAGGTCGGGCTGCTGCTCGCGCCCAGCCCGAAGAACGGCATCGGCCCCCGCTCGCCCTGAGCGGTCCGTGGTCAGAGCCAGCGGCGGGCGGACGCCTCGACGCCGGCCTGGAACCGGGTGACCGCGCCCAGCCGCTCCATCGTGGAGGCGATCCGGCGGGTGGCGGTGCGGGCGCTGACCCCGAGCTGACGGCCGATGGCCTCGTCCTTGAGGCCGGCCCGGAGCATCTGGAGCAGCAGCAGTTCCTCGTCGCTGGGCTGGTCGTCGGCCGGCGGCTTGGGCCCGACGAGCGGCGTGGCGCGGCCCCAGTACGCCTGGAACAGCTCGATCAGCGCGTCGAGCAGCCCCGAGGGGTGGATCAGCGCGAGGCTGTCGTAGGCCCCGCCGGTGAGCGAGACCGCGGCCACCCGCAGGTCCATGATCCGCAGCTTGAACGGGATGCGGGGGAGCAGCCGGGCCTGCTCGCCCGCCTCGGCGAGCTTGAGCAGCACCTCGAAGCGACCGGGGCGACCCATGGACTCGGGACAGTAGACGGTGCGGATGTCGACCCCCCGGGCGATCAATTCCTCGGTCTCGGCGATCTCCACCTCGTTGGTGTCCGGGATCCCGTGCACGTGCTTCATGTAGGGCGGGCGGTCGAGCACCCACAGGTGGGTCCGCACCGAGCGGGTCAGCTCGTCCATTCGCTGGTCGACGGCCTCCCAGCCCGACAGCACCTCCACCCACCGCCCCGGATCGCTGAGCCGGGCCGTCTGGAACAGGTGGGCGAAGTCCGAGACCGAGCCCTGCACGCCGTCCAGCGCCGCCTCCGCCTCCAGCCGACGTCGGGCGACGAGCGCCGTCAGCGCCGCCTCCGGCCCGGTGGCCTCGTACGTGCCGGGGGCCGTGCGTCTCAGCAGGCCGAGCCGGCTCAGCCGGGTGAGCGCGCCGCGCACCCGGGCGGCGGTGACGCCCAGGGTGGCGGCGGTGTCGGGCAGCGGCCGGTCCGGCTGGGCCAGCAGCAGGCGGTAGACCCGCTCGTCGAAGTCGCTGACGCCCAGTGGGCCCAGCACCGGATCGTTGCGCACGCATCACCCGCCCCTGACCAGGCCCCCGCCACCGTGACGCGATCCGTCAGGTGGCCGAAGGTGACATGAAGATATCTCGACTTCTTCGAGGCTGGGACGTTCACTACTGACCATCCCATCTGGCGATCTTCCCGGATGGGAGAGCTCTCTCCGTCCCTTGAGAACCCCCAAGAGGAGCGATGGCCCGCACAATGCGACAAACAACGCGCCGTGGCGCGGCGATCGTCGCCGCCGCACTGGCGGTCACGATCAGCCCCGTGGCGGCCTCCGCCGACCCGACGCCGGCGGCGGTGCCGAGCCCCCTGCCCCCGGGCGCCGGTGGCACCAGCCCCTACATCGTCACGCTGGCCGACAAGCCGCTCGCCACCTACGCGGGCGGGGTCGCGGGCATCGCCGCCACCAAGCCGGCCGAGGGGCGGAAGGTGGACGTGGGCACCGCCGACGCCCGACGCTACCGGGGCCACCTGAAGGACAAGCAGACCCGGGTGGCGCGCAGCGTGGGCGCCGAGCCGCTGCGCGGCTACTCCGTCGCGGCGAACAGCTTCGTGGCGGAGCTGACCCGGGCGCAGGCGGCCAAGCTGATGATCACCGACGGCGTCGTCTCCGTGGTGCCGGACCGGCTGCTCAAGCCGACCAACGACCGCAACTCGGTGGACTTCCTCGGCCTGTCCGGCCGCAAGGGCGTCTGGTCCACCGTCGGCGGCCCGGCGAAGGCGGGCGAGGGCATCGTCGTCGGCGTGATCGACACCGGCATCTGGCCGGAGAGCGCGTCGTTCGCCGCCGAGGCGCTGGGCACCAAGCGGCCCACGAAGTCCGACCCGTACCGGCCGTACCGGCACGGCGACGTCACCGTCATGAACAAGGCCGACGGCGACGTGTTCATCGGCGCCTGCCAGACCGGGGAGCAGTTCGCCGCCACGGCCTGCAACGAGAAGGTCGTCGGTGCCCGGTACTTCGGCGAGGGCTGGATGAACCTCGTGCCGGCCGAGAAGCGGAAGGACTACGTCTCCCCCCGGGACGCGCAGGGGCACGGCAGCCACACCGCCAGCACGGCGGCCGGGAACACCGCCGTCCCCGTCACCGAGCAGGGGGTCGACTTCGGGAAGGTCTCCGGCGTCGCGCCGGGCGCGTCGATCGCCGTCTACAAGGCGCTGTGGCAGGGTGCCGACGACGACTCGACCGGCGGGGTCACCTCGGACATCGTCGCCGCCATCGACCAGGCCGTCGCCGACGGCGTCAACGTCATCAACTACTCCGTGGGCGGCTCCTCGGAGTCGTCCGCCGACGACCCGACCGCGCTCGCCTTCCTCAACGCGGCGGCGGCGGGCGTCTTCGTCTCCTCCTCCGCCGGCAACTCCGGGCCCGACCCGGAGTCGCTGGACAACACCGCGCCGTGGCAGATGACCGTCGCCGCGAGCACGGTCGCCCCGTACCCGGCCAGCGTGGAGCTGGGCAACGGCGCCCGCTTCAACGGCGCCAGCACGACCGTCACGGCGAAGTTCGGGCCGAAGCCGCTGATCACCGCCCTGGCGGCGAAGGCCGCCACCGCCACCGACGCCGACGCCGAGAACTGCCTGGCCGGCAGCCTCGACCCGGCGAAGGCGGCCGGCAAGGCAGTCGTCTGCCTCCGCGGCGTCGTCGCGCGGCCCGAGAAGTCCGCCGAGGTCGCCCGCGCCGGCGGCGTCGCGATGGTGCTGGCGAACCCCAGCGACCAGGACCTCGGGGCCGACCTGCACAGCGTGCCGACCGTGCACATCAACGCGCCCGACACGCAGGCCGTGCTGGACTACGCGGCCACCGCCGGCGCCCAGGTCACCCTGCTGCCGACCGGGGCGAGCATGCCGTACCCCCAGGTGGCGGCCTTCTCCTCGCGCGGCCCCTCGTACCGCAACCCCGACCTGCTGAAGCCGGACATCGCCGCCCCCGGCGTGGCGATCCTCGCCGCGGTGGCCCCGCCCGGCGCCCAGGGGAAGAACTTCGACTTCTACTCCGGCACCTCGATGGCCGCGCCGCACATCGCCGGACTGGCCGCGCTCTACCTCGGCGAGCACCCGAAGTGGTCGCCCGCGCGGATCAAGTCCGCGATGATGACCACCACGTACGACACCAAGACCGCGACCGGGAAGCGGAACAAGGACGTCTACGCCCAGGGCGCCGGGCACGTAGACCCGGCCCGGATGCTCAAGCCCGGCCTGGTCTACGACGCCGCCGAGAAGGACTGGCTGGGCTACCTGGAGGGGCTGGGCCACCAGACCGGCTCCGGGGTCAAGCCGATCAAGGGCAGCGACCTGAACTACCCGTCGATCGGCGTCGCCGAGCTGTTCGGCACCCGGACCGTCACCCGTACGGTCACCGCCGTCACCCCGGGCGTGTACCGGGCCAAGGTCGACCTGCCCGGGATGAAGGTCAAGGTGAGCCCCTCCACCCTGCACTTCAAGAAGGCGGGAGAGACCAAGAAGTTCACCGTCACGCTGTCGCTCGGGACGGCCACCGCCGACGCGCCGGTCACCGGCTCGCTGACCTGGACCGGCGCCGGCACCGCCGTGCGCAGCCCCATCCTCGTCACCCCGCAGAGCGTCCACGCGCCGACCGACGTGCGCGGCAAGGGTGCCGCCGGCTCGGTGAGCTTCGAGGTGACCCCGGCGCTGAAGAAGTTCCCGATCAAGGCGTACGGCATGGTCGCGGGGCCGAAGGTGCCCAGCACGATCAGCCCCGAGGACATCTGGGGCAGCCAGTTCGCCATCACGCCCCCGGCCGGCACCAAGGCCATGGAACTCGCCGTGCGCCCGGACAACCCGGAGGCGCAGCTCGGGGTCATCGTGGTGCGGCGCGTGAACGGGGTCGAACTCCTCGAGTACGTCTCGGACGTCCTTAGCGCCGACGAGCGCATCGTCATCGGCGCCCCGAAGCCGGGCGTCTACCTCGCCATCGTGCTCAACTTCGAGAACCTGCCCGGGACGACGGAGACACCGTTCACCATCCAGGCGAACCTGGTGAGCGCGAAGGGGGGCGTCGGCAGCCTGGTGGCGACCCCGCAGAACCCCAAGGTCACACCGGGGGTCCCGCTGACGGTCACCGCGAAGTGGGCCAAGGTGCCGGGCGGCCGGCACACGGGGTACGTCGAGTACCCGAACGGCGCCGGCACGGTGGTCACCGTCAACTGAGCTGGTGAGGTGTGAAAGGCGGCGGGGCCGGACAGTGTTGTCCGGCCCCGCCGCCTTTCGGCGCAGAGGGTGCAGGTGGTTGGTCGAGGAGCGTTCGCGCAGTTGGAGGGTGGTGCACCTGATCCAGGGTCTTGCGAACCCGGACTGGGAGGCGCGGAGGCTGCTCAGGACCGCTACTCGCCAAAGTAAGACAGTAACAAAGCACACCTAACGTTCTGCGGCATCAACCAACTCGACCATTCCATAGGCGTTGAGGGCTAGCAACTGATCGATCAGGTCGAGGGCTTCGCATCGCTGACCATGTGAAGTTGCCTGTGCGTATGCTCTGAATACAAGCTGCCCCACCTCCCTCGCGTCTCCAGCCGCACCCGTCGAAATGTCGCCAATATCCGCACCATGGACTTCGGTGAACCGACGAGCACACAAAATTACAAGGGCATCAACGCGATCGGGCGCACGTTCGAGCGTTATTAACAGTTGCGGCACGGCCTCGGAGTATGCCTCCGAGGAGATCAGAGCTGTCAGGACACGAGAGAATCGACGCAGCCGTTCATTGCGAAGAACGCCAGCAACCTCCGCGGCCGCCTCACGAACACCCTTGTCACTATCGCTCATCAGATGGATGAGGGTGTCCTCTGCCACGGCGGAATTCGTAGCGACGGGAAGCAAGTGAGCGCATACCATGGCCGCGCCTGTCCGAGCTGCGGCATCTTGGCCCGAAACAACAGCGGGAAGAAGGTCTTCCTGCCCCCACTGCACCGAAGCGAGAGCTGCCAGCGCGCCGCCGCATTGCCGCACTTCTGCAGCCTCCGCAGCTAGCATGCGCGGCACAAGTGGCATTACGATCGCATGGTCGGCGTTGCCGATGTACCTAATAAGTCGAGTTACCGTCTCAACAACAAGCAACCTATCGTCGCCCTGCACTAACAGCTTGAATGCCTCGACTGCCTGAGGTCGCGCATGCATCAAGCAACCCGCAATAACCTGGGCAACGCATGCTCGAACAGCTACAGATTGATCCTGCGCCAACCGGTCTAAGACTGGTACTACCAGGGCCGTGCGACGCCCGTCTGAATCGTAAACAAGAAGATACCCCAATGTGAGGGCGAGGCTACCTCTCGCCGTGTTCATGCCCTCCGACATGATTACACCGTCGAGCGATTCTCGTTCACCCAACTCATGGTTTGGCCATCTGTCTGCGACAGGGTCCTCTGAGCTCATGATCCGTTCGATGAGCATTGTAATGATGTCAGCGGGAACATCGCTCTTAAGGTAGTTCTTTCGAAGCGGCCAGCCGAGCCATCGGTCGTTCTGCCCAAGGTGAAGCGAAGCAATGTGACGTATAGCTACAAAAACCGGATTGGGATCTGGGAGTGGGTCACCTTCACCCAGGCCCATCAGGATCGCCTCGGTATAGTCGGGATTAATCGAGCCATCGAGCCGCAAGGCAAGTCTTGCGAATCGCACAGGATCCTTCGCCACCTCGCCCTGCAGAACATGCGATAGTTCGCGGGAACCGCCTCGAAAGGTCGTAAAGCTCTCCCGATCCGAGTTGTGTCTCGCCATGGCGCGCAACCAGTCTTCGTCAGACATGTACTGGGCCGCATCCGGTGCAATAGGCGACTCGACCTGACGAACGACGATTGGCTCGGGCTCCTCTGGAGAATCCATTCCCGTGAGACGCCTGAGTTCGCCTAGCCGTCTCCGACCCAGAAGGGACAGCCTGGACTCACCCATGGCAGACAGGAGACAAAAAACGTACCAACCGGGGTTCCTCTTCTCCCACGAAAAGCGGAGAGCGAGTACTTTCCTCTCCAGGCGGCTGAACAACTCCGGGGACAGGTGAGGAGTAATAGCCTCTATGAGTTGACGGGTTGTCCAGACACCATTGGACATGTAACCGCTTAGGAAACGGGTAGAGCCCTCCAGAAGAAGACTACCCGCCCAATCCGCATAGTGTGAAGCCGCCGCACCTCTCAGGCCTTCATACAATAGCCATTGCGCCGCCTCATGCCGGTCTGCTGCCAACTTCTCCAGCAACGACTGGGCAGCCGCTGGGTCATTCCCGGCGAAGCTTCGAATAGCGCTGGCCGCACCGAAGAGCACGGCATCCTCAAGCTCATGGAAGCTGTTGTGAGGAACTCGATAGCCGAAGTGTGCATCTGCAAGGAGATGCTCCGCCCATGGTCGTTCCGTCAGGCGCATCACGGATAGCAAATAAGGTATGATCAACTCACAGAAGACTTGCGGAGCACCCTTTGCCGCCCCTGTCGTTAATCTGATCAGCGCGTCGTCGCGGTCAAGGAGAAGTGCCACCTTTCCGGACTCATCTACAGCCAAAGCACTCGGCCGCAAAGCTAGGTGCGCGACAAGCAGTTCCGCCGCCCATGCAGGCTGATGCTCCGCCAGGTCGTAGGTAAACATCCACAGGTCGTGGCCATAATCTTGTAGCTTGCCAGTACGGATGGCATCGACGAGAAGGTCAAAAAGTGGGCGGCTCTCGTGAGCGTTTGCAAAACGTACAGTCCACAGCAGCCAATTGGCATACCTTTCACGTCCCACGTGTGGCGCGAGAAGTTCGGCCATCCGCTCCGGCCTTTCCTTCATCCCACCGAGCGCCACATGCAGCGCGTTGTTCTGGATTCGCTCATCGCCACTAGCGAGCCATTCCTCGAACATCCCGTCAGCGTCAAGGCGATCGAACCAAGGCAAGGTGCGCAGGGATAACCACATTCGACTTTCGAATGGCGGATTGGCGTCAAGGACTCGGTTCATCATGTCCCAGTCAGCACTCGACGGTTCCGAAAGCGAGCGAACGATGCCGAGCACCACTTCTTTGATGTGGAATCTAACCTGCTCATTCATGAGCAGGCCCTCAACCTCTTCTACGAATCTTTCCGGCTCTGATGCCCTGAGATGACTAAGAATTTGACGAACTTGAGATCGCCGGAATAGCTCCTGTTCCCCAGCAAGGAGGAACTCGACGATGCTTTGCCGTTGACTAATCCACGCCCGAGTAAAGACATACCCGAAAAACGCTTCATGGAAGAACGCGATCCGCTGGCCGTCCCTAACCAAAACATGTTCCGACACCAGCACACCGGCATCGACAGTTAGATCGTCCTGGTCAAGGGTCGAGACATCTATCCAAAGTCGCTGCCGCGAACTCATCGCGCTCGCAACGGTTCTAGCGACCTGCGCGAAGCGCGTGCCTTCACGACGATGCGAACAGGCAATCACTTTGCGATCCCAGAAAGCATCAAAAAGACCGTTCGGAGTCTGAAAGGACAGCGCTCCGGTTTGGTCGGCAATGCTCTGCAATAGCACGAGGTGCAGCGGCGATCGGAGCAAATCTACTTGTCGTTGGTCGAGAGAAGCTGGATCAAGCCCCATCTTGTCGACCGCTTCTGTCACCTGCGACTCAGATAGCTTCCCTAGCTCTACTCTTGCAGAGCGTTCGCCAGTAACCAGTTCCCGAATACGGTGGTCATTCTCAACGTCAAACTTCCGACAAGCGAGCACGATCCGCATCGTCGGGAAAGCGGCAGCCTCTCTAATCGTGTTCGCAATAGCGTCAAAGCTGCGCGGCATCCGCCCCGAGGCGAGACTGATAGCGTCAAGCTGATCTATTACGAGTACAGACGGGCGTTGGCCTGCTACGACCGAGAGCGCGGTCACCGGCGAAACTGTCAGCCCAAGTTTCTCACCGAGTTCGGCCGTTGACGCGAAAGCCTCAAGACGATCGAGGCGGAAGCCAAGAACTGCTACATCCTTGGTGGTCAGCTCACCGGCCAACTCGTGAAGGACGGCGCTCTTGCCGTAACCTGCGTCGCCCGTAAGGAGTAGTAGCTGGTCCTCGCCCTCCAATAATTCAACGAGCCTAGCCGCCTCACTCCGGGGAATGACCGGCTTGATGAGTTCGCGTTCAATCCCGGCGATCCAACCCGCCGTGATGGCATTGGCATGTTCGGCTATCGTCGCCGTTCGCACTTGTTGGGCCCGCCGTAGCCCATACTCAGACAAGCCTGCCTCAATAGTCGCAGCATCTAGTCGGACTCCGAGATTCTGCTGAACAAGGTCACCTAAACCAACTGCAGCCAGTCGGCCCGCCGCACCTTCCAGAAGCATGTCAGCAATTACAGCGTTTATGTCGTTGAGGCCTCGCTCATCATGCCACTCGATCCAAAATCCCCTAAGAATGCTCCATGCCACCTCAGGCGATCCGAAGATATCAGTAGAGGCGAGTTGATCGAAAGATTCTTTCAGCTCGTCACTTAGAAAATTCTTGGTAAACGAATCCAGGTCGTACGAGCGGCGAGCCCTGTCAGCCAGCTCTTGAATTGGGCGCGCAGGAATTATGGAGACGAAGTGGAACCTGCGACCAGCGCTGACATGTTTGCGAGCATTTTCCCAGATGCCCTTTTCCTGCAATGACTTGGGAGTCCAGCTGTTCGCGTTGCGGTTCTGACGCTTCACTTGGTGGACTTGTATCGACCTGCCATCGCTAAAAGTAAACTCCGCGCCTTCCGCGAACTCATCGATATCTTCAACTGTAATAGACGTTCCAGCCCCCGATAGAACCCGCAGGACATGCCGCACTGTCCAAGCACCTTCGTAGCGGTTGCCGAACTTGTCAGTCTCGCCACCAGGTCGCGGACTCATGCTCCGGTCTCCGATCCAATCCAAACAGAGTGCAAACGTCGTGCAGATGACCTAGGGCAAGTGGAACTCATAGCATCTATATTGTGGGCGCACGGCAATATTTGTCAAACATCTCTGGGAAGTGACTGATCTGGCCTCATCACAAGGATGCCTCACCCCCTTCCTGTCTGCGAATCAAGACACGGTTGCCCAGAGTGACATCACCGTGACTGTTTAGTACACTGATTCATATGACAGCGCAACGCATCAACCCTGCAGCACTGCACCCTCTCAAGGAAGCGCTGGTACTCGTCTTCTGGTACAAGAAGGACTTGCGCAGCTTCCTGACTTCCTGTTTCGGCAGGGCTGGACTGGTGGCTCACCTGGACTGGACGGACTACAAGCGGGCAATCGTTGCGCAG
>NZ_BBZF01000028.1 GCF_020884795.1 Micromonospora okii
TCGCGCCGGGCACTTTTACTACCTTACTTCCCCGTCTCCGCCGTGTCAAACCGGTGTGTCCCGGTCTGTCGTGCTTCGTACGGATACCGCGTCGACGAGCGCACGCAGCGGCGAACCACTGCGGTTGATCATCGGATTCGGCAGGCCGGCCGCTGCGGTCTCCCGCTAGCTCGCCCGGTTCCCTACCGGTCGTCGAGCCTACCCGGTCGCTTCCGCCGCTCCAAATCCGCCTCTCGGCGAACCCTGAGGGCCCCGCCCGGTCCGGGCTCCGAGGTGTACAACCCCCGGCGTCCGAGACTCTTTCCTGCGCCCGGCCTCCAGGACTTTCGCCCTGTTTCGTCCGTTCCGCGCTGGCAGAGAGAAAGTTACGCGTCCCGGGTTTGATCGTCAAATCGGGGGGTAGCGTCGCGCGTCACATCGTTCGCGGTCGGGCATCCGACCAGCTCAGGGGCTCAGCCCCGGCGGCGGGCGGCGCGCCAGCCCCGCACACCGAGGACGCCCACGGTCGTCCCGATGGCCAGGGAGGCGGCGATCAGGAGGGCGTGCACCCACAGGAACCCGGTCGGTGTCCCCTCACCGACGACCCCACCCGCCCAGGCGCGGGGGTCGTTCCAGATGGCGACGGCGAACCGGGGCCAGATGGCCCACGTCCACACGCCGACCCCGACGAGGAAGAGCGCCCACGCGCGCGACAGCACCATGGGTGGCCAGTATGCCAGCGCAACGCTGGCGCGACCCGTCGGCCGCGCGGCGCTCAGGGCGCGCCGCCGCAGGTCAGGCGAGACGAAGCGGCTTCGGCGCTCACCGTTCCGTAGGCGGCGGCCCAGGCGCGCGGGCGGTTTCCGGGCGGGGCCCGGAGGGCACTGTTCCACCGTTCGACGTGACCGTGACCGGGGGTGCCGAATGCAACCGACCTTCAATCCGTGGGCCTGGCGCGACCCCGCCGCTCTGGCCGGCGGTTACAGCCGGCCCGACCCGTCCCAGGGGCCGGAGGAACGGCCGGAGCACGGCTCCGAGGGGCCGGACGCCCCCGGACCGGGCACCCCGATCGACCTGGCCGGCTACCGGGTGCAGGCCGTCGACGGGCGGATCGGCTCGATCGACGAGGCGAGCAACGACACCGACGCCCGGTACCTGGTGGTGGACACCGGGCCGTGGATCTTCGGCCGCAAGGTCCTGCTGCCGGCGGGCACGGTGGCCCGGGTCGACCACCTCGACCGCACCGTGCACGTGGACCGCACCCGGGAGCAGATCAAGGACTCGCCGGCCTTCGATCCGGACGCGTTCGGCCAGCCCGAGTACCGCGAGCGGGTCGGCGGCTACTACGCCGACAGCTACCAACGGGGCTGAGGACGGCGGGCGACGGCGCCCGGCTCGCGGACCTGACGAGCCGGGCGACCTGACCGAGGTGCGCGGGCCTGGCCCACGCGGAGAAGGGCGCCGGCCGGCACCGGTACGGAGCGCGCGGCGGGGCCTCAGTCCTCCGGGGCCTTGGTGAGCACCCCGTTGAGGTAGAGCGACTCGCGGCAGGTGGTGGCCCGGGGTGCGTTGGCCGGGGTGCCCGGGCGGCGGCAGACCACCGTCAGCGTCACCTTGCCCCGGGCGGGGACCCGGATCGGGGTGACCGAGTGGTAGTCCTGGTTGCGGAAGTTCTCCAGCGCGTAGGTGACCACCCGCACCTGGTTCGCGGTGACCGTCAGCGTGCCCTCGTCGCCCTGCACGTTGTCGACCAGGAAGTCGGTCAGCAGGAACGTCCGCCCCTCGGGGACGGTGTAGCTCCGCTGCGCCGAGCCGTTGGGGCTGGTCCGGAAGGTGATGGCGACGGAGAACTGCTCGCCGCCGAGACCACCCGCGGGGCCGCCCGGCCCGCCCCCGTTCGGCGCGCCGCCGCCCGGCGTACCGCCGCCGGGCACGCCGCCGCCCGGCGCGCCCGGTGAGGCCCCCGGCGCTCCGGGCTGCGCGGACGGGGACGGCACGGTCTCGCCCTGCGCGACCTGCCGGGCCTTCTCCGCCTCCACCGCCTCCCGGGCGGCGGTCTTCACCTGCGGGCGCAGCAGCCCGAACCAGATCGCGGCCAGCGCCAGGAGCAGCGCCAGCAACGCGGCGAGCAGCTTCAGCAGCCCGGCCGAGATCACCGGGCGCTGGACGAACGTGGCGTCCAGGTTGCGGACCAGTCCGTCGGTCGGCCGCAGCTCGACGGCGAACGGGTACTCCTTGGGCTCGCCCCACCACAGCAGCCGGCGGGCGCGTACCCGCAGCCGGGTCTCGGCGCGCGTGCCGTTCGGTACGGCGACCGGCTCGGCGGGCAGCACGAACGTCACCTGGTCGGTGCCCTCGACGGCGGCGAAGCCCACCAGCTCGGGCACGTTGCCGAGGTTGTCGGTGTCGATCCGGTACCGGGCGGAGCGCAGCCCGCTCCGCGACGGCGGCTGCACCTGCGCCGCCACCTCGGCGAACGGCTCGATGGTGAGGACGCCCTCCTCCACCACGACCGAATCGGGGTACTCGGAGGGGGTTACCCGGACGCCGAAGGGAAGGTCCCCGGCGTCCACCCGGGAGGACCGGGGCGGGCGGAAGGTGACCGTGACGGTGTCCGAGCCCGCCGGGTAGAGGTTGAGGGTGTCCGGCTGCACCGTCACCCACTCCGCCGGCACGCCCAGGACCTCGACCCGGTACGCCTCGACGGTGTCGCCGGCGTTCCGCACGGTGACCGGAACCTCGGCCACGCCGCCCGGGGCGACGCTCACGGAGGTGCTGGCCAGATTCGCCGATGCGCGCATTTTTCGCAGCGTAGGAGCGCGCCCCCGGCGTGTCAGCGGCCATCGGGGTACGACCTCGGGCAGAGACCCGGCGGCCATCGGGGTACGGCCGGGGGCAGCCAGGTCCGCCCGTCCGGGCGACGTTAAGTGCCCGCGAAGACACTCGCCGCACACTCTGCGGGCCGTCGGCGCGTGAGCCGCGGCTGGGGAGAGGAGACGAGGATGCAGCGGGTACCGGTTCACGTGCACGCGACGGACCCGATCTCGTGGACGGGCGTGACGGGTCAGCTCGCGGGCCGCCCCGAGGTCAGGGTCGTGGGCGGGGGGCAGGCGGGCGAGGCGGTGGTCACCCTGGTCGTCGTGGACAGTCTCACCCCGCAGGGGATCGAGACCCTGCGCCGGCTGCGGCGGGAGCAGCAGACGAGGCTGGTCCTGGTGGCGTCCACCATCGACGACGGCCAACTGTCCGCCGCCGTCGAGTGCGGGGTGGTGGGGGTGGTGCGCCGGGGCGAGGCGTCCGCCACCCGCCTGGTCGAGGTGGTCCTCGCGGCGGCCCGGGGCGAGGGGAGCGTCCCGGCCGACCTGCTCGGCCGGCTGCTGAACCAGATGCGCCGGCTCCAGCGGGACGCGCTCGACCCCCGGGGGACGGGCGTCGGCGGGCTGAGCGCCCGCGAGGTCGACGTCCTGCGGCTGGTCGCTGACGGGTTCGAGACGAGGGAGATCGCCGCCAAGCTGTCGTACTCGGAGCGGACCGTGAAGAACGTCGTGCACGGCCTGACCACCCGGCTGCACCTGCGCAACCGGGCCCACGCGGTGGCGTACGCGCTGCGGCACGACCTGATCTGAGCCGGCGGTCGGCGTCCCGGCCGCCGCCCTGGCCGCCGGGACGCCGACCCGTTGCCCGCGCCGACGCGGGTCTGCCCCGGTCCCTGGCCGGGCGGCCCTGTGCCGGAGCCCGCCCGGCGCGGACGATGGCCACCTGGGCCGTGCGACGTGGCCGCCCGCCACCCTCCCCACCGCCGAGGTGCCGATTGCGTCCCACCCGAAGGCCCCACCTGGTCGCCGCCGCGATCGCGGTCTGCGCGCTGCTGGGCGGGTGGGCGCTGGCCGTCGCACCCGCCCGGGTGTCCTCCGCCGAGCCGGCCGACCCGCCGCCGGTCACCGAACTGCGGGTCGCCTACCTGGCCACCGGGCACCGCAGCATCGGCCTGGTCTCGGGCTCCGGGGCGGCGGCGACGGCCGAGCCGCTGTTCGGCGGCGGGCCGGCGCACTTCGACGACGAGGCGTCCGCCGACGGTGACGTGGTCGCCTGGGTCAGCCGGCGGGAGTCGGAGCTGGCCCAGCTCTGGGTGCGGAGCGGCGCCGGGGAGGCCACCCGGCTCACCGCCGACCCGGGCCAGGTGGCCGGGTGGCCGGCGGTGTCGCCGGACGGCACCCGGATCGCCTTCGAGCAGACCCGGGACGGCGTGGGGAGCTGGCACGACCTCTTCGTCGTCGGCGTCGACGGCAGCGGGCTGCGCCAGGTCACCGACGGCACCAACGACAACCGGCGGCCCACCTGGTCGCCGGACGGGACGGCGCTGGCGTTCGAGCGCCTCGACTACGCGGGGGTGCCGCAGGTCCACCGCGTGCCGGTCGACGGCGGCCCGGCCACCGCCCTGACCGCCCGGCCGGAGGGGGCCGGGGAGCCGGCCTGGGATCCGGACCCGGCGCACGACCGGATCGCGTACACGGCCGCGCCGGGGAGCCCGGACGGCCGGCAGATCCACCTGATGAACAGCGTGGGCGGCGACGACCGGCTGCTGCTCGACCCGCGCTGGGAGAGCCACCAGGCGAGCTGGTCGCCGGACGGCACCACGGTGGCCTTCCTCAGCCGGAGCACCGGCACGGACGGCGCCCGGGGCGAGGTGGACCTGCTCTACACGGGGGTGCCGCGCCCCGACTGGTGCCCGTGCGAGGCGGTGCTCCGCCTCGCCGAGGACCGCCGGATCACCCGCCCCGGCTGGTACGTGCCGCCGGGCACCTACGGCGCGCGCCTGCTGGTGAACCGCACCACCGCGCCCGACCGGTACACGGTGCGGTTGCAGGACATCCGCCCGGACGCCACGGACCCCCGGGACCTCGGGCTGACCGTCCTGCGCGAGGACCCCGGCGCGGCGACCGACCCGGACCTGCTCTGGCGGCCCGTCGACGGCGACCCGTGGACGGCCCGCCCCGCCTACTCCCCCGACGGTCGCCGGATCGTGGTGAACCGGTTCGAGACGGTGGCCGGCCGCCGCGTCTCCCGCCTCTGGGTGGTCGACGCCGACGGAGGCAATCCACGGCCGCTCCCCCTCGCCGGGCGGGGGGACGCGGACCTGGAGACCGACCCGGCCTGGTCCCCGGACGGCACCCGGATCGCGTACGCCCTGGCCACGCCGGGCGGGCCGAGCCGGGTGGTGGTGGCGGACGCGGTCTCCGGTGCGCGTCTGCTCGCCGTGCCGTCGGGCGGCGCGTCCGACAGCCAGCCCGCGTGGTCGCCGGACGGGAAGACCCTGGCGCTCGTCCGGGGGCAGCCGGACGGGGCGGCGGCCGACAGCCACGTGTGGACGGTCCAGGCCCGGGACGGTGCCGGCCAGCGGGACCTGACCGACGCGAGCTGCCCGGGGTGCACCGTGGCGGACTACGGGCCGAGCTTCTCCCCCGACAACACCCGGATCGCGTTCGGTCGGGGCGCCGACGGGCTGGTGGTGACCGACACCACCGGCGGCGGGTGCCAGGTGCTGACGCCGCCGGGGGTGGGCTGCGCGGGCCCGCTGACCGGCTCGGAAGGCCCGTACCGGCCCCGGGACGTGGCCTGGTCGCCGGACGGGAGCGCCCTCGCCTTCAACTCGCGTCGGTCCGCCGAGCTGACGAGCCGGGAGTACGTCAAGACGTACGACTTCGGCACCGCCGTCCTGGACGGGCTGACCTGGGAGGTGCCCGGCCGGCACCGCAAGCCCGCCTGGCAGCGGTCGGTGGACGTGGCGACGGCGGCCCCGGAGCCGCCCGCGCCGGTCCGGGTCGGCGAGCGGACGTCGGTGACCGTGACGGTGACCGACCGGGGGCCGACCCCGGCGGCGAACGTCCGCCTCGACCTGCGGGTGCCGGAGGGCCTGCGGGTCGTCGCCCTGGAGCCGGAGGTGGGTTCCTGCCGGCTCGACCCGCCCGGGTGCGACCTGGGCCCCCTGGGGCTGGGCCGCACCGTGCGGGTGCGCGTGGAGCTGACCGGGGTGACCGCCGGGACGTACCCGCTGACCTGGTCGGTCGGGGACTGGACGGCCGACGCGCGGCCGTCGGACAACGAGGCGTCCGTCCCGGTGGCCGTCACCCCGGCCCCCGCGCCGACGACCGTCCCGCCCACCACCCCGCCGGCCAGCCCGTCGCCCGCCCCGACCGCCCCGACGCCGACCGGCCTCGACATCACGGTCACGGTCAACCCCACCCCCGGGTACGTGGGCGGGCTGGTCAGGGTGACCTACACGGTCCGCAACATCGGCGCCCGGGTGGCGACCGGGGTCCGGATCACCCCCGCCCTGCCGGCGCGGGTGCCGGTCCGCACCCGACCGGCGGGGTGCGCCGCGACCTCCTGCCCGGTCCCGGACCTGGCCCCGGGTGCCGGCCGGCGGCTGACCTTCGTACTGGCCCCGGATGCGGCCACGGCGACGACGACCCGTGGCACCGTGGTCGCCGACGGCGGCCTCGACGACACCGCCCAGGCCCCGTTCCGCGTGCTCCGGCCCCGGATCGTGGCGGTGCCGGAGATCGGGCCGCCGGGCTTCGTCACCTCGGTCCGGGGCACCGACTTCCCGCCCGGCGTGCCGGTGCGGCTGGCCTGGGACGTCGGCCTCACCGTGGCGGCGAACCCGGCCGTGCCGGCGCGCGACGGCACCTTCGCGGCCCAGCTCCTGGTGGTGCCGCGCGACCAGCTCGGCCCCCGGAAGATCCTGGCCACCGGCCCGGGGTTCGGCGTGGTGCGCACCGACTTCCGGGTGGTCATGCCCGCCCAGCAGCCGCCCGGCCTGCTCGGGCGCGGCTGGTGAGGGGACGACGATGATCCACGAGGTGGACGAGGCGCTGCGCGGGCTGCTGGCCGAGGAGATGCTCTCCGGCACCGACGTGCAGCTCGCCTTCGACGCGCCGACCCGCGAGTGGGAGTCCCGGCGCAACGCCCCGACGGTGAACGTCTTCCTCTACGACGTGCGGGAGGAGATGGCCCACCGCCGGGAGGGCCGGATCGAGGAGTGCGACGGCGACGGCGTGGTCGTCGCCGAGCACCGCCCGCCCCGGTACTTCGCCCTGTCGTACCTGGTGACCGCGTGGACGGCGCAGCCGCAGGACGAGCACCGACTGCTGTCGGTGCTGCTGGCCGGGCTGGTCGCCCACGACGTGCTGCCGGCCGACCGGATGATCGGCCGGCTCGCCGCCCTGGGGCTCACCGTGCCGATGAGCGTCGCGGTGCCGCCGGCGCGGGACCGGGGGCTGGCCGACATCTGGTCCGCCCTGGGCGGGGCGCTGAAGCCGTCGCTGGACCTGGTGGTGACCGCGCCGATCGCGGCGTCCGCGACGTTCGCCGCCAAGCCCGTCACCGACGGGCTGCTGTTGCGTACCGGTGACCGGACCGAGCCCGTCGCGGGCGCGGAGACGCGGCGGCTGCGCCACCCCGAGCCGGTGGACACCACGACCCCGATCGGGGTACGCCGGGCGCGGGGCACCGCCGCCGAGCGGCAGCGCCGGCAGGGCACGGGTGGGCCCGTCCGGGGCGGCCGACGGTGAGCGCCCCCGTCGACGCGGAGCCCCAGGCAGCCACGCCGGACGGGCCGCCCGTCGGCGCCCGGGATACCGGTCGGGTCGCACCGCCCGGCACCACGTACCTGCGGGCCCGGCTCTTCCTCGCGGAGCAGCGGGTCCGGCGGGCCGTCGCGGCCGCGCGGGCGGCGGACCCGGCCCCGGACGACCCGCTGCGCGGGCTGCACGTCTCCGACGACGACGCCTGGCGGCTCGTGGACGACCCCGCCCCGCCCGCCCCCGACGAGATCGCCGCCGACGCGGTGGAGACCGCCGACCGGTGGGCCGACCGGGCCCGCGCGGCGGGCGCCCGGGTGCCGCTGCGGGAGGTGGCCGAGGACTTCGGGCTGACCCCGCTGGACGTGGAGGTGCTGCTGATCGCGCTCCTGCCCGACCTGGACCGGCGCTACGAGAAGCTGTACGGGTACCTCAACGACGACGTGACCCGACGCCGGGCGACGACCGGGCTGGCCCTGTCGCTCTGCGGCGCGTCCCCGGTCGCCGGCCCGGCCCGCGCCCGCCTCGCCGACACCGGGCCGCTGGTGGGCGGAGGGTTGCTCCTGGTGGAGGAGCCCGAGCGGCCCTTCCTGACCCGTGCGCTGCGGGTGCCGGACCGGGTGACCGCGCACCTGCTCGGCTCCGGCGGCGTCGACCGCCGGCTCGACGGCCTGGTCCGCCGGCCGACGGGCCCGGTCGGCGGGCCGGGGCCGACGCGGGTGGAGCCGGACCGGGTGACCGCCGGGCTGGCGGCGGCGATCCGCGCCGGCGACCGGCTGGCCTACCTCCGCGAGGAGCCCGGCGGGGCGGCCGGCGAGCTGGCCGCCGCCGCGCTCGCCGCCGCCGGCCGGCGCACGCTCGCTCTCGACCTCGACGCGCTCACCGCCGACCCGGCGCCGGAGGAGGCCCTGGCCGTCGCGGTGCGGGAGGCCCGGCTGCACCGGGCGGGGCTGGTCGTCGGCCCGGTCGACACCCTCGACCCGGCGGCCGGGCCGGCCCACGCCCGGCTGCTGCGCCGGCTCGCCGGCCTCCCGGTGCCGGTGCTGCTCACCGGCCGGCTGCGCTGGGACCCGCACTGGGCCGAGGAGTCCCCGCTGCTGGCGACCGCCCATCCGGTCGCCGCAGCGGAGCGGGCCCGGCTGTGGCGGGACGCGCTGGCCGGGCGGTCGGCGCGGGTGGCGGTCGACGTCGACCCGGAGCGGGAGCTGTCGGCGTACGTGCTGGCCCCCGACCAGACGCGGCGGGCGGCGGTCGCGGCGGCGCAGCAGGCCGTCCTCGACGGGGCGGCCCGGGTCGCCGCCCGGCACGTCCGGGCGGGGGTGCGCTCGCAGAACGCGGCGGCGCTGGAGCGGCTGGCCCGGCGGGTGGAGCCCGCCGTCGGCTGGGACGACCTGGTGCTCCCGGCCCCGGTGCGCGACCAGCTCACCGAGCTGGCGCTGCGGGTGCGCCACCGCGAGCAGGTGCTCGGCGGCTGGCGGCTGCGCCCGGGCGGCGGGCGGGGCCGCGGGGTGACGGCCCTGTTCGCCGGGGGCTCCGGCACGGGCAAGACGATGTCCGCCGAGGTGGTCGCCGCCGACCTGGGCCTCGACCTGTACGTGGTGGACCTGTCCACGGTGGTCGACAAGTACGTCGGGCAGACCGAGAAGAACCTGGAGCGGATCTTCACGGAGGCGGCCGGGGTCAACGGGGTGCTGCTGTTCGACGAGGCCGACGCGATCTTCGGCAAGCGCTCGGAGGTCAGCGACGCCCACGACCGGTACGCGAACCTGGAGAGCGCGTACCTGTTGCAGCGGATGGAGTCCTTCGACGGCGTCGCGGTGCTCACCACGAACCTGCGGGCCAACCTGGACGAGGCGTTCCTGCGCCGGCTCGACGTCATCGTGGACTTCCCGACCCCCGACGCGACCCAGCGGCGGGCGCTGTGGGACCGCTGCCTCGGCACCGAGCTGCCCCGCGCCGACGATGTCGACCTGGACCGCTGCGCGGGGGACTTCGAGCTCAGCGGCGGCGGCATCCGGGCGTGCGCGGTCAGCGCCGGCTACCTGGCCGCCGCAGCCGGGACACCCGTGACCATGGCGATGCTGGTGGCCGCCGCGCAGCGCGAGTACCGCAAGCTGGGCCGGTTGGTCCTGCCCGGGGCGGCGGCGAACGGCACGGGACCGCGCCGTCGCTGACGCCCCGCCCGCCGCCGCGTCGGGGCGGCCCCTCCCGCGTCGCGCGGGCACGGGCAGCCGGTCAGAGTGAGACGTCCCACTCGTGGTCGCCGGCGGCGGCGTGGTCGATCGCGCCGCTCTGCGGCGGGTTCTCGGGGTCGAAGTCGGAGGTGAGGCTGTGTCTCATCTCCGGGCTGCTGACCCAGGTCTGGCTCTCCGCGTCCCGCCGCCTGACCCGCCACCGGAAGCGCACCTCGTACCTGGCCAGCCAACTGCCCTCGCCGATCGCGCTGGTGGTGGAGAAGCCTGGGTCGTCGTTGAAGACGATGGCCGCCGGCGATGTCTGGATGACCGGGTTGGTGTAGTTCGGGCGGTACGGCCCGTCCTGCGCCCACGGCCTGCCCTCGTGCTGCGGGGAGCCCACCGCGCCGTCCTCGTCCACCGTGTACGCGACGAACTCGTCGGTGACCTCCTGCCGGAAGTCGTAGAGCGTCGCTGCCGACAGCGCCGCGTTGTCCGGCCGGTGCAGGGTGGCCGCCTGGGTGAACCCGATGGACTGGCGCGTGTCCAGTCGCTGGGTGCTCGGGCCGTCGTAGGCGGAAGTGAAGGTCAGCCGGGGGGCGTTGAGGTCCGCCTCCGGTTTGGACCGCGACCGGGTGGCGCGACCGCTGTACGGCCCGGTTTGGTCGGTCGTCTTGGTGCGTACCGCCTTCGGCAGCCGCTGCACGGGGGTCTGCGCCCCGGGGCCGGCGAGGGAGGGCAGCTCGACGGTGGCCGGGTCGGCCTGCGCAGGGACGTCGGTGGTGAGGGCGCGGTGGGCCGTCGCCTCGGCCTCGCGTTCGAACCGGTCGTCGGGGTCGCTCACCCGTAGCCCGGTGCCGTCGTCGGTGCCGGCGACCGGGCCCAGTCGCTGCTGGATGACGTGGGTCAGCTCGTGGGCCAGGGTGTGCCGGTCACCCCCGCCCTCGCCGAGCACCACGTGGTTGCCGGAGGTGTACGCCCGCGCGCCCAGCTCCGCCGCCGACACGCGCGCCGCCGTGTCGTCGTGGACCCGTACGTCGGAGAAGTCCGACCCGAGCCGGGCCTCCATGTCGACGCGGGTCGCCTCGTCGAGGGGCCGGCCGCCGCCGCGCAGCACCTCGTGCACGGTGGAGCGCTGGACGGCGGGTGTGTCGTGGCCGCAGCCCGCGCCGTGCTCGTGCTCGTCGCGCTCGATCATCCGGGACGCGGCGCGGTTGCCCACCGTTCGCTGCAGGGCGAGGACCTCGCCCGGGCTGCGCCCCGCGCCGCCGCCGAGTGCGGGCGCGTCGCCGCTGCGGCCGTTGGGCGGGGCGGAGCGTACCCGCTCCTCCCGTGAGCCGGATGTCGCTACGGGCCGCTGAGCACGCACGAGGCGCCTCCTAGCTGGGAGGGCGGGCATCGACGCCCACGGTAGTCCCGGCCGCGCCGGCCGGTCGAGGTGCGCGCGGCCAGGATCACGGGCCGGGGCGACCGGGGCGGTGTGTCCCAAAGGGACAGCGCGGGGCCGTTTGGCGGGGGGCGGTCGCGGCAACTACTGAGCGGACAGCTCGGTCGGATGCCGAGGAGGCCCAGGACGGAGAGGAGTCGGCGATGGCCAAGGGTGACGTCGACACGTACCACGAGGACGGGCAGTGGAAGAACCGCCCGGAGGGCAACCAGCAGGCGAGCAGCACCCACGCCACCAAGGACGAGGCGCAGGACCGGGGGCGGGAGATGGCCCAGGACCGGGGCGTGGAGCACGTGATCAAGAAGCAGGACGGCACGATCGGGGAGAAGAACACGTACCCCCGCAGCCGCGACCCCCGGGAGATCCCGGGCTGACGGTCGACGGGCGGCCCGGGCCCGCCGCGCCGCGCCCGGCTTCCTTCCCGGGCGGCCAGGCGGATGGTCTGACGACCGGCGGGCCGGGCCGCCTGCCCCTGCGGCGCGGATTCTGCCCCCGCGCCGCCCGTACGGACCTTCCCGCCGCCTTCGCGCCCGAGCAGGCTGGCCAGCGTTCGCCGAACTGGCAGAGGAGCTGGCATGCCGACGTACCTGTCCCCAGGCGTGTACGTGGAGGAGGTGCAGAGCGGTTCGCGGCCCATCGAGGGCGTCGGGACCGCCGTCACCGCCTTCCTCGGATTTGCCGAGAAGGGGCCCTTCCACGCGCCGACCCTGGTCACTAACTGGAGCCAGTACGTCCAGCTCTTCGGCGGGATGGTCGAGGGCACCTACCTGGCGCACGCGGTGTACGGGTACTTCGCCAACGGCGGGGGCGTCTGCTACGTCGTGCGGATCGGCGACCCGTCGACGAGCCGCAAGCCCGGTGGCGCGGGCGGGCGCAAGGAGTTGCCCGCCGGTGAGCCGTCGGCTCTCGGCACGTTCCGGGTGGCCGCCCTGCCGTCCGCCGGTGGCGAGGTCGTCGTGGAGGTCGCGGACGTCGAGGGCGAGGGGGCCGGCGACGACCGGTTCCGGCTGGTCGTCCACCGCGACGGTCAGGTGGCCGAGGAGTACGAGGGCTCCTTCCGGCGCAACAAGGCGTCCGTGGTCACCCAGGTCCGCGAGCGGTCCAAGCTGATCAGCCTGGAGGAGGCCGCCCCGGCCAACGCCCTGGCCCGCCCGGCCAAGCAGACGGTCACCCTGGCCCCGCCCGCCGCTCCCGCCGACGCCGTGCCGGCGACGCTCTCCGCCGACGAGTTCACCGGGGACGTCGACGCCCGCACCGGCCTGGCCGGGCTGGAGGCCATCGACGAGATCACCATGGTCGCGGCCCCGGACCTGATGGGGGCGTACCAGCAGGGCGTCGTCGACCTGGAGACGGTCAAGGCCGCCCAGCTCGCCCTGATCTCGCACTGCGAGCAGATGGGCGACCGGATGGTGCTGCTCGACCCGCCGCCGGAGCTGACCGCCCAGCAGGTGCGCGGGTGGCGGCAGGACGAGGCCGGCTACGACTCCCGGTACGCGGCCCTCTACTACCCCTGGGTGAAGGTCTTCGACCCGAGCACCGGGCGGGCGGTGTTCATGCCGCCCAGCGGCCACCTGGCCGGCCTCTGGTCCCGCAACGACACCGAGCGTGGGGTGCACAAGGCCCCCGCCAACGAGGTGGTCCGGGGCGTCGTCGACCTGCAGAACAACGTCACCAAGGGCGAGCAGGACCTGCTCAACCCGATCGGCGTCAACTGCATCCGGGCCTTCCCCGGGCGCGGCGTGCGGGTCTGGGGCGCGCGGACCCTCTCCTCCGACCCGGCCTGGCGCTACATCAACGTCCGGCGGCTGTTCAACTACATCGAGGAGTCGATCCTCCTCGGCACGCAGTGGGTGGTGTTCGAGCCGAACGACCAGCGGCTGTGGGGCACGATCCGGCGCAACATCTCCGCCTTCCTCACCGAGGAGTGGCGGCGGGGGGCCCTGTTCGGGGCGACCGCGGCGGAGGCCTTCTACGTCAAGTGCGACCAGGAGACCAATCCCCCGGAGGTCATCGACCGGGGTCAGGTGGTGTGCGAGATCGGCATCTGCCCGGTGAAGCCCGCCGAGTTCGTGGTGTTCCGCCTGGCGCAGTTCTCCGACAGCACCAGCCTGGTCAGCGACTGACCGCTCCGACCCTTGACGAAAGGCGGCCACGATGGCCAGTGGTGACACCCTTATCGTGCACAGCTTCCAGGTGGAGCTGGGCGGCATCCAGGTGGAGCTGGTTCAGGAGGTCAGCGGCCTGACCGTCGAGCTGGACTCGATCGAGGTCAAGTCGGTGACGCCCACCGGCGAGCTGATCATCCGGAAGATCCCCGGGGCGCGGAAGGCCGGCGAGGTGACCATCACCCGGGGCCTCGACAAGAGCAGCGCCTTCACCGACTGGATCAAGGAGACGTTCCTCAAGGGCGCGGTGGAGGCGGCCCGGCAGAACATCAGCATCATCCTCAACAACGCGGACAAGTCCGAGACGCGGCGCTTCGACCTGACCAACGCGTGGGTGAGCAAGTGGGAGGGGCCGGGGCTCAAGGCCGGCGACCCGACGGCGGCGACCGAGAAGGTCACCGTGGTGTACGAGGAGATCAGCGCGCAATGAGACGCCGTGGCGTCTCGGCCGGGGGCCTCGACACCCTCGTCGACCCGGCCGGCGGGCCGGAGGAGCCCGCCGCGTCGGTGGTCGCGCCGCCCGCGCCCGTCCGGCTCCAGACCGAGTTCACCTTCCAACTGCCCCGGGGGTACGTCGACGAGGACGGCACGGTGCACCGGGACGGCGCCATGCGGCTCGCCACCGCCCGGGACGAGCTGGCGCCCCTGGTCGACCTGCGGGTCAAGCAGAACCCGGCGTACCTGTCGATCGTCCTGCTCAGCCTGGTGATCACCCGGCTGGGCACGATCACCCAGGTGCGGGCGGAGGTCGTGGAGCGGCTCTTCGCCTCCGACCTGGCCTTCCTCCAGGACCTGTACCGGCGGATCAACGCGGAGGGGCACACCCTCGCCGAGGTCACCTGCCCGGCCTGCGAGTCGGTGTTCGAGGTGGACCTGGCCGGTGGTCGCCCGGGGGAATCGTGACGTACGGGGCCGATCGGCTCCACGAGGAGGTCTCGTACGTCGCCTACCACTTCCACTGGCCGCGCGCCGAGATCCTCGACCTCACCCACGCCGAGCGGGCCCGGTACGTGGCGGAGATCGCCCAGATCAACACCAGGATGAACGAAGGTCAGTGAGGCGCGATGGGGCTACGCGAGAGGATGCGGCGGCTGGCCGCCGGCGCCCGCGACCGGCTGGCCGGTCCCGCCGGTGGCCCCTCCCCGTCCCCCGCCCCGGCCGGCCCGGTTGCGGGGTCCGACGCCCCGACGGCGACGCCCTCCGCGCCTGGGTGGTGGGCCCTGCCGCCGATCCAGCGGGCGGTGGCCACC
Source organism: Micromonospora okii (assembly GCF_020884795.1). Lineage (GTDB taxonomy): Bacteria > Actinomycetota > Actinomycetes > Mycobacteriales > Micromonosporaceae > Micromonospora > Micromonospora okii. The sequence continues at coordinate 14,599 of NZ_BBZF01000028.1, forward strand.
GGGCCGGTGCTGGTCAGCGACCTGACCCGGTTCGCCGACCGGCTGGGCACCTTCCGGGACCCGACCCTGCGCACGCCGCTCGATCACCTGGTCAGCGACCAGGCACCGCTCGGGTTGGTCCGTGACCTGGCCCGGCCCCGGCCGGCCGGTCCGACCGCCGGCCGGGGCCCGCACCTGCCGGCCGTCCAGCGTCGGGTCGCGAGCGCGCCGGCCGACCCCGCCGACGGTCGACCCGCCCCCGAGGCGTCACAAGGAGCGGACCGCCCTGGCCCCGGGGCGTCACCGGGAGCGGACCGCCCCGGCCCCGACGCGTATCCCGGTGGTCCGGTCACGGCTCCGGGCCGCCCCACCGCAGCCGGGCCGGCCGCGCCCACGCAGCCGGCACCCGCCCGCCCGGGGCACGCGCCCGACCGGCCCCGTCCGACGGACCGGCCCGGATCGGCGGACCGGCCCGGATCGGCGGACCGGCCCGGATCGGCGGACCGGCCCGGATCGGCGGACCGGCCCGGATCGGCGGGAGCGGCCGGGTCGCTGGTGACCGCGCCCGTGCCCGCGCCGACCCGCCGGCTGGCCGGCACGCCGCGCGCCGGCGTAGCGGCGGCCCCGCCGCTGACCACGGTCCAGCCGGCGCCCGCGAACTCACCGCCCTCCCGGCCGGTCGCGCCCGCCCCGGCTGCGCCCGTCGAGGCGGTTGTCGCGCCACCGGGCCCCGTCACCCCGGCCGACACCGCCCCGCTCGTCCGGCCCGCCGGGTTCGCCCCGCCCGCCCAGGCCACAGCCACCCCCGCCCAGGTCACGACCGCCCCCACCCAGGCCACGGTCGCGCCCGGCCAGGCCACGCCGAACCAGGCCACGGTCGCGCCCGGCCAGGCCGGCGGGGCCGTCGCCCCGGTCGTCCAGACCGCTCCGGCCGTCCCCACCGTCGGGCCCGCGCCGGCCGGGGCTTCGGGCCCCACCGACGGCGGCCCGGGAGCGCCGACGCCCCACGTCGCGCGTGCGCCGGCCCGGAGCGGCCCGCCCCCGGTGCGGCGAGGTGCGCGGCTGGGCCTCGGTGACCCGCTCCCCTCGCTTCCCGAGACCGCCCGGACCAGCGCGCCCGGTCGACGCGCCGGCCCCGCACCCGCCGCTGGGCACGGGGCCCGGCCAGGCCAGGTCACGCCGCGGGTCGACTCGGCCTCGCCGCCGGCTGGTCCGGCCGTATCGCCGCCGGGCCCGGCCGCGCCCCCGATCCGCTCGGGGTCGCCACCGACGCGTCCGGCTTCGCCCCCGACCCGCTCGGGGTCGCCGTCGGTCGGCCCGGGATCGCCGCCGGGCGCGCGTCCGGCCGGGCCGGTGGCCGCGCCGGGTTCCCCGGCACGGACCTGGCAGCACACCCCGGGCGACGCCGAGGTCCAACGGGCCCCCGCCCGCCCGGACCGGGCCGGGCTGGGACCGCCGCTGCCGGCCGACGCGCCGCCGCCCGTGGCACGTCGGAGCCCCCCCGCCCGCGCCGGGGCCACCGGCTCATCACCGCACGCCCCCCGCACGGTAGACGCGCAGTCGAGCGACGCCCGCCGGGCGGAACCGCCCCGGCCGGTCGGCCCCCGGGCGGCCGACGCGCCCCGGCCGGACACCCGCGCCGGCGGCTGGCCACAGCCGGACGGTCGCGGGGGCAACGGGGCGCAGCCGGACGCCCCCGCCCGGGCCGATTCCACCGCCCGCCCCGGCCTGCCCCTCCACACGCCGGCCGGGCCAGCCGCCGATGCCGCGCCGCAGGCCGCAGGAGCCCCGCCCTCCTCCCCGCCCCGGCCGTCCCTGGCCGACCAGCCTCCACGCCCCGCCGCTGCCGCGCCGCCTCCGGCCGTCATCGCCCGCACCCCTGGCGGAACGCCGGGGAGACGGCCTTCGCCGGCCGCCCAGGGCGGCGGCGCGTCGGGCGCCTCGTCCGCTCCGCCACGCGTGCCGATCCGCCCCGCGCCGGCCCGCCGGTCCACGGCCGGGCCGAGCACCGCCGCACCGGCCGGGCCGGTGGTCCAGCGGCTCCGGCGGCGGCTGCCCGGCACGCCTGGGGCCGCACTCGGCCCCGCGTCCACCGCTGACCCGGCCGCCGCTCCTCCCGCGCCGCTCGCCGGCCCCGCCACGCCCGCCGCCGGCCCCGCCACCGCGCGTCCCACACCGCCCGCCGGCTTACCGCGGCTGATCCGCCCCGGCCCGACCGGGGACTGGGCGGATGCCGCCGAGGCGGGTCCGGTGGAGCGGGACGGTTCCGCCGCCGGACCGACCGGGGTACGCGTACCGCCGCCCGCGCCAGTCCAGCGGCGGCTGCCGTTGCTGGCCGAGCGCCAACTGTCCCCGCTGACCGAGATGCCGGCGGCGCCGGCCGTGCCGGGCGGGCCGGGTGCGGCCGCCGGTGCCCGGGCCACGGTGCCGGTGACCTGGCGGACCCGGGGCCGCTCGGACTCCGGGGCGATCCCGGCTGGGCCGCCCACCCCGTCCGGGCCGCGAGCCGCCGGACCGGCCACCGTGCAGCGGGTCGCCGGGCCGGCCGCCGCGCGACCGACCGCCCCACCGACCACTGCGCAGTGGGCCGCTGGGCCGACCGCCGCCCGACCGACCGTCCCACCCGTCACCGTGCAGCCGACCGCCCGGCCCGCCGCCGTGCAGCGGGCCGCCGGGGCGGGTGGGGGAAGGCTGCCCCCGCCGGCCGTCCCGCCTCGGCCGGCCGCCGCACCGGGGCGGAGTGCCGCGTCGGGCGTACCCGGGCGGGATCTCGCGTCCAGCGACGTACCGGTGCCCGGGCGGCGGACGGCGGGGCCGGCGGCGGACGGCGGCCCCGGACACGCGACCGGGCCGACGCCCGCGCAGCGGACCGCGACGGTCCAGCGGGCAGCGGCCCCCGGCACCGCCGCCGCCGCCGCGGCGCGTCCCGGCGCCGGGACGGTGCAGCGGAGGGCTGCCGCGCTGGCCGCCCCGGACCCCGGCCCGGAGCCGGGCCTGGAGGCGCTGCTGCGGGACTTCGACCGACGGCACCTGGATGCCCTGGCCCACCGGCTGGTCGAGCCGATCAGCCGGCTGATCCGGGCCGACCTGCGGGCCAGCCGGGAACGGTCCGGCCGGTGGCGGGACGGCGCGCGGTGAGCCCGCCGCCCACCGCCCGGATGACTGGCGGAACGCACCGGCCGGACGGCACCGACCGGCACGAGAGGGGAGACGGGGATGGCCAGTGGCGACCCGGGGACGACCGTCCACTTCCGGCTCCAGGTCGACGGCATCGACCTGGGCGACTGGAGCAGTTGCGACGGCCTCGGCTGCGAGGTGGAGCTGGAGCAGTTCCAGGAGGGCGGCAACAACGAGTTCGTCTGGCAGCTCCCGTCGCGGCTGCGGTACTCCAACGTCACCCTGAGCCGCCCGCTGACCCGGGACACCGCCAAGGTCTCCAGCTACCTCGCCCAGCTACCGAGCGGGGTACGCCGGGGGACGGCGCAGATCGCGGCACTCCGGCCCGATCTGGCGCTGCTCGTGCAGTGGGGGCTGGCCGACGTGGTCCTGGTGCGCTGGTCCGGGCCGTCCTTCGACCCGAACCGGTCAGAGGTGGCCACCGAGAGCATCGAGCTGGCGTACCACGGCTTCCTGGAGGTGGGCTGATGCGGTCGCGGGCCGGCAAGGTGTCGGCGCACATCCAGCGGTACCAGCCGCCCACCTCGGGCGGGAGCCAGCCCGGCGGCTCCCTCGGCGGGCCGATCACCTTCATGTTCAACCCGCAGCAGCTCGCCCTCACCAAGTCGGCGAACTGGATCCCGCACGTCGTGCGCGGGGCGGCGGACGTCGGGGTCGCCGAGTTCAGCGGGTCCGGGCCCCGGACGCTCAGCCTGGAGGTCTTCCTCGATGCCACGGACACCCACTCCCGCAGCGTCCAGGAACGGGTCGACGCCCTGCTCACCTGCTGCGTGCCGACGAAGGCGAGCATCGCGGCGAAGGCCCCGTCGCCGCCGTGGGTGAAGTTCGCGTGGGGGCAGTTCCAGACCGTCTCCTTCTACTCGTACGTCAGCCAGGTCAACGCCACGTACAGCCTGTTCGACCCGGACGGCACCCCCCTGCGGGCCACCTGTTCGCTGACGCTCAACGAGATCAGCGGCGCCACCCCCGGGCAGAACCCGACGTCGGGCAGCCGCACCGCCCGCCGCGTGCACCGGCTGGTGGCCGGGGACTCCCTGGAGCTGCTGGCCCACCGCGAGTACGGGGACCCCACCGCCTGGCGGGTCATCGCGGAGGCCAACGACATCGACGACCCGGTCCGGCTGCGCACCGGCCGTCAACTGCTGCTGCCCGCCCCGGAGGAGCTGCGCACCCAGGAGGATCCCCATGGCCAGCGCTGACCACACCAACAACCTGGTCGTCGGCCTGCCCGACCCGCTGCCCGAGGACTGGGCCGACCGGCTGGTCTCGGCGACCGTGGAGGACAGCACCAACCTGGCCGCCACCGCCACCCTCCGCTTCCGCGACCCGCAGAGCCGGTTCCTGGAAGACAACAGGGTGGAGATCGGCGTCGACATGACGCTGCACGTCCGCACCGGCTCCGACGCCGCCCCGCTGCCGCTGTTCAGCGGCGAGGTGGTCACCCTGGAGTCGGAGTACGACGGGGTCGGCACCTTCACCACCATCCGGGCCATGGACCTGTCGCACCGGCTGATGCGGGGGCAGCGGGTCCGCAGCTTCGTCAACCGCAAGGCCTCCGACATCGCCCGGGAGGTCGCCGCCGCCGCCAGGATCCCGGTCGGCCGGATCGACCCCACCCCCACGGTGTACGAGACGGTCACCCAGCCGAACGTGAACGACTGGGAGTTCCTCAAGATGCTGGCCGTCGACAACGACGCCGAGGTGGTGGTCGTCGACGGCCGGTTCTTCTTCCGCCGATCAGTGCGGGCGGCCGGCGCGCCGGGCCCGGGGGTCACCGCCGAGCAGAGCCCGTTCGTGGTCCAGATGGACGAGAACCTGCTGTCGGTGCGCTCCACGGTCACCTCGGTCGGCCAGGTGGCCGGGGTGACCGTGCGCGGGTGGGACGTCCGGGCGAAGCGTCCGGTCCTCACGGAGGTCGCCACCGCCGCCAGCGACGAGGTGCAGATCGGCACCACCCCGGCCAAGGTGTCCGCGCCCTTCGGTGCGGCCCGGCTCTGCGTGGCGGACGTGCCGTACCGGACGGCGGCCGAGACCCGCGCGGTGGCCGGCGCGGTGGCCGCCGACGTGACGGGGGCCTTCGCGGAGCTGGAGGTGGGCATCCGGGGCAATCCCCGGCTGCGGGCCGGGGTGCCGCTGTCGTTGCAGCAGGTGGGGAAGCCCTTCGAGGGGAAGTACACGATCACCGCCAGCCGGCACGTCTTCGGCCCCGCCCAGTTCTACGAGACCTGGCTGACGGTCAGCGGCCGGCAGGACCGCTCCACGTGGGGCCTGGCCTCGGCCGCCGCCGCGCCGGCCCGGGCGGCCCGCGTCCCGGGGCTGGCCGTCGCGATCGTCACCAACACCAAGGCCGACGTGGACCGCCGCCACCCCGAGCGGGTCGGGCAGGGCTGGGTGCGGCTGCGCTTCCCCTGGCTGACCGACGCCCCGGACTACGAGACCGACTGGGTGCGGACGGTGCAGCTCGGCGGGGTGGGCGGGGGCGGGGTGTTCTGCCCGGAGGTCAACGACGAGGTCCTGGTCGGCTTCGAGCAGGGCCTGCTCGACCGCCCGTACGTCATCGGCGGGCTCTACAACGGCGTGGACAAGCCCTCGCCGCACGACGGCGCGCTGGTCGACTCCTCCTCGGGGCGGGTGAACCGGCGCTCGTTCGCCTCCCGCAGCGGGGACCGGATCGAGTTCCTGGAGTCGCAGCTTCCCGCCGGGCCCCGGGGCATCCGGCTGCGCACCTCCAAGGACAGGCTCACCGTGCACCTCGACGAGCGGCGCACGGCCGTGGTGATCCACAGCGACGGCAGCGTCGAGATCGAGGCCAGGCAGCAGGTCACTGTGAAGGGGCGCGGGATCACCCTCGACGCCGGGATCGGCGAGCTGACCCTCAAGGGCCGGTCGGTCACCGTCGACGGCGGCACCACGGTCGACATCCAGGCACCACTCGTCAAGCTCAACTGACCGTCGTCGAGCCCAACCTGACCGGAGGGACGCCCATGCCGCCCGCCGCGCGCGTCGGTGACCAGATCAGCCACCTCGCCACCGGGCTCACCCCCGGTCCGCCCACCGGCAGCGTCGGGCCGCCCGGCGGGCGGGCCCTGCCCCCCGGGCCCCCCGGCGGGCCGCTGCTCGGGGTGGCCAGCGTGCGCATCGCCGGGCAGCCCGCCGCCGTCGTCGGCACGGTCTGCGTGTGCAGCGTGCCGCCGCCGCACGCCGCCCTGCTGATGACCAACGTGATCGTGCCCGCCGCCCCGCCGCCGCTGCGCCAGGTGCTGATCGGCGGTTACCCGGCCGCCCGCCGGGGCGACGCCACGACCTGCCGGGCCGTGGTGAGCACCGGCGCGCCGACCGTGCTGATCGGCGGGTGACGGCGGTGGCCGAGCAGTTCATCGGGGCGGGCTGGGCGTTCCCGCTGCGCACCGACGCCACCGGCGGGATGGCCCTGGTCGACCGGGAGCGGGAGATCGTCGAGGCGATCCAGCTCATCCTCGGCACCGCGCCCGGCGAGCGGCCGATGCGGCCGGAGTTCGGCTGCGGGGTGCACGACTACGTCTTCGCCCCCGCCGACGAGAACACCGCCGGGCGGATCGCCTTCGAGGTGCGTCGGGCGCTGGACCGGTGGGAGCCGCGCATCGACGTCACCGACGTGGTGATCGGCTTCGACGCCGAGGACGCCGGGGTGCTCTACATCGACGTCCGGTACTCGATCCGGGGCACCAACGACCCCCGCAACCTGGTCTTCCCGTTCTACGTCATCCCGTCCCACGAGGAAAGCGCCGCCTGATGCCGCTGCCCGCCCCCAACCTGGACGACCGTCGCTTCCAGCAACTCGTCGACGAGGCGAAGCGCTTCATCCAGCAGCGCTGCCCCGAGTGGAGCGACCACAACGTCTCCGACCCCGGGGTGACCCTGGTCGAGACGTTCGCCCACATGGTCGACCAGCTCCTCTACCGCCTCAACCGGGTGCCGGAGAAGAACTACCTGGCCTTCCTCGACCTGATCGGGGTGCGGCCGTTCCCGCCGACGGCCGCCCGGGGCGACGTCACGTTCTGGCTCTCCGGCCCGCAGACCCAGCCGGTGGTGCTGCGCGCCGGCACCGAGGTCGGCACGGAACGCACCCAGACCGACGAGGCGATCGTGTTCACCACGGCGGCGGACCTGGCGGTGGTGCCCTGCGAGCTGACCCGGCTGCGCAGCCACCCGGCGCAGGGCCCACCGGCGGACCGGACCGAGGAGCTGCTCGACGGCCGGGACGTGGCCTGCTTCCCGGCCGGCCCCGCCCCGGGGGACGCGATGCTCCTCGGCCTCTCCGCCGCCGTGCCCTCCTGCGCGGTGCTGCTGCGGATGGACAGCCGGGTGGAGGGCGTCGGGGTCGACCCGCGCCAGCCGCCGCTGGTGTGGGAGGCGTGGACGGGCGGGGACTGGTCGCCCTGCGAGGTCGACCACGACGACACCGGCGGGCTGAACCGGCCGGGCGAGGTGGTGCTGCACGTGCCGGCCGGCCACGTCACCTCCGTGGTGGCCGGGCAGCGCGCCGGCTGGCTGCGGTGCCGGCTGGTCGAGGCCCGGCCCGGTCAGCCCTTCTACGCCGCCTCCCCGACCGTGCGCTCGGTGGAGGCGGCCACCATCGGCGGCACGGTCACCGCCGTGCATGCCGAGACCGTCCTCGGCGAGCAGCTCGGCGAGGCCGAGGGGGTGCCCGGCCAGCGGTTCGCGGTGGCCCGGCCGCCGATCGTCGGCGACGAGCACCCCCTGGTGGTGGAGACCGCCGACGCCGCCGGGTGGCGGGAGTGGACCGAGGTGGGCGCGTTCAGCGCGTCCGGTCCGGACGACCGGCACGTCGTCGTCGACCGGACCGCCGGGGAGATCCTCTTCGGGCCGGCCGTGCGGCAACCCGACGGCACCCTGCGCCGGTACGGCGCCGTGCCGCCCGCCGGAGCCCGGGTGCGGGTGCGCCGCTACCGGACGGGGGGCGGGCGCAGCGGCAACGTCGCCCGGGGGGCGCTGGCCGTCCTGCGCAGCTCCATGCCGTACGTGTCGCGGGTGGAGAACCGGGGGCCGGCCACCGGCGGGGTCGACGGGGAGAGCGTGGCGGAGGCCCGGCTGCGCGGGCCGGTGCAGCTCCGGGCCCAGGACCGGGCGGTCACCGCCCGCGACTACGAGCTGCTGGCCCGGCAGGCCTGCCCGGCCGCGGCCCGGGTCCGCTGCCTGCCCGCCGGTGACGGGAGCGCGGCCGGTGGGGTACGGCTGCTGGTGGTGCCGGAGGCCGTCGCCGACGACGAGGGCCGGTTGCACTTCGAGGACCTGGTGCCCCCGGACGCGATGCTCGCCACCATCGCGGAGCATCTCGACGCCCGCCGCCCGATCGGCACCCGGCTGGTCGTGGAGCCGCCGTTCTACCAGGGCGTCACGGTCGCGGCGCGACTCGTCCCCCGCCCGGACACGGCCGCCGCCCAGCTCCGCGCCGAGGCCACGGCCACCCTGTACCGGTATCTCGACCCGGTGCGCGGCGGGCCGGAGGGCACCGGGTGGCCGTTCGGGCGGCAGGTGCACTCGGGGGAGGTCTTCGGGGTCCTGCAACGGCTGCCGGGGGTCGAGGTGGTCGAGGAGGTACGGATGTTCCCCGCCGACCCGCTGACCGGCCGCCGGGGGGAGCAGGTGGCCCGCATCGAGCTGGACCGGCACGCCCTCGTCTTCTCCCACCAGCACCAGGTCCGGGTCGACGCTCGCCCGTCGGGCGCCTGAGCGGAAGGGGTACGTGGATGCGCGCCGCCATCGAAGGGCTGGACTCGCCCGACCCGCTGGGTCGACGGCTGCCCGCCGTCTACGCCGCCGACGACCTGGCCCAGCGCCTGACCGGCGCGTACGACCAGGTGGTCGCGCCGGTGCACGCCACCCTGGACAACCTGTGGGCGTACTTCGACCCGGCGCTCGCCCCGATGGACTTCGTGGACTGGCTGGGCGGCTGGGTCGCCGCCGGGGCCGGCCCCGAGAGGCCGCCGGACGAGCGCCGCCGAGCCGTGTCCGGCGCGGTGGCCCGGCACCGGGTGCGCGGCACCGCCGCCGGGCTGGCCGAGGAGGTGCGGCTGGCCACGGGGTTCGTGCCCGAGGTCGTCGAGAGCGGCGGGACGACCTGGTCGGCGAGCCCCCGCGCCGAGTTGCCCGGCGCCGCCGAGCCCGCCCTGACCGTGCGGTTGCGCGTGCCCGAGCCCACGGAGGCCCTGGAGTCCCGGCTCCGGGCGGTGGTCGAGGCGAACCGGCCGGCGCACGTGCCGTACACGGTGGAGGTGCTGCCGGCCGACGGCGGCCCGGCGACGGGCGGTGCCCGATGAGGGCCTGCGACAACTGCGGCGCGGAGGTGGTGCCGGGCGACGCCTTCTGCGGCACCTGCGGAGCCTTCCTGGCCTGGGACGGCGAGGACGCCGCCGGGACGACCCGCGCCGCCGACGCCCCGAAGGCCGCCCCCGTCGCCGACGCCCCGAAAGCCAATCCCGCCCCCGCCGCCGGTCCTCCGGAAGCCGCGCCCGCCCACAACGCCGACGTCCGTCCCTCGCAAGCCAAGCCCGCCCGCACCGCCGACGTCGGTCCTCCGGCAACCACGCCCGCCCACACCGCCGACGCCGGTCCGCGGCAGACCACGCCCGCGCCCGCCGTGGAGGCCGAGGCCGAGACGCGGCCCGCGGTGGCCCCCCCGGCCGACGCCACGGTCGGCGCGGCCAGCCCCGGCGACGGCGACCCCGCCGGGGTGGCGGACCGGGAGCGGCGGGCCGCCGCCCTGGTCGTCCCCGTGCGCCCGGCCGAGGACGTCGCGGGGGCCGCCCACCCGGCCGACCCGGGCCTCCTCGCGCCGACGTCCGGCGGCGCACCGCCCGCGCCCGCCGTCGACCAGCCCGGCGCGGTGCGGCCGGGGCGGCCCGTGGAGCCGGTGCCGGTGGTGCGCGACTTCGCCGGTGACCCGGTCGGCGCGGGCGAGGTGGCCTGCCCGGCCTGCGGCACCGGCAACCCGCGCGGCCGGGCGTTCTGCCGGCGGTGCGGCGGGTCGCTGCTCGCGGCGGCGGGGCCGGCGGCGGCCGTACCGTGGTGGCGCCGGCTGCGGTGGCCCCGCCGGCGGCCCGGCCGGGGCCTGCTGCGCCGGCTGCTCGCGGTGCTGGTCGTCCTGCTCCTGCTCGCCGGGGCGGCCTGGGCCGTCGTCCGCTTCGGCGGCCCGGTCGTCGATGCGATCCGGGACCGTACGGCGAAGCCGGAGGCCGTCCTGCCGACCTCGGTGACGGCTTCGAGTGAGGCGCGGGGCCACCCCGCCCGGTCCACGGTCGACGGCCTGAACAACCGCTACTGGTCGCCCGCCACCGATCGCCCCGCCACGGGCCAGTACGTGGAGCTGACCTTCGACCCGCCGATCCGGCTGATGGACCTCATCGTGCACGCCGGGGCGTCGCCGCAGCAGGACGAGTTCGTGCGGCAGGGGCGGCCCGCCGAACTGACGATGACGACGTGGACCCGGGACGGCGCAAGCCGCACCGAGCGGCTGCGGCTGACCGACCGGCCGGGCCCGCAGACGTTCCACCGCGTGCGCGGCGGGGTGGCGCGGCTGCGGTTGACCATCGGGGCCAGCTACGGCGAGGAGCGCGGGCGGCGGGTGGCGTTGGCCGAGATCGAGGTGTTCAGGCGGCCGTGACGTGCGCGGGTCGGGGCGCGGCCGGCCGGGTGACGCCGAGCGAGCGGAGGACACGCTCGTACGCCTGCTGGCTGCGCCGGCACGCCGCCGCGTCGCCGGCGCCGCGCTGCGCGGTGATCAGCAGCCGCCACGCGTCGTCGTGGTAGCCGTCCAGCTCCAGTGCCCGCCGGGCCGCCGTCGCCGCGGCCCGGTCCCGTCCTCCGGCCAGCTCCAGCCGGGCCAGCAGCACCGCCGCCTCCGCCGCCCGGCACCGGTGCCGTTCCCGGTCGGCGACCACCCACTCGGCGGGGCCGTCCTCGGGAAGCAGGTCGCCGGTGTAGTGGTCGAGCGCGCCGCGCAGCGCCCGGACGGCCGCCCCGTCGTCCCCGAGGGACGCGCCCCGGCGGGCGGCGGCCAGCTCCGCCTCGAAGGCCGACACGTCGCAGCCGCCGCCCGCCCCCACCTCCAGCCGGTACGAGGCTCCGTCGCGGACGATGAACCGGGACGCGCCCCGGGCCACCCCGGGTTCCAGGAAGGTCCGCAGCGTCGAGACGCCGACGTGCAGGCTGTTGACGGCGGCCCGGTCCGGCAGCTCCGGCCAGAGCGCGGCGGTGATCCGTTCCCGGTGCACCGGCCGGCCGGCCTCCGCCGCGAGGTAGCGCATCAGGGTCCGGACCCGGGGCCGCACGCCCGACCAGTCCAGCCGGACGCCGTCGCGCTCCAGCCGGAACCCGCCGAAGCATCGGAGCCGCAGACACCGGGGGTCTCCCGGGGCGGGCATCGGATGCTTCGTCGCATTCATGTGATCTGTCTCCCTCGTCGCCACGACAACGCGGACGGTCCGGTCCGCGACCAACGGCCGGCACCGGGCTCCGGCCGGCGGTAGCGGCGGCGGCGCGGCGCAGACGGGACGGCCTGTGCTGGGGAGGTGGGCGACATCGACGTCGCGCCCGAGATTCTGCACGCCCCCTCGGGGGACATGGACAGCCCTCATTTCGGGGACGTCACGGGGATCTACTATTCGACAGCGCTCCGTACGCGCCGCCGGGGGAACGGAGCGGCCCTCCTTCCTGGAGCCCCTGATGCCGACCGCCGACCCGCCCGAAGCCGGGGGATCCGCGCCGGTCGTGGTCCGGTGGGACCGCCTGACCGGCGAACGCTGGCCGCAACTGGCCGACCTGGCCGCCGGTCTGCCCGTGCTCCTCGTGCTGCCCCGCGAGGCGACGGTGGACCCGTTGGCGCTGCTCGCGGCGGGGGTCCGGGCCGTCCTGCGGGACGGCGACGGCCCCGGTGAGCTGCGGCTGGCCCACGCGGCGCTGGACACGGGCGGGTCGTACCTGTCGCCGAGCGTGGCGACGCTGGTCGGCCGCGACGACCGGGGTGCCGCCGCGTCCCTGAGCCCTCGTGAGGTCCAGACGCTGCGGTGCATCGCCCAGGGCCTCACCCACCGGCAGGCCGCCCACCGCCTGGGCGTCACGGAACAGACCGTCAACACGTACGCGAAGCGGCTGCGCCACAAGCTCGGCGCCGCCAACAAGGCCGAGCTGACCCGCCGCGCGGTCGAGCTGGGCTACCTGTCGATGTGACGGGCGTTCCTGCCGGTATTCCTGCCTCCCCCCGCCGGCGGCAACGTAGTTGACTGCTCACGGAGGGGTGAGCGATGTTCGACGTGTGCGTGGTGGTGTCCGAGCCGCTGGCCCGGCGCGGGGTGCGCCAGCTCATCGACGGCAACGACCGGGTGCGGCGCGTGGTCGCCGTCGACACGGTGGGCGAGGTGGGCGCGAGCGGCGCGGGGCCGGAGACGGTCGTGGTCCTGGTCGATCCGCTGCCGCCCGCCGTCCGATGGGCCTGCGACCGGCACCCGACCCTGGTCATGGTGCCGGAGTCGGCGGGCGCCGCGACGCTGTGCGTGATCCGGGCCGGTGCCCGCTCGGTGGTGAGCACCGCGACGGAGCGTACCGAGTTGCGGATCGCCCTCGACGTGACCGCGGCCGGCGGGTTCTACCTGTGTCCGATGCTCACCGCCCGGCTCAGGGCCGGCGCGGGCGAGTGGGACGCGGGCCTCCCGGCGGGCGCGGGCGGGCGGGCGGATGATGCGGCAACCCTCGGTCCCGACCCGGGCGGTGGCACGGGCCCGGCCTGCGCGCCGGGCCTCGGCCCGGTCCGGAACCCGGCGCGGCACCGGGCCGCGCGCCGCCCGACACTCGCCCCCCGGGAGGCGGCGACCCTGGGGCTGATCGCCCAGGGCCTGACCCACGCCCAGGCGGCCCGCCGGCTCGGCATCTCCGAGGCCACGGTGAACACCTACCTGACCCGCATCCGGTCGAAGCTCGACGTGGGGAACAAGGCTGAGCTGACCCGCGAGGCGATCACCCTCGGGCTGGTGCAGCGCCGCCGCGCCGGGACCGACCCGCTCCCCTGAGGGGCCGCGCCCGCCGCCGGACGCGGCGTCATGGCGCGACGGGCTTGCAGAACCAGTGGTGGGCGTACGGCTCGTCGTTGAACGCCTCGACCTCGCGGTAGCCGGCCGACCGGTACAGGGCGATCGCCTCGATGAGGTGGCGGTTGGTGTCCAGCCGGACGGCGGTCCAGCCCCGCTCGGCGGCGTGCCGCTCCAGCTCGTCGAGCATCCGCCGGCCGAGCCCGAGCCCGCGTACGGCGTCGGAGACCCACACCCGCTTGATCTCGGCGGGCGCGTCCCGGTGCAGCTTGACCGCGCCGCAGCCGACGGGCTCGCCGTTGAGCGTGGCGAGCAGGAACACCCCGGCGGGCGGGACGAGTTCCTCGTCGCGCACCGGCCTGCTCAGCGCCGGGTCGAACCCGTCGTCGAACCGCCCGGCGACCTCCCGGGCGTACGCCCGCACGCAGGCCCGCGCCCGTGGGTCGCCCGGCGGGCACGGCTCGATGACCACCATCGACGCGACCAGCAGGCGCTCGACCTCGGCCATCGCCGCGACGAGCCGTTCGCGGCGGCGCTCGGTGAGCGGTTCGAGCAGGGAACGGGCGAACTCGTCGGAGCGCTCGTCCAGCTCGACCCATTCGGCCCGGCCGGCGTCGGTGAGCGCGGCGACCCGCACCCGCCCGTCGCCGACAGCCGGGCCGACGCTGACGAGCCCGTCGCCTTCGAGGGTGCGCAGGAGCCGGCTGAGGTATCCCGAGTCCAGGCCGAGCCGGGTGCGCAGCGCCGCCACCTCGGCGCCGTCGGGGCCGATCTCCCACAGGAGGCGGGACTGCGCCAGCGGGCGTCCGCGGTTCATGTACTCGTCGTCGAGCGCGCCGACCCGCTGGGTGACCGTCCGGTTGAACCGCCGCACCGCGGCAATGAGCCCCTCGTCCATATACCTGACTTTAGTCAGGTATTGGTCGCACGAAGCCAATTAGTGGCCCTCGCCGGACCACTGCCCGTGGAGAGCGCAACCACCATGAGAGGTGGCGGACGCTTCGTACGCGCCTCGTAGGCTGAGCCCCCCGGCCGTCCAGCAGCTTGGAGCCCCTCCCGTGACCACCCCGCCACCTGGTCAGCCCTGGCAGCACCCCTACGGTGCCCCGCAGCCCGGATACACGCCCCCACCCCCCGCGCCCGTGCTCAAGCGCATCCCCGCCGACCAGCCCTTCGTCGTACGGCCGAACGTCGTCAAGCGTGCGCTGGTCATGGGCGGGGTCGTGCTGGTCCTCGTCCTTCCGATCGCCTGCCTGGCCGGCGTCGGCCTCGTGCAGGGGGCCGACCCGCAGGCTCGCGGCAACGCCGTGCTCGGCATCCTCGGCGTGCTCGGCTGCCTGCTGGCCCTGATCGGGCTGCCGCTGGGTCTTCAGCTCTGGCTGATCGGTTCCGGGGGACCGGTGCTGGCGCTCGGCCCGGCGGGGCTCTGGATCCGCACCCGGCCGACGCGGGGGCAGGCCGTCTGGTTGCCGTGGGAGGCCGTCGGGCAGGTCTCGCGCCGCCGGTGGAGCCTGGAGAAGATGCTGGTCGTCGCGCCCCGCGACCCCCGCAGCCTGCAGAATCTCGGGACGTTCACAGCGGTGGACAGCGGGCTGTTGACCGCCTTCTACGGCTCGGGGCTGATCGCGACCCTGAACTTCGCGGACCGCTCGGAGTCGGAGATCCTGGCGGCGGTCGCGCACTACAGCGCCGGCCGCTGCCCGCTCGTCTGACGCCCGGCGGAGGACGGCGGGGCCGGGTGGGCGTACCGTTCCTGGTCGTCATCGTTGGGCCGGCACCCTCCCGGCACCGCCCGCCTGCCGGCCCGACCCGACACTCACCTCCGCCCCGAGACCCGCGCAACTTCAGGGAAAGTGGGGCCATTCCGCGCCGCCAGAGCCCACTTTCCCTGAACTTGTGCAGATCTTGACCGCGCCCCGGCTGTCCGCCTACACCGCACCGGGGTTCCTCGTCGTCGCCGACACCGTGTGGCCGAGGCTGGCCGGGGCCCGGTCGACGACAAGGTCGTGCCGAAGAGCTGCGCGGCCTTCACCGCGCCGCTCCCCCTGCTGAGCAGCGGGACCACCACCACCTCGTGGTCGGTGTGGCTGGAGGTCTTCGACTCGACCGGGCTGATCGGCGTGGACTCCGTGCCGGTCCGCATCCAGATGGTCACCCCCTGACCGACCCCGCCGCACCCGTGGTCCCGCGCCGCCTCGTCGGCGCGGGGCCACGGGCCGTTCCACCCCCGGGCGTACGCGACAGCCGGACGACGGCGACGGCCCCGCCGTGGGTCGCGTCGGCCCCGGATCAGCTCATCGTCGCCAGCAGGTCGCGGCAGGTCTGCTCGCAGGCGCGGCAGGTGTCGGCGCAGACGCGGCAGTGCTCGTGCCGGTCCGCGTGGCCCGCGCACTCGTCGGCGCAGGCCCGGCAGGCGGTGGCGCACGCCTCCAGCAGGCTGCGGCTGATGTTCGCGTCGTATCCGGTGTGCCGGGACAGCACCCGGGCCGTGGTCTCGCAGATGTCCGCGCAGTCCAGGTTCGTCCGGACGCACTTGGTCAGGTCGGCGACCATGTCCTCGCTGAGACAGGCGTCCGCGCAGGCGGTGCAGGTCTGGGCGCAGGCTTTCAGGGAGTCGATCGCGGCGAGCTTCGCCCGATCCAGGTTGATCGACTTCGGGTACGTCTCGAGCATGCGCATGGCGTTGGACACGGGGTCTCCTTCCGTCGGTTCCCCCGGCTACCCGGATGGAGTACTACAACGTCACCGGGCCGGACGTGCTCTGGGCGCGCTACTTCACCGTCAAGAACCCGGCCGACGGGGCCAGCCGCGACGTCGGCTTCACCCAGAAGTTCACCAGGCCGGGCACCAGGGCCGAGAAGATCAACCAGCCGCCGGTCGTGCAGGGCACGCGCATCGACGACCCGACCGAGAGCGTCATCTGCATGGCGTGCCGCGACGGCGACAAGCTGCACATCGTCGAGCGCTCGGCGTCGGCGGCGGACCTCACGGCCTCGGTCGGCGGCAAGCGCCGGTTGGAGGCGACCCTGGAACTCGACGGCGTCCGGGTGGCGCCGAACCCGCCGCCGGGCCGGGGCAACAGCTTCGTCCACTGGACCGTGCCGGCCGCGCCGGGCCGGTACACGCTGCGGACCGTCCGCCACGACGACTTCTCGGGGCAGACGCTGGCGAAGCGGGTCGCCACGGACTGGACGTTCCGCTCGGCCAGTGCGACGGGCACCGTCAAGGAGCCGGCGACCTGCTACACCCAGTGGATCAACATCAGCAGCGGGAAGTGCGACTGGCAGCCGCTGATCCAGCTCGGTCACGACTTCGACCTGGCGCTGGACGACACCACGGCGGCCGGGCGGCCGTACCGGTTCACGGTCACGCCGCACCCGATGCCCGGCGCGCCGCGCATCGCCGGGATGCGGACCTCGGTGTCGTACGACGACGGCGTCACCTGGAAGCCGGCCCTCGTCCTGCCCGCCGGCGGCGGCAGCTACCGGGTGGTCGTCAACCACCCGAAGCTGGCGCGGACCACCGGGGCGGTCTCCGTCCGCACGGAGGCCTGGGACCGCGCGGGCAACCGCGTCGTCCAGACCATCGACCGCGCCTACGGCCTCGCCGAGCCCGGCCGGGGCAACCCGCGCTGACCAGCACCTCCTCCCCACTCGCCCCCCGCGCCCCCGGCGCGGGGGGCGGGCCCGCGTACTACCCTCGCCGCGTGACGCACGAGAACGAGATCACCGCGCCGGTCGACCTGTGCCTTCCGGGCGGGCGGCTCCGGCCCGCCGCCGTGGGGTGGAGCCGCCGGCCGGTGCACCGGGCGAACCTGCGGGGCTGGGGGCGCAACAAGCGCTGGGAGTACTGGGGGGTCGTCACGCCCACCCACATCGTCGGCCTGGTCGCCTCGTCGCTGGACTACGCGGGGGTGCACGGCGTCTACGTGCTCGACCGCGCGACGAGGGTCGAGATCGATCGGGGCACGGTGGTCCCCCTCGCCCGGGGCACCGCGTTCCCGCTGGTCAGCGGCGCGGGCCCCGTGCGCGCCCGGGGCGGCGGGATCTCGATCGACATCGACCAGGACCCGGCGGGGACCACGATCCGCGCCACCGCCCCCGGGGTGGAGGTCGACCTCGTCGTGCCGCTGCCGGCGGGGCACGAGTCGCTCGCCGTGGTGGTGCCCTGGAGCACCCGTCGGTTCCAGTACACGGTCAAGGACGTCGGCCGCCCGGTGCGCGGCACCCTGCGGGTCGACGGGGTGGAGCACCCGGTCGCCGAGGCGGACTCCTTCGCGGTCCTCGACCACGGCCGGGGCCGGTGGCCGTACGCGATCCGCTGGAACTGGGCCGCCGGCAGCGGCCCGGGGCGGGCGATCCAGCTCGGCGGCAGGTGGACCGACGGCACCGGCTCGACCGAGAACGGCCTCTTCGTCGACGGCCGGCTGCACAAGATCGGCGACGAGCTGCGCTGGGAGTACGACCGGAGCGACTGGCTGCGGCCGTGGCGGATGACCGGCGAGCGGGCGGCGGTCGATTTCCACCCGTTCCACGAGAAGGTCTCCCGGACGAACCTCGGCGTGGTCGGCAGCGAGACGCACCAGTGCTTCGGGCACTTCACCGGCTGGGCGGCCACCGACGACGGCGAGCGCGTCGACCTGGACGGCCTGGTCGGCTGGGCCGAGGAGGCGCGCAACCGCTGGTAGCGCGCCCCGCCCGGCAGGGGCTCGGGCGGCGGACGACGCCGCCGCGGCGTCAACGGCCACGAAAGTGCGACGAACCAGCGGGAAAGCGGGCATGCACCATTCCCGGCGATATTTACGCTCAACAATGGTGCTGTTATGCTGCTGCGATGCGAGGCATCGTTTTGGCGGGCGGAACGGGATCGCGGTTGCGGCCCATTACGCAGGCGGTATCCAAGCAACTGATGCCGGTCTTCGACAAGCCGATGATCTACTATCCACTATCAACATTGGTTATGGCGGGCGTCAGCGAGATCATGGTAATAACCGCTCCGGAGGACCAGCCGCAGTTCCGCCGGTTGCTGGGCGACGGAAAGCAGTGGGGCCTCTCCCTGACGTACGGAATCCAGCACCGGCCCGAGGGCATCGCGCAGGCGTTCATCATCGCCCGGGAGTTCCTGGCCGGCGGGCCGGCGGCCCTCGTCCTCGGCGACAACATCCTGCACGGCGTGGGGCTCGGCCGGCAGTTGGTCCGTCAGACCCGGCCGGTCGGCGCCGAGATCTTCGGCTATCCGGTGGCCGACCCGTCGTCGTACGGGGTGGTGGAGTTCGACGGGTCGGGGCGGGTGCTCTCCATCGAGGAGAAGCCGACCCGGCCGAGGTCGCGGTACGTCGTACCGGGGCTCTACTTCTACGCGAGCGACGTGGTGGACATCGCGGACCAGCTCAAACCGAGCGACCGGGGCGAGCTGGAGATCAGCGCGGTCAACCAGGAGTACCTCCGCCGCGGCACGCTGAGCCTGACGCTGCTGGACCGGGGCACGGCCTGGCTGGACACCGGCACCTTCACGGGGCTCGTCCAGGCGGGCGAGTACGTGCGGGTGATCGAGGAGCGGCAGGGCCTCAAGATCGGATGCGTCGAGGAGGCGGCGTGGCGTGCCGGCCTCCTCGACGACGACCAGTTGCGCGCCCTCGCCGAGCCGCTGATCCGCAGCGGCTACGGCGACTACCTGCTCCGACTGCTGGAGTGGAAATCGAACGCATCCCCGCACTGATTCGCCTCCGACCCGACCGGCACGGAATCCGGTCAAATCGAGAAGGGTGACGATCCATGCGCGTCCTGGTCACCGGCGGTGCGGGTTTCATCGGCTCGCACTTCGTCCGGGAACTGCTCGGCGGCGGTTACCCCCAATGGGAGGACGCCCGGACGGTGGTGCTCGACAAACTGACCTACGCCGGCAACACGGCCAATCTGGCACCCGTCGCGGACGACCCGAAGCTGACGTTCGTCCAGGGAGACATCTGCGACCCGGAAATCGTCGGGAAGCTGATGCGCGGCGTCGACCTGGTCGTGCACTTCGCGGCCGAATCGCACGTGGACCGGTCGATCGCGGACGCCTCGGCGTTCGTGCGGACCAACGTGCAGGGCACCTTCACGCTCCTGGAGGCGGCGGTGCGGGCGGGCGTGGGCCGCTTCGTGCACGTCTCCACCGACGAGGTGTACGGCTCGATCGAGCGGGGCGCGTGGGGCGAGGAGCAGCCGCTCGCGCCCAACTCCCCGTACGCGGCGACCAAGGCCGGGTCGGACCACCTGGCGCTGGCCTTCCACCGCACCCACGGCCTGCCGGTCTGCGTCACCCGCTGCTCCAACAACTACGGCCCGTACCAGTACCCGGAGAAGGTCGTCCCGTTGTTCGTCACCAACCTGCTGGACGGCCTCTCCGTGCCGCTGTACGGCGACGGGCGCAACCGCCGGGACTGGCTGCACGTCGACGACCACTGCCGGGGCATCCAGCTCGTCGCGGCGAAGGGCCGGCCGGGCGAGGTCTACCACATCGGCGGCGGCACGGAGCTGAGCAACACCGAGCTGACCGCCCGCCTCGTCGAGATGTGCGGGGCGGACGCCTCCGCCGTCCGCCGGGTGCCCGACCGCAGGGGCCACGACCTGCGCTACTGCCTCGACATCTCGAAGATCTCGGCCGAGCTCGGGTACGCCCCCCGGGTCGGCTTCGCCGAGGGGCTGGCCGCCACGATCGCGTGGTACCGGGACAACCGCGACTGGTGGGAGCCGCTGAAGGCGGCAACTCCGGCGACCGTCTGACGCTTCCGGGGCGGGGCCTGATCCGCGTCAACGCGGGTCGGGCCCCGTCATCCTGCGCGGCCGAAGGCCCCCCGCACGGAAACCCTTGGACGAGAAAACTTGTACCGGCTTACAATTTGTAACCGTGTACAGAATCGGCCGGGAGGTGACGTCGTGCGGGCCATGAGCCGGGACGAGGTGCGGGGTGCCATCGCGAACCGGGAACCGGTCGGGAGCAGGGTGCGCCTGCCGTCCTGGTTCGACGAGATCGCGTGGGACAAGCTCGACTACCTCGGGTGGCGGGACCCCCGAGCGCCGATGCGCGCCTACCTGGTGGCCGACGTCGACGGCGTCGCGACGGGCCTGCTGCTCCGCCAGAATCCGAACCAGGCCGAGCTCGGCGGGCGATCGGTCATGTGCTCGCTGTGCCACTTCATGCGCCGCTTCAACGAGGTCGCCCTCTTCGCCGCGCCGCGCCCCTCCGCCGACAAGCGCCAGCGGCTGAGCACGCTCGGCATCCTCGTCTGCACCGACCTCGACTGCGCCACGAAGGTGCACAGCACGCCCCTCCTCGGGCCGTACGACCCACCGCTCGACGAGATCATCCAGTCGCGCAGGGAGGGGCTGCGGGCGCGTACCGTCGCGTTCCTACGCTCGGTGTCGAGCGCCCAGCGAAGCGTACGAGGGAGGGGATGATGGCGTATCTGGCGCGTGCCGAGCGGCGCCGCTCGATCGTGGAGGCGGCGGCGGCCGTGGTCGAGCGTGACGGCCTGAGCGCGGTGACGGCCAGGATCGTGGCGGACGAGCTCGGCGGGTCGCAGGGACAGATCCACCACCACTTCGCGTCGACCGACGAGCTCGCCGGGGAGGCCTGGCGGCACTACGCCGCGCGGCAGATCGACGAGTACGAGCGCGAGGTCGACGGCCTCGACGCGTACGACGCGCTCGTGCTCTTCTTCGCCGACCTCGTCGGCGCCGACGGCGACGGGCACGCGCTCGCGCGGTGGGCCGAGGCGAACGCACACGCCCAGCAGCGCCCCCTCGTCGCGCGGAGCTACGTCGAGACGCTCACCCGGCTGACCGACGTCCTCGCCTCGGTCCTGGCCGGGGACCCCCACGCCGCACATGCGCGAACGGCCGCCTGGCGGATCCTCATGCTCGGGGTCGGGCTCGCCGGGCTCACCCGCATCACCGAGGACTCTCCCGTACCGGCCCGCGACGTCATGCTGTCGGCGATCCGGGCAGAGACGGGCCGACACTGACCCTGTCCGGTCCGGCTCCGTCCCACCGCGTCCGGCCCCGTTCGAGCGCACCCGCCCCGGCTGCTCAGCACGTCAGCGTGCTCCCGTCGCCGGGGTCGACGCCCAGGGCTGCGGTGAAGCGCCGGTACGCCTCGACCCGCGCCCCCACCTGGGCGGGGTTTCCGCCACCGCACTCCAGACCCCCGTTGATGCTCCGGATGCTCTCGCCGAATCCCCCGCCACCGGTCATCGCGGCGTGCGGGGTCATCGTGCCCGCACCCCGCTGGGTCATCCAGAACCAGAGCGCGGTCTGCCACGCCACCGACGGGTCGGTCTTCACCAGGTCCGGGTTGTTGAGCAGGTCCAGCCCGAGCGCGTCCCCGGCGGCCTTGTAGTTGCTGTTCCAGCTGAGCTGGATCGGCCCGCGCCCGTGGTAGGCGCTCCGGCCGGCGGGGCACCCGTAGGGCTGACCGCCGTCGCAGTAGTTGCCCCACGCGTTCCGGTCGATCTCCTCGACGTGCGCCAGGCCGCCGGACTCGTGGTCGATGTTGGCCAGGAAGGCGGCCAGCTCCCGCTTGCGGGTCCGCTCGTCGCCGGTCCCGGCGAAGGCGGGAAACTTCGCCATTGCGTCGGTCAGTCCGGCGTACGTGTAGAAGGGGTTCCGGGCGGGGAACATCGCGTCGAACGCCGCCCTGCTCACCAGCGAGGCGCCGCCCCCGGCGTCGTCGCCCGGACCGTCGCCGCCGTCCTGCGGGGTGGCGCGGGCGGACGCCGACGGAGACGGGGACGGGGAGTCGTCGGGCGTCGTCAGGCCGTCGACCGTGTAGCGCGCGAAGAGCCCGCGCACCCGGAACGGGTAGCTGTCCAGCACGATGACGGGCATGCCGCCCTGGCGTTCGACCGCTTCAAGGCCCTGTTCCCAGGCCATCAGCGTCAGCGTGAGGTGGTCACCGACGACCTTCTTCGCGTCCAGCAGCCGCTGGGTCTCCTCGGCCAGGTGGCAGAAGTAGCGGGCGTGGGCGTGGATCGAGTCCTCGGGGTCGAGCGCCGACGCCTCGCCGCTGTCGTCGTCGTCCTCGCCGAACCTGTCGAAGACGTCGGGCGTCAACTGGGAGAGCCCCTTGCGTCCCTGCGGGCCTTCCTTGTCCGCGTCGAAGTCGGACGCGTACTCGATCTGCGCCGCGATGATCACGGGAGTGAGCAGGTCACACTTCCCGGCGGCGGCCTTGATGGGCGCGACGAGGTCCCGGTCACGCAGGCTCTCCTCGTCGAAGGCGCCGTCGCCGTCCCCGCCGGCGAGCTCGATGAGGACGCTGCCGCCGGCCCCCGGGCCGAGGGTGCTGGACGGATCGGGCGAGTACGAGGTCATCTGCGAACCGCTGAGCAGGATGATGATGATCAGGACGACCAGGGCCAGCGCCGCCAGCACCGCCAACGGGAGCATCCCGACCGCCGAGATGATCAGCCAGGCCAACTGCGTCGCGCCGAACCGGGTCACCGACTGCTGCGCCGCCTGCGCCGCCCGCATCTTCCCCGCCACGGCCGTCAATCCTCCCGCTGGTGCCAGGCCGCCGCCGCCCGGTCGGTGATGGCCTGCACCTCGGCGCGGGCCGCCGCGGAGATCGGCCCCGCGTTCGGCTCCTTGAACCAGGGACGTAGCCGGATCACGGCGGGCCGGACGCCGGTCGCCAGCAGCAGGGCGGTCCCCTTGGGCAGCGCCCGGATCCGGTCCGCCGGCAGCACCTGCTCCTGCCGGTACGACACGGACCGGCTGGAGCCGTCGCGGGAGCGGGAGTAGCTGGGCGTACGCACGTCGTGCTGGCCGACCAGGCGGGCGATCTTGTCCACGAAGTCGGCGTCGTCCAGCCCGGCGCCGAGCAGCTTGATGGTGGCGGCGCTCCACAGCGCGTCCATCCCCGCCTCGCCCCAGACCCGTACCCCCTGCCGGTAGCTCTGCAACAGCGTCACCACGCTGATGCCGCGCGAGCCGAGATGGCTGTAGAGGTCGGGCAGGTCGGAGATGCGGCAGACGTTGGCCGCCTCGTCCAGGATGGCGGTCATCGGCGGGTCGAGCCGACCACCCGCGCGCTCGGCGGCCACCACACCGGCCCGGATGACGGCGTCCGCCAGCCCGGCGATCACCCCGGCGGCGGATCCGCCGCCGTCCTTGGAGAGCAGGTAGAGGGTGTCCCGGCTGGTCACGTGCTCCTCCGGGACGAACTGCGGGAGGGACGGGTCGGGGCAGACCCAGGCCAGGATCTCCGGGTCGAGCAGGCAGGCGACGCACTGCCGGGCGGTCTCGTAGATGCCGTCGCGGGTCTGCACCGCGCCGTGGACCGTGCCCTGGAGCTGATCGGCCATCGCGTCCATGCCGGCGTCGCGGAGCAGGTCGATCGGGGTGCGGTCGCCCGGGTCGGCGAGCCAGGCCAGCAGCTCGCCGACCGTCGCCCCGCCCCGGTTGGCGGCGAGGAAGAGGGCGGTCAGGGTGTTCTGGGCCGCGGCGATCCAGAAGTCGCGCTTCGACGAGTCGTCGTTGACCGAGCTGACGAAGTGGCCGGCGAGCCGGCGCGCCCCCTCGATGGTCCGGCAGCCGCCGAGGAGGTCCCACCACATCCCGCGCTCGGTGTACGCGATGCCCTGCGGGTCGAAGGTCCACACCCGGCCGACCTGCGACCGCTCCCGCCGGGTCACGGTGAAGACGTCCGACTTGTTCGACGTCAACAGGACCGCCCCGGGAGCACGGAGCACCCGGGGGATGGCGATGCCGGTGGACTTCCCGGCCCGTGGCGCCATCAGGTCGAGTTCTACGTCCTCGTACGAGGACCGCAGCTCGGGCCCGGCGGGCAGGAGATCGCCGAGGAGGTTGCCGGTGTCGTCGGGGCGCAGTCGGGCGGCGTCCCTGAGCGAGGGACGCAGCTCGCGGGCGCGGGCCTCGGCCGCCTTGCCCGTCATGGCCCCCAGCTCCTTCGGCTGGGCGAGACCCTTCGGTGCCCGCCGGCGACGGGCGACGGTGCGGGACAGCGCCACCGCCGGAACGGCGGCGATCGGGACGAGTCCGGCCGCCCCCGCGTACACCACGGGCGGTGGGACACCCGGCCAGACCCGCTCGGCCGATCCGCCGAGCAGGCTCAGGTAGACGCGGACGGTGAACGGCGGCGGCTGCCAGCCGTGCCCGGTGAGGACGCCGCCGAGCGTGCCGCCGAGCCACAGCAGGAGGAACACCACGAGGTTGACCAGCGCGAGCCCCGGGATCAGCCACGCCAGGTGGTCGCCGCCGGCCCCGCCGCCGCTCCTCATCGCGGCCCCGCGTCGGCCTGCCACGGGTCACCCCGATGCGACAGGTCGCCGGCCTTGACGGCGCGCATCACCGCGTCCCGTTCGGCCCTCAGCCGTTCCGCGTCGCCGTCGGCAACCCACCGTGTGTTCGTGTCGTGCAGGTGCCGCTCGGCGTCGGTGATGGCGACCCGGATCGGGATTCCGGGGCGCCCGCCGACCTTGATCAGGAACCGGCCACGGCCGGGCGGCTCCTCGTTCCCGCCGTCCTGTGCCCAGCCCGCCGGTGAGGACCAGGAGGAGACCAGGTCGATCTCGCGCCGGGAGAGCCCGACCACGCGTCCCAACTCCTCCATCTCCGCCCTCGGCAACCCGGCGCAGGCGACCATGCCGGCGCGCTCGACGAAGCCCCGGGCCTTGGCCTTGTCCGCCTCGCTCCCCAACGCCTCGGCGTCCTTCAGAGTGTGGGTGATCTTCGCGTCGGCGAGACCGAGCGAACGGTTCAGGCGGGTGAGCGCGTCGATCCGGTCGACGATGCCGGAGGCCGCCCGCAACGGACGCCACAACTCGTCCAGGACCGTGAAGAACCAGCGGCGGGGGGCCAGGCCCGCGTCCGCCAGCGCGTGCGAGGCGGACACCGTACCCAGGCCGTCCGACCAGGCCGCGAGCATCGCGGCGGCGGTCAACTGCCCGTCCGCCTCACCGATGCGGGAGATGTCGATGCAGACGGCGGTGGCGTCCGGGTCGATCCGGGTGGCGGTCTCCGAGGCGAAGGTGTCGCCGAGCGGGCCGTCCAGGATGCCGAGCAGCGAGCGGTGCAGCGGGTCGACGGCGTCGCGGTACCGGGACTCCTGGCCCCGGTCCAGCGTGACCTGCCGGACCTGCGGCGGCCCCTCCTCGAGCACCGCGAGCAGGTCGGGCAGCCGGTAGGTCCGGCCCGGCGTGGTGCGCTCGCGCAGGTGCCGCAGGCAGGCGGAGAGCACCGACTGCTCGTGGTCGCTGATCGGCATGCCGCGCACGATGGTGAGCAGCGCCGCCACCATGTTGAGGACCCGGCCGTGGGTCTCGGCGGCCAACGCCTGGCCGGCCTGCCCACCGATCCGCGCGGCGGCCGCGCCCATCGCGCCGGGGTCCAGCACGTTGAGCCCGCCGACGCCCCGGGCGATGGAGATGACCTGCCCGCCGAGCGCCCGGACCGTCTCCGCGTAGTCGGGCTTCAGGTCGCCCAGCACCAGCGGGACGACACCCTGCCCGGCCAGCCCGATCAGCATCCGGTTGATCAGCGTGGACTTGCCGAGTCCCGGCATGCCGAGCATGAACAGCGAGGGGTTGGAGATGTACCGCGCCCGGGTGAACCAGTTGAGCGGGTCACCGCAGACCGTGGCGCCGGTGCTGACGTGCTGGCCGAGCGGGACCCCGGTCATCGGCGCGCCGGAGCCGGAGGCGAACGGCCAGAGCCCGCACGCCTGCACCGTGGTGGCCCGCCACATGGTCGGCGGGTCCAGCGTCGCCACCCGGCCGCCGCCCACGACGGGCGAGCCACGGTGCGGCACGCCGTCGACCCGGTCGGCGCGGGCCAGTCGCTGCCGGTACCGCCGCTCGGCCGCCTCCTCCGCGGCCTGCCGCCGGCGCGCCCGCCGCAACGCCCGGGGGGTCTGCTCGCCCGTCTCGTCGGGCTCCCGGTCCTGCGCCTCCAGCTCCGGCACCACCAGCCCGGACATCGCCGTGGCCGGCCCGGACGCCAGGCGGGGCCAGCCCGCGCCGAGATCCAGCACCCGGGGTCCGTCCGCGCCCGCCCCGGCCGTCACAGCGCCTCCTGGAGGTCCTGCGGGACGAGGGACTGCTCCCAGGGCAGGATGCCGACCGGCAGGGCGCAGGTGAACGCGGCGGCCTGCATCCGGTCCGCCGGGCGCATCGCGATCCGGGTCGCGCCCAGCAGGTTGCGCATCGTCACGTTCGCGTCGCGGACCTCGGCGGCGGAGTCGACGGTCAACGTCACCAGCATCGAGAACTCGACCAGACCGGCGCCGGAGGCCTCCTCCACCGCCGTCTGCTCGGCCGCCTGGATCTCGGCGGTCGCCCGGGCCCGCACCAGACCGCGCGTCGAGTTCGCCATGAACTGGGCGGACCGGCGATCCGACTCGACGATCTTGGCGGAGGTCGCCGGATCGATCGGGCGGTAGATCAGGGCCACCCGCTTGCGCCGGATGCCGGTCACCGGATCGAGCAGGCTGCGCAGGATGCCCGAGCGCACCACGCCCCGGGGCGCCATGGTCAGCAGCCAGCTCCGGGACACCCCGGAGTCGTGCTGGTAGGAGCTGACCGTCTCGACCGCCGTGGCCGGCCCGGCGTCGTCCCACTCCAGCCCGGTGCGGCCGTGCCGGGCCCGTACGTCGAGCACCTCGGCGGCCACGGCCGGGTCGTACGCGACCCGGACGACCTCGGCGATCCGCTCCGCCGACAGCGGCTCCGCCGACCCGCCGCCGGCGGCGACCAGCCCGTTGAGCACGCCCTGGAGCCGCAGCGCCAGGTCGGCCAGCATGGTGTCGTCGTCGCGCCGGGCGCCGCCGGGTGCCGAGTAGGTGAGCGTCAGGTACGTGTTCATCTCGGAGGACGCGTGCGGATAGGTGCGCACCACCTCCTCCATCACCGCCCGGGCGGCCGGTGGGGCGTCCGGGGAGAGGCGGCCCAGCACCTCGGTGGCGAGCCGGGTGCCGGGGTCGGGCGCGGTCTCTACCACCACCGAGGCGCCGCGCAGCCCCGGCTCGTGCGCCAGCCGGGACAGCCACTCGCCCCACAGCGCCACCCAGGTGTCGACCTGGTCCGGGTCGACCAGCGAACCGCCGTCGGGCTCGCAGCTCAGCACCACCGTGTACTGGTGGCGGTTGCGGTGGTGCAGCACGCCGAACGGGCGGTCGTACGGGTCGCGTCCCTCCAGCATGGTCACCCGGCTCAGCAGGCCCGGCGGGCGGAACCGCCCACCGGGTCGCGTAGACAGCGGCCCGGAGACGTAGAGGTGCTGCCGCTTGGACTTCCGGCGCAGCCAGCCGATCCGGACGCCGGCGAGCTGGAAGAAGTTGCGGCCGTCCTGGGTGCGGATCGCCAGCGGCGCCACGGCCAGCGCGAGCGGTAGCCCCACCACCAGGGCCGTGTCCAGGGAGACCATGGAGGCGATCAGGACCATCACGAGGGCACCGAACAGCCCCACGGTCCCGACCAGGCCCAGCGAGCCCAGTCCGGCCTTGCGGGGGCGACGCCAGTTGCCGTACGTCCGGGTCTTCATCGGTTCGGTTGCCGTGGTCATGGTCGTCCTCCTGGATGGCGTCCCGGCCTAGTCACGGTCGGAATCCGGCAGCGCCCCGTGGGAGATGCCGCTGGCGTGCTGGTAGATGCTGTTGACGGCGCCGGCGCCCGCCTTCACCGCCGAGGCCGCGCCGCTGACGACGGGCGCGGCCCTCGACGCGGCGCTGCGCCTGCCGCCGCTCTCGGGCGTCGGCTCGCTCCCCGACGACGACCCACCGCTCTCGGACGTGAACGCGCCGACCACCGCCGTCGTGGAGCTGAACGAGGACTCCCCGTCGGCCGTGGACGTGCGGCCCGAACTGGACGTCATGACCATCATCCCGCCGGCCGACCTCGACCCGCCGCCTCCCGACGTGCCGCCGGCGGGAGTCGCGCCGCCACTCGGTGCCTTGGCCGCGCCAGCCTGGTTGCCGCCTCCGGCGACCTTTCTCGCCCCACTGGCGACGGCACCCGCCGTGCCGCCGACGGCAGCCGCCCCGGCGGCGATGCCCGCGCCGACGCCGTCCCTGGAGCCGAGCGTCGCCATGGCCGGCACGACCAGCCGCATCAGCGCGGGGAGGGCGACGGCGGCCATCAGCAGGACGGCGGCCCCGGCCAGCTTGTAGTGCTTGGCGTCGTTTCCGACCGCGCCGATCATGGCCGCGCCCGAATACATGATCAACCCGACCACCGGTTTGAACGCCAGCCAGGCCACCATCCAGGCGATGTGCTTGCGCCACCACCCGCCGCCCCACTCGGACATCGAGGCTGCGGCCGCCAGCGGAAGCGTGCCGGTGAGCAGCACCATCACGCCGAGCCGGATGTACATCAGGATCACGTGGATGCAGCCGGCGAGCAGCAGCAGCAGCCCGACGATGATCAGCAGGAAGGCGGTGAGCCCGTCCGTCCCGCAGTTGGCGATCAGCTTTAGCTGCGCCTTGATGCCCTGGTCGTACAGGTGGTCGCTGTAGTTGTCCGCCTCCGTGGCGAGCAGGTTGAGCACGGTCCACGCCGCTCCCACGGTGAGGACCATGCGGACCAGGCCCAGAAGCGCCGTCAGGCCGGGCTGTCCCTTCCGTTCCAGCGCCATCCGGAACGCCGCGGCCAACAGTGACGCCACCGCGATGGTCACGACGAGCCAGTTGGTCTGTAGGTGGATCTTGTCGTTGAGCGTCTCGTCGCCGAGCGCCGGGATGTCGCCGAGATTGGCGAAGAGTTCGACCGCCGCGCCCATGATGGCCCCGGCGATGTCGCTGAGGATGCCGTCGATCCCCCGCTCGAAGAAGCCGACGACCTGCCCGATCTCACCGATGTAGACGGCGTCGCCGGTCGCGCACTCGGCCACCTCAGGCCCCGTTCCACAGGACGAAGCCGGCGAGGGAGAGGGCGGGGATGGCCGCGTTGTGCAGGCCGCCGGAGTTCAGCGGCCGGAGCTGCCAGTCGACTCCGCTCCAGTCCGCCGTGTAGTCGACGGAGAAGTACCGCATGGTCGCCTGCCGGATGAGCACCCGGATGACGGCGGTCCTGGGCGAGTACTTCACCACGAGGAACCCGGCCAGCTTGTTGGAGGTCTGCGACGGGCCGCTCTCCTCCATCGAACCGCGCATCGCGTCGAAGTAGTCCCGCCCCAGACCCGGCACGAGCTGCTGGTCGCTGACCGTACGCCAGTCGGGCCCGCTCATCTGGCGGGAGATGGTGTGCACCGCCATCACCGCGCCCATCGGGGTGTGCGCGAAGCACCACAGGAGCGGCCCCGTGGTCTTCCGTGGGCCCGCCGAGGCAGAAAGGGGGGTCTCCGCGCCGTTGAGCGTCCGCCAGGTGATGTCGCGCGGGGCCGCGTTCGGGATCCGTTGGGCGGAGTCGACGGTGCGGCAGCCCTGCGGGCGTGACCCGTCCGGTGCGAGGGCACCGATCACGGGCCTGGCCACGGGCGCGGCGCGGGAGCCGGTGTCCCCTGCGCCGACGAGCGCCGCGACCGTGCCGGTGCAGAGGGCCAGGACGACGAAGCCGGCCGACAGCTGCCACCGGCGGTGCCGCCAGAACGGCCCGGCCGCCTCCGTCTCGTCGAATGCGTGTCTCGATCTCATGACGCCGATCCCCTTCTGATGGCGATCAGTGGCCGCTTCCCCTACTGGCCACTGCCAAAGACCCACGTGACGATCGGCCCGGCGGTGGCGACCAGGATGCAGCCGCCCAGCACCATGCCGAGTCGGCTCATGTGCTCCGAGCTGTCGCCCCGCTTGTGCGAGATGGCCATGACCGCGCCGGTGAGCAGGACCCCGAGGACACCTGCCGCCGTGCCCGCCCAGGCGACCAGGCCGAGCGCCTGCTCGACCTTCGTGGCGAGTCCCGGCGGCACCGACCCACCGGTGGCGGGCTGCGGGACCCCGCCGCCGTTCTGGCCTCCGGGATTGGGGGCCAGGCGGAACTCGACCGGGATCCGCAGGAGCCCGTAGTAGTAGATGTCGGAGAGGGCCATGGGTGCTCCTTGGATGTGGAAGGCTGGCCTGTCACCCGGCCGGGGCCGGTCGGGTCAGGTCGAGGTCAGGGGCGTCACCGGCTGAACCCGAGCGCCTCGACGATCGGCCCGGCGGTGGTCGCGATCAGGCAGGCCGCGAAGACGATGGCGATCTGCCGGGTGTACTGGGTCTGCTCCTCCAGGGCACCGCGGCGTAGCTGCGACGCCATCGTCATGCCGGTGATGAGCAGGCCGACCACCGCGGCGGCGCTCACGCACCACGCCATCAGGCTGAGCAGCTGTACGACCGGCGTCTTCGGGTTGTCGAGGTCGATGGGGTACGGACTGATCGACGGTGTGGCGAAGGTCGTCTTGTTGATCGGGCCGTCGCACTTGAACTTGCCGGCGTACAGGGCACCGGAGATCTTGCACGAGTGCGACCCGGTGATGTCGAGGTTGTCCTTGGTCCGGGAGTGGCCGAGAGTGTCGACCATCATTTCGACGTCCATCCACACGGTGTCGCCGGAGGTGTACTCGGCGCTGAGCTCGAAGTTGCCGTTGGGCGAGCCCTTCTTGCCGGAGCAGACCCGGTCGCCATTACCGGCGGGATAGGTCTTCACCGTGGTGGTGGTCTTCAGGCACAGGATGAAGATGTACGCGGCGTCGCCACCATCGATCTTCACGGTGTACTTCTCGGCAGCTACCGCCGGGGCGGCCGGCGTCAGCCCGACCAGCGCCAGGGCCAGGAGGGCGGCGGCGACGGCGGCCCGGACCGGCCGGCTCACCGCCGCCCCCGCTCGGACCGGGCGTCCACCACGCCGGCCAGCCGGGTCACCTGACGCGGTAACCGCTTGGGTTCCTCGCCCACCCGGTACGAGGGGATCCACGGCACCCGGTGGACCGGGGCGATCGAGCGCAGCAGGCGGATGCGGCCGAGCAGCGGTGCCGGAAGCCGGCCGGGCGCATCGGCGATCAGCACCACGCCCACCAGCCGCATCCCGGCCGGGTGCCGTCCCTCCCGCATCGCGTTCAGCGCGCGCGAAACCGCCCGCAGACCGTCCAGGTTGCTCCGGCCGACCACCATGACCCGGGCCGGTTCGCCGATCGCCGCGTCCGGCCACCGGCAGCCGATGTCGGCGCCGCCCAGCAGCCGGGTGAGGGTGGTCGCACCGGCGCCGCCGTGCGCGCCGATCCAACCGATGCCCTGGCCGGAGAGGGTGTGGTGGTGCCGGACCGGACGCTCGTCGTGCTCCCGCACGCGGAACGTCCCGCCCTGCTCCGGGTCGGGGCCCGACTCCCGGGGACGCCGCAACACCATCGGCTGGCTCCTCATCCGCTTGCCTCCCGTCCCTGCCCGTCGTCGCAGTCGCCGGCCGCGCCGCCGGCACCCGGCGGCCCCGGCCGGTACGGCCGACGGCCGCTCTACGACACGACCGCCCGCTCGGTTCAGCGCCACTTCGAGGTTTTTCCGGCCGCCGCCCCGGCCCCGCCTCAGCCCAGGCCGCCCCGGCCCCGGTGGCCGGAGCCACCGGGGCGTCCGACGGCTCAGCCCGCCTCGTGCCAGGTCTGGTTGCTCTGCCCCGGCGCGCACTGCCAGATCTGCAACGGCGCACCGTCGCCGGAGTTCCAGTCGCGCACGTCTAGGCACTTGCCCGAGTGCGGGTTCCGCAGCAGTCCCGCCTCGCTGACCCAGACCTGCGCCGGTCCGCCGTTGCAGTACGCGAGCTGAACCTTCGCCCCGTCGTCGCGCGATGCCCACGCGACGTCCACGCACTTGTCGAGAGTCGTCAGGGTGTCGCCCGGGCCACGCGAGAACCGCTGGCCCGCGCTGCCGTTGCACGGCCAGATCTGGAGCCGCACCCCGTCGGCCGAGACCCCGCCCGGCACGTCGACGCACTTGTCCGCGTAGCCGCGTAGGGCGAAGCCCGAGGAGGACGGGCCGGTGCGACGGTCGGCGGGCGGAGCCGCCGGGGCCCCGCCGCTGCGGAAGGTCACCACGAATTCCGCGCAGCCGGCGCAGTTGTAGACGGTCTCGTTGCCGGAGACGCGGTCGTGGGTGGACCACAGGTAGGCCCTCGGCCCGAACGGGAGCAGCGCGGCGGTGTAGGCGCTCTCGGCGTCGCGCTCGGGGTTGACGCAGTTCACCCGGTCGCCACGTCCCTGGTCGCGGACGGCGTGGGCCTCGGGGCAGGCGGCGAGCATCTGCCCGCCGGAGCAGTCCCAGATCGCGCAGCTACCGGCCGGCTTCGGCCGGGGGGCACCGGGCGCGTCGATCGTAATCGCCGTCGACACCGCGTCGACGTAGCTGACGTTGTACCAGGGAGCCCCCGGGTTGTTCCGGTCGAAGTTGAACTCGGCCAGGCTCACCGGCTCCGCGCCCCGCTGGCAGTGGTCTGCGAAGGCGCCGCAGTCACCGACGAGGCACCGGAACGTGCTGCCCGGGTCGCCGTCGCAGCGTTGACGGGCGAAGAAGCGGCCCCGCCAGTGGCCCGGATCACCGGCGTCCGGAATGACGATCGTGCCCGACTCGCCGGGACGCAGGACGGGCAGGCCGGTGATCCTCCGCGAGCCGTCCCCGCTCTCCCCCGCGCCGATCCACAGGGTCTCCCCGGTCGCGTTGACGAACGTCACCCGCTCCCCGACGGCGGCGGTGGCGGAACCGCCCGGCAGACCGACGGTCAGACCGAGCGCGAGCATCACGACGGCGAGGAGCACGGCCCCCCTGCTCATCCGGGCCCCGCCGGTCTGGAACGAACCGGTACTGACTGTCATGTAGCCCTCCCCTGGCCTGGCGGGGACGCACGACGTCCCCGGACGAGTGCGGCAGGCGCACGGCCACATGACGGCGCGGGACAGCTCCCGGTTCAACGGATGGTGGCCCGGATCAGCGCCGGGCGGGGGGAATGCCGGTCAGCGCGAGATGGGCGCGGTCACGACCGAGGTGCCGTCGACCAGGCCCACCGTGATGAAGGAGAGCTCATCGGCGGGCGGCGACAGCTCGCCCGTCACCTCCTGCGGCCCGGCCGAGGCGGTCCAGTCCCGTACCACGTGGGTGACGCCGTCGCGCGTCACCGCGAAGAGCCGGTAGCGCAGACCCGGCCGCAGCCCGGTCGCCGTGATCCTGATCGTGGCACCACGACCCTCGTGGGTGGTGATCGCCACCGAGAGGCTCACCCCCTGACCCGGTGCCTCCCCGGTCGCGGTCAGCACCAGATCGTCCCGCGCCCCGCCCCCGCCGGTGGCGACGATCCCGCCGGCGAGCACGGCGGCCGCCACGGCCAGCGCTCCGCCCCAGAGCAGCAACCGCCGTCGTGCGGAGCTGACGCGCGACCGGCCACGGCCGGGGCCGGTGCCTCCGCCGGATGCCGTCCCGGGCCGGGTCGTTCCCGGGCCGCCCGGCGGGACAGGCCGTCGGCCCGTCGCCCCCGCTGCCGGGTCCGCCGCAGGAGGCGGACCCGCAGCCGGTGGGTCGCCCGGGGCGGACCCGGCAGCGGGCGGGTCGCCCGGCCCGCGCCGCGACGGCTGCTCGCTCTCCGGCGGCGAAGTGGGCTGCGGCGGCAGGACAGCGGTGGACGGCAGAACAGCGGCCGGGGGCAGGACAGCGGCGGGAGGCAGGACGCCGGCCGGGGGCAGGGCGGCGAGTTCGTCCCAGTCCGCCGCGCTCAGGCCGCCGAGCCCACTGGTCACGTCGCCCAGGTCGCCCGCTGCGGAGAGGCACTCCCAGCAGCCGGCGAGGTGTGCCTCGAAGGCGACGCGGTTGGGCTCGTCCAGGGCACCGAGCAGGTAGAGCGCCAGCGCGGTGTGCTCGGAGGTCGGGTGCTCACCGCCGGCGCGCATCACGCCCCCCTTCCCGGCCCGACAACGGTGCGTCCGAGTGACGATCCGTGTCGCGGCACCGGTGCCGGGGATCGAGCGAGGAGCCGCTGGGACGGGACATCAGGCCGCCTCGATCGGGCCGATTGCCGCGTGCAGCGCACGCACCGCGTAGTACGTCCGGGACTTTACCGTACCCTCCGGTATTCCGAGACGCTCCGCCGCCTCCGCGACCGAGGCCCCCTTGTAGTACATCTCGATGAGCACCTCCCGGTGCTCCGGCTTGATCTGTCGCAGGGCCAGGCGGACGGTGTGGGCGCTGACCACCCGGTCCGTCTCGTCCTCCGCCGAGGTGAGCCGGTTGAGGTCCGGGACGGCGACCTCGACCGGTCGGGCCTGCCGGGCCCGGCCGGCGTCGACCGCCACGTGCCGGGCGACCGTGTAGAGCCAGGGGGCGATCCGGCGCGGCTCCTCGGCCAACGTCCCCAGGTTCCGCCAGGCCCGCAGGAGGGTCTCCTGCACGATGTCCTCGGCGAGCTCCTGCCGGCCGAGGACGAGACGGGTGACGAAGCGCAGCAGTGGCTCCCGGTACTGCTCGTGGATCCACCGCATGAGGCTCTCGGGGGAGCCCTGCCCGACGGCGACCTCGCCCGACCCTCCGGGCTCCACCGCCTCGTTGGGCAACGCCGACACAGAACGCCTCCCCCTGACGTGGGGGTCGCGCCCGTACGGTCGTGTCGCCACCTCGACGCCGAGCCCCTCTGGGGAGGAAGGATAGCCGTACTCATCGGACGGTGGGGCCGGCCGGCGGGCGGGTGTGCCGTCGCGGCGGGCATCGGGAAGTTGACAGGAACCCCACGCGGACGGTCTCGGCAGGCGCGCGACGACCAGCGTGCCGGCGCTCATCGGGCGAGGCCCGGCGGGCGGACGTCGGCGATCTGCTGCGGTCGTCCCCAGTGGTCCCGACGGGCGTCGTCGGCGGGAACGATCCGGCCGGCGGCGGCCGGCGGCACGGCAGGGCCGATCCGCCGGGTGTCGGGCAGTCCACAGCGAGTTAACATCGATCGCTCCTATCGACGGTTCGGCGACATGCGGCTGTTGGCAGGAGGTAGCTCCGTCCGGCGCCTGACACCTTCACGTCCCCGTGTGCCGATCGGTTCGACGACCGCCGAAGTGGAGTCGATTCGATTCCGGCCGGATGAACCGATGACCTCGCGCATCCGTCACGTCTACGACGTCGCCGTTGGAAGGGAAGTCCCGTGACACCCGATCTTCCTGCCACCCGATTCCGGCTCGGCCGGATCCCGCGCCGGGTCGTTGCCGGCACAGCGGGCGGTCTCGCGGTCCTGTCCATGGTGGTGGCCGCCATCAGTTGGGGCGTCGCCTCGGCCCGCGACGACGAGCTGACCGGCCGCGCCGTCTCCGCCGAGCACCTGACCATCATCCGGTCGGCGGCCCGCTCCTGCCCCGTGCTGACTCCGGCCCGCCTGGCCGGGCAGCTCATGACCGAGTCGGGGCTGAACGGGCGGGTCACCCGGAGCACCTCCGGTGGCCGGGGCTTCGCCGGGCTGGACGACTCCCGGTGGAAGTCGTGGGCGCCGTGGCCGGAGGCGAAGCGCACCGACATCGCCGCGAACATCATCGCGCTCGCCCACCAGATGTGCGATCTCAGCGGGCAGCTCCGGTCGGCGGCGGTGCCCGGTGATCCGTGGCGGCTCTCCCTGGCCGCGTTCCACACCGGGTTCGACCAGGTACGGAAGGCGAAGGGGGTGCCCTCCGGCGCGGTCGAGTACGTCGACGACGTGAGCCGCTACGCCGCGTACTACGGCAAGCAGTCCGCCTTCGGCGGTTCCGGCGCCACCCGTCCGGGCGGCGACCGCCCGCAGCCCAAGGCGGTCCCCGGCAACTACGTGGACCTCGTGGTGCGGGCGGGCTCGGTGTGCCCGCAGGTGCCGCCTCCGGCGGTGGCCGCCCTGCTGATGGCGACGTCCGGCTTCGACCCGAACCTGCTCGGCGACGCCGGCCGGCGGGGGATCGCCCAGTTCCTGCCCGAGGTGTGGCGAGCGCACGGCCCGGCCGGCGCCACGGCCTGGGACCCGCAGGTGGCCGTCCCGGCGGTCGGCACCGCGGTCTGCGCGCTACAGAAGGATCTCGCCGGCCTCGACGGCGACCCGGGCCTGCTGGCGCTGGCCGCGTACCGGAACGGCCCCACCGCCGTACGGCAGACCGGCGGGGAGCTCGACGGCGAGACGCAGGCGTTCCTGCGCAAGGTACGGGAGTTCACCGACTTCTACGCCCTCGACGGCCGGCTTCGCGGTGCCCCGGCCACCCGGAGCCCCTCCCCCTCCCCCACCCCGACGACGACGCCGACAGCGACGCCGACGCCGACGGCGACCGCGTCGCCCACGCCCCGGACCGGCACGACCCCGTCGGCGCGACCGTCGCCCAAGCCGGCGAAGCCGGCCCCACCGGCCCGGCCGTCCGGCGCGAAGCAACTCGTCCTCAAGGATTTCGGCCTCTGCGCCGACGGCGGCAGCGGGGACGGGGTGCCCGTCGTCCTCCGTGCGTGCAAGGAGGACCGTCAGCAGTGGTGGACCTTCCGGGCCGACGGCAGTGTCCGGGCGAACGGTCTCTGCCTGGACGTGGCCTGGGGCGAGCCGGCCGACGGGGCACCGGTGCAGACCGCCCGGTGCAGTGGCAACCCGGCCCAGAAGTGGGAGTGGCTCGAGCGTCAGGGCAGGCGGGGGCTGTTCAACCGGGCAACCAATCGTTGCCTGGACGTCGACATGGGTTCGGCGAACAAGCCGCTCAACATCTGGACCTGCGTGTTCAACAGGGAGCAGACCTGGTCGCTGCGGTAGCGGACGGGACGGCGACGCCCCGGTTACCCCACGAGGGTGACCGGGGCGTCGCCGTCCCCGTCAGCCGGCGTACCGGCGGCGACGCAACCAGATGGTCAGGACGCCTCCGGCGCCGAGCACCAGCACGAGACCCAGGATGACGGCGAGGGCGGTACCTCCTCCGCCACCGGCCGACTGCGCGGCCGCCCGGCCCGGCCCGTCGACGGGCTCCGCCACCGAGGCAGCCGGGTTGATCATGCCGGAGCCGTACCGTGGGTCGCCCTCGGCGACCTGCCCGCCGATCGGCTCGGCGGTGCCGCGGATCCGGTCCTCGACCTGAGCGGCGGTGAGACCGGGCTGGGCGGCACGGATCAACGCGGCCTCACCGGCCACGAACGCGACGGCGTACTCGGTGCCGGTGTTGCTGACGACCTTGCCCCCGCCGAGGCCGAGCGTCGCCACCTCGACGCCGGGCGCGACGACCTCGACCGACCCGTCGAGATACTTCTCGGCGAGCTGGCCGCCGGGGCCGACGCCCCCGGTGAGCACCAACGCCCCGCCGCCGGATCGACCGCTCGGCGACGGAACCGTCGTGGGCTTCACCGGCGCCCCCGCCACCACCAGCACGTCGTGCTCCAGCGCGGTGGTCAGCGACGCCGCGACCGCCGGATCGGCCAGGTCGACCCGCGAGCCGAGCGCGACCACGGAGGCACCCGTGCTGACCGCCACCTCGATCGCCGTCGCGGCGTCGGCCGGCCGGGCGTCACCCGAGGAGCGGACCATCCGCACCGGCAGGATCGTCGCGTCCGGCGCGAGGCCCACCGGCGCGCCGTCGACGCTGTCGTTCGCGGCGATGATGCCCGCCATCGCCGTGCCGGAGCCGAGGCAGTCGCTGTCGCCCCGCCCGTTGCCCACGGTCACGTCCGCGCCCACCGCGACCCGGCCGCTGAGCTGCTGGAGGCCGGCATCGACCCCGGTGTCGACGACGGCGACCTTGACCCCGTTCCCGCGGGTCGCGGTCCAGGCGCTGTCGGCGGCCATCCGGAGCTGGGCCCAGTCCGAACGACCACTCGACGCGGTCGTGGCCCTGCACTTGGACGGGTTGCCGTCACCGGCAGGCGGGCGCGTGCCCGTGGGACTCGGGCTCAGGCTCGGACTCGGGCTGCCGCCGGGCCGGGCACTCGCCGAGGCGCCCGGTGAGACGCCCTGCGTGGGGCCGGCGGTCGAGCGGCGTACGGGCGGCAGTTGCCCGTACTTGACGCCCGCGCCGGCGGCGTCCCACGGCAGCACCAGGTACCACCCTGCCCGCAGCACGCCCGGATCGGTCAACCGGGCCCCGTCGGGCTGGACCCGACCGGTGTTGAGCTGGTAGATCTCGACGGAACGCGCACCGCTGCCGAGAAAGCGCCGGGCGATCTCGGTGAGCGTCTCCGGCTGGCCCTGGTACTGCGACGTGACCACGTAGTACTTCACGTACGGCTCGGTGTCCGGTGCGGACCGGGCCGCCGAGGGTCGCGGCGTGGCCAGGAACGCGCAGCCGACCATCAGCACCACGAGCATTCGAGCAAGGATGGAGTGCTTTGTCAGCACCGAGGTCCCCTTCCGTCACCGCGGCCCAGATCGTTCGGCCGCCACCGTCTATTGCGGAATCCGCGCGGACTTCGTTCAATTCAATCTGAACCAGATTGCACTGACGCTCGTCATGGAGAGCGCCGGGGGCGTCGGCCCTCGGTGACGGACAGATCCGGCCGGCGGTCCACGACCGGCGCGGCCCACGACAGCCACCGCATCGGTGCGTGCGGCGCGTGCCGCGGTCGGCGTCGGTGGAACGAAGGCGGGGACGCCGGTGACAGGGCTCATGAAGGCCGCCACCACGGGCGGCACGGGGATCTACCGGGCCCCGGCCACCCGCCGCTTCGATCCGCGCCGGCATCGACGGGTTCCCGGCCTGCTGGACCTCTGGCTGGTCGGCGGTCCCCAAGGCAGGCCGGCACTGCCCACCGAGCCGGACCGCTCGCTGGACGCGACCGCCGTCGCCGACCTGGTCCGACGCACCGGGGACGTCGCGGATGACGTACGCGTCCTCCTCGACGACGGCGCCCGGCACACGGAATTGTTCACCGAGGTGGCCGGGCTGCTGGGGCACGACGTCCTGGTCAGCCCCGAGGGCGCGGACATCAGGCACGCCGTACCGGTGGCCGCCCCGCGCGCCGACGCGACGCCCGACGGCCCGCTGCACGCCCTACCGTTGGACCGGGTCACCCGCCAACCGCTGGACTGGCTCGTGCTGCAACCCCCCGACCTCGCCACCCCGCTGCCCGGTTGGTTCGCGATGGAGGACGGCCTGGTCCGGCCCCGGACCGGGGTGGTCAACCTGCCGCTCACCACGGGCATGGCACTGGCCACCCGGGCGGACTTCGTGGCCCGCCGGGCCACCGCCCACCGGCTCGGCGCCACCGCGGCGGAACTGGTCACGGTCGCCGTCACGGTTCGCTCGGGCGGATTCCTGATCGGCGACTACAGCGGCACCCAGCAGGTACGCGACGCCGGGCACCTCGCCGCGCTGCTCGGTGAACTGCCGCTCTACGGCGCCGACCTGCGGCTGTGGCTCACCTGGCCGTCCGAACCGGACGAGCAGGCGAAGCTCGCCGAACAGGCCGCCGAGCTGGCAGAGACCACCGGCGCCACCGTCTGGACCCCGCCGCCGGGCGGGCGGGCGGAACTCGTCGGCGACCATCGCCGCCTGCGTGCGCTCGACGCGGCAGGCGGCGTGGCACCGTGGCAGGCCCACCGCCCGCGCTACGCCGACGGCCCGTCGGCCGTCGACGCGACCCCCGACGGGCTCCTGGTGTCCCGGCTGGCGCGGGAGCGGATCGTGGTCTCCACCGTGGGTGCGAAAACGCCCGGAATCCTGTCGGCCGGCGGCACGGTCACGGTCCGCCCGCCCGTCGACGTTCCGCTCGACGCCGTAAGCGACGACGACACCGGTCCGGCGCGGTCGGTCGCGCCGTCGCCCCGACCCGCGCTCGCCGCCGAGCACCGCCGCGCCGGCCGGTACGGGCCGCCCTGGTTGCGCCCGCGACAGCAGGTCAACGTCGAGGCGTTCGAGGCGTTCGTGCAGGTCGCAGGCGGCGTGGAGCGGGCCGTGGCCGAGGGTGTGCCCAGCGCGGAGCTGTTCCTGGTCGCCTTCCTCGACCCGCGCTCCGCACCGCCCGGGGCCGATCTGATCGGCGTCCGGGTCGAACCGGGCGGCGCGATTCCGGTGCACGTGCTGCGTTCCCACATCCCGGCCCGGCTGCAGTACCTGCTCGGCGCCCCGGACACCTACCTGCTGCCGGCCGCGCGGCTGGACCGGGCTCGGGTGCTGGGCGGGTTCCACAGCGCCGACGCCGGCAGGCTCCGGCCCGTCGCCGGGATCGACGGCGGGCAGCTTCGGATCCGACCCGCACCGGCGAGCTGGTCGAGCGCCGGCCTGCCCCACGACGCCGACCGGTGGCCCGTCCACGGCACCCGCCGGGCGTACGCCCTGCTGCCGGCGCGGTCACGCAACCTGGCCCCGGGGTGGTTGCCGCTGTACCGGCAGCGGCCGGCGGCACGGCCCGGCCGCCTGCTCGTGGAGGTACGGGTGCCCCGGGGCCGCACGGTCGACGTCGGGGCCACCGCCGACGCCCTCGCCTGCCTGGCCCTGGCCCGCAGCCGCGTGGAACTGCTGCGGCGGGCGGGGGTCGAGCTGATCCTCACCAGCCGTTCCTACGACCGGGTCCAGGTGCGGCGGGTCCACCGCGCCCGCGACGGGGTCTGGGAGCCGGTCGGCGGGGTGACGGCGGGGCCGCTGCCGGTGGCCGTGCGGGGCGTTCAGTCCGACCCGACGGCGCGGGCAACCGGCTCCTCGTCCACGTCGAGCTGAAGCGACCACCGACCGGCCGGCACCGGACCGAGCACCACCGGCACGCACCGTCCCCCGGTGGCGGCGGCGAGGCCCCGCGCACCGGCCATCGCCGCCGTGGACAGCCCCGCGGTGAACACCACGGACGGCTCCAACGGAGCCTCGCCCGGCCCCGGCGGCTCGGGCAGCCCGGGCAGCCGGCGGCAGCCGTCCGGCGGCTCGGCGCCCAGGGCCTCCCCCACCACGGCGACGCCGACCCCGGCGGCCGACAGCCGCCGGGCGAAGAACGCGGCGGTACGGCCACAGACCGCCGCCGGACCGACGAGTGTGAGCACGTCGGGCACCCGGGCGAGGTCGACGTGCAGCCGCCACGGTCCGCTGCGCCCCAGCACCAGCGGCAGCACGGCCGGCGGCGCCGGCTCCCCGGGGCCCAGCCAGGCGTACGGGGGCGCACCCCGACCGGCTGCCACCCCGACCAGGCGGACCCGGGCCGGGCCGGCCTCGGTGTCCAGGTCGGCGGCGAGATAGGGTGCCGCGTCCGCAGTCGGCAGCGGCGGGCGCGGCACGTCCGGCTCGGCCACGGCCACCGGCTCGGCCCCAGGCTCGGCCAGCGGCTCGGCCAGCGCCGCGCTGCGCCTCGGCGCCGCCGGCGGCTCCGGGCTGGCGGCTGGGCGCGCCGCCACCGGCCCGGGCGGTGGCCCCGCCGGCGTCGCCTCGGACGGGCCGTCCCCGGCGTACGCCGTTCCGCCATCGTCCTCCGGCGCTGGCGGGGAGGCTGGCGCGATCGGCTTGCTGTCGTCGCCCGGAGCGGGCGTGTGGTGCCGTTCCGGCGGCCACGGTCCGTCGTCACCCGCCAGCGGCCGGACGGAGCGGAAACGCCCCGGGCGCAGCAGGACGATCGCCACCACCACGAGAAGCACCGACAGGACGCCCGCGCCGACCCGGATCACCAGCGGGTCGACGCCGCCGGGCGACGCACGCTCCGGGCGGGGCCCGGCGACGACCTCCGCCGTGGTCCGGGTCGGTGCCGGTGCCCGTGCGGAGGACGGCACGCCGGCCGGTGTGGTCGCCGGCCGGGTCGGCGCGGTCGTCCGGGTCGGTGCGGGCCGGACGGCGGCCCGCGTCGGGGTGGCCGGTGCGGCGGAGCGGGTAGCTGTGCGCGGCAGCGGACCGACGCGTACCCCCTGGCCCTTCGCATCCCTGGGCAGGACGAGCAACCAGCCCGGCTTCAGCTCCAGGCCGTCGGTGAACGTCGCGCCGTCGGGTTGGACCCGGCCGGCGTTGAGTTGGACGATCTCCCGGTACCGGTTGCCGTTGCCGAGGGTGCGCAGGGCGATGGCGTACAGGTACTCGCGCTGCCCGTCGACCGGCGGACCGACCACGTAGTACCGGCCGGTCTCCGCCGGCGCGGCGCGCGTCGGGCCGAGCGCTGCCGGCGCGGCGTGCGCCGGGCCGAGCGGCAGCCACCAGATCCCGGCAAGCACCAGCACCGCCTGAACGGTCCACCGCATCCGCACCGTCGACCCTCCTGTCCTCGGTCACCGTCATCCTGCCGTCCCGGCCCCTCACTACGGGCCGGGCTGCCGGCGGTTCAACGGTGACCCCGGTCGGATGGGGAACAGGCCGACCGGAGCCTGCGGGCGACGGCTCGAGAGCAGCGCCACGACCGGTCAACGACCGCCTCGTACCGCTGCGTGTCAGCGGCGGGCGGGGTTCCGGAGGATGACCGGGAGCAGGCCGTCGGACTGCCACCGCACCCTGCTCGGGGCCACCTGCGGCTCAGATGATGACCCGGAGTGCGGCCTAAAGGGTGTCGAGGGTCCATCGTCGCGACACCCTCGACACCCTTCGTGCGCCTCCACGGCCCAGGGGACACCACGCCCCACTCGTCTAGCGGGCCGGACCCTTCCCCTTCCTGTTCTTCAGCTCCGCAGCCTGTGCCCACTCCTGAGGCCTCGCGGAGCCTGCGACCGGGGCCGACTGGGCGCTACGCAGCGAGGTGTTG
Source organism: Micromonospora okii (assembly GCF_020884795.1). Taxonomy (GTDB): domain Bacteria; phylum Actinomycetota; class Actinomycetes; order Mycobacteriales; family Micromonosporaceae; genus Micromonospora; species Micromonospora okii. The sequence continues at coordinate 57,378 of NZ_BBZF01000028.1, forward strand.
GATGTCCCGATGCGCGCACGGACCTCCTGTACGTCGCTGGCAAGCGAGGCCGTCGCACTGGCCATGCTCGCGGCGTACTCCTTACCCACGGCCTTGGCGACCGAAGGCTTGGTTCCCCACTTGGTCACCTGGAGCGCCATCTGCGCCATGTCCAGGCCGAACTTGGCCTTGTCGAGAGTGCCGCCCTCCTCCAGGGCGAACTCGACCGCCACCCGCCCGATCGAGACCGCAGCGCTCGCGGCGGTAGCCGCGACGAACCACGGATTACTCCTTCCCTCCTTGGTGGAAAGTGATTCCACTGCCGTGGTTCCCAAATTGGTGACGAGGTTGACAAGTTCGATAGCCTTCGTCGCCCTTCCGCTCTGATAGGCGTAATCGTTGAGCGACGAGGCGAAAGACGTGATCGTGGTGGCGAAGAGATTGACATCCTCGACGACGCTGCTCGCATTCTTGTGGTCCCTCTTCCACAAGTGGGAAGCCAGCTCCTTCAAACTCCTCGACGCCTCCCGAGGGGGCTGCACTGGCTGCTGTGCCTCGACATCCGATCCCGGGGCAGCATAGTTTCCGAGAGCAAATGCTTGTTCCGTCGGTTGTGTCATCGGTCTCCCTCTCGATCAGAACGATTCCTCGCTCTTTCAGCGGATGCGATTGGTCGTCAGCGCGCGGGATCTGCGTGCGGTCGCCGGCACCGACAAGGACGGCGGTCGACGAAATCATCAATCGTCGACGTACGGGACTTCCTTCTCCCGGTGGTGTCCACGCCGGCAGCCCGCGAACGGCCCGGACGGGTCCCGTAGCGACTGCATGACCGGCCCGAGATGGTCCCGATGCCACAGCGCGGGGCCCGACAGGGGCGCCTTCGGCCCGGTGTTCTCCTGCCAGGCCAACCACAGTCCGTGGAACTGGGCGACTGCCTCCGGGTGTTTCGGCCATTCCGGGCACCAGGGGGAACCGGAGGTCACCTCGCGGCCGTACACCGGCACCAGCAGGTTGTTCACCCAATCGGTCAGCCGACGCAGTTCCTCCCGGTAGTCCGGGCCAGCCAGATACAGGATGAAGAACGGTTCTTCGGGCTCCTGGCCGTCGAGCGGCGTCGGCTGAGGCGAAGCCTCTGGCGGGCCGATCGCCCTCAGTTCGGGTTCCCGGGCAACCTGCATCATGGTGCTGCTCCGATCCGACTCCTCGTGCCGACTCTCGCCGGGACGACGGATACGGGGCCTTCCTGGTTCACCCGACCAGCCGACTTTTCGGTGGTGATCGGCAGCGACGGCAAGGGCACCGTCGTCGGGGGCACGGCACCGGACGGGAGCCCGAGGCGATCGCCTGGTCGGTGCCGGGAGCGGGCGGGGCAGCCGGAGACCGCAGTCCCGGCGATCCGCCCCCGTCGGGTCCCTGACAGCCGTACCGTCGGGGTATCCGGCCGTCCCGCCCACGGTGGGGGCGAAAGCCGCGCGTAGCCGTGCCGCACGGGAAGGTGTTGTCCTGTGTCAGGTCACGCGTCACAGACCGCCTCCGGCGTACGCCCGTACCCTGTGGCCGGCGCGCCCCTGCTCTGCGACGCCCGCGAGCACGGTCTGACCGGTGATGGCACGACCAACGACCAGCCGGCGCTGGCCGCGCTGGTCGACCGGCTCGGTGACGCCTTCACCGCCGACGGACGGGCCCGGGTGATCTACTGCCCGCCCGGCGTCTACGCGATCCGCGACGCCGGCACGGTCTGGCGCAGCGGCGTGTCGCTGATGGGCGCGGGACCGGGAGCGACCCGGTTCGTCCTCAGCAACGAGGGCGACCGGTCCCAGGCGGTACCGCTGGCCTTCTACACCGCCCAACTGCACGGCGCGAGCCCCGACCGGCACCTGGCCTACTGCACGTTCGCCGACTTCGAGATCGACGGATCGGGCGTGGCCGGGGCGCAGTACAACCCGCTGTCCAAGGGCCTCGGATTGCAGTACGTGACCGGCGGCCTGTTCCGGAACCTGTTCATCCACCACACCGCCGCCACCGGCTTCGGGTGCGACTTCCTCCAGGACACCCTGGTCCAGGCGGTCCGGGTGCTCGAATGCGGCCGGTTGGACAACGGGATGGAGATGGGTGGGGCCGGCATCGGCGTCGGCATCGGCGGATGGGGGCCGATGGAGCGGCTGACCATCGCCCACTGTGTCGCGGTCGGCAACGCGACCAACGGCATCTTCCTCGAGATGCAGCACCCCGACCGACCCCAGCCCCGGGGCATCCGGATCATCGGCTGCCACGCCGAGGCCAACCGGTTCGGCATCTCCGACTGGGGCGCCGACGGGCTCATCGTCACCGGATGCACGATGACCGGAAACCTCGAGGCCGGCTTCCAGGTGTCGGCGAAGGGCACCACCGGCATTCCCGGCAAGGGCGGCCTGCTCACCGACTGCGTCATCGACGGCAACCTGCGCGACGGGGTGAACATCGGCAACACGGGCGGCCCCTACACGGTGCGCGGCAACCGGATCACCGGCAACGGCCGCTACGGCTACCACCACCAGGACCTCGGCGACGGCGACCGGGCCGTCGCCGAGGAGATCGTCATCGAGAGCAACGACATCTGGGGCAACAGCCTCGACGGGATCCGCCTCGACCGGCCGCTGCGCGATGCCGTCATCATCAACAACCGGATCCGCAACAACGGCCGCCAGTGCGCCGGTGCCGCGTCCGGGGGCGGCGAGTCGGTCCGTTACGCCCAGAACAGCCTGGTCGACCAGCGCGCCGACTGGCCCGCCGACGGCCACCGCGGCAAGGTCCTGCGCGTCGGCCACTGGTACGCCGTCGTGGCCGCCAACGACGCCACCACCCTCACCCTCGCCCCGATCCGGCCCGGCAGCGCCAGTAGCTGGAACGCCGACACCCCGCCGCCCAAAGCGCCCTACGAGCTGCCTGCCGCCCCCGCCGACCGGCCGGGCATCACCGTCAACGCCACCGCCGACGCGGTCACCATCCGGGGCAACCTGATCCGCGACACCAAATCCCGTACCCAGACCCACGGGATCCGGATCACCGATCGGGGTAGCTGCGTCAACTGTTACGTCGTCGAGAACGACCTGGACGGCAACCAGATCGCCATCCAGCCCGACGGCCCCCTGGCGGCCGGCTACTGGGACGGCAACCACGGCGACCAGGTGAGGAATCCGGGCCGGGGCGTGGACGCCGATCGTGACGGGCAGCCTGTGGTGTGACGGACCATCGGTGGACCGGTTCCGAGCCGGAGGTGGCCCAGGCGTTCAGCCGCGTGGTCGAGGAGGGCGCCATCCGGCTGGCGCGCCCGTGGGCTCCACTCGTCGTCACCGGGATCCTCGGGGGCGTCGACGTCGGCACCGGCGTGCTGGCCTACCTCCTGGTCAAACAGGCCACCGGGCAGTCGCTGCTCGCCGGGCTCGCCTTCGGCATCGGCTTCGTCGCGCTGCTGCTGGCCCGCAGCGAGCTGTTCACCGAGAACTTCCTGGTGCCGGTGACCGCGGTGGCCGCCGGCCGGAACCGCCTACGCGGGCTGCTGCGCCTGTGGAGCGTGACCCTGGCCGGCAACCTGCTCGGGGGCTGGCTGGTGGCGTGGCTCATCACCCGGGCCTTCCCCGAGCTGCGCCGCACGGCCGTCGAGACCGGCACCCACTTCGCCACGCTCGGCGTCAATCTGCGCTCCTTCACCCTGGCCGTGCTCGCCGGCCTGGTGATCACCCTGATGACCCGGATGCAGCACGCCACCGAGAACCTCGGCGTACGCCTGGTGCCGGCGCTGCTCTTCGGCGCGCTGCTCGCCGGCGGCCAGCTCTTCCACAGCGTCCTCGACTCGATCATGATGTTCGCCGCGCTCACCGCCGGCCACGCCCCCTTCGGCTACCTCGACTGGCTCGGGGCCCTCGGCTGGTCCGTGCTGGGCAACATCGTCGGCGGCGTCGGCCTCGTCACGGCCCTCCGGCTGACCCGGGTGGCCCGCGACCTCGCCGACGAGCGGTCCCACCATCGGTGACCGCGTCGACGGGTCGGGTACGGGCCGGTGGACCGGGTGCGGCTGAGTGCTAGACAGCCACCGGCTTCTCGGCTGAGCCCTCGGCCACCGGCGTCGACGTGGCGCGGGCAGCGGCTATCGCGGCCTGCCCGGACGGCACCATGATCGCCACGATCGTCACGACGATGGTGGCCAGGCCGGCCACGATCAGCAGGGTCTGCACGCTGATGACGTCGGCCAGGGGGCCGAACACCACCATGCCGATCGGGGTGGCCAGGGCCATCACGATGCCGACGTAGCTGAACACCCGGCCGTGCTTCTCCGGCTCCACCGTCTCCTGGATCAGGGTCATGAACGGGGTGGAGAAGAGGGGAACCGCGAGCCCGAACAGGAACATGAAGCCGTAGAAGACCCACAGGTTGGTGCTGAGGCCGAGCGCCACGGTGAGGACCGCGAAGCTGAAGGTGGAGATCAGGACGAGCCCGATCCGGCTGTGCTTGGCCAGCCAGGTGGAGATCAACGCTCCGCCGAGCAGCATTCCCACGCTGAACGCGATCTCCAGCACGGCCAGCATCCACTTCTCGCTGCCGAAGGTGCGGGCCACCATCAGCGGCGTGACGAACGACGGCGCGACGGTGAGCATGAAGATGATCGCGAAGACCAGCAGCAGCCAGCGGACGATGCGGTGGGTCCAGATGTACCGCATGCCCTCGACCAGGTCCTGCCGATAGGTGGTCGTGGCCGCGCTCGCCCGCTCCAGGGTGGGCACCGCGACCAGGGTGAGCAGCCCGATGCCGATCACGGCGGTGATCACGTCCAGGAAGAAGACCGGCACCACTCCGAAACCGGCGTAGATGGCGGCGGCCGCCGCCGGCGCCAGCAGGGCCATCGCGGAGCTGATGGTCTGGAAGATGCCGTTGACCCGCATCATCTGGTCGGCCGGCACGATCTGCGGAATGATCGCCTGCACCGTCGGTGTCTGCACCCCGGCCCCGAACGAGCGGACCGCGACCGCCAGCAGAATCACCCACAGGTCCGTGATGCCGTTCAACATCAACAGGGCCAGGACCAGGGTCGCCGCCGCGATTCCCGCATCGGCGACGATCGTCAGCGTCTTGCGGTTCATCCGGTCGGCCAGCACCCCGCCGAAGATCGACACGACCCCCTGGGGGGCGAACGCGCAGACGGCGTAGAGCGCGATCGCCAGGCCGGACTTGCTCTCCAGCGTGACGTACCACATGACCACGTACTGGACGACCATCGAGCCGAACAGCGACACGGTCTGACCGGAGAGGAAGAGCGCGACGTTGCGTTTCCAGTGTGCGGGTGCCGGCGCGGGGCTGGTCTCGGGGACGAGGCTTGTCTCGGGCACGGGTCTCCTCAATCAGGGCAGTCGGCGGCGCCGGCAAAGATAACCGCGGGGTGTGACAACGTCGGGGAACCGGCGACCGGCCCAGACCGGTTCGAAAGGCCGGCCCACTCGTACGTCGGTGAGCACCTCGCCCGATCCACCCAACCCGGCCCTCCGGGCGGAGCCGCGGTCACGCCCGGTGAGGCAGTTGCTTTCCGGCAGCGTGAAAGCTCTCGTGGCGCGCCCAAGATTGTACCCGGTGCAGGTCCTGCAAGCGGCACTCGACCTGTTCATCGACCTGACGTGGTACGCGACGCCGGTTTCCCGCTCGTCGTCGGTGGCGGCCGGGGCACCCTCGGTCCCGTCCACGGCCGCGCAGGAAGCCGATCATTCCCGCCGGGATCATCCGAGCCGCCCTCGCCCTCCACGAGCCGCCTCTTCGTCACCCGCCACGGCGGCACACCGTGGTGCCGCTGGGTTCGCGCGGCAGCCGAGGCCGTTCCGGCGAGCGCGGGCCCGCACGCCCACGAGCACCCCACAGGCCGCCGTTACGCCAACCCCGCGAGCGCGATGGCTTCGCTCAGGCGACGCTCGGATCGCGTCCGTGCGCGCTCTGCTCCCTGTCGGCGGATGTGCGAAAGCTCGGTCCTGCTCTCAAGCAGGTGGATCGCACGTTCCCGTACCGGCGTGATTGTCGCGAGGACGGCCTCAGCTACCGCCTCCTTCAGCTCGCGATAGCTGCCGACGCTTTCGGCTGCCCTTTCGGGCGTCGTGTCCTGGCAGGCCGCGAGAATGTCCAGCAGGTTGGCCACCCCTGGCTGATCTTCCGGTGCGTACCGGACTTCGTTGCGGCTGTCGGTCACGGCACGTTGGAACTTGCGGCGGACCACGTCTGGCGGGTCGAGGACGTAGACGATGCCGTTCGCCTCCGAACTCGACTTGGACATCTTCCTGGAGGGGTCGGTGAGGTCCCGCACTCGGGCGCCGGCTTCGGGAAGCACAGCCTCGGGCACCACGAACACTTCGCCGTAGTCGGTGTTGAACCGACGGGCGAGCGTCCGCGCCAGCTCGACATGCTGACGTTGGTCCTCGCCGACCGGGACCTGCGCCGTGCCGTGCAGGAGGATGTCCGCCGCCATGAGAACGGGGTACGTGAGCAGGCCGAGCCGGACGGAGGCGCTTCCCTGGGACTTCTCCTTGAACTGGATCATGCGCCGTGCCTCGCCGAAGGTGCAGGTGCACTCCAGTAGCCAGGTGAGCGTCATGTGTTCGCGTATGAGGTCAGCCTGCACGAAGAGCTGCTCCTGCGGCACGCCTGCCGCCAGCAGCACGGCCAGTTGGTGATCCGTCAAATGCCGCAGCCGCTCGGGGCTGTGCTTGACGGTCATGGCGTGCATGTTGCTGACGAAGTACAGATCATCCGGCCCCGAGTGCAGTGCCCAACGACGGATGGCACCGAGGTAGTTCCCCAAATGGACTTCGCCCGAAGGCGTGATGCCGGAAAGCTTGATCACTAGACCGGTCCTCCACTGGCAGTGGTTCCGCCCAGGGTGGACCATGCAGCCACCCACGCGCGGAGCGGCTGATTAATGCGTGAAACGCGTGGGTGAGCCGCCCCTAGGCGGCCCACCATTGTCCTTGCCAGCGTCTCACGGGCGCGACGATACCATCGTCGGCCGCCGTACGCACCCCGCTGCCCGCTCATCCCCGCTCGACTCAAACCTAAAGCCCAGCGGACTGATAGGCGTGATCTCAGGGCGGCGAGTCCCTTAGTACGAAAAATTCTTATTCGATCTTGCTCCCGATGTTCCGCATGGTTAGCCTCGGCACGGATTGCTCGTGGCACCTTCTGCGTCGGCGCTACCAAACGTCGGAGAGATCAGGAGATCACCATGGCCAGCGACGAGTTCACGCATCCGCAACTTGCACCTCTATTCACAGGCGCAGTGGCCGCCCACGCGATCGTTGTGGCCGACGACCTCGGGCTTTTCTCCGCCCTGTCCAAGGGGCCTCTTCGTGAATCCAGCCTGAACGAGCAGCCATGGTTACACAGCCGGGTACGCACCAGAGGAGTCCTGCACGCGCTGCACCGGGCCGGTCTTGTCCAGCGCCGCGGCAGCTCGTTCGTACTCAGCGAATTGGGCAGCGAACTGCAACCCCACGTTCCCATTTTCAAGCTATGGTTCGGTGGCTACGCTTCGGTTCTGGCGCAGCACGTGGCGGGCACCCCGGATTCGGTGACGCTGGCGCGGGGTGACGTGGTCGCGGAGTCGTCCAGCCGAATCGGCGCCCAGCACCTCGACGAGACAATTCTTCAGATTGTGGAAGACCTCGAACCCCAGGGCGCCATCTGCGACATCGGCTGCGGCTCCGCCACCCGACTGCTGTCCATGTGCAAGCGCACGCGACAACCGGGCGTGGGTTTCGACATCTCCCCGGCGGCGGTACGAACCGCCCAGAACACGGTTCGCGATGCCCGCGCCCTCGACATCGACCTGCACGTCATGCAGGGCGACGCAACCGCCCTACGCCACCCGCACCCGGCCGTTGACATCGTCACCCAGGCCTTCATGACTCACCACATCGCACCCGACGACTACTGCGCTGCGGTGTTGCGCTCCTACCGCGTGACCTTCCCGAACGCGCGTTACCTGGTCATCTTCGACACCGTCATGCCGCCACCATCGACCGAGGGTCCCGAACTGTTCGGGCCGGGCTTCGACTATGTGCACGCGCTGCAGGGCATGGAACCCCGCAGTCGCGAGGCCGTACGAGGACTGGTGCGCGATGCGGGGTACCGCTGCGTGCGCGAGGTCGAGCTGACCATCCCCCACAGCTACGCCTGGGTCATGCAGCCGATCAGGGACCGTACGTGATGGGCGAGCCGACGATCGCACGCGTCCTCGTCATCGGAGCGGGAGAGATCGGGACCGCCGTGGGCGAGGCACTTCTCCGCCGGCTGGCCCCGACCCACCTGGCCGTCCACACCTCCCGGCCGCAGACGCTACGCCGCCGGCTCGACCACCTGCGGTCACTGGCCGGAGAGCGCACGGAGCTCGACGGTAGCTGGGGCGACATCTTCAGCCCCGCCGCCCTGGCCCAGGTCGGCGTGGACAATCTGACCGACGAACACCGCTGGCAGCTCGCGCGCTACTACTGTCAGCCGTCCGCGCAGGAGGCGCGACCCGATTCCTCCCATATCTACCAGGTCGTCCAGCGGCACCGCCCCGACGTGATCATCGACGCGGTCACCTCGGCAACCAGCGGTCCCCGCAACGTGTTGCCCCCCGCGTCACGGGACGAACTGCTCCGGGCAGCCGCGGCCGGGGAAGCCCGCACCGGCGCCACGACCAGGCGAGCCATGCTCGACGCCGTCCTGGGCAACCCGGTGCCGGCGCTGTCCCGGTACGTGGCCAACCTGGATGCCGCACTGACGGACTTCGGCGTGAAGCGCTACGTGAAGGTTTCCACCAGCGGCCTCGGTGGCATGGGCTTCGCCTGTCCGTACACACACGGTGCCACGTCGAACGGGTTCGCCGCCGAGGCGCTGCTGGGCAAGATCGGAGCAGCGGGTGTCCTGCACCAACTCCTGTGGAACCTGCACCACACCCGAGGCCGAGACGTCCGCCTCGTGGTCCCGCTCGCCCTGGTGGGGTGGGAGGACGTGCGCTATGGCGCGTACACCAGCAGGGGTCACCGGGTGACGGTCCGCGACTGCGCCCTGGTCGATATGCCCTCGTCCCCGCTTCCAGACCACCGCGTCCCGGCGGCCCCCGCCCAGATGGTTGTCGTTCCGGCCGGCGACAACTCCACCTACAGCCGGGCCGAGATGGCACTGAGCACCGCGCTGGGCCAGTTCGAGAGCGTCACCCGCGAGGAGGTGGGACACGTCGTCGCGGAGGCGGCGCTGGGCTCCACCCGGTACGACCTGCTCACCGCCCTGGACGGGGCAGCCATGCACTCCTCGTACCAGGCGGCGCACATACGTAGCTCGCTTCTCCGGCGGATGCGGGCCCTGGAGCAGGAGACCGGCTGCCCCAGCGTGGTCAGCGGGAACCTCGGCCCCGGGGTCGCCACGGACCTGTTCGAACTCCACGTGCTCGTCCACGCCGCAGGCTCCCTGGCCGCCGCACGGCACGGCGACACCGACGACCTTGCCAGCCGGTGCGCGAGCCTGGTGGCCAGCGACTCCTATCTACGCCAGCAGGCGCTCTCCATCGGGCTGGGAATCCTGCTGCCCGACGGCCGGGAACTACACCCGATCTCGGAACACGAAGCCCGGGTCACCTCTGCCGACCCGGTCGTACGCTCCCCGTCCGGCGGAGCCACCGGCTACGCCGACTACCGACCGGCGAACATCGGGCGCTGGCAGCGGGCCCTACAAGCCATCGACCGCAGCTCCGATCCGCTGCGCCACGCCTTCGGCGTCGGCGACCCGGAGGTGGAGATCGGGGAGATTCTCGCATTTCACTACCTCTTGACCGGCCGCGCCAGAAGGCTCAACCACTGCTGACCGGGAGGCGACATGAAGGACTTCGACCTGGAACAGCTCAAGATCCTCATGAACGAGGCGCCGGCAATGCGGCGCGAATTGCGGCGCAACCAGTTCCTGGACCGGCAGGAGCTCAAGCAGTTGCAGGATTCCGCCTTCGCCCGGATGGTGCGGCACGCCTACCACAACGTGCCGCTCTACCGCCGCAAGTACGACGAGGCCGGCGTGGACGTCACGACGATCCGCACCGTTGCCGACGCCGCGCGGCTGCCCGTCCTCGAGAAGGACGAACTCATCGATGGTTTCCCTGAGGACACGCTCGCGGCCGGGTACACGCTCGACGAGCTGACCACCGCGATCACCGGAGGTTCCAGCGGCAAGACGCTCCGCGTCGCGTACTCCGCCCAGACCATGCGCAAGCGGGTCATGACCGCCTACCGGATCTACGACATGATGATGGGCGGGTACGAACCCCACCACGTACAGACCTACGTCTACACCGGGAAGTATCCGCTTGAGAGCCTGCCGGACGGCAGCTACCAACTCAAGCACATCTGGACCCTGGACCCCCTCCCCGCGGCCCGCGAGAAGCTGCTCGCCAGCAAGCCGCACATGCTCACGCTGTACCCCTCCCGCCTTGAGGACATCCGCCGGACCCTGAGCCCTCAGGATGTCGAACAGCTCCGCACCAACCTCATCGTCATCAACGTGAAGTCGGAGATGTCGACCCAGGCGCAGCGGGACGAATGGGCGGACTTCTTCGGCGTCCCGGTCCTGGACGAATACGGTTCCGAGGAGATGGCCGGGACCGTCGCCGCCCAGTGTCCCGAGAAGGGCTACCACATCTGGGAGGACATCGCCGTTGTCGAGGTGGTCGACGAGCGGGGTGTCCCACTACCCGACGGCCAGACCGGCGACCTCGTCGCCACCTGTCTCTACAACTGGGCGATGCCCATCATCCGGTACCGGCAAGGCGACATCGCCGCCCTGCACCCGGAGGACGATGCCTGCTCCTGCGGTCGGTCCATGCGGATGCTCAAGTCGTTCGAGGGCCGCAAGAACTCCTCCTTCACCCTGCCCAGCGGGCGGTTCCTCTCCTCCGGGTACCTGCTCGACGTCGGATACACCCGTCTCATGGAGTACGGGGATGCGCTGAACTCCTGGAGCCTCGTCCAGAAGACAAGGGACCTGGTCGCGTTCGAGTGCATTCCCGGCCCCGGGATGACGGACGCGATCCGCGAGCAGATTCGGCGCGAGATCAGCGAGTTCCTCTTCAACGAGGTGGCCGTGGAGGTCGACCTGGTCGACTCCCTCCGGATCACCAACCGGGGCAAGCGCAACCAGATCATCAGCCTCGTGTCCTGACTCCGCAGCACCAAACCGAGCCTCGGAGGGGAAATGGCTACCGGAACCCGTTACACCAACCTCACGCGGTACGAGTCCATCGGAATCAACAAGGAGTTCAATCTCGCCGACGGGCACGCGCACCAGGGCCAGAACGCGACGCAACAGGAAATCGTCGCGGGCCTGCCCGAGATCTTCTACTCCGCAGAGAAGACGCTGCAGGCCCACTCCGAGGACGAGTTCCAGCAGGCATTCTTCACCTTGGCCGGGCAACAGTCAGCCGTGCTCCACCCTCGCACTTTCCTGTGCTACTCCGCATCGCTGGCCATCGACCTGGTCGCCACCTACCTCTCGACCAGGAATCTCACCGTCAGCCTCCTGCAGCCGTGCTTCGACAACCTTGCCACCATCCTGCAACGCAGGAACGTCCACCTCACCCCCGTCGAGGAGGACGATTTCGCCGAAGATCGCCTGGACTCCGCCCTGCGGGCACTGGACACCGACGCGCTCTTCCTCACACTGCCCAACAATCCGACCGGCTTCGACCTCAGCCTCCCCGCGTTCCGCCGCGTGGTCGACTACTGCCGCGACGCCAACAAGATCCTCATCATCGACCGCACCTTCCGCTTCTTCGTGACGACCCCACCCTGCGACCACTACGACATCCTGGAGAAATCCGGGGTCAGCTACGCCGTCATGGAGGACACCGGAAAGACATGGCCCACGCAGGACCTCAAGTGCAGCATCCTCGCGGTCAGTGAGGATCTGCATCCAGACATCCTGGAACTGCACAACGACATCCTCCTCAACGTCAGCCCGTTCATCCTCCAACTGCTGACCCGCTACATTCAGGACACCCACCGTAACGGCCTCGATGCCACCATCTGGAGCATCATCCGCGCGAACCGAGCCGCCCTCCGGGCCGCACTCAGCGACAGCATCTTCGTTTCCGCCTTTCCGGACAGCACAGTGAGCGTCGAGTGGGTACGCATCGACCACGCCGACCTACGCAGCGAAGACGTCGTCGAGGCGCTGGGCAAGGACCGCCTGGGGATTCTCCCCGGCGACCACTTCTACTGGGCCGACCACCGAGCCGGCTCGCAGTACGTCCGCTTCGCCCTCGCCCGGCCGCCGGACTGGTTCGCGGAGGCATGCCACCACCTGCGCGCGGTCATCCAGGCCAACGCGGACTTCCGGGCATGACCACAGCTACCAACCACGCCGGGCGACGGATCGTCTACCTTGACGAGCCCACGTACATCACGGCCGGATTCCTGGCGCGTCTCGCCGCACTCGGACCGGTGAAGGTGCACTACGACCGGCCGACGCCGGCAGAGACGACACACCGGCTCGCCGAGGCCGACATCGTCATCGTGGAATGGACGGCCCTCACCCGCGCCATCCTGCAAGAGGCCAGGCACCTCCGCCACATCGCCACCGTACTGTCGGCCACCGACCAGGTGGACCTGTCGGCGGCGCGCGAGTTCGGCATCACCGTCTCCCACTGCCCCGGCTACTCCGTGGCCGCCGTGGCCGATCACATCATGGCGTGCTCAGGGGCACTGCGGCGGCGGCTCCTCCCCGCCCACGCCGCAGGATCCAGCGGCATCCAGCATTCGTACGTCCCCTACCTCGGACGTGAGCCCCGGGGGCTCGTGCTCGGGCTACTCGGCACCGGTCGGATCGGCCGAGCCGTCGCCGCGATCGCAGCACAGCACGGGGTGCGCGTCATCGGCACCAACCGCAGCGGAACCCGCGTACCCGGCGTCGACATCGTTCCCCTGGCGGAGCTCGTTCGGCACAGCGACATCCTGTCGGTCCAGGTCCCCGCAACACCCACGAACCGCCACCTTCTGTCCGCCGACTTCATCGATGAGCTTCGCCCCGGTGCTGTCGTCGTCAGCGTCTCGCGTCATGCCGTCATCGACACGGAGGCACTCCTGCGCAGGCACCGCACCGGGACACTCGGTGGCGTCGCCCTGGACGACGCCCCGATCGAACTCGTCCCCGCCCTCGCCGCGGTGGCCAACACCCTGCTGACCCCGGGCACCGCCTGGTACACCGAGCGCGCGCGCCAGGAGAACCTGCACGAGGTGCTCGGCAACGTCCGGAGCCATCTCACGGGAGGCCGCCGAAATGTCGTCACCTGAAGCGGACACCAGCGCCGGCGCCCGCGAATGGCTCAGCGAACGTCTCCGTCATCTGCTCCCCGGGACTCCGGTCACCGAGACGGACCAGAGCCTGGAAATCCATCTCGACCCGGGACGACGCCCCAGAATCTGCCTGCTGTGCTGCTGGCACGAGCCGTGGGCCGAGGCACACCACGGGGTTTCCAGTCCCGTGTCGCTCTCCGCGCTGTACACCCTGGAGGTGCTCGACCTCGCGGCACGTCACCCGCGCCCGAGGGTCAGCGCCCGCTTCATCGCGCGGGACACCATGCAATCGCGGATCCGGGCCTTCGCCCTCGGCAGGGAGATGCTGGACACCGCAGGATCGGCACGGCTCGTCGTCGTAGCAGCGGGCTGTGCACCCGGCGGAGGTTTCGCATCCGCTGATGCGGCTCCACCGCCGTTCCCGGGCGTTCCTCTTCCCGCCCTGGACCGATCCGGGCTCGATGACGACGTCATCGACGAGCTCGACGCCTGCCACGCAGTAGGCGTCACCGCCTGCGTACTCGATCCCATTCTGGATCGCGGCGGGTTCCTGGAGCCCGGAACGCTCTGGGCTGCCCTCCAGACACCCGCCACCGTGTAGGACCGACAGGAGGTCAGGGCCATGCACACCGAATGGGAGACCGGCGAGTCGGCCCAGGACTACTCGCACAACGTCGAAGCAGCCGACTGGCGGATCATGGGGTACCCTGCGGTCTTCGCGGCCCTGGGCCTGTCCGCCAACGCCAACGCCCACGACACCGTCATCGACTACGGGTGCGGCCCCGGTTTCGTCGCCAGACACGTGGCGGAGACGTTCGGTCGCACGGTCGTCGGCGTGGACACCTCAGGCTCCATGATCCGCCTGGCCGCCCGCGAGTACGCGCACCGACGCGTCACCTACCGCCGCATCGAGCCCGGCAGCCTGTCCTTCCTTCCCGACTCCAGTGCAGGGGGCTGCCTGTCGTGCTACGTCTTCATGCAGATGCCGGACCGGCTCTCGATGGCAACAGCCTGCACGGAGATCCGGCGCGTGCTACGCCCCGGCGCGCCCTTCGCCATGCTCAACACCAACCCGGACAGCGTCGGCGTTCAGTTCGCCACACTCCGCAACGGTGAGCCTGGCCGTGCCTACGCGCCGGGAGACCCCATGACCACCGTGCTGAGGACGGACCAGGGGACACTGACCCTGCGCGACTACTACTGGCGCGTCGACGACTACGTCGACGCGGTCGCCAGCGCAGGCTTCCACGATCTGGCAGTCGAGCACCTTCCGCCGCCCACCACCGACCCGACCCCACGCTCCCAGTTCCTACTCATACGTGCACAGGCCTGATCCACCGCGTGGTGTCTGCCAGTGGAACAGCCACTCGCGGGTCGTCGAACGGCTCGGTTGGGGTGACCTCAGCGACCCGCGACGCTCCATGCCGTCGCGCCGCGGCACCCACCCACTCGTTCCCTACTGATTTCGTCGCTTGAAGCTCTCGCTCTGCTGCGTCATCGCGGCCATGACGGCGTCCCAGAGATCCCGCCCGGCCTGCCGCAACGCCTCGGAAGGATGGGGGGTCGGCTCAGCCCCGTCCGGCTGGCTCTGCTCCGGCTGACCCCGCTCTGCGCCCTGCTGGCCCTGGCCTCGCTGGTTCCGAGGTTGGCCCTGCTGCTGCGGCTGGTCCTGCCGACCGTCACCACCGGTTGCCTGGCCGGCGGTCTCGCCGGCCTTTGAGGGCGCGCCCGCACCGCTCCATTCCGCTCTTGCCGTGGCGGAGGCGATGTCGCGAACCAACTGGTCCTTCCCGGCTTCGCGCGTCTGCCCGGTCACCTGCTGAGCGGAGTCGCCGACTCCGCCCACCGCCTGGCCGGCGAGCTCGCCGAGCGACTGCAGGAGCTCGGGATTCCGGTCGATGGTGGTGAACGCCCGGCCGAGGATCTCCATCAGTCGTTCCAGCCGGACCTTGAGCAGGAGTTCAGCCCGCACGTCCTCGATGTCCAGCTCGACCGCGTTGAGCCGGACCCGGACGCCCGCGTCCAGTTGCAGGAGGGTGGCCAGCCGGGCCCGCAGGGAGAGGTCGGCCTCCAGCCCGTCCACCGCGAGCCGGAGGTCCCCCACCCGCAGGTTCGGCACGTCGAGCAGAACGTCCGGTTCGCTCCTGTCCCGCTGATCCGACTCCGGGGAAGGCCATTGCCCCTGGCTGACGTGCCGCTCCCGACGTTCGCTCTCGGGACTGCGCGGTACGCGGTCACCCTGCCCGCCATCACCGCTTCGGCGCTGCCGGCCCTGACCTTCCTGGTCTTCCCCCTGACCGCGTTGCTGGCCCTGCTGGTCCGGATGCCCCTCCTGGCCCTGCTGCTCGCCATTGCCGTTGTTCGTCATGCCTCTGCTCCGTCGTGGCTCGCGGCCCGCCGTCGACCGGACCTGGACCAGCCGCGCTTACCCGAATGGGCTGAGGGCACGCCACGGACGACGCGGGAAGGCGAAGGAGATGGGCGCCTTCGTCCGCGCGCTGGGTGTCGCACCCGGCGAATACCGAAGCCGGTTCTGACGATATATGGGGGTTTCCATGCAGATTGCTGTCCTGCTCTTCGACCGGTTCACCGCGCTGGACGCGGTCGGTCCGTACGACGTGCTCTCCCGCCTCCCCGGCGCGCGAGTCGTGTTCGTCGGCGAACGACCTGGCCCGGTGCGTACCGAGGTTGGCAGCCTCGCGCTGACCGCCGACGCGGCCCTGTCCGAGGTGACCACGCCTGACGTGGTGGTGGTGCCCGGCGGACCCGGGCAACGCGCCCACATGGGCGCCGGGCCGATTTCCGACTGGCTACGCGCCGTGGACGCCACCAGCACCTGGACCACCTCGGTCTGCACCGGCTCGCTCCTGCTCGCCGCCGCCGGGCTGCTCACCGGCCGCCGCGCCACCACGCACTGGCTGGCCCACGACCAGCTCGCCCCGCTCGGCGCCGTCCCGGTCGCGCAGCGGGTGGTCACCGACGGCAAGTACGTCACCGCCGCCGGGGTGTCCGCCGGACTCGACATGGCGTTCACGCTCGCCGGCCGCATCGCCGACGACACGGTGGCCCAATCCATTCAGCTCGCCCACGAGTACGACCCGCAGCCCCCGTACCAGGCCGGGTCGCCGGGCCGGGCGCCGCGCGAGGTTCTCGCCACGGTGCAAGCCCGTAAGGAGTTCATCCTGAACTGAGGCCGATGTTGGCGCGGCAGACCCGGCGAAGCGCCTCCTCGGAGGAATGATCGCGCGGGGTGTAGACCTCAAGGCGGTGATCGGGGCTGTCGGGCTGGAGCCATACCTGATAGTCGACATCGACCCGCCCGATCCTGGGGTGTTGCAGGTCCATTGGCCCGGTCGTGCAGTCTGCGACATCACCGGTAGCCCAGAGTGCCGCGAATACAGGGCTGTGCATGACGAGTTCGCCGATGAGTTCGGCGAGTCGCGCGTCGGTGGGATGGCGCCCCGTGGTCAGGCGCAGGTAACCAATGTGGATACGGGCCAGCTCATCCCAGTTGCGGTAGAGATCGCGGTGCAGAGGATCGAGGAAGAACATCCTCGGAATCGACGGCCGCGTCTCCGGTGTCGTCGGGGCGTCGTAGTCCAAGTGTTCGGCGAGCAGGAGTTGCCCGCTGCGGTTCCACGCGAGCACGTCACCGCGGCGCCCCAGGACGATTGCGGGAACGCTCTCGCCGAGCGAGTGCAGCAGGGTGAGCACCCGCGGATGCGGTGTCTCTGGCTCGGGTCGTGCTAGTCGGGACATGCCGGTCCGGTGGGCGAGATTGTGCAGATGCGTCGTCTCGGCGTCATCGAGGGCGAGCACCCGTGCGAGGGAATCGAGGACTTGAGGTGAGGCCGTACCGGACTGGTCCTGTTCCAGCCGGGTGTAATAGCCGACACTGACACCGGCGAGTTGGGCGAGTTCCTCGCGGCGCAGGCCGGGAACGCGGCGGACCGTTCCATAGCTACGCAGGCCCGCATCGCCCGGAGTGATCCGGTCGCGGCGGGTCTTGAGGAACACGCCCAAGGTCTCGGTCTGCATGCCCTCAACCGTAGGCAGTTCACTCGGCTCGTGCCTGCACGTGGCAGGTGTACCCATGCCAGAGGGCTGGCTGGCTCCGCGCAACCGCCTCCAGGATCGGACGCGTGAGTGAGACCAACCATCTACCCCTGACCACCCCGACCACCCCGTCACGGAACGCAACCGGAGCGGTGCGGGCCAGCCGGCGCGCATGGTTCGGCCTGCTTGTCGTCCTCGGCCCGGTACTGCTGGTCTCGATGGACGGCTCCGTGTTGTTCCTGACGATGCCGACGATCACCCACGCCCTGACGCCGAGCGCGGAGCAGGCCCTGTGGATTCTGGACGTCTACGGCTTCGCGGTCGGCTCCTTGCTGATCGCCTTCGGCAACCTCGGCGACCGCTTCGGCCGGCTCAAACTCCTCATGATCGGCACCGTCGTGTTCGGCGTCGGTTCGGCCGGTGCCGCGTTCTCACCGTCGCCGGAAGTGCTGATCACGTTCCGCGCACTCATGGGCTTCGGAGGGGCGGCGCTGCTGCCCTCGGGGCTGGCGGTGCTCAGCGAGCTGTTCGAAAACCCGCGGCAGCGCGCACAGGCGATCGGAATCTTCGCTGCGACGTTCGCCACGGGCTTCGCGGTCGGCCCCATCATCGGAGGGCTGCTGCTGAGCCGCTTCGACTGGGGGGCGGTGTTCCTCATCAACCTGCCCGTCGTCGCGATCTTCCTCCTCGCTGCTCCCTTCGTTCTCCGGGAGGTCAAGGCCACCCGTACCGGCAAGGTCGACCTGCTCAGCATCATCCTGTCCGCCGGCGGACTGCTGTCGTCCGTGTACGCGGTCAAGGAACTGGCCGCCTACGGCCCCTCACTCGTCGTGTTCGTGACCGGAGTCGTCGGCGTCGGCGTCCTGGCCTGGTTCGCTGCCCGTCAGCGAGGGCTTGGACACCCGCTCGTGGACCTGGCTCTGTTTCGCGGGAAGGTCTTCACCGTTGCCATCATCACCGGCGTCCTGTCGCTGTTCGCATGGTCCGCCGCCGCATATCTGACCGGCATCTACCTGCAATCCGTGCTCGGTCTGCCGGTTCTCACGGCCGCGATCCTCGCGCTGCCCGGCGCGGCTGTGCTCACGACGGTTTGCATCCTGACGCCGGCGCTCGCGGATCGGATCGGCAAACGCGCAGCCCTCGTCATCTGCCACTTCACGATGGCCGCGGGCCTCGCCCTGCTACTTCTCACCACCGTCACCGGCGGGATCGGCTGGTTCATCGCCTCCACCGCGATCGCGGGCATCGGCTACGGCATCAGTTTCGCCCTCGTCGCCGACACCGCCGTGGGTGCTGTACCCGCGAACCGGGCCGGCTCGGCAGGTGCCATCGCGGAGACCTCCAACGAGATCGGCAACGCCCTCGGCATTGCCCTGCTGGGCTCCACCGCCGCGCTGATCTTTCGACTCGCCGGCCCCGGCATCGCACCGACCCTGGATGAGACCCTCGACGCCGGAGCAGCAGGAGCCGTCATAACGCAGGCCAAGGAAGCCTTCCTCACCGGACTGCACGTCGCGATGGGTATCGCCGCCGTGCTCTGCGCCGGCCTCGGCGTGCTCGCACTTCGCTGGATACCCAGAGGCCGGCATCCACATGCCGATCACCTTTCCTGACACCGACGTCGAAATCGTCGCGGCGACGACGCCGGTGGAGACCATCCAGTTGCACAGGACACCGCGGACTGCCGGTGTCCCCGACTCGTCCAGCAGCCGAGGGTCCAGCACGCAACAACGACACCTACTCCCGCCTCGCCGCCGGCTTCACCATCGGCACCACCAACGCCTGGCCGCACTCACTGGCGGCTGGTCGCCGGGGCGGGCTCGGGCTCGGGCTCCAGGGTGACCTGGCTGCGTCGCGCGACCGGGACGATCACCGCCGACGCGGCGAGCGCGGCGAGGGCGATGCCCAGCCAACCCCAGAACCCGAACGTGATGACCAGGCCGGAGAGCACCGCCGGGCCGACGATGTTCTGCGTGATGACGTGCAGGTCGAACGCGCCCAGGTACTCGCCCTGGGCGTGCTCGGGGGCGAGGCCGAAGGCGAGCCCCCAGCCGGAGGCGGCCTGCATCACCTCGGCCACCGAGAGGATCAGCACGCCGGCGACGATCGCCACGCAGGCGAGCGCCACGTTGTCATTCAGTGCGGTCAGGGCGATGACCAGGCATCCGCCGGCGAGCCAGTAACCGGAGCGCCGGGCGAGCCGGCCGGCTCCCGCCACGGTGTCCGCGCCGCGGCTGGCCCGGACCTGGAACAGGATGACGAACACGGTGTTGAAGATCAGCAGCAGTGGCACCAGGAAGTGCGGCAGGGCAGTGCGGTTGAGCGCCCAGAGCGGCATGGTGACCAGGATGACGCTGACGTGCGAGGCGAGGACCGTCGAGACGCCGATGACCGCGAGGAAGCGCGGGTCGCGGACGGCTGCGAAGCGCTTGAAGCCCACCGGCACCGGCCGTGACGGCGCGTCGGGCAGGCGGGTGACCAGCAGCGCGGCGCCCACCATCAGCGCGGCGGTGGTGAGCGGGATGAGCACCAGCAGCCGCTGGCTGAGTGCGGCGACGGCGGCCACCCCGATGCCGATGCTGAAGCCGATGTTGAACACCGAGCGCATCAACGCCTTGAGCTTGACCCGTTCGTCGGCGGGCACGAGGTTGCCGACCAGGGCCCCGTTCGCCGGTCCGGTGCCGTACTCGATGAATCCGACGGCGACCACCAGGGCGTAGAACTGCGCCGCGCTGCCCACCAGGGTGTAGAGGCCGAAGCCGACCGCCAGGGTGGTGAACAGGACGATCAGCAGCCGCCGCGCGCCCACCCGGTCGGCGATCACCCCGAAGAGCACCGACGACACGAAGGCGGAGAGGCCGGCTGCGGAGAGGCCCAAGCCGACCTGCTTGGCGTCGAGCCCGACGCGGAGCGTGAAGTAGACGACGCTGCCGCTGAGGAAGACGCCCTTGCCGATCGACTCGGCCAGCCGGATCGCGATCAGTTTCCTGCGCAGCGGATCGCTCGGCACCAAACGGAACGAATAATCAATCAATCGCGAAAAGGGCATGTTCCCACATCCTGGCGTAATGGCGCGGTCACCATCAATAATCGTGATCCAGGTGGCGGATGGACAGGGACTGCGGGAGGCGGTAGGCGGGACGACTTCCCGGCCGTCCGGGACATCTGCCGCTGGACAACCCGGGGCCGCTGCGCTAGGCGTACGCGCAGATCGGGGCGGGTCTCGCTGGCCCGCCGACCGGATGCGCAGGTCGTGGCCCTGCGGATGCACCCCTGGCGGCGAAACGTTTCCGACGGACAGTAGCTCCGATGCGTCTTCGTTTACGTAATTGACCTCCGAAAATGGGACGGATGATTGACAGGAGGTCTTGACGGTCGTGTATATATGTTGTTCTAGCGACCGTAGGTAGCTGTTCACGCCGATGAGGCGGTCCGTTCCCGCGACGTCTCCCGCCAGGAGGCGTCGCGGGCTGCTTGGGGGGACAGGGTGAGGTGTGGCAATGGTCGGCGTTGGCTCGTCCAGGGACCTGACTCATACGACGAGACGGGATCCGGAGGCGGTCGCGGACGGGGCACGACCCCGGGTCGTGACGGTGGTGCTGGCCGACGCTCAGCCGGTGGTGCGCAGGGGGCTGCATGCCCTGCTGTCCACCTCGACTGAGGTCGACGTGGTGGCCGAGGCGGGATCGGCGCAGGAGGCGCTGCGGAGCGCGGCGTCGGTCCGCCCCGACGTGCTCGTGCTCGACATCGCGATGCCGGACTTCCAGACCGGCACTCTCCAGGAGATCACCCGGGCCTCGCCGTCGACCGCGGTGCTGGTCTTCACCGCCGTGGAGGACGAGGCCGCCGTGATCGCCACCATGCGCGCCGGCGCCCGGGGGTACGTGCTCAAGAGCTGCCCCGGCGACGGCATCGTGCGGACGGTCCGGGGTCTGGCCACCGGCGAGGTGATCCTCGGTCCCCGGGTGGCCGACCTGCTCATCGGGCAGCTCGGCCGGGAGCCGCGCAACCAGCAGATGTTCCCGGAGTTGACGGAGCGCGAGCGGCAGGTGCTGGAGCTGATCGCGGCGGGCATGCGCAACGCCGCGATCGCCGCCCGGCTCAACCTGTCCCCGAAGACGATCAGCAACCACATCTCGACGATTTTCAACAAACTGAACGTGTCGGACCGGTACGAGGCGATCGAGATGGCCCGCAAGGCCCGGTTCGCCCGCTCACGGCCGTACCGGCCGGCGCTCGACCTGGTAGCCGGCGGCGGCATTTCCCGCCTGCACGGCGCGGGCGCGGTGCCGTTGCGCGGTGCGGGCGGCTCGGCGGCCCTGGCCAGCCTGCGCTCGGTGGAGGGATGAACAGCATGAACCTGGACCTGGAGACCATCGCCAACCGGCTGGAGCCGCGCTTCGGCAAGGCCGCCCACCGCTGGACCGGCACCTTGCCGCAGCGGCTGACCGACCTCGTCGCCGAGTGGGGGCTCGTCCTCGGTGAGCAACTCAAGTCCGGCAACTCCTCGGTGGTGTTCCGCTGCACCGGGCCGCAGGGTGAGGCGGTGCTGAAGCTGTCACCGGACAGCTACGCGGTGCGGGAGGAGGTCGACATGCTGCGCCAGTTCGGGCCCAGCGGGCGGGTGCCGGTGGTGCTGGCGGCGGCCCGGGGCGCGGTGCTGCTGGAGTCGATCCGGCCGGGCACGCTGGTGGAGAAGATGGCGCAGCCCCCCAC
This sequence comes from Micromonospora okii, assembly GCF_020884795.1. Taxonomy (GTDB): domain Bacteria; phylum Actinomycetota; class Actinomycetes; order Mycobacteriales; family Micromonosporaceae; genus Micromonospora; species Micromonospora okii. The sequence goes on from NZ_BBZF01000028.1 coordinate 79,460, forward strand.
CCCCGCCGACTACGCCGACTTCCTCACCGACCTGCACGCCGCCGGTGACCCGGCCGCCGCGCCCCGGCAGCTCACCGACTGGATCGACGTGCTGTTCAACTCGGCGGACCGGCGGGGCGCCGACCTCACCGGGTCGAAGCGCCTGCGCGACGACCTCTTCGCGGCACCCACCGAGACCGTGCTGCTCCACGGCGACCTGCACCTGGGCAACGTGCTCAGCGGGGGCGCCCGGGGGTTGGTGGCGATCGACCCGATGGCCTGCGCCGGCGACCCCTGCTTCGACGCCGTCGACTACGTGCTCGAGGGGCTGGATCGCGCCGAGATGGTACGCCGCCGCGACGAACTCGCCGCCGCCGCCGGGATCGACGTCGACCGGCTCGACATGTGGTGCCGGGTGACCGCGCCGATCGGCGCCACGTACGTCAGCAACCCGGCACACTCGGCCGAGCTGGCCGCCTTCGGGCGCGGCGAGTACTGACCGCCCGGTCGAATCGCCAGGTCGAGGCGCACCGCGCGGTGCGCCTCGACCTGGCGTAGCTTTTGGGCCCCGCGGCGGCGGCCGGGAAAGTGACCGTGGGCACGCCGGCGTGCCGGGTCGGCGGTGATGTCGACGGCGGCCAGGATGCCTCCCTCCCGCAGCGGCTGTGCCCACCGGCCGGATCCGCCGCTGGCCCCGCCCTGCCCGCATCCACGTCCCGGCCGGACCGGGTCACGGCTCGGGCCGTGCCGGCGGATCCGTCCGGCAGCCGACCGGGAGGTTTTCCCTGCCGGGGCGGGAAGGCCCGCTCTGTCGGGCGGGACGCCCGGACGGCCACGATCGCCACATGGTTCGTACCGGTCGTGCTTCGTTCGCTCAGGAACGGCTCTACTTCCTCAACCAGCTGCAACCCGGCAACCCGGCCTACGTGGTGGCCTTCGGGGTGCACCTGCACGGCACGCTTCGCCCCGAGGCGCTGCGCGCGGCCCTGCTGCGCGTCACCGCTCGGCACGAGGCGCTGCGTACCACGTTCGCGCTGGTGGACGGGGTGCTCACCCAGCGGGTGGTGGACTCCCCGCAGGCGGAGATCGAGATCGAGGCCGGGGAGTGGGCCGACCGGGACACCCAGGAGGGGTTCCTGCGTGCCCTGGTCGCCGAGCAGGCGTGCCGGGCGTTCGCGCTCGACGAGGGGCCGGTGCTGCGCGCGTACCTGCGCTCCTGGGGGCCCGACGAGCACACCCTGGCGGTGCTGGTCCACCACATCGCCTGCGACGGCTGGTCGGTCGGGCTGCTGCTGCGCGACCTCGCCGCCGAGTACAACGCCGCGCTGGCCGGCGCGGACGGTGCCGGCCACGCCGAACCGGCCGAGTCCTACCTGGCGTACGCGCAGCGGCAGCGCGCCGCCTGGGAGCGGGACGCCTCCGGGCTGGACTTCTGGCGTACCGAGCTGCGGGACGTCCCGCAGCTCGCGCTGCTCACCGACTTCCCCCGGCCGAGCGTGCTCGGCAACCGGGGCGCGGTGCTGCGCCGGCCGGTCGACGCCGAGCTGGTCGACCGGCTGACCGCGTGGGCACGGGAGCGCGGGACGACGCTGTTCGCGGTGGCCCTGGCCGCCTACGCCTCGGTGCTGTCCCGCTACGCCCGCCAGTCCGAGGTGGTGATCGGGGTCCCGGTGGCCAACCGGATGGACGAGGCCGAGGAGCGGGTGGTCGGCTGCCTGGTCAACACCCTGCCGATCCGGCTCGACCTGGCCGGCCGGCCCCGCTTCGCCGAGCTGGTCGACCGGGCCCGCCGGGCCAGCATGGCCGCCTTCGCCAACCAGGACGTGCCGTTCGAGGAGATCGTGCGGGCCACCGTGGGAGAGCGGCAGCTCAGCCACGCGCCGCTGTTCCAGACCTCGCTGACCGTGCAGAACTTCCCGTTCGCCTTTCCCGACCTCGACGGGGTGAAGCTGACCGAGGTGGACGTCGAGGTCGACGTCACGAAGTTCGACGTGGGGCTCACCCTCGACGTCTCCACCGACGTCCCGTTCCTGCGCGCCGAGTACAGCACCGAACTGTTCGCCGAGGAGACCGTCGCCACTCTGCTCCGGCACTACCTGACCTTCCTGCGCTCGATCGTGGAGGAGCCGGACGCCGAGCCGTCGATGGTGGACGCCGCCGAGCACCGGCTGCTCGTCGAGGAGGTGAACCCGCCACTGACCGCCGAGCCGATCGGGTACCCGTCGGTGCTGCACCGCTTCGACGAGCACGTGGCGCGTACCCCGGACGCGGTGGCGGTGCGGCACCGCGACGCGACGGTGACCTACGCCGAGCTGGACCGCTGGGCCGGACGGATCGCCGCCGGCCTCGCGGACCTGGGGATCGGCCACGGCGACCGGGTCGGGCTGCTGCTGGGCCGCTCACCCGCGGTGATCGCGGCCATCATCGGGGTGTGGCGGCTCGGCGCCATCTACGTGCCGCTGGACCCGGAGTATCCCCGGCAGCGCCTAGACCTGATCACCGCCAGCGCCGGGCTGCGGATCATGCTGGCGGAGCCCGGTACCGCCGAAACCGCCCGGGCGCTCACCGCCGACCGGGGCATCCGGGTGGCCGACCCGCACACCCTCGACGGGGCCGTCGAGGTGCCGCGGGCCTACCCCGCCGGGGACGACCCGGCCTACGTCATCTACACCTCCGGCTCGACCGGGGTGCCCAAGGGCGTGCTGGTCGGGCACGGCGGCCTGGACGCCCTGAACACCCCCACCCCCGCTGGTCTCGACGTCACCGCCGACGACGTGTGGCTGGCGGCCAGCTCCTTCTCGTTCGACGCCTCGGTGTGGGAGATGTGGGGGGCGTTGACCACCGGCGGCCGGCTGGTCATCGCCGACCAGTCGGACCTGGTCGACCGGGAGCGGCTCGCCGCCCTGGTGCACCGGGAGGCGGTCACGTCGGTGTTCCAGACGCCGGGTGCCCTCTACCGACTGCTCCCGCCCTACCTGCGGCAGCTCGGGAGCGAGCGGTCCCGGCTGCGCTACGTCGTCCTCGGTGGCGAGGCGTTGAGCTGGGCCCGTCTCACCCGGCTGGTCGGCGAGGCGCCCAACCTGAACACGGTCTTCGTGAACATGTACGGCATCACCGAGGGCACCATCCACTGCACGATCTTCGCCGCGCCCACCGCCGAGCTGGCCCGCGTCCGGGAGGGCAACGTCGGTGTACCGCTGCCGTCGGCACGCTGCTACGTCCTCGACGAGGAGCTGCGCCCGACCGGGGTGGACGTGCCCGGCGAGCTGTACTGCGGCGGGGTGCTCGTCGCGCAGGGCTACGTCGGCAATCCCGAGCTGACCGCCGCCCGCTTCCTGCCCGACCCGTACGGGCGGGGAGTCATGTACAAGACCGGCGACGTGGTCAAGTGGGGCACCGACGGCAACATGGTCTACCTGGGCCGCAACGACACCCAGGTGCAGCTCCGCGGCTACCGGGTGGAGTTGGCCGAGGTCGAGGGCGCGTTCCTGACCCACCCGGCGGTGCGCTCGTGCGCGGTGGCGGCCGAGAACGACCAACTGGTCGCCTTCGTGGTCGGCGGGACCGGCCCGGACACCGAACGCGAGCTGCGCGGCCACGTCCGGCAGACGCTGCCCGCCTACATGGTGCCGGCCCGGATCCTCACGGTCGAGGCGATCCCGCTCACCACCCACGGCAAGGTGGACACCGCCCGCCTGCTGGCCGAGACCCGCGCGGCCCGGACGGCCGCCGCGCCGGCTCCGGCCGCCGACCGCGCCACCGGCACTGACCTTCAGGAGCGGGTACGGGCCTGCTGGAGCGAGGTGCTCGGCCGCTCCGACGTGGGGCTGCACGACAACTTCTTCGACCTGGGCGGGCACAGCTTCGCGCTGATCACGTTGCAACAGCGGCTCGCCGACGACGGGCTGGAGGTCTCCGTGACGGACCTGTTCCGGGTCGGCACGGTCGCCGGCTGCGCGGCGCACCTGCGCGAGGCCGCCCCGGTGCTGGCCGACGCGCGGGTCGCCCAGCGCCACCAGGGGCGGGCCCTGCTCGCCGGCCGGCGGCGCGGTGCCGGAGGCGACCGTGGTTGAGCCCGACGACGACGCCGCGGTGGCCGTGGTCGGCATGGCCGTCCGCGTCCCCGGCGCGGACCGCGACCTGGACCGGTTCTGGCACCACGTGGTGCACGGCATCGACGCGGTCAGCTTCTTCACCCCGGAGCAGTTGCTCGGCTGGGGCGTGCCGAAGGACCTCGTCGAGCATCCCGACTTCGTGCCGGCCCGGGCGGTGCTGGAGGGCGCGGACCGCTTCGACCACCGACTGTTCAGCTACTCACCGTCGGACAGCGCGCTGATGGACCCCCAGCAGCGGGTCCTGCTGGAGTGCGCGTGGGCGGCGCTGGAGCACGCCGGCCAGCCGCCGGTCGCCGCCGACGGCAACCGGATCGGGGTGTACGTGGGCACCGGGCTCAACGTCTACCTGCTCGACAACGTCTGGCCCAACCAGCGCGCCGTCGAGGCGGCCGGCGGCCTCGGGCTGATCATCGGCAGCGACAAGGACTTCGCGGCCACCCGGATCGCGTACAAGCTGAATCTGCAGGGCCCGGCGGTCACGGTGCAGGCCGCCTGCTCGACCTCGCTGGTCGCGGTGCACCAGGCGGTGCAGGCGCTGCTGACCTACGACGCCGACGTGGCGCTGGCCGGGGCGGCGACGGTGGCGCCGCCGACGCGGCGCGGGCACCGGTACGAGCCCGGCGGCATCTTCTCCGCCGACGGTCGGTGCCGGGCCTTCGACGCTGCCGCCGACGGGACCGTGCCCGGCGACGGGGCGGGCGTGGTGGTGCTCAAGCGCCTCGCCGACGCGCGCCGGGACGGGGACACCGTGCACGCGGTCATCCGGGGGTCGGCGATCAACAACGACGGCCTGCGCAAGGCCGGCTTCACCGCACCCGGCCCCACCGGCCAGGCCGCGGTGATCTCGGCGGCGCTGGAGGTGGCCGGCGTCGACCCGGACACCGTCGGGCTGATCGAGACGCACGGCACCGGCACCGCGCTGGGCGACCCGATCGAGGTGGCGGCCCTGCGGCAGGTCTTCGACAGCGACCGGCCCGACCGCGCCCCCTGCGCGCTCGGCGCGGTCAAGTCGGTCGTCGGGCACCTGGACACCGCGGCCGGCGTGATCGGGCTGGTCAAGGCGGTGCTGGCGCTGAAACACCGGACCGTCCCGCCGATCGCCCACCTGAGCACCCCCAACCCCCGGGTCGAGCTGACTGGCTCGGTCTTCGACCTGCCGGTGGCGGCGCGGCCCTGGACCCCGATCGACGGGGTGCTGCGGGCCGGGGTCAGCTCCTTCGGCATCGGCGGCACCAACGCCCACGTCGTCCTCGAAGCCGCCCCGGACTCCGCGCCCCGCCGCCGTCGGCACGTCACCGAGCTGGTCCTCGTCGCCGCGAAGACGGCCGCCGCGGCCCAGGAGAGCGTCGACCGCGCGGTGGACCTCGTGGCCCGGACCGCCCCCGGCGACCTGGCCGACATCGCGTACACGCTGCGGACCGGCCGCGCCGAGCTGCCCTGGCGGGCGGCGTTCCTCACCGGCCCGCACGGTCCGGCGGCCGGGACCGGCGCGCCGGGTCCGGCGGTGCGGCAGGTCGACGCGAAGGCGCGGGCGCGGGGCGTGGGCCTGTACCTCACCGCGGCCGGCGAGCTGACCGGCAACCGGCCGAACTACGACGCCGATCCGGTCTACCGGGCCACCGCCGACGAGGGGGCGGCGCTGCTGCGCGGGCAGCCCCTCGACGAGCCGGCCCGGGAGCGGGTCACCCGGCTGGTCGCCTGCGTCGGCCTGGCCCGGTCGCTACGCGGTCGGGGGATCGCCCCCCGCGAACTGGCCGGCACCGGCCTCGGCCTGCTGGCCGGCGCGGTGGTGGCCGGGGTGCTCACCCTGCCGGAGGCGGTGGCGCTGCTGTGCGGCGACCTCGACCCGGCCCGGCTCCGCCCCGCCGAGCTGCCGCTGCGGCCGGCCGGCGGGGAACCGCTCACGGACGCCGAGTGCGCCGACCCGACCCGCTGGCGGGCGGCGGCGCTCGCCCCGGCCGCGCCGCAGCCGCTCCCACCCGACCCGGACCGGCTGCTCTGGATCGAGGTCGGCACGAGCGTCACCCCCCGGTTCGGGCCGGACCCGTCGACGCTGCCCACCGATCGGCACGCCCGGCTGCTGGCGACCGTCGGCGCGCTGTGGCAGCTCGGCCTGGCCGGCCCCTGGGACCCCGCGTACGACACGGGGCGGCAACGGGTGCCCGCCCCCACCTACCCCTTCGCCGCCACCCGGCACTACCTGGACGCCCCCGCTACCCACCTGGACACAGAGAGGCACCACTGATGCGCGACGTAGACGACCGGACCTGGGTGGCCGAGTTCGAGGAGCTGTGGAAGGAGGTGCTCGGCGTCGACACGGTCGACGACGACGACGACTTCTTCGACCTCGGCGGCCACTCGCTGAGCGCGCTGCGGTTCAGCACCCTGATCCGCCAGGAGCTCAACCTCGCGGTGATGTTCGGTCACGTGCTGGAGAACCCCCGCTTCGCCGACCTGCGAACCGTGGCGAGCCAGGTGCCGGCGGAGCGGCCGGCGGCGGAGGTGGTGTGATGGACCGCCCGGATCTGGCCGCCTGGACGCCACTGGCCGCCCAGGTTCTCGGCGTCGCGCCCGAGCACCTGCGGAAGGCGGCGGCCACCGAGTCCTTCGTCGGCCTGGGCGGCACCTCGTTGCAGGCCATCGCGCTGGTCGCGCTCGGCCAGCGGGAGTTGCGGGCGCACGTGGAGGCGGGCCGGCTGCTCTCCGCGCTGCCGCTGGCGCAGGTGCTCGCCGACGCGGTCGGGTACGTCGACACCGCTCCCCCGGTGCTCGCGCGGCAGCCCGCCGAACGGGACCTGCTGCCCGGCCAGCGGTCCATGCTCGCCGCGCACCTGCTCGACCGGGACGCGCCCTACCACCTGATGTTCACCCTGGAGGCGGACGGTCCGCTGGACCCGGCCCGCGTCCGCCGGGTGCTGGGGGAGCTGGCCGCCCGGCACGAGGCGCTGCGCACCCGCTTCGTCCACGAGCCCCGGCAGGCCCGGATCGTGCTGCCCGCGCCGTACCAGCCGCGGCTGCTGCACCAGGCGCTGCCCGGCGACGACGCGGTCCGCACCGTGCACGACCTGTACGGCACCGCGGCGGCGCGGCTGCTGCGCCCCTTCGAGGAGCCACCGGTCGTGTTCGTGCTGACCCGGGCCGGGGACCGGGATCTGCTGACCCTGCTGGTGCACCACGTGATCAGCGACGGCTGGAGCATCGGGCTGCTCTGGCGTGAGTTCACCGAGCGCTACGCCGCCGACGCGGCGGGCGCCGCAGCGGCCGGGGACGACGTGGCGGGCGCCGCAGCGGCCGGGGACGACGCGGCGGGCGCCGCAGCGCCCGGGGACGACGCGGCGGCGGCTCCCGGGTCCGCGCCCTCCCCCGACTGGGTCGGCAGCCGGCTGGCCGCGCGGGAGGCGGCCGGGGAGGTGGACGCCGCGCTGGCCCGGATCCGGACCCGGCTGGCGGGCGCGCCGGGCACGGTGGCGCTCGCCACCGACCTGCCCCCGCTGGCCGAGGCCGACGGGCGGGGCGCCCGCCTGCACTTCCACCTCGACCCGGCGACGGCCGGCGCGGTGACCGACCTGGCCCGCCGGTGCGGGGTGACCGTGACGTCGGTGGTCATGGCGGGCTGGGCGCTGGCCGCGTCCCGCCACGCCGGGCTGGACGACCTGGTCCTCGGGGTGCCCGCAGCGGGCCGCTTCGAGGCGGGCATGGCGGAGATCGTGGGCCTGTGCACCCGGGTCGTCCCGGTGCGCTGCGCGAGCCGCGACGAGCTGACCGTACGGGAGCACGTCCGGGTCCTCGCCGGGGCGGTGGGCGAGGCCGCCGCCGACGCCGACGTGCCGTTCGAGCGGGTCGTCGCGGCGCTCGACGTCCCCACCGACCCGGCGCGCAACCCGCTGGCGCAGTTCGGCTTCGCCGCCCACCACGAGCTGGTCCCCGACGAGCTGACCGGGGGTGGCCGGCGCTGGCGGCTGCACGAGGGGCACTGCCACGGCGCGGTCTTCGACGCCCTGCTCTACCTCCAGTCCTGGTCGGCGCGCCCACGGCTGGCCCTGGAGTACGCGACGTCGGTGCTCACCGCCGCCGAGGCCGGTGAGCTGGTCGAGTCGTTCCGGGCGGCGCTGGCCGCGCTCGCCGCCGACCCGGACGCGCCCCTGGGTGCGATCAGCACGCTCTCGCCGGCCCAGCGGGACCGGCTGCGCGCGCTGGGCGCCGGTGGTCCGCACCACACCACCGACGACGTGTGGCACCGGCTCGCCCGCCACGCCCGCGACGCGGGCGAGCGGATCGCGCTGGTCGACCCGCAGGCCGGGCTCACCCTCACCTACCGCGAACTGCACGACCGCGCCGTCGCCCAGGCGAGCCTGCTGCACACCCACGGAGTGCGGGCCGGCGACGGGGTGCTGCTGGAGCTGCCGCGCTCGGCGGCGGAGGCGGTGGCGGTGCTGGGCGTGCTGCGGCTCGGCGCGTACTACGTGGCGGTCGACCGGGACGCCACCGACGAGTGGCGGGCGCACCTGGCCGAGGCGGTCGCACCCCGCGCCCGGCTCGGCGTGGACGCACCCGGACCGCACTGGGCCGGCGTGGCGGACTGCCCGCTGGTCGACCTTCACGACCCGGCCCCGGTCTCCGACGCCGGCCCCGAGGCGGCACCGGCCGGGCCGGACCGGACCGCGTACACCTCGTTCACCTCCGGCTCGACCGGCGTGCCGAAGGGGGTGGTCGTCCCGCACCGGGCGGTGCTGCGCCTCGCCGACGACCCGGGGCTCTTCGTCGACCGGCCGGGCATGCGGATGCTGCGCCTGTCCCCGCTGGCGTTCGACGCGTCCACCCTGGAGCTGCTGGTACCGCTGGCCAACGGGGACACCGTGGTGGTCTTCCCGGCCGGGGAGCCGACGCCCAGCGGGCTGACCGGGTTCCTGCGCGCCGAGGCCGTCAGCCACGCCTGGCTCACCTCGGGCGTCTTCCACCTGGTCGCGGATCACCGGCCGGATGCCTTCGCCGGGCTGCGGCAGCTCTTCACCGGGGGCGGCGTGGTCTCCCCGGCGCACGTGCGCCGGGTGCTGGCCGCCTGCCCGGGGCTGCGGCTCACCAACGGCTACGGCCCGACCGAGAACACCACGTTCACCACCACGTACTCGGTCGACCACGCCGATGCCACCCCGGATCCGCTGCCGATCGGCGGGCCGGTGCGCGGCACCGACCTGTACGTCGTGGGTCCGGGCGGACGCCTCGTCCCGCCCGGGGCGGTCGGCGAGCTGTGGGCGGCGGGGACCGGGCTCGCCGACGGCTACCTCGACGACCCGGCCCGTACGGACGCCTCGTTCGTCCGCTCCGAGGAGCTGGGGACGCGCCTGTACCGCACCGGTGACCTGGTGCGCTGGGGGGCGGACGGGCAGCTGCGGTTCCTCGGCCGCAACGACCGCCAGGTGAAGATCGCCGGCCACCGGGTCGAGTTGGTCGACATCGAGCGCCGGCTGCGCGCCCGGCCCGGCGTACGCGACGCGGTGGTCTTCACCGTCGGCGACCCGGCGACCGGGGTGCGCCTGTGCGCCGCTCTGAAGCCCGACGCGGACGGCGTCGAGGTGGCCGACGTGCGCCGGGCGGTGGAGCCGGAGCTGGCCCCGTACGCGCGCCCGCAGCAGTGGCACACCGTGGCCGAGTTCCCGCTGGACCGCAACGGCAAGGTCGACCTGCGCGCGCTGGCCGCCCTGGTCGCCGCCGCGCCCCCCACCGCAGCCGTGGCGTCGTCCTCGGCATCGGCGTCGTCCTCGGCGTCGCTGGCCGAGTTCGAGGAGCTGGTCACGGGGGCGTGGGTGGAGGCGCTGGGCACCGACGACTTCGACCTCGACGAGGCCTTCTTCGACGTCGGCGGGGAGTCCCTGCGGCTGGCCGTGGTCCGCCGGCTGCTCCAGGAGCGGCTCTCCGGCCGGAGCGTCCCGCTGACCGACCTCTACCGCTTTCCGACCGTCCAGACGCTGGCCCGGCATCTGCACGCACAGACCGAAGGAGCAGGCGCACCCTCATGAACGGCGACATCGCGATCGTAGGCATGGCGGGCCGGTTCCCCGGCGCCGCCGACGTCTGGCAGTACTGGTCCAACCTGGCCGCCGGAAAGATCACCATCAGCTCGCTGACCCGCAACGAACTGCTGGCCGCCGGGGTGCCCGCCGACCGGCTGGACGACCCCGCGTACGTGCCGGCGCGCGGGATGCTGGCCGACCCGGAGCTCTTCGACGCCGCCTTCTTCGGCATCACCCCCCGGGAGGCGGAGACCACCGACCCGCAGCACCGGCTGCTGATGCAGACCGCCTGGGCCGCGCTCGAGTCGGCCGGGCTCGCCACCGACGCGCCCTTCGGCCGGGTCGGCGTCTTCGCCGGCGCGGGCTTCAACTACTACGCGCTCAACCACGTCTTCGCGCAGCCCGGCCTGGTCGACGCGCAGGGGCTGCTGTCGGTGGTGCTCGGCAACGAGAAGGACCACCTGGCCGCGAAGATCGCCTACCGGCTGGGCCTGGGCGGGCCCGCCGTCACCGTGCAGACCGCCTGCTCGACCTCGCTCGTGGCGGTGCACCTGGCCGCGCAGAGCCTGCGCGCCGGGGACTCGGACGTCGCGCTGGCCGGCGGGGCCTGCGTGGCCGTGCCGCAGCACTCCGGCTACCTGTACGAGACCAAGGGCATCATGTCGGCCGACGGCACCTGTCGCCCGTTCGACGCCACCGCGGACGGGACCGTGCCCGGCAACGGCGTCGCCCTGGTGGTGCTCAAGCGCGTCGAGGACGCCCGCCGCGACGGCGACACCGTGTACGCGGTGATCAAGGGCTCGGCGGTGAACAACGACGGCAGCCTGAAGGTCGGCTACACCGCCCCCGGGGTCGCCGGCCAGATCGACGTGCTGACCCGCGCGTACGCCGCCGCCGGGGTGGCGCCCGCCTCCGTCGGCTACCTGGAGGCGCACGGCACCGCCACCGAGGTCGGCGACGCCATCGAGCTGTCCGCGCTGACCGAGGTCTTCACCCGGGGCACGCGGCCCTGCTCGCTCGGCTCGGTCAAGGCCAACGTCGGCCACCTCGACGCGGCGGCCGGGGTCGCCGGGCTCATCAAGGCCGCGCTGGCGCTGCACTTCCGCCAGATCCCGCCGCTGGCCGGTCTGAAGGAGGCCCGGCCCGAGCTGCTCGACGGCTCCACCCCGTTCACGGTGGACGCCGTGGCCCGGTCCTGGGAGACCGACGGTACGCCGCGCCGGGCCGGGGTCAGCGCGTTCGGCCTCGGCGGCACCAACGTCCACGTGGTGCTGGAGGAGGGGGACGGGCAGGCCGTGCCGGTCTCGACCGCCCCGCCCGAGGAGCGCACCGAGTTGGTGGTGCTCTCCGGGCGTACCCCGGAGGCGGTCCGGGACGCCGCCGAGCAGCTCGGCGAGCACCTGCGGCAGCGCCCCGACCTGCCGCTGGCCGACGTCGCCCGCACCCTGCAGTCGTACCGCCGGCACTTCCCGCACCGGCTCGCGGTGGCCGCCCGGGACCTCGCCGAGACGGTGACCCGGCTGCGCCGCGCCCCGGCCCGGGCGGCGGCCCGCCGGCCCAGCGTGGTCCTCCTCTTCCCCGGCCAGGGCGCCGAGTTCCCCGCCATGTCCCGGGGCCTCTACGACCGCTACCCCTCGTTCCGGGCCGACCTCGACCAGGGGGCGCGGCTGCTCACCCCGATCCTCGGGCTGGACCCGCGGGAGGTGCTGGTCGACGAGGACCCGCAGGACGTGGTGCACCGCACCGACGTGGCCCAGCCCGTGCTGGCGCTGCACGAGCTGGCCCTCGGCCGGCTGCTGCTCTCCTGGGGGGTACGCCCGGCCGCGCTGGTCGGCCACTCCGTCGGCGAGTTCACCGCCGCCGCGCTGGCCGGGGAGCTGGCCGGTGACGACATGCTGCGCCTGGTGGCGACCCGGGGCCGGCTCATGCAGGACGCACCCGAGGGCGGCATGCTGGTCGTCCTCGCCTCCCAGCCCGCCCTCACCCCCCACCTGGCCGGCCTGGACGAGCTCGACGTGGCCGCGCGCAACGCCCCCGACCTGACCGTGGTGGCCGGGCCGGTGGCGCAGCTCGACGCGCTCCGGGACCGGCTGACCGGGGCGGGCGTGCACTGGCGGGCGCTGCCCGCCCGGCGGGCCTTCCACAGCCGGATGATGGCCGACGCGGCCCGGCAGTTCGGCGCGGAGGCGGACCGGGTGGACCACCGTCCCCGCACCGTTCCGGTGATCAGCACGGTGGACGGTGCGCTGCTCGGCAAGGGGCTGTCCCGCCCGGGGGGCTACTGGGCGACCCAGCTACGCAGCCCGGTCGGCTACCACGACGCGCTGCTGACCGCGCTCGGCCTGCCCGACCCGGTCCTGGTCGAGGTGGGGCCGGGAAGCGCGCTGACCGGCGCCGCCCGGCAGGCCCCGCAGGGCCGGCCGGTGCCCGGGTACGCCCTGCAGCCACGGGCGACGGCCCGCCCGGACGCCGGCGACGTGCTGGCCGGGGTCGGTGCGCTCTGGACGGCCGGGGTGGGCGTGGACTGGCCGGCGCTGCGCGGCGGCACCGGCAGTCGACGGGTCGCGCTGCCCGGCTACCCGTTCGCCCCCACCCGGCACTGGCTCGACGTCGCACCGCCGGTCCCGGACGACCCGGCACCCCCGGTCCCGGACGATCCGACACCGCCGGCCGGCGGCGGGGACGGCCTGGTGGGGGAGATCGTGGCGCTCTGGACCGCCCTGATCGGCGCCCCGGAGATCGGCCCGGACACGAACTTCTTCGCGGTCGGCGGCGATTCGCTGCTCCTCATCCGCATGATCAGCCAGGTGCAGCGCCGCTACGGCGTGCGGGTGCCGATGGACGACCTCGCCGCGGACCCCACGCCGCGCGTGCTGGCCGGGCTGGTGACCGCGTGACCGGCCGCCACGAGGACCTGGACCTCGCCGCTGCGGTGGCGGCCGTGCTCTGCCACCGGCTCGGCGGCGCGACCGAGGTCGCGGTGCGCGGCCCGCGCGGCGAGCTGCGGCTGCGCGTGGGCCCGGAGCACACCCTCGACCAGGTACGCGCGCAGGCGCGCAGCGTGTCCCCGGAGGCGGCGCCGGACGTGCTGCTGCCCGCAGCGGAACCGGACGTGCTGTTGCCCGCACCGGCCACCACCGCCGCCACTGCCGGCGGCGCCGCGGCCACCCTGGGCACCCTGCCGGTGCGCTTCCTGCGCCACCAAGGCGACGCGCGGTGGCTGCCGGAGCGCCTGCACACCCTGCACGCCTGGCTCACCGCCCACCCGGACCGGCCGGTACGGGAGGCGACGCTGGTCGGCCCCGAGGAGCGCCGCACCCTGCTCGGCTTCAACCCCGCGCCGACGCCCGCCCCGCGCACCCCGGTGCACGAGCTGATCTGCCGGCAGGCGGAACGCACCCCGGACACCGTCGCGCTGCGCGGCGACGGCCGCCACCTCAGCTACCGCGAGTTCCTGGACGAGGCAGCGGCGCTGGCCGGGCGGCTGCGCGCGGACGGGGTGGGTCCGGGGTCGGTGGTCGGGCTCTGCGCCGAGCGCAGCCCCGAACTGGTGGTCGCGGTGCTCGGCGTGCTGCTGGCCGGTGCGGCGTACCTGCCGGTCGACCCGTCGCACCCGCGCCCCCGGCTGGACCTCATGCTCGGCACCGCCGGGGCGGCCCTGGTGCTGGCCGACCCGGCGGGGCAGGCCGCGCTCGGTGCCGCGCCGACCGTGCCCGTCCGCCCGCTGGACGGCGGCGACCGGGCCGCCACGCCGGTCGACTGGCGCGGCTACCGGGCGCCGGAGGAGGTGGTCCACGGCCTCTCGTACGTGATCTTCACCTCCGGGTCGACCGGCGCGCCCAAGGGCGTGCAGATGACGCACCTGTCGCTGGCCAACCGCCTGGTCTGGATGCAGGACAGCTACCGGATCGGCCCGGGTGACGTGGTGTTGCAGAAGACGCCGTACACCTTCGACGTCTCGGTGTGGGAGCTGCTCTGGCCCTTCCTCACCGGCGCCACCCTCGTGACGGCGCAGCCGCAGGCGCACCGCGACCCGCAGGAGATGGTCGAGGTGATCGCCCGCGAGTCGGTGACCACCGTCCACTTCGTGCCCTCCATGCTCGCCCTCTTCGTCGAGGAGGCCGGGCTGGACCGCTGCGCCGACCTACGCCGGGTGATCTGCAGCGGGGAGGCGCTGCCGCCGAAGCTGGTCAACAAGCTCACCGCCGTGCTGCCCCGGGTGCGGGTGCACAATCTGTACGGCCCCACCGAGGCGGCCATCGACGTCACCGCCTGGCCGTGCCGCCGGCCCGAACCGGCGGACACCGTGCCGATCGGCCGGCCGATCAGCAACGTCGTCGCGTACGTGCTCGACGACCGGGGCGATCTCGCTCCGCTGGGCCAGGTCGGGGAGCTGGTGGTCGGCGGGGACTGCCTCGCTCGCGGCTATGCCGGCCGGCCCGACCTGACCGCCGAGCGGTTCGTCGAGGTGACGGTCGCCGGCCGGCCGCAGCGGGTGTACCGGACCGGGGACCTGGTCTGGTGGTCGCCGGAGGGCCACCTCAACTACGTCGGCCGGGTCGACACCCAGGTCAAGATCCGCGGGCAGCGGGTGGAGCTTGGTGAGATCGAGTCGAGCCTCAACCGGCACCCGTTCGTGGCCAACAGCGTCGTGCTGCTCCGCGAGGACCTGGGCACCGCGCCGACCCTGGTGGCGTACCTGGTCGCCGAGCGCGACGCCGACCCGGCCCGCCTGACCGAGCCGGCGCTGCGCGCCTTCCTCGCCGAGGCGTTGCCCGACCACATGGTGCCGGTACGCTACGTCCTCCTGCCCGAGCTGCCCGCCACCGCCAACGGCAAGATCGACCGGCGGGCGCTGCCCCCTCCGCCGGCCCGGGTCCGCCGCCGCTCCGGCGTCGGTGCGGGCCGCCTCGATCACGCCGCTCTGTCGTGATCGTCACGGCGGGCGAGTATCAGACCGAATAGCACAGCCGTGGAGCGTCCAGGTGACCTACGGTGACCTGGACGCAGGGCAGCCCGCATGGCGTACCTGCGATTCGCGCGACCCCGCGACGGCGCAAGCGACGCACTCCTACGCCACCGAACCCGCACGGCTTCGCATCGGTGGCATCCGGAGAGGCAAGCGAGCCGTCACGCGTCCACCCTCGGGGAGGTCGACTTCTCGGGATGCGGGCGGTTCCGGGTCGCACCGGTGCGGGCGTGCGTCGCGTAGAGGGCGAGCCCCACGAAGACCAGGCCGCCGACCAGGTTGCCGACAACTGTGGGAATCTCGTTCCACACCAGGTAGTCGGCGATGGAGAAGTCGCCGCCGAGCATCAGGCCGGCTGGGAACAGGAACATGTTCACCACCGAGTGCTCGAACCCCATGTAGAAGAAGACCAGGATTGGCATCCACATGCCGATCACCTTTCCCGACACCGACGTCGAGATCATCGCGGCGACGACGCCGGTGGAGACCATCCAGTTGCACAGGACACCGCGGATGAAGAGGGTCAGCATCCCGGCGGCACCGTGGTCGGCGTACCCGACCGTCCGCGACGCGCCGATCGCGCCGAGCCGCTGGCCGACCTCGTTCGGGTCCACGCTGAAGGCGAAGGTCAGGATCACGGCCATCATGAGCGCAACGGTGAGCGCGCCGGCGAAGTTGCCCACGAAAACCAGGCCCCAGTTGCGCAGGACCGAACGCAGTCTGACGCCCGGCCGCCTGTCGATCAGGGCGAGGGGAACAAGGGTGAACACACCGGTCAGGAGGTCGAACCCGAGCAGGTACAGCAGGCAGAACCCGACGGGGAAGAGAAGGGCTCCGACGAGGGGTTGACCCGTCTCCACGGTAATGGTGACCGCGAACGCCGCAGCGAGCGCGAGGATGGCGCCGGCCATGTAAGCACGGATCAATGTGTCCCGGGTGGACATGAAGACTTTTGTCTCGCCCGCGTCGATCATTTTCGCAACGAGCTCTGTTGGGGCCACGTAGGACATGGACTCGATCCCTCCGGTGTGGGCAACCGCGGACCTGCCGGTGAGCCCATGATCCGGGCTGTCCGGTCGGTCTCGGCACTATAGATGCCCTTCCCCGTCGCACCATGAGGATCATCGACGTACGTGAGATCAGCCCGTTTTGTCGGAGCAGTGCTGCCTGGTGCCCGCTCCTGCCTGCGGGAGCTGGGGCAGCCGGTGCCGCCGAAGCCGGCACCGGCATGGACCTGCGCGTCGAGCCGATCTCACCCTGACCATCCGCGCTGCGGCACCAGCATCCTCCACCGCACAGGAGCTCGCGCCGCCGGCCTCTTGGACCGCCCACCACCCGTGTCCGTCACCCGGGTGACGGACAACCCCGCCCCGATACCTCAATCTACGGCGGGGAGACATCCAAGGCCCCGGACAGGCACGACCCGGGCAGGATGATGTCGCGCTGGCCGAGCTTGTCCCGAGCCACGACAGCGAGCGGCTGCGCGTGGTGCATTCTTCGCGCGATGGTCGGCCGGCTCGTTTAGCTGTTCCAGCCAGGGGTACAGCCGATCTTGTAGCCGCCTCGGTCGGCACTGACCGGACGCTCAACCCAGAGGCGACCGAACCCGAAATCGATCCGCGTATCGACCGGCAATCCGAGACGCAGTGGAGGCCAATACAGGGCAAGGTGTGTGTCGCTGGTTCGGCTCCACAGGTCTCGACACGGGCTCGTCGGTGCCATCGCCGCCCGCCTTGGCGAGAACGCCGTGGTCCTGCTGACGACCGGGCGGACGACTCGAAGGAAATCCGTGCCATGCCAGGCGGTGCGGGTCCACGTAGAGGAGGATCCATGGAGCTGACAGCCGCGACCACCATCCGTAAACCCCCGTCGGAGGTCTACAGGTTCTGGCGCAGTTGGGAAAACCTTCCGACGTTCATGGCGCATCTCGAGGAGGTCCGCACCACCGGTGACCGCACGAGCCACTGGGTCGCTGGCGCCCCGTTCGGCAAGGACGTCGAGTGGGATGCGGAGATCGTCGACGAGGCGCCGGGCGAGAAGATCGCGTGGCGTTCGACCAGCGACGCCGACGTGCCGAACGCCGGTACGGTCCGGTTCGTGCCAGCCCCGGACGGTGTCAGCACCGAGGTGCAGGTCGTTCTCACGTACGACATTCCGGGTGGCGCGGTCGGCAAGGCGGTCGCGAAGTACTTCGGCGAGGAGCCGCACCAGCAGCTCGACGACGATCTGCGCCGGCTCAAGCAGGTGCTGGAGACCGGGGAAGTGGTCCGGTCCGACGGTGCCCCGTGGGGTAAGCGGGCCCGCAAGGAGTTCCCGCAGCGTCCGGCGCAACCGCTGTCGGACTCCGAGCTGGCGAAGGGAGCGGACCAATGAGGGCGAACACCTGGGCGGGCCGCAACAAGGTCGAGGTCCGTGACGTGCCGGACCCGAAGATCCTGAACAAGCGCGATGCCATCGTACGGATCACCTCCACCGC
This sequence comes from Micromonospora okii, assembly GCF_020884795.1. GTDB lineage: Bacteria > Actinomycetota > Actinomycetes > Mycobacteriales > Micromonosporaceae > Micromonospora > Micromonospora okii. Next base: position 97,010 of record NZ_BBZF01000028.1, read on the forward strand.
GATCTGCGGCTCGGACCTGCACCTCGTCGACGGGTACGTGCCCACGATGCAGAACGGCGACGTCATGGGGCACGAGTTCATGGGCGAGGTGGTCGAGGTCGGATCGGGAGTTCCCGGGGACAAACTGCGGGTCGGCGACCGGGTCGTCGTGCCGTTCCCGATCGCCTGCGGCGCGTGCGCCGCCTGCGCCGCCGAGCTCTACTCCTGCTGCGAGAACTCCAACCCCAACGCCGGGATCGCGGAGAAGATGTTCGGTCACCCCGTCGCCGGGATCTTCGGCTACTCGCATCTGACCGGCGGCTTCGCGGGCGGTCAGGCCCAGTACGCGCGGGTGCCGTTCGCCGACGTCGGTCCGCTGAAGATCGAGTCGGATCTGACCGACGAGCAGGTGCTGTTCCTGTCCGACATCCTGCCCACCGGCTACATGGGTGCCGAGATGTGCGACATCCAGCCCAGTGACGTGGTGGCGGTGTGGGGTGCCGGCCCGGTCGGCCAGTTCGCCATGGACAGCGCCCGCGTGCTCGGGGCGGCGAAGGTCATCGCCATCGACAAGGAGCCGTACCGGCTGCAGATGGCGGAACGGGCGGGCCACACGCCGGTGAACTTCGAGGAGGTGGACGTGCGGTCCCGGCTGCTGGAACTGACCGGTGGGCGGGGACCGGACAAGTGCATCGACGCGGTCGGTATGGAGGCCAGCCACGGCGCCGCGCACATCCACGCCTACGACCGGATCAAGCAGGCCGTCCGGTCGGAGACCGAACGCCCGCACGCCCTGCGCCAAGCGATCATGTCGTGCCGCAGCGGCGGCGTGGTCTCGGTCATCGGCGTGTACGGCGGCTTCCTCGACAAGTTCCCGGCCGGTGCCTGGATGAACCGGTCACTGACCCTGCGCACCGGCCAGTGCCACGTCCAGCGGTACATGCGGCCACTGCTGCAGCGCATCGAGAGCGGAGAGATCGACCCGACCCGCATCATCACCCACACCCTTCCGCTCGACGAGGCGGAACGCGGCTTCGAGATCTTCAAGAACAAGCAGGACAACTGCGAGAAGGTCGTCCTCAAGCCGTGACCGACAACCGTCTTCGCACGGTCGGGCCGACATCCACCGGACGGCTGCTCTCGGTCCGGCGCGTGTCCCTGTCCCTGGTCGCCGGCATCGCGGCTGCGGCGGTAGCCGCGGTGCTCGGCGCGCCGGAACTGAGCATCCTCCTGGGCTGGATCGTCGCGGCCGGCGTGGCCCTGATCTGGGTGTGGCGCATCAGCTGGCCGCAAGGTCCGGAAGGGACCGAGCGGCTGGCCGAAGCGGAGAGCCGGTCGCGGTCGACCGACTCCGCCGTGCTGATCGCCAGCGGAGTCAGCCTGGCCGCCGTCGCCGAAGCGCTGATTCGGTCTTCCGGGAGCCAGGACGCCATCGGTGTGGCCGCCGTCATCTCCAGCGTCGTCGTGGTCACCCTGTCGTGGGCGTTGGTAAACACGGTGTTCGCATTCAAGTACGCCCGGATGTACTACCGCGATACTGACGGCGGCATCGACTTCAAACAACAGACGCCGCCGCGCTACAGCGACTTCGCCTACATGGCGTTCACCGTCGGCATGGCCTTCGGTGTCACCGAGACCGAACCGACCCTCAGCAGCGTACGTCGGGTAGCCCTCGGGCACGCTCTGCTGTCCTACGTTTTCGGTACCGGCATCCTTGCTGTTGCCATCAACCTCGTCACGAATCTCGGGCAGTCTTCCTGAGAGGGCGCACCGCCCACGGTAGGGCTGCTCCGCTCTCCGCACCCGCAAGGAGATCAAAGCCAGCGTCGCACGAACCGGCCCGACCGCAGACCCACCACGAGCGCCCACAGTCCACGCAGGGCCGGACAGCAGAAGGGGGGCCGAAGGGACTCGAACCCCTAACCTTCTGATCCGTAGGCAGACGGAGCGCCGATTGTGCGTCACACGGGCTTCGCGACCACGGTGCCAACCCGAACGGGGAGAGCACAAGGGCTCGCGCTCACCCAAGCGCGTGGTGGGATCGGCAGGCGCCCCGTCCAGGTAGCGGGTGTGGTCGACGGTATTGCCATTGCCCTTGGTCAGCCTCGACAACTCACCACGGCCGGTATACCTGAGAGTGGCGGTCTTCCGTGCGCTGTTCTCGTTGTAGGTGTAGGCGGTGTTGTTCTTGACAGACCCGGACTTGCTTTCGGTGACCGTCTGGACCTGGTTGAGGTCGGTGTAGGCGACCGAGTAGGTGTCGACGCGGGCACTGGGTGACGAGTCGGTGATGGTCTTGAGGTTGCCGTTCGGGTCGTACCGGTAGGCGTAGTCGATCTTCTCGTTGTCCGCCTCGCCGGTGTTGTTCCGGACCAGCTTCACGGCGTCGGCGACGACCGCGCCCCCGGCCTGGTCGGACAGGGACACCTTGTGGCTGTTGCCCTCGGTGAAGCTGTACGAGCCGAGGGTCACCCAGGTGCCGGCGTTGGCGGTCTGGTTGACCGTCCGCACCGTGTCGCCACCGCCGTGGTTGACCGTGTACTTGGCGTCGGTGGCGGCGCCGGACACGCTCGGGTAGCGGGCGAACGCCTCGTACGTGCCGGCCTAGGGCACGTTGAGCTGCCAGTTGAACGTGTTCGCGCCGGTCCCCGCCGGGCGGGTGACGTAGATGTATCCATGCTTGTTCGCCGCCGCGTTCGCGGCGGTCCAGGTGCCGGTGGTGGAGCTGTGCCGTGCCTCCTGTTGGTGTCCTGGGGTCGGGGTGGCTCAGCATGCCCTCGTGCGGTCCTCCTACATGGATGGGCGTCCCACGGGCAGCGGTTTGTCTACGTATGTGGATGGCCTGGATCTCCGTCCACGTATGCGTACGCCAGGTTAAAGGGAGGACAAATATTGACGATTCGACATGCGTTTAGTTAACTAGCCTGCAACCTTGTCGCCACCCTTGACCCGCACTGCCGCCACGGCGGCTGCGACAACACCCGGAGATCCTGGTGCCCCGTTCCCCCGTACGCTGGGTCGCGCCTCTAGTAGGCGCGGCCGTAACCCTGGCCGCAACGCCGGCCGATCGCGCTCGCTGGGGGCTGCTCCCCAGTCCCCCTCGGTGACCGACATGGCCGCCGAGGCGGCGTTTGCACTCGACTTGTCCTCGGGCAACCACCGGGCTCCCCTGACCGGGCTCTACGACTGGCGCCGCGCCGGATACCGAGGCTGCGCCGCGCTGCCGGGCAACGACCAGCTCAACCCCGGCGCCGCCTGCCAGGTCACCTCCGCCGAACTCGCCGACATCTTCGAAGTACATCCTGGTCATGGTCTCGACGACTCCGCCGGCAGGCGGCCATCGACACGATTCGGTCGGAGCCCCCAACTGCCGTGCTGACCACGAAATTTGTCAAAACCTCCAGGTGGAGCAGCGGCTACGGCGCCGACTACGTCATCACCAACCACGGCAGCACAAGGACAACCAGCTCGGTCCTCGAGTTCGACCTGCCCAGCGGCACCACGATCACCAAATGGTGGAGTGGTGCCACGCGCAGCCAGAACGGGCAGCGCTACCGGTTCACCAACGCCAGCTACAACGGCGACATCGCACCCGGCGCCACCGAAGACCTCGGCTTCAACACATCCGGCACCGGCACCCCCCTCACCTGCACCATGAACGGAAGGCCCCGCTGATGCCCCGCCCACGTACCGGCAGAGCCGTTGCCACGATCGGCCTCGTCGCCGCCCTCTGTACTACGGCCCTCGTCTTCGCGCCCGCTGCCAACGCCTCCGCGCCCGACCTGACCGCCCGCTTCCTCAGGACCTCCACCTGGAGCAGCGGCTACGGCGCCGACTACCTCATCACGAACCACGGCGACACCGCCAGCACCAGCTGGACCCTCGAATTCGATCTGCCCAGCGGCACCACCATCACCAACTCGTGGAGCTCCGTTCGCACCCAGAGCGGACAGCACTACCGGTTCACCAACGCCAGCTACAACGGCGACATCGCACCCGGCGCCACCGAAGACTTCGGCTTCAACGCATCCGGTACCGGCACCCCCCTCAACTGCACCATCAACGCAAGGCCCTGCGACGGCGCTGCCACGACTCCGCCGCCTACCACCACACCACCCACCACCACACCACCCACCACCACACCACCGACCGCTGCACCGCCCACGACACCACCACCGACGACACCGCCCCCCAGCGGTTCCGTCGTCGACGTCGCCACCTCCGCGCAGCTACAGGCCGCTCTCGCCGCCGCACAGCCCGGCCAAACCATTCGGCTCGCGTCCGGCACCTACCGCGGGGCGTTCCTCACCCAGCGGGCCGGCACCGCCGCCGCCCGGATCACACTTATCGGTCCCCGCGACGCGGTCCTCATCAACGACGGCCCGTCCGGCACCGCCCCGTCCTGCCCGGCGCCAACCGCCGGCTGGGACTCCGGCTACGGCCTCTGGTTGTTCAACGCGCCGTACTGGAACCTCACCGGCTTCACGGTGGCCCAGTCGAAGAAGGGCATGGTGCTGGACAACTCTCACCACGTCACCATCGACGGGGTGTACGTGCACCACACCGACGAGGAAGCAGTGCACTTCCGTCGTTCCTCCGCGGACGGCATCATCCGCAACTCCACGATCACCGACACCGGCCTCGTGCAGGCCGGCTATGGCGAGGCCGTCTACATCGGCTCCTCCAATTCGAACTTCGGCTGCCACGGCAACTCGGGCGGGATGGACCGCTCGGACCGGGTGCAGGTGCTGAACAACAACATCGGCCCCAACGTCGCCGCCGAGCACGTGGACGTCAAGGAGGGCACCGCGGGCGGCGTCATCCGAGGCAACCGGTTCAACGGCCAGGGCATGTCAGGATCCAACTCCGCCGACTCGTGGGTCGACGCCAAGGGCAACGGCTACCTCATCGAAGACAACACCGGCACCTTCCAGTCGCCAGGCACCTTCGCCAACGGTTACGAGACGCACAACCTGATCGACGGCTACGGCTGCGGCAACATCTGGCGCACAAACACGTCAAATCTCGGCGGCGTCGGCAAGTACGCCATCTACATCACTTCGACGTCGAAATGCTCCACGAACCCCAACGTCGTGTATTCCTCCAACACCGTCACCAACGCGGCGAATGGGCTGACCAACATTCCCACCACTGCATAAACGTGAGCCCTTCTGCGGGTCCAACCGGCGACAGCACCACCCTCCGGTTGGACCGCACGAGAGCCACCGCACAAAGCCAAGGGCACTGATGATCCGGGCCCCAAGCGCAAGCGACCGGGTCTGGACGATCCGCGCCGACCCGCTCCTCACCGAGGACGACATCCGCCCCGTCGCGGGAGCGCGTCCGTAACCTCAGTAGGAATACCCCCCACAGCGGCCTCGCCGACCTCCGACACACTGTCACCCGCGTCTTGCCGGCAGCCGCATGACTCGCGGGGTCAACAACCAGGGTGGCAGCTGGACCGGGTGTTCCGGCAGCGACAGCGGCACCCTCGGTGACGGGGCCGGGGACAACCGCACCATGACGGACTGCACGGCATCGGCAAACCTCGGCAGCTACAACGACAGGGCCGAGGACATCCACGGCTGATGCCTTGAGTTGACCAGCACGGCCTCGACTGTCGGGTGGGTGGCGTCTCCACGACGCCACCCACCCGACCTGCGTCATCGGGGCATGGGCGCGTACTCGGCGACCAGGTACGACCGGTAGGAGATCACTGCGGGAGTCGTCACGTTCAACTTCCCCGCCGTCGTGGTCAGCATCTCCTCGTATCCCCACAGCGCGCCGGAGCGCGGGTCGACGATCACCGTGTACTGGGCAGGCAAACCGTGCGCGCTCGACGTGATCGAGAACGCCTCCCCGACACGGCCGGCCCGGTCCGTGACGGGGCCGGTCACCGTGATGCCCGGCAGGTCGGCCAGCAGGCTGAGCACCGCCGCCCGCTGTGCCGGGTTCAGCAGCCGCACGCCAGCGAGTTCGGCGACATCCTCCAGATACTGCACTGGCGCTTCGTGCGTGGACGCACCGGCGGTCAGCCACCGGCGCAGCGTGGCCGCGTCCGTAGGCACCGCACCTGAGAAGCGGCTGGAGAATCCGCCGGCCCCGAAGTCCCGCGTCTCCTGCGATGAGTCGACCCGGCCGCCCCGCCGCTGCCACTCCCGCCGGTCGGCGTCCGACCGGAACGTCGGGGGCAGGTCCTTCTTGACCATACGGCCGGCGTCGTCGTCACCCCGCCAAGAGCGCCACTGCTGCGGAACGACAGCCGACGTCGTCCGACCGCCCGAAATCGACGAGTTCAGAAACCAGTTCGCCGACTCCAGGTGCTCCACCGTGCCCGCCGGCCGATCGAGCGCCGGCTGCGCCGCCGCCACCGCCGCCAGACGCCGCAACCTGGGGCCAGCCGCCTCCGTGCTCGCCGGCGCCCCGTAGATGAGAACCGCAGGGGTGGCCGCGTACGCGGGCTGTGGCTGTCGAAGCGTCTCCACTGCCACCCCGCCGGCAGCCACCGCCAGGACCGCCGCCGCGGCAGCCACCCACACGACGCGGCGACGGGACGTTGCCCACCTGGCCGCACCATCCGACCGGTCGGAGGCGAGGATGCGGGTCAGGTCCCGCGCGCGCCGCTGCTCATCGGCAGGCTGGATACCCTGCGCTGGATCCAGATCGCTCAACATCTGACGCACGTCCTTGACGGCGTTCATCGCTATCCACCCCAACTCGACATCGACGGAACTGTTCGCGGTGCCTGCCCTGTGCCGTCGCCGACCGCTTCCAGGTGCGCCCGAAGCCGCCGCCGGGCCCGCATCAGCCGCATCGCGTACGTCGCCCGCGACTGCCCGAGGACGACCGCGGCCTCGGCAACAGTCAACCGCTCCCAGGCCACCAGCCGCAGAACCTCCTGATCGGCATCGGCTAGGCGGCCGAAAGCGACCACGATGTCGCGCTGGCTGGCTACCTCGTCCGCGTGATCCACCATCACCGACAGGTCCGGCTCCGCCGTGACCCGCAACGTCAACGCCCGCCACCGTCGGCGGCCCCTGGCCTCATTCGCCAGCACCAGCCGAGCCACCCCGTACAACCACGGCAACGCCGACCCGGACGGAACACCACCCAGACGTCGCCACGCCACCAGGAAGACCTCGGCCACCACATCACCGACGACCCGCCGAGCCACGTACCGCCACACGTCCCCGTGATGACGTTCGTACAACTCGGTGAACTGCTTCTCCGCGACGTCCATGGCACCTCCTACCGTGCTTATGTCCACCACGACCTCCACCATCACAACCAGCAACGAGGGAATCACCCAAATCGCCCCCCGGGTTCCCTCGGTGCTCGCAGGGTGAGCCACCCCCGCTTTCATGGAGCTTCTTGACCATGGTCTGATGGCCGTGGGGGAGGAAGTCGTTCGTGGCAGCACCGAAGAAGTACCCCGATGAGCTTCGTCAGCGCGCTGTGCGTTTGTATCGCGAGTCGGACCCGAAGCCGGTGATCCGGCGTCTGGCCGAGCAGCTTGGTGTGCATCACGAGGCGCTCAGGAACTGGATCCGCCAGGCCGAGGCAGACGCCGACGAGCGTCACGACCGGCCGACCAGCGAGATGGCGGAGGAGAACCGGCGGCTGCGTAGGGAGGTCGCCGAGTTGCGGCGGGCGAACGAGATCCTGAAAGCGGCGAGTGCGTATTTCGCGGCGGAGCTCGACCCGACCCGGCGACGGTCATGAGGTTCATCCATGAACACCGTGACCAGTTCGCGGTCGCGCTCCTGCTACGGGTCCTCAACATCGGCGCGTCGACCTACTACGCCTGGGTGAAGCAGGCCGAGCAGCCCTGCGACCGTGGCGTGGTCGACCTGGGTCTGATCTCCAACATTCACGAGATCTGGGAGACCTCCGGGCGCACCTACGGCGCGGACCGGGTCCACCGGCAGCTACGCCGCGACGGCATCCGCGTCGGCCGTAAGCTACCTCAGCCCGAACGAATACCAGACCGCCTGGCACAGCCAGACGGAACCAGCCGAACCACCTATCGCCACCCCTGCGCCAGCCGGCAGCAGGTAACCACCGCTCCATCAAAGCGGGGGGAACTCACCACTGACTGACCGCTGCATCCCGGCGCGCAGCGCGTGCTTTGCGGCAAATGCGGATGCCCGGGAAGGGGGCGTTGAGCAACACGACCATGGTGTCCGGACCGCTCCAGATCAGGTCAGCTCGCGAGAGAGTCGAGCCAGTTCGCACGCAGTCGCAGTGCGCGCTCGGCGCTGCCCGCGACCGCTGCGAGACCGGCGGCGAAGTTCACCGCGAGCGGGACGCGCACGGGAAGATCGAACGTCCCCAGGGAATCCGCCCCCGGCGGAATGTGCGAGATCGTCTCGACGAGTTGTGGCACGGCCACGCAGATCCCGATGAGCACGAGCAGCGTCGAGACGACGCCGACGAGGCGGCTCAGTCTCGGGCGGGTGCGGTCAAGGTGGGCGCGTCGACCCTCGGCGGAAGCGGGATGGGGTGTCAACTGTGATTCGGTGTCATCGGCCCGCACGTAGTGGCAGCGACCCAGTCCGTAGGTGGTGACGGCGACCTCGATGTGACCGCCTGGCACGGGGAAGCGGGCCGGCATCGTGGAGAGCGAATGGAGCGCACCGTCGAGGTGGAGCCGCGCGCGTACCGCGCCGTCGTCGCGAGCAGGTCGGCACCGGGAATCGGGCGCGCGAGTACTGGCGCGCGATCCACGAGACGTACATCGCGTCCGGCCCGACGGATAACGAGGTCGCGGCATACCGTTCGCTGGAGCGGCTGGGCCTGCACCGCATCGAGCGATGGCTGGCCGCCCTCGCCGACGAAGGCGCGGTCCCGGCGGACGACGTCGAGCGACGCGCCTGGTTCCTGACCACCGTCGTCAACGGCCTGTTCACCGAGCGCGCACTCCCGACCGACGCCCTGCGACTCGAGGTCGAGACCGACACGCTCCGCATGGTCGTCGACGCCGTCACGACCGGCAGCATCGGGGCCGAGCGGTCTGAGCTCTGACGCGCCCCACTCATCGTCGTGACGACCCCGTCACCGAGGGGCCGGGCCCAGGACGACGCGCCGCCGTCGGTCGAAAGTTGCCTGGATCGGTGTCCCACGCCGCAGGCCAGGCTCCTGCTCGGCCGCAGGCATCGGCCTGGACGGCGCGCGCCCGTCACGCCTACCGCAGAGGCCCGCTCCTCGGATCCTCAACCTCACAGTCGCGTGAGGCGGCTGGCAATGTCAGCGGGAAGACCCCTCGTATCGCTGTGCGTCGTCAATACCATTCGGAGTGATTCGGCGTGCGTGACGACGCCGAGAATCCGCTCGTCGCGGACCTGTGTCGTCATCGTCGGTCCCCAGATCGCGACCGCGGACGACGTGCCGGACTCGGACGTCCCCAGATTGGTGATCTCCAGGTCGGCGGTGGTGGCCGCGAGCATCGCCGCCTCTGCCTCCGCTGCGCCGGCGGGGTTGAGCGAAGCCAGCATCAGCGCCGCCTCGCGGGCGGCGTCCCGTGCTGCCCGCAGTTGCGCCGTCGCGTCCTGCGCAAGCGACCAGAGCGTGCTGCGCGCAGGTGCATTCAGCACCACGGTCGTCGCCGTGAAGCGGTTCACGACGTCGTCCTCGAGACCCAGCGCCGAGCGGAGGTCGATGGGAACGTTGATGCGGATGCTCTCACCCCCGGTGAGCGCGGAGAATGCCTGGGCGGCAGCGGCGCAGAGTGCGCCCTGAACGGTTGACCCGTTGGCCCGGGCGGTGGAACGAAGGTGTTCGGTCGTCGCAGGGTCGAGCTCGGCGCTCTCGACGTTGGGTGCGGTGGCGTCGAACGGACGAATCGTGGCGACGGCCGGCGCCGGGCCCGGGGCCTGACCGGCCGGCCGTTCCTCCTGGGGCAGGCGCGCGAGGAGGCTCTCCTGGTCGATGGGCGCCGGCCGGGCCGAAAGCGTCTGCCCGTCGAGGATCGCGAGGAGGTCGTGTGCCGCGCGGAGCGCGCCCCGACCGTCGGTGATCTGGTGGGAGAACGTCAGGAGGACGACGGTTCCCTGATCACCGGATGCGTCGCTCACGAGCGTCGCGCGCGCCAGCGGACTCCCGGTGGCATCAACGGGACGCGTCTGCTCCTGCGCTGCCGCCTCACGCCAGTCGCACGCGCGGACCTGTCGGACCGGGATGGGCTCGGTCGACGCCTGGAAGGTCGGGCGTTCGCCGCTGCGATCGATGCCGACGGCGAGCAGCGGATGTGTCTGCTGCAGGTGCGCGAGCGCGCGGTCCAGCTGCTGCGCCGAGACGGGCGAGACGAGTTCGATGGCGAGTGAGAACTGTACGGGGTTGCGGCTGATGTAGAGGTCGATGATGTGCTCGAACGCCCCCAGCGGGCGCACGACCGGATGTGCTTGCGAGTGGGGCATGCTGTCCTCTGCGTCGATGTGTCGATCGGTTGGGCCGCTTCGGTGCTCAGAGTGCTCGGCCCCGGTGCGGTCACGCGTGACACGTCCGACAAAGTCACGGGAACTTCTCGGAATCGAGTCGTCCGACAAGCTGCGTCTTGGGATAAGACACCCGGCCGTAGCGGCACACTCAAGCCCACGTGATGCTCGTCTCGGAAGCCGGCGGCCCGGTCGCTGCCGCGCCGGTTCGTCCAGGCGCCCCGGTATAGGTTCGGTGGGTGGATTTGGTCGCCGCCTGCCGGGCCTTCGTCGCGGTCAGCGGCCACGGCAGCTTCACCTCCGGGGCTGCCGCCGCAGGCATCCCCCAGTCGGTCGCCAGCCGCCGCATCGCAGCCCTGGAGGAGCACTTCGGGGCGCGGCTTCTCGACCGATCGTCCCGCGCGGTGCGGCTGACGTCGTTCGGGCAGGACATGCTGCCGTCGGCTCGGCGCCTGGTCGACCTCGCCGACGCCATGGGCGACGACGCAGAGCGGGCCCGGTTGCGTCCGCTGCGGGTCGCCGTACCCGATATCTGCCCGCCGCGTCGCCTCGCCGAATTGCTGGTCGCGGCACGGCGGCAGCAAATCCACCTGGAGGTACGGCCGGCCGGCCCGGCCGAGCGTGAACGGCTCTGTCAGACCCTGGAGGTCGGTGCCGGGATCGCGGCGGTTCCGGAGGCGACGGCGTCCTGGCGGGTGCCGCTCGGGCTGGCCGCCCGGACCCCGTTTCCGGCGCCGACGGTGTTCCTGGAGACGCTGCGCAGCGGCCGGGCCCGCACGCAGGCCCGGCGGCGGATCCTGATCCAACCCGAGGACGACGTCGCGCACCTGCGGGACCCACTGACCCGGGCCGGCCAGTCGGCCGGCCTGGCACCGGCCCAGGTGACGGTCGCGCCGTCCCTGGTGGACGCGGCGGCAGCGGCCCTCGGCTCCCCCGACCTGCTGCTCTGCTCACGTCAACAGGCCGAGGATTTCGACCTGCACTGGCGACCCGTCACCGGCCCACGGCTCCTGCGCGGTTACGACGTCGTCGCCGGCGTACGCGAGGATCTCGATCAGCTCCGCACGGGGTTGTACGCAGACATCGCACGATGCCTGGGCGCGCCCGACGGCCACTCGGGACCGACCGAGGGTTCCCCACCCGGCACCCCTACGACCGGAGATCCGACGTGAGCGCCACCGCAGTGGTGCGTGACGCGCGTGGTCTGCTTGACGAGGCGGGGCTGCACGGGGCCTTCCTGGTCCGCAACCTCGACAGCGGCGAGGAGATCGGCTTCGACACGGAGATCTCGTACCCGGTGGCCTCGCTGGTGAAGGTGCCGTTGGCGGTCGCGGTGCTGGAACGGATCGCGCGCGGGGAACTCGATTCGGCGGCGCCGGTCGACGTCTCGCCCGGTCGGATCACCACACCGGGCCCGACCGGGCTGAGCCGCTTCCGCCATCCGGCACGGATCGCCGTGGACGACTTGCTCTACCTGAGCACCGCCGTCAGCGACGGGGTCGCCTCCGACGCGTTGTTCGACCTCACCCCGCCGGCCGCGGTCGCCGCCGAGTTGCAGCGACTGCGCATCGACGGCATCGCCGTGCGGCACCGGGCCGGCGAGCTTGCCGACACGCCGGCGGAACGCCTCGGCCCCGACGACGTCCACCTGGCCTATTCCCTCGCCATCGGCAGCGGAACGCCCGGCCAGGGCCACCCGGTCGCCCAGCTCGACGTCACCCGGGCCAACACCGGGTCGGCCCGGGCCTACGTCGACCTGCTGCACGCTCTCTGGCGCCCCTCGACGATCCACGAGACCACCGCCGAGCGGGTACGCGCCCTGATGGGCGCCAACCTGCATCGCCAGCGGCTCGCGCCGGATTTCACCTCCGACGCGTCCCGCTGGTCGTCCAAGACCGGCACCCTGCTGCACCTGCGCCACGAGGTAGGGGTGGTGGAGCACGCCGACGGCCAGTCGTACGCGGTCGCCGCGCTCACCGCCTCCCGGGTGCCCGCCGTCGCGCAGCCCGGCAGCGAGGCGACGATGGCCCAGGTCGCCCGGAGCCTGCACGACTACCTACGGACGGGCACCCTGCCCTGGTGGGGTTAGCCCGCGCGCACGGCCCGGGGTCGCCGCTCATACAGCCACACCAGGACCACCATGACGATGTTGACGGCCGCCAGGATCAGCAGGGACGCGTCACCGGCGTCGGTGGACCGGTCGATCGCGTAGGGCTCGCCGTCCGCCAGCACCGTGTTGGCGATCCCGAAGAGGACGTTGTTGGCGACGTGGAAGGCAACCGGTGCTTCGATGCCACGGCTGATGATCGCCATCAGGCCGGTGCAGATGCCGATGAAGGTGAAGTAACCGAAGAACCAGGGATCGCTCGACCCGTGGAGCGTGGCGAAGCCGAGGCTGGAGACGACGAGCCCGACTGCCAGAGCCGGCCGGACCGCGCGTGCCCACGACGCGGCGGCGGGCAGCACGGCGCTTCGCCACCACAGCTCCTCGCCGGCGGACTGCAGCGGCGTGGTCAGCACGGTGACCACGAGCAGGGCGATCGTCGTCCCGCTGACACCGAAGCCGGCCCAGGGCGTCGAGTCGCGCGCGACCAGGGCGGTCACACCGATCCCGGCACCCACCAGCAGCGCCGCCCCGCCAAGGTAGCTGCCCAGACGGTGGGCGTCGAAGGCGCGGGGTGAGCTGATCAGGCTGCGCCACGGCACCCTGGTGATCCTCGCCAGGAGCAGGATCGCCACGACGCCCGACGCGCCGATGCTGAGGTTGACACCCAGGGACTTCAACGGCGTCATCGTGGGGGACATCGGGTCGTCGCTGCCCTCGATGACCCCCGCGAGCTGCCAGGACAGCACCTGGAGGACCAGCATCACCAGCGGCGGCACGGCGAGCACCACGAGCGGCTTCCACCAGGCCATGCGCAGGTGAGCGCCGAACGGGCGGGAAGGGTCGACGGCAGGCGGCGCATGCTTCGGTGTCTGCGGTCGCCGGTTTCCTGCGTCAGAAGGGCTCGGGTGATCCATCGGCTTCCACGCTCCGTCGGACCGGGGGGCGTTCATCGGAGAAGTGCCTTTCGTCGAAGGGGGTGACGTCCCATTTGCACCACTCGTCGAGCCACGGATCAGTGACGCTGTGTCACTACCGCCCGTGCCATCTCCACGTATGGGCCGCGTGGGGAGCTCAGTTGATCAGCGCGGTCGGCGCCGGTGCGAAATCGATGCGTGGCTTGCCCTTCATGGCCGCCGCCAGGCTCTCGTAGACCGGCGGGTTGATGCCGTCGCGCTGCTGGTGTCGCATCTTCACGGTGGTCTGCGGCCAGTCCGGGTCGGTCAGGATGCCGGCCACGGCGTACTGCTTGGTCATCGCGACCATGGAGGCGTAGTTCTCCGCGTCGGTGGTGCCGGTCTTGCCGGCGACCGGAGCGTCCACGGCGTTCTTCACCTGCGGGGCCGTCCGGCTACCGCCGCAGCGACTGGTGGCGGAGTCGTCGCCGACCGGGCAGCGGGCGACGTCGACGGCGGCGCGGGCAACGGCGGTGCTGATTCGTTTCTCGCAGCGAGGCTCGGCGATGTCCACGGTCTTGGAGTCCGGGCTGCGGATCTCCTGCACCGGTGTCGGTGCGCACCAGGTGCCGTCTGCGGCCAGCGTCGCGTACGCATTGGCCAGTTCCAGCGGGGTCGTGTTGGAGACGCCCAAAGTGAACGCGCCCCAGTCATGGGCGGCCTCCCGGTCGCCGGCCCACCTGTCCTCCTGGTCGACCCGGAACCGGATGCCGAGCCGCTTGGCCACGTCGACCACCTTCTCCGCGCCGATCTGCTGCTGTAGCGGCACGAAGTAGGTGTTGGTCGACCGGGCGAACGCGCTCCACATGTTCAGCACACCACCGGCCTTCTTGTCGGAGTTGGTGGGGCAGTAGAGGTTGGTGCCGGGACACGCGGTGGGGCTGGCGCGGTCGATGACGTACTCCGACCGGAACCGTTGTGCGGCGTCGATGGTGTGGCTGAGCGGGACGCCCTTCTCCAGGGCGGCGACGACGGTGAAGATCTTGAAGGTCGATCCGGCCTGGTAACCGGTGATGCCATCACCGCCGGTGAGCAGCGGGTTCATCGTGTTGGGGTAGTTGCCCGGGACGCCCTTCGCCCGCTGCTTCGGGTCGCTGTGCGGCCGGTTGGTCGGCTTCCTCGGGTCGTCGGGCCGGAAAGTGCGGTTCACGGCGAGGGCACGGACACGGCCGGTGCCCGGTTCCACCGTGGCGACCATGGCCGCTTCCTCGGCGGTCTCGCTCTTGGCCCGGCGTACCGCCTGGTCCGCACCGCGCTGCGCCTGCACGTCGAGGCTGGTGGTGATCGTGTAACCACCGCTCTTGAGTCGCCGCTCCCGGTCGTAGGTGGTGGCGCCGAAGGTCTCCTGATCCATCCACCAGCGGTAGAAGTAGTCGCAGAAGAAGCCCCACTGCCGCTGGTTGGTGGCGACGCAGCCGTTCGGGGTGCGCTTGTCCTTGATCGACATCTTGGTGGCCTTGGCGGTGTCGGCCTGCGGCTGTTGCAGCGCGCCGGTCTCGACCATGTTCTGCAGGACGTAGTTCCGCCGGTCCAGCGCGCCCTTGCGGCCGCTCGGTGTGGTCGGGTTGTTGGTCGACGGGGCCTTGACCATGCCGGCGAGCATCGCCGCTTCCTCGACCGCGAGCTTGCTGGGCGGCTTGCCGAAGTAGACCTGGCTGGCGGCGAAGATGCCGTACGCGCCGTTGCCGAAGGCGGCGATGTTCAGGTAGCGCTCCAGGATCTCGTCCTTGGAGAACTCCTTGTCGACCTGCAGGGCGTAGCGCATCTCGCGTAGCTTGCGGGCGCTGGTGTCCTCGGTCGCGGCGACCACGTCGGCCGGATGGGTGGCAGAGTAGGCGATGGCGAGCCGGACGTACTGCATGGTCAGCGTCGAGGCGCCCTGCTGACCGTCGGCGCCGCGTGACTGGTTGCTGACGAAGGCCCGGACGACGCCGTTGAGGTCGACCCCGTTGTGCCGGTAGAAGTCGTGGTCCTCCGCCGCGACGATCGCCTGGCGCATGACCGGGGCGACGTCGGCGAGCTTCACGTCCCGCCGGTTCTCGTCGTACATCGTCGCCAGCGGCGTCTTCCCGTCGGAGGCGAGCAGGTAGCTGATCTGCGGCGCGCGGGCCACCGTCAGCTCCTTGGGCAGCGCGCCGAACGTCTCGACACCGGCCTTCGCCGCCAGGCCGGACATCGCCACCGCGGGGAAGGCCGCCGCCGCGACCACCACACCGGCCAGCAAACCGCAGATCAGCAGCGACGCGGCGTTGGTGAGGTAATTGTGGTCACGTTTCCACATTCAGGTCACCTCGATCAATGGGATGCGGGGCGGCAGCGGCTCGCCAGCGGCGTCGCACGCCCTGGTCAGGTCCTCGATCGCTGCCGCCCCGCGGTGTCTGACGCGTCCGGGTGGGCGCTCGGCGGCGAGTGGGTGCCCGTCAGCCGGTCACCAGTTGGTCAGCACCACCCTGGTCGCCTCGGCGATGAGTGCGTCGTCGTAGTCGGCGTCCTTCTCGTCGCGGCTGGACAGCACCGCGAGGACGATCGGGGCGCGGTTCGGCGGCCAGATCACCGCGATGTCGTTGCGGGTGCCGTACCCCCCGGACCCGGTCTTGTCCCCGACGACCCAGCCGTCGGGAACCCCGGCGCGGATCAGTGCGCCGCCGGTGGTGTTGCCCCGCAGCCAACCGTTGAGGATGTTCCGGTCCGAGGGTTCGAGGGCGTCACCGACGGTGTACGCCCGCAGGGACGTGGCCATGGCGCGCGGGGTGCTGGTGTCCCGCCGGTCGCCCGGCGTGCCCTCGTTGAGGTCGGGCTCGTAACGCGCCGGATCGGTGACCTTGTCGCCGATCTTGCGCAGCTCCTTCTGGAACCGCTGTGGTCCGCCGAGGTGACGCAACATCAGGTTGGCGGCGGTGTTGTCGCTGTAGCGCAGGGCCGCGTCCGCGATGGCCCGCAGTGTCATGCCCTCGGCGACGTGCTGCTCCGTGATCGGCGAGTAGTTCACCAGGTCGTCGGCCGAGTAGCGGACCACCCGGTCCAACTCGGCGTCGGTGGTCTCGTCGAGGATCTCGGCGGCGGCCAACGCCTTGAACGTCGAGGCGTACGCGAACCGCTCGTCGGCCCGGTACTGCACGGTCCGTCCGGTGCCGGTGTCGATGGCGTAGACCCCCAGCCGCGCGTCGAACTTCTTCTCGAGCTGGCGGAACTCCTGCTTACGGCCGGGCGCTGACGACGTGCTGGCCGCCACCGCGCCGTCCCGGGTCGGCTGTTCGGCGGCGGCGGCGGGACTGCAGGCAGCCAGCGACACCACTGCCGCCGCAGCCACCATGCGGTGTGCCGTTGTGAGAACCATGATCACTCCTTGTTGATAGGTGGACCGGGTGCCGGAGAGAGCCGGTCGGACAGAACTCGACCCTGACAGCGATCCGGTATGCGGTCGAAGACAGAATTCGCGGGATTCATGCCGATCACGCATCAACGGCGTGGCCCGGACGATCGCCGGCCGGGATCAGACCGGCGGCGGTGACCCGACTCCGAGCCGATGACCAGCGCTCTGCTCAGAGCTTGCAGCGCTGGTCTGCCGCGGGGACCTTCAGATCGATGAGGTAGGCGGCGAAGGCGGCGTTGACGCAGGGGTTGATCCCGTCCTGCGCGACGGTGTGCCGTGCACCCTCGACGGTGAGCACGTTGCCGCCGATCTCGTCGGCGAGGACCTTGCCGGCGGCGTAGGGGGTGGCCGGGTCGCCGGTGACGGAGATGATCAGGGTGTCGGGCAGGCCCTTGACGTGCTGGGCGTAGGGGATGCCGAGGCTGGGCTCGCCCGGCCAGGCTTCGCACGCATCCCGGCTGGCTCCGTCGACCTTCTCGCCGCTTGCCACGTACGGGCTGGTCCTGTTGATGTCGGCGCGCAGCCGGGCTTCCTCCTCAGGGGTGCGGCGCACCTCGTCGTTGCAGTTGATGGCGAGGTTCGCCTCGAGAAAGTTGGTCCACACGCCGGAGGCCTCCCGGCCGCCGAACAGGTCGCCCACCTTCAGGATCTGCGTTCCGTTGCCCTGCTTGAGCTGGGTGAGGCCTTTGATGAGCACGGGCCAGACCTCGGGTTGGTAGAGGCCGGCGGTGATGCCGCCGACGGCCTGGTTGAAGTTCAGTGTGCGCCCCTTGCCTGCGGGGACCGGCTTGTCGATCAGCGGCTGGACCAGCTTCTGGAAGACCGCCGTGGCCTGGGCGGGGTCGGTGCCCAGCGGGCAGTCCTTGCTGGCGGCGCAGGAGGCCGCCAGCTTCTCGAAGCTCTGCTGGAAGCCGGCCTGCTGGGTCAGCCGCCGCTGCGGGTTCTCCAAGGTGGGGTCCGTCACCCCGTCCAGCGCCAGCGCCCGGACGTTCTTGCCGAACATCTCCGCGTAGACCGCGCCGAGCCGGGTGCCGTAGCTCTGCCCCGCGAAGGTCAACTTCTCGTCGCCCAGCGCCGAGCGCAGGACGTCCAGGTCCCGGGCGGCGTTGCGGGTGCCGACCGAGGCCAGGACTTGCTTGCCGCCCGAGCCCTTCGCGCATCGCTCCGCGAGCTGCCGGGTGTCGTCCTCGCTCCACTGCCCCGACGACGCCAGCAGCGTGGTCTGGTCCTCGCCACGATCGCGCTCGGCGTCGGTGAAACAGTCGATCGCGGGCGTCGACGATCCGACCCCGCGGGGATCGAAACCGACCACGTCGAAGCGTTGCAGCAGCGGGCTCTTCGCATGCGCGGCACTGAAGCTCGTCGCCTGGGTCATGCCCGAGCCACCCGGGCCGCCCGGGTTGAGCACCAGAGACCCGATGCGCTGCCCGGGGTCACCCTGAGCGGGCAGCCGGAGCACCGCGACCTGAATGGTCTGACCCTTCGGGTCCTGGTAGTCCAGCGGCACCTTGAGCCGAGCGCACTCGAAGGGTTCGACGTAGAGCTTCTTCTGTCCGGGCGTGGTGTCGTAGCCCGCGCACGAGCCGAACGACAGCTTCTGCCCGTAGAACGCCGCCAACCGGTCATCGGACGGCTTCGGATCGGCATCCGTCGAGGCCGGGGTGCTCGTGCAGGCGGACGTTAACACGAGCACCGCCGCCGCCCCGACAGCCGCGCTGGCGCGAGCGGTGCGCCGAGTGGAAGGTGAGCTGGGCCGGTCCCCGGGAGGGCCGGAGTCGAACAAGGTCATGGGCCTCCGAAGTCGATTGGTGTGCGCAGAACGCGCCTTCGATGAGACACCCGGCCGTAACGGCACACTCAACCGTGCCCGCTGTGATCTAGTCGGCACCGTCCGGCTCCGCCTTGACTGTGCCCTTGGGGCGCAGGTTCGGATGGGATGAGCCCGTTCTATCGCGTACCGGACAAGGAGGCAAAAGTAGTGCGAATGCGTAGCGTTGCCCTAATGGGAGCACTGGGATTGGCCGGCACCATGGTCGCGGTCATTCCGGCGGTGGCCGAGGAGTCGACGGGGGGGAAGTCCGCGGCGGGGCCGACGTGGACGGCGTGCCCCGACAGCGTGGTGGTGCCGCCGACGGTGGCTGCGCCGATGCAGTGCGCGAAGGTGCCGGTGCCGTTGGACTACCGCAACCCTGACGGCACCCAGATCGAGATCATGGTGTCGCGGATCGCGAGCACGAACCCGGAGAAGCGGCGTGGCGTGCTGATGTTCAACCCGGGCGGGCCGGGCGGCACGGGGCTGGACCAGCCGGCCTTCCTGATGTCGCGAGGGCTGCCGACAAGCATCACGGACAGCTACGACCTGATCGGCATGGACACCCGGGGCGTCGGGCACTCGACGCCGGTGAGCTGCGGCTTCACCGCCGACGACGCCTACGGGGCCAACATCCCGCCGTACGCGCCCGACGACGCGGCCGTCGTCCGCCAGGCGAAGATCGCCAAGGACGTCGCCGAACGCTGTGCGGCCAACGACACCGACGGGCGGCTGCGCCATGTGAGCACCGCCAACATGGCCCGTGACCTGGACCGGATCCGCGCCGCACTCGGCGAGAAGAAGGCCAGCTTCTACGGGGCCTCCTACGGCACGGCGCTGGGCGCCACGTACACCTCGATGTTCCCGGACACCACCGACCGGATCGTGCTGGACAGCAACGTCGGCGACACCCACCTCGACCAGGCCGGACTGCGCCGATACGGGCTCGGCATGGAGCAGACGTTCCCCGACTTCGCCGAATGGGCGGCGAAGCGGCACGACTCCTACGGCCTGGGCCGCACCCCGCAGCAGGTGCGCCGGACCTACCTTACGATCGCCGAACAGCTCGACAAGAAGCCCGCTCCGGACGGCACCACCGGTGCCCAGCTGCGGCTCGCCACCTTCGCCTACCTCTACAACCAGCTGCAGTACCCGGCCCTGGCGCAGATCTGGCAGACGTACATGAGCCCCGGAAAGGCGCCGAAGGTGAAGCCGGAGGCCGCGGCGGCTCCTCACCCGAACGACAACGCCCTCACGGTGTACCTTGCCGTCACCTGCAACGACGTCCAGTGGCCCGAGGACGTGGACACCTACCGGCGGGCGGTCGCGCAGGACCGTAAGCGCTTCCCGCTGTTCGGGGCGGCCAGCGCCAACATCATCCCCTGCGCCTTCTGGAAGCACGAGCCGGCCGAGTCGCCCGTCGCGGTGAACGACAAGGGGCCGCGCAACGTGCTGATCCTGCAGAACCGGCACGACCCGGTCACCCCCCTCGCGGGTGGCAAACTTCTGCGCGAGAAGTTCGAGAAGCGCTCCCGGCTGGTAGTCGCCAACGAGAGCGGGCACGGTGTCTTCATGGTCGGCGGTAACGCCTGCGCGTTGAACGCCACCACGTCGTACCTGGTCGACGGCAAGATGCCGACCGACCGGACCTGCCGCCAGGGCTGACGTTGACCGTGCCCCTGCGGCACGGTATGCAATGGTGGGATGCGAATCAGAGGTGGTTGGAGCACGCGCGAGCTGGCAGAGATCGCCGGGACCACGCTCAAGACCGTGCGGCACTACCACCAGATCGGGCTGCTGGAGGAGCCCGAGCGGGCGGCCAACGGCTACAAGCAGTACGGGACCCGGCACCTCATCCGGCTGCTGCGGATCCGACGCATGGTGGACCTGGGCCTGCCGCTGGCCGACATCGCCGCGATGAATGATTCGGTCGAGGGCGCGGAGCAGAGGTTCCGCGCCCTCGACGCCGAGCTGGCGGCCAATATCGAGCGTCAGCAGCGGATCCGCGAGGAACTGGCCGAGGTCTTGCGGCAACCCGAGTGCGTCGACCTGCCGCCGGGCTTCGGTGACTTCGCCGACGGCCTGTCCGAGGACGCACGGGCCTTCCTGCTCGTCTGCTCGCGGGTCTTCGAGCCGTCGGTGCTGGGCACCCTGCGGGAGACGCTCGGCGCGACCCCCACCAATGCCGAGAAAGAGCTCGATACGCTGGCCGAGGACGCGAGTGAGCAGACCCGGCAGGAGCTGGCCGAGCGGCTCGCCCCCGACGTCGACCGCAGCCGGCAAAGATATCCACGGCTGTGGGAGTTTGTCGAGCGGGGCACGACGGGCCACGGGCCGCGCAACTGGATGGCCTTCCTCCGATCGGTCGTCGAGTTGCACAACCCGGCGCAGATCGACGTCCTGCAGCGCGCCAACGCCATCCTCGACCGGGTCGCACGCACCGGATGAGGCCGACCCGGCTGTCTCGGGCAGGTCAGCGCGGAGCTTCGTGAGGTCGGCCACACTCCCGCCCTGCTGGCTCGAGAGGACGTCTCATTCACGCATTTTGCCGGTTATGCGGGTTTAGCTGGGCCGCCAGGTTGGGGGGCGAGTTCAGACAGTCGTAGCATTTGATCTTGGCGACTCGGTGGGACAGGATGCCCGCTGTGCGCAAACATGTTGACCTTGGCTGATCGTGAAGAGATATCCCGTGGCCTGTTTGAATGCCTGGAGTACAAGGAGATCGCCCGGTTGATCGACCGGAACCCTTCGGTGATCTCCCGGGACGTGGCCCAGCATGGCAGTCGTGCCCAGTACCGAGCCGTGTACCGCCGACGAGTTGGCCGCGACCGACCGGCAGCGGCCGAAGGCATACGCGGTCGACCGCTCGCCACGGCTGCGGACGGTCGTCGAGGAGTTGCTCAAGGGTGGCTGGTCGCCGGCGTCGATCGCGGGCCGGTTGCCGCGCGACTACCGCGACGACCAGGCTGTACGGGTGTCACACGAAGCGATCTACCAGTGGGTCTACGCCCAGCCGGTGTCTACCCTGGCCCGGGAGTTGATCCGTTTGGGACCGGCCGCACCGTCCGCCGCTCGGGCCCGCGTCCGGCCCCGGCACCAAGGATCCGGGAGCCCCGCTACCTCGACGAGCGTCCCGCCGAGGTCGAAGACCGGCAGGTGCCGGGCCACTGGGAGGGGCGACCTGGTGATCGGCAAGGCAGGTAAGTCCGCGGTCGCGACGTTGGTCGAGCGGACGTCTCGGTTCGTAATCTTGGTCCCGTTGTCCGGCCGTGACGCGTTGACCGTGGGCGACGCGGTGATCGCCGCCGCCGGGACGTTGCCGCCGCAGGGTTGCCGGTGTACTTCGCCCGTCCGCACTCGCCGTGGCAGCGGGGCAGCAACGAGAACGCGAACCGTATCCTGCGCGAGTACTTCCCCAAAGGCGTCCCGATCACCTCCGATCCCACATAGGTAGCGATGGTGGCTTCCGAGATCAACGACCGACCCCGTAAGATCCATAACTGGAAGAAGCCCTCCGAGATTTTCGCCGAACTCGTCGAGGCAAATGCTTCCCCTGCCTGAATCTGCCCCGGTGGCAGCCCTTGTTCGGGCCTGCCGCAACGGTGTCGTCCCGCACTGACTGGCGCGGGCCGTCCGCCGAGGTTGGCTTCCTCCTGGTCAGCTCGCGAGGGCGTCGAGCCAATTCGATCGCAGTCGCAGGGCACGCTCGGCGCTGCCCACGACCGCTGCGAGAGCGGCGGCGATGTTCACCGCGAGCGGGACCTGCACGGGTAGATCGAACGTGCCGAGCGCATCCGCCACCGGCGGAGCGTGCGAGATCGTCTCGACGAGCTGTGGCAGGGCCACGCAGATCCCGACGAGCACGAGCAGAATCGAGACGACGCTGATGAGGCGGCTCAGACCCGGGCGGGTGCGATGAAGGTGGGCGCGTCGGCCCTCGGCGGAAGCGGGATGGGGCACTAACTGCACTGCGGTGCCGTCGGCCTGCACGTAGTGGCAGCGTTGCATGCCGTAGACGCTGGCGGCGACCTCAAGGTGACCGCCCGGCACGGGGAACCGAGCCGGCATCGTCGAAAGCGAAAGGAGCGCACCGTCGAGGTAGAGCCGCGCACGGACCGCACCGTCGTCGAGATCGCCCATCTGGCGGACGTCGACCGCATAGATGGATGTGGTGCCGTCCGGTGCGCGAAGCGTCAACACGCGTACGGACCTGCTCAGCAGCTGCCACCAGCGGAACTGCGGCAGCGGTTCGCCGTTGCCGGGGCGCACGCGCCGCGCCGCCAGACGATTACGCCATCGTCCGAAAGTCACCTGAGAACCTCCTGCCGTCGATCACCGCATTTACTAGTAACACGCTCGCCCATGATCGGCCCAACGCGGCCGGGACCTCACCGGTTACGACCATCGCTCACATTCACATACTGAGCCAAGCCCACAATGGGCAAAGGCTACCGAACTACCCTCTTAAGGCTCTGTCCGGGGAATCCAAGATTTACCATCCCCATCGGTGTGTTCCGGACCTTGGGCGTCCAGGGCCTCGACGTAAAAGGTGACCTCGTATTCAGTGCCCTGGCGGCTTCGGCCGGCATAGTCCACGGGTGCTAGCCCGGTCCCGCGGAGGCCAGGGGCGGCGTTGGCCGGGGGCTGGCTCGTAGGCAGCGAAGGGACGAACGAGAGAAAAGGGAAGCCACCCGCAACTCGTAGCGGCCCTGATGCCCCGACACCGACGGATGCCGGTCTTTCCACGCCTGTAGGAACGGTCCGACCATCGCCCACTGCTCATCGGTCAGATCACTCGGATACGCCAACCGTCGGGGGCGTACCTGACTCTGCACTTCAAGCCGTACCCGACACCGCAGGAGGGATTTCGGCCTGGCTTATCCAGAGTTGGCTGGTATGGCTTACTTCACAGCTAAAGGCGTCTTTCCGGATAGGGCCTCGGAGGCACCGCACCCGCCTTGACGCGGCTGGCTTATCGATGAGGCATCATCGTCGGATGCCTGAGGAGCCGGCACTTCCGCCATCACCGAACCGACTGCGTTACCAGGACGTGAGCAACGAGGCAACGCGGCTACTCGCCACCGAGGGTGAGTCACACCGCTTCGAGTTCAAGGAGAAGGCCGACGCTGTCGATGCCCGGGTGTTGGTCGCCGCCGCGAACACGGTTGTGCTCGACGAGATTCCCGAGGGTTTCGTCACCATCCTTGTCGGGGTGAGGGAGGTCGCCGATCCGACGACCGGCGTCGTCCAAGGACACGTCATCGGCCTTACGCAGATGAACGACGACAACGCCCGCCGCAACTCCCTGGACAGAGCCAGGCACCGGATTCAGAGTCGCGCCAGTGAGACATTGCCCGTTCCGGTCGGATTGCGGATCATCGAGGAGGGAATCGACACTAAGGCTCCGTTCCTTCGTCTAGAGGTTGCGCCGACGCGGGCGCCTCATTACACCCGCGACGGTCACCGGGTGACCAGATACGGCGCGTCAACCCGTGCGATCACTGATGATGAACTCGTCGAGATGTATCTCATCAGGGAGGCCGATGCGTTTCGACGTAGGTTCGGCGAGGTCGCGGCCGAGCTGACCGGCAGCGTAGAGCGGCTGGGCGCGAGCGTCGAGACGACCGCCGGCGTGATCCTCCGTTCGCTGGAGGCCATCGGGGACGTGGCCGGAAGCGCGGCCGGTGAAGCCTCGGAAGCAGCCAGTCAGTTGCAGCACATAGAAATGGATCTTCGGGCCCGGCCGACCTCGGAGGAGATTATCGAATGGCTCGAAGCGGGTGACGAGGCAGTTGCCGACAGAGTCGCGTGGCTAGCAGCGAAGTTGAGCCGGCAGATCAACTCCGCTGCGTCCAGGAAGGGAAACGCGAAACGCCGTCGGTCAATTCAACCTTGAACGTACTCAGAACGGATGCCTGCTGCCAGCAGCGCAGGTCGGCACCTGCAGCAACGCCGGAGCTGGGCAACACCCGCCCTCGCGTTTCGTGCCCGGACGACGTGTCGGGAGCGCTTCGATGCGAACTTGCCGGGATGGGGTGAGAGTCTCTGCTGGGTCACTGGCCGCGATTCGCAGAAGACTCTGGTTGCAGGGTCGCCAGCCAGGTGTGTCCGGGATGTACTTTCGTCAGCAGGCTGGACAGCGTCTCGCGTTGGGTATGAGTCAGCAGCGGGAGAACGCCGTCGAAGTCAGCCTGATCCTTCGGGCGTACATGCTTGGCCTTGAAGAGAAGTACGAGCTCGGGACTCAAGTAGGGGATCCGGTCCGGGGTGTGCCGGATGACGTCGGCGTAGGGGAGCCTGATCGTCTCGTCTCTCCGGCAGATCCACACCTTGTCCTCGTGGGGCTCACGGAAGACATCGAGCAGGTAGCGTCCTGTCGCCGGGTCGCGCAGCCACGTCTGCCATGTGGCGTTCATTGCCCGAGGCGTCGCCGATTCCCAGATCCGACCGGTGCCGACCGCATCGACGGCGAACTCGGCGAAGCGTTCGCGGATCTCCGGGAACTGCCTGGCTGGCACGCCAATTTCGATGTCGTGGTGGTCGCGGGTCTGCTCACCGCGGAACAGGTCAAGAGCCCAGCCTGCTGCGATGTACCAGGGCGCGGAGACCCCGACCAGGCGGCGCGCGACTTCCTGCGGCGTCCAGCACTGCGCCCAGCGGGCTGCGATCGATGCCTCGTCGCTGGACGATACCTCGATGCCGCCGTCGGGCAACTGCTCGCTCATCCGTCGAACCCTATCTGTGATCACCTTCCAACTCGCCGTAGGCGCTCTCTTCTAGCCGCTCCACGCAGCGAACCTCCGTGTCCCGGTAGCCGACCATCATCAGTCCGAGTTGCCGGCCCTGCGGTACCGCCAAACCTCACAGGAGGCGGATCTCGATCCACTCGCGAGTGGATCTTCGGGTGGGCTGTACCAGCATTGCGTTCCGCCCCGCTAAGGACCGCTTCAGCGCCGAACCGTACGCGCTGACGCAGCTCAGCAGACTCGACGACGCACCGTATTGACCGCAGGCCCGGCGGCCATACCGCGCATTGTCTCACCGGGTGGTATCCGGCTTAGGCGGGAACAGGTCGTCGGGGCCGCGGTAGCGCAGGCGGATGCCCCCGGCTGGAGGCAGCGACTGGGCGCGCAGGACGCCCTGCCGGTCGGGGTTGAGACCAACGGAGGCCTCGCCCAGCAGGTCGAATCCGGTGGACCAGATCTCGATCCGGCCTGCTCCGGTGTCTGTGACCCGCAGCCACGTCCCGCTCGGCGGCGCCGTGGCATGCCAGGCTACCTCCGGCACCCGCACGTCGGAACGGTCACCTTCGGCGGCTACGCCCAAAGCACCGCCACCGCCGTCGACGACGACGCCCTGACCCTCCCCGGACGATGGGTAGACCACCACACCGACCACCCCCGACCGGCATGGATATCCATCGGCTGGCGCGACCACGACGACCCGCGCCACACCGGCACCCGCACCGCCCTGCACCTGCTACACCGCCCCGGCCACACCGAGACCATCCACCACACGCCCCTGGACTGGCTGTCCTGGACGGCCTACACCGTCATCGCCGGCGGACTACACCGCGGCATCGCCGCCCTCGACGACGGCCGACGCGGCATCGGACCCCCATCCCTGACCGCCCTGCGGTCGTGGCTGCACCGATGGGAACAAGCCGGCCGGCCTGACGGACGCCGACTGGTTTCACCCCCGCCTCGATCCCCGTAACGACGAAGACCTCCCCGGCTGGGACCTGCGAGTCACCGCCGACACCAGCCGGTGACCCACCCGACCTGCCACCAACGCGTGGTGGGGTGGATACGGCCGTTCCACCCCACGGTCACACGATGAAGGACGAAACCCTGCGCGAGCCTCTGCGGCAGGTGGGGTTACTTCCCCCGGCCTGACTCTGTAGAAGTATGTCGAGTCGCGTTGCGGCGGTCCGGCTATCGAAGCGCGAGCATCGTGCAGCAACATGGGGGCCACCCGACGTGTTCGCCGCATGGGCGGTTGGGTGCGAAGGTTGTGGGTCGGTGATCGTTTCCGTTCGCTCGATAGGCGCCCGCGTCGAGATGCCGGGCACCCGCCTCACTTGGGGCACCTACCCGGATCCGCATGACCGCCGCCTGGGGTGATCGACCTTTGGACGCGGCCGTCGCCAGTGACATCGAGGCCCGGCCGACGCTCTCGGCGAGGTAGGCGACGGCCTCGGAATGCAGCGACAGAGCGTCGCGACGCCCCATCGCCGCGCCAGCCGCAGCGGGCCGCCATCACACCGGCCAACCACATCTGCTCGCCGTCGCCGCGGGCAGCGCCAGCAGGCCGCCGCCGACGGGTGGATGGCCTCGGCCTTGAAAGTCCTGCCCGTGTGCGGTTGCCGGGCAACGGTAACCTCGTAGCGGCGCGAGACCTGCCGACGCTTCCGGTGGTCCGCCGCAGGCGGCAAGGCGAAACGTGGACACGACAACTGGAGGTAGTTGGTGCCAA
Organism: Micromonospora okii; assembly: GCF_020884795.1. Lineage (GTDB taxonomy): Bacteria > Actinomycetota > Actinomycetes > Mycobacteriales > Micromonosporaceae > Micromonospora > Micromonospora okii. Next base: position 124,140 of record NZ_BBZF01000028.1, read on the forward strand.
TACTCGTCTACGAGGGAGAAGAGTCGAATCTCAAGGTGCTGGCCGACGATTTGGCCGCCCACCCTGATCTGGCCGGTGTCTGCACTGTCACGATCACTTCGGCCGATGCGTCTGGTCAGGGCGTGCTTCGTCACGGAGCTCTGGCGGAAATCGCCATCACCATCGCGTCCGGCGTCGTGACCTCCGCCGTCTACGACACAATCCGCCTGCTGGCCGACCGTGCCCGCGATCGTGGCAAGGTGGTCGAGAAGACCGACCGGCCAGACGACGAACAGGACAGGTAGCGCCCAGCATTGAGCCGTCTCCGGTCGCCCTTCGGGGCGGAGCTGAACCTGCGGAGTCAGCTGCTTTTCCTAGACTCCCCACCCGGGCAGCCTCAGGACCTCGTGACAGCCGCTCTGTCCTGGCATTACCGCTACCTGCACGAGAGCAGCCACTGGGCGCGATACCACGGATCCTCCGTCGGAGTGCTGCTGACATTGCTGCGGCGCACCCGTGACTCACTCGCCACATATCTGCTGAGCCAACTGAGTCCGGCGGAGCAGGCCGCGGCTGCGGTGGCCCGTGCGGGCGGCCAGCCTCTGCTCTCGCTCCAGGGCGGTGCCCTCGCCGGGACGGACCTTGATTCGCTCAGCCAGGACTGGATCGACCTGCTGTCCACGTACCAAATGCTGATCGATCCTGGCCCATCCGTCGTGGAAATAATGACGCTAGAGGGCATGGCTCGCGCGCTCACCGTCACCTGGCAACAGTCCGCCGGCGAAGGAATGTTTCCCGGCACCGTGCCGGACGTGATCGTGACCGGGCGGAGGAGGTGTGTCGAGGTCGACGGTGCTCTATTAACCACACGTCTCCTGTTCGAATGCGCCGCGGTCCTCGACGAACTCTACCCTCAGGCGCTGGGTGCCCTGCGACCCTTCACTGATCCGTCGCTGATGCGGATGCTCGGTCACACGCTGAGCGGCGAGTACGGCATTCCTTACCGA
>NZ_BBZF01000029.1 GCF_020884795.1 Micromonospora okii
GAACCGCTCCTCGACCGGGTCCTGGTTTCCGGCGAGGTCGGGGTAACGAAGGCCGATCCCCGGTTCGCCGCAGCAGTCGGGCGATTACTGCGGCAGGACGGGCAGCGAGCCTGCTTAGTCGTCGGCGACAGCGCCACCCAGGACCTGCAGCTGGCGGCCAACGGCGGCTGGCCGGCAGCCCATATATGCCCGGAAGGCGCGTGTAACGCCGACGTACCTCGTGGCGTTGCCGTGACCCATGCGTCGTCGCTTGCCCAGGTAACCGTGCACTGCGGCTGCGCCGGAGCTGGGCATCAGTGAGATGCTTCTATAGCTGTCATGGTGCGGGTCTGTCAAGTTAACGGTGTAACTGGGGTTGGTTGATGTCTACTTGCGGCCGGCCGGAACGTGTCAAGGGATTGAGGCCAACGGGTGTTAAGCGGCTTGTCGTTGCGGCTCGGGCTTGTTGATCCAGACCTGTTCGGGCAGGTCGAGGATCTTGGGCAGGGATCGGGCGGCGCCGAACCGTTCCGGGTGCGCTGTTCGGGCTGCGGCGAGGGTGTTCTCCCGGTGGGCGCGGACGGTGTGGTGACGGCCGTGGTGGACGTCGGCGGGGGTGTGTAGGCCGATGCCGGAGTGCCGGTGGGCGTGGTTGTACCAGCTCACGAAGTCGGTCATGAACGCCCGCGCCTGGGCGAGGGACGCGAACCGGTCCGGGAAGACCGGCGCGTACTTCAACGTCTTGAACCAGGCTTCGCTGTACGGGTTGTCGTTGGATACCTTCGGTCGGGAGTGCGAGCGAGTCACGTTGAGGTATTCGAGCAGGTCAGCGACTGATTTCGAGGTCATCGATGTGCCCCGGTCGGCGTGCACGACGTGGGGAACGCCGTGGACGTTGAACACCTCGCGCATCATGTTCTCGGCGAGCGGGCCGGACTCCCGGGCGTGCACCCGCACGCCGACGATGCACCGGGAGTAGATGTCGATCATCACGTAGGCGTCGTAGTAAGAGCCTTTGACCGGCCCGGCGAGCTTGGTGATGTCCCAGGTGTAGACCTGCCGTGGTGCGTTCGCGACCAGCTCGGGACGCTGCCGGGCTGGGTGCCGGGCCTGCCGGCGGCGTTCGCGGATCTGCTTGTGTTCGCGCAGGATCCGGTACATGGTGGCGATCGAGCTGACGTAGACGCCCTGGTCCAGCAGCGCCGCGTAGATCTGCGCCGGGGCCGCGTCGACGAACTGCGCACTGTTCAACAGGCGCAGCACCTGCTCGCGTTCGGCCGCAGTGAGGGCGTTCGCCGGCGTCTGCCGCACCGCTGGCGCCGGACTCGGCCGGCGGCGGTCCCGATCGGCGCTGGAACGGGCGATGCCGGTCAACTGTTTCGCCTGCCTCGTCGGGGTCTTCGCGCCCGTCAACGCGTGGAGGGCGGCCATCAGCGTCTGCCGAGCCCGAACACGTCCGGACCGTCCGGCTCGCTCCTGGAGATGTCCTCCAAGAGCTCGCGCGCTTTTCCCATGATCGTCAACGCCGTCTCGGTCCGCGCCAGCTTCGCCTGCGCCACATCCAGCTCGCGGCGCAACCGGGCGATCTCGGCCTGCTCGGCCGACGGCCGTCCGACCGTCTCCCCGGCCGGCTTGCCCTGCAGCAGACCCGCGTTGCGGGTCCGGCGCCACTCTGACATCAACGACGAGTACAAGCCCTCACGCCGCAGGAACGCCCCGCCGACACCGCCCTCGCCCGCGGCGACGGCCTGCTCGTATCCGGCCAGCAGCTCCAGCTTCTGACCCGGGGTGAAAGACCGGCGTGCTCGCGGGCCGTCCGAACGGAGACCCTTCTTCCGACTCATGACCCCATCCTGGGCCACGACCATCTCAGCAGCAGTATTCAACGGTTCTCGATCCTGAACTCGCCCTGTCCGGCGGACTTGCTATGAACCGCTGGCCTCAACTCACCCTGACAGACAGGGGGGCAGCAAGGTCATGCCTGGCTTTCACGAGGCGGAGCGTCGCAAGCTGCGCAAGGCCAAGCTCGACCGCACCATAGCACCCGGTGTCACAGCCAGCACCGGACAGCCATCCTCGCCGCATCCACCAAGCTCACGCAGCCGTCTCCAGAAGGAGGCTGGGTTAGAGGTGAGTAAATATAGTCATCCTTCAGCCAATAGGGACCTTCCGCGATCGTGGCCATCGGGCGCAGCGCAGGCGCTGACCGACCGGAACATCCACGGCGAGGGGCCCGACGAAGGGCCCAGTCTCTGACTCATGAGCACTTCGCCCGGTCAGCGGAAGGGTGACGCCGATAGGAGGCGCGGAGGTGGTGGAAGTGGGCCCGAGCCGCGTAGTGCGCCGACCCGACCTTCCCTCATGTCGGCTCCGCCTGAAAAAGTTCAGCCGGCGTTGACACCTCACGCGCATGTTCTGCGGGTGGCGGGGACCCTGCCCGTCGGGGCACGTCACGGTGTCGGGTTAGGTGCCGGAGCCAGCGCGGGCGGCCCGGGAGGCGGGGGCCCGAAGGCCGTGCGCCGATTGCGGGACGGCAGGGTGGGGCTATATTTCATACCCCGCGCGCCCTCGGCATTTCTCCTGCGCTCGACGCTGGGGCCCCGCCGCCACTGTGTCGAACCCGCCGGGTGTCCTCGTCGGCTCAGCCGAGTGGCTCCGGAACGCCGGACCCGACGCGGTAGTTCACCTTCCCTTCAAATTCCTCGAATCCGAGCTGCCGGTAGAAGGCGCGGGCGGCGTCGTTGTCCCGGTCGGTCATCCACTCCACTCGACTGCACCCGGGCGCGGCGGCCGCAATTGCCTGCATCTCCCGCATGAGCCGCGTTCCAGTGCCCAGCCGCCGCCCGTCCGGCCGCACGTACAGCTCCTTGACGAACAGTGAGTGCGTCGATCCGGCCGCCGGCCACAGAAATGAGTATGCCGCCAACCCCACCACGTCGTCCTCGGCGATCGCGAGCACGCAGTACGCCAGCGGCGGCATCCCGAACAGTGCCGCTTCGACCTGTGCCAGCCGCTCCTCGAACGGCTGGATCGATGTGGCGCCGTAGTACCGTTCGATTTCCTCGATCATTGCGGCGACGGTCTTGGCGTCGCTGGGCTCGGCGTGGCGGACGACGAGGTGCTGCACGGTGCTTCTCCTTCAGGCCGGAAGCGTGGCTTGGACGTGCCGGATGAGGTGCGCGAGGTCCTGACAGTAGACGGATGAGTTTCGGTACCCGCGCTCAGCGCTCAGCCGATGCGGCAGATACCCACCGCCGCAGACGGACGCCAGGGGGCAGCGCTGGCACTCTTCTGCCAGGGCCGCCGCTCCGGCCTGCCGTTGCTGAATGGCTGGATGGCTCGCCACCTCGTCGAAGGTGTGGTCGAAGACGTTGAGGCCGAGTTCTGCAGCACCCGGGGCGGCGGCTTTGAGCGTGTCGACGTTCTCGATCGAGCCGTCGGACTCGACCACGACGATGTCGGCCGGTGCGAGTCCGAGTGATTCGACGGAGCCCTTGGCGCCGAGGCTGAGAGCCACGATGTCTTCGAGGATGCGCACCGAGTGCGTGTAGGAGTCGGCGTGGGTCCATGCGTCGTAGACGCGGCTCAACCACCGGCCGTACTCCGGCTCAGCGGGATCGGTGCGCTCCGGCGGGCTGTCGTGCGTGGCGTGGGGCAGGTTGAAATCAATGACCGCAGGCCCGAGTGACGCGAGGTAGTCGTGAACATCGGCAGGGTCGTTGCGGAGGTCGACCACGGCCAGAACGCCGGCAAACAGGTGGGGCCGGTTGCGGAGCAGTTCGATGCCGCGGACCGCGGCGTGCGACGTGGACCGGCCGCGGTGGCTGACACGATGGCGGTCGTTCGCCACCGGCCGGCCGTCGAGGCTCACGCCGACTCGGACGCCGAACCGATCGAAGACGTCCAGCCAGTCGTCGTTGAGCAGCATGCCGTTGGTCTGCAATTCGATGCGGACGGACGGTACCCGGTTGTGAAGGATCTGCAGGATTGCACCGAGGTGGCGCGGCCCGGCGAGCAGGGGCTCCCCGCCATGCAGCACGACGTCCACGTGGTCGAGGTCGTGGGCGGTGGAGTGCTCGGCGATTCGCTGCGCGACGGCGTGGGCCACCTCGACGCTCATCCGTACGGGCAGGCCACGCCAGGACTGGTCTGGCCCGTTGAAGACATAGCAGTAGTCGCAGTTGATGTTGCAGCGGTTGACCACCTTGAGGACGAAGGTTCGCAGTGGTGGCATACCCGCTCCGTGGCTGCTCAGGACTGCGCGGGAATCGACGCCGCGTGCGCGGCTCGAACGGCCTCGGGCTTGACCTGCTCGGCCGCGATCCGGGCGCGGCCCCTCTGGATCACCGTCGCCAGCACAGACTGCACGTTCGACGTCGTCGACTGCTGCATGGCCGCCTCCTTCATGTCTTACGGTGACGATACCGGGACGCATTGGAGTTACGTATGCCGATTTCCGAGCCGTTCGTAGAGCATCTGGGCGGCGCTGCGCAGGTCGGCCGCTTGCTCGGGTCGCCCCAAAGCCTGCTCGCAGCGTGCGAGGCCGTCCAACGCATGCGCCTCCTGCAGCGGCACGCCCAGTTCGCGGGCGAGGGACAGCGCGAGCTCGTATCGAATCCTCGCCCGATCGAGTTCGCCGGCGTCGAGCTGCAACGCGCCGATGTGGTTGTGCACTTCCAGTAGACCGGTGCGGTCTCCGAGCTCGGCGTACCCGGCCGCAGCGCTGTCCAGCGCGCTCCTGGCGCCGACGAGGTTGCCCTCGAGACGACGCAGGACGCCCATCTCGGCCGTGGCGGCAGCAAGCCCACCCCGGCTCTCCAAGTCGGCGTAGATGGTCACCGCCCGCTCCTGGGCCTCGATCGCCGCCGCCCGGTCCCCTCGGAGCCGGTGCAACACCCCGAGGTGCCGGATGGCGTTGGCCTCGCCGAATCGGTCACCGAGCTCGGCGTACTTGGCCAGCGCCTGTTCGTGCGATTCGGTCGCCCCGTCGAGGTCCCCCTTCAGGCGACGAACGACGCCCAGCTCGTTGAGCGCATACGCCTGGTGCACCGGGTCGCCAATGCTGGTGTAGATCGCCAGCGCCTCGCGGGCATTGTGCTCGGACTCGGCGTAGTCACCGGTCAGGGACCGGACCAGTCCGAGGTCGCGGAGTGCGTTGGCCTCGCCATAACGATCACCGAGCCGCCGGTAGATTTCCAGCGCATCCGTCGACGCTTCGGCGGAAGGCCCCAAGTCACCGGTCATACGCCGCACCATGCCCAGGTCGGCGAGCGCGTTCGCCTGGCCGAGCAGGTCACCGTTCTCCCGGCAGATCCCCAACGCCTCCGTCTGAGCTCGGGCCGCCTCGTCGTACGCCGCGATCAGGTAGTGCACGATGCCGATCTGGTTGAGCACTGACGCCTGCCCATCCAGATCGCCGAGAGCCCGGTAGACCGCGAGCGATTCGTCCAGGGTCTCCACCGCCACCCGGTACCGGGCCATGAGGCGGGACACCATGCCGAGGTTCGCCAACGCGTCGGCCTCTGCCTTCCGGTCACCCACGCGGCGCGCCGCCACGACCGCGGTCCGGTGCAGCTCGGCGGCCTGGTCCCACGGGCCCGCCTGGCGCAGGTACGGCGCCATCGCGGCGGCGAGCCCCACGACCAGGGCATGCTGCTCGCGGCGCACGCACTCCTCGACGCAGGCCAGAACATTCGCCCGCTCAGCGTCAAGCCACGCCGAGGCCGTGGCCAGCGAGTCGAATCGGGCCGTGGTGGCCGTGGACCCACGGCTGATGTAGGCGTTCGCCGCGCCGATGGTCTCCAGGTAGTGTCCCGCGAGATTCTTGATCGACATCATCCCATCCTGCCCGTCATCCCCGAGGCTGCGTCCATAGTCCCTGACCAGGTCATGGAACCGGTATCGCCCGTGCTCGGTTTCATCCAGCAGGTGATCCCCGTACAGCGCCTCAAGCTCGGACCGCGCCACCTCCCGAGAGACCGAAGCCAGCGCCGCCGCGGCCTCCTCACCGACGTCGAGCCCCGGGAACCGGCTGAGTCGGCGGAAGAACCGCTGACGTTCAACTGGCAGATCCTGGTAGGACAGGTCGAATGCGGCCGCGACGGCGCGCTCGCCTACCTGCATCTCCACCAGGCGGTGCTGCGTCGACAGCAGGCGATCCTTGAGATCCTCGACGGTCCAGGACGGATGGTGCCGTAACCTCGCCGCAAGCAAGGCAACCGCCAACGGAAGGTGGCCGCAGACAGCGACGAGCTCACCGACCGATCCCTTGCTGAGCCGGCTACGACCTGCCAGACGCATGAACAACGCGGCGGCGTCCGGCGCAGACAATGCGCTCATCTGCAGACTCGTCGCGTCCGGTGCGGCCAGCCGACGTCGGCTGGTGACCAACACGAGGCTGCCGGCCGCGCCCGGCAGCAACTGCTCCACCTGCGCGTACGTGGCGGCGTTATCGAGGATGAGCAGCATCCGCCGATCAGCGACCCGGGTGCGCCACAATGCGGCGCGGGCCTCGGTCATCGCCCACTGATCGTCGCCGTTCGGGATCTTCTGCGGAGCGACGCCGTCAGCGAGCAACAGCGACGCGAGCGCCTCAGCAGGCCCGACCGGCCCACGCCCAGGCGTGTGCCCGTTCAGGTTCAGGAATAGCTGACCGTCCGGGAACCTCGGCGCCAGCAGATGGCCGACGTGGATGGCGAAGGCGGTCTTACCGACGCCAGCCATGCCGTCGATCGTCCGGACCGGCATGACCAACTGATCCTTCGACGCATCGTTCAGGATCTGCTCGATCTCGTCCCGTCGGTTGGTGAAGCCGGCGACATCGCGCGGCAGGGTACGCAAGACCGCAGCCGATCCCACCGAGGGCGTGGGCTCATCGTCAGCTTTCCGCATGCCGACCTGGCCGGGGTCGGTCAGGCCCGGCAGTAACGCGGCGAGGAGCACGGCAACGACCGCAAGCAACAGGAACGACTGCCACGGGTGCCGCTGCACCAGAGACAACCATCCGGGCCACCGCTGCTGATCGGAGGCGGCGTTGGTCACCAGACCGATCATCAGGGTCACTGCGGCAACGCCGGCAGCAACCAGTCCCGCAACGGTTACCCGGCGCAACTTCACGATCAGCACCGTAAGGCATATCGACAAGGAGCACTATGGCAGGTCCTTGACGGCGACGGCGTCATCGCCCCACGCCAACCAACCGGATCGTGCGCCGGGCGTCCCGGGGGAGTGCCCCTGCCCTGTGACGGACTTACGCCGTCGCTCGGCGAGCAGGCTGCCGAGCCTGCCGCTACATCGAAGCAATCGGGTAACCGACACAAGTTTCGGCCCGAATCCCGTGACGCTCGAGGTTTCCCTGCTCCCGCAACAGCCCGGCGGCGGGCGCAGCTCCCGCACTCGCAGGCCTGCACACGTCGGGAACCGTGAAGTTCCACCCCAGGACCGGACACCCAGGGCCCCGGCAAAGTCGTCAGGTGATGCCGAGTAGTGCCAGCGGTCGGGTGCTGTCGCGGGCGTGATGCCGGTTGGCGGCGGCGATGTTGGTGACGCCAGCGGTGCGGAGTGCGCCGATCGCGGCGTTGCGTAGTGCGGCCATGACTTCGGGTCCGGTGCCGGTGCGGATCTGGCTGCGGTCTTCGTCGTAGGTGACGTCGCGGACCCAGTGGACCTTGTTCTCGATCGACCAGTGGCCACGGACCCAGCTAGCCAGTTGTGCCGGTTTCGCCTGGTGGACGTGGAGGTCGGTGATGGCGTAGACGGTTTCGGTGGTGAAGCGTTTCGGCTGGTCGAGGCGGCGTCTGCGGCGGCGGATCTGGATGGCTTGGACGGCGTGCGGGAAGTCGATGCCGGTGGAGATCGTCAGGATCTTGCAGCTGCGGATCTCGCGGCGGCCGTGTCCGCGGTCGGTGTCGCGTGCGGCGTCGGGGACCGCCCGCCAGGGCAGTGCGGTGAGTTGGGCGTGTAGGTGGGGCTGGTTGCCTTTGACGGTCAGGATCCAGTGGGCCCCGCGTTGGGCGAGGTAGGTGACGTGCTCGCGTTGGCAATGCAGGGCGTCGGCGGTGACCACGGTGTCGCGCAGGTCGCTGATCTGGTCGAGTAGCGGTGCGAATCGGGTGATCTCGTTGGTCTTGCCGTCGACGTCGATGCCGGCCAGGACCACGCCGGTGGCCTGGTCGCAGGCGGTCATCACGTGCCGGGCGGTGGTGTCGGTGGTGCGGGAGCCGCGCAGGGTCTTGCCGTCGACGGCGATCGCCTGCGGGTTCGTCGGGGCAGCGGTGGTGGTCCGGCCAGCGAGCCATGCCCCGATCGCGGTGGTCAGCAACTGCGGGTCCACGGCCTGTAGCAGTCGACGGATCATCGCCTCGGACGGGCGTCGGTCGGGAGTCATGCCCAGGGCGAGAGCTGTCGAGGCCGGAACATCGCGACCCATTCGGCGATCGCCGTGTAGGAGCGGTAGCCGGCGACCACGGCGCACACCGCTGCGGTGACCACGACTGTCAGCCGGTGCCGGACACCGCGTCGGGCCCGTGGATCAGGCAGACCGGCGAGTGCTTCGGGCAGCCCACCAGCGGTTTCTGGCAGGGTCAGAGCCGGTGCGTGGGCCAAGGACGAGATCAGCGATGATGGCAGCGCGGGCATGACTCACTTCGGACGATCACCGTGGCGTAGGAACCTTGATGATCTTCTGAACAGGTCATGCCCGTCTTGCTGCCACCAACAGCGGCGCTTCTACACCAAGACCCCCAAGTCAGACACCATCACGACTTTGCCGGGGCCCTAGGGCAGCAACTCTTCGCCTTGCCGTATGGTCTGTTGTCGTCGGAGTTGCTGTTGCGGGTGAGCCGGGCGTCGGAGCTGCGGGTGCCGTCGTCGCAGAACCAGGCGCTGCGTTGGTCCCAGCCGTCGATGAGTACGACGTAGATCGACATGCGGTCTCCCTCCTCGCGGTGGCCGTTGCGCATTCGTCGGTAACGGGTCACATGAGCGACATCTGTTCGTGGTCGGGAAGGTTGAAGTGCACTACGCGAGCAGGCTCGATGTTGCCAGTGCGGATCAGTTCGTGGGCTTCGCGGGCGTTGCGGACGTAGACGGGCACCACGGGCGGGAGCCGGTGCAGGGAGGCGGGGCTGGGGCGCGGGATGCCGTGGGGTCGGCGGCGGATGTAGATGGCGATGCCGTAGGCGCTGTCGACGGTGACGCCCACGGGGTCGAAGTCGACGCGGGTAGCTCAAGCGATCAACCGTAAGCAGGTGCGATGCGATGCCCTCGCTCGGCCGCCGGTGACCGCCAACCTGCTCGCGAACAGCCCGCAGACGCAGCTGACGCTTCACTCGCCGGCCGGGCGCCCTGGGAGGTCGGCCCGGCCGGTCGGCAGCGGGAACTGGACATGCTGACCAACCGCGTCCACCGCTTCGCCGTGTTGGGCCCGTTCTGGCCCGGCGACGGCCTGGCCACTCCTCAACCCGGTAGGAGTGCGACCACGGTGTTGGTTGGTCCGCCGAAAAGCCGCGGCTCCGCGAGTCACCCAGCGCCACTAAGCACTTCTCGTCGCCAGGTGGGATTCGACCACCAAGCGCGGTCGAGCACCTCCTGCGCAATGCGATTCCCAGTCGTCAGGAGGTCGGCAGTCTGCTGGCGCAGATGCTGTGGGAGCCATTCTGCGGCTTGCTCGGCGACTCCGCGTTCGATCGGGCCGGACGGTGTCGTCGTTCCCGCAGCCAGCATGGCTGCGTACGCGCTGGTCAGCGGGTATGGCAGCGGATGGTCGTGAGTTTCCAGGTTGGCGGTCAGGGTGAGCGGAATGTCGAGGCCGTCGAGGTCGAGGTCCCCGGCGTACCAGATCCTCGCGGGCGGCTCGCGTAGCTGGAGGTGTTCGGTGACGTGGAGGGTGGGTTCGGCGAAGGCGGCTTCCCAACCGTTGGAGAACGCGACCGCGGCGAACGGGCTGGGGTCGTGACGGAGCGCTCGCCAGGCGGAGTCGAACGTCGACTGGTTCTCGATGAGAAGCAGGTCGCCGTGGTCGGCGAGGCGGGCGGCGCGTAGGGGTGGGATGGGACGTTCGTAGGCCAGCTCTTGAGGGCTGAGGCGGTGGGCGGCGAAGATGCTGCTGGCTTCGATGCGGGCGAGTTTCTTTTCGTCGCCGAAGATGTCGAGGGAGCGTTCCTCGCGGGCGACGATCGGCGGTGGGCCGGCGAGGTGTTCGAGGAGCCAGGTGTTGATCTCTCGCAGGCTGGCGCGGATCCCGGCTCCAGGCCGGCTGATCCGGGTCCACTCGCGTAGCCATCTGGATATGGTCGGGGCCCAGAAGACGGTGTCCAGGTCGACGCTGATCGTGGCCGGGGCGAGGTCGGTGATGACGGTGATCCAGGCCGGTAGTGCGGGCTGGGCGGTCTGGTCCCAGAGTTTCTTGCCTTGTGGGGGTTCCAGCCGTCCAGCGGCGGCGAGGGTGTCGAGGGCGGCGCGCAGGCGGGCGCGGGCGCCGGAGCGGGTGGCGGCGTGCTGCTCGATCTGCGCCTGGATGCTCATCAGGCTGACTAGGGAAATCCGGGTACGGCCGGTGCTCGTGGCGTGGGTAGCCAGGGCGTCGTAGAGGCGCTCGGTGAGCGGGGACGTCGCGGTCATGCCGGATCCGCCAGTACGGGGGCGTCCGCTGGTTCGTCGCTCGCGTTGTTCGTGATCGGGATCGTCGTGCCGAGGGAGGCGTCGGTGATGGACACGACCGCGGAGGACATGCCCAGGCTGGGAACTGCGGGGCTGGCGGTGAGGGGCTGGCGACGTAGCTGGTGCGGGATGGTGGCGGTGGGGATCGCGGCGGGCGCGACGATGGTGTGGTTGTTGGCGGTGGTTTCGACTTTGAGTTGGATCCAGTGGGAGAAGGCGCTCAGGGCGTGTTCGTCGCGTGAGGGGGTCATGAGGATGAGCTGCACGTTTAGGCCGCGGGCGACGTGCTGGATGAGGCGTAGCAGGCCGGGTTCGCTGACTTTGGCGAAGATGTTGTCGATAACCAGGAAGGTGGGGTTGTTGGTGCGCATCGACTGCATGAGCGCGGCGATGAGGATGCCGGCGGTGACGCCTTCGCCGCCGGAGGTGCGCCGGGCGAGTTGTTCGATCGGGTAGTGGGTGCCGTCAAAGGGAACCTTGGGGATCAGGATGGAGACCGACAGGTTGGCGGTGATGGCTTCCACCAGGCGGTGCATCGGTGACTGGTCGTCGTCGGCACCGGTGGTGATCATCCGCTGGAATGCTTCTCGGAGTTGATCGGTGCGGGCTTCGCGGCCGACTTCGCTCCAGCTGATGCGTAGGAAGTCCTGGCCGGCCCAGCGGCCGAGTTTCGGGTCGTTGGGCAGCCGGGATTGTTTGGTGGTGGAGACGATGCGTCCGCGAATGGTCTCGATAATGTTCTTGACCCCGCGGGCGGAGGCGTCGAGTTCTTTTTCAAAGTTTTTCAGCTCGCTTTGTACCGCGGACAGGCGCTGGCTGGCGTTGTGGTGGTTGCTGGCGGCGTTGCTGATGAGTTCGTCGACGGTTTCGGATTTGAGTCGGTCGACGATTTTCGCGGCAGCGTCCTTGGAGGCGCGGCTGCTGCACTGCCGTAATGCCTCGGCGTGGGCGTGGGTGCGGTTCTCGGCGTGGCGGTAGCGGCGGTCGACGTTCTCAAGGTTGCCGATGGTCCGGTCGACCAGGGGCTGAAGGTCGTCGGGGTTGAGCCGGTCCAGGGCGGGGGTGAAGGCGTCGAGGTTGCCGCTGTCGGCGGCTTCGTCGAGCGCTTCGCGGATCAGGGTGAGCCGTGCGGTTGCGGGATCGATGTCGCCACCCCCGGGTTGTTCCCGGAATCGCAGGTCGGTCAGGTCGATGTGCCGCCCGAGTTTGCCGGGGGCGGCCAGGGTGGTCGCGGCGGTCTCGAGACGGCTGGCGAATCGGTCCTTGACGGTCGAGGTGAAGGCGGTCAGCCGGATCTGGGCGGCGACCGAGGCGTCAAGTGTGGCAGCGGCGTCGGCGCGTTGGCCGGCGGCGCCGCTGATGCTCTTCTCCAGCTGTTGTTGGAGTTGGATGAGAGTGGCGAGGCTGCCGGAGTTCCACTGGACCAGCAGCGTGGTGTTCGCGCCGTCAATGCCTTGTGCGGTGGCGAGGTCGCGGAGCGCGCCGCGTTCGCGTTCGGTGAGTTCCGCGCGGTGTTCCTTGGCTTGGTCGACGTTGTCGCAGGCGTCCGCGAGGTCTTGGTCCCAGGCGGCTTGGGACCTCTGCGGATCGTCGGTGTGGCGCTGTGCGGCGTCGTGGACGGCTTGGGCGTCGAGGTCTTTGAGCTTTTTGGTGATCTGTTCGATGGTCTTGTCCGCGTCGCGCATGGTCAGCCGCAGTTCGTCGTCGGTGACCAAGCCGTCGTACTCGGCTTGCAGCGCGAACACCTGCTCGTGCAGGGCATCGGTCGAGGTCGCGCCAAACGCCGCGGTCGACGTGCCGGGCGGTGCCGGATGGGTGCGTACGACGGCGGACACGAGGGTCTGCCGGCTCTGCAGGTCGTGTTCTTTCACTGAGAGCGCGATCAGGCGCCGGCCACAGTCCTCGCGGGTGCGTTCCAGGTCTTGGCCGCGGTCCTTGTCCTGCTGGATCTGCCGCTCGGCGTTGTCACGCCGGCTCTGGGCGTCGGCTTGGCGCTGGTCCAAGTCCGCAGCCTCAGATTCGAAGACGACCAGGGGCTGCACGCTCCTGGCCTCGTCGAGGGCAGTGCGTTCCGTCTCCCGGTAGCCCTCGGCCTGCTCGCGGGATTCCTCGGCCAGGGAGTTCGCGTCTGCCGCTGCGCGCTCGTGCTCGTTCTGTTGCTCGACGAGCGCGGCCTTGTCCTCGTGCAGGGCGGTGATCTCGGCAGCGAGCCGGTCGCGGGCGCCGGCGCCGATGTGGGTTTGCCATCGGTCGAGGTCGTGCAGCAGTTGCTCGACGGTGCGGGCGCGGTCTTGTGCGGCATCGCGCTCGTGCAGGGCCTGCTCGTGGCGGCTGTTGGCGGTCGTGGCGGCTTCGCGGCCGGCGTTTTTGTCCCAGTGTGCGGGGTCGGGCAGCAGTACCGCCCGTTGCGGCTGATCGGTGCCGGTGCTGGGTTGGAACGCGGCGGCGGTGGTCAGCACGACGGGTGCGGAGAGGTTGACCTCGCCGGCGTGGGCGGTAAGCCAGTCCGCGACCTGCTGGTAGTCGTCGTCGATGGTGACGATCAGGCCGTCGGCGACCTCGGGGTGCCGGTGGGCGAAGTCCTGGGCGACGTGCGGGGGCAGGTCGGCCAGGCACTGCCAGCCGGGACGCACCGCGCGAGTGGTGGCGGTGCGTACGCGTTCGGCCAGGGCCTCGATATCGTGGCGGGGTGGCAGGAGCTGGGTGCGGTTCAGGGCGTCGACGTCGCGTTCGATCTGCCCGGCGGTGATGCTGTGGTCGCGGATCTGGGAGCGTAAGGATTCGCGGTGCTCGCGCAGGGCGGAGGCGAGGATGTCGGCGTGCTCGTCCAGCGATACCGGGTCGAGGTCGATCAGGCCCGACGCTAGCAGGGCGGCGACCAGCTCATCGCTGGTTTGGTTCCAGGTGCGCAGTCGTTGCTCGGCGGTGACGATCTGTTCGCCGACCGTGGTTATCCGGCGTTGCAGGGCCCTGGCGTCGGCGGCGGCGCTCTTGCCCGCCGCGGTGGCAGCCGCAGCAGCCGCGAGGGCCTTGTTGCGTTCATCGTGGGCGTCCTGGGCGACCCGCTGGTGGCGGCCCTGTGCTTGCTCGCCGGTCTCGCTGGGCAGAACGGTGCCGGACTCACGGAGCTCGCGCCGCAGGAGTTCGCCGTCCTTGCGCCGCTGGGCGACATCTTCGAGATCACGGCGCGCGTCGGCGTGCTGGCCTGCCAGCACCGGCTGCGCGGCGGCGATGCGCTGCAGTTCTTTGCGGGCGGTGGTGTCGTCGGCGGTGATCTGCGTGCGCTGCCCGGCGAGGCCTTCGGCCTCGGCGGTGTAGCGGGCGGTCAGAGCGTGAGCTGCGCAGGCGAGACGACCCCGCAGCGGCGCGGCTTCGCGGACTTTGCGGTCGAGTTGCTCGGCCGCGTGCTGTTTGATCTGTGATGCGGTCGCTGACGAGGCGATCAACGTGCTGGCGCGAGCGACCTGCTGGTGATGCTCGGCGTCGGTGACGCGCTGGCGGGCGGTGTCTAGGTCCGCGCGGACCTGGTCGAGTTCCATCTGCCGGCGCCGCATCATCGAGGCCGCGTGTTGCTGACGCAAGTGCCGATGGCGCTGCGCCGCGCCGTCGCGTCGTTCCCGGGCGTCATTGACGATGGCGTCGACCCGGACCAGGGCCGTGCTGGTCAGCGCCGTCCACTGCTCGACCACATGGCTGGCCTGCGCCCACTGGGTGAGGGCGGCGGCGCGGGCGGCCAGCTCGGTGGTGTAGGTGGCGGCGGAGTCGGCCAGCTGGCCGGTGTGCTTGATCGCCTGTTGCAAAAACTGGTCGGTGGCCAGGTTAACCGTCCGGGCGGCGACCTTGCCGCGCAGCCGGCCCAGTTCGGTCGTGATGACCGTGGTGTCGGCGTCGTCGGCGAGGATGTCGATGAGGCTATTGATGAACGTACGGGAGCTGCTGTAGGTGAACAGCCGGTCCGTGGCACCCTCATCGACGTTCATCCGCAGCAGGAACTGGCGCAGGAAGTCCAGGTCGAAGTTGCGCGATCGGAGTTCGTCGCGCCAGTGGTTGTCGCGGGTCTCGTCGGCCAGTTGCAGGCTGGGATCTTGATGTTTCACGGCGATCAGGTGGTCGAAGAACGCGTCGTGGTCGACCGGTTCCCCGGTTTCCGAGCGCAACGGCAAGGTGTCGAAGGTCAGCTTGTCGTTGCTGACGAAGCAGAAGAAGCGCTCGTCGGCGCGTTCCTGCGCTTCGTTGTCACGCCAGGCGGCGTAACCGGCGACCAGGCGGGGCACCTGGCCGAACAGGTTCGGTGCGGCGCCGGGGATGGCGTGCTCGCAGACGACGTAGGTGGTCTGGCCGACGGGAATGTAGTGGTCGAACTCCTTTGCCGGGCCGGACTTCTTCTGCGCGCGTTGCGACATCTTGGCCAGGAACTTGTTGCGGTGTGGTTCGTAGAGGTGCATCCACATCGAGATGAAGGTGGTCTTGCCGCCACCGTTTTGCAGCATGATCACGACGTCTTCGGTGTCGATTCCGGCGCGCATGTCGATGATCAGGTCGGGGAACCGCGGGCGTTCGATACCGACGTTCACCAGGCGGATCCGGGTCGGGGTGAGCATCAGTTCTCCGTCGTCTCGAAGCTTGTGGTGTGCTCGCGCAAGGCGTTGAACAGGGGGTTCATGAGGAAGTCGCGGTATTGCAGCAGCAGGCGTCGCTTCATCCGGTACCGCTTGCGTTCGGCGGGCTTGTCGCGGGTGGTGTCGAGGGTGAGTCCGATCTCGGCGAGCCCGTCGAGGGTCTTGTAGACCAGGTAGCTGGTGGTCCCTCGGGAGATGGCGTGGTCGGTCTTGCTGTAGGCGTCGCGGGAGGTCCACCACGACCACAGCGGGGTATCGTCGTCGCTCAGGTCGCTCGGCATGTCGGCACGGCCGGCCTGCTGCTGCTCGCAGAAGTCGCGGATGTACTGCTCCAACTCCTGCACCGAGATCGGCAGCTGGGAGCGTTGCGGGTCGTCGAGGAACGACTCGACGTCGATGCCGGTCGGGAAATGCCGGGCCAGCAAGGCGACGATGACCAGCATCCGGGCAGCCCGGTCGTCGGCGTCGCCCTTGTTCCAGGCCAGGTCGCCGGTGCCGGTCGGCCACGCCCACGGACTCGATGGCCGGGGGTAGACGATCAGGCCGATGTCCTCGGAGGCGTCGGTGACCTCGCAGTCCACGCCGTCGAGCACCTCGTCTACTGCGGTGCGGAACTCGCCGTCGATCACATAGCGCTGCGCGAGGTGCCGGTAGTCGGCGCCGGCCCCGCTAGCGCCCGGGGTGCGGGTGATGTCGGTGGCGTAGCCGATCAGGCGGCCGACATCGACGAGGTCGGTCATGCGTTCTCTCCCGGTTGGGGGCCGCCGGCGGGGGCGGGCGTGAGCAGAAGGTCGTCGCCGGACGCGCCCGGCAGATCCAGGACTGTGCCGTCGCGGGTGACGGTGATCCGGTCGGGGTCCAGCAGGTCACGGTGGCGGATCAGCACGGCGGCGGCCTGTTCGTCGGCGAACTCCGCGGCGAGCGGGGGCGCGTAATTGGTCAGCACCAGCAGGCAGACCAGATGCGGCAGGGCTGCCTGGTCATCGGCGTTGCACAACTGCGGGTACTCGCGGACCGCCGTGCTCAGCAGCGCCGAGAGCCGGATGGGGCGGCGGATGTCCCCGAGAAGCTCGCGCAAGGCGGCGCTGGTTTGCGCGCTCATCCATGTCGGTGGCGAGGTCAGCTCACCGACATCGAAGGGGTCATTGGCGGCGGCCGGGGTGGGCGTGCGTTTGCGGGGCGTGGTGGTCTCGAGCACAGCGTGGGCCGAGACGATCCGCGGCTTGCGTACTCCCATCAGTTGCAAACACAAAGGCTCCAGCAGGTGCCCGAGATCGCGCATCGTCAGGTCCAGCAGCGGCTTGAATAAGTTGTCCTCGGCGTCCAGCAGGGTGCCGCTGTAGCGGGTCCAGACCTGCCGGTCCTGTTCCTCCTCGAAGACCTGCTGGACCCGGGCCACCTCGTCCAAGACGGCGGCCAAGGTGTGGCTGCGCAGCTCCAGGATCCGCCGGGTCTGCATCAGCTGCCGCGCCCCGGGCTCCCCTGGTTCCAGCCGTTGTTCCACCCGTGCTTTGAATTCCTCGGTCGTCGTCAACTGCTCGCGCAGCAGATCCAGCAGCTGGCCGATATGCGGCGCGACGTCGCTGGCATAGTCCACCGCGCGCACGTCGCGGCGCATCTGTGTGATCTGCGCGCGGATCTCGTCGACGGACACCTGCAAGGTCATGTGCTGGCGCTGGACGGAGGCCACGACCTCGTCGACGTCGCCGCGGGCCAGCTGCCGCTCCGCCACGATCAGGTCCGCGGCTCGGCGGTCCTCCAGATTGAGCAGGTAGAGCCCCTGGTGCATGTTGATCGCGCGGGCGTCCGCCTTCAGCGTCGGCTCTTGCTCGTCCTCGGCGCCGACGACCAGCAGATAGCTCAGCGGCTTCTCCCGCAGCTGGTACGGCTCGCCGGTCCAGTCGCCGTAGGGGTGCCGGATGGCCGAGCCGCCGCCGCTGCGGTTGAGCAGCACATCTACTGCGGCGCTCACTGCGTCGCGGTGTTCTTGTCCCGGCCGGTCCGGTCCGGCTCGGCGTGCGAGCGGAAGCAGCCCTTCGATCAGCTGCGCGCGGGTCCAGCCGCCAGCTAGACGGTCCTCCAGGACCAGGTGCAGGGCGCCTAGGGCGATTGACGGCAGGTCGTAGATGTCCCAGGACGGGTGGCTGCCGACCAGGTTTTGCAGGCGGATCGCCAGGGTCGCGATCATGCCGAAAGATTGCCGCTGTCGCGGTTGCCAATTGTTGACGAAGTCATCGAGTGCCGACTCCACCCGTACCTCAACCTCCCCCATCCTTTGGATGATTGCTCGTGTTCGGCCTTGATCTTCCGTCCGTCTGTGCGGTAAGCGGTAAACGTCATCGTGAACGAGTGGTACGACGGGAACTCGAGATTTAAACATCTGTTCCCCGCAAATGCGCCCGGGAAGGCCGTGCTCGCGGATTATGAGTGCTGGCGGTTAAGCGGTCATGCTTTCGGTCATGGTGTCGGTCACCAATTGATCTCTTTCGGCGGCTGTCGCCCAGTGGATCACGCTTCCGTCGGGGCGTTTGGAGACGACCAGGAGTCGATCGATATTCTCCGCGACGGATTTTACGTGGCTGATCACCGCGATAAGCCGGCCGCCACGGGTTTGCTGCGCGAGAGCGTCGAGGGCTCCGGCGAGCGCGTTGGGGTCGAGCGCGCCGAAGCCTTCGTCGAGGAACAGCGCCTCGATACGTCCGCCGGAGCGGCTGGCCAGTTCGACGACGGCGAGGGCGAGCGCGAGGCTTGCCATGAACGTTTCGCCACCCGAGAGCGTTTTGGGGTCTCGGGATTGCCCGGTTTGGCCGTCGATGATGCGGAAGTCGTCGGCGAACCGGAAACGGTGGCCGGTCATGCCCAGGAGTAGTTCGGAGGCCAGGTCGAGCAAGGTGTGCTGGCGTCGGGCCACGATAAAGGAGGGAAATTTGCCGTCGGCCAGGAGCCGGCAGAGCTCTTTGAGCCCTTCGGTCAAGGGCTGGGCTTGGGAGATGCAGATGTCAAGCTGTGCGGCGATGGGGATCTGGCGTTGGGCCTCGGTCAGGTGCTCGGTCGCGAGCTTGAGATCGGCGGCGGCGTGGCCGAGGAGGTCGTCGAGGTCGTCGCTCGTGTCGGCTTGCGATTCCGTCAGAGCCTGCTGCACGACTTTGTTCTGGGCCTCGGCGGCGGTTCGTAGATCGGTCTGCGTTGTCTCGCTTACCTGCTGAAGGCGTTGGGCTGTTTCTTGGATCTCTCGTGCCCAGGTGGCACGCGCTTGCAGATCGTCACCTACAAATTCGGACAAGCTCTCGGCATTCAGGAGCCTGGCAAGATCGGCGGCACGTTCGTACGTAGTGACGATCTTCGTGTGCAGCGCTTGAGAGGGACGTTCGATCTCGACCAAATGGCGCTGCTGGAGGGTACGTTCTTGCGCTCCGAGCCCTTCGCGGTGTTGGGCGGCGCGTTCCAGGTCGTCGCGGATTTCGTTGAGTGCGGCCCGGCGCTGTTTCGCGAGAGTAAGGGCCGTGTTGATGGCCGCTATCGCCGGCAGGCCCTCGGCCTGGAACGGGACCGGCAAGGTGGCCAGCCGGGCGCTGAGAGCCGCGGCCTTCTTCTCGTACGCGAGCTGCGCGTCCGCCAGCTCGTCGCTCTTTTCCGAGAGTCGCCGCTCGTGAAGTTCCAGAGCCACGGCTAGTTCGGTCGAGACCTTCAGCGCTGCGGCACCCGCTCCGGCCGCCTTCTCGGCCTCGGCGCAGGCTGTGCCGGCTACCGTGCGGACGGCGGCCAGGATGCAGTCGTCCGGGTCGTCCAGGTCGACGGTGCCGAGTATGCGAGAAAGTTCGGCGATGAGGTCGACCAGAGTCTCGCGGGCCGTCTCGCTGTCGACCGCGGCGGCGGCTTGCGCGGAGGTGGCGTGTTCCAGGTTTGCGGTGGCGGTCGCTACCGCCTTGTCGGCTTTACGGACTCCGGTCTGGGCCGTTCTGACCTTGGATGTTGCTGTCTCGAGTCCGTCCGGGGTAGGGGCGACGAAGTCGGCGGGCAGCTCATGCGAGCAGATGGGGCATGGGTCGCCGGCGTGGCTGCGGCTCGCCGCGTGTGCCGCCGAGCTGGCGCGTCGGCAGGTCTCGAGGTCTTCTTCCGCCTGGGCGAGCACGATGTGGGCTTCGCTGGCGCCCTTCTCCGCTGCTGCGAGGGCCACTTGAGCGGATATGACGGCGGCGTCCGCCTTGGCCCGCGCCTCGTCAGCCTGGCGGCCACGATCGATCTGTTTCCGGACGGCGGCCAACGCCGTCGTGCACTGCTCGACGTGTTGTGCCTGCTCGTCGGCGTGTTGCTGGGCCGTGCTGGCGGCGGTGCCGGCATTCGCGGCGTTGGTCGCTGCCCGCTCGGCCTGTTCGCGGTGGCCGGCGAGGCCGGTTCGCTCGGTCGCGAGTGCCTCGGCTCGTTGGTGAAGGTGGTCCTTCTCCGCGTCCAGGTCGGGTTGCTGACGTGCGGCGTCTTCTAGAGTGGCGATGGCCGTGTTGACGGCATCCTGCCCGGTGCCGTCCGCTTCGGCGGTGGCGAGATCCGCTCGTACGGAGGCGATCGCCGCGTCGGCCGCCGCGATCTCCCGAGTGACCCGGTCCGACTCGACGCCCAAGGCCTCGTCGGCGGCCAGGAGGCGCTGATAGGTGTCCGGAGCGTCGGCGACGTGGACGCGTTGCAGGGCCGCCGCCGCGTCGCCGATCTTCTGGGCCCGGTCGGCCAGGCGTTGGCGTTCGCGCTGGGCAGCGGCGATGGTGTTCTTGGCGTCTCGCAGCCGCGTGCGGCGGGTCTCGCTGTCCTGCTTGCGCTGGGTGGCCGCGTTCGCCTCGGCTTGCGGGTCGGCGAACATGAGTTGCCGCCGACCGGTGATGGTGGCCAGTTGCGGGTGGATGCGGTCGTAGGCTTCGCGGGCCCGGTTCTGCATGGTGTCGAGCTGGTCGAGCCCGAGGATGCTCTTGAGGATCTCGGTGCGCGGTCTGCCGGTGGTGTGCAGCAGCTCCTGGAATTTGCCTTGCGGGAGGATAACGGCTTTGAGGAAGGCCTTGGCGTCGAGCCCGATCAGGTCCTCGATGGTCGCGTTGACCTGGTCTTTGTGATCGTGGCGGATAGCTGTGTCGTCAAGGCATTCCAGGACGTGCTGAGCCGTCGGGGATCCGCTGCGGGAAGTGGAGCGCAGGACGCGCCAGGTCCGGTTGCGGGCTCGAAAGGTCAGGTCAACGAGGATGGTGTTCATGCCGTCGGCGATGAGCGGGACGGCGCTGCGGTGGTCCCAGGTGCAGCCGCCGTAGAGGGCGTAGAAGAGGGCCTCGAACAGGGAGGTTTTCCCGGCTCCGGTCGGGCCGACGATGGCCATCAGAGACGCGTCGGTGAAGTCGATTGTCTGCTCGGTACGGTAGGCGCGGAGGCCGGCCAGGCGCAGGGTCAGTGGTCGCACGTTGCGCTCCCTGCGGCCGTCGGGGCGAGGGTCTGGGCCAGGGCGGTCTCTTCGGCGAAGACGGTGTCGCGTTCTTCGTCGATTCCCTGCCGCAGGGCGGCGAAGACGCGGATGACGTCGGCAACGGCGCCGTTCTGGACGCCGCCTTGCTCGGCGAGGTACTGGCGGAACTCCTGGACCAGGTCGGTCTCGGGCGCGACGGTGTCGGGTCGTGCGAGTTCGGTGTCGTTGCGCTGGTTGTCCGCCAGGTTGGTGATCGGCAGGATCGTCGCGTCCGGGAGCAGGTCGTAGACCTGTTCTTTCAGCGTGGGGATTGGGGCGGGGCTGTGGATGGTGATCAGGCAGATCTCGTCGGTGAAGTCGGCGGCCTGCATCCTGAGCTCGTCGAGCGTGCCCTCGAACTTGCGCAACCGGCGGCCCCTGTGCAACAGCACTTTTTCGACCTGCGCGGGTTCGCCGGCTTTGACGGTAACCATGACGATGCCTTTGCGGTCGTTGACCTCGCCGAAGTCGAGTTGGAGGGGTGATCCGGCGTAGCGGCCGGTGATGGCGGTGTTGGGTAGCCGCTGGGGTTGGTGGATGTGCCCGAAGGCCGCGTAGCTCACCGGCGGCAGCGCGTCGAGATCGGTCGCGTAGGTCTCGTCGACGTGCAGGGAGCGTTCGCTGCTGCACAGTTGGGCGCCGCCGACGTGTAGGTGAGCCGCGAACATGGCGATGTCGCGGTGCGGGTCGAAGTCCTGCATGAGGTTGTCGGCCAGCGCGGCCTCGTAGCCGCGGATTCTGCCGTTGTAGGCCGTCCCCCAGGTCTCGGGCGGCCCGAAGGCGTCGACGACCTCGCTGACGTGGACGAAGGGCAGTACCGCGAGGCGCAGGACCTGATCGTCGGCGACTGGGAAGCGCAGCACACCGCCGTCGTCGCCGTGGCGCGGCTTGTCGACGAACCGCAGCCGGCCGTTGGCGCCAAGGAGCCGGTTGAAGATCCGGAAGAGGGCGGCCGAGTCGTGGTTACCCCGGACCACGACCGTCGGGGCGATCGCCGCCAGTTGTTGCAGGGCGGCAGCGGCGCGTTCGATCTCGACGTAGCCGGGCAGGTACTGGTCGAACAGGTCGCCGGTGTGCAGGATGACGTCCGGCTTGCGCTCGCGGGCGATGTCGATGATCTCGGCGATCACCGCGTCGTGGTCCGGCGCGCGGGATTCCTGGTAGGTGGCACGACCCAGATGCCAGTCCGAGGTGTGAAGCAACTTCATGAGGGCCCTTCTCGCGGATACGGGCAGGTATAGATGGCGTTTCGCGGACGCCGGGGTGTCCGCAGATGATCACACACCGTACAGACCCACGTAGTCTGGCAGAACATGGAAGCAAGTCAAGTAGCATGGTAGTGTCGGGTTATGCCAGAACATCCTGATGTCCGCGCGGCGCTTTCGGACGTATTCCGGCTCCAGCAGGAACTGACGGCCGCTCTGGACGACGGCAGGCCGGAGGACGTCGACCGGATCCTCGCCGAGCTCACGGTCGCGGAGCGGCGCCGTAACCGGCTCTTGCAGCGGGCCAGCAACGCCTCCCCTTCGGGATTCGACGCCGTCCCCCCGGTCCGCGAGCAGTTGGCGGCCGTCCTGGGCTTGCTGAGCCGGCCGGCGGCGGTCGCGCTGATCAAGGATGCAGCGACCGCACGATTCGGCGAACCGATCCAGCCCAGCCGCCTGGCGTCGGTACGCCGCGACGAGCAGCGGTCGTGGCAGGCCGCGAACCGACCCAGCAGCCAGGGCCGCAGCCTTGCACGGCCGGCCTACATCGTTCCGGCGCTGACCGCGGACCGCTTCGCGCCGGTACGCGGGATGCTCGCCATGTCCAGCTGGGCGCTGGAAGTGCGGATTATCGCTCCGGCGAGCCACCGTGTCGACACGCTGCACATCCTCGTTCGGTTGATTGACGAGCTCGACCGCGATCCGGAAGCATCGTGGGCGCCGAACATCAGGCGCATGGTGTGGCGCTTCGCCCGTTCGGTGGCCGGCGCTATCGACAACCGCGACGGGGTTGGTAACCAGCAGATCCGCGATGCCGCCGAACGCGAGCTGGCGCTCATCGCTCCTGATGACACCGCCGAACGTCACGCGGCAGCCGAACGCGCGCGTCGGCAGCTCGACCCGGAAATGCTCCTGTTCGGTTCCGCGTTGCGTAACGCATCCCAGAATTCCTCCTCGGAGGCAAGTGCATGATCGTCGAAGACGCCCGCGAACGTCTCGTACGGTTCCGTGGCGGCTTTCCCGTGAAGCCGCTTGATGCCCGCCGTATCGCCGGCCTGCTCGAAGCGCCGGGCTGCACTCGGCGGCAAGTCCTTGATGCCGCGTCGATCCCGATGGAGGACCTGGTCCCGCTGCTGGGCGGCCGGTGGGCCGGAAGTAGCCCACTGGCGCTCGATCGTGGCCGGCGCTTCGAGCAGCGCGTGGTGGCCAACGGCATGACGGACCTGCTGCCGTTGGTCCGGCAGAAACTCGGCTTACAGGTGCAGGACATACGGCAACTAGATCTGTCCACGTCCGAGCTCAAGACCCAGTATCCCGATCCCGAGATCGATCTCACGAGGCTGAGGGTGAAGCTGACTCGTAGCGCCGTCGAGCAGATGCTTGACGGCGATCAGGCGGCGATCAATCTCCTACGCCACCCCTATCTGCCGCTGTCGCTCGGCGACATGCCCACGCATCTCGAACCGGACGTCGTCGCGTTCGCCGCTTCCGGGAACCTCGCCCCGCTCGAGATCAAGTCGTTCTCGTGCGTCAACGGGGTTGCCGACCCTGTGAAGGTGTCCGAGGCAGCCCGGCAGATGGCGGTGTATCTGCTGGGGCTGCGCAAGCTGGTCGGCGATCTGGGCGGGGCCAAGGATCGTGTGAACACCAGCGGGCTGCTGGTGATGACCGAGAACCTGTTCCTGCGGGCTACCGGGCACGTGATCAACCTGCGGCCGCAAGTCCAGCGGCTGGAGCGGACCCTGCGGGCGTTCCCGGACGCGACCAGGCTGGCCCCGTCGGTTCCGGTCTCGATCGAACTTCCGTGCCTGCCCGACGAGGACGCGCCCGAAGTAGTCAAGGACGCGGCCCGCGAACAGGCACGTGAGGCGGTCGGCGCGCTAGGGATGCGGTTCGGCGACGGCTGCACCCGCTGCCCGATGCTGACCTTCTGCCGCACGGAGGCGCGACTGCAGGACAACGTCGCCCAACTGGGCAACCAGGCCGCCAACCTGTGCGGCGACGTCGGCACGGTCACGGCTGCCCTCGAACTCGCGGCGGGAACCCGGCAACCCGACGGTGCCGCCGAGATCGCCGTCGCCGACGAACTGCGCCGGGCCTCGATCGCGCTCGAACTCGCCGGAGCGCGTGGATGAGTCTAGATGTCCTGCTCGGCCTGACGGCCGTCGCGAACCGGCGTGCCGTGCCGCGGGCCAGCCAATGCCACGTGCATCTCTCCGGGCGGCCCTTCGTCGTCGTCGGCTACCACGTGCCCGGAGACCCGGGATCCCCGCTCGGCATCCTCTGCGGCGACCGGCGCGACCAGCCGCGGGTCATCGCGGCAGGGGAACCCCGCGACTACGACGAGCGGTGGCGCACCCTCACCGAGTTCGCGCTCAACCTTAACGGCTATCTCGGCCGATACGCCATGCCGACGCCGCCCAGCCGCCAGGGCCGCAGCCCGGCCCGAGCGCGTCCGGTGATCCCGCAGCTCGTAGTGCCCAACGCCGACACCGCACAGTGGCTGTGCCAGGAACTCGGTCTGCTCCTGCGCTATCTACAACCCGAGCGCGACCCCCGGATCAGCCCCGCGCTGCCGGTGGCCGGGGCGCACCTGTCGTTCTTCGACCAGCAGCGGGTGCCCGGGGCGTCGCTCGTCCTTGCCATGACCGAAGTGCTCGCTCAGCATTGGAAGACCGGCCAGCTTCCGTCGATGGACAGCAACCTGGCCTCGCAATTGGCCTGGATCCGACGGCCCGACACGATCCTGGAGGCGGAGAACGCGCTTCCCGCTGGGCCCGTCCCGGATCCCGAGTGGGAGCGGAAGACGTACACCCGCTCGACCAAGGTCTTCAACCAGCTGCGCGGCGTCGCCGGACGACCTGCCGACGCCGTTCGGGAAGCGTCGGACACGGTGTGGGAGGCCCTGGAGCCGGCCTGGAAGGCTGTGTGGGAATCACTGGACGCGGTCGACGAGCTTCCCGAGGCCGAACACGTCGACGAACGCGCTCGTGGCGATGAGATGCAGTGGCATCGTCACGCCGAACGCGTCCGCGGCAACCGCGCCTACTTCCGGCGCCGGCCGCGCCAGCTCCAAGTCTTTCGGTATCTCAACCGGCTGGAACGGCTGACGGGCAACCTCGACCGGCAGATGGCTCTCGACGACCCGCAGATCATGGCCCGCCACGTCGCCTCCGGCGACGCGCTCTCCGGAACGGTCGTCAAAGTCCTGCCAGAAGGCACCGGCCGTCAAGGCCGCCGCCAGCCCCGGCCGATCATGCACATTAGGCCAGATCTCCCCTTCGCCCGCCCGCTGGGAACCCATCTCTGGTTGCACTGCGCCGTCGAGACGTCCCGCGCCGGAAACCCTGTGCGGCCCACCGTGGAGCTGGAAGTCACCGGGCTCGACGCTGACGGCATCGTCGAACTGACCGTCGTGAGCAACGCGATCAAGCGCGAGCACCACCGCCGGCTTCCGCTACCCGACACCCGTCAGGTCTTCGCCCCGTTCGAACCGCCGACTTTCCGCCCCGACGCCATCCCTGACGTCCTTCCCTGGACGCACCGCGAACCCGAGGCAGACTGATGCCCACCGACCCTCGCGCCGCCCACACCGCAGCCATCGACCAGGTCTGGCGCCTGCTCGACGCCGGAGCCCAGGCCGTCATCGTCAACTCGCCGCCCGGAGCAGGAAAATCCACACTCGTCCGCGCGACCGCCCGCCGGATGGCGGGCAGCCATGGTCAGATCCCGATCATCACCCAGACGAACGAACAAGCAGACGACCTCACACGCGACCTGCTCGAAGATCTACGCGACTCACCAATTCGCGCCGGTCGGTTGCACGCCGATAAATACACGCCACCCGTCGGCGTCACAGCGTCAACGGACATCGACGAGCTCAACGAGTGCGACATCGTCGTCGCGCCCGCCGCGAAGTGGGGCTTCGTCCGCGCCGACCACCGGTGGGAACTCGGCATCGTCGACGAGGCTTACCAGGTGTCGTCGGTCGACCTCGCCAAGTTCGCCGCCAGGTTCGACGCCCTGCTCCTGGTCGGCGACCCCGGACAGCTCAGCCCCTTCACCACGGCCGACGAAGGCGCCATCAGGTCCACGGGCAGTTGGCCATTGGAAACCGCCGCCGGCACCGTACTCGGCACCTACCCCGACACACCCGTGGTGCCGTTGCCCGTGTCGTGGCGACTCCCGCCCAGCGGGGCCGGCATCGTCTCCGACGCCTTCTACAGCCGCGCCTTCACCGCCGGCTCCGACCACGGCGAGCGAGGCCTTCGTCTTCCCCTCGGCGCCATCCGTGACTCCGTCGACGAAGTTCTGCGCGTCGCGGAAAGATACGGGTGGTGCCTGGCCCAACTGCCCGATGCCCAACTTCCCCGCACCGACCCCCAGGCTGTCGCCACGATCGCGAACATCGCCCACCGGCTGCTCTCCAGCAAAGCCCGCATCCAGGACGGCAAGGAGCTACGGAACCTCTACCCCCGCGACATCGCCATCGGTGTGACCCACCGCGACCAACAAGCCCTCGTACGGGCAGCCGCCGACACGGTCTGCGAATCCCTCGACCTCGCGCCGGGCTCAATCGTGGTCGACACCGCCAACAAGCTTCAGGGCCGGCAATTTGAAGTGGTGATCGCCTGGCACCCGCTGTCTGGCCGCCGCGATGCGTCCGCCTTTCACCTCGAAGCGGGACGGCTCTGCGTCCTCGCCTCACGCCACCGGCAAGCCTGCATCGTCGTCACCCGAGACGGCGTCCGCCAGCAACTTGACGCCTACCCCCACACCGAACCCGTATGGATCGGCGCCGCGACACCAGAGGTTGACGGGTGGGAGGCGAACCATCGATTCCTCGACGGCCTCAACCAATTCGCTGTTTCCGTCGACGCGTGACCCCGCATGTTTCAACCGGCGGTACCGGAGCTGCTCCAGCACCCGAACCCGCCGGCCCGGCTCGTCGTCGGACCGACCCCGCACCGACTCGATGTACCCGTCGCGGGCTCACTGGTGTGCCTCTACGCCACCGGTTCGTCCACGCAGCCGGGCTTTCGAGAACGAGACGTAAGTCGGGAGCCGAGGCAACGCCCAGGATCACCGGAGCTCACGAGCCCTCACGCGGGTACGGCGCGCCCCGGCTCCCGTGCCCCGACTCCGCATGATCTGCCGAGGTCGGAGCACTTGTCCGTCTTGTGCTGCCCCAAGGGAAGCCTTCAGTGGCCGTGCAGGACGCAAACGACCTTCCCGAGAAGCTGCGCGCTGTCGGCGGGGATCACGGGATAGCGGGGATTGCGGGGGACGAGTTCGACTTGCCCCTCCCGGACTCGGTATTGCTTGACGGTGGCTTCGTCATCGATCAGCGCCGCGACGATATCCCCGGAGTCAGCCACCGGCTGTTGACGTACGACAATCACGTCCCCGTCATCGATGCCCGCCTCGACCATCGCCGGGGACTGTAAAAACAACGGTGTAACTCCGATCAAGGGAGTAGCACCTGATGACGATCACGACCGATGCAGTGGACACTGCCGCTGTGCCCGGTGATGAGAAGGCCAAGCGGCCGCGTACGAAGGCGACGCAGGCGGGTGTCGACCCAGCGTTGGTGTCGCAGTTGGTGACCCAGGCCCGTGAGCAGGGGCTGCAGCTGTCCGGCGAGGGTGGGCTGCTGCAGCAGTTGACGAATATCGTGCTGGAGTCAGCCCTCGATGGTGAGATCACCGACCACCTCGGCTACGACAAGCACGACACGGCCGGCGTGAACTCCGGTAACTCCCGCAACGGCAGCCGGTCCAAGACCGTGCTCACCGATGTCGGGCCGGTGCGGATCGACGTGCCGCGGGATCGGGCGGGTTCGTTCGAACCGGCCATCGTCAAGAAGCGTCAGCGCAGGTTGTCCGGGGTGGAGGACCTGGTGCTGTCGCTGTCGGCGAAGGGCCTGACCACCGGCGAGATCTCTGCCCATCTGGCCGAGGTCTACGGCGCCGAGGTCTCTCGCCAGACGATCTCCACCATCACCGACAAGGTGATGGACGGTATGACCGAGTGGCAGAACCGGCCCCTCGATCCGGTCTACCCGGTGGTCTTCCTCGACGCCATCAACGTCAAGATCCGCGATGGGAAGGTCGCCAACCGGCCGATCTACGTCGCCTTGGCCGTCACCGCCGACGGCACCCGCGACATCCTCGGCCTGTGGGCCGGCGACGGCGGGGAAGGCGCCAAGTTCTGGCTGCAGATCTGCACCGAGCTCAACAACCGCGGCGTCGACGACGTGCTCATGGCCGTCTGCGACGGGCTCACCGGGCTGCCGGACGCCATCGGGCAGGTCTGGCCGCGCACCGTGGTGCAGACCTGCGTGGTGCACCTGCTGCGCAACTCCTTCCGCTACGCCGCCCGCCAGCACTGGGACGCCATCGCCAAGGCCCTCAAACCGGTCTACACCGCACCGACCGAGGCCGCCGCCACCGAACGGTTCCTGGAGTTCGCCGAGGCCTGGGGCAGCCGGTATCCGGCGATCGTGAAGCTGTGGGAGAACGCCTGGGCCGAGTTCGTGCCGTTCCTGGCCTTCGACGCCGAGATCCGCCGGATTATCTGCTCCACCAACGCCATCGAGAGCGTCAACGCCCGCATCCGCCGCGCCGTCCGCGCCCGCGGCCACTTCCCCAACGAGCAGGCCGCGCTCAAGTGCGTCTACCTCGCCGTGATGAGCCTGGACCCGACCGGGCAAGGCCGCAAGCGCTGGGCCATCCGCTGGAAGAGCGCACTCAACGCCTTCGACATGACCTTCGACGGACGCCTGTCCGCCGGCCGCAAGTAGACATCAACAAACCCCAGTTACACCGTTAACTTGACAGACCCACTGCCGCTCGGCCCGCACGAACCGGCCCGCGACACGCGCCACCGCCTCGTCCAGGATGACCCGCCACCGATCAACGTCTACGCTGTGGCACGCGGCCACCGCCCGATCTTCGGTTGTCCTCACAAACCATCGATGATCAACGTGGTGGCCGTCTTCATGCCCACGCCACGCCCAACGCCAAAGCCAAGTGACGTTGGAGTATTAGCTTCTCGGCATAGCACTCACGGCACGCTCCGCTTCGTGACCTCGCGGCCGGGCGATAATCTCGACGGCGTTGATGAGGGTGTCTCTCAGACGCCGATCGAGCTGGCACCTGGCGTCGCTCGTTGTCGCTGCGCGCATGGCGGGAGCAGCCTCATGTGGGCAGGGAGGGCTGGGTGGCAGGTTCCTGGATGGTACGAGTCGCTGATGCTGATGAGGTGGCTCTTCGCCACGGCGTCATCGTCGCCAACTGGCCCGAGCTGGGCGACATCTCGCAATGCCAGGGTCCAGAGGACGTCCGTGAACGCCTCAGCGCCGCCTACGAAGAGAAGCCTCGCAGGACGTTGGGCAACTACGCCGGTCAGCTGTGGCGCTTCTTGGGGGAGATGTGTCCGGGGGACTACGTTGCCATGCCTTTTGTGGGCTCGTCGCGGCACCTGGCCATCGGCCGAATCGTTGGCCGCTACCGCTTCCGGGCCGACGCGTCGCAGGGGTTACGGCATACGCGGGCGGTGGAATGGCTCCGCAAGGATGTGTCACTGAATCTGCTGCGCGACGATCTGCGCAACAGTTTGGGGTCAATCATGAGGATCTCCCGCCTCTTGGCTGACCCTGACGGGCGACGTCTCGCCGCGCTGGCCCGGGGAGAACCCGACCCCGGACCGACCTCTGGAGTGGAGGTTATCCCGGTCCGGTACAGGGCAAGTGTGGTCGATGTGGGTGACGGTGCCTGCACGATCATCAGAACACCCCACGACGGCCGCGACACCGTGACGGTGGTCGACTGCGGTAGCAACAGCATCTCCGCCGATGAGGCGTGCGACCGCCTGTTGGACGCCCTCGACGGCCGACCGGAGCGTATCGACACGATCGTGGTCACCCACTTCGACGCAGACCACTACCTCGGGTTTGTGCGCCTTGCGGAGCGGATGAGCGTCCGCGGGCAGCGTTTCGATGCGCTCCGGCTGATCTCACCACGACCGCCGGAGAGCGAACCACGGTTCGCCGCCGCCTACCTGGCGATGGCCCTGACCGTCACCGGGGTCCGCAGCCTTGACCTGGCGGTCGGCTTGGAGCAGGTGACCAGAGGTGGTCAGTTCCGATATGCGCCGTTGTGTCGCGGCAGCAGCTTCCTCGCCGGCGGTCGAGGCTATGAAGTGTTGTGGCCGCTGGCTGTGCTGCCGAAGACCGTTACCCGGCAGGTGCGCAGGGCGGTGCACGGCTTCGAGGAACTCGCGGAAGCTCTCGCGGACAGGGGCAACACGGTCTTGCGGGACAACTTTGAGGCGGCCAGGCAAGGCGGCTGGCTGCACGGACCGGACGACGAAACGCAGAGGTGGACGATGAGGGGCGATCCTTTCGTCGACGGAGAGCCCATCAGCGAGGACCTAGATGACAGCGACGAGGGGAGTGGCCTGCACATCGACCGGCTGAACCTCCCCGATGACCTCCGCCATGCCTTTCGGGAAGTCTGGGATGAAATGCGCCGCGCCAACAACAACATGTCGTTGGTCTTTGAGGACGCAGAGCCGGGCCGCCTCGTTGTCTTCGGCGATGCCGGTCCACCAGTGTTGTCCTGGCTTGCCAAGACCGACCTGAACCCAGCCCACTACGCCTTGATGCTCGCGCCGCATCACGGCACCCAATATCTGCCGCCGCCTCTGAGGGTGACCGCTGACCTGTGCGTTGCGCAGAACGGCAGTAAACGGGGCCACCTGTGGGAGCGCCACCGTGGCACGCACGACAATCATGGCCGCTGTGTCAGCAGCACCTCAGGCACCCACCATCTGCTGCTGTAGTCGTAGACCTGCCGCCGCCTTCGGAGATGGATGCAGCTACTCCTGCCGGATCACCGTGCTGTCGGGCGAGAAGCCGAACTCGTACTGGCCATCCTCTGCCACTCGGTCGAAGTTGTGCATCACGAGCGGCGCCGGAGCAAGATCTTGAGGATCTCGATGGCGGTTCGGCGGCTTGCGGGGGTTCGAGTGAGAAGGGCGGTGAGCGCCGCCGTCATCACCGTCGTGGCGTAGAGCAGCCCGCCGGCGCTGGCGGTCGCTGCCGTGAACCCGGCGCCGTGGGCAGCCACCGCCAACGCGACGGCCATATGCGTTTTGCGGACCCCTTGCGGTCGAGCAGAGCAAGTCCGCATTTTTCTGGACGAACGCCGATGTGGCTGGCCGGTGGTGGGATGCGGTTAGGTCAGGCTGTTGAGGAGTTGGCCGGCCACGGTGTTACCTCGACCGTGGAGGCGGGCGAGGATTTGCCGTCCGTTGTCTGCGGTGGGGCCGGTGCCGTGCAGCGGGTTAGGGGTGCGGGTGGAGATGGTGACCAGGAACTCGGTAACCGCGGTATCCACCCGCTCACTGGTGGGGTTGGAGGAACGTTCGCGGGCGGCGAGCCAGCCGACGGCGTCATGGACGAACGCTGCCGCGGCCGACTCCTGGAAGAAGCGGACGGCCGCGTAGGCGAAGTCGTCGTGGCCCATGTGCGCGCCGAACCACGTCGACCACGCCGGCACGGCTGCGCGGATGGCGGCTGTCTGCTGCTCGCTGACCGACGAGTGCCCCCACTTGCCGAGCCCGGCGACGGCGAGCGCCAGGACGCCCCTGCCGGAGTGGCCCTGCCATGTGCTGGCGGTGGTGGCGAAGCCGAGCATGTCTGCGACTAGGGCGGGGAAGGCTGCTGGCAACGGGTTCTTCGTGCAGGCGGCTTTCCAGACCTGGCTGAGGTAGCTGTCCACCCAGGAGGAGGCGGTGGCGCCGAGGGTGAGGATCGGCTCCCAGATCGTACGGGCCTGTGCGGCGTCGGCGCTGATCGTGATGTCGGCGAGAAGCCTAAGAGCGCTACGTTCCTCGTCGTTGGGGTAGCGGGGGGAACGATTGGCGGCCTTGGTCGGGGTCAGCCCGGAGGCGAGGAACGTCGCGAGGTCGGCGGCGAACTCGACCGCCCGGGCTCGCGTGAGCGTATCCGCCGTAGCAGCAAGGGCTGTGAAGTGCGGGCGGGAGGCGACGAGGTAGCCGAGGTCGAGGGTGCGCAGTATGCGGGAGCGGTCGTCGTGGGCGTCGGGGAGTTTGGCCGCGAGGGTGGTGGCGATCCAGTCCGGGAGCCGGGGCACCTCGGCGGGCAGACAGCCGTCGGCGAAGGCGTCGAATGCGGCCTCGGCGGCCGCCTCCAACTCCGGGAGGCCGTCGATCGGGCCGTGACCGGGCTCGTCGTCCTCTTGGTCCACGTCGGGTCCATCGGCTTCCTCCGGGTCGGTGTCGAAGTCGAGGTCTTCTTGCAAGTAGGGGTCGATTTCGTTGTGCCACATCGACAGCCGCGCGCAGTGCAGCGTCAGGTACTCGAGCCGGCGCAGGTCGTCGGCGAGGTGCGGGTGTGCGGCGGCGAGCCGCATCACGGTGGTGACCGTGATGCGACGGGCAACGAGCAGCCGTGCGATGGCCGCGCGCACGGTGACGTCGTCGGGGGTCTCGGCCCACAGGGCGGTGAGCGCTTCGGCGCAGAAGACGTCCCATTCATCGTCGGAGGGGCTGTCGGGGTCTGCGTGGGACCGCGTGGCGGTCGGGTCGGTGAGGGGGCGCATTAGCACGGCCCTGCACCACGCCTCGCGGTCGGGGTGGTTCCGCAGCCAGTCGCGGGCGCACAGCACCAGCCACGCCGCGTACCCGCACCGCAGATCTTCCACACTGCTGATGGAGCTCGGCGACTCAGCGTCCGGGCCGAGAGCGTCGAGTTGGGGCTGGACGGTGGCCCACTGCTCCTCGAGCTCGGCGTCGCTGGGGCGGACATGGTCGGTGATGTTGCGGCGCATGGTGTGGGCGAAGACCATCCAGGCGCGATCGCGGTCGAGGTGGTCCCGCATCTCGCGGGCTTCTTCCTCAAGGGCCGCCGGCGGGGTGTATACGAGGTAGGGTTTTCCGTCCGTGGCGCGGACGGCGTGGTAGTTCGCGATGTCGGTCGCGGCGAGCATCACCCGCCACCGGTGTGCGTCTGTTGCGGCCCAGTGCTCTCGGGCGGTAGTGAGCTGCTCGGTGAGTCGGCCGGTGACGAATGCGCCTAGGCGCACCAAGTCCAGGAGCGGGGTCTTGCGGTGGTCCATGGTGTGCCAGTTGCGGGCTCGCTTCGCTCGGGTGGGATCCATGACGAGCGGGAGCAACCTGAAGGAGCGCATCTGCACGCTCATCCGGTCGTCGTCGAGCAGGTCGGCGCTGGTGACCAGGGGCGCAAGCGGGCCTTCCAGCAGTGCAGGAGTGTGGCGGGCGATGTCGGCGAGCAGCCCCCACGTCGCGACCGATCGGCTGCCGGTGAGCTGGACGAGGAGCGTGGTGATGTCGCGGCCGTCGTCGAGGGCCTTGTAGAGATGGGCCTCCAGGGCCATCATTGCCGCCGCCAGGATGTCCGGCACCTGGTGGCCACCGTGGCTCCAGGCCAGGACGGTAGCGTCACCGACCAGCGCGACGGGTGCGCCGTCGATGAGCAGCTCGAACGCCGGCCGCTCCTGCGTGGGTTCCTGGCCGCCTGACATCGGGGCGTTGCGGGTGCGTCTCCAATGGGTGGTCGCGTGTTCGACGAGGGCGAGCACCACGTCGATGCCCTGCGGTTCGGCGTTGATGAGCATCGCGCGGAACGGCCCGCACTCGGGGATCGGATCAAAGGAGCGCGGAGCGCTGGCGATGCCGAGGCCGTCACGCAGCCGGTGGTGAAAGTGATGGCGGTGACGGCGGTCGGAGTCGACGGCAGCTCGCAGCACCAGGTCCCGGGCCAGCTGCGCGGACGCCGGCAGCAACGGCATCACGGTGTCGACGTCCAGCAAGGCCGCACGGAGTCCCGTCTGGCCGCGACGCTGGCGGCCCCTGACCTGGCCGCTGTGCTCGAGCTGGCTGTCAACAGGGGGCAGCAGCGCGTCGAGGAAGGTGGCGACGGCGTCGGGTTTGACCGCGCCAGCGGCGATCACGCACCGCCACAGCACCGGCTCGACCCTGTCGTCGAAATAGCCTCCGCCGGCGATGTGCGCGACGATGTGCCGTCCGACCGCCAGGCCGATCACAGCAGCCTGATCGCGGGCCGGCCACGTGTCGGGGGCGTGCCGCAGCCACAGGTCGGCGATCGCGGCGACCTCCGGGGCGGCCGAGGCGACCGCAGTCTCATGCTCCGCCGCCAGGACGCGCAGGACCGGAAGCCACAGCGGCCACACCGGCAGCCGCGACTGCGCGGCGGCGTACACCGCCACGTCCGGCATGTCGGCGAACACAGTGATCCAACTGGAGTCCGGCACGGTCGCGGAGAACCTGAACCTGCGCAGCAGCCGTGCCAGCAGAGCGCTGTCGGCGGCGAGGCGCGACCACAGCTCGCCCAGAAGCCGGTCGGCGTCGTGGGCGTAGAACACCGCGTCGAGGTACAAGTCCGCCACGAGCGGCTGGTCGGCGGCGTCCAGCGCAGACCGGTCGGCCTCCCACCGGTCGACACCGTGCTCGCGGAGCACGCCGGCGGCATACAGGCGGATCGCTCGGTGCCACGACGGCAGCGCCGCCTTCTCCGCGATCACGCCGATGACGTCGTCACGGGAGCGCAGGTAATGCAACAGCGTCCAGTCGTCGAACAGGTCGTGGGCGAAGGAGACCCGGCCGTCGACCGCCGAGAGGATCCCGTCGACGCGCAGCGAATCAACGAGCCCAACGGCGTCGACCGGGAGGTCATCCAGGGGAGTGTGGGCCCGCAGACGGTCCGCCTGCTCGACGGCGATCCGCCGCAGCAACGTCTGGCGGGTGGCGCCGTCCGGGCCCGCGCCGGCCAGCCGCTGCCACCACAAGCCAGCGATCGACGGCTCGTCACGGATAGCGGCAACCGTAGCCCCAGGCATCCGCAGCACTAGGTCGAGGACCTTCGGGCGTCGCAGGACACCACGGAGCCCACCGGCGACGACCACCGCGGCCAGGTCCGGGTGCCCGCGCAACACCAGACCGATGTCGGCGTCAGACAGGTCCCCCATCACGAGCGGGGCGGCCTGCGGACCGTTGGCCTGCACCAAGTGCTCCGACACTCGGGGGAACTCAGATTGCTGCGAGGTGATCAACAACCGGATCCGGCCGCCGGCGGCGGCTGCGAGGCGTGCCAGGGCGGCCGTCGCGGCGAACGGCTCGTCGGTATAGACCCGGTCGAGGCCGTCAACGACGACGCGGACCTCTCCGGGGGCAAGCGTCAGGACCTCCTCCAGGCCCCGGGTCAGCCCGAGACGAGCGCCGACGCCGGCCTCGAGGTCCGCAGCCGACAGCCAAACCGCCCGGTGCGTGCCCGGGGCGGCCAGCCACCTCTTGGCCGCCACGGTCTTGCCGCACCCCGACGGCCCCGACAGCACGCTGACCGCCCCGGCGTTGGCGAGCACGGCGGTCACGTCCTCACGGACCAGGACCACGTCGTCGCCGAGCCGGTCCCGGACCCGGGCCGTCATGCTGGTGCTGTGCGCGGTGAGAAGGCTCCAGTCGGGAGCGACATCCGGGCGCAGCTGGAACGCGAACTGCCCGCCCAGCCGGTCAGCCAGAAGCTGCCAGGTGACTGCCCCGCCTTTGGGCCGCAGGTCGGCGACCACCTCGAGCAGCGCCGTCCACAGATCCACGGCCCTCCCGGCCTGCTGCGGAACGAGCGCGGCGCGGCACCACCGGATCGCGTCCGCGATCGCCTGGGAGGTAGGGGTGAGGAAGTCCAGACGCAGAGGCAGAAGCAAGGCCAGCAGCCGGGCGGGAGAGGAGTCCACGTTGACCCCGTGCTGCTCGGCGAGCTCTATCGGGCACTTCGCCGACTCCCACAGCGAGCGCTTCGCCTCGTTGAACGCGCCGGGCACGCCGATCCGTGAGGCGATGCCAGCCTGGTCGGCGGCGGCCTCCCCGATCAACTCCCCGAGCTCGACCCAGGTGCCCTGCGCCGCTGACCCTGACACCAGGCCGACCCGGTCTACAGCGGGCCGGAACCTGTCGGCGAGGATGTCGCGCCAGGCAGCCTCCACGAACTCCGTGTGCAGCCTGGCTCCGGTCAGCATGTCGAAGGACTTCACCGACGCCGACCACCGCGGCCCACCGGCCGCGTCACCGGTAACGACCATGTCATCGAGGAAGAACCCCGACGCACTGCCCTGGAACCGCACCTCCACCGGGACCGCGACCCCGAGGCCCAGCGGCATCTCGCCAGCGGCCATCCCAGCGGTGAGCCACGCACCAACACGGTCTTCGAAACTGAAGCCGCCACCGCCCGTGATGAACGCCGTCGCCACCGACCGCCCGTCCGACGCCTCGCTGCTCGACATCGCCTGAGGCTACCGGCCCGCACCCCACCCAGCCGCCGTCGGCCGGGTGAGCGTCGAGATCGACGGGGTGCACCGGTCGTACGTGTGCCTGCTCACCGACGGCAGCCACAGCAGCACCCTGTTCGCCCCCGGCGTGCCCGGCCCACCGTGGGGGCGGAGGAACATCTGGCCCGCCTGGTGTCCGGGGCGGGGCTGCCGCCCACCCGGGCGGTCGTGCGCCACCCGTTGCAGGCCCCGCACGTGAACGAGCTGCGCCACAGCACCCCTGCCGACGGCGTCACCGTCGTACGCCGCTCCGCGACGTCCCACGCCCTGCTCACCGAGGGGGAGAGCGAGCCGGTCACCCGTCCGCTCTCCGCCGACCCGCCGTCGACCGAGTTCGTTGGGGCGGTACCGGTCGACAACGAGCGACTGCGCGACGTCCTCGCCGGGCTGGTGGAGCCCGCCACCTCCGTCCCAATGGGCGGGTACGTGACGGTGGACGAGCGATGGCAGTCGCCGTACGGCGTCGCGACCCACCGCTACCTGATCGCACCAGCCACACCGCTGGACTCCCGGCTGATGCCGAACCGCACGTTCCTGCGGCCCGGCGAACCGCTCACCGTGCCCCTGGCCGACGGCACCATGGCCGACCGCGACGTCTCGGTCGACAGCCGCAGTCACCTCTTCGCCGCCGAGCGGCGCGCCGACTGCACCGATCTTGGACTTCTCGACCAGCGATAGGGCCTTCGCCGTGGCCCAATCGGCTGCTGCTCTCCCAGACTCTGGTCTTGGCTCACGCGAATGGTGAACGCCATACGCGGACACCCATCTCCCGGAACCGTTCGGGGTGGCCCCGGATGGTGCACCAGTTGCGGTGCGTGAACCGCAACATCTCGTCCTGCCGGGGGTGTCGTTTGCCGAGCGCGGCACCGATGGGCGCCAGTTCGGCGGTGGGAAGCGCGAGCACCCCTTGTAGAGTGAATGCCTCGAACAGGACTAAGGCGTACCACTCGACGTTGGGCAGTCGCGTGATGAGATGCTCGTTGACCCATGTGCCGGTCGGGTTGGCAAGGTAGCGGACTTGGATTTTTTGCTCGTCCGGCAGTATCAGGTCGTAGTCGGCCTGCACTCGGCTGGGAGCCAGAGTGGCACCGGTGAGCGCCGCGACGAGATGCTCGCTGATTTCGGCTAGGGGGTCCCGGTTTGACATGGGTAAGCCGAGCGAAGCCAGTAGATCCTGCCGGGCTTGGCGGTACGCCTCGAGCGCGGCGATCAGCGTCACTACACGGGTGGGAACTGGTACGACATTCATGGCAAATTGATGGTCTCCCAGTCTTCGCAGGCATGGACAGCTACGAGTGCGGCGTTCTCGGCTAGCAGCCGGCATGCTTTGACGGTGAGGTCGAGCGGCTGTGGTCGACCGGCCCGGTACACCGTGGCGGTGAGAGCGGTGGCCAGATGTACCGCCCCGCCCTGGGACAGGTGTCCATGGAGCAGCGCGTTGATCCGCAGACTGGTCCGCTGCGTGGGGCCTGGGTGCCGATAGTTGCCAGCGAGCCGTCGGCTCAGGCTGCTGGTTTCCCCGATGTAGATGCGGCGCCGCGAGGCGTCGGGCATCGTGGCCGGCAGGCTGAGGCGGTACAGGCCCGGAGCGGCAGGGAGGTCGGGGATTGACAGCCGGCTGGCGCTGTCGAGGACGACCGTGCCGCTGTGCCGCCAGGACAGCACGACGCGGACGTCAACCTCGGAGTCGGCCTCCGGGCGTACGGGCCGCTCGGTGGCTGTGCTCGGTTCGACGATGAGCGCACGCGCTCGCCGGTCGGGCGGCACTGCGTTGCGACCGCCGCGTTCGAAGCGGACCCGACCGCGATCCAGGTA
This sequence comes from Micromonospora okii, assembly GCF_020884795.1. GTDB lineage: Bacteria > Actinomycetota > Actinomycetes > Mycobacteriales > Micromonosporaceae > Micromonospora > Micromonospora okii. Next base: position 38,144 of record NZ_BBZF01000029.1, read on the forward strand.
AACCTGCTGCACCTTGTAATCGGCAGCCATCCATGCCCGTGCCTGCGGATGGCCGGTGTTGGCCCACCATTGTCGCTGAGTGCTCGATGGCGGCAGGCCCCCGACCAAGCGCGCAATCTCATCGAAGGTCAGCTCGACAAGGTTGCACCTACGCCCTGCTGCCGCAGCTAAATGGGCGGTAAGCGGCCCGTACTTGCCGGCCATCATCGCTCCGCAGGCGACGCCGCCCGCTGTTGGCGTCTACCAGAGGACCAGACCAGGATGTCAAGCAACCGTACGTCGCTGAGCCGGTCGGCCGACTCGGCGACGATCCCGCCAGCGTCGCGCATCCAGTAGTATAGGCGTAACAGCGCATTGGCCGAGCGCCGCACGTCGAGACGGACGGCGGCCCAACACGCCCGACGCACCCGCGGCCGATCGCAGCTCATCGCAAGGTTCCGTGCGGTGACCAACGTCGGGTGCCAGGACAGCGCCATGAGCCGGCAATCGAGTGTAGAAACAGACCCACCCGCATCGGATGTAGACACTTGCTGATTTTTGCATGGTTCACACCCTTTGGTCTGTCCTGATGAAGCTGCCGGTACAGGTGATCCGCCGCATCGTAGAGACCGCCCTGAACAAGGGGGCCGGGGAGACTGTCTCGCGTTACGTCGCGATCGTGCCGTCGGGTCGCAGGCCGTAGCGGGCGAGGTCGCGCAGTTCGGCGCGGTCGGGTTGTGTCTCGATGAGTTTCCGCACGGCTCGGTCTGCGCCGTGTTCGCCGAGTACCACCAGTTGCAGCAGATTCGGTAAGTCGGCGTCCGTGACCCGTCGCCGGCTTGCCGCCTTGTGCGCGGCGTTGCTGTGCTCGGCCATCTCCTCCACCTCCTCGTACCGTCCCTGCCGCTCGAGGAGCGTCACGAGGCGACGACGGAGGTAACCGTCCGGGCTGACCGCCAGCCGGCGTAGCTGATCGGCATCCTCTCGGTCGAGCCAGTAGTCGGCGAGTGGCCTCCGAACGCCGCTGACGCCGTCGTCGGTGAGTTGGCGCAACGTCTTCTCGTCGCCGAGCTCGACCAGGACGCTGACGAGACGCGGGCCGATGTCGAGGGCTGCAGCGATACTGCTGCCGCCGTCACTGTGCAGCAGGTCGCGCAGCAGCCGTGCCCCATCCGCCGGCCGGCCCCGAGCGATGAGCAGCTCCGCGAGCTGACGCCGCGCGGGCCGGTCGCCGTCAGCCGCCAGTGTGCGTAGCCCCGGCTCGTCGCCGGCCGCGAGCAGCCGCTTCGCCCGCTCCTCACGAGCCCCGGGCACCCCCTCCACGATCAGCGCGTCGAGGTCGTCGGTAGCTTTCACACGTTGTCGGTCGACCTTCACCCGGGCCGCTGACAGCCCCGTTGCGGCGAGCCGTTCGATCAGATCCAGCCGCCTGGCCATTTCCAGGTCATCGACGAGTCCTGCCTCATCGGCGAGATCGGAGCGTTTACCCCGGTCCAGCATGTCGCTGAGCAGCCCGCTGGCCAGTTCGGCGTGCCCGTGCGCGAAGAGGTCTCGAAGCACCCACCCGGGCACCGATCCGCCCTCGCACCCGGCCTCAACTTGCCTATCGTCGAGCACCTTGACCAGTCCGCGTCGCGCATACTCATGCCCGGCCGTGATCGCCGTCTGATAGGCCTCGGCAGCGCCCTCAAGATCGCCCGCCTTCCGCAGCCCATCGCCGAGATCGCCGGCCAGGTCCACACAGCCTACGTCAACGGCCGCTCGCAGCACCTCAACCGTCGCCACGGTTGCGGCCAGCGCGCGGTGCGCGTTCAGGTCACCGCCCCCGGCCAGCACCTCGACGTCCGCGAGCCGCCCTGCGCCACCCAGAGCCGGAGCCGAGCCTCATCGGCAGCGGGTCGGCCCGAGTGGGCCGCCCGTTCGTACAGCAGCTCCGCGTAGGCGAAGAGCATCCGGGACCTCGCCCGCTCCGCCATCGCCAAGGCGACGTCGGGGGAGACGACGTGGTCCGCGACGGCCAGCCAGACCGGCGCCGGCGCGAGCTCCCGGTAGCGGGTGCGGACGCCGTGCCGTTCCAGGCAGCGGTGCAGGCGCAGGCCGTCGTACCGGGTCGGGTCGGGTCGGGTCGGCTGGATTGTCATCCCGACCAAACGCCGTCACCCCAGCGCGCCGGATGGTCGCCATTACCAGCGCTCGCCGCCACGTCTTCCCGGCGTCGACGTGATCGGCGCGGTCGAGATAGCCGCCGGCCGCCGCGAACAGCAGCTCGGCACGGAGGTTCTCGTGGGAGCCGATCCGGCTGAGATCTATGACCGGCTGTGGGAGACAGTGGTGGTTGGTTGAGCAGCGAGGGCGCCGTTCATTGCCAGCCGCGAGCCGTTCGGCGGTTGGCTGGCTGGGCAATGGCGGGATACCCATCCAACCGATCAGCAGCCATGGCTGGGTTGAGTCATGGCGAAGAAAACAGCCTTGGTGAAGGATGAAATGCCATAGCGGTTCTCGGCTCCCCAGTCCGTCTTCCCGTACGCTGATCAGCCAGGCCGAAGGTGGCAAGAGCACGATGAACTGGCCCAGTACCGCAGGGACCGCCAATCCTGGGAGGAACGCTTGTCCGCCCTGGCAGCCGAACGAGACCGCGAGCTGGCCGCCATCGCCGCCCGCTACCGCAATCCGCAACTCCACCGGTTCCCGGTGGCGGTGGTCTTCGCCGTACCGAAGCCGGAGGCGACCCCATGAGCCGCACCTTCCGGCGCCCCATGCCGCAAAGCGCCCAGCAGCTCCGCGACTGGCTAAGCCTAGTCGAGGTAAGGGGACCCATCCTTAGCCTGCCAGTGCTCTGCGCCACCTGGCCAAGCCTCGATCCGCTCGACAAGAAGGTCCGCGAGCGGCTGCGCGTCGAGCACGCCACGTGGCAGGCCGACACCGCGGCCGGACAGCGGGCCTGGATCGGGTACGTGCTGCGCGAGCTGCTCGGCTGGGGCGACGCGCTGCACGAAACCAGTCTGGAGGCGTTTGCCGTCGAGGTCGTCGAGCACGATACCGAGATCCGGCCGTCGTTCGCGCTGATCGAGCCGGGGGAGGAGTCCAAACCCGACAACGTCCGACTGCTCGGCATGATCTGCCCACCCGGCAGCCAGCCGACCGCCCGGATTCCCGGTTCGGCCTGGGCAGCGACCTATGCGGACCGGCTGGCACACCTGTGCCGGCACCACGAAATCGAGCTCGGCCTCGCCACCGACGGTCGCTGGTGGGTGCTGGTCTGGGCGTCGCGCGGCGGTGTCACCACCACCGCGGCCTTCGACGCGTCTGCCTGGCCGGAGACCGCTGAGCGGGACGTGGTGCGCGCCTTTCTTACCCTGCTGTGCCGGCGGCGCTTCTTCGATGTACCCGCCGCCGAGCGGCTGGAGCCGTTGCTGCGAGCGAGCCTGAACAGCCAAGAGGAGGTCACCGAGGCGCTCGGCGTCCAGGTCCGCAAAGCGGTCGAGCTGCTGGTTGCCGCGATCGGCCGGGCCGAAGTACGCGATCGGCAGCGTGGCGGCCGTGCTCTGCAGGACGTGGCCGCGCACGACGTCTTTCGCGGCGCCGTCGCCGTGATGATGCGGATCGCCTTCCTGCTGTTCGCTGAGGAACGCAGGCTGTTGCCTGTCGACAACGACATCTACGCGACGGCGTACTCGGCGGGACGGATCTGCGTCGAGTTGGACCAGCGAGTCGTCGAGGGTAGCGAGGAGGACCTGGAACACAGCTACGCCGCATGGCATCGGCTACTCGCCCTCTTCACCGCCGTCTACCGTGGCATTGACCACCCCCGCCTCAAGCTACACGGCTACGGTGGCTCGCTTTTCGATCCGGACGCCTACCCCAAGCTGCCGATGAACATAGACGACCGGACCGTCCTGCACATGCTGCGCGCCGTACAGTGCGTCGAAACCGGCACCGGCCGCTCTCGCGGACGCCATACGCTTAGCTTCCGCGCCTTCGACATCGAACAGATCGGGTACGTCTACGAGGGCTTGCTCTCCTATGAAGGCTATCGCGCCGAGGGCGTGACGGTCGGGCTCATCGGCAGGGAGGGACTGGAGGAAGAGGTCCGGCTCGATTACTTGGAGGCTCTGGCCGCCCAGATGATCGATGTGCCCGGCCTGGCCGATGCGCTCGCTGTTGAGTACAAGGAGTCAGGGATTGGCCCTGCCGCAGTGCTGAGCAAGAAGCTGGCACCACTGAGCGGAGCCGAGCGGGAGGATGCTCGCAAGAGGCTACTGGCCGTCACCGGCGGCGACCATCTTCTCGCCGAGAGGCTGCTGCCCTTCTACGGCATCATCCGTCCCGATCTGCGCGGCCTGCCGACGGTGGTCCTGCCCGGTGCGCTCTTCGTGACCGCGTCTGCGCTGCGGAAAAACACCGGAACCCATTACATCCCACGGTTCCTTGCCGAGCAGGTAGTCGAGGGTGCCCTAGAGCCGCTGGTCTATGAGCCGGGCCCGCTGCAGACTGCGGACAAGGACGAGTGGAGACCAAAGTCCAGCGAGCAGATCCTGGCGCTCAAGGTGGTCGACATCGCGATGGGTTCGGCGGCCTTCCTGGTCGCGGCGGCCCGCTACCTCGGCGATCGCCTAATCGAGGCATGGTTCCGCGAGGGCAACGTAGGCGCCGGCTCCTATTTGACCGCCGCAGGTGATCGCTTGCTCGAAGCAGACGAGGACCGACTCGTCATCGAGGCGCGGCGGCGGGTCATCGAGCACTGCCTTTACGGCGCGGACATCAACCCAATGGCCGTGGAGTTGGCGAAGCTCTCACTCTGGCTGGTCTCCATGGATCCGCAGCGCCCATTCACCTTCCTCGACGACCGCCTCGTCGCTGGCGACTCTCTCCTTGGCATAGGTAACTTCGCCGCGCTGTCGAAGGGCTTCCTGCGGGATAGTCGGCTGGACGGTGAGTTGTCCGAGCTGCTGGAGAGGCGTCGGCGGATCACCTCGCTACCGGACAGTCTGGAGACGCTGTCGGAGAAACAGCGGCTCCTCGACGATGCACGCAAATGGGGAAAGCGGGGTGCCGCAAATGCCGACCTGGTAGCCGGGGGGTCGCTCGCTTCGGCTAAGCGCGGGCAGGATCCACGCGTCATAGCAGAGCGAATCGCCACGTTGGCTCAGCAGTTGGCTCGTGATGGTGACGTTGGGCCGGTTGTGGAGCAGGCGGCGTCGTGGCTCGCTCTCGACCGGCCGGAGGAGGCGGTCCCCCGCGATCCGCTGCACTGGCCGATCGAGTTTCCCGAGGTCTTCGAGAGCGGCGGCTTCGACGCCGTCATCGGCAATCCACCCTTTCTTGGCGGTCAGAAGCTCACTGGTATGCTCGGCGCTGCGTACCGAGAGTATCTCATCACTGTGATTGGCCGGGGCGCGCGTAGGAGTGCAGATCTGGTTGCCTATTTTGTGCTGCGAGCGCACCAGCTGCTCAATGGTGCTGGGCAGACGGGGCTGATCGCTGCGAACACCTTAGCGCAGGGCGACACCCGCGAGGTCGGTCTAGATCAGATCGTTTGTGATGGCGTGACGATCCGCCGTTCGGTGAAGAGTGGCCGTTGGCCATCGAGATTTGCGGCGCTGGAGTATTGCGCGGTCTGGACCAGCCGTGCGCCCCTGGACGAGAGAGCCGAACGGATAGCCGACGGCGTCGCGGTCTCCGGCATCACGCCGTCGCTTGATCCGCAGTCGACGGTCACAGGAAAACCCTACCGCCTTGCCGTCAACGGGGGCCTGGCTTTCCAGGGATCGAACATCGTTGGCCTTGGTTTCACGATGGAGCCCGAGGCTGCTGCGGCACTCATCGAGAAGGATTCCCGGAATCGGGATGTACTCTTCCCGTATCTCAATGGGCAGGACCTTAACTTCCGCCCTGATCTCTCTGCGAGTCGGTGGGTCATCAATTTCCACGACTGGTCGGAGGAGAAGGCCAAGGCGTATCCAGACTGCTATGACCAGGTCCTTCGCCTGGTAAAGCCAGAGCGCGACCGAAACAACCTTAAGGTCCGGCGCGAACGCTGGTGGCAGTTCGCCGAACGCGCACCACAGCTTGGCCAGGCTATTGCAGGACAGAAGCATGCCATCGCAATTGCCCGGGTGAGCAGGATGGTGATGCCCGCGATGGTCTCTACCAGCCAGGTGATCAGCGGGGCCGTGGTGGTTTTCGCGACCGAGGACACAGCGATGCTGGGGTTGCTTTCAAGTGCACAGCATTACTGGTGGGCGGCCAGTAGGGCCTCCACGATGAGGGCGGATCTTCGCTACTCGCCGTCTGACGTGTTCGAAACATTTCCACTGTCAGAGTTGACGGCGGAGCTGCGCGGGTTAGGGCACCGATTGGACATGTACCGGAGAGGCGTGATGCTGAGCCGGCAGGCGGGGCTGAGGAACACCTATAACCTAGTGTTTGATCCGGAAATCCAGGACAAGGACATCGTGGAGTTGCGGCGCATCCATCGGGCAATTGATGTAGCTGTAAGCCGAGCCTACGGGTGGCATGACCTATCGGAACGAGGGCTTGACCACGGCTTCCACAGATCTGGCGCGTACCTGCGGTACACGATCGGCCCCGTGGCGCGACGCGAGATCCTGGATCGGCTGTTGAGGCTTAACCATGAGCGATACGCAGCCGAGGTCGCCGCTGGTCATCACCGCAGGGGGGCCGACCAGGCAATGCAGGCGAGTGTCTTTTCCGACTGAGTCGTGGATAGGGGTTGAGATGGCGGTGGGGGCAGAGAATCGCCTGGTGCGGCTGGAGGTCGAGAACTTCCGGAGTCTCCGACAGGTTTCCGTGCCACTGGGTCCATTGGCTGTCATGGTCGGGCCGAATGGTGCCGGCAAGACGAATCTCTTGGATGTCTTCGGATTCTTGGCCGACACAGTGCACACTGATCTAGAGCCGGCCCTCAGTGAGCGAGGCGGGTTCGATCAGGTGCTCTTCTGCGGTGGTGAGGAGCGGCCTTCTGGTGTGCGTATCAACCTGACGGCGACCTGGACACCATTCAGCAATCCGGAGACTCCGGACGAATATGAGTTGAGAGTGTGGCGATTGTCGAACGAGCTCTATCGTCGCGAATTCTTTCGCTATGCTCTCCCCGGGGGAGGTCGCCAAGAAATAACGGTCAGCGGGGAGGAGTTGATCGTCGAGACCATCGACGAGGACGGGATCAAGCCCACCAAGCAAAAGATCGGTATAAGTCGGTTCAGTGGAGCCCTCTCGACATTGCCGCGGCTCAGTCACCAATGGGGTGGAGAGGAGGTCACGACCATAGCGGAGAATCTTTCGTCGTTCCGGGCGTTCGAGGTGCACGTGGACGCCGCCCGCCGGCCGTCGCGGTTCCCACAGCGCGGCAGGGAGACGCTGCGCGACGACTCCTCCAACCTTGCGGCGTTTCTCTTCACGCTGTCTGAACAGGACCCGGACGCGTGGCGGCAGTTGGTCGAGGATGCGATGGCGGTCCTGCCGCAGCTCGACGACATCGAGTTCGACCGCCCCTCAGGCGCCGCCCGAGAAGTCGTCGTGATGCTCCGTGAACGCGGCCTGCGGCGGGCAACGCAGCTGGCTGACGCCTCCTACGGCACCATCCGGCTGCTGGGCCTCCTGGCGCTGCTCTACGACTCGGATCCGCCAGCGTTGACCTGTATTGAGGAGATCGACCATGGCCTTCATCCCCAGGCGCTAGAGTTACTCGTGACGCGGCTACGGGAGGCCAGCGAACGTACGCAGCTGCTGGTCGCAACTCACTCCCCGGCCTTGGCCGATCGGCTCGCGCCGCCGGAGCTCATCGTCTGCGAGCGAGGCGATGATGGCTCATCGGTGATTCCTGCCGTATCGACCGAAGACATCGAGCGCATCGTTGAGGCGAGTGAGGGTGAGCCGCTCGGCAGGTTGTGGTTCTCGGGGGCGCTCGGCGGTGACCTGTGACGGCACGCGGCGGGACCCGGATACGCGCCGCCCGTAAGCCGGTCGTGGTGCTGGTCGGGGAGGACAGCAACGACCGGAAATGCCTGCGCATCTTGCTGGAAGAGTTCTGCCCGCAGTTGCGGGGTCAGCTTGTGGAGGTGAAGGACCCAGCGCGGCTGCGGAGTGCAAAAGGAACGCTCGACTCTCGGGTCGACGCGCTCGCGAGGCTGGTTCGGGCCCGCGCTGCGCGGGAGGACGCTGACCTTGCCTGCGTCTTCGTGCAGGAGGATCTCGACGATTCCGACGGTGCCGAGTACCTCGAGAAGCGGGACCGGGTGCAGATGGCGCTCGAACAGCGGTTCCGCACCGCTCACTACGTGCTGTCGACAGCGGAGGTCGAGGCGTGGCTGCTGCTGTTTCCGGATGCGCTGGCTGAGACGGTGTCCTCCTGGCGCGTGCCGAGGCAGTTCCGCAATCGGGACACCGGGACGCTGAGCGACCCGAAACACATCATGAAACATGCAGTGAGTGGCCCGGCGCGACGTTATAAGGAGACCGATGCGCCGGACGTGTTCGCCAAGGCGATCGCGCTTGGCTGTCTCGATCAGCCGGGTGGCACCAACCGGTCGTGGAACCAGTTTCGGACCGACGTGAGCACCTGTTGTCGGCAGCACGTCCCGCAGCAAAGGAGTTCGCAGTGACGATACAGAGACCTAGATCTCCGACATTGAGCGATGGTTAGCGGTCACCATGCCGAGTAGGTGCCTGCCGGCGGTGGAGAGTGTACGACGTGCCGCTGCTACTCGGCGAACAGGAAGGCTACTTCGGCGAGCCATATTGACCGGCGGTTCCGCCGACTCAGAAGGTGTAGAACATCGCCGAGGGCGGCTCCTCCGGTTCCGGGGCTGGCCAAAACCGTCGCCAGTGACCATCCGGGCCGTCCGGCTCGGTGCAGGGGCATTCCCCATCGAACCAAACCTCGATGCCGCTGTACTCCAGTCGTTCCCGGCCGAGACAGACGCTGACCGTTTCGCCGGCGTGGATGCGACCCGTGCCTATCGGAGAGTGACTTCTGGCGTTGTACTCGACCCGGACTTGATACCTGTAGACGCGGTGGCCGTTGTTCTTGAAGACCGCCCACAGCTCTCGGTGCGGAAGGCGCCCGTGTTTGCGTGGCTCAACCCTGACGAGTTCCACGTCTTTGTTGGCGCCGGCCTGATGGTCCCGGCGGCTTTCGATCCGCGCGGCGTCGCGGGCGGTGCTGGCCGAGTCTTCTGCCGCGTCGGCGGCACGTTGCGCCTCAATCTTCGCGGCTTCAGCGATCTGCGCCTGCTTCTCGGCGGCGTCGGCGGAGCGTTTCGCCTCCACCTTGGCTTCCTTGGCGACCTTGGTGGCTTCTTTGGCGACGCCGGTCTGTCGGTGCGCGTAGATGATGGCGGCGACCGCTGCGGCGAGCGCGACGATGACACCGGCACGATCAACGTTCAGCCAGCCAAGCAGACCATTGAGCCAACCGGGCATGGCGGATCTCCTTGCGGGCGGGGGTGGGTGCGCGCCCGGCACTCTATCCAGCGCTGTCGACCGGATCGGGTAGCCACTCCAGGCGGTGCGCCTGCCGGGCCAGCAGCCGCCACGCCCACGGCCGTCCCGCAGCCTGCGCCCGCTGGCTACCCAGCCGGCTCGGCGCTGCCGATCGGCCCGAACGCGCCCCCGCTGACCAGGTGACGAGTGGATCCGAGGCCGGCGCCGTCGCTCGTCTGCTCGCCGACCTGCACGTCGAGGTGGCGGGAGGTGACCGTGCCTGCTGATCCCGCCATGGTTGCCGCAGCCCGTCACGTGCTGGCTTACCTTGGCGTCACCGTGGCCGATCTGGAGTCCGACGCCGACGTGTTGATATCTGTGCCCACTGTTGCGGAGTATCTGCCGCGGGCGATCGCGGCGGCGGGCCCGGGTGCCAGGCGTACGTACGGCACGTACTGGAATCGGATTCCCGCCGGGTGGGGTGACCGGCCCCTGGACCGCGTCGCGGCCAGCGACATCGAGGCGATGAAACAGCAGATGATCGCTACAGCGCGGTCGCGCCGTAACAGCCGTAACGGTCGGCACGCCGGCGAGCACGTGATCGCTGCCGCCCGCGCTTTCTACTTCCGGGCCGTCGCTGACGGGCTGATCGACGCATCGGCCAGTCCCGCGCACCGTGTCGCCAAACTTCGCCGCCTCCCCAGCACACGCCGCGCCCTGACCTCGCACGAGCTGGAGGAGATCAACGTGGTGACGCGGGCCAGCGGTAACGATGTCGTCCTCGACGCCCTGCTGCTGCGCCTGCACACCGAAGGTGCCTGCTGGCGCGGTGATGCCCTCGCCCTGGGGCTTGTCGACCTGAACGCCGCCAACGGGCTCGTGCGACTGACCGAGAAGAACGGTGTCGTGCGGTGGCAGCCGGTCAGTCTCGACCTCGCCGAGCACCTGCAGGAGCACGCCTGTGTCCGCAGGGCCGTTCTGCCCACCGACCGGCTGTTGCGCTACCGCAATGGGCAGCCGATCAGCAGCCGCCGCTACGACCACCTGTGGAAACGCATCGGCGAGCGCTTGCCCTGGGCCGCCGCGCAGGGCATCTCCACGCACTGGCTGCGGCACACTACCCGCATCTGGGTGGAACGCCACTTTGGCTACGGTGTGGCCCGCGCCTACGCCGACAGCCCAGGATCGTCCACCACCACCGACATCAAGGGCCGACCTCCACGCCGTCGCTGACGCGCTGTCGGCGATGACCGGCCAACCACACCCACTCGTCACGGCGCGAGACCTCCCACCGTCCGGCGACAGGGACCTTGCCCTGACCGGCCAATCTGACTCGCCGAGACGGCGCGGTGGGGGAGTGGCTCCCCATCGCGCCGCAGCGCGGCAGCATGGCAGGTGAAGATTCCTGGTTGGGCGACAACAACACCAGAGCGCATCCCTCTGGATCGGTTGGTAGCGCTTCACCGCACAGCCTTGCGCCGAGGGGCACCTCGCACCGGTTCTGCCCGCCGGAATCCTCGTTCTCCTGGCCGAATTGACAAATGCGCTGGGCGTTGGAGAGGCGGATGAAATATCGCGTTGGTCGCGGAAACGAGTGCCCGTGGCCGGCTTACGCCTGTAGCGCTTACGCTCTGTATTGAGCTATCCTTAATCGCATGAGCACCCATTTTTATGCCTGGGTGCTACGCGTGGGGGTTCATCTCCCCCCTCGGACACCAGTAGATGATCTCTGAACTTGCAGGTCAGGCCCCCTCCAGCGGAGGGGGCCTGACTCGTTGCAGGGCGAGGTAGGGGAACTCGGTCCGGCGAGCCCTCAAGCCGTCGGGCGATCCCGCCCGGTTGCCCCGGCCACCCCGCGCCGGGCACGCTCACCCGACCGGCACCGGCCACACTGCGGGCGGTGTGGTGCCGGGGCCAGCAGGCCACGGGCGTCCGGGCCCGGACACGCAGACGCCCCCGCCCCGGCCGTCAGACCAGAGCGGGCGTCTGTCGTAGCTGAACGCCGTGAGGCAGCGAGGGTCGCCCGATCAGCGGGTGCAGTTGATCTGCACCAACACCGAGTAGAGGCCCGGCCACGGCTGCGTCGTGAAGCTTCCGCCGTGGCTGCACTGCGTGTCCGGATTGAATCCTTCCGCGATGGCGAGCGAGCGCGCGTCGCCGGTGGCGAAGGAGAGCGCCGTGAAGTAGTTGTTGTTCATGCCTCTGCCGTAGAAGGCCTTGGTCTCTGCGGCGGATGCCGGTCCGGCGAACAGGACGGAGCCGGACACCGCCCCGGCCAGCGTGGCGGCTGCGACCATCCGACGAAGCGCGTGCATGCGGGCTCCACTCTGTGCGATCCGAATGCCGAGCCTGCCAGAGGAATAGATGGATATCAACAACCGTGCGCCGCGCCCCCGCCTAACCCGTCAGGGGCGAGCGGGAGCGCTGTCGTCTCCCGGGTGGGAATCAGGCGGTACGGCACCCATCGTCCGCCGACCGCGGAGCGCATCACGGCCAGGTCGGGCTCGTAGCCCAGCACAGCCGCGACGTGTACGGATGCCGGGGCGCGCGCAGCACATCGTCCGCCGGACCCTCCTCCATGACCCGGCCGCGATGCATGACCGCCACCCGGTCGGCGAGTTGCTCGACCACTGCCAGGTCGTGGCTGATGAACAGGCAGGAGAAACCGAAGTGGCCCTGTAGCGACCGGAGCAGTTCCAGGATCCGTGCCTGTGCCGACACGTCCAGGGCACTGGTGGGCTCGTCCGCCATCAACAGGGCCGGGTTGAGGGCGATGGCGCGGGCGATGGCTACCCGCTGCCGTTGCCCACCCGACATCTCGTACGGGTGGCGGTCGCGTAGGCGCGACGGCAGCTCGACCGCGTCCAACAGCTCGTCGACGCGGTGGCGTTGCGCGTCCGGGCGCAGATCGGTGTGCAGCGACAGCGGTTCGGCGATGCTCGCGCCGACCGTCCGGCGGGGGTTCAGGGACGACGCAGGATCCTGGAAGACGATGCCGAGCTGGGAGCGGAACGTGCGCACTTCACGACGGGAGGCGTGCCCCAGGTCGACGCCAGCGACGGTTACCGTGCCGGCAGTCACCGGTGCGAGGCCGGCAATCGCCCGGCCCAGGGTCGATCTGCCCGAGCCTGATTCGCCGACCAGGGCCACCAGTTCACCCTGCCCGATGTGTAACGAGACGTCATCCACCGCCCGGACCGGCCGTCCGCGCCTCGAACTCCACGGCCAGCCCGGCCACCGCGAGCAGCGGTGACCGGGCGGCCTTCGCGAGGTGTGGCTCCGTGGGGGAGACCGTCACCCCTGCTTCAGCGATACCTTCAGGTAGTTCGGGTAGGCCGGGAAGGCGGGCACGAAGAAGTTCCGAACCTTCGACCCGCGCAGGAACGAGTTCTTCGTGTAGGTCAGCGGCACGATCGGCGCGTCCTGCAGGATGCGCTTGTCGGCCTGTGCCCACAGGGCCTGCGCCTTCGTCGGGTCGGTCTCGGCCGTGGCCTGTCCGATGAGCGTGTCGACCTCGGGCTGGCGGTAGCGGGCGATGTTGTAGCCACCGCCGCCGATCTCGGTGGACGCGAACAGCGGCTGGATGTTGCCGTTGGCGCTGGGGAAGTCCGGCTGCCAGCTGGCGACGGTCAGGTCGTAGTCACCCTTGTCGCCGGTCACCTCGGCGGTCCAGGCGTCATCGTCCACCGGCTTGATGGTCACCGTGATGCCCACCCGCTGCAGCCCCTGCTGGATGGCCTGGGACTTGGCGAGGGTCGGCTGGTCGTTCTCGGACAGCAGCGTGAGGTTCAGGCTGGTCTGCCCCGCCTCGGTGAGCAGCTGCCTGGCCTTGGCGACGTCGCCGGACGGCTCGGCCGGATAGAGGTTGTAGTCGACGCGCCCGGGGATGCCGGGTGTGATCAACGTGCTGGCCAGGTCGCCGCCGATGGCACCGCCGGAGGCGACCTGGTAGGCCCGCTTGTCCACGGCGTACTGGATGGCCTGGCGCACCTTGACGTCCTTCAGCGGCCCGCGCTGGGTGTTGAGCGCCAGGTACGACAGCGCGCCGGCGTCCGAGGTGACCAACCGCTGCTTCGCGCCGGCGTTCTGCTCGATCTGCGCGAGCTGGGCGGGCGCCACGAAGCCGGCGCCGAAGGCGGAGCGGTCGTCACCCGAGTCGGCGATCAGCCGTTGCGACTGGACCGTCGTGTCCTGGCCGAGCTGGAAGACGACACTGTCGGGTCCGGCGGTGCGCACCTGGTCGGTGGCGGCGTCCCAGTTCGGGTTGCGGGAGAGCTTCACCGAGACACCCTGCTGGTACGACTCCACCTGGTAGGGGCCGGACGAGACCGGGTTCTGGCTGTACTTCTTCGGGTCGTCCTTCGCCTTCGGGACGGGGGCGAACGCCGGCATCGAGGCGATCCACGGCCAGTCGCCGTAGGCCGTCTTGAGGTGGAAGACGAGGGTCTTCGCGTCCGGGGTCTCGATCGAGGCCAGGTCCGCTCCGGAGTACGGCCCCTTGTACTCGGTGCCGCCCGCGAGCAGGCTCTTGTGGTAGCCGAGGCCGCCGGAGAGTTCGGGCGCGAAGGAGCGTTCGATGCCGTACTTGACGTCGCCTGCGGTGATCGGTGCCCCGTCGGAGTACTTGAGCCCGTCCTTCAGGGTGAAGGTCCAGGTCTTGCCGCCGTCGGTGGTCCTACCGGTGTCCGTCGCCAGGTCGGGGACCACCTGCGCCGCCTTGCCCGGCTGGACCTCCCAGGTGGTGAGCCGGCGCAGGACCAGGCCCAGGGTGGTGATTGCCAGGTTCTGGCTCTTGGCGGGGTCGAAGTTGATGTCGCTGGCGGCGCTGAGGATGGTCAACGTGCCACCCTTCTCGGTGCCCCCGGTCGATCCGCCGGCGTCCGGCGTGACGTCCGGGTTCGCGTTGCAACCAGCCAGGGCGAGTACGCCTGCGAGCGCGAGTGCGCTGCGTCTTTTCATCAGTGCCTTACCTTTCGATGATTGGCGCATCAGGGCGCCACTCTTGGGTCGAGGACGCCGTAGACCAGGTCCACGACGAAGTTCGCGAGGATGATGAGGAACGCGGAGAAGAGGGTGACCCCGATGATCAGCGGGAGGTCGACGTTGCCGACCGCGTCCAGCAGCAGGGCGCCCAGGCCGGGCATGCTGAAGACCCGCTCGGTGATGACCGCGCCGCCGAGCAGCGACCCGAGGTCGAGCCCGAAGACGGTGACCACCGGGATGAGGACGTTGCGCAGGGCGTGCCGACCGACGATCCGCCGTTCCCGCAGCCCTTTGGCGCGAGCCGTGCGGATGTAGTCCTCGCCCAGCACGTCGAGCATCTGACCCCGGGTCAGCCGTGCGTAGACCGCCGCGGAGGTCAGGGCGAGCACACACCAGGGCAGCACCAGGTGCCACAACCAGCCCACCGGATCCTCGGTCAGCGGCACGTACCCGTTGACGGGCACCATGTCGAGGGTGAAGCCGAACAGCAGGATGCCGAGCAGGCCGACCAGGTAGCTGGGAGCGGAGACACCGATCGTGGAGAACGTCATCGCTGCCCGGTCGATCGTGGTGCCCCTGCGGACGGCCGAGACGACTCCGGTGCCGACGCCGATGATCAGCCAGAGCACGGCGGCGCCGACGGCGATGGAGAAGGTGACCGGGATGCGTTCCAGGATGAGGTGGGTGACCGATTCGTTCAGTTGGAAGGAGTACCCGAAGCAGGGTGCCGCGCAGTGCACGGCGGCGGCTCCGGTGCCGAAGGTGCGGCCGGTGACGATCCCGCCGAGGAAGGCCACGTACTGCTGGGCCCAGGGCTGGTCGTAGCCCATGAAGGCGCGGGCGTCGGCGAGCCGTTCGGGTGTGCAGGGTCGTCCGCAGGAGAGCCGCGCCGGATCACTGGGCAGCAGGACGAACACCGCGTACGTGATCAGACTGATCACGAGCAGCGTGATGATCATGCTGAACAGACGTCCGGAGACCAGTCGGAGAACTCTCATCGCCGCAGCCCTCGCGTCTTCGGGTCGAGTGCGTCGCGCAGGCCGTCGCCGAGCAGGTTGAAGGCGAGCGTGGCGAGGAAGAGCGCCCCGCCGGGAAAGACCAGGAACATCGGGTCGGTCTGGACCCAGCCGACCGCGTCGCCGATCGAGCGGCCCCACGCCGGTGTCGGCGGCGGCAC
The DNA here is from genome assembly GCF_020884795.1 of Micromonospora okii. Taxonomy (GTDB): domain Bacteria; phylum Actinomycetota; class Actinomycetes; order Mycobacteriales; family Micromonosporaceae; genus Micromonospora; species Micromonospora okii. Next base: position 53,727 of record NZ_BBZF01000029.1, read on the forward strand.
CCCGACCCCGAGGAACGAGAGTGCGGCCTCTGCTCCGATCATCGACGGGATCATGATGGTGGCGTAGACGATGATCGTGGCGGTGATGTGGGGCAGTAGTTGCCGTACGAGCAGGTGCCAGCCACCGGCGCCGAGGGCGGTCGATGCGACCACGAAGGTGCGCCGCTTCAACGCCAGCGTCTGGCCACGGACCACGCGCGCGATCGAGGGCCAGCCGAAGATCGCGAGGACGCCGACGAGGAGCAGCGGCTTCGGGAGGCTGGTCGGGGCGATCGCGCCGAGTGCGATCACGAAGACCAGGTACGGGAAACCGAGCAGGACGTCGATGATCCGGGTGACGATGCGGTCGTACCAGCCGCCGTAGAAGCCGGCGGTGAGGCCGACGATCACTCCGAGCAGCACCGAGACGGTGGTGGCCCCGGCACCGATGAGGATCGAGGTACGGGTGCCGTGTACCACGATCGCGAACAGGTCGCGCCCGGTCATCGGTTCCACCCCGAACCAGTGCTGGGCGCTGATTCCGCCGCCGAAGCCCTTCGGCGCCCCGGAGTCCGACAGGGCGTCGAGGTCGTAGGTGTAGGGGTCCTGACCCGCGATCGCGCTGAGCAGTGGGGCTGCGGCCGCGACGACGAGGAAGAAGGCCACGCCGCCGGCTCCGCCCAGCGCCCACCGATCGGCGGACAGCCGGCGCCAGAGCTGGCGGGCGGCTGCGCCGCGGGCCTGGCTCGGTGGTCGGGTCGGAGCCGGCGGCGCGGGGTGGGTGTCGGCGGACACGTTGGTTCCTTACGGGGTCCAGGGGTGGGTGGGCCGGGGAGACCTACAACATAGACCGGATTAATAGGAATTGGTGAACACGGGGGATCAGTCCGGGGCGCCAGGCCGACGAACGGGGCCGTCGCCCGGTGACGGACGCCCGGACAGCTTCCGTCCCACGGCCTCAAGCGCGCAGGAGTGGCAGCAGTTGGTCGCCCTGGCGCGTGATTTCGCGAAGGTAGGGCGTGTCGGAGAGCACGAAGTGGCTGATGCCCAGCCGCTGGTATCTGCGCAGCGAGTTCGCCACGTCCTGGGCGGAGCCGACCAGCCAGGTGGTGCCCGCTCCGCCGCCACCGTACCTGCCGGGCGCGGTGTAGAGGTTGTCGTCGAGGACCTCTCCGCGTGCGGCGAGGTCGAGCAGCCGGCGCTGACCGACGGCGGTCTGCCAGTTCTGGTCGCGCGCGGAGCCTGTGCCCCTGGCCATGTCGGCGACTTTGGCTTCGGCATCGGCCCAGGCCTGTTCGGTGGTGTCTCGCACCAGTGTGGTGACCCGCAGCCCGAACTCCAGCGGGGCGTGCTCGCGCCCCAACTTCTCGCTGAGCTGCTTGAGTCGCTCGATCCGATCGGCCACGCCGTCGAGTGGCTCGCCCCAGAAGAGTTGGACGTCGGCCTCGGTGGCGGCCACTTCTTCGGCGGCGGGGGAGGCGCCGCCGAAGTAGAGCCGGGGGTGTCGGCGTTCGCCGCGGACGACCGGTCGGAGCGCCAGGGTGGAGCCGGCGACGGCGAAGTGTCCGCCCCGGTAGGTGACGCTCTCCTCGGTCCACAGCCTGCGTACGATCTGGAGGAATTCCCTGGTTCGGGCGTAACGGTGGGCCGGATCGCTCTCGCCGTCGCCGTATGCGGCCAGGTCGTCCCTGCCCGAGACGATGTTGACGAGCGTTCGGCCTCCGCTGAGGTGGTCGAGGGTCGCGGCGGCGGCAGCGAAGTTGGCGGGCCGCCAGTAGCCAGGTCGAATCGCGACCAGCGGCTGGAACGTGGTCGTCCGGGCAGCGAGCGCGGTGGCGACCGTGAACGTGTCGGGCCGTCCCCAGCCGGTCCCGATGAGCGCGCCGCCCCACCCGTGCTCCTCGAGAGCCCTGGCGTGGCTGGTGAGGGTCTCCAGGCTGTTGTGGTTGTCGATCACGTCGTCGCCGCGGTGACCGGGCTGGACCTGGTTCGGGATGTACCAGAGGAACTCGGAACTCATCGTGGCGGCCTTCCAGCTCGGTGGGATGGCGACAGCGGTCACCGCCCGCAGGACGGGCGGTGACCGTGCCACCCGGGGGTGAGCCGGGTCAGGGTCGTGTCACGCCACGCCGGCCCGCTGTGCGCCGATCGCGGTGGTGTGCTGTTCGGCCCACTGCGCCGCGATCTCGTACCCGTCTGCCAGTTGCGACTCGACCACGGCAAGCGGCGGCGCCGGGACCTGCGCGCCCAGTTCGACGAGCACGTCGCGCAGGGCCGACCCGGCCGCGTCGGCGTGCGCCGGCGAGGCGGCCACGGCTATCGCCACCGCGACCACCTGGGCCAACTCCCGGTGCCCGAACTGGTCCAGGAAGACCTTCAACAGCCCGGTGTAGCTGCCCTTGTACGTCGGCGTCGCGACGACCAGCAGCCGCGCCGACCGGACCGCCGCGAACGGATCAGGGCCGGCCTTCGCCCCGTACGCCGGTTCCGGTCCGAACGACACTCCGACGATCTCGGCCAGCTCCAGCACCTGGACGGCGCCCGGTGGTCCGTCCAGCCGATCCAGCAGTGCCACGGCGACCGCCTCGGCGATGCCCCGGGTACGCGACCCGGCACGAGGGTTACCCACCAGCACGACGACGTCCGGGGTCGACGACGGCCCGTCGCTCACGGGGCCACCCCGGTTCGCCGCGCCGACGACCCGCCGCCACGGCGGTACGCCGGATCGGCCAGCCACGCTGGCTGGTAGCCGGAGTCGGCGGGGTTCAGCGTGGTGCCAGGCGCAACGATGGCGTCGATGCGGTCCAGCACGTCCTTGGACAGCGTCACCTTGGCGGCGCCGAGCTGCGACTCCAGGTGCGCCAGGGTGCGCGGCCCGATGATCGCCGACGTGACCGCCGGGTGTTCCAGGACGAAGGCGATCGCGAGGTGGACGAGGGTGAGTCCGGCTTCGTCGGCGAGCGCCGCCAGTTCGTCGACGGCGGTCAGTTTGGCGGCGTTGGCGGGCAGGGTCGGATCGAAGCGGGCCGGAAGCCTCTCCGCGCGTCGGGAAATCGGCGCTTTCAGCCCGGAGTGGTAGCGGCCGGACAGCCACCCGCCTGCCAGCGGGCTCCACGGGATGACCGCCAGGCCGTACCGCTGGGCCACCGGTAGCACCTCGCGCTCGATCCCGCGGGCCAGAATCGAGTACGGCGGCTGCTCGCTGACCACCCGCTCCCTGCCGCGCCGCTGCGCGATCCACTGCCCCTCCACGATCGCGGACGGCTCGAAGGTGGACGTGCCGATGTAGCGGATCTTGCCCTGGCGCACGAGGTCGGTGAGTGCCCCCAGGGTCTCGTCGAAGTCCGTGTCCGGCTCCGGACGGTGTGCCTGGTAGAGGTCGATCCAGTCGGTGCCCAGCCGGCGCAGGCTGTTCTCGACCGATCGGACGATCCAACGGCGGGAGCTGCCGCGGTGTTGCGGGTTGTCACCGACCTGGCCGTGGAACTTGGTGGCCAGGAAGACGTCGTCGCGTCGCCCGCCCGCGAGGGCCTTACCGACGATCTCCTCCGACTCGCCGCTGGAGTAGACGTCCGCGGTGTCGATGGCGGTGATGCCCTCGTCGAGGGCCCGGTGGATGATGCGGATGCCGTCCTCGTGGTCCGGGTTGCCCCGTTGCCCGAAGTTCATCGCGCCCAGTGTCAGGGAGCTGATGCGTACGCCGGTGCGCCCGAAGGGCCGTTGCTCGACCATGGTTCCTCCTTCGCGTCGGGTCAGCGGTTCGCTGCCGCCGGCAGCCGCGTGAACTGGTTGGCCGGTCGGGGCAACCCGTAGTGCTCGCGCAGGGTGGTCCCGGTGTACTCGGTGCGGAACAGCCCGCGGCGTTGCAGGATCGGCACGACGTGGTCGACGAACGTCTCCAGCCCGGACGGCAGTACGGGAGGCATGATGTTGAAGCCGTCGGCCGCGCCGCCGCGGTACCACTGCTCGATGGCGTCGGCGACCTGCTCCGGCGTGCCGGCGAAGGTGCGGTGCCCGCGCCCGCCGCCGAGCCTGCCGATGAGCTGGCGGACGGTCAGCCGTTCGCGCCGGGCCAGCGTGACGATCAGCGTGTACCGGCTCTTGGCGCCCTCGATCTCGTCCTCGCTCGGCAGGTCGGCGGGCAGTTCCTTGTCCAGGTCGAGGTCTTCCGGAGCAACCCGCAACGTCGTGGCGAGCTGCTGCCGGGCGTACTCCGGTTTGATCAACCGGTCCAGCTCCTCCTCCAGGGCGCGGGCCTCGGCCTCGGTGGCCCCGATGGCCGGAACGATGCCCGGCAGGATCTTGATGGTGTCCGGGTCGCGGCCGATTTGCGCGGCACGCCGCTTGAGGTCGCGGTAGAACGCCTGCGCCTCGGCGAGCGTCTGCTGGGCGGTGAAGACCGCCTCCGCGTAGCGGGCAGCCAGGTCCTTGCCGTCCTCGGACGAACCGGCCTGCACCAGCAGGGGGTAACCCTGCGGGGAACGTGGGACGTTGAGGGGGCCGGCCACCCGGAAGTGCCGCCCGGAGTGCTCCGGCGGGTAGAGCAGATCGTCGTCGCCCCACCGTCCGCCGTCCTTGTCGCCGAGCGGCGCCGCGTCGTCCCAACTGTCCCAGAGCTTCAGGGACACCTCGATGAACTCGGCCGCCCGCTCGTACCGGTCCCGGTGGGCGGGCAGGTCGTCCAGGTTGAAGTTGCGGGCCGCCTTCTCGCCGGCGGTGGTGACGATGTTCCATCCGGCCCGCCCGCCGCTGATGTGGTCGAGCGACGCGAAGCGGCGGGCCAGGTTGAACGGCTCGTTGTACGTCGTCGACGCCGTCGCGATGAGCCCGATGTGGTTCGTCGCGCCGGCCAGGGCGGTGAGCAGCACGGTCGGCTCCAGAGTGCCGCCCGGACGTCGACCGATGCTGTTCCACAGCACCGGACTGTCGGCGAGGAAGAGCGAGTCGAGCTTGCCGCGCTCGGCGATGCGGGCCAGGCGCGTGAAGTGCTCGACGTCGGTCTGCGCGAACGGGTCACTCTCGGGCAGCCGCCAGGCCGCCTCGTGGTGGCCGACGCCCATGAGGAACGCGTTGAGGTGCAGCATGCTCATCCTTCCGTCTCGTCGACGCCGAGCGCCCGCAGCAGGGTCTCGCGGTACGCGAGGAACTGCGGCTGTCGGTACGACCGCGGTGCCGGCAGGTCGATGGCGAGGTCGACGGCGATCCGGCCGCTGTCCAGCAGCAGCACCCGGTCGGCCAGCGTGATCGCTTCGTCGACGTCGTGTGTCACGAGCAGCACCGTGGGTCGGTGCCGGGCATGGAGCACGCGCAGCAGGGCGTGCATGCGCAGCCGGGTCAGCGCGTCCAGCGCGCCGAACGGCTCGTCGGCGAGCAGCAGTTCCGGCTCGGACACCAGCGCCCGGGCCAGCGCCACGCGTTGCTGCTCGCCGCCGGACAGCTCGTTGGGCCAGGCCCGCTCCCTCCCGGCGAGGCCGACCTCGGCGAGCGCCGCACGGCCGCGCTCGGTGGCGTCCGGCCCGCGCAGGCCGAGGAGGACGTTGTCCAGCACGCGCTGCCACGGCAGGAGCCGGGCGTCCTGGAAGACGACCGAGGAGTTCTCCGGCACGTCGACCAGGCCCGAGCCGGCGGCGTCGCCGTCCAGGCCGGCGAGCGCACGCAGCAGGGTGCTCTTGCCCGAGCCGCTGCGCCCCAGCAGCGCGACGAACTCGCCCGGGGCGATCTCCAGGTCGAATCCGTCGAGGACGACCCGGTCCCCGAATCCTCGCGCCAGGTTGTGCACGCGTACGGCGCGGGATGCGGTCAGTCCGCCAGCGTGCGTCGCCACGACAGGGCCTTCCTCTGCGCGAGCCGGACGGCGCCGTCGGACAGCAGCCCGAGCAGTCCGTACAGCACGAGTCCAACGATGATCACGTCGGTCTGGCCGTACTCGCGGGCCAGCTCCATCATGTAGCCGATGCCGCTCGTGGAGTTGATCTGCTCGACGACCACCAGGGACAGCCACGCCCCGACGACCGCGAACCGCATGCCGAGCAGGAAACCGGGCAGCGCGCCGGGCAGCACGATCCGGCGGATGAACGCGGTACGCCGCAGCCGAAGCGACTCGCCCAGCTCGACGTAGCGGCTGTCGATGGTGCGCAGCCCGTGGTGCGTATGTATGTAAACGGGAACGAACACGCCCAGCGTGATGGTGACGACCTTCATCTGCTCGCCGATGCCGAACCAGAGAACGAGCAGCGGAAGCAGCGCGAGAGCCGGAATGGCCCGCTTGATCTGGACCGGACCGTCGAGGATGGCCTCGCCCCACCGGCTCAGACCGGCGAGCACGGCCAGCACCGTGCCGACGGCGGTGCCGATGGCGAGGCCCAGGCCCGCCCGTTGAGCGGAGACAGCCAGGTTGTCCTGCAGGCGGCCGTCGGCGATGAGGTCACCCGCCGTGGTCACCACGGTCCAGGGCGCCGACAGCGTACGGGGGTCGATCCAGCCGGCCGCCGAGCCGGCTGCCCATACCGCCAGCAGCAGGGTCGGACCGATCGCCGCCCCGAACGGGATCGGGCGACCCGGCTTGAGCCGGCGTCGCGGCCGGCCGGCGGGAACGGCGGCGGCCGACCGGGGCCGGGTCGGTGCCGAGACGGTCACCGGGCACCCCCGGCGGTCAGCGCCTGCGCACCGACCGACTCGTACCGTCGGTCGTACAGGTCCTCCGCCGTGAGGGGCTTGTTGCCGGTCTCCTTCGCGAGCAGGTCGATGGTCTCCTGGTGCCGGGCGATGGCCTCGGTCCAGCTCGCCGGGATGTCGGCCACGCCGCCGTTCTGGACCAGCCACCTGCCGTCGTCGGCGGTGAGGCCCTGGTTCTTGACGTAGTACCGCTCGATCCACTCGTCCGGATTGGCCTCGCGCCACCGCCAGGCCCGCGCCCACGCCTGCGTGTACTCGCGGATCGCCGCCGCCTTCGCCGGATCACCGAGCACGGTGACGGGCGCGTAGAGGTGACCGGGATCGTCGCGCAGTCCGTGCGCGATCGTCGTCGCGCCGTCCCGGGCGTACTTGGTCTCGTAGCGCTTGATCTGCACCCCGCCGATCGGCGCGACCTCGACCTGGCGGCTCGCGAGCGCGGTCGCGTAGACATCATCGGTGCTCGGCAGCTCCACGAGCTTGACGTCCTTCTTGGTGAGTCCGGCCTTGTGGAGTACCCGCAGGACGAGCGCTCCCTGCGCCTGTCCCGGGCTGTAAGCGATCTTCTTCCCGCCGAGGTCGGCGAGGGTGGCGACCGTGACACCGGGCGCGATGCCGAGCCGGTAGATGGCGTGGTTGAGCGGGTCCTGGCGGAACTTCGAGGCCACGATCTTCGTGGGGATGCCGGTCCAGTGCGAGTGGATCGGCGGGATGTCGGCCACCGACCCGACGTCGAGCGCCTTCGCGCGGAATGCCTCCAGGGTCTGCGGGCCGCCGCTGATGTTCGCCCATTCCACCTCGAAGCTGAACTTGTCCGCCTCACCGGAGAACTCGATCGCCTTCTGGTGCTCCTTGTCGCCGACGACCAGCCTGGTGCCCTTCGGCACGACCTCAGGCAGCGGCGCGTCCGCGGCCAACGCCACGGCGGGTGTGTCGTCGCCGGCGCAGGCGGTCAGGCTCAGCGTCACCGCGCCGAGGGTCGCGGACAGGAACGCCCGACGGTCCAGGAAGGATGATGAGGTCACGTACGACTCCTTCGTCGCTGGTTGCGGGGCGGCGTAGCGCCCCATGTGGTGGAGCAGGGGCGCACCGTCGCGGTGACTGGCGATCGGCGGCGGTGACCGCCAGGACTGAGGCGGCGTGCCGGCGCGGCAGAGCACGGAACACGTCCGGGTCGACCGGAGTCACGGGTTCGGCGATGACGGTCATGGCTGTCCTCCTGGTCGACGAAGACAGGTACGCGCCGCCCCGGGTACGCGTGGACGTAGGGCGGCGAGCAACGGTCGATCGGTGCGAGGAGTCGGCTGCCGGTCGTCGTCGAGCCGGCGGCGCGAGTGGGAAAAGAAGGGAGCGCGGGCTCAGCGGCAGCGGCCGCAGGCGGCGGTCCAGCCACGGCAGCATCCCCGCGACACCGCGATGGCGGTGCCCTGAAACAGGGTGCGTCGGCTGGTCACGGATACGACGGTAACCCACATTCCCTATGTGTCAAGTAGGATTTTGGGCCCTGGGACCCGCCCGGAGATGCCCGGCTACGGGGGCTTGAAATCCTACTTGGTTGGTAGGAAAATCGGCCCATGCTGCTTGTTCGGCTCTTCACCTCCCGCCGGGTCGTCGACCTGATGCGGGTCGCCGCGCAGCTCTGTCGTGTCGCGATCCTTCCGGCCCTACCGGCCTGAACGGGCGATCCCTGCCCGTCGGTCGTCGTCCCGCCGGCTCGGGTCCGGCACCTCCGCACCCGTTTCCGAGCAGCCGCACCTCAACGAGAGGGATCCGTCATGACCAGTGATCTCGCACCGTCCGCATCCGCCGACGCCGCACGATCCACCCGCGCGTTCGCCGAGGACTGGCAGGAGTGGCACCGCCGGCACGAGGCGGCGCGGGCGGACCGCCACGGCTTCCTCGCCGTGGCCGGACTGCACTGGCTCACCGGGGAGGCGCAGCGGTTCCCCGGTGTGCCCGGGGAGTGGCGCACCGGGAAGGACGGGCCGGTGGTGACCCTCGCCGACGACGAGGAGATCGTCGTCGACGGCCGGCGTGTCCGGGAGAGGCATCAGTTCGGGGCGATTGCCGAGCGCGCCGGCATCACCGTGGAGATCGACGGTGGTGTCCTCGAGGTGGCCAGGCGGGGTGGGCACGACATCCTTCGACCCCGACGCCCCGATCACCCGCTGCGGACGCGCTACCAGGGCACCCCCACCTACCCGCCCGCCGAACGGTGGGTGCTCCAGGGGCGGTTCGTGCCGTTCGATCGTCCCCGGCCGACCACGGTCGGCGCTGCCGTGGAGGGCCTCCAGCACGTCTACGACGCGCCCGGTCGGATCGAGTTCAGCGTCGACGGGCTGCCGCTGAGCCTGACCGCGTTCAACGGCGCGACGCCCGGCAGCCTGTCGGTGCTGTTCACCGACACCACCTCCGGCGTCACCACCTACGGGGCCAACCGGTCGCTGACCGTCGGGGCACCGGACGAGCAGGGCCGGGTGACGCTCGACTTCAACCGGGCCGTCAACCTGCCGTGCGCGTACACCGACTTCGCGACCTGCCCGCTGCCACCGACGGAGAACCGGCTGCCGGTCGCCGTCGAAGCCGGCGAGAAGATCCCGTTCGACCGGCTGGCGGCCGACCTCGCCGCCCGTCCCTAGCGACCCGCGCCCTCACCCCTCGGGAGGAACGCCATGACCTCGTCCACCGACGACCCGACCGACGCCGACGCCGACGCGCTGCGCAGGTTGCTGCGCCACCAGGCCAGCACCGTCACGGTGGTCACCGCCCCCGGCGCGCCGCCGGTGGGCTTCACCGCGACATCGTTCACCTCGGTGTCGCTGACGCCGCCGATCGTCTCGTTCTGCCTGAACCTCGGCTCGTCCACGTGGCCGACGCTGGCGCAGGCGCGGCACGTGGCGGTGCACCTGCTCGCCCACGGCCAGCAGGACCTGGCCCGGACCTTCGCCACGAGCGGGATCGACCGCTTCGCCGCTCCGACCCGCTGGCGGCCCGGGCCGAACGGGCTGCCGATCCTCGACGGCGCCCTGGCCTGGCTGGTGTGCCGGGTCGTCGACCGGGTGGTCGTCGGCGATCACGTGGTCGTGCTGGCCGAGCCGGAACTGCTCCGGCACGCCGACGTCGGCTCCCCGTTGCTCTACCACCGGGGTCGCTACGCCGGTCTCGCGGACGCTTCGGACGGCACGGCCCGACGCACCGCCGCCTGACATCGGGCCGGCGTCCTCCGCCGGTCGTCGTCGAAAGGGTCATCAGCGTGGGCCACCTGTCGACCCGCCGGGCACAATCCCTGTAAACCCTATGGCCTTAGTAGGTATTGCGTCAACGAATCGACGGCCTTGCGTGCGATAGCCGACATCCATCGAGCGATTCGTTGACGCCGCCGCGCGGGAGAGGTGGACTCGGTTCATGTCCAGCGAGCTGCGGCTGACGATCCGTGGCCACATCGACTTCGGTCGGGTGTGGTCGAGTTCCTGTCTGGCCTGACCGGCACCCCGCTCACCCGGCCCGCCCACCGGCCCGCCGAGGTGGGGCTCAACGCCGAGCCGGCCGCCGAGCCATCAGCACCGACACCCTGACCACCCGCGCCCACCGCGCCGGGCCAGGTGTCGGCGTACCCGAACCGCCTGCCTGGACAGGAGACCTCGCCATGCCCGCCAACCGTCTGCGAACCCTCGCCGCCGCCGCGCTCGCCCCGCTGCTCGCCGTCGCCGCCGGCTGCGCCAACGCCGCCGGGCCGGCCGGCGAGGCCGCCGGTCAGCCGCGCTCCGGCGGCAGCCTGACCTGGGCCGTGGAGACCGAGCCGATCACCCTCAACCCGCACCAGTACGCCCAGGCCAAGGCCCGCCTGCTGGTCTGGAACACCTTCGAGTCCCTGCTCACCTACGACAAGCAGGGCAAGCTGGTGCCGTGGCTGGCCACCGGCTGGCAGACCGCCCCGGACGGGTTGTCATACACCCTGACACTGCGCGATGGCGTCACCTTCTCCGACGGCACGCCCCTGGACGCCGCAGCCGTGCGGGCGAACATCGACAAACTCCGCGAGCCCGGGTACGCCCCCGCCGTCGCCGCCGTGCAACTGCGCAACCTCAAGGCCGTCGAGGTCGTCGACCCGCGCACCGTACGGCTCACCCTCACCACGCCCGACGTGCTGATCCTCGACTTCCTCGCCTCCCCGCAGGGCGCTCAGGTCTCGCCGAAGTCGCTGCGCGCGGCGAAGAACCTCAAGGCCGGCGGCGTCGACGTCGCCGGCACCGGACCGTTCGTGCTGGACCGCTACGTCCCCGGCCAGGAGCTGCACTACCGGCGCAACCCCGGCTACGACTGGGCGCCGCCCACCGCGACCCACACCGGCCCGGCGTACCTCGACGAGATCACCTACCGGTTCCTCAAGGAATCGGCGGTCCGCGTCGGCGCCCTCACGTCGAGTCAGGTGCAGCTCGTCGAAGGTGTTCCCGCCACCGACCAGCCACTGGTCACCGGCAACGCGAGCCTGCGACTGAGCCGCGAACTCAACTCCGGCTCCGCCTACTCCTACTACTTCAACAGCTCCCACGCCCCCTTTGACGATCTGCGGGTCCGGCAGGCGTTCCGGGAGGCCGTCGACGTGGACACGGTGCTGCGGTCGGTCTACCGGGACACCGCCACCCGCGCCTGGAGTGTGATCAGCCCGTCCAGCCCGCTCTACGACAAGAGCCTCGAAGGCGGGTACGGCGGCGACGCGGGTGAGGCGAACACCCTGCTCGACCAGGCCGGCTGGACGGCACGTGACGCCGACGGCTTCCGGGTGAAGGACGGCAGGCGGCTCACCGTACGGCTGGTGCAGTCCGCTCCCTTCGTCCGGGACCGTCGCGACGTCCTCGCCCAGGCCGTGCAGGCCGCGGTCAAGCAGAGCGCCGGCATCGACCTGAAGGTCTCCCTCGTCGACCAGGGCACCGCCAACGAGGCGTTCGCGCGCAACGAGTACGAGGTGTTCGACAACTCCCGGGCCGACACCGACGCCGGTGCGGCGCTCAACCTGCTGCTGCACTCGAAGGGCGGCATCAACCGCGCCCGGGTCAACGATCCGCGCATCGACCAGCTCCTGCAAACCGGCCAGGCCACCGGCGACCCGGCGAAGCGGGCCGGCATCTACGCCGAACTGCAGCAGCGCGTCGTCGCCGAGCAGGCACTGGTGCTGCCGCTCTACGCCCCGGCCGACCAGATCGCCGCCAGCACCAGCGTCGGCGGGGTCCGCTTCGAGCCCACCGCCGGCGTACCAGCCAGCGCGTACGACCTGTGGATCGGGAAGTGAGAGCCCTGCGCGCGGTGGCCCGCCGGATCGGTGCCGGCCTGCTCGTCCTCTGGGTCGCCGCGACCGCCGCCTACCTGGCGCTGCTGGCCGCTCCCGGCGACACGGTGGACAACATCATCGGCGACGGCGCGGACACCCCGGACATCCGTGCCGAGATCATCGCCCAGTGGGGTCTGGACCGGCCCGCCGTGGTGCAGTACGTCGACTATCTGGTGCGGCTCGTCAACGGCGACCTGGGCCGCTCCTACCTGTTGCAACGTCCGGTCTCCGACGTGATAGGCGAACAGCTCCTCCCCACTCTCGCGCTCGCGGTCGCCGCCGCCGGGCTCGGGGTGCTGCTCGCCCTGGTCATCGCGGTGGCCACCGCCGGGAACCGGCGACCGTGGCTGCGCCGGCTCAGCTCCGGCACCGAACTGCTGCTGGTCTCCACCCCGTCGTTCCTGATCGGGCTCCTGCTGCTCAGCGTGCTGTCGTTCCGGTTCAGGTTCTTCCCGGTCTCCGGCGATCAGGGGGCCGGCGCGCTCGTGCTGCCCGCCGTGACCCTGGCGCTGCCCATCGCCGGGTTGCTCGCCCAGGTGCTCCGCGACGGGCTCGACCGGGCCATCGACCAGCCGTTCGTGCTCACCGCCCGGTCCCGAGGCGTCCGGGAACGGGGTGTCCTGCTTCGTCACGCGCTGCGGCACGCCCTACTGCCGGCCGTCAGCCTTGCCGGCTGGGTCTTCGGCATCGTGATCGGCGGCACCGTCATCGTCGAACAGGTCTTCGGTCGGCCCGGCCTCGGCCAGGTCATCCTCTCGGCCGTCGCCAACCAGGACATGCCGGTGGTGCTGGCCGTGGTCACCCTCTCCGCCGCCGGCTACGTCGTGGTCAACACCGCCGCCGACCTGGCGTACCTGCTGGTCGACCCGCGTCTGCGAAGGAGCTGACCGAATGACCGTCACCCTGGGCCCTCCGCTCACCGACGCGCCCGCCCGGATCCGCGTCGACCCGACCGAACCGGCCGTACGCCGACGGTTCCGGCCGGGACCCGGTCTGCTCGCCGCCGGGGCGTACCTCGTCCTGCTGGTCGTCGCCGCCGCCTCGCCGGCGGCGCTGGCCCCCGCCGATCCGCTCGCGGCCGATCCGCTCGCCGTGCTGAGTCCGCCCGGCGCCGGGCACTGGTTCGGGACCGACCACCTCGGCCGCGACGTCCTGACCCGGGTGGTGCACGGCGCCGGTCACTCGCTCACCATCGGTGTCGCCGCCACCGCGATCGCGGTGACCGGTGGGGTGCTGCTCGGCCTGCTCGCCGGCCTCACGCACCGGGTCGCCGACGAGGCGCTCAGCCGCACGCTCGACGCGCTGTCGGCATTTCCGATGCTGCTGCTGGCCCTGCTGTTCATCGCCATCGCCGGCCCCGGCACCGCCAGCCTGATCGGCGCCATCGGTATCGCCACCCTGCCGCACCACGCCCGGGTGGTGCGTGGTCAGACGCTTCTGGTCCGCCGCTCCGGCTTCGTCGAACAGGCCGTCACCTTCGGGCAGTCCCGGCCTCGGCTGGTGCTGCGGCACGTGCTGCCCAACGTGGTCGGTCCGGTGCCGGTACTCGCCGTGATCGGGCTCGGTGAGGCGGTCCTGGCCGCCGCCGGGCTCAGCTTCCTCGGCATGGGCCCCCAGCCGCCGTCGCCGGAGTGGGGCGCGATGCTCTCCGAGGGGCGCAACTATCTCCAGGTGGCCTGGTGGATCAGCATCCTGCCCGGCCTGGCCGTCACCGCCACCGTGGTCTCGCTGACCGTCGTCGGTCGGCACTGGCAGGCCCGCTTCGACGGGCGGCGGCGCTGATGGCGCCGCTGGTCACGGTCGAGGATCTGCACGTCGACTTCGACACCCCGACCGGCCGGGTGGCCGCGGTGCGCGGGATCAGCTTCACTGTCGATCGCGGCGAGTGCGTGGCCGTCGTCGGGGAGTCCGGCTCCGGCAAGAGCGTCACCGCCCGTACCCTGGTCGGTCTCGCCGGCCCGGGTGCGCGGATCCGCGCCGCCCGACTCGACCTGGCCGGCGAGGACGTGCGCACCCACCGCGCACGGGACTGGCGGCGGGTTCGGGGACGCCTCGCCGGGCTGGTCCTCCAGGACGCGCTGGTCTCCCTCGACCCGCTGCGCACAGTGGGCGCCGAGGTCGGCGAGGTGCTCACCACGCACGGCATCGTCGGCCGCCGGGAACGGGCCGGCCGGGTCGCCCACCTGCTCGACCTGGTCCACCTGCCGGAGCCGGAGCGTCGGGCCCGACAGTATCCGCACCAGCTCTCCGGCGGGCTGCGGCAGCGGGCGCTGATCGCCTCGGCGATCGCCGGGGAACCGGCACTGCTCATCGCCGACGAGCCGACCACCGCGCTGGACGTCACCGTGCAGGCCCAGATCCTGCGGCTGCTCGCCGAACGGCGGGCCGCCGGGGTGAGCCTGCTGCTGATCAGCCACGACCTGGCGGTGGTCGCCCAGGTCGCCGACCGGGTGCTGGTCATGCGCGACGGTCGCGTCGTCGAGAACGGGCCCACCGACCGGCTGTTGCGGGCCCCGGAACACCCGTACACCCGGCAGTTGCTGGCCGCGGTGCCGTCGGCGTCGTCGCGGGGCCGCCGACTCGCCGCGACGCCCCCGGTCGCGGGTGCCCGGGTGGCACTTCCTGCCCGCGTCGAGGTCCGTCCCGCCGACCGGGTGCTCGACGCACGCGGGCTGACCAAGAGGTACGGCGAGCACACCGTCGTCCGCGACGTCACCTTCTCCGTGGGGCGCGGCGAGACGCTCGGGCTGGTGGGGGAGTCGGGTTCTGGCAAGAGCACCGTGGCGCGGATCGTCGCCGGCCTGCTCGACCCCGAGGCCGGCACCGTCTCCTTCGAGGGAACGCCGTGGTCCGCCGTCCGCGAACGCACCCGCCGCCCGATGCGCCGCCGGCTGCAACTGATCTCACAGGATCCGCTCAGCTCCTTCGACCCCCGCTACACCGTGGGTCAGGTGATCGGGGAGAACCTCGACCCCGACGTGGACCGGCGGGACCGGCGGCCGCACGTCGTCGACCTGCTACGCCGGGTCGGCCTCGGGCCGGACCTGCTGGACCGGCACCCCCGCCAGCTCTCCGGCGGGCAACGGCAGCGGGTCGCCATCGCCCGCGCGATCGCCCCCCGACCGAGTCTGATCATCTGCGACGAACCGGTCTCCGCCCTCGACGTCTCCGTCCAGGCGCAGGTCCTGGACCTACTGGCCGAGCTACGCGCCGCCGACGGCACCGCGCTGCTCTTCATCTCGCACGACCTGGGCGTGGTGCACCACCTGAGCGACCGGGTGCTGGTGATGCACGACGGCACGGTGGTCGAGCAGGGACCGGTCGGCGACGTCTTCACCCACCCGCGACACGACTACACCCGATCCCTGCTTGACGCGCTGCCCACGCTCGTCGCCGCCGGCCGACCGCAGGAGGAACGCCCATGACCGAGAAGACCCTGCACCTGGCAGTCGCCCTCGACGGCCTCGGCTGGCACCCGGCCGCCTGGCGTCTCTCCCGCGCCGGCGCGTCGGCGCCGCTGACCGCCCGCTACTGGGCCGCCCTCGCCGGGGAGGCCGAACGCGCCACCCTGGACCTGCTCACCTTCGAGGACAGCCTCGACCTCCAGTCGACGCGACCCGACGGCCCCGACGGCCGGGTCGACCAGCTCCGCGGACGCCTCGACGCGGTACAGATCGCGGCCCGGTTGGCCCCGCTGACCCGGCACATCGGGCTGGTGCCGACCACCAGCACCACCCACACCGAACCGTTCCACCTCGCCACCGGGCTGGCCACCCTCGATCACCTCAGCGGTGGCCGGGCCGGCTGGCGGCCCCGGGTCTCCGCCCGGCGAGCCGAGGCCGGTCACTTCGGCCGTCGGGAGTTCCCCGCGTGGGATCCGACGCGGCTCGACGATCCGGAGGTCGTCCGCCTCGTCGGTGACCTCATCGCGGAGGCCGGCGACGCCGTGGAGGTGGTCCGCCGGCTGTGGGACAGCTGGCAGGACGACGCCGAGATCCGGGACGTCGCCAGCGGGCGCTTCGTCGACCGGGAACGGCTGCACTACATCGACTTCGTGGGTCGGTGGTTCTCGGTCAAGGGCCCCTCCATCGTGCCGCGCTCGCCGCAGGGCCAGCCGGTGGTGGCCGCGCTGGCCCACTCGTCGGTGCCGTACGCCTTCGCCGCCCGGCACGCCGACGTCGTCTTCGTCACCCCGACCGACGCCGCGCACGCCGCCGCGATCGTCGCCGAGGTCCGGGCCGCCGAGGCGGCCGTCGGCCGGACCGAACCGCCGCTGCGCGTCTTCGCCGACCTGAATGTCCTGCTCGACGAGTCGCCTTCCCTCGCTCGCCGGCGCGGCGCCCGCCTCGACGAGTTGCACGGCCGGGAGTTCCGCTCGGACGCGACCGCGTTCACCGGAACGGCGGCCGACCTGGCGGACCTGCTCGCCACCTGGCAGCGCTCGGGTGTGGACGGCTTCCGGTTGCGGCCTGCCGTGCTTCCCCACGACCTGACCCTGATCACCCGTGCGTTGGTGCCCGCGCTGCGAGGCCGGGGCTTGTTCCGCGTCGGATACCCGGGCGGGACGCTGCGCGACCTGCTCGGCCTGCCCCGACCGGCCAGCCGGTACGCCGTCGCGGAGACCGCCTGATTCCTGGAGACCGCCATGCCCAAGCAGATCATCCTGGCCGCGCACTTTCCCGGCGTGAACAACACGACCGTGTGGAGCGACCCCGACTCCGGTAGTCAGATCGACTTCTCCTCGTTCGTCCACCTGGCCCGCACCGCCGAGCGCGGCAAGTTCGACTTCTTCTTCCTCGCCGAAGGGCTGCGCCTGCGCGAGCAGCGCGGTCGCATCCACGACCTGGACGTGGTGGGCCGTCCGGACACGTTGACCCTGCTGGCCGCCCTCGCGAGCGTCACCAGCCACCTCGGGCTGGCCGGCACCCTGAACGCCACCTTCCGTGAGCCGTACGAGCTGGCCCGCCAGTTGGCCAGCCTCGACCACCTCTCCGGCGGTCGCGCCGCCTGGAACGTCGTGACCACGTCCGACGCGTTCACCGGGGAGAACTTCCGCCGGGGCGGCTACCTCGACCGTTCCCTGCGCTACGAGCGGGCCGCCGAGTTCGTCCGGACCGCCCGCGAGTTGTGGGAGTCCTGGCCGGCGGAGGCGATCGTGGGGGACCGCGACGGCGGACGGTACGTGACGGAGGCGGATCCCGGCGCGTTCGCCCACCACGGCGACCAGTTCGACATCGCCGGGCACTTCACCGTGCCGCGCAGCCCGCAGGTGCACCCGGTGATCCTCCAGGCCGGCGACTCGCCCGACGGTCGCGAGTTCGCCGCGTCCAGCGCCGACGCCATCTTCTCCCGGCACGGCACCCTGGAGGACGGCCAGGAGTTCTACCGGGACGTGAAGTCCCGGCTCGCTCGATACGGCCGTCACCCCGACGACCTGAAGATCATCCCCGGGGTCACCTTCGTGCTCGGCGACACCGACGCCGAGGCGCAGGAACGCGCCCACCACATCCGCCGCCAGCAGGTCAGCCCGCAGACCGCGATCCTGCTGCTGGAACAGCTGTGGAACCGGGACCTGTCCGCGTACGACCCGGACGGCCCACTGCCCGCCGTGGACCCGGACGTGAGCGCCGACGCGATCAGTCGAGGCCGG
Source organism: Micromonospora okii (assembly GCF_020884795.1). Taxonomy (GTDB): domain Bacteria; phylum Actinomycetota; class Actinomycetes; order Mycobacteriales; family Micromonosporaceae; genus Micromonospora; species Micromonospora okii. The sequence goes on from NZ_BBZF01000029.1 coordinate 71,357, forward strand.
GCCGGCATGTACCCGGACCCGGTGGCCACCGCCCGCCGGTGGCGCGCCCTGGCCGAGGAGAAGGGCCTCGGAATCCGTGACCTCATCATCGAGGTCACCGGCCGGCAGTCGTTCGTCGGCACCCCCCGGCAGGTCGCCGACCGGATGGACCACTTCGTCCAGTCCGACGCCGCCGACGGGTTCATCCTGGTGCCACACCTGACCCCGGGCGGTCTCGACCGGTTCGTCGACCAGGTCGTCCCACTGCTACAGGAACGCGGCGTCTTCCGCACCGAGTACACCGGCACCACCCTGCGCGACCACCTCGGTCTCGGCCCCGCCCGCCCGGTCGGCCGCGTCGGTGCGGCGTGACCACGCCCGTCACGGTCTACCGCCGGCGCTGGGACGACCCGGACGCCACGGCCCTGCGGGCAGGAATGACGGCCGAACTGCGCCACCGGTACGCCGACCGCCCCGACGACCCGATCCACCTGCCCACGGCCCAGGTGCTCACCCCGACCTCGGTCGCGTGGACCGGCGTGGCGTACACGGCCGACGCCACGCCGGTGGGGCACGCCGCCATGCGGTGGCACGGTCCCGACCTGGAGCTCAAGCGGATGTACGTACCGCCCGCCCATCGGGGGCGCGGGGTCGCCGGGAGTCTGCTCGACGCGGCCCGGGAGGCCGCCGGCCAGCTCGGCGCGTCCCGCATCGTGCTGCAGACCGGCGACCGGCAACCCGACGCGATCCGCCGGTACGAGCAGGCGGGTTACCGGCCGATCCCGGTCTTCGCCCCGTACGACACCCTGCCCTACTCGCGCTGCTTCGCCCTGGCGGTACGCCGCCCATGACCCCTGCGCCGGAAGTGACGGTCCCCGCATGAAGTTCCTGCTGATCACCCTGATCACCCACCTTCCCGACCCGGTCACCGGTCAGCGCCGCAGCACCAGCGAGCGGTTCCGGGAGGTGGTCGACACGGCTGTCCTCGCCGAGGAACTCGGCTTCGACGGGTATGGCGTCGGCGAGCGGCACGAACGGCCGTTCATCTCGTCGTCGCCTCCGGTGGTGCTGAGCCACATCGCGGCCCGTACGTCCGCCATCCGCCTCTTCACCGCCGTCACCACGCTCAGCCTGCTCGACCCGGTCCGCGCGTACGAGGACTACGCCACCCTCGACCACCTCTCCGGAGGCCGACTCGAACTGATCATCGGCAAGGGCAACGGCGCCGCGCAGGCCCAACTGTTCCACGTCACGGCCGAGGACCAGTGGGACCGGAACCGGGAGGGCTACGAGCTGTTCCGTCGGCTCTGGCGGGAGGAGAAGGTCACCTGGTCGGGGACGTACCGGCCGTCGCTGACCGAGGCCGAGACCTGGCCGCGCCCGCTGCAACAGCCGATCCGTGTCTGGCACGGCAGCGCCACCAGCCGGGAGTCGGTCGACCTGGCCGCACGCTACGGCGACCCGCTCTTCTCCGCCAACGTCACCAACCCCATCGAGCCGTACGCCGAGCTGATCCGCCACTACCGGGACCGCTGGGTCCACTACGGCCACGACCCGGCTGCCGCCCTGGTCGGCGCCGGCTCGGCCGGCTTCTACGTGACGCGTACCTCGCAGGAGGCGATCGAGCGGTACCGGCCGATCTTCGACGCCCGGGTCGCCGCGTTCCGGCGGCTCGGCCTGCCGACGGTCTTTCCCACCCTTGAGGACGCCATCGAACGCAGCTCCATCCTGGTCGGCAGCCCGCAGCAGATCGTCGACAAGGTGCTGCGCTACCACGAGGAGTTCGGCCACGAGGTCATGCACCTCCAGGCCGATCACGACGGGCTGACCGACAAGCAGCACCGACAGAGCCTGGAGCTGTTCCAGGCCGAGGTGGCGCCGGTGCTGCGGCGAGAGATCCCCAGTCGCGCCTTCGCACCGGCGGTGACCGCCACGCCGGCGGTCTGAGAAGAGACGGGAAACCACCATGCCATCGATGCCACTGTCCGTCCTCGACCTGTCGCCGGTGCCCGCCGGGGGCACCGTCGCCGACGCTCTACGCAACACCGTCGACCTGGCCCGCCGGGTCGAGCAGTCCGGCTACCACCGTTACTGGCTGGCCGAACACCACCTCGCCGCAGGCGTCGCCAGCTCGGCGCCGGCTGTGCTCATCGGGCAGGTCGCAGCGGCCACCAGCGTGCTCCGCGTCGGCTCCGGCGCCGTCCAGGTCGGTCACCGCACCGCACTGTCGGTGGTGGAGGAGTTCGGCACCCTCGCCGCGCTGCACCCGGGGCGGATCGATCTCGGGCTGGGCCGTTCCGGGCAGCGGCGCGTCGAGGCGGCCCGGGCCCCCACCGCGCCCACGAACACGCCGCCCGTCGAGGCCCGGGTCGTCGACGGACTGCTGATCCCGCCGCCGTTCTCCTACGCCAGGGTGCTCGCCTCACCGCGCTTCGCGCTGGCCGACACGCTGCTGCACCAGCCAGGGGCGCAGCCGCCGGCCTTCGCCGACCAGGTGGCCGACGTCCTGGCCCTCCTTCGTGGCGACTACACCGACGAGAACGGCCTGGACGCGCACGCCGTGCCGGGGGAGGGCACCGACCTCTCGGTGTGGCTGCTGGGCAGCAGCGGCGGCGAGAGCGCCCAACTCGCCGGCGCGCTCGGCCTGCCCTTCGCCGCGAACTACCACGTCAGCCCCTCCTCGGTGCTCGACGCGGCGACCGCCTACCGGGCCGCGTTCCGGCCCTCGGCGGTACTGGCCCAGCCGTACCTGGTGGTCTCCGCCGACGTCGTCGTCGCCGACACCGATGAGACGGCACGTCGGCTCGCCGCGCCGTACGGGCCCTGGGTGCGCAGCATCCGCAGCGGCGCCGGCGCGATCCCGTTTCCACGCCCGGATCAGGCTGCCGCGCTGCCGTGGACCGACGAGGACCGCGAACTCGTCGCCGACCGGGTGGACACCCAGTTCGTCGGGTCGCCCGGCACCGTCGTCGAGCGGCTGCGCGTCCTGCGTGACGTCACCGCCGCCGACGAACTGCTGATCACCACGATCACCCACGCGCACGACGACCGGGTCAACTCGTACGAACTGCTCGCGAAGGAGTGGCGGGACTGACGACGCCTGCCTCGCGATCGACGCGCCGGGACGGGGGCCGGCCTTGCGTCGCCCACCTACCATGATCATGGTCGTCGCGTTCCTCGGAAGCGGCTGCCGACGGTAGGCCGTCGATCGACGGACGATGAACGGGAGAAAAACATGAAAGCCTTGCGACGCCCTCGGCTCCGCAACCTCGTCGCAGCGACCTCGGTAGCGAGCGCCCTGGTTCTCGGTCTGGCCGCGCCCGCGTACGCGGACTACACCAGCCCGATCTATTCGACACTGAAGGCGTGCAACGAGGCCCGACCGAAGTACAACTCGTCCTGGACAAAGCCCCAGGCGTGCTACCCGATGTACAACTGGGACGGATCGAAGCGGATCGGGTATGCGTTCCTGGTGAAGACCCGGGGCTAGCCCGCGTGTGACGTACGGAGTCGCGGGGCCCACGGCGAACGATCGCCGTGGGCCCCGTGGCCTGTCTGCGGAGGGACTTGCCGCACGGCCCAGGCCCGGCCACGTCTGGCGCATGGGGCTGGCAGGCCCCCGACGAGGCCGAGAACGGCGCCGGTGGCACCGGGTGTGTCCGACGCCGATACGCCCGCGCACCTGGCCGAAGGCTACCCAAGGAGCGAGGGCTGGTCCTGCGGCCCGTGGGGGATGTCGCCGCGCAGGGTGATCCGATGCATCACCCGTTTCGCCGAGCCGTAGTCGCGGTTGGCGTAGTGGGCGGTGCTGCGGTTGTCCCAGAGCGCCACGTCGCCGGGGCGCCACCGGTGTCGCACGAGGTGTTCGGGCTTGGTCAGGTGGGCGTAGAGCAGGTCCAGGATGGCCCTGCTCTCGACGTCCGACATCCCGACGATGTGCGAGGTGAAGCCGGGGTTCACGAAGATTCCCCGCCGGCCGGTCTCGGGGTGCACCCGGACCACCGGGTGCTCGACCGGGTCGAGGCGGGACACCGGTTTTCCCTCCCACACGTTGCCTCCGCGTTGGGCCAGGTAGTAGCCGAACTCGCGGGTGCCGTCGTGGACGGCGGTGAGTTGATCGGCGAGCCGTCGTACCGGTTCGCTGAGCGAGTCGTAGGCCAGTTGGGTGTCGGCCCAGTTGGTGTCTCCCCCGGTGGGGGGAAGGACGACCGGGCGCAGGATCGAGCCGAGCGGTGGTCGCTTCATGAAGGTGACGTCGGTGTGCCACACGTCGGCGAAGCCGTTGTCGGTGCTGTCGAGGGCGTACACCTCGGGGTGGTCCTCGTCGACGCCGCCGACGACCGGGTGTGCGGCGGTGAGCTCGCCGATCCGGCGGCCCAGGAGCACCTGGGCGTCGTCGTCGAGGCGCTGGTCGCGGAGGAAGAGCACCTTGCGGTCGACCAGTGCGGCGCGGAGGGCGACGATCTCGTCGTCGGTGGCGGTGGCCAGTTTCAGTCCGTGCACCAGGGCGCCGAAGTGCGGCCCCAGCGGTTCGAGGTCGAGTTGCACGAGCAGGGCGGTCATGCGGATGCTCCTTCGTTCCGGACGGCGTGCCCGATCTCGGCTCGCAGCGCGGCGTACTCCGGCAGCCCGCGCAGGTCGTTCGGCGTGATGTCGGTGCGAGGCAGGTCGATGGGCAGGTCCAGGACGATTCGGCCGGGGCGCGGGCTGAGGACCACGACCCGGCTGCCCAGGAAGACAGCCTCGTCCACACTGTGCGTGACGAAGACGGAGGTTCGGCCGGTCGTGGTGCTGACCGTTCGCAGGTCCTCCTGGAGGCGTTCCCGGGTGAGGGCGTCGAGGGCGGCGAACGGCTCGTCGAGCAGCAGCAGCGGGCGGTCGGCGGCCAGCGCCCGGGCGATGGCGACCCGCTGCTGCTGGCCGCCGGAGATCTGCCAGGTGCGGCGGTTCGCCACACCGGGCAGACCGACCCGGGTGAGAAGCCGGTCCACGCCGTCGGCGGGCTGTCCGGCGTAGCGCAGGGCCAACTCGATGTTGCCGCCGACGGTCTTCCACGGGAACAGGCGGGGCTGCTGGAAGACCAGGCCAGCGCCGCGCCCCGGGACGGGCGACCCGCCATCGGTCAGGACCGTCCCGGTGGTGGGCCGCTCGAAGCCGGCGATCAGCCGCAGCAGCGTGCTCTTGCCGCAGCCGGAGGCGCCGACCAGGACGAGGAACTCACCCGTCGGCACGGTCAGGTCGATCGGCCCGAGGGCGACGACGTCGCCGTAGGCGTGCTCGACGCCGGTGACGGTGATCGCAGCCGCACCAGCGGGTTCAGCCGAGGGCATCCGGCAGCCCCTCGGTGTAGATGGCGGCCTGCACGGCCGCCAGGTCCGGTACGGCGTCGATCTTCTGCTGGCCCTTCAGGAACTGGGCGGCGCTGAGGAGGTTGTCGGCGAGTTTTCCCTTGGCCGCCGAGGTGCCGAGCCACTCGGGGCTGGCCAGGTCCGCGGGCTTGAGGAAGACACCCTGGGAGAGCTGCCGCTGTGCTTCCTCCGGGCTGAGGTTGAGCTCGACGCCTACCGATTTCGCGGCTGCGGCCTGGTCGTTGTGGATCAGGTTCAGTGCCTGGGACTGGGCCTTACGCCAGGCGTCCACGGCGGCCGGGTGTGCCTTGACGAAGTCGGTGGCGACGACACCGAGGTCGAGGGTGGGCTTGCCTGCGGTGGCCAGTTCGCGACTGGTGACCAGTACGGTGCCGGTCTTTTTGAGTTCGTCGAGCGACGGCAGCCAGGAGTAGGCGGCGTCCAGGTCGCCGCGGGTCCAGGCGGCCTGGATGTCCTGCGGTTCCAGGTCGACGATGGTGACGTCGGACTCCTTGACGCCGGCGCGGTCCAGCGCGGCCAGCAGGCTGTAGTGGGCGGTGGAGGCGAACGGGGTCGCCACCTTCTTGCCGCGCAGGCCGGCCACGTCGGTGATTCCGGAGCCCTTGCGGGCGACGAGTGCCTCGTTGTCGCCGGCCACGTCGAGGACGAAGGCGACCTGGTACGGAATGTTCAACGGCGCGGAGAGCCCACGGGCCACCGGGCTGGATCCGATCGCCGCGATGTCGATGCTGCCCGCCACGAAGGCGGTGTTGACGCTGGCTCCGGAGTCGAACTTGGTCCAGGTGATCTGGTAGTCGGGCAGGGCCTTCTCCAGCAGTTTCTGGTTCTTCACGATCAGGTCGCCGCTCGGGAACGCCTGGTAGGCGATCCGGATGGTCTTCCGGCCCGGGTCGCCGTCACCGCAGGCGGTGGGTAGCAGGAGGGTGGCGGCGGCCAACAGGCCAATGATCTTGCGCATGTGGTGTTCTCCTAGACGTGGCCCCGCCACGGGATCAGCCGGTTCTCGGCGGTCCGCAGCAGGGCGTCGATGAGCAGGCCCGACAGGCCGATGGCGAAGAGACCGAGGACGACCACATCGGTCTGTGAGTAGCGTTGGGCGTCGCGGATCATGCCGCCGATGCCGGGTACGCCGTTGATCGTCTCCGCGGCGACCACCGAGGAGTACGCGACCCCGACGGCGATCCGGATCCCGGTGAAGATTTCCGGTAGCGCGTTGGGTAGCACCACGTCGCGGATCACCCGTGCGCGGTTGGCGCCCAGCGCCTGCGCGGCCTCCACCAGACCGGTCGGCGCGGAGTGGACGGCTGCCGCGGTGGCAACCGCGACCGGGGGCAGCGCGGCGATGGAGAGCAGCCAGAGCTTGGGTGTCTCGTCGATGCCGAACCAGATGATGAAGAGACTGAAGTAGGCCAGGGGTGGGAGCGCCCGGATGAAGGTGACGACCGGTTCGACGACCACCCGGATCCAGCTGACCGTTCCCATGACGACGCCGAGGAGCACTCCGCCGACGACACCGATGACGGATCCGATCAGGATGCGGCGCAGGCTCACCCCGAGGTGCTCGATGAGCAGGTGTCCGCTGTAACCACGGATGCCGTCGTGGGTGGTCGAGGTCTGGATGAGTTGGTGCCACACCGCACCGGGCGAGGGGATGAAGGTGGGGTTGCTGGTGGCTCGGGCGGCGATCTCCCACAGCGCGTAGAGCACGACGAGGGCGAGTAGCCGGAACAGGATCCGGCGGCGGCGTCCGCCGTGCGGTGCCAGTGCGTCAGGGGTCACCGCTGACGTGCCGATCGAGGTTTCCGCGGCAGGTGGCGCGGGGACCGTGGTAGTCACCCAGTTTTCCTATCGTGTAGCTAGGAAATAGGCAAGGGGGAGATCGAGGAGTGGGAGAGCGGAGGGCGCGCCCGGCGGGGGCCGTCCGCCTCCATGGGCTGGCGAAGACGTGCTCAGCTTCGGCGCGGGTCGGCGCGCAATGCACCCCGATGCCGACCATCACTCTCGGGCTGCCGCCGGGCGTGCCGAAACTGTCGCGGTACGCCCGAACCGCTTCGGTGACAACCTCGGGACGGCCGAAGTGCGCGAACGAGTAGGCAGGCCGAGCCGCCCGGCGAGCACGGCACTCGACGGGCCCACGCCCAGCAACCAGACCTGCGGCACACCGTCCACCGTCGGCGTGATCCCGGCGGTGGTTCCGTCAGGCGGACTCAAGATCCCCGGTGATTCGCGCCCCGCGACGAAGCGGGCACCTCTGCCGCTGGCGGACTGGCTCCTACTCGTGACGGCAGCACGGTGTATGGGCTCGCGACTCTTGATGTACGTGGCCGCGCCGCCGATCGGGCAGTGATGACCGCTCTCGGCTGGGCTCCCGGCCTCACCTGGATCGGCTCAGTGATCATTGCCAGGTCATGTCGATCTGGCGCTGGATGGTGACGTAGCCGGCCCGGGCGAAGGCTGCCGCCATCGGCGTGTTGCCGACGTCGGTGGCTGCCCGGATCCGCGGTACGTTCTGCGCCGAGAGCAAACTCGTACCCATGGCCAGGATGTCGTGGATGTAGCCGTGGCCGCGATGCGCGGGCACCACTGCGAGGTACGCGATGATCGGGTTGTAGCCGTTGTGCGCGGGGATGACGAACCCGACCGGTTCTCCGTCCGGAAGCGTCGCGATCCGCCACCAATCGTGCGGGCTCGCGTAGCGCTCGAGTTCGTTCTGGTACTGCCCCTGAGCGGCCTGGCGTGCGGTCATGCGGGTCAAATCCGCGCGACTGTGCGCGTCGAGGGTGCCGTCCAGCACAAACGCCATCAGCTCGATGAGCTCGCCCGCGTTGCGAACCGGACGGAAGACGAGCCGCCCGCTGAGCTCGGGGACGGGCGTTCCGGGCCGCCATTCCAGACCCAGCCGTTCGACGAACAGCTTGGCTCCGACACGTTCGAGTGCGCCCATCCGGTCGTTGACGGCCTGACGGGTGTGTTGGTGGTTGCGCCAGTCCGCCGGGAGGAACCGGCTGTACTCTGGGGGTGTCGCGCCGGCGGAGACCACGGCGGGCAGTGCGGCCTTCAGCAACCGCACGCCGTCTTCGACGGTGCCGTCGAAGTCGAAGATGTCCATCGACAGCGCGTGCTCGTCCCCGGGGCGCGACCACCATCCGGCCCGGGCCGCCACGCGATCACCGTGCAGCGCGAGCCACAGCCATTCCGGGCGGCGGCGACCGGCCGCCAGGTCACTGCCGAGCTCATCGTTGAGGACGTACGGCAGGCTGTTGAACAGGTCCAGCTCATCGGGCCCGGTGATCGGGCGCAGGGTCAGATCATGCTGGTGCAAAGTCAAGGCGATCTCCGTCTGGAGGCGCTTCGCCCGCTCCGGGATCAGCTCAGCTGGTCACCCGGGAGGACACGAGCGCGGTGTGCGTGGCGTACATGGCTCAGCCCTCCTTCCTTGTAGGTTCGGCTGCCAGTTCTAGTCAGCGCGTCCAGTCCCCGCAACCCATTAACCAAACCAACTGGACAAGGCACATGCCTCTGGAGCGGCGTCCGCACCTGCGCCCGGAGCCCCTCATGTTGGGCTGGCGGATACGGCAGGTAACGAATGCCGTCGCACCGCCAGGCGCTCGGCCGGACATGCCCCCAAGCAGATTGCGGCCTGTTGCCCTGAGCTGTCTGGTTTCTGATCAGGGCCAGGTCGGTGATCTTTGTTCGGCTGACGGGGCGTCCGGTCGTAGAAGCGTCTGTAGATGGACTTCTGCTCGGGTTCGTTCGGCTTGTGTCCGGGCTATCCGTCCGATGACCACTGCGGGACCGGAGTCGAGGGCAGATCGGTAGCGTCCGAGTTCCGCGTCGCCGTCGGCAATGGTGGCGGTGGTGGCTGTTGGCCCTGTATGCGGAGCCGGCAGACGGCGCAGTGTACGAGTCCGCGGACACGTACGGGTTGCGGACGCGTCGGGGCCGCTGGTTGGCGGATTCCCGTCGCGCGCTGGCCGGATTGTCACGGCGAGACGTTGGGGACCGGTGGTGGTAGCCCGTAAATGCCCGCTGTAGCCACGGTGGCGTCCTCGGCGGCGCTCGGGTCGATGCTCCAGCGAGCGGCCAACGCCATCACGTCCGACTCGGACGGCGTCGTTTCGTGCCAGGCTGTCCACTCATCGTCGGACCAGTGTTCCCACCCGGGTTCCATGCCGCGAATGCCGATGCCCAGTTCGATCTCGTCGGCTGTCGGAGCACCGACGAACAGCGGAATCTCGCCTCGCTTGCCGTTGAAGCAGTAGGCGCGCAACAGCTCACCATCCTGGGCTCGGGCCCAGGCGTGATAGTCCGGGACTCGTTCGTTGGCGAAGAACTGCACCTCGCCCAGATGCCGACTCAGCGCTCTGAGCCAATCGGGGAAGGGCGGCTCAGTTGCGTCGAAACGCGGCGGCATATGCCGCCGGCCGTGGGCGAGGGTCCAGCCTGGCACCGGTGCGGCGACGTACACGCCGTGCCGGTAGGCCCGGTCGGTGCCGGTGGCCCAGTCGAGGACTTCCCGGTCGTGCAAACCAAGCGCGTCGGCAACCTTGCTAGGGCTCCGGTTTCGGACAGCCAACCACGACGTCTTGTAACCAAATCCGGCCGCGCTGCACATGATTCCAATCCTGCCTACGGCCCTGCCCAGAGGCATCCGGACACGCCGTGACCCGCGGGACGCACCGTCACGGCTCGTTGCCGTTCAAGCTGCGACGGTCATGGCCGATGTGAGTACGTCCGTCTTCCCGGACAAGTGCCGTTCTGACTTGGGCCCACCTCCAGTTCAAAGCCGTGATCACGACCGTGCGGCGGTCGACCGGCCCGAACGGCATTGCCGGCCGGCATTCCGATCCCCGCGCCACCACGCGCTACGACCGCGCCCGCAGGAACCTCAACCGCCACCCCAACTGCAATCCCGCCGCCTAGGTGGTCTTCGGAACCCGGGGAACGGCTCTGCCGATCACACCGCATACGGTTGACGAGACTGAGTAGGGTCTCGGCGTGGACGCGAACGACAACGGACCGCAGCTGTTTTCCAATCGCTTCGCGGATGCGGTCGGACCCGGTGCGGGCGGTCCGGTCCGCGACCATTGCCGCTGCGTCGGCTACTCGGCGGCGACCCGGCCGAGCAGTGTCGTGTTCCACGCGGACCGTCAGGACACCGAGGCGGCCGGCTGGCGGCATCTGTTGGCGCTGATCGACGAGGCCGCAGCGGATGGGCGGTCGGTGTTCAAGCCCTTCGTGGAGCTGAGCGCTCCTGAGCGGCGGCAGATCGTCACGCTGCCGGCGACGATCGCGAAGCTGACCGCTGTCAAACATCTGGTGCTCTACGGCACGAACCTGGTTCGTATCCCGCCGGAGATTGGGGCAATGACCAGCCTTGAGCACTTCGAGCCGTACACCTCCCACCGGCTGCACTGGTACCCGTACGAGCTGACCAGATGCACGAGGCTCGTGGACAGCACGGTGAGTACCCGGGTCCTCTACGGAAACTTCAAGTTCCGTCCGCCGTTTCCGAAGCTGCGGGCGCTGACCCCCTCGACAGAGGCCGACTTCGCCGCACTCGACCCGGGCACGTGGGGCTGCGAAACGGTGCGAGCCTGCAGCGTCTGCGATGGCCCAGTCGACGGTGAGCTGCATCAAGTCTGGATCTCTGGTCTGGTCGCCACCGACGTGCTGCCGATGTTGGTGAACGTATGTTCCACAGCGTGTGTGGCGGCACTGCCGCTGCCGTACCCCGGCTACCACCCGACACCGCACACCGGCGGCCCGCCCATCCTTCAGCCACCTGGGTGGCGTTCAGGCCACGTCGACTGAGGAGGGCGGATCACGCCCTGGCTCGGGTGAACCGGGCTCCCCAGTTGTGGATCTGTTCGAGCAGTTCGGGCGGGTCGAGGACGCGGAAGTCCGCGTCGAGCGTGCCCAATGCCATGGTCGGCCAGTCCAGGGAGTCGGCGGTCATCCGTACCCGGCAGTGCCCGGCGTCGAGCTCCTCGACGGTGGCCCAGCGGCCGATCCGCTCGCGCACCACAGCGGCGGGGGCGTCGACCAGGGCCTCCACGTGGTACAGGCGGGGCACCTTGCCCAGACTGGTGCGGACGAACTCGGCGGCGTCGGCGGCGGGCAGGTCGCGGGGCCGGAACCGAAAGCCGGTGCCGTGCGGCGCGGTGAGGCGGTCGATTCGGAAGCTGCGCCAGTGGTGCCGGGTGAGGTCGTAGGCGACCAGGTACCAGCGGCGGCCGAGGGAGACCAGCCGGTGCGGTTCGACGTGCCGGTCGGTGTGTCGGCCGTCGGCGGCGGTGTAGGAGAAGCGGAGGTGCTCGCCGTCCCGGCAGGCCAGCGCGACCGTGGTGAGCACGCCCGGATCGACGCCCGGCCGGGGCGGGCCGTCCCCGCCGGCGGGCAGGGTCATCGCGCGCAGCGCCTCGACCTGGCGTCGTAGCCGGGCCGGCATCACCTGCACCACCTTGGCCAGCATTCGCACCGAGGACTCGGCGAGGCCCTCCACCGCGCCGTGCCTTCGACGTCGGCGCCTCGCTCGGCGTCCCCGCGCTCACCGCACACCGCGCACTCACCGTCGCCGAGGACGGGCCACGCCGCCTGTACCCCGGCGTACTCGACGGCAAGGTGGTGCTTGCCGCCGGCGGGGCCGGCGCGGTCGGGTACGCAGTGATCCAGCTCGCTCGATGGGCCGGCGCCACCGTGATCGGCACGGTCAGCGGCCCGCAGAAGGCGAAGCTCGCCACTGCAGCGCTTCCCGCTGCACCGCACCGCCGACGCTCACCGCGCGGTGGAGACCGGCGCGGTCGGCAAGGTGCTGGTGGACGTTACGCCCTGAAGTTCAGCCGATGATCGCCTCGGTGGTGGCACGGGTCCGGAACTTCTGCGGCTGGGACGGAAGGCAACCCTTGACCGGGCAGTGGGTCTCGTTCAGAGAGGGTGGGACCTGTCAGTCGTGTTCACGCCAGGTCCGCAGCCGAACGAGGAAGGCCGCGAAGAGACCTGACTGAAGGGCAGGGGAGAAATGCGGGAAGACGATCTGCGGGACCTGATCGACAACTTTTCCCTGGTTTCAACGGCGCGACCGGCACTCATGGCGGCCGATTGCCGATAGTGTTCTCCACCACACTGTCCGCGCGTCCTGAAGGGTTCTGCCATGAGCTTTGATCGTCGGCGGCTGTCGCGAACTGTCGCCGCCGCGCTGCTGCTCCTCGCCGGAGTGGCTCTCCCCGCCGGCCCCGCCGAGGCGGCGAAGAGGGGGCCGGACCTCGCAATCGACGCGTCCGGGACAAGGATCCCGCTGGGAGTCGATAAGAAGGTCATCTATCTGAAGGTCAGCAACCTGGGGGACGAGACCCCGAGCGACGTCGTCGTCGGCGTCGACCAGCCGCCGGGGGACCCTGACCCCTTGCCGATCTCCCTGCTGTGGCATAGCGGGGGCGGGGGTACGGAGGGTGTGGGCGATTGCGACGGTGATTCCGATGGGTTCTACTGCCGGCTGTCGCCAGAGGTGATTCCGGGGCCGGGCGAAACCGTCGACGTTCCCATCGACGCAACCACCTACAGGGCTACGGAGCCCTACGAGGGCAAATTCCATGTCTCGGTCACCATCGCACCGGACAAGGACGCGAACCCGGCCGACAACGCCAAATGGTTCCCGCTGGAGCTGGTCGACCAGCCCAGTGCCGACCTCTCGTTGGTCGCCCGGGACGTGAAGCAGTCGGTGCGGACCGACGGCGACGGCACGCCCACGTCCACCGGGACGCTGCACCCCGGTGAGACGGGCGCGGTGTGGCACACCGTCGCCAACCAGGGCCGGAAGGCGGTCAGCGGAGTGCGGGTCAGGCTGCACCTGCCCAAGGGCGTGACCTTCACCAGGGCGCCGATCCAATGCGTGCTCGCCAACGCCGGACGGTCGGCGGTCTGCACCTACGAGAAACTCACACTCGTTCCGGCCGACGAGGACACCGATCCGAACGACACGATCTACTCGGCGGTCAAGCTGTACAACCTGGTGACGACTGCGGCATCCGCCACCGCGCCGGCCACCTTGCGGGGCGGAACCGTGCAGGTGGAGGGCCTCGCTGAGCGGTCGACGAACGACCGCTCCAAGCCTGCGCGGACCGAGCTGCCCGCGAACGCCGTCGCCGTACGGGTGGCCGACGCGGACCACAGCGACAATCAGGATGGGTTCGCCGTGGTGCTGGCCGCGAAGAGCGGCGGCGACGATGGCGGCGATGACGATGGCGACGACGATGGCGGCGGCGGCGGTGACGGCGGGTTGCCGGTCACGGGCCCGCAGGCCGGGCTGATCGGCGGCGTCGGCGTCGCCGCGCTGGTGGCTGGAGGCGTGTTGTTCCTCGCTGCCCGGCGTCGCCGGATGATCCTGGTGACTCCCGAGGACGAGAGGCCAGCAGCCTGATCTGCTTTGTCGGCCGGTGAGCGCCGTCGACGTGCGGGCGGGACGGGAAACCGTCCCGCACTGCCGTCACCGTCGGGGAGCGACGCTCCGATGTCCACAGTGTCCGGCAGCGACTCCGAAACTCGATGGCCCCGCCCGCCCGGCCGGTGCGATGATCGACATCTGGGTCGCTAGCTCAACTGGACAGAGCATTCGACTGAGTAGCGCGTCCGCTTTCCGCCTGCGCGGTCATGGCAGCGCTTCCTTCTCCTCTTTTGGATCGAAGGGTTCGGGGTTCGAGTCCCCGGCGACCCACTGTGCTGCGGCTGCAGGCCGGCAACCGCCGGAGTCGACCGGGACGGGGGACCACGTGCTCGAAAAGCTGATCATCCAGAGGACGCTGCGCGTACCGGCCAGCGACGGCGCGGCTGGCGACGGCACGACGGTGGCCCGGCAACTGGACGCGGCGCTGCTCGACGTCGGGTTCTCGGCGTCGCGGGCTCTGCTGGAGCACGTCGGCGCCCTGGCCCCCGGGCCGGCGATGGACCTCGCCGCCACGGTCGTGTCGGCGGTGCGTGAGCTGGTGGGCGATCACGTCCAGCACAACGCCTACTTCATCGGCTTCCCGAACGGCGTGCCGGACACCATCGAGTTCTGGACGGATCGGCTCCGGGCGGCCGTGCTCGCCGGCGGGGCAACGGCGACCGACGCGCAGCTACGGGACGCCGTCGCCTCGGGTGGGGTGAACCTGCTCGACCTGCCGGGTTACGGGACGTACCAGCACACCTACGCCGAGCTGTTGGCCGTGCACGACGCGCTGATCGCCGCAGCCGGTGACCGGCTGACGGTGCTGCGTCTCGGCGACGCGGCCGACGTGGAGGCGGCGCGGCTGTATCTGGCCCTCGCCGGCAGCGCGACGCCGCCCGGTGAGGCGGACCTCGCGATCCTCGGTGAACTCGCCGTCGCCTGCGTGGACGGTGCGCAGCCGGCCGAGGTCCCGGTGCGGGAGAACCGTGCCGTGCTCAACGGGATCCGGCTCGTCCTCGGCCGACCGCTGGTCGCCGTGGACACCGCGACCGACGTGCTGCGCCTCGCCTGCCACGTCTCCGGCGGGGACTCCTCGCTCGGGACATCCACGCGGTTCCGTGCCTTCCGGCGCCCGGAGCGGCGGATCCTGCTGGCCGCGCTGAACGAGGTCGTCGGGGCGAACCCGAACAAGCTCGGTGACGTCGTGCGCTACGCCGAGCGGTGGAAGCGGCTGGGGGAGCGGCTGCACCCGCACGAGTACGCCCAGTGGCCGTACGCGCAGGAGGTCTTCGCGGTCGCGCGGGGCGAGCGACGGGTACCCACCCTCGCCGGCCGGGCCGAGGCGGCGATCCGCGCCGGAGCCATCGGCCCGGCGGCTTCGGTGTTGTCGGCCGCGCCGGGCCTGCTCCTGCGGTCCGCGGACCGGCTGCTGCGGCTGGCGTCGCCTGCGGAGCGGGCCGCCGTCGTCGAGGCGGTCAGCGGTGCGCTCACCTCGGCGTCGGGCCGGGTGCTCCTCTCGCTGCGCGAGCATGTCGGCAACCGCCTGACGCCCGAGTCCGCCCGGATGTACGTGAACCGCTCGCGGCGCGCGTGGGTCGGGCCGGACCGACGGCCGCCGCTGCCCGCCTCGCTGGTGGCCGAGCTGTCGTCGCTGCTCGACGCCGAGATCAGCGCCCGCCTGCCGGCGCCGGAACGACCGCTGGTGGTGGACCCGGAGGTGCTCGACGTCGCACTGCCGCTGTCGGGCAAGGCGGCCGAGGGCGGATTCGCGGTGCTGCCGAGGGGCTCGCGGGCGGCGGTCTCCGGTGAGCTGCTGCGCTTCTTCACCTACTGGCGTCAGACGAGCCGTCGTACCGACTACGACCTGTCGGTGCTGCTGCTCGACGACGAGTTCCACAGCGCCGGCCAGGTGTCCTGGACGAACTACCACCACGACGGTGTGGTGCACTCCGGCGACGTCACCGACGCGGCGAACGGTGCGACCGAGTTCATCGACGTGCCCCTGACGGTTGGCGGGCGGTACGTGGTGCCGCAGGTCCACATCTTTGCGGGCGAGTCGTTCGACGAGGTCGCCGAGTCGATGTTCGGGTACCAGACCCGAGCCCGGGATCAGCGCGGTGCCCCGTTCGACGCGCGGACGGTGCGGGCGCGGTCGCACCTGCGCGGCCAGGGCCAGGTGGCGCTGCCGATGGTGTTCGCCAGGGGCGAGAGTGGCTGGCAGGCCGTGTGGCTGCACCTGTACCTGCGGGGCAGGCCGTCGTTCAACAGGGTCGAGGGGAACACGTTCACCACTGCCGACCGGGTACGGGCACTGATGGAGCGGCGGTACCTCACCGTCTCGTACCTCGTCGACCGGTGGCGCGCGAGGGGCGAGGTGACGACGTGGAACGGCCGGCTGCCGGACGAGCCGGTCACGTTCATCGGCATCGAGGTGCCCGAGGACCTACCGGAGGGATCGCAGACGTATACACTGGACCGGCTCAGCGAACTGATCCCTGAGTGAGCGGCGACAGCCGAGGCCATGCGGGCGCTTCCTACTATTCCGTTCGATTCGGGAACTCCGCGCAAGCGGAGATCTGGCGCTCAGCGCCCGCGCTCTCCTCGGCTCTCGCCCGCGAACCACAGATGGGAATCTGGTCCGATCGCTGTGGCAATCAATTGAGGTCGCATACTTCGCGCTTCCCTACGTTGAGGCGTCGGGGTTTGGCCTGACGATTCAAGACCTGTGATACGAATGACGACATGAGCACCATTCTGAGCATGGTTGCCGCAAATTTGTGTACGAATCCCCCCTCGGGCAGCACCCATACCTCCCACGGGCTTGCGCGGTACTGACGAACGGCCTCCCGGCTCCGCCGTGAACTGCCGTGACAGGTGATAAGTAGATCAACGTGCGCCTATTGATTAAGAATGTTTCCTATTGAATAATCGAGCTGGCACCGAAACCTGGCAGTCCCTCTCCCCGCCGGAGGTACCCGTGCTTCGACGTCTAGCCACCCTCGCCGCCGCGGCAGCCCTCGCCTGCGCCGGTACGTTCGCAATCGCCTCGCCCGCGCAGGCGGTCACCATCGATCTCACCTTCAGCCCGCTCCGGATCGGCGAATACTGCGCCGCGAAGGTCAGCAGCAGCGCGTGGATCGGCTTCTACGAGAGCAGCGGCCTGCGCTGCTACGGCAACGCCCTGGGCGGCGGGCTCGCGTTCGCCGGGCAGGGTGACCCGTACCTCGCCTGCAAGCACCTCACACTCGACGTGGTGATGGCCGCGCTGCGCGGTCCCTCAGACGTTCTGATCTGCCGTGTGATCCGCTGACTACGAGGTGGCGCGTGCCGTACGCGACACGCGCCACCTCGCGTTTGCCCCGCCGTTCCCGTTCGCCGCGCTGTGGCCGGTCGCCGTTCAGCCGCGCCGCCGCCAGGGACGAGCTGGATTTTGCGCCTATGACCGGCCGGCGCGTGCCAGCTCCGCCTCGATCGCGCCGGCCGCGCGGCTCAGTGCCGCGACCAGAGCCGGGAGCCGGTCGCGGTCGTAGCGGACCGAGGGCATCGACACCGAGAGCCCCGCGACGGCTGCGCCCCCGGCGTCGCGCACCGGCACGCCGACGGCGACCAGGCCACGCTCCGAGCGGCCCTGGTTGACCGCGAAGCCCTGCTTGCGGATTCGAACCAGTTTGGCGTGGAGCTTCGCGAGGTCAGGCCGGTCGTTCGGAAGGTCGGGACGGTCGGCCTCGGTGCCGGCCGGGTCCGAGTAGGCCGCCTCCAGCTCGGCCGGGCTCAGTTCGGCGAGGAGCAGGAGCCCACCGGTGGTGCGGTGGGCCGGGAAGACCATGCCCTCGCGCGAGCCCACCCTGAGGATCTGGGCGCATTCGACCGAGGCGATGAAGCGCGCCGTCGCGCCGGTGCGGATCGTGAGGTTCACCGACTCCTGCACCGTGTCGACGAGGCTGTGCAGGTGCGGCAGCGCGACGGACCGGAGCTGCGCGGTCTGGGAGGGGGAGCGCGCGGCGAGTTCGAGGACCGGTCCGGCGCGGTAGGTCCGGTTTTCGTCCTGCACCGCGAAGTCGCGGTAGACGAGCATCTGGAGCAGCCGGTGCGCGACGCCCGAGGGCATGCGCCGCCTCGTCGAGATCATGGTCTACGACAAGGCCCGCTTCGCCACGCCGGAGCTGTGCCGCCTGCGCTCGGAAGCCGCCCTCCAGCGCCCCGAGCACCTGCGCAACATCGCCGCCGTCGCCCCGAAGGCCCCGATCCCGATCTGGCTCGATCTGAACCGGGTCTCGGGCATCACCGCGCCCACGCTGCTGATCCACGGCCGCGACGACCGCGTGGTCTCCTTCGAGTCCACGCTCTTCCTCGCCGCCAACATTCCCGACTCCCGGGCCCACCTCATCAACCGCTGCGGCCACTGGGCCCAGCTCGAGCACGCCGACGAGTTCAACCGCCTCGTGGTCGACTTCGTCACCCACCACTGACCCGCGCCGCGCCGCCGGGGGACGACCCCGGCGACGCGGACGCCGCCGTCGCGCCGAAGGCTCCGTCCCGCGAGGGGACGGAGCCTTCGGCGCGCGACGGTCCCCTTCGGTCGGCTCCGAGGGGGACCGGCTCAGCAGGGAAACCGGCTCATCCGGCGGCCGGAGCTCGTCCGGCGGCCAGGGTGAGCGCGATGTCGATGATCATGTCCTCCTGGCCGCCCACGAGCCGCCGCCGCCCGCACTCCATCAGGATGTCGCGGACGTCGACCCCGTAGAGCGCGGAGGCGTTCTCGGCGTGCCGCAGGAAGGACGAGTAGACACCGGCGTACCCCAGGGTGAGGGTCTCCCGGTCGACCCGGACGGGCCGGTCCTGCAACGGCCGGACGATGTCGTCGGCGGCGTCCTGGAGCTTGAACAGGTCGCAGCCGTGCGTGAAGCCCGACACGTCGGCCACCGCGACGAACGCCTCGATGGGGCAGTTGCCGGCGCCGGCGCCGTGGCCCGCCAGCGAGGCGTCGACACGCGTGGCGCCGTTCTCGACGGCGACCACGGAGTTGGCCACCGACAGCGAGAGGTTCTCGTGGGCGTGGATGCCGATCTCGGTGGCGGGGTCGAGCACGTCGCGGTAGGCGCGGATCCGGGCCGCCACGTCGTTCATTGTCAGCCGGCCGCCGGAGTCGGTGACGTAGACGCAGTGGGCGCCGTAGGACTCCATGAGCCTGGCCTGCCGGGCCAGTTCCTCGGGCGGCGCCATGTGGGAGAGCATGAGGAAGCCGGAGACGTCCATGCCCATCTCGCGGGCCGCGGCGATGTGCTGGGCGGAGACGTCGGCCTCGGTGCAGTGCGTGGCCACCCGGACCGAGCGCACGCCGAGTTCGTAGGCGCGCCTCAGCTCGTGGACGGTGCCCACCCCGGGCAGCAGCAGCGTGGTCAGCCGGGCGTTCCTGAGCACCGACGCGGCGGCCTCGATCCACTCCCAGTCGGTGTGGGAGCCGGGGCCGTAGTTGACCGAGCCGCCGGCGAGGCCGTCACCGTGGGCGACCTCGATCGCATCGACTCCCGCCTCGTCCAGCGCGGCGACGATGCGCTTCACGTCGGCGGGAGTGATCCGGTGGCGGATGGCGTGCATGCCGTCGCGCAGGGTGACGTCCTGGACGAAGATCGAAGTACTCACGGCTGCACCTTCTGGGCTGCGATGCGCTCCGCCACCTGAATGGCGGCGGAGGTCATGATGTCGAGATTCCCCGCGTACGCCGGGAGGTAGTGCGCGGCGCCCTCGACCTCGAGGAACACCGACACCTGGTGGGTCGGACGCGAGACGCCCCCGGGAAGCAGCGTGTGCACCGGCTGGTCCCCGGCGATCTCCGTGATCTGGACCTGCTGCTTGAGCCGGTAGCCGGGGACGTAGGCGGCCACGTCGGCGACCATCTTGCCGATGCTCTGCCGGATCTGCTCGTGCAGCGCCGCGCTCGGGGCGTCGACGAGCGCGAAGACGGTGTCCCGCATGATCAGCGGCGGCTCCGCCGGATTGAGGATGATGATCGCCTTGCCGCGCCCGGCGCCGCCGACCTGGACGATCGCGGCCGAGGTGGTCTCGGTGAACTCGTCGATGTTCGCTCGCGTACCCGGGCCGGCGGACCTGCTCGCGATCGACGCGACGATCTCGGCGTAGTGCACCGGCGCGACCCGGGAGATCGCGGCGACGATCGGAATGGTCGCCTGGCCACCGCAGGTGACCATGTTGACGTTCGGCGCGTGCAGATGCTCGTCGAGGTTGACCGCCGGAACGACGTACGGCCCGATGGCCGCCGGCGTCAGGTCGATCAGCCGCTTGCCCAGGGGCTGCAGCCTGCCGGCGTTGTACTCGTGGGCCTTGGCGGAGGTGGCGTCGAAGACGATCTCGATGTCGTCGAACCCGGGGAGCCCCGTCAGCCCGTCGACGCCCTCGGCGGTGGTGGCGACGCCGAGCCGACGGGCTCGCGCGAGCCCGTCGGAGTCGGGGTCGATACCGACCATCGCGCCCATCTCCAGGTGCTGCGACGCGCGCAGCACCTTGATCATCAGATCGGTGCCGATGTTGCCCGACCCGATGATGGCGACCTTCGTCCTCGTCATCACTGCTCCTTACCGAGGGTGAACCGGACCGTGCCGATCGGGGCCACCGTGGCCTGGACGGCGCTCCCGGCGTCGACGGACCGCATGGGGCCGAGGGCGCCGGAGAGGATCACCTGGCCGGCGCGCAGCGGTTCCCCGAACTCACGCACCTGACGGGCCAGCCACTGGACGGCGACGAGGGGGTCGCCCAGACAGGCCGCCCCGGTGCCGGTGGAGACCTCCTCGCCGTCGACGACCAGCCGCATCACGGCGTCGCGCGGCTCGAAGTCGGCAAGGCTCCTCCGGTCCCGGCCGAGCACGAAGGCACCCCCCGAGGCGTTGTCGGCGACCGTGTCGGCGAAGCTGATGTCCCAGTTCTCGACACGGCTGCCGCAGATCTCGATCGCCGCGACCGCGTAGTCGATCGCGCGGCGGATCTGCGGGAGCGACAGGTCGCCCTCGGCGAGGTCCTCCTTCAGCACGAAGGCGATCTCCGCCTCGGCGCGCGGCTGCAGGACCGAGCCGGCGGGAACGACGTCGCCGTCGGCGTACCGCATGTCGTCGAAGAGGGTGCCGAAGTCGGGCTGGTCCACGCCCAGTTGGGCCTGGACCGCCTCCGAGGTGAGGCCGATCTTGCTGCCCACCACGCGGGCGCCGTCGGCGACCCATGCCTGGGTGATGCGCTGCTGGACGGCGTACGCCGCGTGTACGTCCTCGCGGCCGATCAGGTCCCGCACCGGCGGGCACGGCACGCCGACGGACTGAGCGGTGCGGAGCCGGTCGGCTGCCTGGGTCACCGCGTCCTCGGTCACCGGGATATGGGTCATGCCGACCACACTCGCAGCGCGACGGGCGGCGACCAAGGGAAACGTTCCACCCAGCGATACGCTCTTCGAGTGGATCCGCAGCTCAAGACGGTGCTGGGCAAGGCCGTGGCCATCCTGCGTTCGTTCACGGGCGACGACCGGGTCCTCAGCCTGGCCGAGCTGGTGCGACGCACCGGGCTGCCCAAGGCCACGGTCAGCCGCGTCGCCGCGGACCTGGTCGCGCACCGGCTCCTGGACCGGGACCCGTACGGTTACCGGCTCTCCGGAGGGCTGTTCGAGCTCGGCCTGCGCGCCTCCGTGGAGCGCACGCTGCTGGAGCTGGCCATGCCCTTCCTCCAGGACCTGTACGAACGCACCCACGAGACCGTTCACCTCGGCGTCCGCGACGGCGACGAGGTCGTCTACATCGCCAAGATCGGCGGCCATCGTCAGGCCGCCAGCCCCTCGCGCACCGGCGGGCGCATGCCCCTCTACTGCACGGCGATCGGGAAGGTGCTGCTCGCCCACGCCGCACCCGAGCTGCGCCGTCAGGTCCTGGGCGGCCCCCTCGAACGGCGCACGCCGCACACGATCGTGGCGCCGGGGATGCTGGAACGCCAGCTCGGGAACGTACTAGAGGCGGGGGTCGCCTTCGAGCACGAGGAGTCGGCCCCCGGGCTGCTCTGCGTGGCCGCCCCGGTCCTCGACACGGAGGGCCGCACCGACCTCGCGATCAGCGTGTCCGGCCCCGTGGGCCGGTTCCGCCCCGACGTCCACGTCAACGCGATCCGCGCGGCGGCCACCGGCCTGGCCAACCAACTCGCCGGTCGCCGCCTCCGCTGACCGGGAAACCCCAGGTCAGGAAGAAGACCAGGTCGGTCAGCCCGGGTACGTCCGACGGCTCCTACTCGACCTCGCTGTCCTCCGGACCGCTCCTGGCCAGGGCGGCGAGTGTCGCCAGCGCCGTGGCGAGGGTGCCGAGCGGCGGCGCTGACAGGGCGAGGCGTACGGCGTTGGGTGCGTGAGCCACGACGACGGTGAAGGCGGCGCCGGGGGTGACCGCGATGCCACGACGGGCGGCGGCCGCGACGAAGGTGTCGGCCCGCCACGGGTCGGGCAGCCGCCACCAGCAGTGGAAGGCCTGCGGGTCGGCGGCGACGGCGAACGTGGCGAGGTGCTCGCGTAGGAGCTGCTGGCGTGCCGCCGCGTCGCGGCGTTTGATCTCCTGGAGGGTCGCGACGGTGCCTTCGGTGAGCCATCGCGTCGCGGCCCCGACGGCGAATCGCGGGGCGGTCCAGCCGCCGGAGCGCAACGCCGAGGCGACCCGGCCGCCGATCGATTCCGGTGTGACCGCGAAGCCGACGGTCAGACCCGGGGCCACCCGCTTCGAGAGGCTGTCGACGACGATGACGTGTTCCGGCGCGAACGCGGCCAGCGGCGGCGGGCCGTCGCGGAGGAACGCGTAGATGCGGTCCTCGACCGCGTAGATCCCGAGCTCCCGGAGAGTGGCCGCGATTTCCGCGCGCCGCTGTTCGGGCATGGTGACACCGAGTGGATTGTGCAGCGTCGGCTGGAGATAGACCGCACGCAGCGGCCCGGCCGACCGGATGGCCTCCGGGAGCACCCCGCACTCGTCCATGGTGAGCGGGACCAGCGTGATGCCGAGTCGGGAGGCGATGCCCTTGACCAGGGGGTAGGTCAGCTCCTCCACGCCGACGCGGTCACCGGCCGGGACGAGGGCCGCGAGCGCGGCCGCGATCGCCTGCCGCCCGTTGCCCGCGAGCAGCAGGCGTCCGGGATCGGGGATCCAGCCCGGTTGGGACATCATCGCCGCCGCCGCCTCCCGCACCGCTGGCGTGCCTGCCGCGCCCATGGGGATGAGCTCTCCCGCGAGCACGTCGGGGCGCAGCATTCCGCCCAGGCTCTCCGCGAGGAGCGCGGGCTGCTCCGGGGGCATGGGGAAGTTCAGCTCCAGGTCCACCCGTGCGCGGGCCGGCTCGGCGAGTGCGGGCTCGCTCGACGGCGCGGCAGCGCGCACGAACGTGCCCCGCCCCGTCTCGCCGACCGCGAGGCCGCGGCGGATCAGCTCGCCGTACACCCGCGCCGCCGTGGAGCTGGCGATGCCGTGCCTGCGGGCGAAGTGCCGCTGCGGCGGCAGTCGGTCCCCGGCCCTGAGCCGACCGGAGGCGATCTCCGCCGCGAGCACGTCCGCGATCCGCCGGTAGTCGTCCATCTCATCTCCAACGATATTGCACCGAGTGCAATTTCTTCATTGCACCGAGATATTGCCTCCCATAGCATCGAGCCGTCAAGCCTGGCCAATCGGGAAGGAGCCACTATGGACACGTTCGTCACCGGACAGGTCGCCATCGCATATGACGACCACCACCCCGAGGGCAACGGGCCGCCGCTGGTGCTCATCCACGGGCACCCCTTCGATCGCTCGATGTGGGCACCCCAGGTCGAGCACGTCGGCCGGGGCGGGCGCCGGGTGATCGTCCCGGATCTGCGCGGCTACGGCCGGAGCACCGTCGTCCCGGGCAGAACACCGTTGCAGACCTTCGCCCAGGACGTCGCCGACCTTCTCGACCACCTCGGCGTCGCAGAGATCGTCCTCGGTGGCCTGTCCATGGGCGGACAGATCGTCATGGAGTTTCATCGCCTGTTTCCGGACCGGCTGCGCGGCCTCGTGCTCGCCGACACCGCCCCGCAGGCGGAGACCGAGGAGGGCAGGCGAGCCCGCGACGCCATGGCCGACCGACTGCTCCGGGAGGGTATGGGCGGCTACGCGAACGAGGTCCTGGCCAAGATGGTGGCGCCCGCCAACATCCGGCGGTTCCCCGCGGTGACCGGGCACGTCCTCGACATGATGCGGAGGACGCCGCCGGACGGCGCAGCCGCCGCGCTGCGCGGCCGCGCAACGCGCCCCGACTATACGGCGTCACTGGCGCGCGTCCGCGTGCCCACCCTCATCGTCGTCGGCAGCGACGACGAGTTCACCCCGGTCGACGACGCCCGGCTCATGCACCGGCTCATCCCCGACTCCACGCTCGTCGTCATCGAGGACACCGCGCACATGCCCAACCTCGAACGGCCGGCCGAATTCAACGAGGCGCTGGGCAAGTTCCTCGACTCGATCCCCCAGGAGCGATGAAGCCCATGACCACGACCGCGTTCGTGACCGGGGCCAGCACCGGCTTCGGCGCCGCGATCACCCGCCGCCTGGCGGCCGACGGCGCCCGCGTCGTCGCGTCGGCGCGGAGAGTGGACCTGCTCGTCAAGGTGGCGACCGACTACCCGAACACCGTCCACCCGCTCGCACTGGACGTCCGGGACAGGACGGCGGTCGAGCGCGCGATCGCGACCCTGCCGGCCGCGTTCGCCGAGATCGACCTGCTGGTCAACAACGCCGGTCTCGCCAAGGGACTGCAACCCGCTCACGACGCCGACCCGGACGACTGGGACCAGATGCTCGACACCAACTGTAGGGGCCTCATGTACTGCACCCGGGCGATCCTCCCCGGCATGGTGGCGCGCGGCCGTGGCCACGTGGTCAACGTGGGCTCGGTCGCTGGCACCTACCCCTACCCCGGAGGCAACGTCTACGGCGCGACCAAGGCCTTCGTCCACCAGTTCAGCCAGAACCTGCGCAGTGACCTGCACGGCACCGGCGTCCGCGTCACCTGCGTCGAACCCGGCATGTGCGGGGACACCGAATTCTCCACCGTACGGTTCGACGGGGATCGGGAGCGGGCCGATGCCGTCTACGCCGGAATGCGGCCGCTCGGCCCCGCCGACATCGCCGAAGCGGTGTCCTGGGCGACGTCACAGCCGGCGCACGTCAACATCAACGTCATCGAGCTCATGCCCGTCGCCCAGAGCTTCGCACCGTTTCAGGTGCACCGAGACCTTCCCACGCCGGCCTGATCCGGGCAGGCGGTGCTCATGCCCGCACGTCGACCCCGCCCCGCCCGGGTGTGGACCGGCCCGGTTCCGAGGGTGGTGAAGAACGTCTCGGCCAACGAGGTGGGCCGCCGGACCGCCGGGCAGGCGGGAAGCGATACTGACGTGGTGGACGCACCGGCTCGCCGTACCGCCCGGCTCATGGCGGCGGGCACGACCTCCGACGCGGGCAGGAGCCTCGTGACGACCGCCCTGTGCCGGGCGTTCGCGCGGCGCGGCGTCAGGGTCGCCGTGAGCGGACCTCGCGCGTGAGGGTCCTCGTGCTCGGCGGAACGGGCGAGGCCCGCGCCCTGGCAGCCGCGCTCGTCGAGGACGGTGCCGACGTGGTGACCTCCCTCGCGGGACGTGTCGCGCGTCCCCGGCTGCCCGTCGGACAGGTGCGGGTCGGTGGCTTCGGCGGCGTCGACGGGCTGGCGGCGTACCTGGGGGAGACCGGGGTGGACGCCGTCGTCGACGCGACACACCCCTTCGCGGAGAGGATCAGCGCGAACGCGGCCGCGGCGTGCCCGGCGGTCGGCGTTCCGCTGCTCCGCCTGGAGCGCCCCGGCTGGGCTGGCCGGCCCGACGCCTCCGGCTGGCACTGGGCCGGCGACCACGACGAGGCCGCCCACCTGGCCGCGGGGCTGGGGAAACGCCCGTTCCTCACCGTCGGGCGGCAGTCGCTCGACCGTTTCGTCGAGCCGCTGCGCCGCCACGCGTGCCTCGTGCGCGTGGTGGACGAGCCGGAGATCCGTCTCCCGGCCGCCTGGCTGCTGCTGCGCAGCCGTGGCCCGTACACGCTCGACCACGAGCGGCAGGTGATGGCGGACGCGGACGTCCTGGTGACGAAGGACTCCGGTGGCGACCACACCGTCGCGAAGCTCGACGTCGCGGCCGAGCGGGCGCTGCCGGTGGTCGTCGTCCGCCGGGCCGGCCCGCCGGACGGCGTGCGGGTCGTCGGCGACGTCGACGCGGCGCTGGCCTGGGTGCGGGCGTCGCCGGCGCGCTGACCGCAGCCGCGCAGCCGACGGGGCGGCTCACAGCGTGGCGGCCAGCTCCCGGCGGCGCAGCCGCTCGGCGGCCCGGTCCGCGTCCCGCCCGACCAGGCCGGTCAGCGCGAAGCCGAGGACGACCCACATCGCGGCCATGGTCACGATCGACGAGCGGCGGAAGTTCCAGAGCGTGTCGGCCGGGAAGTCGCCGGCCTCGTTGACCGTCGGCAGGGCGGCGCCGGCGATCACGACCACCACGAGGTACGCGGCGGCACCGGCCAGCACCGCGCCGTACGCGCCCAGCCGGGGCAGGAGCCGTCGGGCCAGGAGCACCGCGCCGATCGCCGCGACGAGGCTCAGCGCCCAGAAGCCGAAGTACAGGGCGGTCCGCTCGCGGATCGTGTCGCCCGAGCCCACCGCCGGGGGCGTGGCGGGGTACTTGAGGAAGGGCACCAGCGCCGTGGCGACGAAGCCGACGCCGACCACGATCGCCGTGGAGGCCCGCGCGGAGAGCCTGCCCAGACGCCCGACAGCGAACGCGGCAGCGAGCGCCGTGGCGCCGCCGAGGACGGCGCCCAGCAGGACGGTGCCGGTCGCCAGGCCCCAGGTCGACTGCGTGTCGCGGGAGACCTCGGCCTCCTCGCCGTGGCTGTGTGGTTGCCCGGCGGTTGCGGCGTCGTGCGGGTGCCCGTCCTCGGCCGGGCCCGCCTCCTCCAGGGCGATGGCGGCGTTGACGTGGGGCTCGGCGACGACGTAGGCGACGAGGAAGGCCGCGAAGCCGGCGATCAGGCCGGCCAGCAGGCCGTGTACGAGGAAGGTACGAGGGGCCATCGGGGGTCCGTTCGAGAGCCGGCCGCAGGCAGCACGAGCCGCCGGCGGGGCCGGGAGAGGGAGGAAGACGAATCCGGCCGACCGGACGCCAGACGCGCGAGCGTCAGTGGCAGGGGTAGCCCAGGACGTGCCGTGCGTCGTGCACGAACTCGTGGACGGCGGTGCCCTCGAAGACGGAGAACGCTCCCTGCTCGGCGCCCACGAAGAACAGGACGACGGCGGTGAGCAGCGCGAAGAACAGCGCCCAGGGGGCGATCTCGCGCACGGGGATGGTGGGAACGGCGGCCGGAGCGGCCGTGGTCGCCTGAGACATGACACTCCTCGGGAATTCTGCGTCCCATCGATGAATGTTCGCCTGGCTGGAGGGTCTGGCTTCGCCGCGAGCGGCGTCACAGTAGCGCGACTGCGCCGGAATCACACCGGCTTCCTTCAGCAAGGTGGCACGACCATAGCAGGTATCGAGCGGGAACGGGGGGTGGCGACTGTCGCGATTGCCTGCGCGGGACGCGGCTCGAGCGCGGCCACGCGGCCGATGACGGCGACGGCGGGGGCGCCGATGCCGGCTGCGGCGGTGTCGGCGACGACGCGGGCGAGGGTGCTGCGGACGACCCGCTGGCTGGCCAGGCTGGCGTCCGCCACGACCGCGCACGGCGTGCCCTCGTCCAGGCCGGCCGCGATGAGCGCCTCGGCGATGGCGGGAAGGGTGCGCACGCCCATGAGCACCACGAGCGTGGTGCCGGAGCGGGCGAGGGCGGCGTAGTCGATCGAGGAATCGGGGTGGCCGGGCGGCACGTGGCCGGAGACGACGGTGAAGCCCTGGACGAGGCCGCGGTGGGTGACCGGAATGCCGGCGAGCTCGGGGCCCGCGACGCTGGACGTCACGCCGGGCACCACGGTCGTGGCGATCCCGGCGTCGGCGCACGCGACGACCTCCTCGAAGCCGCGACCGAACACGTAGGAGTCGCCGCCCTTGAGCCGCACGACGTGACGCCCGGCGCGGGCGTGCTCCACGAGGAGGCGGTTGATCTCCTCCTGGCTCGTGCTCCGCCCGTAGGGGATCTTCGCGACGTCGACGACCTCGGCCTCCGGGCGCGCCCACGCCAGCGCCTCCCACGGCGCGAGCCGGTCGGCGACGATCACGTCGGCCTGCTCGATGGCCGCACGCCCGGCGACGGTGACCAGACCGGGGTCCCCGGGGCCGGCGCCGACCAGCGTGACGTGACCGGCCCGGTCCGTCCGGGCGGGTGCCGCAGCCGTCGGGGGCGCGACGGCCCGCAGCACGACGTCGAAGCGGCTCTCGTCCACGGGTTGCGTGGCCCAGACCAGCCGCCGACGGAGGGCGAGGTCCTCCAGCGCGGCGCAGACGGTCGGCGCCGCGACGGTGACGGCGGCGCCTTCACGCAGCAGCGCGGCGACCGTGGCGACGGCGCGCGGGCCCCCGTCGAGGACGAGCACGCGGCGACCGGTGACGTTCAGCTCCATGTGACGGCAAGTCCCAACGTGGTGAGCAGACGGCGGGTGGCTGTCGGCTCGCGGACGGCGATGCGCGCCCACGAGCCGTCGAGGCAGGGGAGGGTGTCGGTCCGGCGTACGGCCACGCCCGCGTCCCGCAGGCGCGCGTGCGCGCGTGCGCCCAGGCGGGCGAGGACGAACGGGGCGTGGGACTCCACGACCGTGCGGCCGAGCTCGCTCAGCCCGTCCACGAGCGTGCCCCGCTGCCGTACGCACAGCGCGGCCCGGCGCCCCGCCTCGGCCTCGGCCTGCGGCCCGGTGGCCGCGACGACGGCGTGCAGCGCCGGGGTGGTGACCGACCGGGGCGGTTGCTGGGCGCGCAGGTCGGCGACCACGGTGGCGTCGCCCACCACGTAACCGGCGCGGATGCCGGGAATCGACCACAGTTTGGTCAGGCTGCGCAGCACGACCAGCCCGGGTAGCCGGTGCGCGGTGAGCGTCTGGGGCTCGCCCGGCACGAAGGCCATGAACGTCTCGTCCACGACGACGACGCGCCCGGGGCGGCACAGGGCGCGCAGGGTCGCGGCGGCGTGCAGGCGCCCGGTCGGGTTGGCGGGGTTGTCCACCACGACGAGGTCCGCGTCCTCGGGGACGGCACCGGGGTCGAGGACGAAACCGTCCTCGGGTCGACACAGGACACGGGTGACGGTGTGGCCCGCGGCGCGGAGCGCGACGTCGGGCTCGGCGAACTGGGGGTGCACGACGACCGGGTGCCGCCAGGGACGCGCTCGGGCGAGCAGGAAGAACGCCTCGGCGACGCCGGCCGTGACGAGGACCTCGGCCTCGTCACGGCCGTGCCGACGCGCCGTGGCGACGTGAGCCGCCGTCGCCTCCGGGTAGGTGTCGGAGGCCGCGATGGCGTCGTGCAGCGCCCGGTCGAGCCACTCGGGGCGGGGGAGGTGGCTGCCGTCGCCAGTCAGGTCCAGCAGGCCGGCGGGCAGCTCCACGCCGCCGTGCTGGCGCACCGGGGCCGGGGCCGGTCCGGGGACCGGTGGCGCGGCGACGGCGGGTCTCCGTCGCGCACCGGGTGTCGCGACGGCGTCCGCCCGGTGCGCGGCGTCCGCGAACGACTGGGCCAGGCGTGGGTGCCCGGCCCAGTGCACGTGCAGGTAGGACGCGCTGAGCGTCGGGCCCGCGAACCCGACGTTCCCGCCCTCCACCGTCCACGCGGTACGCCCGCCCTGCCCGGGAGTGACCGTGGTGCGATGGAACTCGTGCGCCGTGGCGACGGTCCCGCGCGGGCCGAGGAGCTGGTCCGAGCCGAGTTCGGCCCGGCGGTACGCGAGGGTGAGCCGGGGCGTCATGACCGCGTCGGCGTCGAGCGCCCCGACCATGGGGTGCCCGTCGATCGAGCGGCACAGGTACAGCAGTCCGGCGCACTCGGCCACCGTCGGGACGCCGTCGAGGACGGCCTGACGCAGCTCGTCGCGCAGGGCCGTGTTGGTGCTCAGCGAGGCGGCGTGCACCTCGGGGAAGCCTCCGCCGAGGTAGAGACCGCGCGTCCCGGCGGGAAGCCGCTCGTCCCGGGCCGGGTCGAACGGCACGACGGTGCAGCCCGCCGCCCGCAGCAGCTCGGTCGTCTCGGCGTACCGGAAGGTGAACGCCCGCCCGGCCGCGACCGCGACGACGGGGGACCCGGTGCCGGAGCGCCGGACGTGCGCGGCCGGGTCCCACGGCTCGCCGTCGAGGTCGGGCGCGGTCCGCGCCACCTCCAGCACGGCATCGAGGTCGACGTGGCGGGCGACCTGCTCGGCCAGCCTGCCCAGCGAGGCGGCAGCCTCGTCGCGCTCGGCTGCGGGGACGAGCCCGAGGTGCCGCGACGGAGCGCTGACACCGTGGTCGCGGTGCAGGATGCCCAGCACGGCGACGCCGGCGGACTCGACCGCGCGGGCCGCCTCGGCGGCGTGCCGTGGGGAGCCGGCCTTGTTGAGCACGACCCCGGCGATGGTGACGCCGGGCTGGAACGTGGCCATCCCGTGCACCACCGCCCCCACGCTGCGCGAGGCGTGCGAGACGTCCACGACCAGGACGACCGGCGTCCGGGTGAGCGTCGCGACGTGGGCGGTGGAGGCGAACCCGTCGCCGCCGATGCGGCCGTCGAACAGGCCCATGACCCCCTCGACGACCGCGACGTCCGCGTCCCGGGCCCCGTGTAGCAGCAGCGGGACCACGAGCGCGGGGTCGGTCAGGTGCGGGTCGAGGTTGCGGCCCGGCCGCCCGGTGGCCAGCGAGTGGTAGCCGGGGTCGATGTAGTCGGGCCCGACCTTGTGCCCGGAGACGGCGTGCCCCCGGGCGGCCAGCGCGGCCATGAGCCCGGTCGCGACGGTGGTCTTGCCGTGGCCGGAGGCCGGCGCCGCGAGCAGTACGCGCGGCAGCCTCACCACTCGATGCCTCGCTGACCCTTCTGGCCGACGTCCATCGGGTGCTTGACGTGCAGCATCTCGGTCACCAGGTCGGCCGCCGCGACGAGGCGGGGGTCGGCGCGGCGGCCGGTGACGACGACGTGCTGGCGGCCGGGGCGGTTGGTGAGGGTCTCCACGACGTCGTCGACGTCGACCCAGCCCCACTGCATCGGGTAGGTGAACTCGTCCAGGACGTACAGGTGGTGCCGCTCGGCCTGGATGCGCCGCTTCACCTCCGCCCAGCCCTCGGCGGCGTCGGCGGCGTGGTCCGCCTCGGTGCCGCCCTTGCGGCTCCACGACCATCCCGAGCCCATCTTGTGCCACTCGACGGGCCCGCCCTCGCCGGTCTCCTCGTGCAGGCGGGCGAGCCGTTCGAACACCGTCTGCTCGCCGATGCGCCACTTGGCCGACTTGACGAACTGGAAGATCCCGATGTCCCAGCCCTGGTTCCAGGCGCGCATCGCCAGGCCGAAGGCGGCGGTCGACTTCCCCTTGCCGTTGCCGGTGTGGACCATCAGCAGCGGCCGGTTGCGCCGGGCCCGGGTGGTGCTGCCGTCGTCCGGGACGACCAGCGGCTTGCCCTGCGGCATCAGGCCACCCCCTCGCGCGGCGCGGTCGCCGCGTGGACGACGCCGGTGAGCCCGTCGGCGGTCACCTCGCCGAGCGGCACGTGCTCGGCCCGCAGGTGCCCGGCCAGTCGCGCGGCGAGTCCGAGCCGGAAGCGTCCGGTCTCGCAGTCGACCACGACGCCCTGCACGCCGGACGCGGCCAGGCGCGCCGCGGCGCGGTGGGCACGACCGAGCGCGTCCGGACCGGAGGTCGCACGACCGTCGGTCACCACGACCAGCAGCGGCCGGCGGGACGGGTCGCGCAGCGCCTCGCGGCGCAGCACCTGCGCGGAACGCTCCAGGCCCTCGGCGAGCGGCGTCCGTCCGCCGGCCGGCAGGTCGGCCAGACGCCGGGAGGCGACCTCGACGGACCCGGTCGGCGGCAGGGCGACGTCGGCGGTGTGCTGGCGGAACGTCACCAGCGCGACCTTGTCCCGACGGCGGTAGGCGTCCAGCAGCAGCGAGAGCACGGCGGTCTTGACCTGCTCCATGCGGCGTCGCGCGGCCATCGAGCCGGACGCGTCGACACAGAGCAGGACGAGGTTCGACTCCCGCCCGACGATGTCCGCGCGGCGCAGGTCGCCCGGGGCGAAGACGAGACCGCGGCCCTGGGCCAGGCCGCCACGGGAACGCTGGTGCGGTGCCGCCGCGGTGATGGTGCCCGCCAGGTGCAGGCGGCCGGCGACGGACGCTCCGGGCTGCTGCCCGACGACCCGGCCCTGGGGCGTGCGTGCCCGGGACCGCCGGCCGGCCTGGCCCTCGCCGGTGCCCCGTACGACGAGCAGGCGGGCGCGTGCCGGCTGGCCGGCGGACGCGACCGAGGTGGCGCCGGTCGGCTGCGGCGCGCCGTCCGGCGCGGGCGAGCCTCCGTCGTGGGCGTCGTGGGCGTCGTGGGACGGGCCGTCCGGCGGCCCGCCGCCGGGACCACCGGGGTCGTCCGGTCCGGGATCGGCGTCGTCGTTGCCCAGCAGGTCGTCGAGCCGGTCGGCGTCCAGGCCGGGCTCGTCGAACGGGTTGCGGCGTCGGCGGTGCGGCAACGCGAGGCGGGCGGCGACGCGGACGTCCTCGCGGGTCACGTGTGCGCGCCCCTGCCAGGCGGCGTGCGCCACGGCGGCACGGGCGGTGACGAGATCCGCGCGCAGGCCGTCGACGTCGAAGGCGGCGCAGACCTCGGCGATGGTCGTGAGTGTTCCGTCGTCGAGCACGACGTCCGGCACGAGCCGCCGCGCCGCCGCCAGCCGCGCGCGCAGGGCGTCCTGCTCGCCGGCCCAGCGCGCGGCGAAGCCCTCCGGGTCGGCGTCGAACGCCAGCCGGCGACGCACGACCTCCACCCGCAGGGCGGGGTCGCGCGGCGCGGCGACCTCGACGGTCAGGCCGAACCGGTCGAGTAGCTGCGGGCGCAGCTCGCCCTCCTCCGGGTTCATCGTGCCGATCAGCACGAACCGGCAGGCGTGCTCGACCGAGACGCCGTCGCGCTCCACGCTGACCCGGCCGGTCGCCGCCGCGTCGAGCAGCAGGTCGACGAGATGGTCGGGGAGCAGGTTGACCTCGTCGACGTAGAGCAGGCCGCGGTGGGCCCGGGCGAGCAGGCCCGGCTCGAACGCCACGACCCCGTCGCGCAGCGCCGCGTCGAGCTTGAGGGAGCCCGTCACGCGGTCGTCGCTCGCACCGACGGGCAGCTCGACGAGCCGCACCGGCCGCTCGACGACGGGTGTGGACGCGTCGACGGGCCCGTCGGGGCGGAGCGCCACGGGGTCGTCCGGGTCGACCGAGAACCGGTCGCCCGCGTACGTCCGCACCAGCGGCAGCACCTCGGCGAGGCCGCGCACGGTGGTGGTCTTGGCGGTGCCCTTCTCCCCGCGCACCAGGACGCCGCCGATGAGCGGGTCGATCGTGACCAGGGTGAGGGCGAGGGTCATGTCGTCGGAGCCGACGACGGCACAAAAGGGGTACTGCGCTGGCATGTAGGGCTCCCGCTCGATCTGCCATGACCGTCCACGACGCGGACGCGTCGCGGCTCGGATCGAGGCCGGTCTTCGGACTTCCCAGGTCTGTGCCTGGGTCACCGCAGCGGGCCCTGTGCCGGAATCTCACCGGCTTCCCAGATTCTCCCCGTGGCCATCGGCCGTGGGGCACCTCGAACCTGGGCACTACCCTAGACGCCGTCCTGCCGGCCCCGGTAGCGGTCCCGCCGTCGGGACGGGGGCGGGCTAGGGTGCAACCGTGGAGGCGCAGGTGACCGTGGTGGGGCTCGGGGCCGACGGTTGGGCGGGCCTGCCGGAGCCGTCCCGGGCGCTGGTGCGCGGGGCGGCGACGCTGCTCGGCGGGGCCCGGCACCTCGGTGCGGTGCCGCCGGTCGACGGCCAGGAGCGCGTCGCGTGGCCGTCGCCGCTGCGGGAGAACCTGCCGGGCCTGCTGGGTGCCGCGCGCGGGCCCGTCGTCGTGCTGGCGTCGGGCGACCCACTCGTGTCGGGCGTCGGCACGACCCTGCTGGACGTCCTGGGGCCGCGACGGGTGACGATCGTGCCCGCCGTCTCCTCCGTGGCGCTCGCCCGGGCCCGTCTCGGGTGGCCGGCGGAGACCGCCACCACGGTCAGCCTGGTCGGCCGCGACGTGCGCCTCGTCGTCCCCGCGCTCGCACCGGGGCGGCGGCTGCTCGTGCTCTCCAGCGACGAGACGACGCCCGCCGCCGTCGCCGCGCTGCTCACCGGCCTCGGCTGGGGAGAGTCCAGGCTGGTCGTGCTCGGTGACCTCGGCGCCGAATGCGAGTCGCGTGCCGAG
Source organism: Micromonospora okii (assembly GCF_020884795.1). Taxonomy (GTDB): domain Bacteria; phylum Actinomycetota; class Actinomycetes; order Mycobacteriales; family Micromonosporaceae; genus Micromonospora; species Micromonospora okii. The sequence goes on from NZ_BBZF01000029.1 coordinate 105,567, forward strand.
TCGACCGCGGCCTCGTGGAGCGTCGTGGACGTGCCCCGGCTGAACGTCCTGGCCGTCGAGGTCCGGGGCAGCGGACCGGGCTGGGCTGCGGGCGGGGTGCTGCCCGACGACGCGTTCGCGCACACCGGGCAGATCACCAAGCGCGACGTGCGGGCCAGCGCCCTGGCCCGGCTCGCGCCCGCTCCCGGCCACCTGCTGTGGGACGTCGGCGCCGGCAGCGGCGCGATCGGCGTGGAGTGGATGCGTGCCTGGCCGACGGCGCGGGCGATCGCGATCGAGCCCCGCGCCGACCGCGCCGCGCTCGTGCGGCGCAACGCCGCCGCGCTCGGCGTACCGGGCCTGCGCCTCGTCCAGGGCTCGGCACCCGGCGCCCTGGCCGGTCTCGAACGCCCCGACGCGGTGTTCGTCGGCGGGGGAGCGACCGTCCCCGGCGTGCTCGATGCGGCCTGGGACGCGCTCGGCGTCGGTGGCCGGCTCGTCGTCCACGGCGTCACGGCCGAGACCGAGTCGGTGCTGTTCGAGCGGTACCGTCGCCACGGCGGCGAACTCGTCCGCCTGCACGTCGAGCGCGCCGAGCCGCTCGGCGACTTCACCGGCTGGACGCCCGCGCGTGCCGTCAGCCAGTGGACCGTCACCAAGGGAGAGCCATGACCGTCCATTTCGTCGGGGCCGGACCCGGTGCCGCCGACCTGCTCACGCTGCGCGCGGTGCGCCTGCTCGAGGCCGCGGACGTGTGCCTCTACGCGGGCACCTACCTCGACGCCGCCGTGCTCGGCCACTGCCGCGACGACGCCCGGCTGATCGACACCCAGCACCTCGACCTGGACGAGATCACCGCCCACCTGGTGCGGGCGCACGCCGACGGCCTGGAGGTCGTGCGGCTCTGCTCGGGCGACCCGTCGCTGTACTCCGCCGTGCACGAGCAGGCGCGCCGGCTCGACGCGGCGCACGTCCCGTGGGACGTCACCCCCGGCGTGCCGGCCTACGCGGCTGCCGCGGCGATCCTCGGCGCCGAGCTGACCGTCCCCGAGCTCGCCCAGTCGGTGGTGCTCACCCGCGCCCAGGCCCGTTCCACGGTCATGCCGCCGGGGGAGAAGCTCGCGGCGTTCGCCGCGACCGGCGCGACCCTGGCCCTGCACCTGGCCGTCACCCGCACCCGCGAGCTGGCCGCCGAACTCGCCGGGCACTACGGCGACGGGTGCCCGGTCGCCGTCGTGTCCAAGGCGACGCAGCCGGACGAGCTCGTCCTGCGCGGCACGCTGGCCGACATCGGCGACCAGGTCGAGGCCGCGGGGCTGCGCCAGGCCGCGGTCATCCTGGTCGGCCCGGCGCTGGCTCCCGACGTCCGCGGCGGCGAGTCGTTCCTGTACGCCGCCGGCCGCGAACGCCGCGCCCGGGGCTGACTAGGCGACGAAGCGCGGGCTCCAGACGCGGCCGGCCGCCGTGACCCGTGTCGACGAGGCGCCGACGAGCAGCAGGCACTTCATGTCGACGGTCTCCGGGTCGAGCTCGCCCAGCGTCGTGACGGTGAGGCTCTCCCCGGCGCGGCCGACGTCGCGCCCCACGATGACGACGGTCTCGGGCGGCTTGCGCTCCAGCAGCACCGCCCGGGCCTGCGCGACCTGCTCCGTGCGCGAGCGCGACCGTGGGTTGTAGAGGGCCAGCACGAGGTCCGCCTCGGCGACGGCGCGTAGCCGCCGCACCACGACGTCCCAGGGCTTGAGCCGGTCCGACAGGCTCAGCACCGCGAAGTCGGCGCCGATGGGGGCGCCGGCCCGCGCCGCGACCGCCTGGACGGCGGAGATTCCGGGCACGACGCGCACGGCGACGTCGGCGTAGCGCGGGTCCTCGGCGGCCTCGAACACCGCCGACGCCATGCCGAAGATGCCCGCGTCGCCGCCGGAGACGACCGCGACGCGCTCACCGGCGAGCGCCAGTTCGAGCGCCTCGCGGGCCCGGTCCACCTCCACCGTGTTGCCGGACGGGTGACGCGTCAGGCCCGGGCGCTGCGGCACGCGCTGGACGTACGGCCCGTAGCCGACGACGTGGCCGACCTCGGCGAGCACCTGGGACGCCTCGGGGGAGAGCCACCGGTCGGGACCGGGACCGAGGCCCACGACGACGACCTCGGCACCGGCGACGGGCTCGGCGGCCTCGCCCACCGGGCGGTCGTAGCGGGCCACACCGGGACGGGTGTCGCCGGGGACCAGGACGATCGAGAAGTACGGCACCGTCTCGGGCTCCACGTCGGCGACCGGGAGCACCCGCTCGGCGTCCATCGACGCCCGCTCGACGTACCAGGACCCCTCGACGCGTCCGGCCTGCTCGAGCGCCGAGCGGACCTTGGCGAACGTGCGGCCGAGCTTCATGATCACGGCGCCGTCGGTGTCGGCGAGGCGGCGGGCCAGCTCCGGCTCGGGAAGCGTGCCGGGCAGCACGGTCAGCACGTCGGTCTGCCGGACCAGGGGCAGGGCGGTCGCGGCCGTGGCGGCGGCGAAGGCGGGCACGCCTGCGACGACCTGCGTCTCGAAGTCGTCCGCGAGCCGGTCGTGCAGGTACATGAACGAGCCGTAGAGCATCGGGTCGCCCTCGGCCAGCACGACGACGTCCCGGCCCGCTTCGAGGTGCGCGCGGAGCCGCTCGCCGCACTCGGCGTAGAAGTCCGCCATCGCGCCGGCGTACCCGCCCGGGTGGTCGGTGGTCTCCGTCGTCACCGGGTAGACGAGGGCCTCCTCGATCACGCCGTCCGGAAGCAGGTCGGCGGCGATGCGGCGCGCGTTGGACTGCTTGCCGACGCCCCGGTGGTAGGCGACGACGTCCGCCGCGCCGATCAGCCGGGCGGCCTTCAGCGTGACGAGCTCGGGATCCCCCGGGCCGACGCCGACCCCGAACAGCCGCCCGCTCACTCCGCCTCCCGCGCCAGGGCGTTGAGCGCCGAGGCAGCCAGCGCCGAGCCGCCGCGCCGCCCGGTCACCACGAGGTAGGGCACGTCGAGCCCGGGCGCGTCGGCGGCGAGGTCGACGAGCGCCTGCTTGGACTCGGCCGCACCGATGAAACCCACCGGCGTGCCGATGATCGCGGCCGGACGCGGGGCGCCGTCACGCAGCATCTCCAACAGGTGGAACAGGGCCGTGGGGGCGTTGCCGAACGCGACGACGGCACCCCCGACGTGCTCGGCCCACAGGGACACCGCCGCCGCCGACCGGGTCGTGCCCCACTCGCGGGCGAGCGCCGGGACCTCGGGCTCGCGCAGGAAGCAGCGGACCTCGTTGTCGCGGGGCAGCCGGGCGCGGGTGACGCCGGCGGCGACCATGTGCGCGTCGGTCAGGATCGGCGCTCCCGCCTCCAGCGCCGCCCGGGCCGCCGTCACGAGGCGGGGGTGGATCACCAGGTCCCGCGTCAGGTCGGTCTGCCCGCACGCGTGGATCATCCGCACCGCGACCTTCTCGGCGTCGGCGGGGACGCGCGACAGGTCGGCCTCGGCCCGGATGGTCGCGAACGAGTCGGCGTAGATCGCCGCGCCGTCGGTGACGTAGTCGTAGCGGCGCTTCGGTGGGGCGAGAGTCATGCGTTCTCCAGATCGGGGACGAGCAGGGTGCGCCGTGGCGTGACGACGAGGTCGCCGGCACCGAGGGCGCGGACCTCGGCCATGAGGCGGGCGTCCACCCGGCCGTCGGGGACCGCGAGGTGCAGCGCGACGCGGCCGTCGTCCTGCGTGATCCTGCCAAGCGGGGGTGGCGGCGCGCCCACCCGGGTCGGCGCGGCACGCTCGTGCTCTTCGCCGAGCACCGCCGCGCCGGAGCCGGGCAGCTCGTCGACGTGCCAGGGGGAACCCGGCTCGCCGCCGGCGAGCTCGACGAACCGCACGGCGAGTGCCGTCAGCGCGGTGGGGGCCTCGTCCAGCCGGACGACCGGCCCCCACGCCGACGTTCCGGCGCGTAGCTGCGCGGTGCCCGCGTCGAGCGCCACGAGACCGAGGTCCAGGTCGCGCTCGACCAGGTCGCCGCGGCCGTCGTCGAGCACGAACAGGAACCGGCCGGCCAGCGCGGCCAGCCGGGGCTCCGCGCACAGCCGGGCGTCGAGGCCGGCGACGACCGGCCGCAGGTCGGCGCGGCCACCGCTGCGCCCGGTGAGTGGTGAGGCGAGGATGTTGCGCACCCGCTCGTGCGACGTCGACGGCACCAGCCCCGTAGCCGTGATCGCGTCCACGACCGCGTCCGGCAGGCGCCCGTGGTCGTGCGCGATGCCGCGCACCTGGAGGTTGGCGCGGCTGGTCAGGTGGACCGTGCCGTCGCCGTACCTGCCCGCCACCCGGACGAGCGCGCCGAGCGCCTCGGCCGGCACGGCGCCACCGGGGACGCGCAGCCGGACGAGCGCGCCGTCGTCGGCGATCCAGGGGCGCAGCAGGCCGGGGCACAGATCGCGGCGGGTCCTCCGGGTCACGGCGCCATCGTGCCAGAACCCGTCGCGGACATTGTCGGTCGGCGGTGCTACGTTCGTCGTGCCAGCCACACTCAGCAATGAGCCAGGGAACCCGGTGAGAGTCCGGGACTGACGCGCAGCGGTGAGGGTGACGGGCGGAGCACGACGCCACTGGGCCGACGGTCTGGGAAGGCGCTCCGTCCGGTCGATCCCGAGTCCGAAGACCTGCTGGCCGCAGACCCCGTCTGCGACACCTGCCCAGCCAGGCCTCGCGCACAGGCCTCCGGACGAAGGAAGACCGTCGTGTCTCGTCAGCCCCGCTCGCAGCTGATCGGCTCCTATCCCCACGCCCGGCTCGTCCGCTCCTGACCTGTGAGCGTCCTCGTGCACGTCGCGACCGCGCTGCCGGACGCCGCCCGACCGGCGGTGTTGCGCCGGGAGGCCGAGACCGCCGGCGCCCGCCTGGCCTTCCTGCAGGGCGGCGAGCCGACGCTCACCCACGTGCTCGACCTGCTGCACGCCGACGGCGTCCGAGAGGTCCGCCTCGAGCCGGTGAGCACCGACGACCTGACCTACGCGCGCTCGTGGGTGGGACGCGTCGCCGGCCACTGGCACCGCCAGCAGATCGACCCGCCGGTCATCCGGTTCGGGGAGCGGACCATCACCGGTCGCGAGGCGCCGCTGTCGTCACCGGCCTGGGACGCGCCCCCGCCGTACCGGCACCATCTGCTGCTGTGCCGCGGCCCGCGTTGCAGCGCGCGGGGCGCGGACGAGACCTACCGCGCGCTCGTCGGCGCGCTCGTCGCGCACCGGCTCACCGACTCCGACGTCCTCATGGCGCAGACCGGGTGCCTGTTCCCGTGCAACCACGGCCCCGTGGCCGTCGTCCACCCCGACGGCACCTGGTACGGGCCGGTGCGGCCCGGCGACGCGGCACGGCTCGTCGGCGAGCACCTGCGCGCCGGCCGCCCGGTCGACGACCTGCGCCTCGGCTCCCGGCCCGCCGCCACCGAAGGAGAAGCATGACCCGCATCGCTCTCATGTCGACGTCGGACACCGACCTGTTGTCGGCGCGCGCCAGCGGCTCGGACTACACCTGGGCCAACCCTGCCCGGGTCACCGACGAGCGCCGCGACGCCCTGACCGCCGAGGCGGACCTGGTCGTGCTGCGCGTGCTCGGTTCGCCGGAGGACGTGCGGGACGTCGCCGCCCTCGTGCGCGACGCCGGCCGTCCCCTGGTCGTCCTCGGCGGGGAGCGGACGCCGAACGCCGCGCTCATGGAGCTGTCGACCGTGCCGATCGGCGTCTGCGCCGAGGCGCACCGCTACCTCGCCGAGGGCGGCGCGGAGAACCTGCGCCAGCTGCACGCCTTCCTCTCCGACACGGTGCTGCTGACCGGCGAGGGCTTCGAGCCGCCGGCCGTCCTGCCCGAGTGGGGAGTGAGCCGGCAGGCGGCGGCGAGCGATCTGCCCCGGGTCGGTGTCCTGTACTACCGGGCGCACGAGGTGAGCGGCAACAACGCGTTCGCGCGCGAACTCGCCGACGCGATCGACGCGACCGGCAGGGCGGTCGGCGTGCCGATCTTCGTCTCCTCGCTGCGGGCGGCGCCCGACGAGCTGTTCACCGAGCTCGCCACGCTCGGCGCGCTCGTCGTCACCGTCCTCGCCGCCGGTGGCTCCAGGCCCGCCACCGCCGGGGCCGGCGGCGACGACGAGTCCTGGGACGTAGAGCGGCTGCGCGCCCTGGACGTCCCCGTGCTGCAGGCGCTGGCGCTCACGTCCAGCAGGGCCGAGTGGGAGGCGTCCGACGACGGCGTCACCCCGCTCGACTCCGCGACCCAGATCGCCATCCCCGAGTTCGACGGCCGGCTCATCACCGTTCCGTTCTCGTTCAAGGAGATCGACGCCGACGGTCTGCCGCGCTACCAGACCGACGCCGAGCGGTGCGCCCGCGTCGCGGGCATCGCGGTGAACCACGCGCGGCTCCGACACGTTCCACCGGCCGAGCGCAAGGTCGCCCTCGTCCTGTCGGCCTACCCGACCAAGCACAGCCGCATCGGCAACGCTGTCGGCCTCGACACGCCCGTGTCGGCGATCCGGCTGCTGCGCGCGATGCGCGACGCCGGCTACGACCTGGGCGGGCCCGGCGAGATCCCCGGGCTCGACCCGCTCCCGCCGGTCGAGGGGGAGGACCCGGACACGACGGCCGGCAACGCGCTCATCCACGCGCTGATCGAGGCCGGTGGCCAGGACGAGGAGTGGCTCACGCAGGCCCAGCTCAGCCGGTCGCACGTGCGCATCGCCCGCGACGACTACCTGCGCTGGACCGCCCACCTGCCGGACGAACTCCGTGCCGCCATGGTCGGGACCTGGGGCGAGGCCCCCGGCTCGCTCTTCGTCGACGACGCCGGTGACATCGTGCTGGCCACCCTGCGGGCGGGCAACGTCGTCATCCTCATCCAGCCGCCGCGCGGCTTCGGCGAGAATCCGGTCGCGATCTACCACGACCCCGACCTGCCACCGTCGCACCACTACCTGGCGGCGTACCGCTGGCTCGAGCACGGCTTCGGCGCCGACGCGGTCGTGCACCTGGGCAAGCACGGCTCGCTGGAGTGGCTGCCGGGCAAGAACGCGGCGCTCTCGGCCGCGTGCGCCACGGACGCGGCCATCGGCAACCTGCCGCTGATCTACCCGTTCCTCGTCAACGACCCCGGCGAGGGCGCCCAGGCCAAGCGCCGGGCGCACGCCACGATCGTCGACCACCTCGTGCCGCCGATGGCGCGCGCCGAGAGCTACGGCGACGTCGCCCGGCTCGAGCAGCTGCTCGACGAGTACGCCAACGTCGCGGCCATGGACCCGGCGAAGCTGCCCGCGATCCGCCAGCAGATCTGGACGCTCATGCAGTCCGCGCAGATGCACCGCGACCTCGGTCTGGAGGAGCGACCCGACGACGAGGAGTTCGACGACTTCCTGCTGCACGTCGACGGCTGGCTGTGCGAGATCAAGGACGTCCAGATCCGCGACGGGCTGCACGTGCTGGGCCAGGCGCCGACGGGGCAGGCGCGGGTCAACCTCGTGCTCGCCGTGCTCCGGGCCGCCCAGGTGTGGGGCGGCCGGAACCGCGCCCTGCCCGGCCTGCGTGCCGCCCTGGGGCTCGCGGAGGACGCCCCGCTCTCCGCGGTCGACGCCGTGGAGGGGCAGGCCCGCGCCCTGGTCGAGGCGATGGAGAAGGCCGGCTGGGCCGTCGACGCGATCGACGCGCTGCACGGCGACCCGGTCGTGCGCGACGTCCTGCGGTTCGCCGCCGAGCAGGTCGTCCCGCGCCTGGCCGCCACCACCGACGAGCTGACCAACGTCCTGCACGCGCTCGCCGGCGGCTTCGTCGAGGCCGGGCCGTCCGGCTCCCCGCTGCGCGGACTGGTCAACGTCCTGCCGACCGGCCGCAACTTCTACACCGTCGACCCCCGTGCCGTCCCGTCGCGCCTCGCGTGGGAGACCGGACAGGCCATGGCCGAGTCGCTCGTCGCCCGGCACCTCGCCGAGACCGGCGCGCACCCGCGCTCGGTCGGCCTGTCGGTGTGGGGGACGTCCGCCATGCGCACGTCCGGCGACGACGTCGCCGAGGTGCTCGCGCTGCTGGGCGTGCGCCCGACCTGGGATCCGGCCTCGCGACGCGTCAACGGCCTGGAGGTGGTCGACCTCGACGAGCTGGGCCGGCCGCGCATCGACGTGACCGTGCGCATCTCGGGCTTCTTCCGCGACGCCTTCCCGCACGTCATCGAGATCCTCGACGACGCCGTGCGGATCGTCGCCGCGCTGGACGAGCCCGACGAGCTGAACTTCGTCCGCGCGCACACCCGCGAGGACCTCGCCGAGCACGGCGACCTGCGGCGGGCCACCACCCGCATCTTCGGCTCGAAGCCGGGCTCGTACGGTGCCGGCATCCTCCAGGTCGTCGAGTCCGGCACGTGGCGCGACGACGCCGACCTGGCCGCGGTCTACACCGCGTGGGGCGGCTTCGCGTACGGCCGCGGGCTCGACGGCGTCGCCGCCACCGACGACATGCGCACCAGCTACCGGCGCATCGCCGTCGCGGCGAAGAACATCGACTCGCGCGAGCACGACATCGCCGACTCCGACGACTACTTCCAGTACCACGGCGGCATGATCGCCACGGTCCGCGCGCTGACCGGCGCCGAGCCGAAGGCGTACGTCGGGGACTCGACCACGCCGGACGCCGTGCGCACCCGCACGCTGCAGGAGGAGACCCACCGCGTCTTCCGCTCACGCGTGGTCAACCCGCGCTGGATCGCGGCGATGCAGCGCCACGGGTACAAGGGCGCGTTCGAGCTCGCCGCGACCGTGGACTACCTGTTCGGCTTCGACGCGACCGCCGGCGTCGTCCAGGACTGGATGTACGAGTCGCTGGCCCGCGAGTACGTCCTCGACGAGACGAACCAGGAGTTCATGCGCCGGGCGAACCCCTGGGCGCTGCGCGGCATCGTGGAACGGCTGAAGGAGGCCGCCGACCGGGGGCTCTGGTCCGAGCCGGACACCGAGGTCATGGCGGAGATGGCGCGGGTGTACCTGGAGGTCGAGGGCGACCTGGAGGACGACGCGTGACACGACGCCTCGCGCTCGTCGGGCTGGGCCCGGGCGATCCCGAGCTGGTGACGGCCCAGGCCGCCCGCGTGCTCAACGAGGTCGCCTACCTCCTCGTCGCCGACAAGACCGGTCAGCACCCGGGCACGGCCGACCTCATCGCGATGCGCGAGGCGATCTGCCGGCGGCACGTCGCGGGCGGGTGGCGGCTCGTCCACGTCCCCGACCCCGAGCGGGACCGCGCCGACCCGGCCGACTACGCCGGGGCGGTGCGCGACTGGCACGAGGCGCGGGCGCAGGTCTACGAGCAGGTGCTGCTGGACAACCCGGGGGACGCGGCGGTGCTCGTGTGGGGCGACCCGGCCCTGTACGACTCGGCGATCCGGCTGGCGGAGCGCATCGTCGAGCGCGGGCGCGTCGACGTCGCCGTGGAGGTGGTGCCCGGTCTCAGCAGCGTCCAGTTGCTCGCGGCCCGGCACCGACTCGTGCTCAACGCGATCGGTGGCCCGATCACGATCACGACCGGCCGGCGTCTGCTCGAGGACGCGGCGGACGGCGACAACCTCGTCGTCATGCTGGACGGGGCGTTGACCTGCCGCCGGCTGCCCGAGCCCTCGGCCTGGTGGATCTGGTGGGGCGCCAACCTCGGCTCGGCCGACGAGCAACTGGTGGCCGGCCGCCTCGACGAGGTCGCCGACGCGATCTGGTCCCGCCGCGCGGAGGTGAAGCAGGGGCGCGGGTGGGTGATGGACACGTACCTGCTGCGTCGGCACTGAGATACGGGGGAGTGGCCGGGCACCGCCCTGCGCCCGGTGGCCCCGGCGCGCTTCGGGCCACCGGGGCGAGGTGGGGTGCGCTCACCGGCGGCGGTTCGCCGCTGCCCGTACGGCGTCGGCGGAGCGGGTGTCGCCCCGGGCCGTCAGGCCGGCGATGACGCCTTCGACGTCTGCCGGCGGCTTGTTCTGGCTCAGCTTCGCCTTGGCCTCGATGCGGGTGATGCGCAGCTCGACGCCGACGACGGCGCGTAGCTGCCCGGTGATGAACGTCGCGGGGGCGTCGTCGACCGACCACGCGTCGGCGCGGTGGCTCTCGTGCTTGGCGGTCAACCGCCGCACCACGTCGGCGACCCAGTCGGCGTCGTCGTGCACGACCAGTCGTCCGTAGACGTGGGCCGTGACGTAGTTCCACGTCGGCACGACGCGACCGTGCTCGGCCTTCGACGCGTACCAGGACGGCGTGACGTAGGTGTCCGGGCCGCGCACGATCGCCATGGCCTCGCCGACGGGCGGGCGCTGCCAGTGCTCGTTGAGCCGGGCCATGTGGCCGAGCAGGGCACCGCGTTCACCCGCGTCGGGGTCGTGGACGAACGGCAACGTCGTGGCTTCGAGGCCGTTGCTCGTCGCGGTGATCAGGTCGGCCGCGCCGTGATGGACGAGGAGCTCCTCGACGTCGGACTCGGTGGCGGTGAACGAGTGGGGAATGAACATGCTGCTCCCGGCTTGCGCTTCGACGCTCGACAGTCGCGCCGCGCGCTGGCCGTTCGGCCTGCGCGGCGAAGGGGCGGTCGGGGCCCCTAGACCAGGGCCGGCTCCGGGGAGGGTTCCTGGGCGGGCAGGTACGGCGCGATGTTGCGCCAGGCCCGCTCGACGTACTCCTCCTTCTCACCGACGGGCGCGACGTAGTGCAACGCGCCGTCGGCGGCCTCCGCGCCCCGCAGCCGCGTGATGAGCCAGGCGGCGAGGTAGTGCGAGGCCAGGCAGCCGCCCGCGGTGGCGACGTTGCCCTTGGCGAAGAACGGCTGGTGGAGCACCTCGACACCGGCGGCGATCACCCACGGCTTCGTGGTCAGGTCGGTGCAGGCCGGGACGTCGGCGAGCAGGCCCAGCCTGGCCAGCACCAGCGCGCCGGAGCACTGTGCGGCGACGAGTTGGCGCGACGGGTCCAGGCGTCGCAGCACCCCCATGATCGCCCGGTCCTCGACGACCTCACGGGTGGCGACACCGCTGCCGACGATGACCGCGTCGGCCTCGCACGCCTCCTCGAGGGTGGACATCTGCGCGATGACGACACCGTTCATCGAGGTCACCTTCGGGGTGGGCGTGGCGATCGTGACGCGCCAGTCGTCGTCCCTGATGCGGTTCAGCACGCCGAGCGCGATCAGCGAGTCCAGCTCGTTGTAGCCCTCGAAGGTGAGAATGGCGATGTGCACGACGGGGGTCCCTTCGATCCGTGGACCCCGACGCTACGAAGCCGCAGGCAAGACAGTCCAGAAATTGTCATGCATACAATCGGCGGGTGCCCGCGCCCCGCTACAAGCCCCTGGTCGACTCGCTGGCCGCCGACATCCGGTCCGGGCGGCTACCGGCCGGAACGAGGTTGCCGACCCACCGCGACCTCGCCGCGCGTGAGCACATCGCCGTCGTGACCGCGACCCGCGTCTACGCCGAACTGGAGGCCGCCGGACTCGTCAGCCGGGAGCAGGGCCGGGGGACGTTCGTACGCGACCTCGCGCTGCCGGCCGGGTACGGCATCGACCAGCAAGCCGTCGCCGGAGACGTCATCGACCTGAACTTCAACTATCCGTCGCTGCCCGGACAGGCCGACCTGCTGCGACAGGCGCTGCGCGACATCGCCGGATCCGGTGACATCGACGCCCTGCTGCGCTACCAGCCCCACGCGGGCCGCCCGCAGGACCGCGCCGCCGTCGCCGCGCACCTGTCCCGCCGCGGCGTCCCGACCACCGCGGAGCGGGTACTGGTCGTCAACGGCGCCCAGCACGGCCTGGCCGTCACCATGATGGCCACCCTCAGGCCCGGCGACGTCGTCGCCGTCGACGCGCTCACCTATCCCGGGTTCAAGGTGCTCGCCCACACGTTGCACCTCGACCTCGCCCCGGTGCCCGTCACCGCCGTCGGCGCCGACCTCGACGCGCTCGAACGCCTCTGCGCCGCGCGACCGGTCCGCGCGATCTACACCATGCCGACGCTGCACAACCCGCTCGGCGCAGTGCTCGACGAACCCGGCCGCGCCCGCCTGGTCGACATCGCCGGCCGGTACGGGCAACTGCTCATCGAGGACGCCTCCTACGCCTACCTCGCCGAGCCGGCCCCGCCGCCGCTGGCGGCCCTCGCCCCCGACCTCACCGTGCACGTCTCCGGCCTGTCCAAGAGCGTCGCGACCGGCCTGCGCATCGGCTACCTGTCGGCACCCGGCGCGCTCGTGCCGGCTCTCGAAAGAGCCATCCGCGCCACCACCTGGAACACCCCCGCGCTCACGGCCGCCATCGCCTGCCGCTGGCTGGCCGACGGCACCATCGACCGGCTCGAGGCCCACAAGCGCGACGACGCGACGCGACGCCAGGCAGTCGCCCGCGACGCGCTGTACCCACTGCGCCACGTCAGCCACCCGGCGTCCTACTTCATCTGGCTGCCGTTGCCCGAGGACGCGCGAGCGGACCGGATCGCCGCCACGCTCGCCGACCAGCGGATCTCCGTCTCCACCGCCGAACCCTTTGCCACCACCGGCCACCTACCACAGGCCATCCGGCTCGCCCTCGGCTCCACTGACCCGGGCAACCTCGGAGCAACCGTGGCTGCCGTCGCGCGCGCGGTCGAACTCGACGCCTCGCGGTGAAGCGGCGTCGGGCACGACCGGCCGTCAGGCCACGATCAAGAAGCGCCCTGA
>NZ_BBZF01000030.1:0-46812 GCF_020884795.1 Micromonospora okii
TTGCCTCGCCGGGGTCGAAGGCGAAGCCGACGGCGCGGCCTGTTCGGGGGTAAGGCTTTCGCCGGGTGCTGCGTGCCTGCCGTTGCTCACTGTTGAGGCGGTTTCGTTGGTTCCGGGCCGTGCAGACGATGTATCTGCTTCGCCGGGCGCTGTGTCGAGAATGTCGAAGGTGCCTGTCGTCGAATCCGGGTCCAGGTTCTGAGTTGGCCGCTTTCTGCGGAGGTGGGCCCAAGCGTCGCCGAGGCCTCGCTGTCTTTCAGTAGCGTGTCGCACTCCGTAACCGCTGTGGGCGGCAGGGAACTGACCGTGATACCGCCAGCTTCACTCAGCGTGGTCGATCATGGTCACCGCTTCCCGGATCCGCAGGGTGACCGGGCCTTGACAGAGCGCCACGATGCTGTCACTGTACAGCAGCACATTGATGAGTAGCAGTGCACGGGGGTGTAAAGCTGTGACCGCAGGTTTGCCGGCGTTCTGCCGTAGACAGGCGTTGCTGGGCCTTTCGGACGGACTGCTTCTCACGTGACCGCCCTTCCCGCGAGATAAACCCTCGCTTCCCGGGTTTTCCACTCTGGCCTTCGGCTCGGTTATTTTTTGCTGCCCATTTCAGCGCGTTGGCTGTTCGCACCGGCGTCCTTTACTGTGCCCCGACCCCTCGTGTCGTCGCGCGGCACGCTGCCCGCCAGCTTCTCCTCGATCCGGGGGTTGATGATGTCCTCCAACGTTCGGCGCCTGTTCCACCCGCGTTGGCAGCCAGCCGACCTGCATCCTCGGCCACGTAGACGGCAGCCGTTGCTCCGCATGGCGAACGCACGCTTGACGGTGGCGGCCGCGCTGGTCGGTATCCTGATGCTCAACCTGGGCGGCAGCGGAGTGACCGCGTTTCCGGTCTCCGGGACCGGGAAGGGCGGGATCGCCAACGGTCAGCGTGGTAGTGGTAAGAAGCCGGACCAGGTATGGGGATCGGCAGCCGGCAAATCCCACGTGACCCGCGGGCGGAACAACGAGGAGATCCCGAAATCGCTACGGGGGCAGTATCCGCTGCATCGACTCGCCCAGGAACCGGCAGCGGGACGGAACAAGGCATTTGTTGCCGTGCCACCGGCCGGTCGTGCTCGCGGTTTCGACAAGCGGACCAGTCGGGAGCGCCTAGCCGACCGCGCCGCCAACCAGCGGGTCTACGACAACGCGGACGGTACCCAGACGACCGAGTTCTCGTCCGCGCCGATCAACTATCGCAAGCCTGACGGCAGTTGGGCACCGATCAACCCTGACCTACTGCCGGCGGGCAACGGCGCGGGCTGGCATACGACCGCCGACATGGTGGGTCTCAACATCGACGCCCGCAGTACGGCGGGTGAGTTGGCACGGCTGACGTTTGAGGGCGGCGCCGAATTCGGCTTCGGGCTGTCCGGAGCAAGAGACTCGCCCGGCCGGGCTGACGGAAACGTCGTCACCTACGTCGACGTACGCCCGGACGTGGACCTGCGGTTGGAGCCCCGGGCCGGCGGGGTGAAGGAGACCCTGGTCCTGCACTCGGCCCAGGCGCCCAGCTCGTACGTGTTCCCGCTTCGCCTAAGAGAGCTCACGGCGCAGCTTGCCGACGGCCAGGTCCTTCTCACCGGCCGAGACGGACGCCAGCGGGGGGTCATTCCTCCCGGTTACATGATGGACGCCGGCTCCGGTGCCACCGGACCGGCGACCTCCACCGGTGTGACGTACGAACTGGTCACCGACGAGGGTCAGCAGGCGCTGAAGGTCACCCTCGACAAGGAGTGGCTGAGCGACCCGGCCCGGAGCTACCCGGTCGAGGTCGACCCGACCGTGGGCCCGCCGGTCGACCCGGTGAAGGCCGACAGCAGTATGTACGTCCACGGGAACAGTTCCACCTCCGGCGGCAGCGAGTTGCTCGTCGGCCGCTCCGGCGGATCCAACGCTGCGGCCTATCTCAAGTTCGGCGGACTCGTCAGCCGACTTCAGCACCACACCATCCACGGCGCAGCGCTCTCCGCGGTCAACTTCGACGCGGCCTCCTGCAGACCGAGGCAGGTGACCGTCCACCCGGTCACCGAATCGTGGTCGGCCGGCACCGGCTACTCGTACCCGGGGCCGTCGGTGGGTGGGTCGCTGGCCAGCCGTTCGTTCGCTCACGGATACGTCGCGCTCGGCCAGAACCAGTCGGCCTGCCCGGCGGCGGGGGAGATGTTCGACCTCGGCGCGGCCGGGCGGAACCTGGTGCAGCGCTGGGTGGACGGCCAGCAGGACAACCACGGCCTCTCGCTGCGCGCGTCGACCACCGACGGCTCCGCGTGGAAGAAGTTCGCCGGCACCGGAACCGCCAACCCGCCGGCCCTGTACGTCACCCACTCGCCGTACAACGCGGGGTACGCGATCCCGAAGCCGACGCCGGAACCGGCGGTCCTGCGCAACCAGGACGGCAAGGTCAAGGTCACTGTCACCAACCGTGGCGCGGAGGCATGGTCGCCGTCGAACTACTACCTCGCCTACCGGGCGTACGACGCGAGGACGGGCGCGGCGGTCACCCAGCAGCGGGCGGCCAACCTCAGCACCACCCTCGCCCGGGGCGGGAAGGTGACCCTCGAGGCGACCGTCAAGCGGATGGAGCCGGGCACCTACTTCCTCGACTTCACCATGGTGCGAACGGGCGGCACCGTCTTCACCGACCATCAGGTACCGCCCGGCAGGATCGTCCTGCAGGTCTTCGATGTGCCGCCAGTGGTGCAGGAGATCTATCCGGACAACGGCTACCAGGCACCCACGCTGACCCCGCTGCTCTGGGCCCGGGCCGTCGACACCGACGCGCCACCCGGCGCCACGCTGTCGTTCAAGTTCGAGGTCTGTGACCGGACCGATGCCGGGGCGGCCACCAACTGCACGAACTCCGGCTACCAGGCCAAGCAGTCGTGGGTGGTGCCCAGCGGACGGATGTCCTGGGGCAAGAGCTATCTGTGGCGTTCCTACGTCAAGGACGTCGCCAACGAGGTCGTCTCCCCGGACTCCGTGTTGCTCACCTCGGTGCCTCAGCCGGACCTGCTCTCCCGCATCGCCACCTCGCCCGACGCGGAGCAGGGACGGGAGTTCGACGCCCAGATCGGCAACTTCGCCACGTCGGCCGTGGATGCCACCGTGGCGACCGTCGGGCCGGAACTGAACCTGGTTCGCACCTACAACAGCCTCGATCCCCGGCCCTCGGGGGTGTTCGGCGCGGGCTGGTCCAGCCGGTACGACATGGCCCTGATCCCCGACGACGACGGCTCCGGCAACGTGGTGATCCGCTATCCAGACGGCCAGGAGGTCCGGTTCGGCAGGAACCCAGACGGCACGTTTGCCGCCCCGTCCGGACGGGTCGCGAAGCTCACCGTCGACGCCACCGTCTGGAAGCTGCAGGACCGCTCCGGGGCGACGTACACGTTCGTGGACGGCAGGTTGACCCGGATCAGTGACAATTCGGGGCACGTGGTCGTGCTGACCTACAACACGTCGATCGGCAAGCTGGCCCGGGCCCAGGTGTCCAACAGCCAGACCAACACCGCCGGCCGGTCGCTGCGCTTCACCTGGACCGGCAACCACATCACCACGGTCAGCACCGACCCGGTCAACGGTGCCGCATTGAACTGGACCTACACCTACAACGGCGACCTGCTGACCAAGGTCTGCGGCCCGGAGTCCGCGTGCACCAGCTACGACTACGCGGCCGGCTCGCACTATCGCACCGCCGTCCTCGATGCCAAGCCCGACTCGTACTACCGCCTCGGTGAGTCCGAGGGCACCGGCGCGGCCAGCGACGTGGCGATCAACCTTGGCAAGGACGCCGGCACGTATCGCAATGTCACCCTGGGCCGGCCGGGGGCGCTCGAGGGCACGAACGGCACCGCAGCCGGTTTCAACGGGAATTCCGCCTACCTGGAACTGCCCAAGGGCCTGGTCAAGAAGAGCCGGGACGCTTCGGTCGAGCTGTGGTTCAAGATCGGGCTGGCGCAGACCGGCGGCCCACTGATCGGCTACCAGGACAAGGCGTTCGGCACCACGGCCACCAGCGGGGTGCCGGTGCTCTACACCGGCACCGACGGCAAGCTGCGTGGGCAGTTCGCGACCGGTACGATCGCGCCGATCACCTCGGTCGGCGCAGTCAACGACGACAAGTGGCACCACGTGGTGCTCTCCGCGATGGCCAACACCCAGACCATGTACCTCGACGGGGTGAAGGTCGGCGAGCTCACCGGACCGGCGATCGAACACTCGCTGCTGACCTTCAACCAGGTCGGTGCCGCGTCGGCGGCCACACCGTCCTCCTGGCCGGCCTGGGGCACCACCGCCCAACGGTACTTCGCCGGCACCATCGACGAGGTGGCCGTCTACTCGCGCCCGTTGGGCCCGGCCGCCGCAGCCGCGCATCAGCGATACGCGAAACCGGCCGCGCAGCAACTGACGCGGGTGACCCTGCCGAGTGGTCGCGTGGCCACCGAGGTCGAGTACGACACCGCCACCGACCGCGTCAAGGAGTACACCGACGACGACGGTGGAACCTGGAAGGTCGGCCAGCCCACGGTCTACGGTGGCGACGCCGACCTGCGGCGCAGCGTCCAGGTCCTCGACCCCGCCAACCGCCCCTACCTGTACGAGTACGACGCGCTCGCCGGTCGGCTGCTACGTTCCGGCACCCCGCTCGGTCTGGAAACCCGGGAGGAGGACCGGCCTGGGCAGCCCAGCCCGACGCCGAGCCCCAGCCCCACCGGGGCCTGTTCCCAGCCCGATCCGAACGATCCAGCCTTCTGCACCACGATTCCGGGCGACGCGGGCGGGCCGGTCTTCGTCCGGCACCCGCTGGAGGGCATGGCCATCCGCTCCTTCGCCTACGACGAGGACGGCTTCCAGAGCAAGGTCACCAACGAGAACGGTGACTCGGTGGAGATGACGTACGACAGCCGGGGTCGACTCTCGACCCGCAAGAGCTGCCGGACGGCCACCCAGTGCTTCACGAACTACTACGGCTACTCGGCCACCATCACCGACCCGTTCGATCCCCGGATCGACCTGGCTGTCGAGCAGCGCGACGGGCGGTCGAGCGGGCCGACCGACGCCACCTACCGGACCACCTTCTCGTACTCGGCAAAAGGCCAGCTGTCGAGCCAGACCAACCCGGATGGCAGCACGGTCGGCCACACCTACAGCACGGGCGGGGAGCCGGCGTACGGCGGGGGGATGCAGCCGTCCGGACTGCTGTCTACCAGCACCGATGCGCGAGGCAAGATCACCCGCTACGCCTACTACCACAACGGCGACCTGGCCCGCGTGACTGAGCCGTCCGGGCTGGTCACCGAGTACACGTACGACGTGCTGGGCCGGCGAATCACCGAGAAGGTCGTTTCTGATACCCACCCGGCCGGTGTCACCACCACGATCACCTACGACGCGCACTCTCGGGTGGCGACCGTCACCGGGCCGGTCACCACCGACGCGATCTCGGGCCAGCGGCACCAGAGCCACACCGTCAACGAGCACGACGCCGACGGCAACGCCATCAAGGTCACCGTCTCGGATCTGCTCACCGGGGACGCAGCCCGGGTCACCAGCACGGAGTACGACGACCAGGGCCGGCCGGTCAAGGTCGTCGACGCCGAGGGCAACGAGACGAGCTACGGCTACGACCGGTTCGGCAACAAGACCACCATGACCGACGCCAACGGCAACCGGTACGACTGGGCGTACACCGCCCAGAACAAGGTCGCCGAGGTGAGGCTGCGGAACTGGCGCGGCGACCCGGGGGGTGCCCCCGGCGCCGGCGCCGGCGACTACCTGGTGCTGCACTCCTACTCGTACGACTTCTCCGGGCGGCTGGCCAGCGACACCGACGCGATGGGCCGGCGACTGGAGTACCAGTACTACGGCGACGACCTGTTGCGCAAGATCACCCTCAAGGGCTTCCACAACCCGGACGGCAGCACCCGGAACTACGTCGTGGAGGAGAACACCTACGACGGTGCGGGCAACGTGACCCGCAAGGTCGAGGCCAACGGCACCCGGACCACCGAGCACACCGTCGACAGGGCCGGAAAGGTGAAGACCACCGCGCTGGACCCGAACGGGGTACGGCGAGCCAACACCTTCACCTACGACCTCAACGGCAACGTCACGCAGACGGTCCGTTCCGGCACGCCGTCCAATCTGCCGTGGGAGGTGCAGGCGGCGTCGGAGGTCGTCGACTACACCTACGACGACGCGGGCAACGTGACGGCCGAGACGGTTACCGCCGAGACCGAAACCCGGGTGACGAGCTACACCTACGACAGCCGGGGCCTACGCACCTCTGTCACCGATCCGCGTGGCAATCTCCCCGGCGCCGACAAGGCGAAGTTCACCACCACCTACCGGTATGACGAACTCGGCCAACAGGTGGGCGTGACCGGGCCGACGGTCGTCGCAGAGAGCGACGGCAACCCGGCGGTGGAGACAGCCCCGAACAGCGCTGTCGGGTACAACGCTTTCGGCGAGCAGGTCGCCGTGCGCGATCCCCGTGGCAAGATCTCCACCTCCGAGTACGACAAGCTCGGCCGCCTCGTTCGAGGTCTCGCTCCGACGTACCAGGCCCCGGGGGTGAACCAGCCGGTCACCCCGGAGACCCAGCGCAGCTACGACCCGTTGGGCAACGTGACCGAGGAAACCGACCCGGCCGGCACCACCCGCTACACCTACGACCAACTCAACAGGCTCACGGTCCGCAACGAGCCGTCGAAAACCAACGACGACCGGGCGCTCACCAGCTACACCTACACCCGTACCGGTGAGGTCCTCTCGGTCACCGGCCCGACCGGTGCCCGGGTCGAGTCCACCTACGACGACCTCGACCGGCAGGTCACCCAGACCGTCGTCGAGCGTCGTCCGAGCACCCGCAACCTGGTCAGCAAGCTCAGCTACGACGACGCGGGAAACCTGATCTCGACGACGTCGCCTACCGGGGCCACCACGGTCAACGTCTTCAACTCGATCGGCGAGATCACCCGGACCACCGCGCCGACCGGCGAGGCCACGCTCTTCGGGTACGACTTCACCGGCCGGCAGGTCCGGGTCTCCGACGGGCTCGGCCGCACCACCCGCCTCGTCTTCGACCTCTTCGGCAACCAGGTCGCCACCAGCAACCTGAAGGCCGACGGCGCGACCCTGCGCACGCAGTACTACGGCTACGACGCCGCCGGCAACATGACCTCGTCGAAGGATCCGTACGACACCGTCACCTCGTACGAGTACGACGCGGCGAACCGGCTCGTCAAGCAGATCGAGCCGACGACCGCCACGGCGTCGATCACCACCACCTTCGGCTACGACGCCGCCGGCAACCGGACCCGCTACACCGATGGCCGCGGTAACTCCACCGTCTACACGTACAACAGCCTGGGGCTGCCGGAGTCGGTGATCGAGCCACCCACGGCCGGCCATCCCACAGCCGGGGACCGCACCTGGACCTTCGGGTACAGCGCCGCCGGCAACCCGGTGCGGCTGAGTGCGCCCGGTGGGGTGAGCCGCCAGCGCACCTTCGACGCGGCGGGTCGCCTGACCGAGGAGACGGGCTCCGGTGGTGACACCCCCACCGCCACCCGGATCCTGGACTACGACCAGGCCGGCAGGTTGACGAAGGTCAGCGCTCCCGACGGCAACAACACCTACGACTGGAACGACCGAGGTGGTCTGATCTCCGCCGCCGGCCCGTCCGGCGCGGCGAGCTTCGGCTACGACGACGACGGCCTGCTCACCACCCGGGCCGATCTCACCGGGACGGCCACCTTCGGCTACGTCAACGGCCGCCTCGACACCCTGACCGACAGCATCACCGGTCAGCAGCAGAAGCTCACCTACGACGCCGCTGGCGATGTCAAGACCGTCGACTACGGCGCCGGCCGGTTGCGCACCTTCGGCTACGACGACTACGGCCGGGTCACCAACGACGTGCTGCGCAACTCGGCCGGACAGACGGTCGCCTCCGTCAGCTACGGCTTCGACCTCAACGGCCATGTCACGAGCAAGAACACCTCTGGCACCGCCGGTGCCGGCAACAACACCTACGATTACGACAAGGCCGGCCGGCTGATTTCCTGGACCGGTCCTGCAGGGACCGTCACCTACGCCTGGGACGACAGCGGCAACCGGGTGCGGGCCGGCACCAAGACCTCGTCCTTCGACGAGCGGAACCGGCTGATCTCCGACGGCGACTACACGTACGCGTACACCGCTCGGGGGACCCTGCGGACCCGGACCAGCTCCGGCCTGGCCGAACAGTTCTCGTTCGACGCCTTCGACCGGCTGACCGGGGCCAAGGACCAGGCCTACGCCTACGACGGCCTGGACCGGGTGGTCTCGCGCACCGGAAACGCCTTCGTCTACGCGGGGCTGGGCGACGAGGTGGTGCACGACGGGGTCGAGTACTACGCCCGGGGGCCGAACGACGAACTTCTCGCCACTGCCCAGGGCCCGAACCAGCGGCTGTCGCTGACAGACGCCCACGGCGACGTGGTGGCGGCCCTCGACCCGGCCGACACCCAGCTTTCTGCGCTGAACGACTCCACCACCTACGACCCGTTCGGCAAGAAGATGAGCAGCTCCGGCAGCACGGGCCGGCTGGGCTTCCAGGGCGACTGGACGGACCCGGACACCGGCCAGGTGGACATGGGGGCCCGCTGGTACCAGCCGGGGAGCGGCACGTTCACCTCGCGGGACAGCGTCAACTACACCTCCGGCGACTCGATCCTGGCCAACCGTTACACCTACGGCGCGGGGGCGCCGCTGGACTTCGACGACCCGGACGGCCACTGGCCGAAGTGGGTGGACCGCGCAGCCAGGGCGGTCAAGAACACCGTCTCCAACGTCGTCAACACGGTCAGCAGCTACGCGTCCACGGCATGGAACTACACCAAGAGCTACGTATCCAAGGCGTGGAACTACGCCGTGTCCGGCCTCAAGGCGGTCGGTCGGGCCATCTCCAAGGGCGCGAGCTGGCTGGCGAACAAGGCCAAGAGCGTGGTCAGGTACGTCGGCAACGCGATCCGTTCCGGTTACAACACGGTGGCCCGCGCCGCTGACTGGGCGAAACAGCAGGCCAAGATAGTCGCGCAACGCATCTACCAGGCCAAGGTCGCGGTGACTAGCGCGGCGAAGGCGGCCATCAAACAGGCGGTCAAGTTTACCAAGCTGCCGGTGATCCAGGCGCTCACCAAGCCGCTGATCGCCCTCGGCAAGGTGGTCTCCACGGGCTTCAAGATGGCGGCTAGCGTCGTCGCCGTCACCACGATGGCCATCAAGGACCCACAGAAGTTCAAGCAGAAACTCTGGCAGGAGGCGGCGCAGAAACTGGCGTCCGTCACCGAGGGCGTGTCCGCCGTGTGGGACAAGGCGACCCAGTTCGTCGAGGACCACGCTGCCACGATCGCGGGCGTCGTCGCCGGCACGGTCGTCGGGTTGGGTTGCGGTGCGGCGATCGGCTGGACCGGTGTCGGGGCGGTGGCCTGCGGGGCGCTCGCGGGGGCGGTCGGCTCGGCGGTGACTGGCTACATGGAGGGCAAGCGCGGCTGGGACCTGGCCGGCGCCGCAGCCTTGGGCGGTCTGACCGGGGCGCTCGGCGGGGCTCTGGGCTCCATCGGCGGTCAGGCGCTGGGGGCCGGGATCCGAGGACTGAGCGGCGGGCTTCGGTCGGCGAGTGGCAAAGCGTTAAGCGCAGGTCTGACCGAGGCCCGTGCAATCGGCAGCCAGACGCGTTCGCTCGGCAACAAGTTGGTCGGCAGGTGCCCGAACAGCTTTACGCCACAGACCCGGGTGCTGATGGCCGACGGCAGTCAGAAGCTGATCAGCGAGGTCAGGATCGGTGACAGAGTGCTTGCCACCGACCCGACGAGCGGACGGACCGAGGGCCGTATGGTCACCGCGCTGCTTGTCGGAACCGGAAGCAAGGATCTCGTCGACATCAAGATCGATGCCGACGGTGCCAGGGGTCATCGGACGGCAACGGTCACTGCGACCGAGGGACACCCGTTCTGGGCGGCCAATGAGAGGCGTTGGGTCAAGGCAAGTGAGTTGAAGCAGGGCTTCACTTTCGAGACGGCGGACCACCGGCCGGTAAAGGTTGTAGCCGCCACGAAGCGCACGCAATGGCAGAGGGTCCACAACCTCACCGTAGACGGTCTTCACACGTACTATGTGGTGGCCGCCGAGACTGCGGTACTGGTACACAACTGCGGGGAAGCATATGAAAACGTTGCCCTGGGTATTCGTAAAAATGGCCTCCGGGAATTTGCGGACAAGAACCAGTACACGCATTTTCTGGATGAGGACCTTGATGGTGCGCTCGCGTCCGTCCGAGACGTCGCCAATTACCACCCAAAGGCGAGGATCCACATCCGTCTTGACGGTTTCAAGCCTGGGGCGGGTGCGAACCCTGCAAGCGCAACGCCGGGGGACTTGTTTGACGAGGCGTATCGCAATGGCGGCGGTGCGAACTGGTTCACGACCGAGCGGGAGATGAATATCGTGGGCCGTTCCGTCCGGCTCGGCAACAGAAGGTGGGATAGCATCAATTTCTATCTGAATGAAGCAGAAGTAAATATCGCTCGACCGAGCTACCTTGGAGGATAGGGGTGCGGAACCTCGTTCGGTGGGATCGGGAGTTCCACGTATGGCAGTACGTTGTGAGCTATTCACAGCTACTTCTGCGGAGCGTCGACGTGCCCGGATTCGAGACGCGGATCGATGTGTTGTTCAGTCATGTCTACTTCATGCACTTGGCACCAACTCTGAGTCGACTTCACATCGATCTGGCTCCCGATGACTGGGGTGATTGCGGGGTCGAGCTGCCTCGCGAGGTAAAGCCTTTATGGTACGTAATCAATGGGGGCGAGGCGTACCTGTGCGCCACTCATTGTAAGTGGCATGAAGATCAAGGAGGCGCTCACTCTCCATCTAAATTTGGTCCTCTGCGGGGCGTGGAATAAGCCCTTCGGAGTGCATGTGGCGACTCTGGATGCGTCCCATTCTGTCGCTTGGGCTCCTTCGTCATTTCCTAGGCTGAGAGGTGTATCGAACCTGGCGGGGCACCTGATCCATCGATGTAAGTTGTTCACTCGGAGAAAGTGTGGCTAGGTGGCTGGAGGATTAGCTATGGGTAAGGCTGGTAAATCCGTATCGAGATTCTCTTTGGTGATGGTATTGGTACTGTCGGGAAGCTTGACACTGCTGCGGTCGGGGGTGCCGGCGTACGCGGACGCCGCTGGCAAGGGTGGTGACTTCGTACCGGTCAACGCCGTGCTCCTGGACACCCGTAACGGCACCGGTGGTGTCACCGGTGTCCGGGGTGCCAACAGCGTCACGGCGGTGAACGCCCTGGGTGTCGGCAGCATCCCGGCTACCGGCGTCAGTGCGCTGATGGTCGACGTGACGACGATCAGCCCGACCGCCAACACGTCACTGACCGTCTACCCGGACCAGACGACGCGGCCTACCGCCACGTCGCTGAGTGCCTCGACGGGGGAGACCCTGTCCAACTCGGCAGTGGTGAAGGTTGGCGCGAACGGCAAGCTCGCCATCCACAACCAGGCTGGGAACGTGCACATCAAGCTCGACGTGCAGGGTTACTTCACCGCCACCACGGGGAGCGCGGGATCCGGGTTCGTGGCGGTCAAGCACATGCAGGTCTTTCCTTTTCCATTGCGACCGAAGCCGTGCTTTCCCAAGGACGAGTGCCCGCCCCCGCCTGCGATAGCCAACGGTGCCACAGTCGCCGTCGACCTGTCCCCGGCTACCTTCCCAATTGTTGCGGTTCCGAGCACCGCCAAAGCAGTGTTGCTGGATGTGGCCGTTGCCCGCGCCACCGCATCCGGCACGCTGACCGTCGGAGTCAACACGGCTTCCTCCACGACCGTTGACTACCGGCCTGGCGCTACTTCCATGGCGATGAGCGTCAGGCTCAAGGGTGATGGAAGTAGAAGCATCAACATCACGAACCAGGGGTCCGCCGTCGACGTCACCATCTCGGTCCAGGGCTACTTCACCGACCAACCGACGACCGGAGCGGGCTTGCGCCCGATCTCGGCTGGCCGGGTGCTCGACACCCGTGTCGGCAGCAATGTGCCGATAGCCGCTAATGGCGGCATCTCGGTCGGCGTCGGCGGCAGCAATGGGCTGCCTACCCGGGGCGTCGCAGCCGTGGTGCTGAACGTGACCGCCGTCAGTCCGACCGCAACCGGGCTCCTTCACGTGGGACCGGGCTGGTTTGGTGCTCCTGAGACGTTGCCGCCGCGGGGAACGTCGCTACACTTCAACTCCGGTCAAGGTCCTCGTTCCAGCCTCGTGGTAGCCATGGTCGATGGTGAGGGCCGGGTCTCCATCGGGAACGACTCCGATGGAACGGTCCATCTCGTGGTCGATGTCCAGGGCTGGTTCGCCGATCCGGTGACGCCCCTGCCGGTCGCCACGTACTCCAAGAGCGTCGCCCTTCAGGCGCAGCCGGCGGGCACCGCCAACGGAACCGTCGAGTACGCCTACGTCAACAACCTGGGGCAGTTGCGAATCGGGCACCAGGCCGACCCGAACGACTTCTCCGGCGTTCAGTGGACGGTCGTCTCCGGCCTGGAGTCGTTCACCGGCCAGCCGGCGCTCCACCAGCCCGGCGGCAAACCGGTACAGGTCAGCGCACAGCACACCAGCGGCACCATCTGGGGCGGCGGTCAGACCGCTGCGGGTGCGGCGACCTGGGACCCGCTGACGGACTTTGGCGGGTCGATGGCGGGGACGCCGACGGCGACGACAGTGGCCGACGGCACCGGCGTGCTGTTCGACGTCGACATCGACGGCCGACTCTGGCACTACCGTCAGTCCGGCACCGGTCCTTCCTGGAAGAGCCTCGGCAACGCGGGTCTCGTCGGTAAGGTCACGGCGGAGCGAATCGAAGTGGGTCTCCGGATCATCGGGACCACCGCGACGGGCGCTGTCAAGACCGCCGTTTACACCAACGACGGCGGTCTGTCGACGTGGACGGACCTGGGTGGCACCGTGGCGGGAACGCCGGCTGCGGTTGTCTACCCGGGCTACCGTACGGCGATCTTCGCCCGTGCCTCCGACGGCTCGGTCGTCAGCAAGCGGCAGGACGCTGCCGGGGTCTGGTCGACCGTCTGGGAGGCCGTCGGCGCGCAGGTCGCTGCTGGCCCGCCGGCCGCGATCCTCGACCCGGTGCTGGGCCGGACGGCGGTCGTGGTCCGTGGGGCCGACAACGAAATCTACCGGGTCTTCGAGACTGCCCCTGGCTCCGGTGCCTGGGGGAACTGGGAGGCGATCAACTCGGGGTTCAGCGATCCGGCCGCCACGGATCCAACGGTCGCGCTGCTCAGCAATGGCAGCGGTAGCAGTTGGATGATCGTCTATCGGAATGTCAACGACGCCACCCGGGTGTACGACCGGCAGATCCTCCCCTCGCTGAAGACCGCATCACCAGCGACCGAGGCGCCGGCGAACGTCCGGTTCCAGGCCCACACCCTGCCGGCCCCGCCGGCCTGAGCTCGGCGCACCGTCCTGCACCCGGGGTCTCCATCCGTGTGACGGAGGCCCCGGGTACATGGCCAGGCAGTTGTACGGCAGGAGAGTAAGCGCCGGACGGTCTGAGCCGGTCGGCGTACGGGGCTGCGGAAACGACGGAGTTCGGTGAAACTGGGACCAAGGCCTCTTCCGCTCGCGCGGGATCGAGGCCCGGGCGGACGGCCGGGGTGCCGCACCCACCCCGGCCGTCCTGCTCCATCCCGGTGCCGCCCCCGCCCCGGCGATAGAGGCGCAGGCAGCCCCGAACTGGCGCGGTGACATGCGGCCCCGCGCCGCCGCAGGCCACCGGCCCGATGCGCCGCGTGGTGTCGGCCGGGAACGTCCACAGCCCGACCCAGATCGCGTTCCTGCCGTCACCTCCAAGGGATGAATGGGAGGAATGTTCGGTCTTCTCCTGCTCCGCGTGCTTACGGTGAATCCAACGCCGGCCACGCGTGGCGTACCGGAGAGGGGACCGACCCATGCCAGTGCCCAGCCGACTCCCCGGCCAGCAGCCCGGCGCGCCCGTGGGGTCTGCCGCGCCGGTCCGGCGGACCCCGCGGGGGGTGGCCCGGCGGCCCGCCCCCGACCTCGACGCCTACCGGGCCGCCGTGGCGGAGCTGCTGGTCGAGGTCGGCGCGCTCGCCGACGCGGAGTCGGCCGGGGCTCGGCAGGTGCTGCTCGACCAGCGGTTGCGCGAGCCGGAGATCGCCTCGGTGCTCCACGCCACCGGCCAGGGGTTCATCGGTGCCCGGGAGACGCTGCTGCTCGAGATCGCCCGCTACCGGCCCCACGCGCGCGGCCCCGCCGCCGACCTGACCGCCCTGGTCCGGATCTACCTGCTCTCCCGCATCGACGTGATGTGGTGGCGCGACACCGCCCCCTTCATGACCGACGCGCAGGTCGACGCCAGCACCGAACTGGTCGACCTGGAGTGGCTGCGCCGCCGGGAGCTGCTCCGCTTCCGCTACCAGGAGCAGCCCGCCACCGTGCTCGGCCGGGGCGTGCGGGCCGTGCGCCGCCGGCTCCTGCCCGACGCCCGGCCGCGCACCGCCGGGCTGAGGTTCCGTCGGGCCCGGCGGGAGGTGGTCGGCCTGCTCAACGACGTCGGCCGCGAGTTCGCCCGGCTCGCCCCGCCCGGCACCCCGCCGCTGTGGGTGACCAGCCTGGTCCGCAGCGCCGAGCACCAGCACCGGCTGCGCCGCCTCGGCTACGCGGCGATGGTGCCCAGCGGCCACTGCCTCGGGTACGCCGTCGACGTGGAGATGGCCTGGTTCGAGCGGTTCGGCGTGCGCGAGGCGCTGGCGGAGCTGCTGCTGGCCCGGCAGCGCCGTGGCGAGGTCAACGTCGTCGACGAGGGACAGACCTGGCACCTGTGCCTCGCGCCCGCCGCCCGGGCCCGGTTCCGCCGGGCGTACGAGGCCGAGATGGGGGTCTGAGCCGGCCGCGGTGGGAAGAACCCCGGCCGACGCACGGCCACGACCACGGTGGACCGCCCGCCTGGTTGACTCTCACACCGTGTCAGGGCCGAACGTGTGGGGGGCCATGTTCACCATCGGAGACTTCGCCAGACTCGGTCGGGTGTCAGTACGGATGCTGCGTCACTACGACAGCATCGGGCTGCTCCGTCCGGCCGCCGTCGACCAGCGCAGTGGGTACCGGTTCTACCGTGCCGAGCAGCTTCACCGGCTCAACCGGGTGATTGCCCTCAAGGAACTGGGGCTCACCCTCGGGCAGGTGCGGGTGATCGTCGACGACGCCGTCGACGTCGCCGAACTGCGCGGGATGCTGCGGCTGCGCCGGTCCGAGCTGGAGGCGCGGCTCGCCGCCGACACCGCGCGGCTGGCCGGGGTCGAGGCGCGGCTCCGTATGATCGAGACGGAGGGTCGAATGACCAGCCAGGACGTCGTACTCAAGGAACTGCCCCCGGTCCGCGTCGCGGAGCTGACGGCGGTCGCCCGCAGCTATCAGACCCCGGACATCTCGCCGGTGATCCAGCCGCTCTACCCCGAGCTGCACCGCCGCCTCGGCGAGGCCCGCATCACCCCCTCCGGCCCCGGCCTGGCATGGTACGAGCCGGCGGGGGAGGAGGCCGTGCTGGTGCACGCCGGGGTGGTCGTCGCCGCCGAGGCCGGGTCGGCCCGGGAGTTCGCGATTGTCGACCTGCCGGCCGTGCCGGCTGCGGCGACGATCATCCACCACGGGCCGATGGACGAGGTGGAACGCAGCATGCAGGCCCTCGCCGCCTGGATCGAGGAGAACGGCTGGCACGCCGACGGGTTCGCCCGCGAGCTGTACGTCGCCTACAGCGCCGAGGACCCGGCCAACGGTGTGACCGAACTCCAGCTCCCGGTGGTCCGGCGCTGACCGGGCGGGGCGGGCCGTCGGCTCGGCGGCCCGCCCCGGCGTACCGGCGTGGGACGCCGCCTTCCCGCGAGGGCGGGAGTGGCCGGATCTCGCCGGGGTACTGACCGGACATGGTGGAGCTGGACGCGATCGTGGTCGGGCAGGTGGCCCGGGACCTGGTCCTACTGGTGGACGAGGTGCCGGGCCCCTCCGGCACCGCCCCCGTGCGGCGGAGGCGGGAACTGCTCGGCGGCAAGGGCGCCAACCAGGCGGTCGGGCTGGCCCAGCTCGGCGCGCGGCCGGGCCTGCTCGGCGTGGTCGGCGACGACGAGGTCGGCGAGCGGCTGCTGGCCCAGGCCCGTGCCGACGGCGTGGAGGTCGACGCCGTGCTGCGCCGCGCCGGCACCCCCACCGGGCTGATCGTCGACCTGGTCGACGCGCGGGCCCGCTGGCGGTACGTCGAGGACCTGCCCGAGCCGACGCTGCTGACCGAGGCGGACGTCACCGGCGCGGCCGACGCGCTGCGCGCCGCGCGGGCGGTGCTCGTGCAGCTCCAACAGCCTCCGACGGCGGCCCTCGCGGCGGCCCGGATCGGCCGCGAGGCCGGCCGGCTCGTGGTGCTCGACGGCGCGCCCGCCGACGACGACACCGCCGACGAGCTGCTCGCCAGCGCCGACGTGCTCCGGGCCGACGACAGGGAGGCGGGGCTGATCGTCGGCGACCCGCCGAAGGACGCCGAGGCCGGGCTGCGCGCCGCCCGCGAGCTGCGCGACCGGGGGCCGGCGTTGGTCGCGGTCGAGGTCTCCGGCGAGGGCAACGCGTTCGCCTGGCCCGGCGGTGAGCTGTTCGTGCCGCTGAGCGAGACCCGCACCGTGGACACCACCGGCGCCGGCGACGCCTTCGTCGCCGCGCTCACCGTCGGCCTGCTGCGCGACGAGCCGCGCGAGCGGATCGCCCGGTACGCCGTCGCGGCGGCCGGGGCCACCGTCGGCCACCCCGGCGGCCGTCCCGCTCTGACCCCGGAGGCGATCGAGGAGCAGCTCGCCCGCCTCCCGGCGCGCTGATCCGCGCCTGAGACGGATCAGCCAGCGGCCCCACGGCGTCACCGGCGGTGTTCACTGCACGAGCAGGAAGACCAGCGAAGCTGCGGCCAGCGCCAGGTAGCCGGCGGGAACGGCAATGTTGTGGTGTACGCGGGCGCGCAGGTGCGCGGCGACCGCTCCGATGAAGAACAGCACCAGACCGGCCGCCGCGGCGACGCCGATGGGCCGCAGCCCCAGCAATGCGAGAACCAGTCCGACCGCCCCGGCCGCTTTGAGGGTGCCCAACAGTGGCAGCCAGGAGGGTGGGACACCGACTTCAGCGGAGTTCGCCAGGACGAACTGGGCTCGTGCGAAGTCAGCGACCGCGACACCGAGGTTCGCGGCGATCGTCAGGAGGATCACGACTGCGCCTACAGTTTGCATGCCGGTTCCTTCACCCGAACATGCGGTAGTCGCCGAGAATCTCCACCTGTTGAGGCGTCGGGGCCGCTCCGACGGCCCATTTCGCCACGGTGGCTTGCAGGCGCCGAGCGGCCGCCATGCCTGGTAACGGGTTCTCCACGCCCTCTGCCAGCTCGAGAAGGGCGATGAACTCGGTGGTGCCGGCACGGCGCAGATAGGCGTACCGGACGCCGTCGGGCTCCTCGGCCCGCACGGCGGCGAAGGCGGCTTCGACCGCTTCGACGACGTCGGTGACGCCCTCGTCAGCGAGTTCGTAGCGGATCATCAGAACAGGCATGACTACTCCGTGGTGGGGATGTCTGCGAACGGGGTTTCCGCTGTCTCCAGCTCACCGCAGTGCCCAGCGCACGTCCAATACCTGAATCTATAACCTGTCGGCATGGATGTGGACACCCGGTTGCTGCGTTACTTCGTCGCCGTCGCGGCCGAAGGCAACCTCACCCGTGCTGCGCACCGGCTCCTGGTGTCCCAGCCCGCGCTCACGAAGCAGATCAAGCAGCTTGAGGCGCTGCTGGGCGTCACGCTGTTCGTGCGGTCCCGGGCCGGGATGGCGCTGACCGAGCCGGGTCGGACGCTGGCGCAGCGCGCGCCGGCGGTGCTCGCCGCAGTGGACGAGGCAGTACGGGGGACGAAGGGCACTGCCAGCCGGGTTGCCCGTGTCCTGCGGGTCGGGTTCCTGCCCAGTGCCACGAATGAGGCGACCTCCCACATCGTCGCCGCCTTCACGGACCGTCGGCCCGGCTGGCGCGTCGAGATGCGCCAGGCGAGCTGGTCGGATCCATCCGGCGGGCTTGCCGGCGGCGAGGTCAACGTCGCCCTGGTCCGGTTGCCGTTTCCCGGTCAGGACCGGCTGCGGATCGAGGTGCTGCTCACCGAACCCCGCTGTGTCGCGCTCCCCTCCGCGCATCCCTTCGCCAACCGCGACCGGATCGCCTTCCGGGAACTGCGGGACGAGCCGTTCGTGGCGGCCCGACCCGAGCCGGGCTGGTGGCGCGACTACTGGCTGGCCACCGACGAACGTGAGGGCCACCCGGTCCGTGTCGGCGCCGTCACGGATCAGCCCGACGAGTGGCTCAACGCGGTCGCGAACGGCTACGGCATCGCACTGGCGCCGGCCTCCGCCGCGTGCTTCTATGCCCGTCCCGGCGTCGTCTACCGGGCGGTGCTGGGCGTCAGCCCGACCCAGATCGGTGTGGCGTGGACACCCTCAGCCGACGGCGACCCGGCCATCCGTGACTTCATCCGCTGCTGCATGGACAACCGCCCCCTGCACTGACGAGGGGACCAGTTGACTTCAGACGGTGGCGTCCCGGCCCGTGGGGATGTCTCGACCTGTCGGGTTTCGCCGCGGACTGCCCGGGCCGCGTCCCGCCTCCGCCCGCCGCCGACGCGACGGCTCAACCGGTGAGCAGCAGCGCGCCGACGGACGCGAGGGTGGCCGCCACGGCCAGCACGGAGCTGGCCGCCACGAACCGGCCCACCGGCACGGTGATCCCGGCGGCCCGGCACCGCTCGTACCAGAGCAGGGTGGCCAGGGACGCCCACGGCGTGACCAGCGGCCCCACGTTCGTGCCGACCAGCAGGGCGAGCAGCCGGGTGACGTCGCCGGCAGGCAGCGCCGCCTCGCCGGCCACGTACGCGGGCAGGTTGTTCACCACGTTGGCCAGCAGCGCGCCCGTGCCCCCGGCCCGCAGCGCGCCCAGCGCCCCGCCGTCCGGGCCGAGCAGCGCGCCGACGAGGTCGTCCAGGCCGTGCCGGCCGAGGGTCTGCACCACCAGGAAGAGCCCGGTGACGAGGAGGAGCAGCCGCCACGGCACCAGCGAGGGCCGCAGCGTCGCCCGGGACCGCACGGCGAACCCGGCCAGCACCAGCGCGGCGGCCGCCGCCGAGGCGATCCCGATCTCCACCCCGGCGACGATTCCGGCGACGAGGAGCAGGCAGCCGGCCAGCGCGGTCCGGTAGAGCACCGGGTCGGCCGGGACGGGCCGGCGCGGCGCGACGAACCGGTCCGCCCCGCGTCGACCCCGCCGCCAGTACGCGACCCACAGCAGCGCCGCCGTGACGCCGATCGCGGCGAGCTGCGGCAGCGCCATCCGGCCCGCGTACGGCAGCGGGTCGAGGCCGACCCGGTCGGCGGCGAGCAGGTTGGTCAGGTTCGACACCGGCAGCAGCAGGCTGGCCGTGTTCGCCAGCCACACCGTGGTCATCGCCAGCGGCAGCGGCGGCATCCCGAGGCGGCGCGCCAGCGCCAGCATCACCGGGGTGAGCAGGACGGCCGTGGTGTCCAGGTTCAGCGCGATCGTGGTGACCGAGGCGAAGCCGACGCAGAGCGCGAACAGCGCCGGGTAGCTGCCCCGCGCCACGATCGCCAGCCGGGTGGCCAGCACGTCGAACACGCCGGCCACCGCGGTCAGCTCGGCCAGCACCACCACCGTGCCGAGGAAGAGCAGCAGCGGCAGGACGCGCTCCAGGGTGGCCACCGTCTCGGCGCGGGGCAGCAGCCCCGTCAGCGCGCAGGCCGCCCCGAGCAGGGCCAGCGCCAGCGCCACCCAGTCGAGCGGGTGCAGCCGACCGAGGCGGTCGGGCAACCGACCCAGCCGGCCCCACCGCCCCAGCGGGCCTGACGGCCGGTCCGGCGGGCGGGGCCGGCGCGCCGGTTCCCTCGTACGACGGGCCGGGCTCACCGGGTGTCGGGCGGCGACCGTGGAGCGTTCGGCCGGGGCCGACGCGCGCGGCGTCGGGGCTGCCGGGGGCGACGGGTGCGGTGCCGGGGCCGAGGCGGGGGCCGTCGGGGCGAGGTGCGGCGTCGGGATCGACGGGTGCGGCGTCGGGGTCCGGGCGTGGCGGGCCGGGGCGGGCGGCTCGTCGCCGTCGGGGGTCACGGAGGCTGATCCTGCCACGCCGGCCCGCGCCCGTCGCCGGCTCGGTGTGCCCCTGTGACCGGACCCTCCCGCCGCAGCCGGTTAAGAAGGGGCCCCTCCACCACCGAATGCGTTAACAAGGGGCCCCTCCTTTCCGGCCGGCCGGGTGGTGGACAGCAGTCGATGGGTGGCCTAGCGTTCGCCGCATCATGCGTAGGACATTCCTCGGCGCCGGCCTGGCCCTGCTGCTCGCCGTCGCCGCCTGCTCCGGCCCCACGTCCACCGCCGCCCCCGGGCCGACGTCCGGCGGCCCGTCGACCGGGGCGCCGTCAGCGTCGCGGCAGAGCCCCGCCGAGGTCGAGCGGACCCTGGCCAGCCTGCGCCGGGTCGACGACCTGCCGATGTGGGAGATGACCTACGTCGGCGACTACGACCCGACCGTTGGCACCGACGCCGCGCCGCCCAGCCCGTTCGGCTGCTCGCTCTTCGCCGCGTGGGGCGACCCGGGCCGCCCCCTGTTCGCCCGCAACTTCGACTGGGAGGCCAACCCGGCGCTGGTGCTGCGCACCGACCCGCCGGACGGGTACGCCACCGTCTCCCTGGTCGACATGTCGTACCTCGGCGTCGGCGACGACCCGACGGGGGACCGCCGGCTGCTGGACGCGCCCCTGCTGCCGTTCGACGGCATGAACGAGCGTGGCCTCGCCGTCGGGCTGGCCGCCGACGACGCCGCCACCGCCCGGCCCGTGGCGGGGAAGCCGACCGTCGGCTCGGTGCGCATCCTGCGACTGGTGCTCGACCAGGCCGCCACGGTCGACGAGGCCGTCGCCGTCCTCACGCGGCACAACCTCGACTTCGAGGGCGGCCCGCCCCTGCACTACCTGCTCGCGGACGCCAGCGGGACCTCGGCCGTGGTCGAGTTCGTCGACGGGGCGATGCGGGTGGAGAAGGGGCGGGGGAGCTGGCAGGCGCTGACCAACGTGCCGGTCATCGACGTACCCGAGGAGCGTCGGCGCGCCGACCACCGCTACGGCCTGCTCGCCGCCGCCCTGACGAAGGCCGGCGGGGTGGTCGACGACCGGGCGGCGCTGGAGCTGCTCAACGACGTCCGTCAGGGCCACACCCGCTGGTCGGTCACCTACGGCCTGCGCAGCGGCGACATCCACCTGCGCACCGCCAGGGGCACCGAACGCGCGTACCGCCTCCCGCTCACCCTGCCGTAGCGCGTGGCGGACCAGGGCCCCGGCGGTTCCGTGGCGGAGGCGCGGTAACGAACTTTGGTACGAGACGGCCCCTCCCGAGGGCCGTCTCGTACCAGGATCCGCTGGGCGCCCGGGACAGCAAGGGCAGAGCGGTGGGCCGGACCCGGGAGGAGTCCCGGGGCCGGCCCACCTGCCCCCTGGGTCAGCGCTTGGTCGGGTCGAAGGTGTAGTCCACCCCGCCGACGTCGTACCGCTCGCCCTCCTTCTGGAGCGGCCCGACCTGGACCACCTGGAGAGTCTGCGGCCGCTGGAGCACCTGGCTCGTCGAGAAGCTCAACTTCAGCACCGGGCGCTCGTCGGGGTTGATCAGGATGCCCCGGATCTGCGCCTTGTTCGGGTCGAGGATCTCGACGGCCGACCTGTCGATCACCCGGATGTTCTCACCCTGCCCGCCGGCCTGCCGCCAGCGGTCGAAGAGCTCGGGGCCGAGGTCGGCGACGATCTTCACGCCCGGCACCGGCTCGGCGAGCGGCCGGAACGCCAGGTCGAACCGCGCCGGCACGTCCAGGGCGTTGGCCAGGGCGTACGGGCGGACCGAGATCGGGCCGGGGGTGGCCGCCGGGACGGTGTTGGCGTTCTTCCAGGCGATGTTGTTGTTGTACTGCGTGTTGACCGACGTCGCCGTGCCCTCGAAGAGCATCGGGTCGGTCGGCGACTCCCAGCGCACCAGGAGGCAGAAGTGCCCGATCGACGGCACGTTGGGCCAGGCGATCGAGGTGGTGGTGACGCCCGCCGTGACCGGGATGGACGGCGTCGAGCCGATGGGCGTCCAGTGGGCCGGCCAGTTCGCGCCGCCGCCGGAGGTGGTGTAGTACACCTTCAGTTGGCCGGTGCTGGTGCCGGAGCCGTACGGGCCGTTGTTCCGCAGTTTCACGAAGATGTAGCTGGTCGATCCGACGACCGGATTCGTGGACGCCGCGCACTCGACCGCGGTGGGGCAGATCTTGATGTCCGGGCTGTTGAAGAAGGACGAGTAGATCGAGCCGTGCGGCTCGTATCCGGCGTCGCTCGCGATGTCCTTGATGAAGACGTCGGTGCGGGCGGGGGCCAGGCCGGCGGACTCGACGGCGGCCGTGGCGGTGCCCCCGGTCGAGAAGGCCAGCACGGCGGCCAGGGCAGCGCCGAAGAGCAGCCGCGCGGTGCGCGGACGGGAGCGGGTGCGTGCGATTGGCATGCTGATTCCCTTTCGACTGGCGGTGGTGGGCCGAATGGCGAACAATGGCTCGCACGACCCGGCCCGATTACTGTAGGACAACGGTCGGGGAAAACGAAACAGTCAACATTGTCGATTGCTGAAAAGGCGTCCGCATATGCCGGGGAGGTGGCAATTCCCGAATACGGCGGAACGTGGCTGAAGAAATCGCGCGGCGGTATGTATCAACGGGGTCGGAACGCGCTCCTGTACGCCCACACGCGCCGCCGGGCCGGACGGGCGCGCCAGCCGTCGGCCGCCGGCCCGTACGCTGGGTGACCGTGAAGCGGACACTGTTCGGCCGGCGGCTGCGCAGCCTGGCCTTCGACCTGGCGGTCTCCGGCTTCGTCGCGCTGTTCGGCCTCGCCGGGGCGGCCAACCAGGTGGGCGACGACTGGCAGGTCATCGGGGTCGGCATCGCGATGGCCGGGGCGCTGCTGTTCCGGCGCGCGTACCCGTCGGCGGTGGCGGCGGTGGTCGCCGTGCTCGCCCTGGCGCAGGTCGCCGCCGGCTGGGGGCCGCTGCCCTACGACGTCGCCGTGCTGATCGCCCTCTACAGCGTGGTGAAGTACGCGGACCGGCTGCGCGACGGCATCCTCGCCGGGGTGGTCGCCGGGGTCGGGGTGGTGCTGGCCGCCCTCCAGGTCGAGAGCACCAGCCCGTGGTGGATGTCCGCGATCTGGTTCGGCATGTGCACGGTCGCGGTGTGGCTGATCGGGCTCAACGTCCGCACCCGGCGGCTCTACGTGGTCAGCCTCGAGGAGCGGGCCGTCACCCTGGAGCGCGAGCGCGAGGCCGAGGCGCGGGCCGCCGTCGCCGAGGAGCGCACCCGCATCGCCCGGGAACTGCACGACGTCGTGGCGCACAGCATGGCCGTGATGATCGTCCAGGCGGACGGCGCGCGGTACATGCTCGACCGGGACCCGGAGACGGCCCGGGAGGCGGTGCGGGTGGTGGCCGACACCGGCCGGCAGGCGCTGGAGGAGATGCGGCGCCTGGTGGGCGTGCTGCGCCAGACGAGCGCGCCCGAGCCGGGCGGCGTGGTGTCGGCGGGCCTGTCGGCGGAGCCGGCGCACCAGCGCCCCGCGTTGGTGGGGCTGCCCGAGCTGCTGGACCGGTTCCGGGCGGCCGGGCTCCGCGTCGACTGGACCGTCACCGGCGAGCCGCCGGCGCTGCCGCCCGGCCTGGAGCTGACCGTGTACCGGGTGGTGCAGGAGGCCCTGACCAACGCCCTCAAGCACGCCGGGGTCGGCGCGAGGGTCACGCTGAGCCTCGCCCACCCGCCCGACGCGGTCGTGGTCCGGGCCGTCGACGACGGCCGTGGCCGGCCGGTGGTCCGGCCCGCGCCGTCCGGCGGGCACGGCCTGGTCGGCATGCGCGAGCGGGTGGCGGTGTACGACGGCAGCCTCACCGCCGGGCCGGGGCTGGCCGGGGGGTGGCAGGTCGAGGCGCGACTGCCGCTACCGTCGCACACCGGGACGGAGGTGGCGGCATGACGGTCCGCGTGGTGATCGTGGACGACCAGGCCCTCGTGCGGGCGGGGTTCCGGATGGTGCTGGACTCCCAGCCGGACCTCACCGTGGTCGGCGAGGCGGTCGACGGCGCGGACGCGCTGCGGGTGCTCGGCCGGGTCGAGGCCGACGTGGTGGTGATGGACGTCCGGATGCCGACCATGGACGGCGTGGAGGCCACCCGCCGCATCTGCGCCGGCCGCCCCGGCGACCGGCCCCGCGTGCTGGTGCTGACCACCTTCGACACCGAGGCCGACGCGTTCGCCGCGCTCCAGGCCGGGGCGAGCGGCTTCCTGCTCAAGAACGTCCCCCCGGAGGAGCTGCTGGCCGCGATCCGGGTGGTGGCCGAGGGCGACTCGGTGGTCGCCCCGTCGATCACCCGCCGGCTGCTGGACCGCTTCGCCGGGCAGCTCGGCCCCGGCCCCGCCGCCGACCCCCGGCTGACGCAGCTCACCGAGCGGGAACGGGAGATCCTGCTGCTGGTGGCGCAGGGCCTCTCCAACGCCGAGATCGCCGCGCGGGTGCACGTCGCCGAGGCGACCGTGAAGACCCACGTCGGCCGCATCCTGGCCAAGCTCCGGCTCCGCGACCGGGTGCAGGCCGTGGTGCTGGCGTACGAGAGCGGGCTGGTCACCCCCGGCGGCTGACGGGCGGTACGACCTGAGGCGTACGGGACCGCCCCGTCGGGGCGACCTACGGCGCAGGAGGGTCGAGCGCGCGGGTGGACGCGGACGCCGGGCCGCCGCCCATAGCGTCGGAGGCGTTCCAGCCACCGACAACGGGGAGCCCCGCCGTGTCCGTCCCACCCCCCGCGTTCGCCGCCGCCGGCGTCGCGGTCACCGCCCGCGGCCTGCGCAAGGAGTACGGCTCCGGCCAGGCGCGCGTCGTCGCCCTCGACGGCGTCGACGTCGACTTCACCGCCGGCCGGTTCACCGCCATCATGGGCCCCTCCGGCTCCGGCAAGTCCACTCTCCTGCACTGCCTCGCCGGCCTGGACCGGCCCAGCGAGGGAACCGTGCGGATCGGCGACGCCGAGCTCGGGCGGCTCGACGACAAGCGGCTCACCCTGCTGCGCCGGGACCGGGTCGGCTTCGTCTTCCAGAAGTTCAACCTGCTGCCCGCGCTCACGGCCGAGGAGAACATCACGCTGCCGCTGGCCATCGCCGGCCGCCGCCCCGACCCCGGCTGGCTGGGCCAGGTGGTCGCCGCCGTGGGGCTGGCCGACCGGCTGCGGCACCGGCCCGCCGAACTCTCCGGCGGCCAGCAGCAGCGCGTCGCCGTCGCCCGCGCCCTGATCACCAAGCCGTGGGTGATCTTCGCCGACGAGCCGACCGGCAACCTCGACTCCCGCTCCGGGGCGGAGGTGCTGCGGCTGCTCCGCGAGGCCGTCGACGCCCTGGGGCAGACCGTGGTCATGGTGACCCACGACCCGGTGGCCGCCAGCCACGCCGACCGGGTGGTGTTCCTCGCCGACGGCCGGCTGGTCCGCGAGCTGACCGCGCCCACCGCCGAGGCGGTCCTCGACACCCTGGCCCACCTCGACACGGCCCCGGCCGGCGCGGGGGCGGTGACCGGCCGATGATCCGGCTGACCCTGCGCAGCATGCGGGCCGACGCGCTGCGGCTGCTGCTCTGCGCGCTGGCCGTGGTGCTCGGCGTCGCGTTCGTCGCCGGCACCCTGATCTTCACCGACGGGATGAAGCGCGGCGCGTACGAGCGCGCGGGCACCTTCGACCGGCACACCGACGCCGGCGTGTACGCCGAGCGGGACCCCCTCCCGCCCGCTCTGGTCGAGAAGGTGCGCGCGGTCGACGGGGTCCGCGCCGCCGCCGGCGAGCTGACCGGCACCGCCGGGGTGCTCGGCTCCGACGGCCGGCCCGTCCTCGGCTTCGCCGTCCTCGCCGCGATCCCCACCGAGACGGCCCTCCAGTCGTACGACGTGGTGGCCGGGCGGCTGCCACAGCGCCCCGGTGAGCTGGTCCTCGACGCGCCGACCGTGGCCGAGGAGGGGTTCACCCTCGGCGCGCCGGTGAAGGTGGGCGGCAGCGGGGGAGCGGCCCGCCCGTACACCCTGGTCGGCACGGTCGACGTGGCCGGCACCTCCCGGGACGTCGGCGGGCCGTTCATCGGCCTCACCGGCCCCGACGCCCTCGCGGTGACGGCGGAGAAGGGCTACGGGCGGATCATGGTGGCCGCCGAGCCCGGCGTGCCGGTGGCGGAGCTCGCCGACCGGCTGGCGGCGGTGGCCGGTCCCGGCGTGGACGTGAAGGACCGGCAGGGGCTCCTGGACGCCGCCGTCGACGACGCCGTGCGCGACCTGGAGCAGTTCAACCTGTTCCTGCTCACCTTCGCGGCGGTGGCCGTGCTGGTGGCCGGGTTCGTCATCGCCAACACCTTCGCCATCGTGCTCGCCCAGCGCGCCCGGCGTACGGCGCTGCTGCGGCTGGTCGGCGCGACCCGGGGGCAGGTGTTCCGGGCGGCGCTGCTGGAGGCGACGGTGACGGGGCTGACCGCGTCGGCGCTCGGATTGGCGGCCGGCGTGGGCCTCGCCGCCGGCCTGCGCGCCGCGATGGCCGCGTTCGAGGCGCCGATCGGCGGCGGGCTCGCCGTCACCGCGCCGACCGTGCTGCTCTGTCTGCTGCTCGGCACCGCCGTCACCGCCGGCGCCGCCGCCGTCCCGGCGTGGCGGGGCACCCGGATCGCGCCGGTGGCCGCGCTCACCGACGCGGCGGTGCAGCCGTCGAGCCGGGCCGGCCGGGTCCGGCTGGCCGCCGGGGCGCTCGTCTTCGCCGCCGGGGCGGCCGCGTTGGTCTCGGCGGGGTTCGCCGGCCAGGTGTGGCTGGTCGCGGCCGGCGGGGTGCTCACCTTCTTCGGCATCGTCCTGTTCGGCCCGGTGCTGGTGCCGGCGCTGGTGCGGGTGTTCGGCGCCCCGGCGCGCCGCCTGTTCGGGGCGACCGCCGCGCTCGCCGTGGCGAACGCCGTGCGCAACCCGCGCCGCATCGCCGCCACCACCACCGCCCTGGTCATCGGCATCGGTCTGGTCTCCGCGTTCGTGGTGGGGGCGAGCAGCGTCAAGTCCGGCATCGAGCGGGCCGTGGACAAGCAGATCGGGGTGGACTTCGTGGTGACCGGCATCGGCGGGAACGTGCCACCGACCCTCGCGGCCGAGCTGGCCGCGCGTGGCGAGCTGGGCGCCGTGCACGAGCAGCGCAGACGGATCACCGGCGGCGTCGAGCTGCGCTCCGCGCACCCGGCGCTGGTCGGGCGCACCCTGACCGGTGTGGACGCCGGCGACGTCGGTCGGCTCGGGTCTGGCCGGGTGCTGGTGCACCGGGAGCTGGCCCGGGACCGGGGCTGGGCGGTCGGCGACCGGATCACGCTGGCCGGGCGGCAGTTCACCGTGGCCGCGGTGGTGACCGCCGGCGGGTCCGTGTTGGCCGGCAGCTCCGTCCCGGTCGGGCACGTGGTCGACCTGGCGGACACCGACTTCACCCGGCTCTTCCCGGCCGAACGCGGCTTCATCGTCGAGGCCGACCCGGCCGCCGGGGTTCCCGCCGAGCGGGCGCGGCAGGCCATCGAGTCGGTCGTGGCCCGCTACCCGACGGTCAACCTGATGGACCAGGCGGCGTACAAGAAGATGCTCACCGGCACGGTCGACATGCTGCTGGCCTTCGTCACCGCGCTGCTCGGCCTGGCCGTGTGCATCGCGCTGGTCGGGGTGGCGAACACGCTGAGCCTGTCGGTGGTGGAGCGGTCCCGGGAGAACACCCTGCTGCGCGCGCTCGGGCTGACCCGGGGCCGGATGCGGGCCATGCTCGCCGTCGAGGCGGTGCTGACGGCGCTGGTCGGGACGGTGCTCGGGGTGGGCCTCGGCACCGGGGCCGGGGCAGGGGCGGTGGCGGTGGTCGACCGCATCGGCGGCGACTTCACGCTGGTGCTGCCGTGGGGCCGGCTCGGGCTGATCCTCGCGGTGGCGGTGCTGGCCGCGCTCGCCGCCTCGATCCTCCCGGCCCGCCACGCCCTGGGGGGAAGGAAGGGCCCCGCGTTAACGCTTTCGGTATAGGAAGGGCCCCTTCCCAACCGGCCGGCCCGGCGGGCCTCTTCCCGAGGCGTCCGCCGGGCCGGCCGGCCGTTCAGAGGCGCTCGACCGTCGGGCCGTGGCACCGGTTGCGGGCGTCGAAGACGTACCGGGCGTGCCGCGCCACCAGGTCGTAGTCGAGGCAGTCGTGGTCGGTGACCACCACCACGGCGTCGGCCTCGCGGACCTCGCGCTCGGTCAGCCCGACCACGGTCACCCCACCGGGCAGGTGGTGCGGCTCGACGTACGGCTCGACCGCCCGCACCCGCGCGCCGAGGGCCTGCAACCGGCGGGCCACGTCGACGGCGGGGGAGTCGCGCACGTCGCCGGTGTTCTTCTTGTACGCCAGCCCGAGCAGCAGCAGCCGGGCCCCGCTGACCGCCCGCCCGGCCCGGTTCAGCCCGTTCATGATCCGCTGGGCGACGTGCTCCGGCATCTCGTGGTTGACGTCGTTGGCCAGCTCGATGAACCGGAACTGCCGCCCCAGCCGGCGCTTGACCTGCCAGGAGAGGTAGCACGGGTCGATCGGCAGGCAGTGTCCGCCGACGCCGGGACCGGGCCGGAACGGCATGAACCCGAACGGCTTGGTCTCGGCCGCCTCGATCGCCGCCCAGACGTCGATGTCGAGGTGGTGGCTGAGCATGGTCAACTCGTTGATCAGCGCGATGTTGACCTGGCGGAACGTGTTCTCGATGAGCTTGGTCAGCTCGGCCACCCGGGTCGAGTCCACCGGCACGGTCCGCTCCACCAGCCGCCGGTAGAACGCGTCGACCCGGTCCCGGGACGCCGCGTCCACCCCCGAGACGACCTTCGGGGTGTTCTCCAGCCTCCAGACCGGGTTGCCGGGGTCGATCCGCTCGGGGCTGTAGCCGAGGTGGAAGTCACCGGGGGCGGTCAGCCCGCTGGCCGACTCCAGCAGCGGCCGGAGCAGCTCCTCGGTGGTGCCCGGGTAGGTGGTCGACTCCAGCACCACCGCGCAGCCGGGCCGCACGTACGGGCCGATGCCGACCCCGGCCTGCTCGACGTGGCTCAGGTCGGGCACGCCGTCGCGCAGCGGGGTCGGCACGGTGATGACGCAGATGTCGAAGCCCTCGGCGTCGGCGTACTCGGTGCTCGGGTGGTACCGGCCGCTGCCCAGGGCCCGGCCGAGCCGGTCGGCGGGGATGTCCTCGACGAAGGACTCGCCCGAGGCGAGCCGCTTGACCCGCTCGGCGTTGACGTCGAGGCCGACGACCTCCATGCCCGCCTCGACGGCCCGTACCGCCAGCGGCAGGCCGACGTATCCCTGCCCGATGACGACCAACTTCTCAGCGCTCACGCGTGCTCCCGCAGCAGACGACGGATCGTGCTCCTCGTCAGCGTAAGTGAGCTTCTGTGTTTTAAGTCCGATTTGAGAAAGGCGTGGCGGGTGGGAAAGCCGCGACCCCGGCCGGGATCGGGTGATCCGGGCCGGGGTCGGTGGAGGCGGGGCGTCAGTTCTCGTCGTCGAGCGGCGGGTCCGCCGGGGTGCTCGCAGTGGTCGGCGGCGGCTCCTCCGGGGTGCTGGCCGTGGGGGTCGGCTTGACCGGCGGGGCGGTCGTCGGGACCGGCTTCTCCGACGGCCTCGTCGACGGCACGCCCGACGGCTGCGGGCCGGGCGACCCGCTCGGCGTCGGGCTCGGCGTCGCGCTGGCCGGCGCCGAGGTCCGCCCCGGGCCCGGCCGGTACGTGCGCTCCTGCTCGACCACCGACTCCTCGGTGGCGCCCACGTCGTCGGTGCGCGGCGTCGGCACGGCCGCGGGCGCGGTCGGCTTGAAGTTCGTCGCGGGCGCTTCCTTGTCGCTGGACATGCCCAGGGCCGCACCGAGCGCGGCCAAGGCCACCAGCACGGCCGCGAGCGCGCCGACCAGCGTCCCGCGCCGGCCGGCGCGCCCGATGGTCGACTGCCCGGCGGCGGCAGCCGGCAGCACCGGCGGCAGGTCGTCGCGGGTGGTGCCGCTGGCACCCGCGGGGCGGGCGGCGGTTGGCCCGCGCAGCGCGACCGGTACGACGTTCGTCGGCGCCGAACCGTCCGCGATGGTGGCCCGCGCGGCCTCGGCCATCTCCGTGCCCGTGGCGAACCGCTCCGCCGGATCCTTCGCCAGGGCCCGGAACACCAGCTCCCGCACCGGCGCGGGGATCTCCTGCGGCAGCTCCGGCGGCTCGTCGTCCAGGTGCCGCACGGCCACCTGCAACGGGTTGTCGCCGGTGAACGGCGGCCCGCCGGTCAGGCAGCAGTACGCCACCGCGCCGAGCGCGTAGATGTCGGTCGCCCCGGAGACCGGTCGCCCGGCCGCCTGCTCGGGGGCCATGTAGAGCGCGGTGCCCGGCACCGCGTTGGCGCTGGTGATGCTGGTTACGTTGGTCGACCGGGCCACCCCGAAGTCGACCAGCACGACGGTGCCGTCCTCCTGCACGAGCAGGTTGCTCGGCTTGACGTCGCGGTGCACGATGCCGCCGACGTGCGCCGCGTGCAGCGCCTCGGCAGCCTGGGCCACGATCGACATGGTCTCCGCCACGCCGAGCTGCCCCGCCGCCTCGATCCGCCGCGACAGCGGCTCGCCCTCGACGAACTCCATGACCAGGTAGTCGGCCCGCCCGCCGTCGGCCAGGTCGTCCTCGCCGCAGTCGTAGACCTGCACGATGCCGGGGTGCCGCAGGGCCGCCATGATCCGGGCCTCGGCGCGGAACCGGGCGATGAAGTCGGGGTCGGAGACGAG
Organism: Micromonospora okii; assembly: GCF_020884795.1. GTDB lineage: Bacteria > Actinomycetota > Actinomycetes > Mycobacteriales > Micromonosporaceae > Micromonospora > Micromonospora okii. The sequence goes on from NZ_BBZF01000030.1 coordinate 31,062, forward strand.
CGCGGGCAGCAGGACCTTGACCGCGACCCGTCGGCCGAGGATCTGGTCCGTGGCCCGCCAGACATCGCCCATGCCGCCGGTGGCGACACGGTCGTCCAGGCGGTACCGCCCGCTGAGCACGACTCCCGAAGACAACACGTCAATACCGTACCCAGATCGGCCGCGGAGCACTTCTCGCGATACCGCCGGAGTGGATCGGCGCGCGCCACGGGCCGGGGCAGCGAGACGGCGGGCGCACCCGCTAGGGTGTGATCATCTAGCGACGAGCAGTCACGCCTTTTGCTGTGAGGAAGCTGTGGCCTGCGCGAACCGCGCCGGTCGCGGCGGGCCTGCCCGACCTCGGTCGACGGGGCGCGCGGGGTTGCCGTAGTGCCCTCGGCGTGCCGCATCACCGAGAGATACTTTTCACATTCCGCCTCGGGAGTCTTGACTTGTTCGCCCGCCCCACCGCTCACCGCGCGCTCGAGCGCCTCGGTCCCGCGCATCGGCCGGCGGGAGCGGCGTGCCCGTGAGCGATGAGCTGGAAGAGGCGGTCGCGGCGGCACAGGCCGGCGACGAGGAGGCCTTCCGTTTCCTCTACCGCAGCCTGCAACCCGGGCTGCTGCGCTACCTGACCGCGTTGGTCGGGCCGGACGCGGAGGACGTGGCCTCGGAGACCTGGCTCCAGATCTCCCGCGACCTCTCCGGCTTCGTCGGTGGCGAGTTCCGGGCCTGGGCCGTCACCATCGCCCGGAACCGGGCGCTGGACCAGCTGCGCCGGCAGCGCCGTCGCCCCTCGCTGCCGGTGCCGGCGCAGGTGCTGGACGACCTGCCCGGCAACGCCGACACCGCCGAGCGGGCCGGCGAGACCCTGGGCACCGAGGCCGCGCTGGCGCTGATCGCCACGCTGCCGCCCCGGGAGGCCGAGGCCGTGCTGCTGCGCGCGGTGATCGGTCTGGACGCCGAGAGCGCCGGCCGGGTGCTGGGCCGGCGGGCCGGCGCGGTGCGCACGGCCGCCCACCGGGGTCTGCGCCGGCTCGCCGCCCTGCTGCGGGGCCCGGACGCGCCCCCGGCCACCAGGGCGCACCCGACGCCGCCCCGCCCCCGGGCCGCCCGGCCGGCCTCCGGCGCGCCGCAGGCCGAGCCGGCGGACGGCTGACGTGAGGGACAACCGATGATCATGCGGCAACCCGGCCGGCCGGACCGGCAACCCGCCCGGCCGACCGACCGGGCGGAGTCCGACCGGCTCCTCGACGCGGCGCGCGGGCAGGGGCCGGCCACCGGCACGCCCGACCCCGCCGGCTGGTCCGCCTCCACCGGCTTGGCTGCCCCCACCGGCCTGCCCGACCCCGCAGACCGACCGACCCCCACCGGCCCGACCGACCCCGGCGGCCGACCCGCCTCCACCCCCGCCGACCCGCTGGCCCGCCTGCTCGCCGCCGCGGCGGCCCCGGCCCGAGCCGGCGAACTCGCCGGGGAGGAGGCGGCGCTGGCCGCGTTCCGGGCCGCCCGGGCCGCCCCCGCCCCCGGGCCGGCTCCCCGCCGGCGCCGCCTCACCGTCGCGGCGCTGGCCTGGCTCGGGGCGCTGGCCGCCACCGCCACCGCCGGCGTCGCCGTCGCGGCGGTCACCCTGGACCGCGAGGCACCCGACCCCCGGCCCGTGCCGAGCACCGCGCCGGCCGATCCCACCCGCCCGGCCCCCGCGCCCTCCGGCCCGGCCGCGTCGTCGCCCGCGCCGGGGGCCGGCGCGCCGTCCCCGGCCACCCCCGACCGGTCCCCGAGGCCCGGCCCCGGCGCGCCGGATCGCCCTGACGCCCCACAGGTGCGCGGGCTGTGCCGGGCGTACCTGGCGAAGCCGGCCGCGCGGCGCGACCGGGCGCTGGCCACCCCGGGGTACGCGCCCCTGGTGGCCGCCGCCGGCGGCGCGGACCGGGTCGAGGAGTTCTGCCTGCGCCTGCTGCCCGACGCGCGGCCCGCCGGCCCGCCCAAGGCCCGGCCCTCCCACGCCGGCCGCCCGACGCCCGAGGAGGACCGTCGGCCGGGCCGCGACAACGGCCGCCCCGGCGCGAACGCGGCGTGACACTGTGACAGCCGCGGACGCCGCCTGACCTGGAAGCAGGCGCGCAGGCGGAACGACCTGGAAACATCTGTTACGCCAGAACGAGCGGATTCCCTCTGCTAGACAGAAAATGGTCGCAGCGCGGACGCCGGGTCCGGAACCTCCGGCGAGGCGTCCGCCGATTTTGCTCCCAGCCCCGCGAGGGAGGGAACGCTTCGTGGTGACGTCACCGGAACTGGACCGGACGGCTCCGATCCGTGGGGTGGAGGACGCGGTCCGACACATCGCCCGGATCTGCTTCAAGACCGGCCCGCCCGTCCACACCGGCCTCGAACTGGAATGGACCGTGCACGACGCCGCCGACCCCGCTCGCCCCGTGGAGACCGAGCGGCTCCGGGCGGCCCTGGGGCCGCACAGCCCCGCCACCATCGACAGCTCCGGTCCCGCCGCCCCGCTGCGGCACGGGGGCGCCGTGACCGTCGAGCCCGGCGGCCAGCTTGAGATCTCCACCGCGCCACGCTCCTCGCTCGCCGCGCTGATCGACGCCACGAGCGACGAGATCGCCCAGGTGACCCGCCTGCTGCGCGCCGCCGGCCTGGTGCTCGGGCGCACCGGCATCGACCCGTGGCGCACCCCCCGGCCGACCGTCGACACCCCCCGCTACCGCGCCATGCGCAGCGTCTTCGACCGGCACGGCCCCGCCGGCCGGACCATGATGTGCAGCACCGCCGGCCTGCAGGTCTGCCTGGACGCGGGCGAGCCGGCCCACCTCCCGGCCCGCTGGGCGGCGGCGCACGCCGTCGGCCCGCCGCTGCTCGCCGCGTTCGCCACCGCCGGGCGTCACGCCGGGCGGCACACCGGGTGGGCGTCCGCCCGGATGGCGACGTGGCTGGGCATCGACCCGGCCCGGAGCCGCCCGGTCTGGTCGCCGGCCGACCCCGACGCCGACCCGGTCGCGGCCTGGGCGGCGTACGCGCTGGCGGCCCCGCTGCTCTGCCTGCGCTCCGGCGACGGCGACTGGACCCCGCCGCCCGGGGTGACCTTCGCCGACTGGGCCGCCGGGGCGCTGTCCCGCCCGCCCACCGCCGACGACCTGGACTACCACCTGGGCACGCTCTTCCCCGTGGTCCGCCCCCGGGGGTACCTGGAGCTGCGCTACCTGGACGCCCAGCCCGGCCGGGACTGGACGCTGCCGCTCGTCGTGCTCGCGGCGATCTTCGCCGACCCAGGCACGGTCGCCCGCGCCACGGCGGTCGCCGCGCCGGTGGCCGACCGGTGGTACGTGGCGGCCCGGCACGGCCTCGCCGACCCGCCGCTGGCGCGCGCCGCCGCCGGCCTGCTCGACCTGGCGCTGGCCGCCCTGCCGGGGCTCGACCTGCCCGACCGGCTGCGCGAGGAGACGACCCGAGGACTGCGGCGGCGGCTGGCCGCCACGGAGAGGGGATCGCAGTGACGACCATCGACGAACTCGGCGCGGAGCGGCTGCGCGACCGGATCGCCGGCGAACTGGAGCGCGCCCGGGCGCGCACGGCCCTGCTGACCGAGGCGGTCGACGACGCCGACCTGACGCGCCAGCACTCGCCGCTGATGTCCCCGCTGGTGTGGGACCTGGCCCACATCGGCAACCAGGAGGAGCTCTGGCTCGTCCGCGACGTCGGCGGGCACGAGCCCGTCCGCCGGGACATCGACGACCTGTACGACGCGTTCAAGCAGCCCCGCCGGGACCGGCCCGCGCTGCCGCTGCTGCCGCCCGCCGAGGCCCGCGCCTACGTGGACACCGTGCGGGACAAGGTGCACGACCTGCTCGGCCGGGTTCCGTTCACCGACCGGCCGCTGGTCGCCGACGGGTTCGCCTTCGGCATGATCGTGCAGCACGAGCAGCAGCACGACGAGACGATGCTCGCCACCCACCAGCTCCGGGCCGGCCCGCCGGCGCTGCACGCCCCGCCCCCGCCCGAGCCCCGGGCCCGGGTCGCCGACGAGGTGCTCGTGCCGGCGGGGGAGTTCACCATGGGCACCTCCACCGACCCGTGGGCGCTGGACAACGAGCGCCCCGCGCACACCGTGCGCCTGCCCGCGTACGTCATCGACGCCGCACCGGTCACCAACGGCCGGTACCGGGAGTTCATCGACGCCGGCGGCTACGATGATCCGCGCTGGTGGGGTGAGGCCGGCTGGCGGCACCGCACCGAGGCCGGGCTGACCGCGCCGATGCACTGGCGGCGCGACGGCGACGGGTGGGCGTACCGGCGCTTCGGCCGGTGGTCGCCGGTGCGCGACGACGAGCCGGTGGTGCACGTCTGCTGGTACGAGGCGCGGGCGTACGCGGCCTGGGCCGGCAAGCGGCTGCCGACCGAGGCCGAGTGGGAGAAGGCCGCCCGCTGGGACCCGGCGACCGGGCGGTCCCGTCGCCACCCGTGGGGCGACGAGGAGCCGACCGCCGAGCACGCGAACCTCGGGCAGCGGCACCTGTGGCCGGCGCCGGTGGGCGCGTACCCGGCCGGCGCGTCCCCGCTGGGCGTGCACCAGCTCCTCGGCGACGTCTGGGAGTGGACCTCCAGCCCGTTGCGGGGGCATCCCGGCTTCGCCGCGTTCCCGTACCGCGAGTACTCGGAGGTGTTCTTCGGCGACGACCACCGGGTGCTGCGGGGTGGCTCGTTCGGCACGGACCGGGCGGCCTGCCGGGGGACGTTCCGCAACTGGGACTACCCGATCCGGCGGCAGATCTTCAGCGGCTTCCGCTGCGCCCGCGACGCCGGCCCGGAGGAGTCGCACCCGTGACGGCCGCCTGATGTGCCGACATCTGGCGTACGTCGGGCCGCCGGTGAGCCTGCGCACCCTGCTGTACGACCCGCCGCACTCGCTGGCCCGGCAGTCCTGGGCGCCCCGGGACATGCGCGGCGGCGGCACGATCAACGCCGACGGCTTCGGCATCGGCTGGTATCCGCCGGACGGCGGCGAGCCGGTCCGGTACCGGCGCGGCACGCCGATCTGGAGCGACGTCACCCTGCCGGCGCTGGCGGCGGCGACCACCAGCGGCGCGGTGCTGGCCGCCGTCCGGTCGGCCACCGTCGGCATGCCGGTGCTCGACACCGCCGCCGCCCCGTTCGGCGAGGGGCCGTGGCTGTTCAGCCACAACGGGGCGGTGCGCGGCTGGCCGGACGCGGTGGCCGGCCTCGCCGGCCGGCTGCCCGTGCGCGACCTGCTCACCCTCGACGCGCCGACCGACTCCGCGCTGCTCTGGGCCCTGCTGCGGCACCGGCTGCGGGCCGGCGAGGACCCGGCGGGGGCGGTCGCCGAGACGGTGGCGGAGGTGGCGGCGGTGGCCCCCGCGTCCCGGCTCAACCTGCTGCTGACCGACGGGCGGACGGTCGTGGCCAGCGTCGCCGGCCACGCGCTGTCGGTGCGGCAGGTGCCGGGCGGGGTGCTGCTCGCCTCGGAGCCGCACGACGACGACCCCGGCTGGCGGGCCGTGCCGGAGGGGCGGCTGGTGGTGGCCACGGCCGCCGGGGCGCGGATCACGGCCCTGCCCCGCCGGTGAGCGCCGGCCGCCCGCCGGGTTGGGGACACGACACGACTGACGGAGGGGACACCTGATGAGCGCTGAACCGTTGGAGATCTACCTGAGGGAGCGGGACCTCGGCCAGGCCCTGCGCGAGGACGTCCGGGCGGGGCTGACCGCGACGCCGAAGTGGCTGCCGCCCAAGTGGTTCTACGACGCCCGGGGCAGCGAGCTGTTCGAGGAGATAACCCGCCTGCCGGAGTACTACCCGACCCGCGCCGAGCGGTCGGTGCTCGCCGAGCGGGCCGGCGAGATCGCCGAGCTGACCGGGGCGAAGACCCTGATCGAGCTGGGCTCCGGCTCGTCCGAGAAGACCCGCCTGCTGCTGGACGCCCTCACCCGGCGCGGCGGGCTGGGCACCTTCGTGCCGCTGGACGTCTCGGCCAGCGCCCTGCGCGGCTCCACCGCGCGCGTCGCCGCCGACTACCCGGGCCTGCGGGTACGCGGCATCGTCGGCGACTTCACCCGCCACCTCGACCGGCTGCCCGCCGGCGGACGGCGACTGGTGATCTTCCTCGGCGGGACGATCGGCAACCTGGTCCCCGCCGAGCGGGCCGGCTTCCTCGCCGCCCTGCGCGCGGCCCTGGAACCCGGCGACTGGCTGCTGCTCGGCACCGACCTGGTCAAGGACCCGGCCGTCGTCGTCCCCGCCTACGACGACGCCGCCGGGGTGACCGCCGAGTTCAACCGCAACGTGCTGCGCGTGGTCAACCGGGAGCTGGGCGCCGACTTCGACCCGGGGGCGTTCACCCACGTCGCCCGCTGGGACCCGGAGCGGGAGTGGATCGAGATGCGGCTGCGCGCCGAGCGCCCGATGCGGGTCCGGGTGCTCGACCTCGAGGTGGACTTCGCCGCGGGGGAGGAGCTGCGCACGGAGGTGTCGGCGAAGTTCCGCCCCGAGGGCGTCGCGGCCGAGCTGGCCGCCGCCGGCCTCACCGCCCGGAGGTTCTGGACCGACGCCGACAACCTGTTCGGGGTGACCCTGGCCCGCGCGGACTGACCGCCGCCGGTCGCCGGCCCGCGCCCACCTGGGCGGGCGCGGGCCGGTCGGCTATGCTGGCGGCGCGAAGGGGAGTAGCCCCCAATGTCGTGGTCGACACACTGGTGCGTTCCGCACCCGGCCACGCGGCCCCGCCCGTGCGGCGGGGCGGGCGAGACCTTCGACCAGGCTGTGCACATCAGCCGGGTCGAGGGCGCCCCACACACCCCGGCCCGGCTTACGTCGGGAAGGGTGTCATGGAAGGTTTCCTCGTCGCGCTGGCGGTCAGTTTCGGCGTCATCTTCGTCGCCGAGCTGGGCGACAAGTCCCAGTTGATGGCGCTGACGTTCGCCACGCGGTTCCGCACGGTGCCGGTGCTCATCGGCATCACGATCGCCACCGCCGTCGTCCACCTGGCGTCGGTCGCCATCGGGTACGGGCTGGGCGCGACCCTGCCCACGGACTGGATCTCGCTCGTCGCCGGCGTGGCGTTCCTCGGGTTCGGCGCGTGGACGCTGCGCGGGGACAAGCTCACCGAGGAGGAGAAGCAGAAGGCCGAGCGGACCGGCAAGTCCGCCGTCGTGGCCGTCGGCGTGGCGTTCTTCCTCGCCGAGCTGGGTGACAAGACGATGCTCGCCACGATCACCCTGGCCACCCAGTACGGCTGGTTCGGCACCTGGCTCGGCTCCACCCTCGGCATGGTCGCCGCCGACGCCCTGGCGATCCTCGTCGGCCGGCTGCTCGGCCGGCACCTGCCGGAGCGCGCCATCCGGTACGGCGCGGCGGTGCTCTTCGCCATCTGCGGCCTCTGGCTGATCCTCGAGGCCGTCGCCGAACTCACCTGATCCCCGCCGAACCCACCGGATCCCCCCACGTCCCGACTACCCCCGCCCGGGCCGGGTAACGGCCCCGGGTGAGCTGGGACGAGGCCCTGCGCCACGCCGACCAGGTGGCGGTCGCGGTGGTGGAGGTCGCCGGCGCCCTGGTGATCTTCGTCGGCGCACTCTGGGCGGCGCTGCGGTTCGTGGTCGAGGGACTGCGCCACCGCAGCGCCGCCGTCTTCACCCCCATCCGGCTCTCCCTGGGCCGGTTCCTCACCCTCGGGCTGGAGTTCCAGCTCGCGGCGGACATCCTGCGTACCGCGGTGTCCCCGACGTTCGACCAGATCGCCAAGCTCGCGGCGATCGCCGCCATCCGGACGGCCCTCAACTTCTTCCTGCGCCGGGAGATCGCCCACGAGCAGCGCCAGGTGACCCCCGCCGCTCCCGCCCCGGGGCCGGAAGCCCCGCAGGGCGCGCCCCGGTGAGCGCCCGGGCCGCGCCGGTCGTCACCGCCGCCGCGTTCCTCGTCGGCCTCGCGGTGCTGCTGGGCGGCAACTCCTGGCGCCTGGCGCTGCGCGTGCTGCTGGACCTGCTGACCGCAGCGGGCCTGCTCCGCCTCGCCGGCGACCAGGGCTGGGCGCAGGTGGCGGGGGCCGCCGCCGTGGTCGCGTTGCGGGCCGCGCTGTGGCGGGCGCTGTCCGCCCCCGCACCCGTGCCGCGCCCGTTGGCCCGCCCCACGTCACTTCACCGCCCCCGCCGGAGTTGTTCCGAACGCGGCCGCTGATCAGCCCGGATGGCCAATGGTGGCATCGAGGGCTTTTGACCATATTGCGGTATTTTGGAAGTTAAATCCTCTACAGTCGGTTCGGTCGGATTGCGCTGGTGGGGCTGTCGAAGCGAGAGATCGCCCCCTTGGTAGCTGAGGGAGCTGGGGTGCTGTACATGTCGAGCACACGGACCGGACGGGGGCTTCCCCACTGATGGACGTTCGTGATTACCTCCGGGCCGTCCGGCGTAGCTGGTGGGTGGTCCTCCTCTCCGTCATGGCGGCGCTCGGCCTGGCCGCGCTGGTCACCGTCCGGGCCGAACCCCGCTACGAGGCATCGGTGACGTTCTTCGTCACCACCCCCAGCCAGGGGCTCACCGACGCCTACCAGGGCAGCGTCTTCATGCAGCAGCGGGTCAAGTCGTACGCCGACCTGCTGCGCAGCGACCGGCTGGCACGCAGCGTCGTGGCGAAGACCCCGCTCGGGCTCACGGCCGAGGAGGTGCAGTCCCGGGTCACCGCCGCCACCGTCCCCGACACGGTCCTGCTGCGGGGCGTCGTCACCGACACCGACGCGACCCGCGCCCAGCGGCTGACCGAGGCGCTCTCCACCGAGTTCGTCGAGCTGGTCAAGGCGGTCGAGACGACGGGCGAGGGTGGGCGGGCCGCCCCGATCAAGGTCGAGGTGATCAGCGGGCCCCGGGTCGGCTCCACGCCGGTGTCGCCCAACCCGACGCGCAACGTCGCCCTCGGCGCGTTCGCCGGCCTGCTCACCGGAGTCGGCCTGGCGCTGCTGCGGGCCCGGCTGGACACCCGGCTGCGGGACTCCGTCGGCCTCCAGCGGGTCACCGGCAGTCCGCTGCTCGGCGAGATCCCGTTCGACCCCGCCGCCCGTACGGCCCCGCTCATCGTCGGCGAGGCGGCCAGCTCGCCGCGTGCGGAGGCGGTCCGCAAGCTGCGGACGAACCTGCGCTTCGTCGACGTGCACGAGCCGGCCCGGGTGATCGCGGTGACCAGCGCGTTGCAGGGGGAGGGGAAGACCACCCTCTCCTGCAACCTCGCCATCGCGCTGGCCGAGGCCGGGTGGCGGGTCGCGCTGGTCGACGCCGACCTGCGCCGGCCGAAGGTGGCCGAGTACCTGGGCCTGGAGGCCAGCGTGGGGCTCACCGACGTCCTGCTCGGCGACGTCAACGTGGGGGACGTGGTGCAGCGGTGGGGCGACAGGTCCCTGCTCGTGCTGCCCAGCGGCTCGGTGCCGCCCAATCCCAGCGAGCTGCTGGGCTCGAAGGCGATGGCGGACCTGCTGCTGGTGCTGCGGGAGTCGGCGGACATCGTGGTCATCGACACCGCGCCGCTGCGCACCGTCACCGACGGGGTGGTCGTCGCCGTCCAGGCCGACGGGGCCCTGCTCGTCAGCCGGTACGGCCGCACCGACCGCAACCAGGTCGGCGCCGCCGCCCAGGCGTTGCAGTCCGTCTCCGTGCGGCTGCTCGGCTGCGTGCTGAACATGGCCAAGCTCGGGCGCGCCGAGACCTACCAGTACGAGAGCTACCGCGTCGAGGTCCCGATCGTTCCGCCCGCCGCCCCGACGAGCCGGGCAACGGCCGCGCCGACCGCCCGGAACACCGGGTTCGTCGGCACGGCGCAGGGCGTCCCCGACCCGACGCAGGAACTCACCCGGCTGCCTCGATGAGCGCCACCACCGGTGCCAGCGACCGCTCGATCTCCCGCGCGCAGCGCCGGAAGTCCGCCGGCGTGCCGCCGATCGGGTCGGCCAGGTCGTCGTCGGACGCGGCCCCGGGCTGCGACCGCCCCCGGGCGCGGGCCGCCGCCCGCACCGCCGCCCGCAGCGCCCCGCCCCACGCGTCGTCCGGCGCGGACGCCAGGGCGGCGAGGCGACCGAACTGGCGCAGGGTGAACGTGCGGTGCACGGCGACCGGGGTCAGCGAGACGCAGGCCGACCGCTGGCGTCGGCTCGCCGTGAGCACCAGCGCGGCGTCGGCCAGGTGCCCGGCGGTCAGCGCCCGGCTGCGGAACCCCGCCGGGTCCCGGCCGGTCCCGGCGGCCACCTCCGCCGCGTACGGGTGCATGGGGCGGCCGTCCACGGCGCCGAGGCCGGCGCTGGCCACCTCGACCGGCGACCCCGCCAGCAACCGGCCGGCCAGAAACTCGGCCATCGGTGAGCGGCACAGGTTGGCGTGGCAGACGAACAGGATGCGGTCGACCATCTCGGACCCTTCCGGCTTGTCGGACGCGCCGCCGGAATCGTATGCGCGCGACGCCGCGCCTCGGGTCCACGCCGCGCCGGTGGGCGACCGGTGGGGTGGGGGGCCGCGGTGAGGATCGGCATCCTGTCGTACCACTTCCCGCCGGAGCCCGCGTTCGTGCCCGGAAGCCTCGCCGAGGAGCTGGCCGCGCGCGGCCACGAGGTCCGGGTCCTCACCGGCTTCCCGGACCACCCGGTCGGCCACGTCTACCCGGGCTGGCGGCAGCGGTGGCGGTACGACAGCCGCAGCGAGCGGCTCACCGTGCGGCGGGTGCCGCGCTGGACCGGCGGCGACGCCTCCGCGCGCGCCCGGGTGCGGGGCTGGCTCTCCTTCGCCGCCAGCGCCGCGACGATCGGGCGGGGGCACCTCGCCGGCGTGGACGCGCTCTACGTGCACCAGCTCCCCGCGGTGACGTTCGCCGCGTCCGGCCTGCTGCGCCTGCTGGGTGGGGTCCCGACGCTGCTGCACCTCCAGGGCGTGGACCCGGAGCTGGGCGCCTCGGCGGGCCCCTGGGTGACGCGGGCCGCCGCCGCCACCCGGAGGCTCTACGGGCGCGCCGACCTGGTCGCGGTCGCCGCGCCCGGGATGCGTGACCTGGCGGTCACCGCCGGGGCGGACCCGGGCCGGGTGCGCCTGCTGCTGAACTGGACGGAGGAGCGGATCTTCCGCCCGGCCGAGCCGACCCGGGAGGCCCGCCGGTTGGTCCGGGGCGACGGCCGCTGCGTCGTGATGCACGCCGGCACCATCGCCGGCCGGCACGGCCTGGAGAACGCCGTCCGCGCCGCCGCCCCGCTGGGCGGCACGATGGACCTGGTCCTGGTGGGCTCGGGCCCCGACGAGGCGCGGGTCCGCGCGCTCGCCAAGGAGTTGGGCTGCCGCAACGTGCGCTTCGTGCCGCGCCGCTCGCCGCTGGAGATGCCCGACCTGTACGCCGCCGCCGACTACCAGCTCGTGATGCTGCGCGACCGGCCGGAGCTGCGCGGGACGGTTCCCGCCAAGCTCCAGGCGGCGTTCGGTTGCGCCGCGCCGGTGGTGGCCTCGGCCGGCGGGGACACGGTGGAGATCGTGGAGCGGGCCCGGGCCGGGCTCTCCTGCCCGCCGGAGGACTGGGCGACCCTCGCCGACCGCTTCTGGCTGGCCGCCACCATCCCGCCCCCGGCCCGGTTGGAGATGGGGCGGCGCGGCCGGGAGGCGTACCTGCGGGACATGTCGCTGCGCGGCGGCGTGGACCGCGTCGAGCAACTCCTCTACGAGGTGGTCGCCGCCCGGCGGCGGGGCCGCGCGCCGGCCGAGCAGGGCTCACTGACGGGACACGGCGCGTAAAAGCGCCGATAAGGCCACGGACCAGGCGGCCGTCGTGCTAAGAAGTGATGAATCGTCATTTATGTCCTATTTTCGAGCGGAGCGGGTGTGAGCGACAGCGAGAAGCCCCGACGCCGAGGCCGCAGGTCCCGACGGCGCACCCGGGTCCGCGCGCGACGGGCCCTGCTCGCCGGCCTGCTCGTCGCCTCCCTGGTCGTGCTCGGCGGCGGCTGGGTCGGCTTCCGCGGCTGGCAGGCGCGCACGCACCTGGTCAACGCCGCCGGGCTGGCCCGGGAACTCGGCGCCGAGGTGGTGGCCGCCGACGTCGAGCGGGCCCAGCGCACCCTCGCCGCGCTCCAGGAGCAGGCCGCGGCGGCCCGCGACGCCACCGCCGACCCGGGCTGGTGGCTCGGGCAGCGCGCCCCGTACGCCGGGGACGACCTCGCCGCCGTACGCGAGATCGCGGTGGCGATCGACGACCTCGCCCGGGGGGCGTTCCCCACCCTGCTGCGCACCGACCTGTCGACCCTGCTGCCCGGCAAGGAGCGGCTGGACGTCAAACGGCTGCGCGCCGTCGCCGCCGAACTCGCCGAGACCGACCGGGTCGTCCAGCGCACCCGCGCCCGCCTCGACGGCGTCCCCACCGTCGACCTGGTCGGCGAGGTGCGCGAGGCCGTGGTCGACCTGCGCGCCGAGATCGACCGGCTGGCCACCCTGACCCGGGCCGCCGACCAGACCGCCCGCCTGCTGCCCGCCCTGCTCGGCGCCGAGGGGCCGCGCCGCTACCTGATGGTGTCGCAGAACCCGGCGGAACTGCGCGCCACCGGCGGCATGTTCGGCGCGTACGCCACGATCGAGGCGGAGGACGGCCGGCTCCGGATGGGCGCGCAGGGCACCAGCGCCCAACTCGGGCTGTTCGACCCGCCGCTGGAACTCAGGCCCGAGGTGCGCCGCCTCTACACCGACCTGCCGGGCGTCTGGCCGGCCGACGTCAACCTCACACCGCACTTCCCGACCGCCGCCGCCCTGTTCCGCGAGATGTACCGGCGGCGCACGGGCAGCACGGTCGACGGCGTGCTCGCGGTCGACCCGGTGGTGCTGTCGTACCTGCTCAAGGCCACCGGGCCGGTGCCGGTGCCGGGTCACCCCACGCTGGTCGGCGACACGGTGGTGCGGACCCTGCTCTCCGACACCTACCAGCGGATGGAGCCACAGGAGCAGGACGAGTTCTTCGCGGCCTCGGCGGCGACGGTCTTCGGCACCTTCTTCACCCGCGACGTCGACCCGAGGGCGTTCCTGTCGGCCCTCGACCGCGCGATCGGGGAGGGGCGCATCCTGTTCTGGAGCGCCCGCTCCGCCGAGCAGCGGGTCGTCGAGGGCAACCGGCTCGCCGGCTCGCTGCCCGAGCAGGAGGCCGTGCCCACCGTCGGCGTCTTCCTCAACGACGGCAGCGGCGCGAAGCTCGGCTACTACCTGCGCCCGGCGGCGGCGCTGACCGTCGGCGAGTGCCGCCCCGACGCGCGTCGGCACCTGCGGCTGCGGTTCGCGCTCCACTCCACCGCGCCCGAGCGCGGGCTGTCCCCGTCGGTGCTGGGCCTCGGTCTCTCCGGCGACCCGTACACCGCCCGCACCCTCGTCTCGGTGCACAGCCCGGCCGGCGGCGCGGTGCTCGGCACCCGACTCGACGGGCGCACGGTGCCCGTCGGCAGCGGCCTCGAACGCCGCCGGCAGGTCGCCGTCGCCACCGTCGAGGTCCCGCCCGGCGCCACCCGGACCCTCGACGTGGACGTGCTGACCGGCCGGACCGGCAGCGGGGACGTCGACCTGTGGCTCACCCCGACCGCCACCCCCTGGACCACCCACATCAATTCCGCACCACACTGCAACCAGTAGGAGGGAACCCATCATGCGGCTATCCCGCATCTTCATGGCGCTCACGGTCGGCCTCGCCGTCGTGGCCGCGCCGACCGCGGCGGGGGCGGCGCAGCCGCAGCCGCAGCCGACACCGACCGGCTCGCAGCAGCCGCCCTACGTCCCGCAGCCGCCGGTGCTGACGGTGAACCCGTCGACGCTCGTCGTCGGGGAGACGGCCACCCTCACCGGCGCCGGGTTCGGGCCGAACGAGACCGTCGACCACACCGTCACCGTCACGCCGTTGACGGCCGGTCTGCCGGGCCAGGCCCGCCGCAGCGACGGCGGCACCGTCGAGATGACGACCGTGGCGTACCGGGCGGCTGCCCCGTCGCGCTTCACCGCGGTGACCGACCACGAGGGGCGGCACACCGTGACCCACCGGCCCGACACCCCCGGGCGTTACCTGTACACGGCGGTGGGCCGGACCAGCGGCCGCAGCGCGTCGGCCACGCTGACCGTGCTCGCGGCGTCCCAGCCGACGCAGAAGCCGACGCACAGGCCCAGGCCGCCGCACGGGCTGCCCGTGACCGGCGACGACCTGGGCACGCCGCTGGCCGTCGGCGGCGGCCTGCTCGGCGTCGGTGTGGTGCTGACGCTCGCCGGCCTGGCCTGGCGTCGGCGCGGCAGCTTCGGCTTCCGGTCGCCGCGCTGACCCTGCGCCGGCCGGGCAGTGCCCGTGCCGTTGGGTTGGCGGTGCCCCGCCGGAGGACTCCGGCGGGGCACCGCCGCCGTCCGCGCAGGGGGTCAGCGGGCGTCGCGGCGGCCCAGGTGGACGTCGACCAGGGCGGCGACCAGGGCGAGCGCGATGATGCCCGTGGCCAGCAGCAGCGAGTGCCGGAACGCCGTCGACCAGTCGCCGCCGCTGCCCGCCAGCGACGAGAAGAAGACGGACCCGACAGCCGCGATGCCGGCGGCGGAGCCGATGCGCTGCCCGGTCTGGAGCATTCCCGCGCCGCTGCCCGCCGCCGGCACCGGCACCTGCGACAGGGTGAGGGTCTGGTTGGGCGCGATGACCAGGCCACTGCCCAGGCCGGCGGCCAGCAGGGGCGCGGCCGTCAGCAGCGGCACCGAGCCGTGCGGGTCGCCGCGCAGCACGAGCACCACCGCGCCGAGGCCGAGCACCACGACGAGCAGACCCAGGGCGACCAGCGGACGGCCGTACCGGTTGACGATCCGGCCGCCGAGCGCGGACGCGGCGGCCGACCCGAGGGCGAAGGGCGTGATGGCCAGGCCGGCGACCAGCGCGCTGTAGCCGAGGCCGTTCTGCAGGTACAGGGTGAAGATGAAGAAGATGGCGGTGAAGCCGCCGAAGTAGACCAGCGCGATCAGCGAGCCCAGGGTGTACGAGCGGAACCGGAACAGCCTCATGTCGAACAGGGGCGAGCGGCGTCGGGCGTACCGGTGCTCCCAGAGCCCGAAGGCCGCGAGCACGACCAGCCCGGCCGGGATCAGGGCCCACTTCCACGGGCTGTGCCACTGCTCCCGCTGCACCAGCGGCAGCAGCAGCAGGAGGACGCCGACGCCTAGCAGCAGCACCCCGACCGGGTCGAGGCGGTGCCGCTCCGCAGCCCCCGCCGCCCGCGACGGCAGCAGCCGCCAGCCGAGGACCACCGCGGCGACGCCCACCGGGATGTTGACGAAGAAGACCCACCGCCAGCCGTGCTCCTCGCCGCCGGCCTGGATCAGCAGCCCGCCGAGCAGCGGCCCGATCGCGGTGGAGATGCCGATGGTCGCGCCGAGCAGCCCGAACGGCCGGCCGCGCTCCGCCGGCCGGAACAACTGCTGGATCAGGCCGGTGACCTGAGGGTTGACGATCCCGGCGGCGGCGCCCTGGGCCAGCCGCGCCGCGACCAGCCACTCCGGCGAGCGGGCCAGCCCGGCCAGGGCGCTGGTCACGGTGAACAGGGCGATGCCGAGGACGAAGGCGTTGCGCCGCCCCCGGGCGTCGCCGAACCGGCCGGCGGGCACGAGCACCAGGCCGAAGGTGAGCGCGTACCCGGACAGCACCCACTGCAGGTCGCTCGGGCTCGCCCCGAGCGCGCGGTCCATCGACGGCACGGCCACGTTGACGATGCTCACGTCCAGCAGCGTCATGAAGGCGG
>NZ_BBZF01000030.1:46837-81583 GCF_020884795.1 Micromonospora okii
CCCCACCCCGAGGGCCTGCCAGCGCCGCCGCTCGTCCGTCCCGGCGGTCTCGTCCGTCGGCTGGCCGGCGCTCATGGTGGTGCCCCCCGTCGTCAGCGGATCACGCATTCCCGTGGCGCTACCCCGGCCCCCGAGGGGCAAACCGTGACCGGGTACGGCTCACGCCATCTGGCGGGCGCACCAGCGCGGGCCGAAGTCCAGCCCCGCCATCGGCGAGTCCTCCCGGTGCAGGAGTTTCTTCTCGGTCAACATGCGCAGCGGGTCGTGGATCTCCTCCTCGCTGAGCCCCGACTCCTGCGCGATCATGTCGGGGTAGGGGACCTGCCCACGGGCCTCCAGCGCCGCCACCGCCCGGTACACCCGCTCCTCGGTGTCCGACAGACGCACCTGCTGCATGACTTCCTCCTCGGCGTGACCGCCCCCGGATGCGGGCGGAGCTGCGAGGCGCGGTTACCCGCCGGCCCGGCGTTGATGCCGCCGGACCGCCGGGTGCCGGATGCGCCGCCCCGTCGGTCGGCGGGCTGCGCACCCCGTTGACCGGGCCACCTACCGTCGGGCGCAGTTCCGCCTCGCCGCGAGACGGCAGACGTGTCGACCTGCCGCAAGGGGCCGGCTTCCCTGATCGAGGAGTCAATCCGTGACGTTGCTGCAGAAAGCGGCAAGAGTGATCAACCGCATCGCGCTTCCGCTGGTGTCGTCGCCCGCCTTCACTCGACTGACCGGGAACCGGATGACCGTCGTCACCTACACGGGGCGCCGGTCCGGTCGGAGCTTCTCGATTCCTGTGGCGTACCGGCGCGCCGGGGACCGCGTCAGCATCGACGTCATGCTCCCGGACCAGAAGAGCTGGTGGCGCAATTTCACGAAGGACGGGGGGCCGATCGCGGTGCGGATCGACGGGATCGACCGAGCCGGGCACGCCGTCGCGCTCAGGCAGGGGGAAAGGGTGCGGGTCGAGGTCGAACTACTCCCCCCACCCCAGCGATCACCCTCGGAATGAGCCGGAGACCTCCGGGCTGCCCCGCTCCGCCCCGGGCGACCGCCCGACCTCCGCCGGCGAGCGGCGGGAGCTCGGACGGCGGCGGCCGTACTAGGCTGCAACGGTGATCGACTGGGACCTCGTCGTCGTCGGTGGCGGCCCCGCCGGGCTCACCGCCGCCCACGTCGCCGCCACCGCCGGGCTGCGCACCCTGGTCGTCGAGCGCGCGGCGCACCCCCGGTACAAGACCTGCGGCGGCGGCTTGATCGGCACGTCCCTCGCGGCGGTCGCCGGCCGCGTCGACGTGCCCGCGCGCGACCGGGTGGACCGGGTGACGTTCACCCGCGACGGCCGGCGCGAATTCACCCGCCGGCACGCCGCCGGGCCGGTCCTGACGATGGTGCGCCGCGACGAGTTCGACGACCGGCTGCGCGCCGCCGCCGTCGCCGCCGGGGCCGAGCTGCGCGAGCGGGTCGCGGTCCGCGCCGTGGAGCAGGACCCCGACCGGGTACGCCTGCGGCTCGCCGACGGCGACGAGGTGCACGCGCGCACCGTGGTCGGCGCGGACGGCTCCTCCGGCGTGACCGCCCGGCACGTCGGCGTCCGCTACCGGCAGGTCGACCTCGGCCTGGAGGTGGAGCTGCCGGTGCCCGAGGCGCAGCAGCGCCGCTGGCGGGGCCGCCTGCTGCTGGACTGGGGCGCGATCCCCGGCTCGTACGCGTGGGTCTTCCCGAAGGGCGACCGGTTGACCGTCGGGGTGATCGCCGGCCGGGGCG
Organism: Micromonospora okii; assembly: GCF_020884795.1. GTDB lineage: Bacteria > Actinomycetota > Actinomycetes > Mycobacteriales > Micromonosporaceae > Micromonospora > Micromonospora okii. Next base: position 48,593 of record NZ_BBZF01000030.1, read on the forward strand.
CGGGGGAGCGGACCCGGGAGTACCTGCGCGACTTCGTCGACCGGCTCGGCCTGTCCGGCGTGACCCCCGAGCACGACTCCGGGCACCTGACCCGGTGCCGGGCCGACGACTCGCCCCTGCGCCACGGCCGGGTGCTGGTGGCCGGTGACGCGGCCGGCCTGCTGGAGCCGTGGAGCCGGGAGGGGATCAGCTACGCGCTGCGCTCCGGGGCGCTCGCCGGGGCGGCCGTCGTCGACGGCGACCTGGACGGCTACCACCGGGCGGTGGAGCGGGACCTCGGTGCGTCGATGCGCGCCGGGTACCGGCTGCTGGAGGTCTTCTCCCGCCGACCGGACGTCTTCCACGCCCTGCTGGCCACGCCGCCGGGCTGGCGGATGTTCGTCCGCTTCTGCCAGGGGCGGGCCAGCTTCGAGGAGACGCTGACCCGGGCGCCGGTGCGGGCGGCGCTGGCCGTGCTGGACCGCCTCCCGGCGGCCCGCCCCGTCGGCGCGCGGTGAGGCATCCTGGACCCGAGGAGGGCTGAGCCATGAGCGAGTCCGAGATTCCGTTCACCGACGAGGAACTGGCGTTCCTGCGGCACGTCCGCTTCGGCGAGCTGCCGCCGGCGGTGCGCCCCGAGGAGCGCACCGCCTCGACCGAGACCGACCCCCGCCGGGACCGGCCCGACCCGGCGACCAATCCGGACCAGTGGGCCCTGCGCCTCGGCCCGGGCAACGGCTGAGCCGGTCGGGCGCCCGGGAACTCCACCGGGACGCCCGCGCACCGGCCGCCGGGTCGGCGCGAAGTGCCGCACCCCCTGATGACCCGCCCGGGCCGTACGCCCGGCCCGGGCGGGGACGTCAGCGGGGCCAGGCGGCGAGGCGGGAGCGCAGCCGGGCGACCGCCGCCGGGGCCAGCCCGTACCGGGCGAAGCGGCGGTCGGGCAGCCGGTCCAGGTAGCGGCCGGCGGCCCCCACGTCCTCCGGGTCCAGCGCCGGGTCGAGCTGCCGGGCCAGGGCGAGCAGCTCCGCGACCGAGTAGTGTTCCAGCGCCGCCGCCACGTCGATGAAGTCCCGCACCTCCCGCCGGTTCACCAGCGCGGCCGTCTTGTTGGCCACCAGGTCGCGGACGTCCATCACCGGGCCGAGGTCCATCACCACCGGACTGCGGTGCCGGTCGAGCCGGGCCAGGCTCAGCCGGAGCTGCCGCTGTCCCCGGCTCACCACGAAGTCCTTCATGTCCTGGTCGAAACCGGCGAACAGCTCCGCCAGGTCGCTGTCCGGGTCCGCGTCGGTCACCTCGAAGCCGGCGCGCTCCAGCGCCGCACGCACCCCCGTCGCCGCCGCGGCGGCGGCCCCCTCGACGTCCGCGAACAGGTCCACGTCCTCCGTCGGGCGGGAGAACAGCCCGTGCGCGGCCCAGGCGACGCCCCCACCGAGGACGAACCGGTGCCGGCCGGCGACCGACAGGGCCACCCGGGCGACCTCGCGGTAGAACTCGTCCGGCGGCGCGGCGTCGCTCACGCCGTCGGCAGGGCCCGGTCGTCGCGCAGGACCCCGTGGCGGTGCTCCCACGCCTCGCGGACGCCCCGGGGGAGGTTGAGCAGGCACCAGACCTGGCGGAGCAGGTGGCCGTTGACCAGCTCGCGCAGGTCGTCGGCGCGGGTGGTCTCGCGCAGCACGTTCTCGTACATCCAGAGCAGGTCGTCCGGGTCGCCGAGGTCGAAGGTGCGGTCCGAGCTCCACATCAGGCGTACGGGCAGCTCGACCACGCCCCGCGTCGGGCCGGTCAGCTCGGCCAGGGTGGGGGTGACGACGGCGGGGCGGCCCGGGCGGGCCAGGAAGGCCACCGCGGTCGGGGTGGTCGCGAGTACGCCCTGCATGGTGTCAGGGTAACGCCTGGTCGGGGCTGTGCGGAGGACGCCGAGGACTTCCGGCCCTCCGTCGGGCGTTGCGTCCAACCCTGCGCCGTGTGTGAGGAAGGGGCCCTTCCTCTACCGGAACCGTTAAGAAGGGGCCCTTCCTTATGCTGGGGGCGTGAGTGAGTGGAGAGGGAGCCCCGGGGTGGTCGTCCTGCCCGGTGGGGCGTTGGTCCGGGGCCGCCGGGTCAGCGACGAGCCCGCCTCGCCCGCCGACTTCGCGCTGCTGTTGGCGCCCGGGCCCGCGCCCGCCTGGGCGTACCGGCGCGTGCGCTGGCCGGACTTCCTGCTGCCGCTGGACCGGGCGGACGCCCTCGACGCGCTGGGCGAGACGCTGCGCCGGGCGCACGCCGGCGAGCGGGTGGAGGTGGCCTGCGCGGGCGGGATCGGGCGGACCGGCACGGCGCTGGCCGCGCTCGCCGTGCTCGACGGGCTGCCGGCCGCCGACGCGGTCGCGTGGGTACGCGAGCACTACCACCCGCGCGCGGTGGAGACCCCGTGGCAGCGGCGGTGGGTGCGCCGGGTGGGCGGCTGAAACGACCGGGGCGGCCGGCCCCGGTGGGAGGGGAACCCCACCGGAGCCGGTGTGCCGCTCCCCGTCAGCGGCCGACGTACTCGCGCAGGTGGGTGGCGGTGAGGGTGTCGCCGCCCGCGACCAGCTCCGCCGGGGTGCCCGTGAAGACGATCCGGCCGCCGTCGTGGCCGGCTCCCGGGCCGAGGTCGATGATCCAGTCGGCGTGCGCCATCACCGCCTGGTGGTGCTCGATCACCACCACGGAGTTGCCCGCGTCGACCAGGCGGTCCAGCAGCGCCAGCAGCTTGTCCACGTCGGCCAGGTGCAGGCCGGTCGTGGGCTCGTCCAGCACGTAGGTGTGCGCCTTCTCGCCCATGTGGATGGCGAGCTTGAGCCGCTGCCGCTCGCCACCCGAGAGCGTGGTCAGCGGCTGGCCGAGGCTGAGGTAGCTCAGGCCCACGTCGGCCAGGCGGTCGAGCACCTTCCGGGCTGGGCCGCTGGGGAAGAAGTCCCGTGCCTCGGTCACCGACATCGCGAGGACCTCGCTGATGTTCCTGCCCCGCAGCGTGTAGGCGAGCACCTCGGGGGTGAAGCGGCGACCCTCGCACTCCTCGCACACCGTGGCGACCCCGGCCATCATCGCCAGGTCGGTGTAGACCACCCCGATGCCCTTGCAGGTCGGGCAGGCGCCCTCGGAGTTGGCGCTGAACAGGGCCGGCTTGACCTTGTTGGCCTTGGCGAAGGCGGACCGGACCGGGTCGAGCAGACCCGTGTACGTCGCCGGGTTGCTGCGCCGCGAGCCCCGGATCGGTGACTGGTCGACGATCACCACCCCCTCGCGGCGGGGGAGCGAGCCCTGGATCAGGGAACTCTTGCCCGAGCCGGCCACGCCGGTGACCACGGTGAGCACGCCGAGCGGCACGTCGACGTCGACGTCGCGCAGGTTGTGCAGGTCGGCGTTGCGGATGGGCAGGTGCCCGGTGGGCGTGCGGACCCGCTCGCGCAGCCGCGTCCGGTGATCGAGGTGCCGGCCGGTCAGGGAGTCGGAGCGGCGCAGCCCGGCGACGTCGCCGGTGTAGCAGACTTTGCCGCCAGACGGGCCGGCGCCCGGCCCGAGGTCGACCACGTGGTCGGCGATCACGATTGTCTCCGGCTTGTGCTCCACCACGAGGACCGTGTTGCCCTTGTCCCGCAGCCGCAGCAGCAGGTCGTTCATCCGGGCGATGTCGTGCGGGTGCAGCCCGACGGTCGGCTCGTCGAAGACGTACGTGACGTCGGTGAGGCTGGAGCCGAGGTGCCGGACCATCTTGACCCGCTGCGCCTCGCCGCCGGAGAGGGTGCCCGACTCGCGGTCGAGGCTGAGGTATCCGAGGCCGATCTCGACGAGCGAGTCCAGCAGGTGACGCAGGTTGCCCACCAGCGGGGCCACCGACGGGTCGTCGATGCCCCGGACGAACTCGGCCAGGTCGCTGATCTGCATGGCGCAGCAGTCGGCGATGTTGCGCCCGGCGACGCGGGACGCCAGGGCGGCCTGGTTGAGCCGGGCGCCGCCGCACTCGGCGCAGGTCCCGAACGTGACCGCCCGCTCGACGAACGCCTTGACGTGCGCCTGCGTCGGCTCCTTGTCCTTGCTCAGGAACAGCCGGCGGACCTTGGGCACCAGCCCCTCGTACGTGAGGTTGCTGGTGCCGATCTTCATCTTGGTGGCCGGCTTGTACAGCAGGTCCTGCCACTGCTCGGCGCTGAAGTCCTGGAGCTTGACGTCGGGGTCGAACAGGCCGGTGCCGACGATGGTCTGCCAGTACCAGGAGTCGACGGCGAAGTTCGGCACGAGGATCGCGCCGTCGTTGAGCGACCGCTCCACGTCGACGAGTTGGCCCACGTCGAGGTCGGAGACCCGGCCGAGGCCCTCGCAGGTGGGGCACATGCCCTCGGCGAGGTTGAAGCTGAACGCGCCGGCCGACCCGGCGTGCGGCTGGCCGAGGCGGCTGAACACGATGCGCAGCATGGCGTACGCGTCGGTGGCGGTGCCCACCGTGGACCGGGAGTTCGCTCCCATCCGCTCCTGGTCCACGACGATGGCCGCGCTGAGGTTGCGCAGCGAGTCGACGTCCGGCCGGGACAGGCTGGGCATGAACGACTGGAGGAAGGCGCTGTACGTCTCGTTGATCATCCGCTGCGACTCGGCGGCGATGGTGCCGAAGACGAGCGAGGACTTTCCGGAGCCGGAGACGCCGGTGAAGACGGTGAGCCGCCGCTTGGGTATGTCCACCGAGACGGACGCGAGGTTGTTCTCCCGGGCGCCGCGTACCTCGATCATGTCGTGGCTGTCGGCGATGTGGCGTGCTGGCTGCTGCATGCGGACCCTTCGTGCGATAGGTGGCGGGGAGGCCCCGCCCGGTCGGCGGCCTGGACGGCTGGCCGGTTCAATTGTCTCATTCCGTCCCTACTGGTGGGTTGAACCGACGCCCAGCGCTCAAAGCCCGCCCGGAAAGGCCGCAAAGTCTCAAACGGCGCGGAAGCGGTACGGTGCTGCCGTGACGACGGGTCGGCAGGGGCGGCTGCGGGCGGTCGACCTCGCGGCGACGGTGGGCATCTCCGTGCAGCAGGTCCGCAACTACGTGGACTGGGGGGTGCTACCGCCGGTCACGCGCACTCCCGCCGGGTACCGGGTCTTCACCGCCGAGCACGCCCGGGCCCTGGCCGTGGCGCGCCTGATGGCCGAGGGGCACGGCTGGGCGCGCACCCGGGAGGTGATGGCGGCGGTGCACCGGGACGACCCGGCGGCGGCGCTCGCCGCGGTCGACGCCGGCCACGCCGAGCTGGACCGGGAGCGCGCCGAGATCGGCCGGGTGGTCGGCGCGTTCGACACGGTGCTCGCCGCCCCGGCGCCGTCCGGGTCGACCCGGCGGCGCGACGCGCGAATCGGTGGCGTGGCCGCGCTCGTCGGCGTCCGCACCTCGCAGCTGCGCGTGTGGGAGGCCCGGGGGCTGCTGCGCCCGGCCCGCGAGCCGGGCACGAACTACCGGGTGTACGACGGGGCGGAGCTGCGGGCCGCGCAGGTGGTCGCCCTGCTGCGCCGGGGCGGTTACCCGTTCCCGATCGTCCGGGCGGTGCTCGACGAGCTGCGCGCCACCGGCAGCCCGCAACGGGTCCGCGCCGAGCTGGCCCGGCGCGAGCAGGACCTGCACCGGCGCAGCCTGCGCCGGCTGCGCGCCTCGGCGGCGCTGTACGACTACCTCGCGACCCGGACCGCCCCCGCGCCCGGTCGGCCGGTGCCCCGGCCCGGGAACACCGACGGCTAGGGTGCTGGGCATGAGAGCCCTGGTGCCGGCCGCCGTCGCCGCCGTCGTCCTCCTCGGCGCGGGGACGGCCGTTCCGGTCACCGCCGCCCCGGCCGGCCGCGCCGCGACGGCGGTGCCCTGCCCCAAGGCCCAGGCGCCGAAGGTGACCCGCTCGCCGCGACCCACACCCCCGCCGTCGGTGCCGAGCCAGCAGACCGTGGGCGGCGAGGCGCTGGCCACCGCCGGGCTCGTCGCGCCGGTGGGCGCGGCTGCCCCGCCGGCGGTCACCGCCACCTCCTGGCTGGTGGCCGACCTGGACACCGGCGCGGTGCTCGCCGGCTGCGGCCCGCACGAGTACGCCACCCCGGCCAGCGTGCAGAAGCTCCTGCTGACCGCGACCGCCCTGCCGAGGCTGGACCCGGGGCAGTCGGTGACGGTGACGCGCGAGGACCTGGACATCGCCCCCGGCAGCTCGGCCGTGGGCCTGCTGGAGGGCGGCCGGTACACCGTCGAGACGGTCTTCCTGGGGCTGCTGCTCCAGTCCGGCAACGAGGCGGCCAACGTGCTGGCCCGCCTCGTCGGCGGCCCCGACGGCGCGACCGGCGGGGTGCGGGCGATGAACGCCGAGGCCCGCCGCCTCGGCGCGCTCCAGACCCACGCGGTCACCCCGTCCGGGCTCGACGCCCCCGGCCAGTTCACCAGCGCGTACGACCTGGCGCTGATCGCCCGGGTCTGCTTCGCCGACCCGACGTTCCGCCGGTACGCGCTGACCGAGGCCACGCGGATTCCCGACCAGCCGGCGCTGCGCCGCAAGGGCTTCCAGATCCAGAACGAGAACCAGCTCGTCTACCGCTACCCGGGCGCGCTCGGCGGCAAGACCGGCTTCACCGACTACGCCCGGCACACCTACGTCGGGGCGGCGCAGCGCGACGGTCGCCGGCTCGTGGTCACCCTGCTCGGCGCGGAGCCCCGGCCGATGCGCGGCTGGGAACAGGGCGCCGCCCTGCTGGACTGGGGCTTCTCGCTGCCCCGGGACGCCTCGGTGGGCCGCCTCGTCGCGCCGGGGGAGGCGACCGCGAGCGGCGTACCGGGGACGACCGCGATCCCCACGCCGGGGCGGACGGCCACGAGCGGCGCGCCGGCGGCGTCGGCCGGGCCGGTCGCCGCGCCCGGGGCCGGCGCGGGGGCCGCCCGCCGTGCCGACCCGACGGGCCGGGCCGCGCCCTGGCCGCTCGTCGCGGCGGCGGTCACCGCCGTGGGCGCGGTCGGCCTGCTGGCGCTCCTGCTGCGCCGTCGCCGCCGACGCGCCTGACCCTGGGCGGTGCCCGGCCCGCCTGATCCCGCCCGGAGCGCCCCGCCCATCCGACTGGGCGGTGCCCGGCCGGGGCGGCGCGGGCGTGTCGCCGTCGACAGAGGAGCGCCGAATCCATAGACTGCGGCCTTTCTGTCAGTCGTGATCCAGGAGGACGCCACGTGTCGAGGTCACCCCGCCGGCAGCCCGTCCCGCCGTCCCCGCCGCGTTCCCACCGGGCGCGGGCGCTGTCCCGGCTCGCCGGGGCCGCGCTGCTCGCCGCCGCCCTGACCGGCGTCGGCGGCGTGCCCGCCGCAGCCGCCCCGGCCCCGGTGGGCGAGGCGCCGCCCCGGACGACGCCCGGCCCCTGCGCGTACACCGAAACCCCCGACGAGCCGGCCGCCCGGCCGGTGCCGCTGCCGCCCGACCCCCGGCGGACGCCGGAGCGCGGCACGGTCCGGGTCACCCTGCGCACCAACCACGGCCCGATCGGGCTGACCCTCGACCGCGCGCAGGCGCCGTGCACGGTGCAGAGCTTCCTGCACCTGACCCGGCAGCGCTTCTACGACCGCACGCCGTGCCACCGGCTGACCGCGTACCCGACGCTCAGCGTGCTCCAGTGCGGCGACCCGTCCGGCACGGGCTCGGGCGGGCCGGGCTACCGGTACGCCGACGAGCTGCCCACCGACCTGCCGCCCGCGCCGACGGACCCCACGGGCGTGCGCAGGCTCTACGCCCGGGGCGTGCTGGCGATGGCCAACGCCGGCCCGGACACCAACGGCAGCCAGTTCTTCCTGGTCTACGCCGACTCGGCGCTGCGCCCGAACTACACCGTCTTCGGCGAGGTGGACGCCCGCGGCCTGGCCACGCTCGACCGGATCGCCGCCGGCGGGATCGCGCCCACGGCCGAGGACCCGGCCCCGGTCGACGGCGCGCCCGCGCTGCCGGTGGAGATCTCCCGGGCCAAGCGCGGGCGGTGAGCCGGAGCCCCGGCCGCGCCGGGGCGAAGCCTGGTAGACAGGAGTGGTGAGACGGCGGCGGGGGCGGGCGGGCCGGGCGGGGCGGCCCGCCGCCCTCGCCGCCGCCGTGTCGTTCGTCGCGCTGCTGGCCGCCTGCCCCGACCCGCAGCGCCCGGCGTCGCCGCCGCCCCGCTCCGCCCCGCCGCCCGCGACGGCCCCGGCCCCGACCACCCCGGCGGCGTCGAGCCCGGCCACCCCGACGCCGCCCGCCTCGTCCGCCCCGCCGCCCGGGCGGTCGCGGGCCCCGGCCGGGTTCGTCGACGTCGCGGACGTGGATCCGACGATCGTCACCGACATCCGGTACGCCACCGCGCACAACTTCGTCGGCCGGCCGATCGCCGGCTACCAGCAGCCGTTGTGCCTGCTCACCCGGCCCGCCGCCGAGGCGCTGCGCCGCGTGCAGGAGGCGGCCCGCGCCACCGGCCACCGTCTCAAGGTGTACGACTGCTACCGCCCCCAGCCCGCCGTGGACGACTTCGTGGCCTGGGCGAAGCGCCCCGGGGAGGAGGGGATGAAGGCGGAGTTCTACCCCGCCGTGGCCAAGTCCCGGCTGTTCGACGAGGGATACCTCGGTGCTCCCACCGCGCACAGCCGGGGCAGCACCGTCGACCTGACCCTCGTCGCCGAGCCGCCGCCCAGCCAGCGCCCCTACGCCCCGGGCGAACGCCTGGTGCCCTGCACCGCCCCGGTGGACGAACGATTCCCGGACAACGGCGTCGACATGGGCACCGGCTTCGACTGCTTCGACCCGCGCGCCCACACGGCGGACAGCCGCGTCACCGGCGTCGCGCGGGACAACCGGGAGTTGCTGGAACGGCTGATGACCGCCGGCGGCTTCGCCAACTACCCCGAGGAGTGGTGGCACTACCGGTACGTCGACGAGCCGTACCCCGACACGTACTTCGACTTCCCGGTGGCCCGCTCGTCGCGGTGAGGCCCGGGGCCGTCGCCACGATCGCGATCGGCGCCTGACCTACGCGCCCCGCTCCCCGTGGGCGCGCAGGGGGAGCCAGGCCAGTACGTCCTGGATCTTCGCGTCCCAGTACGCCCAGTCGTGGTCGCCGGGGGAGAAGTCCACGGTCAGCGGCACGCCGCGCCGCCGCGCGGCCTCCACGAACCGGGTGTTGTCGTCGTACAGGAAGTCCTCCGTGCCGCAGGCGACGTAGAGGGCGGGCAGGTCGTCGCCGGCCCGCCCCACCAGCGCCACCGTGTCGTCGTCGCTGCCGACCACGTCGCGGTCGCCGAAGACGGTGTGCGACACGTTGCGGTCGAGCGGCCTGACCGGGTCGTCGCGCCGGCGGGCGACGTCGAGCGCCCCGGAGAGGCTGGCCGCCGCCGCGAACCGGCCGGGCTCGCGCAGCGCCCACTTCACCGCGCCGTACCCGCCCATCGACAGCCCGGCGACGAAGGTGTCCTCGCGGCGGTCGGAGAGCCGGAAGAACGACCGGCAGAGCGCGGGCAGCTCGACGCTGAGGAACGTCCAGTACCGGTTGCCGTGCTCCTCGTCGGTGTAGAAGCTCCGCCCGACCTGCGGCATCACCACGGCCAGCCCGAGCGGCGCGACGTACCGCTCCAACGAGGTGCGCCGGGTCCAGACGGTGGCGTCGTCGGAGAGGCCGTGCAGCAGGTAGAGCACGGGCGGGTCGCCGGCCGGCGCGCTGCCGGCCAGGCCGATGCCGGAACCGCCGGGGTCCGGCAGCAGCACGGTCATCGACGTGCCCATGCCCAGCGTCTCGGAGTGGAAGTCGCAGCGGATCATCGCCATGGGCTTGGATGGTACGACGTCGGCGGCGGCCGTCGCGCCGGGATCGGCGGCGGCGAAATCGCCCCTCGGAGGTCCACGAGGCTAGATCCGTCGTTAACGAGGCGGTAACGTCCGCGCTGCTGCATCCGTCACGAGGAAGTGGGGTCAGTGATGAGCGACGTGTCGACGGCGTTGGGTGTGCGCCTCTACCCGGACCTGGTCGAGCAGGGCGGGCTCGCCTCCGCGTTGGCGGCGACGGCGGCCCGCAACCAGCTCGACGTGGGCCGGCTGAGCGTGCCCGAGGGCGCCCGCGCCCGGTACACGCAGGCCGAGATGGCCTGCGACCGGGGCGCCGTCCACGTGCGACTCGGCTCGGACGCCCGCTACTTCATGATCAACCTTGCCGGGGACGGGCGGGTCGTGGCCCACGGCGACGCCTGCGACCTGCTGCCCGTCGCGCAGGTGGCGGACGCCTGGCGCGGCGGCGCGCCGCTGGAGGAGCTGGCGGCCCGCTTCGCCTTCCTCACCGTCAAGGGCAACTGACCTCACCCCGGAGCGCGACTGACCCTCCACCGCGGAGCGTGACCGACCCTCCACCCCGGAGCGGAAAACGGGGTGCGGGGCGCCCCCCGGCCCGGCACACTCGGGCGATGCTGCCGACCGATGATCCTGACGCCGTGCGGTACGCCCGGATGCGGTGGAACACCCCACTGTCCCAGGAGCACGCCGACCTGCTCCTCGACCGGCTCGCCGTCCCGGCGGGCGCCCGGGTGCTGGACCTCGGTTGCGGCTGGGGCGAGCTGCTCCTGCGGGCGGTCGCCGGCGGCACCTCCACCACCTCCCCGGTGGACCCCACGACCGGCGTCGGCGTCGACACCGACGCCGACGCCCTGGCGCGGGGCCGCAGGCTCGCCGCCGAACGGGGCCTCGACCAGCGGGTGACCTTCGTCGAGGGCGCGGCGGCCACCTGGTCGGAGCCGGCCGACCGGGTCCTGTGCCTCGGCGCGTCGCACGCCCTCGGCGGCACCGGCGCGGCCCTCGACGCGCTCGCCGGGCTCGTCCGGCCGGGCGGACGCCTGCTCCTCGGCGAGGGGTACTGGGAGCGTCCGCCCACCCCCGAGGCCGTCCGCGTCTTCGGCACCGGCGTCCTCGACCTGGCGGGCCTCGTCGAGCAGGTGCGGGCCTCGGGCTGGCGGGTCCTCTCCCTCACCACCACCGAGCAGCGCGAATGGGACGACTTCGAGTCCACGTGGCGGGCCGGTCGGCAGGAGTGGCTGCTGGCCCACCCGGACCATCCCCGGGCCGGCGAGGTGCGGGAGGAACTCGACGCCCGGCTGCGCGAGTACGTCGGCGTCTACCGGGGCGTCCTCGGGCTCGCCTACCTGGTGCTCGGCCGCTGACCGGGTCGTATGCCGGGCCGGGCGGCCCCCGCGCCACCGCGCCGAGCCGGGGTCGAGGCCGGCCACCGCCGCGACAGACGAAAGACGAAAGACGAAAGACGAACGAGGAGAACCACGATGGCCTTCACCCCGCTCCCGGGCACCCGGGCGCCCGTCCGGGTCTGGACCGACCCGTACGCCATCGAGCCGCAGGCCGCCCAGCAGTTGCGCAACATCGGCGCGCTGCCGTGGGTCGAGGGCGTCGCCGTCATGCCCGACGTCCACTTCGGAAAGGGCGCCACAGTCGGCTCCGTCATCGCGATGCGGCAGGCGGTCTCCCCGGCGGCCGTCGGCGTGGACATCGGCTGCGGCATGTCGGCGGTGCGCACCTCGCTCACCGCGGCCGACCTGCCCGACGACCTCGCCGGGCTGCGCTCCGCGATCGAGGCGGCGATCCCGGTCGGCTTCGCCAAGCGCGCCGACCCGATCGACCCGCGCCGGGTGCGGGGCCTGGAGCAGCGCGGCTGGGCCGACTTCTGGGACCGGTTCGGCACCCTGGACAGGCGGGTGGCCCAGCTCGAGACCCGGGCCCAGCAGCAGATGGGCACCCTCGGCGGCGGCAACCACTTCATCGAGGTCTGCCTGGAGCAGGACGGCCCCGACGCCGGCCGGGTCTGGCTGATGCTGCACTCCGGGTCGCGCAACATCGGCAAGGAGCTGGCGGAGCGGCACATCGGCGTCGCGCGGCGGCTGCCGCACAACGCCGACCTGCCCGACCGGGACCTCGCGGTCTTCCTCGCCGGCACGCCGGAGATGGAGGCGTACCGGCGGGACCTGTGGTGGGCGCAGGAGTACGCCCGCCGCAACCGGGCGGTCATGCTGGCCCTGCTCTGCGGCGTGGTCCGCGACGAGTTCCCGCACGTCGCCTTCGACGAGCCGATCAGCTGCCACCACAACTACGTGGCGGAGGAGACATACGACGGGGTGGACGTGCTGGTCACCCGCAAGGGCGCGATCCGGGCGGGCGCGGGGGACCTCGGCATCATCCCCGGCTCGATGGGCACCGGCTCCTACGTCGTGCGCGGCAGGGGCAACCCGGACGCGTACTGCTCGGCGTCGCACGGGGCCGGGCGGCGCATGTCGCGCGGGCAGGCGAAGCGGACGTACAGCACGGAGGACCTCGCCCGGCAGACCGCCGGGGTGGAGTGCCGCAAGGACGCCGGGGTGGTCGACGAGATCCCGGCCGCGTACAAGGACATCACGCAGGTGATGGCCCAGCAGGAGGACCTGGTCGAGGTGGTCGCCCACCTCAAGCAGGTGGTCTGCGTGAAGGGCTGAGCGCGGGCGGCCGGCGCCACGACGCCGGCCGCCCGCCCCGGTCTACGAGATCGGAGAGTCCAGGTTCGAATCCTGGTCGGGGTGGGCGCGACAGACGGCCACGACCCGCGCCGCCACCCCCGAGAGGCGGCGGTGACGCAGGTCGAGGACGTTGCCGGAGACGCCGACCTGATGGGCCACGAGCAGCCGCATGACCGCCAGCAGGCAGGCGAACCGGCCGGTCAGGTCGAACCGCCGCCCGTCGGGGTCGATCACGACGGCGGGGGCGACCCCGGCGGCGAGGTTCGTGCGCGCCCAGTCGACCTCGTACGACCGGCGGTCGGCGCCCACCTGCACGACGAGCTGCTTCGTGCGGTGCAGCAACGCGAGATAGTTCATCGGCACCGTCAACCTCTTGGCGGCGTCGAACGGAGCGCCGTCCTCGGGGAGGACCCGCAGGACGGTCTCCAGCACCGGCCCGTCGTACTGGAAGGTGTCCGTGCCCCGCAGCTCCAGCAACCGGCCTGGGACGAGCTGCCCACCGTGGCGCGCCCAGCGACGATCCACGCTGCCGAAGGCCGCCCTCGGGCCGGGCAGGCGGTCGACCAGCCAGCGGGCCCGCTCGTCGGGTAGCGGCTCGGGCGGCGGATGCCCGGCGGCGGCCCGCTCCACCAGGCCCCGCAGCCGCGCCGCCACAGCCGGATCGACGCGGCGCAGGTCGATCGTGTCGCCGTCCAGCGCGATGCGCCCCGTGGCCCGCGTCACCCTCATCTGCTCCAGGAGGAGATCCGGGCGCCCGGTCAGGTCGACGCGCCGACCGTCGAGGTCGACCAGTCGGCAGGTCCGGACGCCCGACAGCAGGGCGCTGCGCGGCCAGTCGACGACGAGCCCGTCGGCGACGTCGGGGTGGGCGACGGCGACGAGCCGCCCCGACGTGACGGCCGCCAGGCACAGCGACGGCACGCGCCACGTCGCCGTCGACTCGAACGGCTCGCCGCCGTCGGGGTGGACCCACAGCCTCAGCCGGACGCGTGGCTTGGGCTCGTCGGGGTCGGGTTCGCCGTAGCTCTGGTACGTCGCCTCCCAGTCCTGGCCGTACGCCACCAGCGTCGCCTCGCGCACCTGCGCCGTGGCCAGCCGGCCGCCCTGGACCGGGAGCCGGGCGGCGGGGGTCCACAGGACCAGGGTGTCGTCGTCCCACCCGTGCGTGCCGGACGCGCCGTCGCGGCCGGTGATGCCCGGGTGGTGCCGGCGGGTGAACAGGTAGGCCGCGACCGGGATGGCCAGGGTGAACACCACGCCGACGACGAGGAAGGCGAGCGGGACGTCGCCCTCGCCGCCGCTGACGCCGGCGGCCCCCGCGAGGAGGAGGACCGGCCCCGCCACCCCGCAGGCAGTGAAGATCAGGAGATTGCCGACGAACCGACGGGCGAAGCTCTCCACGGCCCCTCCTCCGTAGGCGTGCGTCCTTGATACCACCGCGCGGGCGTCGGTGTCGTCCGCGCGGCGCGTACCGGAACAGGAGGGGCCGTCCCCGGCAGCGCGCGGGGAGCGCGTGCACCGGGACCGGCCGTGGCCGGGCGGTCTCAGCCCAGGTGTACGGCGCCGCCGGCCGGGATGTCCTCCCGGCGCACCCTGACCAGCAGCAGGGTGGCCAGGCCGGCGAGCAGGATCAGCCCCGCGCCCCAGGCGAACGCGACCGTGTAGCCGTGCACCAGCGCCCTGACCTGGGTGGCGGGGCCGGGGGTCCGGGTGGCCAGGTACCCGGTGACCGCGCTGGTGTACATGGTGTTCAGCAGGGCGGTGCCGAGCGACGCGCCGACCTGCTGGGTGGCGTTGAGCGTGGCGCTGGCCGCGCCCGCGTCGTGCTCGGGCACCCCGACCAGGGCGAGGCTGGACACCGGCACGAAGGTGAACCCGAGGCCCATGCCGAGGACGACCTGGGCCGGGAGCAGGAGGGCCAGGAACGACGTGTCCACGTCGATCCGGGTGAGCCACAGCATCGCGGCGGCGGCCAGGACCGCGCCGGCCAGCATCAGCGGCTTCGCGCCGATGCGGGGGAGCAGGACGCTGGCCGCGCCGGCGGCGATCAGCACGCCGGCGGTGACGGGCAGGGAGGCCAGGCCCGCCTCCAGCGGGGTGTACCCGAGCACCACCTGGAAGTAGAAGGCGAGGAACAGGAACGCCCCGAGCAGCCCGGCGCCGACGAGCGTGGAGGCGATGTACGCGCCGCCCCGGTTGCGGTCGAGCAGGATGCGCATCGGCAGCAGCGGGTGGCTGGAGCGCCGCTCGATCACCACGAACACGGCGAGCAGGGCTAGGCCGGCGGCGATGAGTGCGAGGGTGCCGGGGTCGCCCCAGCCCTCCTCGGCGGCCCTGGTGAACCCGTAGACCAGGGCGACCAGGCCGGCGGTGACCACGACGGCGCCCGGCACGTCGTACCGGGTGTCGCCGTGGGCGCGGCTCTCGGGCACCAGCGGGACGGCGGCGACGAGCGCGACGAGCGCGACCGGGACGTTGACCAGCAGGCACCAGCGCCAGTTGGCGTACTCGGTGAGCACGCCGCCGAGGAGGAGGCCCACGGCCGCGCCGCCGCCGGAGATGGCGCCGTAGACCGCGAACGCTTTCGCCCGCTCCCTCGTCTCGGTGAACAGCACGGTGAGCAGGGCGAGCGCGGCGGGGGCGAGCAGCGCGCCGAAGGCGCCCTGGAGGGCGCGGGCGGCGAAGAGCAGCCCGCCGCCCTGGGCCAGGCCGCCGAGGGCGGAGGCGAGGGCGAAGCCGACCATGCCGACGAGGAAGGTCCGCTTGCGGCCCCAGTAGTCGGCGATCCGGCCGCCGAGCAGCAGCAGGCCGCCGAAGGCGAGGGTGTAGGCGGTGACGACCCACTGCCGGTCGGCGTCGGAGATGTGCAGGTCGAGCTGGGCGTTGGGTAGGGCGATGTTCACGATGGTCGCGTCGAGGACGACCATCAGCTGGGCGATCGCGATGATCGCCAGCGCGATCCAGCGTCGCGGGTGCGCCGGGTCGGCCGTCGCCTCCGGCGAGGCGGGCGCGCTGGACGTGGATCCGGGCATGGTGGAGCCTTCCGTGGAGGGTGTTGCCGCGTGGGGCGGACCGCCGCGCCAGGTGACGTGCTGGAGGAGGCGTTCGGCGCGTGCCGGGACGGCCGGGGCCGTCCGTACCGCCGGGACGGCCGGGGCCGTCCCGCTCCGGTGCCGGCTCGCCGCTGCCCCGCCCAGGAAAAGGTTTCGTACCGATGCTAGCGAAGGCTTCGCCCTGGTAGAGGCACGATGGGATCTGTATCGCAACGGCTTGCGAAACGGTGTCGTTTCCTACCCCGCGCCGGGGCGCGGGCGTCAGGCGCGGCGGGTCCGGGCCCCCTTGAGCCGGCGGCCCAGCTCCCGGGCGATCTCCCGGTTCGCGTCGCGCTCGGCGATGGCCTGCCGCTTGTCGTACGACCTGCGCCCCCGGGCCAGGGCCAGCTCGACCTTGGCCCAGCCGTTGTGGAAGTACAGCGACAGCGGCACCAGGGTCAGCCCGCCCTCGCGCACCCGGTCCAGGATGCGGTCGATCTCGACGCGGCGCAGCAGCAGCTTGCGGGTGCGGCGGGGCTGGTGGTTCGTCCAACTGCCGAAGCCGTACTCGGCGATGTGCAGGCCGTGCAGCATCAGCTCGCCGTCGTGCTCCTGGGCGAAGGCGTCGACCAGGGAGGCGTACCCGGCGCGCAGCGACTTCACCTCCGTGCCGGCGAGGACCAGCCCGGCCTCGTACGTCTTGAGGATGTCGTAGTCGTGGCGGGCCTTCTTGTTCGACGCGACGAGGGTGCGTCCGGTCTCCCTGGGCACGGTCGGCCTCCGTGGTGCGGCGCGGCAATCGCGGAAGAAACTAGCAGGCCCGGCGGGTGGGAAACGAGGACAATGCCGGGATGGACCACCGCAGCATGGTCGGACTGAGCAAGCGGATGTCGCGGGCGCTGCGCCACGAGCCGGCCCGCCTCGGCCTGATCCCCGACCGGGCCGGATGGGTGCCCGTCGACGACCTCCTCGCCGCCCTGCGCGTCGACCGGGCCGACCTCGACACGGTCGTGGCCGGCAACGACAAGCAGCGCTTCGCGGTGGAGCGCGGCCCGGACGGGATCGACCGCATCCGGGCCAACCAGGGGCACTCCATCCCGGTCGAGCTGGGGCTGCCGCCGGCCGTCCCGCCCGAGCGGCTCTACCACGGCACCGGGGCCGACGCTGTCGACTCGATCCGGGCGGACGGGCTGCACCGGGGCGGCCGGCACCACGTCCACCTGTCGGCGGACGTCGAGACCGCGCGGCGGGTCGGCGCGCGGCGCGGCGGCGCGGTCGTGGTGTTCACGGTCGACGCGGCGGCGATGGCCCGCGACGGGCACGTCTTCCACCGCAGCGCCAACGGCGTCTGGCTGACCGACGCCGTTTCGCCGGGCTACCTGACGCCCGGCCGGTAGGGGCCACCCCCGAATCACGCCCGCGCCATTGAAAGTCATCCGTCCGACCGGCAGGATCGGCGGCACCGGGGGAGTCGACAGTGGTGGGGACGTTCAGTGGCGGAGGAGGCCGGCGCGGGACGCGCGGCGCGTGACCTGCGGCTGGTGGTGGCCGCGCACGCGGTCTCGACGTACGGCAGCTACCTGAACCTGGTGGCGCTGGGCCTGTTCACGCTGGAACTCACCGGCTCCGCCGTGCAGACCGGCCTGTTCATGGCCGCCCGACTGACCGCCGGGTTCCTCATGGGGCCGGTGAGCGGGCTGCTCGCCGGCCGCTGCCGCCGCACCCGCCTGATGATCGGCGCCGACGTGCTCTCGGCGCTGACCCTGGTGCTGCTGGTGGCCGCCCCCGCCGGGGCCCGGCCGACGGCGCTCTACGCGCTCGCGGTCGTGCTCGGCTGCGGGCAGACCCTGTGGGGCGTCGCGCTGCGCAGCGAACTGCCCGACCTGGCCGGGCCGCAGCGGCGGGCGCGCGCCAACGCCCGACTCGTCTCGGCCCGGTCGGTGGCGATGCTGCTCGGCTTCGCCTCGGCGGGAGTCCTGGTCGCGGGGCTGGGCTACGAGGTGGCGTTCCTGCTCGACGCCGGCACGTACGCGCTCTCCGCGCTGCTCCTGGCCCGGGTGCCGGCCCGCCGGCCGGCCACCGCCGGGGCCACCGCGCCCGCCGGGCCACGGGCTCTGGCGGGCGTCGACGTGCTGCGGGCGGTCGCGCCGGTGGTGGTGGCGATGATCGGGGTACGCGCCGCCGACGCGTTCGGCTCGGCGGCCCACAACGTCGGCATCCCGGTGCAGGCCAGCCTGGTCCGCCCCGACTCACCGGCGGCGTACGCGGCCGTGTTCCTGACCTCCTGGGCGGTGGGCAGCCTCGCCGCCGGCCGGTGGTGCGCCCGGTCGGCCGCCCGCACGGGCGGGGCGGGCTCCCCGCGCGCCTTCGGCGTGGCCACCTGCCTGATGTCGGTCTTCTTCGTCCTCGCCTTCACCGATCCGCCCCTGTGGCTGCTGGTTCTCCTAGCCCTCGCGGCGGGCGCCGCCGACGGCTACGCGGAGATCAGCTACACCACCCGGCTCCAGGGCGTCGACGAGACCCTGCGGGCCCGGCTGTTCGGGTTCGCCAGCGCGGCGCAGAACGCGGGCTTCGGCCTCGGGATGGTCGCCTTCGCCGCCGCTCTCGACCGGGCGGCCCCGCTCACGGTCGTCGCCGCCGCCCACGGGGCGGCCCTCGCCGTGGCCCTCGGTTTCCTGCTCGCCCAGACGCTCCGGCCGGCGGACCGGCACGACCCGTCGAGCCCCCGACCCGCCGAGGTGACGCCGTGACCGCCGTACCGCCAGCCCGCCGTCCCGCCGTCAGCCACGGCGGGGAGCTGCCCGCCGACCCGGAGCACCCGCTGACGCTGGGCGCGGCGCTGCGGCGCGCGGCGCGGGAGTTCCCCGACGCCGGCATCCGCGTGGTGGACGAGGACGGCCGGGCGACCCTGCTCGACCACGCGACGCTGCTCACCCGGGCCCGCGCCGTGCGGGCCGGCCTGCGGGCCCACGGGGTCGCCCCCGGCGCTCCGGCGATCCTGCGGGTCGACTCCGGCGTGGAGTACTGGCCGGCGTTCTGGGGCTGCGTGCTCGGCGGCGTCGTGCCGCTGACCGTCGGGGCCCCGGCCGGCTACGACGCGGAGAGCCCGGCCCGCGCCGCGCTGCTGCACGCCTGGCGGGTCCTCGACGCCCCGGTCGTCCTCGCTGGCACCCGGGACGCGGCGGGGCTGGCCGGGCTGCCGCTGGCCGACCGGGTGATCGGCGTCGCGGAGCTGGCGGCGGCCGACCCGGCGGAGCGGGCGGCGGCCGACCCGGCGGAGTCCGCGGCGGCTGATCCGGCGGGGGAGCCGTCCGACGTCGAGGCCGGGCCCGACGCGGTGGCCGTGCTCCAGTTGTCGTCGGGCAGCACCGGCACCCCGAAGATCATCCCGCTGACCCACCGGGGCCTGTCCGAGTACGCCGTGGGCGCCCGCGAACTGCTCGACATCCGCGCGGGCGACGTGCTGCTCAACTGGCTGCCCCTGGACCACGTGGCCGGCCTGCTCCTCTACCACCTCGGCGGGGTGTTCCTCGGCGCGTCCTCCGTGCACGTCGCCACCGGGCTGGTCCTGGCGGACCCGCTGCGCTGGCTGGACCTCATGGACCGGCACGGCGTCACGCACAGCTGGTCGCCGAACTTCGGCCTGCGGCTGGTGGCCGACGCGGTGGCCCGCCAGCCGGGCCGGCGGTGGGAGCTGGGCGGGGTGCGGCGCGTGGTCAGCGGCGGCGAGCAGTGCCTGCCGGAGACCTTCCGGGCGTTCGTCGCCGCGACCGGGGTCCCGGCGGCGGCGATGGCCCCGGCCTGGGGGATGTCCGAGACCGCCACCGGGATCACCTTCGCGTCGTTCACCGAGCCGGGCTGCCGGCAATTGGTCCGCACGGCCAGCCTGGACGGCGACGTGGAGTGGGCCGACGACGAGGAGGCCGGCGACGTCACCGAGCTGCTCTCCGTCGGTCGCCCCGCCCCCGGGGCGACCCTGCGGATCGTCGACGCCGACGGCGCGGTGCAGCCCGAGGGCCGGGTCGGTCGGTTGCAGGTCCGCTCCGCCCGGCTCACCCCCGGCTACCTCGGCGACCCGGAGGCCAACCGCGCCGCGTTCCCCGACGGGGACTGGCTGGAGACCGGGGACCTGGGCTACCTGCGCGACGGCGCGCTCACCGTCACCGGCCGCGCCAAGGACCTGCTGATCCTCAACGGGCAGAACATTCCCTGCCACGAGATCGAGCGGACCGTCGGCGGCGTCGCGGGGGTGCGCGCTGGGCTCACCGCCGCGGTCGGCGTGCCCGACGCCCGTACCGGCACCGAGGCCCTGGTGGTCTTCGTCGTCGCCGACCCCGGCGCGACGGCGGGGCGGGTGGCCGAGGCCGTCGCGGCGGCGGTGGCCCGCCGGTGGCAGGTCGTCCCGGGGCGGGTGGTGACCGTCCCCGAGGCCGACTTCCCGCGCACCTCGGGAGGCAAGACCCAGCGGGCGGCGCTGCGCCGACGGCTCCTCGCCGGCGACTTCCCGCCGCCGGGCCGGGCGGCCGGAAGCGACGCGGCCGAGCCCGGACCGGCCGAGCCCGGACCGGCCGAGCCCCGGGCGGTGGCCGAGCGCGGGGCGGCCGAGTCCGGACCGGCCCCGGTGGGGTCCAACCGGGCGGCGGTGCGCGCCGTCGTCCGCGCCGCGCTCGCCGACGTCCTCGGCCGGCCGGTCGAGGCCGACCGGCCCTTCTACGAGCTGGGCGTCGGCTCGGTCGAGCTCGTCGCGCTCCGGGCCCGGCTGGAGGAGGCGCTGGGCCGCCCGGTGGCGCAGGCCGCGCTGTTCGCCCACCCCACCGTCGAGGCCCTCGGCGCGCACCTCGCCGCCACCGGCCCGGCCGCCGCGCCCGAGGCGGTGCACCGGCCGGCGGACCGGCGGGTCGCGATCGTCGGGATGGCCGCCCGCCTCCCCGGCGCGACGAGCGTCGAGGAGTACTGGGAGGCGCTGCTGGCCGGGGTGGAGAGCGTGCGCTCCTTCACCCCTCAGGAGTTGGCCGCCGCCGGGGTGCCCGAGCGGCTCGCCCGGGACCCGGGGTTCGTCGCGGCCAGCGGCGTGCTGGACGACGTCACCGGCTTCGACGCCGGTTTCTTCGGCATCAGCCCTCGCGAGGCCGAGCTGCTTGACCCGCAGCACCGCCTGTTCCTGGAGACCTGCCACCACGCCCTGGAGGACGCCGGCTGCCCCGGCGAGACCGGCGGCAGGCGGATCGGCGTCTACGCCGGTGGCGGGATGAACCTGTACCCGCACCACACCTACCTGCGCCACCAGCTCCCGCAGGCCGTCGCCTCGGACGACCCGCCCACCGCCATCGGTGCCGCGCTGGGCAACCAGCCCGACTTCCTGGCCACCCGGGTCGCGTACCGGCTCGGGTTGACCGGGCCCGCCGTGACCGTGCAGACCGCCTGCTCCACCTCGCTGGTCGCGGTGCACCTGGCCGCGCGCGCCCTGCTCGCCGGGGACGCCGACATCGCCGTCGCGGGCGCGGTGGCGGTGCACGTCCCGCAGGTCACCGGGTACCGGCACACCCCGGGGTCGATCCTGTCGGCGTCCGGCCGGTGCCGGCCCTTCGACGCCGACGCCGACGGCGCGGTCGGCGGCAACGGGGTGGCCGCCGTCGTGCTCAAGCCGCTGGACCGGGCGCTCGCCGACGGCGACCGCATCCACGCGGTGCTGCTCGGCTCGGCGGTCAACAACGACGGGGCGGGGAAGGTCGGCTGGACCGCCCCCGGCGTGGCGGGGCAGGTCGACGTGGTCCGGCGGGCGCTGCGCGACGCGGGGGTGCCGGCCGCCTCCGTCGGGTACGTCGAGGCGCACGGCACCGGCACCGCCCTCGGCGACCCGGTCGAGCACCACGCGCTCGCCGAGGCGTACGCGCCCGCGCGGGCGTTCCTCGGCTCGGTGAAGGCCAACATCGGCCACCTGGACAGCTGCGCCGGGATGGCCGGCCTGATCAAGGCCGTGCTCGCCGTCCGCTCCGGCCGCGTCCCGCCGCAGATCAACTACACCCGACCGAATCCCGCGCTGGGCCTGGCAGACGGGCCGTTCACGGTGACCACCGTCGCCACCGACTGGCCGGCGACCGGGTCGCCCCGGCGCGCCGCCGTCAGCGCCCTCGGCGTCGGCGGCACCAACGCCCACGTCATCGTCGAGCAGCCGCCGCCCCCGCCACCCACAGCCCCCGACCGGCCGGACCGGGTCCCCGGGCTGCTCCCGATCTCCGCCGCCGACCCCGCCGCGCTGTCCGCGCTCGCCCTGCGCCACCGGGACCGGCTGCGCGCCGCCCCCGACCTGGCGCTGGCCGACGTCGTGCGCACCGCCGGCACCGGCCGCCGCCACCTGCGCCACCGGCTCGTCGCCCTCGGCGGGTCGACCGCCGCGCTGGCCGAGGCCCTGGACCGGCACGCCGCCGGGCTGCCCGCTGACGTGGTCGCCGGCGAGGCCGGCGGGGACGCCGCCGGGCCGGTCGCCCTGGCGTTCCCCGGCCAGGGCGACGCCCGCGACGCGCTGCTCCCGCTGGCCGCACGGTTCCCGGTCGTCCGGGCGGTGCTCGACGAGGCCGCGCAGGCGTACGGGGAGGCGGTCGGCGGCGACCTGGTCGCCCGGCTGCGCGAGGACCGCCCGGCGACCGGCCGGCCCACCGACGTCGCCCAACCCGCGCTGGTCGTCGCCGGGGTGGCGCTGGCCGAGCTGTGGCGCTCGTGGGGCCTGGCCGTCGATTACGTCCTCGGCCACAGCGTCGGCGAGTACGCCGCCCTGGTCGTCGCGGGCGCGCTCTCGCTCGCCGACGCCGTGCGGCTGGCCGCCCACCGGGGCCGCCTCATGGCCGACCACCTGCCGCCCGGCGCGATGCTGGCGGTGCTGGCCGACCGGCAGACCGTGGACGCGCTGGCCGCCGGGTCGCCGCTGGAGCTGGCGGCGGTCAACGGGCCCGCCCAGCACGTCCTCGCCGGCCCGCCGGACGAGGTCGCCGCCGCCGCCGACCGGGCCGCCCGGCTCGGGGTGGCGACCCGGCGGCTCCCGGTCGACCGGGCGTTCCACTCGGCGGCCGTCATGCCGATGCTGGGCCACCTACGCGAGCTGGCCGCCGGGGTCGCGTTCCGGCCGACCCGGCTGCCGCTGGTCAGCGCCCTCGACGGGCGGCTCCGCCCGCCCGGCTGGCGACCCGACGCCGAGCACCTGTGCCGCCACGCGCGCGGGCCGGTGCGCTGGCACGACGCGCTGTCCGCCCTGGCCGCCGACGGGGCCGCGACGGTGGTCGAGGCGGGCGCGGACGGCGTGCTCACCGCCCTCGCCGACGCGGCCGGAACGGGCACCCGTTGGGTGGCGTCGCAGCGGCGCGGGCTCGACCCGGCGGCCGGGCTGTGGCGGGCGGTGGCGGAGCTGCACGTCGCGGGCACGCCGCTGGACTGGGCGGCGCTCGTGGACGGTCACGGCGGTCGCCGGGTGGCGCTGCCGGCCTACCCCTTCCAGCGCCGCCGCTTCTGGGTCACCCCGGACACCGCCGCGCCGGCCTCTTCCGCGTCGTCTCCCACCGCGCTGTCTCCCGTCGCGTCGGCCGCCACCGCACCGGCTCCCGCCGTACCGGACCCGTCCGCGCCGTCTTCCGTCGTGCCGGCTCCTGTCGTGCCGGCTCCTGTCGTGCCGGCTCCCGCCACGCTGTCTCCTGTCGTACCGAGTCCTGTCGTGCCGGGCGGGCCAGTTGTCGCGCCGGAGGCGAGGGCGGAAGCGGCCGGGCCGGTGCTGGAGCGGGTCCGGGCGCTGACGGCCGAGCGGCTCGGCCTGACGGTCGCCGAGGTTGGCCCGGACGAGAGCTTCTTCGCCCTGGGCGCCGACTCGCTCCTGCTGATCACCATGTCCCGGGAGATCGAGCGCGCCTTCGCCGTCCGGGTGCCGGTGCGGGACCTCTTCACCGCCGTCGACACCCCGCGCCGGCTGGCCACGGCGATCACCGCCGCCGCCACGGCCACCGGCCAGGAAGCCACGGGACCGGCGACTGCGGGGCCTGCGGGGCCTGCGACTGCGGGGATGACCGCTCCCGCCGCGCCTCGGCCGCAGGTGACCAGGCCGGTCGCGAGCGAGCCGGCTGTGCCCCAACCAGCCGTGCCCCGACCGGCCGGCGACGCTCCGGCTGGGACCGGGCCGGCTGGGACCGGGCCGGCTGGGACCGGGCCGGCCGGCGATGGGGCCCGCCCCGTGCCGGGCGAGCTGGTCGGCGTCGTCCAGCAGCAGTTGGACCTGATGCGGCACCAGCTCGCCCTACTGAGCGCCGCCGCAGGGCTCCCCGCCAACACCCTGACCCCGGCCTCCGCGCCCCCCTCGGCGGCGACCCTCGCGACCTCCGCAGCCTCCGCGATCTCCTCGGCCGTGAGCCCACCCGGCTCCGTCGCGCCGCCGCGCCCCGCCCCCGCGCCCGAGCACCCCGCCGCCCCGCCGCCGTCGCCGTCGCCGTCGCCCGAGGCGATCGATACGGTCGATACGGTCGACACGGTCGACTTCAGCCTCTACTTCTTCGGCGACTACCCCGACCAGGACCGCGACGACAAGTACGGGACCATCCTCGCCGCGGCGGAGTTCGCCGACGCGCACGGCTTCCACGCCGTCTGGCTGCCCGAGCGGCACTTCCACTCCTTCGGCGGGCTCTTCCCCAACCCGTCCGTGCTCGCCGCCGCCCTGGCGACCCGGACCCGGCGGGTGCGGCTCAACGCCGGCTCGGTCGTGCTGCCGCTGCACCACCCCGTCCGCGTCGCCGAGGAGTGGTCCATGGTGGACAATCTCTCCGGCGGTCGGGTCGGGCTCGGCTGCGCGCCGGGCTGGCACGCCAACGACTTCGTCTTCCACCCCGAGCACTTCGGTCGGCACAAGCAGGTGATGTACGAGCACCTGGAGACCGTCCGGCGGCTGTGGCGCGGGGAGGCGGTGCCGGCCCGTTCGGGCAGCGGCGAGGCGATCGACGTGCGCCTGTTCCCCCGCCCGGTGCAGCCCGAGCCGCCGGTGTTCACGGCGATCGTCGGCAACCCCGACAGCTACCGGGAGGCCGCCCGCCGGGACGTCGGCGTGGTGACGAACCTGATGACGCAGGACGTGTCGAGCCTCGCCGAGAACGTGGCGCTGTACCGGCGCACCCGGGCCGAGCACGGTCTCGACCCGGCCGGTGGGCGTGTGGTGGTGCTGCTGCACACCTATCTCGGCGAGGACGCCGAGCGGGCCTGCGCCGAGGCGTTCGAGCCGTTCTGCGCGTACCTGCGCTCCTCGTTCAGCCTGCTCGGGCAGGTCGTCAACAGCCTCGGCATGAACATCGACCTGGCCGACACCCCCGATGAGGACGTGCGGTTCGTGCTGTCCCGGGCCTACGAGCGGTACTGCGCGGAGCGGGCGCTCATCGGCTCCCCGGCGAGCTGCCGCCAGGTGGTCGAGGCGGTGCTCGACGCCGGGGCCGACGAGATCGCCTGCTTCGTCGACTTCGGGCTGCCCGGTGACGCGGTCCGCGCCGGCCTGCCGGTGCTCGACGCGCTGCGCCGGGCCACCCCGCGCCGGCCCGCCGCCGAGGCGACCCGCGCCGACCCGGCGGGCGAGCCCGGCGACCCGGCGGAGGGGCCCGACGACCCGGCGGGCGAGCCTGGCGGCCCGGCGGAGGGGCCCGGCGCCGGCCCGCCGCCCGGCGGCGGCGAGTGGACCGCGCCGCTGTCGTCGGCGCAACGCCGACTCTGGCTGATGGAGCGGCTGCACCCGGGGACACCCGCCTACAACGAGGCGGCGGCCGTGCGGCTCGTCGGCCCGCTCGACCACGCCGCGCTACGGGGCGCGCTGCGCGACGTGGTCGACCGGCACGCCCCGCTGCGCACGCGCTACGCGGAGGTCGACGGCGAGCCCCGGCAACTCGTCCGCGACCGGGTCGCCGTGGAGTGCCCGGTGCGCGACCACACCGGCGAGGCCGAGGAGGAGGCGGTACGGGCCGCGCTGGCCGCCGAGAGCCGACGGGTGTTCGACCTGGCCCGGGGGCCGGTGTTCGCCTTCACGCTGCTGCGCTTCTCCGCCACCCGGCACGTGCTGGTGCTGGCCTTCCACCACCTGGCCACCGACGGCGGCTCGTACGCCGTGCTGACCCGGGAGGTGTCGGCCTGCTACCGGGCCCGGACGGCCGGCGTCGCGGCGGACCTGCCCCCACTGCCGGTGACCTACCCGGAGCTGGCGGCGGCCGATGACGGCGAGCCCGACGACAAGGACCTGGCCTACTGGCGGGGCCAGCTCGACCCCGCCCCGCCCACCCTCGTGCTCCCCTCCGACCTGACCCGCCCGGCGCTGCCGTCGGCGGTCGGCGAGAGCGTCTTCCGCGAGCTGCCCGCCGAGCTGGCGCAGCGGGTGCGGCGGTTCAGCCGGGACGAGCGGGTCACCCCGTTCACCACCCTGCTGGCCGCGTTCGGGGTGCTGCTGTTCCGGTTCACCGGCCAGGACGACCTGGTGATCGGCACCGGCACCGGCGGTCGGGACGAACGGACCGCCGGCCTGGTCGGGTTCTTCGTCCGGACCCTCCCGCTGCGGCTGGACCTCACCGGCGACCCGAGCTTCCGCGAGCTGCTGGCCCGGGTGCGGGCCACCGCCGCCGACGGGTACGAGCACGACCGCGTCCCGTTCGACGCCCTGGTCCGGGCGGTGGCCCCCACCCGGGAGGCGGGCCGGCACCCCCTGTTCGACGTGGTGGTGGAGTACGAGAGCGGCCCCGAGTCGTTCGCCTTCGACCTGCCCGGTGTCACCGCCGAGCCGCTGCCGCTCGGCCTGGCCAAGGCCCCGGTCGACCTGATGGTCTACCTGTCCCACGGCGACACGCTGCGCTGTCACGTGGAGTACCGCACCGAGGTGCTCGACCGGGCGAGCGTGGACCGGCTCCTCGACCACCTACACCGGCTGCTCGACGTGCTGACCCGCGCGCCGGGCGAGCCCCTGTCCCGGCTGGCCGACCGGCTCGACGATCCCGCCGCCCGGCCGGTCGGGCCGCGCCCCGCACCCGCCGCCGACCGGCTGCACGACCTGTTCCTCCGGCAGGCCGAGCGGACCCCCGACGCGCTGGCCGTGGTCGGCGGGGCGCATCGGTGGACGTACGGGGAACTGCGCGACCGGGCGCGGGAGGTGGCCCGCCGGGTCGCGGCGCACGGCGTCGGCCCGGACGACCTGGTGGCGGTGCTCCTGCCGCGCCGGCCGGAGCTGGTCGCGGCGCAGCTCGGCGCGCTGATGGCCGGCGCGGCCTTCCTGCCGCTGGACCCGGACCTGCCGGTGGCCCGGCTGCGCGACCTGCTCGCCGACAGCGGCGCCCGCCTGCTGCTGACCGCCGCCGACGTCGTCGACCCCATCCCCACCGAGGGTGCCCCGGTGGCGCGCGTGCTGGTGGACCGGCCCGGCGAACCCGGCCTGCCCGACCCGCTCGACGCCGCCGGCCCCGGCCACCTCGCCTGGTGCGTCCACACCTCCGGCTCGACCGGCCGGCCCCGGGCGGTGGGCGTGCCGCACCGCGCGGCCGTGGACGTCGTCGACTGGCACGCCCGCGCCCTGGCCCTCGGCCCGACCGACACCGTCGCGCACGCGCTCGGCCTCGGCTTCGACGCGAACCTCGCCGAGATCCATCCGACGCTGGCCGCCGGGGCGACCCTGCACCTTGTACCGCCGCGGATGCGCGCGGACCCGGCGCGGCTGGCCGACTCCTGGCGGCGCGCGGGGGTCACCGTAGCCTTCCTGCCGGCGCCCCTCGCGGAGCTGGTCCTCGCGCTCCCGCCGGTCCCGACGGTGCGGGCCCTGGTGGTCGGGGGCAGCCAGCTACGCCGCCGGCCGCCCGCCGGCTACCCGGCCGTGGTGCTCAACGCCTACGGCCCGACCGAGGCAGCGATCGTCACCACCGCCGGCCCGGTGCCGGCCGACGGGACCGGCCCCGTCGACATCGGACGTCCCGTGGACCACCGCCGGCTCTACGTGCTGGGCCGCGACGGTGCGCCGGTGCCGGCCGGCGCGGTCGGCGAGCTGCACGTCGGCGGCACCGGGCTGGCCCGGGGCTACCTGGGCCGGCCCGGCGCGACGGCGGCGGCGTTCCTGCCGGACCCGTTCGCCGCCGGGCCGGGGGCCCGCATGTACCGGACCGGCGACCTGGTCCGGCTGCGCGGCGACGGCACGGTGGAGTTCCTCGGCCGGGTCGACGACCAGGTCAAGATCGCCGGGCACCGGGTCGAGCCGGGCGAGGCCGCCGCCGCGCTGGCGCTCCTGCCGGGGGTACGGCAGGCCACCGTCGTCGCCCGGCACGACCGGGCCGAGCCGTACCTCGTCGGGTACGTCGTCTGTGACGACGACGGCGAGCCGCCCGCCGCCCGCACCGCCCGGCTGGCCGCCGAGCTGGGGGAGCGGCTGCCGGACCACCTGGTGCCCCGGGCCTGGGTGCTGCTGGACGCGCTGCCCACCGGCGACACCGGCAAGGTCGACGTGGCCCGGCTGCCCGCCCCCGCCGAGCCGCCCGCCGGCCAGGAGCCCCGGCCGGGCGTGGAGCGGCTCGTCCACGACGCGTGGTGCGCGGAGCTGGGCGTGTCCCGGGTGCCGCTGGACGTCTCCTTCTTCGCCGCCGGGGGCGACTCGCTGGGCGCGGTGCGGCTGGCCAACCGGCTGCGCGAGGCCCTCGGCGTCGAGGTCGGCGTGGACCGGGTGCTGCGCACCCCGGGCGTGCGGGCGATGGCCGCGACGGTGGACGCCGACGGCCGCGCCCCGGCGACCTCCGGCGCGCCGACGGCCGCGCCCGACCCCGGCGGTCCGGTGCGCGACCGGGCACCGGCCACGTACCAACAGGAGCTGATGTGGCACCGTCAGCGCCAGGCCCCGAACCCGGCGGCCGTGCACATGGCGGTACGCATCGACCTCACCGGCCCGCTCGACGTCCCCGCCCTCACGGCGGCGGTCGACGCCCTGGTGGCCCGGCACGAGGCCCTGCGTACCCGGGTCGTGGCGGGCGACGGCGGCCCGGTCCAGGAGGTGCTGGCCCACCGCCCGGTCGCGGTGCCCGTGGTCGACCTCGCGGCCACCGACGCCGACGGGGTGCGGGCGTGGTGCGTGGCGACCGGCCGGGAGCAGTTCCCGGTCGACGGGCCGTGGCTGCGGGCCCGGCTCGCCCGGCTGGCCGACGACCGCTGGGTGCTGCTGATGGTCGTGCACCACCTCTGCGGCGACGGCTGGTCGATGCTCCAGCTCCTCGACGAGCTGGGCCGCGCCTACGCGGGCTCGCCGCCCGAGCGCCCCCCAGCCCTGCGCTACGTCGAGCACGCGCGCCGGCAGCGGTTGGCCGAGGTGCCGCCGGAGGTGCTGCGGCACTGGCTGACGATGCTGGCCGACGTGCCCCGCGCCGCCCCGCTGCCCACCGACCGGCCCCGACCGGCCCCGCCCTCGGGCCCCGGCGCGGAGTACGCCTTCGACCTGCCGGCCGGGCTGGTCGGCCGGCTGACCCGGCTCGCCGCCGGCGCGGGCCTGACGCTGTTCCCGCTGCTCGCCGCCGCCTACGCGCGGTTCGTCGGGGAGCTGACCGGCACCCGCGACGTCCTGCTGGCCTGCCCGTACGCGCACCGGGACCGCCGGGAGTTGGAAGCGGTGGTCGGCATGTTCACCGGCCTCCTGCCGCTGCGGGTGCGGCTGCGCGACGGTGAGCCCCTGGTCGACCTGGCGGCCCGGTTCGACGCGGTGTTCCTGGACGCCGTGCGTCACCAGCCGGCCCCGCTGCCGGCCCTCTACGCCGCCGTGGACTCCGGCTGGCGGATGGGCGACCCGCCGCCGTTCGCCGGGGCGCTGTTCACCTGGAACCCGGGGATGCCGCCGCTGCGCCTGCCGGGGCTGGTGGCGGAGGTGACCGACCAGGGGTTGGACTGCGCCCGTCGGGACTGGTCGATCATGCTCACCCCCGCCGGGGCCGGCGTCCTCGGCGTCGTGGAGTACTCGACGGACCTCTACGACGAGTCGACCGTCGCCGCCCGCTGCCGCCGCTACGTCGACATCCTCACCCGGGAGGCCGCCTAGACCGCGATCGGCCACCGTGGACGGTTTTTGTCATACCCCGGTCGCAGCATGGAGTCATGGCTGCTCCCGCACTGGCTCACGAGCCCACCCCGCCGCGTGCCCTGTCGCTGCGCGAGACCCGCACCCGGCTGACCCAGCTCATCGCGATGGCCGAGCTGACCGACACGGTCACGCTGGTCACCCGCGACGGCGACCCCCGCCCGATCGCCGCGATCGTGCCCGCCTCCGCCGCCCGCACGGCGGCGCAGGCGCGGGCCGACGCCGACCGGCTCGCCACGGTGACCGCCGGGTGGGCCCGCCGCCTGGAGGAGACGCACCGGCAGAGCAGCCGGCGGCACGCCGCCGAGCTGCGGGCCCTCGCCGACGCGCTCGCCGAGGCCTGGGCCGAGCTGGACCGCCGGGCCACCCCCGGCAGCGACCCGGCCCTGGCCCGGCTCCGCGCCGCCCACGCCGACCTCCTGCGCGACTGACCCCGGCCGCCGCCCACCCGCCGTCGATCGCCGAAGCCGGTCGGCGCGGCCTGTCGCGCCCGGCACCGACCGAGATCGCCCGTCGCCGGGCCCGGTCGATCGATCCCGCGCGGCGTGTGGTCTGCTGACCCCGTACGCTGCCCGCCCCACGGCCCGGGAGGCCCGGTGTTCGCTCGTCCCCTCACCGCAGACGCCGAGCTGCGCCCCCTGGAGCCCTGGCGGGCCGAGGAGTTCCTGCGCCACCTCGACCGGGCCCGGGAGAGCATCTCGCCCTGGGTCTCGCCGTCCTTCGTGGCCGCCGACCTCCCGTCGGCGCGGAACGTCCTCCAGCGCTACGCCGACCGACGTGCCCGCGACGACGGCGGCATCTGGGGCATCTGGCTCGACGGCGAGCTGGTCGGCGGGGTCCTGTTCGTCTCCTTCGACGCCGCCGCCGGCCTCTGCGAGGCGGGCTGCTGGCTGGAGCCGGCCGCCGAGGGGCGGGGTCTGGTCACCCGGGCCGCCGGCGTGATCATCGACTGGGCGGTGGGGGAGCGGGGCATCCAGCGGGTGGAGTGGCGCACCAACGCCGGAAACGCCCGCAGCATCGCCGTGGCCCGCCGGCTCGGCATGCGCCACGACGGCACCCTGCGCCAGGTCTACCCGGGGCCGACCGGCGCGCGGATCGACCTGGAGGTCTGGTCGCTCCTGGCCGACGAGTGGCGCAACCCAGCCCCCGTACCGTAGGTCTTCTTCGGATCGGGCTGAATCGCTGGGGGAAACGTGACGACGACGGGCGACGACCGGGTACGGCAACCGCTGCGGGTGGCCGCGGCCCAGATCGAGGCGGTCTGCGGCGACCTGATCGGCAACGCGGCGGCCCACGCCACCGCCATCGCCGAGGCCGCCGCCGTCGGCGCCCGCGTGGTCGTCTTTCCCGAGCTGTCGCTGTCCGGGTACGACCACCCGCTGCTCACCGCCGACGTCGCCCGCTGCGAGGTCGCGACCGGCGACCCCGCCCTGCGCGCGGTGGGCGAGGCGTGCCGGGCGCACGGGGTGACCGCCGTGGTCGGCGGCTGCGCGCGGCGCGCGGAGGGCTGGGCGATCGCCGCCTGGGTGGTCGGGCCGGACGGCGCGGTCGCCGCCACGTACCACAAGCGGCACCTCGACCCCGTCGAGCGCGACATCTTCGTCCCCGGCCACACCGACACGATGGTCCAGGTGAGCGGCTGGCGGCTCGGCCTCGGCATCTGCTACGACGCCAGCTTCCCCGAGCACGCGCGGGGCCTGGCCCTGGCCGGCGCGGACGCCTACCTGGTGCCCGGCGCGTTCACCGTCGGCGACTCCGACCACCGCCGCAGCGTCTACTTCCCGGCCCGCGCGCTGGAGAACACCGCCTACGTCGTGTTCGCGAACTTCGCGGGCGCGCACGGCGGCTGGCGCTTCGCCGGCCACAGCGCCGTCCACGGCCCCGACGGCCGCCCGCTCGCCGACGCCGGCACCACCGCCGGCCTCGCCGTCGCCGACCTCGACGACGTGCGGCTGCGCCGCCAGCGCGACAGCCAGCGGATGCTCCTCGACCGGGTCGCCCCGGCACCCGCCCCCGCCCCGGTCGTCGTCGTACCATGACCGCCCCCACCAGGCGAAGGAGCACCGAGTGACCGGCATCGGCACGACCGCGATCCACGGCGACGACGGGCTGCACCCCACGGGCGCGGTGTCGCCGCCGATCGTGCAGAGCGCCACCTTCAGCGCGGCGACGGACGAGCGGTTCACCGAGGTCGCCACGCAGACCCGCGGCGACGCCTTCTACACCCGCTACGGCAACCCCAACCACGCCCAGGTCGCCGCCGTGGTGGCCGAGCTGGAGGGCGTCGAGACGGGCCTGGTCACCGCCTCCGGGATGGGCGCGATCAGCACGATCGCCCTGGCCCTGCTCGCCGCCGGCGACCACGTGATCGTGCAGCGCAGCACCTACGGCGGCACCACCTCGCTGGCCACCGGGCTGCTCACCCGGTTCGGGGTGGGCTGCACCCAGGTCGACCAGACCGACGTCGACGCGTTCGCCCGCGCGCTGACGCCCCGCACCAGGCTGGTGCTGGTGGAGACCCCCAGCAACCCGCTGCTGGAGCTGACCGACCTGGCCGCCGTGGCCGACCTGGCGCACGCCCACGGCGCGTACGTCGTCGTGGACAACACCTTCGCCACGCCGGTCAACCAGCGCCCGGCGGCCCTCGGCGCGGACCTGGTCTGGCACAGCGCCACCAAGTTCCTCGGCGGCCACTCCGACGTCACCGCCGGAGTCGTGGTCGGCCCCGCCGAGCTGATCGACCGCGTGTGGAAGACGGCCGTCGTGACCGGCGCGACGCTCGGCCCGATCGACGCCTGGCTGCTGCTGCGCGGCATCCGCACGCTGCCGCTGCGCATGGCCCGGCACAACGACAACGCCCTCGCCCTGGCCCGCGCGCTGGAGGCTCACCCGGCCGTCGCCCGGGTCCGCTACCCGGGCCTGCCCAGCCACCCCCAGCACGACCTGGCCGCGCGGCAGATGAGCGGGTACGGCGGCGTGCTCAGCCTCGACCTGGCCGGCGGCCGACCGGCGGCGGCCACCTTCCTCGCGGAGCTGAAGCTGGCCAAGCGCGCCGCCAGCCTCGGCAGCGTGAGCACCCTGGTGGTGCATCCGCGCTCGATGTGGGCGGGCATCGTCGACGCCGAGCAGCTGGCCGGCACCGGCATCGGCGAGGGCCTGGTCCGGGTCTCCGTCGGCATCGAGGACACGCCCGACCTGCTGGCCGACTTCACCCGCGCCTTGGACGCCGTCGCCGGGTAGGGCGAGGCCCAATGACGGCGGCCAACCACTCGTTCGTCAGGCATAAGGCTGTCGTTGTGGAGTGGGCGGCAGATTGACGAATCAGGCGCTGATCTCCGCCCCAAGATCCGCGCAATTTCAGGGAAAGTGCGGCTATTCCGCGC
>NZ_BBZF01000031.1 GCF_020884795.1 Micromonospora okii
GGTAATCCGGGTGGCGGATCTTGGACCCGGTAGCGAATGCGGTTTTGGGTTTGGCGTGTTGGTTGCGCCAGCGGATGTAGTCGCCGATGGCGGTGTCCTGCTCGGTGTGGGTGTGGTGGTCGGTGCCGTTGAGGGCGAAGTACCGCACGGCGGCGAACTCGGCTTCGATCCAGTTCAGCCATGACGCGTAGGTCGGCAGGAACATGAGGTCGACGCGGTTGGCGGCGCACCAGGAGCGGACCTCGGGGTGCTTGTGCGGGGAGAAGTTGTCCAGGATCAGGTAGAGGTGCTGGTCGGGCCAGCGGCGGCGCAGCACCTTGAGGAAGCTGAGGAACTCCCGCCAGCGTTTGCGGTCGCGGATGCGGTAGTGCAGCTTGCCGGTGGTCAGGTCGAGGGCGGCGATCATGTGTCGTACGCCCTGGTCGCGGGTGTAGGTGGCGCGTAATCGCACTGGTTGTCCGACGGGTCGCCAGGCGCGGCCGGGGCGGGGTTGCAGGTTCAGCGGCCCGAACTCGTCGACGCAGAGGACCCTGCCGCCGGCGGGTGGGTGGTCGTAGAGGTCCAGGATTCGGCGCATCTTCGATGTGAAGTCGGGGTCGGTGCTGGCCTTCCACGTCTTGGTGGCCTGCCACGACACCCCACGCTCGTGCAGGATCCGCCGTACGGTTTCGACGCTGATCGCCGTGACGTAGCCGGCGTCGATGAGGTAGTCGCGCAGCTTGGCCAGTGACCAGCAGGAGAAGGGTTTGCCGAGGAAGCGGGGGTGGCACCGGGCGATGACGCAGATCCAGTCTCGGGTCTGCTCATCGATCTGTCTCGGTGCGCCCCCGCTCCATTTTGGGGACAACGCGTCGAACCCCCGCTCGTTGAACGCATGGATGACGTCGCGGACGTAGTCCTCGGTGACCTTCAGCAGGTGGGCGATGTCCGGGACCGGCTGTCCCTGGGCGGACATCAGGACCACGATCGCCCGGCGCGGCTTCACCGGGTCCTTCGCGGTCCTGGTGATCCGCTGCAACCGCTGTCCCTCGGCCATCGACACCTGCCGGACGAACACCTCCGGCCGTCTGCCCACCGGCCATCACCTCCCACCACGAGTGCTGAGAGACAGCCTGCCCGATCGGTACTCGAAACCGGCGGATTACACGATCAACGTTCAAAGACGAGGCACTAGCTTGCTGGCAGTGGGTCGAGCCGCCATCGCAGGTCCCTCGCGGCTAGGTACACGTGGGAGTACTGCGCCATGTCATCAGGTGTCCGAATGTCACCCGTGGGATCGAGGTCTAGGTGCAAGAGGCCAGCGTCGTCCCGCACCACTTGGGGCTGATCGAGCATCACCCAGGAGAAGGTGTTGATGTCGACAATCTTGCGGTGCACCAAGCCCTTCAGCTCGATCGTGAGCTGTACCCAGCCGGGCTGAGACGCGCGCCGGACCTCAACGACCACGAAGGCAGATTGGGCGGCATTGGGTCCGTACGTTGACCTCAGCGTCAACTCCCGGATGCATCCGTCGCCGCAGTCCACGACGGAGAGAAGGGCGGGGACACTCTCCGGCATCAGCTCACGCCAACCCTGCTCCGACACACCCGAAGCGTACCCATAGCAGAGGCCTAGCCGTCTGCTGACGGTCAACGGTCCGCAAACAGTCCGCAAGAGGTCGGCGGACGGCGGGGGAGTGGTGTGAGATGTCGAGAGATGTTTCCGCTGCTAGAACGCCATGTGCCCAGGTCGGCGGGACGGGCAGTTTGATCTCGTAATGCGGGTGTCGTCGTCATAGACGAGGGCCTGCGACGGTTGCTCGGCGACCTCGGATGACGCTTACCAAGCCCTCTGCGGTAAGCAGCGCCACGGCGCGATGAGCGGTTCCGACGGAGACGCCATGCGCTGAAGCCAGCTCGGCAACAGCGGGGAGTTGGTCGCCGGGCCGTAGCCGACCGGCGGTGATCTGCTTGCGTAGGTCGGCGGCGATCTTCTGATATGGGCTACTTGCCACACTGCGTTGTGTTGGCGCGGCGGGACGTGGCGGCATCCGGGCGGCCAGCGTCCCGGCCGCACGCTGATCCGATTCCGATAGCCAGGCCGCGTATACCCGCAGTGTCGTTGTCCCGCCGCCACCATGACCAAGCCGGCCGGCGACAGTCCTCACGTCGACACCTGCGTTGATCAGCTTGGTTGCCGAGTAGTGCCGCAGCGCGTGAATGTGGCTGGTTATGCCGAGCCGGGTAGCGAGTCGGCCGTACCGCTGGGTGATGGTGTCGGGTCGGTAGCCACGGCTGTTGTCCGGCTCGGGGGAGAAGACGTAGTCGACAGGATCGGCGTCCGCGTCGAGCTGGGCCAGGCGGTCGACGTACCGACCGTGCAGCTCGCGCAGCACTTCGATCGTCTCCGGGTCGAGCGCTACCCGCCGCTGCTGATGCGTCTTGGTGTCCTTCTCCCGCAGCTCGCCGTTCTCGTCCAGGTAGGCACTGCGCCGCAGGGTCAGCACACCGGCGGCCAGGTCGAGATGCTGCCAGCGCAACGCGCATAGCTCGCCCCGCCGGGCACCCGTCGTCATGGCGAGCCACACCAACGCGCCCCAGTCCGGGTCGCGCCACGACTCGCTGATGATGCGCGCGGCGTCGGCCGGGTTCGGTGGCTGCGGGTCGGGGTGCGGCGGCGCGGGTGGCTCGGCCTGACCTGCGGGGTTGACGGCGCTCCAACGCCACCGGACGGCGCGGCTGAGGGCACCACTGAGAATCCAGTGAATCTGGCGCACTGACGACGCGCTGAGCGGCTTGCGGACGTGCGGTCGGCACTTCGTCGTGCAGCTGTGCTCGCCGTCGATGCGGTGCTTTACATACGCCTTGCCGCCGCACCAGTCGCGGCAGCGGCGCAGGCTCGCGTAGAACGACTCCAACGTCTCGGCGTCGAGCCGACCGACCGGCAGCTTGCCGAGCACCGGCCGTACGTGCTTGTTGAGCTTGTTCACGTACCCCATGCGGGTGGTGGCCTCGATGTCGGCCACCTCAAGCCACCGGTCTAGGGTTGGTCGAGCGTGGCGCGGGTGCGCGGGTTGCGCCGCTCGTCGACCTGGGCCAGCAACCGGGTACGTGCCTTCTCGGCTTCCTTGGCTGCGGTGCGGCCGGCGGGGATGACCTCGGTCAGGTAGTGCCGTTTGCCGCTGATCGGGTCAACGCCCGCATAGACCTTCACGCGGAGTGACCCGCTGGGGAGGGTTTCGATCTCGCCGCGCTGGCGCTTGCTGCGTCCGTTCGAGGCTGCCACGGGGCCACCGTAGCGCGCTCGCACCACGGATAGCCCCACGCAAGCTGGTCAGAAGAGGAAAGTACCTGTGCGCCCGGCAGGATTCGAACCTGCGGCCTTGGGATTAGAAGTCCCCTGCTCTATCCGCTGAGCTACGGGCGCGCGTCGCGGGTCTCGCGCCAAGAGGGTACCGCCGCACCGAGGCAGGCGCGTGCGACGGGGCGGGCCCGTTTCGGCGCGCTGCCAGCCTCGCACGCCCCGTACGCCCAGGGCATCCCGGTTTCGCCCCGGTCAGTTCTGCGCGCCGGCCTCCGTACCCTCCTGGTCGCCGCCGTCCTCGGCCGGTCGCTCGCTGGCGGGCGCGGCGGGGGTCGGGCCCGCGCCGAGGAACGCCTCCGCCCAGCGGCCGACCTCGGCGAAGACCTTCTCGCGTACGTCGGGGCCGGAGAGGGTCAGGTCGTGCTTGCCGCCGTCGAAGCGGGCCAGGGTCACGTGCCGGCCGAGGCGGGGCGCCCAGCGGACCATGTGCTCCACGTCCAGGACGGCGTCGGCGAGCGCGGCCGAGTCGTGCCACTTGGCGCCCCGGAAGCTGCGGGTCGAGCAGGCCAGCAGGACCGGCACCTGGATGTCGAGGCCCGAGCGGAGCTGCCGCTGGCCGGCGCGCACGGCGGCCAGCCAGCCGGCCCGCACCGGGAAGCCGCCGAGGGGCTTCCACGCCAGGTCGTACGTCCACTCGCCGCGCCGCTCGGCGTGCAGGCTCTCGCCGTACACGTTGCTGACGCCGGCGGGGACGATGCGGCGCGGCGACCGGCCGGCCAGGCGGGAGACGGCGGCCACGAGGGGTCTGCGCACCACCCAGGGGGCGTTGATGTCGAAGAAGGGGCTGTTCAGCACGAGCCCGTCGACGATGCCGTCGTCGCGCCGGGCGTGCGCCCAGAGCGAGATGATCAGGCCGCCGGTGGAGTGACCCATGACGAGCAGGGTGTCGTGGCCCTCGTCCTCACGGATGATCTTCGCGGCGGCGTCCAGCTCGGGGAAGTAGTCGCCGAGGTCGAGGCAGAAGTTCGGGGTCTGGTGGGGCAGCAGGCTCCGGCCGTACTTGCGCAGGTCGAGGGCGTAGAAGTCCCAGCCGCGCTCGGCGAAGAAGTCGGCCACGTGGGTCTGGAAGAAGTAGTCGACGAAGCCGTGCACGTACAGCACGGCCCGCCCGGTGGGGCGGTCGGCCCGCCGGCGGACCAGGGTCGCGACGACCGGTCCCTCGTCGTCGGTGCCCAGGTCGATCGTCTGCCGCTCGTACGGCGGCCCCAGCACGTCCGGTTCCACGACCGCGACGGTACGCCGGGCGACTACCCGACGGTAGCCGGAAGCGGGAGGGTGGGACGTGCCCCACCCTCCCGGCCGGTCCGTCCGGGTGCCGGTCAGGCCGTCTCGGCGTCGACCCGGGCTGGCCCGCCGTCGAGGTCGAGGTCGATCTCCTCGGCACCCGCCCCGGCGTGGCCGGTGTCGCGCAGGTGCTTGTTGTGGCGGGGCTCCTGCTTGGTCTTGGCGTCGTTCAGCCGGCGACGCAGGTCGTCGCGCACGTCGTTCAGCGCGGCGTGCAGGTCCTCCTCCGAGGAGGTGGTGACGATCTTCTGCCGGCCGGCGATCCAGCACTCCAGGGTGACCTTCTGCCCCCGGGCCTCCCGGTCCTTCACCATCACCTCGAGCTGGGTGGCGTCGGCGTGGAAGCTGGCGAGCCGGGCGTCGAGGGTGGCGAACTGCTCGGCGATCCAGTTCCGGTCACCCTGCGAGAACCCGGCCCCGACGCGCAGGCACTCGGCCACGGTCGCGGGGTTCGCCACGGCGCTCATCGGCGCACCTCCTGCTCGGTACGGGCGGAGCCGGTCGTACGGAGTCGGCAGAGTGTCATCTTCCGCGGCCCTTCTGATCGGACGGCTGGCCGCCTGTCGTCGGCGGGGCTGCCGTCGGTGGTGCTCGGTTGATCACTGCTGTACCCAGTCCCGGTCGGTCCGGAAACGCCTCCCTCGCTGCCCCGCCGCCGGGCACCTCCGATCCTGGTGGCCGGCCGTCGGCGTGCCCAGGGCCGGTCGGCCTAGCACACCGGGACCTTGATCAGGTCGTTGTCCACAGGCCGCCGCGTCGTCCACAGGTACCGGCTTCGGTGGTGGCGGTGGAGGGCCGGGGGCGGCCAGGCTCGGCGGCGAGTCGACTCGCTCACGGCAAGCCCGATCTTCCCTTGGAGGGACGATGTTCGACACGTACATAACGATCGTCGGCAACGTGCTGACCGCGCCGGAGTGGCGGCGGACCACGCAGAGCGGCACGCTGGTGGCCAACTTCAAGGTGGCCTCCACCGCCCGCCGGCTCGACCGCGACAGCGGGCGGTGGGTCGACGGCAACAGCCTCCGCGTGCGCGTCAACTGCTGGCGGAAGCTGGCCGAGGGGGTCGCCTCCTCGGTGATGGTCGGCGACCCCGTCGTGGTCGCCGGCCGCCTCTACACCCGCGACTGGACCGACGAGGCCGGCAACCACCGCACCCTGTACGAGCTGGAGGCGGTCACGGTCGGCCACGACCTGTCCCGGGGGCGGGGGCGGTTCCTGCGCAACCGGCCGAGCATGGCCACGAGCACGGTCGAGGACGCCGAGGCCGAGAGCCGCGTGCAGGGTGAGCCAACCGAGCAGGTCCCGCGCGCCCAGGCCCCGGCCGCGCCGGACGACCGCCCCTTCGACGAGGAGTTCGAGCGGTACGGCTTCGACCCGGGGCGGGTTGCGTTCGACGGCCTGCCTGCCGAGGGTGGGCCGGTCGGCGGCACCACCTTCGACGACGACCCAGGCGGGGACGCCCTCACCGGCCGCGCCGTCGAGAGCGCCGTGGACGTCGGCGTGGGCGGCCTGGATGAGCTGGAGGAAGGCGGCAGCCTCGAGGGCGAGGGCGAGGGCGCGGACGCCCCGGCCGACGGCGGGCCAGACGCGGTGACGCAGAGCGGCCGGGGCCGGCGCGGCCGGGGTCGGGTCGGCGCGTCCGTCTGACCCCTGGGGAGGGGCGGGAGCGCTCGCGAACCCCACACGGGGGTGCCGTCGGGCGTCTCCCGCACATTCCGCAAAACCCGTCGCGCCTCATCGGCTCAACCGTCCGTGGCGACCGGCGGACAGCCGAGCGAATCGATGAGATCGGCAATCACTGCCGCGCCGTCCCACCGGCTGTCCAGCGTTATCCAGCTTCGTCCAGAAAGCGGGGAGGACATCTCTCGCGCTGTCACTCTCATCCCTGGCGAGGCGGTCACCGAGCGCCGGGGCAGCAGAAACGCCGAGGGGCAACCACCTTGCCGTCGGCCGCCCACGAGGGACTGACCCCTTGTCGTAAGGGGGCGACCGGCAGCGAGTGCCGGAGCAGAGCAGGCCGGGCGAACCGGCCCGACGAAAGGAATGGCAATGGGTATCCGTACCAAGCGGAGATTGTCAACGACGTTGGCGGGGTTGGTCACGATGCTGGTGGCGGGGTTCGTGACGCCCGCGTACGCCGGCCAGGCGAGCGCCGAGCCTGCCGAGGAGCCCTTGAAGCCGATCACCAACCGGTTCATGACATGGAACACGAACGGGCAGGGGCTCGGCACGCCGAGGGCGATCGCGGAGCAGATCAAGCACTTCCTGCCGCAGGTGGCCGCCTTGCAGGAATCCTGCCTGAACGAGGTGCGCGAGGCCGTGCGGCAACTCAACGAAGCGGGGTTCGAGTACGAGTACCGGAGCGGGCTGTCCGCCGTGAACTTCGGGTGTCCGGGTCGGCTGGGCACCGCGATCGTCTACGCCAAGGGCACCACGGTCAGGGCGCACAACAGGAAGGGCTACAGCGACGACGAGGGGTGGAGCGAGGCGCGTGGCATGCAGTCCTTCACCACCAGGCTCGACGGCCAATGGGTCCGGGTGTTCAACACGCACCTCAGTGCACCAGGCCACGAAAAGCTGAGGAAGTTGCAGGCCGCAGAACTGGTGACCGCCACGCGACCGCACCCTCGCGCGCTCGTTCTCGGCGACTTCAACACCCGGCCGTACGTCGCGAACGTCATGGGCCCGATCTGGCAGGCCGGGTTCAAGGACGTCGACCAGTTCTGCGGACCTGTCGAGGACGCCCGGTGCACCAAGACCCTCCCGAAGACGGGGCCTGGATTCCCCACCAAGGCGGCCAAGTTCGACTACATCCTCGGCCGGGGCGTGAACTTCCGTAGCTGCCGGCTGCACACGCCCACGGAAGACCACCGGATCGTGGTCGGCGACGTCACCGTGGCCGACGTTCCCCGGCCGGCGTGCACCGTGACCTGACGGAGGCAGCCGTCGGAGGTCTTCGCCGAGATCTTGGTACGAATCGGCCCCTCCAGGGGCCGATTCGTACCAAGATCTATCGATGTGGGAGTCGTGCTTTCGCGGGACCGGACGGGCCGGGGACGGCGAGCGTTGCTGCCGGACGGGACGATGCGGGGCCGGATAGGCTGGCCGGCCGGAGGTGGTGGCAGGTGCGGCAGTCGGTCGCCGTGGCCAACGCGGCAGGGCTGGTGGCGGGGTACGCCCTCGACGCCCTCCTCGGTGACCCCCGGCGTTGGCATCCCGTGGCCGGGTTCGGTCGGGCGGCGGGGGCGTTGGAGCGGGGCGTGTACCGGCCGGACCGTACCGCCGGGGCGGTCTTCACCGCGGTCGCGGTGGGCGTGCCGGTGGCGGTCGGCGCGGCGGCGGCGGTGGCGACCCGGCACCGGCCCGTCGGCCGGGCCGTGCTCACGGCCGCCGCGACCTGGACCGTGCTCGGCGGTCGCACGCTGCGCCGGGAGGCGCGGGTGATGGGCCGGGCGCTGCGCGGCGGGGACGTGCCGGCGGCCCGCCGACGCCTGGGGCACCTGTGCGGGCGCGACCCGTCGACGTTGGACGAGGCGGAGCTGGCCCGCGCCACCGTCGAGTCGGTCGCCGAGAACACGTCCGACGCGGTGGTCGCGCCGCTGCTGTGGGGGGCGGTCGCCGGGCTGCCCGGCCTGCTCGGCTACCGGGCGGCCAACACCCTCGACGCGATGGTCGGTCACCGCTCGCCCCGGTACGCGAGGTTCGGCACCCCGGCTGCCCGCCTCGACGACGTGCTCAACCTCGTCCCGGCGCGGCTGACCGGGCTGCTCACCGTCGCGCTGGCCCCGGCCGCGCACGGGGAGCGGGGCCGGGCGTGGCGGGTGTGGCGGCGCGACCGCAACGACCACCCCAGCCCGAACGCGGGGCAGTGCGAGGCGGCGATGGCCGGGGCGCTCGGGGTGCGGCTCGGCGGGCGGAACGTCTACTTCGGGCGGTCGGAGGTGCGGCCGTACCTCGGTGACGGGCCCCGCCCCGAGGCGCGGCACCTGAAGCGGGCCGCGCGGATCTCGGCGGCGGTCGGGCTGGCTGCTCTCGGCCTGGCCGCCGCGTACCCGGTCACCGCCGGTCGGCTGGTCGGCGCGGCGGCGCGGGGAGCCCGGCGCGGCCTCACCGCCGACCCGCGCGGAGCGAGGGCCGGGGTGCGCGGAAGGAACGCCGACACGAGCGGGGCGAGACCCGGGGTGGGCGGAACGAAAACCGATACGGGCGGAGCGAGGGCCGGGATGCGCGGAACGAGGGCCGACACGGGCGCGACGAGGGCCGGGGCACGCCGGACGGGAGCTGGGCGGTGAGCGGGGGTCTGCTGGTCGCGGGCACCACCTCCGACGCGGGCAAGAGCGTGCTCACCGCCGGCATCTGCCGCTGGCTGCGTCGGCGCGGGGTGAGGGTCGCCCCGTTCAAGGCGCAGAACATGTCGAACAACTCGGCCGTGGTGGTCGGGCCGGACGGCCGGGGCGGCGAGATTGGCCGGGCGCAGGCGATGCAGGCGGCGGCCTGCGGGATCGCCCCCGACCTGCGGTTCAACCCGGTGCTGCTCAAGCCGGGAAGCGAACTGTCCAGCCAGGTGGTGCTGCTCGGCGAGGCGGTGGAGACGCTGGCCGCCGGCAACTACCACGCCCTGCGGCCCCGGCTCGCCGAGGCGGCGTTCGGCGCGCTCGCCGAGCTGCGCGGGGAGTACGACGTGGTGGTCTGCGAGGGGGCCGGCAGCCCGGCGGAGATCAACCTGCGGGCCGGCGACTACGTGAACATGGGGCTGGCCCGGCACGCCGGCCTGCCCACGATC
Organism: Micromonospora okii; assembly: GCF_020884795.1. Taxonomy (GTDB): domain Bacteria; phylum Actinomycetota; class Actinomycetes; order Mycobacteriales; family Micromonosporaceae; genus Micromonospora; species Micromonospora okii. The sequence goes on from NZ_BBZF01000031.1 coordinate 9,410, forward strand.
GTGGTCGGGGACATCGACCGGGGCGGGGTGTTCGCCTCGATGTTCGGCACCCTCGCCCTGCTCGACCCGGCCGACCAGGCGCTGCTCGCCGGCTTCGTGGTCAACAAGTTCCGGGGCGACCTCGGGCTGCTCCGGCCGGGGCTGGACATGCTGCGCGCGGCCACCGGCCGCCCCACGTACGGGGTGCTGCCCTGGCACCTGGACCTGTGGCTGGACGCCGAGGACTCCCTCGCGTACGGCCGGGTGCTCGGGCGGCCGGCGGCCCCGCGCGGCACCGACTGGCTGGACGTGGCCGTGGTCCGGCTGCCCCGGATCAGCAACGCGACCGACGTGGAGGCCCTGGCCACCGAGCCGGGCGTCCGGGTGCGGTTGACCGTGGAGCCCGCCGAGCTGGCCGCCGCCGACCTGGTGGTGCTGCCCGGCTCGAAGTCCACCGTCGCCGACCTGGCCTGGCTGCGCCAGACCGGCCTCGCCGACGCCGTGACGGCCCACGCGGCGGCCGGAAAGCCGCTGCTGGGCATCTGCGGCGGCTTCCAGATGCTCGGCCGGGCCGTGCACGACCCGGTGGAGAGCCGCGCGGGCAGCGTCCCCGGGCTGGGGCTGCTGCCGATCGAGATCACCTTCGCCGAGCGCAAGACCGTCCGGCGGGCGGCCGGCGTCGTCGCCGCCGACCCCGGGGTCCCGGTGGCCGGGTACGAGATCCACCACGGGTACGTCTCGGCGGCCGACCCGGCGCTGCCGCCCCTGTTCACGTACGCGGGCGGCGGCGAGGGGGCGGTGCTCGGCGCGGTGTGCGGCACCCACTGGCACGGGGCCTTCGAGTCCGACGCGTTCCGCCGCCGGTTCCTGACCGGCGCGGCCCGACTCGCCGGCCGCACGGGCTTCCGGGTGGCCCCGGACACGGCGTTCGCCGCCGTCCGCGAGCGCTCCCTGGACCTGCTCGGCGACCTGGTCGAGGAGCACCTGGACACCGACGCCCTGTGGCGGCTGATCGAGTCCGGCCCGCCCGCCGACCTGCCGTTCGTCCCGCCCGGCGCGCCGCATCTCGTTCCGCCCACGGCACGCACCGCCCCGCCGCCGATCGGCACAGATTCAGGCAATGCGTCGTCGCGGAGCGCGAAGAGGCCGCAGATTCGCTGAATCCGCGCAGCGGCTCCCGCGCGGAAAAGGGGGTGGCGTGTCGCACATTTCGTGTGCGGGCAGGTCATTTCGTCGGGGCCGTTCCGGGGGGCGGACGAGGGCCGGTTGGGGCGGGGGTGATCGCTAGGCTGCGCCGATGTTTTTCAATCGCAGGGGGAAGCTGGCGGACCGGATCGCCCACGTCGAGGCGGCGGTGCGCGAGCACGACGCCGACGCCATGACCAGGGCCGTGCCGAGGGTCTGGCAGGCGGCGCAGCAGGCGTCCGTCGCGGAACTGGACGCGGCGCTGCCCCGGTGCGTGGCGCTCCTGCCGCAGCTCGGCCTCGGTGCCGGCGGTCAGTTCTCCGTCCTCTGCGGTGCGCTGGTCGAGCTGGGCGCCCGCCCCGACGCGCTGGTCGCCCCGGTGGCTGACGGGCTCGCCGCCGCGCTCACCGGGGCGCTGCGGTTCCGCGACGGCTGGCAGCGGGTACGCGGGGACGACGAGCTGCCCGACCCCGACGACCCCGCGACCGTGGAGGGATCGATCGGCGTGCTGTCCGGGGCGTACGACGACGAGCGGACCGCCACCGACGCGGTCCAGGGCTGGTACGCGGCCGGCACCTGGGCGATGCCCGCGATCACCCTGTTGCAGCAGTCCCCCGCGATCCGGGCCGCCTTCCCGCACCGGGAGCGGCTGCTCGACGCCGGAACGGCGCTGGCCGGCGAGCGGCCCGACCTGGAGTGCGTCCTCGGGCTGCTGCGGGTGCTCGACGGCGAGCGCCTGCTGGTGCTGCACCGGGCGAGCGGCCGGGGCTGGCGGGTCACCATCGACGGGGTCGCCGACAACTTCCAGCTCCACACCCTGCTGGCCGGGGCGCTCGCCGGACCCGCAGAGCGGGGGCTGATCGCCGGCCTGACCGTCGAGCCGTCCTGGGTCGCGGTGGCCACCGACGCGCCCGAGGAGCGCTTCGGCGGCACGGTCGTCGGCAGCTTCAACCTGGTCGACGGGCACGGCAAGTGGATCTGGAACGAGGGCGCCCCGGCGGACATCCCGCTCCTCGACGACGCCCGCGTCGTGGTGCTCGACCCGCCGCCGTACCAGCGGAGCTGGAACAACATCCGGCGGTTCCCGCTGATGACCGCGTCGCTGACCGTGGACGCGGCGCTCACCGAGGACGAGGCGACCGACTGGCTGGCCCGGGTGGCCGACCCGGCCTGAGCACCGGGAGAGCCTGAGGGGGAGAGCCCGAGCGCCGGGACAGCCCGAGCGCGGGCAGAGCCCCAGCACGGGCAGAGCCCGAGCGGGAGGGCGGCTCAGGGGCGGACGTCGGCGGGGTGGTCGGCCAGCGGCAGCCCCGCCTCGATCCACGCCTCCACGCCGCCGATCAGGTCGGTGGCCCGGTGCAGGCCGAGGGTCCGCAGGCTGGCCACGGCCAGGCTGGAGCTGTAGCCCTGGCGGCACACCACCACGATCTCCCGGTCGTACCCGGTGGCCTCGGGGATGCGCCAGTCGCTGGCCGGGTCCAGCCGCCACTCCAGCACCGTCCGGTCGATGACGACCGCCCCGGGCAGCTCGCCCTGGTCTCGGCGTTGGGCGTCGCTTCGGGTGTCGACGAGCAGCGCGCCTCGGCGTACCGCCTCGACGGTCTCGTGCGGGGTCAGCCGGCGGACCCCCGAACGGGCCTGTTCCAGCAGGGCGTCGACGCCCGGGCTCATCACGTTGTGGCGCACGGCACGATCATGCCGAGGCGCGCGGGGGTCCGGGCGGCGAAACGGCCCCGGTTCGACCGGACGGGTACCCGCCGGGGCGGGGGCGCTAGCGTCGGGACCGTGGGGGTGCCGGTCGTCGAGACGTACGCCGGGCTGGGCCGGCGGGTGCTGGCCGGGCCGGCGCGGCTGGGGCGTACCCGGCTGGTGGCGGTCGACGGGCCGAGCGGCGCGGGGAAGAGCGTCTTCGCCGCGCGCCTCGCGGACGCCCTCGCCGCGCTGCCCGGCGGCGGGCGGCCACCCGTGGTGCACACCGACGACCTGCTCGACGGCTGGGACGACCAGTTCACCTTCTGGCCCCGGCTGGAGGAGTGGGTGCTCGGGCCGCTGCGGGCCGGGCGGCCGGGCGCCTACCGGCGGTACAGCTGGGTGCGCGGGTGCTTCCTGCCCGGGACGGTGCCGGTCCCGCCCGCCCCCGTGATGATCGTGGAGGGCGTCAGCGCGGCGCGGGCGACCGTCCGGCCCGAGGCGACCCTCGCGGTCCTCGTCACCGCGCCCGCCGACCTGCGGCTGACCCGGGCTGTCGAGCGGGACGGGCCGGGCATCCTGCCCGAGCTGCGCCGCTGGCACGCCGGCGAGGGGGCGCACTTCACCGCCGACGGCACGGCCGACGCGGTGGACCTGGTGGTCGACGGCGCACCGACCCTCGCCCACGACCCCCGCACCGAGTACGTCCGCCTCCGCTGACGGGCCGGGCAGGGGCCTGGTCGAGCGGCGGGCTGTGGCCGAGCGGCGGGTCAGGGAGGGGCCCGGCCGAGCGGCGGGCCGGGGAAGGGCCTGGTCGGGCGGCGGGCCGGGGCGGGGGCGGTAAGGGCGGCATACGATGCCGGTCATGACCTCACCGATTATCTCCGACGCCGAGGTGCTCGCCGCCGTCGAGCGCGAGCTGCCCGGCGTCCGCGCCGACCTGGAGCGACTCGTCCGCATTCCCGGCATCGCCTTCGAAGGCTTCGACCACTCGCATGTGGAGCGTTCCGCCGAGGCGGTGGCGGAGCTGCTGCGCGGCTGCGACCTCGACGTGAAGGTCGTGCGGTCGGGCGGGCAGCCGGCGGTGATCGGGAAGAGGCCCGCCCCGCCCGGCGCGCCGACGGTCCTGCTCTACGCCCACCACGACGTCCAGCCGGTCGGCGACCTGTCGCTGTGGGAGTCCGACCCGTTCGAGCCGGTCGAGCGCGACGGCCGCCTCTACGGGCGCGGCGCGGCCGACGACAAGGCCGGGATCATGGCGCACGTCGCGGCGCTGCGCGCGTTCGGCGACCGCCTTCCGGTCGGCGTGGTCCTCTTCATCGAGGGCGAGGAGGAGTACGGCTCGGACTCGCTGGAGCGGCTGCTGGCCGAGCACCGCGACGAGATCGCCTCCGACGTCATCGTGATCGCCGACTCCGGCAACTGGGACATCGGGGTGCCGGCGCTGACCACCTCGCTGCGCGGCATCGTCAACTGCTTCGTCGAGGTCCGCACCCTCGACCACGCGGTGCACAGCGGCATGTACGGCGGCGCGGTCCCCGACGCGCTGACCGCGCTGGTCCGGCTGCTGGCCACCCTGCACGACGACGCGGGGGACGTGGCGGTCGCCGGGCTGGTCGGGCGCGGGGGCGCGACCGTCGACTACCCGGAGGACCGGTTCCGGGCCGAGGCCGGGTTGAGCGAGGGGGTGTCGCTCATCGGCACCGGCCGGATCACCGACCGGATCTGGACCAAGCCGGCGCTGGCGGTGCTCGGCGTCGACGCCCCCGCCACCGGCGAGGCCCCGAACGCGCTGGTCCCGGCCGCGAAGGCCAAGCTGAGCGTGCGCCTGGCCCCGGGCGACGACCCGAAGCGCGCGTACGCGGCGCTGAGCGAGCACCTCACGAGCCACGCCCCGTGGGGCGCCCGGGTGACGGTGACCTTCGAGCACGACGGCGACCCGTGCGTCATCGACGCGTCCGGGCCGATGTTCGACGCGGCCCGCGACGCCTTCCGTACGGCGTGGGACGGCACCGACCCGGTGGACATCGGCATCGGCGGGTCGATCCCGTTCATCGCCACCTTCCAGGAGATGTTCCCGCAGGCCGCGATCCTCGTGACCGGGGTCGAGGACCCGAACGCCCGGGCGCACGGCCCGAACGAGAGCCTGCACCTCGGCGAGTTCGCCCGGGTCTGCGCGGCCGAGGCGCTGCTGCTGGCGAAGGTGGCCGCCGTCGGCACGAACGGGACCAGGTGACGAAAGCGTAACGTCGCAGTTCATCCGGGCGTTTTCGGCGTGTCGGGGGGCGGGCTGTTATAGCCTTTCGAACATGAGTACGAACGAGGTGATGACCCGGCTCGAAGCCGCCGTCAGCGCTCTGGGGGACGTCGACGTCTCCGCGTGGCCCGAGGCCACGCTGAAGGAACAGCTCGGTGAGCTCTCCACCGCCCTGGTCACGCTCGACGGCCTGCTCTCCCGGGTCGCCGACGAGGTGCGCGCCCGTGGCCTGCGCATCGAGGAGCCGGTCTCGGCCTGAGGGGGCCCGAGACCCTGCGGCCCCGACGTCGGGGGGCGTTTCGGGGCCGCAGGTCCGGGTGCCCGCTGGGGTGCCCGGGCCGGGATGACGCGGCGGGCCGGAGGCGGCAACCTCCGGGGCCGGCCGCGTATGTCCAGCGGTGCGGGGGTGGCTGGCAGGATGGGAGCGTGCGGTTCCTCGACCTGGCGGCCACCTCCGCCGCCGTGGGCGCCACCAGCGGCCGGCGGGCCAAGGTGGAGCTGCTCGCCGCCGCCCTGCGGGGGCTCGACCCGACCGAGGTGGAGGCGGGCTCCGGGTGGCTCGCCGGGGAGCTGCGGCAGCGGCAGACCGGCGTCGGCTGGGCCGGCCTGCGCGACCTGCCGCCGCCGGCAGCCGAGCCGACCCTGACCGTCGCCGGGGTCGACGCCGCGATCGACGAGATCGCGGCCGTGCGTGGCACCGGCTCGCAGGCCCGCCGTCGGGCCCTGCTCGCCGCCCTCTTCGCCGCCGCCACCGCCGACGAGCAGCGCCTGCTGCGCGGGCTGTTCAGCGGCGAGCTGCGCCAGGGCGCCCAGGCGGGGCTGCTCGCCGACGCGGTCGCCCGGGCGGCCGACGTGCCGCTGGCCGCCGTACGCCGGGCCCTGCTGCTCGCCGGGGACCTGCGCGCCGTGGCGGTGGCCGCCCTCGGCGGCGGCGCGACGGCGCTGGCCGACTTCGGGCTCCGGGTGGGCCGCCCGCTGGCCCCGATGCTGGCGCAGAGCGCCCCCACGGTCGACGAGGCGCTCGCCGCGACCGGCGTGCCCGCCGTGGTTGACGTGAAGCTCGACGGCATCCGCATCCAGGTGCACCGCTCCGGCTTCGACATCGCGGTCTTCACCCGCAGCCTCGACGACATCACCGCCCGGGTGCCGGAGGTCGTCGCCGCCGTCCGGGCGCTGCCCGCCCGCGAGCTGGTGCTCGACGGCGAGGCGATCGGGCTCGACGCCACCGGCCGGCCCCTGCCGTTCCAGCAGACGTCGAGCCGGGCCGCCCGCCGGACCACCCCCAGCGTCCGCGGTTCCGCCCCGGTCGCCCCGGCGGTGCTCGCCGCCGCCGGGACCACGGGTGAGGCGGTGCTGACGCCGTACTTCTTCGACCTGCTGCACCTCGACGGGGAGGACCTGATCGACCGGCCCGGCCACCAGCGGTGGGCGGCGCTGGCCGACGCGGTCGACGCGCCGCTGCTGGTCGGGCGGGTGGAGATCGACGGCCCCGAGGCGGCCGGGGCGGCCTTCGCGGCGGCCCTGGACGCAGGGCAGGAGGGGGTGGTGGTCAAGGCCCCCGACGCGCCGTACGACGCCGGGCGGCGCGGCGCGGCCTGGGTGAAGGTGAAGCCCCGGCACACCCTCGACCTGGTGGTGCTCGCCGTGGAGTGGGGCAGCGGCCGGCGCGCCGGCTGGCTGTCGAACCTGCACCTCGGCGCGCGGGACCCGGCCACCGGCGGGTTCGTCATGCTCGGCAAGACGTTCAAGGGGCTCACCGACGAGGTGCTGCGCTGGCAGACCGAGCGCTTCCTCGACCTCGCCGTGTCCCGGGGCGACCGGGTGGTGCGGGTCCGCCCCGAGCAGGTCGTCGAGATCGCGTTCGACGGGGTGCAGGCCAGCTCCCGGTACCCGGGCGGGATGGCGCTGCGCTTCGCCCGCGTGGTCCGCTACCGCGACGACAAGAGCGCCGCCGAGGCGGACACGGTCGACGCGGTGCGGGCCGTCCACGCCGGCCGCCGCCCCGCCTGACCGGGCCGACGGCTGCGCTCGGGCACCGGCCGTGCGCCCGCAGCCGTCCGGCGCGGCCCGGCGCCCGCAACCGTGGCGAGCGGCCGTACGTCCGCAGTCCTGCGCCCGCAGCCGTGCGGGCCATGTCGCCGACGTGGCGGTATCCCGAGCCCAGGACACCGCCACGTCGGCGACATGGCAGGTCGGGTCAGGCCGACAGCGACCGGGCGTAGTTGACCTGGTTGTTCAGGTGGACGACCTGGCCCTGGTCCGTGACGGGGATGCGCGCCACGTACTGCCGCCCGCCGCTGGTGACGGTCACCTGCACGGTGCCGTGGTGTCGGGTCTCCTTGATCAGCAGGAACAGCAGGCTGAAGATGGTGAGGCAGAAGAACCCGAGGACCGCGCAGACGATTGCCCAGGTGGCGACCTTCTCCTCCCGCTGCCAGTAGTCGGCGATGTGCCACTGGGCCCCGGCCAGCGGCAGCACCCCGGCCGGGGTGCGGATCTCCGGCGGGGCCACCAGGATCTCGCCGATCTGCACCGCCCCCGCCGCCGGTGGGACGCCGTACGGCGGATGGCCGGGCTGCGGGCCGACGGGCCCGGTGAACAGCGGCGGGTGCGGCCCCGGCGGCCCCGAGTACGGCCCCGGCGGCGCGGAGTGCGGCGCGGGCGGCCCGGAGTACGGGGCGGGCGTTGCCGGGTACGCGGCGGGCGGCCCGGAGAACGGGGCGGGGGGCCCGGAGTGCGGGGCGGGCGGTCCGGAGAACGGCATCGGCACGGCCGGGGGCTGGGCCGATGCCGGGAACTGGGCCGGAGGTGCCGGAAAGTGTGTCGGTGCCGGGAACTGGGCCGGTGCCGGGAACTGGGCCGTCGGGGGGAGCGGGGCGGGGGGCGGGAGAGCGGCGAACGGGTCGGTCGGCGGGGTGGGGGCCGGGGGAGCGGCGAACGGGTCGGCCGAGGCCGGGAAGCCTGCCGGCGGGGTCGAGTACGTCGTCGACCGGGGCGCGACTGCCCACGGGTCGGCCGACGGGGTGGCCGGCCCCGGGGTGGCCGCGGACTCCTTCGCGGGCTCGGGGTCCGGCGGGTACGGCGGCGGCGTGGGCTCAGGGGTCACGGGCACCCCCCACGGTTGTCCATCACGCGGCGGACACTACAACTATCCCCCGTGCCCCGGCGACCCGCCGGTTGTCCGGTCCACCTGGTACGGCGGCCGACGGGCAGGGGGCCGTCAGACCGGAGTGCTCGGGCTGGGCTCGGCGGCCCGGTCGGTGGGCTCGGCACGGTCGCTCGGCTCGGCGGCGCGGTCGGTGGGCTCGGCGGCCCGGTCGATCGGGCCGCGCGGCTTGTCGAGCCCGGCCATGCGGCGGGCCTCGCGCCGGGCCACCCAGCCGAAGCCGACGAGCGTCATGGCGGCGAACAGCCACCACTGCACCACGTACCCGAGGTTCTGCCAGTTGTTGGCGTGCCCGATCGGCACCGCCTTGAAGACCGGGTCGGCGGCCGGCGTCTGCTCGTCCAGCAGCACGTACGCGCCGTGCACGGGGTAGGGCAGCTCGCGGGCCAGTTGGGGCACCCCGATGCGCCGGGTCTCCAGCCTGCCGTCGCGCCGGTTGACGGCCACGTTGCCGCTCTCGGTCGCGTGCACCCGGCCCACCACGGTCACCTCGCCCTGGGGCAGCGGCGGCACCTGCGGCTGCGCCAGGGCGCCGCCCGGGGCCGGCGGCACCCAGCCCTGGTCGACCAGCACGGCGGTGCCGTCGGCGAGGACCAGCGGGGTGACCAGCTCGAAGCCCACCCGGCTCTCGGCCGTCCGGCCCCGGACCAGGACGACGTTCGCGGCGTCGTACCGCCCGGTGACGGTGACCCGCGTCCAGGTGTCCTCCTCGGCGGGGGCCGGGCCGGCGGTGCCGGCGCCCCCGGCAGGGGCCCGCACGGCGTCGCGCAGCGGCACGGGGGTGGCCCGCTGGCCGGCGTCGATCCGCTCGTTGATGGCGGTGCGGCCCTCGTAGCGGTCGAGCTGCCAGTTGCCGAGGAACACCATCGTGGCAGCGGCGACCAGGGTGAGCGCGAAGATGCCCAGCCAACGTGGCGTCAGGAGGAACCGGTACACGCGTCGAGGCTACCCGTATGACCGCCGCCACGACCCGGGGCGGGCCGTCCGGGTCGGGTGCGGGCCAGGAACCCCGGCCGCCGCGACGTGATGCCTTCGGCAGCCACCCGTTCCCCGGTCGGGCCGGTATCGTCACGCGGGCGGTTCGTGCGGAATCGCCCGCCGCCGCACCACCTCGCCGCAGGAGCCGCTGATGACCGTCGTGCCGCGTCTCGTGCTCAGCGCGCCGTCCTCGGGGCACGGCACGGGTGCCGTCGCGCTCGGGCTGCTCCGCGCGTTCGCCGACCGGGGGCTCGCCGTCGCGGGGTTCAAGGTCGGGCCGGACCAGGTAGACGCCGCGTACCTGGGGCTGGCCGCCGGCCGTCCCGGGCGCACCCTCGACCCCCGGCTGGTCGGCCCCGGGCGGGTCGCGCCGCTCTTCGCCCACGGCGCGGCCGGCGCGGGGCTCGCGGTGGTGCAGGGCACCATGGGCCTGTACGACTCGGTCGCCGGCCAGCCCGAGACCGAGTCCACCGCCGCCGTGGCGACCGCGCTGCGCAGCCCGGTCGTGCTGGTGGTCGACGTGGCGGCGATGGGGCAGTCGGTGGCCGCCCTCGCGCACGGCTTCCGGGCGTACGACGAGCAGCTCTGGCTCGGCGGGGTGATCCTCCACCGCGTCGCCTCGCCCCGGCACGAGGCGACGCTGCGCGAGGCGCTCGACGACGTCGGCATCCCGGTCTACGGCGCGGTGCGCCGACACGAGCTGGCGTCGGCGCTGCCGGCCCGGCGGCACGGCGTGGCCCCGGTGGTGGGTCGGGACGCCGACGCCCTGCGGGCGGTGCGCCGGCTCGGCGCGGCTGTGGCCGCCGCGCTGGACCTGGACCGGCTGCTGGCGCTGGCCCGCTCCGCCCCGCCCGTGCCCGGCGAGCCGTGGTCACCGGAGCGGGCCGAGCCCGTCGGAGGGCCGTCGGACGAGCCGGCCGGGGAACCGCCAGCCGGAGGACTGCTGGCCGGGGAGTTGCCAGCCGGAAGGCCGCCCGTCGGGGAGCCGCCCGCCGGGGGACCGCCGGTGGTGGTCGCGTTGGCCGGCGGGGCGGGCGGCGACTACGCGCCCGCCGAGACGGCGGAGCTGCTGCGGGCGGCCGGGGCCGAGGTGGTCCGGGTGGACCCGCTGCGCGACGAGGCGCTGCCCGCCGGCACGGCCGCGCTGGTCGTCGGCGGGGGCCTGCCCGAGGCGTACGCGGAGGAACTCTCCGCCAACGGCCGGCTCCGCGCCGCGGTGGCCGAGCTGGCCGGGGCCGGGCGGCCGGTGCTCGCCGAGGGCGCCGGCCTGCTGTGGCTGGCGCTGGAGCTGGACGGGCTGCCGATGTGCGGGGTGCTCGACGCGGTGGGCGCGAGCCGGGAGGGCGTGGTGGTGGGCTACCGGACGGCGACCGCCCGCACCGCCAGCGTGCTCGCCCCGGCCGGGGCGACGCTGGTCGGCTACAAGGAGCACCGGGCGGTCCTCACGCCCCGGGCCGGGCGCTCCCCGGCGTGGAGCTGGGACGGCGGCGCGCCCGAGGGGTTCGTCCTGCGGGGCGTGCACGCCTCGCAGCTCCGGGTGCACTGGGCCGGGTACCCGGGGATCGCGGCGCGCCTGGTCGCGGCGGCACGGGCCGGCGGGACGCCCACACCCGAGGCGGCGCCCAGGGCCGGGGGCGCGGCGGTCGGAGCGGGCGCGTGATCGGGCAGGTGGCCGTCCGGCGGTTCCCGGTGCTGACGGTCTCCACCCCGCGCACCGAGGTCCGGCCGCTGACGGCGGCCGACGCCAAGGAGGTCGACGAGGTCTTCGCCGACCGGCGGACGCAGCGCTGGCTGCCGATCGCCGAGTCGTCCGGGCAGATCGACGGGCACGCCTGGTGCACCGACCTGGCCCGGCAGCGCCGCGACAGCGGCGACGGCGACCACTACGCGGTGCTGCGCCGGGAGGACGATCGGGTCGTGGGCTGCCTGTGGACCCGGCGCACCGACTGGGGCGCCCGGGTGACCGAGGTCTCCTACGCCCTGGCCCCGCACGCCCGGGGCTTCGGCCTGGCGGCCGAGGCGGTGGACGGCGTGGCCATCGCGCTGCTCCTGGAGCACGGCTTCCAGCGGGTGGAGCTGCGCGTCGCCCCGGGGAACGTGGCCTCCCGGCGGGTCGCCGAGAAGGCCGGCTTCACGTACGAGGGCCTGCTGCGCAACGCGGGCGTGGTCCGCGGGGCCCGCGTCGACCTGGAGCTGTGGTCCTTCGTCGCCGCCGACCTGCGCTGACGGTGACCGTACGCCCGCCGACCTGCGCTGACGGCGGGCGTACGGCGGCCGGCCGGCGCGCCGGTCAGCCGACGATCGCGTCCGAGGGCGGGGTGAACTCGCGGGTGGGCTGGCCCTTGAGGGCGTCGCGGAGGGTCTGGGCCACCGCGTTCACCGGGATCTGGGCCTGGCCGTCGCCGACCGCGTTGAACGGGTTGTCCGGGTCGGCGATGAAGCTCGCCGCCGCCAGCTCCGGGGTGTAGCCGACGAACCAGGCCGATCGGGTGCTGTCCGTGGTGCCCGTCTTGCCGGCCACGGGCCGCCCGACCGTGCCCCGGACGCTGTCCGCCGTCGACCAGCCGCCGCACCCTCCCCGCTGCGGGGTGTCTCCGGTCGGGCAGCGGGCGGCGTCGGTGGCGGCCCGGGCCGCGTCGGCGCTCACCACCTGGCGGCAGCGCGGCTTGGCGATCTCCCGCTGGACCCCGCCGGGCGTCGTGTACACGGCGGGGGTGCCGTCCCGGTTGCTGATCGACCGCACCGGCATCGCCTCGCAGTACCGTCCGTCGGCGGAGATCGCGGCGTACGCGTTGGCCAGCTCCAGCGGGGTGGCGTCGGAGACGCCCAGGGTGAACGCGCCCCACTTCTTCGCCTTGGCCGGCGACGCCTGCTCCCGGTCGACGTCGGTGCGCCAGCGCAGCCCGAGCTGTTCGGCGAGCCGGACCGACGCGTCCGCGCCGACCTTCTCCTCCAACTGGACGAAGTAGGTGTTCACCGACTTGCCGAACCCGGACCACATGGTCTGCCGGCCGGTCATCGCGCCGCTGGCGTTGGACGGGGACCACCCGTCGTACACCTCGGAGCGGTACTTGTACGGCGAGTCGTACGCGGTGGACAGCGGCATGCCGGCGTTCAGCGCGGCCAGCATCGGGAACATCTTGAACGTCGATCCGGCCTGGTAGCCGGGCAGGTCGCCGCCGCCGAGCAGGGGCGCCACCGTGTTCGGGAAGTTCGCCTTCACCTTCGGCCCCGCCTCCGGGTTCGAGCTGGGCCCGTTCTCGCTGAGGTCCAGCGAATACGTCCGGTTGACCGCCATCGCCTTGACCCGGCCGGTGCCCGGCTCGGCGACCACGATGCCGTTGGCGTACGGGGTGCCCGTGTTCTCCTTGGCCCCCACGTTGTTCTCCGCCGCCTCCTGGATCTTCGGGTCGATGCTCAGCACGATCCGGTAGCCGCCCCGGCGCAGCTTGTCCATCCGTTCCAGCCGGTTCTCGCCGAACGCCGGCTGGGCGCTCCACCAGTTCTTCAGGTAGTCGCAGGCGAAGCCCCAGCTGTTGTACTTCTCCGGCAGCGAGGCGCAGTCGTTGGACGGGTTGGTGAGCTTCAGCCGGATCGGCTCGCTCTTCGCCGCCGCGGCGGCGTCGGGGCTGAGGTACCCGAGCCGGGCCATCCGATCGAGCACGTAGTTGCGCCGGCCGGTGGCGTCCTTCTGGTCGGAGGTGACCGGGTCGTACTCCGAGGGCGACTTGACCAGCCCGGCGAGGGTGGCCGCCTCGGCCGGGGTGAGGGTGGCCGGGGTCTTGGAGAAGAAGATCTGCGCGGCGGCGTAGATGCCGTACGCCCGGTGACCGAAGTACGCGGAGTTGAGGTAGCGCTCCAGGATCTGCTCCTTGCTCAGCTCCTTCTCCACGTCGAGGGCCATCCGCATCTCCTTGATCTTGCGCAGGCTGGTCTGCTGGGTGGCCTCCTGGACCTCCTGCGGGGTCGTGGCGCTGTCCCGCAGGGCCATCCGCACGAACTGCATGGTCAGGGTCGACGCGCCCTGGGAGACCCCGCCGGCGCTGAAGTTGGCCACGAAGGCGCGGGCGGCGCCCTTCGGGTCGACGCCGCGGTGCTGGTAGAAGCGGCTGTCCTCGGCGGCGACGATGGCCTGCTGGATGTTCGGGGACATGTCCGACAGCTTCGTGTAGCGCCGGTACTCCTCGTAGAACATCGTCAGCACGGTCCTGCCGTCCGGGGCGTAGAGGTAGGAGGTCTCGGCGGGCAGCGCGGTGCGCAGGATCGCCGTCTTCTGCTCCATCTCGTGGGCGGTGGCCTTGGCGCCGAGCCCGGTGACGGCGGCCAGGGGGTAGAGGGCCCCGGCGACCACGATCCCGACGATCAGCCCGGCGCGGAGGAGAGGAACGGAACGACCAGCGGCAGCAAGGGGTCGATTGCTCACAGGGTCAAGCTATGACATTTCCGATTCGAAAATGAGAAGAACTCATGAACCGCCCGGCGGTCGGTCCGGTGGTGACGCGGCCCACGCCGGGCCGCGTTGTCCCGCGCGGCGGCTTCCCGGCAGGATCGCGGGCATGTCTGCTCCGCTCGCGCCGGACCTCGGCCACCACGGCGACGCCGAGGTCGCCCCGGGCCTGGTCGACCTCGCGGTCAACGTCCGCCGGGCCCCGATGCCGGCGTGGCTGGCCGCGCCGATCACCGCCGCGCTGGGCGAGCTGGCCGCGTACCCGGACCCCCGGCCCGCCCGCGCCGCCGTCGCCGCCCGGCACGGCCGTCCCCCGGAGGAGGTACTCCTCACCGCCGGGGCGGCCGAGGGGTTCGTGCTGCTCGCCCGCGCCCTGACCGGGGCGCGCCGGCCGGTGGTCGTGCACCCCCAGTTCACGGAGCCCGAGGCCGCGCTGCGGGCCGCCGGGCACGCCGTCGAGCGGGTGCTGCTCGACCCGGCCGAGGACTTCCGGCTCGACCCGGCGCGGGTGCCCGCCGACGCCGACCTCGTCATGGTCGGCAACCCGACCAACCCCACCTCCGTCCTGCACCCGGCCGCCGGCCTCGCCGCGCTGGCCCGCCCCGGCCGCGTCCTCGTCGTCGACGAGGCGTTCGCCGACACCACCGCCGCGCCGGGCGTCGCCGGCGAGCCGGAGTCCCTGGCCGCCCGGCGGGACCTGCCCGGCCTGGTCGTGGTGCGCAGCCTCACCAAGACCTGGGGCCTCGCCGGCCTGCGCATCGGCTACCTGCTCGGCGAGGCCGCGCTGCTCGCCCGCCTCGCCGCCGCCCAGCCGCTCTGGGCCGTCTCCACCCCCGCGCTCGCCGCCGCCACCGCCTGCGCGTCGCCGGCCGCCGTCGCGGCCGAGCGCGCCATCGCCGCCGAGCTGGCCGCCGACCGCGACCACCTGGTCACCCGCCTGTCGGCCCTGCCCGGGGTACGCGTCGCCGGCCGCCCGGCCAGCGCGTTCGTCCTGCTCCACCGCCCCGGCGCGGCCGAGGTGCGGGAACGCCTGCGCAAGCGCGGCTGGGCGGTACGCCGGGGCGACACCTTCCCCGGCCTCGGGCCCGACTGGCTGCGGGTGGCCGTGCGCGACCGGGCCACCACCGACGCGTTCACCGAGGCACTGGCGCAGACCCTGGAGGCAAGATGATCGAGTCCACGATCGCGGCGATCCGGCCGCCCGACGAGCCGGCGATGGTCGCCGCCGGGGAACTCCACGGCCGGCTCACCAAGCCCGCAGGCTCGCTCGGCGCCCTGGAGGAACTCTCCGTACGCCTCGCCGGGCTGGCCGGGGCCTGCCCGCCGCCGCTGCCCGAGCCGGCCGCGGTGGCGATCTTCGCGGGCGACCACGGCGTGCACGCCCAGGGCGTGACCCCCTGGCCGCAGGAGGTCACCGCGCAGATGATCGGCAACTTCCTGGCCGGCGGGGCGGTGGTCAACGCGTTCGCCCGGCAGGCCGGCGCGTCGGTCACCGTCGTCGACGTGGGCGTCGCCACCGCGCTGCCGCCCGCCCCGCCGGAGGTGGTCGGCGGCCCCCGCCTCCTGGCGGCGAACGTGCGGCGCGGCACCCGCGACCTGACGGTCACCGCCGCCCTGACCCGCGACGAGGCCCGCGCCGCCGTCGAGGTCGGCATCCGCGTCGCCGGCGAACTGGTCGACGCCGGGGCCCGCATCCTGCTCACCGGGGACATGGGCATCGGCAACACCACCCCGGCCGCAGCCCTGATCGCCGCGTTCGCCCGCGTCGACCCGGCCGCCGCGACGGGCCGGGGCACCGGGGTGGACGACCCCACGTACGCGCGGAAGATCGACGTGGTCCGGGCCGCGCTGGCCCGGCACGCCCCCGACCCGGCCGACCCGCTGGGCGTGCTCGCCGCCGTCGGCGGCCTGGAACACGCCGCGCTCGCCGGGCTGATCCTCGGCGCCGCCGCCCGCCGGGTGCCGGTGCTGCTCGACGGGGTGATCGCGGTCAGCGCCGCGCTCGCCGCCGCCGCGTTCGCCCCGGACGCCGTGGGCGCGATGGTCGCCGGGCACCGCTCCGCCGAACCGGGCGCGACGGCCGCGCTGCGCCACCTCGGGCTCGACCCGCTGCTCGACCTCGGGCTGCGCCTCGGCGAGGGCACCGGCGCGCTGCTGGCCCTGCCGGTGGTCACCGGCGCGGTCCGGGTGCTGCACGAGGTGGCGACGTTCGACTCGGCGGGGGTGGCCGAGAAGTGAGCGACGCCAACCCGTACCCGCTGGGGTTGCGGCTGGCCGGGCTGCGGGTGGTCGTGGTGGGCGGGGGAACGGTGGCCACCCGGCGGGTGCCGGCGCTGCTCGACGCCGGCGCGGACGTCCTGCTGGTCTCCCCGGAGCTGACCCCTGCGCTGCGCGCCCACGCCGACGCCGGGCGGCTGCGCTGGGAGCCGCGCCGCTTCGTCCCCGACGACCTCGACGGGGCGTGGCTGGTCCAGGCGGTCCTGGACGACCCGGTGGCCGCCGCGTCGGTCAGCGCCGCCGCCGCCGAGCGCCGGATCTTCTGCGTCCGCGCCGACGACCGGACCGCCGCCACCGCCTGGACTCCGGCGGTCACCCGGCACGGCCCGGTGACGGTCGCGGTCCTCGGCGGCGGCGACCCCCGCCGCGCCATGTCGACCCGCGACGCCATCCGCACCCTCCTCGGTGCAAGGAAGGGCACCTTGTTAACGGATTCGGTAGAGGAAGGGCCCCTTCCTAACAGCTTCGGGCAGCGCGCGCCCGACGCCGGCCGCGCGCCCGGACGGGTGGCGCTGGTCGGGGCCGGGCCGGGCGACCCGGAGCTGATCACCGTGAAGGGGTGGCGGCTGCTCACCGAGGCCGACGTGGTGGTCGCCGACCGCCTCGTGCCCGGGCTGCTCCTCGACGAGCTGCGCGCGGGCGTCGAGCTGGTCGACGCCTCGAAGATCCCCTACGGGCCGTCCCGCAGCCAGGAGGAGATCAACCGCATCCTCGTCGACCGGGCCCTGGCCGGGGCCTTCGTGGTCCGGCTCAAGGGCGGCGACCCGTACGTCTTCGGTCGAGGCGGCGAGGAGCTGCTGGCCTGCGCGGCGGCCGGGGTGCCGGTGACCGTGGTGCCCGGGGTGACCAGTTCCGTGGCCGCCCCGGCGGCGGCCGGCATCCCGGTCACCCACCGCGCGGTGGCGCACGAGTTCACCGTGGTCTCCGGGCACGTCGCGCCCGACTCGCCCGACTCGCTGGTGCGCTGGGACGCCCTCGCCCGGCTGCGCGGCACGCTGGTGATCCTGATGGGGCTGAAGAACCTGGCCGCGATCACCGCGACCCTGCTGGCCCACGGCCGTCGCGCCGCGACTCCGGCGGCGGTCGTGCAGGAGGGGACGACCGGCGGGCAGCGGGTGCTCCGCTCGACGCTCGGCGCGGTGGCCGCCGACGTGGCCGCCGAGGGCTTCCGGCCGCCGGCGGTGGTGGTCGTCGGCGACGTGGTGGGAAAGCTCGACGCCTGACCGCTCCGGCGGCTGCCCGGACTGCTGCCTGTGTCGGCCCGACCCGGCGCCTGACCGGGCCGGCACCTCGCCCGCCGACGGCGGCCCGCCGGGCCGGGTGTCAAGAAGGGCCCCCTGCTATACCGAAAGCGTTAACAGGGGGCCCTTCCTTACACCTCGGTCACTGCTTGAGCATGTTCTCCAGCAGCAGGGCGCAGCGGATCAGGCCGAGGTGGCTGTACGCCTGCGGGTGGTTGCCCAGCCCGCGCTCGGCCAGCGGGTCGTACTGCTCGGGGAGCAGCCCCGTCGGGCCCGCCGTGTCGATCATCTGGGCGAACAGCTCCTCGGCGTCGGTGCGCCGGCCGGTGCGCAGGTACGCCTCGATCAGCCACGCCGTGCAGATGTGGAAGCCGCCCTCGCGCCCCGGCAGGCCGTCGTCCCAGTGGTACCGGTAGACGACCGGGCCGCTGCGCAGGTCCGCCTCGATGCGCAGGACGGTGGAGAGGAAGCGCGGGTCGTCGCCCGGGAGCAGGCCCGACAGGCCGATCCAGAGCGACGAGGCGTCCATGTCCTCGTCCCCGTACGCGACGCTGTACGCCTCCACGTCGGAGTGCCAGCCGTACTCCAGCACGTTGGCGCCGATCCGGTCGCGCAGCTCCACCCACTCCGGCCGGTCCTCGCCGCTGTGCTGCCGCACCACGTGCAGCGCCCGGTCGACGGTCATCCAGCACATCACCTTCGAGAAGATGTGGTGCCGCGGGGGGAGGCGGGCCTCCCAGATGCCGTGGTCGGGCTCGTGCCAGCGGCGGCGGACCGCCTCGACCATGTTCTCCAGCACCCGCCACTCGTCGTCGCGGACCGAGCCCCGGGCGTCGGCGACGGCGGCGATCAGGTCGGCGATCGGGCCGAAGACGTCGAGCTGGAGCTGGTGGTTGGCGAGGTTGCCGACCCGGACGGGCCGGGAGCCGGCGTACCCGGGCAGGGTGTCGATGACGGCCTCGGCGCCCAGCTCGTACCCGTCGACCGTGTAGAGCGGGTGCAGCCGCTCGGGGTGGCCGCCCGTGCGCTCGATGCAGCCGTCCACCCAGCGCAGCAGCGCCTCGGCCTCCTCGATCGAGCCGAGGTCGACCAGCGCCCGCGCGGTCATCGACGCGTCGCGCAGCCAGCAGTACCGGTAGTCCCAGTTGCGGACGCCGCCCAGCTCCTCGGGGAGCGAGGTGGTCGCGGCGGCGAGGATCGAGCCGGTCGCCTCGTGGCAGAGCCCGCGCAGGGTGAGCGCGCTGCGGACCACCAGGTCCCGGGCGGTGCTGGGCAGCCGCAGCGAGGCCACCCAGTCCTTCCACGGCTGCTCGGCGGCGGCCTGCCGCTCGTGCACCGGCACCCGGTGGTGCTCCAGGCTGTGCGTGCCGAAGCGCAGCTCCAGCACCACCTGCCCGCTGGCGGCGGAGAGGTCGACGACGGCCTTGGCCGTCTCGTACCCGCCGTCGTTGCTGACCTGCCACTCGACCCCGGGGGAGTAGAGCGCGACCGGCTCGTTGGAGCCGAGCACCAGCAGCCCGTCGCCGGTCGGCTGGAGCTGCGTGGCCACCTGGCCGAACTCGGGCCGGGGGGCGAACTCCACCCGGACCCGGCCGGAGCCGGCGAGCACCCGCACCAGCGTCGAGTCGCCGGTGACGATCGCCGGGCCGTCGGGGGTGGTCTCCCGGGCCGGCTTGTCGAGCCAGTCGGTGACGGTGAGGCCGGACCAGCGGGTCTCCACCGTCATGGTGCCGGAGCGGTAGCGCTGGCCGAGCGGGATGCCGCCCCGCTCGGGGGAGACGCTGAAGTGCCCGGCGGGGCTGCCGCCGACCAGGTCGGCGAAGATCGCCGCCGAGTCGGGCTTGGGGTGGCAGAGCCAGGTGACCTTGGCCTCGGGGGTGAGCAGCGCGACGGTACGGCCGTTGGCCAGCATCGAGTGCCGCTCGATCGGCACGGCCCGCTCGCCGAAGAGCCAGTGCCGCCGGGTCTCCAGCAGCAGGCCCAGGGCGCGCGCGGCCTCGATCGGCTCGGCGACCCGGTAGTCCGCCTTCGTCTCGCCGAGGCCGATCTTGATGCCCATGTCCGGCCCGTGCAGGTTGCCGAAGGCGTTCTCGTCGGTGACGTCGTCGCCGATGAACAGCACGGCGCTGGCCGAGAGCTGGGTGCGGAGCTGGTCGACGGCGGTGCCCTTGTGGGTGGCCACCACGGAGAGCTCGATGACCTCCTTGCCCTGGGTGACGGTCACGCCGTCCCAGGTGGCGGGGCCGCTGCGGACCGCCTCCACGGCCGCCGCGGCGACCTGCGGGTCGACCCCGCGGGTGTGCACGGCGACGCTGGCGGGCTTGCGCTCCAGCCGGACGCCGGGGTGGGCGTTGGCGATCTCGCGCAGCGCGTCGCGCAGCCGGGTCCGCACGGCGACCAGCTCGGGGGAGAGCCGCTCGACGAAGCCGATGTCGAACTCGGAGCCGTGGCTGCCGACGAGGTGGACCTCGCTGGGCAGCCGGGAGAGCGCGGCCAGGTCGCGCAGCGCCCGGCCGGAGACCACCGCGACGGTGGTCTGGGGGAGCGCGGCGAGCGCGCGGACGGCCGCGACCGACTCGGGCAGCGGCACGGCCTTGCTCGGGTCCTCCACGATCGGCGCGAGGGTGCCGTCGTAGTCGCAGGCGACGAGGAGCTGCGGCACCCGGGCGATGCGCCCGATGGCGGCGCGCAGCTCCGGGTCCAGCACCCCTGCGGCCGGGGCTGCCCCGTCTTGGACGGACGTGTTCACGCAGCCTCCGAATCAGGCACACCGAGCTCGGTGAGGAACGACTTCGCCCAGTGCCCCACGTCGTGGGTGCGCAGGTGCCGCTGCATGGTCCGCATACGGCGGCGGGCTTCGGACTTTTCCACGTGCACGGCCCGCAGCAGCGCGTCCTTGACGGCGTCGGGGTCGTGCGGGTTACACAGAAACGCCTGGCGCAGCTCGGTCGCGGCGCCGGCGAACTCACTGAGCACGAGCGCGCCGCCCTGGTCGGCGCGCGATGCCACGTACTCCTTGGCCACCAGATTCATTCCGTCTCGAAGGGGGGTCACCATCATCACGTCGGCGGCAACATACATTGCCGCGAGTTCCCTGCGACTGTACGACTGATGGAGGTAGTGCACCGCAGGCACGCCCACTCTTCCGTATTCGCCATTAATACGGCCAACTTCACGTTCGACCTTGACGCGTAGCGCCTGGTAGTGCTCCACCCGCTCGCGGCTCGGCGTGGCGACCTGCACCATGACCGCGTCGGGAACTGTCAACTTTCCGTCAGAGAGCAGCTCCCGGAAGGCCTTGAGACGTAGCTCGATGCCCTTGGTGTAGTCGAGCCGGTCCACGCCCAGGATGATCGTCTTCGGGTTGCCCAGCTCCTCGCGGATCTGCTTGGCGCGGGCCTGGATCGCCGGGTCCTCGGCCAGCCGCTCCATCTCCTGGGTGTCGATGGAGATGGGGAACGCGCCCGCCTTCACCTGGCGGCCGTCGACCTGGATCATCTGGCCCTCGTAGCGCAGCCCGAGCAGGTGCCGGGCCAGCCGGACGAAGTTCTGCGCGGCCAGCCGCTGCTGGAAGCCGACGAGGTCCGCGCCGAGCAGGCCGCGCAGGATCTCCGTGCGGAACGGCATCTGCATGAACAGCTCGATCGGCGGGAACGGGATGTGCAGGAAGAAACCGATCCGCAGGTCGGGCCGCAGCTCGCGGAGCATCGCGGGGACGAGCTGGAGCTGGTAGTCCTGCACCCAGACCGTCGCGCCCTCGGCCGCGACCTCCGCCGCCGCCTCCGCGAAGCGGGCGTTGACCAGCCGGTACGCCTCGCGCCAGCGGCGCTTGTACGCCGGGGTCTCCACCGCGTCGTGGTAGAGCGGCCAGATCGTGGCGTTCGACTGACCCTCGTAGTAGCGTTCGAGCTCTTCCGCGCTCAGCGGCACGGGATGCAGCCGGATCCCCTCCAGGTCGAACGGCTCGGGGGCGGCCCCGGTGCCGCCGGCCCAGCCCACCCAGGTCCCCTGGTGCTCGGCGAGGACGGGGTGCAGCGCGGTGACCAGCCCGCCGGGGCTGCGGCGCCACTGCCGTCCGTCGGGGGTGTTCACCTCGTCGACGGGAAGTCGGTTCGCCACTACGACAAAGGAACTGCGGACGGTCACGATCGGCCACCTCCGGTTGCTGACGGGTCCACCGCATGAGAGTACTGAGCGTATCTGCGGCTCCTGGCACCCCGTGACGGAGTCACCTACCCGTCCCACGCTGGCCGAATCGTGAAGGTGATCACCCGGTCGGGCCCGGCCGGAGACCGGTGGTCGGCGGGACCGGCCCGCCTCGGCGCGAGGCGGCCCGCCGAGGGGGGCGACGGGCGGGGTGATGTGGGCGTAGCCCGGCGTACCTGTCAGGATTGACGACGGCGTGCGTGGCGGCCGGCCCCCGCCGGTGGCGGCGAGCGGCCGGCGGCGAGCGGCCCAGGCCGGCCGCGCCCGCAAGCCCGAACGATCCGCCCGTCCTGAATCCGCAAGCTTCCAGATCAGCAACCTACGGAGGTAGCCCGCACCGTGGCCCAGTACATCTACGTCCTGGAAAAGGCGCGCAAGGCGCACGGCGACAAGGTCGTGCTCGACAACGTGACGCTGAGCTTCCTGCCGGGGGCCAAGATCGGTGTGGTCGGCCCGAACGGCGCGGGTAAGTCCAGCCTACTCAAGATCATGGCAGGGCTGGACCGGCCGAGCAACGGCGAGGCCCGGCTGATGCCCGGCTACACCGTCGGCATGCTCGCCCAGGAGCCCCCGCTCAACGACGCCAAGACCGTGCTCGGCAACGTCGAGGAGGCGGTCGCGGAGACCAAGGCCAAGCTGGAGCGGTTCAACAAGATCGCCGAGCAGATGGCCACCGACTACTCCGACGAGCTGATGGAGGAGATGGGGCGGCTCCAGGAGGAGTTGGACCACCTCGACGCCTGGGACATCGACTCCAAGCTCGAACTGGCGATGGACGCGCTGCGCTGCCCGCCGCCGGACGCCGACGTCACCCAGCTCTCCGGCGGCGAGCGCCGCCGGGTGGCGCTGTGCAAGCTGCTGCTGGAGGCCCCGGACCTGCTGCTGCTCGACGAGCCCACCAACCACCTGGACGCGGAGAGCGTCTCCTGGCTGGAGCAGCACCTGGCCAAGTACGCGGGCACCGTCATGGCGATCACCCACGACCGGTACTTCCTGGACAAGGTGGCCGGCTGGATCCTGGAGCTGGACCGCGGCCGGGCCATCGGCTACGAGGGCAACTACTCCACCTACCTGGAGAAGAAGGCCGCCCGGCTCGCCGTCGAGGGGCGCCGCGACGCCAAGATGAAGAAGCGCCTCACCGAGGAGCTGGAGTGGGTCCGCTCCAACGCCAAGGCGCGGCAGACCAAGTCCAAGGCCCGACTCGACCGGTACGACGAGATGGCCACCGAGGCGGAGAAGACCCGCAAGCTCGACTTCGAGGAGATCCAGATTCCGCCGGGCCCGCGCCTGGGCAGCACGGTGATCGAGGCGCAGAACCTGAGCAAGGGCTTCGGCGACCGGCTGCTGATCGACAACCTGTCGTTCTCGCTGCCGCGCAACGGCATCGTCGGCATCATCGGCCCCAACGGCGTCGGCAAGACCACGCTGTTCAAGACCATCGTCGGGCTGGAGCAGCCGACCGGCGGCGAGGTCCGGGTCGGCCCCACCGTCTCGCTGTCGTACGTCGACCAGAACCGGCAGGGCCTCGACGGCGACAAGACCGTCTGGGAGGTCGTCTCCGACGGCCTGGACTACCTCATGGTGGGCAAGGTCGAGATGCCGTCGCGGGCGTACATCGCGGCGTTCGGCTTCAAGGGGCCGGACCAGCAGAAGCCGACCAAGGTGCTCTCCGGCGGCGAGCGCAACCGGCTCAACCTGGCGCTGACGCTGAAGATCGGCGGCAACGTCATCCTGCTCGACGAGCCGACCAACGACCTGGACGTGGAGACCCTCTCCAGCCTGGAGAACGCGTTGCTGGAGTTCCCCGGCTGCGCCGTGGTCATCTCCCACGACCGGATGTTCCTCGACCGGGTCGCCACGCACATCCTGGCCTGGGAGGGCGACGACGAGAACCCGGCGAAGTGGTTCTGGTTCGAGGGCAACTTCGAGGCGTACGAGAAGAACAAGATCGACCGGCTCGGCGCCGAGGCGGCCCGGCCGCACCGGGTGACCTACCGCAAGCTCACCCGCGACTGAGCATGGCAGACCGCTTCATCTACCACTGCACGCTGCGCTGGTCCGACCTGGACGCGTACGGCCACGTCAACAACTCGCGCTTCCTCACCCTGTACGAGGAGGCGCGGGTGGCGCTGATGTTCGCCGGTGGCCGGGCGTGGGGGGTGGGCTCGTTCGCCGACGGTGTGGTCATCCGCCGGCACGAGGTCGACTACCTGCGCCCGGTCGACTACGCCCTGGGCCGGGCCACCGCGGAGGCCGCCCCCACCGTCCGGATCGAGCTCTGGGTCGAGGAGATCCGGGCCGCCCGGTTCACCGTGGCCTACGAGCTGTACGACGGCGACGTGCTGGCCAGCACCGCCCGCTCGGTGCTGGTCCCGTTCGACCTGGCCGCCAAGCGGCCCCGGCGGATCAGCGACGACGAGCGCGCCTTCCTGCTTTCGTACGCCCCGACGGTCGGCGGGCCGGCGTGAGCGCGGCCCCGGCCGTCCCGCAGGGCCCCGGCCCGGCGGGCGGGCACGGCCTGACCGGGGTGGCCGACGCCGGGGCGTTCCTGGCCCGGCTGGTCCGCCTCGACCCGGCCGCGCTGGTCCGGCTGCGCCCGGCGAGCCCGCCGGCTGCCCCGGACGCGCGGGCCCCCGGGGCCCCGGCGTCCCCGGGCGGCCCCGCCGCCCGCACCGCCCTCTGGGCCCGGCTGCCGTGGGGCGTGCTGGCCGTGCGGACGGTGGCCGGCGCGGGGTGCGGCGACGCGACGGTCCCGGCCCGGGAGCTGCTGGCCGGGCTGGCGGCCGGCGAGGACGCCCTGCCGGCCCGGCGGGACGCGCAGTGGCGGTGGCCCCTGCCGCCGCCCGCGAGCCGGCCGGTGGAGCTGCTGCCGGCCGGGGAGCTGTGGCGGATCGCCGAGGCGGCGGCCGGCGCGCTGCGGGAGGCCGCCGCGCACGGGGTGGCCGGCCGGGCGGTGGGCCAGCGGGCGCTGCGCGACGCCCTGCTCGACCACGTGGCGGTGGTGGTGACCCCGGAGGATCCGCCCGGCCCGCCGGTCGAGATCACCCAGCGCGTGGTCCAGGGCGTGATTCGGATGGGCTTCCTCGGTCGCCCCGGCGACGCCGACCCGCCCGCCGTGACCCCGCCCGCTGTGACCCCGCCCGCCGTGACCCCGCCCGCCGTGGACCCGACTGCCGTGGCTTCGGCCGATTCGGCCGTCGCGGCGGGCTTCGGCGGTGACGTCCAGGTGCGGGTCGCCGGCCAATGGGTCGGCCTGGTGGGACCATACGGAGCCGTGTGGTCGCAGAAGGTGTCGAAACTTGCCGTGACGCCGCTCGGAATTCAGCCGAAAGTATGACCCCGGTTCGTCCTTCTAGGCTGGTGCTGCCGTTGGGGGGATGCCTCAGCCCGGCTGTCCGGGTACCGTCCTTCCTCGGATCCAACGCACCGTAGGCGTGTGGATCCGCTGGGGAGTGAGGTGCGCGAGCGATGCCGTGGTGGTCATGGCGCCCCGGTCCCGCCGTCGGCGGCGAACCGGAAACTCGAAGCGGGATCACAGTGGACAGCACCGTCCGGGTCGGACCACCGGCCCCACGTCAGCCGGGCGACGACGAATGCCCGGCAACCGACCGTCCGATGATCGCGGACATGTCGGCCACCGTGGAGCCGGTCACCCTGCGCCGGGTCTGCGACGCGCTCGACCTGCTGGACGTGCGCTACCTGGCAGACGGCGACGGCAACCTGCTGGCCATGTGGGAGCGGCACGCGGTGCTGGTCACGCTGGAGGGGCCGGAGGACGAGATCCTGGTGATGCGGGCCCGTCCACACGCGACGGTCCCACCCGACTGGGCCGACCGGGCGTACCGGGTGGTCAACGAGTGGAACCACACTCGACGGTTCTGCAAGGCATACGTCGGCGACCCCACCGAGCGGGGTCAGCTACCCATCTACGCCGAGCTCCAGGTGCCGCTCGGGGCCGGGGCGCACGACGCGCTGCTGGTGGAGATGCTCGACTGCGGGGCGGCGGTGGCCACCACGTTCGTGGACTGGCTGCACGACGAGGGCGCCCTGCTCTGATCCGGGTGACGGCCCCGACCGCCGGTGCCGGCCGCTGGGCCGGCCGGCACCGACCGGGGCCACCTGGTGATCCGGTGCCGGCCGCTCGGCCGCGGGCCGGCACCCGACCGGGGCCGGCCTGGTGATCCGCGTCGCCGCGCCCGGGTCGCCCGACGGCGGCCCGGGCGCGGTCAGGCCGGGTCCTCCATCGCGTTGACCATGAAGTACGCGGCGCGCTCCAGGTAGTCCCAGAGCGCGGTGGCGATCTCCGGCGGCAGGTCCAGCCGGTCGACGGCCCGGCGCATGTGCAGCAGCCAGGCGTCGCGCTCGGCCGCGCCGATCCGGTACGGGGCGTGCCGCATCCGCAGCCGGGGATGCCCCCGCTGCGTCGAGTACGTGCGGGGGCCGCCCCAGTACTGCATGAGGAAGAGCGTCAGCCGGTCCGCCGCGGGGCCCAGGTCCTCCTCCGGGTACATCGGCCGCAGCAGCGGGTCGGTGGCGACGCCGGCGTAGAACTCGTCCACCAACTTGCGGAAGGTGGGTTCGCCGCCGACCGCCTCGAAGAGGGTCACGGGGCGCTCGGACTCTCCTGCGGGATTCACCGTTCCATCCTGCCAGGTGTGGCCGGCGGCGTCGGGGGGCACCGGCAGGGGCCGGGTGCCGTCCTCGTCACACCCCGGCGGCCGGGGCGCCGTGCCGCCGGGTGGGGCAGCGGTCAGCCGACCGCGTGGCTGGGCCGCCCGTGCTCGCCCGGCACACCGCCCGCCTCCTCGTCGCCCCTCTGCTCGTCGCCCGGCGCTGCCGGTCGCGGGTGGCCCCGGTCGACGCCCCGACCGGTCGGGGTGGCGTTGCCGGCGGCCTCGATCGCCGCGTCGATCGCCGCCCGGCTGGGCCAGCGGGCCGCGCCGGCCAGCATCAGCAACACGCCCGCCGCGCTCCACCAGCCGACCACCGCCGGGATCGGGAACCGCTCGGCGAGCAGCCCGGTGGCCAGCACGGCGAGGCCCTGGATGACCTGGAGCCCGGTGGCCATCACCCCGAAGGCGCGGGCGCGGTAGCCGTTCGGCAGCGCCCGGACGAAGAGGCCGTTGGCGACCGGGAGCAGCCCGGCGACCGCGAAGCCGCAGAGGCCGGCGAGCAGGGCCACCACCAGCGGCGGCGGGTCGAACAGCGACGGCACCAGGACCAGCGGCGCGAGCACCGCCAGCGGCCGGATCAGCACCAGCCGGCGGGCCGGGGCGACCGCCCGGCTGATCAGCAGCCCGCCGAGGATGAAGCCGACCGGGTTGGCCGCCATGATGACGGCCTGGGCCGTTCCGGTGTCCATGCTGCCGCTCGTGCCCTCCCGGGCCCAGGCGGCGGCCAGCCCCTCCGGCACGATCGAGAAGAGCATGCCGCTGAAGACCAGCAGGGCGATGGCCCGCAGGACCGGGGTGCCGAAGACGATCCGGAAGCCCTCGCCGGTCTCCCGCAGCAGGTGGCTGCGGTGGGCGCTGGTCATCGCCGGCGGCCGGTCGGCGACGCCGAAGCGGACCAGGGCCGCCGAGACGGCGAACGTCGCGGCGTTGACCAGCAGGGCGGCCGTCGGATCGACCGCGGCGAGGGCGGCGCCGACGAGGTAGCCGAGCACCTGGGCGGCCTGCCCGGTGCTGCTGTTGAGGGAGAGCCCGACCACCAGCCGGTCGCCGGTCAGGATCAGCGGCATCAGCGCCGACCGGGCGGCCTGGCTCGGCGGGTTGGCCAGGGTGGTCGCGAAGAGCAGGCAGAGGATCAGCCAGGGCTCGTTGCCCGGGATGGCGACCAGCACCATCAGCGTCATCCGGATCAGGTCGCAGGCCACCATCACCGACCGGTAGCGGTACCGCTCGGCCAGCGTGGCCAGCAGCGGGCCGCCGATCAGCCAGGGCAGGAAGCTGACCGCGAAGGCGGCGGCGGAGTAGCCCACCGACTGCGTGTCCCGGTAGACCAGGACCGTGACCGCCGCCTTGGCGACGAAGTCGCCGATCCAGGAGAGCGCACTGGCGGTGAAGACCGCCCGGTACTCCCGCTGGGCGAACACCTCACGGAAGGTGGCCGGCCCTTCCCGGGAGGGTCCCTCGTCGGACACCGTGGCCTCCATCGTTCCCCACGGTTTGGCCACTCGTGATGGCCTGCCCGGGAACCGTCGTCAGATCTACGGATCAGCGAGACGTGATCACGCTCCGGCAGGTGGTGTGCCTACCGGATTCTGCCCGATCGTCTGACACCTGGCTAGGGCGAACGGTTTGGGCGTCGCATCCCCGACTGAACGAACGGACGATACCCGAGGGGCCGTGCGGTCCGCGACCCCCGCGACCAGCGGATGACGAAGGCGCAGGTCATAGACGCCTTTCGTGCTTCAGGCGGGCCCGCCCGGGCCGGTGCCGGCACCCTCCGCGGGCCGCTGCGGCAGGCCCGGGAAGAGCCGCGCGGCGGCGATCTTCGCCGTGATGCCGGAATTCTCCAGCGACTCGGCGAGCCGTCGGCGCAGCTCCCGGCCCACCGCGAACTGGCCGTCCGCCGTGGTCTTCACGACGGTACGGATCACCGCGCCGTCGACCGTCATCTGCTCGACGCCCAGCACCTCGGGCGCCTCCACGATCTCCGGGGCCAGGTCCGGGTCCATCGCCACCGAGGCGGCGGCCGTCCGCAGCACCGCCGTGGCCTCCTCGGTGCTGGCGAAGCCGATCGGCAGGTCGACCACCACCAGCGCCCAGCCCTGGCTCTTGTTCCCCACCCGGACGATCTCGCCGTTGCGGATGTACCAGAGCACGCCCCGGCCGTCCCGGACCGTGGTGACCCGCAGCCCGACCGACTCCACCACGCCGGTCGCCTCGCCCAGGTCGACCGTGTCGCCGACGCCGTACTGATCCTCGATCAGCATGAACAGACCGGCGATCAGGTCCTTGACCAGGCTCTGCGCGCCGAAGCCGAGGGCCACGCCGGCAATGCCGGCGCTGGCCAGCAGCGGCGCCAGGTCGAAGCTGAACTCGCGCAGGATCATCAGCACGGCGATGCCCATGACGAAGGCGGTGACCATGCTGCGCAGCACCGAGCCGATCGCCTCGGCCCGCTGCCGGCGTCGCTCGGGGACGAACTCGCCGGGCTCGTGCGCGGCGCTCGGCACCCGCTCGCGCAGCGGACGCAGCATGGTCGGCACCGCGCCGTCGGTGGTCGTGCGGACCAGCCGCTTGATCGTCCGGTGCAGCGCCCAGCGGGCCAGCAGGGCCACCGCGAGGATCAGCGCCACCCGCAGCGGCTTGAGCAGGATCCAGTAACTGCCCTCGGCGAACCAGCTCGACCCGGTCGTCTTGTAGACCCACTCGCAGGAGGTGCTGCCCTGGCAGTCGGCGCTGGGCGTCGCGCTCGGCGTCACGGCGGCGGACAGGGCGGCGGAGATCAGGCTGGCGGCGCTCACCCTGCTTTCGTACCGCACGGCCGTCGACCGCCCACCGGCGGACCCACCATCCGGTACGCGACGGAACTGATCATCCTGACACGTGGGGAGAAAGCTTCATGAGGGGACCCCGGATTAGTACGTGCAATCCGGGATTGACTGGGTCGAGAAGGCGTTGAACTGCAAGAACGCCAAGAGAAGATCATCCGGCACAACTGGGGCACAACTCAGATCCGGTCCCGACCGGCAGGGCCGACCGGCTGGCTGTCCTTGACCGGCCGCAGGATCTGCCCGACCAGACCGCGCCGCCGGTCCTTCTTCGGCATCCAGTGCACGTAGGTCTCCAACGTGATCCGCAGGCTGGCGTGCCGCAGTGCCTTCTGTACCTCCTGAGGCTCAACCCCGTTGCTCATGAGGGTGGTGGCGAAGAAGTGACGCAACGAGTGGAAAGTTCCCTCTTTGGGCCAGTCCGCAGCAATACGCCAGTCTTCCCACAGTTCGGACCAATATCGGCCGGAAATCAGCTTTCCGCGCGTAGAGGTGAATAGAAGAGCTGCCGAACGAGTTAGGCACCTTTCGCCGGTGATATCCGGAATCTCGAACTCAACCGGACCGACCTCTCTGATGTGCGCCTCCACCTCCTCCGCAACAATCGCGTCTAGGTCGACCGTCCCCGCCGATCCGCTTTTCGGTGACGCGAGATAAAAGCCGCCGAAATGCTCCGTGGAGTATCGCAATTGCTGAATAACGTGAAGCTCTTCACGGGCAACGTCCATGCATCGTGGGCCGGCTTCCATTCCCAGAACCTCACCGATGCGCAAGCCTTCGCCGGCTCCAAGCCAAACAGCCGCGCGAAATCGTCGGGGCACAACCTCGGAGAGTTTTAGAACCTGATCCTCAGTGGGCACCCATTTCGGCGTACGTGAAATGCCCCGTAGGATGTGCGAGAGCTTCACGCCGTCGCATGGATTGTCGGAAAGGACCTTGTCGACAACAGCGGCGTTCAAAATGCTCTTAAGGACCCCGAAGTAAAGGACGATAGATGATCTGGCGACGCTCTCGTCAAGCAGGCGACCAATCCATGCCATAACGTCAGTCCGGGTGATCGATCGAATTACCCGATCCCCGAACGTCGGCAGAAGACGTTTTCTAAGGTTCTGCGGAACGCGCCGCCTTGTCTCGACGCTCCACCCCGACTCCCGTGACTCCTTCCACCGGTCGGCATACTCGGCAAATGTCAGGCGCTCGATCTCACGCTTTACCGATACCTCAACAGCAACGCCCGAACGGCATTCGAGGTCGAAGGCTTCCGCGTCGACCTTGCGCTCAAACAGTTTCTCTCGGGGCTCACCAGCCGCGTCGGCGTAGCGCACTCGCCAGCGCTTGCCCCTGCCGTGCCGCTTGGAGGGAAGCCGCTTCTTGTCTGGCCCGCGTTTGGTCAGGTACCACAGGTCATCGATGGGCATGTCAGGCCGCCTTGCTGTTGAACCAGGCCCGCACGTCGGCGGGGTCGTATCGGAGGTGGCGGCCGACGCGGGACGCGCGGGGGCCGATGCGGCGGTGACGCCATTGGTAGAGGGTGCCGACGGGGATGCCGAGGAACGCCGACACGTCGGTGACGCTCCACAGCCGTTCGGTGGTGGGGGTGGTCATCGGGGTTCCTTTCTGGCTTGCTGTCGTGCCGTTCGGATGCGGTCGCCTATTGCGGTGGCGAGTTCGAGTTGTTCGGGCGAGTCGTAGCCGATGCCGAGGATCTGCCAGTCGTTGACGACCAGGACGTCAGCGTCTTCGGGTAGGCCGGCTTCGGTGAGCGCGGTCTGGATTTGGTGGGTTCGGCGTTCCGCGCGGAGGTTCTTGAAGGTGGTCGAGTAGATGCGCGATTTGGTGAGGAAGTGGCCTCGGAAGCCGAGCATGTGCGCCCAGTGACGAAGTTTCAGGTCGGCGTACTGGTCGAGTTCGCCGAGGTCCCACGCGGTTTGGATCATCGCGCGGTGGTGTGCGGAGACCCGTAGCCGGTCGATGTGTGCCTGTGAACGGATACGCCGGTCGCCGGTCTCCGTCGCGCCGGTGCCCTTGGTGGCGTACTTGGCGATGTAGCCGGCGAGCCGGGTGTCGGCTACGACCTGGTCCCCGTCGTCGTCTCCGTCTGCGTCTGCGTCGATGTCGGTGGCGGTGATGTCCTTGACGTCGACCTGTGCGCCCCAGCCGAGAGGCAGCGCGGTCCCGTCAGGTCGGGCGGTGTCCAGTTCGACGGAGGAAGCCGCGGAACGCACCGCGTCGGCCAACACGTCGGCGGTGAGCCAGGTCGGGGGCGACGAGTCCGGCCCGGATGGGCCATCGGCGCGGATGACGGCGTGGAAGTGCACCAGGCCGCGCCGCTGATACTCCGCAACTTTGGCGTAGGAGATCCGCAGGTATGCCCCGGATGCGCGGACGGTGAGGCCACCAGCGGCAGCGACGGCGCGGCGTAGGGCGATGGTGAAGCGGTGCCAGAGTTGACCGCTGTGTGCCTGCCACAGCACGGCCCCGGCGTAGTCGTAGGAGCCGGGGTCGAGCGGGCTACCCAGCAGCGGGTGTCCCTCGCCGTGCCAGCGTCCGCAGGAGCAGGGCCGCTTGCCGGGCCGGTTGTGCACCGCACCGAAGGACGGGGCGGTGAGGGTGACGAACAGCCGCGTCGACCGGGCCACCGTGTCGGGGACGCCCTTGCCGCCGGACATGCCCGCGTGGATCAGGTGCCAGGCGTCGGCGGCGTACCGGTCGGCGCAGGTCGGGCAGACGGCCGATCGGCGGGTGCCGCAGGGCGCCCACACCCGGCCCTGCCGAGACGCGATCAGGTCACCGCTGCCGAGGTGCCGAACCTCGAACTTGCCGACCAGACGCACCGGTTGCAGGCAGCCTTTGACGCTCTCGACGCCGGCCCGCCATTCCTTGTAGGCGGGGGTGCGCATCCAGCGGGCGAAGGCTGCCTCAGCGTCGTACGCGGGGCTTGGTGGTCGTGCCACGAGGTCTCTCCTTTCGGAGACGGGCCTGCCGTGCTCCAGGGCGTGAAGCACGGCAGGCAGGAGCGAGGGGGAGAGGTGCGGGGGTCAGTGGGCGTAGCTGGTGACCGCAGCGCCGCTGAGGTCACGAACCCGCACGACCGGCCGGGTGTTGGCGGTGGGGGTGGTGTGGTCATCGCGGCGGGGGTCGAACATCGCGACTCCGGTACGGCCGGTCTTGGCCCGGTACATCGCGGCGTCAGCAGCGCCGAGAGCAGCGGGCAGGTCACCAACGGCGGGAGCGAGGCCGATGCTGGCCGTCACCGTGACCGTCACTCCGGTAGGCAGCTCGACCGGAGCGGCGATCACCTGGGCGAGCCGGTGAGCGACGGCGGCCGGGTCGGGTGCGTCGATGAGAGCGGCGAACTCGTCTCCACCGAGGCGCGCGGCTACTGCGTTGACCGTGCGGAGGCGGCCGGCGATGGTGGTGAGCACGATGTCGCCGGCGGCGTGGCCGTGGGTGTCGTTGACGGGTTTGAAGCCGTCGAGGTCGATCACCGCCACGTATGGCCGGGCCGGCGCGAGGTGCGTCCACGCCTGGGTAAGTCCGGCGCGGTTGGCCAGGCCGGTCAGTGGGTCACGAAGGACGGCCCGCCGCAGGGCGGCCAGTTCGCAGCGGAGCACGGTCAGCCGATACCGGTTCCAGGACACCAGGGCGAGCGCGGCGACCAGGAGCAGACCGGCAACAGCGGTGAGGCTCATCGGGGCCTCACTGTGGATCGTGAGCGACGACAGGTAGGGCAGCGATCGGGACACGGGGGTGCCTCCTCGGTCAGGAAAGACAAGGGCCGTGCGGGGCCTGCCGCGCTCGCAGGATGGAGCGCGGCAGGCCAGGAGATGAGCAGGGGTTAGTGCGTGTAGCCGTTGGCGGTGGCCGGGGTGAACCGGTCAGCGACCTTCGAGGCGATCGACGCCGGTAGCCGGGTGGCCTGTTGGATGTCGACGGCGGTCACCGGCCGGTCCAGGTCTGCGACGAGTCGCCGGATCTGGGCTTGCATCCCGGCCGGAATGCCCAAGCCGTCCAGGGCCGGAGGCTCCGCAACGGCGTCCCTGGCCGGCTCCACCAGGGCAACCGGGATCGGAGCCGGGACCTTGACCGGAGCGGGCGGCGCAACCGGGGCCGGTGCCGGGGTGGCGGCTTCCGCGACGGCGGCCGGCACGGTCACCGGAGCCGGAGCCGGAGCCGGAGCCGGGGCAGGGGCGGGGGTGTTGGTGGGGAGGGCGACGGCCCGGCGTGCCTGCATGCAGCGGGCCTGGACGACCGGCATGACTTCGGCCAGGAGGAACACCAGGACCGGCACCATGACGTGCGCGGCGAGCATTCCCGGGCTGATACCGCCTGTGCGTGGCATCAGGACCGGCACCACGTTCATGATCAAGGTGCAGCCGAGAAGGAACCGCTTCAACCAGTCGACCACCCGGGAATCGATCTTGATGTCCCGGGCGATCATCGCGGCTTCCCATCGCAGGACCGTGATCAGGATTCCCGCGAGGCAGGGCTCAACGCCCCAGCTTCCCCACCACACCGGGTTAGTCGGGGTCAGATCGCCGGCTAGGAAGTCGTGGACGCCCGTGGTGGTGAAGAAGAGGCCGATGGCCAGGAACGTCCACAGGTTGCGGTTCACGCTCACCCGTAGCCGCTCGATCTCCACGATCTCTAGCGCGGAGTCCTGTTCCAGGTCGTGAAGCTGCCGGGCAACGTCGAGACGCTTGCTCAGCTTGCGAACCGGTCGGGGCTGCTTCGCGGGCCGCTTGTTGGTGTCGGGGTTGTTCACCGCGATCACCGGCCCGCCGTGGTGAGTTCGGTGTGGGGCCAGCCGGCGACCCGCACCAACTCGCGGATGTCGGAGTCATCGCAGTACGCCGCCCGCACCCGCATCGGGGTCCGTGAGCGCTGCTTGACGACGAACCCGATACCGGCCGTGCTCGGGTGGTTCGGGATCTCGTCGGCGAGCGCGCCCCGGCGTCGCATGTCGTCACCGAGCACCATTTCAACGTGTCCAGCCGAGGTGGTCCGCAGGCACATCCGCAGACTGAACAGGTCTCGCTGAGGGATGACGTCCTTGGTGGGCTCTTGGAGAGCGCCGATGACGCTGCCGCCCAGGGCGCGAGCCTGCGACAGGATTAGCGGCAACACCGCCTGGACGCCCTTGGTGAGAGACCGGTCGCCGTAGCCGGTCACCGCGCCCAGCTCATCGATTACCAGCAGATCCAGCGGGGTTTCGCGGGACAGCTCGAACGTGCGCCGGCCCTGCTCCGCCAACACCTTTTTGCGGGCCTGCATGGTGGCCCAGTACTCCTGGACGACCTCCACGATGTCGCCGTCAGTCTCGGCGTAGCGGTACGACACCGGCCGCAGGGCGTTCAACTCGGTGCCCTTGGGGTTGACCACGTGCACCCGCACCAGGCCGTCACGGATCAGCGGAGCGCACGCCCGCAACGCCATCCACGTAACCGAGTTCTTGCCCGACCCAGTGGCCCCGCCGACGAGCCAGTGCTGGCCGATCAGCGGCGCGATCCAGTCGGTACCGTGCTCGGTCTCACCCAGGTACACGTTCGCCAGGCTCACCGCGTCAGCGTCGCCAGGCAGGTCCGGCGGAACGATGACCTGAGTAAACGGCTCGCTGCGCTGCACGATCAGCGCGATCACCTGCGCGCGAACCCGCTCGATACCCACCCGCTCCGCGTTCAGAGCAACCGCCAGGGCGTCGGCCGCTTCCTCCCACTGCTTGGGGGTCTGGCCCAGGAGCAGACGCACGTACACCGTCTCCGTCGACGGGGAGTGCGACCGAACCCGGATGATGCGCGGGACGTTGACCGCCCCGGTGACCCGGTGCACCGTCACCAGGTTGCACGCCTCCGTCACCCGACCCCACCACGGACCGAGATACGCCCGCGACAGCCACCGCCGGCGCACCGCCCGCAACCTCGGGGCCGCCAGCGTCGACCAGGAGTCCGGGTGACCCCGGTACCAGCCCACACCCGCCGCCAGCGCACCCGCCGCCACGCCACCCGCCGTTACCGGCCCGAGCTGCGCCACCGCAGTAGCCACCGCCGCCGGAGCAGCCACGAAACCCGGGTGCCGCGCCGCCCAACCCGCGACCTTCCATTCCCACCCCTGAACACGCTTACCCATCTCCCGCACCTACTTTCATCAATTCCGAATACAATTCCGTGACATCTGTTTTTGGGTATAAGAAAGGCCCGGATCGGATTACCAACCCGGGCCTTTCCGTTGACGCAATTACTGTCAGCGCACCGCCGCGAGCATCTTCTTCGCGCGAGACGTGGACTCCTTCGCCTCCCGCGTCTCGTCCATCCACGGCGCGGCCTCTTCGAGCAGCACCAGCAGCACCGCGACCGCCCGACGAAGGTCGTCGTAGTGCCGCATGTACCGGTACCGCTCCGGCATTCCCTTCATCGAAGAACGCATCAACCGCATAGCCTGATCGATACCGTCGTAGGTGTCGCTAATCTGGTAAGACATCAGCTCACCTTCCACGGCTTGGCCACCAAATCGGCCTCATACGTCTTCACTCGCGTGTGAAACGCCCTCAGCGCCTCCACCGCTTGCTTGTGCGCGTCTTCCAGCTCCTCCACCCGGGCCGCGAACTGGTACAGCGTTCCCGGCGGAGGCTCGCACCCCTTGATCAGGCTCTTCGCGCCGTCCATCAGCATCGACAGCCCTTGCACGTTGCCCATCAGCGCCTCATATCGAGACTTGCCGGTCAACGACTTCACGAACTCCGGCACCAAATCCATGCCTCTCCTTCCGGTTTCCACCTCCACCATCGGTGGGCACCACCCGCCCCCGGTGCACACACCCCAAGGGACGGATAGAAGCCACCGACCGGGCGGCTACTCCCGACCGGACAGACGCCACACCCGCCGCAACCGACGCCCCTCGCGACGAATCAGACCG
This sequence comes from Micromonospora okii, assembly GCF_020884795.1. Lineage (GTDB taxonomy): Bacteria > Actinomycetota > Actinomycetes > Mycobacteriales > Micromonosporaceae > Micromonospora > Micromonospora okii. Next base: position 45,245 of record NZ_BBZF01000031.1, read on the forward strand.
ACGTTCAGAGAAACCGACAACAGCAGCAACCCGATAAGAATCAACTCAAAGTCCGACATGACAACCTCCTTCCAAAGAATCGATATGCGAATAGCAGCATTGAACCCGTTTTAGGCATGGTTGTATTCACATTCACTGTGGAATTCTCAACGAACGAGTAGCCAAGAATGAAGCCCACACACAGACCCCATCACCTTGACAAAGTGCCCCGACCCGACTCGAACGGGTCACCCACCAGAAAGGGGCGGGGCGAAAAGTCTTTACGCGCCGACCGGCTTAAGAGCCTGCGCCTTCCACGACAGACCCGACCGGCCCTCGTTCTCCCAGTGCGACACCGTCGGCCCCACCAGCTCGACCAGGTCGCCTTCCTCGATCCCCTCCGGAGCGATCGAGAGAGTCACCTTGAGTTCCTCACCCTTGCCCCGGTAGCCGTCCTCCGTCGCCACCGGCTTAGCGAACACGCCCACGACGTACAGCGGGTCATCGGTCCCGTAGGCCGTCTTGACCCTGCCTTCCTGGTCCGTCTTGATCGACGCCTCTTCCACCACCCGCAGCTTGAAGCCAGCCAGGTTCACCGGGATGTTCCGCATCTGTTGATCTCCTTCGTCGCGTCGTGCCTGTGTCGTTCCTGTGGCTGCTGGGCACTTAGGCCCCGGTTCCTCACTGCTGTCCGATGTAACAGAGCGGATCAGCGTGGATCAGAGGCTAACAGCTTGGATCAGAGCGAGTCAACAGATACACTCAGGTCCGCGAAAGTTGCCGGCTGACCTGCGAGAACATCGCTACGTGGGGGTGGCGCAGGCACCCTTCGTAGCCCTCGCCCGCGTCGAAACAAGGAGCGCCAGTGACCACTCAGCCAAACCCGCAGGAGGAGTTGCAGCGAGGGACGGCAGCGCTCGTCATCGCGCAGGCCATCCGGAACGACATTCAGTCCGGGCGCCTGGCGCATGGGCGGCAGCTCCCAGGGACTAGGAGCCTTGCCGAGTCCTGGAATACAAGCGTGGCCACGATCAACCGAGCGATGGCGATGCTTGCTGAGGAAGGGTTGGTGATCAACCGGGCACGTTCAAGCCGGATCGTGCACAACCCGGCAGGAGCGGCGGAGCGGCGAGGCCCCCGCGTGATCCTTATCGGAGGCTATCCAGGCTCGGGCAAGACAGAGCTCGGTCGCATCATCGCTTGCCAAACAGGCTGGGCAATCCTTGACAAGGACACCACAACCCGTCCCGTGGTAGAGGCTGCGCTGGAGCGCTTGGGGCACTCGCCGCATGACCGGGAGTCTGAGACGTATCTGACGATCATCCGGCCCGCCGAGTATGAAGCCCTGATGGCGACTCTGAACGAGAATTTGCAGTGTGGTTCAAACGTAGTCGTTACCGCACCCTTCGTCAGGGAGTTGAGCGATGAGGCATGGTGTGAACGGCTTGCGGCGACCGTGGCAGCCCACAATGGGAGTCTTCAAGTTGTCTGGGTTTACTGCGACGCATTCACTATGCACACCTATATTCGTCGCCGTGGTGCCGCCCGTGATGAATACAAGCTTGCAAACTGGAGCGAGTACGTGAGTCAGCTTGACTTCGTGTTTGCGCCGAAAGCGTCGCACGCCCGGCTTGATAACTCTGCTGGCGCAAGGCCACTTCAAGAGCAGGCGAAAGAATTGCTCGACAGGATGGCGAAACTGTGAGGAAAGGCTTAATCCTTTACGGTGCTCCCGCAAGCGGAAAAGATTCAATAACCGCTGAGCTGATCGGCCGATACCCCAGTTTTGAGCACTTCAAGCGGTTGAAGTGTGGACCCGGAAGAACAGCCGGCTACCGGATGATCAAGCCAGACCAAGTAGATCGGCTGCGGCTAGCGCACGAGGCGATTCTGTGGGAGAACACCCGATACGGGGCAACCTACTTTGTCGATCGCTCCGGGCTTGAGCAGATATGGAGGTCTGGCCGGGTGCCAGTCGTGCACCTTGGCCAGGTGGAGGCGATTGGAGCTGTAGCGGGCGGCACCGAAGCGAACTGGACTGTAGTCGAGCTTTACGCCCATCCGGCCGTACTGAACGAGCGCATTCGAGCACGGGGCACCGGGGACGAAGGCCAGCGCCGCGCGGCTGTCGAAGAAACGCTTCGCCTGCCAGTCGCAGACATGCGAATCGATACCGAGGCTGTGTCTATCGGTGAAGCGGCAAATGCCATCGATCGGTGTATGCGAGACCGGCCGTAACGCGCTGGCCCTCTACTTAGGTATGGTTGGAGCGTAGCGTGTTCAGACTTTCTTTACTTGGTCAAGGGCGGGCCTGCGGCCCGCCGCCGTGTTCGCGCCGGGGCGCGCGTGCGGCCTGGCGGCCGGTCACGCCCCGGCGCACGGCTATCAGGGAAGCCCTTGACAGCCGCAGTGCAGCTCTCCGACCGACCGGATAAACCCTCGTGTACCCCGGCGTCAGAACGGGCCGCCGCCGGGGACTGAGCGCCGAGAATGACGCGCGGGGCAGGGCCGGCAAGCCCCAAGCATGGGGGCGGCGTCCGCTGGTATCGAGCACATGACCCCGTGCCAGCTACTACCGAGTCCGGGTTAGGTCAAAACCTTCGCCTGGAAGGGGGTGGGTAGCCGCTGGGGTCGGGGCGATCGGCCAGGAGCCGACTCCGCTGCCGGTCCCGGTTGAGGTCAAGAGCGCCGCTGTGGCGGTGTCCGCCGGGTGCCGGACCGTGACACGAAAGCCGACTCCGACCCCGGGCGCCCATCAGATCGACGGGCAGAATGCAGGCCGGCAAGCCTGACGAAGATCTCCCGCTTGTCGACAGCGTTGCCCCGCTCATCGAGCTGGTAGCCCGTCAGCCACACCCAGCCCGGATAGGTCGGCTTCGGGCACACCGAGATCACCCGGAACAGGAACCGCGGCTGTCGTGCGAACTGCACCGACGCTTCCCGGTCGATCCACAGCTCATCACCAGGCTTGGGCGAGCGAAGTTGCGCCCTGGCCCACGTGCGCCTGTGCTGTTCGGCAGGCATGAAAGCCCTTCCTGCTCGAAAGTGGCCCTGCCCGACTGAGTCGAAGGAGCCCAGCCGGGCAGGGATACCGCCGCACCGGGGCGAGTTCGGATCCTCCACGACCAGCACAGCGGGTAACCGCACCGTACCAACGCTGGTCTTCATACGTCTAGGTACGTAGAAGGTTGAGGGCGGTCATCCGGGGACTTCTAGCGTCGAGCCATGGAGATCGACCCGGAGGCCCACATTGACCACGGGGCACCGCTGCCGCCGTATCGGCAACTGGCCGGCATCCTTGCCGCCCGGATTGAGCGTGGCGACTGGCAGCCCAACCGAGCGATCCCGTCCGAGTCTCAGTTGGTGCAGGAGTACGGTCTCGCGCGGGCGACCGTACGGCGAACGATCGCGGTACTGGTGGACCAGGGCGTGTTGTTCGTGGTGCCTCAGCGGGGGACCTTCGTGAAGCCGGCAAGCAAGACGTAAGACGGTGCGCCCTGTCGCCCTGGCCTTGGCTGCCAGCGTCAGCAGGCCTGGCCGCCGGTACCACCTACGGCGACACCAGGGCCTTCCCGCCAACACCGCAGCGCAGGAGGCCAGCTTAACTACAGGGCTCCGAACTGACCGGTAGTGATCTTCCGAACGCCAGCAAAATCGGGTCGTGACCTGCAACGGGTCCACAAGTATTCTTCGGCCGTGAACGCTGCTGAGGACGCCACCACCTACGGTCAGCCTGGTCGGCTGCGAGTGCTGCTAGTCGAGGACGACCCCGCCGACGTCGCCCTCATCGAGGACACGTTCGCTACCCACACCCTGGACACCGAGCTGCACCACGTTTCCGACGGGGTGGAGGCTATGGCGTTCCTGCGCTGTCAGGGCCAGTACGCCGATGCTCCACGCCCGAAACTGATTCTGCTCGACCTGAACATGCCCCGCATGAACGGCCGAGAAGTCCTCACCGCGATCAAGGCTGACCCCCGGCTCCAGACGATCCCGGTCGTGGTGTTCACCACCTCAGCGGTCGACGCCGACGTGGTGGCCAGCTACACCGCGCACGCCAACGCCTACGTCACCAAGCCCATCGACCTGGACGAGTTCGAGAGCGTCGTGCAGCAGATCCACCGATTTTTCGGACGTATTGTGACCCTGCCGGCTGACTCCCGCGCGGCCTGAGAGGACTCGAACATCTCTGCCCGGTAAGGCAGTGACAGCCGGCCGTTAGCACCGGTCCGGCCGGATGTAGCCACCGCACCAAGCCGGGGCCTCGACCGTCCAGACCCTCCACCCGCTACGGCCTTCTCGGACCTCAAAACGCCAGGAATGCCGACTTCCCGTCAGCAGCGTCCGATCTTGCCACCAAACCGCGTAAACCTCGGTGACGACCAGGGCTACACCGTCTCGGACGTGGTCAACCTGCAACGGGCCTGATTCGAGCTTGCTGGGCGGGTTAGCCGATCTTGACATCTGTGCCCGGTAAGCGCGCCACTGACCGACCAGATCGTCACGGCGATCAGCGGCAAGCACTCGACGCAACCCGCCATCATCCCCGCTACTCAACCGCAGCAGGTAGACGGCCACCGCAGCATCGGGGGCGTGCTCTCCCCGTTCCGCCTCAACCTGGACTCTCACCGCCCACGCCGCAGGAACGGCCAGCGCACCCGTGCACGCCATGACGACGAGGGACAGGAGAACCCAGGGCCAGCGTTTCGAGAGGGCTTTTCGCTTCACGTCAGGCACTCTAGTGATCTTGAGTCACCTTGATCAAATTCATCAAGCCCAATGCATAAGCATGATCATCGGGCACAGATCCGGCACAACTGAGATCGAAAACGGGTGTAAAACGTCGAGAGCCGATGAAGGGTCCCGCCCTGCTCAGAGGCCAGCTCTGCCCGTTTCCGGGTGATGCCTACTTGGCTTGTCACATTAGTACGTGCAATCCGGTGCCTTATCAGGGAAGATTTGCGCAACGGACGTCGGTGGACCCGCCGACGTCGGGTGGTCGCGCCGTGCGCGAACGCGCCCGGCGCACCCGCGGCGGGAGCGGCTGGACCGGGAGGGTGAGCTCGATGCCTGACATACGACCCACGGTGGGCTCCGGCGCGCTGGTTCTCAACGCCACCTACGAGCCGCTGTGTGTCGTGTCGGTGCGTCGCGCCGCGATCCTCGTCCTCTCCGCCAAGGCCGTCTGCGTGGCCGACGGCGAGGGCGTCCTGCACAGCGCCCGCAACGCGCTCCCGGTGCCCTCGGTGGTCCGGCTAACCCGGTTCGTCCGGGTGCCCTTCCGCGCCCACGTCGGGCTCTCCCGGCGGGCGATCTTCGCGCGGGACGGCTGGCGGTGCGCGTACTGCCGGGGGCCCGCCGAGACCATCGACCACGTCTTCCCGCGCAGCCGGGGCGGCCGGCACGCCTGGGAGAACGTGGTGGCCGCCTGCGCCCGGTGCAACCACACCAAGGGCGACAAGACCCCCGCCGAGCTGGGCTGGCGGCTGCACTCGCCGCCCTCGGTGCCGAAGGGCACGGCCTGGCGGGTGCTCGGGCACCGGGCCCCCGACCCGCGCTGGGCGGACTGGCTCGACCTGCGGGAGCCCGAGGCCGAGGTGGCGGCCTGAGCCGTCGCCGTCGCCCGCCCGGCGTCGGCCCGCTCGCGGTCGCGGTCGGGCGTCGGTCCGGCCGGCGTCGGCCCGCCCCGGCGTCGGCCCGCTGACGGTCGCGGTCAGGCGTCGCGCGCCTTCACGAGGGACGCGTACACCACCACGTTGTCGGCGTACCCGGTCGCGCCGCCGACCCACCGCCCGCCGCAGGTGATCAGGCGCAGCCGGGGGCGGCTGAAGTCGCCGTAGACCTCGTCCACCGGCAGCGCGTCCTTGGCGTACCGGTGCACCGCGTCGACCTCGAAGACCGCCACCGAGCGGTCGGCGCGGCGCACCTCCACCCGGTCGCCGGAGCGCAGCTCCTTCAGCTCGTGGAACACCGCCGGCCCGGTCCGGGTGTCGACGTGGCCGACGATCACGGCCGGGCCGTACTGCCCGGGGGTCGGGCCCTGGTCGTACCAGGCGGCCTCCTGCGCGCGGCCGGCGTCCGGCGTGTCGATGCTGCCGTCCGCCGCGATGCCCACCTCGTGCACCGGGGCGTCGAGGTCGATCGACTCGCTCGCGATGCCGACCGGTCGGCTGGCCGGCAGCACCGGGAACTTCTTCGGCGGGGGCCGCAGTCCCGCGACGAAGCGGTCCGGCAGCAGGCTGTGGCCCGTCACCCGCTCGACGGCGAGCATCGCCATGATCAGCACCATCAGGGCGGCGACGAAGAGCCCGGGCGCGCCCGGGCCCCGGCCCGCCGACCGCCGCCACCCGCGGGCGACCGTCCCCGCCCGGCCGACCGCGCCGGCGGGCGCCGTGCGGGCGGCCGGCGCCCCGGCGGACGGGGCCTCGGTGGTCACGCTCGCCGAGAACGCCTGCCCGGCGACCCGGGCGAACCGGCCGGCGCCCCGGGCCACCAGCCGGGCCGTCGCCCGGAACCGGCCCGGGGCCGGGCCCTCGCGCGTACGTCGAGCCATGGCGGGCCCCGTCAGGGACGCGTACCGGCCCGCCGGCGGGAGCCGTACGCCCCGAACCCGGCCGCCACGGCCGCCAGCGTCAGCCCGCCCACCAGCAGCAGCGAGCCGCTGCCCCGGTCGTCGCCGGCCGTGCCGCCCGCGCCGGTGTTCGGCCCCTTGCTCGGCTGGGCCATGTTCAGCACGGTGAGCGTGGTGGTCGCGGTGCGGTTGTCCGGGCAGCGCAGCTCGACGGGGTAGTCGCCGGGCTGCTTGTTGCCCGGGATGGTGACCGCCCCGGTCAGGAAGCCGTTGTCCGGCCGGAGCACGACCCGGCCGAAGGCGTCGGAGTGCACCTCCGCCTGGCGGTTGTTGTCGTTGTCGCAGCTCGCCCGGATGTCGACCCGGCTGCCGGCCTGCGCGCTGTTCGGCGTCACCTCGACGAAGGTGTTCTCCCCGGCCCGGGCCGGCGCGGCGGCGGCCAGGACGAACGCCCCGACGAGGCCGAGAACGGTCAGCACGGTCGCAAGGACACGGTGCGACGCGGTGAGCCCCCGCATGATTCCCCCCTCCCGGTGCCGGGGCACCGGAAATCCTCCCCTGGGTGGTCCGCGCCCTGCATTCCCCCTGGCCCCGGGGCAAACCCGAGCGGCCGGGGGCGGCGGCCCGGGGAGGTGTGCGGCGGCCCCGGGAGGTGTTGGGAAGGGGCCCTTCCTATACCGGAGACGCTAGGAAGGTGCCCCTCCTTGTACCGGGGTGACGGGGTGCCAGGCGAGGGGGGTGGAGAGGACCATCGTGCTCGACGGCTGGCCGTACGGGGCGAGGCGGTCGATCACCCGCTCGAACGCGCCGATCGAGCCGGCCGCCACCTTGAGCATGCTGCACGCGTCGCCGGTGATGCGGTGGATCTCCATGATCTCCGGCCAGTCCGGGACGGTCGGGTCGTTGAGGACGCAGCGCGACCCGTAGCAGGACATCCGGATCAGGGCGACCACGGTGCGGCCAGCGCGGGTCAGGTCGACGTGGGCGTGGTAGCCCGTGATCACCCCCGACTCCTCCAGCCGGCGCACCCGCTCGGCCACGGCCGGCGGCGACAGGTGCACCCGCCGGGACAGCTCGCTGTACGACAGCCGGGCGTCGGCCTGGAGTTCGCGCAGCAGCGCCCAGTCCATGTGATCCACGCCTGACCTTCCTTCCCGAAACCCGTAGGGGCGCTTCGCCTTTGCCGTGACAGGTCGCAGGGCGGTAGCGCCGTCGAATCGGCATTCCGTTCCGCCTGGTCGCCGGGGCACCATGACGCTACCCGGCTCAAGGAGGAGGCGACAGGTGGAGCAGACGGACCTGCGGGGCCCCGCGCTGGTCACGGCGGTCCGCCCGGCGACTGCCCGGCAGCGGGCGGCGCGGGCCGCCCGCAACGGCGGCCAGCCGACGCTGGAGTTCGCCGAGCGGGTGCCCTACGACGCGTACGTGCACGCCAGCACCCTGCACACGTTGCAGCAGCCGCTGAGCGACGACCCGGGCGAGATGTCCTTCCTGATGGTCAGCCAGATCATGGAGCTGTACTTCAAGCTGACCTGCCACGAGCTGCGCGAGGCGCAGCGCTGCCTGCGCGCCGACCGCGTCTGGGACGCGCTGGCCCCGCTGCGCCGCGCCGGGCTGCACCTGGAGGGGCTCAACGCGGCCTGGCGTGGGCTGCGCTGGATGACCCCGGCGGACTTCGAGCGGTTCCGCAACCTGCTCGGCGAGGGCTCCGGCTTCCAGTCCGCCATGTACCGGCACCTGGAGTTCCTGCTCGGCCTGCGCGACCCGGCCCTGATCCGGCCCTTCCGCCGGCAGACCGAGGTGTACGCGGAGCTGACCGCCACGCTGGCCGCCCCGAGCCTCTGGGACGACGTGACCGCCCTGCTGGCCCGGCGCGGCTTCGAGGTCCCCGACGAGGTGCTGGGGCGCGACGTCGCCGAGGAGCACCGCCCTCACCCGGCCGTGGAGGCCGCCTGGGTGGCCGTCTACGACGACGGCGGGCCGGAGAACCACCTGCTGCTGCTCGGCGAGGCGCTCGCCGAGGTGGCCGAGCAGTTCGGCGACTGGCGGTGGAATCACGTCAAGGCGGTGCAGCGCACGATGGGCGCCAAGGTGGGCAGCGGCGGCTCGGCCGGCCTGGCCTGGTTGCAGCGCAGCATGGCCCGGGTGGTCTTCCCCGAGCTGTGGTCGGCCCGGACGGCGATGTGAGCATGGAGGAGACGATGAGCGTTCAGGAGAGCGAGGCGCACCGGCTCGACAAGGCCGACCCCGGGCACCGGCACCTGTTCCACGTGCCGGAGGCCGACGGCGGGCGCTACCCGGAGGCCGCGTACCTGGCCGGCAACTCCCTCGGCCTGCAACCCCGGGCCACCCGCGACGAGCTGCTGGCCGACCTGGACGCCTGGCGGCGGCTCGGCGTCGAGGGGCACCTGGAGGCGCAGCGGCCCTGGCTGCCGTACCACGAGCTGTTGACCGGGCCCGTCGCGCGACTGGTCGGCGCCCGGCCCGCCGAGGCCGTGGTGATGAACTCCCTCACGGTCAACCTGCACCTGCTGATGGTCAGCTTCTACCGGCCGGCCGGGCGGCGCACCCGCATCGTCATCGAGGACGGCGCCTTCCCCTCGGACAGCTACGCGGTGCGCAGCCAGGCCCGCTTCCACGGCCTCGACCCCGACGCCACCGTGGTCCGGCTGACCCCGCGCCCCGGCGAGGACACCCTGCGCACCGCCGACGTGCTGGACTTCCTGGCCGCCGAGGGCGACACCGTGGCGCTGGTCCTGCTCGGCGGGGTCAACTACCTCACCGGCGAGCTGATGGACATTCCGGCGATCACCGCCGCCGGGCGGGCCGCCGGGGCGGTCGTCGGCTGGGACCTGGCGCACGCCGCCGGGAACGTGCCGCTCGCCCTGCACGACTGGGACGTCGACTTCGCCGCCTGGTGCTCCTACAAGTACCTCAACTCGGGGCCGGGAGCGCTGGCCGGCGTCTTCGTCCACGAGCGCCACCTCGGCCGGGCCGACCTGCCCCGCTTCGAGGGCTGGTGGAGCACCGAGGCGGCCACCCGGTTCGAGATGACCCCGGTGTCCCGGCCGCCGGCCACCGTGGAGGCGTGGCAGGTCTCCAACCCACCGATCTTCGCCATGGGCCCGGTGCGCACCTCGCTGGAGCTGTTCGACTCGATCGGCATGCCGGCGCTGCGGGAGCGCAGCGTGCGGCTCACCGGGTACCTGGAGCGGCTGCTCGACGCGGTGACCCCCGGCCGCCCACTGACGGTGGTCACCCCGCGCGACCCGCAGCGGCGGGGCTGCCAGCTCTCGGTGCGGATCGACGCGGGCAGCGCGGGCGAGCTGACCAAGCGGCTGCGCCACGAGCACGGGGTGATCGCCGACGCCCGGGAGCCGGACGTCGTCCGGTTCGCCCCGGTCCCGCTCTACTCGACGTACCACGACTGCTGGCGGGTCGCCGACGCGCTGGCCGCGACCGTCGCCGAGGTGACCCCGTGAGCGCGAGGAGTGAGCCGGGCTTGCGAGCCCCGCAGTCGCGAACGAAAGGTAGGCATCCATGAGCGCGAGGAGTGAGCCGGGCTTGCGAGCCCCGCAGTCGCGAACGAAAGATAGGCACTCATGACCGACCGCGACGAGATCGCCGTCGTCGGGGCGGGTCTCGCCGGCTGCCTGCTGGCCTGCTTCCTGGCCCGGCGCGGGCACCGGGTGGCGCTCTACGAGCGGCGACCCGACCCGCGCACGGGCCGCGCCGAGCGGGGCCGCTCGATCAACCTGGCGCTGTCGGAGCGCGGGCTCGACGCGCTGCGCCGCGTCGGCCTGGCCGAGCAGGTGCTGGCGGACGCGCTGCCGATGCGCGGCCGGATGATCCACCCGGTCGCGGGGGAGCCGAGCTTCCAGTCGTACAGCGCCGCCGGCGACCTGGCGATCAACTCGATCAGCCGGGGAGCGCTGAACAACGCCCTGCTCACCGCCGCCACCGCGCTGCCGGGGGTGCGGGTCGCCTTCGACCACCGGCTCGTCGGGCTCGATCCGGCCACCGGGGAGATGACCTTCGAGACCCCCCAGGGCAAGGTCACGGCCGCCGCGCCGGTCGTCCTCGGCACCGACGGGGCGGGCTCCGCGGTGCGCGGGCAACTCCTCGGGTACGGGGTGCTGGACGAGCGCCTCGACTTCCTCGACTACGGCTACAAGGAGCTGACCATCCCGCCGGCCGGCGGGGAGTTCGCCCTCGACCCGACGGCGCTGCACATCTGGCCGCGCGGCACGTCCATGATGATCGCCCTGCCGAACCCGGACCGCTCCTTCACCTGCACGCTGTTCTGGCCCACCCACGGCACGGCGAGCTTCGCCTCGCTGACCAGCCCGGCGGCGATCGAACGGCACTTCGCCACCCACTACCCGGACCTGGTCCCGCTCGCGCCCAACCTGGTCGACGACTACCAGCACAACCCGGTCGGGGTGCTCGGGACGGTCCGCTGCGCCCCGTGGCAGGTGGGCGGGCGGGTCGGCCTGCTCGGCGACGCCGCGCACGCCATCGTGCCGTTCTACGGCCAGGGCGCGAACTGCGCCTTCGAGGACGTGGTGGAGCTGGACCGTTGCCTGGACGAGTGCGCCGACGACTGGGCGGCGGCGCTGCCGCTGTTCCACGCCCGGCGGCGCGACGACACGGAGGCCATCGCCCGGATGGCGCTGGCCAACTTCGTGGAGATGCGCGACAAGGTGGCCTCCCCGGTGTTCCAGGCCCGGCGGCGGCTCGACCACGCCCTGGAGCGGGCCCTGCCCGGTCGGTACGTCTCCCAATACGAGCTGGTCTCGTTCTCCACCACCCCGTACGCGCAGGTGCGGCGGCGGGTCCGCCGCCAGCAGGCGGCGCTCGGCGCGGTGGCCGCCGGGGCGGCGGCGCTGCTGGTCGGCGCGGTCGGGGCGGCGCTGGCCCTCGGGCGGCGGCGATGAGCGTGACCTGGGACGCCGGCCTGATGGCCGGGCGGGCGGCCGGCGGCCCGGGGCTGCTGCGCCACTTCGTCGGCGGGGAGTTCGTCGACGCGGGGCGGCGGTTCGTCAAGCGCAGCCCGGTGACCGGGGAGCCGGTCTTCGAGGTGGTCGAGGCCGACCGGTCGACGGTCGACGACGCGGTGGCCGCCGCGCGGGCGGCGCTGCGCGGGCCGTGGGGGCGGATGGGCGAGCGGGAGCGCGCCGAGGTGCTGCGCCGGGTCGCCGACGAGCTGGAGCGCCGCTTCGACGACCTGGTCACCGCCGAGGTCGCCGACACCGGCAAGTCCATCAGCCAGGCCCGGACCCTGGACGTCCCTCGGGGCGCGGCGAACTTCCGGGCGTTCGCGGAGATCGTGGCGACCGCGCCGACCGAGTCGTTCACCACCGTCACCCCCGGCGGCGGGCGGGCGCTGAACTACGCCGTCCGCAAGCCGGTCGGCGTGGTCGCGGTGATCGTCCCGTGGAACCTGCCGCTGCTGCTGCTCACCTGGAAGGTCGCCCCCGCCCTGGCCTGCGGCAACGCCGTGGTGGTCAAGCCCAGCGAGGAGACCCCCGCCTCGGCGACCCTGCTCGCCGAGGTGATGGCCGCCGCCGGCGTGCCCGACGGGGTGTTCAACCTGGTGCACGGCTTCGGCCCCGACTCGGCGGGGGAGTTCCTCACCCGGCACCCCGGGGTGGACGCGATCACGTTCACCGGCGAGTCCGCCACCGGCGGGGCGATCATGCGGGCGGCGGCGGACGGCGTGAAGGCCGTCTCCTTCGAGCTGGGCGGCAAGAACGCCGGCCTCGTCTTCGCCGACGCCGACCTCGACGCGGCGGTCGCCGGCTCGGTGCGCTCCAGCTTCACCAACGGCGGCCAGGTCTGCCTCTGCACCGAGCGGCTCTACGTGCAGCGCCCCGTCTTCGACGAGTTCGTGGAGCGGCTGGCGAAGGCGGCCGACGCCTTGGCGTACGGCTGGCCGGCCGACGAGGCGACCGTGAACATGCCGCTGATCTCGCACCAGCACCGGGACAAGGTGCTCGGCCACTACGACCTGGCCCGCGCCGAGGGCGCGCAGGTGCGCGCCGGGGGCGACACGCCCACCTTCGGCGACGCCCGCGACGGCGGGGCGTACGTGCGGCCCACCGTGCTCACCGGCCTCGGCCCGGACGCCCGGACGAACCGGGAGGAGATCTTCGGCCCCGTGGTGCACGTCGCGCCCTTCGACACCGAGGAGGAGGCGTACGACCTGGCCAACGGCACGGACTACGGCCTCGCCGCGACGGTGTGGACCCGCGACGTCGGCCGCGCGCACCGGGCCGGGGCCCGGCTCGACGCCGGCATCGTCTGGGTCAACACCTGGTTCCTGCGGGACCTGCGCACCCCGTTCGGCGGGGTCAAGGCGTCCGGCATCGGCCGCGAGGGCGGCGTGCACTCCCTCGGCTTCTACTCCGAACTCACCAACGTCTGCGTGGAGCTGTCGTGACCGTCGACATCGAAGCCGCCGCCCGAGAGCTGGTCGAGGCCCGGGAGAGCGGAAAACCCTGCCCGCCGCTGCGCGGGCGGCTGCTGCCCGAGGGGGACGTCGAGTCCGCGTACCGGGTGCAGCAGCTCCAGGCGCGGGCCTGGCGGGACCGGGGCGAGCGCCGGGTCGGCGCGAAGATCGGCCTGACCTCCCGGGCCGTGCAGGAGACCTTCGGCGTCTTCCAGCCCGACTTCGGGGTGCTCACGGACGCGATGGCCGTCGGCGACGGGGTCGAGGTGCCGCTCGACCGGCTGCTCCAGCCCCGGGTGGAGGCGGAGATCGCCTTCGTGCTCGGCGTCGACCTCACCGGGGAGCGGGCCACCACCGCCGATTTGATCCGCGCGGTCGACCACGTGCTGCCGGCCATCGAAATCGTCGACTCGCGCATCGCCGGCTGGGACATCTCCATCGTGGACACCGTCGCCGACAACGCCTCCAGCGGGCTCTTCGTGCTCGGCACCACGCCCCGCCGGCTGGCCGACGTGGACCTGCGGCTGTGCGGGATGGTCCTCGAACACGCCGGGGAGCCGGTCTCCGTCGGCGCCGGGGCCGCCTGCCTGGGCAACCCGCTGCACGCCCTGGAGTGGCTGGCCGGCACCCTGGCCCGGGCCGGCGACCCGCTGCGCGCCGGCGACGTGGTGCTCTCCGGGGCCCTCGGCCCGATGGCGCCGGTCACCCCCGGCGCCGCGTACGAGGCCCGCATCTCCGGCCTCGGCTCGGTGCGGACGTGCTTCTCGAAGGAGGTCTCCTCATGAGCGTCGGAGTGGACACCGCCGGCATCGCCGGGAAACTGGGCGAGGCGGCCGACACGGCCACCGCCATCGGCCAGCTCGCCGCCGAGACCGGCCTGGACGCCGACGGCGCGTACGCGGTGCAGACCGCGCTCGTGCAGCGCCGCCTCGACCGGGGCGAGCGCGTCGTCGGGCTGAAGATGGGGCTCACCAGCCGGGCGAAGATGGCCCAGATGGGCGTGGACGAGGTCATCTGGGGCCGGCTCACCGACGTGATGCGGGTGCCCGACGGCGGCACGGTCGACGTGGGCCGGTTCATCCACCCCCGGGTCGAGCCGGAGGTGGCGTTCCTGCTGGACCGGGTGCCCGAGCCGGGCGAGCCGGTCGGCGCGTTCGCCGACGCGGTGCGCGCCGTGGCCCCGGCGATCGAGCTGATCGACTCCCGGTACGCGAACTTCTCCTTCTCCCTGCCGGACGTGATCGCCGACAACACCTCGGCGGCGGCGTTCGTGGTCGGGCCGTGGTCGCCGGTGCCCGACGGGCTGGACAACCTGGGCGTGCTGCTGGAGATCGACGGGCGGGTCGCCCAGGTCGGCTCGACCGCCGCGATCCTCGGCGACCCCCGGCGGGCGCTGGACGAGGGGCTGCGGCTCGCCGGACGGCACGGGGTGCGGCTGCGCTCGGGCTGGGTGTTCCTCGCCGGGGCGGCGACGGCGGCCGTGCCGCTGCGTCCGGGGGCGCACGTGCGGGCCGTTGTGGAGAAGCTCGGGTCCGCCTCCTTGAAGGCGTCGCGGTGATCGTGATGGTGGGGGGTTCCGGGCAGCCCAACCGGCTCCGGGCGGTCAGGCTTGATCCCTCCGCCGGTCGGGCTGCCCGGAACCCCGACGTGCTGGCGGTCCGCGCGTCGGTGCGGGCAGGGGGTCCGTGGTGAGCGGGCGGGCGCGGGTGGTCGCCGGGAAGGCCGTGCCGCGGGGCGCGTTTCCGCACGTCAAGGTGGCGGGCGGGTTCGTCTTCGTCTCCGGTACGTCGTCGCGGCGACCCGACAACACCTTCGCCGGGGTCTCCGTGGACGAGTTCGGCACGACCGACCTCGACATCCGCGCGCAGACCCGGGCCGTGATCGAGAACATCGGGGACCTGCTGCGGTCGGTCGGCGCGGACCTGCCCGACCTCGTGCAGGTGACGTCGTACCTGGTCAACATGAACGACTTCGGCGGCTACAACGAGGTGTGGGCGGAGTTCTTCGACGCGAACGGGCCGACCCGGACGACCGTCGCGGTGCACCAGCTCCCGCACCCGCACCTGCTGATCGAGATGCAAGCCGTGGCACTTCTTCCGCCTGGAGGGCAGTCGTGAGCGAGATCGCCGAGCCGTTCAGCTTTCCCGGCTGGATCGCCGAGAACCAGCACCTGCTGAAGCCGCCCGTGGGCAACCGGGAGATGTTCCCCGGCTCGGACGACTTCATCGTGATGGTGGTGGGCGGCCCGAACCAGCGCACCGACTTCCACGTCGACCCGTACGAGGAGTTCTTCTACCAGGTCAAGGGCAACATGCACATCAACCTCATGACGCCGGAAGGACCGCGCACGGTGCACGTGCGCGAGGGGCAGATGTGGATGCTGCCGCGCGACACCCCGCACTCCCCGCAGCGGCCCGAGGCCGGCTCGATCGGCGTGGTGATCGAGCGGGTCCGCGAGGAGGGGACGCGGGAGAAGTTCCAGTGGTACTGCCCCGGGTGCGGGCACAAGGTGCACGAGGTGGAGTTGCAGGTGCGCGACATCGCCGCCGACCTGCCCCCGGTCTTCGCCGCCTTCTACGCCGACGAGGCCGCGCGCACCTGCGGCGGGTGCGGCACCCTGCACCCGGGCAGGGGCTGATGTCGTCGTCCATCCGGCGGGCGCCGGTCGTTGACGTGCACACGCACGTCGTGCCGAAGGGGTGGCCTGACCTCGGCGCGGCGTGCGGCGGGTCCGGCTGGCCGTGGCTGCGGGTGGACTCCGAGCGGGCCGCCATGATCATGGTGAGGGAGACGGAGTTCCGGCCGGTCGGGGCCGAGTGCTGGGACGCGCCGACCCGGCTCGGCGACATGGCCGCCGACGGGGTCGACGTGCAGGTGGTGTCGCCGACGCCGGTCTTCTTCTCGTACGACCGCCCGGCCGACCAGGCGGTGAAGGTCGCCCGGATCTTCAACGACCTGACGCTGGAGGTCACCGCCGGCGGTGGCGACCGGCTGGTGCCGTTCTGCCAGGTGCCGTTGCAGGACCCGGACGCCGCCTGCGCCGAGCTGGACCGCTGCCTCGCGGCCGGGCACGCCGGGGTGGAGATCGGCAACCACGTCGGCGACCGGGACCTCGACGACGCCGGCGTGGTCACCTTCCTCCAGCACTGCGCCGCCGTCGGCGCGCCCGTGTTCGTGCACCCGTGGGACATGCCGGGCGGCCCCCGCCTCGACCGGTGGATGGCCCGCTGGCTGACCGGGATGCCCGCCGAGACGCACCTGTCAGTGCTCGCGCTGATCCTCGGCGGGGTGTTCGACCGGGTGCCCGAGTCGCTGCGCATCTGCTTCGCCCACGGCGGGGGGAGCTTCCCGTTCTGGCTGGGCCGGGCCGACAACGCCTGGCACCGCCGGGGCGACCTGGTCCGGGGGGCGTCCGCCGCGCCGCCGAGCGCGTACGTGGAGCGGTTCTGCGTCGACTCGGTGGTGTTCGCCCCGGCGGCGCTGCGGCTGCTGGTGGAGACGATGGGGGAGGACCGGGTGCTGGTCGGCAGCGACTACCCGTACCCGCTGGGGGAGCGCCCGGCCGGGCGGGTGGTCCGCGAGGCGGACTTCCTCACGGCGGCGCAGCGCGACAAGCTCCTGTCCACCAACGCCCTCCGCTTCCTCGGCGCGC
This sequence comes from Micromonospora okii, assembly GCF_020884795.1. GTDB lineage: Bacteria > Actinomycetota > Actinomycetes > Mycobacteriales > Micromonosporaceae > Micromonospora > Micromonospora okii. The sequence continues at coordinate 61,898 of NZ_BBZF01000031.1, forward strand.
CGGGTATATACAAGTTCCCCGCCGATATATAGTCGGCGTGTGAAGACCGTCATCGACCTGGACGATGAGCTGCTCGAACGCGCCAGGCGCGAACTGGGCACGAAGAGCAAGAAGGACACGATCCACGCGGCGCTTCGACTGGCGGCCGAGCGGACCGAACGGCTGGATGCCATCCGCGAACTGCTGACGATCGACCGGGACTGGGGTGGGCTCCTGGAGGACGACAAGACACCCGAGGGGCGGCAGGACGCGGCGTGAACCCTCCGGTGGGCCTGTACCTCGTGGACACGTCGGCCTGGGCCCGCCTGCGGCATCCGGTCGTACGGAAGCGGATCGTGGTGCTCCTGGAGGAGCGACTCGCCGCCACCTGTCTCCCGTTGGACCTGGAGGATGGGCGGAGCGCGCGGAACTTTCGGGATGCGATGACGGTGCGTGCCCGACGGGCCGAGCTGATGATCGAGCTGCCGATCACGGAAGCGGTGGCCACCCGAGCGCGCGACCTGCAACTGGCGTTGACAGCCCGGGGGCACCACCGGGCGGCCAGCCCGGTGGACGTCACCGTCGCGGCTGCCGCCGCCGAGTACTCCGCCGTCGTCCTGCACTACGACCGCGACTTCGACCTGATCCGGGACGTAGGGGGCCCGCGTGGCGAGTGGGTGGCGCCGCCGGGCACCCTGTGACGGGGCTCGGTCGTCCTTTCGGGCGCGAACCCACCGGCCCAGGGCAGGGCGGCGCGCGGGTCCGAAACGGGAGTGCCGGGTAGGATCAGCACCCCGCAGTCTGGCAGGCCACCGCCTCCGCTAACGTGAATACGAGCGGAGTCGGGCGGCCGGTGACCTGATCGTCCACCCGACCCGGAAGTTCCTGGTCTCTCTTTCCGCCTGGGGGCGTTGGGATTGTCTGTTACCGAGACGTTGCTGGTCTTCGTCGGCATCCCGGCGGCCGTGGTGCTGGTGATCGCCGCGCTGGGGTTCGCCGGCGGCCGGGGCAAGGGTGGCGGCGTCAAGCGCTACCGGCCCGGCCGACCCTTCGACTTCACTCCGGTCTGGTTCCTGGGCCGCCCGGAGCAGCTGGCCGACTCGGCCGGCACCGTGCTGGCCGCGGGCGCCCAGGCGCCGGCGCTGACCAGCCACAAGCTTGAGAAGGCCGGCATCGAGGCGCCGGCCGGTGGAACCGGAGGCGCAAGTGACCGTTGGTGAGAAGCAGGCCGAGACGGGCACCCCGCCCGAGGTGCTGGACGGGCCGTTCTCGACCCGCCAGCTCCTGCGCATCGACGAGGCACTCCGCCTGGCCGACCAGGGGACCGGGCTGGTCTTCTCGGTCTACGTCGGCGGCCTCGACGAGCCGATCCGCGACCACGCCCAGCGGCTGCACCGGCAGCTCGCCGACCCGGACCGGTCGGTCCTGATCGCGGTGTCGCCCAACCAGCGCAAGCTGGAGATCGTCACCGGGCGGCACGCCCGCAAGCGCATCCCCGACACGTACGCGAGGCTGGCCGCCCTGTCCATGGTGGCGGCCTTCGGCGGCGGCGACCTGACCGGCGGCATCATCAACGGCCTCGACCAGCTCGCCACCCACGCCGGCCGCGCC
>NZ_BBZF01000032.1 GCF_020884795.1 Micromonospora okii
CCGGGGCCCATCGCGACCGAAACCTCTTGATCACCGGGGACGGCGGGGTGGGCGGCCGGGGGGCAGGAAGGCGGGGGCGGGGAGCGCAGGGAGGTGGGGTGGGGTCAGGGGGTCAGGTGGGCCAGTGCGCCCGATTCCAGGGCTACGTGGATCGTGCCGTCGGGGAGGAGCGCGAGGCCGTGCGGCTCCGCGCCCGGGGTGGGCAGGTCGTAGGTGTCCACGCGGCCGTCGGGGGTGACGTGGCCGATGCGGTTGGCCGCCCACTCGGTGAACCAGCAGCCGCCGGCCGGGTCGGCGACGATCGCGTGTGGCCGGGCGGCCCGGTCGGGCAGCGGGAACTCCTCGACCCGGCCGTCAGGGGTGATCCGGCCGAGCTGGCCGGCGGCGATCTCGACGAACCAGAGCGCCCCGTCGACGCCGAGGGTGATACCGACGGGGCCGGCCGCGTCGGTGGGCAGCTCGTGCAGGGTCACCGCCCCGTCGGGCGTGATCCGGCCGACGGCGTTGCCCTGGTTCAGGGTGAACCACAGCGCGTCGTCCGGCCCCGCCGTGATCATCGACGGGAAGCCGCCGGTCAGCGGCAGCGGGTACGCCGTGACCGTCCCGTCGACGGTGACCCGACCGACGGTGTCGTTGCTCATCCCCGTGTACCAGAGGGCCCCGTCGGGTCCGGCGGCGATGCCGCAGGGCCCGGTGCCGGCCGGCAGCGCCACGGAGGTCGCCGTCCCGTCGGTGGTGATCCGGCCGATCCGGTCATCCCCCGAGCGGGTGAACCAGAGCGCGTCGTCCGGGCCGGTCGTGATGATCAGCGGTCGGCTCGCCGGGTCGCCGGGGTGCACGTCCACCGCCCCCTGGGCGGTGACCCGCGCGATCCCGCCGGTGCCGACCAGGGTCACCCAGAGCGCGCCGTCCGGCCCGGCGGTGATCCCGTACGGCCCGCTGCGCGGGTCGGGCATGGCCGTTTCACGGATGGTGGGCTGCGTCACGGTGGTTCCGCCTCTCCTGATCAACTCGGCCCAGCCTGCGGGGAGACGACGCCCCGGGCAACCGGTTTGCCCGGCGGGAAGCGCGATTTTCAGCTCGCTGACAGGGTCGCCACGGCCCGTACCCAGGTGGGCCGGTCACCGTCGGTGGGTCATCGCATCCGAGCAGAGGTTCTGGAGGACACATGTCCCGCACGATGTCGAAGAAGCACCTGCTGGCCGGCCTCGCGGCGGCGGGCGTGCTCGGCGTGGGGATCGCGGCCCCGGCCGTCGCGTTCGCCGAGGACGCCCCCACCCCGAAGCCGAGCGCCAGCAGCGCCGGGGGCACCGACCGGCAGCAGCAGCGGGCCGACCGGCAGGCCGAGTTCGCCGAGGCGCTGGCGAAGGAGCTGGGCGTCTCCGCCGACAAGGTGACCGACGCCCTGGAGAAGATCCGTGAGCAGCACAAGGCCGACCGGCCGGGGCGCGGCGAGCAGGCCAGGGGCGAGCGGGGCGAGCGTCCGGACGCCGCCGAGCGGCAGGCCGCGCTGAAGGAGCGGCTGGCCCAGGCCGTCAAGGACGGCAAGCTCACCCAGGAGCAGGCCGACGCGATCACCAAGGCCGCCGAGGCGGGCGTCCTCCCCGGCGGCGGCCCGGGTCGCGGCCACGCGGGCCACGGCGGGCACGACGGCCCGGTCGGCGGCGGGTCGGACGGCGAGACCGCCGGCAAGTGACCCACCGCGCGAGCCACGGCGCGCCCAGCGTGTGAACCCCACGCGGCCCCGCCCGGACCACCCGGGCGGGGCCGCACGCTCACGCAGGGGAGATTCAGGAGGCGGGCGGCGTGTACACCCCGAGGCGGCTGCCCGACGGGTCGGCGAGCTGGGCGAAGGTCAGCCCGCTCGGCACGGTGACCGGCGGCACCAACACCGTGCCGCCGGCCGCCTCGGCCCGCCGGCAGGCGTCCGCCACGTTGGCGACCTGGGCGTAGAAGACCGCGTAGTTCGGGGTCGAACCGTCGGAGGCACGGATTGCCCCGCCGATCCCGCGGTCGCCGCCGCCCTCGGTCACCCGGTACGACCGGCCCGGAGCGCCCTGCTCCTCGAACGCCCAGCCGAACAGCTCGGCGTAGAAGCGCTCGGCCTCCTCGGGCCGGTCGGTGCCGATCTCGAACCAGGTGACGGGCGTGCTGGACATGCTTCCTCCTCGTGCCGGCCGCTCGGCCGACGTCAGGTACCAGCCTCACCCGCGCCCGCGACACCGTCCTGTCGGTGTTTCCTGCGGAGCGAAGCCTCGTGCGACAGTTCCACAAGCCGTCGTACGAAGTCGGGTCGGTGGCCCTTGTACCGGGCCGCCAGCTCGATCGCCAGCCCGGGCTTCAGCAACCGACCGAGACCGACCTCGTGGAGGCGCACGATCACATCGGTGACGACATCGTCATCCAGCCAGGCCCAGGGTGCGGTGCTCAGCGCGAGATAGGCGTCGGCCACTGCCTCGCCGATCCTCCGGTCAGCGGCCGGGTCCGCCCCCAGCGACCGCTGCGCGCACCGGAGCAGCGCGGTGGACACCTCGGCCTGCTTCAGGAGGATCGGGCCGCGGCAGCGGGACAGCACGTCGGCCACCACGTCGGGGGTGACCTCGCGGTCCGTCGCCAGCCGGTCGAGCAGCAGCCGCAGGAAGGCGGCCCGGTCCCAGTCGTCGACCAGGTGCCCCCCAGTCAGCGCCAGCCGGACACCACGCAGGTAGACGGTCCGCCGCTCCTGCTGGGTCGCGGGGCGCAGCGGCAGGAGCCAGGCGTCGACCAACGCGCGGGCGACCGAGGTGGCGACGCCGAGCCCCGCGTCGGGAAATGCGGCGAATGCCGTGGGCAGCTTGTCAAACATCGGCTCCAGGGCGTGCACCACGAAGGCGGCGTCCAGGTCGCAGGTCAGGTGGGTGGTGCGGCGCAGCCGCATGAGTCCCTCGCGCGGCAGCGCGTACGAGACTCCCTCGCGCACGCCCAGCGTCCACGACACGTCCAGCTCCGGCGGGAAGGCCAGATGGCCGTCGGCCCAGACCCGGACGTCCCGGCTGGTGCCGTCGCCCAAGCGTTCCAGCGCCAGCAGGTCGCTCAGGCTCTCCCACTCCTCGGCGTCAAGCTGCGCGCGCCACAGCCCCACCTGGGCCCGCCACGCTTCGACGGGCGTGGTCGCCTCCGGGAACAGCTCCCGCCCGGTCACCGCGTCGGCGGCGGCCAGGGTGAGCAGCAGCAGGTTCGCCGCGTACGCGGCGTGGCGGGCGGGCATCGTCAGCCGCCGGGGGCGGTAGTCGTCGTACCGGCGGGTGCCGGCGGCGTACGGGGCGGCGTGGAACAGCCGCAGCAGCAGGTCCGCCCAGGCGCGGCGGTGCGCCTCGTCCCGTCCGGCCAGCCGCTCGGCGAGGAAGGCGAAGACGGTGGCCCGGGTGGTGAGCACGGCGTACGACAGCAGGGCGTGCAGCAGGTCGTCGGAGACCGGCTCGCCGCCCCAGGACAGCCCGGCGGCGGCGTCGCGGGCCACCAGGTCGTCCACCACCTGCGCGGCGAGCCGGGCGACGAGGTACTCGCCGAAGGTGGCGTGCAGGAACTCGTACGTCTCGCGGTGGCGCTCGTCGTCGTGGGCGCGGGAGCGGTGGACGAAGAAGAAGCGACCCAGCACCACCTCGGCCGCCGCCAGCGGCGCGCGCAGCCCGGCCCGCTCCCCCGGCCCCGTACCGCCGAACGGCAGCGCCACCAGGTCGGCGTCCAGCTCCGTCGAGGTGACCCACTGCGCGCGGCGGTTGAACATGGCGAAGGCGACCACGGCCAGCCGACGCAGCTCCGCCTCGACGGCCCGGTCCAGCTCCGGCTCGGGCAGGCCGGTGTGCTGCTTGACCACCTCCCGGCGGGCGAAGCGGCGCAGCAGCCGCTCGTACAGCTCGCCCCGGCGCAGCTTCCCGGCCCGGCTCAGCTCGTTGCCCTCGGCGTCGTAGAGGGCCAGCATCAGCAGCAGCAGCGGCTGCTCGGCCAGCTCCCGGTGCTCCAGCGCCGTGCCCCGGCCCAGCGGGCGCACGCCCCGCGCCCGGAACCCGGTGGCATTGACCCGGTTCCAGGTATCCAGCCACGCCCCGACCCGCGCGTCGTCGAAGGGCTCCAGCCGCAGCGCCACCGTGCCGGGCGGCGGCTGCGCCCGGTCGGCCACGCTGGTGCGGCTGGTGACCAGCACCGCCACCGGCCGCCCCTGGTCGGCCTCGCGGCGCTGGAACGCCGCCACCCGGCGCAGGTAGTCGGTCTGGCTGACCCCGGTGGCCTGGAGCAGTTCGTCGAAGCCGTCGAGCAGCACCACGGGCAGCGCGTCGCCGGCCGAGCGGGCCAACGCCGGCCAGTCGAGCCGCTCGCCGGTGGCGTCGCGGACCGCCTGCTCGATCTGGTCCTGGAGCTCGCCGGCCGCGTACACGTCGCGCAGCACGACCCGGACCACCAGGAAGTCCGCCGCCGGCAGCCGGGCGGCGACGACCTTGGTTAGCACGGACTTGCCGGAGCCCGGCTGCCCGAGCACCAGCAGCGGCGCCCGGGTCGCGCCGGGCGAGGTGAGGTGCACGACGAGGGACTGCCACAGGTCGTCGCGCACCGCCTGGTCGCCCCACCACGTCTCGTCGGCGGGGCGCGTCGTCGGGCCCAGCTCCGCGATCCGGCACAGCGGCGGGACGTACGCCTCACCGAGCGTCGGCACGGTCAGCCCCGCCGGCACGTCCCCGGAGGCGATCACGGGCCGGCGCAGCTCGGCGGCGTACGCGGCGGCGAGCCCGGCTCGCCGCTCGTCCGGGGCCCGGCCGGTGGAGATCTCCGACAGGGCCCGGTGCAGGTCGGCCAGCCCGACGGAGAGGCGGCGGACCTCCTTCCGGGTCGCCTCGTGCTCGTCCAGGTCGAGCCAGAGGGCCGCCTCGGGGAAGTCGACGGCGAGCCGGGTCAGCAGGTCGCGGTGCCGGTCGACGGCTGCGGGCGGCAGGTCGCGCAGCGCCGCCTCGGCGCGAGCCCAGCGCGTCTCGTCGAGGCGGTCGGCGACGGCGAGGCCCCGGAAGAAGCCGACGACGCGGTCGGCCAGCCCGGCGTAGTAGGCGGCGAGCGCGGCGCGCAGCTCGGGGTAGGGCCGCTGCGGGCCGGGCACCGGGGCGGCCGTGGCGAACAGCGCGGCGACGAGGTCGCCCCCGGGGGTGCCCCCGGCCAGCGTCAACTGCTCCTCCCGGGTGGGCCCGGAGTCGCCGAGGCCGGACGGGGCCCGCTCGTTGAGGATCTCGAAGAACGCGGTCACCGCGAGCACCGCGTGCGCCGCCTCCAGCCGCCGCGACCGCCCGTACCGGGACAGGCCGGAGCGCTTCTCCGCCGCGCCGCGCATCAGCTCGTGGCCGAGGCGGACGAACTCCGCCTTGGCGTCGAAGATGCCCAGCAGCGCCGGCACCGGCACCGAGGCGGCCAGCAGCGCGCCCCCGGTCAGCCGGTCGAACCAGGTGACCAGTGTGCTGTCCTGCCCGCCGAGCAGGCGGACGGCGTCGGCGTAGCTGAGCGTGTCGGGCACGGTCTTCCTTCCGGGGGGACGGCGGATCCGCCAGGCTCCCGCGGACGCGGCCGGAGCGCTGTCGGGTTTCGGACCGGGCTCAGCGCCGCTCAGACCAGGCTCAGCGCGCGGACCCGCTCGGGCGGGATGTCGAGGTCGTCGGGGACCAGATCCCGGGTCACCGGCTGCGGCAGCGCGGCCACCGAGGCGATCCGGTCGACCCGGAACGCCCGCAGGCCGTCGCGCAGCCGGCACCAGGCCAGCAGGTACCAGTGCCAGGGGTTGCCGAGGAAGCCCAGCGGCTCGACGACCCGCTCCGTGGCGGCGCCCGCGCGGTCGGCGTACCCGATGCGCAGCGCCCGGCGGGCGGTGACCGCGTCGGCGACGGCGGCTGGGACGGGCGCGGCCGGCCCGTCGCCGACCAGGTACACCCGGCCGGCGAGTCGGCGCGCCTCGGCGGCGTCGGCCGGCGGCATGACCGCGAGCAGCTTGCGCAGCGCCGTGGCCCCCGCCTCGGCGAACGGGCCGCCGCCGAGGCGGTGCAGCGCCACGGCCATCGCCACCGCCTCGGCGGCGGTGAGGTTGAGCGGCGGCAGGGTGTGCGCGCGGTCGACGACGTAGCCGCCGAGGCGGCCCGGCTCGGCCCAGATCGGCACCCCGGCCTGCTGCAACGCGCCGATGTCCCGCTCGATCGTGCGGGAGCTGACCTCGAAGCGGTGGGCCAGCCAGCGGGCGCTGCGCGGCCGGGGCGAGGCGGCGCGCAGCTCCTCCACCAGGGCGTAGAGGCGGTCCGTCCGGTTCACCCGCGCAGGCTAGCCGGAGGGTACGACGGGCCGGGGCCGGTCGGGCCCTGACGACGGGCCGGGGTCAGGCGATGCAGGCGCAGACGATCAGCGCGGCCCCGAAGTGGGTGGCGGCGCTGACCCGGGCGGCCGGGTGCGGCTCGTCCGCGCAGATGACCTCGCCGAGGCGGCCCGGGGTGAGCAGGTCCAGCACGAAGAAGGCCAGCGCCATCACCAGCAGGCCGATCAGCCCGAAGATGACCGTGGAGGCCAGCCCCTTGGCGAAGTCGTGGTAGCTGGTCAGGATCGCGGTGAACACGATGCCGGCGACGCCGAGCTGGTTCGCGGCCAGCAGCAGCCCCGCGTTGGGGTTGCGCCGCACCCAGATCAGATCGCGCAGCCGGCCGGGGGTGAGCAGGTCGACCAGGCCGAAGCCGGCCGCCATCAGCCCCACCCCGACGACCCCGAACAGCATGCTCCGCCCGGCTCCATTGAGCAGGTCCTCCAGCACCGACGTCCTCCCGATCACCCGCCGCGCCCGGCGGGGGTGCCGGCGCGGTGATCGAGACGATAGCGGCCCGCCGCAACGGGCCGACGGCGGTCCTACAGGGAGAGGTAGCGCTGCCGCTCGTAGGGGGTGACCTCGCGGCGGTACTGCTCCCACTCGGCCCGCTTGTTGCGCAGAAAGAAGTCGAAGACGTGCTCGCCGAGCACCTCGGCGACCAGCTCGGAGCCGGCCATCACGTCGATCGCCTCGGACAGGTTCTCCGGCAGCGCCTCGTACCCCATGGCGCGGCGCTCGGCGCTGCTCAGCGACCAGACGTCGTCCTCGGCGCCCGGAGGCAGCTCGTACCCCTCCTCGATGCCCTTGAGACCGGCCCCGAGCAGCACCGCGAAGGCCAGGTAGGGGTTGGTCGCCGAGTCCAGCGAGCGGACCTCCACCCGGGCCGAGTTCGGCTTGCCGTACGCGGGGACGCGGACCAGCGCCGAGCGGTTCAGGTGCCCCCAGCAGACGTACGCCGGGCTCTCGGTGATCCGGTCCGGCAGCGCCTGCGGGAAGAGCCGCTTGTACGAGTTGACCCACTGGTTGGTGACCGCCGTGTACTCCCGGGCGTGCGTGAGCAGCCCGGCGATGAACGACTTCGCCACCTTCGACAACTTCATCGGGTCGCCGGCGTCGTGGAACGCGTTGCGCTCCCCCTCGAACAGCGACAGGTGGGTGTGCATCCCGCTGCCCGGCTGGTCGGTGAACGGCTTCGGCATGAAGCTGGCCTGCACGCCGGTGGAGAGGGCCACCTCCTTCACCACGTGCCGGAACGTCATGATGTTGTCGGCGGTGGTGAGCGCGTCGGCGTACCGCAGGTCGATCTCCTGCTGGCCGGGGGCGACCTCGTGGTGGCTGTACTCCACCGAGATGCCGATGCGCTCCAGGGAGAGCACGGCCTGGCGGCGGAAGTCCCGCGCCACCGCGTGCGTGGTGTGCTCGAAGTAGCCGCCCGTGTCGACCGGGACGGGCACCGAGCCGTCCTGGGGGCCGTTCTCCAGCAGGAAGAACTCGATCTCCGGGTGGGTGTAGAAGGTGAAGCCCTTCTCGGCGGCCTTGGAGAGCATCCGGCGCAGCACGTGCCGGGGGTCGGCCCAGGACGGGCCGCCGTCGGGCAGCAGGATGTCGCAGAACATCCGGGCGCTCTCGCCGCTGGCCCCGCCCTCGAAGGGGAACACCTGGAAGGTGGTCGGGTCGGGCACGGCCACCATGTCGGACTCGAAGACCCGGGCGAAGCCCTCGATCGCCGAGCCGTCGAAGCCGATGCCCTCGTCGAAGGCGGCCTCCAGCTCGGCGGGCGCGACCGAGACGCTCTTGAGCGTGCCCAGCACGTCGGTGAACCACAGCCGGACGAACCGGATGTCCCGCTCTTCCAGCGTACGGAGGACGAACTCCTGCTGACGGTCCACTTCCACCCCTCGCGACACTGTTGCCCGCCACCGGCCGGGCCCGACCGCCCATGCTCCACCGGCTCCTTCCCGCAGACGTTACGCGACCTCCGGGGAGCCGTCCTGTCCTGTCCCGTCACCTGGGGCCGTCGGCGGGGCCCGGGGGCCGGCTCTGCCGACGCCCGCGTGTCTGGGCCGGCCGGCTGGGGCAAGATGAGGCCATGCCCACCCTGCGTCTCGCTCTGTCCCAGGTCAATCCGACCGTCGGCGACCTCGCCGGCAACGCGGACCTGGTCCGCCGGTGGACCCGCACGGCCGCCGACGCCGGCGCCCAGCTCGTCCTGTTCCCGGAGATGGTGCTGACCGGGTACCCGGTCGAGGACCTGGTCTTCCGCCGCTCCTTCGTCGCCGCGTCGCAGGCCGCGCTGCGCCACCTCGCCGCAGACCTGGCCGCCGACGGGCTGGGCGAGCTGCCGGTGGTGGTCGGCTACCTGGACGCCGACGGCCCGCCGCAGGTCAGCTCCGACGCCGAGCCGGGCCGGGGCGCGCGCAACGCCGCCGCGCTGCTGCACCGCGGCGAGGTGGTGGCCACCTACTTCAAGCACCACCTGCCGAACTACGGGGTGTTCGACGAGGACCGCTACTTCGTGCCCGGCGACGCGCTGACCGTGGTCCGCGTCGGCGGGGTGGACGTCGCGCTGACCATCTGCGAGGACCTGTGGCAGGCCGGGGGCCCGTTCGCGGTGGCGCGGCAGGCGGGCGTCGGGCTGGTGGTCACCCTCAACGGCTCGCCGTACGAGCTGAACAAGGACGACATCCGGCTGCCGCTGGTGCGCCGCCGGGCCGCCGAGGCCGGGGCCTGCGTCGCGTACGTGAACATGGTCGGCGGCCAGGACGAGCTGGTCTTCGAGGGCGACTCGATGATCGTGGCGGCGGACGGCGCGCTGCTGGCCCGCGCCCCGCAGTTCGTCGAGCACCTGCTCGTGCACGACGTGGAGCTGCCCCCGGCGGCGCAGCCGACGGGCGGGGGCGGGCAGCCGGCCGACGGGATGCGGATCGTCCGCACCGAGGTCGCCGACGTCCCGCCGACGGCGGGCGGCGAGGCGGCGGTCGGCGGGATCATGGAGCCGGTGGCCGACGAGGCGGAGGTGTGGCAGGCGCTGGTGCTCGGCCTGCGCGACTACGTCAACAAGAACCGGTTCCCGTCGGTGGTGCTCGGGCTCTCCGGCGGCATCGACTCGGCGGTGGTGGCCGCCATCGCGGTCGACGCGCTCGGCCCGGACCGGGTGGTCGGGGTGTCGCTGCCCAGCCAGCACTCCTCGGAGCACTCCCGCGCCGACGCGGAGGACCTGGCCAAGCGCACGGGGCTGGACTACCGGGTCGAGCCGATCCAGCCGATGGTCGACACGTTCCTGGCCAACATGTCGCTCTCCGGCGTCTCGGTGGAGAACCTCCAGGCCCGGGTGCGCGGGGTGATCCTGATGGCCCTGTCGAACCAGGAGGGCCACCTCGTCCTCACCACCGGCAACAAGAGCGAGCTGGCGGTCGGCTACTCGACCCTCTACGGCGACTCGGTCGGCGGCTTCAACCCGGTCAAGGACGTGTGGAAGACGCTGGTCTGGCGGCTGGCGAAGTGGCGCAACGCCGACGCGACCCGCCGGGGCGAGACCCCGCCGATCCCGGAGAACTCGATCGGCAAGCCGCCGAGCGCCGAGCTGAGCCCCGGCCAGCTCGACAGCGACACGCTGCCCGACTACGACGTGCTCGACCCGATCCTGATCGGGTACGTCGACGGCGACCTCGGCCGCGCCGGCCTGGTCGAGTCCGGCCACGACCCGGCGGTCGTCGACAAGGTGCTGCGCATGGTGGACACCGCCGAGTACAAGCGGCGGCAGTCCGCCCCGGGCACGAAGATCTCGATGAAGGCGTTCGGGCGGGACCGGCGGCTGCCGATCACCAACCGCTGGCGCGAGGACGGCTGACCCGCTGTCGCCGGCCGCGCGAGGCCCGTCCCCGCGCGGCCGGCGGTGGGCCGGACTGCCCGCGCGGCCCACGGTGGGCCGGGCTCCCCCGCCGGGAGTGAAATCCTGCACTGCTGTCTCCCTCCGGCCGTCGCGCGGTGCGACGATCGCGGCAGAGCCCGGGGACCGCGCACGCGGCCTCGAGGAAAGGAGACAGTCATGGTGGAGTCCACCCCGACCGAGGTGACCGCCCTCTACGGCGGCCCGGCCACCCGGCGGGTCCGCGCCCGCGACCTGCTCGCCGCCAAGGAGCGCGGCGAGCGGTGGTCGATGCTCACCTCGTACGACCAGTACACCGCGTCGATCTTCGACGCCGCCGGCATCCCGGCGCTGCTGGTCGGCGACTCGGCGGCGAACAACGTCTTCGGCTACGAGACCACGCTCCCGGTGACCGTGGACGAGCTGCTGCCGCTGGTCCGCGCGGTCGTGCGGGCGACCCGGCAGACGCTGGTCGTCGGCGACCTGCCGTTCGGCTCGTACGAGGAGGGGCCGACGCAGGCGCTGCGCACCGCCGTGCGGTTCATGAAGGAGGGCGGCTGCCACGCGGTGAAGCTGGAGGGCGGGCGGCGCTGCGCCGCGCAGATCGCGGCGATCGTCGGGGCGGGCATCCCGGTGATGGCGCACATCGGCTTCACCCCGCAGCGCGAGCACACCCTCGGCGGGTACCGGGTGCAGGGGCGGGGCGAGACGGCCGACGAGGTGCTCGCCGACGCCCGGGCGGTGGCCGAGGCGGGCGCGTTCGCGGTGGTGCTGGAGATGGTGCCGGGCGAGGTGGCCAAGCGGGTCACCACGGAGCTGCCGATCCCGACCGTCGGCATCGGCGCCGGCCCGGACACCGACGCGCAGGTGCTGGTCTGGCAGGACATGGCCGGTTTGCGGACCGGGAAGGCCCCGCGCTTCGTGAAGCGCTACGCCGACCTGGCCGGCGCGCTGACCGAGGCCACCCGCCGTTTCGCCGACGAGGTCCGCGGCGGCGAGTTCCCCGCCCCGGAACACACTTTCTGAGGTGTAAGGAAGGGCCCCCTGTTAACGCATTCTGTAGAGCAGGGGGCCCCTTCTAACACGCCTCCGGCCGGGGGCGGTTCCGTCAGAGGTCCGTGACGCGGACGCCGGCGTGCGCCCGGTAGCGCTTGTTGATGGCGATCAGGTTGGCGGTGAACGCCTCGATCTGGTGGGCGTTGCGCAGCCGGCCCGCGTAGACACCGCGCATGCCGGGGATGCGCGCGGCCAGCGCGCCCACGATGTCCACCAGCTCGCGGTCCTCGGTGCAGATCAGCACGTCGAGGTCGATCCGGTCGACCTCCGGGTCGGCCAGCAGCGGGGCGCTGACGTGGTTGAACGCGGCGCACACCCGGGAGTCGGGCAGCAGCCCGGCGGCCTGCTGCACGGCGCTGCCCTCGGCGACCGGGAGCGCGTACGGGCCCTGCTTGTCGAAGCCGAGCGGGTTCACGCAGTCGACGACGATCTTGCCGGCGAGCGGCTCCGCCAGGGCGGCGACGGTGGCGGCGTGCCCGTCCCACGGCACCGCGACGATCACCACGTCGCTGCGGCGGGCCACCTCGTCGTTGCCGGCCCCGCCGACCGTCGCGCCGGCCGGCAACCCGGGCAGCGCCGCGATCTCCCCGGCGGCCTCGGCGGCCCGCTCGGCGGAGCGGGAGCCGATCAGCACGGCCTGCCCGGCCCGGGCGAACCGGTAGGCCAGCCCCCGTCCCTGGTCGCCCGTGCCGCCGATGATGCCGACGGTCAGCCCGGACACGTCGGGCAGGGTGCTCGCGTCGTATGCCATGGGCTCATCCTCGCAAACCGCGCGGCGCCCCGGCCCCGCCGACCGCTGTGACGATCCCCGCCTGCGACGACGGCCGGGCCACCCCACGGCGCAGTCGGCGGGGTCGACGCGCCCCGAGACGACACGGCCGGGGCGGTCGGGCGAAGGGCGGTCGGTCAGGCCAGCGCGAAGACGACCTTGCGGGTGGTCGGGTCGGCGGTGACCAGCCGGACCCGGACCCGCTCCCCCAGCGGCAGCTCGCCGGTGCAGCGGGCCCGCACCGGCGGGGCGTCGAGCGCCACCGTCCCGCCGGGCTGCCGCCCCGGCTTCGGCTGGCCGTTCGGCGGGGCGTCCACGTCGAGGACCGCCGCGTCGAAGGTCTCGCCGACCCGGCCCGCCAGCAGCACCGCCTCGGCCAGCTCGACGGCACCCCGGGTGGCCGCGCCGGCCGTCCGGTCGGTGGCGGCCATCACCTCCGGCAGCTTCGGCAGCGCCGCCCGCGCCCAGTCGGGCACCGGGCGGCCGGCGTGCAGCGCCAGGCAGACCTCCGTCGCGTACCGGTCGGCCAGCCGGCGCAGCGGGGCCGTGACATGGGCGTACGCCGCCCCGACCCCGCCGTGCAGCGGCTGCTCGGGCGCCGCGCCGTCGAAGGCGGTGTACGCGGCCCCGCGCATCAGCTCGGCCGCCTGGTCGACGAACGCGGCGGCCCGGGGCTCGGAGGCGTCCAGCCCGGCGAGCACCTCGCCCACGCCCACCCCGTCCGGCCAGCGCACGCCCAGCGGGGCGGCGGCGGTGCGCAGCCGGGCCACCACCTCCGGCTTCGGCGGCGGCATGGTGCGCAGCAGCCCCACGCCGCCGGCCAGCATCATGTCGGCGGCGGCCATCCCGGTGAGCAGGCTGATCTGGGCGTTGTGGTCCTCCATCGGCGCCGGCCCGCGCAGCACCAGCCGCCAGCCGTCGCCGTCCGGTTCGACGTCCTGCTCGGGCAGCGGCAGGTTGACCGCGCCGCGACGCAGGCCGCGCGCGGTGAGCAGGGCGCCGATCTCGGGGAGCAGGGCGATCGGCTCGGGCAATCGGCCGGCGTCGGCGTCGGCCTGGACGCCGACGTAGTCCAGCTTGGCGCGGCTGCGGACCAGGGCGCGTTCCAGCGCGACGCCGACCGTGCCGCCGTCGGCGTCCAGGTCGATCGTCCACACCACGGCCGCCCGGTCGGCGTCCGGCAGCAGGCTCGCCGCGCCCTCGCTGAGCGTGTGCGGGTGCAGGGGCACGTTGCCGTCGGGCAGGTACACCGTCTGCCCGCGCCGCCAGGTCTCCGCCTCCAGCGCGCCGCCGGGGCGGACGTGGGCGGCGACGTCCGCGATGGCGTACCGGACCCGGAAGCCGCCACCGGGACGGCGGGCGAGGTGCATCGCCTGGTCGAGGTCCCGCGAGGCGGTCGGGTCGACGGTGACGAACGGGACGTCGGTGCGGTCGGCGGCGGGCCGGGGCGGCGCGGCGGCGGCCTCCTCGGCCTCGCTGAGCGCCGCCGGCGGGAACTCCTCGGGCAGTCCCAGCTCGCGGCGCAGTGCGCCGAAGTCGATGCGGGGCGCCAGTACGCGTCGGATGACCACGGGGTCAATCCTGACAGCGCGGCCGGTGATCCGCTTCCCGGCGCGGCGTCGGTGCCGGGCCGCCGAGAAGCAGGCCGGGTCGGACCGTGGTCGGCCGGGCGGCCGGACGGGCGTCGCAGGGGCGGGTCGGACCGTGGTCCGCCGGGCGCGCGGTCGTCGCGGGGCGGGTCGGACGGTGGCCCGTCGGGCGGCGGTCGTACGGCCGGGGGTCGGGGTCAGCCCGTGGCCCGCCGGGCGGTCGTACGGGCGTCGCGGGGCGCGGTGGCCCGGGCCGCCGCCGGGCGGGCGGGGGCCTTACGCGCGGTCGCCTTCCGGGCGGCGGTGGTCTTCTTCGCGGCGGGGGCCTTCTTCGCCGCCGCGCGGGTGGCGGTCGACGAGGCGGCGGTGGTCTTCTTCGCCGGGGCCTTCGTCGCTGCGGCCTTGCGGGCGCCGCCGGTGGGGCGGGTCGGACCGGCCTTCTTGACGCCGGCCTTCTTCGCCGCGGTCGTCTTCTTCGCCGCGCTGGTCGTCTTCCTCGCCGCCGACGCGCCGGTCTTCTTCGCCGCCTCGCCGGTTCTCTTGACCGTGGCGGTGCTCCGACGTGCGGCGGAGGTCGCCTTGCCGGCCGCGCCGGACGCCTTGGCGGGCGCCTTCTTCGCGGTACTCCTCGCGGCGGCGGTGCTCCTCGCGGCAGCCGTCTTCTTCGCCACGGCCCTCTTCGCCGCCGCCTTCTTCGCCGCCGGAGCCTTCCTCGCGGGAGCCTTTGCCGCCGTGGTCTTCTTCGCCGTCGGGGCCTTCGCCTCCGCCTTCCTCGCGGGAGCCTTCGTCGCCGTGGTCTCCGTCGCCGGGGCCTTCCTGCCGACCGGAGACTTCGTCGCCGCCGCCTTCGTGGCCGCGGTCTTCTTCGCCACGGCCCTCTTCGCCGGCACCCGCCCGGCACCGGCACCGGAGGCGTTCGGCGACGCCTTCGTCACGGTGGACGCCCGGCCCGCCGGGGCCGTGGTGCCGGAGCGGCGCGCGCCCGGGGCCCGCTCGGCCGCTGCCGTCTTCTTCACGGTCGTACGTCTGTCGGCGGGGCGGGGGGTGGCCTTCTGCGCCTCGGCCATCTCGGTTCCCTCCTTGGGGACACGGCTCGCGTGCCTCCTGTCGGGGCACGGAGCTCCTCGGCGCGGGCCGTCCCGCGCCGCCTTACCTGTCCTCCCCGGCCCAACGGGCGTCCTCGGCCTCCCACGCGTCGTTACGCTCCCGCACCCGTTGCAGGGCGTTCTCCGCGTCGGCCGCCGTGGCGTACGGCCCGAGAACGTGCCGCGCCGGGCAGACGTCGCCGTCGGTCTCGACCCGGTGGTGCCGGGTGCACCAGTAGTAGTGCCCACCACGTCCGCTGTCGCTCATGGGATCACTGTGCACCGCGAACCGCCCGGCCGCCACCGGATCACGCAAACGGTCACCGATGTCTTCCACAGTAGACGCGCTGGCCGGCGGCCGGGCCGAAACGACGAAATGGGCCGGTCCCGCTCGACGGCGAAGGGCCGGGCGCCGGCGGCGGGCGGAGCGCGGCGGGACATAGCAGCTCGGGGCGGCGC
Organism: Micromonospora okii; assembly: GCF_020884795.1. Taxonomy (GTDB): domain Bacteria; phylum Actinomycetota; class Actinomycetes; order Mycobacteriales; family Micromonosporaceae; genus Micromonospora; species Micromonospora okii. Next base: position 15,185 of record NZ_BBZF01000032.1, read on the forward strand.
GGGCCATCCACCGCCGGGTCCCCGCTACGGGACCGGCGGGCGTCGTGTTCCCTCCGCTCAGGCCGATGCGATCGTCCCCAGGTGCGCCTCCGGTGTCCCGTGTGCGAGCCTCGTCGCAACATTCTCCACCGGGTGGCGCCACCCGGCACCGCTGGTGACCGCCCGCAGGCCGGTGGCGTCGCCCGTCCGACCCGAGGGATCACTTGTGGCGAACCTTGATGTCGCGCTCAAGAGCGCGATGGCGATCGACGGGGCGGTCGGCGCCGCGCTGGTCGACTACAACAGCGGAATGACACTCGGCGTGGCCGGCGGGACAGGCGAGATCGATCTGACCGTCGCCGCCGCCGGCAACACCGACGTGGTACGCGCCAAGATGCGCACGATCGAGATGCTGAAACTCGACGACGAGATCGAGGACATCCTGATCACCCTCGGCACCCAGTACCACCTGATCCGACCGGTGACCAGCCGGACCGGCAAGGGTCTCTTCCTCTACCTGATGCTGGGCAAGACCCGGGCCAACCTGGCGATGGCCCGCCACCAGCTCCGCGTCATCGAGGAGAACCTGGAGCTGTGAGCACGGCCGACAGCACCGGAACAGTCCTGCCCCGCCGCGCCGCCCGGCAGCCCGACGAGCTGCCGCCGCCCCGGTCGTTCCCGCCGTCGCTGGCCGGCGACCCGTCGCTGCCGTACGCGGCGATCAGGCAGGAGCTGGCGGACCTGCGGTTGCAGATCCCCGGCCTGCTGGGCTGCGTCCTCGGCGGCGTGGACGGCCTGCTCATCACGCACAACCTGCAGACCGACGTCGACCCCGACGACCTGGCGGCGCTCGCCGCGACCACCTACGGCCTGGGTCGGCAGGTCGGGCTCCGGCTGGGCCAGGGCGGCTTCCAGCAGTCGACCGTCCGCAACGAGGACGGCTACCTCAGCGTGTACGCGGTCAGCGCGCGGGCACTGCTCGCCGTGGTCGGGCAGGACAGCATCAACGTGGCCCGGCTGCACCTGCACGCCCCGCCGGTGGCGCAACGCCTCGCCGTCCTGCTGAGCCCGGGCCGCCTCTGAGCGGGCCCACCCCCGCCGGCGGCGACCCCGGCCACGGCGGGCCAGAATGCGGCATGGACGCGGAGGCGGAGCGGTACCTGACGGAGCTGGTGGCTACGGCCCGGGGAGTGCTCGGCGACGACCTCGTCGGCGCGTACGCGGCCGGGTCGGTGGCCCTCGGGGCGTACCAGGCGGGGCGCAGCGACATCGACGTGGCGCTGGTCTGCGCGCGGGGCCTGGCCGACGGCCGCAAGCGGGAGCTGGTGGCCCGGCTGCGGCACGAGGCGCTGCCCTGCCCCGCCCGGGGGCTGGAGCTGGTCGTCTACCGCCGGGAGGTGGCCGGCTCGGGCACCCCGGAGCCGGGGTTCGAGGTGGAGCTGAACACGGGCGCGCGGATGCCGTACCGGGTGACCTGGTCGGGCGACGAGCGGCCGGCTGCGGACGGCCGGTTCTGGTACGGCCTGGACCGCAGCATCCTGCACGCAGGCGGGCTGGCTCTGGCCGGGCCGCCGGCCGGGGAGGTCTTCGCCGACCTGTCCCCGGCCGACCTGCGCGGGCTGCTGGTGGCGGCGCTGACCTGGTGGCTCGCGCTGCCGACGCCGCCCGGGGACGAGCCGGCGGCCGGCACCGAGGACGCCGTGCTCGGCGCCTGCCGCTCGCTGGTGCGCTGGCGGGACGGGGTGTGGCTGCCGAAGGTGGCGGCCGGCCGACGGCTGGTCGAGCCGGGCCATCCGGCCGCCGACCTGATCGGCCGGGCGGTCGCGGCCCGGCGCGGCGGCCCGCCGCCGGGCGGCGGCGAGGCGCGGGCCTTCCAGCGGGGCGTCCTCGACGAGATCCGAACGGGAACAATAGAGTGACGTCAATGCTCTGGTAGCCTGTCGGCACCGTCTCGGGGGGCCGCCCACGGCCGGCTCCGACGCGGTCGACGACAGAGGAGACCGACGGATGACGCTACCGAGCAGGGTCGCCGCCCTCGGCGCGCTGACCGTGTCGGCCCTGGCCGCGACCATGATCGGGGGGCCGCCGCTCGCCGCCGCCCCGGCGGCCGGTCAGATCCGCCACGCCGGCGGCGGCACCGCCGTCCCCTCCAGCTACGTCGTGGTGCTGCGGGACGCCGCCGTCGACGGCCGGGCCGGCACCCGTGAGGCCGCCGTCTCCGCCTCGGCCGCCGGCCTCACCCGGCGGTACGGCGGCAGCGTCGTCCGGGTGTACGGCGCGGCCCTCGACGGCTTCGAGGCGCGGCTGTCCGAGGCCGCCGCCAGGCGGCTCGCCGCCGACCCCGCCGTCGCCTGGGTCGAGCAGAACCACGAGGTCCGCATCCAGTCCACCCAGGCGAACCCGCCGTGGGGGCTGGACCGGATCGACCAGCCCGCCCTGCCGCTGAACAGCGCGTACAGCTACACCAGCGCGGGCACGGGCGTCACCGCGTACGTCATCGACAGCGGCATCCGGACCAGCCACGACGACTTCGGCGGCCAGGCCGTCGACGGCTACGACGCGGTGGACAACGCCCTGCCGGCCGCCGACTGCAACGGCCACGGCACCCACGTCGCCGGCACCGTCGGCGGCACGACCCACGGCGTGGCCAAGAACGTGAAACTGGTCGCCGTGCGGGTGGTGGACTGCGTCGGCAGCGGCACCATCGCCGGCGTCATCGGCGGGGTCAACTGGGTGAGCACCCACCACCAGCCCGGCCAGCCGGCGGTGGCGAACATGAGCGTCGGCGGCAGCGTCAGCGCGTCGCTGAACGCCGCCGTGGCGAACTCGATCGCCGACGGCGTCACGTACGCGGTGGCCGCCGGCAGCTCCACCGTGAACGCCTGCAACTCCTCGCCGGCCGGCGTGCCCACGGCGATCACCGTCGGCGCGACGCAGAGCAACGACGCGCGGGCCAGCTTCTCCAACTACGGCACCTGCCTGGACATCTTCGCTCCCGGCGTGGGCGTGCTCTCCGCCTGGCACACCGGCGACACGGCGACCAACACCATCAGCGGCACCTCGATGGCCACGCCGCACGTGGCCGGCGCCGCCGCCCGCGTGCTCCAGAACAACCCGACCTGGACGCCGGCCCAGGTCACGTCGTACCTGACCGCCACGGCCACCGCCGGCGTGGTGACCAACCCCGGCACCGGCTCCCCGAACCGCCTGCTGTACCTCTCCCCCACCGGCTGATTCCCCGCACCGCCTGCCGCAGCGACTCGTGGCACCCCGGTTCACCTGGTGGAACGGGCGTAACCGATGCCGTCGGCGGCGGGTTGATCCCCGTGACGGGCGAACGCCCGGGGCACGCGTCACACGGCCTGGGGGTGAGCGGTGCAGCGCAGACTCGTCGCTGTCGCCCCGGTGCTCGTCGGCGCGCTCCTGCTGCATCTCGGCGTCGCCTGCCGCCCGCCGCTCGCCGCACCGGACGCGCCCCGGGCCCGCCCGCCGGCCGCCGCCCCGACCCGCCCCGACCCGCCGCCCGCGATGCCGTCGGACGCCGAGTCCCGCGCCACCGCCGAACCCCGCGCCACCGGCGGCTCCCCCGCCGCGCGGGTCGCTCCGGTACGCCTCGCGGCGCACGTCGCCGTGGCCGCCCTCACCGCGCGCACCGGGCAGCCACCCGAGCGGACCGTGGTGGCGAACTTCGCCGGCAAGGCGTGCGGATCGGTGACCCGCCCCGGGCGGAACAGCCCGACCAGCGACCGCCGCGACCCGGTGACCCAGGCGGCCTCCGCGCCGCCCGACGCGCCGCTGCGCCGGGACAACACCGCCGCCGGGCGTCCGATCGCGGCGGTCGCCTGCCCCGAGGCGGTTCGGCCGAGCGTCCTGCGCTGCTGAGCGGCGCGCGCCGCAGGCCCCGGTCGCCTTTCGACTCCGAGTGAGCGCCGGCCGCCCGTCGACTCCGAGTGAGCGCCGGCCGGGCGGCGGCACCCCGGTCCGGACGGGTCGGAAGCAACTCCCCCGCACGCACGCCGCACCACGCGGTCGCCCGCCGACCACGCGCGCCTTTCCGCTGGCGTACCCGCCGATCGAAAGCCGGCGGGTAGGCGCGGCGCGCCACCCGTTGCTCGCCCCGCCGCCTCCCCGGAGTGGACCATGACCTCTGTCGCCCTGTCCTGGCGCACCCTGCGCACCGACCTGCCCGCCTCCCTCGTCGTCTTCCTCGTCGCGCTGCCGCTCTGCGTCGGCATCGCCGTCGCCTCCGGCGTACCCGCCGAACTGGGCCTGGTCACCGGCGTCGTCGGCGGCCTCGTCGTCGGGCTCATGCCCGGTAGCAGCCTCCAGGTCAGCGGCCCGGCGGCCGGCCTGACGGTGCTGGTCGCCGAGGCCGTGGACCGCTACGGCCTGGCCGGCCTCGGCACGATCGTGCTGGTCGCCGGGCTGCTCCAGGTGGCGCTGGGGCTGCTGCGGCTGGGCCGCTGGTTCCGGGCCATCTCCGTGGCCGTGGTGCAGGGCATGCTCGCCGGCATCGGCCTGCTGCTCATCGTCGGGCAGCTCTACGTCCTGGCCGGCGGCACGACGCCGCACTCCGGGCCCGGCAAGTTCACCGGCCTGCCCGGCCTGGTGGGCGAGGTCGTCACGTCCCACCCGGCCCGCGTCTCGCTCGCCGTCGGCGTCGCCACCCTCGCGGTCGTGCTGCTGTGGGACACCCTGCCCGGCCCGCTGCGCACGGTCCCCGGCGCGCTGATCGCCGTGGTCGCGGCGGCCGGGGCGAGCGCCGCGTTCGGGCTTCCCGTGGACACCCTCGACGTCGAGGGCCTGCTCGCGGCGGTACGGCCCTCGCTCGGGCACTGGGGCACCCTCGCGGACGTCGGCGTGCTCGCCACCGTCGCCACGTTCACGCTCGTCGCCTCGGCGGAGAGCCTGTTCAGCGCGGCGGCGGTCGACCGGCTGCACCAGGGCCCGCGCACCGACTTCGACCGGGAACTCGTCGCCCAGGGCACCGGGAACACCCTCTGCGGCCTGCTCGGCGCGCTGCCCATGACCGCCGTCATCGTGCGCAGCTCCGCCAACGTGCGGGCCGGCGCGCGGACCAAGGCGTCCCGGGTGCTGCACGGGGTGTGGCTGCTGCTGTTCACCGCCGCCGTGCCGGGCCTGCTCGGGCTGATCCCGCTGGCCGCGCTCGCCGCCGTGCTCATCCACGCCGGGGTGAAGCTGATGCCGCTGCGGGCGGTGCCGGAGCTGTGGCGGGGGCAGCACCAGGGTGAGGTGGTGGTGCTGGCGGTGACCGCCGGGGCGATCGTCACCACCGACATGTTCACCGGCGTGCTCGTCGGCCTGGGCCTCGCCGTCGTCAAGACCGCCTGGGAGACGTCCCACGTGCGGGTCACCGTCCGCGACGGCGGCGCGGGGCCGATCGACGTGTCGATCGTCGGCAACGCCACCTTCCTGCGGCTGCCCACCATCCTCACCACGCTGAACGGGCTGCCGGCCGACCGGACCGTGCGGCTGGACCTGCGCGGCCTTCGGCACGTGGACCTCGCCTGCCGGTCGGCGCTGGACTCCTGGATCGACACGCACAACGGCAACGCGGGCGTCTCCGTGCACGTGGTGGCCCCGCGCCCGGCGGAGGACGACCGGGCCCGGACGGCGGACGCCACGGAGTGACCCGGCGCGGCGGCGGCCGGGCGAACCGGCACGGACGCCGCCGAGTTGACCCGCGCGGGGGCGGCCGAGCGAACCGGCGCGGGGGCGGCCGGCGGCAGCCGCTCAGGCCGGACTGATGTGGGCGGCGAGGATCTGCCAGCCGCGCTCGCCGTACACCCAGGTCCGGGTGTAGCGCAGGCGCGTCGTGACGGGCGAGCCGTCGAAGGTCCCCGACACCCGGCCGACGAAGAACGTCACCCCGGTGCCGCCCTCGACGACCAGGCGCAGCTCCTCCTCCACGAGTTCGTCGACCACCGACGTCCGCTCGCGGTGGGCGCGCAGGTCGTCCTGCTTGCCGAAAATGGTCCCGTCCGGGCCGACCGCGACCAGGTTCTCGTGGAGCAGGTCGTCGAACGCCGCCACGTCGCCCGCGCGCTGCGCGGCCTGGAGCCGGCGTTCGGCGTCGAGCAGCTCGGCCTCACGTTCACTGTCCGGCATGGTGCCCTCCTTCGCGCGGTTCCCGGGCCGGGGTCGTGATGACCCTATGGGAGCCGCCCGCAGCCCGTGGGCCAACCCCCCGACGGGGCGTGCCCGTCGGGGGGTCCTGCTTCAATGCGGGCGACGGAGCGTTCGACGCGCGGCGGGACCGGGCGCGGGAGGTAGGGACACGATGGGCACCTGGGGCAGCGGCAACTTCGACGACGACACGGCCGCCGATCACCTCGCGGACCTGACGGGCCGGCTCATCGAGGAGATCGCGGAAGCGATGTCCGGCGACCCCGTCGGGATCGAGCCGGACGAATACTGGGGCGTCGCGGTGCCGTGCAACCTGGAGCTGCTGCACCTCGTCGCCAGCCGGCACTACGTCGGCGCGCGACTGCCCGACCCGGAGACCGTCGCCGGCTGGAAGGAGAAGTTCCTCGGCGTCTGGGACGGGGCGATCGACGGCCTGGAGCCGTCGCCGGAGTTCCGGCAGCAGCGGCGGGAGGTGCTCGTGCGGACGTTCGACCAGGTGGCCGATCTGGCGGCGGGCCGCGCCGACGCGCGACGGTGACGACGGCGGGCCGCGCTGCCGCGTGACGCCGGCGACGGCGCGGGCTGAGGGGTCGGTCGGCCCGGCAGGCTCAGAAAAGCGCCGCACGCTCGGAGGAGCGCCGGCGCGCTCAGAGGAGCGTCCGCCAGTAGTGCCAGAACTGCACGCCGATCAGGACGGCGAGGATCAGCAGCCAGAGCGTCGGCACGGCGCTGTGCACGCGCACCAGCGCGTCAACAGGCCTGCGGGGCGCGGGGAGGTGGCCGCGGTCGAGGTTGTACAGGGTGGTGTAGGTGAAGAGCACGACCATCACGACCCAGACGACCATGCAGTACGGGCAGAGCGCGCCGATGCGGTAGAGGCTTTGGAAGAACAGCCAGTGCACGAACCCGACGCCGAACACCGCGCCGGCCTGGAGGGCGAGCCACCACCAGCGGGGCAGCCGGACCCGGCCCAGCACGGCGGCGCCGGTGGCGGCCACGACGGGGAAGGTCACGAGGCCGATGAGCGGGTTGGCGAAGCCGAACGCCTCCGCCTGGCCGGTGCTCATGATGGAGCCGCAGGACAGCACGGGGTTGATGGAGCAGCTCGGCACGTAGGCCGGGTTCTTGAGCAGGGCCGTCTTCTCGACGGTCAGGACGAACGCCGCGAGGGCGCCGACGAGCCCGCCGACGGTCAGCACCCATCCGACGAGGCGGTCGGAGAGCACCGCGCCCGCGTCGGCGTCGGCCGGCGTCTCCTCGGTCAGGGCCACGCTCATGAGCTGAGCGACTTCTCGACCACGGCCTTGAGATCGTCGTAGGTCGGCAGGCCGTCGTACCGGACGCCGTTGACGAAGAAGGTGGGGGTGCCCTGCACGCCCAGGGCCGCACCGTCGGCGGCGTCGGCCTTGACGCGGGCGGCGACCTCGGCACCGGCCACGTCCGCCCGGTACCGGGCGAGGTCAAGGCCCATCTCCCGGGCGTAGCCCTCGAAGACGGCGACCTGCGGCTCCTCCTTGTGCCCCCAGACCGTCGCGTTGTCGAACAGCTTCTTGTACATCGCCTCGAACTTCCCCTGCCGGGCGGCGGCCTCGGCGGCGTGCGCGGCGTTGAAGGCGTTCGGGTGGCTGGGGATCGGGAAGTACCGCACCACGTAGGTGATCCGGTCGCCGTACTCGGCGCGCAGTTTCTCCACCCCGGGATAGGCGGCGAGGCAGGACTCGCACTCGAAGTCGAGGAACTCCACGATGGTGACCCTGCCGTCGGGGGCGGTCGACAGGCGGTGGCTGTCGGCGCGCACGAGCGTGTCGGACGCGACGACCGGCGTCGTGCCGCTGTCCCGGTTGACGACCGCGAGGCCGATCACGCCGAGGAGGGCAACGGCGAGGATGCCGAGGGTCACCTTCAGGTTCGTGCTCATGCCGGGCTTGCGGGTGTCGCGTGCTGGGCGGCGCGCCTGCGCGCCGTGCCGGTCGTCCGCTGGCATGGAAAACACCCCTCGCTGTTCCGGCACGGGGCGCCCGCCGGCAACCCTGCTGCTCACTCGACCGAAGCGAGGATACAGCGCGTGCTTTACCCTCGGGGCGGGTGCCGGCTGAGGGTTTGCTGAAAGCGCCGGGGGGCGAACTCCTTCATGTTGTACAGCGTCGGATGTACCATCCGTGGCGTGGAGACGTTGACGCACGGGCAGGTGCTGGCCCGCTTCGGCCACGCCCTGTCCGATCCGACCCGGGCACGGCTGCTGCTGGCGTTGCGCGACGGGCCCGGATATCCGGCGGAGCTGGCCGAGCTGCTGGGCACGACCCGGCAGAACATGTCCAACCACCTGTCGTGCCTGCGCGGCTGCGGCCTGGTCGTCGCCGTGCCGCAGGGCCGCCGCACCCGCTACGAGCTGGCCGACGCCCGCCTGGCGCACGCCCTCGGGGACCTGCTCGGCCTCGTGCTGGCGGTCGACCCGGAAGCCTGCCCCGACGCCGGGGAGAAGGGCTGCTGCTGATGGACCTGCCCCTGCTCGCCCCGGCACCGGCGGGGCCGACGCCGGCGCGCCGTCGGGTGCTCTCCCGCCGGGTGCGGCTCCTGGTCGCCGCCACGATCACCTACAACGTCGTCGAGGCGGTCGTGGCGATCAGCGCCGGCACGATCGCGTCGTCGACCGCGCTGATCGGCTTCGGGCTGGACTCGGTGATCGAGGTGTCGTCCGCCGCAGCGGTGGCGTGGCAGTTCGCCGGCCGCGACCCGGAGGCGCGGGAAGGGGTCGCGCTGCGGATCATCGCGGTCTCGTTCTTCGCGCTCGCCGCGTACGTGACGGTGGAGTCGGTGCGGGCGCTGGTCGGCGGCACCGAGGCCGGGCACTCCCCCGTCGGCCTCGTGCTGGCCGCGCTGTCGCTGGCGATCATGCCGGTGCTGTCGTACGCGCAGCGCCGGGCGGGCCGGGAACTCGGCTCACGCTCGGCCGTCGCCGACTCCAAGCAGACCCTGCTGTGCACGTACCTGTCCGCCGTCCTCCTCGTGGGCCTGGGGTTGAACAGCCTGCTCGGCTGGTCCTGGGCCGACCCCGTCGCCGCGCTGGTCATCGCCGCCGTCGCGGTCAGGGAGGGCCGCGAAGCCTGGCGCGGCGACACCTGCTGCGCCGTGCCGCTGACCGCCCCCGACGCCGACACCGCAGCGGGCGGGCCCGGCGACGGCGGCGGTGATCCGTGCGGATGCCGGCCGGGCTGCTCCTGCTGCTCCACGGGCACGACCTGACCGCGACATGACCGCGGGTTGGCAGGCAGCGGGTCGGGTGGGTCACCGTCGGGTCAGGCCGAGGGTCGCGGCGAGGCGGGCCACGTCGGCGGCTGCCGGGCCCTCGCGGAGGACGGCGGCCAGCACGGTACGCGCGGCGGGGCGGAGTCGGGTCTCGGCGGAGGCGATCCGGTCGGCGGCAATCAGGGCGCGGCCGGCGGCGCGGTGGTCGGCGGCGTCGAGGTGTACGCGGGCCATGTCGATCAGGTGCGCCGCCCGGTGCTCGGCGGGGAGCCGCTGCCAGCCGCCCCCGGCGGCGGCGCGGGCATGGGCGGCGACCGCCTCACGGGCGTCGCCGAGCTCGGCGGCGACCAGGGCGCGGGCCAGTTCGACCACGGTCGGGCCGTACCCGAGGTCGTCGGGGTCGTGGCCCGTGGTGCGGGCCTCGGCGAGGCGGGCGGCCTCGGTGAGGAGGTCGCGGGCGGCGGCGTGGTCCCGGCAGGTGGCGGCGGCGAGCGCGGCCTCGACCAGCAGCGTGCCGGCCAGGGCCAGGCGGCCCGGCGGGCAGTCGAGGGCCAAGCGGTCCGGCGGGCGGCCGAGGGCCGGCGGCGGGGTGAGCCGGCGTACGGCGGCGGTGGCGGCGGTCGTCGCGAGCCGGCTCTGACCGAGGGCGCGCAGCGCCTGCGCGAGCGCGATCGCCGCGAGACCCGTGCGGCGGGGATCGCCCGCGGCGGCGGCCATCGCCCGGTCGGCGGCCAGCCAGGCGAGGCTGGGCTCGCCTAGCTTGACGAGAAGCTGGGCGGCGAGCCGATGGGTGCCGACCAGCAGGTCGGCGGCGCGCGCCGAGCCGGGCCACACCCCGGCCTCGCGGGCCTGCCGGGCGTCGGCGAGCAGGTCGGGCAGCAGCCGCAACACCTGCGGGTGGTGGGCGTGCCGGTACGCCGTCCAGGCGTACGCCACCTGGCGCTCGATCTCGTCCAGCGGGGGCGGCGGTCGCCAGTCGGCCTCCCCGGGGGCGGGAAGGTGGTAGGAGGCCAGCGCCGCCCGCAGTTGGGCGACGGCCCCGGGTACGGCAGTGGTCGGCTCCGCGCGCCGGGCCTCCTTGCCGAGCAGGACCTCCGGGGCGACCCCGAGGACCCCGGCGACGGTTTCGATGACGGAGAATCGGTCGAGGGTACGTAGGCCGCGCTCGACCTTGTCCACCCAGCTCTTCGACCTGCCGATCCGGCTGGCGAAGATCTGCTGCGTCATGCCCCGCCGCGCCCGGAGCTGCGCGACCCGCCGTCCGATGGGTGGCTCCGCGCCGCCGCGCTGGTTCGGCCCGGTCACCGGTCGTCCGCGTGGTGCATGGCCTCGGTGGACTCGCCGCAGCGCGGACACCACCGCGACTTGACCCGGAAGGCGAGGAGGCCGAACAGGAATCCGGGCACCAGGCCCCCGAACACGATCGACAACGCTTCAGAAATCACGAGCACGCTCACCTCCTGCGGGCCGAGGGCGGAGCGTGGTCGCACCCCCGGCCGTTCACCCCGACGTCGATCGGGTCAATGCCTCGCTCAGCCGATTCAGTTGACTCGACTGAGGCGGTGGTGAGGACAGGTGCCGAAGGTGCCTACCGGTGCGCTCGGGTGCTGGGGTACCCCTTCACCACCGCGCGTCCGCTACTTTGCGTAGGAGAGTTCGCTACCCAGGAGAGTCGAGGGACGTGGCATCCAGCGGAGAGGCGATCGCGCGACTGCTGGCCGAGGTGGGCTGGCAACCCGAACAGCTCGCCCGACGACTCAACGAGTGCGCTGAACGGCACGGTCGCGGCGAGCGGCTGCACCTCAAGACGCCGTACAAGTGGAAGAGGGGCGACATCCCCCGCAGCCCGTGGCCGTCCCTGACGGCCGCGCTGCTGTCCGAGCAGTTGAGGCGTTCGATCACTCTCGATGAGCTGGGCTGGCCGGACGACGGCTTCGAGGCCGTGCCCGCCTCCGCCGGCCTGGAACTGCCCTGGTCGCCGGCCGGGGCCTTGCAGGCCGCCGTGGTCGTGAACGAATCTGAAGGCATGACGCAGCGACGGATGTTCCTCGCTCTGCTCGGTTCCGCACTGACCTCGCCGGCTCACGAATGGTTGATCGCCCAGCCGCCGCACAGCGTCGCCTCGGCCACCGGACGACCGATCTCCGGCGGGGTCGTCGACCACCTGGACGCTGTGACCGCCAGCCTGCGGCGCATGGACGACCACTTCGGCAGCGGGCAGACCCTCGGCCTGGTCCGCCAACACCTCAGCACCGTGGTCGGGGTGCTGCGCGATCGTCGCTACACCGACGACGTTGGCCGACGGTTGCACGCGACGGCCGGCGAGCTGCTGCGCCTCGCCGGGTGGCTCTCCTTCGACGGCGGCCAGCACAGCCAGGCGCAGCGGTTCTGGATCGCGGGTCTCTACCAGGCCCAGACCGCCGGCGATCGCGGCCTGGGCGCGAACATCCTCGGCTTCATGTCCTGCCAGGCCAAGGACCTCGGGCAACTCCGGCAGGCAGTCACGCTCGCCGAAACCGCGCGGGCCAGCTACCCGGCCACGAGTCCGAAGGTCGCGGCGATCCTCGACCTGCGGGCCGCCGAGGCGTACGCCAACAACGGGTCGGCCACCGACGCCCGCCGCGCGCTCGACGGCGCATTCGGCAGGCTCACCGACAACCCGGCACAGCACGGCGACCCCGACTGGGCGTACTGGATCAACGAAGCGCAGGCCCACGCGCAGGCCGGCTACTGCTACGTCAAACTCGAAGACTGGCCGCGCGCCCGCGAGCACCTACGCGCCGCACTGCGGTTGCAGGGCAACGAGTACAGCCGCGAAGGCGCGCTGCGGAACGCCCTGCTCGCCACCACCTACGTGCGACAGCAGCACGCCGACCTCGACCGCGCGCTCTCCCTCGGCGACCAGGCCGTCCAGACGCTGACCGGCCAGGTGACCTCCGCGCGGTGCATCAAGCACGTACGCAATCTCGTCGGCAACCTGACGCCGTACCGCCGCACCCCTGCCGTCCGCCGATTCTGCCAGGACGCCAAGGACCTGATCAGCACCTGAGATTCTGGCTCAGCTCACATTTCGCTGCGATCTCGGCGATGACGGCCTTCCGCCATTGAGTCTCTCGTCGGGGGTCGCTGACAACAGACGCCCTGGCGATCCGGCCACCGGGTGCGGGAGTCGGGCAATCTCGCAAGCAGGTGGGGGCACTATCGTTCTGGCGTGCAGATCCGTTTCGACGTCCCCGCCGATCCCGCCTACCCGGGTCGGGTGGCCGCTGCGCTCAGCAGAGTTCGCCTGCGCAGGTACGGCTACATCGGCGCGGTGCTGGTGGGGGCCGGGGCGATCGGGTTCGCCGTCTCCCAGGGGTTCGCGTGGGGCGAGCGGACCACGTCGCTGTGGATGACGCTGGTCGTGGGTGGTCTGCTGTCGATGCTCTACGCGCCGTGGGTGCGGTTGCGGGCGCGACGCCGCTCCAGTGGCTTCGCCGTCGAGGGCGGCTACGACATCACCGAAGACAACATCATGATGCGCAGCGGCTCGGAGTCCGGCGGCATCGCCTGGGACGGGGTCACCCAGGTGAGGGAGACCCCCGAGTTCTGGATCGTGTACGTCGGCCGGATGCCGGCAACCGTGATCCCCCGCTGGTTGATGTCCGCCGAGGACGCCGAGACGCTGCAAGCCTTCATGGCCGAACGTGGGCTGCTTCACGCCCGCTGAACCGGCCGGGAAAGTGGCGGCGTTCGGCGATCCTGTCGATCAATGTGGCGGCTGCTACGTGACTACCAGTTGTCCGAGCTCCTGGGTGCATCGGGTGAGCGCGACGTAGAGGCCGTTCCAGCCGCGCGGTTCGGCGGCGATGCCCTGGGGGTCGATGAGTAGCGTCGCGTCCCATTCCAGTCCCTTGGACTGGGTGGCGGTGAGCACCGGCACGTCGCCCAGCAGGGGTAGGAGTTCGGCGATGCGGCCGGCGGGGGCGATGACGCCGACCGTGCCGCCGTGCCACCGTTCCCGAAGCTGTCGTACGGCCTGGCCGGCGGTGCCGGCAAGCTCGGCGGGCGTGGTCGTGAGCGTCCAGGGCGCGACGCCGGAGGAGCGCACCGCCCGGGGTGGGGTGTTGTGGCTACCGGCTTGCCTCAGGACGGGCGCGGTGAGGTCCATGACCTCACGCGGGGTCCGGTAACAGATGGTCAGTTCCGCAGCGGTCCAGCGTTCTCCGAAAGCTGCCCGCACCGCTTCTGCCCAACTCGTGTGCCGGTGGGCTGCCTCCGCCTGGTCGATGTCGCCGACCGCGGTGATGGAGCGGCTGGGGCAACGCCGTAGGACCATCTGCCACTGCATCTCGGACAGCTCTTGCGCCTCGTCGACGACGACGTGGCCGTACACCCAGCCGCGCTGCCGGCGAGCGTGGTCGGCGACGAACTCGCCCTGCGGTTGCGGGGCTTCGACCTCGCCCAGCAGGTCGGCGAGGGCGTCGAGCAGGGGGATGTCGCTCGACGCCCACGGTGCGGGCTCGGCCGAGACGGCGGTAATCTCCTCCGTGGACAACTGCGGGGCGAAGCGGGCCAGCAGGGTGCAGTCGGTCAGGAGGTCACGCAGCAGGGTTTCGGCGTCGAGGGTGGGCCACCATGCCTCGACGAACCGGGCGATGGTCGCGTTCGCTGCGATACGACGCCGGAGGTCTTCTATCTCCTCCTCGGAGAGCAAGCCGTCGACGTCACTGCCGGCGGACCCCCCACCGGGATGGCGGTCGTACTGCATGCTCCTGTCGACGCGGGCGAGGATGTCCTCGAAGCCCTCCTCCATCTCTTCCATCAGCGCCTCGCGCTGCTCGACGACGGCTTCGGCGAGGACGTGGTGCAGCTGCTCGGCGAACGACTGGCGGGCGCGGTGGTACGGGCGTCCGCGTACCGAGGCGAGCGCCTGTGCCACCGTTGCCGCTGCGATGACGTAGAACTCGCCCTCCCAGCGCAGTCTCAGCTCGCGGGGCCGGGGAAGCAGCGACGTGACGTAGTTTTCGAGCGCGGGCTGCCAGAGGGCGCGGCCCTTGATCTCGGCCAGAAGCCGGCTCTCCTCGCGGCCCACGCGGATTCCGGGCAGCAGGGTGTCGCAGGTCGCCGAGACGACGGCGGTCTCCCCGAGCGCGGGCAGCACCTGGGCGATGTACTGGAGGAACCGCGGGGAGGGGCCGAGGACCAGGACCGCCTGGTCGGCTATCTTCGGGTGCGCGAACAGCAGGTAGGCGACGCGGTGCAGGGCGACCACGGTCTTGCCGGTGCCGGGACCGCCCTGAACGATCAGCGGGCCGGTCGCCTCCGCCCGGATGATGTCGTCCTGTTCCCGTTGCAGCGTGGAGATCGCCGTCGACATGCGACCGGTGCGCCGCTGGTCCAGGGCGGCCAGCAGAGCGCCTTCGCCGACGAGTTCCCCCGTCACGGTCCCGTCCAGCGGCTCGTCGTCCACGCCGACAACGGCCGATCCCGTCGTGCGTATGTGACGGCGCCGTGCCTGACCCTGCGGGTCGACAGCAGTCGCGGTGTAGAACGGTCGAGCTGCGGGAGCGCGCCAGTCCAGCAGCAGCGGCTCACCGCCCTCGTCGTCGTTGCGGAGACCGACACGACCCACGTGGCGCACGGTGCCATCACGACCGTCAAGGCGGCCGAAGACCAGCCCCTCCTGCGCCCGCCGTAGCTCCTCGTACTGCTGGCGGAGCAGGCGCAGCCGCGCCCGTTCCAACGCGTCCAGGGCGTCCGCCGAAAGCTCGGCCTGTAGGTGGTCGGCAAGCCTGTCGCGCCGGGCCGTGGCCAGGTCGAGGAACTCCTGTTCCTCGGCGACTGCGGATCGGCGCGCAACGTCGTCGTCTGCGTGGGAGGTTGGCGCTTCGCTACCTGGCATTACCCGGCCGACGCCAGCACCGACATTGTTCAGAGCAGATTTCCGGCCCATTCGCAAATCCTTGTAGTGGCGCTTTCCCTCGGCCCGATCGGGTCGCAGGCATTCCGGCGGCAAGCATAGAGTTCCTGTCTCCTCTTCGGCCCGAAACCCTGTCGGCGGAGATGAAGGTCTCAACACCTTGCAGCTCGGAGCCGCTTGTGGCCTCGCCTGATCTTAACTCGCCTATTGAGAGTCCGGTCCTACTTGATCAGAGCCGTCACGCATATCCCATAGCCGAGATGACTTTGCCGAGCGCCTCTTCGATGAGCTCGCGGGTTTCGTCGTCGAATTGGTTGTTGCGATTCGCCAGCTTGTGCGACTGGAACGTCGAAGCGGTGGCGTAGTCGTCGACGCCGAGCCCTTCGAACAGGGCGCGGCGCTGCCCGGGCCAGTCGGCTGCGAGATCTTCTGCCTTCACCTCGATGTATCGCCTGCCCGTCAGGTCGACCGTGTCCTTCCAGGTGAGCCATCGCTGGTAGACCGGCTTGAGGTACGCGAGCGCCCCGTCGACGGTGGGCGGGGCCCATGGCTGGGCCAGATGGGATGCGAGCACCGAGACCGGGTGGCGCTTGATGTGCACGATGGTCGCTTCGGGCACCAGTTCCCAGAGGAACTCCATGCACAGCAGGTTGAACGGTGTCTTCTCGCACCAGGTCGGCTTGCCCGCGTCGGCGGCTGCCCCGCCGAACATGGTGTCGATCAGGCCCCGCAGGATTCCGAGCAGTTCGCCCCGGTCGCTGAAGTACCTGGGAAGCACCCGCCGACGGCTCAGCGGCGCGAACGGCCCGGCAGGGCGGTCGGCGTCCCCGAAGCCTTCCACGGGCGCGGGTTCGTCGTACGTGTGCGCGATCAACTGCGGCCAGAGCTGTTGCACCGCGTCCCGGTAGCGCCGCTCGCCGACCAGCTCGGGAACGGTTCTGCCGCGGTCGTCGCGCCGGCCGGGCACCCGTACGGTGAGGAAGTCGCTCAGCCGGTGCAGGGCGTCCTCACCGACGGTGGGGTCGTATCGATCGGTGAGCGCGTCGGCCAGGTCCCGCAGGCCACCCGGGTCGACGAGGAACCGGGTCTCCATGGGGATCCGATGGATCAGCGGGTGTTCGCCGATGATGTCGGCGATCCGTGACGTTCCCGAACGACCCGTGCCCGCAACGAAGACCGGTGAGGGGGAAGGCATGGCGAGCAGCCAAACCCTCATCCCGGCACCTGCGCAAGACATTAGCCGTCGACGGCGCGCTCGATGGCCCGTACGACCGCAGGTGGGAGCAGGACGAGGATGACCTTCCTCGTCCGCGACCCCGACGGCAAGGTTCCATGCCGCCATGCCTCCCGGGACGGCCATACCGATACGTGCCAGAGCCGGTCCTGCGGGCGCGTCGGCTCTCTTGACCGGCCCCTTACTGCTTTACTATGGTCCTAGTGAAGTAGTAAGGGGCTACCGTGTTCGTCTTCCGGCTCGACACCCATTCCGGCGTGCCGCCGTACCTGCAACTCGTCCAGCAGGTCCGCCAGGCGGTGCTGCTGGGCTTCCTCCAACCCGGTGACCGCCTCCCGCTCATCCGCGAGGTGGTCGAGGACCTGGCGATCAATCCGAACACCGTCGCCAAGGCGTACCGGCAGATGGAGCAGGAGAACCTGGTCACCGGCCGACCCGGCCAGGGCACGTTCGTCAACGAACAGCAGTCGGCCGCGATGTCGCCATCGACGTACACGTCGCTGGGCCGCGGCCTGGCGGCCTGGCTGCGCCGCGCCTATGCGGCCGGCCTCGACGAACAGGCGGTCAACGCGCTTTTTGCTTCCGTCCACCAGCAGACGAGGAATGAGGACGTGGCGTGACAGCGACGGAGTTCGCGCTGCGCACCGAGGGTGTGGGCAAGCGGTACCGGAAGGGCTGGGCGCTGCGCGACTGCACCCTGGCCCTGCCGGCGGGCGGCGTGATCGCCCTGGTCGGGCCGAACGGCGCGGGCAAGACCACGCTGCTGCGCATGGTCGTCGGGTTGCTGGCACCGAGCACCGGCACGGTGGAGGTCCTCGGCCACGACGTCACCGCCAGCACCCCGCAAACGCTGTCCCGGGTCGGGTTCCTGGCCCAGGACCACCCGCTGTACAAGCGCTTCACCGTCGCCGAGATGCTCCGCTTCGGCCGGGCCTGCAACCTGCGGTTCGACCAGGGGCTGGCCGAGCGCCGGCTGGCGAAGCTGGGCATCCCGCTCGACCGCAGGGCCGGCACGCTCTCCGGCGGCCAGCAGGCCCAGGTCGCGTTGGCTCTGGCCCTGGCGAAGCGGCCCGACCTGCTCGTCCTCGACGAGCCCGTGGCCAGCCTCGACCCGCTGGCCCGGCACGAGTTCCTGCAGGTCCTCATGGGCGCAGTGGCCGAAGGCGGGGTGACGGTCCTGTTCTCCTCCCACGTCGTGCACGAGCTGGAGCGCGTCTGCGACCACCTGGTCGTGCTCAACCACGGCCGGGTCACGCTCACCGGTGACATCGACACCCTCCTCGCCGAGCACCGGCTGCTCGTCGGCCCGCGCACGGCCACCGACCTCGACCGGTCCGGCGCCGTCGTGCAGGCCGTCCACAGCGACCGGCACACGACCCTGCTGGTACGCGACGGCGGGATCCCCGCCGCGCCCGGGTGGCAGGCCCAGCCGGTCGCGCTGGAGGACCTGGTGCTGGCGTACCTGCGCCGGCCGTCCGAGCCGGGCGCCGCCCTCACGTCGGGGGTGGCGGCATGACGTGGTTGATCTGGCGTCAGCACCGGACCGAGGTCTGCGTCCTGGGCCTTCTCGTCGGCGTGTTCGGCATTGCCCTGCTCGTGCTCGGGACGCAGGCCCACGACCTGTTCCCCGGCGGCTCCGCCCGCTGTGCGGGAGAGGCCGGTGTCAGCGAGGCATGCGCGGCCTCCTTCCGCCGGCTCGACGAGGAGTACGGGTACGTCGAGAACCTCCTGGCGGGCTTCTATCTGCTCCCCGTCGTCATCGGTGCGTTCCTCGGTGCGCCACTGCTCGCACGCGAACTGGAGGACGGCACCTGGCAGCTCGCCTGGACACAGGCCGTGCCTCGGATGCGCTGGCTGGCGGCCAAGCTCGCGGCACTGGCCGGCGTCACCGTCGCGCTCACCGGGATGTTCACCGCAGTCATCACCTGGTTCCGTCAGCCGTTCGACGCCTGGGAAGGGCGACTCCAGTACGACGCCTTCGACGTGGAGGGACTCGTTCCGGCGGCGTACGCGCTGTTCGCGTTCGGCGTCGCCACCGCCGCCGGGGCGATCCTGCGGCGCAGCCTGCCCGCGTTCGGCGTCGCGTTCGGGGCGTTCCTCGCCGCCCGGATGTCGGTGGCGCTGTTGGCCCGTCCCGCGTACGCCACGCCGCTCACCACCATGGAGCCGGTCCCCGTCGGCGGCCCGAAGGACCAGGCGGGGCACCCGCCCGCGCCCAGCATCGCTGACTGGATGATCGAACACGGCTACGCAGACACCACCGGGCGCCGGCTGAGCTCAGCCGAGTACTACGACCTGGAGGCCGCCGCCGACCGGGCCGGCACCAACCTCAACCAGTTCCTGCACGCGCGGGGCATCCAGCAGTTCGAGGTCTACCACCCGGCCGACCGGTTCTGGACGTTCCAGCTCATCGAGGCGGCCCTGTTCGTCGCCGTCGCGGCCGTCCTGCTCGGTGTGGTGGTGTGGCGGGTGCGGCGCCGCATGATCTAGTGCCCTGACCACGAACCTTCACGGCGTTGGTCGACACGCTGTTCGGCTTGGCGGCCGGGCGGCGTGTCGACGTTCACGCCGTACGGATGGCAGAACCACGGCTTCCCCCGGGGTCTGGACACCGGGTCATGCCGCGGTCGGTAGCAGCGTAGTGGGAACGCCGGTCAGCTCGCCTTGTACGTCAGGTAGCGGCCCTTCGGCCAGCTGTGGAAGTTGTTGAGCTCGGACGCCTCACCGCTGCAGTCGGGCGTCCGGTAGCCGGGAACGGAGCCGAAGCCGCCGCTCCAGGCCAGCAGCCAGGTCGCGTCGGCCGGCACCGGGCGGCAGACGCCGTCCGGCGTGGCCTGCCGACCGACCACCTCGGTCGGGTAGCTCGAGTAGAAGACCAGGCCCGTGTCGGGGCTTTTGAACGGCTCGCCGGCGGTCGCGGGCGACGCCGGTAGCGCCACGGTCAGCGAGGTGACCAGGGCGGCGGCGAAACCTGCCGCGATTCGGGTGGCTGATCTGCGCATAGGTGTCCTTCCGGGACGGCGTTCGGCAGAGGCTCGAAGCTCGACTCAACCCACAGACAGAGCGGCGGATGCCTATCCCACAATCCACCCGGGAAGTTGCTGCGTCAACCAAGCGAGGTCCGGTTCCAGACGGTCATCCCATCGACGGCGGCAATCGGCCGGTTCCATGCGAGGCTCCGGCCCCAGCCGAAGGCGGGCCGTGAGGCGGGCCGTCTCGACGGCGGCGCGATCGCAGCAGCCCAGGCCACCTGCCACATCCACCGCCAACGAATCACCTGACGACGGGCACTGAATCGAGGAAGGAGATGGGGGCCGTTTCCGGGTGCTTCCGGATATGGCTCGGGTGAGGTGCGAGCCCAGACTTGAGCCGCGTCCAACCCGAGGAGGTTCCATGCCCAGACGTACCGTGGCGGTCGTCGTCGCTGCGCTCACCGTCCTCGCCGGCCTGCCCGTGGCGGCACAGGCCGTCTCCAAGCCGCCGCCTCTCGTCTGGGGTGAGTGCCCCGACGACCTGCCGGACGTTCCGCTCGACCCGCGCGTGCAGTGCGCCCGGCTCCGCCTGCCGGTGGACTGGGCGCAGCCGCACGGCGAATCGTTCGAACTCGCCGTGGCGCGCCGGCCCGCGCGCCTGCCGGACCGCCGGGTGGGCACCCTGGTGTTCGGGCCCGGGGGCCCGGGTGATTCAGGGGTGGAACGCGTCCGCAAGGCGGACCGGTTCAGCGACGAGCTGCTCGGCCGGTTCGACCTGGTCAGCTTCGACCCGCGCACCGTGGCCCGCACCGCCGCGCCGGTCTGCACGCCGGACCCGACCCTGCGCAGGCCGTCGATCCCGTTGACCAGCCAGGCCGACTTCGACGCACTGGTGGCGTACAACCGGGCGCTGTGGGACAGGTGCCGCCCAACCAGCCCCGTCTTCGACCACGCCGACACGCTCAGCACGGTGCACGACCTCGATGCGTTGCGGCGCGCGCTGGGAGAACGGCTGCTGAGTTTCCACGGCAGTTCGTACGGCACGCTGCTGGGTCAGCAGTACGCCGAGCAGTACCCCAAGCGAGTACGGGCGGTCGTGCTGGAAAGCGTGTTCGACCACAGCCTCGACATGCGATCCTTCGTGCGGACCCAGGCGGCCGCCCTACAGGACGCGTTCGACGAGTTCGCGGCCTGGTGCGACAGCTCGGCCGAGTGTGTGCTTCACGACCGGAACGTGCGGTCGGTCTGGGACGGGGTGCTGGACCGCGCGGACCGTGGCGAGTACGCGCCCCGTACCGCCTTCGACGTCACCGCCCTGGCCATCGGCATGCTCGCCGGCCCGCGCTGGCCGCAGTTGGCCGCGACCGTGCGGGACATGGACGCCGGCATGCCGCCACCCGCGGTGAACCTCCCGCTCGCCGCCGGGGCACTCTGCGCGGACTGGCCGGCCACGGTGCGAGACTACGACGAGTATGCCGACCTGGTCCGGGAGGCCGCGGCCGTAGCGCCAGACGTCCGGTACGGCGGCGGACTGCTGGCAACGCACACCTGCCTAGGCTGGCCGTCGCCGGTCCGAAACCCACCGCACGACCTGGATGTGCACACCCGGACTCCCCTGCTGCTGCTCAACGCGCTGCACGACCCCCGCACCGGCTACGACTGGGCCACCAATGTCGCCCGGCAACTGGGCCAGCACGGGCGCCTGGTCACGTACGAGGGCTGGGGCCACGGCACGTACCAGCGCAACGACTGCACGACCGCCGTGGTGGACCGCTACCTCGTCGACCTGGCGCTGCCGGCCCCCGGCGCGCGATGCCCGGCGAGCTGAACCCCCGGTTACGATGGCGCTCCTGACATGAGGAACCAGTTCAGCGCCTTGATCGAGGCTCTGAGCTGGTGGGCGACGGACGAGTCGACCTGTACGCCGGATTCTGTGCCCGGCGCGTACCCCTCGCGGGGCCCGCGCCAGCGGCGGCCATCCATCTAGGCCTGCCGTCGCCGGCAGGCTCCAGCGGCCTACCCGCAGACATCGGGCGGGCAGCCCTCAAGCGTCTGCGCAGGCCGTCACCTCGCGGTGGCGGCCCATCTTGGCCTTGCTCCGGGTGGGGTTTACCGAGCCATCCCGGTCACCCGGGATGCTGGTGGGCTCTTACCCCACCGTTTCACCCTTACCGTCCCCGTATGGGGTCGGCGGTCTGTTTTCTGTGGCACTGTCCCGCGGGTCGCCCCGGGTTGCCGTTAACAACCACCCTGCCCTGTGGAGTCCGGACGTTCCTCGGCGACGGGCCGGAGCCCGCCTACGCGACCGCCCGGTCGACTCGTCCGTCGCACCCTCATCCTAACGACGACGCCGCCGCGCCCATTTCTCGGCCTTCGGGGCGGAGCAGCCGGCGTCATGTCGGCGACATTGCGGGGTCCGGGGCGCTCGGATAGCGCCATGTCGCCGACATGGCGACGGCCCGACGCCGACGCCGGCGAGGCGGCGACGCCCCGACGCGGCGAGACGGCGCGCGAGGTGGCGAGGAGCACGGCACGCGCGGGGCGTACTAGCCTCGTGGATCATGCAGGTCTCCGACGTCGCGCTCCTGGTCGCCGCCGGTCTCGCCGCGGGCACGGTGAACGCGGTGGCCGGGGGCGGTTCGCTGATCACCTTCCCGGCCCTGATCGCGGCGGGCCTGCCGCCGGTGCCGGCGAACGTCACCAACTCCGTGGCGGTCTTCCCCGGGTACGTGGCGAGCGTGGCGGGCAGCCGGGCGGACCTGCCGCGCGGGCGGTCGCTGTGGGCGCTGCTGCCCACCGCGGTGGCCGGCTCGGTCGTCGGGTGCCTGCTGCTGCTGGCCACACCGGCGCGGGCCTTCGAGCTGGTGGTGCCGTTCCTGGTGCTGGGGGCCACCGCCGTGCTCGCGTTCCAGGGGCCGCTGCGCCGCCTCGTCGGGCATCCGGCGGGCATGGGCCCGCGCCGCCGTACCGTCAGTGCGCAGGCCATGGTCGCGGTCGGCGCGGTGTACGGCGGCTACTTCGGCGCGGCGCTCGGGGTGATGCTGGTGGCGGGCCTGGCCCTGGTGCTGGACGCGACGCTGGCCCGGGTGATGGCGGTCAAGAACGTGCTCTCGGCCCTGATCGGGCTGACCACGGTGGTGGTGTTCGCGCTGTTCGGGCCGGTGAACTGGGCGGCCGTCGCGGTGGTCGCCCCGGCGAGCCTGGTCGGCGGGTACGTGGGGGCGCGGCTGGTCCGCCGGCTGCCGCCGGTGGTGCTGAAGACGCTGATCGTGGTGTTCGGCGTCGGCATCGGGCTGTACCTGCTCTGGCGCGCGCTGCGCTGAGCGCCGGCGGCACCGGGCCGAGCGGGACCGCACAGAAGCGACGGCGGCACCGGGCCAAGCGGGCGGCGCTGAGCCCCGGCGGGGCCGGGCCGGGAGGACGGCTCAGTACGCCTCGCCGACCGGCTCCTCCGGGGCGCGCTCGGCGTCGGCGGCGGCGCGGTTCCACCGGGACCAGAGCACCCGCTCGCCGTAGCCGGCGGCCATCACGTGGGCGAAGGCGAGGTAGACCAGCACGCCGACGGCGAGGACGCCGAAGCCGACCCAGAACGGCAGGGCGAGGCCGTGCTCGGCGAGCTTGCCGGAGATGATCGGGGCGGGCGCGGCGGCGCCCCAGCGGACCAGGTTGAACGCGCCGGTGGCCACCCGGCGGTCGCGGGAGCCGAGGCCGAGCGCCAGGTCGGTGAGGTTGGCGTTGGCCAGGCCCATGAACAGGCCGGAGGCCACGAGCACGACCAGCGACATGGTGGTGCCGGTCGAGGTGGCGAACAGCGCCATGCAGACCAGCAGGCCGGCGATGGCCACGCCGACGGTCTGCACCGCGCCGATGCGGTGGGCGAGCCGGTGGCCGACCACCAGGATGCCGGCGGCCAGGCCGAGGCCCCAGCCGGTGAAGGCCAGGCCCAGCGGTACGACGTCGAGGCCGAGGAAGAGCGGCGTGTAGCCGAGGACCACGAAGAAGACGAAGTTGTACGCGGCGGTGACCACGCAGAGGGTGACGAACGCGGGCCTGCGGTAGGTGGCGAAGATCTGACCGACGCGTACGGGTGCCTGGCGTTGGGCCGGCTCGCGGAGCTTGCGGGCGGCGACGGCCAGGGCGAGCACCATGAACACGCCGCAGGCGAAGAAGGGCAGCCGCCAGCTCACCTGGCCGAGCAGGCCGCCGATCAGCGGGCCGACGGCGAAGCCGAGGCCGAGCGCGGTCTCGAAGAGGCCGACCACCCACTCGCGGTCGTTGGCGAGGTTGACCAGCACCACCATGGCGGTGGCGAAGAACATCGCGTTGCCCAGCCCCCAGACGCCGCGCAGCACGGAGAGCGCGACGATGTCGTTGCTGAGCGAGGCGGCGACGGCGGCCACGCCGACGATCGAGACGCCGGTGATCAGCACGGGCTTGAAGCCGAACCTGCCGCTGGCCAGCGTCGCGGGGATCATCCCGACGGCCATGACCGCGATGTACGCGGTGAACAGCAGCTCGACCTGCCAGGCGGTGACCCCGATGGCCTCGCCGATGGCGGGCAGGATCGGGTCGACCACGGCGATGCCGGCGATGGCGAGGAAGGCCACCAGCGTGGTGGCGTAGATGGCACTGCGGTGGGGCTCGATACGCCGCTCCACTCCGCCTCCCGAAATAGCTGTATCGTACAGTTAATTCGGTTGTATCATACAAACATGAGCGACGACCACCCCACGGGAAGCGAGCCGGACGAGACCGCCCTTGCGCGGATCGAGACCGAGGTGGCGATGCTGATGCGCCTCGGCGAGGCGACCCGCCGGGCCACCGGCACCGCCGAGCACCGGGTGCTGGACCGCGCGGCGTACGTGATCCTGCGGCACCTCGCCGCAGCCGGGCCGCAGAACGTCTCGGCGCTGGCCGCCCGGCTCGACCTCGACGGCTCCACCGTCACCCGGCAGGTCTCGGCCATGCAGCGCGACGGCCTGATCGACCGGGCCCCCGACCCGACCGACGGCCGGGGCACGGTCATCTCCCCCACCCCGGCCGGGCTGCACCGGATGGCCGCCGTGCGGGCGGCCCGCACCCGGCTCTACGGCGACATCCTCGCCGACTGGAGCCCCGGCGACCGTGACACCCTCGCCGAGATGCTCACCCGGCTCAACCGCGCGCTGGAGAACCGCCCCCGCCGCTGACGGCCGGCGACTCCTCCCACCCCACCCCGGAGGCTGCCCCCGCAGGGGGCGGGCGTCAGGGGGTGGGGAGCGGGAGGTGGGCCGTGTCGTTGATCGAGCGGACGGTCACGCCGCCGTCGGCCCAGCGGTCCACCACGGAGATGCCGGCCGGGGCCAGGTGGAGGCGGTGCAGGAAGGCGTCGCCGGCCACCAGAGCGTCGCGCAGCACCAGCTTGATCGGGGAGACGTGCGAGACGACCACGACGGTCTCCCCGGGGTACGCCTTCAGCAGCGCCCCGGTCGCCCGCTCCACCCGGGCGGCGACCTCGGTGAACGACTCCCCGTCCGGCGGGGCCACCCGGGTCGAGGCGAGCCAGGCGTCCATCTCCCCCGGCCAGCCGGAGCGCACCTCGGCGAAGGTCCGCCCCTCCCAGGCCCCGAAGTCGCACTCGACCAGGTTGTCCAGGCGGCGCAGCGGGACGCCGCCGAGCGCGTCGGCGATCGCCTCGGCGGTGGCCGTACACCGGGACAGGGGCGAGGTGACCACGGCCGCGACGGTCGGGGCGAGGGCGGCCACCCGGGCGGCCGTGGCCTTCGCCTGGGCGCGGCCCCGCGCGGAGAGCGGCACGTCGCCCCGGCCGGAGTAGCGGCCCTGCGCGGTGAACTCGGTCTCCCCGTGCCGGACCAGGATCAGCCGGGTGGCCGCGTCGCTCGGGCGCGGCTCCCAGGACGCGGGGACGGTGGCCGGGTCGGAGCCGGCCCCCCGGGTGGCGGCGCGGGCGGCGGCCTCCCGCGCGGCGGCCCGCGCGGGCGAGTCCGGGGCGGCCACCTCGCGCGCCGGCTCGGCGGGAGCGGCAGCGCGCGCAGGACCGGCGGCGGCAGCGCGGCCCGGGGCGGCGGCCCCCGTCGGCCTGCCGGCGGCGGCGTCCATCGCGGCGTTGGCGAGGGCGTCGGCGTGCCGGTTGCGCTCCCGGGGGATCCACTGGAAGCGGACCTTGGCGAAGCGGCCGACCAGGGCGGCGGCCTGCGCGGCGAGCGGGCGCAGGCCGGGGTGCTTGATCTGCCACCGGCCGCACATCTGCTCGACCACGAGCTTGGAGTCCATCCGGGCGTCGACCTCGGCCGCGCCCAGTTCGGCGGCGGCCTCCAGCCCGGCGATCAGCCCCCGGTACTCGGCGACGTTGTTGGTGGCCGTTCCGATCGCCTCGGAGCGCTCGGCGAGGACCTCGCCGCTGGCCGGGTCCCGGACCACCGCGCCGTAGCCGGCCGGGCCGGGGTTGCCCCGGGACCCGCCGTCGGCCTCAATGACGACCGCGCGCACCGCCATCGGGGCTACAGCCCCGGCCCGTTGGTGCGGACCATGATCCGGCTGCACTCCTCGCAGCGGACCACGTCGTCCGGGGCAGCCTTGCGGATGCGGGCCAGGTCGGCGCCGGAGAGCTCCAGGCGGCAGCCGCCGCAGCGGACGCCGGTGAGCGGGGCCGCGCCGAGCCCGGTGTCCTCGCGGATGCGGTCGTAGAGGGTGACCAGGTCGGAGGGGAGGTCGGCGGCGAGCGGCTGGCGGGCGTTCCGCTTGAACTCCTCCTCCTTGGCGATCTCGGCGAGGGCCTCGTCGCGGCGGCGCTCGGTGGCCTCGCGGCGCTCGCGCGCCTCCGCCGCGCGCCGTTCGACGCCGTCGAGGACGCCCTGCGCGGTCTCGCGCTGCTCCATCAGCTCCAGCTCGGCGTCCTCCAGGTCGCTCTGCCGGCGGTTGAGCGAGACCAGCTCGTGCTGGAGCGCCTCCAGCTCCCGGGCGGGGCCGGTGCCGGCGGCGAGCCGGGCCTCGTCCTTGCTCTTGCGGGCCCGGACCTGGTCGACGTCCTTCTCCAGCCGGGCGATGTCCCGGTCCAGGTCGTCGACGGCCACCTGCGCGCGGACCCGCTCGTCCTCCAGGGCGGACAGCTCCCGCGCGAGGGCCTCCAGCTCGGCCCGCTCGGGCAGGGAGCGGCGGCGGTGGGCGAGCTGGGCGAGGGCGGTGTCGATCGCCTGGAGGTCGAGCAGGCGGCGCTGGACCTTCGGGTCAGCCTTCACGTCGGGGCTCCTTGTCGTCCGCGGCGGGGGCGGGATCGGGGTCGGCGGCGGGTGCGGTCACCGGGGCGGTGGCGGCGGGGGCGTGCAGGGTCCAGGGGTCGGTGTCCAGGTCAGACACCGTGGTCTCGACGCCCAGCTCGGCGCGGAGCGCGGCGGCCAGGTCGTCCAGCCAGGGGCGCTCGGTCGCCCAGTGGGCGGCGTCGAGCAGGGCGGGGCCGCCGGCGGCGAGGTGCTCCCCGGCGGGGTGGTGGCGCAGGTCGGCGGTGAGGTAGGCGTCGACGCCGGCCGCGCTCGCCGCGCCGAGGAAGGCGTCCCCCGAGCCGCCGCTGACGGCGAGGGTACGCACCATACGCCCCGGGTCGCCGGCGGCGCGAACCCCCCACGCGGTCGCGGGGAGCACGGCGGCGGCGTGCCGGGTCAGCTCGGCCAGGGTCATCGGGCGGGGCAGCTCGCCGATGCGGCCGATGCCCCGGCCCGCCCCGGCGGCCGGGGAGCCCGGGGCGGGGGCGCGCAGCGGGCGCAGCCCGGTCAGCCCGAAGCGGGCCGCGAGGGCGTCGGAGACGCCGGGGTCGGCCACGTCGGCGTTGGTGTGCGCCACGTACAGCGCCACGTCGGCCTTGATCAACTGGTGCACGATCCGCCCCTTGTACGTGGTCGGGGCGACCGAGGAGACCCCGCGCAGCAGCAGCGGATGGTGGGCGACGATCATGTCCGCCCCGGCGGCGAGGGCCTCGGCGACGGTCTCGGGGACCACGTCGACCACGCAGGCCACCCGGCGCACCTCGGCGGCGGGCTCGCCGAGGACCAGTCCGACCCGGTCCCACTCCTCGGCCCAGGCCGGCGGGTAGCGCCGCTCCAGCGCCGCCACCACGTCGGCCACCGTCGGCGGTGCTGTCGCGGTTGTGCTCACGGCGGGCCAGCTTACCGGCGCTGACCGCGCCGCACGGCCTCGGCCGTGGGCACGGGCCCCCGGCGCAACGGAGTCCGTCACCGGGGGCCCTGCTCCTCTTCTCAGGCGGCGGGGGTGACCGGGCGGCGCCGGTCGCGGAGCGCCGGCAGGACGGCGGCCCAGGGGAAGGCGTGCAGGTGGCGCTCGCCGGAGCCGGGCGGGTGCAGCGGGACGACGTGGTCGCCGAAGAGCACCTCCACCCCCCACTCGGCGAGCCGGGCCAGGCTGGCGCGGAAGGCCGGGTGCCCGGCCATCGCCACGTTGGTGAACGGCACCGCCAGGACCGGCACCCCCTTGCCCTGCGCCTCGACCAGCAGGCCGAGGGCGAGGGTGTCGGTGATCCCGGCCGCCCACTTGTTGACCGTGTTGACCGTGGCCGGGCAGACGATCATCGCGTCGGCGGACGGCAGCACGTCGGGGTCGCCCGGGCCCTTGTAGCGGCTGCGCACCGGGTGGCCGGTCTGCCGGGCCAGCGCCGGCCGGTCGACGAACTTCGCGCCGTCCGGTGTGGTGACCACGCACACGTCCCAGCCGTCCCGCTGGGCCAGCTCGACCAGTCGACCGATGTGGCCGGCCAGCGGCGACCCGCAGGCGATGACGTAGAGCACCTCGCGGCGCTCGCTGCTGCGCTGCGGACCGGGCGTCCCGGCCCCCGTCGCGCTCATACTCCCACTCCCATGTGCTCAGCCAACTCGGCAATCAGCGGCGACGGCGCACCCCGTGTGCGACGCAGGACGTCCGACATCACCGCGTGGGCGATCGGGCGGCAGCGGATCTCCGAGGGCGCGAGCCGGTCGCCCCGCAGCAGCATCTCCCCCGCCCCGGCCACGTCGCCGATCTGGGCCATGCCCCGGGCCAGGTCGAGCAGGTGATGGGCCCGGCGCTCGGGCATCAGGGCGTTGAAGGAGACCGGGACGATGCGCTGCTGGTCGATCTCCACCGCCCGCCCGCCGTCGCCCAGCTCCACGGCGGCGGCGGCCCGGTGCAGCTCGACGTTCGTCGGGCCGAACGAGGTCCAGTAGTGGTTCTGGCCGTCGCCGACCACCCCGGCCGCCTCCTCGGCGCCGCCGATGAGGTCCGCCACGGTGTCGGGGTGGCCGAGCCGGGCGGCGGCCATCGCGCCCTGGAGCAGCAGCATCCCGTACACGGAGAGGCGCTCCGGGGTGGCGTCGTTGGCGCCGCCGGGGGCGAGCTGGTTGGCGATGGTGACGTTGAGCTCCAGGGCGGGGCGGAGCCGACCCATCGAGGCCAACGCGTTGCAGACCCGGGTGGTGGCGATGCCGGCCAGGAGGCGGTCGTCGGCGCGCAGGGCGACCGTCATCGCCCGGTCGGCGGCCAGCCAGGCCAGCTCGCACTCGCCGAGCTTGCGCAGCACCGAGGAGGCGATCTGGTACACCTGGCCGAGGAGCCTGGCCGCCTCCAGGGCGTGGTCGCCGCCGTGGCCGGCGTCGGCGGCCTGGGCGTCGCGCAGCAGCTTCGGCAGCGCCCGGGTGAGCATCGCGTAGCGGCCGTACTGGTAGGTGAGCCAGGCGTGGTTGACCGCCTTGCGCATGTCCGCCAGCGGCGGCGGGAACGGGACCGCGGCGAAGTAGGCGCTCATCGAGTCGTACTGCTCCAGGGCGGCGCGGATCTCCTCGACCTCGACCTGGTCGATGCAGTTGAGCGCGTCGGTGCGGCGCTCCGGATCCTTGCCCAGCAGGAGCTGCACGTCGATCTCGAGGATGTCGGCGATCTCGTAGAGGACGGAGAACTTGTCCAGCCGGCGCACCCCGCGCTCGACCTTGTCCACCCAGCTCTTCGACTTGCCGAGCCGGTCCGCGAAGACCTGTTGGGACATCTTGCGCCGCCCGCGCCAGTAGGCCACCCGCCGGCCAATGGGTAACTCGTCCATCTCCGTGTCCCTCTCCCGCCGTCATCCGGCTGGCCCCCGGCGACGCCCCCTCCGGATGGGGCCGTCGTCCGTTCGTCCTCAGGTCTCCACTGGTCGCACAGCCAGTACGTCAGCCGTCCGGACGATCCTCGTAGCTTCCGTGCAAGTTGCACCAGCCGTTCGCCAGGACAACGACCGCGCATTACGGCAGTGACGGCGCTCGACGTGACCCGGCACCTGGCGGCGCCGGGCGGGAGGAGTTCGTAGGAATGTGGGGGAACGTCGGACCACGGGTCGCACGGCTGTCGCCGCTGGAACGGGTCCGGCTGCGCCGGGTCGCCGTCCGCTACGCCGCACACGGCTGGGAGGTGACCCCCGGGGCGTGCCTGGCACGCAGCCGCTTCGTGTGCGGCCGGGTCGGCTGCCCCACCGTCGGCTGCCACCCGGCCCTGGAGGAGTGGGAGCGGGCGGCGACCGCCGACCCGGCGCGGGTGGCGACCTGGTGGCGCAGCCGCCCGCACGGTGTGCTGCTGGCCACCGGGCGGGCCTTCGACGTCCTGGAGGTGTCGGCCCACCTCGGGCGCGACGTCCTCGACGCGATCGGCACCCACCCGGCCGGGCGCGGGGTGCGCGGGCCGGTGCTGGTGACCCCCACCGGGCGGTGGATGTACCTGGTCCGCCCCGGCGACCCGCTCCGCCCCGAACTGGAGCACTGCTTCCACGTCGTCCGGCACGGCGTCGGCTCGTGGATTCCGGCGCCGCCCACCCGGCTGCCCGAGGGCACGGTGCGCTGGGCGGTCGCCCCGGAGCAGGCGCGTTGGCAGCTCCCGGATTCCTACCTCTTGCAGAACGCGCTGGTCGAGGCGCTGCGGGCGGCCGGCGTGCCGGTCCTCGCCGACCTGTTCCCCGGCCACCTGCCGCTGCCCCGGCGCGGCCGGTGAGCCGTGCTGTCGGGGACCGGACGCGTCGGGGGCAGCGTCCCGGCGCCCCGGGGAATCGTTGACCCGGTGGAGGGCGCGAGCGCGCCACGAGCGGGGGTCTGATGTCCGGGGATGACACGGCGCGCCAGCCCGGCGGCGCCGAACCGCCGCCGTACCACCGCCGGGGGCGACGCTGGCCGCCCACCCGTCCGCCCGGCTCCCGCCCGGGACGCCCCCGCCCGACGGGTTCCCGCCCCGCCGGCACCCGCCGCCCCGCAAGCTGACTCCATTCGATGCCGGGTCGCCCCCGGCGTCGTCACCGCTATCGGCGCGTGCCGCCGCCCCCGACTCCGGGCCGGCTTCGTCATCCATTGTGGACGGGATCCAGGGCCGACGAACGGGCGCGCCTCGGCCGGCCGAGGTCTCCGGGCGCGGGTGGCAGGGCGCGCGCCGCCCCGGCCGGGACCGTCCGGTTCGGCCGTTGCCGGGGGCGGTGTCCGGAGCGGGGCCGGACACGCGCCGATCGGGTACGGGGGCGAGGTTTCGCCCCCGTACCGGCGCTTCGTGCGCCCTTCGGCGGCCTGGGAGGTTCGGGGCCACGGGTGTTGCCGCGCCTGGGCCGACGCCGGGGAAGGCGCCCCGGGCGGGCGGGCCGTCGGGCGGGGGCGAAAGTGGCGGCAGGAGGAGCGCGTGAGCCGCCGCCGCAGCGGGTATGCCGCCGAACCGCTGAACGCGTGAGGGGAAGGCACCGCCATGCTCAGCAAAGAGGATCAGCGCAGGTTCGAACAGATCACCCGTCGGCTCCGGGAGAGCGACCCGGAGTTCTTCGCCCGTCTGGACCACCGGGCCCGGGCCCGCCGCGGCCGGTACCTGATGCTGTTGACCATCGTGCTGTGGGCCTCGCTGCCGGCGGCGACCGTCCTGGCGGGCCGGCTGGCCGGGGCGATCTTCGCGATGGTGCTGCTGGCCAACGCCGCGCTCATGTGGCGCCTGCGTCGGCGCTGGATCTGACCCGTCAGGACTCCCGAGGGCCTGCCTCCGGTCCGACCGTCACGGCCTCCGGGCTTCCGGGGATCCGACCGTCACGGCTGCGGGCGGCCTGCGGTCCGACCGTCACGGCTGCGGCGGTCGACGGTCCGCCTCCGGGCGGTACCGGCCGAACTCCCGGTACGCCGGACCCAGTCGTTCCACCAGGCCGGGCCCGCCGAGCGCGGCGCCCGGGGCACCGAGCTGGCGCAGGAGGAGGTCCGGCCCGGTCGCCAGGCTCGGCGGCCGGTCCGGCAGGGGCACCGGCACCGCCCAGAACCGGTCGACGGCGTCGGCGAGCGGCCCCGCCGGCAACGCGGCGAGCGCCCGCGCGGCGCCCACGGCCGGCAGCACCCGGCCGGTGCCGCCGTCCCGGGCGGAACCCGGCGCGGCGTCCCTCGTGGGCGCGGGCGCGGCGCTTCCGGCTTCGTCTCCGCCGGCATTGGTACGGGCGCGCAGGGCCCGCAGCCGGTCCAGCAGGTCGGCGCGGCGGCGGCCCCGCCAGTGCAGCAGCGCGAACGGGTCCGCGTCGAACGCCTCCGCGAGCAGGTAGAACGTCGCGGCGAGGTGCTTGCACGGCACGGCGTGGTCCGGGCAGCTGCACCGCTGGGTCAGCTCGCCGACCCCGGCCGGGAAGAGGGGCGCGCCCGCCGCGGCGAACAGCTCCTCCAGCTCGGCGGGCAGGTCACCGGCGAGCAGCCGGGCGCTGAAGAACGCCTGCGCGGCCAGCTCCGCCTCGACCCGGTCCCACAGCGCCGCCGGGAACGGCGCCAGCGAGATCGTCACCCGGTACGGCTGAGCCCGCGAGCCCTGCACGCGCGCGGTGACCACGCCGGGCGCGATGTCGAGGTCGAGCACCTGCCCGGCCCGCGCGTACGACCGGCCCCGGGTCAGCCGGGTGCCCAGCGCGAACGACTCCAGCACCTCCAGGAACCGGCGGGACCACCAGGAGTGGCCGATCGCGCCCCGGGTGCTGCGCGCCCGCAACCCGCCCTCCACTCGGCGGGGTGGCCCGTAGTCGGCGAACCGGCCGGTCGCCCCCGGGTCGGCGCTCACTCGACCACCGCCCCGGCCTCCAGGGTGAACAGCTCCCGCAGCCGCGCGGTGGACAGCTCGGTGACCCACTGCTCGCCGGTGCCCACCACGGACGCGGCGAGACTCCGCTTCTCGGCGATCATCGCGGCCACCTTCTCCTCGACCGTGCCCGCGCAGACGAACTTGCGGACCTGCACCCGGCGGCGCTGGCCGATCCGGAACGCCCGGTCGGTGGCCTGGTCCTCGACCGCCGGGTTCCACCACCGGTCGACGTGGACGACGTGGTTGGCGGCGGTGAGGGTGAGCCCCGTGCCACCGGCCTTGAGGGAGAGCACGAACAGCGGTGGCCCCCCGGCCGACTGGAACCGGCTCACCATCGCGTCCCGGTCGGCCTTGCCGACCCCGCCGTGCAGGAAGAGCACCTCGCGGCCGAACCGGGCGGAGAGGTGGCCGCGCAGCATCCCGCCGAACTCGGCGTACTGGGTGAACAGCAGCGCCCGCTCCCCCGCCGCGAGCACCTCGTCGAGGATCTCCTCCAGCCGGGCGAGCTTGCCGGAGCGCCCGGGCAACGCGGAGCCGTCGCGCAGGAGCTGGGCGGGGTGGTTGCAGACCTGCTTGAGCCGGGTCATCGCCGACAGCACCAGGCCCCGGCGCTCGATGCCCTCACTGGACTCGATGCGGGCCAGCATGTCGTCCACCACCGCCTGGTAGAGCGACGCCTGCTCGGCGGTGAGGTTGCAGAGCACCTCCATCTCCAGCTTCTCGGGCAGGTCGGAGATGATCGACGAGTCGGTCTTGAGGCGGCGCAGCACGAACGGGCCGGTCATCCGGCGCAGCCGCTCGGCGGCCTCGGCGTCGCCGTGCCGCTCGATCGGCTCGGCGTACGCCTTCTTGAAGCTGGCGGCCGGGCCGAGCAGCCCGGGGTTGGCGAACTGCATGATGGACCACAGGTCGGCGAGCCGGTTCTCCACCGGCGTGCCGGTGACCGCGATCCGGTGCCGGGCGGGCAGCGACCGCACGGCCTCCGCCTGCCGGGTCGAGGCGTTCTTGATCGCCTGCGCCTCGTCCACCACCACCCGGTGCCAGTCGATCCCCGCGAGGTCGACGGCGTCGCGGGCGGCCACCGAGTAGGTGGTGAGGACCAGGTCCGCCGCGTGCACGGCCGCCGCGAAGTCGTCGCCGCGCGCCCGCTCGGCCCCGTGGTGCACGTGTACGCGCAGCTTCGGGGTGAACCGGGCCGCCTCCCGCTGCCAGTTGCCGACCAGCGACATCGGGCAGACCAGCAGGGTCGGCCCGGCCTCCGGCGGGTCCCCGGCGAGCAGGGCGAGCAACTGCACCGTCTTGCCCAGCCCCATGTCGTCGGCGAGCACCCCGCCCAGGCCGAGCGACTGGAGGAAGGCCAGCCAGGCCAGCCCGCGCCGCTGGTACGGCCGCAGCGTCCCGGCGAAGGCGGGCGGCGGGTCCAGCGGGGTGAGGCGACGCTCGGCCTGCCCGGCGAGCAGGTCGCCGAGCGCCCCGTCGGCCGTCACCTCCAGCACGGGCAGCGCGTCGTCGGAGTCCGCCTCGGCGAGCCCGAGCCGGAGCAGGTCGGCGACGGTCAGCTCGCCGGCCGAGCGCAGCAGCCGCAGCCCGGCGGCGAGCCGCCCCGGGTCCAGCTCCACCCAGCGCCCGCGCAGCCGGACCAGCGGGGTCTTCAGCTCCGCCAGCGCCGCCAGTTCCTCGGCGGTCAGCGGCTCGTCGCCGAGCGCCACCTCCCACCGGTAGTCGACCAGGGCGTCCAGGCCCAGGGCGCTCGCGGCGGCCACCGTCCCCGGGGCGGTACGGCTGCGCGCCTGCAACCTCGCCCCCAACCGCGCCGACGGCCGTCGCCACCAACCCGGCAGCAGCACCCCGAAGCCGGCGGCGTGCAGCACCGGCGCACCCTCCCGCAGGAAGCGGTGCGCGCCCTCGACGTCCAGCTCCAGCGCCTCGGGGGCGGCCGTGCGTAGGGCGGCGTCCAGCTCCGGCCAGAGTCGGCTGGCCCGGCCCAGCTCGGCGAGGAGGGTCTCCTGCGGGGCGTCCAGCCGGCCGCCGAGCCCCGTCTCGCTCGTCGGGGACCGCCAGACCTGCCCGGCGTCGACCAGCAGGCTCGGCTCGTCGGCGGCCTGGAGCCCGAACTCGACCCGCCAGCGGGCGGCGTCGCCCGGGGCGGCCTCCTGCCCGTCGGAGGCGGCCGGGACGACGCCCCGCTCGGCGGCCGGGGCATCGGAGGCTACCGGCGCGATGCCCAGCTCGGCGGCCAGGGCATCGGGGGCGGCCGGGGCGACGCCCAGCTCGGCGGTCAGGGCGTCGGCGAGCGGGTCGACGGCCGGCTCCACGAGGCGGAAGCTGGCCCGGACCGCGCCGCCGGCCGCGTCGCGCTGCCAGGCGTCCAGCTCGGCGGCCAGCGCGTCGAGGGCGGCCGGGTCGGCGGCGAACCCGCCGTCCGGCCCGGTCAGCGCGGCCAGCCAGGCCGGCACCGCGCCGGTGTGCCGCCCGGCCCGGGTCAGCGCGCCGGGGGGCAGGGCGGCGCGGGCGGCGGCGTCGGTGAGCGCGTCGAGGGCGGCGGCGACCAGCTCGCCGGGCGGCAGGTCGGCGGCGGCGCGGGCGGCCGGCGGCAACGCCAGGGCCAGCGACCGCGCCCAGGCCGCGTCGGAGCCGGTGAGCAGGGGTCGCCACACCGCCCGCGCCGCGCCACCCCGCGCCGGGCGGGCCTGCCGGGCCGGGCGGGCCGCGCGGGCGGCGGGCGGGGCGTCGGCCGGGAGGAAGGACGTCGGCCGGGGCGCGGGGGCCGGGGCGACGCCGGGCAGGAGCCGGCCGCGGCGGACCAGGTCGGCCGCGAACCCGGCCAGCTCGACCAGGTGCCGCAGGGTGGCACCGGACACGCTGCCGCGCTCGTCTGCGGCGGTCAGCAGCGCGAGCGCGTCCGCCGGGGCGTACCGGAGGGCCGGGGCCCGCCAGCCGGCGAGGGTGACCGGCCCACGGACCGGTTCGGCGACGTCGGCCCGGACCAGCTCCGGCGACTCGGCCGGCGAGCCCGCCCGGGTGGGCAGGCGCAGCAGCACCGACCCGGCCTCGGCGGTCTCCGGGGCGTCGAGGGCGGCGGCCAGCGTGGCGTGGTCGGCGGCGAACGGGTGGGGGCGCTCGCGGGGCGCGCGGCCGGGCCGGCGGGGCGCCCGGGGCGGCAGGGTGCTGTCCTCCGCCCAGACGGCGAGGCCCGCGCCGGGCAGCCACGACCCGTGGACGACCAGCACCCGCTCCCCCTCCGCCCGGCGACACCCGAGGATAGCCGGGCCGCCGGGCCGGTCCCCGGCGGTCGGGCCGGGCGCGTCCCGGTTCGGCCGCGACCGGGGCGCGGGTCAGATCGCGCCGGTCGAGCCGTCCGTGAGTTCCCGCAGGATGTCGGCGTGGCCGGCGTGCCGGGCGGTCTCCTCGACCATGTGCGTCAGGATCCAGCGCAGCGAGACCTCGCCGAGCTGCGGATGTGGCACCACGTGGTCGAGGTCGAAGCGGGCCGCGATCTCCCGGGACCGGACGCAGGCCCGCTCGTAGTCGATCACGAGGGATTCGACGGTGTCGGAGTCGTCGAGGGCGAAGCTCGCCTCGGCCTCTTCCTCGCTGGTCATGTACGCGTCGCCGGGCTCCGGGGCGAGCAGGAAGGGAAACCAGTTCCGCTCGACCAGCGTGAGGTGCTTCACCAGGCCGGCGAGGGTGGTGAGGGAGGGCACCAACCGGCGCCGCGCGTCGGCGTCGGAGAGGCCGGCCAGCTTGCGCGACACGGTGGCGCGGTGGAAGTCGAGGAAGGATTCGAGCACGGCACGCTCGTCGCCGGTGCGGGCCAGCACCGGCCCGAGGGTGGGGTCGATCGGGATCTCCGCCATCCCCGGACCCTAGCCGCCGGACCCGTTCGCGGCAGGCCCGCCCCGACGGCGGATTCCGGTGGGGTCGGCCCCGCTGGAGGAGACGACCGTCGTCCCGAGCTGGGCGCGGGTACGGCTATCTCCTGCCCGGGGGTCGGTCGCCGGGGCAGGATGGGCCCATGGCATCAACGGTAGAGATCCCGCTGGCGGGCGGGGCCGCCGACGGGCGGACGGTGACGGTCGAGCTGGACAGCAACGGCCGGCCGCCGCTGACCCACCACCATCTCGGCGAGCGCGGGCTGGCCGAGGCCGAGGTCTACGAGCTGGAGTCGACCGGCGGGGACCAGGGGTGGGTCTACCGGTGGCGGAGGTCGGCCGTCTGACCGGGCGCGGCGGCCCGGGTCAGGGTCCGGGAGCGCAGGCTCTCCAGCACCGCGCCCGTCACCTGCGAGGTTCCCCGGGCCTGGTCGCAGACCTCGGCAACCCGGCGGGCGGTCTCCCCGGCGCGGGCGGCCCGCTCGTCCCACAGCCGGTCGACCTCCGCCAGCAACGGCCCCTCCACCTCGCGCTCCACGCCCCGCAGCGCCGGCACGCCGAGCCGTTGGGCGAGGTCGAAGACCTTCCCGGCGTACGGCAGCGGCAGGAACGGTGTGCCGACCATCGCGGCGAAGATCAGGAAGTGCAGCCGCATGCCGACGGCGAGGTCGAAGTGGCGCATCAGCCCGAGCACCTGCCGGGGCGAGTAGTCGCCGTGCAGGATGCGACCCCGGTCGGCGGCGGTCATGTGCGACATGACGCCGTGCGAGTGCCGGATGTCGTCGCGCTCCATCGGCACGAACAGCACGTACGCGTCGATGCGGTGGATGAGGAAGTCGGCGATCTGGGCGATCAACCGGTGGTAGCCGTCGACGTCGAGCCGTTCGGCGGCCCGGCCCGGCTCGCGGACGCTGAGCCCGACGAGCCGCCGGCCGGCCGGCACCCCCTCCTCGCGCAGGAACCGGTCGGGGAACTCCTCGGGCGTGAGCAGGAACGCCGGGTCGGCGGTCACGGTGATCGGGTTGAGCAGCCCGGCCTCCTCCAGCACCATCCGGGACTCCTGGTCCCGCACGGTCACCTCGACCGCCCCGGCCAGGGTTTCCCGCACCATCCCCGTGTCCACGGCGTCGCTGAGGGGCCCCACCCCCACCGCGTACGTGAGCAGGGGCAGGCCGCGCTCCTGGGCGACCCGGACCACCCGCAGGTAGCGGCGGGCCTCCCGGTCGTAGAGGATGCCGCCGCCACCGAGGATCAGCAGGTCCAGCTCGGCCAGGATCTGGGCCGAGTCGACCCGGCTCACCCCCTCCCAGGGCACCGCCTCGACGTCCGGGTGGGCCTGGGCGGTGTGTGCCGGGTTGCGGGAGAAGACGACGATCCGGGCGTGCGGCTCGTGGGAGCGCAGGTCGGCCAGCAGGCCGGTCAGGATCGCCTCGTCACCGAGGTTGCGCCCGCCGTACGAGCCGAGCACGCCGATGGTCGGGCCGGTGCCGTCCCTCATTCGCCTCGCTCCTCCCGCAGGGAAAGCGTTCCGGGCGGGTTTCCCGCTCGCCCCGGGGGCACACCTGGGGGCGGGTCAGCGCGGCGACGGGGCGATCGGCTTGCTCATCTGCTGCGTCTTGACCTCGAAGCCCAGGCTCTCGTACAGCCGGCGCGCCACGGTGTTGTGGCCGAAGACGTTCAGCCCGAGCCGACCCACGCCGAGTCGGGCGAGTTCGGCCTCGGCGAGTTCCATCATCCGGCGACCGTGCCCGCGTCCCCGGTGGGCGGGATGCACCTCGATGTTGTGGACCCACGCCATCGTCGGCTGCTCGGGACCGGGCAGGGTCACCCAGATCCAGCCGACCTCCTCGCCGTCGGCTTCGGCGACCCGCAGCAAAACACCGGGGGTGGTCACACCGTCGGGCAGCAGCCGGGCGACCTGCCGCAGCGACTCGGCCTGCCCCTCCTCCGGGGACAGGCCCCTGGCCTCGGCCAGGTCCTCGCCGTACGCCTGCTCGAGCGGCACCCGCAGGCGGGCGAGCTGGTCGGCGGTCATGGGGGTCAGGGTGAGCGGCACGGCGACTCCTCGGGGGCAGGCCGCCGTCGGCCGCGCGGCACCTCCGCAGCCCGCGCTGCGGGTGACGCCAGCGACGAGGCGGGACACCAGGGCGGAATCCACCCGGTCGGCGTCGGGGGCCGGCGTCGACCGAGGTGGCGGGCGGGTCGAGCAGCAACCCGCCCCCGGCATGGTGCAGCAGGGCGGGCGAACGCGCCAGCGGTAATCCGGCGGCCACGTGGCACGCGGGCCAGGGTCGGATCGCCGAGTCAGGCCGGCTGGTCGGGGCGGGATCAGGTCGGCTGCTGGCGGCTCAGGTCGGCTCGCGGGGTCGGCCCGGCTGCTCGCTGCGGGGTCAGGCCGGCTGCTCGCGGGGGCTCAGGCCGGCTCGCGGGGTCGGGCCGGCTGCTCGCGGAGGCTCAGGTCGGCTCGCGGACCTGGGTGGTGAGGAACGGGAGCACCACCGCCGGTAGCGCCGGCGAGGCGAGGATGTCGTAGTGGGTGAGGCCGGGCAGCACCGCCAGCCGGGACGCGGGACGGTTCGTGCCGTCCCAGCCCGCATCGCGGTGGCCGCCCCCGAGCAGCCCGAAGAACTCCGCCACGTGGCCCGTCGGCACCGAGTCGGCGTCGGCGAAGACCAGCAGCGTCGGCGCGGCGAGGGCCGCCACCTGCGCCGACCAGTCGTAGTCGCGGCGCAGCAGGTCGCCCGACTTGGCCCAGAGCGCCGGCCACGCGTCCGGGTCCGGCGCGATCCGGGCGTACCGCTCGTGCGGCGGGGTGCCCCGCATCCGCTCGCCGGTCTGCTCGTCGTGGGCGGCCATCGCCGCCAGCACCTCCGGGTACCACCCTCGCCGGCGGAACGGGGCGGAAACCACCACCAGCCGGCGCACCACCTCCGGGTGCTGGACGGCCAGCCGCAGGGCCACGCCGCCGCCCAGCGAGTAGCCCAGCACGTCGGTCTCGCCGAGGTCGAGGTGGCGGATCAGCGCGGCGACGTCGTCGGCCATCGACTCGTACCGCAGTGGACGGTCGACGTCGGGGGTGCGCCCGTGGCCCTGGAGGTCGACCCCGACGACCCGGCGGCGCTCGGCGAGGGCGGGCAGAATCGACGCGAACGTCTCCACCGCGCCGTACCCGCCGTGCAGCAGCACCAGCGGGCGGCCGGCGCCGTGGACCTCGTACCACAGCCGCAGGCCGTTGACCTCCGCGTAACCCACCCCCGTCACCTCCCGCTCTGGTTCACCCATTCCACACCAGCCGTACGAGTTCCGGCGGTCGACGCCGAAGCACGGCTCCTGCGATATCGTGCGCCGACTCTCGGGAGAAGGAAGCGCGAACATGACGAGAACCGGGCCAGGCGACGGCGCATCCCACGCCGCGAGGGCCGGCGCGCTCATCCTGGCCGTCCTGCTGGGGACGACCGGATGTTCCCGTCCCGGGGACACCGTCGCGCCTCGGGATCCCGCCGGCACCGCGCCCAGCCCCGGCGCCGCGCCCACGCGGCTCGACAAACCCGACACGCTGTTCGACGGCTGGCAGGAGTCGGTCGACCGACGACTCATCGGCCTGGCTGACCAGAACATGGGGGCCTTCAAGAAGTACCTGACGGGTGAGGCGACCAGCGCCGTGGGCACCGCCTACGTCGCGAGGAAGGAGGAACGCTCACCGGAACTCGGGGTGCACCGCCCCGACGACAGCCGTTTCGTCCTCCTCAGCGGGGTCTCGGGCACCGTTCCCGCCCCGGAGGCGATTCTCGACGCGGTGTTCGCCGGTCTGACAGCCGTCACCGATGTGGTGCCGGTCCAGCCAGGCCCGCTCGGCGGCGTGGCGCGCTGCGGCACCGGCAAGAACAAGGCCATCCGCGTGGACGTCTGCGCCTGGGCCGGCCCGCAGACAATCGGCATGATCCACTTTACTGGCTTCGCCCGAAGCGACCAGCCGGACCAGATGTTCAGGCAGATCCGCTCGCAGATGGAGCACCCAGCGCGATGAGCTTCCCCGACACCGCTCTCCCCCGTGCCGTTCTCGTCGACATCGACGGCACCCTCGCCCTGCGCACGGGCACCCGCAGCCCCTTCCACTGGGCCCGGGTCGGGGAGGACGACCCGAACCCGGCCGTCATCGAACTCGTACGGACCATCGCCGTTGCCGGCCTGCACCGCATCGTCCTACTGTCGGGCCGCGACGAGGTGTGCCGCTGGCAGACCGAGATGTGGCTCGACGCCCAGCAGATCCCCTACGACGAGCTGCACATGCGCGCCCGCAACGACAACCGCAAGGACTTCGTCGTCAAGGCCGAGCTGTACCGCGCCCACGTCGAGGGCCGGTACACGGTGGCGTTCGTCGTCGACGACCGCGACCAGGTCGTCAGGATGTGGCGGCACAAGCTGGGGCTCACCTGCCTCCAGGTCGCGGAGGGCGACTTCTGATGGGCGTACCCAACCTGCTGCTGTGCGGGATCGTCGGCTCCACCGCGTACGGGCTCGCCGGCCCCGGCTCCGACCGCGACCACCTCGGCGTCTACGCCGCGCCCACGGTCGCGTTCCACGGCCTCAACCCGCCCACCGGCCGGGAGGCCACCGTCGTCCGCCACGACCCGGACGCCACCTACCACGAGGCGGCGAAGGCGGCCACGCTCATCCTCGGCGGCAACCCCACCGCCACCGAGATCCTGTGGCTGCCGGACGACCTCTACGAGGTGCGTACCCCGCTCGGCGACGAGATGATCGGCCTCCGCCGGGCCTTCCTGTCCGCGCCGCGCGTCCGCGACGCCTACTTCGGGTATGCGACGTCGCAGTTCAAGCGGCTGCTCAGCACCGGCCAGTTCCAGTCGAAGATGCGCAAGCGGCAGGCCAAGCACGGCCGTCACCTGCTGCGCCTGCTCGATCAGGGCTTCGCCCTCTACTCCACCGGCGAGCTTCCGATCCGGCTCGCCGACCCGCAGCGGTACCTCGACTTCGGCAACGCGGTCGCCGAGGACCCGGAGGTGGCGCGCCCGGCGCTCGCCGACGCGCAGGCCCGGTTCGATTCCGTCCGGTCCGCGCTGCCCGACGAGCCGGATCGGGCGGCCGTCGAGGCATGGCTGCTGCGGGTACGTCGTGCCTACCTGGATCCGCCGTGACCCTGGCCGAGCTGCCCCACGGCACGCACCGGCTCCGCACTCGTCTTCGGCCGAGGCCACCTAGCGGTGCCGGGGCCCTCCGGTCGGGGTCGCTGCCAAGATTGCTCGCCCGCCACGACGGCCAGCCGTGCGGCCAGGTGTCGGGCCAGTCGTCGGTCTGTCTGGTGAGCGCGTCGTCGGGCGCATTGGTCGCCCTCGACCTCGTCGACTGGGCGCACCTCCGCTCCAGTACGTGCGACAACTCGCTGGAGGTGCCGATACAGGTGCGGCGCCTGGCCGAGGAGGTCGACGGCGACCCGAGCAGGTGGGCTGACAGGTTGCACCAGTTGGTTATCCACGAGCATTCCGGCTGCATCGTGCAGAGCGCCGAGTTCGTGGTGCCGTTTCTGGTGGGCCTGTGTCGGTCCGATCGACCTGCGGTCGTGCGCGAGTCGCTGTTGTTGCTGGCCGACCTGACCATCGAGCCGTTCCACACGGAGGTTGCGGCAGGTAATTCGGGAATGTATGAGCGGACGCAGAGTGCGATCCGGGCGGGGTACGGAACCTTCGTGCGGTTGCTTGACGCGGCGGACCGGAAGACCCGGCAGGCAGCCTCGGATCTACTGTCCCGCTTGAACAATGACGGCGATGACGTTGTCGGGGTGGTTCAAGGCCGCACTGGCGAGTAGCCACGCGTCGAGAGGCACCCCATCCTGCGTCTCGGGGTGGGGTGCCTCTCGCTGCGGTGGCTGACGCAGATTTTCGTGTCTCGACCGGCTCCGTCAATCCTTGTTGAGGTTGACGATCACACCCTGATCCGCGCAGGCCGTCTGCAACCCCGCCATGTGGGTGCCCATCGGCCCCATGAACGCCAGGGCGCCCATCTCCTGTCCCTTGGGAAGCTGACTCACCTGCCACACGACGTCCATGAGGGCGGTGCGTGCTCGCGGATCTTGTCGTGCCGCGAGTCCTCGAACACCTTCCGCGCTTCCCGGTACTGCGCCTCGGTCAGCTTGTCGTCGTCGCTCTCGTCCTTGGTGCCGTCGGGGCTCTTGCCGTCCCGCATCGCCTTGCAGGCGGCCACCCCCGTGTCTTCCCTGATGTAGCCGTCCCACACGACGTAGCCGAGGGTGCCGACGGCGAGGACACCGACGGCTGCGGCGGCGGCGATGATGAGCGGCTTACGGTTCGGTGTGGCCGGCGGGGCGGGGACAGCGGTGAACGCGCCCGGCTGCGGCAGGTAGGGCTGCCCGTCGCCGCCCGGCCACGGCTGCTGCGGCGGGGCAGCCGGGCTGGGGTTGTTGGGGCCGGCGGGAGGCTGCGGGTAGGTCACGGGTTCTC
>NZ_BBZF01000033.1 GCF_020884795.1 Micromonospora okii
CCCTGTTGTACAAGGGGCCCTTCCTAACCAGCAACCCCAGCCAGCCGCCCGCCGGCCTCCGCCGGTCAGGCGGTAGGTGGTCCGGGTGGTCAGCCGGCCTGCTGGCAGACCCCGGCGACGGCCGCCCCGCTCGTCAGCATGTACCGCCCGAGGGGGCGCAACGTGTGCAGCACCGCGCCACCGGTCCGGCGGGTGTCGATCAGCCCGGCGGCGCGTAGGACGCTCGCGTGCTGGCTGGCGGTGGCCGCCGAGACACCGACCCGCCTGGCCAGCTCGGTGGTGCCGCATCCCGCGCCCACGGCCGTGAGCACGGCCGCCCGGGTGCCACCCAACAGGGCGGCGAGTGAGCCGTCCCCCGCCGCGTCGACCGGCGGCGGCGGCCAGGCGATGTCGGGGTTTCCCGGCGTTCCGGCGTCGGTGCCGCCCGGCCCGGTGGCGCGGGTGCCGCCCCCTGCCGCGGCGTGCGCCTGCCCCTGCCCCTGGCCGGGGATCAGGGCGGGCCGGTGCTCGACCGGGTACACCAGCACGGGCGGCAGCTCCGGGTCGCGGAGCAGGGTCGGTCGCCGCCAGCAGAAGTAGGACGGGATGAGCCGCAGCCCCCGGCCGCCGAGGACCACGTCCCGGGTGATGCTCGTGCCGTGTACCTCCAGCACCGGCGCCCGCCACCGCACGTCGGGATGGAGCGACCCGACCATCCCCTCGAAGCCGTGCCCCGAGAGCGCCCGTAACCGGCTGGCCCGGTCGGCGCTGACGGCAGCCCGGATCACCGGCCAGTACGGCGCGAGCGCCGTCCGGTGGTAGTCGCGTACGGCGTCGGCGACCAGGCGCAGGCTCGCCGGCTCGGCACGGGCGAGGGATCTGGTCAGCGGGGTGGGCCGGCGCTGCTCGGC
The DNA here is from genome assembly GCF_020884795.1 of Micromonospora okii. GTDB lineage: Bacteria > Actinomycetota > Actinomycetes > Mycobacteriales > Micromonosporaceae > Micromonospora > Micromonospora okii. Next base: position 891 of record NZ_BBZF01000033.1, read on the forward strand.
GAGCCTACGCAGGTCCTGGGAGAGCTGGCGGGGCCGGGTGGCGAGCAACGCCTCGATCCCGGCCGTCAGGCCGTACGTGCCGGCGGGCGGGGTCAGGAAGTCCGGCGAGTAGCCGCGGGGCGGGGCGAGCTCGGCGAGGAGCCGCGCCGCCGGGGGCGGTTGGCGGCGGTAGCGCTGCCACCACTGCCGGACGCCGGGCGCCTCCGGCCGGCCCTGGAGCAGATGAATGCTGAGCAGCACCTCCCACATCGGATCGGGCGCCTCGGCGATCCGTACCCGGACGAGATCGTCAGGGGTGAACAGGATTCTGATCATTACGACTGTCCCCCGTTCGTTTGACCAGAAATACCAGCCTTGTCGCCCGGAAGATCGTCGGCAACCCCATTCCTCCAGCCGACGCGACCTGTCGCAGATCCGTCTCGCGGCGCGGTCGTCGGCGGCGGATTTCGGGCTGCGTCGAAGGGTGTTGTCGCTGTTGAGCAGCGCGAAGGAGGCTGGTTCCAGAGGTGCCGAGCAGGGCCACCTCGACGCCGGGCGGCTCGGACCGCCGCCTTGATCCAGCTGCAAGCGTCAATAGCAGTCACGGGCATCCAATGGTTGGTCCGACCGTTCCACGTGCCGAAACGGCGTCTTCTGCCGTACCCCGAAAGGAACCGCATGTTCGAGTCAACCGTCACCAGGGCCCGGGCCATGCTGCTCGCGCTGCTCGCCGCAGCCTCGCTGGTCGTGGCCGGCGGCGTGCTCGCCGCGCCGGCGAGCGCCGCCCCCGCCGGACGGCCGGTCTGCGTCACCGTCCTGGCCCCGCTCAAGGCGGGGCAGCAGTTCTCCGAGATCCTCTCCCGCCGGTGCGCGGCGTCGGAGCAGGCCGCCCTCGCCACCACCAGGGAGGCCGGTGTGACCGCCTCCGTGCAGATCTTCACGCTGATCGAGCACGCCAACTACGGCGGGGCCTACGACCGCGTCTACGGCGGCGCCTGGTGTGACGCGGCCGGCTACGGCATCAACCCCGGCTGGTACGAGTGGCGGCTCTCGTCGTTCCTGCCGGACGGCGGCTGCTACTACACCACGCTGACCAACCACGGTGGATCGTCGCAGCGCTTCAACGGCGACACCCCGAGTCTGCCGTCCGCGTACAACGACAACGTCGCCGCCATCCGCACCACCGCCTGATCAGACGGCCTCGACCAGGAAGACGGGCGGCCCGCACGCTCCAGAAAGGGGCGTGCGGGCCGCCCGTGCTGGCCGCCGGGCAGCCGGCCGGGCGTGCCACCAGACACGCGACACCAGGTGCCGAGAGGGTTACCGAAGGCGACGACCGGAAGTACGGTGGGGAACCGGGGCCGGCCAATGGGCCGCCGACGGATCACCGTAGGAGAGGGTCGGGATGGACTCCATGCCGGAGCTGACCTTTGGGCAGCGTCTGAAGCTCTACCGCGAACGATCGGGAAAGACCCGCGCGGTGCTCGGCGGGCTCGTCGGTCGCAGCGCCGAGTGGGTCAAGGCCGTCGAGACCGACCGGATCCTGCCGCCCCGCGTACACATGTTGGACCGGATCGCCCGCGCGCTCAGGGTCGACGTCTCCGCCCTGGTCGGTGAGCTGAGCGACCGGTCCGCAGTGGTCAACGGGCCGGAACATCCGGCGCTCGCCCCGGTGCGCGACGCCGTGAACCGCTTCATGCTGTCCAATGCTGCGGCAGCCCAGCCGGTGGAGCAGATCAGGGTACGCCTCGCCGCAGCGTGGAGGGCGCGCCACGAGTCACCGGACCACCGCACAGTCCTCGGCTCCGTGTTGCCGGGCCTGCTTCGGGACGCTCAGCACGCGGCTTCGACGTACGAGGGCGACGAGCGCCGCCAGGCGCACGCCCTGCTCTCCGAGGCGCTCGGTCTGACCCAGATGTTCCTCGCCTACCAGCCCGCCGCCGAGCTGATCTGGCGTGTCGCCGACCGTTCGATGGTGGCGGCGCAGGAGTCGGGCGATCCGCAGGCATTGGCCCGCGCCGGCTGGTTTCTGTGCCAGGTCCACCGGGAGGCCGGAGACTGGGACACCGCCATGACGATGACGCTCGACCTCATCTCGGCGTTGGAGCCGCGAACGACCGAGGACGGCAGCGCGAACCTGCTGGCGCTGTGGGGTGCCCTCAACTTCGAGGCCGCCTACATCGCCGCGCGGGCAGGAGAGGAGGGCCGGGCCTGGCGGTACTGGGACCGGGCGGACGACGTCGCCCGGCGACTGCCGGAGGGCTTCTACCAGCCGCAGACTTCGTTCTCCCGGGCCGTCATGACCGCCCACGCCGTCACGGTCGCTGTCGAGTTGCGGAAGCCCGGTGAGGCGCTGCGGCAGGCCCGCCGCCTCGACCCGGTGGCCATCCCGTCGAGGCCGCGCCGGGCCCGACACCTGATCGAGGTGGCACGCGGCTACTACGGCAAGGGCGACAGCGAATCGGCGGTGGCGAGCCTCCGGCAGGCGTACGACTCCGCGCCGGAGACGATCCGGTTCAACGGATACGCCCGTCAGATCACCCTCGCCCTGCTCGACGGCCCCCGTTCTGTGCGCGGTGATGTGCGTGACCTCGCGCTCAAGGTCGGCCTCGTCTCCTGACCGGGGGTAAGAACCTTACCCGTCCTGTTCAGTCACGCTCCGTAGGTTCCTCCTCGTAGAGCGATGGAGGTCGGAATGGGGCGTCGTGGCGACGAGCCGACGATGAGTCGGGGCGAGCAGATCCAGGAGGCAGAACGGGAGGCGGCCAGGCAACGGATTCTGGCGCAGGCCGAGGCGGAGCGGATACCGGCCGAGGAGATCACCCGGGCGGTCCCGGATCGGCGGTGGCGTCGTGGGCAGTCATGACCTGCCAATAGGGCGGCGGATGGCGCGGTGGCGGGTGCGGCGGCGGATGACGCAGCAGATGCTGGCCGACCGGCTGGGAAAGTCGAAGAGCTGGGTCGACAAGGTTGAGCGCGGCGTACGGGCCCTGGACAGGTTCTCGGTCATCCAGGAGATCGCCGAGGTGCTGCGGGTGGACGCCTCGGTGCTGACCGGCACGGACGCGCGACGGGCCGCAGCGTTCAGCGGCGTGGAGGGTGTCAAGGCTCTGCGAGCCGCCCTGGCCCGCTACGACGCCATCCTGTGCGGGCGGGGTTCTCAGCCGATGCTTTCGCTCGGTGAGTTGCGTCGGCGGGTGGGCTACGCATGGCTGACGTACCAGCATGCGCGCTATCCGCAGGTGGTCCGGATGCTGCCCGACCTGCTCGCGGAAGCCCAACTCCTGCATGCCGGCGGTGTGGAGGACGAGGCGGCGGATCCGCTGTTACAGGCGTACCGGCTCACCGCATCGGTGCTGGTGAAGCTCGGCGAGTCCGACCTGGCGTGGTTGGTGGCCGATCGGGCGATGACGGTGGCCGGCGGCGACCCGGTGCGGTTGGCAGAAGCGGCGGTTCCGCTGGGACAGGCCCTACGTGCGTCGGGGAGGGGACGAGTGGCGATGGTCGTCATGATTGCCGCCGCTCAGCAAGTCGCCCCGAAAGCGCCGCACGAGGGGTCGCCGGAGGAACTGGCGTTACAGGGGACACTGCTGGTCGAGGCGGCTCTTGCTGCCGCCATGTGCGGCGAAACGCGTAGCGTCGGGGAGTTGATCGATCAGGCGGCGCAGTTCGCCGGGGCGGTCGAGGACGGCCCCGATCATCACCGAACCGGCTTCGGAGCCGCATCGGTGGAGGCGGCGCGGGTGGCAGCGGCGGTCGAACTGGGTGATGGTGGTGAGGCGGTCGCCCGTCACGAGAAGATCACCAGTACGAGTGGCTGGGGGCGGCTGGCGATCGAGCACCGAGCCGCCCACCTGGTCGACGCCGCGCGGGCGTACCTCCAGGTCGGCGACTTGCTCCGGGCGGGCCGCGCCCTGGTGGAGGCGGACCGCATCGCGCCGCCCGAGGTCCGGTGCCGGCCGGTGGCACGTACCGTGATCGAGGCGGTCGCACGCGGCGGACCGGCCCGGGCTGGCGTGGCGCACCTGGCCGTGGCGATTGGGCTGACCCGGTGACCGCGCCATTCCTCACCCTGGCCCAGATCCGCAATCGACTCGCCTTGACAGCCCGGGCGCTCCTGCGCCAGCACCAACCAGACGGGGACGGTACTTGTCGGGTTTGTGGTGTGCCGCGATGCCTACCGGTCGCGGACGCGCGGGCATTTCCCAGGACATTCCGACCAGCGGCGATGCCGGTGGCGACGATGTCGCTGAACGGCGACGAGGCGCAGCGCCCGCACCGGCAACCCGGTTGAGGGACTGCCTCGGTAGCACGGAGATTGAGCCCAGCAGTCGCCCGACGCCCTTCTCAGCGGGGGGTCATCCCCGCGTGCGCGGGGAGAGCGCTGGATCTGCCGACACCTTGGCCGCTTGGCGGCCTCAGGCGGTACGAGTCGGGTGTGGCGACTCGATGCCGAGGGCACCCGCTACAAGGCTGTCACCGATTTCGCGGGCCAGGGCGGTGCCGGTCACCGCCGCCTGTTCCAGGGCGTTGCGGAACTCGACCAGCTGGCGGAAGGCTTGCCCGTACACCCGCTGCTGGTCCAGTGGTAGGACCGGGATGCCGAGTCGCCGGACATCGATGCGCAACACGCTGTTCGTGGTGCTGGAGCTGCGGCCGGCGATGCGGAGATTCTCCGTGCGGGAGATGGCCCCGGCGACGAACCACGGATCGAAGCGGGCCGTGTCGACGCGCAGCAACTGGGTGCCCGGCCCGATTTCGGCGCCGATCTGCTCTGCTGTGGCGACCCGGGCGCTGATGGCGTTGCCGATCGCGGGGATGAGAATGTCGTCGGCGCGTACCTGTGGCCCTGGGGGGTCGGTCGCCAGGCGGGCCACGGAGCCGGTTGCGGGGCCGCCGGACAGGATGTCGGTGACGGTCAGCGCGGCGGTGCCGGCGGCGGCGCTGGTCGATCGGCTACGGGAAACAGCGCGGTGAACGGTGATGCTGCCAGATTTGATCAGGCCGGCGACGTCGGCCTGGGGTGCTTCGCGCAGCGGTGCTGTCGATGTCTCCCGAACGGCGGGCAGGGCGCGTCTCATCTGGTCGAGGAGTCGGTCGAAGTCGGCGATCCTGGAGAGGACCTGCGCCGGGCTGGTGACCAGGTCGTCGGCCTGCGGGAGGTGGCGCTGCGGGGTCAGGTCGACCTGGTCGTCGAGCATGTCGATGGCCGGCACGGCGCGGTGCGCGCCGGGTAGTTCGGCGTACTGGCCGGCCCGGAACGCGCTCCGGACGGAGCCGACGATCTGGCTGAGAGGCCGGCTGTCCGACGCGGTTGTGGCGTCGACCATGAGCACCTCTCCGGTGTGCGGCTGGCCTCGATCAGGCTGGGTCAGGACCCAGATGTGCAGTCCGATGCCGGTCGGAGGCATCATGCCGGCCGGCAGGGCGACGACCGCGCGTAGCGCTCCGTGGCGGATCAGTTCCGCGCGGATCCGGCGGCCGGCCGGCCGCGACGCGGCAGCCGGAGGCATGAGCACCACGGCGGTTCCCGCAGGGGAGAGGTGGGCCATGGCGTGCTGCACCCAGGCGAGTTCAGGCTCGGTGCGCGGAGGCAGACCGTAGGTCCAGCGGGGGTCGTAGGCGAGGCGATCGTGGCCCCAGTCGTGAATGCCGAAGGGGAAGTTCGCCACGACGACCTCGGCGCGCAGATCGGGTAGGCCGTCGGCGAGCAGACTGTCTCCGACGTGGACGACGGGCGGCTCCGCATCGTGCCCGGCCTGTCTGGCGCGCAGGTGCACGAACCACAGCCGCAGCAGGGTGATCGTGGCGTACTGCGGATTGATCTCCTGTGCGTAGCACCGGATGGCGGTGCCGTTCCGCAGGGCCCGGTCGGCGGCCATCCGCAGGATCGACCCTGTGCCGCTGGCGAAGTCGAAGACGCGTGGCCCGGAGCCGGCGAGGGCCAGCATCACGTCGGCGACGGCGTCCGGTGTGCCGGCCAGGCCGGAGAGCGAGTAGGCGGAGGTCACGTACTGGTTGTGCAGGTGCTCGAAGGCGGCCTCCCTGCCCTGCTCGGAGCCGAACTGGTCGACCGTCTGCAGGAGAGTGGCGAGCTGTGGGGTCCACTGCTGCGGCAGTACGTCGCCGATCAGCTTCGCCAGGGCGGGATTGAGGGCGCGGAGGTGGTCGACGAGCTGTTTCGGGGTCGGCAGGCTGTCGCCCTCGGGCTCGGCCTGGGCGGCGCGGACGAGCAGGAGTGCGCCGGCAACGCTGAGCACGTCGCTGATCTGCGTCGCGGGCTGGTAGCTCTCGATGAGTCGCCAGGCCCAGTGCGCGGTGCCGGCCTGGTGCAGCCGGCCGTGCCGGCGCAGCCAAGCCTCGACCTCCCCGGCGTCGAACAACGGGCTCGCCGGGGTGCCACCCACGGGGGCCGGGAAGTCGGCGTACCGGCGGCGCCAGTTGCTCACGGCAGCCCTGCCGACGTCGGCCAGTCGAGCGATGCCGCTGGCAGTCAGAGTGGCCTCGCTGGAGGCGGCCGTGCTCCGCGCTTTACTCACGCGTGAACGCTAGCATGGCAAGGATTCTTGTGTACTAGGTTCACAAGGCGTATCTTCCTTGCTGATCCCCAGATCCACGCCTTTGGAGGGCCCCATGCCGCGCCGTGGCCGAAGCACGACCGTCGGGAAGTTCGCGAAGTTCCACCACGACCGCCGGGTGTCCGAGATCCGGGTGCTCGGCGAGCTGCTGCGCCGCGAAGGGCAGGGCGAGCCCGGCGCGGCTGCGCAGCCGCCGGACGTTCGGGGGGTCTCGGCAGTTCGCTGACCGGACCAGCTCCAACGAGAAACGAATCCGCACCGACAACCGAAGGAGGACCATGAACACCCTTGTTCGTACCGCCGCCGCAAACCGTCCTGTCGCCGTGCTTTCCGCCGGTTCCCTACGTGCGTCGTGGCGCGCGGCGGTACGGCTCCCGCGCCCCGCACCGCATGGACTCCCAGGCGTACGCACGAGTGCGCCTTGATTCGGTCGTCGGTGTCGCCATCGCGGACGCCTACCTGGCGGCCCCGCTCCGGGACGAGCGGGCACGTCCCGCGTATGCCGCGTTCTGCCGGGAAACGGTCCGGCAGTACCAGTTCCTGGTGGGTCCGGTGGAGTTCGGTGGCCTGGGGGTGACCGTCCGGGTCGTGGACGCGGACCCCTACCCGGACGTCGCGTCGATGGTCGACGACGTGCGGCGGCGTCGGTTGAAGGTGTGGTCCAGCGCCGCCACCGGCAACCCGCATCCCTACCTCGGCGACGCGGAGAACGACATGTTCCGTGCCGTCCACGACGTGTTCGGACACGCCGCGACCGGCCGAGGCTTCGACCGGCACGGCGAGGAGGCGGCCTGGTTGAAGCACAGCACGATGTATTCCTGGCTGGCCGGGCGGGCCCTGGCGACCGAGACGCGCGGGCAGAACTGTGCCCGGATCTACCGCTACCCGAGCGGTCGATTCCCCGAGCAGAAGGCGGTGTTGCTGCCCCGGGTGTTCAGTGATCCGCGCCGGGTGTGGGACGCGGGAGCGGAGAGGAGGGTGGCTGCTTCTCGGTGAGCCGCGCGATCTCCTCGCGCAGGCCCAGCACCTCGGGATGGGCCGGGCCGTCGGCCCGGACCCGGCTCTGCAGCAACTCCTGGAGCAGGCGCAACGCCCTGCTGTGCTCGCCGAGCTTCACGTGCGCCCGCGCGGCCCGCAGCCGGAGGCCGAAGACGACGCCGTCCTCGCCGCCGTGCTGCCGGGCGTGCCGTTCGGCGAGCTGCCGCCACAGCCGTGCCGCAGCGCGGAACTCACCCGCGGCGTGCAGCCGGTCCGCCTCACCGGCGGTCGGCTCCACGGCGAATCCGGTCCGACCGGAGGCGGTGGCCGTCGTGGGGCGGGTCTGCTGGGGGACCCGCCCCACGATCGCGGCATAGCTCTGCACCGCCTCGGCGGCGTCGGTGAGCACCCCGGGAAGCGGCGGCCGGTCCAGAGAGAGTGGCGCCAGCACCGAATAGGCGTCGGCGGCGGAGGCCGGTCGGTCCCGGGGGTCGACCGCCAACAGCGCGTGGACCAGGTCGTCCAGCTCGGCGGGGATGTCCGCCCGCAGTGGGGCGGGGCGCGGCGGAGGGCCGTCCAACTGGCGCCGCACCGTGGTCATGGTGGTCATGTCGTCGAACGGCGGGCGGCCGGTGAGCAGGTCGAAGAGCGTGGCACCCAGGCCGTACAGGTCGGTGCGGTGGTCGGTGGGCTGCCCGAGGATCTGTTCGGGGGCCATGTAACCCACCGTGCCGAGACTCTGCCCGCTCTGCGTGATCCGCGAGTAGCGGTCGTCGCCGTGCACCGCCGCCAGGCCGAAGTCCAACACCTTCACCGCGCCGCTGGTGTCCAGCATGACGTTGCTCGGCTTCAGGTCGCGGTGCACCAGGTCGATCCGTCGCGCGGCGAGCAGGATGCTGCTGATCTGCGCGCCGATGGCGGCGACCCATCCGAACGGGAGCGGACCCTGCTCCGCGACCAGGTCCGTGAGCGTGATCCCGTCGATCTTCTGGAGGACGACGTACGGCCGGCCGGCCTGCTGGCCGAGGTCGTAGACGGCGGGCACGCCAGGGTGATCGAGGCGGGCGGTCAGCAGCGCCTCGCGCCGGAAGCGGCGTACCGCCTCCGCGTTCAGGCCTGCGGCGCTGACGAACTTCACGATGACGGGGCGGTCGAGCAGCGTGTCCCGGGCCGGCCAGACCTCGCCCATCCCCTTGTGGGCCAACGGGTACCGGCCGAGCGTGAACCGCTCCTTGAGCTGCTCACCGGAGGCCACGAGGTTCAGCATAACCGCTGTTCGGGTGGCCTCCGTCGATGGCTGACCGACCCGACCCCGACCTTCGGTGAATATCTAACACGATGATCGGCTTGCAAACACAGTTCACAAGAGGTTCAATGGGCGCCAGGACCGCCGCCTTGCCGCCGTCCCATGTTGCGCGAAAGACCCGGCCGACCGTGTCTGGTCCGCGACAGATCCGACCATCGCGCCCCGGTACGCCCCGGGCGCCCGGCAACGGGGGATTGGTATGGCCGAGTTGGCCCTGAGTCGGGACTTCCTGCCCGCGTACGCCAGGCTGCAACGCCGGGTGCGGCGGGCCGTCGACGCGGCCATCCGCAAGTTCGCCGAGCACACCCATGCCGGCCTGCACCTGGAGAAGCTGACGGGGGCGCGCGACCCCAACATCCGCACCATCAGGATCGACCTGTCCTACCGTGGCGTGGTGCTCGCCCTCGGCGAGGAGAGGTACGCGCTGCTCGACGTCCTGCCTCACGACGACGCCAACGCCTTCGCCGTGAGCCGCCGGTTCACCGTCAACCAGGTCCTCGGCGTGCTGGAGATGCGCGACCAGGAGGGCATCGAGGAGTTCGCCCGCGCCGAGACGTCGGCCCCGGCGGGTGGCGGTCTGTTCGACCACGTCACGACCGCCGAGTTCGTGCGACTCGGCGTGGACGTGGACCTGGTGCCCCTGCTGCGCGTCATCGCCACGGTCCAACAACTGGAGAGCCTCGCCGGTCGACTGCCGGAGACACAGCGCGACAACCTGCTCGGCCTGGGTGCCGGGTTGACCGTGGACGAGGTCTGGGCGGAGCAGGCCGACCGGATCGTGTCGGGCGTGGACCCCGACGACCTTCTGGCCGCGGCGCGGCGTACGCCCGAGCGGATCGCCTTCGTCTCCGGTCCGATGGAACTCGCCGCCATCCTCGCCCATCCGTTCGACGTGTGGCGCACCTTCCTGCACCCGACCCAACGCGACATCGCCTACCGCGAGACCTACAGCGGGCCCGCGCTGGTGACCGGCAGCGCCGGGACCGGCAAGACGGTGACCGGCCTGCACCGGGCGGTGTTCCTCGCGGAGCGGCTACCGGAGGGCGAGAAGGTCCTGCTCACCACCTTCACCCGCGCGCTCGCCGACGCCCTCACCCGACAGCTCTACCGGCTCACCGGCGACCCGGCGGTACGGGCACGCATCGACGTGACCAGTGTCGACCGGCTGGCCTACGAGATCGTCGCCCGGGACGGCGGCAGGGTGTCGGTCGCCGACAGCGAGATCGTCGACCAGCTCTGGCAGGCCGCCGCGAAGGCCGGCCCCACCTTCGTGAACCGTGCCGGCCAGGTCACCACCTTCAGCCCGGCCTTCCTCCGGCACGAGTGGGAGCAGGTGGTGCTGGCGCAGGGACTGACCACGCTGGACGGCTACCACGCCGCGTCCCGTAAGGGACGCGGAGCGGGGCTGCGCGCGGCGCAACGTGCCCAGGTGTGGGCCGCGATCGACGCCTTCGCGCGGGAGCTGACGAAGCGGCGCCTGCGCACCCACACCCAACTCGCCGACGACGCGGCGGCGATCCTGCGCCGCTCCCCGGCCCGGTACCGGCACGTCGTCGTCGACGAGGGGCAGGACCTGCACCCGGCGCAGTGGCGTCTGCTGCGGGCGCTCGTCGCACCCGGGCCGAACGACATGTTCCTGCTCGCCGACCCGCACCAGCGCATCTACGACAGCCACGTCTCGCTGGCCCAGCTCGGCATCGAGGTCCGGGGCCGGACGCGCAGGCTGACCGTCAACTACCGGACCACCCACGAGATCCTGGACCTGTCGGTCAGGGTCCTCAGCGGCGACGCGGCCCTCGGGCTGGACGGACAGGACGACACGCTGCGCGGCTACCGCTCGACCACCCGGGGCGGCGTGCCCGAGATCGTCGTCGCGGACAGCCGCGACGGCGAGTGCGAGGCGCTGATCGAGCGGGTGGGGACCTGGCTCGAGCAGGGGGTGGAACCGCACGCCATCGGCGTGGCCGTCCGCACCGGCCAGCTCGTCAAGGCCATCAGCAGGATCCTGGGCGAGGCCCACATCGACGTGGCCGACGACAAGCGCGGCACCGACGGGGTGCGCGTGGCGACCATGCACCGCATGAAGGGGCTGGAGTTCCAGTGCCTCGCGGTCGTCGGGCTGGACGCGGGCGTGCTGCCGGCGCCGAACGCGCTCACCTCCGCAGCCGAGGACCCGCACGCCCACCGGCAGGACCTGCAACGCGAACGATGCCTGCTCTTCGTCGCCCTGACCCGCGCCCGGGACGTGCTCTACCTGTCGCACTGTGGCACGCCGAGTCCGCTGCTGCCGCTGGCGGGCCGATGAGCGTCCGGGTCGCTGCCAACGGCCCCCGACTGGGCGACGCGGCGCGCTCCGTCTGGGGCAAGACCGATCGCAGGGGCACCTCCTCCGTGGGCTGGCTGCCGCTCTGGCGGCACCTGGCCGACACCGCCGACGTGGCCGGCGAGCTGTGGGAACACTGGCTGGGCCAGGCGGTTCGCCGCCGCATCGCGGACGAACTGCCCGGGGCCGACCGGGACGCCTGCACCCTGGCCGTCTGGCTGGCCGGGGTGCACGACATCGGCAAGGCCACCCCCGCCTTCGCCTGCCAGGCGGACGCGCCGGCGGTCCGGATGCGCGACCACGGGCTCGGATACCACCGCGACCTGATCCGCGCCGACCGCAGGTACGCCCCGCACGCCACGGCGGGCCACATCGTGCTGGCGGACTGGCTGGATCAGCAGGGCTGGGTCGACCCCCACCCGTACGCCGTCGTCGTCGGCGGCCACCACGGTGTGCCGCCGACCGACGAGGGCCTTCGGGACGTGCAGGTGCGTCCACATCTGCTCGGCGATCCGGCCTGGCAACAGGTGCAGCAGGAGCTGCTGGCGTGGATGGCGGAGCGGTCGGGCGCGGGGGAGCGGCTCAGCGAGTGGAGCGGGGTGGCGCTGTCCCAGCCCGTGCAGGCCGCCCTGACCGGCCTCGTCATCGTCGCCGACTGGATCGCCAGCAACGAGGACTTCTTCCCGTACGTGCTGGACGGCACCGACGAGCGCCGACTGCGGTCCGGCTGGGCACTGCTGGGCCTGCCCGTTCCCTGGCGCCCCGCCGCAGCACCGATGAGCGTGGACGAGCTGTTCGGGGCGCGGTTCGCGCTACCCGCCGGTGCGGTGCCCCGCCCGGTGCAGCGTACGGTCGCCGAGCTGGCCGCGACCATGCCCGCGTCCGGCATGATGATCGTCGAGGCGACGATGGGTGAGGGCAAGACCGAGGCGGCCCTGGCGGCGGTGGAGATCCTCGCCCGGCGGACCGGGGCGTCCGGCTGCTACCTGGCGCTGCCGACCCGGGCCACCAGCGACGCCATGTTCGGGCGGATGCTGTCCTGGCTGCGCCGCCTCCCCGACACGCAGGTCGGCCGGGGCGACCGCGACGTGCGGTTGGCGCACGGCAAGGCGGCCCTCAACCCCGAGTACGACCGGCTGCGTACCCGGTCGTTGCCGAGCGGCATCGCCCAGGACGCCGGCGGGGCCGACATCGGCGTGCACGTCTGGCTCGCCGGCCCCAAGCGGACCCTGCTGTCCAGCTTCGTCGTCGGAACGATCGATCAACTGCTGTTCGCGGCGCTGCGCAGCAAGCACCTGGTGCTGCGCCACCTCGGCCTGGCCGGCAAGATCGTCGTCATCGACGAGGCGCACGCCTACGACGTCTACATGGGGCGGTTCCTCGACCGGGCGTTGGAGTGGCTCGGCGCGTACGGCGTGCCGGTCATCGTGCTGTCGGCGACCCTGCCGGCGCACCGGCGCGCCGAACTCATGGAGGCATACGACGCGGGCCGGCTCGGGCCGCCGCCCCCGCTCACCTGGCGTGACCGGGGAAAACCGCGCGTCGATCCGTACGCCGCGCTCCGCGCCGACCTGCGCTACCCCCTGGTCTCGGTTTCCGCACCGGAGCGCGGCGTCACCGCCACGAGCTGCGCCGACTCGGGACGGGGCAGCCAGGTCCAGGTGCGGCGCCTGGCCGACGACGTGCCGGCGCTGGTGGAGCTGCTGCGCGACCGGTTGACCGGCGGCGGCTGTGCCCTCGTGGTCCGCAACACCGTGGCCCGGGTCCAGGAGACCGCAGGCGCGTTGCGGGCGGCGCTCGGCCCGGACACCCCCGTGTCGGTGGCGCACTCCCGGTTCATGGCCATCGACCGCGCGACGAAGGACCGCTGGCTGCGCGACACGTTCGGCCCGCCGGCCACCGCCAGCCGCCCACTCCGGCACGTCGTGGTGGCCAGCCAGGTTGCCGAGCAGTCCCTCGACATCGACTTCGACCTCCTCGTCACCGATCTCGCCCCGGTCGACCTCGTCCTGCAACGCGTCGGCCGCCTCCACCGGCATCCGCGCGACGACCGCCCCGCGCGGCTCACCGCGCCCACGTGCTGGATCACCGGCGCGGACTGGACCACCGGGCCACCGCAACCGGTCAGCGGCTCACGCCGCGTCTACCAGCCGGCCACGCTGCTCCGCAGCGCCGCCGTGCTGCTGCCGCACCTCGACGGCGTACCGCTGCGGCTGCCGGCGGACATCGCCCCGCTCACCCAGGCCGCCTACGGCGGTGCGGCGATCGGCCCGCCGTCGTGGCAGCCGGTGATGACCGAGGCGGAGGCGAAGCAGCGCGACGAGATCACCACCAAGGAGCTCAAGGCCGACGGCTTCCGCCTCGCCGGCGTGGCCGAGGCCGGGGTGCCGCTGATCGGCTGGCTCTCCGGTGGCGTCGGCAACGCCGACGACCACGCGGCGAAGGGCCACGTCCGCGACACCGACGGCGAGTCACTCGAGGTCCTGTTGCTGGTACGTACGTCAGACGGGCTCGTGGTCCCCCCATGGATCGACGGCGGCGGGGTAGCCGTCCCCACCGCCTCCGCGCCGGACCGGCGACTGGGCCGCCTCGTCGCCGGCTGCACCCTGCCACTGCCGAGAGCCATGACCGCGGCCGACGTCGTCGACGAGATCATCGCCGAGCTGAAGGGGCGGATCGATCTGAGCGCCTGGCAGGACAACCCCTGGCTCGCCGACGAACTCGTGCTTGAGATCGACGGTGACGGCCATGCCCGCGTGGGCCCCTTCGATCTTCACTACGACCTGCACGGGGGTCTCCAAGTTGTCCGCGCTGAATGAGAAACCCCGCCTACGCGGGGAGCGTGGCTGCGATCCAGTGTGCCTAAGGATCACCCCTCCGCTGGGAGGGCTTCTGCAACCGAGGCTTGAGGCCTGATTCAGTGTGCCTAGTTTGCATTGCGTGTGGTCGACAGTAGACGATGAGGTGTGGCTTTGACAAACATCGACCGGAAGCCTGGATTCTCGCTGGTCGACGAGCCGTGGATCCCGGTGCTGGACATCACGGGCCAGCGCCGCGACGTGTCGCTGCTCGGCCTCTTCGAGCAGGCCGGCGGGTTACGCATGATCGCCTGCGAGCTACCCACCCAGACCTTCGCGATCCTGCGGCTCGCGCTGGCGATCCTGCACCGGACCACCGGTGGTCCATCCGGCGAGGCAGCCTGGCGGGCGCTCTGGCGGGAGCGGCGGCTGCCGCTCGCGGACATTGCCGACTACCTCGACGCCTTCCGCGAACGGTTCGACCTGCTGCACCCGGAGCACCCGTTCTACCAGGTCGCCGACCTGCGGGCGGCCAAGGACAGCACGTACGGGCTGGAGCGGCTCATCGCGGACGTGCCCAACGGCATGCCGTTCCTGACGACCCGCGCCGGACCGGGCATGGACTCGATCAACCCCGCCGAGGCGGCCCGCTGGCTGGTCCACTGCCAGGCGTACGACCCCTCCGGCATCAAGACCGGGGCGGTCGGCGATCTGCGGGTCAAGGGCGGCAAGGGCTACCCCATCGGCGTCGCGTCGCTCGGGGCCCTGGGTGGCGTCCACCTGGAGGGCGCGACCCTGCTGGAGACCCTGCTGCTCAACCTGGTGCCGATCGCACCCGGCTGGCAGGTGGCCGACGAACGGGACCTGCCGGTCTGGGAGCGCGAGCCGCAGACCGCCGTCGAGGAGGCGGACTCCACCCGTGGCCCGTACGGGCTGCTCGGCCTCTACACCTGGCAGTCCCGTCGGATCCGGATCTTCGGCGACGCCGGCGGCATCACCGGTGCCATGATCTCCATCGGCGATCAGATCGAGTGGCAGGACCGGCACCTGCTGGAGCCGATGAGCGTCTGGGGGCGCAGCGCCCCCCGCGAGCAGAAGCAGAAACGCAGCCCTGTCTACCTGCCCCGGCCGCACGATCACAGCCGAGCACTCTGGCGGGGCCTGCAAACCCTGTTGCCGGCGCCACCGCAGCCCGGCGCCGAGGCGCCGCAGCGGCTCTCCCCGATGGTGGTGCGGTGGCTGGCCCGGCTGACCCTCACCGGCGTCGTCCCGCCGGACTTCCAGGTCCGCACGCGCGCCACCAGCGTCACCTACGGCACCCAGCAGGCGGTCGTGGACGAGGTGTTCAGCGACGCGCTCACCATGAACGTGCTGCTGCTGGGCGAGGACTCCGCGTTGCGCGCGACAGCCGTCGACGCCACCGCCGACGCCGAGGCCGCGGTGAAGGTGTTGCGGCGGCTCGCCGACAACCTGGCCCGTGCCGCAGGCAGCCGGGCCACCGATGTCGGCGAGGCCGACCGGGCGGCCGAACGAGCGTACGGCCTGCTGGACCACGCCTTTCGCCACTGGCTGGCCCGGCTCGACTCCACCAGCGACCCGGTGGACGAGCGCGCGGCGTGGCAGCGGCTGGTCCGCGAGGCGATCGTCCGGCTCGGCACCGACCTGCTCGATTCGGCGGGGCCGACGGCCTGGGTCGGCCGGACGGGCACCGACCGCGCCGGCAGGGAGGTGCACTACTCCAGCTCGCAGGCCGACGCCTGGTTCCGCTCGGGCCTGGCCAAGGCGCTGCCGATGACGACCCCGCGAGAGCCGGAAACCGGGTCACCACACCCAGAGGCAGGAGCAGCAGCATGACCCTGATGGACGTTGAGCCGCCGGAGCGCGGCGACGTCGACCGACTGTCGGGCCCGACCCGCAGGCCGTGGGGCCGGCGCCGCAGCAGGCTCGGCGACCACGTCGCCCGGACGGTCGGCGCCCTACAGGCGCGGGCGCTGAGCGCCGTGCCCCAGCCCGAGGCGATCAGCGCGCTGGCCCGCCTCCGGCGCGGCATCGGCCGGAGCCCGGGCTTCGACTTCACGCTGGAGCGGTACCTCCAGGTGCCCGAGGACCTGCTGGGCCGCCGGCCGGACGACGACGCCGAGGCGGCGGACACCGAGCACGCCGTGCATGACGCCGTGACCCTGTACGCCCTGCATCAGCAGTCGCGCCGGGAACGGATGCACCTGGACGGACGCGGGCTGGGTCAGGCCCTGGCCGACCTCGTCCGCAAGAGCGCCGGGCCGGAGGGGGTGCGGCGGCGCTTCGCCGCCCTCGGCACCGCCAGTAGCTACCACGAGAGCATCCACCACCTGCGCAGCCTGACCACGATGCTGCGCGAGCACCAGATCCCACTCGACTATGGCCTGCTCGCCGACGACCTGCGGACCCTGCGCTCGCCCGACGGCCTGGGCCAGTCCAGGGTCCAGGCCGTCTGGGGCCGGGAGTTCTTCCGCAGCCGGCCCGGCCCCGACACCGTCGTTCCCGCCACCGACCTCTCCGAGGAGGACCCTTCATGAGCCGCACCATCATCGACGTCCACGCGTTGCAGACCGTGCCTCCGAGCAACCTGAACCGCGACGACACCGGCTCGCCGAAGACCGCCGTCTACGGTGGCGTGCGGCGGGCGCGGGTCTCCAGCCAGGCGTGGAAGCGGGCGATCCGCCTCGCCTTCGCCGGTCTGCTCGACCGCTCCCAGCTCGGCGAGCGGACCAAGCGCGTGGGCGAGTCGCTCGCCGCCCGGATCAAGGCCCTCGACCCCAGCCTGACCGACGAGGCTGCCTCCGCCCTGGCCACCGAGGTCTTCGTCGCCGGTGGCCTGGCCAAGGTCGACAAGAAGAAGGGCGAGCTGAAGGACGTCGAGTCCGGCTACCTGCTGTTCCTGAGCCACCGGCAGTTGGACAACCTCGCCGCCGCCGCGCTGGACGCGTCACGCGCCGGCAACCCTCTCGACAAGGCCCGGTTCAGGGAGTTGATCAACACGGAGCACTCGGTCGACATCGCGATGTTCGGCCGGATGGTGGCCGACATGGCGGACATCAACGTCGACGCCGCCTGCCAGGTGTCCCACGCCATCAGCGTGCACGCCGTCGACAACGAGTTCGACTACTTCACCGCCGTCGACGACCGCAAGGCCGACGCTGCCGAAACCGGCGCCGGCATGATCGGCACCATCGAGTTCAACTCGTCCACGCTGTACCGGTACGCGACGGTCGACGTCGACGCCCTGCACCGGACCCTCGGTGACGCGGGCGCGACCCGGGCAGCCGTCGAGGCCTTCCTGACCGCCTTCGCCCGCAGCATGCCGACGGGCAAGCAGAACACGTTCGCCCACCGGACGCTGCCCGACGCCGTACTGGTGCGACTGCGCGACACCCAGCCGATCAACCTGGTCGGAGCCTTCGAGACGCCGGTCGTCGGGACGCACGCCGCCGGGCGGGTCGAACTGGCCGCAGCCGCGCTGGCACGGCACACCACCGCGGTCGAGAACGCCTACGGGGAACGACCCGTCGGTAGCTGGGTCACCCAGGTCGGGGAGAAGACCGCCGTGCTGGCCGACCTCGGCAAGTCGGTCAGCTTCACCGAACTGGTCACCGGGGTGGGGGAGCAGGTCGCCGAGGCGCTCGGCGAGCCGGCATGAGCGTCCTGCTGATGAGGCTGGCCGGCCCGCTGCAATCCTGGGGCTCGTCCAGCCGCTTCGCCCGCCGGGGCACCGAGATCGCCCCCACCAAGAGCGGCGTGATCGGCCTGCTGGCCGCCGCCCGGGGCGTCCGACGCACCGAGCCGCTCACCGACCTGCTCGGCCTGGAATTCGGGGTACGGCTGGACCAGCCCGGTCAGATCCAGCGGGACTTCCAGACCGCCCGGAGCCTCGACGGCCGCCGAAGCGCACCGCTGACGTACCGCTTCTACCTCTCCGATGCGGCCTTCCTCGTCGCCGTCAGCGGCGACCGGGAACTGCTGCGCGGCCTGGCCGAGGCGCTGGACCGGCCGGCCTTCCCCCTCTACCTCGGGCGCCGGTCGTGCCCGCCGGTCGGCCCGATCAGCCTCGGCATCGAGGACGCGACCCTCGACGACGCGCTGACAAGGTGGCCGTGGCTCGCAGCCGAGTGGTACCGCCGCCGGGCGGCCCGGACGGTCCGACTGGAGATCATCCGGGACGCCCGTCCGGGCGAGCCGGTCACCGAGACGGTCCCCGACGAGCCGGTCAGCTTCGACCCGGCGCACCGGGAGCACACCTGGCGGTCGGTGCTGCGCCGGCACGTCGACGTCACCAACGACCTCGCGGAGCGGGCCGGGGTCGCCGAGCACGACCCGCTGAGCCTGCTGGGAGGCTGAGCATGTTCCTGACCCGATTCCAGATCAACCCGGCCCGCCGGAACGCGCGCAAGCTGCTCTCCTCGCCCCATGCCATGCACGCGGCGGTCCGAGGCGCCTTCGCCACGGTGGAGGACTACGAGCGCGCCGACGCCCGTACTCTGTGGCGGCTCGACACCCCGGGGGCCGCGACCGCCTACCTCTACATCGCCAGCCCCGGCCGACCCGACCTCACCCATCTCGTCGAGCAGGCCGGCTGGCCCACCACCGAGACCTGGACGACCCGGGAGTACGACGGACTGCTCGACTCGCTGCGGGCGGGCCAGGGATGGGCCTTCCGGCTCACCGCCAACCCGACGCACAGCGGACGCAAGACCGCCGACGCCAAGGAGACCCAGCGCTTCGGATACCTGCGCGAGCCGGAACAGGTCGATTGGCTGGTCGACCGAGCCGCCCGGCACGGGTTCGCCCTGGCGAGCCAGCACGACGGGCGCCCCAACCTGCGGCTGCACCGCCGCCAGACACAGACCTTCAAGCGCGGCATGGGCACCGTCACCCTCACCACGGCGACGTACGACGGCCTCCTTCAGATCACCGATGCGGGCCTCTTCCGGCGCGCCCTGACCAGCGGGATCGGGCACGCCAAGGCGTACGGCTGCGGGCTGCTGACCCTCGCCCCCGCGCAACCGGCTTCGTGAAGGGCCACTCAGGGAGGCGTTCGGTCGTACGCGGTTGCGAGCGGCCAGTGGGTCAACGTCGATGACCTGTTCCGCCGCGAGCGAGCGCTATAACGATCTGGTGCGGAGAAGACCCGTTCTTGTCGTCGTCAGCGGTCCGCCCGGCGCGGGTAAGACGACGCTCGCCCATCGCCTCGCCGCGAGGATCGGCTGTCCGGCGATCTGTCGGGACGAGATCAAGGAGGGCATGGTCCACGCGGTCGGTGACTTCGACGCCGCGCCGAGTGACGAGCTGAGCCTGCGGACGCTGCCGACCTTCTTCCGAGTGCTGGAGGTGCTGCTGACCGCAGGGGTCACCACGGTGGCCGAGGCGGCCTTCCAGGACCGGCTCTGGGGTCCGGGCCTGCGGCCCCTGGCGGGGCTGGCCGACATCCGGATCGTCCATTGCCAGGTTCCGGCCGGGGTGGCGTGGGGCCGCGTCCGGCACCGGCTGGGTGCGAACCCGACGCGGCGGGCACACGCCGACGCGTACCTCGTCGACCGGATTGCGCACGCGGCCGGCCACGACGGCTTCGACCGCCTCCGGCTCGACGTGCCCGAGCTGGAGGTGGAGACCAGCGACGGTTACCGACCCGGCCTGGACGAGGTGGTTGCCTTCGTGAACACGGGACATCATCCGGGCGGCCACGTTCCGTAGCTCAGCGACCGGGCGAACCCATCGACGCGGGTCGCTGTCGATGTTAGATTCCCACCACGACTCGGATCGGCGCGAAGGAAATATTTTCCGACGCGTGGAGTGGAGGGCCGCATGAAACGGTTCGTCGCCCGTCTCCTGGCGTTCGCGTGCGTACTGCCGCTGCTGGCCCTGCCCGCGCAGCCCGCCGCCGCCTCGACCCAGATCCGCGGCCAGCTCAACGGCGGCGCGGACCCCACGATGACCTACTTCAACGGCGCGTACTACCTGGCCACCACCCTCGGCGACCGGATCGGCATCTGGACCTCGCCGACGCTCGCCGGCCTGGCGACCGCCCCCGAGCGGACGGTGTGGCGGGACCCGGACGCCAGCCGCAACAAGCAGGTCTGGGCCCCCTCGATCCACCGCTTCGTCCGCCCGGAGGGGCCGCGCTGGTACATCTACTACACGGCGAGCGACGGCGTCGACGCGAACCACCGCAACTACGTCATCGAGTCCGAGGGTGACGACCCGCTCGGCCCGTACCACTTCAAGGGGCGGATCGCCGACTACGCGGAGTACGCCATCGACGGCGAGCCGATCACGCACAACGGCAGGACGTACTTCGTCTGGTCCGGTCCGGGCCGGGGCATGGGCGGCCCGGCGCAGCTCTACCTGCGGCTCATGACCTCCCCGTGGACCACCACGGGCAACCGCGTCGCGCTCCCCGCCGACGGTGGCTGCAACGAGGTGCGCGAGGGGCCGACCGGGCTGCGCGGCCCGGGGCGTCTCTTCCTCGTCTACTCCACCTGCGACACGGGCAAGCCGGACTACCAGCTCTGGATGAAGTCGATCGCGGACGGCGCCGACCCGCTGGTGGTGTCGAACTGGCGTCAGCACCCCGGGCCGGTCTTCTCGCGCAACGACGCGGCCGGCGTCTTCGGCCCCGGGCACAACGACTTCTTCCGCTCGCCCGACGACACCCAGGACTGGATCGCCTACCACGGCAAGACCAGCTCGGCGTACACCTACGACGGCCGCACCACGCGCGCCCAGCCGGTCGTCTGGAACCCCGACGGCACCCCGAACTTCGGCCGCCCGCTCTCCCTGGCCACCCCGCAGGCGCCCCCGTCGGGCGACCCGTGGGCAAGCCAGGAGCCGGGCGCGACCCGGGGGTACGTCTCGGGTGCGCAGCAGCACTTCTTCGACCGGGCCCCCGACGGGATGCTCGCCCACTGGTTCATGGAGCCGGGCGGCCAGGCCGCCCTACGCGACGTGTGGGGCGGGCCGATCGCGGGCCGGCCGGTGGGCTACCCGGTCGGCGCGGAGCAGCACGTCTTCGCCCGCACGCCGGACGGGCGTCTGAAGCACTGGTGGTGGGCCCCGGGCGGGAGCGTCCGCGAGGAGGACTGGGGGGCCGGGCTGGCGGGCGACCCGACGGGCCTGGTCTCGTACAACGGGCAGAAGCACGTCTTCGGGCGCGGCCCGGACGGCCGGTTGCAGCACTGGTGGCAGGAGCCCGACGGCACGGTCCGCCGGGACGTCTGGGGCGGCGGCGACCTCGTCGGCACCCCGGTCGCGTACGCCTTCGGCGACGAGCAGCACGT
Organism: Micromonospora okii; assembly: GCF_020884795.1. Taxonomy (GTDB): domain Bacteria; phylum Actinomycetota; class Actinomycetes; order Mycobacteriales; family Micromonosporaceae; genus Micromonospora; species Micromonospora okii. Next base: position 22,163 of record NZ_BBZF01000033.1, read on the forward strand.
CTTCGCGCGCGGCAGCGACAACTCGCTGCGCCACTGGTTCTGGTACCCGAAGATCGCGAACAACCTGCCGGGCCTGGACAACTGGGGGGCGGGTGCCGGCCGGGTCCACTCCGACCCGACCGGGTTCGCCTTCGGCGACCAGCAGCACGTCTTCTACCGCACCGCCGACGGCAGCGTCGAGCACCGCTTCTTCGACCACGGCGACTGGACGCACACCACCGACAACTGGGGCGGCTCCATCGTCGGCTCGCCCTTCGCCATCCGGCAGGGCCAGGCGCAGCAGGTCTTCGCCCGCTCCGCCGACGGCACGGTGCTGCGGATGGTGTGGCGGCCGGGCGGCGCGGTGACCGTCGACAGCGGCGGCGCCGGTGCCACCACCGACCCGGTGGCGCTGGCCTGGCGCGACGAGACCCACGTGTTCACCCGGGGCGCGGACGGGTCGCTCGTGGACCGGCGGTGGCAACCCGCCGGTGGCGCGGTCGCGACGTCGTGGGGCGGCCAGGTGGCTCCCTGACTCGTTAGGCTGGGCGGAGCCTGCCGAGGAGTGCGACATGAGCGTGACCGATGCCCTCGTCCGGGGCCCGCTGACCGGGGACCGGCCGGCGGAGGTGGACCGGCCCCTGCTGACGTACCTCGACGACGCCACCGGCGAGCGGATCGACCTCACCGCCGCCGAGCTGGGCGAGTGGGCGGCCCGCTCCGCCGGGCTGCTGCGCGACGGCTGCCGGCTGGGCGCGGGCGACCGGGCGGCGGTGCTGCTGCCGCCGCACTGGCGCACCGCCGCGGTGCTGCTCGGGGCCTGGTCGATCGGCGTGGCGGTGTCGTTCCGGCCCCGGGCCACCGCCGGGCTGCCGGTGCTCGAACCGGGCGGCGACCGGCCGTACGACGCGGTGTTCGTGACCCCCGAGCGCCTGGACGACTGGCTCGAGGACGTGCCCGCCGGCACGCACCGATACCTCGTCGGCACCGGGTTCGGCCCGCTCGCCGACGTGCCGGTGGGCTGGCTGGACTGGGACGCGGAGGTGCTGCGGCACACCGACGCCCCGCCTGACCACGCCGGCATCCGCCCGTCGCAGGCGGCCACGCCGGACGGCACCAGCTACGGGGCGTACGGTCGGGTGGCGGCGGAGATCGCGCAGCAGCTCGACCTGCGGGCCGGCGACCGCCTCCTGGTCGACGCGGCCGAGCACGAGCAGCCGCTGAAGTGGCTGCTCGCCCCGCTCTCCGTCGGCGCGTCGGTGGTGCTCTGCGTGAACCTCGACCCCGCCCGCCGGGACGCCCGCGCCGCCGCCGAGCGGGTCAGCCGCGTGCTCTGACGGCCGTACGCCGTCTACCGCCTCCGCCGAGGGGAGCAGGGCGAGGGGTGGTCGGCCGGGTCGAGCCCGTGCCGCCGGACGGTGAACCGCCGGGTTCGGATCTGCGCGGGGCGCAGCCGGGTCTCATGTCGGCCGGTCAGCCAACGGATCAGGTGGCGCACGGGGGACCGCCCTTCGTCGGGTGCACGTCGAAGTGGTGGGGCGGCCTCCGCCGGTCCGAGTCGGCGGAGGCCGCCCCTGCCCGGCCGCCGCAGCCACGAACGGCGGTACGGCGGCAGGGCCGCGCGCGGGGGGAGTGCGCGCGGGGGGTCTTCCGGCGGCGACACGAGACCGGTACGAGAGGCGCCAACCGACCGCAGCAGCACCGCATCACCGACGGTGACGCTACCGATGCAGCTTCACCTACGTCAAGTACTGCTTCGACTTCTTCTGCTGATCCTTCACCACTGTCACCTTCTTCACCACCATCACATCTTTCAGCTCATGCATTGCCTGCTTCAAGGGGGCGGATCAATACTGGGTGGGCCAATCGACTGCAAGGGGCCTCGCTGTGCCTATTCCGCCCACCATGGACGAGCTGCTCGACGATCTGCGAAGCAAGATCAAAGATGGGACCTATCCGCCGGGCAGCCAATTGCCGTCAGGCCGCGCTCTCGCGGACTCCTACGACGTTTCCCACTCGACCATTCAACGAGCGGTTGCCACGCTGCGGGAGCAGGGGGTGTTGGTCGGTCGGCCCGGTCGCGGGGTCTTCGTCGCGGAGGCTCCCCGCCGCTGACCCGATCGCCTCTGGCGAAGTTCTTGTCGCCACGGTTCATCCAAATCATGGCCGTCGGACGGCGTGCGCGATCATCGAAAGGGCGGCGGGCTGTAGGGCGTCGTCCCGCCGCCACAGTTCGTCGGGGAGGGCGTCGCGCTGGCCGACGCTGCGTACGTCGTGGAAACCGCGCGCGGCCAGCAGGTCGCCGACCTCCTGCGGGGTGAGGAAGCTCAGCCAGGGCTCGCCGCGCTCGGCGGTGGTCGGCCCGACCATGTCGGCGTACATCTGGCCGGCGGCGTCCCGCAGCTCGGCGGGCAGCAGATAGTCCATGACGATCTGCGTGCCGGGTGCGAGCGTGCCGAGTTCGTCGAGGGTGGTGCCGATGGCGTCGCTCGTGAGATACATGCTGACGCCGAGCCAGCTCGCCAGGGCCGGTCGGGCGAGGTCGAAGCCGCCGGCCGTCAGAGACGTGACGAGGGGGTCGATCTCGAAGTCGATCGGGACGTAGCTGACCCTGTCGGTGGGTGTCGCGCCGAGCGCCGAGAGGCGTTCCCGCTTGAGGGACTGGGTGGCGGGGTGGTCGACCTCGAAGACGTGCACCTCGGTGGCGAGCGGGGAGCGGTAGGCGAAGGAGTCGAGGCCAGCACCGAGGATGACGTACTGGTCCACGCCGGACGCGACGGCTGCGGCGAGGTGTTCCTCCGTGACCTGGGCCCGGATGACGGCCTGCGCCCGCGCGCCGGCCAGCGCGGGGTGCCCGCCGTGATCGCGCTGATAGGCGAGAAGCTGGTCGCCCAACTCTCCGAGCAGCCTTACGGCGAGGGTGTCGGCGAAGATGTGGGGCGCTCGGTCGACGATCAGGTGGGCGGCGCGGGCGGCGGCAGAGGCGAGCGCGGCCTGACTGGACTGATTCTTCACCTGAGCGACGGTACATAGACGGCAAACCAACTATATCAGATATATGAAAATAATTCAAGACCCATGTGGTTCGACAGTGAAGTCCGGCCGGACGTGTAAGGGGGCCTCGTGGCGTGACGCCCGCCACGCACGGCTGCCGAGGTCGGGTGTCACATGACGACGCGCCCCGGCATCTGAATGGGTGACGCAACCGCCGGCGAAACAGGAGTCACCGATGACGGAAACGCCGCAAATCGCAGTCGATGACCGTGGCCGGGACAGCCGGGAGAGCCGGGACGAGCGCCCGGACCCGGCGACCGAGTCCTTCCTCGCCCATCGCAACCTGTTGTTCACCGTCGCGTACGAGATGCTCGGCTCCGCGGCCGACGCGGAGGACGTACTCCAGGAGACCTGGCTGCGGTGGGCGGGCGTGGATCTCGGCGTGGTGCGGGACCGGCGCGCCTACCTGGTGCGGATCACCACCCGCCAGGCGCTCGCCCGGCTGCGCACGCTCGGCCGCCGCAGGGAGTCCTACATCGGGCCCTGGCTGCCCGAGCCGCTGCTGACCACGCCCGACGTGGCCGAGGACGTCGCGCTGGCCGACAGCGTGTCGATGGCCATGCTGCTGGTGCTGGAGACGCTCGCGCCGACCGAACGCGCGGTGTTCGTGCTGCGCGAGGTGTTCGACCTGGGGTACGACGAGATCGCCGAAGCCGTCGACAAGAGCCCCGCCGCCGTCCGCCAGATCGCCCACCGGGCGCGGGCGCACGTGGCGGCGCGCCGGCCGCGCCAGGTCGTCTCGGCCGATCAGACCCGGTACGCGCTCGACGCGTTCCAGCGGGCGGCCGAGACCGGCGACATTCAGGGCCTGCTCGACATCCTCGCCCCGGACGTCGTCCTCCTGGGCGACGGTGGCGGGGTCAGGCAGGCGATCCCGCGCCCGATCGTGGGGGCAGACAAGGTGGCCCGCCTGCTGGCCGGCGGGTGGGGCAAGGTCGCTGCGGCCTCGCTGCGCCCGGCGTACGTCAACGGCCACCCGGCGCTGGTCCTCCAGCGCGACGGGGACCTCGACGCCGTCTTGGCGGTACGCCTCGACGACGGACTGATCAGCGGGCTCTACGCCGTGCGCAACCCGGAGAAGTTGTCGCACATGGAGCGGGAGACTGCCCTGAGCCGTTGACCCCGGGCGCGCCTCGGACCCCGCGTCGCTTCGGGGGCCTCCGGGGGCTCCGGCGCCGCCGTGTCGGCGACATGGCGGCATCGGACGGCTGCGGACCCCGCCATGCTGGCGACGTGGTGTCGATCAAGCGCCAGGGACCCCGCCGTGCCGGCGACGTGGTGTCGATCAAGCGCGGACGCGGAACTCGTTGCCGTCCGGGTCGGCCAGCTCGACCACGCCGCCCGCATCCACCCCGAGGCGGGTGGCCCCGAGAGAGAGCAGCCGGTCGACCTCCGCCGCCTGGTCGCCGCCGCCGGTCAGGGTGAGGTCGAAGCGCTGCGGGCTCCGTCCCGTCTTCGGGGCCACGGGCGGCCCTCCCCACGCGACCTTGGTGCCGCCCTGCGGGGACTGGATCGCGGTCTCCCCGTTCTCGTCCCACACCAGCGGCCAGCCCAGCGCCGTGCTCCAGAAGAGGCCGACCTCGCGGGTGCCGTCGCAGGCCAGCTCGCCGAGCGGGCCGCACCCGGCGAGGAAGTTGTTGCCGGGCTCGATCACGCAGAACTCGTTGCCCTCGGGGTCGGCCAGGACGACGTGCCCCTCCTCGGGGCGCTGCCCGACATCGAGGTGGCCGCCGCCGAGCCCCAGCGCCGTGGCCACCTTCCGCTGCTGGTCCGCGAGGCTGTCGCTGGTCAGGTGGAGGTGCAGCCGGCGGTTCGGCCCCAGCGTCTCGGCGTGACCCGGGACGAACCGGAGGCCGACCTGGCCCTCCCCGCCGGGCAGGAGCGCGCCGTCGGCGTCCGCCACGACCTCCCGGCCGAGCAGGCCGGCCCAGAACCGGGCCAGGCGTGCCGGGTCGCGCGCATCGAGGGTTACCGCCAGCCGCGCAGAGATCATCAGCTCACGCTAGACGCGGGCCACCGGGCCAACAAGGCAATTAGCCGGGGCTGGCGTGCCTGGCGTCGCCGGGTCGGCGACATGGCGGCATCCGGGGGTCCGGGATACCGCCTCGTCGGCGACATGGCGCGGCCCAGCCGCGACACGGCGCGGCCCAGCCGGGACCGGGCGCGCGACCAGCCGGGGCCGGGCGCGCGACCCAGGTGACCGGGCGCGGCCCAGGCGGGGGCGGGTCAGTCGACAGTGGGTAGCTTCGGGCCGAGGACGTCGTCGGCGTCCACGATCGTGTACGCGTACCCCTGCTCGGCCAGGAAGCGCTGCCGGTGGGCCGCGTACTCCGTGTCGATCGTGTCCCGGCTCACCACCGTGTAGAAGTGGGCCTGCCTCCCGTCGGCCTTCGGGCGCAGCACCCGGCCGAGCCGCTGCGCCTCCTCCTGCCGCGACCCGAACGTGCCGCTGACCTGGATCGCCACCGCCGCCTCCGGCAGGTCGATGGAGAAGTTGCCGACCTTCGAGATGACCAAAGTACGCACCTCGCCCGAGCGGAACGCGTCGAACAGCCGCTCCCGCTCCTTGTTCGTGGTCGACCCCTGCACGATCGGCGCGTCGAGGTACTCCCCGAGCTGGTGCAACTGGTCGATGTACCCGCCGATGACGAGCACCTGGTCGTCGGGGTGCCGGTCGACCAGCGCCCGGACCACGGGGAGCTTGGTGCGGGCGGTCGCCGCCATCCGGTAACGCTCCTCGGCCTCCGCCGTCGCGTAGGACATGCGCTCGGCGTCGGTCAGCGTCACCCGTACCTCGGTGCACTCGGCCGGGGCGATCCAGCCCTGCGACTCGATGTCCTTCCACGGCGCGTCGTACCGCTTGGGGCCGATCAGGCTGAACACGTCGCCCTCCCGGCCGTCCTCGCGTACCAGCGTGGCCGTGAGGCCGAGCCGGCGGCGGGCCTGGAGGTCCGCCGTGAACCGGAAGATCGGCGCGGGCAGCAGGTGCACCTCGTCGTAGACGACCAGGCCCCAGTCGCGCGCCCCGAACAGGTCCAGGTGCGTGAACGCGCCCTTGCGCCGGGAGGTGAGCACCTGGTACGTGGCGATGGTGACCGGCCGGATCTCCTTGCGCTCGCCCGAGTACTCGCCGATCTCCTCCTCGGTCAGCGACGTGCGGGCGATCAGCTCCCGCTTCCACTGCCGCCCGGCGACCGTGTTCGTGACCAGGATCAGCGTGGTGGCCTTCGCCTCGGCCATGGCCGCCGCCCCGACGAGGGTCTTGCCCGCCCCGCAGGGCAGCACCACCACGCCCGACCCGCCGGCCCAGAACGCCTCGACGGCCTCCCGCTGGTACGACCGCAGCGTCCAGGGCTTCCCGCCGTCCTTGCCGGCCTCGGCCAGCTCGATCGGGTGCGCCTCGCCGTCGACGTACCCGGCCAGGTCCTCCGCCGGCCAGCCGAGCTTCAGCAGCGCCTGCTTGAGCCGGCCCCGCTCCGACGGGTGCACCGCGATCGTGTCGTCGTCGAGCTTCGCGCCGAGCATCCCGGCCAGCTTCTTGCTCTTGGCGACCTCGACCAGGACCACCCGGTCCAGGGCGCGCAGCACCAGGCCGTGCGCCGGGTCGTTGGCGAGCTGGAGCCGGCCGTACCGGTCCATCGTCTCGGCCACGTCGACCAGCAGCGCGTGCGGCACCGGGTAGCGGCTGTACTTGATCAGCGTGTCGACCACGCCCTCGGCGTCGTGGCCGGCGGCGCGGGCGTTCCACAGCCCGAGTGGGGTCAGCCGGTACGTGTGCACGTGCTCGGGGGAGCGCTCCAGCTCGGCGAACGGCGCGATGGCCATCCGGCACGCCCGCGCGTCGGGGTGGTCGATCTCCAGCAGCAGGGTCTTGTCCGACTGCACGATCAGTGGCCCACCGCTCACGCCGTCGTCCTCTCCTCGGCCGGTCGCCGGCACCCCACGGGAGCTGCTGATCCGCCCCGGGCCGACCATCCAGTCTTGCACGGAAGCGGTTGAGGGCAGAAAATCGGACACCTAGTGCAACCAGCCCGGTACATCCAGCGTCTAGCTAGGGGACGACCGCCCCGGGAGGTCTCATGAGGCACATAGGGAGCAGAGCCGGGGTTGTCGCCCTGGCCGTGGTCACGCTGGTCGGGGTCGGTGCGTGCACGCCCGAGCAGCAGGCCGACCGGGGTGGCCGTGGGGGAGGGATCGCCCAGTCCGGCCCGGTCGGGGAGCGAACGGGGGCGGGCGGCTCGTCCGACTCCGATCGGCGGGCCCGGCCGAAGCTCACCCGCACGAAGTCGAAGCCGAAGCCGAAGCCCACCCGCGCGAAGGCGAAGCCCGCGCCGAAGCCCACCCCGTCGAAGACGCCCGAGCGGCCGAGGCCGACCCCCGTCGGGCTCGCCGGCTGCCCGCAGGGCGAGCACCAGCGCGCGGTGGAGACGTACCTGGCCAAGCTGGGCGGGTTCGGGCGGCTGACCGTGGACGGCCGCCAGTCCGCCGCCGACTGCGCCGCGATCAAGAAGTTCCAGCAGCGGTACGACATCCGCCCGGCCGCCGGGCGCGCCGGCCCCACCACGTACGACGTGGCGAAGCGGCTGGCCACCACCGACACCCGCCGCTGCAAGGCGGCCTCGTCCGGCACCACCTTCTGCATCGACCTGACCCGGCAGACCACCTGGGCGCTGCGCGGCGGGAAGGTCGTCTGGGGGCCGACGGTGACCCGGACCGGGATGCCCGGCTACGCCACCCCCGCCGGCACCTACACGATCAACTACCGGAACCTGAAGGAGTGGTCCGACCCGTACGAGGTGTGGTTGCCGTACTGGCAGCACTTCACCCGGGGGATGGGCTACCACGAGACCACCACCTACCTGCACGAGAAGTCGATCGGCTCGCACGGCTGCGTCAACCTGCTCCCCGCCGACGCCCGCCGCGCCTGGGAGCTGGGCAAGATCGGCAGCAAGGTGGTCCTCTTCGGTCGCCGGCCCGGCACCTGAGGCGGCGGCGATGAGCGTCGACCACGAGGTGACCGCCGAGGACGACTCCGCGCCCGGCCTCGCGGTCACCACGGCCACGGTGGTCGGCTACGGGGTCGCCGCCGTCGTCCTCGTCGGTTGGTTCCTCTACGGGTGGCTGGTCCAGCGGCAGGGCTTCGTGGCGTCCGTCGGGGAGGCCGCCGGGGCCGGGTTCGCCCTGCTGCTGGCCGTCGCCGTGGTCGGGACGGTGCGGCGCAGCCGCCGTTGACCGGGGACGGGGGCTCGACCGGGGCGCGTGGTCAGGTCTCCAGGACGGCGGCGGTGATGCGGTGCAGGGCGAAGGTGTGCAGCATCTCCGTGCGGTCGTCCTCGGCGCGCAGGTAGCCCGCCCCGATCGACACGGGCCGGACCAGCCGGGACACGGTCGCCCCGTGCGGGTCGACGTAGCCGACCCAGACCAGCGCCCGGTCCCGCACCGCCTGCTGGAGCACGGCGAGGGCGTCGGCGTGCCCGTGCACCGGGGTCGGGCCGGCGCCGGCCGTGCCGCCGCGCACCACCGCCGGGGCCCGCCGGGCCGCCCGTGCCGCCGCCTCGCCCCGCCGGATCTGCTCCACCACGCCGAGCAGCCGGGGCAGGGCCAGCTTCGGCGGGACCAGCGGGTCGAGCGCCCGGGTGGTCACCGAGGGCCGGGCCGGGGCCCGCCGGGTGCGCGGCCGGGCCAGCACCACCGAGCCCGAGGCGTCCTCCGGCACCGGGGCGTACCCGGCGTCGCGCAACGCCGTCAGCATCCGGTTCACCTGGTACGGGGTGACCAGCACCGTCGGGGCCAGCCGGCGCAACGCCAGCGACTCCAGCCGCCGGTCGGCCAGCACCTCGGCGAGCAGCGCCTCGTCGTCGCTGCGCACGTACCCGCCGACGGAGCCGACCCGCAGGCCGCCGTGCCGGCGGGCCACGTCGTCCACCAGGTACGTCAACCCCTGCGGGACCGGGGTGCGGGACCGGCGGCGGAACAGGTCGTGCAGGTCGTCGGCCGAGTACCCGGCGTCCAGGGCCCGGCGCACGCTCGCCGGGGTGACCCGGTGCACGCTCGCCCCGCCCGCCGACTCGTGCTCGGCCACCACCTCCAGCTCGCCGGCCAGCCCCGGGTCGGGCGGGCCGGGCACCACGAGCGTCAGGTCGGCCTGCATCAGGAAGTGGTCGACCGGGGCGGGCAGCAGGGCGTCCAGCGCCCGCGCCGCAGTGGAGGCGTCCTCGGCGTCGGCGCGCAGCCCGAGCGGGTCGTCCCCGCCCCGCTCGCCGGCCTCCACGAGGTTGGTCAGCAGCAGCCGCCCGTACGAGGTGAGCGCGCCCAGCCCGGTCACCCCGAGCCGCGCCGCCTCGGCCAGCACCTCCCGGTGGGTGGCCTCCCGCCCCCGGCTGCGTCGGGGGGAGCGCCAGTCGAGCAGCGCCAGCACCTCCTCCTCCGTCGGCGCGGTGGCCGGCTCCAGGTCGGCCAGCACCGCCAGCACCGACCGGCGGGCGGCCGGCGCGCCGGCCCGTTCCGCCTCGGGCGAGAGCGCGTTGATCGGCCGGTCCCGGTCGTCGCGCTGCCCCACCAGGCCCGCCTGGCGGGTCATCAGCAGCCAGGCCCGGGCGAGCTGCTCCCAGCGCCGGGCCAGCGACAGAGCCCGCCACGCCTCGTACGCCCCGGTGGGCAGGACCTGCTGGTCGGCGCCGTACCGGCCGGTGGCCGCGCCGCCCAGCTCCAGCTCCCCGAGCAGCCCCGCCGCGTACGCGACCTCCAGCAGCAGGGCGGTGGTCGGCTCGTCCAGCGCCAGCGCCCGGGACAGCCGCCGCAGTTCGCGCACCCCGATCCCGCCCGAGCGCAGCACCGGCGCCGGCTCGGCGGCCAGCAGCTCCAGCAGCGCCTCGGTGTGCCGTACCACCTCCATGGTCTGCCCGGTCCCCGCCGAGTCGACGGCCTTGGCCTCGCGGGCCGGGGCCGTGACCGGCGGGGGGCTGGCGGCCAGCGGGCCGAGCGGGCCGCTGTCGCGGCGCAGCAGCAGGGCGACCTCGCGGGGCAGCTCCACCGTGCCGGCGGAGACCTGCACCAGCAGCCGGGCGTCGACCAGCCAGCGCACCGGCGACCCGGTCGGCGCGCCGCCGTTGGTCGGGTCCGGCGGGAGGCTGTCCTCCGCCCCGAGCGGCGGGGCCTGGAGCGCACCCGGGGGCACGCTGCCCACCGGCGGGCCGGCGGCGAGCCGGTCCAGGATCGCCCGCGCCGACGGGGGCGCGGCGAGCAGCGTGCGGCGCAGCTTCGCCGGGTCCGTGCAGAGGGCCGCCGCCCGCGCGTCCAGCTCCCCCGCCGGCCGCCCCAGCCCCGCCGGGTACGGCGTGACCTCGTCCACGCCGTCGGCCACGCGCAGCTCGTGCTCCGGGCCGTATAGCAGGAAGAGCGTGCGCAGCCGGTTCACCGCGCCCCGGATGGTGGCCGGGGCGGGCGGGCGCGGCCCGGCGGTGGCCATGGCGAGGACCGCCTCGGTCGAGGTGGTGCCGTCGTCCGGGCTCCGGGTCAGCCGGGCGGCGTCGAGGATCGCGAGGGTGAACCGGTCCAGCCCGTCGAGCGCGCGGGTCACGGAGACCCGGGACTGGGCGCGCAGCGCGAGCGCGGACACGTCGGCCGGCACGGGCACGACGAGGTCGGGCCGCGACTGGAGCAGGGCGGCCAGGGACTCGTCGGGCAGCGTCCGCAGATGGTCGGCGAGTGAGATGGTCATCGTCGTTCCACGCTAGCCCGCTTCGGGGCCGTCGTGCCCCTCCGACGTCCGGCTGGGCGGTGTCGGCCGGGTACCTTTCCGGGCATGCCTCCCCTGACCGTCGGTTTCGATCTCGACATGACCCTGGTCGACTCGCGTCCCGGCATCGCCGCGGCGTTCCGGGCGCTGACCGCGCGCACCGGCGTCGCCGTGGACGCCGACGCGGCCGTGTCGCGGCTGGGTCCGCCGCTGCGCGTGGAGATCGCCCGCTGGTTCCCGCCCGAGCAGGTCGAGTCGGCCGTCGAGGCGTACCGGGAGCTCTACCCGGCGTACGCGATCACCCCGACCCTGCCGATGCCCGGCGCGGTCGAGGCCCTCGCGGCCGTGCGCGCCCACGGCGGCCGGGTCCTGGTGGTCACCGCGAAGATGGGCCGGCTGGCCCGGCTGCACCTGGACCACCTCGGGCTGGCCGTCGACGAGCTGGCCGGCGACCTCTTCGCCGAGGAGAAGACGACGGCGCTGCGCGCGCACGGCGCGACCCTGTACGTCGGCGACCACACCGCCGACATGGTGGCCGCCGGGACGGCCGGGATCCCGGGGATCGCGGTGGTCACCGGCCCCTGCTCGGCCGAGGAGCTGCGCTCCGCCGGGGCGCGGGTCGTCCTGGACGATCTCCGCGGATTCCCGGCGGCGCTGGAGGCCATGATCCGGCTAGCCTGGAAGCAGTAGACGGTTCGAGCGAAGCAGAGGTTCTCAGGTGCCGACGGGTCGAGTGAAGTGGTATGACGCGGCCAAGGGATACGGGTTCGTCACCAGCGACGAAGGTGGCGACGTGTTCCTGCCCAAGGGCGCGCTACCGGCGGGTGTCACCGACCTCAAGGGCGGCCAGCGGGTCGACTTCAGCGTGGTCGACAGCCGCCGGGGCGCGCAGGCGATGGGGGTCAAGCTCCTCGAGGCGCCGCCCTCGGTGGCGGAGCTGCGGCGGCGGCCGGCGGAGGAGCTGCACGGCCTCGTCGAGGACATGATCAAGGTACTGGAGGCGAAGGTCCAGCCGGACCTGCGGCGGGGCCGCTTCCCGGACAGGAAGACCGCGCAGAAGATCGCTCAGCTCGTCCACGCGGTGGCGCGCGAGCTGGAGGTCTGAGGGCGGGAGACCCGGGGCACGAGCCCGGCGTCGGCGGCCCGGCCCAGCAGCGCCTCCACGGCGGCGAACCCCGCGTCCCCCAGGTCCGCGGTGAACTCGTTGACGTAGAGGCCGATGTGCCGGTCCACCACGTCGGGCTCCATCTCCTGGGCGTGGGCCAGCACGTACTCCCGGCTGGCCGCCGGGTCGGCCCACGCCTGGCGGACCGACTCGCGGATCCAGCCGGCCGCCTCGACCGGGTCGACGGCGCCCCGCCGGGCCAGGATCGCGCCGAGCGGGATCGGCAGCTCCGTGTCGCCCTCCCACCACTGGCCGAGGTCGACCAGCGCGGTCAGCCCGTGCCGGGGGTACGTGAACCGCGCCTCGTGGATCACCAGCCCCGCGTCGTACCGACCGGCGGCCACCGCCGGCATGATCTCGTGGAACGGCACCACCTCGATCCGCGCCGGGGGCCGCTGCGCCGACCAGAGCCGGAACAGCAGGTACGCGGTGGTCCGGTCGCCGGGCACCGCCACGGTCGCCCCGCTCAGGTCGGCAGCCCCGCCCGCTCCCTCCGTGCCCGCCACGTTGCCGGCCGCCGCGTCGCCCCGGGTCAGCACCAGCGGGCCGCAGCCCCGGCCGAGCGCGCCCCCGCAGGGCAGCAGGTGGTAGTCGTCCAGCAGCCACGGCAGCGCCGCGTAGCTCACCTTCACCAGGTCGAACGCGCCGCGCTCGGCGGCGGTGTTCGTGACGTCCACGTCGGCGTACGTCACCTCGACGGGCGGGGCACCGGGCACCCGGCCGTGCACCAGGGCGTCGAAGACGAACGTGTCGTTGGGGCAGGGCGAGATCGCCAGGGTGAGCGCCACACCCCCACCGTATCCCCGTCCCCGCCACGGGCTCCCGCCCCATCACCCCGCCCAGTGCCCGCCACGGCTGCCAGTGCCCCGTCACGGCGCCCGGATGCCCCGCCACGGCTCCCCGTGACCCCACCACGGCTCTCACCGCCCCGTCGCCGAATTCGCCGTCACCCTTCGTGACGGGTAGCCGGCAGAGGAGGGTGTTGCCTCGCCTATGGAGCTGATGTCGGCGACGACTCACGTGCAGGTGAAGACTCACGTGCGGATGAAGACTCATGGGCCGGTGAAGAGCCATGTGTCGGCGAGGGCTCACGTATCGATGAGGGCTCGCGTGCCGGAACGACTCGTGGCGGGTGGACTGGCCACGCCGCCCCGTTGTCCCGTGGAGGCCGGCCGGACGTGATGTCGGCAATGACTCAGCTCCAAAGGGGCTGCGGTGATGCCTGCTATCCCCAAGGCGGCGCAGTTATCCACAGGTTGTCCACAGGCGGGCGGGGCCTGTTGAGGATCGATCGGAGCGGCGGCAGCATCGGGTCGTGGACGAGACAGCGCAACCAGAGCCGGCGGAGCCGGGCATGGCTCAGCCCACAGCGGTGGAGCCCAGGGCGGCGGAGCCCAGGGCGGCGGAGCCCAGGGCGGTGGAAGCCGCAGTGGGAGAGTCCGGGGCGGCGGACGCTGGGGCGACGGAGCCCGACGGGGCGGCGGGAGTGGAGCTGGGTGGCCTGCTCCGGGCGCTGCGTCGGCGGGCGGACCTGAGCCAACGGGGACTCGCCGCCAGGGCGGGGGTGCCCCAGGCGACGCTGGCGCGGATCGAGTCGGGGCGGGCGGGGAACCCGCGGTTCCGGACGGTGGAGCGGTTGGTGAGGGCGGCCGGAGGGCGGCTGGCGATCGGCGCGCCGGACGCGCACGGGCCCGATCTGCCGCCCGACGAGCCGGTACCGGTGCCGTTCGTGCCGCACGACGGGATGCGGGACGAGGCCGGACGGCGGTATCCGGCGCACCTGGACGTCTGGGAGGTACATGACCCGAAGGACTGGCCGGGCGCCTGGTGGGCGGAGTGGTACAAGCTGCGGCCGGAGCAGTGGCCGCGCCCGGTGCCGGCGGCGACGTACCAGCTGAACCGCCGCTACCGGGACCGGCGACGGTGGGCCGACCGGATCCGCCGCGAGGTCGTGATCCGCCGGGTCGTCGACGACGGTCTGCCGGCGACGTGCTGGCGGTTCGTGGCGGAGCTGCCCGACGGCCGGTTGCTCGGAGAACTGCGGGCCCACGAGCGTAGCCCCCGACTGCAGTACGGCGACCTGATCGACGCCGGGGAGCGAGAAATCGTGCTGGACGGCATCCTGGTGACGATGGCGTGCCGGCGGCTCGGCATCGGGCGGCGTCTGGTGGAGGCGTTGACTCTCGAGATGGAGCGGGCGGGGATCCTCGCGGCGCACGCCGTCGCCGCGGTCGGCGGGGTGGACCTGCTGCTCGCCTGCGGGTACCGGCTGGCGAGGGAGCGGCCGTGGAAGCTCTGCCTCGACCGCACGCCGCCGGGCTCGCGCCGGCGCTGGTGGCGGAGCTGACCGCCGCCGGCTCGGCTCAGGTCAGGGTGGCGGCGGCCGTGGGGAAGGCGGCGGCGGCCGTGGTGAGGGCGGCGAGCGCTTCGCGCAATCGCCACGCGCCACGGTCGCGGGGGCCGATCGGGTTGGAGACCGTGCGCAGTTCGGCGAAGGGCAGGCCGGCCTGGGCGGCGGCGACCGCGACCCCGTACCCCTCCATGGCCTCGGCCACGGCGTCCGGGTGCCGGTCGGCGAGCGCGGCGGTGCCGGTGGCGGTGCCGGTCACGGTGCTCACGGTGAGCACGGCGCCGACCGTGGCCGCCGGCAGGGCGGTGCGCAGCGCGTCGAGCAGAGCCGCGTCGGCGGGGATGGCGGTCCCGCCGCCGAGCAGCTCGGGCGCCATGCCCAGCTCGTCCACGGGGATGAAGCCCTCCGGCGAATCGGCGCCGAGGTCCGCCGCGACGCTGCGGGTGGCCAGGACCGTCCCGCCGACCGCCACCCGGCCGACGAAGCCGCCGGCGACTCCCGCGCTGAGCACCGCCCCGTACGGGCGGCCGGTGGTCTCGGCGAGCGCCAGCAGCCGGGCCGTGGCGGCCCCGGCGACGGCCGGGCCCACCCCGACGGACACCACGGTCACCCCTTCGCCGGACGCCGCCCCCGGACGACCCGGGACGGGCCCGGGGAGGTTGGCGGCGGGTGGGAGGCCGGCGCGGATCGCGTCGGCCTCGGCGGGCACCGCCGTCACCACGAGCAGTCCGGTCACGACACCGGCCCCCGAGGCTCCCGGCGGGTCTCGTCGTCGCCCGCGCCCAGGCCGGAGCCGGCGACGGCGGAGGAGGGCCGGTAGATGTGGTACCCGGGCGGGGCCGTCCCCGGGACGTCGGCGGGGCGCGGGTCGGACCGGTGCGCGGGGTCGCGGTGCGCGGCCTGGGCGGGGGCGGCGGCGGGCGAGACGGGGGCCGGCACGGCCGGCTCCGCGTCCGGTCGGTCGGCCGGCTCCGCGTCCTGGTCGGCTGGTTGCTCGTCCTGGTCGGCCAGCTCCTCGTCGCCGAGCGGGCGGCCGACCAGCCGCTCGTCGCGCAGCTTTGCGGCGACGTACGTGCCCCGGGCGGCGGCGAGCACGCCGACCCCCGCGGCGACGGCGATGCCGAGCCGCCCGTCGAAGGGGACCAGGCCGAGGCCGCCGCCGGCCACGAAGGCGAGCATCAGCGCCGTCTCGGAGTGGGCGAACGAGCTGGCCCGCAGCCGCTCCGGGATGCGTTCCTGGATCGAGGCGTCGACGGCGAGCTTCGACACCCCGCTGGCCAGCGCGGCGACCAGGCAGAGCAGCGCCACCATGGGCAGCGAGAACTGGATCGTGGCGAGGACCGCCGTGCCCGCCACGACGACCGCGCTGCTGGACTGGATCGCGGTGGGTCGGTGGATGCGCAGCCGGGTGCCGACCGCCGTGGCCAGGAAGGTGCCCACCGCCAGCGCCCCGCCGACCAGGCCGAGCGCCACCTCCGCGCCCAGGTCCCGGCCGAAGAAGTCGGTGGTCAGGTCGCCCTTCTTCAGCGCGAAGGCGAGAAAGAGCAGCAGGAAGCCGTACACGGCGCGGGGGAGCGCCGCGCCGGCCAGGGTGGCGATGACGAGGCGGCCGGCGGGGCGTCCGCGCCCCAGGGGGCGGTCCCCGGCGGAGCGCCGGCTGAGCGCGCGCAGCGGGCGGGGAACCCGCTCGGGCGGGTCCGAGTCGGCGCGGGGCGGCAGCCGCAGCGCGACCACCATGCCGACCAGGAAGATCACGGAGGCGACTCGCAGCGGCCACTGCGGGCCGAACCAGAACGCGGCCAGCCCGATCGGGGCGACCAGCCCGCCCGCCACCGTGCCGTAGACGCTGGCCCGCGCACCGACCTGGGACAGGCCGAGCCCCTCGGGCAGCAGCCGGGGCACCGCCGCCGAGCGGGCCACCCCGTACGCGCGGGAGAGCGCCAGCACCCCGAAGGCCGCCGGGTACAGGCCGAAGCCGTTCATGTGGTCGGAGATCAGCCAGGCGAGGAAGGCCCGACCGAGCATGGTGGCGGCGAGCGCGTACCGCCGGCCGTGCCGGAAGTGGTCGAGCAGCGGGCCGACCACCGGCGCGAGCATGGCGAACGGGACCATCGTGACCAGCAGGTACAGCGCGACCTTGCTGCGCGCCTCGCCGAGCGGCACGTCGAAGAAGATCGTGCCGGCGAGCCCGATGGCGATGAGGGTGTCCCCGGCGCAGGAGACCGCGTGCAGGTCGAACAGGCGGACCATGCCGGCCTCGCCGCCGGCGCCCCGGGCCCGGGCCGAGCCGGCCTGGCGGGTCATCCAGCGCCCGCCGCGCGCGGAGCCGCGCACCAGCAGGCGGGCGGCGCGGATGCCGGTGCCGACGGTGCGTCCGAGGAAGGACCCGGAGCGGGAGAACAGCGGCATTGCACCATCCTCGCCCATCCACCCCACCCCCGCGCCAGCACGGCCCGAGAACAACCTCGGGGAGTGCCTGTCGGCCGTTGGCACGCATGGGGAACAATGGTTGGGTGACCAGGCCCGTCTCCGCTCGTGCCGCCCGCCTCGACCAGGTCTGCGCCGCCGCCGTCGAGGTGGCCCGCGACGCGATCACCGAGGTGGAGCCCTCCGACATCGGCGATCACCTCCAGGTGGTCGCCGAGGGCGACCGGGTCGTCACCCACTACTTCGAGTGCCGGCTCGCCGGGTACCGGGGCTGGCGCTGGGCCGTCACCGTGACCCGGGTGCCGCGCAGCCGCAAGGTCACGATCTGCGAGACGGTCCTGCTGCCCGGCCCCGACGCGCTGCTCGCCCCCGGCTGGCTGCCCTGGCAGGAGCGGGTCGCGCCGGGCGACCTCGGCCCCGGCGACCTGCTGCCCACCCCGCCGGACGACGAGCGCCTCGCCCCCGGCTACCTCCTCTCCGACGACCCGGCCGTCGAGGAGACCGCCTGGGAGCTGGGCCTCGGGCGGCCCCGGGTGCTCTCCCGCGAGGGGCGCGCCGAGACCGCCCAGCGCTGGTACGACGGCGACCACGGCCCGTCCGCGCCGATCTCCACGGCCGCCCCGGCGGCGGCCCGCTGCGGCACCTGCGGCTTCTACCTGCCGCTGGCCGGCGCGCTGCGGCAGTCCTTCGGCGCCTGCGGCAACTTCTACGCACCCGACGACGGTCGGGTGGTCAGCGCCGACCACGGCTGCGGCGCGCACTCGGAGACCCTGGTCGAGGCGGCCGACACTCCGGTCGAGGAGCTGCCCACGGTCTACGACGACAGCGCGGTCGAGGCGATGGCGGTGGATCAGCCGGCGTCGGCCGGCTGACCGGGACGCGTCGCGGCACGGCGGCGACGTCGGTTCGCGTCATGACGCATCATCACGGCGAGACCGGGAAAGCCCCACAGGAACCCGGCCAGGCAGGTCCAGAGCCAGTTCTGGTGCCCGTGCTCGGTGAGCCAGTCGCGGAAGAAGACCAGTAGCGCCAGGCCGGCGACCGCCCACGCGATCAACCCGGCGACCGCGAACGGCACCATCGGCGGGTCGAGCGGCTCGGGCCGCGGCGGGGGTTGCTCCTGTCGCACGGGGGCAAGCGTACGCGATCAACTTTCCGAGTAGGCGTGTGATCTGCGACGATGCGCGCGACTGACGGAAGATCACCTGCGAGGACCTGATGGCCATTGCGCCGCCGGACAACGGCACACCGCCCGATCCCGCCCACCCCCGTAACGGTTTCGACCGATTCTTCGAGATCACCGCTCGCGGCTCCACGCCCGGCCGGGAGATTCGGGGCGGTCTGGCGACCTTCTTCACGATGGCGTACATCGTGGTGCTCAACCCGCTGATCCTCGGCGGCGCCGTCGACGGCGACGGCAAGAAACTGGCCATCCCCGCGTTGGCCGCCGCGACCGCCCTGGTGGCGGGCGTGATGACGATCCTGATGGGCGTCGTCGGCCGGTTCCCGATCGCGATGGCCGCCGGCCTCGGCGTGAACGCGCTGGTGGCGTACGAGATCGCCCCGCAGATGACCTGGGCCGACGCGATGGGCCTGGTGGTGATCGAGGGTCTCATCATCGCGGTCCTGGTGCTGACCGGCCTGCGTACCGCCGTGTTCCGCGCGGTGCCCACCCAGCTCAAGACCGCGATCGGCGTCGGCATCGGCCTCTTCCTCACGATCATCGGCCTGGTGAACGCGGGCTTCGTGCGCCGCATCCCGGACGCGGCGAACACCACCGTCCCGGTCGGGCTCGGCATCAACGGCGAGATCGTGAGCTGGCCGCTGCTGGTCTTCGTGGTGGGCCTGCTGGTCACGATCGTGCTGGTGGTCCGCCGGGTGCGGGGCGCGATCCTGATCGGCATCCTCGCCTCGACGGTGCTGGCGATCGTCGTGGAGGCCGTGGCCCACGTCGGCCCGTCCTTCGTCAACGGCCAGGCCAACCCCAAGGGCTGGGCGCTGAACGTGCCGGAGCTGCCGAAGAAGCTCGTGGACGTCCCCGACCTGTCGCTGCTGGGCAACTTCAACGTGCTGGACTCCTGGACCCGGGTGGGCTGGCTCGTCCCGCTGATGTTCGTCTTCACGGTGCTGATCACGGACTTCTTCGACACGATGGGGACGATGGTCGCGATCGGCCAGGAGGGGAGCATGCTCGACGAGCACGGCGTCCCGCCGCGTGCGAAGGAGATCCTGCTGGTCGACTCGCTCGCCGCGGCGGCGGGCGGCGCGGCGAGCGTCTCCAGCAACACGTCGTACATCGAGAGCGCCGCCGGTGTGGCGGAGGGCGCCCGGACCGGGGTGGCCAACCTGGTCACCGGCGCCCTGTTCCTGCTGGCGATGTTCCTCGCGCCGCTGTCGCTGGTGGTGCCGTTCGAGGCGGCGTCGACGGCGCTGGTGGTGGTCGGCTTCCTGATGATGACCGCCGTGCGGACGATCGACTGGACGGACTACGAGATCGCCATCCCGGCGTTCCTCACCATCGCCCTGATGCCGTTCACGTACTCGATCTCCAACGGCATCGGCGCGGGGCTCATCACGTTCGTGCTGGTCAAGGTGGCCCGGGGCAAGGCCCGCGAGGTGCATCCCCTGCTGTACGGGGTGGCCGCGCTCTTCGTCCTCTACTTCCTGCGCGGGCCGATCGAGTCCGTGGTCCTCTAGGGGGCCGACGCCGTGGTCGACGGCCGGGGTGCCGGATCGGGCACCCCGGCCGTTACGGCCCGTACCGCCGGTGAGCCTGCTCATATCGCATGTCGGTCGACCGGCTAATTAGTTAGGCTAACTATCGTGACGGAGCGGACGGTGACGGCGAAACGCGTGCCACCGGCGCAGCTGGCCCCCCAGTTGCGTGATGCGATCACCCGGCTCAACCGGCGGGTCCGACAGGCCCGACCGGTGGGCGACCTGACGGTCACCCAGCTCTCCGCGCTCACCAGCCTCCGGCTGGCGGGCGCGCTGACGCCCAGGGAACTGGCCGACGTGGAACGGGTGCAGCCGCCGACGATGACCAGGATCGTCGCGAAGTTGGAGGAGCGTGGCCTCGTGCAGCGCACCCCCCACCCGACCGACGGCCGCCAGGTCATCCTCGCGGCGACCGAGGGGGGACGGGCCGTGCTCGACCAGTTCGAGCGGGCCCGCGACGAGTGGCTGGCCCACCGGCTGGCCGAACTGCCCGAGGAGGATCGGGAGACGCTGCGGCGGGCCGCCGAGGTCCTGCAACGACTCGCCCGTGCCTGACCGCGCCTGACCGCGTCCGCGCCGTCCGCCGTCCACCGCCGATGAGGCGTACGACCGCGAGGAGGCGCAGCCAGGGTGCAGGCGAAGTTGAGCACGATGTTCCAGTCACTGCAGGTCCGTAACTACCGGCTCTTCGCATCCGGGCAACTGATCAAACTGATCGGCGTCTGGATGATGTTCATCGCCCAGGACTGGCTCGTCCTCGAGCTCTCCGACGACTCGGCCACCGCGCTCGGCGTGGTGACCGCGTTGCAGTTCGCCCCCGTGCTGCTGCTCACCCTGCCCTCCGGACGGCTCGCCGACCGGTACGACAAGCGCGTGCTGCTCTTCGTCGCGAACGCCTTCTGGACGGTGCTGGCGTTCGGGATGAGCCTGCTGGTGCTCACCGGCCTGGTCCAGCTCTGGCACGTCTTCGTCTTCGCGGGCCTGCTCGGCGTCGCCAACGCCGTGGAGACCCCCGTCCGGCAGGCGTTCGTCTCCGAGCTGGTCGGCACCTCGCTGCTGCCCAACGCGCTGTCGCTGAACGCTGCGGTGTTCAACTCGGCCCGCATCGTCGGCCCGGCCGTGGCCGGCCTGGCCATCGCCGCCGTCGACGTGGGCCCGGTGTTCCTCTTCACCGCCGTCACCTCGCTCGCCCCGCTGGCCAACGTGGTGCGGATGCGCACCGCCGACCTGTACCGCAAGGACCTCCCGCCGCTCGCCGAGCGGGACTCCGCCAAGGTGGTCGACGGGCTGCGGTACGTCGCCCGCCGCCCCGACCTGCTGCTGCCGATGGCCGTGATGTCGGTGATCGGGATGAGCCTGTTCAACTTCCAGCTCACCCTCGCCGCGCTGGCCAAGACCGTCTTCAACACCGGGGCCGCCACGTTCGGCCTGTTCAGCGCCGCCCTGGCCGTGGGCGCGCTGGTCGGGGCGCTGGCCGGCACGGGGCGGCGCAGCCGCCCGTCGGTGTGGCTGGTGCTCGGCGCGGCCATCGGCTGCGCGATCTTCGGCACGCTGGTCGGGCTCGCCCCGGCGTACTGGATGGTGGTGGCGCTGCTGCTGCCCGCCGGCTTCTTCATGGTCTTCTTCGCCCAGGCCGCGAACCAGCGGGTGCAGCTCGGCACCGACGCCGCCTTCCGGGGGCGGGTGATGGCGCTGTGGGTGCTGGTCTTCCTCGGCACCAACCCGGTCGGCGCGCCGGTGGTCGGCTGGCTCGCCGAGACCTTCGGCGCCGGCGCGAGCATCTGGATCGGCGGGCTGATCTCGCTGGCCACCGCCCTGATCGCGCTCGCCTGGCAGCTCCGCCACTCGGGCGCCCGGCTGCGCCTGCGGATGCTCCCGTCCCCCCGCTTCTACGTCTGCGAGAAGGAAGGGCACCCTGTTAACGCCTGAGGTATGGCAGGGGCCCCCTCTTAACAGCCGTAACAATCGACATTCACGAATGTTCGGGAAGTGGTGGCGGTAAGGCGCGCGGGGGCTTAGCGTCGATACGTGGAGGTAGGCCGAGCGATACTCCTTGCCCTGGCTTTCGTCGCCGTCGCGAGCCTGCCGGTCGCCTTCGCGCTGGTCTTCTGCGCCGACGAGATCATCGACCGGGTCGCCTGCCGGTACGCCGAGTGGCGCGACCACCGCCGGGAACGGCGCACGATCGCCCGGCTCGACCGGGCCGTCGAGGCCGACTCGTTGACCCGGGGCATCGACCTCACCGAGTTCGACCGGGAGGGCCGCCGCCCGCTGGAGGAGATTGCCGCCGACCTGCGCCGCTTCGGCGACCAGCGGGTCAACCCCAACGGCCGGCCGGTGGTCTGGCACGCCGCCGTCGTCGACGCGTACGACGCGCACCTGCGGGCCGCGTGCCGCTGCCTCGGCCTGGCCGAGCACCTCGGCGAGCTGGAGGGCGTGGACCGGCAGATCGAGCGCGTCCGCGTCGAGGGGATGCTGCACGCCGCCGGCCTGACCCTGCCGGCCGCCCGCGCGCCGCGCCGCCAGCGGCACCGCTGAACGCGGGAACGTGCGGCTCTTCGTCGCGGTCTACCCGCCGCCCGACGCGGTGACCGACCTGGCCGCCGAGGTGGCCCGCCTCCGCGTCGGTCGGGCGGCGGCGGCCGGCGCAGGAGTCCGGCTCGCCGACCCGGCGAACGCGCACCTCACCCTCGCCTTCCTCGGCGAGGTCGACGCCGGCCGCCTCGTGGCCGTGGAGAGCGCCCTCGGCCTCGCCGCCGAGACGTTCCGCGCGGGCCGGTCCGGCTCCCCGGCGCTGCGCCTCGGCGGCGGGGGCAGCTTCGGCCGGGGCCGGTTCACCGTGCTCTGGGTGGACGTGCGGGGCGAGGCCGAGGCGCTGTCCGTGCTGGCCCGGCTGGTCCGCGCCGGGCTACGTCGGGGTCGGCTGCCGCACGACGAGAAGCCGTTCCGCGCGCACCTGACCATCGCCCGGCCGGGCGACCGGATCGACCCCGCCGACGTGGCCGCCGACCGGGAGGCCCTGCACGACTACCTGGGGCCGCCGTGGCGGGCCGCCGAGCTGGTGCTGGTCCGCAGCCACCAGGGGCCCCGGCCGACGTACGACCGGCTGGCGGCCTGGCCGATCTAGCCGGTCGGGCCGGGTGCGTCGCGTCGGTGGGTCAGGAGGACTCGCGGGCCGCCGGGCCGCCGCCGAAGAGCACGTCGTCCCAGCTCGGCAGCCGCTTGCGCGGCTTGCTGGCGGCCTCGGCCGGCTCGTTCCCGCCACCGGCCGCCGCAGCCGCCGGGCCCGTCCGGCGGGGCCGCAGCACCGCCAGCGACGGCACGGCGGGGACCTCCTTCGGCGCGTCCGAGTCGTCGTCGAACGCGGAGCCCTGGCCGCCGCCGAGCAGGGCCGCAGCCCCGCCGCCGACCGGCCGCTGCCGGGGCGCGTCGGACCCGGCGAGCGCGGCCGGCGTACGCGGCTCGAGGCCCCGCCCGGACGTCGAGCCGAGCGGGCGGTCCAGCGAGGCGAGCAGGGCGTCCCGCCCGGCGCGGATCGGGTCGCGCCCCGGGCGGCTGTGCTCGCCGGCCGCCGCGGGCAGCCCGTGGCCGCCCCGGCCGGGCTCGACGCGCGTCGGGCCGGGCAGCGCGTGGCCGCCCCGCTCCGCCGCCGGCTCCTGGCCGAGGATCGGCGTGGGCCGCTCGGCGCAGAGGTACTGCGCCATGTCGTCGTGCGGGGTGACGTGCTGCCGGGTCTTGTCGAGATCCCACACCGCCTGCGCGGTGGCCTTGCCCGACGGCCAGGTGGCGATGATCCGCCAGGTGCCGTCGTCGCGGCGGTACGCGTCCCAGGAGATCTTCTCGGTGTCGATCCCGTGCTGGGCCAGCCGCCCGTTGACCACGTCGGCCAGCGGGGTCGGCTTGTCGGCGCCCTTGAGTCGGGTGCGCCGCGCGTGCTGGGCGAGCATGGCCCGCTCCTGGAGCACCGGGCCGGCGTAGCGCAGCACCCGGTCGACCGGGACGCCCGCGACGCGGGCCACGTCCTCGGCGGACTCGCCGGAGCGGATCTTGGCCTGGATGTCGCGTGGGGACAGCGACGGCACCGGGTCGGCGGTGGTCGGCACCACGGTGAGCGGGGGCGCGCCCGGCTCGCTGTGGAGGGCACCGGCAATCCGCTCGTCGATGGGCAGGGCGAGCAGCCGCCCGACCTCGTCGGCGAGCACCAGCGCCTGGCCGTCCTCGGAGAGGGCGACGAAGCGTACTGGGCGCATGAGCGTTGCCTCCGTCCCGCTTCGCTGGCCGAACGCCACGGGTCGGCCACCCGGGCGTCACACCCCACCGTACGCCCATCCGGCGGCAGGTGGGGGATGTGGCACCCGCATGTCGCGGGTGAGCTGCGAAAATGATCACAGTGCGTGGCCGCCGGTGCCCCGGCGACCACCCACTGTGACTGGTCTCAGAGCCGCTCGACCACGTAGTCGATCGAGGCGGTCAGCGCCTCCACGTCGGACGGCTCGACCGCCGGGTAGAGCGCGACGCGGAGCTGGTTGCGGCCCAGCTTCCGGTACGGCTCGGTGTCGACGATGCCGTTGGCCCGCAGCGCCTTGGCGATCGCGGCGGCGTCCACCCCGTCGGCGAAGTCGATGGTGGCGACCACGTTGGAGCGCAGCGCCGGGTCGGTGACGAACGGGGTCGCCACGGCGGAGCGCTCCGCCCAGCCGTACACGATGCCGGCGCTCTCGGCCGTGCGCTTGGCCGCCCAGGCCAGGCCGCCCTGCTCGTTCATCCAGTCGGTCTGCTCGGCGGCCAGGAAGATGGTGGCCAGCGCCGGGGTGTTGTACGTCTGCTCCAGCCGCGAGTTGTCGATCGCGGTGACCAGGTCGAGGAAGGCCGGGATGTACCGGCCCGACGCCTTGATCTCGGTGGCCCGCTCCAGCGCGGCCGGCGACATCAGGGCCAGCCAGAGGCCGCCGTCGGAGGCGAAGCACTTCTGCGGGGCGAAGTAGTAGACGTCGGTCTCGGCCACGTCCACGGCCAGGCCGCCGGCGGCGGAGGTGGCGTCGACCAGCAGCAGCGCGCCCTCGTCGGCACCGGCCACCCGGCTGATCGGCACGGCGACGCCGGTCGAGGTCTCGTTCTGCGGGATGCCGTACGCGTCGACGCCGGCCTCGGCCTGGAGCGTCGGCGCGCTGCCCGGCTCGGACTTGCGCACGGTCGGCTCGCCGAGGAACGGCGCCTGGCTGACCGACTTGGCGAACTTCGCGCCGAACTCGCCGAAGCTGGCGAACTGCGCCCGGTCCCGGATCAGGCCGAACGCGGCGACCTCCCAGAACGCGGTGGTGCCGCCGTTGCCGAGGATCACCTCGTACCCCTCGGGGAGGGAGTAGAACTCGGCGATGCCCCGACGCAGCCGGGCGACCTGGTCGCGGACGGTCTTCTGCCGGTGCGAGGTGCCCAGGAAGCCGGTCGCCGCGTCGGCGAGGGCGGAGACCGCCGCCGGACGGACCTTGGACGGGCCGCAGCCGAACCGTCCGTCGGCGGGCCTGATGTCGTCGGGAATCCGGATGGTCGGTACGTCAGCCACGGTTGTCGAGATCCTTCCGCGTGGGCGAGGGCGGGCCCTGATGCGGGCACGGACCGACGCCCGCCGCGCGGAACGCGCGGGAGGCCGGGATCCGAGCCCGGTCCGGCGGCACTGCCGAGCCCCCATCCTCGCACCCGGGCCGGCCCGCGCCGGCGCTGGTCCCACCCCGCGTGCTGAGGCGTGCGCCACACGCAGGCGGGGCCCGGCCCGCGAACTCGCGGCCCGGGCCCCGACGGGGTGGTTAGGAGGGGGCCCTTCCTATGCAGAAAGCGTTAACAGGGGGCCCTTCCTTACACCTCAGACGCCGTGGGGGATGGCGTCCCAGCCCTCGACCTGCTGCGGCTTGCGGCCGGCCGGCCCGACGTACCGGGCCGACGGGCGGACCAGCCGCTGGAGCTTCTTCTGCTCCAGGATGTGCGCGCTCCAGCCGCCCATCCGGGCGCAGGTGAACATCGAGGTGAACATGTGCGCCGGCACCTCGGCGAAGTCCAGCACCACGGCCGACCAGAACTCGACGTTGGTGGCCAGCACCCGGTCCGGGCGGCGGGCCTGGAGCTCGGCCAGCGCGGCCCGCTCCAGCGCCTCGGCGACCTCGAAGCGCGGCGCGCCCAGCTCCTTGGCGGTGCGGCGCAGCACGCGGGCGCGCGGGTCCTCGGCCCGGTAGACCCGGTGGCCGAAGCCCATCAGCCGCTCGCCCCGGTCGAGGACGCCCCGGACGTAGCCCTCGGCGTCGCCGCTGCGCTCGACGGCCTCCAGCATGGAGAGCACCCGGGAGGGCGCGCCGCCGTGCAGCGGGCCGGAGAGCGCGCCGATGCCGGAGGAGATGCAGGCCGCGGCGTCCGCGCCGGTGGAGGCGACGATCCGGGCGGTGAAGGTGGAGGCGTTCAGGCCGTGCTCGGCGGCCGAGATGAAGTACGCGTCGACAGCCTTGACGTGGCGCGGGTCGGGCTCGCCGCGCCACCGCTTCATGAAGCGCTCGACGATCGTCTCCGCCTTGTCGATCTCCTTCTGCGGCACGGCCGGCAGGCCGAGGCCGCGCGCCGACTGGGCGACGAAGGAGAGCGCGGTGACGGAGACCCGGGCCAGGTCCTCGCGGGCCTGCTCGTCGGAGATGTCGAGGAGCTGGCTGAGCCCCCAGTACGGGGCGAGCATGGCGACGGCCGACTGGACGTCGACCCGGATGTCGCCGGAGTGCACCGGCACCGGGAACGGCTCGGCCGGCGGCAGGCCGGGGCCGAAGCGGCCGTCGACCAGCAGCGCCCAGACGTTGCCGAAGGAGACCTGACCGATCAGATCCTCGATGTCCACGCCGCGGTAGCGCAGCGCGCCGCCCTCGCGGTCCGGCTCGGCGATTTCGGTCTCGAAGGCTACGACGCCCTCCAGGCCCGGTTTGAAATCGGCCATGTCGCTCTCTCCTGGATCTGCTCGATGCGCCCGCCCGGGCTCATCCGGCCCGGCCGGCCGAGCACCATGGGCGACCCTCAGGGATGTGTTCGTGACATCTTGCCTGCTGAGTAACCGACTGCGCGACCCACTGCGACTGTGCTGCGCGCGACATCCCCGCCGCTGCACGTCCTTCGGGGCTCCGTGAGACTGGACGCTGCGGGCTGGCCAGCGTCGTCCGCGCCGGGGAGCCGTCGAGGGAGGTCGGAGCTGTGACGGGTGACACACCTGTGCCGGCGGCGATGCGTAACGAGTACGCCGCCGACCTGGGCCTTTCCGAGTCGGGCCTGGCCGCCGACTGGCACGCCCAGTTCGCCCGCTGGTTCGCCGACGCGGTCGCCGCCGGCCTGCCCGAGCCCAACGCGATGGTGGTCGGCACCGCCGACGCCGCCGGGCGGCCCAGCGCCCGCACGGTCCTGCTCAAGGGGTACGACCCGGAGGGCTTCGTCTTCTACACCAACCACGGCTCCCGCAAGGGGAGCGAGGCCCTGGCCAACCCGCACGCGAGCCTGGTCTTCCCGTGGTTCCCGGCGTACCGGCAGGTGGTGGTGGCCGGGTGGATCGAGCCGGTGGACCGGGCGGAGACGGAGGCGTACTTCGCCGCCCGGCCGCGCGGCGCGCAGCTCGGCGCTTGGGCCAGCCCCCAGTCCCGGGTGATCCCCGACCGGGCGGCGCTGGACGCCGGCTACCGGGCGGCGGCCGAGCGGTTCGCCGACGTCGAGGCGGTCCCCGCCCCGCCGCACTGGGGCGGGCTGCGGGTGCGCCCCGAGACCGTGGAGTTCTGGCAGGGGCGGGCCAGCCGGCTGCACGACCGGCTGCGGTTCCGCCGCACCGCGCCCGCCCCCGGGCCGGCCGACGACGGCGAGTGGGTGGTGGAGAGACTGGCCCCGTGACCGCCGTCAGACAGACCCGGCCGCGCGGGGCGCGCCGCTGGGCGATCGACCTGCGCCCGCTCGGCGTGCCCGCGTACCGGCGGATGTGGCTCGGCAACGCGGTGGCCATGTTCGGCTTCCAGTTCACCGCCGTGGCCGTACCCGTCGAGATGTACGACCTGACCGGCGGCTCGCTCTGGGTCGGCCTGATCGGTGTCGCCGGGTTCGTGCCGCTGCTCGTCTTCGGCCTCTGGGGCGGCGCGGTCGCCGACGTGCGGGACCGCCGCCTGGTGCTGCTCGCCGCCGGGACGCTGCTCTGGGCCTCGACGCTGGGGCTGCTGGTCCAGGCGCTGCTGCGGGTCGGTAGCCCGGTGCTGCTGCTGGCCCTGGTGGCGGTGCAGTCCACCGCGTTCGCCATCACCTCGCCGGCCCGCAGCGCGATCCTGCCCCGGCTGGTCCCGCCCGAGCTGGTGCCCGCCGCGAGCACGCTCAACTTCACCACCTTCACGGCGGCCGCGGTGTTCGGGCCGCTGACCGCCGGCCTGATCTTCGCGGCCTGGGGCACCGACCTCGGGCTCCCGGTGGCGTACGCCGTCGACGCCCTGCTCTACACCGTCTCGCTCTGGGCGACCTTCCGGCTGCCGTCGTTGGCCCCGCAGCCGGACCCGGACGGCGTCGCCGCGCCCCGCCGGGCGGGGCTGGCCAGCATCGTGGACGGCTTCCGCTACCTGGCCACCACGCCGGTGCTGCTGCTCTCCTTCGTGATCGACCTGATCGCGATGGTGCTGGCCATGCCCCGGGCGCTCTTCCCCGAGCTGGCCCAGGAGCGGTTCGGCGGCGGCGCGGCGGTCGGCTGGCTCTACAGCGCGATCGCCGCCGGGGCGATGCTGGGCGGGCTCACCTCCGGCTGGATCGGCCGGCTGCGCCGGCAGGGCCTGGCGCTCGTGCTCGCCGTGGTCGGCTGGGGGCTGGCCATCGCCGCCGCCGGGCTGGCCGGCCAGCTCTGGCTGGTGGTGGTGCTGCTCGCCCTGGCCGGGGCCGCCGACCTGGTCAGCGCCGTGCTGCGGCAGACGATGCTGCTGGTCTACGCGCCGGACCGGATGCGCGGCCGGCTCCAGGGGGTCAACACGGTGGTCGTCGCCGGCGGGCCGCGCCTCGGCGACCTGCGCGCGGGCGCGACGGCCGCCGGGTTCGGCACCGGCGTGGCCTGGGTCGGCGGGGGCCTCGTCGCGGCGGTGCTCGCGGTGCTGCTGGCGGTGGCCTTCCCGGCCCTCGCCCGCTACCGGGCCGCCGAACCCCGTGCGCAGGAGTGAGCGACTAAGGTCACCAACATGCAGAACGACGCACCCCGCCCGCCCTCAGGTACACAGTGGACGATCGCCGCCGCCGGCCACGAGGCCGTCGTCGTGGAGGTGGGCGGCGGGTTGCGGACCTACCGGAACGGGGGCGTCGACCTGCTCGACGGGTACGGCCCCGACGAGGTGTGCCCCGGCGGGGCCGGGCAGGTGCTCGCCCCGTGGCCGAACCGCATCCGCGACGGGCAGTACGCCTTCGGCGGCCGGTCGTTGCAGCTCACGCTCACCGAGCCGACCCGCAACAACGCCATGCACGGCCTGGTCAACTGGGTGCCGTGGCACCTGGTCGAGCGGGCCGACGACGCGGTGACCGTCGGGTACGACCTGCCCCCGCAGCCCGGCTACCCGTGGGCGCTGCGGCTGCGCGCCCGGTACGCGGTCGGCCAGGACGGCCTGCGGGTCGAGTTCGCGGCGACCAACGTCGGCGGCGAGCCCTGCCCGTTCGGCTACTCGGCGCACCCGTACCTGCGGCTGCCCGGTGCGGTGGACGACCTCGCCCTGCGGGTGCCCGGCCGGCTCCGGGTGCAGGTCGACGGGCGGATGCTGCCGGTCGGGGCGACCCCGGTCGCCGGCACCGAGTACGACTACACCAAGTCCCGCCGCATCGGCGACGCCGTGCTCGACACCGCGTTCGGTGACGTGACGCGCGACGCCGACGGCGGCTCGTCGGTGACCCTCGCCGCCCCCGGCGACGCCGCGTCCGTGCACGTCTGGGCGGACCGGGAGTTCGGCTGGTGGCAGGTCTTCACCGGCGACACCCTCAGCGGGGAGCGGCACCGCCGTTCGGTGGCCGTCGAGCCGATGACCTGCCCGCCGGACGCGTTCCGCTCGGGCAAGGACGTCATCACCCTGGAGCCGGGGGACACCTGGCGGGGCACCTGGGGCATCCGGCCCGGGGCTTGACCGGCGCGGGGCGAGGGGAGCGGCATGGAGTTCGCCGAGGTGGTCCGGCGGCGCCGGATGGTGCGCAACTACGACCCGGACCGCCCGGTCCCGCCCGACGTGGTGCGGCGGCTGCTCGACCACGCCGTCCGGGCCCCGTCGGCGGGGTTCGCCCAGGGCTGGGGCTTCCTGGTGCTGGAGGAGCCGGCCGACCGGGAGCGGTTCTGGGCGGCGGCCACCCCGGGCGGCGGCGGGCGGGAGCGGTGGCTGGCCGGGATGCGGCGCGCGCCGCTGATCGTCGTGCCGCACGCCAACCGCTCGGCGTACCTGGACCGCTACGCCGAGCCGGACAAGGGCTGGACGGACCGCTCGACGGAGCGCTGGCCGGTGCCGTACTGGTACGTGGACACGGGCTTCGCCGCCCTGCTGATGCTGCTCACCGCCGTGGACGAGGGGCTGGGGGCGTGCTTCTTCGGCATCCCGCCGCAGCGCCTCGGGGCGTACCGGGAGGCGTTCGGGGTGCCGGAGGAGCACCACCCGATCGGCGCGGTCACGGTGGGCTACCGGGTGCCGGACCACCGCTCGCCGTCGCTGCGCCGGGGTCGCCGGCCGCTCGACGAGGTGGTGCACCGGGGCCGCTGGGGCTCGGCGGAACCAGACATGAGGGAGTAAAACGCGGTGTGGCGGGGACGGTTACGCTGGCACAGTCATCGGGAGGGGAGCGTGTCGTCGTGATCTTCAGAGCGGTCCGGGACGGGCGTCCCTACCCGGAGCACAACCTGACGCTCAAGCAGTGGGCGGAGATTCCGCCGCGCCCGCTGCGGCTCGACCAGTTGATCACTACCAAGCGCGAGCTGGCCCTGGACAAGCTCCTCGCCGAGGACTCGACGTTCTACGGCGACCTGTTCCCCCACGTCGTGCAGTGGAACGGTGGGCTCTACCTGGAGGACGGGCTGCACCGCGCGCTGCGCGCCGCGCTCCAGCAGCGCAACCAGATCCACGCCCGGGTGCTGGTCTTCTCCGGTCAGCCCGACTGACCCGAGCCTGAGCCTTCGTTAAGGTGGCGGAATGACGCCTCTCGACCTGCTCGACCTGGACTCCCTCCTCGACGACGAGGAGCGGCAGGTCCGGGACGTGGTGCGCCGGCTCGTCGACGAGCGGGTCCGGCCGCACGTCGCCGACTGGTACGAGCAGGGCCGGGTGCCGACCCGCGAGCTGGCCCGGGAGTTCGGCCGGCTCGGCCTGCTCGGCATGCACCTGACCGGGTACGGCTGCGCCGGCTCCTCCGCCGTCGCGTACGGCCTGGCCTGCCTGGAGCTGGAGGCCGCCGACTCGGGCGTGCGCTCCCTGGTCTCCGTGCAGGGGTCGCTGGCCATGTACGCGATCTGGCGCTACGGCAGCGACGAGCAGAAGCAGCGCTGGCTGCCGGCGATGGCCACCGGCGAGGCGATCGGCTGCTTCGGGCTGACCGAGCCCGACCACGGCTCCGATCCGGCGTCGATGGCGACCCGGGCCCGCCGCGACGGCGACGACTGGGTGCTGCACGGCGGCAAGATGTGGATCACCAACGCCCCGGTCGCCGACGTCGCCGTGATCTGGGCCCGCGCCGAGGAGGGGGTGTGCGGGTTCGCCGTACCGATGGACGCCCCCGGGGTGTCGGTGCGCGAGATCCGGCGCAAGATGTCGCTGCGCGCCTCCACCACCGGCGAGATCTCGCTGGACGAGGTCCGGCTCCCGGCGGACGCCCGGCTGCCCGGCGCGGCCGGGCTCAAGGCCCCGCTGAGCTGCCTCACCGAGGCCCGGCACGGCATCGTCTGGGGCGCGCTCGGCGCGGCCCGCGACTGCCTGGAGACCACCCTCGCGTACGCGACCACGCGCACCCAGTTCGGCCGGCCGCTGGCCGGGTTCCAGCTCACCCAGGCCAAGCTCGCCGACATGGCGGTGGAGTGGCAGAAGGGCTTCCTGCTGGCCCTGCACCTGGGCCGGCTCGCCGACGCCGGGAAGCTGCGCCCCGAGCAGGTCAGCGTCGGCAAGCTGAACAACGTGCGGGAGGCGCTGGGGATCGCCCGGCAGTGCCGCACGATCCTCGGCGCCAACGGGATCTCGGGGGAGTACCCGGTCATGCGGCACGCCGGCAACCTGGAGAGCGTGCTCACCTACGAGGGCACCTCGGAGATCCACCAGCTCGTCATCGGCCAGCGGCTCACCGGCCTCTCCGCGTTCGCCTGACGGCCCGCCGCGCCTACCTGCTGGTTGTACAATTTCTTGTACGCCAACCTCGGGAGGACATCGTGCGCACCGTGCCCTACTCGGAAGTCCGGCAGAACCTGGCCAAGATGCTCGACCACGTCGTGGACGACGCCGAGGAGGTCGTGGTCACCCGCTCCGGCCGTGAGGCCGCCGTGATCATCTCACTGCGTGAGTACGAGTCGCTGAAGGAGACGGCGTACCTGATGGCCAGTCCCGCCAACGCGCGCCGGCTGAACGAGGCCGTCGAGGAGCTGCGCGACGGGGGTGGGGAGACGCACGACCTGATCGATCCCGACGCCAATTCGGGTGGGGCGTCGGCAGCGTGAAGGTCCAGTTCGCCAGCCGGGGCTGGGAGGACTATCTGACCTGGCAACGGGATCGCCAGATGCTCAGGCGGGTGAACACCCTGATCGAGGACATCCGACGCAACGGCCACCAGGGCATCGGCAAACCGGAGCAGCTCCGGGGCAACTGGGCCGGCTTCTGGTCGAGACGTATCGATCAGGAACATCGCCTGGTCTATCGGATCGTGGACGACACGGTGCAGATAGCGCAGTGCCGCTACCACTACGAATGAGACCGGGCGGCCGCTTGCCGCGCGCGTGTCGCACGGTGGCCGTACCGTCGTTCTCAGACGATGTCCGATCGAGGATGGTGAGGGCGATGTCCCCTGACGGCGATGTCGACCGTGGCGGTGAGGCCGACCGCGGCCATGCGACCGAGCGTGACCGTGAGGCCGAGCGGTCCGCCCCGCGGGGCCCCTCCGGGGCCGCCCGGGGGCTGCTCGTGGTGCTCGGCGCCGCGGCGGTGGCCGTGGTGGTGCTGCTCGGCGCCCAGGCCACGGGGGTCTTTCCCGACTTCCGCAACCCGTTCGCCAAGGAGCAGACCGACCGCAGCCAGCCGCCGCTGCTGAAGTCGATCCAGGACCTCAGCCGCTACGTCGCGGCCGAGGGCAACTTCCAGGTCGTGGTCGACCTCCAGAACGACCGGAACAACGTGCCGGAGTTCCTGCTCAACGAGCGCACGCTCTTCGTGGGGACGGGCAGCGTCGAGGCGTACGTCGACTTCGGCAAGATCGGCGAGGGGGCCGTGGTGACGTCGGCGGACGGCAAGTCCGTCGAGGTGAAGCTCCCCGCGCCGCAGCTCGCCCAGACCAACCTGGACATGGAGAAGAGCTACGTCGTGGCGCAGCAGCGCGGCCTGCTCAACCGGCTCAACGACCTGGTCAAGGGCGACCCGAACCGCCAGCAGCAGGTCTACAAGCTGGCCGAGGAGCGGATCACCGCCGCCGCCCGGGACAGCGGCCTGACCGTCCGCGCGGAGGAGAACACCCGCAAGATGCTGGAGGGGCTGCTGCGCTCCCTCGGCTACCAGACGGTGACCGTCACCTACGTCGCGCCCTGACCCGGGAGCGGCCCGGAACCACCCCGCCCGGCCGCCGCGCGCAGCCGGGCGGGTATGTCGTGCCGGAGCAGCCAGTCCCGGCTGGCCGCCGGCACCAGCGAGGTCCACTCCGGTGCGCCCTCGGCCATCAGGCGGCGCACCGTCGAGCCGGCGAGGCGCCCCGCGTCGCGGGTGAACAGCACCCGCACGGTGTAGCCGAGCCCTCTCAGCAGCTCGATCTTGTGCAGGTTCCACTCGTCGCAGACCGTGGTGTACGCCGTGGCGGAGAGCGGGATGTGCCTGGTCAGCAGCTCGGGGCGCTCGATCGGGAACGGCCGGACCGCGAACGCGGCCCGGTCGACCCCGGCGGCCACGAGGCATTCGGTGACGAGTTCCGCGCGCTCCCCGTAGGTCAGCGGGTTCGCCAGCGGGTCGTGCCGGTGGGCCTGCGCCCCGGGGGCGGCGCGCAGCAGGTCGAGGCGGGGCTGGGTGATGCCGACGTAGAGGAGGTCGCAGCTCTCGGCGGCGGCGAGGAGGTATTCCAGGTGCTGCGTGTGCAGCACCTGGAACCGGCCGTGGGCCGAGCCCTCCCGGAGCCGGCGCGGCCCCGCCGTGGCCGCGCCCCCGCCGGCCGCCCCGTCAATCGACATGCATCCATCGTCCGGGTGTCGGCGGCCGGGGGCAACCGCGGATCAGTAGCGGACGGCGTAGCGGTCCTCGTTCGGCATCAGCACCCACAGCACCAGGTAGACGACCACCTGGGTGCCAGGCAGCAGCAGCGACAGCAGGAACAGCAACCGGATCATCCCGGCGGAGGTGTTGAACCGCTGGGCCAGGCCGGCGCAGACCCCGGCGAGCATGCGCCCCTGGCGGGGCCGGACCAGTTTGCGACTCATCGTCGTACTCCCACTCTGCGGCGTGCCCGCCGCGTCTGTACTCCACGGTAGGAACGGGCGGCCACCGCGCCCTCGGTCGCGAGGAGGATTCCGCTCCCCCGGCCCGTAGGTGTCTACCCGGACGGGCCGACCCGATGCCCCTTTCCGCGATCGGTGGATGGGGGTGAGCTGCGCGGGTAAGCTGGCCGGTCGGGCCGGGAGGCCGCGACCGGGGCCGCGTCGTGCGGCGGGTACGACGGCGAGGAAGTGCCATGATCAGCGTTTTCGACCTCTTCAGCGTGGGCATCGGGCCGTCCAGCTCGCACACGGTGGGCCCGATGCGGGCTGCCCGCACGTTCGTCGCCGGGCTCAAGGCCGACGGGCTGCTCGCCGACACGGCCCGGGTCCGCGCGGAGCTGTTCGGCTCGCTGGGCGCGACCGGCCACGGTCACGGCAGCGACCGGGCCGTGCTGCTCGGGCTGGAGGGGGAGGCGCCGGAGACGGTCGACACCGACACCGTCGGCCCCCGGGTGGCCCGGGTCCGGGGCGAGGGGCGGCTCACCCTGTTCGGCACGCAGGAGGTCGACTTCGACCCGGACCGGGACCTGGTGCTGCACCGGCGCCGC
>NZ_BBZF01000034.1 GCF_020884795.1 Micromonospora okii
GCAAGGAAGGGCACCTTCTTAACGCCTACGGTAGAGAAGGGTTCCCCTCTCACCACCCTGCCTACGTCGACGCCCGGCCCGCTATCCTGCGGGCCGGGCGTCGGTGTAGGCGGGTCAGCGGGGCCAGGCGCTCGGGTCGAGCGTCGTCGGCCAGGGCTCGGTGACCTGCACGGGGTCGTCAGGGCCCACGGTGCCGAGCAGCTGGTAGTGGTCGCCCTTGGCCAGCTCGTAGCGGTAGACGACCGGCCCGAAGTCGCCCCGCTCCACCCGCCAGTAGGCCGGGATGCCGGCCTCGGCGTAGAGAGCCGGCTTGGTGAACCGGTCGTGCCGCCGGCTGCTGGGCGACTCGACCTCGACGACGAGCGCCACGTCGCCGGGCTCGGCCCACATCCCGTCGGCCGGAGCGTTCGGCTTCAACACCGTCAGGTCCGGGATCAGATTGCCGCCGGGCACCCTGACACCCGCCTCACGGATCACGCGCCAGCCCTGCGGCATTCCGGCGCGCAGCGCCAGCCGGATCTCGTCGGCCAACTCGTGATGTGCGTAGCCGGCCGGTGGGGTCACGTGCAGGCTCCCGTCGATGATCTCGTAGCGGTTCCCGTTCTCGGGCAGGTCGGGCAGATCCTGCTCGCGCCAACCTCGCTCCGGTTGGTGCCACTCGTGTGTCGGCTGTG
Organism: Micromonospora okii; assembly: GCF_020884795.1. GTDB lineage: Bacteria > Actinomycetota > Actinomycetes > Mycobacteriales > Micromonosporaceae > Micromonospora > Micromonospora okii. The sequence continues at coordinate 675 of NZ_BBZF01000034.1, forward strand.
CCACCGTGTCCACCTCCCTTCGTCACGATAAACGGCCCGGGGCCGGGTGGGCGGGGTGCCCACGCCGGCCCCGGGCCGCGTACCGACTGCTCAGGCGCTGCGGGCGTCCCGCTCGCGGGCCCGCAGCGAGCGCACGACGGCGTCGCGGCCCTCCGCGACCAGCCGACGCAGCGGGGCCGGCTGGTCGCCGGCGGCCAGCCACGCGTCGGTGGCGGCCACGGTCTCCTCGGAGACCTGCTGGGCCGGGTACGCGAGCTGGACGAACTCCTGCGCTGGCTCGCTGTCGCGCTGCGCCCAGACCTGACTCGCGACGGCGAAGAACCGCTCCCGGTACGGGGCCACCAGCTCCGCCTGCACCGACGGGGCGAAGCCCTGCAACAGCGCCCGGTTGCGCCAGTTCGGCAGCGGGTCGGGGCCGGTGAGCTGGGCCCAGACGGCGGCCTTGTTCTCCTCCGTCGGCACCAGCGCGTGGGCGTACACCGCCTCCCGCTCGCCGCTGGCGGTGCGGTCGGCGGCCAGCTCGGCCTCGATCTCCTCGGTGCCGGCGGCCCCCTGGGCGACCAGCCGCTGCACGAGCGCCCAGCGCAGCTCCGTGTCGACGGTCAGCCCGGCCGGCACGTCGGTGCCGGCCAGCCAGCCGCGCAGCGTCGCCAGGGCCTCGGACGAGCGGGCCGCGGAGATGACGGCGCGCGCCCAGGCGAGCTGGAAGCCGCTGCCCGGCTCGGCGGCGGCCAGCGCGGCCCGCGCCGTCCGGTGCAGCTCCGCCCAGCCGGTCGGCGCCCAGGCCGGGTCCGCGTAGTGGTTGAGCGCGGTGGCCGCCTGGCGGAGGGTGGCGGTGATCAGGTTGATGTCGGTCTCGGCGGGCAGCCCGGCCAGCACCAGCGCCACGTAGTCGCGGGTCGACAGCTCGGCGTCGCGGACCATGTCCCACGCGGCCAGCCAGCACAGGGCGCGCGCCAGCGACGAGTCGAAGCCGGCGATGTGCTGCACCACCGTGGCCATCGACCGCTCATCCAGGCGCAGCTTCGCGTACGTCAGGTCGTCGTCGTTGAGCAGCAGCACGTCGGCCGCCCGCATCCCGTGCAGGTCGGTCAGCTCGGTCAGCTCGCCGGTCACGTCGACCTCGATGCGCTCCCGGCGGACCAGCCGGCCGTCGGTCAGGTCGTACAGGCCCACGCCGATCCGGTGGGTGCGCAGCGTCGGGTACTCGGCCGGCGCCTCCTGCCGCACCACCACCCGCTGGTAGCTGCCGTCGTCGCCGATCGTCACCTCGGGGCGCAGGGTGTTGACCTGCGCGGTCTCCAGCCACTGGGCGGCGAACTTGCGCAGCTCCCGGCCCGAGGCGGTCTCCAGCTCCGACAGCAGGTCGTCGAAGGTGGCGTTGCCCCAGGCGTGCTTGCCGAAGTACGCCCGCAGCCCGGCCAGGAACGGCTCCTCGCCGACGTACGCGACGAGCTGCTTGAGCACGCTCGCGCCCTTGGCGTACGTGATGCCGTCGAAGTTGACCTCGACGGCCTCCAGGTCCGGCATCTCGCAGTAGACGGGGTGGGTGGAGGAGAGCTGGTCCTGCCGGTAGCCCCAGTTCTTGCGGATGGACAGGAACGTCGTCCAGGCGTCGGAGAACCGGGTGGCGTTGGCGTTGCACCAGTGGCTGGCCCACTCGGCGAACGACTCGTTCAGCCACAGGTCGTTCCACCAGCGCATGGTGACCAGGTCGCCGAACCACATGTGGGCCAGCTCGTGCAGGATGGTGTTGGCCCGCTGCTCGTACTCGTAGTCGGTCACCTGGGAGCGGAAGATGTAGTGGGATTCGGCGTGCGTGACGCAGCCGAAGTTCTCCATCGCCCCGGCGTTGAAGTCCGGCACCCAGAGCTGGTCGTACTTCGGCAGCGGGTAGCGCACCCCGAACTGCTCGTGGAAGAAGTCGAAGCCCTGCTTGGTGATCAGGAACAGGTCGTCCGAGTCCAGGTACGGCGCCATCGAGGCCCGGCAGTAGGCCCCCAGGTCGATGCCGTCGTGGCTGTCCCGCACCTCGTGGTACGGCCCGGCGCAGAGCGCCGTGATGTACGTGCTCATCCGCACCGACTCGCGGAAGTGGACCGTCTTCAGGTCCTCACCGGCGGGCTCCTCGCGCTCGACCGGCATGTTCGACACCACCCGCCAGTGCGCGGGGACGGTGGCGTGCCAGGTGTAGACGCTCTTCAGGTCGGGCTGGTCGAAGCAGGCGAAGACCTTCTGCGCGTCCGCCGTCTCGAACTGGCTGTAGAGGTAGGTCTCCCCGTCGACCGGGTCGACGGTGCGGTGCAGCCCCTGCCCGCTGTTCGAGTACGCGAAGTCGGCGTCCACCACGAGGGTGTTCTCGGCGGCCAGCCCGGTCAGCGTCAGCCCTCTCTCCGCCGACCAGCCCGACAGGTCGACCGGGGTGCCGTTGAGGGTCGCCGACCGCACCGACTCGGCGGCGGCCTCGATGAAGGTGCCCGCGCCCGGCTCGGCGCAGCGGAACCGGACCTCGGTCACCGACCGGAAGGTCCGGCCGTCGGAGGGCACGACGGCAGTCGACAGGTCCAAACTGATGTCGTACCCGACGACCTCGAGCAGGCGGGCCCGCTCGGTGGCCTCCACCTGGGTCAGGTTGCGCACTCCCGGCACTTTTCGTCTCCATCCCAATCTTGCCGTGCGCCGTCGCGGCGCCAGCCCGCCGCCCGCTCGTGGCGGCCGGCCAGATTCGAGTCTTCCATGTGAGGACCCCTCGCGGTGGTCGACGTCACGCTCTCATTCCGCTATCGGTCGATGCCGTCCGGGGGTGAGGATCGGGGGGACGAGGGGTCGACACCGGCGGCCCCCGCCGTGGCGAAGGGAAGCTGACGTGACCGACCGTGTCACCGCAGACATGTGGTTCGACCCGCTGTGTCCCTGGGCGTGGATCACCTCCCGCTGGCTGCTGGAGGTGGAGCAGGTCCGCGACGTGGACATCCGCTTCCGGGTGATGAGCCTCTCGGTGCTCAACGAGGGGCGGGAACTGCCCGAGCAGTACCGCAAGATCATGACGACCGGCTGGGGCCCGGTGCGGGTCTGCATCGCCGTGGAGCAGAAGCACGGCCAGGACGCCGTCCGCGCGCTCTACACGGCGCTGGGCACCCGCATCCACCTCGGCAGGGAGGAACTGGGCCGGGAACTGCTCGTGGCGGCGCTCGCCGACGCCGGGCTCGACCCGGAGCTGGCCGACGCCGCCGAGGGCACCGAGTACGACGAGGCCCTGCGGGCCAGCCACGAGGCCGGCATGCGGCCGGTCGGCACCGACGTCGGCACCCCGGTCGTCCACGCCCCGGGCCCGGACGGCGCGCCGGTGGCCTTCTTCGGCCCGGTGGTCACCCCCTGCCCGAAGGGCGAGGCCGCCGGCCGGCTCTGGGACGGCGTCCTGCTGGTCGCCGGCACGCCCGGGTTCTACGAGCTGAAGCGCTCCCGCGAGGTCGACCCCACGTTCGAGTGACGGGGTAAGGAAGGGCACCTTCTTAACGTCTGCGGTAGAGAAGGGTCCCCTTCTCACGGGGCCCTACCCGCCGGCGCGGCCTCCCGACCGAGGGGCCCGGCGGCGGGTAGGGCGCGGGTGGCGTGTGCGACTTGGCAGCCGGCGCGGCCACCGGGGGCGGATGGCGCGTGCGACGGGCGTCCGGCGCGGTCGCCGGGGAGGACGACGCGCCGTGCGGGCGTCACCGGGCGGGGGCGGGGTCGTTCCACCGGGTGTCCCGCCGCGGCCCACGCAGCCGCGCCCGGCAGCTCCTGGAGGCGTCCGATGGGTAAGCACCGCCGTCCGTGCGACGACGCGGCGACCACCGGGGAGGCCGGTGCGGCGTACTGGTCGGTACACGACGACGGCTGGCCCGCGCTCCGCCCGACCCTGCCGGCCGAGCTGGTCGACCTGCTGGCGCCGCCGATCGTGGTCGGCGTTGCCCGGACGCCGGCCGCCGCCCGGCCGCACACCGCCGCGCCCGGTCCGGCCGCGCCCCGTCCCGGTCCGCCGGCTGCTTCCCGTCCGGCCGCGCCGGCCGCGCCCCGTCCCGCCGTGTCGGCCGTGCCCCCTCCCAGTCCGGCGGGCGCACCCCGACCGATCCCGCAGCACGGACCCTTTCAACTGGTGGACGGGGCGCGGGGCCCGCTGCGGGGCGTGACCGGGCGACGGTAGCGTCATCGGACATGACGGTCGTGCATCCGATCGCCCGGGCCTGGATCACCACTGGCGGCACCGGCGCGCAGAACTACGACGAGTTCGCCGACGACGCGGAGATCACCGCGATCATCCAGGCGAACCCGCACAGTGCCCTCGGCATCGAGATGCCGCACCGGGCCCCGGAGAGCCTGGGCAAGACGTTCCTCGACGCCCTGCCGGACGCGGTGACCCGCCTCACCGAGGCGAAGGCCGACGGCAGCTACACCCCCGCCGAGCAGGTCGTGGTCCTGTACCGGATCACCGCGCCGGGGGAGGAGGCCGCGTACGGGCTCTTCGCCATGGTCGACACCGACCAGATCTCCACCAGTGCCGAGGAGCCGGGCCTCGTCATCCGCAACGAGGACGTCTTCATCTCCAAGGTGCGCGAGCGCGTGGCCCTCGCCGAGGCGCTCGGGCACCTGCTCTCGCCCGTACTGCTGCTGCAGACCGGGCGCGGCGACGAGCTGCACGCCGCGCTCGCGGCGGCGACCGAGTCGGCCGGGGCGCCCGCCGCCACCGACACCGACCAGTCCGGGCGCACCCACGCCGTCTGGCTGCTGGGCCCCGGCCCGGAGCAGGACGCGCTGACCGCCCTGGCCGGCGGCGGCGAGCTGGTCGTCGCCGACGGCAACCACCGCAGCCTCGCCGCCCAGACCGGCGGCCTGCCGCGCTTCCTGGCCGTGGTGACGACCCCCGCGTCGGTCGCCATCCAGCCGTACAACCGGCTGGTCAGCGAGCTGACCGTCACCCCGGCGGAGCTGGTGGAGCGGCTGCGCGCCGCCGGTGCCGAGGTCACCGAGGTCGACGGCCCGGCCGAGGTGCCGCAGGCCGGCGGCACCGTCGCGCTCCGGCTCCCGGGCCAGGGGTACGTGGTGCGCCTGCCGCACGTCGACGGCGGCCGGCTGGAGAACCTCGACCACGCGCTGGTCGAGCGGGTGCTGCTGCGCGACGTGCTCGGCCTCGACGCGGGCGACAAGCGGATCACCTACGTCGGCGGGGACTACCCGGCGAGCTGGCTGACCGGGGAGGTCGACGCCGGCCGGGCCGAGCTGGCCGTGCTGATCGCCCCGGTGACCGTGGACGACTTCGTCGCCGTGAACCTCGCCCGGGAGAAGATGCCCCGCAAGAGCACCTGGTTCACCCCGAAGGCCCGCGGCGGCCTGGTGGTGGCCGAGCTGTCCCGCTGAGCCACCCGGCACCGCACCGCCCGGCTCGGCGACGCCACGCGGCGCGCTGGCCCGGCGACCCCGTCTGACCAGGGCGGCTGTGACGAAACCGCCTCCGCGACGCCGCCCGCGCGGCGTCGCGGGGGACGGCCTGACAGACTGCGCGGTATGCGCGTCTACTTGGGATCCGACCACGCCGGTTACGAGCTGAAGGTGCACCTGGTCGGCCACCTCGCCAAGCAGGGGTACGAGGTGGTCGACGTCGGGCCGCACGAGTTCGACCCGGACGACGACTACCCGGCGTTCTGCCTGCACACCGGCAGCCGCGTGGTCGCCGACCCGGGCAGCCTGGGCGTGGTCATCGGCGGTTCGGGCAACGGCGAGCAGATCGCCGCCAACAAGGTCGTCGGCGTCCGCGCCGCGCTGGCCTGGAACGTCGACACCGCCCAGCTCGGCCGGGAGCACAACGACGCGAACGTGGTGGCCGTCGGCGCCCGCCAGCACACCCTCGACGAGGCGACCACGATCGTGGACGCCTTCCTCACCACGTCGTTCTCCGGCAACCCCCGGCACTCCCGCCGCATCGCCCAGGTCGCCGAGTACGAGGAGACCCGCGCGCTGCCCGACCTTCCCTGACGCCGGACGTCGGGGCGGTCGACGGCCGCCCCGACCCCAGCCGACGGCGGACGGTCAGCGGCCCTGGACGGCGGGGCTCCCCGGGCGCGGCCCGGCTGGCAGCGCCCAACGACGGCCGGTAGGCCGGCCAGCGCCTCCGACGGGGGCGGGCGGTCAGCGGCCGGAGCGGGGGAGGTCCTCGCGGGGCACCCAGTTGCGCCGCACGACGACCAACCGGGCCTCCGCCTCGGCCATGTCCTCCTCGGTGGGCCGGGCGGCGTCCCGGGCCCGCAGCGCGGCGAGCGGACCCACCTGGGAACTGCCGGGGCCGACCAGGCCGCGCAGGCCCCGCTCGCCGTCCCGCTCGTCGCCGCCCCGGCGGCGCGGTGGCTCGACCGCGTCGTGCACCCCGGCCGTGGCGGCACCGGCCCCCTCGCCGTCGGAGTGGTGCCTCAGCCGGCGTCGCCGTCGCTCCGCGTCACCCATCGCCCGACCGTACCGTCCGCGCCGCCCGCGCGCCCGCCAGAGGCGGGGCCCACTCGCCGCGCCCGCCGGGCAGGGCACACTCGCCGCGCCCGCCGGGCAGGGCACACCCGCCGCGCCCGCCGGGCGGGGCCCGCCCGCTGCGCCCCCAGGGCGGAGCCGCCCAGGCACCAGACCGGCCGGCCCGGGGGCTCAGAAGACGCCCAGCCCGGCCGGGGCGCGGTGCCAGGAGAACGCCGGGCCGGCGGCGGCCAGCGCCCCGGGGCGCAGCTCGGTGACCCGTCCCGCGTCGGCGAGCGCGGTCAGCCCGGCCCCGCCCAGGTACAGCTCGCCGAGCGCCCGCACGTCGCACGCCAGGTCGGCGGGGCGGTCGGTGGGCACGCAGCGGGCGTCGTCCGGGCCGCCGGTCAGCCGCCAGCGCCCCGCGTTCTCGGGCAGCAGCGCGTCGGCGACCTCGATCACCACGTCCACGGCGGTGGCGTACCGGCGGGCGGCGAGGGCGGCGGGCACGTCCACCACCCGCAGCCAGAGGGCGTCGCCCACCCGGGCCACCAGCCGGCGCGGCTCGTCGACCAAGTGCAGCAGCGGGTCGTCCACCGGCCCGGCGTAGGAGAGCCGCCGGGCCAGGTCGAGCGAGAGCAGCGCCCGCCACAGCGCCGTACGGGCGGCCGGGCCCTCGGTCACCATCTCCTGGACCATCGTCACGCCGCGCGGCCCGGCGAGGTCGGAGTCCTGGCGGGAGCGCCACAGCGCGTACCCGTCGATCCCGCCGCCCGGGCCCTCGTGCAGCAGCACCCGCAGCTCGGTCGCGCCGCCGCGCTCGGAGGGCGGGTCGCCGAGCACGTACCGCCACCACCGCTCGTCCCGGTCGGACCAGCCGGGGCGGTCGACGCGGACCCGGTCGTACAGCCGGGCCAGGTCGGGCCGGCGCGCGGCCGGGCGGTCCAGGCGCAGCGGGCCCTCGGCGGCGGTCGGCGCGGGCAGCCGCAGCTCGGTGGTGGCGCAGTCGACGGTGAGCTGCCGGGCCGCGAGGCCGTAGCCGAACCGGGGGTAGATGCCCCCCTCGCTGGCCCAGAGCACGGCCACCGGTTCCCGGCCGGCGTCCCGCACGTCGCGGAGCTGCCGCTGCATGAGCCGGGTGAGCAGCCCCCGCCGTCGGTGGGTCGGCAGCACCGCCACCATCGTCACGTGGGTGGCCGGGACCGTCGCCCCCGGCACGGTGAGTTCCCGGGTGAACGCCGAGGCGTGCGCCACGAGGTCCGGGCCGTCGCGCACCAGCAGGCTCCGCCCCGGCTCCCAGATCTCCCGCTCGCCCGCGCGCACCTCGGGGCTCAACGAGGTGTGGAACGCGATCTCGAACAGGCGTGCCAGCTCGTCGAAGTCGTAGGTCTCTTCGGTACGGATGGGGAGTGGTGGATTCGTCATCGGCCGTGTGTACCGTACGACGAGCGCGGCGGGCCACCGATTTGCCGGCTGGTTACCCTCGAAGATGCGCCGCCGGGGGAGCCCGGCGCGGTCAGGGGGAGGACACGAGATGGCAGACCAGACACAGCCGTGGGCGGAGCGGACGGTCGAGGTGCCGCCGTCGCCGGGTGTCGGGGTGCCGCCGCAGCGCGACGCCTTCCGGCCGGGCGTTGCCTCCGTCAGCCGGCCGCGCACCGCGCGCACCGAGCCGTTCCCCACCGTCGAGCACGGCGACGACGCGCAGCACTGGTCCGAGGTGTCGGCGCCCCGCCGCCCGCTGAGCTGGCACCTGGCCCAGTTGCGGGTGGGCGGCGAGTGGAGCGCGGCCGGTGGCCTCTTCGCCTTCGTCTGCTGGGGCATCTGGGCCATCTCCGGCCGGGGCAACCTCGGCGCGCCGGTGCTCACGTTCCTGCTGAGCCTGCTGGTCGCCGCCGGGCTGTTCGGGCTGTCCCGGCTGCTCGGCCGCGTGATCCTGGAGCGCCAGCTCGGGCGCATCCGGCGCAGCGCCCGGGGCGCGCACGCGGTGACGGCGGTCTTCCTGGTCGGCCTGGGCATCGCGTACCTCCAGCAGACCGAGTGGGTCATCTCCGCCTGGAACTGGGTCACCGGCAACTGACGGCCGCCGCGCCGCCCGCCGTACCACGCCCGGCCGGGCGGGACGCCGCACCACGCCCGGCCGGGCGGGACGGCGGCGCGCGCTACGCGCGGGCGGGACGGCCTGACGCCGTCCCGCCCGCGCGGCCGGTCGCGGCCCGCCGCGACGCCTGATCGTTCCCCACCAGCCGCCGCTGCTTACCCGGCCCGCCGTAGTTCATCCGCGCCGCGCCGAGCCCGGCGGGCCGGTGGTCGTGGATCAGTGGGTGCCCCCGTGCCCCTCGGAGTCCGCCTTCGGGGAGGCGACCCGGGCCTGCGGGTCCTCGACGCCGGGCTCGCCCCCGTCCGGGGCCACCATTCCGTCGTAGTTGTAGACCGTGCCGTCCTCGCCGTGCTCCTTCGTGGTCCGGATGTAACGGTGGATCATGCCGTCGATTTCGATCTCCACCAGCGCCCGGCCGTCCGAGTCCTGCGTGCTGCCGTCCCGGGGGCCGCCGACGAGGTGAGCCTTCGTGTTCGTCTCCATGTGCTCACCCGTACCCGGGGGGAAAGGGCGCAAAACGGCGCCCGCGCGGGCGGCGGGCACCTCACGGCTCGGCCGCACTCCTGCGGCGAACCGCGCGACGCCGGACGGCCCGACGCCAGGCCGGGCCCGTCAGCGCGCGGAGGCGAAGCGGTACAGCACGAAGTCCTCCTCCGCCCCACAGAGCAGCACGCTGGTGTTCCACGAGCAGGAGGCGCTGCGGATGTCCTTGGCCTCGCCCAGCTCGGTGGGGGCGGCGGCGTCGAGGGGCATCCCGGCGAGGCTGGGGTCGTGCGTGCTGCGGCTCAGCGCGTCGGCGAAGACCAGGACGTTGCCGCCGTCCAGCCGGACCACCGTCCCGTCGCGGTCCCGCAGCAGCGCCTTGCCCTGCGGGTCGAAGAGGGTCGACGTCGGCTTGGGATACCGCCGCTGGACGATCAGGTGCTCGCCGACCGGCGTCAGTTCCTTCGCCCCCGGCGCGGGCCAGCGCCGCGCCGCCGTGCCCTCGGTGGCCGCCACCACGTCGGCGCGGTCCGCGTCGCCGGACGGCGTCTCCAGCAGGCACGCCCGGTGCTTGCCGCAGGCCACCAGCGCCTCCGCCCGTCGCCCCTCGTCCGAGGTGTACAGGATCGTCGGCTCGGCCACCCGGTTCAGGTCGTACCCGAGCAGCCGGTACCGGCCGACGCCGCTGTCGTCGACCACGTACAGCCGGTCGGCGTGGGCGACCACGAGGTCGTTCCGGTCGGCGACGCCCGACCAGCTCCGCAGCACCATCCCGCTGCCCAGGTCGATCAGTCGGACCGAGCGGTCCGCGCCGAGCTGCACGAGCCGGTCGACCTTGCCGAGCCACGGATCGCGGGGCGCGCCGTCGGCGTACGCCGGGCCGCCGGCCCCCTCGACGGTGCCCACCGGCAGCACCCTGCTGCCGGCGACGCCCGACGCGTCGGGCGTGTCGGGCTGGACCCAGGCCTCCGTGCCGTCGCGCAGGCGCAGCCCCACGAGCCGCTGCCCGGCCCGGTCGGCCAGCACCGCCACGTCCGCGCCGAAGAGCACCTGGTCGTCGCCCCGGATGGTCCGGGCCCATCGCTGCTCCCCGGAGGCGGCGTCGCGCACCACCAGCTCGCGCGCCTCGGAGCCGACCGCGTCGGAGAGGGCCGCCACCACGCCGGGCGCGGCGTGCAGCCCCTCCCACCGCTGCGCCGCCTGTGTGGTCTGCGCGCGCCACCGCTCCTTGCCGGTCCCCGCGTCGACCGCCACGATCCCCAGCCGGTCGTCCGGTAGCGGGTACGCGGCGTAGCCGGTGTCGCCCAGCAGCGCGGTGAAGCTCTCCGTCGGCTTCTCCGGCCCGGCCGCCACGCGCTCCACCTGGGCCAGCGTCTGGAACTCCAGGCCGGGGTGCCGGTCGCGGCCGTACGTGTACCAGAGCGCGACGCCGCCGCCCACCGCGACGAGGGCGAGCACCGCCGCCACCGTGATCCACAGCCCCCGCCTGTGCGTGGTGGCCGGCACGTCGGGTCGGGACGAGCCCCACGGGTCGACCGGCGGGCTCTGCGACCCGGGCGCTCCCTGCGGCTGGTACGGCCCGCCCGGTGCCGTCGGTGGCAGCCCCGACCCGACCGGCACCGTCGGCGGCAGCCTCGGTCCGTCGCCGGACCAGGCGGGCGGCAGGCCGCCTGGCCCGGCCGTCGACGGCCCGGCCACCGGTACGCCCGCAGGCGCGACCGGCGTCGCCGGCCGTGGCGCGCGGGGCGTCGGCAGGGCCGTGAGCGCGCCCTCGGCCACAGGCAGCTCCGGCTGCTCCAGCACGGTCGGCGCGACGCCCAGTTCGGCGTGCAGCATCCGGGCCACCAGCGGCATCCGGGTCGGCCCGCCCACCAGGAACAGCCCGGCGAGCCGGTCGGGGGTGAGGCCGGCCTCCGCCACCACCCGCCGGGTCTCGGCCACGGCGCGGGCCAGCAGCGGGGTGGCCACCCGCTCCAGCTCCTCGCGGGTCAGCTCGACCACCGTCTCCGTGCCCGGCACGACCACCGGCGCGACCGGGGCCCGGGACAGCATCTCCCGCGCCTCCCGCACGCCCTCCCAGAGCTGGTGCCGCTCCCGCCACTGCGCCGTGTCGCCCGGCCGGGTCAGCCGCTCCCACTGCGCGGGGTGCGTCGCGCAGACCCGCTCGCCCAGCCGGTCCACCAGGGCCGCGTCCAGGTCCAGCCCGCCCAGGTCGGGCACGCCACCGGCAGCGGTCACCACGAAGCCCGAGTCGCCCCACGGGTCGGCGCCCTCGTTGCGCAGCACCGCCACGTCGAGGGTGCCGCCGCCGAGATCGAACACGGCGATGGCCCCGCCGACCGGCACCGGCCGGCTCAGCACCTGGGCGTAGTAGCGGGCGGCGGCGACCGGCTCACGCAGCAGGTGGGTGCCGGGCGTGGTCGGGCCGACGAGGGTGTGTTCGGCCGCCGCCGGCGGCCAGCCCGCCCGCAGCAGCGCGTCCGCGAGCACCTGACGCCCGGCCTCGTCCCAGGACGCCGGGCAGGTCACCACCGCCCTGGGCAGGAACCCGACCGTGGCGACCGCCGCCCGAGCCACGGCGTCCAGGATCGCGGCCAGCAGGTCGGCGGGGGCGTACTCGCGGTCGCCGAGCAGCACGGCCGGGTCGTCGACGCGGCGCTTCGGGCTCGGCTCGTACCGCGTCGGGTCGGCCTGCGCGAGTTGCCGGGCGTCCCGGCCGACGTGCAGGCGGCCGTCGGCGTCGGCGTACACGCCGGAGGGAACCACCGGCTGCCCGTCGATCAGCAGCGGCCGGGTCCGCCCGTCCGGCCAGCGCAGCACGGCCACGGTGTTGGACGTGCCGAGGTCGACGCTGAGGGCGTACGCCTCGTGCTGGCCTGCCATGTGCCGCTACCTCCGCCGGGCCGAGGGGATGTCCGGCCCCGCATGGTACGCAGGCTGGAAACTTCCGCCCGCCGAGCGCTACGAAACGGATGCCCCCGCGCACCTGCCGGAACAGCCCCGTCACGCTCGGCCTCGTCGCGTGTCCGGTCGGCGCTTCCTCCCGCCGGGCTTCCACCCGGATCGGGTACGGCGGCCGGGTCACGCCTGGGCGCCCCCTTACGGCTGTCGCCGCGGGCCGGACGTGCGGCCCGCGGCGACAGCGGTGATCTACGAGTCGCCCCCTGGGGCGGTGAGGTCAGAAGATGACGGCGACCCCGGCGGTCTTGCAGGCGGTGGTGATGTCCTTGCCGGCCTTCTCCAGCGCGGGGTTCTCGGCGGCGGCGGCCGGGTCCGGGGCCGCCCCGGCCTTGGCGACCTCCGCGGCGAACTGCATCAGGGCGGCGGAGACCTTGCTGTCGGCGCTCCCCGAGGCCGCCAACTCGCTCAGTTCCTTGTTCATGCCTGTGAAGATCTTTTTGAACGTGTCGGCCGCCGCCTCCTGGCCCTCGGGGGCAGCCATCATGGCGGCCATGGCGTCCTTCTTGAACTTGTCGTTGGCCTTCTTCGCCGACTCGCAGAGCTTCTTGTCGCTCACGCCGCCCGACGGGGCAGAGGAGGCGGAGGGAGCCGAGGAGGCGGAGGGGGCCGCCGAGGTGACAGCCGTCGAGGCCGAGGGGGTGGACCCGGCCGTGGTCGTGGTCTCCTCCTCGCCACACGCGGCGAGCGCCACCAGGGAGGCGCAGATCAGAAGAGCGGAAGCCATACGAGAGCGATTCACAGGCGCGCACGCTAGCCGACGGCCTGCGCATCTATCAACTTCCAAGGCAGGTGGTGCCGCCTGTCCGTCGTGAATCGACCGAATTCGCGGACGATTCGCGGCGCCCCACTGCCGTACCGTTGTTTGTGGTTCGTCCAGATCAGGACAGCGCTCGCCCCGAGCCTTCGATACGGTCCGCCGGATGAACCCTGCTTCGGGGCGTGCCTCCACCGTCCGCATCATCGGCAACGCGGCCCTGCTCGGCGGACTGCTGGTTTCGGTCATCACGCTGTCGAGCGACCCCGGGTCGGCTGAGCCGCACATCCTGGCTGGCTTCCTCGTCGCCATCGGGATCGGGCTGCGTATCGAAGCCGCGCTCAGAGATCTTCGGGCGTGACCGTGTGAGCCGAGGTGCCCGCCGCGACGCCGTTGGTACGGACGGGACATCAGGATCACCGACCGGGTTCGGACCTGGGATTCGGGCAGGGAGCACGCGCACCTACTCGATGTCCTGGCCGGTGCTCTCGGCCTGTGGGGCGGGAGGATCGCGTCGGCGGATGGAACTGAAGACGTGTAACGACCTACCCGGGAGGCAAGGTGACTCAGCGCTCGCAGCACCAGCGAGGCCGGTGCCCCGTCTGTAAACGCCTCGTAGCTCTCACCGCTGACGGAGGAGTTGCGCGGCACAACGGCACCGTTCGTGCCTACGCCCCGCCCGAGGAGTGCCCGGGGGGTGGACAGCGCCCGGAAGCCACGGGGGCATGAGCAACAGCGCGGCCCTGCGTAGCTGCCAAGCCAGGCCCTTTGGCTCTGGCGAGCTCGTCCCATCCCTGTGCTCTACTCCCGTCATGCATGTGGTCGTCACGGGCGCGCTCGTTGACAACGGCGCGGTCCTGCTGGTGCACCGTAGGCCGACCAAACGGGTGTACCCAGATGTCTGGGATCTCCCCGGGGGACAGGTCGAAGCGGGTGAGTCGGAACTACAGGCCCTCGCGCGTGAGATGCACGAGGAGCTCGGTGTCCACGTCGTGACGGAGTCCGCTTCACGGTTGGGCGTCCTGCACGCCGGCAGTGGTGAGGACGCCGTTCACGTGGGCGTCTGGCGAATTGGAGACTGGGTTGGCTCTCCGACCAACCGTGCACCTGACGAGCATGACGACATCGCCTGGGTCGGGATCAGCGAGGTGGGCGGCCTTCCCCTCGTACATGGGGTCTTGGCGGCAATGGTGCGTTCTCTGCCTGAGTTCGAGTGGGCCCGCAGCCACTCGGATGCCACTGACTGCGACCAGGGCGACGAAGAAGCCAGGGCTGACTGCCGTGCATGTGCCGGGACGGATTCGTCAAGCATCAGGTGGGACTAGCCACAGACACGGTGCGTCGATCTCCAGCACCGCTCCTCTCCGGAGCGGCCTGCGCGGGGAGCGCCCAGGTCTGACCTGGGCCGGAAGCTGTGGAGCGGGCGACGGGAATCGAACCCGCACCGTCAGTTTGGAAGACTGAAGCTCTGCCATTGAGCTACGCCCGCGCGCCCCGCTGTGCACGGGATGCGCCGACAGCCTACCCAATGCCGCCACCAGCCGCGCATCCGTGTCCGCTCGACCGCAAGATCAACACCGTGTCGCCGACATGGCGGTGTCCCGGGGCCGGGGATACCGCCATGTCGCCGACACGGTCGTGGTGCCCTCGTAGGTTGGTCTCGCCCCACCCCCACTCGACGGGCGTCGACGGCATACACTTCTGGTCGCCACGGGGTGTGGCGCAGCTTGGTAGCGCACTCGCTTTGGGAGCGAGGGGCCGTGGGTTCAAATCCCGCCACCCCGACTGTCGTTGGCGACCGGGGCACCCCGGGGGCGCATCGTTCCCGGGTGCTGCCGAGGGGCCCTGCCGGCTCGCCTACACTCGATGGGCTGAATCATGCCCAGCCTCAACTGAGATCCGTCAAGGAGTACGCCTGTGAAGAGCACCGTCGAGACTCTGAGCCCGACGCGCGTGCGGCTCGCCATCGAGGTGCCGTTCGTCGAGCTCGAGCCGAGCCTCAAGAAGGCGTACCGGGAGATCGGCCAGCAGGTCCAGGTTCCCGGCTTCCGCCGGGGCAAGGTGCCGGCTGCGGTCATCGACCAGCGGGTGGGCCGGGGCACCGTCCTCAACGAGGCGGTGCAGGAGGCCATCCCCGAGAACATCCTCGCTGCGGTCCGCGAGCACGACCTGAAGACCCTTGGCCGCCCCGAGGTGGAGATCACCGAGTTCAACGACGGTGACTCGCTGAACTTCACCGCCGAGGTCGACGTCCGGCCCGAGATCACCGTGCCGGACCTGGACGCCATCGAGGTCACCGTCGACGAGCTCCAGGTCGACGACAGCGAGATCGACGAGCAGGTGAAGAACCTGCGCGAGCGGTTCGCCACCCTGAAGACCGTCGAGCGGGCCGCCGCCGAGGGCGACTACGTCCAGATCGACCTGAACGCCACGGTCGACGGCGAGGACGTGCCGGGCGGCTCGGCGACGAACATCTCGCACGAGGTCGGCAGCAAGCAGCTCCTCCCGGGCCTGGACGAGGCCGTCGTCGGCCTCGCCGCCGGCGAGAGCACCACCTTCACCACCCAGCTCGTCGGCGGCGACTTCGCCGGCCGCGACGCCGAGGTGGCGGTGACCGTGCGCACGGTCAAGGAGAAGGAACTGCCCGAGCTGGACGACGACTTCGCCCAGCTCGCGAGCGAGTTCGACACCATCGAGGAGCTGCGTTCCGACCTCCGCGAGAAGGTCACCCGGGGCAAGCGCGTCGAGCAGATCTACGCCGCCCGGGACAAGGCCCTCGAGCAGCTCGTCGAGGCCGCCGACGTGCCGGCGCCGGAGGGCGTCGTCCGCGAGGAGGTCTCCAGCCGCAAGCAGGCCATGGTCGACCAGCTCGAGCGAATCGGCGCCTCCCTGGAGGAGTACCTCGCCGCCGAGGAGAAGACCGAGGAGCAGATCGACGCCGAGCTGAACGAGGCGGCGACCGACGGCGTCAAGATCCAGCTCCTGCTGGACACCCTGGCCGACGCCGAGAACGTCCAGGTCACCGACGACGAGTTCGGCCACGAGATCGTCCACCGCGCCCAGCGCGCCGGGATGGCCCCGCAGCAGTACTACGACCAGCTCGTCCGCTCCGGCGCGGCCGGCGCGGTCTTCGGCGACGTGCGGCGCGGCAAGGCCCTGGCCTCGGTGATGGAGCGCATCAAGATCAAGGACAGCGCGGGCAACGAGGTGAGCCTCGACGCCATCCGCGAGCAGAGCGGCGAGGCGCACGACCACGACCACGAGCACTGATCGTCGGGTGAGGCCGCCGTCCACCGGAACCGGTGGACGGCGGCCGAACCCCTTTTCCGGGTACGTCTCCGACGGGCTGCGCTGAGAGCGAAAAGCGCCCCGACCGGGACTATGCCACCCGGGCGAGCGGTTAGTGTCGGGTAGGACGGTACGGAGAGCGAAGGGCTGCCATGACCGACATGCACATCCCAGCGAAGCCGCTCCGGGCGATCGAAGCCCGCGGTGGCGACAACATTGGCAACCTCGACGACTCGGTCTACAACCGGTTGCTCAAGGAGCGCATCATCTTCCTGGGCAGCGAGGTGACCGACCAGGTCGCCAACCGCATCTGCGCGCAGCTCCTGCTGCTCGCGGCGGAGGACCCGGACCGCGACATCAACCTCTGGATCAACTCGCCGGGTGGCTCGGTCTACTCCGGCATGGCGATCTACGACACCATGCAGTTCATCGACAACGACGTCTCGACCGTGGCCATGGGCATGGCGGCCTCCATGGGCCAGCTCCTGCTCTGCGCGGGCACCAAGGGCAAGCGGTACGCTCTCCCGCACGCGCGGATCATGATGCACCAGCCGTCCGGCGGCATGGGCGGCACCGCGTCCGACATCGCCATCCAGGCGGAGCAGATGCTCTACACGAAGCGCATGTTCCAGGAGCGGGTCGCGCACCACACCGGCCAGACCCAGGCGCAGATCGAGGCGGACTCGGACCGCGACCGCTGGTTCACCGCCCAGGAGGCCATGGACTACGGCTTCATCGACAAGGTGATCACCGGAGCCACCCAGGTTCCGGAAGGCGCCGGGACCCTGAGCTGAGCGAGGAGCTGACGATGACCGACCTGAGCCTGCCGCCCCAGTTCGGGGCCGTGCACAACCGCTACGTCCTGCCGTCGTTCGTCGAGCGCACGTCGTACGGGGTGAAGGAGTCGAACCCGTACAACAAGCTCTTCGAGGACCGGATCATCTTCCTCGGGGTGCAGGTGGACGACGCCTCCGCCAACGACGTGATGGCCCAGCTGCTGACGCTCGAGGGCACCGACCCGGACCGCGACATCATCATGTACATCAACTCGCCGGGCGGCTCGTTCACCGCCATGACGGCGATCTACGACACCATGCAGTACGTCCGGCCGGACATCATGACGGTCTGCCTCGGCCAGGCCGCCAGCGCGGCGGCCGTGCTCCTCGCGGCCGGCACGCCCGGCAAGCGGATGGCGCTGCCGAACTCGCGGATCATCATCCACCAGCCGGCCACCGAGGGCGGCTACGGGCAGGGCTCGGACATCGAGATCCAGGCCCGCGAGATCCTGCGGATGCGCACGCAGCTGGAGGAGATGCTCTCCCGGCACTGCAACCAGCCGGTCGAGAAGGTCCGTAAGGACATCGACCGCGACAAGATCATGACGGCCGAGGAGTCCCGCGAGTACGGGCTGGTCGACACGATCCTCACCAGCCGGAAGAAGGGGCTGCTGGCCGCCAACGCGGCTGGCTGACGAGCTACCGGGTCCGAGGCCGGCCGGGCGGTGTTCCCGGCCGGCCTCTGACACGCCCGTTTTGGGGGTCGGAGAAACCCCCTCCAGCGGGTAACGTCGGTTGCGTACCGATCCGCCGGGTCGCCCCCGGCGAGGCGTACGAGACGGGCGGAGCGCAGTGTCCGCAGGTCGTGGCCGGCTTTCCGGCCGATGAATGCAGGGAGAACGTAGGTGGCACGGATCGGTGACGGCGGCGACCTACTGAAATGCTCCTTCTGCGGCAAGTCGCAGAAGCAGGTCAAGAAGCTCATCGCGGGGCCAGGGGTCTACATCTGCGACGAGTGCATCGATCTCTGCAACGAGATCATCGAGGAGGAGCTGGCCGAGTCCGGCGAGGTGAAGTGGGAGGAGCTTCCCAAGCCGATCGAGATCTGCCAGTTCCTCGACAACTACGTGGTGGGCCAGGACCACGCGAAGAAGGCCCTCGCCGTCGCGGTCTACAACCACTACAAGCGGATCCAGGCCGAGGCGGCCGGCGCGCCGGGCTCCGGCAGCGACGCCGTCGAGCTGGCCAAGTCCAACATCCTGCTGCTCGGCCCCACCGGCTGCGGCAAGACGCACCTGGCGCAGACCCTCGCCCGCATGTTGAACGTCCCCTTCGCGATAGCCGACGCCACCGCCCTCACCGAGGCCGGATACGTCGGCGAGGACGTGGAGAACATCCTCCTCAAGCTGATCCAGGCCGCCGACTACGACATCAAGCGCGCCGAGACCGGCATCATCTACATCGACGAGGTCGACAAGATCGCCCGCAAGTCGGAGAATCCGTCGATCACCCGGGACGTCTCCGGCGAGGGCGTGCAGCAGGCGCTGCTGAAGATGCTCGAGGGCACGGTGGCCAACGTGCCGCCGCAGGGCGGGCGCAAGCACCCGCACCAGGAGTTCATCCAGATCGACACCACCAACGTGCTGTTCATCTGCGGCGGCGCCTTCGCCGGCCTCGACCAGATCATCGAGGCCCGCACCGGGCACGGCGGCACCGGCTTCGGCGCGCGGCTGCGCTCCGTCTCCGAGCGGTCGACCGACGACGTCTTCGGCCAGGTGATGCCGGAGGACATGCTGAAGTTCGGGCTGATCCCCGAGTTCATCGGCCGCCTCCCGGTGATCACGAACGTCCGCAGCCTCGACCGCACGGCCCTGGTCCGCATCCTCACCGAGCCCCGCAACGCCCTCGTGAAGCAGTACCAGCGGCTCTTCGAGCTGGACGGGGTCGAGCTGGAGTTCGAGGAGCCGGCGCTGGAGGCCATCGCCGACCAGGCGATGCTGCGCGGCACCGGCGCCCGGGGCCTGCGCGCGATCATGGAGGAGGTCCTGCTCTCCGTGATGTACGAGGTGCCGAGCAACCCCGACGCCGCCCGGGTGCTGATCACCCGCGAGGTGGTCCTGGAGAACGTCAACCCGACGATCGTGCCCCGCGAGTTCACCGGCCGCCGCGCGCGCCGGGACCGCGAGGAGAAGTCCGCCTGACCCGCCGCCCGGGCGAGGCGGGGCAGCGGCGGCCACGGCCGGCGCGGCACCCCGTCCGCCCGGGGGCGCGGGCTGTCGCGGGAGCCCCGGCCCCCGTACCCTGAGCGTCATGCGCGTCGCCGTCTGCCAGCTCAACGCCCGCGACGACCGGGCCGCCAACCTCGCGGCCGCCGAGGCCCTGCTGTCCCGGGCCGCGGCCGCCGGCGCGGACCTCGCCGTCCTCCCGGAGTACGTCGACTACCTCGGCCCCGCCGCCGGAATGCCCGCGCCCGAGTCGGCCGACGGCACGGTGGGCCGGTTCTTCGCCGAGACCGCCCGCCGGCTCGGCATCTGGGTGATCGCGGGGTCGTTCCACGAGGTCGGCCCCGACCCGGAGCACACCTGGAACACCTCGCTGGTCTTTGACCGCTCCGGCGCCCTCGCCGCCAGCTACCGCAAGATCCACCTGTACGACGTGGAGATCCCCGGTCGGGTGTCGTATCTGGAGTCGGCGACCGTCGCGCCCGGGGAGAAGCCGGTCGTGGTCGACGTCGAGGGTCTCCGGGTGGGTCTGTCGATCTGCTACGACCTGCGGTTCCCCGAGCTGTACCGGCAACTGGCCACCGACGGGGGAGCGCACCTGCTGGTGGTGCCGGCGGCGTTCATGCTGCACACCGGGCGGGACCACTGGGAGGTCCTGCTGCGGGCCCGCGCCATCGAGAACCAGTGCTTCGTCGCCGCCGCCGGCCAGACGGGCGACCACGAGCCGGGGCGCACCTGCTTCGGCCGCAGCATGGTCGTCGACCCGTGGGGGACGATCCTCGGCCAGGTGCCGGAGGGCCCCGGCCTGACCGTCGTCGATCTCGACCTGGACCGGCTGCGGACGATCCGCGCGGAGCTGCCCAGCCTGGCCAACCGCCGCCTCTGAGCCCTGGCCCCGGCCCGCTTCGGTGCGGTCAGCCCTGGAGGAGGACGCCGATCACGGTCAGGCCGGCGATGGCCGCAGCGGTGACCAGCAGCGCGGTGGACATCCGGGAGCGCCCGCGTCGGGCCAGGCGGCCGACCGAGACCAGGATGACGACCAGCACGACGGCGCCGATGACCAACTGCCAGAACGGCAGCAGCAGCCCGAGGAGTGCCTCCTCGGCGAGCGTGGTCGCCGGGGAGGGGGAGGCGTCATCCATCCAGACACTCTGACATGGCAGAGCCCTGCGTAGGGGCCGAGCCGGCGGTCGGAACCTCCGCCCGGTCCGCCTGTCCGGGGTAGTGGCAAGCGTTGATTTGCCTTTGGCGAGCCGTACGCGTAACTTTCTCTCTGCACGCGGGAGGCCGGACAAACCGGCCGAGAGCGGGTGCCAGGCCCGGGGCGGAAACGCCGAGCGGGGCTGGGTTCGGGCGGTGCGAGAAACTCCGGTGAGACGGAGTTGCGATCGCGAAGCCGACCGGCTAGAGTGCTAAAGCCGGCAGGAGCCGGGCGGGTGGCCGCGAAGCGGCGACCGGCCGGTCTGCGGATCTCCACGAAAGAATCGACCGCCTTAACGGCGTGCGTCATCGTGGGCCGATCACACTCGACGCAAGAAACCTCCGAGATGGAGGTTGACGGCCGAGAAGCGATCGGGTAGGTTGGAGCGG
>NZ_BBZF01000035.1:1872-2470 GCF_020884795.1 Micromonospora okii
CCTGTGGTTGGTAGGGAACGAGCTGATGGTGCGGCTGGGATGGAGCGTAAAGCACCCTGTTGGGTCCTGAAGGAACAACTACGGTTGTTTTCTTCGGATGCCTTGTGCGGGACGGGAGTTCCGCGGGCTGCCAGGCATGGCCTGGTCTCGCATACCGCCGGCGGTTGTCGGGATTTCTGGTGTGGGGCTGTT
This sequence comes from Micromonospora okii, assembly GCF_020884795.1. GTDB lineage: Bacteria > Actinomycetota > Actinomycetes > Mycobacteriales > Micromonosporaceae > Micromonospora > Micromonospora okii. The sequence continues at coordinate 2,065 of NZ_BBZF01000035.1, forward strand.
CGGGTTGTGGGTTGGTCGTTTGTTGAGAATTGCACAGTGGACGCGAGCATCTTTGTGGTCAAGTTGTCAAGGGCGAACGGTGGATGCCTTGGCACCAGGAGCCGATGAAGGACGTGGGAGGCCGCGATAGGCCTGGGGGAGCTGTCAACCAAGCTGTGATCCCAGGGTGTCCGAATGGGGAAACCTGGCTGGAGTCATGTCCAGTCACCCGCACCTGAATACATAGGGTGTGTGGGGGGAACGCGGGGAAGTGAAACATCTCAGTACCCGTAGGAAGAGAAAACAACATGTGATTCCGTGAGTAGTGGCGAGCGAAAGCGGATTGAGGCTAAACCGGCTGCGTGTGATACCTGTCAGGGGTTGCGTGGTCGGGGTTGTGGGACCCTACTGAACATGCTGACACGTG
>NZ_BBZF01000035.1:2510-5477 GCF_020884795.1 Micromonospora okii
TTCGAGGAGTTATAAAATCAGTTGCTAGCCGAACAGTCTGGAATGGCTGACCGTAGGCGGTGAAAGTCCGGTAGGTGAAAGTGGCTGGTCTTCTGTGGGTGTTCCCGAGTAGCGGCGGACCCCTGTAATCTGCCGTGAATCTGCCAGGACCACCTGGTAAGCCTAAATACTTCCTGGTGACCGATAGCGGACGAGTACCGTGAGGGAATGGTGAAAAGTACCCCGGGAGGGGAGTGAAATAGTACCTGAAACCGTTCGCCTACAATCCGTCGGAGCCTTGCGGGGTGACGGCGTGCCTTTTGAAGAATGAGCCTGCGAGTTAGTGGCATGTGGCGAGGTTAACCCGTGTGGGGGAGCCGTAGCGAAAGCGAGTCTGAATAGGGCGTTCAGTCGCGTGTCCTAGACCCGAAGCGGAGTGATCTAGCCATGGGCAGGCTGAAGCGTGGGTAAGACCGCGTGGAGGGCCGAACCCACCAACGTTGAAAAGTTGGGGGATGACCTGTGGTTAGGGGTGAAAGGCCAATCAAACTCCGTGATAGCTGGTTCTCCCCGAAATGCATTTAGGTGCAGCGTCGCGTGTTTCTTGCCGGAGGTAGAGCACTGGATGGTCTAGGGGGCCCACAAGCTTACCGAAATCAGCCAAACTCCGAATGCCGGTAAGTGAGAGCGCGGCAGTGAGACTGCGGGGGATAAGCTTCGTAGTCGAGAGGGAAACAGCCCAGATCACCAGCTAAGGCCCCTAAGCGTGTGCTAAGTGGAAAAGGATGTGGGGTCGCATAGACAACCAGGAGGTTGGCTTAGAAGCAGCCACCCTTTAAAGAGTGCGTAATAGCTCACTGGTCAAGTGGTTCCGCGCCGACAATGTAGCGGGGCTCAAGCACACCGCCGAAGCTGTGGCATTCACATTTTAACCTCGCGTGCCCTTGATGGTGCGTGCAGGTGTGTGGATGGGTAGGGGAGCGTCGTGCCGGGGGTGAAGCATCCGAGTGATCGAGGTGTGGACGCGGCACGAGTGAGAATGCAGGCATGAGTAGCGAATGAAGGGTGAGAAACCCTTCCGCCGGATGACCAAGGGTTCCAGGGCCAGGCTAATCCGCCCTGGGTGAGTCGGGACCTAAGGCGAGGCCGAGAGGCGTAGTCGATGGACAACGGGTTGATATTCCCGTACCCGCGAAGGAGCGTCCCTGATGAACCTCGTTGTGCTAACCACCCGAACCTGGGGCGGTCTTCGGACCAAACTGGGGGAGCGTGGGAACCTGGCGGGTAGTAGTCAAGCGATGGGGTGACGCAGGAAGGTAGCTGATCCCGGCCGGTGGTTGTGCCGGGGTAAGCGTGTAGGCCGTACCGTAGGCAAATCCGCGGTGCATTAAGGCTGAGACGTGATGCCGAGCCGATTCAGGTGAAGTCAGTGATCCTATGCTGCCGAGAAAAGCCTCTAGCGAGTTCTGAGCGGCCCGTACCCCAAACCGACACAGGTGGTCAGGTAGAGAATACCGAGGCGATCGGGCGAACTGTGGTTAAGGAACTCGGCAAATTGCCCCCGTAACTTAGGGAGAAGGGGGGCCGGAGACGTGAAGCCCCTTGCGGGTGGAGCGTTGTATGGCCGCAGAGAGCAGGGGGAAGCGACTGTTTACTAAAAACACAGGTCCATGCGAAGAAGTAATTCGATGTATATGGACTGACGCCTGCCCGGTGCTGGAACGTTAAGGGGACCTGTTAGCTCTTTCGGGGGCGAAGCGGAGAACTTAAGCGCCAGTAAACGGCGGTGGTAACTATAACCATCCTAAGGTAGCGAAATTCCTTGTCGGGTAAGTTCCGACCTGCACGAATGGCGTAACGACTTCCCCACTGTCTCAACCACAGGCCCGGCGAAATTGCATTACGAGTAAAGATGCTCGTTACGCGCGGCAGGACGGAAAGACCCCGGGACCTTTACTATAGCTTGACATTGGTATCCGAATTAGCTTGTGTAGGATAGGTGGGAGCCGGTGAAGTCCATACGCCAGTATGGGTGGAGGCAATCTTGAAATACCACTCTGGTTGGTTTGGGTATCTAACTTCGGGCCGTTATCCGGTTCAGGGACAGTGTCTGGTGGGTAGTTTAACTGGGGCGGTTGCCTCCTAAAGGGTAACGGAGGCGCCCAAAGGTTCCCTCAGCCTGGTTGGCAATCAGGTGTTGAGTGCAAGTGCACAAGGGAGCTTGACTGTGAGACTGACAGGTCGAGCAGGGACGAAAGTCGGGACTAGTGATCCGGCACTTGCGTGTGGAAGCGGTGTCGCTCAACGGATAAAAGGTACCCCGGGGATAACAGGCTGATCTTCCCCAAGAGTCCATATCGACGGGATGGTTTGGCACCTCGATGTCGGCTCGTCGCATCCTGGGGCTGTAGCAGGTCCCAAGGGTTGGGCTGTTCGCCCATTAAAGCGGTACGCGAGCTGGGTTTAGAACGTCGTGAGACAGTTCGGTCCCTATCCGCCGTGCGCGTAGGATACTTGAGAAGGGCTGTCCCTAGTACGAGAGGACCGGGACGGACGAACCTCTGGTGTGCCAGTTGTCCCGCCAGGGGCACGGCTGGTTGGCTACGTTCGGAAGGGATAACCGCTGAAAGCATCTAAGCGGGAAGCTCGCTTCAAGATGAGGTATCCCACCCCTCTTTGAGGGGGTAAGGCCCCCAGCTAGACGACTGGGTTGATAGGCCGGAGATGTAAGCTCGGTAACGGGTTGAGTTGACCGGTACTAATAGGCCGAGGACTTGACTACAAAGATTCTGCTCGCGTCCACTGTGCAACTCTAGACAAACGAACAACAGACCATGTGTGTGGTGTTGTTTGATATGTCGATAGTGTTACGGCGGTCATGGCGGAGGGGAAACGCCCGGTTACATTCCGAACCCGGAAGCTAAGCCCTCCAGCGCCGATGGTACTGCACTCGGGAGGGTGTGGGAGAGTAGGACACCGCCGGACTTC
>NZ_BBZF01000036.1 GCF_020884795.1 Micromonospora okii
GCCAACACCACACCACCACCAACACCCAACAAACCAAAAACATCAAACACCGACAGATCAAAATCCAAAGCCGACACCGCCAACACCCGATCACCCACACCCACACCAAACCGCGAACACACCTCCTCCAGCGTGTTCACCGCCGCCGAATGCGACACCACCACACCCTTCGGCTCCCCCGTCGACCCCGACGTGAAAATCACGTACGCGGTCGCGTCGCCGGCCACCGCGACCGGCTCGGGCAGCGCCGTCGCGCCGGTCGCGGCGGCGACGGTCAGCGGGCGCACCCCGTCCGGCCACTGCTGGTCGGCGTCGTCGGCGAGCACCAAGCGCACGTCGGCCTGCCGGTACATCACCGCGCGGCGCAGCGTCGGCTGGTCGACCCCGACCGGCACGTACGCCGCCCCCGCCGCCAGGACGCCCAGCACGGCGGCCACCTGGTCCGGGCCCTTCGGCAGGGTCACCGCCACCCGCTCGCCGGCCTCGACGCCGCGCTCCCGAAGGGCGCCCGCGATCCGCAGCGCGCGGTCGGCCAGCTCCCCGTAGGACAGCTCACCACCGTCCCAGAACACCGCCGAGCGACCCGGCTCCTCCACCGCCCGCGCGAAGAAACCCTCATGCAACAACCGACCCGACACCGGACCAGCCGTCGCATTCACCCCCGCACGCACCACCCGCTGCTCCGCCGGCAACAACGCCGGCACCACCCCACCCCACTCACCCTCCACCAACCACTCCAACAACCCCACATACGCACCGAACATCGCATCCAACACACCCGGCGCAAACAACTCCTCCACCGCATCCCACACCAACAACAACCCACCATCACGCTCCACCACCTGGTGGTCCAACCACACCTGCGGAGTCTGGGAGACCCCCCAGACGCGCTCGGCGAAGGAAGGCTCGACGACGACGTCGTCGGTGACGCCGAGGGTGCTGGTGAAGACCACCGGCATGGAGACGTCGAGGCGGCCCCGGCGGCGGGCCAGCTCCCGCATCACCCACACCGCCGAGACGTCGCTGTGCTCCAGGTCGCTGCCCATCTGCCGCTGCATCCGGCGGGCGGCGTCGACCCACGTCTCACCCGGCTCGGGCTGGTAGCCGACGAGCAGCAGGGAGGTGAAGTCGCCGAGCACCCGGTCGACGTCGGGGTGCACGTCGCGGCGGTCGAAGAGGGTGACGTTGATCGTCAGGTCGGGCTGGGCGCTCCAGGTGCCGAGCACCTCGGCGAAGGCGGTGGCCAGCAGGGAGGAGCCGGTGATGCCGTGCCGGCGGGCCAGGTCGCGCAGCCGCTGCCAGCGCTGCGGCGGCAGGTGCTGCTCGCGGCGGACGAACCGGGGCTGCTGGACGGTGGCCGGGTCCTTGGCCAGGGGGAGCTGCGGCCCGTCGGGGAGGTCCTCCACCCGGCGCGCCCAGTACTCCTGCGCGGCGGCGAGCCGCTGCGGGTCGGGGCGGGCGGTCAGGACGTAGTCGCGGAAGGAGAGGCCGATCGGCGGCAGCTCGGCGTCGAGGTCGCGGTAGAGGGTGTCGAGTTCCCGCATGAGGGTCATGGCGCTGAGCGCGTCGATGAGGATGCTGTCGATGCTGACGGCCAGGCGGACCCGGTTGCCGCCGTAGCGCACGGCGCGCACGTCGAACAGCGGCCACTGGCCGGGGTCGAGGACCTGGTGCGACATCGCCTCGCGCTGGGCCCGCAGCACGATCTCGTCGCCGTCGGGCGCGGCGTCGACGGTACGGATCTCGAAGCGCGGCACCTCGGGGAGGATCTGCTGGTCGCCGTTGGGCAGGAACCGGGCGCGCAGCATCTCGTGCCGGGCGATCAGCCGGTTCCACGCCTCGGCGAGCCGGTCGAGGTCGACGTCGACGCCGTCGTACTCGGTGTAGAAGTGGCAGCCCACGCCGCCGAGGGCGAAGGTGTCGGTGCGCCCGATCCAGTAGGCGCGCTGCACGTCGGTCGGCGGGAACGGGTCGTGCCGGTGCTCGGGGTCGGCGACCAGTCGGGGCGCGGGCGCGGCCGAGTCCTGGTGGCGCAGCCCGGCGGCGAAGCCCGCCAGCTCGGGCTGGGCGAACAGGCGGCCCAGCTCGGCGTCGGGGAAGCCCTCG